>NZ_UUOC01000040.1 GCF_900590755.1 Pseudomonas viridiflava | reverse complement strand
GGCCTCTTCCCGGCTAAAGCCGGTCCCACTGGAAAGTGCATTGCAGGCCAACATGGAACCTCCCACAGGTTCAGCGTGTTCTGTTGGAGCGAGGCTTGGTCCGGGCGGCATTCCGACGAACCAGGCGCTGCGGTCAGCCAGGCACACCAAGTCATCGTTGATCGCGGGCAAGCACCGCTCCCACAGAAACCGCGTTTTCATGTGGGACCGGCTTTAGCCGGGAAGAGGCCAGTACACCCGCTCGAAATTGATCGCCTGAAATGCCGCTTTCCCGGCTAAAGCCGGTCCCACTGGAAAGTGCATTGCAGGCCAACATAGAACCTCCCACAGG
>NZ_UUOC01000013.1 GCF_900590755.1 Pseudomonas viridiflava | reverse complement strand
GGGTAAACGGAGTGGTGCTGCTACCCGCTGCAACGGTAACGTCGATAGAGCCTTTAAAACCGGCGCCGTCGTCGTAGTTGACGGTCACGGTCATGGCCGTTTTCGCCGGGTTGCTGAGGTTCAGCGCGTAGTTGGCGATGCTGCCTTCTGCGCCGGATGGTGTGGAAGTGCTCAGGCTCAACGTGGTGCTGTCGCCGCTGCCGGTCGCCTCGTCAGTGACTTGAGTAGTCACACTGGTAGTGCCGAGTACCAGGTTTTCGAAGCTGCCGCCGCTTGGCGTGCCGAGGCTCAGGACTACCGGCGGATTACTGCTGGTGGTGGCGTTATCTGGCAGGGTGAGGGTGAACGGAGTTGAGCTGCTACCCGCTGCAACCGTAACGTCGATCGAGCCTTTAAAACCCGCACCGTCGTCATAGTTGACCGTGACGGTCATGGCCGTTTTCGCCGGGTTGCTGAGGTTCAGGGCGTAATTGGCGATGCTGCCTTCGGCACCGGATGGCGTGGAAGTGCTGAGGCTCAGGGTCGTGTCGTCGGTCGTATCTGTAACCGAAGTATCTGCCGGCGTGCCGTTGATCTCCAGGTTATCGGCAGGGGTCCCGCCAGTGACGCTGGCGATGGTGACGCTCAGTGGCTCAGCGCCAGTCCAGGCGTCGTTGCCGACGGCGTAAGGTTGGCTGCTACCGCTCGCTGCACCCTTGGCAATAGTAATGCTCTGATTATTGCTAAGAATGACAGTCAACGTGCTATCGGTCGGACGATCCAGCGTCACGGTGTAGGTCACGCTGCCTTTTTCCGCTACGGTCGCGTCGGCGGTCAAGGTCAGGTTATTGATTGGAGCGATGGTGACCACAGTGTTGGCGGTGCTGGTCGCGGACGCCAAGCCACTGCCGTCATGAGCAGTGATGCTGATAGTGCGTGAATCGACATCACTGGTGGTACTGAATGTGATTGTCGCAATGGCTGCCTGGAATTGCGCAACAGTAGCCGGATTAGCCGGGTCGCTGCTGATCAGCTCGATATGAGTGTCGGTGCTGTTAGCCGTATCGACCTTGACTGCGCCGGTCACGCCTGAAGTATCGAGCTTGTCGCCGGTTTGATGCGCGGCGACGTCCACGATCACGTTTTTCAGGGTGGAGCTGTCGACGTCCGACAGGCTCACATTCGGCGCGATGGCCACGCCTGTTGTTGCGCCCTGATTAATGCTGATGGCATTGCCAGTGGAAGCACTGCCGTCTGCACTGTTGAGATCCAGTATTGGTGCATCGTTGACGGCCTGGATGCTGATGTCCAGCGTCTGGCTTGCACCTTCCGCCGTGGTGTAGGTCACGGTTGGAACCGCGCCGTTCCAGTTGGCCGCCGGAGTGAACACGTAGTCGCCGGTGCTGTTCAGGCTCAGGGTGCCAATGGTGCTGGTGCCACTGCTGGTGGTCACGGTAACCGGTACTGCGGTGCTGCCCGCGTTAAAGGTGCCGGTCATACCCGCGATGCTGAACGTCGCAACACTCAGGCCGTTGTTGCCAGGGGCGTCATTGCTCAGCACGTTCCCGCTAGCCGAGTGATCCTCAAGCGTGTTCGTGTCGGTGTCTGCGGTCAGCGTGCTGGCCGTGTCGTTATCGGCGATGGCCGTAGTTGCAGTACCGGTGCCGATTACCAGGCTCTCGAAGTTGCCACCGGCCGGATTGCTCAGGGTTACAACCAGACCTGGATTGCTGCCGGCGATAGTGTTCTCTGTCAACGTGACCGAGTAGGGCGCAGTACTGCTGCCCGACGGGATGGTCACTGTAGTCGTACCTGTGACATTGCCGTAGGTATAGCTGACAGTGACCGTAACATCCGCATGAGCCGGGTTGTTGAGGCTCAGCTGGAAATGGGCCGTGCCACCTTCGACAACTGGCTGGCTGTCGGTGCTTGCGATGCTGATGGTGGTGACATCGACCGTGTCGGTGACGGTTGTGTTAACAGCAGTCGGGGTGATTGTCAGGTTGTCGAAGTTGCCACCGCCAGTGGTGGCGTCGGTACCAGTGATGGTTACCGACAGCGGCGCACTGTTGTAAACGTCACCAGTCAGGGTGTAGTCGACGCTGCCTGACGTGGCGTCCTTGGCGATGACAATCGACTGACCGTTGCTCAGGGTCACGGTCAGCGCGGCGCTGGCCGGTTGGGTCAGGGTTGCGGTGTAAGTCACGGTACCGTTTTCGGCGACAGTGCCGACGTCGACGCTCAAGGTCAGGTTGTTGATGGGGGCGACGGTGACCTGGGTAGCAGCGGTAGTGGTTGCACCGCCGTCATCCGCGACAACGCTGATGGTGCGTGGCGCGCCAGCGCTGGTGGTGCTGAACGTGATGGCTGCAAGCGCAGCCTCGAACTCGGCAACGGAAGCCGGATTGGCGGCGTCGCTGCTGATCAACACGACGTGGGTATCAGTGCTGTTGGCTGTATCGACCTTGACTGCGCCGATGACACCCGAGGTAATGAGCTTGTCACCGGTTTGACGAGCAGCGACGTCCACGACCACGTTTTTCAGTGTTGTGCCGTCGTCGGTAAGGGACACGTTTGGCGCGATCGCCACGCCAGTGGTTGCGCCCTGATTGACACCGATGGCGTTGCCGGTGGTGGCGCTGCCATCGCGAGAATCGAGGTCCAGAACAGGGGCCGTATTAGCGGGCGTAGTGGGTGTTGTCGGCGTCGTTGGATCTACCGGAGTCGTCGGCGTGGTCGGCGTCGTTGGGTCTACTGGAGTGGTCGGCGTCGTTGGATCTACCGGAGTCGTCGGAGTAGTCGGCGTCGTTGGGTCTACTGGAGTGGTCGGCGTGGTCGGCGTCGTTGGATCTACCGGAGTCGTCGGAGTAGTCGGCGTCGTTGGATCTACCGGAGTCGTCGGAGTAGTCGGCGTCGTTGGATCTACCGGAGTAGTCGGTGTAGTCGGCGTCGTTGGGTCTACCGGAGTCGTCGGTGTAGTCGGCGTCGTTGGATCTACCGGAGTCGTCGGCGTAGTCGGCGTCGTTGGGTCTACCGGAGTCGTCGGAGTAGTCGGCGTCGTTGGATCCACCGGAGTAGTCGGAGTAGTCGGCGTCGTTGGGTCTACCGGAGTAGTCGGCGTAGTCGGCGTCGTTGGATCCACCGGAGTAGTCGGTGTAGTCGGTGTAGTCGGAGTCGTTGGGTCTACTGGAGTAGTCGGCGTGGTCGGCGTCGTTGGATCTACCGGAGTCGTCGGTGTAGTCGGCGTCGTTGGATCTACCGGAGTCGTCGGCGTAGTCGGCGTCGTTGGATCTACCGGAGTGGTCGGAGTAGTCGGCGTCGTTGGGTCTACCGGAGTAGTCGGCGTAGTCGGCGTCGTTGGATCCACCGGAGTGGTCGGCGTAGTCGGCGTCGTTGGATCTACCGGAGTGGTCGGAGTAGTCGGCGTCGTTGGATCTACCGGAGTGGTCGGTGTGGTCGGCGTCGTCGAATCAACGGGCGTCGAAGCCTCCGGGGAGGTATCCACTGGGGTCGCGCTTTGCGTCTGGGCAGCCAAAACCTGTCCGTTACGATCCGCCGTGCCCAGGAAGTCGGTGTTGGTTAAGCGTTCGTTACCAAATGTCCCGGTCGGGAAGCCAATGGTGGGATCCACTTCGCCAGCCGTTTCTTGCAGCATGACAGTCGTGACAACCCCGCGGCCGCCGCCAGCATCGCTGGTATCACCAGAGGTCTGCTCACCGGCAGCGGTGGCCTCGAAGGCCTGGGTAGGGTCGGCACCGGAAATAATGGTTTGCTGGAGCTCGGCGATCGAAGGCGCGGCATCTACAGCATCGTCGGAGGGCTGGGCGATGTCAGGCGCAGCGCTGCTCCATTGAGTGTCGCGACCCAGATCGATGGTGCGGCCATCTTCCAGCGTGAGGCTTACTGAACCTGATTCGCCGGTAGTGATCTGCTCTCCGGTGAAGATCCGGTCGCCTTCTATAAGCACCCGACGGATACCTTCAGGAGATACTGCGAACACCTGGCCAACAATGCTTTTAACGATGGCAACAACACTGCTCATATAAACGCTCCGGTACCACTAATCAGTTATTTCCATGTCGCGAGCGGGATACCGCCATCAAGACTGGACGTGCTTACGGGATATTGACGCCATAAATTCGTCATTAATTTGACAATAACTTATAGAAATATTGTTAATGCCAAAGTATTGACCTATTGCTCGGCATCCTAAACAATTGCCACCGTAATGTCACTTTGATATTTACGCTCTGAGACGTCCTATTTGCAGTGTGTTCAGTCGTTGCGACTCTTCGACATGCGTCAATTCGACTGCCTCTTTTATTGCCCACCAGCACCAATTGAAAACACCGTTGTGAAGGATGTACTTAAGATGCGTGCACAGATTTTTATGGTTCTGCCTTTTGTCGTGGTTGCTACTTGTGTGCAGGCGCAAACGCTTCCTGAAGCCATGCAACAGGCGATGGACGTTCACCCGGAAATCCAGGCCGGGGTGAATGCCCGCATGTCTGCGGACTATCAACTCAAGGCAGCGCAGGGCGGTTACCTGCCGCGCGTTGATGTGGCGGCAGGCTACGGTCGTGAAGGCACCGACAGTGTGACGACCCGTGGCAGCAGCGGTGATCGCTTTCAGACCCTGAACCGTGGTGAGTCCAGCGTTCGGTTGCAGCAAATGATCTTCGACGGTTTCGCAACGTCGAGCGAAGTAGGGCGCCAGCGCGCCAATGTCAGCTCACGGGCCTATGCATTGATGGGGACTTCTGAGCGCACCGGGCTGGACGTGGCCAAGGTTTATCTGGACGTGTTGACGCGCCGGGACATGGTGCTGCTCGCGCAAGAGAACCTGAAAAGTCACGAGCGTATCTACGATCAGATCCAGCTGCGCACCTCGCGCGGTGTCGGTCGGCTGGCCGACCTGGATCAGGCTGAAGCCCGTTTGGCCCAGGCGCAAAACAATCTGCTTACAGAACAGACCAACCTTGCCGATGCAGAGACGAACTATCTGAGCGCAGTGGGGCAGGCGGCGGATCAACTCTCACCACCTCAAGCCTTTGTCGACATGCTGCCAGCGTCCCTGGATGAGGCTCGTCGGCAAATGATCGAGAACAGCCCGGTGCTGCGTTCGGCAGAAGCGGATATTGCCGCCACGGAAAAACAATACGACGCGGCAAAATCGACGTTCTACCCGCGTTTCGATGCAGAGCTGGGTCGTACGGCGGACAACGATGTGGATGGTCTGAACGGCCACAACAACGAATGGCAGGCCATGGTGCGCATGCGCATGAACCTGTTCGCCGGTGGCAGCAACAAGGCCGATCTGCAATCGAAGTCCTACCTGGCCAGTCAGGCGCTGGATATTCGCAACAACGCCTTGCGCCAATTGAACGAAGAATTGGGTCTGGCGTGGAACGCCTACAACAACGCGACGGCTCAGTTGCCGATCGCTCAGAAGTACGTTGATCACGCCACCAGTGTGCGCCTCGCTTATCAGAAGCAATTCAGCATCGGTGAGCGTACCTTGCTCGACCTGCTCGACAGTGAGAACGAATTGTTCACCGCGCGTCGTCGCTTGGCTGAGGTCAAGTCCCTGCAATTGTTCACCCAGTACCGTATCAAGGCGGACATGGGGCAATTGTTGAAAAGCCAGGGTGTCGTCGCGCCGATGGCGACCGTTGTGCAAAACGATGTGAAGCCGCGCATCAATCTGCCCGGCATGAACTGATCAAGCTGTTTTTTTTCGTATAACCGCCTTATTCAAGAGTAACCCGCGTGGAATCAGAAGGTAGTCGAGTTCATCTCAGTCATGATCCGCGCAGCCAACATGACGATCCTTTACTGGATGGTCTGTTGACCCTGTGCCAACTGCATCAGAAGCCTGCCAGCCGGGCCATGTTGACCACAGGTTTGCCACTGCCTGCGCAACGGCTCACGCCTGAGCTGTTGCCGCGCGCTGCGGCCCGTGCCGGTTTGCAAGGCCGTCTGTTGCAGCGCCAGTTGGGCCAGATCCCGGAAATTGCAATGCCAGCGCTGCTGTTGCTTAAAGACGGCCGCAGCGCCGTGTTGGTCGGCTGGAAAGCTGATGGCAGTGCTCGCCTGTTACTCAGCGAAAGCGACGGTGGTGAGGTCCACGTCAGCCGCGAACTGCTGGAGGCGGACTACACCGGTCGGGTGTTCTTCGCTCAGCCGCAGCACAAATTCGATGTCAATCGGGGCAACCTGATCCCCCGCGCACGCTCCTGGTTCCGGGACACCCTCAAACGCTCGCGCTGGCTGTATGCCGATGCGATTGCCGCCAGCCTGCTGATCAATATCATCGCCATGGCGGCACCGCTGTTCGTGATGAACGTCTACGACCGGGTAGTGCCGAACCAGGCGACGTCCACTTTGTGGGTGCTGGCGATTGGTATCACCGGCGCGTACCTGTTCGACCTGATCCTCAAAAGCATGCGCAGCCTGTGTCTGGATCTGGCCGGCAAGAAAACCGATCTGATCATTTCGGCGACACTGTTTGAACGAATCGTTGGCATGGCCATGCGTCATCGTCCGGCGCGGGTCGGCAGTTTTGCGCAGAACATTCACGAGTTTCAGTCGCTGCGTGATTTTCTCGCCTCGCTGACCCTCACCAGCCTGATTGATCTGCCGTTTACCTTGCTCATCCTGTTGGTGATCGCGATTCTGGGTGGTCACCTTGTGTGGATTCCGGTGGTGGCGTTCCCGCTTGCTCTGGGCATCGGTTATGCGTTGCAGAAGCCGCTGATGGCGACCATGGAACGCACCATGGTGCTGGCTGCCGAGCGCCAGTCGAGCCTGATCGAAACCCTGGCCGGCCTTGATGCGATCAAGGTCAACAACGCTGAAAGCGAGCGTCAGTACCAATGGGAACAGACCATTGGCACCCTGAGCCGCCTTGAACTTCGGGTGAAAATGCTCTCGGGTCTGGCGATGAACATCACCATGCTGATTCAGCTCCTGGCTGGCGTGGCCATGATTGTGTTCGGCGTTTACCAGATCATTGACGGCAATCTGAGCATGGGTGGTCTGATCGCCTGCTACATGCTCAGCGGCCGCGCGCTGGCGCCGATGGGGCAATTGTCCGGTCTGCTGACTCGCTATCAGCAGGCCAAAGTGACCATGGTCTCGGTGGACCAGATGATGGAGTTGCCACAGGAGCGTAACTTCGACGAGCGCCCACTTTCTCGCCAGACCCTGCAGGGCGCCATCGAGTGCCGCCAGGTGGATTTCACCTATCCGCAGCAGCAGAACCCTGCGCTGAAGGGCCTCAACTTGACCATCAGGCCAGGCGAAAAGGTCGGCATCATCGGTCGCAGCGGCTCTGGTAAAAGCTCTCTGGCCAAACTGTTGGTCGGGTTGTATCAGGCGGACGCCGGGGCATTGCTGGTTGACGGCGTGGACACTCGTCAGATCGACGTCAGCGAGCTGCGCCACAATATCGGCTATGTGCCACAGGACATCCAGCTGCTGAGCGGCACCTTGCGCGACAACCTGGTTTCGGGCGCGCGTTACGTCGAGGACGAAATGGTCCTGCAAGCTGCTGAGCTGGCCGGTGTCCATGAGTTTGCCCGACTGCACCCCAAAGGCTATGAATTGCAGGTCGGTGAGCGTGGGCAGAATCTGTCTGGCGGGCAACGTCAAAACGTAGCCCTGGCCCGCGCGCTGCTGCTCAATCCTCCGATTCTGTTGCTGGATGAACCCACCAGCGCCATGGACAACACCGGGGAAGAGCGTCTCAAACAGCGCCTGGCCGCCGTGATTGAAACCAAAACCGTGATCCTTGTGACGCACCGAGCTTCGCTGCTCTCGTTGGTGGACAGATTGATCGTGATCGATAGAGGGCAAATCCTTGCCGATGGCCCGAAAGCCGCCGTCATGGAAGCGTTGAAGAAGGGGCAGATCAGTGTCGCTTAATCTACTGAGCTGGAAAGGCTCGCTGGGCCGCTACTTCAAAGGCCGCGACTCAATGCACGGGCAGCCGCTGCCCGAGGTCAACAAGGCGCTGATTGAAGATGCACCGCGTGTGGTGCGCCTGACCATCTGGTGCCTGATCGCGTTTTTCTTCTTCTTGCTGGCCTGGGCACACTTCGCTGAAATCGACGAAGTGACCCGTGGTGACGGCAAGGCGATTCCGTCTTCCAAACTGCAAAAGATCCAGAACCTGGAAGGCGGCATCGTCGCCGAGTTGTACGTGCACGAAGGGCAAATTGTCGAAGCCGGGGCGCCTTTGGTGCGTCTGGATGACACGCGCTTTCTGTCCAATGCCGGGGAAACCGAAGCCGATCGTCTGGCCATGTCGATGCGTGTGGATCGCTTGAGTGCCGAGGTCGAGGATCGGCCACTGGTTCTGGCCCCGGATGCGCTCAAAGCCGTGCCGAAACAGGCGGCCAACGAAATGGCGCTCTATGCCAGCCGTCGTCAGCAACTGACTGACGAAGTGGCGGGTCTGCAGCAGCAGGTGATTCAACGTCAGCAAGAGCTGCGCGAGTTCACCTCCAAGCAGGAGCAGTTCCGCAACAGCCTGCAACTGTTGCGTCAGGAAATAGCCATGTCCGAGCCGCTGGTGGCCCAGGGTGCGATTTCTCAGGTTGAAGTCTTGCGTCTCAAGCGCTCGGAAGTCGAAACCCGTGGTCAGCTGGATTCCACCTCTCTGGCGATACCTCGTGCCCAGGCGGCGATCAGCGAAGTGTCACGCAAGATCGACGAAACCCGTGGCAAATTCCGCAGCGACGCTCTGACTCAGCTCAACGAAGCCCGCACCGACCTGAGCAAGGCCCAGGCCACCGGGAAGGCATTGACTGACCGGGTCAGCCGAACCCTGGTCACCTCGCCGGTGCGCGGCGTGGTCAAGCAAATGATGGTCAACACCATCGGCGGCGTGGTTCAGCCGGGCAGCGATCTGGTTGAGGTGGTCCCGCTGGACGATACCTTGCTGGTGGAAGCCAAGGTTCGCCCACAAGACATCGCGTTCCTGCGCCCTGGCCAGGAAGCCATGGTCAAGTTCACCGCCTACGACTACACCATCTACGGTGGGCTCAAGGCCAGGCTTGAACAGATCGGTGCCGATACCATCACCGACGACAAGGGCAATACCTTCTACATGATCACCCTGCGCACCGACCGCAGCCACCTGGGCACCGATGAGCACCCACTGCTGATCATCCCCGGCATGGTCGCCTCGGTGGACATCATCACCGGCAAGAAAAGCATCCTGAGCTATCTGCTCAAACCCGTCCTGCGGGCCAGAGCCGAGGCGTTGCGCGAGCGTTGATCCGCCGCATGGGAGATCCGGGCTTTGTTGGAGCCGGGCTCGCCCGCGAAGAACGCTGACGCGGTGTTTCTAATACACCGCATCGACTGACTCGCGGGCAAGCACCGCTCCCACATGAGACCGCGTACCCCTGTTGGAGCCGGGCTTGCCCGCGAAGAACGCTGACGCGGTGTTTCTAATACACCGCATCGACTGACTCGCGGGCAAGCACCGCTCCCACATGAGACCGCGTACCCCTGTTGGAGCCGGGCTTGCCCGCGAAGAACGCTGACGCGGTGTTTCTAATACACCGCATCGACTGACTCGCGGGCAAGCACCGCTCCAACAGGAGACCGCGTACCCCTGTTGGAGCCGGGCTTGCCCGCGAAGAACGCTGACGC
>NZ_UUOC01000051.1 GCF_900590755.1 Pseudomonas viridiflava | reverse complement strand
CCAGGGATGGCCCTTCGCGGCGGCCCACGGTTCAAGGTCTGCGGTCGGGTACACCGAGCCTAGGCGAGGTGCCGAGTGGTGGGGCAAGAGCGTTTTGCTTACTTTTGACTGGGCCGGCATTCCGGCTCTATCAAAAGTGAGGCGCCGTAAGGGCGCAACCATAAGCAGCCGTTACCGCAGCAACGGATATGTACGCAAAGATATGCAGACACCTATGCCTATCGCGGGCAAGCAACGCTCCCACAGAGTTCGTAATCAGAAAAAACTGAAATCACCCCCGCTCAGCCGGCACCGACGACAATTCAAACGGGCTGCTGCTGCGGCGCTGGTTGCGGTCTTCGCGAGGGGTTGCGCCGAAGAAGTTGCGATAGGCGCTGGAAAAGTGCGGACCCGATGAGAACCCGCACGACAAGCCAATCTGAATGATCGATTTGCTGGTCTGCATCAGCATCTGCCGAGCCTTGTTGAGGCGCAGTTCAAGGTAATACTGGCTCGGGACGCGATTGAGGTACTGCTTGAAAATCCGCTCCAGCTGACGTCGCGACACGCAAACATGCTGAGCGATTTCGTCGGTGGTCAGCGGCTCTTCGATATTGGCCTCCATCAACAGCACCGCCTGGGTCAGCTTCGGATGGCTGGAGCCCAATCGATTCTGCAACGGAATACGCTGGCGCTCGCCACCTTCCCGGATGCGCTCGACCACCAGTTCTTCCGAGACCGCACCCGCCAGCTCCGCACCATGATCCCGAGCCAGCACGGCCAGCAGCAGATCGAGAACGGACATGCCACCGCAAGCGGTCAGACGGTCCCGATCCCAGTCGAACAGGTGGCTGGTGGCAATGACCTTGGGGAAGCGCTCGCTGAAATCATCCTGCCAGCGCCAGTGCACCGCCGCGCGATAACCGTCCAGCAAACCCAGTTGCGCCAAAGGGTAAACCCCGGCCGACAAACCACCAATCACACAACCGGCACGCACCAGTTGTTTGAGGGCGCCCGCCAGCGCGGGGCTCATGGCGGCGGGCGGCTCATCGGCCAGCAGGAATAATTTCTGGCAGCCTTCCAGGCGTCCGGCCCACGGCTCGCCGGGCAATTGCCATGCACCTTCGGCAGGCGCTTCAGCTTGCAGAAACGACAGTTCGTAAAGCACTTCCGGATGGACGCGCTGAGCAACGCGCAAGGCTTCCTCGGCCAGCGCCAGGGTCAGGGCTTTGGTGCTGGGCCAAATGAGAAAACCAATTCGATGGGCGGTCATGGCGTGCAATCCGGAACGTATCGCTGTTGTTGAAACTGTCTGCACAGCTTGTGGGTTGGATCTGTTGCAATCAGGTCAGCTCGCTTGCCGCGCAGCATGACCTGTTCCCTCTTGAAAGGCATCGTTAAACGACACTTTTCGTTACTTCAAGCTACCGGACAAGAACTGCTGCAAGCGCTCGGACTGCGGATTGATCAGCACTTCACGAGGATCGCCTCGCTCTTCGACAACGCCTTTGTGCAGGAAGATCAGCTGATTGGAAACCTCGCGGGCGAAACCCATTTCGTGCGTCACCACCACCATAGTCCGGCCTTCCATCGCCAGGGCCTGCATGACCTTGAGCACGTCACCCACCAGCTCCGGGTCGAGCGCCGAGGTCGGTTCGTCGAACAGCATGACTTCCGGCTCCATGGCCAGGGCACGGGCAATCGCCACGCGCTGCTGCTCACCACCAGACATGTGCCCCGGATACGCATCTTTACGATGGGCCACGCCGACTTTGTTCAGGTAATGCTCGGCCTTTTCCAGAGCTTCTTTCTTCGAGATACCCAGCACATGCACCGGTGCTTCGATGATGTTTTCCAGCGCGGTCATGTGCGACCAAAGGTTGAAATGCTGGAACACCATGGACAATCGGGAGCGCATGCGTTGCAGCTGTTTCGGGTCGGCAGCACGCATGCTGCCGTCCTTGTTGGCCACCAGCTTCAGCTCTTCGTTATTGAGCAGAATCTTGCCCGCATGAGGCTGTTCCAGCAGGTTGATGCAACGCAGGAACGTGCTTTTACCCGAGCCACTGGAGCCGATGATGCTGATCACATCGCCTGCCTTGGCCGTCAGGGAAACGCCCTTGAGCACTTCATGGCTGCCATAGCGCTTGTGCAGATCCTGGACTTCCAGTTTGTTCATGCTTTCGGTTCTCACAATTGGGTCAGTCATTGAGCAGGCGACCCTGACGTCGAGCGGTGCGGCCCGCCACTTTGGCCAGCCAGAAACCCGGTTGGGCGTAACGCAGTCGCTCGATGGCGAACAGCACACCGGCGGTATTGGAGCAGACGGTGCTGACCCGATCAGACAGCGGATCGATGACTTCAAACAGCGGCTCGCCCACTTCGACGACAGCGCCTGCCTCACGCAGGAACGTCACCACACCGGGATGCGGCGCAAACAGTAATTCGGTGCCCTCGAACGGCATGCCTTCGCATTCTTCGTGGGCAGGCTTGGGCCAGTCGCCATTGATGAAACCCTGCTCGGCCAGAAACGCCAGGATGCCTTCTGCATGGGCCTCGGCCTGCGGCTTGCCGGTATCGGCCTGACCGCCCAGCTCGATGGTCGTCGCCAGACAGGCCAGCGGGATCTGCGCGTCAGGGAAGATCCGCGACAGGCGCAGCCATGGGAGTGAACAGGCTTCATCGAACGAGCTGCCACCGGAATCTTCCGCCAGCAACGCGACTTGCACATTCAGATGCGCGGTCAGGGAGCGCCATTGCGGCCAGTGCTGCGGCAAGGCGTACATGTGCAATGCCGCATCGGCATCGCAATGCAGATCGAGGACCACATCGGCGGTGCAGGCATGGCTCAGCAGAATCCGCTGCATGCCGCGCAGTTCGCTTTCTGGGGCGGGCAGGTTTTCCAGCGCGGTGGTCATTGCCTGACGAATCAATTGCACGTTGCTGTGGGGATCATCGCCCAACTGGCCTTCAAGCAACTCGGCCACCGGCTCGCTCAACTCGGAAAAATCGCGATTGAAATTCTTGCCGCTGCCAAACTCGAAGCGCCCTTGATGCGCGCCTTGCAGCAGCTGACCCAGACCAATCGGATTGGCCACCGGGACCAGCTCGATCACGCCTTTCAAGGCGCCCTGCTCTTCCAGCTCGGCCAGACGTTTTTTCAGCTCCCAGGCGGTACGCATGCCCGGCAACTCATCGGCATGCAGGCTGGCCTGAATATAGGCTTTGCGTTCGCCACTGCCGAAGCGGAAGACGCTCAGCTGGCGCTCGGTGCCGAGGGTGCTCCACGGCAATACATGATCGGTTCTTTGCATGTCAGGCCTTCCGGGGCGCGAGATAGCCCAGCCAGCGGCGTTCCGCCAGCTTGAACAATCGCACCAGAATGAATGTCAGGCACAGGTAGAACACGCCTGCGGTAATGAATGCCTCAAAGGGCAAAAAGCTTTCCGAGTTGACCGCGCGGGCCGCACCGGTGATATCCACCAGGGTGACACTGGACGCCAGACTGGTGGTCTGCAGCATCATGATCACTTCATTGCTGTACTGCGGCAGCGCCCGGCGCAAGGCCGAGGGCAGCAGTATCCGCCGGTACATTTTCGCTTTGGACATGCCCATGGCCCGCGCGGCTTCGATTTCGCCTGCTGGCGTGGCCTTCAGGCTGCCGGCAATAATTTCGGCGGTATAGGCGCTGGTGTTGACGGCAAACGCCAGACAGGCGCAGAACGTCGCGCTGGACAACCACGGCCACATGAAGCTTTCCCGCACGGCGGCAAATTGCGCCAGGCCGTAATAGATCAGGTAAAGCTGAACCAGCATCGGCGTGCCGCGAATCACATAGGTGTACAGCCAGGCTGGCAGGTTGACCCACGGATTTTTCGAGACCCGCATCAGGCCCAGGGGCAATGCCGCCAGCAGACCGAACGCAAGGGCAATGCCAAGCAATTGAAGGGTGGTCAGCAGCCCGGCGAAATATAGCGGCAGGCTGTCCCAGATGACGTTGTAGTCAAAAATCACAGGTCGGCCGCCCTAACTCCAACGGAGTAACGTTTTTCGAGAAGACGCAGGCCCAACAGCGAAACGCTGGTGATCAGCAGATAAATCGCAGCCACTGCAAGGAAGAACGTGAAAGGCTGACTGGTCGCGTCACCGGCCTGCTTGGCCAGGAACATCATGTCCTGCAGGCCGACCAGCGAAATCAGCGCCGTCGCCTTGGTCAGTACCAGCCAGTTATTGGTGAAGCCAGGTATCGCCAGACGAATCATCTGCGGCACCAGAATTCTGAAAAACACTTTGGAATGGCTCATCCCGTAAGCCAGCCCCGCTTCGGCCTGCCCTTTGGGAATTGCCATGAACGCACCGCGAAAGGTTTCCGACAGGTAGGCGCCGAAGATAAACCCCAGTGTGCCGATACCCGCCGCCAGAGGGCTGAGGTCGATGTAATCATCATGACCCAGCATCGGCGCGATGGTATTGAGCGCGCCCTGGCCGCCATAGAAAATCAGCAGGATCAGGACCAGATCCGGGATCCCGCGAATCACGGTGGAATACAGATCACCCAACATCGCCAGCCAACGCACCGGCGACAAACGCAGGGACACGCCGATCAGGCCCAGGACGATTGCCAGCGCCATCGACGAGAGAGCCAGCTGCAATGTCAGCCCTGCGCCTTCGAGGATGACAGCCCCGTAGCCATTCAACATGTTATGCGGTCCTCATGGGTGTAAAAAATGGCGCTAGCCAGGAACCTGCAAGGGCTTCCGGCTGCGCCATCCTGGACGACGGGTTTACTTGCCGTAAACGTCGAAGTCGAAGTACTTGTCCTGAATCTTTTTGTATTCGCCGTTGGCACGGATCGCAGTAATGGCAGCGTTGATACGTTCCTGATTGGCTTTGTCGCCTTTGCGCACGGCAATGCCGATGCCATCGCCGAAGTAGGCCGGATCAGTGAACGCCGGGCCGACAAAAGCATAGCCTTTGCCCGAATCGGTTTTCAGGAAGCCGTCTTGCAGCAGGGTGGCGTCTGCCACGGTGCCGTCCAGACGACCGGCCTTGATGTCCAGGTAGATTTCGTTCTGCGAGCTGTAGGACTTGATCTCGGCGCCTTTAGGCTCAAGAACCTTCTTGGCAAAGGTGTCGTGGATCGTCCCGCGTTGTACACCGATCTTCTTGCCTTTGAGTTCGGCAAGGCTGTCGCTGAGCGTGGTGCCTTCCTTCATGACCAGACGCGCCTGAGTGCTGTAATAGCGATCAGTGAAATCAACGGATTTCTTGCGTTCGTCGGTGATGGACATGGAAGACAGAATCGCGTCGATCTTGCGCACTTTCAACGCAGGGATCAGACCGTCGAACTCTTGCTCGACCCAGGTGCATTTGATCTTCATTTCAGCACACAGGGCGTTGCCGATGTCGTAGTCGAAACCGACGATGCTGCCGTCCGGCGCCTTGGAGGCAAACGGAGGGTACGCCGCTTCGATGCCGATTTTCAGCGGCTTTTCATCAGCGAACACTGGCTGAGCCAGGACGGTCAGGGCCAAGGCACCCAGAAGCATGAGCTTTTTCATTGTTAGGACTCCGTCGGTAACACACGACAAATGGCAGAGTGAGCAAGAGCCCAATATGCGAAGAGGACGATTGGAGGTAGACGCCTGACGCTGATGCCGGGTTCCGGCTCAGCAAGCCTTGGGCGAGTGACCGGCATTTTAACCAGAGGCTCGAAGTCGATATTTCTTCAATGCGACAACTAGTTACAGATGCATCAAGAAGTGACGCTCAGCTCATTGACAGAAGGTACGGGTTATGCGAATGCAGCGAAAGCGTAACCTGTGATTACAGCAAGATGCGCGCCCATTATTGGCAAAGCCTTGTAATACGGCAAGCGCAGCGTTGACGCATGGTTAATTGCCGGGTGCTTTTGCAGCAACTTCCTACAGCAATGGGAGACATCGCCCCACAAATGGGCGTCGCGTAACCGGGTTTCAGGGAGGGGTAACAGATGGATATATATCTTGGTTGGCTAAATCTTCCCACCCCTCTTAGGAACCTGAATCTGGTGCTGACTGCGCCTCCGCCATCGCGAGCAAGCTCACTCCTACAGGAAGATCGCATTCCAACTGTAGGAGTGAGCTTGCTCGCGATAGCAATTCAACGGCCAACGTAAAGGGTACTGACACCCCATCAATACAATCTACCCACGCCAACCAGAATAAAAAAACCCCACCCGGTTCTCACCGAATGGGGCTTTTTGAGGCAGTGACTATCAGGCCACGCTCATGGTCTTGTGGGTGTCGATCAAATGTTGCACCACGCTTGGGTCCGCCAGGGTGGAGATGTCACCCAGGGAGTCGTATTCACCCGTGGCGATCTTGCGCAGGATGCGGCGCATGATTTTCCCTGAACGGGTCTTCGGCAGGCCCGGCGCCCACTGAATCACGTCGGGCGAGGCAATCGGGCCGATCTCTTTACGGACCCAGTTACGCAGCTCGATCCGCAGCGCTTCATCAGGCACTTCCCCGCCGTTCAAGGTCACGTAGACATAAATGCCCTGGCCTTTCAGGTCATGCGGCACGCCTACTACGGCGGCTTCGGCGACTTTTGGATGGGCAACCATGGCGCTTTCGATCTCTGCGGTGCCCATGCGGTGGCCGGACACGTTGAGCACGTCGTCCACTCGACCGGTGATCCAGTAGTAACCGTCTTCGTCACGACGCGCGCCGTCACCGGTGAAATACATGCCGCGGAAGGTTTTGAAGTAGGTGTCGACAAAGCGATCGTGGTCGCCATACAAGGAGCGCGACTGGCCTGGCCATGAATCGAGAATCACCAGATTGCCCTCCGCCGCACCTTCGATCAGGTTGCCGAGGTTATCCACCAGCGCCGGGATCACCCCGAAGAACGGGCGGGTCGCCGAACCCGGCTTCAAGGCAGTCGCGCCAGGCAGCGGGCTGATCAGGATGCCGCCGGTTTCGGTCTGCCACCAGGTATCGACAATCGGGCAGTTTTTCTTACCGACAGTGTTGTAGTACCAGTTCCAGGCTTCCGGGTTGATCGGCTCGCCTACCGAACCCAGCAGACGCAGGCTGGAACCGTCAGCACCTTCAACCGCCTTGGTACCTTCAGCCATCATGGCGCGGATCGCGGTCGGAGCGGTGTAGAGGATGTTGACCTTGTGCTTGTCGACGATTTTCGACACGCGGGTGATGTCCGGATAGTTCGGCACGCCTTCGAACAGCAAGGTCGTCGCGCCATTGGCCAGCGGGCCGTAGACGATATAGCTGTGGCCGGTCACCCAGCCCACGTCAGCGGTGCACCAGTAGACTTCGCCCGGTTTGTAATCGAACACCCGCTCATGGGTCAGCGCCGCGTACAACAGATAACCGGCGGTGGTGTGCAGCACGCCTTTGGGTTTGCCGGTGGAGCCGGAGGTATAAAGGATGAACAGCGATTCTTCAGCGCCCATTTCTTTGGGTGCACAGGTCGCCGAGGCCACTTCCAGCAACGAGTGGTACCAGATGTCGCGATGGCGGTTCCATTCGATCTCGCCGCCGGTGCGCTTGCAGACGATGACTTTCTGCACGCTGGCGGTTTCAGGGTTGGTCAGGGCGCGGTCGACGTTGGCCTTCATGGCGGTGCGTTTGCCACCACGCAGACCTTCGTCAGCGGTGATCACCACTTTGGATTTGCAGTCGATAATGCGACCGGCCAGCGCTTCTGGGGAGAAGCCGCCGAACACCACCGAGTGAATCGCACCGATCCGCGCACAGGCCAGCATGGCCACCACGGCTTCAGGGATCATCGGCATATAGAGCGTCACGACGTCGCCGCGATGCACATCCTGGCCGCGCAAGGCGTTGGCGAACTTGCAGACTTCTTCGTGCAATTCGCGGTAAGTGATGTGGCGGCTTTCGGAAGGATCATCGCCTTCCCAGATGATTGCGATGCTGTCGCCACGCTCTTCCAGGTGACGATCCAGGCAGTTATAGGCCACGTTGAGGGTGCCATCGGCAAACCATTTGATGTCGACCCGGTGATCGTCGAACGAGGTCTGCTTGACCGAGGTAAAAGGCTTGATCCAGTCCAGGCGCTGAGCTTGCTCACGCCAGAAACCGTCAGGGTTGACCACCGACTGCTGGTACATGGCCTTGTAGGTCGCCTCATCGGTCAGCGTGGTAGCTGCGACTTCTGGGCGGACGGGGTACAGGGAAGCTGCACTCATCTTGGTTACCTCGGTGGATAGTTGTTGTTTTATGCGTCAGTTGTAGCCGCCTGTCGGCGTTCGGACCATTCGACGATGGTCTTACCGGGTCAGCCAGACAGCCCAAGCCCACTGAATACGCAGCAGCCCATCAAAAACCCCGACAAGGCTCTGGATCGGGGTGTTCAGGGATTGTTACCAAATCGACTAATAATCTTTGTCAAAGTGTTCCTGTATGGGTTGTTGATGCAAGCATAGAATCTGTTCCGCCAACACGGCACATGATTAACAACTGACAGCCTCCCACGGCAAGTTGATCTTAGTTATAGAAACTGGCTACACACATCACCGCTCAACGGTGATGTGCCCCCTGTCGAACTCAAGAAGGTAAAAAGAAATGAAAGTTTCACTGTTGGTTCTGGCGCTCTGTGGTTTCAGCACAATGGTAATGGCTGAAGAATCCGGAGCAAAAGTTGCCGCCCAACAAGCCCGCGTCGAGCAATATCAATACGGCAGCCATCCCGATATCGCCAAAGTCATCTCGGTCACCAACATCCCCAACGTCTGTGAAGTCGTGCCGATGCGCATGACCTACGAAGACCACCAGGGCCAGCAGCACGTGATGGGCTATCAGGTGATGGGCAATGGGTGCAGCAATGGCTGATGTTTATCCGCCGCGCAGAACTTAATACTTTGTAGGAGCGGACTTGTTCGCGAGGCGTTGCCCCTGAAAACAGCAGGGCCTGACACACCGCCTCGCGAACAAGTTCGCTCCTCTAGTAAATGCATGTATCCAGACATAACCGCATGCGCAGTGACTGCCGCCCCCTTATTTAATTCCCTTTTCAACTTATTAAGGAACGGCACTTATAAATCGCCTTAATAACAACTCCCTCCTCTCCAAAGCACGCCTCTACCAGCCAGCTGAAAATCTGCTGCACTTGAGCTATCGTTTCTCTGGGCGTTCGCTACAAACCCTATAAAAAGAACCCCGAGGGAGAGCAGCATGAGCCGTACCCCATACGTCGCACGTGAGCCGGATGCACAGGATTTCATCGAATATCCGCAGGCCGATCATCAGGTGTGGAATACCCTGATCACCCGGCAGATGAAGGTCATAGAAGGACGCGCCTGCCAGGAATACCTGGACGGCATCGAGCAGCTTGGCCTGCCCCAAGAGCGGATTCCACAACTTGCGGACATCAACCAGGTGTTGGGCGCGACCACCGGCTGGCAAGTGGCGCGAGTGCCCGCGTTGATTCCTTTTCAGAAATTTTTCGAGCTGCTGGCCAACAGACAGTTTCCGGTCGCCACCTTCATCCGCAGCGCCGAGGAACTGGACTACCTGCAAGAGCCGGATATTTTCCATGAGATTTTCGGCCACTGCCCCATGCTGACCAACCCGTGGTTCGCTGAATTCACCCACACCTACGGCAAGCTCGGGCTGCATGCCAGCAAAGAGCAGCGGGTGTACCTGGCGCGCTTGTACTGGATGACCATCGAATTCGGCCTGGTGGACACCGCCCAGGGCCGCCGAATCTATGGCGGCGGCATTCTCTCGTCACCCAGGGAGGCGGTTTACAGCTTGTCGACGACTCCGGCACATCAGCCCTTCGATCCGATTGAAGCCATGCGCACGCCGTACCGTATCGATATTCTGCAACCGCTGTATTTTGTATTGCCCGACTTGAAGCAGCTGTTCGATCTGGCCCGGCAGGACATCATGGGCATGGTTGCGCAAGCGATGCAGCTGGGCCTGCACGAACCCAAATTTCCGCCTAAGCCCTCTACAGACAACAAATCCATCAAGCGGCCTGAACAGGAAACCCTTTCATGACAACCCTCAATCAAGCCCATTGCGAAGCCTGCAACGCCAACGCTCCACAGGTCAGCGACGCCGAACTGCCAGAGCTGATCAAGCAGATTCCAGACTGGAACGTTGAAGTGCGCGATGGCGTGATGCAGCTGGAAAAGGTTTTTCTGTTCAAGAATTTCCGATTCGCCCTGGCGTTCACCAATGCCGTCGGGGACATCGCCGAAGCAGAAGGTCACCACCCCGGGCTGCTGACCGAATGGGGCAAAGTGACCGTGACCTGGTGGAGCCACTCGATCAAAGGCCTGCACCGCAACGACTTCATCATGGCGGCGAGGACGGATGAAGTGGCGAAAGGCGCAGAGGGAATCAAGTAGTCCACCTCTGTAGGAGCTGCCGAAGGCTGCGAATCGATTTCAAACCAACACCGCTTTCGCAGCCTTCGGCAGCTCCTACGGGGCCAAGGCGTAACTGAATAAAAGCGGTAATCGTTGGAGCGAGGCTTGCCCGCGAATCAGGCGGCTCGGTTTGTCAGTAATACCGCACCATCGTTCATCGCGGGCAAGCGCGCTCCTACAGCCGGCGCAATGGCGACTTTTTTCAGCGTGTCAGACGCCGCCATCGCTGCCTCGCGTTGCTCGTGAGCTCCTACAGGGGCCGCCGGTTCTTTTGTTGCAATGACCCGGACAGCAAAATCCGCTTTTTGTTTCCGCACATGACCAACGGTCGAGATAAAAGTCTGATTGTCATTTTCTCTGCTGTATCCTGCTCAAGCTTTTTAGAAGCACGGTTCTGCCCAGCAACTAAAAAACTTGCAAGGAGCGACTTCGATGCATGAAATCCCAAACTTTCCCCCAAGCCAGAAAGAACCAGAGCAGTCGACATTGGCTCAACTGGAGCTCGGTCAGCCGATCGAAATGAAAGCCGGTGCACAGGCTGAACAAAGCCAGCAAGCCTCCAGCGAAGACTGAGGGCGATTTTTCAGGCGTATCGGAACACGCACTCGCTGTGTTTTCATACGCCTGAAATGCCCACGACCACAGGCTGCAGATGAACGATTTCAACGAAGCACAAGCCAACACCCTGATCAGTACCGCCGAACGCATGATCAAAATCTGGGCGCAGTTGAGCCCGGAAAAGAAACAACTCCTGCTCGCCCGCTTCGGTAATCAGGAAAACGCCCTCGCTGCACTGGTTACCAGCCAAATGGTTACACCTGAATCCAAAACCTGACACCCGAATAAAAGCCTGCGCTTCACCCCTCGCGTAAAAGTTTTTCTACCGCCATGCCTGTTGTGCTCCAAGCGCCGCTATCATTGAGCCCTTGATTAGCTTGCTAAGCTTCCATCCGCTTTGACTCACTCTGCCGTTTTCGTGGACCGCCCGCTCATGCCTGAAACACCCCATACCGCCCCGCAACGCCCGATGGCCATTACCCTGCAAGTGGTTTCCATCGTGATGTTTACTTTCATCGGCTACCTGAACGTCGGCATACCACTGGCCGTGCTGCCGGGTTATGTCCACACCGATCTGGGGTTTGGTGCGGTGACGGCGGGACTGGTGATCAGCGTTGCCTACCTTGCGACCCTGCTGAGCCGGCCTTACGCCGGACGCATCATCGATAATCTGGGCGCCAAGAAAGCGGTACTGATCGGGTTGGCCGGTTGCGGATTGAGCGGCGTATTCATGCTGATTTCCAGCTGGCTGCAAGCCTGGCCCATGGCGAGCCTGATCTGTCTGTTTGTGGGTCGCCTGGTGCTGGGTAGCGCGGAAAGTCTGGTGGGTTCCGGCTCGATTGGCTGGGGGATTGGCCGCGTGGGTTCGGCGAATACCGCCAAGGTGATTTCCTGGAACGGCATCGCCAGCTACGGCGCACTGGCCATCGGTGCGCCGCTGGGTGTGCTGCTGGTCCATACGCTGGGGCTGTGGAGCATGGGCGTGAGCATTATTCTGCTGGCGCTACTCGGTCTGCGACTGGGCTGGAAAAAACAGGCTGCCCCCATCGTCCACGGTGAGCGTTTGCCGTTCATGCATGTGCTAGGCAAGGTCCTTCCCCACGGTATGGGCCTGGCGCTGGGCTCCATCGGTTTCGGCACCATCGCCACGTTTATCACCCTGTATTACGCCAGCCATAGCTGGCCAAACGCAGTGCTGTGCCTGAGTCTGTTCGGTGGTTCATTCATCTGCGCGCGACTGTTGTTTGGCAACATGATCAACCGTATCGGCGGCTTCAAGGTGGCAATTGCCTGCCTGAGCGTGGAGAGCCTCGGCCTGTTGCTGTTGTGGTTGGCGCCGTCGCCAGAACTGGCGCTGGCCGGCGCTGCATTGACCGGCTTCGGTTTCTCGTTGGTGTTCCCGGCATTGGGGGTCGAGGCCGTGAATCTGGTGCCAGCGTCCAGCCGTGGCGCGGCAGTAGGTGCCTATTCGCTGTTTATCGATCTGTCTTTGGGGATTACCGGCCCACTGGCCGGTGCGGTGGCGGCTGGCTTTGGCTTCTCGTCGATCTTCCTGTTTGCCGCCCTCGCCTCATTGAGCGGCCTGGCATTGAGCGTCTGGCTCTACAAACACGCCAAAGTCATGCGCCAGAGCAACTCCAGTCAGAGCAACGCCTGATCAGAAATCCACCTTCCCACGCCCGGCCTTTATTGAGCCACGCTTGGTCTTGGATTCCAGGCGGCGGGTCTTGGAGCCTAGCGTCGGCTTGGTGGGCCGCCGCTTCTTCTCGACCTTCGCCGCATTCACGATCAGCTCGGTCAACCGCTCCAGAGCGTCGGCCCGGTTCTGTTCCTGAGTTCGGTATTGCTGAGCCTTGAGGACAATTACGCCATCGCCGGTGATCCGGCTGTCACGCAGCGCCAGCAGCCGCTCTTTGTAGAAAGGCGGCAGCGACGAGGCGTTGATGTCAAAACGCAGGTGCACGGCACTGGAAACCTTGTTGACGTTCTGCCCGCCCGCGCCCTGGGCGCGGATGGCAGTCAACTCGATTTCGGCATCGGGGAGATGGACGTTGTTGGAGATTATGAGCATGGGGGGATCCTTGTTGGAGCGAGTGGGCGGCATTCCGACTTGCCCGCGAAAAACGATAACGCGGTCTGCCTGACTTGACCGCGTCGCCTGATTCGCGGACAAGCCTCGCTCCAACAAGCAAAGTTACTGCCGCATCCCGCGCCCACTCACCAGCAACCGCGCGCAGCCCAGATAAAGGACGATAGTCGCGACAACCATGAACGCCATGGCGATGCTGATGCGGATGTCGGAAACACCCAGAATGCCGAAGCGGAAGGCGTTGACCATGTGCAGGACCGGGTTGGCCATGGAGACGGTCTGCCAGAACGGCGGCAGCAGGTTTATTGAATAAAACACGCCACCCAAGTAGGTCAGCGGGGTCAGCACGAAGGTCGGGATGATCGAGATATCGTCGAAGTTACGCGCAAATACTGCGTTGATGAAGCCCAGCAGCGAGAAGATCGTTGCGGTCAGCACCACCACTACCACCGTGACGCCCAAGTGGTGAACCTGCAGATCTGTAAAGAACATCGACAACAGGGTCACGATCACGCCGACCATCAGGCCGCGCAGTACGCCGCCCGCCACATAGCCGATCAGAATCGTATGCGGTGAAACCGGCGAGACCATCAGCTCTTCCACCGAACGCTGAAACTTCGCGCCGAAGAAGCTCGACACCACGTTGCCGTAGGAGTTGGTGATCACCGACATCATGATCAGGCCCGGCACGATGTACTGCATGTAGGTGAAGCCACCCATGTCGCCGATCTGGCGGCCGATCAGGTTGCCGAAGATCACGAAGTACAGAACCATGGTGATCGCTGGCGGCAGCAGGGTCTGCGGCCAGATGCGCATGAAACGCCGCACTTCGCGATAGACAATGGTGTTCAGGGCAATCAGATTGGGGCGCAGCTCGGAGCCGGTCGGGTTGCTCATACCGCCACCTTCGACAGGTTTTTTTCCACCAGGGACACGAACAACTCCTCAAGACGATTGGTTTTATTGCGCAGGCTCAACACCTCGACGTTCTGCATGGCCAACTGGCCGAACAGCGCGGTAATGCCAACCTTCTTGTCGACCTGAACTTCCAGGGTGTGGCTGTCGATGAGCTTGCTAGGGTAGCCCACCAATTGCGGCGCCACCTGATGCTCAGTCTTCAGATCCAGCAGGAACGTCTCGACCGTCATCTTGTTGAGCAACTGCTTCATGCCCATGTTCTCGACAATCACCCCGTGGTCGATGATGCCGATGTTGCGGCACAGCTGCTCGGCCTCTTCCAGGTAGTGAGTGGTGAGAATGATCGTGGTGCCCTGCTCGTTCAGCTCGGTGAGAAAACTCCACATCGAACGGCGTAGCTCGATGTCTACACCCGCCGTCGGCTCGTCGAGAATCAACAGGCGCGGTTGATGGATCAACGCACGGGCAATCATCAGACGGCGCTTCATGCCGCCCGACAACGAACGCGAAGGCACATCGCGCTTGTCCCACAGCCCTAATTGAGTCAGGTACTGTTCGGCGCGCTCCTTGGCAATCTTCGGCGGGATGCCGTAGTAACCGGCCTGTGTCACGACGATGTCGAAGGCTTTTTCGAACTGATTGAAGTTGAATTCCTGAGGCACCACGCCAATGCAGCGCTTGAGCGCAGCGGGCTCGCGGTCCAGGTCGTGGCCAAAGATATTCACGGTGCCGCTGGTCTTGTTGACCAGGGTCGAGATGATGCCAATGGTGGTGGATTTGCCGGCGCCGTTGGGGCCGAGCAAGGCGAAAAAATCACCTTCGGCGACATCCAGATCGATACCACTCAATGCCTGGAAACCGTTGCCGTAGGTTTTGGTTAGCTGCCGGATGGACAGAGCAGAACTCATATCGGAAAAAATACCAGTCAAGAAATAGAGGATGAAGATGAGGGCTGACACACTTGATTACAACTGTGGCCAGCACCGTCATGGTGCTTGGCCGTGTCATTCAAGTACAGCGCGATCTATCGATAGTACTTATTAACAGCACGCATCAAGTCAGTGCGGTCATGACTGCGGCCTGGTAAGCAGGCCGCGCCTTGAGGCGTTGGTACCAGCTTTCGAGGTGTGGCATGGACGGTCGTTCAATCGGCATTTCAAACCAGGCATAAATAAAGCTGCCCAGGGGGATGTCACCCATGCCGAATTCGGCGCCCGACAGGTAAGGCTGTTGGGTCAGCGCTTCGTCGACCATGACCAACAGGCTCTGCACGGTTTTGATCGCGCCATTGATCTGCACCCAGTCCTGCTGCTCGGCGGGGGTGCGTAACACGCCCCAGAACACATGCCGGAACGGGTCGGCAAAACTTGAAGTGGTCCAGTCCATCCACTTGTCCGCCACGGCCCGCTGTTGCGGGTCAGACGGATAGAGCGCCGAATCCGGAGCATGACGCGCCGCCAGATAACGCACGATAGCGTTGGATTCCCACAGCACGAAGTCGCCATCCTCGATCATCGGGATGCGCCCGTTAGGGTTTTTCGCCCGATACTCTGGCCCGTCCACTACACCAAACGCTCCGCCCGCCGCTACCGACTCATACGGCAGCCCCAGCTCTTCAGCAATCCACAGCGCCTTGCGCACATTGGAAGAATTAACCCGACCCCAGATTTTAAGCATTGGTTTCTCCTTGAAGAATGAGCGACAGGATAGACCTGAATACCGTCATGCGGAAATGAGCTGTAGTGGGACCGGCTTTAGCCGGGAAGGCGGCATTTCTGCCAATACAAATGGTGTGGCTGCCTTGGCCCCTTCCCGGCTAAAGCCGGTCCCACAATAGCGAGCAAGCTACTCACCGAACTCCCCCACCCCGCCAGGGTCACTATCCATGCACTCGCTCGGGCACCCTTCTTGACGGAACAGGCCCTGGCTCTTGATAGTGGCTGCTCGCTGCTGTCATCACGGAGGATTACTTATGCTGTTGTTGTGGATTGTGGTTCTGGTTATTGGCGTGGCCTGGCTGGCCCATCGCCGGGTTTCGCCGTTGCCTGCGCTGGGTGTGGTCGCGGTTTATCTGCTGGCCATGGGCATTTTCAGCCATGCGCCGGGCTGGCTGCTGGCGATCTTCTGGATTGCGCTGCTGGCCGTGGCTTTGCCTCTGGCGCTGCCGGACCTGCGTCGCAAGCATTTCACCGCGCCGATGTTCAGCTGGTTCAAGAAAGTATTGCCACCTATGTCGGAAACCGAGCGCGATGCCATCGACGCCGGTACGGTCTGGTGGGACGGCGAACTGTTCAGCGGCCGCCCGGACTGGGACCTGCTGCTCAGCTATCCGAAAGTCCAGCTGACCGAAGAAGAACAGGCGTTCATCGACGGCCCTGCTGAAGAGCTGTGCGCGATGGTCACTGACTGGGAAATCGGTCAGGCCATGGACCTGCCGCCCCGGGCCTGGGAGCACATCAAACAACACGGCTTCTTCGCCCTGATCATCCCCAAGGAGTTCGGCGGCAAAGGCTTCTCGGCCTATGCCCACTCCCAAGTGGCGATGAAGCTGGCGACTCGCAGTGGCGACCTGGCGTCCACCGTGATGGTCCCCAATTCCCTCGGCCCTGCTGAATTGCTGTTGCATTACGGCACCGACGAGCAGCGCAATCACTACCTGCCGCGTCTGGCCCGTGGCGACGACATTCCGTGTTTTGCCCTCACTGGCCCGCTGGCAGGTTCCGACGCAGGCGCCATGCCTGACACCGGGATTATCTGCAAAGGCCAATGGCAAGGTGAAGAAGTCATCGGTCTGCGCCTGAACTGGGAAAAGCGCTACATCACCCTCGGTCCTGTCGCTACCCTGCTGGGCCTGGCGTTCAAAGCCTACGACCCGGAACATTTGCTCGGCGAAGAAGAGGATTTGGGCATCAGCCTGGCCTTGATCCCTACCGAAACCCCGGGCGTGGAAATCGGCCGTCGTCACTTGCCTTTAGGCGCGGCGTTCATGAACGGCCCGAACTCCGGCAAGGATGTGTTCATCCCGCTCGAGTACCTGATCGGTGGTCAGGACATGCTCGGCAAGGGCTGGATGATGCTGATGAACTGCCTTTCGGTAGGCCGCTCCATCTCTCTGCCCGCAGTGGGCACTGGCGCAGCCAAGTTCACCAGTCTGGTGACCGGCCAGTACGCTCAGGTGCGGGAACAGTTCAACGTGCCGCTGTCGGCGTTTGAAGGCATTCAAGAATCCCTGGCACGCATCGGTGGTAATGCCTGGCTGATGGACAGCGCGCGGATGCTGACCGCCAATGCCGTGGATCTGGGTGAAAAACCGTCGGTACTGTCAGCGATCCTCAAGTATCACCTGACCGAACGTGGCCGCGAGTGCATCACCCACGCCATGGACGTGCACGGCGGCAAGGGCATCATCATGGGCCCGAATAATTACCTGGGCCGCAACTGGCAAGGCGCGCCGATTTTCATCACCGTGGAAGGCGCGAACATTCTGTCCCGCAACCTGATGATCTTTGGTCAGGGCGCGATTCGTTGCCATCCATTCGTGCTCAAGGAAATGGCCCTGGTGGGTCGCGAAGATCAGCAGCAGGCAGTGGCTGAATTCGACACTCTGCTGCTCAACCACATCGGCTTTGCCGTGAGCAACGCCGCCAGCACCTTCATCCTCAACCTGGGCTTTGGTCGCTTCGAAAAAGCGCCGGGCGACGACTTGAGCCAAGGCTACTACCGGGCGCTGAACCGTCAGGCCGCAGCCTTTGCCATGCTCGCCGACCTGAGCATGATGCTGCTGGGCGGCGAACTGAAACGTCGCGAACGCTTGTCGGCCCGCCTGGGCGATGTGCTCAGCCACCTGTATCTCGCCTCGGCAGCCCTCAAGCGTTACCACGACCTGGATTACCCGGAACATCTGCAACCGCTGTTCCGCTGGGCCATGGAAGAAGCGCTGGGTGAATCGGAACGAGCACTGGACGAACTGCTGACCAACTTCCCGAATCGGATTCTGGGTGGTTTGCTGCGGGTCATCGTCTTCCCGTTCGGCCGCCGCCACAAAGGCCCGTCCGACGCACTGGATGCGCAAGTGGCTGGCGTGCTGGGCCGTGCCAAAGGCGACCCGACGCTGGAAGAACTGCTCGCCGGTTGCTATCGCCCGCAAAACCCAGACGATGCAGTCGGCGCATTGCAACACGCCAGCGACCTGCTGAACGCCGCCAAACCCCTGCACAAGAAGCTTCACGTGGCTTACAAGGCTGGCCAGTTCCAGCCTGCTGCCGGCGAACCCCTCATCGATGCCGCGCTGAACGCCAGCGTTCTGCAATCTGCCGAGGCCGAAACCCTGCGGGCAGCCGAAGCGGCACGCCGCAAGGTGATCGATGTGGATGATTTTGATAAAGAAGAGCTGACGTTGGGCGAAGGGAAGATTCGCTAAACCAGCTCGGTTACCCGGTAAAAAACAGGCGCGTAAGGGATAGACCTTCGCGCCTGTTTTTTTGGGTGCGAATCAGGGAAAGAATTGGGTCGGGCCGGGTTGTGGAATGCGGAAATGAAAAACCCCCGCTTCCGTGGGGAAGCGGGGGTTTTCGAGGTTTAGCCAATCAGTGCAGCAATCAGCTTATCGCTGTGGTGTGCAATCCAGTGGCAGACAAATCACCGGTGTAATTCACTGTACCCACCAAGACGATGTCCGTAGCAGTGTCAACAGTCGTTGCGCTGCCACCAAGGGACGAATCTACAAAGTAGACCTTGGCGGTATGGAGCGAGTTGTTGAAGGCAACCAATACTTCCTTGCCACTGACTTGCGACAAATAAGTGCTAGTGAAATCAGAGAGGCTGATGACGTTTTGAACAGCCAGGCCATCATTCACGTTTGCAGCCACGTTTGAGCCGTCAACCAGGGTAACCGTATTGGCCGCCCCGCCGAACTGGGAAGTGCTGCTAACAACTTCAGTACCCGCAGTGTAGGAATTACCCAGGAACTGAGCGAAATCCAAGGTGCTGCCCGTACTGGTGGTGGTGGCAACAAAGCCTTTGATCAAATCGCTGCCATTGGCTACTGCCGTCTGACCAAACACAAAGGTGCTGCCGGCACTCAACGTGACCGTATCGTTGCCAACGCTACTAATAAAGCTTTGCTGACCCGAACCCATCGTCACCGAAGTGGCTGCCGCAGCGTGAACCGTGATCCCATCTTCGTTTCCGAGGGTGATCACGTTTGCCGCACGGTTGCTACCGGCCAGATAGATATCCTCAAAGCCGGTCAAGGCGCTCAGATTGGTCAGGTCGCTTGCCACTCCAATGTGGAGTTCGTCATTCGAAGAAGAACTGGCCGTAAATGACTTGCCTGCAACGCCCGCTGCCGTATCGGTGATAGACACACTTTCAGTGCCGGACAAGTGAATGCCGGTTGACGTCTGTGCACTTACAACCCCGGCCAAAGTACCTGTCAGGGTCGTGACGGTTGCTGCCTCGACAGTGACGCCGGTACGTGCATCCACAGCCGCCAGATCCGCCGCCGCAACGGTGGTGTCAGTGACAGTTACCGTGGTCAGCGCTTTCACGTAGGTGCCAGCGTCAGTTATCAGGTGTGCAACGGTATCGGTGATTTGCGTGTAGATCGGGGTGCCAGTGATCAGAGCATCGATAGTGGCCAGTTGAGCGATAGTTGCAGCACCATCGACAGTGACGATAGTAGCGGCCTTGATGCGCACACCAGCGTCAATTGCCAAGGTATCGGCAGCATCCTTGATCTTGGTGTAAGTAACAGTGCCAGCAGTGCTATCAATGGTTTCCAACTGGGCAATGGTCGCATCATCGCTGACGGTAACGTTGCGGCCGGTAATGTAAGTCACTGCATCAATGGACGCCAATGCAGCGGCTGTGTCACTCAGATCAACGCTGTAGCTGATCACGCCATTGGCTGCATCTAGCGCTACCAGGTCAGCAACTGTGACGGCATCGGTCACTGTCACGTTGATGTTGGAACCATAGTAAGCCGACGCGCCATCTGCCGTGAGGTTCTCGATGGTGTCGGAGATGCTGGTGTAGGCCAGCGTGCCGGTCGCGCCGTTAGCTGTATCGATTGCCTTCAGTTGGGCGATGGTGACGGCACCTGTAACGGTGACGTTGGAGCCTACGCCAATGAAAGTCGAAGCAACACCGCTTGGCAACAGAGCAGCAGCCGTATCAGTCAGGTTGAAAGCTGTCACTTGCCCAGTGGTCAGACTGGTGAGTGCAGCAACATCACTGATGGACGCAGAATCAGTGATTGACAGGTTGTGCGTAGATACTGCGACGTTGTTGGCCGAATCCTGCAGGATCGCAACCGTATCGCGGATAGTATCGTAGGTTACAGCGCCTGTACCGGCTGCGCTTTGCACCGTCGCAAGCTGGGCGATCGAAACGGCGTCAGTGATAACCAGCGCGTGGTTCAGAACCACTGCGCTGTTGTCTGGATCGGCCAGATGCGCGTAAGTATCGCTGACGGTGGTGTAAGTCACTGTGCCTGTGCCAGCCGCAGTTTTCACCGTGGCTATCTGAGCGATGGAAACGGCGTCAGTAATGCTCAGCGCGTGGTTCAGTACAACAGCGCTGTTGGCAACATCGGTCAGGTGCGCGTAGGTATCGCTGACGACGGTGTAGGTCACTGCGCCGGTGCCAGCCACAGTTTTCACCATGGCAATCTGAGCAATGGAAACAGTATCGGTAATGGCTAGCGTGTGATTCAGCACCACTGCGCTGTTGGCAGCATCGGTCAAATGCGCGTAGGTGTCGCTGATCAAGGCGTAGGTGACAACGCCCGTACCAGCGTCGGCTTTCACCGTGGCAATCTGCGCGATGGAAACAGCGTCAGTGATGTCCACCGCATGGTTCAGTACCTTCCCGTTATTGGCCCCAACGATCAGGTTTGCGTAAGTGTCGCTGACGGTACCGTAGGTCACTACGCCATTGCCAGCAGCGATCTCCACCGTGGCAATCTGCGCGATCGAGACTGCATCGGTAACGCTTAGTGCGTGGTCCAGCACCACAGCGTTATTGGCAGCATCGGTCAAGTGCGCGTAGGTATCGCTGACCGTGGTGTAGGTCACTGCGCCGATGCCAGCCGCGGTTTGCACCGTGGCAATCTGCGCGATGGACACCGCATCAATGATTGCCAGAGCGTGGTTCAGGACCAGAGCGCTGTTGGCCGCATCGGCCAGGTGAGCATAGGTGTCGCTGATCGAGGTGTAAGTCACTGCGCCAGTACCGGCAGCAGCTTTAACCGAAGCGATCTGCGCGATAGACACCGGATCAGTGATTGCCAGAGCGTGGTTCAGGACCAGAGCGCTGTTGGCCGCATCGGCCAGGTGAGCATAGGTGTCGCTGATCGAGGTGTAAGTCACCAAGCCAGTGCCAGCCGCGGCCTTGACCGCATTGATCTGCGCAATCGAGATCTGAGTATCTGTAATAGCCAGAGCATGACCCAGCACCACAGCACTATTGTCTGCATCGGTCAGATGCGCGTAGGTGTCGCTGACAGTGGTGTACGTCACCACGCCAGTACCGGCAGCAGTTTTAACCGAAGCGATCTGCGCGATGGACACTGCATCAGTGATAGCCAGAGCATGGTCAAGCACTACAGCACTGTTGGCAGCATCGGTCAGGTGAGCATAGGTGTCGCTGATCAAGGTGTAAGTCACCGCGCCAGTACCGGCAGCAGTTTTAACCAAGGCGATCTGCGCGATAGACACCGCATCAGTGATTGCCAGAGCGTGGTTCAGGACCAGAGCGCTGTTGGCTGCATCGGTCAGGTGAGCAGTGGTATCGCTGATCGAGGTGTAGGTGACCACGCCGGCGCCGGCCGCAGCTTTCACCTGATTGATTTGCGCAATTGAGAGCAGGGTGTCTGTGATAGACAAATTGTGACCTGAGACCAAAGTGGCATTGGCCGGAGCAGTCAAAATGGCATACGCATCGCTGACAGCTCCGTAGGTTACGGCGCCTGTGCCTGCAAAAATTTTCACGTTTGCAATCTGTGCGATGGACACCGCATCAGTGATTGCCAGAGCGTGGTTCAGGACCAGCGCGCTGTTGGCCGCATCGGTCAGGTGCGCGTAGGTGTCGCTGAGTGAGGTGTAGGTCACCGCGCCAGTGCCAGCCGCAGCCTTGACCGCATTGATCTGCGCAATCGAGATCTGAGTATCTGTAATAGCCAGAGCATGATCCAGCACCGCAGCGCTGTTGGCTGCATCGGTCAGGCGCGCGTAGGTGTCGCTGACAGTGGTGTAGGTCACTGCGCCGGTGCCCGCCGCGGTTTGCACTGTGGCAATCTGCGCGATGGACACTGCATCAGTGATAGCCAAGGCATGGTCAAGCACTACAGTGCTGTTGGCTGCATCAGTCAGGTGAGCATAGGTGTCGCTGATCGAGGTGTAAGTCACCACGCCAGTACCGGCAGCAGCTTTAACCGAGGCGATCTGCGCGACAGACACCGCATCAGTGATTGCCAGAGCGTGGTTCAGGACCAACGCGCTGTTGGCTGCATCGACCAGGTGAGCAACGGTGTCGCTGACCGAGGTGTAAGTCACCGCGCCAGTGCCCGCCGCAGTCTTGACCGCATTGATCTGTGCAATCGAGATCTGAGTATCTGTAATAGCCAGAGCATGACCCAGCACCACAGCGCTATTGTCTGCATCGGTCAGGTGCGCGTAGGTGTCGCTCACAGTGGTGTAAGTCACCACGCCATTACCGGCAGCAGTTTTAACCGAAGCGATCTGCGCAATGGACACTGCATCAGTGATAGCCAGAGCATGATCAAGCACTACGGCACTGTTGTCTGCATCGGTCAGATGCGCGTAGGTGTCGCTGACGGCGGTGTAAGTCACCACGCCAGTACCGGCAGCAGTTTTAACCGAAGCGATCTGCGCGATAGACACTGCATCAGTGATTGCCAGAGCGTGGTTCAGTACCAAAGCGCTGTTGGCCACATCGGTCAGGTGAGCATAGGTGTCGCTGACCGAGGTGTAAGTCACCACGCCAGTACCGGCAGCAGCTTTAACCGAGGCGATCTGCGCGACAGACACCGCATCCGTGATTGCCAGAGCGTGGTTCAGGACCAACGCGCTATTGGCTGCATCGACCAGGTGAGCAACGGTGTCGCTGATCGAGGTGTAAGTCACCACCCCAGTGCCAGCCGCAGTCTTGACCGCATTGATCTGTGCAATCGAGATCTGAGTGTCTGTAATAGCCAGAGCATGACCCAGCACCACAGCACCATTGTCTGGATCGGCCAGGTGCGCGTAGGTATCGCTCACAGTGGTGTAAGTCACCACGCCATTACCGGCAGCAGTTTTAACCGAAGCGATCTGCGCGATAGATACTGCATCAGTGATAACCAGAGCATGGTCAAGCACTACGGCACTGTTGTCTGCATCGGTCAGGTGCGCGTACGTGTCGCTGACCGTGGTGTAGGTCACTGCGCCGGTGCCAGCCGCGGTTTGCACCGTGGCAATCTGCGCGATGGAAACGGCGTCAGTGATTGCCAGAGCGTGGTTCAGGACCAGAGTGCTGTTGGCCGCATCGGTCAGGTGAGCATAGGTGTCGTTGACCGAGGTGTAGGTCACGGTGGCCGCTGCGTCGTCGATGATTTTCAGGTCTGCCAAGCCGACACTGTCGGTCACGGTGACGTCGATGCCTGCCTTGACATAACCATTGGTGTTCAACGCCAGTTCCGCGCCGGTCCCGGTAACAGCCGTGTAAGTCACGGTGCCCGCTGCATCGTCGATAGTTTTCAGATCAGCCAGGCTAATCGGACCATCAACCGTAACCGCCCCATTGCCCAGACCAGTGATCTCTGACGACGTATAAGCCTGGATCAAGCTGGACGCATCGCCAGTCACCAAGGTCGCGGCGCTCACGTCCAGCTTCACGCCAACAATGGCGTTCAGGAAATTCAGGGTATCTGCGGACAGCGTACCGTCGCTCAAGGCCACTTTACTGCTGTTGCCTGTACCAGTGATCAGCGTTGGGACGCTAAGAAACTGAATGATGTTGGTGTTGTTATTGGAGACAGCATCGCTCAACGCTTCCAAAACACTGGCGGAGGTGGTCAGGGTGACGTTACCGATCACTAGCTCTTTCACGGAGGTGAAAGGTACCTGGACTTCTGAACCCGTGGTCGCCTTGAAGGTGAAAGTGTCCAAGCCATTGGACGTTACGGTCACGTTACCGTTTTGGCTGCCGACCACGAGCTTGTCAAGGTTGACACCAGTACCCGCTGCAACGGTGAACGTTGGGATAGTCGGAGCGGTCGGTGTGGTTGGTGCCGTCGTCACCGGCGTAGCCGTAGCCACGTCATCACTTGCCTGAGTAGCCGGATTGTCCAGCGCAGCAGGGTTGGTCTGCGCTGCGACAACCTTGGTGCTGATGCTGGTGAACAGTGTGGTGAGGTTGGTCGCGGTGCTGACGTTCGCCACGGCAGCGTTCAGGTAAGTAACCAGATCGCCCAGCTCGCCTGGAGCAGTTTTGATCAGGTTGGCTACGTTGGTCACGGCGGTGTTCAGGGCAGCCAGTACCGTGGACGTTTGACCGGCAGTGCTCGAAGGCACCAGTTTGATCAGATCCAGGGTGGCAGTCAGGGTATTGCTGTCAGCGGTGACGGAGGTCAGAACCTTGGCTGCGAGGGTTACGTCATTCAAGCCTTTGCCGGCGAATGCGATACCAACGCTGGCTTTGTTGGCCAACAGCGTGGCGTCCAGCTGGCCTTGGGCAGAGGTGTTGCTCTTGGCGCCGTTGATGATGGCGGCGACGAATACGTCACGGCTGATGCCGCCAGCGTCCAGCTGGCCCTGCCAGTAGGCCAGGCCGCCAGCGTCTGCAGAGCGGCCCAGAACGTTGCCGTAGATTGCAGTGACGAAATCGGTGGTAGTGAGGGAGTCAGGATACTTGGCCTGGCCTTCCGGCTGCGACGTTACCCAGTTTTCTGCAATTTGCTCGATATTGATAACGCCAGCATCCAGCTGCGCTACCCAGTATGCCAAACCGCCAGCGTCCGGTGCCCGGTTAAAAAACGCGGTGTACAGCTCTGCAATATCTGACTGGGTACTCATGTAAAACTCCTGACTGCATAGTTTTTATACTCCGCCCACGGCGAAGCGTTACAAAATCGAGGTATGCAAAGTTTGCCCCGGCGAAACGAGGCTATTGTCATTTTTTAAAACTGGCCGCGAGCATCGCAGGGAATTTAATGGCTTTCTAGTTTTATTTAGAACTGCTCGTGGTAAACCGGCGTCAACCACACGACTCTTGCCGGGCTTTTTCTTGAAGGCGACTATGACTTGCTGCTTCTATATGGCAAATGTGCTTTCGGCTAAGTCTGCAGAATTTTAGATATTAGGTAAAACATAAATTTACGTTGAAAAACAACAACTTATAAAAAACACGTAAATTTGACGCCAAATAAAAAGCAAATTCATTAACGCCAGATATATTTATTAATTAGCTTACTAAGCATCTGCATTCCCCTCATTCAGGCGGGCATTTATTTATACATTTATCTTTTTCGTCTCGAGCGCCTAAACGCAAAAATCAGGTTAAAAAACAACCAACCGATAAAAACCCCTCAAGAAATCAAGATAAACGCTCACCACCGGCCTCAGCCTTTCCCGAAGCCACGCTCGTAAACTCGGACTCAGAATTCCTGATTGAATGGACAGATACGGATTTCCAACCTGTTCATTTTCAAAGTGTATTCAACTCACCGAGTGCCATTATTCTGGAACTATAAATGCCATTATTGGTGCCATTATTGTCGCCATTACAGGTGCCATTAGCGCAAAAAGCTTGAAAATTGATAATTGCCAGCACTGGTTTTCAGGCAGACGGCTGACCTTCCGACTGCGTCGACTGAGCCGATATCGACATGCGATATGAGGCACGGACGCTAAATAGCCAATCGAACATGGAAGGAACAGTCGCGAAGCTGTAAATTGTCGCCCTTGTTTATTGCGCAGCCGAAAATTCGCCGCTAAAGGTGTTCAGCAGGCAGCCGGTATCCATCGCAACGCTCTACATCACGCATTTGTTTTTTGTCTTTGAGGATCCCACCATGGCCGACGCCACTCTCGACCACCAACTGAACCTGCTGGCACACCTGCGCAGTATCCTGGTCGCACTGGGCGAGGCCGAACAGGTTCCGGAAGAAAGCCATGCGCTGTTCATGGAACGCTTCGACGAACTGCTGACCCTGCTGCCTCAGGATCCAATCGAAAGCCAGTATCTGGGCCAGGACATTCTTTGCCAGGTCATCCAGCGCTACCCGCAAATCGCCCACCTGGTGCCCCGCGACCTGCTGTGGTTCTTCGCCGGTGACTGCCTGCATTTCATGCCCGATGAAGAAATCGCGCTGTATCAGTCTCTGGAAGAGCGCCGCTACGAAGCCGAGCAGAATGACGAGCCGTTCGACTGGAACATGGAAAAGCAGCTGTTGGCGATGCCAGCCCAGGGCAATAAGCACTGATCTGCAGCGCTGAGCCAGAATAAAAAACGCCCCTGATATCAGGGACGTTTTTCGTCAGGCGGCGTCTTTAACCTGCTTGAGCGAGCGCGCCACCAGCTCGCCAAATGAACTGACCGGGCCTTGCAGGTTGCCCAGAAAACGCGGATAGATCAGCCACAGATCCATGACTGGCTTGAAATCCTTGACCGGCAACACCGCCAGCAGCTCGCGATGAGCGCTGCGTTCCAGCAAGGGGCGCGGGACAAGACCCAGGCCCATGCCGTCCGCGACCAGTCCCAGCTGCAACTCAGTGCCGAAAGTTTCCAGATTGACCTTCAAGCTCAGGCCCTGATCCGACAAAGTCCTTTGCAGACCTGCCCGGAACCCACAGCCATCGGGATTGAGCACCCAGCCCTGCTGATAACAGTCCGCCAGTTTCACCGAGCCTTTTGGCAAAGCCGAACGCGCACAGACGACCACCAGCTCCATCTTGCCGATGGACTCGCCAATGATGTTCTCCGGGAAGATCTTGCCCGCCGGAAACAATGCCGCTGCGGCATCCAGTTCGCCGTTCTCGATTTTGCTCACCAGATGGCTGCCCCAGCCGGTGGACACCTGCGCCCGCAGATCGGGAAATTGACTGCGCATTTGCTTGAGCGCGTCGAGCAGCACCACGTCACCAATCGTCTGCGGCACACCCAGACGCAATAAACCGCTGGGCGGTGTATCGCTGGCGACTAGCTCGCGCAGGGCATCCATCTCGCGCAGGATCGACAGGCAGCGCTGATACACCTGATTGCCCATTTGCGTCGGCTTGAGCGGTTTGGTGTTGCGATCGAACAGCTCGACGCCCAACGCCTGCTCGAAATTCTGCACCCGCCGGGTGATCGCCGGCTGGGTCAGATCCAGGGACTGCGCCGCGTGGCTGATGGACTGGCAACGAATCACCGCCACGAAGGCATCGATATCATCAATTTTCATTCAGACCGCACATAAAGAGACAGAGAAGAGATAGGCGAAAAGCATAGTTGGATTTGTGGTGTGTGGATAGCTACCGGTGACATGAGCGTTGACCCTACTGACGCCATCGCGGGCAAGCGCGCTCCTACGGATATCATCGCCTGTAGGAGCGCGCTTGGTCTGGGCCGCATCCGGACGATGGCGATGCATCAGGCAATGAAACCCCAATACCAACATCGGTACTTTTTCAGCACCTTTAGTTATAACCTAATCATAAAATAGTCGCATATTAATCTAAGTCATTATGTTTATATTAAGCCAAGCATTCATCTCGCGCTGGTATAGACATGACGCAGACCCGACACCCGGAACGACTCAGAGCATTCATTGGCGCACTGGCCGAGCTGATTGACAGCAACCCTCGCGAAGGCGATCTGCTGGATCGTGGCGGGCAGTTGCTGAGCCAACTGGTCGAACACGATGACTGGCTCCCCGACGAATACGCCATCCCCAGCCCCGAGCGCTATCAGCAATTTCTGCTGCATGCCGACTCCCGGCAACGGTTTTCGGTTGTCAGTTTTGTCTGGGGTCCGGGCCAGAGCACGCCGATTCACGACCATCGCGTCTGGGGCTTGATCGGCATGCTGCGGGGTGCGGAGTATTCTCAGGGTTTCACCCGCAATGAAGACGGCACGCTTGCACAGCAGGGTGAGGCGATTCGTCTGGAACCCGGCCATGTCGAAGCCCTGTCGCCGGACAGCAATGACGTGCATCAGGTCAGCAATGCGTTCAGCGATAAAGTATCGATCAGCATCCATGTCTATGGCGCCAATATCGGTGCAGTCCGGCGCGCGGTGTATCAGCCCGACGGCACTGAAAAACTGTTTATCTCCGGCTATTCCAACGCCTTTCTACCCAACATCTGGGATCTGTCCAAAGAGAGCCAAGCACAATGACTCAGCCCACTACCCGCTCCTTCGCCGATATCCGCAAGGCACTGCTGGCCCATGAAGAACTGGCCCTGGTCGATGTGCGTGAAGAAGCACCTTTTGCTCAAGCGCACCCGCTGTTTGCCGCCAACATTCCGCTGTCCAAGCTGGAGCTGGAAGTGTTCTCGCGCATCCCCCGCCGCGACACCGCCGTGACGCTGTATGACGACGGCGAAGGTCTGGCGCAGCGCGCCCTTGAGCGCTTGCAGACACTGGGTTACAGCGACGTGAAGCTGCTCGAAGGCGGTCTTCAGGGTTGGCGCGACGCGGGCGGTGAGCTGTTCATCGACGTCAATGTGCCCAGCAAAGCCTTTGGTGAACTGGTAGAGCATCATCGCCACACGCCATCGCTGGCGGCTGAGGAAGTCCTGCAACTGATCGAATCCAAGGCCGACGTGGTGATACTCGACGCACGTCGTTATGACGAATACCAGACCATGAGCATCCCCGGCGGCATCAGCGTACCCGGCGCGGAACTGGTATTGCGCGCCCGCGAGCTGGCGCCGGACCCGAGCACGCGAATCATCGTCAATTGCGCCGGCCGCACGCGCAGCATCATCGGCACTCAGTCGCTGGTCAACGCTGGCATTCCCAATCAGGTGAACGCCCTGCGCAACGGCACCATTGGCTGGCTGCTGGCCGGGCAGACGCTGGATCACGGCCAGGCTCGACGCTTTGCCGCCATCAGCGACGACACCCGCGAAACCGCCAGCGCCGATGCGCGTCGGGTCGCTGATAAAGCGGGCGTCAAACGCACCACGCGCATCGAACTGCACAGCTGGCAAGCCGACAAGGCACGCACCACTTACCTGCTGGATGTCCGCACCCCGGAAGAATTCGCCGCTGGCCATCTGCCGACTGCGCGTTCCACGCCGGGCGGGCAACTGGTCCAGGAAACCGATCACTATGCCAGCGTGCGCGGTGCGCGACTGGTGCTGGTGGACGACGACGGCGTACGCGCCAATATGTCAGCCTCCTGGCTGGCGCAACTGGGCTGGGACGTGTCGGTTGTCGATGATCTGCAGGCTGAGGATTTCAGCGAACAAGGCGACTGGAATGCGCCAATTCCTACCCCTGCCCAAGTGGAAGAAATCAGCCCGCAGACCCTCGCCGACTGGCAGCAACATGGCGACGTCGCTGTGCTTGATTTCACCGCCAGCGCCAACTACGTCAAGCAGCACATCCCCGGCGCCTGGTGGGCGTTGCGCGCTCAATTGCAGGATGCGCTGCAAGTCACCCCCAAAGCCGAGCGTTACGTCCTGACCTGCGGCAGCAGCAAGCTGGCGCGCCTGGCAGTGCCCGAAGTCGAAGCCCTGACCGGCAAGCAAGTGTTCCTGCTCAAGGACGGCACCGCCAGCTGGATCAAGGCCGGTCTGCCACTGGAAACCGGGGAAAACCACCTCGCCTCACCGCGCATCGATCGCTATCGCCGCCCTTATGAAGGCACCGATGCGCCCCGCGAAGCCATGCAAGCCTATCTGGACTGGGAGTTCGGTCTAGTGGAGCAGCTTGCCCGTGACGGGACGCATGGCTTCCACGTGATCTAAACATCTGAGAAACAAGCAGCAGGACCGACCCCTCCAGGCGGAGGTCCTGCCAGTCAGCACCCTCTTCGCCTGGAGACGCACCCATGTCGTTTTTTTCGCCCCAACGCCACCCAATAAAAACCCTGCTGCTGAGCGCATTGCTCAGCGCAACCCTCGGCCAGCAAGCCATGGCCGCCGACCTCGACCCGCTGCTGGTCGCCAACCAGAAATCAAGTATCAAGGCGCTGCTGCAAGTCTCCGGCGAATTGAAAGATGTGCCTTACGAGATCCGCTTTTCCGAATTCCCCGCTGCCGCACCACTGGGTGAAGCCCTGAACGCTGGTGCTGTGGACGTCGGAGCCCTCGGCGATGCGCCGTATGTGTTTGCACTGGGCGCCGGCGCACCGCTGAAAGTGGTCAGCATCACCCACGCTGAAGGCCGTTTCACCACGGCGTTGCTGGTGCCCAAGGATTCGCCGATCAAGACGGTCGCGGACCTCAAGGGCAAGCGCATCGTGACCGGCCGCGGCTCTATCGGCCATTACCTGGCGATCAAGGCTCTGCGTCAGGCCGGGCTGCAAACCAGCGATGTCACCTTCATCAACCTGCTGCCCGGCGAGTCGCGGATTCTGCTGTCCAGTGGCGGTGCTGATGCCTGGGCCACCTGGGACCCGTACACCACGGTCGCTACAACCCAAAGCCACGACCGGGTCTTGATCAGCGGCAGCGAATTGTTGAGCAATCACCTGTACCTGGCCGCCACCAGCAAGGCCATCGCTGACAAGCGCGTGCAACTGGATGATTTCGTGGCCCGGGTCGAGCGCGCCTACTTGTGGACCAACGCCCACCCCAACGAATACGCCAAGGCTCAGGCGGCGATCACTGGCCTGCCCATTGAGGTACATCAGGAAATCGCCAAGGCCACCAAGATGAATCGCGTCGAGATCGACGACAACGTCATCAAGGGTCTGCAAGCCACCGCTGATATTTACCAACAGGAAGGCATCCTGACCAAATCGATCGACGTCTCAAAAGGCTTCGACAAAAGCTTCAACGCTTCGCGTGCTCAGGTTGTGCAGACAGCCGCTCATTAACCCGCAGATAACCTCTTTTTCAGATTCAGGAGCACGCTCATGAGCAAGCCACGTCAAATCAAATTCGGCGCAATGGTGCACGGTGTCGGTCACGGATGGGGCGAATGGCGCCACCCGGACGCCCTGGCTGATGCCAGCGTCAATTTCGGTTATTACAAGCAGCAAGCGAAACTGGCAGAAGCGGCCAAATTCGATTTCGTGTTCATCGCTGACAGCCTGCACATCCACGAGAAATCCAGCCCGCATTACCTCAACCGCTTCGAGCCGCTGACCATTCTCTCGGCGCTGGCCGCCACCACGGAAAACATCGGCCTGGTGGCGACCGTGACGGTCAGCTACACCGAGCCGTTCCAGGTGGCGCGGCAGATCTCTTCGCTGGACCACATCAGCGGCGGCCGCGCAGGCTGGAACGTGGTGACGTCGTGGCTCAGCGGCACCGCTGACAACTTCAGCAAGGCCGAACACCCGCCTCATGCCGTGCGCTATCGCATTGCCAAAGAGCATGTGTCGGTGGTCAAAGGTCTGTGGGACTCCTGGGAAGACGACGCCTTCGCCCGCAACAAAAAGACCGGCGAGTTTTTCACCCCCGGCAAGCTGCATGCTCTGGATCACAAGGGTGAGTTCTTCTCGGTCAAAGGGCCGCTGAACATTGCTCGCTCGAAGCAAGGCCATCCGCTGATTTTTCAGGCCGGCACTTCCAATGACGGACGCAATTTTGCCGCCGAATATTCGGATGCGATCTTCGTCCACGCTGAATCCCTGGAAGAAGCTCAGGCCTATTACAAAGACCTGAAGAGTCGCGCGACCGGCTTTGGCCGCAATCCATTGGATCTATCGATTCTGCCCGGCATCCGCCCCATCGTTGGCCGCGACGAAGCCGAGGTTGAGCGCCGCTATCAGCAGGCAGTGGAGCTGGTGAGCATCGAAGACGCCATCGTCGCCTTGGGCCGCCCGTTCAACGATCATGACTTCAGCCAATATCCACTGGATGCGCCCTTCCCGGAGCTGGGTGATCTGGGCTCCAACAGCCAGAAAGGCGGCTCGGACCGGGTCAAACAACTGGCCAGGGACGAAGGCCTGACCTTGCGCGAAGTGGCGCTGTTCTTCTCCCGCCCACGCCGGGAGTTCGTCGGTACTGCCGAGCAGGTGGCCGACACCATCCAGACCTGGTTCGAGCACGGCGCGGCGGATGGTTTCATCATCAACTCGCTGTTGCCGGACGGCTTGCAGTACTTCGCGGAGCTGGTGGTGCCCGTGCTCCAGACGCGGGGCTTGTTCCGCAGCGAGTACAGCGGCTCCACGTTGCGCGAGCACTTTAACCTGCAAGTGCCGGAAAACCGCTATGCGCGGCGGGAAGAGGTTGCGGAGCTGGCTTAATTCCTGTTGGAGCGAGGCTTGCCCGCGAAGCAGTCACCGCAGTGCATCAGACATCCCGCGTAATAGTTCTTCGCGGGCAAGCCTCGCTCCAACAAAAATGTGAACAGGACACCCCCATGAGCGCACTACCCCTTCGCCCCACCGCCACGCGCGTCGCTGACATCGAATCCCCCGAGGCCTTCGGCGCCCGGCTGGCATCGATCACGGCGCAACTGGCCGCCACCGCCGAGCGGTATGACGCCAGCGGCGAGTTTCCCCATGAGAATTTTCGTCTGTTGCACGAACACGGCCTGCTGGGTCTGACAGTCCCGAACGAGCTGGGCGGCGGCGGTGCCGATCTGCCCAAGGCGCTGCAAACCATCAGCGCGGTCGCCCACGGTGAGCCGTCCACGGCGCTGATTCTGGTCATGCAATACATCCAGCATGCGCGCCTGCAACAGAGTCAAAGCTGGCCCGAACATCTGCGCCTGCAGGTCGCTAAAGAAGCGGTACGCGACGGTGCGCTGATCAACTCGCTGCGCGTCGAGCCCGACCTTGGCACGCCTGCTCGAGGCGGTCTGCCTGCTACCACTGCAAGGCGTACTGCCGAGGGCTGGCGGATCAGCGGCAGCAAGATCTATTCGACCGGCAGCCATGGCCTGACCTGGTTCAACGTCTGGGCCCGCAGCGACGACGCCGACCCGCTGGTGGGCGCCTGGCTGGTGCACAAGGACACACCGGGGATTCGCATCGTCGAAGACTGGAATCATTTGGGCATGCGCGCCACGTGCAGCCATGAAGTGATCTTCGATAACGTGCTGGTGCCGCTGGAGCACGCCGTCAGCGTCAGCCCGTGGAGCGCGCCTCAGGCAGAACTGGACCCGGCTGGCATGTTGTGGATGTCGGTGTTGCTGTCCTCGGTCTACGACGGTGTCGCTCGCTCGGCCCGGGAATGGTTCGTTGACTGGCTGGAACAGCGCAAGCCATCCAATCTGGGAGCAGCGCTTTCGACGTTGCCGCGCTTTCAGGAAGTGGTCGGGCAGATCGATACCCTGCTGTTCGCCAACCACACCTTGCTGCAATCGGCCGCCAACGGTCACACCCCGGCCGCCCACGCCGCGCAGATCAAATACCTGGTCACCACCAACGCCATCCGCGCCGTGGAACTGGCCATCGAAGCCTCCGGCAACCCCGGCCTGTCCCGCAGCAACCCCCTGCAACGCCACCTGCGCAATGTGCTCTGCGCACGGATTCACACGCCGCAGAATGACGTGACATTGATTGGGGTGGGTAAGGCTGTGTTTGCGAAGCGCGAGAAAGCCAAAAGCTGACAACTTCCCTCTAGGAGCTGCCGAAGGCTGCGAAGGCATTATTGCTGACACACCGCTGTTCGCAGCCTTCGGCAGCTCCTACAGGTCGCACCGACCCTCACCACGAAGTATGACGACTTTAGATACCTCCTCCCGCTAAAAAGAACCACCTCCTCCCCGCAAAACCTCTCGAAACCCTCTAAAAACCTCAAATACCCGTTGACACAACAAACCTATCGGGAAAATAATCGCCCCATCGTTGTATGACGACATACAGCAAAGCCACCTAATAATCACAATATCCAAGGCAAGCTTTCTATGAAAATCACCCGCATCAGTGTTGAGGTCTTTTCCCATCCGTCCCGCCGCGCCGTCGACAGCGCAGGCCATGCCCATCCAGGCGAAGAAAAACCGGTCAATCTGGCGATGCTGCGCATCGGTTGTGACGATGGCAGTGAAGGTTATTCTTTCGGCGCTCCTGAGCTGATTCGGCCGCACATCATCGAATCCTTCGTGAAGAAAGTGCTGCTCGGGCAGAACCCGATGAACCGGGAAAAAATCTGGCAGGAGCTGGCCCACTGGCAACGCGGCAGCGCCAGCCAACTGACCGACCGCGCCCTGGCATTGGTAGAACAGGCGCTCTGGGATCTGGCCGGTCGCGTACTGAAACAACCGGTCTACAAACTGCTCGGCGGCTATCGCGACAAGGTGCTGGCGTACGGCTCGACCATGTGCGGCGATGACCTGCCCGGCGGCCTCTCCACCCCGGATGAATACGGCCAGTTCGCAGAGAAGCTGGTCGCCCGCGGCTACAAAGCCATCAAGCTGCACACCTGGATGCCACCGATTTCCTTCGCTCCGAACCCGCGTATGGATGTGCGAGCCTGCGCCGCCGTACGTGAAGCAGTCGGGCCGGACATCGCGCTGATGCTCGACGGTTATCACTGGTACAGCCGCGTGGACGCGCTGTACATCGGCCGCGAACTGCAGAAGCTCGACTTCGCCTGGTTCGAAGAACCGATGATCGAAGACTCGGCCGAATCCTATGCCTGGCTGGCCGCCAACCTCGATATCCCGGTGCTCGGCCCGGAAAGCATCGACGGCAAATACCACAGCCGCGCCAGCTGGGTGACTTCAAAGTCCTGCGATATCCTGCGCGCAGGCGTTGCCGGTGTCGGCGGGATCAGCCCGTGCCTGAAAGTCGCGCACATGGCCGAAGCTTTCGGCATGGATTGCGAGGTCCACGGCAATGGCGCGGCGAACCTGCAAGTGATCGGCGCGATCAGCAACTGCCGCTGGTACGAGCGCGGCCTGCTGCACCCGTTCCTGGATTACGAGCAGGTTCCGGCCTATCTCAATACACTGGTCGACCCCATGGATGATGAAGGCTACGTGCATTTGTCGGACCGCCCTGGCCTGGGTGAAGACATCAACTTCCACTACATCGAGGCCAACACGCACCAGCGTTACTGATCGGCGGCACCGCACAGAGGCGACATGAGCGCCTCTGGCACAAGAGTCTTAATAAATATAAGAAAGGACTGCCCTATGAAACTCTGGCCTTCGCGCCTGCGCCAGCTATTGTGCGCGGCGCTGACTGCGACGCTTCTGCACACCTCGCCCAGCATGGCGCGGGGTGAAACGCCGGTTGATCAACTGGTGGTCGGCATGAGCATGATCAACCTGCTATCCCTGGACCCGGCGGCCGCCACCGGACTGGAAGTGGCCGAGGTCAATGCCAACGTCTACGACATGCTGCTTGAACAGGACGCCAGCGCGCCCGACACGCTGATCCCAGCTTTGGCTGAACGCTGGGAAGTCAGCGCCGACCGCATGCGCATCACCTTCCATCTGCGCCCCGGCGTCACCTTCCACTCTGGTCAACCGCTGACCGCCCAGGATGTCGCCTGGTCGCTGCAACGGGTCGTGACCCTCAATCGCGCACTGGCTTCGACCTGGAAAGCCTACGGCTACACTGCCCAGAACGTGGCACAAACCATGCGCGCCGAAGGCCCTTTGACCTTCGTCCTCGACCTGCCGCGCCCCACTGACCCACTGCTAGTGCTCAATACCCTGGCCACCTCGCCGAGCGCCTTTATCATTGATCGCCACACGGCCTTGCAACACGCTCAGGGCGAAGATCAGGGCGCCGCGTGGCTGACCACTCATACCGCAGGTTCCGGCGCCTTCAAGCTGGACATCTGGCGCGCCAATGACGTGATCCTGATGACCCGCTTTGACAACTACTGGCGCGGTCCCGCCAAGATGCGCCGGGTCATCATGCGCAACATGACCGAATCCCAGGCGCTGCGCCTGATGGTCGAACGCGGTGATCTGGATGTGGCCAGAGGCATGGCCGCCACCGATATCAAAGCCTTGACGCGCTCGCCGGAAGTGAACGTCCAGACGATTGCGCGCGGCACGATCTACTACGTCGCGCTGAGCATGGAGCAGCCGCTGTTTCAGGACATCCGAGTGCGTCAGGCAATACGCCTGCTGATCGATTATCAAGGTATCAACGATGTGGTCATGCCCCACTACGGCGTCGCCAATCAGCGTCCGCTGCAACTGGGCCTGAACGCCCGCCTGGACGACCCCGGTTATCGTCTGAATGTGCAGGAAGCCAAACGCCTGCTGGCCGAAGCCGGACACGAAAAAGGCTTCGCGATTACCCTGCGCTCGCTGACCGATTCACCTTTCATCAACATCGCCACCAGCCTGCAATCGACCCTGGCCCAGGCCGGTATTCGCGCCACGATCATCACCGGCACCGGCAACCAGATCTATGGGGCGATGCGTGACCGCAAGTTCGACATCCTGGTCGGTCGCGGCGGCGGTGGCGCTGAGCGTCATCCGCACTCCAGCCTGCGTGCCCTGGTGTACAACCCGGACAACCGCGAGGCCGCCAAGCTGAGCAACTTTCAGGGCTGGCGCACTTCGTTCTACAGCGCCGAACTCAATCAGTTGATCGAGCAGGCCGAACAGGAACGTGATGCATCACGGCAACTGGCGCTCTATCAACGCATCCAGAATCTGTACGACCAGCAGGTCGGCGCGATCATGCCGATTTCGCAGATGACCGACGAGGTAGTGGTGCATGCCGATGTGCGTGACTACATCGGCCACAGCGCCGCCACGACACGCCTGCACGACGTCTACAAACAACGTTGATCCGGACTCGATCGCTTTCGCAAGGCAGGAATTCTTATGACGAGTGCATCTGTTTCATTGTGGGGTAGCCGCATGGCGGGCACGACCCGGCGCAGCGGTTCGGTGCTGGCGACGCTGTTCGGCCTGTTGCTGCTCACGTTTTTCATCGGCCGGGTCATGCCTCTGGACCCGGTGCTGGCCATCGTCGGCCCCGACGCCGACGCGTCGACCTACGCTCAAGCCTACAAAGAGCTGGGGCTTGATAAACCGTTGTGGACCCAGTTCGGCAGCTACCTCAACGACTTGCTGCACGGCAACTTCGGCAAGGCACTGCTGACCGGCCACCCGGTAATAGAAGACATCGCTCGCGTCTTCCCCGCCACCCTTGAGCTGGCCACCCTGGCGATTGTCTTCGGCGTGCTGGCAGGGCTGCCGCTGGGGGTCTATGCCGCCACCCATCAGGGCCGCGCCGGTGACCACATCGCTCGGCTGTTCACCCTGTTTGGCTACTCAACGCCGATTTTCTGGCTGGGCATGATGGCCTTTCTGGTGTTCTACGCCTGGCTGGGTTGGGCGGGCGGCGTGGGCCGGATTGGCCTGGCATATGACGGTTTGATCCCGACGCGCACCGGGCTGCTGCTGATCGACACCGCCCTGTCCGGCGATTGGGAGGCGTTTCGCAGTGCCCTGCGCCACATCCTGTTGCCCGCGATCATCCTCAGCTTCAACTCGGTGGCGTACATCAGTCGCATGACCCGCAGCTTCATGCTGGAGCAGCTGTCACAGGAGTACATCATCACGGCACGGGTCAAGGGCCTGTCCCAGCGGCGGATTGTCTGGGGTCATGCGTTCCGCAATATCCGCGTGCAGCTGCTGACCATCGTCGCCCTCGCCTATGGCGGCCTGCTGGAAGGCGCGGTGCTGATCGAGACGGTCTTTGCCTGGCCGGGTTTCGGCCAGTACCTGACCAGCAGCCTGCTGCTGGGCGATATGAATGCGGTGATGGCGTGCGTGTTGTTGATCGGGCTGATCTTTGTTGCCCTGAACCAGATCAGCGACGCCCTTTATAAAGTCTTCGACCCGAGAACCCGCTGATGACTACTTTTCAAGCGACTCCAGCCGCGCCAGCAGTGCCCGCCTCAAGCCTGGCGGCACTGACCGGCAGCGCGGCCCGCATGATGCGTTTTCTGCTGCGCAACCCCATGACCCTGGCGGGTCTGACGGTGATCAGTGTCTTGATGATCGTGGCATTGTTTGCGCCCTGGATCGCCAGCCATGATCCGTTGCAGCAAGACCTCGCCCGTGCTTTGCAGGCGCCCGGTGCGGCCCACTGGTTCGGCACCGACGAATATGGCCGCGACGTGTTCAGCCGGCTGGTCTACGGCTCGCGAATCACGCTGTACATCGTGCTGTTGGTGACGGTGATTGTCGGCCCCATCGGGCTGCTGATCGGCACGGTATCAGGCTACTTCGGTGGCTGGGTGGACAGCCTGTTCATGCGCATCACCGATATTTTCATCTCGTTCCCGAGCCTGGTGCTGGCCCTGGCTTTTATCGCGGCTCTCGGTCCCGGTCTGGAGCATGCGGTGATTGCCATCGCCCTCACCGCCTGGCCACCAATAGCCCGCCTTGCCCGCGCCGAAACCCTGTCGCTGCGTAACGCTGACTTTGTGGTGGCGGTGAAACTGCAGGGCGGCTCGCCGCTGCGGATCATCGGCAGGCACATCATCCCCATGTGCCTGTCGTCGGTGATCATCCGCCTGACCATGAACATGGCGAGCATCATTCTGACCGCCGCCGCCCTCGGCTTTCTCGGCCTCGGTGCTCAAGCACCACTGCCGGAATGGGGCGCGATGATCTCCAGCGGCCGACGCTACATGCTGGAAAGCTGGTGGCTGGTGGCCGCACCCGGCGCCACCATCATGCTGGTCAGCCTGGCGTTCAACCTGCTGGGAGACGGGCTGCGTGATGTGCTTGATCCGCGAAATGAGTAAACCCGATACCGCGCTCCACAGAAGAACGTACGTCAATGAAGACCTGTAGGAGCTCACGAGCAACGCGAGGCAGCGATAGCTGTCTGCCTGACACACCGCCATCGCTGGCCTCGTAACCTCGGTGAGCTCCTACAGGTTATGCATTCCATTCAAAGAATTGCATGTGGCTTCATCAGAGCGGTTTCAGGGATACGGAAATCCACACATTTAATAAGAGGTAACAGCCATGTCTCAGTTATCCGCATCACACAGCAAACTCGCCGTTGAAGATCTACGCGTCGAGTTCACCAGCGCGGGCAGGACCAACCTCGCAGTGCAAGGCGTGTCATTCAATCTGGGCCGGGAAAAGCTGGCGATTGTCGGCGAGTCAGGCTCGGGCAAATCCACCGTGGGGCGCAGCCTGCTGCGCTTGCACCCGTCCACGGCGCAAGTCACCGCCAAGACCCTGCGCTTTGACGATATCGACCTGCTGGGCGCCAGCGAAAAACAGATGCAGGGCATTCGCGGTCGGCGCATGTCGATGATCATGCAAGACCCCAAGTATTCGCTGAACCCTGTCGTCAAAGTCGGCGAGCAGATTGCCGAGGCTTATCTGGCCCATCACAAAGTCTCTCATCAGGAAGCGAAGGAGCGCGCCCTGGAAATGCTCGCCAAGGTGCATATCCGTGATCCGCAGCGGGTCTATCAGCTTTATCCCCATGAAGTCTCCGGCGGCATGGGCCAGCGGATCATGATCGCGATGATGGTCATCACCGACCCACAGGTGATCATTGCCGACGAACCCACCTCGGCACTGGATGTGTCGGTACGCCGCCAAGTGCTGAACATTCTCGAAGAGCTGGTCAGCGAGCGGGACCTGGGCCTGCTGTTCATCAGCCACGACCTGAATCTGGTCCAGCACTTCTGCGACCGGGTGCTGGTGATGTATGCCGGTCGGGTCATGGAATCCCTGGCCGCCGCCGATCTGGCCCGGGCAGAACATCCTTACACTCGCGGGCTGCTGTCCGCGTTGCCGAGCCTGGATTTCCCGCGCAGTCGCCTGCCGGTGCTCCAGCGCGATCCCCTTTGGCTGACTCATTGAGACCCCTCCCATGGCGATGATCGAAGTCCAATCACTCAACCTCAGTTTCGGCACTGGCCCGGCACTCAACCAAGTGCTGCATGACGTCAACCTCCAGGTCGAACAAGGCCAGGCGTTTGGCCTGGTGGGCGAGTCCGGCTCAGGCAAAACCACCGTGCTGCGCTGCCTGGCCGGGCAATACCAACACTGGAACGGCGCGTTGCAAGTCAACGGCCAACAGGTGCAGCGCAAGCTGGATGCCGCGCATTATCGAACGGTGCAGATGGTCTTTCAGGACCCCTACGCCTCATTGCACCCACGCCACACTATTGATTCGGCACTCAAGGAACCGCTGGCCATCCACCGAATTGGCGACCGGGACGACCGGGTCCGCGAAATCCTGCGCAAAGTGGGCCTCAACGACAGCTTTCGTTTCCGCTACCCCCACCAGCTCTCCGGCGGCCAACGCCAACGTGTGGCGATTGCCCGAGCGTTGATTCTCGAACCGCGCGTGCTGCTGCTCGATGAACCCACTTCGGCGCTGGACGTTTCAGTGCAGGCGGAAATCCTCAATCTGCTGGCCGATCTGCGCCGGGAACAGGGCCTCACCTACCTGATGGTGACCCACGACCTGGCGGTGGTTGCCCACCTTTGCGAACGAGTCGCGGTGATGCAAGGCGGCAAAATCGTGGAGATTCTCGACACCGGCGAACTGGCCCGCCACGAGGCGCAACATGCTTACACCCGCCTGCTGGTTCAGGCGAGCCGCGACATGAACACCCATAACACTGAACAACCGAGCGCTTGCCTGGCGCTGTAATACCACTGGAGTTTTAACCGCCGCGCTGTTTGGCATTTTCTGCCAGGGAACCCGGCTGCCCGAAAAAACCTGTTGTGAACACACTTCCCATTTCATTTAACAAGAATAAAAAATATGAAAACCACCAAAGCTATCCTGTCGTTTGCCGCGTTGATTACTTCCACCGTTACAATCGCCGACACTGGCTATATCAACTATCGACATCAATACGCGGAAAGTACGCGCATGCACTCGGATCGGGTCAAGTTCGGCACCCGCCTGGACAATGGCCTGGGTTTCGAAGGCGAACTCAAGTACAAAACCGCCGGCGACCGAAAGGACGTTGCCTTCGACAACACCGTGGGCAGCGGTCACGAACTGGGTATGACGTATCAATACAAATTGAACGCCGACTGGATGCTGACGCCTTCCATCGCCCTTGAAAGCATTGAAAAATCGACCGCCTACAAGCTTGGCCTGAAAGCCACTTACCGCATCAGCGACACCCTGAACGCCTCGGCGCGTTACCGCTATGACTCCATCAAGCTGGACCGGGACAAGGTCAACCGCGACATGCCCGACAACGCCATGGATAACCAGAGCATCAACCGCTACGACGTGTGGCTCAACTATGCACCGCAAAGCAGTAAATGGGCGTATGAATATCAATTCACTTACTTCGATGCCGATTACATTCGCTATGACAACGGCATGAAAGACTATGAACAGAACGCCGTATTCAAATACAAAATCGATAAACGCTGGGTGCCGTTCTTTGAAGTGGGCGATATCAAAGTCAATAGCATCGACGATGAACGCCAGTTGCGTTTAAGAGTGGGTGTGCAGTACAACTTCCTCTAATTGCTGTACAACTCCTGGCTTGCCTGGGTTTGATGCAAACGGATGCGGCTGCTGTTCAGGTGCAGATACATCGCCGAACGCGCCGCATCCACATTTCCCGCCGCAATCGCCAGATAAATCTGCCGATGCTCGGCATTGATGCCCGCCAGATACGCCGTGCGGTCGCTTTGCCCGGTGTAGGCCGAGTTCATGCGGGTCCGGGGGATCAACTTGGTGCCCAGGTGCTTCATGATGTCGATCAGGTAGGTATTGCCCGAGGCCTTGGCGATTTTCAGGTGGAACTGGAAATCGGCATTGATCGTGGTGCCTGACTTTTGCGGCCCTTCAAGCAACGCATCCAGGGCCTGTTTGATTTCCAGCAAGGCTTCGGGGGTGCGTCGTTGCGCTGCCATGCCTGCGGCTTCCACTTCCAGACTCAAGCGAAACTCCAGCAGATTGAGCACGTCGGGCAAGGTCGCGATGGTCGCAGGGCCGATCACGAAACCGGCGGGCGCCGGCATGTCCAGTACAAAGGTACCCACGCCGTGACGGGTTTCCACCAGCCCCGCGGCCTGCATGCGCGAGAGTGCGTCGCGGACCACCGTGCGGCTCACGCCCTCGGTTTCCATGATGTGCAATTCCGGCGGAAGCTTCTCGCCGCGCACCAGCACACCGTCACGCATGCGCTGGGCAAAACGGTCAACCAGGGTTTCGGCGAGACGTCGGTGTTTTTTCTGGGACGAAAGGTCTGGGTCGGACATGCGCTGACTCGTTTTCGAAGAGCGGACATTATAGTGCCAGCCGGTGCCAGCGTGGCAGTCGGCTGAGGTTATACTCTGCGGCCCAACCGAGGATCTGAATGAGCGACATGGAAACCCCTCCAGCCCCGCCTGATCGACGCACCAGCCTGGCCCAGCAATTGGTCAACGACCTGTCGCGCAAAATCCGTGACGGCGAGATCAAGGCGGGCGAAAAACTGCCCACCGAGCAGGTCATCATTCAGGAGAAAGGGGTCAGCCGCACCGTGGTCCGCGAGGCCATGTCCCGGCTGCAGGCCGAGGGGCTGGTGGAGACCCGGCACGGCATCGGCACCTTTGTGGTGGATGCCAGCCAGCCCAACGATTTCCAGGTCGACGAACGCATCAGCGGCACCTTGCGCGATGCCATTGCGATCATCGAGCTGCGCCAGAGCATTGAAGTGGAATCCGCCGCGCTGGCCGCCGAACGCCGCACCCCGGAGCAATTGCAGGCGATCCGCCAAGCCCTGGACACCCTCAACACCTGTCCGCCTGGCAGCGACACGGCGCTGGCCGACTTTGAGTTTCATCACCAGATTTCCCTGTGCACCGCCAACAGTTTCTTCACCGACGTGATGGAGCAACTGGGCAGCAGCATCATCCCCCGCTCACGGGTGCAGCTCAGCAACGCCTACGCGCCGGACTACCTGGAAATTCTGCGCCGCGAGCACGAACAGATTTTCGCCGCCATCGCCCACCAGGACCGCGACGCCGCCCGCGCCGCCATGCGCTTGCACCTGAGCAACAGCCTGGAGCGGTTGCGGCAGAGTCGGTATCAGAGCAACTGAGATTTCGAATTAGAGTGCAATCTCTATGGGAGACTCTATTGCGGGCAAGCACCGCCCACAGACGATCGAGTTCTCATGTGGGACCGGCCGGGCGGCGCTCCGCTTCAGCCGGGAAGAGGCCAGTACATTCACTCCATACCTATCGTCTGAAATGCCGCCTTCCCGGCTAAAGCGGAGCGCCGCCCGGCCGGTCCCACATGAAACGCGGCAGGATCCCAGACTCAATAGACCCCGTGGGAGCGAGCTTGCTCGCGAAGGCAATGTTCCTGCCACCAGACATATATTCAGATGTCCCGACCTCTTCGCGAGCAAGCTCCCGCAGGTTCTCGTGCCTGCATGCGACCTTTGTGATGCTTGCCAGCGATAAGGACACTGCGATTCTGCAGGCAAATCACCTGAATCTTATTGCGGGCAAGCACCGCACACAGGGAAGACACCGCCTACACCTCCATCACCGGCGGCTCGAACGCCGTGATACCTGGCAACTCCCCCTCCCACTTAACAATCTCCACCGTCGCGGTCTGCGCCGAGCAGCCTTGGGACAGGCTCGACGAACCGACGTCATGGGTGATCATGTTCGGGTTGCCGTGTTTATCCAGGCTGCCCGGCTCACCGTGGACCAGCGGGTCGAACCAGGCGCCAGTCGCGATCTGCACAACGCCTGGGCGGATGTTGTCGGAAAGAATCACCCCCGCCAGAAACGCCCCACGGCCATTGAAAACCTTGACCACATCACCCTCGCCAATGCCTCGCGCCCGCGCATCTTCGGGATTCAGGGTCAGGGGTTCGCGTTGCTGAATCTTCGATGAGCGACTGTAACTACCGTGATCGTATTGGCTATGCAGCCGGGTTTTCGGCTGGTTCGAAAGCAGGTGCAGCGGGTAATCCTGAGGAGTTTTTTCCAGCCAGACCGGGTGCCCGGGACAATCGGCATAGCCGAAGCTGGCGATGCGCTCGGAATAAATCTCGATAAGCCCGGACGGTGTCGGCAAGCGGTTGGCGACCGGATCGTCACGAAACCCCTTGAGCAGCACCGTATCCTGCTCCGGGTACTGCACTTCAAACACCCCGTCACGCCAGAACTGATCGTAATCCGGCAGTTCAATACCGAATTCGCCTGCCCTGCCCCGAGACTCTTCATATATATGGCGCAGCCAGCCGGACGCATCGCGACCTTCAGTGAAGCTTTCAGCGAAGCCGAGCCGTTCGGCCAACGCCGCCAGAATCGCGTAATCGTCACGAGACTCACCCACCGGCTCAATCGCCTGCTGCATGGCGATCATGAAACGGTCCGAGGCCGAACTGCCGATATCGTTACGCTCCATCGCCGTGGTGGCGGGCAGCACGATGTCGGCGTATTTGGCCTGGGCGGTCCAGAACTGCTCGTGGACCACGATGGTTTCCGGCCGCTGCCAGGCGTGTAGCAGCCGATTGAGATCCTGATGGTGATGAAAGATATTGCCGCCCGCCCAGTACACCAGACGAATATCCGGGTAATGCCGTTGCTGGCCGTTGTAATCGAAGGTTGCGCCGGGGTTAAGCAGCATGTCGGCGACCCGCGCCACCGGAATGAAGTCTTTGACCGGATTCTGCCCCTGGGAAAACCGCGGGCCGGAAAACGCCTTGCGACCGCTGCCGGTGTTGTTCATGCAGCCGTAACCCAGGCCGAAGCCGCCGCCAGGCAAGCCGATCTGCCCCACCAGCGCCCCCAGCGTCACGTCCATCCAGAACGGTTGCTCGCCATGCACCGAGCGCTGCAAGGAATAGGCAATGTTGATCATGGTCCGCTTGCTGGCCATGCGTCGCGCCAGCTCCGTGATCTGCGCAGCGGGAATATCCGTGAGCGCCTGCGCCCAGTCTGGATCCTTGGGCTGGCCGTCGACGTGTCCAAGCAGGTAATCACGAAAGCGCTCATAGCCCACGGTGTAATGCTGCACGAAGGCTTCGTTGTGCAGGCCTTCGGTCACCAGCACGTAAGACAGCGCCATCATCAGGGCCGTGTCGCTGCCGGGACGTACTGGCAGCCATTCGTTATGTTCGGGGCCTGCCAGGTCATCGCGCAGCGGGCTGACATTGATGAACTCGACGCCGGCTTCAGACATAGCTTTCAGCGCAGTCGCCAACAGGTGATCACTGGCGCCGCCGGGGCTGGTCTGGGCGTTCTTGGCGGGCAAACCGCCAAACGCCACAAACAGCTCGCAGTGTTGGGCGAGGTTTTTCCATGAAGTGTGCGCGGCCAGCAGCCAGTCCATATTGCCGACAATATGCGGCATCAAGACCCGGCCCGCGCCAAGGCTGTAGCTATCGACACTTGCGACGTAGCCACCAAACCCGTTCAGAAAACGATGCAACTGGCTTTGCGCATGATGGAAGCGTCCGGCGCTACCCCAACCGTAACTACCGCCGAAAATGGCCTGATTGCCGTGCTCGGCCTTGACCCGCTTCAGCTCGTTGGCGACCAGCTCCAGCGCCTCCTCCCACGAGACTTCGACGAACGGCTCCTGCCCGCGCAACTCAGGACTGCCGCCCTCCCCTTGCAGAAAACTGCGGCGCACTGCCGGGCGCAGGATGCGCGTGGGTGACGTCAGAGCAGCGGCTACTGAATCCCCAATCGGTGATGGATCCTTGTCCCACTCCACCGGGACCAAAGCGCGCAATTGCCCGCCGACAACCTGCGCACGATAGGCCCCCCAATGCAGCGACGTGAAACTCATGAGCTACTACTCCAGGTCAACACAGGCGGACGAACCATAGCATTCAGGTCTTTATTCCCTAAATTCATTTTCGGCCTAGCTCTATATGCAAAACCTGTAGAAGCGAACTTGTTCGCGAGGCGATATTCCTATGTTTATAGATCCAATGCCTCGCCAACATGTTGACTCCTACAGAGACTGCGCCAGATCAATAAAGCCTCGCGCCAAGTCCACTACCCTGCGGATTTCGCGACTGACGCCACTTCATGACCCTCTCGACTGCCATTCCCTTTGCTCCCGAACTCCTGGCCCCGGCCGGCACCCTGAAAAACATGCGCTACGCCTTCGCCTACGGAGCCGATGCGGTTTATGCAGGCCAGCCACGTTACAGCTTGCGGGTGCGCAATAACGAGTTCGATCACGACAACCTCGCCATTGGCATCAAGGAAGCACAGTCCCAGGGCAAGCGCTTCTATGTTGTGGTGAACATCGCGCCGCATAACGCCAAGCTCAAGACCTTTCTCAAGGATCTGGAGCCGGTCATCGCCATGGCCCCGGATGCGCTGATCATGTCCGATCCCGGGCTGATCATGCTGGTACGTCGCCACTTCCCGCAAATGCCGATCCATTTGTCGGTCCAGGCCAACACCGTGAACTGGGCCAGCGTCGAGTTCTGGCAGCTGCAAGGCGTGAGCCGGATCATCCTGTCCCGGGAACTGTCTCTTGAGGAAATAGAGGAAATACGCCAGCAGGTGCCAGCCATGGAGCTGGAGGTCTTTGTCCATGGTGCGCTGTGCATGGCCTATTCCGGTCGCTGCCTGCTGTCGGGCTATATGAACAAGCGTGATGCGAATCAGGGCAGTTGCACCAATGCCTGCCGCTGGAAGTATTCCGCGCAGGAGGCCACGCACAACCAGCTCGGCGAGATTGTGCAGACCTTCCAGCCTGAACCCACTCTGGGCGAAGGCACACCGACCGATCAGGTGTTCCTGCTCCAGGAGGCCAACCGCCCCGACGAGCTATTGCCAGCCTTCGAGGACGAACACGGCACTTACATCATGAACTCCAAAGACCTGCGCGCCGTTCAGCACGTGGAGCGCCTGACCCGCATGGGCGTGCACTCCTTGAAAATCGAAGGCCGGACCAAATCCCACTTCTATTGCGCCCGTACCACCCAGGTTTACCGTCGTGCCATCGACGACGCCGCGGCTGGCCGTGAATTCGACCGCAGCCTGATGGGTGACTTGGAGTCACTGGCTCAGCGCGGCTACACCGAAGGCTTCCTGCGCAGGCATGTGCATGATGAATATCAGAACTATCAGAACGGCAGCTCGGTTTCCGAGAAACAACAGTTTGTCGGCGAACTGACCGGTGAACGACGCAACGGGTTGGCAGAGGTGCGGGTAAAAAACCGCTTTTACGTGGACGACAATCTTGAACTGATGACACCAGCGGGCAACCTGCATTTTGATCTGGCTTGCTTGCAGAACGCCAAGGGCCAGGCGATCGGCGTCGCGCCGGGGGATGGGCATACGGTGTACATCCGGATCCCGGAAGCGGTCGATCTGCGCTTTGGATTGCTGATGCGGGATGTGAGTGGGCTCTGAAGCCCACGGTTGATTATGAGCTTTATACGGCTCAAAAAAGACATTAAGAGCCATATAAAGCTCAAATACATGAAATGTAATTTATATGACTCTAATTATTTGACTTGAGCCACATAGATTACATAATGGCCGCTCACTGTGAGACCGCGCCATGAAAACCACCTTACTTGATCAAATCCGCAAACGCCGCCTTGCTCTTGGAGTGAAAATCCAGGAGATGCCATTACGTGCCGGGCTGACCCGCCAGCAGTACGGCAAAATTGAAGCCGGCGGCAACCCGCGTCTCAACACTCTGGATCAGATTGCTGAAGGGCTAGACTCCGTAATGGTTCTGGTCCCCAAATCGCAACTGGCTGCAGTGCAAAGGATCCTCAACGGCGAAACTCAACCTGAAGTCGATCAGCGCTACCCTGAACCTGTGAGGCAGGCCCTCTCGGTGAATGAAGAGGTTGAAAATCCTTGGGGTGACCTTTAATGGCCAAGGAAACGGTCTCGGCTTTACGGTTGACCCTGCAAGGCGAAAACGTCGGTTATGTCGCGGGATACTCCAACGGCAAGAATGTATTTACCCTTGCCCCGGAATATCTGCACAACGAAGCCAGGCAACCGCTGACCCTGTCCCATGCCAACCCCGCGTCTCTGGCCCGGCAGCTGGATCGCAGCCACCCCTTTACAAGCAGTCACAAACTGCATCCGGTGCTCAGCAACCTGCTACCTGAAGGCGCTTTGCGCAATTACCTGTCCCAGGCAATGAAAGTCCACCGGGACAACGAGTTCCCCCTGCTCGGCTGGCTCGGCCGCGATTTGCCCGGCGCATTGATAGCCGAGCCTATCGAGGCTTCTCAGGTCCCGGTACTGGCCTTGCAACAACATGGAAAGATCGAGCCTGCCGTCATCGACATTCCCGACAGCCGGGCTCACTTCTCTCTGGCCGGGGTTCAGATGAAGTTTTCCATGCGCGATCAGGACGGTCGCTACATCACCGGCGACCGCACTGCCCCGGGTGACTGGATCATCAAGACGCCATCAACCGTCCACCCCTTTGTGCCGCTCAACGAATACACCGCGATGACGCTCGCGGCACTGGCCGGGGTCGACATCCCCGAGATTAAGCTGATCGACATGTCCAACATTGAGGCACTGCCGAACATCAATCTGCCAAACGAGCAATATGCCTACGGGATCCGTCGATATGATCGACTGCCAGACAGCAAACGCGTCCACTCAGAAGATTTCGCGCAGGTCTTGTTTGCCTACGCCCATGACAAGTACACGGCTGGCAGTTACGACCAGATTGGCAAGCTGATTTACCAGAATTCCAGCCACGGCCAGCGAGACGCGGTGCAGATGGCCGTGCGACTGCTGGTGAATATCCTCCTGGCGAACGGCGATGCGCACCTGAAAAACTGGAGCATGATTTATCCAGACGGCCACACCGCCGAACTCTCCCCCGCCTACGACATCGTCGTGACCAAGGCTTACATCCTTGATGAGGCGCGGTTCGGCCTGAATATGGATAAGGAAAAAAACTGGTACGAGGCTTCTTTAGCGCATTTCAAGCGCTGGGCGGAGTATGGGGATATCCCATGGCGGCCAGTCCTCTACAACCTCAGAGCCACCCTGGAAAAAGCACGCGCACTTTGGCCTGAAGCCCTGGAGGGAAGTGAGATGCCGGAAAGTCAGAAGGCTGTTTTACGGGATCACTGGAAGCGGCTGCATGCTGACTTCAGGATCCAATGATCTGTAGGAGCTGCCGAAGGCTGCGAATGCGACATTCCTGATCCACCGCGATTCGCAGCCTTCGGCAGCTCCTACAGGGTGGTGCCAACATTACAAAACGCACAAACAAAAACGCCGCTCTAGTGAGCGGCGTTTTTGTTAAATATGGAGCGGGAAACGAGACTCGAACTCGCGACCCCGACCTTGGCAAGGTCGTGCTCTACCAACTGAGCTATTCCCGCAATATGGCGTCCCCTAGGGGACTCGAACCCCTGTTACCGCCGTGAAAGGGCGGTGTCCTAGGCCACTAGACGAAGGGGACACACGTACAACTTCACTACTTATTTGCGCTTCGCTTGACGCTTTACGCTGTAAGTGGCGCGCATTCTATGGATGGATTGAGGGGTCGTCAACCCCATTATGAAAATTTATCTAAATCAATGACTTCGCCACCCTTTCCCAAGGCAACCGGCCCAGGCAAGAGATCATTCATTTGGGGTGAGGCAAGACAAACTCCGACCAGTACATCTATGCGCAATAGTGCTTAGCCACTACACTCGCTTCAATTGACTACAGCTATATAGAGGTTAGCGCGGTGACTCCACTCATGATTACCCTAATGGTAGTAGCCGGCATTGCGCTCCTTATCGCGATCGGCTACCTCAACCATGTGGCTGAAAACTCCAAACTGGACAAAGCCCGGGCTAAGCTGGAGCTTGCCGACCGCTTGCGTCGCTGCTCGGAAATATCCGAGACCTTCCCGGGCCAGTTGGTTACCCCGGCGCTGAAACTATTGATGACTCGCCTTGAGCTCAACGTGGTGCAGCGCATGGCAGCCATGGATAAAGGCGACGCGCAAATCAAGAGCCGCATTGCCGAGCTGGAGACACTGGTCGGCCAGGGTGAAGCGATTGCCGTCACCAACCCGGCAAGCCCGATCCTCACGGAAGCCAAGGCCAAGGACGTACGCTTTCTATTGGAAGCGTTGCATGGTCAGGTCACCCGCGCTGCACACGATGGCTATCTGCAAACCAGCGAAGCCAAGCACTGGATCCGCGAGATTCGCAATATCCTGGTGATGCTGCACATCGAGTTCTTCAATAATCTCGGTCAGGCGGCACTCCAGCAGGAGCAGCCTGGTCAGGCCCGTCTGGCATTCGAGCGCGGCGTGCAATATCTGAAAAACCAGCCCGACCCGGTGACATACCAGCACGCGTTGCTGGCGATGGAGAAACAACTGGCCCGCGCCAACTCCATGGTATTGACCAATATCGCGCCGACCGAAGATGACGACAACGCCCTGACCGAAGGTCTGAAGGCGGACGAAGTCGAATCGGAATGGAAGAAGAAAGTCATCTACGACTGATAGCGCTCGGTTGGCGCACCGCCTGGCGCGCCAACCGTCTGTCACTTCAGCAGTCAGTCAATCTCAGAAAAATAGCGGCCAACTGTTCGATCCCCGCCTGATCCTGTTCCGAGAAACGCGCCACACTCGGGCTGTCCAGATCCAGAACACCAATCAAACGCCCTTCTTTGACCAATGGCACGACCAGCTCGCTGTTCGATGCGCTGTCGCACGCGATATGCCCGGGGAACTCATGCACGTCCTCTACACGCTGGGTCTGGCGGCTCTGTGCGGCCGCACCGCAGACGCCACGACCAAAAGGGATACGCACGCAGGCGATCTGCCCCTGAAACGGCCCCAGCACCAGTTCTTCATCACGGTTCAAATAGAAACCGGCCCAGTTCAGGTCTTCGATCTGGGTATAGAGAAACGCCGAGAACTGCGCGGCGTTGGCAATGAAGTCGCGCTCATCGGCCAATAGAGATTCAAGCTGTGCAGCCAGCAGGCCATAGCCATCCAGCCCTGCTCCGGCGTTTTGCAAATCAATCATGGTTGTTGCTCCAGCAATTGTAGGCCCACCCAGTAACGCGCGAATTGATAGGCGCAGCGACCGTTGCGATTGCCGCGCCCGGTTGCCCAGCGAATCGCGTGCTTGTCCAGCTCCTCATCGCGCTGCCAGTTCAGGCCAGTTGGCAGAGCAAGTTGGGTGATCCAGTGTTCAACGACATTCAGGAAATGCTCCTGAGTGAATGGATAGAAGGACAGCCACAGGCCGAATCGATCCGACAAGGCAATCTTGTCTTCGACCGCTTCGCTGGGGTGTACCTCGCCATCGATCTGCTGCCAATGGAGGTTATCGCTCTCTTTTTCCGGCACCAGATGACGACGGTTGGAGGTTGCGTATAACAGAACGTTGTCCGGAGCCTGCTCCAGCGAGCCATCGAGCACGCTTTTGAGCACCCGATAATCGCTTTCCCCCGCTTCGAACGAGAGGTCGTCGCAAAACAGCACGAAGCGTTGCGGCAGCTTTTGCAGCAACTCGACAACGCGGGGCAGATCGCCCAGGTGATCGCGCTCGATTTCGATCAATCGCAAGCCGGCCTGGGCGTACTCGGCCAGCAGGGCACGGATCAGTGATGATTTCCCGGTCCCGCGAGAGCCCCACAGCAGCGCGTGGTTGGCAGGCAGGCCGTCGATGAACTGACGGGTATTGCGGCCCAACTGGTCGCGCTGTTTATCGACACCGATCAAATCGGACAGGCGCATATCGAGGCTGACCTGTAGCGGCATCAGGTAACCGCTGCGACCCTCACGAACCCAGCGCGCGGCCAGCGCCTGTGACCAGTCGACCGGCTCACGAAGCGCTGGCAGCAAAGGTTCCAGCCGCGCCAGCACAGCGTCGGCGCGTTCGAGAAATGCGTTTAAACGAGAATCCACGAATGTCTCCTTGGTTATCTGAATAAGTGCTAAGAAGACTCTGTAGGAGCTGCCGAAGGCTGCGAAAGCGGTGTGTCAGATAAATCGTTTTTCGCAGCCTTCGGCAGCTCCTACGGAATCGGGGCATGCCCAAATAAATGGCTTGCCCACGCAATCTCCGCCATCGCATCGCGATCAGCTATGCTTGCCCCCGCAAAGGCCATATGACGTAGCAGTGCTTTATGGATATAGCGTTCACCAACCGGCTTTCCTATAAACAGGCCCGCATGACCGTGCTGCTCGGGTTCATCCTGGGATTCCTGTTGAGCCTGCTGCAAATTGCCATCGATTATGCCAGTGAAGACGCTGCCATCAATCGTGAAATTCGCTCGCTGCTGGAAATCAGCCACAACCCGGCGTCGCGAATCGCCTACAACATCGATGCCGAGCTGGCTCAGGAGCTGACCCTGGGGCTGCTGCAATCCCCCGCTGTCATCGGTGCGCGGCTCACCGATAACAACAACATGGTGCTTGCAAGCGTAGAGCGGCCCTATGTCCAGAGCCGTTATCGAACAGTCAGCGACTTTCTGTTTGGTGAAAGCCGCCAGTTCGAAGACATTCTGAATCTGGCCCATCTGCCCAACGAAGCCATCGGCACCCTGCGCCTGACCGTCGACACCTTCGCCTTCGGCAACCAGTTCCTGCAACGCGCAGGCATTACTCTGCTCAATGGATTCGTGCGCAGCCTGGTGCTGGCGGGCATCCTGATGCTGTTGTTCTACATGACCTTGACCAAGCCACTGGTGGGCGTCATTCGCGAGCTGGCCAGCCGCGACTCCCGTAACCCCGCCCAGCGCCGCCTGGCATGCCCGCCCAACCATGAAGAAGACGAAATCGGCGTGCTGGTCAAAGTCGCCAATCGTCAGATCGACAGCGTCGTCTCCGAGTTTGGCCGACGCCGTGATGCAGAAGACCGGCTGACCCGGCACCTCAACGACCTAGAAGACATCGTCGCAGCCCGCACCCGAGAGCTGGAGGCAAGTAATGCGCGCCTGAGCCAGTCCAACGAAGAATTGCAGGCCGCGCGCAGTACCGCGCTGGATATGGCGCAGGCCAGAACCGCCTTCCTCGCCAACATGAGCCATGAAATCCGCACGCCGCTCAATGGCCTGCTGGGCATGCTTTCGCTGTCCCTGGACAGCCCTCTGAACCCTGAGCAGCGTCAACAACTGTCCATTGCCCACGACTCGGGCAAAGTGCTGGTGGAGTTGCTCAACGATATCCTCGACATGTCCAAATTCAACGCGGGGCATTTGCAGGTCGAGCGCATCCCGTTCGATCTGGGCCTGTTGGTCGAAGACACCGCCAATCTGCTGTCCCAGAACGCCGCCCCCAGTGTCGAGCTCACCTGCCTGATTGATCCGCGCTTTCCAGCGCTGGTGCTGGGTGATCCGACGCGGGTACGGCAAATCGTCAGCAACCTGCTTTCCAATGCCCTGAAGTTCACCCGTTTCGGTCGGGTAGACGTACGACTCAATCACTATCAGGACCCGCAAACCCTGGAAAACCGGGTGCGCATTGAGGTCCGTGATACCGGTATTGGCATCGCCCAAGAAGCCCAGGCGCGGATTTTCCAGCCGTTTACCCAGGCCGAAGCCGCCATCACCCGACAATTCGGCGGGACCGGTCTGGGTCTGGCGCTGACCCACAACCTGTGCGAGGCGATGTCCGGGCGCTTGAGCATTCAGTCCCAGTCAGGCTTTGGCAGCCAGTTCTGCGCTGACTTGCCCCTGCCGATCCACTTGCCTGCCATTGCACCGCCACTGCTCAAAGGTCGTGTGGTGGTGGTCAGTCAGGCTGGCAGCGGGCTGGTGGAGCTGTTGAGCAACTTTTTGCCCGGCTGGGGCATCGACTTCCAGCGCTGGGGGGTGGACGACAAGGCCCAGGGGCTGGAAAGCCAGGTCAATCCTGACCTGCTGATCACCGATTGTCCGGAATGCCTGTTCGGCATGCGCCCCATGACCCATGTGCCGATCCTGCTAGTGACTGCTTACGGCAATTTCATGCCCAGCGAACAGGTCAGCGCCCTTGCGCCGTTACTGCAACATGCTCGCCCGCTGGCACGGAACGCGCTGTACCAAAGTCTGCGCCGGGCCCTGCAGCCCGAGCAGGGGCCGGAGCAGAACTTCGCCGACACTGACAACAAAAGCCTGCGTCCGGCGAGAATCCTGCTGGTCGAGGACAATCCGGTCAATCAGCTGGTGGCCAAAGGCATGTTGAGCAAACTGGGCTGCGAGGTGGTGATCAGCGGCAATGGCGCAGAAGCGCTGGAGCAATTGCAGCTCGTCCCGTTCGATTTGATATTGATGGATTGCAACATGCCGGTCATGGATGGCTATGAAGCCAGCCGGCAGATCCGCCAGAGCGGGCGCTGGCCGCAGCTGCCGATCATCGCCCTGACCGCCAACGCCATGCCCGAAGAACGTGATCGCTGCCGGGCGGCGGGAATGAGCGACTACCTGGCCAAGCCGTTTCGCCGCGCCGAACTGGTCAGTCTGCTGGAGCAATGGCTGCCCGCTTCACAGCAGGAGTCGAGCAGCAAGCTGGCTACTTGAGCAAGGCTTCAATCTCGCCGTTGAGCTCTTCAGGCTTGGTCAACGGCGCAAAGCGTTTGACCAACTGGCCGTCCTTGCCGATCAGAAACTTGGTGAAATTCCACTTGATGCGTTCGGAACCCAGCAAACCCGGCGCCTGTTTTTTCAACTGCACGAACAACGGGTGCGCGTCACTGCCGTTGACGTCGATCTTCTTGAACAACGGGAAGCTCACCCCGTAGTTCAGCTCGCAGAACTCTGAAATCGCACCTTCATTGCCTGGCTCTTGCTTGCCGAACTGGTTGCAGGGAAAGCCCAGCACCACCAATCCCTGATCCTTGTAGTCCTGCCAGAGCTTCTCAAGGCCTTTGTATTGCGGCGTGAAACCGCACTTGCTGGCCGTATTGACCACCAGCACTGCCTTGCCAGCGAAATCCGCCAGAGTTTTCTGCTCGCCCTTGATCGTCGTGCAGGGAATGCTCAACAGGTTGGCGCTCATGACCGTGATTCCTTGAAAAGCGGGGGGGGAACTGAAAGTAGCGCGCCAATGACTGGCGCGCACGTTGATTCTTGGGGTTGATAGGGGTTTATAAGCCTGCGGCACGGACCTGTTATAAATCTGAAGTGCGACCTGGGACCGGCTTTAGCCGGGAAAGCGGTATTTCTGACCACAAATCATCAGTGATCATGACGGCCTCTTCCCGGCTAAAGCCGGTCCCACGACATCGTCATACCTGCGGGCGAGCAAGTCATCACTCACGCCTCGCGCGGCACCAGATCCAGGCACACCGAGTTGATGCAATAACGCAGACCAGTAGGCGGCGGGCCGTCCGGGAATACATGCCCAAGATGCGCATCGCACTTGGCGCACACCACTTCGGTGCGGATCATGCCGTGGCTGATATCGCGCACTTCGACCACCGCGCTGCCTTCAAGGGGCGCATAGAAGCTCGGCCAGCCGCAGCCGGAATCAAACTTGGTGCTGGAGTCGAACAGCGCTTCGTTACAGCAAATGCAGTGATAAACGCCGTCGGTCTTGGTGCTGTTGTACTTGCCGGAGAACGGTCGCTCAGTGCCCTTGAGGCGGCAGACGTTGTACTGCTCCGGGTCGAGCATGGCCCGCCATTCCTCGAGAGTTTTGTCCAACTTTTCCACAGGTACACCTCCACGGTTGAAAAAGCCTGATCTGTATCTTCACCGCAGATCAGGCGGCACGTATGATTGCGCCTTCGTTAGACGCCAGTCTGTCACTCACGTTTCGCCCATACAAATCCATTTTCACGGCGTCATACCCGGCGACCCAGGTTTCCAATCAGCTACGGCTCGTCCATTTTCGGGATCAAACACCATGCAGGTCAGCAAATCGAACAAGCTCGCCAACGTCTGCTATGACATTCGCGGGCCAGTGCTCAAGCACGCCAAACGTCTGGAAGAGGAAGGCCATCGCATCCTCAAGCTGAATATCGGCAATCCTGCGCCGTTTGGTTTCGAAGCGCCGGATGAAATCCTGCAGGACGTGATCCGCAACCTGCCGACCGCCCAGGGCTACAGCGACTCCAAAGGCCTGTTCAGCGCCCGCAAGGCCGTGATGCAGTACTACCAGCAGAAGCAGGTCGAAGGTGTCGGCGTCGAGGACATCTATCTGGGCAACGGCGTGTCCGAGCTGATCGTGATGTCGATGCAGGCGCTGCTCAACAACGGCGACGAAGTCCTGATCCCGGCGCCCGATTACCCGCTCTGGACGGCCGCTGTTGCCCTGTCCGGCGGTAATCCGGTGCATTACCTGTGCGACGAGCAGGCCAACTGGTGGCCGGATCTGGCCGACATGAAGGCCAAGATCACCCCGAACACCAAAGCTATGGTGATCATCAACCCGAACAACCCGACTGGCGCGGTGTACTCCAAAGAAGTGCTGCAGGGCATGCTTGAGCTGGCCCGTCAGCACAATCTGGTGGTGTTCTCCGACGAGATCTACGACAAGATCCTTTACGACGACGCCGTTCACGTCTGCACCGCTTCGCTGGCTCCGGACCTGCTGTGCCTGACCTTCAATGGTCTGTCCAAGTCTTACCGGGTCGCAGGCTTCCGCTCCGGCTGGGTGGCTATTTCCGGCCCGAAACACAACGCCCAGAGCTACATCGAGGGCATCGACATCCTGGCCAACATGCGTCTTTGCGCCAACGTGCCGAGCCAGCATGCGATCCAGACCGCGCTGGGCGGCTATCAGAGCATCAACGACCTGCTGCTGCCGCCAGGTCGCCTGCTGGAACAACGCAACCGCACCTGGGAGCTGCTCAACGACATTCCCGGCGTCAGCTGCGTGAAGCCGATGGGCGCGCTGTACGCGTTCCCGCGCATCGATCCGAAGGTCTGCCCGATCCTCAACGATGAAAAATTCGCCCTGGATCTGCTGCTGTCCGAGAAGCTGCTGATTGTTCAGGGCACAGCCTTCAACTGGCCGTTCCCGGATCACTTCCGCGTGGTCACGCTGCCGCGTGTGGATGATCTGGAACAGGCCATCGGTCGCATTGGCAACTTCCTCAAGAGCTATCGTCAGTAATTGCCACCTGCCCCGCTGCCGCGCCTCCTCAAACTAAGCAAGGGCGCGCAGCGGGAATTCAGACGATGCGCCGGTGGTCTATTCCCCTGCCGGGACGGCCATTACGGCGATAGGTGCATGCCGCAACACAATAAATACAGCCTTCCAATACGGCATCCGGCACCCGCCGCTCTGGCCCGGTGCCCGCTCGACTAAAGATAATGGTTAGCAGTTCGTGCAGGGCGACACAGTTTGAAATAGTCCCCCGGTTGAATAGCCGCTGACATCACCTTATATACCCCGCAACGCGTTACATATTCGTCACGAGGAGAACATCCAAACCATGATGCGCATTTTGCTGTTTTTGGCCACTAACCTGGCGGTCGTGCTGATTGCCAGCATCACCCTGAGCCTTTTTGGCTTCAACGGGTTCATGGCGGCCAATGGGGTTGATCTGAACCTCAGTCAGCTGCTGATTTTCTGCGCTGTATTTGGTTTCGCTGGCTCGCTGTTCTCGCTATTCATCTCCAAGTGGATGGCGAAAATGAGCACTGGCACCCAGATCATCACCCAGCCGCGCACTCGCCATGAACAATGGCTGGTGCAGACTGTTGAACAACTGTCCCGGGACGCTGGCATCAAAATGCCGGAAGTCGGGATCTTCCCTGCCTACGAAGCCAACGCCTTCGCCACGGGCTGGAACAAGAACGACGCACTGGTTGCGGTCAGCCAGGGCTTGCTGGAACGTTTCTCGCCCGATGAAGTCAAGGCGGTACTGGCCCACGAGATCGGCCACGTGGCCAATGGTGACATGGTGACCCTGGCGCTGGTGCAAGGGGTGGTGAACACCTTCGTCATGTTCTTCGCCCGGATCATCGGCAACTTCGTCGACAAGGTGATCTTCAAGACTGAAAACGGTCAGGGCATCGCGTACTACGTGACCACGATCTTTGCCGAACTGGTCCTGGGCTTCCTGGCCAGCGCCATCGTCATGTGGTTCTCGCGCAAACGCGAATACCGGGCTGACGAAGCTGGCGCTCGACTGGCGGGTACCAGCGCGATGATCGGCGCACTGCAACGCCTGCGTTCCGAGCAGGGCGTGCCGGTACAGATGCCTGACAGCCTGACGGCTTTCGGCATCAACGGCGGCCTGAAAAGCGGCCTCGCCGCGCTGTTCATGAGCCACCCGGCGCTGGAAGATCGTATCGAAGCACTGCGTCGCCGCGGTTGATATCAGCAGCGACATAAAAAACCCGGCCTTGGCCGGGTTTTTTATGTTCTGGGTGTTGATCTGTAGGAGCTGCCGAAGGCTGCGAATCGCGGTGTATCAGAGACACCGCCTTCGCAGCCTTCGGCAGCTCCTACAAATAATTATCGCCGCGCCAAGCGGTAGACACGCTCTTGCAGCCGCTCTACGCCGCCCTTGAGGAACTTCGGGCTTTGCTCCAGCACGTCGCAGGTCTCCAGCACCTCCAGCTCCCAGGCCGGTGTCAGCAGGCGTTGTACTTCCTCATCCGGTACGGAAAACGGCGGTCCATCTATTTTTGCCTGATCGTAATCCAGGGTTATCAACAGCCCCTTACAGTGCTCTGGCAGCACCTTATCCAGATGATCGACATAACGCCCACGCATGACCGGCGGCAAGGCGATGATTGCGGCACGATCATAAAGCGCCGCGCACCCGATAACGTCCTCGGCGCGCAGGCTGAAGAAATCGCCACACCATATCTCGACAGCGCCAGCGCTGTAGACCTTGAACGCCCCATTCTGGCTAACCAAGGGTGTCAGGCCCTGCTCGCTGAAGAACTCCTGCACGGCCTTCTCGGACAGCTCCACACCCAGCACTGGATGACCCTGCCCTGCCAGCCAGCTCAAATCCAGGCTTTTTCCGCACAGCGGCACCAACACCCGGGCCCCTGGTTCAATGCCCAGCCGCGCCCAATACCTTTGCAGATAAGGGTTCGCCTCTGCCTGATGAAAACCGATCTGATTGGTTGCCCAGCGCTGATGCCAGAAATCTGCTTGCATGGAAGCTCCTGTTAATTCGATCAAATAGCCCTAAAACTTATATTAGATTTAGATCAATGATCTGGCCGAAGATGTTCCATCTTAATCTCTCAGGACATCCGATATGTTCCCCAGCCTGTTTATCTCCCACGGCTCGCCGATGCTTGCGCTGGAACCCGGCGAGAGCGGTCCGGCACTGGCACGTCTTGCAGCAGAGATGCCCAGGCCGCGAGCCATTGTGATCGTCTCCGCGCATTGGGAAAGCCAGGAACTGCTGGTCAATGCCAACCCCCAGCCAGAAACCTGGCATGACTTCGGCGGCTTCCCGGCGGCACTGTTCGCCGTGCAATACCCGGCCGTTGGTTTACCAGAGCTGAGCGGTGAGGTGGCGGCCTTATTGAACGCTGCCGGACTACCCGCAAAGACCACTACTCAGCGACCGTTCGACCACGGGGTCTGGGTGCCCTTGTCGTTGATGTACCCCAACGCCGACATCCCCATTGTTCAGATTTCCCTGCCGACCCGCGCGGGCCCGGCATTGCAGACCCGCGTCGGCCAGGCCCTGGCCAGCCTGCGTGATCATAATGTGTTGATCATCGGCTCAGGCAGCATCACCCATAACTTGCGCGAACTGGACTGGCACGCTGGCCCGGAAAGCGTTGAGCCATGGGCCAAGGCGTTTCGTGACTGGATGATCGAGAAGCTGGCCAGCAACGACGAAGCCGCGCTGCATGATTACCGCGCCCAGGCGCCGAACGCCGTGCGCAACCATCCGAGCGATGAGCATCTGCTGCCGCTGTACTTCGCGCGGGGTGCGGGCGGGGAATTCAGCGTGGCGCACAAGGGCTTCACGATGGGGGCGCTAGGGATGGATATTTATAGATTTGGGTGAGGCTTAATGCGCAATACAAACCTGTAGGAGCTGCCGAAGGCTGCGAACAAAATCTGTCTGAAGCACGCCATTCGCAGCCTTCGGCAGCCCCTACAAGACATAAAACGCAGACAAAAAAATCCCCGAACCAGTCGGGGATTTTTTATTTCAGACGATCAACTCAAGCGTTGATCAGTCTTCGCGATAGCGACGCAGCTTCAGCTGCTTACCTGCAACGCGGGTGTCCTTGAGCTTGGTCAGCAGACGCTCAAGGCCATCTTCCGGCAGTTCAACCAGGCTGAAGCTATCACGCACCTGGATGCGGCCGATTGCTTCGCGGGCCAGGCCGCCTTCGTTGAGGATTGCACCCAGCAGGTTCTTGGCAGCGATACCATCACGCGCACCCAGCGCGGTACGGCAACGAGCACGACCTTCAGCCAGTGGGACCGGAGCGCGACGCTCACGATCACCGCTGCGCTCTGGACGATCACCGGACGACGAACGATCGCTACGCTCACGCGGTGCGTTGTTCGGAACCAGTGGGCGCTCACGCTCAATGGCAGCCAGGGTCAGTGCCTGACCGTTGGTAGCTTTGCGCAGCAGAGCAGCGGCCAGGGCACGCGGGCTGCAACCGATATCGGCGGTCAGACGATCAAGCAGTTCGCCGTGGGTCGATTCAGCATCGCCAACCAGTGGCGACAGGCTGTTGGTCAACTTCTTGATGCGGGCATCCAGAACAGCCTGGGCATCCGGCAGGCGGACTTCCGCAACCTTCTGACCGGTTACACGCTCGATCACTTGCAGCATGCGGCGCTCACGTGGAGTCACCAGCAGCAGTGCGCGACCTTCGCGACCGGCACGGCCAGTACGGCCGATACGGTGAACGTAGGACTCTGGATCGTAAGGCATGTCAACGTTGAAGACGTGAGTGATACGCGGAACGTCGAGACCACGAGCAGCAACGTCGGTCGCTACAACGATGTCCAGACGGCCATCCTTGAGGGATTCGATCACACGCTCACGCTGGTTCTGAGCGATGTCGCCGTTCAGAGCAGCAGCCTTGTAGCCTTTGGCTTCCAGGGCGCTTGCCAGATCCAGGGTCGCTTGCTTGGTGCGCACGAACATGATCAGGGCGTCGAAGTCTTCGACTTCAAGCAGGCTCAGGACAGCAGAAGTCTTCTGGTCAGCGTGAACCAACAGGTGAGCCTGTTCGATCGCGGTAACGGTCTGGGTCTTGGTCTGGATCTTGACGTGCTTCGGATCGCGCAGATGGCGTTCAGCGATGGCACGGATCGACTGAGGCAAAGTAGCCGAGAACAATACGGTCTGCTTGGTTTCCGGCATGGCCTTGAAGATAACTTCCAGGTCGTCCATGAAGCCCAGCTTCAGCATTTCGTCCGCTTCGTCGAGAACCAGGTGGTTCACGGTCGCCAGGACTTTTTCGTCACGACGCAGGTGGTCGCACAGACGACCCGGAGTGGCGACTACGATCTGCGCGCCATTACGGATGGCTTTCAGTTGCGGGCCCATCGGCGCACCGCCGTAGACAGCCACAACGGTAACGCCCGGCATTTGCTTGGCGTAAGTTTCGAAAGCGGTAGCCACTTGCAGGGCCAGCTCGCGGGTCGGTGCCAGGATCAGCGCTTGCGGTTCGCGCTTGGCTGGATCGATGCGGTGCAGGATCGGCAGAGCGAACGCGGCAGTCTTGCCGGTACCGGTCTGTGCCTGACCAATCATGTCGTGACCGGCCATGATGATCGGGATCGACTGCTGCTGGATGGCCGAAGGCTCTTCGTAGCCAGTCGCGATGACGGCTGCAAGGATATTTGGATGAAGTTCAAAAGCGGCGAAGCCGCCGAATTCCTGGGTCATGGGTCTGCCTCTAGTGCATCCGCAAAGACCCATGCTCCAAAGCTGCGCGTGCCGTGTACGACCCTAGAGTCACCCTGGCTGCTTTGTCGGCGGGGATTTGCGAAAACGTTTTGATGAATGGATCGCCTAGGATAGTCCGCTGAGCGAACAAGCAGCCGAAGCTGGCTTCGGGGAATTGCAATACCTTGACGAGGGTCCTGTTAAAGACCGGCGCGCACTATACCGGAATTATGCGAAAAAAGGAGGATTTTTTTCGCAGCAAATGTCGGGTGATGTCCAAGCCCTACAGGCTTTGCGCAAATCTCAAGGAGTGTCTATTTTGCACAAGGCCCGGTATCACTGGTGGCGGTGCTTAAACGGTTCACCGATTCAGTCAGGCAGCTCACCTCCGATCCTACTCAAAGCGCAGGGACTTCCTACATGACCTCCTCCACTAAAGGCCGCGTCAGCCGTGAATTGCATGATCACGTCATGCTTATCGGGCTGGATCGCGTGGCCAAGCGCAATGCCTTTGATCTTGATCTGCTCAACCAATTGAGCCTGGCCTATGGCGAGTTTGAACGGGACGAGCAGGCCCGGGTGGCGGTGGTTTTCGCTCATGGCGAGCACTTCACCGCGGGGCTGGACCTGGCCGAAGCGGGTCCGGCGCTGATCAATGGCTGGCAGGTGCCGCAAGGCGGCTGCGACCCTTGGGGTGTATTTGCCGGGCCGCGAGTCAGCAAGCCGGTGATTATCGCCGCCCAAGGTTATTGCCTGACCATGGGGATCGAGCTGATGCTCGCCTCAGATATCAATTTATGTGCAAGCAATACCCGCTTTGCCCAGCTTGAGGTCCAGCGCGGGATTTTCGCGTTTGGCGGCGCCACCCTGCGCCTGCATCAGATTGCTGGCTGGGGTAATGCCATGCGCTGGCTGTTGACCGGCGATGAATTCGACGCCCGGGAGGCTTGTCGCATGGGGCTGGTGCAGGAAGTCACCGCCACCGAGGACCTCATGCCGTACGCCCTGCTGCTGGCCGGACGTATCGCCGAACAGGCGCCACTGGCAATCCGCGCAACCATCGCCTCGGCCCGACAGGCCGTACTGGAGGGCGAAACCGCCGCCGCGTTGCAACTACCGGCGCTTATTAATAGCCTGATGAGCAGCGAAGACGCCAAGGAAGGGCTGCACGCGATGCTGGAGCGCAGACCAGCGGTGTTCAAAGGCGCGTGAATTGTAGCTAGGTCGCCTGCTCCTGCAACAAACGCGCCCCCCCCTGTAGGAGTGAGCTTGCTCGCGATACGCTATGCCTGCCGATAAATAATCGTCTGATCTGGCGCAATCGCGAGCAAGCTCACTCCTACAGAAAAAAGCATTTCAATTCATACAACGACTCAACCCTGCTCAGCGACCACGCCATCAGGTCGCAGGCCGGATGTCCTTTATCAGCTTCAACAGCGAATATCCCAGCTGTGGCGCCAGGGCCTCGGCACGTTCGATCAGCGCGTCGCTGTCCAGGTTCTGGTCCAGATCGGCGGGCACGATAAGGATAACGTTGCCCTCCTTCACCGGCAGTTCCCAGTAATGGCGGTGATAAAGCCCGCGCAATAGAGCCGCGCCCAACGGTTTGCCATCGTCGGCCGCCCATTGGTTGATCACCAGCCAGCCACCGGCATTCAGGCGCTTCTGGCAGTTTTCGAGGAATTTCCACGCCAGATGCCCGACACCCGGGCCCACATCGGTATAAAGGTCGACAAAGATCAGGTCCGCAGGCTCTGCCGTCTCCAGCAACTCCAGCGCATCACCTACACGGATGAACAACCGCGGATCATCATCAAGGCCCATGTATTCAATGGCCAGACGGGGCACATCCGGGCGCAATTCGATGGCTTCGACATCTTCAAGCGGCAGGAACTTCAGGCACGCCTGGGTCAAGGTCCCCGCCCCAAGACCGAGGAACAAGGCACTTTCCGGCGACTCATGGCACAACGCGCCGATGAACATCGCCCGCGTGTAATCGTACTCAAGCCAGCTGGGATCAGCCGTGAAGGTGCAGCTCTGCTCGATGGCATCGCCGAATTCCAGAAAGCGGTAATCGTCCACTTCCAGCACGCGAATCATGCCGAAGTCGTCATGCACTTCCGCCAGAATCCGCTCCACGCGCTCCTCAGTCATTGCTTCCTCGTCTCCCATCGAACATAAAAAATGGCGCCAGAGCGCACGACCTGTAGGAGCCATCGGAGGTTACGCCGGTCGCGATGGCGGAGTGTCAGGCAAACCGCTATCGCTGCCTCGCGTTGCTCGTGAGCTCCTACAGATGTCACTGGCCGCGCAAGCCTGCACTGTTCTGCGCGCGTGCGCCAGTCGGGCTGCGAACTGCTAACATGCCAGTCCGATTGCACTGACCTCGAGTTCATGATGAGCCAACCCTGGAGCCCCGACAGCTGGCGGGCATTGCCGATTCAACAACAACCCCAGTACCCCGATGCCGCGCATCTGGCGAAGGTCGAGCAAACGCTGGCGAGCTACCCGCCATTGGTGTTTGCGGGGGAAGCTCGGGAGTTGCGCCGCCAGTTTGCCGAGGTCACCCAGGGCCGCGCTTTTTTGCTGCAAGGCGGCGACTGCGCGGAAAGCTTCGTTGAATTCTCGGCGGCCAAGATCCGCGACACCTTCAAAGTGCTGCTGCAAATGGCGATCGTCATGACCTTCGCTGCTGGCTGCCCGGTGGTGAAAGTTGGGCGTATGGCCGGTCAGTTCGCCAAGCCCCGTTCAGCCAATGATGAAACCATCGACGGTGTGACCTTCCCGGCGTATCGCGGCGATATCGTCAACGGCATCGGCTTCGACGAGAAAAGCCGTGCGCCAGACCCGGACCGGCTGATCCAGGCTTATAACCAGTCCACCGCGACCCTGAACCTGCTGCGCGCCTTCGCCCAAGGCGGTTTTGCCGACTTGCATCAGGTGCATAAGTGGAACCTGGACTTCATCGCCAACTCGGCATTGGCTGAGAAATACAGCCAACTGGCCGACCGTATCGACGAAACCCTGGCCTTCATGCGCGCCTGCGGCATGGACAGCTCGCCACAACTGCGCGAAACCAGCTTCTTCACCGCCCACGAAGCCTTGCTGCTGAACTACGAAGAAGCCTTCGTGCGGCGCGACAGCCTGACCAATGATTTCTACGATTGCTCGGCGCACATGCTGTGGATCGGCGACCGCACCCGGCAACTGGACGGCGCTCATGTGGAATTCCTGCGCGGCGTGAACAACCCGATTGGCGTCAAGGTCGGGCCGAGCATGAACACCGATGACCTGATCCGCCTGATCGACATCCTCAACCCGGACAACGATCCCGGCCGCCTGAACCTGATTGCCCGCATGGGCGCCAACAAGGTCGGCGACCACTTGCCCCAACTGATCCGCGCCGTGGAACGCGAGGGCAAGAAGGTGCTATGGAGTTCGGACCCGATGCACGGCAACACGATCAAGGCCAGCAGCGGCTACAAGACCCGGGACTTCGCGCAGATCCTCGGTGAAGTGAAACAGTTCTTCCAGGTGCATCAGGCTGAAGGGACTTACGCGGGCGGTATCCACATCGAAATGACCGGGCAGAACGTCACCGAATGCATCGGCGGAGCACGGCCGATCACTGAAGATGGCTTGTCGGATCGCTACCACACCCACTGCGACCCGCGCATGAACGCCGACCAGTCGCTGGAGCTGGCGTTTTTGATTGCGGAGACCCTTAAGCAAGTTAAACGCTGATTATTTGTAGGAGCTGCCGAAGGCTGCGAATGGATATCCATGACACGCCGCTTTCGCAGCCTTCGGCAGCTCCTACAGGTTTCACGCAAACTCGACTTTCAGGCGTGCGCCACTCACCCGCTCGCAATTGATCAGCACCTCCGGCAACCCCAACCAATCCGCCAATTGCCGCAGGTTATACGCCAAGGCCTGCATGCCCTCTTCATCCAGCCCTGGCTGCTCTTCATGCACCGCATGGACCGCCAATCTTCCCATGGCTCGCTCGGCGCGCAGATCGACCCGGGCGGCGATGTGCTCGTTGTGCAGGAACGGCAACACGTAATAGCCATAAACCCGCTTCAGTGCTGGCGTGTAGATTTCCAGTCGATACCGAAAATCGAACAGCCGCTCGGTGCGGGAGCGCTCCCAGATTAGCGAATCAAAAGGCGATAACAGCGCACTGGCGACGACTTTGCGCGGCACTTTGCTGTCCGGCAGGCGGAACGCCGATTGACGCCAGCCCTGAACCCGGACGATATCCAGAGCACCCTCTTCCACCAGTTCCGCCAGGGCTTTTCTGCTGGGCAACGGGTCCTGGCGGAAATAATCACGCAAGTCCTTTTCGGTCCCGACACCCAGCGCCGTGGCCGCATGCAGCAATAACGCCCGCTGTGCATGATCTTCGTGAAGGTCCGGATGATCGAGCACAGCCGCAGGCAGGACCCGCTCGGGCAAGTCGTAAAGCCGCTCGAAACCCCGACGCCCGGCGACCGTCAACTCACCCGCAGCAAATAGCCATTCCAGCGCCATCTTTTCCGCGCTCCAGTCCCACCAGGGTCCGGCGCGCTCCTCTCGGGTGCTCAAACTGCCCGCGCCCAAAGCGCCCTGCTCGCGAACCGCCTGCAGCACTCGGGCTATGGTCGATTGCTGTTCGCGACCGAATTTCGCCAGTTGCTGATAGATGCCTTCGCCCTGGGCAGCGCGCCGCATGCGCCAACGCATCAGCGGGTACAGGTTGACTGGCAACAGCGAGGCTTCATGGCCCCAGTATTCGAATAACTTGCGCTGCCGCCCCTGGCTCCAGGCCGCTTGATCCAGCAACGCCTGGGAATAATTGCCCAGCCGGGAAAACAGCGGCAGGTAATGGGAGCGCACCAAGGCATTGACCGAGTCGATCTGTACCACGCCGAGACGCTCGATCAACTGCGTGACATGGCTGGCCTTGATTCTGGCGGGCGGCGAACGCCCGTTGAAACCTTGCGCGGCCAACGCAAGCCGACGAGCGTGCTTGAGCGACATGTCTGAAGTCATACGGGGCTCCTGAAGAGCCCCAACGCTAACCGATACGACACGCCGCTGTCAGCGGTTCATCGTGTCATTCCAGAAGTGCTGCTCGGTCTCCCGATACACATCGGCCCGGCTCAGCCCTAGATCCTTCAAAGCGTCATCGCTCAACTTAGCCAATTGCCGACGCTGGCGATGCAGTTCGTACCAGCGCGCTATGTGAGCCTTCACCGACCTGAGCGCGCGCGCTGTAAATGAACTGTGCGCCTGCACCAACACATAACCTTTTTGACCTTTCATCATCTTGCCCTCCGTGTGAGATGACTTAAGTCTCTGCCTGGGGCTAAGATCAATCCAACGAATGTTTCTTATGTACTGCATCTGGGAGATTGATGTATTGGCCAGCTACCCGAGCATCGACACAGAGTTGCTGCGCACCTTCGTCGCCATCGCCGATCAAGGTGGATTCACCCGTGCTGGCGAAGTGGTTAACCGCACGCAATCTGCGGTGAGCATGCAGATGAAGCGCCTGGAAGAAGACATCCTGCAGCGGGCACTGTTTCAGCGTGACGGCCGCACCGTCAGCCTGACCGCCGAAGGCCAGGTACTGCTGGGTTACGCGCGACGGATCCTGAAATTGCACAGTGAAGTGTTCAATACCTTGCGCGAGCCGCACATGGTGGGCGTGGTCAAGATCGGTACGCCGGATGATTACGTGATGCGCTTTCTGCCGGGCATCCTGTCGCGCTTCGCCCAGGCCTATCCGCTGATTCAGGTGGAAGTGCATTGCGAGTCGTCGGCGTCACTGCTGCAACGCAAGGATCTGGACCTGAGTATCGTCACTCGGCAACCCGGTACTGAAATCGGCCAGACCCTGCGCCAGGAGCGTTTCGTCTGGGCCGAAGCAGTGGGTTTCTGCCCTCACGAAACAACGCCGATGCCTCTTGCGATGTTCAACACTGATTGTTTCTGCCGGGAATGGACCAGCAACGCTTTGGATGCGGCGCAGCGTGATTTCCGGATCGCCTACACCAGCGCCAGCCTTTCAGCGCTGATGGCCGTGGTCAGTGCCGGGCTGGCCGTCACTGCGCAGCTGGAAAGCCTGATCACCCCGGATTTGCGCATCCTGGGCGAGGCTGAAGGGCTTCCGCAATTGCCAGCAGCCAGCATTGTTTTGTTGCGCAATCCGCAGAGTGTTTCACCCATCACCGAATGCCTGGCCGAGCACATCGCCGACGGTTTCAGGCTGTGAAGATTTTCAGACTTTAAACAACAGAATCACCGCGCAGATGATCAGGAAGCCGCAAAACCAGGCGCGCAGCACACGTTCTGGAAGCGAATGCGCAAGCTTCACCCCCCAACTGATGCTGGCCAGGCCGCCAATTGCCAGAGGGATGCCCATGCTCCAGTTGACGTGATCATGCAGCGCGTACATGAACAGCGTGATGCCAGTGGTCGGTGCCGCCAGCGCCAATGCCAAACCTTGGGCAACCACCTGAGTAGCGCCGAAAATGCCGGTCAGAATCGGCGTTGCAATGACGCCGCCGCCCACCCCGAACACCCCACCGGTGATCCCCGAGCCAACGCCCAGCAGCCAGAGATGATTGGCGTGACGCAGTTCGGTACTGGCCTGACCTTTACGCCAGTACATCTGCGCCAGATTGAACAAGGTCAGCATGATCAAAAATCCCACAAAGCTGATGCGCATGTATTGTGGATCGAGCCGCACCGCCCACAAAGATGTCAGCCAGGCGAAGCAGAAACTGGGGATGATCAGCATCAGGGCATTGCGCAACGACACGCGATTACGCTGGTTGTAGCGCCACAGGGCCAGCAGCACATTGGGCAGCACCATCAGTAGCGCGGTGCCCTGGGCCAACTGCTGGTCCAGACCGAACAGCACACCCAACGCGGGAATCGCCACCAGCCCACCACCAATGCCGAACAACCCACCCAGGGTGCCCATGGCAGCACCCAGCAAGACAAACATCACGATTTCAATCACGCCAGCGCCCTTATTCAACCTGTGTGCGCATGCTACGCAGTCTCGCTTCGCAGGCAAATATCAGATCGCCGCTATCCTTGAGGTTTCATGCTTCTTGAAGGCATTAAGGCCGATCGTTCCCGAGCGATGGCAGAATTTATCTGGCGCATTAAAGGTCACGCCACTAAATTGTGGCGATGACAGGATTACGAGGAACTCCCATGACCGCAGCTGCCGGCTCCACTCACGACAGCAACTGCGATGCCTTGCTGCTCGACAATCAGCTCTGTTTCGCTCTTTATTCCACTTCACTGCTGATGACCAAGGTCTACAAACCGCTGTTGCAAGCACTGGGCCTGACCTACCCGCAATACCTGGCGATGATGGTGCTCTGGGAGCAGGACGGCATCACCGTCGGCGAGATCAGCACCCGCATGCTGACCGACCCGGGCTCCTTGACTCCGCTGCTCAAACGCCTGGAAGGCGAAGGCTTCATCAGCCGCACCCGCAGCAAGGAAGATGAACGCGTGGTTCAGCTGTTTCTCACCGAACAAGGCCGCGCCCTGCAACAGAAGGCCCTGACCGTACCGGGCTGCATCCTGTCGGCCAGTGGCCTAGAGCTGGATAAGCTGGTTGAACTGCAGGGTGAGTTGCTGAAGTTGCGGGGGAATTTGCAGGGGAGTGTTTGAGGCCGCCGACTGCCTGATGCATCGCAGTTCGCAGCCTTCGGCAGCTCCTACAGATTCAGAGTTGCGACATTCTCAAAATATTATCTTGCGCACAAACTATTTGCGCGATACATTCCATCTCACTCAGTTAGCGCACAAATATTTAGCGCAAACCGACAAGCTCTCGACCCATTCGATCACTACGATCTCGCAGACATAAATGAGGAATGACCATGGACACTCTCTACACAGCAATCGCAACTGCAACCGGCGGCCGTGATGGTCGTGCCGTTTCCAGCGACAACATCCTGGACGTAAAACTGGCCACGCCAAAAGAACTCGGCGGCGCAGGCGGTGCAGCTACCAACCCTGAGCAGCTGTTCGCAGCTGGCTACTCGGCCTGCTTCATCGGCGCACTGAAATTCGTCGCGGGTCAGAGCAAACGCAGCATCCCGGCTGACGCGTCGATCACTGCCCACGTGGGTATCGGCCAGATCCCTGGTGGTTTCGGTCTGGACATCGACCTGAACATCAACCTGCCAGGTCTGGAACAAGCCGACGCCGAGCAACTGGTCGAAGCCGCCCACCAGGTGTGCCCGTACTCCAACGCCACGCGCGGTAATGTTGATGTGCGGTTGCATGTGACCGTGTAAGGACGGCAGTTCTGCTCCAACACGAATGCATTGGAATGCTTTTTTCTGTAGGAGTGAGCTTGCTCGCGATAGCGTCAGATCAGACGATAATTTGTCTACAGATCTACCGCCATCGCGAGCAAGCTCACTCCTACAGGATCACTGTTTGACTTGTGATGCAGGGGTGCCTGGAAAATTGGAGCCTCAAGTCGGAAACAAAACACCCGCCCACAAAAAAGCCCGCATCGCTGCGGGCTTTTTTGTTGTTCCGGTAAAAGCTGTGCTTATTTAGCACGGCCTTTGTAGGAACCGCCTTCACGGGTGTCGATTTCGATACGGTCACCGATTTCGATGAAATCAGCAACTTGCAGCTCGGTACCGTTGCTCAGCTTGGCAGGCTTCATTACCTTGCCGGACGTGTCGCCACGGGCCGAACCTTCGGTGTAGTCAACTACGCGAACGATGGTGGTCGGCAGCTCAACGGAAACCAGACGCTCTTCGAAGAAGATCGCTTCGCAGACGTCGGTCATGCCTTCTTCAACGAATGGCAGAACGGCTTCGATGTCTTCAGCGTTCAGCTCGTACATGGTGTAGTCAGTGGTGTCCATGAACGTGTAGGTGTCGCCGCTGATGAAGGACAGGGTCGCTTCTTTGCGGTCGAGGATTACGTCGTCCAGTTTGTCGTCAGCGCTGTAAACGATCTCGGTCTTGTAACCGGTCAGCAGGTTTTTCAGCTTGGTCTTCATAATTGCGCTGTTACGACCAGACTTGGTGAATTCAGCCTTCTGAACCAGCCAAGGGTCGTTTTCGAGACGAATTACGGTACCGGGTTTGAGTTCTTTACCAGTTTTCATTGCGTATATCCGAATTTGGATGGAATTACCGAGGCTCTGTACGAGAAACACCTTCTACAACGGGCCTTTTTCGTACAGAGCCTAATATCAAGGCCGCGTATCATACGAAACTCCACAAAACAGTACCAGCGCCGCAGCAAGATCCGCGTGTGAAGCCAGCTTCGCGCACCAGCGTTGGGCATGTTGCTCAATCTCATTGGCATTGGCAGCCAGCGCCTGCCAGCTTTGCGACCCGTCTTCACCAGCATTCCAGGCACGCCAGAAACAGCTCAACGCCTGCGCAGCGGCTGGCGAGAGCCCCGCAAGGTATAGCTCAAGAAAGGCATCGAGCTTGGCCCAATGGGCGTCATCGTCCTGTTCATAGATGTGCCAGAGCAGCGGCCGACCCGCCCATTGAGCGCGCACGAACGAGTCTTCACCCCGTACCACGTTGAAATCGCAGCACCATAACAGGCGGTCGTAATCCTCCTGTCTGACGAACGGCAACACCTGAATCGTCAATGCACCACGCTTTTCGATGGATCCCGCGTGCAAGGGTCCGCTGCCGAGCCAGCCTTGAATGTCCCCCAGAATGCGCCCTTCCGGGACCAGCAAATGAGTGGGCTGATCTCCGTTGGCGAGGACCTCAAGCCATGGGCCGATTCCCGGATTTTCGTAGGCAAACACCGAGATCAGTCGAGCGCCGTCGTCGGGAGAAACCCCGAGCCCTTGCAGGAAAATTCGTTGCTTTGCTTTGTCCTGCTGAAAAGCCTGACGGCTGGCGATCAGATTTCCCTCGCGCAGCAATCCGCCGGTGGTCGGCAGAAAACCCGGAAAGAAGAAGAACTTGCGCAGGCCATTGGACTGCACCGACGGCAGCCCATGACAGCCACTGACCCACTCCTCGGCGCTGAGGTATTCCAGATTGATCCACACCGGCCGTGGCGAACGCTCAAGGATGGCCTGCTCATAAGCGGGCGGCAGACGGCAGGCAAAGGCCTCGATGATCACATCGGCAACCTCGGTGGGCTGCCAGTCCCCGGCCCCATCTTTGGCCCAGAGATGAACACTGACGCCCTCCTGCCACTGCTGTTGCGCCGAGGCATCAGCGCCAGGGCACAGGCGCACGAAGGCAGCAAGATCATCGACCCACAGGCGCACAGCCAGATCATGTTCGGCCACCAGTTGCCTGGCCAGACGCCAGGTCACGCCGATGTCGCCGTAGTTATCCACGACGCTGCAAAAAATGTCCCAAGAGGCTTTCATTTCCGGCTCCCTGAGGCCCAATGATAAAAAACGTCGATTGTCGTTCAGACAACCGGCATGCACCAGCCTTGGCTCATGTCACAATCGCCAGCATCTGCAGTCAACGTCGAGTATCTGTCATGCCTGATTCAAGTCGTCGCGCGCTGAACGTCTCTGTTCCCCCCCTGAAACTCATCGCCTGCATCGCCGTTGGCATCTGGCTGGGCTTCATCGCGGTGCTGCTGACCGGGTGGTTGCTCTACAAGGCCATGCCAGAATCCCAGACTCAGGTGATCCACAACGCGGCCGCCCAATTGAGCGCCCCGCCCGCTGCGCCAGGAGCAAGAACAACGCCCGAGGCCGACAAGACCATGTTCGAGAAATACGAACAGAGCCTGCGAGAAAGTGAAGCCCGCCAGGCCTGGGAGCAAGCTCAGGAACAGCAACAGAAGAACTTCAACCCTGCGAAGTGCAACTTCTGGATGCAGCAAGACCGAACCGCGCCGAGCGAAAAAAGCCGCGCCAATGTCAGCCAGTTCTGCGGATAGACCATGAACAAGCAAGAAGTCCTACAGCTGATTGTCGAAAAACTGACGATCGATCTGGACATAGCCCAGCGGGCCGCGCAAACGGCTTACGAAACCGCGACCCACGAAGAAAACATCGCCGAGAACAAATACGACACCCTGGGCCTGGAGGCGTCTTATCTGGCAGCGGGCCAGGCCAGGCGCGTGGAGGAAATCCGCCAGTCGCTGATGCTCTACCAGAAACTGAGCCTGACGCCGTTCAGCGAAGACAAAGGTATTCAGCCGGGGGACCTGATCAGCTTGGCGAATGATCAAGGGATTGAGCAGCATCTGTTCCTCGGCCCGGATGCCGCTGGTCTGAAGATTCCCTTCGGCGAACTCATCGTGACCGTAATCACCTCACGTGCGCCGTTGGGCCAGACGTTGCTGGGCAAACTGCCTGGGGATGAGCTGGAGATCGTCGTGAACGGCAGTCGCCAATCCTTTGAGGTCACGCAGATAGTGTGACCGCCTATTCATTTGCAGGCTTGATCGCTCCAACTTTTTCTGGGTATGGTGGCTTTGTCGCCACAATAAGTGACCGGGACTACATAACCGGAAGCAAGGACTCACTAAGTAGGAGATATTTCATGACTAACGTCATAGCTTTCCCTGACGCCCATGAACGTGATCGCCTCAAGTCAAGTGACCACCCTGGGCTGAGATACCTGAACAAGAAAGAGCGACAACTGATCGACCAACTACGCTCGACGAGCCATGCGGGACGCCAGTACGTCTATGACTACGCGAGCATCATGCATTTGTCGAAGCCTTTGCATCCGGATTGATTGGCGGGCCGCCAATACATACCTGTGGGACCGGCTTTAGCCGGGAAGGCGGCATTCCAATCGACTCATTGATGGCGACTGTACCGTCCCCTTCCCGGCTAAAGCGGAACGCCGCCCGGCCGGTCCCACAGGTTCAGCACTCCTTCAGCCAATGACGCTCCGCCGATACAAGCGCCTATAGTGGCCGCATTGTATTGGCCATCAGGAAACCGTCATGAGCACCCCAGGGTCTGAACCCACCGGCAAAAAAATCGTCGACCATCTGCGTTTTCACAAGCATCACGCGCACTTGGCCAGCACCTTTGGCAACGACGGCTTTGCCCTGAAGGCCGAGGCTTTTGCGCGGTTCTTCGGGACGCCGGCGTTCCTGGGTGCGCAGACGGTCATCGTCCTGCTGTGGGTGGTGTGCAACGTCACTGGCCTGACCCAGTTCGACCTATACCCCTTCATCCTGCTCAACCTGGCGTTCAGCCTGCAGTCGGCCTATGCCGCGCCACTGATCCTGCTGGCCCAGACGCGCCAGTCGGCCCGAGACAAGGCCAACGCTGATGCCGACGCCCAGCACCGGGAAGACCTGGCGGCGCAGATGCTGTCCTTGCTGGAACAGAACACCCAGCTCACCCAGTTGACCAAATCCCTGACCGAACGCATCGAGACCCTGACGTCGGACATGCACAAGCACTTCGTCAAGCGCGACCCGGTGGATTGCGATAAAAAACCTGGCTGAAATACATCTTGTGGGACCGGCTTTAGCCGGGAAGGCGGCATTTCAATCGACTCATGATGGCGACTGTACCGGCCTCTTCCCGGCTAAAGCCGGTCCCACAGTAGAGGGCATTTCAATTCAAACAATCTTCAGATTCCATAAACGCAGCACACCCATCTGAACGATCCCGCCCCGTCGCTGCCCCAATAACCAAGCCCATTCGTGACACGCAGGCAAATATCCCTTTCCCGTTCCACTGTTTTTCCTCAGGGTCCGAGCCGGGATACTGCGCTCACGTCTTGTTTATTCATTCCTCAAAGGAGCACCGCACATGACCGTTCCAGCCTTCGGCCTCGGCACTTTTCGCCTCAAGGATCAGGTAGTCATCGATTCCGTTACAAACGGCCTTGAGGTCGGCTATCGCGTGATCGACACGGCGCAGATCTACGGCAACGAAGCTGAAGTCGGCAAAGCCATCGCCGACAGCGGCGTGTCTCGCGATGAGTTGTTCATCACCACCAAAATCTGGACCGACAACTTCGCCGCCGACAAGCTGATCCCAAGCCTCAAGGAAAGCCTGGCCAAGTTGCAGACCGACCACGTCGACCTGACCCTCATTCACTGGCCGTCGCCACAGGGCGCAGTGCCGGTCAAGGAATTCATGTCCGCGTTGCTGGAGGCCAAACAGCAAGGCCTGACCAAGCAGATAGGTATCTCCAACTTCACCATCGCCCTGATGAAAGAAGCCATCGAAGCCGTTGGCGCAGAAAATATCGCCACCAACCAGATCGAACTGCATCCGTACCTGCAAAACCGCAAGGTTGCAGAATTCGCCCAGCAGAACGGGATTCAGATCACCTCGTACATGACCCTGGCGTATGGCGAAGTGCTCAAGGATCCGGTCATCGAGCAGATCGCCAAGCGCCACGACGCGACCGCCGCACAGGTGACGCTGGCCTGGGCGATGCAACTGGGTTACGCGGTGATTCCGTCGTCCACCAAGCGCAGCAACCTGGAGAGCAATCTCCAGGCTCGCGACCTGAAGCTGAGCGAAGAAGACATGGCGCAGATCGCAGCCCTGGATCGCGGCCATCGCCTGACCAGCCCGGCAAGCCTTGCGCCACAGTGGGATTGATCAAGTCCTGATTTGAAATGCATAAACCTGTGGGAGCGGTGCTTGGTCTGGGCGGCATTCCGACGATAAGAACACCGCAATTCTAAGGTCAACCGCGTCCAGCCTCATCGCGGGCAAGCACCGCTCCCACAGACGACCGCGCTTTCATGTGGGACCGGCTTTAGCCGGGAATACGCCAGTACAGCCGCTGCCTATGCGTCGACAGAACTGACGCCTTCCCGGCTAAAGCCGGTCCCACGAGATTTTCAGCACATCCGGATCTGTCGTTCTACCCCACCGCCAACAACCGCTCCAGCACCGCCTGATCCCGGCTGCCCTGGCTCATGCTGGCGTACACCGACTCGGCGATTTCATCAGCGCGAATTGGTAGCACCGATAAAAGGGTGTCGCTCAAGCCGTGGCTGGATTCGCAAAAGCCTTGCATATAAATCGATGCCTGACAGCGGGCGTCGGTTTTGATCCGGTAATCACGGGCCACTTCAAAATCCCCCAGATACTCGTTCAGCGGCTCCAGCAAATGCCGGTGCAACTGCCGTTCGTAGCCGGTCGCCAACACCACCGCATCATAGGTCTGCAAGCTGCTGGTGCCATTGGCGATATTGCCCAGCGCGAGCTCGATGCCGTTTTCGGTGGCCGTAGCGTTCTGTACCGAGGTCAGGTTGCGGAAGGTATGACGCGCAATGCCGGACACTTTCTGGCGATAGAACACACCGTAAATGCGCTCGATCAGGTCGATGTCCACCACTGAATAATTGGTGCTGTGGTATTCGCGAATCATCTGTTCCCGTTGCGCGCCGTTCTGGCTGAACATCAGGTCGGTGAATTCCGGGGAAAACACCTCATTGACGAACGGGCTGTCGTCCGCCGGTTTAAGCGCCGAGCCGCGCAGGATCACGTCCACCTGCACCGACGGATAACTGTCATTGAGGTCGATAAACGCCTCGGCTGCGCTCTGCCCGCCACCGATGATCGCAATGCGCATCGGCTTGCCATTGACGCACGCCTGGCGCGCCATGCACTGCAAATACTGAGAGTGATGAAACACCCGGCCATCGCCTTTGAGGCTGACGAAAGCTTCCGGAATCCGCGGCGTCCCACCGGGGCTCACCACCACCGAACGGGTGGTGCGCACATGATGCTGACCCTGGGTATCACGAGAAATCACCCGCAACGCCTCAACCGTTTGCTTGTGCAACACCGGCTCAATAGCCGTGACTTCTTCGCCGTAACGGCTCTGAGCCTCGAACTGCGCAGCCACCCAGCGCAGGTAGTCGTTGTACTCCATGCGGCACGGGTAAAACGTCCCCAGGTTGATGAAGTCCACCAGTCGGCCATGCTGCTTGAGGTAATTGACGAACGAGAACGGGCTGGTCGGGTTACGCAGCGTGACCAGATCCTTGAGGAAGGAAATCTGCAACTCGCTCTGGGTCACCAGCGTGTTGCCATGCCAGCGGTAATCGGCCTGCTTGTCGAGGAACAACACATCCAGCGCGCCCTGTTGCTCGCCGCGTTCCTGCAAGGCAATCGCCAACGCCAGATTGGAGGGGCCAAAGCCGATACCGATCAGGTCGTGAACCACGGCAGATACAAGAGCCTGTGTCATTCCAGTGTCCTCGGAAAAGTGTTGCGTACTCGTCATTCGGGATGGTCAGCAAGCTGGCCTGTTGCAGTAGGGAACGAGGGCAGCGAAACAAAATTTAACGATTGCCCTGCCCGGCTCAGAACCAGCGCTTGAGGGAAATATGGCGGGCGTACCAAGGGCGACGCGGGACCTTGCGTAACAGGCCAGTGATTTTATTTTCATCGCCAAAGGTGATTTTCAGCGCCAGCTTCATGACCTCCGGGTCCAGCTCCATGCTCTTGCCGACGGCCAGGCCGGGCGTGGTGCGGCAACCGTGAGTATCAGGGCCGAGCCAGGGGTCATCGATTTCCACCCAGCGGCCTTTGGCAAACCACAACACGCCGTTGAGGGTCTGGCGGATGACCTGCCCCGGATGGAACCGTTCGTGAGCGCGAAACCAGTCCTCGATGCGATCATCGATCCAGCCATGGAAGCCCCAGAAAACCGGGTTCACATGGGACGAAAACGGGTCGCCAAGAAAATCGTTTTCCGCCTCGAACCAGCGTTCGGCGAAGTCCGCCGGATCACGCGCCATGGGCACCGGCTGGCCGTTGGACGGATCTCGGGGCACCGACGCCCAGCGCATGTGCAGCCAGTCATGCAGCCCCAGCTCCACCTCCGAACCAAACTGGCCGAGGGTCAATTTCGACAGGTAGCGCGGGTCGCGGTATTGCGATTCCCAGACTTCGAAATTGCTGTGATAGGTCTCGGCGCTTTTCACGTCGCTGACCCATTGCGTGTAGGCGTCGTCGCCCTGAGCGCTCCAGGTCGGCGGCAGCGAGCAGCCGTCCGGATTGTCGAAATAGCGGACGAAGCCTTGCCGGTCACGCTGAAGTTCGGGCTGTGGTAGAGGGAATCGTTGCCAGGAGGGCAGCGGTTGTGACGCTCGTGCCGAGCCGAGCATGTGCCGATGCATGAAGAAGAAATCCACCCCGGAAGCGTTGCGATCCTTGCGTGGACCACGGGCATCGCGCTCCTTGTCCCGTGGACCCGGCTGCCAACCCAACCCGCGCAGGGCTTCGCGCTTGTTCTCGGGCAGTTTGTGCCACTTGTCCCGCGAGGCATGCCAGAGCTGATGAAACAGCCGATGCTCGGGGCTACTCAGACTGGCCAGCAACGCTGGACCCAGGCCGATACGTTGTCGGGCTTCGGGAAAGGTGCGTTTGAGGGCAACAAAGCGGCTGTCGAGCATGGGCAGTGCCACGGCGCGATCAAGGCGATAGATACGCCCGCTGAGGGTGGCGGCACCGGCATTGCCAAACGCGGCCCAGACTTCATCCAGCACCACGCTGAATTCATAGTCCGGGTCGCCGGTGGTGGAATCCGAGCGGGTCAGGCGCCAGCTCAGTTCAGAGCCTTTGGCCTGGGCCAGATCCCCCAGCAGCTGATAACGGGGTTCGGCGTCGGTGTGCAGGTTTTTTTCGCTGTCCAGATAACCGCGAATGCCACGACCGCGCGGGGCAACGTCGAGCAAAAGCTGAAGTCCATTTAGCGCAAGGCCGTCGAGCCCCGCATCGGCGCCTTCCAGACGCACATCCCAGACACCGCGCAAGGTATCCGCCAACTGCCGGCCAGCAGCATCCGGCACATCGAAGGACGCCTCCCCTGGCGTGATCGGTTCATCAGGGCGGGTCAATTCACGGTGAGCGTAAAAAGCAGCCGGAACCGCAGCGCCTGTCAGCGCCAGCCCCGCCATGAACCCTCGTCGAGAAATCTTCATCGCCCTACCTGTAAAAGCCCTGAAGCGGGCGTTATCCAAGCTAGAACGTTGGGTTGGGCGTGAAATTTACTTGTGGGAGACCCAGCATTGTTCCAGTGACGGCGATATCGCGCGTCAACCACATACCTGTAGGAGTGAGCTTGCTCGCGATGGCTTAGTTTCAGCGGAAATATCCAGCGCGGCATAAACCGAATCGCGGGCAAGCGCACTCCTACGGTTGAAATGCGATCTATCTGTAGGAGCGCGCTTGCCCGCGATGACGTCAGAGCATCCACAGCAGAACTTGCAGGCGAATAGGTCAGTATTGGCAATGCATTAGTGCTGACAATCCCGGAGCGGCTGTCCGCTAAATTTCCAGCCCGATCACTCGTTCTCCCCAGATAGCAAAAGCCGGCAATCGATGGCGAATTCCTGGGAATGCAATGAATAGAAAAGCGTTATACATCGGCTTGCCGCTGGCCCTGGCGGTGAGCGTCGGGGTGGGGTTTCTGGCGTGGCAGCAGTGGTTCAGCGGCTATCCCGACTACTCGCTCAAGGTCATGAAGCAGGCCGGGGAAATCCAGGAGCGCATCGTCTCGTTCGACAGCCATGTCACCCTGCCGCTGGATTTCGGCACTGAAGGCAAGGAAGCCGACAAGGACGGCAAAGGCCAGTTCGATCTGGTCAAGGCCGGACGCGGGCGCTTGTCGGCAGCGGCCTTGACAGTATTCGGCTGGCCGGAAATATGGAACGGCCCCAACGCCCCGCATCGGCCCACGGCTGGTTTCGTCGAAGAAGCACGCAATCAGCAGGAGGTGCGCTACAAGGCGATTTCCGCCATGACCCGGGACTTTCCCAATCAGGTCGGCATCGCCTACACCCCTGCGGACATGCGCCGCTTGCAGGGCGAAGGCAAATTCGCGATTTTCATCAGCATGCTCAACGCCTACCCGCTGGGCAACGACCTGAACCTGCTGGACAAGTGGGCCGCGCGGGGCATGCGCATGTTCGGTTTCAGTTACATCGGCAACAACGACTGGGCCGACTCGTCGCGGCCGCTGCCATTTTTCAATGACACCGCCGATGCGTTCGACGGGCTTTCCGATATCGGCCAGCGCGCCGTGCAACGTCTCAATGACCTCGGTGTGATCATCGATGTGTCGCACATGTCCACCAAGGCCCTGGAGCAAGTCAGCTACTTGAGCCGCACGCCGATGGTCGCTTCCCATTCAGTGCCCAGGGCCATGGTCGACATCCCGCGCAACCTCAGCGACAAGGAGTTGCTGCTGATCAAGAACAGCGGTGGCGTGGTGCAGGTTGTGGGTTTCGGCGGCTATTTGAAACCGCTGTCCGCAAAGACCCAGGACAAACTCAACGCTCTGCGCGCCGACTTCGATCTGCCTCCCCTGCCCAATCTGGCAATGGCCTTGATGCCCGGCGATCCGGTGATTGCCGCGTGGTCAGAGCAGAAGTTCGGCCAATACGCCAGCCGCCTTTACGGCATCCTTGACCGCGAACCCAAGGCCACGCTCAAGGACCTGGGTGACGCCATCGATTACACGGTGCGCAAGATCGGCATCGATCACGTGGGCATCGCGTCGGACTTCAACGAAGGCGGCGGCCTCAAGGGCTGGGACAGCGTCGCCGACACCCGCAACGTCACCGCCGAGCTGCTGCAACGCGGCTACTCGGAAGCCGACATCGCCAAGCTGTGGGGCGGCAATTTCATGCGCGTCTGGCAGCAGGTGCAGGACTCCGCCAGACCGGCTGCCGGGCGTTGATAAACCCGAACCGACAACGACTGCCTGCAGGAGATTCTATTAACCGTGGGACCGTCTTTAGCCCGGAAGGCAGTATTTCATTAAGGCGATATGCAGTGAATGTACTGGCCTCTTCCCGGCTAAAGCCGGTCCCACGAGAGATGCGCATCGCAGGGCAAAATAGAATCTCCAACAGGGGACCCGCCAGCGCGATGTGAAGCCTGCAAACAGAAATCCAATTTCCAACGATTTCCTTGTGTGACGAGACCTCCATGAAAAAAACAGCTTTACGCAAGATCATCGGCTTCGCTGGCGCGGCGGTACTGGCTTTACTGCTCCCATCCATCGCCCATGCAAACTCCGCCGATAGCAAACCCGGCACGGTATTCAAAGACTGCAAGGACTGCCCGGAATTGGTGGTCCTGCCCGCTGGAACCTTCACCATGGGCACCCCCGATGACGAACTCGGTCGCCAGGACGACGAAGGCCCGTTGCATGAGGTGACCTTCAAAAAGCCCTTTGCGATCAGCCGTTTTCAGGTTCTGCAGGGCGAGTGGAATCAGTGGGTGAAAGACACCGGCTACGAGATGCCCGATGGCGACAAACGCCCGGGTCGCGAGTGCATTGCGGGCAAACCGCGCTACGCCATCACTGACCGCCAGCCTGCGGTGTGCATGGACTACAAGGAAGCCCAGGCCTACGTCGCCTGGCTATCGAAAAAAACCGACAAGGTTTATCACATGGTCAGCGAGTCCGAGCGCGAGTATGCGGCCCGAGCGGGTTCGTCCGGGCCATTCCCGTTCCCCATGGATGAGGGCAAGGAATACAGCATCGCCAAACACGCCAACACCTACGGACCAGCAGACGGCTTTACCTATACCTCGCCAGCGGGCAGCTACCCGGCCAATGCGTTCGGCGTGTATGACATGCACGGCAACGTCTACGAATGGGTCGCCGATTGCCGCAACAACGACTACGTCGGCGCGCCCACTGACGGCAGCGCCTGGCTGACCGGCAACTGCGACATCCAGCGCATCCGCGGCAACGACTGGACCGAAGCGCCGATCTTCTCCCGCTCCGGCAACCGCAACACCATGTGGCCCACCAGCCGTGGGGATTGGTTGGGGTTCCGGGTGGCAAGGGAGCTTTGATGCCAGGGTATTCGCAGAATCCAACTGTAAGAGCTGGCTTGTAGGAGCTGCGGCTGCGAATGGCGGTGTGTCAGGAATGCCGCCTTCGCAGCCTTCGGCAGCTCCTACAAGATCCCCATTCAGGCTCGGCATACCAACAGCTCAACATCCACGCTAAATCCCCTCCCCCATCACTCGTTCCTTGCACTGACAACCCGTCTTTGTCTCGACCGAGGTAGCCCATGACTGCAGCACCGCGCAGCGCCCTTCGTGAACTCTTGAGCCTGCTCAAGCCCTATCGACCCATCGTTATCACCTCGGTCCTGCTGGGCATTGTCGGCGGCTTGAGCGTTACGGCGCTGCTGGCCACGGTCAATCAGGGGCTGCACAGTGACGGCGGCATGAGCCGTGGCGTGGTGATCGCCTTTGCCGGGCTCTGCCTGCTCGCTCTACTGAGCACCATCGCCGCCGATATCGGCACCAATTACGTCGGCCAGAAAGTCATTGCCAGACTGCGCAAGGACCTGGGCGCCAAGGTACTGTCGGCGCCCATCGAACAGATCGAACGCTACCGCACCCACCGCCTGATCCCGGTGTTGACCCGAGACGTGGACACCATCAGCGATCTGGCTTTTGCCTTCTCCCCACTGGCGATTTCCATGACCATCATCATCGGCTGCCTGGGCTACATGGCGACGCTGTCCCTGCCGATATTCCTGATCACCCTGCTTGCCATCGGCATTGGTTGCGGGGTGCAGTTCGTGGCCCAGAGCAAAGGCATCCAGGGCTTTTTTGCCGCCCGTGAAGCCGAAGACGATCTGCAAAAGCATTACTCGGCGATTGCCGAAGGTGCGAAAGAGCTTCGCATCCACCGCCAGCGCCGCTACGCCATGCTGAGCAAAAACATTCAGGGCACCGCTGACCACATCTGCGACACCCATGTGCGTTCGATCAATATTTTCGTGATCGCCAAAGCCCTGGGTTCGATGCTGTTTTTCGTGGTCATCGGCCTCACCCTCACCCTGCAAACCCTATGGCCCAGCCCTGATCCGGCCGTCATGAGCGGCTTCGTGCTGGTGCTGCTGTACATGAAAGGCCCGCTGGAAACCCTGATCGGCAACTTGCCTATCGTTGGCCGGGCGCAGATTGCCTTTCGCCGCATTGCCGATCTGTCAGCGCGTTTCTCCTCGCCGGAGCCGCATCTGTTGCTGGAGCCAGTCAATCAGCCAGCGCCGCCCCTGGAACACCTTGAACTGCGTGACGTGCATTACGCCTTCCCGACGGTGGAAGGCAGCGAGCCGTTCAAGCTCGGCCCGGTCAATCTGAGTATCGAACCGGGTGAGATTCTGTTTATCGTCGGCGAAAATGGTTGCGGCAAGACCACCCTGATCAAGCTGCTGCTGGGCCTGTACACGCCGCAACAGGGCGACATCCACCTCAACGGCAAACGAGTGGATGCCAAGGGGCTGGATGATTACCGGCAGATGTTCACCACGGTATTTGCCGACTATTACCTGTTCGACGATCTGATCCACAACGACAAAGCGCTGCCCGTCGATGCCAACCGCTACCTGGAACGCCTGGAAATCGCCCACAAAGTCAGCGTGAAAGACGGTGCGTTCACCACCACCGACCTGTCCACCGGGCAGCGCAAGCGTCTGGCGCTGGTCAACGCCTGGCTGGACGAGCGCCCGGTGCTGGTGTTCGACGAATGGGCTGCCGATCAGGACCCGACCTTCCGGCGGATTTTCTACACCGAACTGCTGCCGGACCTGAAACGCCTGGGCAAGACCATCATCGTCATCTCCCACGACGACCGCTATTTCGACGTCGCCGACCAACTGGTGCGCATGCAAGCCGGGCAGGTGGTGAGTGAGCGGGCGCTGGCGCCGACCGGCTGAAAAGTGCAGTCCATGTGGGACCGGCTTCAGCCGGGAAGAGGCCAGTACATCCACCCGATATTTATCGTCTGAAATGCTGCCTTCCCGGCTAAAGCGGAGCGCCGCCCGGCCGGTCCCACAAGAATGTGTATTGCAGGCCAACATAGAATCTTCCACAGATCGCTGCATCACCCGAGACAACGCGCCTAGCCTCCATCCCTGCTAAATCTCCCCCGCCACCCTTCGTCTTTCTGACAAAGCCAATTCCTCTGCCGACGGCGACGAGAGCGATCATGAATCAAACCAATCAACAATCCGACCACGACCTGCTGGCGTTGCTTCTGGCTGATGAAGAAGGCACCGGCCATGGGATCAGTGCCGGTTCGGCCACAGGTCCCGGAGCGCTCTCCTTCGCCCAGCAGCGTTTGTGGTTGTTGCAGCAGTTCACCCCGGACAGCGCCGCCTACAACCTGCCTCGGGCGCTGTCGATCAAGGGTCCGCTGGATGCGGCATTGCTGGAGCGGGCCCTGCAAAAGGTCGTGGACCGCCATGACATCCTGCGTACGCGCTTTGCTGAAGTGGACGGCGTGCCGCAGCAGATCGTCGATCACGCAGCACAGCTGACCCTCAACCAGATTGAGGCGAGCAGTGCCGACGAGCTTGCCGCATTGCTGGCCGCCGAAGCCGCACAGGCCTTCGATCTTAGCCAGGCCCCACTGATTCGCGCCACGCTGATCAAGGTCGCTGAACAGGAACACGTGCTGCTTCTCAATCTGCATCACATCGTCTCAGACGCCTGGTCCAACCCGATTCTCACCAAGGATCTGACCCGCGCCTGTCAGCGTCTGGCAGTGGGCGACCCGACCCCGCTGGAGCGGCCGAGCATTCAGTACCGCGACTACGCCCGCTGGCAGCGCGAAGAATATGTGCACAGCAACGCTCACGATCAGGCCGCCGATTATTGGCAGGACTATCTGGGCAATGAGCTACCGACCCTGGCCTTGCCAACGGATTTCCCAGCCAGCACCGTGAAAACCAACAGCCTCGGCATGCACCCGCTGACGTTGCCATCCAACCTGAACGGCCCGTTGAACACCCTGTGTCAGCGCTTGGGTGTGACGCCATTCGTGGTGTTGCTGGGCGCGTGGCAATTGCTGCTCGGCCGTTACAGCGGCCAGCGCGACTTTACCGTTGGCGTGCCCAATGCCACCCGTAACCAGGGCGCCACTCAGGAACTGGTGGGTTTCTTTGTCAGCAGCCAGATCTACCGCGCCCGCATCGACGCCGATCAGCCGGGCAGCGAGTTTCTTCAAGGGTTGCGCCAGACTTCATTGGCGGCACTTGAGCACGCCGACTATCCCATCGAACTGCTGCTGGATCGCCTCAACCTGCAACGCAGCAGCCAGGCCAATCCGCTGTTCCAGACTTTGTTCAACTGGCGCGTCGCAGCACCGGCTGAGACCGCGCTGCATCTGGGGGAGCTGCAACTGACGGCCCTGCCCATCGCGTTGGCGCAGGCCAAGTTCGATCTCAGCCTGGACGTCAGCTATTCACGCACCGCCATCCACGCCGAGTTCGAATATCGCGCCGAGCTGTTCGCACCCGAGACCATCGCGCGTCTGGCCGGGCATTGGCAGAATCTGTTGCAGGCGTTGGTGGAAGATCCGACCCAGCCCATCGGCGAGCTGGCGATGCTCAGCCCCGACGAGCTGCACACCCAGCAGCAATGGAACGCCACTCAAGTCGACTACCCCCTCGACGAGCCGGTGCATCGGCTCATCGAGCAACAGGCACAACGCACGCCCCATGCCAGCGCCCTGCTCTTCAGCGACCGTCAGCTGAGTTACGAGCAGCTCAACAGCCAGGCCAATCAGCTGGCCCACACGCTCATCGGGCTAGGCGTCGGCCCTGAAACCCTGGTGGGTATAGCCGTCGAGCGCAGTGTGGAAATGGTCGTCGGTCTGCTGGCCATCCTCAAGGCCGGTGGCGCTTATGTACCGCTCGACCCGGAATACCCCCAGGAACGGCTGGCCTACATGATCAAGGACAGCGGTATTCAGTTGTTGCTGACCCAAGGCAACCTGCGCGATCACTTGCCGCTGCCGGCGACCCTGAACACCCTGTGCCTGGATGCGCTCGACCTTTCGAGCTATCCGGCGTCCAACCCTGAAGTGGACATCGCGGCGGAAAACCTCGCCTATGTGATTTACACCTCAGGCTCCACCGGCCAGCCCAAGGGCGCGGGCAATCGCCATCGTGCCCTGACCAACCGCCTGTGCTGGATGCAACAGGCCTATGCACTGGGCAGCAGCGACACCGTGCTGCAAAAAACCCCGTTCAGCTTCGACGTATCAGTGTGGGAGTTTTTCTGGCCATTGCTCAGCGGCGCAAGACTGGCCATGGCGCTGCCGGGGGATCATCGGGACCCGGCGCGGCTCATTCAGTTGATTCAAAACCATCAGGTCAGCACCCTGCATTTTGTGCCGTCGATGCTGCAAGCCTTCCTGCTGGACCCTGACGCGGGCAGTTGCACGGGCCTCAAACGCATCATCTGCAGCGGCGAAGCCTTGCGGGTGGACACCCAGCAGCAAGTCTTCGAGAAACTGCCGACAGCGGCGCTGTACAACCTGTACGGCCCCACCGAAGCGGCGATCGACGTGACCCATTGGACCTGCCGCCCGGAAGGCGCCGACAGCGTGCCCATCGGTGAGCCGATTGCCAATCTGGCGACCTACATCCTCGACGCCCGTTTGCAACCCGTACCGCCAGGGGTGATCGGCGAGCTGTTCCTGAGCGGCACTGGTCTGGCCCGTGGTTATCACCGCCGACCAGCATTGACTGCCGAGCGTTTCGTGACCAGTCCGTTTGGTGAGGGGGAGCGGCTGTATCGCACTGGCGATCTGGCCAGTTATCGCGCGGATGGCGTCATCGAATATCGCGGCCGCATCGACCACCAAGTGAAGATTCGCGGCCTGCGTATCGAGCTGGGGGAAATCGAAAATCAACTGCTGCAATTGCCGGATGTGCGCGAAGCAGTGGTCATCGCCCTCGACCAGCAACTGGTGGGTTATGTGGTCCCGGTGCAGCCAGCGGAAACCATTCAACATGCCGCATTGCAGGCGTCGATCAAGACGCGCCTGGCGCAGCATCTTCCGGATTACATGGTGCCCGGCCAGTGGCTGTTTCTGGAGCGCATGCCGCTGAGCGCCAACGGCAAGCTGGATCGCAAAGCCCTGCCCGCGCCGGATGCCAGCCACCGGCATAACGCCTGGGTCGCGCCGCAAAACCCGATTCAGCAACAGCTGGCGACGCTCTGGCAGGACGTGCTCAAGCGAGATTCGATCGGCATCACTGATAACTTTTTCGACCTGGGCGGCGACTCGATCATCTCGATTCAACTGGTCAGCCGCGCCCGTCAGGCAGGCATCGCCTTCACCCCCAAAGAGCTGTTCGAACACCAGACTATCCAGCATCTGGCCAGTGTGGCGCGGATCAGCGACGAAACTCCGCAGATCGCACACGGCCCAGCCCAAGGTTCGGTGTTGCTGCTGCCCATTCAACAACTGTTTTTCGAGATGGACATCGAGCAGCGCCAGCACTGGAATCAGTCGGTGTTGCTCAAGTCCGGCAAAACCCTGGATGCCGGGCTGCTGGCCCAAGCTCTTCGCGCCCTGCTTGAGCAGCATGACGCCCTGCGCCTGAACTTCACCAAGCACGCGCAAGGCTGGACGGCCACGTATCAGGACATTGAGCAAAGCCATTTTTCTCTGTGGCAAGCGCAGATCAACGACCCCGCCGAACTGGAGCAATTGGGCAACGAGGCGCAACGCAGCCTGAATCTGCAAGAAGGTCCGTTGCTGCGCGCGGTGCTGGTCAGCATGGCGGATGGCGGCCAGCGCCTGCTGCTGGTAATCCATCATCTGGTGGTGGATGGGGTTTCCTGGCGGGTGCTGTTTGATGACCTGCAAAGCGCGTACTTGCAACTCCAGGCCAGTCAGCCTGTGTCATTGCCCGCCCGCAGCAATTCGTTGCAGGACTGGAGCCAAAGCTTGCAACGCCTCGCTCACAGCGAAGCATTGCAAGCCGAAGCAGGTTACTGGCAGCAACAGCTGCAAGGCGAAACCGGAGACCTGCCCGGCGCAAAAATCGATGCCCTGCTGAGCAATGCCCTGGCGACAACCGTGCAGACTCGTCTGGATCGGGAACTGACTCGTCGCCTGCTGCAAGAATCCCCGGCGGCCTATCGCACCCAGATCAACGACCTGCTGCTGACCGCGCTCAGCAGGGTGCTGGTGCGTTGGAAGCAAGGCTCAAATGTGGCGATTCAACTGGAAGGCCATGGCCGCGAAGATCTGTTCCAGGACATCGACCTGAGCCGCAGTGTCGGCTGGTTCACGACGCTGTACCCGGTGAAGCTGCAACCCGCGCAGGGCATCGGCGAATCCATCAAGGCCGTCAAACAACAACTGCGCGCCGTGCCCAACAAAGGCATCGGTTTTGGCGTGCTGCGCTATCTGGGGCATGACGCTGATCGTCAACTGCTGAGCCAGTTGCCGACCCCGCGGATTACCTTCAATTATCTGGGGCAGTTCGATAGCAGCTTCGGAACGGGTGGCGAAGCCCTGTTCACCCCCGCCACTGAAAACGCTGGCCCCGAGCAAAGTCCGGACGCGCCGCTGGGCAACTGGCTGACCCTCAACGGGCGGGTCTATAGCGGCGAATTGAACGTCGGCTGGACCTTCAGCCGGGACATGTTCGATCAGGCGTTGATCCAAGGTCTGGCTGACGAATACGCAAATGAACTGCGCCTGTTGATCGAGCACTGCGTCGATCATCAAGGTGTCACTCCGGCGGACTTCCCTCTGGCGCGCATCAGCCAGAGCCAACTGGACGCCCTGCCCCTGGACCCTCGGCAGATTCAGGACATCTACCCGCTGGCGCCGATGCAGCAGGGCATGCTCTTCCACACCCTGCATGAACAGGCAGCTGGCAATTACCTGAACCAGATGCGTCTGGACGTCAGCGGCCTGGACCCGGAGCGTTTCCGTCAGGCCTGGCAGGCGGTGCTGGATCGCCACGACATCCTGCGCACCAGCTTCATCTGGCAAGGCGAGCTGGAGCAGCCGCTGCAAGTGGTGCATAGCCATCTGAAGATGCCGTTTACATTGCTCGACTGGCAAACCTCAACGGATCAGAAACAGGCGCTGGACGATCTGGCGGCGGACGAGTTGCGACGTGGTTTCGATCTGAATCATGCGCCGCTGCTGCACCTGATCGCCGTGCGCACCGCAGCCAATCGTCATCACCTGATCCTCACCCACCATCACATCCTCATGGATGGCTGGAGCACCTCGCAGTTGCTGGGGGAAGTGCTGCAGCGTTACAGCGGTCAACTGATCGAGAGTCAGCAGGGCCGTTATCGCACCTACATCGACTGGCTGCAAAAACAGGATCAAGCCGCCAGCGAAGCGTTCTGGACTGGTCAATTCAAGGCGCTGGACGAGCCCAACCTGCTGGCCCGCAGCCTGTTGCCTGAGGGCGATGCGCAGCACGGTAATGGGGATTACAGCGTGGAGCTGAACCCCGCACAGACCCAGGCGCTCAACCAATTCGCCCGCCAGCAGAAAGTAACCCTCAATACGCTACTGCAAGGTGCGTGGGCGCTGATCCTGCAACGCTATACCGGTCAGCAAAGCGTCTGCTTCGGCGCGACGGTGGCGGGCCGCCCGACTGAAATTCGCGGCATCGAGCAACAGGTCGGCCTGTTCATCAACACCCTGCCGGTGGTCTGCACCCTGCGACCGGAGCTTATCGTCAGCCAATGGCTGCAAGGTTTGCAGGCCCAGAACCTCAACCTGCGCGAACACGAACACAGCGCCCTGGCGGACGTGCAACGCTGGGCCGGGCATGCCGGGGAAGCGTTGTTCGACACCTTGCTGGTGTTCGAAAACTACCCGATTGCCGAGGCACTGGAGCAAGGCGCGCCCGAGGGTTTGCAGTTCGACAACATCAGCAGCCACGAACAGACCAACTACCCGCTGACCCTGATCATCAATGCCAGTGATCGCCTGGCCCTGCGCTTCAATCATGATCAGCAGCAGTTCAGCGAGGCGGTGATTGAAGCAATTGCCGGGCAGACGTTGCAGGTGTTGATTGAGTTGTGCGAACACGTCGAGCGCCCACTGGCTGAACTGACGATTGGCGACCGGGTTGCGGCGCTGGCGGAATGGAACCCGGCCCGGCTTTGCTTCGATGTCGAACACAGTCTTGCCCAGCGCATCGAGGCTCAGGTAGAGCGTTCGCCGGATGCCATCGCTCTGAGTTTTGATGGCGAGGAAATGACCTATGCCGAGCTGAATCAACAAGCCAACCAAATAGCCCATCAATTGATCGCTCGCGGCGTTGGCCCTGAGGTACGGGTAGGGCTGGCGGTGGACCGTGGGCTGGAAATGATCGTTGGCCTGCTGGCGATCCTCAAGGCTGGCGGGGCTTACGTGCCGCTCGACCCGGCGTATCCACAGGATCGCTTGAGCTACATGATCAAGGACAGCGGGATTGGGTTGC
>NZ_UUOC01000039.1 GCF_900590755.1 Pseudomonas viridiflava | reverse complement strand
CCCCCTGGCCGACCTGTCCTGGTATTTGCTGGACGCCAATCTGAACCCGGTCCCCAAAGGCTGCATCGGCGAACTCTACGTCGGCGGCGCTGGCCTGGCCCGTGGTTACCTGAACCGCCAGGACCTCACCGCCACGCGTTTCATCCCCAACCTGTTTGCCGAGGATGGCAGCCGCCTGTATCGCACCGGTGACCTGGCTCGCTATTGCACCGACGGCAGCATCGACTATCTGGGGCGCAGCGATCATCAAGTGAAAATCCGCGGCTTCCGTATCGAGCTGGGAGAAATCGAAGCGCAATTACTAGCCCAACCCCAAATCCGTCAGGCCGTGGTGTTGGCGCAAGACACCGCCAGCGGTCAGCAATTGGTGGCGTACCTGGTTGGCGACGAATCCAGCTGGGAAATCCTCAAAGCCGCACTGAAAGACAACCTGCCGGATTACATGGTCCCCGCGCACCTGATCTTCCTGCCCAATCTGCCACTCACCGCCAACGGCAAACTGGACCGCAAAGCCCTGCCACAACCTGACGCCAGCCATCTGCAAGGTGAATACGTCGCCCCACAGACCGAGCTGGAACAGCAAATCGCCGATATCTGGCAAGACGTGCTCAAGCTGGAACGCGTGGGCCTGACCGATAACTTCTTCGAACTGGGTGGCCATTCGTTG
>NZ_UUOC01000038.1 GCF_900590755.1 Pseudomonas viridiflava | reverse complement strand
TTTAGCCGTGTTGGGCCAGGGATGGCCCTTCGCGGCGGCCCGCCGAATCAATGTCGGATTACGGGCATGCCGAGCCTAGGCGAGGGACCGAGTGGTGGGGCAAGAGCGTTTTGCTTACTTTTGCGCTCTATCAAAAGTGAGGCGCTGTAAAAGCGCAACCCTAAGTAGCCGTTACCGCAGATATGGATATGTACGCATAAAGATATTTAAATTCAGACTTCACTGATTCCGCGCCAGATTGGAAGGCTGAATCACCCGCTTGGCATTCAGATAAGCCTTCTGCCAATACGGCTTGTCGAGGCTGTCGAGCTTGACCGTACCGCCAGTGGCTGGCGCATGCACGAAGCGGCCTTCGCCGACGTAGATCCCCGCATGGCTGACCTGCGAGCCGCCGCCTGTAGCGAAGAACACCAAGTCCCCCGACTGCAACTGCTCACGACCAATATTGGGCGCGCGCATGACGATCATGTCCCGGGTTGAACGGGGCAAGGCAATTCCAGCCGCGTCACGATAGACGAAGCCAATCAAACCGCTGCAATCAAAACCCGAGTCAGGCGTGTTGCCGCCCCACCGATAAGGTGTGCCCACAAGGCCCAAGGCGCGGAACAGCACATCTTCGGCAGCAGGGTTAGGGTTTTCGGTAGGGACAACGAGCACCGGGCGCTGGACAACCCGAGGCTGGGGGGGCGGCGCACTGGCGCAAGCACCGAGCAACGCTGCAAGAGAAATTACCGCTAGGCGAACCATGATCGACATAAACAACAACCTGATGTGGATGCGGCTTACTTTGCCGGGGGCCCGGAAAGCACAAGACAGGCTTATAGCCTGGCTTTATGCAACACGGTAGTTATTTGTGCTTACGCTTCTTTACTGCAGGGGCCTTGATCGACGTTGCCGTCATCGCGGTGGTCTGCGGCGCAGCTACAGTCGAAGAATCCATGGCTAGGGCGCGCTTGGCTTCGATGAAGGTCTTGCTCCAGTAGGTATCGTCAAGGCTGTCGACGCGAACACCACCGCTGCGGCGGCTGCTGGAGTGGATGAACTGGTTATCACCCAGGTAAATCGCTGCGTGGCTGACGCGACCGCGACCGGCAGTGCTGAAGAACAGCAGATCGCCTGGTTCAAGATCATTACGCTTCACCAGAGGTGCATCGATGTTGATCATTTCGCGGGAAGAACGTGGCAGGCTCATGCCAGCCTCTTCCTTGAACAGATAACCGATGAAACCGCTGCAATCAAAACCCGACTTGGTAGAGGTGCCGCCAAAACGGTAGCGTGTACCGATCAGGGCTTTGCCACGTTCAAGAATGCTGTCAGCCAGAACCGGCAACTGGTAAGGCTTGCTGTCGGCAAACTGAGCCAGTTCGGCTTCAGTGGCCAGCTCTTCCTGCAATACCGACCGGTCTGAGCGGATGGCAGAGGTTGGAGCCGAAATAGAGGTCTTCTGCACCTGTTGTTGGGCGTTTTGGGAAACCGGCATATTGGCCGAGCAACCGAACAACAGGGTAACGAGTGCGAGGGGCACGAGGGGTGCAAACCGAACTAGCATGGGCACGACCGTGGCTGAACTGTTAAGAAGCCGCGACTATGCCTTCTATCCTCCTCATTTGCAAATTCAATCGAACTAAATGTGACTTACCAACTCTTCCATGACATGTACCGCTCGGCAGGCAAAAAAGACGTCCATTTGGGCGCTGAGGTTTGTTGACGCCACATTTATTTCAGCAGTAAAACCGCCGCAAACCCTTGTTCTGAATACAGGTTCATGGATGTAAGGGAAGCTTGCAGTGGTGCCTATACTCAGCACTGCATCAAAGCCTTTTGCCATCTCGTCATAGAGCGTTTGCATGGCTTGCTCGGGCAACATCTCCTGAAACAACACGACCGATGGTCGCATAACGCCACCACACGCCACGCAAAGCGGCGGCAGTGGACGCTCCAAATGGACGCTAATGTTCAAGTCCTCGGCGCCACATGACTGGCAATACAGAGGCGCTAGCTGCCCATGGATCTCGATCAGGCGCTCAGGCGGGCTACCTGCCGCGCGGTGAAAGCCATCGACATTTTGGGTCAGCACCCAGCAATCCGGTTTTTTGCGCTGCAGCTCGGCAATCGCGTAGTGCGCAGCGTTGGGCTGAGCGCCCAGGCATGCGCTGGCCAACTGGGCGATGTATTTCCAGCTCAAAGCCGGATCACGACGCAGCATAGGGCCGGACATGGCCATTTCGATCGGCACGCCGTCCTCGGTCTCTGCGTTGTACAGGCCGCCCACGCCGCGATACGTCGGCAAACCGGAGTCCGCCGAAAGCCCTGCTCCGGTGATGATCAGAATCCGTTGCGCATGCCGCAATGCCGCTGCGGTTTGCAGCAACAGCGCCCGATCTACCATCCGAGGGTCTCTTTGAGGAAAGGGATGGTCAGTTTGCGCTGAGCCTGAAGCGACGCCTGATCCAGAGTTTCCAGCAGATCAAACAGCGCGCTCATGCTGCGCGTGCCACGGGTCAGGATGAAATGGCCGACTTCATCGGTCAGATGCAGGCCACGGCGCGATGCACGTAATTGCAGGGCGCGCAGTTTGTCTTCATCGGACAGGCCACGCATCTGGAACACCAGAGCCATGGTCAAACGTGATTTGAGATCGGGAAGCTTGACCGGCAGCTCTCGGGGAGACTGAGAGGCAGCGATCAACAGGCGACGACCACTGTCGCGCAGCCGATTGAACAAGTGGAACAAGGCTTCTTCCCACTCAGGCTTGCCGACGATGGCCTGCAAGTCGTCCAGGCAGACCAGCTCGTACTGCTCAAGGTTGTCGAACAGCGCGACCCCTTGGTCGATGAGCTCAGCCATCGGCAGGTAAACCGCCGGTTCACCGATCTGCTCGAAACGCAGGCACGCGGCCTGCAGCAAATGAGTGCGGCCTACGCCATCCTTGCCCCATAGATAGATGAGGCTTTCGGTCCAGCCAGCCTCGGCTTCGCACAGCCGCTCCACGTAGCCGAGTGCCGCGGCGTTGGCGCCGGGATAGTAATTGATGAAGGTGGCGTCATCACGCAGACGCACACCCAGGGGCAGCTGAATAGGTTTCATGCTGGCTGAACGGTTCAAACGAACCGTTAGGGGCCTCTGTGTAAAGTGCGCAAAGTTTATACCCGTGACGCTGGGGGAGCAATGAGCCAGACCATAAGCAAAATCAAAGGTTTGCGTGAGTTGAGCGCAATAGCGGAACACGCTGGCTGTAGGAGCGTGGCTTGGCTGCGATAAGGCTGGATATCTACACATCTTTCCAGAGATGGTTTTTAGTACATATCCATTCCTGCGGTCACGGCCACTTAGGGTTCCGCTCTTACAGCGGGTCACTTTTGGCAAACGCCCGGAATGCCGGCCCAGCCAAAAGTAACCAAAAGGTCTGTGCCCCACCACTCGGTCCCTCGCTGGTGCTCGGCATACCCGTAATCCGACATTGATTCGGCGGGCCGCCGCGAAGGGCCATCCCTGGCCCAGCGCGGCTTAACCGGCATCCTTGCCGGTTTGCCCGCCGCCTCAATATCGGCTTCCGGCCAGCGTGGTTTAACGGGGCGCCCAAGATCAAAAGCAGATCAAGATCAAGATCAAAGGCGGCGTGGTTGGCGCTGCGTAAATTGAGGTAGGAGCTGCCGAAGGCTGCGAAGGCGACTACCGATTCGCAGCCTTCGGCAGCTCCTACAGAGAATTGGGCATCCCGTTGATTCCGTGAGAGCGAATTCATTCGCGAAGGCAATGCTGCGAGCAATGAATAACATGAGCCAAGCACATAAAAAAAAGCAGGTCGGCTATCAGGCCGCCTCGCGCGCTTTTGATTTTGATCTTGGGCGCCCCGTTAAACCACGCTGGCCGACCGCGGGACTTGAACCGTGGGCAACCCGGCAGGACGCCGGGTTAGCCGCGCTGGGCCAAGGATGGCCCTTCGCGGCGGCCCACGGTTCAAGGCCTGCGGGCGGGTACACCGAGCCTAGGCGAGGTGCCGAGTGGTGGGGCAAGAGCGTTTTGCTTACTTTTGCGCTCTATCAAAAGTGAGGCGCCGTAAGGGCGCAACCAATAGCAGCCGTTACCGCAGCAACGGATATGTACATAAGAGCGTAGATACCATGCTTATCGCGTGCAGGCCCCCGCCTGGAATCGCATTTCAGACTCAAGTCCTTTGAGCCCCCCTACAACTCCGGATCCTGCGCCCCACCATAGATATCCGACTCTTTATAGACATCGTGCATATGCCGCACCAGCACCATGATCACTGCCGCCACGGGTAGCGCCAACAGGATCCCGGTGAAGCCGAACAGCTCGCCACCCGCCAGAATCGCGAAGATCACCGCCACCGGGTGCAGACCAATGCGGTCGCCCACCAGCAATGGCGTGAGCACCATGCCTTCCAGCGCCTGACCGACCATGAACACCGCCGCAATGCCGAGCAACGGGTAAAGGTCGCCACCAAACTGGAACAACCCGGCAACCAATGCAGCGCCGATGCCGATCACGAAGCCCATATAAGGAACGATCGCCGCAAGCCCGGCAATCACCCCGATCAACAGCCCCAGCTCCAGGCCCACCAGCATCAGGCCGGCGGCGTAGATCACACCAAGACCTACCATCACCAGCAACTGCCCGCGAATGAATGCGCCCAACACCTCGTGACATTCGCCTGCCAGCTTGACGATCTGCTCTTCTCGATGGCGCGGCAGCAAGCTGCGGATCTTGGCCATCATCACGTCCCAGTCGCGCAGCAGGTAGAAGCACACCACCGGGATGAGCACCAGATTGGTGATCAGACCAATCAGCGCAAGGCTCGACGCCGTCGCCTTGGAAAGCACCACGCCAACGATATCGCCGGTCTGGCCCATGTGCTCGGAGATGGCCGCCTTGACCTTATCGAACTTCCAGAAGCCATCAGCCAGACCAAACTTGGTCTGCACCCAAGGCAACGCCGTGTGCTGCAGCCAGTCGAGCATCTGCGGTGCCAGCTCGTAAAGGCGGAACAGCTGCTTGGCGAGCATCGGCACCAGCACCAACAGGAGGCCCATAAAGATCAGGGTGAACACAGCAAACACCGCCACCACGCTCAAGGTCCGTGACAGGCCGAGCTTTTCCAGCTTGTCGGTCAACGGGTCGCCCATGTACGCCAACAGCAGCGCCACCAGAAACGGCGTCAGGATCGAGTGCAGCAAGAACACAAACAGGAACAGCAGGACAATCCCGCCGAGCCAGAACCAGCGCCGTGTGTCAGTCATCAAAGCCCCTTACTACTTCTAATGTTTACCAACGGAAATACAACTGCGCAGCCGGAGCGGGCGCGATCACCGGAGCCTGAGCCTGAGGCGCACCAGCAGCGTCGACCGGTGCTTGAGCAGCCGGCGCCACTTCAGGTGCCGGAGTCTCCTGCAGCTTAGCCAACGCCAGTTGCGAGCGAATCTGCTCGGTACTGCCGCTGACCTCATACATGATGCGATCGCCTTCAACGGATTTGAGACGCGCGCCAAAGGGTTCGAGTAACTGCATCAGTTGCGCATAGCGTTCAAGCGTCATGCCCTGCACTTGCAACAGCATCCCCGTGCTCGCGCCTGGCTTGACCACGAAGCGCGGCGCAAGCCGTTCGCTCACGGCCAGCAACACGGCATCGGCCAAGGCTTCGGAGCTGGCGCCGGTTGCGGTGCCCTGCTCGCGTTTGTCACCCATCCACAAGCGCCATTTGCCCTGCCATTGCCCGGCTTCTTCTTTGGCATGGACCGCCAACAGTGCATCGGCGCCGTAACGCTCGGACGCTTCTTTCAGAGGCGCGGCATCGGTGCCTTCAAGATTTTTTGCGGTGCCAACGCTTTGCTCACCCAGATCAGCCAGCGGCAGGCGCAACGGCAGACCGCGATGCTGAGCCGCGCGACGCAATGGCTCAGCGGAGCTTTGACCGTCGCCCACCAGATTGGAGCCCTCGGTTGCGTCGTTCAGCCACCAGCCGAGGATGGTCGGCCGATTGCTGCCCCACAGGGACAAACCCGCCTGACGCAGCGAACGATCGGTGCTAGCCGGATCGAAATCCACCAGCAGGGATTCCGGCGGCCCCGCCTCGTAGCCGTATTGGCTGATGACTTGCTGAGGATCCTTGCGCAGCTCGGCCAGCGCCGGACTCTGCGGCGCCTTGGCATCGCCGGTCAGGCGCAGGACCAGCGTTTCCAGTGCCGCCTGGGTCGCACGGGTGCGCTCATCAGGAGACTGGCCACTGACGGGTTCACGGACTTGGTACAGATTATTCACGGTTTCAGCGAAGCTCGGCAGACTGAGCATTGACAGGCAGCCGACAAACAAGAGTTTCGAAAGACGCATGGACAGTTCCCGAACGGAAAAAAAGCGGCTGGAAAAGAGGCCGCGTCAAAATGGCTGACGTGATTGAGACCGCAACTGACGGTCAATCATTCACATTAAAGATGAAGGCTACACCTTATACAGACGCTGCCAAACCAGCCAGCTTCGCCGCAACGCGGTTTATTTTGTATCCGGAGAGCCTGCCCGTCGGCCTAAGGATGGCCGCTGCCGCCCAAGCCTGATAAAATCGCGCGCCTTCGCAGACTGGCGATGGTGGCGGCCCGAAAAACTGCATGCAGTTTTTCAGAGGCCCCGCTGTTTCGGTCGATCCCCCGAATCCCCCCTAAAGGCCTGGATTATGAGCAAGCAACCCTCCCTGAGCTACAAAGACGCCGGTGTAGACATCGACGCCGGTGAAGCATTGGTCGAACGCATCAAGAGCGTCGCCAAGCGCACCAAGCGGCCAGAAGTCATGGGCGGCCTGGGTGGCTTCGGCGCCCTCTGCGAAATCCCGGCAGGCTACAAGCAGCCGGTTCTGGTTTCCGGCACCGACGGCGTAGGCACCAAGCTGCGTCTGGCGCTGAACCTGAACAAGCACGACACCATCGGCATCGATCTGGTCGCCATGTGCGTCAACGACCTGGTGGTCTGCGGCGCAGAGCCGCTGTTCTTCCTTGATTACTACGCCACCGGCAAACTCAACGTCGACACCGCTGTCGACGTGGTGACCGGCATCGGCGCTGGCTGTGAACTGGCTGGTTGCGCGCTGGTAGGCGGCGAAACCGCTGAAATGCCAGGCATGTACGAAGGCGAAGACTACGACCTGGCTGGCTTCTGCGTCGGCGTCGTGGAAAAGGCCGACATCATCGACGGCTCCAAAGTCGCTGCCGGTGACGCCCTGCTCGCCCTGCCATCGTCCGGCCCGCACTCCAACGGTTACTCGCTGATCCGCAAGATCATCGAAGTTGCCGGTGCCGACATCGAAAACATCCAGCTCGACGGCAAGCCGCTGACCGACCTGTTGATGGCGCCGACCCGCATCTACGTCAAACAACTGCTCAAGCTGATCAAGGACACTGGCGCTGTCAAAGCCATGGCCCACATCACTGGCGGCGGTCTGCTGGACAACATCCCGCGCGTTCTGCCAGCTGGCGCTCAGGCGGTAGTCGATGTTGCCAGCTGGCAGCGTCCTGAGGTATTCGACTGGTTGCAGCAGCAAGGCAACGTTGACGAACACGAAATGCACCGCGTGCTGAACTGCGGCGTGGGCATGGTGATCTGCGTGGCTCAAGAGCACGTTGAAACTGCGCTGAACGTACTGCGTGAAGCAGGCGAGCAGCCTTGGGTCATCGGCCAGATCGGCACCGCTGCCGAAGGCGCTGCCCAGGTCGAGCTGAAAAACCTCAAGGCGCACTAATGCCTGCAACCTGCGATGTTGTGGTGCTGCTGTCCGGCACCGGCGGTAACCTGCAAGCCATGATCGATAGCTTCAAGGGCGGGGATCATCCCGCCCGCATCCGCGCGGTGATCTCCAACCGCGCCGATGCGTTCGGCTTGCAACGCGCCAGGGACGCAGGTATCGAAACCCGCGTGCTTGACCATAAGGCTTATGAAGGTCGCGAGGCCTTCGATGCCGCGCTGATGGAACAGATCGACGCTTTCCAGCCAAAGCTGGTGGTGCTCGCCGGTTTCATGCGGATCCTGACTGCCGAGTTCGTGCGGCACTATCAGGGGCGCCTGCTGAATATCCACCCTTCCCTGCTTCCTTTATATAAAGGCTTGCACACCCATCAACGGGTGCTGGAAGCTGGCGACGCCGAGCACGGCTGCAGCGTGCACTTCGTCACCGAGGAACTCGACGGCGGACCACTGGTCGTACAGTCAGTGATTTCGGTAGAGCCTGATGACTCGCCGAAGACCCTGGCCCAACGCGTTCATACCCAGGAACATCATATTTATCCGCTGGCTATCCGCTGGTTCGCCGAAGGCCGCTTGAGCCTTGGCGAAGAAGGCGCATTATTGGACGGTCAGTTACTCGCCGCCCAAGGCCACTTGATTCGAACCTAGGAGATATTATGCGTCGCGCTTTGCTTTTCGCTTTCGCTCTGCTCGCCTTGCCTGCTGTTCAGGCAGCCGACCTGCAACCGTTCTCCGCCAGCTACACCGCCGACTGGAAGCAACTGCCCATGAGCGGCACGGCAGAACGCAGCCTGGAGTCCGGCCCGAACGGCGTCTGGACCCTGAATTTCAAGGCATCCATGATGATCGCCAGCCTGACTGAAGTCAGCACGCTGAAGGTCGACAAGGACACGCTGCTGCCGCAGACCTACAACTTCGAACGTGGCGGCCTGGGTAAATCCAAGAAGGTTGACCTGGCTTTCGACTGGTCCAACAAATTCATCACCGGCACTGATCGCGGCGATGCGGTCAAGCTGCCACTCAATCGCGGCATTCTCGACAAGTCCACCTATCAGCTGGCGTTGCAACACGACGTGGCCGCTGGCAAGAAGAGCATGAGCTACCAGGTCGTCGATGGTGACGAAGTGGACACTTATGACTTCCGTGTATTGGGCGCCGAGAAAGTGGCGACCAAAGCAGGCCAGATCGACGCCATCAAGGTAGAGCGCGTGCGCGACCCGACGCAGAGCAAGCGCATCACTGTGCTGTGGTTTGCCAAGGACTGGGATTACCTGCTGGTTCGCCTGCAACAGGTCGAAACCGACGGCAAGGAATACAACATCATGCTGCTGGACGGCACGGTGAATGGTAAAGCGGTTAAAGGCAGCTGATCAGCCCGCCCCGTTAAACAGCCCCGCCATCAAGCGGGGCTTTTTTGTGGGTAAAAGACCTGTAGGAGCTGCCGCAGGCTGCGAAGGCGATGCGTCAGGTAGATCGCAATTCGCAGCCTTCGGCAGCTCCTACAGGTTTCTGCGTTTTATCAGGTACACCTCGCCCTTGTAGGAGCTGACCGAGGTACGAGGGCTGCGAAGGCGGTGCATCAGATGTACCGCTGTTCGCAGCCTTCGGCAGCTCCTACAGGTTCGTGTCGACCACATGAAATAATCTTCATTTACCCGCCAGCTGCGCTACAGCCCTTATAAATCAAGGCCTACAGCACCGCACAAAGCCCCGCCACCGAACATGAAAAAAACCAACTATTTACTTAGGTTCCTAACAAATCCTATAACTGAGGCCTGCGACAGATCGCCGCAGCCCAAGTGAGGAGTTTGACTATGACCGTACGAGTAAGTGAACGCGACGACGCCCATATCTCCCATGAAAGCGTTGCCGAGGGCATTCAAATCTGGGACGTCTATCAGCAGGATCAGCTGGTTGGCATGTTTCACATTGAGTCAGATGCGCACCAGTACAAGATGGAACTGGAAGAGCAGGAAAGCCGCCGCACCCAGTAAGACGCTTCTTCAGAATCGCTAACAAACAAAACCCGCTTTTCAGCGGGTTCTGTTTGTTTAAGTGCTTACCACATCAGATCGTCAGGGATCTTGTAAGCCGCATACGGATCGTCGCCATCTGCCTTCTCTTCCGTCTCTTCACTGAGCAGCACGATGCGCCTTGGGTCGCGCTCCTGGATCTTCAGCGCAGCTTCACGAGGGATGACTTCATAGCCGCCGGCGTGAGTGACGATGGCCAACGAGCCGTTACTGAGCTTGCTGCGCATCAGGTTGTTCACCGACAGACGCTTGACCTTCTTGTCGTCGACGAAGTTGTAGTAGTCCTCGGTGGTCAGCTTCGGCAGGCGTGAGCTTTCGATCAACTGCTTGATCTGCGCCGCCCGAGCCTTCTGCTCGACCTTCTCCTGCTGCTGACGATTGAGCTCTTGATCGCGCTTGACCTTCTCGGCGGCGGCCTCCTGAGCAGCACGCTTTTGCGAGTCGTCGATTTCAACCTGACCCTTGTGGGCCAGACGCTGTTCTTTCTGCTTGTCTTTGCTGACCTGCTTGGCCTGCTTCTGGTTGACCAGGCCTGCCTTGAGCAACTGATCGCGAAGGGAAATGCTCATTGTCTACTCACTTATGCAGCGGGCTCAGCCACAGCTGGGCGCGTTCTTTTCCTGACGTTTGGCTTCGCCCCAGAGAGCGTCCATTTCTTCGAGGGTGCAATCTTCCATGGGACGCTGGGTCTGGCGCAATGCCTGTTCGATAAATCTGAAGCGGCGCTCGAATTTATTATTGGCGGCGCGTAGAGCGTTTTCCGGGTCAACCTTGAGGTGCCGTGCCAGATTCACTGCTGCAAACAGCAGGTCACCGACCTCTTCAGCGATGCCCTCGGCATCGTTATCCGCCATGGCTTCGAGCACTTCATCCAGTTCTTCACGCACGTTATCAACCACGGGCAACGCGGCCGGCCAGTCGAAACCTACCTGCGAGGCGCGCTTCTGCAACTTGGCGGCGCGGGACAAGGCAGGCAGCACGGCGGGCACATCGTCCAGCAGCGACAATTGCTCGGGTGCCGCGCTTTTGCTGGCGCGCTCCTGATTTTTGATCTCTTCCCAGCGCTGTTTGACCTGCTCGTCGCTCAGACGCGGGGTTTCAAGGGGCGCGTACAGATCGCCTGTCGGGAAAACATGCGGGTGACGACGGATCAGCTTGGCGGTGATGCCATCGATCACGCCATCAAACTCGAACCGCCCTTCTTCCCTGGCCAACTGGCTGTAATAAACCACCTGAAACAACAAATCACCCAGCTCGCCCTTGAGATCATCAAAGTCACCGCGCTCGATGGCGTCGGCCACTTCATAAGCCTCTTCGAGGGTATGGGGCACAATGCTGGCGTAATTCTGCTTCACATCCCAGGGGCAGCCGTATTGCGGATCACGCAGGCGGGCCATGAGGTGGAGCAGATCTTGGAGTGTGTACATTGGGTTCCCTTCGGTCACAGCCGTAAGCTACAAGCCGCAAGCTACAAGTTGTCCGCGTATAGCTTGCGGCTTACAGCTTGAAGCTCGCAGCGACGCTTAAAGGCGTTATGTTACGCGGAACCTCAATAATTCCCGGCAACTGAGGTATCCGACTAATTCGGTCACAGCCGTAAGCTACAAGCCGCAAGCTACAAGTTATCCGCGTTTGACTTGCGGCTTGTAGCTTGAAGCTTGCAGCTACGCCTCAAGGCGTTCTATTACGCCGCGTCTCAATGATGTTCGGCAACTGCGATATCCGCCCCAGCAACCTCCCCAGCGCATCCAGCCCCGGAATCTCGATGGTCAGGGACATCAGCGCGGTGCTGTCTTCCTTGTTCGAGCGGGTGTTGACCGCCAGCACGTTGATCCGCTCGTTGAGCAGGACCTGAGAGACGTCACGCAGCAACCCCGAACGGTCGTAGGCGCGGATGATGATGTCCACCGGGTAGGTGAGCACCGGCACCGGGCCCCAACTGACCTGGATGATCCGTTCCGGCTCGCGGCCGCCGAGCTGCAACACCGACGCGCAGTCCTGGCGGTGAATACTCACGCCGCGGCCCTGAGTGATGTAGCCCACGATGGCATCGCCCGGCAGCGGCTGGCAGCAACCGGCCATTTGCGTCATCAGGTTGCCGACACCCTGGATCTGGATATCGCCACGTTTGCCCGGTTTGTAACCGGTGGCCTTGCGCGGAATAAGCTCAAGCTGCTCGTTGCCGCGTTCCGGCTCAACCAGTTGTTGCGCCAGATTCACCAACTGGGTCAGGCGCAGATCGCCCGCACCCAGCGCCGCATACATGTCCTCGGCCGAATTGAGATTGGCTTTTTCCGCCAGCCGATCGAAATCCACCGCTGGCAACGCCAGGCGCGCCAGTTCACGCTCAAGCAAAGTTCTGCCGGCCGCAACGTTCTGGTCCCGAGCCTGCAATTTGAACCAGTGGACGATCTTCGCTCGCGCTCGCGACGTGGTGATGTAGCCCAGGTTCGAGTTCAGCCAGTCGCGGCTCGGCGTACCGTGCTTGCTGGTAATGATCTCGACCTGCTCACCGGTCTGCAGGCTGTAGTTGAGGGGCACGATACGGCCGTTGATCTTCGCGCCACGGCAGTTGTGGCCGATTTCGGTATGCACCCGATAAGCGAAGTCCAGCGGGGTCGCGCCTTTGGGCAGGTCAATGGCGTGGCCATCCGGCGTGAACACATAGACACGATCGGGCTCGATATCGACGCGCAGCTGTTCAGCCAGACCGCCGATATCGCCCAGCTCTTCGTGCCATTCCAGCACCTGACGCAGCCAGGAGATTTTCTCTTCGTAGTGATTGGAACCGGATTTGACGTCGGTGCCTTTGTAGCGCCAGTGAGCACAGACGCCCAGCTCGGCCTCTTCGTGCATGGCGTGAGTGCGGATTTGCACTTCCAGTACCTTGCCTTCGGGCCCGATGACCGCCGTGTGCAGCGAGCGATAGCCGTTTTCCTTGGGGTTGGCGATGTAATCGTCAAACTCCTTGGGAATGTGCCGCCACAAAGTGTGCACGATACCCAGCGCGGTATAGCAGTCGCGCATTTCCGGAACCAGCACGCGTACGGCGCGAACGTCGTAGATCTGGCTGAATTCCAGGCCCTTGCGCTGCATTTTGCGCCAGATGGAATAGATGTGTTTGGCCCGACCGCTTATGTCGGCTTTGACCCCGGTGGCCAGCAGTTCGTTGTCCAGCTGCGACATCACATCGCTGATGAAACGCTCACGATCCAGACGCCGCTCATGCAGCAGCTTGGCGATCTGCTTGTATTGCTCAGGCTCAAGGTAGCGGAAGGACAGGTCCTCCAGCTCCCACTTGATATGACCAATACCCAGGCGATGGGCAAGGGGCGCGTAGATATCAAAGACTTCACGGGCAACCCGGTTGCGCTTTTCTTCGTCGGCGTTTTTCACCGCACGGATGGCGCAGGTCCGTTCTGCCAGCTTGATCAGGGCCACGCGAACGTCGTCGACCATGGCCACCAGCATCTTGCGCAGGTTTTCTACCTGCACCTGAGTGCCGAGCACCAGTGACTGACGCGGGCTGAGACTGGCGCTGATGGCAGCCATGCGCAGCACGCCATCAATCAGGCGGGCGACGGTGGCGCCGAAACGCTGCTCGATATCCGGTAACGGAATCACACCTTCACGCACGCCACGGTACAAGACCGCCGCGATCAGCGAGTCCTGATCGAGCTTCAGGTCGGCGAGAATTTCGGCGATTTCAAGGCCAGTCTGAAAACTGGACGTGCCTTCGGCCCAGAGGTTCTTCGCAGCGTTGTCCTGCTGCTCGGCCTGTCGGACAAACTCACAGGCTTCTTTCAAAGCCTGTCGATCCACTATGAGGTCGACGCTGACCACATGATCAAGCCATGCGTCGAGGTTGATACTGCCGTCTGTGTTTATCGGCTGGTGTGCTCTCACCTGTACCATGTTGCTTACCTTCCCTAAGGCGCGATGAATAGCGCCTACAGTCGCTGGCCTTCTTGAGCGAACACTCCTTGCCGGGCAAGCAAGGGCTGGTGTTCGCGGGCCAGTCGGATTAAACGAGACTCCATGTAGCCAACAGACCCGATTCCTTGAGCCGTTGCCTACTTACTCGCTTCAAATAAAGCCATTGCCTCGACATGTGCTGTTTGTGGAAACATATCGAGGATTCCGGCACGTTTTAATCGATAGCCCTGATTGACCAATTCGACAGTGTCGCGAGCCAAAGTTGCCGGGTTGCATGAAACATAAAGCAACCGTCCGGCGCCTAGTGTTTTCAGCTTGCGTACCACCTCGAAAGCACCGTCACGCGGCGGGTCCAGGAGTACGGCAGAAAAGCCCTGCGCGGCCCAGTTCGCCTGCGCCAGCGGCTGTGACAAATCTGCCTGAAAAAACTCAACGTTGTGCAGATCATTACTCATTGCGTTGCTGGTGGCACGCTCGACCATGGTCGCAACGCCTTCAACCGCCACCACTTCCCTGACCGTTCTGGCCAGCGGCAGGGCAAAGTTGCCCAGCCCACAGAACAGATCCAGCACCCGCTCATCGGCTTTGGGTGCCAGCCAGTCGAGGGCCTGTTCGATCATCGCGGTATTGACCGCCGCGTTGACCTGAATGAAATCCCCCGGCCGATAAGCCAGTTCCAGATTCCAGGGTTCCAGTCGATAGCCCAACGCTTGTGACGGGTCTACCGGCTGCGGATCACCTTCGCCATGCAACCATAGTTGTGCGTCATGAGTATGGCAAAATGCTTTCAAGGTATTTAAGTCGACATCCGCCAATGGGGCGACATGTCGGACCAGCACCGCGCTGGACGTTCCCCTGAACAACTCGACATGACCCAGCACCTGCGGCTTGCTGAAGCTTTTCAGCATGGCAGGCAACTGCATCATGATCGGTTGCAAGGCCTGTACCAGCACCGGGCATTCTTCGATGGCGACGATGTCCTGACTGGCCGCCGCACGGAAACCCACATCCAGGCGTTTGGCCTTGACGTCCCAGCGAACGGCGACTCGGGCGCGTCTGCGGTAGGCGAATTCCGCCCCGGTCAGAGGGGCAGCCCACTCTTCGGGTTGAACACCTGCGACCCGCATCAACTGCTCGGCCAACATGCGCTGTTTGAGGGCAAGTTGTTCAGTGTGGGGCACATGCTGCACGCTGCAACCGCCACAACGACCGAAATGCGCGCAAGGGGCCGGACGCCGCATGGCGCTGCCCTGCAACACACGTTCAGTGCGCGCTTCGACGATTTTGCCGTGGGCATTGAGGACCCGGGCTTCGACTTCTTCACCCGCCAGGCTGCCAGCCACAAACCAGGTCTTGCCTTCGAAGAACGCGATACCGCGGCCGTCGTTGGCTAGACGCTCAATGGTCAAGCGCTGCTTTTTACCGGTCGGGATCTGATTGACCCGAGTACCGCCTGCTGGTTGAAAGCGCAGGCCTCTTTCGTGCTTGGCCATCAGTTGGGCGCGTCGTAGACGCCGGTCGACAGGTAACGGTCGCCACGGTCACAGATGATCGCGACCATGACCGCATTTTCGACTTCACGGGACAAACGCAACATTCCGGCAACGGCGCCGCCAGAAGAAACACCACAGAAGATGCCCTCTTCGCGGGCCAGACGACGCATGGTGTCTTCGGCTTCGGTCTGATCCATGTCGACGATCCGGTCTACCCGGTCAGCCTGATAGATGCGCGGCAGGTATTCTTCGGGCCAGCGGCGAATACCAGGAATCGCCGAGCCTTCCATCGGCTGCAGACCGACGATCTGCACGTTGGGGTTCTGCTCTTTCAGGTACCGGGAAACACCCATGATGGTGCCGGTGGTGCCCATGGAACTGACGAAGTGGGTAATGGTGCCGCCCGTCTGCTGCCAGATTTCCGGACCGGTGCTGGTGTAGTGCGCCTCAGGGTTATCGCCATTGGCGAACTGATCGAGCACTTTGCCACGGCCTTCGTTCTGCATCCGCTCAGCCAGGTCACGGGCACCTTCCATGCCCTCTTCCTTGCTGACCAGAATCAGCTCGGCGCCGTAAGCCGTCATGGCCGCCTTGCGCTCGGCACTGGAGTTGTCCGGCATGATCAGGATCATCTTGTAACCCTTGATCGCCGCAGCCATGGCCAGCGCGATACCGGTATTCCCGGAGGTTGCTTCGATCAGGGTGTCGCCGACATGGATCTGCCCGCGCAACTCGGCACGGGTAATCATCGACAGTGCAGGACGGTCCTTGACGGAACCGGCAGGGTTATTCCCCTCCAGTTTCAGGAGCAGCGTATTGCTGGTATTACCCGCCATGCGTTGCAGACGCACGAGGGGGGTGTTGCCGACGCAATCGGCAATGGTTGGGTACTGCAAGGTCATGGCGTATTCGCAATCCAGACTGCGGGGGCGCCTATCATAACGGCAAACGGCTAAAGCCCATATCACGCAAAGTGCGGGGCTTATCGCCAAATGGCATAAGCACCTTTAATTGTAGGAGCGCACGAGCACCGCGAGGCCGCGATAGCGGTGTGTCAGGCAGAACGCTATTGCGGCCTCGCGGTGCTCGTGCGCTCCTACCCAGGCCGGGCGAGCAATATGCCGAGATCAAGCCGCGTTTAGTCGCTACACTGCCCCAATCTCGGCAAACTCCCGAGTCGAGCGAAGATCCTCTGCAATCCTGGCCTGCTGGAGAAAAAGCGTGCTGACCAAGCTGGGTATAAAAGGCCGCGTACTGCTGCTGACCATTCTGCCTGCCATGCTGATGGCGACCTTGCTGGGTGGCTATTTCACGTGGATGCAGTTGCACGACCTGCAAGCGCAATTGTTGCAGCGCGGGGAAATGATTGCCGAAGAGCTGGCGCCGCTTTCAGCGCCCGCACTGGGTCGCAACGACGCCAGGCTGCTGGAACGCATTGCGGTGGAAACCCTGGAGCAGACCGATGTGCGCTCGGTGTCATTCCTCAGCGCGGACCGGAAAATGCTGGCCCACGCCGGTCCGAGCATGATCAACCCGGCGCCCAGCGGAAACAGTGACCAACTGCTGCAAACCTCCGGCAGTGATGCCACCCGCTATTTGCTCCCGGTGCTGGGCCGCCAGCGCCACCTGACTGGCGCAGAGGTACCGGAAGAAGCCGACCGGCTGCTGGGCTGGGTTGAACTGGAACTGTCCCATAGCGGCACACTGCTGCGTGGCTACCGCAGTATGTTCGCCAGCCTGTTGCTGATTCTGGCGGGCGTAGGCCTGACCGCCGTGCTGGCGATCCGCATGAGCCGCGCCATCAACGGCCCGCTCAGTCTGATCAAACAAGCAGTTTCCCAACTCAAGGACGGCAAGCTGGAAACCCGCCTGCCGCCCTTGGGTAGCCTGGAACTGGACGAACTGGCGTCGGGCATCAATCGCATGGCCGCCACCTTGCAAAACTCTCAGGAAGAACTGCAACACAGCATTGATCAGGCCACCGAAGACGTCCGGCTGAATCTGGAAACCATCGAGATCCAGAACATCGAGCTGGATCTGGCGCGCAAAGAGGCCCTGGAGGCCAGCCGCATCAAGTCGGAATTTCTCGCCAACATGAGCCATGAAATCCGTACACCGCTCAATGGCATTCTCGGTTTCACCCATCTGCTGCAAAAAAGCGACCTCACGCCGCGCCAGTACGACTATCTGGGCACCATCGAAAAATCTGCCGACAGCCTGTTGAGCATCATCAACGAGATTCTCGACTTTTCGAAGATCGAGGCCGGCAAACTGGTCCTCGATAACGTGCCCTTCAACCTGCGCGATCTACTGCAAGACACCCTGACCATCCTCGCCCCCGCCGCCCACGCCAAGCAACTGGAGTTGGTGAGTCTGGTGTATCGCGACACGCCGCTATCACTGTTGGGCGACCCGCTGCGGCTCAAGCAGATCATGACCAACCTGGTCAGCAACGCCATCAAGTTCACCCGCGAAGGTACCATCGTCGCCCGGGCCATGGTCGAAGACGAGACCGACGACTGCGCGCAATTGCGCATCAGCGTGCAGGACACCGGCATCGGGCTGTCCAGCCAGGACGTCCGCGCCCTGTTCCAGGCCTTCAGCCAGGCGGATAACTCTCTGTCCCGGCAACCGGGGGGCACGGGTTTGGGGTTGGTGATTTCCAAACGCCTGATCGAACAGATGGGCGGCGAAATAGGCGTGGACAGCACGCCCGGCGAAGGCTCGGAATTCTGGATCAGCCTGAAACTGCCCAAAGCCCGGGACGATATCGAAGACGTTCCAGCGCTGGCATTGCAAGGGCTGCGAGTCGCGGTGCTGGAACACCACGACCTGGCCCGTCAGGCACTGGAACATCAACTGGAAGATTGCGGCCTGCAAACCCTGATGTTCAACAATCTGGAGAACCTGCTCAATGGGGTGACCGCCGCCCATCAGACAGCTGCGGCGATCAATCTCGCGGTAGTGGGGGTTACCTCTCACGAATTGCCACCGGAACGCTTGCGCAAGCACATCTGGGACCTGGAAAACCTCGACTGCAAGGTGTTGGTCCTGTGCCCGACCACCGAACAGGCGCTGTTCCAGCTCGCCGTGCCTGACATGTACACCCAGCTTCAGGCCAAACCAGTCTGCACCCGCAAGCTGCGTCGCACCCTGTGCGAACTGGTCAGCCCCAAGACCCTGCGCAGCGATACCTCCGAACCGCTATCGAGCCGCCCGCCGCGCCTGCTTTGCGTGGACGACAACCCGGCCAACCTGTTGCTGGTGCAGACCCTGCTCGAAGACATGGGCGCCCAAGTCACAGCCGTCGACAGCGGTTATGCGGCACTGCATGCCGTGCAAACCCAAACCTTCGACCTGGCCTTGATGGACGTGCAAATGCCTGGCATGGACGGTCGACAGACCACAGAAGCGATTCGCGCCTGGGAAACCGAGCGCCAGATCACGCCGCTGCCCATCGTCGCCCTCACCGCCCACGCAATGGCCAACGAAAAACGCGCGCTGTTGCAGAGCGGCATGGACGATTACCTGACCAAACCCATCAGCGAGCGGCAGCTGGCTCAGGTAGTGCTGAAGTGGAGCGGCCTGGCGCTGCGCAATCAACAGCCCGAGCGTCAACCGGAAACCCCGCGTCGCAGCGCCGACCTGCTGGTGCTCGATCATGAAGAAGGCCTGAAACTGGCCGCTGGCAAACCGGATCTGGCCGCCGACATGCTGGCCATGCTGCTGGCCTCGCTGGACAACGACCGCGAAGCCATCCGCGCCGCCCGGGAAAGCAACGATCAGTCAGCCTTGATCGAGCGGGTTCATCGCCTGCATGGCGCGACTCGATATTGCGGAGTTCCGCAATTACGTGCCGCATGTCAACGCGCTGAAACGCTGCTCAAGCAAAATGCCCCCCTGGCGCACCATGCGCTGGACGACCTGGAATCGGCCATCAACCGCCTGGCGGCCGAAGCGCGGGTGAGTGCTTGATTCCAATAGCCGCTTGACCTGTAGGAGCTGCCGCAGGCTGCGAAGGCGTTGTACCTGACACACCGCTTTCGCAGCCTGCGGCAGCTCCTACAAGTCAGCGACTACCAGCATTACCTATAAAGGAACCGTAGATGCGCACCCTGATCTTCAGCAGCCAGACCTACGACCGGGCAAGTTTTCTCGGCGCCCATATGCCTGGCAATCTCGAACTGCACTTCCAGCCCGCACGCCTGACCCTGGACACCGCCGCCCTGGCTGACGGCCACGAAGTGGTCTGCGCCTTTATCAATGACGACCTTAGCGACCCGGTGCTGGAGCGTCTGGCGGCAGGTGGCACGCGGCTGATTGCCTTGCGCTCGGCCGGTTACAACCATGTGGACCTGCCCGCCGCGCAAAGGCTGGGAATCAGCGTCGTGCGGGTACCCGCCTATTCGCCCCACGCGGTGGCCGAACATGCCGTGGCCTTGATTCTGGCCCTGAACCGCCAGTTGCATCGCGCTTACAACCGCACCCGTGACGGCGATTTCAGCCTCCACGGCCTGACCGGTTTCGATCTGGTGGGCAAAACCGTGGGCATTGTCGGCACCGGGCAAATTGGTGCCACGTTCGCGAAAATCATGTCCGGCTTCGGCTGCAACCTGCTGGCCTACGACCCGTACCCTAATCCGCAAGTCGAGGCGTTGGGCGCACAATACGTGAGCCTTGAAGCGCTGCTGGCCCAGGCGCAGATCATCAGCCTGCACTGCCCGCTCACCCCGGACACCAAGCACCTGATCAACGCCCGCTCACTGGCGACCATGCAGCGTGGCGCGATGCTGATCAACACCGGGCGCGGCGCTCTGGTGGATACCCCGGCTCTGAGCGAAGCCCTGAAAAGCGGCCAGCTCGGCTACCTCGGTCTGGATGTTTATGAAGAAGAGGCCCTGCTGTTTTTCGAAGACCGCTCCGACCACCCGCTGCAAGACGACGTGCTGGCGCGGTTGCTGACTTTTCCCAACGTGATCGTGACCGCTCATCAGGCTTTTCTGACTCACGAAGCACTTGGCGCCATCGCCCAGACCACGCTGGACAACATCCAGGCATGGGCCGACGGCGCTGCGCAGAATCTGGTGGTCGGTTAGCGAGGGGGAGACAAGCCACACGTGCGTGATAGGATGCGCGCAATTTGGAGGACCTCATGGCCGAACACGATTTCCGTTACAGCATGCTCAACCCGCAACACACCCTGACCGAGTGCCGCACCCTGGCACCCGGCCGCTATCAAGTGACCGGCAACGGCGGCTCGATCCATGATCGAGACGAACTGTTGGTGACCATCAAGGGCAGCAAAACCCTGCACATGCGCCTGCAGGTAGAGAAGGTTCGTCACCTGATCAACCCGCCCGGCCAGTGGATCGCGGTGGCCAAAGGCCCGGTATTCGACGAGTTGGCCATCCATCAGTGGAAGGTCAACTGCGACGGTTGCAGTACCGTGCTGGACTTCGAGTTCATGGTCGACGCCAAGGCCGGTGTTTCGGCGCAGAAACCTGCAGCCTCAGCACGCATTGCCGAGCTGGGCTGGAAATCCGTAGGCGATAAGCACTTGTGCAAAAAGTGCCAGGAGAAGGCGGCATGAAACTCGTTCTGTCCGCATTGATCGGCGTTGTCCTGCTGACCGGTTGCGCGGCAAAACCGCTGCCGATCAAGCATGACCAGAGTTACGTGCTGGAATGGATCGGTGAACGTCCACTGATCGACAACAGCCACCTGACCATGACACTCGGCGCAGATGGCCGGGCGTATGGCAATGCTGGCTGCAATCACTGGTTCGCGCCTTATACCCTGCAAGACCAGACCATCAGCTTCGGCGCCGTGGGCAAAACCCGCAAAATGTGCGCCCCGGCCTTGATGGAGCAAGAACAACGCTTCCTGCAAGCGGTGGGCAAAGTCCAGCGCTGGGACATCTCCCCCATCGACCAACTGCGCCTGTGGCCGGCTGAAGGCAAGCCGTTGAGGTTTTGGGAAGAGGGTTGAGGAAATCCGTTTCCCGCAATTGAAATTCAATACCTGTGGGACCGGCTTTAGCCGGGAAGGCGATATTTCAGACAATGCATATGCAGTGCTTGTACTGGCCCCTTCCCGGCTAAAGCCGGTCCCACGAGAGATACGTTTCACCCCTCCCCGCGCAGCGCCTTCAACTTCGCCATCACACCCGCAGCAGTCTGCTCACCCAGCAGCTGTTCGCGCATCTTGCCTTTGTCATCGATGATGTAGGTCACCGGCAGCGCTTCACTCGGCGGCAGGTCGTACTGCGCGGCGGGGTCTTGAGCCAGCACCGTGAACTTGATGCCCAGCGCATTGCTGGCGGTTTTCAACTCTTCGCCCTGCAAATTATCGAAGTTGACCCCGAACACACTGACCTTCTGGTCTTTGAGCTGCTCGGACAAATGATTCAGCTCTGGAATCTCAACCCGGCACGGGCCGCACCATTCCGCCCAGTAGTTGATCACCAGCCAATGCTTGTCGACCTTGTCGCTGGCAACTTTCTGGCCGTTCTGGTCCGTACCCAGATCCACGCCACAGCCCGCCAGCAGCAAACTGCCGACCAGTGCCACTACTGCTGCCAATCGCCTTGCCATGTTGTTCCTCACTGTCCTGAAATACCGAAAGCTGCGACCGATTACCACTGCCGGTTTAGCCCGTCGCGTCACGCAGGTAGAATAGCCGCCACCTTACGCAAGATGCGACCTGCAAATGACCGATCTGACGCTTTATCACAACCCGCGCTGCTCCAAGTCACGCGGCGCGCTGGAACTGCTGCAAGGCCGAGGCCTGAGCCCGTCCATCGTGCTGTACCTGGAAACCCCACCCGACGCCGCGCAAATACGCGACCTGCTGAGCAAACTGGGCATCAGCGCCCGACAACTGCTGCGCACCGGCGAAGACGATTACAAGGCCCTGAACCTGGCTGACAAGCGCCTGGACGACGAAGCGTTGATCGCCGCCATGGCTGCCCATCCGAAACTCATCGAGCGGCCGATTCTGGTCGCTGGCGACAAAGCCGTGATCGGCCGTCCGCCGGAAAACGTACTGGAGATTGTCTCGTGAGTGCGCCTTACATTCTGGTTCTGTTCTACAGCCGTAACGGCTCCACCAGCGAAATGGCCCGGCAGATTGCCCGTGGCATAGAGCTGGGCGGCATGGAAGCGCGGCTGCGGACCGTGCCAGCGATTTCCGCTGATTGCGAGGCCGTGGCGCCCAGCATCCCGGAAAGCGGTGCACTGTACGCGACCCTCGACGACCTGAAAAACTGTTCCGGCCTGGCCCTGGGCAGCCCAACGCGCTTTGGCAACATGGCGGCGCCGCTCAAGTATTTTCTGGATGGCACCAGCAACCTGTGGCTTACCGGCGCACTGGTGGGCAAACCTGCCAGCGTCTTCACTTCCACCGCCAGCCTGCACGGCGGTCAGGAAACTACCCTGATGTCGATGCTGCTGCCGTTGCTGCACCACGGCATGCTGATCACCGGTCTGCCCTACAGCGAATCAGCACTGGTGGAAACCAGCGGCGGCGGCACGCCTTATGGCGCCAGCCACCACGCGGGTGCCGACGGCAAACGGCCGCTGGATCAGCACGAAACTCAATTGTGTCGCGCGCTCGGCCAGCGTTTGGCGAAAACCGCTGTGTTGCTGGAGCCTGCACGTGGCTAAAAAGCCCAAAGTGCTGCCTGCGCTGGAATGGCTTGAACCTCGAGTAAAAGTCAGCCGCGTGGTCAGCCTGGTGTGCTTTTTCGGCCTGATCGCGCTGCTGATCATTTATTACCTGTGGCTGGCCGACCTGCATGGCGCCCGGCCCTGGGTGATTCTGTTGATCGAGCTGGTGCCCTTGCTGCTGCTCGCGCCGGGGATGATCCTCGGCAGCCCCCGCGCCCACTCGTGGACCTGTTTTGTGGTCAACCTGTACTTCATCAAAGGCGCGATAGCCTCCTTCGATCCCAATCGCTCACTGTTCGGCGTGCTGGAAATGCTCGCCAGCCTCGCGGTGTTCGTCAGTGCGTTGCTGTATATCCGCTGGCGTTTTCAATACAACCGCAAACTTGCGGGTGAAGGTCAGGTCTGACGCTTTACGCGCAATTTTCTGGAGTCTCAATGCACGACTACAAATGGCTGAATGAGTACTGCCTGAACCGCTTCGGCTCGGCAAAAGCCCTTGAAGCACACCTGCCCACACCCAAAACCGCTAAACAGCTCGAAGCCATCAGCGCTGACCGTTACCTGTCGACCATGGCGCTGCGGGTGTTTCGTGCAGGTTTGAAGCACAGTCTGGTGGATTCCAAGTGGCCAGCGTTCGAAGAGGTGTTCTACCGCTTCGATCCGGAAAAAGTCGTGTTGATGGGCGCCGACCATCTGGAGCGCCTGATGCAGGATGCGCGGATCATCCGTCACCTGGGCAAACTCAAGAGTGTGCCGCGCAACGCGCAACTGATCCTCGATATAGAGCAGGAACACGGCAGCTTTGGCAAATTCATCGCCCAATGGCCGGTGGAAGACATCACGGGTTTGTGGCAATACCTGGCCAAGCACGGCAACCAGATGGGCGGGCTGTCTTCGCCGCGTTTCTTGCGCATGGTTGGCAAAGACACCTTCATCCCGACCTGGGACGTGGTAGCCGCGCTCAATGCCCAGAAGATCGTCGACAAGGTGCCCACCAGCAAACGCGATCAGGCCATCGTCCAGCAGGTATTCAATCAGTGGCAGAGCGAAAGCGGCCGGCCGTTGTGCCAGCTTTCAGCGATGTTGGCGTATACCGTGAATCATTAAGCGGGCTGGGCATACAACCTGATGCACATTTGTAGTGGGACCGGCTTTAGCCGGGAAGGCGGCGTTTCAGCCGACAAATATGCAGTGGACATACAGGCCTCTTCCCGGCTAAAGCCGGTCCCACCTGTATTCGGCAGCGCCCTTAGACATTCACCACATTCACAAACCGCGAAGCCGCGCTTTCGTCGATGCGCAGATCGGTGAAGTTGAACAGATTACGGTCGGCCAGTTGCGAAGGCTGCACATTCTGCAAGCTGCGGAAAATACTGTCGGTACGGCCCGGAGTCTTGCGCTCCCACTCGACAAGCATGTCCTTGACCACCTGACGTTGCAGGTTCTCCTGTGAACCACACAGGTTGCACGGGATGATCGGGAAATTCCTGAAATCGGAATAGGCTTGAATGTCCTTTTCATGGCAATACGCCAACGGGCGGATGACCACGTTGCGGCCATCGTCAGCCCGCAGTTTGGGCGGCATCGCCTTCAACGAGCCGTTGAAGAACATGTTGAGAAAGAAGGTCTCGACGATGTCATCGCGATGGTGACCGAGCGCCATCTTGGTCGCGCCAATCTCGTCCGCGAAGGTGTACAGCGTGCCGCGCCGCAGCCGTGAACACAGCGAGCAAGTGGTCTTGCCTTCCGGAATCAGCTCCTTGACCACCGAGTAGGTGTCTTTTTCGACGATGTGGTACTCGACGCCCAGGGTTTCAAGGTAGGCCGGCAGCACATGCTCGGGAAAGCCCGGCTGCTTCTGGTCCATGTTCACGGCAACGATCTGAAAATTGATCGGCGCCACTTTCTGGAAGTGCATCAGCACGTCGAGCAGGGTGTAACTGTCCTTGCCCCCGGACAGGCAGACCATGACCTTGTCGCCCTCCTCAATCATGTTGTAGTCGGCCACGGCTTCGCCAGCCAGGCGACGCAGGCGTTTCTGCAGTTTGTTCTGATTGACTGAAAGGGTGCCCATGGCGCTGTTATCCGGATGCTGTGACGGGGAGATCGGGTGAAACGGCCGGTATTTTACGCATAAATCCTGAACAGCGCTAAAGCCCGTCGCGGTGTTGCATTGGGCTATTAGCGAAGTGCTGGACATGACCAATGACTCTAAAGCGCAGGTGTGTGCTTCCTATACTTGTACTGAACCACAACGCTGCCCCTGTAGGAGCGAACTTGTTCGCGAGGCGTCCTGCCTGACACACCGCCTCGCCAACAAGTTGGCTCCTACAGGGCCGAGCTGCACCTGATAGAAAGGAGTAATCCGCATGATCCACCATGTCTGGGGACTGTTCACCCATCCTGACCGGGAATGGCAAGAGATTCGTGGCGAAAAGGAAGAAAGCATCGGCCACATGTACCTCACTCATACGCTTGTTCTGGCGGCGATCCCGGCTGTTTCGGCGTATATCGGCACCACTCAGATGGGCTGGGTGATTGGTGAGCGGGCGCCGGTGATGCTGACCCACGAAAGCGCTATCTGGATGACGATCATGTCGTACATCGCGATGCTCGCTGGTGTTGCGATCATGGGCGGTTTCATTCACTGGATGGCCCGCACCTACGACGCCACCCCGAGCCTGGCACGCTGCGTGGCCTTCGCCACCTACACAGCCACGCCGCTGTTCATCGGCGGGCTGGCCGCGCTCTACCCCCACCTGTGGCTGGGCATGCTGATCGGCACTGCTGCTGTCTGCTACACGGTTTACCTGCTATACGTGGGCCTGCCGACCTTCATGAACATCCCGGCTGATGAGGGCTTCATGTTTTCCAGCTCGGTATTGGCGGTGGGCCTGGTCGTACTGGTGGCGATCATGGCGTTTACCGTGGTGCTATGGGGTATCGGCGTGGGGCCGGAGTACACCAATTGAATGACGAAGCCACCTGTATGAACTGCCTGTAGGAGCTGCCGAAGGCTGCGAAAGCGGTGTGTCATGTGCATCCCGTTCGCAGCCTTCGGCAGCTCCTACAGGTGACGCATCGTGACCATTCGGCACCTCAGGTTTTCGATCGCCCCGCCTTTTGCGGCATACTCGCGTTCTCTGGAGACCGATGAAGCATGCCCGAGCAACTCAACACCCGTGTCGAAGTCTGTTACCAACAAGCCGAAGCCTTTTTCAAACGCCCCTTCAAACGTCCGGTAGTCAGCCTCAAGCTGCGCGGGCAGAAGGCAGGTGTCGCGCATCTGCATGAAAATATGCTGCGCTTCAATCCGCAGTTGTACCGGGAAAACAGCGATGATTTCCTGCGCCAGACGGTGGCTCACGAAGTCGCACACCTGATCGCCCATCAATTGTTCGGTGATCGCATTCAACCTCATGGCGAGGAATGGCAGCTGATCATGCGCGGGGTCTACGAACTGCCGCCCAACCGTTGCCACACCTACGCCATCAAACGCCGTAGCGTGACCCGCTACATCTACCGCTGCCCTTGCGCGGGTAGCGACTTCCCGTTCTCCGCCCAGCGCCATCAAATGGTCCGCAAGGGTCGACGCTACCTGTGCAGAAAGTGCCGCGAAACGCTGGTGTTTAGTGGGGAAACGCGAGTCGAATGACACTCGCCTGTAGGAGCTAGCGAAGGCTGCGAAAGCGGTCTGCCCTTCAGGTTGCTTTCGCAGCCTTCGGCGGCTCCTACAAAAGCCTGCATCTACAGAATTGCGCCACTCTCGCGCATGGCGGCAATTTTATCGTCCGAATACCCCAACCCCTCCAACACCCGCTGACTGTCCGCCCCCAGCCTCACGCCTATGTGGCGGGGAGCCGCCAGCCCTTCGGAGAACTTCAGCGGGCAGGCGATCTGTGCTTGCGAAGTGCCATCGCCGCGTGGCACTTGCGTCACCACCTCCCTGGCTTGCAGCTGCGGATGCTGCACCGCCTCTGCGAAACTCAATACCGGCTCGACACAGGCATCGATTGCCGAAAAACAGGCCTGCAACTCCTCGAAACTGCGTTTTTCAAATTCCATCCGCAGCTCATTCTTCAGGCTCGCCTGGATTTCCGGCCGGGCTGACAACCCCTGGCTCGCCAGCTCCGGGCGCTGCAACGCCTTGCACAACGCCTGCATGAACGGCGGCTCCAGGCTGCCTACTGAAAACCAACGGCCGTCGCGACTGCGGTAATAGTCATAAAAGCTGCCGCCGTTGAGCAGCTGGCTTTCTCGCTCGGGCTCGACACCACAGGCCAGAGACCCTGCTCCCGCCATGGCGTTGAGACTGAATGCGCAGTCGGTCATGCTCACGTCCACGTATTGCCCCAGCCCGGTTTGCTGCCGGGCCACCACTGCGGCCAGCAAGCCGATTACCCCATGCAGCGAGCCACCCGCGACGTCTGCGGCCTGAAAACCCAGCGGCAACGGGCCATTCTCTTTGCGCCCGGTATGGCTGGCGACCCCCGACATGGCTAAGTAATTGATGTCATGCCCGGCACGCTCGCGGTAAGGGCCAGTCTGGCCGTAACCGGTGATCGCCACGTAAATCAGCCGTGGATTGAGCGCTTTGAGCACCTCGTAGCCGATACCAAGGCGCTCCATTACCCCTGGCCGAAACTGCTCCAGCACGATGTCGTACTCCATCACCAGTTGCTTGACCACTTCCAGCGCCGCTGGCTGCTTGAGGTCCAGCGCCAGGCTGCGCTTGTTGCGGTTCAGGTAAGCGTGGCTCGCCGAAATGCCATGATCGAAAGGCGGCAAATCCCGCAGCAGATCCATGCGTGAAGGCGATTCGATACGCAGCACTTCAGCGCCCATGTCCGCCAGCAACAACGAAGCGAAAGGCCCCGGTAATAACGTCGAGAAATCCAGCACCTTCAGTGACGACAACGGACCTTGCATGGGACCTCCTCAAATGAACACGCCCAGCACTGAGCGTAGCCAATCCAGACGGGTAAATCGCAGGCATAAAAAAACCCATCCGAAGATGGGTTTTTTATTGCCCCGTAGAGCGGACGCCGAGTGTGATTACACAGGCTTGCGCGTCGGGATCGGACGGGTCAGAGGCTCTTCAGCCATCTCGGCGACGCCCAGATCGTCAACCGGCATGGTGTTGTCGATTGCACGACCACCAGATGCCAGCTCGGTTTGCAGGGTTTCGTTGTCCAGCTCGCCTACCCACTTGGCAACAACCAGGGTGGCAACAGCGTTACCGACCAGGTTGGTCAGAGCGCGGGCTTCGGACATGAAGCGGTCGATACCCAGGATCAGCGCCAGACCGGCAACCGGCAGGTGGCCAACAGCCGACAGGGTTGCAGCCAGTACGATGAAGCCGCTACCGGTCACGCCTGCAGCACCTTTGGACGACAGCAGCAGCACCAGCAACAGAGTGATCTGATGGGTGATGTCCATGTGAGTGTTGGTCGCCTGAGCGATGAACACAGCCGCCATGGTCAGGTAGATCGAAGTACCGTCCAGGTTGAACGAGTAGCCAGTCGGGATAACCAGACCCACTACCGACTTCTTGGCGCCCAGGCGTTCCATCTTGATCAGCATGCGTGGCAGCGCGGATTCCGAAGAGGAAGTACCCAGCACGATCAACAGTTCTTCACGGATGTACTTGATCAGTTTCAGAACGCTGAAGCCGTGGGCGCGGCAGATACCGCCCAGCACGATCAGCACGAACAGTGCGCAAGTAATGTAGAAGCAGATCATCAACTGACCCAACTGCACCAGCGAGCTCACGCCGTAGGCACCGATGGTGAACGCCATGGCGCCGAAAGCACCGATTGGCGCCAGCTTCATGATCATGTTGATGATGTTGAACATCACGTGAGCGAAGCGATCGATGAAGTCCAGCACCGGCTTGCCGTATGCACCCAGGCGGTGCAAAGCGAAACCGAAGATTACCGAGAACATCAGCACTTGCAGGATATCGCCGTTGGCGAACGCACCGACGATGGTGTTCGGGATCACGTTAAGGATGAAGCCAACGATGCTCTGATCCTTGCCCGCTGTTACATAGGCAGCGATTTTCGAGGCATCCAGAGTGCTGACGTCGATGTTCATGCCGGCGCCCGGCTGAACCACGTTTACCACGACCAGACCGATGAGCAGGGCGATGGTGGAAACGATTTCGAAGTAAAGCAGCGCGTAGCCGCCAGTCTTGCCGACCGATTTCATGTTCTGCATGCCGGCGATACCGCTGACCACCGTACAGAAAATGATTGGGGCAATAACCATCTTGATCAGTTTAATAAAGCCGTCACCCAGCGGCTTGAGAGCCTTGCCGGTTTCAGGATAAAAGTGACCGATCAGAATACCGATCACAATGGCTACGATCACCTGGAAGTACAGGGATTTATACAGGGGCTGACGAGTCGTCATGGCATCATCCTCAAGGGTACCGTCGGCATCATTCATGTGATGCGCGAGATACCTAACGAGCTAACCCTCCTGCAACTGGAGGGATTTGTTTTGTCGGCTGCGGTGAGCAGACCTGCGAGTTCTATCGCAAGGCTCGTGCCAATTTTGCGATAACCGGCGAATACCAGGTAATCCGAGGGCTGTAGGTTCAGAGAGTAGTTGGGCCTGTAACAAAACGTGGCGGATTTCCGCCGAATGCGAGGATTTTCCGCAGAGGAGTGGCGGGTATCCGCCTATTGCAGGAGAGAAGGCACCAGAGGCTCGGAGGATAGCCTTGGCCATGTGGGAGCGGTGCTTGCCCGCGAATCAGCCACCTCGATCCATCTGACTAACCGCGTCATCGTTCTTCGCGGGCAAGCCTCGCTCCAACCGGAATAGCTCTACCCCACCAAAAAATGGATCCGGAACGCCGCGCCACCCAACGAGGAATCGTCCAGGGTCAATCGGGCGTTGTAGCTTTCGATGATGTCCTTGACCACCGCCAGACCAATCCCCTGCCCCGGATTCTGCCGGTCCAGCCGCTCGCCCCGTTGCAGGATGCGTTCGCGCTGATCTTCCGGCACACCAGGGCCGTCGTCTTCGACGCACAGTTCATCGCCTGCGGCCGAAGTACGCAAGCTGACCCGCACTTCGCCCAGACACAGTCGATAGGCGTTCTCCAGCAAGTTGCCGAGCATCTCGAGTAACGCGCCCTCCTCCATGGGCACCGAGCATTCATCAGGCAAATCCAGGGTGACCTTGACCTGCTTGTCGCGGTAGACCTTTTCCAGGGTATTGCACAGGCTTTCCACCACCGGGCGCAGCCGGACGTGATGGCGCACCAGCCCGCTTTTACGCAGGCTGGCGCGTTGCAACTGATAGCCAATCTGCTGGCTCATGCGCTCGATCTGCGATTGCAGGATGCGCGCCTGCTCCACGTCCTCTGGGCGTTTGGCGATGGTTTCGCTGACGCCTTGCAACACCGCCAAGGGGGTTTTCAGGCTGTGGGCCAGATCACCCAGAGAATCGCGATAGCGGATACGTTGTTCACGCTCACTGGAGAGCAATCGGTTAAGCGACCCGGTCAGACGCAGCAGTTCGCTGGGGTGATTCTCACTGAGGCTGTCCCGGGCACCGGACTCGACTTCATCCAGCTCCTGACTCAAGCCCCGCAGCGCACGCAGGCCCCAGGTCAAACCCAACCAGAGCAACGCCAACAGCACGATCAGCGCCGCGCCAAAACCCAGATAGAGCTTTTGCCGCAAGGCACTGACGGTTTCCTGATAGCCACGCACCGGTTGCAGCGCCACGATACTGAACGCCGCATTGCGCCCGCCCAGCAGGCGGATCTCCACGTCATAGACAAAGAATTCTTCGCCGTTGGCTTCCTTGATCAGGGAAAACTCGCTGCCCTTGCCGTCGTAGCGCGGCTGGTAATCGATATTTTCATCTTCGGTGGCCAGCGAACGCCAGACCAGATCACCTTGACGGTTATAGATGTAACCCAGCAGCCGAGAGCCCGGCAGGTTGAATTGCTCGCTGGGCAACACGGCTGGCATCAACAGGCGACCATGCTCGACCCGGGCGGCAGAAATCAGCGTCGTCACATCAGACGCCAGTCGCTGCTCGATGGAACCGCGCAACGCCAGACTGAATGCGCCCTGCAAGGCAGGCAGCATCAACAGCATGAACACCACGGCCAGGGCCGCCGCGCCAATCAGCAAACGCAGGTGCAGCGAACGAATCATTTACATCGCTCAGTGAACAGATAACCCAGGCCGCGCACCGTTTCGATGGGCTTGAAGGCCATCGTGCCCTCGATCTTGCGCCGCAAGCGTCCGACCAACACCTCGATAACGTTCGGATCACGCTCTTCGTCGTCTGGGTACAACTGCTCCATCAACCGCTCCTTGGCCACCACCTGCTGGTGATGGCGCATCAGGTATTCCAGGATGCGGTATTCGTAGGCGGTCAGCGCCAGGGGCTGTTCGTCCAGCGAAGCCTGTTTGCGGTTCAGGTCCAGCAGTAGCGGCCCGGCGACGATGGTTGAATGGGTGAAACCGCTGGCCCGGCGCAACAATGCGTTGAGCCGCGCCTCAAGCTCTTCGAACTGAAACGGCTTGACCACGTAATCATCGGCCCCGGCGGCAAGGCCCTCGACCTTGTCCTGCCAATTGCCGCGAGCGGTCAGAATCAGGATCGGAAACACCTTGCCGGCCACGCGCAACTGGCGGATCAGCTCAAGACCGCTCATGCCCGGCAAACCCAGGTCGATCACCGCCAGGTCATGATTGAACTGCCCGGCCTGATACAACGCCTCCTCACCATTGGCCACGGCCTCGACTATGTGGCCGGACTCGGTCAGACGGGTCTGCAAGTGATGACGCAACAGCGCCTCATCTTCAACCACCAGCAACTTCATGACGCTCTCCTGGGTGGGGTTCTGGATCGTTACATAGACCTGTAGGAGCTGCCGCAGGCTGCGAAGGCGATTTGTCAGCCAGATCGCTTTCGCAGCCTGCGGCAGCTCCTACAAGGAAATCATTTGGAGCACCTGCTGTGTCGGCTTCCAATCCTGGGACCTACCGGACTTGGCACTCAACACGACCGCCGCTGGCTGGCGCAGATCATAATGGCCCGACAGATTTTTCTGCGCCACCGGCACACCATTATAGGTAGCCTGCTGACTCAACCCCTGGCCCCAGCTGCGCCGCTCGATGGCTTCGAAGCGCTCACTGGACTTGTTCGTCGGCGCGCGCGCCAGTTCGTTGTTATCCGCCGCCTGCGCCGCTGCGCTGCCGCCCAGAAATGCCAAAGCCAGAAATAACTTGTTGAAGGTCTGCATGCTGTAGTCCTCTCGCGCCGGGCGCTATTCAGGTACGAGGCCAGACTAATGGGCGGGCCCTGAACCTCTACTGAACACGCGCTTAACACTCTCTGAACAGGCACGCGGAATAACTATGTACCGCACACGCTACTTTTCAGACGGCACAATGGGCTAGTCTTCTTCAGCACTCATTTACCCATACGAAGAAGAAGGAGCTGACCATGCGTTTCTGGATTGCGTTTGTGATGATGTCCCTGACCGGCATGGCCCAGGCGGCCATCAAGACCGAGCAGATCAACTATCAAAGCGCCGACGGCACCAAGCTGGTGGGTTATTACGCCTATGACGACGCCATCAAGGGCCAACGCCCCGGCATCATCGTGGTCCACGAATGGTGGGGCCTGAACGACTACGCCAAACGCCGCGCCCGCGACCTCGCCGCCCTTGGTTACAGCGCCATGGCCATCGACATGTACGGCGAAGGCAAGAACACCGAACACCCGAAAGACGCCATGGCCTTCATGCAAGCCGCACTGAAGGACAGCGACGCCGCCAACAAGCGCTTCGATGCGGGCCTTGAACAGCTCAAGAAACAGCCACAGACCAACCCGGCCAAGATCGCCGCCATCGGCTACTGCTTCGGCGGCAAGATCGTGCTCGACGCAGCACGTCGCGGCGAAGCCCTGGCGGGCGTGGTCAGCTTCCACGGCGCACTGGTCACCAACACCCCGGCTACACCGGGCGGCGTGAAAGTGCCGATGCTGGTTGAACACGGCGCGAAAGACACCATGGTCACCCCGGAAAACGTCACCGCCTTCAAGAATGAAATGGACAAGGCCGGTGCCGACTACAAATTCGTCAGCCTCGCCGACGCCAAACACGGCTTCACCAACCCGGATGCCGACCGCCTGAGCCACGGCGAACACGGCGGCCCGGACATCGGCTACAACAAAGCCGCCGACGAAAGCTCTTGGAAAGACATGCAGGCGTTTCTGAAGAAGGTCTTCGGAGTCTGATGCATTTCCTGTAGGAGCTGCCGAAGGCTGCGAAGGCAATAGGCCTGACACAACGCCCTCGCAGCCTTCGGCAG
>NZ_UUOC01000036.1 GCF_900590755.1 Pseudomonas viridiflava | reverse complement strand
AGGCAGCGTGGCCAACTACGCGCTGAACCTGAGCAATCCGACGAAAACCGCCATGACCGTCACCGTCAACTACGACGACGGTGCGGGTTTTAAAGGTTCTGTAGATGTCACCATTCCGGCGAACAGCAGCAGTGTGCCGTTCACCTTGACCCTGCCGGATAACGCCACCACCGGCAGCAATTCGCCGGTAGTCCTGACCCTCGGCACGCCAACCGGCGGTGCTTTTGAAAATCTGGTAGTCGGCACCAACACGGTCACGACTCAGGTCACCGACGAAGCCGCGGGCAGCGGCGATAACACCACGTTGAACCTGAGCACCTCCACGCCATCCGGTGCCGAAGGCAGCATCGCCAACTATGCGCTGAACCTCAGCAACCCGGCGAAAACCGCCATGACCGTCACCGTCAACTACGACGACGGCGCGGGTTTCAAAGGCTCTATCGACGTTACCATCCCTGCGAACAGCAGCAGTGTGCCGTTCACCCTGACCCTGCCAGACAATGCCACCACCGGCGCTAATCCGCCGGTAGTTCTTACCTTGAACACGCCAACCGGCGGTAGCTTCGAAAACCTGGTGCTCGGCACCGATACGGTCACGACCCAAGTCACCGACGAAGCCAGCGGCAGCGGCGACAGCACCACGTTGAGCCTGAGCAGTTCCACGCCATCCGGCGCAGAAGGCAGCATCGCCATCTATGCGCTGAACCTGAGCAACCCGGCGAAAACGGCCATGACCGTGACCGTCAGCTATGACAACGGCGCGGGTTTCAAAGGTTCGATCGACGTCACCATCCCAGCGAACAGCAGCAGTGTGCCGTTTACCTTGACCCTGCCGGATAACGCCACCACTGGCAGTAATCCGCCGGTAGTCATGACTCTGGGCACTCCAAGCGGCGGCAGCTTCGAAAATCTGGTACTTGGCACCACCAGCGTGACTACTCAAGTCACTGACGAGGCGGCGGGCAACGGCGACAGCACGACCCTCAGCCTGAGCACCACTACGCCTTCCGGCGCTGAAGGCAGCGTCGCGAACTATGCGCTGAACCTCAGCAACCCGGCGAAAACGGCCATGACCGTGACCGTCAACTACGACGACGGCGCCGGTTTTAAAGGCTCTATCGACGTTACCGTTGCAGCGGGTAGCAGCACCACTCCGTTTACCCTGACCCTGCCGGATAACGCCACTACCGGCAGTAATCCGCCGGTAGTCCTGAGCCTCGGCACGCCAAGCGGCGGCAGTTTCGAAAATCTGGTACTTGGCACCACCAGCGTGACTACTCAAGTCACTGACGAGGCGGCGGGCAACGGCGACAGCACGACCCTGAGCCTGAGCACCACTACGCCATCCGGCGCCGAAGGCAGCATCGCCAATTACGCCCTGAGCCTCAGCAACCCGGCGAAAACGGCCACGACCGTTACCGTCAACTACGACGACGGCGCGGGTTTCAAAGGCTCGATCGACGTCACCATCCCTGCGAATAGCAGCAGTGTTCCGTTCACCCTGACCCTGCCAGACAATGCCACCACCGGCGCTAATCCGCCGGTAGTCCTGACGCTTGGAACGCCAAGCGGCGGTGCTTTCGAAAATCTGGTAGTCGGCTCCAACACGGTCACGACTCAGGTTACCGACGAAGCCAGCGGCAGCGGCGACAGCACCACGTTGAGCCTGAGCAGTTCCACGCCATCCGGTGCCGAAGGCAGCGTGGCCAACTACGCGCTGAACCTCAGCAACCCAACCAAAACCGCCATGACAGTCACCGTCAACTACGACGACGGTGCGGGTTTTAAAGGTTCGATCGACGTCACCATCCCAGCGAACAGCAGCAGTGTGCCGTTTACCTTGACCCTGCCGGATAACGCCACCACCGGCAGCAATCCGCCGGTAGTCCTGACTCTGGGCACTCCAAGCGGCGGCAGCTTCGAAAACCTGGTACTCGGCACCAACACGGTCACGACTCAAGTCACTGACGAGGCGGCGGGCAACGGCGACAGCACGAACCTGAGCCTGAGCACCACTACGCCATCCGGCGCCGAAGGCAGCATCGCCAATTACGCCCTGAGCCTCAGCAACCCGGCGAAAACCGCCACGACCGTTACCGTCAACTACGACGACGGCGCCGGTTTCAAAGGCTCAATCGACGTCACCATCCCTGCGAACAGCAGCAGTGTGCCGTTCACCCTGACCCTGCCGGATAACGCCACCACCGGCAGCAGTCCGCCGGTAGTCCTGACGCTTGGAACGCCAAGCGGCGGTGCTTTTGAAAATCTGGTAGTCGGCACCGATACGGTCACGACCCAGGTCACCGACGAAGCCGCGGGCAGCGGCGATAACACCACGTTGAACCTCAGCACTTCCACGCCATCCGGTGCCGAAGGCAGCGTCGCCAACTACGCCCTGAACCTGAGCAACCCGGCGAAAACCGCCATGACCGTGACCGTCAACTACGACGACGGCGCCGGTTTCAAAGGCTCGATCGACGTTACGGTTGCAGCGGGTAGCAGCACAACTCCGTTTACCCTGACCCTGCCAGATAACGCCACTACCGGCAGTAATCCGCCGGTAGTCCTGACCCTCGGCACGCCAAGCGGCGGTGCTTTTGAAAATCTGGTAGTCGGCACCAACACGGTCACGACCCAAGTTACCGACGAAGCCGCGGGCAGCGGCGACAGCACCACGTTGAACCTCAGCACTTCCACGCCATCCGGCGCGGAAGGCAGCATCGCCAACTACGCGCTGAACCTCAGCAACCCGGCCAAAACCGCCATGACCGTGACCGTCAACTACGACGACGGCGCCGGTTTCAAAGGTTCGACTAACGTGACCATCGCCGCGGGAGACCGCACTAAAGCGTTCACTATCACTTTGCCGGACAACACCACTGTTGGCAGCAACCCTAATCTGGTTGTGACGCTCGGCACGCCGAGTGGCGGTAGCTTCGAAAGCCTGGTCATCGGAACCGCCACGGCCACCACGGTCATCACCGATAACGACAGAGCCAGCACTCTGGCCCCGGACACCAACCTCACAACCCCTGAGGACAACGCAGCCACGGGCAACGTGTTGAGCAATGACACCGCAGGCACCAACGGCCTGAGTGTTGCGACGTTCAGCATCGCGGGCATGACCGGCACCTATACAGTCGGCACCGCAGCGGTACCGGTAACTGTTACAACCACGACCGGCACCGTCAGCAGCACCAGCACCGTGGGCACCCTGACCCTGAGCAGCACCGGCGCCTATGTCTTTACTCCGGTTGCAAACTGGAGCGGCACCGTTCCGACCGTGACCTATAAAACCGCAGAAGGCGCGAGCCAGACGCTGGATATCACCATCAAGCCGGTTTCGGACATGCCAATCCTGACGCTGACCAGTAGCAGCGTATTGGCCTATACCGACGCAGAACAAGCCATTGCGGGCTCAAGCAACCTCAATGTGAACGTCAGCTCCCTCGACAAGGGTGAATGGAAAACCTCGAACCCGTCGAATCTGATCGAACTCGGCAAAGGCAGCGTTTACGGCCTGAGCGCCGACAGCACCCATAGCGCCAGCAATCAGGTGATCGAGCTTGAGCGAAGCACGGGTGATGCGGCTGATCTCTACACCAACGTCAAGGTACAGTCCGGGGCAAACTATACTCTGACCTTCGATTACTCACCGCGCGCAGGCGCGACTGATAACTCGGTCATTGAAGTGTATTGGGGCGGCGTGTTGGTCAAGACGCTCAATAGCACCACCGTCGGACTGGTGACTTACACCGTCAGCCTGCCTGTCAGCGCTGACGGCACCAGCACCCTGAAATTTCTCGCCAAGGACAGTAACTCCACTGGCGGCGTGCTGGACAACATCACGCTGTCTGAAGCACGCAACAGTGGCGCGGCGAATACCTCGATTCTGCTGTCGAAGATCGACGCGCAGCAGTTGACCGATACTGATGGCTCGGAAAAAGTGACGGTGACCCTCAGCGGTCTGCCGGCAGGATCCACCATCACCAGCGGCTCCAACACCTTTACTGCCACAGCGGGCAGTACGTCGAAGGATGTCACTGGCTGGGACCTGTCGACGCTTAAATTTACGCCGCCAACCAACTTCACCGGCGACGTCACACTCTACGTCACCGCGACCTCTACAGACGGTACGGCCGCCAGCATCAGCACCACGCCAGTGGAACTGGTCGTGCATGTCTCTCTGGCGCTGGTTGCCGACACAAACACCGTCAAAGAAGACTTCTCGGCCACGGGTAATGTGCTGAGCAACGACGGCTCGGCCGCCGCCAGCCTGAGTGTAACGAGCTTCGCCATTGCCGGGATGACAGGCACCTACACGGCGGGCGCAACGGCGGTGCCGGTGACTGTCACCAGCGCAGGTATCACGACAACCATCGGAACGCTGACACTGTCCAGCACTGGCGCTTATACCTTCAAACCGGCCGATAACTGGAGCGGTACCGTACCTACCATCACGTACAACGTGAGCGGCGGCGCACATCAGACCCTGGACATCCAGGTCACGCCAGTGGCGGATGCACCAACACTAACGCTGGGAGCGACTACGGCTGTCAGCAGTATCGTTGCCCCGACACCGACCGCCGCATCGACCGGCCTGACCAAAACCACTTGGGTCGGCAAGCTGTCGTTCCCTGGCGCAAACGGCGACGGTGTTGCGGCAGCCAAGCTTAAATCGGTCATCGACAGCGCCGTTACCGCGAACCTGGCGCATACCACGACGTCCACCAGCAACGTCCAGACCGATAGTGTGACTGCCGGCACCGGTTCGTTGACCAGTGGCCTGGTTTACCTGACTGCTGGCAAAACCTACACCTTCAGCGGCACCAGTGATGACAGCCTGTTGATCAATGTGGGCGGGACCAACGTGGCCAGCGCAACCTGGGCCGGGACCGGCGGCGTATTCAGCGGGACGTACACGCCGACCGTCAGCGGCTACTACACCCTGGAAATCTACCACTACAACGTTGATGGGCCAGGCAACGTCAACATGCTGGTGTCGGTATCGGGCGGGACGGCTACCAGCCTGAGCGCCAGCGGCATTCCGACTTACAGTTCGGCTGCCGATCTGATCAACGCGGGCGTCAACCTCTCGTCCATCTATGCGGCCGCAGGCAGTACGACCGAGGGCTACTACACCGGTTACGCGCTCAACGAAGGCATGGAAAACACGGCGATCAAACTGGTCAGCATCGTTCCGGCGTTGGTCGATACGGATAAGTCGGAAACCCTCAGCGTTCAAATCAGTGGCGTTCCGACGGGCACGGTAGTGAGTGACGACCAAGGGCATTCGGCGACCGCCACCAGCAGCGGCACCGTAGATGTCACGGGCTGGCATCTGACTGCGGTCAGCGTCACGACGCCTGCGCACTACTCGTCATCCAACCTGGCACTGACGGTCACCGCGACCTCGAAAGAGAACGCCCTCGCCGCCGGCACCGCTGACGCAGAGGCAAGCACCTCGAAGGTCATCAATGTGATCGTGCACTCGGCGGCCTACAGTGCAATCACGGGGCTGGCGGGGACCGATACCATCAGCGGTGGCGCGACCAGCGACATCATCATTGGCGACGTGGGCACCGTTAAATACGTCGCCGGTCAGAGCTTCAACCTGGCGTTTATCCTGGACAGCTCGACGAGCATGGGGAACTCGGCAACAACGGCAGCGAACCAGGTTCTGGCAGTGCTGAAAAATCTCATCGACACCCATGCCACCGGTACAGTGAATGTCTTCGTGGTCGACTTCGACACTCAGGTCAAACAGACATTGACTGTCAATCTCGACGATGCGACGGCCTACTCCAAACTGCAGACCTGGGCTGCCTCTGTTACTGCAGAGACAGGTAATAACTCCACGGGCACCAACTATGAAGACGCCTTCAAGACGGCTGCCAATTTCTTCACCAGCACAACGGCAACCAGCAACACGGGCGCAATCAACCTGACGTACTTCATCACTGACGGCGAGCCTACGTTCTATCAAACAACAACCGGCAGCAATGCCAACCCGGTCGTCATTGATTATCTGTCGAGCAATGGTACGGCTGATGTCACGCTGGACGCCTTGTTGACAGCCAACAACTACCAGTTGGGGCAGACACTGAGCGTGACGGTGGCAGGTGTTTCCAGAACGATCATTGACTCCAGCGGACAGGTGCATCAGTTCACTCAGACAAACGCCAGCACCTACACCGATACGATCCTTGGTCTTGTGCATGCTCAGGGGGATGGCACGTATGAAGTCTCGTCGCTGTCTGGCACCGGTACTGCAAGCAGCAGTAACCTGACAGCCACCGCGCCAGACTCCAAGTCCGCCTTTGCGATCCTCAGTGGCCTGTCGAACGTCGAAGCGATTGGCATCAACAGCGATGTCAGCAACTTGAATCTGTACGACAGCAATGGCAGTGCGATGACCAACATCAGTGCCAGCACTCTGGCCAGTAAAGTTAACGGTTATAGCGAAACCATTACCCCGGGCAACGACACTATTTCCGGCAACGATGGCAGCGACATCCTGTTTGGTGATGTCTTCACCTACAGCAATGGCGGCGTTACCAGCGAAGGCTACTCGGCACTGCAAGCGTATGTCGCGTCAAAAACCAATGTCTCGATTGCCACCAATGTATCCGCAGAATCCGTGCATCAGTACGTGTCGGACCATAGTGCTGACTTCGCTGTGTCGCGAGCCAATGACGGTAGCGACACATTGCTGGGCGGTGCAGGCGATGACATTCTGTTCGGCCAGGGTGGCAAAGACACCCTTGACGGCGGTGCAGGCAACGATTTGCTGTACGGCGGTACGGGGAACGACACGCTGATCGGAGGGGCCGGTAATGACATCTTCGTCTGGAAAGCGGGCGATGTGGGTAACGACGTCATCAAAGACTTCACGTTGCCAGCATCCGCAGGCAGTTCGGCCCATGACACCATCGATTTGCGTGATCTGTTGCAGGGCGAGAAAGGCAGCACCATCGACAGCTTCCTGAAAATAGGGACCGTAGATGGGACGTCTGCATTGCTGGTGAGCTCTACCGGGGCACTCAACGCAACGGGCAGCAATGCGGACCTGACCATCAAGCTTGAAGGGGTAAGCTTCTCCAGCAGCACGACCATCAACTCGTTGATTTCCGGCGCAGACCCGACCATCAAGATTGATAACCCTACAGGCTGACGCTGTTCCTCCGGCAGCCGTCCATGCGGTTGCCGGTCGATTCACTCATTGAGGTATAGGGCATGTTTTACGTTCAGCGCGATGCACAGGGCCAACTCGTACGTGTAGAAGCGGCTGCCTACGCCGAAGCCACCGGAACGTTGCCAGCGGACGATCATGAGGTTCAGGCCTGGTTTGCCAACGAAGCAGTCGAGCATAGCCTCAACCAGCTCAGGCACAGTGATATCGAGATGATTCGGGTTCTGGACGACTTGATTCAGGTACTGGCGGTCAAAGGTATTTTGCGGATTACAGATCTGCCGCCGGCTGCCCAGGCCAAACTGATGGACCGGACCCAGGCGCGTGTCGCTCTCGGTGGACTGAGCCAGTTGATCAACGACGAAGAAACCGGTTTGATCTGACCGGTTTTGTTAAATAGCTGCCGAAGGCTGCGCAAGCGTTCTCTGCTATTCGCAGCCTTCGGCAGCCCCTACAGATCGGTTGGCCTGTGAGCAATTCATTAGTCTCAAGCCCAGCGTGCAGGCTCACCAAACAGCTGGCCCTGTACGCCCTGTATGCCCATTTCCCGAATGACCTTCAACTCCCCCTCTGTCTCGACCCGTTCGGCAATCAGCGGCAAGTCAATGCTGTGCGCCGCCTGCTGAATAGCCTCGATGAACAGACGCTTGTGGCTTTCTGCATCAATCGAGCGGATGTAACTCCCATCGATCTTCAGGTAAGCCAGGCCTAAGTGCGACAGGTTGCCGATGATGCTGAATCGTCCGCCGAATCGCTGCAGCGCCAGAGAGTATCCCAACTCGTGTAAGCGACCGGTCAGTTGCTCCAGCACGGCCTGCTCAGGTAACTGCTCTTCGCCGATTTCAAGGGTCAGACGCGGGGCCAGACGGACATGGTGGCGCAGGATCTCGAATATTTTGTCCAGGGCACGCGGGTCGCCCAGGGTCGCGGCCGAAAGATTTAAAGCAAGAGACCGATTATGGCCAGTCATATGCTGCAATACGGATTCGAGCATCAATTGATCAAGACGCACCGACCAGCCGAAACGCTCCAGCCATGGGAGGAAGCGCCCTGCGGGAATTGCTTCACCCTGCTCATCGTGTAAACGTGAAAGCACTTTGTAATGCAGGACTTTGCTTGGATCATGAGTCTCGACCACCGGCTGGAAAAATAGCTCGAACCGCCTTTGTATCAAGGCCTGGTCCAACAAGGTATGCCAGGCATGAAGGTCGTCGGCCACGCTCGCTGCCGCACCGTACTCAATGCAACTCCAGGTCGACTCGCCTCCGCTTTCAGCCTGGGACAATGCCTGATCGGCAAGGCTGAGCAATGTTTGCGGCGAGTCGCCTGGTGTGTAGGGCGCCAGACCGATATGGGCCACCGGCGAGACATCCGATGCACCCGTGGCATACAAGCTTTGCAATACGCCTTCCAGGTTTTGCGCCAACTGCACCGCTTCGTCATGAACCAGACCCGGTGCAAGGACCGCAAACTCTCCCCCACGGCTTCGAGAAATCAGGTTCTTAGTCTTCGGATAGCGGGCGCACTCGCGCACCAGTTGCTGACCCACGGCGATGAGCAACGCATCCGTGTGCTGACCGCCCAGGCGCTGGTTAAGGCCAGCAAGATCCTTGACTCGCAATAACAACAGATACCCCGAACGAGAGTCCTCTATCTGGCTGACATGGGCGTTGAGCTGCATGTCGAAATATCGACGGTTGGCCAGTCCGGTGAGGCTGTCCTGATAGGACTCGACCCGCAGCTTTTCAGTGCGCTCCGATTGCTCTTTGAACAAGGCCTGCAGCTTCTCGACCATTTGGTTCATGGCCTGCACCACACGGCGCAGTTCCGGTGTACGCGGCAAGCGAGCAGCGCTGAGGAACTCCCGGCGGGCGATGGCCTGGGATTGCTTGACCATGTAGTCCAGCGGTTTGAGCCGACGTTTGAGCAACATTGCACCCAGCACAGTACTTATGATCCCGCACAGTATCAGCCAGCCGAGACTGCCCAGCGCGCTCTGCCACAGCTTGGCCAAGGCAAACATGGGGTGGCTGACCACTTCGACCCGGGCAGCCTGCTGCCAGCCGCGACTGACGATCGCACTGCCGCCTGCTGGTTCAAGATCAATCAACCCGACGAACCAGGCAGGCACACCCTGATTATCCGGTGTCGCATTTCGCTCGACGATCACCTTATCGCTCGCAAGATCAATCACACGAATATCCGCGTAATAGCCGCTGTCGAATATCGAGCTGACCATCAGCTCCACCATCGTCGGATCATCGATATTGGAAGTCAGCGACAACGCCAATGAAGTCGCGGCATCCTGAGCATGGGAGCGTAACTGGTTGACGTACTGGCTGCGGGAGCTTTCAAGACTCACCAGAAAGCTACCGCTAAAGGCCACGACCAGAAAGAGACAGATCGCAATCAACAGTTGTTTGAACAGGGACATCGAAACTCCTAGTACTCTGGCTCGGCTGGGAAGCCTTCTGCTTTCATCTTCTTCAACAAGTCCTGCCAGCGGGACAGCTTTTTGCTATCGCCCACCTTCTTGTTCCCCTGTGCACCGGGCAACCACAGTCCTTCACCGTTGAATGCATAAACGGGCAGCAAGTCTGGTCGCTGGCTGGCGGGTTTGATTTCATTGACCAGACTATCGAGCACCAGAGGCATAGCCTCTGGCGTCGAATAATAAGTCAGGACCATATGGGCACGGTTCAGGCGTATTGCTTTGACGTAGGTAATCAGCAGCTTTTCGCTGGGTACGCCGAGACGTCGCAAGCTGAAGTATTTGGCGATGGCGTAATCCTCGCAGTCACCCGCCCCTTTCCACAGCGCTTCGATGGGCGTCGCCCAATAATCGACCTCATGCCAAAGATCGATGTCTTCTACGTAACGCAGCTGATGGTTGAAAAATTGATTAACGACGTTCAGCTTCTCCAGCTCGCTGACCTGCTTCTGGCTAGCCAGGAGGTTCTGCCAGGCGTCAATACGCTGCCGACCCTCACCTAGCGGTCCGTACAGCGCAACGGCGCGACGACTGATAAGTGAAAAGTCCCAGTCGGCCTGAAGCGTCCCAAGCAGCGAAACACTGATCAGTAGCAGCGCATAAAAAAATCCGCGCGTCAGCCGAAACGAGATAAAGCGTGTCGCCAATTTAGTGAGCCCGTACGGGAGACCGATAACCGGCAGATGGTGAGGTCTCAACCGAAAAAAAACAATGGCATCTTGCAATCATTAGGGGCGATACGATCAAAGGCCGGGCTCGTGAAAGCGATAAGAGTCGCGATGAGGAATGGCAGGCAAATCGTATGATCTGTGGAGCTGCGGAAGGCTACGAAAATGTGGCTTGCCTGAAACGCCGCAATTCGCAGCCTTCGGCAGCACCTACGGGCGGTGTGATGTTTTCCGAGCAGACAAACAAAACCCCTGAACGCGTAAGCGATCAGGGGTTCTGGAATTTAATCTTGACGATGACCTACTCTCACATGGGGAAACCCCACACTACCATCGGCGATGCATCGTTTCACTGCTGAGTTCGGGATGGGATCAGGTGGTTCCAATGCTCTATGGTCG
>NZ_UUOC01000018.1 GCF_900590755.1 Pseudomonas viridiflava | reverse complement strand
TAGTACATGGGGCCATAGCTCAGCTGGGAGAGCGCCTGCCTTGCACGCAGGAGGTCAACGGTTCGATCCCGTTTGGCTCCACCATTTGCTGCTTCTGTTTGAAAGCTTAGAAATGAGCACTCCATCGGTTCGATGGTGAGTGTTGATTTCTAGTCTTTGATTAGATCGTTCTTTAAAAATTTGGGTATGTGATAGAAATATAGACTGGGCACCTCTTTCACTGGTGTGTGTCCAGGCTAAGGTAAAGTTTGTGAGAACAAACTTTCGGCGAATGTCGTCTTCACAGTATAACCAGATTGCTTGGGGTTATATGGTCAAGTGAAGAAGCGCATACGGTGGATGCCTTGGCAGTCA
>NZ_UUOC01000034.1 GCF_900590755.1 Pseudomonas viridiflava | reverse complement strand
AGCCGCGCTGGGCCAGGGATGGCCCTTCGCGGCGGCCCGCCGAATCAATGTCGGATTACGGGTATGCCGAGCACCAGCGAGGGACCGAGTGGTGGGGCAAGAGCCTTTTGCTTACTTTTGGGCTCCTTTCAAAAGTGAGGCGCTGTAAAAGCGCAACCCTAAGTAGCCGTTACCGAAGTAATGGATATGTACGCAAAACAATGTAGATACCCATGCCAGACCAAGCCTCGCTCCCACAGGTCCAGTGCACACTCGAACTGCCTCAATCCCCCCGAATATACTGCTCCAGCTGCTCAATGAGGTTCGCCTGTTCAGCAATGGCCTCTTTCACCAAGTCACCAATGGACAGCAAACCCAGCAACTGCCCGTCTTCCACCACCGGCAAGTGACGCAAGTGGCTGTCAGTCATGATGCCCATGCAGGTTTCAACACTCTGGGAAGAGTCCACCGTGATGACTTTGTGGCTCATGATCGCGCTAACCGGCGTGCCCACTGATGAGCGGCCCATCAGAACCATCTTGCGAGCGTAGTCCCGCTCACTGACGACACCCACCAGTTTGCCGTTATCCACCACGGGCAATGCGCCAATGTTTTTCTCGGCCATGAGCCTGAGTGCATCGAGCACCATTTGACCGGGAGCGATCGTGTGAACTTGTTGGTTGTGCTGCGCTTTGAGCTTGAGTAACTGTGCGACGGTTTTCATTTTATTGTTCTCCCGATACGACCTCTGGCGGCATTGGGCGGCCTGACGATCAGCCAGTAGCATCGTAGACCGCCATTCACAGAGCAAGCTGCAAAACGACATCAAGGCAATAGAAAACGCTATCTGTGCAGAATAGCCTGATGAATGTCATGCAGTGGCAGGATGCGCTGGGCGGCGTTGAGCTTGATGGCTTCCTTGGGCATGCCGAATACCACGCAGGACGCTTCATCCTGCGCGACAGTGGATGCGCCCGCATCGAGCATCTCCTTGAGGCCCCGAGCGCCATCGTCACCCATGCCGGTCATGATGATGCCGGTGGCGTTCTTGCCAGCAAACCGGGCCACCGAGCGGAACAGCACATCCACCGAAGGCCGATGACGATTGACCAGTGGCCCATCGATGACCTGTACGTGATAGAAGGCGCCACTGCGGGTGACCATCATGTGCTTGCCGCCGGGAGCAATCAGGGCCAGACCAGGCAGAATGCGGTCGTTGTTTCTCGCTTCCCGGACCTCGATCCGGGACAAACCATTGAGCCGCTCAGCAAAGGAGGCGGTGAATTTCTCCGGCATGTGCTGGACGATCACCATCCCCGGACAGACCCGGGGCAGGGCGGTCAGCACTGCTTCCAGCGCCTGAGTGCCGCCGGTAGAGGTGCCGATGGCAACGATCCGCTCCGTGGTCTGGGCCATGGCCTGGCCCTGAGCGGCGGGCAGCACCGCGTCAGCACTCAAGCGAGTGGCCGGAGTCAGCACCGGAGCGGCGTGACGCTTGCCCAGATTGCGCACATTGGCATTGGCGGCGGCGCGAATGGCGGCCACCAGTTCGGCCGCCGATTCCAGCAAGAAGTTTTTCAGGCCCGTGGTGGGCTTGGTGATCACTTCCACAGCCCCGGCAGACATCGCCTGCAGGCTGGTTTCCGCGCCTTTCTGGGTCAGAGACGAGCAGATCACCACGGGCGTCGGGCGCTCGCTCATGATTTTTTTCAGGAAGGTGATGCCGTCCATGCGCGGCATTTCGACGTCCAGCACAATGACATCCGGCCACTCTTTGGCCAGTTTATCCATGGCGAAAATCGGGTCGGAAGCGGCACCCATGACGTGAATGTCGGGCGTGTCATTGAGGATGGCCAGCAGAACCTGGCGCACCACTGCCGAATCATCGACTAGCAGTACGCTTATTTTTTTCGTCGCCATGTTCCGTGCTTGTCCTTATTGGTTTGTGCCTGACCCAGACATGTCCGTTGCACAGGTCGAAGATGACATTGCGATAGCCCGTGCTGCCCATGTCCTGGGCAATCAGGTCAAGGTCGTGACTGTCGGCAAGCTCAAGGGCGGCGCGAATGTTCATCAGCGCTACGTTGTTGAAGCTCACCCCGCGCTTGTGATGAGGAAACATTTCCCCACCGCCGAACAGCTTGAGTTGGTAGTCCTCGGGGGAGGTGTGATGGGCGCGAGCCTGCTCGATGAACAGTTCGATGGCTTCGTCGCCATACTTGCCGTTGAGCACACCGCAGCGTTGCGCACGGCTGGGCAGCATGAAGTGGCCCATGGCGCCGATTTTTCGTGTTGGGTGCCACAGGGTTATGCCAACGCAGGAACCGAGAATCGTGCGAATTCGGGTGGGGCTGGTGGCGAAATGAAAATCACCCGGTGCCAGAAAGACTTCATCAACAGTGGTGTTCATGGCTTGCGATAGATCGAGGGCGCTATCAGTTTCAATGCATCGCTGACGCCGTTGAGGCTTTCGGAATGGCTGACGATGAAATACCCACCGGATTTAAGGCGCGGCAGCAAGCGGGCAACAACCTTGATCTTGGTCTCCTGGTCAAAATAAATCATCACGTTGCGAAGGAAGATCACGTCGAACTCGCCAAGCTCCGGAAGCGCTTCATTGAGATTGACTTGAATGAAGTTGACCCGGCTGCGCAGGCTTCTTTCAACCAGAAAAGTACCTTGCTGCCTGCCGATGCCCTTCAGGCAATACTTGTGCAGCAAGGATTCAGGCAGGTTGGTGGCGCGCTCCATCGGATAATGCCCGGCGCGGGCTTTGGCCAACACCTGGCTGCTGATGTCCGAGCCGATGATTTCCCAAGGCGTTGTGCCCAGGTTTTCAGCCAGAGTCATGGCCAGGCTGTAGGGCTCTTCACCCGACGAACTGGCCGCGCTCCAGACCCTGAAGGTCTTGCCCGCTGCGGCCTTGGGCAGCACCTGCTGGCGCAGAAAATCGAAGTGCTTGGGCTCGCGGAAAAAATACGTCTCGTTGGTCGTCAGCAGATCCAGCGCGACTTGCAGTTCGCCGTTGCGCTGGCCGCTCATGATCAGCTTGAAGTACTCACCATAACTGTCCAGCTCATAGTGCTTGAGCCGTTTGAACAGACGGCCAGCCACCAGTGCCTTTTTCGCGGGCGACAGGCTGATGCCCGCCGCGCTGTAAAGCCAGGATTGAAACTGGCCGAATTCCCGATCATTGAGCGCTGCTGCATTCACGATATCTGTCCGTCCCTGGTCAGCGTTGTTCGGCTTCAATGGCCGGTATCTGATCGACTTCGGCGAGCCTCGACATCTCGTCGATGGACAGCACCTGATCAACCTCCAGGACGATGACGAATTTGCCATCGACCTTGGCCATGCCGCTGATGAAGTCGGCGCGGATTTTCGCCCCGAAGCTCGGTGGCGGTTCGATCTGCGAGGCGGGGATGTCCATGACCGCCGATACGGTGTCCACCAGCAGGCCTATATCCTGGGCCTGGCCATCGGCGGCATTGGCTTCGATGATTACCACGCAGCTGCGCCGGGTAATGGCCGAATTGCCCCGACCAAAACGCGCCGACAGGTCCACCACCGGCACCACGGCGCCGCGCAGGTTGATCACCCCGCGCACGAAGGCCGGCATCATTGGCACGACGGTGAGGTTGCCGTACTCGATGATTTCCTTGATACCCAGAATGCCAATGGCAAACATCTCGGTGCCGAGCATGAACGTCAGGTACTGCTCCTGCTCCTCAACGATTGTCGCAGTTTGTCGCGTGCTGGCGAGTGCGCCCATGTCTTTACTCCTTCAAGGCAAACGGGTGGATGAATCCGCTCAGAAACGCGTGAATTCGGATTCATCCGGCGAGTTCGCCATGTTGTAGGCAAAGGATTTTTGTGGCGCTGGTGCAGCTTGGCGGGACGGTTTGCGGGTCGACGAACCTGGCGTGCCATCGAATTTCACCGGCTGACTGGCCGCTTTTGGCTGTGCGTCCAGGGTGAAGAAGCTCATGGCCTGCTGAAGCTGCTCGGCCTGGCTGCTCATTTCTTCGGCAGTGGCGGCCAGCTCTTCGCTGCTCGATGCGTTCTGCTGGGTGACCGAGTTGAGCTGGGTCATCGCGGTATTGATCTGCGCGACACCGGCAGCCTGTTCTTCGGAGGCGGCGCTGATTTCCTGCACCAGATCCGAAGTCTTGTTGATGGACGGCACCATTTCATTGAGCAGGTTGCCGGCTTTCTCGGCCATTTCCACGCTGCTGGACGACAACTCGCCGATTTCCTGCGCCGCCACCTGGCTGCGTTCAGCCAGCTTGCGCACTTCAGCGGCCACTACCGCAAAGCCTTTGCCGTGTTCGCCTGCCCTGGCCGCTTCGATAGCAGCGTTGAGGGCCAGCAGGTTGGTCTGGTAAGCGATGTCGTCGATGATGCTGATGCGCTGGGCGATCTTCTTCATGGCCACAACGGTCTGCTGCACGGACTCGCCGCCATCGGTGGCTTCCTTGGCCGCTTTGCTGGCCATGCCGTCGGTGACTTTGGCGTTTTCGGTGTTCTGGTTGATGCTGGCGCTCATCTGTTCGATGGAGGCGCTGGTCTCTTCGACGCTGGCCGCTTGCTCGCTGGTGGCCTGGCTCATGGACTGCGCCGTAGCGCTGACTTCTTCGGAGGCGCTGGCCAGGTTGTCGGCGGCGTTACGCACTTCGCCGATGATGTGCGACAGCTTGCCGACCATGTTCTGCATGGCGTTGATCACCATGCCTGTTTCGTCTTTAGAGCCCGGCTCGATGTGCACGTTGAGGTTGCCTTCGGCCAGTTGTTCGGCGGCAGCGGCGGCTTGTTTCAATGGGCGGGAGATGATCCGCGAGATGAACAGTGCAAGCCCAAGGCCGATCACCAACGCGGCGATCAGAACGCCGATGATGGAAATCCGCGCGTTATCGTAGAGCATGTCACCCCGCACGCTGGCCGCTTCAGCGCCGGCATCGTTGAGCTCCACAAGCTTCTGCAGATCGCCGGTCACCAGGTCGAACTGGCGCTTGGATTCCCCGGCCAGCATGGCGCGTGCTTCATCTTCGCGGTTCTGATGGGACAGCGCCTGCAAGTCCTTGCTGACCGCCAGATAACCCGCCCAGTCATTCTTGGTCTGGGTGAACAGGCGGCGATCTTCATCGTTGCTCAGCAGCTTTTCGTAGGTGTCCAGACGGGTTTCGAACTGCTTGCGCTCGGCCAGTGCTTCCTGGGCAATCGCGTTTTTGTCATCAATCGCCGGGGCCGCCACGTGACGGTTTTCTTTGATTCGATAATTAGCCGCGAAGAAACGCATGCCGGAGGCTGCGCGCATGGACGGCATCCAGTTATCGCGGATCTCGCTGGCCGTAGCATTCACCTGGCCTAACTGAATGATGGAAAACACGCCCATGACTGCGGTGAGGGCGAGCACCGTGAGAAATGACGCGATCAACTTCGTGGCGATCTTCAGATCGTAAAACCATTTCATCGGGTGTTACCTCCATGGAAAAGCGGTTGCATCAACGGGCCGTTGCGGGTTGAGCGGGATTGGCGATATAGCGTGTTTCAAGTTGTACGATCTGGCTGAGCAGTGCCGGTATGTCGAGAATCAACGCCACCGCGCCACTGCCCAGAATGGTTGAGCCACTGATGCCGCGCAGTGCGCCAAACAGTTTGCCCAAGGGTTTGATAACGGTCTGGAACTCGCCCAGCAGGTCGTCGACGACCAGCCCGGCCTTGTGTTCGGCGTAGCGCACCACCACCACGTTCTGGCGGCGGGCAGCCGGGCCTTCATGCTGGAAATGATCGCGCAGGTACACCAGCGGCAGCACTTCGCCGCGCAGGTCGAGATAGCCTTGTTCGCGGCTGACCTGCCGATCGTCTTCGCTGAGTTCGATGCATTCCTGCACCATGTCGAGCGGGATGACGTAGGTGGACTGGCCAATCCTGACCAGGAAGCCATTGATAATGGCCAGGGTCAGCGGCAGGCGGATGCGAATGACGGTGCCTTGGCCAGGCTTGCTGTCCAGGTCGACGGTGCCCCGCAGCAGGGTGATGTTGCGCTTGACCACGTCCATGCCCACACCACGTCCGGACAGGTTAGTCACCGCCTGAGCGGTGGAAAAACCAGGCTCGAAAATCAGGTTGTAGATTTCCTGATCGGTCAGCGTCGCTCCCGGCGCAATCAGGCCGCGCTGCTGGGCTTTTTCCAGGATGCGGTCGCGATTGAGTCCTGCGCCATCGTCGGCAATTTCCAGCACGATGCTGCCCGAGTCATGGTACGCGTTGAGGTGCAGATGGCCTTTGGCGGGCTTGCCAGCAGCGAGCCGCGCCTCGGCGCTTTCAATGCCGTGATCCATGGCGTTGCGCAGCAGGTGCATCAGCGGGTCGCCGATTTTCTCGACCACGGTCTTGTCCAGTTCGGTTTCGGCACCACTGATGAGCAGGTCGATGTCTTTGCCCAATTCCTGGCTGACGTCGCGGACCACACGCCGGAACCGGTTGAAGGTATCGCCGATGGGGATCATCCGCAGACGCAATGCACCATCGAGTATTTCTTCCACCAGCCCGGAAACTGTCGAAGTCGATTCCTGCAAAGGATCGTTGTCGCAGGTGCGGGCGAGCAGGGTGGCACCGGCACTGGCAATCACCAGTTCGCCCACCAGATTGATCAGCTCGTCGAGTTTGTCGGCGTTGACCCGCACATAACGACCGTCTTTGCTTTTGTTGTCTGCCTGCTTGTCACTGGTGAGCTGTTTGTCGGCCGACGCTTGATTGGCTACCCGTGGCACTGATCGCTGGTCTTCGAGTAATTCACCGAGAGCGACCATGGACGTACCGGTTTCAGGTATTTGCTCCGCTTGGCTGACCAGTTCGGTGCCGGGCGTCGCGTCCGAAACGTCGCTACTTTCAACGCGGGTAATGTCGATTCGGCAGTCTTCGCGGACAAAATCGAACACTTCGTTGATCGCTGCATGTGTCGCACTGGACTGGAAGTCGATTTCAAAGCCCAGATAGCAGGACTCGGCGTCCCAGCTTTCAAGGGCAGGAAAGTTATCGGTCAGTGTCTGTACCGCAACGGTCTCGCCCAGGGTATTGAGAAAACGGAGAAACGACAGCGGGTCCATGCCATTGCGGAACACGTCCTGAGCGAAGCGCAGGGAAATATGCCAAAGCGCTGCCTGGGACGTTTCGTGGGTGAGCGTCGTATCAGGGATGACTTCCAGTTCATCGCCAGCGGGAGCGGCGGGTGCCTGATACGCCTTGAGGCTGTGACGCAGCTCCGCTTCGCGGGCCAATGCCGACGCTTGCAATTGCCCGCCCTTGCTTGCGACCACATCGATCAGCTCCAGCATGTGATCGCCGGATTTGAGCAGCATCGCAATCAGACCGGCATCGACCTTGACGCTGCCGTCGCGCAGCCGGTCCAGCACGTCTTCGATGATGTGCGTGAAGCTGACAATCGGATCCAGCCCGAACAGGCCTGCCGAGCCCTTGATGGTGTGCGCAGCACGGAAGATCGCGCCGATGGCGTCATCGTCGCCGGGCTCGCTTTCCAATTGCAGCAGCGACTCTTCCATCGCCTGCAGCAGCTCGCGAGCCTCGACGATGAAAGTCTGTAATGCCTGATCGAGATTGATGCTCACGCTCACTTCCTTTTTTGCGGTGTCGGTCGGCTGATACGGTTTTAGAGCGCTGCGCCCAGACCACTGAGTTGCAGGGTTTCCAGCACCGCTTTGCTGTGCCCGCTCAAGGTCAGCGCGGTACCCGCTTTGGAGGCCTCGCGGGTCACCATGATCAGCAGTTGCAGGCCGGCGCCGTCCATCTCGGTGATCTGCGACAGATCGATCTGCATCTGCGGCGTCGCGCCCAAACGCGGCAGCAATTCGGCAGACAGTTCGGCTGCTGTGTAAATGGTCAGCTCGCCGTCGATGGTCACGTGCGCCGTATCATTGAGGATTTCGCATACAAGCGGCATGGCAACCTCCGGGTGTTGGTCGCTCAGGGAAGAATCAGCTTGGAAACCGCCGCGAGCATTTGCGCAGGCTGGAATGGCTTGACCACCCAGGCTTTCGCGCCAGCGGCCTGACCTTCCATTTTTTTCGATTCCTGGGACTCGGTGGTGAGCATGATGATCGGCGTGAACTTGTAGCTCGGCAGTTTCTTGACCTCTTTGACGAAGGTGATGCCGTCCATGTTGGGCATGTTCACGTCGCTGATGATCAGATGGACTTTCTGGCCGGTGAGCTTGCCCAACGCGTCCTTGCCGTCGCAGGCTTCGATCACGTCGTAGCCTGCGCTTTTCAGCGCGATGCCGACCACTTGCCGCACACTGCTGGAATCGTCGACAACCAATATGTTTTTAGCCATGGGGCTCTCCTAGAAGAAGGTGATTTCTTGAGAATTCTGTTGTGCGCCTGATCTGCCATGGTGGCTGTGGCGTTGCTCGTCTGTGGCGTAAGTCGCCTCCATGCGCGCAAGCCAGCTGCGGGCGTCAATCGCCAGCGCCTGGTCAGGGCTCTGGGTCGCCTGCTGCAGATGCGCATGCAAGTCGTCGATGTTGTCGCGCACGTGGGTGAGAATCTGGCTGACCCGATCCTGAAATTGCAGGCTGACCAGCACTTCAGTCATTTCGTCGCGGATGCCGAAGCTTTCCTGTTGCAGCATCTCGGCCGATTCGGCCAGGCGCTCGGTCACGCTTTTGAAACGCTCCAGTACCCGTTCGATGCTGCTTTCGGAAGTGGCGACCGAGTTGCTGTCCTGGTCCGCACCGCTGGACGCGGCCTGCACCAGTTGGGTGATGGCGTTGTTGATGATGTCGACCTTGGCGGACATCTGCTGCCCGGTCTCACTGGACTTGCTCGACAGGCTGCGCACGGCGTCGGCCACTACTGCAAAGCCGCGACCGGCTTCACCCGCGCGGGCGGCTTCAATGGCGGCGTTCAACGCCAGCAGGTTGGTTTGTGCGGCAATGGCTGCAACGTCCGCTGCCATGGTCCGCAGTTCGCCGGTATAGGCGGTGAGGTTGCGCACCTGGGCCAGTGTTTCATCACGGCTGGTCTGGGTGGCCTTTAGGGAGTTGATGACCTGAACCAGATCATTGTCGCTCTGCGCCAATACTTGCAGCGCGCCATCGGCACTTTGCCCGGCCAGGTCGCCAGCGGCGTGTTGCGAGGCCTGCACAGTGTCTTGCAGCCGCGAAGAAATGCCCGTGAAGCGTCCGGTCAGCGCAACGATGGCGGTTTCGGTCTGCTGGCGAGAGCTTTCGACTTGCTTGGCCCAGATCGGCATGGCGCCCAGGAGCACTTCGTTGATCTGCGCGTTGGACTGCAGTGCGGTACTGTCAGCCGCTAGCTGTTGACGCAAAGCCGCTTCCTGGGAAAGTGCCTGGAGCTTGCGATTCTGACTGGCTGCAGCGAACAACCCGGTGGCCACACCCGCCGCCAGCACCGCAGCACTGAGGCCGATGTTCAATTGAGTCGGCGCCGACAGCAACAATGCCGCGCATCCGGCAACTGCCGGAACCAATGGGAACCATTGAAAAAGCGCCTGGCGGCCGTGGACTGCAGAATTACCGGTTTGGCTGGGCGTCATGGTTCGTTCCCTGAACTGCTACAAAGGAGTTATTCCTAATGTCTGGTTATCTGCTAAGACGTCTGAGACTTTAGTCACAAAACTGGCGTCAATAGTCGGTCTTAATTTCGCGGTCAATATTTTTTTGAGTGTTTTCTGCCACCCATCTGGCTGTAAACGGTGCGCTAAGCCCTGCATTTACTAGGAAGACCCTGATTCTTGCTGTGAAATGTGCAACACAGCACAATTTTACAAATTGAAATATTTTGTCTTTGTTCACGGGAACTTTTTTATTTTCCAGCGCCCCACAGATGCTAGACGCTCTCAAATGGTTCTCAAGTTGAGAGGTCCTGGAGGGTTTGATGAGTGGTTGGCACCTCAAGACCTGAGGCGGCTACTCTGAAAGATCTGACCTTTGAGGCGGGCCATTTGGACACTTCAGTCAAATCCGCCAGCCAGGACCGAAAGCCACTTTCGACAGGAGCCACCGCATGCAATATCGACAATTCGGCAACACCGGCCTGAGCGTTTCCCGGCTGTGCCTGGGCACCATGACTTTTGGTCTGCAAACTGACGTTCAGGTGTCCCACGGGATCATCGACCGGGCAGCCGACGCAGGTGTCAATTTCATCGATACGGCCGACGTTTACCCGTTGGGCGCCAAGCTGGATACGGTCGGGCGCACAGAGGAGATCGTCGGCGGCTGGCTCAAAGGCAAACGCGATCAGTTCATTCTGGCCACCAAGGCCAGTGGCGTAATGGGCCCGGCGGCCTGGAATCAGGGCAATTCCCGCAAACATCTGCTGGATGCCATCGAGGCATCGCTCAAGAGGCTGAACACCGATTACGTCGATCTGTATCAGTTGCACCTGGATGACCCGCTGACCCCGCTGGACGAAACCCTTGAGGCGCTGGACATCATCGTCAAGCACGGCAAGGCGCGTTATATCGGGGTGTCCAACTTTCTGGCCTATCGCATGGCGCGGATGCTGGGCCGTGCGGACACGTTGAGGCTGGCACGTTTTGTCTCGATCCAGCCGCGCTACAACCTGTTGTTCCGGCAGATCGAGCGGGAATTATTGCCGCTGGCCAAAGAAGAAGGGCTGGCCGTCATGCCCTATAACCCGCTGGCAGGTGGCTTGTTGACGGGCAAGCACGCCCTGGATCGAACCCCCAGTGATGGACGCTTCACGGCTACGGTGGGTGAGGCGGGGGAGATGTATCAGAAGCGTTATTGGCATGAGCGCGAGTTTCACAGCATCGAGCAGCTGAAGAACGTGATCAGCGAAGCCGGCCAGCCCATGACGACGACAGCGGTGGCCTGGGTCTTGGCCAACCCGGTGATTACCTCCGCAATCATCGGCGCCAGCCGCCCGGAACAACTGGACGACACTCTGGCCGCAGCCGATGTGGTGCTGGATGAGTCGCTCAAAAAACAGCTGGATGACATCACCCATGAGTACCGTTGGGGGGATGCGGCTCGGTAACAAATATCCCTTTTCTATGGCGTTGTGCACCGGTCACTCCTACAGGGGCTTCGTGTTTGCTGTGCGATAGGCGTCGTCTGAACGACAGGGCGCTCCTACAGACTTCGGCCCCAGAGCTCCATCACAAAGTCCACAAAACTGCGCAACTTCGGCGACCGGTAGCGATCCTGCGGGTAAAGCAGGTGCATTGGGCGGCAAGGCAATTGGTAATCCGGCAGCAGCGCGATCAGCCTGCCATCAGCCAGATCTTCTCGCACCAGCGCGTCGGGCATCATCACGATACCGGCGCCAGCCCGGGCTGCTTTGTGCAGGCCTGCCGACGTGTTCATGGTAATCGGCCCGCTGACCGGGACCAGTACGTCACCGTCGCTGCCCGTCAACCGCCAGTGCTTCTCCACCGCACTCCAGTCATCACCCGCCGGATAGGCAAACGCCAGGCAGTCATGGTGTTGCAAGTCCATCGGCTCAATGGGTGTTCCCCGGCGTTCCAGGTAGTCCGGCGCCGCGCACAGGGTCAGGGTGTAATCCACCAGCGGCCGGGCGATCAGGCTTGACGTGTGCAAGGCACCCAGACGAATCGCCGCATCGAAACCCTGACCGATCAGGTCCATCCGTTCGTTGCTCCAGACGATATCCAGTTTGATCTGCGGATAGCGACGGATGAATTCACTCAGCGCGGGCGCCAGACTTTCCGAACCGAAGGTGAAGGGGGCGGTGATCCGCAATGTCCCCTGGGGCGTGTCCTGTGACTGCGCTGCCAACTGTTCCGAATCTGCCACCAGCGCAAGAACGTCGACGCACCGTCGATAGTACGTGGCGCCAAATTCCGTCAGGCCCTGACGACGTGTCGTGCGTTTGAGCAGGCTGACGCCCAGGCGTTGCTCAAGGCTTCGCAAATGGTTACCAACCATGGTGGTGGACATGCTGCACTCAAGGGCAGCCGCCGTCATGCTGCCGGTTTCTACAACTTTCACGAAAACCGACATCGCCTGGAGTAAATCCATTATCAAGCCTGACTTTAAAATGATTGAAGGGATTGAGCGTTTATCCAGCTCTGGTTGCTAACGATACTGGAAAAAACAACGCCTGATGCTGGAGATTCACACCATGACCGCCAACTGCCTGATGGACACTTACAAACCGCTGCCACTGAGTTTTGCCCGAGGCTTGGGCGCGCGCCTGTGGGATGGGGCGGGGCGCGAGTACCTGGATGCGGTGGCAGGGGTTGCCGTTACCAACGTCGGCCATTCGCACCCCAAGGTTGCAGCGGCGATCAGTGATCAGGCCGGGCTGCTCATGCACACCTCCAACCTGTACACCATCGAATGGCAGACCCGGCTGGCCAGTAAACTGACCGGACTGTCGGGCATGGATCGGGCTTTTTTCAATAACTCAGGCGCTGAGGCTAACGAAACCGCGTTGAAAATCGCACGGCTTTACGCTTGGCACAGAGGTGTCGAAAAGCCGCTGGTGGTGGTCATGGAAAATGCCTTTCACGGGCGCACCCTGGGGACCTTGTCAGCGAGCGACGGCCCGGCGGTGCGGCTGGGTTTCAACTCTCTGCCTGGGGATTTCCTCAAGGTGCCATTCGGTGACCTGGCTGCGCTGGACAAGGCTTGTCAGACCTACGGCCATCGAATCACTGCGGTATTGATGGAGCCGATTCAGGGGGAAAGCGGTGTGCAGCTGGCGCCACCCGGCTATCTGAAGGCCGTGCGTGAGCGGTGCAGTCGGCGCGGCTGGTTGTTGATGCTTGATGAGATCCAGACGGGCATGGGCAGGACCGGGCAATGGTTCGCATTCCAGCATGAGGGCATCGTGCCCGATATCATGACGCTGGCCAAAGGGCTGGGCAATGGCATGCCCATTGGCGCCTGCCTGGCTCGGGGCAAGGCTGCCGAGTTGTTCACGCCGGGCAGCCACGGCAGCACTTTCGGCGGCAATCCAATGGCATGTCGGGTGGGGTGCACCGTCGTCGACATCATTGCAGAGCAGGATTTGCTGGAAAATGCGCGGCTACAAGGCGAGCGTTTATTGGCTGGCCTGCGGGCGAAACTGAGCGAGCACCCGGATGTGCTGGCTATTCGTGGCAAAGGTTTGATGATCGGCATCGAACTGACCCGACCGCTGCTCGACCTCGCACTGTGCGCGGCGCAGGATCACGGGATATTGATCAACGTCACACGGGGCAAGACCATCCGCCTGCTGCCGCCGCTGATCATTGATGAGCGAGACGTCGAGGCGATTGTCATGGGTGTTTGCCGCACACTGGCGTCGTGTACCGGGGTTGGATGGAGTGGTTTGCCGAATGCGTTGGTGCCGGATAGATCTGAGGCTGTGCCGGTCTGACCTTGGCTCGAACAGGCAAAGCCGATGCCCGTGGGACCGGCTTTAGCCGGGAAGAGGCCAGTACATCCAATCAATATGCATGGTCAGATATCCCGTCTTCCCGGCTTAAGCCGGTCCCACAGTGCGTCTCCCGCAACCATTCGGTGGTTATTTCACCACTCGATAACACGGCACATAAGCCGCGCCGCCGGGAAGTTTCATGCGGTGCTGTTCAACGAAGGCATGCAGCAGTCGGTCCAGAGGCTGCATGATTTCGGTATCCCCGTGGATCTCGTAAGGACCGTGCTCTTCGATCAGGCGGATGCCTTTGTCTTTCACGTTGCCAGCCACGATGCCGGAAAACGCCCGGCGCAGGTTGGCGGCCAATTGGTGAGGCGGCAAGGAACGGCTCAATTGCAGGCTCGCCATGTTCTCGTGGGTAGGGTCGAACGGGCGCTGGAAGCCTTCGTCGATCTTGAGCAGCCAGTTGAAGTGAAACGCGTCATTGCGCTCCCGGCGGAACTGTTTGACGGTCTTGAGCCCTGCGGTCATTTCCCGGGCTACTTCTGTCGGATCATCAATGATGATCTTGTAGTGCTTGTAGGCCGCATCGCCCAGGGTTGCGCCGACGAAGGCATGCAGCTGTTGCAGATACGGCGCCGCGCTTTTCGGGCCGGTAAGAATGACCGGGAAGGGCAGCTCGTGGTTATCCGGATGCATCAGGATACCCAGCAGATACAGGAACTCCTCAGCCGTGCCCGCACCACCGGGGAAAATGATGATGCCATGGCCCACACGCACAAATGCCTCAAGGCGCTTTTCAATGTCGGGCAGAATCACCAGCTCATTGACGATAGGGTTTGGCGCCTCGGCGGCAATGATGCCCGGCTCGGTCAGACCCAGATAACGGCCGGCGTTGATGCGCTGTTTGGCGTGAGCAATGGTCGCGCCCTTCATCGGGCCTTTCATGACACCTGGGCCACAACCGGTGCAGATGTCCAGGCTGCGCAAGCCCAGTTCATGGCCGACTTTCTTGGTGTATTTGTATTCTTCGGTATTGATCGAGTGGCCGCCCCAGCACACCACCATCTTCGGCTCAAGGCCCGGGCGCAAGGTGCGCGCGTTGCGCAACAGGTGGAAAACGTAGTCGGTGATGCCCTGAGAGCTTTCCAGATCGATGCGCTGGCTGTCCAGCTCGCTTTCGGTGTAGACAATGTCGCGCAGGGCGCTGAACAGCATCTCACGGGTACTGGCAATCATTTCTCCGTCAACGAACGCATCGGCAGGAGCATTCAGCAGTTCCAGGCGGACTCCGCGATCCTGCTGATGGATACGCACTTCAAAGCTTTCGTACGCCTCAAGAATGGTTTTGGCGTTGTCGACATGGGCGCCGGTATTGAGAATCGCCAGGGCGCACTGCCGAAAGAGGGTATAGATGCTGCCGGAACCGGCGGCGCTGAGTTGTTGTACTTCACGTTGGGAAAGTGTTTCGAGACTACCCTTCGGGCTGACCGAAGCATTGATGACCTGGCGTTGAGACATTCTGAATTCCTTGAAAAATGCCGTCAGGCCAAACGGGCGCTGACGCATTTGATATTTAAACCCCGAGCAACCGTGGATAGAGCCACAGCGGTCGCTCCGGGCAAGCGTCGCGGCAACTTCATCGGGGGGCGCTAAGCCAGCACCACGATGTAGAACTCGCCGACAAAAGCCTTTGACTCGATATCCTCCATGTTCGGGTTTTGACAAACGGCTGAATTGACCGAGCGGGCCATTCAACCGGTGATTCAATTCAGCGTCAACTGCGCGTTATTGGCTGGTTACAGCAGCATGCTACTCCCGATCAAAGTGTGCTTGCAGCCTTCGTTGTACGCCGGGTCTTGCCTGGGGTGCCAGCGGTTTTTCGTTTGCCGGTCTTGCGTCCCTTTTTCCAGGGCGCGCCCGCAGCCGGGCTCGCCGGGCCGCTGATGGTCAGGCGCAAACCTGAGCAACGGCTGACCTGCTTGCTCATCCAGGCGGCCTGCTTGGCGACAAACTCCTCCAGACTCATTTCGCCACTCTGCACCATGTCCAGTGCCTGCTCCCAGATTGCGGTGGTACCCGGATCGGCAATCGCCCGTGGCACGGCGTCGATCAGGCTGAACGCCGCGGGGGTGGCAGCCAGGGCTTTGCCGTTCTTGATCAGGTAACCGCGATCCAGCAAACCCTGAATGATGCCCGCGCGGGTAGCCTCGGTGCCGATCCCGGTGGTGTCCTTGAGTTTCTGTTTGAGCACTGGGTCCTGCACCAGTTTCGCAACGTTTTTCATCGCCTTGATCAAGTCGCCTTCGGTGTAAGGTTTGGGCGGTTGTGTCCACAGGTCTTTGAGGGCCACGTTGCCTACCTTGCATTCGCAGCCTTGCACCAGCATTGGCAAGGGCTGCGGGGCAGGCGCTTCGCGTCCTTTGGCCGGTGCCAGTGCTTCAGGTAATGCGCGTTTCCAGCCGGGCTCGACGATTTGCTTGCCCACCGCCCGAAGGTTCTCCCCGGCGCAGTTGAAGTCGGCCTGGGTTCTATCAAACTCATGGCTGGGCAGAAACTGCGCCAGATAGCGCGCCCGAATCAGGGTGTAGACCGCACGGGGCTTGCCCGTCAGTTGATCGAGTGACTTGCCTGCACCCGTAGGGATGATGCCGTGGTGCGCGCTGACTTTTGCGTCGTTCCAGGCACGGGAGCGGCGTGTCGGGTCCAGATGCCTGAGCAGTTCACCCAATGCCGGATCGGCCCGGCCCAGACTGGCGATAATCGACGCTGCATCGCCGTGCTGGCTGAGGGGCAGATAACCGCAATCACTGCGCGGGTAGGTGATGACTTTGTGGGTTTCGTACAGCGACTGAGCAATGTCGAGGGTTTCCTGCGCGCCGAGGCCGAGCTTCTTCGAGCAGATTTCCTGCAGGGTGCCCAGATCGAAAGGTAGCGGCGCCACTTCACGAACCCGTTCAGTGCGCAGCTTGATCAAGGTTGCGCTGGCTGCGTTGCGGATGGCTTCGGCCGCCTGCTGCGCGGTCGATTGATTCAGGCAGCGATCCTGATCGTCACAGACATCCGGGTTGGCCCGCCACTGGGCAATGAAGGGCTGGCCGTCGTGGAGCAACTGCACATCAATGGCCCAGAAGGGCACCGGGACAAAGTCGGCGATGCTGCGATCCCGGTCGACCACCAGCCGCAGGGTTGGGGTCTGCACACGACCCACCGGAAGCACGCCCTGATAACCCGATTGCCGACCGAGCAAAGTAAACAGGCGGCTCATGTTCATGCCGATCAACCAGTCCGCACGGGAGCGGCCCAGGGCGGAGTGATACAGGCTGAAGGTTTCTGCGCCGGGTTTAAGGGCGCTCAGTGCCTTGCGGATCGAAGCCTCATCCAGTGCCGACAGCCAGAGGCGCTGAATCGGCCCGCGATAACGGCAATGCTCCACCAGCTCCCGGGCAATCATCTCGCCTTCTCGGTCGGCGTCGGTGGCTATCACCAGTTCGGAGGCTTCACCCAGCAGGCGTTTCACGGCCTTGAACTGGCTGGCTGTGCGTGGTTTGACCAGCATCTTCCACTTTTCCGGGATGATCGGAAGGTCTGCAAGCACCCAGCGTTTGTAGCGGGCATCGTAGGTGTCGGGCGGGGCGGTTTCCAGCAAATGGCCAATGCACCAGGTCACTGTGACGTTCGGCCCCAGCCAGCAACCATCGCCACGCCGGCTGGCGCCGAGGACCGCAGCGATGTCTTTTGCCTGGGAGGGTTTTTCACACAGAAACAGCCGCATGGTTACCGTCGGGTTTGATTTGGATGAGGCACAGCATGCGGGGCTTGTCCGGTTTCGGCAAGTTTTATGTGGATGGATATACAGTCTTTGTTTGTGGGAATTTGCCCTGCCGAGTTTCAGCGTCCTTGCATCCAGCGCTCTGGCGCCGCTATGTTGTAAAGCATATTGAGTTGCACACGACGCTAAGGATGATTGATGGGCTGGATGTTTCTGTTGTTCGCGGGAGCCTGTGAAATCATTTATGCAGCCGTCATGCCCCGTACTGACGGCTTCACGCGCCTGTTGCCCAGCCTGTTCTGTGGCCTGTTTATCTGTTTGAGCATGTACCTGCTGTCCCTGGCAACCCGCACGATTCCAGTCGGTACGGCTTATGCGGTATGGGTCGGCATCGGCGCGGTGGGTACGGCCATCTATGGGATGCTGTTTCTCGGGGAGGACCGCAGCCTGTTGCGAATCCTGTGTTTTCTGTTGATTCTGGCGGGCATTGTCGGGTTGAAGCTGGTCTCGACTTCACGATGACTTGCCAGCAGGTATTGAGCTATACCAGTTAGAACAAAACAGCGAATACGGCGTCGAAAACTCGAACCAGTTTGAAGGAGCCCTTTATGTTTATCCGGTCGTTGACCATTGCCACACTGCTGGCCGCCGCGAGCCCGCTGTTCGCAGCCGACAGTGACAGCCCGCTGAATCAGGATCGCGGCAAAGCCAGGCCGTTGATCGTCATTGCCCCCAGTACTGTGGATCCGACTCTGGTCAATCTGCAGAAGGCACTCAAAGAGCCGGATAACAAGAAGGGCTTCGCCGAGCGGGACATGGTGCTGTACACCGTGGTCAATACCATTGGCCAGCGCGACGGCAAAAACCTCGATGCGCAGGCCACCATGGCGCTGATTCGTGAATTGAAGCTGGGGGCGAGCACCGGTACCAAGGTGATTCTGGTTGGCAAGGACGGCGAGAAAAAGCTCGACCAGCTCGGGCCTATCGGGGTGAAAGACTTGTTCAGCGCGGTTGATCAACTGCCCGCTCAGGAAAAAACCGCAGCAGCGCCAGCGGCACCGGCGGCTCCCGAGCCCGAGGCCAAACCCGGCAAGACGGAGAAAGGCGGCAAGGCAGTGAAGGGGGCTCCGAAAGCGTTGGAGGATTGAGGTCCCTGCGCCTTGAAACACGCATAACCTGTAGGAGCAATCGGAGGTTATGACGGTCGCGAATGCGAAGGTCGCCCGATCGGATCAGGCAAACCGCAATTCGCAGCCTGCGGCAGCTCCTACAGTGAATTGAGTCAGATTACGCCGTACAAATCGGTACAATCCCTCCGGTCACGAGTTCGCTACCCCCTGAGCCGAGCCGTGACCCTGACTGCTTTGACTCCGATTCTGGCGACGCTTAACCCATGAAGACCGTAGCAATCATTCTGTTCCCCGATTTCCTTCTGCTCGATATGGCCGGGCCGATGGAGGTGTTTTCCATTGCCAATCGTTTTCTCGATGCGGCCAGGCACTATCAGCTTTCAACGATTGGTACTCAGAGCAGCCCGGTACGCGCGTCCAATGGGGTTTCGGTGCAGCCTGACCTCTGCGTTGCCACGGCCAGCAAGGATTATGATGTGGTGCTGGTGCCTGGCGGGCCGGGGTCGTATAACGATAACCACCCGCAGCTCTGGTCCTGGCTTCAGGATATTGCCCAGGGTCCGGGTATCTACGGTTCCATCTGCACCGGCGCCTTCATTCTCGGCAAGGCCGGTTTGCTCAATGGCCATCAGGTCACGACGCACTGGCATTACACCGATCGCCTGATTAACGGCTTTCCCCAGGCGCAAGTCACCACCGATCAGATCTACATCAAGGATCGTCGGCTGGTCACTTCGGGAGGCGTTACCGCTGGCATTGACCTGGCGCTGGCCATGGTTGAACTGGACCATGGTCGCAAGGTTGCCCTGGATGTTGCCAAGGTGCTGTTGGTGGTCATGAAGCGCCAGGGTGGTCAGGCGCAGTTCAGTCCTTTGATCGCGACCGTTGCAACCCACGAAACCCCGATTACCAAGGTGCAGAACTATCTGCTGGAGCATCTGGAAGAGGAGTTCAGCATCGAGCGCATGGCCAGCATGGCGGCCATGAGTCCGCGGCATTTTGCCCGGGTGTTCAGCCGCGAAGTGAGCATGACGCCTATGGAATTCATCCAGAACGCCCGTCTGGATCGGGCGCGCAATCTGCTGGAAACCAGCACGCTGCCGCTCAAGACGGTGGCCCATCGCAGCGGTTTCGGCAGTGTGCGCTACATGCGCACCTTGTTCAGCGACAGGCTCGGCCTCACGCCCAGTCAATACCGTCAGCAATTTGGCTGATCGCGTTCAGATCGATCCTTGCGGTTGCTTGTCGCTATTACGCACTGCATTGGCCGTCCTGATCCCCCCGCGAGGGTTGTTTGCAAAATCATGCCTGCGAAGATGAGTCATGGAATTTTCGCAAGGTTCAGGGTTATGGAAAAACAACTCAGCGAGCAGGCCGAACGTGATGATCAGCCAGCGAATCAGGCGCTAAACCTCAATAATCGGGCAACAGTGGTCGGCGGTCTGGCGCTCTGGCGGCTGGAACGCGTCCAGCAGATGATCAAGTCCGACCTGGGCAAGAAGATCTCTGTGCCGATGCTGGCGCAAGCCTGTGCATTGACCCGCAGCCATTTTTCACGAGCGTTCAAGCGCAGCCTGGGTATTTCGCCCCAGAACTGGATTCGTCAGCAGCGCATTGACCAGGCGAAAGAGCTGATCAGAAACTCACCCTTGACCCTGACGCAAATCAGCGCGGAATGCGGGTTCTGCGATCAGGCCCATTTCTCGCACATGTTCAGTAAAACCGAAGGAACCAACCCGGCCTCATGGCGCGGTCTGGAGCGCCAGGCGGCAGCGTTGCGTTTTCAGGTAGTGGAGAGCAGCCGCCACATGTGGACTTTGGAGATGAACCCGTCATCAATCGCTACCGCCAGTGGTTCAAGACCAAAGACTGTAAACCCGCTCTGCTCGTAGAGCCGCAGCGCTGCCGTGTTGTGTTCACTGACGGTCAGCTGGATCAGTGACGCATGAGGCCGCAGGCTCGCGTGGTTTAGCGCAGCGTGCACCAGCTGGCGGCCAAAGCCTTTGTGCTGTTGGTTTTGCGGGACGTACATGCCGAATAGCGAGACCTTGTGCCGGGCTTTTTCCCGGTTATTGAATGCCAGGCCCACCACGCCAAGAATCGTTTGCTGATCGGTGATCGCCAGCACCACTTCAAGTGCATCGTCTTTATCATCCAGCCGCGCTTCCCACCACGACAGCGGCAGGGCGGCCCGCTCACCGGTGGACGACGTAAACGCCTCGGGGTGCAAGGTATAACCCTCCAGCATCAGTGCGCGATAGGCTGCCGCATGCCGGGGTTGCAGACGTTCGATGCTACTGCTCATTTGCTGATTCATCCTTGGTGATGCTAACGCCGTTAAACGACGGCAATCAAGTCCAGTTCAACTGTGGCGTTCTTGGGCAATTGGTAGACGCCAATCGAACTGCGGGTGTGGGCACCGGCTTCGCCCAATACAAAGAACACCACTTCGGATGCCCCATCGGCGACTTCGCTTTGCTGGGTGAAATCGGCTGCGCATTGCACAAACAGATTCATGCGCAGCAGACGCTTGATTTCGTCCAGCGAGCCGACGCTGCTTTGAAGCAGGGCCAGAGCCCGCATAGCGCAGACTTTTGCGGCCAGTTGCGCTTGCGCCAGGGTTGCGTCAGCGCCAGCGCGCCCGGTCACCACGACCGTGTCGCCCACCCGTGGAATCTGCCCGCTGATGTAGATCTCATTGCCATTTCGGACCAGTGGAACGTAATTGCCGCCGATCTTGATTTCGCCCTCAAAGCTGTAACCCAGTTGCGTGGCGATCAGGTTGAAGCGCGCGTCTGCTGACATGGCATGCCCTTGATGTTGCAGATTAATGGTGCTGAGTTACATGGTGAGTTACGTGCCGAGCAGACTATCTCGCCGTTGAGCGCGCCACAACCTGCGCGCGGAGGCCAATGCCACGTAGAATTGCGCCTTGAAATCCGGTTTTGAGGTTTGCGGTGGTGGATGTACAGCAGGGCTTTATCCTGAGTCGGCATTGGCGCGATACGCCGGCTGGCACCGAAGTCGAATTCTGGCTGGCGACCGACAACGGTCCCAGGCACATTCGCTTGCCTGTACAGCCGTCCGTGGCGTTCATTCCTGCCGAGCAGCGCGCCCGCGCCGAAGCGGTGTTGCGCAGCGAATCCGGCGTTGAACTGCGGGAATTGGGCCTGTGTGACTTCCGCCATCGTCCGGTGCTTGGGGTTTACTGCCAGCAGCATCGCCAGTTGATGAATCTGGAGAAGGCGCTGCGCAAGGGCGGTGTCGATGTCTATGAGGCCGATATCCGCCCGCCAGAGCGCTACCTCATGGAGCGCTTCATCACCGCACCGGTGCAATTCAGCGGGGTGCCGGACGCCAACGGCACCTTGTGCAATGCGCAGATCAAGCCCGCCGACAACTACCGTCCGAAGCTGCGGCTGGTATCGCTGGACATCGAAACCACTGAAAAAGGCGATTTGTACTCCATCGCGCTGGAAGGTTGCGGCGAGCGGCAGGTGTATATGCTGGGCCCGCCCAATGGCGATGACAACCAGCTGGACTTCCAGCTGGAGTACTGCGAGACCCGCAAACTGCTGCTGGAGCGGTTGAATCAGTGGCTGGAGCGTCATGACCCGGATGCGATCATCGGCTGGAACGTGGTGCAGTTCGACTTGCGGGTCCTGCATGAGCACGCGCAGCGACTGCAAGTCCCGTTACGCCTGGGCCGTGGTGGGGAGGCGATGGGGTGGCGCGAGCATGGTTCGCGCAATAATCATTTCTTTGCCGATGCCAGCGGGCGTTTGATCATCGATGGCATCGAAGGGCTGCGCTCTGCGACCTGGAGCTTCCCCTCGTTCAGCCTGGAGAATGTCGCCCAGACCCTGCTCGGCGAAGGCAAGGCCATTGATACTCCTTACCAGCGCATGGACGAGATCAATCGCATGTTCGCCGAGGACAAGCCCGCTTTGGCGCGCTACAACCTCAAGGATTGCGAGCTGGTGACGCGGATCTTTGCAAAGACCGAACTGCTGACCTTCCTCCTTGAACGCGCCACGGTGACCGGCTTGCCGGCGGATCGCAGTGGCGGGTCGGTGGCCGCGTTCTGCCATTTGTACATTCCGCTGATGCATCGACAGGGCTTTGTCGCGCCCAATCTGGGCGAGCGCATGCCCGAGGCCAGCCCCGGTGGTTTCGTCATGGATTCCCAGCCGGGCCTGTATGAGTCGGTGCTGGTCCTGGACTATAAAAGCCTGTACCCGTCGATCATTCGCACTTTTCTGATCGACCCTGTGGGCTTGGTGGAAGGCCTGCGTCATCCTTCGGATGAAGACTCGGTGCCGGGCTTTCGCGGTGCGCGGTTCTCCAGAAACCGGCATTGCCTGCCCGCGATCGTCGAGCGGGTCTGGCAGGGGCGGGAAACGGCCAAGCGGGAAAATAACCAGCCCTTGTCTCAGGCGCTGAAAATCATCATGAATGCGTTCTACGGTGTGCTGGGTTCCAGCGGGTGTCGGTTTTTCGATACGCGTCTGGCGTCATCGATCACCTTGCGTGGCCACGAAATCATGCGCCGAACCCGGCAGCTCATCGAGGCTCAGGGTTACACGGTGATCTACGGCGACACCGACTCCACGTTCGTCTGGCTCAAAAGCCTGCACAGCGAAGAAGATGCTGCGCGCATCGGCCGTGCCTTGGTGCAGCAGGTCAATCAGTGGTGGCAAGGGCATCTGCAGGAGGAATACGGCCTGAGCAGCGCGCTGGAATTGCAGTTCGAGACCCATTTCCGGCGTTTTCTGATGCCGACCATCCGTGGCGCGGAAGAGGGCAGCAAGAAGCGCTATGCCGGGCTGGTCAGACGCGCTGATGGCTCGGAGGAGATGATCTACAAGGGCCTGGAAACGGTCCGCACCGACTGGTCGCCGCTGGCCCGGGAATTTCAGCAGGAGCTGTATTCACGGATTTTCAATCGGCGGCCCTATCAGGATTACGTACGCGACTATGTACGCCGCACCCTGGCGGGGGAGCTGGATGATCTGCTGATCTACCGCAAGCGGCTGCGCCGCAGGCTGGATGACTATGAGCGCAACGTGCCACCCCACGTGCGCGCCGCACGGCTGGCGGACGAACACAATCTGAGTCTGGGACGGCCGAGGCAATATCAGAACGGTGGCTGGATCCGCTACGTGATCACCCTGGCAGGGCCAGAACCTCTGGAAAAACAGCACACGGCGATTGATTACGACCACTACGTCACCCGGCAATTGCAGCCCATTGCCGAGGCGATCCTGCCATTTGTGGATGATGACTTCAGCACCTTGATTGGTGGGCAGTTGGGGTTGTTCTAGATCTGCAGTACCTACAAAACCTGTGGGAGCGAGCTTGCTCGCGAAGGCTAAGTCCCCGCCGACAGAATTGTGATGGACGGCCCGGCCTATTCGCGAGCAAGCTCGCTCCCACAGGATTGCGACGTATCAGGCACTGCCGCTCACACTCAACCGCTCTACCAACACCGGCAACAGCTCCTCACAAGACACCTCGATTTTCAGGTCCAGCAGCTCATCTGCCCGGGTCTTGCCGATGTTGATCGCGATCAGCGGTTTGCCCTGGTCATGGATGGCTTTGCACAGACGAAACGCCGAGTAGGCCATCAAGGACGAGCCGACCACCAGCAACCCTTGCGCCTGTTCGATGCTGGCCATCGCCCTGGCGGCTGTATGCGGCGCGACGTTCTCGCCGAAGAACACCACGTCGGGCTTGAGTCGCTGACCGTCGCAGTGCGGGCAATGGGGGACTTGGAAGCGGGATTCAAAAGCCGGGTCCAGCAGGGTGTCGCCATCGGGTGCCTGTACCGCATCGACCCCGGCGAGATAGGGATTCTGTGCCTCCATCAGCATCTGGATGGCCGCTCGGTCGGAGTTCTGCTGACAATCCAGACAGATCACCCTATGCAGGCTGCCATGCAATTCGATGACATCCGGGCTGCCAGCCTGATCGTGCAGAGTGTCGACGTTTTGCGTGATCAGACCGCTGATCTGTTGCCGGCTTTGCAGCATGGCCAGCGCCCGGTGTGCCGCGTTGGGTTGTGCGATGCACACTCGCGGCCAGCCCAGCATGGCACGGGCCCAGTAGCGGCGTCGGGCTTCGGGGGAGCCGAGAAATTCCTGAACCATCATCGGCGCTTTGCCACGCCGCACGCCGGCTGTGTCGCGATAGTCGGGGATGCCGGACGGGGTGCTGATCCCCGCGCCAGTGAGGACCACGAACCTTTTGTCGGTCATCAGTGAATGAAGCGTCTCTACCGGGGAAACCGAAGGGCTATCCAGCATCTTGTAACCTCCGCATACGTGAATGACGGTACGGCTTTGCGTTTGGACGCTCGAAATGCCAATCTCGCAGCCCGGTTTTTTCCAGAGTCCGTATTCATGAGCCAGTACCCATTCAAGCAGATTGATGTCTTCAGTAGCCAGACTTTGTTGGGCAACCCGTTGGCTGTGGTGCTGAACGCGGACGACCTCAGCGATGCGCGCATGGCCGAGTTCGCTCGCTGGACCAACCTCAGCGAAACCACCTTTTTGCTGACTCCGCAGCATCCCGAGGCGGATTACCGGTTGCGGATTTTCACCACCTTGCACGAGTTGCCATTTGCCGGGCACCCGACCCTGGGCAGCTGCCATGCCTGGCTGGAAAGCGGCGGGCAGCCAAAAGGCGAAGAGATCATTCAGGAATGCGGTATTGGCCTGGTGCGCATCCGCCGCCTGGGCACGCGACTGGCCTTTACCGCGCCGGCATTGTTGCGCTCGGGCCCGGTGGATGACGGTTTGCTGGGCCGTGTTCGCTCGGGATTGGGTCTGCATGAAAACGCGATCGTCGACGCCCGTTGGGTTGATAACGGTGCTGGATGGTTGGCTGTGAAACTGGCTGACCGTGCCAGCGTGCCGGCGCTCAAGCCGGACTATGCGCAGCTGATGGAATTGGCCATTGGCGTGTTTGCCCCTTGGGACCCGGCGGTTGACGGTGATGAGGCGCAATTTGAAGTCCGTGCTTTTGTTGCCGGTGACGGCATGCCTGAAGATCCGGTCACCGGCAGCCTCAACGCGGGTATTGCACAGTGGCTTTTGAATGAAGGACTGGCGCCGGAGAGCTACGTGGTCAGCCAGGGCACCGCCATGGGCAGGCAAGGCCGGGTGCATGTGCAGCGTATCGGTGATGACATCTGGATTGGGGGCGATGCGGTGACCTGTATTGAGGGGGTGTTGCGGGTGTAGTTGAAGACCCAGGTCTGAATTGGAATGCACATCGCGGGACCGGATTTAGCCGGGAAGAGGCCGGGACATTCTCTGCATAGGTGTCGTCAGGAATGCCGTCTTCCCGGCTAAAGCCGGTCCCACTGATTTGTGTCCGGTCCTTATTTGCGCTGCGGGTCAGATAGCCTCTCGCGTCCCCACACCATCCACCAATCGCATCAGGCCCAGCGGGTTCCCGTCTTTCAGCGCATCGGGCAGCAACACATCCGGGTAGTTCTGGAAGCAGATCGGCCGCAGAAAACGGTTGATCGACAAGGTGCCCACCGAGGTGCCGCGGGCATCGGAGGTCGCCGGGTAAGGGCCGCCGTGGACCATGGCGTCGCTGACTTCAACACCGGTCGGGTAGCCATTGATCAGCAAGCGTCCCGCCTTGTGTTCCAACAGCGGAACCAGGTCGGCGAATGCGCTGAAGTCTGCCGGTTCGGCAATCAGCGTGGCCGTCAGTTGGCCTTGCAGGCTGTGCACCGCTTGTTTTAATTGCTCGGCGTCGCTGACCGTCACCGCCACCAGCATCGGACCGAAGACTTCATGTTGCAGCAGCGGATCGCCATCGAGCAGTAACGCGACGTCGGCTGCATAAAGCTGCGGGAATGCCTGACTGCCCTGTTGAGGATGCCCCGCCAGGTGACGCAGGCCAGGATGGCTGGCCAAACGGCCAAGGCCATCGGAGAAATTGCACAGCCCGCCCGCATTGAGCAGGGTGTGGGGCGCATGGGCCTGGATAAGGTGCCCGAGCCGGTCCAGAAAGTGTTCGAATTGCGGGGAAGCAATCCCCAGCACCAGACCTGGTTTGGTACAGAACTGCCCACCGCCGAGCACCACCGATGCCGCCAGTTCAGCGGCGATTTTTTCAGCGCGCACGTTCAGTGCCTCAGGCAGGACCAGCATGGGGTTGATGCTCGACATCTCGGCGAACACCGGAATAGGTTCCGGCCGCGCCGCTGCCATGTCGCACAGAGCGCGACCACCGCCCAGCGAGCCGGTGAAGCCCACGGCCTTGATCGCCGGATGCTGCACCAGCCAGGCGCCGACGCTGCCGCCGTAGATCATATTGAAGACGCCCGCGGGCATTGCGGTTTTTTCAGCTGCACGAATGATGGCCAACGCCGCCCATTCGGCAGTCGCCATGTGACCGGGGTGCGCTTTGAACACCACCGGACAGCCTGCCGCCAGGGCGGCTGCGGTATCGCCGCCTGCGGTGGAAAAGGCCAATGGAAAATTACTCGCGCCGAACACCGCAACCGGCCCCAGGCCGATATGGTATTGGCGCAGATCCGGTCGTGCCGCCGGCTGGCGATCAGGCAAAGCGCGGTCAATCCTTGCGCCGTAGAAATCTCCCCGGCGTAACAGTTGAGCAAACAGCCGCATCTGCCCACTGGTCCGTGCTCGCTCCCCTTGAATGCGGCCGGGGGGCAGGGCGGTTTCCCGGCAGACCATGGCGATGAACTCATCACCCAGGGCATCCAGCTCGTCGGCGATGGCGTCCAGGAAAGTCGCGCGTTGCTGCGCAGTTGTCGTGCGGTAAGCCGGGTAGGCGTTGGCGGCGGCCAATGCCGAAGCGTCCACCTCTTCGCGGGTGGCCTCCATGAAGGTCAGAGGCAGGGCTTCGCCGGTGGTCGCGTCCAGGCTGTGCAAACTGACTGAGCCGGCGGCGCTGCGTGCGCCATTGATGAAGTTATGTCCGAGTAGTGCGGTCATGGGGCCTCCAGTATCCAGCGATTGAGGCCGCAGAATGATTGACGGCCCGTGTTTTCAGCACTGCAAGGTAGTCGAAGATTTGCAGGTGTGCCTGCTAAACAGGTAGACCTGTAGCTCACCGAGGTTACGAGGCCAGCGATGGCGGTGTGTCAGGCAGCCCGCTATCGCTGCCTCGCGCTGCTCGTGAGCTCCTACAGGGAAGGGGATTAGGGGAGTCAGGGTTTTGGGGTGCTGTCATCCGACTGAAACAAGGTGCTGACCAGACGTTTGATGTCTTGTTGAACATCGTCGGGCAAGCCATCCAGTTCGCTGAGCAGTTTGGTGTCGCCGTCGGTGATGCCATCTAAGGCCCGTACTTTGCGCGTGCCGGTGATGACGAAGAGTATGTCGACGCCTGCATTGGCGATCGAACTGAGATAGCCCGCATTGGGGAAGCGCTTGCCTCGTTCATAAAGCCCTTGAGCATTGGCTTCGATACCGCCGATGGCCCCCAGCTCCTGCTGTGAAAGCTCAAGTCGCTTGCGCTCCAACTTGAGTCTGCTGCCTATGCCTTCCATTCGGTTTTCCCTGTTCTGACCCCCTCTCGTTGATGAGGCCAGGCGCGTTCAAGGCGTACCGCAGGTTAACAGAGTTCTCCCTTGATAATGGCGGGCTATTGCTGCGGGCCGCGACTGATGCGTTTTCCGGGCCGGTTTGCAATCTGGCTGGCCTGGCCGTCGCGCTGTTTGCCGGTGCGCGCCTCGCTGATCAGCGCCGGGATTAACGGCCCTTCGGGCAGGTTTTTCCAGAATCGGCTCGGCAAATGGCCCTGCATGACTTTGGGGTTCAGGCGCGCCGGGTTGAAGATGTGGCTGTAGTAAGTCAGCCAGAGTTCGCCGCCGGGATCCTCGGCGTTGCGGGCCAGCGCCTGCCAGGCTGGCGGGCAGACCCGGTGATGGACCAACTGCTCACCGTCGTAATAAACCCCGTCTTTGGGTGTGGCGATCATCCAGCGGTGCTGGCCCATGCGCCCGATGAAATGCTCGCTGGCGCTGTGCAGTATGTCGTGCGCCGGTTCGTGCCAGGCGACGTATTGCGGCTGGGCGAACTCCGCTGGCAAGTCCGATGCAGGCAATGCCACGAAACGCAGAAATGCATGCAGATGGTGGGCTTCGCGGCTGACTTGCTTGATCCGTCGATGCAATTCGCTGCCGAGCTTGTCTCCGGCCAGCATCGCCGTGCGGTCGCCATGGCTGACCCGCCACAGCACTTCATAGAGCAGACTCCAGCGCTGCTCACCCCGGTATTGCGCAGCGTTTTCCAGCAGCTGCAGCAACGCCTGAGGGATTCGCGCCAGGAAAGGACCTTGCTGCTCTGGGTAGCTGTGATCGGAGGCAAACAGATCCGCGGCATCGGTGCTGGCCCAACTCACTTCACTGGGGTCGATCTGATGACTGAGCAACCAGCGCGCCTGCTGACGCCAGTTGTCGAACAGGTCGTCGCAATCCAGGCTAATCATCCCCACAGCCCCATTTGCTGAGGTTGCGGACGGTCCTTTAACAACTGATGCAGGGATTCGCTACTGGTTTCGGCCTGGGTCGGGTGGTAGTCACTGGTGATGATGAACGGCTTGGCCTTGGCCAGCACGCAGCGCATGCGGGTCAGGTCTTCGTAGCGAATCCGCCGCTGGCGACGCAACTCCATCAGGCGGTTAGTGGTGCGGATGCCGATCCCCGGAATCCGCGCGATCAACGCCGCATCGGCGCGGTTCAGGTCCAGCGGGAAGAGGTTGCGGTTATTCAGCGCCCAGGCCAGTTTCGGGTCGATGTCCAGCGCAAGGTGCCCCGGCCCCTGGAACAGTTCGTTGACCTTGAAGCCATAACCCCTCAGCAGGAAATCCGCCTGATACAAGCGGTGCTCGCGCATCAGCGGCGGCGCAGCCAAAGGCACGCTTTTCGGGCTGTTCGGAATAGGGCTGAACGCCGAGTAATAAACCCGACGCAGGCCGTAATTGCCGTAGAGGGATTCAGCGCTGCCGAGGATGGTGCTGTCGTCGGTTTCATCGGCACCGACGATCATCTGGGTACTTTGCCCGGCAGGCACGAAGCGTGGCGCACGGGGTTCGTTGAGGATGGTTTGCTGGCCGGTATGAATGGTTTTCATCGCTTGCTTGATGGACGCCACGTCTTTTTCCGGGGCCAGGGTTTTCAGGCCTGCATCGGTGGGCAGTTCGATATTCACGCTCAAACGATCCGCGTAACGGCCCGCAAGCTCGATAAGCGCGGGGTCGGCATCCGGGATGGTCTTGAGGTGGATGTAGCCGCGAAACTCGTGGACTTCGCGCAGTAACCGGGCGACTTCGATCAGCTGCTCCATGGTGTAGTCTGCCGAGCGGATGATGCCGGAACTGAGAAACAGCCCGCTCACGCAATTGCGCCGGTAGAAATCCAGCGTCAGGGTCACCACTTCCTCGGGGCTGAAGCGGGCGCGGGGCACATCGCTGGAGCGGCGGTTGACGCAGTACTGGCAGTCATACAAACAGAAGTTGGTCAGCAGGATCTTGAGCAGCGAAACGCAACGCCCATCCGGTGTGTAGCTGTGGCAGATGCCCATGCCATTGCTCGAACCGAGGCCGCTCTTGCCCTCGGAACTGCGCTTGGGCGCACCACTACTGGCGCACGATGCGTCGTATTTGGCGGCGTCAGCGAGGATGCTGAGCTTGTCGATCAGCTGCATGGGAAACTCCAGTACTGTTTGCATGTACAGTAATGGGTTGCGCGGTCAGGCACAAGGTTTGCTTTGTCGTCAGCGGTGCGCTGGTCGGAAATCCGCTGCTTCGCGTTGGCGGTGCTGTGGGGTATGGTCTGACGGGTATTTTTGTCTGTAGGAGCGCGCTTGCCCGCGAGGCGGTTTGCCTGTCGATTAATCATCAACTGACCTGACCCTATCGCGAGCAAGCTCGTTCTCATTAAACAAAAAAATAGGTATCTGAACTGAATTGCTTATTTTGTGGGACCGGCTTTAGCCGGGAAGAGGCCGGCACACCCACTGCATCTGTATCGACAGAGATGCCGCCTTCCCGGCTGAAGCCGGTCCCACGGATCTCTGTTTGCTGCGCGACAGCGCGGCGCCTGGACGATGGGCACACTTGCGCACATCTCATACATTCAGAGTTTATTTTTTGTTGAATGAGAGTTGTTGGAGGTTATGCGTTTCACGAAGACATCTTCGACCGTCGCGTGCCGAATAGCGCGGGACTTTCTACCAGGAACACTGCATGCAACTGGAATGGCTGGAAGACTTCATCGAGTTGGCCGAAACCCGAAGCCTGTCTCGGGCGGCGCAAAATCGTTGTGTGACGCACCCGGCGTTCGGGCGGCGTATCAAGGCGTTGGAAGACTGGTTCGGGGTGGCGCTGATCGAGCGCAAGCAGCCACTGTCCCTGACGCCAGCGGGCTTGTTGTTTCTTGAGGCGGCGACTCAATCCCTGGGGTTGTTGAAGGCTGCCCGTGCGCAATTTCAGAGTGTCGGCCTGAACCGTGACGAGCCAGTGCGCATTGCCACCGGGCGCACCCTGGCCAGCGATTTCTTTCCGGACTGGTATGAATCCCTCAACCAGCGCTTCGGGTCATTCCCGGTATCGCTGGTGACCAGTGGCTCACAGGAAGCCATCAGTCGGGTATCCGCCGGAGAAGTGGACCTGCTGCTGATTTTTTCCAGCCCGCTGACCCAGATATTGATCGACCCTGAGCGCTTCGACTCGCTGGTGCTCGCCCGAGAAGCGTTGGTCCCGGTGAGCGCTCCGGACGCTGACGGGCAACCCCGATTCCAGATCGGCGCGGGTGTATCAGCATCCAGCGTGCCCTGGCTGGCCTTCTCGCCAACTCTGGCCTTGCGCGGGGTGTTGGCCCAGCATCTGGCGAATCTGCCGCAGCGTGTCGCATTGCGCATGACGTATCAGGCCGATTCCTACGACGCGATTCTGCAAATGGCCAGGCGTGGCAACGGTCTGGCCTGGTTGCCGCAAATGGTGGTCAAAGCTGCGTTGGCGGCTGGCGAACTGGTGATTGCCGGTGGCCCGGAATTGACGATCGGTTTTGATATTTCCCTGCATCGCAGGCGTTCAAATCAGGCCGAACAGGTCATGAGAATCTGGCGCGGCCTGGCTGAAGACGCACCGATACAGGGCAATTGAAAAAAATTTGCCGAGCAAAGTGACGCTCCGAGCCCGTTGCCATCAACGGCGTGCCCGATAGGCTCAGCCATGTGCCCAAACAGCAATTGTCGGCACGCAGACCTTGATCCAACTTAGCCCCGGGGTGAAGGCATGCCTTCACCCGCCCATAAAAATATCGCGAACCCGATTGTCGCCGACAGGCTTGGACATAACGGGTCGCCACTGTGATAAACCGGGGCTTATTCATGACAATGCACACGACAGCAACTCACGCATCAGTGGCAACGCCGCGACGCGGGCCGTGGAAGGAAATCGTCGCCGCCAGTATCGGCAATGCGCTGGAATTCTATGACCTGCTGATTTACGGCTACTTCGCGGTAGTGATCGGCAAGCTGTTTTTCCCTTCCGACAACGAGACCACCTCGTTGCTGCTGGCGGTGGGCTCATTTGGTATTTCCTTCTTGATGCGTCCGCTGGGTGCCATGGTGCTGGGTTCGTATGCGGACCGGGCAGGGCGCAAAGCCTCCCTGACGATGTCGATTCTGATCATGATGATCGGCACGGCGATGATCACGTTCACGCCGTCCTATGAGCAGATTGGCCTCGCGGCACCGCTGATCATCATCGTTGCGCGGATGCTGCAGGGTTTCTCCACGGGCGGCGAGTTTGGCGCGGCCACCGCCTTCATGGTCGAACATGCGGATGCCAAGCGACGCGGCTTCTTCGCCAGCTGGCAGTTGTCCACCCAGGGCCTGGCGACGATTCTTGCCGCCGGGGTCAGCGCATTGCTCAGCTACCTGCTGACCGACGTGCAACTCAACGACTGGGGCTGGCGTGTGGCGTTCGGTATCGGGCTGTTGATTGGCCCGGTGGGTTTCTACATCCGCAGCCAGATCGACGAGACACCGGACTTTCAGAAAGTGGCTGCCGACCTGCCCAAGCGCACCCCATTGCGGGACGTGCTGATCAAGGGCCATGTCAGTCTGCTGCTGGCCATCGGTGTGGTCGCCGGAGCCACTGCGTTCAACTACGTGCACAAGCTGTACATGCCGACTTACGCCCTCAAGCAACTGCACATTGCGGCGACGTCTTCCTATATGGGGGCGCTGGTCACCGGCGTGACCTTGATGATCATGGCCCCGGTGTTCGGCGGCATGTCTGATCGTCATGGGCGCTTCAGGGTCATCAGCATCGCGCTGCTGCTCACCGGGTTGTCGTCGTATCCGATGTTCGTACTGCTTAACGCTTTTCCCTCGGTCACCACCTTGCTGCTGGTGCAGGCAGTGGTTGGTGTTTTGATCGCAGCCACTTTGGGGCCGATCCCGGCGATGCTGGCGGATATTTTCCCCACCAGCATTCGCGGCACCGGTCTGGCATTGAGTTACAACTTTTCGGTGACGCTGTTTGGTGGTTTCGCCCCGTTGATCGTGACCTGGATGATCGAAGCCACCGGCAGCAAGCTGGCCCCGAGCTTCTACGTCATGGGCACGGTTCTGATCAGCGTGATCGCGGTCATCGCCCTCGGCCGCCGTATGCGCAGCCAGCCGCAACACTGATTAATCACCCCACAACAAGATCGTCCATGCCGGGCCAAGCCGCCCGGTGCATGCAAACTTTTATCTGTCGGAGATGGCAATGAAAACCCTTGAACAAGTTCGTGCGACGCTGCAACCGTACCCGGTGGAAGTGCAATTCCCCGATATCTGCCAGTGGCAGACCGGCACAGATGGCGTCGAGTACGTGCATAGCTTTGACAGCGGTGTGCCGGGGCCACACGTGATGATCATGGCCCTGACCCATGGTAATGAAGTCACCGGCGCCATCGCCGTGGATGCCTTGTTACGCAGCGGTGTGCGACCACGTCAGGGCCGCCTGAGCCTGGCCTTTGGCAACGTTGAGGCGTATCACCGCTTCGACCCGCAGGACATCGACGCCACGCGCTATATCGACGAAGACATGAATCGTGTCTGGGTCCCGCAACGGCTTGACGGTGATGAGCAATCCGTGGAACTGAACCGGGCACGGGCCCTGCGCCCGGTGATCGACAGCGTTGATCTGTTGTTGGATATCCACTCCATGCACGAAGAAGCCGCGCCGGTGATGATGAGTGGCGCGCGGACCAAAGGCCTGGAATTCGCCGCTGCTTTGGCGGTGCCGGAAACGGTGGTGGCTGATGCCGGGCATCCCAATGGTCGACGCATGCGGGACTATGGTGGCTTCAATGATGCGGCGAGCAAGAAAAACGCCTTACTGATTGAAACCGGGCAGCACTTTTCGAAACTCAGCGAGCGAGTGGCGTTGGATATCGCGGCGCGGTTTTTGATCTGTACGGGAGCGGTGCTGGAGGCGGACGTGGCGGCATTGCTCAGTCCGGTGCAAGCGGGTGCTCAGCGCTTTCTGCAGGTCACCGAACCTGTGGTCGCCAGTAGCATGGACTTCACTTTCGTGGAGGATTATCGCGGGCTGGAGGTGATCGAAAAGGCGGGTACGGTTATCGCTCGGGACGGCGAACGGGAGGTGGTTACGCCGTACGACAATTGCGTGTTGGTCCAGCCTTCGCTGCGTCATCTGGGGGCAGGGGTGACGGTGGTGCGGTTGGCGCGGATCATACCGGCGTCGGATTTGCAGTTGCCGAGGTAGCGGCGCAGTTTCGATGCCGAATGGAAAGTTGTGGGGGCGGGGATTGCCCGCGATAAGTGTGGGTATCTACACATCTTCTGTGTACATATCCGTTTCTGCGGTAACGGCTACTTAAGGTTGCGCCCTTACGGCGCGTCACTTTCGAAAAGCGCGAAAGTAACCAAAGCGCTCTTGCCCCACCACTCGGTGCCTCGCCTAGGCTCGGCATGCCCGTAATCCGACATTGATTCGGCGGGCCGCCGCGAAGGGCCATCCCTGGCCCAGCGCGGCTAAACCGGCGTCCTGCCGGTTTGCCCGCCGAATCAACATCGAATTCCGGCCAGCGTGGTTTAACGGGGCGCCTAAGATCAAAATCAAAAGCGCGCGAGGCGGCCTGAAAGCCGACCTGTTTGTGTGAACTTACCGCCCTTTCTTCGGTGTGTGATCCATCGCCTTCGCGAATGAATTCGCTTCTACGGATTTAACGGCGTGCACAATTCTCTGTAGGAGCTGCCGAAGGCTGCGAATCGGTAGCCGCCTTCGCAGCCTTCGGCAGCTCCTACAATTAATCCACGCAACGCCAACCATCCCCGCGCTTGATCTTGATCTGCTGTTGATCTTGCTGTTGATCTTGCTGTTGATCTTGCTGTTGATCTTGCTGTTGATCTTGCTGTTGATCTTGCTGTTGATCTTGCTGTTGATCTTGCTGTTGATCTGGCTTTTGATCTGGCTTTTGATCTTAAGCGCCCCGTAAAACCACGCTGGCCGGAATTCGATTTTGATTCGGCGGGCAAACCGGCATGGATGCCGGTTTAGCCGCGCTGGGCCAGGGATGGCCCTTCGCGGCGGCCCGCCGAATCAATGTCGGATTACGGGTATGCCGAGCACCAGCGAGGGAACGAGTGGTGGGGCAAGAGCGTTTTGCTTACTTTTGCGCTCTATCAAAAGTGAGGCGCTGTAAAAGCGCAACCGTTAGTGGCCGTAACCGCAGCAATGGATATGTACAAAACACCACATCGCATCAAACCGCATCCAGCCTTATCGCGGGCAAGCCTCCCTCCCACAGGGCTGGTGAGCGGTTCAAAACCACCCTACAACCCCTGACTCCCCCGAATCAGGTCATAAGCCTTGCGCGCCAGAGGGTTGACCGTGTTCGGCCTGATCCACAGGTGGTAGGTCACGTCCGGCAGGCGGGGCAGGCCGTCGTTTTCGCCCAGCACACGCATGTCCGGGCCGAGCATTTCCATGCTTCTTGCCGTTACCCCAAGCCCGGCCCGGGTGGCGGCCTTGATGCCAATCAGGTTCGAAGCCAGATACGCCTGACGCCAGGGAATATTGGCGCGCTCCAGTGCCTCCAGCGCATAACGTCGATAGATACTCGGCTCATCCACGAGGATCAGCGGCAACGGCTCACCAGGTACATGAATGTACTGCGCGGAGCAAATCCACCAGACCGGCGACGTACGCAACGCAAAGCCTTCCAGGTCCGGGTCTTCCCGGGTCGAAATCACCATATCCACTTTGCCGCGATGCAGATCGTCCATCAGGAACGGGCTGCGACCCACGTCGATTTCCAGGCGCAAACGCGGAGCCGAGCGGGCGATGTGGCTGAGGATCGGCGGCAAGATGGTATCCGCGATGTCGTGGGGCGAACCGATGCGCAACACGCCGCTCAAGCTGTCTTCGCGCAGGGCGTTGAGCGCCTCGTCATTCAGCGACAGCATCTGCCGGGCATGGCGCAGCAACTGGCGACCGGGTTCGGTCAGTTGCTTCTGGCGACCTTGTTTCTGAAACAGGCTGACGCCCACTTGCTGCTCCAGACGCTGCATATGCTGGGTCACTGACGACTGCGTGCGCGCCAGTTGCTGGCCGGCTTCGGCAAAGCTGTGATAGTCGACAACTGCCACGAACGTGCGCAGCAGTTCCAGATCCAGTGTCGAAGCCAATGGGGTGGCGGGCATGATGGGTACCACTCGATTCATATCAAACAGACAGCACAATACATTACGTATTTTTATGTGAAAGCAGTAATACATTTAAAAAGAATCAAGGAATGTCCATATTTCTGGGCTTATAGCGTTTTGGTCTTAAGCGAGAATACGGAAAGTTATAACCATATTTGATATTTGAATTTCCGTTCGTCGCTGGCAGTACCTAGGATGCCCCCACATCAGATCGGGGTACGCCGGTCATCAGCCAGGGGAAATTTATGCCGAACGCACGCAAACCCGCTTCACGTTTACTGCCTGTCATTTTGGGTACTGTGGCTACTCTGGCAGTCAGCACCATGGCGCAAGCCGATGCCACGCTGGATAAGATCGAAGCGCGTCACAAACTGGTGGTCGGCGTGCTGCTTTCTGGCGGGCCGTTCGGTTCCATCGACCCCTCCAACCAGAAAGCCAAGGGCCTGAACGTTGATCTGGCTGAAGATCTGGGACGTCGCCTGGGTGCTGAGGTTGAACTGGTGCCGGTGCTGCCCGCCAACCGCGTGCAGTTCCTGCAGCAGGGCAAGGTTGATCTGCTGATCGCCAACATGGAGTGGACCCCTGAGCGTGGGCAGATTCTCGGTTCGGTGCCGACGCCGTTCTATCGCGTTGGCGGTACGGCCGCCGTCCTCAAGGACAGCAAAATCACCACCTGGCAGGATCTCAAAGGCCAACCGGTCTGCACGTCTCAGGGCAGCAGCTACGTCAAGCCGCTGACCGAGTTCGGCGCCGACATCAAGGCCTTCAAAAGCTCGTCCGAATCCCTGCTGGCCTTGCGTGGCAACAACTGCGTGGCTGCGGTTCACGATTCGACGCTGATCAATCCTTTGATTGCCAACAACCCTGAATGGAAGGACTACCGCGCCATTTCCCCGGAGCTGAACCCGGCACCGTCGGTGATCTGGACCCGTCAGGGCGAAGCCGACACCCAGGCCAAGCTCGACGCCATCGTCAAGGACTGGCACCGCACGGGTTTCCTGATCGAAGGCGAGAAGCGCCACAACATCACCCCGGCATCGCCTGCGCTGGTTGAACTGCATGCGCAGTTCAAGGGTTAAAAGCTTCCGGATTTATTGACTGACTGTTGGAGCGAGGCTTGCCCGCGAACCAGGCGACGCGGTGCGGCGGATAGTCCGTGTCATCGTTCTTCGCGGGCAAGCCTCGCTCCAACGGATACGCATTCCAAGGTAACCACCCATGACCACCTTCTTCACCCGCAAAACCCTTACCGCCCTTGGCTTGGTGTTGTGCGCCGGGCTGGCCCATGCGGATGCCACGCTGGACAAGATCCAGCAGCGCCACAAGATCAGCATCGGGGTGATTCTCAGTGGTCCGCCGTTTGGCACCATCGACCCGACTACCGGTGAACATTTGGGCTACAACGTCGAACTGGCCAAGGGCATCGCCAAACAGCTGGGCGTCGAGCTGGAAACCGTTTCCGTATTGGCACCGAACCGTGTGCAGTTCCTGCAACAAGGCAAGGTGGATCTGCTGATCGCCAACATGCAGTACACCGATGAGCGCGCCGAGATTCTGGACTACGTACCGACGCCTTATGAAGAAGTCGGCGGTGCGGCCCTGATTCGCAAGGACGCGGGCATCAGCAAATGGGAAGACCTGAAGGGCAAGCCGGTGTGCGTGTCCCAGGGCAGTAACTTCATCAAGCCTTTGCAGGAAGTCTACGGCGCGCAGATCAAGGCGTTCCGCAGCCAGTCCGAGTCGCTGTTGTCCCTGCGTGGCAATGGTTGCGTAGCCGCCGTGCACGTCAGCCCGACCATGCATGCGCTGCTCAGCGAGGCGGAGTGGTCTGACTATGCAATCCCGCTGTCGACCGATCTGATTCCGTCGAACTCGGTGATCTGGGTGCGCAAGGGTGAGCATGATGTCCAGGCCAAGCTCGACGCCATCGTTCGCGACTGGCACCGCAGTGGCTGGTTGATCGATGTCGGCAATCGCACCGGCATGGCGCCATCCCAGGCCTTGCGTGACCTGCACGAGAAATTCCGCAGCGCTGCGCCTCTGGCCGTCAGCCAATGAGTTCAGCCCTGTTTCAGGCGTTGCAGCAATTGCTGGGCGCCCAGTACGTTCAGAGCGGTGCTGACGCCGAAACCCGGCTGACCGACAAACAGGGCAGTTACGTCGGGCAGGTCGTCGCCGTCGTGCACCCGGCAGATACCGAACAAGTGGCTGCGGTGGTTCGTTTGTGCGTCGCCCATCACGCACCGATTGTGGTGCAGGGCGGCAACACCGGCTTGATGGGCGCCGCGACACCGGATGCCAGCGGCACGGCAGTGCTGGTGCTGCTGGATCGCCTGAATCAGGTGCGCGAGGTGGACACCGATAACGACACCTTCACCGTGGAAGCCGGTTGCATCCTGCAAAACCTGCAGGACGTGGCGCGCAACGCTGATCGCTTGTTCCCGCTGAGTCTGGGCGCGGAGGGCAGTTGCACCATCGGCGGCAATCTGGGCACCAACGCCGGGGGCACGGCGGTGCTGCGTTATGGCAATACCCGGGAACTGACCCTGGGCCTGGAAGTGGTCACCGCCGAAGGCGAAATCTGGCACGGCCTGCGCGGCTTGCGTAAAGACAACACCGGTTACGACCTGCGCGACCTGTACATCGGCAGCGAAGGCACGCTGGGGATTATCACCGCCGCGACCCTGAAACTGTTCCCGTTGCCCAAGGCACAGGCCACCGCGTTTCTGGCGTTCGAGTCATTGGCCCAGGCAGTGAGTTTCCTGTCCCATGCTCGCGCCGGTTTTGGTGCCAGCCTGACGGCGTTCGAATTGCTCACGGCTGATTGCCTGGCACTGTTGCGCGAACAATTTCCCGAGGGGCCGCAGCCTTTCGCCGATGCGACGCAGCCGTGGTTTGCCTTGCTGGAACTCTCTGACAACCACAGCGAAAGCCACGCCCGGCAGTCATTTGAAGAAGTGCTCGGTGCCGCCTTTGAAACGGGCCTGCTGGCCGACGCCTTGATCGCCGAAAGCCTGGCCCAGAGCGAAGCCCTGTGGCTGCTGCGCGAAAACATGAGCGACGCCCAGAAACGGGCCGGTCGCAACATGAAGCACGACATTTCAGTGCCGATTTCCCGGGTGGTGGAGTTCGTTGCCCATACCGATGCATTGCTCCAGCAGCATTTCCCCGGTGTGCGCAACTTCACCTTCGGCCATCTGGGCGATGGCAACCTGCATTACAACGTCGCCCACCCGCTGGATTCCAGCGTCGAAGCGCACATGAAAAATTACGCCGCCTTGAGCCTGTTGGTGCACGACAGCGCCCACGCCCACGGCGGCTCGATCAGTGCCGAGCACGGCATTGGTCAGCGCAAGGTGAGCATGCTGACACGCTACAAAAGCCCGGTGGAACTGGACCTGATGCGTCGCATCAAGCAGGCGCTGGATCCGAACAATCTGCTCAACCCCGGCAAAGTCCTGGCGGTTGGCGAACAGGGAGAGACGCCATGACTGTGCGCCTGTCAAAACGCGTGCAACGGGTCACGCTGTCGGCCAACGCCGCCGCTAAATCACGGGTCACGGCATTGCGCGAAGCAGGGGTCGACATCCTCGACCTGACCACCGGCGAACCGGACTTCGATACCCCGGAACACGTCAAGCAAGCAGCCTGCGCCGCGATTGCCGAGGGCGATACCAAGTACACCGCAACCCCAGGCGTGCGGGCCTTGCGTGACGCGGTGCAACGCAAGCTCAAGCGCGAAAACCGCCTGGACTATGCGCTGCCTTCCATCGTGATCGCCAACGGAGCCAAGCAGATTATTTTCAACGCCTTCGCTGCGACTCTTGATGACGGCGATGAAGTGCTCGTGCCGGTGCCGTATTGGCCGTCATTCCCCGACAGCGTGCGCTTCAGCGGTGGAGAGCCGATTTTCATTGAGTGCCCGCTGGAGCAAGGCTGCAAGCTGACCCCGGCGCAACTGGAAAGCCATATCGGTGAGCGCACCCGCTGGCTGATCCTCAACGGCCCCGGCAACCCGAGTGGCGCGGTGTACAGCGAAGCCGAGCTGCTCGCGCTGGCCGAGGTGTTGCGTCGCCATCCCCAAGTGCTGGTGTTGCTCGACGAACTCTACGAGCACATTCGCTTTGATGATCGCCAGTCGTTGAACCTGCTCAATGTCGCCCCTGATCTGCAACCGCGCTGCCTGCTGGTGGGCGGCGTATCCAAGACTTACGCCATGACCGGCTGGCGCATCGGCTTTGGTGCCGGGCCGCAGGATTTGACCACCGCCATGACCGTCGTGCAGTCGCAATCCACCTCCGGCGCTTCGTCGGTGGGCCAGGCCGCGGCACTGGCCGCTTTTGAAGGTGGGCTGGGTTTTCTGCCGGAACAAGTTGCCGCCTATCACCAGCGGCGGGATTTGCTGGTGGCGGCATTACGTGATGTCGAGGGGTTGCAGGTGCTGGAACCTCAGGGCGGGTTCTTTGTGTTCGTGCGTTGCGCCGGTTTGCTCGGCCGCTATCGCCCGGATGGCCAGCGTATCGACAGCGATGCCGATGTTGTGGACTGGCTTCTGGAGTCCGGTGTCGCCGGTGTTGCGGGGAGCGCTTATGGCCTGTCGCCGTGGTTTCGCCTGTCGATTGCCACCGCCACCAGCAGCGTTGCCGAAGCCGGACGACGCATCGCCGGTGCGTGCGCACGGTTGCACAGCGAGGTTCCTGCATGAGTCATTGGCTGGAACTGTTCGTTCACTGGACCGCCGGGTTCGGGCTCAACTACAACTTTCTGCTGGATGCCTATCAGCGCGGATCCATGGTGGACGGCGCGCTGACCACCATGCTGCTGTGCGCCTTCACGATTGTTGGCAGTCTGCTGGTGGGTGTGGCGTTGGCTGCGATGCTGACCTCGGGCAAGGCGTACCTGGCAACCCCGGCGCGGATCTTCATTGAAGTGACCCGCAACACGCCGACCCTGGTGCAGCTGTATTGCGCGTTCCTGGTGTTGAACATGTTGCTGACTCAGGCGGTGGGCGCAGCGAACCCGCTGACGCCGTTTGCCTGGGTAGTGATCGTGATTTCCCTGCACAAGGGCGCATTCCATGCCGAAGCCTTACGCGCCGGTATTGAAGCGGTGCCGTCGGTGACCATTGAGGCCGCCAGCTCGCTGGCCTTCAGCAGCCGTCAGTTGTTGTGGAATGTGCAGCTGCCGTTGGCGTTGCGCTTTGCCTTGCCGTCGCTGATCAACAATCTGATCGATCTGGTGAAGATGACCGCCGTAGCCTCTGCTATCGCGGTGGGCGATATCACCTATGCCGCCATCATGATCTGGACCCAGAGCGATAACGTGCTGGAACTGATGATCCTGATCCTGTCGTTCTTCGGCTTGCTGAGTTTCGTCGTCAATTGTGTAGGCCGCGCCCTTGAAGCGCGCCTGAGGATGCCCGGCTATGGCCACTGATTCTTCCGTTGCGGCCGTGCCGCTGGCCTGGCCTCGTCGCCATCTGGGCAAGCTTGCGTTGCTGGTTGTTGTCGTTGCATGGCTGATCTTCGCTGCACCCGACAGCCCGGTGTTCATGGCGTTGGTGCAATGGTCACCGGCGTTGGCCAAGGGCTTTGGGCAAAATATCCTGATCAGTCTGGTCGCCATTGGCCTGGGCACTGTGATGGGCTTGCTGATCGGCGCATTGGCGTTGTCACCCACCTGGCTGTTGCGCCTTCCCGCGCGGATCTGGGTGCAGATTTTTCGTAACGCGCCGTGGCTGGTGCTGATCTACTTCACCACCTATGTGTTCCCGTTCGAGATCCATGTCGGCAGCTCTTACGTGTCGTTCCCGGACTGGGTCAAGGTCACTATCGGTCTGGCATTGCCTGCCAGTGCCAACGTCGCGGAGATCTTCCGCGGTGCCATTGGCTCGATCCCCAGCACTCAATGGGAAGCCGCGCGTTCTCTGGCGTTCACCCGCTGGCAGATTTTCACTTCGATCATCCTGCCGCAGTGTTTCAAGCGCATGTTGCCGCCGTGGATGAACCTCTACGCGGTCATCACCATGGGCACTGCGCTGGCCTCGCTGGTGGGCGTGCATGACGTGATCGACACCGCACAGATCGCCAGCAACACGGTGAATCAGACCGGTTTCACCGTGCTGATCTACCTGAGCCTGTTGGCGCTGTTTTTCGCCTACTGCTATCCGATTTCCCGTTTGACTCAACGTCTGGAGCGCCGTTATGCCTTCTATTAATAATGGCTCTGAACCGCTGGTGAGCCTGCGGGATCTGCATCTGTCGTTCGGCAGCAACCATGTGCTCAAGGGCATCGACCTTGATGTGCAGCGCGGTCAGGCGGTGTCGATCATCGGCCCGTCGGGTTCGGGCAAGTCGACTATTCTGCGTTGCATCACCGGTTTGCTGCAGACCCAGACAGGCACCATTCGCGTCGGCGAGACCCAGGTCAACCAGCTGACCACTGAGGCGCAACGCATTGAATTGCGTAAGCGGGTGGGGTTTGTCTTTCAGCAGTACAACCTGTTTCCGCATCTGTCGGTGCTGGAAAACCTGGTGATTGCGCCACGCAAAGTGCTGGGCATCAGCCGTGACGAGGCTGAAAAGCAGGCTCGCGCTTTGTTGGCCAAAGTGCGTATGGAACACAAGGCCGATGCTTATCCCGGCCAGCTCTCGGGGGGCCAACAGCAACGGGTGGCGATTGCCCGCGCCCTGGCGATGCGCCCCGAGCTGATCCTGTTTGACGAAGTGACCTCGGCACTCGACCCGGAGACCGTTGGCGAAGTCCTGACCGTGATCCGCGAGCTGACGGAGGAGGGCATGACCTGTGTACTGGTCACCCACGAAATGCGTTTCGCCGAAGAAATCAGCGACGTGGTGTATTTCACCGAAAACGGCCTGATCGTCGAACACGGCAGCGCCGAACAGATTTTCCAGCGACCAGTGAGTGAGCGTACCCAGGAATTCCTGCGCCATGCGCTGGGCGATTCCGGGCGACGCCCCGTGCCTAATGATCCGTATGTGCTGAGTAATCTGAGTCGGTACAGCATTTCGGTTTGATCAATTACCTGTTGGAGCGAGGCTTGCCCGCGAAGAGGCCAGTACTTGCGGTAGATATCCTGCGTAGGGAATACCGTCTTCGCGGGCAAGCCTCGCTCCAACATAAAAACAAAGACCCGCGTAGCGGGCATTACCTGCGTGCAGTTCCACAACAATCACTGCAACGATCACCCAGGAGTATTTATGACCATTGAAACCCGTGCCCAAGCCATCGAAACCCTTTTGCAGCAAGTGCGTGTCATCAACGACCGCGGCGTAGACCGTGCCGCGTTGAAGGAAATCATCGCGCTGCTTGAAGGCCTGGCCACGCGCCATGACCTGTTCAACTTTGACGAATTTCCATCGCCGATGCCGGGTGCTGGTTCTACCGCATTCCGCTATCGCCTGAACGACGACGGCATCACTCCGACGCTGTATATGAACTCGCTGCTGCCGGGCAAAAAGACCTTGCCCCATAACCATGAAACCTGGGCGGTGATCGTTGCCGTGCAGGGTCAGGAAATCAACTACGTGTGGGCCCGCACTGACGACGGCAGCGATCCTGAATACGCCAAACTGGTCCTGGATCAGGAAGTGGTGGTACAGCCGGGTACGCCGATTGGTTTTCTGGGCGAAGACCTGCATGGCATCAAGGTTGAAGGCGACCAGCCAACCCTGCATTTCCACTTGTACGGGCGCCCGCTGGAGTCGTTGAACGGCCGTTTTGGCGTCAATGAAGAAGGCCGGGTGCTCAATTACAACGCCTCGCAGATGGAACCGTCGATCAAGGCCTACGCATGATCGATCTCTACTATTGGCCCACGGGTAACGGGCTGAAGGTCGGCATCCTGCTCGAAGAACTTGAGCAGGATTACCGCATCGTTCCGGTCAATATCCGGACTGGGGAGCAGAAGCAGGAAGACTTCCAGCGCCTGAGCGCCAATGGCCGGATTCCGGCGATTGTCGATCCCGAGCCTGCTCAGGGGGATCAACCTCTGAGCCTGTTCGAGTCCGGCGCGATTCTCAATTATCTGGCCGACAAGGCCGGGCGTTTTCTGCCTCCAGCAGGCAGCGTCGAGCGGCAGCGGGTGCAGGAGTGGCTGTTCTGGCAGGTGGGGCATATCACGCCGTATTTGAGCCAGTTGCAGCTGTTTAAAGAGAAAGCGCCCGAGCCGATCCCGTTTGCCCTGGACCTGCTCAACAGCGAAGCGACCCGCCTGTATGGCGTGCTGGAAAAACGCCTCGGCGAAGTGGCCTATGTCGCCGGTGAATATTCCATCGCCGACATGGCGATCTTCCCGTGGATTCAGCCCCTGCGGCAGGGCCAGGACCTGGCGCAGTACCTGAACATTTATGCCTGGCGAGAACGCATCAAAGCCCGCCCGGCGGTGCAGCGGGCGTACGCCAAGGGCCGGGAAGTGGCGGGCGGTGAGAGGTCGTTGCTGTTGCAGTAACAGGCTGATGATTTCCGTTGGAGCGAGGCTTGCCCGCGAAGGCGTTGTGTCAGTCGACAACTGTTTCGTTTGGATAAACGTATTCGCGGGCAAGCCTCGCTCCAACGGGGGTGCGTTTAGCCCCAATACAACAAATTTGTGAGATCCCATGAGCCAGACCATCACCCCCGCGCAACTCCAACAGTGGCTTTTCGACGGCCAGGAAATTGCCTTGTTCGATGTGCGCGAGCACGGCCAGTACGGCGAGGCGCATTTGTTCCATGGGCAGAACCTGCCCTATAGCCGGTTGGAAATCGAAGTGCCGCGTCTGGCGCCCAATCCCCGTGTGCGGTTGGTGATCTACGACCAGAACGGCAGCGACGTCGCCCCCCGCGCAGCGGCACGGCTTGAAGCGCAGGGTTATCAGCAGGTGCATATTCTGCAAGGCGGCGCCGATGGTTGGCAGGCCGCAGGCTTGCAACTGTTTGCCGGTGTTCACGTGCCGTCCAAGGCATTTGGTGAGCTGGTCGAAGAAGCCAGCCATACTCCGCACATCACTGCCGATGAGTTGGCCAAGTGGCAAGCCGCGGGCGGACCCTTGCTGGTGCTCGATGGTCGGCCGTTCGAGGAATACCGCAAGATGACCATCCCGGGTTCGATCTGCTGCCCCAACGGCGAGCTGGGTTACCGCTTGCCAGGGCTGTTGACCGATGAAACGACGCCCATTGTGGTCAATTGCGCCGGACGTACCCGCAGCATCATTGGCGCGCAAACCCTGATTGATCTTGGGGTAAAGAACCCTGTTTATGCCCTGGAAAACGGCACTCAAGGCTGGTTCCTCGCCGATCTGCAATTGGAACACGGCAGCACCCGGCGTTACCCCGATGAGGTCGCTGATGTAGACCTCGACAGACAACGCGAGGCTGCCCAAACGCTGGCCCGCAAGACTGGCGTCGAAACGGTCAGCGCTGAACACGTATCGAAATGGGCTGAAGATCAATCGCGCAGCCTGTTCCTCTGTGATGTGCGCACCGCCGAAGAGTTTGCCGCCGCTACATTACCCGGCGCTCAGCACACGCCGGGCGGGCAGTTGATCCAGTCCACCGATCTGTATGTGGGTGTGCGCAATGCCCGTCTGGTGTTGATCGATAGCGACGGTATTCGTGCACCTATTGTTGCGGGCTGGCTGCGCCAGTTGGGGCATGAAGCGTACGTGCTGGCTGACGGCGTCAACAGCGCGCTGGCATTGCCAGTGGTGGCGAAGGTAGAAGCTCCGGTTCTGACAACCATCAACGCGCAGACCCTGGCTGACGCCCTGAAAGACAACACCGTGGCGCTGATCGATCTGCGCCCGAGTACCAGCTTCCGTAAAGCCCATATCGAAGGCGCGCGCTGGTCGATTCGCTCGTTGCTGGCTGAAGCAGTTGGCGATGAAATACGCCCGCTGGTGTTGTTGGCGGACAGCCCTGAAGTAGCGCAACTTGCCGCCCTCGAATTGCCAGAAGCGCAACGCAGCCAGCTTCGTCTGCTGGATGGCGGGTTAGAAGCCTGGCAACAAGCGGGGCTGCCGCTGCTTGACGACCCGGCAAGCCTGACGGACGAGCAGTGCATCGACTTCCTGTTCTTCACTCACGATCGCCACTCCGGCAACAAGGCTGCGGCACGGCAGTATCTGGCCTGGGAAATCGGCCTGCTGGCACAAATGACCGAACAGGAAATCAACAGCCTGAGGCCGTTGCATGGAAAAAAGCCTGAAAGCGTGCGGACGCGATTGATCCACGCCGCACGCACTGAGCCAGGCAATGGCGGTCGCCCAGTGAATGTGCCGGTCACACGCCTGAGCACGGTGCTGTTCGACAACCTCGCGCAAATGCGTGACGTGCGTAAGCGCCGGGATACCGAACGGGTGCTGAGCTACGGCGCACGGGGCAACCCGACGTCCTTTGCGCTGGAGGATCTGGTCACTGAACTGGAAGGCGGTTATCGCAGCAAGCTTTTCAGCACCGGGTTGGCGGCGTCCGCGGAAACCTTCCTGGCGTATCTGCGCCCCGGCGACCATGTGCTGATTACCGATGCTGTCTATGGCCCGGTGCGCAGGCTGGCGACGGAATTTCTGCAACCCTTCGGCATTGAAGTCAGCTACTACCCGGCTGATGGCCGCGGGCTGGAAAACCTGCTGCAAGCCAACACCAAAATGGTTTACGCCGAAGTACCGGGTTCGCTGCTGTATGAGCTTTGCGATTTGCCGGCCATTGCGGCGTTTTGCAAACCACGGGGCATTCTGCTGGCCGTCGATAACACTTGGGGTTCGGGCTATCTGTACCGGCCACTGACCCTGGGCGCTGATATTTCCATCATGGCGTTGACCAAATACATCTGTGGCCATAGCGATGTGGTGATGGGCAGTGTCTGCACCCGCAAAGAAGTTTGGCCAGCGTTGGGGCGAATGAGCGAGACCTTCGGCAATACCGTCAGCCCGGACGATGCCTATTTAGTCTTGCGCGGCGCGCGTACTTTGGCGTCACGTCTGGATGTGCATGAGCGTCAGGCCCTGCAAGTGGCCCAATGGTTACAGGCGCAGCCGCAAGTGAAACGGGTTTTCCATCCGGCGTTGGCTGATCATCCGAGCCATGAGCTGTTCAAGCGTGATTTCAGCGGCAGCAATGGCTTGTTGTCGTTTGAGTTGGCCAATCCTGATCCGGCGCAACTGGATGACTTTATCGGTGCGTTGACCCTGTTCGGGCTGGGAGCTTCGTGGGGTGGCTATGAAAGCCTGGTGACCGTGGCAGGACTGAACGACCGGAACAACAGCGCCGACAGGCTGTTGAACCCGGTAGTGCGCCTGCATATCGGCCTGGAAGACGTGGATGCATTGATCGAGGATTTGCAGAAGGGCTTCAGGGCGATCGCTCGTTGATCGGCTGAAGTGTTATCACATAACACTTTTGCTGTTGGCTATGTGATACTGTAACAAATCGTTGCAGGTTACAGACCATGAAAGTTCCTCACGCGCCTTCCATCGCTGGCTCGGCATTGGCCCAGCCGGCATGGAAGCGAATCCTCTTCGCCCTGGGCATGTTGGTATTGCTGTGGCTGGCCATCGCGTGGGCGGTGGCCATTCCATGAGCGCTGCCATTTCTCTGAAAGACCTCACTGTTGCCTACGAACGACGCCCGGCGGTGCACCACATCACCGGTTGTTTCGAAGCAGGCAGCCTGACGGCCATCGTCGGGCCAAACGGTGCGGGCAAATCGACCTTGATCAAAGCCATCGCCGGGACCATGAAGCCCGCAGCGGGGAAGGTGGATCGCGGCAATCTGGCGACCCGGACCCTGGGCTATCTGCCTCAAGCAGCAGAGATTGATCGCAGCTTTCCATTGAGCGTGGCCGACACCGTGGCCATGGGCGCCTGGCGCAGCATGGGGGCGTTTCGCGGGCTGGGGCGCGACGCGGCAAAACGCACCCGGGAATCTCTGCAAGCGGTCGGCCTTGAGGGTTTTGAATCGCGCAGCATCGGCTCGTTGTCTTCCGGGCAATTTCAGCGGGTACTGTTTGCCCGGCTGTTACTGCAGGACGCGGCAGTGATTTTGCTCGACGAACCCTTCACCGCCATCGACGCCCGCACCACCCGCGACCTGTTGGAACTGGTGCGGGTCTGGCACGGGCAGGGCAGAACAGTGATCGCCGTGCTCCACGACATCGACCAGGTCCGCCAGCACTTCCCGCAGACCCTGCTCATGGCCCGCGAAGCCATCGCCTGGGGCGCAACCACCGACGTACTCAACCCCGTGAACCTGCGCAAGGCGCGGAATATGGCGGAATTCTGGAGTGCGGATGCAGAGTTGTGTGAGCAGGATGAAAACCCATGTCCTTGATCCCGCGTTGTCTGGTTGTGAACGCGATTTCCCTGTGGGAGCGGTGCTTGCCCGCGATAGGGGCACCGCGATCTGAAATGAACCGCGTCCAGCCTTATCGGGGGCAAGCTCCCACAGGGGCTCGGATTCCAAGCCGCTATCCAGTTTGTTTGTTGGGATTGTAGTTATGACGCTCTATAACCTTCTGATCGACCCCTTCGTCGAATTCGGCTTCATGCGTCGCGCTCTGGTGGCGTGTCTGGCGTTGGGCATCGGCTCCGGCCCCGTGGGCGTCTTGCTGATGTTGCGGCGCATGAGCCTGGTGGGCGATGCCATGAGCCATGCGGTGTTGCCGGGGGCGGCGCTGGGGTTTCTGTTTTTCGGGCTGTCGTTACCCGCCATGGGCATTGGCGGCCTGATTGCCGGGTTGGCGGTGGCGTTGCTGTCCGGGCTGGTGAGTCGCCTTACCGCACTGCGTGAGGACGCCAGTTTCGCCAGCTTTTACCTGACTTCACTGGCCGCCGGGGTGATGATCGTTTCGCTGCACGGCTCCAACGTCGATCTGCTGCACGTACTGTTCGGCACCATCCTGGCGATTGATGCCGACGCCATCTACATGGTCGGCGGCATCGCGTCGTTCACGGTCATTCTGCTAGCGCTGATCTACCGGCCACTGGTGCTGGAGTGCTTCGACCCCGGTTTTCTGCGGGCGGTGGGCGGGCGCGGCTCGTTGTATCACGTGCTGTTTCTGCTGCTGGTGGTGCTCAACCTGGTGGCCGGGTTCCAGGCGCTGGGCACCTTGATGGCGGTGGGCATGATGATGTTGCCTGCCACGGCCGCGCGTTTCTGGGCGACATCGCTCAGTGCGCTGGTGCTGATTTCCACTCTGGTTGCCACCTTGTCGGGGCTGATCGGCCTGATCATTTCCTACCACATGGGCGTCGCGTCCGGCCCGGCCATCGTCCTGACCGCCAGTGCGTTCTACGGCTTTTCTCTGTTGTTTGGCCGCACCGGCATCCTGCGTCGCCTGTTTCCACAATCCCATCTCGCTGGCTAACCCGCTTCAAGAGGAATGTCATGAAACGATCAATGCTGTTCGGCACACTGGCAGCCTTCGCGCTGTCTGCTTTTAGCGTTCTGGCACAGGCCAAACCTGTCGAAGCCGTGGCTTCCTTTACAGTTATCGCGGACATGGTGCAGAACGTCGGTGGCGAGCGGGTGCACGTCACTTCGCTGATTGGCCCCAATGGCGACCCGCACGTTTACGAGCCAACCCCGGCTGACGCTCAGGCGCTGAAAAAAGCTGACGTGGCCTTTGTCAGCGGCCTGCATCTGGAAGGCTGGATGGATCGGCTGATCAAGGCGTCCGGTTACAAAGGCGAGCCCGTGGTGCTTTCCAACGGGATCAAGACCCGCAGCATGGAGGAGGACGGCCAGCGCATCACCGATCCCCACGCCTGGAACAGTGCGGCAAATGCAGTCATTTATGTGCGCAACATTGTGGCCGCCTTGCAGAAAGTTGATCCGGCAGGTGCCAGCGTTTATCAGGCCAACGGCGAGCGCTACAGCGCGCAACTCCAGGCGCTGGACAGCTACGCTCGGGAGCAGATCAAGACTATTCCCGCGGCGCAGCGCAAAGTGCTGACCTCACACGATGCCTTTGGCTATTTCGGCGATGCGTACGGCGTAACGTTCCTATCGCCACTGGGTTTTTCCACCGAGTCCGAAGCCTCGGCAGCCGATGTGGGCAAGCTGATCCGGCAGATCAAGGCTGAGCACGTCAGTGCCTACTTTTTCGAGAATTCCGGGGACCCGCGCCTGGTCAAACAAATTGCCGATGCCAGTGGGGCCAAGCCAGGCGGTGAGTTGTACGTTGAAGCGCTGTCGCCAGCCGATGGGCCGGCGGCGAGTTATGTGCAGATGTTCAGGTATAACGTAGATCAGTTGGTTAAGGCGATGCGGGGTAAGTGACGCAAGTATCTTGTAGGAGCTGCCGAAGGCTGCGAAGACGCCATGTCTGTTACACCGCTGTTCGCAGCCTGCGGCAGCTCCTACAGGTTAGTGCGCTGAAAATTTAAACACCGTGGTCTGGGTATACGTCTTGCCCGGATCCAGCCTGGTGCTCTGGAATTTCGGCTGGTTCGGCGCGTCCGGGTAGTGCTGGGTTTCCAGGGTGAAGGCGCCCCAATGCGGGTAGACCTTGCCGCCTTTGCCGTGGATGCTGCCGTCCAGGAAGTTGCCGGTATACAGCTGCACACCCGGCTCGCTGGTGAACAGTTGCAGGCGGCGCCCGGATTGCGGGTCACTGACTTCGGCCGCCAGTTTGCCGACGTCGCCTTTGGTGTCCAGCACCCAGTTGAAGTCAAAGCCGCCCTGTTTCGGTTCGGCATACTTCAGTTGCTGATGATCGGCGTGGATGTTTTTGCCGATGGCCGTTGGCTTGAGGAAGTCCATGGGCGTGCCTTTGACCGCAGGCAGTTCGCCGGTAGGGATCAGCTTCTCGTTGACTGGCGTGTAATGCGAGGCGTGCAACGTCGCCACCTGTTTGAGCACATCGCCGCTGCCTGCGCCTGCCAGGTTGAAATAACTGTGGTTGGTCAGGTTCAGCACCGTGGGCTTGTCGGTCGTGGCGCGGTACTGGATGCGCAGCTCGTTTTTCTCGTTGAGGCTGTAGGTCACCTGAGTGTTCAGGTTGCCGGGGAAGCCCATCTCGCCATCGGGCGACAGATAGGTCAGCTTCACGCCCACCCAGCCATTTTCATTGCTCGGTTCGGCTTTCCACACCCGCTTGTCGAAACCCTGAGTTCCGCCGTGCAAGGCGTTGGTCTTGTCGTTTTGCGGCACCTGGTAAGTCTTGCCATCCAGGCTGAACTGGCCACCCGCCAGGCGATTGCCAAAGCGACCGATAGTCGCGCCGAAATACACGGTGCCATTGTCCTGATAACCCTTCACGTCATCAAAACCCAGCACGACATCGGCGACTTTGCCACTTTTGTCCGGCACGAGCAGCGATTGCAGGGTCGCGCCGTAGGTGATGATGCTGGCTTCAACGCCATGGCTGTTGCGCAGGGTGTATTTCTCGACGGCAGTGCCATCGGCGGTGCTGCCGAACGCGCTGTGTTCGCTGGACAGGCTGGCGGCATTGGCGGTGAGGGTGGCGATCATCAAGGACAGTCCAAAACTGCTGAGCAGTGCAGAGGGTTTCATGAGGTTACCTTTTATTGTTGTTGTCTTGGGTTGGGCTACGCTTCATTGGTAAGACTATTTATCTCGGAAAAGTGCTGCATCTGGATTTATAGACGATAAATGGCAGCTTGAAAATTTAATCGTAATACTATTTAGTGTTCGTCAGTTGAGCACGTCGCAGTGCGCAACCCATGACAAAAATAAAAATACAGGATGAATACATATGCAATGGCTGCCCGTTTCGGCGCACCGTTTCATGCTCGGCGAAGGCCCTTTCTGGGACGCTGGCACCCAGACACTCTACTGGGTCGACATCGCGGCCCGGCTCGCGTGCCGGTTGTTCGAGGATCAATTTCAGCAATGGCATTTGCCCGAGCCGGTCTCGGCGTTCATTCCCACCGTGCGTGGCGACGCGCTGGTCACCCTGGCCAGCGGCGTGTATCGCCTCGATCTCGATTCCCCCGGCTACACCCCGACGCTCACGCTGCTGTGTGCTGCCGACCCGATCCCCGGCAACCGCGCCAATGAAGCCCGCTGCGATGCCCAAGGTAGGCTCTGGCTGGGCACCATGCAGAACAACCTGGACGAGCAGGGCGGTGACTTGCCCCTGCAACGGCGCTCCGGCGGACTGTTCCGGATTGACGCCAATGCCGCCGTGACGCCGCTGCTGAGCGGGCAGGGCATCGTCAACACGCTGCTGTGGAATGCAGGCTGCGACACGCTGTACAGCGCCGACAGTCTCGATGGTCTGATTTATTGCTATCCGATTCTCCCCGGCGGATTGCTCGGCATGCGCTCGATCTGGGCGGCCGAGCATGAGCGGGGTGTGCCGGACGGCTCGGCCATGGACGCCGAGGGCTACGTCTGGAATGCCCGCTGGGGCGGGAATTGCCTGATTCGTTTTGCACCGGACGGCAGCGTGGAACGGGTGGTCGAACTGCCGGTCAGCCATCCCACCAGCTGTGTGTTTGGCGGTCCGGACATGACCACGCTGTACGTCACAAGCGCTGCGCCAGCTGACGCCAACGGCGAGTTTGACGGTGCGTTGCTGGCGGCTGATGTTGGGGTTCGCGGCATGCCTTCAACCCGTTTTGCGGGCTGACTTTTCCAACGTGAAGGAGGCTTCAATGCGGCGGGTGACACTAGGTTACATTGCGGTGATTACGAATATGGTATGACTATTTAGCTGTTGTGGTGATATCGGATTTACCGCTTCAGGTACGCCTGAGGTTACTGATCAAAACGCTGGACGCTGTAGCTATTCAATAACAATAAGGAGTTAGCTATGTTGAGCCGTCACGGGATTCGCTCCCTTTGCTGTGCCGCTGTTGCCACCGCTGTGCTGGGTCTTTCCGGCACCTCGTCGGCCGCCGAAGAAGTCAAAATCGGCTTCCTCGTCAAACAGGCCGAAGAACCCTGGTTCCAGACCGAATGGGCCTTTGCCGAAAAAGCTGGCAAGGATCACGGTTTCACGGTGGTGAAAATCGCCGTGCCTGACGGGGAGAAAACCCTTTCTGCCATCGACAGCCTTGCCGCCAACGGCGTGAAGGGCTTCGTGATCTGCCCGCCGGATGTGTCACTCGGCCCGGCCATCGTTGCCAAAGCCAAGGCCAACGGCATGAAGGTCATGGCCGTGGATGATCGTTTCGTCGATGCCAAGGGCAAGTTCATGGAAGACGTGCCGTACCTGGGCATGGCCGCTTTTGAAGTCGGCCAGAAGCAGGGCGCTGCCATGGCGACCGAGGCGAAGAATCGCAACTGGGACTGGAAAGAAACCTACGCGATCATCAACACTTACAACGAGCTGGACACTGGCAAGAAGCGCACGGATGGTTCTGTCGATGCGTTGAAAAAAGCCGGTCTGCCCGAAGACCACATCCTCTTTACCGCGCAGAAAACCCTCGACGTTCCCGGCAGCATGGACTCCACCAACGCAGCCTTGCCTAAACTGCCAGGCGCCGCGAAAAACCTGATCATCGGCGGCATGAATGACAACACGGTGTTGGGCGGTGTGCGTGCGACTGCGGGTGCTGGTTTCAAACCGGCCAATGTCATCGGCATCGGCATCAATGGCACTGACGCCATCGACGAGTTGAAGAAGAAGGAAAGCGGCTTCTTCGGGTCGATGCTGCCAAGCCCGGACAAAGAGGGCTACAACACCGCGCTGATGGTCTTCAAGTGGGTGACCACGGGCGAAGAACCTCCTAAATACACCGCGATGGAAGACGTGACGCTGATCACCCGGACCAACTTCCAGGAAGTGCTGACCAATATCGGGTTGTGGAAGTAGGGCGGTAGCGAACGCGGACACCGTTGTTCGCAGCCTGCGGCAGCTCCTACAGGTTTGGTGTTTTCTCAGGCACATCTTGGTCCTGTAGGAGTGAGCTTGCTCGCGATGCGTTTTGCCAGTCGATTAATCGTCGTCTGACCTGACGCTATCGCGAGCAAGCTCACTCCTACAGGGACGGTGCATTTAGCTAGAAAAGAGGAGGGTTCCATGCAGCCCGTAGCAATTGCACAATCATTCCCGGCCGGCAGCCTGCGCTTCAACGGCATCGGCAAAAATTTCCCCGGCGTGCGTGCGCTGTCGGATATCACGTTTGAAGCACGCCCCGGCAGCGTTCATGCATTGATGGGGGAGAACGGCGCTGGCAAATCCACGCTGTTGAAAATTCTTGGCGGTTCGTATCAGCCCAGCAGCGGCGACCTGTCCATCGGTGATCAAACCCACCTGTTCAAATCCACTGCGGACAGCATCGCAGCGGGCGTGGCGGTCATTCACCAGGAGCTGCAACTGGTGCCGGAAATGTCCGTCGTCGAAAACCTGCTGCTTGGTCATATGCCCAGCCGTTGGGGCATGGTCAACCGGCGGGCGATGTTTCGGCAGGCGCAGGAGTTGCTCAAGGGGCTGGCGGATGAGATCGACCCGGCGACGCGGCTCGGTGACTTGTCCCTGGGCCAGCGTCAGTTGGTGGAAATTGCCAAGGCCATGTCGCGCAACGCCCACGTCATCGCCTTCGATGAACCCACCAGCAGCCTGTCAGCCCGGGAAATCGACCGGCTGATGGCGATCATCGTCAAGCTGCGGGATGAGGGTCGGGTGATTCTCTACGTTTCCCATCGCATGGAAGAAATCTTCCGGGTCTGCGATGCGGTCACCGTGTTCAAGGACGGCCGCTTCGTGCGCACCTTCGACGACATGGCTCAACTGGACCATGACCGTCTGGTGACCTGCATGGTCGGCCGGGATATTCAGGACATCTACAACTATCGACCCCGCCAGCATCAAGGGCCGGGCCTGCGGGTAACCGGGCTGCTGGGGCCCGGCCTACAGGAGCCGGTGACCTTCGCCGTGCAGAAAGGTGAAGTCCTGGGTTTCTTCGGGCTAGTGGGCGCCGGGCGGACAGAGATGTTCCGCATGCTCTCGGGGCTGACCCGCAGCAAGTCCGGCAGCTTGCAGATCGACGGCCAGAACCTTGAGCTGCGCTCACCTCGGGACGCCATTGCCGCTGGCATTCTGCTCTGCCCGGAGGACCGCAAGAAGGAGGGTATCGTGCCGCTTTCCAGCGTGGCCGAAAACATCAACATGGGCGCGCGGCCACGCCACGTTCATTTCGGTTGCCTGATTCAAGGGCGCTGGGAGAAGAGCAACGCCGCGCGCCAGATCAAATCGATGAACGTGAAGACGCCGTCTCCTGATCAGCAGATGCTCTATCTCTCCGGCGGCAATCAGCAAAAGGCGATTCTCGGTCGCTGGCTGTCGATGCCGATGAAGGTTCTGCTGCTGGATGAGCCGACCCGAGGTATCGATATCGGCGCCAAATCGGAGATTTATCAGATCATCCATAATCTGGCCGCTGATGGCATCGCGGTGATTGTGGTTTCCAGCGACCTGATGGAAGTCATGGGCATTGCCGACCGCATTCTGGTGATGAGTGAAGGCGCCATCACCGGCGAACTGAACCGCGATGAGGCTAACGAAGCTCGACTATTGCAACTGGCATTGCCGCGTACCCGTGGCTAATCCCGGTCAACGCGTTTTGACACAACAGCACGAAAAACCGAATGAAAAACAAGAAAGAGGTGCGTATGTCTAACGAAACCAGTCTGGCGGCTCCCCGCCAGGGCTTGAACTTGCGTCGTTTTATTGATGACTGGGCGATGCTCATGGCTGCCGTGGGCATCTTTGTGCTGTGTACGCTGCTCATCGATAACTTCATGTCACCGCTGAACATGCGCGGGCTGGGCCTTGCGATTTCCACGGTAGGTATCGCCGCCTGCACCATGCTGTTTTGCCTGGCCTCCGGGCATTTCGACCTGTCGGTGGGTTCGGTGCTGGCTTGTTCCGGGGTCATCGCCGGGATTGTGATTCGCGACACCGACAGCCTGTTTCTGGGTGTCTCGGCGGCGCTGGCCATGGGATTGGTGGTGGGCTTGATCAACGGAATCGTGATTGCCAAGTTGCGGATCAACGCCTTGATTGCGACGTTGGCGACCATGCAGATCGTCCGGGGTCTGGCTTATATCTTCTCCAACGGCAAAGCGGTGGGCGTTTCCAACGAAGACTTCTTCGTGTTCGGTAACGGCCAGTTTTACGGGGTGCCAGTACCGATCCTGATCACCATCGTATGCTTCGCTTTCTTCGGCTGGCTGCTGAACTACACCACCTACGGCCGCAATTCCCTGGCCATTGGCGGTAACCAGGAAGCGGCGTTGCTGGCCGGTGTGCATGTGGACCGCACCAAGATCATCATCTTTGCCGTGCACGGCCTGATCGGCGCACTGGCCGGGGTAGTGCTGGCTTCGCGCATGACCTCCGGCCAGCCCATGATCGGTCAAGGTTTTGAATTGACGGTGATCTCGGCCTGCGTGCTGGGCGGGGTGTCCCTCAGTGGCGGCATTGGCATGATCCGCCATGTAATCGCCGGGGTGTTGATCCTGGCGATTATCGAAAACGCCATGAACCTGAAAAACATCGACACCTTCTACCAATACGTCATCCGTGGCTCGATTCTGCTGCTGGCGGTGATTATTGATCGGATGAAAAGGCGATAACCTGCGGCCTTGTGTGCCCTGCATTGAAATATTTCTGTAGGAGTGTTTCTGTTGTCCAGACGCCGCGCTTTCGTGCGGCAACGTTGGACGCTGTAGGAGTGAGCTTGCTCGCGATCGGCTGCGAAGCAGTCGTGAAAGGAGCTGGACTCGCCATCGCAGGAAAGTCATTCCGACTTTATCGCGAGCCAGCTCACTCCTACAGGGGTGGCGATCAGCAATGAAATGTAAATAAGTTGGCGTGCTGACTGTAACTAAATAGAATGATTCGCATTCTAAGTAGTGACATTCAGTGGGCCGTTGACGATGAGGCAAACAGCAGGGCCGTCAGAGCCTACTCTGGAGACTTTCTACCGTGACCACCGCAGTTGGCTGGAAAACTGGCTTCGTGGTCGTTTGGGCAACGCGTGGGATGCGGCTGATCTGAGCCAGGACACCTTCGTCAAAGTCCTGGCCAGCCAGCACAGCGAACCGCTGCACAGCCTTCGCGAGCCTCGGGCCTACCTACTGACGGTGGGCAAGCGCCTGTTGATCAATCATTACCAGCGCCGCAGCGTTGAACAGGCCTATCTCCAAGCGCTGGCAACTTTGCCGGAAACGGTGATCCCGTCGCCGGAACAGCGTTGGGTGCTGCTGGAAACCCTGCAGGCCCTGGATGAATTGCTTGATGCCTTGCCGCTGGCGGTGCGACGGGCGTTTCTCTGGGCACAGCTGGAAGGGCTCACCTATGCGCAGATTGCTGAGCGGCTGGAAGTTTGCGAGCGTACAGTCAAGCGCTACATGGCTCAGGCTTATACCCATTGCTTGATGGTCGAGCTGTGAGCAGCGCAGTTGCCGCCCGGCAAATCGCCGAGGATGCGGCGCACTTTCTGGTGCTGCTGGAATCGGGCAGCGCCAGTGCCGAAGATCGCGCCCGCTTGCAGCATTGGCGCGAACAATCCCCTCATCACGAACAGACCTGGCAGAAAGCTCAGGGGCTGCGCCGACGTTTTGCCAGCCTGCCGCCCGAGTTGGCGATGGCCAGCCTGGACCGGCCTGATCTGGGCCGTCGTACCGCGCTCAAGCGTGCGCTGATTGTCGCGGCATTACTGCCCGCAGGCTGGATGCTCGCTCAGCAGGCTCCGATCGCTGCACTGCGCGCCGACTTGCGCACTGCCGCCGGGGATCGCCGTGATTTGCGCCTGCAAGATGGCAGCCTGCTGCAACTGGATACCGGCAGCGCGCTGAACATCGATCTGGAGCAGGGCAGGCGGCTGCTGACATTGATCGACGGCGAGATGGCCCTGAACATGGCGGCCAATACCCCGGCGATCAATATTCAGACCCGTCAGGGCAGGGTGCAGGCCAACGGTGCCGATTTGTGTATTCGTCAGCAGGGTGATGAGTGCCTGATTTCGGTATGGCGCGGCAATGTGGACTTGTTTCCACAACACGGAGAGTCCGTGGGTTTGAAGGCGGGTCAGCGCGCCACCATGAGTGCTGCGCAGGTGTCTTCCATCCGTGCATTTGATACCCGCCAGCCGGGCTGGCGTCAGGGTGTGCTGAGCGTCGAGAATCAGCCGCTGGCGGTGTTTCTCGCCGAACTGAGCCGCTATCGCCCCGGCATCCTGCGCTGGGAACCCGAGCTGGAACGGCTGAAAGTCACAGGCACCTTCCGTCTCGACGATACCGATCAAATCCTCAAGCTGCTGGCGGCCAGCCTGCCGGTGCAAGTGCACAGCCGCACCCGTTATTGGGTCACGCTCTCATTGCGACCGGCGGGTAATGTTGCGGTCTGAATAATACCCCCGGTCGTCCCGACGCCGCGCTGTCGCGCACCAACGGCGCACTTGTGGGAGCGAGCTTGCTCGCGAAGGCGTTGTCCTGGTTTCAAGGGATGTTCAGGAGTTCCGGCCCCTTCGCGAGCAAGCTCGCTCCCACAAAATCACCTTGATTTAATAAGCTCTGTTTTGGCTGATTAGAGTTTGTAGCCGCTGCTCGCCCGCACCACCAGACTGGCCGGAAACCGGTGGGACTGCACCGTTTCCCCGGCGATCATCCGCAATAGGGTTTCAACGGCCCGCACACCCTGGGCATGCATGCTGGTGCTGATGCTGGTCAGTTGCAGGTGCGCGGCCAGTGGCGTGTCGTTGTAGCCCACCACGGCGATATCCCGCCCGGCCTCCAGACCCCGGTTGCGCAGGGCGCCGAACAGGCCGATGGCGAGGAAGTCGTTCACGGCAAAGATCGCCGTGGGTGGCTGGGGGTGGGCCAGCAGTAGTTCACCCGTGGTGAAACCGGTAGCGGTGTCGAAGTGGCCGGGGATGATTCGCTCAGGTTCGATCAGAATGCCGCGCTCGCGGTAGTACTCGATAAAACTGGCGGTGCGCTCGGTGGCGTTGCTGCTATGGGGTTCGCCGGCAATCACTGCTACCCGGGTGTGGCCTTGGGCAAACAGATGCTCAGCGGCCAGCCGTCCGCCCATTTCGTCATCGGAGGTCACCGAGCAATGGGGCGCGCGTCGTCGGCTAACCAGAACAAAGGGCACGCGACGCTCCGCCAGTTCTTCAAGAAACCCCGGCTCCGGCGTGCCATGCACGTCGCTGATGATTAAACCCTCAACGTTGCGCGCCAATGCTCGCTCGGCCAGTTCCCGCTGGCGTTCCGGACGGTCCAGGGTGTTGGCGACAAACGAGGTGTAGCGTCGGGCGCTGGCGGCTTCGTCGATGCCTTCATACACCGTGGCCAGCACGATGTCCGAGAGCCTCGGTACCAGAATCGCAATCTCGCGGCTGTGCCGGGTTTTCAGGGTTCTGGCGTGGGTGTTGGGCTGGTAATCAAGGCTTGCAGCCAGCGCGCGGATGCGCTCAATGGTGTCTTTGGACGCAGCGCGTCCGGCGTGATCCAGGGTGCCATTCAAAACCCGTGAAACCGTCGATACATGCACATTCAACTGCTGAGCAATGCCGCGAAGGGTGGCCGGTCGTTTGTTCATGAATGCCACCTGGGTGTTGAGTTAGGGGCGTATCAAAGGGTTTGCGCCACGATGGAGCGAGGCGTACCAAAAGATTGCACGAAGACGCGCGCAACACTACCCAAACGTTTGGGTAAATTTCCCGGCTGATTTTTCGTGCTGGCTAACCGACTGAATCACTTCGCTTTTTAAACGACCTGGCACTCCAGTTTTTTCGTTGGGGAAAAAGTTGGTATGGGCATTGCGTTGCACCTTTCAGCTCTCCTTACCTGACTGATGGGAAACTCGCCATGACGCATGCTTCAGCAACCCGCGCACGTAGTTTTACCCGACTGGCACTGGCCTGCTCGGTAGCGATTGGTGCCTTGTCGCCTTTGGCAGCGATGGCCGAAAGCACTTTGCGCATCGCCATGACCGCAGCGGACATCCCCTTGACCCACGGTCAGCCGGATCAAGGCTATGAAGGCAACCGTTTCACTGGCATCACCATGTTTGACTCCCTCGTGGAGTGGGACCTGTCGCAAGCGGAAAAACCCGCCGGTCTGATTCCGGGGCTGGCCACTGAATGGGCCGTCAACCCGGCTGACCACACCAAGTGGATCTTCAAACTGCGCCCAGGCGTGAAGTTCCACGATGGCTCGGCCTTCAACGCCGACAGCGTGGTGTGGAACGTCAACAAGGTGCTGGACAAGCAGGCCCCGCAATACGCGCCGGGGCAGATCGGCATGACCGTGTCGCGGATGCCGACCCTGCGCAGCGCGAAGAAAATCGATGACCTCACTGTCGAGCTGACCACCAGCGAACCGGATGCAGTGCTGCCATTCAACCTGACCAACCTGTTCATGGCCTCGCCGACGGCCTGGCAGAAAGACTTCACCGCCGTTCCTGCCGCCGTAACCGATCCAGCCGAGCGCTCCAAACAAGCCTGGACCGCGTTCGCCAGCCACTCGGTGGGCACCGGGCCGTTCAAGATGGACCGCATGGTGCCGCGCCAGGAACTGGTGCTGGATAAAAACCCCGGTTACTGGGACCCCAAGCGCATTCCTAAGGTCGACCACGTGGTGCTGATCCCGCTGCCGGAAGCCAACGCCCGCACGGCAGCGTTGTTGTCCGGTCAGGTGGACTGGATCGAAGCCCCGGCACCCGATGCCGTGGAGCAGATCAAGAGCAAGAAATTCAAGATCTACTCCAACGGCCAGCCGCACCTGTGGCCTTGGCAGTTCTCCTTTGCGCCGGGCTCGCCATGGCTGGACAAACGCGTGCGTCAGGCCGCCAACCTGTGTCTAGATCGCAGCGAACTGAAGGCGTATCTGGGCGGTTACATGCAGGAAGCCACCGGCATCTACGAGAAGGATTCGCCGTGGTATGGCAACCCCGACTTCAAAATCAAATACGACCAGGCCGCCGCGCAGAAACTCATGGCCGAGGCCGGGTTCAGCAAGGACAAGCCGGTGAAGGTCAAGGTGCTGACTTCCGCTTCCGGCTCCGGGCAGATGCAGCCGTTGCCGATGAACGAATACATCCAGCAGAGCCTCAAGGGCTGCTATTTCGACGTGGATATCGCGGTCACCGAATGGAACACGCTGTTCAGCGGCTGGCGTCTGGGGGCCAAAGACCCGGCGGCCCAGGGCGCCAACGCGATCAACGTCAGCGCGGCGGTCATGGACCCGTACTTCGGCATGGTGCGTTTCGCCAGTGAGAAGGCGTTCCCGCCGGTTTCCAACAACTGGGGTTATTTCGCCTCGCCGGAAGTCGAGAAGCTGATCACCACGGTGCGCAACTCGTTCGACGCCAAGGCGCTGGACGAGGCCGCCGGCAAGCTGCATGCGGCCATCGTCGACGAAACGCCGTTCCTGTTCGTCGCCCATGACGTCGGCCCACGTGCCATCTCGCCGAAAGTCACGGGCGTGGTGCAGCCGCAAAGCTGGTTCATCGATTTGAGTCTGGTCTCCAAGCAGGACTAAAGAAGCCTGTTGTTGAAATGCTTCTGATCTGTTGGAGCGAGGCTTGCCCGCGAATGGGCTCACGCTGTCAGGCTGGTGCACCGCGTTATCGCTCTTCGCGGGCAAGCCTCGCTCCAACAGGTGATCGCATTTTTCTGTTGGAGCCGGGCTTGCCCGCGTATGGGCTTACGCGGTCGGACTGATACACCGCGTTATCGCTCTTCGCGGGCAAGCCTCGCTCCAACAGGAGATCGTATTTTTCTGTTGGAGCCGGGCTTGCCCGCGAATGGACCCACGCGGTCAGGCTGATACACCGCGTTATCGTTCCTCGCGGGCAAGCCTCGCTCCAACAGGGTTACCGTGAAAACCGTGTGAGGCGACCTTATGCTTTCCTATATCCTGCGTCGCATTCTGCTGGCGACGCCGATCCTTCTGGGCGTGGCGCTGGTATGTTTCATGCTCGTGCAAATGGCGCCCGGTGACCCGCTGGTATCGGTGATGCCGCCGGATGCGTCCGAAGCGTTGCGCGAACAACTGGTCAAGGCTTACGGCTTCGATAAACCGTTGCCGGTGCAATTCGGGTTGTGGATCTGGCACGCAGTGCAGGGCGATCTGGGCACTTCGATTGCCAGCGGTCGTCCGGTGGCCAGCGAAGTCATGGGCGCGGTCAGTTACTCTCTGCGCCTGGCCTTGCTGGCGACCCTGATCGGTTTCGTCATGGGCAGCCTGTTCGGGTTTGTCGGTGGCTACTTTCAGGACAGCTGGCTGGACCGTGTGGCCTCGGCCATTTCAGCGGTGGGGGTCAGCGTGCCCCATTACTGGCTCGGCATGCTGATGGTGATCATCTTCTCCTCACAACTGGGCTGGTTGCCCGCCACTGGCGGTGGGCCCATGGGCCAGTCGGCGTGGGCGTGGGACTGGGCGCACTTTCAGTTCATGATTCTGCCGGCCATTACTTTGTCGGTGATCCCCACCGGCATCATCGCCCGTACTGTGCGGGCTCAGGTGGCGGAAACCCTGTCTCAGGAATTCATCATCGGCTTGCGCGCCAAGGGCCTGGGTGAATGGGGCCTGTTCCGTCACGTCGTGAAGAACGCCGCGCCCACTGCCATGGCGGTCATGGGCTTGCAGATCGGCTACCTGATGGGCGGCTCGATTCTGGTGGAAACGGTGTTCGCCTGGCCGGGCACCGGCTTGCTGCTGAACTCGGCAATTTTCCAGCGTGACTTGCCTTTGTTGCAGGGCACGATCTGGGTTCTGGCACTGTTCTTCGTCGCGCTCAATCTGCTGGTGGACATCCTGCAGACTCTGCTCGATCCACGCATCAAAAGGGGCTGAGCATGAACCTGTCGATATTGCGACCGGCCTCGCCGGTCATTGCGCCTATTGAAAGTTCACCGGGCTACTGGAGCGAAGTGTTCGGCCGGGTTCGTCGTGACCCGGTGGCACTGGCGGTTGGCGCGATCATTCTGGTACTGCTGATCCTGGCGGTGTTCGGCCCCTGGCTGGTGCCGGGGGATGCTTTCACCACCTCCATGTTCAAGCGCCTCAAACCCATCGGCACCGAAGGCTTCCCGCTGGGCACCGACGAGCTGGGCCGGGACTTACTGTCACGCTTGATGCTCGGCGCACGCCTGTCGTTGTTCATGGGCATCACGCCGGTGATTTTCGCCTTCTTTATTGGCGGCGCCATCGGGGTGATTGCCGGGTACTTCGGCGGCTGGCTGAACAGCCTGATCATGCGCACTGTGGACGTGTTCTACGCGTTTCCTTCGGTGCTGCTGGCCATCGCGTTTTCCGGCGCCCTGGGTGCCGGGGTCAACAATGCCTTGCTGTCCCTGACCCTGGTGTTCGTGCCACAGGTGGCGCGGATCGCCGAGAGTGTCACCACTCAGGTACGCAACCGGGATTACATCGAAGCAGCCCGTGCCTCGGGGGCGGGGTCGTTCACCATCATCCGCACTCAGGTGCTGGGCAACGTGCTGGGGCCGATCTTCGTCTTCACCACCGGGTTGATTTCGGTGTCGATGATTCTCGCCTCGGGGCTGTCGTTTCTGGGCCTTGGCGTCACGCCGCCAGAGCCGGAGTGGGGCCTGATGCTCAACACCCTGCGCACGGCGATCTACACCCAGCCACTGGTGTCGGCACTGCCCGGCGCAATGATTTTCATCACCTCAATCTCTTTCAATGTCCTCGCTGACCGTTTGCGGGCAGCCATGGCAATCAGGAGCTGACGATGACCCAGCGCGATATTGGCGGTCCAGCGCAGCCACTGCTGACAGTGGAAAAACTGGTCAAACACTTCCCGGTCAAAGGGGCATTGGGTAAACGCAGCGTGGTCCGTGCCGTGGATGGCATCGACTTCGTGGTCCACAAAGGCGAAACCCTGGGCGTAGTGGGCGAGTCCGGCTGTGGCAAATCCACCACGGCGCGCTTGCTGATGCAGTTGATCGAACATGACAGCGGCGAGCTGGTGTTTGACGCCATGACCGTTGGCGGCCACCAGTTGCCGTTGCGCGACTACCGGCGCCAGGTGCAGATGGTGTTTCAGGACAGCTATTCGTCCCTGAACCCGCGCCTGACCATGGAGCAATCGGTGGCGTTCGGCCCTTCGGTGCATGGCGTCAGCCAGCGTGAATCCCTGCAACGTGCCCGAGACTTGCTGGGCCGGGTCGGGCTGGAACCGACCCGTTTCGCAGGGCGTTATGCCCATGAACTGTCCGGCGGCCAGCGCCAGCGGGTCAACATTGCCCGGGCGTTGGCGGTCAATCCGCGGCTGGTGATCCTCGATGAGGCGGTCTCGGCGCTGGATAAGTCGGTGGAAGCCCAGGTCCTGAATCTGCTGCTGGACCTCAAGGACAGCCTCAATCTGACCTACGTGTTCATCAGCCATGACTTGCATGTGGTGCGCTATCTGTCGGACCGGATCATGGTCATGTACCTCGGCGAGATTGTTGAAATCGGTCCTGCCGAAGCGCTGTTCTCGGACGCGCAGCACCCTTATACCCAGGCGTTGCTGACCTCCATGCCATCCATGGACCCGGCGAACCGGACCATGCTCTCGCCGCTGTCGGGTGATCCACCCAGCCCGATCAATCCGCCGTCCGGCTGCCGTTTCCATACTCGCTGCCCCCACGCCGAAACCATCTGCGCGCAAACCGCGCCGCAGCTGACCGAAACCGACGCCCGGCATTTTGCCGCGTGCCTGATGGTGCAACCGGGCGCGGGACATAGCCAAAGCCCTGCAGCAGCGCTGATTCACAGAGGAGCCGTGTCATGAGCGAACAACCCATGGTCGCGGTGCGGGACCTCAAAGTACGCTTCAAGCGTGGCGGGCAAACGTTGTCGGCGGTCAACGGCGTCAGCCTGCAAGTGGCGCGGGGCGAAGTGCTGGCGCTGATCGGCGAGTCCGGTTCCGGCAAGAGCGTGACCCTGCGCGCCTTGATGCGCCTGCATTCGGAGCGCTCGACCACCATCGAAGGGCAAATCGACATCGCCGGGCAGGACTTGATGAAGCTGTCCCGCAGCCAGTTGCAGGCGCTGCGCGGCCCGGTGGCGGCGATGATCTTTCAGGAACCCTTGTTGGCCCTTGATCCCGTCTACACCATCGGTCAGCAGATCGTCGAAGCGTTACGCCGTCATCGGCCGATGTCCAAGGCCGAAGCCCGCGCCGCGGCCCTGGAAGCCTTGCGCAGCGTGCGCATCCCCAGCCCGGAACAGCGGCTGGATGCCTATCCTCATGAAATGTCGGGCGGCATGCGTCAGCGGGCGATGATTGCCCTGGCGCTGGCTTGTCAGCCACAAATCCTGCTGGCTGATGAGCCGACCACCGCGCTGGATGCCACGGTGCAGATCCAGATTCTGATCCTGCTGCGCGAACTGCAGCAGGCTTTGGGTTTGTCGATCATTTTTGTCACCCACGACATTGGTGCGGCGGTGGAAGTCGCCGATCGCGTGGCGGTCATGTATGGCGGTCGTATCGTCGAGCAAGCGCCTTTGGCTGAACTGCTGGATAACCCGCAGCACCCCTATACCCGCGTCCTGCTCGGCACCCGGCCCAAGGACGGCCTGCGCAAGGGCGAGCGTTTGACCAGTATTCCGGGTGCGCCGCCGGATCTAGCCAATCTACCCGCTGGCTGTGCCTTTGCTCCTCGCTGCCCACGGGCCAGCGATGTGTGCCGCAGCGAAGTGCCACCAATCGAAGACATTCTTGCCGAGCATTCCGTGAGCTGCCATCACTGGAATATGGCCACCGTTCATACCCTTCGCGAGTCTCTGTCATGACCGATTCTGCTTTTGCCTTCATGCCTTACCCTCAGGTGGATGTGCCCCATGCAGCCACCGGTCCATTGGCCGGTTACACTTTTGCCGCCAAGGATTTGTTCGACGTCGCCGGTTATCCAACAGGCGGTGGCAACCCTCACGTGCTGGCCATGTCCGGGATCAAAACCAGCACCGCGCCAACCATTCAGCGTTTGCTGGACGCCGGTGCCGAACTGGTGGGCAAGGCGCACACCAATGAAATGGCGTTCTCCATGAGCGGCAAGAACGCCCATTACGGCACGCCGCGTAATGGCGCCGCCCACGACCGCATACCCGGAGGGTCGTCGTCTGGCTCGGCGTCGGCGGTCTCCAACGGCCTGTGCGATTTCGCCATGGGCAGCGACACCGGTGGCTCGGTGCGTACCCCGGCGAGTTATTGCGGGTTGTTCGGCTTGCGGCCCAGCCATGGCCGGGTCTCGCTGGACAAGACCCAGGCGCTGTGTGAAAGCATGGACACCGCTGGCTATTTCGCGCGGGAGGCCAAAGTGTTTGGTCTGGTGGGCGAATGCCTGCTGGGCGAGGACCCGGCTCCGCTGCCGGAAACCCCGCAATTGCTGATCAGCGACGAACTGTTCTCCATGCTGCCAGCTGCCTCCATGGATGCACTGGCTCCGGCCTTTGCGCAAATCAGCGCCTGCTGCGGTCCGCTGGAAAAACTGATCGGAGAATTGCCGTCCCTGACGGATGCCTACTGGGCGTTCCGTTACATTCAGGGGCGCGAGGCGTGGCAGGCCCAGGGCGAGTTCATCGAGCGTAATGGTCTGGCGCTAGGGCCGGATGTCGCCGCCCGTTTTGCCTGGAGCAAGGCCGTCACTGATGATCAGTACAACGACGCCTGCACCTTGCGCGAGCAGTTCGCCGCCCGCTGGACAGAGTTGTTGGGCGACAAGGTTCTGGTGATGCCCACCGTGCCAGACATCGCCCCGTTGCTCAGCGCGCTGGACGAGGAAATCGAAGAAACCCGCCGCATCTCCCATCACCTGCTGGCCATTGCCGTGCTGTGCCGTATGCCGCAACTGAGCATGCCGCTGGTCAAAAAAGACGGCGTGCCACTGGGGATTTCCCTTATGGGGCCTGTGGGCAGTGATTTGAGTTTGGTGAAGTTGGCGGTGCGGATAGCTGAGTACAAATCTTGATGTGAGCGCGGACCTGTAGGAGCTGCCGAGGAACGAAGGCTGCGAAAGCGATTTGTCTGACGCACCGCCTTCGCAGCATTCGTCCCTCGGCAGCTCCTACAGAAATTCAGATTGGAGATGACCATGAGCACTGCTTCCACCGTTTTTGATTCCAACACCCCGCTGATCAACAGCCAACGCCTCTGGCAATCGCTGATGGACCTCGCTCAACTGGGCGCCACGGTCAAGGGCGGGGTGTGCCGTCTGGCGCTGACCGATCTGGATCGTCAGGCTCGCGACCTGTTCGTCAAATGGTGCGAAGAGGCGGGCTGTACCGTGAGCGTCGACGCCATCGGTAATATCTTCGCCCGCCGCGCCGGTCGTGACCCTGGGCGTGCGCCGGTGATGACTGGCAGCCATATCGACACCCAGCCCACGGGCGGCAAGTTTGATGGTTGTTTCGGCGTCATGGCCGGGCTGGAAGTCATTCGCACCCTGAACGACCTTGGTATGGAAACCGAGGCTCCTGTGGAGGTGGTGGTCTGGACCAACGAAGAAGGCTCGCGCTTTCCACCATGCATGATGGGCTCGGGGGTGTTTGCCGGGAAGCTGGACCTGGCTGAGACCCTGGCCAAGCAGGACGAGCAAGGGCTGGTGGTCGGCGAAGAGTTGCAACGCATCGGCTATGCCGGTAGCCGGGAGGTGCTGGGCCATCCGGTGGGAGCGTATTTCGAAGCGCATATCGAGCAAGGGCCGATTCTTGAAGATCAGGCGAAAACCATTGGCGTGGTCATGGGCTGTCTGGGCCAGAAGTGGTTCGACCTGACCCTGACCGGTGTTGAAGCCCACGCCGGACCCACACCGATGCACCTGCGCAAGGATGCGTTGGTGGGTGCGGCTCAGGTGGTCAGCGCGGTCAATCGCATTGCCCTGCAAAGCCAGCCTCATGCCTGCGGCACGGTAGGTTGCCTGAATATTCATCCCGGTTCGCGCAATGTGATCCCCGGCGAAGTGAAAATGACCATCGACTTCCGCCACCTGCATGCCGACAAGTTGCAGGCGATGGTCGACGACCTGCGCCAGACCCTCTCACAGACCTGTGCTCAGCATGGCTTGAGCTATGAACTCACGCCGACTGCGGACTTCCCACCACTGGATTTCGCCAGCCAATGTGTGGATGCGGTTCGTCAGGGTGCAGCGCAACTGGGGCTGAGCCACATGGACATTGTCAGCGGCGCTGGTCACGACGCGATCTTCATCGCTGAATTGGGGCCTGCGGGGATGATATTTGTGCCCTGCGAAGGTGGTATCAGCCATAACGAAATTGAAAATGCCACGCCGGAGGATTTGGGGGCGGGCTGTGCAGTGCTGCTCAGGGCGATGGTGAGTGCGGCGGTGTAAACAATGGGCAGCTAGTCTTCTGTTGGAGCGAGGCTTGCCCGCGAAGAACGATAACGCGGTTTCACTGCTGAACCGCATCGCCTGATTCGCGGGCAAGCCTCGCTCCAACAGTGATCAGGCCCATATTCACTTGCGCCTGATCACCACCTCCAGATACTCACTCGGGACCACCAGCGATGTATCACCCCCGCGACTCAATCGGTTGAGCAATTCGCTCATGTCCCGGTGCAGCGCCTTGGCTCCTTCGGCAGGCAGCGCCTCGAACGCCTTGTGCATCGGCCCATACCAGGCGCTGAATACTTCGATGAAATGGTCGGCCGAGCGATAGCGGAAATTGAAATGCCGGCGGGTGACCTGTATGTCAGCGGCAGTGCTGGCGAACAGCTTATGCAGATGCTCTTCAGTGCCCCATAGCGAAGGCGGGCTGAGCCCTGCAGGTGGGGGCAAATGCTTGCCGAGGGTTTTGAACATCTGCCCGACAAAGCCTTCGGGGGTCCAGTTGGCCAAGCCGATGCGCCCGCCGGAGCGACACACCCGGGCCAGTTCTCCGGCTGCGCGGACCTGGTCCGGAGTGAACATCACGCCGAAGGTCGACAGCACCACATCGAAGGTCCCATCGGAAAAGGGCAGGGCTTCGGCATCTGCTTCTTGAAAACTCACATCGAAATGCTCGGCGCGGGAACGCTCACGGCCGCGCTCAAGCAAGCCGCACACGTAGTCAGTTGAAGTCACTTGGCAACCGCGTCGGGCGGCGGCAAGGGTGGCATTGCCGTTGCCAGCTGCCACGTCCAGCACTTGTTCGTCGTAGCGCAGGTCGCAGGCTTCGGCGAGCAGCTCGCCCACGATCTGCAAAGTGGTGCCGATCACGGCGTAATCACCGCTGGCCCAGGCTGTTTTCTGACGGGATTTGAGGGCGGGTAGATCAAGGGGGTCATTCATGGCAGTGCGCTTCCTGTCTTGTGCCAGCAGGCTCGGCAAGTGATGCCTGACGCGCAAGACAAAGTGACAGCAAAACACCTGAAGAACGACGACAAGCGTTGGGATTTATCAGCAAGTTAGCCGCTTTGTTTCGCCCGGTTGCAAGAAGGGCGGGGCAAGCGGATAGACAAGTTGGCGATAAGCCGGGCGGGCCTTATGTGCACTGATGCGCGAGCCAGTGGGACGCCTGCCGATCCTGTAGGAGCTGCCGAAGGCTGCGAAGGGGATATTCCTGAAACACCACTTTCGCAGCCTTCGGCAGCTCCTACAGACGGTCGAGCATTTCAATTCAACCGGTAAGTCACATAGATCAGTTTGATGGTCGCCAGCGCGATGGCTTCTGCCTCGCCTTTGATGTCGTCCAGCTGAGCCTGCAAAACAGGATAGTTGCTGGACTTGGCGCGAGCATCGGCCAGGCGCGTGATCTGGTAGAGGTCAGCGGTCATGCCGTGCAGATTACCGTGCAGTCGTTCAACCAGATTGGTCAGCCGGATGGCCTGGGACGCCTCGTTTGAGTCGTGCTCATGGTCGGTTTCGCTTGATGAATCCTGAGGATAGCTGGCTGCCTGTATGCGCAGCCCGGTGACCACGTAAGCCACATCGACGCCGATTTCGGCGATCCTGGACAAGTAATCCGCGCGAGGGAAGCGCAAACCGCTTTCGTAATTGCCCTGGGCATTGGTCTCGACTCCGCCACTGGTGCCCAGTGCACTTTGGGACAACTTCAGCCGTAAGCGTTCCTGCTTCAAGCGTTGACCGATTTTGATCATGGTTGCCCCCAAGGGGTCGTTCAGCAACTTTGGCGCTACGCGGGAGGGGTAGCGTTGGAGCCTGCAATGGGCGCTGCCTGACGGCGGCGACTGCTGAACACGCAGACTGATTGACTCAAGTCATCTGTATGAGTGGCCCTCACAATACAGCTAAAACCACTCAACTGAATGGATTATTACGTTCAAATTTGTACGATTGTTCTATTGATAGATAACAGGTCACTAGAGGCGCAGGAAGGATGAAGCGGACGCGCGAACGGCTGGCCGAATCGCGCGTTATAGAGGGTTACAGGCAGCGTGTCGACGTCTGTTGCGTCCAGGCACTGGCGGTTTTAGCGATGTTGTCTGCCAACCGTGAAACGGCACGCTGGTGGGCCAGCACCAGGTTCTCCATGCCGGCGCCAGCCTGCTCACGAATGATGCTGCTGCAGGTCAGATTCTGGCGTTTGGTGCCCGTGCTGCGCAGGCTCAATGTCCAAACCACGTCGATCAACGCATAGTTGTCAGCCACGGACTCAAAACGTCGTACATCGGTGCGGACCGACAAGACGGGCTGGTCGGTGTTTTTCGGCAGGCCGGCCATGTCCCGGCTGCCGAATCGACGCTCCAGCTGCCCGGTGAGGGCATCGTGAAACTCGTCGCCCAATGGCGAGCCCCAGCGTTCTGCATCGAGGATGGCCAGGCTACCGTTGCCCTGGCGCACCACCAGCGGTGGCTGGTCGACTTGCACAGGCATCAGCACCGGCAACATCTCGAACTGCAGCGGCGTTGAAGTAGCCGCGGCCGGAGCGTTGGCGCTCATCGGTGCAATCAGCGTGTAGTAATGCGTCGGTGTCGACGAACAGGCGCTCAGAGCCAGGGTTGCGGCCAGTGCCGTGAGAGTCAGGCGCAAGGTCATTGTTGTGGCTCCAGATCAATGGCGCGGGATGAGGATGGGGCTTTGTAAGAACCTGGCGCAGCGTCCCCGGTGCGACCGCGGATCAAGGCTTCCGGATGGCGGCTGAGGAAGTCGGTCAACACCCGTACCGAACGGGCGGTGCGCTGAACTTCGTCCATGGCCTGGCCCAGTTGCTGACGCGCTGGCGAATCTTCGCCCAGGCTGTCGTTGGCGGTATTGAGGGTTTTCTGCGCCTGTTGCAGAGTGCCGCGCATTTCCGGCAGCACGTTGCTGTTGACCTGTTTCAGGGTTTTCTGCAATTCGCTCAGGCTGCCATTGAGGTTTTTCGCCATCTCGTCGATGGGCAGCTTGCCGAGTTTTTCCACGAATGCCTGCAACTGCTCCTGCAACTTGTCGAAGCTGCCCGGAATGGTTGGGATTTCCAGCGGTCGAGCCCTTGGGTCAAACACCACTTTCGGCGCCTTGGGATCAAAATCCATGGCGATGTACAACTGGCCGGTCAGCAGGTTGCCGGTACGCGCCTGGGCTCGCAGGCCACGGGACACGAACGCGCCAAGAATCCGCGCGGACTGCTCGTCCGGGTCACCCGTGCCGCCCAGCTGTTGCAGTTTCTCTTCAGCTGCACCCAGGCGTTTCGGATAGATGACTGCGCCGACGATGCCCGGGAAGGTCTGGGTGGCCGGGTCGTAATCCAGGTCCACAGAAACCACGCGCCCGATATTCACACCAAGGAAGTCCACCGGGGCATTGACCACCAGACCCCGCAAGGACTGGGCAAAACGCATACGTATATAGCGCGGCTCGCCATCCGGCGGCGCCAGGGCGGCGGTCTGGTCGTCGAAGATGCGGAATTCGGCGTTCTCTTGCGCAGGTTTTGCGTCGGGGCTCCAGTTGGGCTCGCGGAAGGCAATACCGCCGGAGATGATCGACGTCATCGACTGGGTATCGATTTTCAGGCCCGATGCGCCCACGGTGACGTCCACGCCGCTGGCGTTCCAGAATCGGGTGTCAGTGGTGATGTATTGGTCGTTGGGCGAGGTGATGAAGATTTCAATGTCGACGCCTTTGCCGTCCTTGGACAGCGCGAAGGACACCACCTGACCCACCTGAATGCGGCGGTAGTACACCGGTGAACCGATATCCAGCGAACCCAGGTCATCGGTGTGCAGCTTGAAGCGTTTGCCCTTGTCGCCGAAGGTCACCGGCGGCGGGGTTTCCAGGCCCAGGAAGTCGCTTTTGGTCTGGTCGGAACTGCCCGCATCCGCGCCGATGAAGGCTCCGGACAGCAAGGTATCAACGCCGGAAATCCCTTGCGCGCCAATGCGCGGACGCACGACCCAGAACTGGCTGTCTTCCCGGGTGAACGGGCTGGCGCTGTTATTGAGTTCGATGGTCGCCAGAACGTGGGTGCGGTCTTCGCTGAGAGAGATGCCCGTCACGACACCAATCACCACATTCTTGTACTTGACCTGGGTCTTGTTCGCTTCCAGGCCCTCTGCCGTCATGAAACTCACGGTGATTTTCGGGCCAATGTTCATCCAGTCGTGCAGCGCCATGGACAGGCCAATCAGACCGGCCACGATCGGCACCAGCCACACCAGCGAGACGCGCATGCGACGGTGCTTGACGTCCGGGCGCGCCGGGGTCGATGGCGATGGGGGAAGGGTATTGTCAGACATCTTCAACCTCTGCGTCCCAGATAAGCCGGGGATCGAAACTCATGGCGGCGAACATCGTCATCACCACTACCAAACCAAAGAACAGGATGCCGATTCGGGGCTCGATGGTGCTGAGCTCATGAAACTGCACAAGAGCGGCCACCAGTGCCACCACTAACACGTCAAGCATCGACCAGTAGCCGATCAACTCGATGAAACGGTAGAGCCGCGAGCGTTCGCGCATGGCCCAGGTGCTGCGCCGCTGACAGGTGATCAGCAACATGCCCAGCACGAGAAACTTGATAGAAGGCACCACCACGCTGGCGATGAAAATCAGCAGTGCGATGTCCCAGGAGCCGCTTTTGAAGAACTCGATGACACCGCTCATGATGGTGTTCTGGCTGCTGTTGCCAAACATGGTGGTGTACATCACCGGCAGGACGTTGGCCGGTATATAGAAAATCAGCCCGGCGATGAGAAACGCCCAGGTACGGACGATGCTGTTGGGTTTGCGCACGTGAACCACGGAGTCGCAGCGCGGACAGCAGTGAACCGTGTCGGGACAGGCATAGCCGCAGATATGACACAGTGCGAGCCCGTGTTGATGAGCATAAGGGATGTCATTCATGACGGCTCAACCCCCAGGTCGGTCCATAACCGTCGAATATTTTTCCCGGCAATCAGCACGATCAGCACCATCAACATGGCCATGGCCCACAAGCCCAGCCCCGGATGGACATCCAGCATGCCCGCCAGTTTGACGATGGCCACCAGAATGCCAAGCATGCAGACCTCCAGCATGCTCCAGGGACGCAAATGTTCCAGTGCCCGCATGCAGCTCTTGAAGCCTGGCGCGACCTGACCCTTGTGGGCATGGACCAGCACCCAGAACAGCAGGGCGATCTGCAGCATCGGCGCAAAAATGATCGATAACCCGGCTACCAGTGCAATCAGCGTGATGCGGCCCTGGGCCAGGGCTTCCACGGACGCCCAAAGGGTAACCTCATTGCTCAGGCCTTTCATGCTGATGCTGATGACCGGAAACACGTTGGCAAACACGAACAGCACCGCTGCGGCGATGGTCAGGGCCAGCCACTGTTCGATACTCAGGCGATGACCGCGGCCCAGCACCGCCCCGCAGCGCTGGCAGGTGGCTGTTTCGCCTTTTTGCAGAGGATGATCCGCATAGAGCGAGTCGCAATGCTCGCAAATGATGAGGTCAGCCGGGGGAGTGGAGTCAGGCAAAGTGGAGTTCATCTGCGCCGTAAGGGTGGATGGGTTCAGTCAAGAAGAACGAAGGGCGCAAAGATACCTTCTTGGCATGCAGATGGCTGCATTTTATCGATGGCATCTTGTTTATAAGCCGCACAGACATGGACCGCGAAGGGTGAGCGACGTTCACATGTCATAGGGCCATTATTTTGCAACCTGCGCGTTGAGGTGAACTGTTGGAGCGAGGCTTGCCCGCGAATCAGGCACCGTGGTCTGTCAGATGCTCGGCGTTATCGTTCTTCGCGGGCAAGCCTCGCTCCAACAAGGGGGGGCAATAGTCAGCCGGCTCTCGCATGCTTCTGCAGAAACCCCAACAACATCCGCGCCGACTCGGGGATGTTCTGATCATCGAACGCGACGCAGATGGCCCGGGTCTCGTCTTCGATGGTGATTTCGTACTGCTTAAGATCCCGCGCCTGACCGGACACCGCGCTGGAGGATTGACTCAGCCCGCTGTCGCGCACCAGCTTTTCCAGCTGCTCCGCTTCCTGTTGTCCGAGTTCTGCGGTGTTCACCTCGCAGCTTTTCAGCGCGCCGACGAACCCGCCAGATTGCACATAACAGACCTTCATCGCTGCGCTCCTGTTGTCATGCCATGGCTAAAGAATGATCCCGACCTTTTTCCATGCCGCTTTCACCGCCTTCCTGGCTCCAGCGCCATATTGCTTGCCGCCCGCGATTTGTACGCTGATGCGGGCGCAGTCGACAAACTGGCTGCTGCTATTGAGTTGCAACAACGTTTCATACCAGATCCGTCCCGCCACTTCCCAGGCGTTACCGCCCAACGCCTTGGCCGTCAGCACGAAGGCCCGGTTGGGAATGCCCGAGTTGATATGCACGCCACCGCTATCCTTGGGCCCGACATACAGTTTGGCCATGGTGGCGGGCTGCGGGTCGTCACCCAGCTCCGGGTCGTTCACATAGGCTGTGCCCGGATGTTCCATATCCCGAATGCCGCGTCTGGTGGGCGCAGGCACTAACAGCTCCTTGCCAATCACCCAGCTTGAGTCTTGGGCGCTGGTCCCTTCCTTCCACTGGCGCACCAGAATGCCAAACACATCGGCGAAATGCTCATTGAGCGCCCCGGACTGGCCCTGGTAGTTCAGATTGCTGGTGAACGACTGTACGCCATGGGTCAGCTCATGGCCGATGACTTCCAGACTACCGGTGAAACGCTTGAATACCTCACCATCGCCGTCTCCGTAAGCCATCTGCTGTCCGTTCCAGAACGCATTGTTCATGGGCACGAAATCCCCCTGGAAGTCCACTTCTGCCACGTGCACCGTGGAAATCAGGGTCATGCCGTTGTCATCCAGCGAGTTGCGCTTGAACAGTTGCTCATAGAAGTCATAGACATCCCCCGAACCGTCAAAGGCTTCATCCAGCGCCGGATCATCGGTCGCCGCCTGGCCTTCAGCCCGGGCCAGGGTACCGGGCAGGGCGTTGGTGTTTTTAGCGTCGTAGACCAGCCGGTTCTTGCCGCCGTCCGGCGACTTGCGGGCCAGCAGCGTCGGCATCGCCTGGGCCGAGGTTCTAAAGGCAACAAATGCCGAACTGCTCGCCAGATTGGTAATCGCCAGGGCTCTGATGTGCGCATGGGCCGACTGCGCCATGTGCTCCATGATGTAAGGGGGGATGAAACACTGCAGTGGATGACGTTTGCACATACGCAAGCTCTCCTGTTGGACCTCAGTCACAGCTTGCTTTGGGCAACGATACGGACGGCGATGTTCCGACCGTTCACCAGCTTGAACCGATTTAAACAACGTTCACGCCCTGATGTGGTCGAAACAATTCACCCGTTGCTAAAGGCTATCTGAATGAATATGCCGCCCAGAACGTTTTCGGACGTTTACCGCGAGCAGGTGATCGAAGTCCTGGTAGCTGCTTCACCAGGCGCCAACGAAGTCAGTGAGTTCGTGATTCACGTCAAGGTGACCATGGCAGGCCAGACACCTGTTCCAATCGTTAAAATTTGTAACCGCGGCTATCAGTCTCTGGACGAGGCGCGCCATGCAGGCGTGGCTGTGGGGCGAGATCTGGTCAATACCCTGCTGCCCCAGAGCGACGAACTGTCGCCTATCCGAATGGACCGTTGTGTGTGATGGCAGTGGTAAACTTGCGCCCACTTTGAATAGGAGCAAGCAGACGTGCGCAATTTGGCAATGATGATGGCAGTGTTGGCACTGGCTGGCTGTGATGTCGGCAAAACAACCCCGCCACCCCCGAAAGTGCAGGCTGCGGCATCGGTGCCTGCTGCTCCGGCAACAACTGTTCAGTGGGAAATCCAGATCAACGCCAACGAGGCACTCAGCGACATCAGTGCCTGGCTGCTGGAACGCAGCTATCCGCCGTATCTGGCAAACGTCGATGGTAAACAGCAATTGCTGATCGGCCCTTATCAGACCCAGGCCCAGGCCGAGCAAACCCGCACGGAACTGCTGGCAAAACTTGCCAAATCCCACCGCAAGGCTGCTCCGGTAGTGATCGAACGTACGCTTTGATGACTTGCATTAGCTGGGGCTGGAGAGTCTGACGAACCCTAACGATTCTCAACGCATCCATCTCGTGTCGCGCAAAGCGCTATCGAGTTGAGAGCACGAAACCCGGTAGGAGCGCGCTTGCCCGCGATGGCGGCGGTTCAGTCGACAAAAATATTGTTTGAACTGACGCCATCGCGGGCAAGCGCGCTCCTACCGGGTCCTGTTCGCCGCACGACGGCATTTAGCCCAAGCGTCGAACGAGTTCCTGCAGGTCATGCGCGAGCCTTAAATCAATCGCGACGACCCAGCAACAGACCCACTACCAGACCAAAACCGGCAGAGATCGCGACGGTCTGCCATGGGTGGCCACCGATGTAGGTTTCGGTCGCCTCGACCACTGGCTTGGTTCGGTCGCGCACGCTGGCTACTGATTCAGCCGCCTGTTTCAGTTTCAGGCTCAACTGGGCGCGCAGGGTTTCGGCATCTTCGCCGACCAGCGCTGCGCTGTCTTTGAGCAGCTTGTCAGATTCTTCGATCAGCGCCTGAAGCTCGCTGAAAGCCTGGTCCTTGATCTGTTCTGCGGAAGTTTGAGCGGCAGTTTTACGAGCCATGGTGTTTTCCTTTCAATGATGATGGCAGTGACCTATGGAGTCTTTGGCACTGGGAAAAGTTGCAGTGCTCTGTAGGACATCGGTTATTTCCGTCGGCGAAATGCCCGGAAACGTCATCAGACGGGTGTAAGATGCACCCGGTTTTTAGTCACAGGTGACCGTTATGAGTTTCAATCTGGCCAATCGGCCGCTCCCTGAACGCGCAGCCCTTGAAGATGAAAAGTCCCGACTTTTCGAGCTCTGGCAGAGCAATCTGGGCAAGGCCAAAGGCGATGCCGCGCGTCTGTTCGGCGAACGTTCCAAGCGCAAAGGCAAATGGTCGGAGTGGGTCCGCTCCGAGCTGGACGCCATGAACCCGCCCGAATACGCCAACATGGTGCGCAGTGAAGTCAATCGACTGATGGCCGCCAGCAAGTAAGTCTCCGGGCTGAGCCTTTACCAGGTCCCTCCATCGGGCTGAGGCAGGCTCAGAACGCCGCTGTCGCTGAACCGCATGGTCCCGAACAGGCCGCCTGCAAGCTTGCCGCGCAAGGTGTAGGGCAGGTTATCCAGGCTCTGGGTTTGCGTCAGCCCCACGGCCTGGCGCAACGCAGCGAATGCCGACACGCTCACAGGCACCACCAGCACGCCTTCTGAAAAGCGCCCGATAGTGCCTTGCTGATCACTGACCCCCGAAGCCAACAGCTTGCCATTGACGTCCAGGTCAAGGGCGACGCCGGTGTAGTCGATCGCGGTTTCGTTGGGGTTTTGCAGGCGCAGCTTGACCGCCATGCGCACCTCCAGGCCCTGGCCCGGCAGCGGCTCAATACCCACCACGTTGATATTCAGCGGATCCCGATTGGGAAACAGCGCGCACGCCGAAAGGGTCATGACCAGCAGGCTGGCGAGTAAAGCGCGAAGAGGGCGTGGCGGCATGCGCAGGGTTCCTGTGGCTGTTGGCGAAAGATACCTTTTCTGACCGGCCCGGCGGATATTCGTTTTAGTCCACCCATCAATCAGCCCCGCCCGCTCTTGGAGCTCATGGTGAAGCTATCTGAATTAAACACATGTCCCTGTAGAAGTGAGCTTGCTCGCGATGGCGTCACGTCAGGCGGAAATTTATCGGCTGATATATCGCATCGCGAGCAAGCTCACTCCTACAGGTGCTTGTGTTGAGTCTCGTGAAGCGGACGGGTTTTGCCCCTTGCCGTCGTCCCCCCGACGGCGCGACTATTGGCCTGCTACACCTATAAAAACAAAAAAGAGTTAGAGGCATTCATGGATATTCGAGAAAAGGTATTTCTGGTCAGCGGTGGTGCGTCCGGTCTGGGCGCGGCGACAGCCCAACTGCTGATCGCTCAAGGTGCACGGGTCATGCTCGCGGACATCAACGCCGACGCGCTGGCCTCGCAGGTCGAAAAGCTCGGATCAAACGCTCGGTCGGTGGTCACCGATGTCAGTCAGGAAGCCTCGGCGCAAGCAGCGGTTGATGCCACGCTCAATGCATTCGGCGGCTTGCACGGCTTGGTCAACTGCGCCGGCATCGTGGGTGCGCAGAAGATTCTCGGCAAGGAAGGCCCGCATGACTTGCTGAGCTTTCGCCGGGTAATCGACGTCAACCTGATCGGCAGTTTCAATCTCATGCGTCTGGCAACGGCGGTGATGGCTGAAGGCTCGGCCGATGCGGGCGGGGAACGGGGCGTGGTCATCAACACTGCGTCTGTCGCCGCCTACGACGGTCAGATTGGCCAGGCAGCCTATGCCGCGTCCAAGGGCGCAATTGTCAGCATGACCCTGCCAGCCGCCCGGGAACTGGCGCGTTATGGTATCCGGGTGATGGCCATTGCTCCAGGCATCTTCGAAACCCCGATGATGGCAGGCATGACCCCCGAAGTGCGGGATTCCCTCGCAGCGGGCGTACCGTTTCCGCCCCGGCTGGGCAAGCCTGAAGAATATGCAGGGCTGGTCCGGCACATCATTGAAAACTCCATGCTTAATGGCGAGGTCATCCGTCTCGATGGCGCCTTGCGCATGGCTGCCAGATGAGCCGTGAGGCCAAGGAGAACGTCATGCGCCACGAACACTCAAGCCAACGTGATGATCCCGTTGTGATCGTCAGCGCCGTCCGCACACCCATGGGCGGCTTTCAGGGCGATTTGAAAAGCCTGACCGCGCCGCAATTGGGTTCGGCCGCCATACGCGCGGCCCTTGAACGCGGCGGTGTGGCTGCCGATGAGGTCGAACAAGTGTTATTCGGCTGCGTGTTGCCCGCAGGTCTCGGCCAGGCGCCTGCACGTCAAGCTGCCTTGGGCGCCGGGCTTGCGACCTCAACACGCTGCACGACACTGAACAAAATGTGCGGCTCCGGCATGCAAGCGGTGATCCTCGGCCATGACATGCTGCTCGCTGGCAGCGCGCAAGTTGTCGTGGCCGGAGGTATGGAGAGCATGTCCAATGCGCCGTATCTACTGGATCGGGCGCGCAGCGGTTATCGAATGGGGCACAGTCGGGTGCTTGATCACATGTTTCTCGATGGCCTTGAAGATGCCTACGAACCCGGTCGGCTAATGGGCACCTACGCAGAGGAGTGCGCCCAGACCCATGACTTCAGTCGGGAAGCGCAGGATGCATTTGCACTGACCTCACTGACCCGTGCCCAACAAGCGATCAGCAATGGCTGGTTCGAGGCCGAGATCGTGCCGCTGCACGTCATGGTCGGCAAGGAACAAAAGCTCATCAGCCAAGACGAGCAGCCGCCCAAGGCTCGTCCCGACAAGATTCCGACCCTCAAACCGGCGTTCCGCGAGGGCGGCACTGTCACTGCCGCCAATTCCAGTTCGATCTCCGATGGTGCTGCTGCGTTGTTGCTGATGCGGCGTTCAACCGCTGAGCAGCGTGGACTCAAGCCTTTGGCGGTCATTCAGGGCCATGCCGATTTTGCGGATGAGCCAGGGCTGTTTCCCGTCGCGCCGATCGGGGCCATCAACAAGCTCATAAATAACCTTGGGATAAAAGCGCAAGATATTGATTTATATGAAATTAACGAGGCTTTTTCTGTTGTGACTCTGGCAGCGATGAAGCAACTGAATCTGCCCCACGACAAGGTCAATATTCACGGCGGCGCCTGTGCGCTGGGGCATCCGATCGGCGCCTCTGGCGCGAGAATCCTGGTGACGCTGATCAATGCGTTACGCCGCAAGCAGCTGCGCCGAGGTGTCGCGGCCATTTGCATCGGTGGTGGCGAGGCAGCAGCGGTTGCGATTGAGTTGCTGGATTGAGTTGCTGAATCGAGTAAAACAGCGGCTTAAGGCTAGACGTTAAAGTGAACTATCAAAACTATCCATAAGATAAAAGGACATATTTCAATGGGTTATGAAACTATCCTGACAGAGATTCGAGGCCGGGTAGGGCTGATTACGCTTAATCGGCCCCAGGCATTGAACGCTCTGAATGCACTGTTGATCGGTGAATTGAACCGGGCGCTGGATGAATTCGACGCCAGCCATGAGATCGGCTGCATCGTCCTCACCGGTTCAAACAAGGCGTTCGCGGCGGGCGCCGATATCAAGGAAATGGCTCAGTTGAGCTACCCACAGATCTACCTGGATGATCTGTTCAGCGACAGTGACCGGGTAGCCAACCGTCGCACGCCGATCATTGCCGCTGTGGCAGGTTTTGCCTTGGGCGGTGGCTGCGAGCTGGCATTGATGTGCGACTTCATATTGGCAGCCGACAATGCCCGGTTCGGCCAGCCGGAAATCAAGTTGGGCGTGTTGCCGGGCATGGGCGGCACTCAACGCCTGACCCATGCCGTCGGCAAGGCCAAAGCCATGGAGATGTGCCTGACCGGTCGCTTGATGGACGCTCAGGAGGCAGAACGTGCAGGGCTGGTGGCGCGTGTACTGCCGGTGGATCAATTGCTTGATGAAGCGCTAAAAGTGGCCGCGTCCATCGCCGAGAAGTCCCTGCCGGTGGCCATGATGGTAAAGGAGAGCGTCAATCGCGCCTTTGAGGTCAGCCTGGCCGAAGGCATTCGCTTTGAGCGCCGGGTGTTTCATGCGGCCTTCGCCAGTGAGGACCAGAAGGAGGGCATGGCCGCGTTCATTGATAAACGCGATCCTGCATTCAAAGGGCGTTAGCCAAAGGGCACTAACGTTTAGCGCGTGCGTCAAACCCGGACGTTTGGTTATTTCACGCAGGAGCAACAATGAGTCCATGGTGGGAAGAAGTCTGGGTCACATTGCAGTCGGAATTTTCTGACATCACCGATGCATCACAGCTGACACGTGTCACGGTCAGGCTGGTATTGGCGGCTGTGTTGGGCGGGATTCTTGGATTTGAGCGTGAACACAAGGGCAAGGCTGCTGGCGTGCGCACGCATATGCTCGTGGCCATGGGCGCGGCGTTGTTTGTGCTGGCGCCGCACATGGCGGGTGTCGACGATGCGGCCCTGAGTCGGGTGATTCAAGGCATCGTGGCCGGGATAGGCTTCCTCGGCGCGGGCACCATTCTCAAAGACCGGGCACAACGCACCGATCAGGTCAAAGGCCTGACCACCTCGGCAGGCTTGTGGATGACCGCCGCAATCGGGATTGCGGCGGGGATGGGGCGCGAAGCCACGGCTGTGCTGAGTACCGTGCTGGCGCTGGGGATCTTGAGTGTCGTGCCGGCCATCGTCGGCAAGCTGGATCCTCCTGAAGATAATGACCATAAGAAGGACGGCGCTGAGAAACCTTGATGGACTTTCAGGCTCAGGCGGGTAAATCCCGACCCTGTTCGTGTTTCAGTTCATCCCCAAGGATCGCAGGTGGTTCTTCTGAAGGAGGGTCGCCCTGCGGCGTAGGGATTACCGGCGGCATTGTCGGTGGCGGGTCCACATCCGGCTTGGGCACTGGCAGCGCGGGATCATCGATCATCGGATCGGGCGTTTCTGCAGGGATTGGAATACTCATTAGCTTCACCTCGTTCAGTGGGTTGCTGAGGTTTTTGACTGCACCCGCCGTTGAATAATTCAAATGTTGAACGGGCTATGCATCGGTTCTGTAGGAGCTGCCGAAGGCTGCGAAAGCGATATGCCCGGCGCTCCGTGATTCGCAGCCTTCGGCAGCTCCTACAGATCCCTGGTTTTTTCAGAAACACTTCATCGCCACCAACCCTGACCTATGCTCCCAAAGCAAAAAACCTCTTTGAACTTTTCACCTGCGCCACCGCTCGGAAACCAGTAGGCCGGATTTGTCGTGTGGACTGACGGTCGAACAACTTTTTCGGCAGTGGCCGCTTGGCGTCTGCCAGACATCTGTCAATGCATGGATTGCACAGGAGCGTCCCTGGGGCGTGAGGAGTGATGCTCGATGAATACTGTTGATCAGCCATACGGCCCGGATTCCCTGGCCAGTGAAGTTCCACATCCGACTCAGCCTTTACCCTTGACCCAAGCCCTTCAGCTGCCGCGTATCGTGATCGAAGACACCACCCCGGTGATCGATGGCGGTCTGTTCGCGGCCAAGGCTATCGTCGGCCAGCCGGTGACTGTGACCAGTAAGGTGTACGCCGACGGCCACGACAAGATGGCGGTGCAGATTCGCTGGCGCGCCGCTGATGAGCAGGAGTGGCAATCGGCGCCGCTGCGCGAGCTGGGCAACGACAGCTGGGTTGGCGAGTTCACCCCGGCCTCAGTCAGCCAATACGTGTTCCAGCTTGAAGCCTGGATCGACCAGTTCGGCAGCTATCGCTACGAGCTGGAGAAGAAGTTCGGCGCCGGTGTCCCTATTGAACTGGAATTGACCGAAGGCCGCATTCATCTCGAGCACGCTGCCGCCCGCAGCCAGGGTGAGCTTCAGCAGCAGATTCACCGCGTGCTGGGTGAGCTGGAAAGTGCTGAAGGTGAAACCAAGGTCGAGATTTTGCTCAACAGCGAAACCTCCGGCCTGATGAGCCAGGCTGACAATCGTGCATTCTTGAGCCGCAGCATCGAATACCCGCTGGATGTGGAGCGCAAACTGGCTCAATTTGCCAGCTGGTATGAGCTGTTTCCCCGCTCGATCACCGACGATGCCAAGCGTCATGGCACTTTCAATGATGTACACAACCGCCTGCCGATGATCCGCGACATGGGTTTCGACGTGCTGTACTTCCCGCCGATCCACCCTATCGGCCGCGCTCATCGCAAAGGCCCCAACAACTCCCTGACTGCAGGCCCCGACGATGTGGGCAGCCCGTATGCCATTGGCAGTGAGGATGGCGGCCACGAAGCCATTCACCCGCAGTTAGGCAGCCGCGAGGATTTCCGCAATCTCGTGGCCGCAGCCGCCGAACATGGCCTGGAAATCGCGCTGGACTTCGCCATTCAGTGTTCCCAGGATCACCCGTGGCTCAAGCAGCATCCGGGCTGGTTCTCTTGGCGCCCGGACGGCACGATCCGTTATGCGGAAAACCCGCCGAAGAAGTATCAGGACATCGTTAACGTCGACTTTTACGCGCCCGATGCCATTCCGAGCCTCTGGCTTGAATTGCGTGACGTGGTGCTGGGCTGGGTCGAGGAGGGTGTAAAAATCTTCCGTGTCGATAACCCGCACACCAAGCCATTGCCGTTCTGGCAATGGATGATCGCTGACATTCGCAGCCAGCATCCTGACGTGATGTTCCTGGCAGAGGCCTTTACCAAGCCGGCGATGATGGCGCGACTGGGCAAGGTCGGTTACTCCCAGAGCTACACCTACTTCACCTGGCGCAACACCAAGGCCGAGTTGTCGGAGTATTTCACGCAGTTGAATGAGACGCCGTGGCGCGATTGCTACCGGCCGAACTTCTTCGTCAATACCCCCGACATCAACCCGCACTTCCTGCATGACTCAGGCCGCGCTGGTTTTCTGATCCGGGCCGCGCTGGCCACCATGGGCTCTGGCCTGTGGGGCATGTACTCAGGGTTCGAGCTCTGCGAGTCGGCTCCGGTACTCGGTAAGGAAGAGTATCTGGACTCTGAAAAATACGAGATTCGCCCTCGGGACTTCACCGCTCCGGGCAACATCATTGCCGAGATCGCTCAACTGAACCGGATTCGCCGCCAGAATCCGGCGCTGCAGACCCATCTGGGCTTGAAGCTCTACGCGGCATACAACGACAACATCCTGTATTTCGGCAAACGCAGCGCCGATGGCAGCAACTTCATTCTGGTTGCCATCAGCCTTGACCCGTTCAACCCTCAGGAAGCGGGCTTTGAATTGCCGCTGTGGGAAATGGGACTGCCAGACGACGCGGCGACTTCCGGTGAGGATTTGATGACCGGGCACCGTTGGACCTGGTACGGCAAGAACCAGTACATGCGCATTGACCCGTCGTACCAGCCTTTTGGCATCTGGCGTATCCAGTCCACGATTTAGCAGCAGGGCACGAACCATGGCGAAGAAACCCAAGAGCGCGGCATTCATCAAGGACCCGCTCTGGTACAAGGATGCAGTGATTTATCAGGTTCATGTGAAGTCGTTTTTCGATTCCAATAACGACGGCATCGGCGATTTTCCCGGCCTGATCTCCAAGCTCGATTACATCGCAGAACTGGGCGTCAACACCATCTGGCTGCTGCCGTTCTACCCGTCACCACGGCGCGATGATGGCTACGACATTGCCGACTATCGCGGCGTGCACAGCGATTACGGCACCATGGCCGACGCCAAAAAGTTTATCGCCGAAGCCCATAAACGCGGCTTGCGGGTGATCACCGAGCTGGTCATCAACCACACCTCGGACCAGCACCCGTGGTTCCAGAAGGCCCGGGCCGCGAAAAAAGGCTCCAAGGCCCGGGATTTCTACGTCTGGTCTGATACGGATCACAAGTACGACGGCACCCGGATCATCTTTCTCGACACTGAAAAGTCCAACTGGACCTGGGACCCGGTTGCCGAGCAGTATTTCTGGCACCGCTTCTATTCCCACCAGCCGGACCTGAACTTCGATAACCCGCAGGTCATGGAAGCGGTACTGGAGGTGATGCGCTATTGGCTGGACATGGGCATCGACGGCCTGCGTCTGGACGCGATTCCGTATCTGATCGAACGCGACGGCACCAACAACGAAAACCTGCCCGAGACCCATGCGGTACTCAAGAAGATCCGCGCGGAAATCGACACTAACTACCCCGACCGCATGTTGCTGGCCGAGGCCAATCAGTGGCCGGAAGACACGCAGCTGTATTTCGGTGAGACCAAAGGCAACGACGGCGATGAATGCCACATGGCGTTCCACTTCCCGTTGATGCCGCGCATGTACATGGCGCTGGCTCAGGAAGATCGCTTCCCGATCACCGACATTTTGCGCCAGACCCCGGAAATCCCCGCCAATTGCCAGTGGGCTATTTTCCTGCGCAACCACGATGAGCTGACCCTTGAAATGGTCACTGATCGCGAGCGCGATTACCTGTGGAATTACTACGCCGCCGACCGCCGTGCCCGAATCAATCTGGGTATTCGCCGTCGTCTGGCGCCGCTGGTGCAGCGCGATCGTCGTCGGGTCGAGTTGCTCAATAGCATGCTGCTCTCCATGCCGGGCACACCGACACTGTATTACGGCGATGAAATCGGTATGGGTGACAACATCTATCTCGGCGACCGGGACGGGGTGCGCACGCCCATGCAGTGGTCCATCGACCGCAACGGCGGGTTCTCCCGTGCCGACCCGGCCAGCCTGGTGCTGCCGCCGATCATGGACCCGCTGTATGGCTACCAGTCGGTTAACGTCGAAACCCAGAACAATGATCCGCATTCCCTGCTTAACTGGAATCGGCGCATGCTGGCCGTGCGCAAGCAGCAAAAGGCCTTTGGGCGTGGCGTGTTGAAAATGCTGTCGCCAAGCAATCGCCGAATTCTGGCCTATACCCGTGAGTACACCGGTCCCGATGGGCATACGGAGATTATTCTCTGTGTCGCCAACGTCTCCAGTGCATCTCAGGCTGCCGAGCTTGAGCTTTCCAATTACGCCGGGACCGTTCCGGTGGAAATGCTCGGTGGCAGTGCGTTCCCGCCCATAGGGCAGCTGAATTACCTGCTGACATTACCGCCCTATGGTTTCTATTGGTTCCTGCTGGCGTCGGAAAACCAAATGCCAAGTTGGCATGTGGAACCCGCCCAGAGCATGCCGGACTTCCCAACCATGGTCCTCAAAAAACGCCTCGAAGAACTGCTTGATGAACCGCTGCGCAGCACCATGGAGCAAAACTCCCTGGCGCTTTACCTGCCCAAACGGCGCTGGTTTGCGTCCAAGGATCAGGCCATCGACAAGGTTCACATTGCCTATGCGGTGCGTTTCGGTGACGCCGCGCATCCCGTGTTGCTCAGCGAAATCGAAGTCACCACCGGTGAGCAGACGGCCCGCTATCAATTGCCGTTTGGTTTACTCGCTGAAGATGACATCAGCAGCGCCTTGCCTCAGCAACTGGCACTGGCGCGGGTTCGTCGCGGCCGTCAGGTGGGGCTGATCACTGATGCGTTTACCCTGGAAACCTTCATCCGCGCGGTGATTCATGGGATGCAGGTGCAGACCGTGTTGCCAAGCAGTGATGGGGAGCTGCGCTTTGAGCACAGCTCACTACTGGAGCCGCTGGCGCTGAGCAACGAGTCCGAAGTGCGTTACCTGTCCGCCGAGCAGTCCAACAGTTCGGTGGTGGTGGGCGGCAGTCTGGTGCTCAAGATGCTGCGTCGGGTCAGCCCCGGTATTCACCCGGAACTGGAAATGGGTGCGTTCCTGACCAATGCCGGTTATCAGCATATTTCGCCATTGCTGGGCTCGGTGGTCCGGGTCGGTAACGACGGTGAGCATAACCTGCTGATGATTGCCCAGGGTTATCTGAGCAATCAGGGCGATGCCTGGGAATGGACCCAGAACAATCTGGAACGCGCGGTTCGCGATGAAATGTCCCACGGCGTTTCCGGCCAGGAGCAGCATTACAACGCGTTGCTGGAACTGGCGGACTTCGCAGCCAATCTCGGCAAGCGTCTAGGCGAGATGCACACGGTGCTCGCAGCCTCCACGAAAAACCCTGATTTTGCCGTGGAAGTCACTAGCGCCAAGGACAGCCAGGCGTCCGGCAAAAGTGTTGCCGAGCAGATGGAATACGCGCTGCAACTGCTGGAACAAAACAAAGCGTCACTTGAAGCGGTGGATCAGAAGCTGGTCAGCGATTTGCTGGCCAATCGCAAGAAGGTCCTGGCGCATGTGCAGGCTTTGGCCAAACGTTCTGTGGGTGGATTGCGCATTCGGGTGCATGGTGACTTGCACCTGGGGCAAGTGCTGGTCGTCAAAGGTGATGCCTACCTGATCGACTTCGAAGGCGAACCGGCACGCTCGGTTCAGGAACGTCGCGCCAAATACAGCCCGTTCAAAGATGTCAGTGGTGTGCTGCGCTCGTTCGATTACGCTGCGGCTATGGCCGTACGCAACGCGCAAAGCGTCGACACCTCACCTGAGGCCAGCGCTGCACGGCGTCGGGTCGCCGATACGTATTTAAGCCAGGCCCGTGCCGCATTTATTGAAAGTTATCGCGCAGCCACGGTCGAAATCCCACATGCCTGGAAAGACAACAAGGGTGAAAGTGCTGCGCTGGAATTATTCACCCTGGAAAAAACCGCTTATGAAGTAGTCTACGAAGCCAGAAACCGCCCGAGCTGGTTGGCCGTGCCGTTGCAAGGGTTACGTGGACTGCTGAACCTGTCTGATGGAGAGTCTTGATGAATGCGCCTGACAACACTGGTGTGGGGCCGAGCTTGATGCCCGCCACCGTAGACATGGATGCATTGATCCGTGCCGAACACCGTGACCCGTTTTCGATCCTTGGCCCCCATGGCGATGGCGCCAATGGCCAGATCATTCGGGCCTATTTGCCCAACGCCTTGAGCGTGACCGTGCTCGCCCGGGAGGGTGGTCACGAACTGGGCGCTCTGGAAATGAGTGAAGTGCCGGGGTTCTTTGTCGGCCGCTTTGCGAACGTGCAGCCGTATCTGCTGAAAATCAACTGGGCGGGCGGTGAGCAGATCACTGAAGATCCTTACAGCTTTGGTCCGTTGCTCGGTGAAATGGATCTTTATCTGTTCGCTGAAGGCAATCACCGTGACCTGAGCAGTTGCCTGGGCGCGCAGTTGAAAAACGTGGATGGCGTGGATGGCGTGCGTTTTTCCGTATGGGCGCCCAATGCTCGCCGGGTTTCGGTAGTCGGCAATTTCAATAACTGGGACGGTCGTCGTCATCCCATGCGCCTGCGCCATCCAACCGGGGTGTGGGAAGTGTTCGTCCCGCGCTTGCAGCCGGGTGAGCTGTACAAGTTTGAAATCCTCGGCGCTCACGGCATCCTGCCGCTGAAGTCCGACCCGATGGCATTGGCCACCACCTTACCGCCAGACACCGCGTCGAAAGTCGCCGCTCCGCTGCAGTTTGAGTGGCAGGACGATGAATGGCTGCAATCGCGCGCCGACCGCCACAGTGCCAGCGCGCCCTTGTCGATCTACGAGCTGCATGCCGGTTCCTGGCAGATGGAGCAGAACGAAGACGGCACGCAATGGCGGCAGTACAACTGGCGCGAGTTGGGTGATCGGTTGATTCCGTACATCAAAGAGCTGGGCTTCACCCATATCGAGCTGATGCCGATCATGGAGCACCCGTTTGGTGGTTCGTGGGGTTATCAGTTGCTGGCGCAGTTTGCGCCGACCGCTCGCTACGGTTCGCCCGAAGATTTCGCAGCCTTCGTCAATGCCTGTCACCAGGCTGAAATCGGCGTGATCCTGGACTGGGTTCCGGCGCATTTCCCGACCGACACCCACGGGCTGGCGCAGTTCGACGGCACGGCGTTGTATGAATACGCCAACCCACAGGAAGGTTTCCACCAGGATTGGGACACGCTGATCTATAACCTGGGGCGTACAGAAGTCCACGGGTTCATGCTGGCGTCGGGCTTGCACTGGCTCAAGCATTTCCACATTGACGGGCTGCGGGTCGATGCTGTCGCTTCGATGCTGTATCGGGATTACTCACGTAAAGCGGGCGAGTGGGTGCCGAACCGCTTCGGCGGCCGTGAGAATCTGGAGGCCATCGACTTCCTGCGTCACCTCAATGATGTCGTAGCGCTGGAGGTGCCGGGTGCGCTGATCATCGCTGAAGAATCCACCGCCTGGCCGGGTGTCAGCCAAAGCACTCAGCAAGGGGGGTTGGGTTTCTCCTACAAATGGAACATGGGCTGGATGCACGACACGCTGCACTACATGCAGCAGGACCCGATTCATCGGGCCCACCATCACAGCGAGCTGAGTTTCGGGCTGATGTATGCCTGGTCGGAAAAATTCATTCTGCCGATTTCCCATGATGAAGTGGTGCACGGCAAGCATTCGCTGATCGACAAGATGCCCGGTGATCGCTGGCAGAAGTTCGCCAACCTTCGGGCTTACCTGACGTTCATGTGGACCCATCCGGGCAAGAAATTGCTGTTCATGGGCTGTGAGTTCGGTCAGTGGCGCGAGTGGAACCACGACGAGCAATTGGATTGGTACCTGCTGCAATACGCTGAGCACATCGGCGTTAAAAAGCTGGTGAGCGATCTGAACCGGGTTTATCGCGAAGAAAAAGCCCTGCACGAACGCGACACCGAGCCCATGGGCTTCCAATGGCTGATCGGCGACGACGCGGCCAACAGCGTGTTCGCGTATCTGCGCTGGAGCAAGGAAGGCGAACCGCTGCTGGTGATCGCCAACCTGACGCCAGTGCCTCGTGAGGCGTATCGCGTAGGCGTGCCTTACGGCGGTAACTGGGTGGAGCTGCTTAACAGCGATGCCGAGATGTATGCCGGTTCAAACATCGGCAACGGTGGCGGAGTGCACGCTGAAGAGATCAAGGCTCACGGCATGCCGGTGTCCCTGGCTTTGAACCTGCCACCGCTGGCGGTATTGATCCTCAAGCCGAAGGCTGGCGAGGGCTGATACCCGGTCGACTGTTGGAGCCGGGCTTGCCCGCGGAGAACGATAACGTGGTGGTTCTGATTGACTGCGGTGTCTGATTCGCGGGCAAGCCCGGCCCCAACACAAGGTCTCGAACCCTTGTAGGAGCTGCCGCAGGCTGCGATTGGCGTACTGCTAGGTTCACCAATCCATCCGCACGCCAAGATTGCCCACCACCCCATCCAGGTCATTGTCGTCCAGGTTGCTGCTGTAATCGGCGCTGAGATACACGCTCACGTCCTTCGAAACTTTGGCCACCAGGCCCAAGCCCAAATCGGCAGTGGTCGAGCGATGCTCGGCCTTGACGTTGTCAGTATGGTTGAAGGTCACGGTGTCCGAGCCACCAAAGTTGCGCCAGACATTGGCTCGGAGATAGGGCTCCAATGGCATACCTTGAGCCATATAGCGCCCCTTGAGCCGCGCACCCAGACGGCCTGTATTCCATGCCTGGGAGTCGAACGTAACGTCCGAAATACCATCGTTCTGGCTATCCAGATTAATGTGCTGGCTCATGAATTGAGCCTGGGGTTCAACAACCCAATTGGGCGAAACCTGTATGGGATAGCCAGCCTCGACCGACAGCGTGAGCGCGCCCCCTTCAGTGTCAATTCGCACGCCACGATCCGAACGGCTGTAGCCATCCAGCCGGGTTCCCATGGCCACGGCATCAAAATACCAGCCCTTGGGGTCAGTCAACGTCCAGTACAGCCCGACGCTGTCGCCTTCAAGCTTCAACTTGCCGGTGCGCCTGTCCTTGAAGCCTCCGGCGAAGCCATCGACATGGCCGTCCATGCGGGTATGACCAACAAACAAACCCAGGCGCTGGGTCTGGCCTGACTGGATCTGCGAAGCGTAAAGATCATGACCAACCTGATAGCCCTTTACCGATGCATCGAGGCTCGGGTCGACAGTGCCAGACCAGCTGCGTTTGAAGTCGCTACCGAACACCCTGGCCCAGCCTGCGGGGACCCATCCGGTTTCGTTGAGCAGACTCTGCTCGCCTTGACGGTCATGAAAGGTACCCAGAGAAATGATCGTAAGCACCGCCGCAGCGGGTGTGACCACGGCATAGTTCGGCACTTCCAGCCGGTAAAGAGGTATCGGTGCGGCGCCACGAACGGGGGCAGGTAATGATGGGGTGCCAACTGCCGCCACGGGTGCCACTGCTGCCGGTTGCACGGTAGAGGCGGCTGGCGCAGGAGCAACAGGAGTAACAGGAGTGACAGGCTCAGCGGGTGTGGTCGGTTCGACAGGTGTGACCGGAGGAACAGGTTCAGCGGGCGTCACCGGCGCAGGAGTTACAGGCGCAGGTTCAGGTACTGCCAGCGCGGCGATAGGCTGGGACAATACCGTCGAGCGCAGGAACCAGCTGTTTTCGGAACCTGCGGTCGCGCCGCCTTTGAACAAGTAGTACTCATAGGCCCCGATTGATAGCGAATTGCCTTGGGAAAACGCGGTGTCGGAGCTGACTGCGCCATTTACTGCCTGGACCACTTCAATCCCATTCAATTGCGTCGCTGCGCCAAGTCCGCCGAGATTAGTGACATTGATTTGCGTGGTCCCGGAAATAGCTCCTTGTGAGACCACCAGCTTATCGCTGGGTGATGAGTCGTCGCCCAATACCGACTGCACCAGCAGCCGCGCATTGTTGCCGGCATAGTTACCATTGACGGTGAGGGTGTCGCTGGTGCTGTTGCCTGGGGTGAGATCCAGCGTGCCAGCATTGGTGAGGGTGGCTAACTGCCCGCTGGAAAAAGGCCTGACGACGCCTGCTGTCGACGTCACCGTGCTGCTGGCATCAATATTGAAAACTCCAGTTCCACTGGCGTTATCGCCCAGTACGAGATTCCCCGCCGCCAACTCCATGCGCGAGCCATTGTTGAGGTTGATCGTCTCCCAGTTTGCGTATCGGGCGGGCAGTGCGGTACTCACGGTGTTGAAGGTCAGTAGGTCGATCCCGGCCCCGCCGTCGAGCCGTGGATTAGGGCCCAGTGTGGACTCATCAAGATTGCTCAGGGTCGCACTGTCATTTCCGTCAGCCATCAGCACTGCGCTTCGAAGAATGCCGCCGTTGACCCAGTTGAGCGTGTCATTGCCGAAGCTGGCGCGTATCTCGCCCACCACTTCGCCGCCACTGACGCTGATGCTGTCGTCGCCGCCGCTGACACTGATGAAGCCGCCAATTCGACCTCCCGACAAAATGACGGTGTCCTTGCCAAAGCCGGTCACCAGGTTGCCTACGATGGTGCCGGCGGACATGTCGAACAGGTTGTCGTCGAGTTTCATGTCTACCCGGCCAATGGTGCCGCCCGTCATCCGCGCGCTGTCACCGTCTTCAAAAGCATTGGTGATGGTGCCGTTCGTCATGAGGAACGTATCCAGGCCGTCACCTTGAGTCAGGGAACGGATGGTGCCGCCTGACATCACGAAGTCGTCCCGGCCCGACCCCTGATTGACGTCGCCTGTGACTGTGCCGGCCGTGATTGTGAAGCTGTCGAGCCCGTCACCGAGGTTGAAGCTGCCTGCGACATTGCCTGAGTTCATCTCGACCCGGTCGTTGCCTGCACCGTAGGTCACACTGCCGAGTATTGTTCCGGTGCCGTTTGCTGGAAACTGGAGCACATTAGCGCCCGCCGTGCGGATTACCGGTGCACTGCTGCCGCTGTCGCAAATCTGCACGTCGCCGGCCGGGGTTGTGTTTGGGTCGCAGGCCCCATGGGCGTGAGTACAGATAAACCCTGCGGCAATAGCGGCAATAGCAGCCAATATTCTGTTCACGAGCGCATCTCCCTGAAGCGAGGTCAGGGGAGCCTTCCGACACGTCGGTTTCTCCATGTGACCGCGCAATGACCGAAATGCTGACGGATCAGCTATCTCGGTTTCCCTGTTTCATCAATAACTAACGATACAAGTGAAGGTTCAAGTTCTTGGCGCGTCAAGAACCTGACCGACAGAAGGGCGGGAGTTCGTTTTTTTAGAAATTGCCGCGATTACAAATGCACTTCAACCGCCAAGGGCAGGTGGTCAGACAGGTGAGTCCAAGGCTTATTGCCCAGAATTCTTGGCTCATGGCTCGTGGCATTGCGCAGATAGACGCGGTCCAGTCGGAGCATCGGGAAGCGGGCAGGGTAGGTCTTGGCCAGCAGGCCATGGTGCCGTTCGAACGCTTCATGCAAATAATCGCACCGGGCAAGGCGGGTATTGCCCCGCAATTGCCAGTCATTGAAATCCCCGGCAATGATCACCGGTGCATGGCTGGGCAGCGAATCCAGCAGTTTGCACAGCAGGTCCAGCTGCAATTGGCGATGGCTTTCCAACAGACTCAAATGCACGCAAATAGCGTGGACTTCGTCATGCCCCGGCACTTGCAGAACACAGTGCAACAGGCCGCGCCGTTCCGGACCGGTAATCGAAATGTCCAGATTGCGGTGTTGCAGAATCGGGTATTTTGAGAGCAGCGCGTTGCCATGATGCCCGTCGGGGTAAACCGCATTGCGGCCATAGGCAAAGTCACTCCACATGCTGTCGGCGAGAAACTCGTAGTGGGGCGTTTCCGGCCAGTCGTGGTGACGTGAGGCGTGGCGGTCGTGGCTGCCTTGAACTTCCTGAAGAAACACCAGATCAGCGCTGGTGGCGCGGACTGCTTCGCGCAGTTCCGGCAGGATGAAGCGTCGGTTCAACGCAGTGAAGCCTTTGTGCGTATTGACCGTCAGTACGCGCAGGCGATGGATGTCCGGTAAATCGGTCATGTCCACTACATCGGCGTTGGAGCCAGCGGGATCAGGGAGCACGCACATTCTCCTTCAAACGGGGTATGTACGTCGGACTGACACCGGCAATGGCAGTTCATCTTTTTTGCCGTGTGGTGCGTTACAGCCTGGGGCGTCTGGACAGCAGCACTGTCAAACCCAGCCCGGCCAGGGACAATACCGAGGCGAAGAAGAAGATCCATTCATACCCCAACCCCAGGGCAATCGCGCCCATGATCGGGCCGGCAATCGCCAGTGCCAGATCAAAGAAGACGGCATAAGAACTCAGACCCGCACTGCGGCTTGTAGCCGGCACTTGTTTGATGGCTTCGACACCCAATGCCGGGTACACCAGCGACAATCCAAGGCCGGTCAGGCCCGCGCCAGTCAGGGCGAACCCGGTATTGGGCGCAACCCACAGCAAGACGAGGCCCAGGGTTTCGACGCCCATGCACAGAATCGCCGAGGTGAATCCGCCCAGACGGTTGATTGCGTTGATGAACAACAGCCGCGCCGCGATAAAGCACACACCGAACACGCTCAGGCACCAGGCCGCGCCTTCCCAGCCGCGGCTGACGTAGAACAGGGTGATGAAGGTGGTGATGGTGCCGTAACCGATGGACGCCAGGGTCAGGCCCAGGCCATAAGGCGCAATCCGCCCGAACACCGACCAGAACGGCAGGCGCTCGCCTTTGAGCACGGGTACCGAAGCTTGTTTGCGGATCACCAGCAATGCCGATGCCGCCATGACGGTGAGCGCGATGCCCAAGGTGAAGAAGCCCAGCTCGTGGCTCATGACATAACCCAGCGGCGCGCCGATGGCGATGGCGCCATAGGAGGCAATGCCGTTCCAGGAAATCGACCGGGCGGTATGTTCCGGCCCGACTTTGCCGATGCACCAACTGATGCTGCCTACGCCGATCAGTCCCTGGGACACGCCGAGAAACAGGCGCGAGATGATCAGGATGGTCAGGCTGACGCTGGGCAGGTGTTCCACTAGCGCGGCGACAAAGGTCAATACACCGCTGATGACGATGCCTGAGAGCCCGTAGACCACCGCCAGCTTGGTGCCGATGGTGTCGCAGACCTTCCCGGCCATGGGTCGGCTCAGTAGCGTCGCCAGGTATTGGCAGCCAATGGTCAGACCTGCGACAACTGCGCTGAAGCCCAACTGGTCATGGACGTAACCGGGCAGGACGGCAATGGGCAGACCAATGCACAGGAAGGCAACGAAGGTGTAGAAGACGATCGAAACGATCTGCAAGGTGACCGTCATGGAGCTGGGCTGAGCAATTGGCGGGGGCGGGGTGGCGGCTGACATGGGGCTCGTTTCGCTGGCGGGCGGTTGGGAGTGCCCCATCATGGCAAGAGCAGGGGACAAAAGAAAGCATGCTAACGATGTTATCTGCGACAATCCTTGAAACAGTGTTTGCCGAATTTTATGGCTAGTCATAGGATGACTGATCACAACCATAAAAATAAGGATTCCACGTGAGCAAACCCCTCCTCATGGCAGCCGCTGTTGTTTACGGTCTCAGCATGCATGCACAGGCTGCGACCTTCGCATACATTTCCAGCCCCGGCGACGGGATGATTTCCCAGTACCAGCTCGATGAGAGCAATGGCAAGTTAAGCCTGCTCGAACAGACCAAAGCCGGGGATATGGTCAACCCGATGGCGATTACGCCGGATGGCAAGGTGCTGTTCGCGGCGTTACGGGTGAAGCCGTTTCAGGTGGTGGGGTTCAGCATTGATCCCAAGAGCGGACATTTGAATGAGGTGTCCAGAGGCCCGTTGGCCGAGAGCCTGGCGTATTTGTCCACCGACCGCAGCGGGCGTTACCTGATGGGCGCGTCCTACGGCGCTGATGCCATTACCGTCCAGGCCATTGATGCGGCGTACAAGCCCGACGAAAAAATCCAGACCTACAAGACCGGACCGCATGCCCACTCGGTACGCACTGACCCGAGCAACCGCTTTGCCTACGCCGGCAATCTGGGTTCGGACCACGTGCTGCAATACAGCCTGGATGCCAAAACGGGCGCTCTGACGCCTATCGGTAGCGGTTTCGTCAGCGTACCGGCCAAGACCGGGCCGAGGCATCTGGCGTTTTCCCACGACGGTAAATACCTGTACGTCGTTGGCGAAATGAGCGGCACCGTGACGGCTTTCTCCATTGATGACAAAACCGGCGCCCTGACCGAGCTGGGCGTAGCCAACGGTATCCCTGATCGGCTCAAACTGGTACACGGCGAAGTCCGCGATGCCAGCAACAATGATTTGAAGGATGATCCGACCCCTCGCATCTGGGCCGCAGACCTGCGTTTGTCACCCGATGGCAAGCTGCTGTTCATGACCGAGCGCACCACCAGTTCGGTCTCTGCCTTCGCCGTCAATAGCGCGACCGGCGCGTTGAGCTTTCTGGAGAACTACCCGGTTGAAGAAAAACAGCCACGCAACATCGCGTTCTCACCCAACGGCAAGTGGTTGCTGGTGACGGGCGAGAAAGCTGACAAAGTCGGGGTTTACGCCGTGGGCGAAAAAGGTGCGCTCAAACGCGCCAGTGAAGCAGAGTCGGGCAAAGGGGCTTTGTGGATTGAGGTGCTGCAGGTTAAGTAAACGGCGTATCTGAAATGAAAAAGCCCGGTCGAGTGACCGGGCTTTTTGTTGGCTGTAAACGCCGTATTCAAACATGAAGCGACTGTCAGATTTGCAATGCGTCGTTGTAGGAGCGCGCTTGCCCGCGATGAACGATAACGCGGTATATGATCGACACCGAGTCGTCTGTATCGCGGGCAAGCACCGCTCCCACAGTGCTTGCCTGGTTTTTTGCCAGCCCTATCAGAACACCACACCCTGGCTGCGCAGGTAGTCGTCGTAGGTGCCGCTGAAATCGGTCACGCCACTTGGGCTCAGCTCGATGATGCGGGTGGCCAGGGACGACACGAACTCGCGGTCGTGGCTGACGAAGATCAACGTGCCTGGATAGTTTTCCAGCGCCAGGTTCAGCGCTTCAATGGATTCCATGTCCAAGTGGTTGGTCGGTTCGTCCATGATCAGCACGTTCGGTTTTTGCAGGATCAGCTTGCCGAACAGCATGCGGCCTTGCTCACCACCGGAAATCACTTTGACCGACTTCTGGATCTCGTCGTTGGAGAACAGCATCCGGCCCAACGTACCGCGGATCATCTGCTCGCCCTGTGTCCACTGACCCATCCAGTCGAACAGGGTGACGTCATCTTCGAAGTCGTGGGCGTGGTCCTGAGCGTAATAGCCCAGTTCTGCGGCATCGGTCCACTTGACGCTACCGGCATCCGGAGTCAGTTCGTTGACCAGGGTGCGCAACAGGGTGGTTTTACCAATACCGTTCGGGCCGATGATCGCCACGCGTTCGCCTGCTTCCACCTGGAAGCTGAAGTCCTTGAACAGCGGCTTGCCGTCGAAACCTTTGGCCATGCGCTCAACGATGACCGCCTGACGGTGCAGCTTCTTGGTTTGTTCGAAACGAATGAACGGGCTGACGCGGCTCGAAGGCTTGACCTCGGCCAGCTGGATCTTGTCGATCGCCTTGGCGCGGGATGTGGCCTGTTTTGCTTTCGATGCGTTGGCCGAGAAGCGGCTGACGAACGATTGCAGCTCGGTAATCTGAGCTTTCTTCTTGGCGTTATCCGACAGCAGTTGCTCGCGGGACTGGGTCGCCACGGTCATGTATTCGTCGTAGTTGCCCGGGAACAGACGCAGCTCGCCGTAATCCAGGTCAGCCATGTGGGTGCACACGCTGTTCAGGAAGTGACGGTCGTGAGAGATGATGATCATCAGGCTGTTGCGCTGGGTCAGGATGTTTTCCAGCCAGCGAATGGTGTTGATGTCCAGGTGGTTGGTCGGTTCGTCGAGCAACAGCACTTCCGGATCGGAAAACAGCGCCTGAGCGAGCAATACACGCAGCTTCCAGCCCGGCGACACTTCGCTCATCGGACCAAAGTGTTGCTCGATGCCGATACCCAGGCCCAGCAACAACTCACCGGCGCGGGATTCGGCCGTGTAGCCGTCCATTTCAGCGAACTCGGTTTCCAGCTCGGCCACCGCCATGCCGTCTTCTTCGCTCATTTCCGGCAGCGAGTAGATACGATCGCGCTCGGCCTTGACCTTCCACAGCTCTTCGTGACCCATGATCACGGTGTCGAGCACGGTGAATTCTTCATAGGCGAACTGATCCTGGCGCAGTTTACCCAGGCGCACATTCGGCTCAAGCATCACCTGCCCACCCGAAGGCTCCAGATCGCCGCCCAGAATCTTCATGAAGGTGGACTTGCCGCAGCCGTTGGCGCCGATCAGGCCGTAACGGTTACCGGCACCGAACTTGACCGAGACGTTCTCGAACAAGGGTTTGGCGCCGAACTGCATGGTGATGTTTGCTGTGGAGATCAATTACCTTACCTTTCAATAACTTGGATGTGGCTTTTGGAAGCCGATACCGATTTGATACCCGTTTTCGTCTCTGTGCCGGAGTAATCGATACTCAGGTGCGAGGCCATTCTTTGGGCCATATCTAGCCAGCATCTGCGACACGTCGGGTCGGATGACTGGAAATGAATGCGGGATTCATGCCGAATTTGGCGCGCATTGTCGCATAGGTGAGGCGACAGTTGTATGGCGGCATGCAAGCCCCAGAGAGTTTGGGGCTTGAAAGGGAAGGTTTTACAGGTGGGTGATGAGTTGGATGGCAACCAGCACAGCCGCTGCAGATACCGCGCCAGCCGCAAAGGGCAGCAAGCCGATGCGCTTGGCGAACGACTCTTTGGTATTCATCAGTACATCAGGTTCGGCAAGCTCGCGACTCAGTAGCCTCTCGCCGCCATGGCTGTTTCGAGTTGTGTTCAGATATTGGCGATCGTCTTGAAGCATTCTTTGTCCTTCGCGCTTGCTTTCCTGTGAGGCGCTGGTTTCAGCCACGTCCGACAGCCTCGCAATAATGTTGAACTGCCATTCTCACGCGACTGTCTAGTAAGGGTCGCTTCCAGATTCGGAAGCCAGTCTCTGGAGTACAGCCCGTGAATATTTTTGAAGCCTTGCGAGAAAGCCATGAGCGCCAGCGCAACTATGCCGACATTCTGGTGCAGACCCACGGCGACAATGCCGAGCGCGTCGAGGCTTATAAACAGCTTAAGGCTGAGCTTCAGGCCCATGAAACGGCTGAAGAGCGCTTCTTCTATATACCGTTGATGGAGCACGACAAGGGCATAGACCTGAGTCGGCACGCGATTTCTGAACATCATGAGATGGACGAGATGATGGAGGAGCTCGACGAGACCGAGATGTCGAACCCGAGCTGGCTGGCAACTGCTAAAAAGCTTTCCGAGAAAGTTCATCATCACCTGAAGGAAGAGGAGCAGAAGTTCTTCCAGATGGCGGGCAAGATTCTTGATGACAAGCAGAAAGAGTCGCTGGCCGGTCAGTACGTCAAAGAATACGAAGAGCAGTTGACTGAGGCATGAGACTGCCACGGCACGGCGCATGTCCGGGCATGCGTCGTGCCTGAGCGTGTAGAATCTGCTTCTTTATCTCAAGGAATGTCATGAAGCCTTTGATTTCGGCGCTGTCTGCTGCAGTGCTGTGCGCCGCAGTGCTGGCAGGCTGCACCTCCCCGTCAAATCAATCCCGTCTGGGTGGTCCTTACAAGTCTTATTCAAGCCATAAGGCCGCCGCCATTGTTGCTCAGTGCATCGAATATGCCTGGCAGGACGAGAAGCTGCTCGGAACCGAAGCCGATGCCTTCATGCAATCTGGCAAGGAGGGCTTCACGATCTACAACACCGGCGCCGAGTTCTTTGTTGACGTGAAACCAGCGGGCCCTGGATCGTCGGTCAGCTATTTTGCACCGCCGTCCAGTCAAGCCGCAGAGCGGCGGGGCGCTGCGTTGGCAACTTGCCTTTAAGGCATTTGATGTAAAACGCGAGCAAAAAAAATGGCCCGGTATATACCGGGCCATTTGCTGTCGCCGCAACTTAGTTGTCGTCTGAACCTGCTGCGCCGCCACCTGTGCCGTTGGGGCCGTTTTTATTCGGGCCACCTGTTTTGCCTACAGCGCTGCCGGTGGTGCCGCCATCGGTGGACTTACCTGCACCTGAGTCGGAACTGCGACCATAAGCGTCAGCTTTTTTGGAGCTGTCCGCGTTTTTTGTGGTACTGCCTGCAGGTGCTGCCGGATGAGTACCCGGTGGCATGGCTGAACCGCTTTGAACGCCGCCGGTTTCAGGTTTAACGGGGCCTGTGCTCGACTCGCCCGCTGCGAACGCGGACCCGAAAGAGATGGAAAGCAGGCCTGCAAGTAAAACGCTAGTCATCTTTGACTTCATCATGGTACGTCTCCAGTTTATGGGCGTTACCTGATATTGGTCAGCCGATTGATGGCAGGGTGCCCTTGAGGGCGACGAACGGTCGTGATGCCGGTTCAGGGCTTCAAGCCGTTCATTTCGCAATACTGTGTCCACTCCATGCCCGCCATCTGTGCGACTTCCTTGTGCACTTCGCGTCGCTGAGCGTCGTACTCCTCAGCGGATTCGGCGGTGAGCTGCAAGGTCAACTCCCAGGCAAATAAACCCTGCCTTTCGGCTTCTTCCTCGAATGCCTCATGTAAACGCTCTTCCCGATACTGCTCCCGGGTCAGTCCCGCCGCTTGCGCTGCCAAGGGGTTGAGTCTGGCAAGTTCCTGCTCAAGCTCCGGATGCCCGGCAAGAAATTTCTCCAGTGCTACTTGATGTGGATGTTCTGCTAAAGCCATTGGATCTCCGTTTTGCTGGCAACGTCTAAATGCCTGTCTGAATTCATAGTAGCTGCTCATTGTGGATAGAGCCCGTCTTGCGCTGTACCTGATGAACAACTAGACATCAGCTAGGCAGCAACGACCCGTGGGCGTTGGTTTTTTTCGCGGTCAGGTTGTGGCAGACTCGTTACTCGTTCCCGTATTGCAGAATATATTCCGCTATAGCGGAATTATAGCTTTGCGACATCGACCCTTAAATCTGGAGAAAGCAGCATGAGCATCACACGTTACGGCGCTGGAAGCGTTGCCGGTGGCGGTCAGCCACGTCCTTTTGCCCGAGCGGTTGAAGCCGATGGCTGGCTGCATGTGTCCGGTCAGGTGCCCGCCCATGAAGGCGAAATAATCGTCGGTGGGATCGTCGAGCAGACCCGCAAGACCATGGACAATCTGGTGGCGATCCTGACCGAGGCCGGTTACGGGCTTGAGGATGTGGTCCGGGTTGGCGTGTGGCTGGAAGACCCCCGGGATTTCTGGAGTTTCAACAAGGTATTCGGCGAATACTTCAAACCCGAGCACGCCCCGGCGCGGGCCTGTGTGCAGGCGAACATGATGGTCGATTGCAAGGTCGAGATTGATTGTGTCGCGTACAAAAAGAAGGCTTGAGGCTCACCTCAATTCGTGGGACCGGCTTTAGCCGGGAAGACGGTGACAGGGTTGAAGAACATGTAGCGGCTATTCCGGCCTCTTCCCGGCTGAAGCCGGTCCCACCAATGAAGGCTGGACGTTGAGCATTCACACCATTTCGGATAATCCAGACATGACCGAAAACACCATCAAACGCCGTGCTCGCGGGCTGGATCGAGCCTTCGATATTCTCGATTTCCTCAAGGAGAAGGGCGCGCCATTTCGGCCCAACGACATAGCCAATGGCATCGGCAGCCCTAAATCTACGGTGTATGAGCTAGTGGCTTCGCTTCTGGAGCGGCGCATTCTGGAGCCGGTCGGTCAAGACGGTCATGTATATCTCGGCCGTCAACTTTACTTTCTGGGTCAGGCTCATTTGCGTCATTTCGACTTCACTCGCGAAGCACAGATTTGCTTGAGTGACATCGTCCGGCAGACCCGGGAAACCGCGCAGATGTGCCTGCTCAACGGTCGCAAGTACACCGTGGCGCTGATGCAGGAGGGCGAACGGCATTTTCGCATTTCGTCGAATATTGGCGAGAACGCGCCGATTCCCTGGACGGCTTCGGGTCGGCTGCTGCTGACCCATCTGTCCGATCAGGCCATCGCCGATCTGATTGATGCCGATGACTTCATCCTGCCCGGTGGCGAGCGTCTGCCGATGGCGACGTTCCTGGCTGAAATCCGCAAGGCGGGTGAAGAGGGCTTCTTTTCCTTCGATAGCGTGGCCGACACCTTCACCCACTGCTTTGCCGCGCCGGTCAACGACGAGAACGGCGTGTGCATCGCCACGCTGTGCATTGTCGCCCCCCGCAATGATGCGAAAACCCATTACGACGCTTACCGCAAGGTCTTGATCGAGAGTGCCAACGGCCTTGCGCGACGCATCAGTGAATAAAAACAATCAGTGAATAAAAACAATCAGTTAATAAAACGACGGGAGAACCGTATGAGCATTGCAAAGGTAGAGAAAGGCGCTGCAACACCGGGCGATTATCTGGTGCGGGACGTCAGCCTCCCGGCACTGGTCATCCATCGCCAGGCGTTGGAGCACAATATTCGCTGGATGCAAGCCTTCGTCAGTAACAGCGGCGCGGAACTGGCGCCCCATGGCAAAACCAGCATGGTCCCGGCGCTGTTCCGTCGGCAAATGGAAGAGGGTGCCTGGGGCATGACCCTCGCGACGGCCGTGCAGACCCGAGCCGCTTACGTGCGCGGCGTGCGTCGGGTACTGATGGCCAATCAGCTGATTGGCACACCGAACATGGCGATCATCGCCGAGATGCTCAGCGACTCGATGTTCGATTTCCATTGCATGGTCGATCACCCGGACAACGTCGCTGCATTGGGCGAGTTTTTTGCCTCACGCGGGCTGCGCCTGAATGTGATGATTGAATACGGCGTACCGGGTGGCCGATGCGGCTGTCGCACCGAGCAGCAAGTACTGGCGCTGGCCGATGCCATCGCCGCCCAGCCAGCATTGGCGTTGACCGGCATTGAAGGTTACGAAGGCGTCATTCATGGCGAGCAGGCCGTCAGTGGTATCCGCGAGTTCGCCGCTTCTCTGGTGCGGCTGGCTGTGCAATTACGGGATCAGGGCGCGTTTGCCCTTGAGCGGCCGATCGTCACCGCGTCGGGCTCGGCCTGGTACGACCTGATCGCCGAGGCGTTTGATGAGCGCCAGGTGCGCGAGCGATTTCTCGCCGTGTTGCGCCCCGGCAGTTATGTGGTGCACGACCACGGTATCTATAAAGATGCCCAGTGTTGCGTGCTCGACCGGCGCAGTGATCTAAGCGAAGGCCTGCAACCGGCCATGGAGGTTTGGGCGCATGTGCAATCGCTGCCAGAGCCTGGTTTCGCGGTGATCGCCATGGGCAAACGTGAAGTGGCTTATGACGCAGGGCTGCCAAACCCGCTGCGACTCTACAAGGCCGGAGCGTTGGCGGATAAAGGTACTGATATCAGTGCATGCACCGTGACGGCGGTGATGGATCAGCACGCCTTCATGACCGTGGCGCCGGGTTGCGAGCTGAAGGTCGGAGATATCATTGCGTTCGGTTCTTCGCACCCTTGCCTGACGTTCGACAAATGGCGCTCGGGCTGCCTGGTGGATGAGCAGTTGCAAGTCATTGAAAGTTTCGACACCTGTTTCTAACCCGAGGATATCCCCGGTATGAGCGAACTCATTACCCACAGCCACCCGCGAATCGCCTTGATTGGTGAGTGCATGATCGAGTTGCAGCAGCATGCCAATGGCAATCTGCAGCAGAGCTTCGGCGGCGACACCCTCAATACGGCGGTCTACCTGGCGCGGCTGCTCAAAGGCGGCGCGCAAGTCGACTACGTAACCGCGCTGGGCGACGACAGCTTCAGCGATGCCATGTGCCAGAGCTGGGCCCAGGAGAGCGTGGGTCTGAGCAAGGTCCAGCGCCTGCCTGGCAGATTGCCTGGGCTGTACTGTATTCAGACTGATGCCAAGGGTGAGCGGCGCTTTTTGTATTGGCGCAACGAAGCCGCCGTACGCGACTGTTTTACCAGCGAGGTCGGCAACGCAATTCTCGCCTCACTGGCTGACTACGACGTGCTGTACCTGAGCGGTATCACCCTGGCCGTGCTGGGTGAGGTGGGGCGCGAGCGCCTGCTGGCGGCACTGCAGCAAGCCAGGGCCAAAGGCACGCGAGTGGCATTCGACAACAACTATCGGCCAAGGCTCTGGGCGTCGGTGGATAACGCCCGCGCCGCGTACCGAGCCTGTCTGGAATGCGTTGATGTCGCGTTGCTGACTGAAGACGATGAGCAAGCGTTGTTTGGTTACGCGGATAGCGAACAGTTGTTGTCGGCGTACCGGGAACGGGGGATCAGCGAGGTGGTGGTCAAACGCGGTGCCCGAAGCTGTCTGGTGGAAGCCGCCGGTGAGCGCTATGACATCGCCGCGCAGCCCGTGAGTCGGGTTATCGACAGCACCGCAGCGGGTGATTCGTTCAGTGCGGGCTATCTGGCCATGCGCTTGCGCGGTTGTGGCCCGTTACAGGCAGCAGAGGCTGGTCATCGATTGGCGAGCGTGGTCATTCAGCATCCCGGCGCATTGATCCCTGACAGCGCCATGCCGATTTTTTGAGTCGGCCCGGTATCAGTCGCGGTAAAACACCTGGATCAGGTGATAACCAAATTTGCTTTTGATTGGTCCATGCACGGTGCGCAAAGGCTTTTTGAAGATCACCTGATCAATCGCCCCGACCATCTGCCCGGGCCTGACTTCGCCCAGATCGCCGCCGCGTTTGCCGGAGGGGCAGGTGGAGTGCTTTTTTGCCAGCAGATCAAAGGCTTCACCTTTTGCGATGCGCTGCTTGAGCTGTTCGGCCTCTTCGGCGGTTTTCACCAAAATGTGGCGGGCTTGGGCTTTCATGAGTCAGGTGCCTGAAGAAAAAACGGCGGTCATTATCACACAGCTCGCAGCAAGACGAGTGTCGGACAGCCGGGCTTGTCGTTAATACGCCCTCTGTTTCAAAAAGCATGAAGATCAATGATTGCGTCCGGCACCGTTCTGCCGCCAAGCTATGCGCCTTCGCCCCGTGAACAGTCATCCGGGGTGAATGTCGCATAAGGTGCGGCCTCTATTCAGTCAAATCATTCGTGCGGTGTAGCTTATGGATTTTCCGGCGTTGTTGAGGATTCTGGCCAGCCAGGATGGATCGGACCTTTATCTTTCTACCGGTGCACCGCCTTGTGCCAAATTCAATGGGGTACTTCGGCCCCTTGGCGCCGAAAAACTCAAACCCGGTCAGGTGGCTGAAATCGCGCAAGGCCTGATGGATAAAGAGCAGCAACTAGACTTCCACCGCGAGCTGGAAATGAATCTTGCCGTCTCCATGGCCGGCATCGGTCGCTTTCGAATCAACATCTTCATGCAGCGCAACGAAGTGTCCCTCGTGGCGCGCAATATCAAACTCGACATCCCAAAGTTCGAAGATCTGTATCTGCCGCCAGTGCTGCTGGACGTGATCATGGAGAAGCACGGGCTGGTGCTGTTCGTCGGCGCCACGGGTTCCGGCAAGTCCACTTCCCTGGCGTCCCTGATCGACTACCGCAACAGCAATGCCAGCGGGCACATCATCACCATCGAAGACCCGGTGGAGTTCATCCATCGCCACAAGAAATCCATCGTCAACCAGCGCGAAGTCGGCGTCGATACCCGCAGCTTTCACGCGGCCCTGAAGAACACCCTGCGCCAGGCCCCGGACGTGATCCTCATTGGGGAGATCCGTGATCGGGAAACCATGGAGCATGCCTTGGCCTTTGCTGACACCGGCCACCTGGCGATTTCGACGTTGCACGCCAACAATGCCAACCAGGCTCTGGACCGGATCATCAATTTCTTTCCGGAAGAGCGCCGCGAGCAGTTGCTCCATGACTTGAGCAACAACCTCAAGGCCTTTGTGTCCCAGCGTCTGGTGAAAACCGTGGATGGCAAACGCCGCGCGGCGGTGGAAGTCATGATGGGCACGCCGACCATTCGCGACCTGATCCAGCGTAACCAACTCAATGACCTCAAAGGGATCATGGAGAAGTCTGGGCACCTGGGCATGCAGACCTTCGACAGCGCGCTGTTCGAACTGGCTTCAACGGGGGTCATCACCGAAGAGGAAGCAGTGAAGTATGCGGACTCCAAGAACAACCTGCGCTTGCGTATGAAGCTGCATGGCGAAGGCGTCACCGCTGCACCGACAGTCGCACCCGCCGCACCGGTGGGCACCAGCAGCGCCAGGCCTTCCGACTGGGGGTTGGTGGACGAAGGGGATCAGGGCGGGCAGTCCTGAATCCAGACAATCGGAAGTATTGCGGTGTGCGGCTTAGATTGGCTAGCTCGCGTTCGGGCTAATCAATCTTGCGTTGCTTTCCAGATGTATTCTGACTGAGCGGTATTTCCCTTGGCATCAGTAGCGATCACATGATAACGGTATGTTGTACCCAAATGTAGATCCGTGTCCTGGTAATGACTAGTCGTGCTTTCGGCTATCGGGACAAGCCACCGATATATGGTGGTTTTTTGTGGTGTTATATAACCCCAATACCATGATAGCTCAATTGTATCGCTCCCCAAACTCTGCCCCGATAGTGTAAGCGGAGGAATCTCGGGTTTACGATAGTTCGATAATCTTGCCGCGTTTTCCGCCCAAACTCTTGCCATGTTGGCAGTGTTGATATTGCCTAGTGGTAATCCATACTTATCTCTGATGTAAGGGTTGGAGTAGTATGCAATATCATTGCCACAAAGATAGGTGCGTGATTTTCCATTGTTATAGCCAAACTTATAGCTGCTTTGGCCTTCATTACAGTGACGGCCGCCGGCGTTATGTCCCATCTCGTGTCGGAATGCTGCACTGGTGTTGGTTGTTTGAACTGTCAGCCTGCCTCCAACATGGCCCCATCCGCGTGCGGTGTTCTGATCGTTACCGATAAAAAATGCCGCGATGGTGTCTGCACCCCATTGCCGTCCTTCGGGAAACAGCTCGTCAAGCTTGCTGAGTACTTCCGTGGTAATCGGGTAGTCATTGTTGATGATCTTTATACCAAGCAGGTTGAGGTGAACCGCCGAAATTTTTGAGTTGCGCAGACCAAGGTTAACGGACTCTACCTGTGCCAGCGCGTACGCTTTTGGGTCACCCACGGCCTTGGCTGATGCGGCTGAAAATCCGGCCAATACATCAATTATTTTCGGGTAAGCGGTGGGAGTATCACTCGATTGAGCTTGCGCAGAGATGGCTTCCTCTTCCGGACTCTCTATGTAGTCCGTCTTAAGCCAATCAGTAGGCACGTCCTCCTTGAAAGTCGGTGTCCCGTCGGCAGAGGTCAGAAGTAAACCGCGCTTGGCCGGAGTGTCAATCAAACTGAGTGTACTGCCCTGCGGTGAGCGGACTGAGACAAGCGAACCGCCATCACTATTTTCAAGACCGGTTAGTAACCCGCTGGACACTACGTAATCCCCTATCTGCTGCGTTGCTGACGGTGTAAAGGTCAGCTGAAGTCCGAGTGTAGTCAAGGGCTCATAAAGCTTCTGCGCCTCCGCAGCCGCTAGATGATGGGCATTGGGTAACATTGCCATGGTCATGACGACTAACACATGCCTGAGCGAGTGTGCAGACAGATGAAGAGATATGGGTCGTAAAGTGAACATGGCGGCCTTCCTGGCAAATTTAGACGTTATGCATATTTAGTTTAATAGCGGGTTTTAACGAGAACGTGTCATTCGTCGAATGAGCAGTAAGGCGTTATAAAGATTGGAAGTAACCGAAGGGAGTTATATCGAGAAGTATGTTTTATTAACTCGAAGTGCAAGCAGCACCGGACCCGTGGACTGGGGGTTGGTGGATGAAGGGGATCAGGGCGGGCAGAGTTAACGTTGCCAACCGGAACCTGTGGGAGATTCTATGTTGGCCTGCAATGCATATCTGTTGTGGGACCGGCCGGGCGGCGCTCCGCTTTAGCCGGGAAGACGGTATTTCAGGCGATCAATCTCGGGCGGGTGTACCGGCCTCTTCCC
>NZ_UUOC01000035.1 GCF_900590755.1 Pseudomonas viridiflava | reverse complement strand
CAGCGGGGTTGTAACTCCAGAACTTTCAGCTCACACACCTCTCTTGTGGGACCGGCTTTAGCCGGGAAGAGGCCAGTACAGGCGCTGCATTTGCGTCGTTAGATAGGCCGCTTTCCCGGCTAAAGCCCTTCCCACTAGAAATTGCAGGCCAATGTTAAACTCCCGGCTTTTCCCCTGCGGCCCAATCCTGTGTCTGTCCCTCCCATCCACTGGCAACCCAGCGCTCCCCTTGAACGGCTGAATCTACCTTGGCTCGCGCAATCCGGGGTTGAGGTCGCAGTGTTGCGTCTGGATCTGATCGATCCGCTGATCAGTGGCAACAAGTGGTTCAAGCTCGCCCATCATCTGGCGGCGGCCAGCGAGGCGGGGGCCCAAGGGGTAATCAGCCTGGGCGGCGCCCATTCCAATCATCTGCATGCGCTGGCGGCAGCGGGCAAGCGGTTTGGCTTTGCTACGGCGGGGCTGCTCCGTGGTCATCCCGTGCAAACACCCACCACCGAAGACCTGCAGACATTCGGCATGCCGCTGCACTGGCTGGGTTATGGCGGCTATCGCGCGCGACATGAGGCTGGTTTCTGGGCAACTTGGTTAGAGCAATATCCCGATTTCTACCCGATCCCTGAAGGCGGCGGTGGCTTGCCGGGTGCACTGGGCTGTGCCGGGTTGCCGGGCATGGTCAGTGTTCAGTTGAGCCGCTTGGGTTGGGACGATTATAACGGCTGGTGGCTGGCCGCCGGGACTGGCACAACCCTGGCCGGATTGGTGCTCGCCGAGGCCGGAGCGCGGGCGGTGTATGGCGCGATGGCGGTGCCGGATGATCATGGGGTTGAGCAGAATGTGGTGCGAATCTGTGAGCAGCGCAAAACCTGTAGGAGCGAACTTGTTCGCGAGGCGTCGTGCCTGACGAACCGTCTCGCGAACAAGCTCGCTCCTACAGGGGCGGGGGATACTTATCAGCTCATCAACGCCAGCCGCGGCGGCTTCGCCAACACCGATCCACAGCTGCTGGACTTCATCACCAGCAGCGAAGCACAAAGCGGCATGCCCCTCGAACCGCTGTACACCGGCAAAGCGCTGCTGGCCCTGCATGATGAAGTTCTCGCCGGGCGATTTCCCTCAGGCACCCGGCTGATCTTCGTCCACACCGGTGGCTTGCAAGGTCGGCGCGGGATGGGGCTGTAAAGCCGCGACATAGAGCCTGTGGCATGAATCATGCGCAATCGTTTGACGGCGAGTCGGTCCTGACTATGTGGATGACACTTTTGGAGTGAGCCACAGCGCCGACTGTCCCGATAATCGATAGCTTCCTGATGAAATGTCGAGGTCCAGCATGACAAGCGCAGCTACAGAGCAGGTCAGCCCCAAAACCCTGAGAAAAGTGATTGTCGCCGCGGCCATCGGTAATTTCGTCGAGTGGTTCGACTTCGCCGTATATGGCTTTCTGGCAACCACCATTGCCCAACAATTTTTCCCCAGTGGCGATGCCAGCGCGGCGTTGCTCAAGACCTTTGCGGTATTTGCCGTGGCCTTTGCTTTCCGACCGTTGGGCGGGATTTTCTTCGGCATGTTGGGTGACCGGATCGGCCGCAAAAGAACCCTGGCCATGACCATTCTGCTGATGGCGGGTGCGACCACGTTGATCGGTCTGCTGCCGACGTATGCGGCCATTGGCGTCATGGCACCCATCTTGTTGACCCTGATCCGCTGCGCCCAAGGCTTCTCGGCCGGGGGCGAATACGCCGGGGCATGCGCCTATCTGATGGAGCATGCGCCCAACGACAAACGCGCCTGGTATGGCAGCTTCATTCCGGTTTCTACTTTCTCCGCCTTCGCAGCGGCAGCCGTGGTGGCCTATGCCCTGGAAGCATCGCTGTCGGCTGAAGCCATGGGCAGTTGGGGCTGGCGTCTGCCGTTTCTGATTGCTGCGCCGTTAGGTTTGGTCGGCTTGTATCTGCGCTGGAAACTGGATGAAACCCCGGCATTTCAGGCCGTGACCCAAGAGCACGCAGTGGCCCATTCGCCCCTGAAGGAAACCCTGCGCAACCACGGCGCGGCGATTTGTTGCCTGGGCGCATTCGTGTCGCTGACGGCGTTGTCCTTCTATATGTTCACCACTTACTTTGCGACGTACCTGCAAGTGGCGGGCGGGCTGAGCCGCGCCACCGCGCTGTTGGTGTCGTTGATTGCCCTGATCTTCGCTGCCGCGATCTGCCCGCTGGCCGGTTTGTATTCGGACAAGGTCGGACGCCGGGCGACAGTCATGACCGCCTGTGCATTGTTGATTGTGGTGGTCTATCCGTCCTTCCTGATGGCCAGCTCCGGTTCGTTCGCCGCCTCCATTGTCGGCGTCATGCTGCTGGCGGTGGGCGCGGTGCTATGTGGCGTGGTCACGGCGGCGCTGCTGTCGGAAACCTTCCCGACCCGCACCCGCTACACCGCGTCGGCGATCACCTACAACATGGCCTACACCATCTTCGGCGGCACCGCGCCTTTGATGGCCACCTGGCTGATCAGCACCACCGGCAGCAACCTGTCGCCAGCGTTCTACCTGATCGCTGTGGCATTGCTGGCGTTGGCGGGTGGTCTGGCACTGCCCGAGACATCGCGGATTTCGCTGCATGATGTTCGGGCGGGGGAGAAGGGTGTGGGTGTAGGGGCCGCTGCTTGAGTGGCTTCTAATGTGGGACCGGCTTTAGCCGGGAAGGCTGTATGTCGGCCGCTGAAAATGCGTTGGATGTGCTGGCCTCTTCCCGGCTGAAGCCGGTCCCACAATTGAACCGCTGTGCTTTTACGCAACAAAATGTAGCGGCAATGCCCCTAAAAGTGGCACATTGGCGAACCTTGTGCCGCTGACATATCTTGCAATGACTGGGTCGTGGCACATCCAATAGTCCACGGATGAACTTCATGGCCGTCAGCAACCCTTCTGCAACTGCAATCCCCACTGCCACCCCTGCAAGTACTTCAAGCCCACTGGTGATGCGTATCATCGGTGCCGTGGCGCTGGCGCATCTGGTCAATGACCTGATCCAGGCCGTGCTGCCTTCGATCTATCCGATGCTCAAGGAAAGTTACGGGCTGACCTTCACCCAGATCGGACTGATTACCCTGACGTTTCAGATCACGGCTTCGTTGCTACAGCCCTGGGTCGGCTATTACACAGACCGCCACCCCAATCCGCTGGTCCTGCCGGTAGGCTCGCTGTGTACCTTGATCGGGATTCTGATGCTGGCCGTGGTCGGCAGCTTTCCGATGATTCTGCTGGCGTCGGCCTTGGTCGGTATTGGCTCCTCGACCTTCCACCCAGAGGCCTCGCGCATCGCTCGACTGGCTTCTGGCGGGCGTTTTGGCCTGGCGCAGTCGACCTTTCAAGTAGGCGGCAATACCGGTACGGCGTTCGGACCCTTGTTGGCAGCGGCGATCGTCATCCCGTTCGGTCAGGGGCACGTGGCCTGGTTTGGCCTGGTGGCGCTGTTTTCCATCGGCCTGCTGTACGCCATCAGTCGTTGGTATCGCAGCCACCTCAATCTGTTCAAGCTCAAACAGGGCCAGGCTGCCAGTCACGGCCTGTCCAAAGGCCGAGTGACGGCCGCGCTGGTGGTGCTGGGCTTCCTGATGTTTTCCAAGTTCTTCTACATGTCGAGCATCACCAGCTATTTCACTTTCTACTTGATCGAGAAGTTCGATCTGCCGGTGGCCACTTCGCAGCTGTACCTGTTCCTGTTTCTCGGCGCCGTCGCGGCAGGCACTTTCTTTGGTGGGCCAATCGGCGACAAGATCGGCCGCAAGGCGGTTATCTGGTTCTCGATCCTCGGCGCGGCACCTTTCACCCTGGCGCTGCCGTATGCGGACCTGTTCTGGACCGGCGTGCTGAGCGTGATCATTGGCTTCATCCTGGCGTCGGCGTTTTCCGCGATCGTGGTGTACGCCCAGGAACTGGTGCCGGGTAACGTCGGCATGATCGCCGGGATTTTCTTTGGCCTGATGTTTGGCTTCGGCGGCATCGGCGCAGCCTTGTTGGGCTATCTGGCCGACAGCCACGGGATTCTGTTCGTTTACAACCTGTGTTCGTATCTGCCTTTGCTGGGGATTCTGGCGATTCTGTTGCCGCGCACGAAAAAAGCCGCCTGAGGATTTAAAACAACGTAGCGGGCAGTGCGACCGGTTGTGTCGCATTGCTCGTATCGCCGAGCCGGGGCCAGAGGTCGGACACTAGAAACACTCGCTCGGCTTCCTCCCATTCGCCGTCATTGTTTTGAACCAAACGTACCAACAGCTGCGCCGGTGCCAGCGGGTTGAGCTGGGCCAGCCACTCGTCCAGTTGCTCGATGCTCCAGGCCTGGGCGTAATGAGCCGGTGCGAGCCAGGCGTGGCGGGGCAGTAATTGCCAGCGTCCGGTGGGGCGTTGCGCCACGAACTCATGCCAATCTTTCTGATGCAACCACCCGCCGCGCAAGTGCTGAGCGTGTGCGCCGTGTGGCGATTGCGACTGGCCTGGCCACGGGTACAGCAGATAGCCACCCAGCCACAGTTCTGCGCTGAAATCGGTAATACCCAGTTCGGAGAGGGCTTGCTGGCTTTCCGGCCGCGAGGAAATCGGCAATTGGTGCTGGCTCAGGTGCGCGAGCTTGCGGTCCAGTCGATCGTGGCAACCGGGGCCGAGCCATTGCGCCGGGTCGCGGCCGTCGCCTTGTTGCGGTCCCAGATACAGCTTGATTGCCAGTTCTACGTGGTGCACGCCGTCGCCATCGCGCAGCAGCATGTCCAGCTCGCCCAGAGTTTGCCCGGCCAGACGGATTTGCAAATTGGCGGCGATCATCTCCACGCCGGGGGCCTTGTGGGCAGCAAACTGCCAGAGGCGCTCGTAATACAGACCCAGCCGCCGGGTTGCACCCTGGGCCAGCCATTGGTCGAGGCTGCTGCTGTCACGATCCAGACTGGACAGAAAGTCCGCCAGCTGTTGCGGTTTGGCGACCCATTCGCTGGCCGACAAAGGGTGACGCTGGGGCCAGGGTGTTTCGCCGAGCATCGGCGGCGCGAGGATCACCCACGCCAGATCCCGCACTTGCGGCGTGCGTAATTGGCGGGGCAGGTCGGTGAGGCTGGGGAATAGGGTCATGGGCGGAGAATAGCGGAATTGGCAGGTGGTGTTTCTGTCGCGACGAAGCTTGCCCGCGATTAGGGTTGATGTGATGTACATATCCATTTCTGGGGTAACGGCCACCTATGGTTCCGCTCTTACAGCGGGTCACTTTTGGCAAACAGCCCGGAATGCCGGCCCAGCCAAAAGTAACCAAAAGGTCCTTGCCCCACCACTCGGCACCTCGCTTAGGCTCGGTGTACCCGACCGCAGACCTTGAACCGTGGGCCGCCGCGAAGGGCCATCCCTGGCCCAGCGCGGCTAAGCCGGCGTCCTGCCGGGTTGCCCACGGTTCAAGGCCCGCGTTCGGCCAGCGTGGTTTAACGGGGCGCTTAAGATCAAAAGCCAGATCAACAGCAAGATCAACAGCCAGGTCAACAGCAGAACCGGATCCTGTAGGAGCCAACTTGTTGGCGAGGGCGATGGACCTGCGTGCACAGAAATACCGCCTCGCGAACAAGTTCGCTCCTACAGGGGTACGCAATTGTCTGTTAGAGCGTGTGGACGGCACTCCGATTTTCCCCCGCCGAACGATGACGCGGTGTGTCTGATCCACAGCGTCGACTGATTCGCGAGCAAGCTCGCTCCCACAGATGATCACCGATTCTGTGGGAGCGAGCTTGCTCGCGAAGGCAGTGGTGCAGACGATGAAGATAGCGCGGCAGGCTCAAAAAAAAGCAGGCCTACTATCAGGCCGCCGAGCTTTTGATCTTAAGCGCCCCGTTAAACCCTGCTGGCCGAACGTAGGCCTTGAACCGTGGGCAACCCGGCAGGACGCCGGGTTAGCCGCGCTGGGCCAGGGATGGCCCTTCGCGGCGGCCCACGGTTCAAGGTCTGCGGGCGGGTACGCCGAGCCTAGGCGAGGTGCCGAGTGGTGGGGCAAGAGCGTTTTGCTTACTTTTGCGCTGTTCAAAAGTGAGGCGCCGTAAGGGCGCAACCGTAAGTGGCCGTAACCGCAACAATGGATATGCCCCAAATCAGCCTCAATCCATCCAAAACACTTACCAGTTTGCCGCTACCCCGACCTTTCGCCCATAATCCCTGTCTTTAAGCCGTATCGAACCCCGCAGGAGCCCCATGGAGCAATTTCGCAATATCGGCATCATCGGCCGCCTGGGCAGTGTTCAGGTGCTCGATACCGTTCGCCGACTCAAGAGATTCCTGCTGGAACGGCACCTGCACGTCATTCTGGAAGACACCATCGCCGAAGTATTACCCGGCCATGGTCTGCAAACTTCCTCGCGCAAGATGCTCGGTGAAGTCTGCGATCTGGTGATCGTGGTCGGTGGCGACGGCAGCTTGCTGGGCGCGGCCCGGGCGTTGGCCAAGCACAACACGCCGGTGTTGGGCATCAACCGTGGCAGCTTGGGGTTTCTCACCGATATTCGCCCTGACGAACTGGAAGTCAAAGTCGCTGAAGTCCTCGACGGTCACTATCTGGTTGAGAATCGTTTCCTGCTGCAGGCCGAGGTTCGCCGTCATGGCGAGGCCATCGGTCAAGGCGATGCACTTAACGACGTAGTGCTGCACCCCGGCAAATCGACGCGGATGATCGAGTTCGAGATCTACATCGATGGCCAGTTCGTCTGCAGCCAGAAGGCCGACGGCCTGATTGTTGCGACGCCCACAGGCTCCACTGCTTATGCTCTGTCCGCTGGCGGCCCGATCATGCATCCCAAGCTGGATGCCATTGTGATCGTGCCGATGTACCCGCATACCTTGTCCGGGCGGCCGATTGTGGTGGACGGCAACAGTGAGCTGAAGATTGTGGTGTCCAAGGACATGACGATTTATCCCCAGGTCTCCTGCGACGGGCAGAATCACTTCACTTGCGCCCCCGGTGACACCATCACTGTCAGCAAGAAGTCGCAAAAGCTGCGTCTGATTCATCCTCTGGACCACAACTATTACGAAGTCTGTCGCACCAAGCTGGGCTGGGGTAGCCGACTTGGTGGTGGAGGCGACTGATGCTCGATCCCGCGCGTAGCTACGATCTGATCGGTGACGTGCATGGATGTGCCCATACGTTAGAGCAATTGCTCAGCGTGATGGGTTATCGCTTTCAGGCTGGCGTCTGGCGCCATTCCGAACGCATTGCGGTGTTTCTCGGGGACATCATCGACCGTGGCCCGCTGATTCGTGAGTCATTGCATATCGTGCGCGACATGGTGGTGGCCGGTCATGCGCTGTGCATCATGGGCAACCACGAATTCAACGCGCTGGGTTGGGAAACCCCGGCGCCGCCGGAAAGCGGCAAGCAGTTCGTGCGTGAACATTCGCCACGGCATGCGCGCCTGATTGGCGAAACCCTGACCCAGTTCGAGCGCTATCCGGCGGAGTGGAAGGAGTTCGTCAACTGGTTCTACGAGCTGCCGCTGTTCATTGATGCCGGGCGTTTCCGGGTGGTGCATGCCTGCTGGGATTCGAGCCTGGTGACGCCATTGCTGACCATGCATGGCAGCGGTTGCATCAACCAGCAGTTCGTCCAGGCGTCGGCGATGCCGGGCAGTTTTGCCTGTGCCGTGTTTGACCGGCTGCTGCGTGGCACCGACTTGCGTCTGCCTCACGGCATGACGTTGACCGGCGGAGACGGCCTGACCCGCGCGTTCTTCCGCACCAAATTCTGGGAAGACGACCCGCAAACCTATGGCGACGTGGTCTTCCAGCCCGACGCGCTGCCTGAAGGCGTGGCCAAGACGCCACTGTCCACCACTGAAAAGAACGCGCTGCTGCGTTATGGCGTCGATGAACCCCTGTTGTTTGTCGGCCATTACTGGCGCAGCGGCATACCCGCGCCGATTCGACCGAATCTGGCGTGTCTGGATTACAGCGCCGTGCTCTACGGCAAACTGGTCGCCTATCGGCTGGACCAGGAAACCCGCATCGATCCAGACAAGTTCGTCTGGGTTGATGTTGAACGTCCCGAGGCTGTTTGATGAGTCCTGTTGCTGTCATGCGTCTGCCGTTGACCACTGACCTGAGTGGTTTCGTCAGCCTGTTGAATCGTCTGCGCGTGCCCCATCGGGTCAGCGAAGAAGCCGGCGAGCAAGTGCTGTGGGTACCGGATACTCCCCAGCTGGCCGAAGACATTCGCGCCTTGTACCAGCAATATCCGCAAGGCGATGAGCATTACCAATTGCCAGCGGGCGAGCAGGGCGGTAGGTCATCGCGCCCCGGTTTTGTTCAACAATTGCGCGACAGCCCGGTCACCGCCTTAGTGCTGCTGGCCTCGCTGATCGTCGGCGGTATCACGCTGCTGGGCGATAATCTCGATGCGGTGCGCTGGCTGACTTTTCTGGATTTCCGGGTGCGCGGCGATTACGCGACCTTTGTGCCCCTGGCCGATACGCTGGCTTCGGGCCAGTGGTGGCGGATTGTCACGCCGATGCTGATCCACTTCGGCATCCTGCACCTGGCCATGAACGCCCTGTGGTACTGGGAGCTGGGGCGGCGTATCGAATGGCGTCAAGGTGGGCTGCAACTGCTGGGCCTGACCCTGCTGTTCAGCGCGGTTTCCAACTACATTCAATACGCGTTTGGCGGTGCCAGCCTGTTTGGCGGCCTGTCCGGCGTGCTGTATGGCCTGCTCGGTCATTGCTGGATCTTTCAAATGCTCGCACCCAACCCCATCTACCGTTTACCTCGCGGGGTGCTGGTGATGATGCTGGTCTGGCTGGCGTTGTGCCTGTCGGGTCTGGTGAGCATGCTGGGCTTTGGCGAAATCGCCAACGGCGCGCATGTGGGCGGTCTGCTGATCGGTTGTGCAACAGGTCTGATTGGCGGCGTTATCGCTCGGGCCCGCGCTTAAAATTGTTCGTTTAATTCAGGAGTGCTCTATGTCCTCTTTTGCTGAAATGATTGAAAACATCACCCCGGACATCTACGAGAGCCTGAAGCTGGCCGTGGAAATCGGTAAGTGGTCCGATGGCCGCAAGCTGACTCAGGAACAGCGTGAGTTGTCCTTGCAGGCGTTGATCGCCTGGGAAGTGCAAAACCTGCCCGAAGACCAGCGCATCGGCTACATGGGCCCGCAGGAATGCGCCTCCAAGTCCACGACTGTGCCGAATATCCTGTTCAAGTCGGATGCTATCCATTGATTGAGATTGGTCGTGGTGCAGTCAACAAAATGTCAGCGCGCCTTGATACGCCGCTGGTGCAGTACTCGTTTCGACTGGGTGACAGCGAGATCCCGGTCAACCCGCTGATTGGCAAAACGGTACGTCTGGAGTTCCTGGGTGCGATCCATTGCAGCCATTGCGGGCGCAAGACCAAATCCAGTTACAGCCAGGGTTATTGCTACCCCTGCATGTTGAAGCTGGCGCAGTGCGATATCTGCATCATGAGCCCGGAAAAGTGCCATCACGAACACGGCACCTGCCGGGATCCGGCGTGGGGCGAGCAGTTCTGCATGACCGATCATGTGGTCTATCTGGCCAACTCGTCGGGCGTCAAAGTCGGGATTACCCGTGCGACCCAGTTGCCGACCCGCTGGCTCGATCAGGGTGCGAGTCAGGCCTTGCCGATCCTGCGGGTTGCGACGCGCCAGCAGTCCGGTTTCGTTGAAGATCTGCTGCGCAGCCAGGTGGCTGACCGCACCAACTGGCGTGCCTTGCTCAAGGGCGACGCTGAGCCGGTGGATCTGGTGGCGATTCGTCAGCAATTATTTGAAAGCTGCGGCGAAGGGCTGGCCGGGTTGCAAGAACGATTTGGCCTGCAAGCCATCCAAATGCTGCATGACGTCGAACCGATCGAGATCCGCTACCCCGTCGAGGCGTACCCGACCAAGATTGTCAGCTTCAACCTGGACAAGAATCCGATCGCTGAAGGCACATTGCTGGGGATCAAGGGCCAGTACCTGATCTTCGATACCGGCGTGATCAATATTCGCAAATACACGGCTTATCAGCTCGCCGTGCATCAGTAAGAGGACTCATCATGCGCACCGAACAACCGCAAATGATCTACCTGAAGGACTATCAGGCTCCCGAGTACCTCATCGACGAAACGCACCTGACGTTCGAGCTGTTCGATGACCATTCGCTGGTCCACGCCCAATTGGTGATGCGCCGCAACCCGGCCCGTGGCGCAGGTTTGCCGCCGCTGGTGCTGGACGGCCAGTTGCTGGAGCTACTTTCGGTGCAGCTTGACGACACCGAGCTGAGCGCCGCCGATTACCAGCTGACTCCGGATCACCTGACCCTGCACCCCAAGGCCGAGTCGTTCACGGTGGACACCAGCGTGCGCATCCACCCGGAAACCAACACCGCCCTGGAAGGCCTGTACAAATCCAGCGGCATGTTCTGCACCCAGTGCGAGGCCGAGGGTTTTCGCAAGATCACCTATTACCTCGACCGCCCGGACGTGATGAGCAAGTTCACCACGACCCTGAGCGCCGACAAACACAACTTCCCGGTCCTGCTGTCCAACGGCAACCCGATTGCCAGCGGCCCGGAAGACGACGGCCGGCATTGGGCGACCTGGGAAGACCCGTTCATGAAACCGGCGTATCTGTTTGCGCTGGTGGCCGGTGACCTATGGTGCGTTGAAGACAAGTTCACCACCATGAGCCAGCGGGAAGTGACCCTGCGCATTTACGTCGAACCGGAAAACATCGACAAATGCCAGCACGCCATGACCAGCCTGCAGAAATCCATGCGCTGGGATGAAGAAACCTACGGTCGCGAGTACGACCTGGACATTTTCATGATTGTTGCGGTCAACGACTTCAACATGGGCGCCATGGAAAACAAGGGCCTGAACATCTTCAACTCCAGCGCCGTGCTGGCCCGTGCCGAAACCGCCACCGACGCCGCTCACCAGCGAGTCGAGGCCATCGTCGCCCACGAATACTTCCACAACTGGTCGGGCAACCGCGTGACCTGCCGCGACTGGTTCCAGCTGTCGCTCAAGGAAGGCTTCACGGTTTATCGCGATTCCGGCTTCTCGGCTGACATGAACTCGGCCACGGTCAAGCGCATTCAGGACGTGGCCTATCTGCGTACCCACCAGTTCGCCGAAGATGCCGGCCCCATGGCCCACGCCGTGCGCCCTGACAGCTTCATCGAAATCTCCAACTTCTACACCCTGACTGTGTACGAAAAGGGCTCGGAAGTGGTCGGTATGCTCCACACCCTGTTGGGCGCCGCAGGCTTCCGCAAGGGCAGTGATCTGTACTTCGAGCGTCATGACGGCCAGGCCGTGACCTGTGATGACTTCATCAAGGCCATGGAAGACGCCAACGGTGTGGACCTGACTCAGTCCAAACGCTGGTACAGCCAGGCCGGTACGCCACGTCTGGCGGTGAGCGAGTCCTACGACAGCGCCGCGAAAACCTATAGCCTGACTTTCCGTCAGAGCTGCCCGACCACACCGGGCCAGCCAGGCGAGAGCAAGAAACCGTTCGTGATCCCCGTAGAACTGGGCCTGCTGGACAAGCAGGGCGGCGAAATTGCTCTGCGTCTGCAAGGCGAAGCGGCGGCAGGCGGCACCACGCGGGTCATTTCCGTGACCGAAGCCGAGCAGACCTTCACCTTCGTCGATATCGCCGCACAGCCTCTGCCATCGTTGCTGCGTGGCTTCTCGGCGCCGGTGAAGCTCAGCTTCCCGTACAACCGCGACCAGTTGATGTTCCTGATGCAGCATGACAGCGACGGCTTCAATCGCTGGGATGCGGGCCAGCAATTGTCGGTTCAGGTGTTGCAGGAGTTGATCGGCCAATACCAGCAAGGGCAGCCGTTGGTGCTCGATCAGCGTCTGGTGACCGCACTGGGTACGGTGCTGGCCGATACCTCGCTGGATCAAGCCATGATCGCCGAAATGCTGTCGTTGCCGGGCGAAGCCTATCTGACCGAAATCAGCGAAGTGGCTGACGTTGATGCGATCCATGCGGCACGTGAGTTTGTGCGCAAACAGCTGGCAGACAGTCTGTTCGACGGCTTGTGGGCGCGCTACACCGCCAACCGCCAAGTGTCCAAGGCCACGCCTTATGTGGCTGAAGCCGAGCACTTTGCCCGGCGTGCGTTGCAGAACATCGCGTTGTCGTACCTGATGCTCAGCGAGAAGCCTGAAGTGCTGGCCGCCACCATTGAGCAATTCGATAGCGCCGACAATATGACCGAGCGCCTGACCGCGCTGGCAGTGCTGGTCAACTCGCCGTTCACCGCCGAGAAAGACAAGGCGCTGGCGGTGTTTGCGGAGAACTTCAAAGACAACCCGCTGGTCATGGATCAATGGTTCAGCGTCCAGGCTGGCAGCCCGTTGCCGGGTGGTCTAGAGCGGGTCAAGGCGTTGATGCAGCACCCGGCGTTCAACATCAAGAACCCGAACAAGGTGCGTGCCCTCATCGGTGCGTTTGCGGGCCAGAACCTGATCAACTTCCATGCAGCGGACGGCTCCGGCTACCGCTTCCTGGCGGATCTGGTGATTCAGCTCAACGGCTTCAACCCGCAGATCGCGTCTCGCCAATTGGCACCGCTGACCCGCTGGCGCAAATACGACAGCGCCCGTCAGGCGTTGATGAAGGCCGAACTGGTGCGCATCCGTGATTCGGGTGAGCTGTCCAGTGACGTATTCGAAGTTGTGAGCAAAAGCCTCGCCGAATAAAACCGACAGGTTATGCAGGGGCCTTCAGCACACGCTGTAGGCCCTTTTTTTATGGGGGCTGTTTGTAGGGACTTTCCAGGGTTTTCTGACGACATTTCATACAGGTTGAGGACGCTTTGTCTGGCAGAAGCGTCCTGCAACAACCTTCATCATTTCGGGCTCCGGTGCATCGGCCTTCAGTCGGCGCACCTATGACCCTGACCGAGGTGATGGATGTTGCTGAAAAATGGACGCAAGACACTATTTCTAATGAGTGCGCTGGGTTTGAGTGCGCTGGCGCAGCAGGCATCGGCGGATGCCACAGTGACCAGCGAGCAACGCTTGAAGGTGGGCAGCGTTGATTTGAGTGTGGGGCTCGGGCTGTTGAATGGGCGATCCCAGGAAAAGGTCTACGATGACGGCGAAAAACTCAGCCAGCTGACCTGGGATATGAAGCAGGTTCCTACGCTGCATCTGGGCCTGGCATTCCACCCGCTGGACTGGCTCTCATACGACTTGCGCGGCTGGACCCGGATCAGCGGCGGCAACAGCCACATGAAGGATTACGACTGGCTCAGCGATGAAGATGTCGGCTGGACCCACTATTCGAATCATCCCAAGACCCGACTCAAAAACGCCTGGCAGGTGGAGTTTTCCGCCACCGCCTGGGCGCTCAAGCGGGAAGACCTTGCCCTTGGGGTGATGGCAGGGTACCAGCGCAGTCGGTTTGACTGGGATTCCAAGGGGGGGAGCTATATCTATTCTTCGCCGGATGGCTTTCGCGATCAGGAAGGCAACTTCCCCGACGGGGAAAAAGGCATTACTTACCAGCAGACCTATGACACGCCTTATCTGGGGCTCGTCGGACTCTACAATCTGAAGAACTGGACCCTGGAAAGCCGTTTCAAGTACAGCCAGTGGGTCCGGGCGAGGGATTTCGATACTCACCACCAGCGTGATCTGACGTTCAGCGGCGACCATGGCAACAAAGGCCAGATGCAGAGTCTTGCCTTGGGGCTGACGTATAACGTCAATCCGCAGCTTTCGGTTAAGGCAGGGATCGATCATCAGGTCTATGCGTCCGCTAAGGGTAATGCGCTGATCAAGCACGCGCCTAGCGGCCAGAGTTTGCGCACCGAACCCAAATCCAGCGCCCAATCCAACCGCACAACCATGACCACCCTCGCGGTTGCCTATCAGTTCTGACAATCGCAGGCCGGGCACTCAAACCCGGCCTACACTGGCACTAGCTGATTCTGTAGGAGCTGCCGAAGGCTGCGAATGCGGTCTGTCTGACAGGCCGCCTTCGCAGCCTTCGGCAGCTCCTACAGGTCATGACCTATCAACCACGCTGATACCCCACCAATCACAGCAGAGGGCTAGACCAAAGATGCGGGCAGGGTGACTGTCACGGGTTTGCAAAGCTGGATAGGATAGGTCTGCTTCCAGAACGCCAAGCCTAGAGCGGCTGGCCGGGGTCGACCTCATAAAAATAAAATGGATAGGGGACGCTTCATGAGTGAGCCTGTAAATCGGCGCACGCGATTCGGTGTGGATTCGGTCACCACGGCGTGTTCGTTATTGGCGGCCATTACCCTGTTGTGGTACGCCAGCCCGGTGTACGCCGCTGACACCACGCAGTATTCCATTGAATCAAGCAAATCCTCTCGCGGCCTGCTGCTGGACGTTGCCCATGCCGGTGCGCGGCTGGTGGTGGTCGGTGATCGCGGGCACATTCTCTATTCCGATGATCAGGGCAAGACCTGGGTACAGGCCAAGGTGCCCAGCCGCCAATTGCTCACTGCGGTGTATTTCGTGGACGACAAACATGGCTGGGCGGTAGGCCATGATGCACAGATCCTCGCCAGCACCGATGGCGGTGTCAGCTGGACCAAACAGTTCGAAGACCTCAAGCGCGAAGCCCCTCTGCTGGATGTCTGGTTCAAGGACGTCAACACCGGTTTTGCCGTCGGTGCATACGGCTCGTTGATGGCTACCATCGATGGCGGCAAGGACTGGCAGGACGTCAGCGACCGTCTCGATAACGAAGACCAATACCACCTCAATGGCATCACCCAGGTAGCCGACAGTGGCTTATTTGTCGTGGGCGAGGCCGGGGCGATGTTCCGCTCTGCGGACGACGGCCAAACCTGGGAAAAACTCGAAGGGCCGTACCAAGGCTCACTGTTTGGTGCTGTTGGCACCGGCCAGCCCGGCACGCTGCTGGTCTATGGCCTGCGGGGCAACCTGTTTCGCTCCTCGGATTTTGGGGATAGCTGGACCCCCATCGAACTCAAGGCCGCTCGTGGGCCTCTGGAATTCGGCTTGTCCAATGCGACGGTGCTGGACGACGGCTCGCTGGTGCTGGTGGGCAACGGCGGCAGCGTGATGCGTAGCACCGATGATGGCCAGAGCTTTGAGGTCTACAACCGTCCCGACCGGATTTCGCTGTCCGGGGTCACGGCTGATGCACAGGGCAATCTGATCCTGGTGGGGCAGGGTGGCGTGCGCGTCACTTCGCCGACGGGCGCCGAATCGACCCAACAATAAGAACTATCAGGGCGGGGACATTCCGGCATGAGCAATCTTCAAGACACCGAGCAGCACAAGGGCGACAAGGCGACATTCCTTGAGCGCGTGATTTTCAACAATCGACCGGCGGTGATCGTGATCTGCCTGTTGGTCAGCATTTTCCTGTTCTGGCAAGCGACGCTGGTTAGGCCTTCCACCAGCTTTGAAAAAATGATCCCGCTGGATCATCCCTTCATTCAGAAAATGATGGAGCACCGCAACGACCTGGCGAACCTGGGCAACACGGTGCGTATCTCGGTTGAAGCGCTGGACGGTGACATCTTCTCCAAGCAGTACATGGAGACCCTGCGGGAAATCAACGACGAGGTGTTTTACATTCCCGGCGTCGACCGCTCGGGCCTGAAATCCTTGTGGAGCCCCAGCGTGCGCTGGACCGAAGTGACCGAGGAGGGGTTTGCCGGTGGCGAAGTCATTCCGCAGAGTTACAACGGTTCTGACGACAGCCTCGACCTGCTGCGCAACAACGTACTCAAGTCCGGGCAGGTCGGGCGTCTGGTGGCCAACGATTTCAAATCCAGCATCGTTGATGTCCCGCTTCTGGAGTCGTATCCCGATCCGGAAGATCAGGGCAAGCTGATCAAGCTCGACTACCAGCAGTTCTCCCATCAGCTCGAAGAAAAGATCCGCGACAAATACCAGGCGCAGAACCCGAATATCAAAGTCCACATCGTCGGCTTCGCCAAGAAAGTCGGAGACCTGATTGATGGGCTGCTGATGGTCGTGCTGTTCTTCGGCGTGGCGTTTGTGATCACGCTGGTGTTGCTGATCTGGTTTACCCGCTGCATCCGCAGCACCATCGCCGTGCTCTGTACCACGTTGATTGCGGTGGTCTGGCAGTTGGGGCTGATGCATGTGGTGGGGTTCGGACTGGACCCGTATTCAATGCTGGTGCCGTTTCTGATTTTTGCCATCGGCATTTCCCATGGCGTGCAGAAGATCAACGGCATCGCCCTGCAATCCAGCGACGCCGAAAACGCCCTGACCGCTGCGCGGCGCACTTTTCGTCAGCTGTTTCTGCCGGGCATGATCGCGATTCTGGCTGACGCGGTGGGCTTCATCACCTTGCTGATCATTGATATCGGGGTGATTCGCGAGCTGGCGATCGGCGCATCCATTGGTGTGGCGGTGATCGTGTTTACCAACCTGATCCTGCTGCCGGTGGCGATTTCCTACGCTGGCATCAGTAAAAGGGCGATCAGTCGCAGCAAGAAAGACGCGGTGTCCGAGCATCCGTTCTGGCGACTGCTGTCGAACTTTGCCAGCGCCAAAGTTGCACCGGTGTCCATTGTGCTGGCGTTGCTGGCCTTCGGCGGCGGGCTTTGGTACAGCCAGAACCTGAAGATCGGCGATCTGGATCAGGGTGCCCCGGAGTTGCGCCCGGACTCGCGGTACAACCAGGACAACAGTTTCATCATTAATAACTACTCCACCAGTTCCGATGTGCTGGTGGTGATGGTCAAGACACCGCGCGAAGGCTGTTCGGCTTACCCGACGATGTCGGCGATCAACGAGCTGGCCTGGAAGATGGAAAATACGCAGGGGGTGCAGTCGGCGATTTCTCTGGTGACTGTCTCCAAGCAGATGATCAAGGGCATGAACGAGGGCAACCTGAAATGGGAGTCGCTGTCGCGCAACAAGGACGTGCTCAACAGCTCAATCGCCCGTGCCGACGGCCTGTATAACAACGATTGCTCGCTGGCTCCTTTGCTGATTTTCCTCAATGACCACAAGGCCGAAACCCTCGACCGCGCCGTGCACGCCGTACAAACCTTTGCCGACGAGAACAATCGCGAAGGTCTGGAGTTTCTGCTAGCCGCTGGTAACGCCGGGATCGAAGCAGCCACCAATGAGGTCATCAAACGCTCCGAGTTGACCATTCTGGTGCTGGTCTATGTCTGCGTGGCGGTGATGTGCATGATCACTTTCCGCTCCTGGGCGGCGACATTGTGCATCGTGCTGCCGCTGGTGCTGACCTCGGTGTTGGGCAACGCGCTGATGGCGTTCATGGGCATCGGCGTCAAGGTCGCGACCTTACCGGTGGTGGCGCTGGGTGTGGGCATAGGCGTGGATTACGGCATCTACATCTATAGCCGTCTGGAAAGCTTCCTGCGCGCCGGTTTGCCATTGCAGGAGGCGTATTACCAGACCCTGAAGTCCACCGGCAAGGCGGTGCTGTTCACCGGGCTGTGTCTGGCGATTGGCGTGTGCACCTGGATTTTCTCGGCGATCAAGTTCCAGGCCGACATGGGCCTGATGCTGACCTTCATGCTGCTGTGGAACATGTTCGGCGCACTGTGGCTGTTGCCAGCGCTGGCGCGGTTCCTTATCAAGCCGGAGAAAATGGCGGGCAAGGTGGGGAATTCGTTGTTTTCACATTGAGGTCGAATCAACCTCTGTAGGAGCTGCCGAAGGCTGCGAAGCGATTTTTCTGTGACATCGCTTTCGCAGCCTGCGGCAGCTCCTACAGGCGTTTCGCGAACTACAACCCCAACTCCCGCCCAAGAACCACACTCAACGCATTCCTCGCATCATCAAGCTGCACCAACGTCGCATGCCGGGCGCCGAGGGCGTCGCGGTTTTCGATGGCGGTGAGGATTGCCTTGTGACGCGGCAGTGCCAGTTCATGCAGGTTGGGCCGCTTGTTCGAATGCTTGAGCGCTTCGCGCAACGCCAGCGACAACATGTTGCACAAATGGGCCAGCAGGTCGTTATGGGTGGCGTCGGCAATCCGGCTGTGGAAGTCCAGATCAGGTTGCAGCAAGGCTTCAGGGGTCGGCGCGGCTTCCATGCGCTGATAAGCCTCACCGATGGCGGCGATTTCTTCTTCGGTGGCGTGTTGCGCGGCGAGGGCTGCCACGGCAGGTTCGATGACCGCACGAACGCTGGTCAACAGGTTGAAGAACTCATTCTGCGGAGTGCTTTGCATGATCCAGTGCAGCACGTCCGGATCGAGCAGATGCCATTCGCGCCGGGCCTTGACCACCGTGCCCACCCGAGGCCTGGAATACACCAGACCTTTGGCAACCAATACCCTGGTCGCCTCGCGCAGCACGGGACGGCTGACCGCATATTCCTCGCACAGCAGCGCTTCGGCAGGCAGTTTCTCGTCAGGCTTGAAACGCCCGGAGACGATCTGCATGCCCAGCTCCTGGACGATACGGGCATGCATGCTTTTACGTTCGGAGGGCTTTCGATAATCCATGGGGACGCAAGTCGATCCTGAGCAATGAATGCGGGGCATCATAGCATCGGCTTGCACAACCCTGTAGGAGCTGCCGCAGGCTGCGAAGCGTTTTGACTGTGACATCGCTTTCGCAGCCTTCGGCAGCTCCTACAGGTCAGTGTTGATCAATGCGAATGCCTCGGCACCTCAGACCCGCGCATGCCCACCAGGAAATCGAAGTCGCAGCCCTGATCGGCCTGCAACACATGGTTCACGTACAGCTCGCGATAACCGCCCACCAGCAGTTTTTGGGGCGGCTGCCAGTCGGCCAGGCGTGCGGCCAGTTCGGCGTCGGGGATGTCCAGATGCAAACGGCCGCTGGCGCAGTCGAGCTCGATCCAGTCACCTTCCTGCACCACGGCCAACGGCCCGCCTGCTGCCGCTTCCGGCGCCACATGCAACACCACGGTGCCGTAAGCGGTACCGCTCATGCGCGCATCGGAAATTCGCACCATGTCGGTCACGCCCTGGGCCAGCAGTTTGGCGGGCAAGCCCATGTTGCCGACTTCAGCCATGCCTGGATAACCCTTGGGCCCGCAGTTTTTCATGACCATGATCGAGTTGGCGTCGATGTCCAGATCCGGGTCGTTGATGCGCGCCTTGTACATGTCGAAGTTTTCGAAGACTACGGCGCGGCCACGGTGCTGCATCAGCGAAGCGGTAGCGGCCGATGGTTTGAGCACTGCACCCAGCGGCGCCAGGTTGCCGCGCAACACACAGATGCCGCCGTCGGCGCGGATCGGATTGTCCAGGGCGCGAATCACCTCATCTTCACCATAGATCGGTGCGTTCTGGTTGTTCTCGCGGATGGTTTTGCCATTGACGGTCAAGGCATCGGGGTTGGGGAGTAGATTGGCTTCGTCCATGCGCCGCAGCACTGCGGGCAGGCCGCCGGAATAGTAGAACTCTTCCATCAGGAAACGCCCGGAGGGTTGCAGGTCGACGATGGTCGGCATGCCGCGACCGATGCGGGTCCAGTCGTCCAGTTCCAGATCGACGCCGATGCGCCCGGCAATGGCTTTCAAGTGAATAACCGCGTTGGTCGAACCGCCAATCGCAGCGTTGACCCGGATCGCATTTTCAAACGCGGCTTTGGTGAGGATCTTCGACAGACGCAAGTCTTCGCGAACCATCTCCACGGCGCGCATGCCGGACATATGGGCCAGCACATAACGCCGGGAATCCACAGCCGGAATCGCCGCGTTGTGGGGCAGGGAAGTGCCCAGTGCTTCGGCCATGCAGGCCATGGTCGACGCGGTGCCCATGGTGTTGCAGGTGCCCGCCGAGCGCGACATGCCGCCTTCGGCCGCGAGGAAATCATCGAGGGTGATTTGTCCGCCTTTATAGGCTTCGTGCATCTGCCAGACCACGGTGCCCGAACCGATGTCCTTGCCTTTGTGCTTGCCGTTGAGCATCGGCCCACCGGTAACGACGATGGCCGGCACGTCGCAACTGGCCGCGCCCATCAGCAGGGCCGGGGTGGTTTTGTCGCATCCTGTGAGGAGCACCACGCCGTCAATCGGGTTGCCGCGAATGGCTTCTTCCACATCCATGCTGGTCAGGTTGCGGGTGAACATCGCGGTGGGGCGCAGGTTGGATTCGCCGTTGGAGAACACCGGGAACTCCACCGGCCAGCCACCCGCTTCGATCACGCCGCGTTTGACGTGCTCGGCGATCTGCCGAAAGTGCGCGTTGCAGGGAGTGAGTTCCGACCAGGTGTTGCAGATGCCGATGATGGGCTTGCCCTGAAACTGATGGTCGGCGATGCCCTGATTCTTCATCCAGCTGCGGTACATGAAGCCGTTCTTGTCGGCGGTACCAAACCATTGGGCAGAACGCAGGGGTTTTTTATCGGAATCAGACATGATCGGCTCTCTTATTGTAAGACTTAATGGCGTTTCTGATGATTAAGTTAAGCGTAAATTCGCCTCATTGGAAGAGTTGTTCGCTAAATAGTAATACTATATAGTCGATTTTCAGTGAGGGATTGACCCTGGCAGAAGCGCGCCATGTGCTCGAAGCGAGAGGCAAAACCCGCAGGTTCCACAATAAAAACAAATGGAGACCACACACATGAGCCAGGAACTCAGGCTTATTCGCCGCATCACCCTGAAATTGATCCCCTTCCTGATCCTGCTGTACCTGATCGCTTATGTTGACCGCTCCGCCGTGGGCTTCGCCAAGCTGCACATGGGCGCAGACATCGGCATCGGCGACGCCGCCTACGGGCTGGGTGCCGGTTTGTTTTTCATTGGCTACTTCCTGTTCGAAATCCCCAGCAACCTGATGCTCGAACGCTTCGGCGCCCGGCGCTGGTTCGCGCGGATCATGATCACCTGGGGCGCGATCACCATCGGCATGGCGTTCGTGCAGGGGCCGCACAGTTTTTATGTGATGCGCTTTCTGCTGGGTGCCGCCGAGGCGGGCTTCTTCCCAGGCGTGCTGTACTACATCACCCAGTGGTTCCCGGTTCGCCATCGCGGCAAGATCCTGGGCCTGTTCATCCTTTCGCAACCCATCGCCATGATGATTACCGGCCCGGTTTCCGGTGGTTTGCTGGGCATGGATGGCGTGCTCGGCCTGCATGGCTGGCAGTGGTTGTTCATCGTGATCGGTACCCCTGCGATTCTGCTGACCTGGCCGGTATTGCGCTGGTTGCCGGATGGTCCCAAGCAAGTCGCCTGGATGGATCAAGCCGAGAAGGACTGGCTCACCGGTGAACTGAAAAAAGACCTGGAAGAGTACGGTCAGACCCGCCACGGCAACCCGCTGCACGCGCTCAAGGACAAGCGCGTTTTACTGCTGGCGCTGTTCTATCTGCCGGTGACCTTGAGCATTTATGGCCTGGGTCTGTGGCTACCGACCCTGATCAAACAGTTTGGCGGCACCGATCTGGTGACTGGTTTTGTCTCATCCGTGCCCTACATCTTCGGCATCGTCGGCCTGCTGATCGTGCCGCGCAGTTCTGACCGGCTTAATGACCGTTATGGCCACCTCGCAGTGCTTTATGTATTGGGAGCCATCGGCCTGTTCCTCAGTGCCTGGCTCACCGTGCCGGTAGCGCAACTGGCGGCGTTGTGTCTGGTGGCGTTCTCGCTGTTTTCCTGCACGGCGGTGTTCTGGACTTTGCCTGGGCGCTTCTTCGCTGGCGCCAGTGCGGCGGCGGGTATTGCGTTGATCAACTCGGTGGGCAACCTGGGTGGTTACATCGGCCCATTCGTGATCGGCGCGCTCAAGGAATACACCGGCAACCTCGCGTCGGGGCTGTATTTCCTGTCCGGGGTGATGGTGTTTGGGTTGATTCTGACGGGCGTTGTGTATCGCTTACTGGAACGCAAACACGTACTGCCCGCCAGCGACTTCGCCGCCAGCGCCCGCAGCCGACAGGCCTGACTAATCTGACCCTGTAGGAGCTGCCGAAGGCTGCGAAATCGGTCTCATGAACGAACGCTTTCGCAGCCTTCGGCAGCTCCTACAGGAAGTGAACGATCTGAAGGAGATCCCTATGAACCTTGTGCAATTTGAGTTGAGCAACGCCCAGCGCCGCGTCGGTCTGGTTGACGGCGATCTGATTCGCGAAGTGAAGGGCGCACAGAGCGTGCGCGAGCTGGCGTTATCAGCCATTGATGCTGGCATCGGCCTGGCGCAACAGGTCGACAACCAAGGCCTTGGCGACAGCCATGATTACGCGCAGCTGCTGGAAGATCTACGCATCCTGCCGCCGCTGGACCATCCAGACCCCGCACACTTGCTGGTCAGCGGCACAGGCCTGACCCACTTGGGCAGCGCATCGGCCCGGGACAAGATGCATCAGCAAGCCGGTGACGAAGCGTCGATGACCGACACCATGCGCATCTTCAAATGGGGCGTCGAGGGCGGCAAACCTGAAGCAGGGCAGGCGGGCGTGCAGCCTGAATGGTTTTACAAGGGCGACGGCGGCATTGTCGTGCGCCCCGGTGGGTCGTTCTCGCTACCGCCATTTGCTGAAGACGGCGGCGAAGAGCCGGAGCTCAGTGGGTTGTATGTGATCGGCAACGACGGCAAACCCTATCGTCTGGGTTTCGCCATCGGCAACGAATACTCCGATCACATCATGGAGCGCCGTAACTACTTGTACCTGGCCCATTCCAAATTGCGCGCCTGTTCTTTCGGTCCGGAGTTGCGGGTTGGCGAGCTGCCGCAGAACCTGGCAGGTACCAGCCGTGTACTGCGCAACGGCGAGGTGCTGTGGGAGAAAGAATTTCTCAGCGGCGAAGCCAACATGTGCCACAGCCTGGAAAACCTCGAATACCACCACTTCAAATACAGCCAGTTCCTGCGGCCGGGGGATGTGCACGTGCATTTCTTCGGCACCGCGACCCTGTCCTTCGCCGATGGCGTGCGTACCCAGCCGGGGGATCAGTTCCAGATCAGCCAGGCCGAGTTTGGCAAGCCGCTGGTCAATGGGATCGAGAAGACTGAGGCGGCGTTTTTGCCGGGCGGGATAGGTCGGTTGTAAACCGGTCCTGTAGGAGCTGCCGAAGGCTGCGAACCGCGATGTATCAGACAAATTGGTTCGCAGCCTTCGGCAGCTCCTACAAGTATCGGAATCACTCTAATAACAACAACGAGGTGCGCACATGACCACCAATACTGTGCCAGTCGAACCGTTCGATGAGGACGCTTTCGAGGAGAAGATCTATCGCAAGGTGAACTGGAGAATCATCCCGCTGTTCATCCTCTGCTTTCTGTTTGCCTACCTGGATCGGGTCAATATCAGCTTTGCCAAGTTGCAGATGCAGAGCGATCTGGGCTTCAGCGAGACTGTATACGGCCTGGGCGCGAGCCTGTTTTTCGTTGGCTATTTCCTGTTTGAAGTGCCCAGCAACATGCTCCTGCACAAAATCGGCGCCCGAGTCTGGATCGCGCGGATCATGGTCACCTGGGGCATCACGTCGGCCTGCATGATGTTCGTGCAGACCGAATTCTGGTTCTACACCCTGCGTTTTCTGATCGGCGTCATGGAAGCCGGATTCGTCCCTGGTGTGCTGTATTTCTTTACCCAGTGGTACCCGAGCAATCGCCGGGCGCGGGTCAATTCGTACTTCAAGAGTTCGATCTGCCTGTGCGGCATCGTTGGCGGGCCGATTGCCGGGTTGATCCTCGGTCATTTCGACGGCGTCATGGGCATGGCCGGTTGGCGCTGGCTGTTTTTGCTTGAGGGGATCCCTTCGGTATTGCTGGGCGTGGTGGTGTTCTGGTTCGTCTGTGACCGGATCGAAGACGCCAAGTGGCTCAACGATGCCGAGAAGAAAGTGGTGCTGGCGCGCATGGCTCGGGAAGTACAGCCCGAGACGCCGCAAACCTTCAAGGACATCTGGAAACACCCCACCACTTACGTAATGTCGGTGATCTACCTGTGCCTGGTGATGGCCCTGACCGGCTTGCTGTTCTGGATGCCGCAGTTGATCAAGAGCGCGGGTGTAGCTGACACCATGAATATCGGGCTGCTGACGGTGATTCCGTATCTGGGCGCAGTGGTCGGCAATCTATTGATCGGTTCCAGCTCCGATCGACGTGGAGAGCGGCGTTGGCACATGGCCGGTTGTGCACTGCTCACCGCTGCCGGTTATCTGGTGTGTGCGTTGTTCCCTGGCCAACTGCTGCCGTTGATGATCGGCATGACCATGATCCTCACCGGGATCATCGCCTGGATGCCGATTTTCTGGACCATACCGCCGCGCTTTCTCAGTGGCCTGGCCGCAGCGGCGGGTATCGCGTTGATCAACTCCATCGGTCAGTTGGGCGGGATCATCGCGCCGTTCATGGTCGGGCGTATCAAGGATCTGACTGGCGCGGCAACCCCGGCCTTGTTCGTGCTGTGCGCGGTGTGTGTGCTGGCCACGTCGTTGATTATCTGGGGCATCCCGAACCGTTATTACGTGCGGGAAACCACCCACGACAAAGCTCAAACGGGCACAGTTCAAGCAACCGCTTAAACTTGCAGGTGGTTTTGGCCTATCATTCGCGCTTTTACACAGACGAAGACTGCCATGACCACCACTCCGACCGATCTCAAAGCAGCCCTGAAAGATGCCACGATGCTGGAAATCGACGGGCTGCATGCCTGGGATTTCTTCCTGGGCGATTTCCTGACGCTTGAGTGCATGGATGGTCGCGAGCGCAAGACCTGGCGTTTTGAAATGGCACAGGTCGAAGCCGCGACTTTTGATGAAGCTCAACAGTGCTGGCTGCTCACCAAAGATGACGTGGTGTACCGGATGAAGTGCCTTGAAGCCTTCACTCCAGGCAAGGACGACGAAGAAGACGTGCTAGAAGACTGATCCACATAAAACAATCAGGGGCAGGCAGTGTCATAGGGGTTACTGCGTCTATGGCGCCCGACAATAATCCTCGAAAGAAGGCTAAAGCCCCATGACTCGTACTTTTCTGCCGTTGCTGGCGTTTGCCGGCGCAATGAGCGCTTTTCCGATACAGGCGCAAAGCATGACTGAATACGACGTACTGATTGGTTCCTACACCCAGGGAGCCAGCGAAGGCATTTACCGTTACCGCTTCGACAGCCAGACCGGCAAGCTCGACAGCAAGCCCCTGCAAGTGATCAAGACTGACAACCCGTCCTGGCTGACCCTGTCCAAGGATCAGCGCCATCTATTTGTGGTCAACGAAAACGGCCCCGGCGGCAAGGATGTAGTGGGCAAGGTCAGCAGTTTTGCCATTGATGCCAAGACCCACAACGTCACGCCGATCAATCAGGTGCAGAGCCGTGGCGAGGAGCCGACCCATTCCAGCCTAAGCCCCGACCAGCGCTTTCTGTTCGTTTCCAACTACGCGGTGCACCCCGATCCAGGTGGCGCGCTGGCGGTGATTCCGGTGGGCAAGGACGGCAAGCTGTCCGATGTCGTGCAGGTCAGCAACAATCACGGCGCCAGCAAGGTCAATGCTGAGCGCCAGGCCTCATCCCACGTGCACTCGGCCATCCCGACGCCGGACGGCAAGTACGTGGTGACCAGTGACCTGGGCGCCGACAAGATGCTGGTGTTCAGCTATGACGGTAAACGCGCCGAACCATTGCAACCGGCGAAAACCCCCACCGTGCAGTTGCCACCGGGCAGCGGTCCGCGTCATCTGTTGTTCAGCAAGGACGGCAAGCATGCCTGGCTGACCCTGGAAATGGTCGCGCAGGTGGCGGTGTTTGATTATCACGATGGTGTCTTCAAACAGACGCAAACGGTCGATCTGAAAAACAAGGACACCCAGCAGAAAGTCGGCGGAGGTGGTCTGCATACCTCGCCGGACGGCAAGTTCCTGTACGTCGCCAACCGTGGCGAAGCCAACCAGTTGCTGGTGTTTGCCATCGACGGCAAAGGCCAGTTGAAGGAAATCCAGCGTCGTTCGGTAGAAGGTATGGAGCCACGGGAGTTCAGTTTTGACCCCAGCGGGCATTTCATGCTGATCGCCAATCAGAAGAGCAACCAGATCGTCACGGTCAAGGTTGATCCGAAAACCGGCCAACTGGGCGATACGGTGCAGAAAGTCGACTTCGATTCGCCGTCGGACTTCCGTTTCCTCACCGGCAAATAGCTGTCGCTCAATCCTCAAGCCCCGGTTTTCGGGGGCTTGAGGGTTCTATCAATTCAGATGATATGAGCTAGTGCTACAAAACATTTCGGCTGAACCGCCCTCGGGGGTAAGTTTGAGTCACGGCCAAGACGGTCAAGACTTGAATAGAACACTCCGAGGGTTAATGCCATGAACTTCAATCTCTTCTCCATCATCGCCGCGTCTGCCATCTCAGCCACTGCTGCATTGCCTGCCCATGCCAGTGTTGATGTGACCACCAGCAAAAACACCGCTACTCAGACTTACACCCCTAAATACTTGCAGCAAAGTGCTAATTTCTATGCAGCACTGGATCACAAGACTCAACAATGAATAAGCGATTGAATCCATTCCCGGTTAACGACCGTATCGCTACCCGGGAATGGATTCGCAAAAAACACTGTTGTTGATGAAGGCCGCTTTCGCGAGCAAGTTCGCTTACCCAGGTTTTTGCGACCCACTGATCATCATGTATCAGACCCTGCAAATTCTGCCAGTGAGCCTGCTCGCGAAAGCGTCACTTGTATCCCCTCTTGGCCCGCGTCTCTCATAGGATGCGGGCTTTTTTTATATTATGTGCAAGGACCCTGTAGCAGTGAGCTTGCTCGCGATTGGTTCTTTCAGTCGCTGACTACATTGACTGCCCTGACGCCATCGCGAGCAAGCTCACTCCTACAGAGGTTATTTATTGGATTGACAAGCGTGTTCAATAATCAACCCAACTGATATCCGCTATTCCCCGTCATGGTTGTTCAATAGTTCTGCAGTTAACTATCTTGTCGGCCTGGAAACACATCACGGAGTTACACCCATGGCCACTGCCATTCTGCATTCAATCAAACAAGGCGCTTATATCGCCATTTCGCTTTATGTGGTCTTTATTGCAGTTGTTACTGTTACCAGCATGAGTCCGCAGTTGGCTACTCCATCAACTCAGTCCATTGTCGAGCGTACCGCGTTGAACACTCAGGAGCGTGCCTCATGAGTGGCGGCAGGTTGTGGGTGACGGCGGGGTTGGCGGTGATGATCAATGGAAGTTCATTGCTGGGTATTGGTCAGAACTCGGTGGGCGGGGTGGCACGCAATATTGAATGCAGGCACGAAATCGCTCAGGCCATCGCGGTGTCCCGGGCGCAGAAAGTGGCCGCGGGGAATCGGCCGGAGGGGGTAGGGGTGATTGGTTGATGGGCTATTCCCTGGAAATGTTGTTCTGTAGGAGCGCGCTTGCCCGCGATAGCGTCAGACAAGACGACCATTTATCGCATTGGAGTCGCTATCGCGAGCAAGCTCACTCCTACAGGTTTAACGTCGCTTTTATTTCACCATCACCGCTTTAAACAGCGCTGACTCGACAAATCGCTGCAACCAGCCGCGCAACTTCGGATAAGGGCTTACCGAAAACCAATCCGGATCAACCGCGCTGAACTGTCTGATGAAGGGTGCCAGGGCGATATCAGCCAGGGTCACCTGATCCTTGATCAAGAAGTCCCGCTGCTGCAAACGCGCTTCCAGTTTCTGCAAAAATACTTCGCCCAGTTGCCGGTAGTGTTGTTGCGGATGCTCAGGGTGACGGACGAAGTATTTGTAGCGATCCAGATGTTGTTTGAACACCTGATCGTTCTCCTCCACCAGTGCCTGAATCTCCCGGCGACCGTCGCCATCCTGAATCAACAGCCAGTTATCCGGGTCATTCTGCGCCAGGGCCCAGTGCATGATGTCCAGGCTTTGTTCCAGCACCTGGTCATCCAGCACCAGTACCGGAACAGTCCCTTTGGGTGAGCGTTCGAGCATTGCTGGCGGTTTGGCCTTGAGGCTGACTTCGTGGATCTGCACCGCGCAACCTGCATAGCGCAACGCCATACGGGCCCGCATGGCGTAAGGGCAGCGGCGGAACGAGTAGAGAATTGCCGCCATCAGTTGCCGACCTCGATGGTGCTCAAGCCGTTGCCTTGGCGGCGGACCTGAATCTGCACCGGGATCCGTTCGTGCATTTCCTGCACGTGGGAAATCACCCCGACCTTGCGACCCTGAGCCTGCAATCCGTCCAGCGCGTCCATGGCCAGTTGCAGGGATTCCGGATCGAGGCTGCCGAAGCCTTCGTCGATGAACAGCGATTCGATTTTCAGGGTGCTGGACGCCATGGACGCCAGCCCCAACGCCAGTGCCAGGGACACCAGGAAGGTTTCGCCACCAGACAGGGAGTGTACCGAGCGCAGTTCGTCGCCCATTTCCGTGTCCATCACCAGCAACCCCAGCATGCTGCCGCCGCGCTTCAAGCGATAGCGGCGCACCAGTTGCTTGAGTTGGGCGTTGGCGTGATGGACCAGCAGATCGAGGTTATAGGCCTGGGCGATCTTGCGGAATTTGTCGCCCTCGGCCGAGCCGATCAGCGCCGCCAGCCTGGCCCAGCGCAGGTATTCAGCGTGGGCGTTGGCGATCTGCTCCTGCAACTCGCGGCTGGCGTTGTTGCGGCGCTCGTCTTCGCTCAGTTGTGCGCGCAATTCAGCGCATTGCTGTTCCTGATCGGCGCTGGATTTCTGTGCTTCCTGCAAGGCTGCGCTCAGCTGTGCTGCGTCGCTGACATCGCTGTGGTGCGCCTGATGCTGCTGCACTTGCTTGTCCCGCTCCTGAAGCAGGATGCGGCTTTGCTCCAGGTTCTTTTCAGTTTGCTGCAATTGCTGACGCAACTGGCTCACCCCCTCGTCGCTGTAGCCCAGCAGAGCATCCAGGGCGGTATCGTCCAGTTCCGGATGGCTGGCGCGCCATTGGGCGATCTGCTGATTCAGCTCGGCGAACTCGTGTTGCAGTTCTTGTAAACGCGCTTGCTCGCTTTCAAGTCCTGTGGCTAGTTTGATCAACTCGCTGCGGGCCTGCTGCAACTCTTCACTGGCGCTGCCTTGGGCACGGCGCGCCTGCTCCAGCGCGGTTTCCAGTTGTTGCTGCCATTGCTCGGCGCTGGTGTGGCTGCCGAGCATTTCGCTGAGGCGTTGCTGGCTGGCCGATTGCTGGGTTTGCAGGGCGGCGAGGCGTTGTTGTTGCTTCACGCGCTCCTGTTCCAGATTGTGCTGGGCGTCCTGTTCGCGCTCGATTTTACGCGCTCGCTCGCTGTGTTCCTGCTGTTCTTCCAGCTGGCGGTCTAGCTGTTCCAGGCGTTGGGCGATGTCGTTGTCCAGTTGCATGAAACTGTCAGTGGCCGACTCACGCCAGCGTGGCAGGCTCTCGGCGGGCAACAGCGGCTCGAACTCCTGTAGCGCGGCTTCGAAGGCTTGATTGTCCAGCGCGATATTGCGCTGTTGGTCGTCGAGCATCTTCATCGCCTGCTGGCTGGCGTCGCGGGCGTCCTGCACGTTCTGCTGCAACTTCTCGGCCTGTTGTTGCACCGTCAGCAGCAAGCGCTGGCGTTGCTCGCTGCTGGCGATCTCTTCGGTGAGGGCATGCAGCCGCTCGCTGAGCCAGTCACCCCGTTGCTGCTCGGGCTGTTCCAGCAGGCGCGCATATAAAGGGTGCGCTTGCAGCTCCGGCGCCAGCTTTTGCGATTGCTCGGTAAGTTGCTCCAGTTGCGGCCGGGCCTGTTTCAGGCGCGCGTTGAGTTCGCTGACTTCGCTGCGCAACTCGACGAGTTTTTCCGCGAGCCGGCTGACCTTGAGCCGCGCGCTGGTTTCTTCGCTGTCGTCATGGCCGGACAGCGCTTGCAGCAGAGCGTCGGACTGATGATAGGGATGATCTTCGCTGCCACACACTGGGCACGGTTGCTGATCGATCAACTGACCGCGCAATTCTTCAACGCTGGCACTGCGGGCCAGACGCTGGCGCTGCAGCAGTTCAACCGTGGTTTTCAGCGCGAGCTCGGCGGCTTCGTGTTCGGTTTTCAGTTGCAGGCCGCTGGCAATCGCCTGACCGCGTCGTTCGGTGGCCTGCTGCTGTTGCAGTTCGACATCCCGAAGGCGGCTGTCGATGTCCTGATGGCGCTGCCAGATGCGTTCCAGAGAATCGCAGGCGCTGTGCTGCTGACGGTTGTCCTGCAATAACTGGCCGAGGCGCTGGATCTCGGCGTTGACCGCGTCGGCCTTGACCTGGGCTTCGCTGTACAGCGCTTGCAGGGCATTACGCCGGTCGGTGAGTTGCTGCTCGGCGCGGGTCGAATTTTTCTCCAGCTCGGGCAGTTCTTCGCGACCCTTGTTCAAGCGACCGCTAAGTTTCATCGCTTCCTGCAAGCGCGGGCGGTAGGCGCTCCAGGCTTGAGCCAGGGGTGCGAGTACCGCGCTTTTTTCCAGTTGCCCGGCGATGGCTTGCAGACGCTCGTCCAGCAGACGTTGCTGTTCAAGCAGTTGATTCAACGCCGCCAGACCATCAGCTTTGGCGCGTTCTGCTGCCTCGGCCTGGGCGGTGGCGTCCTGCACCTCTTTATTCAGATGGCTGATGTTGCCTTGCTGTTCGAAGGCCTGACCAATGATCGGTGCGGCGGTTTTTTTCTGTTGCTCGGCCTGTTCCAGGGCACTGTTGGAGGTCTGTAGCTTTTCTTCAAGATCGGTCTGGCGGGTTTGCAGATCGCTCTGGCGCTGAGCATGTTCGGCGATTTGCTCGGCGAGGGGGCTCAGTTGCGCATCCAGCCGATTGCGCTGAGCGAACAGGTGGCGTTGCGGGGCAAGGCGTTCCAGCTGGCCGAGCATTTGCCGCTGGCTGCTCTGGCTGTCCCAGTCCTGTTGGGCGCTGGTGAGCTGTTCGCTGGCGCTCAGGTGTTCGTCGCGCAGGCGCTGCAGCTCGGTCAGCCATTGTTGCTTGAGTTCTAGCTGACGCTGGAGCGCCTGATGGCTCTTGAGTTGCTGTTGGGCTTCGCTGAAGCGTTGCTCCAGTTCCGCGCGCTGCTCGGGTGGCATGGGTGCGATGCCGGTGGCTAACAGCTTGAGGTCGTCGTGGGTCTTTTCCGCTTCCCGGCTTTTGCTAAAGGCACGGCGGCCGAGCTGGCTATAGATCGCCGTGTCGGTGAGTTTTTCCAGCAGCTCGCTGCGTTCCTTGTCGTCGGCCTTGAGAAAGGCGCTGAACTCACTCTGGGCGAGCATGACGGCGCGGGTGAACTGCTCGAAATTAAGGCCCAGACGGGCTTCGAGCATGGTTTTGTATTCGGTCTTGTTCTGGGTGCTGAGGATCTGGTCGCTGTCCAGATCGGTCAGAGTCTGGCGGCTGGCCTGAAGTTTTTTCGCGGCGTTGTCCCGGGCGCGGTTGGTTTCCCAGCGGGCGCGGTAACGACGCTTGTCGATGCCGACGAAATCCACTTCGGCATAGCCACTACCGGTGCCACGGCGCAGCAAGGTGCGCGGGTCGTTGGTGCTGATGTCACCGTCGATTTCCGGCACTCGGGACTGGCCGATATTGCTCAGGCGCGGAATCGCCCCGAACAACGCCAGGCACAAGGCATCGAGCAAGGTGCTTTTACCGGCACCGGTGGGGCCGGTGATGGCAAACAGTCCTGCACTGGCCAGGGGCTCGGCGGTGAAATCCAGTTCGAACGGCCCGGCCAGAGAGGCAAGGTTTTTCAGGCGGATGGCGAGGATTTTCATGGTTGTTCGCTCTCCAGCTGGACTTCCTGCAACAGCGTGGCGAAGTCACTCAAGGTTTGTTCATCAACCTCGCTGCCGTAATTGTCGAGCCAGGCGCGGCTGAACAATTCCTGAGGGCTGAGCTGATCCAGTTCGATCAGGCCCTCATCGCTGTCGCCGCCTTCGCCACTGCCTTTACCGGCATATTCGGCACCGATGCGCACCAGGCGCACGGCTTTACCTTCCAGCACAGCCTCAATCTGATTGCGCAGGTCCGGCTGCGGTTCGTCCAGGCGCACCCGGACTTCCAGCCAGGGTTGGCGGTCGATGTCGGCCAGCAGGTCGATGTCCGGCAGCTCTTTGAGCTGCACCAACAGTTCGGCCAGCGGTGCAGGGCCGATGCGTTGCAGGTTGACGGCGCGTGGGATCAGCAGGGTTTCGACACTGCGCAGTTGGTCGCCGTCGCAGTCGATTTCGAGGATTTGATGCTGGTAGCCGATTTCCGAAAACGACAACGGGATCGGCGAGCCGCTGTAACGGATGCGCTTTTCGCCGTTGACTCGTTGTGGCTTGTGCAAATGGCCGAGGGCGACGTAGGTGATGGTTTCCCCAAACAGGCTGGCGGGCAGGGCTTCGGCGTTGCCGATGATCAGGCTGCGCTCGGAATCTTCCGACACTGAACCGCCCGCCATATGCGCGTGGCTGATGGCGATCAGCGCCTGACCGGGCTGGCGCCTGAGGTTGGCGGCTTCGATCAGCAATTCATGCACCCGGCCGATGCCGCGCAAATAGTTATCGCCCAGGGTCGGGCCGGTGACTTCGGCGGGGCGCAGGAAGGGCAGGGCCAGACACCAGGCACCGATTTCACCGTTGGCGTTGGGCAGCGGCAACAATAGGCGCTCGACATCCAGCGTGCCGTCATCGAGCCATAGCACCCGGCCCAGGGCGTGGGTACGCAAGCGGCGCATCAGGGGCGCGGGCAGTTCGATGCGCGAACCGGAGTCGTGGTTGCCGGCGATCATCACGATGGTCAGCAGCGGCTGTTGCTCGTGGGCGTTGACGATGAAGTCGTAGAGCCGTTCCTGGGCTTTGACCGGCGGATTGACCGTGTCGAAGATGTCGCCCGCAATCAGCAGGACATCCGGCTTGCGCTCGGCCAGGCGGGCCAGCAGCCAGGTCAGAAAGCTGGCATGTTCGAAGTCCCGCTCCTGGCCGTGAAGGTTCTGGCCAAGGTGCCAGTCGGAGGTGTGGAACAGTCGCATGGGGGGACCTTGTTGGTTCAGGTTATCAGCCCTGTAGGAGCTGCCGAAGGCTGCGAATGCGGTCTGCCGATATATTCAGATGAATATGGGATTGTCTTCGCGGCCTGCGGCAGTTCCTACAGGGGACCGCCTTTGGCGTTAGTCATTTTGGATACAACGGCGGCAGGCTCTGGTCGCTCGCCGGGTCTTGAATGTGTTCTGGTGCGGGTAGAGTGCGCACGGCCCGCCACAGTTCCTCGCCCAGCCATAATTGGCCGGTTTCGCTGTACAGCGCGCCGTTCAGGCCGTCCAGTGCATCGGACAGCGGCACGAAGCGCGCGGCCATGTCGGCCAGGGTTTCCGGTTGCTGGCGGGCCCAGGCATCCAGGGCCTGGCGAGTCGCCTGCGGGTCGTTGGCCAGGCTGGCGCGTTTGAGGTCATCCAGCACAGTACGCGGGCTCGGGCCGGTCTGCGCGGCGCGGGCCACTGCCGGTTGCCAGCGGGCACGCCACCAGAGGATGAACCCAACCAGGGTGGTGCAGGCGAAAAACAGCGTGCTCATTTGCCATGGCCAGACCGGCGGGCCAATCACCGTCACGCCGCCCATGTCATTGTTGACCGGGGTGTCCACGATCAGGCTCGGGTTGACGCTGATCTGCAACGTGCGGGCGGCCAGGCTGGTGTGTTCCAGGTGATCTTCCAGAGTGTTCCACCAGACCACGTCCACCGCGGGCAAGTCGATGGCGCCGGGACGGTTAGGCACCAGCGCTTCACGTTCTTCGCGGCTGCCGATGATACCGCGCTCGCTGATCACATTCGCCAGCTTGGGCTGATCGGGGTAACGCCGCAGGCTGCTCACGTCGGTGGCGGGTAAGGGCGGCAACTGCGCGCTGGAAAGGCCTTCGACTTTCAGGCTGAGGGTCCGGGTCAGTGAGTCGCCGACCTGGCTGCTGCCCGGTTCCGGGCTCCAGCTTTCGCTCAAATGAACGCTGCGCGCTGGCAACCACGGCGCATCGGCCGGGTAATTGGCGGGTTTGGCCTTGACGGTCAGCGGCACTTGCGCGGAGTTGACCCGCATGACCTTGCCCGGTTGCGGCCCGAATGAGGTGCCGGGCTCATTTTTTTGTGAAGAGTTCTGCGACGGCTCCGGATTGGGTTGCACCAGCGTCGCGCTGAACACCTGCGGCGGGATCATCAGGGTGCCGCTGTGCTGCGGGTAGATCCCGTAGCGCATTTCGATCACGCCGTGACGAATGCCGTTGATGAGCTTTTCGTAGGTGCGCGACTCGCCCAGCTTCTCGACCCTGGCATCGGGCAACTCCAGCGGGCTCATGGTGCTGTCGTCGAACAACGACACCGAATGGTAGATGCGCAGGGTCAGTACGGCCTGAGCCTGCACATAGACGTTGTCTTTATCGAGGGTCGCTTCGATGAATACCGGCGCCTGCTGTGCTGCCTGCTCCGGGTTGTCGCTCTGGGTGACTTGCAGGGTAATCGGCTGGCTTTTGAGTTCGCCCAGCTCCAGCGATGGGATCACCACCGTGCCGGTTTGCTTGGGCAACAGGGTGATGATCCAGCGCGTGGTGGCCTGATTGCCGCCATCGAGTGTGTTGAGCCGGTTGATCTGCCGCGTGCCGCCCACATCGAAAATGGCTTCAAGCGCCGCCAGATCCGGTTTGCCGAACTGCGTGACGTCGCTGGTCTCCAGGGTCAGTTCCACGGTTTCGCCGGAGTTCAGGCGCGTGCGGTCGACACTGGCCACCAGCTCTGCGGCCTGTGCGTTTAGCGCGATAAGCCACAGCATGAAGCTGAGCAATAGGGTGCAGGCGCGACTCATCGGGTCTTTTCCTGATGCTGTTGCTGTTCGTACCAGAATTTACGCCGCAACAGCTCGCCGGGATCATCCGGGATCTGGCGCAGCCATTGTTCCAGAGCCTGACGACGCTCACCGTTGATGGTCGGGTCGGCGGGCTGGATGGGTGGTCGTGTGGTTTCTTCGTCATCCATGGGCGAGCCGGGTGCGGGCTTGGCTTCGGCGCTGTTTTGGTCCGTGGAGCTGTTTTTGGTTGTCGTGCTGGCCGGTTCGCTGTCGGGGCTGTTGTCTTCGTTCGGCTCCGAGGCTTGTTGATCCTGAGACGACTGGCTGGTGGCCGCCTGATTTTGCGGGTTTTCGCCGTCGTTGCTGGCGTCTTCAGCCGGTTTGTCCTCGGGTTCGGCAGGTTCCGGGCGTTTGCTCTGTTCCAGTGCCTGTTCAACCAGCGCTTTGTTTTTGATGGCGGCCTGCAAGTCCGGCTGGCGCTCCAGCGCCTGTTCATAGGCATCCAGTGCCGCTTCCAGTTCCCCGCTGCGGGCCAGGGCGTTGCCGCGATTGTAATGGTCAGCGGCGCTGCTGCCTTCGGCAAAACGCTGGGCGGCGGCAGCATAGTCGCCCGCTTCGTAAAGGGCCACGCCTTTCCATTGCGGGTTTTCAAAGCGTTGCGCGGCCTGCGCGGGTTGGCGTTGCTCCAGCAGTTGCTGGCCTTGTTGATCGGGCCGCAACCACAGGTCAGCAAAATCGAAAGCGTAGCTGTTCTGCGGCGTCAGCATCAGCAAGGGCAAGCACAGCAGCCAGCCCCGACGGCCCGCGCAGGCGGCCAGCAACAGGAGTGGCAACAGGAACCAGTAACCTTGATCAGCCCAGCTATCCAGTTGAATCAGTTGCCCGTCGTTCTGCATGACTTTGGGGGCGTCCAGCAGGCCGAGTTCGCGCAGATCCTGGTCATCCATGCGCAACGGGCGATACGAGCCGCCCATCTGCGAGGCGAATTCAGCGAGGCTGGCGCTGTCCAGACGCGGCAGCAGAATTGCACCTTGAGCATCCTTGAGCAGACCGCCGTTTTCCTGTTCCACGGGAGCGCCCTGAGCCGTGCCGACGCCGAGGATCAGCAACGGCGGCGCCTGACCGTGCAGCTTCTGGCGGATGCCCTGGCGTTCTTGCTCGCTCAATGACGAGCCGATCAGCAGCAATCGCCCACGGCCCAGCGCAGCCTGATTGAGCAGGGCAACGGCTTTGTGCACCGCAAGGTCGGCGCGATGCCCGGTCTGCGGCATGATCGAGGGTTTGACTGCATCCAGCAGGTTGCGAATAGTCAGCAGATCGTCGGACAGCGGCACCAGCGTGTGGGCGCTGCCGGAATAAACGATGATCGCGGTCTGCGAGTCGCTGCGCGCTTCCAGCAAGTCCAGCAGTTTGCGGCGAGCCTGTTCCAGACGTGTTGGCGGGCTGTCGCCGGCGAGCATTTCCGGGGTCAGTTCCAGCAACACCACCAGCGGGTCGGCCGGTTTCTGGCTGAGCTGTTCAATCCGCTGCCAGCTCGGACCCAGTAAAGCCAGCACGCCCAGCAGCCAGGCCAAGCCCAGGACCAGCCATGGTTTTTTGCTGTCGCGACCGCGACCGCCACCCAGCAGGACTGCGTGGAAGGCCGAAGGCAGAATCATCTGCCAGCGACCGGCGCGTTTTTGTCGGTGCCAAAGTTGCCAGAGCAACCAGACCAGCAGCGGCAAGAGCAGCAGCCACCAGGGGCGAAACCAGTGCGGCCAGAGCGCGATCATGGTTTGCGCCTCAAGCTTTTGATGCGTTGGCGCCAATGCTGGGCGTCGCGGATGAAGCGTTGCTGATTGAGAAAGCGTTGCAGGGCGCTGTTCGGCCAGCGTTCGTGGATCACCAGCAGCACGCTCAACAGCATGGCCAGCGCCAGTGGCCAGTGATAAAGCGCAAGGGCAGGGCGGGCTTGGGTCTGATGCTGAGCCACAGGTTCCAGAGCGTCGAGGGTCCGGCGGATCTGTTCCAGTTGATCGCCATCCCGGGCGCGGAAGTATTGACCACCGCTTAGCCGGGCGATTTCTTTCAGGGTTGGTTCATCCAGATCAAGGCTGGGGTTGAGGCCGAGCATGCCCAGCGAGCCTTCTTTATTGGGGTCCGAGCCGATGCCGATGGTGTAGATTTTCACCTGTTCTTCAGCGGCCAGTCGCGCAGCCGTCACCGGGTCGATCTGCCCGCCGTTATTGGCGCCGTCAGTGACCAGCACCAGCACCCGACTCTGTGCCGGGCGCAGACGCAAACGCTTCAATGCCAGCCCAATGGCATCGCCCACGGCGGTGTTCTTGCCTGCAATACCGATCCGCGCTTCATCCAGCCAGACCCGCACGGTATGCCGGTCAAAGGTCAGCGGGGCCTGCACGAACGCCTGGCTGCCGAACAGAATCAAACCGACCCGGTCGCCTTTGCGACCTTCGAGGAAGTCACCGAGCAAATGCTGGACCAGTACCAGACGGCTGACTTCATCGCTTTGCCATTCCATGTCCGGGTAGTCCATGGAGCCGGACACATCCACCGCCACCAGCAAATCCCGACCGCTGGACGCCAGAGGCAGAGGTTCGCCCAGCCATTGCGGGCGGGCGGCGGCGACCAGCAACAGCAGCCAGATCAGAATGAACGGCAATTGCTGACGCCATGCCGGCAGATTGGCTTTGGCACGACGCCCCACCAGACCTTCCAGATCCCCGAGGAAGCTGACTTTCAGGGCCGCTTCGCCGCTGTCAGCCACGGGCAACACAAAACGCATCACCCACGGCAAGGGCAGCAGGAGGAAGATCCACGGCCAGGCGAATTCAAACATGTTTGCGAATCCAGGTTTCAACGGACTGGGTCAGGCCCGTGATCGCCTTGTCGTCAAGTTTGCATTCGGGTTTGTACGCGCCTTCCACCAGCACCATCCAGCGGGTCAGGCCGGCCGCCGGGCAACGGTTGTCGAGGAACGCCAACCATTTGCGGCCGTTGAGGGTGTGGCTCTGGCTGTAGGGATAGTGGTTGCGGCACAGGCGTTTGAGCAGGCCGTTGATCTGCTGCAACCAGGCACCGGCCGGTGCGCCGTCGTAGGGTTTGGGCAATTGCGCGAGTTCCGCCAGGGCGGCGACGCGCACCGGGTCCAGAGGTTGTTCGGCACGCCGAATGCGAGTTTTCACGGGTAGCACGTGACGCATGCGCCAGAGCCCCCAGCCCGCAAGGGGGATCAGCAACAGCAGCAACCACCAGCCCGGCGCCAGCGGCCAGAAGCCGACGGCCTCGGGAGCGATCAGGGGTTGCAGCTGGTCCAGCGGGTTCATTTCTGCTTTACCGGGCGCTGGGCGTTCAGGTATTCACGCAGTTGTTCGACCATTTCGCGCTGGGTGCTCAGGGGCATCAACAGCACCCGCAGTTTTTGCGCGAGTAATTCCCAGCGTGCGGCACGGGCTTCGCCTTGGGCGCGATAGGCCTGGCGCAGCTCCGGGTCGAGGGTGTCGAGTTCCAGCTGCGCGCCACGCTCGGCAAAGCGCAGCAGCCCGGCAGCGGGCAGCGCACGGTCCAGCGGGTCGGACAGCGGCAACAGCAGCAGGTCGCAATGCCGCGACAGCAGGCTCAGTTGTTGCTCGGCGGCGTCGGATAGCGCGCGCTCGTCACAGAGCACGATCACCAGACTGCCAGGGCGCAGCACTTCCCGCGCCCGACGCAGGGCGATGCCCAGGGCGTCGCGGTCCGCTTCAATTTCGGTGTGCAGGGATTGATTGACCCGCACCAGCCGGTTCAGCAACTGCAACAGGCTTTGCTTGCTGCGTCGCGGTTTGATTTCGTAGTGCTCGTTGTCGCCGAACACCAGCCCGCCAACCCGATCATTGTGGATCAGCGCCGCCCAGCCAATCAGCGCGGCGGCCTGTGCGGCCAGCACCGATTTGAACATCAGGCCCGAGCCGAAAAACAGCCGACGGCTCTGTTCCACCAGAATGAAAATCGGCCGCTCGCGTTCTTCATGAAACAGCTTGGTGTGCGGCTCCTGGGTGCGCGCCGTGACCCGCCAATCGATGCTGCGCACGTCGTCGCCTGCTTGATAGACCCGCACCTGATCGAAGTCCACCCCGCGTCCGCGCAGTTTCGAATGATGCAGGCCAATCAACGGGCTGCGCTGGCTCGGCGTGGAAAACAGCTGAACCTCGCGCACGCGATGGCGCATCTCGATCAACTCGGCGAGGCTGACGCGAATGCCCGGTTGGGGGATCAGGTAGGGTTGCATGGCTTCACGCAACAGCCACAACGTCGAGGATGCGCTGGATCACGCGATCCTGATCGATACCGGCAGCTTCTGCCTCGAAGGACAGAATGATCCGGTGGCGCAGCACGTCGAACAGCACCGCCTGAATGTCTTCGGGGCTGACGAAATCACGCCCCGCCAGCCAGGCATGGGCCCGTGCGCAGCGATCCAGGGCGATGGAGCCACGGGGGCTGGCGCCGTAGGAAATCCATTCGGCCATTTCCGGATCGAACTTGGCGGGTGTGCGGGTCGCCATGACCAGCTGCACCAGGTATTCCTCCACGGCGTCGGCCATGTACAGGCCGAGGATTTCCTTGCGCGCGGCAAAGATTGCCTGCTGGCTGACCCGGCGTTCTGGCTTGGTTTCGCCGTTCAAGGCTTCACCACGGGCCTGGGCCAGAATCTTGCGCTCCACCGAGGCATCCGGAAAACCAATCTTGACGTGCATCAGAAAGCGGTCGAGCTGGGCTTCCGGCAGCGGATAGGTGCCTTCCTGCTCGATGGGGTTCTGGGTTGCCATCACCAGAAACAGCGGCGAAAGATCGTAAGTGCTGCGCCCGACGCTGACCTGACGCTCCGCCATGGCTTCCAGCAGCGCCGATTGGACTTTGGCGGGTGCCCGGTTGATTTCGTCGGCCAGCACCAGGTTGTGGAAGATCGGCCCCTGCTGGAACACGAAGCTGCCGGTCTCCGGACGATAGATCTCGGTGCCGGTGATGTCGGCAGGCAGCAGGTCGGGGGTGAACTGAATACGATGGAACTGCGCTTCGATGCCTTCGGCCAATTCTTTGATGGCTTTGGTCTTGGCCAGACCGGGCGCGCCTTCGACCAGCATATGGCCGTCGGCAAGCAGGGCGATCAGAAGGCGTTCGATCAGTTTTTCCTGGCCGAGGATCTGCGTGGAAAGAAAGGTTCGCAGCGCAATCAGCGCTTCACGATGTTCCATCGGTGACGGTTCCTGGCAGGAGTGATCAGCGGTGTCACGCGACACGAAAGCTGGGGGCGTTACTTTAATCCATGGAGGGGGGTGGCGACTAACGGCTGTGGGGTTTTTTATGGGGAATCGAGCATAACGCTACAAAGGATTAGGAATTGTCCTACAGGATTGACTGGGTATGGCTTTGAAACACGGACCTACTGTAGGAGTGAGCTTGCTCGCGATCGGCTGCGAAGCAGTCGTGAAAAAAGCTGGACTCACCCTCGCAGGAAAGTCGTTCCGACTTTATCGCGAGCAAGCTCACTCCTACAGGGACCGTGTTTGCTAAGCGACAGGGGTTCGGGTCGATCCGGCTCACCCGATCTCGCTAACGTAAATCCCCACACCTTCAAGAATAATCACCAGCGTCTCCTCCACATCTTTCAGCTCATCGGCCGCCATACCGTGCAGGATTTCGTATTCGCTGTGGCCGTCCAGCTGCTTGCCGTCAGCCGGGTCCAGTTCGACCAGCAGGCGTTGGGCGCTGAACGTGACTTTGAGCTGCGACACCGTGTGCATCTTGTCATCGCGCACGGTGATTTCGATTTCGTTTTCATCCGGGAAGCGGGTCAGGGAGAACAGATCGCCGGTTTCTCCATGGCAGCAGAGCAGGGCCATGTCGTCGTATTCGTCATCGCACGGGTTGACGATAAAGCTGGCGGTCTTGATTTGCATGTGGGCTCCTGGGCTGGACGAAAACGGGCAGTGGCGATTTTGCCAGCGTTACGCGGGCTTTGCTCGGGTGTTTACAGCATGCAAATGACCGAATATGTCGCAGCACCGCAAGTATCGACAGGCTGGCTCTGGATAAGCTGGGCAGCAGATGAACGGTCGCCGAAATGTTCTGTCTTCAAAAGGGACCTTCAGACGCCCGGTTTGGAAAATTGAATGTGACGAGTCGTTCACGGCAAGCGTTAGTTCTTTGGCCTAAGCTGTGCCTCTGCCGTTTCATCCAGGCACAGCATGTGCAAGCAACACTTCCTTCAAGCTTCCTTCTAAAAAAGCACAAGCGGAGTACCTCAGATGGCGTTCTTCACCGCAGCCAGCAAGCCCGACTTCCAGCATCAACTGCAATCGGCACTGGCGCAGCACATCAGTGAACAGGCACTGCCACAAGTGGCGCTGTTCGCTGAGCAATTCTTCGGCATCATTTCCCTCGATGAACTGACCCAGCGTCGGTTGTCTGATCTGGCCGGCTGCACCTTGTCAGCCTGGCGTCTGCTTGAACGATTCGAACACGGCACCCCTCAGGTTCGCGTGTACAACCCGGATTACGAACGTCATGGCTGGCAATCGACACACACTGCCGTCGAAGTGCTGCATCACGATCTGCCATTTCTGGTGGACTCGGTGCGGACTGAGCTGAACCGTCGCGGTTACAGCATTCATACCCTGCAAACTACGGTCCTGAGCGTGCGCCGGGGTAGCAAAGGCGAGCTGCTGGAGTTGCTGCCAAAAGGCACCACCGGCGAAGGTATTCTGCAAGAGTCGCTGATGTATCTGGAAATCGACCGCTGCGCCAACGCCAGTGAGTTGAACGTGCTGGCCCGTGAGCTTGAGCAAGTGCTCGGCGAAGTGCGGGTGGCGGTCGAAGATTTCGAACCGATGAAAGCTCGTCTGCATGAGTTGCTGGCGGGTATCGATTCGGTGCAGTACGGCGTGGACGAGGAAGAGAAGTCCGAAATCAAGGCGTTCCTGCAATGGCTGGTGAACAACCATTTCACCTTCCTGGGCTACGAAGAATTTGAAGTCAGCAGCGAGGCCGATGGCGGTCAGCTGGTGTACGACGAGTCGTCTTTCCTGGGCCTGACCAAGCGCCTGCGTGCCGGTCTGACCAAGGAAGATCTGCACATCGAAGGCTATGCAGTTAATTATCTGCAAGAGCCGACGCTGCTGTCCTTCGCCAAGGCTGCGCACCCGAGCCGCGTGCACCGTCCGGCGTACCCGGATTACGTGTCGATCCGCCAGATCGATGCCTCCGGCAAAGTCATCAAGGAATGCCGCTTCATGGGCCTGTACACCTCGTCGGTGTACGGCGAGAGCGTGCGGGAAATCCCGTACATCCGCCGCAAGGTCGCGGAAATCGAGCATCGCTCGGGCTTCCATCCCAAGGCGCACCTGGGCAAGGAACTGGCGCAGGTGGTTGAAGTACTGCCTCGCGACGACCTGTTCCAGACTCCGGTGGATGAGCTCTTCAACACCGTGATGTCCATCGTGCAGATTCAGGAGCGCAACAAGATTCGCGTGTTCCTGCGCAAAGACCCGTACGGTCGTTTCTGCTACTGCCTGGCTTACGTGCCTCGCGACATCTACTCCACCGAAGTGCGGCAGAAGATCCAGCAAGTGCTGATGGAGCGCCTCAAGGCCAGCGATTGCGAGTTCTGGACCTTCTTCTCCGAATCCGTGCTGGCCCGTGTGCAGTTGATTCTGCGGGTGGACCCGAAGGTCAATCTGAACATCGACCCGGTGCAGCTCGAAAACGAAGTCATCCAGGCCTGCCGTTCGTGGAAGGATGATTATTCCAGCCTGGTCATCGAAAGCTTCGGTGAAGCCCACGGCACCAACGTACTGGCAGATTTCCCGAAAGGCTTCCCGGCTGGCTATCGCGAGCGTTTCGCGGCGCATTCGGCTGTGGTCGACATGCAGCACCTGTTGAGCCTGACCGAAGCCAATCCGCTGGTGATGAGCTTCTATCAGCCGCTGTCTGGCGACAAGGCCCAGCTGCACTGCAAGCTGTATCACGCCGATACGCCGCTGGCTCTGTCCGACGTATTGCCGATTCTGGAAAACCTCGGCCTGCGCGTGCTGGGTGAATTCCCGTATCGCCTGCGCCATACCAATGGCCGCGAGTTCTGGATTCACGATTTCGCCTTCACCGCTGCCGAAGGCCTGGAAATCGACATCCAGCAGCTCAACGACACCTTGCAGGACGCCTTCGTCCACATCGTGCGCGGCGATGCCGAGAACGATGCGTTCAACCGTCTGGTGCTGACCGCTGGTTTGCCATGGCGCGACGTGGCGTTGCTGCGTGCGTATGCCCGTTATCTGAAGCAGATTCGTCTGGGCTTCGACCTCGGTTATATCGCCAGCACCCTGAACAACCACACGGACATCGCCCGTGAGCTGACCCGGCTGTTCAAGACCCGCTTCTACCTGGCGCGCAAACTGACCACTGACGATCTGGACGACAAGCAACTGCGTCTGGAACAGGCGATTCTGACCGCACTGGACGATGTTCAGGTGCTCAACGAAGACCGCATCCTGCGTCGTTATCTGGACCTGATCAAAGCCACCCAGCGCACCAACTTCTACCAGCCGGACGCCAACGGTCAGAGCAAGAGCTACTTCAGCTTCAAGTTCAACCCGCGCCTGATCCCCGAGCTGCCGAAGCCGGTGCCCAAGTTCGAAATCTTCGTCTACTCGCCGCGTGTCGAAGGCGTGCATCTGCGCTTTGGCAACGTGGCCCGTGGCGGCCTGCGCTGGTCGGACCGTGAAGAAGACTTCCGCACTGAAGTCCTCGGTCTGGTGAAAGCCCAGCACGTGAAGAACTCGGTGATCGTGCCGGTGGGCGCCAAGGGTGGTTTCCTGCCCCGTCGTCTGCCATTGGGCGGCAGCCGTGATGATATCCAGGCCGAAGGTATCGCCTGCTATCGCATCTTCATTTCGGGCCTGCTGGACATCACCGACAACCTGAAAGAAGGCGGCCTGGTGCCACCGGCCAACGTCGTGCGTCATGACGACGATGACCCGTACCTGGTGGTCGCCGCCGACAAGGGCACTGCGACCTTCTCCGACATCGCCAACGGCATTGCTATCGATTACGGCTTCTGGCTGGGCGATGCGTTCGCTTCGGGCGGCTCGGCCGGTTATGACCACAAGAAAATGGGCATCACCGCCAAAGGCGCCTGGGTCGGTGTGCAGCGTCACTTCCGTGAGCGCGGCATCAACGTCCAGCAGGACAGCATCAGCGTGATCGGCATCGGTGACATGGCCGGTGACGTGTTCGGCAACGGCTTGTTGATGTCCGACAAACTGCAGCTGGTCGCGGCTTTCAACCACCTGCACATCTTTATCGATCCAAACCCGGAACCGGCCAGCAGCTTCGTCGAGCGCCAGCGCCTCTACGACCTGCCGCGTTCGTCCTGGATGGATTACGACACCAGCCTGATGTCGGCCGGTGGCGGCATTTTCCCGCGCAGCGCGAAAAGCATCGCTATCACGCCGCAGATGAAAGAACGCTTCGACATCAAGGCCGACAAGCTGACCCCGACCGAACTGCTCAACGCGCTGCTCAAGGCACCGGTGGACCTGTTGTGGAACGGCGGCATCGGCACCTACGTGAAATCCAGCGAAGAAAGCCACGCCGATGTGGGCGATAAGGCCAACGACGCACTGCGGGTCAATGGTGACGAACTGCGCTGCAAAGTGGTGGGCGAGGGCGGCAACCTGGGCATGACCCAACTGGGTCGCGTCGAGTTCGGCCTCAACGGTGGCGGTTCCAATACCGACTTCATCGACAACGCCGCTGGCGTGGACTGCTCCGACCACGAAGTGAACATCAAGATTCTGCTCAACGAAGTGGTGCAGGCTGGTGACATGACCGAGAAGCAGCGTAACCAGCTGCTGGAAAGCATGACGGACGAAGTTGGCCATCTGGTGCTGGGCAACAACTACAAGCAGACCCAGGCGCTGTCCATGGCAGCGCGTCGTGCCTACGAGCGGATTGCCGAATACAAGCGCCTGATGGCGGATCTGGAAGCGCGGGGCAAACTGGACCGGGCCATCGAGTTCCTGCCAGCCGAAGAGCAGATCAACGAGCGCATTGCGGCGGGGCACGGCCTGACCCGTCCAGAGCTGTCGGTGCTGATTTCCTACAGCAAGATCGACCTCAACGAAGCGTTGCTGGAATCTCGTGTCCCGGACGATGATTATCTGGCGCGCGACATGGAGACCGCGTTCCCGCCGTCATTGGGGGCCAAATTCTCCGACGCCATGCGTCAGCACCGCCTGAAGCGCGAAATCGTCAGCACCCAGATCTCCAACGATCTGGTCAACCACATGGGCATCACCTTCGTGCAGCGGCTCAAAGAGTCCACTGGCATGAGTGCAGCCAACGTCGCGGGCGCTTACGTGATCGTGCGGGACATCTTCCACCTGCCGCACTGGTTCCGTCAGATCGAAGCGCTGGACTACAAAGTGCCGGCTGATATTCAGCTGGCGTTGATGGACGAGCTGATGCGTCTGGGCCGTCGCGCCACGCGCTGGTTCCTGCGCAGCCGTCGCAACGAACTGGATGCCGGGCGTGACGTGGGCCACTTCGGTCCGCACATCGCTGCGCTGGGCCTGAAACTCGACGAGCTGCTGGAAGGACCGACCCGTGAAGTCTGGCAGACCCGCTATCAGGCGTATGTCGAAGCGGGCGTGCCTGAGTTGCTGGCGCGCATGGTTGCTGGCACCAGTCACTTGTACACCTTGCTGCCGATCATCGAAGCGTCCGACGTCACGGGGCAGAACGCTGCCGACGTGGCCAAGGCTTACTTCGCTGTGGGCAGTGCGCTGGACGTGACCTGGTATCTGCAGCAGATCAGCAGTCTGCCGGTGGAAAACAACTGGCAGGCCCTGGCTCGTGAAGCGTTCCGTGATGACATCGACTGGCAGCAACGAGCGATCACTATTTCGGTCCTGCAGATGGCTGATGGTCCGGCAGACATCGAAGAGCGTCTGAACCTGTGGCTTGAGCAGCATGGGGCGATGGTCGAGCGCTGGCGTGCCATGCTGGTCGACATTCGTGCGGCCAGCGGCACCGATTATGCGATGTACGCCGTGGCCAATCGCGAGCTGCTGGACCTGGCCATGAGTGGGCAGGCTTTAGCGGTTTGATGGATTGATGGTTTGATCTGGTGGTAATGAAAAGCCCTGCATCGTGAGATGTGGGGTTTTTTATTGGGTGCTTGGTTTCTTTTTGTGGGGATTTTTTTGTGTACATATCCATTGCTGCGGTAACGGCTACTTAGGGTTCCGCCCTTACGGCGGGTCACTTTTGGCAAACAGCCCCAAAAGTAACCAAAAGGTCCTTGCCCCACCACTCGGCACCTCGCCTAGGCTCGGTGTACCCGACCGTAGACCTTGACCCGTGGGCCGCCGCGAAGGGCCATCCCTGGCCCAGCGCGGCTAACCCGGCGTCCTGCCGGGTTGCCCACGGTTCAAGGCCTACGTTCGGCCAGCGCGGTTTGACGGGGCGCCTAAGATCAAAAGCCAAATCAAAAGCTCGGCGGCCTGAAAGCCGACCTGTTGTGTGAACTTACCGCGCTGTATTTGTTGCCTGCCCCACTGCTTTCGCGAGCAAGGTGGAGCGCCACCCCGGTGCTCCCACGGACTTGGTGATCTATGTGGGAGCCGAGCTTGCTCGCGAAGAACGATGACGCGGTGTGTCTGATACACCGCCATCGCAGCCCTCGTAACCTCGGTCAGCTCCTACAGGTCCGGGCTGTGCCTGAAAAACGCCAGCCCTGTAGGAGCTGCCGAAGGCTGCGAAAGCGATCCGCGCTGACAACCGCAGCGCCTGATTTACGCGCAAGTTCGCATTTCAACTGTAGGAGCCAACTTGTTGGCGAGGCATTGGACCTGCATAGCCAGAAAGATCGCCTCGCGAACAAGTTCGCTCCTACAGGGATCCGATTCTGCAGTTGATCTTGCAGTTGATCTTGCAGTTGATCTTGCTGTTGATCTGGCTTTTGATCTTAAGCGCCCCGTCAAACCACGCTGGCCGGAATTCGACATTGAGGCGGCGGGCAAACCGGCAGGACGCCGGTTTAGCCGCGCTGGGCCAGGGATGGCCCTTCGCGGCGGCCCGCCGAATCAATGTCGGATTACGGGCATGCCGAGCACTAGCGAGGGACCGAGTGGTGGGGCAAGAGCGTTTTGCTTACTTTTGCGCTTCTCAAAAGTGAGGCGCCGTAAGGGCGCAACCCTAAGTAGCCGTTACCCCAGCAATGGATATGTACCCGGATCTCTCGGATCAGCTCCTTACCTACCCCAATAAAAAAGCCCGCAAATCTCTCGATTCACGGGCTTGCGATACAACCTCAGAAGATTACTCTTCGATGTTACCCATCGCAGTAGTGTTGAAACCACCATCCACGTACATGATTTCGCCGCTGATACCGGACGCCAGGTCCGAGCACAGGAACGCGCCAGCGTTGCCGACTTCATCAATGGTCACGTTACGACGCAGTGGAGTCTGCGCCTCGTTGGCGGCCAGCATCTTGCGGAAGTTCTTGATACCGGAAGCTGCGAGAGTGCGGATCGGACCAGCCGATACAGCGTTCACGCGAGTGCCTTCCGGGCCAAGGCTGCCCGCCAGATAACGTACGCCCGCTTCCAGACTGGCCTTGGCCATGCCCATCACGTTGTAGTTAGGCATGGTGCGCTCGGCGCCCAGGTACGACAGGGTCAGCAGGCTGCCATTGCGGCCTTTCATCATTTCGCGACCAGCCTTGGCCAGAGCCACGAAGCTGTAGGCGCTGATGTCGTGAGCGATGCGGAAACCGTCACGGGTGGTGGCTTCGGTGAAGTCGCCATCCAGTTGATCGCCAGGGGCGAAGCCAACGGAGTGAACGATCACGTCCAGGCCGTCCCACTTCTTGCTCAGGTCTTCGAAGACCTTGGCGATTTCTTCGTCGCTTGCCACGTCACAAGGGAAGCACAGCTCAGGGCCCGAGCCCCAGCCAGCGGCGAATTCTTCGACGCGACCTTTGAGTTTGTCGTTCTGATAGGTGAAAGCAAGCTCTGCACCTTCGCGATGCATGGCGGCAGCAATACCGGATGCGATGGACAGTTTGCTAGCGACACCGACGATCAGGACGCGCTTACCGGCGAGAAAACCCATGTGTTGTTCCTCTTCAGGTTAATCGACAGCTACTGGTGCCAAAAAGGCGGCTTCCAGCAGCTGCTGTGTATAAGGATGTTGCGGTGCGGCAAATATGGCTTGCGCGTCACCCTGTTCGACCACTTGGCCTTGCTTGACCACCATCAGCTGGTGGCTCAGCGCCTTGACGACAGCCAGGTCATGGCTGATGAACAAATACGTCAGGTTGTACTTGGTTTGCAGTGAACGCAGCAGCTCCACTACCTGGCGCTGAACTGTCCGGTCGAGGGCCGAAGTCGGCTCGTCCAGCAGAATCAGTGCCGGTTTCAATACCAGCGCCCGGGCAATGGCGATTCTCTGCCGTTGCCCGCCGGAGAACTCGTGAGGGTAGCGGTGCCGGGTTTCCGGATCCAGTCCTACCTCTCGGAGTGCTTCGATAATGGCCATTTCCTGCTCGTGTGCCGTGCCCATGCGATGAATGCGCAAGCCTTCGCCCACGATTTCACTCACCGACATCCGTGGGCTGAGGCTGCCAAACGGGTCCTGGAACACCACCTGCATCTGCCGCCGCAACGGACGAATCTGTTGCTGAGACAGGCAGTCTAGCGTTTCACCCTGGAAACGTATGGCCCCCTGGCTACCAATCAGCCGAAGTATCGCCAGACCCAATGTCGATTTGCCAGAACCGCTTTCGCCGACAATCCCCAGCGTCTGCCCTTTGGGCAGACTGAAGTGGATGCCGTCCACAGCCTTGACGTGATCGACGGTCTTTTTGAACAGACCTTTCTTGATCGGAAACCAGACCCGCAGATCGTCCACTTCCAGCAGCGGCGCGCCCGCAGCGTTGGGCGAAGGCCCACCGCTAGGCTCTGCGCCAAGCAGAACTTTGGTGTACGGATGCTGCGGCGAACGAAACAGTTCGTCACAAGACGCTTGTTCGACGATGCAACCGCGCTGCATGACACATACGCGGTTGGCTATTTGCTTCACAACGTTCAAATCGTGGCTGATCAACAGCAACGCCATGCCCAGTCGTGCCTGTAAATCCTTGAGCAATTCGAGGATTTTCAGCTGCACGGTGACGTCCAGTGCAGTGGTCGGTTCGTCGGCGATCAACAACTCCGGCTCGTTGGCGAGCGCCATGGCAATCATTACCCGCTGCCGCTGGCCTCCTGATAGCTCGTGTGGCAAGGCCTTGAGGCGTTTGACTGGTTCGGGAATGCCAACCAGTTCCAGCAGCTCTAGCGTGCGGCGTGTGGCGTCCTTGCCGGTCAGCCCTTTGTGCAGGCCGAGCACTTCGTTGATCTGTTTTTCGATGGATTGCAGCGGGTTGAGCGAGGTCATCGGCTCCTGAAAGATCATCGCGATGCGATTGCCGCGGATGCCCTGCAGTTTTTTCTCGCTCAGGGTCAGCAGATCCTGCCCGGCATAGTGGATCGTGCCGCTGGGGTGACGTGCCAATGGGTAAGGCAGCAGGCGCAGGATCGAGTGCGCAGTGACGGATTTGCCCGAACCGCTTTCGCCCACCAGTGCCAGGGTTTCCCCGCGACGAATATCGAAGCTGATGTTTTCCACCACCCGCTGGCAGTCTTCGCCGGAGACGAACTCGACGGCCAGATCGCGGATCTCGATCAGATTGTCCTGGTTCATGTCATTTCCTTGGGTCGAAAGCGTCGCGGGCGGATTCACCGATGAACACCAGCAGACTGAGCATCACGGCCAGTACGGCGAACGCGCTAATGCCCAGCCAGGGTGCCTGCAGATTGGATTTGCCTTGTGCGACCAGTTCGCCAAGAGACGGCGAGCCAGCCGGCAAGCCGAAGCCGAGGAAGTCCAGCGCGGTCAGGGTGCCGATGGCGCCGGTCAGGATGAATGGCATGAAGGTCATGGTCGAGACCATGGCGTTGGGCAGGATGTGGCGGAACATGATTGCGCCGTTTTCCATGCCCAGAGCCCGCGCTGCACGCACGTATTCGAGATTGCGGCCACGCAGGAACTCGGCGCGCACCACGTCCACCAGACTCATCCAGGAAAACAGCAGCATGATGCCCAGCAGCCACCAGAAATTGGGCTGCACGAAACTGGCCAGAATAATCAGCAAATACAGCACCGGCAGCCCGGACCAGATTTCCAGAAAGCGCTGGCCGAGCAAGTCAACCCAGCCGCCATAGAAACCCTGCAAGGCACCGGCGACCACGCCAATGATCGAGCTGAGAATGGTCAGGGTCAGGGCGAACAACACCGAAACCCGGAAGCCGTAAATTACCCGGGCCAGCACGTCACGGCCCTGATCGTCGGTACCCAGCAGGTTTTCCGAGGAAGGCGGGGCAGGGGCCGGGACTTTCAGGTCGTAATTGATGCTCTGGTAGCTGAAGGGGATCGGCGCCCATAGGGTCCAACCGTCTTTGGCGGCCAGCAGTTCCTTGATGTACGGGCTCTTGTAGTTGGCTTCCAGGGGGAATTCCCCGCCAAAGGTGGTTTCTGGATAGCGTTCGAACACCGGGAAATACCAGCTGCCGTCGTAACGCACGGCCAGTGGTTTGTCGTTGGCGATCAGCTCCGCGCCCAGGCTCAGGCCGAACAGGATCAGAAACAGCCACAGCGACCACCAGCCGCGTTTGTTGGCCTTGAAGCGCTCGAAGCGGCGTCGATTCAGAGGAGACAACTTCATATCAATGTTTCCTGCTTTCGAAGTCGATGCGCGGGTCCACCAGCGTGTAAGTGATGTCCCCGATCAGTTTCACCACCAGCCCCAGCAGGGTGAAGATAAACAGCGTGCCGAACACCACGGGATAGTCGCGGTTGATCGCCGCCTCGAAACTCATCAGGCCCAGACCGTCCAGAGAAAAGATCACTTCCACCAGCAGCGAGCCGGTAAAGAAAATACCGATAAACGCCGAAGGGAAACCGGCAATCACCAACAGCATCGCGTTACGAAACACATGGCCGTACAGCACGGCGCGATTGCTCAGGCCCTTGGCCTTGGCGGTGATCACGTATTGCTTGCCGATTTCATCGAGAAAGCTGTTTTTTGTCAGCAGGGTCATGGTGGCGAAGTTGCCGATCACCAGTGCCGTGACGGGCAAGACCAGGTGCCAGAAGTAATCGAGAATCTTGCCGCCCAGGCTCAGCTCATCAAAGTTGTTCGAGCTCAGGCCACGCAGCGGGAACCAGTCGAAATAGCTGCCACCGGCAAACATCACGATCAACAGGATCGCGAACAGAAACGCCGGGATGGCATAGCCGACGATGATCGCCGAGCTGGTCCAGACATCGAAGTGGCTGCCGTGGCGGGTCGCTTTGGCGATGCCCAGCGGGATCGACACCAGGTACATGATCAGCGTGCTCCATAACCCGAGGGAAATGGACACCGGCATCTTCTCGACGATCAGGTCGATGACTTTCGCATCACGGAAGAAACTGTCGCCGAAGTCCAGGTGCGAGTAGTTTTTGACCATGATCCACAGGCGTTCCGGGGCCGACTTGTCGAAGCCGTACATCTTCTCGATTTCTTTGACCAGCGCCGGGTCCAGCCCCTGGGCGCCGCGATAGTTGGAGCCCGCCACCGAGACTTCGGCGCCGCCCCCTGCAATGCGGCTGGTCGCGCCGTCGAAGCCTTCGAGTTTGGCGATCATCTGTTCCACCGGCCCGCCGGGGGCCGCCTGGATGATGACGAAGTTGATCAGCAGAATGCCGAACAGGGTCGGGATAATCAGCAGCAAGCGCCGGAAGATATAAGCCAACATCTTATTGCTCCGCGCTTGCAGGCAGGGAGCCAGGCGTGGAGTCAGGCTGCTGAGCCTGTTGCACTGGTGGCGCCGGATGGGCGTCAGGCTTGTACCACCAACTGCTGAGGCCGATGTCCGACAGGGCTCTTACCCCTGGGTGACCAATGTGGTCCCAATAGGCGACGCGCCAGGTCTTGATGTGCCAGTTCGGCAGCACGTAGAAACCCCAGAGCAGCACGCGATCCAGCGCTCGGGCGTGGTCGACCAGGTCCTGTCGGGAGTTGGCGTTGATCAGACCGTCCACCAGGGTGTCCACTGCGGGGTCTTTGAGGCCCATGAAATTGCGGCTGCCGGTGCGGTCGGCGCTGACCGAGTGAAAGTACTCGCGCTGTTCGTTACCCGGCGAGCTGGACTGGGGAAAGCTGCTGACGATCATGTCGTAGTCCCGGGAGCGCAGGCGGTTGACGTATTCGGCGGTGTCCACCCGGCGGATGGTCAGTTCGATGCCCAGGTCGTTGAGGTTGCGCTTGTAGGGCAGGAGGATGCGTTCGAACTGAGTCTGGGCCAGCAGGAACTCCAGTTTCATCGGGTTACCCTGGGCATCGCTCATTTTGTCGTTCTTGACGGTCCAGCCTGCTTCTTGCAGCAGCTGGAAGGCGCGTCGCAATTGCGGGCGGATCATGCCGCTGCCGTCGCTGACCGGCAGTTTGAATTCTTCGTTGAATACCTGCTCGGGGATCTTGCCGCGCAGAGGTTCGAGGATTTTCAGTTCATTGGCCGACGGCAGGCCGCTGGAGGCCATTTCCGAGTTGTCGAAATAACTCTTGGTCCGGCTGTAGGAGCCATTGAACAGCTGTTTGTTGGTCCATTCGAAGTCCAGCAGCAGGGTCAGGGCTTCACGGACTTTCGGGTCCTGAAACACCGGGCGACGCAGGTTCATCACGAAACCCTGCATGCCTTGCGGGTTGCCGTTGGGCAGCTCTTCCTTGATCAGTCGGCCTTCACGCACGGCGGGGGTGTCGTAAGCGGTGGCCCAGTTCTTTGCGCTGGTTTCCAGCCAGTAGTCGAACTGCCCGGCCTTGCCCGCCTGCAAAGCGACATCGAAGTCGCGATAGTAGTCGTAGGTCATGGCATCGAAGTTGTACTGCCCGCGATTGATCGGCAGGTCTTTGCCCCAGTAGTCCTTGACCCGCTCGTAGCGCACCGAGCGGCCGGCTTTTACCTCGGCGACCTTATAGGGGCCGCTACCCAGCGGGAATTCGAGGTTGCCCTTGGTGAATTCGCGGTTGGCCCAGAAGTGTTTGGGCAACACCGGCAGTTGGCCGAGGATCAACGGCATCTCCCGGCTCTGGTTGTCCTTGAACTTGAACAGAACCCGCAGCGGATCCTCGACCACCACCTTGTCGACGCCTGCGTAATAAGCGCGGTACATCGGTGCGCCGTCTTTGATCAGGGTATTGAACGAGAACTCAACGTCTTCGGCCCTGATCGGGTGGCCGTCATGGAAGCGCGCTTCGGGGCGCAGGTAGAACCGCACCCAGGTATTGTCCGGGGCTTTTTCGATCTTGCTGGCGATCAGGCCGTATTCAGTCATCGGCTCGTCGAGGCTGGAGCGGGCCAGTGTGTCGAAGACCAGGCCGAGGTCATCGGCGGGCGTGCCTTTGTTGATGAACGGGTTGAGGCTGTCAAAACTGCCGAACCCGGCCTGGCGAAACAGCCCGCCCTTGGGCGCATCGGGGTTAACGTAATCGAAGTGTTTGAAGTTGGCCGGGTACTTGGGCGCTTCGTCGTACATGGTCACGGCGTGCTGTGGCGCCGCTTGAGCGGTACAGGCCAGCCCGGCAAGGAAGAGGCCGCCAGCCTGCATGAGCAGGGAACGCAAAACGGTCATTGGGTCTTCTCCAGGGATTTGAGCCACCACGCGCGCAACCCCAGGGTGTAGGGCGGGGTGGTGACCATGGCGAACCGGTTGCGGTACGCCAGACGATGATTGTTCAGATACCAGTTGGGAATCATGTAGTGCTGCGCCAGCAGGACGCGATCCAGTGCCCGGGCCGCAGCGATTTGCCCGTCACGGGTTTGCGCGCCGAGCAGTTGATTGAGCAGGCCGTCCACTACCGGATTGGCGATGCCCGCGTAATTCTTGCTGCCCTTGATGTCGGCCTGACTGGAATGAAAATACTGCCATTGCTCAAGTCCCGGGCTGAGGGTTTGCGCCATGGTCATGCTCACCATGTCGAAATCGAATTGGTCCAGGCGCTGCTTGTACTGGGCGCGGTCCACGGTGCGCAGACCGGCGTCGATACCGATGCGTCGCAGGTCTTCGATAAACGGCTGGAAGATTCGTTCAAGGCTGGGATTGACCAGCAATATTTCGAAACGCAACGGTTGGTTATCGGCATTCACCAGGCGCTGATCCGACCACTTCCAGCCAGCTTCGGCGAGCAGCTTCAGGGCTTTGCGCATGGTTTCACGGGGGATGCCGCCGCCGTCGGTTTTCGACACGGTAAATGGCTGGGTGAAGAGGCTGGCGGGCAGTTGATCGCGATACGCCGAGAGCATCAGCCATTCGGCGCCTGTGGGCAGGCCGGTGGCGGAGAATTCGCTGTTGGGGTAGTAACTCATGGTCCGCGAATAGGCATCGCTGAACAGGGTGCGGTTGGTCCACTCAAAGTTGAACATCAGGCCCAGGGCTTCGCGCACCCTCACGTCGGCGAAGGCACTGCGGCGGCTGTTCATGAACAGGCCTTGAGTCTGGGTCGGGATCTTGTGCGGGATCTGCGCCTTGATCACCTGACCATTGGCCACGGCGGGGAAGTTGTAGCCGGTGGACCAGTTCTTGGCCTGATGCTCGATGTAGATGTCGAATTCACCGGCCTTGAAAGCTTCGAAGGCTACGTCGCTGTCGCGGTAGAACTCCACCTCCACCCGGTTGAAGTTGTACTTGCCGCGATTGACCGGCAAGTCCTTGCCCCAGTAATCCTTGACCCGCTCGAACACCAGTTGGCGACCGGGCATAACCTTGGTGATGCGGTACGGTCCGCTGCCCAGTGGCGGCTCGAAGGTAGTGGCCTTGAAGTCCCGGTCTTTCCAGTAATGCTGCGGCAGCACCGGCAACTCGCCCAGTCGCAAGATCAACAGAGGATTGCCGGTGCGCTTGAACACAAAGCGAATGCGATGACGATTGAGGATGTCGACCCGTTGCACTTCCTGCAAGGCCGTGCGGTATTGCGGGTGGCCATCCTTGAGCAGGGTGCGATAGGAGAAGGCGACGTCGTAGGCGGTGATCGGTTTGCCATCGTGAAAACGGGCCTGGGGCCGCAGGTTGAACACCACCCAGCTGCGATCCTCGCTGAACTCTACGCTCTGGGCAATCAGGCCGTAGCTGGACGTTGGCTCATCGCCGGAAGGATCGTATTGCCCGGTACCGACCATCAGCGGCTCGTTCAGCTCATTGACGCCGTATTGCAGGAAATTGCCGGTGGAAACCGGGCTGCTGCCTTTGAAGGTGTAAGGGTTCAGGGTGTCAAAAGTGCCGAACGCCATCATTCGCAAGGTGCCACCTTTCGGCGCCTCGGGATTGACCCAGTCGAAGTGCGTAAAACTGGCCGGATACTTGAGCACGCCAAACTGCGCATAGCCGTGGCTTTCGCTGATGGCTGCGCAGACGGGAAAGCTCAAGACCAGGCTTAGGGCGAGCAGGAAGGGACGTATCACGATCCAGACGGCTTGGGCTTTTGGGTCGGTAACATTAACAGCTTGTATCGACTGGAAAAAGGGCGGGGGAGTTAAGTGCGGGTGCTGACGGAGTGAGGCGCATTTTTTTCTGTACATATCCATTGCTGCGGTAACGGCTGCTTATGGTTGCGCTCTTACAGCGCCTCACTTTTGAACAGCGCAAAAGTAAGCAAAACGCTCTTGCCCCACCACTCGGTCCCTCGCCTAGGCTCGGCATGCCCGTAATCCGACATTGATTCGGCGGGCCGCCGCGAAGGGCCATCCCTGGCCCAGCGCGGCTAAACCGGCGTCCTGCCGGTTTGCCCGCCGCCTCAATGTCGAATTCCGGCCAGCGTGGTTTGACGGGGCGCTTAAGATCAAAAGCCAGATCAACAGCCAGATCAACGGCCAGATCAACAGCAGTATCGGATCCCTGGAGCCAACTTGTTGGCGAGGCGCTGGAGCTGTGTTGCGAGGAATATCGCCTCGCGAACAAGTTCGCTCCTACAGTTGAAATGTGAGCTCGCGAATCAGCGCTGCGGTTGTTAGCGCGAATCGCTTTCGCAGCCTTTGGCAGCTCCTACAGGGGTGGCGGATTTTCAGGCATAGCCCGGACCTGTAGGAGCTGACCGAGGTTACGAGGGCTGCGAAGGCGGTGTATCAGGCACACCGCGTTATCGTTCTTCGCGAGCAAGCTCGACTCCCACATAAGACCCGGCGCGGTAAGTTCACGCAACAGACCGTCTTTCAGGCCGCCTCGCGCGCTTTTGATTTGGCTTTTGATTTGGCTTTTGATCTTAGGCGCCCCGTAAAACCACGCTGGCCGGAAGCCGACATTGATTCGGCGAGCAAACCGGCAAGGATGCCGGTTTAGCCGCGCTGGGCCAGGGATGGCCCTTCGCGGCGGCCCGCCGAATCAATGTCGGATTACGGGCATGCCGAGCCTAGGCGAGGCACCGAGTGGTGGGGCAAGAGCCTTTTGCTTACTTTTGGGCTTCAAAAGTGAGGCGCCGTAAGGGCGCAACCATAAGCAGCCGTTACCACAGCAACGGATATGTACACAACATCACATCTAGCCTCATCGCGGGCAAGCACTACCTCCACAGGGTTAGCGCCTTGCCCGACAATCCATCAATGCGGCAAGTAAACAGTCAATGTCTGACCCGGCTTGAGTGCCGATCCGGTACGAGGGTTCCAGCGCTTGAGATGTTGCATCTCAACATTGAAGCGCTTGGCGACCAGGTACATCGAGTCGCCTTTCTGGATCTTGTACTGCATGGACTTCTTGTCAGCCGATTTTGCGCTGGCCGTCGCGGTAGTCTTCGCCTTAACGGTGTTGTCCTGCATCACCAGCGTCTGGCCAACTTTCAGATTTTGCCCGGACAGCTTGTTCCAGTGCTGCAAATCCTTGACATCGACCTTGTTGTTCTTGGCAATGATGGACAGGTTCTCGCCGCTCTTGACCGTGTAAGTGCGGCTGCGAGCAGGTTTGGCCGTGCTGGCCAGTTCTTCGAACACCGGTTGAGCAGGACGCATGCCCGGCTGGGTCGGGATGGTCAGGGACTGGCCAATGCTCAGGCTATTGCCCGAAAGCTTGTTGCTGCTTTTCAGCGAACTCACGGAAACCTGATAACGGCTGGCAAGGCTGGCGAGGGTATCGCCCTTGCGCACCCGATATTGCTGCCAGTCCACCAGTTCCTGAGGCTTCATGTTTGACAGGCTGGCGGTGAGCAGTTGTTTCTTGGACGTTGGCACCAGCAAATGCTGCGGACCATCAATCGTCAGGCGCTTTTTGAAGGCCGGGTTGAGCTGAATCAGCTCGTCTTCGTCGATGTCTGCCATGGCCGCGACCTTGGACAGGTCCATGCGCTGATTCAGCTCGACTACTTCGAAATATGGCTGGTTGGCGATCGGGTTGAGATTGACGCCGTAGGCTTCAGGGGCCAGCACCACTTGCGACAACGCCAGCAGTTTGGGCACGTAGTCCTTGGTTTCCTGCGGCAGTGGCAGGTTCCAGTAGTCTGTCGGCAGGCTGAGCTTTTCGTTGCGTTCGATGGCGCGGCTGACGGTGCCTTCGCCAGCGTTGTAAGCCGCCAGGGCCAGCAACCAGTCGCCGTTGAACATGTCATGCAGGCGGCTCAGGTAATCCAACGCCGCTCCGGTAGACGCCTGGATGTCACGGCGCCCATCGTAGAAGTTGGTCTGGCGCAGGTTGAAGTAGCGGCCGGTGGACGGGATGAACTGCCACAGGCCCACGGCGTTGCTGCGTGAAACGGCCATCGGGTTATAGGCGCTCTCGATGACTGGCAGCAGGGCCAGTTCCAGCGGCATGTTGCGCTCTTCGAGACGCTCGACGATGTAATGCATGTACAGGCTGCCACGCTCCCCGGCGTTCTCAAGGAACGAAGGATTGTTGGCAAACCACAGGCGTTGCTGATCGATGCGTGGGTTCAGGTCGTTGCCTTGCTGCAACTGGAAGCCCTGACGCATCCGCTCCCAGACATCCGTTGCTGGTGCCAGCGGAGCAGGTTTGTGGCTCAGAAAGATCGGTTTTTGCTTGATCCCCGCCGCCAGATTTGGCGCACGGTGGGTACTGCTCGGTTCGATATGGCTGGTGGTCTGACAGCCCGCAAGCGTAGCGCTCACGGCAACAGCGATAGCTTGTGCCAACCGAGTCAATGCGTCTGAATTGAGGGTGCTACGTATAGATGACGACATTGGCTGGGAGTAAGTTCCAGGCGAAAATGTCGGGCGATTCTAGGAACAGCCCTGCCAATGGTCAACCTTTGAGTCTTTTCGTGCTTAATCGCCGCCTGTTCAGAACTTATCTTTCCAAGCCCTCAGGGCAGCAAAAATCTCGTCTGGAGACTGATTGTCGGTCCCCGTCCGTTCGTCCGCTTTTTCTTTAACGGATGTTTCATTAGTACGAATGAACGGGTTCGTGAGACGTTCCAGCGCTAGATTTGAAGGCAGGCTGATGCGGTTTTCACTGCGCCATTGAGTCACCTGCGCCAAGCGCGCGGCGATGTCGGCGTTGTGCGGTTCCACGGCCTGGGCAAAACGCAGATTGCTCAGGGTGTATTCATGGGTGCAGTACACCAGGGTGCTGTCCGGCAAGTCGTTCAGGCGGCTCAATGAATGGTGCATTTGCGCCGGTGTGCCTTCGAACAGGCGACCGCAACCGGCGGCGAACAGGGTATCGCCGCAGAACAGCAGTGGCTTGGGCGTGCCAGCGTGATAAAAAGCTATGTGCCCCAGAGTATGGCCGGGTACGGCAAAGACATCGAAATCCAGGCCCAGTACGCGGATCCGGTCGTTGTCGACCAGGTCGACATCCCGCGCCGGAATGGTTTCGACAGCGGGTCCCGAAACCTTGGCACCGGTCTGTTGTTTAAGTTGTGCGACGCCGCCCACATGATCGTGATGGTGGTGGGTGACCAGAATGTCCGTCAGGGTCCAGTCCGGGTTTTGCCCGAGCCAGGCAAGCACGGGGGCCGCGTCACCGGGATCGACCACGGCGCAGTTTTTGCTCGAAGGATCTTGTAACAACCAGATGTAGTTGTCGGTAAAAGCGGGCAATGCATCGATCTGTATCATGGCGCAGTTCGCTTGGCAGTAAACAATGAGGCATCTTAGAGTCTGATGACGCTCGATGCGAGGATCACACATGACCAATGAAGCATTCGCCCAGGCTGATCCCGAGTGGCTGGCACTGATCAGCTCAGCCCGCGAATGGTTGTCCGGGCCGCTGGGGCAGCTGTTGCTGCAGGAAGAACGCCGGGTGCTTGAAGAAGAGCTCGGGCGTTTTTTCGGTGGTTATCTGGTGCATTACGGCCCGTCTGCGGAAACCCCGCCGGCGGCGCAACAGGTGCAGCGCAATGTGCGTCTGGGCGCGCCGTTGCCCGGCGTGGAGATAGTCTGCGAAGAACAGGCCTGGCCCCTGAGCGAGCATGCCGCCGACGTGGTGGTCATGCAGCACGGCCTGGATTTCTGCCTGTCGCCCCATGGCCTGTTGCGCGAGGCTGCCAGCAGTGTGCGGCCGGGCGGGCATCTGTTGATCGTCGGTATCAACCCGTGGAGTGCCTGGGGTTTGCGCCATGTTTTCGCCAAGGACGCGCTGCACAAAGCGCGCTGCATTTCGCCTTCACGGGTCGCCGACTGGTTGAACCTGCTGGGCTTCGCGCTGGAGAAACGGCGCTTCGGATGCTATCGTCCGCCGCTTGCTTCAGCGAGCTGGCAAGCACGTCTTGCAGGCCTCGAACGTCTCGGCGATGGCTGGCAGAGCCCCGGCGGCGGCTTCTATTTATTGGTCGCCCGCAAACTGGTGGTAGGGCTGCGGCCGTTGCGCGAACAGCGTCGCGAGCCGATGGGCAAGCTGATTCCGCTGCCCATGGCCAAGGTCAATCGCAGCACCTGCGAGCCTGAACAGCGCTGAAGCCAACTAATTCTGGATGTTTTGTACATGAGCGATAGTGTTGAACTGTTCACCGATGGTGCCTGCAAGGGCAATCCCGGTCCTGGCGGCTGGGGTGCCTTGCTGGTCTGCAAGGGTATTGAAAAGGAATTGTGGGGTGGCGAAGCCAATACCACCAACAACCGCATGGAGCTGACTGGCGCCATCCGCGGCCTTGAAGAACTCAAGCGGTCCTGCAACGTGACTCTGGTGACCGACTCGCAATATGTGATGAAAGGCATCACCGAGTGGATGGTCAACTGGAAGAAACGCGGCTGGAAGACTGCCGCCAAAGAGCCGGTGAAGAACGCCGACCTCTGGCAGTTGCTCGACGAACAAGTGAATCGCCACACCGTGACATGGCAATGGGTGCGCGGGCATATCGGCCACCCTGGCAACGAACGCGCCGACCAACTGGCCAATCGCGGTGTGGATGAAGTAAGAGGCATCAAGCATGCGTAGTGTTGTACTCGATACCGAAACCACCGGTATGCCGGTCACCGATGGTCACCGGATCGTCGAGATCGGTTGCGTCGAAGTGATTGGTCGTCGCCTCACCGGGCGGCATTTCCACGTTTACCTGCAACCGGATCGCGAAAGCGACGAAGGGGCGATTGGCGTCCACGGCATCACCAACGAATTTCTGGTGGGCAAGCCGCGCTTCGCCGAAGTGGCCGATGAGTTTTTCGAATTCATCAAAGGCGCGCAGCTGATCATCCACAACGCGCCCTTCGACGTTGGCTTCATCAATAACGAATTCGCCCTGATCGGCCAGCACGACAGAGCCAACATCACTGACCATTGCACGGTGCTCGACACCTTGCTCATGGCCCGTGAGCGTCACCCTGGCCAGCGCAACAGCCTGGACGCCTTGTGCAAACGGTATGACGTCGATAACTCGGGTCGTGAGCTGCACGGCGCCTTGCTCGACTCCGAGATTCTCGCCGACGTTTACCTGACCATGACCGGCGGCCAGACCAGCCTGTCCCTGGCGGGCAATGCCAGTGACGGCAATGGTTCCGGCGAGGGTTCGGGTAACACCGCCACCGAGATCCGTCGCCTGCCGGCTGATCGCCAGCGCTGTCGCGTGATCCAGGCCAGCGAAAGCGAAATGGCCGAGCATGATGTGCGCATGGCGGCCATCGCCAAGTCGGCGGGTGCGCCAGCGCTGTGGGTGCAGTTGCAAGAAGCCGCGGCCCAGACCACCGCATGATGGAGCGCTCGACCCATTCACTGACAACCTGACGGGGTCACGATTTTGGTAAATCCGGCATTGAGCATTCGGGTTGCAGACGAATGCTTCGAGGATTACATCCTCAACAGTGAATTTACCTTCACGGTCAGTGGCTATGCGCTGGCGCAAGTGGGCGAGCCCGTGGAATGCTGGCAGGTCGAGCCGGTGGAGCCCTATAGCAAGAATTACGGCATCGATTCCCAGGAGTTCTGCGATTATCGCGACGCGTCGGACAGCACGGTGCTGGTTGCCTGGCTGGGAGCGCGGGCGGTGGGGCATATGGTGCTGAGCACTCACTGGAATGGTTTTGCGCACATCGACGAGTTGGCCGTGGATGCATCGGCGCGGCGTAACGGCGTGGCGCGTTCATTGCTGGACGTGGCGCAGTTCTGGAGTCGCAAGCGTAATTTGCCGGGGATCATGCTGGAAACCCAGAACAACAATCTGGCGGCTTGCCGGTTGTATGAGGGTTATGGGTTTGTGGTGGGCGGTGTTGATCACATGCGCTATCGCGGGATTGATCCGCAGACCCGAGAGGCGGCGATTTTTTGGTATTTGATGTTTGGGTGATCTGGGTATCTGGGTATCTGGGTCGTTGGGTTTTGGGTACATATCCGTTGTTTAGGTAACGGCTGCTTAGGGTTCCGCTCTTACAGCGGGTCACTTTTGATAGAGCCCAAAAGTAACCAAAAGGCTCTTGCCCCACCACTCGGTCCCTCGCCTAGGCTCGGCATACCCGCAATCCGACATTGATTCGGCGGGCCGCCGCGAAGGGCCATCCCTGGCCCAGCGCGGCTAAACCGGCATCCATGCCGGTTTGCCCGCCGAATCAATATCGAATTCCGGCCAGCGTGGTTTGACGGGGCGCCTAAGATCAAAAGCCAAATCAAAAGCCCGCGAGGCGGCCTGAGAGCCGACCTGTTTCACGCTATCTCCGTTGTTTGTGCTATCGCCTTCGCGAATGAATTCGCTCCCACGGGTTCGGTGATCAAGCCCGGCAAACACAAGACCCTGTAGGAGCGCACGAGCACCGCGAGGCCGCGATAGCGGTATGTCAGACCGACCGCTATCGCTGCCTCGCTTTGCTCGTGAGCTCCTGCAAATTGCCGCGTACCCAAGGCTGACGCGGCCCCTGTAGCACGAATGCCTTCGCGAGCAAGCTCGCTCCCACTGCTTCGGTGATTAAGCCCGGCAAACACAAGACCCTGTAGGAGCGCACGAGCACCGCGAGGCCGCGATGGCGGAGTGTCAGACCGACCGCTATCGCTGCCTCGCTTTGCTCGTGAGCTTCTGCGAATTGCCGCGTACCCAAGGCTGACGCGGCCCCTGTAGGAGCGAACTTGTTCGCGAGGCGGTATGACTGCCGAAACGGTACCGTCTGAACAGACGCCCTCGCCAACAAGTTGGCTCCTACAGGGATCCAGTTCTGCTGTTGATCTGGCTGTTGATCTGGTTTTTGATCTTGGGCGCCCCGTCAAACCACGCTGGCCGGAATTCGATATTGAGGTGTGGGGTAAACCGGCAAGGATGCCGGTTTAGCCGCCCCAGGCCAGGGATGGCCGTTGGCGGCGGCCCCACGCATCAATGTCGGATTGCGGGCATGCCGAGCCTAGGCGAGGGACCGAGTGGTGGGGCAAGAGCGTTTTGCTTACTTTTGCGCTTTCAAAAGTGAGGCGCTGTAAGAGCGCAACCCTAAGCAGCCGTTACCTAAACAATGGATATGTACACAAACCATCTCAGATAAAAAAATCCGCCGCTTTCCTACACACCATCACCCCAACCTCGCAAGCAACGCCATCAAGACGTACGCGTCATCGTCACACCAGACTGGACCAACTGAAAATCGTCCCCGCCCAAATGCGTGACCCGGTCGCCGATCGCCAGGCGATAGATTGAAACAGGCTCGGTGGCACCAGCCTCGGTCCCGGTAGGCTGTGATTCCCGGAATTCATGCACTGAATACACACGACCTTCGGCGTCTCTTGCATGGAATTGTGCAACCAAAACTGAAGCCATTTGCTTTGTAACCTCTGGATATAACCGCTTGTTTACGCCTGCATGCTAACACTGAGCGACTAGCGTCTGTGCCGGTATCCGGCGCTTGGTCTGTAAAACGTCGTAGTCAGTGTGCATTCAAGCGGTGTAGACCGTTTTTTTGACTATGAGTTTGCTGGCGCTAAAAAAATAATCTTTAGATACTTTGTGCTTTTATTCCTCAATCCGGGTGACGCAATCTGCACCTGGACGCCGACTTAATCTATAACTAACGGCTCTTGTCATTTGCTGAAGGAAATTTCCATGAGTCAGGTTTATTCAATCGCCGTAGTGGTAGGCAGTCTGCGTGCTGATTCCATCAACCGGAAAATCGCCCTGGCCTTGGCCGCGCTGGCCCCCACGAATCTGCAACTCAAGATTGTCGAAATTGGTGATTTGCCGCTCTACAACGAAGACATTGATACCGCAACCTCAACCCCGCCAGCTTACGCAGCGTTCCGCCAGCAGATCGGCGAAGCAGACGGTGTCCTCTTTGTCACCCCTGAATACAACCGTTCGGTGCCGGGCGCGCTGAAAAACGCCATCGACGTGGGGTCACGGCCTTATGGCAAAAGTTCGTGGAGCGGCAAGCCCGGCGCAGTGATCAGTGCTTCGCCAGGCGCCATCGGTGGTTTCGGTGCCAATCATCATTTGCGTCAGTCTTTGGTGTTCCTCAACGTCCCGTGCCTGCAACAGCCGGAAGCATACCTGGGCAATGCCGGGACCTTCTTCGATGCCGCCGGTGCCTTGTCGGAGCAGACCAAACCGTTCCTGCAGACCTTCATCAATGCCTATGCGGCCTGGGTGGAGCAGATCAAAAAAGCCTGATTCAAGGGGATTGATCAAGACTGATTTATGTACCGTCTGCCCCCGGTGGCCGGTCGATAAGCTCTCGTTTTCTTCTCGCTGTCGCCATGCGGCGGCGAGAGTCTACTGGGAGTGTTTATGTCATCCGTTCTTGTTTCTACCCCGTATTTTTACGCCGGGTCTCTCAAGTCGCGATTCACCGCCAGCCTCGCCCGCGCGTGGCGTACAGGGCTTATCAGCGAGGAAGAATACAGCCAGCTGAAAATCCTCCTCGACTCACCTCAGTCCGAAGCGTTTAGCGGCTCTGGCCTGCGTGTGGATCGTCTGGTCAGCGAAGATGGTGTGTTGACCTGCGATGAGTTGGCCGATGCATTGGTAATCAGTTCTGCCGAATCCGGCGCCAGTGTTGTTTATCTCGATACCTTGCTCTACGGCCTGGAGCGATTCAATGACCGCACCGCGCTGCTCAACGCACTTGAACATTACCCGCCATCCGATCTCAATCCGGCCTTTGAATGTGAATTGATCGAGGGTGACCTGTTCGAGCAGCGGACGGGGATGATCATTGATCAGCAGGTGGCACGCCTGCGGGACCTGGCAGCGCATCTGCAACGTATTCCTTCACTGCAATCGGCACTGACGCAGGCCCTCCGGGAGCACGTCGATACGTTATTGCCCGATGTCGCCATCGACCTGTCGCTGCCACGCGTGCAATTGTTTGCAGCTGACAAGGGCCTCACAGCCCTGAGTGCCTGCAATCAGACGCTGGTCCAGGCCGCTATTGATGTCCTGATCAAACAGCCCTCGCCGTTTTCTCGTCGTTTATACCTGCGCAGTAACGGCCAGGTCGTCGATGGTACTCATGACAAGCGCTACGGCAGGCTGCTATCACAGGCGGTAGAAGGGCTGACCTCGGTCTACGAGGGGTTGCTGAGCCGGTATTGGCAGCAGCCGAACCTCTCGGGTCAGACGCCCCGAAACCTGGCGGCGCAGGGTTTCGCAGGAGGGTTTCGTCAGGCGTTATTGAAGGGGCTGCACGATGGCAGTCTGCTGGCTGAGGAGTTCGCCCATATGACCGGCGTGCTCGATGCCGTGCCCACTGGTCGGGAACGCTTGGTCATGGGCAAGCGGCTGGCGCTAGTGATCAAAGACCAGCCACCCGTGAAACTGGTGGGCCTGATATTGATGGTCGGTAGTCCGTTGCCTGATCTGATTGTTTATTGCGCATTCCACGGCATCCGGCGTTTCGCGACTTTCAAAGCCTTGGCCGACCACTACGCTACAGGGGCAGGGCGCAGTGAGTTGCAATTTCACGTATCGCTCAATGATCAAGCGCTGCTGAGCATCAATGGCGATTTGAAAATCGACGCTTATGAAATCGAGCAGCCACTGTTCACCGATGCTGTCGACGCAATCATTGGGCTGCAAAAACGCAATCTTGGTTTTGTCCTGGCAGGCACTTTTTCCGATGCCGACTCAGCCGCCGCTAAAATTGATGATGCACTGGATGTGCGTCACCTGATCGACTGTCGACTTGCCTCTTTCGACACCAGTGGGCGTTGGTTGCAAGCGCCTGTGGCTTTTGCTCAGCAATGGCCGCCAGCCAAGGTGCTGACGCCAACGGCTCCCCCGGAACCCGAACTGACCTGGATGGCCCGGATCGACGAATTGGAGAAAACGCTTCAGTGGCTTTATGGCGCCCATATCGATATGGGTGAATGCGCGGAGCAAATGCTCAACGAATATCTGGCGATGTTTGTCGAGCCGTCGCTGACGGCAAAAAGTATCGGAGTGCTTTGGCCAGATGGCCCTGGCGACAATGACGAAAACCATGAGGTTGTCTCTGGCGCGCAGGACTCAAGTCCCTCCTCAAGATCCTTGGCACTGGTCGATTTGTTGTTGAACAAACTCAGTGGTTATCGGGCGCAACCGATTCCGCAATCGGCGGTCGTTGTCAGCATAGCGTCAGGGCGAGCACAGCCTGAGGGGCTGCCCATGCTGGGCGTCGACTTTATCAACTTGATGCTGGAGCGTGTTTCCACGCGGTTTGTCGAGGTTTTTCTGCGTCAGCTTCAGCAGCGTTATTCCGGGCCGCTGCGCTCGGCCCATCGGCAAATTGTTCCGGTCAATGTTGCCAAACGGTTCCTTGAGGATGTGTTGCGGCAGGAATGTGAGCTCAGTCATCGGGTGTACAAAGCGGAGCGGCCCTCTTTGAAGATGCTTGAGCAGGTGCTCAACTACCCTGTGCGCAGCATGCGCATGCCTCAGGGCGAGGAACGGGTAGAGGTCTACAGCGTTTATCTGGAGCACGCTAGTGGTCAGGCTCCGGCATTATTGAGCAATTGTTTTATCCTGCATCGCCCCCTGCATAGCCATAAGCATGCGTTGTACTGGTCGGCGTTGTCGGGTATCGAGGTGCTCAAATCCTTCGACTCACTCAAAGACCGGCTCAATCGACGTTTGGCCGCCGGTTCGAGTCGCGAACATTGGCTGGGGCTGCTTGGCGAACCGGACCGTGATCGGATACGGACTTATCTTGAACAGCCAGACCAGGCGCCTCTGGGGTTACAGTTCAACCGGATCGACAACGACTTTGTCGGCGCGCTGCTACACATCGAATACCAACGTCGGCACAACAACGTTGAACAGGCGCTGAGCCGGGCTGTTCTAGGCTCGATGTCTGCTCAGGTGCTGCAGCGTTTCACTCGCGTCGCTGTGGATGACGAACGGATGAGCCGCGCATTGAGTACAGTCTCGGCCGCTGCTCACGGTCAAATTCTGCAAAGCATGCTGCCGCCCTGGCTCAGCGAGGCGTCGCTGGAGGAGTTGAGTACGTATGTCCGGCTACTGGAGCGTCATTACCTGAGTGATGATCCCGAGACGAATTTGCTGCCAGGACTGCCTTCGCTGCAGGCTTTCGCCCGTGCACGCCTGATCAAGCACCTCAATGCCGACTATCCCGATCAGCTTCCGGATCCGGACCGGATAATGGTGACCTTTACTCAATATGTGCCCGCTCCGGTGCCGAGCGGCGAAATACCCTCAGCGGTCCCGGCAGCGACCGTGGTCAACCGCGAAACCCTGACCGAGTTCGCTCTCAATCATTTCAGCAATGTGGCAGGCGCTGTTCTGGTCGTAAAGTTGCCTGATGATTTGCCGATTCCGCAGTTCATCTCTCCAGGCTATTTCAAGTCGTTGGTTCGTACGCTGGATGTAGGGCAGCAATATCGCAATTTACTAGTGGCCAAGACGGCCCCCAGCAGCCCGGATTACCGGCTGGGCCGGAGCCGCTTCATGGCGAAAATCCCGGCGCGCATGTTGCTACTGGCGTTTGAGATGAAACTGCAAAAACAACTCAGCGCTGATGCCTGGGGCTATCTGCAAAGCCTTCTGGACATGCCGGACAGTCTCGCCAGGCAACCGATCCGGGGTCAGCAGGCGACGTTGCGCCCCATGCTTTTGCTGGCTGCGAGCGGTTTACAGCCGGACCCGGTGTCGGGTGTTTACCTGATCGGGCCCAGGGATGAGAGCAAAGGGCCAATCATTGTGCATGCAATGTTCAATGAGGCCTTCACGTTCAAGGAATACCCCAGCAAGGCGCAGTTGCTGCTTGACCTGCAAGCCCCTGGCGACCTGCAAACGCTGGTTCTGGGCCGTGTCGATCCAGTGCTGCGCAAACGTTACGACCACGGTGGGTTTCGTGAGCCGCACATTCCCTGGAGTTCCGAAGGGTATATGGATGGCCCGACTGAGACTCCCGGGCCGGTCCTTATGGTCGGCGAGCCTGTATCCGGCAATGTCTTGCAGTTTCTGTTCGATCAGACGCTAAGGGTGCTCGAGGATATCTGCCATAAGCAAACGGTAACCACCGCGGAAGATGACTGGAAATCGTTGGTCCGGCTGATGAGCCTGGGCGCCGAACAGGTGCTCTCGTTTCTCCCCGGACAGATCGGCCTGCTGCTGGCGGCCTGGCAGAGCCATACCTTGTTCGAGGCCTCGGCTGTTTCGGCGTATGCCCGCCGCTGGGGCAAGGCGCTTTCGGAGTTTACGGCGGCGCTGGGCATGTTAGTGGTCAGCCGCCGGAGCATTGAATCAGAGCTGGCGATCCACACGCGCCCGGCGCAGGAGCAACCAGTGGTCGAGTTGGGGCAACAGGATTATTCATGGAGCAGCTTCTCATGGCGCAATCCCCCTTTGACGCCTCAGCTCAGATCGCGGCTGCGTGCTCTTGAGGTGGATGCGGTTGCCTTGAGCGACCTTGAGCACAACAGCTTGTATAACCTTTACAGGGATCCGCAGACCCTCAAGCAGTATGCGTCAGTGGTCGGGCGGGTTTATGAGGTGAGGGCTGATAATGGTCATTGGCAAATCGTTGGACCGAACGGACAACCGGGCCCGAAAATAGCGCTGGATGCCGAACAGCGATGGCAACTTGATCTACGGCTGGGACTGGCAGGCGGCGGAGGGCAGGTGACTCGCCTTCAGGAATCCAGGAGCAGTGTTGATGGCATCCTGATCGTCGAAGCTCAAGGCATGAGTGAGATACGCAGGGTCTATCACGAGCGGGGGAGCATGATTGTCGAAGCCAACATACAAGCCAGGCGTTATCTGGAAAACTGTCTGTTCAACCTGATCCCCTCCAGGCGCGGTGGCCTCGTACAGGGGCGAGTGCACCACCTGCTTCGTGAGTTTTTTGGTTTGACCTGGCTAAATCCGGTCTTGCAGTCGATGGTCAGAAAAAAGGCGACGAAGCTATATTTGGCCATCACCGATCCTTCGCTGGCATCCCTCTCTTCCCGACGGTATGTAGTGGGCACCAACAGGCCCGGGAACGAAACCACAGCCGCCTTTATTTCAAAATCGGATCCGGAAAAACGAATCTATCTGACTGAACTCTTTTTTGAAGTGCCGGAATTCACTCTGAACGACGATGCGCTGCGTGTAGGTTTCAACGCTGCAGCTCATCATCGGGCTGGTACGTTGATTCACGAACTGGCGCATCTGACCGGTGACACCCACGACATTGCCGATCTGGACTCTTCGGCACCGTTTGCGGATTTTCTGGATGACAGCAATGCCGAGAACAAGGCGATCCGGGATGAGCTGAAAAGTCTGCGGGCTACAGCACTGTCTCATGACACGCCCGCTGACAGGCTGTTTCGCAAATATGACCGGTCGAATTGGCGGGATTTCTCCGATAGCGACGGCGCGATGAAAGAGACGATTTTACGTATCACCGAGACTTCGAATCTGGCTGACGCGCGCCAGGTATTCCTCACCAATGCGCAAAAACGCGCCGAGGTCATCCTGAGTAATGCTGACTCTGTGGCTGCACTGTTGATGGACCTGGGACGCTCGCGGGTGTTGCCCGACACGGGTGTGGATGAACCCATCATCAGCTCAAGCTGATCGATTGCGTTATGTAGCGCAGCCCATTTATTGATCCTCGATAAGCTCCTTGGCTTCGCATGCCCATTGCCTCTTTGGTGATGGGCTTTCATCGCAAAAGGAACTTGTTCATGTTAGCGACCGAACTACCCTGGTTTTTTTCCGAATCCCTCAGCGCCCGATTCCGCCAAGACATCGACGATGCACTGACGGCAGGGCATATCAGCGCTCAGCAGGCGCTTTGGCTGGAGTCGCTGCTCAGCGAGCCGCAAGAGGGCGTGCCCCAGCCTAGAGTTGATCGACTGTTGCGTGAGGACGGCGGGCTGATGAATGGCGAGCTGGCGGGGGCTTTGTTGATCAGTGATTCAACAGCGGCTTCCGGCGAGATTTTCTTCAGCTCCGTCGTCGACGGTCTGCAGCGTTTCGACAGCCGCGAGCTGCTGTTGGCGGCGTTGACCGCCCGGTTTTCGCTGCCCTTCAATGACCTCAAGAGCATCGAGTATGAGCGGATTGAAGGCGATTTTTTCCAACAGCGCATGGTGGCGATCCTTGATCAGCAGGTGCAACAGCTTCAACAGATGCGCGAGCGTCTGCGGCGCTTGCCGACTCTGTTGACAGCGCTGGGCCAGACACTGCAACTGAACATCGCACTCCGGTTGCCCGGTACTCAAACCAACGTATTTACTCACCTTGGGCAAATCAGGCAGGGAGACCTTACCCTGGGCACGCTGAGCCTGACGGAGATGGCGGTGCAAACCTTCGCAGGCGCACCTCTGCCAGCCGGCCTGCATCAGCAATGGCTCGACGATGAAGGTCGGGAGTTGACCCCTGACCAGTCTGGCCCCTGGCAGCAGGCGCTGGCTGACGTTAGCGGCGGCGTGGTCGCGGTCTACGAAACGCTGCTGGCGGATTACTGGTTCACGGTAGCCGAAGAGGGCGTGACCCACCGAGAGTTCGCCGGACAGATTTTGACTGAGCGCTTTGTCCAGCATCTGCTGGCTGGCCGACACGACGCCACGCTCACCGCGCAGGAATACGCTGCATTGAAAACCCTGTGCGTTGCAGGGGAGGACTGGAAGCAGCAGGTAAAGGTTTTCCGGCTTTCAGTGGCCATAGGCAGTCAGGAACCCGTCAAACTGGTCGGTATCTTTCTTATCGAAGTCATCTCTGAAGCGCAGCCAGCGCTATTCCTGTACAGCTCCAGGCGAGGGCTGGGACGCTTTGCCGACATCGACACACTGACCGAGCACTTTTCCGGGATCCATGGCCGCACGGAGCTATTCGACTACACCTCGTTCAACGATCATCCGCTGCTGCGCGCCCATGGCCCCAAGCATCAGAGCCTGCACCTGCGCTTGGACCCGGTAGCGACATCCCCCCTGAGAAACACCCTGGACTCGCTCATCGGTCTGCAGAAGCGTGATCTGTCCAGCGTCCTCAAGCGCTCATTCACCTCACCCGCTCAGGCGGCGCTGGCGGTCAGCGATGCGTTGAACATTCTAGGGCTGCTCGACGCGCGTCTTGAGCGTCCAGGCGGCGCCAGCCTCTGGAATGAAGCCATGATGATATCGGAGGCCAACTGGGCAGCTTTCAATTCCCCCGCGAAGATTGCTGGACTGAGGCTCAGTATTGGGGAAGGCTTCGACAAAACGACGATCAAGCCCTGGAACGATTATCTGAGTGACGCGCGAGGTCGTCTCGATGCCATTTCCGAGGCTCGGCCAAGCCTTGCTGATTGTGCTCGAGCGCTGCTGAATCGATACCTTTCGGTGCTGCACGACGCTGAGATCGATGCGCAGCGCATGTGGATTCGCGATGAAGACGGCGGCGTGGTCAGTCTGGCCGTGCTGTTGCTGGAGCGGGTCAGTGGGCGTCGCGAAGCAACCTTGTCGCAGGATTGCCAGGTTTATATCGATCCTGTTGACTCTGCCTACGAGCAGCATTTGCCCTGGCTGACGCCGGATTTGCTCAACCATGTCATGGATCGAGCGCAGCAGACCTTCGCCCAGGAATATCGACTGCAGAACCGCGCTGTTCGGAGTGGACAACAGCAGATCATCGCGCCCGCGGCGATCCCGGCCCATGCGTCTCGCAGGATCAGGGATGGGTTACTGCGTCTGACACTGAGTATCCAGGACATCAGCGGCAAGGTAAGTGACCAAGGCCTGCAAATGCTCGAGCAGGTACTGGATCGGCCTGTTTTTGCCTTGCGTCAGGCATTTGGCTTCCAGGCTACGGAGGTGTCAGTCCCGCTGCTGGTCTACGACAGCCGCCAGCCAGCGGTAGTCTTGAGCAACACCTTTGTGTTGCAGCAGCCGTTGCATGGCGACGGCAAACCACTGCTGTGGTCAGCAATCCTGGGTTTACACGAGTTCGACAGCGTCACGGAGTTAAAGCTTGATCTCAATGCACGTCTTGCCTTCCCGGGATCCCGGCAGCGATGGCTGAACCTGATGAACCCGGTTGATCGCGAAAAAATCAGCCGCTATCTGACACAGGGGACCGGGCAGCACCTGACTATCAGTCTGGCGCGAGTGGAGGGGCATTTCCTTGAATATCTGGAGAGTGACGAGCGCCGAAGGGAGTTGCTGACTATCGATGCTGCTTACGAGATGGCGCTGGACTGGCAGGTCGATGCCGGACTGTTTGTAAACATGCTGATGCCCAGCGCGCTTGACGATAAGGCACGCACGGTCATCGACGGGATTAGCGTACAGCTGGAATCGATGCTGCTTTCCGGGCACATTCCCCAGTGGCTGAGCAAAGCGACTAATCACGACCTGTGGAAATTCAGGCAACTGCTGGTGCGTTTCGGCCAGCTCTACAGTTCGCGAAAATCCATACCGGTGATCTCCAGCCTGGACGAGTATGCCCTGGATCATCTACAGCAACGTCTGCTTCAGGACTTTCCAGGCGTGCAACTGGATCCTGACCAGATATCCGTCACCCTTACGCGCTATACCGCGGCCCCCACTGGAACCGGGGATATCCCCTCGTCGATTCCCGGTGCGACCGTTGTGATCAGCGAATCACTGACCCAATTCGCCATCAACCGGTTCTCACGTTTTCAGGATGCGACCTTGCGCGTCTCAAGCGACGACGGTGCTGTTTTGCCCGACACGCTGGATGCCGCATACGTCCGTGAGATGGTCCGCACTCTGGATATCGGTGCTGGCTACGAGCAGTACCTGACCCAGACCTTCAGTGAGAATGCCCCTGACTACGCCAATCGCCTGAACCAATTCACGGAGCAGGCACCGTATGGACTGCTGCTAATGGCCTTTCGGCTTAAGCTGCAGGGCAAACTGAGCAGCACCGCGTATGACTTCGTCGAGAATGTCATCAGCATGCCTGACGGTCTGGCCCGTTTGCCGGTCAATGGGCGAGCCATTACCTTCAACCCCCTGAAGCTGGTTGCCGGCAATGGTTCTGCTGCCGGTTTTGTGCAAGCGGTCTACCTGATCACGCCAGCCGACCAGACACAGGGACCATGGATTCTGCATGCCCCAGGCGACGAGGAATTTTTCCTCAAGGAGTATGCCGGGCAGACCGAGTTCCTGAATGCGCTGCAGACCTCGACCACGCTGCAGGCAATGCTCAACGATCGTCTCGATCCTGCCCTGCAGCTTGTCTATAAATGGGCAGGCACCCTGCAGCCTCTACTGGTCTGGGGTACTGGCGGCCTGGCTGATTTGTCTGAATACCATCCGGAACACGCCAAGCTGGTGATCGAGCCATTGCAGGAAAATGTCTTGCATTGCCTGCTTCGTGCCTCGGAGCAGGTCATGATCATCAATGCGCGCAAGCGAAGCGTGAGTAATGCCCAGGATGACAGTGCGCAGACGCAATTCCTGCTGGGATTGGGGGGCGAACAGGTCCTGATGTTTTTGCCGGGCCGGATCGGCGGGATTATCGGCCTGCTTCAAGCGCGAGACTTGTTGAATGCCTCGCTGGAATCGGCGACGGACAAGCACTGGGGCCAGGCAACCGCCGAGTTTACGACAGCGCTCGCTGTGCTGATCGCTTCCCGCCAGCAACTGGAGGAGGGCAGTGCTCAGCGGCCAGTTGAATCACCTGCTGAAGATGACGTGGCTGCCCCGCGCTGGCATGACCCACAGTTGCAAGTTGATCCGGGCGGCCGCTTGCAGCCATTCGAAGCTCATGATGTGTCGCTGAGCAGCCTGCAACATGACGCTTCTCTGAATGTCTTTCAAGACAACATCAAACTCAAACAATACGCAGCGGTGCTGGGCAAGGTTTATGAAGTGAAAACCACCCGCAGCGGCTGGTGTGTGGTCAAAGGCACCGAAGAAGGCCCGCTGATCAAACGCGATGCCAGCAACCGCTGGGTCATGGATTCAGACTTGGGTGAAAGGCATGACGGGTCCCTGGTCACGCACCTCAAGAACCATTCGGCGACTCGTAGCATTGAAGACGTTTTCGTCACAAGTGCCAGCGGTATCGCGGAGATCGAGCGTCTGTTTCCGCAAAAGGCCGTGCAGATTCGCGAAGCTCATGCGCTGGCCAGGTTGTACCTGGAAAATGCACTGAACAACCTGACCCTGACCACCCCGCAAAGCAAACTCGACCCACGAACCGCGCGCATCATCAGGGAGTTCTTTGGCGTCAGGTCGCTGGGCAATGTGTCGGTTATCCCGATCAAACAAGTCCTGGCGAATATCTACGTCCACCTGGTGGACCCCAGCCTTTCGCCGCACTCTTCGCCCCGGTATGTGGCAGGTACCAACACGGCGGGCAATGAGCAGACCAATGCCTTCATTTTCGAGAGCGACCCGCAGCAGCGGGTATTCCTGAGTGAGCGGTTCTTCACCCGGCCGCCGAATGTGCGCCTCAAACCTCTGGTTTTCAGTCGAGGCAGCTTCAATCTGGGGTCGCACTACCGGGCAACGACGCTGATTCATGAAGTGTCACACATCGCCAGCGGTACCCACGATTTTGCCTACGTGGCGGCTAACGTGCCGTTTCTCGATCTGATGGAGGACATCGGTGCCTATCGCGCGCGTATGAAGCTGATGTACGAAAAGGCCCAGAAAAACCTCTCGCACATGGTCCCGCGTGATGAGCTGTTCAGGACGGAAGATGACGATGGTTGGCGGGACTTCCAGACAGTCGATGGCAGCGTCAAGCGCGAGATTCTCAAAATCACCGGTACCAGCAACCTTGAAGCTGCACGGGACAAATTCATTCATGACGACGGGATAAGGGCCAAGGTGATTTTGAGCAACGCCGATTCCGTGGCGTTGTTGGCAACGTTGCTGGGACGGGAGCGCTTTTTGCCGAGGGCTTGACGCTGTAAATTTGCGATTTCTGTAGGGATGTATCTGTCGCAGGCTGCGAACAGCGGTATGTCAGGCAAACCGCCTTCGTCGCCGTCGTAACCTCCGACAACTCCTACAGAATCGAGGTATGCCTGAGTAACTGTAGGAGCTGCCGCAGGCTGCGAACAGCGGTGTGTCTGACACACCGCCTTCGCTGGCCTCTTGAACCCGGTTGGCTTCTACAGGCATCAATCAAACCAGATAATGCTTGAGCTCCCGGGCAATCAGCAGGCGCTGGATTTCGCTGGAGCCTTCGTAGATCTGGGTGATGCGCGCATCCCGGTAGTAGCGCTCCACCGGGTAGTCTTCCAGGTAGCCATAACCGCCATGAATCTGGATCGCTTTGGAGCACACCGACTCGGCCATCTCCGAGGCGAACAGTTTGGCTTGGGAGGCCTCCGACAGGCACGGCTGGCCCGCACTACGCAGCCGCGCCGCGTGCAGGATGAGCAGACGCGCTGCATTGATGCGCGTGTGCATGTCGGCCAGCAGGTTGGAGATGCTTTGATGCTCAATGATCGGTTTGTCGAACTGCACGCGCTCACGGGCATAAACCAAGGCGGCTTCGAAGGCTGCGCGGGCGATACCCAGAGCTTGCGCGGCAATGCCGATGCGGCCGCCTTCGAGGTTGGAGAGGGCGATGGCCAATCCCTTGCCACGTTCACCCAGTAGGTTTTCGGCAGGGATGCGGCAGTTGTTGAGGGTCACTGCGCAGGTATCCGACGCGCGAATGCCCATCTTGTGTTCGGAGCGGTCCACCACGTAACCAGGGTTGTCGGTGGGTACCAGAAACGCCGACAAACCCCTCTTGCCCAACTCGGGGTCGGTCACCGCGAACACAATCGCCAACTGCGCCCGTTTGCCATTGCTGACGAATTGCTTGGCGCCGTTGATGATCCACTCGCCATCACGCAGCTCAGCGCGGGTGCGCAAATTGTGCGCTTCGGAACCGGCGTGGGGCTCGGTCAGGCAGAAGCAGCCAATGGCCCGGCCGCTAGCCAGTTCCGCCAGCCAAGTCTGCTTCTGCTCCTGGCTGCCGTAATTGAGGATCGGCCCACAACCCACCGAGCTGTGCACGCTCATCAGGGTTCCAGTGGCGGCATCGGCTGCGGAGATTTCCTCCACCGCCAAGGCGTAGGCGACGTAATCGATATAAGTGCCGCCCCATTCTTCGGGGACCACCATGCCCAGCAGGCCCAGATCGCCCATTTTGCTGACCAGCGCATCATCGATCCAGCCTGCTTTTTCCCAGTCCTGGGCATAGGGCGCGATCTCGTTGCGGGCGAAATCCCGCGCCATGTCGCGGATCATCACTTGTTCTTCGCTGAGTTCAATATCGTGCATGAGTCACTCTCCATGGCCGCTGAAAAAACTCCGCACATGCTCGGCACTCAAGGCCTGAACAGTGGGCGGGCTCCATTGCGGCTTCTTGTCTTTGTCGATGATCAGGGCGCGAACGCCTTCGATGAGGTCGCCGCGTTCGAACCATTGGCGATCCAGGTGCAGCTCCAGCGCGAAGCAGTCTTCCAGCGTCAGGTGCCGACCGCATCGCAACAATTCCAGGGTGACTGCCATGGCCAGCGGCGAGCGGCTTTCCATCAGCGCAGCAGTGGCAAGCGCCCAGCCGTGGCTGTCGTTGACCGTCACTTCCCGCAGTTGCTCGATGATGCTGGCAATATCCGGCAGGGCAAAGAAGTGGTCGATGGCCGGGCGCAATTTTCCCAACGGCGGGTCTGGCAAGTGCTGGCTGCCGATTTTCGCCAGGGCGCCTTGCAGTTCCTTGAGGGGATGGTTGCGCCATTGCAGCCGGTCAAGGCGTTGATCAAGGTCCGCCAGCGCTTCGCTTTTCAGATACCAATCCGCCAGCCCACAGTACAGCGCATCTGCTGCGCCGATCTGAAGCCCGGTCACACCCAGATAAACCCCCAGCTCGCCGGGGATGCGCGGCAGAAAATAGCTGCCGCCCACATCAGGAAAGTACCCAATGGCCACTTCCGGCATGCCCAGACGGCTGCGCTCGGTGACCACTCGCAAATCCGCGCCTTGCACCAGGCCCATGCCGCCGCCCAGCACGAAGCCATCCATCAGCGCCACCACCGGTTTGCGATAGCGATGGATCGTCAGGTCCAGGGCATATTCTTCGGCGAAAAACTGGTGGTGATGGGGCTGGGCGTTTTTGAAGCTGTCATACAGCGACCGAATGTCCCCGCCCGCGCAAAAGGCCTTGTCTCCGGCGCCGCGTAAGACCACGGCATAGACCTCTTCGTCCTGCGCCCAGGCATCGAGCTGTGCCTGAAGGCTGCGCACCATATTTAAATCAATGGCGTTATGGCCTGCGGGGCGGTTGAGGGTCAGGTGGCCGATGTGGTTGCGCACTTGGGCAAGCACGCTGTCGTCGGTCTGGTGCAGCTGGGCTTGCTGCTGGGCAGATGAAGCCGGTGCGGTCATTACAAACTCCCTGTTCGTTATTATTTTCGAGGACTGCGAGATATGACGCTGTGGATGCTAGCAGTGCAAATTTGTTGCTGACAACCGGTAAAGCCGTCCCGTCTTCGACGCCGCGCTCTGGCGCAGCAACACGGCCCCCCTGTAGGAGCGCACGAGCACCGCGAGGCCGCGATGGCGGTGTATCAGACAGACTGCTATCGATGCCTCGCGGTGCTGGTGAGCTACAGAAAAAGCATTTCAATTCAGACAGTTATTTTTTGATGAGCGCACGTTTGCCTTCTCGGACCTGTTTACTCCGGATCCGCCGGCACCTCGCCGTCCTGGCTGGTATCAATGCTGACCACCACCGACATGCCCGGCCGCAAGCGTTCGGCCATGGGCTGGTCGGCGTCGACAATGATGCGCACCGGAATCCGCTGGGCAATCTTCACGAAGTTACCGGTGGCGTTGTCCGCAGGCAGCAGGCTGAACTCCGAGCCGGTGGCCGGGGAGATACGTTGAACCCGGCCGTGCATTTTCTGATGGCCCAGGGCGTCGACGGTGAACGTCACCGGTTGCCCCAGGCGCACATGTGTCATCTGGGTTTCTTTCATGTTGGCGATGACCCACAGGCGTTTGGGCACCAGTGCCATCAACTGCGCCCCGGAATTGACGTAAGCCCCCAGGCGCACGCCAATCTGCCCCAACTGCCCGTCACGGGGCGCGAGGATGCGGGTGTTGGTCAAATCGATGCGCGCCAGTTCAATGGCCGCTTCCGCGTTGGCCACGGAAGCTTCGAGTGAACCGCGATTGACGATCACGGTTTGCAGGTCTTCACGAGAAATATCCAGCGCGGCACGGGCTTCGGCAACGGCGGCGGTGGCCTGGGCGTCGGCGGCGCGGGTCACGTCCAGCTCGCTTTTTGATACTGAACCATCGGTGACCAGTGCCTGATTGCGGCGCAGATCAGCTGCGGATTTACGGCTCTGGGCAATGCTGTTGTCCAGCGCCGCCTTGCGTTGGGCGATGGTGGCTTCGGCGCTTCGACGTTGTTGCAGGTTGTTGGCCAGTGCGGCTTTCTGAATGCCCAATTGCGCCAGTGACTGATCCAGGTGCTGGCGATAGATGCGGTCATCCAGACGCACCAGCAAGTCGCCCGCCTTGACGTACTGAAAGTCCTGCACCGGCACTTCAAACACATAGCCACTCAGTTGCGGGCCGATGATGGTGGTCTGGCCGCGAACCAGGGCATTCTCGGTGCTCTCGATGGGGCTGCTGAACGGGAACAACTGCCACGCGTAAAGCACGATCAGAACGCCGATCAGCGCGACACTGGCAAAGATCAACGAAGAAATCAGTCGGGCGCGGCTTGAGCGTGGCTGGGTGCTGGCGGGCATCGATGCCGGTGTCGGCGGCGCTCCCGGTGAGGCCGGTTGATTAGGCGCGGAAGAAGGGGCGCTGTTGGGCGAAAGAGAAGGCTTGGTCGGTTCGTTCATGAAGATTGGGCGCCGCTAGAGGTAACAGAGTTTGAATTCGCCGGTGCAGGGGTAAAGGCTGCAACCGGTTTGGTGGTCATTTTCAGCCAGGTGACACGAAGCGAGATCCAGATCATGGTCAGGACCGCAACCAGCGCAATCAGCATGAATACGTCGTTGTAAGCCAATATATTGGCCTCCCGTGTGGCCATGGCGGCGATGCTGCGAATGCCCTGATTGGTGCGCGCCGAAGGATCGGCGATGGCTGAAGCGTAGCTGGCGCTGGTGCTTTGCAAGCGGGCTTGAACTTGCGGGTTGATCAGGGTCAGGTGCTCGACCAGCACGCTGGAGTGAAATTTTTCCCGCACGATCTGGAAGGTGCCAAATACCGCCGAGCCGATCAGCCCGCCGAGATTCTGGGTGATCCCGAACAGCACCGAAAAACTGACCATGTTGCGCGGGTTGGCGATCACGCTGCTGATCCCCAGCACCAGGGTCGGGCCGAGAAAGAAGGTGCCGCCGAAGGCCAGCAGAAATTGGCTCAGGTACATGTTCGATTGCCGCGTCAGGTTGGTGGAGCCGCTGTCCATCCAGGCGCCGACGGCGATCATCGCCAGGGAAATCAGCAAGGGTTTGATCAAATGCTGCGGGTGGATGGTCCAGGCGCTGACTGCCAGCCCGGCAATACTGCCCAGCAGCATCACCATGTACAGCGAGTGCAGTTGCTCCGAGCCCATGTTCAGGGTTTGCAGGAAGCCCACCGCGCCGATGGATTGTTCAGACAGCACCACGCGAAACAGAATCACCGCCAGACCCAGGCGCAGAATGGTGCCGCTGCCCAGCCAGCGCGTGATCAGCAGCGGGTTGCTGCGGTTGTGTTCAATCGCCAGCCCGGCGCAGATCAGGACGAGAGACGCCGCCGAGGCCAGGCCGATCCAGGGCTCTTCCAGCCACCACTCGATACGCCCCAGCGACAGCACGGCGCAGAGGAGAGCAAAGCCGGTGGAGAGCAGACCGAAGGTCAGGAAGTCGAGTTTTTCGAACGCCTTGAAACGATCCCCCGGTGGCAGTTTGAGCAGCAGCACACAGCCAAGCGATAGCAGCGCCATGCCCAATTCAAACAGGTACAAGCCGCGCCACTCGGCAATCTGCAATAAGTCTTCGGACACCAGCCGCGCCATGGGAATCGCCAGTTGCGCGGTGCCCAACCCCAGCACCAACGCCTTCAATCGCCATTTCTGCGGGAAGGCCTGAATCATGTAATACAGGCCCAGGGTCGACAGCGCCGCACCCACCATGCCGTGGGCCGCGCGCACGGCGATGGCCGAATTCAGGTCGTTGACGAACAGGTGGGCAAATGTCACCAGGGCATACAGCACCAGGAACAGTTCGGTGAAGGTGCGCAAACCGAACTGCTGGCGAAACTTCACCAGCACCAGGTTCATCGACACGTTGGTCATCACGTAGGCGGTGGGCAGCCAGGCGATTTCCGCAGTGGTGGCGCCCAGCGAACCTTGCAGATAGGGCAGGTTGGCGACCACCAGCGCATTGCCCAGCCCGCCGGTCAACGCCACGATCACCCCGACCAGCGCAAACGCCCAGCGTTTGCCGGTAGAGTGCAAAGGCGTCGAAGGCGACCCCGGCATGGTCGGCTTTTCGTGGGGCGCCCATTCGCGGGTGGGGTACTTACTGCTCATGAATGGGGAGCTGCCTTATTAAAAATACAGATTGGCAATTTTTGTAGGAGCTGCCGAAGGCTGCGAAGGCAAACTGTCAGGCACACCGTCATTCGCAGCCTGCGGCAGCTCCTACAGGTTGTTGCTCTACCTGGATGATCACATCAGCCGCATGGATACTCGCCTCACGGTGTTTGAGCATCCCGCCCTGGCGCTGGTTGAGCACCGCGTTGATCTCGGCGAGGATCGACAGGGCCACGCTTTGTGGCGTATCACCGCCCAGGTCCAGGCCTACAGGGTAATGCAGGGCTGCGAACGCTGGCGACTGGCGTGGGTTGTCGGTCATTTCGTCCAGCAACCGCTCTGTCCGGCTGCGCGGCCCGAGTTGGCCGATGTAACGCGGCTTTAGAGCGAGCACCTTGCCCAGCCAGTGGCGATCCTGGCTGAAGCTGTGGGTCATGACCACCACTGCGGCATCCTCCACAAGCGCCCGCAATCCGGCAAAGGGCTGCAAGGGCAGGGCGGCGACATGGTCGGCGTCGGCAAAACGCTCTGGTCGGGCAAAATGGGTGCGGGCGTCAATCACCGTGGTGTGCCAGCCTTGCAGGCGGGCCATGCTGACCAGCGGCACTGCGTCATGGCCTGCGCCGAATATCACCAGTCGCCTCGGGGCCGGGATGTATTCGAGCAGCACCTGAACCGTTCCGCTGCTGGCTTCATAGCTGCGAATCGCCGACTTGCCAGCCTTCAGCACCTCATGCAGATCACCCGCAATCTGTTGACCCAGCGGCCGGTCACCCAATTGCACCTCAACAGCGCCATCGGCTCTGATGGCTGCCCGTTCGCCCACGGCGGTGTGCTGTTCGTTATCGGAAAATATGACCGTGGCCAACGCCGCGTGGCGTGAGGTTGTCTGCACCTGTTGCAAGACACTGACCGCCAGCGACGGAGCCTGCTCGCTCGTGCGCTCGAACAGGATATGCACCGTGCCGTTGCAGCCCAGGCCGAAACTCAGCTCGGCGTCTTCCAGCTCGTCGTCATCTTCGCCGGTGCTGTAAGTGCGAATCACCGGTTTGCCGGTAGCGGTCAGCCACCAGGCTTTTTTGCTCACATCACTTTCCAGGCAACCGCCACTGACCGTGCCCGTGGCGCTGCCCAGTTGCGGAATCACCATGCGTGCGCCGGGGCGTCGATAGGCCGAGCCTTCGACCTTGACCACGGTAGCGATTACCGCGTCCTGCCCATCGACCTGGGCCTCGGACAAGGCATCGAGCAGCCGGGATAGATCATTCATTGCAAACCCTCGTAAATCTGTGTGCACAGCATAGAGTGTTCGGATGCAGGGCTGGTGAAAACGTTCCCTTCTAGCCTGGTCATTGCCTGCTGGCCAAGGCTGGCTAGACTCATTGCCGAACGACTCCCCTGTAGGAGCTGCCGCAGGCTGCGAAAGCAATCTGCCTGATACACCGCCATTCGCAGCCTGCGGCAGCTCCTACAGGGATTCAATTCGGAGAGCATCCCCATGAAAACCCCCGACCATTACCACCCCATCACCATCACCCCCTGCAAGGGCCGGGTCAGTGTGCTGAGCAACGGCGTGCTGGTGGCGCACAGCGATGCCGCTTTATTACTGGAAGAAGCTAAATACCCGCCGGTTATATACATACCCCGTTCGGATATACGGATTGAACATTACGTGCGCAGCGAACATCAAAGCCACTGCCCGTACAAAGGCGATGCCAATTATTTCAGCCTCGACATCAACGGACAGCGCAGCCAGAACACGGTCTGGACCTATGAACACCCCTACCGGGCGGTTGCGCAAATCAAAGGGCATGTGGCGTTCAACGCCGACAAAGTGACCTTCGAGACCGAGGTGGCGCAAGACTGAAGATTGATGCCCCGCATGGGCGAGGCTTTTCGTGCCGGTGGTTGATCTCCCGGCGACAGTACAAAGACACGCTCGATGCCGCATTCACCTGAACAAACAGGCCGCGGCGATGCCGGAGATGAACACTGATGACCAGCCACTCACCCAAGCTGCGCCAAATCCCTGCGGCCAACGAACTGCTCAAGCGCTACCAGAATGTACGCGGGCGCACCCAAAGCCTGGCCGCGCCGCTCAGCGCCGAGGACATGGTGGTCCAGTCCATGCCCGACGCCAGCCCGGCCAAATGGCACATGGCGCACACGACCTGGTTCTTCGAAACCTTCCTGCTCAGTGAAAACGTCCCCGGCTACACACCTTTCGATCCGACCTTCGGTTATCTCTTCAACTCTTATTACGAAGCCGTCGGCCCGCGTCACCCCCGGCCCCAGCGCGGCTTGATGACCCGGCCCGGCGTCGATCAGGTCATGGCCTACCGCAACTATGTGGATCAGCACATGGAGCGCCTGTTGCAAAGCGCCTTGCCAGACGACGTCAGCAGCCTGATCGAGCTGGGCCTGGCTCATGAAGAGCAGCATCAGGAATTGCTGCTGATGGATATCCTGCATCTGTTCAGCACCTCGTCCCTTAAACCCGCCTATGACGCCCAGTGGCCCAAGGATATTTCCGGGCGGCGTGGTCAGTACAAGCCGCTCAAGGGCGGGCTGACCGAGATCGGCCATCAGGGCGCGGATTTCGCCTTCGACAATGAAGGCCCGCGTCATACCACCTACCTGCAATCCTTCGAAATCAGCGACCGACTGGTGACCAATGGCGAGTGGCTGAAATTCATCAATGCCGGTGGTTATAGTCAGGCCGGTTTGTGGTTGTCGGAAGGCTGGAACGTAGTACAGGAAAACGCCTGGAATGCGCCGATGTACTGGCAGCACGACGAGACCCACGGCTGGCGGCGGATGACCTTGCGCGGCCTGGAACCCATCGATAGCAACGCGCCAGTCACTCACATCAGCTACTACGAAGCAGCTGCCTACGCCCATTGGGCAGATGCGCGCCTGCCTACCGAAGCCGAATGGGAAGCCGCCGTGGTCGCCGGCCTGCTGGAGCAGGTGGACGATGTGGCCTGGCAATGGACGCAAAGTTCCTACAGCGCCTACCCGGGTTTTCGCCCGGCTGCCAGCGCCGTGGGGGAATACAACGGCAAGTTCATGATCAACCAGATGGTGTTACGTGGCGGCGCCAGCGTCACTTCGCCCAGCCACTCCCGTGCCACCTATCGCAACTTCTTTCATCCGGAAAAACGCTGGGTGGTGTCCGGCCTGCGCCTGGCCCGTGACAGTCGCCAGCCAGAGATGGTCAACCCTTATGACAGCGAGTTCGCCCGCGATGTGATCGCCGGGTTGTCGTCGCCGGTGAAAAACCTGTCGCCCAAGTATTTCTACGATGCGGCCGGTTCCGAGCTGTTCGAAGGGATCTGCCACACGCCTGAGTACTACCCGACTCGTGCCGAAACCCGCTTGCTGACCGATGTTGTCGAGCAAATGGCGGCGGCGATTCCTGATGGTGCAGCCTTGGTGGAGTTTGGCAGTGGTGCGAGCGAAAAAACCTGTCTGTTGCTGGATGCCGCGCCGCAGATCGCGGTGTACGTGCCCATCGACATCAGCGCCAACGCCCTGAACAAGGCCGCGCACCAGCTCAACAGCAAGTACCCGCACCTCACCGTCGCGCCACAGATCGACGACTTCACCCGGGCCTTGAAGCTGCCTCGGGCTGCCGACGGTTTGACCCGCGTGGGCTTCTTCCCCGGCTCGACCATCGGCAACTTCACCCCGGAGCAGGCGGTCAAGTTTCTGCGTTCAGCCCGCACCCTGTTGGGTGAAAACGCCCACTTCATCGTTGGCGTCGATCTGGTCAAGGACCCGCAAATTCTGGTGGCCGCATACGACGATGCCCAAGGCGTGACCGGGCGCTTCAACAAGAACTTGCTGACCCGGATCAACCGCGAACTGGACGGCAGCTTTGAAGTGGACGGCTTCGAGCATCTGGCGCTGTGGAACGCTGAGCAGCAGCGCATGGAAATGCATCTGGTCAGCCGCCACGAGCAAACTGCGTCGGTGGCCGGGCAAACCTTCCACTTCGGTGAAGGCGAGCGACTGCACACGGAAAACTCCCACAAGTTCACCCCCGAGTCGTTCGCGGCTCTGGCGGCCAGCGCTGGCTGGAAAGTCAGCCAGCAGTGGGTCAGCGCTGCACCTGAAGTGGCGTTGTTTACGCTTCAGGCCTGACGCTGCCGGGTTCTCGGAAAGCCAGCGCGATGGGCGCTGGCGCCGATCACCAGCGCCCCGATCAGCCGTAGGGCTACCAGCCAGTTGAAGGATTGCACGCCGAAGTCCTGAAGGAGCAGGCCACCGATCAGGCCTCCACCAGCGATGCCCAGATTCCAGACCGTGACGATCATGGACTGGCTGACATCCGCTGCCTTGCCGCCGGTGTTGGCCGATGCGGTCTGGAACAGGGTCGCCGCGCCGCCGAAGGCGATTCCCCAGAGCACCACATACAGATAAATCAGTTGAGGGTTGTCGCCGTTCAGCGCCCAGGCAACGGCGGTCAGCATGAACAGTGCGATGCTGAGCAGCACCAGCTCACGCAGCCAACGGTCGATCAAAATCCCCACCAGCCAGATCCCCAGCAGCGCCGCCACACCAAAGGCCAGCAGCACCCGATCCACATGCGCTACCAATCCGGCGGGTTCCAGCAAAGGCGCGATGTAGGTGTAGAGAATGTTGTGTGCCAGCACGAAGATCAGGGTGGTCAGCAATACCGGACGGATGCCGGGCATGACGAACACCTGGCGAATCGACTGCCGCTGTTGCTGAGTCTGGCCGGGAAAGTCCGCCAGACTCAGCCGTGCCCAAAGCACCAGTAGCAGGCTCAACACGCTCATGATGGCGAAGGTCCAGCGCCAGCCGATGGCCGAGCCCAGCAGCGTGCCAGCGGGGATCCCGATGGCCAACGCCAGCGGGGTGCCGACCATGGCCACGGCTATGGCGCGACCCCGCAAATGCTCCGGCACCAGACGACTTGCATACCCGGCCAGCAACGACCAGAGCAACCCGGCGAACACCCCGGCGCAAAACCGTGAAGCCAGGGTTAACCCGTAGTCGCTGGACCAGGCCGTGATGCTGTTGACCATGGCAAAACCGCCGATGGCAATCAACAGCAGCGGCCGTCGACGCCAACTGCGGGTCAGGGCCGTCAGGGGAATGGCCGCCAGCAGCGAACCGACGGCATAAGCCGTCACCAACTGACCCACCAGCGTGGGGGATACTTGCAGGTCCGCGCTCATCAGCGGCAACAGCCCGGCGGGAAGGGCTTCGGTGAGGATGGTCAGAAACCCGGCCATGGCCAGAGCCAGAAGGGCCGCTAGCGGCAGGCGTTCTGCCGAGGTTTGTTCAGAGAGGTCCAGCGAGTTATCAGTCACGACAGTCAGCCCACAAGTCAGAGGTCAGCAGATTAGTGGGCTGTGGTTAACGGAAAAACAGGCTAAGGTTCCGAACATAGCGGACATAAACGTCCGCAATGGCTGGCACATTCCTGTAGGAGCTGCCGAAGGCTGCGAAAGCGGTACACCTGACACACCGCTATTCGCAGCCTGCGGCAGCTCCTACAGGGATCGGTTTTTACAGACAAATCGCGTCATCGTTCACAGCGGGTAAGGTAGAACGCCACCCGGTCGCTCCTACAGTGATTCAACTTGATTACGGTGTTGAAATGGACAGCCTCAGCGGTATCGGAATTTTCGTACAGGTCGCCGAAACACGCAGTTTTACCGCTGCCGCGCGGACACTTGAAGTGTCGTCCTCGGCGGTGGGCAAAAGCATCGCCCGGCTTGAGCAGCGCCTCGGTGTGCGGCTGTTTCATCGCAGTACCCGCAGCATCACCCTTACCGCCGAGGGCGCGCTGTTTCTGGAGCGCTGTCGGCGGATTTTGGGTGAAGTCGAGGCGGCGGAGCTGGAGCTGTCACACCTGAGCGGCGAACCCAAAGGCAAGTTGCACATCAGCGTGCCCTTGCAGGATGGCTTGATGATGCCGGTGTTGACCGAGTTCATGCGTCGCTACCCCGACATCGAACTGGATATCGACTTGTCGGATCGCATGGTGGACATCATCGAGGAGGGTTTCGATGCCGTGATCCGTACCGGGACGTTGCAGGATTCGCGACTGGCGTCGCGCCATCTAGGCGATTTTCGCCTGGTGCTGGTGGCGTCGCCAGATTACCTGCAACGCTACGGCGTGCCCTCGACGCCCAGCGACCTGGCGGGGCATATCGGCTTGCTGCACAAGTTTCCCGCCACCGGCAAAATCGAGCCATGGCCGTTGCGCAGCGTTGACGGCTTGCCCATCCCGAGCCTGAAAAAAGCCGCCACCTGCACCACCACCCAATCCCTGTACTACATGGCCAAACAGGGAATGGGGATCACGTACTTGGCAGATTTCGTCGTCAATGACGCACTGCAGAGGGGCGAGCTGCAAATCGTGCTGGAGGACTTCACCCTCAGTCACGGCACCCTTTGGATGCTCTGGCCTGTAAGCCAGCATGCCTCGCCCAAGCTGCGGGTCCTGATCGATTTCCTCAAGGACCACTTACTGCCCGCTGCAAGTCATCAGAACAACTGAATGAACACCCAATACAACGACCCCGACAGCAGAATCGCCGCCGGCAAGGTCAGCACCCAGGCCATGGCCAGGTTGCGCAAGGTCCGCAGTTGCAAGCCCGAACCGTTGGCGACCATCGAACCCGCTACCCCGGATGACAGCACATGGGTGGTGGACACCGGCAAGCCGTACATGTCCGCCGCGCCAATGGTCAGCATCGCCACCACTTCAGCGGATGCGCCCTGGGCGTAGGTCATGTGGGTTTTACCGATCTTCTCGCCCACGGTGACCACGATGCGCCGCCAGCCCACCAGCGTGCCCAGTCCCAACGCAATGGCCACGGCGATTTTTACCCAGGTCGGGATGAAGCGCGTGGCGCTGTCGATCTGATCTTTGAACAGTTTCAGCTTGTCCTGCGTGTCGGCATCGAAATCACCGACTTTGTTCTTCTCCATCACGCGGATGGTTTCCGAGGTCAGGTACATGTCGTTACGCACGTTGGTGACGGCTTCGGCGGGGACTTTCGACAGCGAGCCATAGCCTCTGACGTCAATGCCGATTTTGCCCGCCATCACCGCCAGTGCCGGGATCAATTCCGGGGTGGCCTGTTTGCTGACCAGATAGGCCGACAACGTCTGGCGCGGGTCGGCAGGCGCAGGCAAGGGCGCGCTACGGGTCAGGGCTTGTTGGGTCACCTCGGCCACGGCGGCAAACTGCACCGATTGATCGGCAGGCATGGTGCGGTTCAGGGCGTAAGCCATGGGCAGGGTGCCGACCAGAATCAGCATGATCAGGCCCATGCCTTTCTGGCCGTCGTTGGAACCGTGGGCGAAGGATACGCCGGTGCAGGTGACAATCAGCATGCCGCGAATCCACCACGGGGGCGGCGAGTTACCTTTGGGTGCTTTGTACAAATCGCGGTTCTTGATGAAAAAGCGCATGGCCAGTAACAGCAACGCCGCGCAACTGAAACCCACCAAAGGCGACAACAGCAGCGAATAGCCGATTTTGGTGGCTTGCGACCAGTCCACGCCGCTGGTGCCGTCGCGCCCGTGCATCAAGGCGTTGGCGATACCGACGCCGATGATCGAGCCGATCAATGTGTGCGAAGACGAGGCGGGCAGGCCCAGCCACCAGGTGCCGAGGTTCCAGATGATCGCCGCGATCAGCAGTGCGAAGATCATGGCGAAGCCAGCGCCCGAGCCGACTTGCAGAATCAGTTCCACCGGCAGCAGGGCGATAATGCCGAAGGCCACCGCGCCGCTGGCAGACAGCACCCCCAGGAAGTTGAAAAACCCCGACCACACCACCGCGAAGCCCGGCGGCAACGAGTGGGTATAGATAACCGTGGCGACCGCGTTGGCGGTGTCATGGAAGCCGTTGACGAATTCGAAGCCCAGGGCGATCAGCAGTGCGACGCCCAACAATAGGAACGGCGTCCAGGTGGTGACCACGGTGCCCATGTCCTCCACATCCTGCTTCAGGCTATAGGCGGTGAACAACAGGCCCATGGCCAGAATGGCAAAGAACATCACCATGGTCAGGGTGCTGGGTTTGCGGTTGAGCTGTGGGCGTGAATCGATGGCCTGTCCGAAAGAATCCGGGGCCAATGTGCTGGTAGCCATGGGTGCGCAATCCTGTTAGCAAAGGTTGTGCGCCTATGTTCATTACAAAATGTTACCGAGTTGCGACACAGATCAACGAACCCGGTTTTTCGGATGGTCGGTGTAATTGCGGAGGTTCTTGGCGGCGACAAACGGTGTGCTGAACTTACCCCGGACCTGTAGGAGTGAGCTTGCCCGCGATAGCGTCTGGTCAGACGATGATTTATTAACCGTCATGCCGCTATCGCGAGCAAGCTCACTCCTACAGAAAGCGTCAATCGCGATTCTTGCGGAAGGCCCAGCGCCCGGCAATAAACGTGAACGTCGCCACAAATGCCACCAGTACCCAGAATCCATGGGGATCGGTGGCCAGTGGGATGCCTCCGACGTTCATGCCGAAGAAACCGGCGACGATGTTGATCGGCAGGGCCAGCACCGTGACCACGGTCAGAGTGAACAAGGTGCGGCTGCTTTGCTCGTTGAGGTTGGCGGCGATCTCTTCCTGCAGCAGTTTGATGCGTTCGCCCAGCGCCACCAGATCACTGATCACCAGCGCCGACTCTTCGGTGGACTGACGCAATTCCTGGACGTCTTCTTCCAGCAACCACTGAGGCGGGCGATGCAATAACCGCATCAGCGAACCTGGCTCCAGCGCCAGCAGACGTTGCAGGCGCACCAGCACCCGGCGCATCGCCCCCAGTTCCGAGCGGTTATTGCTCAGACGCTGAGAAAGCAGTTGATCCTCGATCTTGTCGACGCTCAGGCTGGTCTTGCGCAGAAACTGGGTCAGTACCTCGCCCTGATCACGCAGCAGATGCACGAGCAATTCCAGCGGCGAGCGAAATGCCTCGCCGCGCTTGACCGACGAACGCAGTTTGTCCACTGAGCGCAAAGGGTGCAGCCGGGCGGTGATCAGTAGATTGCTGTGGGTGCAGACCCACAAGGTCGAGATGTCGGTAGATAGCATGTTGAAGTCAAAGACCACATCGTTGACCACCGCCAGCAACGCCGAGTCCACATGTTCGATGCGGGTTGAGCGCGAGCCTTCGTGCAGGGCCTCGAAGAACTCGTCAGGCAGGCGCAGATGGGTTTTCATCCAGCGTTCACAACCCGCGTGGGCCAGATTCAGGTGCAGCCAGATGAATTCGTCGCTGGTTTCCGTGGCATCGAGCCTTTGCAGCGCAGCCGCAGAGCCGATCTCTCGACCCGCTTCCCCAGGCTTGAAGCTGAAACCGTAGAGCAGGCCGAAGAGGTCTGAATCCTGTTGGTGCTGCACGATGCTCTGGTTCATGACTGCTCGCTGGCCGTGATGTGCCTTGTCCGTGGCGAAAGGACGAAGTGCGCATCATGACAAGCGGATATTTCAGATTTGTTGCGGTTTGTTGGGTCGTGGGACCGGTTTGTGGGACCGGCTTTAGCCGGGAAGGCGGCATTTCAGTCGATAAAGTATGGTGGCTTAACTGGCCTCTTCCCGGCTAAAGCCGGTCCCACAAGTATTTATGAAGTCAAACCATCGCCAACGGCAACTTGCGGGTCGGAACCGGCCAGGCCCGGTCGAGGGTCGCCAGATCGTCGGCGGTTAGCTGTAGTTCGGCCGCCGCTGCGTTGAGTCGCACGTGATCCGGATTCACCGCCTTGGGGATGGCAATCATATTGTTGCGGCGCAGGACCCAGGCGAGGCTGATCTGTGCCGGGGTCGCGTTATGCCGGGTGGCCACTTCATGCAGGGCAGGGTGGTGCAGCAGGTTCCCCGCCTGGCCCTGGCCGATCGGGCAGTACGCCATGGTTGGCAGGCCATTGGCTTCGGCCCAGGGCAACAGGTCGAACTCAATGCCGCGGTCTTCCGGGTTGTAGAGCACCTGATTGGTGGCGCAGGCCGGGTTGTTCAGTTCCAGGAGGTCGGCGACGTCGAAATTCGACACGCCCCAGCGGCCAATCTTGCCTTCCTGGCGCAGCCGTTCGAAGGCTTCGACGGTTTCTTCCAGGGGATAAGAGCCAGGCCAGTGCAGCAGATAGAGGTCGATGTAGTCGGTTTTCAGGCGGTTGAGGCTACGTTCGCACGCGGCGGGGATGCCTTTGCGGCTTGCGTTGTGCGGGTAGACCTTGCTTACCACGAATACGGCGTCACGCTGCCCGGCAATGGCTTCGCCGACGATTTTTTCGGCTTCGCCGTCGGCGTACATTTCGGCGGTGTCGATGAGGTTCATGCCCAGTTCAATGCCTTGGCACAGGGCGCGGATCTCGTCCGAGCGCTGATCCTGGCGTTCGCCCATGTGCCAGGTGCCCTGACCAATAACCGGAACCGTTTTGCCCGCGAGTTCGAGAGTGCGCATGGGGAGTGCCTGCGAGTTGGTAAATGATGAGGAGTGAGGCAGTGGAATGGGGCAAGGGTTCAGTGGGTATAGCAAACATTGTGGTTTTTTGGTGGGAGGCTATTGGCCTTGTTTAGGTGTACATATCCATTATTTGTGTGCTCTGGAATTATGGTTCCGCTCTTACAGCGGGTCACTTTTGGCAAACAGCCCCAAAAGTAACCAAAAAGGCCTTGCCCCACCACTCGGTCCCTCGCCTAGGCTCGGCATGCCCATAATCCGACATTAAATCGGGGGGCCGCCGCGAAGGGCCATCCCTGGCCCAGCGCGGCTAAACCGGCATCCCTGCCGGTTTGCCCGCCGAATCAATATCGGATTACGGCCAGCGTGGTTTGACGGGGCGCCTGAGATAAAAATCAAAAGCAGATCCAGATCAAAAGCCAGATCGAAAGCAGAACCGGATCCCTGTAGGAGCTGCCGAAGGCTGCGAAGGCGGCTACCGATTCGCAGCCTTCGGCAGCTCCTACAGAGATCTCCGCACGCCATCGGTTCTGTGGGAATTCATTCGCGAAGGCAATGGCACAACAACGAATAACGCGAGACAAGCACAGACAAAAAGCAGGTCGGCTATCAGGCGCGCCTCGCGCGCTTTTGATTTGGCTTTTGACTGGCTTTTGATTTGGCTTTTGATCTTAGGCGCCCCGTCAAACCACGCTGGCCGGAAGCCGATATTAAATCGGGGGGTAAACCGGCAGGACGCCGGTTTAGCCGCGCTGGGCCAGGGATGGCCCTTCGCGGCGGCCCCCCGATTTAATGTCGGCTTCCGGGCATGCCGAGCCTAGGCGAGGGACCGAGTGGTGGGGCAAGAGCGTTTTGCTTACTTTTGCGCTGTTCAAAAGTGAGGCGCTGTAAAAGCGCAACCTTAAGCAGCCGTTACCGCAGCAATGGATATGTACCCATAAGATAAATAACCACTATTTCCCCTCCCAACCCCCACCCAACGCCAGAAACAAATCAATCTGCCCCATCGCCACCTGCGTATTAGCCGTCGCCAACTGCCCACGCACATCGGTATAAGTCCGCGTGGCCTGCAAATCAGCCAAAAACGAAGCCCGCCCCGCCTGGAAAAAACGATGAGTCTGGTCAGCCGCCTGCTGAGCCGATTGCGCCGCATCAGTCAACGCATCACGGCGCTGCAGCAGCGCGGTGTATTGCACAAGGCTGGTCTGGGTCTCACGGATCGCATTAAGCACCACACCATCAAAGCGGGCGAGCGCACCCTGAGTCACCGCTTCTGCCTCATGAATGCGTGCACGGGCGCCGTTGGATGGCACAGTCCAACTCAACAACGGCCCGAAGCCCCAGCGGTTGGCGGACGGCTTGCCGAGGTTTTCCAACAAACCCACGGTGCCCACGGTCGCACCAATGCTGATGTCCGGATACAGCTCGCCGGTGGCCACGCCAATCTCCGCCGTTGCGGCTGCCAATCGACGCTCGGCCTGGCGCACGTCCGGGCGGCGTTTGAGCAGGGCGGCGCCGTCACCTACCGGCATCACCTGAGCAATATGCGGCAGTTCGCTGCAGGTGCTGACGCCCGTCGGCAATTGATCCAGCGGCTTGGCCAGCAGCATCGACAGGCGGAACAGCCCGGTCTGACGCAGCGCTTCAAAACGCGGCAGTTCAGCGCTCAGGGATTTGAGCTGGGTCTCTGAACGAGTCACCTGGGTTTCATCGCCTCGCCCGGCATCGCGCAGGCGCTGTACCAGAGTCACGCCCTGCTTCTGCAGGTTCAGGGATTGCATGGCGATGTCGTGTTCTTCGTTGGCCGAGCAGACTTGCGTGTAAGCCCGGACCACATCGGCCACCAGGGTGATGCGCGCAGTATCGGCAGCGGCCTGAGCGGCGTCGACGTTGGCGTTGCTAGCCTCGATACCCCGTTGCAAGGTGCCAAACAGATCGAATTGATACGAGGTGCTGATGCCCACATCGCCGACATTGGCCACAGGGACTTTTTCAGTCAGCAGAAAAGCTTCGCCGGATTCCTGAAGGCGTTGCGCACCGGCTTTCACGCCACTGGTGAAACCGCCAGCCGCCTGGGCTTCGGCGGTCTGATAGCGGGCGCGTTGCAGGTTGGCGGCAGCGATGCGCAGGTCGGTGTTGGACGCCATGGCCTGTTGCACCAGTTGGTTCAAGCGCGGGTCCTGATAAAGCCGCCACCAGTCGGCGGGCACCGGCGCGGAAACGGTATTGACCGATTCTCCGGCGAGGTCGCCCTGCAAGTCCGGGCGATTGACCGCCGCGTCCTTGGGCAGTTTGTAATCGGGGCCGACCATCTGACACGCCGACAACAGCAAGCCAAGCCCGACCGTTGCCGTCAGGCGCGTGAGGTGTTTCATTTGCCGGGCTCCTGATGGTCATCGATGATCGACACAGTGGCCGTACGCCCGGCGATCATGCGGAAGTTGTCCGGCACTTCGTCAAAGGCGATCCGCACCGGGATCCGTTGCGCCAGGCGCACCCAACTGAACGCCGGGTTGACGTTGGGCAGCAGGTTGGAGCCGCTGCTGCGGTCGCGGTCTTCGATACCGGCGACGATGCTCACTACGTGGCCGCGCAAGCGGGCGTTGTCGCCGATCACCCGGATGTCCACGCTTTGGCCGATGTGAATGCCGTCCAGTTTGGTTTCTTCGAAATAACCGTCGATGTGGAACGACGCACCGTCCACTACCGACAGGATCGGCCGGCCGGCGGTGACGAATTCGTGGGCGCGGGGGGCGCGGTCGTTGAGGTAGCCATCCACGGGGCTGCGGATTACCGAACGGTCCAGATTCAATTGCGCGGCATCGACCATCACTTTCGATTCATTCAGAGCGGACAACGCGCGGGCTTCGCGGGACTGGCTTTCTTCCAGTTGCTCGCGAGCTACAAGATTGCCCAGGCCACGGTTACGCTTGTTCTCACGGCGCGCCTGCTCCCAGGTTTCCTGACGCTCTTCGACTGTCGACTGCGCCTGGCGCAGGGCCAGACGGAAACGGTCCTGGTCGATGGTGAACAACACCTGGCCTTTGCTGACCAGTTGGTTGTCACCGACTTCGACTTTCTGGATCAGCCCGGAAACGTCCGGGGCAATCTGGATGATATCGGCGCGGATATGCCCGTCACGGGTCCAGGGTGCGTACATGTAATACATCACCATGCGCCACACGACGATGGCGGCGAAGGTCACGACAAGCAGGGTCAGGACCACACGGCCCAAGGTAAGCAGAGGTTTTTTCATTTCATCAGGTATCGACTGAGAGTATCCACGGCGCCGAGCAGCAAAGCGTATAGACCTGTGTTGAACAATGCCCGGTGCCAGACCAGACGATAAAAGTGGGCCCGCGATAACACCGCGTGGACGCCGAGAAACAGCACATAGGTGATGCCCATCAGCGCCAGAAAAGTGGGTACGAAGACCCCGCTGATGTCCAGATCGCCGATCATAGAGACGCTCCGTCGAGGCCGTAGGGAGGGTGGGATTCGGTTTCGATGACTGTGGCATTGACGATTTCCACGCCCGGCAGCAGTGCCAGACGCAGGCCACTCAAGGCGTGCAGCAGGTGAATGCGCACGTCTTCGTCGATCTGCGACTCGGCATTCAAGGCACGTCGCGCGCGGTCCATGGTCATTAAGGTGGCGTTGGGCGCTGGCAGGCGTTGCCCGGCTTTCAGGCAGGCCTGGAAATGCGCGCCCACTTCATCGATCACCTGGCGCAACAGCAATTGCTGCGAGGCATGGGCTCGCGGCAGCCACGCCAGGGTGTCCAGCAAGTTCAAGGCAACTCGCAGCTCGCGCACGGCAACGCCGGTGTCTTGGGCGGTGGCGGCCAGTCGCGGCAAGTGCTGCATCAGGCGATCAAGCATCTTCACGCCCATGGCCCGGCGCTCCACCAAGGTGGCGGGCTGGGTCAGGGCCACGATGTCGCGCCAGCCGAAACGGGTCAGGCGTTTGGCCGCCAGCTCGACGCCGAACGGACGCATGATCAGGGTCCAGACGAAGGCGAACAGCAGACCCACGGGGCCTGCCAGGTTGGAGTTGATGAAGTTCAGGAAGTCCGCGTCGTAGGCACTTTGAATGCTGATAAAGGACGAGGTGTTAACGATGGTCAGCAGGGTTCCTAAATAGAAGCGCGGCTGCAAGGTCAGGGTGCCGACGCAAATGAACGGCACTGCGAAGGCCAGCACCAGCATCGGGAAGTCGTGCAGGTTGGGCAGCACCACGAACAGATACAGGCTGGCGAACAACACCGAAAGCATGGTCCAGAAGAAGAACCGATAAATCTGCGGCGCCGGGTCGTCCATGGCGGCGAAGAAGCTGCATGAGACCGCTGCGAGTGCGACTGCGGCGGCGCCGTCGGTCCAGCCCAGCAAAATCCACAATACCGACGCGACGATGATCGCCGACACGGATGTCAGCACGGAATAGAGCATCAAGCCTTTATCCAGGAACGGCTTGATCTGCGCCAGCCGCCAGTGGCGATAGACCGCCCGCCATGGGGTTTGATCATCGGTCTTGATGGCGTGTTGCAAGGTGCGGCAGTCCTGCCACAGGTCAATCCATTCGCTGATGCGATACAGCGCGTTGGACAGCAATAACTGCTGACGATCATCGAGCTGTTCCGGGCTGGGCTCCAGGCGTTCAAGGTGGCGATGCAGGGCTTGCCACTGTTCGGTTTGCGGTCCGCTGGCGGTGTTGTCCAGCCAGTCGCGGATTTCTGTCAGCAGCGGGGTGATGTCGGCAATCGACTGTGCAGAGCGCCGTTCCAATGCCCACAACGCATCGTCCAGTGCATCGATCACCGGCAATAAGTGAATCATTCTGCCGCGCAGCTCCTTGGCGTTGCGCACGGTCTGGGTGCGGGCGCCTTCGTGGGGCAACTGGCCGATCATCGGCTCCAGGGTATTGAAGGTGGCGGCCATCGAGACCCGCAGGGCGCGCACTTCTTCCGCCGATACGGCGCGAGCCAGAAACTGATTGCTGTAGGCCGAGGCATCGCTGAACCATTTGTCCGCCGCGCCCTGCATCACCGGCGCCAGACGGCGCGGCCAGAACATGCTGCCCACTACGGCGGCGCAGACGATGCCGAGGAAGATTTCTTCGGTACGTGATACCGCGATTTCGAACACGGCTTGCGGGTTGTCCACCACCGGAAAGGAAATCAGCGGCATGGTGTAACCGGCCAGCATCAAGGCATAGCTGTTGGCGGTGCGCAAATGCAGGGACAGGAACAGCAAGGTGCCGGTCCACAGCGCGATAACCACCGCCAGCAGAAATGGTGTCTGAACGAACATCGGCACGATAAACACTGACGCCGCAGCGCCGGTCAGGGTGCCGAAGGCGCGGTACAGCGCCTTGGAACTGGTGGGGCCGACAAAGGGGCTGGAGACGATGTACACCGTCGCCATCGCCCAGTACGGACGGGGCATTTCCATCAGCAGCGCGATGTACAACGCCAGCATCGACGCGCCGAAAGTCCGTACCCCGTAGAACCAGTCCCGAGCCGGAGGAACACCGGCAAAGAAGTCTTTCATCCCTGATTGCCCTGGTTGGCGGCATCCGCGAAGGCTTTGAAGACGCGCAGCGTGGCTTCGAGGTCTTCTTTGGCCACGCCCTTGAGCACATCGCGACGCAAGCGCAGCAACTCGTCCTCGATGGCCAATGCCACAACCCGGCCGTTCGGCGTGAGGCTCAAGGATTTGGCGCGACGATCCGTGGGGTCTTCAGTGCGACAGACGATGTCGGCGTTGCACAGTTGATCGAGCAGGCGCACCAGGGTCGGGCTTTCCATGCCAGCGGCGTGGGCCACGGTGACCTGATTCACGCCGTCGCCCAGACGCAGGATCATCAGCAGCGGAGCGGCGCACGCTTCAGAAACGCCGAAGTGCAGCAGGGTGGTCTGGCAGATGCGACGCCATTGGCGTGATGCAGCAACCATGCCACTGCTGATGCTCATCTGCAGGGAATCAAGAGACATGAAAAGACCGTTTCGGAATAGGTGAAGTTGATATTGTTCGTAGAGACATAATTAGCTTGCTAACTATAATCCTGTAACAAAGTCTTACAGTCAACCCGTAAACGCTAAACGGATGCGTTAAGGCGAATCGCGGTTTGCGACAGCGCTTTTTGCGAAAAGTGCCAGAATTTGCAAATAAATTCATACCGTTGGTCGGCAAAAAGCAGGGTTAATGGCGCTGAAAACGAGACCTGATCCACAGTCCATCCAAAAAAATGACGTGCGCCGATTTTCCAACTGTCAGGTTTTTTAACGCTTGTACGGCAGTACCACGTTTCGGCCGTCCGGTTCGCGTGATGTCCAAATAGTGGCTTTAGTGGGTTGCCGATGGTTTATTGGCGCTGCGCGCGCCTAGTGTCTGCTTCATAAAAAAATCGATTCAGCCGATATGCCAGACGAAGCAATCGGGCAGCGCTAATGCCCGGTCTAGACACCTTTGTCGGTGCGCTCGTCGCGCCTTGTGAGCATGCAATGATCGATCTCGCCATGTGGAATCTGTCCGTTCCTGTGGGTACCCCAGCCCTCATCGTCGATACCCCGAAATTGGTAGGCGGCTATCAGGATGGTTATTTTCGTTCTGGCAATACATTGTTCTTCTGGGCCCCGGTAACGGGGTCGCGAACGGAGAACGCAATCTACCCGCGAACGGAATTGCGCGAGACCAAGGCTGACGGGAGCGTGAACAACTGGACTTACTCACAGGCCGATAATTTTCTGCGCGCCTCGCTGACGGTCAATCAGGTGCCGTCCACCGGCAAGATCGTCATCGGCCAGATCCATGCTTTCCAGAGCACAGAGCCATTGCTCAAGGTGGAGTACCAGTTCAAGGAGAAGCTGCAGACCGGCAATATCGTCGCCAAGTTTCGCCGCAGCCCGGACGCTGAAATCGAAGTCATCATGATCGCTCAGGGCGTGCCGTTGAATACCCGATTCAGCTACAGCATCCACCTGACGCCCGCGGGCAATCTGTCCGTCAATGCAGCGGATTACGTCTGGAACGCCAAACTGGATGCAGGCTGGAAAGACAAATTGCTGTACTTCAAGGCGGGGGTCTATACCCAGGACAACACCGGGTATGTGACCGAAGGCGGGGCGGCGACGTTTTACAAGCTGACGATTAATCACGATAAGAAGGCTTAGGGATTCACGCATTTCCCGTGGGACCGGCTTTAGCCGGGAAGAGGTCAGTACATCCGATGCATAGGTGTGGACAGGTCCGACGTCTTCCCGGCTAAAGCCGGTCCCACAGGTCGGCGCGAAGAGGCCGGTACATCCGATGCATCTTCATCGGTTGGAATACCGACTTCGCAAGCAAGCTTGCCTCACAGGATTGGTGTTTTGTGACCCAAGCCGGGCACTGACACATTCCTGTAGGAGCTGCCGAAGGCTGCGAATCGCGGTGTGTCAGGGTTACCGTTTTCGCAGCCTTCGGCAGCTTCTACAGGTAGCCGGCACTTAGGCTCAAACCGGGAAGGCAAGGGTAAAACAGATCTTCCCCGGCACCGGCTGGGCCACGCTCACCCGGCCGTTATGCAAATGCATGATCGCCGCGACGATGGCCAGGCCCAGGCCGTTGGAGTCCGAGCTCTGGTGGCGTGAGGCGTCGCCTCGGTAGAAGCGGTCAAACAGCTTGGCCAGCGCGGGCTCTTCCAAAACAGGCCCCTGGTTTTCCACGTCCACACGCCATTGCGCGCCGCACTGATTGACCCGCACCTGAATCTCGCTGTCCGGGTCGGCATAACGAATCGCATTGGCCACCAGATTGCTCAAGGCCCGGCGCAACAGGATCGGGTCAGCCAGCAAGGTGCCGTCCCCCGAGGTGCTGATGCTCAGCTGACGTTCTTCGGCCAGGCCTTCGAAATAACCGGCCACCCGCTGCAATTCATCCTGCAAACACAGCGGCTGACGTTCCAGCGCCGACTGAGCTTCATCCGCCCGGGCCAGGAACAGAATGCTTTCCACCAGGCGCGAGATGCGCTCCAGTTCTTCGAGATTCGACGCCAGTAACGCCTGGTATTCATCGGCGCTGCGGGGCTGGCGCAGCGCAACCTGGCAGTGGCCCATCAAGGAACCCACCGGGGTGCGAATCTCATGGGCCAGGTCGGCGGAAAATTGCGTCAGGCGCCGATAGCCGTCATCCAGCCGTTCCAGCATGGCATTGAGCGCATTGCCCAACGGCTGTAATTCAATCGGCGCATCGGCGCTGTCGAGACGGATGTGCAACCGGGCTGGCGTGATGTTGGCGGCGTGATCCGTCATCCGCAGCAAAGGGCGCAAGCCACGGCGCAGCAAGACGTAGCCGAGCAGGGCGGTGACCAGGAAGGCCAGGGCCACGGCGAAATAAATGCGCTGACGGAAGCTGGCCAGCATGGCCATTTCCTTGACCATCAGGTGCGCAGCCTGCAAGCGCACTTCGACACCGCCGGACAACGCCTGCACCGAGGCGGCTCTGAGCGGTACGCCTTGCGGGCTCACGCCGCTGCGCAGGTCTGAATCCCGCAACATCACATCCGCCGCCACGGTAGGTGTATCCGGCAGTGGCGCGCGGGATGGATTAACCGAGATTACCGGCGGTTTGCCCGGCTCGCCGATGATGAAAATGTCTTCTTCACTGTCGAGCATGTTCTCAAACAGTTGCGGGCTGCCCTTGAGGTTTTCCAGGGTCAGGTCGTAATTGAGCAGCTTGCGAAAGTGATCGAGGCGAGCCAATACCGCATGGTCAGTGCGCAGCATCACCGAGCTTTTCATCGATTCGTACAGGTACCAGCCCGCGCCCGCCACGGTGAACATCGCCACCAGAGCAAAGGCCAGGGTCGAACGTAAGGTCAGGGAGTGTCTGGCGCGCATGGCCGCACCTCGCAGACGTAGCCGATGCCGCGCACGGTGTGGATGAGTTTGATCGGGTAAGGCTGGTCGATTTTGCTGCGCAGGCGCTTGATGGCCACATCGACGACGTTGGTGTCGCTGTCGAAATTCATGTCCCAGACTTCCGAAGCGATTTGCGCCCGGGACAGCACATCGCCTTCGCGGCGCAACAACAGGTGCAACAGCGCAAACTCTTTATTGGTCAGCACGATGACCTGCTGCTGGCGCGTCACTCGACGACGCAGCAGATCCAGCTCCAGGTCGGCCAAATGAAAATGGTCAGCCTCGCGCACCACGCCCCGGCGCAGAATTGTGCGGATGCGCAGCAACAGTTCGGTGAACGAGAACGGCTTGATCAGATAATCGTCAGCCCCCAGCTCCAGGCCGCGAATCCGGTCCTGCAATTGATCGCGGGCGGTGAGGAACAGCACGGGCACGTCCTGCTTTGCGCGCAGTACTTCGATGATTTGCCAGCCATCAATACCGGGCAGCATCACGTCGAGGACGATCAGGTCGTAACGATTTTCCAGGGCCATATGCAGGCCGTCGGTGCCGTGCTGGGTCCAGTCGACCTTATAGCCGGATTCGCCGAGGCCCTTTTTCAGGTACTCGCCGGTCTTGGTGTCGTCTTCGATCAGCAGGATATGCATCGTTGGGCTCGGGCGGGGTACGCCGGCAGGTTGGCAAAGTGGGAAGCACGTCAAGTTTAACCAAGTGCTTCGGCAGTGTCGGTTACATCTTTGTCATTAAGGGCTTTACTGATGGGGGCACCCCAATGCAGTGGCGGCGTTTATGACAAAGATGTCATTCGCCGGTCATGGTCCAGTGCCGGTAACGGGGTGAAGATGATTACGAATTCACCTGCCAAGGAATCACTCATGAAGACTGCATTGTCCACCACGTTCGGCCTGTTGCTGCTCAGCGCCGCTGTCATGACTCAGGCTGCCGACATGCCCGTGGTCAAACCGATGCGCGGCACGGTCGACAGCGTTCAGGCCGACACCTTGAACTACACCACCCGCAACGGTCAGCACCAGAGCATCATGCTGACCGACAAGACCGGGATTCGTCTGGTCTCCAAGGCTGATCTGGATTCCATCAAGGCGGACAGCTTTGTCGGTTCTGCCGCGATTCCACAAGCTGACGGGACCTTGAAAGCTCTGGAAGTGACGGTCTTCGAAGCCAGCCTCAAAGGCAGCGGCGAAGGTCACTACGGCTGGGAAAATGCTGACGGCAGCACCGGCACCATGACCAATGGCACCGTGGGCACCTTGTCCAAAGCCAACGGCCGGACCTTGACCGTGTTGTACAAAGGCGGCGAGAAACAACTGGTGGTGCCGACTGACGTGCCGATTGCCTACGTTGAACCGGGCAAACGCGACGAGCTGAAGGCAGGCGCGAAGATTGTCCTGTTCCCGGCTGATGACGGTAAATCGGCTCGCGGTGTAGCGGTCGGCAAGGATGGGTTTACTCCGCCGATGTAAAACCGGCCTGGCATGAAGTGGGACCGGCTTTAGCCGGGAAAGCGGTATTTCTGACCTACATTTGCATCGGATGTACCGGCCCTTTCCCGGCTAAAGCCGGTCCCACGGTTCTTGCTCCGGTCTAGGAGGCAATAATGAAAACCCGCACCATCCACCCCTGGCCCGTGCGCCTTACTCACTGGCTCAACGCCGCCGGCATGGTCGGCATGTTCATGAGCGGCTGGGGGATTTATAACGCTTCGCCGCTGTTCGGCTTCACCTTTGCCAAACAACTCACCCTGGGCGGTTGGCTCGGTGGCTCCATCGCCTGGCATTTTGCGGTGATGTGGCTGCTGGTGATCAACGGCCTGGCCTACGTGCTGTACGGCGTATTCAGCCGCCACTTCAAGCGCGACCTGCTGCCGGTGCATGCGAGCGAGGTGAAGCGCGATGTGGTCGACGCTCTGCGCCTGCGACTGGCTCACAAACATGGCACCTACAACTCGGTGCAACGGCTGATGTATTGGCTGGTGCTGCTGATGGGCGTGCTGGTCGTCTTGTCCGGCCTGGCGATCTGGAAGCCGGTGCAATTTCAGGAACTGACTAGCTTGATGGGCGGTTTTGACACAGCCCGCTATGTGCACTTTGGCGCGATGGCGGCGATTGGCGCGTTCGTGGTGGTGCATCTGGCGCTGGTGCTGATCGTGCCACGCACTCTGTTACCGATGATTACCGGGGGCAAGCGCACGCTTGAAGACGCTCATGAATAAACCACCTTCGCTCAAGGATCTGCGCCGCGACCAGCGCATCCGCCTGGAACCGGCGCAGCAAACCCAGTTGATCAATATTCAGCGCCGCTCGTTTTTGCGCGCCGGGCTGACCGTGGGCGCGATGTCGATGCTCACCGGTTGCAACCTGCAGGATGGCGATCAGGTGGACAAGGCTCTGTGGGCCATGTCGCGCTGGAACGATCGGGTGCAGGCCTGGCTGTTCAGCGGCCAGAAGCTCGCGCCGGTGTACAGCAAGGCGCAGTTGACCAACCCGTTTCCGTTTAACGCTTTCTATCCCGAATACAACGTGCCGGATGTGGACCTCTCCGATTACCGTCTGGGGGTTTCCGGGCTGGTGCGGGACAAGCAGGAGTGGACGCTGGAAGGCTTGCGCAAACTGCCGCAGCGCACCGACATCACACGCTTAATCTGCATTGAGGGCTGGAGCGCCATTGGTCAGTGGGGCGGGGTGCCGCTGAAGACGTTTCTTGAACATATCGGCGCTGATACCACGGCCAAGTTCGTCGGCTTCAAGTGTGCCGATCGTTATTACTCAAGCCTGGACATGCCCACGGCGCTGCATCCACAAACGCTGCTGGCGCTGGACTTCGGCGAAGTCGCCTTGCCGCCGGATTACGGTTATCCGTTGCGGGTGCGGGTGCCGACCAAACTGGGCTTCAAGAATCCCAAACACATCGTCGAGATCTTCGTGACTAACGACAACCCGGGCGGGTATTGGGAAGATCAGGGGTATAACTGGTTTAGCGGGATTTGAGGGATTTACGACCGGCGCAGAACCTGTAGGAGTGAGCTTGCTCGCGATAAAGTCGGAACGACTTTCCTGCGATTTTGAGCTCGCATTTTTACGACTGCTTCGCAGCCGATCGCGAGCAAGCTCGCTCCTACAGGGACGATGGCGATTTAGCCGGGGTCAGTTACTCAGTTCAAACCCAACTTGCCACGCAAAGTGGACAGGTCTTCAGCCAGGGTATTGACCGGGCCCACCAGCGCTTTGCGGTCGTTTTCCTTCACCTTGTCATAGGTCTCAAAACCGCCATCCTTGGTTTTGTACTTGGCCAGGATCTTGTCCACGGTGGCGAAGTTCTTGTCGACCTTGGCGGCGAAGGCTTTGTCGGACTTCTCGATTTGCGGGCGGAACAGGTCGACGATTTTCTTCGCGCCGTCGATGTTGCCCTGGAAGTCGTACAGGTCAGTGTGGCTGTAACGGTCTTCTTCACCGGAGATCTTGGTGGCTGCGACTTCTTCCAGCAGCGCTGCAGCACCGCCGACGACTTTTTCAGGCGGGAAGGTCAGGCCGGTCACACGGGCTTCCAGGTCTTTCACGTCAGCCATCAGCTTGTCGGCAATCGGGCCTTGATCCTTGGTGCTGTTCTGAGAGAACAGTGCGTATTCCAGGCGATGGAAACCGGTGAAGTCTTCAGCGTTCACGCCTTTTTCGTGGTCGTCAACGCGCGAATCGATGGAGGCGTCCAGGTCGCTGAACAGCTCAGCCATCGGCTCGATTTCTTCGTAGAACACACGGGTCGGCGCGTAGAGTTTCTTGGCTGTGGCCAGGTCGCCTTTTTTCACTGCGTCGGTGAATTTCTGGGTGTGGCTGACCAGCTCACTGATCTGCTCTGACACGTAGATTTTGTAATCCGAAACCGGGCCTACCAGGTCCAGTGGCGCAGTGGCGGCAAAGGCTGGGGTCTGGAGCAAACCAACGGTGAGCAGCAAAGCAAAAGGCAACTTTTTCATGGGACTCTTCCTGTTGAGGTGGCTGTTAGCGGGTTAAACGGTTTTGGTGTCGGCCTTGGCCGAAGCCTGGAGCAGCGAACGACCGATAAAATCCTGATCGTTGACCACCCCCGGCAAGGTGAAGAAGTAACCACCGCCCACCGGCTTGAGGTATTCCTCAAGCGGCTCGCCGTTGAGGCGGGTCTGCACGGTGATGAAGCCTTTTTCCAGGTCGGACTGGTAGCAGATGAACAGCAGGCCCATGTCCAGCTGACCGTTCTTGTTCACCCCGTTGGAGTAATTGAACGGGCGGCGCAGGATCAGGTTGCGTTGGCTTTCGGCCGTGCGCGGGTTAGCCAAACGGATGTGGGAATCCATTTTGGTCTTCTTGCCATGAGGATCGGCCGCGTAGTCCGGGGCGTCGGTTTCGACCTTGCCGTCCATGGGTGCGCCGGTGGTTTTGACCCGGCCGAAAATCGCTTCCTGTTCCTGCAACGGCGTGCGGTCCCAGCGTTCGACGAAGTTGCGGATGATGCGCACCGCCTGATAGCTGCCATTGGCGGCCCAGCTCGGTTCGTCGCTGCCCGGTTGCACCCAGACCAGCTCGTTCATGGCTTTCTGATCGTTGGAATCGGGGTTGGCCGAACCATCGCGGAAGCCCAGAAAGTTACGCGCGCTTTCCGGTGGCTGATCGGGTTTTTTCGGTGCTTGCGGCGGCACCGTACCTTCCTGCTTCCAGCGCACCAGCAGCAGGTCCGGCAGGTTTTTCACGATGTCGCGCAGGGCGTGGATGTTGCTGTCGGCGCTGTTGGCACAGAACTGGATGCTCAAGTCGCCGTGGCAGCTGTCGGCGTCCAGCGCGTCATTGGGGAAACCGACCATGCGGCTCAGACGCTTGGGTTTTACGGCTTCCAGACCGAAGCGCTCGTCGAACAGCGATTCGCCCACTGACACGGTGATGGTCAGGTTGTCCGGGGTGACCACCGGGCCCAGAATTCCCGAGTCCACGGGCGGCAGTTTCGGATCGACCTGAGGCACGCTGCCGCCGGTCATCAGGAACGCGATGCGCTCGTTCAAGGTGCGGAACAGACGCTCCAGATCTTCACGATCCGCGGCCAGCACATCGAAGGCCACCAGCATGCCCGACGCCGGACGCGGGTTGACGATGCCGGTCTGGTGGGTGCCGTGGAAGTCGTTGTGGTCGGCGGTCTTTTCGCTTTTCGGCGCTTCAGTGACTTGTGCAGGCGCTGCGGCTAATGCATTGCCAGTCAGGCTGCTGCCCGCCAACGCCGCGCCCGCAGCCCCAAGGCCAAGTAATACACGACGGCGCTGGGCGGATTGTGGGGCGTTGCTTGTGTCTGAGTCGTTCATGGTAATGGGTCTTTACTCAAAATCAGTTGTTTGCAAACACAGGATTTGGGACCTGTAGGAGCTGCCGAAGGCTGCGAATGGCGTCGTATCAGGAGTAAAAGCTTCGCAGCCTTCGGCAGCTCCTACAGGGAACACATTTCAAATCACAGCCCCGACAAACCCAGTGCCGCATCAATCCCGTCCAGCGCATCCGCCAGCGCCTTGGCTTTACCGGCGATCAACTTGCGTTGTTCGGCGCTGACCTGGTCGTAAGGGCGGTAGCCGCTGTCGGTGTTCAGGCCATTGAGTTCGGTGTCCAGCGCCGCGCTGGCGGCATCGATTTTTTCCAGCAACGGGCCGTTGCTTTTGCTCAGCAGCGGGCGCAGCAGGTCGATGACTTTGCGGGTGCCTTCCAGGTTGGCGGCGAAACCGTTCAGGTCGCTGTGGCTGTAGCGTTCTTCTTCGCCATTGCTGCGGATGTCCGCGAGGCTGCGCATGTTGCGCACAACGATGGCGGCCAGTTGCTCGGGGGCCATGTTCTGCGCCAGCAACTGTTGTTTGAGGGTGGTGACGTCAGTCTGCAAACGTTGGGCAACCGGGTTCAGCCCTTCGACGCTGTGCTGATCGAACAGCGCGTACTCGATGCGATGGAAACCACTGAAGGCCGCATCCTGCTCGCGCTTTTCGTAATAGTCGGCGCGTGCGTTGATGGCGTTGTCCAGCTCAGCCAGACGCTGCGCCGCCGGGGCAATACGCTGATACGCGGCGCGAGCGGGAATGTAAGCAGCCTGGGCCGCGCTCAAATCGCCAGCTTCGATAGCCTGCTGCAGCGCGGTCACGGCCTTGATCAGCGCCGAACCTTGCAGGCTCAGGTAGACCCGATATTCCGACAGCGGCCCGATGAACGCCACCATCGACGGACGCGCCTTGGCGTTGGCTTCAGACTCAGCCGTCGGCGTTACATGCAGCGTGCCGCGCGGGTTGCTCAGCAGGCCACAGGTAATGGCGTAGTCGCCGGGCTGCAGGTTGGCGTTGATCACCTGGCTGAGGCCTGGCGCAATGTTTTCCCGCTCTTCGACCACTAGCACGCCGTCGAGGATTTCCCATTCAACGGCCCGCTCGGAGCGGTTGACGATGCGGAAGGCGTTCTTGCCGGCCGGGACCGTGATGGCGTTGGGTTCGCAGGCGTGGGCATGGATGGTAACCACGGTTTCGGCGCTGTTGTTGGCGGCGCGTTTTTTCATGGCGGTCTGGGAGGCGTAATAAAACAGCCCGCCCGCCGCGATCATGAGCACCACGGAGCCTGCGACTGCCAATTGCAAGGCGCGGGGCGGCTTGGCTTTCTCTGAAAGCCCGCTGGGACGATTCGACATGGTTGCCCTTATTCGTTCGTAGCTGAAGATGGGTGCGGCGCCGGTCGTGCGGGTTGACCGGCGTGGGGCGTGAAGAACAAGGCCAGTGCCGCCACCAGATAAATCAGGTAAGCGCTCAGCGTGCTCACGGTCGGCGCATCCTGATAACCAAACATGCCGGCCAGTACCGCGCCGGTCGGCCCGTCCATTGGCAGGGTGGCGCTGATGTCGAAGACCACGCCTTGCAGGTGATTCCAGAGCCCGGCTTCATGCAGTGCCTGTACCGAGTTGGCCAGAATCCCGGCGGCGACCACCAGAATGAACAGCCCGGTCCAGCGGAAGAACAGGCTCAGATTCAGGCGCATGCTGCCGCTGTAAATGGCCACGCCCACGGCGACCGCGAGGATCAGGCCGAGCAGGGCGCCCAACGGTGCGCTGGCACCTTCGCTCTGCTGGAAAACGGCGAGGAGGAAGAACACGGTTTCCAGTCCTTCGCGGGCCACAGCGAAGAACACCATGGCGATCAGCGCGTAGGTCTGGTTTTTCGAACCGGCGAGGGCGGCGTCCAGGGATTCATGCAAGGCGTGCTTGATGGAGCGAGCGACCTTGCGCATCCAGAACACCATTGAGCTGAGGATCACCACGGCGACCAGGCCGACGATGCCTTCAAATAATTCCTGTTGCTTCTGGGGGAATTCAGCGCTGACCAGTTCCAGGCCACCGCCGACGAACAGCGAAAGAGCTATGGCGAGGAAGACCCCGATCCACACGGCAGGCATCCACTCGCCGCGACCGGTCTGCTTCAAGTAACTGGCGATGATGCCAACGATAAGCGCGGCTTCAATCCCTTCGCGCAGCATGATCAAAAAAGGAACGAGCATGTTTCACCAGGGTTAAATCGATAGACTGATCTGCTCCGGAGCGGGGAAAAGCGAGAGCATCCGAAACAATGCGTAACATAATGATACTCATTATTGAATGCGTATAGTTGTTTTTTTGCTTTGGATAGGATTTGAAATCTTGTTCAGGCGGGGTTCAGTTGCGGTGAATGATGCGGACCTGCAGGAGCTGCCGAAGGCTGCGAACGGCGGCGTATCAGGCAAGCCGAAGTAACACCTGGCTGAAAACTGCCAGATCTGTAGGAGTGAGCTTGCCCGCGATAGCGTCAAGTCAGACGGTATATTCATCGAATAGCAGACCCGATCGCGAGCAAGCTCACTCCTACAGAATTGCGCGGTTCAATCCAGGTGGCTGAGTATCTGATACGCCAACTTCACCCGGGCTTCATTCGGGTAATTCTTGTTGGCCAGGATCACGATGCCGAGTTTCTTCTGCGGGATGAACGCCAGGTACCCCCCATACCCCTTGGTTGAGCCGGTCTTGTTGATCCAGGTGTTTTGCTGAGGAGCCAAGGGTGGAGTAATCGCTTGCGCGGGCTGGGTTTCATAAGCCATTTTCGCTGAATTACCCTCCAGCAGCGTCTCCAGTTTCGCGGGGTAAGCGTATTGCTCCCAGATCAGGTCCTGAGTGATGGCGCCTGATGTGAAGTAACCCACCTGTGTCTCCGTAACAGCCTGAGCCAGGTTTTTTTCGAGTTTGTCTGGATCGATGTTGGCTTCTACAAAGTGAATCAGGTCCTTGCTGCTGGTTCTCATGCCATAGGCTTCGTCGCCCAGCGCACCACTGACCAACCGGACCGGCACATCCTGCCGGTCATACCCCTGGGCATACAATGGCAGTTTATCGGCCGGTACATTCAAGTAACTGTTGGTCAACCCGAGCTTCGGATATAGCTGCTGCTCCATCGCCTCAACGAAGGGCTTGTTCATGGCTTTGGCCGTGATCATGCCCAGCATGCCGATACTCGGGTTGGCGTAAGTCCGGCCACCACCGGGCGCATATTCTGGCTGCCAGTTTTTCAGGTAAGTCAGCAACTGTTCGTTGGTCTGCACTTCATCGGGCACCTGAAGAGGGAAACCGCCCGCGGTGTGGGTAGCCAGATTCAGCAGCGTAACCTTGTCGAACGCAGTGCCTTTGAGTTGTGGCAAGAACTTGCCCGGATGATCGCTGAGCGATAACTGGCCATTTGCTTGAGCGTAGGTCGCCAGCGTTGCCGTGAACGTTTTACTGATTGAACCGACCTCGAACAGGGTGTCGCTGCTGACCTGTTGCAGCGTGTCCCTGGAGGTGATGCCGAAGTTGTAGAAGGATTGATGGCCGTTGGCTGTGACAGCGATTGCCATGCCGGGAATCTTGTGTTGCTGCATCACCTGTTCGGCGGCGGCGCGGACTTTGGCCTCCATCTCGGGTGTGGCCTGGGCGGCCGTGGCGAGGAGCAATGAGACGCTGCAGGGTATGAGCAGCAGGCGTGAAATCTTCAGCATGGGAGTTCCTTGAGTTCCATTCAGAGCGCGGAAAATATTCCCTCAGACTGTTCACTCTCAATAAACGTTTTGTCACAAAACGTTTGCCAGTAAGGATAAACCAGCAGGCACCCGGTGGGGCGGATCATGCGCTGCACCCGGATGTCATGGCTAGAGCTTGAAGCGCGCCATCTGCAACGCCAGGTGTTCGGCTTTTTCCGACAGTTGCAGGCAGTCCTCACGGCAGTTCTGTACATCCCGGACCGTGGATTGCGCCAGGTCGGCAATGCCCTGGACGTTGCGGTTGATTTCTTCCGTCACGCTGCTCTGTTGCTCCGTGGCGGCTGCCACCTGCTGATTACGGTCGGTGAGTTCTTCGACGTGCCCGGCAATGGCGTCCAGTGAGCTGCCGGTGCGCTGGCTGGCTTCGACGCCGGTACCGGTGGCTGACTGGCCGCTGCGCATGGAGGTCACGGCTTGATCGGCGCCATTTTTGAGTTCGCCCATCATTTGCTGGATTTCCGTGGTCGCGCTCTGGGTGCGACCCGCCAGAGTCCGCACCTCATCGGCCACCACTGCAAAGCCGCGCCCCATCTCACCGGCCCGCGCCGCTTCGATGGCGGCGTTCAAGGCCAGCAGATTGGTCTGTTCGGAAATGCTGCGAATCACCGACAACACCTGGTCAATAGTGGAGATCTGCGTCGCCAGGTTTTCCACGGCGCTCGCCGCGCTGCCCACGCTGTCGGACATGCCCTGAATGTGCTCGATCGACTGGCCCACCACCTGTTTGGCTGACACCGCTTCTTTGTAAGTGTTGCGCGATACATCGGCGGCTGCGCCGGCGTTGCGGGCGATTTCCTGGACGGTCAGCCCCATCTCATGCACGGCGGTGGCAACCATGTCGGTCATCTGTTGTTGCTGCAGGGCGCGGCTGGACGTGCTGTCTACCACTCGTGCCACATCCACTACGCTATGGCGCAGTTGCTCGCTGGTCAGCAGGGCGTCGCCGATCAACAATCGCAGGCTCTCGATGAAGCGGTTGAAGCCGCGGGCCAGGTCGCCCAGTTCGTTCTCCCGATGATCGTCGAGCCTGTGAGTCAGATCGCCTTCGCCGCCGCCGCCCCGGGCAATCCACACCACAAAACCCAGGAAAAACAGCACCACGGCCAGGCTGATGGCAGAAATCAGGGTCAGGGCGTCTTTGGCCGGGCCATAGACTTCAGCCAACGGCACTTCACTGACCAGCGTCCAGCCCAGAGATTGCACGGGCTCGGACACCGCCACGTAATCTTCGCCGCCGCGCTGGAATTGCAACGCAGTACCCGCCGCGCTGCCTGGGCTCAACAACGCTTTGGCGACGTCGTTGCCTACTTGCTGCTCAAGGCTTTGTCGGTCGTTGAGATCGGCGTTGGGATGGACCTTGATCTTGCCGTCGGCGCTGACCAGATACACCTGGCCCCGCTCGCCGAAATGAAAGTCACGAACCATCTGCGATAACGCAGTCATGCTGAAACCCAGGCCCGCCACACCGACCACCGCGCCGTTGTTTTCGATACGCTGATTGATGAATAGCGTAGGGACTTTGGTGCTGTTATCGATGTCGATTTCCAGCGAGCGTTGTTTGCCGCTGTCGAGAAACCCATAGAACCAGGCGTTTTCCGCCGCGCCCCGTTGCAGGGTGCGATCCACGCCTTTGTTGGTGAAGTAATGCCCACTGTCTTTGGCGACGATGAAGGTGGTCAGTGCATTGTGTTGCTGCTTGATCTTCGCCAGATAGCGGATAAAAGCCGGTTGTTGCGCGGCCTCTTCTCCACCCGCGAGCCACTCGGCGACCAAAGTGTTGTCGGCAATATCGCTGGCAGCGGTGAGCGGCGCGGCGAGCAGGCGCTCCAGATCATTGCGGATCGCCTCGACGCTGGCGGGCATGGCTTGTTGCAGCAGATAACGATCAGTCAATTTGTTCAGCGCAAACGCATAGATTGCGATGACGATCAGACTGCTGATCAGCAGCGCCGCACCCATACTCAGGGTGAGTTGCCATTGAATACTTTTTCGCCAGACGGACATGTGAAACTCCACGGAAAACTGCGCGCACGCAACCACGGTTAAGGGATACGGCTGCAGAGCAATAACTGCGCCATACCTGATCGATAGGTCAGGTATTTACCATTGGTCAAGGCTGTAGAGCCTGTTTTTAAAGGCTCTTGGCGTTCTGTGGATTTTTTTGGAATGTGTGCTGCGTGAGGAGCAAGCCCGCGAACAAGCTCGCTTTGGAGCACTGGCAAACAGCCAAAGCGCTGTTATGTGGCAATTTGCCAGACGCTGATCAAATCAACCGTGTTGCACGTCGTTGCGCTTGAGCAGCTGCTTGCAGCGACTCGAAAGGTGTACCACCCGCAAGTGCTTGCCCGCTTTTGCGTAGCGTTCGCGCAAGGTGGTCAGCGCTGACACCGCCGAATAGTCGACGAAAATCAGGTGGCGGCAGTCCAGCGTTGAATGCGCTGGATCGTCGGCCGGGGTGAACTGGTTGAGAAAGCGTGTGGTGGAGGCAAAAAACAGCGTGCCGTGCAGGGTGTAGACCTTGCTGCCATCGGCTTCGGTATGGGTATCAGCGTACAACTCACGGGCGTGTTGCCAGGCGAAATTGAGGGCGGCAATCACGATGCCGAACATCACCGCCATGGCCAGATCGGTAAGGACCGTGACCACCGTTACCGCAATGATCGCCAGCAAATCGTTGACTGGTACTTTGTGCAGCACCCGCAGCGAGGCCCAGGCGAAAGTCTGCTGAGCCACCACGAACATCACACCAACCAGGGCTGCCAACGGGATTTCTTCAATGAGCGGCGACAGGAAAAGCACGAACAGCAGAATCATCAGTCCCGCGACCACACCGGACAGACGACCTCTGCCACCGGAACTGAGGTTGATCACGGTCTGGCCGATCATCGCGCAGCCGCCCATGCCGCCGCAGGCACCGGACACCACGTTAGCGACGCCCAGCGCCATGCATTCACGGTCCGGGTTGCCACGGCTTTCGGTGATTTCGTCGGTGAGGTTCAGGGTCAGCAGGGTTTCCAGCAAACCCACCAGCGCCATCAAGATCGCGTATGGGGCGATGATGCGCAGGGTGTCCAGGTTCCACGGGATGTCCGGCAGCGCCAGGGTCGGCAGGCCACCGGCGATGTGCGCCATGTCGCCCAGGGTGTGGGTCGGCAGGCCCAGCAGATAAACCAGTAGACCGACACTGAGGATGGCGATCAGCGCTGGCGGCACCGCACGGGTCAGGCGCGGCAACAGGTAGACAATCGCCATGGTCAACGCCACCAGCCCGACCATCAGGTACAGCGGCTTGCCGGACAACCAGGCATCACCGACCTTGAAATGCTCCAGTTGCGCCATGGCAATCACAATCGCCAAGCCGTTGACGAAGCCCAGCATCACCGAATACGGCACCATCCGCACCAGCTTGCCCAGGCGCAGCGCACCGAACAGGATCATCAGTAATCCGCCCAACAGCACCGTTGCCAGCAGGTATTGCACCCCGTGTTGCACCACCAGCGCGACGATCACCACGGCCATCGAGCCCGCCGCCCCGGAAATCATCCCCGGCCGACCACCGAACAACGCGGTCAGGGTGCAAATGATGAACGCTCCGTATAGCCCCATCAGCGGATTAAGGTGAGCCACCAGCGCGAAGGCGATGCATTCCGGCACCAGGGCGAAAGCGGTGGTGAGTCCTGCCAGAACATCGGCGCGTATACGGGCTGGTTTCATGGGGTACCTGAAGGGAGCAAGAGCAAAAGGAGTGGATGTTACTGAATGTGAGCCATCGTCGCGACCAAAAGTAGGCGCGGGCACTGTGGGAGCGGTGCTTGCCCGCGATAAGGTCACCACAGATATCAGGCCAACCGCGTCTAGCCTTATCGCGGGCAAGCACCGCTCCCACATCTACATCGCATTCATCTCACTCGCTCATATATGCTTGCGCCCCTCATTCCCAACGAGCGACGCCGTACTGATGAATGCCGTGTCCCCCTTGCAAGCCTACGAGCGCGCCATCGACCAGCTGGGTTTTGAGCCGGACGCTGCGCAATTGCAGGCCGTTCAACAGTTGCAAGCCTGCTGGCAGGCGTTGAGCGATGACCCAAAAAACGCGCAAGGTGTCTACCTGTGGGGCCCGGTGGGGCGGGGTAAGACCTGGCTGATGGATCGTTTTTTCGAAAGCCTGAATGTGCCGGCCCGGCGTCAGCATTTTCATCACTTCATGCGCTGGGTCCATAAGCGCATGTTCGAGCTGATCGGCACTTCCAACCCGTTGAAGGTAGTCGCCCAGGAGTTGGGTCGCGATGTGCGGGTCATGTGTTTCGATGAGTTGTTCGTCACCGACATCGGCGATGCGGTGATTCTCGGCGGGCTGTTGCAGGCGATGTTCGAAGCCGGAGTGGTGCTGGTCTGCACCTCCAATCAGCCGCCCGATCAACTGTACATCCATGGCCACAACCGTGAACGATTCCTGCCCGCCATTGCTGCCATCCAGCGCTACATGCAGGTGGTTGCGGTGGACGGGGGCGAGGATCACCGTTTGCATCCGGGGTTGCTGCACCAACGTTATTTCGTCAGCCAGGCGGGGCAACCCAGCCCGCTGGCCGCCGTCTTCGACCATCTGAAAGGCGAGCAGCCTGTGGCCAGCGGCGCGGTTGCGGTGGGGCATCGCAGCATCAACAGCGTTCAGTACAGCGAATCAGTTTTGTGGTGCAGCTACGCAGAGTTATGTGAACAACCCCTGGCGGCCATGGACTTCATCGAGCTGTGCGACCGCTTCTCCGTGATCCTGCTCAGCGAAGTCCCGGCCCTTAGCGCGCCGCAGCGTGAGGGACGAATTGCCCGTGGCACTGAAGATGCCGTCGAGCAGGTGGTGGCCGGGGATCGCGAACTGCCGCAGCTTTCGCCCCATGACGATGGCGTTCGGCGCTTCATCGCGCTGGTGGACGAATGCTATGACCGGCGCGTGCCTTTATATGTCGAGGCCGCAGTGCCGATGCCCGAGTTGTATACCCAGGGCTATCTGTCGTTTGCCTTCCGCCGCACTTTGAGCCGTTTGCAGGAGATGCAATTGGAGCGCTTCATTCAATAGCCCTTCAGGTGCGTCGCTGCACCAACACGTGTTTGCAGCCTTCCAATACCAAAACCAGCACCGCCAGCCAGATCGGCAGATAGGTCGCCCACTCATCCCGGCCGATGCTTTCACCCAGCAACAGGGCCACGCCCACCAGCAATATTGGCTCGACGTAGCTGAGCAGGCCAAACAGGCTGAACGGCAACAGGCGGCTGGCGAGAATGTAGCTGACCAGCGCCGACGCACTGATCAGGCCCAGCAGCGGAATCAGCAGGTACAACAGCGGGAATTGTTCGACCACCGCGGCGTTGCCGTTAACGATGAACCAGACGCTGATGGGCAGCATGAAGGTCATGTCGAACCACAGGCCTCCGAGGTTATCGATGGCCAGCTTGCGCCGCGCCACGAAATACAAGGGGTAGCCCACTGCGACCACCAGGGTTTCCCAGGCGAAACTGCCCACCCTCAGCAATTCGTTGACCACACCCACCATGGCGCAGAACGCGGCAATTTTTTGCAGCCGGGACAAGCGCTCGCCATAGACGATGCGTCCGGTGATGACCATGGTCAGTGGCAGCAGGAAGTAACCCATGGACACCTGAAGGCTACGACCATGCAGCGGCGCCCACATGAACATCAGCAGCTGGGCGCCCAACAGCAGGGAGCAAAGGGCGATGCCGAGCACCAGCGTGGGTTGCTGCCGAATCCGGCTGGCGATTTTTCTGACCAGATGCCAGTCACCGCTGAGCCACAGAAACACCGTCACGCAAGGCACCGTGAGCAGCATCCGCCAGCCGAAGATCTCTTCGCCGCTCAGAGGTTTGAGCAGCGAGGTATAGAAATACATGACCCCGAACAGCACCGAAGCCAGCACCGACAACACCACACCTTTATACACAGCAGCCTCTGCGAGTCGTGGGCGGTTATAGGGCGGCCCGGATCAAAATGGTGCGTAGTTTAGCTGTGCTCAGGGTTGGTAGCGAATAATCTCCTGTAGGAGCTGCCGAAGGCTGCGAATGGGTTTGTCAGGTATACCGCTATCGCAGCCTTCGGCAGCGCTCATCAACCAGAAAAATAACTATCTGAATTGAAATGATTTTCTGTAGGAGCTCACGAGCAATGCGAGGCAGCGATAGCGGTTTGTCTGATACACCGCCATCGCTGCCTCGCGGTGCTCGTGCGCTCCTACAGGGATCGTGTTTGCTGCCCGAGAGCGCGGCGCCTGGACGACGTGGGCACTCCGACAGGCCAGCTTATTGTTTGGTTAACTGTTCGACTTTGTTAGGCTGCGGCGATTGCCGGACCGCTTGGTCCGATATTTTTGAAGGAGCCTGCATGACTTCCATCAGCACTTCGGCACCGGTTGTGCCGGGCCGACAGGAGCAGTTTTCCACGCGTGTGGCGTTTTTCATTGCCGGTTTCGGCCTGGCTGCCTGGGCGCCTCTGGTGCCTTATGCCAAGGCGCGGGTTGGGCTCGATGAAGGCACACTCGGTCTGTTGCTGCTGTGCCTGGGCGTCGGTTCGATCATCGCCATGCCCCTGGCTGGTGCACTGGCGGCGCGTGTCGGTTGTCGGAAGGTGCTGTTGCTTTCCTCCGTCATCATCTGCCTGTGTCTGCCCTTGCTGGCCACGGTCTCCAGCTTGCCACTGTTGATCGCCGTGCTATTCATCTTCGGCGCGAGCATGGGGGCGCTGGATTGCGCGGTGAATATTCAGGCAATCATCGTCGAGCGGGCCAGCGGCAAAACCATGATGTCTGGCTTTCACGGGCTCTTCAGCCTTGGCGGTATCGTCGGTGCGGCGGGTGTGGCTGGGTTGTTGAGCCTCGGCGCTTCGCCGCTGATCTCCATGTTCGTAGTGGTGGCGCTGGTGCTCATCGCGTTATTCAGTGCCATGCCGCACTTTTTGACCTACGGCAGCGAAACCGACGGACCTGCCTTTGCTGTGCCACGGGGCGTCGTGCTGTTCCTGGGCATGCTGTGCTTTACCGTGTTCCTGTCCGAAGGGGCGATGCTGGACTGGAGCGCGGTGTTCCTCAGCGAACTGCGGGGCGTTGAGACGTCCTACGCCGGACTGGGTTACGCGGTGTTCGCCTTTACCATGACCCTGGGCCGCCTGTTTGGCGACGCGGTTGTGCGGCGTGTCGGCCCACGGCGGGTGGTCATCCTCGGCGGTCTGTGCGCGGCGGCCGGGCTGGCGCTGGCAACGTTGTTGCCGTCATGGGAAGCGGCGCTGCTGGGTTACGCACTGGTGGGGGCGGGCTGCTCGAATATCGTGCCGGTCTGCTACAGCGCGTTGGGCCGCCAGAAGAGCATGCCGGAGAACGTGGCGGTCCCGGCGTTGACCACCCTGGGTTACGCCGGGATTCTGATCGGTCCCGCAGCGATTGGCTTCATTGCCCACGCCAGCAGCCTGGAGCTGGCGTTCATGGTCGTCGCCGTCATGTTGCTGGCCGTGGCGGCTGCGGGTACCCGGCTCAAGGTTTAGAGTTTGCGCGCCATGCCGGAGATACGAATCGAGCTGCCTTTTTGTTCGCTAATCTCTGCGCGTAAACGCGAGCGACTGCCCATGTCCTCACCCTGCACAATGTCGATCAACCCACCGTGGGGCCATTCAAGGTCCCGCAGGTAACCGGCGAACGCCGCAGTGGCCGCGCCGGTGGCCGGATCTTCGTACACGCCGCCCCAGGCAAAGGCGTTGCGGGTGTGGAATAACTGCTGATTCTCGACGTACACCAGCAGCACCGTGCCCCAGTTTTCCTGAGTCATCAATGCGTGGCCGGCCTGCTGGTCGTAATGCATGTCCTTGAGTTTTTCCCGAGTGTTCAACGCCAGCACCAGATGCTGGATGCCGCCGTTGATCAGCGCCGGGGGGATCCGTGCATCCAGATCGTTCTGGCTGTAACCGAACAATTGCAACGCCTGCTCCAGCGCCTGCGGATCGAGGGCCGCGCTGTGGGTGGGCGGAGACTGCAAGGCCGCCGAAATCAGCTCGCCCTGAGCATGCCCCTCAACGCTGATCTGCGCTTGATTGAGCGTCAGGTTGTACACCCCGTCACCAAACCGCCCAGCCAGCGCCGCGCCTAGCGCGATGGTCGCGTGCCCACAGAAATCGACTTCAGCCTGTGGAGAAAAATACCGCACCCGAAAACCGTCCTTTATCGGCGCCGCAAACACCGTTTCGGAAAACCCCACCTCTGCCGCAATCCGCTGCATGGCCGCGTCGTCCGGGAACTGATCACCGATCCACACACCCGCCGGATTGCCACCCTGATCGCCATCGCTGAAGGCTGCCAGTTTAAGAATGTCTGTTGTCATTTTTGATTCAAGCCTGAGTTGGAAAGCGCCCGCGAGTTTCCCCGATTGGGGGTCGGTACTCCAACCAATAGCTGTTATGGGAGGGATCTGCAAATTTGATGGGTGAGCGGCGAGTAGCGGCACGCTGGTCAGCGCAATCCCTATTGCAGACAAACGCCGCCCTACAGATGACCACAATCCGTAGGAGCTGCCGAAGGCTGCGAAAGCGGGAATCCTGACACGCCGCGATTCGCAGCCTTCGGCAGCTCCTACAGGGGGCTAGCCTCGTCGTGAAGTTTGCGGTTGGGCATCCGATGTTGAGCCCATCACCATCCGCTCCCGTGCTTTGTCATACAGCAGGTTAAACACCAGCGTGTATGGCAGGAACAGCAACAACAGGCCGATGTCCAGCCAGAATGCTTCGAGCAGGCTGATGGACAGCCACCAGGCGGCGAGGGGCACGATCACCAGGATCAGGCCGCCTTCGAAGCACAGCGCATGGGCGATGCGTGCGGCGATGGACAGGTTGAAGCCGAGCTTGCGGCGCAGGCTGTCGAACATTGCGTTGAACAGCATGTTCCAGAGCATGGCCACGGTGGAGATCATCACGGTCATGGCGCCCATTTTTGCCAGGGAGTGGCCCATCAGCCAGGCGAGCAGGGGGGCGAAGAGCAGGACGCCGATGAGTTCGAAGAGCAGCGCGTGGAGGGCACGTTCTTTCAGGGATTTGGTTGGCATGGTTTGGCCCTCAGTGAATCCTGTAGGAGCTGCCGCAGGCTGCGAAAGCGGTGTGTGGTAGAAAGCGGTTCGCAGCCTGCGGCAGCTCCTACAGTTGGATGCGTGACGTGCATTCTCATCGGTCGTTGCGTTAAAGTGAAAATCGTTTCCATCGGTAAAACCGATAAGAGAATCCCATGAGTTATTCCCCCGAAGCCCTTGAAGCTTTTGCTCAGACGGTGGCATCCGGTTCGTTCAGTGCGGCGGCTCGGCGTTTGGGCAAGAGTCAATCCACGGTGAGCGAAGCCATTTCCCGGCTGGAAATCGATCTGGGTCTGGAGTTGTTTGATCGCTCTGCCAAGCATCCGGTGCTCACCGAAGCGGGCAAGGCGATGCTGGGGCGTATCGAAGATGTGCTGGCGGCGTCTGACAAGCTGTGTCGGGCCGCAGGCCGTCTTGCCGAGGGGATGGAGCCGCGTCTGACGCTGGTGTTGTCCGATGCCAACCAGTTCGCTGATTTTGAAACCCGCATGGCGGAGCTGGACGAGCGCTTTCCCGAGCTGGAGCTGGAATGTGTGTTTGCCGAGCATGGCGATGCCATCAGCCTGATTCAGTCCGGACGCGCCTCATTGGGGCTGCTGTCGGCACAGGCCAGCTATCCGCCGGAAGTGGGTTTCGCGACGATTGCCGAGCGCGCCGACTTCGGTTTGTTCGTCGCCCACACCCACCCGCTGGCGCAGTTGCCCAAGGTCGATTACCAGCAACTGGCAGCCTGGCGTGCGCTGCGTTTGAACACCCTCGTGGACCAGAGCGTGCCCACCGATGACTTGCCCATCAGCGGTCATCGGCCTTGGTCGGCGCCTAACTATTTGTTGTTGATGGACATGGCCGGTTTTGGTTTTGGCTGGGCGGCGTTGCCCCGCTGGCTGGTGTCGAACTATGCCGGGGGCAAACTCAAGGAATTGCAGGTGCCGGGCTGGCCGCGCAGTTCTGCCGTGGATGTGATCTGGTCACGCCAGCGCAGCCTCGGGCCTGCCGGTGCGTGGCTGTTGGAAACCTTTACCGGGCACCGTGGAGAATGATGAGTACCTTGTCGGCAGTCGAAATTGTCTCCGTAGAGGCGCAACAGATTCCGGCCGTGCTGGATTTTGTCCTGCGCGCCCGGGCGAAAATCTTTCCGATGCTGGAGGGGGCGAGCCTGCCAGCGGATTTGGCAGAGTTTCAGCGGGTCTATCTTGAGGACGGCGGCGGCAGGTTTTTGATCGCCCTGCGTGGCGAGGAGATCGTTGCGGCGATTGGTTATCTGCCGTACGACGGGCGCTTCCCGCAGCTCGATTACGGGCACAGCAAGGTGGTGGAGATCGTGCGGCTGTTCGTTATCCCCGAGTTTCGCCGTTCAGGGCTGGCGACCACGATCTATCTGGCGCTAAAGGAACATGCCCGACAGCTGCGCGTAGACGTGCTCTATCTGCATACCCATCCGTTCTTGCCGGGGGCAATTGGATTCTGGCAGCGGCAGGGTTTTCGGATTGTCGATGTGGAAAGCGATCCAGTGTGGCAGACGACGCATATGGAGTGTGGGGTAGATCGCTGACGGGCCGGTTCCACAACAGATATGCATTGCAGGCCAACATTGAATCTCCCACCGAGTCCCGTGCTGTTTATGATCGAAAGCGCAATATCCGCGTCCCGTCATACGGATCAGTCAGGTAGTGGGCTTCGACGCCGAAGGTCTGGCGCAGTCGCTCGCAGGTCAATACCTCGGCAGGCTGGCCGATAGCGATCAGTTCGCCTTTGTCCATTACCGCCAGACGATCACAGGCCAGGGCCTGGTTGAGGTCGTGCAGGGCGATCAGGGTGGTGACTGGCAGCGAGCGCACCAGCCCGAGAATGCTCAGCTGATGCTGAATATCCAGATGGTTGGTCGGCTCATCCAGCAGCAGAATCTGCGGGCGCTGAGCCAAAGCGCGGGCGATGTGCACGCGCTGGCGTTCGCCGCCGGACAGGCTGTGCCAGGCGCGTTTGGGTTTGTCAGCCATATCCACATCAAGCAACGCCTGGCGGACGATGTCGTCATCGTCTTTTGACCAGGGCGCCAGCGCAGAAAGCCAGGGCGTGCGGCCCAATTCCACGGCATCGCGCACGCTGATGGCGTCGGACGTCTCGGCCTGCTGCTCGACCACCGCGATCATCTGTGCGATGTCCCGGCGTTTCATGTCAGAAAGTGCTGCGCCGTTGAGGGTGACTTGCCCGCTGTCCGGGCTTCTGACGCCTGAGAGCAATTTGAGCAGGCTGGACTTGCCCGAACCATTGGGGCCGATCAGGCCCAGGGTCTCGCCGGGCTGCACCTTCAGGCTGACGTTTCTGATGATGGGCGCGCCCTTGATCGACCAGCACAGCTCCGCGCAGGCCAGCTCTGCGGTGCGCATCTGCTTGTTCATCGACCGCCTCGGGCTTTGATCAGGATCACGGCAAACACCGGCGCGCCGATCAGCGCAGTAATCACTCCAACGGGTAGCACTTGGCCTTTGATCGCGGTGCGCGATAGCACGTCTGCGGCAATCAGAAACAACGCGCCGCTCAGTGCACTGAGCGGGATCAATCGACCATGTCGCACGCCCACCAGTAACCTTGCCGCGTGAGGCACCACCAGGCCGACAAAACCAATGGAACCCACTAGCGACACCATGACCGCCGTGACCAGCGCCACCGTGGCGATCAATACGATTTGCACCCGGCGCACCGGCACGCCGAGGGCCGCCGCCGAATCGCTGCCAAACATGAAGGCATCCAGCGCGCGACGATGCCACAAGCAAACCGCCAGCCCGATCAGCACCACCGGCACCGCCAGCCCGACCGATTGCCAGCGCACGCCGCTGAGATTGCCCAGCAGCCAGAACATGATGCCGCGCGCCTGCTCCGAGCTGGCCGATTTGGTAATCAGGAACGAGGTCAGGGCATTGAACAACTGCGAACCGGCGATGCCCGCGAGGATGATCTGCCCGCTGCCACTGACCGCACCGGTACTGCGCGCCAGTAATGCCACCAGGGCGAATGCCGCGACTGCGCCGAGAAAAGCCCCGGCCGACAGCGAAACGGCGCCCGCACCGATGCCAATGATCGCCACCAGCACCGCGCCCGTTGAAGCGCCTGCGGAAATCCCCAGCAAATACGGGTCAGCCAGAGGATTACGCAGCAGCGATTGCAGGACTACCCCGGAAATCGCCAGGCCTGCGCCACAGGCAGCGGCTACCAGGGCGCGGGTCAGGCGGTAGTTCCAGACGATGCCTTCATCGATAGGGTCGAGCACGAAGCCCGCCCCCCACAGCTTGTTGGCCAATACCTGAAACACCAGCGACAGGCTGATGGGCGTTTCACCGATAGCGACCCCGGCAACAATCGCTGCCAGCAGCACCGCGAGCACCCAGGCGCCGTGCAGGCAGATCTTGCCCAGCAGATGGCCGGTACGAGGGGATGTCATTTGAGAGCGAGGGCCATCGAGGGCAAGGGCATTAAGATGATCTCCATTCGAACGGTTGTCCGGACGGCGTGTACAGGCTGGAACCCTCGCCTGGCGCCACACGACAGGGCCGGGGCCAGTCAGAAAGGGCAGGCTGCCACGGTCAGAAAACCGTGGCGATGGATGTCCGCCCCGGACACCCCGCCGGTGGGTCAAAAGTCAGTCTATGGGTGCACATTCATGCGTCAGCGCTGATGTCGGCAGGTCTCCTGACTGGCACTTCATCGCCGCGCTCCTGCCTTCCCGGTTCATCCAGTGGCTTCAATGGAGCGGGCTCAGCGCCTACAGTTGCGGGGGCAGTTCCGTTTAAAGGCCTTGGCCGTTATGGATTCCCTATTAATCCCGTTTGGGAACCGACGGCCGGCATGGTAAAGGATATTTTTTCGCGGGTGGGGAAATTTCCTACGTGGTTTTAGTTCTGCATCCTTCACATTCGAGAGATGATGGGCGCCCTGACGCAAGCATCTCGCCGGGCGATTGGTGAACCTTCTCCCCCGATGGCCGGTCGATAGTGCGTTCAACCAGGTAGACACTGGTCCGCTTTACTCTTTGGAGACTCCCCCTGTGATATCGACTCAACGCATGGCCTGGCTCAAAGCCTGGGGCGCCCATGGTTTTACCGCCACCGGCGTGGTCATTGCATTCATGGCAACCATTGCCTTGTTCGACGACTCACCCAAAGCCTGTCTGCTCTGGCTGGGGCTGGCGCTCGCAGTGGATGGAGTCGATGGCTCGCTGGCCCGCAAATTCAACGTGCAGACGGTATTGCCCAGCTTCGACGGTTCGGTGCTGGACCTGGTGATCGACTACCTGACTTACGTGTTCATCCCGGCATTGTTTATTTATAGCTACGTCGAACTGCCGCCTTATACGGTGCTGCTGAGCACGGCGATCATCCTGATCTCGTCGCTGTTCTGCTTCTGCAACCTTGAGATGAAGAGCAAGGACAACTACTTCCAGGGTTTCCCAGCAGCCTGGAACGTCGTCGCGCTGTGCCTCTATATCATCCAACCCTCGCCGTGGCTGACGCTGCTGACCATTGTCGGTCTGGCGCTGCTGACCCTGACGCGTATGAAATTCCTCCACCCGTTCCGGGTGCGTCGCTTCATGCCGATCAACATAGCCGTGACCACGGTCTGGCTGATCTGCAGTGCCTTGCTGATCATCAACCACCCCCACAACGGCCCGTTCGTGATGGGCCTGTGGCTGGCGATGTCGGCTTACTTTCTGGGGATTTGCCTGTGGCGTACGTCCCTGGAGTATTGGGGCAAGTGGCGGGCGTGATCCTGTAGGAGCCAACTTATTGGCGAGGCGGCGTTCCTGACACCCTCTCGCCAACAAGTTGGCTCCTACAGGTCCAGCGTAAGCAGCATTCTCTGAAACCACTCTTCCGGGATCACCTCATGCCCACCCGCCAGATCATCATCCCCGCCTCAATGGCCAACATCGTCGAACGTGCCGGTTACGTGCCCGCTGTCAAAGTAGGCAGCACCCTCTACTGTGCAGGTCAGATCGGCCGCACGCCTGAGCTGGAGGTCATCGACGACCCCGAGCAGCAGTTCATCGCCTGTTGGGAAAACCTGCGCACCGTCCTCGCCGAAGCGGGCTGCACCTTTGACGACGTGGTGGAAATGACCACTTTCCATGTCGCGATGAGCGAGCACATGGATATCTTTCGTGAAGTCAAAGATCGCCTGTTCCCCCGGGGCAGTTGCGCCTGGACGGCGATTGGCGTGTCCGAGCTGGCGCTGCCGGGCTTGTTACTGGAAATCAAATGCGTGGCGGTCACGCCTGATTGATTACGTCATTGATCGCGGGATTGATCACGGGGTCGGTAACCACCCATCCAGATAAACCGAACTCCCGCTAGCGTGCCGCTTCCAAACAGGGTCAATCATTTAATGATCCTGCGAGGAACTCATGAGCACACCACCTGTAGACAGCCAGGCAGCACAGTCCCCCGGCCCGAATCCAAACCCTTCCGAGTCCGACGGCAAGTCCACCTCCGACAACGATGTGCGCGAAGCGGATATCAACGAAGTCGAGCCTGATGATCCGGATGTGTCCGGGGACGATGCTTCGCAAAAGCCGAGCTGATCCGCTTCAACCCGATACCCGCCGCAATCAGGCACCGGCTCGGCCAGCAGATTTTTTGCTGACCAGTCAGCCGGCGGACGCTGTGGGCGTTTGCTCGTCAGTCAAGGGTTTGCCTGTCAATGCATGAGCCGCTGGCGCGCTTGATTTGAGCAGCGCATCGATGGCCTTGCTGTAAGCCTGTTTGCCCAGGCTCATACTGTTGTTGTGGTTGCCGCCGGGCACCAGCAACAGGTTTTTTGGTTCCTGTGCGGCGGCAAACAGCTCCTCGCTGAAGCGCGGTGGCACGAAACCGTCGGCCGTGCCGTGGACGATTAACACCGGCATGTGGATCTCCGCGATCTTGTCGATGGAGTCGAATTTCTGTGATAGCAACCAGCGCACCGGGAGAGAGGTGTAGCGATCAGCCACGGCTGTGGCTACATCGGCCAGAGTCGTGAAGGTGGATTCAATGATCAGCCCGCGAGCCTGTGCGGGTTCGTCGTTGCTTTGGCTGTCACGGCCCAGCTCTGCTGCCAGATCAATGGCCACGGCGCCGCCCAGTGAATGACCATAAAGCAGGCGGCGGGTTGGGTCCGGTTGCAGCACTTTGAGGCGCTCCCAGGCCACACGGGCGTCTTCATAGACTGTGGCCTCGGAGGGCAGGGCGCCCTTGCTCTGGCCGAAACCACGATAGTCGATGGCCAGCACCGAAAACCCCAGTGCATGCAATTGTTCAATGCGAAACAGCTGGCCGGTCAGGTTCCAGCGCGAGCCGTGCAGATAAAGAATGGCCGGAGCATCCTTGCGGTTTGCTGGCCACCACCAGGCATGAATGTTTTGCGCCATGCCGAAATCCTTGGCTTTGAGTTCCAGCTCTTGCACCTCGGCGGGCAGGCCGCTGTACCAGCTGGCGGTGCCGGGCTCGATGCGAAATACCAGCTCGCGCTCGGTGTGCTGCAAGACGGAACAACCCACCGGCAAGCCAATGATCACGATGAGCATGAAGGTCCAGGTCAACCAGCGTGCTTTGAGGCGAGCCAGAGAAAATACGGCCATGAAATTGGTTTCCCCCAACTGAATAAGCGAAAGGCTGACTGTAACGGCGTTGTCATGATACCGGTTGCTGGATCAGTTACAGCGGATCGAGTGAGCAGTTGGTCTGAAAAACGCTGTAAGTACCGTGCCAGAGCGTTACAGCACTTCATTCACGGTCAGATTTGTTTGAAGTGATCACCTATCAGACTGATCAATATGTCGCAGGCGGCGCTCGGCTCGCCGGGCGCTTTCACCAGGTGCAAGGCATGCAGCGGCAGAGCGGGTAGACCTTCATCAGGGCCTAGAATGCGCATCTGCGTGCTGACCCGGCCGCGATCCATGATGCCCACTGCCATGCCTGCGCAAATCGTGGTCTCCAGCGCGCTGACCCCTGCGGTCATGACCACCGTGCGCCAGGTTCGGTCCAGAGCGGTCAAGGCGTCAATGGCGACGGCGCGGTAGGGGCAGCCTTTGCCGTGCAAGGCCAAGGGCACAGGTTTGTTCGGCGCCAGCTGATAGCCCACCGCTGCGACCCAGACTGGCTCGGTGGTGCCGAAGGTCCGTAGTGGCTGTAGGGTTTGCGGCGCATTGATGGCGTCCACCACAAACGCAATGTCCAGTCGGCCGCGTTGCAGGCGCTCGTTCAGCCGCCCACTTGAGCCGGTTTCAATTTCCAGTTCAATGTTCGGATAGCGGCTGTTCAACGGCCCCAGGATGCATTGCAGCAAGCCCCCGGCGTATTCCTCGGAAATCCCCAGCCGAACCCTTCCGCTCACCGCTGGAGAGGTAAAACCGGCCAGCATTCGGTCATGCATTTGCAGCAACTCGGCCCCTTGCAAGGCGAAGCGTCGTCCTAGCGGGGTCAGGATGACGGACTGGTTGTCACGCTCCAGCAGTCGTCCGCCCGCAATGTCCTCCAACCGCCGAATGTGCAGGCTTACTGCTGATGGGCTGCGGTTGAGGTAAGTCGATGCCGCGAGAAACTGCTCGAAGCGCACCACCGCCTGGAAGGTGCGCAGAAGGTCAATGTCCAACGTGTCGTTCATGGTTGAGAAATCCTGCATGAGTAGTGCTGATCATATCGTTTGATTGAACAACCTCGTCATTCATACCATCAAGTTCATGCTGCACAACAGAGGTGTCTGATGAATGGGGAACGGCTTGAACCGATAGCGCGAACCGAGGGGCTGGTGGTATCAACCGTATGGTTCAGCGGCCTGCTGCTGGCACTGATGGTGTTGAGTTGGAGTTCGGGATTCATCGGCTATCGCTACGCCTCGCAGCACAGCGGGGTGATGGTGGTGACATTCTGGCGCTTTGTGGTGGCGGTGCTTGTGCTGTTGCCGCTGGTGGCGGGGAATTTGCGCAAGGTCAGTGCCGCAGATGTCCGGCGGCACGTGCTGGTGGGGCTGTTCGGGATTGCCGGTTACATCGCCGCCATCGCGGCATCTATCGGGTTGGGCGTCGCGCCGGGTACCAGTGCGCTGATTGCCAACCTGTTGCCGGTGACTATCGTGCTCTCAGCGGGCCTGGTGCCCGGTCAACGCACCCGTGGCAGGCAATGGTGGGGCGTTGGGTTGTGCGTGGCGGGGATGTTGATCGCCAGCTTTGCCAGCGTCGAACTGACCAAAGCCTCTGTTTGGGCGTATAGCCTGCCGGTGCTTGCGGTGGTTTCGCTGACAGCCGCAAGCCTTTATCAAAAACGCTCCATGTCCCAACCCTTGCCCGCGCTCACGGCGCTGTTTATTCAGATCTGCGCGGCATTGCCGGTGTTCGCGGTGCTGGCGTTGCTGGAAGGCGGGATCAGGCCGGTGCTATCTGCCGACTTTGGCCTGGGCATCCTGTGGCTGGTGGTCTTTTCCACGTTTGGTGGTTATGGCCTGTACTGGCTGTGCCTGCAACGCTTCAACGTGCAGAGCACCAGTGGCGCGCTGTTTCTGATCCCGCCAGTTACCATGATCTGGGCGTCCATCCAGTTTGGCGATCCATTGAGCATGACCGCGCTGGTGGGGGTGGTGTTGACGTTGTCGGGTTTGCCGTTTCTGCATAGGCGTTAGCCGGCATGAAAAAGCCGCCTTCTGGTGAGAGAAGGCGGCTGGGTGTGTCAATGCACGGTTATCAGTGCATGAACAGCGCGATCAGGATGATGATCGGGATCGGCACGCCGAGGAACAACAGTAGTAGAGAGCGCATTGTATTTCTCCTTGGCTTATCGAGCCGTTGTTGTAGTAGTGGTGTAAGGACGTGCTTCGAGGTAAGTGACGGCGTCACGGCGGCGACCGCCATAGATAGCCGCGAGGCTGGCGAAGAACGCGCCACAGAGCAGAGCGATGAATGTCCACAGGGCAGTCATGGCCGCGATTTTGGCAGCAGTTTCAGCAGCGTTTTTGGCAGCGAGCTTGGCATCTTCATACGACTGACGAGCCTGGCCATATACCTGATCCACACGACGCTCGGCGTCTGCCTGACTCAGGTTGGTACGCTGGGCGATCAACTGCGCAAGGTAGGTACGATCTTCTGCGCTCAGCTGGCCACCGTTATTGATGGTTCTGGCGAAGATGCGTACGACCACTGCATGAGCAGCGTCATCGCTGACGGCGGCAGGGCGGTCATCACGAAACAGGCTGTCGACGAAGTAGCCGTAGTCACCACTGCTGGCGTTGCTGTTACTGGCCGCACTGCCAGCAACCTGAGTCGCGGCACTGGCCGCACCGGACGCCATGCTCGCGCCAGCTTTGACACCGCCACCGACGATGCTGCTGACCGAGCCTACGATCAGTACGGCTGCAACCAGCGTGGCAATCGCCCATGACAAGAAGCCGTGGGCCGTGTCGCGGAAATACACTTCATCCCCATGAAGGTTGGCCCACTTCACCCGCAGCCTGCCAGCGATGTAGCCGCCCAGCCCGGAGGCGATGATCTGAGTGAGTGCCAGCCAGATGATCGTGGATATGCCGATGCTCTTGGCGCTCAAGCCGCTATCCGCCCAAGGGGAGGCAGCGGAAAAGCCGAGACCGGCACCGAGCAGCAAAAGGATTAAGGAAAGCGCAGCGGCACCAGCGGCACCAGCGAAGATTGCCCCCCAGGATACTCCTGAAAGGTTGGTCGATTCCTGCGCGGCAGTTGGGTAAGTGTCGGGGGATGAAATCATTATTTTTCTACTCCGTGAATAAAGTTGTTACATCTCACGGAAGGTATTTGCAGTGCGTGTGCCAACTGGAGAATTAATTAAAATTCACATTTATCAGTAAGTTACGAAATTTTTCTCAAATGGATTCATGCAATTTGCAAGGAAGCAGCTGAAGTTGCAGGCGTTCTGCATGAGTGCAGGGCCCACACCATGGTGCCCCGAGCTAACACAGAGCCTGTAGGGGAGCGCTTGTCCACGGTCGCGTAGGTCGCCTTAGAACCTACGCCTTAGCGATGTGATCGTGGGAAGGTGCGCTCCTCATAATTGGCGTGGTTTTAGCTATTATTTAGACGGCGACCCGTCGGCGGGCTTGTCCATCTGTACAGAAGATTTCGAGCCGTCAGTATTTTCTTTCGTGCTTTGCTTGTCCGGGCTGTCGAAGCAACCGTTAAGCAGTGCAACGATGCAAAAGAGGCCGAGGTAGCGAGCGATTTTCATTTCAGTTCTCCGGTAAGTGAGTAGCGGTTTTGCACCCCTTAAGACCGGCAAATAGCAAGGTTGTTTAGTCTTTATGACGGATTTCCGCCGTACGTCTACCAATACATCGCATATAGTGTCTAAGCGCTTGTTATCCCTTTCTTCAAGAGGTTACCCCTCCATGTTCCTGAATCGCCCCCTGGAAGAAAAAGACATCCCCGTCGTGTGCTCACTGCCGCAGAATGTCGACGAGCTGTTTTATATGTTCCCCCGAGCTACCTGGCCGCTGACCCCTCCGCAGCTTAAAGACGCTCTGGACAATCATTCCGATTCGACGGTGATCGAAATGAACGGCGAGGTCGTGGGCTATGCCAATTTTTCCCGCAGTGATTTTCGCGGGCGGTGTTCGCTGGGCAACGTGATCATCGCACCCAAGGCTCGTTCGCGCGGGGTAGGGCGATACCTGATTGGTTGCATGATGGACCTGGCGTTCGATAAGCATGAGGCCAGCGAGATGACGGCTTCGTGTTACAACCATAACGTTCCTGGCCTGCTGTTTTACCCCAAGCTGGGTTTTCGGCCGTATGCCATCGACGAGCGTCGAGACAAGCACGGCGGACGAGTGGCGTTGATTCATCTGCGGCTGCCACGCAGCGTCGAGTAACCGCATGACGATGACCGTCGGTCGCTGATAGCGGTCGACGGGCAGCACTGTTTTGATTCAAGTCAGTTAAACGGATAGAGGAAAGTTGTTAACTGAATCGTTTCTTCTATTTGTTTATATAAGCCTTTCGTTAGTGCACGGGTTGGAGCAAGTAAATGGATATTGCTTCAATAGAGGGCGTGGCGTATAAACGAACTATGCCTGCGATTCAGTGGCGACATTTGTCTGGCGGGCAAAGGAAACTCGATGGGCAGTATCTATCAGCATTATCTATAACAAGCGCAGTCCGCTGTAGTGGGGTTGTGGGCACGCAAAACAAGGAGAAGCACATGATTGCGTACAGACTTTCCACCCTCGAGTTACGGAGCATTATCGAGGGGGCTTTTCTGCCTTTACGTTGTACCTGTAGCGTTTCACCTGATTCGTCCATGACGGTGCAGATTACTGATCCGCATCCCGAACGCGTCGAATTGTTCGTGACAGGAATCTCTCTGGAACGCCTCAACACCACCCGGGATATCTCCGAGCTGGTGGCAGAGTTACGCTACGATCTGGCCCACACCCGCCATCTTCAGGGGCGGCAGGGTTCGCTTCGCGGCGTCAGTGGAGTGAGTTAAGCAGGGCTATCGAGGAGTTCTAGCTGTCAGGAGAAGCTGCAATGCTGTAAGAACCAGCCGCTGTGCTTAATTGCATCGCGGCTTTTGTTTGTTTGCGTTTTTTCTATTCGTTCAGCCAGTACGTATCCATCAAGAAGTTCGCCATGAGTCGTACGAGCAGAGTTCGAAAAATTTATACATCCATATGGATGTATTGCTTCCTGATGAGGCTCTCTGCAACATAAAGCAATACATCATGACGAATGCTACTTGGGTACATGCATTTACTGAGGCGTATATAACCAATCGGCCCCGGCTTAGTGCTCGCGCTCAAGGTGTTGTACGACATCTTAGTGCATCGATCGCTTGCGTTGATTTTCAAACAGTAACTTGAACGCTTCCTCGTTGGTCTCTTCGGCGGTGTAGTGGTCACGAATCGGACCGGCCTCAATCTGGCCCTCCAGCGCGACCCGGATGACAGCCGATTTGGGCAGGTAATCCGGCACTTCGCCCAGAATGGTCAATTCCCTCAGACGTTGTCCGTCCTGTTCAACGGTCGCCAGCCGGACACGGCAGGTGGCTTGCATCGGAATCGGCCCGAACAGCGTGTCCCGGGAGTAATCGATCTCGGCGATGCCTGATCGGTAGTCTTTCTCAAAATTCATGTCTGCGACCTCTGCATCCATTCGAGTTTTCATTGCGTCTACAGACATTGATGATCAATCCAATCAAATAGTTCTGGAGATCGGGCGAATGGTCAGCACCGTTCATCGGGCGGGCGTTGTGGTTGCTTCATACGATGATTTTCTATTCGGCAGTGCGGTCCACTGCATATCGTTATCGAGGATTGAGCCATGAAATCAGCCCGGACCGTTCTTGCCTTATCCCTTGCACTGCTGGCAGGAGGCGTGCTGCAAGCCAGTGAAGCGAGCAACCCTCTGCTGGCGGAACGCTGGCAGTCGCGACCTTTGATCGTCATCGCGCCGGATGCTCAAGACCCCACACTGGTCAGCCTCAAGCGCGCCCTGCAGGAACCTGCCAATCGCGAAGCGTTCATCGAGCGTGAAATGGTCTTGTACACCGTGGTTAACGGTGTGGGTGCGCGCAACGATCAGCCCCTGGATGACTCCAAGACTGCCGGTCTGCTTAAAGCGCTGGGAATGAAATCCTCAGGCCCTGGCAAAGTCATCCTGGTGGGCAAGGATGGCGGTAAGAAAATGGAGCAGACGGGGAAGGTGGTGCCCAGCGAGTTATTCGCGCTGATCGATAAGATGCCCATGCGCCAGAAGCCCTGAGTTGCCGTGAGCCATACGCGACGCAAAAAAAAAAGCCGTGAAAGCTAAGCAGCAATCACGGCCAAACAAAGGGAGCGAAGCGTTTGAATCAAAACAGCATGAAGCGGTCAATCAACCCTTAACGGGTGTGATAAGTCGGCAGATCAAAACGGTGTTGGCTTTGCAGCATCGAAATCGCAGGCAGTTCGCTGGCCTGAGCGGCGAGGTCGCGGCGGATGGCGCTGATCACCCATTCCAGTTGAACCGGAGTGTGGAGCTGCGCGTAGGACACAGAGCGACGTATCTGCTTGCCTTCGCCGTTACGCAAGGACAGAAGCACACCACCGTCCGGACGGGCTTGGGTAGTTACGTCGAATTCGGAAAATACGGAAGCGAATTTTTCTTGAATAAAAGTCATGTCTAGCGGCTCCATTGCTCATGGGATAACAAGCTTGGTAGTACTAGTGCAGTGACTGTGCCAGTATTGGTTATCTTATAAAATCGTTATAAATCAGCTACTTACAGATTTTATAAAAATCCTGCGTCGTGCAATCTGCATGAATGGCTATCGGGCATCCTGCATTTTGCGGGTTTTTACCGGTTTTTTTGCATGGCTTGGGGAACTTTGCGAGGAGGGGGCGTAGCCTGATGGGCTTGGCAGGTGTAGCGGATTACGTTCTCAGACCGCGCTTTCGCTTTTTTATTCGAATGCTTGAACAAAAAACCTGAAATCCCGGGTGCCTTGACCTGGGGCGAACCGCTCGGGAGACTTGCGGTCATTTCATTAAGCAGGGCTGCTTCAGCCTTTCGCTCAGTCTTGAACATCAGGAGTCAACATGTCAGACCAGAACACCCCGCAAGGCCAGGAGCCTGCGCGCATGACCGACGATGAAGCGCTGGAGTTTGCCGAGCAGGTGTTTGACGTTGCGCGCCGTGGCGATGCCGTCATGCTCGATAAGCTGCTGGAGAAGGGCCTTACCCCCAATCTGCGTAATCACAAGGGCGACACGCTGTTGATGCTCGCCAGCTACCACGGTCATCAGGACGCGGTGCGGGCGTTGCTCAAGTATCAGGCTGATCCCGAAATTCGTAACGACAATGGCCAGAGCCCGATTGCCGGTGCTGCGTTCAAAGGCGATCTGGCGGTAGTGAAACTGTTGGTTGATGGCGGGGCGGAGGTCGAAGGGGCTTCGGCAGACGGGCGAACAGCTTTGATGATGGCGGCGATGTTCAATCGCACCGAAATCGTCGACTACCTGATCAGCAAGGGCGCCAACCCGCAGGCACGGGACGCCAGGGGCGTCACCCCGTTGGCCGTTGCGCAGACCATGGGCGCTGCCGATACAGCGGAGCAGTTGGCCAGGCTGACAGCCTGATCCGCAGGGATTGATAAGGCATTGATAGAGGCGCGAAGGATTTATCGGTATCCTTCGCGCCTTATTTTTTTGCTCGTCTTCAGGATGCCCCCATGAAAAACCAACTCATCGAATTAATCGGCAAAATCAGTTCGGGTTGCATGGGCGAACAGGATGTCGAGCGCATTGCCGATGAGGCGGCTCAGGCTTACGCCGATCCGCAAGCCTTTCTGCAAGCCAATCCGGATATCAACTACGACGAGACCTTTCCCATCGCCCTGGGTGAGTGGGTCGTGGTCGGCAGCCTGCCGGACACCGTGCTGTTTCAGGCCGATAGCTACATGGACCTGTTTGCCCAGATCGTCGAATCCTTTGGTCCGGACGTCGCCTTCAACATCAAGCCCAAGCAATTGGCCAAAGTAGAGGCTCTGACCGCGCTGAACCGGATTCAGATCCAGTTGGGCAGCATGAACAAGGAAATGGGCGGCTACGTGCTGATGAATTTCAGCCAGCCGCTGGATGACGAATTGCAGGCGGTGCTGGTGTACGGCAACGATCAGGCGCGGGTCATGGAGCTGTGCGCTGGCGTGGGTATCCACGCAGCGCCAGCTCTTGAATCCCTGCGTAACGCTTAACCCAGCGCGGTATCGAGAAACATCATTACCGCAAAACCGCCCATCAGGCCTAGCGTCGCGGAGGTCTGATGACCATTGCGGTGGGTTTCAGGAATGACTTCGTGGGAAACCACGAAGATCATCGCACCGGCGGCCAGCCCCAGGCTGATGGGGTAGGCGATGGCAAAACCGCTGGAAATGCCCAGGCCGATCAGCGAGCCGATGGGCTCCATCAAGCCGGAGCCGATTGCCACCAGCATCGCCTTGAGTGTTGATAATCCGGTGACGCGCAGCGCAAGGGCTATGGCCAGACCTTCCGGGATGTCCTGAATGGCGATGGCGCTGGCCAAGGGCACGCCAACGTTCATGTCGCCATTGGCGAAGCCGACGCCAATGGCCATGCCTTCGGGAAGGTTGTGCAGGGTAATCGCCAACACGAACAGCCAGACACGATTGATGCGCTCCGAATGCGGCCCCTGGCGGCCGACGCTTTCGTGTTCGTGGGGAGTGAATTTGTCCAGTCCGAGCATCAGCAGTACGCCCAGCCCAAGACCCAGGACCACGGTGGCGGCGGCAAAGGGGCCGCTGCCGGTGATTTCCCGGGCCGCCGCAAGCCCCGGCAGGATCAGCGAAAACGAACTGGCGGCGAGCATCATGCCCGCTGCGAAACCCAGCATCACATCCTGAGCTCGCTGCGAGACTTCACGTAGCGCAACCGCCAGCACCGCGCCCAGGGCTGTCGCCGCAAAACCGGCCGTGCCGCCCAGCAAGGCGTAATGCAGGTTGGCCTGGTTTGCGCCATAGATGGCGTTGTAACCGCTGGCAATCACCAGACCGAGTACAACCAGTATCACCAACAGCAGCCCTGCACTGAGAAGGGGAGAGGCCTGGGCCTGGGCGTACCACGAAGACCATAACGTTCTGGGTTGTAATGGGGTGTGCATGACTTCCTGACCTCTTGCCTGAGCTTGAAAACACCGGGATTTTGAGAGCACTCATAAAGCCGACGCTCAAAAATGAAGGTGCCCAGATTCGGAACCCGCAAATATGCCGTTGGTTCAACGGAACCCTGCCACGCAGTCATCATCATAGTCAGTAACATTCATTCAGGAGCAACACCATGGGTTCCACGTTCAATGGTTTGGTAGGGCTGATCATCCTCGCCCTCGACATCTGGGCCATCATCAACGTACTGAAAAGTGGTGCCGAAACCGGGATGAAAATCCTCTGGGTATTGCTGATCGCGCTGCTGCCGGTGCTGGGCCTGATCATCTGGGCGATTGCAGGTCCACGGGGTAATGTGCGGATTTGATGAGACTGTGACCGAAAGGGAGTACGCCGGGCTTCGGCTATCACCGTAAACCTGGTGTAATCCTCGTCTTACGGTCTGTTCGAAGTTTTTGTTATCAAATACTTTGTCATTTTAATAAGCCCGCCTCCGCCTCCGCCTCCGCCACTGACATCTGGGCTCACGCCAGGCCTTGATCGCTTGTCTCCTCTCGATTGCCAGCGTTGGTAATCGAGAGGTGAGTCATGATGCAATGCCCTTTGATGGTCCGTTCAATCAGGCGGATTGTTGAGTGGGCTTGAGCCAGATCTTCGCCAGCCTTGCCGCCTTCTGAATGTCAGCGAGCGCAAGCCATTGCTCAAGCAGGACGATGATATCTTCGCGTTCGGCAAGATCCCCCACCACGTCTTTGAAAGTGATAACGACCGATGCCTGAGCCTTGAGGCGCTTTTGGGCCTTGCTCAAGCCGTGGAGCTGCTCGTGTTGAAGCTCCTTGCTCCCGTGCTGGCTTTTGTCGTAAGTGGCCCGCAACTCCACTTCGGTCAAGCGGCTCAGCCGCGGGTGGGTTGTGGTGCGCACTTGTTTGCGAAATTGCAGGTAGCTCGGCGGTGCCCACCTGCCCAGGTCAGCTGCGATGGGCTTGATCTGGTCGCGAAGGTCCTTGCGCTCCTCTTCGGTGAAGAGCGTGCCGTTGCGCTGCAGAGCGGCGGCGCTCCAGCGCAAAAGCGTGGTCAGGGCGGCGCGGCTGTAGCCAGCATTGCTGGAGTGCTCACCCATGGACGCCATCTGGGTGAGAAGCGAGCGGGATGGCATGTCGCCGTTCAAGTCCCTGTTACCGGCGAATTCCGCACAGATTTTCTGCTCCAGGGCGTCGCAGCCGGGTTTCCAGAGAATCGAACTGTAGCCGCCTGAACGCGGCTTGCGGGGCATGAAGTGTCGCTGCTCGCCATGGTGCTCATAGTCATCACCCCGCAAGTTCAGCAACCCACCCAGAAAAACAGCTGCACCGATTAGCGGCGTGCCGATAGAACCCACCATCATGGCGGTGCCTGGCAGCATGGTCTTCCAATTGCCATCCATCCAAGTCGACGGCACGCCAGGGATGGGGTCGAAGTGGTTAACGATGCGGTGGTGGGTCAGCCGGGCCGCAGCTTCGACGAATTTGCTGTCGCCTGCCCGGGGTGAGCCGAAAGTGTAGAGGATGATATTGGCGTTTGAGTACGAGCGGCTCAGCCACTCGGCGAGCAGCAAGGCAATGGCGCCACCCAGGCTATGGCCGCAGACAAGAATGGTTTGGTCTGCGTGGAAAGCATCCATGTAGCGAGAGACAAATTTCCTGGCGCCCACGAACGCTTTGTAAAAACCCTGATGTGCGTTACCGACACCGTTCTCGTGAGGAACTTGCAAGGCGTCGATATCTCGCCACACATCGGACCCACTAGCGGTACCTCGCACAGACAGCACCACCACCTTATCGTTATGAGTAATGAAGGCCTGGGTATCGTTTTTATCATGCAGGAAATGCACTTGCTCGGGATACTCCCAACCTTCGCTCGCTTCCCTGGCGTAGCGCTGAGTATCGTAGGGCATTACCTCCAGGCGTTTTGAGTAAGGCGCTTCTTCCAGCAACAGGTGGTAGGGTTCTGCCTTTTCAAAGCAGGTGGGTTTGATGCCGCAGGCCAGCTCAGTTTGCAGCACCGTACCAATGGCACCTGTTACGGTGTAAGGCGGCGGTGTGGGTGTTTCGCCTGAGGCACGGGCGCGATTGAAGTCGGCGTAGGACAGCATGCACATCACGCTCAGGTGGTAAGCGTTGATTGCGCAAAATGCCTTGTCCCGGGAGAACACCGGGCTGTAGGCCCGCAGCGCTTTGACTTCCAGTACGTGGTGACGGTTGAGGCCAAGCGCGATGCCGGGCTTTACCAGGTCTTTGCCGGAAACGTAGGCGTCTTCGCAGGACAGCTTCAGTGACGGTGAGGGCCGAGGCGTGAGGTCTTGGTCGAATTCCGGCAGATGCGCTGCTTCGGCCAGCTTGACGAAATCCCGGACTTCCACTCGATAGAAGGTGGCGTTTTCCCGCTCGGCACGTTCTTTGGCGAGGTCAGGATGGCCTGCACCGCGAGGGGCAATGGGGGTTTGTTCAGCGGCGACCTGCATGCGTGTTAAGGGCAACGCAAAATACTCACGCTCTCTCAGGTTCTCGTACCATTCTTCTCCAGACTCATAGGGGCTGGTTAAGTCCAGCCGCAAAGGTCCACAGTAAAAATTTTCAACATAGGCAAAGCCGTCGGCATCTAGCACGCCCGAATAGATATCCCCCCAACGGTCATGAAGTGAATAAGGTAATCCAGCATAGGCGTTACCTTCGCCGTGTTCATTAACCAGCCGGAAACTGCACCAGTAGTCTCGCTTGGGGCATTTTTCCTGAATACGTTTCTGGTCCGTCATATCATTGCTCCTTACAGCTTGGATAGACTGTGCAAGTCTCGCCGTTCATTTGAAATGTTTTGAATTTTGGCGGGATCTGGCAGCGACCTGACTTATGAGTGCCTAGGCAAGGCTTCCAGCCACTATCGCCCTTAATCCATCGGTTCCGAACTAAGGGTTTTTCCATCGAGCTAACCTTGATCTTAAATATGACTGTTTTATTAGCGATCTTATCAGCCTGCAAATATGCGCCTGCACCTCTACAGTTAAGTAGCTTAGTAAGCTCGTTGCGCGCTGGCATATCCCGAAAAAGCCACTCGCATTTCCCGACGATTTTTAATACTCCTGCTTCGTTAAAATATGGACTGTCCACTGGCAGCGCATCTACAAACCGAAGTCCCCCATCATCATAAGTTTGTTGCCAGTCCCTATCGCCATACCGGCCCTCTATTCTCATGTCGATACTTGTAATTGCCATATCGCAAAGACCGACACTATAAGTGAGAGGCACCTTGAAGCTGAATGCATGTGCGTGCCCCTCAAAGGCTTTCTCATACGCTTCGGCATGATAGCGAGTTCGTTTTTCACTCGAATAAAAATTATCCGTTTCACAGCTGGCACTTGGTTTAATCGGTGTATACCAAGCGGTGGCTTCAACACCGAAGTCAGGGGGTAACTCACCCGTCAGGTTGAACGTCTCCGAGCCGCTGCGGCCTGTCACGGACAGTGCCGCCTCCTTCGCGGACGACGTCATGAAGCTGCACGCGCTGATACTCAACAGCGCGAACGTTAAAGCCGAGTACGACAAAATCCTGCTCATGTTCTGCCCTTATCGTAAGAAGAAAACTCACACTGGCACCGTGCAAAGTGCTGCTCGGGCGTTTCATGTGGGCGGGGTTCCCACGCTGGATGATCATTAAGGTACGGATTCAACTGCTGCTTGAGCAGGAAGAATTTCTGCTCGGGCGCGTCCCAGTTCCAGTCGCGTGCGCGCTGGATCTGGAGGGCGAGCCAAGGCTCCAGCGTTTGTACTTCGGCGAGCTTTTGAGTGGCGTCGCCGTACTCCTCCCAAAGCCAAGCGAGTAGCGCGTGGTGTTCAATCTGGTCGGCGATTTCCGGCGATTCCGGCACGTCCAGCCACGGCGTGGCAAAAGGCTCCGGGTGCGGTGCCGGCTGCTGGTTTTCGAATGCTTGCCAGCATTTTCCATCCCAGCTCAATACCCCAGCCAACGGTCCAAGCAGTAATGGGATCTGTTGTGCGGTCAGTGCGCCAAGGTGTCGAGCGATAACCTGGTTGTCCTGAAAGCGATAGAACCAGCGTTGGCCGTCTTCGCTAATGACCAACCGGTCGCGCCAGTGTTGGGCAATTTCGTTCAAATCCAGTTGCGCAGTGCTGGCAAGCCAGCCCCAGTTAAGTGTCGGGTTTTGTAGCAGGTGGAAGATAGCGGCTGTCGACGAGCTGTCGATGCGTATTAGCCATGGACTCTGCGGCAACAGGTCTTCGAATTCGGTGCCATGAAATAAACGGATGTAGTCGCGAACGGGCGCCAGTTTGAATAGCGTGGGGATTACCTCCGGGCTGTGTAGGGTATCGATGATCAGCAGCAGTTGGCGCTGATGGCGCTTTTGTTCGGCGAGCCAATGGGTAGGTTCAATAACCATCTTCAGCGTCCTTTGTCGGGTATATATAGAAAGTGGTGTTCATGTGCGAAGGTCCTTGTATCCAGTGATGTGCTGAATGGCTGTGATATACGATGATCAGCGCCCGCTGGGATTTGGGAAAGAAATTAGATTTTTCATTTACCAGTCGACGAATACTGTTGGAGGTGTTTGGTGTTTGGTGTTTGGGAGCCGGCGCGGGGTGCCGAGAGATAATCTCTCAATGACGAATATTCGGATGTAGGTATAAGTATTTTTAATTGTAGGAAGCTTCGCGTTTTTCCTAGCTGTATAGTGTGTAACGGTACTTGGTTATTTAAACGCGCTGTATAAAATTCGCGTCAGTTGAAATGCTATGCAGGTCCCATATCTGGATGCCTTATTGCTGACCGAGCGACTCGACCAAAACTGTCAGAAATCGAGAGAATCACGTTCACGGTTTCGACGCACCATTACGCCAGGGTTGTTGCGTGCATGGGCTGAGTTGCAGGTGATGAAGGCGCGTGATCCCACTTTTAAGGAGCGGTCTGATATTTTCAACTGAGCAACGAATCGTTTCCGGATGTTTATCCGCGCCGTGCATCGACCCTCTTCAACAAAATTTTCACACCCAGTCCCTGAAAATCCCGCGCGTTTCGCAGGAGATGCTGGCTTGCCCAGGGTGGTCGTGAGATTGCCTTCGATAGCCGCCAGATGAAGAAGCATCGCACTGCGCTGCTAAATGGTGAGCGATCACGTAAGATTTGCCCCCCGTCGTTTTGCCAATGCCCTGGGCATCGCCAGACGCAGCAGTTTTCCAAACCCTATTTTTGAAACCAACGGATCCTACAACAACATGGCCACAACGGACGCTATGAGTCATAAGCCCGCGTCGTCGCGCTCGCTGCAACCCACCGTCAAATCGCACTTGGCCTACACCCTGCTCAGTGCGCTGGTGCTGATGGTGATGTACACGCTGTTGCGCATCGCCTTGCTGGTTTACAACCGCGAGATGATCGGCGATACCCCGGCCTCGACTTTTGTCGAGGCGTTGTTCAACGGCATGCGTTTTGACTTGCGTCTGACGGTCTACCTGATCATTCCGTTGCTGCTGGCTCTGTTCAGCGCACGAGCGATGGCGGCGCGAGGCTTTTTTCGTTTCTGGCTGACCCTGGTTGCCAGCATCACGCTGTTCTTCGGCCTGATGGAAATGGACTTCTACCGTGAGTTTCACCAGCGCCTCAACGGGCTGGTGTTCCAGTATGTGAAGGAAGACCCGAAAACTGTTCTGAGCATGTTGTGGTATGGCTTTCCGGTGGTCCGCTACCTGTTGGCATGGGCCGTTGTCACCTGGCTGTTGAGCCTGGTGTTTAAAGGCGTTGACCGTGTTACCCGTCCAAACCGCGAATTCAGCGTCAGCAATACCAGCAACCGCACGGTTGCCCCGTGGTACGCACGGATTGGCGTGTTTGTAGTGTGCCTGCTGATCGCCGTTGTGGCCGCGCGCGGTACTTTGCGCCAGGGCCCGCCACTGCGCTGGGGTGATGCGTACACCACCGAATCGAATTTCGCCAACACCCTGGGTCTTAACGGCACACTGACTCTGATCGCTGCTGCGAAAAGCCGGATGTCCGAAGATCGCGACAATATCTGGAAGGCAACGCTGCCTCAGCCGCAAGCGCAGCAGACTGTTCGCGACATGCTGCTGACCAGCAATGACAAACTGGTGGAGCCGGATCTGGCTGCCGTGCGCCGTGACTTCACGCCTCCGGTGCAAAACACTCTGCCGATCAAGAATGTCGTCGTGATTCTGATGGAAAGCTTCGCTGGCCACTCAGTGGGTGCGCTGGGGGATGAGGCGAATATCACGCCTTATTTCGACAAGCTGTCCAAAGAAGGTCTGCTGTTCGATCGTTTCTTCTCCAACGGTACGCATACCCACCAGGGCATGTTCGCGACCATGGCCTGCTTCCCGAACCTGCCGGGTTTCGAATACCTGATGCAGACGCCCGAAGGCGCGCACAAACTCTCCGGTTTGCCGCAACTGCTCAGTAAGCGTGGCTATGACGACGTGTACGTCTACAACGGCAACTTCGCCTGGGATAACCAGTCCGGCTTCTTCAGCAACCAGGGCATGACCACGTTCATTGGCCGTGGCGATTACGTTGATCCAGTGTTCTCCGATCCGACCTGGGGTGTTTCCGACCAGGACATGTTTGATCGTGGCGCGCAGGAATTGCAGGCCCGTGGCAAGAACGGCAAACCGTTCTATGCGTTGCTGCAGACGCTGTCCAACCACACGCCGTACGCGTTGCCGCCCAAGCTGCCGATGGAGCCTGTTACCGGGCACGGCACGCTGGATGAACACCTGACCGCCATGCGTTATTCGGACTGGGCGTTGGGCCAATTCTTCGAGAAAGCCAAGAAAGAGCCGTACTACAAGGAAACCCTGTTCGTTGTGGTCGGCGACCACGGTTTCGGCAACAACCAGCAAATCACCGAAATGGACCTGGGCCGCTTCAATGTCCCGATGTTGATCATCGCGCCGGGCATTCAGGAGAAGTTCGGTCAGCGCAGCAGTATCGTTGGTACGCAGATCGACATCGTGCCGACCATTATGGGCCGTCTGGGCGGCGAAACTCGTCACCAGTGCTGGGGTCGTGACCTGCTCAATCTGCCGGAAGGTGACAAGGGCTTCGGTGTGATCAAACCGTCGGGTAGCGAGCAGACTGTTGCGCTGGTGACCGGCGACCGGATCCTGATCGAACCCAAGGATATGGAGCCCAAGGTTCTGTCCTACACCTTGGGCCGCACGCCACACGCCGAAGTGATTCCGGATGCGCCGGACACCCAGGCACTGCGCGAGAAGCTCGACAGCTTCCTGCAAACTGCGACCAAGAGCCTGTTGGATAACACCGCTGGGGTCGAAGCCAGTAAAAACTGATCCCCTCAAGCGTTAAATGAAGAGCCCCTCATTGCAGGGGCTTTTTGTTGTCGGTCGTGGTGTTATCAGCCGCATCACTGCCCTGCAGGAGCTGCCGAAGGCTGCGAACACCGGCTTGCCTGACACACCGCTGTTCGCAGCCTTCGGCAGCTCCTACAGACGCGAATACCGGTCAACCACAACCCATGTGAACGAATCCCCGCGCAAAAAGGTCAAGATCAAGTGAGCCGCATTCCCGGCTGCTGAGGAGACATTGATGAAACACTGGACCATTTCCTATCTCGACAAAGATGGTGTGCAACAAAGTCTTGTTCTTGATTCAGAGCAGCGTCCCAGTGAGGAGGAGGTCGCTCTTCAGCTTCGCCCGAAGCTGTTTCCAGTAGCGACTGAGCTGGATATGAACGATCTCGAAGGTCGTACCCCCGAGCCCACGGTAAAAACCCTGAAAGACCAGAATTCCGTCCAGATCATTTCCATTGCCGAAGCGCCATGATCGCGCTCCTGTAAAAATGCTTAGGCCAGACATTGGCAGAACGCCGGAGATAGGGTTACTCTGAAATTGAGACTGGCGAAGTGATTCTCCAGTCTCATTTCATGTCGATGCCTGTCTGGAGCCTGCTATCGGGCACTCGCTCCTTAGCGTCAGGCTCTTTAGCAACAGATATGGCCTTGTCAGCTACATGCTTGATCCCCTGCGTCGGAGCAACCGGCGCTTGGCGGCCTTCGCAGAAAGCGCCGCTTCAGGAATGTTGAAACTCTATCTATCGTTGCATAGGAGGACGTTTCATGAGCACAGCCTATCAAGAGGACATCAGCAGTAACGTACTGCGCCGCATGAAAGAAGGCGGTTTCGACTTCGCACGCATCTATCCAATCGAGTTCTACGCCGTCTTCCCGGATGAGGAGCGGGCGCGGCAAGCAGCAGATCAGTACCGTGGCGAGTCACTCAATACCCAGATCAACATCCGCGACGACGGCGCGTGGCACTTGCAGTTGAGCAAAGTCATGCATGCCACCTATGACGGCATCGGTGATTTCGAACAGGATTTCCAGGCCGCCATTACGCCACTTGACGGCGAGGTCGAGGGTTGGGGTGTGACTCAGGAGATCAGACGTTTCCACTCCTGACGCGTTTTGTACATGTTGAACAGCCGGCCATATCTGGGGTAATCGTCCTGCGGATTGGCCGGTTTTAGTTTGTGGGTTCTAAACGTTGCAGCGAACATTCCCTGTGCTGTTTTCTGCAGACAAAAAAAAGCCACTCGACAGGAGTGGCTCAAAGGGAAGTTCGTTGGTTTCAGTGTCAGGGACGTTTTCGGTCGCGACTTGAAAAGGGGCATGCAAATCAGCGTTGGCCCGGATGTCGCTGATTATCTGGAAACAATATCGGCTCGTGAAATCAACTCTGACTATGCTAGTCATAGCTTTTGCAGTGGTAGGACGCTTCCGAATGAGGCGTAGGAGAATTGGTTGAGAGGCTTCTTGCACAGGAATGGTGCGATGAGTTCTTCGCGTTTATATAACCATTTGATTTTAAAGCGTTTATGCCGATGGCACGGGCCTTGCGAAGGCCCTTGGTGTCCGTGGTGACAAGGAGTACGGCATGATCCGCACCTTTTATGATGAGATGTACGATGCCGGCGGCATAGTCCGCCCGCATTATCGGGAATTTGCCCGCTGGCTGGGCGAGACGCCTCCTGAGCTCCTGGCTCAGCGCAGACGTGAAGCCGATCTATTGTTTCATCGCGCCGGGATTACTTTCACCCTGTACGGTGACGAGCAGGGTACCGAACGCTTGATCCCGTTCGATACCATTCCCCGCAGCATCCCTGCCAGTGAGTGGCGGGTGGTCGAGCGCGGCTGCATCCAGCGTGTCAAAGCGCTGAACATGTTTCTCGCCGATCTATATCACGAGCAGCGCATCATCAAGGCAGGGGTTATCCCGGCCGAGCAGGTGCTGGCCAACGAGCAGTATCAGTTGGCGATGCAAGGGCTGAATCTGCACCGTGATCTGTATTCGCACATCTCCGGGGTCGACCTGGTGCGCGATGGTGACGGCACGTATTACGTGCTCGAAGACAACCTGCGGACGCCAAGCGGTGTGAGCTACATGCTCGAAGACCGCAAGATGATGATGCGTCTGTTCCCTGAGCTGTTCGCGGCCCAGCGCATTGCGCCCATCGATCACTACCCGAATCTGCTGCTCGATACGCTCAAGAGTTCCAGCCCGCTGGATAACCCGAGCGTGGTGGTGCTGACCCCTGGTCGCTTCAACAGCGCGTTTTTCGAGCATGCGTTTCTGGCTCGGGAAATGGGTGTCGAACTGGTTGAAGGCGCCGATCTGTTTGTCCGTGATGATCGGGTCTTCATGCGCACCACTGACGGCCCCAAGGCTGTAGATGTGATCTACCGCCGTCTGGATGATGCGTTCCTCGACCCGTTAGCTTTCAACCCCGATTCCATGCTCGGCGTTCCAGGTCTGCTGTCGGCGTATCGCTCAGGCAACGTGGTGCTGGCCAATGCCATCGGCACAGGCGTCGCGGATGACAAGTCGATCTATCCGTATGTCACGGACATGATCCGCTTCTATCTGGATGAGGAGCCTATCCTCAAGAACGTACCGACCTGGCAATGCCGCAAACCCGAGGAGTTGTCCCACGTTCTGGCCAACCTCGAGCATTTGGTGGTGAAGGAAACCCAGGGTTCTGGCGGTTACGGGATGTTGGTCGGCCCTGCGGCCAGCGCTGCGGAAATCGAGAACTTTCGTGCGCGTTTGAAAGCCAAGCCCCACGCCTACATCGCGCAACCCACGCTATGCCTGTCGACGTGTCCGACCTTTGTCGAAAACGGCATCGCGCCGCGCCATATCGATTTGCGCCCGTTTGTCCTTTCTGGTCGTGAAACCCGCGTTGTACCCGGCGGTCTCACCCGCGTTGCGCTTCGTGAAGGCTCGCTGGTGGTGAACTCGTCTCAAGGTGGCGGAACAAAAGACACCTGGGTGGTCGAGGATTAAGGATGCCTGCCAATGCTAAGTAGAACTGCCTCGGATTTATATTGGATGTCGCGTTATCTGGAGCGAGCGGAAAACCTCGCCCGGATGCTGGACGTCAGCTATTCGCTGTCTTTGATGCCTCAGGATGGACGTGGTGACGGCCTGGATGAGCTTGCGATGCCGCTACTGATTACCGGCACGCTGGATCATTATCTGGAACGCCACGGCGAGTTGCATGCCGAACGTTTGCTGCATTTCTTCGCCCTGGACGCCAGCAACCCGGCCAGTATCTACAGCTGCCTGGGCGCTGCGCGGGCCAGCGCCCATGCGGTGCGTGGGCGGATTACCGCTGACATGTGGGAAAACATCAACGCCACCTGGCTGGAGATTCGTGGCATCGCTGAACAGGGCCTCACCCGTTACGGCATGAGCCGGTTCTGTGAGTGGGTCAAGGAACGTTCGCACCTGTTTCGCGGCGCCACCTACGGCACGATCATGCGTCACGATGCTTTCCGTTTCATTCGTCTAGGTACGTTTATCGAGCGCGCGGATAATACCTTGCGTCTGCTTGATGCCCGTTACGAAATGCTCGAACTGCGCGGTCGCGATACCCATCAGGTCTCCGACAGCTCGGCCCACGGTTACTACCAGTGGAGTGCCTTGCTGCGCGCGTTGTCTTCGTTCGAGGCCTACACCGAGTTGTACCGCGACGCGCCGGGTGCTCGTCAGGTAGCCGAATTGCTGCTGTTGCGTCCTGATATCCCACGCTCCCTGAGCGCTTGCCTCGAAGAACTGGATTTGATCCTCGCCAGCCTGCCCGGCGCCAACGGGCGTCCTGCCCAGCGTCTGGCCGCCGAGCTGGATGCACGCCTGCGCTATACCGGGATTGATGAAATCCTGGAGGAAGGCCTGCACGAGTGGTTGAACGAATTCATTCCTTTGGTAGCCCAATTGGGTAACGCAATTCACACTTCTTATCTGGAGGCTGCATGAGACTCTCAATTAGCCACGAGACGACCTATCACTATGAGGATCAGGTTCGCGCCAGCATCCAGTATTTGCGTCTGACGCCCCATGACAGCGAGCGCCAGCAAGTGCTCAGTTGGCAACTGAATCTGCCGCGTCCGGTCCGTGCGCAAATCGATCCGTTCGGTAATATCCTGCACGTGCTGACCATGGATGAGCCTCATGAGGCGATCATCATTGGCGCGCGTGGCCAGGTGGAAATCGACGAAAAACGCGAATCCGAGCATGAAAGCCAGTCGCCGCTGCCGTTTCTGCGCTTCACCCGTCTGACCGAGCCTGACGAAGCCATTCGCGCGTTTGCCAGCAAGCAGTGCCGCAAACGCAAGGATCGCAGTGGTCTGATCGACTTGATGCACGCGCTGAATCAACACATCACCTACACCCCGGGTTCTACGGAAGTCGATACCAGTGCGGCTCAGGCATTTGCCGGGCGTTCCGGGGTCTGTCAGGACCATGCCCACACGTTCATCGCCTGTGCTCGCAGCCTGGGGATTCCGGCGCGTTATGTGTCGGGTTATCTGTACAGCGAAGACAGCGAACACCTGGCCAGCCACGCCTGGGCTGAAGCCTGGGTCGATGACGCCTGGTACAGCTTCGACGTGACCAATCAGTTGGCGATTCCGGAGCGCCACTTGAAGCTGGCAGTTGGCCTGGATTACCTGGACGCCTGCCCGGTGCGCGGCATGCGTCGCGGTGGTGGCAGCGAGCAGATGCACGCCAAGGTTCTCGTCGCGCCAATGCTCGGCGCCCCGAAAGTTCTGATGCAGGTGCAGCATCAGTAGGCTTATGCAAAATCTGTAGGAGCTGCCGAAGGCTGCGAACAGCGGTGTATCAGATACACCGTTGTTCGCAGCCTTCGGCAGCTCCTACAGGGCCTGTTCAATCGGTGCGCCGCGTGACCATGTGCTCGAGATACCGCAAAATCCTGTCCAGATCCGCATCCGAAAGAACCTGCTCCGGGATCGCGGGCATTTTGCCCTGAGGCCAGGTGCGCAGGCTTTGTGGGTTGCGGATGTACTGGCGCAGGTAACCCGCGCTGAAATACTCGGTAGGGCCGTGAGGCTCGTTAAGGTCCGGACCCAGCTGTGAGTCTCCACCTCCGTTGAGGCGATGACAGGCCAGACAGTTCTTCTGAAACAGCATGAAGCCTTGATTGACCGGATCGTCAGCCGCGAGTTTCGGGTCAGGCAACATGGCGGGAAAACGCTCGCTCACCGAGGCCAGGACACGAATCCTGCTGATCGCATACGGCCATTCTTCACGGTGGATGTTGTCGATTTGTGGGTCGGTCCAGACCAGATAGAAGGGGCCCGCGCTATGCGAGTCGCTGTTCACGGACGGCCAGGGGTGTGCGGGATCTTCGATGGCCAGCCAGGCGATTGAGCCCTTGGCTTGCAGCAGTGGCGCCGCCGTCAATTCTGCTGCGAATCCATCGGTAGCCACCGCCTGCAAATGGTCCTGCAGACTGACCCCGTCAAGCAGCGCAGCCAGAGGCACGGCGCGATAGGTCATGGTGCGCTTGTAGGCCACGTCGTCGCTGATGGTGATGGTCTGGATTTTCGGGTGGCTGAGCAGTTGGCCGGTTTCCCAGGTCGTCACGCCGTTTGCCCGTTCGATCGTCAATGTGGCTGCATGTACGGGAAACGCCAGCGCCATGGCCAGCGCGGCCAGGGTCAAAATGAAACGCAAAAATCACTACTCCGCAGGGTCGTCGGTAATGTCGTACAGGGCGTTGTGCAGTTCCTCGTAGTTGCCGCCGTTGATAACGCTGTAATAGCCAGCCTTGTTCAGTTTGTCCTGAGCCTTGCTGGCTTTTTCATCGCTGCTGCTGAACAGGACAAACACCACGTTGCGGTCGTTGAGAACCAGCTTGATCTGATTCACCAGACGCCGGTCATCAATGCGTACCGCGTTGAGTACAGTGCCTGCGTCGTAATCAGTCTGGCTGCGTACATCGACGGCGAGCTTGCCTTCCTTCAGTGCTGCCACGGCAACCGCCTGCTCGACGTCGCCGGCAGCTGCCGAGCCGCAGATCATCATCAACATCAGCACTGACCATCTGCTCATACCTGCACCTCCCTGAGACTTGAGCACAGAGATTGGCATAGATAAGAGCCGCCCGGAAGTACACCGCTGTTGGCGGGCTTCGTAGGATAAATCGGTGATCAACCGAACAGCCGGGTCAAGTTGGGCAAAATCAGCAAGAGGGTGGTGGCGAACACAATAAGTCCGGCCTGACGTACTTTCGAGCGTTTGAACATGGCGGTCTGCCTTTTCTTGTTATTCCTGAGCGACAAAAGCTCACCGAATTCATCATGAATGTCGGGCAGCTGGCAAAGGTGATTCGGTGAGCAAAAGTGATCCGGCAAAGCCGCCGGTCATCCGCGCGTTACAAGTAATTATTATCGCGCCACTAATGCTACAGACTTAACCTTAGAGTCCACGTGCCATGCTATTTAGAACCCTTTCGTATTAGCGTTTTGCTTGAAAGGCTATCTGCTTCTAAGCCTGTAACCCTCCGCGCTGACATTCCCCTGCTAGACACCTTCAGCATTTTCAGCACCATTATGTTGGAAGAGCACCGTTCGTCCGGGTCGGATTTTTCCTACAGTCATGGTTGGGCTGTGAGCCTGTCGCGAAATTGAATCCCGCCGGTATGCAGCTAAGGTGTTAGCACGCATTTCCCGAGACCAATAAGAATCCAGGGGACTTCATGACCGAAGCTTTGATATTCGACGCAATACGCACGCCGCGTGGCAAAGGCAAGCCCGATGGTGCGCTGCACAGCGTCAAACCGGTGAACCTGATGGCCGGATTGCTGAGCGCACTGCAGGCGCGAAACCAGCTGGATACCGCGCAGGTCGACGACATCGTTCTGGGTTGCGTGACGCCGGTGGGCGATCAGGGCGCGGATATCGCCAAGACGGCTGCGCTAGTGGCAGATTGGCACGTCAGTGTGGCGGGCGTGCAGATCAATCGGTTTTGCGCGTCAGGCCTTGAGGCGGTGAATCTCGGGGCGATGAAAATTCGCTCGGGATTCGAAGAACTGGTCGTAGTGGGCGGCGTGGAATCGATGTCCCGAGTGCCCATGGGCAGCGATGGCGGAGCGTGGGTGCTGGACCCGCAGACCAATCTGCACTGTCATTTCACTCCACAGGGCATTGGCGCTGACCTGATCGCGACACTGGAAGGCTTCACTCGGGACGACGTGGATGCCTATGCGCTGGCATCACAAACCAAGGCGGCCCAGGCCCGGAAAAACGGCTCGTTCGACAAATCCCTGATCCCCGTCCAGGACCAGAACGGCGTGCTGCTGTTGGACCATGACGAGTTCATCCGTGCCGACTCAACCCTTGCGGGCCTGGGCAAACTCAAGCCGAGTTTCGAGGCGATGGGCCAGATGGGTTTCGACGCCACGGCATTGCGGGTCTATAGCCATGTGGAGCGCATCCACCACGTGCATACGCCGGGTAACAGTTCAGGCATCGTCGATGGTGCCGCCGCCATGCTGATTGGCTCAGAGGCCAAGGGCAAAGCACTGGGGTTGCGGGTGCGGGGCCGGATAGTCGCCACGGCGGTGACCGGGACGGACCCGACCATCATGCTCACCGGCCCGGCACCCGCGACGCGCAAGGCCTTGATCAAGGCCGGGCTCAAGATAGAAGACATCGACTTGTTCGAGGTCAATGAAGCCTTTGCTTCAGTGGTGCTCAAATTCATCAAGGACCTGCAGGTCGATCCCGCCAGGGTCAACGTCAACGGCGGCTCCATCGCCATGGGCCATCCGCTGGGCGCGACCGGCTGCATGATCCTCGGCACCTTGCTCGATGAGCTCGAAGCGCGACAGTTGCGCTACGGCCTGGCCACGCTTTGTGTCGGCGGCGGCATGGGCATTGCCACCATCATCGAGCGCTATTGAGCCCACCCCCTGATTGCAGAGAGTATTTCATGACCGACGCCATTGAGTATGAAAAGGGTCAGGACAACATTGTGGTTCTGACCATCGATATGCCTGGGCACAGTGCCAATATCATGAACGCAAGCTGGCGCCAGGCGATGGCTGCAACGCTTGCCAGGTTGCAGGAAGAGAAGGATTCGATTGCCGGGGTGATCATCACCTCGGGCAAAAAAACCTTTTTCGCCGGTGGCGACCTCAACGAGCTGATCCAGGTGGGCAAGGACCGCGCCCAATGGTTTCAGGACATGATTCAGAACCTCAAACAGCAACTGCGCGGCCTGGAGACCCTCGGCAAACCGGTGGTGGCTGCGATCAATGGTTCGGCTTTGGGCGGCGGCTTTGAGATCTGTCTGGCCTGTCACCACCGGATTGCCCTGGATGTTCCCGGCCTGCAAATCGGCCTGCCAGAAGTGACCCTGGGTTTGTTGCCCGGTGGCGGCGGGATCGTGCGAATGGTGCGAATGCTGGGGCTGGAGAAAGCGTTACCGCATCTGCTGGAAGGCAAAGCACTCAAGCCCCGGCAGGCTCTGGTGGCTGGGCTGATCGATGAAATCTCCAGTGATCGCGATGAGCTGCTGGATCGGGCACGGGCCTGGATCACGGCAAATCCTGCCATCAATCAGCCGTGGGACAGGCCGGGTTATCAGATCCCTGGTGGAACCCCGACACATCCCAAAGTGGCGCAAATGCTGGCTATTGCGCCGTCTATTTTGCGCAGCAAGACTCAGGGCTGTTTCCCCGCGCCGGAGAAGATCCTCTGCGCGGCGGTCGAAGGCGCACAGGTGGATTTCGATACCGCGCAGTTGATCGAAACCCGTTACTTCACCGAGCTGGTCACCGGCCAGGTGGCAAAGAACATGATTGGCACCTTCTGGTTTCAGCTCAACGAAATCAACAAAGGTGGCTCGCGCCCGAAAGGCTTTCCCGTGGTCCCCACCCGCAAACTTGGGGTACTGGGCGCTGGCATGATGGGCGCAGGGATTGCCTACGTCAGCGCCTGTGCGGGCATCAACGTGGTGCTCAAAGACCTCAATCTGGCGGCGGCCCAGAAAGGTCGGGAGCATTCGGCACGGTTACTGGCCGGGCAGGTCGCCAATGGCAGAATCAGTGCTGAACAAGGCGAAGTGATTCTGGGGCGCATTTACAGCACTGGCCGCGATTCCGATCTTGAAGGCTGTGATCTGATTATCGAGGCCGTGTTCGAGGATCGCGGGCTTAAAGCCAGAGTCAGCGCCGCAGCCGAACAGGTGGCACTGAAAAATGCCGTTATTGCCTCCAACACCTCGACGCTGCCCATCACCGGCCTGGCCTCGGCGATCAGCAGCCCGCAACGCTTCATCGGCCTGCATTTCTTCAGTCCCGTGGAGAAGATGCAGCTGGTGGAAATCATCACTGGCGCGCAGACCAGCGACGCCACACTCGCCCGGGCTTTTGATTTCGTTCAGCAGATCAAGAAAATCCCCATCGTGGTCAGCGACAGTCGTGGCTTCTTTACCTCACGGGTGTTCGCCACCTTCACGAATGAAGGCATCGCCATGCTGGGCGAGGGGGTTGCCGCGCCCATGATCGAAACCGAAGCGCGCAAGGCGGGCATGCCCGTTGGGCCGTTGGCGGTGTCCGATGAGGTGTCGTTAAGCCTGATGAGCCACATTCGGCGTCAGACCGCCAAAGACCTCGCCGCTGAAGGCAAGCCAGCGCGGCTGCATCCGGCCATGGCCTTGATTGATCTGATGGTTGAAGAGTTCAGGCGCGGCGGTAAGGCAGCGGGTGCGGGCTTCTATGATTATCCGCAGAGTGCTCCCAAGCATCTTTGGCCTGAGCTGAAAAAGCACTTTGAAAAGCCCGACCGGCAAATCCCGGTACAGGACGTGCGTGACCGTCTGCTGTTCATTCAGGCGATTGAAACCGTGCGCTGTCTGGAGGAGGGCGTCTTGCACTCTGTGGCTGACGCCAATATCGGTTCGATATTCGGCATTGGTTTCGCTGGCTGGACAGGGGGCGCGTTGCAGTTCATCAATCAATACGGTCTGGCGGACTTCATCGCCCGTGCGCAATACCTGGCCGAACGTTACGGCGAACGCTTCGAGCCGCCGTCGTTGTTGCTGCACAAGGCCCTCAAGGGCGAGGCGTTTTAATCCCTGCCTGGTTCAGCGGCGGTTAAGGCAATCGTGAGCAAGCCCGCAAATAGCCCCTTGCCTTGACGTGCTCGTTCAAGGCAGGCTTGTTCTATGCACTATCGCCTATATCGCTTCAGGTACTTTTTATGTCGTTACGCATCTGCATTCTCGAAACCGACGTCCTGCGCCCGGAACTGGTCGATCAATATCAGGGCTATGGGCGGATGTTCGAGCGGCTCTTCGCGCGTCAGCCGATTGCAGCCGAGTTCACTGTCTACAACGTGATGCAGGGCGTTTATCCACCCGAAGGCGAGCGCTTCGACGCTTATCTGGTGACCGGTAGCAAGGCGGATTCATTTGGCACCGACCCATGGATCGAAACGCTGAAGGTGTACCTGCTCGACCTCTACCAGCGTGGCGACAAACTCTTGGGTATCTGCTTCGGCCACCAGTTGCTGGCCTTGCTGCTGGGCGGCAAAAGCGAGCGGGCCACCAAGGGCTGGGGCGTCGGCATTCATCACTACACCCTGGCCCCGGCAACACCGTGGATGAGCCCGGCCATGGACAAGCTGACTCTGCTGATCAGCCACCAGGACCAGGTCACGGCGCTACCCGAAAACGCGACAGTGATCGCCTCCAGCGACTTCTGCCCATTCGCGGCTTACCACATCAACGATCAGGTCCTGTGCTTTCAGGGCCACCCGGAATTCATCCACGACTATTCGCGCACCTTGCTCGACATTCGTCAGGAAAGTTTGGGGCAGCAGGTCTATCAAACCGGCGTTGCCAGCCTGGACCACGACCACCACGGCCTGACGGTTGCCGAGTGGATGATGCGGTTTGTGGCGCATAAAGCAGCGGTTTAGTGGCAAGCGGCAAGCTGCAAGTTAAGCAGATCAGCGTCCTTCTTGCAGCTTGCAGCTTGAAGCTTGCCGCTGCCTCAAAGCCATCCCGACCGCTTAAAGCTGGCAAACAACGCGCCGCATCCTCCGACGATCACCCCCAATACCACGTAATAGCCGTAATGCCAGGTCAGCTCGGGCATGTTTTCGAAGTTCATCCCGTAGATCCCCGCAATGGCAGTAGGGAAGGCGAGGATAGCGGCCCAGGCGGCGAACTTGCGCTGCACCAGGCTTTGCCGTGAAGACTCCAGCAGCAGGCCGATCTCGATGGTCTGGCTGGCGATGTCGCGCAGGTTGCCCAGGTCTTCCATTTGCCGTTTGACATGGATTTCCACATCCCGGAAATACGGGCGCATGTTTTTATCGATGAAGGGGAAGTTGAGTTTCTGTAGCTCTTCGCCGACTTCCACCATCGGCGCCACGTAGCGCCACAAACGCAGCAGATCCCGCCGCAGGCTGTGAATGCGCTGGATGTCGCTTTCTTTCAGCGCACCGGTAAGGACACTATGTTCCAGCTCTTCAAGTTCGCAATGAATCGCTTCGGTCACCGGTTGATAGTTTTCGGTGACGAAATCCAGCAGCGCATAAAGTACGAAGTCTTCGCCATGTTCAAGCAACAGCGGCCGGGCTTCGCAACGCTGGCGCACCAGGCCGTAAGACTTGGAGTGGCCGTTGCGTGAGGTAATGATGTAGCCCTTGCCGGCGAAGATATGAGTTTCGATGAACTCCAGCTTGCCGTTCTCCCGTACTGGCGCATAGGTAACGATAAACAAGGCGTCGCCGAAGGTTTCCAGCTTGGGGCGGCTGTGGACTTCCAGTGCATCTTCAAGCGCCAGCTCATGCAGATTGAATTGCTGCTTCAGGCTGGCCAGTTCGCTGGCGCTGGGTTGCTCCAGGCCGATCCAGACAAAGTGACCGGGTTTTGCAGCCCAGGCAGCGCCTTCTTCAAGGCTGATATTGGTTATTTTCTTGCCTTTGCTGTAAACCGCAGCGGCGACGACTCGGCCCATGATGGCTTCACTTCTTATGATTGCAGGTCGCCCGAACGTCGGGCTTGTTGTTCAGAGTCGGTAAAGCGTAGCGAGTTCGCAAGATAACAGCCCATCGTGGCGGGCTGTTCAGGTCTTGGCGGTGATCAGCTCAGGGCGTGATGCTGATCGGCTTCAATGGCGGCGTCGAGGGTTTCGAGCAAGGCTTTGCGAACTTTCAATTTGGTTTGCTTGTGCGCGCGCATGTTGATCTTCTTCAACTGCTGCGCTGCGTCGCGGGCGGCCTGAGACAGTTCTTCAATGCTCACCAGTTTGTCCAGGAAACCGGCATCCACTGCGCCTTTCGGATCGAACATTTCGCCGTTGATCACCGAGCGATGAAAGGCAGATTTGCGCAGGCGATCACGGGCCAGCTCGATGCCGACGTGGTGCATGGTCATGCCGATTTGCACTTCGTTCAGGCCGATGCTGAACGGGCCTTCGACACCAATCCGGTAGTCCGCAGACAGCAGCAGAAATGCGCCCTTGGCGACGGCGTGCCCAGGGCAGGCGATGACGACGGGGAATGGGTGAGCGAGCAGGCGCCGCGCCAGAGTGGACCCTTCCTTGACCAGACTGATGGCGGCCTCTGCGCTTGAGGTCATGACCTTCAAGTCATAGCCGCCGGACAGGATGCCTGGCTGGCCGGTGATGATCACCACGGCACGATCTTTTTCCGCTTGATCCAGCGCGCTGTTGAACGCCGCGACCACCGCCGGTGAAATCGCATTGACCTTGCCATTGCTCAAGGTGAGGGTGGCGATGCCATCGTCCAGTTGGTAAGAGATCAAATCACTCATGGCAGGATTCCTTGTTATTGAAGTGAGCAGACGTTACTCACCCGCAACAAAGAGGTAAAGCGATGACTGCCCAGTCAGAATTTTTGCCTCGGCAGATCGACTGTTGGCTGATTACTGGATGGCTTTGCGGCCGCTGAACAGCGCCACTTTGCCCACAACCTCTATATGCACATCCCTGAAGTGCGAGGCGAGGGCGCTGCGCAACCCTTCAACCGTATCGCTGCGATTACCGAATATGCCTTTCTTGTTGTAGACCTCGATCAATTTACGGCCGAAACCGTTATGACCGGCAGCATCCCCGAGAATCGTCGCGCCAAACAACACGCCGTCCGGTTTGAGGCAGGGTTTCAGATTGGCGAAGACTGCGCCCTTGTCAGCCATTGTTCCCGGCAGGCAGTGCAGCAAATAGAACAGCGAGATCGAATCGTAATGCCCGTGTTGTTCTGTTCCCAGCGGCACAAAGACATCGTGCTGCAAGGTTTGAGTGTCGACACGGCCAAAGCGCTGTTTGGCGGCCTCCAGGCTGCTCGGGTTCAGATCCAGTAATGTCACTTGAGTGGTGTCGGGCAGCCCGGCATTAGCCAGGTAATAGCCAGTACCGACGCCTACATCCAGATGTCGGGCTCCAACGTTGCGGTCGAAAAACGGCTGCAATACGTCGCGAGTGGGGCATTGCCAGGCAAATCGGTTGGAAATACCCAAAACCCATGCGTCATACAGCTTCAAGGTCAAGGGCGAGTAAACGGCGGCTCCGGCTTCTGAAGAAGCAGTCATGAGCGGTTACTCCTCTATTTCATTCAGCTCGCAGTATTCAGCCCAATCCATGCCCAGGGTCTCGGCAACTTGCTGATGAGCTTCCAGTCGCATGGCCTTGAGTTGCTCCGGCGTCTCGGCAATCAATTCCAGCGCCAGCTCCCAAGGCTCGATGCCCTGATCTTCGGCTTCGTCCTCGAACGCCCATTTGGTCTGATCCAGTTGCTCCTTCGCGCTCAGTTCCTTGATCTCTTCGCGCAAGCCTGGATTGGTCTCCAGGTACTTGGCCAGGGCAACGTCGTTCCATTCGAGCAGGTTCATGTAGTTCTCCGGCAGTAGTGGAGCGAAGTGAATCATCTCAGCGCCGTTTGGCGGCGACAGGACAACAGAGCCGCGATTGTGCGTGAATGAAGAGGGCGGTGCCAGTGCCGCTGGCCCTTTGGAGCCGTGAGACTTTTCTGATTTTTCGGACGTGGGGCTACTCGGCAGCCAGGGCCATCCGCAGTGCCACTGCCGCTTCAAGCAGCCTGTGCGCCTGCAGGGCAACGCTCGCTGACAGTTCTTTACTGCCGGCGTCCTTGAGTATGACCACCAGATCCAGCAGCTTGCCTACCTCGATCTCGATGCTGCGAACCGAGTCTGTAATCTGATACCGGGCCGAATGTGCCATCGTCTGCTTTCTCCGCTGCGTCAGCCGCGCCCAATATAGAACAATCGGCGGGAGGGTAGAACGCCGTTGGCATCAAACTGACATATAGTCCCGCAGAGCGGAGCAGGAGAAACGGCGCTCTATTGTGGGTCGCGAGCCCGCAGGCAGGGTTTTTTTCTTAACCGCATGAATATTCTGAAAAAAACCTTTGCGTTCGATAAAGCTTTGAACTACATTAGCGCGCCTCGACAGACCAACGGTGTGACGAGATACGGTGAAGTGTCCGAGTGGCTTAAGGAGCACGCCTGGAAAGTGTGTATACAAGAAATTGTATCGAGAGTTCGAATCTCTCCTTCACCGCCAAATTCGATGTAAACGAAACCCCCGAGATTCCTTGCGAATCTCGGGGGTTTTTCGTTTGTGGCGCCGAACGACAAACTCTGCGCAATGCACCATTCAACTGTGGGAGCGAGGCTTGCCCGCGATGCAGTCGACGCGGCAGTTCAGGAACTCCGCGTCATCGTTCTTCGCGAGCACGCCCGGCTCCAACAGATCCGGTAGTAGGGCGCTGCTAACTCAAGCCCCAAACCCACCATCAATGGTCAGACTTGCCCCGGTGATGTAACCCGCTTCCGGGCCTGCCAGGTAGGCGACGAAGCTGGCGATTTCTTCGGCCTGGCCGTAGCGACCCACAGCCATCATTGCCATGCGCGACTTGGCTCGCTCGCTGGTGGCCGGGTTCATGTCGGTGTCTACCGGGCCGGGTTGAAGGTTGTTGACGGTGATACCGCGCGGGCCCAGGTCGCGGGCCATGCCTTTGGTCAGGCCCACCAGCGCCGATTTGCTCATGGCATACACCGCACCACCGGCGAAGGCGCGTTCGGCGTTGATGCTGCCGATGTTGATGATGCGGCCACCGTCACCCATATGCCGGACTGCTGCCTGGCTCGCGGCGAAGACACTGCGCACGTTGATATTCAAGGTGCGCTCGAAATCGTCAAGGCTGAAGTCTTCCAGTGGGCCGACAGCCAGCACACCCGCGTTGTTGACCAGAATGTCGATACTGCCAAGTGCTTTCACGGCAGAGTTGATGGCATCGTGGATGGCCTGGACGTCGGCGCTATCGGCTTTGATCGCCAGCGCCTTGCCACCCTCGCCGATGATGCTGTCTTGCAGCGCTTTGGCTTTGTCGTCGGCGCTGACGTAAGTGAAGGCAACGGCGGCGCCTTCTTTGGCCAGACGTTGGACGATAGCGGCACCAATTCCACGGGAGCCGCCCTGAACGAATGCTGTTTTACCCTTGAGAGGGCTGGTGATTATTGCTTGCTGAGTTATGAGATTCTCCCGACGGATTGAGTGGGCTTGAAAACGGCGGCGAGTATCGGGCGCTGACTGCATGCTGTGTAGACGCTGATTGCGATAGTCTGTGTAAACCTAAAGTTTCGAATCCAGATCATGGAAAACTTCACCAGCATTGAATGCTTTGTCCGTAGTGCCGAGGTTGGCAGTTTCGCCGAGGCCGCACGACGCCTTGGTTTGACTCCGGCGGCGGTGGGTAAAAGTGTTGCCAAACTGGAGGCGCGCCTGGGTGTGCGTCTTTTTCAGCGTAGTACTCGGCGTCTGGCTTTGACTGAAGCCGGGCAGCGTTTTCTGGGTGAGGTGAGCGGCAGCCTCAATACCATCCAGAATGCGGTGGCCAATCTGGTCACGACACAAGGCCAGCCTAGTGGCACGCTCAAGGTGAGCATGGGCACGGTGTTCGGGCGGCTTTATATAGTGCCTTTGCTGGCGGAGTTTCTGCGCCGCTTTCCGGCCATTACGCCGGACTGGCATTTTGATAACCGACAGGTGGATTTGATCGGCGAGGGTTTCGACGCGGCCATCGGTGGCGGGTTTGATTTGCCTCAAGGGGTGGTGGCTCGAAAACTCGCGCCTGCGCATCGAATCCTGGTGGCCTCAGCGGATTATCTGGCTGCGAGGCCCAGGATTCTCAAACCTGAGGATTTGCAGGTTCACGAAGGCATTCTGATTCGCTCGCCTCAGACGGGCCGTATCCGCTCCTGGCCATTGACCAATCGCGAACGTGAACACAGCCCCATGAACCTGAAAGGGCGCATGACTATGAGCGATCCGGATGCGGCCTGTGGTGCTGCGGAGCAGGGGCTCGGGATAGCGCTGGTGAGCGTGGCGTTCGCTGTGCCGTATGTGCGCAGTGGCAGATTATTGCGGGTGTTGCCCGATTGGTACGTGGATGACGGCATCCTGTCCCTGTATTACAGCGAACACAAGATGCTGCCGGGCAAGACCAGGGCCTTCGTGGATTTCGTGATCGAGCAGTTTGCCGAACAGGATTTGTCGCGGGTTTTCAGTGCGGTGTAGGTTGCTGTCGTTCAGCAAATCTATAACCCGTAGCTCACGAGCAGCGCGAGGCAGCGATAGCGTCTTGAAGGATTGCTATCGCGGTCTCGCGTTGTTCGTGCGCTTCTACAGAGACGCCTGAGATTGGCGCAGTCTTCTCTCAAGTCTCAAGTCTCAAGCCTCAAGCCTCAAGCCTCAAGCCTCAAGCCCCAAACCCACCATCAATGGTCAGGCTTGCCCCGGTGATGTAACCGGCTTCCGGGCCTGCCAGGTAGGCGACGAAGCTGGCGATTTCTTCGGCGTGGCCATAGCGACCGATGGCCATCAGCGGGATCAGCGATTCGGCGAAGTCGCCGGTGGCCGGGTTCATGTCGGTATCGACTGGCCCAGGCTGCACGTTGTTGATGGTAATGCCGCGTGGGCCCAGGTCCCGGGCCAGGCCCTTGGTGAGGCCAACCAGCGCTGACTTGCTCATGGCGTACACGCCGCCACCGGCGAAGGGCATGCGGTCGGCGTTGGTGCTGCCAATGTTGATGATGCGGCCGCCATCGCCCATGTGTCGGGCCGCAGCCTGCGAAGCAATAAATACGCTGCGTACGTTGATGTTCAGGGTCCGATCGAAATCTTCGAGGCTGAACTCTTCCAGCGGACCGACGGCCAGCACGCCTGCGTTGTTGACGAGAATGTCAACGCCGCCGAATTTCTCGACGGTGCTGGCGACCGCTTGATGAATCGCAACTGCGTCGGCGCTGTCGGCTTTGATCGCCAGCGCCTTGCCACCCGTTGAGGTAATGCTGTCTTGCAGTTCCTGCGCCTTGGCTTCGGAGCTGACGTAAGTAAAGGCGACCATCGCGCCTTCTGCGGCCAGACGTTTGACGATAGCTGCGCCGATACCACGGGAGCCGCCTTGAACGAGTGCCACTTTGCCGCTGAGTGCGAGTTGCTGAGTCATGCTGTTCTCCAGAGTTGTGAGTGATGCGGTTGATGGGACGCAGTATCCGGGACGGATTGCAGGCCGTGTAGGCTGTAATTGCGATGGTCTGTGTAAACCAGAAGTTTAGTATCCAGGCCCGGGAGGCTGGCCGACCTACGGGCTCAAGATGGAACTGATGAGCCCGCTGTTCACTCTAGCAGTGGGTGGAACGCCTTGATCTGCGGTCTGCAATGCATGCTTTCTGAATTATTTTCAAAAACAGGTGAGGTAAACCGCTGCGGCGTACGTGTAGTGAGAATCAGATTCGTTTCCAGACGAACGCCATCACTACCCGAGAGCACAGGTTTATCCATGACGACGCATCAATCCGGTCTTTGCGCGCCTTCCTGCGCGGCTGTCCAGTCTATCGAGCTGGCACCTCTTTCATCCCTGACCTCTGCCCGGCAGCGTCCGGTGTTGATGCTTGGTCTGTGTTCGGCCACGGCGCTGTTGTGGGCGCTGGCGGCTGCGCCGGCATTTGCCGAGGAGATGCAGCTCGACGCGGTCAATATCGACGCCAATAGTGATAAGCCTTCAAGCGGTGAAGCGCAGAACGTCGAGGACAGCCGCACCAGCTATCAGGCCCGTCGCGCTTCGGTGGCCACCCGTACTGACGCTCGTTTGGTCGAGGTGCCGCAGTCGGTCAACGTGGTGACCAATCGGGTGATTGAAGACCGCGCGCCAGCCAGTCTGGATGAGGCGATCAACGCCGTCAGCGGCGTCAAGCAGGGCAACACACTGGGTGGCACCCAGGATGCGATCCAGAAGCGAGGCTTTGGCACCAACCGCGATAACTCGGTCATGCGTGATGGCATGCAATCGGTGCAGGCGCGTAACTTCACGCCAACCACCGAGCGGGTTGAAGTACTCAAGGGTCCGGCCTCGATGTTGTACGGCGTGCAGGATCCCGGCGGCGTCATCAATGTGGTGACCAAGAAGCCGCAACTGACCGCCGCACATTCAATCTCGGCCTTCGGCAGCAGCTTTGGCGGTGGTGGCGAGCAGATCGACCTGACCGGCCCGCTGGGTGATAGCGGCCTGGCTTATCGGTTTATCGCTGACAAGCAGAACTACGATTACTGGCGCAATTTCGGCAGCATCGACCAATCGGTAATCGCGCCGTCGCTGGCCTGGTATGGCGATGACACTACGGTGTCGGTGGCCTATGAGCACATGGAATATTCAGTGCCGTTCGACCGTGGTACGCAGATCAATCCGCAAACCGGCAAGGTCCTGGACATTCCGCGCAACCGTCGTCTGGATGAGCCGTTCAACGTCACCACCGGTCGCTCTGATTCCGTGGACCTGCGCATGGAGCATCGCTTTAATGACACCTGGTCGCTGCGCACCGGTTATGGCTACAGCCGCAACTATTACAACGACTACCAATCGCGCTACATGTCCGCCAACTACAACACCGGCGTTGTGACCCGCCGTGGCGATGCAACCCGTGACGCCGTGCAGTTCGCTCACACCGCCACCGTCAACACGTTGGGCAAGCTGTATTGGGGCGACACGCTGCATGAAGTGCTGATCGGCGCGGATTACATGAAGAACGAGCGGGACCTGGGCGACCTGATCCGCAACACCCAGCGTGCCGACTTCAACTACAACGCGCCTGTCTACGGCGTTGCCCCGCGCCCAAGCACGGTCAGCGCGGCCAACAGCGACCAGAGCGATCACCTGCAGACTCACGCGTTCTTCGTGCAGGATTCCATCCACCTGAGCGATAAGTGGATTCTGCAAGGCGGCCTGCGTTACGACGCCTTTGACGAAATCACCGGCAAGGGCCGACCGTTTGTGGTCGGTGCCGACGTCAAGGACAGCAAAGTCGTGCCACGGGTTGGTCTGGTGTACATGATCCAGCCGGACTGGTCGCTGTACACCAGCTACACCGAGTCCTTCCGCCCGAACACGTCCGTTGCTGCACCGATTGGCGATCTGCCGCCGGAAGAGGGTAAGGCCTACGAGTTTGGCACCAAGTTCGAGAACGATTCGATTACCGCCACCGTTGCGCTGTTCAACATCAACAAGAAGAACGTACAGACCAGCGAAACCTGCGGCACCGAAACCTGTACGCGGGTTTCCGGCGAGGTTCGTTCCCGGGGCCTTGAAGCGGATGTCACCGGCAAGATCAACGAGTACTGGAGCGTGACCGGCAGCTATGCCTACACCGATACCGAAGTGCTCAAGGATCCAATTCTTGAAGGCCAGCCGCTGGATGGCGTGTCCAAGCATACCGCCGCGCTGTATCTGACCCGAGATTTTGGTCACGTTGGTGTGGGTGACCTGCGTGCCGGTGCCGGTGCGCGCTACGCCAGCCGTTGGGGGGTGAATGATGGCACCGGGGTTGAGTATTACCTGCCGTCCTCGAAAGTCGCCGATGCTTTCGTCAGCTACAAGATGAAGTTCGACAACCGTGACCTGACCTTGCAGTTGAACCTCAAGAACATGTTCGACGAACGCTACTACGTGTCGGCCAGCGGCCTGGGTTCGCCTGCCATCGTGATCGGCGAACCGCGCCAGTTGATTGGGCGGGTGAAGCTGGATTTCTGATCGGGAACGAACAGATTTGAATTGAAAAGGGCTCTGTGTCGGAGCGCACCGAGGTTACGAGGCCCGCGATGGTGGTGTATCAGACAGGCCGCTATCGCGGCGCTCGTGAGCTCCACAGGTTTGCATTTTTTCAGACACACCTCGCTCCTGTAGGAGTTGCCGGAGGTTACGACGGCGACGAATGCGGTTTGTCTGATGCACCGCATTCGCGACCGTCGTAAGCTCCGATTGCTCCTACAGGTCCTGCGTATATTCAGGCACTCCTACAGGCCATCACACCATCCGTTTGACGGTATTGTCCTTGCGCACGAAGTGATGCCAGATGGCAGCCACCACGTGCAGGCCGATGACGTAGTAGAAGATATAGCCCAGCAGCTTATGGAGGTCTTCCAGCTTTTCAGCGAATTGATCGGACATTGGGAAGGGTGACGGGATCAGCAGCTGCGTCAACGGGATGGGCAGGGAGCCTTTTTCGATGAGTACGGTGAACAGGCCAAGCAAGGGTTGTGCGAACAGAAACGCATAGAGCAGGTAATGCGAGAGCGTTGCAGCCAGACGCAAGATCCCTTCCAGCGGCGGCGTGATGCCTGGGGGCGTGTGACGTCGACGCTCGGCTAGCCGAAAAAATGCCATGGCCAGCACCAGAATCCCGACCCAGTAGTGGGTCTGAACCACAAACATCCGCAGCTCGGAGCCTCGGCCAAACTGGGATCGGCTGAGAATCAGCACGTAGGCCAGCACAATCAGTGCTGCCATTACCCAGTGAAACCACCGGGCTTTGGAGCTGTAGCGTTCAGAAATCGGTGAACTCACGGTGTATTCCTTTGCTCGTCTTTATAGGTTGCCAGGCAATGACACGAGTCTAGATCACATGCAGGGCGTCATGCGTGCGCCGGTGATGTGCGTCTGACATTGGCCGGTGCCGATTCGCTCCACTGCAAAATGATATTCGTGCCACGGCGCGCCGCCTTCTTGACGAAGCGTGCGATTTTCTTGTGAAAGCAAGCTCCATGCCGCCGTCGCATCATTCTGAGCTTCCCCATGGCCTGATCGTCCCCTCTTTCACGCACATCCCGCAATGAAGCCCGCAATGAAGTTAGTTACTGAAGTGAAAGTTAAAACGGCGCCGCAATTAAAAAAGCTTCGTTTATTTCCAATCGTACTGACAAAGTAACCAGCCATTGTTTGACAGTTTTCATTCTTGGATCCATCTTGTTTCAATGTTGATCCTGAATCGATTAATGAGAGCAGTGGCAGGGGGCTGTATTTCCGAATTGCTTTGATTATTAGGTCAGAGGTGTTATCCATAGAACTATTATAGAAAAATATTTGCTTGATGTATTTTGCCAGGGGCGGCACAGCTAATTTATAACCTTAAAGAGGAAGTGGTTAACGGTCCAATAGCTGCCTTCGCCCTGAAAAAGCCAATCTCGATAGTGCATTCTTTGCTTCGTGACAATTGCTCATGGACCTGTGTCTGCGCGTGAAGCATTTAAAGCTCAGCATCGCTGGGGAGAAATTGATGGAAAGCAAAAAGCTGCTCATTGTAGGCGGGGGAGATCTGTGCATGCAGCTTCTCAAGTTACTGGTTCCAGGCGGGCAGTTCATTTTCTATCTTGCCGGGCGTGATCTGGAGAAACTTACACGCAGCTGTAATCTACTGCGCGTGGGCTGCGTGCAGTTAGGCAAGACTTGTACAATTTACCCGGTTGTAATGGATTTGGCGGAAGGCAATGTAGAAGAGAACTCTGCTGTTCTTTCGCGAATACGGCCCGATATCATTTTAAATGCCGCCGCGTTGCAATCCTGGCGGGCGATTACCCAGGTTTCCAGCGAAAAACTGAAGGTGTTGGAGAAAGCCCGGTTCGGTCCCTGGTTGCCCCTGCTTCTTGCACCGGCTTACGAGCTTATGCGTGCAGTCAAACATTCGGGTGTCCGGCTGCTGACGGTCAACGCGGCTTTCCCTGATGCGGTCAATCCCGTGCTCGACAAGGTCGGTCTGGGGCCGGATACCGGTACAGGGGGGATCTCCAATCTGATCCCGGCGCTTCGGCTGTCTATTGCCAGGCTGGCGATGACCCCCCCAGAAGCGATACAGGTGAGGCTGGTGGCAGAGCAGTTTTTCGCTCAATACGTCGCCTATGCCGGTTTGCCTGCGAACGCTGCTTATCATTTGACCTATTGGGTCAACGGTATGGAATGCACCGGCGAGTTTGAAGATGCACAGATTTTCCATTCGGTGTGCACCCATTTCCGCAGCCTTGGCGGGATCAATGTCAATTTTTTCAACGCTATTTCTGCAGTCCAGGTACTGGAGAATTTGCACAGCCCCGAAGAAATCATCACCCACGCCCCAGGGCCTAACGGGTTGCCCGGTGGTTATCCGGTTCGGGTCGGGATGGGGCAGGTTCTGTTGGCGCTGCCTTATGGGGTGTCGCGTGCCGAAGCGATCAGCGTCAATCAACGGGGCCTGAGCGAAGACGGGATCGATGCTGTTCACGCCGATGGCAGCGTGACTTTTGCCCCACAGAAAATGGCCGTCATGGAGGGCCTGCTGGGCTTTCATGTGGCGCGTATGCAACTGGCCGACGTTCATCACTATGCGCATGAACTCATCCGCAAATATCAGGAGTTCAACCAGCGCGAGGCGGAACAGGCTTGAAAACCGGGGCTTGATCAGTCAGATGCTGGGGCGCAGACGCAAAGTCATGGAACCTGTGCCAGCGCCAGCATTCATATGACGTGAATACTCAAGTTTGATTTCGGACGTTTTCCCTGGCCCAGGCAGGCGCGTGGAGGTCCGAAGCCACTGAGGCACACGCATTGCACTGGACTGAGACTTCCCCCATGAGTGATATCCGCATAGGCATTTCCGGCTGGCGTTACGTCCCGTGGCGAGGGGATTTCTATCCTGAGAAGCTGACCCAGAAGAACGAGTTGAAATTCGCCTCGCGAGCGGTCAACAGCATCGAAATCAATGGCTCGTTCTATTCATTGCAATCGCCCGAGCTCTATGCGCGCTGGGCGGCAGATACGCCGAACGATTTTGTTTTCAGCGTCAAAGGTCCGCGCTTCATCACCCACGTGCGGCGTTTGAACGATGTGGAAAAGCCGGTGGCCAACTTCTTCGCGTCTGGCATCTTTCAGTTGGGGCGCAAACTCGGGCCCATCCTTTGGCAGTTTCCACCCAGCTTCAAATTCGATGCAGAACAGTTCGAGCATTTCCTGAGCCTGCTACCGCAGAACATGAAGCAGGCCAAAGCCTGCGCCAAGGCTTGTGATGAGCGCATGGAAAAGCCGGGTTATCTGGACTTTCCCAAGACCGGCAAGATTCGCCACGCCGTGGAAATCCGCCACGCAAGTTTTTGTGTCCCGGAGTTTGTCGCGCTGCTGCGCAAATACAAGGTTGCGCTGGTGGTCGCGGACACCGCCGGTAAATGGCCTTATGTCGAAGACCTGACCAGCGACTTCGTCTATATGCGTCTGCATGGGGATAAAAAGCTTTATGCCAGCGGTTACGGCGACGCTGCCATTGAGCGTTGGGCTGAGCGCATCGAGGCCTGGTGCAAAGGCGCGCAGCCAACGGACGCGCATTTGATCGCAACCAAACAGAAAGCCCCCAGCCGTAAATCCCGCGACATTTTCTGTTATTTCGATAACGACATCAAAGTCCGGGCGCCTTATGACGCACGTCAGCTGTTGGAGCGTTTTGACCTGACACAGACGCTGGCAGTGGCGCCCGGTGACTTGCGAGGAGTTGAGTTTTGACCAGTGCCACAGCGCCGGTAGGCGTGCGAACAGCCACGCCCGCCAGGGTTTCATTGAACGTACTGACCATGAACATGCACATGGGATTCGGCTTCTTCAACCGGCGCTTCATCCTGCCGGAACTGCGCGATGCGGTGCGCAATGTGTCGGCGGATATCGTGTTTCTGCAGGAAGTTCACGGCGAGCATCAGAACCACGCCCAGCGCGTCAAAGGCTGGCCTACGACGTCCCAATACGAATTTCTGGCCGACAGCATGTGGACCGATTTTGCCTACGGCCGCAACGCGGTCTATCCCCACGGCCACCATGGCAATGCGTTGTTGTCCAAATACCCGATCATCCATCACGAAAACCTCGACATTTCGATCCACGGCACTGAAGAGCGAGGCTTGCTGCATTGCGTGCTTGAGGTGCCGCATTTCGGTCAGGTGCATGCCATTTGTGTGCACCTGGGGTTGCGCGAACATCATCGAAGTCAGCAATTGAAGCTGCTGGCCGAACTGTTGGCGCGGCTGCCCGAGTCGGCACCGGTGATTGTGGCTGGCGACTTCAATGACTGGCGCAAACGGGCGGATGCGCTGCTGGAAGGCACCGGGCTGCATGAGGTTTTTGTGGACCGTTTCGGTGCGCCAGCCAAAAGCTTTCCGGCGCGCTGGCCGCTGCTGTGCCTTGATCGAATTTACGTACGCAACGCAATGACCGACCGGCCCAAAGTGTTGTCCAACCGGCCATGGTCACATCTTTCAGACCATGCACCATTGGCAGTTGAGGTGACCTTATGAACGATCAGACCAAAAGCTCCGGGCGATGGCGAGAGGGCAACTCGGTTGAGCTGCTGATCAATGGCGAAGATTATTTCAGCCGCGTATTCGAGTGCATCCGTGCTGCGCGCAAGGAAGTGCTGCTGGAAACCTTCATCATCTTCGAGGATCGGGTGGGCGAGGCGCTGCAACAGGCGCTGATCCATGCCGCTGGCAAGGGCGTGCGGGTCGTGGTAACGGTCGACGATTATGGCACCAGCGATCTTAGCTCGTCCTTTGTCGCGCGCATGTTGGCGGCCGGGGTACACATTCAGCTATTCGACCCCCGGCCACGCGTGATGGGCATGCGCACCAACCTGTTCCGGCGCTTGCATCGCAAAGTCGTGGTCGTGGATGGCGAGCTGGCCTTCATTGGCGGCATCAACTACAGCGTCGACCACATGAGCGACACCGGGGTGACCGCGAAACAGGATTATGCGGTGCTGGTGCAAGGCCCGATTGTCGCGGACATCCACCGCTCGGCCATGAGTATGCTGGGCGAGGAGTTGCTGGCTAAGTTTCCCGCCTTGCGGCCCGAGACTCATCACGCGGGCAGTGCCCGGATGCTGCTGTGTGAGCGCGACAACGCTGAACACACCACTGATATCGAAGAGCAGTATCTGTTGGCGATCCGCAACGCGACACAGCGCATTACCATCGCCAATGCGTATTTCTTCCCCAGTTATCGTTTTCTGCGGGAACTGCGTAATGCCGCGCGGCGCGGGGTCAAAGTCACGCTGATCCTCCAGGGCCAGCCGGACATGCCGTTTGTGCGAGTGTGTTCGCGGCTGACCTATACCTATCTGCTGCGCGATGGGGTGGTGATTCACGAATACACCCAGCGGGCCTTGCACGGCAAAGTGGCGCTGATCGATCGTGAATGGTCCACCGTCGGTTCCAGCAACCTCGATCCGTTGAGCCTGGCGCTGAACCTTGAAGTCAATCTGTTCATCCGTGATCAGCAACTCAACCAGCACCTGCACGAGCATCTGCGGGACCTGGCAGCGACTCACAGCAAGCAGATCAGCCTCAAAGGCGCGGCGCGGGGCCAGTGGTGGCGGGCGCCAATGATTTTCTTGAGCTTTCACTTTTTGCGTCATTTTCCGGCGATTGCCGGTCTGTTTCCGGCCCACGGCATGCGTCTTAAACCCATACGTGCCGCTGACGTTATCCCTGAAGCCAGCGTGATCGAGCGCGAACAGCACAGCGTCACCCAGGACTTGCAAGCCAGCTTGCGCTCGGATCAGGAGAAGTCGCTATGAGCCACGCCGTTGAAGCTTCTTCAGACAAATCCACTGAAAAGCCCAGCACCAAATGGAAGTGGGCCAAGCGCGCCTTCAACCTGTTCTTCTTTATTGCCGTGCCGGTGTTGCTGTTCCTGCTGGTGAAGAACCTTGACTGGCAGGAAGTGAAGCAGGCGTTGCAGTCTTACAAACTCAGCACCCTGGCGACTGGCGCGGTGATCGCCTTATGCAGTTATTTGACCTATTGCTGTTTTGACGTGCTGGCGCGGTTTTACACAGGGCACAAGCTGGCCATCAAACAGATCGTGCCAGTGGCGTTTGTTTGCTATGCGTTCAACCTCAACCTGAGTTCCTGGGTCGGTGGTATTGCCTTGCGTTACAGGCTGTATTCCCGGCTGGGTCTGGATGTACCGACCATCACGCGCATTTTGAGCCTTAGCCTGATTACCAACTGGCTGGGTTACATGCTGCTGGCTGGTTTTGTGTTCGCCATGGGGTTTCTGGAGTTGCCCAAAGACTGGGCGGTGGGCGCAACTTCACTGCGTTTGATTGGCGTCGCGCTGTTGATAGTGTCGGTTGCTTATTTGCTGGCTTGCCGGTTTTCCACTCGGCGCTCATGGACTATTCGCGGTCAGGAAATCACGCTGCCTTCGCTCAAGCAGGCGCTGTTGCAGGCGAGCCTTGGGGCGCTCAACTGGTCGTTGATGGCGCTGGTGATTTATATGCTGTTGCCGGACAAGGCGTTTTATCCGGCGATTCTGGGGGTGCTGCTGATCAGTAGCATCGCGGGGGTGATCACGCATATTCCAGCCGGGTTGGGTGTGCTGGAGACGGTGTTCATGACCTTGCTGCAGGATGAGTTTTTCAAGGGCACTTTGTTGGCTGCGCTGATTGGTTACCGGGCGATTTACTTTCTGCTGCCGTTGAGTATTGCTCTGGTGGTTTATCTGGTGCTGGAGAAGCGTAGTAAGAAGATGGGGGAGAGGAATCTGGAGCGGGGGTAGGTTTAGGTTGATGTGGTTTTGCGTACATATCCATTACTTCGGTAATGGCCACTTAGGGTTGCGCTTTTACAGCGCCTCACTTTTGAAAGGAGCCCAAAAGTAAGCAAAAGGCTCTTGCCCCACCACTCGGTCCCTCGCTGGTGCTCGGCATGCCCGTAACCCGACATTGATTCGGCGGGCCGCCGCGAAGGGCCATCCCTGGCCCAGCGCGGCTAAACCGGCATCCATGCCGGTTGCCCACCGAATCAATATCGAATTACGGCCAGCGTGGTTTGACGGGGCGCCTAAGATCAAAAGCAGATCAAAAGCAGAGCGGGGCGTGGCAGGGCTTGGCGCGGATGAAATTGTAGGAGCTGCCGAAGGCTGCGAAGGCGGCAACGGGTTCGCAGCCTTCGGCAGCTCCTACAAAGAACTTCATGCGCCACCACATTCGCGAGGCGATGTTAACGACGACGCAGGTCCAGTCCCCTTACCGCGACGAACCATGCGCGAACATGCTCACTGCGTTGACCGCGTTATTGGTGCCCTCTGTGATTTTCACGATTACCGAGCCCGCCTGGTCCGCCAGGTCCACGCCTTTGCTGGCGTTGCTGCGGGTAGCGTCCATGCTGGTGATGGCTTGCTGGGTCTCGTTCTGAATCACACCAATCATGTCTGAAATTTCAGCCGTTGAGCGGCTGGTGCGGCCTGCCAGTTGGCGGACTTCATCGGCCACCACGGCAAAGCCACGACCCTGATCGCCCGCGCGGGCGGCTTCGATGGCGGCGTTGAGGGCCAGCAGGTTGGTCTGTTCAGCGATGCTGCGGATGGTGTTAACGATCGTGGTGATCTGCTCCGAGCGCTCACCCAATTGCGCAATGATCCGGGACGAGTCATCGATGCTGGAAGAGATCTGCCGCATCTCGGTGGCTGCCTGATGGATCACTTCAGTACCCTGTTTGGCAACCTTCTGGGTTTCCACGGAAATATGATAAGCCTGAGCCGCGCTCTCGGTGTCGCGTTCGTGTTTCTCGATGCGCGCAGTGATGTCTGAAGCGAATTTGACGATTTTGAACAGTTTGCCGTTGGCATCGTAAACAGGGTTGTAGCTGGCCTCCAGCCACAAGGTGTTGCCATGGCGGCTGATGCGTTTGAATTGCCCGCTGAAAAACTCGCCCTTGTTCAAACGACGCCAGAAATCAGCGTATTCGCTGCTGTTGATCAGCTCTGGCGGGCACAGCAGGCTGTGGTTCTTGCCGACGATGTCGTGTGCGTTGTAACCGAGCAGGCGGGTGAGGTTTTCGTTGGCGCACAGGATGCGTCCATCCAGATCAAACTCAATCACCGCCATCGCTCGGTCCAGGGCCGAGAGTTTGCTGTTCGCTTCGCTCTCGGCTTCAACTTTAACCGTGACATCCGTGGCGTATTTGACGATCTTGAATACTTTGCCGTCGGCGTCCTTGACCGGGTTGTAACTTGCTTCCAGCCAGACTCGCTGACCTTTGGAGGTCAGGCGTAAAAACGTGGCTGAAACGAACTCTCCGGCACGAAGACGTGTCCATAGCTGGCTGTATTCGGCGCTGCGGGCAAATTCATCAGGGCAGAACATCTTATGCGGCTTGCCAATGACCTCTTCAGGTCGGTAACCCATGGTCTTGGCAAAGTTCTCGTTGGCGCTCATTACCGTGCCTTGCAGGTCGAACTCAATGACCGCCATGGAGCGATCAATGGCCTTCAAGAGGCCAGCCTGCTGGTCGATGATGTTTTGGAGGGCAAGCAATTCTTTTTTATTGGAGTTGAATAGCATGATGGCTGGCTCGGCAAGGGTAGCGTAGGGACCCGATCCATGGCCAACAGGGGGAAACGCCCCTCATGCTCGTCCATATGCAGCAGTGCCATCATAGTGGTATTGCCGAATGCTGTACAACACATTGTACAAAAAATTATTCTTGTACAAGTAATTGGAACTATTTCTCGAATGGAGAGCCTTTAAGCCTTGGTTTCCGAGAATGGCTCGATCTATAGATAGAAGGAGCAAACATGCGTATTGGACTCGTCGGCTACGGCAAGGGAGGGCGCTATTTTCACGCGCCGTTTATCGCGAGCCTGCCGGATGCAACGTTCATTGGTGTCGTGACCCGTTCGCCCGAGCGGCGCGCTGAACTGGCTCAGGACCATCCTCAGGCCGTGGCTTTCGACAGCCTTGCCGATATGGTTGCAGCGGGCGTCGATGCGGTGGCCATCTCTACGCCTATGGAATCGCGGCCGGCGTTGATTCTCGAAGCCATTGAGCTGGGGGTTGCGGTGGTCAGCGACAAACCGTTCGCCGCTGATGCCAAACAGGCGCAGGCTCTGGTGGATGCCGCAGAACGCAAGGGCGTGCTGCTCAGCGTCTATCAGAACCGCCGTTGGGATTCTGATTTCCTGACCGTGCGCAAACTGATCGACGATGGGCTGCTGGGTGATGTGACCCGGTTTGAGTCCAGGGTCGAACGCTATTCACCACGGTCAGTCGGCAAAACGGCGGGCGGCGGGATGCTGCGCGATCTCGGCAGCCATCTGGTGGATCAGGCATTGCAGCTGTTTGGTCCGGTGAGCAAGGTGTATGCCGAGCTGGATTACCTGACCCCTGAGCAGCCAGTGGATCACGGATTTTTTGTCGCCCTGACTCATAGCAACGGCGTGGTCTCGCATTTGGTGGGGCATTGCCTGCAGAATCTGCCGGGCCCTCGTTTCCGGGTCAGCGGTTCCCTGGGCAGCTACAGCGTCGAGGGGCTGGACGGGCAGGAGGCCGCTTCGCTGGCGGGCCTTACGCCGAAATCCGAAGGCGAGGGCTGGGGCGTCGAGTCACAGGATCGCTGGGGGCGGCTGGAGCAGGGCGAGCAGCGGGAAACCGTCCCGTCCCAGCGCGGTTGCTGGCCGCATTTCTATCAGCAGCTGCAGGAAGCTCTGGCTGGGTACGCCGCCAATCCGGTGGATCCTCATGATGCGGTGGCAGCGGCGAAAGTACTGGATGCCGCGCGTTTGAGCGCTAAAGAAGGCCGGACAGTGCAGTTGTAACACGATATAAGTGCCGTTCAATCGGCACTTGTTGAGCAAACTAGTTGCCGACTGCCCAAGGCGGCCTTAGACTGCCGCCCCTCGTAAATTGAGTGCCAGGTGGCGCTTGGAGACTATGGCGCTTTTACGGCAACGCAGAGCCGCTCCTTAATTCGCCTTAATGCACGTTTTTTTTATAGAGAAATCAATGACAAAGGAAAAGTTGCTGGCCATGCCGGCTGATGACTACATGAATGCCGAGCAGCACGCTTTCTTCGTCGAGCTGTTGCAGGGTATGAAAGTGGAAATCCACGAGCGCATCGAGCAGAGCCGCATTGCGATCGAAAGCCTGGACACGCCTGCCGATCCTGCTGACGCGGCTTCCGTAGAGGAAGAGCGCCACTGGCTGGTCAATGTGATCGATCGTGATCAGCGCATGCTGCCACAGCTCGAAATGGCCTTGTCGCGCATTGCCGATGACAGTTTTGGATGGTGTGACGACAGCGGCGAGCCTATTGGCCTCAAGCGCCTGCTGATCAGCCCGACCACCAAGTACTGCATCGAAGCGCAGGAACGCCACGAACAGATCGACAAGCATCAGCGTCAAGCCTGATCGATAGCAGCGCGCGGGCCATACGGTCCCGCGCTGTCTGGTTATCGTCTCAAAGCATTTCCCGGATTCTTTCCGTCAGCTCGGCTAGGGTGAAAGGTTTGGTCAGCAGCAGCATGCCTTGCTCCTGAAAACCGCCCGCCAGTGCGGCGTTTTCCGCATAGCCGGTCATCAGCAGGATCGGTAGATCCGGGCGCATCAGCCGCGCCGCTTCGGCCAGTTGCCTGCCGTTCAGGCCCGGCAAACCGATATCGCTGATCAGCAGGTCCACTGGCTGGCCGCTGTTGAGTATTGCCAGCCCCGCCAGACCATCCGCGGCCTCAAGCGTGATGCATTCGAAATCCTTCAGCACCTCCACCACCAGTTCACGCACTGTCTGCTCATCCTCGACGATCAATACCGTCAGGCCGCCCACCGATTGGGTATGGACAAGGCTGACCTGTATTTCCGGGCTGTCCGGAAGCTGCTGATGACGCGGCAAATACAACTTCACCTGAGTGCCTCGCCCAGGCTCTGATTCGATACGCACGTAGCCATCGGACTGCCGGGCAAAGCCGTATACCATCGAAAGCCCAAGTCCGGTGCCCTGGCCCAGCGGCTTGGTGGTATAGAACGGCTCGAACGCATGCTCCAGTACATCAGCGGTCATCCCGCAACCGGTGTCATCAATGCTGATGCAGATGTAATCGCCCGGCACGGCCTGAACCTTTTCGGCAATCGCGTCGGAGGTCAGGGTGGCGTTTGCCACGCTGATGGTCAGTTGGCCGTCGTCGCCCATGGCATCCCGGGCATTGATCACCAGATTCAGCAGGGCGCTTTCCAGTTGATGGGGATCGCACAGCGTGGGCCACAACTGATCGTGGGCGAAGAGGTGCATGCGGGTGTTTTCCCGCAATGAACGACGCAGCAAGTCCTCCATGGAGAGCATCAGCAGGTTCACGTCCGTCGGGCGCGGGTTCAAGGGCTGGCGTCGGGCGAACGCCAGCAGGCGGTGGGTCAGGGTAGCGGCGCGATTGGCAGACTGAGTAGCCGCCGCGATATAGCGCTGAGTATCTTCCGGCTTGCCGCTGGCACTGCGGCGGCTGATCATGTCCAGCGAGCCGATGATGCCCGTCAGCAGATTATTGAAGTCATGGGCTATGCCACCGGTCAATTGCCCCAGCGCCTCCATTTTCTGTGATTGACGCAAGGCTTCCTGCATCGCCTCCCGCTCGCGGGCTTCTTCGCTCAGCCTGGCCAAAGCGTTGTTGAGGGCCTGATTGCGCTGCTCCACTTCAGCGCTCAACCGGAGGTTGGCATCATGCAACGCTTCGGCGGCTGCCTGACGCATCTGTAACGCCTCGGCCAGGGCCTCGGCGCGTTGATGCTCCTCTTCGTGGACATCCACCCTTACCAGGCTGGAGGCAACCTGACCGCTGATCAATTCGATGAAACTCAGGTAATCCGCATCCCTGGGCCGATTCGGATTCAGGCCCACCAGCATGAAACCATTGAGCAACAGCCCGTCGGCACCTTTGAGCGGGGCCATGACCAGGGTGTTTGGCGACTGCTCCCAAGCCCCGCAAGGCAGCGCATTGGTGAGGTTGCTCAGATCATGCAGCACAAGTCCGTCCACACCCTCGGGCAGGGGCTGTTCTCTATAAGGATGGCCAAGCCGTGCCAGTTGGCTGATGACCGGGTCATGGCTGGAGTCGAAGCCGCTGCTGCTCGCCAGGTGTGCATTGCCCTCGGCGTCCAGCACGAACGTCAGGGTAAATGGCAGATCGCGGTCCTGAGTGGACAGTGCGGTATTCAGGTTGTTGAACACGCTCTGCCGATCCCGGGTGCTGACCATGCCGGTAGCGACCGTGCGCAGCAGCGCCAAACGCCTTTCATTCAGGACCCGCTCGGTGTCTTCGATCACCGCGCAGAACACGCCCTCAATGGCGCCTGCATCGCCGAGCAACGGGCTGTAGGAAAAACTGTGATAGGTCTCTTCCGGCTGCTGATTACGCCGCAGAATCAGCAACAGCGACTGGTCCCAGGTGGACACGCCACGTTGATAAACCTCGTCAATGCGGGGTTTGATCTCGGGCCAGATTTCCGGCCACAGTTCGCCAGCTGGCATGCCCAGCGCGTAGGATTCTTTCTGTCCGAGGGTAGGCTGATAGGCATCGTTATAGAAGAAATGCACCTGCTCGCCCCAGCCCAGCCACATGTCAAAGCGCGAAGTCAGCAGGATGCGCAGGGCCAGCTTCAGCGATTGCGGCCAGAGTTCGGCGGGGCCCAAGGGGGTAGAGGCCCAATCGTGGGCTCTCATGCGCTGCGCCATCGTGCTGTCGCCGATGAAGATGTCCGCAGTGGAGCTGGAAGATTCAGAATGCAAGGCAACCCTCAACATCATTTTGAATGGGTGGTAGCGCAATCCGGTAAGCGTGCTGCACAGGACATGCGACAGGGGCCATGCGTGTGAGTTCTGCTGTTGCTGTTTTTACAACTAACGCCTCATGGCTAAAAGCCCTTATTCGGCGTTTAATGCAGACAAAATAACGATAAGCACGAATGGGGTAAAGGAAATGGTCGCAAATGGATCTGTGGTCGATAAACCTTCGAGTGTGATGCCCGCCGAGGTTGCACTCACCCCTGTCTATCCATGGCGGGTGTCCGTCGTGCAAAGCGTTGTCGTGACAGGGCTGTTCATCGCGATGACCTGGCTCCAGTTATCCCTTTATCTGGTGGTGCCCCTGGGGTTGATTGCGCTATGGCTGCCCCGTGTGTTGGCCCAGCGTCCTGCTCCAACCGCACTTGCGCAGGGCGATAGCGACATCAGCCGTCTGACCCGCGACTTGTCCCGCACCACCAGCCACAACGCCTTGTCGGCTGCCGGAGTAGCATTTTCCGTCAAACAGCTGGCGAGCAAAGTACAATCGCAGCTCAAAGCGGCAGAGCAAATCGTCAGCAGCGCCGACGTGATGATCGCCACCGAGCAACAGACTGCCCAACTGAGTCAATTGGCCTTGAACGCGTCAGCCGAAGCCCGGCAACGCAGCGACGAGGGCCTCGGTGTACTGGGTGAGTCGATCAATCGGATGCATGTGCTCAGCAAGCGGGCCATCGACAGTCGTCAGTTGATCGAGGCCCTGAGCCAGCGCAGTGAAGAGATTCAGCGGGTCACGCTGGTTATCCAGTCGATCGCCAGCCAGACCAACCTGCTGGCCCTCAACGCCGCTATCGAAGCGGCCAGGGCAGGCGAGCATGGCCGTGGTTTTGCGGTGGTGGCTGATGAGGTGCGTGGCCTCGCAGGGCGTACAGCTACTGCGACCCAGGAGGTCGGGCAAATGGTGGCTGACATTCAGCAGCGCACCAGCCAGGTGGTGGAACAGATTCGCCATCTCTCGGCGGATCTGGATACCGGCGTTGAGCAGGTCGAACTCACCGGTCAGCATTTACAGAACATCGCCCGGCTGGCTGCCGGGGTGGAAACCCAGGTCAGCGAGATTGCCCAGGGCGCCGAGACCAATCAGCAGCAACTGGCCGGGCTGTTCGTGGCGGTGCAGCAAATGCGCAGTGATCTGGCAATCAGCGACGATCAGACCCGTAAACTGGCGCAGGCCGCCGTGCAGATGGAAGGCCAGGCAGAAACCATCAGCGAGCGTCTTGCCGAAGTCGGCCTGGATGATTATCACCAGCGTATCTACGACCTTGCCCGGCTTGGGGCGAGCCAGATTGCCAGCAAGTTCGAGCAGGATATCGACGAGCGCAAGATCACCGTCGATGACCTGTTCGACCGTCGCTATCAACCCGTTGCCAACACCGCACCTGCCAAGTTCCAGACTCGTTTCGATCGCTACACCGATCAGGTTCTGCCAGGTATTCAGGAACCGCTGCTGTCACAGCATGACGGGCTGGTGTTTGTCATCGCCTGCACGCCGGAAGGCTACGTACCCACCCACAATGCGGCATTCAGTGAGCCGCTCACCGGCGATTTGAGTATCGATACGGTCCGCAGCCGCAGTAAACGCAAATTTGATGACCGCACCGGCATACGCTGTGGCAGTCATAAACAAGCGGTGCTGCTGCAAACCTATACCCGGGACACGGGCGAGCTCATGCACGATCTGTCCGTGCCGATCATGGTCAAAGGTCGCCATTGGGGCGGTCTACGGCTGGGCTACAAGCCGCAGAGCAAGATTTAATTGCAACACTACGTTCCAGCGTTGAGTTGCGAGGAGAATAAGAGCGGGTGTGTTTATAGATTTGTTCAATGAGTGAGAGTGTTTGTCTCTACCGATGTAGTAACTATTTATAATTTATCCCTGAGGTCTGTGGGATAAGTCTGAAAAGTTTGTCCCAAACTTGACGCCTGTATATCGCTGAGCAAGCTGCAGATATCAATGAAATCTATTGAAATCAAAGCAGCTGGCTTATCAGTTGCGCCAATCGGCGGATATACGAATGAAAAATACATGGAAAGTAGATGAAGCACGGGTGGGGTCCAGCACCGCGTCTCTGGAAGTCACCGTAAGGATCGGCATATTCTTCGATGGAACGGGAAATAACCGGTTCAACACACAGATCGCGGCGGATTGCCGGGCGATGAGTGAAGTCAACGGTGGCAAGCATATCTCGGAGTGCAAAGGTCGGCATGATGACCCGTCGAGCAGCTACAGCAATGACTTCAGTAATGTCGCACTGCTGGCGAAACTCTATCGCTGCCAGTCCGTAGCTGCCAATGACGGGGCTGGGCTCAAGGTTTACTGGCCGATCTACGTCAGCGGTATCGGCACAACCTCAGGGCGGCGGGATTCAGTCTGGTCGGGACAGAGTTTCGGGCGGGGTACCACGGGGGTAATCGCCAAGGTGGCCCGTGCTTTCAAGAAGCTGGAGGCACGTCTCGAAACCTTTGCCAGCGAGAACCCCGGTTGTGTAGTCAGTGGCCTGGAGCTGGATGTATTTGGTTTCAGTCGCGGCGCAGCGGCGGCCCGGCATTTTGTCAATGAAGTGCTCAAAAAGGACAAATGCGCACTTGAAGTCACCCTCAACCGACGTTGTGTACCCTTGAGCCCGCACTTTTCCTGGCGTAATGGCAGCGTCAGGATCAAGGTGATCGGTCTGTTCGACACCGTCGCCGCTGTGGGGGGTATCAGAGACATGGGGGCCGTCGCTGATGCCAGGAATGATCGGGTCAACCTTTATCTGCCGCCGGGATGCGCCGAGCAAGTACTGCATCTGACTGCCAGGGATGAAGTGCGGCGTAACTTCGCGCTCAACAGCATAACGCCTCACTGGACGAGGGAGATCTCACTACCCGGCGCGCACTCGGACATTGGCGGGGGGTATCACCCGCAGATGCTGGAACGGGTGCTGATTACCCGTCCACGCTGGAGTGAAGCGGGGTGCGATGAACCGTTGGAGTCGACACTCGCCTGGCAACAGGCATTTGCCGAAATGCAGGCGATGCAGACCGACCACTGGTTTGATCGCGCTGATCCTCAGGCTTCGCTTTCAGTGGCTTGCAATACTCGCCCTCTGAAGGGCTGTAACCGATCTGGGGGCAGGTCGGTGATGGCCGCTGTCTGTTTACAGCGTCAGGTGTTTGGTCATCTTTCCAGGGTACATCTGCGGGTCATGCATGCGTTGGCATGCGATGAAGGGGCGCCGTTTCTGCCGATTCCTGTCAGCCAGGAGTTGATGCTCCAGCCTGAGTTACACATCGTTGCGCAGAAGCTGATCGCTTACGCCAGAGGCGCGCCGTATTTGCTTGAGCCCCATGAGGAGCAGATCTTGCGCCACCGCTATATTCACCGCTCGGCTCACTGGAGTGCATTGATTCCCAGCCGACGCAACCTGCGCGACGCCTGGTTTGTGCATGCGCCACGCAAGGGCGGTCGGGCGATGTATCCGAATAATGAGGTAGCAGGTTAGCCGTCTCGATAGCCCGGTTGATTGTTTGCAGCGGCCTGTAAAGCCAGGTCGCTGCGCTTAATCAGTCTGCTGGTTTGTGCAGCAGGACGTTGAGCTCGTCTACAACCGGCGCCCATTCGGCATCTTCTCGCAGTTCCTCTTTGAGAAAGCGTGCCTGCTGGGGTGTCCAGAAGTCGGCGTCGATCAACTTTACGTCGTCTGGCAACGGATGTGCGGCGGCGAACGCGTCGATGCTGGCATCGTCGGAGTCCAGGCCCAGCTGTTCGAACAGAGTGGCGAGTGTGGGTGTGGTCAATTCCATGGTAGCTCCTGGGGTACGGGACCCTATTGTGATTTACACGCTACAAGCCGCGTAAAGCATCAGAGCATGGGGGTGGCGTAGAGTTCGGTGGGTTTTTTCGTGGATGTCTTGTGTGCATATCCGTTGCTGCGGTAACGGCTGCTTAGGGTTGCGCCCTTACGGCGCCTCACTTTTGAAAAGCCGGAATGCCGGCCCAGTCAAAAGTAAGCAAAACGCTCTTGCCCCACCACTCGGCACCTCGCCTAGGCTCGGTGTACCCGACCGCAGACCTTGAACCGTGGGCCGCCGCGAAGGGCCATCCCTGGCCCAGCGCGGCTAACCCGGCGTCCTGCCGGGTTGCCCACGGTTCAAGGTCCGCGTTCGGCCTGCGTGGTTTAACGGGGCGCCTAAGATCAAAAGCCAAATCAAAAGCGCGCGAGGCGGCCTGGCCGACCTGGTCCCTGTTCATGCCGCGTTCCTTTGTGCAAGCTACGCTCCCACAGAACTGACGGCGGGCGGGGTTTTCTGTAGGAGCTGCCGAAGGCTGCGAATCGGAAGCCGCCTTCGCAGCCTTCGGCAGCTCCTACCTCAATCCACGTAGCACCAACCATCGTCGCAGTTGATCTTGATCTACGCGCTTTTGATTTTGATCTTGGTGCCCCGTCAAACCACGCTGGCCGGAAGCCGATATTGATTCGGCGGGGCAAACCGGCAAGGATGCCGGTTTAGCCGCGCTGGGCCAGGGATGGCCCTTCGCGGCGGCCCGCCGAATCAATGTCGGATTCCGGGCATGCCGAGCCTAGGCGAGGGACCGAGTGGTGGGGCAAGAGCGTTTTGCTTACTTTTGCGCTTTTCAAAAGTGAGGCGCTGTAAAAGCGCAACCATAAGCAGCCGTTACCGGAGCAACGGATATGTACTCAATTAGAGATTCAACCCCCCAGCATCCACCGCATTCTTCAATTCCTGAGCCTGTTCCCTGCCAGCTTCAGCCGCAAGTTCGGCTGTCTTGAACCAGCGATCCTTCTCCACCTGGTGATAAGTGACAGGAACCCCGGGCTGTTTGGCGCGCATGCCGATGACCGCCTGATACTCACCCTCTACTTCCTTGCATTCACCCCAGACAAAAAACTCGCCAATATCAAATTCAGTCACTGCTACCTTCCCCTGGATAAAAACTGGCTTCTGACCGACACCGGGTCAGGCCTTTTTCGATTTGCGCGAGTATGGCAGTAGTTGATGCTCATCGGCATGATTTAGTCCTCAACGGCGTAGGAAACCGCCCCCGACAAGTGCACCAGAAGGCGGCATTGTTGTCAGAAATGGCGATGAATGCCGCTACGGACGAAAGGCATATAGGCGGCAGGCCCCGGCACCCGGTAGAATCCCCCTCATGCCAACGCTGATTGCACATCGCGTGTCCGGCATCGTCGACTTCTCTTTGCACATGACTTTCCCGAACACCTGCGTGGCGGATCGGGAGGGCGGGAGTCCACTTTTCGATCGTTCGGCCATGACCGGACGAAATCATATTTCAGGTTGGGAGTTTGCACTTTGGCAGTAAGTAATCTGGAGACGCACGCGCTGTTCGTGCTGGGTGACCTGCGAGCCAAGTTGGTCAAGCAGTTCCAGTCTCGCTTTGTATACGTATGCGAGCAATCGGCTGAAGACATTTACATCGCCGAAATCGACACCGAGACAGCCCTGGTGGTGGATGACAAACCGCGCCTTGAGCTCAAGGTGGGCGATCATTTCCGCGCGGCGGTATTGCCCAGCCGTGAAGGCGGCAAGTTCGAAATCAAGTTTCGTGACATCAAGATTACGGTGTATGGCCTGGGCGAATACGCTTACGTCGATATCGCCGAAGGCCATGGCATCGTGTTCAAGGAAGGCCAGGGCATCATGATGGTCTTTGCCGCCCATGAGCAATTACAGGGCGGGCTGACCAAGACATTGAAGACTGCAACGACCAAAGCGGCCAAGTGGCGCAAGGGTGAGCTGACCTTCAAGGCCAGCGAGTAATCTGGACAAGGCAATTTATTCAACTGCCGCCCGAATCCCCCTGGCCGTTACCACTGCTGACTTCCGGCGGGACATCGTCTCCCGCCATGCGCTTGCGGAACAGCCCTGTGCGGGCCAGCAGCAAGGTGGTGACCGGTACGGTGATCGACAACAGAATCGGGATCAGCCAGGCGTGTATCACCGGCTCCGATTTGAGCGCCGAGAAATAGACAATCGACGCCAATGCCACGCACCAGGCCCCGAGGGTCGAGGCCAGTGCGGGCGGGTGCATGCGCTGGAAAAACTCTTTCATGCGCAAGATGCCCAAGGCCCCGGTCAGCACGAACAGGCTGCTGGCAAGCAGCAAGGCAGCGGTCAGAATCTCGACCCAGAACGGCAGAACCACGGACGAATTCATTCGATCACCTCTCCGCGTAGCAGGAATTTGGCCAGGGCAAATGAGCCGACAAAGCCGAACAGTGCGATCAGCAGCGCGGCCTCGAAGTAAGTGTCGCTGGCATAACGGATGCCCAGCACCAGCATCATCAACATGGCGATGATGTACAGATAGTCCAGAGCCAGAACCCGGTCCTGGGCTGAAGGGCCTTTGAGCAGGCGGATCAGCGTCAGGACCATGGCCAGGGCGAAGATAAGCAGGCTGGCCAGAATGGCGTTGCTGAGCAAGGCGGTCATTCGAAAATCTCCATCAGCGGGCGCTCGTAGGTGCGCTTGAAGTGCTCGATGAATTGCGCTTCGTCTTCAAGATCGAACACGTGCATCAGCAGTACGCTGCGATCCAGAGCCAGTTCCGACCAGACGGTGCCGGGCACCACGGTGGTGATCATCGACAAGGCCGCCAGCCCGTTGGCATCGCGCAGGTCCAGCGGCACTTTGACAAAGGCCGAGCGTGGTGGACGGCGTCGGGCGTTCCACACGGTCCAGGCCACGGCCAGGTTGGACACCACCACATCGCGCCCCACCAGAAAGAACAGTCGCAAGATGACGCCGGGTTTGCGGATGCTCACCGGCAAAGGACGCAGCGGAGCCATCAGCAGCGGCGCAAGAAAACCCAGCACTATGGCGAGCAGAATGTTGCTTGGGCTCAGAGACAGGTTCAGCACCAGCCAGAGTACCGCCAGGGCTACGGAAAACCACGGAGCAGGGAAGTAACGTTTCATGGCTGCACCGCCGAAATCCCGGTATCACTGACAGGCCCCGGCAGCGGCCGTGTCGCCATGACCGACTGGATATATTGCTTGGGCTCATGCAGCGCCGCCGCCGTGTCGCGGGTGTAGCGCAACAGCGGTTCGGCCTGGAAGGTCAGCGCGATGCAAAGCCCCAGCAGAATCACGATGGGCAGGCATTCGTAACGCCGCAGCAGCGGAGAAGGGCGCTCCTGTGGAGTCCAGAAGCGTTGAATGCCCACTCGGGAAAAGGCCAGCAGAGAGGCCAGACCCGAGAAAATCAGCAGCGCCACCAGCATCCAGCCCTGGCTGGAAATGGTTTCGTCCTGAGCAACATCAAGGCCCAATGGATTGAGCAGGGCACTGAGCAGGCTCAACTTGCCGATGAAGCCGGACAGCGGCGGCATGCCAATGATCAGCAGGGCGCAGACGACAAAGCTCAAGCCCAGGAAGGCCATGGTCATGGGGATGACCTGGCCGACTACGGCCTTTTGCTCATCATCCAGGTTGGTGCCTGGTGGCGGGTTCAGGGATTCCATAGTGCGCGGTAGCTGGTCGGGGTCGTCTTCCATGGCCATGGTCAGGTCATTGACCGAGCGTGAACGTTCGACCAGTTCAGCCAGCAGGAACATGGCGCTCAAGGCCAGGGTGGAGCTGACCAGATAGAACAGCGCGCCTGCGGTCAGGCTCGGTTGGGCAAAGCCGACCGCCGACAGCAGAATGCCCGCCGACACCAGAATGCTCAGGCTGGCCATGCGCTCCAGACGTTGCGCGGCGATGATCGCCACGGCTGCGGTGAAAATCGTCGCCATACCACCGTAAATCAGCCAGTCGCCGCCGAAGAACGCGGATGGGCCTGCCTGCACCGAAAACAGTAGCGTCCAGAGCCGCAGCAAGGTGTAGAAGCCGACTTTGGTCATGATCGCGAACATCGCCGCAACCGGCGCGCTGGCTGCCGAGTAGGCCGGGGCCAGCCAGAAGTTCAGCGGCCACATACCCGCTTTGGTCAGGAAGGCCACCGCCAGAATCGCCGCGCCTGCGTGCAGCAGGCCCAAGTCGGCTTCGGGCACTTGAGGGATCTTGATCGCCAGATCCGCCATGTTCAAGGTGCCGGTCACGCCGTAGATCAATGCCGCGCCGATCAGGAACAGCGACGAAGCCAGCAAGTTGATCGCAATGTAGTGCAAGCCTGCCGAGACTCGGGCACGACCGGAACCATGCAGCATCAAGCCATAGGACGCGGCCAGCAGCACTTCAAAGAAGACGAACAGGTTGAACAGGTCAGCGGTGAGAAACGCGCCGTACAAACCCATCAATTGAATCTGGAACAGCGCATGGAAGCTGGCACCAGCCCGGTCCCAGCGGGCCAGGGCGAACAATAGCGCGCAGACGCCGACGATCCCGGTCAGCACCAGCATCATCGCCGACAGGTGATCCACCACTAGCACGATGCCGAACGGCACTTCCCAGTTACCGGGCAGATACACACCAATCGAACCCGTGCTGCCGCTGGTCTGCACCCACATGAACAAGGTGATGGAGATGCCCAGGCCGAGGATGCTGGACCACAGATTGATTCGCGCCTTGAGCGGGCGATGTTTTTCGCCGAGCCACAGCATGATCGCGGCCGTCAGCAAGGGCAGCAGGATGGGCGCAACGATCAGTTGGTTCATCCACGTCATTCTTTGGGCTCCCTGCCGTCTACATGGTCGGTGCCGGTCAGTCCGCGCGACGCCAGCAGCAGCACCAGAAACAGCGCGGTCATGGCAAAGCTGATGACAATGGCGGTGAGTACCAATGCCTGAGGCAGCGGGTCGGTGTAGTGCAGCAGATCCTGGGGAACGCCGTCTTTGATGATCGGCTCACGGCCGATAAACAGGCTGCCCATGCTGAAAATGAACAGGTTGACGCCATAGGACAGCAAGCACAGGCCCATGACCACCTGAAAGGTCCGCGGGCGCAGGATCAGCCACACGCCTGAGGCGGCCAGTACTCCAATGGCGATTGCGATGACTTCTTCCATCAGCGGGCTCCTTTTTCGGCCATGAGATCGGCTATGGGGGTCGGCACGGGCTTGGACTGCGACGTCGGGCGATGGCTACGCACCGATTGGTGGGCCAGTGCCGTCAGGATCAGCAGCGTCGAGCCCACGACTACGGCATATACGCCGACATCAAAGAACAAGGCGCTGGCCATATGGATATCACCCAGCAGTGGCAAGTCCAGATGCGCGGTGTGAGTGGTCATGAATGGATAGCCGAGGAACATCGAGCCCAGCCCGGTGCAAATCGCGAACAGCAGACCGGTGCCCATCCAGCGCAGCGGCCGCAGGCTCATCTGCGCTTCGACCCACTGAGTGCCCGCCACCATGTATTGCAGGATGAACGCTACCGACATCACCAGACCGGCAACAAATCCGCCGCCCGGCTGGTTGTGGCCGCGCATGAACAGGTACATCGACACCACCACCGCAATCGGCAGCAGCAAGCGGACCAGCACGGCTGGCACCATCATGAAGCCCAGCGCCGTGTCGCTGGCGCTGCGCGGGTTGACCAGATCGGTGACCACGTCCCGTGCCAGCAGACGTTGCTGAGCGGGCAGGGCGATGCTTTCTTTCGGAGGGCGGAAACGTCGCAACAGGGCAAACACGGTTAGCGCCACCGCTGCGAGTACGGTGATCTCGCCAAACGTATCGAAGCCACGGAAGTCCACCAGCATCACATTGACCACGTTACTGCCACCGCCCTCGGGAATGGCCCGGCTGAGGTAGAACGAGGAAATGGTATTGGGCGTGGCCCGGGTCAGCATGGCGTAGGACAGCAATGCCATGCCACCACCCACCAGGATCGACAGAAACAGGTCGCGGACCCGACGGGTGCGGGCGCGCAGTCGCGTGCTGATCGAGGGTGCCACGTCTTCGTTGCGTCGCGGCAGCCAGCGCAGGCCCAGCAGGATCAGCACTGAGGTGACCACTTCCACCACCAGTTGAGTCAGGGCCAGATCCGGGGCGGAGAACCAGACAAAGGTCACGCAGGTCATCAACCCGCAGACGCTGACCATGATCACTGCCGCCAGCCGGTGATATTTACCCTGCCATGCGGCGCCAAGGGCGCAGGCAATGGCGATGATCCACAGGGTCACGAATACGCCGGAGCCGGGGATTTTCGGACGATCACCCCAGGTCAGACCGCTGAAGTACATGGGAATGAAACCACCGATCAACGCCGCCAGGACCACCAGAAAGAGCTGGGGCTGCAAGCGTCGGGTGCTGATGTTCCTTTCGAAGCGGCGTGCCCAGCGGGTGAAAATCACCAGCGACCTTTCAAAGAAACGCTTGCCGTTGAGGCGATTCACCAAAGGCGGGCCGACGAATCGATCCTGTTTAAACGGTTTGCGCAGCAGCAGGTACAAAAGAATCCCGCCCGCCATGGCGATCAGGCTCATGATCATCGGCGCATTCCAGCCGTGCCAGACCGCCAGGCTGTACTCCGGCAGCGTGCCACCCACCACCGGTTGCGCGGCGGCGGCCAGCAATGGCGCCACGGACTGCGCCGGGAAAATCCCGACGATCACACAGGCAATCACCAGAAACTCCACCGGGGCGCGCATCCAGCGTGGCGGCTCATGGGGGGTATGGGGCAGGTCAGTCGCTTTCGGACCGAAAAATACGTCCACGGTGAAGCGCAGGGAGTAGGCGACGCTGAAGGTCCCGGCAATGGTCGCGATCACCGGCAGGGCCATTTCCACCCAGGCCGAGGACGAGATGAACACCGTTTCGGCGAAGAACATCTCCTTGGACAGGAAGCCATTGAGCAGCGGCACCCCGGCCATTGAAGCGCTGGCAACCATGGCCAGCGTGGCCGTATAGGGAATCAGCTTGATCAGGCCGCTGAGCTTGCGAATGTCACGGGTGCCGCTTTCGTGGTCGATGATCCCGGCCGCCATGAACAGCGAGGCCTTGAAAGTCGCATGGTTGAGGATGTGAAACACAGCGGCGACAGCTGCCAGCGGGCTGTTGAGGCCCAGCAACAGGGTAATCAGGCCCAGGTGGCTGATAGTCGAATAGGCCAGCAGGCCCTTGAGGTCATTCTGGAAAATTGCCGCATAGGCCCCGATGATCAGCGTGCAGGCACCCGCGCCACTGACGATCCAGAACCATTGTTCGGTACCGGACAATGCCGGCCAGAAACGCGCCAGCAAAAATACCCCGGCCTTGACCATGGTTGCCGAGTGCAGATAAGCGGAAACCGGCGTCGGCGCCGCCATGGCGTGTGGCAGCCAGAAATGGAACGGGAACTGTGCGCTCTTGCTCAGGGCGCCTATCAGAATCAGGGTCAGTAAAACCGGGTACAAGGCGTGGGCGCGGATCGCCTCACCGGAAGCCAAAACCCGATCCAGGTCGTAACTGCCGACCACATGACCCAGCAACATGACCCCCACCAGCAACGCCAGACCGCCTGCGCCGGTGACCATCAGCGCCATGTAGGCGCCGCGTCGAGCGTCGGCCCGGTGGTGCCAATAGCCGATCAACAGGAACGAGAAAACGCTGGTCAGCTCCCAGAAAAACACGATCTGGATCAGATTGCCGGAAATCACCAGCCCGAGCATGGCGCCCATGAAGGCCAGGAAGAAGGCGAAAAACCTTGGCACCGGATCATCCGGGGACATGTAGTAGCGGGCGTACAGCGCGACCAGTGCGCCAATACCCAGCACCAGCATGGAAAACAGCCAGGCAAAGCCGTCCATGCGCAGGACGAAATTCAGTCCCAGGCTGGGCAGCCAGAAATATTCTTCGCGAATCACCCCGCCGTCGACAATCTGCGGGTACCACAATGCAACTTGAATCGCGCCGGTCACGGCCACAAGGCCTGCGAGAATGGATTCAGCGTTACGCGCATTGTGCGGCAAAAAAGCCGCTAGACAGCTGCCGATGAAAGGCAGAAGCAGTAGAACTATCAGGGACATAGGCTTCTAATCTGCAGGGAAATGTCAAGGATCATACGTGCCGGGCTGTTGATCACCAACCGCCAAGGTGTCGCAGAATCCTACAGACCTTGTAGGAAGAAGGTTGGTTCGCTGTAGTTAAGCGCCGTTTCAGGTTGTCGTCAGTCTGCTTCTTTAAACGTTTGCCGGTTTTCCTCAACGGGTTCTGCGGCCTCATCCGCGAGTTTTCGACGGCCCTTCATTTCGCTGACAATCACCCCGGCCACGATCAACGCCGCACCGAGCAGCGCGATCCCCGGCAGGCGCTCTCCTGCAAGACGTCCGGCAATTCCCGCCCAGACCGGCTCACCGGCGTAGATCACCGTGGCGCGGGTCGGTGAAACGGTTTTCTGTGCCCAGTTCATGGCCACCTGAATCACTGCGCTCATTGCGCCAAGGCCAATGGCAGTGATCACCAGCAGCCAGGAGAAGTCCGGTAGTTTTTCCCCGGTGGGCACGATCATCAGAAATGACAACAGCGAAGCGGTTGCCAGTTGAATCACCGTCACCCGGCGCACATCGACCTTACCCGCCGACGCGCCGATCAGAATGATTTCGGCGGCGATCGCCACGGCGCTGATCACAGTGGCAATTTCTCCGGGGCTGAACTGCAGGGCGGCGCCTTCGGGACCGGCCAGCAGCATCAGCCCGGCGAATGCCAGGCCGATACCCAGGCTTGGCATCAGCCCCGGCCGACGGCCCAGCACCAGCCATTGCAACAGCGGGACGAAGGGCACATAGAGCGCGGTGATGAACGCCGATTGACTGCTGGGGATGGTCTGCAGGCCGATGGTCTGCAAACCATAGCCGAGCATGATCGCCGCACCGATGGCCACCCCGGCCTTGAACTCCAGCAAGGTAAACCCGCGCAGCACATTCATTGAACACAGGCCGACGATGATCGCTGCGGCGGCAAAGCGCAGGCCAACGAAAAACATCGGTCCGCTGACGGTCATCGCATGCTGCACGATCAGGAAAGTACCGCCCCACAGGATGGTGATAAAAATCAGCACCGCTTCGGCTTTACTGATGCGGGGCGTTATAGAGGTAGACTTCATGCTTCTCACCGGCTTGAACGTGCGTGATACGTGTACACGCTGTCGAAAGCTGGGCAGTATACTGCGCAATTGTTTTGAGAGAGATAAATATTGAGCAATGACAATTTGCAGCGTGCGCCGGTATTGCAGCACGTCAGCCAGAACGTGCGTCGCTTGCGTAATGCCCTGGACATGAGCCAGACCGCGTTGGCGGAAAAGTCCGGGGTCAGTCGACGAATGCTGGTGGCTATCGAGGCGGGGGAAAAGAACGTCAGTCTTGCCACCCTTGATCGGGTCGCCGAAGCGTTGGAGGTGGCGTTCAGTGACTTGATCCAGGCGCCTGATCATCGCGATTCCAGCCGCATCAATGAAGTGGCCTGGGCAGGCTCGATCCCTGGCAGCCGCGCCGTCTTACTGGCCAAGGCCACCGCCCGCCGTGAAGTGGAGTTGTGGGAATTCAGCCTGGAGCCTGGGGAATCCTACGTTTCCGAGGCCGATCCTGATGGCTGGAGCGAGCAAGTGTATGTGGTCGAGGGGCATCTGACGGTGAATTTGCCCGAGCAAATCCACCATGTCGCCCCGGGTGGTTTTTTCATGTTCGCCAGTAACCAGGCTCACAGCTATGAGAACCAGGGCGAAGAGAGTGTGAGGTTTGTGCGGAATGTGGTCTTGTGACGCTGGACTTATCTGAAAAAACGCAGGATCTGTAGGCGCGCACGAGCACCTACAGAAAAAGCCCCCGACTCTGATAAAAAGAGCAATCTTCGATCATGAATCCCACACCTGACCCAACCCCCAAAAAAGCCGACATCCTGATCATCGGCGGTGGCCTCAGTGGCAGCATGCTGGCCGTACAACTGCTACGTCTGCCCGGCCAGCGGCGCATCCTGATCGTCGAGCCACGCAGCGAGTTGGGCCGGGGTGAGGCGTACAGCGCGACGGAGTTGGGGCATACCCTTAACGGCAACGCTGCACGCATGAGTGTTGATCCGGACAACGCCGATGACCTGACCCAATGGCTGACCGATTTCATCGCCGCCGGTGGCTGGCCCGAAGCCCACGAGCAGGACGTGCCGGTCGCCGAGCTGTTCCCGCCCCGTGGCTTCTTTGGTTTGTATGTGCAGCAGCGCCTGGCCGAAGCGCGTGCGGTGGGCGCCGCGCAAGGCTCCAGCGCGGAGCATGTGCAGGGCGAGGTGGTGGACCTTCAGGTCAATGAGCCGGGTGTGGAAATCAGACTTGCCGACGGGCAGATTCTGCGAGGCCGTTTCGCCGTGCTGGCCACAGGCATGTACGCCGCGTCCCGCACTCCACAGCGCCAGTCCAGCGGCTTGAACGCATCAGCGGTTGACCCTTGGGACGTGGCAGCGATGAGCAAGCTGGACCCTCAGGCGCGGGTGTTGATCATCGGTTCCGGTTTGACCATGGTCGATGCCGTGGTCTCGCTGCAACAGTCAGGGCATCGCGGTCCGGTGCAGATATTTTCCCGGCATGGCCTGCTGCCCCACGTTCGTCGTCAGCCGCCCGCCTGGCCGGACTTCCTCGGCGAAGACCACAGCATCCGCAGCACCCGGCAACTGCTGCGCAAAGTACGCGAGCAATGTCAGTTGGCGATTGAGGGCGGCATTGACTGGCAAGCGCCACTGGACACCGTGCGGGTCAATATCGGTCGCTTGTGGAATCAGGCTTCGGATGCGCAGCGTCGCCAGTTCGTGCGCCACGTTCGGCCCTGGTGGGAAAGCCACCACCATCGCTCGCCGCCCCTGAGCGCCGCGCTGCTGGCTCGGTTGATCGAAGCGGGTCGGGTGTCGATTCACGCGGGTTCATTGCAGGGCTTTGAAAGCTTGCCGTCGGGGCGGCTACAAATCCGCATCCGCCCCCGTGGTGAACGCGAGTCGACGACGGTAACGGGTGATGCGCTGATCAACTCCACGGGTATCGAATACGACTGGCGGCGGGTTGATCGGCCGCTGCCCAAACAGCTGCTGGAACGAGGCCTGATTCAGCCAGGACCGCTGGCGCTGGGGATTGCGGCGGATCATGGCGGCGCGGTGCTGGATGCGCAGGGGCAGGTTTCAGACCGGCTGTTTGCCATGGGGCCTCCGTTGCGGGGGATGTGGTGGGAGAGTACCGCTGTTACTGATGTGGCTTTGCAGGCCAAGGCGTTGGCGGAGAGGTTGGCGAATCTGTAGGAGTGAGCTTGCTCGCGATGGCGTCAGGTCGGACGATGATTTCTCAACCGATCTAACGCTATCGCTATCGCTCACTCCTACAGGATCTCGATATGTCCCAAATAATCACTGATCCAGCAGAACCGCTCCCGAACCCTGCTCACTCAACTGATCCCCCCAATTGCGCAGCGGACAGGCTTGCATCGACAGGCATCCGCAACCAATGCAGCCGGTGAGCTGGTCGCGCAGTTCGGTCAGGCGGGCGATTCGTTCGTCCAGATCGGTTTTCCACTTGGCTGACAGCTTGTTCCAGTCCGCCGCTGTGGGCGTGCGGTTCTCGGGCAAGGTTTGCAAGGCCGCGTGGATGTTAGCCAGCGGTATGCCAAGACGTTGGGCGACTTTGATCAGTGCGACCCTGCGCAGCATTTCCCTGGGGTAGCGGCGCTGATTGCCGGCGTTGCGCTGGCTGCTGATCAGGCCTTTGGTTTCATAAAAGTGCAGCGCTGTGACCGTTACACCACTGCGCGCCGCCAGTTGGCCGACGCTCAGTTGCTGTAAAGCGCCAGCTGGTTTTTTGCTGTTTGCCATAGCGATCACTTGACCTCCAGTTAAGTAGAGGTTTTACCCTGCGAGCCTTCGGGAATGCAACACCCGAGTTCACAATCAATGGAGGTCAGTCATGGAGTCAGCAGAGCAGCTTCCTGCTTTCAATCAGCTTGTAGAATTTGTCGTCAATCCTGATCAGCACACTCAACTGGTGGCCGCGCTGATCGAGCAGATCGAGCGCCATACCTGCACCTATCCCGGTTTCATCAGTGCCAGCGTTCAAGCCAGCGATGACGGCGCTCGGGTGCTTGAGCAGATTCTCTGGCAGTCACGGCAGGCCAGCGAACAGGCGTTGCTCAATGCCGAGCCTGGTCAGCAGGGGTTCATGGCGATGCTCTTGAAACATGGTGTCAGGGCCGGGACCTTTCGTGCCTTTCAGGTCGCCGGAAGCATCGCCCCCAGAGTGGCTTGATCTCAGACCGAGACTTTCATGACCCGGTCGCCTTGCAGATTTTCCCCGGCGCGCCGCTTGTTCACCGCCAGTTCGCCGATCCTGATCAGGTGCGTGCGAGTCACGTTGCGGGTCAGGCCCAACAGGGCGGCGGTGTGCACTTGGTTGCAATGGCTGAAACGATACGCCGCACGCAGCAAGGCATCTTCGACCTTCTCGTGCAGCGCCCCGGCCTGTTCTTCGAACAGCTTTTGAAAGGCTCGTTGCAGTAGGATTTCGGCGCTTTCGTCGCTTGAATGTGGTTCGTCGCGGTCAATACGCAGATTTGAAAGACGCAAGTCGTCGCGCTGAATCAGCCCGTCGCGACAGATCAACAGCGTGTGGTGAATGACGTTTTCCAGCTCGCGGATATTGCCCGGCCAACTGTAATGATTGAGTTTCTGCTCAGCCTCGGCGGTGATGCGGATCGAGCCGTAACCCAGGCGCTGACTGTAGGCGGCGATGAAGTGACGGACCAGGGGCAGAATGTCGCCAGGACGTTCGCGCAACGGTTGCAGCTCCAGGTTGACCACGTCCAGCCGGTAATAAAGGTCTTCGCGAAAATGCCCGGCGTTGATCGCTTTTTCCAGCTGCACATTGGTGGCGGCCAGCACCCGGACATTGATGGGAACGCTTTTGCGCGAGCCCAGGCGGACCACTTCCCGCTCCTGAAGCACTCGCAATAGTTTCACCTGTATCGGCATCGGCAGATCGCCGATCTCGTCCAGAAACAGCGTGCCGCCGTTGGCTTCTTCAAACCATCCGGCCTTGGCGCCGATGGCTCCGGTAAAGGCGCCTTTTTCGTGGCCGAAGAGTTCGGCTTCCACCAGAGACTCTGAAAACGCCCCGCAATTGACAGCAACGAACGGTTGATCGCGGCGTTCGCTCAGGCTGTGAATGTGCCGCGCCACCAACTCTTTGCCGGTTCCGGTTTCACCGATGATCAGCACACTGGCATCACTGGGCGCGACCTGCTTGAGGTGCGCCAGCAGCGCCTTGGACTTTGGATCCTCGAAGACCTGAGCGGTGGCACGAATCGAGGTGGCCAGCGCGGGATTTGGGGGGAGGGTCAGTAGCTGCATGGGGGTCACTTTTCATTAAAGGCCATTGGGCACTGTAGGAGCTGCCGCAGGCTGCGAATCGGGGGCGCAGACACATTGCTTTCGCAGCCTGCGGCAGCTCCTACAGGGCACCACGACAAGGGCTATTTCTGCGGCGGCAAATCGTTGGCGATCATTTCTCCGAATGGCCCGGTCAGGTTGGTGATGCCACGGCCCGCCAGGCTGCGGTAGGGCTCGGGCAGCAGCGGGAACACCAGTTCGGCGAAGCGATAGGCTTCTTCCAGGTGCGGGTAGCCGGAAAAGATGAAGCTCTCGATGCCCAGGTCGGCGTATTCCTTGATCCGCGTAGCGACTTCCTGCGGGTTGCCCACCAGCGCGGTCCCGGCGCCGCCACGCACCAGGCCGACACCGGCCCAGAGATTCGGGGCGATTTCCAGATTGTCCCGGCGACCGTCGTGCAGGGCGGCCATGCGGCGCTGGCCTTCGGAGTCGAAGCGGGAGAAGGACTTCTGGGCAGCGGCGATGGTTTCATCACTGATGTGCTCGATCAGCGTGTCGGCGGCTTTCCATGCTTCTTCGCTGGTTTCGCGCACGATCACGTGCAGACGAATACCGAACTTCACTGTGCGGCCTTTGCGGGCAGCACGCTCGCGCACGTCGGCAAGCTTTTCGGCAACCGCCGCCGGTGGCTCGCCCCAGGTCAGATAGACATCCACCTGATCAGCCGCCAGCTCGTGGGCTGCTTGCGACGATCCGCCGAAATATAGGGGCGGGTAGGGCTTCTGAATCGGCGGATAAAGGGCTTTGGCGTTCTGTACCCGCAGGTGCTTACCTTCGAAATCCACGGCTTCGCCTTGCAGCACACGACGCCAGATCTGCAGGAATTCATCGGTGACTTCGTAACGCTCGCTGTGATCCAGAAAGCTGCCGTCGCCACGGTTTTCGTCAGGATCACCGCCCGTGACCACATTGATCAGCAGCCGCCCGCCGGACAGTCGATCTAGCGTCGCCGCCATGCGTGCCGACACCGTGGGGGAAATGATTCCCGGACGAATCGCCACCAGATACTTCAATTTCTCGGTCAACGGCACCAGCGCCGAGGCGATGACCCAGGAGTCTTCACAGGAACGGCCGGTGGGGATCAGCACACCGTAATACCCAAGATCGTCGGCGGCTTGTGCCACTTGCTTGAGGTAATTCAACGTCACCGGACGCGCGCCTTTGGTGGTGCCCAGATAATGACCGTCGCCGTGAGTCGGAAGAAACCAGAAAACATCCATGAAAATTCCTTGAGCCTTGTAGGGCACTGGTGCGTGTGTTGAATGGCTGTTGCTCAGCCAGCAGTTGCGCACAGTTATAAAGGCTTAGAGTTATTCCTCAAAAGAACGTATATCCATATTTTTATAGCTTAATTGCATATATCAGGAGATCGCTTCGCAGCCTTCGGCAGCTCCTACAAAACTGTGTCGCACCTGTAGGAGCTGCCAGGCTGCGAAGCGGTCTCTTGATACACACGGAAATTGATCTGAGCAGCGCAATTGGGCGCGTTTATTTAGTCTTGCCAACCATGCAGGCCAGGGAGGCGATACGGGATGAAATTTCATGGGAAACATTTGCGCAATGGCCGCTATTCGCAAGTTGGTAGTTTCTACATTCTCACTGCGGTCGTGAATGGGCGGGATCCGGTTTTTCGCGATTGGAGAGTTGGGCGTCTAGTCGTGGAGCAGTTCCGTTCAGCAGAGCAATCCGGGTGGGTTCACTCTATGGCCTGGGTGGTGATGCCCGATCATTTCCACTGGCTTATCGAGTTACGCAACGAAAGTTTGTCCAAGCTCATGTGCCGCGTAAAGGCAAGAAGTAGTAATTCAGTCAAACGTACTTTTGGATATGAAGGTCCCCTTTGGCAGAGAGGCTATTACGACCGTGCATTGCGCCGTGACGAGGACTTGCAAAAAGCTGCGCGCTACATCGTTGCTAACCCATTGCGGGCGGGCCTTGTGACGAAAGTTGGCGATTACCCTCTTTGGGATGCTGTCTGGATCTGAGGTCCACCCCACCCCCCGTCACTCCCCTCGAAACTTTTCCCCCATCGCCCCGGTCACCTTTAGATACCTCATATAAGGAATCAGGCGATGGCCAGGGCAATCTGGAAAGGCGCGATCAGTTTTGGGCTGGTGCATATCCCCGTCGCGCTGGTGTCGGCGACGTCTTCGCAAGGCGTCGATTTCGACTGGCTGGACAAGCGCAGCATGGACCCGGTGGGGTACAAGCGGATCAACAAAGTCACCGGCAAGGAAATGACCAAGGAGAATATCGTCAAGGGCGTGCAGTACGAGAAGGGGCAATACGTCGTGCTTAGCGAGGAGGAGATCCGCGCCGCCCACCCCAAGTCGACCCAGACCATCGAGATTTTCGGTTTTGTCGACGGCCAGCAAATCCCCCTGCAAAACATCGAAACCCCTTACTACCTTGCGCCGGACAAGCGCGGCGAGAAGGTTTATGCGTTGTTGCGCGAAACCCTCGCTCAGACCAAAAAAGTCGCCTTGGCCAATGTGGTACTGCATACCAAGCAGCACCTGGCAGCGGTGATGCCCATAGAGTCCGCGATGGTGCTGGTGCTGTTGCGCTGGCCTTCGGAGGTGCGAGGTCTGGACACCCTGGAGCTCACGGAAGCAGTGACCGATGTGAAGCTCAACAAGAGCGAATTGGCCATGGCCAAGCGTCTGGTCGAAGACATGAGCGCCGACTGGTCGCCGGACGAGTACCGCGACACCTTCCAGGAGCAAATCATGCAACTGGTGGAAACCAAGGCCCGGGAAGGCAAGATCGAAAGTGTCGAGACGGACACCGACGAGGGCGAACGTAAAAGCGCCGACGTCATTGACCTCACCGAACTGCTTAAACGCAGCCTTGCCGGTAAAGGATCAGTCAGCAAAAAACCGGCAAAAGCGGCGAGTCCCAGCAAAGCCGAGCCGGAGAAAGCGCCGGCCAAACGCCGAGCGCCACCGCGCAAGAAGACCACCAAGGCGTCGTGAGATTTTTCAGATGCGCGGCCCCTGTAGGAGCTGCCGAAGGCTGCGAAAGCGGTGGGTCAGACAGCCCGCCTTCGCAGCCTCCGGCAGCTCCTACAATTCTTGACTGTCAGAGTTGATGCGTATCCACATCCTCCGCCGGATAAAACTCACCCGCCATGCCCATCTTTTCCAGGCGCTCGCGCACGATCGCCTCGACGCTGGCAAGGGCCGCCTGATCATCCGGGTTCACCAGTTGCAGGCACAGGCGACGGGCATTCTGGTCATGGGTGCCTTCGCTCATCATGTCGTGGCTGAACACTTGTTCGCCACGCCACAGGCACAGCTGCGTATGGGTCCCGCCGAGCCATATCTCGTTGATTGATCTAAGGTCAGTGGTAGCCAGTTGATCCACGGTGATCGTCTTGTCCATTGCGTTGTACCTTGTGTGAGTCGATACAGGTCAGACGTACCGGCGCAGCGGGTCGTTCCCGTGGCGTGACCTTCAATCACACCAACGGTTGTGAACCGGCTCGGCAAATCCGGGTCGATCATTCATCAGTCGCAAAGGGCTCGCACAAACAGGCAAGGGGAATCCCATGACTCACCCGGCTGTTTTTACACGCAGACGAATACTCACCCTGGCTGCCGGCGTTTCGGCAGTTTTCACTCTCGACTCGGCCGCCGCGCAGGCCAGGCCGCCCACTATCCCTTCGCCGACAGCGCCGTCGGTACTGGGAACAGGAGGCAAGACCATGCTGACTCGGGCCATTCCATCCAGCAACGAACCGCTGCCTGTGGTCGGGCTGGGAACCTATCGCGGCTTTGATGTCGCGACCTCCAGCGCTGCCTATAAAAGCCTGCCCGGCGTGCTGGATGCGCTGTTCGAGAAAGGCGGCACGGTGATCGACAGCTCGCCCATGTACGGCCGCGCAGAACAGACCACCGGCGAATTGTTGTCGATCCATCAACCTCGCTCCCCAGCGTTCCTCGCCACGAAGGTCTGGACCCGAGGGCGCAAGGAAGGCATTGAGCAGATGGAGCAGTCATTCAAACTGCTGCAAACCGACCGCATCGATTTAATGCAGATCCACAATCTGCTGGATTGGAAAACCCATCTGCCGACATTGCGCCAGTGGAAAGAAGAAGGCCGCATCCGCTACGTCGGTATCACTCATTACACCTCGTCGGCCTACGATGACGTGGAGGCGGTGCTTAAAGCCGAGCAGCTGGACTTTCTGCAGATCAACTATGCGCTGGATGATCGTGCGGTGGAGAAGCGCATCTTGCCGCTATGTCGCGAGAGGGGTGTGGCGGTGATCTGCAATCGGCCGTTTGGTGGAGGCGGGCTGCTTGGGCGATTGAAAGATAAACCGCTGCCGGGCTGGGCAGCACAGGTGCAGGTCAACAGCTGGGCGCAGCTGGCGCTGAAGTTCTTGCTGGCGCACCCGGCGGTGACCTGCGTCATCCCCGGCACCGGCAACCCGCGCTACATGGTCGATAACGCCGGTGCGGGCTTCGGGCCGATGTTGACCGATGCGCAACGCGAGCAGTTGATTGATTTGGTGGGTTAGCAATGTTTGTAGGAGATTGGGCACGGTCTAGCATCCAACATGGAACCCTGTAGGAGTGAGCTTGCTCGCGATGCGATTTGTCTATTTATAAATTACCGTCTGGACTGACGCTATCGCGAGCAAGCTCACTCCTACAGTAGATCTGCGGTCTCCGCTGCTTCAGCGATTAACCAGCTTCGCCGGCAACCCAATAACCAGAAAACAACTGAGAATCAGGCATCCGGCAAAGAACCACATCGCACCCGCGCTGCTGCCGGTGACGTCGATCGCGATGCCCATCAGCGAATTACTCACCAGCCCGGCGATGTTCGCCAGCGAGCAGGCAAGGGCGAACCCCGTTGCGGCTGCCCGGCCCTTGAGAAAGGTGGCCGGCAAGCTGAAGAACACCGGCACGGCGCCAATAATGGCCGCTGAAGCAATGGCAAACAGCACCACGGTTGCCACCAGGTCGTGGGTGAAGAACGTGCTGCCCGCCATGGCCGCAGAACCGATCAGAAACGGCACGATGATGTGCCAGCGCCGCTCGCGATGGCGGTCCGAGCTGGCACCAATCAGCAACATGCCCAGCAACGCCGCGACACTGGGCAGGGCGGTCAGGATGCCGATATGGAAGGTGTCCACCACGCCAGCATTGCGAATGAAGGTAGGCATCCAGAAGCCCATGGCGTAGGCGCTGAGCAGAATCGAAAAATCGATGCCCCCCAGCATCCACACTTTCACGTCGAAGAACCCATCGCGAAAACTGTGCTTGCTGTCCTTGCCGGTGGCCTCGTCCTGCTGCAGTTCTTGCTCCAGCAAAGTGCTTTCTGCCGGACTCATCCAGCGCGCTTCCTTGTGGTTATTGGGCAGCGCCCAGAATGCCAGGATGCCAAGCAGTACGCTGGGCAGCGCTTCCAGCAGGAACAGCCATTGCCAGCCACGCAGGCCGGCGCTGTGATCGAAGTGGCTCATGATCCAGCCGGACAACGGGCCGCCCACTACGCTGGACAGCGGCAGACCGATCATGAACAGGGCGATGATGCGTCCGCGTCGGTAGGTGGGGAACCAGGTGGTCAGGTAAAACAACACGCCTGGTAGAAATCCGGCCTCGGCGACACCGAGGAAAAACCTCACCAGATAAAACTGCATGGGCGTGGTCACCAGCATCGTGCAGGCCGATAGCAGGCCCCAGGTGATCATGATCCGGGCAATCCACAGCCGTGCGCCGACTCGCTCCAGCACCAGATTACTCGGCACCTCAAAGAGGATGTAGCCGACAAAGAACAGACCCGCGCCGAGCCCGAACGCCGTTTCGCTGAACTGCAACTGGTCGAGCATTTGCAGTTTGGCGAAACCGATATTGATCCGGTCCATATACGCCGCCAGATAGCAAAAACACAGGAACGGGATCAGCTTCCAGGTGATCTTGCGGTACATCGCCTTGATCGGCGCGGGACTTTCGGTCGGCGCGGCCGCTGGGTTTGCAGAGGGCATGGTGGGGGTCCTGGGGTAGCTCTTAGGCGCATCACTTGTAGGAGCCAACTTGTTGGCGAGACGATGTTCCTGCGTGAACCGCAATATCGCCTCGCGAACAAGTTCGCTCCTACAGGGGAAGTGGTGTTTATAGGATGCGATACAACAACCGCTCAGCCCTTACCCGACTGACCCGGCGCAGAAACGTTCGCACCGCCACAGGATACTCGTTGAGGGTATCCAGCTCATCGTATTTGCCGACCCGATGGGTGTTGAGCATCAACTGATCGAGTTCGGTTTCCCGTGGCGTGATCCATTCGCCTTTGGGGTCATCGATCAGCAGGCCGTTTTCCAGGTCCAGATTGAACGCCCGTGGGTTCAGGTTGTTACCGGTCAGCAGGGTGTAGCGATCATCGATCCACATGCCCTTGAGGTGAAAAGTATTGTCGCCGTGCTTCCACAGGTGCAGGTTCAGCTTGTGTTTGGCGATGTCGCCCTGATGCTTCTGGGCAAAGCGGCGCAGGCTGATTTCGTACAAGTACGGCAGGGCTGAAATCACTTTGAACGGTTCATCGGCGGGGATGAAGAAGTCATTGGCGGTCTTGTCGCCAATGATGATGTCCACCCGCACGCCGCGCTTGAGGGCGCGATTGATCTCGCGTTTGACCGCCAGGGGCACGTTGAAATACGGCGTGCAGATGGTCAGCCGGGTTTTGCTGGCAGCGATCAGGTCGATGATGGTGCGGTTGAGCGGATTACGCGGGCCGACGCCCAGCAGCGGGATGACCCGCAGCTCACCGTTTTGCTCCACCCCGTCCGGAGTGTCGTAAGTGGTGCGCTTGAGATGATTGCGAAAGGCGCGGATTTCACTGCGCAGGCTGCGTGACGTGGGCGGCGACGGCAGGTCCAGGCGATGCACGGCGCTGGAGGGCAGAATGTCCCGTTGCACCATGTTCTGGAAGGTATCGGCGAGGGCCTTGCTGTGCAGGACGTGGTAGCGATCCAGACGGTATTTGTCCAGCTTGTGCAGGTAAACGTTGTTGATGCTGGCGCCGCTGTAGATCACGCAGTCATCAATCACGCTGCCCTTCAAGTGCAATACGCCGAACAGCTCCCGTGTCTGCACCGGCACGCCGTAGACCGGGACTTCCTCGTCGTATTCCAGGTTCTGTGCCTGATACCAGGTGGAGTTTCCCGCCTGACGTCCGGCCCCGATCAGCCCGCGTTGCGCCCGGAACCAGTCCACCAGCACCACCACGTCCAGCGCAGGGTTGGCGGCCTTGGCGGCATAGAGTGCGTCGAGAATCTCCTGACCGGCTTCGTCCTGCTGCAGATACAGGGCGACGACGTAGATGCGCTGGGTGGCCGAAGCAATCTTCTCCAGCAGGCAGCGGCGGTAGTCGGCAGCGGTGGGCAGGATGGTGATCGCATCGCCGGGCAAGGCAAAACCGCGCAGCGCTGCAAGGGTGGAGCGTCGGAAGTTGGACCGCATAAGCCTCTCGAAGGGTTAAACCAACAGCCTGTGAGCTTACACGAGAGAAGCGGGTTGGTCGTGGGTGAGCAGATCATGTAGTTCTGTAGGGGCTGCCGATGGCTGCGAAAGCGTTCTTCCTGTTAACCCGCCATTCGCAGCCTTCGGCAGCTCCTACAATTTATGATGCATTCAGCCGATGGCTGCAACGCCGGCCTTGGCCACTTGTGCGTCCTGCGCGGCTTGCACACCGGACACACCCACGGCGCCGATTACCTGACCGTCGAAAATCACTGGCACGCCACCTTCCAGAGAGGTCAGCAGCGGTGCGGAAAGGAACGCGGTACGTCCGCCGTTGACCGATTCTTCGTAACTTTTTGATTCACGGCGACCCAGCGCGGCAGTGCGAGCCTTTTCAACGCCGATGTAGCTGCTGATGGGCGAGGCACCGTCCAGGCGCTCGAAACCCAGCAGATGCCCGCCGTCATCGACCACCGCAATGGAAACAGCCCAGTTGTTGCTGATGGCATCCTGGCGCGCGGCGGCGAGGATTTGTGTCACTTCGGTCTGGGTCAGAACAGCTTTGGTTTTCATCGAGTGCTCCCATGCTTGTAAAAGAAGGTCGTAAAAGGTTCAGGGCAATGCTTCTTCAATCAATTCGATCCAATGCCGCACCGGGGTGCGCCCGGCGCCGCTCAGGTGGGTCTGGCAACCGATATTCGCCGTGGCAATGACTTGCGGGTTGCCGCTTTCCAGCGCGTTCATCTTGTTGTCACGCAACTGCCGGGCAAGCACCGGCTGAGTGATCGAGTAGGTGCCTGCCGAACCGCAACACAAATGTCCATCCGGCACGGCGCTGAGGTTGAAACCCAGGCGCAACAATACACTTTCTACGGCACCGGCGAGTTTCTGCGCGTGCTGCAAAGTGCAGGGACAGTGGAAGGCCAGGCGCAGATCACCCTGGATATCAAGGTTTTCCAGGGGCTCATCGCGCAGCACTTCTACTAGATCCTTGGCCAGCTCGCTGACCCTTAGCGCCTTGGCGGCGTAAGCCGGGTCGTGGCTGAGCAAGTGCGCATAATCCTTGACGAAGGCCCCGCAACCACTGGCGGTCTGGACAATGGCCAGCGTGCCGTTCTCTATGCCCGGCCACCACGCATCGATATTGCGCCGGGCACGCTCAAGCCCGGCATCCTGGGCGTTGAGATGGTAATCCACCGCGCCACAACAACCGGCTTCAGCGATGGGCTTGACGCTGATCCCCAGCCGATCCAGCACCCGTGCCGTGGCCGCATTGGTGTTGGGCGAAAGGCCGGGTTGCACGCAGCCTTCGAGTAGCAACACTTGGCGGGCATGGCGCACGGCCGGGCGGGCTTTTGCCGGGGTTATATCGGCGGGCAGTTTGCTTTTCAGGCTGTCGGGCAGCAGTGGCCTGAAGGTATTACCCAGTTGAGTCAGGGATTTGAACAAGGTCGCGTTGGGCACCACCTTGCGCAACCCTTCACGCAGCAGCCGTTGGCCAGGAGAACGGGGCACGGCGGCGTCCACTACGGCGCGGCCGATATCCAGCAGATTGTGATAATCCACCCCGGACGGGCAGGTGGTTTCGCAGTTGCGGCACGACAGACAGCGGTCCAGATGCAGTTGAGTTTTCTCGGTGACCTCGTTGCCTTCCAGCACTTGCTTGATCAGGTAAATACGCCCACGCGGGCCGTCCAGTTCGTCGCCCAGCAGTTGATAGGTGGGGCAGGTGGCGTTGCAGAATCCGCAGTGCACACAGCTGCGCAGAATACTTTCGGCTTCTTCGGCTCTGGGCAGCAATCGGGCTTGAGGGCTGAGTGTCGTCTGCATGGTCAGATCTCCGCGTACATCCGCCCCGGGTTGAAAATCCCTTGGGGGTCGAGTTGAGCCTTGAGCTGGCGGTGGTAACGCAACAGAGGTTCGGGCAGCGGCTGAAAGGGACTGTCCTGCTGACCACGGCTGTAGCAGATAGCATGGCCGCCAGCCGAGCTGAGCACTGCACGAATCGTTGCCGCGTCGGCAGAGGATTTCAGCCAGCGTTGTGCGCCCGCCCAATCGATCAGTTGTTCACCGGGCAGGTCCAGCACGCCGGTATTGTTCGGGACTGATAAACGCCACAGCGGCGCCTCATCGCGAAAAAAATCCAGCTGCTGTTCGTTCAAATCCTGCCAATAGCTCGGGTCAATCCGTTCGCCCCCCAGCCGCTCATGGGCCGCAGCCACTGAACCTTCTCCGCCTTCCAGGCGCAGGCGCAACAGGCCGTTTTCAAAACTGGCGGCACTGATGGGCATCGGCTGCTGGCCCCATTCCGCGAGGCAGGCCAGGGCGCGGCGGTTGTCCATTTCCAGAGCGATGCTGGCGCACAAGCGCGGTTTGGGCAGGACTTTCAGGGAGACTTCGGTCAGCACGCCCAGGCAGCCGAAGCTGCCCGCCATCAGGCGCGACACATCGTAACCGGCGACGTTTTTCATCACCTCGCCGCCAAAACGCAGATGCTTGCCGTGGCCGGTAATGACCCGGGTGCCCAACACGAAGTCGCGCACCGAACCGGCCCAGGGGCGACGCGGCCCGGACAGCCCGGCAGCGATCATCCCGCCCACCGTGGCCTCGCCGAAATGCGGGGGCTCGCAGGGCAGCATTTGCCCGGCTGCGTCCAGTGCTGCACAGAGTTCCTGCAAGGGTGTACCCGCGCGGGCGGTGATCACCAGCTCTGTCGGGTCGTAACTGACGATGCCGCTGTGAACCCGGGTATCGAGGATTTCACCGGCGACTTCCCGGCCCAGAAAAGCTTTGCTGTTACCGCCCTGAATGCGCAATGGCGTCCCGCCCTGCAAGGCTTGATTGACCTGGTCCAGCAACGCAGCGCTGGCGTCGTGGTCAGGAGCTTGATGCTCAATTGGGTTGGCAATCATCAGAAGCGCTCCAGTTCCGGGAAAGGCAACTTGCCCATGTGCACATGCATCGCGCCGAATTCGGCACAGCGATGCAGGGTCGGGATGTTCTTGCCGGGGTTGAGCATGCCGCCGGGATCGAAGGCGGCTTTCACGGCATGAAACAAGGTCAGCTCGTCACTGTTGAACTGGGCGCACATCTGATTGATCTTCTCGCGACCCACGCCATGCTCGCCGGTGATGCTGCCGCCGACTTTGACACACAGTTCGAGGATCTTGCCGCCCAGGGCTTCTGCGCGTTCCAGCTCGCCGGGCTGGTTGGCGTCGAACAGGATCAACGGGTGCATATTGCCGTCCCCGGCATGGAACACATTGGCGACCCGCAGCCCGTATTCCGCCGACAACGCCGAAATGCCTTGCAGCACGCCGGGCAGTTCCCGGCGGGGGATGGTGCCGTCCATGCAGTAGTAATCCGGTGAAAGGCGACCCACGGCAGGGAAGGCGTTTTTGCGCCCGGCCCAGAAACGCACCCGCTCGGCTTCATCCTTAGCCTGGCGTAGCTCGGTGGCGCCAGCATCGGTCAGCACCTTGCGGACCCGCTCGCAGTCGTCATGGACATCGGCTTCAACGCCGTCCAGTTCGCACAGCAGAATGGCTTCGGCGTCCACCGGGTAACCGGCGTGGATGAAGTCCTCGGCGGCACGAATCGCCAGGTTGTCCATCATCTCCAGGCCACCTGGGATGATCCCCGCCGCGATGATATCGGCGACGGCGCGACCGGCTTTTTCCACCGAATCAAACGCCGCCAGCAGCACCTTCGCCACCTGGGGTTTGGGCAACAGTTTTACGGTTACTTCAGTGATCACCCCGAGCATGCCTTCGGAGCCGGTGAACAGCGCCAACAGGTCGAAGCCCGGCGAATCCAGGGCTTCTGAACCCAGCGTCAGATGCTCGCCTTCGACCGTGAGAATTTCCAGCTTGAGCAGGTTGTGCACAGTCAGGCCGTATTTCAGGCAATGCACGCCACCGGCGTTTTCCGCCACGTTGCCGCCGATGGAACAGGCAATTTGCGAGGACGGGTCCGGTGCGTAATACAGATCGTAAGGCGCCGCCGCCTGAGAAATCGCCAGGTTGCGCACGCCAGGCTGGACTCTGGCAATGCGCGCCGCCGGGTCGATTTCGAGGATCTTGTTGAAGCGTGCCATCACCAGCAGCAGGCCTTGCTCAAGCGGCAGCGCACCACCGGACAAGCCCGTGCCCGCGCCGCGAGTGACCACCGGCACGTGGCGCTGATGGCAGATTTTCAGCAGCGTCTGGACTTCTTCGAGATGCCGGGGCAGGGCGACCAGCATGGGTGTGGTGCGATAGGCCGACAGCCCGTCGCACTCATAGGGCCGCAGTTCTTCCGGACGATGCAGCACATCCAGATCAGGCAGCTGGCGTTGCAGTTCATCCAGCAACTGTTGCTTGTCGACCACCGGCAGCGCGCCGTCGACACGTTCGTCGTAGAGAATATTCATGATGGGTTCGTGACCCTTTGTTGTTTTTATAAGAAACGTTTGTTCACAGGCTTATTGCATCAGGCAACGTGCATCATTAAAGCGTTCCCGGCGCGTCTGTCCATGTTTTCGCCTCGCCCTTTAGTCGCGTATGCGATTGACAGCCGTCTGTGGATCACTCAAGTTGCGCAATACGTAAACCGATTACGAAAAATTATAAAAATGCGCTATCTCATGAGTTTTAGCGAGTTGAACCACTCGCGTCGGACCATTAGGCGTCTCAGGCCGTGCATCCCGATGCGCCACCTGACAAGCCGGAGTAGTCTGGTCGTATGAAAGTTCTTGGCCTGCAACTGATTTTTGGTGATTTCCTGGCGCGCAGTGTGCGCGGGATTCCCTGCGCGCCGCCCGCAGCAAAGTGATCGCGACAAACCGCTGATTCCACTTTCCTGCAAGGAGCCAGACCATGGCTGATCTCTACGAAAATCCAATGGGCCTGATGGGCTTTGAGTTCATCGAATTCGCCTCGCCAACCCCCAATACCCTTGAACCCGTGTTCCAGATCATGGGCTTCACCAAGGTCGCAGTGCACCGTTCCAAGGACGTAGTGCTGTATCGCCAGGGTGGCATCAACATCATCCTCAACAACGAACCCCACAGCCTGGCTTCGTACTTTGCCGCCGAGCATGGGCCGTCGGTGTGCGGTATGGCGTTTCGCGTCAAGGATTCCCAAAAGGCTTATCAGCGAGCCCTTGAGCTGGGTGCGCAGCCGGTGGAAATCGCCACCGGGCCCATGGAGCTGCGCTTGCCCGCAATCAAAGGCATTGGCGGCGCGCCGTTGTACCTGATCGACCGGTTTGGTGAAGGCACCTCGATCTATGACATCGACTTCAACTTCATCGAAGGCGTGGACCGCCATCCCGAGGGCGCGGGTCTCAAGTTCATCGATCATCTGACCCACAACGTCTATCGCGGACGCATGGCGTACTGGGCGAGCTTCTACGAGAAGCTGTTCAACTTCCGGGAGATTCGTTACTTCGACATCAAGGGCGAATACACCGGCCTGACCTCAAAAGCCATGACCGCGCCGGACGGCATGATCCGCATTCCGCTGAACGAGGAGTCGTCCAAGGGCGCGGGGCAGATCGAAGAGTTTCTGATGAAGTTCAACGGCGAAGGCATCCAGCATGTGGCGTTCTTCACCGATGACCTGATCAAAAGCTGGGATGCGCTCAAAGCCATCGGCATGCGCTTCATGACCGCGCCGCCTGAAACCTATTACGAAATGCTCGAAGGACGGCTGCCGAACCATGGCGAGCCGGAGGCCGAGCTGAAAAGCCGCGGCATCCTGCTGGACGGCTCATCCGATGGCGGCGAGCGGCGGCTGTTGTTGCAGATATTCTCCGAAACCCTGATGGGCCCGGTGTTCTTCGAATTCATCCAGCGCAAAGGCGATGATGGATTTGGCGAGGGCAACTTCAAGGCGCTGTTTGAGTCGATTGAGCGGGATCAGGTCAAACGCGGGGTTTTGGCGGTGGAGTAAGAAATGAGTCCCCGTAGGAGCTGCCGAAGGCTGCGAAAGCGATTCATCTGACACACCGCCATTCGCAGCCTGCGGCAGCTCCTACAGGGGGTTGTGCCACATCACCGCCAATAACAAGAGAGGTCACGATGGTTACTCATCAGCCTGCCGGGCCGCTGCTCTATCAATCCGGCTTCGGTAACCAGTTCAGCAGCGAAGCGCTGCCTGGTGCTTTACCCGTGGGGCAGAACTCTCCCCAGCAACACGCGTTGGGCCTTTATGCCGAACAGCTTTCAGGCACTGCCTTTACTGTCCCCCGCGCCGAAGCCCGGCGTACCTGGCTGTACCGCATCAAACCTTCTGCCGCGCACCCGCGATACCAGCGTCTGGATCGGCAGCTCACCGGCCAGCAAATGGGTCCGATTACACCTAACCGCCTGCGCTGGAATGCCTTTGAGTTCCCCGCTGAAACTACGGACTTCATTGATGGCCTGCATGTCATGGCCAGCACGGCTACGGCGGATCAGGCCGAGGGTGTGACGGTCTACAACTACTGCGCCACGGCCTCCATGCAGCGCGCGTTCTTCAACGCCGACGGCGAATGGCTGATCGTGCCGCAGTTAGGTCGCTTGCGGATCTTCACAGAAATGGGTCTTTTGGACATTGCCCCACAGGAAATCGCCGTGCTGCCGCGCGGGCTGAAATTCAGCGTGCAATTGCTGGACGCCAGCGCCCGGGGTTATGTCTGTGAAAACCATGGCAGCGCGCTACGTTTGCCGGACCTGGGACCGATTGGCAGCAACGGTCTGGCCAACCCCCGGGACTTTCTCGCCCCCACTGCATGGTTTGAAGAGCGCGATGAGCCGGTAATCCTGCTACAGAAATTCCTCGGCGAGTTGTGGACCACCGAGCTGGATCACTCGCCCTTTGACGTGGTGGGCTGGCACGGTAATAACGTGCCCTACAAATATGATCTGCGCCGATTCAACACCCTCGGTACGGTCAGTTTCGACCATCCAGATCCGTCGATTTTTACCGTGCTGACTTCGCCTGGAAATGTTCACGGGCAAGCCAACGTCGACTTCGTGATCTTCCCGCCGCGCTGGATGGTGGCGGAAAACACCTTCCGCCCGCCCTGGTTCCATCGCAACCTGATGAACGAATTCATGGGCCTGATCGAGGGAGCCTACGACGCCAAGGCTGAAGGTTTCATGCCGGGTGGCGCATCGCTGCACAACTGCATGAGCGCCCATGGCCCGGATAACGTGACCGCGCAAAACGCCATCGGCGCCCAACTGAGACCGCACAAGATCGAAAACACCATGGCCTTCATGTTCGAGACCGGCAAGGTGTTGCGCCCCAGCCTGCATGCCTTGCAATGCCCCGAGCTGCAAAGTGATTACGACGCCTGCTGGACTGGCATGGCCAAGACTTTTAACAAGGGAAATCTCTGATGAATTCGCCAGCACACAGCCGAAGCTGGGTGGGATCCGCCAACGGCCACGCTGACTTTCCATTGCAGAACCTGCCGCTAGGCGTGTTCAGCCGTGGCGACTCGCCCAAGCGCGGCGGCGTTGCCATAGGCGATTCGATTTTCGATCTGCAAGCCGTGTTGGCGGCGGGTTTTTTCAATGGCGCTGCGCGTGTTGCTGCTGAAGCGGCCAGTCGGGATCGACTCAACGATTTCTTCGCCCTTGATGCGCAGCAGCGTCAGGCGCTGCGTGCAGAACTGTTGCATCTGCTGGATGAACGCAGCCCGCAACGAGCCAACCTGCAAGCCATGGCCGACACGCTGCTGCACCCCATGAGCGAATGCAGGATGCATATGCCCGCACGGGTCGGCGATTACACCGATTTTTACGTTGGCATTCATCATGCGACCAACGTCGGCAAGCTGTTCCGCCCGGACAATCCACTGCTGCCCAATTACAAGTACGTGCCGATTGCCTATCACGGCCGCGCTTCGACCCTGTGTGTCTCCGGTACGCCAGTCAAACGCCCCAACGGTCAGACATTGCCCCCAGGCCAGGAGGTGCCACAGTTCGGCCCCTGTAAACGGTTGGATTACGAACTGGAAATGGGCGTCTGGGTCGGGCCCGGCAATAGCGACGGCGAGCCCATCGCAATTGCCGATGCCGCGCAGCATGTCGCGGGTGTGTGTCTGCTCAACGACTGGTCGGCGCGGGATCTGCAAGCCTGGGAATACCAGCCGCTGGGACCGTTTCTGTCCAAGAGTTTCGCGACAACGATTTCCCCGTGGGTGGTCACCGCTGAAGCGCTGGCACCGTTTCGCAGCCCGCAAGCGGCGCGTCCGCAGGGCGATCCTCAGCCGTTGGCTTATTTGTGGGATGAAACCGATCAGCAGGGCGGCGCGCTGGATATCAAACTGGAGGTCTTGTTGCTGACCCGGCAGATGAAAGAACAGGGCAGGCCCGCGTATGTTTTGTCCAACAGCAACACTTTGAACATGTACTGGACCGTGGCCCAGATGCTGACCCACCACAGCGTCAACGGCTGCAAACTGCAGCCGGGTGATCTGCTAGGCACCGGCACCTTGTCCGGCCCGCAAGCCGGGCAACTGGGCAGCCTGCTGGAAATGACCGACGGCGGGAAGGTCGCCATCGAACTGCCGGGTGGCGAAGTGCGGCGGTTTCTGGAGGAGGGTGACGAAGTGATCCTGCGCGCCCGTTGCCATCGGGATGGGCAGGTGTCGATCGGGTTTGGGGAGTGTCGGGGTGTGGTGATCGGGTAGTCTGTTGGAGCGAGGCTTGCCCGCGAAGAACGATAATTCGGTTCATCTGTTAGACCGAGTTGTAAGGTTCGCGGGCAAGCCTCGCTCCAACAGGTTCATACAAACCCATCCACCAACGACCCACTCCTCGGCAAAAACTTCCCCTGCCGCTCACCTTGCGCTTTGCCATCGGCATAGCTCAACTGGCCATTGACCCAGACCCCATCAATACCTTCGGCGGCTTGTTGCGGGTTTTTGAAGTCGGCCACGTCCAGCACGGTGTCTGGGTTGAACAGCACCAGGTCCGCCCAGTAACCCTCGCGGATCAGGCCGCGCTCGTGCAAGCCAAAGCGCGCCGCCGACAGGCCGGTCATCTTGTGCACGGCGGTATGCAGTGGGAACAAGCCCAGGTCGCGGCTGAAATGCCCAAGCACCCTCGGGAACGCGCCCCACAGACGCGGGTGTGGAAACGGATCTTCCGGCAAGCCATCAGAACCGATCATCGACAGCGGATGGCTCATGATCCGCTGTACGTCCTGTTCATCCATGCCGTAGTACACCGCGCCTGCCGGTTGTAGCTTGCGGGCGGTGTCCAGCAGTGACAGTTGCCAGTCGGCGGCGATGTCCTTCAAGTCACGGCCGCTTTGATCCGGGTGCGGCGTCGACCAGGTAATGGTGATGCGGAATGCGTCGGTAACCTGCTTGAGGTCCAGGGTCGAAGAGCTCGCCGCATAGGGATAGCAATCGCAACCTACCGGATGATCCTTGGCTGCTTTTTCCAGGGACGCCAGCAGTTGCGGGCTGCGGCCCCAATTACCTGCCCCGGCGCATTTCATGTGGGAAATCACCACCGGAGATTTGGCGTGGCGGCCAATGTCGAACGCTTCGTCCATGGCCTCCAGCACCGGCTCGAACTCGCTGCGCAAGTGAGTGGTGTATACCGCGCCAAAGGCCGTCAGTTCTTCGGCCAGTTGCTTGACTTCGGTGGTCTCCGCCGAGAACGCCGAGGCGTAGGCCAGGCCGGTGGATAAGCCCAGTGCGCCTGACTCCAGGCTGTCACGCAATTGTTCGCGCATGGCGCTGATTTCATCAGGGCTTGCGGTGCGCAGCAGGTTGTCCATGTGATTGCTGCGCAGCGCGGTATGGCCGATCAGCGCGGCGACGTTGACCGCCGGGCGCGCCTTGTCCACGGCATTGCGATAGTCGCTGAAACGCGGATAGACGAACGCCGCCGAGGTGCCCAGCAGGTTCATCGGGTCTGGCGGATCACCCGCCAGGGAAACCGGCGACGCGCTGATGCCGCAGTTGCCGACAATCACCGTGGTCACGCCCTGGCTGATCTTGGGCAACATCTGCGGCTTGCGGATCACCACCGTGTCGTCATGGGTATGAACGTCGATAAAGCCCGGAGCCAGGACCCGGCCTGCCGCGTTGATTTCTTCCACAGCCGATACGCCGTCCAGGCTGCCGATGCGCTGGATGCGACCCTCGCGGATCGCCACGTCGGCGCGAAACCCCGGCTGGTCGCTGCCATCGATCACCAGAGCGTCGCGAATGATCAGGTCATAAAGCATGGTTCAGTCTCCCAGCGGCAGGCCGTCTTCACCGCCGCGATAGTCATCGAGGGCGAGCTTGATCCGCCGCAGCCGCTCCTGGTTGTCTTCAGGCGCCAGCAGCGCCAGTTCAGTGGCGAGCACATCGATGGTCAGCAGCATGCCGTAGCGCGCGGCTGTCGGTTTGTAGATGAAATTGGTCTCGGCGATCTGCAACGGCAGGACCACATCGGCCAGTTGGCCCAAGGGCGAGTCGGGCAGGGTGATGGCGAGCACTTTCGCCCCGTAGCTGCGGGCCAGTTTTACCGCCTCGATCAGCTCTGGCGTGCGGCCGCTGAGGGAGCAGGCGATCAGGCTGTTTTCCGGGCCAAGGGTGGCGGCGATCAGGCGCATCATCACCGGGTCCCGGCTGGCAGCAATGGGAAAGCCCAGGCGCACCAGTCGGGTCTGCAATTCTTCGCTGCACAGGCTGGAGCAGCCGCCCATGCCGAACGCGTGAATCATCCTTGCGCCGCTTAGCGTCGAGACCGCAGCGGCAAAGCGGGCTTCGTCGAAACCCGCCAGATGCTGACGCAACGTTGCCTCAATGTCGCCGACGATCTGGGTGAAGAACGCCGACTGCTCCGGGGCCTGTTCAGGGTTGAGAAAACGGCTGCCGACGCCACTGGCCTGGGCCAGTTGCAGGCGCAGGTCGCGCAGGTCCCGGCAGCCGATACTGCGAGCAAAGCGCGACAGGGTGGCGCTGCTGACTTCGGCGCGAGTCGCCAGCTCGTCAAGGCTGGCGCTGGCGGCGAAGGCCACATCACTGAGGATTAGCCTGGCGATACGCGCTTCACCGGCGCTGAACGAATCCTGGCGGGCGCGGATCTGGTAAAGGATGTCCACTCAGAGCACCTGCGCCAGACCCAGCGTCAGCGCAAACGCCACCACGGAAATCAACGTCTCCAGCACCGTCCAGGTTTTGAAGGTTTGTGCCACGGTCATATTGAAGTACTCCTTGATAAGCCAGAAACCACCGTCATTGACGTGGGAAAAGATCACCGAACCTGCGCCGGTCGCCAGCACCAGCAACTCCGGGTGCGGATAACCCAGCCCCATCGCCACGGGGGCGACGATCCCGGAAGCAGTGGTCATGGCCACAGTGGCCGAGCCGGTGGCGACGCGCATCAGGGCGGCGAACAGCCAGCCCATGAGCAGCGGCGACAGATGGAAATCCTGGGCCAGGCCGACGATTTCGTTGGTCACTCCACTGTCGACCAGAATCTTGTTCAAACCGCCACCCGCGCCGACCAACAGCGTGATGCTCGCGGTGGGCGCCAGACATTCGTTGGTGAACTTGAGAATCGAATCGCGGTTGAAGCCTTGGGCGATACCCAGGGTCCAGAAGCTTAGCAAGGTGGCCAGCAGCAGAGCGATCACCGAATTGCCGATGAACAGCAGGAAACTGTTGAAACCACTGCCCGGCGTGCTGATCAGGTTGGCCCAGCCGCCCAGCAGCATCAACACCACCGGCAGCAGAATGGTGGTCATGGTCAGGCCGAAGCTCGGCAGTTTGGTCCGAGGTTCACGGTCCAGAAACTGCTTGGCCAGCGGGTTCTCGTCCGGCAGTTGAATGCGCGGCACGATGAATTTGGCGTAAATGGGACCGGCAATGATGGCGGTCGGAATGCCGATCAGAATCGCGTAGAACAGGGTCTGGCCTACCGAGGCCTGATAAGCCTGCACCGCCAGCATCGCGGCGGGGTGTGGCGGTACCAGTGCATGGACCACCGACAGACCGGCGACCATAGGCAGGCCGACCATCAGAATCGACACGCCGACCCGCCGCGCCACAGTAAAGGCAATCGGCACCAGCAGCACGAAGCCGACTTCGAAGAACAATGGCAGGCCCACCAGAAACGCGATGCAGACCATGGCCCAGTGGGCGTTTTTCTCGCCGAAGCGGTCGATCAGGGTGCGGGCTACCTGCTCGGCACCGCCGGATTCGGCCATCATTTTGCCGAGCATCGTGCCCAGTGCAACCACCAGCGCAATATGCCCCAGGGTTTTGCCGACACCGGCTTCATAGGAGGCAACCACGCCGCTGGCCGGCATGCCGGCGACCAGCGCCAGGCCGACGGAAACCAGGGTGATGACGATAAAAGGGTTGAGGCGATAGCGGGCGATCAACACGATCAAGGCAATGATCGCGACAGCGGCGTAAACCAACAGCGACAGACCAGGAGACGGCGTCATGGAGCGGTTCCTTGCAGAGAATGGAGTTTGAATGGCTCAACACAGACGGATGGGTCAGTGAGGAGGCGTTCCAGAAAATCTCGGCAGAGGTGTCGCTAAAGGCGGATCAAGGTCGGGGGAGCGGCGATCACAGGCAGTCATTATTTTTATCTCTGTTTTCGTGATGAAAATAAATTACACGAAAATTGAAATAAAAAACAACATATGAAAATAGTTTTCTTTGGGGCGGTGTAGAAAATTTGTGGGACCGGCTTTAGCCGGGAAGACGGCCTGTCAAGCGACGCAAATGGGGTGAATCTACTTGCCTCTTCCCGGCTAAAGCCGGTCCCACTGGAGGTTAGCCATCTCCCATTTGTTCACTAAACCTCTCCCGATAAGCATGGGGCGTAACGTTCAGGGTCCGCAGGAAGCTGCGACGCAGGGTTTCTTCACTGCCGAATCCGCAGCGTGAGGCGATGCGTTTGACGGGCAGCGAGCTATCGGCCAGCAGGCGTCGGGCCGCCTCGACGCGCAGTTGTTCGATGGCTTTGGCTGGGGTGTTGCCAGTCTGTGCCCGGTAGTGACGTACGAAGCTGCGCTCGCTCATGCGAACCTGTGCCGCAAGGGACGCGACGCTCAGATCGCTGGTCAGGTTCTCGATGATCCAGCCATGCAGTTCGGCAAATCGCCCGTCATTGCTGGCACTGGCCTGTTGCATCGACAAGGTGGCGCTGAACTGCGACTGTCCCCCGGGACGTTTGAGGAACACCACCAGGTCCCGAGCCACCGCCAGTGCCATGGCATGGCCCAAGTCTTCTTCCACCAGGGCCAGCGCCAGGTCGATACCGGCGGTAACCCCGGCCGAGGTCCAGAAACCGTGGTCGTTGATGAAAATCGGATCAGGGTCGACCCGCAACGCAGGGTAGAGCCGGGCCAACGCCTCGCAGCTGTGCCAGTGCGTCACCACCCGACGGCCGTTGAGCAGGCCGGTTGCCGCCAGCAGAAACGCGCCGCTGCATACCGAGGCAACACGTCTGGCGGCGCTGGCGCGATCATGCAGCCAGGCCACCAGATCGGCATCGCTGGCTGCCACCTGTACGCCGCGCCCACCGGCGACGATCAACGTATCGCTTGGCTCGCCGGATGGTGGCAAAGGCCAGGTCTGTAAACCCAATCCCGCCGAGGACTGCACCGCCTGATCCTGTGCTGCGATGACCTTCATCCTGTACGGCGTGGGTAAACCTTGCTGCTGGGCTTGCAGGTTGGCGGAGGCAAAGACCTGCAGCGGCCCGCAGACATCCAGCACCTGGACATTGGGAAACGCCAGGATGTGCACAATTCTAGGTTGATCGGGCATGAGCAGGGATCCGGCAGTTTTGGCGTGATTGGTTGGATGTCTGGCGTATCCGCCAAAGCCTAAGTGGCTAGAGTCATGGCGTCTACCTCAACTTCAAACGGACTTCCCATGACCCTGCATATCGGTTTGCTCGTATTTCCCAAGGTCCAGCAACTGGACCTCACCGGACCTTTCGAAGTGTTTGCCACAGTGCCCGGCGTAACCGTGCATCTGATCTGGAAAGACCGGGACTCAGTGCTGGCCAGTACCGGGCTGCTGCTCAAACCCACTCAGACGTTTGCGGACTGCCCAGCGCTTGACGTGCTGTGCATCCCGGGCGGGCAGGGCATTGATGCCTTGCTGGAGGATGCCCAGACGCTGGACTTCATTCGTCAGCAAGCCAGTACCGTGAAATACCTGACCTCGGTTTGCACCGGTGCGCTGGTGCTCGGCGCCGCTGGGTTGCTCAAGGGCAGGCGGGCGACGACCCATTGGGCGTCACATGATTTGCTGGAGCGTTTTGGAGCAATCGCAGTACATGAGCGGGTGGTGCGCGATGGCAATCTGATCAGCGGTGGCGGGGTGACAGCCGGGATTGATTTTGCCCTGACTCTGGTCAGCGAGCTGTTTGGCGATCGGGTGGCCCAGACCGTGCAACTGCAGCTGGAATACGCGCCTGCGCCCCCGTTCAACGCTGGTCATCCCGATACAGCCCCGGCCGAAGTGCAGGCGCTGGCTCTGGAACGTGGGCAGGCGTTAATGGCCCGGCGACGTGCAGCGGTTGAGCGGGTTGCCGCCCAGGGTTAGGCGTTCTGCGTAGGGATCTCATACCAGCCGAGAAACAGATCCAGGGCAGACTCGATGACCTGGTTCTGTTCCTCCGGACTGAGGATCGGTTTGTTGAAAGTCACTTGTGGCCAGAACACGAAGCCTTTGAGCAAACCGTGCATCTGCGTGGCGGCGAAGGTCGGGTCGGCGGGTTTGAGGCGTCCATCGGCCTGGGCATCGCGGATCCAGACGGCGAAGGTTTCTTCCCGCTCATCCAGCCTTGCCAGCCAAGCTTGAGCACGGTCTGGCGAATGGATCGTGGCGCCCAGCGCGACTCGGGCCAGGTCCAGGCAGTTGATGTCGGAAAGAGTTTTCATCTTTGCCTGGAGCATGGCGCGCAGCTGAGCACGTAATGAAATGCCGGGGCGGTAGATTGAATCGGGGATCTCACCAATCCGGCACCACAGGCGCTGGAGAATTTCGGCGAACAGCTCTTCTTTGCTGGGGAAGTGGTTATACACCGTGCGTTTAGAGACCTCGGCCCTGGCAGCAATGCGGTCCATGCTGGTCACTTCAAAACCGTGATCACGAAACTCGGCAATGGCTGCCAGCACGATGGCTTCGCGTTTTCGGTCAGTAAGGCGCAGGGCTGGAGCTGTCATAGATCTCGCTTCAAACAGGTGTATAAAAAGAAAGTACACTCGGCAGTTTACTTGTCGTTACAGATCATGCAAGCTTAAAACTACACCGTGTAGTGTAAATTCCCGTTACACCTGTAGGAGCTGCCGCAGGCTGCGAAGCGATTTTGTCAGGTCGATTAATTCGCAGCCTGCGGCAGCTCCTACAGTTTTTCATCGCGAAGGAGTCAGCAGACCATGGCCACTATCAGTAAAACCCAGTCAGCTCAGCCATTGCCCACCCTGCAAAAGCACGAGGGCCGGTATCGCAACCCGGTGGCCATGAGTCAAATGGGCTTTACCAAAACCCTGGGCATTTTCTGGGACATGCTGTTCAACAAGCCCAAGTCGACCCGGCCGGCAGGTGAAGTCCCGGTGCAGCCGCTATCCCGTCAGCAATTGCTCGCCGCGCCCGACTACACGGTCTATCGCCTGGGCCATTCCACGGTGTTGCTGAAAATGCGCGGTGTGTTCTGGCTGACTGATCCGGTATTCGCCGAGCGTGCGTCTCCCGTGCAATGGGCCGGGCCGCAGCGCTTTCATCAGCCGCCCATCAGCCTTGAAGAATTGCCGCCTCTGGAAGCGGTGATCCTGTCCCACAACCACTATGACCATCTGGATCACATGACCATCAAGGCCCTGGAGGCCAAGACCAAGCATTTCCTGACGCCCTTGGGCGTGGGCGATACCTTGATGGAGTGGGGCGTGCCTGCTGAAAAAATCACCCAGCTTGACTGGTGGCAATCCACTGAAGTGCACGGCATGCAGTTCGTGGCCACGCCTTCCCAGCACTTCTCGGGTCGCTCGCTGCTGGATGGCAACCGCACGTTGTGGGCGTCCTGGGTCATGCACGATGAAAACCAGCGGATCTTTTTCAGCGGCGACACCGGCTACTTCGACGGCTTCAAGACCATCGGCGAGCAATACGGCCCGTTTGACCTGACCCTGATGGAAACCGGCGCCTATAACGTCCAGTGGCCTGATGTGCATATGCAACCCGAAGAAACCCTGCAAGCGCATATCGACCTGCGCGGAAAGTGGCTGCTGCCGATCCACAACGGCACCTTCGACCTCGCCATGCACGCCTGGCACGAACCCTTTGACCGCATCATTGCCCTGGCCTGGGAACAGAACGTGACGATCACGACGCCACAGATGGGCCAACCGTTTTACGTGCAATACCCTTGCCGCGGAAATGCATGGTGGCTGGGGGTGGAAGGGGTGCGGGAAGTGCCGGTGGAGAAGATGCACGGATTCAGGTGCGTGCGGCGGCATGCCTGAGTGATAGCTGCGCATTTGGATGTCGCACTATCTTGTGGGACCGGCTTTAGCCGGGAAGAGGGCGGCATAGTCGGCTCTATTAATCGACTGAAATGCCGCCTTCCCGGCTAAAGCCGGTCCCACTGGTTAGACTCCCGCAACCGTCAACCCTGCTTCGGATCCGGCGGCGTCCCTGGCCTTGGCTGTTCGCCTTTCTCGTTGAGTTGCTTGTTCTTCTCGCCCACCTTGCCGGCGTTTTCCGGTTTGTGGTCGAGGTCTTCGCGTTTTGATTCCTTGTCTTTGTCAGGCTGGCTCATCACGGTTTCTCTACGTTGTTGTGCGTAGAGATTGGGCAACACAACGCTCACAAGATTCGAAATCTTTTGCACTCAAACCCGATCCGTCATCGCCGCCAACGCCACCGACGTCGCTGCCGTGCGCGTCTCCACCCCCAGCTTGATGTAGATGTGTTCCAGATGCTTGTTCACCGTGCGGGGGCTGAGTTGCAGGATGTCGCCGATGTCTTTGTTAGTCTTGCCGCAGGACACCCAGCGCAGGACTTCGATTTCCCGTTCGGTGAGCTGGAAGCGGCTGGACAGTTTGCCGTAGGCGGGTTTGTCGTCGAAGCCCAGGCTGGCTGATTGCGAAGCTTCCCGCGCCGATTGCAGGATGCGCGCGGTGCGCAGGTGGGACGCGACACGGGCGAGGACTTCGTTGCAGACGATGGGTTTGGTCACGTAATCGATGGCCCCGGCTTCGAAGCCTTTGACCACGTGTTCGCTGTCGGTGAGGGCGGTCATGAACAGGATCGGGATGTTCGCGCTGTCTGGTTGCGCCTTGATCCGTCGGCAGGTTTCGAAGCCATCCAGGCCGGGCATCATGGCGTCCAGCAGGATCAGGTCCGGGCGACGGCGCTGAATGCGATTCAGGGCGCTGGTGCCGTCCAGCGCCACCAGCACCATGTAACCGGCTTCGTCCAGGGCATCGGACAGCAGCGCCAGATTGTCCGGGGTGTCGTCGACGATCAGGATTACGCCGTTTTCAGCGGGTGGGGTCAGGGCGTTCATTCAGGGCCTCCTTGAGGTGCAGGCTGAGTTCATCCAGACGAAAACCTTTGGCGAGTGTTCGCAGGTCGGCGACAAAGCTGGCGCTGGTGGTGCTGTCACGTTCGATGGCGTCGAGTTTGGCCTGGATGCCGCGTACGTAACCCAGGCCGCACAATTCATACAGATCCAGCAGGTCCTGGCGCGGTGGCAGCGTCCACGGAGACTTGGCCACCGGTTGCGCGCGCACCCGGCGCAGCCATTGCAGTTGCAGGTGATGCTGAATGCGTTCAAGCAATTGCTGGATGTGCACCGGCTTGGCCAGATAGTCATTGCCGATCTGGGGCAGGCTGCGCTCCTTGTCGTCGGTGAACGGATTGGCGTTGGCGGAAATAATAATGATCGGCGCCAGTGACAAGGCGTTGCGGCGGATCAAGCGGCTGGTTTCCCAGCCGTCCATGTCTGGCATCGACAGGTCCATGAGGATCAGGTCCGGATGCAGCAGCGACACCTGGCGAATCGCTTCCTGACCATTGGCCGCCTGGGCCACTTCAAAACCCAGCGGCGCGAGCATGCCGCTGATGACCTTGCGGTGTTCGATGTGGTCGTCCACCACCAGAATCAGCCGCCGCTCACCCTGATATCCGATGACGTCGTGATCCACATGGATCACTGCCTTGGGCACCCGCACTTCGGAGAGAAACAGCCGGACCTGAAAGTGCGTGCCTTCATTGGGCTGGCTGGTCACCGACAGCGCACCGCCCATCAACGAGGTGAGCATGCGGGTGATGGTCAGCCCCAGGCCGACGCCGTTGTCCTGACGCACCAGCCCGCCACGCTCGAAGGGCTGGAAAATGCGCTCGATCTGCTCCGGCGCGATGCCGATGCCGGTGTCCATGATGTCGAAGATCGCCGTTTCCCGCCGATAGCTGACCCGCAGGCAGACTTCGCCGCTGTCGGTGAAATTCACCGCGTTGCCCAGTAGATTGATCAGGATTTGCCGCACGCGCTTTTCATCGCCACGCACCACGGCGGGCATGCGGCCAACGATATCGAGTCGAAAGGTCAGACCTTTTTCCCGTGCCGTGGGGGCGAACATCTGTTCCAGGTCGTGGAGGAATTCCTGGAACAGAATTTCCGAGGTCTCCAGGCGCAGCTTGCCGGCCTCGATCTTGGCGACGTCCAGCAAGCCGTCGATCAGCGACAGCAGGTGCGAACTACTGCGCAGGATGGTCGCCAGCGGGTCTTGCTGATGGGGCGGGGTAGTGGGGTCGCGTTGCAGAATCTGGGTAAAGCCGAGAATGCTGTTCAGCGGGGTGCGCAGTTCATGGGACAGCCCGGTGACGTAGCGGCTCTTCGCGGCGTTGGCGGCTTCCGAGGCTTCCTTGGCGGCTTGCAGGGCCTGATCGGTTTTGTCGTGGGCGTCGATTTCCTGCATCAGCAGCGAGGTCTGGCGGTCTGACTCTTCCAGGGCGACGCGGCGGCTTTCCCGGGTCAGCACCACCCACCAGGCAAGAATTCCGGCGAATACGCAAAGGGTGAAAAACGCCTTGAGAAAGGCCAGAAACAAGGTGTGATGCACCGCCGGTGACTGGTCAATCAGGCTGTGGGACACCTGGCCGTAAATCACCGCCAGTGCCCCGGAAATGGTCAGCAGCAAGACGGTCAGCAAACCCAGGTATTGCGCCAGCCGGGTATGCAGATAGTGCAGCGGCAGTTTTGGCCAGAGCTTGCTGACCAGGTCCTCGAACTGCATGGACAGCCGCGCCCGGCTTTTGCACTGGTCGGCGCAGCGGGCGTCCAGCGAGCAACACAAGGAGCAGATCGGTGAGCTGTAGGCCGGGCAGTACGCCATGTCGGGGGTTTCGAATTCGTTGCTGCACAACCCGCACTTGAGGCTGTTTTGCTGACCCAGTGGGAACAACTGCAGCGGGTCGCTGGTGCGGGCAATGTAGTACTTGCCGTTGGTCCACCAGGCGATCAACGGCGCGACGATCAGTGCAGTACACAGGGAAATCAGTGGCGGCGCGGCCTGAGCCAGTGCGCCGAACGCCCCGAAATGGGCGCTGATGGACAGCAGCGAAGCAATCGCCATTGCGCCGACGCCCACCGGGTTGATGTCGTACAGGTGGGCGCGTTTGAATTCGATGTGTTTGGGTGAAAAACCCAGCGGTTTGTTGATCACCAGATCCGCCACCAGGGTGCCGATCCAGGCAATCGCCACGTTGGCGTACAGGCCCAGCACTTGTTCAATGGCGTCGAACACCCCCAACTCCATGAGGATCAGGGCAATCGCGACGTTGAACACCAGCCACACCACGCGGCCCGGATGGCTGTGGGTGACCCGGGCAAAGAAGTTCGACCAGGCCAGGGAACCGGCGTAGGCGTTGGTCAGGTTGATCTTGATCTGCGAGATGATCACGAACAGCACCATGGCCGCCAATGCCCACTCCGGGGAGCTGAACACGTAGCGGAACGCAACCAGATACATTTGCGTCGGCTCGGCGGCGCGTTCGATGGGCACTTCGTGTTGCAGGGCGAGAAAAGCCAGAAACGCCCCCGCCATGATTTTCAGCGCACCGGGGATGATCCAGCCGGGCCCGGCCATCAACAGCGCAGCCCACCAGCGTTTTCGGTTCTTGCGGGTTTTCTCCGGCAGAAAGCGCAGGTAGTCCACCTGTTCGCCGATCTGCGTCACCAATGACAGCGCGACGCTGAAGGCTGCACCAAAGAACAGCAGATTGAAGGTGCCGCCTTCGCCTTCGCGCCCGGCAAAGCTGGTCAGATCGGTGAGGGCCTCGGGGTTTTTCCAGATCACAAAGATGTACGGCACCAGCAGCAAGGTCAGCCACAACGGCTGCGACCACATCTGTAAACGGCTGATCAGGGTGATGCCGTAGGCCACCAGCGGGATGACGATGATTGAGCAAATCACATAGGCCATGGCCAGGGGGATCTGGAAATACAGCTCGATGGCCAGGGCCATGATCGCCGCTTCCAGGGCGAAAAACAGGAAGGTAAAACTGGCGTAAATCAGCGAGGTGATGGTCGAGCCGATGTAGCCGAAACCGGCGCCACGGGTCAGTAGATCCATGTCCACGCCGTAGCGTGCCGCGTAGTAGCTGATTGGCAGGCCAGTCAGGAAAATCACCAGCGCCGTGGCAAGGATCGCCCACAAGGTGTTGGTGAACCCGTAACTCATCACCAGCGCACCGCCGATGGCCTCCAGCGCGAGGAACGAAACCGCGCCGACCGCGGTGTTGGCTATGCGGAATTCCGACCATTTGCGGAAGGATTTCGGGGTGAAGCGTAAGGCGTAGTCCTCCATGGTCTCGTCGGCGACCAGGCTGTTGTAATCGCGGCGTACCTTGACGATGCGTTGGGAGCCGGAGGGTCGCACGGGGGCGTGTTCCTGAAGAGGATGGTTATGGTTATGGGGTTGCCAGCAGCAACTTCCGTGCCTGTGCGCTGCTGCGCCATCCAGTGGGACCGGCTTTAGCCGGGAAGAGGCCGGTACAGTCACTGGAAGTCCGTCTTCAGAAAGTCCGCTTTCCCGGCTAAAGCCGGTCCCACTGGATGTGCGGCGCTCATCGGATTGATTGCAAACACAGAATCTCCACACAAGCCCGCGCAATCATCCTCGTTTTTGCGCAAATCAGCCCTACGTCAAATGACGTAGCCCGGTACGTCATGGTGCGTATACCGGCTTTTGCCTGCCGACTTCATGCTTGCCGCAACTTCGAAGCGATGCCCCTTGGGAATTGCACGAACCCACAAGCACAGGAGCGGGACCAGATGGATTCACGACTGACAGGCGCCAAACGTTTTCTGCCGCGTCGATTGGCGTTGGGCGCGGCTGCGCTTTCGCTGATTGCGGCCGGGGTATTCGGTCAGGTTGCGCTGGCCGATAACGCCAACACCACCGGGCTTGCGGTCACGGCGACCGAAGTGACCGTCGGCCAGTTGCACTCGGCCACCGGCACCATGGCGATTTCCGAGACGGGTTCGATCCAGGCCGAGCGTCTGGCCATCGAGCAGATCAACGCTTCTGGCGGCATCCTCGGTCGGCAGATCAAGGTTGTGCAGGAAGACGGCGCCTCCGACTGGCCGACCTTCGCTGAAAAAGCCAAGAAGCTGCTGGTGGGCGACAAGGTAGCCGCCGTGTTCGGTTGCTGGACTTCAGCGTCGCGCAAAGCGGTATTGCCCGTCTTCGAGAAAGAAAACGGCCTGCTTTACTACCCGACCTTCTATGAAGGCCTGGAACAGTCGAAAAACGTGATCTACACCGGCCAGGAAGCCACCCAGCAGATCCTCGCCAGCCTCGATTGGATCGCCAAGACCAAAGGCGCCAAGACCTTCTACCTGATCGGTTCGGACTACATCTGGCCGCGCACCTCCATGAAGATCGCCCGCAAACACATTGAAAACGTACTGCACGGCACCGTGGTCGGCGAAGACTACTACCCGCTGGGCAACACTCAGTTCGGCTCGCTGATCAACAAGGTCAAGCTGAAAAAACCTGATGTGGTATTCGCCGCCGTGGTGGGTGGCTCCAACGTGGCGTTCTACAAACAGCTCAAGGCGGCGGGTGTTGATTCCACCAAGCAGACCTTGTTGACCCTGTCGGTCACCGAAGACGAACTGCTGGGCATCGGTGGCGAAAACATGAAGGGCTTCTTCGCCTCCATGAAGTACTTCCAGAGCCTGGACAACCCCAACAACAAAGCTTTCGTCGACGCCTTCAAAGCCAAGTACGGCAAGGATTCGGTGATGGGCGACGTGACCCAGGCGGCTTACCTCGGCCCATGGCTGTGGAAAGCGGCGGTGGAGAAAGCAGGCACCTTCGACATCGACAAAGTGGTGGCGGCATCCCCCGGCATCGAACTGAAAACCGCGCCTGAAGGCTACGTCAAAGTCCACGAAAACCACCACCTGTGGAGCAAGACCCGCATTGGTGAAGTGCAGGCTGACGGGCAGTTCAAAGTGGTTTACGAGTCGGAGCTGATTGAGCCGAATCCGTTTCCAAAGGGGTATCAATAGCCGCTGCGCGGCAGCGGTTAGCTTCAAGCGGCAAGCTGCAAGTTAGAAGTGGGGTGGCCGCTGGAGTTGGACGGCAGCGGCTAGCTTCAAGCTGCAAGCGACAAGTCAAGAGCAAGCCTGCATCGCTTTTGATTTCTCTTGCAGCTTGAAGCTTGCAGCTTGCCGCTGTGGTCCCACCCCTTTTATCAAATTCTCATCGAATCCCAGGAGGGACCACCATGCAATGGCTATCGGAATTTGGTGCCATCGCGGCCATGCAGGGGTTCAACGGGCTTTCCGTGTTCTGCGTGCTGCTGCTGATGGCCCTGGGGCTGGCGATCATTTTCGGCCAGATGGGTGTGATCAACATGGCCCACGGTGAATTCCTCACCATCGGCGCCTACACCACCTACGTCATGTCCAGCCTCACGTTGCAGTACATGCCGTCCATGCAGCCTTACTACTTTTTCTTCGCCATCGCGCTGTCGTTCGTGGTGGCCGGTGCCGTGGGCTGGGTGGTCGAGTCGGTGATGATCAGCCGTTTGTACCATCGCCCGCTGGACACCTTGCTTGCCACCTGGGGTTTGTCCCTGGTGATGCAACAGGCTTTTCGTTCGATCTTCGGCGCTCGGGAAGTCAGCGCCACGCCGCCGGACTGGCTGATGGGCTCGGTGAGCCTCAGCGATGCCATCGAAATCCCTCGCAACGGCCTGTTCGTCATGGGCCTGACCATTCTGCTGACCGCGACCATCTTTCTCATGATGTACCGCACCCGCTGGGGCCTGCATGTTCGCGCCACGGTGCAGAACCGGATCATGAGCCGGGCCGTGGGGATCAATACCCGCAAGGTCGACCGCATGACTTTCGCTCTCGGTTGCGGCGTGGCCGGGGTGGCCGGTGCGGCGTTTACCACCATCGGTTCCACCGGGCCCACGGCCGGTTCGCTGTACATCGTCGACACCTTTCTAGTGGTGGTTTTCGGTGGCGCGCAGAGCCTGTTTGGCACCATTGCTTCGGCGTTCGCCATTGCTCAGACGCAATCGATTTCCGAGTTCTTCATGAGCGGCTCCATGGCCAAGGTGCTGACCCTGTCGGCGGTGATTCTGATTCTGCTGATGCGCCCGCAAGGGTTGTTTTCCAGCAAGGTTCGTAAATGAAAGTGTACGTAAATAGAGGCAGCCCCATGAATGCTCTGAATAAGGTGCTTGGCGGCAAGCAAGGTGTCATCGGCCTGCTGATCCTGGCCTTTCTGATCCTGGTGGTGTTCCCGCTGGCCCTGGATGCCTTTCGCCTGAACATGGTCGGCAAATACCTGACTTACGCTTTTGTCGCCGTCGGCCTGGTGTTGTGCTGGGGTTACGGCGGGATTCTCAGCCTCGGCCAGGGAGTGTTTTTCGGCCTTGGTGGGTACTGCATGGCGATGTTTCTCAAGCTGGAAGCCTCGGACCCGGAAAGCACCAAGATCCAGTCCACCCCCGGCATTCCGGATTTCATGGACTGGAACCAGATCACCGAACTGCCCTGGCTGTGGGTGCCGTTTCACAGCTTCACTTTTACCGTGATCGCAGTGATTGCCGTGCCGGTGATTCTTGCCCTGGTGATCGGCCTGGCGATGTTCAAACGTCGGGTCGGCGATGTGTACTTTTCCATCGTCACCCAGGCCATCGCGCTGATTCTCACGGTGTTGATCATCGGTCAGCAGGGCCTTACCGGTGGCGTCAACGGCATTACCGATTTGAAGACCTTGCTGGGCTGGGACATCCGCAGTGATGGCGCAAAACTCACCCTGTACTTCATCAATGCGGGGCTGCTGTTCGCCTGCATCCTGATCGGCAAATTCATCCTCGCATCCAAGCTCGGCCGGCTGCTGATGGCCATGCGCGACAAGGAAGAACGAGTGCGTTTCTCCGGCTACGACGTGGCAAGTTTCAAGATATTTGTTTACTGCGTGGCAGCAGCGTTCTCGGCGATTGGTGGGGCCATGTTTGCCTTGCAGGTGGGCTTCATGTCGCCGTCCTTCGTAGGGATTGTGCCGTCCATCGAGATGGTGATCTTTGCAGCAGTGGGCGGGCGCATGTCCTTGCTGGGCGCGGTGTACGGTTCGCTGTTGGTCAACTACGGCAAGACTTATTTTTCCGAATCCTTCCCGGAACTGTGGCTGTACCTCATGGGCGGTCTGTTCATCGCGGTAGTCATGTACTTCCCCAACGGCCTGGCCGGTTTGTGGGAAAGCCATGGGCGCAAGTGGGTTGCCAGCTTGCGGGGTAAACCAACGCCTGTGCTTGAAAAACCCCATATCACACCGGTTCAGGCCATGCCCAAAGCCAGCGTCACGCCATTGGAGACACAGCAATGACCAGCCCGACAGGCTTCCAGATGCACAAACCGGTGCTGGCAATCGAAGGGCTGACGGTGTCGTTCGACGGGTTCAAGGCGGTGGACGATCTGAATCTGTACATCGACCGCAACGAAGTCCGGGTGGTGATCGGCCCCAACGGCGCGGGCAAAACTACAGTGCTGGACCTGATCTGCGGCAAGACCCGCGCCACCGGTGGCAGCATTCAGTTCGAAGGCCGCGAGCTGACCAAGATGCACGAGTACGACATCGTCCGGGCCGGGGTTGGTCGCAAGTTTCAGACCCCGTCGATCTACGACAACCTGAGCGTATTCGAAAACCTGGAAATGTCCTTTCCTGCCGGACGCTCGGTGTTCGGCGCGCTGTTCTTCAAACGCAGCGATGAAGTGGTGAGCCGAGTCGAGGCAGTGGCGGCAGATATCTTCCTCGGCGACTTGCTCCAGCAGCAGGCCGGGCTGCTGTCCCACGGCCAGAAGCAGTGGCTGGAAATCGGCATGTTGCTCATGCAGGACCCGCAGCTATTGATGCTCGACGAACCGGTGGCGGGGATGAGCGTCAGCGAGCGCTCGCAGACTGCCGAATTGCTCAATCGCATCAGTCTGGGGCGCTCGGTGCTGGTCATCGAGCACGACATGGAATTCGTCAAAAGCATCGCTCACAAAGTCACGGTGCTGCACCAGGGCAAGGTGCTGGCCGAAGGCAGCATGGAGTCGGTGCAGAACAACCCGAAAGTCATTGAAGTTTATCTGGGCCACTAATCAGGAGCGCGGCATGTTCAAGATCAATCAGCTGGCGTGCGGTTATGGCCAGAGCCAGATCCTTCACGGCCTGGACCTGAACGTCGAAAAGCAGGAAATCGTCGCGGTCATGGGCCGCAACGGCATGGGCAAAACCACGCTTTTCAAAAGCCTGATGGGCATCCTGCCGCAGTGGGGCGGGCAGGTGCAGGTCGAGGGCGTGGACGTGTCCGGGATGGAAACCCACTCACGGGTCGAGCACGGCATGGCCTACGTGCCTCAGGGACGGATGATCTTTCCGGCCATGAGCGTGCTGGAAAACATCCAGACCGGCTTGCCTGCTTCAGCGCGGGGCATCGTCCCGGAGGATTTGTATGCACTGTTTCCCGTCCTTTATGACATGCGCAGTCGGCGCGGCGGCAACCTGTCCGGCGGTCAGCAACAGCAACTGGCGATTGCCCGGGCGCTGGCCACCAACCCCAAGGTGTTGCTGCTCGATGAACCCACTGAAGGCATCCAGCCGTCGATCATCAAGGATATCGCCCGCACCCTCAAAGAGATCCGCACCTTGCGCAACCTGACCATCGTGGTCTCCGAGCAAGTGCTGTCGTTCACCCTGGAAATCGCCGACCGCTTCCTGGTGATCGAGAAAGGCCGCTTCGTGATTGAAGAGACCCGGGCCAATGTCGATGAAGCGACGATCAGTCGGTATTTGTCGGTGTAGCCGATTTACGCCATTCGCAGCCTTCGGCAGCTCCTACAGAAACATGCGATCCCCTGTAGGAGCTGCCGGAGGCTGCGAATGAGGCCTGACACCCAACTGGAACCAAGGAGAAACGCCATGACCGAAACCCTGATCAAAGTCGACCTCAACCAGCCAGCCACCGAAAACGAGAACATCCACAACCGCTGGCATCCGGACATTCCGATGGCGGCGTGGGTCAAACCGGGGGATGACTTTATCCTCGAAACCTACGACTGGACCGCCGGAGCCATCAAGAACAATGACGACGCCAGCGATGTGCGCGATGTGGACCTGTCCACCGTGCATTACCTGTCCGGGCCGATTGGTGTGCACGGTGCCGAGCCTGGCGACCTGCTGATCGTGGACCTGCTGGACATCGGTGCACGCGCTGATTCGCAGTGGGGCTTCAACGGATTTTTCTCGCGCAACAACGGCGGCGGTTTCCTCACCGACCACTTCCCGTCAGCTCAGAAAGCCATCTGGGATTTCAAAGGCATGATGACCAGCTCCCGGCACATTCCCGGTGTCGAGTTCGCTGGCCTGATTCACCCCGGCCTGATCGGCTGCCTGCCGGATCACAAGATGCTCGCCGAGTGGAACAAGCGCGAACAGGAACTGATCGACACCGACCCGGGCCGTGTCCCGCCACTGGCTAACCCGCCTTTTGCGAAAACCGCGCATCTGGGCAAACTCAAAGGCCCGGCCCGGGACATGGCGGCTGCCACTGGCGCGCGCACCGTGCCGCCTCGTGAGCATGGCGGCAACTGCGACATCAAGGATTTGTCGCGCGGTTCGAAAGTGTTCTTCCCGGTGTATGTCGATGGCGCGGGGCTGTCGGTGGGGGATTTGCACTTCAGTCAGGGGGACGGCGAAATCACCTTCTGTGGTGCCATTGAAATGGCCGGCTGGGTGCACATGCGCGTCGAGCTGATCAAAGGCGGCATGGAGAAATACGGCATCAAGAACCCGGTGTTCAAGCCAAGCCCGATTGTGCCCACCTACAACAAATACCTGATCTTCGAAGGCATCTCGGTGGACGAGGCAGGTCAGCAGCATTACCTGGACGTCAACATCGCCTACCGTCAGGCCTGCCTGAACGCCATCAACTACATGACCAAGTTCGGATACTCACCGGCTCAAGGTTATGCGCTGCTGGGTTCGGCTCCGGTGCAAGGGCACATCAGCGGCATCGTCGACATCCCCAATGCCTGTGCGACCTTGTGGTTGCCGACCGAGATCTTCCAGTTCGACATCAACCCCAACGCCAACGGCCCGACCAAGTTTATTGATGGGCTGGTGGATTTGCCGATTGCTTACGACTTATAGCGCTCATCTTGTAGGAGCTGCCGAAGGCTGCGAAAGCGGTGTGTCAGTTACATCCATTCGCAGCCTGCGGCAGCTCCTACAGGGGACATCCTTCAGGAATCTGCCCATGCCCATGTACGAATTCGATTGCCCCAGCTGTGGGGATTTCACCGCGCTCAAGCCCATGGCTGAAAGCGGCCTGCCGTGCGCCTGTCCGCAATGCGGCGAGTCGAGCATGCGGGTGATTTTGTCGGCGCCGGGTTTGAGTACGGTGTCGGGCAATAAACGCCGCGCCATCGAAACCAACGAACGCAGTGCCCATGCGCCGAAGACCGTGGCCGAGTATCAGGACAGCAAACGCCACCCCAGCGGTTGTAGTTGCTGCGGGCCTAGCAAACCTGTGGTGCCGACCAAGGCCAATCCTCATGCCTTGAAAGGCAAGGCGGCGGGTCGGCCTTGGATGATTAGTCATTGAAAGACCGATGCGAGGCGGAGATCTTGTGGGACCGGCTTTAGCCGGGAAGAGGCCGGTAAGTTCAATGCATCTGCTGCGTCAGGAATAATGTCTTCCCGGCTAAAGCCGGTCCCACAGGTTCGTGTTATCCGCTGGTTTCCCTGGTTTCCCTGGTTTCCAAGTTTCGCCAAGGCTTTAGCCACACCGCCAACCCCACCAACAAAACCGCCCCATAAGCGCAACTCAACCCCAGTTGCAGCCAGGTATCGGCAATCGGATGCAACACCAGCGCCGCCAGTAACATGGCCCCAGCACCCAATGCCCATTGGCTGCGCCACGGAACAAAACCTAACAGGCCCTGACGGCGCATCAGCAGCAAGCCGGTGACGATCGCCCCGACCAGCGCGGCAATGGCGATGCCGATCAGGCCGAGGAAGAACGGCAGCACACCCAGCAGAATCGCGTTGCTCAGGCTGCCGATCAGTTCGCAGTTAAGCGGCATGCGCGTGTCGCCTGCGGCATAGGCATAACGCGCCAGCAAAGCGTTCCAGGCGCCGAACATCAGGGGCACGGCAAACCAGGCCAGCAGTTCCGGCAACGGTCCGTCATGGGCCAGGCTCGGCAGCAGCAAGACCACCAGCGCAGCGGATGCGCCGATTAGCCCGGCAATGGCGGGCAGGGTCAGCAGGGTGGCGCTGCTCAGGCCTTTGCGCAGCAGCACCAGACGCTGATCGGCCGCGCTGCCGCTCATCAAGCCCAGCAGAACCTGATTCAGACTCATCAACGCAATCAGCGGCAGGTTGATCAACTTGCGCGCCAGGTTGATCCAGGTCACCGCGCCTTCGCCGAGCAACGACGCAACCATGCGCTCCAGTAACGCGAGCCCTTGGCTGGCCAGATTGCTGCTTAACAGCGGGCCGATGCGTTGCAGCAGCTCGCGGCCCGCGCCGGGTTCAGCCTGCCATTGCCTGGGTTTCCAGCCCAGGCGCAGCAGGCTCGGTAACAGCGCGGCGGGCATCAACACGCTGCCCAGCACGCAGGAAAGTGCCAGGCCCACGGGGGTTGCTGAATGGTGGGCAACGGCCAGATAAATGACCGGTGGCAGATTGAACAGCAGCGAACCCAGCCCGGCCGTGACAAATCGTGAACGCGCCTGCAGCGGCACACACAGCAAGCCATGCAGCACAAACCCCGGCGCACACCACGCCAGCCAATGCAGGCTGCTGCCCGCCAGAGCGTAGCCGTCGCTATCCAGACCCGGCCCGACCCCGCGCACCCACAACGGCGCGCCCAGGCTCAACAGCAATGCCAGCGCCAGCCCGCAGAGCAACAGACGCGGGGCCAATGCCGCCAGCCAGCGTTGTTGTCCGGGCAGGTCACGCTGTTGATACAACGGCAACGCGGCAGCGCTCAACAGTCCGGCGGCCAAGGCCATGCGCAGGGCTTCGGGCAGGAACATCGAGACCAGAAACGCATCGCTTTGCGCCCCCGCGCCCCAGGCCGCCACCAGCAGCCATTCCCGGGCGAAGCCAGCGGCCAGACCGGTCAGCGTCGCCAGGGTCAGCCATAACGTGGAGCCGAGCATGGGCCGCTCTCAATGAAACAAAGTGAACAGGCCTTTGCCGCCCACTTTGTAGTTCAGGCCACGGGCACGCTCGCCTTTGATCTCGGCATTCGGCCCACTGACGATGGCATAAGGCGGGACGGGTTTTGATACTACCGAGCCGCCACCCACCACCGCGCCTTCGCCGATATCGGCACCGAAGGAGAGCAGGGCGCGGGTGCAGATCCACGCGTAATCGTGGATGACCACCGGACCGCCGACAGCCCAGAACTCCGGCGCGGTCACATCGTGGCCCCCGGCAATGATCAACACGTGAGACGCGATGGTCACGTGGTCGCCAATCTTCAGGCCGCCACGGGCATCCAGTTGGCAATGCCAGCCCACGGTGGAGTCTTCGCCGATGCGCAGGCTGTCGACGCCAAGAATTTCGGTGTTACGCCACACGCTGGAGCCCTTGCCGATCTTAGCCCCGCCGATGCGCAGCCAGGCCAGGCGCACGGTATGGCTGGGGATTTTGCAGATCAGAATGTTGTAAGCCTGCTCCCAGGTACGCAGCATGCGGTCGCGCAGGGTCGGCCAGTTGATCCCGTACAGCGGAATCAACGCGCCGGGCATTTCCGAGGCCAGCAGGCGATAGAAGCGCCGGGCCAAGGGGTGCGTGATACGCGGCTCGATATTCAGGTAACTGATGAACGACAGGGTGCGGTCCTTGATGCGGGTTTCGAAGCACACCTCGTTTTCCAGCATCCACTGATAGGCTGCGTCCAGCTCTTCATGCTCCACACCCATTTTGCGTGCGTATTCCGGCAAGGCCAGGCGCAGGTCATGGGAATGCATCAAACGGTGTCTCATGGGTGGGGTCCTTGCTCGGGTAAGGCTTTATGAAGGACTGCCTCGGCCTTGAAGCGTATGGCTTCATGAAGGTTGATGCCGATCATCAGCCAGAACAGCGCGATCAACACGCTGGTGAAGCTGAAGTAGTGGTCGAACAGGCCGCTGGTCAGTGCCGCCAACAGGCCGGTGGTGGTGCCGAGCCACACGGCGTTGTCGGGGTTCAGGGCGATGAAGCCATGCTCGGGGCGGGTTTCTCGCCACCAACTGCCGATCACCGCGATGAACAGCAGCATACCGGGAAGCCCCAGTTTGTAGACGAAGTTCAGCCACAGGTTGGAGATCCCGAACAGCGTTGCACCGGGCACGGGCGGGTCGATCTTGAAGCCGATGCCCAGGGGGAACATCGCCATCGCGTCAGGGAAATGGCTGTATTCCAGAAAGCGGATCGCGGTGCTGGTGTCGTCATTGGTGAACAGGGTAAACAGTCGCTCCTGCAGCGGCGGATAGAACATCAGCAGTAACGAGCCAGCAATCAGGCCGCCCATGAGTACCCGACCAATGAACGGCACCCGCTTGCGCGCCATCCACATCATCACCAGGATCAGGCTGACCAATGCGCCTCGGGAGCCGGTGAGCAGCAAGCCCAAGGTGCCCAGTATCGCCACGGCGAAGCCCAGTCTTTTCGGCCAGCCAGTACGAGTCATGCCGATACAGAATGCCAGCGGCACTACCAGCGCCATGGCGCCGCCCGCCACGTTGGGGTGCATCCACGGCGAGCCCATGCGATCAGCCAGGGAAGTCAGGCTTTCAGCCAGGACGTCGACGCCACCATAACCCAGCCCGGTGAGTACCGGGATCATGGCCTGGGCGCTGCGGTTGATCAGGAACACAGGAATCGACAGCAACAGCAGCAACAGGGTGCCCAGCAGCACCGCGTGGATCATGTTTTCCCGGGCTTGCTGAGTGTTCAGCATGCGCGGCACCAGGAACAGGATCGACAGGTTGAACAGCCAGCGTATCCAGTTGATCGGGCCATTGCCCAGGGCGGTGATGGTCAATTGGCCGACGATAAAGGGCAGCGCGCTGTAGAGCATCAGCGCAATCAACCAGCGTTCAGTGCGCAATAACGGCTGCAACGGCGTCATGTTGGAGAACATGCGATGGGCCAGATAGGCCGCCCAGACCAGCATCAGCAGGGCTTCGGAAACCGTGGTACGAAAGCCGATATTCACCGTGGAGTAAGGCAGAAAGGCGGCCAGCACCCCGAACAGCAACAAGCCGCGCATGGGTTTGCGAATGACTGTGGCGATGGCCACCACGCCAATCATGGCCGCGATCACCTTCAATGGCGGCAACAGCAGAATCAGTACCCCGAACAACAGAGCGAACAGCAAGCCTACCGGGGCTGCCAATGGCATCAGTTCAACTCCTCGATCAACTCATCGAAGCGCTGCTGAAATGCCGCCGGTCCATAACCTGCGGCCCATTGTTTGAGGAGTTCAGGGTCTTCCTTTTCGGCACTGGCCAGTTCGCCCATCAGTTTGATGAGTGCGGCGCTGTCGGTGGGTGAAAAACGCGGGCTGCCCGGCGGGGTGATTTCGTCCAGGGATGAGCCGGTGGCGATGGCCACCGGGGTGCCAACGCTCATGGCTTCCACCACCGGCAAGCCGAAGCCCTCGGCATAAGACGGGTGCCAGAAGCGGTCGGCACCGCGATACAGGGCGTGGAGTTCGGCGTCACTGATATCGCTGAGAAAATGCAGGCCCGCCAGACCTTGCTGCGCGGCGGGCAGATGCTGGGATGCGCCAATCAGGATCAGGTCGGGGATATTCGGGAATTGCCGGCGGGCGTTCTGCCAGGCATCCACAAACCACGCCATATTCTTGCGCGGTTCCCGGGTGCCGACGCAGAGCCAGTAACGCTCCGGCAGGTTCCAGCCTTGCAGATCGGCGGGGGCATCGCTCCAGCCGCTGACCAGCGCGGGCAGCACCCGCAGTTTGTCCCGGCTCTCCGGGAACAGGCGCGCGCATTCATCGGCGGTGAATTGCGAAGGGGTCCAGATCCGGTCCGCCACGCGCACCGAATGGCCGATGGACAGGCGATCCGTGACGCCATAGATCGCGGCCTTGAGTCGTGAGCCATGGCTGTTTTTCAGGGTCAGTTGAAACAGGTCCTGCAATTGCAGTACATAGCGCAGCCCCGCTGGCTTACGGCCCAGAGGCAAGCCCATGTTCATGTTGCAGATGTACACCTGCACTTCGGCGTCGCGCAGCGCTTTGGGCAGGAACAGGCCTTCGAAGCGCAGCCGTTCCGGCAAACGATGCAGGCCGTTCAAGGGCGTGGACCAGGAGGGGCAATAGGCGAGCCGGCGAATCGGGTGGCCATCCGGCGCCACGCTGAACAATTGCACCTGGGTGTTGGGGTTGGCGCGCAATGCATCTTCAAGGGCAAAGTTCTGCCGACCAATCCCGCTGTTGGGGTAGCCGGTTGCCGGGCGGTAATCGAGTCCTGTCATCATGGGCGCGCTTGCTCCTTGGCGGGCGTGAGTTTTGCCGGTGAGAGCCGGGTGTAGATGCGCTCCAGCTGCGCGGCCGAAGCTGACCAGTCGTGTCGCGCCTGAACATAAGCACGACCGGCTTCGCCAATCTGTGCCAGTCGCACAGGCTGATCAATGGCCTCGGCAATGATCTGCGCCAGTTGGGTCGCATCTTCGCTGCCCAGGTAGTGTTCGCCGTTGACCACCGCCAGCCCGGAAGCACCCTGCGCAGTGGTTACCACGGGCAAACCGGCCGCCATGGCTTCCAGCACTTTGAGTTTGGAACCTCCGCCCTGACGCAAGGGTGCGAAGAATATTGCGGTGTTGCTTTGCAGGGCGCGCAAGTCCGGCACGAAGCCCTGAAACTCGATGCGCGGGTCGGGCCAGCGGTCGCGCCATGATTCGGGCAAGGCAAAGCCGCAGATGGCAATGCGCAGGGTGGGCACGTGTTGCCAGACTTTCGGCAGGATCTCGTCCAGCGCCCACTCGACGGCGTCGACGTTGGGGCCGTATTCATAGTTGCCAATAAACAGCAGACGACGGCTGTAGTGATCGGGTTTGACCTGTGCGTAATACGAGCAGTCGACGCTGTTGACCACCACGGCCGTCGCCTTGCCGCTCAGACGGGTGATTTCCTTGGCGTCGTCTTCAGTGACCGCGATCAACTGGCTGGCCTGATCAAACACCTGTTTCTCCCAGCGCCGGTAGCGCCAGCGATCAAAACGGGCGAACAGGCTGGCCCAGCGCGGCAGACGATCATAGCTGGCGGCGCCCAGTGCCGATTCCACGTTGTGTTCAGTGAGCACGAATGGCTTGCCGGATTTGTGCAGGGGCGTGGCCAGCGGCTCGAAGGCGTAGGTGTGCTGCACCTGAATAATGTCCCAGTGTTCTTCCAGCAGGCCTTCGAAGACTTCACTCAAGTGCGGGGCATAGCCGTTGACACAGGCCAGCATCGGCACCGGCGCAACCGCCACGGCCACGAGCGTACGGGCACTTTTGAGCGGGCGACGGGGCAGCACGATCAGCCGTTCGAGCCAGGGTTCCAGGGCTTCGCGGGTGGCTTGATCCAGCTCGGTCTTGGACTGCACCAGCAAAGTGATCTGGTGACCACGGGCTGCCAGATTGCGCAGCAGGTGATATTCGCGGGTCTTGCCACCGCTGGTGGTGGGCCAGGGCAGATACGGCAGCGTCCAGAGAATGCGCATGCTCAGGGCTTCCATTCCAGAATTTGCAGGCTCGGCTTGAGCGCCAGGCTGATGCCTTGTGCGCCGTTCACATCGGTGCGTGAACCGGTCAGTGGGTCATGGACTACCGCCGACTTGATGCCGGGAAAGGTCAGGGTCGTGCCGGTGGCGCTCCAGAACATCAGCAGTTTTTTGCCGTCGTCCCGGGTCCAGGCCACGGCATACAAATCGCTGGGTACCGCGCTGACGCCCGGCGGGTCGGACGGCTGCAGGCGTGGCCCGGTGATGTTCAGGAAGTTGCGCAGTGCAGTGTAGACCGGCTTCGGATTGCCTTGCAGGTCCAGCAAGCCATAAGCCTGGTCCCGGGCACTGGCGCGGGCGTCCAGGTCGCTGAGGTTGAACAGGAAAATCCGTTGATAATCCAGCGCGCTCATCAGGGCCAGCCGCCGCAATGTGTAATCCGCCTGGCCTTGCTGGCCGATGATGGCCTGCATTTCCACTGGCCCGTTGTAGCTGGACCAGCCCCACTCAGTGGCCCAGACCTGCTGAACGCCATTGCTGTGCAGCAGGTTGTTCATGGCGTTGGCCTTGACCAGAAAGTCGCGGTCCGGCGGCGAATCGCCTTCCGGGTACTCGGAATAGGGGTGGTAGGCGGCCACGATATTGCGCGTGCCCAGGCCTCGATCCAGCAAGGTCTGCAACATGTAACCCGGCGTGCTGTGCATCTGGCTGTAATAGGCCATGCCTGCGGTGACGATGGTTTTGTCCGGCTCGGCGGTGCGGATGGCGTCGGCGGTGGTGGTCAGCAAGGTGTCGTAGGCGGCGGGGTCTTCTTTGGGCAGCCAGACAATGTTCGGTTCGTTCCAGACCTGCCAGTTGTTGACCTGCGGGTAGCGTTTGACCAGCGAGGTCATGCGCGCGGCGAACACATTGAAATCCCGTGGCGGGTATTGATCGCGACTGGGTGCGCCTTCCGGAGCGCTGCTGGCGAAAGGCGCGGAACCCACCATGTACGCGAGGATGTTGTAGTGGTGGGCATTCATGGTGGCCATGGCGCCATCCAGATCCCGCAGATCGAAGCTGTTCTGCGCCGGTTCAATGAGCGGCCAGTGAATGGTCAGCCGGATCCAGTTCAGGCCCAGTGCGTCCAGCTGATCCATCTGCTGTTGGTAAGCCGCCGGTGAGAAGTACTGGAACTGCGCGTTGACCCCGAGAAAGTCCTGCCAGACCACAGTGCGCGGCCCACGCAGAATGGTTTCCGCCTCGGCGACGGGGGCAAGGGCCGAACAGGCAAGCAGGGTTGCCAACCACAAACCGGCTGAAGACTTCATCTCAGGTCGCCTCGCATGCTTGTTGGAACAGCCGATGAAAGTGTTGTGCGGTCTGGCTCCAGACCCGTTGCCGACCCAGCGCGGCGGCCTGTTCTGCCCACTGGGTGGCGAGCTCAGGTTGAGTGCAAAGTTGGCTCAGGGCGTTGGTCAAACCAGCGACGTCTCCTTGGGGATAGATCAGGCCATTGCCGTGGGACACTTCTTCTGCAAAGGAGCGGGCATCGGAAGTGATGACCCCGCGACCGCAGGCCACCGCCCAGGACAACGCGCCGCTGGTGCCGCGTAACTGGCCGAGAATCTTCAGTTTGCTGGACTCGCGGTACGGCAGGATCATCACGTGATGGGCCTGAATCACTTCGGCGATGGTGTCCGCGGGCAGGTCCAGATCCCAATCGATCAGATCGCTCAGGCCCAGTTGGCGGATGCGCAAACGCAGCTGGTCCAGATAACTGCCCGACGGCCCGAAGGCCATTTCCGGCTCACTGCCGCCCGCGAGGGTCAGGCGTATGCGCGGCCGCAATTCAGGTTGACGCACGATCAGCTCGGCCATGGCGTCGAGCAGGTCTTCGATGCCTTTGCCGCGATAGATAAAGCCGAAGTACAACAGCTTCAACGGTCGCGCTGGCGGTAAAGGGGCGGGCTCGATAGGCAGATTGCCATGGGCGATCACCGCCATCTGCTGCGGATTCAGGCCCATGCGCTGGCGCAAGGCAAGGCTGCCCGCCTGGGTCAGAGTGATCAGCCGGTTCAGGCTGCGGGCCAGTTGCTGTTCTTCACGCAAGCACAGTGGGTCGGCCAGCACGGTGGCAATTTCCGGCAGCGGTGAAGGCATGGAATTGGCCATGGACAACGGCCAGGGCAGTTTGGATCTGCGCCACACCAGACGCTCCGGGTCATGCACCGTGGCGGTCAGCGGCAGTTTTTCAAAGCGTTTACGCAGTGTGCGCAAAGCGTGAAATTCCGCCAGCCGGCCACCGCCGATTTCGGCATGCACCAGATCGATACCTTGCCAGTCGACTTCGGCCACCCGCCGAACCGCCAGCAGCGGGTCATTGCCTACGCCCTGCAACGGGGTGCTGACCTGCACGCCGAGGTTTTCCAGGGCGCTTTTCAGGTGCCCGGCATAGTCGGCAATGCCGTTCTGCTCGGGCGGCAAGGGCGCGAGGAGAGCGATATGCATATCAACCCCGGCTCTGGAAGCGCTTGAGGTAATCGAGCACTCGCGCAGGTACTTTGTAACGACGGCGGTTGATGATGATGCCGTCGACTTTCTTGAAGGCGGTCTGCAGGGTCGACAACACGTTTTCCAGCATCGGCACCGTGGTCTCTTCGGCTTTTACCACCAGCAGGATCAAGTCAGCATCGCGCAGGTGAGAGAAGGCATCCTGATTGGTGAAAATGCTGGAGGCATCAATCAGCAGAATTTCACCCGGTGCCGCCGGGCCGAAGCCATCGGTGCGTACGCTATAACCGTGCTCAACCAGCAGTTGGGCAAGGTTGTCGATCACGAAGCTCACGCCTTCGCCCGCGTGGGACGAAGTAAAGCCCAGGGCGAGTCCTCTGTCCGCCACTTGCCGCAGCGGTAAAGTGCCGTAAAGCCGGTGCAGGCTGGCCGAGAATGCCGTGTTGTGAGTGCCGGGTGCCGTATTGAGCTCCTGCAGGCTGGTCCAGACCGGCACACCGAAGCGCGACTCGATCTTGTCGCCATCGTGGATGCGTTGATCCAGCAAGTAGAAGAAGTACAGCGAGACAAGACCGACGCCCAGGCTGAGCGGCAAGGCCAGCAACAACATCGCCAGGCTTTTCGGGAATACCCGGCTTGGGTTGAACGTGGCGCCTTCGATGATGGCGATGTTGCTGATCTGGCTGCGATCCAGCTCGCGGTCGATGCGGGCTTTTTCCAGGCTGCTGCTGTACAGCGCGAAGCTCTTCTCGGCGGCGTCCAGTTCGCCCTGCAGACGTGACATCTCCGGTTCCAGATTCAACGCCAATTGCCGATCTTTTTCCCATTGCGCCAGTTGCAGGTTCTGTTGCGCCAGTTGCGTCAGCAAGCGTGCATAGCTGGCCTGTTGGTCAGCCAGTACGTTCTGCATGCGGTTGTAGATTGGGTTGGGAGTAATACTTTCCGAGCGCTGGATGGTTTCATCCTGCTTGCCCAGCAATTTCTGCAGGTTGCTGATTTCTTCATTGAGGGCGCGCACCGGCGGAGCTGACTCCTTGAAGGAGCGCAGCAGTTCCTGACGCTCGACTTCCTTGCCGTTGATGCGGTTCTGCAGGTCCTGACGGTTGGGGTTCAGGCTCAACTCGCGACCGGCGCTGACGGTCTTCGATTGCTTGGCCAGTTGCTCCAGCAGTTTGTCCAGACCGGCTTTGGTGGAGGCGATCGAGCGCGTGGTGTTGTTGCGCTCGGTGGTCAGGTCATTGAGGCCCTGGGAGGTGTCGGCCAGACGCTGAGCAATACTCACCGCGCCCAGTTGATTGAGGTAAGTCTGGATCTGCTTCTTGTAGCTGAGAATCCGCGACTGGGTGGCTTTGACCTCTGTTTCGTAGAACTGATAAAGGCTGACGCGGCCCAGCACCCGAGTACGTTCCTGTTCGTATTGCTCGATCCAGGTTTCCAATACTTGACGCGCCACGGCCGGGTCATTCCAGGAGAACGTCAGCTCCATGACCGTTGAGCCCGGTTCATGGGACACCTTGAAGTTTTTCCCCAGGTCTTCGGCCAGGCGTTCCTCAGGGGAGCGTTTCTCCAACAGACCCACCAGTTGCAGCCCGCCGCGCAGGACGTTGACCACTGAGGCCAGGGTGTCCTGGAAAATGTTCTTCACCTTGGCGAAAAAGCCTTCTTCCACGGCCGCGTTGGAGAGCTCGGCCAGGTATTTTTCAGCCACGATACGCATGATCGGCCGCCCTGTGAGCATGCGCTCTTCGTCCAGAATCGGGTCTCGTTGCGCGCTGGGGATCACGATTGCCTGACGGTCAGCGAACTCGATGGGCACGGTGCTGCTGTCACGGCCAGGCTTGACCAGCAGCAGGGCAGTGGATTCATAGCGGTTGGGCAACAGGAACGCGCCCAGCACGATGACGATGAACGTCAGCATGACGGTGATTTTGACTTCGTGTTTGAAGATAAAAAACAGACGCAGCAAGTCGCGCAATGAACGGATATTGATCATGTCTTTTCCCCGACGTTTATTCTTGGCTGCGCAAGTTGTAGTTCACCCCGAAACCCAGCGATTTAGCGAAAGGAATCAATTGGTTGAAGTACAGATTCACACCGTCGGACTTGTCGCCCGCCGAGGATTTGGGGACGAACACTACGTCGCCACGTTGCAGCAGCACGGGTGCGCGAGGGCCTGAACTGTCAGCCCAGAGCAACTTGCTGTAGTCGAAGAAGTAGGTTTTGTAGAGGCCGTTGTCGTCCTGGCGCAGCAGGGCGACCAGGCTGGCATTGCCTTCCGGCGCGACCCCGCCGGCACCGACCACGGCTTGCACCAGGGTGGTGGCGACGGTCACCGGCAGCGACACGGTATTGCGCACCGCGCCGCCGACGAACACCGTGTTGCCGGGCGATTGCGAGATATTGATGGTCATCGCGGTTTCGCGATAAACGTCTTTGAGTTTGTCCTGCAGCAGCGCCGTCAGCTGTGGCAGGGTCAGACCTGCAGCCTGGACCGTTCCGATGTACGGATAGGTGAACGTACCGTCGCTGAGCACCGGAAACAGGGTCAGCTCGTAAATCGAGTTGGCCGTGAAGGCGGAAATCGAAGGGGCTTCCCCGGTATTGCGCACAATGCGCAAGGTATCGCCAGCGCGCACCCGCTGCATCGGGGCAGGTTGGCCGGCGAGGGCGCGCCCGGCCGCCAGGCCTGCGTTGATTTCGGCATCATCGTCGGGTACTCCGACCCGCGCGGGGGTGTTGCAAGCGCAGAGCAATAGCGCGCATAACGCGAGCACTGTACTTCTGGCCAACCCTGAACTCCTGTCTCGCATGAACAACTCCCGTACGGGTAAAACATCATGTGGGCCGGTACTGCCTGCTGTAATTCTGGCGCGTCTGCTCTCGTTAGCGTCCTTTGCGTTTTTCGTGCCAATAAACCGCGCCTGCTGTCAGCGGAGGGTCACTTCGACCTGGCTGGGTCAGACCTTCCGATGGGCGAAGCGATCAGGCCTTGCTGGTTTCGGCGGGGACTCTCCCGTAAATATCAGTAAAGCGCACGATGTCGTCCTCGCCCAGATACTCACCGCTCTGCACCTCGATCATCACCAGATCGATGACCCCGGGATTGACCAGACGATGGGTATGCCCAGGCTTGATGAAGGTGGATTCGTTGGTGTCGAGCATGAACTCACGCTCACCGTTGGTAACCTGGGCCATGCCGCTGACGACGATCCAGTGTTCGCTGCGGTGGTGATGCATCTGCAGGGACAGAGACGCTTGCGGACGGACCACGATGCGTTTGATCTTGAAGCGCTTGCCTTCCTCCAGCACGGTGTAAGTGCCCCACGGGCGGGTCACGGTGCGGTGCAGGCGATAGGCGTCATGGCCCTGGCGTTTGAGTTCCTGAGCAATGAACTTCACGTCCTGGCTGCGCTTGCCATCGGCGATCAGCAAGGCGTCGGGGGTATCGATGATGATCAGGTTTTCCAGGCCAACCCCACCCACCAGACGCTTGGGGGAGTCGATGTAGCAATTGCTCACGTCATGCAGCACGGTTTCGCCATTGCACTGGTTGCCATGCTCGTCCGCCGACGTCAGTTCGCGCACCGCCTGCCACGAGCCGATGTCGCTCCAGCCCAGTTCGCAGGGTACGACGGCGACCTTTTGCGAGCGCTCCATCAGGGCGTAGTCGATGGAAATGTCCGGAGCGTTGGCAAACGACGGGCCGTCCAGTTCCAGCTGCAATTCCTGATTGCCTTCCTTGGTGCTGCTTTGCTCAAGGCAAGCCTTGACCGCGGCCAGCACGTCCGGGGCATGGGTCTGGAATTCGCGCAGCAGCGTGTCGGCGCGCATGCAGAACATGCCCGCGTTCCACAGATGCAAACCGCCATCGACATAGGTCTGGGCAGTTGCCGCGTCGGGTTTCTCGACAAAACGCGCCACCTGATAAGCCTGGCTGTTCAGCGACTGGCCTTTCTCGATATAGCCAAATCCGGTTTCCGGTTTGCCGGGCACGATGCCAAAGGTCACCATCCAGCCCTCATCGGCCAGCTCCCGGGCGCTTTGCACGGCTTGTGAAAACGCCGGGCCGTTGGCGATCAGGTGGTCTGCCGGAAGGATCAGCAGCTGCGCATCGTCGCCATACAAACGGGCCACATGCAGCGCCGCTGCCGCGACTGCCGGTGCGGTGTTGCGGCCGAACGGTTCAAGGATGAAGTCCAATTTGACACGGCTCTTGTTGAGCTGGCGGTAGTCATCGACGGTGCGAAAGTACACTTCGCGGTTGGTCACTGTCAGCAAACGCTGCACGTCGGGCAGGCCCACGGCGCGCATGAAGGTTTTTTGCAGCAGGCTTTCGCCATCGGGGAGGCGCATGAACGGCTTGGGCACGGCCTCGCGGGAAACGGGCCAGAGTCGGGTACCGGCACCGCCGGCAATAATGCAGGGGATGAGGATGCTCATCAGTAAGCCTCACGAGTGAAGAGCACTGCCGGAACAGTGCGCAGAAGGATATAAATGTCGAACCAGACGGACCAGTTTTCTATGTACTCAAGATCGAACTCCACCCGCTTTTCGATCTTTTCTACGGTGTCTGTCTCACCACGATAGCCATTGATCTGCGCCAGACCGGTAATGCCCGGTTTGACTCTATGGCGTGACGTGTACTCCTTCACCGCTTGCTCAAAGAGAATGCCGGCCGCCTTGGTGGCGGTTGCATGGGGGCGCGGGCCCACCATGGACATGGTGCCTGCCAATACGTTGAACAACTGCGGCAGCTCATCCAGGCTGGTCTTGCGAATGAAACGTCCGACCCGGGTAACCCTGGCATCCCCCCGGGTGGTCTGATTTTCCGCCGTGGCATCGGCCTGATGGTGGTGCATCGAACGGAATTTGCAGACCTTGATCATGCGGTTGTTGTAGCCATAACGGTTCTGCCAGAAAAACACCGGACCGGACGAATCCAGCTTGATGGCAATGGCCGTGCACAGCATCACCGGCGACAGCAACAGCAGAGCCAGGACTGAGAACAGCATGTCTTCAGCGCGCTTGAAAAATGGCGACCAACCGGCGAGCGGTACATCGGACGCATTGAACATCGGCAGGCTGGCGACTTCGGTGATTCGGTTGTGGGCGTGACGGAAGGCGATCATGTCCGGGACCAGCAGGACATTGACGGGCAATCTGCGCAGCTCGCGGATGATGTAATCCATGCGGTTTTCGGCGGACCAAGGCAGGGCCACCAGAACCTGAGTGACTTTCTCTTCGCGAATCAGACGCTCCAGGTCGTCGCTGTTACCCAGCAGCGGCAGCCCCGCCATGGTTTTGGGCAGGCGCCCGATGCGGTCATCGATGAAGCCTGAAACACCTGAGCGGATGTCCTGGTTTTCCAGCAGGTATTCCGCCAGCCGCTGACCATTCTCCGTGGCACCAAGGATCACTGCGTTCTGCAAAAAGAAGCCTTTGTGCATCAGGTGTTTGAACATCACCAGCATGAACAGCCGTTCGATGCCGAACAGCGCCAGACTGCCGATGTACCAGAGCACCAGCTCCTCGTGGGAGATGTAGGTCAGGAAATCCAGGCTTTGATGGATGAACAACAGCAGGCAGAACGCCCCGGACCAGGCGAGGATGATCAGCCGAAACCGCAACGCGTTGCTGAACAGCACTTCTGAATACAAACCCAGCGCCTGGAAGATCAGCACGCTGATCAGGCCATAGAACAGCAGAGCGCCAAAGTAACTTTGAGGAATGTCGGTGATGCTGCCGTCGGCGAACAGCAAAATAATAACGCCGGGCAGGATGCAGGTGATCCCGTGAACCAGACGGACTCCAAACAGGAAGTATTCGATCAGGCTGCTTCGGGTCTGCAATAGGCTGTCAACAGGCTGCAATCGCATCTACTACCTCACTTCGTCGTCCATTACTGCTTGACTGCGGTCCACGATAATTCGAGGCGCTCAACACTTATAGTCAAGAAAACATCTCTTTATGAGATTTATTTTGTAGTAGTCAACTAATTGACTCTAAATCCGCATTCTTTCGTTTGTAGCCTTTTTGGATAGGAAATTAGGCTTAATACTTTGGATATGTAGGGTTTTTCGCCATTTCTCGTAGGATTCCCCCTCGAATGAGTGATGTTAGGGAGTAAAGCTCATGACGCAAATAATGTCGCTGTCTCGTTTTGCATTTTTATGGCGGTTCGGGCTCTGGATCGACTCATTCAGCCCCTTCTTGAGCAGTGTTTGTAGGGCAACCGGACGATTTTTCGGTGGCTGAAAAAAAGCTGAAAAAAATATCTGATTCAAAGGGGCTTTTTCTCTGCGGCCGGGGTCACATCTAACGTATACCAGGGGAGGCGCAGCAATGACAAAACGGGCAATTCTGATTCTGCATGGCAAGCAAGCGCTCAATGAAGACGTGCGTGCAGCCGTGACCGGCAAGCGCGACGCAGGCTGGGAGCTGGATGTGCGGCTGACCTGGGAGGGCGGTGACGCCCAGCGTCTGGTGAAGGAGGCATTGGCCGCCGGGCATACCCAGATTATTGCCGGGGGTGGCGATGGCACCTTGCGCGATATCGCCGAAGCCTTGGCGCTGGCCGACACCGATGCTCAATTGACGATCATGCCGCTGGGCACTGCCAACGATTTTGCCAGGGCGGCAGGTGTGCCGCTGGAGCCGGACGCTGCGCTGGATCTGCTTGATGTGCCGGCCCGAGCCGTGGATCTGGGTGAGGTCAATGGCAAGATCTTCATGAACATGGCCACCGGTGGTTTCGGCAGTCAGGTGACCGCCAACACCTCCGAGGACCTGAAGAAGGTTCTGGGTGGCGCCGCCTATCTGTTCACCGGCCTGTCGCGTTTCAGTGAGCTGAGCGCGGTGCATGGCGAATTGACCGGCCCGGATTTCCACTGGAGCGGAGACTTGTTGGCCCTCGGCATTGGCAATGGTCGTCAGGCCGGAGGCGGGCATGTGCTCTGCCCATCGGCATTGGCCGATGACGGTTTGCTGGACATCAGCATCCTGCCAGCGCCTCAGGAACTGGTGGGAACGCTGCGCGGCTTGCTGGAAGGCGGGCTGGGCATCGACAACATGTTTATCCGTGCGCGCCTGCCGTGGATTGAGCTCAAGTCCGCGCAAGGCCTGGACATCAATCTCGATGGCGAGCCTTTGTCCGGGGAGAATCTGCGTTTTTGCGCACGGCCCGCGGCGTTGAATGTGCATTTGCCGATTGATTCACCACTCTTTAGTCAGCCTCAGCGGCTTGGCTGATTCGTCACCCGGGTGCCTGCGCAACGGCCAGGCCCGGCACCGGTGTGTGCTGACGGATGTCTGGCTCGCAGGTGGCGGCAAGTTGCTCCAATAGCCAGGTTTGCTCACCGTCATCCAGTGGGAGCAGACCGGTACGCAGGTCGATCAGCTCCAGCTGCCAGGCCAGCAGCGTCAGGCACTTTTCAAGCACTGCCAGGGTTTCGTCGTTCAGGCGCTGGTTTGGCAACGCAATGTCGAGCAGTCGCCGCATATCCTGGCAAAGCACTGCCATGCAGCCGATACGGGCATGGGCGGCCTGTTGCGACAGCCTGGACAAGCTGTCGAGCAGGCACTCAAGGGCGTCGCTGTCGTCGGCTATCAGTTGCAGATGTGCAAAGCATTCCTGACATCGGCTCAGCAGCCGTTGCGCATCGCCGATAAATTCCGGATGAGTGGTTTGCCAGTCTGTGCCGTTGAGCATGCTTTCTCTCTCCATAGATCATGGATAACGATCGGGGTCCGCTTGGGTCTTGAACGTTAATGTGTACCCGAAGAGAAAGTCTGTAGGGCGCTTCTGAAATTGCGGGAAATGCGGCAAACACAGTCTTTGTAGCAGCTGCCGAAGGCTGCGAAGGCGATTCTCCTGGTACACCGCGTTCGCAGCCTTCGGCAGCTCCTACAGGCCAGACGATCACCAGAAAACGGTATTTGAGGCCTCCTGGCTTAATCAAGTTGATAACCGCCGAATCCAGTGTGATGCTAATACGCCATCAGCGCCCGCGCGCGGCATCTCATAACGATTAAGGTCCTGCCCAACTCAGCCGATAACGTGTTGGCAGACCCACTGTGACCCACGCTTCTGGAGCTATAAATGGCTGGCATTCTCGACTCGGTAGATCAACGCACACAATTGGTGGGCGAGAACCGCCTTGAAATCCTCATGTTTCGCCTGGCGGGCCGACAGCTATTTGCGATCAACGTGTTCAAGGTTCAGGAGGTTCTGCAACTGCCGAAACTGACCCTGATGCCCCAGCGCCATTCGTTTGTTTGCGGCGTGGTCAACCTGCGTGGCCAGACGCTGCCGGTCATCGACCTGTCCCAGGCCATCGGCATGCGCCCTTTGGTTCCAGGCCCGAACAGCACCATTATCGTCACCGAGTACAACCGCTCGGTTCAGGCATTTCTAGTGGGCGGCGTGGACCGCATCGTCAACATGAACTGGGACGCGATCATGCCGCCACCGGCCAGCGCCGGTCGTCAGCATTACCTGACCGCCATCAGTAAAGTCGATGACCAGTTGGTTGAAGTCATCGACGTCGAAAAAGTGCTGGCCGAAATCGTGCCGTACAACGCCAAGGTCTCCACCGAGAAGCTGGAAGATCCATTGCTTGCAGGCGCTGTGGGTCGCGAGGTTCTGCTGGTCGACGACTCCAAGGTTGCACTGAGCCAGTTGCGCGACACCCTGTCGCAACTCGGCCTCAAGCTGCACGTGGCCAGCGATGGTCTCAAGGCGTTGAACATGCTTAAAGGCTGGGCCGACGAAGGCTCGGTCATGACCGACAAGCTGCTCATGGTCTTCACCGATGCCGAAATGCCGGAAATGGACGGCTATCGCCTGACCACTGAAATCCGCAACGACCCGCGCCTGCGTGAGCTGTACGTGGTGCTGCATACTTCGCTGTCCGGCAGCTTCAACGAGTCCATGGTCAAAAAAGTCGGTTGCGACAACTTCCTCTCCAAGTTCCAGCCAGACAAACTGGTCGACATGGTCCGCGAGCGTTTGATGATGGTGCAGGGCTGATTCAGCCCGTTGTGATGTGACTTGTCTGGCGGTTGATCGTATAAGCTAGTGCTCACATCACTAGGTTGTACCCCCTGCCAGACAAGGAACAGGTCATGTTGCATCTCAGCGCGCTCTACCGTTTCCCGCTCAAATCCTGCAAAGCCGAGGTTTTGCAACAGGCGTCATTCGACGAGCTGGGGATGACCGGCGACCGACGCTGGATGCTGGTAGATGAAGCGAGCGGGCGATTCCTGACCCAGCGAGCTTTGCCTCACATGTCGCAGCTGTCGGTGCCGTGGAATGCAGCCGGTGGTGTCACCCTCTCTGCGCCGGGCTTTGCGGCTCTGGATGTTTCGGTCCCCTTGAATGAGGAACAGCAGCTGCGCGGTGTGACCGTGTGGCGAGATACCTTGCGCGTGCCTGATGCGGGTGATGAAGCGGCTGCCTGGGTCAGTGAGTTCATTGGCAAATCTACCCGAATGGTCCACGTTCCCGCCGATCGCGCACGCTGGCTGCCCAGTGGCTACGGCACGGTAAACGACCGGGTCGGGTTCGCCGATGGGTTTCCGTTGCTATTGATTGGTCAGGCGTCGCTGGATGATTTGTCGGCCAGAATCGGCAAGCCTCAGGAGATGCTGCGCTTTCGGCCAAATCTGGTGGTGGAGGGTGCTGAGGCGTTTGCTGAGGACGGCTGGAAGCGTATTCGCATCGGGGATATCGAATTCCGTCTGCTCAAGGGTTGTTCGCGCTGCATTCTGACGACCATCGACCCGGCAACGGGGGAGCGCAATGCTGATCGCGAGCCTCTGGCGACTTTGAAGACTTATCGCGAGCGCGAGGGGGATGTGTGGTTTGGGCAGAATATGGTCAATGATGGGCCTGGGGTGATTGAGGTGGGGATGCCGGTGGTTGTTTTGGAGTGATGTTTTTTGAGTACATATCCATTGCTTCGGTAACGGCTGCTTATGGTTGCGCTCTTACAGCGCCTCACTTTTGAGAGCCCAAAAGTAAGCAAAAGGCTCTTGCCCCACCACTCGGTCCCTCGCTAGTGCTCGGCATGCCCGTAATCCGACATTGATTCGGCGGGCCGCCGCGAAGGGCCATCCCTGGCCCAGCGCGGCTAAA
>NZ_UUOC01000033.1 GCF_900590755.1 Pseudomonas viridiflava | reverse complement strand
GGTTATACTGTGAAGACGACATTCGCCGAAAGTTTGTTCTCACAAACTTTACCTTAGCCTGGACACGCACCAGTGAAAGAGGTGCCCAGTCTATATTTCTATCACATACCCAAATTTTTAAAGAACGGTTCTGAAAAAGATCAGAGCTAATTATTCGAATCGAATATTTAGCTCTGCACTTTTACAAACGCATGAATCAAGCAATTCGTGTGGGAGCTTGTGCTGCAGCTGAGTCGTCGATTAAGGAGGTGATCCAGCCGCAGGTTCCCCTACGGCTACCTTGTTACGACTTCACCCCAGTCATGAATCACACCGTGG
>NZ_UUOC01000032.1 GCF_900590755.1 Pseudomonas viridiflava | reverse complement strand
AGGAACGATAACGCGGTGTGCCTGATAGACCGCCTTCGCAGCCCTCGTAACCTCGGTCAGCTCCTACAGGTCCGTGAAATGCCAGAAAAAACGCCAACCCTGTAGGAGCTGCCGAAGGCTGCGAAGGCAATTCGCGCTAACAACCGCAGCGTCTGATTCGCGAGTTCACATTTCAACTGTAGGAGCGAACTTGTTCGCGAGGCGATATTCCTGGCAACACAGATCCATTGCCTCGCCAACAAGTTGGCTCCTACAGGGATCCGGTTCTGCCGTTGATCTGGCTGTTGATCTGGCTTTTGATTTGGCTTTTGATCTTAGGCGCCCCGTCAAACCACGCTGGCCGGGAGCCGATATTGGTTCGGCGGTGCAAACCGGCAAGGATGCCGGTTTAGCCGCGCTGGGCCAGGGATGGCCCTTCGCGGCGGCCCGCCGAATCAATGTCGGATTACGGGCATGCCGAGCACTAGCGAGGGACCGAGTGGTGGGGCAAGAGCCTTTTGCTTACTTTTGGGCTTCAAAAGTGAGGCGCCGTAAGGGCGCAACCGATAGCGGCCGTTACCGCAGGAATGGATATGTACACCAAGATGTGTAGATACCCAGACTTATCGCAGGCAAGCACCGCTCCCGCAGGTTATTCCTACCATCAGCCCAAGCGATCAACCTCCCCATCAAAAACCTGCCCCCGCCGCACGACAAACCCCGGCTCAATAACCGCCCCCGGCGCCAGAACCGCATTGGCACCAATACGCCCCTGATCGCCGATCAAAGCACCGAACTTGTCACAACCGGTCGCAACCAACTGCCCACCAATACTGACCCTGACTTCCTTATCAGCACGCTCATTCCGGTAATTGCACACAATACTGCCGGCTTCCAGATTGACCCCAGCACCCAGAACCGAATCGCCAACGAAGTTGAAGTGGGCCAGCTTGCTGCCCCTGAACACAAATGACGTTTTCAGCTCCGCTCCGGGGCCAAAGATGCAGCGTTCATCCACCCAGCAACCACCGCGCAAATAGGCACCGCTGGCAACAAAGCAATGAGCGCCGATGATCAAAGGCCCCTTGAGCACCGCCCCCGCTTCCACCACCGCAGTGCGATGCACGGCGATGTCATCGACGATCTCATACTCCTCAGCCGACAAACCTTTCAGCAGCTCGCTAACGATCTGCGGTGCCTGAGCGACTAATTGCCAGGGCGCCAGTGCGTTCCAGGGCGACAACACTGAACCGGAAAATTCGCTGATGTACTGCTCGATACGAACCAAAACACAACCTCTTTTATGCATTGAAGCCGCTAAGTAAAGAGCATTCAGCCCAATGCCGCCAGCCCGCTGGCCAGGCTGGGAGCCAAGGGGAGCAAGGGCAGCAGCGTCGCTTGGTAGGCATGGTACAGATCAGGTTTGCCCGCCCAGATATCCGCGCTGGGCAGATTCTCAGGGCTCAATTCGTGATGCCAACTGCCGAGTTTGCGGTCGATGAACTGGTTCTCGTTGAACTCCCAGAAGCAGCGATACCAGTCTTCGTACTGTTTTTCATCGGTGCGTTGCAGCAGTGCCGCCGCAGCGGCAGCCGCTTCACAATGCACCCAGTGCAGGCGATGACGGACCACCGGCTGCTTCTGCCAGTCCAGGGTGTAGACGATCCCCGGCAGGCCATCGACGTTCCAGGCGTCACGGCAGGCATTGGCGAACAATTGGCGCGCATCGGCCAGCAGCCAGGTCGGTGTTGGCAACCGGGCACGCTGGCGCGAGGCTTCAAGATGCAACAACAACCTGGCCCACTCGAATGCATGCCCGGGCGTGGTGCCGTAGGGACGGAAGCCGTCGGCGCGATTGTCGTGGTTGTATTCCGGCAGCGGCTGCCAGCTCTGGCTGAAGTGTTCGATGACCTGATGATCATTGGCCGCTGCATGACCGTGGATGACCCGCTCGACAATCCGCAGGGCCCGATCCAGCCATTGGGCATCACCGGTCACGTCCGCCAGGGCCAGAAACGCCTCCACGCTGTGCATGTTGCTGTTGGCGCCGCGATAGCTTTCTTCCTGGCTCCAGTCCCGGGCGAAAGATTCGCGCATCGCGCCCTCTTCCTCGCTCCAGAAGCGGCTCTGGATCACCTGCATGGCCTCGGACAGCAACTCCTGAGCGCCCGGCCGTTGCGCCACCACAGCGGAACTGGCCGCCAATGCGACGAACGCATGCAAATAAGCCTGTTTATCGGCCTTGTCACCATCAGCCAAAGGCGCGCTGAACCAGCCTCCGTGCAGGCCATCGCGCAGCGGACCGGCCAATGCAGCAATGCCATGGTCCACCAACGCCGCGCAGCCGGGGATGCCACGCACATGAGCCATGGCAAAGCTGTGGGTCATGCGAGCGGTGTTCATGGTTTCGGCACGAGCGTTTTCAGGCAGGACGCCACGCTCATCGAGGTTGCCAAACCCTTGGGGGAGCCGTGAGGCCTTGGCGAAGTCAACCAGTCGGTTACCTTCGCTGGCCAGCCATTGCTGGTGGCCGGATGCCCGAAGCCAACTGCTAAAGAGATTGTTCTTATTGTCCATGAAGCTGTCTCGCCTCTGTCATTGAGCAGAGGCGAATCATGCCCGGCGCGACCTGCTCACAGCAAGCGCGCCGGGTGACAGCATTTCAGGATCAGACCTTGAAGCGCGCCACTACCTGATTCAGATCCCCCGCCAGACGCGACAGCTCGTTGCTCGAAGCACTGATCTGATTGGCGCCCTGGGTCGACTGCATCGACAGGTCGCGGATATTGACGATGTTGCGGTCCACTTCCCGGGCCACCTGCGCTTGTTCCTCGGCAGCACTGGCGATCACCAGATTGCGCTCGGAGATCTGGTTAATGGACGAGGTGATGTCAGTCAGCGATTCACCCGCACCCTGGGCCAGGGTCAGGGTTTCACTGGCGCGTTCGCTGCTGGTCAGCATGGATTCAAGCGCCTGCGCCGAACCGCTGCGCATGGCGCTGACCATCTTGTCGATTTCCAGGGTTGATTGCTGAGTGCGATGGGCCAGTGCCCGCACTTCATCAGCCACCACGGCGAAGCCACGACCCGACTCCCCTGCCCGCGCTGCCTCGATGGCTGCGTTGAGCGCCAGCAGGTTGGTCTGCTCGGCAATGGAGCGAATCACGTCCAGCACCTTGCCGATGTCCTGGGACTGATCCGCCAGGTTCTGCACCAGCGCGGAGGTTGCCTGCACATTGCTGGTCAGGGTCTGGATCGACTGAACCGTTTCCACGACACGCGCCTGGCCAGCCTGTGCCGAGCGATTGGAATGGTTGGAGGCGTCGGAGGTGGAAACCGCGTTACGTGCCACTTCTTCTACCGCAGAAGTCATTTCGTTGATTGCGGTGGCCGCCTGATCGATCTCGGCATTCTGCTGATGCAGACCGCGATAGCTGTCTTCAGTGACCGAATTCAGTTCAGTGGCCGCAGAGGCCAGTTGGGTCGCGGAACTGCCAATGTGCTGCATGGCCGAGCGCAGGTTGCCTTGCATTTTGTCCAGCGCCACCAGCAGACGAGTCACTTCATCACTGCCATCGACGCTGATTTTCTGGGTCAGATCGCCATTGGCCACATGTTCGGCGGCTACGACAGCGACTTCCAGTGGGCGCACGATGCTGCGGGTCAGCAGCAACGCCAGGCCGATGGTACCGAGGCCAGCGATGATCACGAAAATAAACACGATGTTGCGAGATTTTTCGTACTGCGCCTCGGCTGCCTTGCCTTCGCTGTCCACGTGCTGCGCATAGAACTCGCCCAGATCGGCCAGTTGTTTGCCGGAACCGTCGACGATGGTCTTCATGTCCACCAGCAACAATTTGTTCAGGGCTTCACGGTCGTTTTGCGCAGCGATAACGAACGACTGATCCAGAGCCTTCTGATACTGCCCCAGGGTCACCCGAAACTGATCATTGAGGACTTTTTCCTCAGGGGTATCGACGAAGGAAGAGAAAATATCGAGTTTTTTGTTGAGATCGGCATTACGCACGTCCAGCTGACTGCGATACGTGGGAATGTTCTTCGGATCAGGATCAAGGGCCATACGCAGGGAAATCGTCCGGATGCGCAGCATGTTTTCCCGGATGTCGTTGACCACTCGCATGCTCGGCATCCAGTTGGTTTCAACCGCCACCTCGCTCTCGCGAATCGCCGACATCTGAGCCAGGGCGAACCAGCCCAGCACAGCAACCAAAAGGGAAATCAGCGTGAAGCCAAGCCCGGCACGGCGGGCGATGGTCAAATTGCGTAGGTTCATGCGCAGGCTCTTTCTTATAGGCAGGAGGAAGTGAGCAAAAGTTGTAGGACAACATGACGGGCTATCGACTGAGTTTTGCCCTTCTTGAGTGCACGAGGGCGCAACGATGCAACTATTTCGAATTCTTTCTACACCAACCTTAATCGGGTCGGACAAACGTCTTCACACAACGCCGTGATCTGCTTGCCCAGGCCCTCAAGAATCCAGAAATCACGCCCCTCAAAACGGCGTCATCAAGGAGAATCGCTATGCATCTGGAAGGTTCATGCCATTGCGGCGAGGTCGAATTCAGTCTCAACAGCCCTCATCCGTACCCTTATCAACGCTGCTATTGCTCGATCTGTCGCAAGACTCAAGGCGGTGGCGGCTACTCGATCAATCTGGGCGGTGACGCCAAGAGCCTGAAAGTCAAAGGCCGCGAGCACATCACGATCTACCACGCCAAAATGCGCGAGGATCACCACGTCAGCATCAGCAGCGCCGAGCGGCACTTTTGCAAGTTGTGCGGCAGCGGCCTGTGGCTGTTCAGCCCCGAGTGGCCCGAACTGATCCACCCCTTCGCCTCAGCCATCGACACCCCGCTGCCCACCCCGCCCGAACACACCCACCTGCTGCTGGACTCGAAGGCGTCCTGGGTGGAAGTCAGCATAAGAAAGGGCGACAAACAGTTCGAGGGTTACCCCGAAGAGTCCATTGCCGACTGGCATGAGCGGTTGGGGTTGGTGCGGTGATCTAGCGCTTTTATCTGCAGGAAATTTGCTGTCCTTGCCAGACATAGATCCCCTGTAGGAGCGAGCTTGCTCGCGATAGCGTCAGGTCAGACAAGAATTTATCGTCAGACATGACCCTATCGCGAGCAAGCTCACTCCTACAGAGGCGAATTCGTTCAGGAGACCTCCCATGCCTCTCCACCCCGTAGCCCGCTTCGCCGATCTGCCCCAGGACCGTGCCACGCAGATCAAGATCGGCGAAAACAAAATCGCCCTGGTCCGCTTCGGTGACCAGATTCGTGCGTATCAAGGCGAATGCCCCCATGCGGGTGCGCCCCTGGCCGAAGGCGCGATTTGCAACGGCAAGCTGATCTGCCCATGGCACAAAGCGGCGTTTGCCATTGCCGACGGCACCCTCTGCGAGCCACCCGCGCTGGACGGCTTGCAACGCTATCCGGCCAAGGTCGTGGACGGTCAGGTGGTGATTGATGATCAGCCGCTGCCCTTCGGTAATGAAGACGTTTCAGCCGATTCCCGCTGCTTTGTGATCGTGGGCGCAGGCGCGGCAGGTACGGCCGCCGCTTCTGCGCTAAGGGAGAAGGGCTTCGGCGGCCGACTGGTCTTGATCGACCCGCAGCAACATCCGGACTACGACCGAACCGCCTTGAGCAAATTCGTGATTGCAGGAGAAATGTCCCCGGCTGAAGTCCCGCCTCTGCGCGATGAGCGGTTTTATAGCGAGCAACGTATCCAGCGCATTCGAGCGGCAGTGACCGACATGGACCTGTCGGGCAAATGCCTGGCCCTCGATGACGGCCAGCAACTGACTTATGACGCCGCACTGATCACCACAGGCGGCATACCCAAGCGCCTGGATTTGCCTGGAGCCAATCTGCCGCAGGTGCTCTCATTGCGTTCCCGCGATGATGCCCGCGCCCTGCTCTACGCCGCTCAGCCCGACGGCCACGCGGTAATCATCGGCGACAGTTTCATTGGCCTGGAAGCGGCCTCGGCCCTTCGCAAGCGCGGCTTGCAGGTCACCGTCCTCGCACGCCACGAGATACCGTTCCAGAAACAATTCGGCGAGCGCATCGGCAAGGCCATCCGCAGGCTTCACGAGCAAAATGGCGTGCTGTTTCGTACTCATGTCGAAGCGGTGAAATTCGAAGGTGAGCTGCAACTCACGGATGTGGTCCTCAACAACGGCGAGCACTTGCCTGCGGATGTGGTGCTGATAGGCACCGGCGTGCGCCCGGCGACTGACTTCCTGCACGGCATCGCCCTTGAAGAAGATGGCTCGTTACGGGTGGATGCGGGAATGCAAGTCGGCCAAGCGCTATGGGCGGCTGGTGATATCGTCACCTTCCCGCTGGCCGGAGCACCGTTGCGTATCGAGCACTGGCGCCTGGCACAACAACAGGCGCGCATCGCGGCCCACAATATGCTGGGCGGGACCGAACGTTATGTGGACGTGCCGTTTTTCTGGACCTTCCATTTCGGCAAACGCATCGACTACCTGGGCCACGCTGAGCAATGGGACGACATCCGCTTCATTGGCGAGCCGGAAAACTTCGAATTCATTGCCTTGATCTGCAAGGCAGGCCAGGTTGAGGCGGTGGTGGCTTGCCAGTACGAGCGGGTGATGGCGATGCTGGCCGAAAGGATGAAACACCCCTTGATGGTGGACGAGGCGTCGGGGTTGATTGATGGGCTTGCAAACTGAAATGGAGGTCATATGTGGGAGATTCTATGTTGGCCTGCAATGAACTTTCTTGTGGGACCGGCTTTAGCCGGGAAGACGGCATTTCAGGCGATAAATTTCGGGCGGCTGTACTGGTCTCTTCCCGGCTGAAGCGGAACGCCGCCCGGCCGGTCCCACAAATGCACCGCATGCTAACCAGACATTCTCCAGACTCACACCAACTCCGATATCTCGATCAGATTCAGATCCGGGTCCCGCACATAGACCGAGCGAATCGGTCCGGTGGCTCCAGTGCGCAAAACCGGCCCCTCGATGATCGGCCAATTGTGCATCTTCAACCGCTCGATCACCTTTTCAAGCGGGATCGAAGCAATGAAACACAGATCCAGCGCGCCCGGCACCGGCAAGTGAGCCTTGGGCTCGAACTCCGCGCCACGGATATGCAGATTGATCTTCTGCGCACCGAACCTGAAGGCCCTGCGCCCGGAACCAAAGGTTTCCAGCTGCATGCCCAATACCCGGACATAAAAGTCCTGAGTGGCTTCGGCGTCCGTGGCGGTCAGGACTAGATGGTCAAGGTGGTCGATCATGGGGAAGCTCCTAGGGTACGCGCTCAGACGTTTTACATGTGCGGTTACTTGTGCGGTCAAGGTATGCGAGGCAACTCTACGTAACAACGAGAACCTGCCGGGCTATGACTCGCGCAATGGGAAAACGTGCCCTGGCAAAACTGGCCGTCAGAACCCGTGCCATGGCACAGTGCTTGCTGCCCAACATCTGCAGTAACCCTAGGCAATATACCCCTGAAGAGAATCGCTCTTGGCCAGACCCAACATCATTTGCCTGTTCCCCGCCTTGTTGATGCTCCAGTCCTGCACCTTGCTGGCTGGCGCTGACAAGCCATCCCCGAACTTCGCCGACTATCGCCAGCAGACCCTGACCACTCTGGAGCAGCGCCGCAGCTTTCAGACGGCGGATCATGCTGCCGAACTGCAGTGGAATGCGCCTCAGGAGTGGCGTCCGACGGGTCAGCCTGAAGGCGGGATTCTGTTGGTGCACGGTCTGGGGGATTCACCGTGGTCGTTTCATGATGTCGGCGCAAAGCTTGCCGCGCAGGGGTTTCTGGTGCGCACGGTGCTGTTGCCGGGGCATGGCACGCAACCGTCGGACATGCTCGATGTCACGCTTGAACAGTGGCAAGACGTAGTCCGGGAGCAGGCGCAGACCTTGAGCCGGGAAGTGCCCAAGGTGTATCTGGGCGGATTTTCCACCGGCGCGAATCTGGTGCTGGATTACGCCTACGACCATGACGAGATTGCCGGGCTGGTGCTGTTTTCACCCGCATTTCGCTCCGATAGCACCTACGCCTGGCTGACCCAATGGATCTCCTGGGTACGACCATGGCTGGCCAGCCCGACCGACAAACTGCGCCCGCTGCAAACCCCGGTGCGCTATCTGAATGTGCCCACCAACGGCTTTGCGCAGTTCTATCGCAGCAGCGTGCTGGCGCAAAAACGTCTGGGTCAACGCAGCTACGACAAGCCGGTGTTCGTCGCCATTACCCAACACGACTCAGTGCTGGATACCGGTTTTGTGCTGGACAACTTCAACCAGCGCTTCAGCAACCCGGCCAGCCGCCTGATCTGGTACGGGGACAGCCCAGCCGATGCAGCGGTAAGTCCTCGTGTACTGGTGCGCCCGGATTACTTGCCGGAGTACCGCATCAGCCAGTTTTCCCACATGGGATTGCTGTTTTCCCCGGACAATCCGCTGTATGGCGTGGACGGCAAGCAGCGCATCTGTTGGAACGGTCAGGAAACCCCGGACATGCAGAAATGTCTGGCGGGCGAGCAGGTGTGGTATTCGGATTGGGGTTATCGCGAAGCAGGCAAAGTCCATGCACGCCTGACCTTCAATCCGTATTTCGAATGGCAGTCGACGGTGATGATGGGGGTGTTGGGGGCGATCGCGGAATGACTGTTCCCTTGTAGGAGTGAGCTTGCTCGCGATAAAGCCGGAACGGCTTTCCTGCGGTGTTGAATCCAGGTTTTTTCACGACTGCTTCGCAGCCGATCGCGAGCAAGCTCACTCCTACAGGACTCAATGTTTGCTGCGCGACAGCGCAGCGCCTACAGATCAGCGCTCATCCACCGGCGCCAACCGCTCCCGGCTATTACTCAGGTGCGTCCACATGGCTGCACGGGCGGCGTCGGGGTCCTGGCGGCGGATGGCGGCGAGTAGCGCCTCGTGCTCCAGATTGGCAAGGTAACCATGTCGCGCGAGATTGGCGCCCGCGCGTTCGCTGGCGTTGATCCGGCTGCGTGGAATCACGGCGCTGCCCAGGTGCTGCATGATTTCCGTGAAGTACGAATTTCCCGTCGCCTCGGCAATCAGCATGTGAAATCGCTTGTCAGCTTCGACACAGCTGTCTTCGTTGGCCAGCAGATTCTGATAGTCATCCAGCGCCTGACGCATCGCCGCCAGCTGTTCATCTGTACGCCGCACGGCTGCCAGCGCCACCGCCTGGGTTTCCAGGCCCATGCGCAGTTCGATGATGTCGCGCACGCTGGCGGCGGTTTCGACCTTCAGGTGCAACCCGGTCTGGTTGCCCCGCTCCAGCACAAAGGTGCCGACGCCATGATGGGTTTCCACCAGCCCAGACGCCTGCAACTTGGAGATCGCCTCGCGCACGACTGTCCGGCTGACACCGTGCTGGCGGACAATTTCGTTTTCCGAAGGCAGCTTCTGCCCCGCCGGAATCTTGCCCAACAGGATGCGCTGGCTGAGGTCGGTCACCAGATCGGTGGCGAGGTTGTGTTGCCGCCGTTTGGGCGCCGACTGGGTAGGCTCTTGCATAAAAGGGTGTCCTGAAAGCCGATTGTGGTTCAGCAGGTCGCTTGGCTGCCAAGCAGTGCCACGAATAATAGCACCGCCTCGGAGGCACTTGTCAGACAAGCATCGCCTGAAACAACTCATTCAGCTTGTATGACAACACAACATTCGACAAATCTTCACGCTAGTCCGAAAGCCTTTGAAACAGCGGCACACTCAGATACTTCCAAAGAACACCCCCACAGAAAGAGACACGACAAAAAATAGCTAAAACCTCGAATATAAAGGGCACAAACCTCAAAAAGGTCAGTTGTCTAACGCCACGATCCACGCACGAGCCACCCATCAACTCAGGTTGTAAAATGCTGAAAAACAGCCTCCAAGGGGCTTGCACAACCCTCACGCACTTGTATGATGTCTATCAACACGAGCAACAAGCTCGTCAGACCCGCATAAAAATAACGAGTGGGAGATACAACTGTGAACACATCCAATTCCCGGATGGGTGACGGTGCAGATTCGGTTTTGACTTCAGCAGTCTCCAAGGTCAAACGCCACATCCTGCCACTGTTCGTCATCATGTTTATCGTCAATTACATTGACCGGGTGAACATCGGCTTCGTGCGTTCGCACATGGAACACGACCTGGGTATCGGCGCAGCCGCCTACGGTTTCGGTGCCGGCCTGTTCTTCATCGGTTACGCGCTGTTCGAAGACATTAAGGTCGGGCTGTTCAACTCTATTCCGTGGTTGCTGTTGATTGTCGGCATGTACACCTTCGCCACCATGTCCCCCAAGTGGAAGCGCCAGCGAGCCTGGGTGGCGTCTGCGCTGCTGATTGCCGCCGCAGGGATGTTCATGTCCACAACCGGCAGCCTGATCTTTGCCTTCGCCGCCATCATCGTTTTCGCTGCACGCAACACCCCGAAGCCCGGCAAGACGCCAGCAGATATTCCCCCTGCAACTGCTGCGCACTCTTGATAACCCGCGACGACTATAAAAAGGACTGATAACAATGAACCAGAATCTGCACAAAGCCCCCGTGATCACCAGCATGCAAGTCGTTCCGGTGGCTGGCCACGATGACATGCTGCTCAACCTCAGCGGCGCACACGGCCCTTACTTCACCCGCAACATCGTGATCCTGCAGGACAACGCCGGGCACACCGGTGTCGGCGAAATCCCCGGTGGCGAACGCATTCGCCAGACTCTGGAGGATGCCCGGCAGCGCGTGATCGGCAGCCCGATTGGCACCTATCAGAAGATCCTTAACGATGTACGCACCACCTTTGCCGAGCGCGACTCCGGCGGGCGCGGGCTGCAAACCTTCGACCTGCGCGTGACGATCCATGCCGTGACCGGGCTGGAAGCCGCCCTCCTCGACCTGCTGGGCCAGCACCTGGACGTGCCAGTCGCCGCCCTGCTTGGCGAAGGTCAGCAGCGCGATGAAGTGAAGATGCTCGGCTATCTGTTCTACGTCGGCGATCAAGGCAAGACTAACCTGGCGTATCGCCGGGAAGACGATGCCGACAACGACTGGTTCCGTGTGCGTCACGAAGAAGCCCTGACCCCTGAAGCGGTGGTGCGCCTGGCCGAAGCCGCACAAGCGCGCTATGGCTTCCAGGACTTCAAACTCAAAGGCGGCGTGCTCAGCGGCGACGCGGAAATCGAGGCCGTGACGGCGCTGGCCGAGCGCTTCCCCGATGCCCGCATCACCCTTGACCCCAACGGCGCCTGGTCCCTGAAAGAAGCCATCCGCCTGTGCCGCGATCAGCATCACGTGCTGGCGTATGCCGAAGACCCTTGCGGCGCGGAGAATGGCTATTCGGGCCGTGAGGTGATGGCTGAATTCCGCCGCGCCACGGGCCTCAAGACCGCCACCAACATGATCGCCACCGACTGGCGTGAAATGGGCCATGCGATCCAGCTGCAATCGGTGGACATCCCGCTGGCGGACCCGCACTTCTGGACCATGCAGGGTTCGGTTCGTGTCGCCCAGATGTGCCACGAATGGGGCCTGACCTGGGGCTCGCATTCCAACAACCACTTCGATATTTCCCTGGCGATGTTCACCCACGTGGCCGCCGCTGCACCGGGCGACATCACCGCCATCGACACTCACTGGATCTGGCAGGACGGCCAGCGCCTGACCAAAGCGCCGCTGGAAATCGTCGGTGGCTGCGTTCAAGTGCCGAAGAAGCCGGGGCTGGGGGTCGAGCTGGACATGGATCAGGTCCACAAGGCCCACGAACTCTACAAAGGCATGGGCCTGGGCGCCCGCGACGACAGCGCCGCCATGCAGTTCCTTGTGCCGGACTGGAAGTTCAACAACAAGGCGCCGTGTCTGGTGCGGTAAATCCAAGTAATACCGCTGTTGGAGCGAGGCTTGCCCGCGAAGAACGATAACGCGGTGCGCTAGAATGACCGAGGCGCCTGGTTCGCGGGCAAGCCTCGCTCCAACAGACTTCCATAGTATTTGCCAAGCTGGCATACGGCGCGCAACCCCCTTGCGCGCCGTTTTTTATGGGCTTTCCCGCCGCGTGCTAAGGTTCGTGCATCTCTCGTCACGAAGCCCGGACATGTCCCATATCGCTCACACCCACCCTCGTCTGAGTATCGCTGCGGGCCTTGGCCTTGCCAGTGGTATCGCTTCGGCCATCATTGCTCCGCAAATCTCCATCACCAGTAAATGCCTGATCGCGTGGAACGTCGGGGTGTGGATTTATCTGGTGCTGATCCTGCTGCGCACGTTTCGCACCAATGCCGCCGACGCCGAACGAATCTCCATGGTCGAAGACGAAAACGCCGGGCTGGTTCTGGTCACCGTCTGTATTGCCGCGCTGGCCAGTCTGGCGGCGATCACTCTGGAGCTGGCAGGCAGCAAGGAAATGGCAAGCAATGACCGGGCGCTGCATTACGCCTTCACCGGGCTGACCATTCTCGGTTCATGGCTGGTGACCGGGGTGATTTTCAGCCTGCATTACGCCCGCCTGTTCTACACCTGGAAAGGCAAGGAACCGGCGCTGCGCTTTGCCGACGGCGAGCGGCACCCGGATTACTGGGACTTTCTGTACTTCTCCTTCACCCTCAGCGTTGCCGTGCAGACCTCCGACGTGGGCGTGGCAACTGCGGGGCTGCGCAAGATCGTCCTGGCCCAGAGCCTGATCGGATTCGTCTTCAATACCGCGATTCTGGGTTTTTCCATCAATATTGCCGCTGGCCTGTTTGGCTAGCGTGCCATCTGGCGCTAAGGTGGCGGCACAACCCTAAAAACGGCTTCACAAGGCGAAATCCGACATGACGCAAACGAAAATCGCAGTGCTCGATGACTGGCAATCCGTCGCCAGCAATGTTGTGGACTGGTCAGTGCTCAATGGCATCGGCGAAGTCAGCTTCCTTCACGAATACCCCGCCGACACCGAGACCATGGCCGCGCGCCTGCAAGCCTTTGATGTGATCTGCGTGATGCGCGAGCGGACGATTTTCGATGAAGCCCTGCTTAGCCAACTGCCACACCTCAAGCTGCTGGTGACGGGCGGCATGCGCAATGCGGCGATTGATGTCAAAGCGGCGGGACGTCTGGGCATTCAGGTCTGCGGCACCGAGAGCTACAAACATGCGGCTCCGGAACTGACCTGGGCGCTGATCATGGGCGTGACTCGCAATCTGGTGGCTGAAGCCAACTCGCTGCGCGATGGTCAATGGCAAATCGGTCTGGGCAGTGATTTGCATGGCAAGACCCTGGGCATTCTCGGCCTGGGCAGCATCGGCAAATGGATCGCCCGCTACGGCCAGGCGTTTGGCATGAAGGTCATTGCCTGGAGCGAAAACCTCACCGCCGAGGCCGCTGCCGAGTCCGGGGTAACGTACGTCAGCAAGCAGGAGCTGTTCGAGCAGGCGGATATTCTGTCGATCCATCTGGTGCTCAGTGACCGCAGCCGTGGGCTGGTGGACAAGCAGGCGCTGGACTGGATGAAGCCGACCGCCTACCTGATCAATACCGCGCGTGGGCCGATTGTCGACGAAGCGGCGCTGATCGACACCCTGCAACAACGGCGCATTGCCGGTGCTGCGCTGGATGTATTCGCCATCGAGCCGCTGCCTGCTGACCACCCGTTCCGCAACCTCGACAACCTGCTGGCCACGCCTCATGTGGGGTATGTCACGGAAAACAACTACCGGATGTTCTTCAGCCAGATGATTGAAGATATCCAGGCCTGGGATGCGGGTGCGCCGATTCGGGTGTTTGCTTGAACGGCCGGCCCGATACACACCGGATCCGTGGGACCGGCTTTAGCCGGGAAGAGGTCGGTACATTCGCTGCATCTCTGGCATAAGGACCACCGCTTTCCCGGCTAAAGCCGGTCCCACGACTAAACCAAGAGATTGAGGAAGTTCACCATGCCACCATTCGACCTCGACAGCGTCCTGCTGGTCATCGACATGCAATACGACTTCATGCCCGGTGGCGCACTTGCCGTGGCGCAAGGCGATGCGCTGGTGCCGTTGATCAATCGCCTGGGTCAGCAGTTCAAAGGTGTGGTCGTTACTCAGGACTGGCACCCGGCCGCGCATATTTCCTTTGCTTCCAGCCATAGCGGGCGGGTGCCGTTCGAAGTCACCACCCTGCCCTACGGCCTGCAGACGCTGTGGCCGGATCATTGCATTCAGGGCAGCCATGGCGCACAACTCCATAGCGAACTGGACCTGCCCCATGCGCAGCTGATCCTGCGCAAAGGCTGCAACCCGCACATCGACAGCTATTCGGCATTCCTGGAAGCCGACCGCAAGACACCCACGGGCCTGGCCAGCTACCTCAAGGAACGCGGCGTGCAGAACGTGTTTGTCGTCGGCCTGGCGCTGGACTTCTGCGTGGCATGGTCAGCGCTGGATGCCCGCGCGGCGGGTTTTACCACCCTTGTGATCGAAGACGCCTGCCGCGCTATTGACATGAATGGCACGTTGGACAAGGCCTGGGCGGAGATGTTGGCTGCGGGTGTAAACCGCATACAAAGTAGCGAATTGCTTAACGCGTCTTAATCTGACTGGAATGCATTGCTGTAGGAGCTGCCGCAGGCTGCGAACCGTGGAGCGTCAGACACACCGCATTCGCGACCGTCGTAACCTCCGATGGCTCCTACAGGTCAAGCGCTCGCCATCACACTTTCATTAACGCTCGCGCTTGAGGCTTTGCACCGACAAATCCAGCGCCTTCTGCATATCCAGCCGGGCCGAGCGGCCGATGTTCTTGTCATCCATCTGATAATTGCGCTCGGAAGGCAGGATCGGTGAGGTGAGATCGTCAGCGTCCATGGGCTCGAAGTCGAAGTTGGCGCCGATTGGCATAGCACTACGGCGCAACAGCATGCGCAGTTGCTCAGGGGTCAGTTTCGGGTTGATCGACAGCATGGCGGCGACAATTCCGGCAACCATCGGTGTCGCATAGGACGTGCCGCAATGCACCGCCCCTTGCTCTCCAGCCGTCAGGGTCGACGCGCGGGTGCAAGCGGCGGCCATGATGTCCACGCGGCTATCGACGTTGGATGACGCACGCTTCTCAACGTAGGCCGGGTCGTCGATGGGCAGGTCATCGTCCTTGCTGCGCTGGTGCCCGCCGACCACCAACAACTGCTCAGTGATGAACGACGACGGCAAACGATATTCATCTGTGCCGGAAAAGGATGAGCCGTTGCCCGCCGAATTGATCACCACCACATCGGGGTGTTCGCGCCGCAGCCAGAGAAAGAACTCCTCCAGTAACTCTTCGTAACCAGACATCGCCAGGCCGGAGCGAATCAGCGAATCCACTTCGTCGCCTTCGACATTTTTGGCACCGATCCGATGTAAACCCCAACTCCAGTTGATGACCCGCGCGCCGTCTTCCACCAGATTCACCGAGGCGGCCACATTGGCGGTGATGCCGGCATCCGAATTGCGCTCGACGATGACTTCAAAACCATCGCTGACGCCGTCCAGCGCCCGCAGAAAACCGGTGTTGCCGCCCTTGCCAGGGTCGGCAGCCAGGATCCCGGCAACCGTTGAACCATGGCCATCGGGCTTTTTCGCATCCCGGGCATACAGACAAGTGCGCGGCTTGCCTGACTTGCAGTCGCCGAGGTAATCGGCAAAGTCCGGCGCATCGAAATCCACTTCCCGCTCAATGAGGCCGATACGTATGGGCACCGGTTTGATCGGCGAAGCCTTGGCCGGGATTCTGCGCTGGTAATAATTGACCGCGTCCATGAAGCGATTGGCAGCCCATTGCTCCTGGGTGGGCTTGGGTTGCTTGCCATCGCTGGGCGCCGCTTCTGCTTCCGAAGGCTGACCTTGAGCAGGCTCGGCTGCCGATTCCTCGATCACCACCGCATCGACACTGACCTCACTGCCGATGCGCAACACCATGGCGTCACGGTGCACCAGGTCGGTGACGGGCAAGCGCAACTGGTAAGTATTGAGCGGCGCGATGGAGCCGACTACCGTGGCACCGAACTTCTGAGCAATGCGCTGGGCTTCTTCGGCGCCTTTGAAACGCTCTTCAATAATCACGCTGATCAGATCGACGTAGGTGGTCAGGCCGTCCATATTTTTCGCCACCTGCTGTGGCGTTGCGGCCAGCACATGACTGCCCGCCAGACTCAGCCAGACTGCATTGCTGCTCTGACCGCCCTGCTCCAGCCACAGCGGGCCGCTGTGCCAGTGGGCGCTGCCGAGGCGCAGCTTGAGCCGCTCGCCGTCACGCTGCAGCAACCCATCCGGCAGCACCTTCCCGTCGAGTTTGAGCTGCATCGCGCCGGGCTTGAGGCCGCGAACGCCCAGGCAAAACGTCTGTTGCTCACGCCCCAATAAATCGTCACAGCGCTGCAGACGCTCCAGCCGCAGAGCCTCATCGGCCTGGGCTGAAGAAATACCCGCCAGAGCGGCCATGAACACGGGGAACAAGGTGCGACTGAACATTGATCATTCCTGAGGGACGCGAGATTAGCAGTCTGACTGCGACGTCGCGTCAGGGTTCAGGCTGCGCCCAGTGCGAAACTCTTCAGCGTTTCGCCTTCCATCCGGTAACGCACCCACTCATCCTGGGGCTCGGCACCGATGGATTTGTAGAACTCGATGGCCGGCTCATTCCAGTCCAACACGCTCCATTCGAAACGCCCGCACCCGCTGTCGTGTGCGATTTTCGCCAAGTGGCGCAGTAGCTGTTTACCCGCGCCGACGCCGCGATGCTGCAGGGATACAAACAGGTCTTCCAGGTACAGGCCCTTGCGCCCCTGCCAGGTGGAGTAGTTGAAGAAATACACGGCGAAGCCGATGGGCTGATCGTCCAGCAGGCAGATCAGCGCTCGGGCTGGTGAGGCCTCATCGAACAGGCTGCGCTCAATATCCGCCACGCTGGCCAGCACTTCATGCTCGGCTTTTTCATAAATCGCCAGCTCGGTAATAAAGCCCAGAATCACCTTGGCATCGGCTCGGGTGGCATCACGAATGTGCAGGGTCACAAATTTCTCCTTTTATAGCGATGGCAGCGGCGTTCCATAGCGAACGACCAGCGGTGGATTGTGTCTCAACCAACAGCCCGGCGCAGCATTAAAACGTCTACGCCCTCACTCGCATTAAGGAAGTTGTATGGACGATCAAACAGAAGGCAGAACACCCGGGTTATCCGCTGAAGAAGAACGCGAGGTAGACGAGAACCAGCCACCTCGTGCGGCGGTGCTTCACGAGACCATCCGCATCCAGGGTGATCACGAGCTGGAGCGCAGTGTCGCAGCGTTGTGGTGGTCGGCGCTGGCCGCTGGCCTGACCATGGGCCTGTCGTTGATGGCCATGGGTTTGTTCAAATCCCGGCTCCCGGATATCGAATCCAGCCACGTGATTGCCAGCCTGGGTTATTGCGCAGGCTTTCTCGCGGTGATCCTCGCTCGCCAGCAACTGTTCACCGAAAACACCCTCACCGCCGTGCTGCCGGTGATGAGCAAACCGACCCTGGCCAACTTCGGTCGATTGTTCCGTCTATGGGGCGTGGTCTTGTTCGGCAACCTGTGCGGCACCTTGCTGGTGGCGTACGTCATGTTGCACTTGCCGATTTTTGATAGCAAAACCGATCATGCCTTTCTGGAAATCGGCCGCAAGGTCATGGAAAACGACGTCGCCCACATGTTCTCCAAAGGCATCGTCTCCGGCTGGATGATTGCCACCATGGTCTGGATGATCGCCTCCATGGAGGCCGCGAAGATCTGGATCATTGTCCTGATCACTTACCTGATGGCCCTGGGCGACTTCACCCACATCGTGGTCGGCTCGGCCGAAGTGTCGTATCTGGTGTTTGCCGGTGAGTTGTCGTGGTCAGACTTCTGGCTGGTGTTCGCCGCACCGACCCTGAGCGGAAATATCATTGGTGGCAGCTTCATCTTCGCCATACTCAGCCACGCCCAGATCCGCAGTGAGAAAGACACCACAGCCAAGCTGGAGCGGGATCGGTTGAAGAAGATTGATGACAGGAAGCGTGAGAAACAAGAGAAGGAAAAGAAAGAGCAACTGGCTGGCTGACGTCTGTAGGAGCTGCCGAAGGCTGCGAAGGCAATTTGCCTGATCCACCGCGATTCGCAGCCTTCGGCAGCTCCTACAGGATCACCGTTGGCAGATGAAAATCTTTTCAGAATCTGTTCAGGTCTTTTCCGCCAGAATACGGTTTTGGCTGTAATTCCCTTCAGGCGGCAAGATGACCCGAATTCTGACCATCGAAGACGATGCTGTAACCGCACAGGAAATCGTCGCCGAGTTAAGCAACCATGGCCTTGAGGTGGACTGGGTCGATAACGGCCGCGAAGGCCTGGCACGCGCTGTCAGTGGCGACTACGACCTGATCACCCTGGACCGCATGCTGCCGGAGGTCGACGGTCTGGCTATCGTCACCACGTTGCGCGCTCAAGGCATCTCCACGCCCATCCTGATGATCAGCGCCCTTTCCGACGTAGACGAACGCGTGCGCGGCTTGCGGGCCGGTGGCGATGATTATCTGGCCAAGCCTTTCGCATCTGACGAAATGGCAGCCAGGGTTGAAGTCCTGCTGCGTCGTCGCAATCCGGTGGCGGCTGCGGAAACCATTCTGCGGGTCGGCGACCTTGAACTGAACCTGATCAAACGCGAAGCCAGCCGTGGCCAAAGCCCGCTGACGCTGCTACCCACCGAATACAAACTGCTGGAATTCCTGATGCGCAACAGCGGGCAGATCATTACCCGCATGATGATTTTCGAAGAAGTCTGGGGTTATCACTTCGATCCGGGCACCAACCTGATTGACGTGCACATCGGTCGCCTGCGCAAGAAAATCGATCCGCCGGGCGTGGCGCCGCTGATTCGAACCGTGCGAGGCTCGGGTTATGTCATTGCTGAACCCGTCTAAAGGCTGGCGTTCTTCCAGCAGCCGGCTACTGGGGCTTTACAGCTTCCTGTTCGTGGCCTGGAGCTGCACCCTGATTGGCGTGGTGTATTGGGAAGTCAGCACTTACCTGAACAACCTCGCCCACCATTCCCTGATGCAACGCCAGCAATTGTTCGCCCGTTTTGAAGGCGAGCAATTGATCGAGGCGTTGACCGCCAGCATCACCTTCGACATGCGCGCCGTGGATGCCTATGGCCTGTTCGACGCCGACCTGCGCCCGCTCAACGGGCCGATCACCGCGATCCCGCCCAGCCTGCCGCTGGATGGCGAGATTCATCAGCTAAGCAACTGCATCGACACCGAAGACCCGCACATGCCACAAGACACCTGCGATGCGGTGGCCAGTCAGACCCGAGACGGCCACTGGCTGGTGCTGGTGCGTGACAACGGTTCGCTGTTCGCGGTGACCACCTTGATCCTGCACGCGCTGCTCTGGGGTCTGTCACTGACGATCATTCCGGGCATTGCCGGTTGGCATCTGTTACGCCGTCGCCCGCTGCAACGCATCCGCGACATCCAGGCCAGTGCCGAGGCCATCGTGGCCGGCAACCTGGCGCAGCGCCTGCCGGTTTCAGCGCGCCGGGACGAGCTGGACATGCTCGCGGTGATCGTCAACGCCATGCTCGAACGCATTGAAAAGCTCATGAACGAGGTCAAGGGCGTCTGCGACAACATCGCCCATGACCTGCGCACCCCGCTGACCCGCCTGCGCGCCAAGCTGTACCGCATTCAGCAGCAGTCCCCAGAGGATTCACTGGTGGCGACGCAAATGGATCAGGTGATTGCCGAGGCGGATACCTTGATGGCACGGTTTCGTGGGTTGCTGCGGATTTCCGAAATCGAGGATCACCAGCGCCGTTCGGCGTTCGTCACCGTGGACCCCGCCGCGCTGCTTCAGGAAGTCCATGACTTTTATCTGCCATTGGCAGAAGAAGGCGGCGTGATTCTGACGCTGGCAACAGAAGACGCATTGCCTCCGGTACTGGGCGACCGAGCCCTGCTGTTCGAAGCGTTGGCCAACCTGCTCAGCAACTCGATCAAATTCACCCCACCGGGCGGCAAGGTGCTGTTAAGCGCGAGAGCGGATGGCGACAGCACCTGCATCGAAGTCCAGGACGCCGGCCCCGGCATCCCGGAAACCGAGCGCAAAATGGTGTTTCAGCGGTTTTATCGCAGCGAAGACGGCAACCAGCAAGCAGGCTTCGGCCTGGGCCTGTCTATCGTGGCGGCCATCGTCAATCTGCACGGCTTCACCCTGCACATCGGCACCAGTGAACTGGGCGGCGCGAAGCTGAGCCTGGAGTGTCGGCAGACGGTGGCGGTGGTTTGATCAGGAGGTTTAGCGGTGACCCTATCGCGGGCAAGCTCCAGCTATCGTCTGTTGGAGCGAGGCTTGCCCGCGAAGAACCATAACGCGGTGCGTCAGAATGACCGAGGCGCCTGATTCGCGGGCAAGCCTCGCTCCAACGGAGGATCAAGCACGAACCGATCAATAGACAATTACAATCCCTTAATTATCGAAAACCCAAACAACTCTTTCGGCGCATCGATCAAGAGCGCCCGACGCACTTCATCTGAACAGCCCAGTTCTCGCAACTGCTCCACCACATCGCCATAACCGATCTGACTCTCATGCTGGGTATGCGGCCAGTCGCTGCCCCAGACCAGACGATTCGAGCCGAAGCCCTTGATCAGCAATGGCAACGCCCCTCGGGCGAACTCGGCGTTCTGCTCAGGGCTGCCACCCAGACGGTAAATGGCTGAGACCTTGACCCACACCTGGCCACTGGAACCGCAATCGAGAAAAGCCTGAAACGCCGGGTGATCAACCCCCAGGCGAGCATCAGGCCGGCCGAAGTGATCGACCACGATCTTGCACCCGAACGGCAGCAAACCCTGGATCAGCGCCGGGATGTCTTCGACGCCGCGATGCAGTTCAACGTGCCATCCCAGGCCCGCCACCTCATCGAGCAGGCGCTTCCAGGCGGGTTCGGTGAAGTCTGGCAATGGCTTGCCCATCAGGTTGAGGCGAATGCCAACGATGCCCTGCTCGTTCATCTGCACAAGCTCGGCACGACTGATGTCCATGTCCACCACGGCGACGCCACGCAGTTGCGAAGGCGCGCGTTGCAGGGCGTCCAGCAGATACTGGTTGTCGGTGCCGAGGAAGCTCGGTTGCACCAGCACCCCATGGCTCAACCCATGCTCGCGAAGTTGCTCAAGGTAAGCCTCAAGCGTCGCGTCATAGTCCGGGGTGTAACGGCGGCCTGAAGTGAGTTTCAGGTCGCGACTGAATACATGGGCATGACCATCAATGCCCAGGATCGGAAAAGTGCAGGTGTCGTCAGGCATGGAACTCATCTATCAAGGAAGCGCGGTGCAAGGGGCACCGCGCGGGTTTGCAGCAAGTCAGGCTTGCTGAGGCGCTTCACGTCCTTGAGCTGCATCAGTCGCGGGAGTGGTCGCATCCAGGCTGCGGCCACGGGTTTCAGGCAGGCACAGCGCGGCAATCACGGCCACCCCGTAGGCGATACCGGCGTCGATGCCGATTGCCGATCCCAGTGACATGGACTCACTCATGTGGCCGACCATGAACGGGAACACTGCCGACAACACCCGGCCAAAGTTGTAGCAAAAACCCACCCCGGCGCCGCGTACGTCAGCGGGGTACAACTCGTTGAAGAACGAACCCAGGCTCGCCGGAATACCCGCCGCAAAGAAACCCAGCGGAAAGCCCAGGAACAGCATCTGAGTGTTGGTCAGCGGCATGAACACGTAGCACTGCACGGTGATCACGCAGCACAAAGCAAACAGCACGATGTTCATGCGGCGACCGATGCGGTCAATGAGGAAACCACTGGCCACGCAGCCACACCAGAAGGCGAAAATGATCACCGCCAGATAGCCGCCGGAGTTGAGCACGGACAGGTTGCGTTCGGTCTTGAGGAAGGTCGGCAGCCAGGTCATGACCGCGTGATAGCCACCATGAGCCCCCAGACCAAGGATGCCGCCGAGCAAGGTCACGCGAATCAGTTCCGGGCGGAAGATACCGGCCATGGACTTGAAGAAACTCTTGGGCGGCGTTTTTTCTTTCTGCTGACGCTGGAAGCTGTCCGGCTCTTCAACGTTGCGGCGCACCCAGATGATCAGCAGCGAGGGCAGCAGACCCACCAGGAACATCAAGCGCCAGGCAATATCCTGCGGCACCAGTGAGTAAATCAGGGTGAAGACCAGCACCGCCAGGCCCCAACCCACAGCCCAGGCGCTCTGCACGGTGCCCATCACCTTGCCGCGGTATTTGGACTGGATGGTCTCGGCCATCAGCACGGCGCCAGCCGCCCATTCACCACCGATGCCGAAGCCTTGCAAAGCCTTGACGATCAGCAACTGGTTGAAGCCGGTGACGAACGCCGAGAGGAAGGTGAAGAACGAGAACCACAGAATCATCCATTGCAGCGTGCGGACCCGACCGTAACGGTCCGACAGCGTACCGCCGACCCAGCCACCCAGGGCCGACGTCACCAGGGTGACACCACTGATCAAACCGGCATCGCCCTTGGTCAGCGCAAATGCGGCGATCAGGGCAGGAATCGCCAGACCGAACATCTGCACTTCAAGCGCATCCAGCGACCAGCCGCCGAAGCAGGCCCAAAACGTTTTGCGCTCCCGAGGAGTGACTTGGCGATACCAACTGAACATTGTTTTTGTCCTTGTGAGGGTTTACCCGGCGCCCCTGATACCACCTGGGGCTTGCGGAGGGCTTCTATGTTGACCTGCTGTGCATACATCTTGTGGGACCGGCCGGGCGGCGTTCCGCTTTAGCCGGGAAGGCGGTATTTCTGGCAACGCATCTCCAGAGAATGTGTTGGCCTCTTCCCGGCTAAAGCCGGTCCCACGGGCATTTCTATGTTTGCGCGCTATCCCGTAGGAGCGGCTTCAGCCGCGAGGGCTGCATTTCCAACAGAGGAGATGCAGCGCATGTACCGGCCCCCTCCCGGCTAAAGCCGGTCCCACAGCCGCCTCAGCGGATTTCGACGCTGTAACGGAAATGGCTGGCGTGGCCACGTGAGCGACGCCATTCCAGAGGTTCGCCGGCGTAATTGCGCGCCAGACGTTCGATCACTACCACCGGGCTGTTGGCCGGAATCTGTAATAGACGAGCATGGGCATCACCCACCGCCTCGGCGGTCAGGGTTTCTTCGGCATACGCCACTACCTGACCACACAAGGTTTCGTAGATCGGATACAACAATGGGCCTTGACGCTGCAGGTCGTTATCCAGCAAGGCCTGGAACTGCACACGCGGCAACCAGATTTCTTCAGCCAGCACCGGCTGTGCCTCAAGCAAACGCAAGCGCACCATGCGAATCACCGGCGCATCCGGGATCAAACCCAGGGCCTGGCTGACTGCTGAAGGCGCAATCATCGGTTCGATGGACAGGATGCGGCTTTCCGGGACCTGGCGAGCACCGGCAGCGCTCTGAAAACGGAAGAAGCGGAACAGCGAAGATTCGAACTGCGGGCGGCGAATGAAAGTGCCACGTCCTTGCTGACGTTCAAGAATGTTATCGGCTACCAGCATGTCGATGGCTTTGCGCACCGTGCCGGTGGACAGGCAGTACTCGCTCGACAGCGCCGCCTCGGTGGGAATCGCCTCCCCCGGACGCCAGCGATTGTTGGCAATCTGCTCGGCCAATTGGTCGCGCAAACGTTGATAAAGGGGCAAACGCTCATCACTGGATAATCTGTTCATATTGTTATTGGTCTAGTCATATATATGAATGTGAAGCGGAGTATTGTCGCGATGATGAAGGTCGTCAAGTGCAACCCGACCACATTTTTCTGGCTGTTTCTATAAGATGGGCGGGTTTCCAGCCCGACAAACCTTGTGTCGAGGGCGATCTTGAATCTGAAGCAAAGCGAGATGATGCAATTGACGGATATTGACGCGGCACTGGCTGACTGGAATGACCTGCGAACCGACAGCGATGGCCCGTGGGGTTTGCTGATGGGCAACGGCGCAAGTGTGGCGGTGTGGAAGAACTTCGCCTATGACTCGCTGTTCGAGCTGTCCCAGACCACCCGCAGCAACCCAATGAGTCGCACTGAGCTCGCGGTCTTCAGCGCCATGGAGACGAATAATTTCGAGCCAGTGCTGGCTGCGCTGAAGTCGGCCATGCGGGTGAATGCCGCACTGACTGTCAGCTCCTCGTCACCACGCAATCGTTATTTCGCGATCAAGGAAGCGCTGATTCACGCGATCCGTTCGGTGCACATTCCCTGGAAACTGATCCAGCCCGACACCCTCGCCCGCCTCAATGCCGAATTGCAGCGCTACACCAGCGTCTATTCCAGCAACTACGACTTGCTGACGTACTGGGCGGTGATGCATGCACCGGAGCCGTTCGAAGACCTGTTCAACGATGACGCGACGTTCAACCTGCACGCGACCCAGGCCAAGGGCACCCGCGTGTTGTATCTGCATGGCGGCATGCAGTTGGTGAAGAACCTCAACGGGACGGTGCGCAAATTGCAGTCCTCGGAAAGCAGCTTGCTGGGCAGTTTCGCGATCAACGCCCTGGACGACGTCCCGCTGTTCATCAGCGAAGGCAGCAGTGCGGAGAAGATCAAGATCATCCGCACCTCCGATTACCTGTCGTTCTGCCACGGGCAACTGGCCCAGCATCGCGACGCGCTGTGCATTTTTGGCCATTCACTGGGCAAGCAAGACGCCCATATCATCGCCGCCATCCGCCAGGCCTGCCCGAAACGCATCGCGATATCGATCCTGCCGCGCAGCGAGGCGTTCGTGATTTCGCAGAAGCGTCGGTATCTGGAGTTGTTTGCGGATTTGCAGACCCAGGTGACGTTTTTCGATGCGAAGAGCCATCCATTGGGTAACCCAAATTTGCGGGTATCACCAACCCTGTAGGAGCTGCCGAAGGCTGCGAATTGGGGCCTTCGAGGGGTACCTGAAAAAACGCAGAACCTGTAGGAGCTCACGAGCACCGCGAGGCAGCGATAGCGGCTCGTCTGACCCACCGCTATCGCTGGCCTCGTAACCTCGGTGAGCTCCTACAGAACCGAGGAGCATCTGAAAAAACGCCGAAGGCTGAGAATCGCGACTTGCCTGACACACCGCCTTCGCGGCCGTCGTAACCTCCGGCGGCTCCTACAGGTTACGTGTTTATCCTGCCGATCGCCGCAATGGCACCTGGGCGCTGGCAATGCGTTCCACCAGATATTCAGCATCCCGCGCCACGCCGGAAAACCGTCCTGAACCCCAGGTGTACAGCCACGGCAACCCGAGAAAGTACAGGCCCGCCTGTGCCGTGACGCCACGCACGTGCCCTGGGAGGCCTCGACCATTGAACACAGGGGCTTCGACCCAGGTGAAATCCGGGGTGAAGCCGATGCACCAGATGATGCTAGTGATCCCCGCCGCGTCCAGATCCAGCTCGGTGCGCTCCTGGGACGGCGTCCATTGCGGCGAATAGACATCGCCATCGGGCGCGTCGATGCCCTTCTCACTGATAAATTTATCGATGGACCCATTGATCCGGTTGTAGACCGCATCGGCACTGTCGAGGCTGTGCCGGAGGTTGCCGGAAAACGTCAGAACGTCACCCCGCAAGCCCTCCACACGCCCGAACAATTCCATACCTTCAGCGGCAAAACGGCGCAGATCGATATCGCGCCCGCCATCGCGGCCGGTGACGTAATGGTTGGTGTTGTCCCTCACGCCTTCACGCAGCGGATGGGTGTCGACGCCAATATCGTAGTAGCCCATTTCCGCTAGCCAATCGACAACATCCTTGCCGCGATAAAACCGCGCGCAACGGGGTGCATCACCGACCGCCAGATAGACCTTGCGCCCAGACAGATGCAAGTCCTCGGCAATCTGCGCGCCGCTCTGCCCGGAGCCGACCACCACCACATTGCCCTCCGGCAAGGCCTGGGCATTGCGATATTGCTCCGAGTGGATCTGGGTAATCTGTGGCGATACGCGCTCGGCCAATCTTGGGATGATCGGCGTGTGATACCCGCCCGAAGCCACGATCACCTGATCGGCAGTGAACTCACCCTTGGAGGTGTGTACCTCGAAACCTCCCGCCACCCGTGGCACCACTCGCTGCACCACGACACCTTCCAGTGCAGGTGCGTTGACTGACGCGACGAAGCCCGCGAGATAGTCGTTGATCTGATCCTTGGTCATGAAACCGTGAGGATCATTACCCTGATGCTCAATGCTGTAACGATAGCCCGGCAAGGCGCACTGCCAATTGGGGGTCACCAGGCTGAAAGCATCCCAGCGCTGGTTGCGCCAGGTGTGAGTCAGGCTGTGTTTCTCCAGGACCAGATGGTCAATGTCATGGGCCTGCAGATAATGGCTGGCTGATAAACCTGCCTGTCCGCCGCCGACGACGATGACGCTGTGGTGGGTTGGTCTGATTGAGGTGATGGGGGTTGGCATTTGGGGGCTCCAGGGATGTGGCAGTTCGGTTTTTGTAGGAGCTGCCGCAGGCTGCGAAGACGCGCTGCCTAAGACATTGTTTCGCAGCCTGCGGCAGCTCCTACAGTCAGTCGATTCAGAAAGAACTCCAGCCAGCACCGGGAATCCGCCCGCCGCCTTCGGTGCGCATGCTAACCACCTCCACCGCCCCGTCTTCCTGACGCATGGCCTGCCCTTTGAGCGAGTTGAGGGTGTCCATGGCCGAGCTGCAATAGAAACCCTTGACCTGCTTGACCCGCTCCGAGGCGTTGTTCAGGCCACCCTCGATGCGTTCCAGGAAATCCGCCAGCGGATAACTGGCGCCTTCCTGCAAATGGTCATAGATCACCGTCGAAGGTGAGTATCCTGCGGCTTCTTTGCCGTTGGGCCAGCGAATCGTGAAGTTGACAGCGGGCATGTCAATGCTCCTGTGAGACATGTAAAGGGGATAAATCCAGATGGGCGTAGCTCAAACCGGTAAAGACCTGTTCAGCCAGATTCCAGAACTCGGCACGTTGCGTGTTGGCCTCAACGGTCAATGCAGCGCTGGCGTTGACCTTGCCGATGCGCTCGCAGCACACGCCTTCGAACGCAAACGCGGCCTGCACGCTGGGCCAGTCTTTTTCATCAAGGGTGATCAGGAAGCCGTAGCTGGGAAAGACTTGTAGCCAACGGGCGGGATCGGCGTCGAGTGGGCTTGGCAAGGTGTTCAAATCGATATGAGCGCCGCTACCGGTCGCTTCCAGCAACATCAACAAGCTACCCAGCACGCCGGCATTACTGATGTCCTTGGCGGCATGCAGCAATTGCGCTTCAGCCAGACGCGGCAGCACTTCCAGCTTGCTGCGCAAACGTTCTGCGGGGACGCCTTCGAAAGCTTTCCAGTAGCTGCTATCGGCGTGCCATTGGCCTTCAAGGTCAACCGCCATGGCGATCACCTGGCCGGGTGCGACGTGCAGGCTGGATAACAGTTTGCGGGCCGTGCCCGTGATCGCTACCGCCAGAGCAGTCGGGTTGCCACTCGCCAGACTGGTATGCCCGCCCGCCAGAATCAGACCGTAGGCTTCACAGGCCGCACGAATGCCCGCCAACACTTGCTGCGCGGCGTCCTGCTCGTGATGCCAATAGGCGTTGACCACTGCGTTAGCACGGCCCCCCATGGCGGTGATGTCGCTGACGTTGGCCATCACCGCCGACCAGCCTGCAAACCACGGGGCGGCTTCAACGAATGCGGGCAACATGCCTTCGATAGCCAATAACTGGTAATGCTCGCCGCAGGCAATGGCTGCGGTGTCGTCACCGGGCAAGGCATACAGCTCCGCGGGGGTCAGTGTTTGCGCAGCCTTGCCCATGAGCGCCGCTGACTGCTGAATCGCTTGCTTGGAAAGCATCGCCGGTGTGCAGCGCAGCATGTCCAGCAACTGGGCGAGGTCGATGACTTCACGCATGGCGAGCCACCTTCAATGCTCGCAACGAGACTTGACGCGGCATCAACGGGTAACTCGCCAGATCAGCCTGCATCAGGCAATGAGCATGGCCGAGCACATCAAGGTGCTTCAGCGTCTGCCAATGCAAACCGTGGAAATAAGCTTCGTTCGGCGCTTGGACCGTCGCATGAAAAATGTCGCAACCCAGCTCCTTGGCACGGGACACCGCTTCGTTGACCAAAGCCTTGCCAATCATGCTGTGGCGCCGATACGCAGGCGCGACGCACAAGCGCCCACCGAACCATAAGCCAGGTTGCGGCTGATAAATCCGCACCGCGCCCACCACCTGATCCGCCATGCCGCAACTGCCAGCCAACGCGACGATAGGGATAGCGTGAAAATCATGGCTGTCCTTATCCTGTGCCAACAGTTGCTGCTCGTCCGAGAACACCGCGCGTCGCAAGGCGTAATAGGCCTGTTTCTCCCACTGTTCGGTCGCTGGTTTGACCAATAGCTCACCGGCACGAAATGGCTCGAAGGTGCTGTCGACAAGGGCAAAGGCTAGGCTGGACATGACGGTTTCTCCCTGATTGAAGCGGCTTACTCGTAGTTTTTCAGCGCCGAGCAGGCACCGCATTTGGCGCAGCCCGCATTGATCTGTTCAGAGTGCAACCCATGGCGACGCAGGCTCGCGCCAATTTGCGGATACAAGCGGGCCATCATGGCGCTGTCGGGTTTGGGGTGATGAGCCAATGGCGTGCCGTCGATGGGCACGAAGGGCACCACGAAGGGATACACACCCAGCTCGCACAAGCGCTCGCTCATCTGCGTGATGGCCGCTTCGCTATCGCCCAACCCGGCAAGAATGTAAGTGCTGACCTGCCCACGACCGAAGACCTCGACGGCTGCGCTGAACGCTTCGAAATAGCGCGTCAGGGGCACTTCGGCCTTGCCTGGCATGATTCGCTGGCGCACCTCGTCAGTCACGGCTTCCAGGTGCATGCCCAGCGACACCACACCGCTCTCACGCAGCCGCGTGAACCACGCGTCATCATCCGGCGGTTCGCATTGCGCCTGAATCGGCAGGTCGACTGCGGCAGTCACCGCTGCTGCTGATTCGCACAGAATCGCCGCGCCACGATCCGGGGTTTGCGGAGTGCCGGTGGTCATCACCATGTGCTTCACGCCGTCCAGCTCAACGGCCGCCTTCGCCACTTCGGCCAGTTGCTGCGGGCGTTTGCGGGCGATGGTCTTGCCTGACGCCAGGGATTGACCGATGGCGCAGAACTGGCACGAGGTGCCCCGATCATTGAAGCGAATGCAATGCTGCAAAACAGTGGTCGCGAGCACATCACTGCTGTGCAGCGTCGCGATTTTCCAATACGGGATGCCGTCGTCGGTACTCAGGCCATAAAACTTCGGCACACCCGGCATCTGCACCTGACCGACCTGCAAGCCCTGGCGAAAAATCAGCGCCTGGCTACCGTCGGCGCTGGGTTGCGCCTGGTAGGGCGAATCCTGGGAGGCCTGGTTGAGGATCGGCACCATCATGGTCCGGCTACCGAATGTCAGCGCCTTGTGGTCCGAGGGCCCTGCTCCGCCTTGCCGTGAGAGGCCGCTCTGCGCGGCGGGCCAGCGCACCCCATGGCATTGCAGTTCAGCGAGTAATTCATTGGTCTGCATGGGCGTATTCCTCGGTTTTCAGCTGGGCGGCGCGCTCATGTACATGGGCCGTTGGCGTACGGTCGATCAACAGACTGAGCAATTCCGGACGGCTGTAATGCCCCACTGAATCCATCATGCGTTTGCGCTTGTCGATGAGCGCCATGTCCAGATCGGCAACCACCCAGCCTTCGCCCGAGCGCAGCGGCTCGCCGAGCAATTTGCCTTCAGGGGAAACAATCGCGGTAAAACATCCACCTGAAATCGGTCCCAGACCGCAGCCGGTGTCCTGCATGATTTGCGCTTGTTGCTCGGCATCCAGCCAGGCGGTGGCATTGACCACAAAGCAACCGGACTCCAATGCGTGATGGCGGATGGTGACTTCGATCTGCTCGGCAAAGATGTCGCCCACCAGCGAACCAGGGAACATCGCCACATGAATCTGCTCGCCGTCGGCCATCAGTGCATAACGGGCCAGCGGGTTGTAATGCTCCCAGCAGGCCAGCGAACCGATGCGCCCGACGGCGCTGTCCACGGCGCGCAACCCCGAGCCGTCGCCCTGCCCCCAGACCATCCGTTCGTGATAGGTGGGAGTAATCTTGCGGCGGTGCTGGATCAGCGTGCCATCGCTGTTGAACAGCAACTGAGCGTTATAGATCGTGCCGCCATCGCGTTCGTTGACGCCGATAGACGCCACGATCCCGGCCTCGCGGCAGGCGTCGCCGATCTGCCGCGTCACGTCGGACGGCACGATGACTGACTGTTCCAGCAGTTTCAGGTGTTCCTTGCCCATGGCAAATGGCGGCTGGACGAAGGAGAAATAGGGGTAGTACGGCACCACGGTTTCCGGGAAAACCACGAACTGCACACTCTCGCGGCCCAACTCCAGCAAGGTGTTACAGAGCTTGGCGACAGTGGCTTCCCGGGAGTACAGCACCGGGCTGAACTGTACGGCGGCGGCGCGGATGGTGGTCATGATGAAGGTCCTGAGCATGGCTTGGGTTCTGTAGGAGCTGCCGCAGGCTGCGAATGGCGGTGTATCAGGTAAACCGATTCGCAGCCTTCGGCAGCTCCTACAGTTGCTATCGGAGTTACGCCGTCCAGGTATCAATAATCATCGCGCCCTCGCGGCGCATCAGCAGACGCAGGTCCATGACGTCCAGAGGATTGATCGGGCGGATGCCTTCGATCAGGGCTTTTTCGGTCTGCCCATACAAGGCCTGCAAGGCAAACCGGCAGGCATAGACTTCACCACCCTCAGACATGAACGCCTTGAGCTGGTTGTTGACCGCCAGGTGACCGGGAAAAGCCTCGGCGCCCAGGGTCGGGAAACCACGCTGCACACCCAGCTGCACCCCTGGCCCGTAGAGCAGAATCTTGGTCTCGAAGCCTTTGCGCAGCAGGCGCTTGGCCTGGAGCATATTCACCAGGCCGATGGAACCTTCGAACGCGATGGTGTGGAAGGTGATCAGGACTTTTTCGCCGGGTTCGGCCTTGACGTCCTCGAAGACTTTTTCTTCGTAATTGACCAGAAAGTCGCCGTCTTGGTAATGAGCAATGTCCACGGTTGGCATATCGTCGTTCTCCAGTAAGTCGTGTTTTTATCAGCGGTCTGACGCTGCGGGTGACAACAGGACTAGAGCGAACGGCGTGCCAAAAATAAAAGTCAATGCTGCTCCGCCATTAACTGATTGATTCGAATGCACATTCAAATCTGATCCGGTTTTTCGGGGCTTTTCTGATGCTATCGCCGGGCAACGGATTCCCGTAGAAATACGAATCTTCGTAGGGCTGAATCACGAGATTTCGTAATGAGCGAGCCAGATTCATTAAGTGGCTGGGCCGACCTTGCCTATTCATCGCGACACATGGTCTTCGAACACTGTGCAGAAGCCATTGCCTTGCTCGACCCGGTGGCCGATCGTTTTGGCGACCTGAATATCGCCGCCTGCAAGTTACTGGGCTACCCGCGCCAGGAGTTGCTGGAACTGCCCGTGAGCAAATTATTCGGCCATCAATTGGCCGACCTGATCGTTTTTACCCAGGCGGTGATGGACAAGGGTCGCGGCTGGAGCGAGGACCTGAGCTGCAATTGCAAGACCGGGGAGCGGATCGAGCTGGAGCTGTCGGCCACGATCCTTCAGGTCAAGGGCAGCCCGCAGTTGATTCTGGTGATGCGCGAGGCCAGCCACGAGAAGTACCAGCGCGATCAGGCCCACACCGAACGCACCATGCGTGGCGGGCTGCTGGAATGGCGCAACATTCTCAATCTGTTCCAGGAAAGCGAACGCGATAACCAGTTGCTGCTCAGCGCTGTGGGCGACGGGATCTACAGCATCAACACCGATGGCCTGGCGACCTTCGTCAACCCGGCAGGCGCCCGGATGCTGGGTTGGGAACCTGCCGACATGATCGGCAAGAATATTCACCGCATCCATCACCATACCCACGCCGATGGCAGCCATTACCCGGTGGAGGATTGCCCGATCTACAAGGCGGTCCGCGATGGCATCGTTCACGAGGGACGCCAAGAGGTTTTCTGGCGCCGGGATGGCAGTTCATTCCCGGTGGAGTTCACCAGCACACCGGTCATTTCCGAAGGACGCATTGCCGGGGCCGTGGTGGTGTTCCGCGACATCACCGAACGGCGCACCACGGAAAACCAGCTGCACAACGCCCTGGAAGAGCTAAAGGTGCTCAAGCAGCGGCTGGAAGAGCAGAACGCCTACCTGCAAGAAGAGATTCATATCGAGCACAACTTTCGCGAGATCGTCGGCCAGAGCGAGCCGATCCTGAAAATCATCAAGCAGATCGATGTGGTGGCGCCTACCGATGCCAGCGTATTGATCAATGGCGAGTCCGGCACTGGCAAGGAGTTGATCGCCCGAGCCATCCACCAGGCCAGTCGGCGCAGCGCTCACCCGCTGATCCGGGTCAACTGTGCAGCAATCCCCACAGAGCTGTTCGAGAGTGAATTCTTCGGCCACATTCGCGGCGCGTTCACCGGCGCGATACGTGATCGCGTCGGGCGCTTTGAGCTGGCCGATGGCGGCACGCTGTTTCTTGACGAGATTGGCGAGATCCCACTGGAGCTGCAAAGCAAACTACTGCGGGTTTTGCAGGAGGGTCAGTTCGAGCGGGTCGGTGAAGAACGCACGCGCAAGGTCGATGTGCGCATAATCGCCGCGACCAATCGTGATTTGCGTCAGGAAGTGGCCGCCAAGCATTTTCGCGAAGACCTGTATTTCCGCCTCAACGTGTTCCCGATCCAGTCACCGGCGTTACGGGAGCGGCCCATGGACATACCGCTGCTGGCCGCGCACTTTCTCAAGCAAACCGCCAAGCGTCTGAACATGCCTGGCCGCCGCCTGCGCAACAGCGACATTGAGCGTCTGCAACATTACTCCTGGCCGGGCAATATCCGTGAACTGCAAAACGTCATCGAACGGGCGCTGATCACCTCCCATGGTGCGGACCTGAACATGGACCTGCCGGAAGAGCTTGATAAACGCGAAAGCGTACAGGTTGCTGCATCGACCAGCGCCAGCATCATGACAGACGCCCAGCTACGTGATCTGGAGCGCCACAACATGCAAGCCGCGCTGAAGGCCAGCAACGGCAAACTCTTCGGTAAAGGCGGCGCAGCCGAACTGCTGGGATTGAAGCCCACGACACTGGCTTCGCGATTGAAGCGGCTGGATATTGTGTTGTAACGCATGCCCCAACCCCTCGCGAGTTGCCCTGACACAGCGCCGTCGGGCAACAAACCCAGTCCCTGTAGGAGTGAGCTTGCTCGCGATAAAGTCGGAACGACTTTCCGGCGATGGTGAGTATTCTTCACGACTGCTTCGCAGCCGATCGCGAGCAAGCTCACTCCTACAGGATCAGGGTGTATCTGAAGGCCTCGTGACCTCGGTGAGCTACAGGGTTGTATATCGGATCAATCGGCTTTTGCCACCCTCGCCAACCACACCTTCAAATCCCCCACCTCTTCCTGACTGATGGTGTGCCCGACACCGGCATAAGAATGCAGCTCCGGCTTCAACCCCAGTGTCTTCAGGTACGAATTGGCTTCGGTGGCGCCGCTGTAAGGCACGCGCGAGTCGGCGTTGCCGTGGCCGATGAAGACTTGCAGGTCTTTCAATGCCGGGGCGGGTTTGAGTTCGGATTTCAGAACCGGCAGCACTTTACCGCTCAAGGCTGCGATGCCACCGACCAATTGCGGATCGCGTAGCGCCACTTCGTAGGTCATCATCGCGCCCTGGCTGAAGCCCATCAGATACACTTTCGACGGCTGGGTGTGGTACTTCGCCGTGGCCTGCTCGATGAACTGATTCAGGGATTCACCACTGCGTTTCAGGTCAACGGTCACACCATCGTAGTCAGCGCTTTGCGGATTCTTGGTGAACCACTGGTAGCGATCTTCCCCCAGGCTGACAGGCGCGCGCACCGACAGGTAGTTGTAGTCCTTGGGCAGGGCAAAGTTGATCCCGAACAGGTCCAACTCGTTACTGCCATAACCGTGCATGAAGATCACCAACGGCCGGTCTTTGGCCTCGGTGTTGATTTGCGCCACGTAACTCAACGGCAAATCGGTTTGCAGCGTAAGCGCGGCCTGGGCGAAGCCGGTGAACGCCAACAGCAGAACGGCGAAGAATTTCAACATCGGTAGATAGCCTCTGAAAGTGCGTTGTTCGATGAATCGGACAACGCACACGGTATGTCGTTTGCCAGAGGTGGTGTTAAAAATCGCTGATCGGCTGGTTGGCTTTGCCGGGTTTCAACAATTGCATTTGCTGGCGATAGTCATCGGTCACTTGCCGCGACTGGCTGCTGCTGGTGATGACCCGTGGGGTAATCAGCACGATCAGCTCGGTGCGCGCCTTGGATTTGCTGGTGGTGCCGAACAACCAGCGCAGGCCCGGGATTTTGCCCAGATACGGCACCGAGGAGCCGCTTTCTGCGTTGTCCTGCTTGATCAGACCACCGAGCAAGACCGTCTGGCCACTTTGCACCGCCACCTGAGTGGACACCGAGCGGGTCGAGATGCTCGGGTTGGTCTGGTTTGCGGTGACCGAGGACGCATCGGCGCTGCTGACCTGCTGCTGAATATCCATGTACACCAGGCCGCCCGGATTGATCCGTGGCACCACATCGAGAATCACCCCGGTCTGCACATATTCGACACTGCTCAAGCTGGTGTTGGAGACGTTGGTGTTGACCGTGGTCTGGCTGATCGGGATGTTATCGCCGACCTGGATCTGCGCCTGCTGGTTGTTCATCACCACCAGGGACGGCGCCGACAGCACCTGAGTGCGGCCGTTGGTTTCCAGCGCCTTGAGTGCAACCTGCAAGTTGCTGCTGACGAACGAGTAGAACAGCGACGAACTGCCCAGTGCCGCACCACCTGCACCCAGCGCGCCCTGGCTGCCAGCAGTGTTTTCAATGTTGGTGGTGCTGGAGTTACCGGCCAGCCGACCCAGATACCACTGCACGCCCAGATCCAGCTCGCCGGTCAGGTTGACCTCAAGAATCCGGGTCTCGATCTGCACTTGCAGCGGCACATTGTCCAGACGTTTGATGGCTGATTCGATCTCTTTCCACTGAGCCGGACGAGTACGAACCAACAGTTGGTTGCTGCTTTTCTGCGCAGTGATGCGGGTGCTGGCGTCGATGCCCTTGGAAGCTGACTGGCCGCCCTGCTCCGCGCCGCTGTCGGCTTCGCTGTCCATGCTTTCGTCGCTGCCTTCGGCGTCGGCTTCCTGCTCTTCGTCCACCGAGGCATTCTGATTGCCGCCCATGCCCGTGCCGCCGCTGCTGTTGCCCATGCCGCCACCCAGACCATTGCTGAGCCCGCCAGTGCCGCCCATGCCGCCCGAACTGCTATTGGAACTGAGCGAAGACAGCGAGCGGGTGCGCAGCCCCGGCGCCACCTTGGCAGCCGAGTCGTCCTTGATCGCGCCGTTGCCGTAGATCTGGCGCAGGTATTTGGCCAGGTCGGTGGCCTTCATGTTGCGCACGTCGTAGACGTACATCTGCGGCTCGTTGCCGCCGCCTTCGTCGATGGTGTGAATCCAGTCGCCGACTTCACGCAGGTATTCGGGCTGCGAAGAGATTGCCACCACCGAGTTGGTCCGCTCGATCGGCAGAAAACGCACCATGCCCGCCAACGGCATGCCGCTGTCCGGGCCGAACATTTTTTGCAGCTCGGGCATCAACTCGCCCACCGAGGCGCGCTGCAGGCCGAACACACCGACGGACATGCCTTTGAGCCAGTCAACGTCGAAGGTGTCGATGGTGTCCTGATAGTTGGACAGCTCATCCGGCGTACCGGACATGCTCAACACGTTGCGGGCCGGGTCCACCAGCAGGAAGGCGTTCTCACGGGCGAACGGCTTGAGCAGTTTCTGCATTTCCGTGGCCGAGATATAACGCAACGGGAACAGCCGCGCCGACATGCCCGCCGCCGGCTGGGAGACGGTCATCTCTGGCACCAGCTTGCCTGCCACTGCCTGATTGGACGGCAGGATCACGTAACGGTCGCCCTGCTTGATCATGGCGTTGTCGGTCCAGGACAACAGGGTTTCCAGGATCGACATCGCCTGCTTCTTGTTCACCGGCTTGGAGGTGGAGAAGCTCACGTCGCCTTTCACGCCCTGGGCGATGCTGTAATTCTCGTGCAGCAAGTCGCCCATGATGCTGTTGATCACCGCTTCGATGGGCTGGTTGGTGAAGTTGAAGACGATGTCGCCCTGCTCGCTTGCGCCTGCAGGCGCTGATCCACGGGCAGAAGGCGCTGGCGCAGGTTTGCGAATGAACTGCTGATTGCCGCGAATCAGCTGCCGGGTCGGCGCGCTGGCCGCTTGTGTCTGCTGAGTATCCACGGGCGGCTGCTCGCTGCGCGGGTCAACCGGCGGACGTTGTGAGCCCGTGCCGTTCAGGGCCTCGCGCAGCATAGCGTCATCTTGTTCGTAGGTTTTGGGCGTGGCCGCACAACCGCCGAGAGCAACGGCGGTGGCCAGGCAAAGCATGGGGGTGCGCAAGGTGGCTATTTTACGAACTCCTGAAAAATTAGCGTTCACTGAGTGGACTCACGAGGAAGAGAAATCGGTGGGGTATTGGAAGGCGGCGGCAGGCGCAGCGCACGCAGGTTCAAGCTTTGGGTGCGACCGTCTGAAGAGAAATCGGCCTGGGTCGGGCTCAGCGCTTCCAGCTTCCAGCCGTTGGGCAGTGCCTGGCCTTGATGGACCTTGAGCGGCGGGCCGTCAGCGCGTTTGATCAGGGCCACGCGAAGATCGCCGTCGATCATCACCCCGGTCAGGGTCAGGCCCGCCAGATTGGAAACCTGCGCCTGCTGAGTGGATCGATCCGCACTGCGGTCGGTGCTGAACAGCGGCGCCTGCCAGGTTCCAGACAGGCTTTGCAAGCTGGCGGTCGGGGCCACAGGTGATTTCGCAGCCGCATCTTTCAGGTTGCGTGGCGCCTGTTCCGGCAACCAGTCCGGAGAATCGCCAAGGCCGCCGAGAATCCCGGCAATCACCAGGGTCAGTACGCTGGCCAGGCCCAGCAACGCCCACTCGGTGGAGCGTAACGAACCGATCATGGCGCGGCCTCCGCGAGGGCCGCTGGTTGCAGATAACCGCGCACCAGCAAGTGAGCGACCAGTTTCCCGGCGCCGCCTTTAAGGGGCGCATCAGCACCACGTCGGATGCTCATTTCGTCAACGAACAGGAACGGCCGCTGGTACTCCAGCTCATGGAGGATGGCAGTCAGCGGCTCGATGGCGCATTCCAGGGTCAGGCTGACTTTCACCTGACGATAGGGCTCGGCACCGTCCTGTTCGGGGGTGATCGGCATGCGTTGAGTCAGGCTGCAACCGCCACCGGTACTGGCGTGGCTGCTGATCAGATCGGCCACTCGCTGCATCAGGTCGGCGGCCACGGCGCTGGGATCGTCGCCGGGCAACAGGCTGGTGCTGCTGGCGGGATCATTTTTGGCCTGCTCCAGCTGCTTTTTGAGGGTGTCGCCCTGGCTCAACAATCCGGCGTAGCGTTGTTGTTGCTCGCGTAGTTGGTCAGCTTGGGCGTTGATCTCGCGCAACGGCCCGGCAAACCAGCTGTCGATCAACAGCCAGTAACCGGCGCAAAGCACCAGTGCCAGGACGATCAAGGCGGCGCCGCGGCGTTCACGGCTGGTCAGTGGTCGGCTCATTGGCGGCCTCCTGATGCAGGTGAGCGCGCAGGGAAAAACGATCCTTGCCGGTCTGAGGATCGGGCTGAATCACCCCCTGAAACTGGGCGTTCTCCAGGCTGTGACAATCCTTGACCCGGCCAATCAAGGCGCTGGCCTTGGCGCTCTGCCCGGAAAAGGAAACTTCGGCACTGTCATTGATTTCAAGCTGGTCGATCCAGGTGTCATTGGGCAGGCAAGCGGTCAGCTCGTTAAGCAGCGCCACCAGGGTGGGTTGCGCGGACTTGCGCTGGATCAGGTAATTGGCCGCGCCTCGGGTATTGGTCAGTTGCTGGCGAATCTTCTGGATCTGCGCCACCTCAGCCTTTTGTGCCTTGATGCTGGGCTGCATGTCTTCGAGGACCCGCTGGCGTTCGTTGAGCCAGAGCAGCATCGCCACAATCAGCAAGCCGCCACACAGCCACAGCAGTTTGCGTTGCAGGCCAAGGCCACTGCTTTTCTGGCGGGCGCGCAACGGTACAGGAAGCAGATCGATACCGAGACGTGACTGATCGTCGCAACCGACGTCCACGGCGTGCGGCTGCAAGCCAAGCGCCGCACATTCGGCAAGGATCGCATCCAGGCGCTCGCGCAGAATTGCCACCAGCGTCACTTGGATAAACCCGCCGACGCGCTTGTCCTGACGGGCCACGAAGTACAGCTGCGAGGCATCGAACGGCGTGAAGCGGTCCAGTTCGAAACCCACGACCGAGTTCAGATCACGGGCCGCCGCCAACGGCAGTTGCAGGGTTTGCACCAGCACCGACGAGGGTGGCAGCAGCAGAATCTGTTGCACCTGGGCCGACAGCACCGGCAACGGGCCGCTCAATGGCCAGGCGTGCAGATGCTCTGGCGTGTCATGGATCAACAGCCGCTGCAGTTTTTCAGGCATGCAGGCGCGCAGCTCGATCAGCCACAGCTGCCAGCCACGTTGCATCAGGCTGCCGCGCCACTGTTGCGCGATACGCTCAGCCAGGGCCAGAACGGGCGCAGGCAAGGACATCTGCCGCGCAGAAAATAGTCGATTCATTCTTGCCAACGCAGCACCCGATAAGGCTGTGCGCTTCCCTCCGATGGGCTCAATAAAACTGTGGTTTGCAGCTCGGCATGAAAGCCTCCGGGCCGCTGTGCATGACTCTCGATCACCAGCACTTCGCCGGGATCAGCGCCGACCGCGCTCTGGGTCGGCAGGTTCAAGGCCCGACGCAACAACGCCGAAGCGAAGGCGGGATCAGGTCGGTCCAGACCACTCCAGAGGGTCACTTCCGGCAACATCCGTGCGTACAGCGCCTGACTCATGCCGGGCAACTGACGGACCTCTTCAATCACTCGCAGCGGCGCCGAGTCACCACCGCGACGCCCTTCAATCAATTGGGCCAGGCCGGTTGCCAGATCCCGTGTTGCGCCGCAAGCCTGGGCCAGACGCGCGATGTCGCTGGCCGGTGCGCTGTTCAAATCCAGCTTGCCGCGTTCGCTGCGCACGCTGACTCGCAGTTTTGCGTCATCAAAACTCAAAGCAATCTCCCGGCCATCAGCAATCCAGCGTTTGCGCTGCCGGGGGTCGCTCAAACCCTGCATCGCAAGGTTCAATCCGGCTTCGGCAGCCAGCAGCGCCTGGGTGTGCTGTCGCTCCCATAGCGCCTGGCGAGTTTCCAGCTGAACCCAGGCGGCCAGCCCGCCCAGCAACACGCTGAGCAGGGCCAGTGCCCACAACACCAACAACAGGGCAACGCCGCGCTGCTTTGCAGGAGCCGACTTAACAGGAAACTGCGGCATCAACCCCCTGCCCCGCCGGACAGATCCAGCCGTAACGCCACCACTTCGGGCAGCCACTGCACCGCGCCTTTGACCTTGGCCTCAATGCGCACCGCTTTGGGCAGTCGCGTCGGCCACGGCCAGTCGCTTAGCCATCCCGTGGGCTGACCTTTGGGGGTCATGCCCTGGTAACTGAAATTCAACTGCTCGACATCCTTGAGCAACACTTGCGGCTCACCCCAGGGCTTGAGCACCGTGCCGCTGGCGTCGGTCTGGATCTGCTCAAAGGCCACTTGCAGTTGGCGATTGCCTTCCGGCCCGCTCAGTTGCAGGGTGTGGCGCTGAATACCGCCACCCAGCTCTCCGGGCAAGGTTGAAACAAACTGCAAACGCTGGGCCGAACCCTCAAAAAAACCGCTGGTTTCGCTGTCGTCTTCCGACGTATCCAGCGGCAGCGCGTTAGCAATCGAGCTGCGCAGAAATCTTTGCGCGGCGCGCATTTCGTCCAGGCTCACGGTGTAGCGCTGCGCCTTGAGCACCGCCCGATTGGCCCCCAGCAACGCGCCGCCCACCAGGGTCAGCAGCACGCCCAGCAAACTGAGTACCAGCATGATTTCCAGCAGCGTAAAGCCGCGCTGTCCGCCCTGACCGCGCCTCAAGAACCGGCCTTGTTGTCAGTGGCACCGCGTAGCTTCAGGGTGCTGAAGTGCGCCTTGCGCCTGGCTTCGCTGACGGTCAGGTCCAGACGAAACAGGCGCGGCTGGCCGATCTGTGTCGCCTGCTGCTGAACATCCAGTTGCCAATCGATACTGCCCGCCAACACGCCCTGACGTGTGCCGCTTTGCAACGGACCGGAACCTTCCTGATCCATGATCGTGCGCGCGGCGTGAGTCAGTCGGTCGCTGCGCGAGACTTGCTGCAATGAGCGCGCGCTTTGCCCAAAGGCCACCAGCAACACGCTGCTGCACACCGCCATTACGGTCAGAGCAGCAAGCATTTCCAGCAGGGTAAAACCCGCTTGGCTGGAGGGGTTCATTGCAAGGCCTTGGACTGCACGCTGCCCGTCAACCAGCCAATGTCGATGCGCCAGCGGCGGTCACCATTGGCGAGCATCAGGTTGCCGCCGGTAGAACCGCCATCGGGATAGAACTCCACCGTCGAACCCATCTCGGCAGCGGTCTGCATGGTCACCTGCATCCCGGCGGGCCAATGGTGAATACGCTGGCCCGGCGCCTGAAACGCCTGTTGGCGCAGATCAAACACCGTGCGTGCCGGCTGCCCGGTGACAATCGCCTTCACCCGAGTGGCCCGCAACGCATTGACCATCTGCCCGACGGCCTGACGTTCCTTGGCGGCACTCAGTCCTTGTTGCAGGCCGAATCCCACCAAACCAATGGCGATGCTCATCAAGACGATGACCACCAGCATTTCCATCAGGGTGAAACCACGGCTCGCAGCAGGCATTTTCATAGCGATGGGTTATTCCCAGTTGCCAAGGTCGGCGCTGTAACCTTCGCCGCCCGCCTGGCCGTCCTGGCCAAAGAAAATCAGGTCAAAGGTGCCGTGCTGGCCCGGAAAGCGATAACCGAAGGCGTGACCAAACGGGTCTTTCAAATCCGATGGCTTGGCGTACGGGCCAGCCCAACCTGAAGCGTTGCCGGACTTTTCCATCAGCTGTTGCAGGGTCTTGGGCGGCGAACCGACGTCCAGCGCATAGCTTTCGATCTTCATGCTCAGGCTGGCCAGTTGCGCCTTGCCCGCGCCGTATTTGCCCTTGTCGACGTTGCCGCCCACCTGGCGCACCACGATGGTGGCGACGATGCCCAGCAGGACGATGACCGCGAGCATTTCCAGCAGGGTGAAACCGGTCTGGCGACGCGCAGGTTTGAAGCGATTACGGCTAAAACTCATCAGGGTCGTTCCTCTTGGGAAAATTCAGATATTGCTGGTCAGGCTCATCAGCGGCAGCATGATCGCCAACATGATCACCGCCACCATGGCCGCCATGACCACGGTCAGGGTCGGCACCAGCGCGGCAAGCATACGGTCGATACCGCGCTTGGCCTCCACGTCGAACACATCGGCGACCTTGAGCAGCATGCTGTCCAGTTCACCGGCCTGTTCGCCGACTTCAATCATTTGCAGGGCCAAGTCCGGCAACAACGGCTGAGCGCCAAAGGCACCGGCCAGGGTGCCGCCGCCCTTGACCGACTCGGCGGCGTGAGCGACCTGAGCCTGCAACGCGCGATTGGTGCAGACCTGACGGGCGATGACCAGCGCCTGCAACAACGCCACGCCGTTATTGAGCAAAGTGCCCAGGGTGCGGGCCAGGCGCGCGGCTTCGATGCGTTGCAACAGCGGGCCAATAATCTTGATACCCAACAGCCGACGGTCACGGCGCTCGCGTCGCTGGGGGTCACGCATGCGCAGGCTCATGCCCCAGATCAAGGCAATCAGTCCGACCAGCACGGCCAGGCCGTAGGCGCTGAGAAACTCGCCAAGGTTGAGAATCACCTCGGTGATCAACGGGATTGGCACGCCAAGGTCTTTGAAGATCGGCACGAATTGCGGCACTACATAAGCCAGCAACAGCGCCAACGACCCCAGCACGCCCACGACCAGAAACGCCGGATAGATCAGCGCATTGATCACTTCGCCACGCAGCAACTGGCTGCGCTCAAGATAGTCGCTGAGCTGACGCAGGGTGCTTTCCAGCGCGCCGCCCGCTTCGCCTGCGCGGACCATGCTTATATAAAGAGAAGAAAACTGGCTGCCCTCTTCTTCCAGGGCGGCCGACAGCGGCTTGCCTGCCTTGACCTGTTCGCGGATTCGCTCGATCAAGGCGCGAGTCTGTGGCTGGCCGGGCTGCTTGAGCAGAATCCCGAGGGAGCGCTCCAGCGGCTGACCGGCACCCAACAACGTCGCCAACTGCTGGGTAAAACTCACCAGCGCCGCGCCGTTGAGCATGCCGCGCCCCAACGCATTGCGCAGCCCGCCCATGCCAGCTGCATCGATATGCAGGACCAGCAAACCGCGTTTTTGCAGTACCGAGACGGCCGTGTCCTGGTCCTTGGCCTCCAGCGTGCCGTTCTGGGCAACGCCCTGGGCGTCCAGCGCGCGAAACTTGAACAGGCTCACGCGCCGTCTCCGCGAGTGACGCGCAACACTTCTTCAAGGGAAGTCACACCCGCAACTGCCTGACGTAAACCTTCTTCATGCAAAGTGCGCAAGCCGCCGCGACGGGCCGCCTGCTCAAGCGTCGAGGCGTCGGCATGGCGCATCAGCAGGCTGCGCAATTCTTCGTTCATCACCAGCAATTCGGTGATTGCGCTACGTCCGCGATAACCACCGCCCGGCGCATCGGCGCGAGGGCGATACAGCATGATCGGGCGCTGGTCAGTGAAGCGATCCAGGCCGTGTTCTTCGATCAGTTCAGCGGGAGCTTCAAAGGCTTCGCGGGTTTCGGGGTCCAGGCGGCGCACCAGACGCTGGGCCAGAATGCCGTTGACCGTAGAAGCAATCAGGTAACTTTCGACGCCCATGTCCAGCAGTCGGGTAATACTCGCCGCTGCGCTGTTGGTGTGCAGGGTCGAGAGCACCAAGTGACCGGTGAGGGACGATTGAATGGCGATGCGGCAGGTTTCCAGGTCTCGCATCTCACCGATCATGATCACGTCCGGGTCCTGACGCACGATGGAGCGCAGCGCCCCGGCGAAGTCCAGGCCGATGGAGGGTTTGACCTGAATCTGGTTGATCCCTTCGAGCTGGTATTCCACCGGGTCTTCAACGGTGATGATCTTGCGTTCGGCAGTATTGAGCCGCGACAGCGCCGTATAAAGGGTGGTGGTCTTGCCGGAACCGGTGGGGCCAGTGACCAGCAGAATGCCGTGGGGCCGCTCCAGCACTTCGAGGAATTCATCGAGGCGCTCGCCGTCGAAGCCCAGGCTCGGGAAGTCGAAGTTGATGGTCTGCCGGTCCAGCAAACGCATCACCACAGACTCGCCAAAGCTGGTGGGCACGGTGGACACCCGCAGGTCCAGCTCCTTGCCCTGAATGCGCAGCATGATGCGCCCGTCCTGCGGCAGACGACGCTCGGCGATGTCCAGCCGGGCCATGATCTTGACTCGGGAAATTACTGCTGCGGACGAACTGGACGGCGGCGCTTCAGCTTCATGCAGCACGCCATCAATGCGATAACGCACCTTGAGCTGGCTTTCAAAAGGCTCGATGTGGATGTCCGAGGCGCGGTGTTCAACAGCGCGCTGCAAAATCAGGTTCACCAGACGAATGACCGGCGCTTCAGACGCCATGTCTTTGAGGTGCTCGATGTCCTCAAGAGCACCGCCCTCTTCATCCAGGTTTTCGATCAGCGTGCCCATGGCTGAACGGCCCTGACCGTAATAACGCTCGATCAGGGTTTCCACTTCATTGCGCGGCCCAATCGACAGCCACACCGGCACGTCACAGGCATACGCCACGGCCTGAAACGGATACAGCAGATTCGGGTTGGCGGCCAATACGCGCAAGCCACCCTGACTCCAGCCCAGGGGCACAATCTGATAATGGCGCATGAAGCGCTCGGTCAGTGGCGGCAATGGGTCCAGCAAGGGAGGCGCAGACTCGGCCAGCACCAGCGGCGCATCGAGCAATGCTGACCAGGCGCGGGCCAGTTCGAATTCGGAAACCAGTCCCAGACGGGTCAGCAACCCCAGCAGTTCATTGTCTTGCGATTGCTGGGCAGATTCTTGCGACAGACGGCGGGCGCGTTCCAGATCGACGGTCTTCAAACCGGCATTTTCCATCAGCCAGGCACAAACCTGCTCGGCATCGGGAATCTGCAAACGGGCGGTATCGACGGGGGCTAACGGCATGGTGATAGACATCTGTACAGATCGAAGGGGCAAGGCTCACAGCGCAGCTGCAGAGGGTTGACCCGGCAACTGCCTGCGACGCAAAAAACGTTTAGACCATCAGTTGGAGGTTTTCTGCGAATTGTTTTTCGTTTCGGTCAGCGGACGGCCGCCCTTGGTGTTCTGGGTGGCTTTCTGGGTTTGTTGCTGCTTCAGGACTTTGGCGTCAGTGGTCTGAGTCAGAACCGTGGAGTCAGTGGCGCCGGATTTTGCATCGGCATCGGTAGCTTCAGCGGCAAATGCAGAACCGCAAAGCGCGAAACCCAGAACCAGACCTGCACTCATCAATGGCAACTTCATAAATAAACTCCAAGCATTAGATAGTGAATAGCCACAAAAAAAGCCTTGAATAAACCTCAAGGCCATCCTGGCAACTAGTGGAAATTTTAAGCGGACGCATAAGACAAAATCGCGTCAGGCTGAAAATTCTTAAACCAATCGACCAGTAGGTTTAGCAAGAGTTCCAATGTGTAACGAAAAAAGTCGAAAAACACCAAAAAGCAACGTTTTGTTTGACTTCCTGTGTCAAGAATTGCCTTAATTAGTCCGCCAACGCGATTCAAAGTGCCACCATCTAGTGTCATTTTGCTATCAATTTAGTTAGTAGAAAATCATAATTTTTATAATATAAAACACCTTGTAAACACCAACTATTGCAATGAGCCATCCGCTCGAAAGTTGCGAAGCAGGCAAACTTTTGCCTGACGAAAGTTAGAGGCCATACACCCTGACTTAGCAACGCATGACTCTTTAATGACAGTTGTCGGAGATATACATGAACCAACGGAAAATGATCGGTGCTAAGTCAGCGCTTGCTTTGCTGGCACTGGCGGTATCCCAGGTGTACGCCTCCACCAGCCCTGCGCTGGACGAAGGCATGGTGACCCGTGCTGAAAAAGCGGCGGACAAGACCCTGGCCAAGATGACCATGGAAGAAAAGCTGGCCTACATCGGCGGCACTGGCGGCTGGGACGTGAAACCGCTGACCCAGTACGGCATTCCGCAAATTCATGGCGCCGACGGCGGCGTTGGCGTGCGTTACACCAGCGAAGGCAACGCACAGGGCGTGGTCTATCCATCGGGCCCTAACCTGGCAGCCACCTGGAACCCGCGTCGGGCCATCGACCTGGGCCGTGCTTTGGGCTATGACACCGCCAGCGGTGGTTATCAGTTCGTCACAGGTCCGGGCGTGAACCTGTACCGCATGCCGTACAGCGGTCGTGCCTTCGAATACCTCTCCGGTGAAGATCCGTTCCTGGGCGCCAGCCTCAGCCCGGCCGTGATCAACGGTATTCAGTCCCGTGGTGTCTGGGCTAACGCCAAGCACTACGCGGCCAACGACCAGGAAAGCAACCGCTTCCACCTGGACGAAACCATCAGCGAGCGCGTGCTGCGCGAGATGACCCTGCCGGCCTTCGAATCCGCTTCGAAGAACAGCAAGGTGGCGATGATGATGTGCGCCTTCCAGAAAGTGAACGGTGAGTTCGCTTGCGAAAACGACCATCTGATCAAGCAGATCCTGAAAACCGAGTGGGGCTATCCGGGCTTCGTCCAGAGCGACTATAACGCTGTGGTCAACGGTCTGAACGCTGCCCAGGCGGGCACCGACCTGGACATGATGGGCTATCAGATGAATAGCACCATTCTCAAGCCGCATCTGGACAGCGGTGAACTGACTCAGGCCACGATCGACGACAAGGTCCGTCGCATCCTGAAGCAGATCTACCTGTACAAGTTCGACACCAAGACCCCGTCGACCGTACACAACATGAACAGCGCCACCAGCAACAAGGTTGCTCTGAATGCCGCACGTGAAGGTATCGTGCTGCTGAAAAACCAGAACAGCCTGCTGCCGCTGGATGCCAAGAAAGTCAAAACCATCGCCGTGGTCGGCACCCTGGCCAAATACGCGCCGCCTACCGGTTTCGGTAGCGCCAACGTGATGGCCGCCCACTACGTCAGCGAGCTGAGCGGTTTGCAGCAACTGGCGCCGAACGCCAAAGTCGAGTTCATCGACGGTCTGTCCCTGGACCCGGCCACTACCGTGTGGAGCAGCACCAACACCAAGGGCAACGAAGTTCAGGGCCTGACTGCTGAATACTTCAGCAACGCCGACTGGTCCGGTGACGCTGCCGTCACTCGCACCGAGAAGCAGATCAACCTGGATTGGGCGAACGACACTGACCTGCCGTTTGAAAGCAACACCGAAGCATCCGACGCCTACGCCACCAAAGGCTCGACGTCCGGTTCGCTCAATGGCGACACTTCGTCCACTTCGATTCGTTACACCGGCAAGATCACCCCGACCCAAAGCGGCGAACAGGTGTTCAAGGTTCGTGCTGACGGCGCGATCCGTCTGTGGGTCAATGGCAAGGAAATCATCAACAACGGCGAAGGCAAGCCGCTGCCTAACAACAGCATCCCGCCAACCATTCCAGAGTTCGCCAAGGTCAACTTGGAAGCCGGCAAAACCTACGACGTGAAGCTTGAGTACTCGCGCCGCGCCGGTTACCTGTCGACCATGGGCGGCCTGGTAGGCGTGCAGATGAGCTGGGCATCCCTGGCTGCTCCGCAGGACCTGTCCAAGTACGACGCAGTTCTGGTTGCCGTGGGTAACAGCAGCGAATACGAAGGCGAAGGTTTCGACCACGGCTTCGATCTGCCTGAGTTCCAGAGCGAGCTGATCCAGAGCATTTCCAAGGTCAACCCGAACACCGTGGTCACCATGCACGGCGGTACTGGTTTGAACATGAACGACTGGATCGATCAGGTTCCAGCTGCGCTGCACGCGTTCTACCCAGGTCAGAACGGTGGTCAGGCCCTGGCCGAGATCCTGTTCGGCAAGGTCAACCCGTCGGGCAAGCTGCCGATCAGTATCGAACGCAACATCGAAGACAACCCGATCTACGCGACCTTCCCGAAATTCGACAACCAGGAAACCCTGGCCGAGATGAGCTACAAGGACGACCTGTTCCTGGGCTATCGCGGTTACGAGAAGAAAGGCATCAAGCCGCTCTACCCGTTCGGTTACGGCCTGTCGTACACCACCTTCGGTTACAGCAACATCAGCGTGACGCCAGGCGTTGCGGTGGGTAACACGCCGATCAAGGTCTCCTTCGACCTGACCAACACCGGCAAGGTAGGTGGTTCGGAAGTTGCCGAGCTGTATGTCGGCCAGCAAAACCCGAAAGTGGAACGCGCTATCAAAGAGCTCAAGGGCTACAAGAAAGTGTTCCTGAACCCGGGCGAAAGCAAGCGCGTGACCATCGAGCTCAACGATCGCTCGCTGGCTTACTACGACGAGAAGAGCAAGAACTGGGTCGTGGATGCTGACAGCTTCAATCTGTCGGTAGGCTCGTCGTCTCAGGACATCCGCCTGAACGCCAAGCTGACCAACTCGTTCCGTCAGGAACTGTCGAACAGCACCAGCAACCCGCTGCCACGTTCGGCGTTGAACTCGACGCTGCGCGAGTCGCCAACCGTGAAAACCGGTGGTGTGCTGGATCAGAACGATGAAACCGCCGAGTAATTAATCGGCTGATACAGAAAAGGGGCTCAGTGATGAGCCCCTTTTTTTTGCTTTAGCGTTGCCGGATCGCGGCTTCGACCCGTGCGATATAGCTGTCGAAACGCTCCACCAGATCAAGTTTGTCGGGGTAGCGCAGCCATTGGATCTGCAGCCCGTCCATCATCGCCAGAATCTCCTGGATCAGACCGGGCAAATCGACGTCTCCCCGCACCTCACCCATCTGGACAAGATCATCGAACTGACTGAACAGACGCCCGTAGATCCCCTCATACCTGTCCTGAAACCACTGCCAGGCCGGATGTCCTTCGACCATGCTTTCCGCATTTAGAATGGTGAAGGCTCGCACCACCCCTGGCGCGGTGGCATTGGAGCGGTTGATCGCCCGCAAACTGCCCAGCAGGCCCGACAGTGATTTCTCTGAACGGACTTCATCGGCAATTTTCTGATTGACCTCGTCACGACGCTGCAGCACACCCATCAGCAATGAAATCTTGCTCGGGAAGTGATGCAGCAGCCCGGCGACAGAAATGCCGACGATGCTTGCAACCTGCGCCATCGACGCCCCGCTGTAACCCTCCAGGGAAAACACCTGTAACGCGGCATCCAGTAATTCTTCGCGACGCTTCTCGCCCTTGGGCGCACGGCGTTGCTTAGGTGCTGCAACCGACTCGTTCATCCCTGTCGGCGGGTTCGACTGACTCATGTAATGCTCCTTGCTAGACAGCCAAGCACCCTACCGGCAATGGGCTTTGTTATCAAACGCTATGGCGTGGGGATCGGGATATCCGTGAGCGCCCGCCGAGGTTGCCAACAGTGTGCGACCTCACACCATTCGCAGCCTTCGGCAGCTCCTACAGGAACCGCGTTTATCCAGCCACACCCCGGTCCCGTAGGAGCTCACCGAGGTTACGAGGCCAGCGATGGCGGGTTCGCTGCCTTAATTCAGATACACCCCTGGTCCTGTAGGAGTGAGCTTGCTCGCGATCGGCTGCGAAGCAGTCGTAAAAAACTACTGAACCCACCATCGCAGGAAAGTCGTTCCGACTTTATCGCGAGCAAGCTCACTCCTACAGATTATTGCGTTTCTTCACCAGAAGAAGCTCACAGTCCTCAGACGATTTTCTGCACGGGCGTGCCAACTTGGCACGGTATTTTCAAGCAAAGCGTTCAGTCATTCGGCAAGCCGGAAATTACCCGTTTCCAGCTGCGTACCACGCACCAATGACAGACGTCGAACGGTACCCCGTTCATTATCAGTGCAGAGCGCAAGGCATCACCTTGCACCTCTGGAGCAGCAGAAAAGGAAGTCTTACCCATGTCCTACCTCTCATCCCTGGTTACCTCATGGTCCGCACGACACAGCTTGGCGGCTGACGTTGCAAACCCTGCTCAAGCACCGATCATTTACCCTGCCCCCACCCTCGATAACGCGGCGACTCATTGCTCTGCACAGGATGTACAGGCGTGCGACGCGCTGCTCGATGACTTTCTTGATGGCGTGCCCGATGAACTGTCGTTAATTGATCTGGCCTGCTACAACGAGTCGCTCTCCCCCTCCAAGGTTACATAAACCTTAATCAAGGCCTGCCTTTTGGCCTGACAGACTTACTTGCCTGCCCTCTCAAGCAGTGCTTTATTGCGCACGTACTTTTTCGTCCGTCACTAAGTACACTTTTGCCTTCAAACTACATAGGTGCAGCGCTCGAACACATTTCCCGACACATAAACACCGGAATACCTTTATCTCTTGCACCTGGGCATCCGGTATCGGCGCTCTTTCTATTCGGTTAAACGGCACTGTGATTGCTGCCTGACATGCATACTTGTGCTGTCTGTATTAACAATCACAGCTGACATTCAGCAAGCCGTCGCAAGCAGTAACACCAATAAGCAGTAGCAAGTTGACCGTCATTGCTGCCCATTACCGTGAATGCCGCTGCCTGTCTGGCATCGCCAGAAAGAGCAGCACAAAAAACCATCGGGAAAGAATAATAGTCATGTAATTCAATAGGTTGAAAGAGGCACCAAAACGAGACAGAGGTCTCCTGAATGGTGCAGCGACAATAAGCGCTTGGTGGCTACCGCCCCTCTAGAGCCCCCTTTTCAGGGGACGAACCCGCTCGCCCGGCTTTCAAGGAAGCCAGATCCCGCGGAGGCATTCTTGCGTGCTGTAAAAAGTAGCCGAGACAGTAACAAGCCACAAAACTTACAGGGATGCGACATCTACATTAGTTATCCGCTCACTCGCCACAAGCTCAAATAACTGGCATATGTATTGCTTTGTAACATTCCTGAGACAGAACGACATATTACTCTAACAACACTTCGCCAGCCGCTCAGGGCAACTCCCTCTGGCTATATAAGGAAGCACTTATGCACCCGTCACCTTAGAGGCCATAAGCCACTAATCGCAGACAAGGGTTAGACCTTACTGCCTCGCAGGCAAATAACCTGCAATCAGACTCATGTTAAACACTCGAACAACTTGAATATTGTTCGATGGGAATCTTATTGCCCTTCATATATACGAGGGAGCTTTGATGAATGACGCGGTAACGAATAAGACGCTGCAGTTGCCTGTCGAGGGAGAGCCCGTTGTCACCAGCCAGGGTATCGCTTTCGTGCGCAATACCTCCCTGCCAGGTGGGCTGGGCAAGCGTCAGATCATGTTGCTGATCGCGGCGTCGCTGTTAGTCCACGGCGTGCTCTGGTGGTTCATGCATCGCGCCCAACCCGCGCCGCTGGAAGTGCCGCCAGAAGTGCCGGAAATGACCGTGGAGCTCACCAGCCCCACGCCACCAACGCCACCGACTCCCGAGCCACCGCCTCCGCCACCTCCAGAACCACCGCCCCCTCCGCCGCCGGAACCGGAGCAACCGCCAGAGGAAGACCCGGACGCCGTGGCGCCGCCACCGCCCAAACCTGTCGAGAAGCCTAAGCCGGTAGAGAAACCCAAGCCGGTGAAAAAGGTCGAGCCGGTGAAGAAACCTGCTCCGGTGGCACCCGCCCCACCCGTTGCGCCAGCACCTGCCGCTGCGCCTGTAAAGCCGGCAGCGCCTTCGCCAGCGCCGGCGGCACCCGCTGCTGCACCTGGGCCGGTCAAAGAGTCGGCAGCGGTTTCAGGGCTGGCGAGTCTGGGTAACCCGCCACCGGAATACCCGTCGCTGGCATTGCGACGCAACTGGGAAGGCACCGTGGTGCTGCGCATCAAGGTTCTGCCCAACGGTCGCGCAGGCTCTGTCGAGGTCACTCGTTCCAGCGGCAAGCCGCAACTGGACGAAGCCGCCGTAGCGGCGGTGCGCAACTGGAAATTTGTTCCGGCCAAACGCGGTGATACGCCGATTGAAGGCTTCGCGACGCAAACCATTGATTTCAAGCTGCCGGAATAACGGCGCCCCTGACAAGTCATTCATTAATTCAAGTGTGCGAGGTGTAGTTATGAACGAATCGATCTCATCCCTGATTGTCCCGGGTGTGCTCTGGGCGCTGGTACTGTTCTCGGTCCTCAGCTGGGCATTGTTGATGATCAAGTCCGCGCAATATCTGCGACAGAAAACCCAGAACAGGCAATTCACCAAAGCCTTCTGGAGCGCCCCGGACCTGCTGACCGCTGCCGAGCACGCCAGCCAGTACCCAGGCTCGCTCGCGCGCATCGCCAACAGTGGTTTTGAAGCCATGGCGACCTCCGACGCCCCGCGCACGACCCAACAACTGGCCCATACCATCAACCGCTCCGACCGCCTTGAGCGCAACCTGCGCCAACAAATCCAGCGCGAGCGCCGTGCCTTGGAAAATGGCAATGCCATCCTCGCCAGTATTGGCAGTACTGCGCCGTTCATCGGCCTGTTCGGGACGGTCTGGGGGATCATGGAAGCACTGCAGAGCATCGGCCTGACGGGTTCGGCCAGCCTGGAAACCGTGGCAGGCCCCATTGGTCACGCGCTGGTTGCCACGGGTGTCGGGATCGCCGTCGCAGTGCCGGCAGTTCTGATTTACAACTTCTTCCTGCGCCGCTTGAAGCTCGCCAGCGCAGACATGGATGACTTCGCCCACGACTTCGACGCCCTCGCCCAGCGCAGCGCTTTCTCCATCACCCGCCAGCCCATCATCAGCAAACACCCAAGCCCTGTGCAGGAGGCCAGCTGATGTCTTTTTCGACTCAAGAAAGCGATGAGGTGGTCAGCGAGATGAACGTCACGCCGTTGGTGGACGTGATGCTGGTGCTGCTGGTGGTATTCATCGTCTGCGCGCCTCTGATGACCAACGCCATCAAAGTCAACTTGCCGAAAACCGACGCAGTCGCCGCCGCCGAAAAGAAAGACCCGGTGGTGGTCAGCGTCGACAAGGATGGCAAGTTTTTCCTGGCCAAGAGCGAAGTGGCGCCCGAGCTGCTGGAGCGAAGCCTGATGGACGTCAAGGCCAAGGACCCGGAAGTCCGGGTGCAGCTACAGGCCGATACCGACGTGAATTACGGCCAGGTGGCCAAAGCCATGGCTTCAATTGAACGCTCGGGCATTACGAAGATTTCCGTGATGACCTCCCGCTGAATCCGGCGCCTGGCAGAGGTCCGGCCAGGCGCCCAGTACTGATCCCGTCGTAACAGCCGCCCATGAATGAGCAAATTCGTGGTGGGGAGCGGCTTGCTTGAAGAAAGGGTATTCCGGGGCCGGCACAACCTAACCGGAGCAATCGGGGCTCAAAAAGCCAATCCAATAAATGTAAAGTCGGAAATTACCATGCTGATGAAGTTTCCCAGTTTTACCCTCAAACCCATGGTTGCCTCGATCCAGCGGCACCGGTTAGTTCCTTTCTATCTGGTTGCCGTGGGGATGACGGCAGGCCAGGTGCAGGCAGCGCAAAGCTCCGAAGAGAGCAGCAGCGTCGTCGCACCCGCCACCACTGCAACGGCTGCCGTCGTCGCGCCTTCAACAACCCAACTGCAGCGGGTGGAAGTCACCGGCTCGGCGATTCGCCGGGTGGACGCCGAAACCGCAGTGCCGATCACCATCCTGCGTGCTGAAACGTTGCGCAAGCAGGGCGTGACCACCACCGCTGAAATGGTCCAGCGCATTACCGGCAGCCAGTCGATGAACAACAGCGCGGGCTCGGTGGGCGCCTCCACAGGGGGTGCGTCTTATGCCGACATGCGCGGCATCGGAGCCAACAAGACCCTGGTGCTGCTCAACGGCCGCCGACTGGCGAACAATGCGCTGTCTGGCGTAGGCACGCCCAACGGCAGCGCCATCGACTTGAACATGATCCCCTTCGCCGCCATCGACCGTATCGAAGTGTTGCGCGATGGCGCATCGGCACTCTACGGCACCGATGCCATTGGCGGCGTGATCAACTTCATTACCAAGAAATCCCTGACCGAAGGCAGCCTCAGCCTCGGTGGCGACATGCCCACCGAAGACGGCGGCGGCGATAGCAAAGACATGAGCGCCAGCTGGGGCTTTGGCGATCTGGAGCAGGACCGCTTCAATGTCATGGGCGTGTTCAACTACAACAAACAGGGCAACCTGGACGCCAACGACCGCTCGTTTGCCACTGACTTTGCACCGGGCCGCGGCCTGGACCAGACCTCAGGGACAGCGTTCCCCGGTAACTATTCGCAAAATGGCAACAGTACCAACCCGCTCTCCGCCAGCAACTGCAATGGCCCCAACCTGCTCAGCCGGGATGGGGTGTGCCGGTTCAGCACCCGTGAGTACATCGACCTGATCCCGCAAACCGAGAAAACCTCGATGTTTGGCAGGGCCACCGGCAAACTCGCGGATGACCATAACGTCAGCCTGGAATACTTCTGGGCACGCAATAACAACTCGACGTCCATCGGGCCTGCGCCTCTGACCGGCCTGACGCTGGACCCCACCTCGCCGTACTTCCCGGGCGGCGGCATCACGCCGGGCCCGACTGGCTTCGACCTTGACCCCACCCAGCCGGTAGGCGTGAACTGGCGTGAAACAGCCGCCGGCGCGCGTAGCTCGTCGGACCAGAACACCAGCCAGCGCTTTCTGCTCAGTTTCGACGGGCTGGTGGCGGGCTGGGATTACAACGTCGGTGCCTCGTACAACCAGAATAAGGTGATCTCCAAGGTTACCGGTGGTTACGTCAGCGACCAGGCAATGAGAAACGGCCTGGCCAGCGGTCTACTCAACCCGTTCGGCCCGCAGACGTCAGCCGGTCAGGCCTACATCGATAACGCCGCCTACCATGGCACCTACTCCACGGCGGTGGGTCGGGTAACGACCCTCGATGGCAGAGTCAGCCGGGAGATTGGCGACTGGTTCGGCGCCGGCCCATCCGGTCTGGCGTTGGGGGGTGAGTACCGCAAGGAAAAACTGCACCAGAACTACGAAGGCTTTGTTGACGACATCAGTAGCCTGGGTCTGGACTCCGCCGGTACCGTGGAGGGTGATCGCAGCGTTCAGGCGCAGTACGCCGAACTGAACGTCCCGGTCCTCGACAGCCTTGAACTGTCGGCGGCGATTCGCCACGACAAATACAGCGATTTCGGCAGCACCACCAACCCCAAATACTCGTTCCGCTTCCAGCCGTTCAAGGAACTGGTGATGCGCGGTGCGTACAGCGAGGGCTTCCGCGCTCCAACCCTGTACGAACTCTATGCACCGAGCAGCGTGACCTACTCCCAGGGCTACTACAACGACCCGATTCTGTGTGCGGGCGGCACTGTGCAGCCGGGCGGCAATGGCGGGCGCGACTGCGGTCAGCAATTCCTCAATCGCAGCGGCGGCAACCAGGACCTGGCACCGGAAAAGGCACGCAACGTCACTGTCGGGTTCGTTTACCAACCCATCAGCAACCTGTCCATGGGGCTGGATTTCTGGTGGATCCACATTTCCAACCAGATCCAGTCCTTCCCGGAATCCACCGTGTTCGACGAAGCGGACACTTATGCAGACCGCTTTATTCGCAACGCCGACGGCTCCATCGCCAACATCGTGACCGGCAACGCCAACCTGGGGATCGTCAAGACCAGCGGTGTCGACGTATCCCTCGATTATCGCTTCCCGAACACACCGATCGGCCAGTTCGGTCTTGGCTTGCAAGGCACCTACGTCAATCGCTATGACTACCAGAACATCATCGACGGCCCGTATACCGACAAGGTCGGTGATTTCCAGGGTGACGGCGTGATTGCGCGCTGGAAGCATGTGCTGACCGGCACCTGGAACCTGGGTGACAGCCGTGCCTCCTTGAGCAACCGCTTCACCAGCGGCTATAACGACGACGACCGCACGACCCACGCTCGGGTGGCCTCGTACATGCTCTGGGATCTGTCGGTGGGCCACACCTTCAACAAGGTGTTGGATCTGGATGCTGGCGTGAAAAACATGTTCGACCGCAACCCGCCGTTCTCTAACCAGGCTTACAACTTCCAGAGCGGCTACGACCCTCGTTACGCCGACCCATTGGGCCGGACGCTGTTCGCACGCGCGACCTATCACTTCTGAGTCATGACCCGGGAAGCGTGTGCTGCGCGCTACCCGGTTTTTGCGAAATCGCGTCCCCGACACTGGCTCGATACTGCGCCTGTGCCGGGGGACTTTCGCATAGCACTTAAGCGCCATTGCGGACTTGAACTGCAAACCGAGGATTGCCCGACCATGTGTTGTTACCGCTTTTGCATACGGCGCCTGTTGCTCGGCACCGCGCTAGTCTGCCTTTCCCAGTTTGCCCACGCGGCGCCTGTTCACGCCCTCACCGTGTACGGCGAAGCCCCGAAATACCCGGCTGGTTTCTCGCATTTTGACTACGTGAATCCTGACGCACCCAAAGGTGGTTCACTGAGCCGTTCCGCTGAAGAAATCGGCGGTTTCAATTACCTGGTGCCCTATGTCGATCAGGGTATCTCCGTCGTGCAGATCGACACGTGGGTCTACTCGCCCCTGGCATATCGTTCTCTGGATGAGCCCTACACCGTCTATGGACTGGTCGCCGAAAAAATCGAGCGTGATCCTGAGGGTCTGTGGGTGCGCTTTTATCTCAACCCCAAAGCCCGATTCGACGACGGCAAGGCAATCACCGCCGAAGATGTGCGCTACACCTTTGAACTGCTCATGACCAAAGGCAGCTTCAGTTATCGCCCGCTGTACGGCGACGTCAAAGACGTGCAGATCGAAGGCCCTTTGCAGATCCGCTTCAACTTCAAGAACAACCTCAACCGCACTCTTGCGCTGGATCTGGCCAGCATGCGCGTGCTACCCGAGCACTGGTGGAAGACCCGGGACCTGAGCAACGGTGGAGGTTTCGAGCCGCCACTGGGCAGCGGTCCTTATCGCGTGTCGCTGGTCGATGCAGGCCGCAGCGTGAGTTTCGAACGGGTCAAGGATTGGTGGGCCAAGGATTTACCGGTCAGTCGCGGGCTGTACAACTTCGACAGCCTGAAAGTGAATTTCTACGGTGACACGGAAATCGCCCGGCAACTGATTCAGTCCGGCAGCTTCGACTACAACCGGGAGTTTTCTTCGGCAGGCTATGTGGTCGGCTATTCGGGCCCGGCCATTGATGACGGGCGCTTGCAGAAAGCCATTCTGGCACCGGCGCGCCCGGTGGCGGCTCAGGGGTTCGTGTTCAACCTCGACAATCCGCTGTTTCAGGATCGACGGGTGCGCGAAGCCCTTTCGCTGCTCTGGGATTTCGAATGGCTGAACAATCAGATCATGCGCGGCTTCTATGTGCGCGAGCAGAGCTATTTCCCGAAGAGCGAAATGGCCGCCACGCAACTGCCCGACGCCGACGAGCTGAAAATCCTCGAACCCTTGCGTGGGCAGGTGCCCGAGGAAGTGTTCAGCAAAATTTATCAGGCGCCGAAAACCGATGGCAGTGGCTACATTCGCGACAAACAGCTTCAGGCCCTGAAACTGCTGGCCCAAGCCGGTTGGCATGCGAAGGACAATCGCCTGGTGAATGCTGCGGGCGAGCCCCTGACCTTCTCTTTTCTGGATGGTCAGGGCGGCTTTGACCGGCTGGTGCTGCCCTATAAACGTACACTGGCGCAGATGGGCATCACCCTGGATTTCCGCCGTGTCGACTCGGCGCAATACATCAACCGTCTCAATGCACGGGACTACGACATGATTGTGGTCAGCCTGCCGAAAAACGGTAACCCGATCATTTCTCCAGGCCGCGAGCTGTACAACCTGTATGGCTCACAGAGCGCTACGGAGGTCGGCAGCTCCAACGCCATGGTGTTACGCAATCCTGCCGTGGACCAACTGATTGATGGTCTGGTGGCAGCCAATAACCGGGAGCAGATGATTCGTTACGCCAGGGCGCTGGATCGGGTGCTGCTGTGGGGTTACTACATGATTCCCAACTACTACTCCAAAGGGACGCCGGTGGTGTACGCCAACCGTTTCGGCATGCCCCGCACCCGGCCGGTGTACGACGTAGGCCTGGAAAGCTGGTGGCAGATCAGCCCGACCCCGCTGACCAACGCCCAGGCCCTGCCCTCCGGCAAACACACCACTGTAGGAGCTGCCGAAGGCTGCGAATGCGGTGAATCAGGAAAAACGCCTTCGCAGCCTTCGGCAGCTCCTGCGCAAAGGTATTCCAACTCAGCCAGCTTGCCTGCGGGGAATCACTGACATGCTCGATTACCTCTTTCGGCGTTTGCTGCTGATTATTCCGACGTTGCTGTGCATTCTGGTGGTCAATTTTCTGATCGTGCAAGCCGCCCCTGGCGGGCCGGTAGAGCAGGCGATTGCCCGGATTCAGGGTTTCAGCACCGGTGCGATTGGCGGTGGCGGTGGTGAAGTGGCGGCGGCAGGTGGCACCAGCCGCAGCAGTCGCGGGCTGGACCCGGCCCTGATCGAAGAGATCAAACAGCATTACGGGTTCGACAAGCCACTGCATGAACGCCTGTGGCTGATGCTCAAAAACTACGCGCAGCTGGACTTCGGCAGCAGTTTCTTTCGCGGCGCCAAGTTCACCGATCTGATTGCCGAAAAACTGCCGACCACTATTTCGCTGGGTCTCTGGGCGACGCTGATCACCTACCTGATTTCCATTCCGCTGGGCATCCACAAGGCCGTTCGCAACGGCAGCGCGTTCGACATATGGACCAGCACCCTGGTGATCATCGGCTATGCCACCCCGGCGTTTCTGTTCGCCATTCTGTTGATCGTGGTGTTTTCGGGGGGCAGCTACCTCAGCTGGTTTCCGGCCCAGGGACTGGTGTCGGAAAACTTCGCCAGCCTGTCTCCGCTGGCCAAGGTCGGCGACTACCTCTGGCATCTGGTCTTGCCGGTCAGCGCACTGGTCATTGGTGGCTTCGCGACGCTGACGATCCTGACCAAAAACAGCTTTCTCAACGAGATCAGCCGCCAGTACGTCACCACCGCCCGGGCCAAAGGCTTGAGCGAGCATCGGGTGTTGTACGGCCACGTGTTCCGCAACGCCATGCTGTTGGTCATTGCGGGCATTCCGCAGGCCTTGATCGACGTGTTCTTTGCCGGCTCGCTGTTGATCGAGTCGATCTTCGGCCTCGACGGGCTGGGACGCATGAGCTACGAAGCCGCCGTGTCCCGAGACTACCCGGTGGTGTTCGGCACGTTGTTTCTGTTCACCCTGTTCGGCTTGCTCATCAAGCTGGTGGGCGACCTGTGCTACACCCTGGTCGACCCGCGCATCGATTTTGCTGTGAGGAATGCCTGATGTTTGAATTCTCCCCTCAGACCCGACGCCGCATGGCCAGTTTCCGCGCCAACCGGCGGGGCTGGTGGTCGCTGTGGATCCTCGTCGGCCTGCTGCTGATCTGCCTGTGTGGCGAGCTGATCGCCAATGACAAGCCGCTGCTGATCCGCTATGACGGCCAGATGTATTACCCGGTGCTGCATCAATATCTGGAAACCGACTTCGGCGGAGAAATGCCCTTTGAACCGGACTACTCCAGCACTTACGTACGCCAACTGATTGCCGCCAAACAGGGCTGGATGCTGTTCCCGCTGGTGCCGTTCAGCTATGACACCGTCAATTACGATCTGAAAACCCCCTCCCCCAGCCCACCCAGCGGCCAGAACTGGCTGGGCACCGATGATCAGGCCCGGGACGTCTTCGCGCGGGTATTGTTCGGCGTGCGTATATCCATCCTGTTTGCCCTGCTGCTGACCGCCATCAGCGCGGTGATCGGCATCTGCGCCGGTGCCGTGCAGGGTTTTTATGGCGGCATGGCGGACTTGATCGGCCAACGCTTGCAGGAAATATGGTCAGGGCTGCCGGTGCTTTATCTGTTGATCATCCTCTCGGGATTCGTCGCCCCCAGCTTCTGGTGGTTGCTGGGCATCATGGCGCTGTTTTCCTGGTTGGCTTTGGTGGACGTGGTGCGCGCCGAATTTCTGCGCGGGCGCAATCTGGAATACGTCAAGGCAGCCCGCGCCCTGGGCCTGAGCAATGGCGCGTTGATGCGCCAGCATATCCTGCCCAACGCCATGACCAGCACCCTCACCTATCTTCCATTTATTGTCACCGGGGCGATTTCGACCCTGACCGCGCTGGATTTTCTCGGCTTCGGCATGCCCGCTGGCACGGCGTCCCTGGGCGAGTTGATCGGCCAGGCCAAGCGCAATCTGCAGGCGCCATGGCTTGGGCTGTCGGCGTTTTTCGCCCTGGCGATGATCCTCTCGCTGCTGGTGTTCATCGGCGAAGCCTGCCGTGACGCGTTCGATCCAAGGAGCTGAAATGAACGACCATCTGATTGAAATCCGTAACCTGAGAGTGGCGTTCAAAGGGACCGAAGTGGTGCATGGCATCAACCTCGACATTCGCCGGGGTGAGTGCCTGGCGCTGGTGGGAGAGTCTGGCTCGGGCAAGTCGGTCACGGCCCATTCGATCCTGCGTTTGCTGCCCGGCAAGCAGGTCGACACCCAAGGCAGCATCACTTACAACGGGCTGGACCTGGTACACGCCAGTGACCAGCAGTTGCGCGGGCTGCGCGGCAACCGTATTGCGATGATTTTTCAGGAGCCGATGACCTCCCTCAATCCACTGCATACCGTTGAACAGCAAGTCGGCGAAGTGCTGGCCCTGCACAAAGGGCTCAAAGGCAAAGCGGCGCGGACCCGGACCCTGGAGCTGCTGGACCTGGTAGGCATCCAGCAGGCCGCGCGACGCCTGAAAGCCTACCCCCATCAATTGTCCGGCGGTCAGCGCCAGCGGGTCATGATTGCCATGGCGTTGGCCAACGAGCCGGAACTGCTGATCGCCGACGAGCCGACCACCGCGTTAGACGTCACCGTGCAGCTGAAAATTCTCGAATTGCTCAAATCCCTGCAAGCGCGGCTGGGCATGTCATTGCTGCTGATCAGCCACGACCTGAATCTGGTTCGGCGCGTTGCGCAACGGGTCTGTGTCATGCGGGGCGGCGAAATCGTCGAACAGGCAGACTGCGCGACGCTGTTTCGCAGCCCGCAACATCCCTACAGCCGACTGCTGATCGAAGCCGAACCGGACGGCGAGCCCGCCGTCAGCACCCACGATTACAACCTGCTCACGGTGGACGATCTGAAAGTCTGGTTCGACCTGCCCAAACCACTGTTCAGCCGCACTCGTGAATACATCAAGGCGGTGGATGGCATCAGTCTGGAACTGCAACGGGGCAAGACGCTGGGGATCGTCGGTGAATCTGGCTCCGGCAAATCCACCCTGGGCCAGGCGATCTTGCGGTTGGTGGAGTCAGATGGCGCAATCCGTTTTGGCAACAAAGAACTGAGCCTCTTCAACCAGGAGAAAATGCGCCCGCTGCGACGCCAGATGCAGGTCGTGTTTCAGGACCCTTTCGGCAGCCTCAGCCCACGGATGTCAGTCGGGCAAATCGTTGCCGAAGGCCTCAACACGCACCGGATCGGCACCCGCGAAGAACGTGAAGCCGCAGTGATTCGCGTGCTTGAAGAAGTCGGGCTGGACCCCCAGAGCCGACATCGGTACCCCCATGAGTTTTCCGGCGGCCAGCGCCAACGGATTTCCATCGCCAGGGCGCTGGTGCTGGAACCGGCCCTGATTCTGCTCGACGAACCCACCTCGGCGCTGGACCGCACCGTACAAAAGCAGGTCGTGGCTTTGCTGCGCGATTTGCAGGTCCGTCGCGGCCTGACGTATCTGTTCATCAGCCACGATCTGGCGGTGGTCAAGGCTCTGGCCCATGACCTGATCGTGATCAAGGACGGCAAAATCGTGGAGCAAGGTTCGGCGCAGCAGATCTTCGCTGCGCCGCAACAGCCCTACACCCGAGAACTGCTCAATGCCTCGACGCTGCATGTCGAGCCGCAGCCCGACATCGCATGATTACCAGCTCTCCCCCAACCCCAGCAGCCCGAGGATCTGTTTGCGCAGGTCCACCAGATACGGGTCGTCACGGTGCCGGGGGTATGGGCGTTCGATGGTCAATTGCGCCTTGATACTCGCTGGCCGGTCGCTGAACACGATCACTCGATTGGCCAGCAGCAAGGCCTCTTCGACGTCGTGGGTCACTAACAGCGCGGTGTAGCCCTGACGCTGCCAGAGCTCGATCAATTCCTTTTGCATGGTGATGCGGGTCAGCGAGTCGAGTTTGCCCAACGGCTCGTCGAGGATCAGCAAACGGGGTTCATTGACCAGCGCTCTGGCCAGCGCTACCCGCTGGGCCATGCCGCCGGACAACTGGCGCGGATACGCCCGGGCGAAGGGGCTCAGGCCGACGGTTTGCAGCGCAGCATCTACTTTGGCGGCGTGGGTCTTGAGTAAGCCCTGGGCCTGCAAGCCCAGGGCGACGTTGTCCCAGACCCGGCGCCATGGATAAAGCGTCGGGTCCTGAAAAACCACCACCCGGCTCGGGTCAGGGCCGGTGATTGCAGCGCCGTCAGCCAGCAGCGCGCCACTGTCAGCCGGCTCCAGCCCCGCCACCAGGCGCAACAATGTGGACTTGCCACAACCCGAAGGCCCCAGCAGCGCGACGAACTCCCCAGGCGCCACATCAATGGAGACATTCTGCAGCACCGGCAGATGCTGGCCGTCCAGTGCAAAGCCGTGGCTGAGGTTATCGATGCGCAGCGCCAGACCTGCGGTTGAAGACTGCTGGGTTGAAGCGACTGCAGCTACCATTTCATGGCTCCTTGTTGCCAGGCCAGCAGGCGATCACGAATCAGGAACAACCCGGAGATCAGCCCGGAACAGGCTAGCGCCATGATCAACAGCGCGGCATACATGTTGGCGTAAGCGGCCCAGCCCTGGGCCTATTGCAGGTACCAGCCGATGCCGGACTTCACGCCCATCATTTCCGCCACCACCAAGGTCGAAAACGAAGCGCCGAGGCCCATGAACAGGCCGACGAACACATGAGGCAGCGCCGCTGGGATCGCCACGTTGAAAATCAGAAAACCGGGCTTGGCCCCTAACGTGCGGGCCACGTCGTAATACGCCTTGTCGACGCTGGCAACACCCGACCAGGTCAGCACCGTCACCGGAAACCAGGTAGCCAAAGCGATGAGAAACACACTCGCGCTCCAACTGCTGGGGAACAGAAAGAAACACAGCGGCAACAAGGCCGTGGACGGCACCGGCCCGAGAATGCGCAACACCGGATGCAACCAGTAGCCGATGCTGGTGGACCAGCCGATGGCAACGCCTGCGACAAACCCGGTAACCGCGCCCAGGGCTACACCGGAACCTAGCAACAACGCGGAATTGAACAGGCTGTCAGCCAGCCGAGGCCAGTCTTCGACATACACATCCAGCAGCGCTTGGGGCGGCGCAAAAAACGGCACCGGCAAGATCCCCAGCTTGGCCGTCAGCAATTCCCAGATACCCAGCAGCACGGGCAATGCAATCAGCCAGGCGCCTGCGGGCCGGGTACGTTTTTGTAGCCTCGGAAACCAGCGGCCGAGAACGCCTACCAATCCGATCAGCGCGGCAACCGCCAGGCACAAATTGGCCAAGCCTTGGGTCATTGGCCAGTTACGCGTGGCATTGGGCATAAAAGCGATCAGCAAGGCGACGCCGATCCAGGCCACAACGGCCACCGCGCCCTGCTGCCAGAACCTGAGCTGCGGGGTGCTCAGTGAGCGGATCTGCGGTGCAGCTTCAATTGAAGACATCGGCAGTAATCTCCTTTGAGAAGGCCAGCGCATCGGTGCTTTTGCGAATCACCTCCACCGTCTGCAGGTCGGTCACATAGGTGACGATTTCCTTGGTCAGCGCCGCACCCACCGCATGATGGCCGTGGGTGTGGTCGTGGAGAATGGCCTGCACTTCTTCCACAGAGGTATTCAGCGCGTGAGCCTGGAAGCCTATGGCGACGACTTCAGGGTGTTTGACCGAATAGTCGTGAGCTTCAAGAATCGCCTGGGTCAGCGCGGCGGCGACACGTTTTTCTTCGCGCACCAGCTTGCCGGTCACCCCTACCACGCAGCAGCTAAGGTTGGCGTACTCCTCCACCAGATTGTTCGACAGCTCCCGGGCCTTGCCGCCCTTGATCAGGCGATACATGAACGGGTCACTGCCACTCACCGCCTGCACTTCGCCGCGCTCCAGGGCAGTACCGAGCAAGTCGGCGGGATACAAACGCCACTCAACATCACGCACCGGGTCGACGCCGTGCTTTTTGAGCAGAATGGAGAAGAAGTTCCGATCCGGGCTGGCCATGTCAGTGACACCGATGGCCTTACCCTTGAGGTCTTCAAGCTTCTGAATCGGGCTGTTCACCGCGCTGAGCAAACGCAGGCATCCGCCATGGGTGCCCGCCGTGAGTTTCACGTCAAAGCCCTGCTCCAGCGCCTTGAGCCAGCGCAGCGCCATGCCGACCCCGGCGTCTGCCTTGCCCGTGGCGATGGCTTCCAGCAGCACTTCGGTGGAGTTGCCGAAGTTGACCAGCTCGACATCCAGATTGTGTTTGGTGAAAAAGCCCTGGCCGTGGGCGATCACCACTGGCGCCAGACACACCGCATTGAGGTTGACCGCCAGCTTCAGCTTGCGCGGCTCGGCCAGTTTGATGAATTCACCGGTACCCGCAGGCTCCGCGTCATTGCCGCCGTGGCCGGCATGTTCATCTGCGGCCCAGGCAAAACCTGGGACCGAAGCCAGTAACGGGCTGGCCAGCGCGACGCCGGTCAAGCCCAGCAGGCGACGACGGGTGAGCGAATCAAATGCTGCCATGCGGGGAATTCCTTGAGAAAAAGATGAGGTCAGGCCGTCATCCGGAATCCTTTTTAATAACTTTTCTCAAGGATCCAGTGACTGGTTAAAACCATATCACCGGACAATTCATTACGAAAATGCATTTAAATTCTAAGTTAATATGCAAATAGTCTATCCATCTGCATCAAGCGCGCTAGAACGGCTGGGGCTCAGGGTGCCACCGGCAATGTGAACACAAACATGGCGCCACCCGCTCTGCCGTTGCAGGCCCGCAATGTGCCGCCATGGGCATCGATGATCGACCGACAAATCGCCAGGCCCATGCCCATGCCCTTGGCTTTGGTGGTGAAGAACGCGTCGAAAACCCGTCCGGCATGTTGTTCATCAAGCCCTGCGCCATTGTCCTGGACGCAGACCACCACGAATTGCTCAGCGACCGCCTCACAGCTGATGTCCAGCCGACGCGGCCGGTCCTCGACGGTGCTCATGGCCTCCACGGCGTTCGTGATCAGGTTGAGGATCACTTGCTGCAGCTGCACTGCGTCGCCTTTGATCATCAGCTCCGGGCCATTGAATGCCTTGTATAACAGGACCTGGTGCTGCTCGATCTCAGTCGCGGTCAACGCCACCACCTGACGAATCACCTCATCGATCTGCAGCGGTGCATGCCGGGGCGGTGCTTGCCTGGCAAGCGATTGCAAGGCGCGGACGATTTCTGCGGCGCGCCTGCTGTCATTGACGATGTCATTGAGGCCAGCCATTGCTTCGGTGACCACCGGCACAGCCCGATTCAACCAGCGCACACTGGCGCTGGCATTGGAAACGATCGAGGCCAGCGGCTGATTGATTTCATGGGCAATGGACGCCGCCAGCTCGCCCATGATCGTGGCCTGGGAGACTTTGGCCAGTTCCGTGCGCGCGGTCCGCAGTGCGGCCTCGGTAGCCTTGCGTTCGGTAACATCCGTGGTGACCCCGACAAACAGGTCGTGCCCCGCAGGCTCACCCAGCAGTTCAAGGTGGCGGACCGTACCTTCGGGCGTCAGCAGCCTGAATGCCAACTGAAAAGCCCTGGCGTGATGGACCGCTTGCATGATGTTGACCAGAAACGCTTGCAGGTCTTCAGGGTGGATCAGGCGCTCGATCGCTTGCAGCGAAGGCGCAACTTCAGTAACCGGTAGCCCCCAGACCGCAAACAGGTCATCGGTCCAGACCGCTTCATCGGTGCTGGGCTGCCAGCGAAAACTGCCGGAATGGCTGATCCGCTGGCCCAGCGCCAGAGTGGCCTGACTGGTGCGCAAGGCAGCTTCAATCTCCCGGCGGCGGGTGTTTTCTTCCACCAGCTCGGTGTACAGCCGGGCGGTTTCCAGAGAGATGGCCGCCTGGCCTGCCAGTAATTCCAGCACCGTGGTGCGGTTGGAGGTGAACACACCCGGCGCGAGATTGTTTTCCAGATACAGCACACCGATCACCAGACCTTGCTTGACCAGCGGCAGGCACAGCACCGAGCGCACGTTACGACCCCGGAAATATTCATCTTCAGCAAATGCCTGGAGCTGCAATGCATCTTCGATCACGATCGACTGCCGGGTGCGCATCACCGTGTACAGCATCGACAGGGGCAATTGCTGCGCCGACGGCACCCTCACTGAAAGGTCGATATCAATGCCCGTTTCAGTCGCCCGGCCCTTGGCCGAAATCTGCGGGGTGTCGTTCTTGACCAACAACAGCAAGGCCTGCTGCGCACCTGCATGGAGGATAGTGTTGGTCAGCAGAATGCCAATCAGTCGGTCGAGCACGATTTCTTCGGACAGCGCCTGGGACGCCTTCATCACCGACACCAAATCCAGTGCGTCCTGGCTCGCCACAAAGCCGATGGATGGCCGCGCCAGCGAGGCTTGCCCGCGCAGGATGCCACCCCGTGCTTCGAGGTCGGCGACTTTGCCCAATGCACCCCAGCGCTGATAGCAATCCCTGGCGTTGCGGTAGTGACTGCGCGCGGACGTGTACAAGCCCTGAACGTGATGAAATTCCCCGGCCAGTTCATGGGCCAGGGCCTGCACATGGACAAAGCCGGCATTGGCTGCAGCCGTGACAGCTTCTTCATACAAGCTCATGGCCCGCATGGCATCGCCCTGCAAGCGGGCGACTTCAGCGCCCACCAGCAAGGCCTTGTCCTTGAAAGTCTGGGGATTGAGGGCGGCCCAGCCTTCGAGCTTCTGAACATGCGTCGTCATCAGTGCAAGGGTCGCCGCGCAATCACCGCCCTGGCGACAACTGGCGGACAGGTTCAAGGCGCTGAAAAAATGCAGTTCGAGCAGGTGAATATGCGCCGGCGTTGACCAGGCCAGCGTGTTCGCTTTCTCAAGGCATTGCGCAGCGCTGTCGAAATCCCGATAGAGAAATCGGGCGACACCCTTGAACAGCCACCACCAGAAAGCCACCGGGGTCATTGCGCTGTTGCAGGCCTGATCCTCCAGGGCCTGACGCTCGGTCGAAGGTTCCTCGCTCTGCCAGATGCGCCCCAGGCGCAATGCCCGCACCAGCCGCGCCTGAGTGTGCAGGGCCCCCTGAACGTCATTGAAGCGGGCGCGCCGGGCGAAATCCAGGCCGCGCTCGATCTCCTGTTCGACGCGCTCCAGATGCTCACCCATTACCAGCAGATCGGACACGATATGGTTGCAGGCGTAGCAACTCATGGTCAGATTGCCCGCGTTATAACTGCTGGCCAGCGCAGAGCGGGCGTGTTCAAGGGCGTGGCTTAGGGGCTGAGTCCAGACACTGACCTGATCAAGTGCCACCAGGGTCGTGCTTTGCGAACTGCTGTAGCCGCGCTCCTGTACCAGCGTGTGGGCGACGCCCGCAAAAGCCGCGCCGTCTTCGTAAGCCTTGTATTGGTGGGCCAGGGCCACGCCGAACCAGGCAAACCCGTGGGTCGAAGCCGCGCAGATACCGTATTCCAGCGACAACTGGACCATCTCGCAGGTCAGTACAAACAACAGGTCGTCATCGATGAAAGAGGCCGATGCAATCATGCTGGACAACATGCCCATGGCCGCTTCGAAAGTCGCGTCGCGCATTTCCGGCAGGTCGCGCAGGGAGGCAATCTCCCGTGCCCCCAGTATCTCCAGCAAATAACCATAACTCTGCTCGACATCCATACCCGTGACGTGGGCCGGAATATGAATGCCAAACAGACGCAACCCCTCTCCAGCAGTAACCACAGCGTCCTGATAACGGCAAGCCAGCACCAGCAACTCGACCTTGAGCACATAAATCGCGGCCCGCTCAACAACGCCATGGACGTGGTTGAGTAAATCGTCGATCACCCTGCCCGCAGGCTCGAACTCGCCCTCCAGCAGCAGGCATTGGGCATGCACAAAGCCAAGTTCACGGGCCAGTTCGGGGCAGCGCTCCCAGCACGACTTGCCAATCAGCGTTGCTGCGGTGTGCACATAGCCTAACGAAGCGTCGATGGCGGCCGACTCCAGGGCCTGCTGAGCGGCGCGTATCAGTAACGCGCAAAACGGCTCGCGCTCAGCCTCGGAACAATCTTCAGGCAGGATGCGTTGCAAGTGGCTGGCGATGCTGAATATCGATTCGGCGCGCCGCTGGGGTTCAAGCCCTTCAGGATAGGCATCGGCCATCAATATCCGGGCAATCCGCAGATGCTCCGCAGGCCTGGCTTCTGGCGCAATCAGCTCACAGGCGGCCTCTTGTACCCGGTCATGATAAAACGCATAACCCTGGTGATCTTCAACCAGCAGACCGGCCTCAACCGCAGGTGCCAGGTGTCGACAAAGTGATTTTTTCTCGACCTGGGTCACCCGGCACAAGGTCGGCAGATCCACACTGGAGCCCATACACGCCATCTGCCCGAGGAACACACGGGTTTGCGTCGGCAGACGGGTGATTCTGGCCACCATCAGGCCAATGACATTTTCCGCATGACGATGCTCGCGAATCCGCACGAGATCCCAGCTGAGGGTGTCGCCTGTGGCGGTGCGATCAACACGAATCAGCCGTTCGTCCAGCAGGGTGCGCAGTAACTGCCCGACAAAAAACGGGTTACCGCCGGTTTTTTCATGCACCAATACAGCCAGCGGCATGATCACGGCAGCATCGGTTTGCAGGGTCCGGGCCAGCCACTGGGCAACCGCCTGCAGGTCCAGCGCTGACACCTGAATCTCCTGCAAACCGGTGGGTGCCTGCCGCAACCGGTTCAGGAAAGCCGCAGGCAACGTGCAGCCCGGCTCCGGATCCTCGCGATACGCCGCAATCAGCAGAATGTTTTCATACGGCCCTTCGCTGAATGACGTAATAAACGACAGGGTTGCTTCGTCGCGACCATGCACATCGTCGAAGAACAGCACCAATGGCCGCTGTGCACTGGCAAAACTGTTGAGCACCCTGTGCAGCACAGAATGGAACAGGTGCCGGGTTTCATTGGCAGGCAAGTCTGGCCCGGCACCTTGTGGGCCTAGAACCAGTTCGATTTCCGGAACCAGATTGGCAATCAGCCGCCCCTGCCCGGCCACTGCCTGCTCCAGTTTCTCCCGCCAGCGCGCCAGCTCCTCGGCGCTCTCGCCAATCACCCGCATGACCAGGGAGCGCAGCGCCTGGGCCAGGGATGCGTAAGGCATGTTGGGCCGGTTCGGGTCGAATTTACCGGAAGCGAACCACACCCGAGTCAAGGCCAGGTCCTGGTGCAACTGGCGGACCAGCGTGGATTTACCGGAGCCAGTCTGCCCCGACAGCAGCACCACCTCACACCGACCGCACTGGGCAACTCGCGAAAAGGCCGCTTGCAGCGCCTGGCTTTCGACCGGGCGCGGCACCAGCACCTTGTACTCGCTGGCTTGCGGGCGGGTATCCCGACACGCGGGTTCGAACGTCGCGATGTGCTGAAACTGATTCCACTGAGCCAGGCACTCCCGTAAATCCGCCTCCAGGCTGGCGGCACTCTGGTAGCGGTCGGCGGGATTCTTGGCAATCAGATCGAGGATCAGACGGGCCAGCGGCGCAGGGATCGAGGCGCGAAACTGCTGCGGCGAAGGTGGCTGGCGCGCCACATGGCAATACACCCACTCCACCGCATCGCTGGCGTGGAACGGCAACCTGCCGGTGATCCATTCATAAAAGGTCATGCCCAGCGAATACAGATCGCTGCGCTCATCAGCCTGGCGCTCTAATCGCCGAGCCTGCTCGGGGGACATGTACGCCAGGGTTGCGCAGATGGCATCGTCAATCAGCGCCGCGTCCCCAGCCCCGATGCTCAGACCAAAGCCGGTGAGACGAACCTTGCCGTCAGCGCCCCGAATCAGATTGCCGGGTTTGATGTCCCGATGCAGCAGGCCCTTGCCGTGGGCGCGGGCCAAGGCATGGGACGCACTGATCGCCAGCCGCAGAAAACCATCAATGGACAGCGAGCCATCCGCCACTTCATCAAGAGACTGGCCGCCCGGATCATCACAGATCAGCAGCGGACCTTCAGGCGTATGCAGCACCGCCACCGGCGGCAACGCCCAATCGGGATCAAGCAGCGGCGCCAGCAGGTATTGCTGCTCGATACGCCGCAGGCCGCGCTCCAGCAGCCCCGCCGAAGCCCGGGAAATCAACCAGCGGCGGGCGCATCCCGGCACGTGGGCACGGTAGCGATCAACCTCGCCGTCGACAAAAAGCAACTCCCACGACAACAGCTTCAGCCATTGCGCCGTGTAACCTTCGACCTGCCTGTCGGCCATGACCCGGATGCTGGTGATCGGCTCAGCGCTGATACCGTTCATAAAGGACTTTTACCTGTTCTCGAGTACCTGCTTTATAGATTTGAGCAACGCCTCCTCGGAAAAAGGCTTGCACAGAAAACCCAGAGCACCTGCGTCGAGCGCCCGCCGGACGGTATCGCTATCGTCATTGGCCGACATGCAACAGACACCCACGGTTTTCTTCGCGCGTCTCAAATGCTGTAGAACCTCAAGCCCCTGCATCCCTTTCATCACCATATCAAGCAACACACAATGCGCCTGATCACTGGCAGAAGAATCGAGAAAGGCTTCTCCCGAAGCAAAGCTCACAGTCGCATAGCCCAAAGACTTGAGAAGGTTACTGAGACCGTTGCGTACGGAGGCGTCATCATCGACGACGCAGATGAGGATCATAAGCTGAACTTCGTGGCAGTAAAAGTAATAGAACAGAGCGTACGCTTATCTTTTCAGAAAGGTGATTGGCTCTATGTATAATTGTGCTGTTTTTTATCAATACACCGGGCTTATATCAGTACTAGTTGCTCACGCATCTTTACCAGGTCGATTAAAGTTCGGGCCTGCATCTTTGTCATAATGTGCCGTTTATGAACTTTGACGGTGATCTCGCTGGTGCCCAGATCACTGGCAATCTGCTTGTTCATTCTGCCGGTGACCAACAGCGTCATGACCTCCCGCTCCCGGGGCGTCAGGGTGTCAAAACGTTGCCTGACGCCTTCGATATGCAGCCGGTCCAGCAGGTCGCTTTCATCATGGGCAAGGGCCTGACGCACCACTTCCAGCAACTGATCAGGTTCAAAGGGTTTGGTCAGAAACTCGTGAGCGCCCGCCTTGATGGCCTTCACCGACATGGGGATGGTGCCGAAGCCGGTCATGAAAATAATCGGGAAGCGATGCCCACGCCGCAGCAACTCCTCCTGCACGTCGAAACCATTGCTGGCCGCCAGATTCACGTCCAGCAACAGGCAGGTGGGCTGGGCATTGAAGGCTTGCTGAAGAAACTCCTGTGCGGTGGCGAAGCACTGGGCAGAGATATCGGCTGAATTCAGCAGGCGCGACAATGACGTGCGAATGGAGCACTCATCGTCGACCACATAAACCAGGGGTGTTGCACTCATATACAGATTGTCCGCAGCTTGATGCTACTGGCTTGCCGCCAGCACTCGTTGATGACTGAAATGAAAATGATCGGCCTCACGCGGATGATGACTGGCCAGCATCGTCGCCACGGATGCAGCCGGCGTGTGCGTCTGGAGGCGTCGGCCATAATGACCTGAATCGGGCGCCAAAGCACCCTCGTTGCCCTGCATGCCCAGGCGCGCGACGATCCAGGTCCGGGTTGCACCCAGCAGTCGATAGAAACGGAACGGCCCGTCCGCAGAGATCATCAGTAGTGATTTCTGCGCCAGCCCGACGATGCAATCCATGACCCGCGCCCGCGGGATGTCTGCGGTCTGGGCAACGTTGCATGCCTGGTCGAGGCTGAAGCACCCCGCGAGCCCACCCAGACGGCCAAGCACCGTGCGCTCGTCAGCATTGAGCAGACGATAACTCCACTCCACCGAGGCCTCCATGCTCTGGTGACGCTGCGGCGCGCTGCGCAAACCGCCGCTGAGCATATGCAGATCTTCCCGCAAGCTGCCCGCCAGCTCGAACAGGCCCAGGGCTGCGGCCCGTGATGCGGCCATTTCCAGCGCCAGAGGGATGCCGTCCAGCGAGCGGCAGACCTGGCCAACCAGCGCGACGCTCTGATCATCGAACGCCATGCTGTCATCCAGAGGAAAGCGCGAGTCCAGCGCCCGCAAACGCATGAGAAACAACTGGGCGGCGCTGCTTTGCAGAACTTCGCAGCGCTCGGCTCCCTGCTCGGGCACCTCAAGCGGCGCAACGCTGATCGTCCGCTCACGGCTGATCCGCAAGGGCTCGCGGCTGGTAGCGAGTATCCGCAGCGACGGACAGCGGTGCAGCAAATGCTCGCACACTGCTGCGACGGCTTCGATCAGGTGTTCGCAATTGTCCAGAATGATCAATCGATTGTGCTGATCAACAGCGTCAACAATGGCATCAATCATCGACTGGCCCTGCCTGACCTCAACATCCAGGGCAAGCACCAGGGCTTCAACAATGCGTTCCGGGCAGGTGATCTGCGCCAAGGGTACGAAACAAACGTGCAGGCTGTCGGTGAGGGCCAAATGGTGAGCAACCGCCACCGCCAGCGAGGTTTTGCCGATCCCGCCAGCCCCCACCAGGCTCAGCAATGAATCGCTCGACAACGCGTCGCAGATATCTTCAAGCGTCTCTTCGCGACCGATCAACGCGACGTCATGGGGCAATTCACTGGTGCGCAACATCGCGGCGTCCAGCGTGCTGGCAAGCTGCGCGTCCTGCGACTCTTGAAGAGCGCCCTGCCCCGAAGCCTCTTCGCCGCAAATCAGAATGTAGCCACGGCCCGGAATCGTCCGGATCAAATCCCGGTCTGCCCCCAGGGCTTTGCGCAAAGCGGAAATATGCACCTGCAAGTTGTTTTCTTCGACCACCGTATCCGGCCAGACACGCTGCAGAATCTCATCCTTGGTCACCAACTGCCCGGGACAGCTGATCAACAGCTCCAGAATATCGAAGGCGCGGGTACCCACCCGCAAGGGTACGCCGCTTCTAAAGACTTCTCTTAGTTCCAGAGAAACACTGGCTTGACCGAGACTGACCATTTTATTCACGCTGTCCGTAGGGTGGCTTTGAGTATCCTGCCTTGACCGGGATCCATCGCCATCACATATGTTCATCGCTGGCGGTTGAGGGTATCTAACCAGCTAAATCAATCCACCGATATTATCTATAAGGATAGCGTCATGAATATTTCAATAAACCTTAGTTGCGACTGAGCACAATAGTACAAGTGTATGGTTCGGACTTTCATATACCGAGGAAAGATGAGTAGCCAAACGCCATAATATGCTCCACTGCTGATGACTATAAGCCCGATGCCTCAGCGATTACTCTGCATCAATGGCTGCCCGAATACGATACCGATGGAGTGTGCATGGACAAGTTGCTGGCATTGAAGATGTTTGTCGAGTCGGTCGACGCTCAGGGGTTTTCCGCCGCGGCCCGCAAACTTGAACTGGCGCCCTCCTCGGTGACCCGGATGATCGACGCTCTGGAAACACAACTGGGCGCGGCGCTGCTCAATCGCTCGACCCGGCAGATCACCCTCACTGAAGCCGGTGCGAACTATTACCAGCAGGCCCGCAAAGTCCTGGAGGATGTGGCTCGGGCTGACGCTCAGATCATGGATCGGGGCGATGAACCGGTCGGCCAGTTGCGCGTCTGCATGCCTGTTGAATTTGGCCGCCGACTGATTGCCCCACACCTTGGACGCTTTCTGGCGCGGTATCCGCAGCTGGAACTCGACGTGACCTTGAGCGATGACCTGGATAGCTTGCTGAGCGGGCGATTCGATGTCGCCCTGCGTCTGGGCGCTGCCGCACCCGATGATGATCTGGTATGCCGCACGATTGGTGGTTTTTCCCGCTGGGTGGTTGCCAGCCCCGAGTACCTGAAACAGCACGGTACGCCGACCGAACCCCGCGAGCTTCTGGAGCACAGTTGCCTGCGATTCACACACGCATCAACCCGGCAAGTCTGGACTTTCACCCAGGAAGCTCACGCGCAGCAGATCGAGATCACCGGCCGCCTGAAAAGCAGCAATGCCGACGTGCTGCGCGAGGCCGCACTCTCGGGCGTCGGTCTGGCCTTGCTGGCTGACTGGCTGGTGAAGGCGGATGTCGCAAGTGGCGCGCTGACCCGCGTACTCGGCGCGTATGACATCAACCCGAACCAGGCGCGCTCTGCGATCAATGCGCTTTATCTACCCAATCATCGCGGTTCGAAGCGGGTCAATGCGTTCATTCAATTTCTTGAAGAGGTGCTTGCCGATCAGGTGGAATGACCTTCTACGCGTTTTTCGCACAACTGCATTGCACCAGCAGCCAATTCCCTCAGACCTGAGGGTCCTTTAAGGTGGCAGCCATCTCGTCGCGCAGCCTGAGGCTGTGCACAGAACCTTAAACAGAACCTTAAGCTGACAGAGCCAATGACCATGAACCCATCCACCACTACACCCCTGCACGGCACGCGGCAAACGTTGACCCGAGGCCTGGTCCTGCTGTTCGCACTGTGCTGCGGCGCGATCGTTGCCAATATCTATTATGCGCAACCTATCGTTGAACTCATCGCGCCGGATGTCGGCCTCTCGGCACACAGCGCCAGCCTGATTGTGTCGCTGACCCAGGTGGGCTACGCGCTGGGCCTGTTGTTTCTGGTGCCGCTGGCTGACCTGCTGGAAAACCGCACATTGATGATCGGTACCGCGCTGGTTGCCTGCGCCAGCCTGTTGGTCGCCGCTTTCAGCGAGCACGCCAACACCTTTCTGATGATTTCGTTGTTGATCGGCTTCAGCTCAGTGTCGGTTCAGATGCTGGTGCCGCTGGCGGCGCATCTGGCACCGGAAGAAACCCGAGGCCAGGTGGTCGGCAATATCATGGGTGGCCTGCTGCTGGGCATTCTGCTGGCCCGACCACTGTCCAGCCTGATCGCCGACCATTTCGGCTGGCGAGCGGTGTTCATGAGCGCGTCAGTGGTGATGCTGGCGATCATTCTGGTGCTGGCGTTGACCATTCCGAAACGTACGCCGGAGCACCAATCGTCTTATGGGCAATTGCTCGGATCATTGCTGACCCTTTTGCGCAGGCACCCGGTGTTGCGCCAGCGCGCGCTTTACCAGGGTTTGCTGTTTGCCGCCTTCAGCCTGTTCTGGACTTCCGCGCCCATCGAGCTCTCACGACACTTCGGTTTATCGCAGAGCCAGATCGCCTTGTTTGCACTGGTAGGCGCCATTGGTGCCATCGCCGCCCCCATTGCGGGACGTCTGGCTGATGCGGGGCACACCCGTCGCGCCTCGCTGATTGCCTTGAGCCTTGCCCCGGCAGCCTTCCTGATCGGCCTGAGCCAACCGGGCTTGACCGTGATTGGTCTGGCGATCACCGGTGTGCTGCTCGACTTTGCCGTGCAATTGAACATGGTCCTGGGCCAACGGGCTGTCTACGCCCTTGACCCCGCCAGCCGCGGACGGCTGAACGCACTTTACATGACCAGCATATTCATGGGCGGCGCGATCGGCTCGGCCCTGGCCAGTACTCTCTACGAACAGCAAGGCTGGCACGGCGTCGTATTGCTGGGCGCAGGCCTGCCGTTATTGGCGCTGGTGGCATTTGTGGTTGCTGACAAGGCCAGATAAACCCAGGAGCGAGGCTTGCCCGCGATTCAGCCGCATCGGTGTATCAGGCAGACCGCGTCATCGTTCATCGCGGGCAAGCCTCGCTCCAACAGGGAAGCTAAATCTAATGTGGGAGCGGTGCTTGGTCTGGGCGGCATTCCGACGATGCAGCCGCCTCGGTCCATCAGGCAGACCGCGTCATCGTTCATCGTCGGAATGCCGCCCAGACCAAGCACCGCTCCCACAGACAAACACCGAAACCGTTGGAGCGAGGCTTGCCCGCGAAGAACGATGACGCGATACATCTAGCCCCGCGAAACCACAATCACCCCACCCTGATGCGCCCGCCACGCACTCGGCGTAACCCCCACCAGCCGGGTGAAGACCCGTGTCAGGTGCGGCTGGTCGGCAAAGCCGCAGGCCTGGGCGATATTGACTAACGACATGCCAGGTTCAAGCAGCAACTCTTTGGCTTTTTCGACGCGCCGTTGCAGCAGCCAGGTATGCGGCGCCACGCCCGTTGCCTGTTTGAACGCGCGGGAGAAATGGCTGCGGGACAACGAGCATTCCTGGGCGATGCGCTCGACAGAAAGGTCGTTACCCAGGTTACTGGCGATCAACTCTTTTGCCAGCCGCTCCTGGAGGGGCGTGAGGGTGGTGGTGAACTTGCCGCTGTCCGATGCGATGCGCCCATAGTGAGAAACGGAATGAGCGCACATCGCCAACAGGATGTGATCAACGAACAGCTGATTGGCCGCCGCCGGTTGACGCAATGCGGGCAGCATGGCCTGCGCCAGGTGATAGAGCACCTGATCCTGAGCACCTTGCTCATACCTGAAACCGTCAAGCAGCCGTCCACCATTTTCGCGCTGGTATTCGTCCAGGGTGAGCCTTGGAATATTGAAGCGCAGATTGTCGTAGGCGGCACGATGCTGACAGCGCAACTGGTCGCCCATGAACGGCAGCGAAACACTGCCCTGGCTGTAACCACCCGCATAGCTCAAACGCCGACCACGCCACAGCCGGTGCTCGGCGAAGTCTTGAAGCTGGACGATGATGGAAAACGCATCCGCACAGGGGATATCAATAATCTTTTCGGAGTCGGGACGAGCGTCCGCAATCCGCGTGGCGGTGAACTTTTGCGCTGTCAGATGCGAAACGGCAGGAGCAGTCAAGAACATATCCTTTGAATCATGGCGGACGGCTGCCTCCTACCTTATCGCCAAAGCTAGAAAATCGCGACCGCCCTGCCGTGTCCGGGCAAAACAGGGCGGCACTTCGTTACTTGAGCAAAGGCACGTGTTCGGCCCGCTGATAAGGACCGTACTCCACCGGCACCCATTGGAAGTGCTTGTCGATGGCAACGATGTGCCCCATGCCCGGGAACGGCAAGTGTGCAGCCGCTGCCCAGATTTTCTGTTTGGCAACAGCGCTGAAAACCTGATTACGACTGCTGATCGCCTGGGCGGAGTTCACGTCGAAGCTAATGGAAACTTCCGGATGATCGAACTGCACGGCCAGGTCATGCACCAGATCGCCCATGAACAGAATGCTCTGCCCTTGAGAGGTGAATTGATAGGTCGTGCTGCCAGGGGTGTGGCCGGATTCCAGCGCAGTCTGAACCTCAGGCACCGGTGAATCGCCCGGTTTGAAAGTCCTGAAGCGCCCGGCAACGATGTAAGGCGCAACCGATTCCTGAGCGATCTTGAACAGCTCCCGGGATTTCTCCGGCACACGGCTTATGGCCGTCGGGTCAAGCCAGTAATCGGCCTCGGGTTTGGCGGCATACACCGTGGCGTTGGCGAAGATCGGTTTTTGCTGCGCATCGACCAGCCCGCAGACATGGTCCAGATGCAGGTGAGTCAGCAGAATGGTGTCCACATCGGCAGGGTTGTAACCCGAGGCTTTCATGTTCGCCGACAACATGCCTGCGGTCTGGCCGATACAGGCACCCGCCCCGGTGTCCACCAGAATCAGATGCTTGCCGGTGTTAATCAGAAACGCATTGAACGCGGTCTGCACGCCGGGTGTTTCAATCGAACGCCGGGCGAGTAACGCACGAATCTGGCCGGGGCTCAGCCCCTTGAGCAAGTCCGGCGACAGATCGTTATAACCGTCGAACAAGGCGGTGACTTCATATTCGCCCACCGCCAGTCGCTGATAACCGGGGGCCTGGGTTTTCTGTTGCGCCGGGACTTCTGCGTGGGCCACAGCGCTCGACAGCGTCAAGCCAAGGGCCAGACTGCGCAGGATCGGTAAGACGGACAGGCTCATGGGATTCCCTCAAGGCAAAATGCATTCCTGTAGGAGCTGCCGAAGGCTGCGAATCAATCTCGCTGAACTACCGCGTTCGTAGCATTCGCCAGCTCCTACCGAGCGGCGAATGATGCCGCCCCCGCGCTGCCTTGGATTGAACCGTTGTGCTTCCGTCACTCGGATGCCATCACTGCGGAGACAACAACGCCGGACACTGCACCAAATGCTCCTTGAGAAATTCGATCAGCGCCTGGACCGGCCGCGCGCCTTGACGGTGTTGTGGATACACCGCCGACAAGGCCAGTGACGGCGTACGGAACTCGTCCAGCACCCGCACCAGCCGACCGTCTTTCAAAGCTTGCCCGACGATAAACGACGGCAGGTAGGTGATGCCCAGCCCGGCGATGGCCGCGTCGCGCAAAAGCTCGCCGTTATTGGCGCGCATGCGTCCGCAGAGGCCGACCGCCAGCGGTTTGCCGTTGCGCTCGAAGCGCCATTGCACCTGGCGGCTGTGCCCATACGGCAGACAATCATGATCTTTCAGCGCCTCTGGCTCGGCAGGCTGGCCACGTCGTTCAAGGTAATCAGGGCTGCAGCAGAACACCCGCTCGATGCTGGCGATATGGCGCGCGATCAGGGTGGAGTCCTCCAGCACGCCGATCCGCAACGCCAGGTCATAGCCTTCGCCCAGCAAGTCCACGGAGCGATCGCTCAAGTCCACTTCTACCGAGACCTCAGGGTACTTCTGCAAAAAAATCGGCAGCAGTGGCCCCAGATGCTCAACGCCAAAAGACAGCGGAGCGGTGATGCGGATCGTGCCCCGAGGCTGGGTGTTTTGCCCGGCGATGCTTTGCTCGGCCTGCTCCAGGTCAGCGACCAGCCGCAACGCCGATTCGTAGTAAGCCTGGCCCAGAGGCGTGACGTCCAATCGGCGGGTGGAGCGATTGAGCAAGCGCACGCCCAGGCGCTCTTCGAGCTGGATCAGGCGGCGGCTGATGAATTGCTTGGACAGGCCCAACTGGTCGGCGGCGGCAGTGAAACTCCCGGACTCCATGACCTGAGTAAAAATTCGCATATCTTCAAAGGGGTTCATTGTCGCTCACCGGTTGACAGTCAAACGCTTTCTACCAGCTTTATCCCCCGCCTGCATCCTCATAATCTGCGCTCACTCCCGCATTTATCAGGTTCTGGCCATGTTCGCGTTCATTCAAAGCTATCCGATGACCTTCGCAACATTGCTGATCGTGCTGGACCTGATCAGCTGGAATCTGCTGCCCTATCAAAGCCGTCTGCCTAAGGTGGCGGCGCGAATGGGCGCGTTTTTGCTGTACAGCGTGGTGATCATCAACGCCGGTTTGAGCCCATTGGACACTGCCCCCTGGGAAGACGACAGCGCGCGTCATCTGGCAGCTACGGCACTGGAAATCATCTGGTGGATCTTTGCCGCCCGGACCATCACCGAGATCATCGGCACCCTGCTGATGCGCCGCATCGGCCACAGCGGCCGCTTGTTGCAGGAAGTCATAGGCGCAGTCATTTTCCTGATTGCCGTGGTGGCTGCTGCCGGTTATGTGCTGCAACTGCCGGTCAAAGGCTTGCTGGCGACGTCCGGCGCCATGGCGATCATTGTCGGTCTCGCGCTGCAAAGCACCTTGAGCGACGTGTTCTCCGGGATCATCCTCAATACCACCAAGCCCTATCAGGTGGATGATTCGATCAGCATCGACGGAGTTGAAGGCAAGGTGGTGGACATCGACTGGCGCGCCACCCACTTGCTGACCGGCACCGGCAGCACGGCGGTGATTCCCAACTCCGTAGCGGCCAAGGCGAAAATCGTCAACCTGAGTCGCCCCAGGGACATGTTCGGGGTGTCCATCAACATCATGGTCTCGCCGCACATTCGTCCCCGCCGAGTGCTGGATGCGCTGGACCGCGCCCTGCAAGGCAGCAGCGCCCTGCTGCAATCGCCGAAGCCCCGTGCGGTGGTCAAGGAAGCCAGCCCGACCACCATCGAATACACCGTCACCGGATTCATCAAAAACATCGACAACAAAAGCGACGTGCGCAACCTGCTGTTTGATCTTGCCTACCGTCATCTGGAAGCCGCAGGCATTGCCTGGCAATCGGACATCAAGGCAGAACCGGCGTCCCGCGCACGGGTTTTACTCGATGAAGTGAAAGTGTTCCGGGCGCTGAATATCGAAGAAAGAAATCATCTGGCCCAGAGCATGACACCCAAGGAATACGCCGCCGGGCAAGTGATCATCGAAGCCGACGAAGTCACCGACAGCCTGCTGGTGATCGCCACCGGGGTGGTCACGGCGCAAGTGAAGGACGGCAATGATTACGTTGAGGCTGGGCGCATGGGGCCCAGTGAAGTGATGGGTGAACAGAGCATCCTCAACGATACGCCGTCCGAAGCGCGCTTTACCGCCCTCACCTCCTGTGTGGTGTACCGGATCGACAAGACCGTCGCCCGGGAAACCATGGAGCTGGAGGGTCAGATCAAGCATGCACTGACAAAACTTCAAGCAGTGCGCCAGCACAGCGCGCAATCCCTGCTGACCGAAAAGCCAACGGTGATCAAGAAAGGCAGCTTCCTGGGGTGGTTGCAGAAACGCTGAACACGTCTGTCGATTTACAGTGAAGGCGCAAGGACGGCCATCTGCGGCTATGCTGTTGAGCTCCCAAAGGTCGCTGCAATCCTGTAGGAGCTGCCGAAGGCTGCGAAAGCGGTGTTTCTGAAATATCCCCTTCGCAGCCTTCGGCAGCTCCTACAGGAATCGATTGGTCTGCATAGAAACGCCGACCGGCCGATCATACGGATCCGAGGCCCGCGAGGTTGTTCCGTATTGCCGGAAGATGCAGGCACACATCGAATCCCGAATCAGGAAACCCACAGGAGGAACAGACCCATGATCAAAAAAGTCGGCCCGACTGAAATCAAACCCAGACACCGCGCGTCCTGCCACTGCGGCGCGGTAGTGCTGGAACTGGATTTACCGGACGGCATTGTTGACCCGCGACGCTGTGATTGCTCGATGTGTCGCCGTAAAGGGGCCATCGTCGGCACCGTTGCACAAGACGGCGTCAAGGTCATTCAAGGCCAGAGCCAGCTCAAGCTTTACCAGTTCAATACCCTCACCGCCCGCCACTATTTCTGCGGCAATTGCGGGATATATACCCATCACCAGCGCCGCTCCTCACCGGACCAATACGGCTACAACGTCGGCTGCCTGGAAGGCGTGAATCCTTACGACCTTGGCCAGATCAAGACCAGCGACGGCGTCAACCACCCTGCCGACCGCCCGCCGCCCACCACCGCCAGTTGAATGCGAAAGCATTGACCCGGCACAGCATGCCGGTCACGGGAAAGGTTTAGCCTCAGCCCTTAAACCGCTCAAAGGCCATCGCCATGCCCCCTGTTCCATCAGCAACCCTGTCTGCCCGCTCAGAAAACCTGCACATGGGGTTTGTCGTCGCCTGGCTGTTTTGCGCGCTGTTTTACTTCGTGCAATACGCCCTGCGCTCGGCACCGGGGGTCATGATGCCGGAACTGACCCAGGCGTTCGGCCGCGATGTGGTCGCCGTCAGCGCTCTGGTGGGTTTGTATTACTACACCTACTCGATCTTCTCGATCATCGCGGGCGCCGCCCTTGACCGACTGGGCGCCAAATACGTGATCCCGGCGGGCATCCTGATGGTCGCGATTGGCGCGGCGCTGTTCGGCCTGGGCGAATTGCAGGTCGCGCAAATTGGCCGTCTGTTGCAGGGTGCCGGGTCTGCTTGTGCCTTCATCGGCGCGGTGTATCTGGCAACTCACGGTTTCCCGTCGCGCTATCTGGCCACCGCCGTGGGCTTCACTCAATGTTTCGGCATGATGGGTGGCTTCGCCGGGCAATTCGCCGTGGGGCCGATCATCCACGGGACCATCCTCTGGCAGCAGTTCTGGTTTATCGCCGCAGGCTGTCTGGTGGTCATCGCCATCCTCGTGATGAGCATGACGCCCAAGGGCCACGACCCTCACCCTGCCGGTAGCAGCAACTCACTGGGCTCGGTTTTCACGCCGTACAAGAAAGTGCTGAGTAACCCGCAATCCTGGTTGTGTGGTTTCACTGCGGGGTTGCTGTTTCTACCCACTACCATCGGCGACATGATCTGGGGCGTGCCTTTCCTGCGTGACGGGCTGGCGGTGGGTTACACCGAAGCAGTCAATCGCAGCAGCATGATCCCTCTGGGCTGGGTGATCGGTTGCCCCTTGCTGGGCTATCTGTCGGACCGCATTGGCCGCCGCAAACCGGTGCTGATCGGCGGCGCCCTGCTGATGCTGACCGCCAGCGCGGCGATCCTGTACCTGCCCGCCGGGATCGCGCCGCCTTACCTGTTTGGTTTGCTGCTGGGAATCGGTTCAGGCGCGGCGATGATCCCGTATTCGATCATCAAAGAGGTCAATGCCGATAACGTCAAAGGCAGCGCCACCGGGGCGATCAATTTCCTGGTGTTCACTTTCAGCGCCCTGCTCACTCCGGTCTTCGGTTACCTGCTGGCTCGTCTGGCGATGGGCAATGCGTTGACGCTGCCGGTATTTCAGGCGGCGGGTGCGTGGTTACTGGGCGGGATCGTACTGGCCATTGTACTGGCACTGCTGCTGCGTGAGACCGGGCCAAGACATCAGGGTTGAATGACAAGCCTATCCGTATATGATTCGACCCTGGTTGTACGACGACCATGGCGCAATGCGGCCAGCCAATGACTTCTAAAAATGGCCTTTAAAACAAGCACAGGACGGGCGAACCACTATGACTCAAAGCAAAGCTGAAATCCTGGTCTGGGGCCCGATGCACGCCTCGCTGACGCAAAATCTGGCGCGAGACTTCACCGTGCACAACCGCTGGGAAATCGCCGATCTGGATGCATGGGCAGCAGAGAATGGCGACAAAATTCGCGGCGTCATCACCAGTGGCGTGATGGGCACCGATAACGCCCTGCTCGAACGCTTGCCCAATCTGGAAGTGATCAGCAGCTTCGGCGTCGGCTATGACGCAGTCGACACCGACTACATCGCCAGCCGGGGCATCAAGCTGAGCAACACCCCTGACGTGCTGAACAACGCGGTGGCCGACACGGCGCTGGCACTGCTGCTGTGTGTCTCGCGCAAGGTCAGCCAAGCTGAGCGTTTCGTCCGCGCCGGGCAATGGATCAGCGGCAAATTCCCCCTAGGCCGTGACCTGACCGGCAAGACCTGCGGCATCGTCGGCCTGGGCAAGATAGGTAAAACTATCGCCAAACGCGCGGCGGCGTTCGACATGAACATCGCCTACTTCCGCCGTGGTCAGGCTTACCCGGACGTGTCCTACACCCACTACGCCGACCTGAATGAGCTGGCCAAAGTCTCGGACTATCTGGTGGTGATCGTGCCCGGCGGGCCGGACACAGAGAAGCTGATCAATGCGCAGGTGCTTAAAGCGCTGGGGCCTGATTCGTACCTGATCAACGTCGCCCGTGGCTCGGTGGTGGATGAAAAAGCCCTGATCGCTGCGCTTCAGGAAGGCGCCATTGCTGGCGCGGCGCTGGATGTGTTTGAAGACGAGCCCAACGTACCGGCCGAACTGCTGAGCATGGACCAGGTGGTGCTGACCCCGCATATCGGCAGCGGCACTTACGAAACCCGCCAGGCCATGGCCGATCTGGTGTTTGCCAACATCAGCGGGTATTTCGGTGACGGGAAGCTGGTGACGCCAGTAACTTTGTGAGGTTCATCTGCCCCTGATTTAAACGCGCCTCCTGTAGGAGTGAGCTTGCTCGCGATGCGGTCTGACTGTCGAAAAATTATTGTCTGAGATGACGCGATCGCGAGCAAGCTCACTCCTACAGAGGGTTGGGATCAATGGTGAGCGCGCCGTGTCAAAGGCCCGAAATGTGTCATTCGCAAATATGTTCACTGTTTCACGCATTTAACAGCTCACCAACGTGCACACTCGCCAATCTCGCCTATCGTTGGATTCAGGATGAGAAAAAGGTGAGTCGTCTATGAGCATTGAAACCCTGTTCGCCAATCTGCACAGTCTTCCCAGCATTCCCAAAGTTGCCCAGGACCTGATCCTGCAATTCGACAGCCCGTCCTCCAGCCTGGAAAGCATTGCCCGCAATATCGAGAAAGATCCGGTGATCTCGGCCAAGATTCTGCGTCTTGCCAACTCGGCCAGGTTTCGTGGTTCGCGGGAATCTTCCAGTATCGAAGACGCGGCCATGCGCCTGGGTTTCAACACCCTGCGCACTCTGGTGCTGGCCTCGGCCGTGACCGGTGCGTTCAAGGCGGGCCCCAGCTTTGACCTCAAAGGTTTCTGGCTGAAAAGCTTTCAGGTGGCCGGTATCTGTCGAATGATCGCCAAACAGACCGGTGCTGATCCGGAGATTGCCTTCACCTGCGGGGTCATGCACGACATTGGCGAGTTGCTGATCCAGACCGGCGCACCGGAAGTCGCCGAACGCATCAACGCGGCGAGCAAAACCGGCACGCCGGGTCGTGCGGCCAATGAAACGGTGCAGTTGGGTTTTGGTTATCCCGAAGTCGGCGAAGAACTCGCCCGTCGCTGGCATCTGCCTGCGGTCATTCAACAGGCCATCGCTTATCAGGCCAAACCACTGCAAGCCCCGGCCGATGCGCCCCTGCCGCGTATCGTGGCTCAGGCGATGCTGATTTCCGATGCTCTCGAAGCCCATGGCGGCGCAACCCCTGAAGCGCAGCAGGCGGTTGTCGGGCCTTTGACCGAGGGGTTGAATCTGGATGCGCTGTTCGCCGGACTGCCCGCCGTGCTGGAGGCGGACAAGGCGTTTGCGGAGTTGTTGAATTAAAAAGAGGCATGCCACAGATCGGTAGGAGATCCCTCGTGGTCCAGACGCCGCACTGTGTCGCAGCAAACATTGACCCTGTAGGAGTGACCGGGGTGGCGCTCCACCTTGCTCGCGATCGGCTGCGAAGCAGTCGTGAAAAAAGCTGGATTCACCACAGCAGGAAAGCCGTTCCGGCTTTATCGCGAGCAAGCTCACTCCTACAGAGCGTCGGCATTGACGATGGATAAACATCGCCTGACTTAACGCCTCGCCAACAAGTTGGCTCCTACAGGTCTAACCCCGACACCAGTGCCTTGTTAAACCCCGCCGGGTCTTCCATCTGCGGCGCGTGGCCCATGCCCGGGAATTCCACGAGCTTCGCGCCCGGGATCATTTTCGCGGCATTTTTACCCAGCACTTTGTAGTTGCCCAACTTCGCCTTCAGCTCTGGCGGGGCAATGTCGCTGCCGATGGCGGTGGTGTCCGCATCGCCGATCATCAACAAGGTCGGGACCTTGAGTTTCGAAAACTCGTAAAACACCGGCTGGGTGAAGATCATGTCGTAGATCAGCGCCGAGTTCCACGCCACCACTTCATGCCCTGGGCCTTTGTTCAGGCCCGCCAGCATGTCGACCCACTTGTCGTATTCAGGCTTCCAGTGCCCGGCGTAATAAGTGCTCTGCTCGTATTTGCGAATACCTTCGGCGGTGGTCTTCAGCTCCCGCGCATACCATTGATCGACGGTGCGATAAGGCACGCCCAGAGCCTTCCAGTCTTCCAGGCCGATGGGGTTGACCATGACCAGTTGCCGGGTCTGTTGCGGGTACATCAACGCATATCGGGTGGCGAGCATGCCGCCGGTGGAATGGCCAACGATAGTGGCTTTCTCGATACCCAGTTTGTTCAGCAACGCATGGGTATTGGTCGCCAGCTGCTGAAAGCTGTACTGGTAATTCTCGGGTTTGCTTGAGGTACAGAAGCCGATCTGATCCGGCACCACCACGCGGTACCCGGCGGCGCTCAGTGCTTTGATGCTGTCTTCCCAGGTGGCGGCGCAGAAGTTCTTGCCGTGCAACAGCACCACGGTGTTGCCGTTGGCTTTGTTCTGGGCGGCAACATCCATATAGCCCATTTCCAGTTTTTTACCCTGGGACTCGAATTCAAATTTGCTTAATGGATGAGGGTATTGAAAACCTTCCAGTTGCTTGCCGTAGCTGGGCGTCTCGGCCATGGCCCCCGCGGGTAAAGCCAGAGCCAGCATGAAACCGGCAATCGTTGCTGCGCGCATGTGCAATCACTCCTGAGCAAAAAAATCCAGCCCAAGGTGATACACCGTGGCTTGCGACAAGGGCAAGCGATGAAACATGAAGTAAGAGTTAACTATGGCTCCTTGCCGATGCAGACAAGGAGCTCTAACGTTGCCCCACATTCGTGGGACCGGCTTTAGCCGGGAAATCGGCGGCTCTGGCGACAGATATGCAGAGACTGTACCTGCGCCTTCCCGGCTAAAGCCGGCCCCACAGAAAAAGCATCCCCGTTCAGACCGTTATTTCAAGGCTGATGAACGACCAGCGAGCCCTGTATCATAGAATATCCAGCGGATAGGTGACGATCACGCGATGCTCGTCGCTGTCACGCTGGGTGGTGACTTGGGTGCGCAGAGAGGCATGGCGCAACTGGATGCCCAGCTTCTTCAGCGGTCCTGATTGCACGACATAACCCAGCGTCAGGTTGCGTTCCCACTCCTTGCGGTCGCCATCGGGCGTGCGGATGTTCGAGCCGCTTTCGTACATGCCGACAAATGTCAGGCCCGGCACGCCGACCTGGGAGAAATCATAGCCATAACGCACCTGCCAGGTGCTCTCACCGGCGCGCTGGAATTTGCCGATCATCGACTCAGTCATGAAATACGCCGTGGAACCATCGCCCTGGTTGATCCAGACCGCGTCGCTGTCGCCACTGACCTGCTGATAGCCGGCAGAAATGCTGTGGCCGCTGATCATGTAAGTGAACAACGCACTGGAAAGGCGGCTGTCCACTTTGCCTTTGGTCACGCCATCGCCGTAATAGCCAAAGGTATAAAACGCAGCGTCATTACCATTGGCACCATCGGAGCTGTTATCAAAGTGCCGCAGGTCAGAACGCAGTACACCCGGCCCCACCGGCATATCGTATTTCAAACCCAGAAAGTGCTGTTTGTAGAAGTCTTTCAAATTGCCGTAGTAATACTGCAGTGTCAGGTCTTTAGACGGTTTGTAATCCACACCACCGTAATAAAACTTATTGACGAACTCGCCGCTGACCGCATTATTCGCGCCCGGAATCGACATGCCCATCTGGTTACTCGACCCACGGCCTTTGACATGTTCCAGCTGGCCAAGGGTAAAGGTGAAGTTATCCAGGTCTTTGGACTGCACCTGCCCGCCATTGAATGTCTGTTGCAGCATGCGATCGGTTGACATCACCACCGGCAACATAGGCACCAGAGTGCCGTAACGGAATTCAGTCTTGGAGACCAGTGCCTTGGCGGTCAGCCCCACGCTGCCGAATTCGTCCACGGCCCGGCCATCGCTGTCGGTCGGGAAGACGTTGCCGTTGAACGCGGTACTGGTCGGGTTGTAATGGCGACCTTTGCCGGAATCCAGACGGATACCGGCCATGCCCAATGCATCGACACCAAAACCGACAAGGCCCTGTGTGTAGCCGGAACGAAAATCGAGAATGAAACCCTGCCCCCACTCCTGAGTGTAATTGGGGTCTGCCACACCACTGCGGTTATCCGCGTTACTGAAGAAGTTACGCGCCAGCACACTGGCTTTGCTGTCTTCGATAAACCCGGCACTAAAAGCCTGTTGGGTCATGACCATGCCGCAAATACCGGCCACCGCAAACGGCGAGCGTTTAATAAGCTCCATTGAGATATCCTTAGCTGTGAGTAAGAGTTGTAAGCAGTCAGGAGTGGGTTGTTAAATTTCTTATTATTTAGTTCCAGCAGATACAGGCGCTACTTTCGTGGCGGTTGTTAATAGCTTCACCGGGGTCAGACGATATAAAACCAATAAGGCGATAACACCAAGGCCAGCGCACATCAGAAGACCGACGCCTACTGAACGGGCAAGTGCTTCACGGGCGATTTCAAGCAGAGGGTTGTGGTCCCCCGCAGAGGCGGCCGTCAACAGTACTTGCGGATCGATATAACCCGCGAGCTGGCTTTCCTGACCCGCTGCGAGAAACGCCCGGTTCAAGTGCGACACGTAAAGCAAGTTGACCAGCACGCCCATGGCCGCTGTCCCCAGCAAGCCCCCGACCAGCCGCAACGATTGGGTCAGCGCGGTGGCAATGCCGAGAAACTGTCGCTCGGCCAGTGTCTGAGTAAACACCGTGAGGTTGAGCAGAATGAAACCCAGCCCGACTCCCGCCAGCAGTATCAACATCAGCAAGGTATTGAAAGAAGCCTCACGCCCCGCCAGCGACAGCCCGACACAGGCCATCAACAAAGCGGCGAACCCGCCCAGTGGCAACCAGTTGGGATTGCGCAGCCGGGTCACGATGCGGCTGTTGACGATGGCCCCCAGGGTAATGCTCAGCGCCAGTGGCGTGATCAACAAACCGGCGTTTTTGGGGGAATAGCCGTAGCTGCCTTGCAGTAGCAGCGGCAGGTAGAACAACAGGGTGAACATGATCGCCCCCGCCAGCATCGACAACAGAAACAGGATACGCAGGCTGGGCACGGCGAACATGGCAGGAGGTAACAGCGCCGACGTGCAACGCCGCTCCCAGTACCAGAGCGCCGCCACCGACAACAGGCAGATCAAACCCAGTCCAGCGCTCAACGCCGTGCTGGAATGGCCCATCCATTCAGCGCCCAGTTGCAGGCTGCCCAACGCCACGGCGATCAACAGCGCGCCCAGCCAGTCGAGCTTGATGCCTTTGACCTGGACCGGCCGGTAATGCGGCAGATAACGCCAGGCGAAAAACAGCGCCAGACAACCCAGCGGCAAGTTGAGATAAAACACCGAACGCCAGCCATAGGCCTCGGTCAGAAAACCACCCAGACCGGGGCCGATGGCGTTGACCACGCTGAACAGCGCACTGAGCATCATCTGCCAGCGCAACCGTTGCCGGGTGTCCGGGAACAACTCGGGAATGCATGCAAACGCGGTGCCGATCAGCATGCCCCCGCCAACACCTTGCAAGGCGCGGCCAATGACCAGCACCAGCATATCGTTGGCCAGCGCGCAGACCAGCGATGCCAGAGTGAAGACAATCGTCGCGGCGATCACGAATGGCTTGCGCCCGTAATAATCGCCGAGGCGACCGAACACCGGGATGGTCACAATCGACGTCAGCAGATAACCCGTGGCGACCCAGGCGTACAGCTCAAAACCCTGCAACTCGGCAACGATGCTCGGCAAGGCATTGCCGATCACCGTCTGGTCCAACGCCGAGAGCATCAACACCAGCGAGATGCCCAGCATCGCCAACAAGGCTTGCCTGAAGCTCAGTGCATTGACCGGGGTCGTCATGGCGCGTCTCAGCCCAACGCCGCAACGGCGGTGGCGATTCGCGAGCAGCCCTGTTCGAGGGTGTCCAGTGCAGTGGCAATGGACATCCTGAAGAACGGCGCCAGGCCATAAGCAGTTCCGGCGACTACCGCCACACCCTGACTCTCCAGCAGGTACATCACGACGTCAGTGTCGGTGTCCAGGGTTTTACCTTGGGGTGTGCGTTTGCCAATCAATACCCCGCAGTTCACGTACAGATAAAACGCACCGTTGGGCTTCAGGCAGCTCAGGCCTTCGATAGCGTTGATCAACTCCAGGCAACGATCACGGCGTTGCTGATAAACCACAACGCTCTCTTTCACAAAGGATTGATCACCATTCAACGCCGCCACGGCAGCGGCCTGGCTGACAGAACTGGCGTTGCTGGTGGACTGCGACTGCAAGGTCGCCATGGCGTTGATCAGGTCGGCCGGGCCTGCGGCATAGCCGATGCGCCAGCCGGTCATGGCGTAGGTCTTGGACACGCCATTGATCACCAGCACTCGGTCACGCAACCCAGGTTCAACGGTCAGAATATGGGCGGTGGGCGCTTCGTCGAAGCGGATGTGCTCGTAGATGTCATCGGTCATTACCAGCACATGGGGAAATTCCAGCAGCACGTCCGCCAGGGCGCGCAGTTCCTCGGCGCTGTAGCTCGCGCCGGTCGGGTTGCTCGGTGAGTTGAGCAACAACCAGCGCGTGCGCTCGGAGATCCCGGCCCGCAATTGGTCCGCAGTCAGTTTGAAGCCGTTGGCTTCCGGGCACGCCAGAGTGACCGGCTCCCCTTCGCAGGCCAGCACCATGTCCGGGTAAGACACCCAGTAAGGCGCGGGGATCAACACTTCATCTCCGGCACCAAGGGTGGCAGCGAACGCATTGAAAATCGCGCTCTTGGCACCGCTGGTGACGACCACTTGCGCCGCCGAGTAATCCAGGCTGTTTTCCCGCGCCAGTTTGGCGGCGATGGCTTGACGCAATTCCAGGGTTCCGGCGTTCAGGGTGTAGCGCGTCTCGCCACGCTCGATGGCGGCGCTGGCCGCCTCGCGGATGTGTTTCGGGGTGTCGAAGTCGGGCTCGCCGACGACCAGATTAATGATCGACTTGCCCTGGTGACGCAGCTCGTTGGCACGGTCGGCAGCCGCGCTGCTTGGCGAAGGTTTGATGCGTTGCACGCGGGCGGCGATGCGGGAGGCGTTCAAGGGGGTAGTCCTCGCAGATGTCATTCGAGGCCCTACGTTACGAGTCTGCATCCAACCGCAGATAAGACAGTTTCGTTCTGGGTTAATAGGAAGTCCTTATGACCGGCCAGAGGGCACTGGCGCACCACAATGGATCATCCGAGGCTTTGCGGCACGAAATCGGCTGGAGGCAGGCTCGAAATCGGCAAGTCATAACAAAGCCTTATAGCTAAGCGCCAGGGATGCGCCACGAACCTGTCGAACCAATTCCCGCCCATGGCCTGCCTTTTGCTAACTCCATGCAGTTGCCCGCCCACCCATGAGCAAGCCTTTTGAATCTTCGTCGCCTGAAGTACTTCGTAAAAATCGTTGATATCGGCAGCCTGACCCAGGCCGCCGATGTGCTGCATATCGCCCAACCGGCCTTGAGCCAACAGCTGGCGACTTTGGAAGCCGAGCTGCACCAACAATTGCTGATCCGCACCAAACGCGGCGTCACACCCACCGAAGCAGGCAAGGTTTTGTACGGGCACGCGCAGCACATTCTGCGTCAGTGCGAGCAGGCTATCAGTGACGTCAATGACACCGGTCATGCCTTGTCCGGGCAGGTATCGGTAGGGCTGGCGCCAGGCACTGCTGCGTCCACTTTGTCACTGCCGCTGCTGCGTCGGGTTCGCGAGCGCTATCCGGGGATTTTGCTGTACCTCAACGAAAACTTCGGCACGACCCTCAGTGAACTGATCATGAACGGCCGTATGGACATGGCCGTGTTGTACGGCGGACGCGAAGTGCATGGCCTGAGTTTTGTACCGCTGTTGCGGGAGAATCTGTACCTGGTCAGCGCCGCAGAGCACCTGGGTGAACAGGATGAAATAGCCCTCGCCGACCTGGCCAGCATGGAAATGCTCTTGCCCCGGCCTTACAACATCATGCGCAAGCTGGTGAACGAAGCCTTCGTCAGCATCAGCCTGAGCGCCAACGTGGTGGCCGAGGTGGAGTCTTCGGCGACGCTGACTTCAGCAGTGGCCGAACGTTTCGGCTCGACCATCCTTCCCGAATCGGCGGCCAAGGTACTGGTGACCGCTACAGGCGCGCGCATGCTGCGCATCGTCCAGCCCGAGATCCAGGCGCCACTGGCTTTGTGCCTTTCAGGCCACTTGCCCTTGTCGGTCCCCGCCCAGGCGGTCAAAGCGATTCTGCTGGAGTTAATCGCAGAAATGCGCACGACTGCAGGGTCATAAGCCCGCCTTATCACCCCACAGCCAAACCGTCTTGGCGGTCCCGCGCAGCCCTCGTTAGATTGAACTCCATTCAATACGACACGCTGTAAAGGTAAGGGCAAGGGTATGGATCAAGAACGCATCAAGGCACTGATCGGGTTGCTGGCCGAGTCCGACCTGATCGAACTGAGCCTGACGGAAGGCGACAGCACTCTGCGCTTGTTCAAGGACAGTGCAGCGGGTGCCGTGCACAGCGCACCGACCCCAGTTACAGAAAATGTAGCGAGCAAGGCCGTTCCAAAGGTGGTGTCAAAAGCGCCAAGCCCTGCCCCGGGCGGCGGCGAGGTCAAGGCCAGCCTGTATGGCGTACTGCACCTGACGCCGGCTGCGGGCGAAGCACCTTTTGTGCAGATCGGCGACAAGGTTGAGGCCGGGCAGACGCTGGCCATTCTCGAAGCCATGAAGATGTTTCATCCGCTCAAGGCCCCTAAGGCCGGTGTCGTTGAAGCCATTCTGGCCAGCGGCGGCACCGAGGTTGAAGCCGGTCAGCCGTTATTCCGACTGGGCTGATTCGCCTGGCTCGCATCATTTAGGTACCTGCAATGTTCGATAAAGTGCTGATCGCCAATCGCGGCGAAATTGCCCTGCGTATCCAGCGCGCCTGTCGTGGTCTGGGCTTGAAAACCGTGGCGGTCTACTCCGAAGCCGACCGCCATGCGCAATACGTTACCCAGGCCGATGAAGCCTTATGCATCGGGCCTGCTGCGCCGACCCAGAGTTATCTGAATCAAACCGCCTTGCTGGTCGCCGCGCAAGTCAGCGGCGCCCAGGCGATCCATCCCGGTTACGGCTTCCTGTCGGAGAACGCCGAGTTCGCCGAGCGTATCGAAGCGGCAGGCCTGACGTTCATTGGGCCCAGTGCTGAATGCATTCGCACCATGGGCGACAAAGTAGCCGCCAAGCGCGCCATGCGTGAAGCCGGTGTGCCCTGCGTGCCGGGGCCGGATTCAAGCATGTCCAGTGACCCGCAAGCCATCCTCGCCGTTGCTGGTGAAATCGGTTATCCGGTCATCGTCAAAGCCGCCGGTGGTGGTGGCGGTCGCGGCATGCGTGTGGTTCAGCAGGAAGCCGAGCTGCTCGATGCCATTGCCCTGACCCGTGAAGAAGCACGACTGGCGTTCGGCAACCCCGAGCTGTACATCGAAAAATTCCTGGGCCATCCGCGTCATGTGGAAATCCAGGTGCTGTGCGACGCCTTCGGTCATGCAGTGTGGCTGGGCAGCCGCGACTGTTCCTTGCAGCGCCGTCACCAGAAGGTCCTTGAAGAAGCCCCGGCAGCGGGCATCGACCCGCAATTGATAGCCCATGTCGGCGAGCGCTGCGTCAAAGCCTGTCAGCAAATCGGCTATCGCGGGGTCGGCACCTTTGAATTCCTTTATGAAGACGGCCAGTTCTTTTTCATCGAAATGAACACGCGCCTGCAAGTCGAGCACCCGGTCACCGAGATGACCACGGGCATCGACATCGTCCAGCAGCAATTGCGCATGGCCCGTGGCGAACGACTCGAACTGCGTCAGCAAGACATCCTCACCAACGGCCACTCCCTGGAGTGCCGGATAAACGCCGAAGACCCGCTGACCTTCATGCCGACGCCTGGGCAAATCACCCGCTGGGAAGTACCCGGCGGTTTTGGTGTGCGGGTTGATTCCCACGTCACTACCGGCTACCGCGTGCCGCCGTATTACGACTCGATGGTGGCCAAGGTCATCAGCCACGGCGCAACCCGTGAAGAAGCCCTGGCGCGCATGCGGCTGGCATTGAGCGAGCTGTATGTAGAAGGCATCTCAACCAATATCCCCTTGCACCGGGACATCCTCGACGACCCGGCATTCTGCGCGGGCGGCGTCGACATCCATCATCTTGAACACTGGTTAAAGCAACGGAGCCCGCAATGAGCATTGCGCTTTCGGAAACCCGTCCGACCCTCAGCCTGCTGGGCACCACCGCGCTTTTGTTCGAAGCCCCCGGCGACCTCGACCTGGCCCCCCAGCAACGGATCTGGGCCATGGCTCTGGAGACGGCGCAATGGCCGGAAATCCGCGAGTCGGTGCCGGGCATGAACAACCTGATGCTGACCTTCAACGTACCGCCCCGCCACTTGAGCGCGTTGACCGAGCGCCTGCTGCAAGCCTGGGATGCCAGCGAGCCCCTGCCCTTGCAAGGCCGGATCATCGAGTTGCCAGTGGTGTATGGCGGCGAGCATGGCCCGCACATGCAAGATGTGATTGCTCATACCGGCCTGGATATCGAAACCATCGCCCATCTGCACAGTGAGCCTTTGTACCCGGTGTACGCCCTGGGCAGCCATCCCGGCTATTGCTACCTGGGTGGCATGGATGCGCGGATTGCCACACCCCGGCGCAAAGTCCCGGTGCTGAGCATCGGTGCAGGTTCTGTTTCCATCGGCGGCGTGCAGACCGGCGTTTCGGCTTCCGCAGGCCCCAGCGGCTGGAACACCATCGGCCGTACCGAAATGGTCTTTTTCGACCCCGAGCAATCCCCTCCGGCCCTGTTGCAGCCGGGTGATCTGTTGCGTTTTCGCATCGAGAGGATCATTCGATGATCGAGATTCTATCCTCCACTGCCCTGGCGACCGTGCAGGACCTGGGCCGGATTGGCAGCCTGGGTTACGGTGTGGGCACCTCCGGCGCCATGGACTCACTGGCCGTGGCCACCGGCAATATTATGCTAGGCAATGCCGACGACGCTGCCGCCATCGAGATTCCGGTATTCCCTTTCGAAGTGCGCTTGCTTGAAGACTGCGCCTTTGCCGTCACCGGTGCTGCCTGCGCTTCAAGCCTGGATGGCATCGGCTTCCCACCCAACTGGGTCATGCAGGGCTTCAAAGGCCAGACGCTGACCATCGACCATCCCGTGTCGGGTTGCCGCGCTTATCTGTGTCTGGCAGGCGGGGTCGACGTGCCAGTGGTGCTCAATTCACGCAGCACTCAACTGCGCGGTGAATTTGGCGGCTTTCAGGGGCGAGCCTTGCAGCAAGGCGATCAACTCAACGCCGCTGCGCCAGGTTTACTGACCGGCCCGGTGGATTTCGGCGTGCTGAGCCCGGCCCATGCCCTGCCCTTGAGCATCGACGGTGTGCCCGCCATGCGGGTGCTGCCAGCTGCCGAATATAAGGCGTTCACGGCCGATTCACGGGATTCGTTCTGGCGTGATGACTGGAAGATCACGTCCCAGAGCAATCGCTACGGGTTTCGTCTGGAAGGCACACCGGTCCTGCCGGAACAGGCGATGGAAATTCGCTCTCACGGCATCGTCCCCGGCGTGATTCAAGTGCCCCACGGTGGCCAGCCGATCATCCAGATGCGCGATGCCCAGCCCAGTGGCGGCTATCCAAAGTTCGGCACTGTGATCGAAGCCGACCTGTGGCGCTTGGGTCAGGCGGCGATTGGCAGCCGGATTCGCTTCATTGAATGCAGTTACGACCAGGCACTGGATGCTCTTGAGCAGAACCAGGCTTATCTGGCCGAAGTACGCCGTCTTGTGGCCCTGCAGGGTCTGACCCGGCGCTGAGGAGCGAACCATGAACATTGAACAGATTCGCCAGTTGGTCACAGAGCTGACCGAAGCCGGTTTGTCCGGCGCAGAAATAGACAAGCCGGGGTTCAAGCTCAGTTTGAAACGCGGTGTGGCAGGTCAGCTTAACGAGACTGCCGATGTAACGCCGGGGCCAGACGTTCTACAGATCAAAGCCAGCGGCGTAGGTCGCCTGTTGCACGCCCACCCGGACGACGGCATTGTGCTGGCGCCGCTTGGCAGCGACATCCAGATCGGTCAGCTCGTCGCACTGCTGGCGGTGGGCAATCTGCTTTTACCCGTGCGCAGCCAGCATGCCGGTCAGGTTGCCAGCGTGCTGATGCCCGACGGTGAAACGGTCGGTTACGGCCAGCCGTTGATCAGCCTTTCACCCCATGACACTGACGCGGTGCAACCATGAAAATCGACCTGAATGCTGATCTGGGCGAAGGCTTTGGTGCCTGGCGCATGGGCGAAGACGAAGCGCTGATGGAGATCATTTCCTCGGCCAACGTGGCCTGCGGTTTTCATGCTGGCGACCCGCTGATCATGAACAACACGGCGCAGTTGGCCAAAGCCAGAAATATCGATCTGGGCGCCCACGTCGGCTTCCCGGATCTGATGGGCTTCGGCCGTCGGCAGATGAATATCGATATCAAAGAGCTGTGCACCTACGTGACTTACCAGTTGGGGGCATTGGCGGCCATCGCCAAAGTCGCCGGGCACAAGATGACGCATATGAGTTTTCATGGTGCGCTGGGCAATATGGCGGCGGCAGATGCCGACATGGCGGCGCAGCTGATCCGCACCGTAGCGGCGTTCGATCCTGAAATCATCGTCAGCTCATCCAGCAGCCGCGCCATTGAAACCGCTGCCAGCCAGTGCAATCTGCGGGTCGCGACGACCTTTCTGGCTGATCGCGCCTATGACGATGAATGTCTGCTGGTACCGCGCAAGATCGCCAATTCGGTGATCAAGGACCCCGCCGCCGTGCTGCAACGGGTTCGCCAGCTGCTTGAGGACGGCACCGTGACGAGCATCAGCGGCAAGGTGATCAAGGTCGATGCCTGCTCGATCCTGCTCCACGGCGACACCCCCGGCGCGGTGGAACTGGCCCGCACCGTGCGCACTGAAATCGAATCGGCGGGCGGGCAGATCGTGCCGATCAGCCGGTTGATGGGTTAGCTGCGCGATTAACTGTGACCCCCTGTGGGAGATTCTATGTTGGCCTGCAATGCACTTTCTAGTGGGACCGGCTTTAGCCGGGAAGGCGGCATTTCAGACAGTAAACATGGGGTGGATGTACTGGCCTCTTCCCGGCTAAAGCGGAGCGCCGCCCGGCCGGTCCCACAACAGATATGCATTGCAGGCGAACATAGAATCTCCCACAGGGATAGCATTCCAACGCAAGCCTGTTTCAAACACCACCCTCCGTCATAAGAGACGCTTATAGCCACACAGTCATTCCGTCTTGGTCGTCAGGGTGTGTGCTGGATAGAGTCGATACATCCGCAACATCACACCGTATTGAACGCTCACTGGAAAGACCGGTAAGCCATTGGATTCAGAGGTCAACGCCATGCCATTTTCCGACTACAAAACCGCGCTGGTCACGGGCGCTTCCTCCGGTATCGGTGCCGCAGTGGTCGAGCGCCTGTGCCAGGAAGGCATTGAAGTTCACGCCATCGCCCGCAGTGCCGACAAACTGGCCGAACTGGCTGAACGCACGGGCTGTATCGCCCACGCCATCGATGTCACCGACCTGCCAGCGCTCACCGCACTGTTCGCCAAACAGCGTTTCGACATTCTGGTAAACAACGCTGGTGTCGACCGCCCGGGTTCGATCCTCGCCGCCGACGCCGAAGGCATCGACTTCCTGATCGACGTCAACCTGCGCGCGGTGTTGCATCTGGCTCGCCTGGCGCTGCCAGGGATGGTGGAGCGCGACAGCGGCCATATCATCAACATCAGCTCCATTGCCGCAGCCTACAACTTCGGTGGCAACTCGACCTATCACGCCACCAAAGCGGCGGTGAGCATGCTCTCCCGTCAGTTGCGCATTGATGCGTTCGGCAAACGGGTGCGTGTCACCGAGATCTGCCCGGGCCGGGTGGCCACTGACATTTTTGCTCATGTGCATGGCGACTCCGAAGAAACCTACAAGCGCTTCGTCGAAGGCTTCGAATTACCGGTGGCGGCGGACATTGCCAACGCCATTGCCTTTGCTATCTCCGCGCCGGTTGCCGTCAACATCGGTCACATGGAAATCACCCCGACGCTGCAAGTACCCGGAGGCCTGTCCACGGCCCGCCCGCAGGATTATCAGGGCTGAATTCAGCCCGGCGACCAGAACGGACTGATCCGTCAATGCGCTCCTTGGCCAGGCCAATGCCTGGCATTTTTTCTGCCCCTACCAATGCCGATAGGGATTGACCATGAATGACTTCGATCTAGCCCCGATCCTGACCGGCGAATACGCCGAGCTGATCGTCAAGGGCATCGAAATGACGTTGCAACTGGCGTTGTTCGCCTGGTGCCTGGCCATGCTACTGGCGCTGGCCCTGGTGACGGTGCGCCTGACCGGCAACAAGTACGCCAACGGCCTGGTCGCCGCTTATGTGTCCTACCACCGCAACGTGCCGACGCTGGTGCAATTGATGCTCTGGTATTTCGGCATCCCGACCCTGCTCTCCACGTCGACCCAGGTCTGGCTGGCCGGTTACAACACCGAATACATGTTCTCGATCATCGCCCTCGGGCTGTGTCAGGCGGCGTACTTCAGCGAAGACATCCGCAGCGGTCTGCGCGCCATTCCGTCCGGGCAGACCGAAGCTTCGCGAGCGCTGGGCATGGGTTATGTGCGTTCGATGCGCTACGTGATCCTGCCGCAGGGCGTGCGTAACTGTCTGCCGTCGCTGATCAACCACACGGTCCTGCTGTTCAAGAACACCAGTCTGGCCATGGCCATCGGCGTGATGGAGCTGACCTACGCCACCCGTGAAGTGGAGAACTACACGTTTCGCACCTTTGAATCCTTTCTGGTCGCCTCGGTGGTGTACCTGGCCTTTTCGCTGCTGCTGATGGGCCTCGGTGCCCTGCTGGCCAGGCGATTCAACAAAGCCCTGGCGAGGTAAGCGGACATGTTCGATATCTTCACGATCCTTGAGCAGAACTGGACGTTGTTCCTCATCGGCCAGTACCCCCACGGGCCATTGGGCGGTCTGGCTTCGACCCTGATTCTGGCGGTGCTGGCGCTGATCCTGGCCTTCCCCCTTGGTCTGTTGCTGGCCCTGGCGCGGATTTCCCCCTGGAAAGCGTTGCGCTGGATCTCCACGGTCTGGGTCTACGTGCTGCGCGGCATCCCGCTGCTGATGGTGATCTTCTGGACCTACTTCCTGGTCCCGCTGCTGATCGGACACAACATCACCGGCTTCGCCACCATGCTCTGCACCCTGGTGATCTACCAGAGCGCCTATCTGTGCGAAATCATTCGCGGCAGCATTCAGGCGTTGCCGGGTGGCCAGTACGAAGCGTCACGGGCATTAGGGATGGGCTACATGCGCACCACGATCTGGGTGATTCTGCCTCAGGCGCTTTATAACGCCCTGCCCAGCCTGCTCAGCCAGTTCATTTCGATCATCAAGGAAACGTCACTGGGCTACGTGATCAACGTGCAGGAAGTGACCTTCGCCGCCAATCAGGTCAACAACCAGTTGCTGACCAAGCCGTTCCAGGTGTTTTTCATCCTGGCGGTCATTTACTACCTGCTGTGCTTCGCCCTGACTCACCTGGCCGACTGGATGGAGCGGCGCATTGCCCGCAAGCGCCAGGGCACCGTAACCGCTGCCGCCGTCGACAGCCCGTTGCTCACCCCCACTAACCAAGAGGGCTGACCCATGCGTCCCATGATCATGTTTTCCAACGTCAACAAGTGGTACGGCGAGTATCAGGCGCTGACCAACCTCACGGCCCAGGTCAACACCGGCGAAGTGGTGGTGCTGTGCGGCCCGTCAGGCTCGGGCAAGTCGACGCTGATCCGCACCGTCAATCGCCTCGAAGATATTCAGGAAGGCCAGATTCTGTTCGACGGCCAGGATGTGAATGGCACCGATGCCAACGTCAATCGCCTGCGCAGTCGGGTCGGTTTCGTGTTCCAGAGCTTCAATCTGTTCCCGCATCTGTCGGTGCTGGACAACATCATCCTGTCACCGACCAAGACCCTCGGCATGAAAGGTTCGTCGGCCAAACAGCGAGCCATGGAACTGCTGGAGCGCGTTGGCCTGACGCACAAGGCCGGGGCCTATCCGGCGCAGCTTTCCGGCGGCCAGCAACAGCGTGTCGCCATTGCCCGCGCCCTGGCGATGGAGCCCCCGGTGATGCTGTTCGACGAGCCAACCAGCGCCCTTGACCCGGAAATGGTCGGCGAAGTGCTGAGCGTCATGAAAGGCCTGGCCAAAGACGGTATGACCATGATGTGCGTGACCCACGAGATGAACTTCGCCCGTGAAGTCGCCGACACCATCTGGTTCATGGATGCCGGACAAATTCTGGAAAAAAGCGACCCAGAGAGCTTTTTCAGTCAACCCCAACACCCCCGTGCCCAGCGTTTCATTGCTGATCTGCGGGCGCATTGATTTTGCAAACTGCCGCTGGACCTGCTGTCACCCCATTCCGATATTTCTGGAGTTTTCCATGCGTATGAAGCATTTGTTCGCCGCCGTGGCATTGAGTCCTTTGGCAGTCACCCTCGCCCACGCCGATCAGCTGAGCGACATCATGGCCAAACAGTCGTTGACCTGCGGTGTGTATGCCGACGTACCGCCGTTCTCCGCGCCGGACCCGAAGACCCGCGAGCTGGTGGGCATGGACGTCGACCTGTGTACGGCGCTGGCGAAGAAGCTGGGCGTGAAACTTGAGCTCAAGCCAATGTCCGTTGAAGCACGGGTTCCGGAAGTGAAAATGGGCCGCGTTGATGTGTTGTTCGCCAACCTGGCGTACACCAAGACCCGCGCCGATCAGATCCAGTTCAGCGACCCGTACTACATCGCCAAGGAAACCCTGGTGGTGCACGCGGTCAACGCCGACAAGGACAAGGCGTTCTTCAAGGGCAAGCGCATCAGCTCCACCAAAGGCTCCACGTCCGAGCAATCGATCCGCATTGCCGAGGCCATTCCAGTGACCTTCCAGGACACCGGCTCGGCTTACATGGCCCTGCAACAGAACAAGGTGCTGGGCCTGGTGACCAACACCATGACCGCCATCAAGCTTGTCAACCAGGCCAAGGCCTCAGGTGTGGAACTGGCGATCGCTAAAGAACCGATGGCCCTTGAGCCGATTGGTGCCGGCATGCGCAAGGACGAGCCTGCGTTCCTGGCCAAGGTCAACGAAGCCCTCAAGGCCATGGACGACGCCGGTGAGATCGACGCCATCTGGGCACACTGGATCGGTCCGAATACCGAATACAAAATGGTCCGCGAAGACAAAGTACAGAGCCTGAGCGCACTGAAGTTTGATCCGTTGCCGTAATGCTTTGACCACCTTCGTGAGCGGTGCCTGCCCGGGGCGGCATTCCGGCGATCAGGACACCGCGATCTAACGTGGACCGCGTCTAGCCTGATCGCGAGCAAGCACCCACACAGCCGAACGCATTCCCATGTGGGACCGGCTTTAGCCGGGAAGAGGCCAGGACAGGCGCCGCACATGTGTCGCCAGAAAAGCCGTCTTCCCGGCTAAAGCCGGTCCCACAAGAAATGTGCAGTGCAGGCAAACGTAAAATCTCCCAAAGGATTCTGCGTTGACCCCTCACCGATACCCCCGCGCCTGCAAATCAAACAGCTGGGCATAGCGCCCGCCCGCAGCCACCAGGCTGGCGTGGTCGCCGCGTTCAAGTACCCGGCCCTGATCCAGCACCACAATATGGTCGGCATTACGCACGCTGGAGAACCGGTGGGAAATCAGCAGGGTCATGCGGCCCTTGGCGTATTCGCGAAAGTGATCAAACACCGCCGCTTCCGCCCCCGCATCCAGTGCTGCAGTGGGCTCATCGAGAATCAGCAGGTCCGCGTTGCGGCGCATGTAGGCCCGTGACAAAGCGATTTTCTGCCATTGCCCGCCTGACAATTCCTGCCCTCCGGCAAACCAGCGGCCCAATTGCGTGGCGTAGCCTTTGTCCAGCCGCTCGATGAACTCCGCCGCCATGCCCTGACTGGCTGCCTCGCGCCAGCGGTTTTCTTCGCCGAACGCATCGATGTCACCAACCCCGAGGTTTTCCCCGACGACGAATTGATAGCGGATGTAATCTTGAAAAATCACCCCGATCCGCCGCCGCAGCGCGTCCTCGCTCCAGTCGTTGAGGTCGCTGCCGTCCAGCAGGATGCGGCCCTGATTGGGCCGGTACAGACGGGTCAGCAACTTGATCAACGTGGTTTTTCCCGAGCCGTTCTCCCCCACCAGCGCCACGCTCCGACCCGGGGCCAGGTGCAGGTCGATGTTTTCCAGGGTTGCATGGCTCGAACCCGGATACGTGAAGCCCACGCCTTCGCAGCGCACGCCGTCACCAGGCAGCACACCTTCGGTCAGGTGCCCGCTTTCCACAGGCACCGGCTGGCCGAGATATTCGTACAGATCAGCCAGATAAAGGCCGTCCTCATAAAGACCGCTGATGGCACTAAGGCTGCTGCTCACGGCGCTTTGTCCCTGCTTGAACAGCACCAGGTACATGGTCATTTGCCCCAGGGTGATCTGCCCGTGAACCGCATCGATAACAATCCAGCCATAGGCGAAGTAGAACGCGCTGGTGCCCAGCAGGCCAAGCAGAAACCCCCAGCCATCCCGACGCAGGGTCAGGCGGCGGTCTTCGGCGTACAGCCGGTCGAAGGTGTCGCGATAACGCTTCATCAGCAAGGGGCCAAAGCCGAACAGCTTGACCTCTTTGATGTAGGTTTCATGGGAAAGCAGGGTTTCGATGTAGTTTTGTTGACGGCTTTCCGGGGCGCGGCGAGTGAAAAGGCGGAACGCATCGCCGGAAAAATGCGCTTCGGCGAAGAACACTGGAAGCGCGCCGATCACCAGAATCAGCAGCGCCCAGGGCGAAAAATGAATCAGCAAGACGCCGAAGCTGATCAGGGAAATCAGGTTCTGGATCAACCCCAGGGATTTGGTGACCAGCGCCAGCGGCCGGGTCGAGGCTTCTCGGCGGACCCGCACCAGCTTGTCGTAGAACTCCGAGTCCTCGAACTGGATCAGCGACAAGGTTTGGGCCTTCTCCAGAATCAAGGTATTAACCTTCTGCCCCAGCTGAACCCGCAGCAACGATTGCTGAACCGACAATGCCCGCTGAGTACCGGCCAGCATCGCCAACACGCCGGCCTCCAGCAGGACGTAACGCAGCACCGGCCAAAGCGGCGCATCGCCAGTGGCGGCGTGCAATTGCATGGCGGCCACCACAGCGTCAACGATGCGCTGGCCGAGCCAGGCCGCCAACGCTGGCAGCACACCGGCGATCAACGTGGCGACCACCAACCCAAGGGACAAGCCCCGAGAAGTGGTCCAGACCAGGCCCATGGCACGGCGGGCCTGATCGAGAAAAGCGGTGAAACGACTGACGACAGGCATTCGGGTCGGGGCTCTATTTTTTGAATTGAGAATCATATTTGTGGGAAATGCCTTGTTGACCGGCACTACATATTTCTTGTGGGACCGGCTTTAGCCGGGAAAGGGCCGGTGCAGGCGCAGGAGTGTAATGTCTGAAATACCGCCTTCCCGGCTAAAGCCGGTCCCACAGTTTTTGCAACAGGCTAATCTCAGATCATAAGCCCCAAGAGGTGCAACATGGACGACATCTACAATCTGCAGCGTTTCGTTGACGCCCAAGGGCCGGTGTTCGATCAGGTTCTCAGCGAGCTGCGCGAAGGCCGCAAGCAAAGCCACTGGATGTGGTTCGTCTTCCCGCAGATCACCGGGCTGGGCCGCAGCGAGACGGCGCGATTCTATGCCATCACCGGGATTGAGGAAGCTCGCGCCTACCTTGAGCATCCCCTGCTGGGACCACGTCTGGAGGAGTGCGCGAGGATCATCGAGCCTCAACTGCAATGGACGGCCAGGCAGATATTCGGCTCGCCTGACGACATCAAGTTGCAGTCGAGCATGACCCTGTTTGTCGTCGCTGCACCAGAACGGAAGATATTCCAGACGGTGCTGGACGTTTTTTACGACGCCACCCGCGACCCGCTGACTCTGGAAAAGCTCGACCGCCAGCAACCTTAATGCCCGGCCCGCTGCACGCAACGTTCACGCCGGCCATCGACCCGATCGGCGAACCAGGCGGTGGTCAGTTCGCGGGTGATTTTCGGGCTTTGCAGGGTAATGCCCGGCAAAATCGCCCGAGGCAGGGGCTTGCCTGCAGACTGCTCGGCAATTTCGAAGACTTTTTCATAGACTTCAGTCTCCTGAAAATCCAGGGTATCGCCCTGTTTGAGCTGGCTGAAAATCGCCGAATTCTTCATATCCAGACGCTTGCCCAATGAACGCACGGCCAGCTCCGTGGAACTCGGCGAGGTGGAGTCATAGCGAATCAGGTCACCATCCAGCGCCAGCTTGATCCCCGTGGCCTGACTGACCGCGCTTTGAAACGCCGCATTGCGGCTGGCGTACCAACCCGCGTTGAAATCAGCGAAACGGTACAGGGATTTCGGATAATCGGCCGGGTAGCCCAATAAATGGGCGATACCGAAGTACATCCCACCTCGACGGCTGAACACCTCACGCCGGATTGTACCGTCCACCGGATACGGGTAACCCTTGGCCTGCTGCTCGGCGAAGGCGATGCTCACCTGCATCGGCCCGCCGGTGTGGACCGGGTTCAGGCTGCCAAACAACGTCTGCCCCATGGGCACCATGCCGATGAAGTCATCGAAAATCCCGCTCAGGTCCTTCTCGGTACGCGCCGCATTCAGGCGCGCGGCGTAGGTTTTGCCGTTGGGTGATTTGATCTGCAACGCACGATTGATCAACAGGTTGGGAATGTGCAAACGGGCGGCCCGGCGATCGATTTCGCCACGGGCGATTTTCGCCATGTTCGGCACGGGAGGATCGACCTGGTAGGTGGATTCCTGTTCGGTCACCGCCAGCACCGAACAGAGGTTTTCCGTGCTGGGTTCCAATTCCTGGGCGGCGAAGGCGGTCTGGATATCGGCCGCCCAGCCTTCCCGGTCCGGGGTGCTGGCGGGCATCAGACGCACAATCTGCGCACGGACCTGACCGGGGGTCAGTTCCGGGGCCTGATTGACTCGCTGCGTACCGCAGGCCGCCAACAGCAAACCCGCGAGCGCGATCATCAGCGGCCTGAGCGAAGCCAGAGCGTTGCACGAAAACTCGAAATACGGCGCGACGGATCGGTTCAAAAGCAGGCTTCCTCTGGCTCTACGACACATGCAATCAGCCAGGTGGCAGCCGATTCGAATTCAGTAGACCCTTGCCAGCGCGTGAATGCTCGGAAATTTCCTTGCAGAAGCTGGAGAGGAGAAGCGGGACCGGCTTTAGCCGGGAAGGCGGCAGCTCTGTCGACACGTATTCAGTGGATACACCGGCCTCTTCCCGGCTAAAGCCGGTCCCACAGGAAAGCATTCCAATCGAAACTCCACTGAAGCCTGGAATCCGGCTTAAAACACCGACCACTCAATCCGCGCACTGAGCTTTTCCAGCGCCGCCATGCCCACCAGCGAGTTGCCTGCGGCATTGAGTCCCGGCGACCACACGCACACGGTGAAACGCCCCGGCACCACCGCCACGATCCCGCCGCCCACGCCGCTTTTGCCCGGCAGGCCGACGCGATAGGCAAAGTTACCGGCTTCGTCGTACAGCCCGCTGGTGGCCATGATCGAGTTCAGTTGCTTGGTCTGCCGGGCGCTGAGGATCTGCTGGCCGCTGTGTACGCAGTAGCCCTGATTGGCGAGGAAACCAAAGGCCCGGGCCAGATCGACACAGCTCATGCTCAAGGCGCAGTGATGGAAGTAGCTGCGCAGCACGTCTTCCACATCGTTGTGGAAGTTGTCGAAGGATTTCATCAGATAGGCAGCGGCGGCATTGCGTGAGCGGTGCTGGTATTCGGACTCTGCCACTTTGGAATCGGAAATCACCTCGGGATTGCCACACAGGCGACGCACGAAATCGCGCATCGACAACGACGGTGCGGCAAAGCGTGACTGGTTGATATCGCAGATCACCAGCGCGCCCGCATTGATGAACGGATTGCGCGGCCTGCCCCGCTCGAATTCCAGTTGCACCAGGGAATTGAACGGCTGCCCGGACGGCTCGTGGCCCAGACGCTGCCAGATGTCCTCGCCGGAATGCCCAATGGCCTGCACCAGGCTGAACACTTTGGAAATGCTCTGGATCGAAAACCGGGTATCGGCGTCCCCTGCGCAAAACAGCTCGCCGTCATTGCTATACACCGCAATGCCCAGCTGATTGGGGGCGACTTCACTCAAGGCCGGAATGTAATTGGCAACCTTGCCCTGCCCCATGAGTGGACGGACTTCATCAAGGATCTCGTTCAGCAGGTTGTGCATGGGTGCGCTCGTAATTCGCCGGTTATTGTTGGAGGCCGCATGCTAGACGATCAGAGGCGACGGCGCATCACACCCGCTGGCGCTCATCGAACACTGTGGGACCGGCTTCAGCCGGGAAGGCGTCAGTTCAGGCGTTAAAGATGCAGGGACTGTACCGGCCTCTTCCCGGCTAAAGCCGGTCCCACGAGCTCAGTAGCCGCGGGAAATCCACTACGCTGAATGGGCACTCATCTCGGAGGACATTCCCATGACCACAAAAATCATGCAAATCACCCCATGCTCGGGGTGGAACTACATCCACAAGGACGGCCACTCCGGCAAGCTCTACATCCACCCGGTTGCGGCCTGGGCCTTGCTGGAAAGCGGCGAAGTGGTCGGCCTGGTGCCCGGTGACATGAAGGACGCCACGACTCCCGGCAAGACCGCGCAACTGATCCAGCCCCCGGCCGTGGGCGGTTATTACGCGCCTGTGGAGTCCTGAACGGACCTGTAGGAGCCAACTTGTTGGCTAGACATTGGTCCTCTGAGCTCAGGAATATCGCCTCGCGAACAAGTTCGCTCCTACCAGGGCACGGCGGTATTTCTCACGCTACCCGATTGAGCCGCCCGCTCTCAATCCCTGCCCAAAAACTCAAACCCCATGGTCCGGGCGTGGTAGTGCAGGCCGCCGTCTTGCACGATCAGAAACAAGGCCCGCTCCTCGCCGCCGTTGTGATGAGAATGCGGCGCGCCTGGCGGTGTGACCAGCGTTCCCCATGGCGTCCAGTCACAGCGCACATCGTCCACCATGGAATAACTGTTCTGCCCTTGCACCACCAGCGTGATGGCGGCCGAGTTATGCCGGTGTGCTCGTTGATGGGTGTGGGCAGGCAAGGTGTTGAGCGACAGAGTCAAAGACGGCAGCAGGTTGCGACTGGCCTGCAGGCGATCGGTTGAGAAGATCACCGCGAGCCCGGACACGGTTTCATCTGGCGCGGTCTGGTAAAGGCGCTCGACCTGCGCGGCGATTTCTACCGCGGGGTAATGCACCAGCTCAAACGGCGCAACGACATCCGGCACAGCCCCGTCGAAGGCCAGTTGCGGCTCATTGCTGACCAGCCACAACAGGGCGTCAGTGGTGGCAAGCAGCTGGACCGCCGCCGGGCCGCCGGTCAAAAAGATATCCCCGGTTTGCCAGTGGATGACTTCGGCCTCTTGGGTGGCCGTGCCGGAGCCTGCGATCACATACCAGATGCAGCCCGTGGCCTTGAAGTCAGCGACCAGCGCTTCACCCGCAATAATTCGCCCATAACGGGCCAGCATCAGCGGTGTCGTCGCCGGGAAATCACACCCAAGCACTGCGGATTGATCGCAAGCGTAAAATCCAGTCAGTCCTGACTCAGCCAGAACCGGCTCTTCAGTGAAGATTCGGCCAGGCACCGGCGTCAGCTTGATATTGAACGCGTTACCGGAATTGAAAAACCGCGCCCGCTGTTCGGCAGCGCTCTGCGGATCAGCAGGCAACTGCACGGGCATGTCGGCCATGGAGGGGCGTTTATCGCTCACTGTTTACCTCGCAATTATTTCCTGGTGCAGCAGCAGTACACAGAACCAGCAACGTATCGAGCAGCACCTGAGCACCCGCCGTGACATGGGCCGGCTCAGCCCACTCATGTTCGGCATGGCTGACGCCGCCTTTGCACGGGATGAAAATCATCGCGCTCGGGCACAACGGCGCCATGTAGCGGGCGTCATGGCCAGCGGCAGAAAGCAGATGCATGGATGGTATCCCCCGCTGTCTGGCGGATGACTCGATACAGTTTTGCAACCGGTCATCGAAAAGGTTGGATGGCGCGTCCACCAGTGGCTTGACGCTGACCTTGCACGGCGCGGTTTGCTCGTTACAAATGGTCACCAACAGCTCGCCGAGATGTTCCAGCACCGGATTTTCCGGGTGGCGCAAGTCAATGCTGAACACCACTTTGGCGGGTACGACGGACGGCGCGTTGGGTTCGACCCGCAGGCGGCCGATAGTGAATTTCACCAGTGTGTCGTGGCCGCCGACTTCTTCGTATAACCGCTGAGCGATCCTCGAAAATGACGCCAGCGCATCTTCCCGGTCCGCCATGGCCAGCGTGCCTGCGTGGCCTTCCATACCGCTGACGGTGATTTCCCAGGTTTTCTTGCCTTGAATACCCGTCACCATGCCGATGACTTTTTGCCGGGCTTCGAGAATCGGACCTTGCTCGATGTGTGCTTCAAGATAGGCCGCCAACGGGAAGCCCAACGAGCGCTGCGGCAGGTCGGCAAACAGGGCCAGCTGCTCGGCCAGCGCCTGCCCGACGCTCACGCCTTGCGCATCACGCACGGCTTCGATTTCGGCCATGGACATCACGCCAGCGAAGGCCATCGAGCCCATCATGCCCGGCGCGAAACGCGAGCCTTCTTCATTCATCCAGGCCACGGCGACCACGTCGCAGACCGGCCGAACATCACTGTGTGCCAGAGCGATCAAGGCTTCGAGGGCAGCGGCGACGCCGTACACCCCATCGAAGCGCCCGCCGGTAGGCTGCGAGTCCAGATGGCTGCCGGTGAGGATCGGCAGTGCATCAGGGTCAGTACCCGGCAACGTCAAAAACAGATTGCCGCAGGCGTCGGTCGAGGCGATCAGCCCGGCGTCTGTAGCCCAGCCGATCACCACTCGCCAGGCGGCATGTTCTTCTGCGCTCAAGGCCTGGCGATTCACCCCGCCCTTGGCAGTCGCGCCGCATTCGGCCAGGGCCAGCAAACTCGCCCAGAGTCGCTCGCCATCAATTTGGGGCATGCCCATGTTCAAGCCTCTCGTCAAAAACATCTGATTTGAAATGCAAAGCTCCTGTAGGAGCCTACTTGTTGGCGAGGAGGTAGGTCTGCGTAAACAGAAATACCGCCTCGCGGACAAGTTCGCTCCTACAGGGCCCATTGGGCCGAGATCAATCAGTCTTCATCACCTGCCCCGGAATCGCTCGGGGATCGCGGGGTGCCCAGCTACCGGCTTCGGCCATGGCAATGAACTCAGCCAGGAAGCTGTTGAACAGCGCCGGTTCTTCCAGGTTCAGGGTGTGGCCAGTCTTGGGCAGCACACACAGACCGCAGGCCGGGATGGTTTTTTTCAGGAAAATGCCGGGCTGCAAACAGTGATCGTCTTCATCACCGACCATGACCAGGGTTGGCAGCGACAGGGCCTTGAGTTCGTCCTCAAGATCATAGAAAGACGGACGCCGCGCCTGCACGCCGCGCATGGTCATGGCCGCGCCCACATCGGAATGGGTGGCCAGACGATCAGCGAAATCCTGCCAGCCACGGCGGTCCTTGTTCTGGAACTGCACACGGCTGGCGCCCAATGAGTAGATCTTCGAAAAGGCGACCGCGCCTTGGGTTTCGAACTTTTCAGCCACTTGCAGGGAAACACCCCGGAAATACTCTTCCAGGTCTTTCTCGCAGCCGTAACCCGCACCCGCGACGGTCAGCGACAAGGCGCGTTCAGGCGCCCGCAGGCCAAAATGCACAGCTGTGAAACCACCCATGGACAAACCGACGATGTGGGCTTTCTCGATGCCGAGACCATCGAGCACCGCCACGGCATCTTCCACGGCGCGGATTTGCGAATAGGCGTCCAGCTCGGTGGGAATGTCAGATGGCGCATAACCCCGAGCGGCATAGGTGATGCAGCGATGGCGACGAGCGAAGTAGCTCATCTGCGGCTCCCAGGCCAAATGATTGCCGCCGAATTCGTGGATGAACAGAATCGGCGTGCCGCTGCCCGCTTCTTCGACATGCAGTTTCACGTTGTCAGAGGTGGTGATGAACATGAACAAGTCCTCAAAAGTTGTCGGTCAGAATTGAGCCGTGCTGACATCCAGCCCGCGAGCTTCTTCAACCATGCGGGGCAACAAGGCGCAGAAGCGCTCGACCCATTCGGCAGGCACCGTGGTGCTGATCTTGACGAAGCGGTCACCGAAACGCTGAGTGTGGTAAGTGCCCTGACGAATCATCACGCCTTCGCGCAAATAGCAGGCGACCAGCGCTTCGGGCTTGATGCCTGCGCCAACGGTTTCCAGAACCAGAAAGTTGCCGTGAGACGGGTAGATCGGCAGCGCCAGACCGGGAATCGCCGAAATCGCCTCGCGAATGGCTTCCTTGTTGCCGTGGTCGATGGACCGCACGGTGTCCATCCACTCAGCCTTGACCTGCAAACCGGCCATGGCCGCCCGTTGCGCGATCACGCTGGCGCCCAGCACACCGGTGGACAAACTGGCGAACTCTTCCAGCAGCGCTGGCGAAGTCACCAATGCACCGACCCGCAACCCGGCCAGACCCAGCCATTTAGAGAAACTGACCGTGACCACGATGTTCGAAGCGCCGGTTTTCAGCGCCGGATAATGTCCTTCGGCGAAGTCCCGATAGGTGCAGTCGTGGACCAGCAATGCATCGCACTCTTGCGCGATCTGCACGAAGGCTTCGATCTCGCTTTGGGTGTAGCGAATGCCCAGCGGATTGTTCGGGTCCACCAGATAAATGATCGCGGTGCGTTCATCCACCACGCTGCGCAATATGTCCGGGGTCAGGCGGTAGCCGTTGTCAGCCGAATAGATCGGCACTTCGATCACTTCTGCGCCTGCCTGTTGGGCAAACAGACACGGCCACTTCCAGGTCGGATCGGTGGTGACAAAAGTCGTGCCGGGCTTGCAGCGTGCCTTGCAGATAGTCGCCAACGCATTCACGCCGCCATCGGTGACCATGGCTTCTGCGCCGGGAGTGCCAAGATCAGCGACGATGGCGGCACGCAGTGCTTCAAAGCCAAGCGGCGGCGCGTAAGCGTTGAACTCCCCCGCCTCGATGGCCGCGATCATCGCCGCCTTGACCGCCGGGTGGGTTGGAATGTGGTTGGTGTTCTGCCCAAGCCACGCCAGATCAGGCGTGGAACACAGTGCATCGAAATAGCGATTGCGCGTCAGGACGCTGGACATGCCGCCTCTCCCTTGCCGAATGGTGTGAAGTGAATGGCGATCAGATGACCGAGCCGCGAGCCGCAATGCCGCCGTCGATGGTGACGATGGTGCCGGTGATGTAGCCCGCTTTTGGCGAAGCCATGAACGCGATCAGATCGCCGACTTCTTCGGAAGTGGCCGGACGCTTGCCTGGGTAGCGATCGAACAATTCCTCCCAGCGCTCTTCGTCGCCGAGCATGTCGATGGCTTTGCGGCGCATGATTTTCAGCATGCGGTCGGTAGCGACTGGCCCTGGGTTGATGCCCACCACGCGAATGCCGTCGTTGAGGCTCGCGCCGCCCAGAGCCTTGGTGAAAGACATCAGCGCCGCGTTGCCGGTGCTGCCCGCGATGTAGCTGGCATCCCAGTTCTCGCCGGAGTTGCCGATCACATTGATGATCACGCCATCGCGGCCTTTCATGCGCTCGTAGAAAGCACGGGCCAGGGTGATGTAGCCGAAGACTTTGAGGTCGAAGCCTTCACGCCAGGCTTTGTCCTGTACCACGGCCAGAGAGCCGGCAGGAATATCACCGGCGTTGTTGACCAGGATGTCGCACTCGCTGGCCTTGAGTGCCAGCTCTTCCATGACCGCAGTGCTGGACAAATCCATGGCGTGAACATGAACGCGGACGTCGTACCTGGCTTCGATTTCCGCCTTGGCGGCGAGCATCGGCGCTTCGTTACGTGCCGCCAGGTGCAGGTGGCAGCCTTCGGCGGCCATGATGTACGCCGTGGCCAGGCCAATGCCTTTGGATGCACCGGTGATCAGTGCGGTCTTGCCTTTGAGGTTCAGGTCCATGAGGTGCTCCTGTTAATAAACGGTCGGCTGCAGTTCAGCCCGTGTATGCACAAGACAGCAATTTGCATACCAAGCTGGAAAGACCGTTTATAAACCGACGCTCTCAGGAAAAATGCGCGATGAAATCTGCCAGGTTGTCGCCGAGCAAATTCAGGTGGCCGCGCATGGCGCTGTGGGCCTTTTCGCCGTCATGACTGAAGATCGCCGCCATCACCTCGGCATGCTCGCGCAGCGTATCGCCGATCCGCCCCGGCATATGGGTCACCCGGCGCCTATAAGCCCCAACCCGGTTGCGCAAGGCGCGGGTCTGAGCGGCCAGAAATTCGTTATGTGAAGCGTCATAAACCGCCTCGTGAAACTCTTTGTTGATCTCGTAGAACTCGTCTATATCGGCGTTTTCAGCGGATTTTTCCAGCCGTTGATGGATGTCTTCCAGGTGTTTGCGCTGAGGCAACGTGATACGCCGCGCCGCCAGACGGGCACACAAGCCCTCCAGTTCGGCCATGACCTGGAACATTTCCAATAGCGTCTGCACGCTGATGGTCCGCACAGTCACGCCCTGCCGCCCCTTGGACTCCACCAGCCCCGTCGCCCCCAGCAAGCGGAATGCCTCACGCACCGGCGTGCGGGAAACCCCAAAGCGCTCGGCGATTTCCTTTTCGTCCAGACGTTGCCCAGGGACCAATTGCCCTTCGGCAATTTCTTTTTCAAGGATGCGATGCAGGGTATCTGCCAGGGTTTCGCCGGGTTCTGAATTCAGCTCTTGACGCTCCATTTGAGTGCTAGCGCTCGATTCCTGTGCACTTATCGCCATATCTTGAATACCAGAATTGATTATTTGCATACATAACAGCTCGAAACTGCCTTTCAGCCGCCTTTATATACGGCCTTTCGGGATTAATACAGTAGCCAGCTAAGCGCTGGCATACATCCTGCAAAAACCATGCATCCTCAAAGCATAGCCAGGTATACAAGATGACGATGCCAATCAATGCAGGCCTAGCATGAGCGGTTTGCCTCTATATAGCGTTAAGCCCGAAGCCGCTACGCCGGGGTTGTCCGTCCCACGCGAGCCGTTACTGGAGCTGACCGACGTCGCCAAGACATTCGGCAACGTTCAGGCACTGCGCGGTTTGAATGCCACCATCGGCAAAGGCGAATTCGTCACCGTGGTGGGCCCGTCGGGCTGCGGCAAAAGTACCTTGTTCAATATTGTCGCCGGGCTGGAAGAACCGGATGGCGGCGCAGGCATTCGCTTTCGCGGGCAGCCGTGCAAGGCCAAAGACCTGCTCGGCGACGTGGCGTTCATGCCCCAGCAGGATCTTTTGCTGCCATGGCGCACGGTCATCGACAACGCCATTCTGGCCATCGAGATGGAAGGCATGCCCAAGGCCGAAGCCCGGCAATTGGCGCTGAAGATGCTGCCGGAATTCGGTCTGGCGGGCTTTGAAAAACAGTATCCGCATCAGCTTTCCGGTGGCATGCGCCAGCGCGTTGCCCTGATGCGCACTTTTCTGTTCAAGCGCGACCTGATGCTGCTCGATGAACCTTTCGGTGCTTTGGATGCGTTGACCCGGGTGATGATGCAACGCTGGTTGCTGGACATCTGGCAGAGACACAACCGCACCATCCTGTTTATTACCCATGACGTTGACGAAGCGATCTTCCTCGGTGACCGCGTGCTGGTGGTCACTGCGCGCCCCGGCTGCATCAAGCTGGAACTGCCTATCGACCTGCCTCGCCCACGCGGCGCGGACCTGGTGACTTCGCCGGAATTCATCGGCCTCAAGCGCACCCTGCTTGAAGCCATTGAAGAAGAAAGCATGAAGTCCTTTCAGGCCACGGGAGGTTGAGCCGTGACTGATCTGGACACCGCACGCCCTGCCCGCTTCGACGCGGTCGAGTGGCAGGCCCGTGTCGAACTGGCGGCATGCTACCGGTTGGTCGCCAAGTTCGGCATGGACGACTTGATCTACAACCATATTTCCGCTCGGGTTCCCGGTCGCGAAGGCCAGTTCCTGATTAACCCTTACGGCCTGCTGTTCGAAGAAATCACCGCATCAAGCCTGGTGCTGATTGATCTGGACGGCAACCCGTTGGCCGAGAGCGACTACACGGTGAACGTCGCCGGTTTTGTCATACACGGCGCGATTCACAGCGCCCGCCACGACGCCGCTTGCGTGCTGCACACCCATTCCGATGCCAGTGTCGCGGTGTCCGGGCAGAAAGACGGGCTGTTGCCGTTGAGCCAGTTCGCCATGCGTTTTTACCAGCGCCAGGCCTTCCACCCCTACGAGGGCGTGGCCATTGATCTTGAAGAACGCACCCGGCTGGTCCAGAACCTTGGCGAGCACCGCCTGTTGCTGATGCGCAACCACGGCGTGCTGACCATCGGCCGCACGCCCGGCGAAGCCTTCATGCTGCTCTATTACTTCGAACGTGCCGCACGGATTCAACTGGCCATGCAGGCCGCGCAGGCGGCAGGCGCCGAGCTGGTGATTCCGTCACCGCAGACCTGTGAAAAAGCCGCTCGCCAGTTCTGGGAACAGAAAGGCGACATCCTGATTGCCGGTGAGCGTGAGTGGCCCGGCTTCATTCGCCAACTGGATCGTAACGACCCTTCATACAGGACGTGATGCCATGACCGCTAACGCCAAACAAGCGATGAACTCCGAACAACTGCTGGACCTGCGACCGCTGACACCTGGCTTCGGTGCCGAGGTACTGGGCCTGGATCTGCGAGACGCGCCCTCGCCCGCCACGCTGGAAGCCCTCAAGCAGGCGCTGGATACACATTCTCTGTTGGTCCTGCGTGCCCAGCACATCAGCGAAACCCAGCACGTCGAACTCAGCCGTGGCTTCGGCGACCTTATGATCCACGTGCTCAAGCAATTCCTCACCGCGTCCCATCCGGAAATTTACGTGCTGTCCAATGTGGCGGAAAACGGCAAGCCGATTGGCAATCACAAGGAAGGCTGGAACTGGCACTCGGACCTCTCGTACATGGCTGAACCAAGCATGGGCTCGTTGCTGCATGCCATCGAGGTGCCGCCTGAAGGGGCCGATACGCTGTTCGCCAGCATGCACGCCGCCTATGAAGGTCTGCCGGTGGAGATGCAGGAGCGGATTCGCCCTCTTAAAGCGGTGCATTCCTACGCCGGTTACTACGGCAAAGCCTTTGCTGACCGCGCACCCTTGAGCGAAGAACAGAAAGCCCGCACCCCGGACGTGATCCAGCCGGTAGTCCGCACCCACCCAAGCACCGGGCGGCTATCACTTTACGTCGGTCAGGACATCGTCAAGGAAATTCAAGGCCTGGAGCCCGAGGAAGGCGCGCAACTGCTGGCCGACCTCAACGCCCATGCAATCCGTGACGAGTTCGTTTACCGCCACAAGTGGCAAGCCCATGACCTGGTGATCTGGGACAACCGCTGCACCATGCACTGCGCCACGCCTTACGACGACAACGCCTATCGACGGGTGATGCATCGCACCACCGTCAAAGGTGATCGGCCGTTCTGACTTTTCGATTCGTCTTCGCACCTTTCCCCATTTGCTGGAGTATTCCGATGTTGAAACGACGTTCATTACTGGCCATCGGCGTTGCCATGACCTGTCTCGGCCTGGGCCTGTCGTCCGTGGTCCAGGCGGCTGAGCTGACCAAAGCTTCATTGCGTTTGAAGTGGTTGCCCCAGACCCAGTTCGCCGGTTTCTACGTGGCCCAGGCCAAGGGTTATTACCGCGATGAAGGGATCGACCTGACGATCAACCCCGGCGGCCCGAACCTGCTGACCGAAAACCTGGTGGCCTCCGGCACCGACACCTTCGGCCTGTCCGGCGGCACTGACAGCGTGTTCGCGGCCCGTGCCAAGAAGCTGCCGATCATCTGCATCGGCGTTGCCCACCAGTTGACGCCTTTTGTCTTCGTCTCCAAGAAAGACGGCCCGGTCAAAACCCTGGAAGACTTCCGTGGGCGTAACGTCACCACCTGGTTTACCGGCTCCAATTACGTGCTGCTGGGCATGCTGGCGGACAAGAACATCGCCCAGAAAGACGTGAAGATCCAGCCGCAGCAAGTGAGCGTCACCCCGTTTGTTGATGGCGACGTGGATGTGGTCACCGCCACCTGGTACAACGAACTCGACACCCTGAAAACCCGCATGGGTGCAGATAACCTGCGCCTGTTCGTGGCCGAGGACTACGGCATCACCTTCCCTCGTGACACGCTGATCACATCGGAAAAAGTCGCCAAGGAAAACCCGGAGCTGGTTAAAGCCTTCCTGCGCGCCACCTTGCGCGGCTGGAAAGACGCCATCAAAGATCCGAAAAATGCCGTGGACACCGTCATGGCCGTCGCACCTACCCTGGAGCGACCCCACCAGGAAGCCATGCTCACCGAAGCCGTCCGCTTGATGGAAGCAGGCAGCGCCAAAGAAAACGGCTTGCTGACCATCGACGCAACCGCCGTGCAGAAAGCCCACGACTTCCTGCTCAAGTACAACGTGATTCCTGAAGCGGTGGACCTCAAGGCGGCGTTCCATCCTGAGTTCCTGGAGTCGATTCCAGCTGCGGATCGCAAACTGTGAACAGCGTTGCCCTGAATCCAGTGCGGCGAGTTATGCCTGGAGTCATGCGTGGAGTGCTTGGCGTATTGGCGGTGGCGCTGGTATGGGAGGCGCTGGTGCGGCTGTTGAATGTGCCGACTCATAGCCTGCCAAAACCCAGTCAGTTGTTGGCCGCAGTAGCCGCCTCTCCCGCTGCCTATGTAGACGGATTCTTGCGCACCCTGCTGGAAACCCTGATCGGGTTTGTCGCCGGGGCGGTCGTGGGGATTGGCAATGGCGTGCTGTTCTCCAAGGTGAAATTGCTGCGGCGGATGATCTTCCCGATCTTCATCGTCTCCCAGACCATCCCGGTGATCGCGTTCGGCGCGCTGGTGGTGCTGTGGTTCGGCAATACCCTGCTGGCCAAATCGGTGATCGCGTTCTACCTCACGTTCTTCCCCATCACGGTTAACACGTTGGTCGGCCTGCAAAGCGTCAATCCCAAGCAGGAAGCCTTGTTACGCAGCTTCGGCGCATCTTCGTGGCAATTGTTGATTCGTCTGCAATTGCCCATGGCCTTGCCACAGATTTTCGTGGCTTTGCGCCTGGCGTCGACCTTGAGCCTGGTGGGTGCGATTGTCGGCGAATGGTTCGGCGATACCACCGGCCTGGGGGTGCTGTTGCTGCAAGCGATGTACAACGAAAACATGGTCGGGCTGTGGGCCGCGATACTCGCCTCGGCACTGCTGGGCACAACGTTCTACGGCTTGATGGCCCTGCTGGAACGAACCTGCGTGTTTTGGAGAAATGATCTATGAATGCGCGCGCAAAAAACGCCGGCAAAACCGCCGACATCCTCTGGGGCCTTGCCGGTGCCATTCTGCTGGTGGTGATCTGGGAGGGATCGGTTCGGCTGTTTCAGCTGCCGGCTTACGTGCTGCCGGGGATCAGCGAGATCCTCAAAAGTGTCGTTGACCAGCAAAGCACTTTGATCGATGCGGCGTGGATCACCTTCATGGAAGCGCTGGGGGGCTATGTCATCGGCAGCGTGGGCGGCATTCTGCTGGCGGTGCTGCTGACCTTGCAGCCAACTTTGAAACGCTGGTGTCTGCCTGCTGCCATCGCCATCAACTCGGTGCCGGTTGTGGCGTATGCCCCGTTGATCCTGTTGTGGTGCGGTATGGGCATGGAATCAAAGATAGTCATGGCCAGCCTGGCAGTGGGTTTTACCGTGTTCCTCAGCGCCATGACTGGGCTGGATCAGGCCAATCAGAAATCCATCGACCTGCTGCGCAGCTTCGGCGCCAGCAAACTTGCGCTTATCTGGCGTCTGCGCCTGCCAGCGGCTCTGCCACTGATTGCCTCGGCGATGCGGGTGTCGACGACACGCAGCATCATCGTCGCCATCGTCACCGAAATGCTCGGTGCTTATGGCGGGCTGGGCTGGGTCATCTACCAAGCGGTGCTGCAGATCGACTTTGTGCAGGTCTGGTCAGCGATTTTCGTGGCGTCGGCGATTAGCCTGGCGTTTTTCGGCGTGGTCAGTGCGGCGCAGAAGAAGGTTATTTTCTGGAAGTGAGGCTACATCGTAAAGCCTGTAGGAGCGCGCTTGCCCGCGATTGCGGTGGTTAAGTCGAAAAATCATCGCCTGACCTGACGCAATCGCGGGCAAGCGCGCTCCTACAAGGGTGATGTGTTACGGAATCAAACGTCGCTTGCGCAGCTCTTGGAACACCTCAAAAAACGCACGATCGCTGGCCTGATAATCGGTAAAGCCCATCAAGCGGCTTTTCGACGTATCGGTAACCACTTCAATCGGTCGCCCCAGATCAGCGTCGGTGTGCCAGGGTGAAATCAGCTTGTCGATGTCAGGCTCAGTGAGGTTGTGCTGCTCGACCAGTTTGTTCCAGACCTGCGCATCGTCAGCCATTTGCTCAGCCAGCGGCGCTTCCGATTCCGGGAACGGCGCAGGCGTGATGTCGAACCACTGAGCAATCTGCTCCCACATCCAGCTCCAGCGAAACACATCTCCATTGGTCACGTTGAACGCCTGATTGGCCGCTGCCGGGGTGGTGGATGCCCAGATCTGCTGGCGGGCGACGATGCGCGCATCAGTCATGTCAGTCAGGCTGTCCCACTGAACCCTCGAACCAGGGAAAGTGAAATCACGGCCGGTGGCTTTGCAGATCGAGGCGTAGACCGCCAGGGTCGTCGCCATGTTCATGGCATTACCCACTGCAACACCGGTAATGGTGTGCGGACGGTGCACGCTCCAGGTGAAACCGTCGCGCTTGGCGGCGGCAAAGACTTCGTCTTCCTGGGCATAGTAGAAATTCTCCACGTCCAGCCTGCCCTGTTCTTCGCGAAACGGTGTCTTGGGCAAGGTGCCTTTGCCGTAGGCTTCGAACGGCCCCAAGTAATGCTTGAGCCCGGTGACCACCGAGACATGGCGAACACTCCCCTTGGCGCCCAGAACGCTGAGCACATTACGCACCATCGCGGCGTTGACCCGAATGTTTTCCGCCTCGGTAGCCTGCCGTGCCCAGGTGGTGATGTAGACGTGGGTCGGGTTGATATCGGCCAGTGCAGTTTTGAGCGAATCAATATCCAGCAGATCAGCGGCAACAGGCGTGACGCCCTCCTGCTGTACCGGCTTGCGCGCCAGCCCTGCCACTTTCCAGCCTTGATCCACAAGGCATCGAGCCGTGGCGCTGCCGACGATACCGCTGGCACCGATGACCAATGCGTTGTCATTCATTCGAATATCTCCTGAGTGGTTGGCGATGTCGGTTGGACAGGTGTAGCGGTGGATCGTGCAAAGAAATCAACTTAGCCGCGGGCGACCGAGTAAGACCTGGCTAGCAAAGTGGGACCGGCTTTAGCCGGGAAGGCGACATTCCAAACGATAAATATGCATTGGATGTACTGGCCTCTTCCCGGCTGAAGCCGGTCCCACTTCGGCAGGTGCGAGCTTCACAAAAAAAAACCGCTGCCATCCTCTCGGACGACAGCGGTTTCGGGTGTTGCGGGTCTGCAGGCTTACTTGCTATCAGGCAGCGCGTAAGCAATCACATAATCGCCACGATCCGGCGACTGACGGCCGCCGCCTGCGGTGATGACCACGTATTGCTTGCCGGTTTTCGGCGAGACGAAGGTCATCGGGCCGCCCTGGCTGCCTACTGGCAGACGGGCTTTCCAGGCTTCTTCACCGTTGGCCGAGTTGAAGGCGCGCAGGTAGTAGTCCTGAGTACCGGCGATGAAGATCAGGCCACCTTGAGTCGACAGCGTGCCACCCAGGGTCGGCATGCCGATCGGCAGTTGCAGGTGCATCTTGATGCCCAGCGGACCGGTGTCCTGAACGGTACCGACCGGTACTTGCCAGGCGACTTTCTGAGTCTTCATGTCGATGGCGGTCAGGCTGCCGAACGGCGGTGCCTGACACGGAATACCGGCAATCGACAGGAAGCGGTTCTTGTTCACTGCATACGGCGTGCCTTTGAGAGGAACAGCGCCCATGCCGGTGTTCAGCGCTTCGCCACCGGAAGAAGCCTTGGCGTCTTTCTGCTGCGGCACCATCTGGATCCACAGGCCCAGACGCATGTCGTTGACGAAGATGAAGCCGTGGACCGGATCAGTAGAAATGCTGCCCCAGTTCATGCCACCCAGCGAACCCGGAAAGCTCAGGGATTTATCGGTGCCCGGCGCGGTATACAAGCCCTCGTAGCGCATCTGCTTGAACGCGATACGGCACAGCATCTGGTCGAACGGGGTGGCGCCCCACATGTCCGATTCGGTCATGTGCTTGGTGCCGATCTGCGGCATGCCGGTGGACAGCGGCTGAGTCAGCGAGTACGGCTCGTTGGGGATATTGGCCGCCTTGACCGCAACGTCTTCAACCTTGGTCAACGGTTTGCCAGTGGCGCGGTCGAGGACGAAGATCTGACCGGCCTTGGTGCCAATCACCACCGCCGGCACTTTGCTGCCATCAGGTTTGGTGAAGTCCATCAGCGTTGGCTGCATCGGCAGGTCGAAGTCCCACAGGTCGTTGTGGACGGTCTGGTAGACCCACTTCTCTTCGCCGGTGGTCGCGTTCAATGCCAGAACCGAAGCACCGTATTTGTGATCCAGCGCGGTACGTTCCACACCGTAGATGTCAGTGGACGAACTGCCCATCGGCAGGAAGATGGTGTTCATCGCCGGGTCATACGACATCGGCGCCCAGCTGTTCGGCGTGCTGCGCACATAAGTGCCATCGCCCGCCGGGGCTTTCTTGTCTTCCGGGTTGCCCGGGTCGAAGGCCCAGCGCATTGCGCCAGTCACCACGTCGAAGCCACGGATCACGCCGCCTGGCATATCAGCCTGGACGTTATCCGCCACACGACCGCCAACCACCACGGTGCTGCCCGCCATCAAGGGTGCGGACGACAACTGGTAGTAGGAATCCGGTACGTTACCCAGACCGGCTTTCAGATCAACCTGACCATTGGTGCCGAAACCCTGGCAGAAAGCACCGGTATCGGCATCCACGGCAATCAGGCGCGCATCGATGGTGTTGGTCAGCAGGCGACGCTGGCAATTGGCACCGGCCGGGACTGCAACAGCGGTAGCAGGCGTGCTGTTATCCACTGGCTGAGCAAGCGCGGCAGTGGCGTCGAAATATGCCATGCCACGGCAACGCTGCCAGACTTTACTCTGGGCGTTGATCTCGTTCTTCCACAGCTGTTTACCGGTGTCGGCATCCAGCGCAATGATGTTGTTGTGCGGGGTGCAGATGAACACCTTGTCGCCAACCTGCAGCGGGGTGGTCTGGTCTTCAGCACCGTTGCCGTCGCTGATTGCTACATCGCCCGTCTGGTAGGTCCAGGCCGGAACCAGGCTGCCCACGTTGCTGCGATTGATCTGGTCCAGCGCCGCGAAACGGCTGCCGCCTTCGTCATTGCCGTAATGCGCCCAGTTCTTCTGAGCCTTGGCCGGGTCCACTTTGCTCAAGCCAGGGCCGTCGCCCGTCGGCGCAACCGAAGCGTGAGGGATGAACATGCCGTAGCCGCCAGCAACGACAGCGACGGCCAGCACAGCGCACAGCGCGTAACCGCCGATACCGCCGGCCAGGCCGTTGTTCTTGCGCAGCGTCGGGTAAACCAGCGCCACCACCAGGCTCAGGATACCCAGCGCGAACAGACGGGAAATCTGCGGCCAGAAAACCAGCCCTGCATCCAGCAACGCCCAGACTACAGACAGCAGCATGACCGCCGCGAACAGCCAGGCACCCGTCAGGCGCTGTTTGAACAACAGCACTGCCGAGACGAGCATGCCCAGGCCAGCCAGCAGGAAGTACCAGCTACCGCCAAGGGCAGCGAGGTATCCGCCACCGGCCACGAAAAGCAATCCAAATACCAGCACGCCCAGCGCGGCGACCCATACGGGCCAGCGGCTGACAGATGCCGAAGGTTGAGACTTAGTCATGTTGCATGATCCTGTTGACGCATGAACGTTGGAGGGGAAAGTTAAGCGTAGTGGAGGCACACGCTTTCAGGGCTGCTTCTGAAAAAGGAGCTGAAAACCTGCTCATCGAGGCAGGTACGGAACAGGTCCGTACTGACCATCGACACAATTAACTAACTGGTTAGTTTTGCAACGATATCAAAAAAAACTCTGCCACTGCGACAATTTGTCCTTGAGAAAGGCGGAAAACACTGTTGCGTAGGTGGTAATAAAGCTTGATTGCCGGTTCCTGTAGGAGCTGACCGAGGTTACGAGGGCTGCGAAGCCGGCCTGCCTGACACACCGCCATTCGCAGCCCTCGTAACCTCGGTCAGCTCCTACAAGGACGGTTTGGCGATATAACTTTTAACGCGGTCAACCAAAGAAAATGTGTGGGCCGAGCGCTCCGGCAGCATGGTACGTTCCCAGAAACACCCACACTTTCAGGACGATCATGAACCGCACTTTCCGGGCTTTGACATGCGCCGCGCTTTTCGCGCCAACCTTCAGCCAGGCCGCACCAGCCGAGGCTTCAATCGACGACGCGCAGTACGCCAGCGTGTTGCAGGGATCATGGAGGGCCAAGGAAAACAGCGCCCGTGACGTTTACCGTCATCCACAACAGACGCTGAAATTTTTCGGCTTGCAGGCCAACCAGACTGTCATCGAAATCACTCCCGGCGGCGGTTGGTACAGCGAGTTGCTCGCGCCTCTACTGAAAGAGCGCGGCCACTACATTGCGGCGTTACAGGCCCCCTCCTCTGGCGACTATTACCAGAAAGCGGCTGATGGCCTGAAACAGAAATTCAAGACTGATCCGGCCCGTTACGGCAAAGCGGAAACCGTGGAGTTCGACCCGCAGGCGCCCGCCTTCGGCAAGCCGGGTTCGGCGGATCGGGTACTGACCTTCCGCAACGTGCACAACTGGGTCATGGCTGACGACGCGCCGCAGATGTTCGCGGCCTTCTTCAAGGTCCTCAAGCCAGGCGGCGTACTGGGCGTGGTTGACCATCGCGCCAAAGACGATGCCAATCTCGACAGCATCAAATCAAGTGGCTACCTGCCTACCGCCTACGTGGTGAAACTGGCCAGCGATGCTGGCTTCAAACTGCAAGGGCAAAGCGAAATCAACGCCAATCCCAATGACAGCAAAGACTACCCGGCAGGCGTCTGGACCCTGCCCCCGGCGTTGAAACTGGGCGATCAGGATCAGGCGAAATACAAGGCCATTGGCGAGTCAGACCGGTTTACGTTGAGGTTTGTAAAGCCAGGAGCGTGACAACACAGTCCCTGTAGGAGCTGACCGAGGTTACGAGGGCTGCGAAAGCAGTGTGTCAGGCAGAATGCAATTCGCAGCCTTCGGCAGCTCCTACAGGTTTTGCGTTTTGACAGGACAGCCTCAGCCCTTCGCCGCCATCGCCGTCACTTCCACCCGCATGCCTTCGACTGCCAGCGCGGCAACGCCCACGGCGGCGCGGACGGGCCAGGGTTGGGTGAAGAAGCGGCGGTAGACTTCGTTGAAAGCGGCACGGTCAGCCATGTCGGTGAGGTAGATCGTCAGGTGCAGCACCCGGTCCATGGAGCTGCCGGCTTTTTCCAGCGCAACTTTCAACGCCTGCAACGTGCATTCGCTCTGCTCGGTGATGCCGCCCAGTTCCAGGCTGCCGTCAGCGCGAGTAGGGATTTGCGTGGAGACCAGCAGACCGCCAACCCCGGCGACATCGGACGAAATCGATTGCGGGTCAGGATCAGGAATGAATGTCAGGTCTTGGTTGGCCATGAACGTCTCGCATAGAAGTAGAAAGTGGCCGGCATATTACCGCGCCCGCTCGACTGCCCAAAACATGCGTATCAAAGAACTACCCGTCCCGTCATTGCCAGGTCGCTCATCGGCTATCAACCGACCTCAGGGATTTGTCGCCTACGCTCAACAGGCAAAGCGCGCAGCCCTTAGGAGATCGGTCGTGACTGGCACTCAAATGATCACCTTCAATAGCGGCCGGGAACTCCTGGACGTATTGATCCGTGTCGGCCTGATCCTGGTGCTGGCGATGTTCTGCTACCAGATCTTCCATCCTTTTATGAGCTTGATGCTGTGGTCGCTGATCCTTGCGGTCACGCTTTATCCACTCAACCAGTTACTGGCGGCAAAACTCGGCAACCGTCCAGGCTGGGCAGCGGTCATAGTGGTGGTGCTCGGCCTGGCAGGTCTGATGGTGCCCTTGACCCTGCTCGGTGCATCCATCGTCGATTCGGTACAGAGCGCCATGCATACGGTGGAAACCGGGGAGTTTGTCATCCCGGCGCCACCTGTCGGTGTGCAGGACTGGCCGCTGATAGGCTCGCCGCTGTATCGGGTCTGGTTCCATGCTTCACAAGACTTGAGTTGGGCGTTTCAACAGATCATGCCGCACCTCAGGGACTGGTCGCGGGTCGTACTGCATCAGGCCGCTGGCATTGGTGCAGGGATCGTGATTTTCATCTTCGCCCTGATCATCGCCGGTTTGATCATGGCCCATGGGGTCAGTGGTCAACGTACCGCCGTGGCCATTGCCAGTCGTATTTCCAGCGCCCAGCGCGGTCCGCAGATCGCCAGCCTGTGCACAGCGACCATCCGCGCGGTGGCTCAGGGGGTGGTGGGTATCGCCTTTATTCAGATGCTGTTGATCGGCGTCGGGCTGGTGGCCATGGGGGTTCCGGGCGCCGGGGTGATCGCATTGCTGGTGCTGCTGTTGGGCATTGTGCAATTGCCGGTTCTGTTGATCACCATCCCCGTGGTGATCTATGTATTCGCCCAATACGGCGTTGGCACGTCGACGGTGATTTTCGCGATCTGGACCCTGATTGCCGGGCTCTCGGACAACGTACTCAAACCCTTGCTGCTGGGCCGCGGCGTCGCCGTACCCATGCCGGTCATCTTGATCGGAGCACTGGGCGGCATGGTCACTGGCGGCATCATCGGGCTGTTTGTCGGGCCGGTGATGCTGGCTGTGGGCTATGAACTGTTTCTGGGCTGGGTTAATCAGCCTTTGAACGAGTCGCCGCACTCTTGAACAACATTATCTGAAGCGCGCCATAGCAACTTGCCATATATATTTTCGAAATAACAAACAACCTGCTTACATGCCGTAGCAGTAACAGTTTATTAAACCGCCCTTGCCTATTATCCAGAGACTTCTATATTAACTATTCAACTTAGCCGCCCCGCCCTTATTCAGGCACGCTTATGCGCTCGATTGACTCATTGATCATCTGTGAGTATTGCGACTCGGTTTACCAAACCGCACCGCTGGTTAAACGGCAAAAAGCCTGCTGCGCCTGCTGTGGCGCGGTCATCCAGCGCTACACGGGGCTGACCCTGCAGCAACGAATGGCATTATGCGTCACCGCCGGAATACTTTTGGTATTTGCCAACTTATATCCGGTGATGAGCATCAGCTTGCAGGGCTTACATAATTCCGCAACGTTATGGGACTCTGTTGTTGCTCTCAGCGAAGGGCCTATCACCTTTATGGCCCTGGTGGCTGCCGTCGCAATTATCATTGCGCCGGTGCTTCAAGTCATATTGCTGATCTGGGTACTGGCATTTGCCATGGCGAAACAGCGTTCACCTGCCTTTGGATTTTGCATGCGCTGGCTTGAATCATTGCGGCCCTGGAGCATGCTTGAAGTCTGCCTGCTAGGGGCCATGGTTGCGGTCTTCAAACTTGCTGGGCTGCTGGACGTCGTACCCGGTATCGGGCTGTTGGCCCTGGCCGCGCTGAGTATTCTGATGATCAAGATCGCCGGACGCGACGTCCGGGCGCTGTGGGATCAAACGTGAACCCGCCCCTGCGGGCAGCAGATCTGCAGCTGTGTCTCTGCCACAGCTGCAGCCGAGCCTGTGACATCACCCAGCATCCACAGCATTGCGACCGCTGCGGTGCCGCGTTGCACACGATCAAACCCGACTCACTGAACCGCACCTGGGCGTATCTGCTGGCTGCACTGGTTCTGTATATCCCAGCGAACCTGCTGCCCGTGATGAACACCAGCATGCTCGGCAGCGGCGCCGACAGCACGATCATCAGCGGCGTGCTGGAATTCTGGGAAGCCGGTGCCTGGGACATTGCCCTGATCATTTTCATTGCCAGCATCGGCGTGCCGGCCATCAAGTTCGGCGTGTTGACGATGCTGCTGGTGACTTCCCAGCGGCGCAGCAGTTGGGCGTGCCGACAACGTTCGACGCTGTTTCGTATGGTCGAGCTGGTGGGCTACTGGTCGATGCTCGACGTGATGGTCGTGGCGCTGGTGGCCGCGCTGGTGAAGTTCGACGCGTTGGGCACTATCGAACCCCGGATCGGCATTCTGTTTTTCGGCATGGTGGTGATGTTCACCATGTTCTCGGCCATGAGTTTCGATCCGCGTCTGATCTGGCTGCCCTTACAGGACAAGGAGCCCGGCCATGGCCCTTGAAAGCACACAGCCGCAAACGGGCACAGTCAAAACATCCGGGCGCTGGAGCGTGTCACTGGTGTGGATCGTGCCGATCATTGCGCTGCTGGTGGGTATTTCGCTGGTGGTGCATCACCGACTGCAGGCGGGCCCGGAGATCACTATTTCGTTCAAGACGGGCGAAGGCCTGGCCGCTGAAAAAACTCAGGTCAAATACCGCAATGTGGTGATCGGTCAAGTGTCGGAGGTGGAGCTGAGCGAAGACCAGAAAAGCGTCACTGCCACGGTCAAACTCGCCAAACGGACTTCGTCCTTCACTCGGGAAGATTCACGATTCTGGGTGGTACGGCCGAGGATCGGCGCGGGCGGCGTGTCAGGCATTGATACCCTGCTCTCCGGCGCGTTCATCGGCGCTGATCCAGGTGAAGCACAGCGCACGATAAAGGACTTTGTCGGCCTGGAAGCACCGCCGCCGGTGACCTACGGCGAACCTGGCAAGCGCTTTACATTGACCACCAAAGACCTGGCCTCGCTGGACATAGGCTCACCCGTTTACTACCGCAAAATCCCTGTCGGCCAGGTGGTGGGCTACGCACTGGATGAAGATGGCAATGGGGTCGACGTCGAAGTATTCGTCAACGCGCCCCACGACGCCTACGTCACGGGCAATACGCGCTTCTGGAATGCCAGTGGTATTGATCTCGACGTCAGCGCGGGGGGCATTTCCGTGAAGACCGAATCCCTCTCGGCTTTGCTGATTGGCGGCATCGCATTCGGCGCCCCGGAATATGGGCCTGCCGCTGCCGGAGCCATTCAGGGAACCCGCTTCGAGCTGTTTACCGACGCCGAGACCGCCCTCGCCCCGCCGCCGGGCAAAGCGCAATTTCTGACCCTGCGTTTTGATCAGGCACTCAGAGGTTTGAAAGTCGATGCGCCTGTGGAATTTCAGGGGGTGGAAATTGGCAAAGTGGTTACGGTAAACCTGGATTTCGACGTCAAGACCAACAGCTTCCCGATTCTGGTGGGCATCGTGATCTACCCGGAAAGTCTCGGTCAGGCGCACCAGAAAATGCTGGCCGTGCTCAAACATGACCCTGAAGACCTGGAAGGCGGCATCCGGATCATCGGCAACTTTATCGAACATGGTTTGCGCGCCCAGGCCCGCTCGGGAAACCTTCTCACCGGCCAGTTGTACATATCCCTGGATTTCTATCCCAACGCAGCGAAAGTCGTGTTCGATCCGCAAGCCAGGCCAGTGATGCTGCCCACTGTGCCCGGCAGTCTTGAACTGTTGCAGGAACAATTGCAGGCCGTGGTGGACAAGATTTCCAGACTGCCCATGGAACGCATTGCCTCCAGTCTGGAAGGCAGCCTCAATGAGCTGCGCACCGGGCTGAAACAATTCAACGGGCAAACCCTGCCGGGCATTCGATCCACGCTGGACGACATGCGAACAACCTTGAAATCCGCGAATTCGACCCTGGCCGAAGGCTCACCTCAACGCGAGCAACTGGGCGACGCGATTGAGGAGCTGGGGCGCATGTCGCGCTCGTTGCGCGATCTTTCCGACTACCTGAACCGGCATCCCGAGTCTTTGATTCGGGGTCGGCCGAAAGACGCACGCTACGAAGCCCCTTCCCCTTGAGCAGGACATCCAGATGAGTGCCCGCCTTCACGTATCACTGCTTATCGCCAGCCTGCTGATGATGGCTTGCCGCAGCGATCCGGTGCATTACCACACGCTGACGCCATTGGCCGCCAGCGCTGCCGGGACAGAGCATCTGAACAATGAATTGCAGGTCGAGCGGGTGACCGTGCCCGCCCAGGTGGATCGCTCGCAGATTGTTGTCCGCCAGGGGACAAACGGCCTGGTCATTCTGGAAACCGACTGGTGGGGCGCAAGCCTTGCAGACGAAGTGCAAAACGCGCTGACCAATCTGTTGCATGTCCAGACCCGTGGCAGGGCAAAAACCAGCCTGCGGCTTGAAGTGCAACGCTTCGATCTGGTCCCCGGCCAGTACGCGTTGCTGGACAGCCGGTGGCGCGTGCGGGCCGATCAATCATCTGGCTCGGCGGCGAGTGAGCTCAATTGCCGAAGCCTGCTGCAAACACCGGCAGGCGTGGAAGTAGAGGACCTGGTCCTTGCCCAACAAACCAACTTGCGTCGGCTGGCGGCGATCATCAGCAAGGCCAGCAACACGGCACCCGGCCATTGCCCCTGAACACCGCCCGGCACAATTAATGAACCCTTGCGAAGCCTTGGAGGACTAACGTTTAACGACCACGTATGAGGTGTGCCATGGGAAACTCAGAGAGCTGGAATGTATTAGCGGCGATTATGAACCTCCCGATTTTCTGGAGTGTCTTTGCCGCGATTCTGGTAGTGCTCGAATTCTGGGCAGTAATACGCGTTGTGAAGAGTGACGCAAGCCGGGAAAGCAAATGCCTGTGGATTCTGATGCTGGTCTTCGTGCCGGTCATCAGTCTGCTCGCCTGGATCTTCGTCGGCCCGAAAACGCGGGCTGTGCAGGCCTGATCAGTGGCCACAAACATGAAAAATGATCTGTAGGAGCTGCCGAAGGCTGCGAATTGCGCTGTGCCAAGTGAACGGCTTTCGCAGTCTTCGTAATCTCCGACGGAACGGCGGTGCTCCTGAAAACCCCACATATCCTGTAGGAGTGAGCTTGCTCGCGATCGGCTGCGAAGCAGTCGTTAAAACAGCTGGACTTACCATTACAGGAAAGTCGTTCCGACTTTATCGCGAGCAAGCTCACTCCTACAGAAAAAACTTCGCAGTTACACCATGTTCGATAGGAGCTGGCGAAGACTGCGAATAGCGCAGTCCTGACCAATCACCCCGCCGTCTGCCCCACCACCCCACTCACCACCGGTTCTTTGACCACTGGCTCCTTCAACAACAGGAAGTAAGCCATGGCCGAACAGGCGGCCACGACGGCGCTGATCACGAAGGCCGATGAAAACGAGCCGCTCTGCTGCACGCTGAATCCGGTGAGGATCGGCGCGATGGAGCCCGCCAGATAACCGCCGAAATTCTGGATCGAGCCGAATGACGCCACCCGCTCCGACGGCACGATGGTGTTCACAATCATCCAGGCCGTAGCGCTGGAGATGTTGATGAAGAACATGGTCAGGCACAGCAGCACCACGCAGGCGACGACATTGGTGGTGAAGGCCACGATCAGGGTAAAAAACGCCCCGCCGACCAGTCCCATGATCACCATCAATTTGCGGCTGGCGAGGACCTTCATGCCTCGGGCAACCAGCTTGTCGCACGCCTTGCCCGCGATGATGGTGCCCAGCGCACCAAACAGGTAGGCCAGCGACACCACCCAGGCGGTGCGATACAGGTCTAGGCCATGTTCTTTCTCGAAATACCCTGGCAGCCAGGTCAGGTTGAGCCAGATCATGTAGATCACGCCCATGAAACCCAGAAACGCACCCCAGGTGTTGCGCTCCTTGAACAATGCCGTCCAGCGCATCCGTGGCGCTTTTACGGGTTGCGCAGCCACAGGAACCGGCTCGGCGCGACCTGTTTCAGCCATGTATTGCGCCTTGCTTTTGTAAAACGCGAACCAGCACGCCGCTAGCACCAAACCGATGACGCCAGTCAGGATAAACATCCCGCGCCAGCCCAGATGCACCATGAACAAGGTCAACAAAGGCGGTGCCAGGCACGGTCCGATGCAGGTCGAAGACCAGACCCAGCCGGTCGCGGTGCCACGCTCTTGAGTATCGAACCACTCGGAAAGGGCTTTGGCTGCGGACGGGAAGACCGGCGCTTCGCCAATCCCCAGCATGACTCGCAAGGCAACCAGATGCCCATAGCTGCTGAACAGGCCAAAAGCCGCCTGGGCAACGGACCAGACAATCAGCGAACCGCCCAGCGCCAGCTTGCTGCCCAACTTGTCGATAAGGGCACCCAAGGGCAATTGGGAGAAGGCGTAGGCGATAGAGAAAGCCGAGAGCATGATGCCCATTTGCATAGGGCTGATGGCCAGGTCTTTCTGGATGGAAGTGTTGGCAATGGACAGCGCACTGCGGTCCAGATAGTTGACTACGCCAATCAGAAACAGGAACAGAATCGTCAGCGTCTTGTAGCTTTTTATTGTTCTCATGCGCGCCTCTTATGAGCGGTTGGCGCCCCTACCCGGCCCAGATTGGCGAGGTGGGGCGCCGGTCACTCTAGTCGGCGGATCGCAAAGTGCCCAATGACGAGATTCCATCAAACGATAACCAAGGGTTATCAAGGTGTCTGGCGGGCGCTTCTCAGTGTATCGGCGCCGCACAGCAGCTCTTCGATGAACGCCTGTGCGGACCAGCCAGGGGTTTCGTTGCGTCGGGTGATGATGCCGTAATCAGCCAGCACCAGGGGGAACGGCAACGCCAGTCGGGTAAGGCGACCGGCCTGCATGTCCGGGCCGACCATGGATTCAGCCAGCATCGCCACCATCGGTGCGGTTTGCAGCAGTTGCAGGGTGGTCTGCATGGAGCTGGTTTCCACGGTATTTTCCGGGGTCTGCATCCCCGCCTCGGCAAACGCCCGCTCCAGTCGAGCTCGCATGGGCGTACCTGCGGGATAGACAATCCAGGGCCAACTGCCCAATTCCGCCAGGGGCAGTTCACGAGCCCCCGCCAGTGGATGCTGACTGCCGGTGACCAGGCACAGCGGCTCCGGCGCCAGCGGCTGGAAGTCGAACAGTTTGCGGTGGCTGTCGAGAGTAAACCGGGCAATCACCAGGTCCAGCTGCTTGTGCTCCAGCATGGTCAGCAGATTGGCGCTGGTGCCTTCCAGAATGTCCAGAGTCAGCAGCGGCCAGCGTTGCTTGACCCCGACAATCGCCGCTGGCAGCGCCACAGACGTCGGCGCGAAGATAGTGCCGATCTTCAGCAGACCGTGCCCACCCTGGCGCAGGTGGTTGACCTGGCCGACAAAATGCTCGGCGTCATTAAGAGCGATCTGCGCATAACGGGCCACGTGACTACCCAGATCGGTGGGCGACATGCTGCGCGGCAGGCGCTGGAACAGGGCGAAACCCAGCTGATTCTCGATCTCGCGCAGCATCTTGCTGACCGCTGGCTGGCTGATGTTCATCGCCTCGGCGGTGGCGTGCATGTTTTGCGTGCGGGCCAGATTGTCGATCAGCACCAAGTGCCGAAAGCGAAGCCAATTGCACAATTGCCTGAAGCCCACATCGGTCATTCGATAACCTCCTGTTATTAGGCCTTGAGAATATCTCATTGGCGATTATCGGCAACCCGCCCTAGGGTATTGGCGTCGCAAACAATAACAATGGACATCCACATGAACCTCGCCAACAAACGCGTTCTGATTACCGCGGCGGCGCAAGGCATTGGCCGCGCTTCGGTGCTGGCCTTCCAGGCAGCTGGAGCCCATGTCATCGCCACCGACCTGCACATCGAAGCGCTCCAGGACATCCCCGGCATTCAGGCCTTGCAACTGGACGTCACCGATTCATCGGCCATTGACTCGATTCGCCAACAGGTGGGCACGATTGATGTGCTGTTCAATTGCGCAGGCTACGTGCACAGCGGTGCCCTGCTCGATTGCGACGAACAGGCCTGGCAGTTTTCCTTCGATCTGAACGTTACCGCCATGTACCGAATGATCCGCGCGTTTCTACCGGGCATGCTGGCCGCAGGTGGCGGCAGCATCGTCAACATGGCGTCGGTGGCCTCCAGCGTCAAAGGCGTGCCCAACCGCTTCGCCTACACCGCCAGCAAGGCCGCCGTGATCGGCCTGACCAAATCAGTGGCCACCGACTACGTCAGCAAAGGCATCCGCTGCAACGCCATCTGCCCCGGCACCGTCGACTCCCCTTCTCTGCGCCAGCGCATCGCCGAGCAGGCCCGTGAACAGGGCCGCACCGAAGCCGAGGTCTATCAAGCCTTTGTCGACCGCCAACCGATGGGCCGTCTCGGCACGCCAGAGGAAATCGCCCGGCTGGCGCTGTATCTTGCCAGTGACGCCAGCGCGTACACCACCGGCGGTGTGCACATCATCGATGGCGGCATGAGCGTCTGAGCCTTACTTTTAATCCTTTTCGAACACAGGGAATCCCCTTATGAAATTGCTGCGCTATGGCGAAAAAGGCCAGGAAAAACCCGGTTTGCTGGACGCCCAAGGGCAAATCCGCGATTTGTCGGCTCATATTTCTGACGTGGCGGGCAGCGCTCTCGAACCCGCCAGCCTGAGCGCCCTGAGCAAACTCGACCCCGAAAGCCTGCCGCTGGTCAGCGGTTCTCCGCGCATCGGCGCGTGCGTGGGCCAGGTCGGCAAATTCCTCTGCATCGGCCTCAATTACGCCGACCACGCTGCCGAGTCCAACATGCCGGTGCCCAGTGAGCCGGTGATTTTCAGCAAATTCACCAGCGCCATCTGTGGCCCCAATGACGACGTGGAAATCCCTCGTGGTTCGACCAAGACCGACTGGGAAGTCGAGCTGGGCGTGGTCATCGGCAAAGGCGGCCGCTACATCGATGAAAGCAACGCCATGGATCATGTGGCGGGCTATTGCGTGATCAACGATGTGTCCGAGCGTGAATGGCAACTGGAGCGCGGCGGCACCTGGGACAAAGGCAAGGGCTTCGACACCTTCGGCCCTATCGGCCCGTGGCTGGTGACCCGCGATGAAGTCACCGACCCGCACCAGCTCAACCTCTGGCTGGAAGTGGACGGCCATCGCTATCAGGACGGCAACACCCGCACTCTGGTGTTTCAGATCCCGGCACTGGTGGCCTACCTGAGCCGCTGCATGTCCCTGCAACCCGGCGACATCATCTCCACCGGCACCCCACCGGGCGTCGGCCTTGGGGTCAAGCCGAATCCGGTATTCCTGCGCGCGGGTCAGAAGATGCGTCTGGGTATCGAAGGTTTGGGTGAGCAGCAGCAAACCACGGTTCAGGCGGATTGATTTTTTGGATTCATGAACATCCTGTGGGACCGGCTTTAGCCGGGAAGAGGCCAATAAATGCGCTGCATTTCTATCGTTTGAGATGCCGTCCTCCCGGATAAATCCGGTCCCACAGGTGATCCGCGTCAGAGACGGAACACTCCGCTCAACAATAAAAACAGGAGCACACCATGCGAATTCTCATCACCGGCGGCACCGGTTTCATCGGCAAACAACTGGCCGAGCGTCTGCTGGATCTGCACAGTTTGGCCCTCGAAGGCCAGGCGCCTCAGGCCATTGAACGCATTGTGCTGTTCGACGCCTTTGCTGGCGAAGACGTGCCCAACGACGCCCGCATCGAAGTGGTCACCGGTGACATTGCCGACCCCAAAGTCGTGGCGCGAGTCACCGATGGTGTGGATCTGGTCTGGCACCTGGCGGCAGTGGTCAGCTCCGCCGCCGAAGCGGATTTCGATCTGGGCATGCAGGTCAATCTGCAAGGCCTGATGACCCTGCTGGAAACCCTGCGCCAACAAGGCAACAAACCCCGTTTTGTCTCCGCCAGCGGGTTCGCGGTGTTTGGGGGCAAGCTGCCGGACGTGGTCGATGACGACACGGTGCTGACCCCGAAATCCTCCTATGGCATGCAAAAGGCCGTCGGCGAACTGCTGGTGGCGGACTACGCCCGCAAAGGTTTTGTCGACGGTCGCATCCTGCGCCTGCCCACCGTGGCCGTGCGTCCCGGCAAGCCCAACAAGGCTGCGTCGACGTTCTTCAGCTCAATCATCCGCGAACCCCTGGTGGGTTTGCCCGCCGTGTGCCCGGTGCGACCCGACACCCAGGTGTACCTCACCTCACCTCGACGCATCGTTGAATCCATGCTGCACGCCATGACCTTGTCGCCTCAGACGCTGGGCGATGAGCGCATCATCCCGCTGCCCGGCGTGACCACCACGGTGGCCGAGATGATCGCCGCACTGGAACGGATCGCCGGGCCAGAAGTGGTGAAACTGATCCGCTGGGAACCGGACGCCACCATCCAGCGCATCGTCGAAAGCTGGCCGAGCCGGGTCAACGCACCCCGGGCCCGTGCTTTGGGCTTCAGCGCTGATGCCGATTTCGACGCCATCATCCGCGCTCACATCGAAGACACCGCGCCTCACTGAGCACCATCTGTGGGACCGCTTGTGGGACCGGCTAGTGGGACCAGCTTTAGCCGGGAAGGCGGTATTCCTTTCGCTACCTATGCAGCGAATTCACTGGCCTCTTCCCGGCTAAAGCCGGTCCCACAAATTTGCCCACATGCCAACCCACAAGACTATGCCGCTGTAGACGTAATGACCGGCAAACATAGAGCTTCACCCAGGCATTGCTTGCCGCACCCATAACAACAAAAACAACGAGGCCACGCGCCATGATAACGCCCCATCCCGATGTCTCGGATCTAGAAAAACAAACCATCAAGCGCGTTACCCGGCGCATGATCCCCTTCCTTATCCTGCTGTTCGTGGTGGCCTTTCTGGACCGCAACAACGTCGGTTTCGCGGCGTTGCACATGAACGCGGACATCGGCATCAGCCAGGCGATCTATGGCCTGGGGGCAGGGATTTTCTTCCTCGGTTACTTCATGTTCGAAGTGCCAAGCAACATCCTGCTGCACCGCTACGGCGCCCGAGTCTGGCTGGCGCGGATCATGGTCACCTGGGGCATCATTGCCGGGGCCATGGGTTTTCTGCAGACCGCCGGGCACTTCATCACGTTGCGTGTGTTGCTGGGCATCGCCGAAGCCGGGTTCTTCCCCGGGGTGATTTACCTGCTGTCCCTGTGGTTCCCGAGCCGTTACCGGGCACGCATGATTGCCACCTTCTACCTCGGAGTGCCCATTGCTCAAGTGCTGGGTGCACCGCTGTCGGTTGGCCTGATGCAACTGGGCGATGCCTGGGGCTTCGTCGGCTGGCGGGTGATGTACATCGTCGAAGCTGTTCCTGCGGTGATCCTCGGCGTGGTCTGCTACTTCTACCTCACCGACCGTCCTTCCGACGCCCACTGGCTGACCGACGAACAACGCAACTGGCTGATCAGAACCCTGGATCAGGAAGAGCGCAACAAGCCGCTGGTGGTGGGCATCCAGCCGACCAAGGGCCAGATGATCCGCAAGGCGCTGGGCAACAAGCAGGTGTGGATGCTGGCGCTGGTGTATTTCGGCATCACCTCGGGCTCAAACGCCATGAACTTCTTCCTGCCCACGGTGCTGGCTTCGTTCCGCGCCTCGTTCGGGCTGGAAATCGGCCTGATGCAGAACGGGTTGATCACCGCCATTCCTTACGCAGTCGCTGCGGTGGCAATGATCTGGTGGAGCCGTCGCTCGGATCGCCTGCAAGAGCGTCATTGGCACGCCGGTGGTGCTGCAATGCTGGCCGCAGCCGCTATCGCCCTGGCGCTGCTGATCAACCAACCATGGATCATCGTGATTGGTTTCGTGTTCCTGGCCATGGGCGTTTACAGCGCCATCAACGTGTTCTGGGCGGTACCGGGTCAAGTGTTGACCGGCGTCGGTGCCGCTGCCGGGATCGGGCTGATCAACTCCATTGGCAACCTGAGTGGTTTTTCCGGCCCGTACCTGACCGGCCTGCTGTTTACCATGACCGGCAGCTACACACCGGGCTTCCTGATGATTGCCGCGCTGGTCGGCCTGGGTGGTCTGGGCATGGTGCTGATGCCGCGCAATCCGGTCTCGCTGACGGGCAAGCCAACCACTGCTGATGAAACCCTGGGAGCCAAGACATGAGTCAACCCACCATTGCCTTTCTGGGTACCGGCATCATGGGCCAGCCCATGGTCCGCAACCTGCTGCGCGCCGGGTACAAGGTCCGCGCCTGGAACCGCTCGAAGGCCAAGACAGCGGAGCTTTCAGGAGAAGGCGCGCAGATTTTCGACTGCGCGGCGACGGCTGCTGAAGGCGCTCAGGTGCTGGTGTGCATGCTCAGTGACGGGCCGACCTGTGATCAGGTGTTGTTAGGCGAAAACGGCGCCGTGCAGGCCTTGCCACACGGCGCGCTGGTGATCGTCATGAGTTCGATCCCTGTAGAGACGGCCGTCGAACAGGCGCGCCGCTGCGCTGAACTTGGCGTGGGTTATCTGGACGCGCCGGTGTCCGGTGGTCAACGGGGTGCGCGGGAAGCCAGCCTGGCGATCATGGTTGGCGGTGAGAGCGCCGCGTTCGAGCAGGGGCAAGAGGTGTTGGCCGTCATGGGCCGTCCGGTGCATGTCGGCCCCACCGGCACCGGGCAGCTGTCGAAACTGGTCAATCAGTTGATCGTCGCCAGCTCTATCGCCACCGTGGCCGAGGGTTTGTTGCTCGCCGAACGAGGTGGGGCTGATCCGGCCAAAGTCCATCAGGCGCTGCTGGGCGGTTTCGTCGACTCGCCCATCTGGCGTCAACATGGGCAACGCATGCTCGACAACGACTTCACCCCGGGCGGCCCGGCCAAATGGCAACTCAAGGACACTCACACCGCCCTCGCCCAGGCCAAAAACCTGGGCCTGACACTGCCCGTGGCCAGCCTGGTAGACGGACTGTTCCAGGCCATGGTCGATGCCGGAGATGGCGAACTCGACCATGCCGGGCTTATCCGTCAGTTGCGTCGGGATAATCGGTTGCCGGAATAACCCGAGCCGCCACGGTTCGTAGGAGCTGCCGAAGGCTGCGAACAGCGGTGTATCAGGCATACCGCCTTCGTCGCCGTCGTAACCTCCGACAACTCCTACAGGACCGAGGTGTGCCTGTAGGAGCTGCCGAAGGCTGCGAACAGCGGTGTATCAGGCATACCGCCTTCGTCGCCGTCGTAACCTCCGACAACTCCTACAGGACCGAGGTGTGCCTGTAGGAGCTGCCGAAGGCTGCGAACAGCGGTGTATCAGGCATACCGCCTTCGTCGCCGTCGTAACCTCCGACAACTCATACAGGACCGAGGTGTGCCTGTAGGAGCTGCCGAAGGCTGCGAACAGCGGTGTATCAGGCATACCGCCTTCGTAGCCGTCGTAACCTCCGACAACTCCTACAGGACCGAGGTGTGCCTGTAGGAGCTGCCGAAGGCTGCGAAATTGCGTTTTGTAGGTGCGGTGGGCGCCCAACAACCCCACCTTTCAAGATTGTCATTCTCCGATCATCTTCGCGTTACCCCCCTTTCCCTATGATCACCCTTGATAACTGCAGAGCGCTTTAACGCTGTGCAATGACTGCCCTTAATCAATGGTGAAAACAGTGAAAGTACTCAAATCGATGGCATTGACCTTCGCCGCACTGACCTCCACAGCGGTGATGGCCGAAGGCGGTAGCGAACGCGCCAGCCAGGCCGCAGAGAAAATGCGCATGGCCCAACAGATGCGCTTCGAAGACCAACGCAGCAATGAATCTGCACGCCTGGTCAACACCGATAAAAAACCAACCACTGACCTGCCGCACAAATCGGAAGGTTGATACCCGCGATACCACTCATTCGCCTTTAGCAGCTTCACGGCTCCTTTGGTCAAGGTGAATATTTCAGCGCCCTTCGGGGCGTTTTTTTTGCAGTTTTTTTATCGGCTTTTTTACCCGGGATTTTTGCCCGGCCAGAAAACCTCGACACAAAAAAAAGCCCGCGACAGTGACCTGTCGCGGGCTTTTCACCTTTCATCTAACCCAGGCGGTCAGTCTTCCTCGCGCCGGTGCGCCCATTGATACAGCGCTGGCAACACCAGCAGCGTCAGTGCCGTGGAGGACAGAATCCCGCCAATCACCACTGTCGCAAGAGGCCGCTGCACTTCAGCACCGGTGCCGGTGGCCAGGGCCATGGGAATGAACCCCAGGGATGCCACCAGCGCAGTCATCAACACCGGGCGCAAGCGCGTCAGCGCGCCGACATTGATGGCATCACCGAGCGTGCGCCCTTCTTCACGCAGGTTTCGAATGAACGCGATCATCACCAGGCCGTTCAACACAGCAACCCCCGACAAAGCGATAAACCCGACGCCCGCCGAAATCGACAAGGGAATGTCCCTCAACCATAGCGCCATGACGCCGCCGGTCAAGGCGAATGGGATGCCGGTAAACACCAGCAAACCGTCCTTGAGGTTGTTGAACATCATGAACAACAGCGCCAGCACCATCAGCAATGCAACAGGCACCACAATCTGCAGACGTTTGGCGGCAGACTGCAGCTGCTCGAACTGCCCGCCCCAATTGGTCCAGTACCCCACAGGAATCTGTACGTTGCTGTTGATGGTCTCGCCAGCCTCTTGAACGAACGAGCCCAGATCGCGACCGCGCACGTTGGCGCTGACGATCACCAGGCGCTTGCCGTTCTCCCGGCTGATCTGGTTCGGACCCAGCACCAGATCGAGACTCGCCACTTGGGAAAGCGCAATGAAGCTGATCTGCTGGTTACTGCTGCTGGCCGGTACCGGGATCAACAGGCTGGACAGACCCGCCACGTCGGTTCGCAAGGTTTCGGAGAGTCGTACCACCATGTCAAACCGACGGTCGCCTTCGTACAAGGTTCCCGCCTGACGACCGCCCACCGCAATGGCGATAGCATCCTGAACATCCCCCACATTCAGGCCATAACGGGCGGCTTTATCCCGATCGATATTGATGGTGAGCACCGGCAATCCGGTGGTCTGTTCAACTTTGACTTCGGAGGCGCCCGGCACTTTTTGCAGGGTGGCGGCGATTTTCGCAGCGGTCTGGTTCAGCACATCCATGTCATCGCCAAACACCTTGACCGCCACATCACTGCGCACGCCGGAAACCAGCTCGTTGAAACGCAGTTGTATGGGTTGCGAAAGTTCATAGTTGCTGCCCGGCACACTGGCGGCAGCCTGCTGCAATTCGGCGATCAGCGTGTCACGAGACTTACCGGGATCAGGCCACTCGCTTTGCGGCTTGAGCATCACGTAGCTGTCGGAGATATTCGGCGGCATAGGGTCGGCCGCGATTTCGGCGGTGCCGGTGCGAGCGAACATGCGCTCCACTTCCGGCATCCTGGCAATCACTGCCTTTTCCAGACGCTGCTGCATGTCCACCGATTGGGTCAGGCTGGTGCCCGGCACACGCAGGGCCTGCAAGGCAAAGTCGCCCTCGCTCAGGCTGGGAATGAACTCGCTGCCCATGCGGCTGGCGGTAAAGCCGGACAACACGATCACCACGACGGCCATCGAGAACGCAATAGCGCGATGCCCCAACACCCAAGTCAGAACCGGCGCATAGCCGCGTTTGGCAGCACGCATCACCACGCCTTCCTCTTCCTTGACCCTGCCCGTCACGAACATCGCGATGGCCGCCGGGACGAAGGTCACGGACAGGATCATGGCGCCCAGCAAGGCAATGACGACGGTGAAGGCCATAGGGTGGAACATTTTGCCTTCGACACCGGTCAGGGCAAAGATCGGCAGGTACACGACCATGATGATCAACTGACCAAAAATCAGCGGTCGGCGAGCTTCTTTTGCTGCGGCGAATACCTCATGGAAACGCTCGGAACGGGTCAGCATCCTGCCGTATTTCTGTTGCGCGTGGGCCAGCCTGCGGATCGCGTTCTCGACGATCACCACCGCACCATCAACGATGATGCCGAAGTCCAGCGCCCCGAGGCTCATCAAGTTGGCGCTGACTTTGTTGGTGAACATCCCGGTGAAGGTGAACAGCATGGCCAGAGGAATCACCATGGCGGTGATCAGCGCCGCACGGATGTTGCCCAAAAACAGAAAGAGGATGGCGATGACCAGAATCGCACCTTCAACCAGGTTCTTCTTGACCGTGGCAATGGCCTTTTCCACCAGATTGGTACGGTCATAAACAGTCACCGCCTGCACGCCCTTGGGCAGCGAGCGGTTGATGTCAGCCAACTTGGCGGCGACCGCCTGGGACACCGTGCGGCTGTTTTCGCCAATCAGCATGAACACGGTACCCAACACCACTTCACGGCCATTCTCGGTGGCAGCTCCGGAACGCAGCTCCTGGCCGATCGCGACCTCTGCGACGCTGCTGACCCGAATCGGCGTGCCTTGCACGTTGGCAATCACGATGTTGGCGATGTCCTGCACGGTGCCGAGTTGGCCGGGGGCACGGATCAGCAACTGCTCGCCGCCACGCTCGATGTAACCGGCACCGACGTTGGCGTTGTTGCGCTCCAGTGCCGCCACCAGATCGTTCAGGGTCAGCTTGTAAGCGGCGAGTTTCTTCGGATCGGGAGCGATCTGATATTGCTTGGCAAAGCCACCGATGGTGTTGATCTCGGCAACGCCCGGCACATTGCGCAGCTGCGGTTTGATGATCCAGTCCTGAATCACCCGCAGATCGGTGGGCGTATACGGCGTGCCGTCTTCCTTGCGTGCGCCCTCCTCGGCTTCAACGGTCCACAGGAAAATCTCGCCCAGGCCGGTCGAGATCGGGCCCATCACCGCATCAACGCCCTCGGGCAGTTGATCCTTGGCGATTTGCAGGCGCTCACCCACCAGTTGGCGGGCGAAGAACAGATCGGTGCCGTCCTCGAAGATAACCGTGACCTGGGATAACCCCGAACGCGACAGCGAACGGGTCTGCTGCAAGCCCGGCAGGCCCGCCATGCTGGTTTCGATGGAGAAGGTAATCCGTTGCTCGGTTTCCAGAGGAGAAAATCCGGGCGCCGAGGTATTGATTTGTACTTGCACATTGGTGATGTCAGGCACCGCATCAATGGGCAGTTTCTGGAAGCTGGCGATACCCAGCCCAGCCATGAGCAACACAGCGAGCATCACAACGATGCGCTGCTCGATCGCGAATTGAATCAACCGTTCAAACATGGAGTTGTACTCGTACGAGGCACATCAATGGGCGTGCTCAGCGGAACCTTTACCCAGTTCCGACTTGAGAATGAAACTGCCGGCAGCGGCCACTTGTTCGCCAGCCGCCAGGCCGCTGAGGATTTCCACATAGCCGCCATCCCGCCGTCCGACCTTGACCGGCTTGATGTCGAAACCCTGAGGGTTGCGGACGAAGACCGACGGCTTGTCTTCAATGGATTGAACGGCAGACTCAGGAACGCTGACACCGGCCTGGGCGTGCTCGGCTTTGACGTCAATGGACACGAATAACCCCGGACGCCACGCGCCTTCAGGGTTGGCCACCACCACCCGCACCACCGCGGCACGGGTCTGCTCGCCCAGCAGGCTGCCGACATAGCTGATGCGCCCGTCGACATGGGCGTTGAGTTCTGGCGCACTGACCGTCACCTGCCGCCCCACCATGACTTTGGTGAGGTCTTTTGGCGTTGCCCCAAACGTCGCCCAGACCCGAGACAAATCCGACAGCGTGAAGGCGCTGCTTGCCGCATCGACCACTTCGCCAATCGCCAAGTGCTTTTCAACCACCACGGCATCAAATGGCGCGATCAGCTCGTAGCGGTTGCCTGCGGACCCTTTCAGACTGGCGCCGATGGCAGCGAGTTTCTGGCGGCCGTTGGCAGCACTGATGTCGGCTTCCTGGTACGCCTGGCGGGCCAGCAGATAATCCTGTTCAGCGGATATCTTGTCCTCCCACAGCTTCTTTTCCCGCTGCAGGGTCAGCCGCGCCAGTTCCAGGCGCCGTTGCGCCGCTTGCAGCTCGCTGCGCATATCCGAAATTTGCTGGCTGGCGATCACGGCCAGCACCTGGCCTTTTTTCACTGCCTGGCCCAGCTCGACTTTCACCTCTTCGACGATGCCGCTGACCCGAGGCACAACATGGGCGGTACGGTCTTCATCGAAGCGGATTTCCCCCGGGAATGTCACTGACGTGCTCATCGACTTCGGCGCGGCAACTGCCAGTTCTATACCGGCGGCACCGATCTGCTCGGCGGACAGTTCGAGCTTGCCCTCCTCATCATGGCCACCGGCTGCTTCATCGCCGTGGCCCTTTTCGCCCTGTTCGTGCGCGTGCTCATCGCCGTGTTCTTCTTCGTCGCCGTGTTCTTCTTTATCGCTATGTTCCTTTTCGTCTCCATGGGCATCCTTTGACTCTTTGCCGTGATCATCCCCGTGTTCGCCACTGGAAGGCTTCGACTCGGCCGCAAAGGGAAGCCCCTGAATGCCTGCTGTCAGGCTGCCAAGTCCAATGATCGCAACCACCGCCAAGGCGATGGTCATACTGCGTTTGTTATTCATAGATGCTCCCGGCGACCATCGGCTGATGTGTGCAGCGATGCGCCCCGACAAGTGCGGAAAGATGAGGGTTAAGGAAGGGGGTTGAACCGGCTCAGATCACCGTGAATACGCTCCACGGCCACTCGCGCATCAGTGGCCATGGCCAGTGCTTCGAGGTATTGCCCACGGGCTGCAATCAAGGTGCGCTGCGCATCGAGCACCTCCAGAAAGCCGAACTTGCCCATCTCGAAACCACGGGTGGCGGCATCAACGGCGCTTTTTGCCGAAGGCAGGATGATCTGATCGAAGGATTCGACGTCCTTGGTAGCCGTCATCCACTGATCCAGAGCCGTCTGGGTCTGCGTGAGCAATTTCAGCTCGACCGCGTTGCGCAGGTCCCGGGCTTGATCGGCCCGCCGGGACGCCGCCAGCACATTGCCCTGATTCCTGTTGAACAGCGGGATGGGCATCGACACGCCAACGACGTTTATACGTTCGCGGTCTTCACGGCTGTACTGGCTGCCGATGCTGACGGTGAGGTCCGGAATGCGTTGCGCCCGCTCGGAACCCAAGGCGGCGTCGCGCTGCTCGATCTGCACCCGTGCCAGACGCATCTCGGCAGCCTGATCGATGGCGCTGATCAACTGCGCCGATGAGGGCGACCTGCCAGGCGACACGTCCGCCGCCTCAAGACGATCAAAAGACACGGCGGAGGATCCGGTGACACGGGCCAGATCGCGATAGCTATTGAGCTTCATGGTCTCGGCGCGGCGCACCATCAAGGTGGTTTCGGCCAGTTGCACCTGGGCGCGGGTCGCCTCTACAGGCGAGGACTTGCCCGCCCGGACCCGACCTTCAGCGACCTCAAGGCCTCGTTCGGCCAAGGCTTGAGACTGGTAGGCGAGATCCAGTCCGGTCTGGGAGCGCAACGCCGTATGGAAAGCCTGAACGACGTCGGCGCGCAGTTCATTGCCACGCCGCTCAAGCTCGATCCCGGCGGCATCCTGACCACGGCTGGCGGCTTCGATGCGTGCACCGCGTTTGCCGCCCAGCTCCAATGCCTGGCTGAGCATGACGGTTGTGGTGCTGGTGCTGCGGCGGGTGTCTTCGGCCTCCCAGGACAACACCGGATTGGGAATCAGCCCCGCCTGCTGGCGGTCGCCCTGGGCCACGCCAATCTCCCATCGAGCGGCGGCGAGGTCCGGGTTCTCGGCAAATGCCGCCTCGATGGCCTGAGGCAGGCTGAGGTTCTGGGCAGCGGCTACGGCGGGCGCAGCAAAAGGTAATAACAGCAGGCAAAGAGAGCCCATCGTCACGATGGGCGTCATCGAAGATTTTCTATACCAGGGCACGTTTGCACTTCTCCAGTCGCGGATTTCACTAAACAACAGCGAACAGTTACAACACCGCGATAGGGGGCGGGTGTTGGAAGCGCAGACTCTATGCAATGGAAGTTATCAGGGCGATGGCTGGTTAATTACAATTCTGTTATCTGCAACCGTCAGAAGCGATGGGTACTTTACACTCCAGCCCGACGTTTATATCGAGCAAACAGAAACACAAGGCAATACTTATCGCCTTGCATTTCAACTCGCTTGCCAACGGTCAGCAAAAACCTGATTCCATTGGAAAAATCAGCTTGACCCTGCAGCCACTACAGGTTTCAGAATCCGCGCCACATTCACTTTGCCGTTAACGTTCGTCAACGCCAGCACTGCCTGAACCTCTAAAAAAAAACCGTGACGAACTGCAACATTCAACGCTTCGTAAAACAGGAACTATGCCATGCGAATCCTTGTTGTAGAGGACGAGCCGAAAACTGCCGATTACATGCATCAGGGTTTAACGGAAAGCGGCTATATCGTGGATATCGCCACCACCGGACTTGACGGTCTCTATATGGCGCAACACCACACTTATGATGTGGTGATACTCGACGTCAACTTGCCCGAACTGGATGGCTGGCAAGTTCTGGCCAAGCTGCGCAAGACCGCCAACACCCGGGTCATGATGGTGACTGCACGGGGCCGACTGGACGAAAAAGTCAGGGGACTGGAAATGGGCGCTGATGATTATCTGGTCAAGCCCTTCGAGTTTCCCGAACTGCTTGCCAGGGTCCGCACCCTCATGCGTCGCAGTGAGCAACCGGGCCTGCCTGACGTGTTGCGCGTCGGCGATCTGGAGCTGGATCAAGGCCGTCATCGAGCCTTTCGCGGCACCCAGCGCATCGACCTGACCACAAAGGAATTTGCCCTGCTCCATCTGTTGATGAAGCACAACGGTGAGGTGATGTCGCGGACCCAGATTATCTCTCTGGTGTGGGACATGAATTTCGATTGCGACACCAATGTGGTGGAAGTTTCGATCCGGCGCCTGAGGGCCAAGATCGACGATCCATTCGAGTGCAAGCTGATCCACACCCTGCGTGGCGTCGGGTATGTGCTGGAAGTGCGCGAATGAAGCCTACCCGTCTGTCCATGCAACTGGGTCTCGCGGTGACGGCAATGAGCGCAGTGCTGGTAATGCTGATGGCCGCGTTTGCCTATGCCTCGATTGCCCATCAGCTGGACTTGCGTGCAGAGAACGGACTGAACGATAAGCTCGGACAGATCGAACACAGCCTCGCCGAGGGCTCCCTTTCGGTAGCAGACATCGTGCTGCAACCCCATAACCTGCGCGATCAGATCATCGGGCACGATGACTTCACCCTGACCATCTACGACTCAGGCCCGCCGGCCAGACGCTTGCTGAATCTTGGCAACGACGAAGCGGCCGAGCAGCCCATACCCCTGCCGAACGGGTCTGACCGTGACGGATCAACCGATTTTCGCCGATCGTCTTCCGCCGAAGGTTATGAGGTCCTGATCGCCTCAAAACGGATTCGCCTCAAGAGCGATCAGGAAATCCTCCTGCTGCTTGCTCTGGATAGAAAGAACGATGCCACGTTATTGAACGCTTACGTGAAGTCCACGCTGATCGCACTGCCGTTCATCCTGATGCTGGTGGGCGGTTGCGCCTGGTGGATCGTGCACAGCGGTTTGAAACCGCTGCGCTCATTGCGCAGGGTCGCGGAGCGTATTTCCGCCAGGGATTTGTCCCCGCGCATGAAAGTCACCGGACTGCCCGACGAATTGCGTGATCTGGCCAACGCGGTGAACTTCATGCTGCACAGGCTCGACGGTGATGTTCAGCAGTTGACTCAGTTTTCCGATGATCTCGCTCACGAACTGCGCTCGCCCATGAACAATCTGATGGGCAAGGCGCAGGTCACGTTGTCGAGACCGCGACCTCCCGAGGTGTACAAAAAAGTCCTTGAGTCTTGCACCGAGGAACTGGAGCGTCTGTCACTGATGGTGTCGCAGATGCTTTTTCTGGCCAGCGTGAACCAGCCGTCAGCAGCGCTGTGTTTCAGGGCAATCGACCTTCGGACGGAGGCCGAAAAAGTCGCGGAGCTGTTCGCTTCCTCAGCCGAGGAAAAGAAGGTCGCCGTGCAGGTGCAAGGGGCAGCAGAGGTGCTGGGCGACAGGCTGATGATCCAGCGGGCCATTTCCAATCTGCTGTCCAACGCCATCCGGCACGGCGCGCCCGACAGCCCCGTAACCATCAGGCTCGACGCCCGCCCAGACGAAATATCCCTGGCCGTCACCAATACCGGCGAAGGTATCGAGGCCGAACACCTGCCACGCCTGTTCGATCGTTTCTATCGAGTGCATGCCAGCCGCTCCCGCCAACAGGGCGGCACAGGCCTGGGACTGGCCATTGTTCGCTCCATCATGAGCGTGCATCAAGGGCAGGTTCTGGTGGAAAGCCAGATGGGTGGCGCTACGACGTTCAGGCTGCTGTTTCCGGGGATTAAAGGGGCATGACCGTCTGACAGGGCTGCACTTCAGAAACCTGTAGGTGCTCGTGAGCTCCTTGCAAACCTGTGGGAGCGAGGCTTGCCCGCGATGCAGCCGATGCAGTCCATCAGGCAGATCGCGTCATCGTTCGTCGTCGGAATGCCGCCCAGACCAAGCGCGCCCCTACAGACGGATGAACCTGTGGGAGATTCTATGTTGGCCTGCAATACACATTCCTGTGGGACCGGCCGGGCGGCGCTCCGCTTTAGCGGGGAATGCGGCATTTCAGGCGATCAATTTCGGGCGGATGTACTGGCCTCTTCCCGGCTAAAGCCGGTCCCACAAGGAGATGCAATCTCTGTGGGCGCGAGACTTGCCCGCGAATCAGCCGCCTCGGTGTATCAGGCAGACCGCGTCATCGTTCATCGTCGGAATGCCGCCCAGACCAAGCACCGCTCCTCCAGAAAAATGCATTCCAACAGATGCTTATTTCATGCTTGATAAGCGCGTACGAGAGCCCAGGCCCTGGGCTTTATCAGGCGCCCCATCAAAACACCGCTGCCCATGAAACACGAACGGCACATCCGGCAATGTGGTGAAGGTGCGAATCAGGCGGCGGTATTCGGCGTCTGGATCCAGATCGGCAAACGGCTCGGGCCAGAAAATCTTCGCCAGCCATTGCGCGCCCACGAGGTTGAATACGCTGTTGTAGAACTGATGACTAAGCCCTTGCACGCAAGCCTGTGGCGATTTGGCGATGGCGGCGAATCCCGGCCGTGACATCAAACGCTGCATCTCGCTACGCACCTGATCAGGATGGGCGCCGTAGCCAAAGGGTATCGTGCCCACGCCATTGCGCAGGCGCTGGGTGCCGGTCATCAGGTAGATGTCCGGCTTGCTGAGGATCAGGGTTTCCAGTGCCACGTCCGCCGACTCGCTGCGCAGATAGCGCGAGCCGAGGTTGATTGCGCCGAGGTTCTCGATCAACAAACCCCAACCGCTGTGGCCCTGGGTATGGCAGCACCCTCCCGCCCCTGCTTGCCCGGCCCTGGCCTCAACGAAGACCTTTGGCGCGGGCAGGCCATGGCTGCGCCGTTTCAGGTCTGCCAGTTGCTGTCGATACACCGCAAGATAAGCGCTGGCCTGTTCATCACGACTGAGCACCCGGCCCAGCAATTCAAGGCTGCGCGGCACGTTGACGAGCGGGTCCAGCTCGTTATCGACGTAGATCAGCGCGATACCCAGGCGCCGGAGCACGCTGTCGAGCACGGTATTCTCGATGGCTGCCCGTGCGCCAAGACGCGCAACGATCAGGTCCGGGTGGGCGCGCAACAGGCTTTCGATGTCCAGTTGGCCGGTCTGCGGGAAATCGAGCTCGCGAATGCTCTTCGCCTCGGGCCAGCGCTGGCTGACCACGTTCCAAAGTCCCGGATCGGAGCTGGCCAGGTTGTTGTCCCACGCCACGACACGGGCCAACGGGTTCTCACGCTCCAGCAGCGCCAGGGACAACAGGTCATTGCTGTCCTGCAACACAATGCGCTGCGGCGCGTGGGTCAGTGTCACCTGGCGGCCAGCCAGATCGGTAACCGTTCTCGGGTACTCAGCGGCCTGCAACCCGGCACAAGCCAGCACCATCAGCATCCATAGCCACTTCATGAGACCGATCCGTCAACATGGATCTGCACCCTGCCCTGACTGCAACGCTCGACTCGCGCCTGAACCCGGTAGACCTGCTCCAGCAGCGCCGGGGTCAGGGTTTGCTCAGGTGTGCCCGCGGCATGCAGACGACCGCGCTCCAGGACCAAGATCCGATCAGCCCAGCGCGCCGCCAGCCCCAGGTCATGCAGCACCACCACAACAATACGGCCCTGATCCGCCAACTGCCGAACCATGCTCATCACGTCATTCTGATAACGCAGATCCAGCGCGCTGGTGGGTTCATCAAGCAACAGCAGCCGCGGTTGACGAATCACCGCCTGTGCCAGGCTGACCATTTGCCGCTGCCCACCCGACAACCCGTCCAGCGGACGCAGCGCCAGGTGCAGGATGCCCAATTGCTCAAGCACGTCGCTGGCCTTCTGCTGCTTTTGCCGGGCGCTGCCTTGAGCCGCCAGAGGGTCACCGCCGCGAAGTGCGCCGAGCAGGGTTTCCAGCACGCTCAGGGCGATGCCATCGGGCAAGGTCTGGGGCATGAAACCCAGCACGGCGGCGCGCTCGCGGCGGTTGCAGCGCAACAGGTCCAGGCTGCCCAGACGAATGTCGCCCGTGGCAGGCAACAGTCCCGCCAGGGTGCGCAACAGAGTCGACTTGCCCGCGCCATTGGGCCCCACCAAGGCCACCACCTGCCCCGGGGAAATCGTCGGTAAATCGATGCCGTGCAGAACCGGCGTGCGTTTGTAAGCCACGCACAGCTGTTTGACCTCTAGCACACTCATGCGCGACCTCGCTTGAGGATCAGGCTCATGAACAACGGCACGCCGACCACCGCCGTGACGATGCCAATGGGCAATATCACGCCGGGTATCAGTTGTTTGCTGACGATGGCCGAGAGCGACATGATCAGGGCGCCCATCAAGGCGCTGACAGGCAGGAAGAAGCGGTGATCCTCGCCAATCAACATGCGCGCGATGTGCGGGCCGACCAGTCCGATAAAGCCGATGGTCCCGACGAACGCCACGGCGGTAGCGGCCAGCAGGCTGATACGCAACAAGGCCCCCAGCCGCAGCCGCGCGACATCGATACCCAGCGTCGCGGCGCGCTCATCTCCCAGCCGCAAGGTGGTCATTTGCCAGGCTGCCCGAAGGCTGAACGGCAACACCACAATCACCACCAGTGCGAGCGTCTGCACCGCAGGCCAGCTGGCGCGGCTCAGGCTGCCCATGCTCCAGAACACCAGTTGTTGCAACGCATCGGCCGACGCCAGGTATTGCAGCATCGCGACCATGGCGTTGAAGCTGAATACCAGCGCAATACCGAACAGCACCAGCGACTGCACGCCACCGGTCATGCTCGCCACCGCCTGTAGCAACAACACCGAGGCGAAGGCAAACACAAAGGCATTGGCAGTGATCAGCCAACTGGACGGCACACCCGGAATGCCCAGATCCAGCACGATGGCCAGCGCCGCCCCCAGCGAAGCCGCCGATGAAACCCCCAGGGTGAACGGGCTTGCCAGCGGATTATTGAGGATGGTCTGCATCTCCGCCCCGGCGAGAGACAGCGCAACGCCGACCAGCACCGCCATCAAGGCAAACGGCAAGCGCAGCTCACGGACAATCACCTGAGTGTCGGGGTCAACGCTGGCAGGGCTGAAGATCGCTTTGATCACATCCACGGCAGCAAAACTGGTGGTGCCCAGGGTGATGTCCGCCAGCACGCACGCCAATAGCGCCAACACCAGCAGGCCGCAGATCCACAAGCGCTTGCGCAGGATTCTGGCGTAAGCGATGTGCAGCGTTTCGGCGGTCATGATGGGTTCGCTAGCGCTCAAAACCGCGCACCCGATGCGATGCTTGTGCAGTGCTTGCCAGTGGAGTGCAGCGACGGTAATGCCGGCAAAAACAACATGGACAGGATCCTTCATACGTCTGATGAGCACTCAAGGGAGTTCTTGAGTGACTGTTAAAGACGTACTGCCCAGCCATTTTTCTCAGACCATGAAGAGAAACAGTGAAAAAGCCCGCGAAAGGTTTAACCGATGACTACTTGCCGGCCTTGACCTCGTTCCACACCCGCAACCTGAGCGCTTCAATTTCGGCCGGGATCTCGTTGAGCGCAAACAGGTTGCTCAGCGTATCCGCGTCGGGGTAGATGCCGATGTCGTTGTGCACATCTGCGTCCACCAGCCCTTCGGACTTCTCGTTGCCATTGGGGTAATGCAGGTAGTTGGAAATCCCGCTGATCACTTTCGGATCGAGCAGGTAGTTCATGAAGACATAGGCGGCTTTTTCGTCGGGAGCGTCGACGGGCATGGCGACCATATCGAACCACATCGGCGAGCCCTCTTTGGGCGCGATGTAGTGGATCACAACGCCCTTGCCTGCATCGTTGGCCTGATGCTGCGCCAGCATGATGTCGCCCGAATAGCCCACGGCGATGCAGACCTTGCCACTGGCCAGCGCGGCCCCGTAGTCGTTGGCGTTGAAGCTGGTGACATAAGGCTGAATCGCGAGCAGCACTGCTTTGGCTTTGGCGTAGTCGTCAGGGGTCGTGCTGTCCGGTGACAGACCCAGGTAGTTCAGCGCGATGGGCACCAGATCCGGCGCGCTGTCGAGCACAGCCACACCGCATTGCGCCAGCTTTTTGATGTTCTCGGGCTTGAGGATCAGATCCCAGGAATTCAGCGGGGTGTCATTACCCAGTATCGCTTTGACCTTGGTGGAGTTATAGCCAATACCGGTCGTGCCCCAGAGGTAGGGAAAGGCATGCTCGTTGCCGGGATCAGCCTCGGCGAGGGTTTTGAGCAGGACAGGATTCAGGTACTTCCAGTTAGGCAGTTGGCTTCTGTCGAGCTTCTTCAAATCGCCGCGCAATACCTGACGAGCCACGAAATGACTCGACGGCACCACAATGTCGTAGCCGGAATTGCGAGCCTTGAGCTTTGCATCAAGCACCGGATTGCTGTCGTAAGTGTCGTAGGTTGAGGCAATACCGGTGGCTTTCTGAAAGTTCTTCAGGGTGTCCGGGGCGAAGTAATCCGTCCAGTTGTAGATCTTCACGGTCTGTGCCGCGTGACTCATGGAAGCGACCAGCATCAGCGGAATGAAGGCGGTGCGGATCATCGTAAGTCCTTGCTCAATTGGAGGATCAACTGGAAAGCCACGGGACGTGAGTTGTGACGATCCTAACCGATTGAGTGTTGACAAGGGAATTGCTCAATACAACAGCGAAAAGGACGCAGGCAGGCAGACAATGGATTGCATTTCACGCATGAATCAACAGCGGCAACCAGGCTCAACCTCCCGGCGCGACCTTGTCGGCCGACTGCGCATTCATCACCACAGTCAGCCACGGCAGCTGGTAGATGCGAACCGGCTGAGTACGAGACAGGACACTGAGCATGCCGGGTACATCATCAAGATTGAAGACGCCACTCACCGCTGTGTCCGGCAACTGACCCGCGACCACCACTGAGCCAGGCATGTAGCGTTCGATATCGGCGAAAACTTCAGACAGCGGTCGGCGGTTGAAGATCAGCTTTCCACGTTGCCAGGCGGCGGCGGTGTTCAGGTCCAGTGTATGGCTGGCAGACGGCGGTGATCCTTCTTCGAAATCGAGTTGCTGAGCGATCTTCAGGGGCACCGCCTGGCCCGCCGACGACACCTTGACCTCGCCCTCAGTCACCCCCACGCGCACCCGTTGACTCTGACGATCCACATCAAAACGGGTGCCGACAGCCTGTACGCTGCCCCCGGCCGCCTGAACCACGAATGGTCTTGAAGCGTCCTTGCTCACCTGAAACAGGGCCTCGCCTTTGAGCAGGCTGATCTCGCGCCGCCCGGCGGTGTAGTGCACAGAAAGTGCCGTTGCACTGTTGAGCCAGACCTGGCTTCCATCTTCGAGGGTGATCAGTTTTCGCTCACCGACAGCGGTTGAGTGGTCAGCGAAATACACTTGCACAGGGTCACTCAGACTGGTGACCGCCAGCGCAGCCAAACCGGCAGCCGCTGCGACCCAGCGCAAAGGTCGCCGCTGTTTGACGGCGGGCGGTACGAATGTTTCGGCCGTTCTGGTTTGCGGCAACGCTTGCCATATCTGCTCAGCCAACTCCGCAGCCGCCTGATGGGCCGGGCTGCGCTGACGCCAGCGTTCGAACGCAGCACGCTCTGACTCGCTGGCACTGCCCGAGGTCAGATGCACCCATTGTTCGATGGCCTGATCTTCCAGCTCAAGAGTGGACACTCGATGGTTCATAGGCTCGGTCATGATGAGGTGCTCGGTGCAGCAGCCGGAAGAAAGTGCATGGCGCTCATTCTAAATGCACTCCGACTGGCGTAGCCAATCCCGACAGTGACGCATGGCTTGCACGATGTATTTGCCCACCGTGCTTTCCGAGACACCCAATCGCAAAGCAATCTGCGCATGGGTCATGCCTTCCAGGCGATTGAGCAGCAAAGCCAGCCGCGCATTACTGGGCAGCGAGTTCAGCGCCTTGTCGAGCTGTTCGATGGCTTCACCCGCCAGAAACAGGCGCTCGGGCGACGCTATCGGGTCACAGACGTCCTCGCCCATTGAGGCATCGGCCTGACGAGCAGAGAGTCGCTGGTCCTGGCGCAAGCGGTCGATGGCCAGGTTGCCTGCGACCCTGAAGACAAAGGCCCGAGGCTCAAGAATCTGCGCCGTGTCAGACAACCCCGCCAGGCGCAAATAGGTGTCCTGGGCGACGTCCGCGGCTTTTTCCACATTCCCCAGACGCCGCGCGAGAAAGGCCAACAGGTCAGCGTAATGCTCCTGAAAAACCATCAGCAGGTGATTGGAGTTAGGTGAAACGGACATGCGGACTGCCCCGGCGGATTTGCCGCGCATCCTATCTCAATTGAGAACAGTTATCATCACTATCTTTCTCAACCCGCCATGAACGGGATTGTGTGTAGGAGCTGCCGAAGGCTGCGAACGATGGTGTGTCAGGCACACCGCTTTCGCGGCCTCGCGTTGCTCGTGCGCTCCTACAGGTTCGTGGTGTGTCTGGAATAACGCGATTGTGTAGGAGTGAGCTTGCTCGCGATCGGCTGCGAAGCAGTCGTGAAAAAGGCTGGACTTACCATCGCAGGAAAGTCGTTTCGACTTTATCGTCCGGATGCGGCCCAGACCAAGCGCGCTCCTACAGATATCTGAAGTGCGCCCCAGAAGTTGGACACCCATTTAGACAGACCGCTTTCGCAGCCTTCGGCAGCTCCTACAGGTGTTGAATTCGAGCCGCCAAAAAATATTTCAACATTCGATGGCAAGGTTGGGGCCGATGATTCGTCGTTGCTGGGAGCGCGAATAATTCTCATGTCGACTCACCACCTACATTCGAAGACGGACGATTTAAATGCAGGCATCTTCCAAGTTTTTTACCCCTGTAAAAGGTCAGACTCTGACCCTGGCCTTGATGCTGACTGTCGGCAGCAGCCTGCCTTTGGCGTCGTTCATGGCGCACGCCGCAGGGGTATCGACCCAGGTAAACCTGCAACTGGCCGAGCAGTCACTGGATCAGGCCCTCACCCAACTGGCCGACCAGGCTAACGTGCGCCTGATCTTCAATTCCGCAGATGTCGGCGCTAAACGCGCTGTTGCATTGCAAGGCCAATACACCCTGCGTCAGGCGATGGACACGCTGTTGCAAGGCAGCGGCTTTACCTGGCGGATGCTGGACGAGCACACCGTGGTACTGGAAAAACTCCCGGTTTCCGGTGACCCGGCCATGGTTCTGGGCGCCACCAACGTCAACGCTGCCAGCAACCAGTTGGGCGCCACCACGGATGGCACCGGGTCTTACACCACCGGGATGAGCGCGACCGCATCGAAGCTGAACCTCAGCCTTCGGGAAACCCCGCAAACCGTGAGCGTCGTGACCCGTCAGTTGATGGATGACAAAAAGCTGACCAGCCTGGACAAAGTGCTGGAACAGACGCCGGGCATTACCTTTCAGTACCGCAACTTTGGCGGCCATGTGTACACCTCCCGCGGTTTCTCGCTGCTGGCCGAGAGCTTCCTGATCGATGGCGTGCCGGGCCAGGGTTATCAGATCACCGGCTGGATGAAACCCGACACCGCGATTTACGATCGAGTCGAAGTGTTACGCGGTGCATCCGGACTGCTGGTGGGTGCGGGCGAACCTGGAGGTGCCGTCAATCTGGTGCGCAAACGCCCTACCCTGGAAAACAAACTGTCGGTCCAGGCCAGCGCCGGTTCCTGGGATCGCTATCGCATGGATCTGGATGCCAGTGGCAAGCTCAATGACTCCGGCACTGTGCGCGGACGCATGGTCACGGCCTACGAAGACAACGGTTCGTACATCGACGAGCGTAATACCCGTACACCGCTGATGTACGGGATTGTCGAAGCCGACCTCAACGATGACACCACAGTGAGCCTGAGCCTGCGGCATCAGGAAAATGTCATCAATGGCTATTCGATTTACGGCCTGCCCCGCTACAGCAACGGCAACGCGCTGGATATTTCCCGCTCCACGTCTCTGGTGCAGGACTGGAACCGACATGAGAGCGACAGCAGCGAGGTCTTCGCTGAAATCGAACATCGCTTCAACGACCGCTGGGTCAGCACCACTTCGGCAACCTACTCTGAAGGGGGCTTTGATCAGCAGATCGCCTACGCGCGCCGTGCAATCAGCCCGGTTACCAATGCAGGCTCGGTGTTTCAGAACACCTTGTTCCGTCGTGATGAAGTGGCCAGCACCGGTCTGGACAGCCACATCAATGGCAACTTCGACGCCTTTGGCCTGACCCACGAAGTCACAGTGGGCGCAACCTGGTCCCGCCAGGAAGCCAACACCAAACAGGCGCAGGTTTCGGCGGGCAACCTGCCGGTGAATATTTTCGACGTCGATCACCATGCCTTTGCCAAGCCAGCAAGACCGGCCTGGGCGACCGATATCGACATGACTGAAGAACGCTCCGGCTTGTACGCAAACTCGCGCTTTCGCCTGACCGAACCCTTGAGTCTGGTACTGGGCGGCCGCGCCAGCTGGTATGACTACACCTACGACATCAACCGTGGCGCCGCGCTGCCCTATGAGTCCAAGGTCACTCGCAAAGTCACGCCCTACGCGGGCCTGATCTACGACATCAGCGACAACTGGTCCTGGTACACCAGCTATGCGGAGATCTTCAACGCCCAAGGCAACTACGTCGACACCAGTGGCTCGCCGCTGTCGCCGTCTTCGGGTGACAACTACGAGACCGGCCTCAAAGGTGCGCTGTTCAATAACCGCCTCAACCTGTCCATGGCGCTGTTTTACATCAAGCAGACCAACGTCGCCCTCGTCGATCTGGCCAATACCAACTGCACCACCAATGACTCCGAGGGCACCTGCTACACCAACGGCACCATCAAACGCAGCAAGGGCGTCGATATCGAGGCCAGCGGTGAGCTGGCGCCGGGTTGGCAGGTGTTTGGCGGTTACACCTTCAACCTGCTGCGTAACAACACCAAAGACGTTGAAGTGGCCTACGAAACACCCAAGCACATGCTGCGCCTGCAAACCAGCTACAACCTGCCAGGCGCCTGGAATCGTCTGACCGTGGGCGGCGGCGTATCCGCACAATCGCGCTATGACGCGTCATCGACCACGGGCCTGGACTTCGGCAGTCAGGGTTATGCCATCTGGGATGCCCGGGCCAGCTGGCAACTGGATGAACACTGGAAGGTGTCGGTGAATGCGGAAAACCTGTTTGATCGCCGCTACTACACCACCGCTGTTGCGACAGACCGTTCCAACCTGTTTGGCGACCCACGTAACTTCATGCTGACCCTGCGCGGTGATTTCTGATTGCTGACGTCGTGGCAGGTCTTGAGGGGGCTTGAAAGCGCTTGAAAGATAGTCTGCGCCAGTCCATGGCCTGGCTGCACACCTGGTGCGGCCTGGTCTGCGGCTGGCTGTTGTGTGCGATTTTCCTGACCGGTTCGTTGAGCGTGTTTCGCGAACCGATCACCCGCTGGCTGGAGGCGCAGCCATTGGCCTTCGTTGCTGCACCGGAATTTACCGGCGACGGTCAGCGTGCGGCCGACCAGGCGGCGCAGTATCTGCAAGAGCATGCTGGCGGTGCGCGCTTCTGGCGAGTGCAGCTGCCGCAACAGGCCGGCGAGGCTGTCAGGCTGGTCTGGCGAGACGGCGCTGTAACACGGCAGATGTACATTTCCCCTGACAGCGGCCTGCCGCTAGAGCACGGGCTGGCGCGCAAGACCGAAGGCGGTCGGCATTTCATGTCGTTCCACTACATGCTGCATTTGCCGGTATTGGGGTTCTGGCTGGTGGGCTGGTTGACCATTGGCCTGCTGGTCGCGCTGATCTCCGGGGTGATTATTCACAGGAGAATCTTTGTCGACTTCTTCACCTTCCGCCCCGGCACAAAGCCCCGCGCCTGGCTGGATGCGCACAATGTCACGGCGGTGATGACCCTGCCCTTCATGCTCATGATCGCCTACACCGGACTGGCTATTTTCTACACCAGCTACATGCCCTGGCCGCTGCAAGCGGTTTACGGCTCTGACCCCAAGGCTTACAGCCGCTTCCAGGCCGATCTGGCCAGCACCCCGCCCCCGCTCCTGGCGCCTGCTGCTCCCGTCGACGCCACCTCCACGCCGCGGTGGTCGCAATTATTGGTTCAGGCTCAGGCGCTCACCGGGCAGCCTGCACACATGCTGTTGATTCTGAGCCCAGGCAAGCCCGCCATGACTTTGCAGGTCATCGGCCGCAGTGATGCTGCATATCCGTCGCCCACCCTTTTCACCCCTCAGGCAAGCGTGCTGTTCGAGGCAGCGACAGGCCGCGTGTTGCAGCTGCAGCAACCCAAACCCGACACGCTGTCTGCTGGCGATCAGGGGTATGGGGTGATCAAATCACTGCACTTTGCCGACTTCGGAGGCTGGGGCATGAAGTGGCTGTACTTCATCAGCGGCCTGCTGGGCATGTCGATGATGGCCACCGGCACGCTGCTGTTTTCCCTCAAGCGACGTATCAAGAGCCAGCGCGAATTCGGCGCCGCGACGGTGCTGATGTATCGCTGTATCGAGGCGCTGAACGTGAGCTGTATCGCTGGCATCGGCATCGCTTGCAGCGCTTATTTCTACGCCAACCGTTTGTTGCCGATTGAGCTGCATGAGCGAGCAACGTGGGAGATCCGCAGCTTTCTGTTGGTCTGGCTGGCGTCCTTGATTCATGCGCTTTGCAGGCCGAGCGGCAGGGCCTGGATCGAACAACTATCAGCGGCGGCGCTGCTGTGTGTCTTCCTGCCGTTGCTTAACCGGCTGACTACCGGCCAGGATATCAGCCGCTACCTTGCCGTCGGGGACTGGCAGCGGGCGAGCGTCGAAGGCGTATCAGTAGCCTTGGGTTTGCTGCTGGCAGGAGTGATGTTGAAACTTCATCGCCGACAACAAATCGTCCTGGCCTCGCCACCTCAAAACGTGAAATGACATGAGCACAAATAAGCGCAGAGAGACGCAATCCCCTCCCCGCAGGGAAATATTGAGCAGGCTGCTGGCAGCGACCTTCGGAGGCTACGCGGTGACTTCACTGGCAATGTCATTGCTGGCGCTGGCGCTCTCAAGCGTCCCCGGCAGCAACAATGCCGACCGGGTATTGATAGCCACCCTGCTCAGCTTCGTGCTCTGCCCGGTGATTGTCATCCTGGTATTCAGTACCCGCAGTGCGCTGCGCGCCTGGGTAGGTCTTGGCCTGACAGCTGTGCTGATGAGCGCAATAATCGTAACGCTGAAAATGGCCCTCCTATAAGCGAACCCTATCTGGTCACTTTCGGCCAATGAGACCGAACAACCAGCGGCCAACGCTCAAGCCCCAGACCAGTAACGCCACGAGGGCCACGCTCACTAACATCCCATGTACCCCCGCGAGCGCGATGACTTTACCGGCGATAAAGGGAAAGCCGAATACACCAATGAAATAGGCAAGGCTGAACAACAGCAGCGCCTGCGCGGTCAGCTTTGCTGGCGCCTCGTTAGCCGCCAGACCATTGATGACCGAGTAGTTCAGACCATATCCAACGCCGAGCAGTGCGGCCGTCAAGCCATAGCTGACACTGCCACTGACCCAGCGATCAAAGCCGATAACGGCGATCAGCATGAGTGTGGTCAACACCGCAGAGGTTGCCAGGGGATCGCGCTTGACCACCCACCCGGCGATCAACAGACGGCAAGCGATGGCGGCGCCCATGAAGGCGATGAAAAACAGCGAGTAGTCGAGGCCGAGACTGGCGGCGTAGCTGGTCTGGAAGCTGCCCATGCCGCCGAAGATGGCACCGCCCAGGCCCACCATAAGAATCGAAAAAGCCGAGCGCGAGCGCAGCACGCTGATCGCGGCTTCAAGACTGATCTGCACCCGTGTGCCAAGCCTGTGCTCCGGGTTGCTGTCCCGCGCGCCCAGTTGCCAAAAATACAAACCGCCCAATGCCGCCGAAACCGCAGCACAGAAAAATGCCGTCTGCACAGGCAAGCCAAAGTAACTCGCCAGCTTGCCCGCCAGTGGCCCGGTGCCTATGCCTGTCAACATGCTGCCGGACAACAGCGCGAAACAGTGAGTGCGTCGAGCAGGCTCGACCATGCCCGCGACCATGATCGGCCCCAGGGTGTAAAACAACCCCCAGCCCACTCCAAGCACCAGGCCGTAGCTCAGCAGCGCAAGACCCGGGCCTGATACCAGCGCAAAACCCAGCGAGGCCATCACCAGACACAAAGCACCCAGCGCAATGCTGCGGGCAGCCCCCAGCCGCTGCATCACATGCCCGGAACCCAACACCGTCGCCAGCGTGCTGACCATGGCCACTGCAAAGACTTGCCCGGCATCGCTTTCACTGCCGCCCGACGAGGTCACCAGCAACGCCAGCAGGAACGTCGAGCCGTAGGCAATCGACAATAAAAAGCTGGCCACACAAAACGCGCCAAACGGACTGACACGTTGAATGGGAAGAGTACGCTCCATGGGTGCGATCCATGCCTGAAGGAAAACAGGTTTTTAGCACGTCCGGGCACCAAGTCAGACAGCCTAATGCCGGAGTAAAGGTCAGAAAAATTGCATCTATTGCGCGCTGTGGTTGCGGTTTGCGGTTTGCGCGCAGGACTAGAACACGCCGTCGCCGCGCAGGGCCTTGAGTACCAGCGAAAAAGCCGGGGTGGGCAGGCGGCGGCTCGGATAGTAAAGGTGATAACCCGAGAACGACGGGCACCAGTCCGCCAGCACTTTTATCAAACGCCCCTCTTCAAGGTGCGGCGCAAACTCCTCCTCCGGCAAATAAGCGATGCCCAGACCGTTGACCGCCGCCGCCGGAACATGGGCGCTGGTATTGACGATGACCTGGCCTTCGACGCGCACGTTTACCGTCCGGCCGCGCTTTTCAAACTCCCAGGCCTGCACTCCGCCCAGGGTCGGAAAACGAATATCGATGCAGCGGTGGTTCAACAGATCCTGAGGTTTTTTGGGGATCGGGTTGCTGTCGAAATAAGCCGGTGACGCCACCACTGCCATGCGCACCTCGGGCCCGATGGGCACAGCGATCATGTCTTTATCGACCGTCCCGCCGAATCTGATGCCAGCGTCAAAGCGGTCAGCAACGATGTCTCGAAAACCATAATTGATATCGAACTCGACCTTGACGTCAGGGTATTCCAGCAACACCGGCGCGAGCCGGGGAAGCAGCACGGTACGCAGAACGAAATCACCGCAGGTGATGCGTACCGTTCCTGCAGGTTTGTCACGCAGCTCGGTCAATGCATCGACTTCTGCCTCGACTTCATCGAAGCGATACCCGATGGCTTGCATCAGCCGCTCCCCGGCACTGGTGGGCGAGACGCTGCGGGTGGTACGGGTCAGCAAGCGGATTTGCAGGCGTTTCTCCAGCCCGGAGACCGTCTGACTCAGGGCAGATTGTGTAACACCCAGGCGCGCCGCAGCCCGGGTGAAGCTGCCTTCCCGGGCAACCGCCAAAAACGCCTGAAGATCATTGAGATTGTGTCGTGGCATAGGCTTTCTGATCGCGCTATTGATTAGCCTTGCTAATTACTACTACAAGGTTTGATTAGATTATCAAGCATGAGGCGTTCCCGGAGAATAGTGCAAGCGCTGTCGTTAGTCACGCTACGTAATGTGCCTGATCCCGGCCCCACGCAGGGTCGATCGGCAACCATTCATTCACCGGGAGCACCGCATGAATCGACTCGTTTTGTTACTGGGCCTACTGATGGCGTCGCTCTCGGCACTGGGAGCAGATATGTCCAACGGAGCCGATAACTTTTACAAAAGTGACAAGGTCACCACGCAAAAGGTGACCTTCAAGAATCAGTATCAGATGAACACCGTCGGCAACCTTTATGTGCCGAAAGGCATGAGCCCCGACCGAAAAAACCCTGCGATCATCGTTGGACATCCCATGGGGGCAGTAAAAGAGCAAAGCTCGGATCTGTATGCCCAGAAGCTGGCCGAGCAGGGTTTCGTGACCCTGGCGATTGATCTGTCCTTTTGGGGTGAAAGCGAAGGCCTGCCGCGCAACGCCGTTTCACCAGAGATCTATGCCGAAGACTTCAGCGCTGCGGTGGATTATCTGGGCACCCAGTCGTTTGTTGATCGCAACCGCATCGGCGTTCTGGGTATCTGCGGCAGCGGCAGCTTCATGATCAGTGCCGCTAAAATTGACCCTCGGATGAAGGCCATCGCCACCGTCAGCATGTATGACATGGGCGCTGCCAACCGTAATGGACTGCAGCACTCGGTAACGGTCGAACAGCGAAAGCAGGCTATAGCGGCAGCAGCCGAGCAGCGTTATGTGGAATTCAGCGGCGGCCAGACCCAGTACACCAGCGGGACTGTCCACGAAATCACTGACAAGTCCAACGCCATCGAGCGTGAGTTCTATGACTTCTACCGCACCGAGCGCGGCGAGTTCACACCCAAAGGCCAGTCGCCTTTATTGACCACACACCCGACGCTGACCAGCAACATCAAGTTCATGAACTTCTACCCGTTCAACGATATCGAGACCATTTCACCGCGCCCAATGCTGTTCATCACCGGTGCCAATGCGCACTCCCGTGAGTTCAGCGAGCAAGCCTACAAACTGGCTGGCCAGCCTAAAGAGCTGGTGATCATTCCAGGCGCAGGCCATGTGGACCTCTATGACCGGGTCGACCTGATCCCGTTCGCCAAGCTGGCTTCGTTCTTCCAGACCCATCTCAAATGACCCACTGCCGTCCCTGAAAACAAACGCTGAGCCCCAAAAACCTGCGCCGTCTGCCAATGACGGCGCAGGTGTAATCGCTTTACGAATCAGAGGAAATCGAATGAGTAGCACCGCCCTTCCCATTCAACACGCTAACCGCCAGGTATGGGGAGCCGTACTGGCGATGTCGCTGTGCGCCTTTGCCCTGGTGACTTCCGAATTCCTGCCCGTCAGCCTGCTTACGCCACTTGCCACGGATCTGGACCTGAGCGAAGGCCAGGCGGGACAAGCTATCTCTATCTCCGGCCTGTTCGCCGTGATCACCAGCCTGTTTATCTCCTCGGCCATTCGCCAGCTGGACCGCAGACCGGTTCTGCTGTTTCTGACCACCTTGATGATCGCCTCTGGCACGCTCGTGGCCTTCGCCCCTGATTACTCGACGCTGATGGTGGGACGAGCCATTCTGGGGATCGCGATTGGTGGCAGCTGGTCGATGTCGACCGCTGTGATGATGAGGATTGCACCGGAAAGCTTCGTCCCCAAAGCCATCGCGTTGATGCAGGGCGGAACGGCCTTGGCCACAGCAGTTGCGGCGCCCATTGGCAGCTTCATGGGTGGCATGATCGGCTGGCGCGGCGCGTTCTTTTGTGTGGTACCGCTGGCGGCTGTGGCGCTGTGCTGGCAAGCCTTCACCTTGCCAAGGATGCCAGCGCGGAACGAGCCCGGATCTGCCACCGACGTGTTCCGCCTGCTGGGCAATACCAACGTCACCCTGGGCATTGCCGCGGTGGCCTTCCTGTTTATGGGCCAATTTGCGCTGTTCACTTACCTGCGTCCGTTTCTGGAGGCTGTTACCCGAGTCGACGTGCCCGGGCTGTCTCTGCTGTTGCTGATCATCGGCATGGCCGGGTTGGTGGGCACGATCGTGATCGGCTCAGTGCTGAATCGCAGCCTCTATCGTGTGCTGATACTGATCCCACTGCTGATGGCGGCGATTGCCGTGGCGCTTCCTGGCTTGGGCAGCTCAATGTGGACCACCGCCGTTTTACTGGCACTGTGGGGACTGATCTCCACCTGCGCGCCAGTGGGCTGGTTTACCTGGCTGTCCCGCACGCTCCCGGACAAGGCAGAAGCCGGGGGCGGATTGATGGTGGCGGTGATTCAGCTGGCGATTACCCTGGGCGCCACGGTGGGTGGGTTGTTGTATGACGGCGTGGGTTATCAGGCGACGTTTATCGCCAGCGGAGTGTTTTTGCTGGTAGCCGGTTTGCTGGCGATGTTGTTGTCGAAGGGTGATAAAGCCGTATGAGTCGGCAGGCATGTCTGCGGGTATCTGAATGCATACAGGTAATGCTTTCTCTGTAGGAGTGAGCTTGCTCGCGATAACGGTGGTCCAGTCAAAAAATCATTGCCTGATCCAACGCTATCGCGAGCAAGCTCACTCCTACAGGGTCCGGTGAATGCTGCCCGCGATTTCAGCAGCCATTAGCCCTTATCCATCTACGTTTTTCATAAGGTTCGCCCTCGAGGTCGCAATGCAGTCGGATAAATTCGCCGCCGTACTGCATACTTCCCCCCACGCATCACAGACCTACCCCAATCCGGACGTCACATGACACCCAACGCAGAACTCTATAACCCTTCCACTGAATATGCCGACAAGCTGATTTCGCGCATCGGCCAGACGCCATCGTGGATTGCAAAACGCATCGGCGTCACCGACAAGCGCATTCGTTACATCCTCGAAGGTGAGCGGACCGTCAAGGGCGAAACCACGCCGATTCAAATGACGTACACCGAGCAATTCGCCCTGGAGTGCCTGGCGGCAGAAGCGCGTGCGAAGAAGAGCTGACTCACCGCACAAGGCATGACCGTCATAAAAAAACCGGCGCAAGGCCGGTTTTTTTATCGAGTTGATTCCAGACACTCCTTATTGCTTCGCGTGTTTGGCCTGCGCCTCAGGCATCGCCGAAGAGTGGTGGTTGAGAATCTTCCACTGACCGCCAACCTGCTCGTAGACAAAGGTATAGCGCGCCTGAACCTGACGTTTGGTACCGGCGGCTTCGGTCAGGGTGAAGGTGTAGACGCCACTGTCCATCGCCACGTTGGTGCCCAGTTGACGGATTTCGCGGTAGTTGATCTGACCTACCGGCTTCATCGGCAGGAAGTGATCAAAGTAATTCTTGATCTGCGCAGGGGTGGTGCGCACTTCGTTGGATACCGTGGGTTGCAGCACCGCGTTCGGCGAGTAAAGGTCTACCACCGCTTGTGCGTTGCCGGTTTGCAGTGCAGTGTTCCAGCGATCAAACAGACCGGCAATTTCACGATCTTTCACGTTGGTCGGCTGCTCAGCCACGGTACTGTAGAACTTCGGCGCGGTCTCTGCGGCCTGCACCATCGAGGCGCTGAGAGCAAACACTACAGCGATAGCGGTGATATTCAGTTTCATTGTGGTGCTCCGGTGGTAGTCGATGAGCACAGTTTGCCCACCTCAACACTGCCGGGCATCGGCCATCCGGAGCTGTTTGACTATGCCATCTGGCAGATGGCGCCAGGCCCTGATTACAGGCTTTAATGGCATCCCCTGCGCCCGCAGGCGTGCACAACCGGAGCCGAACCCTGATGTCTTCCCCCGACGACCCCGGCAATGCCTTGATTATCCGCACTCAATATCGGCAATCCCAGAGTCGCGCTGCGCGTTTGCGGCTGCTGGTGGATACCGGTCAGGAGCTGAGCTCGCTGTCAGCCCAGGCCATGGGTGAGCGCGTGTTGTCCCGCGCATGCGCCTTTCTGGCCATGGATCATGGCTTGTTGCTGGAGTGGAACGCCGAGGGAGAGGTCACGGTTAGCGCACGGCATGGCAGCCGCGATGGACTGAACAGCCTTCAGGTGGTCGCTGATCCTGCCATGGACACGCCTTGCTGGCATGAGTCCTCGGGGAAGCCGCTGTCATGTGTGCTGCGAGTGCCGTTACGCGGCAGTGACGGGCAGGCGTTTGGCGCTCTGGTGCTGGCCAATAGCGTCAGCCTGCGGGCGCCGGACAATGAGGACAGCGAGTCCCTGCAACTGCTCGCCACGCTATTGGCGGCGCACCTTGAAAACGATCGGCTGCTAACAGCGCTCAAGGCCCGGGATAGGACCCTGTCGGACCTGGTCAACCGGTTGCTTCGCGCCCAGGAAGACGAGCGCAAACGCGTGGCCCATGACCTGCATGACGGACTCGCCCAAACCCTGGCCGGGCTGCATCAGCGCATGCAGGGCTTTGCTGGCCGCTGCCCGCCTCTGCCGGGCACGCTGGACATGGACCTGCAGGCGATTCTTGCCCTGGCCCAGCATTGCGTGGGTGAAGGGCGACAACTGATCGGCGGCCTGCGCCCGACCGTGCTGGATGATTTCGGATTAATGAAGGCCGTCGACAAGGAAGCTGATCGCTTGCGTGAAGCGGGGATCAGCGTGCAATGGATGGCCCGATGCGAGGCGCGTCTGCCCAGTCAGGTAGAGATCGCCCTGTTCAGGATCGCTCAGGAAGCCATCAACAATATCCTCAAACATGCACAGGCCAGCGAAGTGAAGCTGGCCCTGGAGTTGACCGACTCGCAAGTGTTGATGCGGGTGGACGATAACGGCAAAGGCTTTGCCACCGAACACCGCCGGGATACTGAAAACACCCAGCATCTGGGCCTTGCCACTATGCAGGAGCGTGCCAGCCTGCTGGGTGGGCGTTTCACCTGCACCAGCACTCATTCGAGTGGCACTCGATTATTGGCCTGCGTGCCTGTCCACGCTGATGGAGCCTCTGAATGAATCAGGTATTGCGTCTGGTGCTGGCGGACGATCACGAAGTCACCCGCACAGGTTTCGTCGCGCTGCTGGCCGGTCATCCGCAATTTCAGGTGGTGGGCCAGGCCTGCAACGGCCAGGAAGCGGTTGATCTGTGCGAACGGCTGCTGCCAGACATCGTTATCCTCGACATCCGTATGCCGGTGCTCAATGGTCTGGGCGCGGCACGCTTGCTTCAGGAACGTCTGCCAGCTGTGAAAGTGGTGATCTTCACCATGGATGACAGTCCCGATCATCTGGAGGCGGCCATGAGTGCAGGCGCCGTCGGTTACCTGCTCAAAGATGCCAGTCGCGACGATGTGATTGATGCGCTCAAACGGGTTGCCGCCGGTGAAGAAGCCCTCAACAGTGCGGTCAGCGCCCGCCTGCTGCGCCGGATGACCGAACGCAGTGCCAGCGGCACGCCACCGAGTGAACACCTCACACCCCGTGAGCGCCAGGTGCTGAACCTGGTGGCCAACGGCATGAGCAACCGCCTGATTGGTGAGGCGCTCGGGATTACCACCGGCACGGCCAAAGCCCATGTTGAGCGGGTCATCGGCAAACTCGGGGTCACCGATCGCACGCAGGCGGCGGTGCGGGGCATTGCGCTGGGCCTGGTGGTTCAGCCATGAAAATGCCCTACGCCAGACGCTGGGCCGACTTGCCCCTGAAAGGCAAAGCGCTGGTGGCAATTGCCCTGCCGCTGGTGATGTTGCTGCTGTCGCTGGCGCTGATCTACATCACCGAACGCCAGACCGCCCGTGCTGAAGAAGACGTGCGCCGCGTGTTGCGGGTGCAGGGCGATATTCAAACCGTGCACACCTTACTGGCCGAATCGGCCGCCAGCGTTCGCGGCTACCTGCTCACCCACCAGGAAGATTTCCTGCCTGCGTATTCGAAATCCCGGCCGTTGATCGAAGCTGCCCTGAGGCGGCTCGACAGCAACGTGCGTGATGAACGAGTGCGCGTGCGGCTCAATGCGATCAAGCCACTGATCGACAGCAAGATCGACGGCCTGGAGGAAATGCTCAGCGGTCACGAGGCCAGCCCCGACTCCATCAGCCTCATCCTGATCAACAATAAAAAGAACCTCGATCAATTGCGCGAACACATCAGCGCCATGCTTACCCTTGAAGACACGCTACTGGCTGAACGCACCGCCGCCGCGGCCACCAATCGCCAACAACTGCTGCTGTCCACTTGGCTGGCGGCCATTTGCGGGCTGTTTGGCGCCATCGTGGCGGTGCTGTTTTTGTCCAGGGGCATCGTCGCCCGCGTACAACAGGTGCAGAGCAATGCGCAAAGATTGGCGCTCGGTCAGCCGCTGTGGCCACAGCCCCCGGAAAACGATGAGATCGGTCAATTGGGTACTCGCCTGGTAGAAGCCAGTGTCCTGCTCGCCGAGCGTGGTCGAGCCTTGCGCGAGAACGAAGAACGCCTGCGCCTGATCATCGATGGGGTGAAGGACTACGGGATCTTTGCCCTCGACACCCGAGGTTATGTCACCAGCTGGAATGCCGGCGCCGAGCGAATCAAAGGCTATACCGAGCAGGAAATCGTCGGCCAGCATTTCTCGGTGTTCTACCCTTTGGAGGCGCGCCCGCAGCAGCCTGACATGGCCCTGCGCAGAGCCACGCAAGACGGTCACTACATGGAGGAAGCCTGGCGCAGCCGCAAGGATGGCAGCCGATTCTGGGCCAGCGTGGTGATCACCGCTCAATACGACAGCACGGGTACGCTGCGTGGTTTCTCCAAGATCACCCGGGATATCACCGACCGTCGCGCCGCCGAGATCGCACTGCGCGCGGCCCGTGAGGACGCCGAGCGAGCCAGCCGGGCAAAAAGTGAATTCCTGTCGCGCATGAGCCATGAGCTGCGCACCCCGCTCAACTCGATTCTGGGTTTCGCCCAGCTCCTGGACATGGACTCACACCCCGGGCAAAAGACTCAGGTCGGCCATATCCTGCGTGCAGGCCAACACCTGCTGAAGCTGATCAACGAAGTGCTGGACATCGCCCGGATCGAAGCCGGGCGCATGCCCTTGAATATCGAATCGGTGCATGTGGCGAGCGCGATCCAGGAAGCCATAACGCTGGTTTCACCCATGGCCGCTGCGGCTGAAATCCATCTGGCGCCTCTGCCCGCACTGCCCTCTGGTCAAGGCGTACTCGCCGACCGGCAACGCCTGACTCAGGTGCTGCTCAACCTGCTGTCCAACGCCATCAAATACAACTGGCCTCAAGGTCAGGTGAGCATTGAGGTCAAGGTCGACAACCAGCGGGTTGCTGTATCGGTCTGCGACAACGGCAAGGGCATCGCCCAGGATCGTTTCGACCAACTGTTCAAACCCTTCGAACGTCTGGAGACCAACCCGAACGTTGAAGGCAGCGGTCTCGGTCTGGCGCTGAGCAAGAGCCTCCTCGAAATGATGAACGGCAGCCTGACAGTGCAAAGCCAACCTGGCACCGGGTCGCGGTTTACCTTTGAGTTACCGGCGGTGACGGTGCCGCTGGGCACCCTGCCCGCCATGGCGCCAGTCGAACATCCAGCGCCAGATTCCGCCCCCGTCAGCCCCAGGGTGCAGGGCAACCTGTTGTGCATCGAAGAAAACCTCTCCAGCCTGGCGTTGATCGAAACCTTGCTGCAACGTCGGCCCGGCATAAAACTTCTTTCGAGCATGCAGGGACAACTGGGTCTGGATCTGGCTGCGCAACATGCACCGCAGCTGATTCTGCTGGATGTTTCCCTGCCTGACACCGATGGAGTGAACATACTGCAGCGCTTGCGCCGGTCGCCGATTACGCGGATGACGCCCGTGCTGATCATGACGGCCGACTCAAGCGAGCCCACCCGCGATGCCCTGCGCGAGTCAGGTGCGACGGACGTATTGATCAAACCGATGCATATTCCTTCGTTTCTCGCCCACCTCGACCGCTACTTCCCGGAGCCTGTGTGAACACCGACCTGCGTATTCTCATCATCGACGACCAACGGCCCAATATCGATCTGGTGGAGCAACTGCTGGTCCGTGAGGGGCTGACCAATGTGCTGAGCAGCACCGAACCCCTGAGAACCCTGGACTTATTCAACAGCTTCGAACCCGACCTAGTCATCCTCGACCTTCACATGCCCCAATTCGACGGATTTGCGGTTCTGGAACAGCTCAACCGACGGATACCGAACAGCGAATACCTGCCGATTCTGGTACTGACTGCCGACGCGACCCGCGACACACGCCTGCGTGCACTGGCCCTGGGAGCAAAGGACTTCATCAGCAAACCTCTGGATGCCCTGGAAACCATGCTCAGGGTGTGGAACCTGCTGGAAACCCGTGCCCTGTATAAGACCTTGCGTACCCTCATACCGGCGGAACAGATCGAGTTGCTGCGTCAACATGGCGTACAAAGCTCGGACGCGTTGCTAAGGCGCGATGACAACTGCTGAGGATGCCACTGGGCAAAAACAGAGTCGTCAATTGAACAGATCTTGCTAAGCTGGTGGCTTTTGGCAGGGATGCATTATGAAACACACTTTGACGTTGCTGATTTCCATACTGGTATGCGGCTGCTCGTCCTACAGCGAAAGAGGCACGAATGAAGGCAGCAGAGAGATAGGCGAAAAAGGCTATACCGTACGCTGCGACGCCTCCCCGCCCAACCAGCCCGGCTGTTATCAGCCTCCACCGTCCTGGTCCTTCTGGCCGTCCGACAAGATCAAGTTTGAGTTCGGCCAGAAGTGATGACCCGGCAGGCTTTTTTGTGCGTCGCTGCGTGATAGCACGTTAGAATCACCCTTTCTCACCGTGAAATGGAATTCCCCATGTTGTTACGCGCAGTATTGATACTGTGCGCTTTCGCCACTCTTGGCGGTTGCGCGTTCGGCCAGAAAATCGATTACCGACAATCCACCCCCTACCTCTCGGCCCGATCAGACACCCCTGTCGAAGTCAACGTGATCGATGAGCGCCCTTACGTGCTATCCGGTAGCAAGAATCCGACTTACGTAGGCACCCTTCGCGCGCTTTATTACAACCCCTTCAACATCAACACGCTGACCGGCAACCCGCTGTCATTTGATCTGAAGGAAGCGGTGCGAACTTCACTTGAAAAATCGTCAATCAAAGCCCCGGCCGCTTATTCGACGACCAATGCCGATCCGGGTCAAAAACTGCTGATGTTGAAACTCAGGGAATGGAAAAGCGACAGCTACATGCGCACCCGTTTCGATTACGACATCACCGCATCAGTGCTGGATGAACACGGCAAAGAGCTGGCGACCAAATCGGCAAAAAGCAGCGGCGCCATCAAGAACTTTCTCACGGCGGGCTCTGAGGCATTGAGTGCGGTGTTGAATTCCGATGAAATCGTCGCGGCGCTTTCATCGGAATCGAAGTCGGCTCCACCCGTAACGGCTCAGCCAGGAACAAAAGGCAGCGCCAATTACGACCAGTGCATGAGACGGGTTGCCAAAATTTCGGACCCCGCATTGCGAGCCAAGTCCATGAGCATGTGCGACGCCGTTGAGTAGTAACCTGGTCTTGCAGATGGTGTTCCCGTAGTCATCATTCATGGCGGGCAAGCCCTTGTGCCAGGCGATTGAACCTGTGAGAGCTAGCTTGCTTGCGAAAGCATTGGTCCAGCCACTGAGATGTTGTGGCTGTTCCGGCCACTTCGCGAGCAAGCTCCCACGGACGTTCACCACCTGTTGGAGCGGTGCTTGCCCGCGAGTCAGTCGATGCGGTGTATTAGAAACACCGCGTCAGCGTTCTTCGCGGGCAAGCCCGGCTCCAACAGGGGTACGCGGTCTCTTGT
>NZ_UUOC01000008.1 GCF_900590755.1 Pseudomonas viridiflava | reverse complement strand
GCAAGGTGAATACGTCGCCCCACAGACCGAGCTGGAACAGCAAATCGCCGATATCTGGCAAGACGTGCTCAAGCTGGAACGCGTGGGCCTGACCGATAACTTCTTCGAACTGGGTGGCCATTCGTTGCTGGCTGCTCAGGTGATCGCGCGGGTCAAGCATCAGCTGTCCCTGGCTGCCGGTTTGCGCGACCTGTTTACCGAGCCGCAACTGCAAGGTTTCGCGGCGCGTCTGGCAGCGCAAAGTAGCCCGATTGTCAGCTCACAAAGGGTGGAATTGGTCGCCGCCGGAGAACAACCAACTGCACCTTTGTCCCTGGCCCAGCGCCGTCTATGGGTAGCCGAGCAATTCAGTTCCGGCAGCGGCGCTTACGGCATGCCGCTGGCCCTGCGCTTGCGCGGTGACTTGAATATCGAGGTGCTGCGAGACAGCTTTGCTGCCGTCATCCAGCGTCATGAGGTGCTGCGCACCCATTACACCTCGGATGACGAAGGCGATCCGATTGCCATCGTCGCCGCCCATGTTGAACTCGATATTCCGGTGCAGGACCTTAGCCATTTGCAGCGTATGGAGCAGGAAGCACAGGTTGCCGAGGCGACGCTGAACAACACCCGACAAGCCATCGGCCTTGAGCAGGCGCCGTTGCTGCGTGCTCAGGTGTTGCGTCTGTCGCCCAGCGAACACGTGCTGCTGTATTCCATGCACCACATCATCTCCGACGGTTGGTCCATGTCGGTGCTGATCAGTGAAGTGGTCCAGCATTACGCGGCGCTGCAACATGCAACAGAGTCGCCGTTGCTACCTTTGCCGGTGCAGTACGCCGATTACGCCCGTTGGCAATTGCAGCTGGAAAGTGCCGGAGTCTTGGCCGAGCAGGGGCGGTATTGGCAGAAAGCGTTGGCGGGCAGCTCGGGCGTTTTGCCGCTGCCCATGGATATCCCGCGCCCGGCCCACGCCTCATACGCCGGTTCCAATCTGCAATTCAATGTTTCTCAGCCATTGCGCCTCGAGCTCGAAGCGCTGTCCCGAGGCGCGGGCGTCACGCTTTACAGCACCTTGCTTGCCGCGTTTCAGGTCTTGTTGCATCGGGTCACTGATAGCGACGATCTGCTGGTGGGAGCCGACGTGGCCGGCCGTCAGCGCCCGGAGCTGGAAGGCTTGATTGGCTTCTTCGTCAACATCCTTCCGCTGCGTTCGCGGTTCGATGCCGAGCAGTCATTTGCAGCGTTCCTCGCTGCCACCCAGGACACAGCCCTGAGCGCTTTCGAGCAACAGGATTTGCCCCTCGACATGATCGTCGAAGCTGCAGGCATCCCCCGGCAGCGAGGCGCCAACCCGTTGGTGCAAGTGCTGTTCGTGATGAACAACATGCCGCTCGCCACTACCGCCATCGAGGGCATTGACGTGCAAGTGCTACCGACCCTGGGCGGTTACTCGAAATTCGACATGGCGCTGTTCCTCGATGAGAACGACGGGCAGTTGCAGGGCACCTGGCAATTTGCGAGCGACCTTTTCAAGCCTGAACGCATTCAGCAACTGCTCGACAGCTGGCTGGACGTGCTCGAACACATCGTGCGTGACCCAGACATCAAATTGAGGGAGATCAGCGTGGCTAACCATAACCCAGCATTGCCTATCGAGATCGCAGCACCGGCCAAGCCGAAGGTCGACAAGCTGAGTTCGTTCCTGAAAAAGCCCGGTAAGCCAGCGAACCAGAGTGCCGCGCCGCTGTTCCGTGAATCGCCCATGGTGCCCGGCCAGCCGTTTCCGCTGCTGGTGGAGCCGGTGGATGCCGGGCTTGATCTGATCGAGTGGGTAAAAGCCAATCGGCCGCTGGTCGAGCAAAAGCTTTCCCGGCACGCGGGCCTGCTGTTCCGGGGTTTCCAGCTCAATGACATCCACGCCTTCGAGGCGTTTGCCGAAGCGGTCCAGCCGGGGTTGTACGGGCAGTACGGCGATTTACCGAAGAAGGAGGGCGGCAAGAACACCTACCGCTCCACGCCTTACCCGGAAAAGAAAATGATCCTCTTCCACAACGAAAGCTCGCATCAGGATCGCTGGCCCCGCAAGCAACTGTTCTTCTGCGAACAACCTTCGCCAGTGGGCGGGGCGACGCCGGTGGTGGATTGCCGCCTGATGTATCAGCGGATGCCGGTGGAATTGCGCGACCGCTTCGAAAGCAAAGGGCTGCTCTACGTGCGCACTTTCGCGGACAAACTCGACGTGTCCTGGCAGCACTTCTTCAAGACCGAACAGCGCGCTGAAGTTGAAGCCCGTTGCGATGCAGCAGGCATCCAGTGGCAGTGGCTGGATAGCGACGAGTTGCAGATTCGTACCCCGTGCCCAGCGATCATTCGCCACCCGGTGACCGGCGAAAAGAGCTTCTTCAATCAGGTCCAGCTGCACCATATCTATTGCCTGGACCCGGACGTGCGCGACGACCTGCTGGGCCTGTTCGGCGAACAGCGCATGCCCCGGCACGTTTACTACGGCGACGGCTCGCCCATTGAAGACGAGGTGATGCAGCAGATTGGCGAGCTGTATGAGCAATGCGCGGTGCGTTTCGACTGGCGCAAAGGTGACGTCATCCTCCTCGACAACATGCTCGCTGCCCACGCCCGTGACCCGTTCGAAGGGCCGCGCAAAATCGTCGTCGCCATGGGCGAAATGGTCGAGCGCGGCGCTCTGCACCAGACTGAAAACCGTTTGATGGAACAACAAGGAACTGATGCATGAACACCCTCGATGACGTGACGACAGACGTTGGCCTGGCCTTGCTGGCCGAGCAACAGGTCTGGGTGCAGACCGGAGCAAATTGGGGCGAGGCCGGGCATTTTCTGCGGGTCGACGTGCGCGGCGAGCTTGAACCTCAGCGGGTCCAGTCAGCGCTGAATAACTGTCTGCAACGCCAGCCCGTGCTAACCACGGCATTGCGTTCAGTGCCTGGTTATCACGGCCTGCGCCAGTTCGCTGGCGAGGGTGCGCAGGCGTTTTCGATGACGGTTCATACCCTTGAAGAGCCGCCTTCTGTGGTCGAGCAACGCCTGCAGCAGTGGTACGCCCGGCCGTTTCAGCTGGAGGAGGGGGCGTTTGTCCAGGCGTGGTTGCAGCGTATTGAAGCCGGGCACTGGCAATTGTTGTTGGGCGTCGCCCGATGCGTGGCCGATCAAGGCAGCCTGAGGTTGCTGCTGGGTGAATTGATCGTGGCCTACGAGCAGGGCGCGCAGCCTGTTGATGAAGAGCAGGCGCAGTTCTCGCAGTACCTGGAATGGCGCAGCGAGGTGGTGCAGGACGAAGACGCCGAAGCGGGTAAAGGCTATTGGCAGGCGCAGTCCAGGGCGGGGGAAATCCTTTCTCCTGATTTGCCGGAGCGCAATCGGAGCGCTGCGTCTCAGGCGCGCAGTCGATCACTGAGTGCCGAACTGAATGCACAGCTAGTCGTCGGGCTGGAGGCACTGGCTGCCGGGCACAATCGGCCTGTTGAAATGCTGTTGCAGGCAGCGTGGTGGTTATTGCTGGCGCGAATCAGCGGTCGGCAAAGCTTCACCGCTGCCTGGCGTCACGATGCCCGGCAGGACTATGAGTTCTTTTACTCGACGCTGGGGCTGTTCGAGAAAACCTTGCCGGTCAGTGTCAGTCCAGACATGGATCAGCCGGTCAGTGCCTGGTTCAATGGGATCGCCGGGAAATTGCAGGAGCACGTCACCTGGCAGGAGTACTGCGCCGATGCTGCGCCCATGGCGTATGGTTTCAGCGTGCGTACTGTTTTCAATCCCTTCGAATCACGCGGGCTGAAGTGGACGGCGACACCTGTGGATGCGGCGGCACCGTTTGAAGTGCTGATGAACGTGCTGCTGGATTCGCATCCCCGCTTCAAGGGCCTGCGCCTGGATTATCAGCCAGCGCATCACTCCGATAGCGCGATGCAACGCTTGCTGGGGCAGTATCAGGTGTTGCTTGAAAGCATCGTCGCCAACCCTGAGCGGGCGTCGGGCCAATTGAATCTGCTGGGCGAAGACGAACGCGACGTCTTGCTGGCGCTCAATCCGCCGCCAGTGGATTTTTCTGCACAAGGCTTGCTGCCCGAGATCGTTCGTCACTGGGCGGCGACAACGCCGAACGCCGTTGCGCTGATGGTTGACGGTCAGACCCTGAGCTATGCCGAACTCGATCTTCAGGTTGCGCAGTTGGCAGCCGGGTTGATCGCCGAAGGCGTCGGCCAGGGCGGGGTGGTCGCCATCGCCTTGCCGCGTTCGGTTGCCCAGGTGGTTTCGATACTCGCCAGCTGGCATGTCGGTGCAGCTTATCTGCCGCTGGACCCGGCCTGGCCGCAAGCTCGTCAGCAGTCGATCATCCAGCAGGCCGGGGTGAGTCTGTTGCTTGGAAATGTCGGCGTCGACGACTGTAAGGTGTTGAGCTTTGCTCAAGTGCTACAGCGGGGCAGTCAGGCGCAGCTGGTTGCAGCGGCGGCCGTCAGTCCTGAGGACGTCGCCTATATCCTGTTTACCTCCGGTTCCAGTGGTGTGCCCAAAGGGGTGGTGGTCGAGCATCGGCAATTGCTTAACTACACCGCCGGGGTGTCCAGCCAGTTGGGTCTGGAGGCCTGTCGGCATTTCGCGTTCGGCTCCACGGTAGCGGCAGACCTGGGCAACACCACGCTGTTCGGTGCGCTGTACAACGGTGCGACGCTGCACATCGCCGATGACGCGACCATGCAGGATCCGCAGGTTTTTGCCGACTTCATCCAGACGCGGCAGATCGATTGCTTGAAGATCGTGCCGTCGCATCTCAGTGCCTTGCTGGATTCGCCGCAAGCACGTTTGCCGGCTGTTCTGGTGTTGGGTGGCGAAGCGATTTCCGCCGGGTTGGTCGAACGCGTGCTGCAACTTCGCGCTGACTGCCGACTGTTCAACCATTACGGCCCCACCGAAACCACGGTCGGCGTGCTGGTCCATCCCGTGACCCTGGCGGATGCTCAGTTGCCGGGCATTGGTTTGAGTCAGGTGCTGCCGAACAATCAGGTCTATGTTCTAGATGCCCGGCAGCAATTGGTCGCCAGTGGCGAATTGGGCGAGCTATATATCGGTGGCCAGCAGTTGGCTCGCGGCTATCTGGTTGATAGCGCAACCGAGGCGCCGGTGTTTATCGAGAGCCCCTTTGTGCCCAGTGAGCGTTTGTACCGCAGCGGCGACCTGGCGCGGTATCGGACCAGCGGCGGGATTCAGCTTTATGGTCGTCGGGATCAACAGGTCAAGGTTCGGGGCTTCCGTATCGAACTGGCGGAAATCGAAGCGCAGATATTGCAGTTGCCTGAGGTCAGCGAGGCCGTGGTTCTTCTCGATCTGGCATCCCGTGAGCCGGTGGCTTTTGTGGTTCCGGCTCCCGGTGTTGCGCTGGAATCGCTGGCTTCATTGAAGGCTCAGCTATCGCAGCGTTTGCCCGCGGTCATGTTGCCGGGGCGTATCCAGGCCCTTGAGCGCATGCCGCGTCTGGCCAATGGCAAGGTGGACCGACAAGCGCTGCACAGTCTGCAACCTGCCGAGCCGGAACAGGTCTATGTCGCGCCCCGTGATGCGCTGGAGCAGTTGATCGCCTCGCGCATGGCGCAATTGCTGGGGCTGGAGCGGCTGAGCGTTGATCAGGACTTTTTTGCGGCGGGCGGGCATTCATTGCTGGTGATCAAACTGGTGGCGGGGGTTCGCAAGCTGTTGCAGTGTGAAATACAGCCGGGGCTGGTCTTCGACAACCCGACGCCTGCTGCGCTGTCGCTGGCCTTGCGAAGCCTGGAAACCGCTCCCGGCGACCTGGAAAAAACTGCCCGCACCCGTTTGCAACTGGACGCCATGAGCCCGGAAGAAAAGGCACAGATGCTGGAAAAGGCCCGGCAGGGGGGTTGATCCAGACTTTGTAGGAGTGAGTCCGTTGTCCTGACGCCGCGTTGTCGCGCAGCAATCACGACCCCTGTAGGAGTGAGCTTGCTCGCGATCGGCTGCGAAGCAGTCGTGAGAAAGGCTGGACTCCCCATCGCAGGAAAGTCGTTCCGACTTTATCGTCCGGATGCGGCCCAGACCAAGCTCACTCCTACAGAAATTACATTGCAGTTCAAATAGTTACTTTTTGTTTGAAAAAGAGCTGCCGAAGGCTGAGAACCGCGGTGTGTCAGACAGACCGCCATCGCGGCCTCGCGGTGCTCGTGCGCTCCTACAGGGTCCGGTTTTGTCAGTTTTTTCCATGTAAATGACAATATTTTCACATTCCACTAATTTTCATCGTGCCGGTTCGTTTATTGGGAGTTCGATACGTTTTCACTGCCCGTTTATCTCAAGGGTGTGCGCGCCTGTGCGCTGGTAGCGATCAACCACTTATTTCAGAGGCCAGCGATCCAGCAGAGAACGCGGTCTGCCAAACTTAACGTTCCAACCGGGGTGATTCATCGCATGAAATCCAAACACGACACATCCGCGCGGCGGTTGTTGAGCCTATCGATGCCCACCTGGCGGTCCTCTGCTTCGGCCGTGGTACTGGGCCTGGCGCTGGGCACGAGTGCTGGCGCATTCGCCGAAACCCGCCCGGTAAACATTCCGGCCCAGCCGCTGGATGCGGCCCTCAACGCATTGGGCGCGCAGACCGGTTTGCAGGTGTTGTATCGCCCTGAAATGGTGAGCGGCAAGAAGTCCGCTGCGGTCCAGGGGAATCTGGAGCCGGGCGCTGCCCTGGATTTGCTGCTGCGTAACGCCGGTCTGGATTACCGCATCGAGAACAACACCATTTACCTCAGCGAAAAGGGCGCGCCAACCGCCGCCATGGAGCTGGGTGAAACCACGATTCAGGGCCAGGGCATGGGCATGGCCACGGAGAACTCCGGGTCTTACACCACCGGCCTGACCAGCGTTGGCTCCAAGACGCCAACCAGCCTGCGCCAGACCCCGCAATCGATCTCCATCGTCAGTCAGCAGTTGATCGCCGATCAGCAGATGACTGACATCAACGATGCCATGCGCGCGACGCCGGGTATCACCGTGCAGAACAACACCTATCGGACCGCCGACATCCTGTCCCGGGGTTTCTCGATTCAGAACTTCCAGCTCGACGGTGCCGCGCCCATGGCCCAGGGCAGTGCGGTGGGCAGTTTCTACTCGTCCAACGTCTATGACCTGGCCGAGTTCGACCACATCGAAGTGCTGCGTGGTTCGGCTGCATTGTTCGGCGGCACCGGTGATCCGGGCGGTCTGGTCAACATGGTGCGCAAGCGCCCGATGGACGCTTACCAGCTCAAATTCACCGCATCGGCGGGCAGCTGGGATAACTATCGCCAGGAACTGGATGTAACCGGCCCGATCGCTTTCGACGGCAAGTTGCGCGGGCGTATGGTCGTAGCCAACACCGACCGGCAGTACTTCGTCGACAACCGCAGCACCGAGAAGCCGTTTGTCTACGGCGTTCTGGAAGCGGACGTCACTGACGACACCATGCTCACCTTCGGCGTGCGCTACAACAAGGCTCACGAAAACGGCACCCAGAGCTCGGTACCGCGTTATGTGGATGGCTCCGACCTCAAGCTGCCGCGCCACACCGGTCTGACCCAGAACTGGGCTTATACCGATGCCACCGGGCGTGAAGTCTTCGCCAAGATCGACCACAAGTTCAACGATGACTGGAAGCTCAACGTTTCCTATACCGACCTCTGGGACGAAGGCTATTTCAAGAGCGCGACCTCCAACGGCGCTGGGGTCAATCCGACCACCGGCGGCGGCCTGATCTGGTACGGCACGCAGGTCAAGCAGGAAAACCAGCAGCGCATGTGGGACACCAACCTGTCCGGCAACTTCGAGGCCTTCGGTCTGAAGCATTCGTTGGTAGTCGGGGCCGACTATCAGGACATCACCAGCCGGTGGCAGGGTACGGGCCGATTCCCCGCAGCCGGCCAGGCGCTCAATGTCTTCGACCCGGACAGCACGCCGTTTCCTGAACCTGCGGACGACTACAACTACAGTCGCGACTACAAACCCAACAACCAGACGCAATACGGGCTTTACAGCACCCTGCGCCTGCAATTGGCAGAGCCTCTGCACCTGATCATGGGCGCACGTGTTCAGCGCTACAAGTTCGACCAGACTTACCAGACCCGCGTCGGCACGGTCTGGACGCCGCAATCCGATATCTCCATGCGCGCGCCGACCAAAGTCACGCCTTTTGGCGGTGTGGTCTATGACCTGAACGATGAGTGGTCGGTCTACGGCAGCTACTCGAAGATCTACAAGCCGCAAATCAACCGGCTGCAAGGCCCGTTGCCCGGCACGCCGATGGAAGCGCTGGAAGGCAAGACCTTTGAAACGGGTATTAAAGGTGAGTTGTTCGGCGGGGCGGTCAATACCAACTTCGCGCTCTATTACACCAAGCGCGAAAACGAAGGTGTGCGTGACAACAGCTACCCTGTCAACGACTTCGCCTTCTCGGGCAGTTGCTGCTGGGTTAGCAGTGGCGAGGTCGTGAGCAAAGGTATCGATCTGGAAGCATCGGGTGAAATTCTCCCGGACTGGATGCTGATGGCCGGCTACACCTACAACATCAATCGCAACAAGGATTCCAGTGCACCACTGAGCACTGTGACGCCCAAGCATCTGTTCAAGGTGTTCTCCACCTATCGCCTGCCGGGCGTGCTGTCGGACTTTAAAATCGGCGGCGGCGTGACTGCACAAAGCTCCAACTACCTGAGCGGCACCGTGACGTACAACGGCGTGACCAGCAACTACGACTTCGATCAGCCGGGTTATGCGGTCTGGAGTGCGCTGGCCGAGTATCGCGTCGATGAGCATTGGACCGTGACCTACAACGCGAACAACATCTTCGACAAAAACTACTACGCCACTGTCGGTTCGACCTTCCCGACCAACTGGTACGGCGACCCTCGCAACCACATGCTGACCCTGCGCGGTACTTTCTGGTAACAGCAGGCAGGCAAATGAAAAGGGGAGCCAAATGGCTCCCCTTTTTTATGTCGCTGGTTTTTTTGTGCTGCTGTATCAGTCAGCCACTGATGCTTTCGGTGCCATTGGCTCTGGGTCGTCTTTCATCTTGCGGAAGTAAGTCGAGAGCAGGGCACCAGAGATGTTGTGCCAAACGCTGAACAACGCGCTTGGCACCGCGGCCAGTGGCGAGAAGTGTGCGCTGGCCAACGCGGCGCCGAGGCCGGAGTTCTGCATGCCGACTTCCAGTGCCAGGGATTTGCGTTGTGGCAGCGGCAGCTTGAAGACCTTGCCGGTGAAGTAACCCAGCAGGAAACCAAAGCTGTTGTGCAGAATCACCACGGCCATGATCAGCAGCCCGGATTCAGCGATTTTCGCCTGACTGGCGGCAACTACGGCGCAGACGATCATCACGATGCTGACTACCGAAATCAGGGGCAGAACGTCAATTGCGTAAGAGACCCGCGCGCCTAGCAGACGCTGAGCAACCACGCCCAGCACGATGGGCAGCATCACCAGTTGCAGGATCGACCAGAACATATCCATGAAGGACACCGGCAACCAGGCCGAGGCCAGGAACCAGATCAGCGTCGGCGTCAGCAATGGAGCGAGGAGGGTGGTGACGGCAGCGATGGCTACAGCCAGTGCCAGATCGCCTTTGGCCAGCCACGCCATGACATTGGACGACGTGCCGCTCGGGCAGCAGCCCACCAGAATCACGCCTACTGCAATTTCCGGCGGCAGGTGAAACACCTGACACAACAACCACGCCACGCCCGGCATGATCACGAAATGCGCCACCACGCCCAGGGCTACACGCCATGGATGCCGGGCCACTTCGGAAAAGTCCTCAAGCTTCAGCGTCAGGCCCATGCCGAACATCACCAGGCCCAACAGCGGAACGATCAACGGCTTGAGGCCGATGAACGCTTGCGGGAACACGAACGCCAGAATGGCGAACAACAGCACCCAGTACGCAAAGGTATTACCGACAAATCGACTCAGGGTTGCCAATGCACGCATGGCGGGGGTCCTTTTTTATTGGGGTTTAATGTTGCCAAAATATTGTAGGAGCTGCCGCAGGCTGCGAATGGCGGTGTGTCATGGATAACCGCTTCGCAGCCTTCGGCAGCTCCTACAGGGGGGCTGGTTTTGCTTAAATCCCCTGCGGAATCTCTTCACCGCCCAGGGCTTCGAACAGCTCCGGCAGGAACTCGCCGAAGGTCAGCATCATCAGGGTGAAGCTGGCATCCAGCTGGCCCAGGGCTTCGTCGCCGCCGTCCTGTTCCGCCTGATCCTGCAACAGATCCTCGAACTTCAGGCGCTTGACGGTCATCTTGTCGTCGAGCATGAAGGACAGCTTGTCCTGCCACGCCAGGGACAATTGGGTGACGACTTTGCCTGTGCTCAGGTGCAGCTGGATTTCGTCGCTGGTCAGGTCCTGACGTTTGCAACGCACGATCCCGCCATCTTCGTGGGTGTCTCGCAGTTCGCATTCGTCCAGCACGAAGAAGTTATCGGCGGCTTTTTGCGTGGTGACCCAATCGGTCATGACCGCAGTCGGTGCGGTTTTAATCGTCAGTGGGCGTACCGGCAGGGTGCCGATCACTTCACGCAGGGTCGACAGCAGATCTTCGGCGCGTTTCGGGCTCGCCGAGTTGACCAGAATCAGACCCTGCTTCGGCGCGATAGCCGCGAAGGTCGAAGAGCGACGTATAAAGGCACGCGGCAGGAACGCCTGGATGATTTCATCCTTGAGCTGCTCGCGTTCCTTCTTATAGACCTTGCGCATCTGTTCGGCTTCGATCTCTTCGACCTTTTCCTTCAGTGCGTCACGCACGACGCTGCCCGGCAGGATGCGTTCTTCTTTACGCGCGCTGATCAGCAGGAAGTCGCCACTGACGTGAACCAGTGGTGCGTCTTCACCTTTGCCGAACGGGGCAACGAAACCGTAAGTGGTCAACTCCTGGCTGGCGCAGGCGCGTGCCGGTTTGGTCGCCAATGCAGTTTCCAGTGCTTCGGCGTCAAAAGGCAGATCCTGGGTCAGGCGGTAGACAAGCAGGTTTTTGAACCACATGAGGTGAATCTCTCCTTCTATACAAAGGGGGGCATTATTCGCTGCAATCACCCTGCGGCCAACCCTGCGCTAAGCCTTTGGAAGGATTATAAAAATTATTTAAAAAAGTGCTTGCCAGAGGTTAGGTCGCTCCGTAGAATGCGCGCCACACCGAGAGTGAAGGGTGATTAGCTCAGCTGGGAGAGCAGCTGCCTTACAAGCAGCGGGTCGGCGGTTCGATCCCGTCATCACCCACCATCTCGCTCTAAGTGTTACGCGCAGCGGTAGTTCAGTCGGTTAGAATACCGGCCTGTCACGCCGGGGGTCGCGGGTTCGAGTCCCGTCCGCTGCGCCATATTCAGCTTCAAGGCCTTGAACTCCTTGAAGCAACAGAAAGCCCGCCTAGTGCGGGCTTTTTGTTGTCTGCGATTTTTGTATGGGTGATTGTTGCGCCTTGTGGAATTGATTCGTGAAGGCGGTATTCCACCCATTAAAAAACTGTTGGATATACCGGCCCCTTCGCGAGCAAGCTCGCTCCCACGGATGCTGGTTTTTTCAGGCGTGCCGTATTTCTGTAGGAGCTGCCGAAGGCTGCGAACAGCGGTGTGTCAGGCCAATCGTCTTCGCAGCCCTCGTAACTTCGGTCAGCTCCTACAAGTCCATTAGCACCAGCCGGTGACTCGCTTTTGATCTGCCCCGCTTTTGATCTGCTTTTGATTGTGATCTTTGGCGCCCCGTCAAACCACGCTGGCCGGAATTCGATATTGATTCGGGGGTGCAAACCGGCATGGATGCCGGTTTAGCCGCGCTGGGCCAGGGATGGCCCTTCGCGGCGGCCCGCCGAATCAATATCGGATTACGGGCATGCCGAGCCTAGGCGAGGGACCGAGTGGTGGGGCAAGAGCGTTTTGCTTACTTTTGACTGGGCCGGCATTCCGGCTCTATCAAAAGTGAGGCGCCGTAAGGGCGCAACCCATAGCGGCCGTTACCGCAGTAATGGATATGTAAAAGCTGTATCGGTTCACCCACCAACAAATCCAAACTGTACCGCTCATCCCTCCTATAGCTGTAGCCAAAACCCCACCCGCCCGCATGCCAGAATGACTACCTAATTATAGCTAGACACGCAGACCCCTCATGACCCAGCGCGAAAACAAAGGCATGGCCCTCGGCCTGCTTGCCGTCATCATCTTCAGCCTCACCCTGCCCATGACCCGCATTGTGGTCCACGAAGTCAACCCGATCCTCGCCGCACTGGCCCGCGCCCTGTTCGCAGCAGTACCCGCGGCCATCCTGCTCCTGTGGCGCCGAGAAAAACTGCCAACACTGCGCCAGCTCAGAGGACTGTGCATGGTGGTACTGGGCGTGATCCTCGGTTTCCCCATGCTCTCGTCCTGGGCCATGCAAACCTTGCCTGCTTCCCACGGCGCACTGGTCAATGGCCTTCAGCCCATGGTCGTGGCGCTGTTCGCCGCATGGCTGTCCCATGAAAGACCTTCAAGAGCGTTCTGGATGTGTGCAGCACTGGGCAGCGGACTGGTGCTGGGTTACGCAGTGATTCAAGGCGCGGGCTCCATCAGCCTCGGCGACCTGCTGATGCTGCTGGCCATCGTCATGGGCGGGCTGGGCTATGCCGAAGGCGGGCGGCTGGCAAAGGAAATGGGCGGCTGGCAGGTGATCTGCTGGGCGCTGGTCATCTCCAGCCCTATATTGCTGGGCCCGGTCGCGTGGCTGGCCTGGCACCACGAAGGCGTGATTTCCAGTCAGGCCTGGTGGTCCTTCAGTTATGTGACCCTGTTTTCCCAGTTCATTGGCTTTTTCGCCTGGTACGCCGGGCTGGCCATGGGCGGCATTGCCCGTGTCGGCCAGGTGCAACTGCTGCAGATATTTTTCACCATGGCCCTCTCCGCGCTGTTCTTTGGCGAGCATATCGACACCCTGACCTGGGTCTTCGCGGCTGCGGTGGTGTGCACCGTGGTGTTGGGCCGCAAAACGGCCGTTCAGCCGGCACCGGTGGCAGTGCCAGCGCGCTGAGTGTATGCATGAGCTGTCAGACCTAGGTTTCAGGCGTGTGGGAATTTTCTGCGCGAGCCTGAACCGGGACTGAACAGCGATGCACCCAGGGCAAGAAAACCTTTGGATACCTGAACTTATCTGTCTTTTCTGCCTCTCATGCCGGTAGCCATTGATCGCGGCAGCCTGATAAGCTCGCGGCTTTACTCGTTTGCCCTATTGGCGCATGAACAAGGAATCAGCATGAAACAGCATCGGTTGGCAGCGGCGATTGCCCTGGTCGGTCTGGTACTCGCAGGTTGTGACAAGCAAGCCAGCACTGTTGAGCTCAAAACCCCGGCACAAAAAGCTTCCTATGGCATCGGCCTGAACATGGGCAAAAGCCTGGCTCAGGAAGGCATGGACGACCTGGACTCCAAGGCCGTAGCCCAAGGCATCGAAGATGCCGTCGGCAAGAAAGAACAGAAACTGAAAGACGAAGAACTGGTTGAAGCATTCGCTGCGCTGCAAAAGCGTGCCGAAGAGCGTATGGCCAAGATGAGCGAAGAGTCGGCCTCGGCTGGCAAGAAGTTCCTCGAAGAAAACGCCAAGAAAGCCGGTGTCGTAACCACCGCTTCGGGCTTGCAGTACGAAATCGTCAAGAAAGCCGACGGCCCGCAGCCTAAGCCGACTGACGTAGTGACTGTTCACTACGAAGGCAAGCTGACTGACGGCAAAGTGTTCGACAGCTCGGTTGAGCGCGGCAGCCCGATTGATCTGCCGGTTAGCGGCGTGATCCCTGGCTGGGTTGAAGGCCTGCAACTGATGCACGTTGGCGAGAAGATCAAGCTCTTCATCCCGAGCGATCTGGCCTACGGCGCTCAGAGCCCTAGCCCTACGATCCCTGCCAACTCGGTCCTGGTATTCGATCTTGAACTGATCGCTATCAAAGACCCGGCAGCAGCAGGCGCACCTGGTGCAGCCGATGCTGAGGAAGAAGAAGAGTCAGCGGCACCTGCTTCCAAGTAAGCAACGCTCTGGCTTGACCACAACGCCCCGTTTCGACGGGGCGTTGTCGTTTCCGGGCGAACCGATCCGGATAGTGGCAGTCCCATTATCTGAAGGCAGAAACAGGGTGGTGGCAGTGCCAAGGGTATTGTCAGACGATCCAACATAAATCGGGATGATGGCTTGTGGGTAACTTCTGAACAGGCGCAAGTCAACGATTTTCAAGGTTTTTTTTATGTGAGTAAAAAACGCCCGATTTGAGTCGAGGCCCCGTAGAACAAGGGTTTCGGCGCTAAAAAATGGCTCTGTTCACAAGGTTATCCACAAGTTGTGTGGATAACCTTTTCGACGAGCCAACACCGATATTTGTAGGCCTGATGTTTATCGGCAAAATACTTCGCTCAACGGGAGTGGATATGAAAGCACCATGGAATCTTCTTCGCTATTTGCCCATGGCACGCCGTCTCATGGCCGCCGGGCGCTTGCCGGGATTGTTATTTGCGGTGGCGCGCAAGGGCTCGGCTGAAGGCAGTCGGCTAGGTCGGATAAAGGACGATCTGCGGCTGTTGCAGGCCTTGTGCCTGGCGTACTGGCGTGGCGAGTACCGAGCGATCAGCCCCAAGGCGATTCTGTCCATCGTTGCCGGGTTGATGTACTTCCTGAGCCCGCTGGATGCGATCCCTGACTGGATCCCCGGGCTGGGCATGTTCGACGATATCGCCGTACTGGCCTGGATTATGAAAAGTCTCGACGGTGAGTTGGAAGCCTTTCGCCAGTGGCGCGCACGTCAGGCACCGGAGAAGCTGATGGTGGTCGAGCGGCTGCCCGCCAACCAGCATTTGCTTGAGCAGGAGAAAGCCAAGGACTTATGACAACGGCGTCATGCAGCATCTGTAAAGCGACCTGAACGCATACACAGCAGGCAAGCAGCCCCTGACCGCTGTTAAGATGCCAGCATATGGAATTGACCTACTCGTAATGTGTAGTTTTCCTACATGGGGGTTGTATGGATCTGCAGGTTATTTCCCGGGATGGCGAGCCAGAGTATGCCGTTCTGCCGTGGGCTCAGTATCAGGCGCTGTTGCGTGCAGCGGGTTTGGCCCATAAGCCTGGTGCTGAAACATCCGATCAGAAAGCTGAACCAGCACGTGAGGCTGCCGAGCTGCCCGGCCTGGATCAGTTGGCTGCATTAAGAGAAGCCAAAGGCCTTGAGCGTGCGAAACTGGCCCGCACGGTCGGTATCAGCCCGTCGTATCTGGAATTGATCGAAACCGGCGTACGCATGCCGGATGCTGCCATCCGCCGCAGCCTTGCGTGGGAGCTTGGGGTCCCGGGTTGGCGGGGTGAAGCATGAGCGTGCGGATCAGTCGTCAGCACTGGGATGGGCTGTTGGCTGAACTGGACCAGGCACGACGCCAGCGTCACTTGGTGACCTACCGTGCGTTGCTGGAACGCTTGCAGTTGCCCACCCCGGCGATGCAGACCCTGACCGCTGCCCTGGAGCATCTGGCCGCGATTGATGTCAAGGCCGAACAGCCACTGCGCAGTTCACTGGTGATCAGCCAGGGCGCCAGCCGTTTGCCGCGTACGGGTTTCTTTGAGTGTGTCGAGCGCCTGGGGCGCTTTTCCGGGCCATCCGACGGCGTCGCCGCAGCGTCCTGGCATGCCTCGGAAGTGGTGCGGGTGTTTGAGTTCAGTTATCCCGAGTAACTGAATGTGGTGCAAAGCCCGTGGGACCGGCTTTAGCCGGGAAGGCGATATTTCAGACGAAGAAAATTTGGCGTATTTAATGGCCTCTTCCCGGCTAAAGCCGGTCCCACTAGGGATCTGCATTCCCGTGGGTCTAACCCAACTCCCTTGTATCAATCACATGCACACTCGCGCCAATCACGTCTTTGGCATAGTGCTTAGCCTGTGACGCGAGTTCGGCCAGTTGGCTGGCGTCGAGTTGGGTGCAGGATTCGGCATGCAGGTGAATCACGCCGATGGACAGTGACAGCAAGGGGAAATCCTGGCGCTGGCCCTGACGGTTCAAGGCGATGAAGCAGCCCGCTTGCAGGTGCTCGGCGCGATAGAAGCGTCGGCACTGGTTCTGGAAGTCTTCGAGGAGCACATTCAGGCGCCGTTCCCAGTCATCAGCGCCCAGCACCATCAGAAAATCATCACCACCGATATGCCCGACGAAATCCCGGCTCGGGTCGATGCGATCATTCAGGCACTGCGCCAGACACAGCAACACCTCATCACCCCGGCCATAGCCATAGATGTCATTGAAGGGCTTGAAGCTGTCGATATCCACATAGCAGATCATCGACTCCCGACCTTGTTGCAGCAGGCGCGTCAGGCATTGCTGGATCGGCACATTGCCCGGCAGCAAGGTCAGCGGATTGGCATGCCGGGCTTGCTGGATCTTCAGCTCGGTGATCAGCTTGAGCACGTCAATCACCCGACCCAGGCCCAGATAGGCACCGTTGAGGGTGATGATGAAATCCTCTTCGATGCGCTGCCGTGCGCGGCTGGTCAACAACCGGCTGACCTGTTGCAGGGATTGACTCTGATCCACTGCAAGAAAATCATCGCTCATCAACCGACTGATGGGTTTGCGGGCGAACAGTTCGGTGCCGAAGGGCTTGAGCAGCACTTCGGAGAGGGAGTGGCGATGGACGATGCCGCAAGGCCGACCCTGTTCGTCCACGACCGCCAGGGAGTTGAGGTTGGCCTGCTTGCGGAAGGCTTCCAGCACCGATGCCGTGGGTGTGTCCTGGGACACGGCCGGTTGTTCATTGAGCAACGCGCTGAGGTCGTTGCTTTCATCAGCGATAGCGGGGCTCGCCAGAGCGTCCAGCCGGGGCAGCAAGGCGCGGGCATCCCGGGGCGGCTGCTCCTGGGGGCGGCCCAATAGATAACCCTGTACCAGCTCGATCCCCATCTCGTGGAGCACGGCAAGTTCTTCCGGCAATTCGATGCCTTCAGCGATCACCATTGCCCGGGAGGCCTTGGCCATCTGCAGCATGGAGCCGACGAATTCGCGCTTGACCGCATCCTGATGAATCCCGTCGATGAAGTGCCGGTCAATCTTCACATAGTCAGGACGCAGCTCGGACCACAGGCGCAGGCTGGAATAGCCAGCACCCAGATCGTCCATGGCAATCGAAAAACCCATGTCGCGATAGTGGTGCAGAGCGGTGTACAGCAGCTGGAAATCTTCCGTCGGCGTTTGCTCGGTCAGCTCGATGACCACGGCACTTGGCGCGATGCCATAGCGTTGCAACAACTCCAGCGTGCGGCCGGGCGGGTGCGACGGTTCCAGCAGGGACTCCGGGGAGATATTGAGGAACAACTTGCCTTCCAGCTTCTGCTCGCTGAAGCGGCGACAGGCGCTTTCGCGGCAGGCCATTTCCAGTTCACTGAGCCGTCCGGCCTGGCGCGCAATGGCGAACAGGCTGACCGGGGAGTGCAGGGCGCTGTTGGAGGGGCCACGGGTCAGGGCTTCATAGCCCAGAATCCGCCGCTCGGGCAACGAGACGATGGGCTGAAACAGACTGTGCAAATCACTGCGATCCAGAATCGAACTCAGTGCGCTCAGCTGTTCAGTGGTGGGCATGGCAATCTCGAGGCAAGAAAAAGGGGCCAGGCGATACAAGCGCCGGGCCCCATATTTCACGACAGATTCATGACTGTTTGATGACGGTTGCTATCAAATAGCCATTTCCGAAATTTTGTCATCTCACCTTGCAGGAGCCGCCGAAGGCTGCGAAGCGGTAGTTCTGTCATACCGCGATTCGCAGCCTGCGGCAGCTCCTACAGGTTATTTCTTGGCTACCGCAGCGTTCAATCCCAGATAGTCGATCAAAATTCGACCCGTTTCCGACAGGTAAGCGTCGTCTTCCGGTTTGGTCTTGTCGTCGTCCATCGGCAGGGCGTCTTCGTCTTCTTTCTTCAGCTCTTTAAGCGGCTCTTCACCTTTAGCCTTGCGGCGGGTGTTTTCCAGAACCAATTGTTTGGCTTCGATAGAGGCGTGTTCGGCACGACGATCGGCTTCGTTGAGGCTGACGGTCTTTTCCGCCATCAGCTTCTTGGCCAGCGCCAGACGCTCTTCAACGAAGACGAATTCGGCATCTTTCGCCGATCGCGCTTCATGACGCGATTGCAGCTGCGCCAGGAACGGCTTGAACGGGTCCATAGCCGGTTTGATCGCCGGTTTGATGCTGTCCCAAGGCATAGCCTCTGGCAGCGCGCTCTCGCCGATTTCCTTGGTGTCGATGATCGACGGGTAGCTGATGTCCGGCACGACGCCCTGATGCTGGGTGCTCTGCCCGGAAACCCGGTAGAACTTGGCCAGCGTCAGTTTCAGTTCGCCATGGTTCAGCGGCTGAATGGTCTGCACGGTGCCTTTGCCGAAGGTCTGGCCGCCGATGATCAACGCGCGGTGATAGTCCTGCATGGCACCGGCGAAAATCTCCGACGCCGAGGCAGACAGGCGGTTGACCAGCAACGCCATCGGGCCTTTGTAGAACGCACCGGTGTTTTCGTCTTCCAGCACATCAACCTTGCCATCGGCATTACGCACCAGCACGGTCGGGCCTTTGTCGATGAACAGGCTGGTCAGCTCAGTGGCTTCCTGCAAAGAACCGCCACCGTTGTTACGCAGATCCAGCACCACGCCATCGACCTTCTCGGCCTGCAGCTCGGTCAGCAGTTTCTTCACGTCGCGGGTGGTGCTCTTGTATTGCGGATCACCAGCTCGGTAGGCCTTGAAGTCCAGATAGAACGCAGGAATGTCGATCACGCCGAGCTTGTAGTCACGGCCATCCTGTTTCAGGTGCAGGATCGACTTCTTCGCCGCCTGCTCTTCAAGCTTTACGGCTTCGCGGGTGATGGCGACGATTTTGGTGGTCTGATCGTTTGGCGCGTTGTTGGCCGGAATCACTTCCAGACGCACCACCGAGCCTTTCGGACCGCGGATCAGTTTGACCACTTCATCCAGACGCCAGCCGATCACGTCGACCATCTCTTTGTCGCCCTGGGCCACGCCGACGATCTTGTCAGCCGGAGCCACCTGTTTGGTCTTGGCCGCAGGACCTGCCGGCACCAGACGCACGATCTTCACGTTGTCGTTGTCGCTCTGCAACACGGCGCCGATGCCTTCCAGCGACAGGCTCATGTTGATGTCGAAGTTTTCCGCGCTGTCCGGGGACAGGTAGTTGGTGTGCGGATCGTAAGACATGGCGAAAGTGTTGATGTACGCCTGGAAGATGTCTTCTGCGCGGGTCTGATTCAGACGCGCCAGTTGATTCTTGTAGCGCTTGGTCAGGGTTTCCTGAATCTTCGCCGGGTCTTTACCCGCGATTTTCAGACGCAGGACTTCATCCTTGACGCGCTTGCGCCAGAGGTCGTCCAGCTCGGCTTCGTTCTTCCGCCAGGCAGCGTCCTTGCGATCCACCAGCAGGGTTTCCTTGCCGGTGAAATCAAGCTTATCCACGCCCTTGTTCAACTCTGCCAAGGCGAAATCCAGACGCGACTTGATGCGGTCCAGGTAACGCTTGTAGATGGTGAAGCCGGGGTTCAGGTCGCCGCTTTTCAGGAAATCGTCAAACTGCGTGCGCCACTTGTCGAACTCGGTGACGTCGCTGGCCAGAAAGTAGCTGCGCGCCGGGTCGAGAAGCTTCAGATAGCTTTCATAAATGATGACCGAGCGCTTGTCGTCCAGCGGCGGCTTGCTGTAATGGTGACGCTTGAGCAGCTCGACGACGTTGAGGCTGGCGATCACTTCATCGCGGTCTGGCTGGAGGTTATCCCAGCTGTTGGCGGCGAAGGAGCTGGCGGACATCGGCAGAATGCTGAGGCCCACGACCAGCGCCAGGGTGGCGCTGGGAAAAAAATGCTTCATGCTGATTCGACGCGGGGACAATTGATAACGCATATTAGGCCGTCTTTGGAAGTCGCCGGTCCCGTCGGATCCGGTCGCATAATGCAAGAAAGCCCGTGCTGCTTCAGCATTCGGGCCCAGTCCAGACTCACTATGGAGGCACTGTGAAGGCATTGCAAGGCGTTGAAGGTCAAGTGGAATGGGTCGAGGAGCCGAGTCCGGCACTCGATGTGGGGCAAGTTCGTATCAAAGTCGCGGCCGCAGGTCTGAATCGCGCCGACTTGTTGCAACAAGCAGGGCTTTATCCGCCGCCACCGGGAGCCAGTGAAATTCTCGGCATGGAATGTTCGGGCGTGATCGCCGAAGTCGGGCCGGGCTCGTCCTGGCAAGTGGGCGACAGGGTCTGCGCGCTGCTGGCTGGCGGGGCTATGGCCGAAGAAGCCGTGGTCGATGCACGCCATGTGCTGCCGGTGCCCGAGGGGCTGACTTTGGCCGAGGCTGCGGCGCTGCCGGAAGTCTATGCCACTGCGTGGTTGAACCTGTTTCAGCTGGCAGGGCTCAAGCCTGGCGAGAAGGTCTTGTTGCACGCCGGGGCAAGTGGAGTTGGTTCAGCTGGTATTCAGCTTTGCAAGGCATTCGGCAACCCAGTCTGGGTCAGCGTCGGGTCGGCGGATCGTCTTGAGTACTGCATCGAGTTGGGTGCCCAGGGTGGCGTGGTGCGCAATGAAAGTCTGGAGAGCCTCAAGGACTTCGCGCCCTTTGATGTGATCCTCGATCCAGTGGGCGCCAACTACGCGCAGTTGAACGTCAAGCTGCTGGGCGTCGATGGTCGCTGGGTGTTGATCGGCTTGATGGGCGGGCGCGAGGCGCAGCTGGACATGGCGCAGATTCTTGGCAAACGCATTCAATTGCTGGGGTCGACCCTGCGCAGCCGCGACGACACGTTCAAGGCTGACCTGATGCACGACCTGGGGCAGCACGTCTGGCCGCTGTTCACCGAAGGCCGCCTCAAGCCCCAACTGGCCCGCAGCTACCCGATAAAGGACGCCACGGCGGCCTATGCCGAACTGGCAGGCAACAAGGTCAACGGCAAGCTGGTGTTGGTGATTGATGAGAGTTTGGTTTAAAGCCTGAAAACTGAACCCGTTGGAGCGAGGCTTGCCCGCGAAAGCAGTTTGTCAGCAGAGGATAATTCCCCTGACACACCGCCTTCGCGGGCAAGCCTCGCTCCAACAGGTGCGCAATTCTACTTCCAGCTATGCACCGGCCACCCGGCCTTCTGGGCATGTTCCAGCAAGGTCGGGTCCGGGTTGACTACGTGGGGATGGTCAACCTTGAGCAGCAGCGGCAAATCGTTGCGTGAATCGGAATAGAAACTCGCCCCCTCAAGGTTTTCACCTTCGGCGTCCAGCCATTCCATCAGGCGAGTGATCTTGCCTTCGCGGTAAGTCAGCGTGCCCACGGTCTTGCCGTTGTAAACGCCATGCGCCACATCCAGCTCGATGGCCAGCACTTCATCAATGCCGATGCGCTCGGCGATGGGTTTGACCAGATGCACGCCCGAGGCGGAAATCACCAGAATCCGGTCGCCCGCTGCGCGATGCTCGGCGATGCATTTGGTAGCGTCGCTGAAGATGATCGGTTCGATGAAATCTTCGACCCAGGGGCCAACCAGGTGATCGACTTCTTCCGGAGTGCGGCCCAGCATCGGCTCCAGGCTGAAGGCCATGTAGTCCTCCATCGCCAGTTTGCCTTCGCTGTAGGCCTGCATCAGTTCGTGGTCACGTTTGACGAATGACTCAGGATCAACCCAGCCAAGCCTGCCCATCTGCTCGCTCCACAGACTGGCGCAGTCGCCGGCGATCAGGGTTTCGTCCAGGTCGAAAATTGCTAAAGCCATGGCGCGCTTTTCCTTACTCTTTGTTTGTTCTATCTGTGTTTGGCGCGCAGCTGCAAGCTTCAAGCTATAAGCTGCAAGAAAGGCCGTGCGCCGTATCTGCTTGCAGCTTATAGCTTGCCGCTTGCAGCTGCCTTCATACCACTTCACACAACGCCGAATCATCAATGCTCAACGACACGCGCCGTCCATGGGCCAGCAAATCGTCTGCCGAGCGATTAAGCACGTCCACCACCAGCTCCACGCCACGGGCTTCGATCCGGTAGCGGATCACGTTGCCCAGCAGGCTGTGGCTGCGGATCTCGCCTTCGAGTGAACCGGTCAGGCTCAACTGAATGGCTTCCGGACGAATCGCGATGCGGCTGGTGATCGGCCGTTGCATCAAGCGGCTGGCGTCGTCGGCTTCCAGCAGGTTGTAGTTGCCGATGAAGCCGGCGGCGAAGGCATCGACGGGCGCAGTGTAAAGGGTTTCGGCGTCGCCGCTCTGCACGATACGACCCTGATTCATCAGGAAGATGCGATCGGACATGGTCAGCGCCTCTTCCTGATCGTGGGTGACGAAGATCGTGGTCAGGCCCAGCTCGCGCTGAATCGCCCGGATCTGCTCGCGCAAGTGCTTGCGAATCCGCGCATCCAGTGCTGACAAAGGTTCGTCCAGCAACAACAGGCGCGGGCGTGTCACCAGCGATCGCGCCAGGGCCACGCGCTGGCATTGGCCGCCGGACATTTGATGCGGATAGCGACTGGCGAAATCCGTCAGCTCCACCAGTTTCAACACTTCGGCGACTCGCTTGTGAGTGTCGTCGGCATTGACGTTCTGCATGCGCAGGCCAAAGGCGACGTTCTGCTCCACGGTCATGTTCGGGAACAGCGCGTAGCTCTGGAACACCATGCCGATGTTGCGCTTCTGCGGGGTAACGGGAACCAGGTCCACGCCGTCGAGCAGAATGCGCCCGCTGTTGACCGAGGTCAGCCCGGCGATGCAGCGCAGCAGGGTTGATTTGCCGCAACCGGACGGGCCGAGCAGGGTGACGAACTCGCCGCGTTCGATGGTGCAGTTGATGTCACTGAACACCGCTGTGCTGCCGTAGTTTTTTTGCAGGTTTTCAACGCTGACAAAACTCATATCAGTCTTTGTCCTTATTCAAGCGATTGGCGGCCAGGGTCAGCAGCAACACGAAGAGGAAGTAAGAAATCACCAGCGCACTGTTGAAGTGGCCGCTGCTGTTACGCATGTTGTTCAGGTACACCTGCAGGGTTTCATAGCGGGTGCCGACCAGCAGGTTGGCGAACACGAACTCGCCGAACAGGAAGGAAAACGAAAGCAGCAACGCGACCATCAAACCTTTGCGCAGGTTGGGCAGCACCACCAGAAACGCCGCTTGCCAGGTGCTGGCGCCGAGCAGTTGGGCGGCGTCCATGAGGTCGGTCAGGTTGATGGCTTGCAGGTTATTGCTGATCGCCCGGTACATGAACGGCAGCGCGACGGTGAAGTAGCAGCCGATCAGGATCCACGGCGTCCCCACCATGGCGAACGGCCCGGAACCATAGAGCTGCAACAGGCCGACCGAAGACGCCACCGGCGGTACGGCGAAGGGCAGCAGGATCAGGATGTTCATCAGCCCGTCGAGGCGCGGGAAGTGGTAATGCACCACAAAAAGCAGCGGCAGGATCAATACAACTGACAGGATCAGCGCACCGACACACACCAGCAATGATTGACCAAAGGCGGCGAGAAAGCGCGGGTCGCTCCACAGTGCGATATACCACTTGAAGGTCAGGCCGCTGGGTAGAATGCTGGCGGACCAACTGGTGGCCACCGAGTACAGCATCGTCCCGGCCAGCGGCAGCAGCAGAATGAAAAACAGCAGGTAGACAATGGTCCGGTGATAAACCCCGGCAGCCCCTCTTTCAACGCGAGACATGGTAACTCCTCTTCAGCAGCCACTGATGAACGACCGTCACCAGCGTCATCAGGCCAACCAGAATGATTGCCAGGGCGCTGGCCATGTTTGGATCAAGGCTGATATCACCGGCCACCATGGCCGCGATACGAATCGGCAACACGTTGAAGTTGCCGGTGGTCAAGGCGTACACCGTTGCGTATGCGCCCAAGGCATTGGCCAGCAGAATCACGAAAGTGCCGAGCAGGGCGGGGGTCAGCACCGGCAGGCCGATGTAGCGCCAGAACTGGAAGCTGCTGGCACCGAGCAGCGATGCAGATTCACGCCAGTCTTCACGCAGCGCATCGAAGGCCGGGTACAGCAGCAACACGCCCAGAGGAATCTGGAAGTAGGTGTAGAGGATGATCAGCCCGGTTTTCGAATACAGGTTGAAGTCTTCGATGATCCCCGCCTGTTTCAGCATCAGGGTCACTGCGCCGTTGAAGCCCAGCAGGATGATGAAGGCGAATGCCAGCGGCACCCCGGAGAAGTTGCTGGTCATGTTGGCGAAGGAATTGACGAAGTCCCGCAGCCGCGAGTCCACGTTGCGCAGGGAATAACTGCCCAGCACCGCGATGATGATGCCGAACAGGCTCGACCAGAAACTGATCTCCAGGCTGAACTGCATCGCCTGGCGATAGAACCTTGAGCTGAAGGCATTGATGAAGTTCTCGATGCCCCAGCCTGCTTCCGAGTGCAGGCTGTTGATCGCCACCCAGCCCAGCGGGGCGATCTGGAACACGAAGAAAAACAGCGCAAAGGGTAGCAGGCACAACAGGCTCAGCCATTTGCCTCGATTATTGGTCACTTGAAGATCTCCCGGCATACCGGTTTGTCGTGGGGCACGCCGAGCAGTTCGCAGACAATGCCGCACAGCTCGGTCTGCCTGGGCGCGGCGTTGAGGTCGAAGCTGAAGGCATCACCGAGCACGAACAGCGGGACTTCCCGTTCTTCGGGCAGCAGGCCGTTATGCGAGCGGTCGTTGTTCATGCCGTGGTCGGCGGTTACCAGCACCTGATAACCAGCGTCGAGCCAGCCTTGCAGGTAGTCGGCGAGGATGATGTCGACGCTGCGTGCGCTGTTGCGGTATTGCGGGCTGTCGAGGCCGTGCTTGTGCCCGGCGTCGTCGATGTTCATGGGGTGGATCAGCAGCAGATTGGGTGCATGTTTGACCAGCAGGCTTTGCGCATCGGCAAACAGGTGCGAGTCCGGGTAGTGATCGGCGTAATAAAAGTGCCCATGCTGGATCGGCAACTCGATGTCATCGGTATGACGATCCCGGGCGGCGTCGAACGGCGTGCGGTTGTACAGCTCGCTGACCCAGTGATAAGCCGCCGCTGCGGTGGTCAGACCTGCGTCCGTTGCGTAGTGGAACATGCTGCGCTGGTTGGACAGCCGTGAAACCTGGTTATGCACGATGCCGCTTTCGATGGGCGGCACGCCGGTCAGAATGCATTCGTACAGTGGGCGTGAAAGAGCTGGCAGTTCACATTCGAGCTTGTACAACGCGGCGCGGCCAGCGTTGCTGTACGCCTGAAGATGGCCCATGGCATGTCGGGCGACTTCGTAATTGAGGCCGTCGAGCACCACGAGAATGACGTTGTGTTTCATGAGCCAGTCGCTCCGACGGGATTCGATACGGGGAGGGAGATAAAAAAAATGGCCTCATCCATGAGGCCGACAGCGGGTTACTGCATTTCGATGATGACTTGCTCGTTCCACATCTGCGGCAGCTTCTTGGAAGTGGCTTCCCATGCGGCAGCGTTCTTGATTGGCGTCACGCCTTTGTACTGCTCGTTAGGCAGCAGTTTGGCCTGGACCTCAGGTGGCAGCTTGATGTGCTCGGCGCGGATCGGACGGGCGTTGCCTTTTGCCAGGTTGATCTGGCCTGCATCGCTGAAGATATATTCGCGGGCCAGTTTGGCGGCGTTCGGGTTCTTCGCGTATTTGTTGATGATGGTGGTGTAGCCGGAAATCACCGAGCCGTCGGACGGGATCAGCACCACGTAGTCATCCGGGTTGGTCATCTTGGCCTTGTAGCTCAGACCGTTGAAGTCCCATACCACACCGACTTCGACTTCGCCTTTTTCCATGCTCTGGATGTTCGGGTTGTTCAGGGCCAGACGTTTCTGTTTCGCCAGCTCGGTGAACAGTTGCAGGCCTGGCGCCACGTTGGTTTCGTCGCCTTTCATGGCGATGGCCGCTGCCAGCACGCCGTTGGCTGCCTGAGCTGCAGTGCTCACGTCGCCGATGGTGACTTTATATTTGCCGTTTTTCAGGTCTGCCCATTTGGTCGGGATTTCCGAACCGTGCAGCAGCTTCTTGTTGACCACGAAGGCGATGGTGCCGGTGTAGGCCAGTGCCCAGTGACCGTCTTTGTCCTTGGCCCAGTCCGGAACCTGGTCCCAGGTGCTTGGCTTGTAGGGTTGGGTCACGCCTTTGGTGGCGGCGATAGGGCCGAAGGCTGCGCCCACGTCGCCGATGTCGGCGCTGGCGTTATCTTTTTCCGCGTCGAACTTGGCGATTTCCTGGGCCGAGCTCATGTCTGTGTCCATGTGCTTGAGGCCGTATTTGGTCTGCAAGTCTGCCCAGGTGTCCTTCCAGTTCGCCCAGTCGTCCGGCATGCCGACGCTGTTCACCGCGCCTTCGGTCTTGGCGGCGGCTTCAAGGGTTTTCAGGTCAACATCCGCGGCCATGACCGAGGTGCTCAAAGCGATAGCGGAACCGAGGAGTGATGCCAGCAAAAGGTGTTTCATTCGAAGCTCCTTGTGCACTTCTTTAAAAAGTTTGAAGAAGTGATCGTTGCGGGTGGGTTGGTCTAGGTCAGCAATACCTGAGCCAAGTTAAGCTTTTTCGATGACATTTTTATGTTGAGGCAAGGATCAGGTCGCCCATCCCATAGGCGGCTCTGACGTTGCGAGGTAAGCGTAGACCATGATCAAAGCCTTGATCTGGAAGGGCTTGAGAAGGTTTCTGAGTTTATTTGGCATGGTTTGTGATGCGTCATGTCATGCGCCAGTCATCTACGCTACGTAGGCTATTGCAGTACACAAGGCGGTGCGAAGAGAGCAACCCGTGCTCTGTTTTGGCGCTGGTCTAGTCCAGAAAGGTAACTTGATGCGCGAAGAAGTACCCCGTGCGGTGACGACGATTTGCAATGCCCTGCAAGAGCAGATCGAACATGGTCTGTTGCCGCCAGGCAGCAAGTTGCCCGCTGAACGCAAACTGAGCGAGGTCTTCGATACCACGCGTATCACCCTGCGTGAGGCCTTGGTGCAGTTGGAAGCCCTGGGGCTGATCTACCGTGAGGAGCGTCGCGGCTGGTTCATTTCGCCGCCGCGTCTGGCCTATGACCTGATGCGCCGCAGTCACTTTCACGCCATGGTCAGTGCACAGGGGCGGGTGGCAGACACACAGGTGATCTCCGCGCGCCTGCAACCGGCCTCGGCAAAAATTTGCGAAATGCTGCAGTTGCCAGCGCTGTCCAGCGTGATCCAGATCTGCCGGGCGCGACGCATTGATCAGCGGCTGGTGCTGTATGTGGAGCATTACCTGAACCCGGAGTATTTCCCCGGCATCCTCGATAGCGACCTGAACCAGTCACTGACCGAGCTGTACGCCAGCCGTTATGACTTACGTTACGGCCAGGTGCGTTTTGAAATGGTTCCTACGGCGTTGCATGCCGAAGCCTCGGCGGCGCTGAAAGTCTCCCTCGGCAGCCCCGGCCTGCGCATCGCCCGGGTCAACTTCGACCAGAACGGCCGGCTGATCGACTGCGACCTGGAGTATTGGCGCCATGATGCAATTCATGTGAGCGCGGTGGTGCGGGATATTTGAATCGGTGGGCTGGAATGCGGTTAGTGGGACCGGCTTTAGCCGGGAAGACGGCATTTCTGGCGACGCATATGCAGCGTATGTCCTGGCCTCTTCCCGGCTAAAGCCGGTCCCACAAAAGATCGCATTTCAACCTACAGATCCGGGGTGCTGTCGGGTTCTACTTTTGCCCCACCCGCCGTCATCACCTGCACACTCAACCTCGGCGTCGCCAAATCCATCCCGGCTTCATCCAGATGCCGTTTCAGCGACAGGTTGAACGCCCGGGACACTTCCCATTGTTTGATCGGCGCAGTCTTGAAACGCGCCCGCAGGATGGCGTTGCCGGACTCGAAGCTTTCCACCCCCTGAAACTCCAGCGGCGACCAGATATTGCGCCGTTGCAGCGGGTCGGCACGCATTTTCGTGCCCACATCGCGGATCAGCTTCAGGGCGTCGTCGATCTTCATGCTCGCCGGGATGGCAATCCGGAAAATCGCATAGCCGAATTCCCGGGAGTAGTTCTGGATGCTTTTGATCTCGCTGAAAGGAATCGTATGCACGATGCCATCAATGTCCCGCAGCCGCACCGTTCGGATCGTCAGGCCTTCGACCGTGCCCAGATGCCCGCCGACATCCACGTAATCATCGATGGCCAACGAGTCCTCGATGATGATGAACAGCCCGGTGATCAAATCCGCCACCAATGACTGCGCGCCGAAACCGATGGCCAGGCCGATCACACCGGCACCGGCCAGCAGCGGGGTGACGTTCATGCCCATGTTCGCCAAGGCGACGATCAGGGCAATGATGAAAATCGCCACGAACAGCACGTTGCGAATCAACGGCATCATGGTCTGCGCCCGGGCATTGGCCAGGCCTTTGCGCGAGCGGGTCAGGGCGTGATGCACGGCGGTGTCGCTGATGATCCAGACCAGCCAGGCAAACAGCAGGGTCGCGATCAGGCTGAAGAGTTTGACGCTGATGTCATGACCATCGCCCTCGGCGAAGCGGATCAACGACAGACCCCAGACCCGCAGGCCCAGCTCGATAAAGGCCAGCCAGACCAGCAGGTGCACCAGGGTATAGAAGAAGTTGTTCAGCCGATCCGAGTACAGCGCGTGGCGTTTATGACCATGACGTGGGCGCAGCGCATGGCGCCTGACCAGCCCCTGTATCACCATGCACACCACCAGCAACACCGTGCAGATCAGAGCTTGTCGCAGCGCCGTGCTGGTATCGCCTGCCGAAAAGAAGGTGGCGAACAGCGACACTGCAACCAGCATCAGGGCCGGGATATACCAGAACGTGCCGAGAATCTCGATGGTATCGCTCAGGGCGCGACGGGTTAGTCGGCGCGACAGCGGCTGGTTGCGAATCAGATGAGCGATGGGCCGCCGGAAACGCAGGATGAACAGCCCGCTGAACATCGCCGCCATGACGTTGGTGAAGGTTGCCGCCGTGTGGGCCAGATGCACGCCAAGGCTGGCAACCAGCCGCGGATCGCTCAGGGCTTCGCCAAAGGCAGCAAAACTGCCGATCAGCCACAGCGGCCTGAACGCCTGATGACGCAGGATGTACAGAGCCTTGTGCCGATGAGGGCCGTCGAGCACCGAGAAGGCGATCACGCAGATCGCTGAAAACAGGGTCCCGACCACCAGCGCATAGGCCAGCACCATGGCCAGATCCTTGCCCAGCGACGAGGGCAGGTTGTAACTCAGGTAAACGGTGATCACCAACGCAATCAGCCACGGCCCCAGCTTGCGCAGGGCGAAGCGCAGCATGTCCAGGGTTCGTGGATTGCGCGGTAATTCCTCTGATAATCCAAAGCGCACCCGGACCCAATGGCCCAGCCAGATAAGCGCCGCTGCCAGCAGGCTCCACAGCAGCAACACCAAGGCAAAGCCGACGATGACCGGCAGCCATTGATTGGCGGGCAACAGCACGTTGAGGAATTCATCCTGGGCCAGATCGATTTCCTGAGACCAGCGAGTGATGGGACTGTCGTCGCCGGAGAATTTCTTTTCCAGCTCGCTCAAGCTGCTGCCGATCAGGCCCAGCACGCCTTGATCTGCGCCCGGCTGGGCTTTTTTCGTGGCGTCACGAAGTTTCTTCAAGTCGGTGAGGAGCTGCGCGCGCTGCTGGTCGTTTTCCAGACTCTTGATCACCTCATCCAGCGACTGGCCGAGCGGCTCCTGTGCCTGAGGCTGGGTTTTCGTCCCGCCTCCCAGCACACCTGGCAGACCTACAGCGTGGGCGGCACTTAGGGGCAACAGCGCCAGCAGACAGACTAGAAACAGGCGTTGAAAGAGAGAAAAGCAGGGAATAGCGGTCACCGGGCAGTAAACCTCGAATCGACATCGGTACGCCGCAAGCCGAACGGCCGGGCATGAATGAGCGATGAGTTTACGAGTGGTGCGTGCGCTTGGCGAGTCGCAATTCAGCCCTGCGGCCCACGTAATCCGTGAGATTGTGCTTCAGGTGAGTTTTTCCAGGATCTTCCAGCACGCCGTCCCGATCAGCGACATCATGCCCAGCCAGATCATCAGCACACCCAGCGGGCGCTCCTGATAGCTATAGCCCACACACAACAGCAGCATCCCGCCGAGCACCGGCAGCAGCAATGTGAAAAACGCACTCATGGCATCGAACCTCCTGAAGGTTGATGCTTTGAGTGTAGGTGGGATATTGGCGGGAGAGTTTTTGGTGGTGTGCACCTGTAGGAGCTGCCGAAGGCTGCGAATAGGGGGGCCCTTGTTCGCAGCCTTCGGCAGCTCCTACAACAAACCGTGCCGTGGCTTACGGCAACTCATGACTCGCATAAAACGCCGTCAGCACCTTCACCAGATGCGCCAGGTCATGGCTGCCCGCCAGTTCACGGATGGAGTGCATGGCAAACGTCGGCAGGCCGATGTCCACGGTGCGTACGCCCAGATGGCTGGCGGTGATCGGGCCGATGGTCGAGCCGCAGGCCATGTCGCTGCGCACCACGAAGCTCTGCACCGGCACTTCTTCGGCCATGCACAGGTGGCGGAAGAACCCGGCGGTTTCGCTGTTGGTGGCGTAACGCTGGTTGCTGTTGACCTTGATCACCGGACCGGCGTTGAGTTTCGGGCCGTGGTTGGCGTCGTGCTTCTCGGCGTAGTTGGGGTGAATGCCGTGTGCGTTGTCGGCCGAAACCAGCAACGATTTCTGGATAGTGCGCACGTAATCCGCGCCATCGGGCAGCAGACGCTGGATGATCTGCTCCAGCATCGGGCCGTCTGCGCCGCAAGTCGACGACGAACCGACTTCTTCGTGGTCGGTGCAGACCAGCAGGCAGGTTTCATCGCTCTGGGTGCCGAGCAATGCCTGGAGGCCTGCGTAGCACGACAGCAAGTTATCCAGACGCGCACCAGCGATGAAGTCGGCATTGAGCCCGACCACTGCTGCGCTTTGGGTGTCGTAGAAGCTCAGCTCGTAATCAAGCACCACATCGGCGTTCAGGCCGTGTTCGCGAGCCAGTTGATCGGTGAGCAGGGCGCGGAAGTCAGCACGTTCATCACCGGCAACCTGAGCCAGGATCGGCGGCAGCTCGGTCTGCGGGTTGATCGTCCAGCCTTCATTGGCGGTGCGATTGAGGTGGATCGCCAGGTTCGGGATAACCGCAATCGGCAGTTTGAAATCGATCAGCTGGCTTTCGACCTTGCCGTCACGGCGGAACGTTACGCGTCCGGCCAGGGAAAGATCGCGGTCGAACCACGGCGCCAGCAGTGCGCCGCCATAGACTTCGACCCCCAATTGCCAGAAACCCTGACGTTGCAGCTCAGGTTGCGGCTTGACCCGCAGGCACGGGCTGTCAGTGTGAGCGCCGACCATGCGAATGCCGCCGGTCAGCGGCGATTGCCGACCCAGGCGAAACGCCACAATGGAGGAGTCGTTACGGGTGACGTAGTACTTGCCCCCGGTTTCAGTCGCCCAGGTTTCGCGCTCGTCCAAACGCTGAAAGCCAGACGCTTCAAGGTGTTGAACGAGAGTGGCAGTGGCATGAAACGGGGTAGGGGAGGCCTTGAGGAAGTCGATCAGGCCTTGGTTCAGCTCTTCGCGCATAAGTAGCTCCAGACAGCAATGCCGGGAGTTTACCGTATTGATCTGTGTCGTGTTGTTGCGGGTGTGCTTATCTGCGCAAGAACGCAAGACCTGTAGGAACACCGAAGGCTGCGAACGACGGTGTGTCAGACTAACCGCTGTTCGCAGCCTTCGGCAGATCCTACAGGGCCGAAATGTTTCAGAAAAAACGAATACCTGTAGGAGTGAGCTTGCTCGCGATGGCGGGAGGTCAGACGATAATTTGTCGTCAGGTGTACCGAATCGCGAGCAAGCTCACTCCTACAGGATGGCGGTGTGTCTAAAACGGCGCAGCACACTCAAACCGCAACCGCTCACCCGTCTGCGGATGGGTGAAGCTCAGCATGCTGGCGTGCAGGCACAAACGCGGATACGCCGCCAACGCTTCGGGGTGGGCATACAAACCGTCGCCCAGCAGTGGATGCCCAATGGAAAGCATGTGCACCCGCAGTTGATGCGAGCGGCCGGTAATCGGTGTCAGCTCGACACGGCTGTAATGGCCGCAACGCTCAAGTACTTTCCAGAAGGTTTGCGCATGCTTGCCAAACTCATGATCCACCACATGCCGGGGCTTGGTGGGTGGGTCGTAACGCAGAGGCAAATCGATGCTGCCACTGTCCAGCGCCGGTTCGCCCCAGCACAGCGCAGTGTAGGCTTTTTCGGTTTCCCGGTCATGAAACTGTCGGGACAATTCACGATGAGTGTCCGCATCCCGGGCCAGCAGGATGATCCCGGAGGTTTCCCAGTCCAGACGATGGACGATTCGGGCTTCGGGGTAGCCGTTTTCCTGCAGGCGGGTAATCAGGCAATCCTTGTTGTCCTCGGCACGGCCGGGAACGGAAAGCAGCAGGGTTGGCTTATCGATCACCAGAACGCCAGCGTCCTGATGAATGATGCGGATGTTCGACAACGGCATTCGTTACGGCCTCTAAAACGCCAACGGCGGCACTGGCCTCACTCGTACGAGTAAAGCTCATGCCGCCGCAGACAACCGCCGGATCTAGCGATCTGGCAGGGTGATGTTGAGTTCCAGAATCGAGCAGCTGCCCTGGTTTTCCAGAGCGACCTGCACATCGTTGGACTCGATGTTGACGTATTTGCGGATGACTTCTACCAGCTCTTTTTGCAGGGCAGGCAGGTAGTCAGGAGTCGTGCGTTGGCCGCGTTCATGCGCCACGATGATCTGTAGACGCTCTTTCGCGACCGACGCGGTGCTGGTTTTTTTGCTGGCACGAAAGAAGTCGAAAATGTTCATCAGTTACCCCCGAACAGGCGTTCGAAAAATCCTTTCTTCTGTACGTCCAGGAAACGGTGCTCGCGGTCTTTGCCCAGCAGACGATCAACAGCGTCGCTGTAAGCCTGACCGGCATCGCTCTGCTCATCAAGGATGACGGGGACGCCCTGGTTGGAAGCTTTCAGTACTGCCTGGGACTCCGGGATTACGCCCAGCAGAGTCACCGCGAGGATTTCCTTGACGTCTTCAACGCCAAGCATCTCGCCCTTGCTGACGCGCTCCGGGTTGTAGCGGGTCAGCAGCAGGTGTTCCTTGATCGGCTCTTCGTTACGCTCGGCACGACGGGACTTGCTGGCCAGCAGGCCCAGCATGCGGTCCGAGTCACGTACCGACGAGACTTCCGGGTTGGTCACGACGATGGCTTCGTCGGCGAAGTACATCGCCAGGTGAGCACCGGTTTCGATACCCGCCGGGGAGTCGCAGACGATGTACTCAAAGGATTCCTTGAGTTCCATCAGAACTTTTTCCACGCCTTCCTTGGTCAGCGCTTCCTTGTCACGGGTCTGGCTGGCAGCCAGCACGTACAGGCCTTCGATCTTCTTGTCTTTGATCAGGGCCTGTTGCAGGTTGGCTTCGCCGTTGACCACGTTGACGAAGTCATACACCACGCGACGCTCGCAACCCATGATCAGGTCGAGGTTACGCAAGCCAACGTCGAAGTCGACGATGACAGTTTTGTGGCCGCGCAGTGCGAGGCCGGTACCGATGGCGGCGCTGGTGGTGGTCTTGCCCACACCACCCTTGCCGGATGTAACCACGAGAATCTTGGCCAAGGTGTATCACCCCTAGAGGAAAAGGACTGTTAGTCCTGAAGAGCGTCCCTTGAAGCGGCGGCATTCGAACAATGATGGAAATTTAAACGCCCGTCGGTCTGGACCTCGGGGCAATCTGCCAGAGAAAGTGAATATCCCCGGATTTCCTACAACCTTTGCTACGTTTTCGCGACGAATCAGAGATGCTTTGAAAATGGCGCAGTATCCGTTAAAGACGGATGATGTTCAACACGTCGCCGGACAGGCTGACCTGGACCGAGGTCCCCCACAGGGGATCGCGACGCAGATCTTCGGAAACCTTGTATTGCCCGGCGATTGAGATCAGTTCGGCGCCCATTTGCTGACAGAAAATTCGCGCTTTGGTATCGCCTTTTATTCCTGCCAGCGCCCGTCCACGCAGTGGGCCGTAAACATGGATGTTGCCATCGGCCAGAAGTTCCGCTCCGGGACTCACCGGAGCGATCACCACCAGATCGCCACCTTGTGCGTAAATCTGCTGACCGCCCCGCACTGGCGAGGTGATCACGCGGGTTGGCTTGATAACTGGCTCAGGCGGCTTTTCGATCTTTTTCTTCGCCGCATCGCCTTCCAGCGGGTCGAGTGGACGCTCCCGGGCACCGGAAGGCGGCAATACCGGCAAATCGATTGCGATGGCGGCGGCGATGTCTTCGATACGGCTGGCGCGGATCGCCAGGGTGCGCAGGCCATGCTGACGGCAGACACGCATCAGGCCGGGCAGGTCGACGGCGCCGCTGTCGGCCGGGAGCTTGTCCAGGGCCAGCACCAGCGGGGTGTTGCTGAAGAAATTCGGGGCCTGCGCCACTTTCGCCGCCAATTGACGGTCCAGGGCCTCAAGGTTGTTGCGGGCCAGTTCCAGTACGGTGATGGCCAGCATGCTGCCCTTGAGTTGGAAGACAGGTTCCTGTTCTTGCGATTCGTTTTGGCTCATGGTCGGCATACAACGGCTTGTCGCTAAAAGTGCCGAGACTTATAACGAGAACGCCCGCTAGCCGCAAGCGGGGTCGAACCGTTGTAGAATGCGCGGCCATGGTTCTGACGGAAGCTTTAATGGATCGCCCGCGTTTTCGAACTTATTTTCTGCACCCGCGTTTCTGGCCGCTATGGCTTGGGCTGGGGCTGCTGTGGCTGATTGTTCAGCTGCCATTTCGCGTTCTGCTGGTGATCGGCAGGCTGCTGGGCGCGGTGATGTATCGCTTCGCCACTGATCGCAAATACATTGCCTCGCGCAATCTGGAGCTGTGTTTCCCGCAGATGTCCAGCGTCGAGCGCAAGCATCTGCTCAAGGAAAACTTCGCCTCCACCGGCATCGCCTTCTTTGAAATGGCCATGAGCTGGTGGTGGTCCAAAGAGCGTCTGGCTAAGTTGGCGAACATCGAAGGCCTTGAACACATGCACGCCGCCCAGCAGCAAGGGCAGGGCGTGATCCTCATGGCGCTGCATTTCACCACGCTTGAAGTGGGGGCGGCGCTGCTGGGCCAGCGGCACACCATTGATGGCATGTACCGCGAACACAAGAATCCGCTGTTCGATTTCATTCAGCGTCGCGGCCGTGAGCGGCACAACCTCGACTCCCTGGCGGTAGAGCGCGAGGACGTGCGCGGCATGCTCAAGCTGCTGCGCAATGGTCGCGCCATCTGGTACGCCCCGGATCAGGACTACGGCGCCAAGCAGAGTGTGTTCGTGCCGCTGTTTGGTATCCAGGCCGCCACCGTGACCGCCACCAGCAAATTTGCCAAGCTGGGTCGCGCTCAGGTGGTGCCTTTCACTCAGCAGCGGCTGGCGGATGGCAGCGGCTATCGTCTGGTCATTCACCCGCCGCTGGCCGATTTCCCTGGCGAAAGCGATGAAGTTGATTGCCTGCGCATCAATCAATGGGTAGAAAGTGCCATTAGGGAATGTCCCGAGCAGTATCTTTGGGCGCATCGTCGTTTCAAAAGCAGACCGCCGGGCGAGCCGAAACTCTATAAAAAGCGTGACTGACCACGATAAGGCAGCCTAAATGCTCGAACCCGCCGTAGCGATGGACGTTGTGAATGATGTCGAACCCGTTACCGGGTTGATTCTGTCTGGCGGTGGCGCGCGTGCGGCCTATCAGGTGGGCGTGCTGGCGGGGATTGCCGAGCTGCTGCCACCGGGCGCTCCGAATCCGTTTCCGGTTATCGTCGGCACATCCGCGGGTGCCATCAACGCCGTGAAGCTGGCCAGCGGCGCGCTGCACTTTCGCACTGCAGTTCACCAATTGACCGAGTTCTGGCAGGGCTTTCGTAGTGAGCAGGTACTGCGTAGCGACTGGCGAGGCGTGATCGGCCAGGCCCGACGTTTTTTCGGCAACAGTCTGTTAGGCCTTGGCTCGCAAGTGCCGGTGGCGCTGCTCAACAGTTCGCCACTGCGGGACCTGCTCACCGAGCGGCTGGACCTGGAAAGCATCAACGCTGCCATCGAGGCCAAGCATTTGCGCGCCGTGGCGGTCACCGCTTTCGGCTACGAGTCCGGCCATGCGATGACCTTCTATCAGGGCAAAGGCACCATCGAACCCTGGTTGCGCCATCGTCGTCTGGGCGTGCCGACCCAACTCACCATCGATCATTTGCTGGCCAGTTCAGCGATCCCGCTATTGTTCGCGCCGGTGAAAATCGGTCAGGAATACTTTGGTGACGGCGCGGTACGCCAGTCGGCACCCATCAGCCCGGCACTGCACCTGGGGGCCAACCGGGTTCTGGTGGTGGGTGTCAGCGGCAACACGCGGGGCATCGACGCGGGCAAGCAGATCCAGCGTGTCACCAATGGCAAGCAGCCAACCCTGGCGCAGATCAGCGGGCACATGCTCAACAGCACCTTCATCGACAATCTGGAAAGCGATATCGAAGTGCTTGAGCGCATGAATCTGGTGAGTGATTTGCTGCCCTGCGAGCACCGCATACGCCAGAAGGGCCTGGCGCCGGTCGAAGTCTTGATCATTGCGCCCAGCCAACCCATCGACCAGATCGCCGCCCGCCACCGCCACGAACTGCCCCGCGCCTTGCGCACCTTCCTGCGTGGGCCCGGCGCAACCAAGACCAGCGGCGCCAGTGTGCTGAGTTATTTGCTGTTCGAAGCCGGTTACTGCCGGGAACTGATCGAACTGGGCCGTTATGACGCCATGGCCCAGGGGGAGCAGTTGAAGCGGTTTTTGCGGTTGCCGTGATGCGGATGGAGTGGTTTCCTGTAGGAGCGCGCTTGCCCGCGATTGCGTCAGTTCAGGCGATGATTATTTCGCCTGGAAAGCCCAATCGCGGGCAAGCGCGCTCCTACAGATCTGTGTTCGTTTACGCCGTCAACCGATCATCCCGAAAATCCCGCAGGGCCTGTTCGATCTCTTCACGGGTGTTCATCACGAACGGTCCGTATTGCACGATTGGTTCGCGAAGTGGTTTGCCAGCGATCAACAGCACGCGGGCACCTGCTGTAGTGCTCAGTTGCAGTTCGCCTTCTTCGGACAACCTCACCATACGGCTGGCGCTGACTGCCTGGGGGTGGCCTGCAACTTCCAGACTGCCTTCGTAGACATACAGCAATGCACGATGTCCTTCCGGAACACGCGGGCTGATGCTGGTACCTGCTGGCATATGGAAGTCGAAATACTGCGGTTCGGTATCCGGACGCTGTACGGCGCCCGCTTGCTGGATCTGGCCATCGTCGAACTGTCCGGCGATCACCACTACATCAACGCCGTTTTGCGTGGTCAGGCGCGGGATGTTTTCCGGCTGGATGTCCTGATAGCTGGCGTCGTTGAGCTTGGTCTTGCCCGGCAGGTTGAGCCACAACTGAAAGCCGCGCATCACACCTTCTTCCTGCTCCGGCATCTCGCTGTGGATGATGCCGCGCGCTGCGGTCATCCATTGCACGCCACCGCCTTGCAGCAGGCCGACGTTGCCCATGTGGTCTTCATGGCGCATGCGGCCTTCGAGCATGTAGGTGACCGTCTCGAAACCCCTATGCGGGTGCGGCGGAAAGCCTGCGATGTAGTCGTCGGGCTTGTCGGAGCCGAACTCATCGAGCATCAGGAACGGATCGAACTGCTCGACACCCGGCCCGCCGAATACACGGGTCAGCTTGACACCGGCACCGTCCGACGTGGGTTGGCCAGCTTGAATGGACAGCACTTTACGAAATTGGCTCATGTGACAGGTCTCCTCATCAATGGCGACCATGCTATGCCTGTTTGGTTGATTGATGGGTGATGAATTTGAGAGTTATTTATCGGGTTTCTAGATTGAATTGCGATCCTTGTGGGAGCGAGCTTGCTCGCGAAGAGGGCGGTACATTCGAAATACTTCTGTGGGCAGTAGCATCGCCTTCGCGAGCAAGCTCGCTCCCACAAGGTTTTTCATTCCAAGCGGATATTTAATGGCCCACAAAAAAAACGGCCAGGCGGATCGCTCCGGCTGGCCGTTTTTTGTAACGCCGATCTGTTACTCGGCGATTTGCAGCTTGCGGGCTTCGGTGTAGACGTAGCGCACTTTCTCGTATTCGAAAGGCGAGTTCATCTGGCCGTAGCGGAAGCTGGTGCCGTAGCGGCGGTCGATGGCACGCAGAACGTAGAGTTCCGGGTGGTCGCTGCTGACCTGGGAGACGTTCAGGAAGTTGATCTGCGATTCGGCTGTGAAGTCGAACAGCAAACCACCTGTGTCACGCAGGTTGGAAGGGCCGAGCAACGGCAGTACCAGGTAAGGACCCGATGGCACACCGTAGAAGCCAAGCGTCTGACCGAAGTCTTCGCTCTGACGCGGCAGGCCCATCATGGTGGCCGGGTCCCACAGGCCGGCGATGCCGATGGTGGTGTTCACCAGCAGGCGGCCGGTTGTTTCCAGCGAGCGCTCGCCCTTGAACTGGAACAGGCTGTTCAACAGGTTGGGAATATCGCCCAGGTTGTTGAAGAAGTTACTCACGCCACTGCGCACGAAACCCGGTGTGATGTAGCGATAGCCGTTGACCACCGGCAGGAACACCCACTCATCGAAGCGATAGTTGAAGTGGTAGACCCGACGGTTCCACGATTCAAGCGGGTCGTAGACTTCCAGCGCGGTGAGCGTAGCGCGTTCGAATTCCCGTTGATCCAGGCCCGGGTTGAACTGCAGCGATTTCAACGGCTGGGTAAAGCCGTCGCCATCGATCTGCCGTGCAACGGTGGCCGGATGTTCGGCAAGGTTGCTGTCAGTCGCGTCAGCGGCCTGGACGGTGCCTGCGCAGAGCAGGGCAGCAAGGAGTAAAAGACGTTTAGCCACGGAAGAACTCCAGCATGGCGTCGCTGTTGACGCGGTAATTGATGTTGCCGCAATGGCCGCCGTAAGGGTAAACGGTCAGGCGATCGCCAAAGGTCTTGCGCAGGAAGCCCAGGTCGCCAGCGCCCAGAATCACGTCGTCGGCGTTGTGCATGACCGAGATTTTCTTGCTGTCGTGCAGGTAATCCTTGAGCGCGTACAGGCTCACTTGATCCACCAGCTGCAATAGGCTGCCACCGTCGGTGCGGGCGCGCCACATCGGGATGACTTGTTCGGTCAGGTAGCAATCGAAGTCACATTGCAGCGCGCGACGCAGGAACGGCGACAGGCTGGTGCCTTCGGTGATCGGGAATTTCGGCGGGGTGATCAGACCGCGACGGTTGATCAGGTCCGAAGTGAACGCGATGTCAGCCGACGAGAAGCGGAACGACGTACCAATCAGCATCGCCATCTGTTCGTTGGTCAGGTGCTGTTTGGATTGCTGGAAGTCATACAGCAGGGCGTCGTTGAGGTCGATGTAACCTTTCTGACGGAAGTAGCGAGTCAGCTTGGCCAATACCAGTTCATAGAATGTGGTGCTGTTGTCGATGCCTTTGACGTTGGTCTGCACCAGTTTGTCGAGGTTGGAAATCGACGTGTACAGATTGACCGGCGGGTTGAGCAGCAACACTTTCTTGAAGTTGAAGCTGCGACGGGTCTCGTCCAGGCGAGCGACAAACGCAGCGTTCAGCGCACCCAGGCTATAACCGGTCAGGTAGTAGTCGGTGACTTTCAGATCAGCCTGTTGCGCGCGCACTGCTTGCATGACCCGGTAAAGGTCTTCGGCATCTTCGGTCGAAATACCCGGTGTGGCGAAGCGCGATGCCGAACTCATGAAGTCATAGCTGGTCGGCGACGACAGCTGTACGACGTTGTAACCCGCGCCGTAGTACAACTTCTTGAGGAATTCGTTGATGGTGCTGTTATACGGCGCGCCGGTGCCCGCGATCAGGAAGATCAGCGGTGCTGGCTTATCTTGCTTGGCCAGACGATAACGCAGCTTTTTAACGGCCCAGAAGTTGTCCGGCAGGGTGAACTCACGCTCCGGGCGCAGATTCAGGGTGTAATCGTCCTGATCGATGTCGTCGTCGGCTGGCAGCTCCGGGCGCATGTCGGGAGGTGTAGTGGCGATGGTCGCTTCGAAGGGGTTCTTTAAAGGGAAGCCATAGGTGGCGGGGTCAACGTTGACCGCCATAGCGGACGCACTCAAACAGAGGCCGCCAATAACGGCAGCAAAGCGCAGGAAACGGAGCATGACTAGATCCCTTGGGAAAGAAGTGCTGATGAGGTACGCGGGCTATGACCGTCGCTGTAGTGCCAAAGTGCCCTACAAACAGCTAAACCCGTTGTAAATAGTCCGAGACAATACACGTTCTCTGGCGTCAAGAGCGTAATGCTGTGCTTTTTTGTCGTTTATGGAATGTATGGGCGGGATTCAATAGGGCACCTACCTCTGTAGGAGTGAGCTTGCTCGCGATAGCGGTCTGTCTGAACGTAAATCGTCGTCTGACATGACGCCATCGCGAGCAAGCTCACTCCTACAGATTTAAGTCATTTGTCACGCACAGCAAAAAGGGGAGCCGAGGCTCCCCTTTTCAATCGTCTTACGTGCTCTATTTTTATTGTTCTAGGGTGGCCTGTTGTTGTTTTTGGCGACCGATCCCTTTACTGCGTTCTTGTTCGACCCCCAACCGGGGTCAAGAGCAAACGTATTTTTTTGAGCGCTGACTCGCTTTGATCTTGCGATCCAACCAGTACGGGAGCTACCTGAAGGTAGTTTTATTGTTCTCTGTCCGGTTGCGAGGTTCCGGGGAAGCCTCTGTAAAGCTGATCCACTCCAAAAAAATCTGTTAGCTGCGTCTCTGTGCCTTTGTTTTTGTTATGTCAGAGCCGGTACGTCTTGTTCTTATTGGGTTTGCTGCATGTTGTTCTTGTTATGCAGGAGATATAGCAGGAGCTGTGCCAACTTTTAAAAATCGTTATGAATCAATAGGTTGGTGATTTCTGTCAGCGAAGCCCAAGCGTCATCTGTTTCCGTGTTACCCGCCCAGGAACAGGTTTACCGCAGAGAGGTAACACAATGTGTTCCCTTGTCAGCCAACCTCCGGCCCTGGCGTTTTACGACAAGGTTGTCGTTGATGGCGCGCTGATGTCGTTTCTCCGTGTCTTGAGGTCGCTGACAGAGCATGTCTGATTGCTGAGCAGGTTGATGATCAAAGGGCACGCGGTGCAGGTCTGGTTCCGCTGAGCAAGTGAGGCGTGAAAAAGTGCGCAGTGCTTTGGCAGTGCGCGCGGACTGCGGTCTTTATAAGAACGTTAACGATGCCTGACCCTTGTCGGGCGCGAGACTACCGGGGAAGTAACGATGAAGATGCGAAAAATCCTGGGCGTGGGTGCTGCGCTGGCCCTTGCTGTCAGTTCTACGCTGGCCTCAGCCAAAGAAGTGAGCATTGGCTATGTCGACGGTTGGTCCGATAGCGTTGCCACCACGAACGTTGCGGCAATAGTGATCAAGGAAAAGCTGGGTTACGACGTGAAACTCCAGGCGGTTGCGGCCGGGATCATGTGGCAGGGCGTTGCGACCGGCAAACTGGACATGATGCTCTCGGCCTGGCTGCCGGTGACTCACGGTGAATACCTGGCCAAGAACAAAGATAACGTCGTCAACTACGGCGCCAACTTCAAGGACGCCAAGATCGGCCTGATCGTACCTGACTACGTGAAAGCCAACAGTATCGAAGACCTCAAGACTGACGAGTCCTTCAAGAAGAAGATTGTTGGTATCGATGCCGGTTCGGGCGTGATGATCAAAACTGAACAGGCCATCAAGGACTACGGTCTGGATGGCTACAAACTGCAAGCCAGTTCCGGCGCCGGCATGATTGCCGAGCTGACCCGGGCTTATCCAAAGCAGCAATCCATCGCAGTGACCGGCTGGGTGCCACACTGGATGTTCGCTAAATGGAAGCTGAAGTTCCTGGAAGATCCAAAAGGTGTCTACGGCGCAGCGGAAACCGTGGACAGCGTCGGCAGCAAAGAGCTGGCGACCAAGGCTCCTGAAGTCGTGGAATTCCTGAAGAAGTTCCAGTGGGCTTCCAAGGATGAAATCGGCGAAGTGATGCTGGCCATCCAGGACGGCGCCAAGCCTGAAGCGGCTGCCAAGGATTGGGTTGCCAAGCACCCTGATCGCGTAAAAGAGTGGACGGGTAAATAACTCGGCCCTTTAACGCTCCACCCGAAACCGCCCGGTTTAACGACCGGGCGGTTTTTTTGTGGGCCGCGATAGGGTTTAGGAGATCTCAATATTGGCGCGATGTGGTGGGACCGGCCGGGCGGCGCTCCGCTTTAGCCGGGAAGAGGCCGGGGCATGCGCTGCATATGCGTCGCCAGAAATGCCGTCTTCCCGGCTGAAGCCGGTCCCACTTCGTCACCCATAAGGATTTGCCAGCCTGTGATGCACATCCCCCCACTCTCGACTAATGTCGTTCTAATACTAAGGTCGTCTGGAGCAGTCGCCGAAGCGGACTAAAGTGGAATGCGTAACATCTCATCTGTGCTGCGAGGACAAAAACAATGAACGACAGCATTTACCTCTCGATTCAAAACAGCCCCCGTTTCAAGGAGCTGGTATCCAAAAGGGAGCGTTTCGCCTGGATTCTTTCGGCGATCATGCTCGGGCTTTATGCCGCTTTTATCCTTTTGATCGCTTATGGCCCTCATATTCTGGGCGCCAAACTGAGCCCGACTTCGACCATTACCTGGGGAATGCCGATCGGGGTCGGTCTGATCCTGTCTGCGTTCGTGCTCACCGCCATCTATGTTCGCCGTGCCAACGGTGAATTCGATGACCTGAACAACGCCATCCTGAAGGAGGCGCAACAATGATCCGGCGCCTCTTTGCAGCATTCGGCCTGGCCGCCTTCGCGCCGACCCTCTGGGCGGCAGACGCGTTGACCGGCGCTGTGCAGAAACAACCCCTGAACACATCGGCGATCGTCATGTTCGTCGTGTTCGTGGCCTTCACCCTCTACATCACGTACTGGGCATCGAAGAAAAACAAAACCGCATCGGACTACTACTCGGCGGGCGGCAAGATCACCGGTTTCCAGAACGGTCTGGCCATTGCCGGTGACTACATGTCGGCAGCCTCCTTCCTGGGGATTTCCGCGCTGGTGTACACCTCCGGCTACGACGGCCTGATCTACTCGATCGGCTTCCTGGTGGGTTGGCCGATCATTCTGTTCCTGATCGCCGAACGCCTGCGTAACCTGGGTAAATACACCTTCGCTGACGTGGCTTCGTATCGCCTCAAGCAAAAAGAAATTCGCACCCTGTCCGCCTGCGGTTCGCTGGTGGTGGTGGCGTTTTATCTGATTGCGCAGATGGTCGGCGCCGGCAAACTGATCCAGCTGTTATTCGGCCTGGATTACGCGGTTGCCGTGGTGCTGGTCGGTATCCTGATGTGCCTGTATGTGCTGTTCGGCGGCATGCTGGCCACCACCTGGGTACAGATCATCAAGGCGGTGATGCTGTTGTCCGGTGCGTCGTTCATGGCGCTGATGGTCATGAAACACGTCAACTTCGACTTCAACATGCTGTTCTCCGAGGCGGTCAAGGTTCACCCTAAAGGTGAAGCGATCATGAGCCCGGGCGGTCTGGTGAAAGATCCGATTTCGGCGTTCTCTCTGGGCCTGGCACTGATGTTCGGTACCGCCGGTCTGCCACACATCCTGATGCGCTTCTTCACCGTGAGCGACGCCAAGGAAGCCCGCAAGTCGGTGCTCTACGCCACTGGCTTCATCGGTTACTTCTACATCCTGACCTTCATCATCGGCTTCGGCGCGATTCTTTTGGTCAGCACCAACCCGGCGTTCAAGGACGCGGCAGGTGCGCTGTTGGGTGGTAACAACATGGCAGCGGTGCACCTTGCCGATGCAGTGGGCGGCAGTCTGTTCCTGGGCTTCATCTCGGCAGTCGCTTTCGCCACCATTCTGGCAGTGGTTGCCGGTCTGACCCTGGCCGGTGCTTCGGCGGTTTCTCATGACCTTTATGCCAGCGTAATCAAAGCGGGCAAGGCCAACGAGAAAGATGAGATTCGCGTGTCGAAGATCACCACCATTGCGCTGGCAATCGTGGCAATCCTGTTGGGTATCGCCTTCGAAAGCCAGAACATCGCGTTCATGGTGGGCCTGGCGTTCTCCATCGCGGCGAGCTGTAACTTCCCTGTGCTGCTGCTTTCCATGTACTGGAAAAACCTGACTACCCGTGGCGCCATGATCGGCGGCTGGATGGGCTTGATCAGCGCGGTGGTGTTGATGATCCTCGGCCCGACCATCTGGGTGTCGATCCTGCATCACGAAAAAGCCATCTTCCCTTACGAATACCCGGCGCTGTTCTCCATCGCCATCGCATTCGTGGGTATCTGGTTCTTCTCCATCACCGACAAATCGAAAGCGGCAGAAGGCGAGCGTGCGTTGTTCTACCCGCAGTTCGTCCGCTCTCAGACTGGCCTGGGTGCCAGCGGTGCGGTGTCTCACTAAGAGTTAGTCGTTGCAAAAAGAAAGCAGCCTTCGGGCTGCTTTTTTTATTCCTGTAAATCCGGTTTTCTTCACTCATACGAAGAACTGTAGGAGCGACCGGGGTGGCGCTCCACCTTGCTCGCGATAGCAGTTTATCTGTCAATAAATCATTGCCTGACCTGACGCTATCGCGAGCAAGGTGGAGCGCCACCCCGGTCGCTCCTACAGGGTTAGGGTGAACTCAAATGACGAGTACCAACCCAATAAAAAGCCCCGCTTAATAAGCGGGGCTTCAGGTTATGCCGTACGGGAATTTATATCCGGCCCAGCAATACCAGTATCAACAGAATCACCAGAATCGTACCGATGATCCCCGATGGACCGTAGCCCCAGCTGCGCGAGTGCGGGAAGACTGGCAGGCCGCCGACCAGCAGCAGGATCAGGATAATGATAAGAATTGTGCCGATGCCCATGACGAGTTCCTTCTTTGGTTCTTGGTTAATGGCTACAACAGTTCAAGCTTCTACCGGAGTGGCTTAAAGTTTGTGCTGCTTGAAACATCCGACTCTGGGCATTCTGAAAAAATCCGTAGGCTGAACGATAATTTTTACATTTAGTTAAAGGTTCATGTTTAGCGAATTCAAGTTGAACTTTAGTGTTCGGTAATTGTTTGCGTAGTTATTGATGTAATCAGGACGTAATGCGCAGGTTTGCCTGGGTCATTCAGCGCCCTGATGGTGGATCGAATCGGTGAAATCAGTGGTTACACTCAGGCTCAATCCCCGTAACGACAAGGCGTTTCCCTATGCAAAATCGCATCATGATCACCGGCGCAGGTTCTGGTCTGGGTCGCGAAATCGCACTGCGCTGGGCCCGTGAAGGCTGGCGCCTGGCGTTGTCTGACGTCAACGACGTCGGTTTGCAGGAAACCCTCAAGCTGGTGCGCGAAGCGGGGGGCGAGGGTTTCGTCCAGCGCTGTGATGTGCGGGATTACAGCCAACTGACGGCTTTTGCTCAGGCCTGTGAAGAGAAGTTCGGCGGCATCGATATCATCGTCAATAATGCGGGCGTGGCGTCGGGTGGTTTTTTCAGCGAGCTGTCGCTGGAAGACTGGGATTGGCAGATCGCGATCAACCTGATGGGCGTAGTCAAGGGCTGCAAAGCGTTCCTGCCGATGCTTGAAGCCAGCAAAGGCAAGATCATCAACATCGCTTCCATGGCTGCGTTGATGCAAGGTCCGGCCATGAGCAACTACAACGTCGCGAAGGCTGGCGTGGTGGCGCTCTCGGAAAGTCTGCTGGTTGAATTGCGCGAGCAGCAGATCTCGGTGCATGTGGTTTGCCCGTCGTTCTTCCAGACCAACCTGCTGGACTCGTTCCGTGGCCCGACACCGGCGATGAAGGCTCAGGTGGGCAAGCTGCTGGAAAGCTCGCCGATCACCGCGACGCAGGTTGCCGAGTACATCTACGACCATGTCGCTGAAGGCGAATTCATGATCCTGCCCCATGAACAGGGACGGATGGCCTGGCAGTTGAAACAGAAAACCCCCCAGGCGCTTTATGACGAAATGGCCAATATGTGCGAGAAGATGCGGGCCAAGGCGCGGCAGGGGTAGGGATAAAATGCTTGGGTAGACTCATCCTTGTGGGAGCGGTGCTTGCCCACGATAAGAACACCTCGGTTTGCCTGATAGACCAAGGTGCCCTTATCGCGGGCAAGCACCGCTCCCACAGGGGTTTTGCAGAGGCTCGCATTTCGCTTTTCTGCTAGGGTTGCCGCCTTCAATCGCAACCCTGGACGCCAAACCTCCATGCTCAATTACCTGTGGTTTTTCCTCGCGGCGCTGTTCGAGATCGCCGGTTGTTACGCCTTCTGGATGTGGTTGCGTCAGGGCAAGAGTGCGCTCTGGGTGATTCCGGCGTTGATCAGCCTGACCCTGTTTGCGGTGTTATTGACCCGAGTCGAAGCGGCTTATGCCGGGCGTGCTTATGCGGCGTATGGCGGGATTTACGTGGTGGCGTCGATTGCCTGGTTGGGGATGATCGAGCGGGTCAGGCCGCTGACTTCCGACTGGTTGGGCGCAGGGCTGTGTGTCATTGGCGCGACTATCATTCTGTTCGGCCCGCGCTGGTCGGCTCAGTAAATGGGCTTTGTCATAGTCATTTGTAGGAAATGTCCTTCAGCTTTGTCCGATGGGCTTGAAGGGCATTACTGATTTTGCTCTGGCCAATTGATGCCAGAGAATCGGCCATGCAATCTGCTTTCTTGTTAACAACAAGAGAGCAAGAAAATGCTGGTACTCAATCGTGAAGCTGGCGAGACGTTCTCGATCGGCGATGAAATCAGCCTGCAAGTGCTGGCCGTGCATGGCAACCAGGTGCGCATCGGCATTACCGCCCCCAGGCAAATCAAAATCCACCGCGCCGAGGTCTACAAACGGATCGCGCAAACCCAATCAGAACAGCCGGTCGAACTGGCGGACAATCTGCCCTGATTGATCAGTCGAAAAACTCTTTGGGCACGTCATGCTTGAGCATGAGTTGGCACTGCTGGCTTTCCAGGTCGAAGAAAATCACCGCCTGGCCTTTGCTCAATGCGTGGCGTACCCGCAAGACTCGGGTCTCAAGCGGTGTTTCGTCACCGTTGTCAGTGCCGTCGCGGGTCACGAAGTCTTCGATCAGGCGGGTCAGGGTGTCGGCTTCGAGTTGGTCGTAGGGGATCAGCATGGGGGTTCTCGTATCAGATGCCGGCGATGATAGTGCTGATGCCGTGAAAAATCACAAATTCCTGTAGGAGTGAGCTTGCTCGCGATAAGGTCGGCACGACCTTCAACCCATCGCTAACCCATCATTTTCACGACTGCTTCGCAGTCGATCGCGAGCAAGCTCACTCCTACAGGGGAGAGCCCTGGCTACTCCACCTCTTCCCGATTCTGCCCAATCAGGCTATCGACGCTCGGCACTCGGGTATCGCTCTCCATTTGCGCATCGTGTTCAATCTGATGGCTGAATGTCTCGAGTGAAACTTTGCCCGGCTGAGCGTCGCTGGCAAATACCGGCGGGCTGAGCATGTAGGCGCCCAGCAGGCGGCTCAGTGCGGCGAGGCTGTCGATGTGGGTGCGCTCGTAACCGTGGGTCGCGTCGCAACCGAATGCCAGCAGGGCGGTGCGGATATCATGGCCAGCGGTGACCGCCGAATGGGCATCGCTGAAGTAATAGCGGAACATGTCCCGGCGAACCGGCAATTCATTTTCGCTGCCCAGACGCAGCAGATGGCGCGACAAGTGATAGTCGTATGGGCCCCCGGAATCCTGCATCGCCACACTGACCGCATGCTCGCTGGAATGCTGGCCGGGGGCGACCGGCGCGATGTCGATGCCGACAAATTCACTCACGTCCCAAGGCAACACGCCTGCCGCACCGGTGCCGGTTTCTTCGGTAATGGTGAACAGCGGATGGCAATCGATCTGCGGTTCGGCACCACTGTCGACAATGGCTTTAAGCGCAGCCAGCAACGCGGCAACACCGGCCTTGTCGTCCAGATGGCGGGCGCTGATATGCCCGCTTTCGGTGAATTCCGGCAGCGGATCGAAGGCGACGAAATCGCCAATGCCGATCCCCAGCGACTCGCAATCAGCCTTGGTAGTGGCGTAGGCGTCCAGACGAAGTTCGACGTGATCCCAGCTGATGGGCATTTCATCGACGGCGGTGTTGAACGCATGCCCGGAAGCCATCAGCGGCAGCACGCTGCCACGGATAACTCCAGAGTCGGTGAACACGCTGACCCGGCTGCCTTCGGCAAAGCGGCTCGACCAGCAGCCGATAGGCGCCAGTGACAAGCGGCCGTTGTCCTTCACTTCCCGCACGGCGGCACCGATGGTGTCCAGGTGCGCAGAAACCGCGCGATCGGGGCTGCTTTGCTTGCCTTTCAAGGTGGCGCGAATGGTGCCGCGCCGGGTCAGTTCAAACGGGATGCCCAATTCTTCAAGACGCTCGGCGACATAACGCACGATGGTGTCGGTGAAGCCTGTCGGGCTTGGGATCGCGAGCATTTCCAACAGGACTTTCTGCAGGTAGTTCAGATCCGGCTCGGGGATATTTTTTGCAGTGGTCATGTGAGCTCCTTTGGAGCAGCGGCAAGCTCTAAGCGGCAAGCTACAAGCTGGACCGGGTCCACTTGAGGCTTGCAGCTTGAGGCTTGAATCTGCTCTTAGCTGTGCGCAGGCAAACTATGGGGAAACAGCAGGTCGACGAATTTCTCTGCCGTCGGTTGCGGTTCGTGGTTGGCCAGGCCAACCCGTTCGTTGGCTTCGATGAATACGTATTCCGGTTGATCGGCGGCGGGCACCATGAGGTCCAGACCGACCACCGGAATGTCCAGCGCCCGAGCGGCGCGGACAGCGGCGTCGCTGAGCACGGGGTGCAGGATGGCGGTGACGTCCTCCAGACAACCGCCGGTATGCAGATTCGCGGTGCGGCGCACGGCCAGACGTTCATCCATCGGCAGCACGCTGTCGTAGTCGTAACCCGCATCGCGAACGGTGCGTTCGGTTTCTTCATCCATCGGGATCTTGCTTTCGCCGCTGGTGGCAGCGGCGCGACGGCGGCTCTGGGCTTCGATCAACTGGCCGACGGTATGTCGACCATCGCCCACCACTTCGGCAGGGCGTCGAATGGCAGCAGCGACCACTTCAAAGCCGATTACCACGATGCGCAGGTCCAGACCTTGGTGAAAGCTTTCCAGAATCACTCGGGTGTCGAACTGTTTAGCGCGCTCGATAGCACCGTGCATTTCTTCCGGGGTGCGCAGGTTGACTGCTACGCCCTGGCCCTGTTCGCCGTCCAGCGGTTTGACGACGATCTGTTTATGCTCCTCGAGAAACGTCAGATCAGCCTCGTCGTCGCCCACCCGTTGCTGGGCTGGCAGCCTCAAACCTGCGGCTTTCAGTGCTTTGTGTGTCAGGCTCTTGTCCTGGCACAAAGTCATGCTGACGGCGCTGGTCAGGTCGCTGAGGGATTCCCGGCAACGTATCCGCCGACCGCCATAGGCAAGGGTGAACAGGCCCGCTCCAGCATCATCCACTTGAACTTCGATGCCGCGACGGTGGGCCTCTTCGACGATGATCCGCGCATACGGATTGAAATCCGCCTGAGGGCCGGGTCCGAGGAACAGCACTTCGTTGATGCCGTTTTTGCGCTTGATGGCAAAGGTCGGCAGATTGCGAAAACCGAGCTTGGCGTACAGCGCTTTGGCTTGCTGGTTGTCATGCAGCACCGACAGGTCCAGATAGCTCAAGCCACGGCTCATGAAATGCTCGATCAAATGCCGCACCAGCACTTCACCCACACCAGGACGGGTGCATTGCGGGTCTACCGCCAGGCACCACAGGCTGCTGCCGTTTTCCGGGTCGTTGAACGCTTTGTGATGATTAAGACCCATCACGCTGCCGATCACTGCGTTGCTGCTTTCATCTTCAGCGATCCAGTAAACCGGACCTCCTTGATGGCGTGGCGTCAGCAGGGCAGGGTCGATAGGCAGCATGCCGCGAGCGATGTACAGATTATTGATGGCCTGCCAATCCCCGCTGCTCTGCGCCCGACGGATACGAAAGCCGCGAAACACCCGCTGAGCGGGGCGGTAATCGCTGAACCACAGGCGCAAGGTGTCCGACGGGTCCAGAAACAACTGCTGTGGCGACTGCGCCAGCACCTGTTGTGGCGCAGCTACGTACAGCGCGATGTCCCGTTCGCCGGGCTTTTCATTGAGCAGCTCGTTGGCCAAGGCCGCCGGATCAGGGTAGGTGTGGCCGATCAGCAGCCGACCCCAGCCACAATGCAGCGCCAGTGGCTGGGCATCGGTGACACTGCCATCTTCGGCGAAGCGCGCCTGCAGCCGTTCGTAAGAGGGCGACTGGCCACGCAGCAAGCGTTGGCTGTAAGCCGTCGAATTCTGTTTCATCAATCAGAGTCCTTGTTCGCTGAGCCACAGGTTCAGCGCTGCCAACTGCCACAATTTCGAGCCGCGCAACGGCGTCAATTGACCTTCCGGATTGGTCAATAGTTTGTCGATCATGGCCGGGTTGAACAGACCGCGATCCTGGCTCGGATCAACCAGCAGGTCACGTACCCAGCCCAGGGTGTTGCCCTCAAGGTGCTTGAGGCCCGGCACCGGGAAGTAGCCTTTCTTGCGGTCGATCACTTCCGACGGGATGACCAGGCGCGCGGCTTCTTTCAGCACCTGCTTACCGCCGTCCGGCAGCTTGAATTTGCCGGGGATGCGCGCCGACAGTTCCACCAGGCGGTAATCGAGAAACGGCGTACGCGCTTCCAGACCCCAGGCCATGGTCATGTTGTCCACGCGCTTGACCGGGTCGTCCACCAGCATGATGGTGCTGTCCAGACGTAGTGCCTTGTCCACCGCTGCATCGGCACCCGGCTGGGCGAAATGCTCACGTACAAAATCGCCAGCCGCGTCGTTGGCGGTCAGCCACTTGGGCTGCACGGTGGCGGCGTATTCTTCGTAGCTGCGGTCGACGAAAGCATCGCGATAGGCGGCAACCGGATCGGCCGCACCGTCCACTTGCGGATACCAGTGATACCCGGCGAACAGCTCGTCGGCACCCTGGCCGCTCTGCACGACTTTGCAGTGCTTGGCCACTTCACGGGACAACAGATAGAACGCGATGCAATCGTGGCTGACCATCGGCTCGCTCATGGCGCGGAACGCCGCAGGCAGTTGCTCGATGATCTCGTGTTCCTGAATACGCAATTGGTGATGATTGGTGCCGTAATGCTTGGCGATCAGGTCCGAATACTGGAACTCGTCGCCACGCTCGCCGCCTGCATCCTGGAAGCCGATGGAAAATGTAGAGAGGTTTTCCACGCCGACTTCACGCAGCAGGCCCACCAGCATGCTCGAATCCACGCCGCCGGAAAGCAGCACGCCGACATCCACGGCTGCGCGCTGACGAATGGCTACGGCTTCGCGGGTGCTGTCCAGCACGCGGTCGCGCCAGTCTTCCAGAGTCAGATTGGCTTCATCGGCATTCGGGCCGTAAGGCAGACGCCACCAGACTTTCTGCTCAACCTTGCCGTGGGCGTCGATGCGCATCCAGCTGGCAGGCGGCAGTTTTTCAACACCGGCCAGCAAGGTGCGGGGCGCTGGGACAACGGCGTGGAAGTTCAGGTAATGATTGAGCGCTACCGGGTCGAGCATGCCACTGATGTCGCCGCCTTTGAGCAGCGCAGGCAGGGTCGAGGCGAAACGCAGGCGCTTGTCGGTACGCGACAGGTATAACGGCTTCACGCCCAGGCGGTCGCGAGCGATGAACAGCTGTTGGGTGTCACGTTCCCAGATGGAGAAGGCGAACATGCCGTTGAGCTTGGGCAGCATGTCTGCGCCCCAGGCGTGATAACCCTTGAGCAGCACTTCGGTGTCGCCACCGGAATGGAACTGATAACCCAAGCCTTCCAGCTCGGTCCGCAGTTCCGGGAAGTTGTAGATCGCGCCGTTGAAAGCCATGGACAGGCCCAAGTGGCTGTCGATCATCGGCTGCGCCGATCCGTCCGACAGGTCCATGATTTTCAGGCGACGATGACCAAGGGCAATCGGCCCCTGGCTATGAAACCCCCACGCATCCGGGCCGCGAGGCGCCAGCTCATGGGTAATGCGTTCAACAGCGGCTAGATCCGCTGGTTGATGGTCGAAACGTAGTTCACCTGCTAATCCGCACATAAGTCCTTACCGGTTTTCCGTTGGGGAGAGGTGACTGAGAAATGCAGCCACCCAGAAACTGACCCATGGGAAACGGGGGAGTTTTAGATCGATCGGTTATAAGCAGGGCTGTGCAGGGCACCAGTGGACCTGTAGGAGCTGCCGAAGGCTGCGAATCGTGGTGGGTCAGTTATAACGGTTTCGCAGCCTCCGGCAGCTCCTACAGGTTCAATGATCCGTAGGAGCGCGCTTGCCCGCGATGAACGATGACGCGGTGTGTCAGACAGACCTTAGTCGATTGCATCGCGGGCAAGCGCGCTCCTACAGGTTCAGGAAGCGCTCAATACCCCGTCATCTCCAGATACCCCACACCTTTATGACTGCCACTCAAGGTGATCGGCCCTTCCCAGTAGGGAATCTGCAGACCCATCCAGGCCTTGGGATTCAAAGCTTCGGTGTTGATGTCCAGACCTTTGCCGGGGATTTTCACGGACCAGCGGGTCGGCATTTTGTGGCCTGCGACTTCAGTGTTTGCCAACGGCTCAAGGCTGATGTCTTTGGCGTGCAATTGCTGGGTGTCGCCGTTGGCGCTGATCCAGGTGCCCGTCAGGTAAGGCTCGCCCTGTTTCTGGCGCATGCGATACAACATCAGTTCATCGCCGCCATCCAGATGCACCGAAAACCAGTCCCAGCCGGTCTGGTTGGCGGTCAGTGGCTGGCTGCTCCATTCCCGGTCCAGCCATGCCGGGCCACTCACTTGATAGCGTTTGCCATCGATGGTCAACTCGCCATTGGCCTGAAAGTAAGGCTGGCTGTAGTAATACGATGCCTGGCCTTGCTCGGATTTCTGACTGAAACCTTGCTGACCTTGCAGCACCAATGGCTTGGTGGAAGTCAGCTGCAATTGATAACCGAACTGAGCACCCTTGGCCTGTAATTGCAGACTCGCCAGCGGATCTGTTGCGTGTGTATCGCTGCTCATGGACCAGTCATCGATCCATGCAGAAAACGGCGCAAGTTTCACGCCCGCCTGCTCAACGCCGCCCCGGGCATAGCGTTCTGCGGCGTAATGCTGGCTAGCCGAAGTGACAGCGGCATGACCCATCCAGATCGTCCCGTCATTCCAGCCCGAGCCTTGCGCTCCTGCGCGCAAAGCATTGCGAAACAGCGTCCACTGCACGCCGAAATCCTGACCCTTTTCATCCTTGAGATTGGCGGTGATGTACCACCATTCAATGCGAAACCCCGGATGCGGGGCGTGATCAGCCGGGAAGGCGAACTCGCGGCCTGGAGTGACTGGCGTGAACTGTTCAGCCTGATTGCCCAGGCCAGCGAAACCCTGCTCCGGTGGGGCCTGCTGATCACAGCCGGTTAACGCCAGAGCGAGCGCAAACATCAGCCCATTAATCTTCACTGGCGAAGCTCCTCAGCAAATCGGCGGGGCGGGTGCGGAAAAGCTTCAGCAGTGGCCAGGCCGAAGCGAGCAGGGTGGCAAACAATGCCAACCCCGCCAGTTGCAGCAGTTGCACCGGGAAGATATGCAGCGGCAGACGCCAGCCAAAGGCCTGCACGTTGATCACCGCATCCAGACACCAGGCCAGCAGCAGCCCCAACGGCAGGGCCAGGATCAGGGTCAATACCGCCAGCAGCCAGGTTTGGCCGAGGTTAAGCAGCATCAATTGCTTGCGGGTGACGCCCAGCGCCCACAGTGGGGCCAGTTGCCCCAGGCGGCTTTGGCTCTGGGTCAGCAGGCTGATGAACAGCGCAATGCCCGCCACCGCCAGGGTCAGGCTGTTCAGCGCTGCGGTGGCCGCGAAGGTACGTTCGAACACCTGAGTGGACCAGCTTTTGAGTTGGGTCTGGTCGATGATGTGGTTGTCATCCAGAGCGAAGCGATCTTGCAGTTGATTGACCAATGCAGGCACGGCAGCCGGGTCGATGCGCAGGTTGAAGCGGTTGGCCGTCACTTGTGGCCAGTGCCTGAGTAAACGGTCGGCGTTGACCAAGAGATGGCCTTTGGGATTGCCGTAATCGGCGTAGATGCCGACGATCCGGGGTGTCCACTGCGCATCGGGTGCGGGGATCGGCAGGCTGTCGCCCACTTTCAGTTTCAGGCGACGGGCCAGTTGCTCGCTGAGCATCACGCTGTCGCCTTTGGCCAATTGATCCCAGGGATCCCCGCTGGCCGCCTCCAGCAAAGGCCAGTGTTCGCGATAGGTCACGTGATCCACCACGCCGAACAGGTCCGCTGGCCAGCCTTGCAACTGGATCGCCACTTGCCGGTTTGGCAGCACGGCGCTGATAGTGGGTTGATGCATCAGCCAGTCTTGCAGTTCGGGTGCCTGGGTCGCGCTTTGCGGGGTGACGTAAAGCTCGGCGGTCAATCGTTGCTCCAGCCAGTTGCCGAAGGTCTGGCGAAAGCCGGAGGTCATGCTGCCCGCGCCGATATTGGCCGCCAGCGCCAGCAGCAAGGCCATCAGCGCCAGGCTCAAGGCGGGCAACTGTTGACGGCAATCCGCCAGAAACCACTGACCGAGGACCGAGCGGCTGCGCCCGAGCAGTGCATTGAGCAATCCGTTAAGCAACACCGGCAGGCCCAGCGCGGCAGACAGCAACAAGCCGGACATCAGCACAAAGCCGCTGGCCAGACTGTCTCCGAACAGCAGCGCCGCCAGGGCAATCACGGCGGCGATTGCCGCGACCCAGGCTTGACGGCGCAGCCAGCGACTGTGGGCCTGATGCCAGGCCTGAGCATTGGCCAGTGCCAGCAACGGCAAGCGCGCGGCTCGCAGCAGACTATCGGCCCCCGCCAGTAGCGCACCGAGGATGCTCAGTCCGAGACCGCCCAGCCACCAGATCGGGCTCAGGTTCAGTTGCCCGGCGACTTCTGCGCCATACAGCCCGCGCAAACTGGCGGCCACATCCGGCAACAGCAGACTGGCCAGCAGATACCCACTGGCAACCCCAAGCACACCGCCGAGCAGGGCAAGGACGCCAAGCTCCACGGCCAACGAGGTAATCAGCATTCTGGCGCTGACCCCACACGCGCGCAGGTTACGCAGCAGCCCGCGACGTTGTTCCAGAGCCAGGCCGATGGCGGCATGCACGATAAACAGCCCGACCACGAAGGCCAGCACGCCCAGTGCATCCAGGTTCAAGTGAAAGCTTTCCGTCAGGCGCGCCAGATTGTTCTCTTCGCCATTGTTCTTGAGCTGCAACTGGCCGTTCAACGCGCTCGGCAAGACCGGGTTGCTGGCGGCGAAGTCCTTGGGCAGCAACAGACGCGACACCTGATCGGGCATGTTCAGCAAGGGCTGGGCAAAGCCGATATCGGTGAGCAGTACGCCGGGGGCCATGTCGACCCGGCTGCGCAAAGGCGGCAAGGTTTGCCCGTCCGCTGTTTTCGGCTGTTGGCCCTCGTGGAGCCCTAGCGCCTGCAAGGTCTGCGTGGCGATCCAGGTTTGTCCCGGCGAGGTCATGAAGTCGACGATCTGTTGAGTGTCCAGGGTTTGTCCGGCCACCGCCGAGCCGCTGGGTAACGAGACCGGTTCAATGCCCATCAGCTGCACCCGGCGGTCCTCCAGCCCCTGCAGAATGATGCGCCCTTGCACCACCGGCGACACCGGCCAGCCCTCACGACGCAGGCTGACGAACAGACTCTGGGAAAACGCCGCGCCATTGGCCGTCGCAAGGCTGCTTTGGGGTTCGCCGCCGATCAACTGGCTGGCCTGGGCGTAACTCTGCCGCGCCTGACTGTTGAGCGCTTGCACGCCAGTCAACAACCCGGTCGCCAGCCACAGCCCGGTCAATACGCTGAAAAACTGCACCGGATGTCGTCGCCAATGGCTGAGCAGGGCGCGTAGGGTCCAGTAGAAAACCTTCATCTCAGACCTCGATCCCGGTGGCCAGCCGACCGTGGTGCAGGATTACTTTTTCGGCCAGCCGCTCGGCAACCCGAGGGCTGTGGGTAACCATCAGCAGGCTGGTTGAACTGTCGGCGAGCAGGTCCAGCAACAATTGCAGGACTTCATCGCTGGTGGCTTCATCCAGATTGCCCGTGGGCTCATCCGCCAACAGCAAACCGGGGCGTGACGCCAGCGCCCGACCTATCGCCACCCGCTGTTGCTGACCTCCAGACAGTTGCTCCGGATAGCGCTTGAGCAAATCTCCAAGCCCCAGCCGCTCCACCAGTTGCGCTTGCCATTGCGGCTCGAAGCGGCCGGCCAGCCGCGCCTGGAACGCCAGATTGTCTTCGACCTTGAGGCTGCCGATCAGATTGAACTGCTGGAACACCAGACCGATTTCCGTACGCCGCCAGTTGGCCAGCTGCGCTTCGCCCATCAGATCAAGGCGCTGCCCGGCAATCTCGATCTGCCCGGCATCCACCTGATCCAGCCCGGCCACCAAATGTAGCAGCGTACTTTTGCCACTGCCGGACTCGCCCATCAAGGCCAGGCTGCTGCCGCTGGCCAGACGCAGATCAACCCCGCGCAAAACCGCCAGCGGGCCTTGTGCGGTGGCGTAGCTCTTGAAGACGTTTTTTACTTCAAGCATGGGGTGGGCTCGTTTGCGGATTGGGTGAGAGGTGAGGATAGCGGCTTTGGTTCAGATGTATGTTCGATTCTGTAGGAGCTGCCGAAGGCTGCGAATCGGTTTCTCATGTGCCATTGTTTTCGCAGCCTTCGGCAGCTCCTACAAGTTCGGTGATTGTCCGTGGGAGTGACCGGGGTGATGTTTTGATTTCACTTCCCCCGAATCAACTCCCGCAACATGAACCGGTTCGGGTGGCAGGCTTCGGCGACGCTGCGGGGCAGGGGCAGGGGTTCGTTGTCGAGCCAGGCGGCGAGGAGTTCAGCGCATAGCGGGGCTGTAATCAGGCCGCGTGAACCGTGGCCGCTGTTGATGTACAGGCCTTCGAGCCACGGGCAGGGCGCATCCGGGGTCTGGCGTGCATCCTTGGCCAGTGCCGCGTAGGTTTGAACGAATGCGTCGTTATCCGCCAGCGGCCCGATGATAGGTAGGTAATCCGGGCTGGTGCAGCGGAACGCAGCGCGACCTTGCAGTTGTTCCACAGGCAATTCAGCTGCGCCGAGCCGTTGCGCCAGATCCTCGGAGATTTCCTGCAGCAGTTGCAAGTTACCCAAATGATCTGCCGTGGTGGTGCTCAGGTCTTCGTTGGTGAAATCGAAACTGGCGCCTAGGGTATGTTCACCCAGCCGGGCTGGCGCGACATAACCTTCGGCGCAGACCACGGTGCTCAGTGCCGTGCTGTTGGCGGTTTGAGCCAGACGGGTGATCTGCCCGCGAATGCGCTTGAGTGGCAACCCGGCGCTGGCCGAGAACTGCTTGATATCTGCCGCACCGGCCAGGATCACCACCTCGGCACTGGCCAACATTGCGTCGCCATCCCACGCCTGCCATTGACCGGATTCGCGGCGCAGTTCAACCGCGTTCTGATGCAACTGTAAACGGATATTCGGATGGCTGACGGCTGCCCGGCACAACGCTGGGGGATGCACCCAGCCGCCCTCGGGGAAGAACAGGCCGCCGCTATCGAGCGCCACGCCGCTGCGAATTTCTGCCGCAGATTTATCTACAAGACACAACAACTCCTCGGGAAACGCCGCCGCCAGTTGCGCCTGACGCTGGGCTTCCTTGTCATTGAAGGCCAGTTGCAAGACGCCGCAAGCATCCCAGTCGACACCTCGTTGCAAGCGCTCCAGTGCGCGGCGGGTATAACCGAAACCGCTGAGGATCAACTGCGACAGCGCGGTGCCGTGTGCCGACAGTTTCAGGTACAGCACGCCCTGTGGATTGCCTGACGCTTCCTGAGCAATATCGCTCTTACGCTCCAGCAAACTGACCTGCCAACCTCGTGCCGCGAGGCTTGCCGCTGTGGTGCAACCAGCCATGCCGCCGCCGATGACCAGGGCATTACGCTCGCAAGTGACCGGCGCAGGGCGGGCGAACCAGGGTTTTACCATGGGCGCTGGCGCCGCTTCGTCCGGCCAGCCGATAAAGGTGCCGCGCAGTACTTCCCACTTGTGGCCGATCCCCGGCACACGCTTCATTTTGAAACCGGCAGCGTTTAGCGCACGCCGAACCCAGCCGGTGCTGGTAAAGGTGCCGATAGTCGAGTTCGGCGCTGCGAGTCGGGCCAGTTCTGCGAACAGTTCCGGGGTCCACATTTCCGGGTTTTTTGCTGGTGCAAATCCATCGAGAAACCAGGCGTCAATCTGCCCGTCCAGTTGCGGCAGCATCTCCAGCACATCGCCGATCAGCAGGGTCAGGGTGATGCGGCCACCGTCGAACACCAGGCGCTGAAACCCCTCATGCACCGCCACGTATTGCTCAAGCAATGGGGTGGCAAACGGCGACAGCTCCGGCCACAGATCCAGCGCGCGTTGCAGGTCGGCGCGGCTCAGGGGGAATTTTTCGACGCTGACAAAATGCAGCCGCGCGGTCGGCGGTGCGCACTCGGCAAACAGTTGCCAGGCGCAGAGAAAATTCAGACCGGTGCCGAAGCCGGTTTCGCCGATCACCAGTCGGCCGTTGCCCGGCAATGCGCTGAAACGCTCTTGCAGGTTGTTCTGCACCAGGAAAACGTGTCGAGTTTCTTCAAGGCCGGCCCCCGTCGCGAAGTAGACGTCGGAAAACTCCCGGGAGTGGGGGTTGCCCTGTTCGTCCCAGTCGATCTGGGCATGGCGGGTGATGGTGGTCACGGTGCGGCTCGGTGTGGAGGCGGGCGGCTATGGTAGCGCAGTCTGTGGATGCGCAGATCCGTAGGAGCGCCCTTGCCCGCGATAAAACCGCTGTGGTGTGTCAGACAGACTGCGTTATCGTTCTTCGCGGGCAAGCCTCGCTCCAACAGAGGACCGTGGGTATTTATCTACCCCCATCCAAAGCGCAAAACCTGTTCACGTGCTCACTCTTTCATAAGGAGTTGAGCATGAGCCAACCAACAGCCCCTATTCACCATCCGTTCATCAAAACCAGTGTGCCCTCCTGGTACGTCTACACCACTGCCGATCTGCGTGAGCGGCTGCATCGCGACATGCTGCGCAGCCATCACTTGCGCAGCCAGATGCAACAGACGCTGAGCGGTTTGCAAGACCTCACCAGCTTCGCCCGACCAATACTGGCCAACGCCCTGGAGCAAAATTTCGGCTTTGGTCTGGATGTCGATCGCGATCATTTTCGCCATGTCACTTTTGCCGACAACCTGTTGCCACTGCCAAGCAAACTGGTGGATCGCAGTTTTACAGTGCAGTCGTTGTTGCAGGCGGCGTTACAGAATTTTCACCAGGAAGAAGTCGATGCCGTCACTGCCGATTCGGTGATTTTCCATGGCACCCCCAATCTGGCGACCCTTGCGGCGAAAACCAGTTATCCCCACCCGTTGAAGATCGCCCCGGCAAAGTTCATGGCGTTATGCCGCAAGCTGGATCTGGGTGGCCGGTATCAGGCGCATATCAAGGCTGTGCTGGAGCCAGTCGCCCGCGCTGTGCCAGCAAAAGGCCTGAATTCGACGCAGATCAAAAACCTGCTCCGCCAGCAAATGCGCAATGCGCTGTATGTCGAGGCTCATGTGGCACGTATGCAAGGGGCTGAGGTGCTGTCCAGTGGGGCGTACGATTCCATCCTTGCGGCGACCGAGCATTGGGCGGCACCCAAAACAGCGTGGCCGGTGGATATTCAGTACCTGAAAATGCTCGGTTTTACGCTGCGGGATGTGCTGGTGTTTCAACCCCGGGGGTTAAGCGGCTGTGTGGTGTATATCCCCGACGACCCAACTGCCCCGCTCAAGGAATACGATTCGTTTGATCAGTTCATGCGGCTCCTGCGTACGAAGCTGCGCGATGCTCACTATCAGCAGTACTTTGCCGGCTTTGTCGCGCAGCGTCGCAGGGCCGAGTTCATCAGCAAGCTTCGCGATTGCCTGACCCCGCAACGCACGCGTCCGGTGCCAGGGGATACGGGGCTGATCCCCAGACAGTGGGTGGTCTCTGAAGTGGACGAGAATGCCAATCTGAACCTGGAGGTCGAGAAAATTCCTTACCCGCTGCTGGATTATTTTCATTTCCAGCGCATGTTGCGCATCAAGGACGATGCCCGTGCTATTGCGGTGCCCACTGGCGATGAAGACCAGGCATCTCGCCAGAAGCGCCTGGCCCATTACCTGGAACTAGGCATGAACGCCGTTAATCTCGCCGCTCTGTTCGTGCCGGTGCTGGGCGAAGTGATGATGGTCGTGGCGGGTTCGCAGCTGCTGGTGGACACGTTTGAAGGAATTGAGGCCTGGGCTCATAACGATATGGATGAGGCCCTCAAACATCTGGCCAGCGTCGCAGAGAACCTGGCCATGCTGGCTGCGTTCGCCGCCGCCGGTAAAGCCGCATTGCCCGTCGAAACCCCTGCGATCAAGGACTCTTCATTTGTCGGCAAGATGATCCCGGTCAAGCTGGCCGATGGTCAGACCCGTTTGTGGTCGCCCGACCTGGCGCCCTTCAGCGCAGATGTAGTTTTACCCTCAGGCATGAAGCCCAGCGCCGAGGGCGTTTTCAACTACCAGGGCACGAACTACATCGGCATTGAGGGCCGGTTTTATCGGGTCGAGCTGGACACGACTCTGAATAAGTGGCGGCTCAAGGCGCCACGCGGCAAAAGATTTACGCCGCAGCTGGAGGACAACGGCGCTGGTGCCTGGCGTCACGACGGGGAAAATCCACTGCATTGGGACCTGAAAACCTCGTTCAGGCGTCTGGGGTATACGGTCTGTGATCACTTGGGCAAGGTGTTTGCGCCCGAGAGCGACTTCTACACCGCAGTTGTGGATGCCATGCCCGAAGGCGTGATGAGCACCAGTGGCCTGGCTGATGCAACTGCGCTACGCCAACGACTTGCCAGTGATGCAACGTCCCAGCGCAAACGTGTGGCGAAGGTCCTCGGGCTGCAGGAGATCGCCCCCGGTTTTCGCGGCCCCGCGCGCCTGGCAAATCGTCGTTTCGGTTACGAAATGAGCGGGCGGGGGGCTGGGGCCTTCCTGCCCGACCTGCCAGACCAGCCCGCCAACTCCGACGAATTGATTGCGATGCTGACGGTTCTGTATCCGGAAGCCCCAAGCCTTGCGGTCCATGTGCAGAATCTGATGTTCCGGGGGTGGAGCATGCCGCAATTGCTGGAAGCGACCCGGGCCAGATTGCAGTCCTGGGAAGTCTTGCACAGCGCACTTGAGGGTTGGGTCCACCCGATCGGTCCTGGTCCGGCTATCAGTAGTGAACGATTTGCGGTCCGTCGATCCGTCGCCGACGCCCTCGGGAGGGCCTGGCGTTTCAGTGATTCGATGTCGCCGATGCACTCAAGCAATCTGCTCTTTGAAGGTCTGGATTTCAGAGGCTTTTCCGATATGCCTGACTTGCCCCAGCACTATGCGGAAATCAATTACCTGACCCTGAGCAGGGTCACCGGCGGCGCAGAAGACATCAACCGTCTACTGGGGCGTTTTCCGCGAGTCAGGCGTCTGGAAATAATGGGAGGCGGGCTGACCCAATTGCCGGATGGGCTGGCGGGCATGCAGGAGCTGACGCATCTGTCCCTGGAGGGCATGGGGCTAACCATCGATCAGGCCGCTTTTGATCTGTTCATGCGCATACGCAATCTGGACGAGCTGGACCTGACCGGCAATATCATCGGCGAGTTCACTGATATCGAGCGCCTTCGCCTTTCAACGCTGTGGCTGAACGACACCGGCTTGACTCAATGGCCGGCCTGGGCCGAGCACCTCGGCCTGCGATCGCTGGACATCAGCGATAACCAGATTGTGCATTTGCCGAATCACATTGTGGAAAACAGCCAGAACCAGGTGTGGCAACTAACCATTCATGCTTATGACAACCCTATCGATCATGAAGACCTGCGCCTGTTCTGGATCAATGATCGAGGCTACGACATGGCTTATCGACTTGAATACAACTTCCCCGAGGAGATCCGTGATCTGGTGGTCGATACCACCACCAGCGATGAGGAGAGTTCATCTGACGATGATACTGACTGGCATGCCCACAACGCAGGTCATACGCCGTATGCGCCGCCTTTGCCGGTCCTGGATATCTGGCTGGTGGAAGGCCGCACCGAACTCAATTCCAGGTTGCGCATTGCTTGGGAACAGGTTGAAACAGCCAGCGATGCACCTAACTTGCTGGTGTTGCTGCAGCGGCTGCACGAGGCGCCGGACTTCAGGCGTTTTCATGAAGAGTTGGCCAATGACGTCATGCGAGTGCTTGAAGCCGCCGCCGCTGACCCGGCGTTGCGTGCTGAACTGGAGATTATGGCCAATGATCGGCTGTTCGGATCCGACCAGACCTGTGAGGACGGCGCGCGGCTGATTTTCAGCGACATTCAGGTGGCGGTGTATGCCCGTAATGAACTGCAAGGCGTGCCTGAGGCGCAGCACACTGAAGTGTTATTCCGCGTGATTCGCGGGTTATTTTGCCTGAACGAAGTGCAGGCCATCGCCGACATGGAAATCCTCGTTCGCGAGGCTCGGGGTGTACAGGTCGATGAGGCGGAAGTGCGCATGGCCTACCGAATCGGCCTGGCCAGCGACCTGAATCTGCCCGGCCAGCCCCTGAGCATGGCCTGGAGTCGTCTGGCCTCGGTGGATCGTCAGGCCATTCTTGCTGCGCGCCGTCAGGTGCTGGAGCGTGAAGCCGGTGACGAGTTCGTGAACTACGCCGTGGCTGACCGGCGCTGGAACGATCGTCTGCGTGCCGAGCATCAGGCTGAGTTGACCCGCGCCACTGCATCGATCAGGGCGCAAATGGATGCTCTTGAAGAGCACCCTCCAAGTGATCACGACGAATACGACCGACAAGGCCGGGCCTTGATCGCCAGCCTCCAAGCCGCCGAAAAAGCCCTGCTGGAGCAATTGACCAGCAGCATGAGGCAGAAGTGGTTCTGAGTTTCATTTGAGTTGACCTGGCCCCGGCAACTTTGTCGGGGGTGGGTTAGTCTCAACTTTATTGCAAGCACCAGACTTGTAGGAGCTGCCGAAGGCTGCGAATTACGATGCATCAGAGACACTGCTTTCGCAGCCTTCGGCAGCTCCTACAGGGAAATGCATTCCAGGCTCTGGGTTTGTTGAAAAGAGGGAACACCTGCATGTTCGAATCCGCTGAAATCGGTCACGTCATTGCCAAGGAAACCTACGACGCTGAAGTCCCTGGACTGCGCGAGGCCTTGCTTGATGCGCAGTACGACCTTCACGAGCAGGGCAAACGCCAGATCATCGTGCTGATCAATGGCATCGAAGGCGCGGGCAAGGGCGAGACCGTCAAGCTGCTCAATGAATGGATGGACCCGCGCTTCATCGAAGTGCGCACCTTCGACCAACAAACCGATGAAGAACTGGCCCATCCCGTGGCCTGGCGTTACTGGCGGCAACTGCCTGCTAAGGGGCGCATGGGGATTTTCTTCGGCAACTGGTACAGCCAGATGCTTCAGGGCCGGGTCCATGGATTGTTCAAGGACCCGGTGCTCGACCAGGCGATCAACGCGTCCGAGCGCCTGGAAAAGATGCTCACCGACGAAGGTGCGCTGATCTTCAAGTTCTGGTTTCACCTGTCCAGGAAACAGATGAAATCAAGGCTCAAGCACCTCAAGGATGACCCGCTGCACAGTTGGCGGATCAGCCCGCTTGATTGGCAGCAATCCAAGACTTACGGCAAGTTCGTGCGTTATGGCGAGCGAGTTCTGCGTCGCACCAGCCGCGACTATGCGCCTTGGCATGTGATCGAAGGTGTTGATCCGTATTACCGCAGCCTGACTGTCGGCCGCTTGCTGCTGGAAGGCATGCAGGCTGCTCTCAAGAATCAGAAAGCCAAAGCCCGGACGCTGACCTTTGGGCCGCTTGCACCCAAGCAGGGCGAAGCGACTTTGCTCGGCAGCCTCGACATGAGCCTGAACCTGAGCAAGGACGATTATGAGGAGCAGTTGATCACCGAGCAGGCGCGGTTGTCGGGCAACATTCGCGACAAGCGCATGCGCAAACATGCCTTGGTGGCGGTGTTCGAAGGCAATGACGCAGCAGGCAAGGGCGGGGCGATCCGTCGCGTGGCTGCGGCCCTTGACCCGCGCCAGTACAACATCGTGCCGATCGCCGCCCCCAGCGAAGACGAGCGGGCGCAACCTTACCTGTGGCGTTTCTGGCGACAGATTCCGGCGCGGGGCAAGTTCACCATTTTTGACCGGTCCTGGTATGGGCGGGTGCTGGTCGAGCGTGTCGAGGGGTTCTGTAGCGAGGCCGACTGGTTGCGCGCTTATGGCGAGATCAACGACTTCGAGGAGCAGCTCACAGATGCCAGGATTGTAGTGGTCAAATTCTGGCTGGCCATTGATGACAAGACCCAGCTGGAGCGTTTTCAGGCTCGGGAAAAAATCCCGTTCAAACGCTACAAAATCACCGATGACGACTGGCGCAACCGAGGAAAATGGCCCCAATATCGCGACGCGGTAGGCGACATGGTCGACCGCACCAGCACCGAAATCGCCCCCTGGACACTGGTCGAAGCCAACGACAAACGCTGGGCGCGGGTCAAGGTCTTACGCACCCTTAACGAAGCGCTGGAAGCGGCGTTTGCGCGGGATAAGAAGAAGTAGTTTGAGGGTTGCACAGCTCCCGTGGGACCGGCTTTAGCCGGGAAGGCGGTATTTCGGACGATAAATAGTGGGTGGATGTACGGGCCTCTTCCCGGCTGAAGCCGGTCCCACATGGAACGCGGTCTTCTGTGGGAGATCTATGCTGGCCTGCAATGCACTCTACTAGTGGGGCCGGCTTTAGCCGGGAAGGCTGAGTTTCAGACGATAGATATCGGGAGGATGTACGGGCCTCTTCCCGGCTGAAGCCGGTCCCACATGGAAAACGCGGTCGTCTGTGGGAGATTCTATGCTGGCCTGCAATGCACTCTACTAGTGGGACCGGCTTTAGCCGCGAAGGCGGCATTTCAGACGACAAATATCGGGAGGATGTACGGGCCTCTTCCCGGCTGAAGCGGGTCCCACATGGAAAACGCGGTCGTCTGTGGGAGATCTATGCTGGCCTGCAATGCACTCTACTAGTGGGACCGGCTTTAGCCGGGAAGGCGGCATTTCAGACGACAAATATCGGGGGGATGTACTGGCCTCTTCCCGGCTAAAGCCGGTCCCACATGGAAAACGCGGTCGTCTGTGGGAAATTCTATGTTGGCCGGCAATGCGCTCTACTAGTGGGACCGGCTTTAGCCGCGAAGGCGGCATTTCAGACGACAAATATCGGGGGGATGTACGGGCCTCTTCCCGGCTGAAGCGGAACGCCGCCCGGCCGGTCCCACATGGAACGCGGTCTTCTGTGGGAGATCTATGCTGGCCTGCAATGCACTCTACTAGTGGGACCGGCTTTAGCCGGGAAGGCCGAGTGTCAGACGATAGATATCGGGAGGATGTACTGGCCTCTTCCCGGCTAAAGCCGGTCCCACTTGGAAACTCGGTCTTTCTGATCTACCGCTGTTCGCAGCCTTCGGCAGCTCCTACAGAACTCTGTGCAATATCTAGAAATTCCTACCGCTCCCGCAACGCCTCGGTCCGGGCTTTCAATACCGGTTTCAACAAATAATCCAGCACGCTTTTCTCCCCCGTAATGATGTCCACCGTCGCAGTCATGCCGGGGATGATCAGCAGCGGCTTGGCATCGCTGCCCAGGTGGTTGCGGTCGGTGCGAACCTGGATCAGGTAGAAGCTGTTGCCCTTGTCGTCGGTGGTGGTGTCGGCGCCGATCAGTTCCAGTTTAGCGGGCAGGCCGCCATAAATCGTGTAGTCGTAGGCGCTGAACTTGACCATGGCTTTCTGGCCTGGGTGCAGAAAAGCCACGTCTTGCGGCCGCACTTTGGCTTCGATCAACAGGTTGTCTTCCAGCGGCACGATTTCCACCAGATCGCTGCCAGGCTGGACCACGCCGCCGATGGTGTTGACCTTGAGCATCTTGACGATGCCGCGCACCGGCGACACCACGGTGGTGCGGGTCACCCGGTCATCGATGGCGATGCTGGTGGCTGTGATTTTCGCCAGGTCCGAGCGCTTTTCGTTCAGCTCTTTCGAGGCATCGGAGCGGAAGGCAAATTCCGATTCCTGCACCTTGCTCTTGATCTCGTTGATAGCCGAATCCGCCCGAGGAATCGCCAGGGTGGTGGCGTCCATGGAACCGCGAATCTCCACCGCGCTGCGTCGCAACCTGAGAATCTCTACCGGCGAAACCGCCCCCGAAGTCACCAGCGGCGTCGACATGTTCAGCTCTTGCTGGACCAGCCCCAGGCTGCTGCGGTACTGCTCCTGCTTGGCGCGAAACTCCGCCAGTTCCTGAGTCTTCTGCCGCAGTTGCTCATTCAATGTGCGCTGCTCGCTGCGCAGGCGTTGCTGGCGAGACTGATACAGCGCCAGCTCGTCGGCGGCCACCTGAGGTGCCTTGGCAATCACTTCAGCGGGTAGCTTGAAGGGCCGCCCCTCAGCCTCTGCCGATAGCCGTTCTACCTGGGCGGTCAGGGTGACGCGATCCACCTCGCTCTCGCCCTTGTTGGAGCGAAAGCGCGTGTCGTCCAGGCGTAACAGGGTTTCGCCCTTGTTCACAAGCTGCCCTTCACGGACGAATATCTCGGTGACGATGCCGCCCTCCAGATTCTGGATCACCTGCACTTTACTGGACGGAATCGCTTTGCCTTCGCCCATGGTCACTTCTTCGAGGACGGCGAATTTCGCCCAGACCAACGCGGTCAGCATCAGCGTTGCAACGACCCATACCGTCAGGCGTGATTTGCGCGGCGTGTCCTGGGCCATGGCGCCCGCGAGGTAGGGCATGAATTCGATTTCTTCACGCAGGCGCGGATTGAAGTAGCGCGGGATGTGTGTCGCGGGCATGAGTGCTTCTCCTTTTAAACCGAGGCGGGGCCGACCTGGCCGTTGCGCAGTGCCTGGATAACAGCGTCCTTGGGACCGTCGGCGATGACTTTGCCGTTGTCCATGACCAGCAGGCGGTCCACCAGGGTCAGCATCGACATGCGATGGGTGACCAGCAGCAGCGTCTTGCCGGGCAGCAGGTTGTACAAGTGCTGGCGAAGCTGGTCTTCGCTGGCGTTGTCCATGTGGCTGGTGGGTTCGTCCAGCAACAGGATCGGCGGGTCGAGCAAAAGCGCCCGAGCCAGCAAAACCGCCTGACGCTGCCCGCCGGAAAGCAATTGCCCACGTTCGCCCACCGGCCGGTCGAAACCTTGCGGGTGGCGCAGGGCAAGCTCATCGACGCCGGTAAAACGCGCCACTTCGATCATTCGCGAATCACTGGTCTGACGCGCGCCCAGGGTCAGGTTGTCCCGCAGACTGCCGGCCAGTAGCGGCAAGTCATGGGCGACGTAGCCGATCTGCTGCCGAACCTCGCTGACGTCCAGTTGCCGCAGGTCCAGGTTGTCCAGCAGCACTTGCCCGTCATCCGGCTCATAGAAGCCCATCAGCAAACGCGCAAGGGTGCTTTTGCCCGAACCGCTACGGCCGATGATGCCGATGCGCTCGCCGGGGCGAATCTGCACGCTCACCTCCGACAGCGCTGGCATGCCTTTGGCCGAGTAGCGAAAACTCACCTGATCCAGCGCCAGCGCGCCGAGCAATGTGCTGTGCTCCAGAGGCTTTTGCAGCGGCTCGCGTTCCTGAGGCAACGCCATCAAGGCATCGGTGCTGGTCATGGTCAGGCGCGCTTGCTGGTAGCGAGTGATCAACCCGGCGATTTGCCCTAGTGGCGCAAGCACCCGGCTGCCAAGCATGTAAGTGGCCACCAGGGCGCCGACGCTGAGATTGCCAGCGATGATGCTGTAGACCCCGGCGACGATGGTCGCCATGCCGGAGAACTGCTGGACGAATAGCGTGCCGTTGCTGGCCAGGGCAGCGAGGTTGCGGGCGTGGCCATCGAGCCGGGTCAGGGCGCCGTGGGTGGTTTCCCATTGGTGCTGACGCTGGCTCTGGGCGCCGCAGGCTTTGAGGGTTTCCAGGCCGCCTAGGGTTTCGATCAGCAGGCCCTGGCGTTCGGCACCCAGGCTCAGGCTTTTTTCCACGGTGTCGCGCAGGCGAATCTGGATGATCCAGGCGAACAGCATGGTCAGTGGAAAGGCGATCAGCGGGATCAATACCAGCCAGCCGCCCAGCAAACCGATCACCACCAGCATCAAGGCGGCGAAGGGCAGATCGATCAGGCTGGTCAGGGTGACGGCGGTGAGAAACTCACGCAGCCCCTGAAAGTCATGGATGCTCTGGGCAAAGCCGCCGACGGTGGCCGGGCGGGCTTTCATGGTCATGCCGATGATGCGTTCGAACAGCGTGGCGGACAGGATCAAATCGGTCTTGCGCCCTGCCTGATCCAGCAGGTGCGCGCGGATCATGCGCAAACCCAACTCGAACAGGGTGCCTACCAATAAACCGATGGACAGCACCCAGAGTGTCGAAGTGGCCTGATTGGGCACCACCCGGTCGTAGGTCTGCATGACGAACAGAGGCACCATCAGCCCCAGTACGTTGATCAGCAGGCTGGCGAGAATCGCATCGCTGTACAGCCAGCGCGACAGCTTGAGGGTGTCGCGAAACCAGGCTTTGACCCTCGGTACCAACGGCGCGCGCAGGTCTTCCAGAGTGTGACGCGGACGGGCAAACAGGGCCTGGCCGCTGTAGCGTCTGGCCAGTTCTTCGACGCTCATCCATTGCTCGCCGCCGTCGGTTTCACAGGGCAGGACCAACGCTCGCCCGTCCTCGCCCCAACGGCTGAGCACCGCGCAACGCTGGCCATCAAGGAGCAGCAGAACCGGCAGGCTCAGCGGGTCGATGGCCTTGAGTTCGCGCCGCAGCCAGCGGGCCTGCAACCCGGCACGTGCCGCGGCACGGGGTAGCAGATCAACGCTCAGGCGTTGTCCGATCAGGGGCAGGCCGGCGCTGAGGCTGGCGCGACTGACCGCGCAGCCATGCTGCTTGCACAGGATCAACAGACCGTCGAGCAACGGATCATCCAGGCTTGCTCGGCTGTCCAGGGGTAAGGGCAGTTCCATGGTGGTCACAGGCGCACTCCCTTGAGCGGTCGGTTATTTCATTTCCGGCAGGCGAACGTCGCTTTTGACGTCTGACAGGGCGATGGCTTCAGCGGGCAACACCACTCGCTGTTTACGCAGCAACTCGCCTTCGGTGGCCAGCACGCGGTACATGGCGAACTCCTCGGTGTAGCGCACTTCGGTGTAGCGCCGGTTGGCGTTGTAAAGCTCGTTCTCGCTGTCGAGCAGGTCCAGAAGGGTGCGTTGGCCAAGGCCGAACTGATCCTGATAAGCGCTACGCACTCGGGTGGTGGTCAGTGCGTATTCACGGGCGGCGGGGGTCTGCTGGCGGGCGTTGGTCATGGCGTTCCAGGCCAGGGAGAGGTTTTCATTGAGCATGCGCAGGGCGTTGTTGCGGATGTCCATGGCCTGACCGGTCTTGTAGGAATCCGAGCGCAGCCGGGCCTTGTCGCGGTTGCCGTTGAACAAGTTGTAATTCATCACCACGGCGGCGCGCCATTCGTTGTCGTGGCCTTCTTCGCCTTGCAGATTGTTGTTGGCGCCTACCGCCAGTTCGCCATCGAAGCGCGGATAGAACGGCGATTTGGCAATTTCGTATTGCTTCTCGGCGGCGTTCACATCGGCCTGTGCCGACTTCAGGTAGGGGTTGTTGAGCAACATGCTTTGTTTGGCGGCATCCAGGCTCAACGGCACTTCGCCCTTGATCGACGGCGGAGCATCCAGCTCATCCGGCATGCGCCCGACAGCGCTGAAGAAGTTGGCTTCGGCATCGGCCAGGTCCACTTGTGCGGTGTAGAAATTGTTCTCCGCCAACGCTCGTCGCGCCGCCGATTGGTCGCGGTCGGCGGTGCTGCCCAGGCCACGCTCGGTGCGCAAACCAATCTGGTCGTTGATACGCAGATGCGCCTGCAGGTTGTTTTTGGCCAGCGTCAGCAGCTCACGACGCTTGAGCACTTCGAGGTAAACCTCGATGGCCCGCAGCGCCAGAGTTTCAGAGGTGCCCTGAACGTAGTAGGCCCGGGAGTCGACCACCGCTTTGGTGCGCCCGACTTCATTCGGCGTGTTGAAGCCATCGAACAGCAACTGGCGCAGGCGCAATTCCGACTGGGTGTAGTTCAGGTCGCGGTCGCCGTTGCCGTAAAGCGCTCGTGTGGTGGGGTTGTCGGTGCGCTGTCTGCCGTAGGCGGCAACCAGATCGACTTTAGGCAGGTACCCGCCCTTGGCGACATTCACCTCCTCGTCAGCGGATAACCGATCGTTTTTGCTGGCGTGAATTTCCGGGTGGTTGTCGATGGTGTTCTGAATAGCTTCGTTCAAGGACATGGCTTGCGCTTGGGCACAGGCCACCGCCAACACGACTGCACTGTAGAGCGGGGTCAAATCGCGCATGAATACTTCTCCCTAAGTAATAATTAACTGCTTTGCCAAAAAACTGACGATTTGCATGCCTAAAACCGTATCAGGTTTGTAACATCACAGCTAAGAACAACTTTGCAGGAAAGCAAGACGGTTTTTTCATAAGCCTTATACCAAAAAAGACTTATGGTTTTTCTGAGATTCGAGCAATTGTATTTGCAGGTTGACCAGTAAATACAGTCGTTTATAGGCTCTGATCGGATTGTGATGGGTGTGTGGCAAGATCATGGCGCATGCGGATTTTCATGATTTATAAGGAAATTAGTCATGTTCTGTAGGGTGACGTTATTTTGTCGTTTAATTAATTGTCGGATTTAAAGCTGGTTATAGAGTCAGCAGATAAGGCTCTGCTGTAACAAAAACGAAGCGGATTGTTGCGGAATCAGGAGGGAATATGGTCGGGGTGATTGGGGCGGTGCGACAAGTGGTAGGCGAAGTATTCGCGGTGGCCAGCGACGGCACCCGCCGAATCGTGATCGAGGGCGAGCGCCTGTTTGCCGGCGAGCAATTGCAGACCGGAGCGGGCGGGGCGGTTGCCGTCAATCTGGCCGGAGGTGGCGAGCTGACGCTGGGGCGAAGCAGCAGTTTGCAACTGACGCCCCAGCTGCTTACCCATCACGCCGCCCATATAGCAACCGCAGACGAACTGACGCCGACCCTGGCGCAACCCGCGGATGTCACCCAGGCGCAGCAAGCTGGCGATGCCGGCGCTAATCTTCAGGCCGCGCCGCCCGCCAATGACTCGCCCGCTGCGGATAATTCATCTCAAGGGGGCGGTCATTCGGCCATGCTCCTGACTGAAGTGGGCGGCGAAGTGACACCGGACATCGGTTTCCCCACCGAGGGCCTGAGTGCCGCGCCGATCTTTCCCGAAGGGCGCATTGAAGGGCAGCCCGGTGCTTCGGCGAGTGCGCCATCCATTGCCGAGCCGCCTGTGGTGGTGCCGCCGGACGTGGTCAATCCGCCGATTGATCCACCGATGGAGCCGCCCGTTGAGCCGCCCGTTGAACCCCCGGTAGTGATTCCGCCTGTCGAGCCACCGGTTGAACCGCCCATCGAACAGCCACCCGTAGACCCGCCCGTGGATCACGGCGTGGAGCTGTCCGACGGCGCATTGACCCTCGATGAAGCCAACCTGTGCGACGGCTCGGCAAGCGATCCGTCAGCGCTGACCCAGACCGGGACCTTCAGCGTCTCGGCGGCGGACGGGCTGCAAAGCCTGGTGGTTGGCGGGCTGGTCATCATTGATGGCGGCGTCATAGCGGGTTTCCCGCAGAGCACGCAAACACCGCTGGGCAATGTCTTCAGCGTGACAAATTACGATCAGACCAGCGGCCTGGTCAGTTACAGCTACACGCTGGTGGGCGCGAGCGCTCATGCCGATGGCAACGGCACGAACCTGTTGGGCGAAACCATCGACGTCACGGCTCGGGATACTGACGGCGACGCGGCCAACAGCACCCTGCAAATCAGCATCGTTGACGATGTCCCGGTGGCGGCGCCTATCGACGTCACGGCGAGCACCGAGCTGTCCTGCGATGGTGTGTCGACGGCTGCCACTTGGGGGAGCCTGCTGGAAGGCGGGACGTTTGGTGCTGATGGCGGCTTTGTCAGCTCCATCTGCTTCGACGGCGTGACGTTCAGCTACGATCCGCAATCAGGGTTGAGCGTCGCTCCCGGGATACCCGCTCCGGTGTTCGACCCGGTCACCCATGTGCTTTTTGTCACCGCTGACGATGGCTCGGCATTGGCCGTCAATATGCTCACCGGCGTGTTTGGCTATACGCCACCGCCAGACGCCAGCAGCGCCCCGCTGACTGTCACCATCGGTTATGTGATCAGCGACAACGACCACGACCTGGCCAGCGCCGATCTGGTGATCCACGTGTCCGGCAGCCCCGTCGTCGACCCCCCGGGCCCGACTGCCGTGGCGGATCATGTGATCACCAACGTACTGGCGCCCTCTATCGAAGTGCCCTCGGCCTTGCTGGTGGCCAACGATATCTCGGCGAACGGCGACCCGTTGAGCGCCAGTCCGACGGTGTTCAATACCGGCTGGCAGGCTGCCGGAGCAGGGTTTTCCAACGACTGCCTCAAAACCCTGGATTTTGCCGGGCATCAGAACAAGTTGAGTAACCAGCTGAACAACCTGCAACGCAGTGATTTTTTCAACGCGGGCAACCTGACCGCGCTGGTAGTGCTCAATGGTTACCTTGGGGCCGACAACGCCGCTGCGTCTAATGCCCAGGATTTGTACAGCGTGGACCTCAAGGCCGGGGAGGCGGTGAGCGTTGCGCTCAGCAGCTCCGGGGACAACATTGGCGTGGGCTGGCAAATGGAGGGCGGTGGCTTCCAGCTGATCGATGCCAACGGCAACTTCACGGCCACTGAGGACGGCGTGTATCGGATCCTGCTGGTCAATCAGCCAGACGATGGCGAAGCCCATAGTTCAGTGGATTACTCGCTGACCCTTACCATCGACTACAGCGCCGTGGATAACACGCCGACCTATGAAAGCCTCTACACCGTCAAGGATACCCATGGCGGCAGCGATTCGGCGGCGCTGACCATCAGCTATCAGGAAGGCTGCACCTTGCTGGGCACCACGGGCGACGACGTGCTGCTCGGCGGCAGCGAAAACGACAGCCTGCACGGCGGCGACGGTAACGACGTGCTCAGTGGCGGAGCAGGCGACAATATTCTGTATGGCGAGAACGGCAACGACCTGCTGTTCAGCGGTACCGGCAACGACGTGCTCGATGGCGGCGCTGGCAACAACACCGTCAGCTATGAGCTGGCGTCATCGGGTGTCACCGTCAGCACCTACGAAACCGACCCGCAAGACACTGGCGGAGCAGGCGTCGATACCCTGATAGATATTCAGAACCTGATTGGCTCGAACTTCGATGACCACCTCACCGGCGATTACGAGGCCAACTTCATCAATGGCGGGCTGGGCAATGACGTGTTGATCGGCGGGCTGGGCAACGACACCCTCACCGGCGGGGGCGGCGACGACACCTTCAAATGGCTGGCGGGGGATGTGGGCCAGGATCTGGTCACCGATTTCAGTTTAGGGGCAGACACGCTGGACTTGTCCAAGCTGCTGCAGGGGCTGGGCGCGGGTGGGGATTCTCTGGATGATGTTCTGCACTTCAAAGTTACCGGAAGCGGCGAAACCCTGGTCTCCACCATCGAAATCGGCTCGGTTCAGGCCATTGACCTTGCGGGTGTGGACCTGGCCAACCACTACGGCGTGACCGTCGGCGCGGGCGGTATGGTTGCAGGCGGGGCGGATACTGCGGCGATCATTACCGGGATGTTGGGGGATCATTCGATGCGGGCGGATGTGTGATTGCTGTTGCGTATTTCCGTTGGAGCGAGGCTTGGTCTGGGCCGCATCCGGACGATAAGGCTGGACCCCTTTCTGAACTAAACTGAGGGCATATCCATTATCAAGGTGTGCTGGAATTATGGTTGCGCCCTTACGGCGCCTCACTTTTGATAGAGCGCAAAAGTAAGCAAAACGCTCTTGCCCCACCACTCGGTCCCTCGCCTAGGCTCGGCATGCCCGTAATCCGACATTGATTCGGCGGGCCGCCGCGAAGGGCCATCCCTGGCCCAGCGCGGCTAAACCGGCATCCATGCCGGTTTGCGCCGCCGAATCAATATCGAATTCCGGCCAGCGTGGTTTGACGGGGCGCCTCAGATCAAAAGCCAGATCAACAGCAAGATCAACAGCAGAACCGTATCCCTGTAGGAGCCAACTTGTTGGCGAGGGCGATGGACCTGCGTACGCAGAAATATCGCCTCGCGAACAAGTTCGCTCCTACAGGGACCGCGTCAGCCTTGGGTACGCGGCCTCGCGGTGCTCGTGCGCTCCTACAGGGGCTTGTGTTAATCGTGGGTTGATCGTCAAACCCGTGGGAGCGAATTCATTCGCGAAGGCAATGGAACACACACCGAAGAAAGCGCGGAAGTTCACACAACACAGGCCGGCTTTCAGGCCGCCTCGCGCGCTTTTGATTTGGCTTTTGATCTTAAGCGCCCCGTGAAACCACGCTGGCCGGAAGCCGACATTGAGGCGGCGGGCAAACCGGCAGGATGCCGTTTTAGCCGCGCTGGGCCAGGGATGGCCCTTCGCGGCGGCCCGCCGAATCAATGTCGGATTACGGGTATGCCGAGCCTAGGCGAGGGACCGAGTGGTGGGCAAGAGCCTTTTGCTTACTTTTGGGCTTTTCAAAAGTGAGGCGCTGTAAAAGCGCAACCCATAGCGGCCATAACCGCAGAAATGGATATGTACACAAAATGACCTGAGCGCACCGCTCCCACAGGGGAACTGCACAACCTTCAAATCACCGCCGCAACGTCTTCTGCCGCAGGATATAAACCGTCACCAGCACCGCGCTGATCAGCATGAACACCCGCGCCCAGAGCAGCGGAACCAGATAGCAGGACAGGGCGATGCTGAACCACATCGTGACAATAGCGTAGACCTTGCCCTTGAGCGGGATGCCGTTGCCTTCCAGATAGTCGCGGATCCACGGGCCGAGTCGCTTGTGATTGACCAGCCAGTGATAGAAGCGAGGGGAGCTGCGGGCAAAACAGGCGGCGGCCAGCAACAGGAAAGGCGTGGTGGGCAGGATCGGCAGGAAAATCCCGATCACACCCAGTGCCACGCTCAACCAGCCAACGCCCTGAAGTGCGTAGCGCACGAATCGATTGCGACTCGTGCGCGGCGAATCCTGCGCCATAGGCGCAGACTCAGTGGTGACGAGGCTTGAGGATCGCCGGTTTTTCGTCCGGTGCCTGGCACAGCAGATACAGGGCAGTCAGGGCTTCCGGGATCTGCACGATCATGTCGTCCATCAGGTTGGCGTCCTGAGCGATATCGGAGAACTCCGGTTGCTCGTCGAACAGGCCGGAACCGACCATGATCGGCAGCAGCATTTCGCTGACTTCTTCTTCGGCGGTTTCGAACCAGGCGCTTTCGCGCAGGAACACACCTTCCATGAAGCCGATGCACCAGCCGCGCAGGTCGGAATCATCAGGCTCGTCGCCCAGATCGAGATCGCATGGCAGTTCGAATTCTTCATCCGACGCCAGTTGGCGGGCAATGTGCGCCTGCAACTGGATCAGCGTGCCTTCGATTTCTTCGCGCTGGGCATCATCGGCGTAATGCGGTGGCTCGGAGAACAGCGCGTCGATCCATTCCCGCTCCGGGACGGATTCGGCACAGATGGAAAGGGCGGTCAGGTAGCCATGGGCGGCCACGTAGTCCAGTGCCTCGTCATGCAGCTCATCAGCATCGAGGAAGGCTTGCAGGCGGTTTAGTTGCTCAGCGAAGGACATTGACGGACTACCTTGGAAATAAACGATGCTGAATTCTAGGCCCTGAGCGCCTTGGGCGCCAGCGGCGCGGGCCACGCAATGCGTTGCAGCTTAATTTTCGACCGCTTATATCCATGCTGCCCTTTGCCTTTGAAGCCTCGGGTATACTGCCCGGCTTTGCAGTGCAGCAGGACAATCTGGGGTTTTTATGCTCGAACAGGCACAACGCGTACTTAAAGACATCTTCGGCTATGACAGCTTCCGTGGTCGCCAGGGTGCCATTATTGAACGCGTGGCCAGCGGCGGCGATGCGCTGGTGCTGATGCCCACTGGCGGCGGCAAGTCCTTGTGCTTCCAGGTGCCGGGGCTGCTGCGTGACGGTCTGGCGGTGGTGGTATCGCCTCTGATCGCCCTGATGGACGACCAGGTCGCGACCCTTGAGGAACTCGGGGTTTCGGCGGCTGCATTGAATTCGACCCTGAGCGCCGATCAACAGCGCGAACTGGCCAACCGGATTCGTCTGGGCGAAATCAAAATGCTCTATCTGGCCCCGGAGCGTCTGGTTCAGCCGCGCATGCTGGCCTTCCTGCAGAACTTGCAGATTGCCCTGTTCGCCATCGATGAAGCCCACTGCGTGTCGCAATGGGGGCATGACTTCCGTCCTGAATACCTGCAACTGGGCCAGTTGGCCGAACTGTTCCCCGATGTGCCGCGCATTGCCCTGACCGCCACAGCCGACAAACGCACCCGTGAAGAAATCGTCACCCGCCTGCATTTGCAGAACGCCGAGCGCTTCCTGTCCAGCTTCGACCGGCCGAATATTTTCTACCGCATCGTGCCCAAGGAGCAGCCGCGCAAGCAGTTGCTGGCATTCCTGTCCGAGCGGCGCAGCGATGCGGGCATCATTTATTGCCTGTCCCGCAAGAAAGTCGATGAAGTGTCCGCCTTCCTCTGCGAGAACGGCTATCCGGCACTGCCGTATCACGCCGGGCTGCCCAGCGAGACCCGCGCCGCCAACCAGAAGCGCTTCCTTAATGAGGAAGGCTTGATCATGGTTGCCACCATCGCCTTCGGCATGGGCATCGACAAACCCAACGTGCGTTTCGTCGGTCACATGGATTTGCCCAAATCCCTGGAAGCCTATTATCAGGAAACCGGTCGGGCAGGGCGTGACGGTCTGCCCGCCGATGCGTGGATGGCCTACGGCCTGCAAGACGTGCTGATGCTCAAGCAGATGTTGCAGAACTCCGAAGGCGACGAACGACACAAGCGTCTTGAACAGCACAAACTCGATGCCATGCTGGCCCTGTGCGAAGAAACCCGCTGCCGTCGTCAGACGCTGCTGGCCTATTTCGACGAAGATATGCCCCAGCCTTGCGGCCATTGTGACAACTGCGTCGATGGTGTGCAGACCTGGGATGCCACCGAGCCGGCGCGTCAGGCCCTGTCGGCGATCTATCGCACCGGTCAGCGTTATGGCGTCGGGCATCTGGTGGATGTATTGCTGGGCAAGACCAATGAAAAGGTGCAGAGCTTCGGCCATCAGCATCTTTCAGTCTTTGGCGTTGGAAAGGACCGCTCCGAAGGTGAATGGCGCTCGCTGTTCCGGCAACTGGTGGCCCGTGGCCTGGCGGATATCGATCTGGAAGGTTACGGCGGCTTGCGCCTGAGCGACTCGTGCCGTCCGCTGTTGCGGGGCGAAGTGCAACTGGAGCTGCGCCGCGATCTGAAACCACAGACCACCTCGAAAAGCAGCTCCGGCAGCCCCGCGAGCCAACTGGTGCGCGGCGAAGAGCGCGAACAGTGGGAAGCGCTGCGTGCCTTGCGCCGCAAGCTGGCTGAAGAACATGGGGTTCCGCCTTACGTCATCTTCCCCGATTCCACCCTGTTGGAAATGCTGCGCAGTAAGCCCGACACCCTGTCCGACATGGCCGAGGTCAGCGGTGTCGGGGCGCGCAAGCTGGAGCGTTATGGCCAGGCCTTCCTCGAAGTCCTTGGCGGAACGGCAGAAGCGCCCAAGGTCGTGGCCGATGTGCGTCACGAACTGATCAGCCTGGCCCGCGCCGGCATGACCCCGATGCAGATCGCCGGTCAGTTGCAGTGCTCGGAAAAGAACGTTTACACCATGCTTGCCGAGGCGATCGGCAAACAGCAGCTGTCCCTGGAACAGGCGTTGGACCTGCCTGAGGATTTGCTCAGCGAAATCCAGGACGCCTTCCTGGATGGCGAAGGCGAGCTGCCTCCGGTCACGGCCATCGCCGAACAGTTCACCGGCCGCGTGCCCGAAGGTGTGCTGTATTGCGTGCGCGCGGCGTTGCAGGCTGAGTTTGAGGTTTGATGGTTTAACCGCTCGCGCCCCGGATCTGTAGGAGCGCGCTTGCCCGCGATAGCGTCAGGTCAGGCAGCACATTTTTTGCAGACATGCCGCCTCGCGAGCTCACTCCTACAGGGGCCTGTGTTTGCTGCGCGATAGCACGCGTCGACGACGAGCTCATTCCCACAGATCAAACAAGATGCCTTGCGAAGGCTAACGGTCAGAGGGTTGGTGACACTCAGCCATCTGTTCACGCTTGCCTCCCACTCATCGCCATGCTTAGCTGGCTAATAATTAGTTTGAACCGTGAGTTTGCTATGCCAATGACTGATGAACACCGCTTCGGGATGCAGCTGGCGAATATGTCCCGTGGCTGGCGCGCAGAGCTGGACAGGCGTTTGGCCGATCTGGGGCTTTCCCAGGCTCGCTGGCTGGTTTTGCTGCACCTGGCGCGTTTCGAAGAGCCGCCGACCCAGCGCGAACTGGCGCAGAGCGTCGGCGTAGAAGGCCCAACCCTCGCGCGTTTGCTTGATAGCCTTGAAAATCAGGGGCTGGTGCAGCGCCATGCCGTCGTGGAAGATCGCCGGGCAAAGAAAATCGTCCTGTGCGACACCGCGCGTCCTCTGATTCAGCAGATCGAGGCCATCGCCACGGCTTTGCGGGTGGAGTTGTTCGCCGGTATCGACGAGGAAGACTTGCGGATTTGCATGCGTGTCCACACGAGCATTCTCGCGAACCTTGAAAGATCCTGAAGCACATCCGGGCCTTCTCGCTCATACTGGCAACAAGACATCGACGTCCACGCGTTGAATTGAATTGCAGAGAAACTTGCTTTGGTTTCCATAAGGGTTGGTATGCGCAACAGTTCTCAGGCGGCAACGCCAGCAGGGTTTGCCAGGACGGCCATTCGTCGTGGTCTGGTGATCGCCGCCATTTCTTCGGCATCGATGCTCTACTCGACGCTTGCCTCTGCGTTGGGTATGGGCGATATCACGCTGCATTCGGCGCTTAATCAGCCGCTCAATGCGGAAATCGAGCTGGTGGAAACCGCCGGTCTCAGCGCTGAAGACATCGTTGCGAAACTCGCCTCGCCAGAGGCTTTCGCCCGGGCTGGTGTTGACCGTCAGTTCTTTTTCAACGATTTGCGCTTCACCCCGGTCATCAAAGGCAACCGTGGCGTGATTCGCGTCGTGTCGAACAAGCCGGTAACCGAACCGTATTTGCAGTTTCTCGTCCAGTTGAGCCGTCCCAATGGGGATCTGCAGCACGAATACACCCTGTTGCTGGACCCGGCGACATCGCCAGCGGGGCGTGCGGCGGTCAGCAGTCGTAATCGCGATTCCGCCGCTCAGGCTGCGCCACAGTCGCGCATGCCCGTTTCCCCACCGTCGGCCTCCCAAGGCAAACGCTACGTGGTTGCCAGTGGCGACACGCTCAACTCCATTGCCCGGCGCGTGCAGGGTTCTGGCGCCAAGGGCTCGGCCAGTCAGTTGGCGGATGGCATCAAGGCGCTGAACCCGCAGGCCTTCGGCAATGGCGATGGCACAACCCTGAAAATCGGCCAGAGCCTGGCGTTGCCTGACGCTGCAGTCTTGCCCAGCGTCGATGCAGCACCGGCTCAGGCCGCAGCAGCACTACCTGGCGCAGCAACTGCTGCTCAGTCGCGCAGTGCCGAACAACTGACAGCGTCGGTGATTGAAAACCAGGCGCTGAGCAAGACCGTGGAAGACCTGCGCCTTCAACTGCAAAGCATGCAAGAGCAGATTGATGGTCGCGACAAGCAGATTTCCGGTTTGCAAACCGCACTGGCCGAGCGTGAGTCAGCCGTCCCGCCAGCGGCAGTCGTGCCGGTAGCCACGGCTCCTGTCGTTGCCGCACCGGCCGCCGCCGCGCCACCACAGGTTGCTGCCGAGCCTGAGGGCGATTCGATTCTGACTTCTCCGCTGCTGCTGGGTGCAGTGGCCATTCTGTTGCTGCTGCTGGGCCTGGCGTTTTCGGTACGTCGCAACCGGCAGAAAGAGCAATCGGCGGATCCGATTTCGGCCGAGCACAACCTGATAAAACCGGCTCAGACCCCGATTGTCCCGGCTTACGAAATGCCCATTGCGGTCGTGCCCGTCAGCCAACCTGTCAGTACGCCCGCTGCATCACGGCCTGCGGCGTCCCGTCCGGCGGGTGCTGCCCCTGATGCGCTGGATGGCGTCAGTATCTACATCGCCTACGGTCGTTTCGCCGAAGCCATGGGGATTTTGCGTGAGGCGTTGATCAAGCAACCGGAGCGCGCTGACATCCGCATCAAGATGCTGGAACTGCTCGGTGAACAGAACGACTCGGCTGGTTTTGCCCAGGAAGAGCGCAATGCGCTGGAGCACGGCGTACCGCCACAGCAAGTTGAGGACATTCGCGCGCGCTATCCGAAGCTCAAGCTCGCAGATCAAGCCGCGACGGATGCACCTCAGGTGGCCGCCGCGCTGATCCCGCCCGTCACCGTGGCCCTGGCCGCCAGCAGTGCCGCGGCAGAACCGGCTCAACTGGATGAAAGCGCAGCGGCGGCTTTGAATCCGGAACCGGCTGATGATTTCCAGCTGAACCTGGACAGCCTGTCTTTGGATGCTGACTGGGATCTGGTCGATCCGTTCGACACTCCTGCCAGTGTGCGGGGCAAACCGGCCGTGGCGCCGGAGCCGGAAGAAGACCCGGACTTTGCCTCCAACCTCACCGAGTTTCCTGAGGTTCAGGAAATCCCGGATGACAGATTCCTCAGCGACTTTGCCGATGAAGTGCCGATTGTCGAGTCCAACAGCGATGCCCTGGACGATGCGTTCCTGGATGGCTTCATGGACGACTCTTCCGACTTCGACCTGCTAGGTCTGGACGATGCGCCGTTGAGTAAAGTCAATCAGGCTCAGGTATTGATCGACGAGGGCGACATCGACGGCGCCCGGGCGTTACTGCTGGAAGTGCTGGAAGAGTCTGACGAAGAACATCAACAAACCGCACGGGATTTATTGGCGGGGTTGTAAATACCCCCAACTGTAGGAGCTGCGGCACGCTGCGAATCGGTGTGTCAGGGACGCACATTTCGCAGCCTGCGGCAGCTCCTACAGGTATCCGGCGCGCCATAGAGAGTTGGGTTACCTATGACCACCAAACCCGAAATCATCATCACCTACTGCACCCAATGCCAGTGGTTGCTGCGCGCTGCGTGGTTGGCTCAGGAACTGCTCAGTACGTTTTCCGATGACTTGGGCAAAGTCTCGTTGCAGCCTGGCACTGGCGGGGTGTTCATCATCAGTTGTGATGGCGTGCAGATCTGGGAGCGCAAGGCAGACGGCGGATTCCCGGAAGCCAAGATTCTCAAGCAACGGGTCCGGGATCAGATCGATCCCCAGCGCGACCTGGGCCACAACGATAAAACGTCTTAATGGTTTGCCTCGATCGCTGATGCGGGAGCTTTTGCGCTGCTCATCAATGCCGAAATACCAATTGCCAGAATGATCAGTGCGCCACCCAGCAGCATGCGCAGGGTCGGGGTTTCGGCGAAGATCAGCCAGGCGAAGGTAATGCCGTAAACCGGTTCCATGGCGAACACCACGGCGGCGGTGCGCGCCTTGATCACCGCCAGACTGGCCACGAACAGGCTATGTGCCAGACCGGTACAGAAAATCCCCAGCAGGCTTATCCACAGCCAGTCCATTGCCGAGACGCTGCTCAGCTCCGGGGCTGCCACCGGCAGCAAGCAGGCCGCCACTACCAGGTTCTGACACAGCGCTGCTTGCACGGCCGGGATGCGGCTGGAGCTGACGCGATTGACCAGCGACAGCAGCGAGAAGGTCAACCCTGAGAACACCGCCCAGAGCAAACCACTGGTAGCTTTGCTGGCCAGATCGAACTCGGGCGTGACCAGCACCAGGCCAACGCTGACCAGAACCACCAGCACGATTTCATTGCTGCGTATTCGCTCCCGGAACAGCAACCCTTCGAGAATCACCGTAAACGCCGGGAAGCTGGCGAAGCCCAGGGTCGCCACCGCGACGCCGGATATCTTCACCGCGATAAAAAACGCCACCCAATGCGCCGCCAGCAACATGCCTGCGACGATCAGCCTTAGCCAGTCTGCACGGAGCAGGGTTTTCCAGGCTGTGGCACTGGCAAAGCGGGCGAAGAAAGCCAAAGCCGCCACGGCGAAAATCCCGCGACCGAACACGATGACCGAAGGCGAGGCGCTGGCCAGTTTGCCAAACACACCGGTCAGACCAAACATCAGCGCGCCGAGATGCAAGGCGCCAAGGGCAGAGCGAGGGGTCATGGTTGTCTCTTGTTGATCAGTAATAAATCCCTGTAGGAGCTGCCGAAGGCTGCGAACAACGGTTTGTCTGGTTCACCGTCGTTCGCAGCCTTCGGCAGCTCCTACAGGTCTGGGGGCAGTCTATCAGCCTGCATTGTCACGCCACTGCCACAACCCCGTCACAATCGATTAACCGGCATGGGCCACTCTCATTCAAACTCTGCCGGAGGTTGCCCATGAGCAGTGCTCAGCTTGCCAAACCCAGCCGTAAGCAACATGTGCGCACATTGTGGATTTCCGATGTGCATCTGGGAACCCGTGATTGTCAGGCCGAACACCTGTCGCGTTTTCTCAAGGGCTATCAGGCTGACAAGGTCTATCTGGTCGGCGACATCATCGACGGCTGGAAGCTGCGCAGCGGTATGTATTGGCCGCAGGCGCATACCAACGTGATTCGCCGCCTGTTGACCATGAGCAAGCGCGGCACCGAGGTGATTTACGTCACCGGCAATCACGACGAATTCCTGCGCCGCTATTCGAAGCTGATCTTGGGCAATATCCAGTTGGTGGATGAGGCCGAGCACGTGACTGCCGATGGCCGCCGCCTGCTGGTGATTCATGGTGACCAGTTCGATGTAATTACCCGCTATCACCGCTGGCTGGCGTTCCTTGGCGACTCGGCCTACGAGTTTACTCTGACCCTCAACCGCTGGCTCAATCATTGGCGGGCCAGATACGGTTACGGTTACTGGTCGCTCTCGGCCTACCTCAAACACAAGGTTAAAACCGCCGTCAGCTTCATCAGCGACTTTGAAGAAGCCATCGCTCATGAGTGCGTCAAACGCGGTCTGGACGGCGTGGTGTGCGGGCATATCCATCACGCTGAAATCCGAAAGGTGGGCGGGGTGGAATACCTTAATTGCGGCGATTGGGTGGAGTCCTGTACGGCGCTGATCGAGCATCTGGATGGCACGATCGAGCTTTTCCGGCTGGCCGATGCCCATCAGCGGGAGAAAGAGTTGCTGGCTCAGGCAGACGCACCGGCCAGCGAACCGGTGCTCTAACGCTGCTTAAGCTAGAAAGGCACCTTGCCGACGATCATGTCCCGATACATGACAAAGTCGCCCAGCAGGCTATAGAGCGGATGCTGAAACGTGGCGGGGCGATTCTTTTCGAAGAAGAAATGGCCGACCCAGGCAAAGGCGTAACCGGCCACTGGCACTAGCCAGATCAGGCCCCAATGACCGCTGCCCAGCACGAATGCGAGCAGGAATATCACCAGACTGGTGCCCACGAAGTGCAAACGTCGACAGGTGCTGTTCCGGTGTTCCTGCAAATAGTACGGATAGAAATCGGCGAAGCGGGTAAACGATTTGGCGGTTTCCATGGCTGGAGTTTCCTGATCGTGATCGCTGTGAGTCCAGGTTCCGCTGGGAGTAGCGTAAGCCGACATTAAACCTTTGCGATCACTGACGCCAGAAGGCCGGAATGCACAGCACCAGTACGGTGATGATTTCCAGACGACCCAACAGCATGCCCAGGGACAGAATCCACTTTGCCGTATCGGGCAGGGTGGCGAAGTTGCCTGCCGGACCGATGGTTTCACCCAGCCCGGGACCCACGCCCGACACCGTGCTCGCCGCGCCGGTCAGTGCCGTCATCCAGTCCAGACCCAGCAGCGAGAGCAGCAGGGCGATCACGCAAATGGTGATGGTGAAGAAGAATGAGAAGGTCAGGATTGAGCGGACAATTTCATCGTCCAGGCGATGACCGTTGTAAGTCTGCTTGAGCACCGCCCGGGGGTGGATCAATTGATTAAGGTTGGCCTTGAGCAGAATGTAGGCGACCTGAAAACGGAAAATCTTCACGCCCCCCGCCGTAGAGCCGGAACAACCGCCAATGAACCCCAGATAGAAGAAGAACATCAGGGCGAAGTTGCCCCACAGGCTGTAGTCGCCCAGTGCGAAACCAGTGGTTGTGACCACGGACGTCACGTTCAGCGCCACATGACGCAAGGCGTCGTACCAGGGCAGGTCGGTTGTCCACCAATACCAGAGGGTCATCACCAGCCAGGTTGCCAATAGCAGACCCAGCAGGCCGCGCACCTGTTCATCCTTGAACAGAGCGCCACGATGACCTCGCAATGTCGCCACATACAAGGTGAATGGCAAGCTGCCAAGGATCATCATGACAATCGCGACCCAGTGCACCGCTGGCTCCGGCCACTTGGCCAGCGAAAGGTCGGAGGTAGAGAAACCGCCGGTGGAGATCGCTGACATCGCATGGTTGATCGCGTCGAACATGCTCATGCCCGCAGCCCAGAACGCGACGCTGCCCATAGCGGTCATGCCGACATAGGCCAGTACGATGAACTTGGCCACCATGTGCGAGCGGGGCATGACCTTTTCCGAGCGGTCGGAGGATTCGGTCTGGAACAGGCGCATGCCACCGATACGCAGCAACGGCAGGATCGCCACCGCCATACCGATAAAGCCGATGCCACCGAGCCAGTGCAGCATGGAGCGCCAGATGAGAATGCCCGGCGACATGGTGTCCAGGCCACTGAGGACCGTGGAGCCTGTGGCAGTAATGCCGGACATGCTTTCGAAAAACGAGTCGGTGTAGCTGATGTGCTGGGTCAGCAGGAACGGCAGCGCAGCGAACACGCACACCACGATCCAGCTGGAAACCGTCAGCATGTACATGTCTCGCGGGCGCAGGTGCACATGCTCCGGTCGACCGGGGGTCACCAGTGCCAGACCGGCTATAAAGGTAATCACGCTGGCCCATAGAAAGGAGCGTAGATCCTCGAAGCGGTCATAGATCACCAGCGTGATCATGGGCACGATCATGGCGATGGCCAGCGTGATCAGGAAGATGCCGATAATGAAACCGATGATGCGAAGGGTCGGCAACGCCATTTGGTGACTCTGACTTGTTCGAGGAAAGGCGCCATTCTACCTGCGGCCGACGGCATGTAAACCGCAGTGGGGTCGACACAGTTTGTAAGTAATTGCCCTGCGGGTTCGTTATCCGTGTGCACAGGCTCTAGAATGACCCATCACTTATTCAGGAGGTAGCCCATGGAGGCGCTCGACGTATTGCTCAATCGGGTTTCGGTTCCACGGTTGATCGACCCGGCCCCGGATGCCGCTCAGCGTGAAGTGCTGTTCAACGCGGCAATGCGTGCTCCCGACCATGGTCAGCTGCGGCCTTTCCGCTTTATTACTGTAGAAGGTGCCGCGCGCGAGCGCATGGGCGATCTGCTTGCTCAGGCGCTACAGGCCAGCGGTGCGGAAGTGACCCCTCAGGCATTGGAAAAGGCGCGTCTGGGCCCGCTGCGTGCGCCATTGGTCGTGGTGGTGGTTGCGCGGTTGCAGGATCACTACAAAGTGCCCAGGGCCGAGCAGTTGATCACTGCCGGTTGTGCGGCGCACAGCGTGTTGCTGGCTTCCTACGCGCTGGGTGTGGGCGCGGTCTGGCGTACGGGTGATCTTTCTTATTCGCCGTTGGTTGCCGAAGGTTTTGGCCTGACGGCTGATGAAGAAGTCATCGCGTTTTTGTATCTGGGTACACCGCTGAATCCACCGCGCATTGCGGCGAAGGTGGATGTGGTGGATTTTGTGAGTGAGTGGCAGGGTTGAGCTGAATATATAGATATGTCGCATTACTTCTGTGTGGCGGTTATCTGGGCCGCATCAGGGCGAAAGGCATGGGTATGTTCATTTGCGTACATATCCATTGTTGCGGTAACGGCTAGTTATGGTTGCGCCCTTACGGCGCCTCACTTTTGAACAGCCCAAAAGTAAGCAAAAGGCTCTTACCCCACCACTCGGTGCCTCGCTGGTGCTCGGCATGCCCGTAATCCGACATTGATTCGGCGGGCCGCCGCGAAGGGCCATCCCTGGCCCAGCGCGGCTAAACCGGCATCCATGCCGGTTTGCACCACCGAATCAATATCGAATTCCGGCCAGCGTGGTTTTACGGGGCGCTTAAGATCAAAATCAAAAGCAGATCAAGATCAAGATCAAGATCAATATCAACTGCGGCGATGGATGGCGCTACGTGAATTTAGGTAGGAGCTGCCGAAGGCTGCGAAGGCGGCTACCGATTCGCAGCCTTCGGCAGCTCCTACAGAGAATTGCGCACGCCGTGGATCACGTGGGAGCGAATTCATTCGCGAAAAGGCCAGTACATTCGATGCATCTTCATCGGTTGTAACATTGCCTTCGCGAATTAAGTCTTCCACGGCGGAGGATGACTTTATGGTGGAGTCGATCCCAACGGCTCGGCCGGCAAATCAATAATCGCCACAAACCCGCCATCAGGATGATTGTTCAGGATTAGTTCGCCGCCATGGCGTTGGGCGGCGCGGCGGGCGATGGCCAGGCCGAGGCCGTGTCCCGCTGCTGTCTGGCCTGGGGCGCGATAGAAAGGCTCGCCCAGTTGCACGAGATGTTCTGCCGCAACACCGGGGCCGTGATCGCGCACGCTCAGCTGCAATCGATCGCCCACCCGCGCAGCTTGCACTTCAATAGGCTGACCCTGAGGGTTGAAGCGCAGGGCGTTGCGCAGCAGGTTGTCGGCAGCGCGTTCGATCATGTCGGGCCAGCCATGTAGATGCAGATTGTCCTGCACCTTCACCGTGATCTGCTGGTCGCCACCGTCCAGCTTGGCGTCGTTCTTGAGGCGCAACAGCAGTGCCTTGAGGTCAACCGGTTCGGCGCTGCTCAGTTCCGCGTCGAGCCTGGCCAGGGCGAGAATCTCGCTGATCAGCGCTTCCAGCCGATCACATTCGCGGCTCAGGCGCGGCCACAGCTTTTCCCGCTCGGCAGGTTCGGCCCGTTCAGCCAGTGCCAGGGCAATACGCAGGCGTGCCAGAGGGGAGCGCAGCTCGTGGGACACGTCACGCAGCAGTTGGCGCTGGCTGCCGATCAGGCTTTGCAGTCGCGCGCCCATGCGGTTGAAGTCATTGGCCAGCACACCGAATTCATCGCGCCGGTTGGCCAGTTGAGCCAGGCTGTTCTGTTGGTAAGTGGTCTGCCCCAGATCATGCACCGCGCCGCGCAGGCGACTCAGCGGTCGGGTGATGGACAGCGTGACTAACAGACTGAACAACGTGAGCACCACAAGCGCAATACCCAGCGCACTCAATGGCCACATCAGGCTATCGCGGTGCCAGGCGTCCAGTTCCGGGTGGGGGATGCGGTAGATGAACAGGTAGGTCTCACCGGTTTTCTCGCTGGTGTACTCGCTGGTCAGACGACGCCATGGCAGCTGCCGAGGGTCATCCCCTTGACGGGCTTCGAGCGCCGCCGCCCGAGGTGAAAACGTTCCGCGCACCATCGGGTCACCGGTGTCATTGAGGACCTGGACGTCCATGTGATTCTTGCGCTTGAGGCTCTGCAAGTAGTCCTGGGCTGCATCCGCGCCCTGATCTTCATAGCGCTGCGTCCAACTCTGCGGCAGTTTGCTCAATACCGGGTGTCGACTGAGAATCCAGGCATCCTGATTGAGCATGTGACCAAGCAGAATCGACAGGCCTGCAACCAGGGCAATGGCCAGCCAGAAACTGGCCAGAATTCGCCAGAACAATGAGCGCACGGGAAAACCTCAAAATAGAGAAAACCCGGCACGCTTGGGGAGTGCCGGGTTCAGGTGGATCAGTAGCTTACTGGGCTTTTTGAGCTTTTTGCGCTTTCCATGCTTCGAATTCAGCACGTTCGGCCATTTTAGCGGCGCGCTCTTTCTTCATTTCGTCGAACTCCTTCTGCTGTTCAGGCTTTAGCAGCGCGCGGATATCGCTATCGGTCTTCGCCCGCTTGGCGTCCAGCTCGTCTTTCATGGCTTTCTGGTCGGCTGGCGACAGCTTGGCCAGGTACTTGTCGGTGACTTCTTTGCGGCTGTGCATTTGCTCGCCCATCAGTTTGCCGACCTGTTGGCGCTGCTCGCGGGTCAGGTCCAGTTTGCCGAGGGGGCCGCGATCATGATGCATGCCAGCACGCGGGCCATCAGGACCACCGAAACCAGGACCGTCTGCAGGTGGCATCGCCATGGCGACGGTAGGCAGAGCAGCAGCGAACATCAAAGCGATCAGAGTCTTGCGCATGGTGTATCTCCTTGTCTCGAATCCGGCTCGTTGCCGGTTGAGGCCAGTTTAGGGAGATCAAGGTCAAGAGCGGTCAGGGGACTGTAAAGACTGGGTAAAGAGGGAGTGTGAGTGGCCTGACACAGCGCCGGTGCCTGCGGTTGCAACATTGTGGGACCGGCTTTAGCCGGGAAGAGGGCAGTACATCCAGCACATTTCCTTGGTCAGGAATGCAGCCTTCCCGGCTAAAGCCGGTCCCACGATATGAGCAATCCTTCTACTCGCTGTAAAAGTAGCCGCGACTACGCAGCGCCACGATCCTCGGCCGACCATCAGGGTGCGGCCCGATCTTTTTGCGCAGGTTGCTGACGTGCATGTCCAGGCTGCGGTCGTAAAGGGTCAGTTTGCGGCCCAGCGCCAGTTGCGCCAGCTCTTGTTTGTCCAGCGGCTCGCCGGGTTGACGCAGCAAGGCTTCCAGCAGACGGCTTTCGGAAACGGTGAGGGTCAGTTCCTGCTCGGCGATGATCACCACGCCGCGCACCGGGCTGAAGCTCAGATCGCCCAGTTCAAGTTGGGTCGAAACGGCTGTCGGGTGGCTGCGGCGCAATACGGCCCGCAGACGCGCGGTCAGTTCCCGGGGGTCGCAAGGTTTGGCCAGGTAATCATCGGCACCCAGTTCCAGACCGAGAATCCGGTCCAGTGGTTCGCCACGGGCGGAAAGCATCAGCACCGGCAGGTCGGGGTGGTCGGTGCGCAACTGCTTGAGCAGCTCCAGGCCGCTGCCGTCTGGCAACATCACGTCCAGCACTACGGCGGCAGGCGCCGACTCGGCCAGTGCCCGGCGGGCGCTATGACCGTCGTGGCAGGCGCGGACCAGAAAACCTTCCTGGCTCAACCAACTGCACAGAAGCTCGCAGAGCTCCTGGTCATCATCAATAAGTAACAGCTCGCTCATTTCTCACTCAATTTAGCCACTGTCGACGCTGCTTACGTCCACCGCGAGCAAAGATACCGCACAGAAGGGCTATCAGCGCAACACCACCGCCGGTCACGAACCATTGCTGCTGTTCGGTGAGGAGGCGCTGCGGTTCAACGGATTGTGCTTCTTTGAGCTGCAACTTGAGCCTTTGGTTCTCCTGACGCAGGCGACTCAGCTGTGCGCCGTCGCGTTCGGCATCGGCGTTCTGCACCTGCTTTAACAACTCCTGGCGCTGACGTTCGCTTTCAGCCAGCCGTTGTTGCAGATCATTGATCTGGCTTGCTGCGGTCTGCAGCGGTAACGCGTGGGTAACTGAACCGCTCGTTTCCTCGGCCTGAGCATTTGCGCCCGTCGCCAATACCACCACCAGCAGACACACCGGACCTGAACGCATCTGAACTCCTGTTGTTGTTTGAAAGGCAGCGTTTTCGATGATGAATCGAACATCCAACAGGTTGTCGGCAGGGCGTTGAGAATGATTAGTGACGGGGGATGTGGGACCAGCTAGTGGGACCGGCTTTAGCCGGGAAGACTGTACTCCTGACACAACAAATGTGTGGGATGTACTGGCCTCTTCCCGGCTAAAGCCGGTCCCACTAGCCGGTCCCAGTGTGCTTCCGAGCAGAACTACGGCAGCACTTGCTTGAACGGCTTGACCACAACATTGCCATACACGCCGGCTTTCACGAACGGATCGGCTTCAGCCCAGGTCTTGGCGGCGCTCAGGGATTCGAACTCGGCAACGATCAGGCTGCCGGAAAAACCCGCCGCGCCAGGATCATTGCTGTCCACTGCCGGGTGCGGTCCGGCCAGCACCAGACGGCCTTCAGCCTTGAGCGCGTTAAGGCGTTCAAGGTGAGCAGGGCGCACGCTCAGGCGTTTTTCCAGGGAGTTTTCGACGTCTGTGGCAATGATTGCGTAGAGCATGTCAGTCCTCGGTTTTTGTAGTAGGTGGCGTCGCCGCCGGGTCATTCATGTGCTTGGCAAGGAACAGGCCCTGGCCAACCAGGAACAGCAGGGTCATGCCCAGGCTGCCGAATACTTTGAAGTCCACCCAGAATTCCTGATAGGTAAAGGCCACATAAAGGTTGGCCGCACCGCAGAACAGGAAGAAGATGATCCAGGCGATGTTCAGTTTGGTCCAGATGGCCTGGGGCAGGCTCAGGGCGTGGCCCATGATGCGCTGGATCAGTGGGCGGTCACCGATGAAGTGGCTGCCCAGAAATGCCAGAGCAAACAGCCAGTTCACCACCGGCGCTTTCCATTTCAGGAAGGTTTCGCTGTGAAAGGCCAAAGTCAGGCTACCGAACACCAGACAGGCGACCAGCGTCAGCCACTGGCTCTTTTCCAGCTTGCCCTGTTTGACGAACAGAATGCCGTAAACCACCACTGAACTGATGATCAGCATGGCGGTCGCACTGAAAATACCGCCCAGCATGTAGCTGTTGCCGAGGATCTCGACAGGGCGAGGGTCGATTTTATAAACGATGAAAAACAGCAGCAGCGGGATGAAGTCGATGAATTGTTTCACAATGGCAGCCAGAAGCAGGATGTGGCGGCATAATAACAAACATCAATGATAGCGAAAGCGCCACCTATGAATGTTGACCTGCACTGCCACAGCACCGCCTCCGATGGCGCCCTCGCGCCTTCGGTTCTGGTCGCCCGTGCTTATGAAAACGGCGTGCGCGTCCTTTCCCTCACCGACCACGACACCCTCGAAGGCCTCGCAGAAGCCCGCACGGCGGCGCATGCGCTGGGTATGCAGCTGGTCAACGGGGTCGAGCTTTCCTGCACCTGGGGTGGGGCAACCATCCATATTCTGGGCTATGGTTTCGCCGTCGATGCCCCGGCTTTGGTTGCGGCCATTGCCCGTTTGCACGACGGCCGCTGGTTGCGCGCCGAAGAAATCAGTCGAAAATTGGCGATCAAAGGTATGCCGGGGGCGCTGGAAGGTGCCCGGGCCATCCAGCAAGAGCTTGGCGACAGCGGTAATGCACCGGCTCGGCCGCACTTTGCGGACTTCATGGTGCGGGCCGGTTTCGTCAAGGATCGCGCCGAGGCATTCCGCAAATGGCTGGGGGCGGGCAAGCTGGGCGATGTGAAGCAGCACTGGCCGACCCTGGAAGAAACTGTCGCCACACTGCGCGAGTCCAACGCCTGGGTGAGCCTGGCGCACCCTTCGCATTACGATTTCACCCGTAGCAAGCGTCGTAAACTGGTCGCCGACTTTCTCCAGGCCGGCGGCCATGCCATTGAAGTGGTCAACGGTCTGCAACCTGCCGAGCAGGTCGGAACCCTGGCCATTCTGGCTCGTGAATTTGGTCTGCTGGTCACCGCCGGCAGTGATTTTCATGCTCCAGGCGGCTGGGCCGAAATCGGTATTTATCGCCCGGTCCCCGAAGACTTGCCGCCACTTTGGGCCCGATTCAAACATGACCAGCCTACTGCCGCCGTCTGAACAGGAAGTTACCGTGAGTCAATTTTTCCAGGTCCATCCGGAAAACCCGCAAGCGCGCCTGATTAAACAGGCCGTTGAAATCATCAAGGCCGGCGGGCTGGTGGTCTACCCAACCGATTCGTCCTACGCGCTGGGTTGTCAGCTCGGCGACAAGAGCGCCATCGAGCGCATTCGCCGTCTGCGTCAGTTGGACGACAAGCACAACTTCACGCTGATGTGCTGCGACCTGTCGCAATTGGGCCTGTTCGCCAAAGTCGACACCGGGGCCTTTCGAGCCCTTAAAGCCCATACCCCGGGGCCTTACACCTTTATTCTCAACGCCACCCGTGAAGTGCCGCGCCTGATCCTGCACCCCAAGCGCCGGACCATCGGTCTGCGTGTGCCGGAACACCCAATCGCCCAAGCGTTGCTGGAAGAGCTGGGCGAGCCGCTGATGAGCGTCAGCCTGATCATGCCCGGCGAGACCGTACCGTTGAGCGATCCCTACGACATGCGCCAGATCCTCGAACACCAGGTCGATCTGATTATCGATGGCGGGATCGGCGGGATCTCAGCGTCGACGGTTATCAATCTGGCTGAGGGCGAGCCTCAGGTGATTCGTGTCGGTTGTGGCGACCCCACGCCGTTTGGTGTGCAGGCGTAATGAGCAGCGTCGAAACCGTCGACAGTCAGGCCGGTGCCCAGCAGGAACTGCCGTTCGCCATGGTCTATGGCCAGGCGGTCACGCAGATGCCCATCGATCTGTACATCCCGCCGGATGCCCTGGAAGTCTTCCTCGAAGCCTTTGAAGGCCCGCTGGATTTGCTGCTGTACCTCATCCGCAAGCAGAACATCGACATCCTCGACATCCCTGTTGCAGAAATCACCAAGCAATACATGGGTTACGTCGAGCTGATGAAGAGCGTGCGCCTTGAACTGGCGGCGGAGTATCTGGTGATGGCCGCCATGCTCGCCGAGATCAAGTCGCGCATGTTGTTGCCACGTTCTGCGGAGATCGAGGCTGAAGAGGACGATCCTCGCGCTGAACTGATCCGTCGACTGCAGGAATACGAACGCTTCAAGGCTGCTGCCGAGGGTATCGACCAGTTGACCCGGGTCGGTCGCGACGTGACCGTGCCCAAGCTGGATGCGCCTGAAGCCCGGGCGCGCAAGCTGTTGCCGGACGTCAGCCTCGACGAACTGCTGATGTCCATGGCCGAAGTGTTACGCCGTGGCGACATGTTCGAAAGCCACCAGGTCAGCCGCGAAGCCTTGTCGACCCGCGAGCGCATGAGCGACGTGCTGGAACGCCTCAAAGGCGGTGGTTTTGTGCCGTTTGCCGAGCTGTTCACCGCCGAGGAAGGGCGTCTCGGTGTGGTGGTGACGTTCATGGCCGTGCTTGAGCTGGTCAAGGAGTCCTTGGTGGAACTGGTGCAGAATGAGCCCTTCGCCGTTATCCATGTGCGGGCGCGAGCCGAATAAGAGCAGATCAATGAACCTCAATGAACCCCGCGAGCTGGCTCCGCTGCTCGAAGCTTTTCTGTTGGCCTCGGGTAAGCCGCAATCCCTGGAACGCCTGTTCGAATTGTTCGAAGAGGGCGAGCGTCCTGAGCCGCCGGTTTTCAAGAAAGCCTTGCAGTTGCTGGGCAAATCCTGCGAAGGCCGCGCTTTCGAACTCAAGGAAGTTGCGTCTGGCTATCGCTTGCAGATTCGCGAGAAGTTCTCCCCCTGGGTAGGGCGTTTGTGGGAAGAGCGGCCTCAGCGTTATTCCCGGGCCATGCTGGAGACCATGGCGCTGATTGCCTATCGCCAGCCGATTACCCGTGGCGAAATCGAAGACGTGCGCGGTGTGGCGGTCAATAGCCATATCGTCAAAACCTTGCTGGAACGGGAGTGGATTCGGGTAGTGGGGTACCGCGAAGTGCCCGGCCGCCCGGCGATGTTCGCCACGACCAAGGCATTTCTCGATCACTTCAACCTGAAAAACCTCGACGATTTGCCACCGCTGGCCGATTTGCGTGAGCTTGAGCCGGACCCGGTGATGGACTTCGAAGACGCCCCGGTGCCTGCGCATCTGCAAGCTCTGGCAGACGCCAGCATTGATCCTGATGCAGAGCCTGAAGAGCCAAGAGACGAAACCAGCTTCCGCAGTTTGCTGGTCGAACTTGACTCCATGGAGCAGGGTGTGAAGATCGACTTTGATGATTTGTTGCCGGATGAAAAACCTGAAGACGACGCCGGTCCGGAGTGAACTCAGATCAATTGTGGGAGCGGTGCTTGCCCGCGATAAGGCTGGACGCGATTTATTTTAGATCGCGGCGCCCTTATCGCGGGCAAGCACCGCTCCCACAGGCTTCATTCACCCTCCAGCAGGGCATCAATAAATGAGCTCAAAAAACCCCTGCATCAGCCTCTGCAAATTCGACGATGACATTTGCATCGGCTGTGGCCGCAGCAAGAAGGAAATCAAGGGCTGGAAGAAAATGGACAAGGACGAGCGCAAAGGCGTACTCGCCGATTCGGCTGTCCGTTTGAAGGATTTGAGGAAAGCCGGTCGGCGGAAAAAGAAATGAGTCGGATAATTTCGACTACGCTCTGATGCGCATTGCGCTGGGTGAGCGTATGATTCGCGACCTTTTGGCGATTCATACTCGCCATCAGCTTTTTATAGAATCAAGTTCGGAGGTTTTCCATAGCCCCGGGCAACAGGTCACGCCGGTCCTCGGCGTCCCCTGAATCGACACACCGGGAGGTGCCCAGATGAGTGAAAAAGACAAGCAGGACAGCCAGGAAATCGGACCCGCAGGCGAAAAGCTGCAGAAGGTTCTGGCACGTATTGGCGTAGGCTCGCGTCGCGACGTCGAAGCCTGGATCAGCCAGGGCCGGATCAAGGTCAATGGCAAGGACGCGACCCTCGGTCAGCGCGTCGATCTGCACGATGCGATCAGCGTTGATGGCCGCGTCATCAAGCGTGAAGAGGCCGCCGAAACGGTGCGCCGCGTGATCATGTACAACAAGCCGGACGGTGAAATCTGTACCCGTGACGACCCAGAAGGTCGCCCGACGGTGTTCGATCGCCTGCCGCGTCCAAAAGAAGGCCGTTGGGTCAACATCGGTCGTCTGGACATCAACACCACCGGTTTGCTGATGTTCACCACCGACGGTGAGCTGGCCAACCGCCTGATGCACCCTTCGTTCGAAATGGACCGCGAATACGCCGTGCGTGTACGTGGCGAAGTCGACGACGACATGATCGCGCGCCTCAAAGCCGGTGTTGTCCTTGAAGACGGCCCGGCTCGTTTCACCGATATCCAGCAAGCGCCGGGCGGTGAAGGCTTCAACCATTGGTATCACTGCGTAGTGATGGAAGGTCGCAACCGCGAAGTCCGCCGCCTGTGGGAGTCCCAGGGCCTAGTGGTCAGCCGTCTGAAGCGCGTGCGTTACGGGCCGGTATTCCTCAACTCCGACCTGCCGATGGGCCGCTGGCGCGAAATGAGCCAGTACGAAGTCGATGTGCTCAGCGCTGAAGTGGGTCTGACGCCTGTGGCTCAGCCGCAGATGAACGCCAAGACCAAGGACAAACTGGAGCGCTTGCAGCGTCAGTCTTCCCGTCCGCTGGGCAAAGGCGAGCGCGTTGTGCGGACCTTGCGTCCGGCCAAAGAAGGCGCGCCGACTCATGATCGCGCGCCACGTCAGCCGCAGATCACTGGCAGCGACCGTGATCGGGCTCAGCGTCCAGCTGCACCGCGCACCGATTCGAACCGTGGTCAGCGCAACGACCCAAGCAAGCCGTCGCCGCGCAGCCCGCGTCCGGCGACTGGTCGCAGCGATGGCCGCAGTGACAACAGCCGTGGTACGCCAGTGGCTGAGCGTCCAAGCGACATGAACAAGCGACCAGCCAAGCCGTCGCCGAAGCGTCCGGGTATTACCCTGGTCGATGACGCGCCGTCCGGCAAGCGTCGTGGCCCGGCATCGGGTTCGGGCCAGCGCCCGGGCTTCGGTCGTCGCAAGCCGCAGTAAGCTTCAGCCGTGACAAAAAACGCTCATCTTCGGATGGGCGTTTTTTTTGCCTGAAACAGCCCGAAGCATTGTGGATGAGTACATTTCCTGTAGGAGCCAACTTGTTGGCGAAGCGTTCGACCAGACACCGCCTCGCCAACAAGTTGGCTCCTACAAGTCCTGTGTTCGCTTGGTAGTTTGCTTTCACGACTGACAAAACCAGTGACACTCGATTCTGCCACCCAACCCAGCTTGCGCTAAGCCTTGTGGTGATCTTCATGGTTATCAGGATGAGCTTGTATGCGCGCAGGGATGTTCGCGTTTGCCTTGGGTTTGCTGGCGTTGCGCTTTTTACCGGCATTGCCACCGGTCTGGCTGTTAGTGGTAATGCCAGTGCTGGCGTTGATGCTGTTGCCGTTTCGCAGCTACCCATTGGCGCTGTTTTTATTGGGTTTCACCTGGGCTTGCGTGTCGGCCCAGTCGGCACTAAACGATCGCTTGCCCGCACGGCTCGACGGCCAGACGCTGTGGCTGGAAGGCAAGGTGGTGGGGCTGCCCGCTGCGGCAGATGGCGTCATACGTTTTGAACTGGAAAGCCCGCAATCTCGCCGAACACGATTGCCTGAACTGATTCGGGTGTCCTGGTATGGCGGTCCGGAAATTCGCAGCGGCGAGCGCTGGCGGCTGGCGGTCAAGCTCAAGCGACCCGGCGGGTTGGTCAATCCTGATGCGTTTGATTACGAAGCCTGGTTGCTGGCCCAACGAATTGGCGCGACCGGGACAGTGGCGGACGGTCAGCGACTGACTTCAGCGGCATCAGGCTGGCGTGACGCAATCCGCCAGCGCTTGCTGGCTGTGGACGCACAGGGCCGAGAAGGCGGGCTGGCAGCCTTGGTGCTCGGTGATGGTTCTGGCTTGAGCCGTGCCGATTGGGAGGTTCTGCAAAATACCGGTGCCGTGCATCTGCTGGTGATTTCCGGTCAGCACATCGGTTTGCTGGCGGCGGTCATGTATGGGCTGGTTGCCGGTCTGGCGCGCTGGGGGCTGTGGCCGCGAGCCTTGCCTTGGCTGCCATGGGCCTGCGGATTGGCATTCAGTGCGGCTCTGGCCTATGGCCTGTTGGCGGGGTTCGACGTACCGGTGCGTCGGGCCTGTGTAATGGTCGGCATGGTCCTGCTCTGGCGCCTGCGCTTTCGCCATCTGGGTGTGACCTTGCCGCTTTTGCTGTCGCTGAACGTGGTGTTGATCCTGGAGCCGCTGGCCAGTTTGCAACCCGGTTTATGGTTGTCATTTGCTGCCGTGGCGATTCTGATCCTGATTTTCAGCGGCCGCCTGGGCGCCTGGAGCTGGTTGCGCAGCTGGACCCGTGCCCAGTGGTTGATCGCCATCGGCTTGCTGCCGGTGCTGCTGGCCTTGAATTTACCCATCAGCCTCAGTGGCCCGGTGGCCAATCTGGTGGCGGTACCGTGGGTCAGTTTCGTCGTACTGCCGCCGGCGTTGCTCGGCACCTTGCTGCTGCCGGTCCCGCTGTTAGGGGAAAGTCTGCTGTGGCTGGCCGGTGGTGCACTGCAATGGCTGTTTGTGTTTCTGGGCTGGATGGCTGACTGGTTCCCTGCCTGGATGCCCAGCGCGGTGCCGTTCTGGGTCTGGCTGTTGAGCCTGCTGGGCGCGGTTGTGCTGCTGTTGCCCAGCGGCATACCGCTCAGACCCTTGGGTTGGCCGTTGTTGCTGCTGTGTGTCTTTCCACCATTGAAAGCCGTGCCTCACGGGCAGGTCGAAGTGCTGCAACTGGATGTGGGGCAGGGCCTGGCGATTCTGTTGCGCACCCGGCAACACACTTTGCTGTACGACGCCGGTCCGCGTTTTGGCGAGTTCGATATCGGTCAGCGGGTGGTGCTGCCCGCGATCCGCAAAGCTGGCGTGGGCAAACTCGACCTGATGCTGCTCAGCCACGCGGATGCCGATCATGCCGGAGGTGCGCTGGCGGTTTATCAGGCCTTGCCGGTGGCGCGGGTGCTGGGCGGCGAGCTGGCCCGATTGCCCGTGTTGCTCAATACGCAGCTGTGTGAGAACGACCAGCGCTGGGAATGGGACGGCGTGACGTTTTCAATCTGGCGCTGGGAGCAGGCTCAAGAGGGTAATCAGGCCTCTTGCGTGTTGATGGTCGATGCTCAGGGCGAAAGGCTGCTGTTGACCGGGGATATCGACGCCGATGCCGAGCGCGCGATGATTGCCAGCGGCTTCGATTTGCGTGCGCACTGGTTGCAGGCGCCGCATCACGGCAGCCGTACCTCCTCCTCGAAAACTTTTCTCCAGGCCGTCGGGCCTCAGGGTGTTTTGATTTCCCGAGGACGCAACAATGCCTTCGGTCATCCGCATCCCATGGTCATGGCACGGTACGGCTGGCTGGGCATTCGCGCCTATGACAGCGCCGAACTGGGGGCGATCAATCTGCAACTGGGCACCTTCGGGCAGCCGCAGTCGCAACGGCAGCAAAGGCGCTTCTGGCGTGACCTCAATCAAGGCTTCAATCAAGGATATTGATCGCAAACTTCGATGTGGCGCTGACCCTATGTTAGAGTTGCGCCCACTTTTCCGAGGGGGTCGTCACTGTGTGGGAACTGGTCAAATCTGGCGGCTGGATGATGCTGCCGATCATTCTGAGTTCCATTGCCGCGGTCGGCATCATCATCGAGCGTCTGTGGACCCTGCGAGCCAGCCGTATTACACCGCCGCATTTGCTGGGGCAGGTATGGCGGTGGATCCAGGACAAAAAACTCGACAGCGAGAAGCTCAAGGAGCTGCGCGCCGATTCGCCGCTGGGTGAAATCCTTGCCGCCGGTCTGGCCAATTCCCGCCATGGTCGCGAGATCATGAAGGAGTGCATCGAAGAAGCCGCCGCCCGGGTCATTCATGACCTTGAGCGCTATTTGAGCGCCCTGGGTTCCATTGCCGCCATGGCGCCGTTGCTGGGCTTGCTCGGCACCGTGCTGGGCATGATCGATATCTTCGGCTCGTTCAATGCTACCGGTAACACCGCCAATGCATCGGTGCTGGCCGGTGGTATTTCCAAGGCCCTGATCTGTACCGCATCGGGCCTGATCGTCGCCATCCCCGCGATCTTCTTCCATCGCTACCTGCAAAGCCGGGTCGATGAACTGGTGGTCGGCATGGAGCAGGAAGCCATCAAGCTGGTGGAAGTGGTGCAGGGCGACCGTGATGTAGATCTGAACGACCCCAAAGCAGCACTCAAGCTGCAAGCCCGTGGCGAGGGTCGCAAGAAGTGAAGTTTCGTCGCCGTAAGGTCAGGGAGAATATCGACATCAACCTCGTTTCGTTGATTGATGTGGTATTCATCCTGCTGCTGTTTTTTATCGTGACCACCACCTTCACCCGCGAAACCCAATTGCGCGTGGATCTGCCCCAGGCGGTCACCGGAACACCGGAAACCGATGCCGATCTCAAGCATCTGGACATCACCATCAATGCCGACGGGGTCTTTTCGCTGAACAATCAACTGCTGCCCAAGAACGATCTGCCCACGCTGATCGATGCCTTGCAGCGCGAGTCGGCCGGTGACACCAGCTTGCCGCTGTCGATCAGCGCTGATGGCAAGACCCCGCATCAGGCAGTGATCACCGCGATGGATGCGGCTGGCAAACTGGGCTTCAGCCATTTGCGCATGACCACCGTTGAAGCCACATCGGCTAACTGATGTCACTTTCTGACCGCTTGCTTAATGCCTGGTACACCGGCCATCCGGCGCTGACGCTGTTGCGTCCGCTGGAAAGCCTTTACCGCCGGGTCGTCAATGGCAAGCGCGAGCGTTTCCTGGCAGGGCAGGGCGAAATCTACAAAGCGCCGGTGCCGGTCGTCGTGGTGGGCAATATCACCATCGGCGGCACCGGCAAGACGCCGCTGATCCTGTGGATGATCGAGCACTGTCGCCAGCAGGGCCTGCGGGTGGGCGTGGTCAGCCGCGGCTATGGCGCCAAACCGCCGAGCTTGCCGTGGCGGGTCACTGCCGAGCAAAGTGCCAGTCAGGCGGGCGATGAGCCGTTGTTGATTGTGCAGCGCAGCGGCGTGCCAATGATGATCGACCCGGACCGCAGTCGTGCAGTCAAAGCCTTGCTCGACAGCGAACCGTTGGATCTGATTCTTTCCGACGATGGCCTGCAGCATTACCGGCTGGCTCGTGACCTTGAGCTGGTGCTGATTGATGCCGCTCGTGGGCTGGGTAACCGGCGCTGTCTGCCGGCAGGGCCGTTGCGCGAGCCAGTGGAGCGCCTGCAAAGCGTCGATGCGCTGCTCTACAACGGCGCCAGTGCTGATCGGGATGACGGATATGCCTTCCAGCTCAAGCCGTCGGCCCTGGTCAATCTGCGCAGCGGCGAGCGCAAATCAGTGGATTTCTTTGCGCCGGGTCAAGCCGTGCATGCCGTGGCCGGGATCGGCAATCCGCAACGTTTCTTCAATACCCTCGAAGGGCTACACTGGCGGCCAATCGCTCATGCGTTCGCCGACCATGCCGTTTTCAGCGCTCAGTCGCTGACTTTTACTCCAGCGCTGCCGTTAGTCATGACCGAGAAGGATGCCGTGAAATGCCGGCCCTTTGCGGCGGACGACTGGTGGTATCTGGCTGTGGATGCAGTGCCGTCCAACGCTTTTGTCAGCTGGTTTGATTCGCAGTTGTTACGTCTTTTGCCATGATTCGCTCAGGAATTTCTATGGACACCAAATTGCTCGACATCCTCGCCTGCCCGATCTGCAAGGGCCCGCTGAAACTCAGCGCCGATAAAACCGAACTGATCAGCAAAGGCGCAGGCCTGGCTTACCCGATTCGTGATGGCATCCCGGTGATGCTGGAAAGCGAAGCTCGTACCCTGACCACCGATGAGCGTCTGGACAAATGACAGCAGCGTTCACCGTTGTCATCCCGGCGCGTTACGGCTCCAGCCGTTTTCCCGGCAAGCCGCTCAAAGAGATCGCCGGTAAACCGATGATCCAGCACGTCTGGGAACAGGCTCGTAAAAGCAGCGCCACACGTGTGGTCGTGGCCACTGACGATTTGCGCATCGTTGAGGCTTGCCGTGGTTTCGGCGCAGAAGTCCTGCTGACTCGCGATGATCACAACTCCGGCACCGACCGTCTGGCAGAAGTCGCGACCCAGTTGGGTCTGGAGCCAGACGCCATCGTGGTCAACGTCCAGGGCGACGAGCCGATGATCCCGCCTGCGGTGATCGATCAGGTGGCCGCCAACCTGGCTGCCCACCCTGAAGCCCGCATGTCGACCCTGGCCGAGCCCATTGATGATGTGGCCGCGCTGTTCAATCCCAATGTGGTCAAGGTGGTTGCTGACATCAATGGTCTGGCGCTGACCTTCAGCCGTGCGCCGCTGCCTTGGGCCCGCGACGCACTGGCCAAGGATCGCGATCAGTTGCCGGCCGGTGTTCCGTACCGTCGACATATCGGGATCTACGCTTATCGTGCGGGTTTCCTTCAGGATTTCGTTAGCTGGGGCCCATGCTGGCTCGAAGACACTGAGAGCCTTGAGCAGCTGCGCGCCTTGTGGCACGGCGTGCGGATTCATGTGGCTGATGCCCTGGAAGCCCCGCCTGCCGGGGTTGATACCGCCGAAGATCTTGAGCGCGTTCGTCGCTTGCTGGAGGTTTGACGTTGCAGCTGCAATCCGCCGTTTCTCTCAAGCCGTTCAATACCTTTGGTGTTGACGTTCAGGCGCAGCTGTTTGCCCAGGCGCATAGCGACGACGATGTGCGTGAGGCTCTGGCTTACTGCGCAGCGCACGCGTTACCGCTGATGGTGGTGGGCGGTGGCAGCAATCTGCTGCTGACCGGCGATGTCGAGGCGCTGGTGCTGCGCATGGCCAGCCGTGGCATTCGCATCGTTCGGGAAGATTGTGAAAAGGCAGTTGTCGAAGCCGAAGCGGGGGAGCCGTGGCATCCGTTCGTGCAGTCATGTCTTGAGCTTGGCTTGGCCGGGCTGGAAAACCTCAGTCTGATCCCCGGCACTGTCGGCGCCGCTCCGATGCAGAACATCGGTGCCTATGGGGTCGAGATCAAGGATGTGTTTCACAGCCTGACCGCCCTGGATCGCGAGACCGGTGAGCTGCGCGACTTCTCCCTGGATGAGTGTGCTTTTGGTTACCGCGATAGCCTGTTCAAGCACGAGACCGGTCGCTGGATCATTCTGCGGGTGCGCTTCACGCTTAATCGCAGCGCGCAATTGCACCTGGAATACGGTCCGGTGCGTCAGCGCCTGACCGACCTGGGTATCAACGAGCCAACACCCCACGACGTCAGCGCGGCAATCTGTGCCATACGCAGCGAGAAGCTGCCCGACCCTGCCGTTTTGGGCAATGCCGGGAGTTTCTTCAAGAATCCTCTGGTATCGGCTGGTCTGGCGGATCGCATTCGCCTGCAATACCCCGCGTTGGTGGGTTATCCACAGCCGGACGGTCAGGTGAAACTCGCGGCTGGCTGGCTCATTGAGCAGGCTGGCTGGAAAGGCTATCGCGAGGGTGATGCGGGCGTGCACCGCTTGCAGTCGCTGGTGCTGGTCAATTACGGTCAGGCGAGCGGCGTGCAGCTGCTGGCGCTGGCACGACGGATTCAGGCCGATATCGCGGGGCGTTTCGGTGTTGAGCTGGAAATGGAACCCAATCTGTATTGAGTCGGCTTCGCGGCTCGGGAATAGCCATGACTGAAAGCACGTGCGCCATTGTTCTTGCTGCCGGTCATGGCAGCCGTTTTCAAGCCATCGCCGGTAAAGGCAGCAGCAAGCTGTTGGCCCTTTGCGTGGGCCGTGATGGCGTCGAGCGTCCGGTGCTGGAACAGACGTTGGTCAACCTGCAAGGGGTTGTCGACAAGGTCCGAGTGGTTACGCGTCCAGACTCCTCTGAAATCATCGCGCTGGCCCACTTGTATGGCTGCGAGCTGCTGGTGCTGGATTCCCCCGGCATGGGCGATAGCATCGCGGCCGCCATCGCCGCTGAACCTGACCACCGCGCCTGGCTGATGGTGCTGGGCGACATGCCGTTCATCCTGCCGGAAACCCTGCATAAAATCGTTGCCGCACTGGACGATGAGTGCATCATCCTGCCATTCCATCAAGGCGAGCGCGGCCATCCTGTGGGCTTCGGCCGCCGATATGGTCTGGCGCTGATGACATTGACGGGGGATCAGGGCGCCAAGGGCTTGTTCAAGGATGGCAACGTTCAAGCAGTCGACGTGGCTGACCCCGGCGTGCTGTTGGATGTGGACGAGCCCGAGCGGTTGGTGTTCAACTCGGGTGGCGCAATTTCCCCGTAGGAGATCACCGAGGTTACAAGGCCAGCGATGGCTGCGTGTCAGACAAGCCGCGTTCGGAGCCTTCGGCAGCTCCTACAAGTTTTGTGTTCATTCAGGCACAACACGGTCCTGTAGGAGCAATCGGAGGTTACGACGGTCGCGAAGGCGGTGTGTCAGACAAGCCGCGTTCGCAGCCTTCGGCAGCTCCTACAGGTTTTGTGTTCATTCAGGCACAACGCGGTCCTGTAGGAGCCATCGGAGGTTACGACGGTCGCGAAGGCGGTGTGTCAGGCAAACCGCTGTTCGCAGCCTTCGGCAGCTCCTACAGGTTTTGCGTTCGCTCAGGTATAGCGCAGTCCTGTAGGAGCTCACCGAGGTTACGAGGCCAGCGATGGCGGTGTGTCAGGCAAACCGCCATCGCTGCCTCGCGCTGCTCGTGAGCGCCTACAGGATCGGCGTTTGTTTGCCAAAAAAAAACCCCACCTGCTCTCACAGGTGGGGCTTTTTTATTCAGCGTGGATCAAGCGAGAGGTTTAGGCTCTTTGCTTTCTTCCAGTGCTTCGTGGTGTTGCTGTACGACTTCGTCAGCGGACTGCAGGTTCTCGTCGACAACCGGAGCAGCTTCAGGAGCCGCTTTGGCTTCTTCGGCTTCTTTCAGCAGACGCTCGGCTTCACGCTTGCGGCGACGCACTTCACGAGGATCGTTCGGTGCGCGGCCGTTGCTGCTGACCGGCAGTGCTGGCGTTTCGGCAACGACGTCCACGGCTGCTTCAGCAGCAGGGGAGGTAGCGACGATTTCAGCAGCGGCGTAAGGGGCAGGCGCTTCAGCCACAACCGGTGCTGGGGTTGGCAGTTCTGCCGACTCGGTCACCGATTCTGCTACTGGAGTTTCTTCTTCACGAGCTGGAGCAACCGCTTCAACCTGTGGAGTCGGCTCTGGCGTTGGCGTGAACGGTACAACGCGCTCAGCGTGCGGCGCTTCGAACAGTTCTGATTGAGCAGCCAATACTGGAGCTTCTGCTACAGGCTCCGGAGCGGCTTCGACAACAGGCTGCACTTCGACATCCGGCACGCTTTCGGCTTTTGCAGCGTACTCGCTGACCGGCGCTTCAACGGCTGGTGCCTCAACGACAGGGGTTTCAGCGGCAGGCGCTTCAAACGCTGGCGTCTCAACCACTGGCTTTTCAACTTCTGCAGCTTCGAACGCAGGCGTCTGGATCGACGGCGTTTCAACCTCAGGCTGTGCAACGAACGACGAATCGGACGCTTCAACAGTTGCGTTGGCGCGCTCTGCCTGGCGGTGAGCTTCGGCTTCTGCAGGTGCGCTGATCACGACGCTGGCGACGGCAGCGGTAACTGCCAGGCCTGCTGCCAGATCGGAGTTGCCTTCTTCGCTGCCGTTCTCTTCAGAACCTTCAGCGCCTTCCGAGCCTTCGATCACGTTGCCGTTGGCATCGCGTTGGCGCTCGCGGCGGTTGCTGCGACGACGCTGACCACGGGAGCGGCGGCGAGGGCGATCACCTTCTGCACCGTCCTGCTGATCGTCGTTTGCCAGTTCTTCAGTTGGCAACACTTCGTCTTCGCTCACGGCTGCAACAGCAGCTTGCTCGGCACGTGGCTGACGCTCTTCACGCGGTGCACGCGGCTGACGTTCTTCACGTGGAGCGCGCTCAGGGCGTTCTTCACGGGCAAGGTTGACGGCCGGGGCAGCATCCAGTGGCTCGCGCAGTTCACGCACGCGCTCTTCACGAGGCTTGCGGTCTTCACGCGGGGCGCGGCCATTGCGAGCCGGGCGCTCTTCACGCGGGGCTGGCGTGGATGCGCTGTTCTCTTCAACAGCGACGGCAACTTCGCGCGGCTGGCGTGGCGCACGCTCTTCGCGTGGTGCACGTTCCTCGCGAGGGGCACGCTCTTCACGCGGAGCACGTTCTGCACGCTCTTCACGCGGTGCGCGTTCTTCACGTGGCTTGCGTTCTTCGTCGCGGCGGTTGTTGCGGCCACGGCTCTGTTGACGACCATTGCGGCGTTCTTCGTTGCGCGCAGGACGCTCGGCAGCTGGCTTCTCGACCACAACCGGTGCGGCGGGCTCTTCCTTGGTAGCGAACAGGCTCACCAGGGATTTGACCAGACCTTTGAACAGGCTCGGTTCGTGAGCAGCAGGTGCCGGCGCGGCAGCAGCGGCTTCAACCGGAACCGGTGCGTTGGCACGCGGCGGAGCGGTCTTGACGGCGGCTTCCTGGCGAACCAGGGTGCGGGTTGCAGCAGCAGGCTGGACTTCTTCCACTTCGGCAGCGGCAGCAGCGATTTCGTAGCTGGACTGAAGGGTATGAGCTTCCGGGCTGTCATCACGCAGGCGCTGCACTTCGAAGTGCGGCGTTTCGAGATGATCGTTCGGCAGGATGATGATGCGGGCACGAGTGCGCAGTTCGATCTTGGTGATCGAGTTGCGTTTTTCGTTGAGCAGGAAAGCGGCAACCGGAATCGGCACTTGAGCGCGGACTTCGGCGGTGCGGTCTTTCAGGGCTTCTTCTTCGATCAGGCGCAGGATCGCCAGCGACAACGATTCAACATCACGGATGATGCCGGTGCCGTTGCAGCGTGGGCAGACGATGCCGCTGCTTTCACCCAGGGAAGGGCGCAGACGCTGACGGGACATTTCCAGCAGGCCGAAGCGCGAGATGCGGCCGACCTGAACACGGGCGCGGTCAGCTTCGAGGCTTTCGCGGACTTTCTCTTCCACGGCGCGCTGGTTCTTCGCCGGCGTCATGTCGATGAAGTCGATGACGATCAGGCCGCCGATGTCACGCAGGCGAAGTTGACGGGCGATTTCTTCAGCCGCTTCAAGGTTGGTCTGCAGTGCGGTTTCTTCGATGTCGCTGCCTTTGGTAGCGCGCGCCGAGTTGATGTCGATGGACACCAGAGCTTCGGTTGGATCGATGACGATGGAACCGCCGGAAGGCAGTTCAACGACGCGCTGGAAAGCGGTCTCGATCTGGCTTTCGATCTGGAAACGGTTGAACAGCGGAACGCTGTCTTCGTACAGCTTGATCTTGCTGGCGTACTGCGGCATCACCTGGCGGATGAAGGTCAGGGCTTCTTCCTGGGCTTCGACGCTGTCGATCAGCACTTCGCCGATGTCCTGGCGCAGGTAATCGCGGATGGCGCGGATGATGACGTTGCTTTCCTGGTAGATCAGGAATGGCGCGGAGCGATCAAGAGACGCTTCTTTAATGGCGGTCCAGAGTTGCAGCAGGTAGTCGAGGTCCCACTGCATTTCTTCGCTGCTGCGGCCCAGGCCAGCAGTGCGCACGATCAGACCCATGTCGGCCGGAGCGATCAGGCCGTTCAGCGCTTCACGCAGTTCGTTGCGCTCTTCGCCTTCGATGCGACGGGAAATACCGCCAGCACGCGGGTTGTTCGGCATCAGGACCAGATAGCGACCGGCCAGGCTGATGAAGGTGGTCAGGGCTGCGCCTTTGTTGCCGCGCTCTTCCTTTTCGACCTGAACGATAACTTCCTGGCCTTCGGTCAGGACGTCTTTGATATTGACGCGGCCTTCAGGGGCTTTCTTGAAGTACTCGCGGGAGATTTCCTTGAGGGGCAGGAAGCCGTGGCGCTCAGAGCCGAAATCGACAAAGGCAGCCTCCAGGCTTGGCTCGATACGAGTGATCCGGCCTTTATAGATATTGGCCTTCTTCTGCTCGCGTGCACCGGACTCGATGTCCAGGTCATACAGGCGCTGGCCGTCTACCAGTGCAACGCGCAACTCTTCAGGTTGAGTTGCGTTAATCAACATTCTTTTCATGTAGTACCGTCGGTTTCCGGGCTGCCGGAAACGGCGTTCGGCACACACGACTTCTCACGGTCGGTGTCAGGGCACGTCAAGAGTGGTTGGACACTCCAGTGTCTAGCGAGGTACCGACCAACGGGGCCGGTGTCGCGACGACGTTTCCTGCTTGCTGTGGTGACAAAAGGCACCCATTCAGCAAAAGCTTTGTCAGGAGGAGGAATCGACCATCGGTAGCGGACGAGATGAAGCGTCTAAAACAAGCCTTGTGCTACACAGTCCGATGGTTGTGCGTCTCCACCCTACACGTATCCCTGATAATTCGGGTGCTGCCGCGCGCAGAATCCGCAACGGGTTGGCATTTACCGCGATCTTCGATGGGAAGCTCGCGCATCTATGGCTTAAGGCGTTGTTTCCGAAGCGTTCGCTCAGAGCGTCTGCAAACGACTGCACTTTGTGAACTGGCCGTGAATTATTAGCTCTGAAGGCGAGTGATAACTCTGCGATCTGGCGTGTTTCAGGCCTTATGTCACCTGCGCTTGTAACGTCTGCAGCCTATCCGTTGTCACCGAAAGCCCCGTAGGACGGCCTCGCGTCCTCGTGAATTGCGTAGGGCAGGGCCGGTCATAAACCGTTTATCCGCTGTCCAGGCCGCTTTTGGCGGCGTTCGCGACTATAGCAGCAATCATTAAGTGCTTCAAATCCATAAAAAATTGTTATGATTTGCGCCATGACGACTACCACACCCCCAACCCCCGGCGTCCAGCTGGTAGAGGTTGCGCCGGAATATGCCGGTCAACGCATCGATAATTTTCTTGTCACTTTCCTCAAAGGCGTGCCCAAGACCTTGATCTACCGCATCTTGCGCAAAGGCGAAGTGCGGGTGAACAAGGGGCGGATCAAGCCCGAGTACAAGTTGCAGGCAGGCGACATCATTCGTGTCCCGCCGGTACGCGTGCCCGAGCGTGATGCGCCAGTGCCGGTCGCCCAGGGATTGTTGCAGCGCCTTGAGGCGGCGATTGTCTATGAAGACAAGGCGCTGATCGTGCTCAACAAGCCGGCCGGCATTGCCGTGCACGGTGGCAGCGGTCTGAATTTCGGTGTCATCGAAGCGTTCCGGCAAATGCGCCCGGACGCCAAGGAGCTTGAGCTGGTGCACCGACTGGACCGGGACACCTCCGGCCTGTTGATGATTGCCAAGAAGCGCAGCATGTTGCGCCACCTGCATGAAGCCTTGCGTGGCGACGGCGTCGACAAGCGTTACATGGCGCTGGTCCGCGGGCATTGGGAAACCTCGCAGAAGCGCGTCAGCGCGCCATTGCTCAAGAGCAACCTGCGTTCCGGCGAGCGCATGGTCGAAGTCAATGACGAGGGCAAGGAGGCGCTGACTATCTTCAAGGTCCTGCGTCGCTTCAGCGATTTCGCGACCATGGTCGAAGCCAAGCCGGTCACCGGTCGGACTCACCAGATTCGCGTGCACACCCTGCACGCCGGACACGCCATCGCCGGTGATACCAAGTATGGCGACGAGGATTTCACTCGCGAGATTCGTGATCTGGGTGGCAAGCGCCTGTTCCTGCATGCGTACATGCTGACCGTTCCTATGCAGGATGGCAGCGAGCTTAAACTGCAGGCGCCTGTCGATGAGATGTGGGCCAAGACTGTGGAGCGTTTGAGTGCACCCTGATTTCGATCCGTTCCGCTATGAGTTGTTGATTTTCGATTGGGACGGCACCCTTGCCGACTCCATCGGTCGTATCGTCGATGCAATGCGCCAGGCGGCGGATCTGAGTGGCCGGCCGGTTCGCGATGACCTCGCGATCAAGGGCATCATTGGCTTGGGCTTGCCCGAAGCAATTCGTACGCTCTATCCGGACATCACTGGCAACGACCTCATCGATTTTCGTCAGCACTACGCCGATAGCTACATGGCGATGGATAACGATGTGCCATCGCCATTGTTTCAAGGGGTTCTAGAATCCATTGAGGGCTTTCGTGCCGAGGGTTACAAGTTGGCCGTCGCCACCGGCAAAGCGCGTCGCGGCTTGAATCGGGTGCTCAAGGCTCACGACTGGCTGGATTATTTCGACATCACCCGTGCTGCGGACGAAACGGCCAGCAAGCCTGATCCGTTGATGTTGCACGAGATCCTCCAGCACTGCGGCGTTCAGCCGGAGCGGGCGTTGATGGTAGGGGATTCGTCGTTCGATCTGTTGATGGCGCGCAATGCGGGGATGGATTCGGTTGCGGTCGGTTACGGTGCGCAGACGCTGGACTCGTTGCGCGAGTACGAGCCACGCCTGGCGATTGAAAGTTTTCCCGAGCTGCGTGCCTGGTTGGGTGGGCGCAGCGGTCAGTCTTCGTTGTTGGGGTAATAGATAAATGTCGGATGAATGGAAAGCACCGGTTTCGCAGGACAAAGACGAGATCGCGGACAGCAAGGCTGATGCAAAAAGCTGGAAGCTGCTGGAGAAAACCCTGCTGGCGGGCGTTCAGGAACAGCGCCGCTCCCGTCGCTGGGGGATATTTTTCAAATCCCTGACGTTTCTGTATCTGATTGGCGTGTTGTTCATGTTCTCGCCGTTGATGGATTTCGAGAAAGGGGCAGCTCGTAGCGCGAACCATACTGCGTTGATCGAGATTGACGGCATGATCGCCGCCAAGGAGCCCGCCAGCGCCGACAATATCGTGGGTAGTCTGCGCGCGGCTTTCGCTGACGAAAAAACCAAGGGTGTGATCCTGCGTATCAACAGCCCGGGCGGGAGCCCTGTGCAATCGGGTTACGTAGCGGACGAAATCCGTCGCCTGCGAGCAGAGAAACCGGCGATCAAGGTGTACGCGGTGATCACCGATCTGGGCGCCTCAGGTGCTTATTACATTGCCAGTGCCGCTGATCAGATCTACGCCGACAAAGCCAGTCTGGTGGGCTCCATCGGCGTGACCGCTGCGGGCTTCGGCTTCGTGGGTGCCATGGAGAAGCTGGGCGTCGATCGTCGTACTTACACCTCCGGCGAGCACAAAGCCTTCCTTGATCCGTTCCAGCCGCCCAAGGCTGACGAAACGGCGTTCTGGCAGGGCGTGCTGGACACCACTCATCGTCAGTTCATTGCCAGCGTCAAGCAGGGCCGTGGCGATCGTATCAAGGATAAGGATCATCCGGAGTTGTTCTCCGGTCTGGTCTGGACCGGCGAGCAGGCGTTGCCTCTGGGCTTGATTGACGGTCTGGGCAGTGCGAGCTATGTGGCGCGTGATGTGATCGGCGAAAAGGAGCTGGTGGATTACACCGTTCAGGAATCGCCATTTGACCGCTTCTCGAAAAAGCTCGGCGCCAGCGTTGCGGATCAAATCGCGATGTGGGCTGGCTTCAAGGGGCCATCGCTGCGTTAACCGGCCAGTTGATCGAATAACAAACCCGACCATTGGTCGGGTTTGTTTTTTAGGCAGTGCAATCAAGGTATCTGAACGCCTTCCTTTATAAGCATGTCCACGAGGCGGATCAGGGGCAGGCCGATCAGGCTGGTGGCGTCACTGCCTTCGGTGGCCTGAAACAGGCTCACACCCAGGCCTTCGGCCTTGAAGCTGCCTGCGCAGTCGTAGGGTTGCTCGGCGTGCAGGTAGCGGGTGATGCTGGCTTGGTCCAGGTGGCGCATGTGCACGGTAAAGGGGACGCAGTCCACCTGGCACTGGCCGGTCGCGCTGTTGAGCAGGGCCAGGCCGGTAAGGAACGTGACGCGCGAGCCGCTGGCAGCCGTCAGCTGTGCCAGAGCTCGCTCGAAGGTGTGGGGCTTGCCGAGAATTTGCCCGTCCAGTACCGCTACCTGATCCGAGCCGATGATCAGGTGGTCTGGAAACTCGCTGGCCAGCGCCTGGGCTTTTTCCGTCGCCAGGCGCTGCACCAGTTCAATGGCGCTTTCTTCAGGTCGGTGGCTTTCGTCGATATCCGGCGAGCTACAGACGAATGGAAGCCGCAATCTGGCGAGCAATTCCCGGCGATAAGGTGAGCTGGAGGCGAGGAGCAGAGGCGGCATGGGGTTCTCCGATTGATGAAAGTTGATTCTAATCAGTCCTGTGCAGGATTATTGCCCTGAATTTCCTTTGACATGCATTAGGCTCGTCCCTAGAATGCTGCGCCTATGTTGAATGACCCGATTCCACCTCACGTTGACCCGCGCAAACTGGCTGATCGTGGCACTACCCTCCAAGGTGAAGTGTTGCTGGCCAGTTTGGAGAGACTCTGCGACCCGCTTTCCGATGATGTCGGTACGGTGCAGGCCAAATTCATTTTTGAGCGAGACGAACGCCGGTCTGTGGTTATCCACAGTTCCATCGACGCCGAAGTCAAAATGGTTTGCCAGCGTTGTCTTGAGCTGGTCACCCTGCCGATCCACAGCGAGTGCAGTTACGCTGTGGTGAAGGAGGGTGCGAATACCCAGTCGTTACCGAAAGGTTATGACGTGCTGGAACTGGGCGAAGATCCATTGGATCTGCTGGCATTGATCGAGGAGGAGCTTTTGCTCGCCTTGCCCATTGTGCCTGCTCATCATCCGGAAGAATGCCAGCAGCCGGCGGGTCTCGATGAGCCCGAACCGAGCGTGGACGAGGTAACGCGGTCCAACCCGTTCAGTGTATTGGCGCAGTTAAAGCGTGACCCAAACGTTTAGGAGTTAATCAATTATGGCTGTTCAGCAGAACAAAAAATCCCGCTCTGCCCGTGACATGCGTCGTTCGCACGACGCTCTGTCGGCTAGCACTCTGTCCGTAGAAAAGACCACTGGTGAAATTCACCTGCGTCACCACGTTTCGCCGGAAGGTGTTTACCGTGGTCGTAAAGTGATCGACAAGGGCGCTGACGAGTAATTTCTTGTCCGCTCCGATCATCGCGATCGACGCAATGGGCGGGGACTTCGGTCCCCGCAACATTGTTCAGGCCAGCCTTGCGTGCCTGATTGCTACGCCCTCGCTTCATCTGATCCTTGTTGGTCAAGCTCCCCTTATTGAAGAACTGATCGCCCGCCAATCCGGTGTGGATCGCTCACGTCTGCGCGTTGTAAATGCCAGCGAAGTGATCGCCATGGATGAAAAGCCGTCTCAGGCGTTGCGTGGCAAGCCGGATTCTTCGATGCGCGTGGCGCTTGATCTGGTAGCTGATGGTCAGGCCCAGGCGTGTGTCAGTGCCGGCAATACCGGCGCCCTGATGGCGCTATCGCGTTTCGTGCTCAAGACCTTGCCCGGCATTGACCGCCCGGCGATGGTCGCCGCGATTCCCACCCAGAAGGGCTATTGCCAGTTGCTCGACCTGGGGGCGAACGTCGATTGCAGTGCCGACAACCTTTATCAGTTCGCGGTAATGGGTTCGGTCGCTGCCGAAGCGCTGGGCGTGGTGCGGCCAAAGGTCGCGCTGCTCAACATCGGCACCGAGGACATCAAAGGCAATCAGCAGGTCAAGCTGGCGGCGAGTCTGTTGCAGGCGGCGCCCGGCTTGAACTACACCGGTTTTGTCGAAGGCGATGGTTTGTATCGCGGCGAAGCCGATGTGGTGGTCTGCGACGGCTTTGTCGGCAACATCCTGCTCAAGTCCAGCGAAGGCCTGGCAAGCATGATTTCTGCCCGGATTGAAATATTGTTCAGCCAGAATCTGCTATCCAGGGCAGTTGGTGCGTTGGCGTTGCCGCTGCTCAAGCGCTTGCAGGCTGATCTGGCTCCGGCACGGCACAATGGCGCGAGTTTTCTCGGGCTTCAGGGCATTGTCGTCAAAAGCCATGGCTCAGCCAGCATGCAGGGCTTTCAGAGCGCCATTCACCGTGCGCTGATTGAGGTCGAGGGAAACCTGCCACAACGATTGCATGGGCGTCTCGGCGAGCTGCTTTAGGGGGTGTGTGCAGCGTTTATGCTCGGCGTCCGCTAGAATGTGACGCTGCTGACCGGCCAGTCATCAAACTGGCAACTCAGTTTCAACGAATTCTTCGCGCTCGGTCATGACCGGGCGTTTATTTTGACGACCACAATCAGAGGCTTGTTCAATGTCTGCATCCCTCGCATTCGTCTTCCCGGGTCAGGGTTCTCAATCCCTGGGCATGCTTGCCGACCAGGGCGCGCAACACCCGCTGATCCTCGATACTTTCGAGCAGGCATCCGATGCCTTGGGCTATGACCTCTGGGCGTTGACTCAGCAAGGTCCAGCTGAACTGCTCAACCAGACCGACAAAACCCAGCCTGCCATCCTTACCGCCTCCATCGCCCTGTGGCACGTATGGCTGGCGGAAGGCGGCGCGGTTCCGGCGTTCGTTGCCGGTCATAGCCTGGGCGAATACAGCGCTCTGGTTGCGGCCCAAAGCCTGAGCCTGGCCGATGCGGTCAAACTGGTGGGGCGTCGTGGTCAGTTGATGCAGGAAGCTGTTCCTGCCGGTCAGGGTGGCATGGCTGCCATTCTGGGCCTGGATGATGCTGATGTGATTGCTGCCTGTGCCGAAGCTGCGCAGGGCGATGTGGTCAGTGCCGTGAACTTCAACTCGCCGGGCCAGGTAGTGATTGCCGGTGCCGCCGAGGCGGTCAAGCGTGCCATGGAGCTGTGCAAGGCGCGTGGCGCCAAGCGCGCATTGCCGCTGCCGGTGAGCGTGCCGTCCCATTGCGAATTGATGCGCCCTGCGGCTGAGCGTTTTGCAGCGTCCATCGAGGCCATCGAGTGGCAGGAGCCGAGTATTGCGCTGGTGCAGAACGTCAGCGCTGCTGCAGTCCATGATCTGGCTACGCTCAAGCGTGATTTGCTGGAACAGCTGTACAAGCCGGTTCGTTGGGTGGAATCCATCCAGTGCCTGGCAAGCCATGGTGCGACCCAGTTGGTGGAATGTGGGCCGGGCAAAGTACTGGCTGGTCTGAACAAGCGTTGCGCCGAAGGCGTGACAACCTACAACCTGGATACCCCGGATGCCTTTGCTGCCGCTCGCGCGGCGCTGGCCTGATTAGGAGAAACTTGCATGAGTCTGCAAGGTAAAGTTGCACTGGTCACTGGTGCCAGTCGTGGAATTGGGCAAGCCATTGCCCTGGAATTGGGTCGCAATGGAGCTGTAGTGGTGGGAACGGCGACTTCCGAGTCCGGTGCCGAACGCATCAGCGCGACCTTCAAGGAGAACGGCATCGAAGGTTTCGGCCTGATGCTGGACGTCTGCAGTGCCGCCTCCGTGGAAGCGACCCTGTCGTTGATTCAGGAGCGTGTCGGCGCGCCGCTGATCCTGGTCAACAACGCCGGGATCACCCGCGATAACCTGATGATGCGCATGAAAGATGACGAATGGCATGATGTCGTCGATACCAATCTGAACAGCCTTTTCCGTCTGTCCAAGGGTGTTTTGCGCGGCATGACCAAGGCTCGTTGGGGTCGAATCATCAGTATTGGTTCGGTTGTGGGTGCCATGGGCAACGCAGGCCAAGTAAACTACGCATCCGCTAAAGCAGGGCTGGAAGGTTTCAGTCGTGCCTTGGCTCGTGAAGTAGGTTCGCGCTCGGTAACCGTTAACTCGGTTGCCCCCGGTTTCATTGATACCGACATGACCCGCGAACTGCCGGAAGCGCAGCGAGAGTCCCTGATCAACCAGATTCCTCTGGGGCGTCTGGGGCAGGCGCAAGAGATTGCGCATGTTGTCGCTTTTCTCGCTTCCGACGGTGCAGCCTACGTGACTGGGGCTACAATCCCGGTTAACGGCGGCATGTACATGAGTTAAAAAGTGACGGATTGCATCAAAAAAATGTCATACGTGCTGTCTAAAATCCGTTATAAAGCTGCAATCTAATTCATGGGCAGAAGACCGGTGAGGTTTGGGGGGTGAGCATTAAGCTTGAAATGCGCAAAACCTCTTCTATACACTTACCCACCGGCCAGCTGCCCAAATTTGTCCACTAGGAGTTAAAACCAGGTATGAGCACCATCGAAGAACGCGTCAAGAAAATCGTTGTCGAGCAACTTGGCGTCAAGGCTGAGGAAGTTGTTAACACTGCTTCCTTCGTTGAAGACCTGGGTGCTGACTCCCTTGATACCGTTGAGCTGGTGATGGCTCTGGAAGAGGAATTCGAGACTGAAATCCCTGACGAAGAAGCTGAAAAAATCACCACCGTTCAAGCTGCTATCGATTACGTTACTGCCCACCAGGCGTAATAGTTTGTAATCGTTGTTGCTGTCATGGGAAAACCGCACTGCCTCACCGGCGTGCGGTTTTTTCTTTAGAACGATGTCCTGTCATGAGAGAAAAGGAGAGTCCTGTGTCGCGTAGACGCGTCGTGGTCACCGGTATGGGTATGCTGTCGCCATTGGGTACGGATGTACCGAGCAGTTGGCAGGGCATTCTGGCTGGTCGCAGTGGCATTGGCCTTATCGAACACACAGACCTTTCGGCTTACACGACCCGCTTTGGCGGTTCGATCAAAGGCTTCAACGTCGAAGAGTATCTGGCGCCCAAAGAGGCCCGCCGGCTCGATCTTTTTATCCAGTACGGTCTCGCTGCCAGCTTTCAGGCTGTGCGTAATTCCGGGCTGGAAGTCACTGATGCAAATCGCGAGCGTATTGGCGTTGCCATGGGTTCGGGTATCGGTGGCCTGACCAATATCGAAAACAACAGCCGTTCGCTGCATGAGCAGGGTCCGGGGCGTATCTCGCCGTTTTTCGTGCCGGGTTCCATCATCAACATGATTTCCGGGTTCCTGTCGATCCATCTGGGTGCACAGGGTCCCAACTACGCCATCGCCACCGCCTGTACCACCGGTACTCATTGCATTGGCATGGCTGCACGCAACATCGCCTATGGCGAAGCAGACGTCATGATCGCCGGTGGTGCCGAAATGGCAGCCTGTGGTCTGGGCATGGGCGGCTTCGGTGCTTCCCGTGCGCTCTCGACCCGCAATGACGATCCAACCCGTGCCAGCCGTCCTTGGGACAAAGGCCGCGACGGTTTTGTGCTCTCCGACGGTGCCGGCGCACTGGTGCTTGAAGAGCTGGAGCACGCCAAGGCGCGTGGTGCCACGATTTACGCCGAACTCATCGGTTTCGGCATGAGTGGCGATGCTTACCACATGACCTCGCCGCCGGATGACGGTGCAGGTGCCGCTCGTTGCGTTGTCAACGCGCTGCGCGATGCGAAAATCAATGTCGACGATGTTCAGTACATCAACGCCCACGGCACCTCGACGCCTGCTGGCGACCTCGCTGAGGCCAACGCGATCAAAAGCGTGTTTGGTTATCACGCCTACAAGCTCGCTGTGAGTTCGACCAAGTCCATGACCGGTCACTTGCTGGGTGCTGCGGGTGCAGTGGAGGCGATTTTCAGCGTGCTGGCCATCAATGGTCAGGTAGCGCCGCCGACCATCAACCTGGATGAGCCAGGTGAAGGCTGCGATCTTGACTTCGTGCCCCATGAAGCGCGCAACATGCCGATCGATGTGGTGCTGTCCAACTCCTTCGGCTTCGGCGGTACCAACGGCTCACTGGTGTTCCGCCGGTTCGCCGAGTAATGCCTGACTGGATTGATGGTCAACCTGCCCAGACGCTATCTGTCAAAGACAGAGGCCTCGCTTACGGCGATGGGTTATTTGAAACCATCGCGGTAAGGGCAGGGCAACCATCGCTCCTTGAGCGGCACATGCAACGCTTGAGCAACGGCTGTGATCGTTTGGCGATCCCGGCCGATCTGCCGCTGATCCGTGAAGAGCTGGCGGCCTTCGCCGCCCAGCTTGGTGACGGCGTGATGAAGTTGATCGTGACCCGTGGCGATGGTCAGCGGGGCTACGCGCCTTCCCTTGACGCCCAACCGCGCAGAATTCTCCAGGGCAGCCCTTTGCCAGCCTATCCTTCGGCCAATGCCGAGGAGGGTATCTCACTGTTTCCCTGTACGACCCGCTTGGCTGAACAGCCGCTGTTGGCCGGGTTGAAGCATCTGAATCGCCTGGAACAAGTGCTGGCCCGATCCGAGTGGCAGGACGTCACCTATGCCGAAGGCTTGATGCGTGACGGCAGCGGACGAATCATCGAAGGGGTCTACAGCAATCTGTTTCTCATCAAGGATCGGGTGTTGCTGACCGCTGACTTGAGCCGTTGCGGCGTTGCCGGCGTCATGCGCGCCGAATTGCTGGAGCAGGCCAGAAGCCTGGGTATCGCCTGCGAGGTTCGCGACATTCATGACATTGATCTGCAACAGGCTGATGAAGTGTTTGTCTGTAACAGTGTCTATGGCATCTGGCCGGTTCGTCGCTTCGAACAGCTGAGCTGGCCCGTAGGTTCGCTCACCCGTAAACTGCAACGCACAGCCCTTGCGCTTCTGGAAATCGCTTAGTGATTCGAAAATTATTGCTGCTGCTGGAAACCGGTGTCGTCCTGGTGGGTCTTGGCCTGGGCGTGGCTTACTGGCAGCAGAATCAGGCACTGCATCAACCCCTGAACGTCACCCAGGAACAACTGCTGGATGTTCCGGCGGGTTCGACTCCCACTGGCTTGCTCAATCGCCTGCAAACCGATGGCGTGATCAAGGATGCGTTCTGGCTGCGCCTGTACTGGCGCTTCAATCTGGCCAACGAGTCCCTGCATAGCGGCGAGTACCGCATGGTGCCGGGGATGGATGCGCAGGCTTTACTCGCGCTGTGGCAGCGTGGCGAAGTGGTGCAGTACAGCGTGACGTTGGTGGAAGGCTGGAATTTCCGTCAGGTACGAGCGGCTCTGGGCAAACAGACCAAGCTTGAGCAAACCCTCGCGGGCCTCAGTGATACCGAGCTGATGAGCAAGATCGGCCATCCTGACGTTTTCCCTGAAGGCCGGTTTTTCCCTGACACTTACCGCTTTGTGCGGGGCATGAGTGATGCCGAGTTGCTCAAGCAGGCTTACAAGCGCCTTGATGAAGTGCTGGATGAGGAATGGGCCAAGCGTGCCGCTGATGTGCCGTATTCCGACCCGTACCAGGCGCTGATCATGGCATCGATGGTGGAAAAGGAAACCGGCGTTCCTCAGGAACGTGGGCAGATTGCCGGGGTTTTCGTCCGTCGTCTGCAACTGGGCATGCTGCTGCAAACCGACCCGACCGTCATCTACGGTCTGGGCGAACGCTACAATGGCAAGCTGACCCGTGCTCTTCTCAAAGAGCCGACGCCTTACAACACTTACGTGATTTCAGGCATGCCGCCAACGCCGATCTCGCTGGTGGGGCGCGAGGCGATTCATGCGGCGCTCAATCCGGTAGCGGGTCGCAGCCTGTATTTCGTCGCGCGGGGCGATGGTAGCCATGTGTTCTCTGCTGATCTGGACGCTCACAATGCGGCCGTTCGCGAATTCCAGCTCAAGCGCCGCGCCGATTATCGCTCCAGCCCGGCACCGGCTTCTGCACCGGTGGCCGCGCCTGACTCTGCGGCGCCTGCATCAACAGCTCCTGCTCCACCTGTTAAACCGGCTACGCCCGCCGAGCCGACGCCGCCTGTTGTGCCAGACACCGCAGCCGACCCGCAATCGGCGCAGGGTGCAGAGCCCGCGGCTGACGACGTTGCTCCGCAGAATGAGCAAAGCCCTAAATGAATATGTATGAGGACTGCCTGTGACCGGCCTGTTTATTACCCTTGAGGGGCCGGAAGGCGCGGGTAAAAGCACCAATCGTGAATACCTCGCGGCCCGGCTGCGCGCCGAAGGCATCGACGTCGTACTCACCCGGGAGCCAGGCGGCACGCCGCTGGCCGAGCGCATTCGCGACCTGCTGCTGGCACCGAGCGATGAGTCGATGCATGCCGATACCGAGCTGTTGCTGGTTTTCGCGGCGAGGGCTCAGCATCTGGCGCAGGTTATTCGCCCGGCCCTGGCTCGTGGGGCCATTGTCCTGTGTGATCGGTTCACCGATGCCACTTACGCCTACCAAGGCGGTGGGCGTGGCTTGTCCCATGAACGGATCGCCACTCTGGAAGATTTCGTGCAGGGCCAGTTGCGCCCCGATCTGACCCTGGTGTTCGATCTGCCGGTTGAAATCGGACTGGCGCGGGCCTCTGCCCGTGGTCAGCTGGACCGTTTCGAGCAGGAAGGCCGGGCGTTTTTCGAAGCTGTACGCGATACATACCTGAACAGGGCAAAGGCCGCGCCCGGGCGCTATCGTCTGGTGGACGCTGCTTTGTCCCTTTCTGAAGTGCAGCAGTCGCTCGACGCTCTGCTGCCAGAACTGCTGGAGTTGTATCGCCGTGGCTGAGGCCTATCCCTGGCAGGAACAGCTCTGGCAGCAGATGGCCGGACGTACCCAGCATGCCCACGCTTACCTGTTGCACGGCCCCATCGGTATCGGCAAGCGAGCCTTGGCCGAGCGTTTGATGGCCACTTTGCTGTGCCAGCGCCCGCAAGGGTTGGATGCCTGCGGTCAATGCAAATCCTGCATGCTGCTGGCGGCGGGTAGCCATCCTGATAATTACGTGCTGGAACCTGAGGAAGCGGATAAGGCGATCAAGGTCGATCAGGTCCGTGATCTGGTGAGTTTCGTCGTGCAGACCGCGCAAATGGGTGGTCGCAAGGTGGTGTTGATCGAGCCGGTCGAGTCGATGAACATCAACGCGGCCAACGCCCTGCTGAAAAGTCTCGAAGAGCCGTCGGGTAATACCGTCCTGCTGCTGGTCAGCCATCAATCCAGCCGATTGCTGCCCACCGTGAGAAGCCGCTGTGTACAACAGGCCTGCCCGTTGCCCAGCGAGGAGATGAGTCTGACGTGGCTGGCGCAAGCGTTGCCTGAGTGCAGCGAAGACGAGCGGCGCGAATTGCTGGTCCTGGCGGCGGGTTCGCCTCTGGCGGCGGTCAAGCTTCAGACCCAGGGCGTGCGCGAGCAGCGTGCGCAAGTGGTCGACGGCGTGAAGAAGCTGCTCAAACAACAGCAGTCGCCGACCCAACTGGCCGAAGGCTGGAAAGATATCCCGCTGTTGCTGCTGTTTGACTGGTTCTGTGACTGGTCGAACCTTATTCTGCGATACCAATTGACCGAAGACGAAGAGGGGCTCGGGCTGGCTGACATGCGCAAAGTGCTGCAATACCTGGCACAGAAAACCGCTCAGGGTCGGGTTCTGGAGATTCAGGACTGGATACTGGCGCAGCGTCAGAAAGTCATGTCCAAGGCCAACCTCAATCGCGTGCTGTTGCTTGAAGCCTTGCTGGTGCAGTGGGCAGCGATGCCCCAACAACGTTAGGATTACTCATTCCCGATCCAAGGAGTTGTCATGAGCTTGCCGCTGAATTCCGGTCCACGTAATGGCATTTTATCTCTGACCATCAAGGACAAGTCCGTCCTGTACGCCGCTTACATGCCGTTCATCAAGAACGGTGGCCTGTTCATCCCCACTAGCAAAAGCTACAAACTGGGCGATGAAGTGTTCATGCTGCTCAACCTGATGGATGAACCGGAGAAGGTTCCTGTCGCGGGCAAAGTGACCTGGATCACGCCCAAAGGTGCTCAGGGCAACCGTGCGGCGGGTGTCGGCGTGCAGTTCAATGACGGGGACAATACCGCTCGCAGTCTGATCGAAACTTATCTGGCCGGTGCTTTGAAGTCCGACCGTCCTACCCACACGATGTAGATGCCCGATTCCATGCTTGTAGATTCCCATTGCCACCTTGATCGCCTTGACCTCGCCGAGCACGCTGGCTCCCTGGATGCAGCGCTTGATGCTGCCAGGGCGCGAGGCGTCGGCCATTTTCTCTGTATTGGTGTCAGCGCCGATAATGCCGCCGCGGTCAAAAGCCTGGCCGAACGTTATGAAGATGTGGATTGCTCCGTGGGCATTCACCCTCTGGATCTGAAACCCGGCGAAGCGCCTGCGCTGGACTGGTTGCTCGGCGAGTTGAATCATCCGCGTGTGGTTGCCATCGGTGAGACGGGGCTGGATTACCACTACGAACCTGAAGCGGCCGAGCTGCAACAGGCATCGTTCCGTCTGCATCTTGAGGCCGCCAACGTCACCGGCAAGCCCGTCATCGTGCACACCCGTGGCGCGCGGGCCGACACGCTGGCTCTGCTGCGCGAGGCGGCGCTGCCTCAGGGCGGTGTTCTGCACTGTTTCACCGAAGACTGGGAAATGGCGAAGGCAGCGCTGGATCTGGGCTTCTATATTTCGCTGTCGGGCATCGTCACCTTCCGCAATGCCGACGCGTTGCGTGATGTGGCGCGTCAAGTCCCGGCAGATCGTTTGCTGGTGGAAACCGATTCGCCCTATCTGGCGCCCATCCCGTATCGCGGCAAACCGAATCTGCCGCAGTACGTTCGCGAAGTCGCCGAGTTTCTGGCCATGCTGCGCGGCGAGTCCTTTGATGATTTTGCCGCAATGACCACGGCCAATTTCGCTCGCCTGTTTCCGCTGGCTCATTTGAAAGGCTGAATCTCAGGCAAAAAAAACCCGGGTTCTGGGGGGTGAATCCGGGTTAAGACCATTAGGAGTAAAACAAAGGTGCGCTATCCATCGGCACCTTTACTGGTGCGTCACTTGGGGGAGATGTCGCGCCAACTGTCTAAGTATTGGTCAGGATTGCCCTACGTCCAGCCGCTTCTGTACGTTTTTTAAACAGTTTTGGAATAGCGCGGCGGTTGTTGAGTCCGATCTTGCGCTATGAGTGCCGCTGCCCTTGTAGGAGCTGCCGAAGGCTGCGGATGGCATTGTGTCAGGCAGGCCGCATTCGTAGCCGTCGTAACCTCCGACAACTCCTACAGGACCGGGGCGTGCCGGAATACTTATGACCTGTAACACCTGCGTTCCACGCATTTGCATGACCTGGGTGGGATGATCCGTGCAATTTCGCGCAAGTTAGGCATAATACCGGGCTTCGATTTTGAGCCCCTACAGACCTTTTCCTATGCAAAAAGAACCTCGTAAGGTCCGTGAGTTTCGCCGCCGCGAGCAGGAAATTCTCGACACCGCGCTTAAGTTGTTCCTCGATGAAGGCGAAGACAGCGTCACCGTCGAGATGATTGCGGATGCTGTGGGTATCGGCAAAGGCACGATCTATAAGCACTTCAAATCCAAGGCAGAAATCTACCTGCGCCTGATGCTCGACTACGAGCGGGATTTGAACGAGCTGCTGCATTCCGCCGATCTGGAAAAAGACAAGGAAGCGCTGTCCCGTGCCTACTTCGAATTCCGGATGCGCGATCCTCAGCGCTATCGGTTGTTCGACCGCCTCGAAGAAAAGGTCGTCAAGGGCAATCAGGTCCCTGAGATGGTCGAAGAGCTGCACAAGATCCGTGCTTCGAACTTCGAGCACCTGACCTCGCTGATCAAGGGGCGAATCAACGAAGGCAAGCTCGAAGACGTCCCGCCTTACTTCCATTACTGCGCCGCCTGGGCTTTGGTGCACGGCGCCGTAGCGCTCTACCACTCGCCGTTCTGGAGCAATGTGCTGGAAGATCAGGAAGGTTTCTTCCAGTTCCTCATGGATATAGGTGTGCGCATGGGCAACAAGCGCAAGCGTGATCCAGAGTCTGTGGGGGAAGTGGCGGCAGCAGAACCGAAAAGCGATCCGACTGACACCTGACGCCCGGTCTGATCTACGGCTCCCACTCGGGTGACGATGTGGGACCGGCTTTAGCCGGGAAGGGGCCGGGACGATCACCGATAATAGGTGCTCAGAACTACCGCATTCCCGACTAAAGCCGGCCCCGCGTCGCACTTCAGCTCGCGGGCAACCATAGAATCTCCAACGACTTTTTTCGCCTTGATGTCGAGATTATTCCCCTCCGGGGCCGCTCTGGCGCGGAAGCTGCATCCGACGACCATTCGCCGGTTTTCCGTCACCGGTATTTGGGAGGGGATAATGCGTAGCCTGGTTCTGTTACTGGCGCTGTTGGCGTTGAATGGTTGTATGAGTGTCAGCGATATGGCCCAGGGCACTCGTGATCAGCTCAGTGATGCCGGGATTCTGGATCACAGTAATACTCGCCGTATCAGCAATTTCAGATTGCAGGCGGACTCCTTCATTTATATTGCCCAGGGTGCTTTCGCTCCCCATGGCGCAGGCCAGGCGCCAAAGCAGAACGTGGTGGCTGAAGAAGCCTTCAATGGTTTTGTCGAATACTTTCCCATGGTCCGTCGTGCCCGTGCACCGCTGGGGCTGGATGAAGCCATGACCGAAGCCCGTTCCATGGGCGCCCATTATCTGCTCTACACCCGGTTTGCCAGAGCGGACGATCGAATCAGCAACGGCGACGACTGGGCTGATCAGGAAGCGGTCGACCGTCTGGGGATCGACAACGGCGTGATTCAACTGATGGTCATTGAAACCAGCACCCGTTACCTGATCGACAGCGCGCGGATTCACATCCGTGGCGGTTTGCTGACGCTCTACGACACCCGCCCGGAAGATTTGCTTGCTGCACCTCTTGAGGAATACGCTCGCAGTTTGTTGGGCGTCAGTCGTTAAGGAGCAAACATGAGCGGTTCCGGCAAGGCCAACGATCTGTTCGCGCAGATCCCCAAGGGCAAAGGTTTGCCGCCCGTTCATCTGTGGAACCCGGATTTCTGCGGTGATATCGATATGCGTATCGCCCGGGATGGCACTTGGTACTACCTGGGTACGCCCATTGGCCGCAAGCCGATGGTCCGGTTGTTTTCCACCATCATGCGTCGCGACGGGGATGACTATTTTCTGATTACCCCGGTGGAGAAGGTGCGGATCACCGTGGATGATGCGCCCTTCGTGGCGGTCACGCTGGAGGTCGAGGGGGAGGGCGAGCAACAGGTTTTGCGCTTTGCCACTAATGTCGAAGATCTGACAGTGGCTGGCCCTGAGCATCCTTTGCGGGTACTCACCGACCCGCAGACCGGTGAGCCAGCCCCTTACGTCAATGTGCGGGTCAATCTGGACGCACTCATCCATCGCAATGTGTTCTATCAATTGGTGGAGCTTGCGGTCTCTCGTGAGATCGACGGTCAGAATTGGCTGGGTGTCTGGAGTTCCGGGGAGTTTTTCCCCATTGGGCTTGAGCCCTGACCGATAAATCGCTCGCTCAATTGCCTGTGCCCAACTGCGCGGTTAAAGTGCCGCTCCCCGTTTTACCTGAGGTTTTTGCATGAGTCAGTCCTTTGATATTGCCGTGATCGGCGCCACCGGTACTGTCGGCGAAACCATCGTCCAGATTCTCGAAGAACGCGATTTCCCTGTTGCTCAACTGCATTTGCTGGCCAGCATCGAGTCGGCGGGCCACTCGGTGCCTTTCCGCGGCAAGAACGTACGCGTGCGGGAAGTCGACGAATTCGACTTCAGCAAGGCTCAGATCGCGTTTTTTGCCGCAGGCCCTGCCATTACCCGCAGCTATGCAGCGCGGGCTACAGCAGCTGGCTGTTCGGTGATCGACTTGTCGGGCGGTCTGACTCCGGAGCAGGCACCGGGCGTGATCCCTGAAATCAATGCCGCATTGGTAGAGTCCTACGGCAAGCCTTTCCAGGTCAGCAGTCCGAGTGCTTCCGGCGCTGCATTGGCGCTGGCGCTGGCGCCTTTGCGTGAGATCCTTGAAATCCGTCGGGTGAGCGTTACAGCCTGTCTGGCAGTCTCCAGTCAGGGCCGTGAAGGTGTCGCCGAACTGGCGCGTCAGACCACTGAATTACTTAACGTCCGGCCGTTGGAGCCGCGTTTCTTTGATCGCCAGATGGCCTTCAATTTGCTGGCTCAGGTCGGCACGCCGGATGACAACGGCCATGCGCCTCTGGAAAAACGTCTGGTGGCCGAGTTGCGCGAGTTGCTTGCCCTGCCTTTACTGAAGGTCGCGGCCACCTGTGTTCAGGTCCCGGTTTTCTTTGGCGACAGCTTTACGGTGTCGGTGGAAACAGCAGCGCCGGTCGACCTTGCTGCGGTGAACAAAGCGCTGGAAGCGGCGTCCGGTATTGAACTGGTAGAAGCCGGTGATTACCCCACGCCGGTCGGTGATGCTGTAGGGCAAGACGTGGTTTATGTAGGACGGGTACGTAGCGGAATCGACGACCCCTGTGAGCTAAATCTGTGGGTAACGGCCGACAATGTTCGCAAAGGCGCGGCTTTGAACGCTGTGCAGGTTGCTGAATTGTTGATAAAAGACTATGTGTAAAAGATACTTGGCAACAATTTGAAGAATCATTCTAGCCGGACGTGTCCTTGACGCTGAGATGAGTGCTTTTCACCTTCTCGGCTACCGAGGAATTTTTTAACAAGGGATGGGCTATGGTTCAGGTTCGCAAACTGGTTTTAGCAATTGCCGCGGCTTCAGCGCTGTCATCAGGAATGGCGCAGGCGCTGGGCCTTGGGGAGTTGTCGGTCAAGTCGACCCTGAACCAGCCATTGGTAGCCGAGATAGAACTGACGGAAGCGCAGGGTCTCAACGCTGCGCAGGTGGTGCCGAGTCTGGCGACTACTGCCGACTTCGCTCAGGCCGGTATTACCCGCCAGGCCTTTCTCAATGATCTGACGTTTACGCCGGTCATCAACGCCAGCGGCAAGAGTGTGCTGCGTATTACCTCCAGCAGGCCGGTACGTGAACCTTTCGTAAAATTCCTGGTGCAAGTGCTCTGGCCCAATGGCCGACTGTTGCGCGAGTACAGCCTGTTGCTGGACCCGCCAAAGTACTCACCTGAAGCCGCTGCAGCAGCAGCTGCTGCTTCAACGCCTGCTGTAAGCCCGGCCGCGCCTGCGCAACTGCCAAGCACCGCGCCAGCTGCCGAACAACCTGTCACGCCACCTCCAGCCCCAGAACCGGCAGCGCAAACGCCTGCTCCGGCGTCTGATGCAAAACCTGTTCTGTACACCACCAGCAATAACGACACCTTGTGGGAAATTGCCGAGAAGGTCCGCAACGGCGGTACCGTCCAGCAGACCATGTTGGCGATTCAGGCGTTGAACCCCAATGCGTTCATTGGCGGTAACATCAACCGTCTGAAGAAGGGCCAGGTGCTGCGCCTGCCGACCCCGCAAGAATCCAGAACCATGCCTCAGCCGCAGGCCATCACGGAAGTGGCGGCGCAGAATCAGGCCTGGCGTCAGGGTCGTAACCTGCCCACGGGTGCCCGCCAGCTGGACGCAACACGCCGTGATCGCGCCGGTGCCGCGCCATCCCAGGTGGAAGTCAAAGACAATCTGAGTCTGGTTTCGGCAGGCTCCAACCCTGCCGCCAAAGGCGCGGCGGGCGACAAGAATCTCGCCAACAAGCTGGCCGTGGCCGAAGAGAACCTCGACACCGCACGTCGTGATAATGCCGAGCTCAAGAGCCGCATGAACGACCTGCAAAGCCAGCTCGACAAAATGCAGCGCCTGATCCAGCTCAAAAGCGATCAACTGGCCAAGATGCAGGCTTCAGGCGCAGTGGTTCCACCCGCGCCAGCCGCAAATCCGGCATTGCCAGCCGCGCTGGTTGCCGCCCCCGGTTCGCCGGAAGCCGCTGCCAAGCCGCCGGGTGAAATTGCGCCGGAAGATGCGCTGCCCGCTGGCGCCGCTCAGGTCACCACGCCAGGTTCAGAGCAACCGCTGGTGGTCGATCCGGTCGCCGCACAGGACGTCGAGGAACAGGACCCGTTCAAGCAACTGCTCAATAACCCGGTAGTGCTCGGCATTATTGGCGGTGCAGTGGTCTTGCTCCTGCTGCTGTTGATGCTGTTCCTGGCCCGCCGTCGCAATGCCAAGGCTGAAGCCGAGAAGCATCGCCGTATGGCCCGCGCCCTGGCCGAAGAGTCCGACTTTGTTTCCGATATGGACATGGAACTGCCACAGGCCAGTTTTGATGGTCTGGATGTTCCACCGCCGGGCGTGAGAATGGTGCCAGCCGCAGCAGCGGGGGTCGCCGCTAAAGAGCGTCCTGCGGATCCGCTGGTTCAGGCTGAAATCCATATTGCCTATGGCCGTATGAATCAGGCCGTCGAGCTGCTGGAAGAATCGGTCAAAGTTGATCCGTCTCGCGACGATATCCGTCTGAAACTGATGGAAATCTATGCGGAGCAGGGCAATACCAAAGCCTTCGCTGCCCACGAGCGCAAAGTGGTGGCCAGGGGAAAGAATCAAGCTGAGGTCGAGCAGCTAAAAGATAACAACCCGACCATCGCTGCCGCCGCTGTAACTGCGGCTGCCGCAACCGCCACTGCCGCCGCATTGGCAGCGGAGATGGACGCCAAATACGTCGAAAGCCTGTTGCTGGATGAGGCAGAGCCTGAGGTCGAGCCAGAACCAGAGCTGCTCGCTCCTGAGCCTGAGCCGCAACCTGCTCCGATTGCCGATGATCTGGACAACGATTTCGACTTGAGCCTCGAGGACCTGGAGTTGGCGTCGCCTGAGACTGTTCCTGAGCCCGAAGCCTTGGCTGCTGATGACGATTTCGAGCTGGACGCACCGGTTGTCGCTGCGGCGGATGAGCCAAGTTTCGAAACATTGCTCCGCCAGCAAAACGAAGCCGCAGCAGTCAGTGCACCTGACGATCTGGATGATTTCGATCTGGATCTGGCCGAAGATGAGCCAGCGCTGACCCATGAAGACGATTTCCTGCTGAGCCTGGAAAATGATCCGCTGGATCTGGGTGAAACCCCGGCCATTACGCCGGAGCCAGAGCCCGAGCATGATCTGGACCTGCCGGACGATTTCGATCTGTCGCTGGCTGATGAGATCGAGACCGATCAGGCCACTCAGGCTTTCGCGTCGGAGATTGACGACGTCAACGCCGAACTGGAGCGCTTGTCGCAGAACCTGGAAAGCCCGCCGATGGCCGAACCGTTCCAGACGCCAAGCTTTACGGCGGGTGACATGGCGACGATGGACGACGAGCCGGAGTTTGACTTCCTGTCTGGCACTGACGAAGCCGCCACCAAACTCGATCTGGCCCGCGCCTACATCGAAATGGGTGACAGCGACGGTGCTCGCGACATCCTGGATGAAGTGGTCACTGAAGGCGATGACAGCCAGAAGACCGAAGCCAGGGAAATGCTCGGGCGCCTTGCCTGATTCAGTCCTGTTACACCGCAAACGGCCGCTTATGCGGCCGTTTGCATTTATAGCGCCGAGCACATGGCGTCTTTTTTCGACGGCTCTATAATGGCCGCCATTTCGCAAACCGACAGGCTTTAACTTCCTTGGCGAACATAGATAACCCGACTGCCGAGATGGCAGCCGACGGCTTTTACCGGATTGCTCTCGGGGTCGAATACAAAGGCTCGCGTTACTGCGGCTGGCAACGTCAGGCGTCCGGCGTGCTGACCGTGCAGGAAACTCTCGAGAATGCCTTGTCGAAAGTGGCGGACTCGCCGGTTTCGCTGTTGTGCGCCGGTCGCACCGATGCGGGCGTTCATGCCTGTGGTCAGGTGGTGCATTTCGATACCAAGGCCGAGCGCTCCCTGAAGGCCTGGGTGATGGGTGCCAACATCAACCTGCCTCACGACATCAGCGTGAGCTGGGCGAGGGTCATGCCCGCCGATTTCCACGCGCGCTTCAAGGCCATCGCCCGGCGTTATCGCTACGTCATCTACAACGATCAGATCCGCCCTGCGCATTTGAATCAGGAAATCACCTGGAATCACCGCCCTCTGGATGTCGAGCGCATGGCCGAGGCCGCGCAGTATCTGGTGGGTACTCACGATTTCAGCGCCTTCCGGGCCGGGCAATGCCAGGCCAAGTCCCCAATCAAGCAGCTGCACCATCTGCGGGTCACGCGCCACGGCAAGATGATTGTCATCGACGTGCGGGCCAATGCCTTTCTGCATCACATGGTGCGCAATATCGCCGGGGTGTTGATGACCATCGGCACGGGCGAGCGGCCTGTTGAATGGGCGAAGGAAGTGCTGGAAAGCAAGGTGCGTCGCACGGGCGGGGTCACAGCCCATCCGTTTGGCCTGTATCTGGTCCAGGTAGAGTATCGGGATGAGTTCCCGCTCCCGGAACGCTTCATCGGGCCGCATTTTCTTACAGGGTTCTCGGAACTGGACGGCTGACGCTCGTCACAGCTTTTGTTAACATCCGGGCCTTTCCCGAAAGGCTTGAGGTCATTTACATGTCAGCCGTTCGCAGCAAGATCTGCGGGATAACCCGCATAGAAGATGCACTGGCCGCTGTTGAAGCCGGTGCCGACGCCATTGGTTTTGTGTTCTACCCTAAAAGCCCGAGGGCGGTGACGGTTCAGCAGGCGCGCTCGATCATCGCTGCGCTGCCGCCGTTTATCAGCACCGTGGGGTTGTTCGTCAATGCCAGCAGCTGTGAGCTGAACGAGACGCTGGACGCGGTCCCGCTGGATCTCCTGCAGTTCCATGGCGACGAGACGCCAGAGCAGTGCGAGGGTTATCATCGCCCGTTCATCAAGGCGCTGCGTGTGCAGGCCGGTGACGATATTGCGGCGAGTTGCCGTTTGTACGCCAAAGCCAGCGGCATCCTGCTCGATACCTTTGTCTCCGGCGTACCCGGCGGTACGGGCGAGACGTTCGACTGGGCCTTGATTCCGAGCGATCTTGAAAAACCAATTATCCTGGCGGGCGGGCTGACGTCAGCCAACGTTGCTCAGGCTATTGCTCAGGTTCGACCGTATGCGGTTGACGTCAGCGGCGGAGTCGAAAAGAGCAAAGGCATCAAGGATCATGACAAGATTCGCGCGTTCATGAGTGCGGTTCACGGCGCATGACGGCAGACTGGCCCGGTTGTTTACTGGATGTGACGGTTTTTGACTGGCCATCGTCCACAACCCTGTCTGCGCCGGTTGGCGAGGCATTTTGGATTTTTACGGGCGAGGGCGGTTTTACCTCCTCGCCACGGTTGAAAGAGAGTCACGATTGAAGTCGCGATGCATGCAGGTCCTGCCATGAGGCAGCCGCAGTTCGCAGCTTCGAGCCATTTACGAATTTAGCTCAAGGGCATGCGCTGGGCGCTGAATCGCCCCGCGTTCGAGCCACCGGTACTGGAGAAACAAAGCATGAGCAACTGGTTGGTAGACAAGCTGATCCCTTCGATCATGCGATCCGAAGTCAAGAAAAGCTCGGTCCCTGAAGGCCTGTGGCACAAATGCCCGTCCTGTGAAGCGGTGCTTTATCGTCCGGAGCTGGAAAAAACCCTGGACGTCTGCCCCAAGTGCAACCACCACATGCGCATCGGCGCTCGTGCACGCCTGGATATTTTCCTCGACGCCGAAGGCCGTGCCGAGATCGGTGCCGACCTGGAGCCGGTGGATCGCCTCAAGTTCCGCGACAGCAAGAAGTACAAGGACCGCCTGACCGGCGCGCAGAAGCAGACCGGCGAAAAAGACGCGCTGATTTCCATGAGCGGCTCCCTGCTGGGCATGCCGGTGGTGGCTTGCGCGTTCGAATTCTCCTTCATGGGCGGTTCGATGGGCGCAATCGTTGGTGAGCGTTTCGTTCAAGCCGCCAACTACGCACTGGAAAAACGTTGCCCGATGATCTGCTTCGCCGCTTCCGGCGGTGCTCGCATGCAGGAAGCACTGATTTCCCTGATGCAGATGGCCAAGACCTCTGCGGTTCTGGCGCGTCTGCGTGAAGAAGGCTTGCCGTTCATCTCCGTGCTCACCGACCCGGTCTATGGTGGTGTTTCCGCAAGTCTGGCGATGCTGGGCGACGTGATTGTTGCCGAGCCTAAAGCGCTGATCGGTTTCGCTGGCCCGCGGGTTATCGAGCAGACCGTTCGTGAAAAACTGCCGGAAGGCTTCCAGCGCAGTGAATTCCTGCTGGATCACGGCGCGATCGACATGATCATCCATCGTCAGGAATTACGTCTGCGTCTGGGCAACCTGCTGGCGCAGATGATGAACCTGCCAACGCCGAAGTTCGTTGCGCCGGTTGTTGAGCCAGTAATCGTTCCGCCGGCACCGGCGACTGTATGACCCCAGGATCCCTGGGCGACTGGCTCGCTTACCTTGAGCAACTGCATCCTTCTGCCATCGATATGGGGCTGGATCGGTCGCGACAGGTGGCGCAGCAGTTGGGTCTGACCCGACCTGCGCCCCGGGTTATAACGGTCACAGGCACCAACGGCAAAGGTTCTACGTGCGCTTTCCTGGCGTCGCTGCTTCAGGCTCAAGGCCTCAAGGTCGGTGTTTACAGCTCACCTCATCTGCTGCGCTATAACGAGCGAGTGCAAGTGCAGGGCGTTGAGGCCACCGACACTGAGCTTTGCGATGCTTTCGCTGCCGTAGAGGCGGCTCGCGGTGATGTCACGCTGACCTACTTCGAGATGGGTACGCTGGCCGCTTTCTGGTTGTTCGAAAAGGCTGGGCTGGACGTTGCGGTGCTTGAGGTTGGCCTTGGCGGCCGTCTTGATGCAGTCAACCTCATCGATTCCGATATCGCGGTGGTGACCAGTATTGGCGTCGATCACGCCGACTGGCTGGGCGATACCCGCGAATCGGTTGCGTTCGAGAAGGCCGGTATTTTCCGTGAGGGCTGTCCGGCGGTGTGTGGTGATCCGCTGCCGCCAGTCCCATTGCTGGATAAGGCTCGGGAATTGAATTGCCCGCTGTGGACGCGCGGTCAGGCGTTCGATCTGTCGATCACCGACCATGGCTGGAGCTGGCAGGGCTGCGATGCTCAGGGGCAGCAGATCGAATTACACGATTTGCCATTGCTCGACTTGCCAATGGAAAACGCCGCGCTAGCGCTGCAAACCTATCTTTTGCTGAATCTCGCCTGGAAGCCTGAGCTGATTCGCGCTGCGCTCGTGGGCACCCGTATCACCGGTCGTCTGGATCGCCGTGTGTTTACCTGGCACGGCAAGACCCTGAATCTGCTCCTGGATGTGGGCCACAACCCCCATGCGGCGCAGTTTCTGGCCAGCCGTCTGGCACAGCGCTCCATTGCCGGCAAACGCTTTGCCGTGTTCGGGCTGCTGGCTGACAAAGAGCTGGAAGGCGTTGTCGCTGAGCTGGTTTCGAGCATTCAGGACTGGGCGGTTGCACCGCTGCCTACGTCCCGCAGCCGTCCGGCAGCGGATTTGCAGTTGGCGCTTCAGAACCTTGGCGCGAACGTGACGTCCTATCAGAGTGTTGCGTTGGCACTGGAGGCTCAGTGCGCGCATGCCACGGCCGATGACGAAATTTTGCTGTTCGGGTCTTTTTACTGTGTAGCCGAGGCCCTGGAATGGTTGACCCGGCACGCCAAAGAGGAAGCTGCAAATGGCACTGCTGGATAACGTATTCAAACAGCGTATGGTCGGCGCCCTGGTGCTGATTGCCGTGGCGGTGATCTTCCTGCCGATGCTGTTCACGCGTCAGGACGAGACGCACCATGTTCAGGTCGATGCGCCTGCTGCGCCGCAAGCGCCGGTGGCGCCTCAGGTTCAGGTCGAGCCTGTACCGGTTCCGGAGCCTCAAGCCTTGCCTCAGGAGCCGGTGCCTACCGATGACGACCTGAGCAATGAAGCCCAGGCTCCATCAATGCCTACCGCGCCAGCGCCAGCTAAGCCCGTGACGCCTCCTGCCCAGGCTGCCAAACCTGCGCCGAAACCAACGCCTGCTCCAGCCACCCCGGCACCTGCCCCGGCAACGGCGCCTGCGCAAGCGGCCGTCAAGCCTGCAGTGCCTAGCGGCGTCGATGCCAATGGTCTGTCGGTCAGTTGGTCGGTGCAGTTGGCCAGCATGTCCAACCGCGCCAATGCCGATAACCTGCAGAAAACCCTGCGTACCCAAGGCTATAACGCCTACATCCGCACTTCAGATGGCGTGAATCGGGTTTTCGTCGGGCCATTGATCGAGCGCGCAGAGGCGGATCGCCTGCGTGATCAGCTCGACAAACAGCAGAAGCTCAAGGGTATTGTGGTGCGCTTTCAGCCTGAGCGCGGGTAATGCTTTTCAGGTGAATGAAGGCCTGCCGGAAATCTCGCTTACCGGCAGGTCGTCGCTCTGCTAAAATGCGCCGCCTTATCTGTTCGCAGGCTCCAACGTGCCATTTACCCCGGTCGACTGGGCGATCCTCGGGATCGTCGTAATCTCCGCTCTGATCAGTCTCAAGCGCGGCTTCGTAAAAGAAGCACTGTCGCTGGTGACCTGGATCATTGCAGGTGTCGTCGCCTGGATGTTTGGCGCGGGATTATCGGGTTATCTGGTCAATTACATCGAAACGCCGTCGTTTCGGGTTATTGCGGCCTGTACTATTCTATTCGTCGCCACCTTACTGGTCGGCGCAATGATCAACTTTCTTATCGGAGAACTGATTCGTGTCACCGGACTGTCCGGGACCGATCGTTTTCTCGGCATGGTCTTCGGCGCTGCGCGCGGAGGCTTGCTTGTCGTAGTGGCAGTCGGGCTGTTGAGCCTGGGGCCGGTGCAACAGGATCAATGGTGGCAGCAATCCAGGTTGCTGCCGCAATTTCTCATGGTCGCTGACTGGTCGAAAAACCTGATTCTCGGGATGTCCAGCAAGTGGCTCGCCAGCGGCATCAGCGTACCTGCTGAACTGCCGTTCAAGGATCACCTTCTGCCGCCTACAATGCCGCAGGAAGTGATCGGTAAATCCAGTACCACTAAGTAGGGGTTGTGTCGCATGTGTGGCATCGTCGGTATCGTCGGTAAGTCGAACGTCAATCAGGCGCTGTATGACGCGCTCACCGTCCTCCAGCACCGCGGCCAGGACGCTGCCGGTATCGTAACCAGCCACGACGGCCGGTTATTCCTGCGCAAGGACAACGGGTTGGTCCGTGATGTGTTCCACCAGCGCCATATGCAGCGCCTGGTCGGTCACATGGGGATCGGCCATGTGCGTTATCCGACAGCGGGCAGCTCCACGTCCGCTGAAGCTCAACCGTTCTACGTCAACTCGCCATATGGCATCACGTTGGCTCACAACGGCAACCTGACCAACGTCGAGCAACTGGCCAAGGAGATTTACGAATCTGACTTGCGTCACGTCAACACCAACTCCGACTCGGAAGTGTTGCTCAACGTTTTCGCCCATGAACTGGCCGTGCGCGGCAAGTTGCAGCCTACCGAAGAAGACATCTTCGCTGCTGTGACCGACGTGCATAAGCGCTGCCGTGGCGGTTACGCCGTGGTTGCGATGATCACCGGTTACGGCATCGTCGGTTTCCGCGACCCTGATGCGATCCGTCCGATCGTCTTCGGTCAGCGTCACACCGATGAAGGCGTCGAGTACATGATCGCCTCGGAAAGCGTTTCCCTGGACGTGCTGGGCTTCACCCTGATTCGCGACCTGGCACCGGGCGAAGCGGTTTACATCACTGAAGATGGCAAGCTGCACACTCGTCAGTGCGCAACCAATCCAAAATATGCACCGTGCATCTTCGAACACGTCTATCTAGCGCGTCCGGACTCGATCATCGACGGTATCTCGGTCTATAAGGCGCGTCTGCGCATGGGCGAGAAGCTGGCCGACAAGATCATGCGCGAGCGTCCGGATCACGATATCGACGTGGTTATCCCGATTCCGGATACCAGCCGTACGGCGGCGCTGGAGCTGGCGAACCACCTGGGCGTCAAGTTCCGCGAAGGCTTCGTCAAGAACCGTTACATCGGCCGCACCTTCATCATGCCCGGTCAGGCTGCGCGGAAAAAATCCGTGCGCCAGAAACTCAATGCCATCGAGCTTGAGTTCCGCGGCAAGAACGTGATGCTGGTGGATGACTCCATCGTGCGTGGTACCACCTGCAAGCAGATCATCCAGATGGCTCGCGAAGCCGGTGCCAAGAATGTTTACTTCTGTTCTGCTGCCCCGGCCGTTCGCTACCCGAACGTCTACGGCATCGACATGCCGAGCGCTCACGAGCTGATCGCTCACAATCGCACCACCCAGGACGTAGCCGATCTGATCGGTGCCGACTGGTTGATCTATCAGGACCTCACGGACCTGATCGAAGCGGTCAGTGGCAGCAAGAAGATCAAGATCGATAACTTCGATTGCTCGGTATTCGACGGCAAGTACGTGACCGGTGATATTGACGAGCATTACCTGAACAAGATCGAGCAGGCGCGCAACGACGCCTCCAAGGTCAAGACTCAGGCGGTGAGCGCGATCATCGATCTGTACAACAATTAATCATCAGGGAGAGGGCGCATGACTCAGGAATGGGATGCCGGTCGGCTGGACAGCGACCTTGAAGGCGTAGGGTTCGACACACTTGCCGTGCGTGCCGGTCAACACCGCACGCCGGAAGGCGAGCATGGCGATCCGATGTTCTTCACCTCCAGCTACGTGTTCCGCACAGCCGCCGATGCGGCTGCGCGCTTCGCAGGTGAAGTGCCTGGCAACGTTTACTCGCGCTATACCAACCCGACGGTGCGTTCTTTCGAAGAGCGTATTGCGGCACTGGAGGGCGCCGAGCAAGCGGTTGCCACGGCCACCGGTATGGCCGCGATCATGGCAGTGGTCATGAGCCTGTGCAGCGCTGGCGACCATGTGCTGGTATCGCGCAGTGTGTTTGGCTCGACCATCAGCCTGTTCGAGAAGTACTTCAAGCGTTTCGGCGTTGAAGTCGACTACGTACCTCTGGCTGAACTGGCTGGCTGGGACGCTGCGATCAAGCCCAACACCAAGCTGCTGTTCGTCGAGTCGCCGTCTAACCCTTTGGCGGAGCTGGTCGATATCGCCGCACTGGCTGAAATCGCTCACGCCAAGGGCACGATGCTGGTAGTCGATAACTGCTTCTGTACCCCGGCGTTGCAGCAACCGCTGTTGCTGGGTGCTGACGTGGTGGTGCACTCGGCCACCAAGTTCATCGATGGCCAGGGCCGTTGCATGGGCGGCGTGGTTGCCGGTCGTAGCGAACAGATGAAAGAAGTGGTCGGTTTCCTGCGCACTGCAGGGCCAACCCTGAGTCCGTTCAACGCCTGGATCTTCCTCAAGGGGCTGGAAACCTTGAACCTGCGCATGCGCGCTCATTGTGCCAGCGCTTTGGAACTGGCCCGGTGGCTGGAGCAGCAGGACGGTATCGAGAAGGTGCATTACGCCGGTCTCGAAAGCCATCCACAACATGCTCTTGCGCAACGTCAGCAAAAGGCTTTCGGCGCGGTGGTGAGCTTTGAAGTCAAGGGTGGCAAAGAGGGCGCCTGGCGCTTCATTGATGCGACCCGTCTGATTTCGATCACTGCCAACCTGGGTGACAGCAAAACCACCATCACTCACCCGAGCACCACGTCCCACGGGCGTCTGGCGCCTCAGGAACGTGAAGCAGCAGGGATTCGCGACAGCCTGATCCGGGTTGCCGTAGGTCTGGAAGATGTTGCCGATCTGAAGGCGGATCTCGCCCGAGGCTTGGCGGCACTGTGAATGATTGGGTAATGCCGGCCACCACGACCAGCAATGGTCGGGTGGCGCTGGTCACCGGTGCTGCGCGGGGTATTGGTCTGGGGATTGCTGCCTGGCTGATTGCCGAAGGCTGGCAGGTGGTCCTGATGGACGTCGATCAGAGGCGTGGTGAGCGGGTTGCCGAGGCGCTGGGCAGCAACGCCACGTTCGTCGTGATGGATGTCGCCAGTGAGGAGCAGGTCGCCAGCGGTGTCGCTCAGGTAATCAGTCAGTTCGGTCGCCTGGATGCACTGGTTTGCAACGCGGCCATTGCCGATCCTCATAACAGCACGCTGGAAAGCCTCAGCCTTGCGCACTGGAATCGTGTGCTGGCCGTGAACCTCAGCGGTCCCATGTTACTGGCCAAGCACTGTGCGCCGTATCTGCGTGCTCACGGCGGCAGCATCATCAATCTGACCTCCACCCGCGCTCGACAGTCTGAAGCAGATACCGAAGCCTATGCGGCTAGCAAGGGCGGCCTGTTGGCCTTGACCCACTCACTGGCGATCAGCCTTGGCCCGGAGATCAGAGTCAACGCGGTCAGCCCCGGATGGATTGATTCCCGCGACGCCTCTGTGCGCCGCGCTGAGCCACTCTCTGACGCCGATCACGCCCAACACCCGGCTGGCAGGGTAGGGGCGGTGGAAGACGTCGCAGCGATGGTTGCCTGGTTGTTGTCCAGGAATGCAGGATTCGTCACTGGGCAGGAGTTCGTGGTGGACGGTGGTATCAGCAAGAAGATGGTCTACGTGTAGGCGCTGCCGAAGGCTGCGAAGGGGGTTGTTGAGGGAAATCGCTTTCGCAGCCTTCGGCAGCTCCTACAGGGAAGCCTGCTACTTGAACCGTTTTTTCAGCTTACTTAAAAAAACTCCAAGCAGGCTCTTGACTTACGTGCGTCATATGCGTAAATTTCGCGGCCTCAACGAAGCAAGGGTGATTAGCTCAGCTGGGAGAGCAGCTGCCTTACAAGCAGCGGGTCGGCGGTTCGATCCCGTCATCACCCACCATCGTTGAAGAGCTTTTTGATTTACCGGACGAAAGTCCACCGACGCGCAGCGGTAGTTCAGTCGGTTAGAATACCGGCCTGTCACGCCGGGGGTCGCGGGTTCGAGTCCCGTCCGCTGCGCCATATTTTACGGATCAGGTCAGCCTGGTCTGCGATTGAAAAGCCTCAAGGCTGATCAGTCAGGGTTACAACGAAACAGTTTCTCGAAAGACTGTTTCAACGATTCAAACGGACGCAAGTCCGAGCGATACGCAGCGGTAGTTCAGTCGGTTAGAATACCGGCCTGTCACGCCGGGGGTCGCGGGTTCGAGTCCCGTCCGCTGCGCCATACATAGCTTCAAGGCCCTTGAACTCCTTGAAGCGAAAGAAAGCGACCCTGATGGGTCGCTTTTTTTTGCCCTGGGTTTCCTGTTCAGACGCAATACTGATGTTCATGAGATAAATTGTTTTAATTCATTGACTTAGTGTCATTTTTTGCGTAAATTTCGCGGCCTCAACGAAGCAAAGGGTGATTAGCTCAGCTGGGAGAGCAGCTGCCTTACAAGCAGCGGGTCGGCGGTTCGATCCCGTCATCACCCACCATTCGTTGAAGAGTTTTTTTGCTTTACCGGACGAAAGTCCAACAATGCGCAGCGGTAGTTCAGTCGGTTAGAATACCGGCCTGTCACGCCGGGGGTCGCGGGTTCGAGTCCCGTCCGCTGCGCCATACATAGCTTCGAGGCCCTTGAACTCCTTGAAGCGAAAAAAAGCGACCTTAATGGGTCGCTTTTTTTTGCCTCAAATTCGGCGCACCGCAATGTTTGGCCGAATCCTGTAGGCGCTGCCGAAGGCTGCGAATCGCGATGTGTCAGACAGAACGCGTTCGCAGCCTGCGGCAGCTCCTACAGATCCCGGCCATCCTGACTCACCACTTCATCTCACCCTTGGCCACTTTCGCGCTCAGTACCAGCGATGACTCGTCCGCCAGTTTCGGGTAGTGCGCTTTCATCGCCTCGATCAGGGTGGCGGAATCCTTGGCCTTGGCTGTCTCGGCATCGAAAGTTCTGATGTAGCCCGTAGTGAAGGCGGGTGCTTGCTCGGCTTTCAGCTCACCTGGCAGGAAGTGGCCCGGCACGATGGTCGCAGGCTTCAACTTCTCTATTGTCGCCAAGGTCGCCAGCCAGTCCTTGTGGGATTGAGCGCTTTGGGTATCAGCCATCCACACATGGATGTTGTTAGAGAGCACGACACCACCGACCACGGCTTTGACGGAGGGGATCCATACGAAGCTGCGATCGGGTTGCGGACCGTCCAGGCCAATGACCTGTAATGCCTGACCTTCAAGTTTCAACTCGTTACCCTGCAAGACCTCGGGCACGATGACTTTGCGCGGTGCGCCTGCGCCCAGCTTGGGACCCCAGTACGCTAGCTTGGCATCCTTGGTTTCCTTGATATGCGCCACTGTCTGGGCGCTGGCGACCACCCTTGCCTTGGGGTAAGCGTCAGTGATGGTCTGCAGGCCGAAATAGAAGTCCGGGTCACCGTGGCTGATGTAGATGGTGGTCAGGTTTTTCCCGCTCTTGCGGATCTTCTGAACGACCTGATCAGCCTGGATGCTGGAAAACTGCGCATCAATCAGAACGGCGTCCTTCTCCGCGCTGACCAGCACTGACGAGACCGGAAAAATCGCCTCGTCGCCAGGGTTATAAACGTCCAGTGTCAGTGGTTGGGCCGCCAGGCTGGTGGCGGCATGGCCCAGCAGAGCGAAAGCGGCCAATAGGCGTCGTGTGGATAGCGATAGCATGTCGAGCTCCGGAGCGGTGAGACAGAAGCGCGCAGGTTAGTTGAGATTTATAGAGCGAAAAACGCTAGATTGGCGGCAAGTTTGTTTCGTAAATCGGTCGAATCATGGACAAGTTAGAGGCGATGCAGGCTTTTGTGACGGTGGTCGATTGCGCAAGCCAGACCGCTGCTGCTGACAAACTCGGGCTATCCAGGCCAGTAATCTCCCGATTGCTTGCCGAGCTTGAAGACTGGACGGGGGCTCGCCTGATGCATCGAACCACTCGACGCTTGAACCTCACGGCAGCGGGCGCTGAAGTATTGCCGCTGTGCAGGCGGATGCTCGATCTGGCCGAGGACATGCGGGCTGTGGTTGCCGCGCCCGAGGACGAGCCGAAGGGACTGCTGCGTATCACCGCCAGCACATCGTTTGGTCAGGCTCAGTTGATGCACGCAGTGACAGAGTTTGTCGGGCGCTATTCGCAAGTCAGCGTCGACATGGTGCTGCTTGATCGCACGGTCAACCTGGTCGATGAACGTATGGACCTGGCGATTCGCATCACCAACGATCTGGACCCCAATCTGATTGCCCGACGTCTGACCACTTGCCGCTCGGTGGTCTGTGCGTCACCGGACTACCTGAAACGCCATGCAGCGCCTCAGGTCGCCGCCGATCTGACGCTGCACAACTGCCTGACTCATAGCTACCACAGCAGCAGTCTCTGGCACTTCAGCTACAAGGATTTGCCGCATAGCGTTGCCGTGAAAGGCAATGTCAGCAGCAATGATGCTGTCACCACCATGCAGGCTGCCTTGTGCGGTGCAGGCGTGGCGCTGTTGCCGACCTATCTGGCGGCGCCGCTGATCAGGCAAGGTCAGCTGATTGCGCTGTTAAGGGACTACCAGCCGATGGAGTTGAGCATCTTTGCGGTCTACACCTCGCGCAAGCATATGTCGTCCGCCTTGCGCGCGATGCTGGATTTTCTGGCCCTACGTTTCGCGCCGGAACCTGCATGGGACAATGTTCAGGCCGTGCAGGCCATCAGCCCGAGTCGGTGAGACGGGCACCCAACGGCTGAAACTGCAGAATAGGGGCTCTGCCGTTTCAGCCGTTGATAGCGCCTTCCTTAAAGCTTGAAGCGAGCCACGACCGTACGTAGTTCTCCCGCCAGCAGGGACAACTCGTCGGCGGTGATTTCGTTCTCTTCCACGCCTCGCATCAGCGTCACGCTGCCATTGCGGATGCCCATCACGTTACGGTTGATATCTTCCGAAACGGCATGTTGCTGAACCGCTGCGCTGGCGATCTGGGTATTCATGCCGACGATGCGTTCAACTTCTTCATTGATATCGCCAAGGCTTGCGGAGGCTTTGACGGCAGATTCTATACAGGCTTGCGCACGACTCTGGCCGGCGGTCATCTGTTCCACGGCGGCGCCAGTCGCCTGTTGCAGTTCCTGGATGATGCGGCGGATTTCCTCAGTGGAGTTTTGCGTGCGCGAGGCCAGCGTGCGCACTTCGTCAGCCACTACCGCAAAACCGCGACCCTGTTCTCCCGCCCGTGCCGCTTCGATGGCAGCGTTCAGGGCCAGCAGGTTGGTCTGATCGGCAATATTGCGAATCACCTCGATCACGCCGCCGATTTCCTGGCTGTGTACTGCCAAGGCAGAGACCCGCTGCGAGCTGACTTCCACTTCTTTGGCCAAGGCCTCGATGGTGGTGCGGGTCACCTGCATGACATCCAGGCCGATGCTCGACGCACTTCTGGCCTGCTCTGCTGCACGTGCTGCGCCTTCGGTATTCTGCGCGACGTCTGCGACACTGGCGGTCATCTCGTTGATGGCCGTAGCCACTTGTTCGGTTTCGGCCTGTTGCGAGTTCATCGACTGTTTGGCGCTCTGGATCGACAGCTCCATGCGCCTCGCGGCGTCGGATACCGATTGAGAGCTGCGCTCGACCTGGGCCAGAGAGCTGGAAAACGCTTCGGCCATCAGATTCAGGCCGTTGCCGATGTCGGCCAGCTCGTCTTTGCTGCGCACTTTGACCCGCGCGCTCAAGTCGCCCTGGGCAATGGACCGCGTGGCAGCGAGCACCTCCTTGATGGCGCCGCGCATGGCGCTGTAGATGCCGCAAAAGGCGTATATCAGCAACAGGCCCATGAACGCGAATGCCGCCAGGATTATCGTCCGCTCCAGTGCCATGTGCTGTTCACGGCTGGCCAGCTCGTTGTGCAGAGCGTCCTGCAAAAGATCCTGCGCCTTGAAGAACTCAGCCACCGTCGAATTACCTTCAGCAGTCAGAGGGTCGATGTTGTTGATCACGCCGTCACTGGCCCCCAGCAGGCTGGTCAGGTCTCTGCGAAACAGATCCATACTCTGTATGGCGGCAAGAATGGAAGGCTCGATCCGGTCTGTCAGCGCGGGCTCCTTGCGGCGCAGCAGCTTCAAGCTCTGCAACAATTCCTGGCGGATCTGCGTTTCCTGTCTGAACATCGATTGCGCCGCATTGCGGGTGGCATCGGTGATCGGCTGGCCGTTGCGCAGGCCGCTGGTAAAACCGCGCAACTGACCCACGATGTTGATCTGGCGTGGCAGCCGCAAAGTGCTCTGGTCGATCATGAACAACGTGGCGTAGTCTTCATCCAGCACCATCCCCGACGTGGCGGATATGAAGTAGATAAAGTCCAGGGTAGCGGTCAGTTGATCGTTCCAGTCGTCGAACGCTTTAGCCTGATTGGCGCCAGGTTTGACCTGGGCAATCAATTGTTGCGCGGCGCTGCGCAGGCGTTGGACCCGGTCACCGGTTTCCAGCGTGGCGTTGTAGCGGGCGTCCGTGCTGCTCAAGGTGGAGAACGCATCCTCAAGCTTGGTCTGATTGGCGGCCAGGTCACTAGCCGCGCTCCGGTCACCGCTCAGCAAGCGGTTGCTCAAGGCGCGTTGGGTCATGGAGAAGCGAAGGACCGGGGTGGCGTCCAGAAGATAGCGCTGGCCGGACTGCTCCAGGCGTACGGCGTCGATGCTGTTATTGATCTGGTTCAGGACCCGGTACCCCAGCAGGGCGATAGGGATAAGCACGATGATTGCCAAAACAGTGAACTTGGCGGGGAAACGTAGGCGGTTAGTCAGGTAAACGGCAGGCGCAAGAAGGCTCATGGGATCTCTCATGCCGAACATTCGGCAGTTATTTTCTATGTTTGAGAAAGATCCGTTTCTCTGATTATGAAGGTCTGGCTAGACCTTGTTTTGTTTGTCCTGATAGTTATCGGGCACGCTCTTGAAAAAAAGAGGCGTATTGCCACTATCCAGACAGATCTGTGACCGACGGTCTGTTGAGAAGGTTGCATGGGGTTTTGAAATTATTTGCAACCTGTCCAAAACGGCAGCGCAGCAGCTGTTTTACAGGGATGTCGTGACGTAAAGATGCATTGAGCAATCAGTTACGGCTGACAATTAGAGGCATGAATGTCTACGCATAAATCGGTAGATACTCAAGGATCAGAAGGGAACAACCTCGACGGTAATCGTGCGTCGCGACTGAAACGGCACCAGCAGCGACGAGTCATCCAGTTCGTGGGTTATCAGGGTCCAGGGCTGGCGTAGTGGCGTCCAGTGTTGCTGGCGGGCGCGGCCAAGTTTGGTGGCGTCGGCCAGCACGAAGATAAACGCCGCACGGGCGATCATGGTTTCTTTGAGGTAGGCCTGTTCTGAACTGGCTTCACACAGCCCCAGCTCTGCCACCACGCCGTCAGCACTGAGGAACACCTTGTCGGCGCTCAGGTGCTCAAGGGCAGCCTGTGCGGCAACCCCATAGGTCGACATGCTCGAACTACGCAGATCACCGCCCAGCACGGTGATGCGGCCTTCAGGGATCAGTGCAAGGTCGGCCAGGGCCATGAGGTTGTTGGTGATGACGTGCAGGCCCCGGCGCTGGTTGAGCAGTTGTGCCAGAGCACTGGTGGTGGTGCCGCCCTCCAGGAACAGCGTGTCGTGATCCTGAATATGCGCCAGCGCGGCACGGGCGATCACGGTTTTTTCCTGACTGTGTTGCTGGCGGCGCTCTTCCACCGAGGTCTCCGGCTCGCGCATGCCCACATGAGTCGCACCGCCATACGTGCGGATGATCAGACCTTCTTCGGCCAGCGCCGTCAGGTCGCGACGCACCGTGGCTTCCGACACGCCGAGCTGGGCGCAGAGTTCATCGACGTTCGACTTCCCGGACAGGACCAGATCCAGTATCGATTGACGGCGATTGGCGACTTTCATGAACAGCCTTGGTGGTGAGCGAAGAGGCGGGAGTTATCACATTAAACCGTTATGGATTGCAACCGCAGGCGGCGGCCTACAGCGAAGCGCCGCCGCAGATCACCAGACTCTGCCCGGTGATGGCGCCGGCATCCGGGCCCAGCAAAAACGCCGCCATGCCGGCCACTTCGCCGGGTTGCACAAAACGGCCTATAGGCGGTTTGACGGGCGGGGTGCCGCTGCGGGCCGGGTCCAGCAACATAGGAGTTTCAGTGGCGCCGGGAGCGATCAGGTTGGCGGTAACGCCCTTGGGCGCCAGCTCGATGGCCCAGGAGCGGACCATGCCCTGCAACGCCGCTTTGGTGGCGGCATATTGGCTGCGGCCGCTGGCGCCCTGCATGGTCCGGCTACCGATCACCACCACACGTGCGCCGGGGCGCAGCCTGGCATGCAGTGTGTTGACCATGTGGCTGGCGGCGGCCACATGAACCTGCCACATCGCTTGTCCGTCGTCTGGATTCAACAGGCCCAAAGGCGCGGTGCGCATGAAGCCTGCCGCGTGGACAATCGCGTCTACTGTTGCGATGGGTTGCAGCGCCTGATCAAGCGCGTGCAAGTCGTTCAGGTCGCATTCGGTCCACGCAAAGGACGGATGATCGATATCTGCCGGGCGGCGACTCAGACCCTGCACGCGCCAACCTTCGGCCAGCAAGCGTTGAGCAATGGCCATGCCGATGCCGGAACTGACGCCGGTGAGTACGGCGGTTTTGGGTGGGGTTGTCATAAGAGAGGAGTTCCATCTTCGGACCCCTGTAGGAGTGAGCTTGCTCGCGATGCGGTTTGCTTATCGATAAATCATCGACTGGCCTGACGCTATCGCGAGCAAGCTCACTCCTACAGGAATTGCATTCCAGATTAGAAGATTGGGTTTTTTACAGGACGGTTCCTTAACGCCAATCAACGCACCGCCGTCAACGGCAAGTGCACATGCTTGATCTTCTGCCGGAAGTAGGTAAACGCCACATGCAAACTGCCATCCCGGGCCTGAATGATGCTCGGGTAGGAAAACTCGCGATTGAGTTTTTCATGGGAGTTGTTGGTCAGGCAAAAGCCATCCCCCAGCTCAAGATCCAGACGCACTGGCCAGCTCTTGCCGTCATCCTGAGACAACGCCAGGCTCATCGGCGCGCGGGGGATGCCCCACACTGCGCTTTTGCCATCTTCGCTCTGGCCCGGTGTGATGCGGTCGTCGCCTTCATCTTCGATTTCGTCGTACAGCGAAGCCCGGCGCTGACTATGCCCTTCGGCGCTGACCGGGTTGTAGACCAGCGCCAGTTCGCCACTGTTCAAACGCACGAACTGAATCGAGGAGTTGTTATTGGGCAACTCCGTTGGCACCGGTGCGCTCCAGCTGCGACCACGGTCAAGTGAACGGCTGCTGTAAATGAAGTCGGCCCAGCGGCTGCGAAACAACCCAAGCAGGCTGCCATCCGCCAGTTGATGAACGTTCATGTGCACGCTGCCCGTGCTGTCGGGCACGTCGTGACGGGACCAGCTCTGGCCCTGATCACTGGAAATCATCACCGCGCTGACATCATGGTTGCCGATCCACTTTTCCCCCGGCAGGGTGATGCAGTACCACACCGGCAACAGCCAGTCGCCGTTGTCCAGTACCACCGGAGGTTGGCGCACGAAGGTGCCCGGTTCTTCGAACAGGGTTTCTACCGGGCCCCAGGTTTTGCCCTGATCCTGAGAAAGACGGCGGCGGATGATTGCCGTCTCCTGATTGCCGGAAATCTGCGCGGTCCAGATCAGCCACAGCGGACCTTCCGGGGCCTGGAACAGAATCGGGTTCTGTTCAGAGCGGGTATCGTCCTGGGACAGCTTTTCGGGTTCGCTCCAGACCCCGGTTTGCGGATCGCGGCGCGACAGCAGGACAAAAATGTCAGCCATGCCTTCCTGCGTGCCAGCAAACCAGGTGCAGAGCACGGTGCCATCCGCCAGTTCATGAAGGTTCGCCGCGTGGTTCTGCGCGTAGGGCGTGGGCAGGAAGGCGTCCTGGCGTTGATCATTGGTTGGCATGGGAAACCTCGCTCTTGTCTTGTTTACCCGCAATGGATTTCGGGAAGAGGCGTTCAACGGCGATCACGATCGCTGGAGTCACCAGTGCGATGTACATGTTGTCGATGCCGTATGGATTGTTCAGCAAATACCAGACGCTGGTGGTGATGGCCGATGCAACCAGACCCAGCGTCGCGCCACGGCCGGAGCCGAAGAATGGCAGGTAGATGGCAATCATCGCTACAACCGCGATGGACAGGCGCAGGGCCCGGGTGAAGAACGACAGGTTGAGAATTTCCGGCACGAAGAACACGAAGAACAGCGGCACGAAGCCGATGATCAAGGCAATCACGCGGGTGGCTTTGAGTTCACGATCCACGGACGGCTTGCGCATCGGTACGTAGAAGTCACGCACCACCAGCGAAGCAATGGCCAGGGCCACGGTGCTGACGCTGACGAAGATCGACGCCACCAGAGAGATGGTCACCACACCGGCCAGTACCGGGCTCATGGACTGCAGGAAGATCGGCAGGGCGTAGAGGCTGCCCATGTCCGGGTGCAGGTATTTGGACGCGACACCGATAAAGCCCAGCGCCAATGCGATGGGGATGCACAACAAGGACGCGTAGAACGTCGAGCGCTGAGCGGCTTTGGAGTTCGGGGTCGAAGAGATCGCTTGAATGATGAACTGAGTGGAGAAAATCGCACCGACGGTGCCGATGATCCACGCCATGATTTTCGAGCCGCCGATGGCGCCGTCCCAGGTGAAGTAGTGCTCCGGCATATTCTGGATGACAGGGGTGAAACCGCCGGTCAGGTTCAGCGCCACATACAGCACGATCATCACGCCGACGTATTTCACGGCGGTGTGCAGGATGCTCATGTAAGCCACGCTTTTCAGGCCGCCAAACACGTAATACAGGGTGCTGATGACGGCGGTGATGAAGGCTGCGGTGGGCAGATTGATCTTCATCACGGTGGCAATGGCCGCCGCACCGCTCACGTAGTTCCCGACGTTCACCAGCAGCAGGGCGTAGATCATGATGATCGAGACGGCCAGCTTGGTAGACGTGCCGTACTTCTTGGCGATGAATCCGGAAATGGTGAACTCCCCGGAGTTGTACAGCTTGCGGGCCATGAGCAGGCCGAACAGCGGGAAGCCGATTGCTGCAGCGATGACCGACCATGAAGCGGCGAAACCGCTTTCGAAGGCTGCCTGGGCTGTACCGACCGTGGACTTGGCGCCGATGAACTCCGACATCATCAGGATGCCGACGACAAAGGCAGGCATGGTCCGTGCGGCGACCATGTATTGCTCACTGGTCTTGCTGCGCAGGCGCAGGCTCATCCAGGTGGTGATGACGATATAAACGACGACCATACCAATGATGATCGCAGTGTCCTGCGAGTTGAAGGTGTCCATCATTTCGCTCCATTGTTGTTTTTGTGGCGCGTTGTTTCTGGGTTCGGTGCTCGGATTTTTGGGATGTGGGCGGCCTTAAACCGCGACCGACTGGCGTGTCTCCCGTTTGCGCGTAGCAAGCTCGACGCCCTGACGCAGGGCTTCGATCAGGCTGCGTTCGTCTGCGATGCCTTTGCCAGCGATGTCGAATGCAGTGCCGTGGTCGACGGAAGTACGGATCACTGGCAGGCCAACCGTGACGTTGACGCCTGCTTCCAGGCCCATGACTTTCACCGGGCCGTGACCCTGGTCGTGATACATGGCGACGACGGCATCGAAGTCCCCGCGGCCGGCGCGGAAAAACAGGGTGTCCGCTGGCAGTGGGCCTTCCACGCGCCAGCCGCGTAAGCGCAGCTCCTCGATGGCAGGCTGAATCTTGGTTTCCTCTTCGCCATAACCGAACAGGCCGTTTTCCCCGGCATGCGGGTTGATGCCGCAGACTGCGATCAGCGGGTTTTCGATACCGGCCCTGGTCAGGGTTTCCCGGCAGCGCTCGATGGTGCGCTTGACCAGCCCCGGCTCGATTTTGGCGATGGCGTCGATGATGCCGATATGGGTCGTGACGTGAATGACCCGCAGGGTCGGCGTCATCAGCATCATCGAGACTTCTTCGATGCCCAGCAGGTGCGCGAGCATTTCGGTATGGCCGGGGAAAATATGGCCACCGGCGTGCAGCGCTTCCTTGTTCAGCGGCGCGGTACAGATCGCGTCCAGTTCACCGCTCTGGGTCAGCTGCACGGTGCGCTCGATGTAGCGAAAGGCTGCATCACCGGCCACTGCCGAGAGCTTGCCGTAGGGCATGTCGGCCGGGATCAGCCCCAGGTCGATGACGTCCACAGTGCCAAGCTCAAAACGCGCGTCGGCGGGGGAGGCGATGCTATTGACCCGCAGGCTGCCGCCGACGATTCGATTGGCGTCTTGCAGGCGATTGGCATCGCCGATCACCAGTGGCCGACAGCTGTCGTACACCGACTGATGCGCTAGGGTTTTCATGATGATTTCCGGACCCACACCGGCGGCATCGCCCATGGTGATTCCGATCACGGGACGTTCAGACATGATGGGTTTCCTTTTTGTTCTGAAACGGTGTCATGGGGGTTGGCTCAGCACTGGCAGTGCTGCGGCCATGAAGTTGCTGCCAGGCGTTGAGCAGGGTGTCGGGCTGGCCGAAAGCTCCGGCTTTGGTCACCACGTTCAAGCCTGTTTCAGTTCGCGAGAGCACCACGCCGGGGGCTAGTTCGCCTTGAACTTCAAGGCGGCTGATTCCGCCGGCGGTCAGAATGGCCCGGGCGGTTTCGCCGCCGGTGGCGATCAAGGAGCCGGCTACGGCGATGGCGGGTTTCAGCCAGTTGGCCAGGGCGTTGCTCAGTTGCACCGCAAGGGATGGGTTTCGTTCTTGCTGGCTCAAGGTCAGCAGGCAGTCGTCCCCCTTGGCCAGACGCAGGTAGAGCAGGGTGATCAGTTGTTCGCGTTGCTCATGGTTGTCTGGATCCAGCAGCGTGTTCGCATCCAGTTGCAGGCAAAAGCAGCCACTGTGTTTGGCCAAAGTGTCGGCCTGCAGCTGTGAGTGCCGGGACATGCTGCCCACCACTGTCAGGACGGGCGCGCGGCCTTGCACCTTGATTGCCGTGGCCGCTGGCAAGCCCAGCGCCTCAGGTAAATGGTTGGCAAGACCCGCTGAACCGACCCAGAACAACTGGCGGTACAGCGGCGCCGTGGCGCGGGCCAGATGTTGCAAATCCGAATCGGTCTGCGCATCGCAAATCAGCGCCTGCACCTTGTTTCGCAAGGCGTGATGCAGGGCGCTGGTCAGTGCCGATTCGTCCCGCAGGGTGTCCAGATCGATGGCCGCGCAGCGCAAACCTTCTGCGCTCAGGCTTTCCAGCAGATTGCCGGTGCCGGTCAGGTGTTCGTTGCGCCAGACATCGCTCAGTGCCACCGTCACACCGTCGAGCAATTGCACCGAATCCCGAGTAGTGCGACCCATGGCGGGGTAGGCCGGACCGACAATGGCCAGGCCGCGACTGGCCTGCAAGGCAACGATTTCACTGGCGACATTGCCGCGCAGGGTGGAATCGATTTTCTTGTACAGGGCTTTGTCGGCGTACTGACCCTGCTGCAATACAGCGCTGTTGGCCAGCGCTGCGGCTTGAGCGTCCAGCCTGCGCGAATCCACGTCTACGGCCACGATCGAGGCGGTTGAAGCGCCTCCGTCGAGCAGGATTTCTGTGCTCAATCGTCGGGCGAAACCTGCTGCACAATCGGCGGCACCGGATAAATCGTCGGCGATGATCAGCAGGCCCGACAGGTTTGCGACGCTCATGGCAGCAGGCAACGATAGAGTGTTTCGATGTCCGTCAGGCTCAACGCTTTCGGGTTGTTGGCCATCAGCCGGGTCACTTTTGACGCGGCCACCGCCATGTCCGCCAGGTGCTCTTCGGCAACGCCGAACTCACGCAAGTCCTGCGGAATGTTCAGGGTGGCGGTCCACTGGCGGATCTGCTCGATCAACTTGTGGGCGGCCACTTCATCGCTGTCGTGAAGGTCTGCAACACCACAGACACAGGCGGCGCGCTTGAGGCGGTCGGCGCAGCTGTCCAGGTTGAAGGCCATCACATGGGGCAACAACATCGCGTTGGCGACGCCGTGGGTGACGTGAAATTTGCCGCCCAGCGGATAGGCCATGGCGTGTACCGCCGCCGTGCCCGCTGCAGTCAGCGCAAGGCCGCCGTACATCGAACCCAGCAGCATGTCGCCCCGCGCTCTGACCGAGTCTGGTTGTTGATACGCCTCGACGATACTGCCTGCAATCAAACGCATGGACTCCAAAGCGAATGCGTCGCTGATCGGGTTGGCCTTGGTAGAAATGAACGACTCCAGCGAATGCACGAAGGCATCCATGCCGGTGGCGGCGGTGATGCTGCGCGGCAGGCTTAGGGTCAGCAGTGGGTCGAGGATGACCAGGGTCGGCAGCAAATGACGGCTGACCACGCCGATTTTCAATTCTTCGTCGGGCAGGGTGACGATGGCGTTGGGAGTAACTTCCGAACCGGTGCCCGAGGTGGTCGGGACCAGCACCATGGGTTTGCCGGGATGGCTGACCTTGTCGACGCCCAGCAAGTCCCGCAGTGGCGTGTCGTTGGTGAGCATCACCGCAAACAGTTTCGCCGCGTCGAGCACACTGCCACCACCGATGGCTATTAGCGCGTCAGGAGCATGAGGCGCAACGTCTTCGCGAAACACACGCTCGATATTTTCCAGCGTCGGTTCGATTTCTACGTTATCGATGATATGTACGGCGATACCGGCGGCTTTCAGTTGTGTGCTGACTTTCTCGGTGACGCCCAGTTGATGCATGGCGTTTTGCGTGACCAGCACAACGCGATTGAGCGGGGTGTCGAGCAAGGCCAGTTTTTCGCTCAGCAGGTCAAGGCTGCCGGGCCCGTGGATCACGTGTTTGACGGTCTGGAAGTGATAAGTAGCAGACATCAGCGCATCTCCTGGTGGCTTAACGGTAAACCGCGAGCAGGGTTTCCAGCTTTTGCACGGCGGCAGCGTCCAGCGGCTGGACAGGCGCGCGGCAGGGGCCGACCGGGAGATTCAGTAGTTGGGTCGCTGTTTTCAGTACGACGGGCATGGTGCCCATGGCGAAAGCGTCGCGCAGAGGGCGCAAGGCTTCTTGAGCGATACGCGCGGCGTCATGGTTGCCAGCCTGAAAATGATTCCAGATCGACATGACCAGATCCGGCACCGCATTGGCGGTGGCGGCAATCGCACCATCGCCACCGGCCAGCAGGTTCCAGTAGATCAGCGAGTCGGTGCCCGCAAATACCGCGAAGTCATCGCTGCGGTATTTCATCATCTGCACCAAAGCGTCGAAGTTACCGGCGCTGTCCTTTATGCCTTTGATCATCGGGTGCTGATGCAAGGCCGCCACGGCGCCGATGCCGATGGACATGCCGGTCTTGGCGGGAATGTTGTACATCATCAGCGGCAGGCTAGAGGCGTCGGCGATGGCTTCGTAATGCTTGATCAGCTCGTTCTGGCTAATGGCATTGAAGTAAGGCGTGATGACAGACAGGGCATCAGCGCCCAGATCAGTCACTTTTTTGTTCATTTCAATCACTTCACGGGTCGCAAAGGCGCCGGTACCGATGACCACTGGCACTCGCCCGCCTGCTGCATCCACCGTGGTGCGGGCGATTTCCAGCTTTTCGGTTTCCGACAGCGTGAAGAATTCACCGTTGGTGCCCAGGACGAAAAGCCCGTGTACACCGGCTTCGATCAGGTTTTCGATAAGAGCACGAAGGGCTTGATGATCCACCTGCTGATCAGCGGTGAAGGGCGTCACCAGGGCTGGAATAATGCCGCGAAATTGCATGGCTGAATTCTCATATTGTTCTTAGTGAAATCGACAATGATTGAATCGATCATAAAATGCAACTCTTTTTGATCGTTTTGGATTTTTGTGATTGGTTTGATCATTGTGCGGCGGGAGACCTGTCGTTTAGCTTTCTTGTAACAAGATCCATTCAATCTCTGCGTTGATCCTGCGTCTGCCTTGTTGCAGACTTACCGATGTTTTTCCGGTCGGCCAATCTGCTGACAGTGACTTTCTCCAGGATTCTTGATGCCTAACTCAGTTAACTTTCGCCTCGCGTGCGGCGCAGTCGCCTTGATGGCAGTCGCAGGCTGCTCGTCGACCAAGACAGCCGTCTACGAACATGAGAATTTTGACGACGCGGGGACGTTCTCGAGAAGTTACCCGGTCAGTGATTCGGCTTCGTGCGAAGCTGCGCGACGGGCCCTGCTCAGTCAGGGCTACATCATCACCAGCAGCGACCCGAAGATGATCAGCGGGCATAAGAGCTTCCAGCAAACCGGCGAGACCCACATGGAGATCAGCTTCAATGTGGTGTGTGCTGCCGATGGCACTGCCGCAAACGGCGCCACGATGTTCGCCAATGCCTTGCAGGATCGCTATGCGTTGAAGAAGACCAACAACTCGGCCAGCCTGGGTGTGGGCGTGTTGGGTTCGGTGTCGATGCCGATTGGCTCCACGGACGATTCGATGGTCAAGGTGGCCAGCGAAACCGTGGCCTCGGACAAATTCTATGATCGCTTCTTTATTCTGGTAGAAAACTTCCTGCCGCCAGAAGCGAAGAAGGCTGCCCACATCCCGGAAAAGCCCAAGACCGATCTGGGCGTGCCTGAACCTGCTCCGGCGGCGGTCAAACCGGCTGCGCTGGTCGAGCAAAAAACAGCTGAGCCAAAAGCAGCTGAGGCGGCGCCTGCTGCCAAATCCGAGCCTGAGGCGCCAGCGGTTGAGTCGAGCCAGCCAGTGCCAGCACCGGTGAGCAATGATTCCTTCCAGGCCGAGCCTGTGGTTGCGCCTGAGCCTGCTCCCGTTGAAGCCGCTCCGGCGGCGGAACCGGAAGCAACCCCCGCGCCCTGATGGCGTAACTCACCTGTGTGCAGACGATCACCGAACTTGTGGGACCGGCTTTAGCCGGGAAGGCGGCATTCCTGTCGGCACAGATGTAGCGGATGGTCGGGCCTCTTCCCGGCTGAAGCCGGTCCCACTGTTGTAGGTGATCCGTGGGACCGGCTTTAGCCGGGAAGGCGGCACTCCTGTCGGCACAGATGTAGCGGATGGTCGGGCCTCTTCCCGGCTGAAGCCGGTCTTACGGTTGTAGGTGATCCGTGGGACCGGCTTTAGCCGGGAAGGCGGCATTCCTGTCGGCACAAATGTAGTGGATGTACGGGCCTCTTCCCGGCTGAAGCCGGTCCCACAGGTATCAATAACCTGCACGCCTTACCCCAAAAACAGCTTATAAGCCGGGTTCTCGCTCTCATCCCAATACGGATAACCAATCTCGGCCAGTGCCGCCGGGATCAGGTGGCGTTCGTCCTCCGGCACTACCAAACCCGCCACCACCCGGCCATCTGCTGCACCGTGGTTGCGGTAGTGGAACATCGAGATGGTCCACTGGCCGCCCAGTTTGTTGAGGAAGTTGAACAGCGCCCCCGGCCGCTCCGGGAATTCGAAGCGGAACACCACTTCATCGCTGACCCGCTCGGCATGGCCGCCGACCATGTGGCGGATGTGCAGCTTGGCCAGTTCGTTGTCGGTCAGGTCTATCACCGGGAAGCCTTGTTCGGTCAGGCTCGACACCAGTTCAGCCCTTGGGTCGGTTTCCGGATGAGTCTGCACGCCAACGAAGATGTGCGCTTCGCGGTCGGTGTGGTAACGGTAGTTGAATTCGGTGATCTGCCGCTTGCCGATGGCCTGGCAAAACGCCTTGAAACTGCCTGGCTGCTCGGGGATGGTCACGGCGATGATGGCTTCGCGGCCTTCGCCCAGCTCGGCGCGTTCTGCCACGTGGCGCAGGCGGTCGAAGTTGACGTTGGCGCCGGAGTCGATGGCCACGAAGGTCTGGCCACTCACGCCATAATGCTCGACATACTTTTTGATCCCGGCCACGCCCAAAGCGCCTGCCGGTTCGGTGATCGAGCGGGTGTCGTCGTAGATGTCCTTGATCGCTGCGCAGATTTCATCGGTGCTGACGGTGATCACTTCATCGACATAATCCTTGCAGACCTCAAACGTATGCTGACCGATCTGCGCCACCGCGACGCCATCGGCAAACAGCCCGACCTGCTGCAACACCACGCGCTCGCCGTAGGCCATGGCCTGTTGCAGGCAATTGGAATCGTCCGGCTCGACGCCGATCACCTTGATGTCCGGGCGCAGGTATTTGACGTAGGCCGCGATGCCCGCAATTAGACTGCCGCCGCCCACCGGGACGAAAATCGCGTCCAGTGGCCCTTGATGCTGACGCAGGATTTCCATCGCCACCGTGCCTTGCCCGGCGATGGTGTCGGGGTCGTCATACGGGTGGATGTAGACGAAGCCCATTTCTTCGACCAGCTTCAGGGAATAGGCCAGCGCCTCGGGGAAGGAATCGCCATGCAAGATCACCTTGCCGCCTCTTGAGCGTACGCCTTCGATCTTGATCTCCGGGGTGGTCTTGGGCATCACGATGGTGGCTTCAACGCCCAGGGTCTTGGCCGCCAGCGCCAGGCCCTGGGCATGATTGCCAGCCGAGGCAGCGACCACGCCACGGGCCAGCTCTTCCGGGCTCAACTGCGCCAGCTTGTTGTACGCGCCGCGAATCTTGAAGGAAAACACCGGCTGCAAGTCTTCACGCTTGAGCAGCACCTGATTGCCCAGGCGCTCGGACAACTGACGCGCGCTTTGCAGCGGGGTTTCCACGGCGACGTCGTAGACGCGAGAATTGAGGATCTTGCGGGCGTAGTGATTGAGCAGGTCGGTCATCGCGTCGTCCCCGTGCTGTGGGCAGCGATGCGCTGAGGATTGGAGGCGAAGAGGGCGGATTGAATAGTGATCATGTCTGTCTCCTGGTTCGAGTGGTTAGCCCGCGAGACAGAAAAAACCCGCCTCTAGGGCGGGTTGGGGAGCACGCGTCGGCTATCCCGCCATGACTGGAATGGCGGTAATAATAATCTGGCCGAAGACGTGCTGTTTTGAGTTCATGACCCGAAGACTATTTCGGTTGAGCGGGGCAAGTCAAGGGGCGACTATTTGTGGGACCGGCTTTAGCCGGGAAGGGACAGGTTCATTCGGTGCGTCTGCGGGATCCGCAGCGCCGCCTTCCCGGCTGAAGCCGGTCCCACAGGTATTGCGTGGCCTCTAAATTACCTTTGGCGCGCCACGTATCTTTAATCACCAGGTCATTTTTCCTTCACCTTGGCACTTTATGGTGAAGGCAAGGGTCAGTGAATGACGTTATTTAAAGAACAGCCAAGAGGGCACGCGTTATGGACGACTACCAGGAAGAACTGCTGGAATATCAGGCTTTTGAACTTGATCCGCTGGAACCGGCGGATGATGCGACCGAGTTGTGAAGCTGAATCTGAATGCTTTGTAGGAGCGCGCTTGCCCGCGATGACATCGGCATATCCAACGTTGATGGCACCTGACACAACGCCATCGCGGGCAAGCGCGCTCCTACGGGTTTGGCGTTTATCGTGAGAGACGCTGCCCCCGCCGAAACTCTCCCGGGGTCTGGCGGATCCAGCGTTTGAAGGCGCGTTGAAAGGCTTCGGCCGATGCGAAGCCGAGCAGGTAGGCGATCTCCCCGAACGCCAGTTCAGTATCCCGAATGTAGGTCATGGCCAGATCCCGGCGGGTGTCGTTGAGGATGCTGCGAAACCCCGTGCCTTCTTCGGCCAGCTTGCGGCGCAATGTCCAGGCGGGGAGCTTGAGTCTGGCGGCAATTTCCTCAAGATCCGGCTCCCGTCCTCCGTTCAATAACGGGCCAAGCAACTGGCTGATGCGTTCGCGCAGACTGCGGGTGCGGGTCAATTGCTCCAGTTCTTTCTCGCACAATTGCAGCAGATGATTCCAGGTGCTGGGACAGTGCTGCGGATTGCGCAGGCCCAGGGCTGTCTGATCCAGCCTGAGTTGATTGGCGCCTGCGGCAAAAACAACAGGCTGCACGCTCAAACCGCTGTAGTCGGCGGCATATTCTGGCGCTTCGAATTCGATCTCGACTTTCTGCGCCCGGACCTCAACACCGCTCAGGGCCGAGAGTTGCTGCAGCCAGCCTGCAAAAATCGAGTCCACCACAAAACGGTTGTAGCCGTTGTACGGGCTGATGGAATAGAAGCGCAGCCAGGCACCGCCCGCATCCTCATGAAAGGACGACTGACCGCGATAGTTGGAGCCGTACAGCGCTTCAAAGCGGATCAGCGTTCTGGCAGCTTCGCGCACCGACGGCGCTTGCGCAGCCGCGACACCCGCGAGCCCGGCCTGGCTGATGCGGCTCACCTGGCCCATGCGCAAGCCCAGTGCAGGCTGACCGGTGAGCTGGATCGCGGCGTGACCCAGACGCATATAGCGCGGTATCGAAAGTCGCCCCCCGGCTTCAGCGAGCCAGGCGGTATTCAGGCCGTATTGCTCCAGCAGCGGCGCGGGGTCGTGGTCAAAGCTGCGCACCGCGTCCGCCAGATTCTGCACGAAGCCGGTGGACAGATCCCCCAGACGCGTCGGTGATGGGCTCATGCTCACAACCAGATATTGATCAGGCGTGCGCCGTGATGGGCTTTGTCGTCAGCCAGTGGCTCGACGATGTGCTGGCCGTCACGGCTGGCGAAACTGTGGCCCGAACTGCCCTGATCCCAGAGCTGGCCACGCATGAACACACTGACCCCTGCCCGGGCGGTACTGATGGGCGCATGGCTGGTCAGGGTCAGGCGCTGCCAGGCTTCACCTTCACTGGCATCGGCGGGAACGCCGGTGTCGGCGGCCAGATGGGGTGTCCGATAGCCACGCCACGGACGGGCCCAGTTGTCGGCGCCGATCACGAACGCGGGCACGGCAATCAGCTCGGCGCCCTTGGCATTCAGGCTGGCGTAGTTGGCTGGATACCAGCTGTCACTGCCGATCAGAATGCCAAGCCGCCCGGCCGGGGTGTCGAGCACGTTCAGCGCGGTGTCGGCGGCGGCATGAATGTAGTTGCGTTGATAGGCGTTGGGAAACAATTGGCGCTGCGGCTGGCCGATGGGCAGGCCGTCGCTGGCGAAGGCCACGCTGCTGTTGTACAGCGGGCCGCTGCCGGTTTTCAGCGTGCCGTCGTTTACACTCGGCTCGGGAAGCACAATGGAGCCAGCCACCAGGGTCACCCCGAATTCCTTGGCCAGTCCGCCAAACAGCGCTTGGTATTGCGCCGCCATACTCGGCGCTTTCATGCGGAAGTGGGCGTCATCCAGACGGTTGTCACCCTTGGCCTGGAGCATCGCCCCGATGAACTGCAACGGGTTGCTGGCGGACACCCAGGTCATGGCCTCATCGATAGTGGTGGCCTCGTAGACCTGATTCTTCTCGCCGCTGGCAAACAGCCAGGTGCCCACGTGCTCGGGCAACACGACGATGGTTCGGCTGTTGATCAGGCCTTTATCCCGAGCCTGTTGCAGATAGGCCGCCAGTTTGCGGTGCAGGCGGGCGGTACTTTGATAGTCAGCAGGAAACAGCTCGGGCTGAATGCCCAGCATATTGCCGCGTTCGCTTGGCTGGCCTTCATCGACCGCCAGCTGGATGCGTAAATCAGACAGGTAATGGCCTACCGGACGCTGCTCGGTCCAGATGCCATAGCCGACGAGGGCAACGATCAGCCCTAGGCCGAAGACGATTGAGAAAAATGTGCGCATAGGTGATTTGAAGGGCTGGAAAATCCCGGATGGTGGCTCGTGAATGAAGTGTGCCCGAGCCTACGGGAAAACAACGGGTTAACGAACTTTTTTTGCCCTCAGGACTTAAATATCGGGTCGAACATCCTGTGGGAGCGGTGCTTGCCCGCGATAAGGCTGGACACGGTTCACTTTCGATCACGTCCGGCCTTATCGCGGGCAAGCACCGCTCCCACAGATCTGACGTATTACCTCAAATCAAACCGATCCAGATTCATCACCTTGTCCCACACCTCGACGAACTTGTGCACAAACGTCTCCTGGGCATCGGCGCTGGCATACACCTCGGCCAGAGCGCGCAGTTGTGCGTGTGAACCGAAGACCAGATCGACTCGCGTGCCGGTCCATTTCACTGCGCCGGTTTTGCGATCGCGCCCTTCGAACTCTTCCTTGGCGTCGGAAACCGCTTTCCATTCCGTGCCCATGTCCAGCAGGTTCACGAAGAAGTCGTTGGTCAGGGTTTCAGGTCGCTCGGTAAAGACACCATGCGGGGTTTGCCCGACATTGGTATTCAGCACCCTCAGTCCGCCCAGCAACACCGTCATTTCCGGGGCTGTCAGGTTCAGTAACTGCGCCTTGTCCACCAGCCAGGCCTCGGCAGAAACGCCGTGCCGCCCCTTGATGTAGTTGCGGAAACCATCGGCGATAGGCTCCAGGAATCCGAAAGACTCCACATCGGTCTGTTCCTGGGAGGCATCAGTACGCCCCGGCGTGAACGGCACGGTAATCGAATGCCCGGCATTTTTCGCTGCTTGCTCGACCCCCGCACAACCGGCCAGAACAATCAGGTCTGCCAGGGAGATTTTCTTGCCGCCAGCTTGGGTACCGTTAAATGCCTGCTGAATGCCTTCAAGTTTTTGCAGCACGTTGGTCAGTTGTTCTGGCTGGTTGGCTTGCCAGAATTTCTGCGGCGCAAGACGCAGTCGTCCGCCGTTGGCACCTCCGCGTTTGTCGGAGCCGCGGAACGTCGAAGCCGCCGCCCAGGCAGTCGATACCAATTGCGAAACTGACAGGCCCGACTCAAGGAGCTTGCTCTTCAGCGAAGCGATATCGCTTTCATTGACCAGCGCGTGATCCACGTCCGGAATCGGGTCCTGCCAGATCAGTTCTTCAGCGGGCATTTCCGGGCCGAGGTAGCGCGATAGCGGCCCCATGTCACGGTGGGTCAGCTTGAACCAGGCGCGGGCGAAGGCATCGGTCAGTTGCTCTGGATTCTCCAGGAAGCGCCGGGAAATCGCTTCATAGGCCGGGTCAAAACGCAGCGCCAGGTCCGATGTCAGCATGGTAGGTGCGTGTCGCTTCGATGCATCGTGGGCATCGGGAATCAGCCCCGCACCTGCTCCATCTTTGGGGCGCCATTGATGGGCTCCGGCCGGACTCTTGGTCAGCTCCCATTCGAAACCGAACAGATTCTCCAGATAATTATTGCTCCACCGGGTCGGGGTCGTGGTCCAGGTGACTTCCAGACCACTGGTGATGGTGTCCGGGCCTTTACCGCTGCCAAAGCTGTTCTTCCAGCCCAGGCCTTGCTGCTCGATGTCGGCGGCTTCAGGCTCGGCGCCGACATTGTCTGCGGGGCCTGCACCATGTGTCTTGCCGAATGCGTGACCGCCAGCAATCAGTGCCACGGTTTCTTCATCGTTCATGGCCATGCGCCCGAACGTCTCGCGGATGTCCTTGGCCGAAGCCACGGGGTCGGGGTTGCCCTCTGGGCCCTCAGGGTTGACGTAAATCAGGCCCATTTGCACGGCTGCAAGCGGGTTTTCCAGATTACGCCCCTGATCGGTACGGCTTTCTTCAGTGCCGTGCTTATCTGCCTCGGCCACCAGCACACCTTCGCCTGGAGGTTGTGCTTCCTTGCCGTAACGGGTGTCGCCGCCCAGCCAGGTTTTCTCCGAGCCCCAATAGACAGCTTCCTCCGGCTCCCAGACATCGGGACGGCCACCCGAGAAACCAAAGGGCTTGAAGCCCATGGATTCCAGCGCGACGTTGCCGGTCAAAATGATCAGATCCGCCCAGGATATTTTCTGCCCGTACTTCTGTTTGATCGGCCAGATCAGCCGCCGCGCCTTATCCAGGCTGACGTTATCCGGCCAGCTGTTGAGTGGAGCGAAGCGCTGTTGACCCGCCCCCGCACCGCCACGCCCGTCTGCGGTGCGATAGGTACCCGCACTGTGCCAGGCCATGCGGATGAACAAAGGGCCGTAGTGCCCGAAATCTGCTGGCCACCAGTCTTGAGACTCGGTCATCAGCGCGCGCAAGTCCTGTTTTACCGCTTCCAGGTCCAGGCTCTTGAAGGCTTCTGCGTAGTTGAAATCCTTGTCCATGGGGTCGGACAACTGGGAGTGTTGATGAAGGATTTTCAGATTCAGCTGGTTGGGCCACCAGTCACGGTTCGTGGTCCCCCCGCCAGCCGCTTGGTTGAACGGGCATTTTCCTTCTGTTGCCATGGTGTATACCTCTGGTCGATGTATCCAACTATCCGACCCGCTCAGGCTTGCGGGTTGAGATGAGTCAAAGGGCGCAGATTGGTCTTCTTGTAGGCTCACATGCGCCAGCGCCAGATCAAGCCTAGTCCACGGTCAAAAGTCGGCCAATAAAGGCAGACTAAGAGCTTGATAGTTAAAACCCGATGCGCGCTATGATCATTAACTTGTCATCTACAGTCATTGAGCGCGACGGTCTGGCTCTTTACTGTGGCGCAATGAACGGGCCGACAGGGCCTGAGTAATCGACGGTTGCCCAAGGCATCCGCATCCCGTGATCCTGCTCGATGGAGTTCCTATGGCCGCCGCCCCTTACCCGCACCTGCTTGCACCCCTCGATCTGGGCTTTACCACCTTGCGCAATCGCACGCTGATGGGCTCGATGCATACGGGCCTGGAAGAGAAACCGGGTGGCTTCGAGCGCATGGCGGCGTATTTTGCCGAGCGTGCCCGCGGTGGCGTTGGCTTGATGGTGACTGGCGGTATCGCCCCCAACGAAGAGGGCGGCGTCTACGGTGGTGCGGCCAAGCTGACCACGACTGACGAAGCCGACCAACACCGCATAGTGACTCAGGCGGTGCATGAGGCGGGCGGCAAGATCTGCCTGCAAATCCTGCATGCGGGGCGTTATGCCTATAGCAAGAATCAGGTGGCCCCGAGTGCCATTCAAGCGCCGATCAACCCGTTCAAGCCTCGTGAACTGGACGAAGAAGGAATCGAGAAGCAGATCGCTGATTTCGTGACCTGCTCGACCCTGGCACAAAGCGCCGAATACGACGGCGTCGAGATCATGGGGTCCGAAGGCTACTTCATTAACCAGTTCCTCGCGGCTCACACCAACCACCGCACCGACCGCTGGGGCGGCAGTTACGAAAACCGTATGCGTCTGCCGGTGGAAATCGTGCGCCGGGTGCGTGAAGCCGTTGGTCCGCAATTCATTATCATCTTCCGGCTGTCGATGCTGGATCTGGTGGAAGGCGGCAGCAGTTGGGAAGAAATCGTGCAATTGGCCCAAGCCATCGAGCAAGCGGGCGCGACCATCATCAATACCGGCATCGGCTGGCACGAAGCGCGGATACCGACCATCGCCACCAAAGTGCCACGCGCGGCGTTCAGTAAAGTCACCGCTAAACTGCGTGGTTCAGTGGGCATACCGCTGATCACCACCAACCGCATCAATACACCGGAAATCGCCGAGCAGATCCTCAGCGAAGGCGACGCGGACATGGTGTCCATGGCGCGGCCCTTTCTGGCTGATCCGGAGTTCGTCAACAAGGCAGCTGCCGGGCGTGCCGATGAAATCAATACCTGCATCGGCTGCAATCAGGCCTGCCTGGATCACACCTTCGGCGGCAAACTGACCAGTTGCCTGGTTAACCCAAGGGCTTGTCACGAGACCGAGCTCAATTACATCCCCACTCGCCAGAGCAAGAAAATCGCTGTGATCGGCGCTGGCCCCGCAGGTCTGGCAGCTGCGACCGTGGCGGCTGAGCGTGGGCATCAGGTGACGTTGTTCGATTCGGCCAGTGAAATCGGCGGCCAGTTCAATATCGCCAAGCGTGTGCCGGGCAAAGAAGAGTTCTTCGAAACCCTGCGTTATTTTGGCCGCAAGCTGCAAACCACCGGCGTCGATGTGCGTTTGAACACTCGCGTCGCTGTGCAGGATCTGCTGGGGGCAGGTTATGACGACGTAATCCTCGCCACCGGCATTGCGCCGCGCACACCGGCAATTCCGGGCATCGAGAACCCGAAGGTGTTGAGCTATCTGGACGTGATTCTTCAGCGCAAGCCAGTGGGGCATAGCGTTGCAGTGATCGGCGCGGGGGGGATCGGTTTCGATGTCTCGGAATTCCTGGTGCATCAGGGCGTGTCCACCAGTCTGGATCGCACGGCGTTCTGGAAAGAGTGGGGCATCGACACCACGCTTGAAGCCCGAGGCGGCGTGGTGGGGATCAAGCCGGAACTGCATGCTCCGGCGCGTCAGGTGTTTCTGTTGCAGCGCAAGGCTTCCAAGGTCGGCGACGGCCTGGGCAAAACCACCGGCTGGATCCACCGCACAGGCCTGAAGAACAAACAGGTGCAGATGCTCAACAGCGTTGAATACCTGAAAATCGATGATGCGGGCCTGCATATCCGTATCGGCGAGGGTGAAGAGAAACTGCTGCCGGTGGACAACATCGTGATCTGCGCCGGGCAGGACCCGCTGCGGGAGTTGTATGACGGGCTGGTGGGAGCGGGCCAGGCCGTGCACCTCATCGGCGGCGCGGACGTGGCGGCCGAGCTGGATGCCAAGCGGGCCATTGATCAGGGTTCCCGTTTGGCAGCGGGGTTGTAACTCCAGAACTTTCAGCTCACACACCTCTCTTGTGGGACCGGCTTCAGCCGGGAAGAGGCCAGTACAGGCGCTGCATTTGCCTCGTTAGATAGGCCGCTTTCCCGGCTAAAGCCGGTCCCACTAGAGACTCCAGGAACCGTCAATGCCAAGCGGGCAATTGATCAGGTTCCCGGTTGGCAGCGGGGTTGTAACTCCAGAACTTTCAGCTCACACACCTCTCTTGTGGGACCGGCTTTAGCCGGGAAGAGGCCAGTACAGGCGCTGCATTTGCGTCGTTAGATAGGC
>NZ_UUOC01000031.1 GCF_900590755.1 Pseudomonas viridiflava | reverse complement strand
TTTTTTTTTTTTTTTTTTTTTTTTTTTTTTTTTTTTTTTTTTTTTTTTTTTTTTTTTTTTTTTTTTTTTTTTTTTTTTTTTTTTTTTTTTTTTTTTTTTTTTTTTTTTTTTTTTTTTTTTTTTTTTTT
>NZ_UUOC01000027.1 GCF_900590755.1 Pseudomonas viridiflava | reverse complement strand
TCAGGCTGCCATCCGAGGCATCGCGGTGCACATCGGCGGAGGTGTGCACAACGTTATCGTTCGCAATCTGACGCTGTCCGATGTCAATCCGCAGACTGTGTGGGCTGGCGATGCGCTCATCATCGAAAATACCGACGGCGTGTGGATCAGCAACAATACGTTCGCGCGCATCGGCAGACAGATGATCGCCACCGGCTGGATGTCTGCGTCTCATATCACTATTTCAGACAACGAGTTCGACGGTCGCACGCCCTACTCCGCGTCCTGCGACGGCCATCAC
>NZ_UUOC01000022.1 GCF_900590755.1 Pseudomonas viridiflava | reverse complement strand
GTGTCCAGGCTAAGGTAAAGTTTGTGAGAACAAACTTTCGGCGAATGTCGTCTTCACAGTATAACCAGATTGCTTGGGGTTATATGGTCAAGTGAAGAAGCGCATACGGTGGATGCCTTGGCAGTCAGAGGCGATGAAAGACGTGGTAGCCTGCGAAAAGCTTCGGGGAGTCGGCAAACAGACTGTGATCCGGAGATGTCTGAATGGGGGAACCCAGCGGTCATAAGACCGTTACCTTACACTGAATACATAGGTGTATGGAGCGAACCAGGGGAACTGAAACATCTAAGTACCCTGAGGAAAAGAAATCAACCGAGATTCCCTTAGTAGTGGCGAGCGAACGGGGACCAGCCCTTAAGTGGCTTGGAGATTAGCGGAACGCTCTGGAAAGTGCGGCCATAGTGGGTGATAGCCCTGTACGCGAAAATCTCCTTGTCATGAAATCGAGTAGGACGGGGCACGAGAAACCTTGTCTGAACATGGGGGGACCATCCTCCAAGGCTAAATACTACTGACTGACCGATAGTGAACTAGTACCGTGAGGGAAAGGCGAAAAGAACCCCGGAGAGGGGAGTGAAATAGATCCTGAAACCGTATGCGTACAAGCAGTGGGAGCCCACTTTGTTGGGTGACTGCGTACCTTTTGTATAATGGGTCAGCGACTTATTTTCAGTGGCGAGCTTAACCGAATAGGGGAGGCGTAGCGAAAGCGAGTCTTAATAGGGCGTCTAGTCGCTGGGAATAGACCCGAAACCGGGCGATCTATCCATGGGCAGGTTGAAGGTTGGGTAACACTAACTGGAGGACCGAACCGACTACCGTTGAAAAGTTAGCGGATGACCTGTGGATCGGAGTGAAAGGCTAATCAAGCTCGGAGATAGCTGGTTCTCCTCGAAAGCTATTTAGGTAGCGCCTCATGTATCACTGTAGGGGGTAGAGCACTGTTTCGGCTAGGGGGTCATCCCGACTTACCAAACCGATGCAAACTCCGAATACCTACAAGTGCCGAGCATGGGAGACACACGGCGGGTGCTAACGTCCGTCGTGAAAAGGGAAACAACCCAGACCGTCAGCTAAGGTCCCAAAATCCTGGTTAAGTGGGAAACGATGTGGGAAGGCTTAGACAGCTAGGAGGTTGGCTTAGAAGCAGCCACCCTTTAAAGAAAGCGTAATAGCTCACTAGTCGAGTCGGCCTGCGCGGAAGATGTAACGGGGCTCAAACCAGGTACCGAAGCTACGGGTATCATCTTATGATGATGCGGTAGAGGAGCGTTCTGTAAGCCTGTGAAGGTGAGTTGAGAAGCTTGCTGGAGGTATCAGAAGTGCGAATGCTGACATGAGTAACGACAATGGGTGTGAAAAACACCCACGCCGAAAGACCAAGGTTTCCTGCGCAACGTTAATCGACGCAGGGTTAGTCGGTCCCTAAGGCGAGGCTGAAAAGCGTAGTCGATGGAAAACAGGTTAATATTCCTGTACTTCTGGTTATTGCGATGGAGGGACGGAGAAGGCTAGGCCAGCTTGGCGTTGGTTGTCCAAGTTTAAGGTGGTAGGCTGGAATCTTAGGTAAATCCGGGATTCTAAGGCCGAGAGCTGATGACGAGTGTTCTTTTAGAACACGAAGTGGTTGATGCCATGCTTCCAAGAAAAGCTTCTAAGCTTCAGGTAACCAGGAACCGTACCCCAAACCGACACAGGTGGTTGGGTAGAGAATACCAAGGCGCTTGAGAGAACTCGGGTGAAGGAACTAGGCAAAATGGCACCGTAACTTCGGGAGAAGGTGCGCCGGTGGAGGTGAAGCATTTACTGCGTAAGCCCCTGCCGGTCGAAGATACCAGGCCGCTGCGACTGTTTATTAAAAACACAGCACTCTGCAAACACGAAAGTGGACGTATAGGGTGTGACGCCTGCCCGGTGCCGGAAGGTTAATTGATGGGGTTAGCTAACGCGAAGCTCTTGATCGAAGCCCCGGTAAACGGCGGCCGTAACTATAACGGTCCTAAGGTAGCGAAATTCCTTGTCGGGTAAGTTCCGACCTGCACGAATGGCGTAACGATGGCGGCGCTGTCTCCACCCGAGACTCAGTGAAATTGAAATCGCTGTGAAGATGCAGTGTATCCGCGGCTAGACGGAAAGACCCCGTGAACCTTTACTATAGCTTTGCACTGGACTTTGAATTTGCTTGTGTAGGATAGGTGGGAGGCTTTGAAGCGTGGACGCCAGTCTGCGTGGAGCCAACCTTGAAATACCACCCTGGCAACTTTGAGGTTCTAACTCAGGTCCGTTATCCGGATCGAGGACAGTGTATGGTGGGTAGTTTGACTGGGGCGGTCTCCTCCTAAAGAGTAACGGAGGAGTACGAAGGTGCGCTCAGACCGGTCGGAAATCGGTCGTAGAGTATAAAGGCAAAAGCGCGCTTGACTGCGAGACAGACACGTCGAGCAGGTACGAAAGTAGGTCTTAGTGATCCGGTGGTTCTGTATGGAAGGGCCATCGCTCAACGGATAAAAGGTACTCCGGGGATAACAGGCTGATACCGCCCAAGAGTTCATATCGACGGCGGTGTTTGGCACCTCGATGTCGGCTCATCACATCCTGGGGCTGAAGCCGGTCCCAAGGGTATGGCTGTTCGCCATTTAAAGTGGTACGCGAGCTGGGTTTAGAACGTCGTGAGACAGTTCGGTCCCTATCTGCCGTGGACGTTTGAGATTTGAGAGGGGCTGCTCCTAGTACGAGAGGACCGGAGTGGACGAACCTCTGGTGTTCCGGTTGTCACGCCAGTGGCATTGCCGGGTAGCTATGTTCGGAAAAGATAACCGCTGAAAGCATCTAAGCGGGAAACTTGCCTCAAGATGAGATCTCACTGGAACCTTGAGTTCCCTGAAGGGCCGTCGAAGACTACGACGTTGATAGGTTGGGTGTGTAAGCGCTGTGAGGCGTTGAGCTAACCAATACTAATTGCCCGTGAGGCTTGACCATATAACACCCAAGCAATTTGCGACCGTCTTTGAAAACAAAGGCAGGGCCAGATTGCGGTGACTGTGAAGACGACACGAACCGAAAGTTTGTTCGCACACTGAACCTGACTATCACATACCCATTCGCTGAGGCGTACCCGCAAGGGCACGAACCGGCTACCGAATTTCTTGACGACCATAGAGCATTGGAACCACCTGATCCCATCCCGAACTCAGCAGTGAAACGATGCATCGCCGATGGTAGTGTGGGGTTTCCCCATGTGAGAGTAGGTCATCGTCAAGATTAAATTCCAGAACCC
>NZ_UUOC01000030.1 GCF_900590755.1 Pseudomonas viridiflava | reverse complement strand
CAAGTTCGCTCCTACGGGTGATGCGATCTATGTGGGTGATTCTCGGTTGGCCTGCAATGCACATTCCTGTGGGACCGGCTTTAGCCGGGAAGGCGGCAGGTTTGACGACGCATGTGCAGAAAATGTTCCGGCCTCTTCCCGGCTGAAGCCGGTCCCACATGGAAACGCGGTCGTCTGTGGGAGCGGTGCTTGCCCGCCATCAACGATGACGCGGTGTGCCTACCAAACCGAGGTGACCTTAGCGTCGCAATGCCGCCCAGACCAGGCACCGCTCCCACAGAGGCCCCCGGTCACCCGTTGAATAAGGCTCAGTTGCCTTCCTCCAACCCGTCCCAGAACTGCTCGGCAAAGTCACTCAATGGAGTCTTGGGCCGAAACAGGCGGATTTGCGTTTCAATGTTCTCCAGCTCCGGACAGGCCTGTTGCAGCCCCCCGGACCTTATTTCAGCTTCAGCCAGTGATTCAGGCAGCCACGCGATACCTTTGGCTTGCCGGGCCATGGACAACAGCACCGCCGCCAAGTGTGAGCTGAACACCACCTCAAGATCACTTTGCGATTGATGGCTCTGACGATGGGCCTGGATGATTCGGCCCAGCCCGGATTCGGCGGTGTAGCTCAGGAACGGCAAGGGCTTTGTGATCTGTAAGTCGGGAGATTGCAGCGGACGCAGCACGTCGTGACCCACCAGCTTGCTGAGAAACTGGCTGCTCTCGAAACGCGGCGGCACATCCGGATGCTGATGACACAGCAGAAACTGCACCTCGCCGCTGAGCAGCATGTGTTCGCAGACGGTCATGTTGTCCGAATGCAGACGAATCGCCTCGATGGGGGCGCCGCGCTCGACACTGCGGATCCAGGCCGGAAAGAATGTGAACGACAGCGAATGAGTCGCCGCGAAGTGCAGGGTGCGGGTGGCTTTGCCGGCGACTTCCCGCACGTCCATGCGCATCTGGTACAGCCTGCGGGTCAGCTCCCGGGCGTTTTCCAGCATGCTGCGCCCGGCTTCGGTTAGCACTGCGCCTTGGGCGGAACGCTCGAACAACTCAACCCCCACCCAGCTTTCCAAAGCTCGGATACGCCGACTGAAAGCCGGTTGAGTGACGTGGCGCAAATCGGCGGCGCGGGAGAAATTTCCGCTCTCGGCAAGGGCGTTGAAGTCTTCCAGCCATACCAGTTCCATGGGCAATGCCTTGTTCGCATAGGGTGGCGCATTATTAGCATTGGCCCGAATTTGCCGTCCAGTTTTAAAGTCCTCTCGCACAAACCCGACATCGAACAGATGCGGGACTAATAATCAGAGAGGACTTACCCATGCGCATCGTCGACATTCGTGAAAAGACGGTTTCCATCGCATCGCCCATTGCCAATGCCTACATCGATTTCTCGAAAATGACCTGCTCGGTGGTTGCTGTTGTCACGGATGTGATTCGTGATGGTAAACCGGTAATCGGCTATGGCTTCAATTCCAATGGCCGCTATGGGCAAGGCGCATTGATGCGCGACCGTTTTCTCGCTCGAGTGCTGGAAGCTGACCCGGAAACTCTGATTGACCACGCCAACGACAACCTTGACCCGTTCGCCATCTGGAAAGCCCTGATGACCAACGAGAAGCCAGGCGGGCATGGCGAGCGTTCGGTGGCCGTGGGCACCATCGACATGGCGGTGTGGGACGCCGTGGCGAAAATCGAAGGCAAGCCGTTGTATCGCTTGCTCGCCGATCGCTATCGCAACGGTGTAGCCGACGACAAAGTCTGGGTCTACGCGGCGGGCGGCTACTACTATCCGGGCAAGGATCACAGCAAGCTGCAGCAGGAAATGCGCAGCTATCTGGATCGCGGCTACGACGTGGTGAAGATGAAAATCGGTGCCGTGCCTCTGGCCGAAGACATCGGCCGTATCGAAGCTGTACTGGATGTGGTCGGCTCCGGTCGACGTCTGGCAGTGGATGCCAATGGTCGCTTCGACCAGCAGACCGCCATTGCCTACGCCGAAGCGCTGCGCCCTTACGACTTGTTCTGGTACGAAGAAGCGGGTGACCCGCTGGATTACGCATTGCAGGCCGAACTGGCTAACCATTACGAGCTGCCGATGGCCACCGGGGAGAACCTGTTCTCGCACCAGGATGCCCGCAACCTGCTGCGTCACGGCGGCATGCGCGCTGATCGCGATTACCTGCAATTCGACTGCGCGCTTTCCTATGGCCTGGTGGAGTACCTGCGCACCCTGAAAGTCATGGAAGACATGGGCTGGTCGTCCCGTCGCGTAGTGCCCCATGGCGGTCACCAGATGTCGTTGAACATCGCAGCGGGCCTGCATCTGGGCGGCAACGAATCCTATCCGGATGTGTTCCAGCCGTTTGGCGGTTTCGCTGATGGCATTCGTGTGGAAAACGGTTATGTCGGCCTGCCGGATATCCCAGGTGTCGGCTTCGAAGCCAAATCCGCGCTCTACGCGGTCATGCGTGAACTCGGCGAAGGCTGATCGACTATAGCTGCGCAGCGGGCCCGGCGCGGGCCCGCTTACTCCTTCCCGCTACTCCTCATATAACAACAACACTGAGGTACAGCCATGAACACCGCCACACGCTGGTATCAGCATCTCTACATCCAGGTTTTAATCGGCATCGTTATTGGCGGATTGCTGGGGTACTTCATCCCCGGCTTCGCCGCCAAATTGCAGCCCTTGGCTGACGGTTTTATCAAGCTGATCAAAATGCTCCTGGCGCCCATCATCTTCGGCACAGTCGTGGTGGGTATCGCCAAGATGGGCAGTATCAAAGAGGTCGGCCGCATCGGCGGCAAGGCCTTGCTCTACTTTGAAATCGTCTCGACCATTGCGCTGGTGATCGGCCTGGTGGTGGTCAACATCATGAAGCCCGGCGAGGGCATGAACATTGATGTCGCCACACTCAACGCAGGCGCCGTCAGCGGCTATGCCCAGGTGGCGCAGGCTCAGGGCGGCGTGGTCGAGTTCTTCCTCAATATCATCCCCACGACCTTGTTTGATGCGTTCGCCAAAGGCGCGATGCTGCAGGTGATCCTGATCTCAGTATTGATGGGTGTGGCACTGGTCCAGCTCGGCGAGACCGGCAAACCGCTGGTCAATATCATCGATCTGCTGCTGCAAGGCCTGTTCAAAATCGTGGCGATGGTGATGCGTCTGGCACCTATCGGGGCCGGGGCGGGCATGGCGTTCACGATTGGTAAATACGGGATCGGGACCTTGTTGTCACTGGGGCATTTGATCCTGGCTCTGTATGTCACCACGCTGTTTTTCATCATCGTGGTGCTTGGTTCGATTGCCCGCTGGTCCGGGGTGCCGCTGTTCACGTTTCTGCGCTATTTCAAGGACGAGATCCTTGTCACCCTGGGGACCTGCTCTACCGAAGCAGTGCTGCCGCGCATGATGGTCAAGCTGGAAAAACTCGGTTGCCGACGGTCTGTGGTAGGGATGGTGTTGCCCACCGGTTACACCTTCAACTCCGACGGCACCTGTATTTACCTGACCATGGCGGCTATTTTCGTGGCGCAAGCGACCAATACGCCGTTGGGCCTGGGTGATCAGTTGGTGGTGCTCGGGGTGTTGTTGCTGACATCCAAAGGTTCGGCCGGGGTGGCGGGCGCAGGCTTTGTGACCCTGGCGGCGACCTTGTCGGTGATTCCGGAAATTCCGCTGGTGGGTCTGGTGCTGTTGCTGGGCGTGGATCGCTTCCTCAACGAAGCGAGGGCCGTGACCAACCTGATCGGCAACGGCATTGGCACCATTGCCATCGCCAAGTGGGACGGGGCGTTTGATCAGGCCGTCGCGGATCGGGAAATCGCTGCGATGAAAAATCCCGACAAGGTGATCGCGCCGGCTCCAGTGACTTCAGCTCAGTGACAGGAGCGGCTGCTGGGGTCTGTCAGAGGCACCGCGTCATCCTTCTTCGCGGGCAAGCCTCGCTCCAACGGGAGAACGCAGCACCCTGTGGGAGCGAGGCTTGCCCGCGATAAGGGCGCCTCGGTTAGCCAGATACACCGCGTCATCGTTCCTCGCGGGCAAGCGCGCTCCTACTGAACCCACTCACCCCCGCCGACGATCCAGATAATCCAGCCCGCGATACCAGCCGCTGACGATGGGCAGGAACCACGCCTTGCCGCGATAGAGCGGGTTGCCGGGGAAGTTCGGGTTGTCGAAGGCGCAGGGCTGTTGCAGCGTCCCCAGGTGTTTGCGGGCGAATTGGTAGCCCAGATAGGTCATCAACGCCACGCCGTTGCCGTTGCAACCCACCGCATGTTCGCTGCCATCGTGTTCACCCATGTGGGCGATTTTGTCGAAGGTCATGGCCACCTGACCATGCCAGCAATGGCTGACCTGATATCCCTCAAGCTGCGGCCAGATCTCCAGCATCTTGGCGTAAAGATGCGGCACCGCTTCGTACTCGCTCATTTCGAACGCCCCAGGACGCGCGCCGAACATCACGCGGGTGCCATCCGGGGTCGGACGGGTGTAGATCACCTCGCGCTGGCTGTCAGTAATCATCAGGCGGCGCGGGTTGATCTCATCCATCAGCTCAGCAGGGATCGCTTCGGTAGTGATCTGGTAGCTGCGCACCGGAATCACCCGGCTGCCCAGGTACGGCGTGGCATTGCTGGTGTAGCCGTTGGTGGCGACGAACACGCTGTCGGCGGAAAGCGAGCCACGGCTGGTATACACCCGCTTGCTCCGGCCCTGGTCTTCAATTTTCTGCAAGCGGCAATGGGATGCAAACTTCACCCCCAGAGAGGTGGCCAGCTTGCGCAGTGCGGCGTGATATTTGCCCGCGTGCAGGCCGCCGTATTCCTCGATGAGGATGCCGCCCTTGTAGAAATCAGTGGCCGAAACCTCAGCCTGACGCGCCTTGGTGATTTCGTGAACGGTGACGCCGGTATGGCTGCGCAGCAACTCGCCGTCGCGGCACAGCTGCTCGTAATGCCGCTGGCTGATGGCGCCGAAAAAACGCCCGCTGATGTCCAGATCGGCATCGAGGTTTTCTTCCCCGACAAAGCGTTTCAGATAGTCGAACGAAGCCAGGGAATCCTTGAGCAGCCGAGCCTTCTGCGCTTCGTCGACACCTTTGACCGCGCCGCCGATTACCAGCTTCTGACCGCTGGAAACCATGCCGCCGGTACGAGTGCTGCCACCGGCGCCAATCGCTAGCTCGTCCATCACCAGTACCTGAACACCCCCGCGGGCCAGCTCGATGGCTGCGGTCATGCCGCAAAAGCCCGAACCGACGATGAGCATTTCCACCCGCTCAGGCAGCGGGCCATTGTGGCTTTCCGGGGAGGCGGCTTCCCACCAGTAGGGTGTGGTCTTGAACTCGGGGGAATAGATCGAAGGCATGGCTCAATTTCCGGCAGTAAGAAAAGAAGACAGGAACTCCCGGGTGCGAGGGTCCTGTGGCGCGCTGAACATGATGGCGGGCGGGGCCTGCTCAACCACGCGACCTCCGGCCATGAACACCACCTGGTCTGCCACTTCACGGGCAAAACGCATTTCGTGGGTGACCACCACCATGGTCATGCCCTCGTTAGCTAGATCGCGCATGACCTTGAGCACATCACCAATGGTTTCAGGGTCCAGGGCAGAAGTCGGCTCATCGAACAGCATCGCGTCGGGACGCATGGCTAAGGCACGAACAATCGCCACGCGCTGCTGCTGACCACCGGAAAGCTCGCTGGGCCAGGCATCGGCCTTGTGTTCCAGACCGACTTTGGCCAGCAGTTTGCGGGCGTCCGCTTCGGCTTCGGAGCGGCTGCACAACTTGCGGCGCACCGGGGTCAGGGTGATGTTGTCGAGCACGCTAAGGTGCGGGAACAGGGTGTAATCCTGAAACACCATGCCCACTTGCAGACGCAGTTTTTGCCAGGCGCTTTCGCTGTGGGTATTGAGCGGTTTGCCGCTTAGTTCCACGGTGCCCTGGTCGGGTTGGACGAGGCCGTTGAGCATGCGGATCAGGGTGCTTTTGCCCGAACCACTGGGGCCGATCAACACCATGACGCTGCCGGGCTGCACATCCAGGTCGATGCCTTTGAGCACCTGGAGCGCGCCGAAGCTTTTATGCAGGCCGCGCAGGCGCAGCAAGGGCAGGGCGGAGCTGATATCTGACATGGGCAGGTTTCCTGGACGATCAGTTAGGCGTCAGCGCTGGGCTGTTCGAAGGTGTCGCCGCAACGGCCGGCCGTTCGCGCTTGAGCTTGCGTTCAAGCCGTCGCCCGAACGCGGTGAGCACCGAACACAACAGGAAGTACACCAGCAGAATCAGTCCATAGACCGCAGGCGCGGCGTTGTAGCCGTCCATCATGGTGGTACGTTCGACGATCAACTGGCCGACCCGGAAGAATTCACTGACACCGACGATGGCGCCCAGGGTGGTGGATTGCAGCAACAGGGTCAGCAGGCCCACATAAGCGGGCAGTACGTGACGGAATGCCTGCGGGCCGCTGACCAGGCACAGCACTTCCCAGCTTTTGAGGCCCAGCGCCCGGGCGCTGTTGATCTGATGCACCGGCACCGCATTGAGTGCGCCGCGTACCAGCTCCGCGGCGTTTGCGCCGCCCCACAATGACAGGCTCAGTGTCACCGCCACGAAGGGCGAAAGGTCCAGGCCCAGCAGTGGTGCGCCGAAGAACACAAAGAAAATATTGACGATCAGCGGGATGCCGCGCAGCAATTCGATATAACCGCGCATCAGCCAGCGCAGCGGCGCAAAGCGTGCATTGGCCAGAGTCCCGATCAGCACGCCGATCAAGGTTGCGCCCAGCAAAGTGACACCGGCCAGTGCCAGGGTCTTGAGCAAACCGTCGAGAAAGAAGCCCGCGTTGTTGATCAACAGATTCATGGTCGGCTCCTCAGGTGCGATACGGCTTTTGCAGCCGCGCTTCGAGCCAGGCCGAAGCCAGGGATAAAGCGGCCACCAGCACCAGGTAAATCACGCACATGGCGGCGAGCATTTCCAGGGTGCGGAAGTCCGAAGCAATCTTGTTCACAGCGACGTAGGTCAGTTCCGCCAGGCCAATGGCTTGCAGGAACGCCGAGTTTTTCAGCAGTGATACTGCGGTGTTGAGCATCGATGGCAGGCTGGTGCGCAGCGCCACCGGTCGCGCAATCAGCCACATGAACTGCCAGCGATTGAGGCTCATGGCGGTGGCGGCTTCACGTAGCCCCAGCGGCACCGACGCCAGGCCGCCACGCAGGTTCTCGATCTGGTAAGCCCCGGCCCAGAGTGTCAGGGTCAACACACTGGACCAGTACAGTGACAGCGGCAGACCGAGGCCCGGCAGTCCGTAGTAGATAAAGAACATCTGCCCCAGCAGTGGCGTGTTGCGAATGAATTCGACGTAGCCTGCAACGATCGGGCTGATCCAGCGCAGCTTGAAGTAGCGCACCGTGGCACCCAGCAAGCCAATCACCAGCGACAGCGCGATTGCCACCGCGCTGACGTTGAGGGTGACCCAGATGCCCCTGAGCAGCGCTGGCCATTGTTGCAACAGGTAGTTAACGTCGAAATCCATGATCACCTCACACGTGCCGAAACACAGTGGTTACTTGTTTTCCTGCGGCGTCGGCTTGGTGAAACCGTCCACATAAAACTGCTCGGTGCCTTCCGGTGCCACGGCCTTGATCCAGCCGCTGTAAAGGTTTTGCTCTTTGATCTGCGCCAGGGAGGCGTTCACGTAAGCCACCCAGGCCTCTTCGTTTTTGCGCAGGCCGATGGCCGCTTCGGATATACCGTAAGGCTGGCCGATCAGGCGCACGCTTTTGTCACGGGAGGCGATCATCACCAGGGTCGCGCTGTCATGGGCGTAGCCATCGGCACGGCCCTGTTTGAAGGCCATCAAGGCTTCCGACGAGCTGTTCAGGTTGGTCAGTTGCACCGCGCTGGCGTGCTCACTCAGCCAGCGGGCCTGAGTCGAGCCTTTGAGGGCGATCACGGTTTTGTCATTCAGATCAGCGATGGTTTTGGCCGGGCTGTCGTTCTTGACCATGATGTCGCTGCTGTCCCAACGATACGGGGTGCTGAAGGCAACCACACGTTCACGCTCCGGGGTGACGCCCAGGGTTGCCACCAGCATGTCGACTTTTTTGCCCAGCAATTGCGGAATGCGGCTTTCGGCGGTGACGCAAGTCAGCACGGCCTTGTCCTTGGAGCCAAAAGCGTATTCGGCGATCTGTCTTGCAAGCTCGACTTCCACACCGGCAAACCCGCCGTTCTGATCCTTGAAACCGAAAGGCGGCTGATCACAACGAACCCCGACCGTCAGCTCGCCCTTGGCGGCCATTTCGGCGGGCAGCGGTGGCAGCTGAGCCGCGCTGGCGGACGTCGCGTTCACACCCATGACGCCGAGTGTCAAAGCGCACGCCGTCAAGGTGGTGCTCAATCGCGGTTTTGTCGTGAGGCTTGTCATGAGTCTTTTCATTAAGTTACTCCGCAGCGGCAAGGTCATAAGGCTGGAACTGTTTCAGTTTCGTTGCACTTGGCAATCCAGTCCAATTGTTATATTCAGGGGTGCTATTCAGCACTGATATAGGTGGGGCCCATGAATTTGCGCCAGATCGAAGCGTTCCGGGCGGTCATGATGTTCGGCACCATGACCGCTGCAGCCCGCGAACTGCATACCTCTCAGCCCAGCATCAGCCGCTTGGTGACCGAGCTTGAAGAGCGTTTGCAGTTCAAGCTGTTCGTGCGTGGCGCGAGCCGGTTGACGCCCACCGATGAAGGTTCGGCGTTCTATCGCGAGGTGGAACACAGTTTCAGCGGCCTTGCCTACTTGAATCAGGCGGCCCATGAAATCCGCGTGTCGGGCACCGGGCGGTTGCGCATTGCGTCGATCCCGGCCATCGCCGGTTTGCTGCCTCGGGTGATCAAACGCTTCAAGGCGCGGTTTCCTGCGGTAGCCATCCTGTTGGAGATGCGCAGCGAAGCGACAGTGCGCCGCTGGGCGTCGGTGGGCTATTGCGATATCGGCTATGTCTCCAGTACGGGCGAGTCTCCAAATGTGCATGCCGACAAGCTGTATCAACTGCCCGGCGTAGTGGTGCTACCCGTCGAGCATCGCCTGGCCGCAAAATCAAAGATCAGTCTGGAAGACCTGCGCGGTGAGCCGTTCATTTCCCTGTCGGCAGTGGACCGCACCCGAAGGTTGATTGATGAAGCTTTCGAACGCGCAGGGGTCAATCGTCACCTCAGCATCGAAACCCCCTACAGCATGACCCTCTGCGCGCTGGTGGCGCAGGGCATGGGCGTCAGCATCACCAACCCCCTATCGATGCTCGACGCGCCGCCGGGCCTGGTGTTTCGCGAGCTGAACACGGCCATCCCGTTCTTCGGCTTCACCGTGCTGCCCACCGACAAAGTACCCAGCGCCCTGGCGACGGTGTTCATGGAAATGGCTAGGGAGGTGATGTTGGAGGAGGAGTGGCGGGAGCGGTTGCCGGGGTAGTGGTTTTTTTTTAGGTAACCCTCTGTCCTGTAGGAGTGAGCTTGCTCGCGATAGCGTCAGTCCAGACGACAGTTCATCGACAGATACTGCATCGCGAGCTCGCTCTTACAGGGGTCGCATTTCAATAACCTTCATCCCTAGCAATCGCCCCTCGCATCGGTTCGCCCCGTTGATGCCTGCGGATGTTGGCCAACAAGACTTCAAACGCGCTGTCCGGTGAGGTCATGGCGCCGATGTGTGGGGTCATCCAGATGCGGGGGTGTTGCCAGAAAGGGTGGTCGTCGGCAGGGGGTTCTTTGTTGAGTACGTCGACGATGGCGTTTTCGATCTGCCCGGATTCCAGCGCGTCGATCAGGTCGGCTTCGATCAGGTGTCCGCCGCGGCCCAGGTTGATCAGACGTGCGCCATGGGGCAGGGCAGAGAAGGTCTGGGCATTGAGTATGCCTCGGGTGTCGTCGGTCAGCGGCAGCAGGCAAATCAGGATGTCGCACTGATTGAGAAACGGAGTGAGCTGTTCGTTACCCGCAAAACACTGCACGCCATCAATCTGCTTTTCGGAGCGCGCCCAACCGCTCAGGACGAAGCCGAAAGGTTGCAGGCTTTGCAGCGCGGCCACGCCCAGGGTGCCCAGACCCATGACGCCGATTCTGCGTTGTGCTGCGGGGATCAAAGGCCGGGTTTGCCACTGCTTTTTGCGTTGCAGGTCGATATACAGCGGCATTTCCCGATGCAGGCTCAGCACCGCGAAACACACGTATTCGACGATGCCTCGCGCGATGCCGGGATCGAGCATGCGCACCACGTCCACATGCTCGGGCAAGGTACTCAGGTCAAATTGATCGACACCGGCGGACGTGGCGAACACCACTTCCAGATTGGGAAATTGTTCATGCAGGTCGCGCGGTGGAGCCCAGGCGGAAAAGTAGCGTATATCCGTGGGGTCGCCGATATCCGGCCAGAGACGCACCTCGATATCCGGCGCATGCTTTTCAAACAGGGCTTTCCACGCCAGGCCGCGGGCATCTTCAACTTTGAACAGCAGGGTCATGGGGCGCTCTACATCAAGGTGAGGAGCCATGACGATGCCTGAAGCCAGCGCAACAATCTCCCGAATTCGGCCATGGAAACGGGAGAATGCGCTCTATTCAACGGGTCTTGCTTACTTGATCGCGGCCGCTGCGGCAATCGCCTTGCCCAGCGACTCGGTGTTGCCCTTGCCGCCAATGTCGGCGGTCAGCGGCGCATTTTCCGGCCCCATGGACAGTACGCTTTCAATCGCACTGAGTACCGCAGCCCCTGCTTCCGGATGACCCAGGTGTTCAAGCATCATGGCGCCGCACCAGATCTGCCCGATGGGGTTGGCGATGCCTTTGCCGGCGATATCCGGCGCTGAACCATGCACCGGCTCGAACAGGCTCGGGAAGTTGCGCTCCGGGTTGATGTTGGCCGAGGGGGCGATGCCGATGGTGCCGGTGCAGGCCGGGCCAAGGTCGGAGAGGATGTCGCCGAACAGGTTGCTGGCGACGACTACATCGAACCAGTCCGGGTGCAGGACGAAGTTCGCGGTGAGGATGTCGATGTGGTACTTGTCGACGTTCACATCCGGGTATTTCTTGCCCATCTCGACAACGCGCTCGTCCCAGTACGGCATGGTGATCGCGATGCCATTGGACTTTGTGGCGGAGGTCAGGTGCTTCTTCGGGCGGCTCTGGGCCAGGTCGTAAGCGAACTTCAGGATGCGGTCGACGCCGACACGGGTCATCACCGTTTCCTGCAGCACGATTTCCCGATCGGTGCCAGGGAACATCTTGCCGCCGACGCTGGAATACTCGCCTTCGGTGTTTTCGCGTACGACCCAGAAATCGATGTCGCCCGGCTTGCGGTTGGCCAGTGGCGCTTTTACGCCGGGCATCAGGCGGCAGGGGCGCAGGTTCACGTATTGATCGAACTCCCGGCGGAATTGCAGCAGCGAATCCCACAGGGAAATGTGATCCGGCACCACGTCCGGCCAGCCCACGGCGCCGAAGTAAATCGCGTCGTAACCCTTGAGCAGTTCAAACCAGTTGTCGGGCATCATTTTGCCGTGGGCCAGGTAGTAGTCGGCGCTGGCAAAGTCGAACCAGTCCCACTGCAATTGCAGGTTGTGTTGTGCAGCGACCACGTCCAGCACGCGAACGCCTTCGGGCATGACTTCCTTGCCTATGCCATCGCCAGGGATGACGGCAATTTTGTAATGGGACTTGCTCATGGATTCGGCTCCGAGGATTGATGAGGAACAGAACTCAGTGTAAGTAGTGTTTACAGATTAATAATTAGCGCTGGTCGAAAGCCATTCTTAGATAAAAGGAAATAATCGGTGAGCATGATCGATGACCTGAGCTTCTTTCAGCAGGTCGCGACCCGGGGCAGCCTGACCGAAGTCGCCCGGCAAATGGGTTTGTCGCTGCCTGCGGTGAGCAAGCGCCTGAGTCAGCTGGAGGCACGGTTGGGCGTGCAGTTGCTGCAGCGCACCACACGACGTTTGTCCCTGACCCCCGAAGGCGTGCTGTACCTGGAAGGCGGGCGACCGATTCTGCGCCAGCTTGAAGAACTGGAAAGTGCGCTGAACAGTCGTCAGCCGACCTTGCATGGGCGCCTGCGGATTAACGGCACACTGGGGTTCGGACGGCGGCATCTGGCGCCGGTGGTGTCGAGCTTTGCGCGCCTGCATCCGGAGCTGGAGATTTCCCTGGAGCTGACCAGCCAGCCCTTGAGCCTGCTGGATGACCAGTTCGATGTTGGCGTATTCATGGGCGAGCCGCCTGACTCGCGGCTGATCGGTATTCGCCTGCTGGAAAACCCGCGCATCCTGTGCGCTTCGCCCAATTATCTGGAGGGCCGGCCCGTATTGCAGCGGGTGGCGGACCTGGCTGAGCACAACTGCATCGTGCTGCGCCAGTTTGGTAGCGACTACGCCATCTGGCGTTTTCACAAGGATGGCCAGGACTATTCCCACAAGGTCAGTGGCACGCTGTCCAGCAATGACGGCGAGGTGGCGTTGAGTCTGGCGCTTGAGGGTCACGGCCTGATTCTGCGTTCGCGCTGGGATGTGCAGGCGCATCTGGAAAGCGGACGGTTGCAGGCCGCATTGCAGGATTACCAGCCGCCGAGGGGCGATATCTTTGCCATGTACCAACACCGCCGGCACATTCCTCAGCGGATTTCGCTGTTTACCCAATATCTGGCGCAAGAGTTGGCCAAGCGGCTACCGTTTGCGGTGGTGGGGTGAAGGCGAGCTTAAGTTGCCGACGTGGGACCGGCTTTAGCCGGGAAGGGGGCATTTCAGAGACAAATATGTCTTGGATGTACTGGCCTCTTCCCGGCTAAAGCCGGTCCCACGTAGCCCCGCGGATCAGGGACCTCGGTCTGTCAGATATTTCGCGTCATCGTTCTTCGCGAGCAAGCTCGGCTCCCACAGGAGTGAGCAAGCATAACTTTAGATTATGGTTCGGATAATTATTGGTGCATTGCCGGATCACGCCCGGCTCTTGTAACGTCCCACCGACCCGCTCGGTAACAATAAGAATTCAGGCCTGAGCAAGCACTGGTTTTTGCAGGGTGTTCAGACGAGGTTTTTAAAGCTGCCGAATCATTTCTACGTTCAGGAAGATTTGCCATGAAAACCGTTTCATTGGGTTCAGTCTTATCCCTGTTATGCGTGTCGGTATCGTGCGCGATGTCGGTATCGGCAGAAGAAATCACCTTCGTTTCCCAAGGCGGGGTTTATCAGGAGGCCCAGACCAAGGCGATCCTCGATCCGGCCGCCAAACGCCTGAACATCACCATCAAGCAGGACAGCGTTCCTGATGCCTTGCCCATGGTCAAAGCTCAGGGCTCGGCAGGCAAGCCGCTTTGGGACGTGATCGACACGCCGCCGTCCAACTGCATTCGCGGCGGTAACGAGGGGCTGATCGAAAAGCTCGACCTGAGCAAGATGCCCAACGTCCAGGCCATGCCAGAGGCCTATCGAACCCCTTATTCGGTGGCCTACGAGTTCTACTCGTCAGTACTGGGCTATAACACCAAAACATTGAAGAAGGTACCGCAGAGCTGGGCGGATTTCTGGAACGTCAAAGATTTCCCCGGCACCCGTTCCCTGCGTAACGACCCCATGGGCACCCTGGAAGCAGCATTGCTGTCGGATGGCGTGCCTCGGGACAAGCTTTATCCGCTGGACGTAGACCGGGCCTACAAACGCCTCGAACAGATCAAGCCTGACATCGCGGTCTGGTGGAGTTCGGGTGGTCAGTCGGCGCAGTTACTCAACGACGGCGAAGTGGACATGTTGATGATCTGGAACGGCCGCGCCAGTGCGGTACGCAAGGACAACCCTGATGTGGCCTTCACCTACAACGACGGGCTGCTGCAAAACACCCAGCTGTGCATCCTGAAGAACGCACCGAACTACGCCACTGCGGTGAAGTTTGTGAACGAGGCGCTGTCGCCGGATCTGCAAGCCAATCTGCCGCTGTATATCGATTACGGCCCCGGCAACCCGGCTGCATTCGGCACTGGCAAGCTGACGGCGGAACGTGCCAAAGAGTTGCCAAGTTCGCCGGACAACGCCGCGAAACAGGCCCTGCTGTCTGAAGAGTGGTGGTCGTCGCCAGCCGGCATCGCCGCCAAGGATCGCTGGCTGAAGTTCCTCCAGTAAGTCGGATGGCAGACATGATCGACTACCTGATCCTTGGCGGTGGCTCGGCAGGCTGCGTACTGGCCGCGCGGCTGTCCGAGGATCCAGACAAACAGGTGTGCCTGATCGAGGCCGGTCGCGATATTTCGGCGAGCACTATGCCCGCCGAGATTCGCAGCCGGTATCCGGGGCGCGCCTACCTGGATACCAATAATCTGTGGAAGCGGCTGACGGCGCTGATGGGTCAGCGCTCCAGCGTGCGCCGTTACGAGCAGGCGCGGATTCTGGGCGGCGGCTCGGCCATCAACGCCTTGATGACCAACCGCGGCGCGCCGGACGACTACGACGAGTGGCAGCGCCTCGGTGCCGAAGGCTGGAACTGGGACAGTTGCCTGCCGTACTTTCGCAAATTGGAAACCGACACCGATTTCCACGGGCCGCTGCACGGCGATCAAGGCCCGTTGCGCATCCGCCGCACCACGCAAGATCGTCTCTCGCCGTTCGTCAAAGCGGTGATGCGCACATTGGCGGATAACGGCCTGGCCACCAAACCTGATCAGAACGGACCTTGGGAACCTGGGGTTTACGTCGGTGCCATCGGCGTCAGCCCGGAAGGCGAGCGTATTCCCACGTCGGTGTGCTACCTCAGCGATGAGGTTCGGCGACGTAGCAATCTGACGATAATCACCGAATGCCTGGTGGAGCGCGTGCTGTTCAAATTCCGGCAAGCAGTGGGTGCGCGGATTACGCAAAAGGATGGTTCGTCGCGGGATGTGCTGGCCCGAGAGGTGATTGTCTGCGCCGGTGCGATTCACAGCCCGGCACTGTTGTTGCGCAGCGGTATCGGTCCTGCAGATGAACTGGTGCAACTGGGGATCTTTGTCGTGGCGGATCGGCCGGGTGTCGGCGCAAACCTGATGGAGCACCCCTCGATTGCCGTCTCGGCCTTGCTCAACAAGGCTGGCCGCACTGCGTTTGTCGATGAACATCACGAACAGGCCATCGTGCGCTTCTCTTCAAACCTGCCCGATACCGTGCCCTGCGACATGCATGGCGCGATCCTGTCCCGCTCCGGCTGGCACTCGCTGGGCTATCGGCTGGGCACCCTATTTTTCTGGGTCAACAAATCCTATTCCCGAGGTCGCGTGCGGCTGGTGTCCAATGATCCGGGCGTTGAACCGGAGGTGGAATTCAACATGCTGTCCGACCCTCGGGATCTACAGCGTCTGAAACAGGCGGTGCAGTTCGGTGCGAACACCTTGTCCGCGCCGCAACTGGATGCCGAGCGCAGCGTGGTGTTCCCCTCCAGTTACTCGCCGAGAGTGGCGAAGGTGGCGCAGCCCGGTCTGATCAATGGCTGGTTGCGCGGCGTGTTCAGTGCCTTGCTGGACATCGCCGGGCCGCTTCGGGGGTGGCTGATTCATGGCCTGGTGACCCAGGGCGTCACGGTGAAAAAGCTGATGGCTGACGATGCCGCGCTGAGTGAGTTCGTGCGGCGTAATGTGGGCGGCACCTGGCATCCGTCAGGGACCTGCCGCATGGGTGACGTCAACGACCCGCACGCGGTGACCCTCAGCGATGGTCGGGTGATCGGCGTCACCGGCTTGAGGGTCTGCGATGCCTCGCTGATGCCGTCGATTCCCTGCGCCAACACTAACGTGCCGACCATCATGATTGCTGAGCGGATTGCGGATTTGATCAAGGCTGAAAGCGTGCAGAGGACATCCCTGTAGGAGCTGCCGAAGGCTGCGAATCGCGATATGCCTGATGCACCGCGATTCGCCGCCTTCGGCAGCTCCTACAGGGTATTAAGGGTAGTAACCCACAATCGCCTTGGTCTCCAGAAACGCCTCCAATCCCCATTCGGCATATTCGCGGCCGTTGCCAGATTGCTTGTAACCGCCGAACGGCGCGCCAGGGTTCCAGGCCGGGTGGTTGATGGATACGCCGCCCACTCGCAGTTGCAAGGCAATGTCCCGGGCCCGTTGCAGGTTCGAGGACTGCACGTAACCGGCCAGGCCAAACACGCTGTCATTGGCCAGCGCCACGGCGTGATCATCATCCTCATAGGGCAGAATCGCCAGCACCGGGCCGAAGATTTCCTCACGGGCGATGGTCATCTGCGCAGTGACTCCGGCGAATATCGTCGGCTTCACGTAGTAGCCTTGCTCCAGACCATCTGGGCGATCCAGACCGCCGCATACCAGTTGCGCACCTTCTTCGATGCCGATGGCGATCAGCCGCTGAATCGCCTGGAATTGCCGGTCGCTGATCACCGGGCCCAGGGTGGTTTGCGGATCGGTGGGCGCGCCGACCTGATGGGCGAGGGCGGCACGGCGAGCGATCTGTACCGCCTGTTCATGCAGCGCAGCAGGCACCAGCATTCGGGTCGGCGCATTGCAGGATTGGCCGCTGTTGCCGAAACAGCTATTCACTCCGGCAGTCACTGCTTTCTCCAGATCCACATCGTCCAGCAGAATATTCGCCGATTTACCGCCCAGCTCCTGATGCACGCGCTTGACCGTCGGCGCTGCCAGGCGAGCCACTTCGATGCCAGCTCGTGTCGAACCGGTGAACGACACCATGTCCACTTCCGGGTGTGCAGCCATTGCCGCGCCCACTGTCGGGCCGTCGCCATTGATCAAATTGAACACGCCAGCCGGTATACCGGCTTCATGCATCACTTCGGCAAACAGCAAGGCGTTGAGAGGCGCGATTTCGCTGGGTTTGAGGATCATGGTGCAGCCAGCGGCCAGGGCCGGGGCGACTTTGCAGACGATCTGGTTGATGGGCCAGTTCCACGGAGTGATCAGCGCAACCACACCCACCGGTTCCTGATTGATCAGCGTATTGCCGTTGGTTTTCTGAAAAGCGAAGGTATCCAGGGTGCTCAACAACTGTTGCAGATGGCGTTTGCCGATGCCGGTCTGCGATTCGTAAGCCAGGGTCCGAGGGGCGCCGAGTTCGGCCATGATCGCTTCAGCGATTTCGTCATAGCGCTGCATGAAAACGTCGAGCACCTGTTCCAGCAGAACTTTGCGTTCCTCAGGTGAGGTGCGGGCAAACCCCGGAAATGCCCGGCGCGCGGCCATGACTGCGGCGTCCACATCGGCCTGATTGCCCATGGCGATGTGCGTAAATGGCTGCTCGGTGGCCGGGTTGATCACCGCCAGTTGCTCGGTGCCAGCCGGGGTTACCCAACGACCATCGATATAAAACTTCAGGGTGTTTTCCATAATCAGGCCAGTTCTCATCAGGCGAGCGCAGAAGGGAGGAGTGCGGGTGAGTCGCATGCACTCGTTCGCTCGCAAGAATAGGCTCCTGTTTTTGCATCCGGCAATTTACTAATAGTTGCGTCAGGCATAAGCTCAGGTCATGTCTAATCTTCGTCGCAAACTCCCCAGTTCAAGTTCCCTGTTCGTTTTCGAGGCAGCGGCCCGTTGTGGCAGCTTCACGCGGGCGGCGGACGAATTGTGCGTCAGCCAGCCTGCGGTCAGCCGGATGTTGTCGCGTCTGGAAGAACACCTTGGTGTGCAGCTTTTCGAGCGAACTCGCGGCGGCGCACGGCTCACTGAAAGCGGCAGCATTTTGTACCGTCGGGTGCAGGAAGGCTTCAGCACCATCGAATCGGCCATCAGTGAAATCGAATCCCGAGCGACCGGTATCGAGACCGTGACCCTCTCGGTTTCCACCGCCTTCACCACCCACTGGCTGATGCCGCGCATGAGTCGCTTCAGTCAGCGTTTTCCTACCGTGGACATGCGTTACCAGCTGATGTCCGGGAGGATCGGCGGGCCCTTGGTGGACGTCGATCTGGGTATGCGCTACATCGAGTCGGGCAGTCTGAAAGCCACGGATACTCTGGCTCTTCCGGAAATAACCCTGCCGGTGTGCGACCCGCAATACCTCAAGCAGGTGCTGCAAGACACAGGCAAAAAACAGCTGCCGACCCTGATCTGCATGGACAGTCAGGATCGCAGTTGGGCACAGGATTTCGGTGCCTCGGAACGCATGGAAAATGCGCTGATGTTCTCCGATTATGCTGTGGTGGTGCAGGCCGCGTTACTGGGGCAAGGGGTAGCGCTGGGCTGGCTGAGCGTGGTCTCCAACAGCCTGAGCAAAGGCGAACTGGTGCCTGCTGCGGATCAGGTTCGGGTCAGTTCCCGGCGCTGCTGTCTGGTCACTCCGGCCAACCGCCCGGTGCGTCCCGTGGTGGAAAATGTCCGGGACTGGATCATCGAAGAAATGCACGCGGACATCGCCAAAGTGGACGCCCTTTACCCGCATTTGGGGCTGGCTGCGCTGCTGGCTTGAGACGCCTGAGCACAGGTATGCCGTGCAGAGTGAAAAAACAGTAGGTTATGCCCCGGCATGCAGGCAAAACGGAATATTTCACGAGAGTGGGGGCAGATAATGAGGCCTGACCAGATTGCTTTACCCTCATGAATTATCTTGCGGAGCGCCTTATGTCATTCAAGCAATTCAAAGCCCTGACGTTCGATGTCGTCGGCACGCTCATCGATTTCGAAGCCGGCATCCTCGCTCACGTTCGGGAAGTGACGGGCGAAGCGGGTAAAGCCTACAGCGATGACGACATTCTCAAAGCCTACCGCGAAGCCCGTGCCCAGACCGATTCTGGCTGGTGGCCGGATGACCTGGAGCGCTGCTACCACGTGATCGCCGGCAAGTTGAACCTGCCGGACAACGACGAATACGCCAAAGGCCTCGCCCAGGCGGTGCAGAACTTCCCGGCATTCCCTGATTCGGTGGAAGCACTGAAGCGTCTGCACAAGCATTTCAAACTGGTGGCGACCACCAACTCGCGTATCTGGGCCCTGGATTACATGGCCAAGACCCTGGGCGAACCTTTCGATGTGCGCGTGACCGTCGACGATGTGCGTTTCGAAAAACCAGACCCACAGTTCTTCGCCTACACCCGTGGCGTGCTCGCGACCCAAGGCATTCTGTTCGAGAACATCCTGCACGTGGCGCAGAGTCAGTACCACGACATCGGCGTGGCCATGCGTCTGGGCTATCAGACCTGCTGGATCGAGCGTCGCTTCGCCCAAAAGGGTACTGGCGGCACCCTGGAATCCGATCGCGTCGAGCCGCATTACCACTTCACTTCGCTGGCGCAACTGGCCGACGCAGTCGAGAAAGAACTGGGTTAATGACCCTGGCGCTCGGACTACGTCAGGAGCGCCATTCCTCTGTTTAGCCGGATGCTGGCCATGACTGTTCAGAGCTTGTGGGCGGCGACCGCCCAACCTTCACCCGCACTGCAATCGCTGGAAGGTGATCGCCAGTGCGACGTGGTGATCATCGGCGCCGGTTACACCGGTCTGTCGGCGGCTCATCATATCGCCTTGAGTGGCCGCGAGCCGCTGATCGTCGATGCTCACACCCTCGCATGGGGCGCCAGCGGGCGTAACGGCGGGGTGGTTTCGCCCAAATTCCGGGTCGGCTTTCCAACCCTCATGGCGCGCTTTGGTCGTGATACGGCGCTGCAGATGTACCGCACCGGTTACGCCGCCGTGGACAGCCTGGTCGAAATAGTCGACACCCTGGGCCTGAGCGAAGCGCGTCTGCACATGGGCGGTCACATAGCCGCCGCCCATAACGTGCACGCGCTAGGTGGGCTTGAGTCCACGGCGAACTGGATCAAGCGGGAAACCGGGGGCGAGTCGTCGGTGATGATCAGTGCCGAGCAGGTCCGGGAAATGACCGGCTCGACGATTTTTACCGGTGGTCTGCTGACTCCCAAGGCTGGCGGCATTCATCCTTTGAATTACGCGCGTGGCATTGCGCAAAGTCTGAGTGATCGCGGTGTCAAACTGTTCATCAACAGCCCCGCTGAACAAGTGCGCAAAGAAGGTGACCGGGTCGTCGTGCACACCCCTCAAGGCAGGGTCAGTGCCCGGCAAGTGATCTACGCCACCAATGGTTATTCCGACCAGACCAAAGCCACGGATACCTTGCATCGCCGCCTGATTCCATTTCGCAGCGCGATCATCGCGACCGAGCCGTTGCCTGCTGATGTTCTGGCGAAAATCATGCCGGGTGGTCAGGTATGCGGTGACACCAAACGCATGCTGCGCTGGTTCCGGGTGGTGGGTGATCGATTGATCTTCGGTGGGCGTGGAGCCTTCGGTAAAAACGATTCCGAGAGCGCATTCCGCACCTTGCAACGCAGCATGGGCGATGTGTTCCCGAGCCTGCGTGATTACAAAATCGACTATCGCTGGTCAGGCCTGGTGGCCATGACCCTGGACTATCTGCCCCATGCCGGACAGCTCGACGACCGTAGCTTCTACGCCATCGGCTATAACGGCGGCGGGGTGGCGATGTCGACTTACATGGGCACCCAGCTGGCGAAAATGACAGCCGGGGAAAAGGTCGATCTGGGCCTGCTCTGCGGTGACAAATTCAACCCCATTCCTATGCATGCTTTCCGCGCACCCGGCGTTCGTCTGGCGGCCGGCTGGCAGCAATTCCTTGATGTCATCGGCCGATGAGCGAGCTAATCCATGCCTGAGTTATTGCATTACTCAAACCCTTTCACTGACCGCCAATTGCCCCGGGCTGTCTTCGCCCTGCGCAACGATCCTCTGGCTGCTGGCCGCACCGTGAACTTTCACGATCCGGTTCAGGGGTATGCGGTCGGCACCAGCGAAAGCGTGGGCGCCAATCTTTTGATCGATGACTTTCCGTGGGTCGAGCTGGGGATTGTCGAGGCGGGCGAGCTGACCTTGCAGGGCGACGATTATCGACTGGACCTCAAGGCGGGCGATTGCTTTGTGGTGCCCAGCGGGATTCCGATTCGCTGGCAGCATCGCGGTACATTGCGTCGGGTGTTCATGGCTTTTCCTGGCCTGGCGCCAAGCAACGATATGCCGACCCGGCCTTTGAAGATCGATTTCTCCCGGACCTTGCAGGCTTGTAATCCACCGGCTGCCAATGTGTTGCTGACCCCTACGCCCAAGGCCTGGAGTGAGGAGTTGTTCGCGTGCGCCAATCTGCGTATCGGCTTGTGGCAATGCGAGGCGTACGGTCGCAAGTCGGTGGAGCCGAGCTATAGCGAGTTGATGTTTATCCTGGAAGGTGCGGTGACGCTGACGCCTGAGCAGGGGCCTGCTAGCCGTGTGAGTGCTGGCGAGGTTGTTGTGGTGCCGGCTGGGGTGGCGACTGCGTGGAATACTGAAGAGACGGTGCGTAAGGTTTATTGCATTGTTTCTTGATGGTTTTTTTGGTGTTGGTGTTGGGTGCATATCCGTTGCTGCGGTAACGGCGGCTTAGGGTTGCGCCCTTACGGCGCCTCACTTTTGATAGAGCCGGAATGCCGGCCCAGTCAAAAGTAAGCAAAACGCTCTTGCCCCACCACTCGGTCCCTCGCTGGTGCTCGGCATGCCCGTAGTC
>NZ_UUOC01000029.1 GCF_900590755.1 Pseudomonas viridiflava | reverse complement strand
CGACATTGATTCGGCGGGCCGCCGCGAAGGGCCATCCCTGGCCCAGCGCGGCTAAACCGGCATCCATGCCGGTTTGCACCGCCGAATCAATATCGGATTACGGCCAGCGTGGTTTGACGGGGCGCTTAAGATCAAAAGCCAAATCAAAAGCCAGATCAACGGCCAGATCAACGGCAGAACCGGATCCCTGTAGGAGCCAACTTGTTGGCGAGGCATTGGATCTGTGTTGCGAGGAATATCGCCTCGCGAACAAGTTCGCTCCTACCGGGGGCGCAATTGTCTGTTGGAGCGAGGCTTGCCCGCGAAGAACGATGATGCGGTATGCCTGAATCACCGCGTCGACTGATTCGCGAGCAAGCTCGCTCCCACATGATCAGCGATTCCGTGGGAGCGAGCTTGGTCTGGGCCGCATCCGGACGAAGGCAGTGGTGCAGACAACAAATACAGAGCAGTAAATTCACCTAAACAGGCCGGCTATCAGGCCGCCGAGCTTTTGATCTTGGGCGCCCCGTCAAACCACGCTGGCCGGAAGCCGATATTGATTCGGCGGGCAGACCGGCATGGCGAGCCTAAGCGAGGGACCGAGTGGTGGGGCAAGAGCGTTTTGCTTACTTTTGACTGGGCCGGCATTCCGGCTTTCAAAAGTGAGGCGCTGTAAAAGCGCAACCCTAAGCAGCCGTTACCGCAGCAACGGATATGTACACAACATCACATCTAACACCACCTCTCCCACAGATCTTGCCCCACTCTAGACAGTGCCCTAACCTGTCGCCCATCCGCCCCCTGCCAACCGAGCCTCCAATGACCACCAATCTGGACACCGTATTCGAACGCCACGGCACTGACAGCAAAAAGTGGAGCCTGTACCCCGCCGATGTGCTGCCGATGTGGGTGGCGGACATGGACTTTCCGGTGGCGGCGCCCATCATCGAGGCCCTCCAACAACGGCTGCAATACCCGCTGCTGGGTTACGGCGTGGCCCAGGACAACCTGCGCCAGACAGTGGTCGAGTATCTCTGGCAGCGCTATGCCTGGCGGGTCCTGCCTGAAGAGTTAGTGTTCCTGCCCGGCGTCGAACCCGGTTTCAACATGGCGCTCAATGCCCTGGTGGCGCACGACGCTCCCGTGGTGCTGCAAATGCCCAACTATGCGCCGCTGGCCCACGCCCCGAGTCATCGCCATCAGCCGAGTATCGAATTGCCGTTCACCCTCGATGCCAGTGGCGAATACCACACCGATATCGCTGCCCTGAATACCCATCTACACAACGCGGGCGCGTTTTTGCTGAGCAACCCGCATAACCCGCTGGGTAAAGTATTCAGCGGTGAAGAACTGCACATGATCGGTCAGGCCTGCGTTGACCACGATGTGCTGATCATCTCTGACGAAATCCACGCCGATATCCTGTTTGACGGTCGTCGCCATACCCCCATTGCGTCCCTCAGCCCGCAAATCGCCAGCCGCACGGTGACCTTGATGTCGGCCAGCAAGGCTTACAACATCGCCGGGCTCAAGACCGCGTTTGCAGTGATTCAGGACCCGCAGTTGCGCAAGCGCTTCAATGCCGGGCGACTGGGCCTGGTGGACAGCGTCAACGTGCTGGGGCTGGAAGCTACTCGCGCGGCCTACGGCGAATGCTCGCAATGGCTGAGCGAGGTCAACGCCTACCTGCAAGCCAACCGCGACTTTCTAGCCGAAGCGGTGCGGACCCGTCTGCCGGGGGTGGTGATGCACCTGCCGCAAAGCACTTACCTGGCGTGGCTGGATTGCTCGGCGCTGGGGTTGGAAAACCCTCACCAGTTCTTCCTCGACAGCGCCAAAGTCGGCCTCAGCGCCGGCCGCGAGTTTGGCCCGCAGTGTGAGCAGTTCGTGCGCCTGAACTTCGGCTGCCCAAGGGCCTTGCTGGAAGAAGGGATTGCGCGGATGGAGCGGAGTTTGAAGGCCCGGTGAGTAAACCCACATCCCTTTGGGAGCGGTGCTCCCATGTGGGACCGGCTTTAGCCGGGAATAGGCCAGAGCATTTTCAGCCTATGTGTTGCCAGAAATGCCGCCTTCCCGGCTAAAGCCGGTCCCACGGGAGATATGCATTGCAGGCCAACAGAGAATCTCCCACAGAAGCCGCACCGCCTTGTTGATATTCCCACACAACAAAAAGCCCGGTTTAACCGGGCTTGGGTTGCTCTACAAAAACCTGCAATCAATAACGCTGATACTGCGAACCGAACTCCTTGCGGTTTTCTGCGACGACTACGGTTTTCTTCGCTTCGATCTGGGCACGATCAAAGGTCATGTTGCCCGGGCCCGCGATCTGAATCTGCCCGGATTTAATGCTGGTGGAAGTAGCGTTAGCGGCTACCTGGGTTGGCGAGTTGCTGGCGAATGCGCTGGTAGCGGTCAGAACTGAAAGGGCAAAGCCCAAAGCGATAGTGCGTTTCATGATGTGGCTCCAAAGGTTGTTTCGAAGTGATGGGGCCAATCTAGATTCATCTGCGCTTTATGAAAAACCACCTGTACAGATACTGATTATCAACTCCGCTGATGCTGGGGGCGCGAAGCGTCTAGCCCGAGCTTGCCCAGCATCCACGGGGTGTTGATCACGCTGGTTTGCGCAACAACACCCGGGTAACACGTCGCTCTTCGACCTCGGTCACTGTCATGTCCCAGCCATCCCATTGCAGGGTATCGCCCTTTCGCGGCAGACGATCCAACAGGCTCATGACCAGCCCTGCCAGTGTCTGATAATCCTCGGTGGCCTGGGCCTGAAAGCCGACCCGCTCACGCACCTGGCTGAGGTTCAAGGCGCCGGAGACCACAAAGCCACCCTCCTCGGTCACGATGTCCGGCCCTTCGACTTCACTCGCGTCCGGCAGCTCACCGGCAATGGACTCAAGGATGTCAGTCATGGTCAGCAAGCCGATGAAGTCGCCAAATTCGTTGACCACGAAAGCAATGTGAGTCGATTCCTTGCGCATCTGCTCCAGCGCATTAAGGATCGTGAAGCTTTCCAGCAGGTTGATGGCCTTGCGTGCCATGAACTCCAGATTCGGTTCATTACCGGCCAGCAACTCCTTGAGCAACTCCTTCTTGTGCACGAAGCCCAATGGCTCATCGATGCGCCCTTCACGAATCAGCGGCAGGCGCGAATAGGACGAATGCATCAGCTTGGTCCGCACGGTTTCCGGGTCATCGGCCAGGTCGATATGATCAACTTCGGCACGCGGCGTCATGGCTGAACGAATCGGCCGCTCGGCCAGTTGCAGAACCCCACTGATCATCACCCGCTCGCGACGGTCGAACACCGCTGCGGTTTGCTCGCCTTCGAGCATGTCGGCAATTTCCTCGCCCACCTCATCCGCATCCAGCTTGCGACCGCCCAATAGACGCAACACCGCGTGGGCCGTGCGCTCACGCATGGGTTTGGTGCCATGCAGGGACTTCTTGCGACGCTTGCGGGCGATCTGGTTGAACAGTTCGATCAGGATCGAGAAACCAATGGCCGCATACAGATAGCCCTTGGGAATATGGAAGCCCAGGCCTTCGGCGGTCAGGCTGAAGCCGATCATCATCAAGAAGCCCAGACACAGCATGATCACGGTCGGATGCGAGTTGACGAACTTGGTCAGCGGCTTGCTGGCGATAATCATCAGGCCGATGGAGATCATCACGGCAATCATCATCACTGCCAGGTGCTCGACCATGCCCACGGCGGTAATCACCGCATCCAGAGAGAACACCGCGTCGAGCACGACGATTTGCGCGACGATGGGCCAGAATCTCGCGTAGGTCGAATTGCTGGCCCGCTCGCTGACGTGGCCTTCCAGGCGTTCGTGCAATTCCATGGTGGCCTTGAACAGCAGGAACACACCACCAAACAGCATGATCAGGTCGCGCCCCGAGAAGCTGTGGTCGAAGACCTCGAACAGCGGCGCTGTGAGGGTAACCATCCAGGAAATACTCGCCAGCAGGCCCAGACGCATGATCAGCGCCAGGGACAGGCCGATGACTCGGGCTTTGTCCCGCTGCTCGGGCGGTAATTTGTCCGCCAGAATCGCGATGAACACCAGGTTATCGATGCCCAGAACCAGCTCCAGGACAATCAGCGTCAGCAGGCCAAGCCATGCCGTGGGATCAGCAATCCATTCCATACAGTTATTGAGTCTCTCGAAGACAGATGTTGACGGACACAGCGAAGCGGCGCGCGACCGGATTGGGCGCACGAGGCGAACGAGTATCGGGGGGAGTCAGGGGAATTGATCCGCAGGCAGCGACTGCCATAACGGGATCGAAACTCAATTTAACGCGGGGATGACCAGAGCTACTGGGAGGCTCCTGAGCAGTGTTCATATAATCCTGACAGTGAAAACGGACTGTGATCCTACAACGACCGAGTCACTTTCCTACGCATTAAAAGTATTACAAAGATTGACATCAAACTGCCTGTATCCGGCGACCAGCCTCGCCTCACCTAAACCCTCCAGGCCAATCGCTTTGAACTTCCCTGGCTGATACGTGCCCACTTCTATACTGCCGGGCACACCGTCGGGCGATTCTGGAGGCTTATCTCATGCCAGATGCACAGGGCAAAGTTCGTTATGCAGTCGTTGCCGGAGGCTGGATTTCTCAAGGGGCATTCATGCCCGGTGTCGATCAGACCGACAATTCGGTGATGACCGCGCTGGTCACCGGCGATCCAGTCAAGGCCGACAAACTGGCTGAGCTGTACGACTTGAAGAGCTACCACTACGACGAGTTCGACACCCTGCTCAAGTCCGGCGAAATCGACGCGATTTACCTGGCGACGCCCAATTTCAGGCATCGGGAGTTCGCCGTACCGGCGCTGGAAGCCGGTATCCATGTGTTGCTGGAAAAGCCCATGGCCACCAGTGAAGAAGACTGCATGGCAATCACCGAGGCCGCCCAGCGTTCCGGCGCCAAGCTGATGATTGCCTACCGCCTTCATTTTGAGCCGGGCACCGTGGAAATGATCAGCCGTATCAGAGCCGGTGATATCGGTGAGCCTCGCCTGTTCACGGCGACCTTCGCGCAAACCACCGATCCGAAGAACCATCGCATGCAAAGCGGCTACTGGGCCGGGCCTGCCGCCGACATGGGCCCTTACCCGATCAATGCTGTGCGCAACCTGTTCGACGCCGAGCCGCTGGAAGTCCATGCGGTGGGTGTCCATACACCGGGCCGTGAAATCAATACGCCAGACACCGTTTCGGTGACCCTGCGTTTCTCCGAAGAACGCCTGGCGCAATTCACCGTCAGCTACAGCCTGCCCGGCACCCAGCGCTATCAGGTGATTGGTACAAAAGGTGAGTTCGAAGCCTCACCCGCTTTTGGTTTTGGTGAAGGCGTCGCAATCAGTTACCGGGCGATCATCGACGACCAGACCCAAGAGCATACGCATCCCGTGGTGGACCAGTTCGGTGGCGAGACCCAGTATTTCTCCGACTGCATCCTTCAGGACCGCGAACCTGAGCCAGACGGCGACGAAGGCTGGCGCGACGTGCGGGTATTGGCAGCGATCGAACGCAGCCTGCAAACCGGCCAGACCCAAATACTCGACCCGCTGCCCACTCGTCCGGGCATCAGCGTCGAACAGGCACGTCGCCTGCCGCTGGCTAAAGTGCCGCCGTACATCAATACCGATGAACCCAACGAATAAATAACCCGCAACGCCCGCCGCTCGGCTTCCCGGCCGAGCGCACTGCGCCACTCCCCTCTCACTCATCTGGTCAACGTTCCCCGCATTGACACGCTGACAGCAACAGGCTTACGTTAACGTAAAGGGCAAAGCGATTTTTCCCACACCAGCGCCTCTCCAAAAATCTCTCTAAGAACAAGGCGCCAATAACAAGACGCCAATAACAAGAAAGGAACGCTAATCATGAGTTACCCCAGCCTGAACTTCGCTCTGGGCGAAACCATCGACATCTTGCGTGATCAGGTTCAATCCTTCGTCGCAGCAGAAATTACCCCTCGCGCAGCACAAATCGACAGAGACAACCTGTTCCCTGTGGATCTGTGGCGCAAATTTGGCGATATGGGCCTGCTGGGCATCACGGTTGACGAACAGTACGGCGGCGCCGGCCTGGGGTATCTGGCCCACGTGGTGGCCATGGAGGAAATCAGCCGGGGCTCGGCGTCGGTCGCCCTGTCCTACGGCGCGCACTCAAACTTGTGCGTCAACCAGATCAATCGCAACGGCAATGCCGCGCAGAAAGAGCGCTACCTGCCGCGCCTGATCAGCGGCGAACACGTCGGCGCCCTGGCCATGAGCGAACCCAATGCGGGCTCCGATGTGGTGTCGATGAAACTGCGCGCCGATAAACGCGGCGACCGTTTCATCCTCAACGGCAGCAAGACCTGGATCACCAATGGTCCGGACGCCAACACCTATGTGATCTACGCCAAGACCGACGTGCAGAAAACGGCTCATGGCATCAGCGCCTTCATCGTCGAGCGTGACTGGAAGGGATTCTCCCGAGGCAACAAGTTCGACAAGCTCGGTATGCGCGGCTCCAACACCTGCGAGCTGTTTTTCGATGACGTGGAAGTCCCGGAAGAAAACCTTCTGGGTGCGCTGGATGGCGGCGTGAAAGTGTTGATGAGCGGCCTGGATTACGAGCGCGTTGTGCTGGCCGGCGGCCCGACCGGAATCATGCAGGCCTGTATGGACGTGGTCGTGCCCTATATTCACGACCGCAAGCAGTTTGGCCAGAGCATTGGCGAATTCCAGCTGATTCAGGGCAAGGTCGCCGACATGTACACCCAGCTCAATGCCAGTCGCGCCTATCTCTACGCAGTGGCTCAAGCCTGCGAGCGTGGCGAGACCACTCGCAAGGACGCCGCTGGGGTGATCCTCTACAGCGCCGAGCGCGCCACACAAATGGCCCTGGAAACCATCCAGATTCTGGGCGGCAACGGCTACATCAACGAATTCCCCGCCGGGCGATTACTGCGCGACGCAAAACTCTATGAAATCGGCGCAGGCACCAGCGAAATACGGCGAATGCTGATTGGGCGCGAGTTGTTCAATGAGTCGAAATGAAATAGCTCTTTGATCCGCGCAATCCCTGTAGGAGCTGCCGAAGGCTGCGAATAACGCGGTGCATCAGACGGTCCGCCTTCGCAGCCTTCGGCAGCTCCTACAAGATCATTACGGAGTAGCCCCATGACCATTCTTCATTCTCATATCAACACCCGCTCCAGCGACTTCGCCACCAACAGCGCCAACCTGCTGCAGCAGGTCAATGCCCTGCGTGACCTGCTGGGTAAAGTTCAGCAAGGCGGCGGGCTGAAAGCTCAGGAGCGGCATACCTCCCGAGGCAAGCTGCTGCCCCGTGAGAGGATCAATCGGCTGCTTGATTGCGGCTCGCCATTTCTGGAAATCGGCCAGCTGGCAGCCTTTGGGGTCTACGACGAAGAAGTCCCGGCTGCCGGCGTTATTGCCGGTATCGGTCGAGTCGAAGGCGTCGAATGCATGATCATCGCCAATGACGCGACGGTCAAAGGCGGCTCTTACTACCCCCTCACGGTCAAAAAGCACCTGCGTGCGCAAGCCATCGCGCAACAGAATCGCCTGCCGTGTATTTATCTGGTGGATTCCGGCGGCGCTAACCTGCCGCGTCAGGACGAGGTGTTTCCGGATCGAGAGCATTTCGGTCGAATCTTTTTCAACCAGGCCAACATGAGCGCCTTGGGCATCGCGCAAATCGCCGTGGTCATGGGCTCATGCACCGCAGGCGGGGCTTATGTGCCGGCCATGGCTGACGAAGCGATCATGGTCCGCCAGCAAGCGACGATTTTTCTCGCCGGACCGCCGCTGGTCAAAGCAGCGACCGGGGAAGTGGTCAGCGCCGAGGAGCTGGGCGGTGCTGACGTGCATTGCCGCACTTCGGGCGTCGCCGACCACTACGCTGACAACGACGAACACGCATTGGAGCTGGCGCGGCGCAGTATCGCCAACCTCAACTGGCGCAAGCTGGGCCAACTCAACAGCAGTGAACCGGTTAACCCCCTGTATGCCAGCGACGAGCTATACGGCGTGATCCCGGCAGACCCCAAGCAACCCTTCGATGTGCGTGAAGTGATCGCGCGTCTGGTGGACGGCTCGGTGTTCGACGAGTTCAAAGCGCTATTTGGCGCCACACTGGTGTGCGGCTTCGCCCGTCTGCACGGCTACCCGGTGGCCATCCTCGCCAATAACGGGATCCTGTTCGCCGAGTCGGCGCAGAAAGGCGCGCACTTTATCGAGCTGGCCTGTCAGCGCGGCATCCCGCTGATCTTTTTGCAGAACATCACCGGTTTCATGGTCGGCCAGAGATACGAGGCTGGCGGCATCGCCAAGCACGGCGCCAAGCTGGTGACCGCCGTGGCCTGCGCCAAAGTGCCGAAATTCACGGTGATCATTGGTGGCAGTTTCGGCGCTGGCAACTACGGCATGTGCGGGCGCGCCTATGACCCGCGTTTTCTGTGGATGTGGCCCAACGCGCGGATCGGCGTGATGGGTGGCGAACAGGCCGCAGGCGTGCTGGTGCAGGTCAAGCGCGAACAGGCCGAACGCAGCGGCGAAGCCTTCAGCGCAGCGCAGGAGGCGCAGATCAAACAGCCGATCCTCGATCAATACGAACATCAAGGCCACCCGTATTACTCCAGCGCCCGCCTGTGGGACGACGGCGTGATCGACCCGGCGCAGACCCGAGACATTCTCGCCCTGGCGATTTCCGCCTCGCTGAACGCGCCCATCGAACCCACCACCTTCGGCCTGTTCCGCATGTGATCCAAGGAAAGACCATGACTGACTTGCAGAGCGTAGAACTGCTTCACGACCCTCGGGGCTTCGCCACCTTGTGGCTCAACCGTCCTGAGAAAAACAATGCTTTCGACGGGCAGATGATCGGCGAACTGATCACTGCCCTCGCCCAGGTGCGGGCCGATGCCAGCCTGCGATTTCTGTTGCTTCGGGGCCGTGGCAAGCATTTCAGTGCCGGTGCCGATCTGACCTGGATGCAGCAATCAGCCGAATTGGACTACAACAGCAATCTTGATGACGCCCATGAGCTGGCCGAGTTGATGTACAGCCTCGCCCACCTTGAAATACCGACATTAGCCGTGGTTCACGGGGCCGCCTTTGGAGGCGCGCTCGGCCTGGTCAGTTGCTGCGATATCGCCATTGGCAGCGACGATGCGCAGTTCTGTCTGTCGGAGGTCCGTATCGGCCTGGCACCTGCGGTGATCAGCCCGTTCGTGGTCCAGGCTATTGGCGAACGAGCAGCACGCCGCTACGCGCTGACTGCCGAGCGCTTCAGCGGCAGTCGCGCCCGGGAAATCGGGCTGCTTGCCGAATGCTATCCGTTGGACGAGCTGGATCAGCAGGTCCGGCACTGGGCCGACACGCTGCTGCTGAACAGCCCCCAGGCCATGCGTGCCAGCAAGGACTTGCTGCGCGAAGTCGGCAGTGGCGTGTTGACCCCGGCGCTGCGGGATTACTGCGAAAAAGCCATCGCCCGCATTCGGATCAGCCCCGAAGGCCAGGAAGGTTTGCGCGCCTTTCTGGACAAGCGCCCCCCGGCATGGAAGCCCGACATCACTAGCGATAGCACTTTCAATAGCACTAAGGAGCCTCGCCCATGAGCGCGCCCATTCTCAATACCCTGCTGGTCGCCAATCGGGGCGAGATCGCCTGCCGCATCATGCGCACTGCTAAAGCGCTGGGTTTGACCACCGTCGCTGTGCACAGCGCCATTGATAAAAACGCTCGCCACAGCCGGGAAGCGGATATCAGGGTGGATCTGGGCGGCAGCAAGGCGGCGGACAGCTACCTGCAAATCGACAAGATCATCGCCGCCGCGCACACCAGCGGTGCCCAGGCGATCCATCCCGGTTACGGATTCCTTTCGGAAAACGCCGATTTCGCCCGCGCCGTGGAAAACGCTGGTTTGATCTTCCTCGGTCCGCCCGCCTCGGCCATAGATGCCATGGGCAGCAAATCCGCAGCCAAGGCACTCATGGAACAGGCTGGAGTGCCGCTGGTGCCGGGTTATCACGGCCAGGCTCAGGATGCTGACACTTTCCGTGATGCAGCCGAACGCATCGGCTACCCGGTGCTACTCAAAGCCACGGCCGGGGGTGGCGGCAAGGGCATGAAAGTCGTGGAACGCTCGGCGGACATGGCTGAAGCCCTGGCCTCTGCGCAACGAGAAGCCGCGTCTTCATTCGGCAATTCGCAGATGCTGGTGGAAAAGTACCTGCTCAAGCCACGCCATGTGGAAATTCAGATCTTTGCCGATCAGCACGGGCAATGCATCTACCTCAACGAACGGGATTGCTCGATCCAGCGTCGCCACCAAAAGGTGGTCGAAGAAGCCCCGGCCCCAGGGCTCAGCCCCCAATTGCGTGCCGCCATGGGTGAAGCGGCGGTACGCGCGGCGCAAAGCATCGGCTATGTGGGCGCGGGAACGGTGGAGTTCTTGCTGGATTCCCGGGGTGAGTTCTTTTTCATGGAAATGAACACTCGCCTGCAAGTCGAGCATCCCGTGACCGAGGCCATCACCGGCCTGGACCTGGTGGAATGGCAGCTGCGCGTGGCTCAGGGCGAGAGACTGCCGCTGACCCAGGCGCAGGTGCCGCTGCGCGGCCATGCCATTGAAGTGCGGTTGTACGCAGAAGACCCGGACAACGAGTTCCTGCCCGCAACCGGCACGCTCGCGGTCTACCGCCAGAGCGGCGCCGGACCGGGACGCCGCGTCGACAGTGGCGTGGAGCAAGGCGACAGCGTCTCGCCGTTCTACGACCCTATGCTGGGCAAGCTCATCGCCTGGGGCGAGAACCGCGAGCAGGCCCGCTTGCGGCTACTGGCGATGCTCGATGAGTTCGTGGTCGGCGGCGTGAAAACCAACCTGCCCTTCCTGCGCCGCATCATCGACCATCCAGGGTTTGCCGCCGCCGAACTGGACACTGATTTCATCCCTCGCCATCAGTCCCTGTTGCTGCCTGGGCCTGCCCCGTTATCCGCCGATTTCTGGGAGGCAGCGGGCAAGGCGTTCGTTGAGGGTCAGGGCGAAGTCGTTCACCCTAATGAACCTCATTCGCCATGGTCGACCATGTCCGGCTTGCGCCTGGGTCTGCCCAGGGAAATCGACCTGCACCTGGCGTGCGCAGGTCAGACTCAGAGGGTCCGGTTGAGCGAACCCGTTGAGACGCTCAGCGTGCCTTTGGCTATCCGTTACGGCGATGTGTTGTATCTGAAATGGGTCGGCGAATTGCACACCATCACCCGCTACGATCCCATCGCCGCAGCAGATGCCGGCCACCACCCCGAAGGCGGCCTGACCGCGCCCATGAACGGCAGCATCGTTCGGGTCATGGTCGAAGTCGGCCAGAACGTCGAGGCCGGGGCGCAATTAGTGGTGCTGGAAGCCATGAAAATGGAACACAGCGTCAGGGCCGGCAAGCCAGGAATCATCACCGCCGTGCATTGCCGGGAAGGTGAGATGGTCAGCGAGGGGATGATGCTGGTTGAGCTTTCAGACACTACGCCTGCATAAAGAAACCCATGGGTCGAGCGGTCACCTGTTAGGGTGGACGGCTTGGATCGACCTGGTCAGAGCCCTCATCGAGAGCACTGACCGGGCGGTTATCACCTCTGACGCTCTACGCTGCATCTTCGCGGCACGACTGCACTCGTTTGAGTAGCAATCCCCACGACCCTGTAGGAGTGAGCGGTATGGCGCTCCACCTTGCTCGCGATTGCGGTGGATCTGTCGATCATTTTTCGCTTGACGTGACGCTATCGTCCGGATGCCGCCCAGACCAAGCTCGCTCCTGAGATTTTGCGCTCCGTCAGGCACACCTCGACCTGTAGGAGTTGTCGGAGGTTACGACGGCGACGAAAGCGGTGTGCCTGACACGACGCCATTCGCAGCCTTCGGCAGCTCCTACAGGTTTTGCGTTCCTTCAGGCACACCCCCATTAGGTAAGAGCGCACCGAGGTTACGAGGCCCGCGATGGCGGTGTGTCAGGCGGAACACTTGCTCGTGACCACCCACACAAACACGCTGCTCAAACCGCCACCTCATACAGTTTCGGCAACTCAACTTCCCCAGTGACCAGGCTGTGACGCAAGCGTGCAGCGTGCAGGCTGGCCGCTTTCATAGCCGCCTCTTTGACGTGGCCGTAACCGCGTATTTTCTCCGGCAGGCGTGCCAGCTCCAGTGCCGTATGGCGATTGACCGCGTTGAGGTTGAGCAGGATCAGTTCAACGTCGCTGACGTATGAATTAATCAGCTCACGCTCCTGCCGACGCTCCAGGCTATGGCCGAACGGATCGAACGCTGTGTCGCGCAGGAATTTGAACTTCGCCAGCACCCCGAACGCCCCGAGCATCCACGGCCCGAAACTGCGTTTGCGCGGCTCTCCGGTCAGCTTGTCGCGTTTAGCCATCCACGACGGCGCCAGGTGGAATTCAATCCGATAGTCGCCTTCGAACTGCGCCTGGAGCTGCCGGGTGAAATCGCCGTTGCTGTACAACCGCGCGACTTCGTACTCGTCTTTGTAGGCCAGCAGGTTGAAGTAGTTAAACGCCACCGCTTCGGTCAATACCGGAAGCTGGCCCGGGAATAGCCGAGCCTCGGCATGGCGGACCTTTTCAACCATTCGCAGATAACCTTGAGCATAGGCTGGGCTTTGATACTGCGTCAGGATGTCGACGTTGGCCTTGATGCGCTGCACTTGATCCAGCACCTGCGGCTCTTGCACCTGGGTTTCCGGATGCGCAGCGATTTTGACCGCCGCCAGGTCATGGGCCGCGCGCCGTCCCCACAAAAACGCCTGTTGATTGAGATTCACCGCCACGCCGTTCAACTCGATAGCCTTTTCGATGGCCGCCGAACTCAACGGGATAAAACCCAGCTGGAAGGCATAACCGAGCATGAACAGGTTGCTGGCGATGGTGTCGCCCAGCAATCGGGTGGCCAGGTCAGTAGCTTCAATGAAGTGGGTTTTCTCCGCGCCCACCGCTTCGCGAATGGTTTGTTTCATGGCCTCGGCAGGAAACTCGGCATCCGGGTTGCGGGTGAACTCCGCCGTTGGCGTCTGCTGGCTGTTGACCACCGCATGAGAAAAGGTCGGATTGAGCTTGGCGATAGCATCCGGACCGGACGCCACCAACAGGTCACAGCCCAGCAACAGGTGAGCTTCACCGGCCGCGATGCGGACCGCGAACAAGTCTTGCTGTCGCGCTGCGATACGGATGTGGCTGACCACCGGACCAAACTTCTGCGCGAGCCCGGCCTGGTCCAGCACGCTGCAGCCCTTGCCTTCCAGATTGGCGGCATAGCCCAGCATCGCGCCGACCGTCGTCACCCCCGTGCCGCCGACACCGGGCAGCAGGATGTTGAACGGCTTGTCGAGACTCGGTAAATGTGGCTCCGGCAGTTGCACAAAAGCGTGAGCCTGGGTTGGCAGGCTTGGCTTGCGCAACTGGCCGCCGTGGACCGTGACGAAGCTCGGGCAAAAACCTTCGACGCAGCTGTAGTCCTTGTTGCAGGCGTTCTGATCGATCTCACGCTTGCGACCCTGGGCGGTCTCTTTGGGCAACACCGACAGGCAACCTGACTTGACCCCGCAATCGCCGCAGCCTTCGCAGACAGCCGGGTTGATCATCACGCGCTTGTCCAGATCCTTGAGTGTGCCGCGTTTGCGCCGGCGGCGCTTTTCAGTGGCGCAGGTCTGGTCATAAATGATCACCGAGACGCCTTTGAACTCGCGCAATTCGCGCTGCACGCTGTCCAGATCCCGCCGATGGTGGAAGCTGGTGATGGGCGCAAAACCGTCACGGCTCGGGTATTTATCCGGATCATCGGACACCAGCGCGATACGCTGCACGCCTTCGTTGAACACCTGACGGCTGAGTTGGTCGACACGTAACACGCCGTCGATGGGCTGCCCGCCCGTCATGGCCACGGCGTCGTTATAGAGGATTTTGTAAGTGATGTTGACCCCGGCCGCCACTGCCGCTCGCAACGCCAAATGACCGGAGTGGAAGTAAGTGCCGTCGCCCAGGTTCTGGAACACATGGGGGGTTTCAGTGAAGGGCGCCTGACCGATCCAGGTCACGCCCTCGCCGCCCATCTGGGTAAAGGTCTCGGTGGCGCGGTCCATCCAGATGGTCATGTAATGGCAGCCGATACCCGCCAGCGCGCGACTGCCTTCGGGCACCCGAGTCGAGGTGTTATGCGGGCAACCGGAACAGAAATGCGGGGTGCGCTGGGTATTGAACAGCGGCGCTTGCAAGGCCTGCTCTTTGTCGGCGAGAAATTGCAGCCGCGCTTCAATCTGCGGGCTGCTGTAGAACGGTGCCAGGCGTTTGGCGATCACCCGGGCGATCATGGCAGGGGTCAATTCGGCGAGGTTCGGCAGCAGCGACCGACCCTGCTCGTCGAATTCACCCACCACCACCGGGCGACGATCCACGGGCCAGTTGTAGAGCTGGCCGGTGAGTTGGTCCTCGATGACGCTGCGCTTTTCTTCGACCACCAGAATCTCGTCCAGGCCTTGGGCGAAGTCATGCACCGAGACCGGCTCCAGCGGCCAGCTCATGCCGACCTTGAGTACCCGAATCCCCACCTGGGCGCATAGCTCCTCATCGATGCCCAGCTCTTCAAGGGCCTGGCGCACATCGAGATAGGACTTGCCGGTGGTAACAATCCCCAAGCGAGGCTGCGCTGAATCGAGCACCACTTGGTTGAGCTTGTTGGCGCGTGCAAAGGCCCGGGCTGCATAGATTTTGTAGGTATTGAGTCGCGCTTCCTGGGCCAGGGGCGGATCAGGCCAGCGGATGTGCAGGCCGCCTTCAGGAATCTGGAAGTCGTCAGGAATGTGCGTCGTAACACGCAGCGGATCGACTTCCACCACGGCCGAGGAATCGACGTTCTCGGCAATGGTTTTCATCGCCACCCAGCAACCGCTGTAGCGCGAGAGCTCCCAGCCGATGATGCCGTAATCGAGAATTTCCTGAACGTTGCTGGGGTTGAGCACCGGGATCATCGAGGCAATGAACGCATGCTCACTCTGGTGGGCGATGGTCGACGATTTGCAGCCATGATCGTCCCCTGCCAGGACCAGCACCCCGCCGTGCTCGGCAACCCCTGCGGAGTTGGCGTGTTTGAACACATCGCCACAACGATCAACCCCTGGGCCCTTGCCGTACCAGAGGGCGAACACGCCGTCGTATTTACCTTCGGGGAACAGATTGACCTGTTGACTGCCCCACACCGCCGTGGCTGCCAGCTCCTCGTTGACGCCGGGCTGGAAGTGAATGGCGTTCTGCTTCAGGTAATCCTTGGCATCCCACAGACTCTTGTCCAGGTTGCCCAAGGGCGAGCCGCGATAACCGGAGATAAAACCGGCAGTATTGAGCCCCCGAGCCTCGTCGCGCTGTTTTTGCAGCATCGGCAGGCGGGTCAGCGCCTGGGTGCCGGTGAGGTAAAGGTTCCCGGTTGCGAGACGGTATTTATCGTCAAGGCGAATATCGGCTAAAGACATTCAGGCGTGCTCCCTTTTATTTTTATGAGCAGTGTTTTTACGAGCAGTATTTTTATGAGCTTTCGAAATAACTTTAGTGCAGCTAATCCGGAGCGTGGCTCCACGTTCCGTGCGCCGAGCGGTTCGACTCAGCGGTCATAAGCAAAATACTGCCAGTAGCAAACGGGGTTTTTCTTTCTAAATTCGTAGGAATCTGCTGATATCCAACATGTTCGTTTCCCTAAAAATAAGAAAAAGGGTCAATTCATGCAGAACACGTTAAGCCCCATCGACCGCCGAATCCTGCGCTTGCTGCAGCATGACGCCGACCTGTCGGCCGCTGAAATCGCCGAACGGGTCGAGCTGTCGCAGTCGCCTTGCTGGCGGCGCATCAATCGTCTGCAGGAAGAAGGCTACATCGAGCGTAAGGTCGCCCTGCTCAACCCGCAGAAACTGGGCCTGACCATGACCGTGTTCGTCGATGTGAAATTATCGGGACACGGCCGACGCTATCTGGCCGAGTTCGAAGAGGCCATCACCGGCTACCCCCAGGTGCTGGAGTGCTACACCATGGCCGGGGATATGGATTTCATGCTTAAGGTCGTAGCCCAGGACATCGCCAGCTATGAGCGCTTCCTGAGAGACCATCTGCTGCAACAGCCTCACGTCCAGGAAGCCCACTCCAACATCGCCATGAGTGAAGTCAAGCGCACGACAGAACTCCCGCTGGACTGACGTGCGTCAGGCGGGTTCTGAATTTTTTTCAATGGGGGCGATAAAAAGCTTTGACTTGCAAATGATAATGATTATTATTGCAAGCAACTGGCCGCAAGGTCAGTTGGATAACTCAGAAGTCTTAGGTCGGCTTCTGGATTATCTCCTCATCAGGCTAATCACGGTTTTTGACCCGGATTTTTTCCGGGTCTTTTTTTTCTGATCTTTGCGATCTTTTTTTCGGTTCGGTCTATTTGTGTTGCGGGTGTCGCGTTCTTCAGGCTAATGAAGACTTGTAATGCTGCGATGGCGCGGATCATAGCAAAAAGATGGCTCAACGGGCCTATTAAAATGGCCTATATGACCTATAGGCAGCAGATAACCCGTAAATGAGCTGGCTTGTCACTTGAGAACCAATCTCATTTTTGCATGTCGACAGTTACACAGTGTGGTCAAGGATGACGCCCCTCTTTCAAGGAAGACACATTATGCAAAACCAGCGAGGCAATCGATCATGAGTCTTCAGCTCTCGTCCTTTCCCGCTCTGCCCGCGCGGCAGTCCGAAGCGCCACTGAGCCAGCAAGGCCAGGACCTGCATCGCAGTCTGGTCAAGCTTTCGCGCCGCGCCCAACAGGTTTTCCTCCTCAGCCGCCTCGACAGCCTGCCCTACGCCACCATCGCCAGCGTGCTGGGTATCGAGGTCGAGGTGGTTGAACAGGCCATGGTCCGAGTGCTGCAGCATTGCCGTCGCCAGGAAGCGGGCTCGCTATCTGTCGAAGAGAGCGTCAACGAGCAGGCCAGCCGCTGGTATGTGCATCTGCAAAGCCCTCATGCAACAGCCAGTCAGCGCATCGAGTTCCGTCACTGGCTGGACGCTGAGCCTGCGCACCTTGCCGCATTTGAAGCCACTGAACGCCTGTGGCGCCGACTCCAGACCCCCGCCATGGTGCTGGGCGCCAACGGCTGGCATCGTCGCAAGCGCCGGGGTTACATCCTCTGGTGCGCGGCCACAGCCTTCCTCTGTGCGGTGTTCATGACCGCCGAGGCGTTTGCCGGGTTCTGAATTTCGCCGCCCGATCGCGTGTATCCGGCCCTGTTGCGTGTAAAGTAGCTGCCATAACTGGCACTAACGTACACAGGACCGAACCGTGACCTCTCTGAATATCAGCGCCGACTTCGACAGCGGCAACATCGAAGTGATTGACGCCAGCAACCCTGCCGGGATTCAGCTGGCGATTCGCCCCGACACCCGCAGCCCGCATTTCCAGTGGTTCCACTTCAAAGTCGACGGCATGCAGGTCGGCCAACCCCACGGCTTCAGCCTGACCAACGCCAGTCAATCCAGCTATAACAACGCCTGGACCGGCTATAACGCGGCGGCGTCCTACGATCAGCAAACCTGGTTTCGCGTGCCCTCCACTTTTGAAGGTCGCGCCTTGAACTTCGAGCTCACGCCCGAGCAACCGCAAGTCTGGTTTGCCTACTTCGAGCCCTACAGCCGTAAACGTCATGAGTGGCTGATGGAGCAAGCGCTGGGCAAAGCCGGCACGCAATTGCTGGCCACCGGCAAAAGCGTCGAAGGTCGTGATATCTCTCTGCTTCGCAAAGGCGACGGCGCACCCGCCAAGCGCAAGATCTGGATCATCGCCCAACAGCATCCTGGCGAGCACATGGCTGAATGGTTCATGGAAGGCGTGATCGAGCGGCTGCAACAGGAAAATGACCCGGTGTTGGCTCAACTGCTGGAGATCGCCGACCTTTATCTGGTGCCGCACATGAACCCGGACGGCTCGTTCCACGGGCATCTGCGCACCAACGCTAACGGCAAAGACCTCAACCGCGCCTGGCAGGACTCCACTCAGGAAACCAGTCCGGAGGTGTTCTTCGTCAAGCAGCAGATGGAAAAGTACGGCGTCGACATGTTCCTCGACGTACACGGTGATGAGGAAATCCCCTACGTCTTCACCGCCGCCTGCGAAGGCAATCCGGGTTACACCCCGAAGCAGCAACAATTGGAAGAGCATTTCCGCAGCCGTCTGAGCGAAATCACCCGAGACTTCCAGACCCGTTATGGCTACGCCCGCTCGCAACCCGGCCAGGCCAACATGAACCTGGCGTGCAACAGCGTCGGGGAAAAATACCAATGCCTGTCGCTGACCCTGGAAATGCCGTTCAAGGACAACGACGACGCGCCGAACCCAACCACCGGCTGGGATGGCAAACGCTCGAAGCAGCTGGCCAAAGATGTGCTGACGACGTTATCGGAAATGGCGCCGACGTTGCGCTGAGAACGGCAGAAACGCGGTATCTGTAGGAGCTGACCGAGGTTACGAGGGCTGCGAAAGCGGGTTGCCTGACCCACCGCAATTCGCAGCCTTCGGCAGCTCCTACAGAACCGGGATTTCCTGTAGGCGCTACACCACAGTCGTCACCGACCGACTGCCCACCACTCGAACAACCAACCCCGCCAACGCCATCAGCGCCAGTACGATCACCACCGAACCATACACATTGGTGGTCGCGATCAGGCCGAAGCTATGGGCGCTCAACCCGGCGATCAGCGCCGGAATACAGAACGCCAGATAGCTGAGCACATAGAAGGTCGACATCAGCCCTGCCCGCTCGTGGGCTTGAGCCAAAGGCAGCAACAATCGCAAGGCGCCCAGAAATCCAGACCCGAAGCCGATTCCGGCGATCACCGTGCCCACAAAAAACAGCCACAACCAGCCACCATTGACCGCGCCGAGAATCACCGCGACGCCCACCGGCAAAAAGCTCGCGCCGACCCAAAGGCCCAGCACCGGCGCCCGCAAGCGCAACAGTAAAATCCCCATGGCACCGCTCAAGGTCAGGGATGCCACCGCCAAGCCACCGTTGATGGCCGATGTCGTGCCCGTGGCAGCAGCCAGCAAAGACGGCGTCAATGACAGGAAAAACCCGCCCAGCGACCAGGCGGCAATATCCACCGGCAGCACCAACCACAGCGTGCGCCGCGCTTGCACAGGAACATGCAGTGATGGTTTCAGCGAAGCCCAGACACCGGGTTGCTTGCTGACCGTTTCCGGGATCAGCCAGATATAAACCGCCTGAGCAACGAATGCCGCCAGTAACAGGCAGTACGCCAACAATGTCGGATGCGGCGCCAGCTCCACCAACAGTCCGGTACCCAGCGCGCCAATCGCCATGCCGAACATAGGCGCGATGCTGTTCACCAGCGGCCCCTGTTTCTCATCGTTATCGAGCAACGCTGCACCCAGCGCGCTGCCCGCCATCCCGGTTGCGATCCCTTGAATCATCCTTGCCAGCAGCAGCCAACTGACATCAACCGCTAGAATGAACAGCAACATGGCGATAATTTCCAGCACCAGGGCTGCAAATATCACCGGGCGCCGCCCCAGATAGTCTGACAAGGAGCCTACCACCAACAAGGCGGCCAGCAAGGTAAAGGCGTACACGGCGAAAATCAGCGTCAGCATGGCTGCTGAAAAACCCCAGGCTTGCTGGTAAACATGGTAAAGCGGCGTCGGCGCACTGGAGGCCGCGAAGAAGCACAGGGTGGTAAATGCCAGGAATCCCAAGTGATTGCGATCCCTGACATTCACATCCGGGTTCTGAAAAGGCAGGGACATGGGTACACTCTCCGATCAGGCACATCATTAAAGCTAAGGTTTAGCGTTCCGGATTGTGCGAGCTGATTGCGCTTAAAGCAAATACTTTGTGTTAAGGTCTGCCACATGGCTATAAAAGAAGGAATACGCACCGGAGGCCGCAGCGCCCGGGTGCAGGAATCAATTCACAGTGCGGTGCGTGACCTCCTCGTCGAGAATGACCGCGGGGCCCTGAGCGTGCCGATGATCGCTGCCCGCGCAGGTGTTACACCGTCCACGATTTACCGACGCTGGGGCGACCTGACGACGCTGTTGGCAGACGCAGCCGTGGAGCGTCTGCGTCCGGATGAGCCGATCGATTGCGGCAACCTGCGCGACGACCTGCTGACCTGGACCGAGATGTATCTGGATGAAATGAATTCGGCTCCCGGTCGGGAAATGATGCGCGACGTGGTTGCCAGCAGCGCCACCACTTGCTCGGGCAAATGCATCGGTATTACCCGGGATCAGGTGCAGACCATCATTGACCGTGCCCTGGCCCGAGGCGAGAGCGCCCCACCCGCTGACGACCTGATCGACATGGTGATTGCGCCGTTGATCTACCGCATCCTCTATGCCGAGGCCGCACCGAGCCTGGAACGCGTTCATCAATGGGTCGATCGTTGCCTGCATTTCGCCGCCCAGCCGCTGAATCGCGACTGAACCATGCATAGCCTCGCAGACCTGCGCGCCGGCAAGCTGGCTGGCATCAAACGGCTTGACCTGTCTTGTGGGCTGAGCGAGTTTCCCCGGGAGATATTCGACCTGGCGGACTCGCTGGAGACCTTGAATCTGACGGGCAACAAGCTGCACAGCCTGCCCGACGACCTGCATCGACTGCATCGCTTGCAGGTGTTGTTCTGCTCCGACAATCAGTTCAGCGAACTCCCGGCGTCTATTGGCCGCTGTGAGCATCTGCGGATTGTCGGCTTCAAGGCCAACCAGATTCGCCACGTACCCGCAGCCGCACTGCCACCGCGCCTGCGCTGGCTGATTCTCACCGACAACCTTATCGAACAGCTGCCGGACGAACTGGGCGACTGTTCGTTGTTGCAGAAGCTGATGCTGGCGGGAAACCGACTGCACGAGCTGCCTGCCAGCCTTGCCGGTTGCGAGCAGCTGGAGTTGTTGCGGATTTCCGCGAACCACCTGACACACTTGCCCGAGTGGCTGCTGAAGCTGCCGTCGCTGGCCTGGCTCGCCTTTGCGGGCAATCCCCTGTGCGCTGTTAATCCGTCCTTGGCAGCGCAAGATATTCCCTGGCAGCAATTGCTGATTCAGCAGCAACTGGGCGAAGGCGCTTCCGGGATCATCCAGCAGGCGCTGTGGCAACGACCGGGTCAGCCTGCAACGCCTGTGGCCGTCAAACTGTACAAGGGCAGCGTCACCAGCGATGGGTCGCCGCTCAATGAGATGGCCGCGTGCATCGCTGCAGGCAAGCACCCGAATCTGATCGATGTAGAAGGCCGCATCAGCGACCATCCTCAGGCTCAAGCCGGGCTGGTCCTGCAGTTTATCACGCCACATTTCGTCAATCTGGCCGGGCCACCGAGCCTGGACTCATGCACCCGTGATGTCTATCCGGATGATGTTCACCTGTCTCTGCCGGTAGCATTGCGGATGGCGCGCGGGCTTGCGTCAGTGACTGCGCACCTGCATGGCCGTGGCATTACCCATGGCGATCTGTACGGCCACAATATCCTCTGCAACCCGGAGGGTGATTGCTTGCTGGGGGATTTCGGAGCAGCGTCGTTCCACCCGAATGCCGAACAGGCACACATTCTGGAACGCATCGAAGCCCGGGCTTTCGGGATCTTGTTGGGGGAACTGCTGGAGCGTTGTGATGAGCCCGCGCCCTTTGAGGTACAGAAACTGCAGGCGCGCTGTGTTCAGCCTGATGTCAGCCAGCGGCCGCTGATGAGCGAGGTTGAGTACGTTTTGTCGGCAGAATCGTTTCTGTAGGATTGCCCCGTCGGCACCAAACACAACATCCCGTAGGAGCGCGCTTGGTCTGGGCCGCATCCGGACGATGCGATATGTCGGCAATAAATGTGCTGCCTGACCTGACGCTATCGCGGGCAAGCGCGCTCCTACAGAAATAGCATTGCAGTTCAGATGGTTATTTTTTGCTGAAAGCTGCCGAAGGCTGCGAATTCAATCTGCCATGAGAACGCCTTCGCAGCCTTCGGCAGCTCCTACAGGAAGTGCATCACAGGCTGTATTCGAGTCAGCCTCAGGATTTACCCCGCCAATCCCACATAAACGTTCTGCACGTCATCGTTGTTATCGATCGCTTCAAGGAACGCTTCAACTTCTGCCATTTGCTCATCGGTCAGGCCATCGACGGTGCTTTTCGGACGGTAGCCCAGTTGCGCCGACTGCACGGTAAAGCCGAATTCCGGGAGCTTCTTGCAGACCGCATCCATGTCGGTGGGCTCGGTGAGGAACAGGGTGGCGCCTTCTTCGCCCGGCTCACAATCCTGAGCACCGGCTTCAATGGCTGCTTCGTCCGGATCGGCATCGGGATTGATCGGCATCGCTTCGATCATGCCCTGATAGTTGAAATCCCAGGACACCGAACCCGCTGCGCCCAGTTGGCCTTTGCGGAACAACACACGGATTTCCGAAACGGTACGGTTGATGTTGTCGGTCAGACACTCGACGATCACCGGTACACGGTGCGGGGCAAAGCCTTCGTAGGTCAGGCGCTCGAACGTGATATCGCCACCCAGCAGGCCTGCACCCTTTTTGATTGCGCGCTCCAGTGTTTCCCGGGGCATCGACGCCTTTTTCGCCTGCTCCACCACCAGTCGCAGGCGCGGGTTCATGTCCGGGTCTGCCCCGGCACGTGCAGCGATCATGATTTCCTTGGACAGCTTGCCGAAGATACGACCCTTGGCGTTGGATGCTGCCTCTTTATGCTTGACCTTCCACTGTGCGCCCATGCTTGCTCTCTTTATATCCAATTGCGCCTTGCCCACCGCGCGGGGCCCAGACACGGACCGGCTGCGAACGGGGCAAAACGTTAAAAATACGGCATGTCATTACCCATGCGTGACATGCGGCGCATTTTATACGTGATGGCGCCAGATGAAACCCCCTTGTCGATGGTTCTCAACTTGTATGACGTGGAATGCCCTACATCGCAATTAGCGACTTTGCCCTTTCATGTGTAGTCCTTTTCCGAAAAAGGCAGGAGCGATGCCTATCCACCTCGGCTTTTCGTACCCTCTGCACCCTTAATTTTCGAGGTGGAGCGATGTGATGTCCGAAGACCAACAAATGCCGATGAGCCTGACAATCGACGACAGCGATATCGACCTGGCCGTCGTCAACATCTGCGGCCATGAGGGACTGAACGAGGCCTACTGTTTTACCGTCGACCTGGTCAGCAGCGAGCCGGATCTGCAATCGAGCAAGCTTGAGCAGCGCTGCGCCTGGCTGGCGTTTGGCGCCAAACGGGGGGTGCACGGCAAGATCTACAAGCTCACTCTTGTATATGCCGGCGCAGAGCTGAGCCTGTACCGGCTGGAGTTGGGTCCACGCTTGCTGGATCTGGAACAGGCTCGCAAACGCCGGATATTCCATGGGTTAAGCGTGCTGCAGATTCTCAACCTGCTGTTGACCGAAAACGGACTGGACGCCACCGGCTATCGATTCGATCAGATGGTCGGCATCTATCCGCCGCGGCCCATCTGCGTGCAGCATGACGAAAGCGATCTGCATCTGCTGCAAAGGTTGTGCGAGGAAGAAGGTATTCATTTTCGCTTCGAGCACAGTGCAGCCAACCATTCACTGATCTTTGCTGACGATCCGGCGAGTTTCGCGCAAAGGCTACTGCCCATGCGCTTTCAGTTGAGCGATCCAAATGTCATCGCACTGCGATCCATTTCCTACCTGGCCGAGCGCTGGGCGCTCCATCCGGCGTCGACCGATCCCGGCCTGCATCAGCACCAACGCAGGCCTGCGACGCCTCCCGGCCTGCGCACCCGTGAATCCGACGCCACCAACGAACGGTTCGAGGCCAGCACCACCTCACGGCTGCCGAGCGAGGAGTACGCCCATGAACGGCAGATCAGCGCCCGTGAACTGGAACGGCAACGTTGCGAACGGCGAGTGGTGTTGGGTCGCAGTGACGACTACGTCATTGCCGCAGGCCTGATCATCCAGGTTCTGGACCATCCCGTGCCTGCGCTCAACGACCACTGGCTGCTGGTTGAAGTGACCCATGCAGCCAAGCAACCCCAGGTACTGGAGGGCCGCGCCCCTGCGGATGTCCTGGCGATCACCGAGGCAATCAAAGGGAACGCCGGGCCATCGCCCGACCAGACCAGACAGCGCTTTGACACCGGACCGTTCAGTCAGGGTTATCGCAATCATTTTCGGGTGCTGCCCTGGGAGATGGCATTCCGCCCCACCCTGAAACACTGCAAGCATCTGGTGACGGATTACCAGCAGGCCAGGCTGCTCAGTGGCGAGGTGGTGATCAACGATTCGGACAAGCAAGGGCGCTTGCCCATTCGCTTTGACTGGCAGGAAGAGCTCGAGGCGGCATCGGTTGTCCAGCGCACTCTGGCATATTTTGCGAACCACTTGACGGGCAATCTGCATACCAGTGCGCGGCTGCTGGTCGGCCATTTCGAGGGTGATCCGGACCTCCCGGCGATCTACGACATCCCTGAGTTCGACGCCGATGTTTTTCCGACCCACAGCCACTTGTGGCCTGCCAATGGGAGCAAGGATTTGAGCCTGCACATGGAAAATGCCACCTTCACCCTGACCGCCGATGGCATTACGGTGACCCGTCCGGATACCCATTTAGTGCTTCAGGAACCTCTACTGACCAAAGTGCCCGTGCGGGAAAAGCCTGCCGCATCGGTGCCATTCGACACCGACTTGCGCCTGACTCGGCAACATCACCCTGAAGGCGCACCCTATGCCAATCGCCTTTGGTACATCGTGCGCATGCTCCAGCCGGGGCTGCACTACGTGGCGTGGCTGGAGCCCGAGCATTTCCTGCTTGAAGGCAAGACCGACGAACACGGCAATCTGGGCCTGGGCCCCCAACAGCTGCGCCGACTGGCGGCGGAATATCGCGCCACACCGGACAATGTCTGCCTGGTCCACCCCGGCTACTGCATTACCTTGAAAAGCTGGTTTCAGCAGAACTGGAGCGAGCAGCTGCTGCAGAGTTTTCTGGATCAGGATTGATGGCGAATGTGGCCAGAACGTTGGGGTTCGGCCGGGGTCGTAAATTCGGTAGGCCCTTATGAAAGGAGTTCACCATGCCTCTGGAATTTGATAGCAGCAACGAGCAGTGCTCAGCCGTGATCGACGGCGTCACCTACACAAGTCGCGTGAATGAGGTTGAAATCACCACCAATGACGTGACGCATATGTCGCAAGCCAGGATTGATGGGGTCAACGTACCCATCACCGAAGCTGAAGCCGACGCGTTGACCGTCGGCAAAGCCAGGGATCTTCGTCACCACACGGTTGATCGCGGTGAAGACGATCAAACCACGGTCATCTGAGCTTTAAAGTCAGCGGCCGCCACCGAGATCGATAAATGTCCCGGTGGCGTACGACGCCTTGTCGGACAACAGCCAGATAATCGCTTCCGCAACCTCTTCAGCAACACCGCCCCTGCCCATGGGGATGCCGGGCTCTAGCCGGCTGACACGGTGCGGATCGCCACTCAACGCGTGAAAATCAGTGAAGATGTAACCCGGTCGCACGGCGTTGACACGGATACCCTCGCCCGCCACTTCACGTGACAAGCCGATAGTGAAAGTGTCCAGTGCGCCCTTGGAGGCGGCGTAGTCCACGTATTCACCCGGCGAACCCAGGCGGGCCGCTACCGAGGACACATTGACGATGCTGCCGCCTTTGCCACCATGCCTGGGCGACATGCGCAGCACTGCATGCTTGCTGCACAGAATCGGACCGACGACATTGGTCATCATCATTTTCAGCAACCGAAACTCGCTCATTTCTTCCACCGGCGACGCCTGGGACACCGTGGCTGCGTTGTTGACCAGATGAGTCACCGGGCCAAACTCGGCATCGACTCTGGCGAACAGCCGGATGATTTCATCTTCGTTGCTGACATCCGCTTGTACTGCGAAGGCCATGGCCCCCAGCTCGCGGACCTGCCTGCAGACACGATCGGCGGCCACATGGTCAGAAAGGTAGTTGATGCAGATCCGATAACCTTGCCTGGCTGCCAACAACGCCGTGGCAGCGCCAATACCACGGGAACCGCCCGTGATGATGAGAACTTTCTCCATAACCTCACTCATAGCTTGTTCAAATGATCAGGATAAAAGCGTGTTGCCCTATCCAGGCAAACGGATCAGGCACAGAGTCTAGATCACTCCAAGCGCGTTGGCCTTTGCCGCGTGAATATCCGCCATGAAACGCTCCGCAGGCAAGGGGTGCCCGAGCAAAAAGCCCTGCAATGCGTTGCAGCCCAGCCGCGTCAGGAAGCTCTGTTGGCGGTCGGTTTCGATGCCCTCTGCAACGATGCGCAGATTCAAGGCCTGCCCCAGTGCCACGATTGCCGAGATGATCGCCGCATCGTTGCTGTCATGATCCAGATCGCGAACAAAACCGCGATCGATCTTGAGTTCATTGGCAGGCAGGCGCTTGAGGTACATCAGGCTGGAGTAGCCCGTGCCGAAATCGTCGATGGACAGATCCACTCCCATCTCGGACAGCTTGCGCAACACGGCGACACTGGCGTCAGCATCGCGCATGGCCGTGGTTTCGGTAATCTCCAGGGTCAGGCTGTTGGGCGCCAGGGAGTGCCGGGCCAGGGTTCTGGCAACGGTTTCCACCAGGCTGGCGTGGCAGAACTGCAAGGCCGATAGATTCACCGAAATACGCCAGTGACTGAAACCCATGTCAGCCCAGACCCGCATCTGTCGGCAGGCCTCGTCCAGCACCCACTCGCCGATGCCGATGATCAGACCGGTTTTTTCAGCCAGGCCGATAAAGGTATCCGGCTGAAGCAGCCCGCGTTGCGGGTGGTTCCAGCGTAGCAAGGCTTCTGCGCCCACCGGCTCCCCGCTAAGGGCGTCAAACTTGGGCTGGTAAAACAGGCAAAAATGCTTGTACTTGAGGGCAACCCGCAAATCCTGCAACAAATCCAGCTGGTTGCGCGCATTGGTGTTCATGCTGCTGTTGAAAAAGCTGTAGCCGTTCTTGCCCGTATCCTTGGCGTGATACATCGCCGCGTCAGCGTTCATCAGCAGCTCTTCCTGAGTTTCACCGCCGCCGGGGTAAAGGCTGATGCCAATGCTGACCGAAACCTGCAACAGGTGATCGGCGATCTGGAACGGCTGACCGATGACGTTGACCTGCCGTGAGGCAATCAATGCGGCGTCATCCAGGTCGTCCAGCTCAACCAGCAGCACGAACTCATCGCCACCGATACGCGCCAGTGTGTCCTCGCGGTGCAGATTGCCCCGCAGCCGCAGACCCACCTCGCGTAGCAGCTGATCACCGACGTGATGCCCGAAAGCATCGTTGACCGGCTTGAAGCCATCCAGATCCATGAACATCAGGGCGAAACTGCCACCCCTTGCATCAATCCGCTGCATGGCCTGTTCAATACGTTCGGCCAGCAGAGTCCGATTGGGCAGACCCGTCAAGGTGTCGTGCAGCGCCAGCTGGGTCAGCTCCCGATTGGCCTCAGTCAACGAGCGCGACAGGATCGCCGTACGCGACTCCATCCGGGCATCAAGAATCGAGGTCAGCAGCGTGATGGTAAATACCGCCAGACTGGTCACCAGCACCACCGAAACCAGGCCGCTGGGTGCGATCCCTTGTCCGAGAGCGCCGCAGAAACTGTTTTCGGAGAAGCTGGCGGCGGCCATGCCGGTGTAGTGCATGCCGACAATGGCCAGCCCCATCACCACGGCAGCACCACCTCGGGCCAGATAGACGTGAGGCGTCTGCTCGCGCAAACGGAATGCAATCCACAACGCAGCAGCCGAGGCGGCGATAGCTATTGCCCATGATGCCAGTACCGTCAAGGTGTCATAGCTGATGCTCGGGTACATGCGTAGCGACGCCATGCCGGTGTAATGCATGGCGCTGATACCGGCGCCCATGAAGATGGCACCCAGGCTCAACTGTAAACCAGGCAGGCGCGGCTGGCTGACCAGCCACAAGGCCAGACCCGAGGAGAGAATGGCGATAACCAAAGATAGAAAGGTGATCGGCAGATCGAAGGCGACTTCAATCGGCAAGTCGAACGCCAGCATGCCAATGAAATGCGTCGACCAGATCCCCACGCCCATGGACATCGCGCCACCGCACATCCAGACCGCATACGCCCTGCCCCTGGCCGAAGCGATACGGCCCGCGATGTCCAGCGAGGTATAGGCAGCCAGAACGGCAACAAGGATTGAGATCAGAACCAGCGGAGGGTTGTAGCTACCGATCAGCATGAAGGGCCAATGACCTGGATAATTGAGCGTATCCATGCCCATTCGAAAGAGTGGCGATTCTACCGGTTTACTGCCAAATGTCGCGGTCGCCCGTCGAAAAAGTGGCGGTTTGCCATCAAATATTAACGAGTCGGTGAATTGGCTGGAGGTGCCGTGGAATCAGGGGTTATTGCCATCTGGATAGTGTCCGACAATCCTACTGGAGCGAGGCCTGTAGATGCCGCTGGCGTTCGAAGATGCCTCTGAAAACGCGGGCCCTGAAGGAGCGCGCTTGCCCGCGATGGCGTCAATTCAGATAAGTATTCTTCGCTGACAAAACGCTATCGCGGGCAAGCGCGCTCCTACAGATTTCTACGGCTGGTGGAGCGAAGGCAGTGCTCAGCCGTTACGGCAGCAATGGATATGTACTCGGCCGTCAGTCCTTCGCCGCCTCAATATCCAGCCCACTCTCAGCATTCCACCCACCACCCAGCGCTGCGATCAACTGCACGCTGGCAATCAACCTGCTTTGCAGTAACGTCAGCACGCTGCGTTCATTGCTCAACGCCGTGGTCTGGACATTGACCACATCCAGATAACCAATCAAACCCGCCTTGTACTGATTGCTGGTCAGGCGCAACGAATCACGGGCGGCGGCCAGCGCTTCGGCTCGCACGTCAGCTTCGTCCTGATACACCTTGAGCTGGATCAGGTAGTTCTCGACTTCCTGAAACCCGGTGAGCACCGTCTGGCGGTACTGGGCAACAGTCTGGTCGTAGACCGCTTCGGTACGATCCACTTCCGCCGAGCGCTGACCGCCGTCGAACAGGGTCATGGCCAACTGCGGGCCGACCGACCAGAAACGGTTCGGCAAGCTGATCCAGTTGGAGAACGTACTGCTGCTATAACCACCACTGAGGCTCAACGTCAGGTCGGGATAATAAGCCGCCTTGGCAATACCGATATTGGCATTGGCAGCCATCACCGAGCGCTCGGCGGCGGCGATATCGGGGCGTCTTTCCAGCAATTGCGACGGAAGTGCCACGGGAATCTGCGGCAAGGCAGGAATATTCGTCGTAGCAGCCAGACTGAAATCCGCCGGAGCCTGACCCATCAGCACGGCAATGGCGTTCTCGAATTGCGCGCGTTGCCAGACCAGATCAATCAGATCAGCCTGGGTGCTTTTGAGCTGGGTTTGTGCCTGAGCGACGGCGTCTCGCCCGGAAATACCGGCGCGATACTGATTCTGGGTCAAGGTCAGTGAGCGTTGGTAAGCATCGACGGTAGCGTCCAGAAGACGTTTTTGCTCGTCGATGACCCGTAATTGCAGGTAGTTCTGCACCAGTTCCGATTGCAGGCTCAGTTGCATCGCGGCCAGATCCGCGAGGCTCGCCTGGGCGCTGGCCTTGTCGGCTTCCAGGCCTCGACGCAGCTTGCCCCAGACATCCGCTTCCCAGCTGACACCCAACTGGGTGCTGTAGGTGTCGCGTATGCCGCTGTTCGAGGCGCTCAGGCTGGAACTGCTGCTGCCGGTGCCCTGACTGGAGCGGGTCTTGCCTGCGGTCAGATCCAGCGTCGGGAAAAACGCCCCCCGAGAGCTGCGCACCAACGCTTTGGCCTGACGATACTGGGCTTCGTATTGGGCGACGGTCTGGTTGGAGCTGTTGAGCTTCTCTACCAACCCATTCAGTTGTGGGTCGCCATATACCTCCCACCAGGCCCCGCGCGCCATGGCATCGCTGGGCGACGCCTGGGTCCAGCCCTCGGCGGCCTTGAATTGCACGGGCGTCGGCATGTCGGGTGTCTTGTAGTCCGGCCCCACCGCACAGGCGCTGAGTAACAGAACACACAGCCCCAGGCCAAACGTACGTATTGGCCAGTGTTTGACGGGTTCAATCTTGCGGTGTTCGGTCATAGCGGAGTTTCCAAAGCTGCATCGGTACGCACGCCGCGCCATTTATTGAAGCGATGGCGCAAGCGGTCGAGATAGAGGTAAACCACTGGAGTGGTGTAAAGGGTCAGCACCTGGCTGAATATCAGCCCGCCGATGATTGTAAGGCCGAGCGGCCGACGCATCTCGGCACCGGCGGCGCTGCTGAGCAGCAACGGCAAGGCGCCGAGGATGGCTGCCATAGTGGTCATCAGAATCGGCCGCAGACGTTGCAGACAGGCCACGCGGATCGACTCTTCGGGGCTCATGCCGCTGTCCCGTTCAAGTTGCAGCGCCAGGTCGATCATCATGATGGCGTTTTTCTTCACCACACCAATCAGCAAAAACAGGCCCAACAGGGAGATCAGGCTGAACTGCGAGCCAATGGCATAAATGCTCAGCAATGCCCCCACCCCGGCCGATGGCAACGTAGAAAGGATGGTCAGCGGGTGGATGTAACTTTCATACAGAACGCCCAGCACCAGATAAACCGCCAGTAACGCCCCAAGAATCATCCACGGCTGGCTCTTCTGGGTCGCGGCGAAGGCATCGGCGGTACCGGCCATCTTGGCAATCACTTCCGACGGCAAACCCACCTCGGCCACAGCGCGCTCAATGGCGATGGTGGCTTGATCAATGCTCACCCCTTCTGCGACATCGAACGAGATGTTTTCCGAGGCAAACTGCCCGTCATGGGAAACGCTGTCATCGGCCAGGGTGCGTTCGTAGTGGGCAATGCTGGACAGTGGCACACGATTGCCGTCTTTGGTGATGACCTGAACCTGCTCCAGTGTCACCGGGTCCTGGGCGAATTTCGGATTGACCTCCATCACCACCTTGTACTGATTGAGGCTGTCGTAAATGGTCGAGACCTGGCGCTGGCTGTAGGCGTTGTTAAGTACCGCCGTGACCATGTCCATGTCGATGCCCAGACGCTTGGCGGTGTCGCGATTGACCTGCAATGTCACTTGCTGGGCCCCGCGCCCTTCCCTTGCATCAATCGCGGTCAGTTCCGGCAAGGCCTTGAGCGCCGCGACGACTTTCGGATACCACAGGCGCAACGCGGCGAGATCGCCACTTTGCAGAATGTACTGATACGCCGAAGTGGTCTGCTCACGGCCGCCACCGAGCTGGAGATCCTGATCTGGCGTGAGGAATACCCGCCCGCCCGGGACCTTGGGCATTTCCTTGCGCAAGCGTTCCACCACCTGCTCAGCGGAAAGCTTGCGCTCTTCGATGGGTTTGAGGCGCACCAGCATGAAGGCGTTATTGGTACCGTTAGTGCCGCCAATGAAACCGGCTACGGTGTCAACCGCGGGATCGGCAAGAATCGCCCGGCGGAAGATCTCCATCTTCGGCTGCATCACCGAAAACGAAAGCCCGTCATCGCCGCGCACGAACCCCACAAGCTGGCCGGTATCCTGAGTTGGCAGGAAGGTTTTGGGCACTACCACATACAAGGCCACGTTGACGACCACGGTCACCAGCAGGCTGAGCAACGTCAGGCGCCGGTGACGCATGACCCAGCCCAGGCTGCGGTCGTAACCGGCAACCATGCGGTCATTGACCCGGTTGCTCCAGCGTTGCAGCCGATTCTCGCTGCCCGGCACATGGGGTTTGAGCCAGCGGGCGCAGAGCATGGGCGTCAGGGTCAGGGACACCACCAGCGACACGATAATTGACGCCGATAGCGTAATGGAGAATTCCCGGAAAAGACTCTCCACCAGCCCGCCCATGAACAGTATCGAGATGAACACCGCCACCAGCGATATGTTCATCGCCATCAGGGTAAAGCCCACTTCCTTGGCCCCCAGATAGGACGCCTCCATGGGCGGCATGCCGTTATCGATATGCCGGGAAATGTTCTCCAGCACCACAATGGCATCGTCCACCACCAGACCGGTGGCCAGAATCAGCGCCATCAATGACAGGTTGTTCAGCGAAAATCCGTACAGATACATGAAAGCGAACGTGCCCACCAGCGACACCGGCACTGCCAGGGTCGGGATCAGCGAGGCGCGGAAATTACCCAGAAACAGGTACACCACCATGATCACCAGCGCGACGGCGATCAGCAGGGTCATTTCCGCTTCGTGCAGGGTGGCCTTGATGACCGGCGAGCGGTCCAGAGCCAGCTCCAGTTTGACGCTGGCTGGCAGTACCGCTTGCAGGGCAGGCAACTGGGCCTTGATCTGCGCCACGGTCTCGATGATGTTGGCCCCGGCCTGGCGGTTGATCACCAGCAACACCGCCTCTTTGTCATTGAAGAACCCGGAGTTGTAGCGGTTCTCCACGGCATCGCTGACTTTTGCCACATCCTTGAGGCGCAAGGCTGCGCCGTCCTGGTAGCGGATGATCAGCGATCGATAGTCGGCTGCCTTTTCAAGCTGGTCGTTGGCCTGCACCTGCCAGTTGTACTGTGCGTTTTCCACTGACCCCTTGGGCCTGCGCACATTCGCGCCGGTAATGGTCGTGCGCACATCGTCCAGGGAAACACCGTACTGATCGAGCAATTGCGGCTCCAGCTCGATGCGCACTGCCGGCAACGAGCTGCCGCCAATCTGCACTTCGCCTACGCCGGTTACCTGAGAAAGGCTTTGCGAAAGGATGGTCGATGCCAGGTCGTAAAGCTGACCCTTCTGCAGCACGTCGGAGGTCAACGACAGGACCATGATCGGCGCTTGAGACGGATTGACCTTCTTGTAGGTGGGCATGCTGCGCATACCGCTGGGCAGCAGATTGCGCGACGCGTTGATTGCCGCCTGCACTTCCCGGGCTGCGCCGTTGATGTCGCGGTCCAGATCGAATTGCAGAATCACCCGTGTCGAACCCTGGCTTGACCGGCTGCTCATGGTGTTGACCCCGGCAATCGAACCCAGGGACCGCTCCAGCGGCGTCGCAACGCTGGAGGCCATGATTTCCGGGCTGGCGCCGGGCAGACTGGCCGACACCACGATCACCGGAAAATCCATGTTCGGCAGCGGAGCAACCGGCAGCAGGCCGAAGCTCACACAGCCAAGCAACATGATCGCCAGACTCAGCAGCATGGTGGCTACAGGTCTGCGGATGAAGGGGCCGGACAAGTTCATACGTCAGCCTGCTCCAGACGCGCCGACTCGTCAGGCTTTCGACTCCAACGCCGTCCCAGACGATCAAAATAGAGGTAAATAACAGGCGTGGTGAACAAGGTCAGCACCTGACTCAGCATCAAGCCACCGACCATCACCAGACCCAACGGCTGGCGCAGTTCGGCGCCGGAGCCGGTGGCGAGCATCAGCGGGATGGCGCCAAACAGCGCCGCCATGGTGGTCATCAGGATCGGACGGAAACGCAGCAGCGCCGCTTCGTAGATCGCGGTTTCAGGATCAACACCCCGGTTGCGTTCGGCGTCCAGAGCGAAGTCGATCATCATGATCGCGTTTTTCTTGACGATGCCGATCAACAGGATGATGCCGATAATGGCGATCATTCCCAGATCGTTGCCGCTGATCAGCAGCGCCAGCAATGCGCCCACCGCCGCCGACGGCAAGGTGGACAGAATGGTGATCGGGTGGATGTAACTTTCGTACAACACACCCAGCACGATGTACATGGTGACCACCGCCGCCAGAATCAGCAGCAAGGTGCTGGACAACGAAGCCTGGAAGGCTTCGGCGGCGCCCTGGAACTGGGTCTGCACGCCAGTCGGCATGCCGATGTCTTTCTGCACCTGCTCGATCAATTCCACCGCCGCACCGAGGGATACATCGGGCGCAAGGTTGAACGACATCATCACCGCCGGGAACTGCCCCAGGTGAGTGATGGCCAACTGCGCCTGCCGCTGCTCGACCCTGGCCAGACTGGACAGCTTGACCTGCGCCCCGTCAGTGGTCTTGACGTGAATCTGCTCCAGCGCCTGCGGGCCTAGCTCATTGCCGGAGGCCGCCTGCAGCACCACGCGATACTGGCTTGCCTGGGTGTAGATAGTGGAAATCTGCCGCTGGCCGAACGCGTCATACAGCGCGTCGGTAATGTTCGCCACCGTCACCCCGACGCGACTGGCAGCATCCCGGTCAATCAGCAGGTAGACCTGTAGCCCTTTGTCTTGCAAGTCACTGGCGACGTCGGTCAATTCCGGGCGCTTACTCAGCGCGTCCACCAGTCGCCCGCTCCACAGGCTGAGCATTTCTGCATCCGGCGATGACATGCTGAATTGGTACTGGGTGCGGCTGACCCGATCTTCGATGGTCAGGTCCTGCACCGGCTGGAGAAACAGGCGGATGTCCGTCAACTTGGCGAGCTGCGGTTGCAGGCGCTGGATAATCTGGGTCGCCGTGACATCACGGGCGGCATGGGGCTTGAGGTTGATCAGCAAGCGCCCGCTGTTGAGGGTGGTGTTGTCGCCGTCGACACCGATGTAGGACGACAGGCTGGCCACCGCCGGGTCTTGAAGAATGATTTTGGCCAGCGATTGCTGACGCGCACTCATGGCCGCGAAGGACACCGATTGCGGCGCCTCGGAAATCCCCTGAATCACGCCAGTGTCCTGCACCGGGAAAAAGCCCTTGGGCACCACCATATAGAGCAGCACTGTCAGGCCCAGGGTGGCGATGGCCACCAGCAAGGTCAGCGGCTGATGCTTGAGCACCCAGCGCAACTTGTTGCCGTAGGCTTCCACTAGCCAGTCCAGCCAGGCACCACTGGCACGATAGAAACGGCTTTGCTCTTCTGCCTTGGGCTCACGCTTGAGCAGCCGCGCGCACATCATTGGCGTCAGGGTCAGGGACACCACCAGGGAAATCAGAATCGCCACCGCCAGGGTGATAGCGAACTCGCGAAACAAGCGACCCACTACATCCGCCATGAACAACAGCGGAATCAGTACCGCAATCAGGGAGATGGTCAGAGAAACCAGCGTGAAACCAATCTGTTTGGCGCCCTTGAGCGCCGCCTGCATGGGCGACTCGCCCTCTTCAATGTGCCGGGAAATGTTCTCCAGCATCACGATGGCGTCATCGACCACAAAACCGGTGGCGATGGTCATGGCCATCAAGGTCAGGTTGTTGACCGAAAACCCGGCCAGGTACATCACCCCGAAAGTACCCACCAACGACAGCGGCACAGCAATCGACGGAATGATCGTGGCGCTGAAGCGGCGCAGGAACAGGAAAGTCACCAGCACCACCAGCACGATGGCGATCAGCAATTCATGCTGTACGTCAGTCACGGCGGCACGGATAGTCTGGGTGCGGTCAGTCAGCACCACAACATCCAGCCCGGCCGGCAGGTTGTCGGTGATGCTCGGCAGCAGCGCCTTGATGCGATCCACCACCTCAATGACGTTGGCACCTGGCTGACGCTGAATATTGAGCAGCACCGCCTGATTCTCGTTGGCCCAGGCCGCGAGACGCTCGTTCTCGGCGCCATCGACGATCTCGGCCACATCCTTCAGACGCAGCGGCGCGCCGTTGCTGTAGGACAGAATCAGGTTGGCATATTCTTCCGGCGACTTTAGCTGGTCGTTGGCGTCGAGCATCGAAACCCGGGTTGGACCGTCAAAGTTACCCTTGGGCTGGTTGACGTTGGATGCGCCAATCAAGGTGCGCACGTCAGCCAGATTCAAACCATTGGCCGCCAGGGCTTCTGGATTGACCTTGATCCGCACCGCCTGGCGTTGACCGCCGGCAATGCTGACCATGCCGACGCCGCTGATCTGGGAAATCTTCTGCGCCATGCGCGTATCGACCAGATCGTTGAGCTTGGGCAGCAGCATGGTTTTCGAAGTAATCGCCAGGGTCAGCACCGGGGTATCCGCCGGGTTGACCTTGTTGTAAACCGGTGGCGCGGGCATATCGGTGGGCAATAGATTGGTCGCGGCATTGATTGCCGCCTGCACTTCCTGTTCGGCCACGTCCATGTTCAGGTCGAGGCTGAAACGCAGCGTGATGACCGAAGCGCCGCCAGAACTGGTAGACGCCATCTGGGTCAGGCCGGGCATCTGCCCGAATTGACGCTCAAGTGGCGCCGTCACTGCGCTGGTCATGACCTGAGGGCTGGCGCCGGGATACAGGGTCATGACCCGAATCGTCGGGTAGTCGACTTGCGGAAGCGCCGAGACCGGAAGCAGCTTGTAGGCGATCAAACCGGCCAGAACGATGGCCAGCATGCTCAGCGTGGTGGCGACCGGACGCAGGATGAACAGTCTGGAGATGTTCATGCGCGATCTTTTTCCGCCTTCCCGGCCGAAGCCGATTCATCGGTGCTCTTGCCTGGCTTGCCTTGCAGCTGCTGGCCGGGACCCGCCGGAACATCCTTGCTGTCGCTGACCACTTCAACTTCAGCGCCGTCACGCAAGCGGTCGGTGCCTTCAAGCACAACCCGATCACCCGCTGCCAGCCCTTCACTGACCACCGTCGACTGCTCGTTGCTGGCGCCGGTCTTGAGCTGGCGAACCTTGACCTTCTTGTCGCCGTCCATCACGTAAACGAAGGTGCCATTGTTGCCAAACTGCACTGATGCCGTGGGTATCAACACGGCTTGCTTCAGGGTGTCGGCAAGCAAATGCACATTGACGAACTGATTGGGGAACAGCACTTCATTCTGGTTATCGAACCGGGCCTTGAATTTCAAGGTGCCGGTGGCTACGTCAATCTGGTTGTCCAGGCTGGCCAGCACGCCACCCGCCTGCTGTTTCAGATCACCACGATCCCAGGCTTCAACCGGCAACTTGTCGCCACTGCGGTAGCGAGTGATCACTGCGGACAAGTCCTTCTCCGGCAAGGTGAACGCCACGGTTATCGGTTTGGTCTGGGTAATCACCACCAACGCCGTGGTGTCGTTGGCCGCCACAAGGTTGCCAACGTCCAGCTGCTTGAGGCCGATCCGCCCGGCAATCGGTGCACGGATGCGGGTGAATTCAAGATTGAGCTTTGCATCGCCCACCGCTGCCTGATTGGTCTTGATGGTGCCCTGGTATTGATTGACCAGCGACTCGGCGGTATCCAGCGTCTGCTTGGCGATGCTGTCTTCGGCGTACAGACCGCGATAGCGCTGCACATCCAGTTGAGCATTCTTGAGCAAGGCCTGGTTCGTGGCCAGGGTACCTTCGGCTTGCTGCAAGGCAATCTGATAGCTGCGCGGATCGATTTCAGCCAGCAGGTCGCCCACTTTCACCATCTGCCCTTCCTGGAAGTTGATCTTGACCAACTCCCCGGCCACCCGGCTACGCACGTTGATGGTGTTCATCGCCGTCACGGTGCCAAGCGCTTTGTAATAGATCGGGAAATCACCCAGTACCGCTGGAGCCACGCGCACCGGAACTGCGACGACCGAACCACCGAAACCAGGCCGCGCGACACTGCTGTGAGCTGCACCGCCCGCTTTGCGGCCCGTCGCGCCTTCTTTTTGCGGTGCAGACGTCGGCCACAGCCACCAGCACAAACCGGCGATGACCAACAGAATCAGCAGACTGATGAGCCAGCGACGGGAACTACGGGGGCCAGACGATTGCATGAATAAATCAACCATTGCGGATGGGGCTTCTTCAGAAGGCTGAACAATAAGCACAGATGCGTGACAAGCAAAGCGGCTTTACCGGCAATTTACGTTGCCCTGACTTTTGTTAAACACATGAAGCGTAAACGAAAACGGCCTGAATATATTCAGGCCGCCCAAGTGTTGCGAAGTGTTACTTCAGAACAGCCAGCGCCGCGTCGTAGTTCGGCTCTTGGCCGATCTCGGGGACCAGTTCGCTGTGCAAGACCTTGTCGTTCTCGTCCAGCACAACAACCGCGCGGGTTGTCAGACCCACCATCGGGCCGTCGGCAATGGCAACGCCGTAGTCGACCATGAACTGCGCGCCGCGCATGGTGGACAGGTTTTTCACGTTTTCCAGACCTTCAGCACCGCAGAAGCGCGCCTGAGCGAACGGCAAGTCAGCCGAAATGCACAGGACCACTGCATTGTTCAGCTCATTGGCCTGGGCATTGAATTTACGTACGGAGGTAGCGCACGTTGGCGTATCGACACTCGGGAAAATGTTCAGCACTTTGCGCTTGCCGGCAAAGTCAGCCAGGGTCACGTCAGCCAGATCACCACCAACCAGCTTGAAAGCCGGAGCTGCTGCGCCAACTTTTGGCAGTTCGCCGTTGATTTGGACAGGATTGCCTCTGCGAGTCACTTGAGCCATGAACTGAGTCCTTTTTCGAGGGTGGGTGAGACCGGGAAGTTAACCATGAATCGGGCGCAAAACGAACCACTGTAGGAGCTGCCGCAGGCTGCGAATTTGGTATTCATGACAAATCGCTTTCGCAGCCTTCGGCAGCTCCTACAGGATCCCTCCTGTGCTGCGGTCAGCTCAAAAATCCCGCTTATAGAAAATATCCAGCGAACTGGCCAGACCACTGGCCGCCTCCAGATAGACCTTCTTGCTCAACATGTAACGCAAGGCGATGGTACTGGCCGGTTCAAACACCCCGACGCCATAGCGCAGGCTCAGTTTTTCGGTGATTTTGCCGCTGGCGACCACATTGGTCTTGTCGCCGGAACCGGCGGTGTCCAGCTCAAAGTCCTTGATGCCGAGGTTGCGGGCGAGCTCGCCGGTGGTGGATTCACTGCCCGCCAGGCCCAGTGCCAGCGCGGCTTGGGCCATCATGTTGCTGTCTTCGCCGGTGTTATTCAGCGGCCGTCCCAGGACCAGATACGATAGCGCCTGCTCCTGACTCATGGCCGGTTCCGAGAATACGGTGGTGGTCGGCTGCTCGGCACTGCCGGACAAGCGAATACCGGCGACTACATCGTCAGTCTGGCGAATCGCTTCCACATCTAGGTAAGGCTGATCCACCGGCCCGGCAAACAGAATCCGCGCTTTGCGAATGGTCAGACGCTGGCCGTAGGCGCGATAACGGCCGTTATTCAGATTCAGTTCGCCGCGCGTGTCCATGTTGTCGCCAATGTGAACCCGCCCGGCCAGATCAGCCGTCAGCCCGAAACCGGTAAAGCTGAGCTTTTCCTGGCCCACCTGCACATTGATATCCATGGCCATTGCCAACGGTGGCGCACCCTCTTCCGTCTGTTGGCCGACGATAACCGTGTCCCCCGACAACTTGACGGTCGAGGCCGGTAATTGCCTGATGGTGATGTCACCTTTGGGGATAGATACATCGCCTGAAATAGCGAGACGCCCGTCTTTCATGGAAATCTTCAGGTCCGGGGCCGCTTCAAGGGTGGCATAAGGTTCTACCGTAATGGGCAGATGCGAGCCCTTGACGTTCAGGTCGACCACCAGCGCCTGCCCCCAGCCAATCTGGCCGCCCAAGGTGCCCTGCCCGGCTTGACCGCTGCGCCAGTTGCCGTCGAGGGTAACGTTTTCACCCGCGATCAAGGCCTGAACCTGCAAGTCCTGCAGATTCATGGGCAACTCCGGACCGGAGACTTCGCCGCCACTGAGGACCACGCTGCCATTCACCTGAGGTGCCAACAGGTCGCCCGACAAGCGCCCGCTGCCATTCAACTTGCCATTGAGCTTTTGCACCATGGGTACGAAAGGCCGGGCGATGGACAGATCCAGCCCGCTGAGGCTGAAGCTGCCATTCAGCGTCTTGTTCTTTGCCAGCGGATCGATCTGCGCCGCGACCTGCAATGTGCCGAGCTTGTCACCTCTAAAGTCCAGCCGACTATCGATGAGTTTGGGCGTCAACTTGCTGTTGAGTACCAGGGTTTCATAGGGGAAATCCAGCCACTGATTATTTTCCCTGATCCTCAAGGTGCCGCCGTTGGCGTTCACCGTGATTTGCCCGTTCGGCCCGGCGGCGGGAACGTCAAGCTGTACGTCGGCATTGAGCGCTCCCTTCCAGGCGAAGTCCTTCGGCAGCCATTGGGCGAGGCTGTCCAGCGGGAAATTCTTCAAGTGATATCGCAGACGCGGCTCAGGCATCAGGCGTTGATCCTCACCGCAAAGGCTGGAAGGTCCGGAAACCCAGCAATGGGCACCAAAATTCAGCTTCCCATCCGCCAGGCGCTCAAGCTTGGCAGCTTGCTGCAATTGCCAGCCCTGCCCGCCGGTCTGCACACGGCCGCTGGTCAGACGGCCACGCCAATTGCCTTTGTCCAGATTACCGTCCACCGCCAAAGCCAGCTTGAGCAAAGGGCCTTGCAGGTCGAGCTTCAGTTGCTGACGCTTGATGTCGCCCTGCGCATCGACCACCAAGGTGCCCAACTGCTTGTCACCCACTTGTATACCGCTGCCTTTGACGTCAATGTCGGCGCGTTGCGCGCTGTCGAGTTTGGCGGTGAGGTTCAGGCTTTGCAGGCGGTTATCCTGAAAGGCCAGTTGCGAGCCCTGCAAACCCAGAGTGCCCTGCGGCGCTTGCAAGGTGCCGGCGACATCGAGACGCCCTTTGACCTGACCTTGCAGCCCCGGCCAGAGCTGACCAAGGCGCGGCAGATTAATGTCCAACTGGCCGAGCAAGCGCTGTTGCAGGCTTCCGGTACCTTGGATCCGGTTATCTCCCAGGCGAACTTCCAGCGCGCCAACATTCCACTTCTCGCCGGTGCCATCGGCCTTTACCTGCAAGGCGGCGGGCTGGCCGCGCAGCCGCCCTTTCAGATCCAGATCTGCGCTTAGGCTCAGTTGCTCGTCTTTGAACTGACCCTTGCTACGTAGAGGCCCCGCCAGGGTGCCAGGCATTTGCGCCACCCAGTAGGCGGGATCGATGGCACACAGATCCAGCGCTGTGTCCCAGGCGATGCCGTCGGCGAATTGCAGGTTCAGATGCCCGGTGGCCTTGCCTTGACCGGCGACCATGTCCAGTTGCGGCAGAAATACTTGCGTCAGGTCGCCACTGAACGGGCTGGTCAGGCTGAATGCCCCCGCGGGACCATCAAGATTGGCGTTGAAGTTGCCCAGGTATTTGCCATCGGTGTAGGACACTTCTGCGTTGAATTTGCGCAACGCCACCTGCGGCTCGGCAATGGCCGGGTATAGCCGATGCCAGGGGAAGTCCAGCCAGTCGAGTTTTGCTTCGGCGCGCAGGCCCTGCTCCCAGTTCAAAGAGCCGTTGAGATTGAGGCGCTGCTGCGGGCTGGCACTCAGATCCAATGCCTGAACCGTCGCGCCTTTTGCATCGACCTTGCCATTGAGCGCAAGAGCAACCGGCCCCTGCTCTGCAGGCAGGCTGGCTGAACCCTGCAACACGTAACCGGTTTTCAGGTCGCCCTTGGCATCAATCACCAGTTGATCGAGTTGCAGCGTATCGGGCAACGCGGCGCTGGCCTTGAACGCCTCGGCAGTGATTCGCAGCTGTGCAGGAAGATTGTCTGCCAGCGGTTGCAGTTCACCCCTGAGCTGACCTTGCAGGTAACCATTGCTGATGCCTTCAAGTTGAAGAGTCTTTAGAAGCTCACCCTGTATATCCAGATTGAGTGCCCAGGCCTTGCCGTCCTGCTCGGGCAACTTCAATAACCCGGTGGCTTTGAGCGGCCAGTTGCCCGAAGGCTGAAGCAAACCCGCCAGATCAAGAACCAGATCATCACGTTGCACATGCACGCTATCGAGCTGTAACCCTTGCGCAGTCCAGTGGGCAGCCAGTTGCAAATCGCGAAACTGTTCTGCGCCGTCCAATTGCAAGCTACCGATATTCACTTCACCCAACTGGATCCCCAGAGGCAACTTGAGATCGGGCAGCGTGATCGGCCCGCTGTCGGTTGCCTGCGCGCTTGGCGCCAGTTGCAGGCGAACCTGAGCGGCATGCAAACGGTCGATGCACAGGATCATTTTCAGCAGGCAAGCCGGCGACCAATCCAGTTCCGAGGCGTCCAGTTCGACACGGGTCGCGTCTTGCTGCCATATCAGCCGATCAGCGCTCCACAAGCCACCCAGTCGGCCGTTGAAATTTTCTACCTGCAAGCCCGGCACCCGCGCCAATGCCCAGCGACTGCCCGCCTCGGTACCCAGCACCAGCCAGATACTACCCAGCAGCAATACGATGACCACCAGCAGGCTCAGTCCAAAGATTTTCAGCCCGCGGGGCCAGTTCAGAGTGCTCACAGCTCAGGCCCCATGGAAAAGTGCAGCCTTATGCCGCCGTCATCGTCCAGGGCGTGGGCCAGATCCAGCCGCAGCGGACCGACCGGCGAAACCCAGCGCACGCCGATACCGACCCCGGTTTTAAGGCTGGGCAAGTCCAGGCTATTGAATGAATTGCCCTGATCTACAAACGTGGCCACCCGCCATTTTTCGGCGATGGAATATTGATACTCGACACTGCCAGCCAGCATGTAGCGACCGCCAATCCGGTCACCATCGGAGTTTTCCGGAGACAGGGTCTGATAGTCATAACCCCGCACGCTTTGGTCACCACCGGCGAAAAAGCGCAGCGACGGCGGTATGGACTTGTAGCCGTTGGTGGCGTTGCCGCCCGCCTGCACACGGGCGAGAAACCGGTGGTTATCCCACAGGGTGGTCAGGCCTTTGAGCAGAACCGTGCCGCGCAGCAAGTTCGAGTCGGACATCAAGCCTTCTTTCGCGACTTGAGCATCGAATTGCAGCCGATAGCCGTTGTGCGGATCGATGCGGTTATCGCTGCGCAAATAGGAATAACTGATGCCCGGCATCAACAAGGTGCTCAGCCCGGAGTCGTCCCCTAAGCGGTATTCCTCACGCTGCCATTTAAGGGAAATGACCCGCTCCCAGCCGCTGGGCAGTTTGCTGTGCCATTCAGGGCCGAGGGTGAGCAGCTTGCTCAGGGTGTCGGTCCCGGCGATCTCCTCATATTGGTAACCACCGGCGAAGCGCAGCTTGTCAGTCAGCGGCGGGTCCAGCGGGACGTCATACCAGAGGCCGACGTTCTGCCGTGGTGCCGACAGCTCGCTTTCAAGGCCATAACTATGGCCCTGGGGATTGGCCCAGTGCCGGGTCCAGTTGGCCTTGCCACGCGGGCCCACGTCTGTGGAGTAACCAAGTCCCAGCCCCATCGTGCGCGGCTTGCGGGTATCGAGCTGGACAACCACCGGAATCTCCCGATTCACAGCGGCAGTCGGTGCAGCATCTACACGAACGCCTTCGAAGTAGCCGCTGGTTTGCATGGCCTGATTCAGCTCGGCAATCAGCTCGGAGTCGTAGGGGGTGTTTTCCTTGAAGGGCACCATGCGCCGCAGCAGATCGTCATCGAATGGCGCGTCGCCACTGAAACTGACCTTGCCTAAGGTGTAGCGCGGACCGCTGTCATACACCAGATCGATATCTGCCACGCCAGCGGCGGGGTCTACCGAAAGACGTTGCTGAGTGAAACGCCCGGAGAAAAAACCGTATCGCGACGCCTGATTCTGTATGAGCCGCTTGGCGTCTTCGTAATGGCCGTGATTGAGCACCGCACCACTTTTCAGCGCCTGACTGCTGGGCACCCGGAATGCTTTCATCGACGACGCTTCGCCTTCGATGCGCACTGTCACGTTACGCAGCCGGATGGGTTCGCCAGGCTGGATTTTGATCACCAGTTGCGGCTGGCTGTCGCGGCCCGTCTGCACTTCGCTGCTGATGGTGGCCTGGTAATAACCCAATGCCTGGGCGGCGCGACGAGCCTGCTCTTCGGCACCGATGCTGAAATGTTTAAGGCTTTGAGCATCGCGCTCGCCGGGGCTGCCCACATAGCCTTCAATATTGGCTTTGAGCTCGGAATTTGCAGGCGTAATCCTGACGTCCAACTGCGCCTCGGCCAACGCCGCGACGCTTGTAACACTGAGGATCAGACCACTGGTAAACATTGCGAAAAACTTCATGGCGCGAATGCTAACACGAGGTGCCGCTGCCACTAAAACACGCTAAAACGCATGATTTTCATATCCTTACGCCATGACCTGCTGTGAAACCCGCGGATTCGCGTGGAAAAACACGTGCTCTCGGATCGGTCCTACAGCAACTTCGCCGATTTCCTCGTAACCCTGTCGTTTATAGAACTCCAGGTAATGTGGATTGCCTGTGTCGACGACGATTCCCTGTGAGTTTTCATCCTCTGCGCACCAGTTGTGGACCGCTTGCAGCAGTTGTTCGCCCAAGTGCTTGCCCTGAAACTCCGGATGTATACCTACCAGCGGCAGCACATGCACCGCCTCCGAAGGCAGGCACGCAAGCACTGAATTGTAGTACTCCAGATAACGCCGGGTGCAGTTGAAGCCCGTGCTCAAAACCATGCGCAGACGCCAGGCCCAACTCTCAGTGATCCCCAGTCGCCTTTGCGGCGGAGCAATCAGCGCCACGCCCACCAACCGGTCTTCAATGAACAGGCCAATGGCGGGCAGGTCCTGAAGGTAATGCTGCTTGACCAACTCACGGACGGTGGCCCGAACGCGCTGGTCGAACCCTGCGCGCTGGGAGTTGAACAGATAGGCAAAACTCGGTTCATGACGATAAGCGTGGTAAAGCAGCGAGCGGGTTTCCCTGGAGTAACCGCTGTCGAGCTGGCGCACCTGCGCCACAGTGGCAGACGATTCAGACATGGAAATAACCTCGCATAGACGACGCGGCTCGGACGGCTGCGTTCCGGTGATATACCTGCTTCGAGTCATGGCCTGCGGCCACAGTTCCAACAGGACTGTCATTCAGATGACCGCAGACATTCAAGCCTCAGGCTGGTGATGAAGCGAGAGGTCGGCTAGCATCGCTTTTTTGCTTTGCTCAGGACTGCCGCCCCATGAAAATCGTTTCGTTCAACATCAATGGTCTGCGTGCCCGACCTCACCAGCTGGCGGCGCTGATCGAAAAACACCAGCCAGACGTCATCGGCCTGCAAGAAACCAAGGTCTCGGACGAGCAGTTCCCCCAGGCTGAGGTTGAAGCGTTGGGTTATCACGTGCATTTCCACGGGCAAAAAGGCCATTACGGCGTTGCCCTGCTGTCGCGCAAAATGCCGTTGGCGCTGCACAAAGGCTTCGACAAAGACGATGAGGAAGCCCAAAAACGTTTCATCTGGGGGACCTTCGCCGATGACAACGGCCTGCCAGTGACCATCATGAACGGCTATTTCCCCCAAGGCGAAAGCCGTGACCACCCCACCAAATTCCCTGCCAAGCAGCGCTTCTACAACGACCTGCAGGAGTTGCTGGAAACCCGCTTCAGTAACGACCAGCCGTTGATTGTCATGGGTGACGTGAACATCTCCCCGGAAGACAGCGACATCGGCATCGGCCCTGACAATGCCAAGCGCTGGCTGAAAACCGGCAAGTGCAGCTTCCTGCCGGAAGAACGCGAATGGATGGCCCGTCTGAAGAATTGGGGTCTGGTGGACAGCTTCCGTCATCTATATCCGGAAGTGATCGATCAGTTCAGCTGGTTCGACTACCGCAGCCGGGGCTTTGAAGACCAACCCAAGCGCGGCCTGCGTATCGACCTGATCATGGCGTCCCACGGCCTGCAACCACGGATCAAGGCAGCTGGCGTGGATTACGATCTGCGCGGGATGGAAAAGCCGTCCGACCATGCACCGATCTGGCTTGAGTTGGGCTGAGCTAGTCCGTCAAACCTGCAACTGTAGGAGCTGCCGAAGGCTGCGAAACGCGGTGTGCCAGAAATACCGCCTTCGCAGCCTTCGGCAGCTCCTACAGGTAACTCCGCCTGAAACCGTCACAATCCCGTAACACATCTGTCTTATTCTCCGAGCACTTCCCTATTCCTTAAGGTGCCGCACATGTTGCGCGCTGTGTTTTTGCTGGCTGCTACTGCACTGTTTTCCATGAACGCAGTGGCCGCCCTGCCTCTGCCCTCCGATAACGCTTCTGCACTGCGGATTCAGGGCTCCAACACCATTGGCGCCCAGTTGGGCCCGGCGCTGGCTGAAGGCTTGATGCGCAAACAGGGTTTGCAGTCAGTGCACACCGAAGCAGGCGCTTCCGCCAATGAGTTGCGGGTGATCGGTACGGCGAGCGATGGTCGGCACGTCACGATTGATGTCGCCGCTCATGGCTCGGGAACCGGATTCACGGCATTGAAAGCCGGCAACGCCGATCTGGCGGCCTCTTCACGCCCCATCAAGGATAAAGAAGCACTGGACCTGGCCGGCCTGGGCGACATGAAAAGCCTGCGCGCCGAGCAGGTTATCGCCATTGACGGTGTGGCCGTCATCCTGCACCCGGCCAACCCGCTGCGGGAATTGAGCACCGAGCAACTGGCGAGGATTTTCTCGGGCGAAATTCATGACTGGGAACAGCTGGGCGGGCCTGCCGGTGAAATCCGCGTGTACGCGCGGGATGAAAAGTCCGGCACCTTCGAGACGTTCAAAGAACTGGTGTTGCTCAAGTTCGCCAAGAGCCTTGCACGTAATGCCGAGCGTTTTGAGTCCAGCGAACAGCTCTCCGACCGAGTCAGCCAGGATCGCCAGGCCATCGGTTTTATCGGCCTGCCCTATGTGCGCCACGCCAAAGCGGTTGCCGTGGTCGATGGTGATTCAAGGCCCATGCTGCCGACCATCAGCCTGATCGCCACAGAAGACTACCCCCTGTCCCGACGCCTGTACTTGTATTTACCCACCGAACTGCATCACCGCTGGGCATTGGCCTTCGTGCACTTTGCCCAAAGCCCGGAAGGCCAGGCCATCGTTGCGCAGAACGGCTTCGTCGCGCAGACCGTCCAGGCCGTGAAAGTCCAGCCAACCGCGCAAATGCCTGCGGAGTACCAGGCCTTGACCCGAGAAAGCGAGCGCTTGTCGGTGAACTTTCGCTTCGCTCAGGGCAGTGCCACTCTGGATAACAAAGCCATGCTGGATCTGCAGCGTGTAGTGGATTACCTGAAGCGTAACGACAAGCTGAACCAGCGGGTCACTCTGGTGGGCTTCGGTGATGCCAAGAGCGATCCACAACGCGCCGCACTTCTCTCGCGACTGCGCGCCATGGCGGTCAGGCGCGAACTGGTGAAAAACAACGTGATGCTGCGCGATGTTCGCGGTTTTGGCGATGAAATGCCGGTGGCCACCAATGACGTGGAAGACGGGCGCATCAAAAACCGGCGTGTCGAGGTGTGGGTGGATTAATCGCCGCAGCCCACCTGCTTCGCCGATCACAGCTATCCTCCAGCAAGAGCAATCATCCCGGAGGCCCCATGCAACAGCCATCCGAAGACAAACCGCCCGTTGAAAGCCGCCATCCAACGTTCTGGCAAATGCTGCACAGCGTCATGGCCGCGGCGTTTGGCGTGCAAAGTGGGAAAAACCGCGAACGAGACTTTACCCACGGCAAACCGGTTCACTTTCTGCTGCTTGGACTGATGTTCACCGTCGTGTTCGCCGCCGTGCTGTTCGGCGTTGTACAGCTGGTTCTGTACTTCGCGCTTGCCTGAGCCACCGCCTGTCAACGCACGACATTTTTCAGCGTGAACTCGTATTCGCTGCCTGGCGCCTTGCCTTGGAGGCTGAACATCCGCACATCAATGCCGAAATCGTCGTATTTGCTGGCCGCGATGATTTTCTTCACGTCGTCTGGCTTGATCATTCGCATGACCTTGGCTTCCCGCGCGCCAATCATGCCGCGGGTGGCGGGGTCGGCCACGTCGTAATCATGCAGGATGACCATCGCCAGCCCGCCGATGGTGAAGTGTCCGCCGACGATAACGCTCAGACGGCCCTGGGTCATGGCCTCCAGAGAAGTGGGCGACCAGTTGACCGAGCTGAACAGGACATCTTTGCCAGGTTCGCCGCCGTTTTCGCGCACCGCGTCCATTGCGCCGAAGGCCATCAGGTCATTGGCGGTCCAGATCAGATTCACTGCAGGGTAGCGTTTGAGCAATAGCCGCGCCTGCTCAAGCGCACGATCACGCCGCCAGCCACCCAGCGCGATTTGCCGCAAGCGTACCTCAGGATGTTCCGCCAAGGCGCGATACATGCCCTTTTCGCGCTTGAGTGAAACCGGGGTGGTGTTGGTGCCGGAAAAAGCCAGCATTTCCATGGCTCGCCCGCCACTGCGCTGCGAATACTGAACGATCAGGTTTTTCGCCGTGAGATAGCCGGCATCTTCATCATTGGCAATCAGGCTGCCGAGAAAATCCGGATAGCGTTGACGCAAATCGCCAAGGATTCTGATCTGGTCCGCCGTCAGGGTATTGTTCACCGCGAACAGCTTCACCCCACTGCCCTCGGACAAACGAAGAATTTCCGGCGCGACATTCAATTCATTGGAAAAAACCAGATAGTCAGGCCTGTTGGGGCCCTTCAACTCTTCACGGGCCAATACCAGCAACTGGCGAGTGTCCCGGTCGGAAAAGCGCACGGTCAAGCTCATGCCCAGCTTGTCCGCCGCAGACTTCATGAACCGCGCGTAGCTGGACCAGTAACCATCCGAAGCCGGGCCCGGGCTCAGGAACACCACCGATGCGGCACTGGCGGCGCCCAGCCAGCCCCACGCAATGGCAATGAATAAACCCTGGAAAAGCCTGTGCATACGGAGCGAGCCTTAAAATTCGGAGGTAAAGAAATGACCACAGAATATTTATCGGCTGAGCACCGGATTATCTGTACCGCAATTTATTGGTGACTGACCCAGAAGACGGCGGTCCCCACCACCAGAATGATGATGAAGAAGATGGCCCATGCATCGACATGACTGTCCTTTTTGGACACTTTCGGGTGATTGCTCATTAACAACGCCTCTTGTCTGTTTTATTAGTGGCATCACGGGAATCCGGCGTCTTTTCAGAGCAGACTCGACCTCAGTAAAGTTCAGGGATGCCCTTCTCACAAGTAGGGTTATGCCCCGCAGATAATCGACTTAGCACTTTTGGTTCTTTGCATATATTCAAACATGACTTTTGCGCATAACTGCAAACTGGTATCTTCCCCCGGCTCCGTTGGGAGTGCGCGGCCGTGCGCGCAGATTTACCGTGGTAATTGCCTGAGAACAGGACCTATATGTACGTATACGACGAGTACGACCAGCGGATCATCGAGGACCGCGTAAAGCAGTTCCGTGATCAGACCCGACGCTATCTGGCGGGGGAACTCAGCGAAGAAGAGTTCCGCCCTCTGCGCCTGCAAAACGGCCTCTATATCCAGCGTTTCGCGCCAATGCTGCGTGTGGCTGTGCCTTACGGCCAGCTCACTTCCCGCCAGACACGGATGATGGCCAAGATAGCCCGCGACTATGACAAGGGCTACGCACACATCAGCACACGGCAGAACGTGCAGTTCAACTGGCCTGCACTGGAAGACATTCCCGACATTCTGGCGGAACTGGCAACCGTGCAAATGCACGCCATTCAGACCAGCGGCAACTGCCTGCGCAACGTCACCACCGATCAGTTCGCCGGCGTAGCGGCTGACGAGTTGGTAGACCCGCGCCCATGGTGTGAAATCGTCCGTCAATGGACCACTTTCCACCCGGAATTTGCCTACCTGCCGCGTAAATTCAAGATCGCGATCAACGGCTCCACCAGCGACCGCGCCGCGATTGAAGTTCACGACATCGGCCTTGAGCCGGTGCTGAACGCAGCGGGCGAACTGGGCTTCCGCGTTTTGGTTGGCGGCGGTCTGGGCCGTACGCCGGTGGTCGGCGCGTTCATCAACGAATTCCTGCCGTGGCAGGATCTGTTGAGCTACCTCGACGCCATTCTGCGGGTTTATAACCGCTACGGCCGTCGCGACAACAAGTACAAGGCGCGGATCAAAATCCTCGTCAAGGCTCTTACACCTGAAGTCTTTGCCGAAAAAGTCGACGCGGAAATGGCCCACTTGCGTGGCGGCCAGACCACGCTGACCGAAGCCGAAGTGCATCGTGTCTCCAAGCACTTCGTTGATCCGGATTACAAAGCACTGGAAGACTTCAGCAGCGAGCTGGCCAAACTGGATCAGGAACACCCAGGTTTCGCCCGCTGGCGCACGCGCAATACCCTGGCCCACAAAAAGCCGGGCTACATTGCCGTGACCCTGTCCCTCAAGCCAACCGGTGTTGCGCCGGGTGACCTGACCGACAAGCAACTCGATGGCGTCGCTGACCTGGCCGACCGCTACAGCTTCGGTCAACTGCGCACCTCCCACGAGCAGAACATCATTCTGGCCGACGTCGAGCAGAGCCAACTGTTCACCCTGTGGCACGAATTGCGTGAGCAAGGTTTCGCCACACCAAACGTGGGCCTGCTGACCGACATCATCTGCTGCCCTGGCGGTGATTTCTGCTCGCTGGCCAACGCCAAGTCGATCCCGATTGCCGAATCCATCCAGCGCCGTTTCGACGACCTGGATTACCTGTTCGACATCGGCGAACTGGACCTGAACATTTCCGGTTGCATGAACGCATGCGGTCACCACCATGTCGGCCATATCGGCATTCTGGGCGTGGACAAGAAAGGCGAAGAGTTCTACCAGGTTTCCCTGGGTGGCAGCGCCAGCCGTGACGCCAGCCTGGGCAAGATCCTTGGCCCGTCGTTCGCTCAGGACGCCATGCCGGACGTGATCGAGAAGCTGATCGACGTCTACGTTGAGAAACGTAACGAAGACGAGCGTTTCATCGACACCTTCCAGCGTATTGGCATCGACCCTTTCAAGGAGCGCGTCTATGCAGCGAATCATTAAGAACAACGAAGTCATCGACGAAACCTGGCACTTGCTGCCCAAGGATGCCTCGTTTGACGAATTGTCCAACTGCGACGACCTGATCGTACCGCTGGCCTTGTGGCGCGAGCATGGTCACGCGCTTCAGGCCCGCGATGGCGGTCTGGGTGTGTGGCTGGACAGCGACGAAGAAGCTGAAGAGATCGGAGTTGATGTCGACAAGTTCCAGGTCATTGCCTTGAACTTCCCGGCCTTCACCGACGGACGTAGCTACTCCAACGCCCGCCTGCTGCGAGACCGTTATGGCTTTAAGGGCGAATTGCGGGCCATTGGTGACGTGCTGCGTGACCAGTTGTTCTACCTGCACCGCTGCGGCTTTGACGCCTTTGCGATTCGCGCCGACAAAGATCCCTACGAAGCCCTTGAAGGCCTCAAGGATTTTTCAGTGACGTATCAGGCGGCTACTGACGAGCCGCTGCCATTGTTTCGTAGGCGATAAGTGCTCCGTAGGCGCTGATTAACCTGCAGCATCAAAAACCCAGGCCTGGATTTCCGGCCTGGGTTTTTTTATGGCGTGCCTCCTGCTCCAACAGCATGTGGGAGATTCTATGTTCGCATGCAAGCGGTCTGGGGAAGTGGGACCGGCTTCAGCCGGGAAGAGGCCAGTACATCGACCGCGTGTCTATCGTCTGAAATGCCGCCTTCCCGGCTAAAGCCGGTCCCACAATAGGTGTCACCGAAATTATTTGAGCATCATGAATCAAACCTCATTCGCACCCGGCCCACCGGCCAATTCCGCCTCGGTCAGCTGCTTTATCAGCCGCTCTTCGTCCGCCTGGCGTTGACGCATGATGGCCTCGGCTTCCCGTTTGTACGTCGCATCCGACAGCGGGCTTTCACTGTGCAGATCATCCAGGGCCTCCATGCGCAGCGCAGTAGGCCGCTGGCAGACGGTGAACTGGTCGGCGTATTGGCGTTTCAGGTGGTCGATCCAGAAGTCGCGCTTGATGGCGAAGGTTGTCAATTGCTCCGGAGTCTCATGGCTCAAGACCCTTTGTGCTGCCTGTGTCAACGCCTGATCAGTGACATCTGCAGAGGTGAAAAACTGCATGGTGCGGGTGCTTATCGGCAGATCAAGGCGACTGGCAAGACCAACCCGGTAAGCCAGCAGGACTTCAACGTCCTCGGTAAACCCGACGCGAGCAGCAACGTCCAGACGCGCGATGGCGTCCACTTCTTCAAGGCGAAACAGTCCGCGTATCAGCTTGAGTAACTGCGGCCCTTCCCTGCCGTCGAGCGCCATGGCCCGGGCGCGGCAGATCAACACTTCCAGCTCCATGTTGCTGAAAATAACCGCAGCGCCGTCGACACAGGTTTCAGGAAACGCCGCAATACCGATCAATCGGCCGCGCAATGCTTCATCTTCAGCCCCGGCTTCCAGCAACGCCCAAACCCGTTGCGTCACCTCTGCACGGCTCAGACTGAAGTCGGCCGAGCCCTGTAAACGGGCGATGACTTCAAAAAAATCCGCCGCATGCAATTGGCTCCAGAACAGCTCCCAGATTTCCCGGCGGCGCACGCGCTCCAGTGCCGGTGTCTGGTAGAGCCAGAATTCTGGGTTATCAGCCTGTTCGGCAAACACCCAGGGTCCACCCAGCGCTGAGATTCGCGCCTGGGTGCCTGCCGAGAGTGGGTTGCCGTCCAATAATGTGTGCCGGACAGCACCCGGTGACTCAAAGAACGCATCAGGCAAGGTCGTGATGCGATTGCCGCGCAAATCCAGCGCCATCAAGTTGGGAATCTCAAAGACGCCGGCGGGCGGGTCCTGAATGCCGGTTGCGCGCAGAAACAGGTTGAGCAGTTGCGGCATTTCACTGACATCCAGCAGCGGTCCGATAGGGTTGCGCTCAAGGTTTAGCAGCCTCAGGCTGGGCAGGCGCCTGAAGGTCTGCACCATATCGCCGGTGAGCACGATGCGGTTGTTGGCCAGGGTCAGGCGCGTCAGTTGCCGCAGGTTACGAATACCGGCGGGCACCACTGACAAGAAGTTGTTTTCGGCATTCAACCAGCAAAGCCCCGGGCATTTGGTCACCAGAGCACTCACCGACTGCTGCGACATGTAGGTGCGCGACAGATTAATGGCCGTGACATGGCTGAAGTCACCGGGCAGATAAGGCAGATCGCCAATCACCACACCAGACAGGTCCAGCATATAACCGTTGAGATGCCGGGCGACCACGCCTGTAACCGGGGTTTGCCGTTGCCAGCAACGCTTGATGATTTCTGCTGCGTTTCGCCGGGACATGGCGTTAATCGGCACCGAATGAGTCTCGGTCACGGGTTGCCAACTTATCGGGCCGTTCACCCAGCGTTCGAGGCTGCGATCCAGGGACTGGAAGTCCATGTTTAACCGGGCGAGCTGTATCTCGATGGAGGTGCCATTGGCGCGTAACCCGGCGATGAATTCGGCGGCTTGTTGATGCGTGAAGCCGGGGTAAAGCGCCCTGACCTGGTCGTGTAATGAGGGCGCGGATGTGGAAGGCGTGGCTACCGGCCCTGAAGCATGGTCCATTCCACCTTTTAGCCCAGGAAGATCGATATCCCACTGACCGGTTTCCAGTTGCCTGATAAAAGGCCCCTTGCTGCCTGTACCGTCAGGAGCAGTCACACGCCACTGACGCGCAGACTCTTCCCAGCAAACCTCGTAAGCCTGGTCATGAATCGGCACAAAGTAGTGGCCGTCTGAATGGTAAATATCCAGCATGCCGTTGGGCCCGTGAATGCTTGGAGCACCTTGAACAGATGCGACCGGCGCTTCGAATGCTTTTAAGGACTGACGCAGACCGGAACTGAGCGAGCGAAGATTGGGCGGTGCCATTTCGAATCGCGGAGAGACCACTTCGGCAGCCTGCGTTTCAGTGGCGACCCCGGTTTCTTCGACGACGTATAGTGGCTCCACGGCGGAGGCCGATGAGGCCAGGTTGACGGACACTTTGACTACCCCTTCTACCGCCAAGGGCAAGGCGTTGAAAACACCGAACTCTATTCGCTGCGCCGCTCGCTTGCGCTCTTCAAAGGTCTTGCCTTGATGCGCCTGTACCGTTGCGACACCGATCAGCGTGGTGGAGAGCCCGATAATAAAGGGCACGGCCTCAGGCACCATCAGCGCAATCAGCCCGGTGAACACCAGGCTGCGCGTCAGACCTTCGGCCAGGTCTTCCAGCAATGCTTCGTGGCGGGTATGGATAATCGACTTGGCATCAGCTCTTAATCGGGCTGTCAGACTGTCACGGACATAATCAAAGGGATCACCGGCAATCTGCTTGCCGGCATGCACATACAGGCGCGGCGGCCAGCTGCCGCTGTGGAACCAGTGCGGATAATCTGCAACCCCTTCCAGTGCGCTGAGAAGACCACTCAGAAACAGCCCGTCGCTGCTATCGCGCTCCTGAAAATGCGCCGCCAGGGCTACACGCTTGAGCGGCTCACGGCATTGGATGGCCAGCCAGTCGGCAAGCTTATGCTCGTTTTCAAAACCCTGCAGGGGCGAAGAATTACCGGGGATATACAGCAGCGTGCGCTGACTGCGTTTGTCCTTGATTAGCAGAATGTCGGTGGCGGTGTAGTGATGGACTTTCAGGGGCGACACAACGACATGACTGGCAGCGGCAAACGGCTCGGCAAGCTTCGCCGGCGTAAGCATTTCCCAGCGCTGCGACAGGCTCAAACCCACGGCTTCAAAGGCCAGCAGTTGATCAGCCTGGCTCAGGGTCTTTTCCTGGGCCTGATAAAACGCTGCCTTGAGGTAAGCGGCCTTAGCCAGCACCGGAAAATACTGCGCATGGGTCGCGAGCAACTGCTCAAGATACTCGTGATAAAGGGTGGGCAAATGAGTGTCTTGGATGAACCGTTTGAACTCATCGGGAGCAATGGCCACTTGAGTCGAGGCGTCATAAATCTGTGGCACGGTTCGTCTGTAGAGCGCCTCGTATGAACGTACCGTGAAGTTCGGCAGCAATTTCTGCACCGGCCGCAGGGCAATACTGCCGGGACTCCAGGGTTGCACAGAGTCGAACCAGCGGGACAATCGGGAGCGGCGCCGCACGTTGTGCAGCAGCGCCTCAGTCATGGTCAACGCGTGCTGCACTGTCGCCGGGTAAGGGGCTTGCGCAGGCGGCGAGTTGTACAACAGTGATGTCAGGCAGACGGTGTCGGGATCAATGTCCAACGCCCAGCGGGTTTTCGCGTGGGTGATGATCAGATCCCGGGCAAAGCTGGCCGGGGTTTTGATCAGTTCTCCGTGTTTGGCGACGAATGCATCCATCAGCGGATGGTTGGTCAGGGAGTCGATGTACGGCATGTCAGGCAATGTCCTTATTGCAAAGAGATCGCCAGCTTATCGATGCATCATCCCTGCAGTGACCTGCATAAATACCGCGTCCTGCGTTATTTCAAAGGCATATTCCACGCATAAAAAAAGCGCCCCTTCGCAGTGGAAGCGGCGCTTTGATTAGAGCGATTTACCAGAAACGTTGTTGAGTCAGGCGACTCCACCAACTCACCAGCAAGCGATCCACCGAGCCAGTGGCCGCCATGCCCATACGCTCTTGCAGGCTTTTGCGCTGCACGTAATGCAGATGGAACACTTCGGCGGTTTTGGCGCGCTCGCCGATGTACTCGTCGCTCGTCTTGAGCTCATCTACCAATTGCTTGTCCAGTGCAGCCACGCCCAGCCAGATTTCGCCGGTGGCCACTTCATCAATGGCCAGCTGCGGGCGGTAGTTGGCGACAAAGTTCTTGAACAGGTCGTGGGTGATGTCCAGATCCTGCTGGAATTTCTCGCGGCCCTTCTCGGTGTTTTCGCCAAATACCGTCAGGGTGCGTTTGTATTCACCGGCGGTCAGCACTTCGAAGTCGATGTCATGCTTTTTCAGCAGGCGATTGACGTTGGGCAGCTGCGCCACCACACCAATCGAGCCGAGGATGGCAAAGGGCGCGCTGATGATCTTGTCGCCAATGCAGGCCATCATGTAACCGCCACTGGCGGCGACTTTGTCGATGCAAATGGTCAGCGGAATACCCGCCTGACGAATCCGCGCCAGCTGCGAGGATGCCAGGCCATAGCTGTGGACCATGCCTCCGCCGCTTTCCAGACGCAGCACAACTTCATCCTTGTCCGTGGCCAGGGTCAGCAAGGCGGTGATTTCGTGACGCAGGCTTTCAGTGGCGGACGCCTTGATGTCGCCGTCGAAATCCAGCACGTAGACACGTGGTTTCGGCTCGGCGAGTTTCTTGTCTTTCTTCAGGCTTTTTGCCTGTTCCTTGCGCAAGGCCTTGAGGCGATCCTTGTCGAGCAAGGATTGCTCAAGACGTTCGCGCAGCCCTTTATAGAAATCATTGAGTTTGGTGACTTGCAGTTGCCCGGCAGAACGACGACGACCTTTGCCGCGCATGGACGCAATCGCCACCAGAACCACAACAATGGCAACCACCAGCGTGACCGTTTTGGCCAGGAAACTGGCGTAATCGGCTAAAAACTCCACAGAGACTCCTCACTTCAAAGCGCCCTTACCAAGCAAGGGTCGCGGGATCGCTCAAGCATACCGGCGCGGCCTGTTGACGACCAGCCGCCAATCATTTCCAAAACCGGAATTCAAACAAGCGTATGTTTTTTCATTGACACGTCTTCGGCATCCCCATAACCTCGCGAAAAACATCAACGTACCGGGACGGCGCGGACGTGGGCAGCATCTATCTGATACGACATGGCCAGGCTTCGTTCGGTGCCGACGATTACGACGTGCTGTCGCCCACCGGAATTCGCCAATCGCAAGTGCTGGGCGAGTACCTTTCACGCCTGGGCATGGGCTTTGATCGATGCATCGCAGGCAGCCTGCGCCGCCAGCAGCACACCGCCGAAACCACCCTGGCGCAACTGGTGACCGCCGGTCTGCCAGTACCGGAAGTGGACATCGACTCAGGTTTTGACGAGTTCGACGCTGAAGCCGTTATTCGCGGTCTGTTGCCTGAGATGCTGGGCGACGAACCCGACGCCCTCCACGTAATGCGCAACGCCGCCCAGAACCACGCAGAATTCCAGCGCCTGTTTGCCCTGATTATCGGCCGCTGGCTGGACGGTAGCCATGACCCCGCTGGCCTGCAAAGCTGGCTCGGTTTTGTCGCCCAGGTCGAGGCCGGTCTGCAGCGCATCATCGAGCGCGCCGCAGCTGGCGAACGCATTGCGGTGTTCACCTCTGGCGGCACCATTACCGCCCTGCTCCACCTGATTACCCGGATGCCGGTCCGGCAAGCCTTTGAAATGAACTGGCAAATCGTCAACACATCGCTCAACCACCTGCGGTTTCGAGGCCGTGACGTGACGCTGGCGAACTTCAACAACCACGCTCACCTACAACTGATGAACAGCCCTGAACTCATCACTTACCGATGAGTCAGCACAACTTTGTTGCAGCACCACCACTAAAAAGGATCGAAACATGAACTCTGTAGCCGACGCCGTTCAAGCCATGAAAGCCAAATTCAACCCGGCAGCCGCTGCGGGCCTGGACCTGGTTTTCGGCTTCCGTATCGATGAAGACAAGCACTTCTCGCTGATCGTCAAAGACAGCACATGCGAACTGCAGGAAGGCGAAAACCCGGACGCGCAGGTCACTCTGGTGATGGACGGCGAAACCCTGGAAGGCATCGTCAGTGGCGAAACCGACGGCATGCAGGCTTTCATGGGCGGCAAGCTGCGCGCTGAAGGCGACATGATGCTGGCGATGAAACTGAGCGAACTGTTCCCGGCCTGATCGGCGAGCATGCATTGAAAACCGAAGCCTTTGTGCTTCGGTTTTTTTTGCATGTTTTTTTGGCTGGGCTTTTTTGCCTGGGCTTTGCTTGCGTGCTTAATCCTGGCGAGCAATCAAGGCCGATGATCGACCTGCAACACGACGGTCTATAAGACAGCCTGCAACTTGTTAGCTACATTCGATTAGTCAATGATCAACCCGCACCATAATAAGTAGAAGGGATAAGCATGGCGCTTACTGACCAATCCACAGACATCCGCGCAGGTGAAGAGCTGGACGCTGCGCTCATTGATCCCTACCTCAAGGCCAGCATTGCCAGCCTGAATGGGGTCATGGAGTTACCGCGCATCAGCCAGTTCCCCGGCGGCGCGTCGAATCTGACCTATCTGGTGCAATACCCGGATCAGGAGTTCGTGCTGCGCCGACCGCCGTTCGGCCAGAAAGCCCGCTCGGCTCATGACATGGGCCGTGAATTCCGCATCATCAATCAACTCAAGGACGCCTTCCCTTACTGTCCGACAGCTTTCGTGCACTGCACGGATGAGAGCCTGATTGGCGCCGAGTTTTATGTCATGGAGCGCATCAAGGGCATCATCCTGCGCTCAGACTTGCCGCCAGAACTGAATCTGAATGCCAGCCAGACCGAGACCCTGTGCAAAAGCTTCATTGATCGATTGGTGGAGCTGCATCAGGTGGATTATCAAGCCTGCGGCCTCGGTGATCTGGGCAAACCTCAGGGCTATGTCGAGCGGCAGATCCGTGGCTGGAGCGAGCGCTACGACAAGGCCCGCACCCCCGACGCCCCCGAATGGGCAACCGTCAAGGCGTGGCTGGCGGACAAGATGCCGGCTGATCACTCGATTCCAGCTCTGGTGCACAACGACTACCGCTTCGATAACGTGCTGCTCGACCCGAACAATCCCATGCAAATCATCGGCGTGCTGGATTGGGAGATGACGACCATCGGCGATCCGCTGATGGACCTGGGCAACACCCTGGCCTACTGGATTGAAGCCGCCGACCCGGCGCCGGTTCAGTTGATGCGACGCCAGCCCAGCCATGCGCCGGGCATGCTCAGCCGACGTGAGTTCGTGGAGTATTACGCCGAACGCTCGGGCATCCGCATCGATAACTTCGATTTCTATTACACCTACGGCCTGTTCCGCCTGGCGGGCATCGTGCAGCAGATCTATTACCGTTTCTTCCATGGCCAGACGCAGGACAAACGTTTCGCGCAGTTCATCCACATGAACAAGCTGCTGGAGCACATGAGCCTGCAAGTGATTGGCAAATCCACTCTCTGACTGCGACTTGATAAGGAAAACAATATGTCCAGAACCCAACTGTTCGACCTCGACGGCAAGATCGCCTTTGTCTCCGGTGCCAGCCGTGGCATTGGTGAAGCCATCGCCAGGCTGCTGGCCCAACAAGGTGCGCACGTGATCGTCAGCAGTCGCCGGATCGATGGCTGCCAGCAGGTGGCGGACGCAATCATCGCCGAAGGCGGCAAAGCCACCGCCATTGCCTGCCACATTGGCGAAATGGAACAGATCACCGCCGTCTTCGCGCAGATTCGCGAGCAGTTCGGACGGCTGGATATTCTGGTCAACAACGCGGCCACCAACCCGCAGTTCTGTAACGTGCTGGACACTGATCTGGGGGCGTTTCAGAAGACCGTCGACGTGAATATCCGCGGCTATTTCTTTATGTCCGTGGAAGCTGGCAAATTGATGCGCGAGGGTGGTGGCGGGAGCATCATCAACGTCGCGTCGATCAATGGCGTTTCGCCGGGGGTGTTCCAGGGCATCTACTCGGTGACCAAGGCGGCCGTGATCAACATGACCAAGGTATTTGCCAAGGAATGCGCGCCGTTCGGCATTCGTTGTAACGCCCTGCTGCCGGGCCTGACCGACACAAAATTTGCGTCGGCGCTGGTCAAGAACGAGTCGATCCTCAACACAGCCCTGCAACAAATCCCCCTCAAACGCGTCGCTGCGCCGAGCGAAATGGCGGGTGCCGTGCTGTACCTGGCTAGCGAGGCGTCGAGCTACACCACCGGCGTGGCGCTGAATGTCGATGGCGGGTTTTTGTCGTGACGTGAAACGAACCACCTGTAGGAGCTGCCGAAGGCTGCGAATAGCGGTGTGTCCGGCACACCGCCTTCGCAGCCCTCGTAACCTCGGTCAGCTCCTACAAGGGCGAGGGGTACCTGATAAAAAGCAGAACCTGTAGGAGCTGCCGCAGGCTGCGAATTGCGGTACATCTGATGCACCGCCTTCGCAGCCCTCGTAACCTCGGTCAGCTCCTACAAAATCAAAAGCGGGTGATGACGACACACCAAAAACTTACCGGTAATATGCACCCCTTCTGGCGCAGCCTTTCTGCCCAACTGCCGAAAAGTCTTCCTCCATGCCCTTTGAACTGAGTGTCGATCTGACCACCCTTGCGGTGCTCGCCGTCGTGGCCTTTGTTGCCGGTTTCATTGATTCCATCGCCGGTGGCGGCGGTTTGCTGACCACTCCGGCTTTAATGACCGCGGGCCTGCCTCCCCACCTGGTGCTGGGCACCAACAAGCTCAGCTCGACCTTCGGTTCGGCCATCGCCAGTTATACCTTCTACCGACGCAAGCTTTTCCACCCCAAAGAATGGATTCGCGCCGTGATCGGCACGGCAGTGGGCGCGCTGATCGGTGCCGTCATTGCTCATTACCTGCCTGCAGCGTGGATCAACGGAATGTTGCCGGTGATTGTCTTCGGCTGTGGCCTGTATCTCTTGTTCGGCGGCACGCCCAAAGCGCCTCTGGACACTCACGCGCCCATCAAGAAAAAGTGGCAGTTGCCTCAGGGGCTGGGCCTGGGCTTTTACGATGGCGTCGCCGGGCCCGGCACCGGGGCATTCTGGACCGTCAGCAGCCTGCTGCTTTACCCGCTGGATCTGGTGAAAGCCAGCGGCGTGGCGCGCAGCATGAACTTTGTCAGCAACGCCACGGCACTGTCGGTGTTCATCTTTTCCGGGCAGGTGGATTGGCTGCTGGGATTGAGCATGGGCGTAGCCGTGATGGGCGGCGCCGCCATTGGCGCACGAAGCGCCATCAAGGGCGGCGCGAAATTCATTCGCCCGGTGTTCATCACCGTGGTGCTATGCCTGACCGTCCGCCTAGCCTGGCAACACTGGTTCGGGGGCGCCTGAGCGCTGGGCCAGATAAGCCTCGATCAGATAGCGCGCAATGGACCGATTGGCGGGCAGTGGCGGTAAATCGTCAATGCGGAACCAGCGCGCATCTTCAATCTCCTCAGCCTGAGGCACGATGTCGCCGCTCTCATATTCGGCGTGAAAGCCCAACATCATCGAATGTGGAAACGGCCAGCACTGGCTGCCCATGTATTTGATGTGCCTGACCTTGACCTGCACCTCTTCCATGACTTCACGCCGCACGCAGTCTTCGGCGGACTCACCAGGCTCGACGAAACCCGCCAGCGTGCTGTACACCCCGGTGACGAAGCGTGGCGAACGGGCCAGCAGGATTTCGTCGCCACGGGTGATCAGCACGATCATGCTGGGCGAGATTCGCGGATAAAAACGCAGGTTGTCATGCTCGCAGTACATGGCCCGTTCCCCCGGCACTTGCACGACGGGCGCACCACAGCTGCCACAGAATCGATGCTCGCGGGCCCAGGTGCTGATCTGCGCCGCATAACCGAGCATCTGGAAAGTATCGAAATCCCCTTCCAGCATGAACTGACGCAGCCCCTGCCACGTGCAACCTTCGACCTCCACGGCCTCCTTGAGCAACAGCAGGTACACCGGTTCGCCGTCCAGATGACCGATGCCGTGCTCGCCGATCACCGGCAGATTCAAACGCCGGAGCCATTCCCGAGGGAACAGCACCCCGTTGCCATCCAGCATAAAACCAAGCCCGCTGTGAACGACCGCCCAACCGCCGGGCGCCTGGATATCCAATACAGCAGTGGTCCAGCGTCGCACGCCTGACATGAAAAACTCCTGATCAATTGTCGAAAACGGGTTTCTGCTTGCTCATCTGCGCAACCATGGCCAGTTTCAAGTCCGCTGATTGCAGCATGGCAGCGTTCCAGATGGCAACGTGTTCCAGGCCATCAACAATACGGTGATCACGCATGTAGGTGATCATTTCCTTGGTCCCGGCGATGGCAATCGGCGATTTGCTGGCGATTTCGGCAGCGATGGCGAACACGCCTTCCAGCAGCGCCGATGTGTCGGCGAAGGTGCGATTGACCAGCCCGATGGTTTGCGCCTCCCCAGCCTCCACCGTTCGACCGGTGTACGCCAGTTCGCGCATGATGCCGTCACCGATGATCCGTGGCAGACGCTGCAGAGTACCGACGTCTGCGGCCATGCCCATGTCGATCTCGCGGATGGCGAACTTCGCGTCTTCGGTACAGTAGCGTATGTCGCAGGCCGAAATAAGGTCGATGGCCCCGCCCAGGCAGTAACCCTGAATGGCGGCAAGGACGGGCTTGCGGCAATTGTCCACGGCAGTGAACGAGGCTTGCAGCCGCTCGATGGTGCGCCGCAATGTGCGGGCGTTGCGGCCTGCATCCTTGCCTAACTGATTGGCGACCGACGCCAGCAACGCCAGGTCGATCCCCGAAGAAAAATGTGCCCCGGCCCCGCTCAGGACTACTACTCGGACGTCGTCGGTGTCGTCGACCCACTGAAAAATCTCGACGATTTCCGACCAGAATGCCGCATCCATGGCGTTGAGCTTGTGCGGCCGGTTGATTTGCACATGGGCGATGTGATCGTTGAGCTCGACGACGAACGATTGATAGTCAGACACGGAGGTCCCTCACTGGTTTTTGTTTTGGTAGCCAACGGATTCTAGCCGGGAAACTATAACAAGCCTGTTGCGCTGATCGTAAGGCAGCGGTTGTGACAGATGCCGGACGCTGGGGTGTGGTTGATGGATGCCAAGTCTGTGGGAGCGGTGCTTTCCCGCGATGAGGGGTGTGTTTAAGTCATTTTTTGTACATATCCAGTCCTGCGGTAACGGCCGGTCTCGGTTGCGCCCTTACGGCGCCTCACTTTTGATAGAGCCGGAATGCCGGCCCAGTCAAAAGTAAGCAAAACGCTCTTGCCCCACCACTCGGTCCCTCGCTTAGGCTCGGCATGCCCGTAATCCGACATTGATTCGGCGGGCCGCCGCGAAGGGCCATCCTTGGCCCAGCGCGGCTAACCCGGCATCCATGCCGGTTCACCCGCCGCCTCAATATCGTATTCCGGCCAGCGTGGTTTAACGGGGCGCCCAAGATCAAAATCAAAAGCTCGGTGACCTGATAGCCGACCTGTAGTGTGGATTTACCGCTCTGTATTTGCTGTCTGAACCACTGCCTTCGCGAGCCAGCTCGCTCACACGGAATCGGTGGATTTTGTAGCTCAGCTTGCCCGCGATGAACGATCACGCGGTTTACCTGACAGGCCGCAGCGTCTGATTCGCGGGCAAGCCTCGCTCCAACGGGGGCCGCGTTTCAACGTAGGAGCGCGCTTGGTCTGGGCCGCATCCGGACGATGAACGATGACGCGGTTTACCTGGCAGACCTCGGCGCCTATATCGCGGGCAAACACCGCACACAGACGCGTTTTCATGTGGGACCGGCTTTAGCCGGGAAGAGGCCAGTACATCCACCTCATGTTTACTGTCTGAAATGCCGCCTTCCCGGCTAAAGCCGGTCCCACTAGAAAGTGCATTGCAGGCCAACATAGAATCTCCCACAGACAATCACTAAATCCGTAGGAGCGAACTTGTTCGCGAGGCGATATTCCTCGCAACACAGATCCAATGCCTCGCCAACAAGTTGGCTCCTACAGGGATCCGGTTCTGCTGTCGATCTCGCTTCTGATCCTGCTGTCGATCTCGCTTCTGATCTTGCTGTTGATCTGGCTTTTGATCTTAGGCGCCCCGTCAAACCACGCTGGCCGGAATTCGATATTGATTCGGCGGTGCAAGCCGGCATGGATGCCGGTTTAGCCGCGCTGGGCCAGGGATGGCCCTTCGCGGCGGCCCGCCGAAGCAATGTCGGATTACGGGCATGCCGAGCCTAGGCGAGGGACCGAGTGGTGGGGCAAGAGCGTTTTGCTTACTTTTGACTGGGCCGGCATTCCGGCTTTCAAAAGTGAGGCGCCGTAAGGGCGCAACCCATAGCGGCCATAACAGCAGCAACGGATATGTACACAAAAAGATGTATCCACGCTTACAAGGGCAAACACCGCTCCCAAAGCGGGCCACCGCCCAGTCAGAACCCGCAATATCACCTTGCCAGCAACAAATCCTGAACGCTCAGCGCCCCCAGCGGTCAAGTATTAGGTAAGTAAACAACGAGCTGTGCTAACGGCATTAACCAGCACAGCGGCCAGTGACCTGGCTATGCCACACCTCCTAAGGTCGCAAGAGGGCGATTCTTGACTACATCAAAAGCTGCAACCGGTATCTCAGGCCTGGATGACATTCTCGCCGGCGGCTTGTCCCGTCGGCATGTGTTTCTACTCGAGGGTGAACCCGGCACAGGCAAAACCACTGTAGCCCTGCATTTTCTGCAGGCAGGCGCTGACGCGGGCGAGCGCTGTCTGTATATCACGCTATCGGAAACCGACCGGGAACTGCGCGAAGGCGCCACCTCCCATGGTTGGGAACTGGGCGAAAACATCTCCATCTTTGAACTGACGCCCCCGGAAAGTTTGCTCAACGCCGAACAACACCAGAGTCTGTTGTATTCCTCGGACCTGGAGCTGGGCGAAGCCACCCGGCAAATCTTTGAAGTGGTCGAGCGCGTCAAGCCCACCCGAGTGGTGATTGACAGCCTTTCCGAAATTCGCCTGTTGGCGCAAAGCTCCCTGCGCTACCGACGCCAGATCCTGGCGATCAAACACTACTTTGCGCGCTATGACGCCACCGTCCTGTTGCTGGATGATCTGACTACCGAGGCTCTGGACAAAACCGTACACAGTGTTGCTCACGGGGTTATCCGCCTTGAGGAGCTGACCCCCAACTATGGCGCCGAACGACGTCGCTTGCGGGTCGTGAAGTATCGCGGGCAGAAGTACCGCGGCGGCTTCCACGATTTCACCATCATGGCCGACGGGATACATGTATTTCCCAGGCTAGTGGCGGCCGAGCATCGGCACGGTTACCAGCGCCAAGTCGTTTCAAGCGGCATCGCCGAACTTGATGCCTTGCTCGGCGGCGGAATCGACGGCGGTTCCAGCACGTTGATTCTGGGACCGGCCGGCACGGGCAAATCCCTTATTTCCCTGGTATTTGCCGCTGCGGCGGTGGCCCGTGGGGAGCGAGTGGGCTTGTTCATCTTCGACGAAGAGATGGGCTTGCTGTTTGATCGCATGCTGAAAATGGGCATCGACCTGCGGGCGCTTCAGGAAACCGGCAACTTGATCATTGAACAGGTGGACGCCGCCGAGCTTTCACCGGGCGAGTTCGCTCACCGGGTACGCAGCTGCGTCGACAAGCAGCAGATCAAGACCGTGGTCATCGACAGCATCAACGGCTACCAGGCGGCGATGCCCGAGGAAAATGCCCTGGTACTGCACATGCATGAGCTGTTGCTGTACCTCAACCGCAAGGGCGCGTCGACGTTCATGACCGTTGCCCAGCACGGGTTAGTAGGCGACATGCGCGCGCCGGTGGACATTACCTATCTGGCGGACACCGTGATCCTGTTACGCTATTTCGAAGCAATGGGTCAGGTTCGCCGTGCGGTGTCGATCATCAAGAAACGAACCGGTACACACGAATCCACCATCCGTGAATATCGCATCAGCAGTCAGGGCCTCAAGATCGGCGCACCGCTTGAAGCATTCCAAGGCGTTCTGCGGGGCGTTCCACATTACTTCGGCGAGAACAATCCGCTGATGCGAGACGAAGACGCGTGAGCACACCAGGGCTGTTATCGGAACGGGCAATCATTCTCGCCCCCAAAGGTCGGGACAGCCAGATCGCATTAATGATTTTGCAGGAAGCCGGATTTCCGGCCCTGGCCGCCCACAATCTCACCGAGCTCAATGAAGAGCTGATCCTCGGTGCGGGTATGGCGATCATTGCTGACGAGGCGTTGCGGGAGGGCGATATTAGTTCACTGGTTCAAACCCTCGAGCACCAACCCACCTGGTCAGATATTCCTATCGTACTGCTGACCCGCCATGGCGGGCCGGAGCAGAATCCTTCGGCGTTTCTCGGCACCCTGCTGGGCAACGTCACGTTTCTGGAACGGCCCTTCCATCCGGCAACGCTGGTGAGCCTGGTGACCACTGCCATTCGCGGCAGACGCAGGCAATACGAAGCCAGGGCACGCATGGCCGATATGGTCGAGGCCGAGCAACGTCTGCAGAATGCCCTGAAGGCCGGGCGGCTGGGCTCCTGGCAACTTGAAGCGGAATTCCTCACCCTGAGCTGTTCCGACATCACCAAATCGCACTATGGGCGCGGCGAAGATGCGCCCTTCGCTTATGAGGACTGGCTGGAAACGGTTTACCCTGCCGATCAGCCGCGCATGCAGTCGGCATTGCAGCGTAGCCTGGACAGTGGCGAAGACTTCATCATCGAATACCGCAACCTTTGGCCAGATGGCTCGTTGAATTGGGTCGATGTGCGTGCCCGGGCGATCAGGGCCAAGAATGGTCGTGTGAGCTCGCTAGTGGGCGTGACCTCGGACATCACTGAACGCAAGCAGGCCGAAGGCCAGTTGCGGCGCCTCAACGAAACCCTGGAGCAGCAGGTTGAAGAGCGCACCTCGCAATTGCGCCATAACGAGGAAGTGCTGCGCCAGTCGCAAAAAATGGAAGCGGTAGGCCAACTCACTGGCGGTATCGCCCATGACTTCAACAACATGCTCACCGGGATCATCGGCAGCCTGGAACTGCTGCGCAGACGCCTCGCCAGGGGGCGCACCGAAGACCTGGATAATCTGATCGAGCTGGGCGTGACCTCCGCCAACCGGGCGGCGGCCCTGACTCACCGGTTGCTGGCCTTCTCCCGGCGCCAGTCGCTGGACTCCAAGCCCGTGGAACTCAATGAGCTGGTGCGGTCCATGGGTGAACTGCTGCATCGCAGCATCAACGAGAGCATTCGCCTTGAAATGCACCTGAGCGACGAGCTCTGGACTGCCGAGGCCGACCCGAACCAATTGGAAAGCGCCCTCCTCAACCTGGTGATCAACGCCAGGGACGCCATGCCCGAAGGCGGTCTGCTGATTGTCGAATCTTCAAACAAGCAGCTGGACACCTCGTTCACCAATGCCCACGAAAATCTGCTGCCCGGTGATTATGTGGTGCTGAGCGTCAGTGACACCGGTTGCGGAATGCCACAGAGCGTCATCAACCGGGCGTTCGATCCGTTTTTCACCACCAAACCCATCGGTCAGGGCACAGGGCTTGGCTTGTCGATGATTTACGGCTTCAGCAAGCAATCACACGGGCATGTGTCCATCACCAGCGAAGTGGGCAAAGGGACGACCGTCGAACTGTATCTGCCGCGCTTCAAAGGTCAGCAAGCCCAGGATGACGAGCCGTACATCAGCACCGAAACCCTGGCCAGGGACGGTGAAACCGTCCTGATCGTCGAGGATGATCCGGCGGTACGAGCGCTGGTCAGCGAAGTGCTCAGCGAGCTGGGCTACAAGTTCGTCGAGGCCGGTGATGGGGCTGAAGCAGTGCCCATCCTGGAGTCAGGACAGCGTATTGATCTGCTGATCAGCGACGTCGGCCTGCCGGGCATGAATGGCCGCCAACTGGCAGAAATCGCCCGTCAGTTCCGGCCTGGCCTCAAGGTGTTGTTTATTACTGGATATGCCGAACACGCCGCCGTCAGGGCGGGTTTTCTGGATGAAGGGATGCAGATGATCACCAAGCCCTTTGCGTTCGATCACCTGACGGCGAAGGTCAGGGAGATGATTGAGGTTTGATTCAAGGAGCCTGTAGGAGCTGACCGAGGTTACGAGGGCTGCGAAGGCGGTGTGTCAGACCAACCGCAGTTCGCAGCCTTCGGCAGCTCCTACAGGTCTTGCGTATATTCGGACCACCTCGATCTCCTGTAGGAGCTGACCGAGGTTACGAGGGCTGCGAAGGCGGTGTGTCAGACCAACCGCGGTTCGCAGCCTTCGGTGCTCCTACAGAATCCGCACTCACGCCAACAAACGCTCAATCTGCGAATGCAGCGTATCCATGGTAAACGGCTTGGCGAGGATCGGTGCCTTGCGGGCTATCGGGCTGCCGGAATCGAGGATTTCTGCGGGGTAGCCGCTGATAAAAATCACTTTCAATTCAGGTCGCAGCTTCACGGCGGGCTCGGCGATCATCACGCCGGAGATGCCGCCCGGCAGACGATAATCGGTGATCATCAGGTCCAGGTGCGGCTTGGTAGCCAGGATCTCGAACGCCTGCTCGCCGTTCTCCGCCTGCAACACCCGATAACCCTCGCCCGATAGATAATCGGCAAGCAGCATCAGGATCAGGGGTTCGTCTTCGACGATGAGGACGACATTTTCTGCATCAGAGCTCATGGGACTGCCTTTGGTCTTAAAATCGCTGCCATTACGACCTTGGCCGGTGCCGTAGGTTGCGTGAATGTCAGATAAATCTTCTTGGAGTGTGGGAAGTTTTCAGACTGGCAAGCAAACCCTGAACATCGAGCCGTTGCCCTCCTCACTCTCCACGACGATTTCCCCGCCGTGGGCCGCGACGATCTGATCGGAAATGAACAGACCCAGCCCCAGGCCGTGGATCGCATGATTGGCGGCCACGCGCTCGAACTGTTGAAAAATGCGTCGCTGATTTTCCGGGCTGATGCCGATGCCCTGATCCCGCACTTCGACCCTTGCCTGACCGGCAACGGCATAGACACGCACTTCGATCGGCTTGCGGGCGCCGTAGCGCAACGCATTGGTCAGCAGGTTGGCGACCACTTGCTCGATGCGGAATTCGTCCCAGACCCCGATAACCGGCTCTTCGGCGGTGTAGGTCACGCTGGACTCCGCCGCAGCAATCTGTGCGGAGAAACTTTCCAGCAAATTGCCCACCAGTTCGGCCAGATCAAATGCACTGGTGCGGATCGACAGCTTGCCGGTGCGGATGCGCGACACGTCGAGCATGTCTTCGATCAGGCGGATCAGGCTTTGAATCTGGCGCTCATCGCGCTCGACCATGGCCTGCATCTTGTCCATCGAAAACGCGGCGGCATTGCCCTTGGCCAGATGAAGCTTGCGCAGCTGGGTCTCAAGGATCAGGCCATTGAGTGGCGTACGCACCTCGTGAGACACGATGGACATGAAGTCGTCGCGCATGCGCACCGCGTGTTCCAGCTCGTTCTGGGTCTGCTGCAACTTGCTCAGCAAGACCTCCTGCTCGCGACGGCTCTGCTCCAGCGCCTCGACTTGCAGTTTCATGGCCTTGCGCTGGCGATACAGATCAACGAAGACATTGACCTTGCTCTTGACCGCATGGATGTCCAGCGGCTTGTGCAGGAAGTCGACCGCCCCGCTCTCGTAGCCCTTGAAGGCGTAATTGAGTTCGCGCCCCGCAGCGCTGACGAACACGATGGGGATGCTCTTCGTGCGATCGGTACTGCGCATCAGCTCGGCCAGTTCGAAACCGTTCATGCCCGGCATCTGCACGTCCAGAATCGCCATGGCAAATTCGTGCTGCAACAACAGCGACAAGGCTTCATCGGCCGACAAGGCCTTGTAAACCTCGCGATCCTCGCGCTTGATCAACGCTTCGAGCGCCAGAAGGTTCTCTGGCAGATCATCGACGATCAGCAGCTTGGCTTGAATGTGACTCAGCATGCGATTCGTTCCAGCTCGACCAGTAACTGGCCTATGTCATTTAAAGGCAGCAGGTAGTCCGGCTCATGCAAGGCCAGCGCGGCCTCGGGCATGGTCCGCGCCTGAGCCTGCGCAGGGTCCTGCACGACCGTCATACCGCCGGCGCGCTTGATGAGCGACAGACCTGAAGCACCATCATTGTTTGCCCCGGTGAGCAAAACGCCCACCAGGCGCTGGCCGTAGGCATCGGCTGCCGATTCAAAGAGAATGTCGATACTGGGCCGGGAGTGGAAAACCCGGTCTTCCTGACTCAGAGACAAACTGAAATCGCGTTCAACCGACAAGTGATAGCCCGGCCCGGCAAAATACAGCGTGCCGGGAACGATGTCCTCTTTGTCATCGGCTTCCTTGACCGGGATCTGCAAGCGCGCCTGAAACACGCTGGCTAACTGGCTGCGGCGCTCATCGGGAATATGCAGCACGGTGATGATAGGCAGGCGAAATCCAATCTTGATTGCCGCAAAAATCTTCAGCAACGCCTCAACGCCGCCGGCGGATGCGCCAACCACGATGGCGTCCACCACCGGCAGTGAATGCGCGTCCAGCATAGTCGCGTCAAAGCGTGTCTTCATGACTTGCGATAGATCCGTTCTGGCTTGACGAAAGATTCGAATTTGTTCGAATAGGTGGAGAAATCGAGAGTTTCCTTGCTGCCCAGGACCAGGAAGCCGCGATGACTCAGGGAGTCATGAAACAGGCCAAAGGCGCGATCCTGCAGCTTCTTGTTGAAGTAGATCAGCACATTGCGGCAGGAGATTAATTGGGTCTCAGAAAACACGCTGTCAGTCGCCAGGCTGTGATCAGCGAAGGTCACGTTTTCGCGCAGGCTTTTGTCAAAAATTGCGTAGTCGTAAGCCGCGGTGTAGTAATCGCTGAAGGCACGCTGACCGCCTGCCTTCTGGTAGTTCTGGGTATACGCGCGCACGCTCTCCATGGAGAAAATGCCTTGCTTGGCTTTTTCAAGCGAGCTGGGATTGATGTCCGTGGCATAGATAATCGTGCGATCCAGCAGGCCTTCCTCACGTAGCAGGATCGCCATGGAATAAACCTCTTCACCCGTACTGCAACCCGCGATCCAGATCTTGATCGATGGGTAAGTCTTGAGCAGTGGCACAACTTCCTGACGAATTGACAAAAAGTGCGAAGGGTCGCGAAACATCTCGCTCACCGGAATAGTGAGGAACTGCAACAACTGCATGAAGACTGCCGGGTCGTGAAGCACCCTCTCCTGCAAAGCGGAGATGGTGCTGCAATCGAACTGACGCAACGCATGCGTGACCCGGCGCTTGACGGAAGCGCCCGAGTAGTCACGGAAATCGTAGCTGTATTTGAGATAAATCGCGTCTATCAACAGCCGCAATTCGATATCCACGTTGTGATCTAAAGACATGGTTGACCTGGGTGTGTGATTCGGGCGCACCGCTTACGGCACTGCCGCGCCAGTAAGAGCACGGCATTGATTGGGCCGCCCTGGTTCAAATACGTTCCATTTTCGGCAACCACACCCGTATCAGCGAAAACAACCGGTCCAGGTCGATAGGCTTGGCCAGGTAGTCGTTGGTACCCGCCTGCAAGCAACGCTCCTGATCGTCCTTCATCGCCTTGGCCGTTACCGCAATAATCGGCAGCTTGCGCCAGCGTGGGTCTTTGCGGATCTCAATAGTGGCTTCGTAACCGTCCATTTCCGGCATCATCACGTCCATCAGTACCAGGTCGATATCCTCGACCTCGTCCAGTTTGGCGATGGCCTCAAAGCCATTACGTGCCACTTCGACCACCGCGCCTTTGTGTTCCAGGGCGCTGGTCAGCGCGAAAATGTTCCGCACGTCGTCGTCCACTACCAGGATGCGGCGGCCTTCGAAGACCTTGTCGCGACTGCGGGCAGTCTTGAGCATCTTCTGCCGCTCGTTGGATAGCTGCGACTCCACCTTGTGCAGGAACAGCGTCACTTCATCCAGCAGACGCTCTGGAGAGCGCGCGCCTTTGATGATGATCGAGCGTGAGTATTTGAGCAGCTCGGTTTCTTCATCGCGGGTCAGGTTGCGCCCGGTGTAGACGATGACAGGCGGGAACGCGCAGATCTCTTCGGTGGACATGCGCTTGAGCAGGTCATTGCCGAGCATGTCCGGCAGTTTGAGGTCGATGATCATGCAGTCATAAACGTTGTCGCGCAGCAGATCGAGGGCATCCTGGGCAAAGCCCACGGCGGTGATCTCGATATCGTCGTCGCCGATCAGGCGAGCGATACTGTCGCGCTGCAAAGCGTCATCCTCGACCAGCAGAATCTTTTTCACCTTCTGGGTCAGCTTGGCTTCCAGCTTGGCGAAGACATCCTTGAGCTCTTCGCGGGTGGTCGGCTTCACCGCATATCCCACCGCGCCCATGTGCATCGCCGCTTCCTGGCGATCTTCAACGGAAATCACATGCACCGGGATGTGTCGGGTTGGCGCCAGCTCTTTGAGTCGCTGGAGGACCGTAAGGCCCGAATGATCCGGCAATCGCATGTCCAGCAGGATCGCATCCGGCACGAACTGCGCCGCGAGGTTGAACCCGTCATCGGCGGCGTGGGCCACCAGGCAGTGATAACCCAGCTCATGGGCCAGGTCGAAGAGGATTTTGGCGAAGGCCGGTTCGTCCTCAATCACCAGGATGCAGCGCTTGTCCGAGGGCAGCTTGTCACGGTCATCGGCGAAAGTGGGCACCACCGGCTTGGCCACCGGCGGCGCAACGGCCGGCACAGGTGCGAAGTGGGCCACGTGCACGGCCGGCGTCGCCAGAGTGGCCAGTGCCGCCGGCTGCTCACCGTATTGCGGCTGCACTTGCTCGACGTATTGTTCTGGCAAAACCAGAGAAAAAATACTGCCTTGGCCTGGTTCACTGGTGACGCTGATCGAGCCTCCCAGCAAACCTGCCAGGTCGCGGGAAATCGACAAGCCCAGCCCCGTACCGCCATAGCGACGATTGGTGGTGCCATCAGCCTGGCGGAAGGCTTCGAAAATGCTTTCGTGATGGTCGGCGGCAATGCCGATACCGGAGTCGCGAACCGTAAAGACAATGCCTTCACCTGGCTGACGGGACACCGTCATGCTGACAGTGCCGGTTTCAGTGAACTTCACGGCATTGGACAGCAGGTTCTTGAGGATCTGTTCCAGACGTTGACGGTCGGTGAACAGCATGGTTGGCGCGCCCGCCTGCAACTCCACGTGGAAATCGAGTTTCTTGTCGGCCGCCAGCGGCTCGAACATACCCCGCAGGCCATCCACCAGACGGGCAACGCTGGTGTTTTCCGGACGCATGTCCAGCTTGCCGGCCTCGACCTTGGAGATATCCAGAATGTCGTTGATCAGGTTCAGCAGGTCGTTGCCCGCCGAATAGATCGACTCGGCGAACTTGACCTGTTCGGCTGTGAGGTTTTCCGCGGGATTTTCCGCCAGCAGTTTGGCGAGGATCAACGAGCTGTTGAGCGGTGTGCGCAGCTCGTGGGACATGTTGGCGAGGAATTCGGACTTGTACTTGCTGGAGCGTTGCAGCTCATCGGCACGGGCTTCAAGTTCAACCTGGGCGATATTCAGCTCTTCGTTGTTGCGGTCCAGCGCATCCCGCTGATCGGCCAACGCCTGGCTCTGTTCAGCCAGCTGCTCGTTGGTCTGCTCCAGTTCGGCCTGCTGGGTTTCCAGATGAACCTGAGATTCCTTGAGAATCCGCGATTGCTCTTCCAGCTCTTCGTTGGCGGTGCGCAGTTCTTCCTGCTGCACTTGCAACTCTTCATTGAGCTGCTGGGTTTCAGCCAATACCTCTTGCAGACGCTGGCGATAACGCGCAGCTTCGATGGACGTGCCGACGTTGTCAGCGATCAGTTCAAGGAACTCCACATCGTTGTCGGTAAGCGGACGCAGGAAGCCCAGCTCGATCACGCCATTGACCTGATCGTCATTGCTGGTCGGGATCACCAGAACGCTGCGTGGCTCGCCCTCGCCCAGACCGGAACTGACCTTGAAATACTCACTTGGCACGTGATCAAGCCGGATGATCTGATCTTGCTGAGCGGCCTGGCCGATGATGCCTTCACCGCTGTAGATCGATTGTTCGTGCTGCTCCTGCTCGCGCGAAAAGCCATAGGAGGCCACACGTTTGAGGCCGCCATGCTCCTGACGGACATACACCGCCGCCACGACGCTGCCCAGGTATTGCGCGAAAAACTGCAAGACATTGCGACCCAGCGTGTTCAAGGTCAGCTGGCCAAGCACTTGTTCAGCCAGCTCACTCTGGCCGTTGCGCAGCCAGGCGACTTTTTTCAGGCGCTCGGCGTTTTCTTCCTGAAGTTTCAGGTTGTCGCCGTAGGTATTTGACAGGGCGAGCAGGTCCCGGCGGCCGATATAGGCCAGAATGCCACTGACACTGAGGACAAAAATCAGATAGAGCCCCACTGAAAACACCGTGGTGCGGGTGACGTCGGCATTACGGGCCAGACGCAGTTGTTGCTCAACGGCGACAATTTCTTCGAACTGGTTACGGATCTCGTCCGTCAGGCGCTTGCCTCGGCCGGTGCGCAACGGCGCAATGTATTCACCTTTGATGCGGCGCTGATTGATCATTTCCTCGGCGTAAAGAACCCACTCGGCCTGCAGTGCCTGCACGCGCTTGAGGCGATCGACTTGAGGCGGATTGTCGGCGACCAGTGTTTCAAGCCCTTGCAGCTCAGCGACGACGGCGGGCTTTGCCAATTCGTAGGGGTCCAGATAATGTTCATCCCCAGCGAGCAGATAGCCGCGCATACCGGTTTCCATGTCGATGGAAAGCTTCAATGCCCGGTTGGTATTGTTAATCACTCGGTCGGTATGCTCGACCCACTGAATTACCGACAGCAGATAGCTGATCAGGCCGATGAAAAAAACGGCAGTAATAACGCCAACACCCAAGGGAAGCGTGACGTTGCGACCCAGCAATTTACGGAAACGCTGCTCATCTACGGTAGACGGACGGTTCATCGGAATGCCCAAGTGATTCATCAAGCCGTGAATATTGCCGTAAACTTGGGAAAAAGACTCTGATTTCTGACACATACTGCTGAGTTTTCTGACATTTATTTGGCGAGAAGCGCCCGAAACGGCTCAAAACCGTTACAAGCTCTGGCTCAACCTATCCATTTGGATGAATTTGCGGAGCCTTTGGAACTTTCAGCGCTGATTTACCTACTTATTCCTCGGCCGCGCCACTGACGGCCTTGCTCACAGTCACTTGCTCAAGGAAACCAATCCATGTCCGCCAGCACCATTCTCGTGGTCGAAGACGACGCCATCGTACGCATGCTGATCGTCGACGTTCTTGAAGAGCTGGAATATGCCGTACTGGAAGCTGAAGATGGCGAAGCAGCGCTAAAATTGCTGGAAAACGCGGGGAACATCATCGATCTGATGATGACCGATCAGGGCTTGCCGGGAATCAGCGGCCAGCAACTGGCCGCCAAAGCCGCCGAGCTGCGCCCTGGTTTGCCGATTCTTTTCGCCAGTGGTTACGCAGAAAACATCGATATCCCCCAGGGCATGCACTGCATTGGCAAGCCCTTCTCCATTGATCAACTGCGCGACAAGGTAAAAAGCATTCTTGGATAAGTTCGACGCTCAACCCTTGCTAACTCGGGTGCTGATTATTGGTTACGTGTGGCCCGAGCCAAGGTCTTCTGCGGCCAGCGGGCACATGATGCAGTTGATTGAGTGCTTCCTCGAACAAGGCTGGCAGATCACCTTCGCCAGCCCGGCAACCGAGGGAGAGCACAGGGCCGACCTGGTGGCCTTGGGGATAAAGGAAGTCAGCATCGAGCTCAACAGCAGCAGCTTTGATGTATTTGTCAGTGAGCTGCAGCCTGACATCGTGCTGTTCGACCAATTCATGATCGAGGAGCAATTCGGCTGGCGGGTGGAAAAGCACTGCCCCAACGCGCTGCGCATCCTGGAAACCTCAGACCTGCAAAGCTTGCGCAACACGCGCCACTCGCAGCTCAAGCGATACCTTAATGAAAGCGCTCAACCTAATGATTTGAATAGTTTTTTTGAATCTTCACAACAGACAATCTTCGCCGAAATGGCCACTGGCGACCTTTCTCAGCGGGAAGTCGCTGCGTTGTTCCGTGCGGATCTGAGCCTGATGACCTCCGACGTGGAAATGCAGCTGTTGAATAGCCAGTTCGCTGTGCCTGAGGCGTTGCTGCACTGGTGTCCGCTGATGGTCCGGGGCGCTGTAGCCGAGCATCGCCCCTTTGACGAACGTGCGCACTTTCTCAGCATCGGCAACTTTCGCCATGCGCCGAACTGGGATGCGGTGTTGTGGATGAAGAACGCGATCTGGCCGTTGATTCGCCAACAGCTGCCGAAGGCGCAATTGCACATCTACGGGTCCTATACGCCACCGAAAGCCACTGCGCTGCATAACGCAGCCCAGGGTTTTCATGTGATGAACTGGGCCGAAGATGCGCTGCAGGTCATGGCCCAGGCGCGCATCTGCCTGGCGCCCCTGCGTTTTGGCGCGGGCATCAAGGGCAAGCTGGTGGACGCCATGCTGTGCGGCACGCCATCGGTCACCACACCGATAGGCGCCGAAGCCATGAGCGGCGAACATCCATGGCCGGGGCTCATCGCCTCTAGCGCCGAGGACATCGCCAAGGCTGCGGTGCGCCTTTATCAGGACCAGGCGATGTGGGATCAGGCCCAACAGGCGGGGACGCAACTGCTGCAGGCTCGCTATCAGCACCAGCAGCATTGCACGAGTCTGATACAGCGTATCGACCAACTGCGCCAGAACCTGCCCGCCCACCGCACCGCCAATTTCATCGGCGCGATGCTGCGTCACCACCACCACAAAAGCACCCAGTACATGGCGCAATGGATTGAGGCGAAGAACCGCAGTCAGGGTTGATTTTGTGGGAGCGAGCTTGCTCGCGAATGCATCCAGACGAGGCTGATGTATGGAATGTACCGGCCTATTCGCGAGCAAGCTCGCTCCCACAGGTTCGTCGGCCTGTTACGGCTTACGCAACAGATACGTATCCATAATCCAGCCCTTCTGCCGCCTTGCCTGGGCCCTCACCTCTTTGATCTGCTCACACACCTCATCCAGAGGCCCACTGATCAGGATTTCATCGGGCGCTCCCAGATAGGCGCCCCAATAGATATGCAGCCCACGGTTCAAAAACTGCTGAAAGGTGCAGTGAGCATCCAGCATGACCACCACATTTTCCGGGGTTTGTTCTGGCTGCAGCGCCAATTGGCGGCCTGTGGTAATCAGAATGGGCTCGCCGATGCGATTCAGGGCAATGCGATGTTGCGCGGCCAGTGCCTGCACGCTGCTGATGCCTGGAATCACTTCATAATCAAATAGTTGCGATCCGTTACTAATCATCAATTCAAGTATTCGTGACGTGCTGTCATACAGCGCTGGATCCCCCCAGATCAAAAACCCGGCGGTTTGCTCCGGCCCCACTTCCTCGCCAATCAAGCGCTCAAACAGTGCCGCGCGCTGCTGGTGCCAGCGCAGAATGCCCTGCTCATAGGATTGCGGATCATCCTTTCGCGGTGGATCGCTGATCTGCACCAAGCGATAGTCATCGCCCTGGATATAACGCTCGCAGATCTCCTTTCTGAGCCGCAACAGACTGTCATCGGCATAGCCCTTGTCGAGGATGAACAAGACCTTGGCGCGGTTCAGGGCGTTGATGGCCTGGATCGTGATCTGTTCGGGATGGCCCGAGCCAATGCCGATGAGGAGGATGGTTTTCATGCAGCGCCTCAGAATATTAAATCTGGTCTGTTATGCAGGAGCTGCCGCAGGCTGCGAAAGCAATATTGCTGAAAAACCGCAATTCGCAGCCTTCGGCAGCTCCTGTAAGCGTTACATCAGCGGTTTGATCAGCACCGCAAATAGTGCACATTAGCAGCCTGGCATTTCTGCATAACGGCCACACCATGACAAAAACAACAAGGGTCACAGACCCGTCATACGAACTGATGGATGACCACAACGGCCTTTCCATCATCTATCGCGAACACGGCTTCCCCTGCCCGCTGGTGCGCTGGCATTTCCACAAGGAATACGAGCTGCACCTGATTGTCGCCAGTTCCGGCAAGGTGTTCGTGGGCGACTATATCGGCAACTTCTACCCCGGGACGCTGTTTCTTACCGGCCCCAACCTGCCCCACAACTGGATCAGCCAGATCGACGAAGACGAAGTCGTGCCCAAGCGCGACATGCTGGTCAACTTCACCGATGAGTTGCTGGACAGTGGCAATCAGGTTTTCGCCGAGCTTAAAACCCTCACCCCGCTGCTGGAACGCGCGCAGTACGGCATTGAATTCCGCTGCAAAAAAACCATTCGCCAAGCCATGAAACTGATGCAGAAGATCGCCGACTCCAAAGGCATCAGCCGTCTTGGGCACTTCTTCATCCTTCTGGAGCTTCTGGCGGTCAGCGATGATTATCAGTTGCTGTCGGCCACCAACTCGACACAGATGGCCGACGAACACAGCGTTGACCGCACCAACCGGGCCGTGGATTACATCTTTGCCCACTACGCCCGGGAACTGCCCCTGGAAGAAGTCGCCGAGTATCTGGGCATGAAACCGACGTATTTCTCTCGGGTGTTCAAGCAGGCCACCGGCCGTTGCTTCGTGGAGTTCGTCAATCGCCTGCGCATCAGCAAATCCTGTGAACTGCTGGCCGATGGCGACAAGCCGGTGACGGACGTCTGTTTCGAGTCGGGCTTCAACAACATTTCCAACTTCAATCGACGCTTCCAGCAACTCAAAGGCATGACCCCCTCCCACTACCGGCGGCTGGCCGTTCAGCGCCTGACCGAGCAAAACCTGTACTGATTCATCCTCGCAACATCCCATCGTCTACGCTGAATCAGCGGCGCAGACCGCCCGGGATGGGTCAGGCAAGGTTTCATCCCTGCCCGTGAGTGCAAAAAAGTATCAGTAGTAGTGCGGCGCAGGATTTGTCTTTGCGCTCGCCGCCCGCTGTAATCAGTCCACCTCTTCCTCGTCTCAGGAAGAAACAAAAACAATAACCACCCTCTGTCGCTCATCGGGCACAGAAGAGGAGAGATACATGAAGACCCCTGCCAAAGTTCTGCTCGCCAGTACCTGTCTGACGCTCTGCGCCACCGCCTTCGCGGGCGACGTCACCATCGCCACAGTCAACAACAGCGACATGATCCGCATGCAGCGGCTGTCGAAAACCTTTGAAGAACAACATCCCGATATCAAACTCAAGTGGGTCGTCCTCGAAGAGAACGTGCTCCGCCAGCGCCTGACCACCGACATCGCCACCAAGGGCGGGCAATTCGACGTGCTGACCATTGGCATGTACGAAGCCTCACTCTGGGGTGCCAAGGGCTGGCTGCAAGAGATGAAAGACCTGCCGGCCAGTTACGCTCTGGACGATGTGTTCCCGTCAGTACGTGATGGTCTGTCGGTAGACGGCAAGCTGTTTGCGCTGCCCTTCTACGCCGAGAGCTCCATCACCTACTACCGCACCGACTTGTTCAAGGCCGCTGGCCTGACCATGCCAGAACGGCCGACCTGGACGCAGATCGCCGAGTTTGCCGACAAGCTCACCGACAAATCCAAAGAGCAATACGGCATCTGCCTGCGTGGCAAGGCAGGCTGGGGCGAGAACATGGCGCTGATCAGCACGGTCGCCAACTCCTTTGGCGGGCGCTGGTTTGATGAGCAGTGGAAACCCCAGTTCGATCAGCCCGAGTGGAAAGACGCGCTCAACTTCTACGTCAACACCATGAAGAAATCCGGCCCGCCGGGTGCTTCCAGCAACGGTTTCAATGAAAACCTCGCGCTGTTCAACAGCGGCAAGTGCGCGATCTGGGTCGATGCCAGCGTGGCCGGTTCGTTCGTGACCGATAAATCCCAGAGCAAGGTCGCCGACAGCGTGGGCTTTACCTATGCGCCACATGAAGTGACGGACAAAGGTTCGGCATGGCTGTATTCGTGGGCTTTGGCAATTCCGACCAGCGCCAAAAACCAGACCGACGCCAAGGCCTTCACCGAGTGGGCCACTTCTAAGGAATACGCGAAACTGGTCGCCGAGAAAGACGGCGTGTCCAACGTACCGCCGGGCACTCGTGCTTCGACCTATACCGACGAATACAAAAAGGCAGCACCCTTCGCCAATATCACCCTGGAATCCCTCAAGGCCGTTACGCCTAAAACCCCGACCCTCAAGCCGGTGCCTTACGTGGGCATCCAGCTGGTGACCATCCCTGAGTTCCAGGCCATTGGCACCTCGGTCGGCCAGCAGTTTTCGGCCGCACTGGTCGGTACAGCAACGCCGGACGCAGCCTTGAAAAATGCGCAGACGGCCACTGAGCGCGACATGAAGCGAGCGGGTTATCCGAAGAAATAGTCGCCACTGACTATCGGCCGGGGGAGTTGACCGCCCCGGCCCACCGTTCTTCTTCGAACCAGGATCGCCATCATGACTACCTCAACCCCTACTCCACATGCCGCCACGCTCAGCGATAATCCGCCGCGCAAAGGCAGCGTGACCAAACCCGGCTGGTTTCTGGTCAGCCCTTCGGTGCTGCTGTTGCTGGTGTGGATGATCGTGCCACTGGGCATGACCATCTATTTCTCACTGATCCGCTACAACCTGCTTAACCCCGGCGAAAACGAATTCGTCGGCCTGGAAAATTTCCAGTATTTCGTCACCGACAGCGGGTTTATTCCCGGCGCCACCAACACCTTGCTGCTGGTGGGTAGCGTGCTGTTGATCAGCGTCGTACTGGGGGTACTGATTTCAGCCTTGCTGGAAGCCAGTGAATTCCTGGGGCGCGGCATCGTACGAGTGCTGCTGATTTCACCGTTCTTCATCATGCCCACGGTCAGCGCGCTGATCTGGAAGAATCTGATCTTTCATCCGGTGTCCGGGATTCTGGCCTCGGTGTGGAAGCTGTTTGGCGCTCAACCCATCGACTGGCTGGCGAATTACCCTCTGCTGTCGATCATCATCATTGTCTCGTGGCAGTGGCTGCCATTCGCCATTCTGATCCTGATGACCGCCATGCAATCGCTGGATCAGGAACAGAAAGAAGCCGCCCGCCTGGACGGCGCAGGCCCCATCGCAATTTTCTGGCACCTGACCCTACCCCATCTGGCCCGACCGATTGCGGTGGTGGTGATGATTGAAACCATCTTTCTGCTGTCGGTGTTCGCCGAGATTTTCACCACCACCAATGGCGGTCCGGGGTTCGCGTCCACCAACCTTGCTTACCTGATCTACAACCAGGCCCTGCTGCAATTCGACGTGGGCATGGCGTCCGCTGGCGGTTTGATTGCCGTGGTCATCGCCAATATTGCTGCAATCATCCTGATCCGGATGATCGGCAAAAACCTCACCGACAAGACTTGAGGGCCGACTCATGATGACGCTCAAACAATCCCGTCGCCTGCAAAGCGTGCTGCTCGGCACCTTGTGCTGGGTCATCGCGGCGCTGATCTTCTTTCCGATCTTCTGGATGGTGCTGACCAGCTTCAAGACCGAGATCGACGCCTTCGCCACGCCGCCGCAGTTCATCTTCACGCCGACGCTGGAGAACTACCTGCACATTCAGGAGCGCAGTGATTACTTCCACTTCGCCTGGAACTCACTGGTGATTTCCTTCAGCGCGACCATCCTGTGCATGTTGATCGCGGTTCCGGCGGCTTACTCCATGGCGTTTTTCGAGACCAAACGCACCAAGAGCACCCTGCTGTGGATGCTGTCGACCAAGATGCTGCCGCCGGTGGGCGTGCTGATGCCGATTTACCTGCTGGCCAAGACCTTCGGCCTGCTGGACACCCGTACCGCGCTGATCGTGATCTACACGCTGATCAACCTGCCAATCGTGGTGTGGATGATTTACACCTACTTCAAGGACATTCCCGGCGAAATCCTCGAAGCTTCCCGGCTTGACGGGGCCAGCACCCGCCAGGAAATCTTCAAGGTGCTGATCCCGATCTGCAAAGGCGGCCTGGCATCCACGGCGCTGCTGTCGCTGATCCTGTGCTGGAACGAAGCGTTCTGGTCGCTGAACCTCACCTCATCCAACGCCGCGCCCCTGACGGCATTGATCGCCTCCTATTCCAGCCCCGAAGGGTTGTTCTGGGCCAAGCTCTCGGCAGTCTCGACCCTGGCCTGCGCGCCGATCCTGATCTTCGGCTGGATCAGCCAGAAACAGCTGGTTCGTGGGCTGTCGTTTGGGGCCGTGAAGTAATGAACACAAAATCGGTAGGAGCGATCGCGGTGTATCTGGCAGACCGCGATTCTGTAGGAGTTGTCGGAGGTTACGACGGCGACGAAGGCGGTTTACCTGACACACCGCAGTTCGCAGCCTGCGGCAGCTCCTACAGCTAAATATCCAAGAATAAGAACGGAGGCCACCATGGCTAACCTCAGCATCAGAAATCTGCAAAAAGGCTTCGACGGCCATCAGATCATCAAAGGGATTGACCTTGACGTAAAAGACCGTGAATTCGTGGTCTTCGTCGGCCCGTCGGGCTGTGGTAAATCCACACTGCTGCGGCTGATTGCCGGGCTGGAAAACGTCACCTCCGGGACCATCGAGCTGGATGGTCGGGACATCACTCAAGTCACCCCGGCCAAGCGGGACCTGGCCATGGTGTTCCAGACCTATGCGCTGTATCCGCACATGACCGTGGGCAAGAACCTGTCGTTTGCCCTGGATCTGGCCGGAGGCGACAAGGCGCTGATCAAAAAGAAAGTCGACGAAGCCGCGCGCATTCTCGAACTCGGCCCGCTGCTGGAGCGCAAGCCCAAACAACTGTCTGGCGGGCAGCGTCAGCGGGTCGCCATCGGCCGGGCGATTGTGCGTAATCCGAAAATTTTCCTGTTCGACGAACCGCTGTCCAACCTCGACGCCGCCTTGCGGGTGCAGACGCGTCTGGAACTGTCGCGCCTGCACAAAGAGCTGCAAGCGACCATGATTTACGTGACCCACGATCAGGTCGAAGCCATGACCCTGGCCGACAAAGTCGTGGTGCTCAACGCCGGCAAAGTCGAGCAGGTGGGCTCGCCGCTGGAGTTGTATCACCATCCGGCCAACCTGTTTGTCGCAGGCTTTCTCGGTACGCCGAAGATGGGCTTCCTCAAGGGCAAGGTTAGCCGGGTCGACGCCGGCGGCTGCGAAGTCGAACTGGACGCGGGCACCCGCATCACTCTGCCATTCACCAATGCACAGCAGAGCGTTGGCGATCCGGTCACCATGGGGATTCGGCCGGAACACCTGAACCTGGCCAAAGAAGGCGACTGCCAGATGCAGGTGATTGCCGATGTCAGCGAACGTCTGGGCAGCGACACCTACTGCCATGTGCGTACCCGCGCAGGCGAAGCCTTGACCATGCGCATCCGGGGGGATCTGGCCAGCCAGTATGGCGACACCCTCAACCTGCACCTGGATAGCGCTCATTGCCATTTGTTCGACGCCCAAGGCCTGGTGATTGCCAAAGCCTTGCCGGTCGCCGCCTGAGGATCAGAGGTCACTGCCATGAAATTGAACAATCAGAATCTCACGCAGCTGGGAGCAAGCATTGCCCTGCCCGCCTACTCGCCTGCCGCCACGCGCCAGGGCATTGCCCATATCGGCGTCGGCGGTTTTCACCGGGCACATCAGGCGTTTTACACCGATGCGCTGATGAACAAAGGCCTGGGCCTGGACTGGAGCATCTGCGGCATCGGCCTGCGCCCGGAAGATCGCGCCGTGCGCGATGCACTGGCCGCTCAGGATTACCTCTATACCCTCTATGAGCTGGGCGACACCCCGGACACTGAAACCCGGATCATCGCCTCCATCAGCGGCATGCTACTGGCCGAAGACGACATTCAGGCGCTGATCGACAAACTCGCCAGCCCCGACATCCGCATCGTGTCCCTGACAATCACCGAAGGCGGTTATTGCATCGACGACAGCACCGGCGAGTTCATGAGCCACTTGCCGCAGATCGAGCATGACCTCGCCAACCCGGACGCACCGCGAACCGTGTTCGGCTTGCTGTGTGCCGCGTTGAACAAGCGTCGTGCCGCGTCCATTCCGGCGTTTACCGTGATGTCCTGCGATAACCTGCCCCACAACGGCGCCGTGGCGCGCAAAGCGCTGCTGGCCTTTGCGGCCCCGCTGGATGCTGCGCTGCACGACTGGATCGCCGAGCACGTGACGTTTCCCAACGCCATGGTCGACCGCATCACGCCCATGACCAGTACCGCCCACCGCCTGAAACTGGCGGACGAAAAAGGCATAGACGACGCCTGGCCCGTGGTCTGCGAACCCTTCGTGCAATGGGTGCTGGAAGACAAGTTTGTCGATGGACGCCCGGCTTGGGAAGAAGTCGGCGTGCAGTTCACCGACGACGTCACCCCCTACGAAGAAATGAAGATCAAGCTGCTCAACGGCAGCCACCTGGCGCTGACCTATCTGGGCGCGCTCAAGGGCTATCGTTTTGTCCACGAAACCATGAACGACCCGCTGTTCGTCAGCTATATCCGCAGCTACATGGACCTGGACGTCACCCCGCAACTGGCCTCGGTACCGGGCATCGACCTGGAAGGCTACAAAGACACCCTGATCGAGCGCTTCTCCAATCAGGCCATTGCCGACCAGCTGGAACGGGTATGCTCGGACGGCTCGTCGAAATTCCCCAAATTCACCGTGCCCACTATCAATCGGCTGATCCTCGATCAAGGCAATATGGAGCGCGCAGCGCTGGTGGTAGCAGCCTGGGCGGTTTACCTGCAGCGCACTGAGGGCGAGAACGGCGTGGCCTACAAGATCGTCGATCCGCGTGCCGACTTCTGCAAGGCACTGGTGGCAGACGACGTGCTGATCACCCAGCGTTTGCTGGCCGTGGAGGAGATTTTCGGTGCCGCTATCGCGCAATCTGCCGAGTTTGTCGCCGCCTTCGAGCAGAACCTGAACAGCCTCAAGCAATTGGGCGTCAGTAAAACCCTGGAAAACCTGTTGGCCAGAACCGTCTGAGGTGAGCATGTTTCTCGGTATCGATTGCGGCACCCAAGGCACGAAAGCCATTGTCCTCGATGCCTCTACCGGGCAGGTGCTCGGCCAGGGCTCGGCCGCCCACAGCATGATCAGCGGCGCCAATGGTCGCCGTGAGCAGGACGTGCAGCAATGGCTGACAGCCTTTGAAAAAGCGACGCAGCAAGCGCTGCAACAGGCCGGGATCTTTGGTGAACAGATCCTCGGCATCGGCGTATCCGGCCAGCAACACGGGCTGGTGCTGCTGGACGCGCAAGGCCAAGTGTTGCGCCCGGCCAAACTGTGGTGCGACACGGAATCCACCGCAGAAAACGACCGACTGCTGGAATATCTGGGCGGCGAAACGGGCTCATTGCAACGCTTGGGTATCGTAATCGCACCCGGCTATACGGTGTCGAAACTGCTGTGGACTCAGGAGCAACATCCCGAGATTTTTCAGCGCATCGAGAAAATTCTGCTGCCCCATGACTACCTCAATTACTGGCTGACGGGGCGCGCCGCCAGCGAATATGGCGACGCGTCCGGCACCGGTTATTTCGATGTGCGCAGCCGCCAGTGGGACTTGGGCATTTTGCAGCACATCGACCTCAGTGGGCGCCTGTGCCGGGCGCTGCCCGAACTGCTGGAGGCCGAGCAACCCGTGGGCAGAATTCTTCCGACGATTGCCCAGCGTCTGGGCATCAACCCTGAGGCATTGGTCTCCAGTGGTGGCGGCGACAACATGATGGGCGCCATTGGCACCGGCAACATCACGCCCGGCGCAATCACCATGAGCCTTGGCTCTTCCGGCACGGTGTATGCCTATACCGATCAGCCGCAGATCAGCGAACAGGCGTCGGTGGCGACCTTCTGCTCATCTTCCGGAGGCTGGCTGCCGCTGATCTGCACCATGAATCTGACCAACGCCACCGGTGCGATACGCGAGTTGTTCGCGATGGATATCGCCGCATTCAATCTGGCGGTGGACCAGGCCCCGATTGGTGCGCAGGGCGTGTCGATGTTGCCGTTCCTCAATGGCGAACGCGTGCCTGCCCTGCCCCACGCCACCGGCAGCATTCTGGGTCTGGACGCCACCAATCTGACCCAGGCCAACCTCTGCCGTGCGGTGGTCGAAGGCACGACCTTCGGCTTGCGCTACGGCCTGGACCTGCTGCGCGACAGCGGCATCCAGAGCACCGACATTCGCCTGATCGGCGGCGGCGCAAAGAGCCCGGTATGGCGACAGATCGTCGCTGACATCATGGGCACGCCGGTCATCTGTACCGAGCACGCCGAAGCGGCGGCACTGGGCGCCGCTATCCAGGCCGCCTGGTGCTATTCAAACGCCGTCGGCGCTCAGCCGGAAATCCTCTCCAGTCTCTGCGCACGCTGCGTGGCCCTGGACGCCAGCAGCAAAACCCGGCCTGTCGCGGCGAACGTCATCGCCTATCGACAGGTCTATGAGCGGTATCGCAGCCAATTGCAGCTTGCTTAGCCATCGGCTTATTTAATTCAGGGAGCACCTATGTTTCTCGTGTGTGGCGAAGCACTGTTCGACTTCTTCAGTCAGCCTGACAGCAGCGGGCAACTCAACAAACTGGGCTTTCAGGCCATCGCTGGAGGGTCACCCTTCAACGTCGCCGTGGGCCTGCGACGCCTGGGTGTGGAGGCTGGTTTCTTCGCCGGGCTGTCCAATGATTATCTGGGTAAACGCCTGCGTAGCGTGCTGGACAACGAGGGGGTCAAGCCTGACTTTCTGTTTGATTTCGACGCGCCCACCACCCTGGCCATGGTTGCCGTGGGCGCCGACGGTTCCCCGGTCTACAGCTTTCGTGGCGAGGGCTGCGCCGATCGGCAATTACGCCTTGAACACTTGCCGGAGCTGGATGAGCAAGTGCGCGGCATTCATATCGGCTCGTATTCACTGGTGGTGCAACCGATTGCCGACACCCTGCTGGCCCTGGTAGTCAGGGAAAGCGGCAAACGTCTGATTACCCTGGACCCCAACGTGCGCCTCAACCCCGCGCCAGACATCCAGCGCTGGCGGCAGCAGGTCAGCACCTTTGCCGAGCACGCGCATCTGATCAAGGTCAGCGACGAAGACCTCGAACTGCTCTACCCCGATCAGGACGCTGCCAGCATCGCCCAAGGCTGGCTGAGCAAGCGTTGTCAGCTGGTGATTCTGACCCGTGGCGCAGAAGGCGCGACGGTATTCAGCCGCCAGCACGGCAGCTGGTCGGTCCCCGCCGAAAAAGTCGTGACCGCCGATACAGTGGGTGCTGGCGATACGTTCCAGGCGGCATTGATCACCTTCCTGACCGAGCGCCAGTTGGACGACCCCATGAGCCTGCCGATCCTGCGCAAAGAAACCCTGGATGAAATGCTCAGATTCGCCGTGAAGGCCGCAGCCCTGACCTGCACCAAAGTCGGCCCGGATTTGCCATATCGGCGGCAGTTGGGGTGATTTAAGGGACGACACACACCCTGTAGGATCTGCCGAAGGCTGCGAATGGCGGTATGTCTGTCACACCGTAATTCGCAGCCTTCGGCAGCTCCTACAGGGCAAGGATGCACATCAGTCCTCGTACCTTACGCAATACGCCGGGGGTTGAGAGATGTCCTCATCGAGGTGCTGCCTATTTCGGACATGACTGCGGCTCCGGCAAGTGCAACGGGGTCTTGATCGGGTACTGGGGAGTGCCATAGGCATAACACGAGGTGCTGACCTCAAGCTCATCGCAGGGCAGGAAATGCACCGTGATGCCGCAGACTTTCTCGCCGGTGTAGTCCGGGATGGGGACGGATTTGGTGTGCTGGCGTTTTTGCGCTCGTACTTTATCTCGCCAAACTAAGTACTTTGCCTCATCCGCAAAACCGGGGAATTCATCCGCGAGGGTACTCATACCACTTGCCCCGGTTTCCCAATCAACCTGCACCGTCATGCCCGGTTGCCAACGCTCCGGGGCAATATAGCAACATCCTCCACCGCCGCCCTGGTAGGCCCCGATGATATCGATGGCCGAGCGGCCATCAACGCTGAAGTGGTTGATGGCCCAGTGGGTGTGGTTGATGCCGCGGATGGTACCGGCGCTGGCGGTTTCTGCGAGCACGCCAGCGGTCAGGCCCCACAGCGCACTGAGCAGCATCCGGCATGCACTGGGCTTTGGCGTGGGTTGGGCTCCAGTTGCGGGGTGGCAACTATCAGGATCATGCCGACGCATCGTTCACCCCGCTGGTTTGGGCAGAATGGGCTTCCCACAGTGCATCGATATTTTTCTGCGCCTGGGCAAGCTGTTCGCGGTCCATGATTCCAGGCTGGGTCACACGTGGAGCGTTCGGCTCCTGCGTACCGTCTGCGTCGTACAGCGCAAGGTCCCGGCGGTCGGCGTCGGCAAAGAACACCATGCGTTCGTTGAAATAACCGGCGAAGGGTTCACGCCCTTTTGTGTAGAGGAACCAGGCGCGGGAATCATGGACCTGATCGTCGAACAGCGCTCGCAACAGCCCCTCGGGTTCGGCGGCGTTGCGGCCTTCGTCGACATTGCCACGCCGGTTTTCATCCACGCTACTGAACTCATTCGCCGAACGGGGGAACAGCTGACGCAGCCGACTCAGCCCGGCAGCCTTCATCTGTTCGCGCTCGGCCCGTGCCTCGGCGGTGAGCTGGTGAACGACCAACGTTGGAGGATGGACCAAGCGCGCCACGCGCATCGTCGCATTCGCCAGCACACCGGGGCCTCGCAGGTGCGCGCCAAACTCCTCGGCGGCTTCACGCAACTGGGTGCGCGCCATGTCGGGGTCAAAATCTTTGCAACCCGGCTTCAGGGGTTTCTTTGGCTGCGAACTTTGCTGCTCGCGGGCCAACTGGTTTTTGCGATCAATCTTGATTTTTGTCTGTTTCGCATTGCGCTCGGCCTCTGCGGCAGCACGCTTGGTTGAATCGGCATGCTCATCGCTCGCGGCGTTATAGAAGGCTGTCTGCTTGAGGCTGTCAAAGGCATAGCGGTCGATCCGCCACCCGGTGATCCAGCCCATCTGCTCACGCAGCGCGGCTTCAACTGTGCTGGTGGCCGGGTGGGGTTCATAGCGTTCGATCTGTTCGGCGGTCAGTGATTGAGTCGAGGGCGCCAAGCCCAAGGTTGCTTCGCGCCAGGCGTTGAAGCGGTTGACTAGAGTTGGGGACACACCAAACTCCTCAGCCAACTCTAGATCCATCACGCGCCAAAGCTCATGGCTCATCGATGTTGGCAAAGCAGGCTTAATTACTTTCAGAGGAGCGCCGTGTGCGAAGGCGTCAGCGTACAAATCGTTCAACGCTATTTGAGAGAGTAAAAGACGATCATCATCGCCGACAGCCTTACCCTGATCCCCAGGCGGATACCCCCCACCCTGATCTGAATGCACTCCGGGATACAGCACTTCCAGGCTATTGGCCGGGTACTCGCCACTCTCACGGCGAATGGATTCCAGCGGGAAACACAGCCGCTGTTCATGGCTGGCAATCAGGTGCAGGCAGCGCTTGACCAGATCGCCCTCGGGCAACTGCTGATTGCCGTCAGCCCAGCCCATATGGCCATCGGCACCGGACACGATATCGGCCACACCCACCGAGGCCACGGTGTCCAGCAGGCCAAGGTATTCAACGCTGATGGGCAACTTCAGTTCCAACACCGACAGCGACGGGGTCGGCGTCAATATTGACTTGGACAACAGCTCATTAAGCCAACTGACGAAAGCCCGCGCTGCCGCTGCCCCACGGGAAAACCCATACACGTACAACTTGACCCCCAACAGCCGGCATTGCCCCGGCCGCTGGCTCAAGGCAAGACGCAATGGCTCGCTCAGCAAGCGCAGCTGTTTATCGAACTCACGCTGACGTATGCGGCCGCCATTGACCCAGCCCCACCCCAGCGGTGTGCCCATGGCGGTGACAGCGGCGAGCAGTTCCTGATTGCCCAGCGAAGGCAGCTTCAGCGTACGGCGCAAGGCATCGATGATCATCATCAATCCCCAGTTGATGCGCTGTTCGCCAAAATTGGCGAGCGCCAGACCCGTGATGCTGTAATCCAGGTCCCCCACCTCAGGGAACGGTGTGCCCACACCCGGCATGTAGTACTTGAAGTACTCGCCGTTGCCGGTCCCAGGAAGGTCAACCATGCCCGCCGCCACGGCAGCTTCGCCCACGCCACCGGCATAACCGTCGCCAATGCTGGCGCGGAACATCCGGGCGATATTGGTTGGGTGCCTGGGGTTTGACAGAAAGAAGTCGTTATTGAGGTTATTGCCGGTGCCATCAAAACACAGGCTGATGTGCAGGGTTTTGCAACACGGGGGCATGACCCGCCGGCCTGCTGCCACGCTCATTTCATCCTGATAGTCGCGCTCCAGTTGACGAAGGCGCTCATTGTTTTTATGCACCTGCGACTCCCGGCTAGGCAGGCGGCCTTGCAACGGAAACTGCGGCGGGTAGCAGAGGGGCGAATGTTTTACTTCGGACATGACTGAGGCTCCGGCAAGTTCAGAGGGGTCTTGATCGGGTAGTGAGGGGTGCCATAGGCGTAGCAGGAGGTGGTGACTTCCAGCTCATCGCAAGGCAGGAAATGCACCGTGATGCCGCAGACTTTCTCGCCGGTGAAGTCCGGGATGGGCACGGTTTTGCTGTGCTGGTGCGTCAGCGCATCGTTTTTTTCAACCCAAGCCAAATACTTGGGTCTATCGGCAAAACCGGGAAATCCATCGGGATATGCCACACCCGTCTCCCAATCAACCCGTACCGTCAAGCCTGGCTGCCAGCGGGTTGGCGCGATGTAACAGCAACCTCCGCCGCCACCCTGATAAGGGCCGATGATGTCGATGGCCGAGCGATCATCAACGCTGAAATGATTGATCGCCCAATGGGTGTGGTTGACGCCGCGAATGGTGCTGGCGTGGGCATCCGGCACCAGCAAAAGCCCGACCACAGCGCTGGCTAGCGCACAGTTCATTCGCTGCATGGCGGGCGCTCCAGCAATTGGAACTGCGCCTTGATGCAAATAGTTAACTTGGCGGCGATACCGAATTTCGCCCAATAGCTGACTCTGGACATACAGAACTTCCCTTTAAGAACTTCGGAACAATTAAAACTTCTGATTCAATGCTTACCTGATTAACAACGAATAGCTGACCGCTATTTAGCTTCTGCGTTATTGAGTTGGCATTGAAAACCAGCCTGGAGGCCCGCTCTATCCCGCCCTGTGCATGGGGCGGCGCAAGCACGTAAGGCCATGAAACACCTGTAACAGTGAATCATCTGACGAGGGCAATCCATCCCCCGGGGCAACGCTCGGAAAATTCCGAGGCATTATCGGAAGTTGCCTACAAATCAGCGTTGGCAGGAGTTCCAAGTGAGCGGGTATTAGTCACGAAATAAGGAGTTGGCCAAAGCAGCCATTCAAGCGCGGATGGTTTTGTACTTGCATCGACGAGTACGGCAGTTGGTAGGAGGTGGCAGCAAAGGCAGCCCTGACCTGCACCAAGGTCGGCCCGGATTTGCCGTATCGGGGCAATTGGGATGAAGATGCCTGAATCACTGATCGCTGCCTCGCGGTGCTCGTGAGCTCCGGTATCCAGTACATCCACACATCCGTGGGAGATTCTATGTTGGCCTGCAACGCACTCTACTAGTGGGACCGGCTTTAGCCGGGAAGGCGGCATTTCAGGCGATCAATTTCGGGCGGGTGTACCGGCCTCTTCCCGGCTAAAGCCGGTCCCACATGAAAACGCGGTCGTCTGTGGGAGCAAGCTTGCTTGCGAAGGGGCCGGTACATTCACCGCATGTTCTGCCAGATCAACCGCCTTCGCGAGCAAGCTCGGCTCCCACAGAATCTGTAGGAGCTCACGAGCAACGCGAGGCAGCGATAGCGATTATCGCCGCACCGAGTAAACCCGGCTTACACCAACGCCAACCTGGCCGCCAGTATCTTGCCGTTCACATCCGCGGTCGCGGTTTGTTGCTGTTCTTTCAACGCAGCTTGCAGCTTGTTATCGATGGCGAGCTTGTCTTCCGGAGACATCGCCTCGTACTCATCCTTGCTGACACCTGTGAGTTTTTCGCGCATCTGTTCGGCTGGCGTCAGGTTCATGTAATCCAGAAACTGTTGCTGCACCGACGTGAATTTCGATACGGCATCGCCCACCGCAGCCTCAGAGACCACCGCTGAATCATTGGCCGCGATATTGCTGTCGCTGGTCTTTGAAACAAAAGTCGGTTCGGATTCTGCCGAGGTTTGTGTCGCGGCTTTCAGGTTCACCAGCATTTTGGCGAATGCTTCGTCATACGACGCACCCTGCTGGCTGTCCGTGTTCTGCGCGACGCTGTTGACCGCTGGTACGGTGTTGACCGCATTGGCGGGCACCGCAAACGCGTCGGTTGCCGCGTCTTCTTGACTCTTGCGCCCCACCACCTGTGAAACCAGATGGTGCAGAGCGCTGATACTCGCAGTATTCATTGCTCACCTCCTGTTGCCCGTTGTCTTGCGCGGTAAGCACAGCAAGACCGATGCCAGCTCTCGCTCACCGCTGGAGGCCTTGATTGACGTGGCTTGCGAGACAGGTGGTGAAAAGCCGGACTCAACAGCGCGGCAATCGCCAGCCAGTGGCGGCCAACGCTTGCCGATCTGTTACAGGTTTTACGGGTCCAGGTTCAATACCAGCTTTTCTTCCGGTTGTGGCACGGCGAAGAAATAGCCCTGAGCCTGACCGGCACCAATTTCCCGCAGCAGGTCGAGGGTCGCCTGATCTTCAACGCCCTCCGCCACCACGGTCAGGTCCAGCGACTCGGCCATGCGCACAATCGCCCGGACGATGGCGCGGCTACGGGAGCTGGTGGTCAACTCCAGGGTGAACGACTTGTCGATCTTCAGACCGGTGAAATGATACTGGTGGACGTAGCTGAGGGATGAAAAGCCCGCGCCAAAATCATCCAGCACCACTGACACACCGTGGTCGGCAAGCTGTTTCATGGATTGCCGGGCGAGCTCGGGTTCAGCCACCAGCGCGCCTTCGGTGAGTTCCAGACAGAGACGTGCTGGTGACATGTCGTAACGGGCAAGCAACGCCAGGACTTCGCCGGCGAACTCCGGTCGGGTGATGCTGTAGCTGGAGCAATTGACGTGCACCGTCGGCCAGTGCTCATTGCCCGGCCGAGCCAGGATCGCCACCACGCATTGCAACATGTACAGGTCAAGCCGGCCGATCAGTCGCAAGCCCTCCAGCGCAGGCAGAAAGTAACCCGGCGCCATCACGCTTCCATCCGGCAAACGCCAGCGGATCAACGCCTCCAGCGCCAACAGCTTGCCGGTGGTGACGCAGACGATGGGCTGGAAGTAAGGAATAAGTTCGTCGGTGCGCTTGAGGGCGTTGCGCAAGGCGCCCTCTCGCTCGACCTGATCGGACACCTCGCGGCGCAACTCCTGGTTGAACACCGCAAAGCTGTCGCGGCCGCCGTTCTTGACCCGGTACATGGCCATATCGGCGTCACGCAGCAGATCGGCCGGCTCTTGATGGAACTGACTGTCGGCGCCCACCACGCCGATGCTGCAGGAGGAGAACACTGCATGCCCATCGATGAAGAACGGCAAGTCGAAGGCCGCAAGAATACGCTCGGCTATACCGATGGTGGTATCCAGTGGTGCGCCAACCGCCAGCACCGCGAACTCGTCACCGCCCAGGCGCGCCAGCAGGTCAGATTCGCGCATGCAGCTGCGCAAACGGTCAGCGGTCTGGGTCAGCAGTTGATCACCAAAATGATGCCCGAGGCTGTCATTGACCAGTTTGAACCGGTCGAGGTCGATGAACATCACCCCCAGATGTTTGCCACTGGTGCGAAATTCTCGCCAGGCGGACTGCAAGCGCTGTTGCAGATGGCTGCGGTTGGGCAGCCCGGTGAGCGAGTCATGGGAGTTTTCGTGTTGCAGCTTGGCGTTGGCCAGATCCAGTTCACGGGTGCGGTCCTGCACCCGGGCTTCAAGACGCAGATTGGCGGTGTGCACCGCTTCGGCTGCACTGCGCCGCGCCAGCGCGGTGTCGATATGCCGGGAGACGAACGTCAGCAGTTCCTGATCGCGTAACGAGTAACGCACCAGGGGCGAATAACTCTGCACAGCCAGAACACCGCGCACATCATCGCCGTCGAAAAGCGGGATACCCAGCCAGGAAGAGGATCGATTGTCGACGTTGATGGGCTCCACTTCCCCGGACGCCTCAAGGACCAGCGTCTCTTCCTGATCGATCAGGCAGGCCCGACGCTGGCGAATCACGTACTCGGTAAAACCCCGCTGGCCACGACGTGCAGGCGGCCGGCGGTGGACGCGCTCATCCACGTAATAAGGGAAGGTCACTTCGCCGGTGGCATTGTCGAACAGCGCGATATAGAAGTTCAGCGCCACCAACAATTCGCCGACGATCAAATGCAGGCTATGAAACAACTCGGCCATGTCACCGGGCTGGCTGGACAACTCGGCAATCTGAAACAGCGCGCTTTGCAGGTGCTCGGCGCGCTCACGCTCAGCCACTTCCTGACGCAAGGCAGCATTGAGCGTGGACAGCTCCTGGGTGCGCAGCAACACCGTGCGCTCAAGATCGGCCCGGTGCAGGATGCGATCCAGCGCCATGGCCACGTGCCGAACAACCACCAAGAACAGCGCCCGATCTTCGGCGCTATAGACCCGAGAGACGTCATACACCTGCATGGCCAGCATGCCGAAGACTTCATCGGAGGCATTCTTGAGTGGCGCGCCCATCCAGAATTCGGGGCGCTCGCCCATGCAGTAGAAGCGCTTCTGCGCCCTCGCCCGCTCGATCCCGACGGCATCCACGAACAACGGCTGTTCGCTATGCAACACATAGGCGGTCATCGACAGGTGCGAAGGGTCAAGCACCTCGTGCGCTTCAGGCGAAACGACTTCGACATCAATGATATCGATGTAGTACGGATAGGTGATTTTGCCGGTGGCCTGATCATAAAGCGCCAGGTAGAAGTTCTCGGCGTCGATCAACGAGGCGAGCTGATCGTGCACTCCTTGCAGGAATGCCCCCCGATCACGGGTGGAACTCGCCAGATAAGTGATCTCGTACAGAACCCGTTGAGTGATCTGGGCACGTGCCAGGGCATCGGTCTGCAACCGGTGACCCAAACGCTGTGCCAGCCGGGCCAGCTCCACATTGCCGGATTGGTCTCTGGGCGCCAGCAACCAGGCCAGAACGCCCTCGCCTCGGCCGGCCGCCCAGCGCTGCATCTGATATTCGCGACAGAAGTCGTCAAAGCGGTCGTTGGCGATGCTCACCGACCAGCGCATCTCACTGTCGCCGCGGCCGAGCAAATGCATGGGATCACCGACGGCATAGACCGCCCAGGGCACTTCGCCCATATGATCCTGAATAGCGTCCAGCAGGGTTTCGATGGGCTCGGCCGCATCACATGCTGGCGCAACCCCGTCAACGCTCACGACAGCCGGGTCTTCGAAGAATTGCCGCCGGTCATGGGCCAAGGGAGGGACATTCATGAAAGCTCCAAAACCAGAGACTGCAGGCGTGTATCTTCACGGTGCCGCCATGAGCGTGCAAGTGGCATATTCGAATCATTGGTCAGAAAGCGGCTTTTTTATCGACAACATCACTAAAACAGTCAAGAACGAGGTTTCATGGAGCACGATGCCAATGGGTATTAAGCTCTTGACTCACTCTCACTCTCGCGCAGAGGAACACTCAGCATGACTTTCCCGATTGGCAGGCACTTGTTCGCAACACTCGCAGGCAGCGCAGTACTGATTTCCTCCATGCTGGTTGCAACGGCCGCGACGGCGGCGGCGCAGGCACCCGCGCCAGAGCGGATAGCCGTGCGAGGGACCATCACCGCGCTGAACGGTGAGGAACTAAAGGTCCACAGCAATCGCGGTGAAGACCTGACCGTGCATTTACTCCCGCAAACTCAGGTGCGCGGCGTGACCCTGGCCAATATCGCCGACATCAAACCCGGCAGTTATATCGGCTCAGCGGCCGTGCCCCAGGCTGACGGCACCCTCAAGGCGCTGGAAATCCATGTCTTCCCGCCTGAGATGGCTGGCACCGGGGATGGGCATCGCCCGTTTGATCTGACCAAGGAAAGCACCATGACCAACGGATCCGTGGGCGATCTGGTCACCAGCAACGGTCGCAGCATGACTGTCAACTATAAAGGCGGGCAGAAAACCATCGTGGTACCGGACGATGTACCCATCGTGAACCTGGTTCCGGGGGATCGCAGCCTGTTGAGCCCAGGGGTGAAAATCGTCTTGCGGGCAGAAAAAGCACCCGATGGCAGCCTGAATGCCCAGTCAATCTCGGCAGGTAAAAACGGGGTTACGCCGCCGATGTAGTGAGTTGACGGGCTGACTGCTCGGCGGCGCGGGCGCAGCGGTGGCCGGGCGTCAAACCTCGGTTCGTTCCCCGTGGCTGTTCATCCAGCGGATCATGCTGGCCAAGGGCACACGGTGATGCTGAACCGAGCACCAGGCGCTGCTTTCATCGCCGTACAACTCGACGTAGCGACTGAGAGTGACATGGCGGCCATCCTCGCCAACAGACAGTTCGATTTCCCGGCAGTGCAGCGACACCGGGCCGGTCCTACGCGTTCTTCGATGCAGCACCAGGGCCTGCTGATCACTCATCATCAGGCTCACCCTTTACGCAAACCGAAGGGTACGCAGCGGCACGGCCTGCCTTGCCTTCCAGCACAAAATCAGCCCGTCGCTGGGCCATGCTGTCGCGCAGTGCCAGGTAATAATCCGCTTGTTTACGCAACTGGTCCGTGAACGGTAACGCTTCAGCACGGCCATCGACGATGCCGCCCACGGTATTGACGGTGCCGAGGGTCTCGACGGTATCGCTATTGCTGCCAAACGGGCTGATCGCAAAGCTCAGCACTTTGCCGGTGGCGTCCCTGAGGTTGCCAGTCCCGAGCAGAGGCAGTTCGACAATCGGGCCATTGGCGATATTCCACACGCCAAAAGTCTGCCCGAAGTCTGCCTTGTGCCGCTCGATGCCCATCTTGCCGGACACATCAATCAACCCGACGATACCCACCGTGGTGTTGATCACGAATCGGCCAAAGGTGGTGACCGAGCGTTCTCCATTGCCTTGCAACAGGTCATTGATGAATACCTTGGGCTCGCCGAAGTTGGCGACAAAGTTGTGCACCCCTGCCTGGAAGAAATCCGGCAGGTGTCGGTAGCCGCGAGCAACCGGGGCCAGGGCGTAATCATCGACCGTGCGATTGAAGGCAAAGATACCGCGATTGACCGGTTCCGCCGGGTCATGCAGCGTCGTGCTCAGGTCACAGGGGCTGGCCGGTGGTGCAGGCGCGCTGGCGCAGCCACTGGCGAGTACGACAACGAAACCGGCAATCGTGAAGCGGGCAACAGGCGTAGCGTGTTTGAGAGTGAGCATGCAGGGTGATCTCGACAAGGACTGGTGGCGATCCTGCCTGCGTTCTTTTGCCTGAAGATTTCCGCTTTATTGCCTGCCGGTAGCTTTGTTGCTGAGTTGAAATATATGACGCAGCGCCTGGAATGATTTTAGATACGCACTGCGAATCCATAGCGCCAGCGAGCCCACCGTGAGCCATCTACTACTGGTCGACGACGATGTCGAAGTCCTCGCCCTGCTGCAGAAATTCCTTGAACAACATGGCTACAGCGTGGAGGTCGCCACCGATGGCCCCACGCTGTGGCGGGCGCTGGAGCGGCGTTTGCCGGACCTGATCATCCTCGACGTAATGCTCCCTGGCGACAGCGGTCTGGTGCTTTGCCAGCAGTTGCGCGCCAGGCACAGCATTGCGGTGATCATGCTCACCGCCATGGGCGAGCTGAGCGACCGGGTTGTGGGCCTGGAGCTTGGCGCCGACGATTACCTGACCAAGCCTTTCGATGCACGTGAGCTGCTGGCCCGGGTGCGGGCCGTGCTCAGGCGTACCGGAGAAATGAGCACCCCCGTGCCGGACTCATCCCGCACCATTCTCGAGTTCGCCGACTGGCAACTGGATGTCACCCGGCGCGAATTACGTTCGCCGGAAAAAGTCATGATTCCGCTGTCCACCGGGGAGTTCGAACTGCTGCTGGTGTTTGCCGAACACCCGCGCCGCATCCTCACCCGGCAGCAGCTACTGGATCTGGCTCGGGGCGAGTCTTATGACGCTTTTGATCGCAGCGTTGATGTGCAGGTCAGCCGCCTGCGCCGCAAGCTCGAAGCCGACATTCACGCCGAGCCGATGATTCGCACCATCCGCAATGGGGGTTATCTGTTCAGCCCGAGCGTGTTGAAACGATGAGTTTTGCAGCTCGGGTACGGACCCGGTTTCATCGGCGCTACACGGTGGCGCGCTGGATCGCGCTGACCACCATGGCAGCGATGTTGACTTCACTGATGCTTTACAGCCTTTTCAGCCAGCTCGCCGGTGTCTGGGCCCGGCCGCCCATTCTGGAAGGCGGCCTGATGGAAAGAGTCGCAAGCATCACTCGCATCATCAATGCTTCGCCCCAGTACCTGCGGCCCGACCTCGCCCGGGCCGCCACAGACAAAGTGTTCAATGTGTTGTGGTTGCGTCATCGTGAAAGTGCGGATTTGCCAGACGCCGTCGACCCAGGCTTTGAGGATGGCCAGCAACTGTTGCACGACTTGCTGGAGATGCCTGCTGCGAAAATAGAAGCATACGAGCCGGCTGACTGGAGCACTCAGCAAGCCGAGCGGCCCTATATATTGATCATCCAGCTACCGGATGAGTCGTGGGTGCAGTTCTCGGTACCGACTCGCAAATGGGGGCTGGATCCTTTCAAACGCAATCTGATCGTGATCGTTCTGGCGCTGCTATCCACGGTTGCGGTGGCGCTGATCGCTACTCGCCATCTGGCAACGCCATTGGAACGTTTTGCCGACGGTGCCCGGCGCTTCGGCAAGGATTTCCGCGCCCCACCAATCCCGGTGGTCGGCCCTCACGAAATCCGCCAGGCGATCCTGGCCTTCAATGCCATGCAGGCGCAGATCCAGCACTTTCTCAATGACCGCACGCAAATGCTCGCCGCCATCTCTCACGACCTGCGCGCACCGCTGACCCGCATGCGGCTGCGGGGTGAGTTCGTCGAAGATGCCGAGCAACAGAGCAAACTTTTTCGTGATGTGGATGAGATGCAGGCGATGATCAATTCCGCGCTGGATTTCTTCCGGGATGACGCGCGACTTGAACCGGCCACTGCGTTCGACCTGGCTCAGTTGCTGCTAACCGTAATCGACGACTTCAAGGATGCAGGCGGTGAGGTTGCCTATGAAGGGCCAGCCAGGCTGGTGTATATCGGGCGCCCAATCGGCCTCAAACGTGCGCTGACCAATCTGGTGGATAACGCCATCAAATACGGCGATCAGGCGGGAATTCGCTTGAAAGTCGAGAGGGATCGCGTCCGCATCGAGGTGGTTGATCGCGGGCCCGGGATTGCCAGCGAATATCACGAGCAAGTGTTCGCCCCGTTCTTCCGCATCGAGGGCTCGCGCAATAAAAACACCGGCGGCGTCGGCCTGGGCCTGCCCTCCGCCAGGGCAACGGTGCTTGAACATGGCGGCTCGCTGACACTGCGAAACCGCGCCGCGGGCGGGCTGGCCGTGCGGGTGGTATTGCCCTTGGGTTGAAGACCACCAAGCGCTGTGGAGAGGCAGGCGATCCCGGCTATATCGAAGATTCGTGGGACCGGCCGGGCGGCGAGCCGCTTTAGCCGGGAAGAGGCCAGTACATGCGCTGCATATGCGTCGTCAGAGATGCCGCCTTCCCGGCTAAAGCGGAGCGCCGCCCGGCCGGTCCCACGGATCTTCGTATCATCTAGCCTACGGCGCTTGCTATGGCCGGCATTTCGAAGATTCAGGCGACGCGATCCGCCAGATAGACCGCGTTACAGTTCATCGCGGGCAAGCACCGCTCCCACAGAAAATCACGCTTTCCGTTGGAGCCGGGCTTGCCCGCGAATTGGGCGGCACGGCTTGTCAGGCAAGCCGCGTTATCGTCTTCGCGAGCAACCTCGGCTCCTACAGGCGATCTCCCACCCAGAGAACAGGCGGGTAATGCCGCAAATTGACACCCCGCAACGAGGCTTTTACTCTGGCTTACCAAAAATAAATATTGGTCTGACCAATTAACAATCCGTTGTCAGGCTAACCTTCTCGGGATCCCGAAAGAGAACGACGCCCATGATCATCTCTGCCTCTACCGATTACCGTGCCGCCGCTCAACGCAAGCTTCCGCCCTTCCTGTTCCACTACATCGACGGGGGTGCCTATGCCGAGCACACCCTGCGCCGTAATGTCGACGACCTTGCCGATATCGCCCTGCGACAAAGGGTTTTGCGCAACATGTCGGAGCTGAGCCTGCAAACGCAATTGTTTGGCGAGACCCTGGCGATGCCGGTCGCGCTGGCCCCGGTCGGCCTGACAGGGATGTTTGCCCGACGCGGTGAAGTACAGGCAGCGAAGGCGGCAGAGGCCAGCGGCATTCCGTTTATCCTGTCGACGGTTTCGGTCTGTCCAATTGAAGAAGTGGCTCCGGCGATCTCCCGACCGATGTGGTTTCAGCTGTACGTACTCAGGGATCGCGGCTTCATGAAAAATGCCCTGGAGCGCGCCAAGGCTGCGGGGGTGACCACGCTGATTTTCACCGTCGACATGCCAGTACCCGGCGCCCGATACCGCGATGCCCATTCCGGCATGAGCGGCCCCAACGCGGCCTTCAGACGCATGTTGCAAGCCTTCACCCACCCTTCCTGGGCCTGGGACGTAGGCCTCAATGGCCGCCCTCACGACCTGGGGAATATTTCCGCCTATCGCGGCAGCCCCACCGGGCTGGCGGATTACATCGGCTGGCTGGGCAGCAACTTCGACCCGTCGATTTCCTGGAAAGACCTGGAGTGGATTCGCGACTTCTGGCAAGGCCCCATGGTTATCAAAGGCATCCTCGACCCTGAAGACGCAAAGGATGCCGTGAGCTTTGGCGCTGACGGCATCGTGGTCTCGAACCATGGCGGGCGGCAGCTGGATGGCGTGCTGTCCAGCGCCCGGGCATTGCCGGCGATTGCCGATGCAGTCAAAGGTGACCTGGCCATTCTGGCCGACTCCGGCATTCGCAGCGGTCTGGATGTCGTGCGGATGATTGCCCTGGGCGCCGACAGCGTGTTGCTGGGCAGAGCGTTCATTTATGCATTGGCGGCAGCAGGCGGAGCCGGGGTTAGCAACCTGCTGAGCCTGATCGAAAAGGAAATGCGCGTGGCCATGGTGCTGACCGGGGCCAAGACCATTGCCGACATCAGCGCCGAATCCCTGGTGCAGAATCTGCGAGGCTGACTCCACAGGCCGTACGAGCACGGGGGACGTATCTCGGGGTTGTGTCGGGTGCAGGGCTGGCGGTCAGACCGATAACGCCAGCCCGTACACCTGCCGCCCACACATTCATAATCGTGCCTGAACAGCACTGAACTTTGCGCACACCCAATCAATTAACCAACCGCCCTCACCTGTCAGCCTGACGTCCTGATTGCTAAAAGGGCTGACCCATGCGAACTCGATTTACCCTGATGACCGCGCTGGCATTGTTCGGCGGCGGCAAAGCGATGATGGTCAATGCACAAGAGCACGGCTTCATCGAAGACTCGACCCTCAATGTGCTGTCACGCAATTTCATGCTGCACAACGACTACCGCACCGGCCACCCTGACCAGAGCTATCGCCAGGAATGGGCCCAGGGCTTCATTGCCAACCTTCGCTCCGGCTTCACCCAGGGCGAAGTCGGCGTGGGCATTGATGCCCATGGTTTTTACGGGCTGAAACTGGACGGCGGTCGCGGGCATGCCGGGACCGGGTTATTGCCACTGGACAGCGACGGTCGCGCCGAGAACGAATATTCCAGCGCAGGCGCCGCCATCAAGCTGCGCTATTCGAAAACCACGCTGAAGTTCGGCGAAATGGAAGTCGAAACACCCGTATTCGATACCGCTGACAAACGACTGCAACCGGAATACGCCACCGGCTTTTTCATCGACAGCCAGGAAATTGATGGCGTGCGCTTGGTGGCCGGGCATTTCACCGCCTTCAAGAATCAGAATGCGTCGACTGCTGAGGGGGATTTCGACGGTTATGGCGTCAGTACGCGGGGTGCCAGCATCAGCCTGGCAGGGGTCGAGATTTCAGGGGATGGACCGCTGGGTGGTTCGGTCTACGCTTCACAACTGAGCGACACCTGGCAGCAGTACTACGGCAACCTGCACTTCAAGCAGGCGCTGTCGGCCAACAGTTCATTGTTGCTGGACAGCAATCTGTATCGCACCCTCGACGAGGGCGATGCGCATGCCGGTTCCATCAACAACACTGCTTACAGCCTGGCGGCCAAGTACAGCATCGGCAGCCAGGCCCTGACCCTCGCCTACCAGAAAATCGACGGTGATACGCCGTTCGACTTTGTCGGCGGCGATTCCATCTACCTGGCCAACTCCATCAAGTACGCCGACTTCAATGGCGCGCACGAGCAATCCTGGCAGGTGCGCTACGACCTGGACTTCAGCACGCTGGGCGTGCCGGGCCTCAAGTTCATGACCCGTTACGTGACCGGCGACCAGATTGACGGCAGCCACGCGCCACAGGGCGGAGCCTATAACCCGTTTGATGGGGACGTCGATCGCTACCAGCCGATTCAGGGCAAAGGCGGCCGTCACTGGGAGCGCGACATCGACCTTAAATACACCGTGCAATCCGGGGTGGCGAAAGACCTGTCATTGAACGTGTCTCATGTTTCTCATCGCGGCAACACCGCCCAGGCTGGTGACGATATCGACCGGCTGTACCTGGTGGTCGAATATCCACTCGACCTGTTTCGATAACAGCGTTTCCGATACGCCGCCGGTCAACCTGCGCGGCGACTCTCGGCACTCAGCTGGCCAGACAGGGAACGTCTCCAGCTGAAGGGCGTGATGCCGGTGACCCGGGTAAAGACTCGGGTGAAGTGGGATTGATCCGCGAAACCGCAATCCAGGCTGATGCGCGAAATGGACACACTGCTTTCGCTCAACAGCGCTTTGGCCTTGTCGAGGCGCACCTGCAGGAACCAGTCACGGGGTGAGTAACCCGTGTTTTTCTTGAAGGCCCGGGAGAAATGGCTGCGCGACAGTGAGCACTCCGTAGCGATCTGGGCAATGGAGAGCCCGCGATCCATATGGCTCACCATCATCTCCTTGGCACGGCGCTCCTGCCAGGGCGACAGCGCCACTTTTTCACAGACCTTGGGCACGGGGCTGGGCAACTGCTCCGGCTGGGGTTTTGCGAAACGGGTGGACAGGTGCGAACACAGCACCAGCATGGCCCGCTCCACCGAATCCTCGGTCTGCCCCTGGCGATCGCGCAAGGCAGGCAACAGCGAGCAGATTAACTGATACGCCAGCGGATCGATGCCGGATTCACCGGATTCGCTGAATGGGTCCAGGCTGGCGCGGCCTTCTGCAGCCGCCCGGGGTGACCAGGCGCTCATCAGCTGATCGACCACGGATGTAAGGTTTTCGCTAGAGCTGATCTTGCCAACAGCGGATGGGTCGATACGGCGGAGTGGCGATGGGCTGACAGTATTCATTACAGACGCTCCTGCTCAGAGGGTGTATGGCAGAGTCGGAGTCTGTGATTGCGGGTTCTTAAAGTCCTTTGGCAAACATTAATCGTTCTTAAGCACCGCCCCGGGCCTTGCGCTGCGGGGGCTTGATCGCTCACGACCGTTAAGAACGTTTCAGCTCGGGCCAAGGACCTGAAGCGGTTGGCGGCTTAGCCTGATAACCAGAAGCCGTACCTGCCTGCATCCCGCTCGGATCCATCACACGCTTATCCATCCAGCCCGGAGCTCAAAATGCCTACGATCACCACCACAGATGGCACCCAGATCTACTACAAGGACTGGGGCACCGGTCAGCCGATCATCCTCAGCCACGGCTGGCCGCTGAACGCAGATATGTGGGAATACCAGATGAATTTCCTGGCCGAAAACGGCTTCCGGGTCATTGCCCACGACCGCCGTGGTTTTGGCCGGTCCAGCCAGCCATGGACAGGTTATGACTACGACACCTTCGCCGATGACCTGCACAGCCTGATCACCACCCTGAACCTGAACGACGTGATGCTGGTCGGCTTCTCCATGGGCGGCGGTGAAGTGGCGCGTTACATCGGCCGTCACGGCAGCAAACACATCGCCAAGGCGGTACTGGTGAGCGCGGTAACGCCGTTGATGATCCGTCGCGACGATCACCCCGAAGGCATGGACCCGGCGATTTTCGACGGCATCCGCGCGGGCGTGCTCAAAGACCGGGCGGCCTTCCTCGATGCGTTCGGCCCGATCTTCACGGGCAGCGATAAACCCGGCTCGCCGGTCGGCAAACCGATGCTGGACTGGACTCAATCCATGGCCATGCAGGCGGGCATCAAAGGCACGCTGGATTGTGTGGCGGCGTTTTCCGAGACCGACTTCCGCTCCGACCTGGCCCGTTTCGATGTGCCAACGCTGGTCATCCATGGCGACGGCGATGCAGTGGTTAGTTTCGACGTGACCGGCAAAGCCGCGGCCGAACTGGTCAGAGGCGCGAAACTCAAGGTTTATCCGGGCGCGCCCCACGCGGTGTATTTCACCCATAAAGACCAGCTGAATCAGGACTTGATGGACTTCGCCCGGGCTTGATAAAGCGGGTTGTTGACAGCCTCTGGCATGCCTTTCGTGTGCCAGAGGCTTTGATCGTGAGGGATGCACGTGAAAAACCAGCCTGTCGCCGGGGTCGATATTCCGGACAGCAGCATGGCCAAGGCCGCTTTCGAATTGATTCAGAGCACGCAACCGGCGTTGCTGTTCAACCATTCACATCGAGTGTTTCTATTCGCGGTGCTGATCGGCGAACATCGCCGGGTGCTGTTCGATGCCGAACGGCTCTATATCGCTACGTTGTTCCATTGCATCGGTTTGACCGCGTTGTATTACGGCTCGTCGAATCGCTTCGAGGTGGACAGCGCTCACGCCGCACGGGAGTTCCTCAAGGGTTATGGGAGTTCGGGCAGCGAAATCGCTCAGGTCTGGGATGCTATCGCCCTGCACACGACGCCCGGTATTGCCGAGCACAAATCGCCGTTGGTGGCACTGTTGGCCGCAGGGGTCGAAATGGCCTTGTTCGGGCGTCATCAGAGCGCGTTGAAAAGCGCCGAACTGATGATGATTCTTGAGGTATTTCCGAAACAGTCAGGCTTCAAGCGCGAGTTGCTGAGCATCCTTCAACAAGCCCTGAGCCACCGACCGCCGCACGATACCGGCACACTTGACGACGACGTGCGCGCGCATTTTGATCGGCAGTTCAAACGGGCCAATTTCTGCGACCTGCTGGTGGAGGATGACTGGCGGCCGGACTGAAGCGACGGAGCCTGTCAGCTATCACTCCAGCGTCGGTAAAACCCCGCCCTGAAACCTAAACGTGCGGCGCCCCCGGCTTGACGGCAACTGTTTCCGGCACCTTCAGCTTGCCGTCCTTGTCCAGCAGCCAGGCATCAAGAATCTGCCGCACCACCGGCCCTGCCACCCGACCACCCGCCTCGCCGTTTTCGATCATCACCGACACCACGATCTTTGGGTGATCAGCAGGGGCAAAACCGACGAACAAGGCGTTGTCCCGATTGCGTTCGAGGGTTTTCAAGCGGTTGTAGCGTTCACCCTGCTTGATCGCCACCACCTGCGCGGTGCCGCTTTTGCCCGCAATGCGGTATTGCGCGCCCTGGGCTGCGGCCCGAGCGATGCCCCGGGGATCGTGCATCACCATCTGCATGCCGATGTTGACCTGGTTCCATTCATTGGGATCGTGCAGCACGATGTTAGGCATCGGATGCTCGTCCACCGGCGCAGTGCCGCCGACTTCCATCGCCAGGTGCGGACGAACCCACACACCCTTGTTGGCAATCAGCGACGTGGCTTGCGCCAGTTGCAGCGGCGTGACCTGCATATAGCCCTGACCAATGCCGAGGATTACCGTCTCGCCGGGGAACCAGGCCTGACGTCGGGTCGCGCGCTTCCACTCACGGGACGGCATCAGGCCTGCCGACTCTTCGAACATGTCCAGCGAGACCTTCTGCCCCAGGCCGAACATGGTCATGTAGTCGTACATGCGGTCGATGCCCAGCTTGTGGGCCAGGGTGTAAAAGTAGGTGTCGTTGGAGCGCATGATGGCCGCGTCCATGTCCACCCAGCCATCGCCGCTGTGGTTCCAGTTGCGGTACTTGTGATCGAAATCCGGAAGCTGGAAATAGCCGGGGTCGAAAACCTTGGTGCCAGCATTGACCACGCCGGTATCCAGCCCGGCAATCGCCACTTCCGGCTTGATGGTAGAGCCCGGCGCGTAGAGGCCGCGCAATACCCGGTTGAACAGCGGCCGGTCGATGGAGTCACGCAGGGCGGCGTATTCCTTGAAGCTGATCCCGGTGACGAACAGGTTCGGGTCGAAGCTCGGCTTGCTGACCATCGCCAGCACCTGACCGGTGGCCGGGTCCAGGGCCACCACCGATCCGCGCCGGTCGCCCAGCGCCTCTTCGGCAGCTTCCTGCAGATGGATATCCAGGCTCAGGGTGATGTTCTTGCCGGGGATCGGGTCGGTGTGTTTGAGCACCCGCAGCACGCGGCCCTGGGCGTTGGTCTCGACTTCCTCGTAACCCACGGTGCCATGCAACTGGGACTCGTAGAAACGCTCGATGCCGGTCTTGCCGATGGATTGCGTGCCGCGATATTCCACCGAGTCCAGCTGCTTGGCTTCTTTCTCGTTGATACGCCCGACATAACCAATGGAGTGGGCGAAATGCGCGCCCAGCGGATAATGGCGCACGAACTGCGGCTCCACGTCGATGCCCGGCAACAGGTACTGATTGACCGCCAGAACGGCGATCTGCTCTTCGGTCAGTTCATACAGCAGGGTCACTGGCTCGAACGGATGGCGGACTTGCTTGAGGTCCTTGTCGAACAGAATGCGGTGTTCGTCAGGAAGCTTGAGCAGCTCCATGACTTCATCGATGACCTTGTGCCAGTCCCCAGCCCGTTCGCGGGTCAGGGTCATGTTGAAACTGGGCCGGTTATCCGCCAGCACCACGCCGTTACGGTCGTAAATCAGCCCGCGCTCCGGTGGGATAGGCAGCACATGCACGCGATTGTTTTCGGAGATGGTCGAGTGATACGCGAACTCGGTGACCTGCAGGAAATACATCCTGGCCACCAGACAGATGCTCAACAGGCCCACGAGCAACGCGCAGGCAATCAGTCGACGATTGACCAGTTGCGCATCTTTTTCGTGATCCTTTAACGGAATTGGATCGGGCATTTCTGAAGCTTCTCGGTGGATAACAAAAATTAACGACGGGGTGAATTGCATGGGTCCGTGGGACCGGCTTTAGCCGGGAAGGCGGCAGTCCCGTCAACACCTGTGCGGTGGATGTATGGACCTCTTCCCGGCTAAAGCCGGTCCCACAGAAAAGCGTTCAATTCAAAAAGTCATTTCATGCTTGATGTGTGAGGAAATATTTCCATGCTCAACAGGGTGCGCACGATACCAAGAAGTGCCTGTTCAGGGAGGATTGTCTTGCGTTGCGAGGGCTGAATGGTAAAAAACCGGACCAATTGTTACCAATCGCGCAAAGGTAATTTGCGAAATGATGCCGGAGAAATCTTTGGCAACACATTTATGATGGCGCAGCGTATGGAAAAGATGACTGAGAAAATGGCTGTTGCCCGCTTAGCGTGCGCCATGTCCGCGCTGCATTGCCAGAGACTTAATGTCACACCCATTCGTGAGATTTCGCTTGCCCGGCATGCCAGGCAAAAAAACCGTGTTTTGACCGCGAAGTGCATTCCCTTGGGGAAGTGACAGGTGTTGTCGTTGCAAGCCTTCGCAGGAGCCTCCTGAATGACTGAAAAATCCACGAAAGGTTTCACCCGCCGCCAGCTCCTCTTCACCTCCGCCACGACTCTCGCCGTCGGTGCCGCCGCCAGTGCCAAGGCCGCCACCCTGACCGGCGTGCCGCAATGGGTGCCTTTCGACCATAACGGCCCTATGCATTACGAAACCCCGGGCTGGAAGTTTTTCACCGTAGAAGAAGCCAAGGAAGTGGAAGCCATCGTCGAGCGTCTGATCCCGGCTGATGACCTGAGTGTCAGTGGCAAGGACGCGGGTTGCGCGGTGTTTATCGACCGCCAGCTGGCCGGTGAATACGGCACTTTCGACCGCCTTTACATGCAAGGCCCGTTCGAGAAAGGCTCGGCCATGCAAGGCGATCAGTCGCCTCTGGTGCCGCAGCAACGTTATCGCCTGGGCATTGCCGGCCTGACCGCCTACTGCCAGAAACAATGGCAGAAAAACTTCAGCACCCTGAGCAATGAAGAGCGCGACAAGGTGCTGACCGATCTGGAAGCAGGCGCCATCGAGCTGCAAGGCATCGACGCCAAGTTCTTTTTCCAGCAGGTGCTGGGCAACACCATGGAAGGCTTCTTCGCCGACCCGATCTATGGCGGCAACCGCGACATGGTGTCGTGGAAAATGATCGGTTTCCCCGGCGCACGTTATGACTACCGCGATTACATCGGCCTGCATAACCAGAAGCTCGACCTCCAACCGATCTCCATCATCGGCAGCTCCGCCTGGAACAAGAAGGGTTAATCGACATGGCTAGAAAACTACCTTCCACCGATGTGGTGGTTGTCGGACTCGGCTGGGCCGGATCTATCATCGCCAACGAACTGGCCGATGAAGGCTTGAGCGTGATGGGCTTCGAACGTGGCCCTTGGCGCGACACTGCTGCCGACTTCAACATCGCCTCGGCCACTGACGAGCTGCGCTATTCGCGCCGTCAGGAATTGATGCTGCGCACCAAGCAGAACACCTGCACCGTGCGCAACAACGTGACCGAAACCGCCCTGCCGATGCGCAGTTGGGGTTCGTTCCACCCCGGCAACGGCACCGGCGGCGCGGGCAACCACTGGGCGGGGATCACCTTCCGCTTCCAGCCCAACGAGTTCCGTCTGCACAGCTACCTGACCGAGCGTTACGGCAAAGAGCTGTCCCCTGAGTTGACCCTGCAGGACTGGGGCACCGACTGGGACGAGATGGAGCCGTTCTACACCAAGTTCGATCGTCTGGCGGGCGTGTCCGGCAAGGCTGGCAACATCAAAGGTGTGATTCAGGAAGGCGGCAACAGCTTCGAGGGCGCGCGCTCGGAAGAATATCCGAACCCTCCTACCGAGCAGACTTACGCGCCGACGCTGTTTGCCGAGGCAGCCAAGAATCTGGGCTACAAGCCGTTCCCGGTACCCTCGGCGCTGGTGTCACGGGCTTACACCAACTCGTTGGGCGTGAAGATGGGCGCCTGCACCTTCTGCGGCTTCTGCACCAACTACGGCTGCGCCAACTATTCCAAGGCCAGCGCCATCACCACGGTGTTGCCGGTGTTGATTCGCAAGCCGAACTTCACTGCCAAGACCAATTGTGAAGTGCTGCGCGTGACCATGGACAGCACTGGCAAGCGCGCCACCGGGATCATCTTTGTCGACGCCAACGGTGACGAGTTCGAGCAACCGGCAGACCTGGTGGTGATCAGCGCTTTCATCTTCGAAAACGTGCGCCTGATGCTGCTGTCCGGTGTCGGCAAGCCTTACGACCCGGTCACCAATACCGGCACCACAGGCCGCAATTACGCCTACCAGACCGCCAACAACGTGAAGCTGTTCTTCGATGACAAGAACTTCAACCCGTTCATTGGTGGCGGCGCCATCGGCATGGGCATCGACGAATTCAACAACGACAACTTCGACCACTCGGGTCTGGGTTTTGTCGGCGGCGGCAGCACGCGGGTCACGCCCATTGGTGCAGCGCCCATCGACGCGCGCCCGGTGCCACCCGGCACTCCGGCCTGGGGTTCGAAATGGAAACAGGCCACGGTCAAGAGTTACGCCAGCACCATGTCCATCGGCTGTGAAGCCAGCAGCTATTCGATGCGCGGCAACTACCTCTCGCTGGACCCGACTTACAAGGATCCACTGGGACGTCCGCTGTTGCGTATCACCTTCGACTTCCCGGAGAACGACCGCAAGATGGCGGCCTATGTCACCGGCAAAGTCCACGAGATTGCCAAGAGCATGAACCCGCTGCAAATGGTCGACAGCGCGCAGACCGGCCATTGGAACAGCTCACCGTATCAGTCGTCGCACATTGTGGGCGGCTTCATCATGGGCGCTGACCCCAAGACCAGTTCCGTGAATAAGTACCTGCAAGTCTGGGACGTGCCGAATCTGTTTGTGGTCGGCTCTTCGGCCTTCCCGCAGAACCCTGGCTACAACCCCACCGGCACCGTGGCGGCACTGGCTTTCAAGGCCGCCGACGCGATTCGCACCCGTTATCTGAAGCGCCCTGGGGAGATGATCCCGGTATGAAGACTCTCCTCTCTTTCAGCGTCGGCGTACTGGCCTTGGCTCTGAACGCCAGCGTCAACATCGCGCAGGCCGGCACTGGTGCCGATTCCTATAACCTGGTGGAAAAAGGTCGCTATCTGTCCACCCTGGGCGACTGCACGGCGTGCCACACCTTGCCGGGTAAACCTGCGTTCTCTGGTGGCGTGGTGTTGGATACACCGTTCGGCAAACTGCTCGGGGCGAACATCACCCCGGATCCGGTCACGGGCATTGGCCGCTGGACCTTCGAAGACTTCCAGAACGCCATGTCCAAGGGTCACGGTCTGGGTGGTAAGCGCTTGTACGGCGCCATGCCCTACACCGCGTACACCAAGGTCACGCGCCAGGATAACCAGGCGATCTGGGCTTACCTGCAAACCATTGACGCGGTGGACAACAAGGTTGAAACCAACCAGTTGCCCTTCCCGTTCAACGTGCGCACCAGCCTGTTGGCCTGGAACCTGATGAACTTCAAGGAAGGCGAATTCAAGGCCAACCCGCAGAAGTCCGAGCAGTGGAATCGCGGCGCTTATCTGGTGGAAGGTCTGGGGCACTGCGGCACGTGCCACACCCCTAAAGGCCTGACCGGCGGCGACAAGAACGATCAGTTCCTCACCGGTGCCAATCTGCAGAACTGGGTCGCGCCAAACATCACCGCCAACGCCCACAGTGGCATCGGCAGCTGGACCGAAGACGACATCGTCAAGTACCTGAAAACCGGTGCCAACCGCTTTGATATCGCTTCGGGTCCCATGGCCGAGGAGGTCGAGCACTCGTCCCAGCACTGGCAGGATGCGGACCTGATGGCGGTTGCGGTGTACCTCAAGGACGGCGCGAAACCCGTCGAGTTGCCCAAAGCGCTGGATGCCAAGGACCCGGCGATGGTTGCTGGCAAAAAAATCTACGCCGACCGCTGCTCCGCCTGTCACGTGGGCAATGGTGAAGGTGCCGAGGGTCTGTTCCCGAAACTGGCCATGGCGCCCCTGGTCAACAACGCTGATGCTTCGTCGATGATTCGTGTGGTGCTGGCGGGCAGCCGAGCGGGCGCCACCGACGCCGCGCCGACCGCTCCGGCGATGCCTTCACTGGCCTGGGCGCTGTCCGATGACAACGTCGCCAACGTGCTCACCTACGTGCGCAACAGCTGGGGCAACGCGGCACCGGCCGTGTCCAGCGGAGATGTGAAAACCATACGCGAAGCCCTGCAACCCAAGTAAACGATTCACCTCCCCTTGCCCGGCATTGTCATGATGCCGGGTTTTTTTGGGTATTTTTTGAGGTTGTGCGGTGAATACCTGTGGGAGCGGTGCTTGGTCTGGGCGGCAATCCGACGCTAAGGTTTCGGTTATTTCCCAGCAGAATCGCAGTGCCATTATCGCGGGCAAGCTCCTACGGGTGATTGCAATCTGTAGGAGCTGCCGAAGGCTGCGAAGGGGTATTCCTGAAACACCGCTTTCGCAGCCTTCGGCAGCTCCTACAGGGATCATTGCCCCTCCAGGACCGGCCGCGCCTGCATGATCCGTGGCAGATTCTGCTCAATCCAGGTCGCGAGATTCTCCACTTGCTCGGCCACTTCTTCACCCAGAGGCGTCAGGCGGTATTCCACGTGGGGTGGCACCACCGGCAGGGATTTGCGTTCGACAAAACCGTCGCCCTCAAGATTCTGCAACGTCTGGGACAGCATCTTCTCGCTCACCCCGCCAATCCTGCGGCGCAGTTCGCTGAAGCGGTGCATGCCTTCGCGCAGCACCACCAGCACCAGCACGCCCCAGCGGCTGCACACGTGGCTGAGCACCACCCGTGACGGGCAGTCGGCCGCCATCAACTCACCGGCGCGGTCTTCCATGACCGCCGAGAGCAATGGGCTCATGACGTGTTTTGTTTCGCTCATGACACTTACCTTTTTGTACGTACTTACGAAAGGTTAGCATAGAGTTTATGGTGTGCCTGTCTTCAATTACTCAAGAGAACACGCCATGTACGTCGTTACCGGAGCCACCGGGCAATTGGGCCGCCTTGTCATCGAACAACTGCTGAACCGTGTGCCTGCCTCGCAAATCATCGCCGCAGTGCGCAATCCTGAAAAAGCTGCCGACCTCGCCGCGCTGGGCGTTCAGGTCCGTCAGGCGGATTACTCGCAAGCTGCCACTCTGGACAGCGCCTTTGCCGGTGCCGAAAAAGTGCTGCTGATTTCTTCGAACGAAATCGGCCAGCGCGCGGTTCAGCATCAGGCCGTGATCGACGCCGCCAAGCGCGCCAATATCCAACTGCTGGCTTACACCAGTGTGCTGCACGCCGATACCTCCGCCCTGGGCCTGGCTGAAGAGCACCGCCAGACTGAAAGCGCCCTGCAGCAATCCGGCGTTCCATTCGTGCTGCTGCGCAACGGTTGGTATACGGAAAACTACACCGCAGGCATCCCCGCTGCGTTGCAACATGGCGCGGTATTCGGCAGCGCCAGCGATGGCCGCATCAGCTCAGCGGACCGTAATGACTACGCAGTGGCCGCAGCGGTGGTACTGACTGCAACTGAAGATCAGGCCGGGAAGGTTTACGAACTGGCGGGCGACGAGTCCTACACCCTGGCTGACTTGGCGGCCGAGCTGTCGACGCAGTCGGGTAAGCAGGTCCCCTACACCGACCTGCCTCAGGCTGATTTCAAGGCAGCATTGATCCAGGCCGGTTTGCCTGAGTTTGTCGCCGAGTTGCTGTCTGACTCCGACGCCGCAGCGGCCAAAGGCGCGCTATTCGATGACGGCAAGCAACTGAGCCGCCTGATCGGCCGCCCGACGACCCCACTGAAACGCACCATTGCTACCACCTTGAAAGGCTGACCATCTGGCCACTCGCCCTGTGGCTCAAGGGCGAGTCAGCCAGCAGCAAGCGTAACGCCATCATGAAAAAACCGAATGATTTTTCATAGCGGTGGTCCTAAGGCTTAGACAGAGCATTCAGCACTGAGCCCCCAGGAGTACTTATATGAAGAGCCTCATGAAGAGCAAATCACTCATCGCTTGTCTGGCCATTGCTGGCTGCGTTGGCGTGACCAGCCTTACAGTTCAAGCAGCAGACGCGCCTGAGCCGAAAGTCGAAGAATCCAAAGACAACATGCATGACCTGGAACTCGGCTCCCGCGCCCCGGAAAAATTCCGCCGCCCTGAAGCTGCGCTCAAAGACTGGTCCAAGCGCGGCCTGAAAGAACCCGCCAAGGAATCCCAGTGGGTGAAAATCAACGACAAATACGTTCAGGTGCAGATCACCAACAGCCAGATCACCGAAATCGTACCGATCAAGAAGTAACGCACTCCTCCTGTAGGAGCTGCCGAAGGCTGCGAAAGCGGTGTGTCAGGAAACACGCTTTCGCAGCCCTCGGCAGCTCCTACAGGTTCATCCGTTCACATCACAGAAAAATCCCGCCCGAAGCCTCGATCCGCTGGCCATTGATCCACTTGCCGCCATCCCCCAGCAGCATGCTGATTGCTGCGCCGATGTCATCTGCCTCGCCTACCCGGCCCAATGCGGTGCTGGAGGCAATCATTTTGTTGACGTCCGGATTGTCACGCACCGTACCGCCGCCAAAGTCTGTCGCGATCGCGCCAGGGGCCAGTACGTTGACGTTAATGCCGCGTGGCCCGAGTTCCTGAGCCAGGTAGCGGCTCCAGACTTCCACCGCGCCTTTCATTGAGGCGTAAGCGGCGTAGCCCACCATGCTGAACCGCGCAAGGCCGCTGGACAGGTTGACGATCCGGCCGCCATCGGCGATCAGCGGCAGCAGTTTCTGGGTCAGAAAGAACGGCCCTTTGAAGTGGATATTCACCAGCTGGTCGAACTGATCTTCGGTGGTCCGGGCAATGCTGTTGTAGATCCCGACACCTGCGTTGTTGACCAGAAAATCAAAGTGCTCGGCATTGAAGACTTCTTTCAGCGCGCTGCCCAGTTGCTTGGCAAAGCCGTCAAAACTGTCGCTTTGGCCAACATCCAGTTGCAGCATGTACGCCTTGCCACCCAGCGCCTGAATCTCCGCCACGGTCGCCTGGGCGTCTGCTTCCCTGCTCTGGTAGGTGCCAATAATGTCCACGCCCTGGGCAGCCAGATGCAGGGCGGTGCTTTTGCCCAGGCCACGGCTGGCGCCAGTGATGAGTGCGATTTTTCTGCTCATGGAATATTTTCTCGGGAGGTTGTGTTCAGGGATTGAGGAAGAGTCTATTGTTCGCTGACTGCGCGATAAACCATCGAGATACGAAATGACTGGTCGCCTGAGCCGAACAATCTTCGAAAGCTATTAATAGGGACATATCGCCATGAACAAGCTGGAATTGTTGCGCTCGTTCGTGCGCGTAACCGAGCTTTCAAGCTTCACCCAGGCCAGCGAAGCGTTAAGCCTGCCCCGCTCCACCGTCTCGGAACATGTTCAGGCGCTGGAAGAACTGCTCGGCACCCGCCTGTTGCTGCGCACCACGCGTAAGGTGCAGGCCACCCCGGATGGCGAAGTGCTGTATGAGCGTAGCAAAGACATGCTCGCCCAGATGGATGAACTCGAAGGGCTGTTCCGCAGCGATGCAACCCTGAGCGGCCGATTGCGCGTAGACATGCCTACGGCAATGGCCCACAACATCGTGTTGCCCCGCCTGAGCGAGTTTCTCGCCGAGCATCCAGGCATCGACCTGGAAATCAGCAGCAGCGACCGCCGGGTCGACCTGGTTCGCGAGGGTTTTGATTGCGTGCTGCGAATCGGCGATTTGTCTGACACCACGCTGGTGGCCCGCAACCTGGGTGATTTCGACATGGTCAACTGCGTCGGTGCAGGTTATGCCCGGCGCTACGGCATGCCGCAAAACCTCGCCGACCTGCAGCATCACCAACTGGTCCACTACGTCATGGGGTTCGGTTCCAATACCGCATTGTTCGAATATCAGGAGGACGGCAAGACCCGCACGCTGCCCATGCCCCGCAGTGTCGCGGTGAATAATGTTCAGGCCTACGAGGCCGCGTGCATTGGCAATCTGGGCATTATCCAGTCACCGCGGATGGGGATGAAAAAGCACCTGATCGCCGGCGATCTGATCGAAATCCTCCCCCAATACCGCCCGGCACCGATGAAGATCTCCCTGCTGTACGCCCACCGCCGCCACCTGCCGGAACGCTGTAAGGTGTTCATGGACTGGTTGCAGGGGTTGATTGCGGAGCACAATATTGTTTGAGTGAACGCGTCGAAGCGCAATCCATTTGTTGGAGCGAGGCTTGCCCGCGAATTGATTGCCTCGGGAGGTCTGACGAACCGCGTAATCGCTCTTCGCGGGCAAGCCTCGCTCCAACAGAAAAGGTCACTTTGAGAGGATCTGTACGACATGGACGCACAGCAAAACACTGACACCACCGCCCCTTTCTTCTGGCGCGATGACCGGTTGCCTTTCATCGAGGCGCGTTCGGTGGGTGATGGTCGCAAGCTGTGTTATTCGCGGCATTCCCACGAGGTATTTTCCATCGGCGCGATCACGGCCGGGCAAAGTACTTATCTGCATGAAAAGACCCGCCAGCGAGTACAGACCGGCACGGTAGTGCTGATGAACCCCGGCGAAGTGCACGCCTGCAATCCAATCGCCGATCAGCCTTGGGCGTATCTGATGCTGTATGTCGACAGCCAATGGATGAAGGCGCTGCAACAGGATCTGAGCCTCAATCCCCATCCCGACTTTCAACCTCTGGCTGCGACCCACAGCACCAACCTTGCTTTATTCAACGGCCTGACCGGGCTTTACCAAACCCTGATCGACGCCGACGCACCGCTGCTGCAAAAGCAGTGCAGCGCGGTTTCGTTCTTTACCCTGATGCAGCAGACCCTGGGAACTTCGGCGGTCAGGCCGGAGCAGGCAATCCAGCGTATTGAACGGGTTGCGCAGTTCATCCATGACAACTTCAAGCACCCCATCAGCCTGGACGACATGTGCAGCGCCGCGAACCTGTCCGGCTCCTACCTGATCCGCGCCTTCGAACAGCGCTATCACATGACGCCTCATGCCTATCTGATTAACCTGCGCATCCAGCACGCCCGGACCCGGCTCAAGGCAGGCAGCCTGATTGTCGATGTGGCTCATGAGCTGGGCTTTGCCGATCAGGCGCATTTTCAACGAGTGTTCAAGAAGCATCTGGCGGCAACGCCGGGGCAATATCGTCTGCCCTGATGCTCAGTAAACCAGCAGATACACCGCACATCCCACCAGCAAAGCCGCCATGCTGCGATTGAACACCCGCACGCCCCGCGCACTGTTCAGGTAAGGGCGCAGAAAAGTCCCGGCGAACGCCCAGCACGCCAAAGACAGGTAGCAGATCACGAAATAAATCCCGGCAAACTGCCAGATCAACCGCGCCTCGCCGCTGGCAACAAAAGCCCCCATGCCCGCGATGCACGCCAGCCAGGCCTTCGGGTTGAGCCATTGCATGATTGCCCCATTGAGCAGCGAGGATTTGGCGCTGGCCTCGTCAGCATTCAGCTGTCCGCTATCCCCTGCGAGTTTCCAGGCCATGTACAGCAGGAATGCAACCCCGGCCCAGCGGATCGCCAGGGTCAGAAACGGCCACTGCAATAGGACCTCGTGAAGGCCGAAGCCGATCAGGATCAACAACAGCGTGAAGCCGAACGTTGCACCCGTGACATGCAGCAGGGCCGAACCCAGCCCATGCCTGGCCCCCGAACTCAAAGCCACGATGTTCACCGGCCCCGGCGTGATTGACGACGCCAGCGCAAAGGCGGCCATGGACAACAACAGACTCATTTCAACACCCTCATTAATCAGCAAGAGCGGATCAAGATAAGGATGCGGCGCATCGGGGTATTGAAGAAAATCACCCAGCAGTGCGCCCATGTGGGCCCGAATCAGGCAGAATGGCCCGCATCATTTGCAGAGCGCACTCCATGAACAGTTTTGAAGAGTCGATCATAGAAGCCGCGCAGGACGCGACACCCAACAACACCGAAGCAGAGCGCGCGGCCGCCAAAGCCGACGCCATCGAGGCGGTCGCCCAGATCATGGCGACCACCACCGGGCTGCAGCGCACCTTGGCGTTGGCCGCATTGCTGGATTCGTATGCCGATCCGGATTCTGATCTTGACGACGAATGAACAAGACAGACCGTTAAAATACGCGCACTATATCAATGTGCTATCACCTCCCATTCATTTGAATGGTAAACCTTGACCTGGATGTCAATCGCCCTTGGGCACTTCGATTCCGGAGTCATGAGTTTGAACATTGAAGACCTCAAGGTCATTCAGAGCGATCTAGAGCGAACCGCCACCGATCTGGAGGGCGTATCCCTCAACCTGGCCGGGCATTTGCGCTACTTGCAGTACTCGTTCAATACCCGGGACGCCGCCGACGTCACTTCGCAGATCGAAAAACTTCAGGCCTCCGCCGAAGATTTGCGCGATGTGGCGCAACGTCTGGACTGTTGATCAGTCCCTGGCCTGAGACAAGGGCCGGGCAACCTCCTCCAGTGACTTTCGCTCCGCCGCCACGCCCCAGATACCTTGCACCAGCGCCGCCAGCAGCATCAGGCCGGCCCCGATCAGATAGCCGATCAGCAAATTGCTCCGCTCATGAGTTTCGATCAGACGACCGAACAGCGTCGGCCCGATAATCCCGCCTAACCCCGTCCCGAATGCATAGAACACTGCAATCGCCAGTGCGCGGATTTCCAGCGGAAAAGTCTCTGCGACCGTGAGATAAGCCGAGCTGGCTGCGGCGGATGCAAAGAAGAAAATCACCATCCAGGCCGCCGCCTGCTGGCCAACGTTGAACACCCCCTGCTCAAACAGATAACCGCTGATGGCCAGCAGAACCCCGGACACGGCGTAGGTCAGGCTGATCATCACCCGACGGCCCACCACATCAAACAAGCGCCCCAGCAACAGCGGCCCGCAGAAGTTACCCAGCGCCAGGGGCAGCACATACCAGCCGATGTGCGCAGCGGGCACGTCGTAGAAGTCGGTGAGCACCAGGGCGTAGGTGAAGAAAATCGCGTTGTAGAAAAACGCTTGCGCAGTGAGCAGCGTCAGCCCGACCAGCGCCCGCTGGCGGAAAGTCACGAATAGGGTCTGGAAGATTTCCTTGAGAGGCGTGTGGTCCCGGGCATGCAGGCGCAAGGGTTGGCCTTGAGGCGCGGGCAGCGAATGGCCCTGAGCACGGAGCCGATCCTCGATTTGCTCGACAATACGCGTTGCCTCGGCCGCCTGGCCATGGATCAACAACCAGCGCGGGCTTTCCGGCAGCCACAGGCGCATAAGCAGGATCAGCAAACCCAAGACCGCGCCAATCCCGAAACACAGGCGCCAGCCCAGATCGCCACCGATCCATTGCGGGTCCAGCAGCACAATCGACCCACCCGCCCCTAAGGCTGCGCCCAGCCAGAAGGTGCCGTTGATGGTCAGATCCACCCAGCCGCGATAGCGCGCCGGAGTGAACTCCTGAATGGTGGAGTTGATCGCCGTGTATTCGCCGCCAATGCCCATCCCGGTCAGAAAGCGGAACAGCAGAAAGCTGCCAAGACTCCAGGAAAAGGCCGTGGCGGCCGTGGCTCCGACATACAGCAGCAAGGTGATGAAGAACAACTTGCGCCGCCCGAGACGGTCAGTCAGCCAACCGAAAAACAATGCGCCCAACACCGCGCCAGCAATATAAGCGCCGCCCGCCAGACCGATATCGCTGTTGGACATGTGCAGCGCCGGGCTGTCTTTCAAGGCGCCAGATACCGAGCCCGCGAGGGTGACTTCCAGGCCATCGAGCAACCAGGTAATGCCCAGCGCAAACACCAACAACGTATGAAACCGCCCCCACGGCAGACGATCCAGACGGGCCGGCAGATCGGTTTCGAAGATGTGGCCCTGGATGGAACGGTCGTGGAGGGTCATTGGGCAGGTGTACTCCGCGATGGCGTCAGTACTGGGCTCATCACAATCAGAGCCCGTCACGCGCCCCAGGGTTCAACTCACCCAAAACCACAACAACGTCAGATTCGCCGCAGAAATCAGCCCGAACAACCCCCATGCCGCGATCTTGACCAACTGGCTGTTGACGAATGGCCCCATCAATTGCCGGTCGCTGGTGAAGCGGATCAGGGGCCAGAGCGCGAACGGCAATTGCAGGCTGAGCACCACCTGGCTGAGTACCAGCATCTTGCCAACCGAGCTGTCGCCCAGCCACATGACCCCGATCAACGCCGGAATCAGCGCCAATGCGCGGGTGATCAAGCGCCGCTGCCAGCAGGGGATTTTGCGCTGCAAGAAGCCTTCAAGTACCACCTGCCCGGCGATGGTGCCGGTAAAAGTCGAGCTTTGCCCGGCCGCCAGCAAGGCAATCCCGAACAACACACTGGCCACAGCACCACCCACCAGCGGGTCGAGCAGATGGTAGGCATCCTGGATTTCCACCACGTCGGTGTGCCCGCTCTTGTGGAAAGCTGCAGCGGCGAGAATCAGAATCGCCGCATTGATCAACAGCGCCAGACTCAATGAAGCGATGGTGTCGATCCGGGCGAATTTGATCGCACTGGCCTTATGAGCGTTATCGCTGCCATTGACCCGGGTCTGCACCACCGAAGAATGCAGGTAAAGGTTATGGGGCATGACGGTTGCGCCAAGAATGCCGATGGCGATGTACAGGGGCTCCTGGCTGGTCAGCACGTCCCAGCTGGGTTTTAGCCCCGCCGCAACGTCGGGCCAGAAGGGTTTGATCAGGATCAGCTCGACAGTAAAACAGGCGCCAATGGTCGCGATCAGGCCCAGAACAATGGCTTCCAGGCGCCTGAAGTTGGCGCCTTGCAGAGCCAGCACGATCAGGGTGTCGAAGGCGGTCAGCGCCACGCCGGTGGTGATGGATACGCCCAGCAGCAAGTGAAACGCCAGCGCTGCGCCGAGCACTTCGGCAAGGTCAGTGGCGATGATCGACAGCTCGGCCAGCAGCCACTGCCCCTTGGCTACATTCGGGCTGTAACGCGACGCTGAAAGCTGCGCCAGATCCCGCCCAGTGGCGATGCCTAGCCGGGAGCAGAGGTTCTGCAACACCATGCCTGACAGGCTCGCCAACACCACCACGAACAGCAGCGCGTAACCAAAGCGCGAACCCGCTTCGATTGCCGTCGCCCAGTTGCCAGGGTCCATGTAGCCGATGGACACCAGCAGACCGGGCCCGACAAACAGCAGCATCTTGCGGGCCAGCGAGGCATTGGCCGGGATCGAGACCGTATCGGTCACAGCCGACGGGCAGAAAGGAGCAGTCGCGGTATCAGGCAGTTTGAACGTCACAGGAACCCAGGCTGGCAGCGGAGCGGAGCTTTATCTTAGGGTTTTGCGACATATCTTGATACAGCTGTAGGTCGCTAGGCCCCTGCTACAACGCGGTCGCGGATTGCAAATACGGGACCCTGTAGGAGCGAGCTTGCTCGCGATCGGCTGCGAACCAGTCGTAAAAAAAGCTGGATTCACCATCGCAGGAAAGTCGTTCCGACTTTATCGCGAGCAAGCTCACTCCTACAGAAAATCAATTCCAAATCTCACTGGTATGGTAATAAAAAGCCTAATACTGACTACTTAAGCAATAAATAACTAATTTAACGAACATATGAACCATAAAAAGCAAACATTACCAATTGTAAAAAACCTACCATACGCCATCAAAAAATAACGGAACCTCGCGTATGTCTTCTTCCTCAAGCACCCGCCCTGCGGCCGATGGGATCGATCCGGTCCGCGCCGCGCAGATTTCAGCACGGATTGACCGTCTGCCTGCGGTCGCGACGGTCTGGAAACTGGTGGCGTTGCTGTCCATTGGCGGTTTTTTCGAGCTGTACGATTTGTTTCAGACCGCCTACATCAGCCCAGGCCTGCTGCGCGACGGGATTTTTGCCACCGGTGCTCAAGGTGTGTTTGGCTTTTCAGATCAGGCCGCTTTTGCCTCGGCGACCTTTCTCGGACTGTTCCTCGGCGCCAGCCTGCTCAGCCCTATCGCCGACCGCTTTGGCCGACGGGCGATCTTCACCTTTGCGTTGATCTGGTACACCGTCGCCACCGTCTTGATGGGTATTCAGAGCGATGCACTGGGCATCATCTGCATGCGCTTTCTGGTGGGGATCGGCCTGGGCATCGAGCTGGTCACCATTGACGCCTACCTGGCGGAACTGGTGCCCAAGCGCATGCGCAGTTCGGCGTTTGCCTTTGCGTTTTTCATTCAGTTTCTATCGGTGCCTGCGGTGGCGCTGATTTCCTGGTGGCTGGTGCCTCAGGCGCCGTTCGGTTATTCCGGTTGGCGCTGGGTGGTGCTGGCCAGCGCTGTGTTCGCGCTGTTTATATGGTGGTTGCGCTCACGGTTGCCCGAATCACCACGCTGGCTGGCCCAGCACGGGCGCTTCGAGGAAGCCGAACGCATCATGGATGACATCGAGGCCCGCTGCGTGCGTGATCACGGCAAGCCGCTGGATGCTCCGGAGCCGGAAGTGGTTGCGGTGTCAGGCACGGGGCGTTTCGCTGATATCTGGCAGCCACCGTATCGCCGTCGGGCGCTGATGCTGATCGTGTTCCATGTCTTTCAGGCCATCGGTTTCTTCGGCTTTGGTAACTGGTTGCCAGCGCTATTGTCCGGTCAGGGGGTCAGCGTCACTCACAGTCTGGGCTATGCATTCATCATCACCCTCGCCTATCCGCTGGGGCCGCTGTTGTTCGTCAAGTTTGCCAACCGTTTCGAGAACAAATGGCAGATCGTCGGCTCGGCGTTGGGCTCGATGATCTTCGGCACCCTGTTCGCCTTTCAGACGTCAGCGGTCGGCCTGGTGTTCTGCGGGGTCATGATCACGTTCTGTAATGCATGGTTGAGCTTCAGCTATCACTCGTATCAGGGCGAACTGTTCCCGACCAACATTCGCGCACGGGCGGTGGGTTTCTGCTATTCGTTCAGCCGCTTGTCCACGGTGTTCAGCAGTCTGCTGATCGGCTTTTTTCTGGAGCATTTCGGAACGCCAGGGGTACTGGCCTTTATCGTCAGCAGCATGTTGATCGTGATGATCACCATCGGCCGTTTCGGACCACGCACGCGCAACCTGGCACTGGAGAATATTGCGCATCGTTGAGGATTGGATAACTCACGGGAAATGCCGGCTCGCGTCGTTAACGAGCCGGCATTGGCAGATCAACTCTGTATCCACTCGACGTTGGTGATCCCGAAGTGTTCCGCGTAGGGTTTCGAGACCCGAGGGACTTTCTCCAGTCGATATTTGGGTATCCGCGCGATTCCGGCATCGACACTCGCATGATGCCAGGCCTCAGTGTTATCCATGTGCTCAGCACTGATGTAGAAGGATTTGAACGCGCCGTTTAACAAATAATCGATTCGGTAATGTTTGTACTGTGACATTTCAGGCAACGGCTCCTATTGATTTGCTTAGTGCAATAGATGACCCGTAGCTTTGCGAAAAAATTCAGTCTTTTTTCCGTTTGCGCGACAAGTTGCGCGACCACTCCCGCAAGGTGCAATTATCCATTCAAACGGTTGATTCAACGCTCGAAAACATGCTCAGCGAATGCCCAGCCGTTTGGCGAGTCGGCTGAGATTGGCACGATCAAGTCCCATTTCCCGCGCAACCTCAACCCATTTGCCTTGATGCCTGAGAAGTGCCTGTTCAATGAGCGCCTTCTGGTAGTTATCGACCGACGCCTTGAGGGTTTGACCAGGGCTGATGTCCGGCGCCACCCCGTGGACAGCAGTCGGAACAGCAGCGGCAAGCTGATCTTCAAGCCCGAGCATTTGCGCTTCTAGGGTCAGGATTCGCGGCCGCTCGGCGTGCATCGCCAACGCCTTGAGCACGCCACGACTGATAAGGTGCTCCAGCTCCCGAACGTTGCCCGGCCATGCATGACCGACCAGCGACTTCTGCGCCTCACTGCTGAGCCGCAGGCTACGCAAGCCCATGCGCGCACGGTTTTCTTCGAGAAAGTAACCGGCCAGCAGCAACACATCACGGCCCCGCTCACGCAGTGGCGGCACTCGCAACGGGTACACGCTCAAACGATGGTAGAGATCGGCGCGGAACCGCCCGCAGCGCACTTCCTCCGCCAGATCGCGGTTGGTGGCGGCGATGATCCGCACGTCCACCTGATGCTCCTGATCGGACCCCACCCGCTGCAATTGCCCGCTTTGCAGCACCCGCAGCAGTTTCGCTTGCACTGGCAGGGGCAACTCACCCACTTCATCGAGAAAAATCGTCCCGCCGTCCGCCAGCTCGAACTTGCCGCTACGTCCGTTTACCGCCCCGGAAAACGCGCCCTTGACGTGCCCGAACAGTTCGCTTTCCACAAGCATTTCCGGCAACGCGGCGCAGTTAAGGCTGATCAGCGGTTTGTGGGCTCGTGGTGAATCAAGATGGATGGCTTCGGCAACAAGCTCTTTGCCGACCCCGGTTTCGCCGGTGATCAGCACCGACAGCGGGCTGTTGCCCACCAGTTGGATCTCCTGTTGCAGGCGCTTGTGAATGGCACTCTGGCCGATCAGCTCCCGCGGCCCGCGCCCGCCCGCTGCGCGTTTGTAGACCTCCGCCAGTTGCCGCTGGTCCTCGAAGCCACGGGCCAACTGGTTGATCCGTTCGCTGGCCATTACCGTCGCCGCAGCCAGGCTTGCAAAGGCTTCCAGGTTGTCCAGATCCACCGTCCCGAAGTTCGCAGGTTGCAGAGAGTCCAGCGTAATCAGGCCCCAGGGTTTGCCCTGAAAAGATAACGCGCAGCCCAGGCAGTCATGAACTTCGAGATGCCCCTGATGCCCTTCCACCAGCCCGTCGTAGGGGTCTGGCAGTTCGCAATCCGTGGAGAAACGCGTCGGACCCGGGCTCTCCAGGAGGATTTTCAAACGCGGATGCTCGTCGACCCGGAAGCGGCGGCCCAGGGTGTCGGGGCTCAGGCCTTCTACACACAACGGGATCAGCACATCCCCTTCAAGCTTGAGCAGTGCCACTGCATCGCAGGGCAGCAACTGGCGCAACGAGCGCAACAGCCGCCGATAGCGCTCATCGTCGGGCAAGTCCCGGCTCAGATCCGCAACAAGAGGTATCAGCGCCAGCAACAAGGGATTGGTCATGACGACGGCATTCCAGAATCAAAACGCGGTCATTATGACTCCCGGCGCTGCTGAAAGACACGTGCTTGAGGCCACCAGAAAGCCATGGAGCTGCTGAAAAGCGGGGCAACCCGGCTCAAAAATCATCCCTGACCCGCAGAATTATCCCGACTGTAACAACGCTGAGTTGCTGCTAAGCCAGTGATACAAACCCTTATCTGACAAGGCATTCAGCGCAAGGAAAGTTTCTGACGCCAGCCCACTGACGATATACGCGCAGGCGTTTAATTTTATTGAGGTGGCGAATTCGTTTTTCCGTTTCATAGTGCGCTCAACCCCGGCAGGAGTGCATTGACATGGCGAGAATTCAGGGAAGAGTTCCAGAAACTAATCCTTTAGACACTGACGTTCTGGACATCAACGACCCAGAAACCAGCCACCCGTTAGTTGTCGATCTAGATGGCACCTTATTGCGCTCAGACTTATTGATGGAAACTGCGATGACGTTCATTCGAAGTCATCCACTGCAAGTTTTCAAACTGTTTGGATGGTTGCTGAAAGGCAAAGCGGCACTCAAGGAAGGTCTGGCGTTAAACACCCACATAGACGTCGCGGTGCTGCCGTATGACCCCGAAGTCATCTCATTGATCGAGACCGAAAGCGCCAAGGGGCGAACGATCGTGCTCGCCACGGCCAGCCATGACAGTCTTGCCGTAAGGATCGCCGAGTACCTTCAGCTGTTCGATCTGGTGCTGGCGTCCAATGCCGACCGCAATCTGTCCTCCCACAGAAAACGCGACTTGCTGGTCGAGCACTTTGGTGAAGGTGGTTTTGATTACGTCGGCAACTCGCGAGACGATCTGGCCATCTGGGGTGCAGCGCGGCACGCCATTGTGGTCAATCCCGAACAAGGCGTGGAAAGCCGGGCCAAGGCGCTGGGCAATGTCGAGCAGGTGGTCCGCTCAAATGTTTCGACCCTGCGGGACTGGCGCAAAGCCTTGCGCATGCACCAGTGGATGAAGAACGCGCTGATTTTCGTGCCGCTGCTGGCCGCCCACCAATTGGGACAGCCTCAACAGTTGCTCAACGGCGTGCTGGCCTTTCTGTTTTTCGGTCTGTGCGCCTCCAGTGTCTACGTGCTCAATGACCTGCTGGACCTGGCCGACGACCGCCATCACACCACCAAACGCAAGCGCCCTTTTGCCTGCGGCAAGCTGTCGATCAAAGCCGGGCTGGTCATCGTGCCGGTGCTGCTGATTGCCGCGTTCAGTGGCGCAGCCTTGCTCCTGCCCTGGCAGTTCTGCGGCGTATTGGCCGCGTACTACCTGCTGACCCTGGCCTATTCATTGAGCCTGAAACGGCAGATGGTCACCGACGTGATAGTCCTCGCGATGCTCTACACCGCCCGGATTCTGGCAGGCGCTGCGGCGTTCAACCTGCCGCTGACGTTCTGGATCCTGGCCTTCTCGATGTTCATGTTCCTCAGCCTGGCGCTGGTCAAGCGTTATGCAGAGCTGCGCGAAGCCCGGGCCAAGGACCTGCAGGATAAAGCCCGCGGGCGTGGTTACTACCCTGGCGACTTGGACATGATTGCCTCCCTGGGTGCGTCGTCCGGGCATCTGGCGGTGATGGTTCTGGCGCTGTACATACACGAAGGCTCCACCGTTGCCCTCTACGGCCACCCCCATGTGATCTGGCTGACCTGCCCGCTGCTGCTGTTCTGGATCACCCGAGTCTGGATGCTGACTCATCGCGGCCTGATGAACGATGACCCGGTGGTGTTCGCCATCCGCGACCGCATGAGCCAAGTCGTCGGGGTTCTGTTCGCCCTGGTGTTCTGGATTGCCGCATGACGCAGGCTCTGTATTCCTGGGGACGCTACCCACAGACACCGCAAAGCGGTCACGCCTGCCCGTGGATCGATGGCCTGACCGAGCACCTGAGCACGGTCATCGAGCACCACCAGACCAGCCTGCCCTACGGCAACGGCCGCAGTTACGGCGACAGCTGTCTGGCGGCCAGCGATCAGGTCATCGAGATGCGCAGCCTGGACCACTTCATTCGCGCCGACTGGAAAAACGGCACGGTGCGGGTCGAAGCCGGGGTCACGCTGGCGGAAATCCTCGCGGCGGCGATCCCCAACGGCTGGTTTCTGCCCGTCACACCCGGCACCCAATTCGCCACCGTCGGCGGCGCTATCGCCAACGATGTTCACGGCAAGAATCACCATCTGCGCGGCACCTTCGGCAACCATGTCATACGCTTCGGCCTGCTGCGCCACGGGGAGAAAGCACAGATCTGCTCGCACTCGGAAAACGCCCGGCTGTTCGCTGCGAGTATCGGCGGCCTGGGCTTGACCGGGGTGATCAACTGGGCCGATCTGCAATTGATGCCGATCCGCGCCAGCCAGATCGACAGCACCGTGGTGCGCTTTGCCAACCTCGCGGAATTCTTCAGTCTGTCGGCCGAGCTGGACCATCAGCATGAATACAGCGTGGCCTGGATCGACTGCCTGGCCAAAGGCGCCAACAGCGGGCGCGGCGTGTTTATCGTCGGCGATCACGCCCGTTATGGCTCGCTGGAAGTGGAGCACGGCAGCTCGATGAAGGTGCCGCTGACCCCACCCATCTCGCTGATCAATAACCTGTCGCTGCGCAGTTTCAATGCCCTGTACTGGAATGCCCACCCCAAGCGACCCACTGCCAAACGCAGCGCCTACACGCCGTTTTTCTACCCGCTGGATCGCATCCTGCACTGGAACCGCATCTATGGCCGCAAGGGCTTCCAGCAATATCAATGCGTGATCCCCGAGGCGAACGCTGAAGTCGCAATGGCCGAACTTTTAAGCGCCATTGCCGATTCTGGTCAGGGTTCGTTTCTGGCCGTGCTCAAGCGCTGTGGCGATATTGCCTCGCCGGGGTTGTTGTCGTTCCCCATGCCGGGCACCTCTCTGGCCCTGGATTTCCCTCAGAGCGGCGACCTGATCCACGGCTTGTTCCCCCGCCTGGACGCCATTGTCCGAGCCGGCGGCGGCCGGCTATATCCCGCAAAAGATGCGCACATGAGCGGCAGCGATTTCCGCCAGGCCTACCCGGCCTGGGAGCGACTGGAAGCGTTACGCGATCCCTCCCTGATGTCCCGCTTCTGGAAGCGCGTGACGCTATGAAACGAGAGCCTTTATGAAAAGAGTACTGATCATCGGCGCCACGTCAGCCATTGCCACCGCCTGTGCTCGCTTGTGGGCCAGCGAGGGCAGTGATTTTTTCCTCGTGGCGCGCAGTGCCGACAAGCTTGAGCAAACCGCCGCCGATCTCAAGGGCCGTGGCGCGAAAGCCATCACCGTGCATGAAATGGATGCCACGGACCTGGCGGCCCACCCAGCGATGCTGGAAAGCTGCCTGCTGGCGTTGGGGCAGATCGATGTGGCGCTGATTGCCCACGGCACCCTGCCCGACCAGAAACTCTGCGAGCGCGACGTCAGCGTCGCCATGCAGGAATTTGCCAACAACGGCACCTCGGTCATCGCCCTGCTGACCCTGTTGGCCCAACAATTCGAAACCCAGCGCTGGGGCAGTCTGGCGGTGATTTCCTCCGTGGCGGGTGATCGCGGTCGACCTTCGAACTATCTCTATGGCTCGGCCAAGGCGGCTGTTTCGACCTTTAGCGAAGGCTTGCAGGCGCGTTTGTTCAAGGTCGGCGTACATGTGCTGACCATCAAACCCGGCTTTGTCGACACCCCTATGACCAAGGGCCTGGCGCTGCCCGGAGCTTTACTGGCGCAACCGCAACAGGTGGCAGAGCGCATCGTCGCGGGCATCGCCCGCAAATCCCCGACGCTGTACACGCCGGGGTTCTGGGCGCTGATCATGCTGATCATTCGCTCGATCCCACAACCCGTGTTCAAGAGGCTCAACCTGTGAACGAAGCGGTTTTTCTTTCCGGCTGGCGTTACCGGGCGGTGGTGCTTTCCGTGGTGTTTTCTGCACTGGGCTATCTGGGCTTTTCCCTGTGGGGTGGCTGGGCGGCGGTGAGCAAGGCGGTGGGCGAAGTGGGCTTGGTCGGCATCGCCATCGCGCTGTTCATGTCCGCCGCCAACTACGGCCTGCGCTTTGTGCGCTGGCAGGTGTATTTGCGCACTCTGGGCCACCCGGTTCCGTGGCAGCCGAGTCTGAAGATTTATCTGGCGGGTTTTGCCCTCACCACCACGCCGGGCAAGGCCGGGGAAGCGCTGCGTGGCGTGTTGCTCAAGCGCTGGGGGGTGCCCTACCCGCAAAGTTTTGCGGCGTTTTTCAGTGAGCGGCTCTCAGACCTGTTTGCCGTGGTGTTGCTGACGCTGTTTGGCCTGTCGCTGTACCCGGATGCCAGGCCGATGATTCTGTTGGGCCTGGGCCTGGTGGGCATCGGTTTGCTGGTGCTGTCCCAGCAGCGTCTGCTGGCGGCGCTTGCTGGCGCGCTTCCGGCCACCGGCGGCAAGCTGCTTGGCCTGACCCGGCACTTGTTCGAAGTGCTGCTGGCAGCGCAACGCTGCCATCGGCTCAGTCTGTTGATGGGTGTGACGTCCCTCAGCGTCGTGGCCTGGAGCGCCGAAGCCTTGGCGTTCCACTGGATCCTCAACTGGATGGGCGCCGACATCGAGCTGACCTTCGCAGTATTCGTTTACGCCCTGGCAATGCTCGCCGGAGCCATCAGTTTCATGCCAGGCGGACTGGGCGGTGCCGAAGCGGTGATGGTCGGGCTGCTGGTCTGGAAAGGCATGTCCAGCGCCGACGCCATTGCCGCGACGGTACTGATCCGGCTGGCCACGTTGTGGTTTGCCGTGGCGATTGGCGCGGTCATGTTGCTGCAATTGAAATCGGGAAACGCAGTGGATCAGCAGCCTCGCGCCGAGCAATCTGCATTGGATTAACCAGCATGGGAGTCATGGGATGGTTCAGGGAAGTAGCAGTCAGTTTTCAATCCGGATGGCGTTTTTTCTGCTTTGCGCGGCCATCGTCGCCAGTTTTATCGCCTCCAGCGGCCCCATTCAGTGGATGGACAACGGGGTATTTCTCGCCGATGCCGCCGAGGGCCGCTATTTCAGTCAATCGCTTGGTCCTCTGGACCATCCGCTGTATCAATTTTTCAATACTTTCGTCTTCGACCTGTTCGGGCCTTACATCCTCAGCCTGCTCAACTCGATCCTGCTGATTCCGCTGGCGTGGATCATTTATTCCCTGGCGCTCAGCGTGGGGGCCAGCCGACGGCAGGCATTGCTGGCCGCAGCGGCAACGATTCTGGCGCACGGGGTGTTCTGGGTCTCGACCAAGGCCGAGGTGTACATTTTCCACTCGCTGTTCGTGCTGGCGGCGTATCAGGTGCATCTCAATCCGCGCTCGCGGCTGGGGGTGTTGAGCCGTTTGTTCGTGATTGGCGTGCTGACCGGCATGGGCGCGGCGGTCCATCAACTGACTTTCGTGGTGTTATTGCCGCTGTATCTGCAACTGCTTTATCAGCACAAACTGCGCGTGCTGATCACCCTGCCCGGCTTCGCGGCGGGCTTTTCGGTGGCCTTCCCGGCGATTGCCCACGACTTGCAGTCCGGGATGAACATTATCGAGATTTTCCATCGCTACCTGACGGGCACGTCGGCGAAGGTCGCGCAGCCAGGTTGGGAAGGCAGTCTGCTGCGCTTTGATGAGATGTGGCACGAAAAGAACTCGGTATTCATCCTGCTGCTGTCGCTGATCGGCCCACAGTTGATCGGCCTGTTGCTGTTTCCCAAAGACAACCGCTTGCGCCTGCTGTGGAGCGCTGCACTGCTGAATTTCGTGTTCGCGGCGTCCTATAACGTCACAGACCGCTTTACGTTTTTCCTGCCGGGTGTCGCCTTGCTCAGCATCATCGGCGTCATGAAACTGCAAAAACTGCTGCCCATGACGCCCGGCGGAAAAATGCTGATGAACCTGTCGGTACTCAGCGCGCCGGTGAGCATTGTGCTGGTGTATTCGCTATACGCCGCAGGGTTTATCAAACTGCCAACCCACACCGAAGCGCTGCCGTTTCGTGACGACATCCACTACTTCATGGCGCCTTATCTGCCTGACCATTCTGCGGAGTACTTTGTGCGTATTTATGAGCAGACCGTGCCAGTGGGTGGCCTGATCATCGCAGACTGGACCCCCATGGGCGCCCTGCGCTCGGCCCAGGCCAGCGGCCGCCTGCACGGCCGCACCCTGGAAATGTGCGAAGAAGTCGCCGACATCCAGGCCTACCTCAACGGTGCCGGCGCCTTCCTGGCCCGCACCAGCTACTGCGCCATGATCGGTGAACGGTTTGAGTTGAAGGGGTCGACGGTGGGGTATGCGTTGCGGGGCAAATAACGCCCCAGGTTCAATACCGCAGTCTGTAGGAGCTGCCGAAGGCTGCGAAAGCGTTGTGTCAGATGCTACGCTTTCGCAGCCTTCGGCAGCTCCTACAGGAATGTGTGGGCACCCCCTGTATGTGGCCAAACCCCAAACCCGTGCGAGCAAGCTTGCTTGCGAAGGCTATCTAACTGCCGATGGAAAATACGGCGACTGCACTGGCCTATTCGCGAGCAAGCTCGCTCCCACGGGAAATACCACAATCTGTAGGAGCCAACTTGTTGGCGAGGCGTTGGGCCAGAAATATCGTCTCGCGGACAAGTTCGCTCCTACACGACTCCTACGGCTGCCAAAGCGTCTTGCCGCCATCAAGCTTGCGATCCAGAAAACTTGCGGCGCTGATCAGGGCCAGGTGGCTGAGGGCCTGAGGCGTGTTGCCCAGGTGGTGGCCGTGGCTATCGAACTCTTCGGCGTACAGGCCCAACGGATTGGCGTAGCGAAGCAACTGTTCGAATTCCAGATGCGCCTGTTCAACGCGCCCCGCCCGGGCCAGGCATTCGACGTACCAGAATGAACAGGCCGTGAACGCGCCCTCTTCCCCTGCCAAACCATCGTCATGGTCGTCATCGTTGCGATAGCGGTAGACCATGCCGTCCCGGACCAACGTGGATTCGATGGCATTCAGGGTTGCCAGCCAACGGGGATCACTGGCACCGACAAAGCGCACCAACGGCATCAGCAGCATCGACGCATCGAGGTTGCGGCTGCCTTTGTGCTGGACGAAATGGCCCAGATCGGCATTCCAGAAGTTCTTCCAGATGTCGTCGTGGATCGCCTGACGCTCTTTGTCCCAACGATCGAAGGGTGCCGGCAACGAGCGTTTGAAGGCCAGGCGCAAGGCGCGATCCAGTGCCACCCAGCACATCAACCGCGAATGCAGAAAATGCTGGTCACCGCCGCGCATTTCCCAGATGCCCACGTCCTTGTCACGCCAGTGCTCGCACACGTAGTCCACTTGTCGCGTGGCGTGCTGCCAGCCCTCGTAGGAGATGGCTTCGCCGTATTTGTTGGCCAGGTAAACCGCGTCCAGCAATTCACCGTAGATATCCAGCTGCGTCTGCTTATAGGCCTCATTGCCGATGCGGACCGGCAATGCGCCGCCATAGCCAGCGAAATGTTCCAGATGTTCTTCGGGCAATTCTTCCCGGCCATCGAGGCTGTAGAGGATCCCCAGTTTGGCGGACTCTTCACAGCAATCACCCAGACGACCGCGCACCCAGCCCATAAAGGCATTGGCTTCGTCGGCATAACCCAGACGCATGAAGGCATACACGGTGAACGACGCATCGCGGATCCAGCTGTAGCGGTAATCCCAGTTGCGTTCACCCCCCGGTGTTTCGGGAAGGCCGAAGGTTGCCGCCGCGACGATGCCACCATGCTTGCGGGAGGTCAGCAGTTTGAGGGTCAGCGCCGAGCGATTGACCATTTCCTGCCAGCGGCCACGGTATTCGGATTTTTTGCTCCAGCGCCGCCAGAACGCCAGGGTGTCGCTGAAGTAGCGTTGGCATTGCCCGGCGCTGACCTGTGGATCATCAATGCCGCCGAGGATGATTTCCAGGGTTTCGCCCTGCTTAAGGGTGACTTCCGCCACAGCGGTCTGCTCGACAATTCGCAGCGGTGCAGTGGCCGACAGGCGCATGCCGGGCTGACCCTCGGCCTCGAAGCACACATCCTCGCCCTGCATCCCTACGCTCATGTCTACCCGGCTATAGTCCAGGCGTACCCTACAGCGCAGGCGAATGGTCGCGCTGCCGTAGCGCACCTCGACTCGTCGCACCATGCGAGGCAAGTCGTCGACGTTATCGCCCACCGGCATCAGGTCGGTGATTTCCACTACCGCCTCTTCATCGATCCATCGAGTCTGCAAAACGTTGGTGTCGGGCAGGTAAAGCTGCTGACGGCGGGCGTTTGGCAAGTCCGGGGCGAGCTGGAAAATACCCGCCTGATTGGTGTCCAGCAAAGCACTGAAGATCGACGGGCTGTCGAAATCCGGCCAGCAGCAAAAGTCGATACTGCCGGTGTCGGCGACCAGCGCAGCACTGCGCATGTCACCGATGATGCCGTGGTTCTCAATTGGGTTTTGCGCTTCTTCAGGGAACTCAGCCATTGTCTCGAAACTCCGGGTACAGACTCATGCCGCCATCGATGAACAATGTGGTGCCGTGAACATAATCGGACAGGTCAGACGCCAGCCACACCACTGCGTTGGCGACATCTTCGGCTTCGCCGACTCGCCCGTAGGGAATCAATTTGAGCAGCTCGGCTTCTTTATCCCCGGTCATGGCGTCTTTGTTGATGGCGGTGCGAATGGCGCCGGGCGCGATGCTATTGACGCGAATGCGCTGCTCGCCGACTTCCTGGGCGATGCTGCGCATCAGCAGGTCGACACCGCCTTTGGACGCGGCGTAATTGGCGTGCCCCGCCCAGGGGATCAGTTGATGCACCGAGCTCATGTGGATGATCTTGCCCATGGCCCGGGACACAACGGGGCGCATTCCCTGACGGATGAACTGTCGCAGCGCCGCACGGGCGCAGAGGAATTGGCCGGTCAGGTTGACCTCTATGACTTTGTTCCAGTCCGCCAGGCTCATGTCGACAATTGACGCGTCCTTCTGCAGTCCGGAGTTGGCCACCAGAATGTCCAGACGACCAAAGTGTTCCAGAGTTTTGCTGAACAGCCGATCGACGTCTTCTTCCTTGGAGACGTCTGCCTGCACAGCGATAGCCTGACCGCCTGCGGCAATGATCTCGCCAGCGAGCTTTTCGGCGGGTTCAGGTTGCGAGTTGTAGTTGATGACAACCGCAGCACCGGCCGCTGCCAGCCCCTTGGCCGCCCCTGCCCCAAGACCTGAACTGGCCCCGGTGACCAAAGCGACTTGTTGTTCCAGTGAAATATGCATGGATTCGAGCCTCTTGATCAGCATGTAAAGCTGACCGGTGGGGCTTGGATGAAGTTCAAGTAGAAGCAGCTGCAAGCTTCAAGCTTCAAGCTTCAAGCGAGCTGCACCGGTTGCTTGTAGCTTGCAGCTAGAGGCTTGAGGCTGGTAGCGTGCCCCACACCGAGCTAAACCCCCGCCGCGGACCGCTACCCCCATGAACCGAAACGAATTGCGCAAGGCCGACATCAATCTGATGGTGGTATTCGAGACATTGATGCAGGAGCGCAACGTGACCCGCGCGGCTGAGAAGCTGTTTCTCGGCCAGCCGACGATCAGCGCCGCGCTCAATCGGTTGCGGGCGTTGTTCAACGATCCGTTGTTCATCCGCGTGGGTCATCGCATGGAGCCCACCGCCCGGGCGCAGGAGATTATCCATCACCTGTCCCCTGCCTTGGACGCCATGTCGGTGGCGCTGAGCCTGACCCGGGAGTTCGACCCGGCCAGCAGCGACATGACCTTCCGTATCGGCCTGTCCGATGACGTCGAGTACAGCCTGTTGCCGCCCTTGCTGCGCGCCATTCGCCAGGAGGCGCCGGGGGTGGTGATCGTTATCAAGCAGGCCAACTACTGGAATGTCTCGGAATTGCTCATGTCCGGTGAAATCACGGTGGGCGTGTGTCTGACCCGCGAACTGCCCGCCAACGCCAAGCGCAAGCTACTGCGTTCGATCAAACCCATGGTGGTGCGCGCCGACAAATCCGACACGCCCATGACTCTGGACGAATACTGTGCCCGCCCCCATGTGGTGGTGTCCCATGTGGCCAACATCAGCAGCTTCGCGGATGAATGGCTCGACGCCATTGGCCGCAAGCGCCATGCAGTTTTGTCAGTCCCGCAGTACAGCACGCTGCCTGCGCTGATGGCGGGCACGGATCTGCTGTGCAATTTGCCGGATCATTTGACCCAGGCAATGGCCAATACAGGGATGTTGTTTGGGGAAGCGTTGCCCTTCATCACGCCCAATCTTGAGCTGTCGATGGTCTGGCTGAGTGTGATGGACACAGATCCGGCAGAGCGCTGGCTGCGTAAACGGCTGGAGGAATTCATGGGAGACCGAAGCCCGGCCTCCCATGTGGTGGAGCAGTGACGCTACCAATCAGCCAAAACGACCGGTGATGTAGTCTTCGGTCTGGGTCTTGGATGGCTTGGTGAAGATGGTGTCGGTGTCGCCGTGTTCGATCAGTTCACCCATGAACATGAACGCGGTGTAGTCCGAGCAACGCGCCGCCTGTTGCATGTTGTGGGTCACGATGATCACGGTGAACTGCTCTTTGAGTTCGGTGATCAGCTGTTCGATACGACCGGTAGAGATCGGATCGAGGGCTGAAGTCGGCTCATCCAGCAGCAACACCTGTGGACGCAGCGCGATGGTGCGGGCGATGCACAGACGCTGTTGCTGACCACCGGACAGGCCGGTGGCGCTCTTGTTGAGCTTGTCTTTGACTTCGTCCCACAACGCAGCGCCACGCAGCGCTTCTTCGACGCGATCTTCCATTTCACGGCGCGACAGCTTTTCGTGGTGCTTGATGGCGTAGGAAATGTTGTCGTAGATCGACATCGGGAATGGCACCGGCTTCTGGAAAACCATGCCCACGTGGCTGCGCAGACGGTTCATCGAGTAGCCAGGGGCCAGGATGTTTTCGCCATTGAGCAGCACTTCACCCTTGGCTTCCTGCTTGGGGTACATCGCGTAGATACGGTTGAACACGCGCAGCAGGGTCGACTTGCCACAACCCGATGGACCGATGATCGCGGTGATGCGTTTTTCCGGGATGATCATGTCGATGGATTTCAGCGACTTCTGTTCGTTGTAGAAAAACTCCAGACCACGAACTTGAATCTTGGTTTTTTCATTGGCAAGGGAAAGGTTATTCATCAAGACGCCCTATTGCGCAAAAGAATTAAGCGGGAAGCGAGGCTGAGGACCAGCACGAACAGTGTCATAACCAGGGCGCCAGCCCAGGCCAGAGAGTGCCAATCGTCGAATGGGCTCATGGCGTACTGGAATACCACGACCGGTACGCTGGCCATCGGCTTGAGCAAGTCGCTGCTCCAGAACTGGTTGCCGAACGCAGTAAACAGCAGCGGCGCGGTTTCACCCGTGATACGAGCCAGCGCCAGCAAGACGCCTGTCACCACACCGGCCTTGGCGGCACGCAGGACGATCTGCAGGGTCAATTTCCATTGCGGTACACCCAGGGCCAGCGCGGCTTCGCGCATGGTCGAAGGTTGCAGTTGCAGCATTTCGTCGGTGGTACGCACCACCACCGGAATCACCAACAGCGCCAACGCCAGAGCACCGGCAATCGCCGAGAAGCCAACCTTGTGATCAGTCCACTCATTGAGAGGCAGAATCACGGCGGTGTACACAAACAGGCCCAGCACAATCGACGGAGCCGACAGCAGAATGTCGTTAACGAAGCGCACCGCATTGCCCAGCTTCGAGTAACGGGCGAATTCGGCCAGCCACACGCCCGCCATCAAACCGATAGGCGTACCGATCAACAGGCCGATGCCGGACATCAGCACGCTGCCGTAAAAGGCGTTGGCCAGGCCGCCTTCAACACCTGGCGGTGGCGTCATGCCGCTGAACAGGCGCAGGTTCAATGCATCCACGCCGTTAACGATGGTGGTCAGCAGGATCCACACCAGCCACAACAGGCCAAACGCCGTCGCGCCGCAGCTGAGGACCATGGCTGCCTTGTTCTTGAGATCGCGAACCCGGTACAGGCTCTCGTTGCCAGTCACATCCTTACTCATAACCCCTCCTTGCGGGACAGACGCGACAGCATGATGCGGGCCAGAGCCAGCACGATGAAGGTCACTACGAACAGCAGGAAGCCCAGCGCGATCAGCGACGAGCGGTGCAGGTCGGTGTAGGCCTCGTTGAACTCGTTGGCGATCACCGATGCAATCGAACTGCTTGGCATCATCAGCGACGCCGAGAATTGGTGGGAGTTACCCAGTACGAAGGTCACCGCCATGGTTTCACCCAGTGCGCGTCCCAGACCGAGGAAAATCCCGCCGACCACCGCTGAACGGGTGTAAGGCAGGACGATGTCCCAGACCACTTCCCAGGTCGTGCCACCCAGGGCATACGCCGACTCTTTAAGGGTGGTAGGTACGCTCTTGAACACTTCAACCATGACCGAGGTAATGAACGGCGTGATCATGATCGCCAGCACGATACCGGCGGTCAGCATGCCGATACCCAATGGCGGGCCCTGAAAAATCGTGCCGATAAAGGGCAGTTCGCCAAGGTTTTCATTGATCCACGGAGCGATGTGCTCAGCCATGTACGGGCCGAACACGAACAGGCCCCACATGCCGTAGATGATCGAAGGAATACCCGCCAACAACTCGATAGCCGAAGAAATCGGCAGTCGCAACCATGGCGGCGCTACTTCGGTCAGGAAAATCGCGATGCCGAAACTCACCGGAACGGCGATCAGCAAAGCCAGAAAAGAGGTCACCAACGTACCGTAGATCGGTACCAGTGCGCCAAACTTGCCACCGACTACGTCCCACTCGGTACTGGTCAGAAAACCGAAACCGAAGGTCTGGAATGCAAGGCTGCCGCCCCACAAGGTCGATAGTGCGATACAGCCGAGCAATACCAGAACCAGCATTGCAGCCCCGCCCATGGTGCGCTTGAACCAGCGATCATGACGCTGATCGCGAGCCGCTCGGCGCTCACCCTCGGATACGGACGCAGGGATCGCAGCGGACAAATATTGGGTGTTTTCAGTCATCTTGGGTCCACTCGCAAAGAAACCCTGTCACCGGGCAACGATGACAGGGGTGAGCCGGAGAAACGTCGAATTACTTGGTGAATTCAGTTTTCCAGTAATCTTCAACCTTGGTGACCAGGGCTTTCGGCAGCGCTACGTAGGACAGCTTTTCAGCTTGTTGCTGACCGTTTTCCAGGGACCATTTGAAGAAGTCGAACGCGGCAGCGCTTTGCTCTGCGTTCTTGGCCTTCTTGTACATGATGATCCAGGTAGTCGCCGTGATCGGCCATGCAGTGTCGCCCGGAGCGTTGGTCATGATCAGGTTGAAGTCTTTAACGCTGTTCCAGTCAGCAGTGTCAGCAGCAGCCGCGAACGCTTTGGCGTCAGGCTTGATGAACTTGCCTGCAGCGTTCTTCAGCTGGGTGTAGGACAGTTTGTTGGATTCGGCGTAGGAGTGCTCAACGTAGCCGATCGAACCTTTGATCTGCTTCACGTAGGCAGAAACACCTTCGCTACCCTTGCCGCCTACACCGACTTTCCATTGAACGGTCGAACCGAACTTCAGTTCTTTGGCCCACTCCGGGCTGACTTTGCTCAGGTAGTTGGTGAAGTTGTACGAAGTGCCCGAGCCGTCCGAACGGTGAACAACGGTGATGGCCTGATCTTTCAGCTTGTCTTTGAGCTCTGGGTTCAAAGCAACGATGGCTGGATCGTTCCACTTCTTGATGTCACCCATGAAGATTTTGGCCAGGGTCTCGCCGTCCAGCTTCAGTTGGCCAGGCTCGATGCCTTCAATGTTGACGATTGGCACGATACCGCCGATCACGCTTGGGAACTGACCCAGGCCGCCAGCAGCCAGGTCTTCAGCGGACAGAGGGGCATCGGATGCGCCGAAATCTACAGTTGCTGCCTTGATCTGAGCGATACCACCACCGGAACCGATGGACTGGTAGTTGATACGGTTAGGAGCAGTTTTGCTGTAGTCCTGAGACCACGCGGAGATAACCGGAAAAACGAAACTCGAACCAGCGCCTGTTACGTCAGCCGCATGTGCCATGCCACTCAGGCACATCGAAGCGAGCAGAACCGACAAGCGTTTTTTAGTCAGCAGAATCACGGCGATACCTCAACAAGGGAAATTTGGTGGCCCATCCATGGGAAGGCCCGATGCGGATTTAAACCCTCCAATGTTGCGGTTTCATGACAATCAGTCGAGTTGTGTCCTGCCGGGGCCGTTTTGTAGGTTTTGGCTTACACCGAAACGCCTGATAAAAACCGGTTTCGCGCAATAAAATCGGGGCCTTAAGGGTTTTTAAGACATGCCTGCTCCGCTACTAGCGCTAAGCCATCAATCATCCAGGCTCCGGTTTTTTTGGGGCGATGTGCCATTGGTCGGGAGCTGTGGCACCTATTGCGCTGCAGCACGACAAACAGATGTAACGCCCCTAACAACAATGGAGGTTCACATCATGAACAAGCATGGAATAACGGCCCTTATGCTCGCTAGCGTGCTGTCAGTGTCAGTAGGCTCGGCGATGGCAGGCTCCACCGGCCCGACCGACCCGGTAGATGGCTCGGCCAAAACGCCGCCCCCCGTCCTGAAGAAAGACACTGATGGCAGCTCGACCGGCGCTCAAGGCACCAGCCCTGGTACCAAGGGCATGGACCCCGAGCCGCAGAAAGGCGGTGCAGACGGTGGCGGGATGAAAAACGATCAGGGCATGGGCGGTAGTGGCGGTGGTGGCGAAAGTGGGTCCAGCGGGAGTAAGTGATCGGGCTTGCGCGGATGCTGTCCCGGCGTACCCCAATACCTGAGTCGTGATGATTTCCTGTAGGAGTGAGCTTGCTCGCGATAGCGTCAGTTCGATCGGTGCATTCGTCGATCAAGAGACCGAATCGCGAGCAAGCTCACTCCTACAGGTCCCATGTGTGCACTGCGATAGCGTGGTGTAACGCACCTCCCATGATTCAAACCAGCGCACTGCTGGCACACACTGGTGCACCCCTACCTTGTGTAACCCCGCATTTCCCCTTCAGAAATTCTAACTAAATATCTACAAATCAATAAGTTAAAACAGCATGGCTGACCTTGGCACCAAACCTGCTTTATCGAGATACAAGTGGGATACCACCTGTATCCAGAGATAAATGCTCGTTGATCAAGGCCGTCCAGCTCATGAGTTCTCCGTCAGCCTGCCCGTCGCAGGTGTTGTTAAAGCCCCTAACCGCAGAAGCGTTCGCACCCTTCGGAAATGTCCTCAAGCTGGGTGACGGGCCGCGTCGTCAGCATGTCACCGGCGCCGTTGAACGCACCGAGCAAGCCAGCGAGCCACAACTGTGGATCGCCACCGTGCAACAGGCGGTGACCTTGCCCATGACGCTGAAGGCCCTTGAACGCCACCCCTTCTCGGCTCAGACGTTCATCCCCCTCAATGGCTGCCCTTATCTGGTGGTGGTCTGCCATACCGATGACAGCGGCCTGCCAGATCTGCAGACCTTGCAGGCGTTTCGCGCCAGTGGCGATCAGGGCGTGACCTATAAGCGCAACGTCTGGCACCACGGCCTTTCCGTGCTGGAGGCCCGCGCTCAGTTCGTGGTGTCCATGGCCTTCACCGGTGAACAGAACGACGACATCTTCACCCCGCTGCACACGTCCATCGAACTGCTGGAGGCCTGACCCGATGACCCAACACATCCGTGATTTCATCGGCTATGGCGCCAACCCGCCGCAGCCGAACTGGCCAGGCAGAGCGCGGATTGCGCTGAACTTCGTGATCAACTACGAGGAAGGTTCGGAGCCCTCCATCGACGACGGTGACGGGTTCACCGAGTCGGGCCTGACCGAAGGCGGCGCCGGTTCGTTCGAAGGGCGTGATCTGGCCGCCGAATCGATGTTCGAATACGGCAGCCGGGTAGGTTTCTGGCGCCTGGCACGTCTGCTCTCCGAACGCGGCATGCCCGCCACGGTTTATGGCTGTGCATTGGCGCTGGAGCGTAACCCCGAGGTGGCTCAGGCCATTCGCGATCTCAAGTACGACGTCTGCGCCCATGGCTGGAAATGGGAACGCCACCAACTGCTGAGCGAAGCTGAAGAACGCGAACGCATCCGGCGCACCGTGCAAAGCATCACCGAAACCACCGGCGAGCGGCCCTATGGCTGGTATTGCCGTTACGGCGCGGGGCTCAACACCCGCCGCCTGCTGATGGAAGAAGGCGGCTTTCTGTATGACAGCGACGCCTATAACGACGAACTGCCCTACTGGCATCAAGGTGGCTCAAAAGCCCATCTGATCCTGCCTTATAGCCTGGCCAACAACGACGCCAAGTTCATTCGCGGCGGCATGAGCACAAGCCAGCAATTCTTCGAATACCTGCGTGACAGCTTCGACATGCTCTACGCCGAGGGCCTGACAGCGCCGAAGATGATGTCGGTGGGGTTGCATACGCGGGTGGTCGGCCATCCGGGACGCGCCGCCGGGCTGGCACGCTTTCTCGACTATGTGCAGCAGCACGATCGGGTCTGGGTCTGCCGCAGGCTCGACCTCGCCCGACACTGGTACGCCGAACACGGCGCCTGACTCTTTCAGCTTTCCACCTTTTTCAACTTACAGGACGACCCCTGACCATGAATCGAGTATTTCGCAAGGCGCTGTTGATCTGCACTTCCAGCCTGTTGCTGGCATCCGCCGGCTTGCATGCAGAGGAATCTGAACACCCGCAAGACAAACCCCTGATCGTTGGCAGCGACTTTGGCGTGGCTCCGTGGATCATGCGCGGCACCAACGGCCCGGAAGGTTTCGGCGTTGACCTGGTCAGCGAAATCTCCAAGCGTCTGAAGCGTCCGGGCGCCGAGATCGTCGATATCAACTTCTCGGGGCTGTTCGCCGGGCTGTTTTCCAAGCGCATCGAGTTTACCGTCAACCCGACCACCATCACCGCCGAGCGCTCGGAACGGATGCTGTTCTCGCAACCGATCATGTCCACCGGCAACGGCTTCATGGTTAAAGCGGCCAACGACATGAAAGGCTTCGATGACCTCAAAGGCAAGGATGTGGCGGTCAATCGCGGCACGATGTCCGACACCTGGGCTACCGCGAACGCCGAGAAGTACGGCTTCAACGTGCAGCGCTACGACACCTTCCCCGATACCGTTCAGGCGTTGATGACCAACCGCGCGTTTACCGCCATCAACGAAGTGCCGACCACGGTCTACGCCGCCAGCAAGAACAAGGCGATCAAGGTGGCCTTCAAGGACCTCAGCTCGCCACGCAACTTCGGCTACGCCTTCCGCCTCGACAACGAGGAGTACCGCAACAAGGTCGATGACGTCATCAAGTGCATGAAGCAAGACGGCACCATGGCCCGCCTGCACGAGAAATGGTACGGCTCCAAGCCTGAAGACGGCTCGGCAGTCACCACGGTTTATCCAGGCTATGGCGCGCCGGGCTTCAAAGGCTACGTGGCGACGTCCCCGGCACCGGTATGCAACTGAAACAGGCTAAAGGCGAAGCTTGAATGGAAGCGTTGATCGAAAACTTCTTCAATCTGCCGGTCATGGTGGGCGCCCTGCCCGCCATGCTGCCGGGGTTCGGGTTGACCGTCCTGGTGTCGCTGCTGGTGATTGTCTTCGGACTCACCCTCGGCCTGGCCCTGGCGATCCTGCGTTCGCTGCAACTGCGCGGAGTCAACGGGCTGGTCACCTTCTACGTCGACGTGTTCCGCACCCTGCCGCAGTTGGTGATCATCATCTTCCTGTACTTCGGCATGCCGTACATGGGCGTGACGCTGTCACCACTGGTCACCACGGTTCTGGCACTGGGCGCCGTGCTGTCGGCGTTCGCCTGCGAGATTTTTGTCTCGTGCATGCAAGCGCTGCCCAAAGGCCAGACCGACGCCGCCCGCGCGCTGGGTTTCGGCCCGTTGCGCACGTTGTTCATGATCGTGCTGCCCCAGGCGATTCGCATGGCCGTGCCGCTGCTGACCAACCGGGCGATCTCCATCAGCAAGGGCACCGCGCTGGGCACGGCGGTGTCGCTTCCGGAAACTCTGGGTCAGGCCCAGAGTTACATGTCCATCGTGGCTAACCCGTCACCGCTGACGCTGGCCGCCGGGTTCTACCTGCTGTTGTTCATCCCGCTGGTTATCCTGAGCCGCTGGCTCGAACACTCCAGCCACAAAGGTCGCTGATACCGCCATGGATATGTTTCTCGAGAACTTCGCCAACCTTGACTCGCTGCTGATGATCTATCCGCTGCTGCTTCAGGGGCTGAAACTGACCTTTATGCTGAGCATCGTCACCCTGCCCCTGGCGCTGCTGGCCGGTCTGCTGCTGGCGATTCTGTACAGCTTCGATATCCGGGCGCTGCGCGGTGCAGTGCTGGTTTATATCGACATTTGTCGCTCGTTCCCGGTGGTGGTGCTGCTGGTGCTGATTTACTTCGGCCTGCCTTCCGTGGGCTGGCAGATCAGCGGCTTCAACGCAGCAGTGCTGGCCATGGTGCTCAACCATTCCGGGTATTTCGGCGAGATCTTTCGCACCGGGGTCAAATCGATCCCTAAAGGTCAGTACGAGGCGGCGCGGGCCCTGGGTTTTCGTCCGCTGCGGCTGGCGGTGATGATCGTTTTGCCCCAGGCGATCCGCAACGTGTTTGCGCCTCTGGCGGGCAACTCTCTGGAGCTGGTGAAAACCACCTCCATTGCCGCGATGGTGGCACTGCCCGAACTACTGCGCTCGGCGCGAGTGGCACAGGAGCAGACTTACAACCCCACCCCCTTGATGGCCGCAGCGGTGATTTTCTTCGTCCTGCTCTGGCCGTTCGCCCGCTGGGTGGCGCGTCTGGAACGCCGGATGCTGGTCGCTCGCTAGGCACGTTTGTTCTCACTTTTTTCAGGAGCAGTCATGTCGACTCTCATCACCGGCGGCAGTGGTTTCATCGGTCTGGCGCTGGCCGAACAGCTGTTGCGCAACGGACACAGCGTGGTGCTCTTCGATCGCCAGCCCGCACCCTCGGCGCTGCTGAAAGCGTTGCCCGAAGGTGCGGTGCAAATGGTCACAGGCGATATCCGCGATGTGGCTTTGCTGAAGAGCGTTATGGCTCAGCATTCGATTGATCAGGTGGTTCACGCCGCCGCCATCACCCCGGACCTGCAACGTGAGACTCGCGATGCCAGCAGCGTGCTGGACGTCAACATCAACGGCAGCGTCGCGCTGGTTCAGGCCTGTACAGAGCAACCGTCAGTGCGCCGGGTGTTGATGCTCAGCTCGGTGGCGGTCTATGGCTTCGCCCCGCCGCCTGGCCCGACCTACCGGGAAGATCAGGCCTGGCCGCAGCCCACCGGCCTGTATGGCATCAGCAAACTGGCCTCGGAACAGATTGCCCTGCGCATGGCCGAGCTGCATGGCCTGGACCTTCGCGTGGCGCGGCTGGGTCCGGTGTTTGGCCCTTGGGAATACGCTACCGGGGTTCGCGACATGTTGAGTCCGCACACCCAAACCCTCGAAGCAGCTCTGGAGCAACAAGACGCCTGCCTGCCGCACAGCTTGCAGGCCGACTGGATCTATTCCCGCGACGCCGCTGACGCCCTGGCGCGGCTGCTGACCTGCACGACCCTCAAGCACAGGCTCTACAACGTCGGCGGTGAGGTTCAGACCGATCTGCCGCAATGGTGCGCGCATTTGAGCGAACGCTGGCCGAACTGGTCCGCGACCCTCGCAACACGCCCGGAAGACGCCACCGTCCGCTATGGATTGCCCGACACCCGTCCGGCGTTATCCACCGAGCGCCTGCGCCAGGACACCGACTGGTCTCCCGCCCATTCCCTGGCCGAGGCCGCAACTGACTATTTGCACTGGCGATCACAGATCACTGCCAGCTAACTGGAGCATTCCGGCATGGGCCGTCTTACTGATAAATCGATCCTCATTACCGGCGCCTCTTCCGGCATCGGCCGCGCCATCGCCCTGCGCTTTGCCGCTGAAGGCGCTCGTCTGCTGCTGGCTGACCTGAGCACCACCGTGCGCGAAGGCGGAACCCCGACCATCGACCTGTTGCGCGAGCAAGGTTGCGTGGCCGACCACGTCGACATGGACGTTTCTTCCGAGGCGGACGTGCAAAGGGCCGTGGATGCGCTGATCGAGCGTGACGGCAAAATCGACGTGCTGATCAATGACGCAGCCGTCAGCGTCGGCAAGCCTCTGACCGAAACCAGTCTGGAGGAATGGAACCGAGTTATCGGCGTCAACCTGACCGGCGTATTCCTGATGTCACGCAAGGTGGTCGAGGCGATGCTCAAACAGCCCGAACGCGATGGCGTGCGTGGCCGCATCGTCAATATCTCTTCACAGCACGGCATGGTGGCCTGCCCACAGGACGTGGCCTACGGGACCTCCAAGGCCGGCGTGGTTTATATCACCCGGCAGATCGCGGTGGATTACGCCGCTCAGGGCATCATCTGCAACGGGGTCGCGCCAGGGAAAATCCTCACCGGCAAGACCGGCCGGGCCATTGCCCCGCAGATGATCGCGTACTCGCAATCGCGCACTGCCCTGCCGCGCCTGGGTCGCCCTGACGACGTGGCCAACGCCGCACTTTTCCTGGCCAGTGACGAAGCGACCTTTATCACCGGCGAGAACCTATTGGTCGATGGCGGCTGGATGGCCGGCTGATCGCAGAGGACTACAGACTATGAGCTCAGCAATGACAAGCCCGGCACCCATGATTCAAATGATCGGCGTGAACAAATGGTACGGGGAATTCCAGGTCCTCAAAAACATCGATTTCCATGTCAATCCCGGGGAACGCATCGTGGTGTGCGGCCCGTCCGGCTCTGGCAAATCGACCATGATCCGCTGCATCAATCAGCTGGAAGAACACCAGAAAGGCCGCATTGTGGTCGATGGTCACGACCTGAATGCCAAGACCAAAAACGTGCACCAGGTGCGTCAGGAAGTCGGCATGGTGTTCCAGCAGTTCAACCTGTTCCCGCACCTGACCGTTTTGCAGAACCTGATGATCGCCCCGGTGCAGATTCGTAAACTGCCCAAGGCCCAAGCCGAAGAACGCGCCCGGCATTATCTGGACCGCGTGCATATCGCTCACCGCGCCGACCATTATCCGTCGCAGCTTTCCGGCGGCCAGCAGCAGCGGGTGGCGATTGCCCGGGCGCTGTGCATGAAGCCACGGGTCATGCTGTTCGATGAACCCACCTCCTCCCTCGATCCGGAAATGATCAAGGAAGTGCTGGATGTCATGGTCGATCTCGCCAAAGAAGGCATGACCATGGTCTGCGTCACCCATGAGATGGGCTTTGCGCGTACCGTGGCCGATCGCGTGGTATTCATGGACGCCGGGGAAATCGTCGAGCAAAGTGCGCCGGAACAATTCTTCAGCGCGCCACAAACCGATCGCGCGCGGCTGTTTCTCGGCAACATATTGCACTGACCCCACATCGATGAGCAGTGATCGCAAACCGTATGCATAAGCAGGAAGCACCATGAACGACCTTGACGCTCCAGTTCCCGACGACGGCAGCAGCCGGCGCCCCAGCGGCACCAGCCGCCGCCCGGCCGAGAGCGTGACCCGGCAAACCTACCAGGCCTTGTTCGATCTTATTGCCAGTCGGCACCTGGAACCTGGCGATCTGATCGAAGAACGCAAACTCGCCGAGCGCTTCGAAGTCTCACGCACCCCCATGCGCGCGGCCATCAGCCGGTTGCTGGGCGAAGGCGTCCTGCAGCTGCTGCCCAATGGCCTGCTGGTGGTTCGCGAAGTGGACATCACTGAATACCTGGAGCTGCTCTCGATCCGGCTGATGCTGGAAAGCGAAGCGGCCGCCCTGGCAGCGGCCAATATCCCCCTGGCGCCGCTGGACGAGATCGAAAGACGCTTGCAGGAGGTCGTCGCCCGGCCGTCACGGGAGAACGAAGGCTTGTACCTGGATGACGACATCCATGTGCTGATCCTCGCCCACTGCGGCAACCAGTCCCTGAGCCATTTCATCCGGGAAATCCACAAACGCATCCGCATGCGCAACCTGACCCGCATCCCCGAACGCTTCCTGCCCGCCTGTCACGAGCATTTGGCGCTAGTGGCCGCACTCAAGGCCCGTGACGCGGAACAAGCCCGGCAATGCATGGTGGCCCACCTGAACAGCGCGCGGGACAGCTTTCTGGAGTCGGTGGGTATAAGGCGTTGATTAAGGTAGCGGTCATGACCCGATCGCTTCGCGCCGGGTCGTTGCTGCCTCATTTTCAAGTCGAGCGAACACGGAACTCTGTAGGAGTGAGCTTGCTCGCGATGTGGTTTGTTCTGTCGCGAAATTATCGTCTGACCCTCCGCAATCGTCCGGATGCGGACCAGACCAAGCTCACTCCTACAGAAAGACGCGTCGCTGTGAATGAGTGTTTCATTAACGAAACACGTTAAATATCTTCAATCTTAATAAGTTAACAGTTCAAATAACCAATCGTCAGAAACATATAGTTACTCACCCTTGATTACCCCTCAGAAGTGGCGCTTTCAAAGACTCCGATTAAGCTTGGCCTCTTGCGGGGCAACGATGTTTGCCATGATTGCGATGCAGTGGCAAACAACCTATAAGCGCCAAAGGGAGAGCCATTATGAAAGTGATGAACATCAGTTTGATCGCGCTGGCCATTATAGCGGCCAGTATTCCAGTCGCTCTTGCGGAACCCTTTGTCAGTGACCAGAAGGATGCCAACGGTTTCATGGAAGATGCCAAGGCTAATATCCTGCTACGCAACTACTACTTCAATCGGGATGGAAAAAACGGCATTGGTGACAGACGTGACTGGTCCCAGGGCATCAAAGGCACCTTCGACTCCGGTTTCACTCAGGGCACCATTGGCGTAGGTGTTGATGCCTATGGCTGGTTCGGCCTGAAACTGGACGGCGGCGCAGGCCACTCCGGCACCGGCAACATTCCGGTAGACAGCGATGGCAGCCCGGAAAGCAACTTCAGCAGTGCCGGTGCGGCGCTCAAAGTTCGTTTATCCAAAACGATGCTCAAATGGGGACAAATGCAACCGACCGCTCCGGTATTTGCCGCAGGCGGTACTCGTCTGTTTCCACAAACCGCTACCGGCTTCAATCTGTTCAGTAGCGAAATCGACGGTCTGGATCTGGAAGCCGGACATTTCACTGCGGCCAATGGCCCGAACCATACCGATTCCGACGGGGAAATATTCGCTACTTATGCCAACGTCACGGCTAACAGCGTGGACTTCATTGGCGGTAAATATGCGATCAATGATGCCCTGTCTATTTCCTTATATGGCGCTGAAATGGAAGATATATTCCGCCAGTACTATGCCAACGTCAATTACACATTACCGCTGGCCAACGACCAGTCTCTGGTCTTCGACTTCAATATCTACCGCACTAACGACGAAGGTGAGGCCAAAGCCGGCGATATCAGCAATACCACCTGGTCGCTTTCCGGCGCCTATTCGTTCCTTGCCGGGCACACCTTTACCCTGGCCTATCAACAAGTCCATGGCGACGAGCCCTTTGACTACGCAGGTTTTGGTGATAACGGGCCGGGCTCGGGCGCGGACTCGATCTTCCTGGCCAACTCGATCCAGTATTCGGACTTCAACGGGCCAGGGGAAAAATCCTGGCAGGCGCGCTACGACCTGGCCATGAGCACTTACGGTGTGCCCGGTCTGAGCTTCATGGCGCGCTACGCCAACGGCAAGGACATCGACGGTACAAAAATGGCCCTCGACAGCCCTTATCGAGCCTACGGTTACGGCGAAGACGGCAAGCATCACGAAACCAACCTGGAAGCTAAATACGTGGTCCAGCAAGGCCCGGCCAAAGACCTTTCATTCAGGCTGCGCCAGGCCTGGCATCGGGGTAACGCTGATCAGGCCGAGGGCGATCAGAACGAGTTCCGGGTGATCGTGGATTATCCGATTTCGATTCTTTGACGCAATTTAAACGTTGCACAATCCCTGTAGGAGCTGCCGAAGGCTGCGAAAGCGATCTCGCAGGCACATCGCTTTCGCAGCCTGCGGCAGCTCCTACAAAGCCAGCACCTACAAAGCCAGCGCCGACAGGGATTCAACTGATTCCTGCTCCTCCCACTGCACATAACACACCACCACCGGCATGCCATGTTCAGCGCAGAAGTCCAGCCAACGCAGTTGGTTATCCTGGAGTTTGTCGCCGGGGCCTTTGACTTCGATCATTCGGTAGCGCCGCTCGGCCGGGAAGAACTGGATCAGGTCCGGCATGCCGGTGCGGTTGGCTTTGATGTCCAGCAGCAGACGACGAAACCACTGGCGCAGATGCTCAACCGGCAGGCAATGCAGGGCTTGCTCCAGCAACGCCGGGGTCAGCGTGCCCCAGAACACGAAAGGCGATTGCAGGCCAAACTTGCTGCTGTAGTGGTGGCGGACGGTGTCTTGCCAGGTATCGTCATCCAACTGCGCCAGACAGGCGTCGAAAAGTGCAGCGCGGCGCTGATAAAAATCAGGGCTGTGCAAATCGCTGGGCCCGCTGTGAAACGGATGGAAGAACGCACCGGGCAACGGCGCAAAAATCGCGGGCCAGCACAACAGACCGAACAGTGAATTTATCAGCGCATTCTCGACGTAATGCACTTCGCTGCCCTCCTCGGCCAGATGCAACTGGATCAGTTGCTCCACGCTGAGTTCGGGCCTGGGCGGGACACGAAGATCCAGGCGCTCCATGGTGCGCGTCACTCTGCGCGCCTTGCCCGCCAACCCCAGCTTGCGCTGCAATCGCGGCTGCACCCGCAACAATTGCTGTACCTCGGCAGCACTCTCCGGAGCCGTCCGGGCATGTTCAAGCAATGCCAGTGCGCCTGCGTAATCTTCAGAACGCTCCAGCACCCGAATGCGCCGGGCACGTGCACCGGGGTAATTACTCTGCTCGTAGACGCTCAAGGCCAGCGGCCAATCCTGCATGCGCTCGGCCTGCTGCCCAAGCTGAAACAGGGTCTTGGCACGACGCATTTGCAGCCAGGGATTGAGGGAAACCACCGCCAGGGCACGCTCAGCCAGTTCGGGCAACGGCGCGCCTTCGTCCAGCGCCTGACGGCAAGCATGCAGCTCAATGCAGACATCGATATCGGCCCGCTCGGCGATGGCGCGGGAGTCCAGGGAAAACTCGACCTTTTCGTAACGATACACCCCAAGATCGGCCAGCACGAACTCCGTCCACTCCTGATAGAGATTGCCGAAATACAACAACCGCAAGCGATCACAGATGGGCATGACGGTCAGGGCGAAGATCGTCTCGTCAAAGTCTGCATACCATTCCTCCAGCGCCTGTGCAGAGGGATGCAGTGGCTGTAGCAGCGTCAGTAACTCAGCCTTTTTCTCCGTGCCGCGAACCCCATGGGCGCGAAAGCAGGAAGCCAGCTCGGCCTTGCGCAGCAGCGCAAACAGCTGCTCCAGATTCAATGCCGGTCGAGGGTCAACCCAGCCGTTATCCAGCAGCGGCCGCACCGCCTGCAAGGTATCGCCCAGTTCGACATAGCTGAGTTTACTGGCCCGAAACAGCGTCCCCTTGCGCATCACCATGCGCACCAGCAACCCCTGCGCGGCCTGAGGCAAGCTGGCGAAGGATGCAATGAACAGGCGCTCTTGCTCTTCCAGCAGATCGTCGTAGCGACGGGTTATCCAGTCCAGCACCAGACGAAAGTTTTCCAGGTAATAAAACGGGTTTTCAAGGGGGGACGTGCTCACTGCCAGATTCACGCAACGCTAGACATGGATGCGCAAGGATACTGGTTATCCGTACAGATTCCAGCGTCCGAATGGCTGGACTGATAAATGGTCCTCAGCAGCCAGCAGGCTCAAGGGATAGAATCGCCGGACTTGCTATAAAGCCCCGACAGGAGATCGACATGCAGATCACCACCGCTCCGCTGGTTTACCTCGCGGGCTTCGACGTGTTTCGCCAGGATGCCATCGATCATGGGCAGTATTTGAAGGCGCTGTGCACGGCGCATGACCTGGAGGGTCTGTATCCGTTCGATAACGAAGTGGCCAGCGATCTGAGCCAACAGGAAACCGCCGAGGTGATCTGCGCGATGAACATCGCCATGATCCAGCGCTGCGATGCGGTGCTGGCCAACCTGAATGTGTTTCGCGGCCTGGAACCGGATTCCGGCACGGCCTTCGAAGTCGGCATGGCTGTGGCTTTGAACAAGCCGGTCTGGGTTTATTTCGATCCGGTGGAATCATTACGGGAGCTGGTCCCCCACGACCTCAATGGCTGTGATCAGCAGGGTTACGTGGTCGAGGATTTCGGCCTGCCGAGAAACCTCATGCTGGCCTGCACCTGGGCGGGATCAAGTTCGACGGTGGAACTGGCGGTTGAGGCGTTGTCGATTTATCTGGCCAGACCTACACCGCCCCTGTAGGAGCTGCCGCAGGCTGCGAAAGCAATAATCCTGACACACCTCAATTCGCAGCCTTCGGCAGCTCCTACAGGTGTCTGCGCACCCAATCAACTAACCGAAGACGACCCCACATCGCTGCTGAAGATCGGGTCAAGCTTGTCGGAGTCGCTGAATTCGTCCAGGCCCAGTTCGTCAAGGTCCAGGTAGCCTTCCGGATCATAGTCTTCATCGGCGTCTGAATCATTGAGCGGCGATTGATCGCCGCCGAACTGGTAATCGATACGAGCAAAAAATTGCAACGAAGCCAAATGTGTATGGAGCTGTGAAGGTGCCTGCATCTTAATGTTCTCCTGATTGTTCTTTTTTTGCCGATGGCCAAGGCTAACTCAGCACGCTGTAAAAAAGCAGCCACCCACCGCTAACTCCAGCTCAAAAATTCGCCGCTGCTCTCGTGCAGCATCTGCACCATGGCCTGAGCGGCCGGAGACAGATAGCCACCTTTGCGCACCGTACAGCCGATGGTGCGTTTCATCGTGGTCTGCTTCACCACTACTTCGCGCAAGTGTTGCATGTTGTTGCCGAACTCCAGGGTTTCCCTCGCAGTGAAACTCAACAGGCTGGTGCGCTCGATCAGGCCGGGCAACAGCGGGATCGAATTGGCTTCGATCTGCACCAAGGGCAACGGCAGATGCTCGGCGGCGAAGGCCTGATCCAGCCACTTGCGTGACGACACCCCCACCGGCGGCAACACCCAGCGATAGGCGCACAGGTCGGCCATGCCATAGCGGGATTTGAAGATCGGGTGATCCTTGCTGGCGATCACCACGGCTTCGTCCTTGAGGATGGCGAAGCTCTCGAATTGCTCGTCGTCGGTGATCAGCGCGCAGATGATCATGTCCAGTTGCCCGGAGCGCAGGGACTCGCGCAGCAGGTCGTCCTGGCCGATGACCATTTTCAGGGTGATGTCCGGGGTGCGCTGCAACAACGCCGAAGTCAGTTTCGGCAGCAGGTATTCAGCCATGGTTGCCGCGCAACCGACCCGAATGTTGCCCACTGCACCGCTGGCAAAATCCCGAACCTCGCGCTGGGTCTGGGCGATGCTCTGCTGCAAGACCTTGCCCCTGGCCTGAAGCAGTTCGCCGACCGGCGTCAGTTTGATGCGCCGACCATCGCGCTGGAACAAACGGGTGCCGAACGACTCCTCCAGCCGCTGGATGCTTTTGGTCAGCGCAGGCTGGCTGCGGTTGAGTTTCTGAGCCGCCCGGCCCAGATGGCCCAACTCGGCAATCGTTTCAAAATAGGTGAGATCGCGCAGATCCATAATCTATCAACCAAAGTTATCAATTCATGATTATTAGAAAATAGACTTGATCGATTGATGTGTCGATACTTTCGCCGTACGGACGTCTTGTCTCGTCCGCCTCTGGAGCACCACCTTGTCACGTGCCGCTGGCTTTTCCCTGCATACCCTTCCCAAACCGCTGCAATGGCTCGGCTTGATCCTGCTGGCCGGTGCCGCGGGTCAACTGCTCAAATACTGGCAAATGCCCGCTGCGCTGTTCCTCGGCCCGATGCTGGTGGCGATTGGTTTCGGGGTCACCGGCGCCAACATCCGCGTGCACAAAAACGTCTTCCGTCTGGGTCAAGGCACCGTAGGCGTGTTAATCGCACATTCCATGACCATGGCGGTGCTGGTTACCGCGTTGCACTCCTGGCACGTGATGCTGTTCGCCACCGCCCTGACGGTTGTCCTCAGCGCGTTGGTCGGGCTGGGACTGGTGCGCTTTGGCGGGATTGCCGGTAGCACTGCGGCCTGGGGGACCTCACCCGGTGCAGCGTCGGCCATGGTCGCCATGTCAGAAGATTACGGCGCGGACTCGCGAGTGGTGGCGACCATGCAATATGTGCGCGTGGTTTGCGTAGTGATGATTGGTGCGATCGTCAGCCGCCTCATCGGTGTCGAGGGTGGCGCCACTGAAGCCCACAGCGCCGACATTCAACTGCAGGGCATGAATCTGTTGAATTTCGCCCTGAGTCTGGCGGTGATCGTCTTCGGCGTCCTGGTCGCCAACAAAATTCCCGCTGGCGCCTTGATGGGCCCATTGATGATCGGCGGTGCCTTGCAACTGAGCGGCCTGCTGCAAATCACCCTGCCCCACTGGATGCTGACCCTGGCCTATGGTTCCATCGGTGCCTACGTAGGCCTGCGCTTTGATCGCCCGACCATCGCCTACGTCTGGCGGCGCATGCCGGCAATGATCCTTGGCTCGCTGATCCTGATCGTGCTCTGCGCCCTGTCGGCCTGGCTGATTGCAGTGATGCTCGGCAAGGACTACCTCTCGGTCTACCTCGCCACCAGCCCCGGTGGCCTGGACGCTATGGCAATCATCGCCATCGACACCCATTCGGATGTGGGTTTTGTGCTGGCCATGCAGACTTTGCGCTTGATTGGCGTGATCCTCACCGGTGCGTTCCTGGCCCGGCAGATCATCCGTTTGACGGATAAACGCCTGCCGTCCCACTGAGCATTGAATCTCCACGCGCTGCGCCTATCAAACAGCTAATCGCCGCTGCTTTGAGAGGACGCAATGAGCACTGTGAAAATCGCTACGTTCAACATCAATGGTATTCGTGCCCGCCTGCCGATCCTGCTGGACTGGCTAAAGCGTGAATCCCCGGATGTGGTTTGCCTGCAAGAGCTCAAAGCCACTGACCTGGCCTTCCCCATCGATGAAATTCGTGAAGCCGGTTACGGGGCGATCTGGCAGGGTCAGACCTCCTGGAACGGCGTGGCGATTCTGGCCAAGGGCATGGAGCCGCTGGAGATTCGTCGCGGCTTGCCGGGCAATGAAAAAGATACCCAGAGTCGTTATCTGGAAGCGGCCGCCCACGGGGTAATTGTCGGCTGCCTTTACCTGCCCAATGGCAACCCGCAGCCGGGGCCGAAGTTCGATTACAAACTGGCCTGGTTTGAAAAGCTCATCGAGCATGCGGCGTCGCTGTATGGCAGTGGTCATCCGGTGGTGCTGGCCGGTGATTACAACGTGGTGCCCACCGATGAAGATATCTACAACACGCGTTCATGGCTCAAGGATGCGTTGTTGCAGCCGGAGAGTCGCGAGTGTTTTCAGCGCCTGCTGAGCCAGGGCTGGACTGATGCCATCCGGGCCTGTTTTCCGGATGAGCGTATCTATACGTTCTGGGATTATTTCCGTAATCACTGGCAGACCAATTCGGGGCTGCGCATAGATCATCTGCTGCTCAACCCGGAAACCAGCGCCCGTCTGCAACTGGCTGGCGTCGACCACTGGCCCCGCAACGAACCCCATGCCAGCGACCATGCGCCGACGTGGATTGAGCTGGATATGGCGGGGTGAATGGGTTGGCGGGGTTGGGGCTTAACCTTGTGGGCTGGCCATGATTGCGATAAGCATGAGTATCTACACATCTTTTTTTGCGTACATATCCGTTGCTGCGGTAACGGCTGATTAGGGTTCCGCCCTTACGGCGGGTCACTTTTGGCAAACAGCCCCAAAAGTAACCAAAAAGTCCTTGCCCCACCACTTGGTCCCTCGCCTAGGCTCGGCATGCCCGTAATCCGACATTGATTCGGCGGGCCGCCGCGAAGGGCCATCCCTGGCCCAGCGCGGCTAAACCGGCATCCATGCCGGTTTGCACCGCCGAATCAATATCGAATTCCGGCCAGCGTGGTTTGACG
>NZ_UUOC01000037.1 GCF_900590755.1 Pseudomonas viridiflava | reverse complement strand
GCTCAGCACGGTGATGAAGGAGGTGCGCCCCGGCGTGCGTCAGTCCACCGAAGAAACCCTGGTCGACACGGCGAATCTGCTGGCCGAAATTCTCCATGACGATGTAAGGGACGGCACCCTTGATCAAAGCCGCCTGCCGGACGCGCTACAGGCATACGGTCTGCGACAGCCCGGCGCGACCATCTGGGGCTTGCCCAAGAATCAGGTCAACAACCGCATCTACGTGACCGACGCCAACGGTATCGTCCTGCTTGATTCCAGCGGGCAGGCGGTGGGTCAGGATTATTCACGCTGGAACGACATCTACC
>NZ_UUOC01000026.1 GCF_900590755.1 Pseudomonas viridiflava | reverse complement strand
CTCCTCCAGTAACTGACGAATGGCGGGAATACTATCGCTGGCTGCCATGCCACGACCCGATGCGCCGATTTTCTGGCCAGCGCTGGCATGCAGCCACACCGCCAGACAGGCCGCATCGAACGCACTCATGTGTTGAGCCATCAGCGCACCTGTCAGCCCGGCCAGCACATCGCCAAGGCCTGCTGTGGCCATGGCAGGTTGATCGCGATCACACAGCGCCAGTCGCCCATCGACATCAGCGATCAGGCTGCCTGAACCCTTGAGCACGCAGACGGCATTGAATTTACGCGCCAGCGCGTGTGCTGCAGCGGCGCGGTCGTTCTG
>NZ_UUOC01000050.1 GCF_900590755.1 Pseudomonas viridiflava | reverse complement strand
GTTAAAGAGCGGTTGGTTGATTCTTTCGTCTCAACCGAGGCGCGCATTCTACAGCAGCCTCTGTATCTGTCAAGCGGTTATTTTAAGAAGTTTTCCAAGTTTCCTTATCAACTTCAACCACTTGCGCTTCGATCAACATCACGTTGCTCGTTAGCGGGAGGCGAATTCTACAGCGTTACAACCTGCTGTCAACCACCTTTTTTCACCGCTTTCGATCAACCTCATCGAAGCCTCTTCTTCGCTAATCGAATCGCCCAACTCATTGATTATCAAGGAGTTTTTCGTTCTGTCTGCGCCAGAAGAGGTGCGAATTATAGAGAGATTCAGAGGGGCGTCAACCCCTTATTTCAGCTTTCTTCCAAAACCAGCGTAATACGCCCGAATGCCTTCTTACCGGCCTGGCAAACATGCGTTGCTCCTACCTTAAAGACGAACGAGCGATCGATAACTTCACCATCTATACGCACACCACCAGAAGCCAACAGATCCCGTGCGACTGCAGAGTTCTTCACCAGACCTGCCTTATTAAGGACAGCCGCGATTGGCATGTCTTCAGCACCGCCAACTGATATCTCTGGCAGGTCGTCCGGCAGCTCACCTTCCTTCATACGGTTGCCGGCAGAACGGTGCGCATTGGCAGCAGCTTCTTCGCCATGGAAACGCGCAACAATCTCTTCAGCCAGCTTGATCTTGATGTCCCGCGGGTTCGCACCCTTCTCACAGTCAGCCTTGAACTCATTGATCTCTTCCATCGAACGGAAGCTCAGCAATTCAAAGTAGCGCCACATCAAGGCATCCGGGATCGATACCAGCTTGCTATACATAATGCCCGGCGCTTCCTGGATACCGACGTAGTTGCCCAGAGACTTGGACATCTTCTTCACGCCATCCAGGCCTTCCAGCAGAGGCATGGTCAGAATGCACTGAGGCTCCTGACCGTAGGCGCGCTGAAGCTCACGACCCATCAGCAGGTTGAACTTCTGATCCGTACCACCGAGCTCGATATCAGAACGCAACGCTACCGAGTCATAGCCCTGAACCAGCGGATACATGAATTCATGGATAGCGATGGGCTGGCTGCTTTTATAGCGCTTGTCGAAATCATCACGCTCAAGCATTCGAGCAACGGTGTACTGCGACGAGAGGCGGATAAAATCAGCAGGGCTCATCTGATCCATCCAGGTGGAGTTGAAAGCCACCTCGGTTTTGACCGGATCGAGAATCTTGAAGACTTGAGACTTGTAGGTCTCGGCGTAGTCGAGCACCTGCTCGCGGGTCAGTGGCGGGCGCGTCGCGCTCTTGCCGCTCGGGTCACCGATCATCCCCGTGAAGTCGCCGATCAGGAAGATGACGTGGTGACCAAGCTCCTGAAACTGACGCAGCTTATTAATAAGCACGGTGTGACCCAGGTGCAGATCAGGAGCCGTTGGATCGAACCCGGCTTTAATACGCAGTGGCTGGCCACGCTTGAGCTTGGCAACCAGCTCAGCTTCAACCAGTAGTTCATCCGCACCACGCTTGATCAGCGCTAGCTGCTCTTCAACCGACTTCATATCCGCCCCGTTCTCGCCGTTTTCAAAAGGGAACCAACCATACAAGATCAGCGCCCAATTACAAGTTTTGCCCAGCGTTCAGGGACGAATCGCGAGGCGACACGTTCGCAGGGTTGCTTCGCATAGGATTTGGTTATATTTTATACAGTTATTTCATCTTCATCATGTCATTCATCTTTTCCAATTCATCTTTTTTCAAAGTCAAATTACCTATGATAGACACACCGCCTAAAGCGCCCCCGCTTTATCCAAAGAGCCACCTGCTCGCTGCAAGCGGCATTGCTGCCTTGCTGAGCCTGGCCCTTCTGGTCTTTCCATCAAGCGAAGTTGAAGCCAAAAGAACAACGTTGAATCTGGATCTGGAAGCCGCTGCCGATCCGATCGCACCTAACCAAGACGCTCCGGAAGCGGATCAAGCCACACAAGATGCAACAGATTCCCCATTTGCGCAGATCGACAACGGCGCAGAACAGCCTGAAGAGCACGCCGCCACTCAGCCTGAGCCAGCCAAAGCCAGCATTGCAGCGGCCAAGAAAAATGCCAATCACCGCGAAGTGGTTGTCAGCAAGGGCGATACCCTGTCGACGCTGTTTGAAAAGGTCGGTCTGCCAGCCACTACCGTCCATGAAGTCATGGGTAGTGACAAGCAGGCAAAGCAGTTCAGCCGCCTGCAGAACGGGCAGATCCTTCAGTTCGAATTGACGCCTGAAGGCCAGCTCAAGCAGCTGCACACCAAACTCAGCGAACTGGAGACCATCAGCCTCTCCAGAACTGACAAAGGCTTCTCCTTCAGCCGGGAAATCAGCAAGCCGGATGTGCGCACTGCCTACGTTCACGGAGTCATCAATAATTCTCTGTCGCAATCAGCGCAGCGCGCAGGCCTCTCCCACAGCATGACGATGGATATGGCCAGCATCTTCGGCTACGACATTGACTTCGCTCAGGACATTCGCAAAGGCGACGAATTCGACGTCATCTACGAACAGAAAGTCGTCAACGGCAAAACCGTCGGCACAGGCAACATCCTGTCTGCCCGCTTTACCAACCACGGCAAGTCTTACTCCGCGGTGCGTTATACCAACAAGCAAGGCAATACCAACTACTACACGGCCGACGGCAACAGCATGCGCAAGGCATTCATCCGCACGCCGGTTGATTTCGCCCGCATCAGCTCAATGTTTTCCATGGGCCGCAAACACCCGATCCTGAACAAGATCCGGGCCCACAAAGGCGTTGACTATGCCGCGCCGCGCGGTACGCCAATCAAGGCCACGGGCGACGGCAAGGTATTGCTCGCCGGTCGACGTGGCGGATACGGCAATACAGTGATCATCCAGCACGGTGATACTTATCGCACCCTTTACGGGCACATGCAGGGCTTTGCCAAAGGCGTTCAAACTGGCGGCACGGTCAAGCAAGGTCAGGTGATCGGCTATATTGGTACTACCGGTCTGTCGACAGGCCCGCACTTGCACTATGAATTCCAGGTCAATGGTGTGCACGTCGACCCTCTGGGGCAAAAGCTTCCAATGGCGGACCCAATCGCTAAATCCGAAAAACAGCGGTTCATGCAACAAAGCCAGCCACTAATGGCTCGTATGGACCAGGAAAAGGCCACCATGCTGGCCTCGAGCAAACGATAAGCCATGGCCTTCTTCTATATAGGTGTGATGTCCGGTAGCAGCCTCGATGGGATCGATATCGCCCTTGTGGAGCAAGATGACCGGCCAAGATTGTTGGCAACTCACTACATTCCCATGCCGGAAGATCTGCGCGCCGAACTGCTGGGGCTTTGCTCCAGCGGCCCGGACGAGCTGACACGAGCAGCGATTGCCGAGCAGAAATGGGTACGTCTGGCTGCGACAGGTATTCTGGCGTTACTGGCCGAACAAGGCTTGGTGGCTGGCCAGATCCGCGCCATTGGTAGCCATGGCCAGACAATCCGCCATGAACCCTCCCGGGGCTTCAGCATTCAGATCGGCAACCCGGCTCTACTCGCCGAACTGACCGAGATCACCGTAGTCAGCGACTTCCGCCGTAGGGACATCGCTGCTGGTGGCCAAGGCGCGCCGCTGGTTCCAGCCTTCCACGAGGCGCTGTTCGACGACAATAAGGACCGCCGCGCGGTACTTAATATCGGCGGGTTCAGCAACCTCAGCTTGATCGAACTGGACAGGCCGGTTTCCGGCTTTGATTGCGGCCCAGGCAACGTTCTGATGGACGCCTGGATTCAATCCCAACGCGGCGAAAGCTTTGACCGTGATGGTGCCTGGGGCGCAAGCGGCAAAGTTGATCCTGCATTATTGAAAGCGTTGCTCAGCGATCAGTTCTTCCTGACCAAAGGCCCGAAAAGCACCGGCCGGGAAGTCTTCAATCTTGGCTGGCTGCATCACCATCTTTTTCAACTGCCCACGCTCTCTCCACAAGACGTGCAGGCAACACTGATGGAACTGACCGCGCTGACCATCACTGAGTCCCTGCAATCTGCGCAATCGGAAACCAAAGAGCTGTTGATCTGCGGTGGTGGCGCGCACAACGTTGCGCTGACTGAGCGGCTGGCCGCACTGCTTCCAGCGACAAAGGTCAGCAGCACAGCCACCTTCGGTATCGATCCTGACTGGGTCGAGGCGATGGCATTTGCCTGGCTGGCGCATTGCTGCCTGGAAAGCGTTCCGGCTAACAGGCCAACCGTGACCGGCGCCAAAGGGCTACGGGTGTTGGGCGCAATCTACCCCGCGTGAATAGCGCACACACAAAAACGCCGCGCATTTGCGCGGCGTTTTCATTTGTATGTCGTGATCAGATCGAGAAAGACGAGCCACAACCACAGGTGGTGGACGCATTCGGGTTCTTGATGACGAAACGAGAACCTTCCAACCCTTCCTGGTAATCCACTTCAGCACCAGCCAGGTACTGGAAGCTCATTGGATCGACCACCAGGCTCACGCCTTCGCGCTCAACGATGGTGTCATCGTCGGCCACGTCTTCATCGAAAGTGAAACCGTACTGAAAACCTGAACAGCCGCCGCCAGTCACGAACACACGCAGCTTCAGGCGATCGTTACCCTCTTCATCGACCAGGGTCTTCACTTTGTGCGCGGCACCATGGGTGAATTGCAAAGCCGTTGGAGTGAAGGATTCGACGCTCATGTTAAATATCTCCCGGCGCTAAGCCGTCATAATGCGTAATGACGCGCATTATCCGCTTCTCCCAGAAAATTGGTCAACTATTAGAGGAGCAGCGATAAGCGGCAAGCTTCAAGCTGCAAGAATCGCCAGGCGCTCTTGCAGCTTGTAGCTAAAAACTGCTGTTAGGGCATCATCCCTGCATGGGACAAACCAAGCTTCTCGTCCAGGCCAAACATGATGTTCATGTTCTGCACAGCCTGACCCGACGCACCTTTGACCAGGTTGTCGATAACCGAAAGTACGACCACCAGGTCACCACCTTGCGGACGGTGTACGGCAATCCGGCAGACGTTCGCGCCGCGCACGCTGCGGGTTTCGGGGTGGCTGCCAGCAGGCATCACGTCGACGAACGGTTCGTTGGCATAACGCTTTTCGAACAGCGCTTGCAGATCCACAGACTTATCGACAACCGTGGCGTACAACGTGGAGTGGATACCACGGATCATCGGCGTCAGGTGCGGTACGAATGTCAGGCCGACATCCCCACCCGCTGCGCGACGCAGGCCTTGGGTGATTTCAGGCAAGTGGCGGTGGCCTTTGACGGCGTAGGCTTTGAAGCTTTCATTCGCCTCGGAGTACAGCGAACCAATGCTAAGGCCACGACCCGCGCCGCTAACGCCGGATTTGCAATCAGCGATCAAGCGAGTGTTATCCGCAAGTCCAGCTTCGAGCAGCGGCAAAAAGCCCAGCTGGGTGGCGGTTGGATAGCAACCTGGTACTGCGATAAGCCGCGCTTGCTTGATTTGCTCACGATTCACTTCAGGCAAACCATAAACCGCATCTTTGAGCAGCTCAGGTGCGCCATGTGGCTGACCGTACCACTTGGCCCATTCCACTGAATCCTGCAGACGGAAGTCAGCGGAAAGGTCGATGACACGTGTGCCCGCGTTCAGCAGTTCACCTGCCAGCGAGTGAGCAACGCCGTGAGGGGTGGCGAAGAACACCACATCGCACGCGCCAAGGGTCGCAACGTCTGGCACGCTGAAGGCCAAACCATCGTAGTGACCGCGCAGATTGGGGTACATATCGGCGACAGGCAGGCCTGCCTCGGATCGAGAAGTGATAACGACCACTTCAGCTTGCGGATGCTGTGCCAACAGACGCAGCAACTCGACACCGGTGTAACCCGTGCCGCCGACGATACCGACCTTGACCATAACCTGCCCTCTACGTACCAACTGGAAAGCCGTCGATAATATGGGCCTAACGCGTCTGCGACAACCGACAACGTGACGTATGGACGTACAAGCCACTACTATTTGCCCCACCGTGAACCTGGGAATAACTAAAAATGCTCTATTTGTGGATCAAAGCTTTCCATATCGTGTCAGTAGTTTGCTGGTTTGCAGCGCTGTTCTATCTGCCGAGGCTGTTCGTTTACCACTCCATGAGCGAAGACGCCGTCAGCCGTGAGCGCTTCTGCGTGATGGAGCGCAAGCTTTACCGGGGCATAATGGGCCCGGCGATGGTCGCGACACTGGTGTTCGGCATCTGGTTGATCAGCCTGACGCCTGGCTTCATGTCCCAAGCCTGGATGCATGCCAAGTTGACGCTGGTCGTTCTGCTAATCGGTTATCACCATGTGTGCGGCGCACAGGTCAAACGCTTCGCCCGTGGCGAAAACGGCCGCAGCCACGTGTTTTACCGCTGGTTCAATGAAATCCCTGTATTGATCCTGCTGGCGATCGTCATTCTGGTTGTGGTCAAACCTTTCTGACTGAACACCACAACGTCACGCTAATGCAGCCCTGTCAGACTGCTGCATTGGCGATTCACCGGCCCCACTGAGTCATGAAGCAACGGCCTGCCGCTCACTTTTATCAACAGCAAGGAAGCCCGACGTGGCCAATACCCTTTTCAAAATCGTATTCGAAGGGCAATTGCGCAATGGCGTTGATCTGCAAACCGCCAAGCTCAATCTGGCGCAGCTATTCAAAAGCGAAACATCAGCGGTGGAGAGGCTTTTCAATGGCGACCCCATTGCCCTGAAGCGCGGCCTGACCCAATCCGACGCAGACATTTACATCAAGGCCTTGAACGACGCAGGTGTCGAAGCGCGCATCGAGGCTGATCCAGCAATCAGTCTGCGCCTGGATGAGATTGAACGGCCCCCGGCGTATGCTCTATCGCCCGAGGCATCGGCGGCCTCCCCCTATGCGCCACCCCGGGCATCGGTCAGCGAACCGGTGCCTGAATATGCGGAACTGAAAGTCTTCGGTATTCAAGGCCGGCTAGGTCGTCTGCGTTACCTGGCATGGACGCTGGTACTGATGATCGCCAGCCTGGTCGTCATCGGCACCTGCGCAATCGTAATGAGCGCCTCCCTTATCGGCGGCGGCTTGCTGATGACCGTGGCGAGTGCCGCTGCCTTTGTTGTGCTCATCCAGATCGGCGTACGACGTCTGCATGATATGGGTTGGTCTGGCTGGCTGATTCTGTTGAGCCTGCTGCCTTATATAGGCAGTGTTTTCTTTTTGCTGTTAGTCCTGATGCCGGGCAATCAAAGCGCTAATCAATACGGGGCCCCGCCGCCGCCCAATCCGCGCAGCATCAAAGTGCTGGCATGGATGTGGATTCTGTTCATTGCTGCAGGATTTGTTTCGGGCCTGTCTGGCGGCCTGGATGTATTGCAAGAACAACTGGACGCCACCACGGCAGACTATGAACAATCACTGCCCTACGATGACCCGGCGCAAAAGCCCGGTTCGGATACGCTTGAGGACACCCAAGATCAATAAGTTTTCTAAAGCCCGGAATGAGTTCTGTGGCTCGCAACACGCACAATGGAGAGTGGCATGACCCGTTACGCCTTGATAACCGGGGCAACCAGCGGCATCGGTCTGGCAATGGCCGAAGCATTGGCCCGCCGTGGGCATCGGTTGATTCTGGTCGCCCGACAGCGCGACCTGCTGGAAACCATCGCTATCGAGCTGACCCAGCGCTTTGATGTGGAAGTGCTGTTTCGTGCCTGCGACCTGGGCGAGCCGTTGCGCCTGTCCGGTTTTCTGTTGGAGCTTGAAGAGGAAGGCGCACATCAGATCGAATTGCTGGTCAACTGCGCCGGCATTGGCACATCGGGTCCTTTTCTCGCCCAGGACTGGGGCCTTGAGCAGGACCTGCTCGACCTGAACATCCTGGCCCTCACCCGCCTGTGCCATACCGTCGGTAATCTGATGGCGCTGCAAGGTGGCGGGCAGATTCTGAACGTCGCATCAGTCGCCGCCTTCAGGCCTGGGCCATGGATGAGCGTCTACCACGCGAGCAAGGCCTACGTGTTGCACTTCTCCGAAGGGTTGCGAGAGGAAGTGAAAAAGAACGGCATCAAGGTTTCGGTTTTGTGCCCTGGCCCTACGCGCACGGCTTTTTTCCGCACAGCGCACCTCCAGGCCGGAAAAATCAGCAGTAAACGCTGGATGACCCCTGAAGAAGTCGCCCTGTACACCGTTCGCGCACTGGCGAAAAACCGTGCCGTGATCATTCCCGGCAGGCGCAACCGCTTAATTGCCTTCAGCCCGCGATTGATCTCGCGCTGGCTGAGCCGCAGCATCACCGGGCTGATCAATAAATCCATGTGCTCGCGCTGACCCGGGCAGGCTGTACACTCGGGCAACTCGATCACTTCTCAGTACCATCCACCCACAAGGAGCAAATGGCTGTGGATACTTTGTTCACCAAGATCATCAACCGGGAAATACCCGCGAAAATCATCTATGAAGATGACCAAGTGCTGGCGTTTCACGACATCGCGCCACAAGCACCGGTGCATTTTCTGGTTATCCCAAAAAAGCCCATCCGCACGCTGAACGATTTGACTGAAGAAGACAAAGGTCTGGCCGGTCACATTCTGTTCACCGCACAGCGTCTGGCTAAAGAGTTGGGCTGCGAGGATGGATTTCGAGTTGTCATGAACTGCAATGAGCTGGGCGGACAGACCGTTTATCACATTCACATGCATGTGCTGGGTCAGCGCCAGATGAACTGGCCACCGGGTTGAACCACGCCCTGTAGGAGCTGCCGCAGGCTGCGAACATCGGTGTACCTGATAAATAGATGTTCGCAGCCTGCGGCAGCTCCTACATTGACCGCGTCACAATGACCCAGCTCAAGCCTCCCGAACCCGATTCGGGTAGACTGGCCTCATGGTTTTTCCGGAGGTGCCCATGGCTACCGAACGTCACTACTCCCCTATTGATCGCATCCTGCTCCAGGCCGACGCTGCAATGCGCACGTTGCTGCCGTCAAAGGGCTACTCGTTCCGCCCTTCCCCCGCCATCGTTCAGCCTGAAGTCAAGATGAGCGACGAGGACACCAAACACGTCGCAGGACTGATGCGCATCAATCACACCGGTGAAGTCTGTGCTCAGGCGCTGTACCAGGGCCAGGCATTGACCGCCAAGCTGCCCAATGTCCGCAAGGCCATGGAGCACGCAGCCGAAGAAGAGATCGACCATCTGGTGTGGTGCGAACAGCGTATTCACCAACTGGGCAGCCACACCAGCGTGCTCAACCCGCTGTTTTATGGCCTGTCATTCGGCATCGGCGCTGCAGCCGGGCTGATCAGTGACAAAGTCAGCCTGGGATTTGTTGCGGCCACTGAAGATCAGGTCTGCAAACACCTGAACGAACACCTGGAGCAGATTCCCGCAGATGATGAGAAATCCCGGGCGATTCTGGAACAGATGCGCACCGACGAAGAACATCACGCCGAAAGCGCCTTGGACGCAGGTGGCTACCGCTTTCCGGCGCCGATCAAGTTCGGCATGAGTGTATTGGCCAAGGTCATGACTAAAAGCACATACCGCATATAACTAAGTCGCAACTAGTGGCGGGCATTTTCGCAATGTCCGCCAAATAACATTATTACTATTTTCGATATTCACTATCGCAGATCGTGGCTTTTCATCTCGCCCTGAACGCGTACCCTGTCGGGACTTTTTTCAGGATAGCCGTAATGTCCAGCCAGCGACAAACCTCTGCACATCTAAGTTCCACCTCGACAGTCGATGACTCTGAAGAACTTCAGCGGCAAGACCTCCGCCAACTAAAGAAGGCTTCGGTTCACTTCTTGTTGTTCATAGCATTGATCAGCGCTGCATTTGGCCTGATCTATCTGGACATCGCTGTCGCCGATACGCAGCTGCTTGAAGTGTCATTTACCGAAGTCAGCCAAGAGCTAATGCTGGCGACCTGCGCGGCACTGTTCTGGGCCAGCCGCGGCGCAGTTGAGCAGAAAAGCTTCAACGCACTGGCGGGCGGGCTCTTCGCCTGTATGTTCATTCGCGAGCTTGATGGCCTGTTTGACCCGATCAGCCACAGCGCCTGGCTGTGGCCCGCGCTGGCAACCGCCGCAACCTGCCTGTTCAAAGGCTTCGGCACTCCTCGCCGCCGCGCCAACAGCATTTCGGCACTTGCGCGTTTCAGCCAAAGCAGTAGCTTCAACATGATCGTCGCCGGGTTCGGCGTGCTGGTGTTCTCGCGGATATTCGGGATGGGCACGTTATGGCATCAGATTTTGCAAGAAGGCTATCAACGATTGGCCAAGACAATGGTCGAGGAAGGCCTTGAACTGGTGGCGTACTGCATCTTTCTGACTGGCAGTCTTCAATATTATTTCCAGCAACGTGGGCGGGTATGAACACTATCGTTCTTAAGTGCCTAGGCTGAGGACCTGTAGGAGTGAGCTTGCTCGCGATAAAGTCGGCACGACTTTCCTGAGATGGTGAGTCCAGTTTTTTTCGACTGCTTCGCAGCCGATCGCGAGCAAGCTCACTCCTACAAGATCGAATGTTTGTTCATATCCGCTGCTCATAACTTGATAACCACAAAAAAGGCGCCTCATTGGGCGCCTTCTTTTTGCCTGATCACTCAGACCTTTCAACCCAACTCAACGATTTCATAGTCGTGGGTAATCTCGACGCCAGCGTTGCCCAGCATGATCGAGGCCGAGCAATACTTTTCGGCCGACAACTCGATGGCGCGTTTAACCTGGGCTTCTTTCAGCCCACGGCCCTTGACCACGAAGTGCAGATGGATCTTGGTGAATACCTTTGGATCTTCGTTGGCGCGCTCGGCTTCCAGAAAAGCTTCGCAGCTTTCTACTGGCTGACGGGATTTCTTCAGGATGCTGACCACGTCGAAGTTGCTGCATCCCCCAAGACCGATCAACACCATTTCCATCGGACGCACGCCGAGGTTACGACCGCCGCTCTCGGGCGGGCCATCCATTACCACCACATGACCGCTGCCGGATTCACCGAGGAACATGGCTTCACCAGCCCATTGAATGCGTGCCTTCATCGCCAGGACTCCACTGCTAAAAAAGTGGCGGCCAGCTTAGCACAGCGACCCGCGACGGCCGGTTTTGCGCTCAAATTCGATTTAGAAATAAAGATGTAGGAAATTTCGGAAAAGAGTTCGAATGACCAGTAAAAAGGTGGCTAAATGCATTGTCCTGCCGATAACGATAACAAATACCTCCAGCGAAGCATTTTCAGGACCCAAGAATGGCTATTCCCCTGATTCCCAAAATCAAGCACCTGGAAAAATTTCTCTCGCATGCGCAACGTCGGCGCCACCCGGCCAAGGCCAATATCATCTGTGCGGGTGATCGTTCCGAGTCGCTGTATTACATCGTCAAAGGCTCGGTCACGGTTTTGATCGAAGACGAAGAAGGTCGCGAGATGATCGTCGCCTATCTCAACTCCGGTGATTTCTTCGGCGAGTTGGGCCTTTTCGAGCCGTCAGGGCAGGAAAACATTCGCAGCGCCTGGGTCAGAACCAAGACCGAATGCGACTTGGCCGAAATCAGCTACGGCAAATTCCGTGAGCTTTCGCATCAGGAGCCAGAAATCCTTTACGACCTCGGCAGCCAGATGGCCGAGCGCCTGCGCAACACGACGCGCAAAGTCGGCGACCTGGCGTTCCTCGATGTCACCGGCCGAGTAGCCCGTACATTGCTGGACCTGTGCAAACAACCCGACGCCATGACCCATCCTGATGGCATGCAGATCAAGATAACCCGTCAGGAAATCGGACGCATCGTAGGGTGTTCACGGGAGATGGTCGGCCGCGTGCTCAAAGCTCTGGAAGAACAGAAGCTGGTGGACGTCAAGGGCAAGACGATGGTGGTGTTTGGGACTCGGTGAAGGGTAGATCGCGCTAATTTGTAGGAGCTGCCGAAGGCTGCGAAAGCAGTATGTCAGACACTCCGCATTCGCAGCCTGCGGCAGCTCCTACAGGGAAAGACCAGAGAGCTGCGAGCGATAGACCCCCGCCAATCTCTCCAGCACACCCTCCACCGCAAACGCCTCACCCAACGCAATGTGGCTATCAGCCCGTACCCGCTGTTCAAGCTCGCAGATTTCGTTGAAACGATTGACCGCCGCGACCATTTCCCTTCGCTCGTCCTCAACCAGTAATGCGCCATGTGCCAGCACCACAGGCCTGAGCCCACCCTGGCTTTGTCGCCAGCGCTGAGCGGTACCCACCATTTTTCGCCCGTCTAGGTTGACGTTGTAACGCCCGTCGCAGAAAGCGCCCTCCACCTCCCCCAACGAAGCAGCACCACCCAGCTCGCCCAGCACATCGAGAATGGGCTGACACAAACGCCGGTAGGCAATTTCAATACGGTCGCGATCAGGGTCGCTTTTGGGCTGGGCGTAAACCAGCGCAATGTTCACGGTGGCCGACGACTGTGGCACAGGTTCGCCGCCGGTTTCGCGCAACAGAATTGGCCAACCGCTGTCAGCAAGGGTTTCGCTGGCTTCGGCAAAACCGGGCAAGCGGCTCATGCGCCTTGGCATCACCAGCGCTCGATCACGAGGGCGCCAAAGCAGCAAACCAAAATCCGCTTCAGCAGCGCAGACCGAGGCAAGCAAATCCAGCTCAGCCTGCAAGCCTGCTTCGACGCAGATATCGATGATCAAATCAGACATGTTCAACCTCGGTAGCAACCGTCGAAGCAATGCTGCGCAAAATCAGTCAGCTGTCGCGCCGCTGATCAAGGTGCCGCGCTCAGGGAAGAACAAGCGTTGCAGTTCCGCACCCGGCTGTTCGGCACGCATGAAAGCTTCGCCGACCAGGAAGGAGTACACGTCGCTGATTTCCATCAATTCAACATCAGCGCGATTGAGGATCCCGCTTTCGGTGATGACCAGTCGATCACGTGGGATGCGCGGCAGCAGATCCAGCGTGGTTTCCAGGCTCACTTCAAAGGTGTGCAGGTTGCGGTTGTTGATGCCGACCAGCGGGGTGTCGAGGGTTTTGAGCGCGCGTTCGAGCTCATCGCCGTCATGCACTTCCACCAGCACATCCAGCCCGACGCTCGTGGCGACCGACGCCAGCTCAGCCATTTTCACGTCATCCAGTGCGGAGACGATCAACAACACGCAGTCAGCACCCAGCGCACGGGCTTCGATGATTTGGTAAGGATCGATCATGAAATCCTTGCGAATTACCGGCAGCTTGCAGGCCGCACGAGCCTGTTGCAGATACGCGTCCGCCCCCTGGAAGAAATCGATGTCAGTCAAAACTGAAAGGCAGGTTGCGCCGCCCTTTTCGTAGCTCTTGGCGATATCGGCCGGTACGAAGTTCTCGCGGATCACGCCTTTGCTCGGCGAGGCTTTCTTGATTTCGGCAATGACCGCTGGCTGCTTGCGCTTGGCCTGTTCGATCAAGGCTTTGGCAAAGCCTCGCACCGGATCGGCAGCTGCGGCCAGACGCTCGACGTCAGCGAGGCTGACAGCCGAGCGCCGCGCGTCCACTTCATCGACCTTGCGGGCAAGTATTTTTTCCAGAACTGTCGGCACGCTCATCCTTCATTCTCCTGCTTGAATACCGCGGTAAAGGCACCCAACTCTTCCATCTTCTCCCGGGCCAGGCCCGTATGAAGCGCATCGTGAGCCAGCTCCACACCCTCTTTGAGCGTGTAGGCATGATCGGCAGCATAAAGCGCCGCGCCAGCATTGAGGATAATCATTTCCGCAGCCTTCTGGCCGTGCTCGGTTTTGCGTCGCCCCAGCGCGTCACGGATCAGCGCCAGCGACGCTTCAGGACCGTCAACCGCCAGGCCGAACAGACTCTGGCTCTTCATGCCCAGATCTTCGGGCTGTACCCAATACTCAGTGACTTCGCCGTTTTTCAGTTCGGCCACAAAAGTCGGTGCCGCCAGACTGAATTCATCCAGACCATCCTGAGAATGCACCACCAACACATGCTTGCTGCCCAAGCGCAGCAAAACTTCAGCCAGCGGTCGGCACAGCGCCTGGCTGAACACGCCGACCACCTGATGCTGCACTCCGGCCGGATTGGTCAGTGGCCCCAGCATGTTGAACAGGGTACGCAGACCCAGATCGCGACGCGGACCTGCAGCATGCTTCATCGCACCGTGATGCGCCTGAGCGAACATAAAGCCGATGCCCACGCTATCAATGCAGCGCGCCACCTGGACCGGCGTGAGATTCAGATAAACCCCGGCCGCCTCAAGCAAGTCAGCGCTGCCGCTCTTGCCCGACACCGCGCGGTTGCCATGTTTGGCGACCGTACAACCGGCTGCCGCCACTACAAATGAAGAAGCCGTCGAGACGTTGAAGATATTGGCGCCATCGCCGCCAGTACCGACAACATCAACCACCTTATCCAGGGTCTTGAGCTCAACCTTGCCAGCCAGCTCGCGCATGACCGAAACGGCACCGACGATTTCATCAATGCTTTCGCTCTTCATCCGCATGCCCATCATGAAGGCGCCAATCTGCGCCTCCGTGCACTGGCCAGTCATGATGGCGCGCATCACGTCACTCATTTCGGCAGTGCTTAAATCCAGATTATCGACAACCCGCCCCAGCGCAGTCTTGATATCCATTGGCTTAGTCATAAAAGAATCCTTAACCCTGACGGGTGCCGCCGGTTTGCTTGAGGAAGTTGGCGAACAGCTCGTGGCCCTGCTCGGTCAGAATCGATTCGGGGTGAAACTGAATCCCCTCGACGTTCAGCGTCTTGTGGCGCAGGCCCATGATTTCGTCCATGGAGCCGTCTTCCAGCGCAGTCCAGGCGGTCACTTCCAGGCACTCAGGCAAGGTGTCGAGCTTGACCACCAGCGAGTGGTAGCGAGTCACCGTCAAGGGGTGGTTGAGGCCTTCGAATACGCCGTCGTCTTCGTGGACGACCGGGCTTGTCTTGCCATGCATGACCTGGCGGGCACGCACCACATCACCGCCAAAAGCCTGGCCGATGGACTGATGCCCCAGGCAAACACCCAGAATCGGCAGCTTGCCCGCGAAGTGTTTGATCACTTCCAGCGAGACACCTGCTTCATTCGGCGTGCACGGGCCTGGGGAAACGACGATGCGCTCAGGGTTCAGGGCTTCGATCTCTGCAACAGTCAATTCGTCGTTGCGGATCACCTTCACGTCGGCACCCAGCTCACCGAAGTACTGCACGACGTTGTAAGTAAAGGAATCATAGTTATCGATCATCAGCAGCATTTGGCTTCAACCCATTGAATTACTGACTATTTTTTCAACCTTCAAAGTCGCTGCCGATTGAGTACCCGCTAGTTTAACGATCGGGAGTTGTCCCGAGAAAGCGGCAGGGCAGAGATTTAAAGGCGTATCAGGAAGAGGTCCGGTCAGGCCGGATTGGTATTAGTCAGGCGCGCCAACGCCAACGGGCGTGAGCCTTGATAACGCGCATCAAGAGTTTGCTGACGATCAACACAGGGGAGGTCTCGTTTTAACGTTTGGGCACATTAGCGTACCAACGGGTGGCGTGCAATATGAGGACGCTCTACCGCAGGGATCAGGCTCATGGATTTGCCTGATCAGTTAGCTACGCTTATGTAACGCAAAAGATACAGCTCGAATCTGAAACACCACCGCCCGGCAGGAAATGTCTATTTAGCCTGACGCCGGCGGTTGAGCTAGCTACTTTTCGTACACCCTATAAAACAACAAGAGGGATCTTGACCATGCTTGAAAACAAAATCTGTGCGGCGCTCGCCGCCTGTTTTCTTGCGACTTCGTGCTCGTATGCCTTAGCCGCCCCCTCCCCCTACTCAACCATGATTGTCTTCGGCGACAGTCTCGCGGATGCCGGGCAATATCCGGATGCAGGCGGCCCGGTGGGCGCGACGTTGCGCTTCACCAACCGCACGGGCCCGATCTATCAGGACGGTAGCGGTGAGTTCTTCAGTCTCAATTCGTCGACCTTGCTGGGTATGAAGCTTGGCGTCGCGCCCGGCGATCTGGGCGCTTCGACTTCACCGGTCAACGCGGCCCTGGGGTTGGCGGACGGCAATAACTGGGCGGTAGGTGGCGATCGGACGGATCAGATTTACGAAGCGATCACTTCGCAGTCCAACATCGTCGATCCGGATAACGGGACTGTATATCGCACCCGGCCGGGCTATCTGGTGGCCAATAATTTCCGTGCAGACCCGAACGCGCTGTATTACCTGACCGGTGGTGGTAATGACTTCCTACAGGGTCGGGTCTTGAGTCTGTCGCAATCCAGGGACGCGGCCGACCGGCTAGCGGACAGCGCGCAGGTGCTGCAACAGGCCGGGGCGAAATACATCATGGTCTGGCTGCTGCCGGACATCGGCCAGACGCCCGCGGTCTCGGGGACGATCCTCGCACCCTTCACTTCGATACTCAGCGGCGCATTCAATGCTCAACTGGTCAGTCGGCTGGCGCAGATCGACGCTGAAATCATCCCGCTGAACGTCCCGCGCTTCGTCTCGGAGACTCTGGATAACCCGGCACGCTTCGGGCTCGCAGCCGATCAGAATCTGGTGGGCACTTGTTTCAGCGGCAACAGCTGCGAGGAGAACAGCGCCTACGGTATCAACAGCGCCACCCCGGACCCGAGCAAACTGCTGTTCAACGATGGCGTACACCCCACCGAAGCCGGGCAGCGGCTAATTGCGGATTACGCTTATTCATTGCTGGCTGCGCCGTGGGAAGTCAGCCTGATGCCGGAAATGGCCAGCGGCACCTTACGCGTACAGCAAGACGAGTTGCGCAGCCAATGGTTGGCAGATTGGGGCAACTGGCAGCGCGTGGGTGAGTGGCGGGCCATTGTTGCGGCGGGCGGTCAGAAAATGGATTTTGATGCGCAGGACAATTCCGCCAATGCAGACGGCCATGGCTACAACATGACCGTGGGCGGCAGCTATCGCTTTGCGGAGAACTGGCGCGCAGGCATGGTTGGCGGTGCGTATCGGCAAAATCTCGACGCAGGAGAGCGGGATTCGGACTACAAACTCAATAGCTATCTGGCGACAGCTTTTGTCCAGTATCAGGCCAACCACTTGTGGGCCGACCTGTCGGCATCGGGCGGGTACCTTGATTTTGATAACGCCGAACGAAAGTTCGCCCTGGGTATCGCTGAAGGCAGCGAGAAAGGCGACACCGACGGCGAAATCTGGGGAGCGAGCGCACGATTGGGCTTTGATCTTGCTGGCGCCAGCAGCAGTTGGCATCTGTCGCCGTTCATCAGCGCTGATTACGCCCATGTGAATGTGAACGGCTATTCAGAGAAGGGCAATCGTTCGACAGCGCTGACGTTTGACGATCAGACGCGCAAATCACGCCGCCTGGGCGCTGGGCTACAGGGCAAGTTCCTGGTCACGCCTTCAACCCAACTGTTCGCTGAAGTGGCCCATGAGCGAGAGTTCGAGACTGATCAGCAGGACGTGACCATCGCGCTGAACAGCCTGCCGCTCAATGACTTCACTTTGGAGGGCTACACCCCGCAACGGGATTTGAATCGCGCCACTGTCGGCATCAGCCAGAAGCTGACTCAGGATCTGAGCCTGCGGGCCAATTACAACTGGCGCAAGAATGATGACGTGACGCAGCAAGGGGTGAATCTGGCGGTGAGTCTGGATTTTTAAACGATCACCTGTAGGAGCTGCCGCAGGCTGCGAATTGTGGTGTGTCAGGCATACCGCATTCGCAGCCTTCGGCAGCTCCTACAGGTGATCAGTGATCAACGCTTACTGCTCCTGCTCCGCCAGCGCCACGGCGCGGAACATCGCGCGGCGTTTGTTCAGGGTTTCTTCCCATTCCAGCGCGGGCACCGAGTCAGCGACGATGCCGCCACCGGCTTGAACGTGCAGTTCGCCGTTCTTGATCACGGCGGTGCGGATGGCAATCGCGGTGTCCATGTTGCCGTTCCAGGCCAGGTAACCCACCGCGCCGCCGTAGACGCCACGTTTGACCGGCTCCAGCTCCTCGATGATTTCCATGGCGCGGATTTTCGGTGCGCCGGACAAGGTGCCTGCTGGCAGAATCGCCCGCAGTGCGTCCATTGCGGTCAGGCCGCTTTTCAGTTGGCCGGTGACGTTGGAAACGATGTGCATCACGTTGGAATAACGCTCGATGACCATTTTTTCCGTGAGCCGCACCGAACCAATCTCGGACACACGCCCGGTGTCGTTACGACCCAGGTCGATGAGCATCAGGTGCTCGGCGATTTCCTTGTCGTCGGACAGCAGGTCTTTTTCCAGCGCCAGATCGGCTTCTTCGTTGGCGCCCCGTGGACGGGTGCCAGCAATTGGCCGAACAGTAATCAGGTTGTCTTCGACCCGCACCAGCACTTCCGGCGAACTGCCGACGACGTGGAAGTCGCCGAAGTTGAAGAAGTACATGTAAGGCGTCGGGTTGAAGCAGCGCAGCGCACGATACAGGTCAATCGGCGCGGCCTTGAAGTCGATGGACATCCGTTGCGACGGGACGACCTGCATCACATCGCCAGCGAGGATGTATTCCTTGATGGTGTCGACGGCTTTCTCGTAGTCATCCTGAGTGAAGCTGGAGCGGAACACCGGGTCCGACGCTTGCGGACGGGTCAGGTCCAGACCACGACGCGGGGTGATCGGCTGGCGCAGTTTTTCCATCAGCTCATCCAGACGCGCCAAGCCGCTTTCGTAAGCGTCCTGCTGCGCCGGGTCGACCAACACGATGGCGTGCATCTTGCCCGCCAGGTTGTCGAACACCACCACGGCATCGGAGACCATCAGCAGGATGTCCGGCACGCCCAGCGGATCAGGATTCGGGCATTTGCCCAGGCGCTTCTCCACGTAACGCACGCAGTCGTAACCGAAATAGCCCACCAGCCCGCCGTTGAAGCGCGGCAAGCCAGGGATAGTCGGGACGTTGTAACGCGCCTTGAACTCTTCGACGAACGCCAGCGGGTCTTCGGCCTGGAGGCTTTCGATCTCGACGCCATCGTGGGTAACGCTCACATCATGGTCATGCACGCGCACGACTGTGCGGCACGGCAGACCAATGATCGAGTAACGGCCCCACTTTTCGCCGCCTTGCACCGACTCCAGCAGATAGGAGTTCGGTTGATCGGCAAGCTTGAGGTAGATCGACAGCGGCGTGTCGAAGTCAGCAAGGGTTTCGTAGGCAAGCGGGATACGGTTGTAGCCGGCAGCAGCCAAACGCAGGAATTCTTCGCGATTCATCATCAGCCTCGTGGGTGAGGGTTAGCAGTCAGGTAAGCAAACGGTGCCGGTAAACGTGTCCGGCCGGATTCAAGTCAGGCGCGCCAACGCCAGCGGGCCAAGGCCTTCATGACTTTCATCCAGAGTTTGCGAGTGACCACCACGATGGAATCTCTAAAGGAGGGATCTTTGATTTCCGGCAACATTATCCCAGCGTCCAGATCCAGGCAACCGGGAATCAGGCGACGCAGGTCATCAATGACCATTGCCGGAGACTCTTCCTCGATGGGACGGCCGTGGTTATAGCCGTAACTCATGGCTACACAGGCCACGCCAGCGGCTTTCGCGGCTTGCACGTCACTGCGCGAATCGCCGACGAACAGCGCCTGAGAAGCCGGAATATTAGTCATCTTCATGACGAAAAACAGCGCAGCCGGATCGGGCTTTTTGGTCGGCATGGTGTCGCCACCGATGATCAGGCGAAAGAACCGCCCCAGCTTCATCTCATCCAGCAGCGGCGCGACGAAGCGCTCCGGCTTGTTGGTGATCAGCGCCATTTCCACGCCCATCTTTTGCAGCCACTTCAGGGTTTCCCGGACGCCGGGGTAGACCGCCGTGAACTCATGCTTTTCGGCATAGAAGTTCATGAAGATCTCCAGCGCCTGCTCGGCCTGGGCGTCATCGACCGCGCTGTGATCAAGGTCATTGGCCAGGGCCCGGCGCACCAGAATCGGCGCACCGTTGCCGATCCAGTTCCTGACCGACGCCAGACCGGCCGCCGGGCGACCGAGTTCGAGCAGCATTTTGTCCACCGCGACCGCCAGATCAGGCACCGAATCCACCAGCGTGCCATCCAGATCAAACATGATCAGCTTGGGAAGACGGCCCGGAAACAGCTGCTCGAAGCCGCTCATGCGCGGGACAACGCCAGTTCTGCACGCATCTTGTCGATCACTTGCTTGTAGTCCGGGGTGTTGAAGATGGCCGAACCGGCAACGAAAGTATCGGCGCCCGCAGCTGCGATTTCGCGGATGTTGTTGACGTTCACGCCGCCATCGATTTCCAGACGGATATCCAGACCCGAAGCGTCGATCAGGGCGCGAGCTTCGCGCAGCTTGTTCAAGGTGCCAGGAATGAATTTCTGACCGCCGAAGCCTGGGTTAACGCTCATGAGCAGGATCATGTCGACCTTGTCCATCACGTATTCCAGCAGGTTCAGGGGCGTGGCCGGGTTGAATACCAGACCCGCCTTGCAGCCGCCTTCTTTGATCAACTGCAGCGAGCGGTCGATGTGCTGGGTCGCTTCCGGGTGGAAGGTGATGTAGGTGGCACCGGCCTCAATGAAGTCGCCGATGATGCGATCCACCGGGCTGACCATCAGGTGCACATCGATGGGTGCTGTCACGCCATATTTACGCAGCGCCGAGCACACCATCGGACCAATGGTCAGGTTCGGCACGTAATGGTTGTCCATCACATCGAAGTGAACAATGTCGGCGCCAGCGGCCAGCACAGAGTCGACTTCCTGGCCCAGACGGGCGAAATCAGCGGAAAGAATCGATGGAGCAATGAGGAAGGGCTGCATGACGCACCTTTTTGAGCAGAATCACGGTGGCGCGCATTGTACTCCAAGCGTTTCGGGAAAACTCCAACCCCTGTAGGAGCGAACTTGTTCGCGAGGCGTTCGGTCATTCAGCTCAACTGCAACAGGTACACCGCCTCGCCAACAAGTTGGCTCCTACAGACGGAATACGGTTGCATCTGTAGGAGCTGCCGAAGGCTGCGAAAGCAATGCGGCTGATACACCGCTATTCGCAGCCTTCGGCAGCTCCTACAGGGTGATGCATTACTCGACAGCCGTGCGCAACTTCTCGCTTCGCCCACGCAGCCATTCCAGCACCAGCAGCAGGACAACCGAGAAACCGATCAGCAGAGTCGCCGCAGCGGCGATGGTTGGGCTGAGGTTTTCGCGGATGCCGCTGAACATCTGCCGAGGCAAGGTCGCCTGCTCTGGGCCTGCGAGGAACAGAGTAACCACCACCTCGTCGAACGACGTCGCGAAGGCGAACAGTGCACCGGAGATCACTCCCGGCGCAATCAGCGGCAAGGTCACCCGACGGAACGCGGTCAGCGGCGAAGCACCGAGGCTGGCAGCCGCACGCACCAGATTGTGGTTGAAACCCTGCAAAGTCGCCGACACGGTGATGATCACAAACGGCACGCCCAATACCGCATGGACCAGAATCAACGACAGGAAGCTGTTGCCCATGCCCAGCGGCGCGAAGAACAGATAGCTGGCGACACCAATGATCACCACCGGCACCACCATCGGCGAGATGACCAGTGCCATCACCAGCGATTTGCCGGGGAAGTTGCCACGGGTCAGGCCGATTGCGGCCAGGGTGCCAAAGACCATGGCCAGCACAGTCGCAGCCGGGGCAATGATCAGGCTGTTTTTCAGGGCCCGCATCCACTCATTCGAGTTGAAGAAGTCCTGATACCAGTGCATCGAGAAACCTTGCAGCGGGTAAACCAGAAAGCTGCCGGAGTTGAACGACAACGGAATGATCACCAGCACCGGCAACACCAGGAACAACAGGATCAGCCCGCACAGAATGCGCAGCGCGTAATACCAGACCCGCTCCAGCGGCGACGAATATGAACTCAGCATGATGACTCCCCTCAGCTCAGACGCAGGCGGCTGGCGCCGACCAACCAGTTGTAAATCAGGTACAGCACGATGGTCGCCAGCAGCAGCAAGCCGCCCAATGCCGTCGCCATGCCCCAGTTGATGCTGGTGTTGGTGTAGAAGGCCACGAAGTAGCTGACCATCTGATCGTTCGGGCTGCCCAGCAAGGCCGGGGTGATGTAGTAACCGATCGCCAGAATGAACACCAACAGACAGCCCGCGCCAACACCGGCGTAGGTCTGCGGGAAGTACACCCGCCAGAAGCTGGCAAACGGGTTGCAGCCCAGGGAAATCGCGGCACGCATGTAAGTCGGGGAGATACCCTTCATCACGCTGTAGATCGGCAAAATCATGAACGGCAGCATGATGTGCACCATGGAGATGTAAACCCCGACCCGGTTGAACACCAGCTCCAGGGGTTTATCGATGATGCCCATGGCCATGAGCGCGCCATTGATCAGGCCGCTCGACTGCAACAACACGATCCAGGCCGCCACGCGCACCAGAATCGAGGTCCAGAACGGCAACAGCACCAGAATCATCAACAGGTTGCTCTGCCGCGCCGGGAGATTGGCCAACAGATACGCCAGCGGATAGGCCAGCACCAGGCAGATCACGGTGATGACGAAGCCCATCCAGAAGGTGCGGGCGAAGATGTCGACGTAGATCGCTTGATCCGGGGTCGCAGGCGCCACCTCACCCAGGTCGTCGATGCGATGGTCCACAGCGGCCAGCAAATAATAGGGGGTAACGCTACTGGTATTGCGGCGGATCACCTGCCAATAGGCCGGATCACCCCAACGCTCATCCAGCGCTTCGAGTGCGTCTTTATAAGAAGCAGGTTCTTCCTTGAAAGGCAGCGCACGAGCAGTGGTCATCAGCAGGCTGCGATAGCCGGCCAGTTCCATGTTCATGCGTTTGGACAGATCACCCAGGGTGGAATTCTTGCGCGTCTGCGCCAGGTCCATGCTCAGGGCTTTGTACACGGGCTCGGAAGGCAGGCCTTTGCCGTCCCACTTCGCCACTTCGATCACGGTAGTCGGTAAGGCATTGACCACTTCCGGGTTGCCGACGCTTTTGTAGAGCAACGCCACGATGGGCACCAGGAACACCAGCAACAGGAAGATCACCAGCGGCGCGATCAAGGCCTGCGCTTTCCAGCGGTTAACCCGTTCGGCGCGAGCCAGACGTTGCTTCAAGGTGGGGCTGGCGCCTTCAGTCAGGGGCACGGCGATGGCCATAGCGAACTCCGAAATCTTTCAACAAGGGGTGCATTCCCTGCAGTAGGGAACGCACCCGGTTCTGACGCGATGTGTTACTTGGCAGCCCAGGAGTTGAAGCGCTGTTCCAGGGATTCGCCGTTGTCATTCCAGAACTTCACGTCGATCTGTACCTGATCCTTGATGTTCTCTTCGGTGGTCGGCATCTTCTCGAGCGTTTCGGCGCTCAGGAGTTTGACGGCATCGGTGTTGGCCGGGCCGTAAGCGATGTTTTCCGAGAAGGTCTTCTGCTGCTCAGGCTGCAGGCTGTAAGCGATGAACTTCTTCGCTGCTTCAGAGTTTTTCGAGCCCTTTGGAATGGCCCATGCGTCGAAGTCATACACGCCGCCGGTCCAGACCACTTTGAGCTTGCTTTCTTTAGCCACGGCAGCGATGCGACCGTTGTAGGCCGAGCTCATGACCACGTCACCCGATTGCAGGAACTGCGGCGGCTGTGCGCCCGCTTCCCACCACTGAATGCTTGGTTTGAGCTTGTCGAGCATTTTGAAGGCGCGGTCCTGGCCGTCTTTGCTGGCCAGCACTTTGTAGACGTCTTTCGGCGCAACGCCGTCTGCCATCAAAGCGAATTCCAGGGTGTACTTGGCGCCTTTACGCAGGCCACGTTTGCCCGGGAATTTTTCGGTGTTCCAGAAATCAGCCCAGCCGGTAGGAGCCGAAGCCAGTTTGTCGGCGTTGTAAGCCAACACAGTGGACCAGACGAAGAAGCCCGCGCCACAGTGGGAGATAGCGCCCGACACGTATTTCGCCTTGTCACCGAACAGAGCCGGGTCCAGCTCTTCAAACATGTCTTCGTCACAGCCGCGAGCCAGTTCCGGGGATTCGACTTCTACCAGGTCCCAGGACACGCTTTTGGTGTCGACCATGGCTTTGACCTTGGCCATCTCGCCGTTGTACTCGCCAGCGATGATCTTGCCGTTACCGGCCTTTTCCCACGGGGCGTAGAAGGCTTTTTCCTGAGCGGCCTTGTTGGCACCACCAAACGACACGACAGTCAGGTCAGTGGCGGCCATGGCTTGCGCGGCACACATCATGCCCAGCGTGATTGCGGTGAACTTCAAAGATTTGAGCATTTCGTTGTTTTCTCCACGAGCAGTGTTGGTTTATGCGTTGCGGACGGTTTACGTCTCTGGCTGATGCCTTTTTATTGGTAGATCAATGCACGTGCTGCAAGGGGTCGAGCGCGCGGACGTGCTCGATTTGCCATCCAATTGGCACAACGTCGCCAACGCTCAGGGCCGGGTCCAGCTCGGCGATGGGCTGCTTGACGAAGAAGTCGGTTTTGCCTGCCACTTCCAGGCGCACACGAACGTGGTCGCCCAAATACACAAACTCTGCCACGCGACCGGAGAAGCGGTTCACGCAGCTCTCGCTGTTGCCATTCAAGCTAATGCGTTCCGGGCGGATCGACAGGGTGACGTCGTCGCCGACCTGACCGACATTGACGGCCAGCGCCTCGACTTTCTCGCCCTTTTCCAACTGCACAACGCAACGCTCGCCGCTGTGGCTGAGCAACTTGCCATTCAGGCGATTGTTCTCGCCGATGAAGTTGGCGACGAAGGTGTTTTTCGGTTCTTCATACAGGCTGCGCGGTGGCGCGATCTGCTGGATTTCACCCTGATGGAACACGGCCACGCGATCCGACATGGTCAGTGCTTCCCCCTGGTCGTGGGTCACGTAGACCACGGTCACGCCCAGACGCTGGTGCAGGTGCTTGATCTCCATCTGCATGTGTTCACGCAGTTGTTTGTCCAGCGCGCCCAGCGGTTCGTCCATCAGGACCAGTTGCGGTTCGAACACCAGCGCACGGGCCAGCGCCACACGCTGTTGCTGACCGCCGGACAATTGCGCCGGGTAGCGATGGGCGAAGGTGCCGAGCTGAACCATGTCCAGGGCACGTTTGACCTTTTCGCTGACGTCGGTCTTGCTCATGCCGCGTACGGTCAGGGGGAACGCCAGGTTTTCCGCGACGGTCATGTGCGGGAACAGCGCATAGTTCTGGAACACCATGCCGATGTCGCGCTTGTGCGGCGGCACGTTGTTGATCGCCCGGCCAGCAAGAAGGATTTCGCCAGCGGTAGGGGTTTCGAAACCGGCCAGCATCATCAGGCTGGTGGTCTTGCCGGAGCCGGAAGGCCCGAGCAGGGTCAGGAACTCGCCTTTGCGAATATCCAGGTTGAGGTCTTTGACGATAAGGGCTTCGCCGTCGTAGCTCTTCTGCACACCACGAAAGCTGACCAGAACATCATTCGCCCCAGCGCTTGAATCGACGTTGCTCATTACCCACACCTTTGTTTTGTCTGCGTGGGCTCAAGCCTAGTTTAGGCTGCAGCCCGCGCAAATCGGGGCGTAGGAGAGATTGGGGTAGGGATTGCCCTACAGGGATGGCGCGGATAGGTATGTGGGTGTGTCGCTAATTTATGTAGGAGCTGCCGAAGGCTGCGAAAAGGCCGGAACAACCGCGATTTCAGCGCTGACGCTGTTCGCAGCCTTCGGCAGCTCCTACAGGTTTGTTGTCGCTCACAGGCATGAGCAGGATCACAACAACTTATGCTCCATCGCATATTTCACCAGGTCAGCCAGGGAATGCAGGTTCATCTTCTGCATCAGCCGGGCTTTGTGGGTGCTGATGGTCTTGCTGCTCAGGTTCAGTTGCAGGGCGATGTCGTTGACGTTGGCGCCCTGAGCCAGGCGTTCAAACACCGAGAACTCGCGCTCGGACAATAGCGAGTGCAACGGCCGGTTATCGGTCAGGCCGACTTCGAAGACCATGCGGTCGGCCAGATCAGGGTCGATATAGCGCCCGCCCGCCGCCACCCGACGGATCGCAGTCAGCAGCAACGCAGGGTCGCTGTCTTTGGTGGCGTATCCGGCCGCGCCGACTTTCAGGGCGCGGGCGGCCATTTGTGCTTCGTCGTGCATCGACAGCACCAGAATGGCCGGAGGGTTGGCCAGCGCGCGGATACGCGGGATCGCTTCCAGGCCATTGACCCCCGGCATGGAAATATCCAGCAGCACCACCTCGCACTCCACGTGGCGCAGGGTTTCCAGCAACTGCTCACCATTGCTCGCCTCGCCAACCACCAACAAGTCCTTGGCCAGGCCGATCAACTGCTTGATGCCTTCGCGGACGATGGTGTGGTCCTCGGCTACCAGTACACGAATCACTGCTCTCGCTCCTGCACAACATGCTCCGGGACAAGAGGGTCCAGCGGAATATAAGCCCGCAAGGTTGTGCCCTCGCCGGACTCGCTGTCCAGCTCCAATCTGCCGCCGAGCATCAATACCCGCTCGCGCATGCCCACCAGACCAAATGAAACCGGCCTGCCCTTTTGCTGAACGAAGCCGACGCCATCATCGGCGATGGTCATGCACATCACGCCCTCCTCCAACGTCAGGCTGATTTCCACCGTGTGCGCCTGAGCGTGACGCATGACGTTGGTCAGGGCTTCCTGAAGAATGCGGAACATGCCAATCGCCCGGGCGTCGCTCAGGGTCGGCAAGTTGTCCGGCACATCCACCAGACACGGAATCTGCGTGCGCGCCTCGAAGCGTTGCCCTTGCCACTCGATGGCCGAGGCGATGCCCGCATCGAGGATCGGCGGACGTAGCGCAGTCGCCACATCGCGAACCAACTGGAACAGCTGGGAAATAAGCCGCTTCATGCTGTTCAAGCGGTCGCGCAAGCCAGGGTCCAGTTCGGCGTAGGCTAGCTCACACATGGAGGTTTCCAGCTTCAAAACTGTCAGCATCTGCCCCAACTCGTCGTGAACTTCCCGGGCAATCCGTGCCTTTTCTTCTTCGCGCACGCTTTCCAGATGCGCCGACAACTCACGCAGTTGCTCGTGATAGCGCCGGCGTTCGGTGACGTCGGCGAGAAACACCACCAGGTATTCGGATTCCTGAAAGCGCAGGAAACTCAAGGACACATCAGCCGGCAGGATGCTGCCATCGGCGCGTACGCAATTGGTCTCGAAGGTCTGGGCAATGCCTTCGCTGGAGCGCGCGCTTTTCCACAGATTCAGCCAGCGGTCCATGTGCAGGTTTGGCTCAAAATCAATCAACGGCCGATCCACCACACCTTCGGCCTCGTAGCCCAGCATGCTGTGCGCGGCCTGATTGGCATAACGCACCCGGCTGTCCCAGTTGACCCAGAGAATACCGACAGTGCTTTGATCAATGGAAAACTGCGCCAGCCGCAACGCCTCCTCACCCGCCTCGCGCAGCGCCAGTTCATCACGGGCGATCAAGACTTCACGCTCCAACGCCTGCTGCTGACGACGCTGCCAGATCACGATGGCGAAACAGGCCAGCAACATCACCAGCAGCAACAGACACAGGTTCTGCCAGAAGCCCGGCGACTCAGTGGCTTTCACTGAGTTGAGTGGCAGCCAGCGGGCGTGCAGTTGATCAAGGTCTTTGGCAGGGATGGCGTGCAACGCAACGCTGATGATGTCAGCCAGCTCCGGCGCGTTGCGCGGTGAGGCAATACGCAGCAATTGCGGGAAGCCGATATCACCGACGATGCTCAGCCCGGCAAACTCCGGCTCCCGAGACAGGCGACTGAGCTGAGCCTCGTCCAGCACTGCGTAACGCGCCTGCTGGGTCAACAATAATTGCAGCGCCTGACGCTCCAGGGGGACGCCTTGCAGGTTGATGTGCGAGTAAGTGGTCTTCAGATAATCCGCCGTGACGCTGGGCATGCGCACCGCGACGCGAGTCCGGCTGTCGAGGTTTTCCAGATCTACCACCCCGCTGCCATCACGCTCGCCGACCACCAGTTGCGACACGCGCATGTAGGGATCGGAAAATAGCCAGAGCCGCAGCCCGGCAGGCGTCTGGGTAAGACCGGGGGCGATGTCTACCATGCCTTGTGCCAAAGCGTCTTCCAGAGCAGCCTGATCCGGGAAGCTGCGCCACAGCAATTCGGTTTGCAGATTTTTGCCGAGCAGATTCATCAGGTCGACATTGGCGCCCGAATACTGCTGCTGGCGACGATCGAGCTGCACATAGGGTGCCTGCAACACCAGCCCGACCCGTAATGGGCCATGCTGCGTCAGCCAGGCACGCTGCTGTGCCGACAGAGGCATCAGTGGGTCGATTGCCGCGTCGGCCTGCGCCCAAGCTGTAAAGAGCAAGAGCAGACAGCCGATAACTGAAGTGCGCAGCAGAACCCTTATCAAAGTGTCGTTCCCATATGTTCTGTGTACTCGTTCAAAGCGCTGCATACGCTCAAGCACGGGCCTGACAAATGCGCATCAACCCATTAGGCTGCCGGGATAGTTTCTGGCCTGGAATACTCAATGTCCTACACCTTTCGCGCAATTCTTCCTTCGCTGTGCCTGGCGCTGATCTTACCTTGTGCATTGCCGGTCATGGCGGCTGATCCTGAGCCGGGCAAAGATAAGCCAGCCGAGCCTGCCGTGGAACGCGCGCCGCTATTGCCGCGCACCCAGGAAGACGCCCTGGCGCTGGAAGGTCGCCTTCCGGTGGCGGACCAACAACAATTGCAGGCGGGCGACAGCAGCTTTCTGGCGCTGTGGAAACCGGCCAACACTGACGACCCGAAAGGCGCGGTGATTATCATCCCCGGCGCTGACGAGTCCGCAGATGCGCCCGGTGCCGTGGGTCCGCTGCGGCGCAAGTTCCCGGACATCGGCTGGGCCAGCCTGAGCCTGACACTGCCTGATCAACAGGCTGATTACAGCGAGGCCCGTGAGCAAGACCCCGCGACCACTGACGCCGCAACGGCCGACAAATCCAAAGAAGCGCCAAAAGCCGCAGAGCCAAGCGATGCCGACAAGGCCGCTGCGGCGGAGAAGGAAGCCGCAGCAGAAACCGCACGAGCAGCGGCTGCCGACGAACTGGCCAAAGCCCAGGCCGAGCAGATATTCGCCCGCATCGACAGCGCCATCAGCTTCGCCCAGCAGAACAAGGCGCGCAGCATTGTCCTGCTCGGTCATGGCAGCGGCGCCTATTGGGCTGCGCGCTACCTGAGCGAGCGGCAGGCACCGTTGGTGCAGAAGTTGGTGATGCTCACCGCCCGTGAGCCTCTGGACACCAAGCCGCTGTTGACCGAGCTGGTTCCCGCGCTGAAAGTCAAAACCTCGGATTTCATCTACAAGGAACAGACCCAGGCCCGCAACGCCGCGCAGGAACGCCTGCAAGTCAGTAAGCGTAAGAAAGGGCCGGGCTTCACTCAGGTTGTCCTCACCGCCATCCCCGGCAACAGCGCAGCCGAACAGGAACAAATGTTTCGCCGGGTTCGCGGATGGGTTGAGGCGGAGTGAATATCTGTTGGAGCGAGGCTTGCCCGCGAAGAACCGTGACGTGGTACCCCTGACAGAACCGGATCCATGTGGGAGCGTGGCTTGCCCGCGATAAGACTGGACGCGGTTCGCTTTAGATCGCATTGACCTTATCGCGGGCAAGCACCGCTCCCACAGGTTCGGTGATCGCCTCAAAACCCGCGTCGGTTTTTGATCACTTTGTAGGCGTTATGCAGGTCCTGAGTCCGGTCGGTGGCATCGCGGACTTGCAACTGGCTGGCGCCAGACCCCGCGATTTTGTCCGGATGGTGACGGCTCAGCAGGCGGCGATACGCACGCTTGATGTGCGCTGGCTCGCTATCGGTTTCCACGCCCAGTAATTTCAGCGCCTGTTGATAGTTGTTGCCGCTGCTGGCAAGGGGCTTTCTCGCGGGCTCATGCTCGGCAGCCAAGGCTTCGACTTTGGCCGCTGACCAGCCCAGCCACTTGCCCCACAGCACGATCAACTCCCGCTCGCCACGGGAAGGTTTGCCATTGGCCCAGGCCATACGCCAGCAGGCACGAAGCAGGCCTTCCGCGGCATGGGGCTGGGTTTGGCGCGAACGCAGAAAGCCTTTCAGGCTGTCGCGCCCTTCCTTGCCACGATTGAACGCTGCAATGGCGCGCCGCTGTGCGGGCTCACTCATATCCATTCGGCTCATTTCGACCCGAGCCTGCTGGATATGTTGATCGACCACCCGACCATCGTTTTTCGCCAGACGCCCCAAAAGCACGAATAACAGTTCGTCATCCCGAGGCACGGTTCGACCACCCAGACGCTCACGCAACTGCGCCCAGCTTTGCAGCGCCAAGCGCCGGTCGAGGGCCTGGCCCAACAACGCGCCCAATAAAGCGCCAGGAATGCTGGCGATGGCAAATCCCGCACCCGCGCCCAGCACCGTGCCTGGCCAAATCATTCAGCGACCCGCCACGAGCAGTTGCTCGACTTCGGCCAGACGCTCGTGGGTGCCGACATCGACCCAACGCCCCGTGAAATGCTCGCCCGTCACCTGTCCCTGATTCATGGCGGCACGCAACAGCGGCGCGAGCTTGAAGGAGCCATCCTGGCAATCGGCAAACAGCTTCGGATGCAGAACGGCAATCCCGCTATAGGTCAGTCGCGTGCCCGCATCCAGGGAATCACGCACCTGCCCGTCGATCAGCGAGAAGTCGCCCTCCGGGTGATGCGCAGGATTATCGATCAACACCAGATGGGCCAGGCCCGCCAGCGGCATGCGCAAGCGCTTGAAGGGGTAATCGGTCCAGATGTCGCCGTTGACGACCATGAAAGGCTCGTCACCCAACAACGGCAGCGCACGGAATATCCCGCCGCCGGTTTCAAGGGGCTCACCTTCAGGGGAGTGAGTGATACGCAGGCCGAAGCGCTCCCCGTCACCCAGGTAGTCCTCGATCTGCTGCCCAAGCCAGGCGTGATTGATCACCACCTCGTGGAACCCTGCTTCCTGCAGGGCGCGCAGATGGTATTCAATCAGTGGCACACCGCCCGCCCGAACCAGCGGCTTGGGGGTGTGCAGGGTTAACGGGCGCATCCGTTCGCCTTTTCCGGCAGCGAGAATCATCGCTTTCATACATGCCTCGTCAACACAATCGATAGCCTTGTTCTAATGATGACCTTCATACCGTCGCGTGATTCACACCGTCTGCTTCGACGGATGGCTCAGGCTGCTCAGCAATTGCCCCAATTCTGCCAACTCCGGACGGCGCGCCAGTACGGCTTCTATATAGGCGAAGAAGCGTGGCACGTCGGCCAGATAGCGCGGCTTGCCATCGCGATGGCAAATGCGCGCAAAAATCCCGATGACTTTCAAATGCCGCTGCACGCCCATCAGATCACTGGCTTGCAGGAAGGCCGGGAATTCATCCTGAACCGGAATGCCCAACGCACGCGCGCGGCTCCAGTATGTTTCGAGCCAGCCGTGCACGCGCTCTTCAGGCCAGCTAAGGAAGGCATCCTTGAACAGGCACGTCACGTCATAAGTGACCGGCCCGTATACCGCATCCTGAAAATCCAGCACGCCCGGATTGGGTTCGCTGAGCATCAGATTGCGCGGCATATAGTCGCGGTGCACCAGCACTTTGGGTTGCGCCAGAGCGCTGTCGATCAACAGATCGCTGACCCGCTGCCAAAGGGCCAACTGTTGCGGGTCCATCTCGATGCCCAAGTGTTTGCGCACGTACCACTCTGGGAACAACTCCAGCTCGCGGCGCAACAAAGCCACGTCATAGCTGGGCAGCGGCGCATCCATGGGCAGTTGCTGATAAGCCAGCAGCGCATCGAAAGCATCGCCAAACAACTGATCGGCATTCTCTGCATCGATGACGTCGAGATAGGTTTTTCGACCTAGATCGTTGAGCAGCAAAAAGCCTCGCTCAAGGTCTTCGGCATAAATTTGCGGAACATTAATCCCGGATTTTTTCAGCAAACGAGCGATATCCACGAACGGTTTGCAATTTTCCTGGGGGGGTGGAGCATCCATCACAATAAAAGTTTGCTCACCGCCTTCCCAGCGGAAGTAACGGCGAAAACTTGCGTCACTACTGGCCGCAGTCAACGTGGCCGGGGGTATCGCGCCCCAACCTTGAGCCGCGAACAGCGCTGGCAGTTGCTCATCGAGCCAAAGTTTGAGGTGTTGCAGGCGTACATCTTGATCTGGCATTGCAAGGGTCTCCGACGGCGCTAGCCGTCAAGCGGGTCATGCTTTATTATCCGACATCTTTTTCAGCCCATCGAGAGGCGTGCGGCCCCCCCGCGGGCAGATGGCGCGCAGGAAGCCCGGACTAATAAGATGGCATTGAAATCCCCCGCGTTTCGTAAAAAATTTCCGTTGCTCGTAACCGGCAGTTTGCTGGCGATGCAACCTTTAGCCGCTCCATTCGTGGTCGCCGCGGAACAGTATGACTGCTCAGTCTCTGCTTCGGGTGCCTGGGATTGTGCGCCGAAAACCAATGCTGTCGAGTTGCCTCCGCGCCCCGTGCATAGCACGACGTCGGTCAGCTCCAACGGCACGGTCACTTCGGACAGCGGCTCCACCATCAGTGAATCAGGGGCCCCAGCGGCCAAACTGGTCACCGAAGCCAAAGGCCGCGGCCTGAAGTCGCGCAGTGCAGACTACAGCCACCTCGACTGGGTTCCTCGCGAACAGCTGACTCCTGCGCAACTGGCCGAAACCGGCCCGTATTGCTCGGGCGCCTATGTCGAGCCGATTCGTCCGGGCATGGACGACAAGACGCCGATGAAAGAAGCACCGATGTTCATCGGTGCCAAGGCGTCGCGCTACGAGCAGGAACAACAGGTTGCCTCGCTGGCTGGTGACGTTGTCATGCGCCAGGGCAGCATGCAGGTTCAGGCTCAGGAAGCGAGCCTCTATCAGGCTGAAAACCGTGGCGAGCTGAACGGCGATGTCCGTCTGCGCGACAACGGCGCCCTGATCGTCGGCGACCACGCCGAACTGCAACTCGATACCGGCGAAGCCCAGATCGACAACGCAGAATACGTCCTGCACAAATCGAACATCCGCGGTAACGCGCTGTACGCCAAGCGTGCCGAGAACGCGATCATTCGTCTGAAGGACGGCACGTACACCACGTGCGAACCCAACAGCAATGCTTGGACGCTCAAGGGCAACAACATCACGCTGAACCCGGCTACCGGCTTCGGCACCGCGACCAACGCGACTCTTCGGGTCAAAGACATACCGGTTCTCTACACGCCGTATATCTACTTCCCGATCGACGATCGTCGCCAGTCAGGCTTCCTGCCGCCATCCATTGGCACCAGCAGCGACACCGGCCTGATGCTGGTCACGCCGTACTATTTCAACCTCGCACCGAACTACGACGCCACGCTCTATCCTCGTTACATGAGCAAGCGCGGCCTGTTGATGGAAGGCGAATTCCGCTACCTGACCAAAAGCAGCGAAGGTCAGTTCGGCGGCGCATACCTCAACGACGACGATGACGAGCGCAGCCGCCAGAGTGACTACAAAGACACTCGCTGGATGATGAACTGGCAGCACAAGGGCGGTCTCGACTCGCGCTGGCTGACTCAGGTCGACTACACCGACATCAGCGACCCGTATTACTTCCAGGATCTGGAAACCGATCAGATTGGTGTCAAAACCACCGACTTCCTGAATCAGCAGGGCTCCCTGACCTACCGTGGCGACACCTTCGCCGCAGTGCTCAATGCCCAGGCCTACAAGCTGGCGACGGTTTCCAACATCACGCCGTACAACCGCCTGCCGCAGATCACCTTCAACGGTTCTCTGCCGTACAACCCGGGTGGCTTGCAGTTTGATTACCAGACCGAAGCAGTGCGCTTTGACCGTGATCTGCGCAATGGCAGCTACGTTGACCAGAACGGCAACGTGTCGCCACGTCTGGACAACAACGTTGCAGGTCTGGCCCGCGCCAACGGTGATCGTCTGAACCTGGCTCCATCGGTCAGTCTGCCGATGAACTGGACCTACGGTTTCCTGACGCCGAAGCTCAAATACGTCTACACCCAGTACGATCTGGATCTGGACGGCAAAGGCAAGACGTCCCTGCTCGCCGACGAAGAGTACAGCAGCAGCCAAAGCCGCAGCGTACCGATCTTCAGCGTCGACAGCGGCCTGTATTTCGACCGCAATACCAACTGGTTCGGCAAGGACTATCGCCAGACCCTGGAACCGCGCCTGTTCTACCTCTATGTTCCTGAGAAAGACCAGACCGATATCCCGGTATTCGACAGCGCCGAGACGACCTTCAACTATGCATCGCTGTTCCGCGACAACCGTTTCGTCGGTTCCGACCGCATCGGTGACGAGAACAAGCTGTCGCTGGGCGTGACCAACCGCTGGATCGAAGACAACGGTTTCGAACGCCAACGCTTCAGCATTGGTCAGGCGCTGTACTTCAAGGATCGTGAAGTCCAGCTGCCAGGCGTAGTGTTCAAGGATCGTGACGATGCACAAGCGAACGTCTCGCCTTACGCGCTGGAATACGAATACCGCTTCAACCGCGACTGGCGTGTGAATTCGGACTTCAACTGGGATCCGGACAGCCGCAGCACCCGTTCGGGCAGCGCGATGTTCCGCTACCAGCCTGAAGACAATCCGAACAAGATCGTCAACCTCGGCTACCGCTACCGCAATGACCTGGTCCGTTACGACCAGAACACCGGTCGCTGGAGCGTCGGTGGTGGTGATTACGGCACGCCAGGGCAACCGGGCTACGTGAAGGACTACTACAAGATCCAGCAGCACGATTTCTCGGTCATCTGGCCAATCGTGCCGCAGTGGAGCGCGATCAGCCGCTGGCAGTTCGACTACAACCGCAACCGTACTATCGAAGCCTTTGGTGGTTTCGAATATGACAACTGCTGTTGGAAACTGCGCCTGATCAGCCGCTACTGGATCGACTACGACGAATTCAGCCAGGAAGCCCCTCAGAACGAAAAAGGCGACCGCGGCGTATTCCTACAAATTGTGTTGAAGGGACTTGGTGGCGTTACCGGCGCCAAAGTAGAGAGCTTCCTCGACAAAGGCATTCAAGGTTATCGTGAACGTGAAGACCAAGCTTTCTGATTGTTTGCGCCCGCTGGTGCTGGGCGCGTTACTCCTGGGGACTGCAGCGCACGCTGCGGTTCGTCCGCTGGACAGCGTGGTGGCCATCGTCGATAACGACGTGATCATGAAGAGCCAGATGGACCAGCGTGTCCGCGAGGTTCAACAGACCATCGCCAAGCGTGGTTCAGGCGTTCCGCCTGCCGAAGCACTGCAACCGCAGGTTCTGGATCGTCTGATCCTGGAAAACCTTCAGTTGCAGATGGGCGAGCGCTCCGGCATTCGCATCACTGACGAAGAGCTGAATCAGGCGATTGGCACCATTGCCGAGCGCAACAACATGAGCGTGGAACAATTCCGCGCCGCGTTGGCCCATGATGGTCTTTCGTTCAACGATGCGCGCGAGCAGGTTCGTCGTGAAATGGTCATCAGCCGTGTGCGTCAGCGCCGGGTTGCCGAGCGTATTCAGGTTTCCGAGCAGGAAGTGAAGAACTTCCTGGCCTCGGGCCAGGGTCAGGCTCAGTTGTCCGAAGAATTCCACCTCGCCAATATCCTGATCGCAACACCTGACAGCGCATCGTCAGACCAGATCCAGGCCGCTGCGCGCAAGGCTCAGGATTTGTACGGCAAGCTCAAGCAAGGTGCTGACTTCGGTCAGGCAGCGATCGCCAACTCGGCCAGCGAAAGCGCGCTGGAAGGCGGCGACATGGGCTGGCGTAAAGCCGCACAGCTGCCACCTCCGTTCGGCGAAATGCTCGGCTCCATGCCAGTGGGCGATGTCACTCCTCCGGCACGTACACCGGGCGGTTTCATCATCCTCAAGCTGCTGGAAAAACGCGGTGGTCAGGGTCAGGCACAGATGCGCGATGAAGTTCACGTGCGTCACATCCTGATCAAGCCAAGCGAGATCCGCAGCGAAGAAGAAACCAAGCGTCTGGCGCAGAAAATCTACGACCGCATTCAGGACGGCGATGACTTCGCGACCCTGGCCAAGAGCTTCTCTGAAGATCCGGGCTCGGCACTCAACGGCGGCGACCTGAACTGGGTTGACCCTAACTCGCTGGTTCCAGAATTCCGTCAGGTCATGAACGAGACGCCGCAAGGCACCTTGTCCAAACCATTCAAGACCGCTTACGGCTGGCACGTTCTGGAAGTTCTTGGTCGCCGCTCCACAGACGCCACCGGCCAGGCTCGCGAGCAGCAGGCGTTGATGGCTCTGCGTAACCGCAAGTACGACGAAGAGCTGCAAACATGGCTGCGTCAGATCCGTGACGAAGCGTATGTTGAAATCAAACTGCCCGGCGCTGACAAGGCTGCACAGTGAAACCAAAGCGTTTCGCACTGACACCCGGCGAGCCGGCCGGCATTGGTCCTGACCTTTGCCTGCTACTCGCCACCCAGCCTCAGCCGCACCCCCTTATTGCCATCACCAGCTGCGACCTGCTCTCCGAGCGGGCCGCCCAGCTGGGCGTGGTCGTCGATCTGATTCGCGTCACCCCTGATGCCTTCCCCGACCTGCCCGCCCCGGCGGGCAGCCTGTATGTCTGGGATACGCCTCTGCTCGCCCCCGTGGTCACCGGCCAGCTAAACAAAGCCAACGGCGCTTTCGTCCTGCAAACCCTGACCCGCGCGGGCCAAGGCTGCATGGACGGCAGTTTTGCCGGGATGATCACCGCGCCGGTACACAAGGGCGTGATCAACGAAGGCGGCAACGCCTTTTCCGGGCACACCGAGTTTCTCGCCGAGCTGACCAACACCGAGCAAGTGGTGATGATGCTGGCCACTGGCGACCTGCGGGTTGCACTGGTGACAACTCATCTGCCGTTGCGCGAGGTGGCCGATGCGATCACCGCCGAGCGACTTGAGCGGGTAACACGCATCCTGCACGCCGATCTGGTCAACAAATTCGGTATCCCCAAGCCGCGTATTCTAGTCTGCGGGCTCAACCCTCATGCCGGTGAAAGCGGGCATCTGGGCCGCGAAGAAATCGACATCATCGAACCCGCTCTGGAGCGTCTGCGCAGCGAGGGCCTGGATTTGCGTGGCCCGTTACCTGCCGACACTCTGTTTACCCCCAAATATCTGGAGCACTGCGATGCAGTGCTGGCGATGTACCACGACCAGGGTCTGCCCGTGCTGAAATACAAAGGTTTCGGCGCTGCAGTCAACGTGACGTTGGGCCTACCGATTGTTCGCACCTCTGTTGACCACGGCACCGCCCTGGATCTGGCAGGCAGCGGCAAGATCGACACCGGCAGCCTGCAAGTCGCCCTGCAAACCGCCTATCAGATGGCCGAGACCCCTACATGACCGAGCAATTTCAACACAAGGCGCGCAAGCGTTTTGGACAAAACTTCCTGCATGACGCAGGCGTGATCGATAAAATCCTGCGCGCCATCCACGCCCGCCCCGAAGAACGCCTGCTGGAAATCGGCCCGGGCCAGGGTGCTCTGACCCAAGGTTTGCTGGGCAGCGGCGCACAACTGGACGTCGTGGAGCTGGATAAAGACCTGATCCCGATCCTGATCCACCAGTTCGGCAGCAAGCCTAACTTCAACCTGCATCAGGGCGATGCGCTGAAGTTCGACTTTACCAGCCTCAATGCACCGGCAGGCAGCCTGCGAGTCGTGGGCAACCTGCCGTACAACATCTCCACGCCGCTGATTTTCCATCTGCTGCAGAACGCAAACCTGATCCGCGACATGCACTTCATGCTGCAGAAGGAAGTGGTTCAGCGCATGGCAGCAGCACCGGGCGGCGGCGATTATGGTCGACTGTCGATCATGGTTCAGTACCACTGCCGGGTTGAATACCTGTTCAATGTCGGCCCCGGCGCGTTCAATCCGCCACCGAAAGTGGATTCCGCGATTGTGCGCCTGGTGCCTCACGAAACACTGCCGCACCCGGCCAAGGACCATCGCCTGCTTGAGCGCGTGGTGCGCGAAGCCTTCAATCAACGCCGCAAAACCCTGCGCAATACATTGAAGCTGCTGCTCAGCAACGATGATATTGAAGCCGCCGGTGTTGATGGCAGCCTGCGCCCTGAGCAGCTGGACCTCGCCGCATTCGTGCGCCTCGCTGACAAACTGAGCGAAAAACCTGCCCAGGCATGACCTTGCAGGACATGTGGACGATCAAAGTGCAGCTCGTCTGTTATCGTCTACATGTCCTAGACTGATTCCACCGGGCTTTCCGGTTTTATCCGCATTCGCTTCCAAGGCCTACTGCATGTCCGATTCCCGATATCAGGTCGACGTCAGCGTCGTCACCCGCTTCCTCGTGGAGCAATCCCAACCCGAGCACAATCGCTTTGCTTTTGCTTACACCATCACGGTGCACAACAGCGGCGAGCTACCGGCCAAACTCCTTTCGCGGCATTGGGTGATCACCGATGGTGACGGCCATGTGGAAGAAGTCCGTGGCGAAGGCGTGGTCGGCCAGCAGCCGTTGATCGATGCGGGTCAGAGCCACACCTACAGCAGCGGCACGGTGATGACCACCAAGGTCGGCAACATGCAGGGCACTTATCAGATGCTCGCCGAAGACGGTAAACGCTTCGACGCAGTGATCGCACCGTTTCGCCTGGCGGTTCCGGGGTCGCTTCACTGATGGCGGTGTATGCCGTCGGCGACCTGCAAGGCTGCCTCGAACCACTGCAATGCCTGCTGGAACATGTGAACTTCGACCCGGCCAGGGATCAGCTCTGGCTGGTGGGGGATCTGGTCAACCGTGGCCCCCAGTCGCTGGAGACCCTGCGTTTTCTGTACAGCATCCGCCAATCAGTGGTCTGCGTACTGGGCAACCACGACCTGCACCTGCTCGCCGCCTCCCGCAACATCGAGCGCCTGAAAAAGGGCGACACCCTGCGCGGGATCCTCGAAGCGCCGGATTGCAACGACCTGCTGCAATGGGTGCGTCAGCAAAAACTGCTGCACTTCGACGCCGGGCGCAACGTGGCGATGGTTCATGCCGGGATTCCTCCGCAATGGTCGCTGAAGAAAGCCCTCAAGTGCGCCGCCGAAGTGGAAAACGCTTTGCACGATGACGCGCTCTATCAGCCGTTCCTGGATGGCATGTATGGCAACGAGCCAAGCAAATGGGACAGCGACCTGCAGGGTGTGACGCGCTTGAGGGTTATCACTAACTACTTCACGCGGATGCGCTTCTGCACCAGTGACGGCAAGCTCGACCTCAAAGGCAAGGAAGGCGCCGACACCGCCCTGCCCGGCTACGCCCCGTGGTTCAAACACAAGGACCGAAAAACCAGCGATGTGAAAATCATCTTCGGTCACTGGGCGGCTCTGGAAGGCCGTTGCGATGAGCCCAATGTCTACGCGCTCGATACCGGCTGCGTCTGGGGCTCTGCGATGACGATGCTCAACGTTGACACCCTTGAGCGACACCTTTGCGATTGCGACGACCACGGCAATGCACAGACCGGGGCGACCAGAACCATTCTGCATAACCCCGCTGGCGTAATCCGGCGCTAGAATCAAAAACTCAACGGGACAACGCAGAACCCTGTGGGACCGGCTTTAGCCGGGAATAGGCCGGAACATTCACAGCATATGGGTTGCCCGAAATGCCGCCTTCCCGGCTAAAGCCGGTCCCACAAGAGCGCATTGCAGGCCAGCATAAAATCCCCACAGACCTTGCTGATCACTATTTTCAAAGGAGCCAACCATGACCGAATTCAAACGTATCCCGCCAGAACAGGCTCAGGCCCTGCGCGAGCAAGGCGCCGTGTTGGTAGACGTTCGCGACCCGCAGACTTTCGCCAGCAATCACATCCCCGACGCTCAGCACCTGGATAACCACTCCATCGCTGACTTCATCCGCAACGCCGATCTGGACAAGCCGGTCGTCGTAGTCTGTTATCACGGCAATTCCAGCCAGGGCGCAGCGGCCTACCTTGTCAGCCAGGGCTTCTCGGACGTGTACAGCATGGACGGTGGTTTCGAGCTGTGGCGCAGCACCTTTCCGAGCGAGACCGTCCAGGGCTGACGGAAAATATTTTTATTTCAGTTGATCCCGCGTCCCACGCGGGTTCGCGCCCCAACTGACGAATGGTCTGCCTGACTTTCTGCTCATCCCTTCTTTATCTTTCCGATTCCGAACTATCCTTAGCCTCAGGCCATCCGTAATCAGGGGAGAGCCGGTACACCGGCGCGTGGGTCATCGGTAGCTACTTTTATGGTGTTTGGGGGGTTCACTGGCAGCTGGAGACTCAGTTGCTGCCAACATCGACTGACGATCCGCCGCCGGCTCTACGTATCGAGCGAGGTGACGTCATGAGTATTTTTAGCCACTTCCAACAACGCTTTGAATCGACACGGCAGGAGGAGCTCTCCCTACAGGAGTATCTAGAGCTCTGTAAGCAGGATCGCAGCGCGTACGCGTCTGCGGCCGAAAGACTGTTGCTTGCCATCGGCGAGCCGGAGCTGGTTGATACCTCGACCAACTCGCGGCTATCGAGGATCTTTTCCAACAAGGTCATCCGTCGCTACCCGGCCTTTGCCGACTTCCACGGGATGGAAGAATGCATCGACCAGATCGTCTCGTACTTCCGCCATGCCGCTCAGGGCCTGGAAGAGAAGAAACAGATCCTTTACCTGCTCGGCCCGGTCGGTGGCGGTAAGTCATCGCTGGCTGAAAAACTCAAACAACTGATCGAAAAGGTCCCGTTCTACGCGATCAAAGGCTCGCCGGTCTTCGAATCGCCACTGGGCTTGTTCAACGCAACCGAGGACGGTGCGATTCTCGAAGAAGACTTCGGCATCCCGCGTCGCTATCTGAGCACCATCATGTCGCCCTGGGCGACCAAACGTCTGGCTGAGTTCGGGGGCGACATCAGCCAGTTCAAAGTGGTCAAACTCTATCCGTCGATCCTTAACCAGATCGCGGTCGCGAAAACCGAACCGGGCGACGAAAACAACCAGGACATTTCAGCCCTGGTCGGTAAAGTCGATATCCGCAAACTCGAGGAATACCCACAGAACGACGCCGACGCTTACAGCTATTCTGGCGCGCTGTGCCGGGCCAACCAGGGCCTGATGGAATTCGTCGAAATGTTCAAGGCGCCGATCAAGGTGCTGCACCCACTGCTCACCGCCACCCAGGAAGGTAACTACAACAGTACCGAAGGCCTGGGCGCGATTCCGTTTACCGGTATTTTGCTGGCCCACTCCAACGAATCGGAATGGCACAGCTTCCGTAACAACAAGAACAACGAGGCGTTCATCGACCGGATCTACATCGTGAAGGTGCCGTACTGCCTGCGCGTGAGCGATGAAATCAAGATTTACGACAAGCTGCTCTTCAACAGCTCGCTGTCCAAGGCCCATTGCGCACCTGACACCCTGAAAATGCTGGCGCAGTTCACCACGCTGTCGCGCCTCAAAGAGCCGGAAAACTCCAATATTTACTCCAAGATGCGGGTGTATGACGGCGAGAACCTCAAAGACACCGACCCGAAAGCCAAGTCGATTCAGGAGTACCGCGACAGCGCGGGCGTCGACGAAGGCATGAACGGGCTGTCCACACGGTTTGCGTTCAAGATCCTGTCCAAGGTGTTCAACTTCGATCCTCACGAAATCGCCGCCAACCCCGTGCACTTGCTGTACGTGCTGGAGCAGCAGATTGAGCAGGAGCAGTTCCAGGCCGAAACCCGCGAGCGTTATCTGCGGTTCATCAAGGAATACCTGGCGCCGCGCTACATCGAGTTCATCGGCAAGGAAATCCAGACGGCGTATCTGGAGTCCTACAGCGAATACGGCCAGAACATATTCGACCGCTACGTGCTGTACGCGGACTTCTGGATTCAGGATCAGGAATACCGCGACCCGGAAACCGGCGAAATCCTCAACCGTGTGGCGTTGAACGAAGAACTGGAGAAAATCGAGAAACCGGCCGGTATCAGCAATCCGAAGGATTTCCGCAACGAGATCGTCAACTTCGTGCTGCGCGCCCGCGCCAACAACAACGGCAAAAACCCGACCTGGCTCAGCTACGAGAAGCTGCGTGTGGTCATCGAGAAGAAAATGTTCTCCAACACCGAGGACCTGCTTCCGGTTATCAGCTTCAACGCCAAAGCCAGCAAAGAGGATCAACAGAAACACAACGACTTTGTCACCAGGATGGTCGAGCGGGGCTACACCGATAAACAGGTACGGCTTCTTTCCGAATGGTACCTACGGGTCCGGAAGTCGCAGTGAAGCAGCGGCAAGCTTCAAGCTACAAGCTGCAAGAGAAAAGCGGTTGAGTCCCGGCACGGGAGTTGATGCGCACTCGCTTGCAGCTTGAAGCTTACGACTTGAAGCTCCCCGGAGGGGCCTATGAGCTATGTGATCGACCGACGTCTCAATGGCAAGAACAAGAGCACGGTAAACCGTCAGCGGTTTTTGCGGCGTTACCGTGACCACATCAAAAAAGCAGTCGAAGAAGCCGTCAGCCGCCGCTCCATTACCGATATGGAGCATGGCGAGCAGATCAGCATTCCCGGTCGCGACATTGACGAGCCGGTGCTTCATCACGGCCGTGGCGGCAAACAGACTGTGGTTCACCCCGGTAACAAAGAATTCACCACCGGCGAACACATCGCCCGTCCGCAAGGCGGCGGCGGTGGCAAAGGGCCGGGCAAAGCCAGCAACTCCGGCGAGGGCATGGACGAGTTTGTGTTTCAGATTACTCAGGAAGAGTTTCTGGAGTTCATGTTCGAAGACCTGGAGCTGCCCAATCTGGTCAAACGCAACCTGACCGGCACCGATACCTTCAAGACGGTTCGCGCCGGGATCAGCAACGAAGGTAATCCCTCACGCATCAACATCATCCGCACCTTGCGTTCCGCACACGCGCGTCGCATCGCTTTGTCCGGCAGCAGCCGCGCCAAGCTCAAGGAAGCGGTCAGTGAACTGGATCGCCTGAAACGCGAAGAACCCGATAATTTCGGCGACATTCAGGACCTGGAAGTCGAGATAGACAAGCTCAAGGCCCGCATTCGTCGCGTGCCGTATCTGGACACCTTCGACCTCAAATACAACCTGCTGGTCAAACAGCCCAACCCCAGTTCCAAGGCGGTGATGTTCTGCCTGATGGACGTCTCCGGCTCCATGACCCAGGCCACCAAGGACATCGCCAAACGCTTCTTCATCCTGCTGTACCTGTTCCTCAAGCGGAACTACGACAAGATTGAAGTGGTATTCATCCGCCACCACACCAGCGCCCGGGAAGTGGACGAAGAAGAGTTCTTCTATTCACGGGAAACCGGCGGCACCATCGTTTCCAGCGCGCTGAAGCTGATGCAGGAAATCATGGCCGAGCGCTACCCCACCAACGAGTGGAATATCTACGCCGCCCAAGCCTCTGACGGCGACAACTGGAACGACGACTCACCGATCTGCCGCGACATCCTTATCAAGCAGATCATGCCGTTTGTGCAGTACTACACTTACGTGGAAATCACGCCACGGGAACATCAGGCCTTGTGGTTCGAATACGAACGGATCGGTGAAGCCTTCGCCGACACGTTCGCCCAGCAACAGCTGGTCTCTGCCGGTGATATCTATCCGGTATTCCGTGAACTCTTCCAGCGCAGGTTAGTGACATGACCGCTAGAGAGCAGAAGCGCCAACCCCTCTCCACGGGTTCAGAGTGGACATTCGAGCTGATCCAGGCCTACGACCGCGAAATCAGCCGTATCGCGGAGCGCTATGCGCTGGATACCTATCCCAACCAGATTGAAGTCATCACCGCTGAGCAGATGATGGATGCCTATGCCTCGGTGGGCATGCCTTTGGGCTATCACCACTGGTCCTACGGCAAACACTTCCTGAGCACTGAAAAATCCTACACCCGCGGGCAGATGGGTCTGGCCTACGAAATCGTCATTAACTCTGATCCGTGTATCGCTTACCTGATGGAAGAAAACACCATCTGCATGCAGGCACTGGTCGTAGCCCACGCCTGTTATGGGCACAACAGTTTCTTCAAGGGTAATTACCTGTTCCGCACCTGGACCGACGCCAGTTCGATCATTGATTACTTGGTGTTCGCCAAGCAGTACATCATGCAATGCGAAGAGCGCCATGGCATCGACGCGGTCGAAGACTTGCTCGATTCCTGCCACGCCCTGATGAACTACGGCGTCGACCGCTACAAGCGGCCGTATCCGATTTCTGCCGAAGAAGAACGCCGTCGACAAAAGGATCGGGAAGAACACCTGCAGAAACAGATCAATGACCTGTGGCGCACCATCCCCAAGAATGCCGACAAGAACAGCAAGGAAGACAACGCCCGCTTCCCAGCCGAACCTCAGGAAAACATCCTGTACTTCATCGAAAAACACGCGCCTCTGCTGGAGCCCTGGCAGCGTGAAGTAGTGCGCATCGTGCGCAAGATCGCGCAATACTTTTACCCGCAGCGTCAGACTCAGGTGATGAACGAGGGCTGGGCGACGTTCTGGCACTACACCTTGATGAACGATCTGTATGACGAAGGGCTGGTAACCGACGGTTTCATGATGGAATTCCTGACCTCGCACACCAGCGTGGTCTATCAACCTGGCTTCGACAGTCCGTATTACAGCGGCATCAACCCGTACACTCTGGGCTTCGCCATGTACCGCGATATCCGCCGCATGTGTGAAGAACCTACTGACGAAGATCGCCACTGGTTCCCCGAACTTGCTGGCACAGACTGGCTCACAGCTGTGAAGTTTGCGATGAGCAGCTTCAAGGACGAGAGCTTTATCCTGCAGTATCTGTCGCCGAAAGTTATCCGGGATCTGAAGCTGTTCAGCATCATGGATGACGATCAGAAAGACGACCTGTTGGTCCCCGCGATCCATGACGAGCCAGGCTACCGGGTCATCCGTGAAACCCTGGCCGCCCAGTACAACCTGGGCAATCGCGAACCAAACGTGCAGATTTACAGCATCGACCGCCGTGGCGACCGCTCGTTGACCCTGCGCCATCAGCAGCACGACCGCAAACCGCTGGGCGAATCCACTGACGAAGTCCTCAAACACCTGCACCGGCTATGGGGTTTCGATATCCATCTGGAAACCCTGCAAGGGGATCAGGTGATGAAGACCCATCATGTACCACCTAGAAGTGAACACCCCGACGGAGAATATCCCCGGCTGGATCTCTCGGTCGTTCACCTCTAAACGCTCACCGTAAGGCGGTCTTCATCGACCGCTCGCTAGGTTTTACCTCCGCTCGCGCGACGCAAGGTTTATCCTGTCGCGCTTACGGAGGTTTTTTATGCAGATTTATAAAGTCGGTGGCGCGGTGCGCGACCGTCTCCTGGGTAAACCGGTTACTGATGTCGATTGGGTTGTCGTCGGCGCGACCACCGAAGAGATGCTGATCAAAGGCTATCGCCCGGTCGGCACCGACTTCCCGGTCTTTCTTCACCCGCTGACCGGCGAGGAATACGCCCTGGCCCGCACCGAGCGCAAGAGCGGGCGGGGCTACGGCGGCTTTGTTTTTCATGCCAGTCCCGAGGTCACCCTCGAACAGGATTTGATCCGCCGCGACCTCACCATCAATGCGATCGCCGAGGACAAGCAAGGCAATCTCACCGACCCCTACGGCGGCCAGCAAGATCTGGAAGCGCGCATTTTGCGCCACGTTTCTCCGGCATTCGCCGAAGATCCCCTGCGGGTCTTGCGTGTAGCGCGGTTCGCGGCTCGCTATGCGCCGGAGGGTTTTACCGTCGCCCCCGAGACCCTGGAGCTGATGCGACAGTTGAGCGAGTCGGGCGAACTGGACGCCCTGACCCCAGAGCGCAGCTGGAAGGAAATCTCCCGCGCACTCATGGAGAACCAGCCTCAGGTGTTCATTCAGGTGTTGCGTGACTGCGGCGCGCTCAAAGAAATGCTGCCTGAAGTGGACGATCTGTTCGGCGTACCTCAGCCTCCGGCCCACCACCCGGAAATCGATACCGGCGTGCATGTTTTGAGCGTTCTGCAACAGGCCGCCATCCACCAGCAACCATTAAGCGTGCGCTGGGCGTGTCTGCTGCATGACGTGGGCAAGGGGCTGACGCCGGAGGCTGAATGGCCCCGGCACATTGCCCACGAACATACGGGCTTGCGCCTGATCAAGGCAGTGAACAGCCGCTTCAAAGTGCCGAGGGATTGTCAGGAATTGGCATTACTGGTCGGCCAATACCACACCCATGGTCATCGAGCGCTGGAGTTGAAACCGTCAACGGTGCTTGAGCTGCTGCAAAGCTTCGACGTGTATCGCCGCCCGCAGCGTTTCGAAGATTTCATCGTCGCCTGCGAAATGGACGCCCGAGGCCGCGACGGTTTTGAACAGCGCGATTACCCACAAGCCAACTACCTGCGCGGCGCGGCAGAGGCGGCCAAGGCCGTGTCGGTTCAGCCATTGATCGAGAAGGGTTTGCAGGGGATGGCGCTGGGCGAGGCGTTGAAAGTGGAACGCCTCGATGCGCTGAAAATCTACAAGGCGCAGTACAACAGCTGAAGTCTTGCCAGAATGCAGCCGTCTTTCGCGACCAAGATCCGCACAGGCGAAACGCGATCTCGTGGGACCGGCTTTAGCCGGGAAGGCGGCATTTCAGACAATGAATATGCTGCGGATGTTCCGGCCTCTTCCCGGCTAAAGCCGGTCCCACGTCTTCGGTAAACACAGAACCTTCCACGAACTACGCCGGCCTTGTAGGAGCTGCCGCAGGCTGCGAATTCGGTATTCCTGACACACCGCTTTCGCTGCCTTCGGCAGCTCCTACAAGGTTCAGCTATCCAGCAGGCTCTGCGGCGTCAACTGCATCCCTCGCCACTCAAACGCCGCCGGCCATAATTGCTGATCTATCTGCGCATCGGCCCAAAGCCTCTCGAAAGAAACCCCTGCCTCTGGATGCACACGATCCGGCGCAATCAGTGACAACGGCCACAACACAAAAGCATTCTTGAGAATTTCAGCACGGGGCAGGATCAAACCATCGAAATTACCCACCTGCTCGCCATACAGCAGCACGTCGATATCCAGCGGCAGACCCTTACGGTCTGACGCGTACCGGCCATTGTCGGCCTCGATGAATTTGAGGCGGCGGTCCAGCTCCATCAAAGGCAGCTCGGAATAACCGGTCACCACCAGATTGAAGAACAGGCCACTTTTGATACCCACCGGCTGGCTCTCGAACACCGCCGAACAGGTCATTTCACTGACGAATCCGTCCAGCGCTTCGAGCCCGGCAACCAGGTGCTTTTCGCGCTCTATGTTGCTGCCCAGGCCGAGGTAAACCCTTGTCAGCGACATCCGCGCTCGATCTCCACACCCACGCCCTTGGCGGCCGCAACCGCACCGGGCTTGGTCAGTTTCAGGTGCAGCCAGGGGATGTGAAACTCGCTCATCAGAACCTCAGCCAGACGCTCGGCAAAGGTTTCCACCAGCTGAAACTGCGCCTTGTCGGCAAAGTCCATGATGCGCGTGGACACATTCGCATAGTCCAGCGCCTTGCTCAGGTCATCGCCCGCCGCAGCGGGTCGGTTATCCCAGGCAAAACTAAGGTCCAGACGCAGGCACTGGCGAATGCCCCGCTCCCAGTCATAGGCGCCGATAACGGTATCGACTTCCAGACCCTCAATGAAAACTCTGTCCAAGCACCACTCTCCACTGCACGACAAGGGCGCGATGCGCCGTTAGAATCAGGGCTTCCCAGCCCGGAATAGTTAGCATGTTTTGGTTACTGGCGATTTTCGCCTACCTGCTTGGCTCGCTGTCCTTCGCCATACTGCTCAGCCGCCTCACTGGCAGCCCGGACCCGCGCGCCAGTGGTTCAGGCAATGCGGGCGCGACCAACATGTTGCGTCTGGCCGGGAAAAAACTCGCGATACTCACGTTGCTTGGCGACCTCTGCAAAGGCCTGGTGCCGGTGCTGATTGCCCACTTCTGCGGCCTGGACCCCAGAGCGCAGGCCTGGATCGGGCTGTGCGCTGTGCTGGGCCATCTGTTCCCGCTGTACTTCCGCTTCCGTGGCGGCAAAGGCGTTGCGACTGCGGCCGGCATGCTGCTGGGCCTGTACCCGCCCGCCGCGGCCCTGGCGATCTGCGCCTGGGCATTGGTGTTCTACATGACCCGCACCAGCTCACTAGCCGCATTGATCGCCACGCCCCTCACCCTGCCCCTACTCGCTTGGCAGGAACCTCGGGCACTGCTGCCGATGAGCTTGCTCACGCTACTGATTGTGTGGCGCCATCGAGGCAATCTACGCGACCTGTTTGCCGGGCGCGAACGGCATTTTTGACGGAGGGTGATGAATCTCCCTCACGTCGCGTCCTGCAAACCCTTCAACTGCTCCATGGGCCAGCGTGCCTGCACGCTGATGCTCAAGTCTTCCTTCTGACCCGCCTGCAAACGCTGGCAACCGGCAAAGGCAATCATCGCGCCGTTATCGGTACAGAATTCAGGCCGGGCGTAGAACACGTTGCCGTTAAGATCGCCGAGCATTTTTTCCAGCGACAGCCGCAGGGACTTGTTGGCGCTGACGCCACCGGCAATCACCAGACGCTTGAGGCCGGTCTGTTTCAGGGCGCGCTTGCACTTGATGGTCAAAGTCTCTACCACCGCCTGCTGGAAGGCCAGAGAGATGTCGCAACGGGTCTGCTCACTGTCGTCCCCAGCGCTCTGGCATTGCTGCCAGGTGTTCAACGCCGAGGTTTTCAGGCCGCTGAAGCTGAATTCCAGCCCGGGACGATCAGTCATGGGCCGAGGGAACACAAAACGCCCCGCCACACCTTTGGTCGCCAACGCGGCGATTTCAGGACCGCCGGGATATTGCATGCCCATCATTTTCGCGGTTTTGTCGAACGCTTCGCCGGCAGCGTCATCCAGAGTCTCGCCGAGCAGCTCATAAAGACCGATGCCATCGACGCGAACCAGCTGCGTATGACCCCCGGAAACCAACAAAGCGACGAACGGGAACTCAGGCGGTTGCGCTTCCAGCATCGGAGCCAGCAGATGGCCCTCCATGTGATGCACACCCAGAGCCGGAATATCCCAGGCAAAAGCCAGCGCCTGGGCACATGACGCGCCAACCAGCAAAGCGCCTACAAGCCCCGGCCCCGCTGTGTATGCGATGGCATCGATGTCCGACGCGACAGTGCCCGCATCCGCCATGACCTGGCGAATCAGAGGCAGCATGCGCTTGACGTGATCACGCGAAGCAAGCTCCGGCACGACCCCGCCGTAAGCCCGGTGCAGGTCGATCTGACTGAATAATGCGTCAGCCAGCAGACCGTGTTCGCTGTCGTAGAGCGCGACGCCGGTTTCGTCGCAAGAGGTTTCTAATCCCAGTACTAGCATGGGTTTGCGCCTTGTAGAGGCTGAATTCGAAGGCGCGCATAATAGTCGCCGCCCGATGCCCCGACCAGCGGTTTTCGATCAGAGGCTTTGCATTCCTCTCAATGAGGGGTTAACATCCGCAACCCTTAAAAACCGACGTACTTATGTGCAGTCTTTGCACGAGACGTTGACCCCGGTAATGAATGAAGGTAGCTCTGGATGCCAGCCGTCAAAGTTAAAGAGAACGAACCCTTCGACGTAGCTCTGCGTCGTTTCAAGCGCTCCTGCGAAAAAGCCGGTGTTCTGGCTGAAGTTCGTAGCCGCGAATTTTACGAGAAGCCTACTTCTGAGCGTAAGCGTAAAGCAGCAGCCGCTGTTAAGCGTCACGCCAAGAAAGTTCAGCGCGAACAGCGCCGCGCCGTTCGTCTGTATTAATTTACAGACGTCTGTCGCAAGCTTCTGCAATGCCCGGCCTCAAAGCCGGGCTAGCGGCAGTTAAGGCAACGCATAAGCTACATTGAAGAAGCAACTCACTGCGCACACGCGCATTAGTCACTTCGTCAAAGCACGTCCAGCCTGAGATTCAGGCCACCTTGATCACGCCATCACGGCGCACGCATCAAAGTGAATGACGAGTATGCCTTGATGATCTTCGCAAGAAGCTCAGCCAAGGCAGCGTCACCCTCGCACGCTGAGCGAACACCGAAACCGTAAACCGGCATTCGATTTGCTACAAACAGCCTATACGCTTGAAAGCCGTCACTATCTGACCCAACCCCTGACTTGCTCAGAGGACTGCGGGTGGATTTGTTGCCAGCTACCATTCCAGATACTGACGAGCAGCCGCAGTGATCGGTCCGTACATGCCTCTTTGGCATTACAGAAAGACCCGCAGCAGCCGTTACATCCTGGATTCGCCATGACCCGAATGGCGGAACGCTTGATATGAGAACGATATGGCCGGGCTGATTCCCCAAGGCTTCATTGACGACCTCCTGAACCGCACCGACATCGTCGATGTTGTCAGCTCACGTCTGCAATTGAAGAAAACCGGGAAGAACTTCAGCGCGTGCTGCCCGTTCCACAAAGAAAAGACCCCATCGTTCAGCGTCAGTCCCGACAAACAGTTCTATTACTGTTTTGGTTGCGGCGCTGGAGGCAATGCCCTCGGCTTCATCATGGACCACGACAACCTGGATTTCGTCCAGGCCGTCGAGGATCTGGCGAAAGCCGCGGGCATGGAAGTGCCACGGGAACAGGGCGTCAAAGGCAACAAACCACGGCAGCCCACCGACTCGCCGCTGTATCCGCTACTCACAGCAGCAGCCGAGTTCTACCGACAAGCCCTGAAGAGCCATCCTACGCGTAAAGCAGCAGTGGATTACCTCAAGGGTCGTGGTCTGTCCGGTGAAATTGCCCGGGATTTCGGCCTTGGCTTTGCACCGCCAGGCTGGGACAACCTGCACAAGCACTTGGGCAGCGACACGCTTCAGCAAAAAGCCATGATCGACGCAGGCCTGCTGATCGAAAACGCCGAAACCGGCAAGCGGTATGACCGCTTCCGTGACCGGGTGATGTTTCCGATCCGCGACAGTCGCGGCCGGATCATTGCCTTCGGCGGACGCGTACTCGGTGACGATAAGCCCAAGTACCTGAACTCACCGGAAACCCCGGTTTTTCACAAAGGTCAGGAGCTGTACGGGCTATTCGAAGCCCGCAAATTCAATCGCAGCCTCGATGAAATCATCGTGGTTGAAGGTTACATGGACGTCATTGCCCTGGCCCAACAAGGCCTTCGCAATGCCGTGGCCACGCTGGGTACCGCCACCAGCGAAGAACATTTGAAGCGCCTGTTCAGGGTCGTGCCGAACGTGCTGTTTTGCTTCGACGGCGATCAGGCCGGACGCAATGCAGCATGGCGCGCCCTGGAATCAACGCTGTCGAGCCTGCAGGACGGGCGACGCGCCAGGTTTCTGTTTTTGCCTGAAGGTGAAGACCCGGACACCCTGGTCCGCTCCGAAGGCACAGACGCTTTCAGGGCGCGCATCAACCAGCACGCACAACCGCTGGCCGATTATTTCTTTGAGCAGCTGACCAAGGAAGCCGACCCGCGCTCCCTTGAAGGCAAGGCCCACATGGCCACGCTGGCAGCGCCGCTGATCGACAAAGTGCCTGGGGCGAACCTTCGCATCCTGATGCGCCAGCGCCTGACCGAAATAACTGGCCTGACCAACGAGACCGTTAGTCAGCTGGTCCAAAACGCACCGGCTGAAGCTCCACCCAGCTACGACCCAGGCTTCGATTACGACGCCATGCCTGACTATGCTGATTATCAGCAACAGGGAGGGTACGAACCGCAGCAGGAGTGGACGCCGAAAAAGGCCGGCGCTCAGGGCCAGAAAAAGTGGGAAAAGAAGCCATGGGACAAGAAAGGCAAGCGGCCTGACTTCGAACCACGTGCCCCACGCACACCGACGAGCGTCGAACCACCAACGCTCACTGCATTGAGAACACTTCTGCATCATCCGGAGCTGGCCGAGAAAGTCGAAGAGGCGAGCCACCTGGCTGCAGAAGACAACACTCACGCGCAATTACTGGTTTCTTTGCTGGAAGCTCTGCAAAAGAATCCGAAAATGCGCTCGCTGCAATTGATTGCCCGCTGGCACGGGACCGAACAAGGTCGATTATTACGTGCATTAGCGGAGAAGGAATGGCTGATATCGGCCGATAACCTTGAACAACAGTTTTTCGACACTATAACTAGGTTATCCGCACGCCAACGCGAGCGCAGCCTGGAGCAATTAATCAGGAAGGAACGCCAGACAGGTTTGGACGCAGATGAAAAACTTCTGCTGTTAAAGCTGTTAAATCGGAATGTTCCTGCACAAACCCCGACCTCAACTGGCGCGTGAGGTCATAGCTCGGGTATAATCCTCGGCTTGTTTTTTGCCCGCCAAGACCTTCAGTGGATAGGGTGTTATGTCCGGAAAAGCGCAACAGCAGTCTCGTATCAAAGAGTTGATCACCCTGGGTCGTGAGCAGAAGTATCTGACTTACGCAGAGGTCAACGACCACCTGCCTGAGGATATTTCAGATCCCGAGCAGGTGGAAGACATCATCCGCATGATTAATGACATGGGGATCCCGGTACACGAGAGTGCCCCGGATGCGGACGCCCTGATGCTGGCCGACGCCGATACCGATGAGGCAGCCGCAGAAGAAGCGGCCGCAGCGTTGGCAGCGGTTGAAACCGACATTGGTCGCACCACTGACCCCGTGCGCATGTACATGCGTGAAATGGGTACGGTCGAACTTCTGACCCGTGAAGGCGAAATCGAAATCGCCAAGCGTATCGAAGAAGGTATTCGTGAAGTGATGAGCGCAATAGCGCACTTCCCTGGCACGGTTGACCATATTCTTTCCGAGTACACACGTGTCACGACGGAAGGCGGTCGCCTCTCTGACGTCCTGAGCGGTTATATCGACCCGGATGACGGCATTGCGCCGCCAGCCGAAGTCCCGCCGCCTGTCGACCCTAAAACAGCCAAGGCTGCCGAAGGCGATGACGACGAGGAAGAGAAGGAAGAGTCCACTGACGACGAAGAAGAAGTCGAAAGCGGTCCGGACCCGATCATTGCCCAGCAGCGCTTTGGTGCGGTTTCCGATCAAATGGAAATCACCCGCAAAGCCCTGAAGAAGCATGGCCGCGACAGCAAGCAAGCGATTGCCGAGCTGGTTGCACTGGCCGAGCTGTTCATGCCGATCAAACTGGTTCCTAAACAGTTTGAAGGTCTGGTTGAGCGTGTACGCGGTGCACTTGAGCGTCTTCGTGCTCAGGAACGCGCCATCATGCAGTTGTGTGTTCGTGATGCCCGCATGCCTCGCGCCGACTTCCTTCGCCAGTTCCCAGGCAATGAAGTTGACGAAACCTGGTCCGACGCACTGGCTAAAGGCAAAGGCAAATACGCCGAAGCCATTGGTCGCCTGCAACCGGACATCCAGCGTTGCCAGCAGAAGCTGATCGCACTGCAGACCGAAACCGGCCTGACCGTTGCTGAAATAAAGGACATCAACCGTCGCATGTCGATCGGCGAGGCCAAGGCCCGTCGCGCGAAGAAGGAGATGGTTGAAGCGAACTTGCGTCTGGTGATCTCGATCGCCAAGAAGTACACCAACCGCGGCCTGCAATTCCTCGATCTGATCCAGGAAGGCAACATCGGCTTGATGAAAGCGGTGGACAAGTTTGAATACCGTCGCGGTTACAAGTTCTCGACATACGCCACATGGTGGATCCGTCAGGCGATCACTCGCTCGATCGCCGACCAGGCACGCACCATCCGTATTCCGGTGCACATGATCGAGACGATCAACAAACTCAACCGTATTTCCCGGCAGATGTTGCAGGAAATGGGTCGCGAGCCGACCCCGGAAGAGTTGGGCGAACGCATGGAAATGCCTGAGGACAAGATCCGCAAGGTACTGAAGATCGCCAAAGAGCCGATCTCCATGGAAACCCCGATCGGTGATGACGAAGATTCGCACCTGGGTGACTTCATCGAAGACTCGACCATGCAGTCGCCAATCGATGTCGCCACCGTGGAAAGCTTGAAAGAAGCGACTCGCGAAGTGCTGTCGGGCCTCACCGCTCGTGAAGCCAAGGTCCTGCGTATGCGTTTCGGTATCGATATGAATACCGACCACACGCTGGAAGAAGTCGGCAAACAGTTTGACGTAACCCGCGAGCGGATTCGTCAGATCGAAGCCAAGGCTTTGCGCAAGTTGCGTCACCCGACCCGAAGCGAGCATCTGCGCTCGTTCCTGGACGAGTAAGCGAGCACGCTAGCAGCTTGGAAACACACAAACCCCCCGGCCCTGCCGGGGGTTTTGCGTTATGGCTTATAAGTTTTAAACCTGAGGACCACGCTTTTCTCAGTAGAGCTACACTCGTCCCATTACCGTCACCGTTGAAACGGTCACAACGAACTCCTGGCTATCAGCGGTGACTTTCTTCAGGAACGACTCATGCGGCCGATGGGGATATATGAAGCGGCGGCACTAAAGTTGACTGGCCAACGGACACCGGCGGACCTGAAAAATTATCAGGTCTGAGAAAACAGGATAATAACGAGAGAGAACGACCAGGGATGTGGGAAAAATTTCTGTTGTACGGGTTGCCAGGCTTGTTATTGCTGTCCACCGTTCTGGTGATCGTGATACGCGTTAACCGGCAACTGAGTTCGGAAATCACCCGCCGGGTAGAGCTCGAGCTTGAGCTTCGCAGCAGTGAATATCACTACCGCGGGCTTATTGAAGGTCTTTCTGCCATCGCTTGGGAGGCCAACACGGCGGATTACACCTACAACTACGTCTCACCCCAGGCCGAGCACTTGCTGGGCTATCCGTTGCGGCAATGGAAAGAGCCAGGCTTCTGGCGAAGCATCGTCCATCCAAAGGATCTCCCTCGCACCGAGGCCTTTTGCCAGCGCGAAACAGCCAGCGGTAAAGACCACACCATTGACTATCGAGTGGTCAGTGCAAACGGTCGGACGCTATGGGTACGCGACATCGTCAGCTTGATCAGGCAAGGCCGTAATCCGCTCAAGCGTGGGCTGATGATTGATATCACCGAGAACAAGCAAACCGAGGAAGCGCTGCGACTGTCAGAAGGTAAATTCGCTTCGGTGTTTGCTCAGTGCCCGGACATTCTCATCATTGCCAGCCTCACCGACGGCACTTTACTGGAAGCCAACAAGGCGTTCGTCGAACAGATTGGGATAGCCGCCGAAGACGTTATTGGTAAAACGCCGTCGGAACTCAATATCTGGGGAGTGCCCGGCGTAGGCCCTGGTATGTTGCAGCGTTTGCAGACGGGCAGTATCCGCAACCTGGAAATGCCTTTTCGACGCAAGGACGGCCGCACCTTCGCCGGCCTGCTCTCCGCCGAACCCTTCGATCTGGACTCAACCAAGGCTGTAGTCGTGGTGGTTCGCGATATCACTCAACTCAAACAGGCCCAACAGCAGCTGCAGCTGTCTGAGGAGAAGTTCGCCAAGTCTTTCCACTCCTCACCGGACGGCATGGTGATCACCCGGCAAATCGATGGGTTGCTGGTAGAGGTCAACGAAGGTTTCATCCGCCTGACCGGCTACGACAATGAGCTGATGACGGATGAATCGACCTTGACCCTCGGGATCTGGGCCAACCTGTACGAACGTGAGCAACTGCTGGAGCAACTGAGCCGGGATGGATTTGTGCGCGATTTCCGCAGCAACATACGCCATAAGAACGGTCAGATTCGTTTGTGCGAAATATCGTCACGACCACTGCTGATTGCCGGCGAAGACTGCATGCTGACCATCGCGAGGGATATCACCGAACGGTATCAGATGCAGGAAAAACTACAGCTGGCCGCCACCGTATTCGAAAGCACGGCCGAAGGCGTACTGATCACCGATACCCGCCAACGAATCACGGCCGTAAACCGGGCATTCAGCGAAATTACCGGTTACAGCGAACAGGAAGCCATGGCAGAAACGCCTAGATTGCTCGCTTCTGGCTTGCACGACAGCGCGTTCTACGCCGCCATGTGGTATCAGCTGACCGCTGAAGGCCATTGGCAGGGAGAAATCAGCAACCGCCGCAAGAATGGCGAAGTCTATCCAAGCTGGCTGACCATCAGCGCAGTCCGCAACAGAGACCAATTCATCACCCACTTCGTGGCAGTGTTTGCTGATATTTCCAGCCTCAAGCATGCCCAGGCGCGCCTCGATTATCAGGCCCACCACGACCCACTGACCGGCCTGCCTAATCGCACCCTGTTTGAAAGTCGCCTGCAAGCCGCCCTGCTGCACAGCATGGAGTCCAATAGCCTGGGCGCGGTACTGTTTCTCGACCTTGATCGCTTCAAACATATCAATGACAGCCTGGGCCATCCGGTGGGCGACCTGCTGCTCAAGGGCATCGCTCAGCGCCTGAAAGAGAACTTGCGGGATATCGATACCGTCGCCCGCCTGGGCGGCGACGAGTTCATCATTCTGCTGCCCGGCTTGCTCCACCCCAATGACGCCGAGGTGATCGCCAACAAGTTACTGGCCTCTTTCGCTGCCCCTTTCCAGGCAGGCGAGCATGAGTTTTTCATCAGTTCCAGTATCGGTAGCTGCCTGTTCCCCATCGACGGCACCGACGTAGCCACTGTGGTCAAAAACGCTGACGCAGCGATGTACCGCTCCAAGGCCAAAGGCCGCAATCGTGTCGAAAGCTACACCCGCGACCTCACCTCCCAGGCTACCGCGCGTATGGCCCTGGAGCATGAACTGCGCAGAGCCATGGAGCGCAACGAGTTCAGCCTCAGCTATCAGCCGAAGATCAGCCTTCTCAATCACCAACTGGTGGGCGCCGAAGCCTTGATTCGCTGGACGCATCCGACCTTAGGCGAAGTGCCACCCGAGCACTTCATCGCGCTGGCCGAAGAGAACGGCATGATCCTGCAGATTGGCGACTGGGTGCTGGAACAGGCCTGCATGCAGATGTGCGAGTGGAACAAAATCTACCGGCCATTCGGTGCCCTGTCAGTTAACCTGGCCGGCGCGCAACTGCGCCAGCCAAAACTGTTGGCCCGCATCGAGCAGCTATTGGCGGACTACCGCCTGGCGCCCGAGTGCCTGCAACTGGAGATCACCGAAAACTTCATCATGAGCCAGGCCGAAGAAGCACTGGCCGTCCTCTACCGGCTCAAGCGCCTGGGCGTGCAACTGGCCATCGATGACTTCGGCACCGGCTACTCATCCCTGAGCTACCTCAAGCGCCTGCCGCTGGATATCCTGAAAATCGACCAGTCCTTCGTGCGCGGCCTGCCCGACGACACCCATGACGGCGCCATCGTCCGAGCCATCATCGCCCTGGGCCGCAGCATGCAACTGACCGTCATCGCCGAAGGCGTGGAAACCCAGGAGCAACAACAGTTTCTGGCCGACGAAGGCTGCGAACAAATCCAGGGCTACATCGTCAGCCTGCCGCTACGCCCAGAGGAATTCAGCTTGAAGTTTCTTCGTACAACTCTTTCGGATTTTTCGGATAGCACACCAGCCAAACCGCCGTTATAATCCGCGGCCTACTGAGGGCCTATAGCTCAGTTGGTTAGAGCAGGGGACTCATAATCCCTTGGTCCACGGTTCGAGTCCGTGTGGGCCCACCATACTATTCAATGGCTTACGCTTATTCAGCGTAGGCCATTTGTTTTCTAGCTCGATAATTTTCCCCGTTCGTTCCCCGTTTCGCATGATCCCAGTCCCCTATTCCGATGCAGCTCAAGGGTTTCTAGGGAAAGGCTTGCAGCGGTAAACGGCCCAGCGACCCACTTTCTTCTTCAGTGGGGCGCAATCCAGCGATCATGCCTACCTAAACGCTCGCAACGCATCAGCGCCATTTAAGCACCCACTCTGGACCTTAGCGGACAACCTCAATTGCTCCAAATCTAAGGTAAGATATCGACTCGGCCCCACCCCCATACTCAGCTTCAGCCTTAAGCAGGATAGAAATGTCTATATCAAATCTGGAGAAGTATCGGAAGGATCTGGACGAACTGCTTGCCGAGGCTAGCACAGTAAACCTCTCTCTCAATCTGGAAGCATTTGGGCATTCTCAGCTCCACGACGCCCTTTTGAAGAAGATGACTCAAGAGGAAGCTGATGCATTCATCAAAAAACTGAAGCCATTTGGGACCGCTTACCAGCGTTGGTATACTGAAGCCTTGCCGCTCGTCAGACAGTTACTCCCTGACCGTATATCTGACTTTATTCGCTTTTACCAAAGGCCTAAAACGCGAAAAGACGTCGACGTCGAGACGTACCGTATTGAGGACGCTTGTCAGGGATTACGTGTAACGAACGGAAACGGGGTGCAGGCGGATGCAAAGGCAGCCATCTCGCTCCTCGCACAACAAATTGCTATTGTCGAAGCTATCAGACGCCGTTTTGAGAGCTCTCTATTCGACATTAAACAACTGGTCCAGGCCGACTTGTATGATTCAGAGTTGGATACTGCACGTGGCCTGCTAAAGGCCGGATTCGCACGTGCTGCTGGTGCTGTTTCTGGCGTGGTATTAGAGGGTCATTTGAAGCAAGTGTGCGATAACCATACATTGCCCAAAAAGTCCGGCACCATTTCAGTTCTGAACGATGCACTGAAAGCGGCAGACGTTATTGATTTAGCCAAGTCTCGTCACATTCAGTATCTGGGCGATATTCGCAACAAATGCGGGCACAAGAACTCTACTGAGCCTACCTCCATTGAAGTGGCCGAGCTCATAGAAGGTGTTGAAAAGGTGATAAAAACTATATTTTGATTAGGAAAAACAAGATCAGGATACAATAGAAAAGGATTGGGAAGTAAAGCTGGCCTACGCATGGGCGGCACTGGACGCACTCTAGGACAACCACAGGCTCGGCGCGACGCACTCATACACAAGGAATGAGGATAGGGCCAGCACTTAGCATTCCTAACCCTGATGATGACGATCACAACGAACGCGGGACGTTTGAGGAATCCAAACCATATCAGCAGCGATAGGAGTTATGTGATAAGGAGCCGAGCCCTTACTCCGAAAGCCAATAGTCGCGGCGACATGAATTTTACGCAAAGCATCAGGTCAACGAAGCACCTGAGCAGGAAGCATATGAGGAGTGGGGGATTGAGCATAGTTTCGGAAAAGTGCGCTTCCCAAACAATCAATCAAGTTTCTTTCTTCGCAAGACGGAAAATTGGCACCTGAACTAGGGGGAAAATCACAGCTTCCACGCCTGCACGCATACTCAATGAATAGGCTTGCTCGCGGATGTAGGGAATCAGTATTGCCGGAGCATTGCGCTCGGCAAATCTGTCGATATGCGCCACATCAAACGCATCTTCGTCGACTTCAAAATGGCCTGCAATGCTTACCCGCATCTCGAACGGCCTGGCCAAGCCATCTTCAGACGGACTGACATTCATATCCAGCTTAACCGATATGGTTTTATCTTCCGCGTCATACTCGGACCGAGATACAGTTAAGGTAAAGTCTCTAGAGTACTCCACATCTTTAAAAGCCTCACGATCAAGGGACTTAATATACAACTCATCAACAGTAATATTAATAAGCTGAATTGGATGACGATCCATAATCTTTCCTTAGATTCAGGCGGCTAAACAACTTTGTGCAATCAATCCAAGCGGAACTACGGCCGCAGAGGCATAGCTCACGCTATCCCCTGTGCACGTTTGCAGTTCATTAACTCGCCCCTCAACTTCGAAACACATTGTCGATTTCTGGGAGAAAAATGCCGTAAAACCTTTCAGCCGATGATCAGAAACTGCGGGCTCAAGCACAAACCTCAATTCCAACGCGTGATCGGAGGTAGCCTCATCGCCAACGGCCATAAACATCGCTATATCCCCAGATGAATGCTTGCTACCTAAAGCAAACATATCTTGGGCAGGCATTGACTCAAATTTCGCAAACGTCTTATCCAACGCATCCGAAAAATCTTTAGATCGAGTCAAACCAAAAAAACCTTTCATAACACCACCTATTTTAGTTAGTGATATTTATATTACTGATTACACCAGCATCTCTAATCGCAAAACAGCTATGATTCCCTATATAGGGCAAAATAGGGTCGCTGAATTTAGGACACCCTTGTGATTTAAAAATCACTTTGAACCTCCTACGCAGGTTCGCTTCAAGCTCAAGAATGAAGGCTTCGATGAATCCATGAATCTCCTCCTGTCGCTTGTCGATTTTGGCATTTTGCCAATCCTCTTCATTTTTTAAGTCTAGCAGCTCTGCCAGCTTTTTCCGGATCAGAGACCATAAGCGGTAGGTGAGCATTGGATTGTCAAGATCAAGCATGTCTTCTTCTCCAAAAGCTACCTCTACCTCCACCACCGCGACCGAAGTCTTAGGCTGGCCTACATACTGACCTCTTTTCTCGGCTTTCGTTGCCCACGTCTGGGCCAGCTTGCGAGCAAGCTCCATACATTCCTCAGAATCGGATACTGCGGTCCAAAAATAGGCGCCTACGCCGATCCTGCCAGGGTGATGTGTGAAGCTTTTCTCTGCAATAATCTGCTCGGCAAATGACTCGCAGGTGCCATGAGTGCCCCAAACAGTGACCGTATTCGAGTCCACCACAATCTCGGGTTCCAGGCTCATGACCCACTCCTTGGGACTAAACAGCTGAGCCGAAGCTTCCAGCATAGGGTTGAACGAAATCGCCGATAGAGCAAAACTATGAGTCAGCCTCTCATGCGAAAAAAAGCCGCCCTGGGGCAGCTGATGGCGCGAGACTATCACGGCCATATCGAGTGGCACAATGCAGTCAATTTAACCGAGACGCCGCAGGCTGGAGTTTTGGACAGAATTCTTAACGTGCACAATAGGATGGTGTCTGAATGGCACTTTAGGTTATTTACGCCAAATGTCTGACTCGAGTGCCTAAAAGTAGTCCTTGTAAACGCGCCCACGCATAATCTATAGCCAATCAGCTATTCACCTGCAGACACCTTGCAGACTGCTGGGGATTCTGAGGACCTCTGATATTCTGCTGCTATCGACGTCTTACCTGGCTACGCGACGAGCGCTTGCACATCAATTGAACGCCTGCCCTTTAATCTCTGTCGTTTGCAAACCGCGCCACTTCATTCATCCGTCGTCTCTAACTCGGCATCGTCAATCGATTCGTGAAAATAAGGCATCAAGGCCGTGGCGGCGTCCAGACGGTCAGCCGCTGCAGCGGTTGGATCATTCATAACCGCGAGTAGGAAATTTATCGGGTCGATGAACTGGCGGGATGTGGCTGGTTTATCGTGATTGACCATTTATTTCACCGAGCGTAAGTGTATGGGTGGAGCGGGTGCAGCGCTAAACTTGCCTTTAGCCGCTTTCTGCGAGGCCGTTTCAGCAGCTTCTTTCTTGCCGACTTCGCCCTTCTTGGGGTGGTCATAAGGCATCAAGCCTAGCGCAATTTTTGCAGCCAGGTCCGGGTTCAGCTTTTCGTTATCCCGCGCGATACGCTCCAACAGAGCCCGTGTATCGAACGCCAGCGCCTCTGATTTTTCGGCCTTGTCGGAGTTAACTTTTTCAACCTCAGACTTAACCTTTTTAACCTCGGACTTAACTTTTGGTAGCGGTGGATCGAGTGCGCCGCGCCGCTGTAGGTAGCCGGTCACGTCTTTGTCCTTGGATAACTTGGAGCCCGCCTGGGGCGCTGTCTTCGCGCTGTAGCCTGCATTGATGGCGGACTGAGATTTGCTCGCTCCGGACAAGAGAGCGTCAGCAAACCGGCGCTTTTTGTCAGTTAACGCCATTTAACTTTTCCTGAGCGAGGGAGAAAATCTCTACGTGCGGTCGGGGGCGGTGTCCGGCACGAAGGCCTCTACGGTTTCGCACCGCCCTACCCCCGATGCACGCTGTGAAAGCGAACCAGATCGATCCTAGTAACCAGGGTCGATGGTTGGCGGGTTGGTGCGCAGCGCCTCAATGGCCTGCTGGTGGCTCATGCCCTGGGCGAGGAAGCCATCGATCTCTTTCCGGATACGATCACGGCATGCCGCCTGATAGAGCAAGGCACGACTGTGCGCGATCTGGTTCAGCGCCTGCTGGATCGACTTTGGTAGCGGTTCGGCTTTGATGTAGCTCATCTGAATGTCCTCAAGAGGCGGCCCGATACGGACCGCCCCTTTGCTGATCGTTAGGGCGTGGTAGTCAAAGGCACCAGGCGCATCGATGTCGGTGCGTACACCGCCAAGCCTGCGCGCAGTTCGGCCAAGATGGTGACGAGGTTGCGCTTGAAGTTATCGCCATCCATCCGGCTTGCTTCTACCGTGACCTCTTGGCGGTCGAGCAACGCGGTGGTGCTGGTGTCGAGGATGAGCGCGCCCAGCTCCGGCATACCCATGGTGACAACGACAGGCGTACCCCAAAGGCTGGGTGGTGCCGGGTCGCGAGGTGTACCAATCACGTACTGGCCATCACCGGTATCAGCGCGCTCGCTCTCGATGGCGAACCAGTCACGCGGGTTCATCACGATCACGTTAGGGTTCCAGCCAGCGGCCTTGAGGTCAGTCAGGGCCAGGCCGATACGATCGACAGGACGCCCCGTCAGCCCGGGCGTTACCGAGGTGGCTTGTGCGATGAAACCGAGGATCTCGCCCGCACCACCATCACCGATCAGCAGTTCCTGCTCGAGCTTCTGCCGCACGCCCACGCTCATCAGCAAACCAACCTGTTGTTGGAGCTGGGAGTTGTCATTCAGCACCTGCAAGCTCGCAGGAATCCAGGTGGCAATGGTGGCAATCTCTGCGCGAGAGAGCTTGGTGGGCAGTTGGCCCTCGGCTTTGGTGTCCCCTTCTTTCGCCTGATAGGCGGCACCACTCAGGTAGCCGTCGAGCTGGACGTACTCATAGGTGGAGCCTTCGACCGGCACGATGGGCAAAACATCTAGCAGGCTCAGCCGCGGTTGAGGGATGCCCTGGATACCAGGTGCGCGAGTCGGCGCGGTTGGGTAGCTGGTAGAGCCAGTGGTGCCCTTGTCAGGGTTGGTCACCGCAGCGCGCAGACCAGACTCAACCGTGATACGGCCGGTCGACTTCTGGCCAGCCCGGATGCCGGACAAGCCCTCTGCATCGCACACTGCCGCACTGATTGCCTGGGCATCGGCGGCAGTGGTGTCGGTAGCGGCCTTCAAGCCACCCGCCACGGCGCGCTGCTCCAGCTCATGCAGTCGAGCGCCGAACTCGTTCTGCTTCTGGCCTTGGCCTTCAATGGTTTCCTTGTGCGCTTTGAGCACAGTAACTAGCTGATCCACATCCTGGGTCATTTCGGTAATCTCTTGGGTGATGGTCGCCATTGCTTGGCGGCCATCCGGGGGAGTTTGGTTAGCGTTGAGCGAAGCCTTGAGCTTGCTCCAGCGCTGATCGTGAGTAGTCGTCATGGGTAATCCCATTTGCGGTCTATGGGCACCTCGACAGCGCACAGCGTGAGGAGGTGTGGCATTCCCCCAGCGCATGGCGTGAGTTCATGCCGACTACGTTATGCGCGCACGCCAATCCCCGTCTGCGGCTAACTCCGACGTTAAGCGGCGGTATTGGTCGCGAATCGCGCAATGTCGGCGATTTTGTAGAAGCGCCGATTGCCCCGGCGCACAAACGGGATGGGGGCCAGGCCATCGGCAGCCAGGCGGCGCAGGTAGCTGGGCGCGTATCCCAGTAGATCGGCGGCGGCGAACTCCGGCACCAGCCCACCAATCAATGGCGTCACACCCACAGCAGCAAGGCGATCAGTGATCTCCTGTTCGATCTCACTCATGGTTAAACGTACTCCTCTGTAGTGGAATCTCGATTGGGCTGGAGGGCTTTTTATCCGTGGCCTGTAGCGGATTTATCGAAACGCCTTGTCCCGGTATTGTCTCGCCGCCGATGAGGCTTAGCCCGTCCTGATCTAACCGGGCGTGCCACTTCTCCAGCGCCTGGCGCTTCAAGGTCTCGGCGGTGGTGTGGATGTAGGTGGCGTCCATGTTCTTGAGCGCATGGTTCACCAGCATCTCGCCCACCAGGTAATCGATACCCAGATCCATCCAGGCGGTCCGTGCCACCTTGCGCAGATCGTGGCTGCTCCACTGGCGGTCACTCAGCGTGGAGAACACCAGCGTGGCGGTGGTGGCACTCATCGCCCCACGCTTGGTGCCGGGGAACAGGTAGGCACCCTGATAGCCGTTGGCCCACTGGCGGGCTTGATAACGCCTCAGCAGCGCGCAGGTCTGCTCGGTCAGCGGTAGGGTGTGCTCGGCCTTGGTCTTGGTGTCAGCCGCAGGGATGAACCACAGGCGCGTGGTCAGGTTGATGTTGCGCCAGAGAGCCGTTCGGGTTTCGCCCAGGCGCGTCCCGTGGCACAGCATCATCAGCGGCAACATAGCATCGGCGGGCCGTGTATCGAACTGGGCGGCCAGCTTGGCCAGCACGCCGGGCAGATCGTCACTGCGCAACCGGGAAGGTTTGGGCTTGATGCGCGCCGACACAAAGTCGCTGTACTTGAGGCCCGCCATGGGATTGCGGCGCAGCAGTCCCAAGCGGTGGGCCTGGCGCATCGCTGCCGCCAACACGCTGTAGACCAGGCGTACATACGACAGCTTGTAGCGTTCCTGCAGTGGCCACATCAGCAGACTATCCAGTGATGCCTTGTCGAAGTCAGCCAGCGGCAGGTTGGCCAACCTCGGTACCAGGTGGCAAGTCAGCGCGGATTTGGCCCCAGCCTTACGCTTGGCGGACAGGCTGCGGTCGCGCAACATTCGGTCGGTATACCAGTTCAGTAGATCGCCTGTGGTCGCCCATGCGTTCTCTGTCGAGGCCGCGTCCGGATCGATCGCACGTCGCGCAAGAATGGCGGGCAAAGTGGCCTGCATCAGCTTGGCGTTGATACCGGGATAGTTACCGGCCTTGCCCCACTTGCCGCGCACCACGACGTGCCAGGCACCTTTGGCACGGTCGGATGTGGAGTAGCGAAACCTCAGTTCGGGAAACCGAGGGTCGCGCAGTTCGCGCACAGTGCCCACCGCCTGTTTGCGGATCTCGGCATCAGTAACAGTGACGTGAAGCGTGTTCATGATTCCAGCCTCTGAGATGCATCCAATGATGGATACATCGATGTGGTTTAACTTCCGCCAGCGCCGGGAGTCGATGCGTCCAAAGCTGGACGCATCGAACGTGGTCAACTTTCACAGGCGTGAAGGCAGCGCCGAGATGCACTCAAATCTGAGTACATCTCTGCTAACGGCGCGGTAACGATGCGAGCGTTAGCGGGTAGTTATTACGAGCAAGTCGCTAAAGGTGATTTACTCTCCCACCACTGGTGGAGCACTGGCCCCCATTGCTGGGTGTCCTCAAAACTGAGGAGGCCCAACAATGTGAGCAAAACTGCTCACATCTATTTTTGAACTCCACCAACGGAAGTCCGACCAATCCCCGCTGGGGGATGGACCAGATCTTCGCCATCAGCCGCAGTGGGCAGTTACCCAAGCTCAGCATCCGGCCAACGCCAGTGGATGATTTCCAGCGCCTCAGCACGGGTCATCGGCTCGCCCACCATCGTGCAGAGTCGCTTACCGTCCCGCATGACTTGCCAGTGGCAGCAACGCTCAACGCCGTCATTTGCAGCCAGCTCAGCAAGTAAGGCCAGCCGGTTAGCCTTGACGTATTTGCGTATGTCCTCCGTCAGCTTGGACGCGGGCGAAATGCGTACGCGCATGCCTTGCTTTCTGGCGGTAAAGCCTCTTTCAAGCAGGTAATCGATGGCACCCATTACAGGTCCTCCACATCGTTTTCCCAGTCGTGCCCTTGGTCAGTCGTGCCCTGTATTGCTGGAGGGCACGACTGAGTAAGGCAGGGCACAACTGTTGGCTTTACGTCGCCAGCTACCGGGGTGGTGACCGACCACATCACAACCGACGCCGCGCCAAAGCCCGATCTGGTCATATGCACAGCCAGGCTTTCACGAGCTGCTCGTATCTGCTTCACGCTGAATCCCTGATCCGCCATCAGTTGCTTGGCTGTTTTCCCGCTCATGGGCATGGATGAGAGCAGGTGCCTCAAGGCTTCAACGCTTGGCCGCTCAGTGCTGTTGGCTGCAGGCCGCTTTCTCTCCCTGGCCTGATCCCAAAGCTCCGCCGCCGTAACAACAATCACCCGTAACTCGTGGCTGTTTTCCATATCCATTCACCCTTTTTGGGCAAGCCGATGCCGCACGACAAACTCGCAAGGTTTCATCGTTGATGCATCTGATGTAGGCAGAAACTGCACTCCGCTCATGCGCAGAATGCAACCCGTTGATTGCGTAATTCAGGTACTTGGTTGGTAGATATATATAAGGGTGCGCAGTTTCTGCGCAGGATGAATCGCTATTACGGCGCAGTTTCTGCGCACGTAGATTCCATTAACCCCAGTAAAGCCGTACCTCCCTAAACCCTATGTGCGCAGAAACTGCGCCGTTACATGCGCAGTTTCTGCGCAGGATGAAATTGAATTTACGAGCGTCGGCAAAGGCCTCGGCGGTGTGCGTGTAGGCCTGACTTCAAGCCCTTTATCTGGGCACTCGTCAATCGGCATCCAGGCGATTGCATATAACGCGCATCGAGCTCCGTGCTTTGAAAACAGGCTGCTTCTGGATTGAAGAATCCAACCGCTAGACTCCAGATCCTTGAGAGCCTGTCGCAAAGTATTGTCCGAGCCGATACCCCACTCTTTGGCCATCGTGCGTGTGGCTGCGAGATCACCGTTATTCTCCCCGTTGTACTGGGCCAGTAACTCCACCAACACAGCACGAGCGACGAAGCTGAGCGCCCGATACCCTGGCGACTGGATCATAGCCTTGGGCATCATCGCGAACGGAGGGGCTTTGACCCTCATGTTGCCCTTGGTTTTTCTCGACATTACGCATCTCGCCGGTAAGCCGATCCCGTCGGCGCAATTGCGCCGTTTTGATTGTTCACCGTTAACCTCTTACGCGAGTGTCGCGGCGGTAGACGCGGCGGCGTTCACGAGTACGTTCAACTAGAGAAGGCGAAACGCGAGCACCGACGTAAGCGGTCATCTGGTCCGTCATCAACATGTCTTGGGGGATGTAGGCATACTGGCCAGAAGGCAGTGCTCGGGCTGCACGGCGCACACGTGGAACGTGTGAAGAAAGATACGCCAGAGTCGTAGCAACTTCCTCCTCTCGTCGCTTGCCTTCCTCGCACAACGGCACCAACTGGCCCGGGCGAATTTGCGCCCAAGCAAACCGATCTGCTAACACCTCGTTGATCATGTATGTGGACTTCTCGCACTTCTGGCGAGTTTCACTGTCTGGGATGCCCCACATATCCCATATGCGAAAGTTATCGATCCAGTGACCAAGTTCGTGGGCAACAATGAACGGATAAATTTCGTGATCTTCAAGCACAGACCAATCCATTTCCGGTCGCTGAATGCTCCGAAGTAGCTCTGTGTTGACGGTAGTTGATAGTTCGATACTGCTCCTTTCATCCCATCGCCATTGCTCTTGGCTAGCGTCAATGCATACAGATTTCGAACATGGATCAAACATCCCAAAGTTGCAGCCAAGCTCACGGAATGTCTTGAGAGAGAGGCAGCACCCGGCGGCTTTTATTTGCTCTGCGAATTGGCGATATTGCCTGCGGGTAAGCCGAAGCGTTGCATTAGATTTCATCGCTCACCCCCTTGCACTTCAAGGGCACGAGCGCGATCCATATGGAGGTTGTAGCGTTTCAGACGTACATATAGGGACGAGTTTGCGCGGAGGGCGGCCATTGCCATAGCGCGGTGCGCAGCGGCTTTGCCAGAGTTCGCAGATGGATTTTGGGTAGGGGAGAACTGCATTGGTACCGCTCCTAACGTTGAGGAGCTACCACGTTCGTGACCAAACGAATGGGTGGTAGCTGTGCGCGGGTTGGTCAACCGGGACGTTAGGAACCCGGCGCGCTCGAAAGCGCCCCACGCACAGCCACCATAAAACGAAGTTGCAGGCATGAAAAAAGCGCCAGCTTTCGAGACAGTGGCGCTTATGCGCCTAACGATACTCGGGTGACCAAACCCGGTCGCTGAATTGGCAGCGACGGGCCAACGGTACACTGCAACGTCTGACGGTGCAAGACGGGTTATTGTCGATATTCTTGGGACAGCAGCCCCCGCTCCTGCTGTGAAGCAGGATTGATTGATTATCATGGGTTAAGTCTCCTGACGAGTCAGGAAAGCATCAACAGGTTCAGGGTCCCAACGAACAGAGCGACCAAACCGAATAGGCTCGGGAAATCCAGGTGTCTTGGACCAGCGCCACCAGGTAGCTCGGCTAACTTGATATTTAGCGCAGAGCTGGGCGGCGGTAGCACGAGCACCAGGTATAGGCAGGTTTGGCAAATCGGTACTGCGGACGGTGGTTCTTGCCATTGCGGTAACTCCAAACATGGATTTACCGAGGAGGTCTCACTGTGCCCACCAGGTCCTGTAAAAGGGCCATGGTGTAGATCGTCGGATACACCACCACTGTACGAATTACAGGTTGTGCCGTATTCCTTCCGGGACTACAGTTCGCCGCGAAGCCGTTCCAATTGCTTCTCCCCTCGGGTTGTATGCTGGCCTAGCTGGTATACAGAGGACGCTGAAACGTCCTTTCCGAGTGAGCCCCTGGAGGTGAGATGCCAGGGGCTTTTCTTTGTCTGCGATTCCAACTTCCAGCGAGCCTAACAGTCACGGCCATACAGATGTTTCATATGGTAAAAGCACGTTTCTGTGTGACACAGCCGGATTCTAAGACGCAGAAAATGAAACACCAAGAATTTTATTTTCTACATCCAGATTGTTGGACATATCCCCGGACATTCTCACCGTTCAAACTACAGTTCATTATGTTCCAGTACGTGCCTTTACGTACCTTTCCGATCAAACACGAATTGGGGAAGCTCCTCAAAACGGGCATTTTACCGCTCATCGGATTTCGCGGAAAGGCCCGTGGGACGTGGCTTTCAGAGAACCTAAAGAGGACCTAAAGAGGCCCTCATCAGGCCCTAACACAGATATTCAGGACAGACCTACAGAGAATTTTTTAACATCATTTTGATAACGTAGATGTTTGCGCCACGAAATGCGAACAGTGAAATCGTGGCGCGGATTTGATGAGCGTGACGCCGAAGCGGACAGAGACTTTTACACTTAAAGTGTAAAAGTACACTTTAAGTGTAGTTAGGCGCTGTTATGAACAGATTTCCTGTTCATGCGCTTTTATTGCTTGTTAATGCTAATCCCGTATTTTCACCGGGGTCGGCCGAAGTCTGTTATTCACCACAACGGCCAAATTCGGACCTGAGAGCTTCGGTGAGACTCTATGTCTTAACGTAGCCTCACACCCTCAGTAGACAAATCTACGACCACTCAGCAGAACGCTAGGGCATCGAGTCAACGATCCTCTTTTTCAGCCTCGACAGCAGAACCACGTTGTCAGTCTGCGCTTCACCACTCGCCAGGCCATCCAGATAACGCCCCCATTGCTCCAGTGCGGCCCGTTTCTCAGGAAGATAGCTGTATCGGTCGTAATGCTTAGCCTGAACACCACTGCGGCCATGAGAAAGTAACCACGCGCGAACCTCGGTACTCACGCCCAAATGCGCCAACAGGGACTCAGCAGTCACGCGAACATTCTTCCAGGTGAAAGCCTGTGTTTCCCCACCAGCTGAAAGCAACCGACCGGCATCACTGAATATCTTGGTGAGGGTGATCGGGTTTGCAGTCTTGCCGGGAGTCAAAGAAAAAGGCCCTGGACCTATACGATGTTCAAGTAGTGGCTGGATGATCTCACTGATGCGCTCGGTGATTGGCAGCAGATGCTCCCATGCCTGGGCTTTACGGCCTTTCCCGTCCAGCAAACTGATTGTCGTATCAGTAACGGCGTCCCACGGCACAGCGCAGAGCTGGATAAGGCGCTGCCCCCCAAGGTAAATAAGCGCCTTGGTAATCGCGGCGTGACGTGGCGGCAGAGTATCGAGGTGGCGTAACAACTCCCCCAGCTCAGCAGGACTCAAAGACTCCGTATGACCCGCGCCCGTGCCTTGCGTGACGGGGATGTCTCTCACCGGGTTTGATCGGATAGAAAAAACTTTGCCGTCACTGGCCAGGCGCTCTGGTGCCAAATGGGCTTTAGCGGCATAGCTGAATGCTGCTCGCAGATAACGCCTGAGCTTATCGCATGTAGTCCGCATTCCATTGAATGAAGTCCCAGCCGCCTTATTGCCCTTCCCCCGCCCCTTAGGCTTGCGTCCAAGCACACCGGCCAGGATGAGCTGAACATCCTCGGGCTCGATTTCAGCTGCCGCGCGAGCGATTAAGATGGGGTGATGGTCTTTGACATGCAACTTGAACAGGTTGGCAGTTTCCTTAGTGCTCGCCCTCCCCGCTGTTTCCATACTGCTTATATAGCTGTCGAGAAGGTCACCAAAGGTGCCGCGTCTAGACGCTGCCTCGGACTGACGAAGTAGGCGTGCTTTTTCGGCGTCCGCTGCGACTAATTGTTGGGCCAATCCGTCGAGGTAATCTGAGATACCGCCAGCAGACCCAACATCGCTGGCTATCTTGAGCGCTTCGGATCGCAACGTATCCAAGGTCTTCTCATTGGTACAGGCGTGCGGCTTTTTAGCAAGCGCTCCCAGCGAGAGGCGCTGATCACTTGTCGGGGTTCTCTCACGGTAATAGGCCATGATCACTCCAGAGGCCTTGCGCTCCAGAAGCAACGTTCCTTTCCCCCGCGAACCCACCGGCTCTGACTTTCGAGTCTTGACCGCATGTGCTTCCAGGTCCGTCAACCGAGTACGCTTTACCATCTCTTTCCCCGTTCGTTCCCCGTTTCGCATGCAATCTCAGGGTATCCATTGAAACGTGGAAAGACAATTTATCCTGATAACTCATTGTAATTAATGAATTTATCGCAACGTGAGATAACTGATGAGACGCCGTGAAACAGCTCCATAGCTCTCTCATAATCCCTTGGTCCACGGTTCGAGTCCGTGTGGGCCCACCATCTTTGAAAAAACCGCGCATTGCGCGGTTTTTTTTCGTTTGGGTTTTGGACGCACCCTCGAGCTAAAAAAACTTGAAAGGTCCTAAAAAGGGACTTATCGTTCCCTTTTTAGGACCGATGAGATTGACATGTTTTCCCTCTCCCTGAGCGACGCTCTCTTTTCGATGACCCAGCAGAAGGTGCTCGGCTTGCTCTACGGCAAGCCCGATCAAACTTTTTACGCGAACGAAATCGCCCGCTGGGCTCAGGTCGGCAAAGGTAGCCTCATGCGTGAGCTTGAGCGCCTGCACAAATCGGGCATCCTGCTCATGTCCAGGCAAGGGAATCAGACTCACTATCAGGCGAATCCTGCGTGTCCAATTTATGCCGAGATTTTGAGTATCGTTCGTAAAACGTTTGGAATCGCCGAGCAACTGCGCGCCGCATTGCTACCTGTTGCTGAAAAGCTGGCCTGGGCGTTCGTTTATGGCTCAATTGCAAAAGGCAACGATCATGCAGGAAGCGATATCGACCTGATGCTCATAGGCGAAACCATCAGTTACAGCGAAGCTATGGAGCTTCTCCTACCGGTGGAGGAACATCTAGGCCGCACCATTAACCCGACGCTCTACACTTTGGGCGATTGGCAGACAAAGAAAGCCGCCGGCAACAGCTTTGTCACGCGAGTAGACCAGCAGGAAAAAATCGATTTGTTTGGACACAAACCGGAAGAGATAAGCGATGGGCAGTAAAGAGAATCTGGAAAATTTGATACGTAAGGGTGGCCTCAAAGCGGAGCCACCGGACCGGAAGGAATGTGAAGGCTTATTAAATTCGGCTGTTGACCGCCTGAAAGATGCTCACAGCCCTACTCTCTCCTTCGCCAGTCGCTTTGACCTTACGTATAACGCGGCGCATGCACTTGCTCTTACAGCTATGCGCCTGCAGGGGTATCGCTCAGATCGACGCTATCTGGTCTTCCAATGCCTGTCGCACACCCTCGATATTGGCACCACCCATGTGCGCCTTTTCGCACTCTGCCATGAGCGGCGCAATTTGGCCGAATACGAAGGCTATATGGATGTCGATGAGCGGCTCCTGTCTGAGCTGCTGTCAGCTACTGATGCGTTACTGCTGCTTGTTCAGCAGGCCATGAGTACCAACCAACTCTAAAGCCGGGAGCAGATGTCGACCACGAGGATGAGTTAAGAAACCGCATCGCCCAAATCACCCCACCACCACATGCGGCAAGAACCGGCTGCTGTCCTTGGTGATCAGGCTGTCGTCCTCGCGGATACCGATGCCTGACGCCAGGTCGCCCACCACCCATGAGCCAATCAACGTGTAACTGTCGCCAAAGCGCGGCAGTGGGGCGAACTGTTGGAGGATGTAGGGGGCGTCGTTGTAGGGGCCGTCTTCGAAGATGACCTGGTCGCCAGGGGTGCGGATTTCGATGTTGGCGCCTTCGCGGGAGAAGAAGGGTTTGCGGACCCAGCCTTTTGGGACAGGTGATCGCGGGTCTTTGTCGACGAAGGTCGGCAGCAGATTTGGATGCCCTTCGTTGAATTTCCACAGCAGCGGCAGTATGCCTTTGTTGGAGATGATGGACTTCCACGCAGGCTCGATGAATTGTGTGTCGCATTGCGGCACTGCCTGACCATGCGGTTCGTGGAACACGTGTTCCCAGGCATGCAGTTTGAAGATACGTTCGATCCAGCGGCCTTCGAGATCGACAAAGCGGCCCTGGGAGTTGAGGCCGATGTCTTCGATATCGATATGCCGAGTTTCAATACCAACATGCTCGGCCATCTTGCGCAGGAATTCAGTGGTGCCCCGATCTTCGGCGGAACCTGACATGGCGGAGAAGTAAAACGGCCCGCCCTCTCGAATTGCTGCGAAGGCTCGAACCAGATCTTCGGCCAGGGAATTGAACTGCGTGGCATGTGCAGGCAACACGCCTCGGGCGATCTGCTCTTCCAGCCAGATGAGTTGAAAGGCACCGGCCTCGTAGGCGGAGGTCGGCGTATCCATGTTGCCTTCCAGCAGCTTCGCCGGATTGACGCCGTCATAGCTGAAGTCGAAGCGACCGTACAGATGCGGATGCCCTTCCTTCCAGGAGGTGCGGACCAGATCAAAGAACTGTGGTGGGATTGCCAGCTCGGTCAGCAACTCTTCGCTTTCCACCACTCTCTCGACGGCATCCATACACATGGCATGAAGCTCCTGCGTCGGAGCTTCAATGTCTCGAGTGATCTGAGCTTCAGTGAACTGGTAGTAAGCACGCTCATCCCAATACCGCTCGCCGTCGATGGTGTGAAAATCAAAACCTTCACGCTCGGCGGTTTCGCGCCAGTCTGGCCGCTCTTCGATACTGATCTTTTTCATGGCCCGCGCTCCTGTCAGCCACCGAAGCCGCTGCTTTTACCGCCCCAACCGCTACGAGCAGTCGCCTGGCTGCCAAACCCGCCACGGGAAACCGATGAAGAAACTGACGAGTTTCGGCCCAGGGTGCTCTTGGTGTAAGCACCAGTTGAGCTGGTGCGTGCCTGAGTGGAGTTGCCGAAGGTCTTGCCACGCTCGATCTGCCGGGACAGCGTCGAGGACTGGTAGCCGCCGCGGGAATCACGCTCCTGGTACACCGGCTGAGAGTTGTAGCGCCCACCCCCGCCGATATTACTGACCATGTTGCTGACCAGCATACCCATCAGGAACCCGTTGACGCCCGAACTGGCGAAGCCTGAACCACCGGATTGACCGGCCTGAGCGTTGGCCGCATCGACCTGAGACTTGGGCAATTGGCCGGAAAGCTCCAGCTGAAAACCGCCGAGTTTGGGGGTGAACTTGCCATCAGAGTTCTGCTGGCAGTAATCGGGTACAAAGTCTGCTTCACATGCGGCCGCATTGTCGTACGTGGGCGCGATGCGGCGGTGATCTGCAAGGGCAGTCATGTAGGCATCCGAGCACACATCTACGGGAACCTTCTGGTCAACACAGGCTTGTACTGTAGGAAACGTCTGTTGCGCGGTGACGTCGACGGTGTCGGACTTGCCGCATGCACTGAGCGCCAGCGGAAGGCTGCTGGCCAGAACCAGCTTCAAGGAACTACGTCTCATCGAATACTCCTTTTTCGATCGCGGGGATCAGGTCGACGGCGTCATGCAGGCCGAGTTAAGGAAACCGACACTGATCGAGACGCTGGCTGCGTAAATGGCAGCCGCCAGTTCGCCCCGGGTGATACGAGCCGAGAGGTCTTTGAGAACAAAGTTGGTAGCGGTGAACGCCAACAATTGCACGACGGCTGCAATGACTGCCCAGATCACTACGTCCAGCACACTGATGCTGTAGGTAATCACGTTGCTGGCAGGCAGTGCGAAGCCGACCAATGCGCCGCCCAGTGCAACCGCCGCAGCGACATTGCCTTCACGAATCTGCACGAACTCTTTGTGCGGGGTCAGTCGGGTGTAGGCCATCTGGAACAGACCGAACAAGCCACCGGCCACAATGATGTAGATAACGAAGCTCAGCACCGAACCAAAGCTGAGAGACAAACTAAGCGCATCAAGCATTTTTACTTCCTTTTAGATGACGGTGAAGTCAGTGGACTGCAACGTGACGCCAACCGAAGTAGTGAGAGAAACCACGCCCTCCTCATCCTCTTCAACCGACAGCAGCAAAAACTCGCGACGATCAATCAAGCCTGTGTCACGAGCGTACAGCATGCTCAGATGCTCGATACGGTAGCTGCCATCCGGGTTGCTTACAGATTCGGTCATGGGTGTCAGTTCAGTCTGCCCGACTTCGGTGCCCCACTGACGCTCGTATTCCCAGCCGTCGTGCTCGTACACCGGCAGGCCGATCTTGGAATCCGGGCCTACCAGGCGCTTCAATTCCGACTCACTATTGATAGTCACGACGCTGCTGTAACCGAACAGAATAATGTCCTGAACGTCCTCTGCCGCCGGGCCATTCATCATGACCTGCATCCAGTAGTCTTCATCTTCAAAGTAGAAGCGCACCAGCCTTATGGACTGCCCAAGGTCAACGTGACCGACAGACCACACTACCTCTTCATTGGGGACGATCAATTCCGAGTGCCCGTCGAGCAGCAGCTTCAGCGAATCATCCAGATCCAGCATGCGTCCGGTGGCCAGGCCGAACGGTGTGAGCAAGCTTGCGCCAATTGTTGGCGTAGCTCCGGCAGGCGGGTTTGGCGGTGCCAGGCCTAAAGCTCGTTTAATCCAACTCATAATGCGTTCCTTCCATTTCGTTTTTTGCCGGAGGACGAAGAGCGGGCAGATATTCAGCCCGGAATGCTCATACCAACGGGGTTTGAATCAGCGCTTTTGAGTGCATCAGCCAGGCCACGAAGATACCGGCAACAGCGCCCGCGAGGTGCGATTCAAATGAAACGCCAGGCACCGGGATGAAGCCCAGAATCAATCCGCTATAGCCCACCAGCGTAACCAGTGCGATGCCGAAGCTGACCAGACTGCGTTGATACCAGGCCCTCGCCAACAGATAAGCCCATAGCCCGAAGATCAGGCCGCTGGCTCCCACATGAATCGTCGACCGCCCAACTATCCAGACCAGCAGGCCACCCAGCAGCGCGACCAACAGCGCCACGCGCACGTAACGCTGCACGCCTTCGGTCGCCACCAGCCAGCTCAGCACAATAAACGGCAACAGATTGCTCAGTAAATGGCGCACCGAACCATGCAGGAACGGAGAAAAAATAACGCCCTGCAAACCGGAAAGCGTACGAGGGATCAAGCCATGCTGTAAGAGGCTGTTAGCGGTGAGAGAGTTAACCACCTGCGCCACGATCATCAAAGCGGCAAGGCCAAGAATAATGCGTAGTCCATTTCCGATATTCATGTAGCCCTCCCCACCCTGGTGCTGGACAACACCCAGACCAAAAAGGGGCAAACGGATATCCGCCTGCCCCTTTGTCGACAACCTTTATTGACCCGCGTTGCCACCCTGGTTTTGCGCTTTCAAACGGGCCAGTACATCAGCAGCACCACCGGTTTTTGCGCCGATGCCGGCATCTTGCAGGCGACGCTCAAGATCACCGCCATTGGCGGCATCGGCCAGTTCTTCAGCCGCTTCGAGCTTGGCGTCCTGCTCATCCTGACGGGCCTTGATGCGCGCCAGCGAACCCACTGCGGTTTCCAGGCGGCCATTGGCACCGCCAGTCGCGGCAGCGGCATTGATCTGCGCTTTCTGCACGCTGTCACGCGCTTTGGCCATGTCGGCTTGCTGACGCAGGCCCTTGATCTGGCTTTCGGCTTTGGTGACCTGAGCGGTGAGTTTGGTGACCTGAATCCCGAACTGATCGGCCGCTGCCTTTTCCTGATCGCGCAGGGCGGTGAGCTCGGAAACCTTCTCGGCGCACTCCAGAGCCAGACCTTCTTCGCCCTTGTTCATGGCGGCGATGGCTTTCTGCTCCCAGTTCGCAATGTTCTTGTCGTGTTCATCCACACGCTGCACGGACAGCTTGTGCTTGGCTTTGATCTGAATCAGCTGATTACGGGCTGCGAGCATCGAGGCATCGGCATCGCGAATCTCCTGATCCAGAATACGCAATGCTTGAGCGTCAACGATTGCTTCGCCAACTTCCGAAGCGCCGCCACGCATAGCGGTGACCATTTTTTTCCAAAGGCTCATTTATTTGTCTCCGATTACTGTGGATCGACGGTTAGAAAATCTTCGTAGGCATCAGCAGCGCGAATCACGTTATCTGCCAGGGTAAATACTTCGTGGACGATGACCGTCAACGAAGAGGCAGCACTCAGCGCGCCGAACATGTTGTAGACGGTTTCGCCATTGGGCATGGTTTCAATACCGATCGAGGACAGCGGGAAGATGTCCCGGCTACGCAGCACGGTATCGTTGAAGGCCGCGACATCTTTGACTTGCGAGGCGTAAACCAGCACCGAATCAACCAGAATCTGGTCCCCGGCAATCGCAATGATGATTGGCAGACCGCCGAAGTTGTTCATTGCCAGGCTCAAGCTAGGCTCGGCGCCCTGTACCAGGGTCAGGTCGATTTCATTGTTTTTCACGACGTCCAGTTCGACGAGTGCCGAGTGGAGCGTATTGATTGTCCAGTTGATATTTTCGCTCATGAATCCCTCCAGTTTGATCCGGTTACCCAAGTAGGGTTGGCGTAAGACCTTTTCGACGTTTCTCAGCACTTCAGCGTTTTCAGGAAGCACATAGAGTTCTCTTTTCACGTACCCGGCAGCTGTCAGCCGTGCGCGCATTTCACGCATGTAGTCGGTTGAAGTTTTCCGAGCCATCTGAATGCCCTCCGAGGCATCACATGTGATAAGTCCGCACGCTACGCCTAAAAATAAGCGCACGCAATACCTCACATGTGATGAAACAATTCGACACCTGAAATGTGTCAGCCTTGCGATCAACCTCCCCGCCCTTCACAAATCCCCGCCTCACTGTGGCTTTCTGCCCCCTTCCCTCGTCTCTTACGGGATCAAATCCCAATCCTCGCGGTCTTTTACGCATGATGACTTCCCGCTCTCTCCGCTTGCCGTTCTGGTTGCGCCGCGTTTTACGGCCGTTGCTGGATCCTTATCGACGTTTTCGACACGCTCGCCTGATCCATGCCGCGCGGATTGCGGTGGGTTTGCTGGTGACGATTCTGCTGACCACGGGCCTGAACCTGCCGCACGGGGAATGGGCGTCGGTGACAATGCTGATCGTGATCGGCGGCTTGCAGCATCATGGCAATATCCGCAAAAAGTCCGTCGAGCGTGCTTACGGGACGTTGATCGGTGCCGGGCTTGGGCTATTGGTGGTGGTGCAGCAGGGTTATCTGCAAATGCCGCTACTGACCTACGCGATGATGTCGGTGATGTGCGGGTTCTTTGCGTATCACGCCATCGGCAAGGGCGGGTACACCGCGCTGCTGTCGGCCATTACGCTTTTCATCGTTGCGGGGCACGGCTACAACCCGATCAGTGATGGCCTGTGGCGCACCGTGGATATCCTTATCGGTATCGCCCTGGCGCTGGCGTTTTCTTTCGCCTTGCCGCTATACGCCGTTTTTTCCTGGCGCTACAACCTGGCCAGCGGTTTACGCGATTGCGCGAAGGTCTATGGGCGGATCATTCACGGTCAGACAACTGCTGCTGATGATCATCGCAAGTTGATGTCCCGCCTCAACAACACCATGTTGCAACTGCGCTCGTTAATGCCGTCGGTGTCCAAGGAAGTGCGGATTTCCATGGTTGAGCTGGATGCCATTCAAGGGCATTTCCGCATGTGCCTGAGCACTCTGGAGATCCTCGCCAACATTCGTCCGGCTGATATCGATGGGCTGGCTGGCGCCGAATGGAAAGAGCGGCTGGACGCTGAATATCGCCAGACTCGTCGCCAACTGGTGGGCATGGCCCGCGCACTGCAGACCGGCGCAACCGAGCGCCTGCAACGCACGTCCGAAACGACCCTGCCTGTGCCTGTGGCTGCATTGCCCTCCGAGCTGACGGCCTACCATTTGCTGATGTCGCAGCTGGCGATCAATATCGACGGATTGCAACAACGACTGGCGAAGACTTCCCGGCGCTGGAAGTTCTAACCCCCCCTGTAGGAGTGAGCTTGCTCGCGATAAAGTCGGAACGACTTTCCTGCGATGGTGAGTCCATTTTTTTCACGACTGCTTCGCAGCCGATCGCGAGCAAGGTGGAGCGCCACCCCGGTCGCTCCTACAAGGACCGTGTTTTCTGCGCCAAAGCACGGCGCCCGGACGACAAGGGGCTTCCTACAAGACCGAGGCGTAACTGAAGCAGCGCGTTGCTCCTGCGTCCCTACAGAAAATACATTTCAATCAGGGCGTTATTTGATGTTTTTAACGCAAGCACTTTGCTTTTCAGAATGGCGCATCAACGGCTGATGACAGATTATTAAATCTGCGTTAGCTTGCGTAAAGGCACGATGCCATACCGCCATTTAAGTTGACTATAAGTTCAGGTATTCGCGTATTACACGGGGCAACTAATAGCCTCTGTTCATATTATTTCTGTCACATTTTTAATGTGAAGCTGCCGCAAACGATAACCCTTTGAAGCAGAATGAAAATGATCGAACCCGAACGGATCGTCACCCTCTCCCGGGAAGTGGAAGCGTTGGCCACTCGCGGCGTCAGCGATATACAAATGATCACGCGCCAGACTCGATTGCTGGCGATCAACGCGCTCATAGAAGCGGCGCACGCGGGGAAGGCCGGTCTGGGTTTTTCGGTGGTCGCCGAAGAGGTCAAAGACATCTCGGAGCGGATCTCGAAGATCGCCAGCGGTCTGACTCAGGATTTGCAGGCGTCAGTCAACGAACTGACCGAGCTGGGCAGAGGCATGTGTTTCGATGTTCGTGGCCAGCGCCTGGCGGACTTGTCGCTGAACCTGATTGAAATCATCGACCGCAATCTTTATGAGCGTACTTGTGACGTGCGCTGGTGGGCGACCGATGCCTCCATGGTCGATGTATTGACCACACAAAACCCTGAAACCTGCGCTCATGCCAGCGAGCGCCTGGGGATCATCCTCGACAGCTATACCGTTTACCTCGACATCTGGGTCGCGGATAACAGCGGGCGTGTGGTTGCGTCGGGCAGGCCAGAGACCTTTGCCAAAGTCGTCGGAGCCAATGTGGCTGACGCCCCATGGTTCAAGCAGGCACTGCGTCACTCTTCGGGCGATCAGTATTTCGCGGGGGAAGTCGCCATTGAGCCGCTGCTCAACGGCTCGCCAACCTGTGCCTTCAGTGCAGCGGTGCGTGCAAAAGCAGGCAAACAAGCGCCCGTGATTGGCGTGATCGGTATTTTCTTCGACTGGCAGAACCAGGCCGATTCGGTCATCAACGGCGTGCGTTTGAGCGACGATGAACGCTCACGGACCCGGGTGATGATGGTCGACGCCAACCACAAAATCATCGCCAGTTCGGATGCGCAGAGTCATCTGGGGCAAAGCGTTGATCTACAGACTAAAGCCGGACAGGCCAGTGGCTACCGGACGCTGGCTAATAACCTCATTCAGGGCTATTCCATGACACCGGGGTTCGAAACCTATCCGGGCATGGGCTGGCTGGGTGTGATCGAGCAGCAATTGCCGGCGATTGAGGTGTAGCAGCAAAATCCTGTAGGAGCTGCCGCAGGCTGCGAAAGCGGTATGCCTGACACACCGTAATTCGCAGCCTTCGGCAGCTCCTACAGAAATGTTTCAATACCCCGCCGCAGCCCCATTACTGCGCGGATCAAACGCCCCTTCAAATGACCCATTCGGCAAGCGTACCGCCGCTGCCGCGTGGCCCATTGTCTCTGTAAACGGGCCAAGAATTTCCACCTCATGGCCACGCTTTTCCAGCTCGGCAACGACCTCAGGGCAGATGCGGGACTCAAGCTTCAGCGTGTCACTGCTGTCGCCCCATGTCCTGCCCAACAACCAGCGCGGCGCGGTCACCGCCTGCTGCAATGACTGACCAAACACCGCGTAACGGCTGAACACCGCAGCTTGCGTCTGTGGCTGGCCGTCGCCACCCATGGTGCCGTAGACGAGCATGCGTCCATCATCTAGACGCGCCGCCGCCGGGTTCAAAGTGTGGAAAGGCTTCTTGCCCGGTCGCAGTGCCAGCAGGTGGTCGGGATCAAGACTGAAAGACGCCCCACGGTTCTGCCAGTTAAGCCCGCTACCCGGCAACACCACGCCGCTGCCGAACTCGTGATAGATGCTCTGGATAAACGAAACCGCCAACCCACTATCGTCGATGACGCCCATCCAGATGGTATCGCCCGGCCCTTTGCCCTCGCCCCACACCGCCGCGTGCTGCGGGTCGATGCGCTGGGCCAGATGATGCAGATAGTCCGGCTCAAGGCAGGCCTGAGGATCGATAGTCATGTGTTCCGGATCGGTGATGTGCTCATCCCGAACCGCGAACGCCAGCTTGGTAGCTTCGACCAGGGTATGAATATGATCGGCGCTGTCCGGAGCGCATTGGCTCAGCCCGGCATGATCGGCCACGCCGAGGATCAACTGCGAGACCAAGCCCTGGCTGGGCGGCGGCAGATTGAACACTGTCCCGGCGCTATGTTTCAGCGTTAGGGCACGTACCCGCTTGGCCCGGTAATTGGCCAGATCGCTGCGGGTCACTGGCGAGCCCAGAGTCTGTAGATCGTCAGCGATGGAGTCCGCCAGAGAGCCGCGATAAAAGCTGTCCAGCCCCTGCTCGGCCAGGGTTCGCAATGTAGCGGCCAATCGAGTTTGCTTGAACAAACTGCCCGCAACTGGCGCTTCGCCGTTATGCAGAAAGGTCTCGGCAAAGCCGGGTATATCCCGCAACTCGGCTTTTTTACTGGCCGTGGCCAGATGCTGAGACGGCGTAACAGGGATGCCTGCCTCGGCGTAGTAAATCGCGTCGGCGAGCAACCGTGGCAAAGGCAATTTGCCGCCCAATTCGGCAGATACCTGCAAGGCTTCCTGCCAGCCGCCCACAGTCCCGGCCACTGTCAAAGCAGCGCCTGCACCGCGAATCGGAATGCGCGGCATACCGGCGTAACGCTCCAGTGTCGCCAGGCTTCCCGCAGGACCACTGGCATCAATGGCAATCGGCTCACCTATGGGCGGCACGATCAGCCAGAAGCCGTCACCACCCAGGCTGTTCATGTGCGGGTACACCACCGCAATCGAAGCCGCAGCGGCGACCATCGCCTCCACGGCATTGCCGCCATCGCGCAGGACCGCCAACGCCGACTGAGCGGCCAGGCTATGAGGGGCGACGGCAATACCGCGAGCGGCCAGAGTTGTATTAAGCATGCAGAGTCCTTGGTTTACAGGCTGATGGCGTTCTTCGCCAGCCAATTGCGTCGCATGCGCTTGAGCACAAAGAAGGCCAGCGCGGCGGTAATGATGTCGAAACTGATGGCCACGGCAAACACTGGAATCCAGCTGTCGGTGTACTGATGCAGCAGCGCGGCGACCGGGCCACCGAAGATTGAGCCGATACCCTGAGCCATGTAAAGAAAGCCGTAATTGGTCGTGGCGTTCTTGGCGCCGAAGGTGTCAGTCAGGGTCGATGGGAACAGTGAGAAAATTTCCCCCCAGCCCAGGAACACTACGCCGGACAACAGCACGAACAGCACCGGGTTATCGATCGTCAAAAACCACAGGGTCATGGCAACGCCTTCGAAGAAGAAGGCAAACGCCATGGTGTTTTCCCGGCCCCAGCGGTCGGAGATCCAGCCGAACAGCGGGCGAGTCAGACCGTTGCAGATGCGGTCGATGGTCAAAGCCAGCGGCAGCGCTGCCATGCCCATGACCATCACATTGGTCATGCCGAAATCCTTGGCGAAGCTGGCCATCTGCGAGGTCACCATCAGCCCGGACGTGGACATCATGGTGAACATGGCAAACATCAGCCAGAAAATCGGTGTCTTGAGCATCTGCCGAGGCGCCATGTCGGCGACTACCTTGCCCACAATCGGCACCGGCTGTTCGGCCAGTTGCGCGGGTGGCTGACGCAAGAACTGCGAAGCCAGCAAGCCCACAACACCCAGAATCACGCCGAAGGTCATGAGCGTGGCTTCCATGCCCACGTCTTTGAGGCTATTGCTGATCGGAAAAGTGGTGAGCATTGCGCCCATGCCGTAACCCGCCGCCACGGCGCCCGCTGCCAGACCGCGACGATCCGGGAACCAGCGCACCATCAGCCCGACGATGCCGACATACACGATGCCGGTTCCCAGCCCGCCCAGCAGACCATAGCTCAAGTAAAGCGACGTCAGGGAGTTGGCCTGACTGGCCAGCACCCAACTCAGGCCGGACAACGCGCAGCCGGTCGCAATCAATTTTCGCAAGCCGAACCGGTCAATCAACCAGCCCTGGGCGGGCGAGAAGAACGTCTGCAAGATGATCAACAAGGAGAAGGTTATTTGCACCTGAGCCAACGAAACACCCAACTTCTGGGTTAAAGGCCCGGTAAATAACGTCCAGACATATTGCGGGCTGGAAATAGCCATCATACACACCAGGCCAATCACCAACTGATACCACCGCGAGCTGAAAGCCCCGGCTAATGGCTGCTCTAGCGTAAGCGTCTTGGTGCCCATAACAAACCTCACTGTGCAGGTGGTCGATACACCTGTTCAGCAAGGGCCATGCCAATCGCTAGCAATCCATCCAGCCAATAAAGCCATGACTAATTAACTAAATAAAACCTGTGCCCACGGATTTAACTTCCGAAGCATTATCGAAATAACGGCATTAGAACTTCGATGAATCTTACAACCTGGTTATCAATGACAGTCACTCTACGCTCGGTGGATTTTTCGCTCTAGCGCTGGCAAGACAGATGGCATCGCTTAACGGACACATTCCTGATTTAGTTGATTAGTCTCTGAAATCATCGCGCACCACAATGAATCGACCCGCTTCGTTTTAGTTCGCGCCAAGCCATTTCCTTCGCCCGCAGGTAAGATGCCCACTGCCTTGAAGGAGATGCTCTTGTCCACCACGCGCCCGCCCGTCCTTGATGAAATCGACCGCCAGCTGATTGCCGCCTTGCAGCTCAACGCCCGTGAAAGTGTCGCCATGCTTGCCCGCCAGCTCGGTATCGCCCGCACCACGGTCACGTCCCGGCTGGCACGGCTGGAGAGCGCCAAAGTGATTACCGGCTATGGCGTGCGCTTGAGTCAGCGGGTGGTGGATGGTGGTTTGCAGGCTTACGTGGGCATTACCGTGCAGCCGCGCTCGGGCAAAGAAGTGCTGCGCCGCCTCAGTAGCCTGGCCCAAGTCCAGCAGCTGTGCGCGGTGAGTGGCGAGTTCGATTACGTGGCCTGGCTGCGCACCGATTCGCCGGAGCAACTGGACCAATTGCTGGATCTGATCGGTAGTGTTGACGGGGTGGAGAAGACTACTACCTCGATCATCCTTAGCAGCAAGATTGATCGGGGGCAGCCGGTTTAGAGAGCTTGCGGGAGTATTCCTAGTGGGACCGGCTTTAGCCGGGAAGGCGGCATTTCAGACAATAATTATCGGGTGGATGGACTGGCCTCTTCCCGGCTAAAGCCGGTCCCACAAAGCCATGACATCGCCCCAGCAGGTCATAACGATTAAACGCTTCGTCACATCGCACAAAACCACTCCACATCGACGACACTTTGCATCTTATTAACGTTGTCACTCCTGTCTAGACTGTCCCTTTCGCGCACCAGCCAGGTCAGTCATGAAAAACAATCGCCACCCCGCAGACGGTAAGAAGCCGATTACGATTTTCGGTCCGGATTTTCCTTTTGCTTTTGACGACTGGATCGAGCATCCCGCCGGGCTGGGCAGTATTCCGGTGGAGAACCATGGTCAGGAAGTGGCGATTGTCGGCGCGGGCATTGCGGGCCTGGTGGCGGCTTATGAGCTCATGAAGCTCGGCCTCAAGCCGGTGATCTACGAAGCCTCGAAGATGGGTGGCCGGCTGCGCTCTCAGACATTCCAGGGCACCGATGGCATCGTCGCCGAGTTGGGCGGCATGCGCTTTCCGGTCTCGTCCACGGCGTTTTATCACTACGTCGACAAACTGGGCCTGGAGTCCAAACCCTTTCCCAACCCACTGACCGCTGCATCCGGCAGCACAGTGATCGATCTGGAAGGCGTCACCTACTACGCGCAAACGCTGTCGGATTTACCGGCGATGTTTCAGGAAGTCGCCGACGCCTGGGCGGATGCGCTGGAGGCCGGGTCAGGCTTCAAAGACATTCAGCAAGCCATCCGCGACCGCGACGTGCCACGCCTCAAAGAACTGTGGAACACCCTGGTGCCATTGTGGGACGACCGCACGTTCTATGACTTCGTCGCCACCTCCAAGGCGTTCGCCAAGCTGTCGTTCTACCATCGCGAAGTGTTCGGTCAGGTAGGCTTCGGCACCGGCGGCTGGGATTCTGACTTCCCCAACTCGATGCTGGAAATCTTCCGGGTGGTGATGACCAACTGCGACGATCACCAGCACCTGATCGTCGGTGGCGTCGAACAAGTGCCCTTGGGTATCTGGCGCCACGTCCCGGAAAACTGCGCCCACTGGCCCCAAGGTACGAGCCTCGCGTCGCTGCACCATGGCGCGCCGCGCACCGGGGTCAAGCGCATCGCTCGTGCTGACGACGGCCTTCTGGCGGTCACTGATAACTGGGGCGACACTCGCCACTACGCCGCAGTGCTGACCACTTGCCAGAGCTGGCTGCTAACCACTCAGATCGAGTGCGAAGAATCGCTGTTCTCACAGAAGATGTGGATGGCCCTGGACCGCACCCGCTACATGCAATCTTCGAAAACCTTCGTCATGGTCGACCGCCCGTTCTGGAAAGACAAAGACCCTGAAACCGGCCGCGACCTGATGAGCATGACCCTCACCGATCGCCTGACCCGTGGCACGTACCTGTTCGATAATGGCGACGACAAGCCCGGCGTGATCTGCCTGTCTTATTCGTGGATGAGCGACGCGCTGAAAATGCTGCCGCAGCCCATCGAAAAGCGCGTGAAGCTGGCGCTCGATGCCCTGAAAAAGATCTACCCTAAAGTCGACATCGCGGCACGGATCATCGGCGACCCTATCACGGTGTCCTGGGAGTCGGACCCGCATTTCCTCGGCGCCTTCAAAGGTGCCTTGCCGGGGCATTACCGCTATAACCAGCGAATGTACGCGCACTTCATGCAGCAGGACATGCCCGTGGAACAACGCGGCATGTTCATAGCCGGTGATGATGTTTCCTGGACCCCTGCCTGGGTCGAAGGCGCGGTGCAGACCTCATTGAACGCGGTCTGGGGCATCATGACCCATTTCGGCGGCAAGACTCACGCCGACAACCCAGGCCCTGGCGATGTGTTCGACGAAATCGGCCCCATCGCCCTGGCTGACTGAACAAGAGGCAACCCCATGCGCATCGCTTTGTACCAATGCCCGCCGCTGCCGCTGAATATCGGTGGCAATCTGCAGCGTCTGGAACAGCAGGCGCATGATGCAGCAGCCCAGGGTGCGCAGCTATTGGTGTGCCCGGAAATGTTCCTCACCGGCTACAACATCGGCGCCGAGGCCGCCCGCGCTCTGGCGCAGCCTAACGATGGTTTTGCAGCGGGGGATATCGCGGCGATTGCCAAGGCCAACGGCATCGCAATCCTCTACGGCTACCCCGAACTGAGCGCCGACGAGCAGGTGTACAACTCAATCCAGCTGATCGACGCCCACGGCCAGACCTTGTGCAATTACCGCAAGACGCATCTGTATGGCGACCTGGATAAAGCGATGTTCCGGCCGGGCGAAGATCGCTTCCCGATTATCGAGCTGAACGGCTGGCGGCTGGGTTTTCTGATCTGCTACGACGTGGAGTTTCCGGAAAACACCCGGCGTCTGGCGCTGGCCGGAGCTGAAGTGATTCTGGTACCGACCGCGAACATGGCACCGTATGACTTTGTCGCCGACATCACCATCCGCGCCCGAGCCTACGAAAACCAGTGTTTCGTGGCCTACGCCAATTACTGCGGCAGCGAAGGGGACATCCACTACTGCGGCCTGAGCAGCCTCTGCGCCCCCGACGGCAGCCGTTTGGCACTGGCGGCGCAAGAGGAAAGCCTGATCATCGGCACTCTGGATCGGCAATTGATGGAGCAATCACGGTCGATCAATACCTATTTCAATGATCGCAGGCCGGGGTTTTACGCGGGGTTGAGCGAGGACTGAACCCTGTAGGAGCTGCCGAAGGCTGCGAATGGATTCATCTGATCCACCGCGATTCGCAGCCTTCGGCAGCTCCTACAGAAATAGTATTGGTCTCAAGAATTCCGCTAGCATGACCCGATCCCCCCAATCGGAACGCTCATGTCCACCCAACACCTGACCCTCGCCAACGGCCTGAATGTTGTGCTGTGCCACGCCCCACGGTTCAAGCGCTGTGCGGCGTCGTTGCGGGTGGCGGCGGGGAGTCATGATGTGCCAGCCGCCTGGCCGGGGCTGGCGCATTTTCTTGAGCATCTGTTCTTCCTCGGTACCAAGCGCTTCGCCGACGACGAAAAGCTGATGACCTTCGTCCAGCGTCACGGCGGGCAGATCAATGCCAGCACCCGGGAGCGGACCACCGACTTTTTCTTCGAACTGCCGCCCGCCAGCTTTGCCCAAGGGCTGGAGCGGCTGTGCGACATGCTCGCCCACCCATGCATGACGCTCCCCGATCAACTGCGCGAACGGGAAGTGCTGCACGCCGAGTTCATTGCCTGGTCGCGGGACGCCGCTTCTCGTCAGCAAACGCAACGGCTGCAAGGCTTGTCGGCTCGGCACCCGCTGCGAGGTTTTCATGCGGGCAACCGCTACAGCCTTCGTGTGCCGGATCAGGCGTTTCAACAGGCCTTGCAGGATTTTTATCGACGGTTTTATCAAGCCGGGCAAATGACCTTGTGCCTGACCGGGCCGCAATCGCTGGAGGAATTGCGAGGGCTGGCAACGCTTTGTGGCGGGTATTTCGTTGCGGGTGTGAAGGTTGAACAGACGAGCCCGCCCAAGCTGCTTGAGTGCGGGTCTGTGATGCCATGCGATTTTTTTGCATTCGAAGGTTTGCCAGCGGGTGCCGATGAGGCCGTGGCATTCATGTGCCATGCGATCAACGGCAGCCATGCAGAGGGGGTTGGGTCGTTTAAAGCCGAGGTGGTTTATCAGTTTGCGGGGCAGGCTTTAATTGGAGTCGCCTATGAACCCGATATCGCGGGCAAGCGCGCTCCTACAGGAGAATGCGTTTCATCCGTAGGAGCGCGCTTGCCCGCGATGGCGTCGATGGCGATTCTGGATTGGTTAGCCTTTTTCAAAACCACCTGGCCTACCCTGCGCACCGAATACAACCGCCTGTCACACCGACGTCTGGAGACTGCCAGCCCGCTGGACCTGGCCCACCACCACGCGCGCAATATGCCGATGGGCCTGTCTGATCAAGGCTGCGTGGCCCTCATGGCGCTGCTTGATCAATTACCACCTCAAAGCCAGCCAGCAACAATCGACTGGCATTTGCCCAAACCCAATTCCTTCCTAAGCGCAGCAAGCGATGGCACTGAAGGTGCGGTGTATCTGCGCTGGCAGCTGCAATACCCACAGCCTGCGCTTTGGCAGCGGTTCGAGTACAGCCTGCGCCCGCTAGTTAGCGACGCAAAGCAAGCAGGGGCGGATCTGGCATTCACCGCCTACGGCAATTACTGGCAACTGAAATTGAGCGGTATCACGGCGCCCATGCCAGCCATTCTGACGCATGCATTTGCGCTGCTGAATCGCCCAGAGGCTGAGCCCCAAAGCACGCCCAATCTCGAACCGCCGCTGATTCCGATACGCCAATTGCTTAAAGTCCTGCCCGATCGCTATCTGGGTGCCGAAGCGGGCGCAGAAGTAACCGACATAACACGCTTCTGGGCTTCAACTCGCTGGATAAGCTTCATCTCGGGATCACTGAATTGCGATGCAGTTTTAACTAAAACACCCGGCGAGAAAGCCCCACCGCCATCGCCGCCTAAAACGCTGCCAATCGGCAAACACTGGCGGGCCGAGCCCTCGGATTCGGCGGAAAGCGCCGTCCTGCTGTTCTGCCCTGCCCCGACTTCATCCATCGCTGACGAAGCCGCCTGGCGGTTATTGGCGCAACTGGCGCAAGGGCCGTTCTATCAACGCCTGCGGGTCGAGCTGCAGTTGGGCTACGCGGTATTCAGCGGTTTGCGACAGATCGTCGGGCAGGCCGGACTGCTGTTTGGCGTTCAGTCGCCCAACGCATCGGCTCAGCAGCTGGTTGAGCACATCGAAGCCTTTCTGATCAGCCTGAAAGACCTTGTGAGCGAAACAGACCTTGGCGCGCAAACCACAGCGCTGATCGCCCAGCTGGATGTCGGTGCCATGGAGAACACCAACGCCGCCGAACTCTTCTGGCAAGGGCATATGGCCGGGCGGGACGCGGACTATCTGCCACGCCTACGGGAAGCGCTACGCCAGATCAGCCATGCCGATTTAGCAAACGCCGTCACCCGCCTCAACGAGGCCGCAGGGGGCTGGTTGTGCCTGACCAACACCCCGGAAAAACCCTCGACACAACCCTGATCGTTACCAAAGCTGCAAAAGCTTTGTTCATGAATCCGACAGTCAGGAATTGTTAAATTAAGTAACATAGCTGCCTGACCATCGAACGTATCGCCGCTTTGGGGTACTAACGATTTACCACCCACCGCTGCAATCACCCAGAAGGAGTCTCTTATGTGGACCAAACCTGCTTACACTGATCTGCGTATCGGTTTCGAAGTCACCATGTACTTCGCAAGCCGTTGATAACAACGCGGTGCAAAGCCTCGGTTCGCCGGGGCTTTTTTTATGGTTGTGGCACTTTTTATTTTTGAACAGGCCTCCCCACTGGAGCTGACATGTACATCCAGATTCTAGGTTCCGCCGCTGGCGGCGGTTTCCCGCAGTGGAACTGCAATTGCGCAAACTGCGCCGGTTTCCGGGACGGCAGCCTGCGTGCTCATGCGCGGACCCAATCGTCTATCGCGATCTCCGACGATGGCGTCAATTGGGTGTTGTGCAATGCCTCGCCGGACATCCGCGCGCAACTGGCGGGCTTCGCGCCGATGCAACCGGGCCGCGCTCTGCGTGACACCGGGATCAGCGCGATCATCCTGATGGACAGCCAGATCGATCACACCACTGGTCTGCTCAGCCTTCGCGAAGGCTGCCCGCATCAAGTCTGGTGTACCGACATGGTTCACGAAGACCTGAGCACCGGCTTCCCGCTGTTCACCATGCTCAAGCACTGGAACGGCGGCCTGAACTGGAACCGCATCGAGCTCGAAGGCAGCTTTGTGATTCCAGCTTGCCCGAATCTGCGCTTCACGCCTTTCCCGCTGCGCAGCGCCGCACCGCCCTACTCGCCGCACCGTTTCGATCCGCACCCGGGCGACAACATCGGTTTGATGGTTGAAGACCTCAAGACTGGCGGCAAGCTGTTCTACGCGCCTGGGCTGGGCAAGGTTGATGACGCGCTGATGGAAAAAATGCAGGGCGCGGACTGCCTTTTGGTCGATGGCACGATGTGGGACGACGACGAAATGCAGCGCCGTGGCGTCGGCACCCGCACCGGCACGGAAATGGGCCACCTGGCCCAGAACGGCCCCGGCGGCATGCTCGAAGTGCTGGAACGCCTGCCCGAGCAGCGCAAGGTGCTTATCCACATCAACAACACCAACCCGATTCTCGACGAAGACTCCCCCCAGCGCGCAGAACTGGCGCGACGTAACGTCGAAGTGGCGTTTGATGGGATGAGTATCGAGTTGTAAGAGGCGATGCAGTGCCCCTGTGGGACCGGCTTTAGCCGGGAAGGCGGTATATCTGAAGATACAGAGTCGGTGAATGCACCGGCCCCTTCCCGGCTAAAGCCGGTCCCACAGGAATCATTTCAATCTGATATTTATATTTTGTTTGAAGAGAGCCGACATGAGCGAAGCAACGCCGCTGTCCCCCGCTGAATTCGAACAGGCATTGCGTGCCAAAGGCGCGTATTACCACATCTATCACCCGTACCACGTGGCGATGTATGAGGGCCGTGCAACCCGCGAGCAGATACAGGGCTGGGTCGCCAACCGCTTCTACTATCAGGTGAACATCCCCCTGAAAGATGCGGCGATTCTGGCCAACTGCCCGGATCGTGAAATCCGTCGCGAGTGGATTCAGCGTCTGCTGGATCACGACGGCGCCCCCGGCGAAGACGGCGGCATCGAAGCCTGGCTGCGTTTGGGCCAAGCCGTGGGGCTGGACCCGGACCAGTTGCGCTCCCAGGAACTGGTGCTGCCCGGCGTGCGCTTTGCCGTGGACGCTTACGTCAACTTCGCGCGCCGCGCCAACTGGCAGGAAGCGGCCAGCAGCTCGCTGACCGAACTGTTCGCGCCGCAAATCCACCAGTCGCGTCTGGACAGCTGGCCGCAGCATTACCCGTGGATCGACCCCACTGGCTACGAATATTTCCGTACCCGCCTCGGCCAGGCCCGGCGTGATGTGGAACATGGGCTGGCGATCACGCTGCAGCACTACACCACCTACGAAGGCCAGCAACGCATGCTGGAAATCCTGCAGTTCAAACTCGACATTTTGTGGAGCATGCTGGATGCCATGAGCATGGCCTACGAGCTGAACCGCCCGCCTTACCACAGCGTCACCGACCAACGGGTCTGGCATAAGGGGATTGCCCTATGAGCTTCGATCGACAACAAACGCCGAGCTGGCGTCGCGGCTATCGCTTCCAGTTCGAACCGGCGCAGAACGGCCACGTGCTGCTCTACCCCGAAGGCATGATCAAACTCAATGAGAGCGCCAGCGCCATTGGCGGTCTGATCGATGGTCAGCGCAGTGTGAGCGCAATCATCGACGCCCTGAACGAGCAATTTCCGGGCTTTCCCGAACTCGGCACCGACGTCGAGCAATTCATGGAGGTGGCCCGTGCCGAACACTGGATCGACCTTGTCTGAGTCGAACCTGGCAGCGTCTGCCCTGAAGATTCCGCCCAAACCCGAGGTCGGTCTGCCGCTGTGGCTGCTGGCCGAGCTGACCTACCGCTGCCCGCTGCAATGCCCGTACTGCTCCAACCCTTTGGACTTTGCCAAGCAGGGTCAGGAATTGACCACCGAGCAGTGGTTCAAAGTGATGCGTGAAGCCCGGCAGATGGGCGCGGCGCAGATCGGTTTTTCCGGCGGCGAACCGCTAGTGCGTCAGGACCTGGCCGAGCTGATCGCCGAAGCCCGCCGCCTGGGTTATTACACCAACCTGATCACCTCTGGCATCGGCCTGACCGAGCAGAAAATCATCGACTTCAAGGAGGCCGGTCTCGATCACATCCAGATCAGTTTCCAGGCCAGCGACGAGCAAGTGAACAACATGCTCGCAGGCTCGAAAAAAGCTTTCGCGCAGAAACTGGAAATGGCCCGCGCCGTGAAGAAGCACGGCTACCCGATGGTGCTGAACTTCGTTACCCACCGACACAACATCGACAAGATCGATAAAATCATCGAGCTTTGCATCGCCCTCGAAGCGGACTTCGTTGAGCTGGCCACCTGTCAGTTCTACGGCTGGGCGCACTTGAACCGTGAAGGCCTGCTGCCCACCAAAGACCAGTTGGTGCGCGCTGAACGGGTCACCAACGAGTACCGCGACAAGCTGGCCGCCGAGAATCATCCGTGCAAGCTGATCTTCGTCACCCCCGACTACTACGAAGAACGACCAAAAGCCTGCATGAATGGCTGGGGCAGTATCTTTCTGACCGTCACGCCGGATGGCACCGCCCTGCCCTGCCACGGCGCGCGGCAAATGCCGATGCAGTTTCCCAACGTGCGCGAGCACACGATGCAGCACATCTGGTACGACTCGTTCGGCTTCAACCGCTTCCGGGGTTACGACTGGATGCCCGAGCCGTGCCGTTCCTGTGACGAGAAAGAAAAGGACTTCGGCGGCTGCCGTTGCCAGGCATTCATGCTCACCGGCGATGCCGCCAATGCCGATCCGGTGTGCAGCAAATCGCCTCATCACGGGATGATTGTGCAGGCTCGCGAGGAAGCCGAGTATGCTACTCAAACCATTGAGCAGTTGGCCTTTCGCAATGACAGAAACTCGCGCCTCATCGCCAAATCCTGACACCTTCACCGCTGCCCAGGCGGTCGCCGCCGGCGTTGATTTCGCCGAGCTCGCGGTCAGCCCGCTGGGCTTGTTCTGGAATGAATACCGGCCGGAAGATGGCGCAAGTCGCATCTGGCGCTGGCTTGAAGACAAGCTGACTTGCCTGACACCTGACGGCTTCAGCGTGCGCAGCCGGGTTTATGAATATGGCGGCGGGTCCTTCTGCCTGACCGACGATACCCTGGTGTTCGTCAACGAAAGTGATCAGCAGCTGTATCGTCAGCCTCTGGTCTGGGACGAGTTCGAAGAGGAAGGCCTGCCCGAAGCCATCACCACTGGCAAAAAACGCTACGGTGACCTGGTGTTTGCCAACGGTCAGATTCTGGCCGTGGAGGAAGATAAAGATACTCATCAAATGGTCAGTATTGACGTTGCCAACGGCAAGCGTCTGGTGCTGGCCCGAGGCGCGGATTTTTATGCGTCGCCCACCATGAGCCCGGATGGTCAGCGTCTGGCCTGGATTGAATGGCAGAAGCCGCACCAGCCCTGGACCAGCACGTTGCTGATGAGCAGCAAGCGTCAGGCCACTGGCGGCTGGTCAGAGCCCCGCTGTCTGGCGGGCGACCGCGAAGAAGAATCCATCCAGCAAGCGCGTTTCGATTCCATGGGCCGCCTGTATTGCCTGAGCGATCAGGGCGGCTACTGGCAGCCTTGCGTCGAGGGCTCGTTCGGCCTGACTCATCTCAAGGCTGGCGACGCAGACCATGCGCCAGCGCCCTGGCAACTGGGCGGTCGCAGCTGGTTGCCGTTGCAGAACGGTGCTTACCTCGCCACCTGGTCGGAAGACGGCGTCGGGGTGTTGGGCATGCGCGACAGCCACGGCACGCTGGAAGATTTCAGCGGCGATTACAGTCGATTTCGCAGCCTGGCAATCGACGATCAACACGTTTATTGCATCGCAGCCTCAGCGACCAGCCCTTCGGCCGTGTTGGCGATCAGTCGTGCGGATCATAGCGTTCAGGTTCTGGCCGGTGGTGTTGCGCCGCTGCCAGCAGAACAGATCAGTTGCCCACAGACCCTGCGCTACAAGAGCGGCGATGGCGACGCTCATGGTTACTTCTATCCGGCGATGAACGCCATAGAGACGCCGCCACTGGTGGTGTTCATCCACGGTGGCCCGACGTCGGCGTGCTATCCGGTGCTGGACCCGAAGATTCAATACTGGACCCAGCGCGGCTTCGCGGTCGCAGACCTCAACTATCGCGGCAGCACCGGCTACGGTCGCGCGTATCGGCAAAGTCTGCATTTGAACTGGGGTGTGGCGGATGTCGAGGATGCCTGCGCGGTAGTCCGGCATTTGGCGGAGCGCGGTTTGATCAACCCGGAGCAGGCATTCATTCGTGGCGGTAGCGCAGGCGGCTACACCACGTTGTGCGCCCTGGCCTTCCACACGGTGTTCCGCGCCGGTGCCAGCCTGTATGGCGTCAGCGACCCGATCGCCTTGAGCGCGGCGACGCACAAATTCGAAAGCGACTACCTGGATTGGCTGATCGGCGATCCCGAAGAAGATATCGAACGCTACAAAGCTCGCACGCCATTGCTGCATGCCGGAAACATTCGCGTGCCGGTGATTTTCTTCCAGGGCGAACTGGACGCCGTGGTCGTCCCCGAACAAACCCGCGCCATGCTCCACGCCCTGCAAGCCAAAGGCATCCCCGCAGAAGCCCACTTCTACCCCGACGAACGCCATGGCTTCCGTAAGGCAACGAACCAGGCCGATGCGCTGGAGAAAGAGTGGGCGTTTTATCGCAAGGTCATCGATGGGGCTGTCTGACGCCCATTCCCGTAGGAGCTGCCGAAGGCTGCGAACGGCGGTGTGTCAGGTGGACCTTTTTCGCAGCCTGCGGCAGCTCCTACAGAACCGTGCATCCGTGGGAGCGAGCTTGCTCGCGAAGAGGCCATTACACCAGACACATCACATTCGCCCGAGCCACCGTCTTCGCAAGCAAGCTTGCTCCCACAGGTTCTGCGCTGATCCGGCTCCCGTAGGAGCTGCCGAAGGCTGCGAACGGCGGTGTGTCAGGTGGACCGTTTCGCAGCCTGCGGCAGCTCCTACAGATCCGCACATATAACCAAACCCCGTGGGAGCGAGCTTGCTCGCGAAGAGGCCATTACACCAGACACATCACCTGCGCCCGAGACACCGCCTTCGCAAGCAAGCTTGCTCCCACAGGTTCTGTTGTGGTCCATCCCTCAAACCGAAGGCTGTGTCGCCTGCATCGATGGGCGCTTGCTGACTTCGAAGTACCAGTTCGCAAGGCGCGGGTAGCGGTTGCGCCAGGCGAGGTCGGGCTGGCGGAAGTCGATGTAACCAAGGGCAGAAGCCAGGCTGATAGCCGCCACATCGAACGCCGAACTGAGTTCAGCCAGCGCTTCCTGCTCGAAATAATTAAGGGTGCGTTCGATCTTTTCCTGCTGGTTGTCCAGCCACAGATCCCAGTGCTTTTCTTGCGGCCGCAACGCTTGCTCATAACGAATCAGCAACGCAGCATCCAGTAGCGCATCGGCCAACGAGGCGAGGGTCAGGCGCCGCCAGCGGGCCGAGCCTTCGCGGGGGATCAGCGGGTTGCCGACGTGCTGGTGGTCGAGATAGTCGAGGATCACCCGGCTGTCGTGGATCACATTGCCGTCGGCCAGACGCAAAGCCGGAATCTTGCCCGCCGGGTTGTCGTCGTTAAGGTCTGCGGCCGGATTGACGGGCGTCAAAGCGGTCTGTTGCAACGCCACTCTGTCCAACTGCCCGGTTTCGTGAAGCAGGATGAGTACCTTGCGAGCAAAAGGTGAGGCGGTGTTGGTGTACAACGTCATGGTCGGCGCGGACATGGGTGCTCCTCGAATGAGACAGCTCTACAGACTAGTCAGCGCCCCGCCCCTGCGCAATCTTTGCTTTGCTCTGCTTCCCGAGACTGGAGCGCACCAGCAAGCCACGAATACTCAGCACAGCGGCGATACCCATTCCGAACCAGGCCAGCACATCCCACCAGCCATCACCGAGTAGCGCAGCAAACAGGCCTGCCGAAATCAGCAGGCCGATCACGATGGGCGCAGCAAAGGTCTTCCAGAAGGTGGACCGCTTCACTGGACGGCCTCCGCCTGCACATCACTGACCGGACGCGCCGCCCGCCTGCGCACCCACCACAGATAAACCCCGCTGCCCAATACAATGATGGTCAGCACATCGAGGACCGCCCAGAGGATTTTCATCGGCATGCCGCCGTAATCACCGAAGTGCAGCGGTTGCGACATGCCCAGCGCATCCATGTACCAAGGCCGCTCGACAACGGCAGTCAGCTCAAGGGTTTTCGCGTCGATCAGCACCGGGGTAATCAGGTGCGCGGTCAGATGCGTATTGCCTTTGAGGAAGACGGCGTAGTGGTGTTCGCTGGAAAAGCGCGTGCCGGGGAAAGCAATGAAATCCGCTTGCATACCGGGGGCTGCCGATTCGGCGATTTCCATCAGGCGCGTCGCCGGAGCGCGTGCAGTCAAGGCGGGCGCGTCGTGATAAGGCGCGATCATCGCCGAGAGACTGTCATTGCGCCACGCGGCGATTATCAGGTCGGCGCAGGCACTGATCACTCCGGTCACGCCCACCACCAAAGCCCAGGTCAGGGTCACAACGCCAATCAGGTTATGCAGATCCAGCCAGCGCATGCGCCGGGATTTCTCAGCGCGCACGGTGGCGAATTTGAGTTTGCGCATGAAAGGCGCGTACAACACCGTCCCGGAAATAATCGCCAGCACGAACATCAAACCCATGAACGCCAGCAGCAACTTGCCCGGCAGTCCGGCGTACATGTCCACATGCAGGCGCAGCATGACCATCATGAAGCCGCCATTGGCAGACGGGGTTTCGAAGGCCTCGCCCGTGCGCGAATCGAGCATGAAGGAGTGGGAATCGTTGGGATCGGTGCCCGCCGTCTTCGCCATGATCGCCCAGACGCCGTTGCTGTCATCCTCGTCCCAGCCGAAATACTGCAGGACCTCACCGGGTCGATGCGCCTCGGCGGCCTCCACCAATTGCTGCAGGTTCAGGTGCGGCGTATTGGCAGGCATCTCCTTGAAGTCAGGAGAGTTGCCGAGGGCATGGTCGATTTCATGACTGAAAATCAACGGCAAACCGGTCACTGCCAGCATCAGCAGAAACACAGTGCAAATCAGGCTGGTCCAGGTATGGATAAAGGACCAGCGGCGTACGGTTTGGCTTTTCATGTGGCTCGTCTCAAAAGCTTCATCTCATAAAGCAAAAGGCCGCTGCATAGGCAGCGACCCTTTTGTGCACCGACTATCAAACAACGCACAATTATCTGAATGTACATGGACCTGTGGGACCGGATTTATCCGGGAAGAGGCCAGTACAGACGCAACATCATCGTCTGTATTAATGCCGCCTTCCCGGATAAATCCGGTCCCACAAGTCCGGTATCTGCCTTGCGACAGCGCGTGTTTTTTTAACCAGCTACACGCCGATCAGCTCACCATTTGTAGTTGACGCTGGCCAGCACGGTGCGACGGTCACCGTAATAGCAGTAGAAGCCGTCGCATGTCGATATGTATTCCTTATCGAAGACGTTATTGGCGTTGACTGCAACGCTCACACCTTTAAGCGTGTTGTTCAGACGGCCCAGGTCGTAATGCACGGCGGCGTCGTACACGGTGTACGAACCGGAGTGGCCGTCGGACTTGTCGCGCACAAACGCCAGGCTGCCCAAGGCGACGTTATCGGTCTCCCCGACATAACGCACGCCGAAGCCCAGACCAAAGCCATCCAGCAGACCGGTGTGCCAGGTGTAGTCAGCCCATGCCGCGGCCTGGTTTTCCGGGGTCAGCGGCAGTGGACGGTTTTTGTCGAGCGGGTCGCCGACCTTGGTCATTTTGCTGTTGGCGTAGGTGTAGGACGCAGTCAGCTTGAGGTTTTCGTTGACGTTGCCAACGGCTTCCAACTCCAGGCCACGCACCTGCGCCTCCCCCAGCGGGCGGCTGTTGCCGAAGGTGTCGCTGAGCACGATGTTCTTGCGCGTCAGGTCATAGACCGCAGCGGTGAACAGCATGTCGCGGCCCGGCGGTTGATACTTGATGCCTAGCTCGTATTGCTTGCCGGTGCTCGGCTCATAGGCCACGTTGGTGGCGGTATTGCCGCCTTGTTCAGCCTGGAACGATTCCGCGTAAGACACATACGGGGCAAAGCCCGAATCGAACACATAGCTCAACGCCGCGTTGCCGCTGAAGGCATTATCGCTGCGGGTGTCCTTGATGCCGCTCTGGTGGAACTCGGTATCGGTGTCCAGCCAGTCCTGACGGCCGCCCAGGGTCAGACGCCAGTTATCAAGGGCAATCTGGTCTTGCAGATACAAGCCGGTGTCGCGGGTTTTCTGGCTGTAGTCCTGAAACGCGCTATAGGCCACGTTGCTGAAGTCCTGGCCATATACCGGGTTGATGATGTTACTGGTCGGCGCGCTGCCGAACAGCCATTTGTAGTTGTGGTTGATGCGCTGGTGATCCAGGCCGATCAGCACGGTGTGCTTGAGCGCGCCGGTGTCGAAGTCGGCCTGGAAGTTGTTGTCCACGGCAAACTGGCTGATGTCTTCGTTGACCACGTTGGCACCACGGGACAAGGTGCCGTCAGCTGCTACAGAACCATAGAAACCGCCAGCGGTAATGCCCTGGAACGACAGATCGCTTTTGGTGTAACGCAGGTTCTGCTTGAACTGCCACACGTCGTTCATGCGGTGTTCGAAGGCGTAGCCCAGTGCGTAATAGGTCTTGTCGTAGAACTCCCACGACGGATCGCCCAGGTTCTTGTGGTATTTCACTTCACCGGCAGGGGTCGCAAGCTTGGTGCCCTCCAGCGGCAGGAACTGGCTGGTGATGCCGGTATCGTCGCGGTTGAACTGGCTGAGGAAAGTCAGCTTGGTGTCCGGGTCAATATTCCACGCCAGGCTGGGTGCAAGGTTGTAGCGCTTGTCGTCGATGTGTTCGACCGAGGTCCCGCTGTCACGCACCACGCCGCTGACGCGGTATTCAAAAACACCGGCATCATCAATCGGGCCAGTGCTGTCGAAGCTGATCTGCTTGCGGTTGTAGCTGCCGACTTGCGCCTGAATTTCATGGCTGGCGGTGTCTTCCGGACGACGGCTGACCATGTCCAGCATGCCGCCGGGAGGGGTCTGGCCATAAACCGACGAGGCCGGGCCGCGCAGGACCGATACGCGCTCAAGGTCCCAGGTTTCCAGCTTGGGCATCACGTAGACGCCTTTGGGCAACGGCAGGCCATCGAGCACTTGGGTCGGCTCGAAGCCACGAATCTTCAGCCACTCGGCACGGCTGTCGCTGCCGTAGCTACTGGCAGTCACGCCGGGCATGTAACGCACGGCGTCGTCGAGGTTCTGCACCGCGCGATCAGCCATCTGCTCGCGGGTGGCCACCGAGATCGAGCGCGGTGCTTCGACGATAGGCGTATCGGTTTTGCTGCCCGATGCTGTGCGAGTTGCTGCGTAACCTTCAGCCGCGCCCCAGGCGCTTTCTTCGCTGCTGCGGCCTTGAATGTTGGTTTCCGGCAATGCTACCGAACCTTCCGGCGCAGCCATCAGGCTGAACGTGCCCGCGTTGCTCTGCACCAGTTGCAGGCCCGAGCCGCGCAATGCCTGACGCAATGCGCCGGCTGCGTCGTAATTGCCGGTGACTGGAGCCGACGTGCGACCGCGAGCCAGCGCCGGATCAACCGCCAGAGCAAGACCCGCCTGGCTGGCGATCTGGTTCAGGGTGGTGGACAGCGGCGCGGCGGGCAGGTTGTAGGCGCGCACGCTCGACGCCTGCTCCGCAGCGATCAACTGAGTGCTGGCAATCGGCGCGGCCAGGGCAATTGCGGCAGCCAGCAAGCTGGGGCGCAGCAGGGTTTCAAGCGTACGGGACATGGTTCGGCTCCTGAGGAAACGGTTCTCAATGCCTGAATGCCGGACGAAATCTGCAAAGTGACAGAGCCAATCGAAAATAATTTAGATTCGGATTATGTTTCGGGCTTTGTCAGCGTAGCGCCTGCGGTTTTTGCCTCGCTGGGGATGACCTTGGTCCACCAGTGCGTACGCTGCTCGACCTGAACCGGTAAGGTCGGAGCCAGCGCCTTAAGGGCCAGATCGGTGTCCTTCAGCGGGAAGCTGCCGGTGATCCGCAACTCGGCAATATCCGGCGCAACCCCCAGATAACCGGGGCGATAGCGACCCAGCTCAGCCACCAGATCCGCCAGCCGGGCGTTGTCCACCACCAACATGCCCTGAGTCCAGGCATCGGCGCCGGGCTTGAGCGCCAGCATCGGCCCCAGACCGTCACGGGTCATGAGCATTTGCTGGCCTTCGCGCAGGATCTGTTCACGATCATCGCGCTGGGCATGGGCGGCTACCGCTGATTGCAGAACGCTCAGCAGCGTGCCGTCGTCTTCGCGGCGCACCAGGAAGCGCGTGCCCAGGGCGCGCATGCTGCCATCGCGGGTTTCGACGATAAACGGGCGCGGGTCGTTGTGATCGCCGGTCTCAACCAGGATTTCCCCGTCTTGCAGCACGACCCGACGCTGCCTGGCATCGAAGCGAACGTCTATGGCGCTGTGAGTGTTGAGACGGATCAGCGTGTTGTCAGCCAGACGAATGCTGCGCTGCTCGCCGGTGGCGGTACGCTGATCGGCCAGCCAGTAATCCACCGGCAAATACTTATCGCCGACAAACAGCGCCAGACCAAAAGCCAACATTACACTGGCCAGCCCGCCGCCGAATTTGCGCATGCGCCGCAACGCACCCTCATGGGAGTGCAACAACGCCGACCGCGCCGGGCCGCTGGTCAGGGAAATACGCTGGTCGAGCATGCCCAGTTGCGACCAGGCCCTTGCGTGCTCTTCATTGGAGGCCAGCCACTTAGCGAACTCTTCGCGTTCGGCCTGGCTGCCGTTGCCGCAATCCAGACACAGTTGCCAGGCGATGGCGGCGTCCAGCACTTTGCTCGACACCGGCCTTGGGTTGAACGCGGTCATAGCGGTTCGCCGTACAGCACCACGTAGCACTGGCGCAGGCCCTGTGCCAGGTATTGCCGCACCCGGGAGACGGAAACGCCCAGCCGCTCGGCGATTTCCCCATGGCTCAGGCCGTCGATACGGTTATAGAGGAATGCCGCCCGGGCTTTGCTGGAGAGCTTGCCGAGCATCCGGTCGATGGTTTTCAGGTCTTCGAGGATCAGCAGTTGCTCTTCCAGCGAAGGCTGCTCGCCCTCGGGGATCAGCATCAGTTCGTTCAGATAAGCCTGCTCCAGCGCTGCCCGCCGGAAGTAGTCGAACAACAAGCCTTTGGCGATGGCGGCCAGAAATGCACGGGGTTCGCGAGGTTGATCCAGCTGGTCACGGCTGAGCAGACGCAGGAAGGTGTCCTGGCTCAGGTCTTCGGCCCTTTGCGGACAGGCGACATTGCGCCGTAACCAGGCCACCAGCCAACTGCGGTGGTCGCGGTACAGGACGCCAATTAACTCGCTCTGAGTGCTTGGGACTGACGACACGAAACGAACCTCGAAAAGACGCATTAACTAACGAGAATTATTCGCGATTGTGTCAGAGCCGGGGAATGCTGGCAATTGGCGCTTGTCGGGTGGATGGCTTAGCAAGTGAGGCAGATACCCACAGGTTGAGTGATCCGCCTGTAGGAGCTGCCGAAGGCTGCGAAAGCGGCCTTGCTGACAGATCGCCATTCGCAGCCTGCGGCAGCTCCTACAGGAATCAATTGGCCCCGTCAGCGCACCACACCTTCCTCAATCAACAACTTGAGAATCGCCTCGGCCCCCGCCTCAGGCGTGACGCCTTTAAGCACTTGGCCGCCGCCACCACTGGCTTTAGCGGTGGCGGCTTTCATGCGGTCGGCGCCGCTTTTGGCTTTGATGACTTTCAGGCGTTTGGGGCGTGGCTTGGCCGGTTGCAGGGACGCGCCGGTCAACAGCTCGTCGCTGATGATTTCCACCTCTTCAGCCTCAAGAGTGCCGCGCTGCGCTGGGCCGTAGGCGCTTTGCCTGGGTTTGGGCGCGGCGTTATCCACAGTGGCGAGAAACGGCAGGCGCACTTTCAAGCGCCGCCGTTGACCACGGGGCAGCGCTTGCAGCACAAGGGCTGTGCCGCCATCCAGCGATTCCACTTCAGCCAGACCGACGATCAGCGGCCAGCCGAGCTTTTCCGCCAGTAAAAACGGCAGCATGCCCGAGCCTTCACCGGTTTCTGCCTGGCTGCCGGTGAGCACCATCTGCACTCCGGATTCACGGATGTAATCGCTCAACGCTGGCAGTGCATCGGCATTTTCCGGCTGTTCCAATACATGCAGCTGATCAAGGCCCATGCCCAGATATGCCCGCAATGCAGGCTCCTGGGCATTGCCCGCATGCAGCACATGCAAGTTATCCCCAGCCAATTGCAAACCCAGCTCCACCGCACGGGCATCCTGCTCGGCACGACGGGCACGACCGGAAGTCGGGTGCGCGCCGATGGAGACCAGGCTGATGACGTGCAGCGGAGTTTTATCCACAGGCGAATTCAGAGGATCAGGCCGCATCTCGTTTTGCTCCATTGCGATAGTTTTCCACTGCGTCGATCAGCGCCTTGAGGATTTCCGCGCTCTCGCCAATCACAGACAGATCGGCACGCTTGATCATGTCGCAACCCGGATCAAGGTTGATCGCCACCACCTTGTCGCAGGCGCCAATGCCTTGCAGATGCTGGATCGCGCCGGAAATACCCACCGCTACATAGACCCGCGCCGTCACCCAGGTGCCGCTGGCGCCCACCTGACGATCACGGCCCATGAAGCCATCGTCCACCGCCACGCGGGACGCACCCTCGGTCGCCCCCAGCGCCGCAGCGGTTTTATGAAACAGATCCCAATCCTTGACGCCATTGCCACCGGAAAAGATGAACTCGGCTTCAGCCATGGGGATAACCCCAGGATCAACCGCCACCGCGCCCAGATCTTCGATACGCGGCAGACTGCGCGCCACGCGTGTGGATAACTCAACAGGCAGCGCTTCGTGACGTGTTTCGCTGACCGGCTCGGCGCATTCCACCGCAGCCAGAATCAGACGCGCCAACGGCCGAGCCAGATCTTCGCGACCTGCACCCGCGCGGCCGATGCATTGTTCATCGGTGACTTGCCAGACACGGGTGGCAGGCCGTTCGCCCAGACTCGCCGCAAAGCGTCGGCCCAGCTCGCCACCACCGCTGCGGCTGTCCGGCAGCAACCAGTGGCGTGGGTTGAACTGGTTATCCACGGCACGCAGACCTTGAACGCGCTGCTCTGGCGAATACCCGTTGAACTCGCTGCCATCCAGCACCAACAGACGATCAACTCCCGCCGTGGCGAAGGTGCTTTCTTTATGCTCGCCAAACACCACCGCCAGCACTGCGCCGCCCGTGCCCGCAAGCTGATGGGCCAGGCCGAGCAGATCGCGGTCGTGAGCGCTCAGGCGGCCGCCGACCATGTCCGGCACGACGCAGATATAGAAAGCCGGTTCCGGCACCTGATGCAGCGGCAATTGCACATCGGCAGCGGCCGAGCGTTTGACCGCCCCGCCCTGCTGCGCGCCACTGCGGTCGATACGCTTGATGCCGTTAGGGCCGATAAAGCCCAGGCCATGCACGTTTTTGCGCATCAGGCCGTTAGGCCCCATCCAGCTGGATTGCGCTGGCTGCATGGCAGCGTGCAGTGGATGCAGGCGATTGCGGGCGATCCACTCGGCGCGAGGGTCGCGTCTAATGATGTCGCTCATCAATGCACCTCCGCAGGTTCACGCTTGATTGGCGCAGGCTTGCTGGGGATAACTTCTTCCACCAGCGCGTCGGCTACCAGTTCGGCAATGTCTTTGATCATCGGACGCGGCTCGACCACGCCTTCAAGCATCGCGGTGCATTGCGGGCAACCAACGGCCACCAGTTCGGCACCGGTCTCGCGGATGTCTTCCATGCGCATGTCGGGAATACGTTGTTTGCCGGGGATGTCCGTGATCGGCGCACCGCCACCACCGCCGCAGCAGCGGGAGCGGAAACCGGAGCGCTGCATTTCCTTGACCTCGATGCCCAGCGCCTTGAGCACGTCGCGGGGCGCTTCGTATTCGCCGTTGTAGCGGCCCAGGTAACACGGGTCGTGATAGGTGACGCTGGTGCCTTTGTGCTGACCAAGATTCAGCGCTCCGCCGGAAATCAGCTCGGCCATATAGGTGCTGTGGTGCTGCACCAGGTAGTTGCCATCGAACGCGCCGTACTCGTTTTTCAGCACATGGAAACTGTGCGGGTCGCAGGTGACGATGCGTTTGAAGCTGTATTTGTTCAGGGTCTGGATGTTGCGTTTGGCGAGCATTTGGAACGTGGCTTCATCGCCTAGACGACGGGCCACGTCGCCGCTGTCCCGCTCTTCGAGGCCGAGGACCGCGAAGTCGACCTTGGCCGCTTTGAGGACTTTGACGAAGGCACGCAGCGTGCGCTGGTTGCGCATATCGAAGGCTCCGTCACCGACCCAGAACAGCACGTCGACAGACTTCTTGTCGCTGAGCAGATTGAGGTTCAGATCTGCCGCCCAGTTCATCCGCCCGCCCGGTGCAAAGCCGCCTGGGTTGTCAGTGGCGATGAGGTTTTCCAGCACCTCGGCGCCCTTGTTCGGGGTCGCACCCTTTTCCAGAGTCAGGTGACGGCGCATGTCGACGATGGCGTCCACGTGCTCGATCATCATCGGGCATTCTTCAACGCAGGCGCGGCAGGTGGTGCAGGACCACAGGGTTTCGGCGTCCACCAGGCCGTTGACGATGGGCTGATGGGGATTGCCGCTGTGTTCGCCAATCGCCTTACCTGGATAAGGGCTGCCCGCGAACTTGGCATCGGTGCCGCCAGCCAGACCCACGACCATGTCTTGTATGAGCTTCTTGGGGTTCAACGGCTGGCCAGCAGCAAACGCCGGGCACGCCGCTTCGCACTTGCCGCACTGCACGCAGGCGTCAAAACCCAGCAGTTGGTTCCAGGTGAAGTCCTCGGGTTTTTCCACACCTAGCGGCGCGGTTTTGTCGTTGAGGTCCAGAGGTTTGAGGCCGGTTGAGCGACCACCGCCAAAGCGTTCGGCGCGGCGGTGCCAGGCCAGATGCAATGCACCCGCGAAGGCGTGCTTCATCGGCCCGCCCCACGTCATGCCGAAGAACAATTCCGACACGCCCCAGAGCACGCCAACCGCCAGAATCGCAGCCAGCACCCAGCCGCCGAAGTCTGCAGGCAGGATGCCCGCCACCGGCAAGGTCAGCAGGAAGAAACTCGCCGAGAACGCCAGCAGGCTTTTCGGCAGGCGCATCCACGGGCCTTTGGACAGGCGAGCCGGTGGATTGAGGCGGCGCAGAAACATGAAGATCGCGCCGACAAACATCACCGCTGAGGCGATCAGCAGCGCGAAGCCGAGGATGCGGTTATGCAGGCCGAAACCATGCACCAGAATCGCCAGCACAATCGACGCCACCGCCCCGCCCGCTGTGGCGACGTGGGTGTTGGCGATGTATTTATCCCGGGCAACGACGTGGTGCAAATCGACCATGTAACGCTTGGGCATGGCCAGCAGCCCGCCGAGCAAGTCGACTTTCGAGGCTCGGCCGTTGCGCCACATATTCACCCGCCGCAAAGCCCCAAGGACACCCAGGCCCAAGGCGGCGAACAGCAGGATCGGAAGCAAAGTATTCAACATGTGAAGCTCCTACGGCGCGGCTCGGTGCTTTTCCGTAGGAGCGCGCTTGCCCGCGATACAGGCGCTGCGGTTTATCTGACAAACCGCGTCATCGTTCATCGCGGGCAAGCGCGCTCCTACAGGGTTACTCAATCTTCTGTTGGAGCGAGGCTTGCCCGCGAAAGCCATTGCGCAGTTTGTCTGACACAACGCGTCGACTTCTTCGCGGGCAAGCCTCGCTCCAACGGGGCTCAGCATTTTCCTGTGGGAGTGAGCTTGCTCGCGATAAGGCCGGAACGGGCTTCAAACAGATTTGACCCAAACCTTTTTGCCAGCGCTGCGCACTGGATCGCGAGCAAGCTCACTCCTACAGGGGTACTCAATCTTCTGTTGGAGCGAGGCTTGCCCGCGAAAGCCATTGCGCAGTTTGTCTGGCACTACGCGTCGACTTCTTCGCGGGCAAGCCTCGCTCCAACGGGGCTCAGCATTTTCCTGTGGGAGCGGTGGTTGCCCGCGATACAGGCGCTGCGGTTTATCTGGCAAACCGCGTCATAGTCCATCGCGGGCAAGCGCGCTCCTACAGGGTTACTCAATCTTCTGTTGGAGCGAGGCTTGCCCGCGAAAGCCATTGCGCAGTTTGTCTGACACAACGCGTCGACTTCTTAGCGGGCAAGCGCGCTCCTACGGGTTCGGCTTAAAAATCTTTACAAAGCCGCAAGCCGTCATAAATCGCCGCATGGGTATTTCGCTGGGCCACGCAGTCGCCGATGCGGAACAGCAAGTACCCGTCACCCGGCTCACTCAGGCATGGCTGTGGCTGAATAGCGAACAGTGCTTCAATGTCGATCTGGCCTTTGTTGCGGGAGTCGGCTTTCAGTGCGTAATACAGCTCTTCGTCCGGGCGCACGCCGTTTTCCACCACTACCTGATCCACCACCCGCTCTTCTTTGGCACCGGTGTATTCGTTCTCCAGCACCGCCACCAGCTTGTCGCCTTCGCGGTAGACCTTCTCCAGCATCATGTCGCCGGTCATGATCACTTCTTTGGGATACATGCTGCGGTAGTAAGTCGGGAACGAGGTGCCGCCAATCGCCACGCCCGGCTTGATGTCGTCGGTGACGATCTCCACCTGGCTGCCTTTGTCGGCGAGGAAGTCGGCAGTCGACATCCCGGTGAATTCACAAATAGTGTCGTAGACCAGCACGTTCTTGCCCGGCGCAACTTTGCCGTCCAGGATGTCCCAACTGCTGACCACCAGACCTTCCGCCGCGCCCCAGTGCTCGTTCTGCTCCAGGAACGGATGCCCGCCGACGGCCAGCACCACAATGTCCGGGCGCAGATCCATGATGGTTGCTGGATCGGCAGCCGTACCCAACCGCAGATCAACTTTCAGACGCGCCAGCTCCAGCTGGAACCAGCGAGTGATACCGGCGATCTGGTCACGCTGCGGCGCTTTCGATGCCGTGGTGATCTGCCCGCCGATGAATTCCTTTTTCTCGAACAGCGTCACGTCATGGCCGCGCTCGGCAGACACTCGCGCCGCTTCCATGCCCGCAGGCCCGGCTCCAACGATCACCACCTTGCGTTTCGGCCCGGTGGATTTTTCGATGATGTGCGGCACGCCCATGTATTCACGGGACGTCGCGGCGTTCTGGATGCACAGAACGTCGAGGCCCTGATACTGGCGGTCGATGCAGTAGTTGGCGCCGACGCACTGTTTGATCTGGTCGATCTGGCCCATCTTGATCTTGGCGATCAGGTGCGGGTCAGCGATGTGCGCGCGGGTCATGCCGACCATGTCGACGTAACCGCCTTCCAGAATCCGCGTCGCCTGGTTCGGGTCCTTGATGTTCTGCGCGTGCAATACAGGCGCCTTGACCACTTCCTTGATACCGGCCGCCAGGTGCAAAAACGGCTCCGGTGGATAACTCATGTTCGGGATGACGTTGGCCAGGGTGTTGTGGGTATCGCAACCCGAACCGACGACGCCGATGAAGTCAATCATGCCGGTCTGGTCGTAGTACTTGGCGATTTCCTTCATGTCCTCGTGGCTCAAGCCATCCGGATGGAATTCGTCGCCGCACAAACGCAGGCCTACGCAGAAATCAGGACCGACTTCCTTGCGTACCGCCTTGATCACTTCCAGGCCAAAACGCATGCGGTTTTCGAAGCTGCCGCCCCACTCATCGGTACGTTTGTTGACCCGAGGGCTCCAGAACTGGTCGATCATGTGCTGGTGCACGGCGGACAGCTCAACGCCATCCAGACCACCAGCTTTAGCCCGCGCCGCAGCGCTGGCGTAGTTGCCGATCACCCGCCAGATTTCTTCCGGCTCGATGGTTTTGCAGGTCGCACGGTGCACCGGCTCGCGGATGCCCGACGGCGACATCAAAGTCGGCCAGTGATCGCCGTCCCAGCGGGAGCGACGACCCATGTGGGTAATCTGGATCATGATCTTGGCGCCGTGCTTGTGCATGGCGTCAGCGAGATTCTGGAAGTGCGGGATGATTTTGTCGGTGGCCAGGTTGACCGACTTCCACCAGCCTTGCGGGCTGTCGATAGCGACGCTGGAAGAACCGCCACAAATCGCCAGGCCAATACCGCCCTTGGCCTTCTCTTCGTAGTACTTCACGTAGCGGTCGGTGGTCATGCCGCCATCGGTGGCGTAGACCTCGGCGTGGGCGGTGCTCAAAACCCGATTGCGGATCGTGAGCTTGCCGATTTGAATCGGCTGAAACATCGCTTCGAAAGCCATAACACAATCCTCGACTTACAGCGGCTTGACGATGAACAGGCCGTCGTCATGGCCTTCTTCCGAGCCGCCGTAAACCTGCTCGGCTACGGTGCGGATCGAACTGCCTTTGGCGGCGAGAATCTGATCCATGGCACCGGCGAACCAGCCCGTGAACATGTAATCAACCTTGCGCCCGACCTTGCCGTAGACGTACACGAAGCAGGAGTGCTCAAGCTTGACGCTGGCAGTGCCTTTTTCCAGATCGATGTCCTGAATCTTGAACAGACCCCAGCCGCGCTGCGACAGACGCTTCATGTAGTGCTCGAACACCGCTACCCCTTCCAGGCCGTGGCATTCAGCTTCTTTTTCGCACCAGTGCCAGGCGGATTTGTAGCCAGCCTTGTAGAGAATCTCGGCGTAAGCGTCAGCGCCCAGAACTTCTTCGATGCCCATGTGGTTGTTGACGAAAAAGTGGCGCGGCACGTACAGCATCGGCAATGCATCGGAGGTCCAGACGCCAGTTTCGCTGTCGACTTCGATTGGCAGTTGCGGGGCGATTTTAGCCATGGGGTCAAACTCCAGAAATTCGGGGTCGCCCACTGCGCGAAATGGCAGTGGGGTTATTAATAGTCAAACAACTGTGAGTGGCTTATTCGCCCCAGACATCGGCCAAAACGTTGACCCAGTTTTCGCCCATGATCTTGCGCACGGTGCGCTCGGCATGGCCGCGCTTGAGCAGGGTTTCGGTCAGGTTCGGGAACTCGCCCACGGTGCGGATGCCTAGCGGGTTGATGATCTTGCCGAAGCTGGTCAGACGGCGGGCGTAGCCCTTGTCGTGGGTCAGGTATTCGAAGAAGTCCTGGCCGTGACCCTGAGTGAAGTCGGTGCCGATCCCGATAGAGTCTTCGCCGACGATGTTCATCACGTATTCGATGGCTTCGGCGTAGTCGTCGATGGTCGACTCGATGCCCTTTGCCAGGAACGGCGCGAACATGGTCACACCGACGAAACCGCCGTGATCAGCGATGAACTTCAGCTCTTCGTCAGACTTGTTGCGCGGGTGTTCTTTAAGGCCGGACGGCAGGCAGTGGCTGTAGCAGACCGGTTTTTTCGATTCGAGGATGACTTCTTCGGACGTCTTGGAGCCCACGTGGGACAGGTCGCACATGACGCCAACGCGGTTCATTTCAGCGACGATTTCACGACCGAAACCCGACAGGCCGCCATCACGCTCATAGCAGCCGGTGCCCACCAGATTCTGGGTGTTGTAGCACATCTGCACGATGCCCACGCCCAGCTGCTTGAAGATCTCGACATAGCCGATCTGGTCTTCATAAGCATGGGCATTCTGGAAGCCGAACAGGATGCCGGTCTTGCCCAGTTCTTTCGCCTTGCGAATGTCGGCGGTGGTGCGCACCGGCATCACCAGGTCGCTGTTCTCGCGCATCAGCTTCTGGCTTTTGCAGATGCTGTCGATGGTTGCCTGAAAGCCTTCCCACACCGACACGGTGCAGTTGGCCATGGTCAGGCCGCCTTTGCGCATGTCTTCGAACAGCTCACGGTTCCACTTGGCGATGATCAGCCCGTCAATAACGATGCTGTCGGCGTGCAATTCGGCTGGGCTCATCAGGCTGTCCCCTTATAGGTGTCGATGCGCCGAATCGTATGCCGGCGCTATTGAAGCCAGCATATGCCGGAGGCTCGGGTGAGCCGGGTGCAAAAACGACAGGGGGTTTGCCGAAAGCGTCAAGAAACGACAATGGGCGACAGACCGTGATGCAGCCAGTCGTCGCCAACCTGTTCTTTAGCCCGCGCTTAGGCCAGAATTCAGCCCATCAATGAATCGGAGCGACTTGATGAAAACGGTATTGCTGACTTTGGCGCTATTGGCGACGGGCATCACAGGCGCTCACGCGGCTCAGAACCCCGACGTCTCACCGTGCGATGGTGTTGATGAGGACAAGCAAACCCTGGAGTGCTCGAAATACAGCCGGGAGACCGCAGAAGAACTGCTCAAGGAAAACTTCCAGAATCTGTTGCAACGGGTGCAAAGTCAGTTCGTCGCCAACAAGACTCAATTCAACGACTTCACCAGCAAGCTCAAGACCGCCCAGCAAGCCTGGGAGAAACTTCGCGACGCCGATTGCGCGGTTGAAGTCTTCCCGTCGGCTGCGGGCAGCAAGGCCTTCACCATCGCTGAAAACGACTGCCTGGCGCGCATGAGCGATGAACGCTCCGAGTATCTGGAGTCGATTGCGCAGGAATGAACACACCGATGAGCTATGGTGTCTGCCTTATATCTGAAGGCTATGAAGTGAAGGCGCTTTAATGATCATTTGCGGTGTAGAAATCAAAGGCAGCGAGGCCATCTTTGCATTGGCGACCCGTCAGCAAGGCGGCCTCGAACACCTCCCGTTGGCGACCAAGAAGCTGGCTTTGGAAGACGACGATGAGTCAGCCAACGTCAAAGCGTTCGCGACGCAGATTGCCAGCTTCGTGCGGGAAAACGGCATCAGCCATGTGGTGATCAAGAAGCGCAGCAAAAAGGGCGAGTTTGCCGGTGGGCCGACCACTTTCAAGATCGAGACGGTATTTCAGTTGCTGAAAGATTGCGAAGTGACCCTGCTGTCACCACAAACCATCAACGCCCAGAACAAAAAACACGACTTCGCCCTGCCCGCTTCGCTGAACAAATATCAGCATGAAGCGTACAAGGCGGCGTGTTCGGGGTTGATGAAGGGCCTGTAGGCGGCATTATTCTGTGGGAGCGGTGCTTGCCCGCGATAAGGCTGGACGCGGTTCACTTTGGACCGCAGCGCCCTTATCGTCGGAATGCCGCCCAGACCAAGCACCGCTCCCACAGGTTCGGCGCCAGGCTTCAATACCCCATCAATTCAACACAACCTTCCCCACCCGCTCGGCCTTGCGACGACGACCGATCAGAATCCCGGTAGCAATCACCAGAATACTCAGCAGGCCAGTCGCGAGGATTTCCACGCGATGGGCTTCCTGCACCAGCATGATCCCCAGTACGCCGACGATGAACACAATCACCGCCCAGGTCAGGTACGGGAACAGCCACATGCGGAACGACAGCTGCTCGCCCGCCGCGATGCTCTTCTGACGCATGCGCAGTTGGGAAACCGCGATCACCAGATACACCAACAGCGCAATGGCACCGGAGCTCGCCAGCAGGAACTCGAACACCGCAGCCGGGGCTACGTAGTTGGCAAATACGGTCAGGAACGCGGCCGCTGTGGACAGGATCACAGCCCAGTAAGGCGTACCGCTTTTGCTGGTGCGGGTTGCAACGGCTGGCGCATCGCCGCGCTTACCCAGCGAGTAAAGCATCCGCGAAGCGGTATAGAGCGCCGAGTTCAGGCAGCTCGTCACCGCAATCAGCACCACGATATCGACGATCAGCTTGGCGTTCGGAATGCCCATCATGTCCAGCACGGTCTGGTAGGAACCCACTTCAGCCAGGCGGCTGTCGTTCCACGGCACCAGCGCCACCACGATGAAGATCGACACCAGATAGAACAGGCAAATCCGCCAGATCACCGAGTTGGTGGCCTTGGTGATCTGCTTCTCCGGATTCTTCGATTCAGCAGCAGCGATAGTGACAATCTCGGTGCCCATGAACGAGAACATGGTGGTCAGCATTGCAGCCAACACCGCACCCATGCCGTTAGGCAGGAAGCCCTGGGTGTCGAACAGATGGCTGACACCGCTGACCTGGCTGTTTGGCAGCAGACCAAAAATGGCTGCAACGCCCAGCACCACGAAACCAATGATCGCCAGCACCTTGATCAACGCAAACCAGAACTCGAATTCCCCGTAGTTCTTCACGCTGAACAGGTTTGTAGCCGTCAGCAGCAAGGTGATGACCAGGGTGAACACCCAGATGCCGATGTCCGGGAACCAGGCGTGCAGAATAGTCGCCGCCGCGTTGGCTTCCAGCGGGATCACCAGCACCCAGAACCACCAGTACAACCAACCGATGGTGAAACCGGCCCAATGACCGATGGCGCGGTCAGCGTAAGTCGAGAACGAACCCGTGTCTGGTGAAGCAACCGCCATCTCGGCCAGCATGCGCATGACCAGCACTACCAAGGTACCGGCGGCCGCGTAAGCCAACAGCACCGCAGGCCCGGCCTCGGCAATTGCATGGCCCGAACCGACGAACAAACCGGCACCAATCACACCGGCAATCGACAACATCGTAATGTGCCGAGGTTTGAGCCCCTGATCGAGCTCTGTAGCGTTAGGGATGCTGCTCATTAAGACTACCTTTGCGTGAGGAGCGACTGCCCCGCAGCCCTTCGTAAAAAGAAAGCTACGGTGCTGTTTTTTATTCTTGACGCAAGATCTGCGCCAAAATGTTTCAAAAACGACGTCGCTCACAGTAACGCCCGGTTTAAAGCGGTGCAATTTGCTTTGAGTTAAACGTTTCAGCTTGGGAATAAGACAATTTGTTACCGAGCGCCCCACCGATAAACGAAGAAAGCGCACCAAAAATACCCATCGAACGGTAACGCGCACTATCTGGGTGCCTGCGTTTTAAAAGCACAAAACTGCCTGAACACTCCAGCCATAAGTGGCAACCTCATACCTGTAGGAGCTGCCGAAGGCTGCGAAGGCAATTCACCTGACAGATCGCTTTCGCAGCCTTCGGCAGCTCCTACAGATCTAGGCCGCCTTACCGCCAAACAAAACCTTTGCCTAACCCGCGACGTTTGCACTTAAATCAGGTCGAACAGCAGCCACTCCACAACAGCCAACAAGCCCAGCACCCGTATTCGGAGCAACACCCATGCAGACGTACAAGAAATTCCTGTTGGTCGCAGCCGCCACGCTGGCGTTCACGACCAGTGCTTTTGCGGTTGAAACGCTGAAGATGGGTGTTCAAGGGGCTAATCCGCCGTTCAACAGCAAGGATGCCAGCGGTCAGGCATCAGGCTTTGACGTGGAAATCGGCAAGGCGTTGTGCGCCAAGATGAAGGTTGAGTGCGAAGTGGTCATAGCCGATTGGGACGGCATCATCCCGGCGCTGGTGGATAACAAGTTCGATTTCCTGATCTCCTCGATGTCGATCACCGAAGAGCGCAGCAAGCTGGTGGACTTCACCACGCCGTACTATTCCAACAAATTGCAGTTCGTGGCCGCCAAGACGGCTGATATCAAGACCGACAAGGCGTCGATTCGGGACTCGCTGCTGGGCAAAACCCTCGGCACCCAAGCGTCGACTCAGTCTTCGACCTGGTTGCAGGACAACCTGGGCATGGACATCACCCTGCGCCTTTACGACTCTCAGGAAGCTGCTTTCACCGATCTGGCCGCTGGTCATGTAGACGCCGTGCTCGCCGACAAGTACGTGGCCTACGAATGGCTCAAGAGCGATGCAGGCATGAACTTCGAGTTCAAGGGTGACGCCGTGCTGGATAACGACAAGATGGGCATCGCCGTACGCCTGAACGACCCGCTGCGCGCGCGACTCAATCTGGCGATCAAGGAAATCATCGAAGACGGCACGTACAAGAAGATCAACGACAAGTATTTCCCGTTCAGCATTCTGTGACCTACCGCACTAAAGTTTTTCAGGGTCCAGGCGTGTGTTACGCATAGACGCCCGCTCTGGGCGCTGTTATGAAGGGGGCTGGCTTTCATCGAGCCAGCCCCTTTTTGCGTCTGGACTCGCAGTTGACCATGGCCAACGACCTCGCTTTGCACGACGAACAGCTTCGCAGTCGATTCCGGGCCCTGGACAGCTTCCTGTTTGCCTGGCAGCCACTGTGGCGGCCAAAACCCTTCACCCATACGCAATTGCCCTGGGAACAGAAATACCCCGAGCTGGCGAGCTGGCTGCGGCAACGCTCACTGAGTGAAGCGGAAGCGGCCCACAATCATCCCGAACAACTGGCCGCGCCATTCCCCTTCCCCCAGCTCGCAGCCGAAGCCGTTGAACTGAGCCATGCGCCATTGCTGCCCTCGGCTGGCCTTACGCCGGTCGAGCCCCGGATGAGCGTTGATGTGCCGGGCCGCAAGTGGCAGCAGATCGAAGCCTTCGCCAGCCGCCTGACCTTCGAACGCCACCCCGAGCATTGGCTGGACTGGTGCTCCGGCAAAGGCCACCTCGGACGCCGACTGGTGCGGCCCGGTCAAGCGCTGACCTGCCTGGAATACGACACAAAACTGGTGCAAGCCGGAAGTGAACTCAGCGCCCGCCTGAAAATCGATGCCAACCATGTGCATCAGGACGTGATGGCCGATGATGCCTGGCGACGCCTGCAAAACCATCACACCCCAGTGGCGCTGCATGCTTGCGGCGATTTGCATGTGCAACTGATGCGTCTGGCCAGCCAGGTGGGCTGTTCGCAAATGGCGATCGCTCCGTGCTGCTATAACCGGATCAATACCGAGCACTATCAGCCGTTGTCCGGCGAAGGCCAGGCATCGGCGTTGAAACTGTCCCGGGATGATCTTGGCCTGCCATTGAGTGAAACCGTCACTGCAGGAGCACGAGTGCGGCGTCAGCGGGATCAATCCATGGCCCAGCGTCTGGCTTTTGATTTGCTGCAACGGCAAGTGCGCGGTACCGACGAATACCTGCCGACACCGTCACTGCCAAGTGCCTGGCTGGACAAACCCTTTGCGGTTTACTGCCGTGATCTGGCCGCTCTTAAAAGTCTGCCCGAGGTCGGCGAGCAGAATTGGTCCAGCCTTGAAGCCGCTGGCTGGGAGCGGCTGGCCCAGGTCCGCAATCTGGAATTGGTTCGCAACTTGTTCCGTCGCCCGCTGGAGCTCTGGCTGGTGCTCGACCGTGCGCTTTATCTGCAAGAGCAGCACTACCAGGTTCGGGTCGGCACCTTCTGCCAGAGCCATATAACCCCGCGCAATTTACTGTTGATCGCTCAGCTGCATTGATGCTGATCAAGGGGCAGCCTGTGGATAAGTCTGTTGATGAAAAATCGACTACCGGGTCATTTGCTTAGGTAGCTACTTATCCAAGTGGTCAACAAAGCTCGCCTTTATGTAGATAAAGGCCTTATAAAACAAAGCCTTAAATAATAATGAGAACGCTTCCACATATTTCATGCCATTTGGTTCTTTAAGCCCTTGAGTTGTGCATAAAGATTTGAGCACAAGAGGAAAAGAAGCCCGGCCGGTGCGGTGCTGCAATGGCATCAGGATGCTTGAAGGCATCGCCCCGCACGCCCGCCGACCTTAAGGAAGGAACGTCTGATGAAGAATCTCGAAGCCACTCAAGAACTGCGCAAAGCCAATTTGCACACGCCCAACAGCCTGGGCGAAGAAGCGCGTCGCGATCTGTCCGCCGAATTGAACACGCTGCTGGCCGATATTTTTGGCCTGTACCTGAAGACCAAGAATTTCCACTGGCACATGTCCGGGCCGTACTTCCGTGACTATCACCTGCTGCTGGATGATCAGGCCGATCAGATCTTCGCTACCACCGACGCCATTGCCGAGCGGGTTCGGAAACTGGGCGGCACGACGCTGCGTTCCACCGGCCACATTCAGCGCCTGCAACGCATCGCCGACAACGACGCCGACTTCGTCACTCCAGCCGACATGCTGGCCGAGCTGCGCGACGACAACATGCAACTGGCCAACTACATGCGAGAAACCCATGCGCTGTGCGACGAACACAACGACGTCGCCACCGCCAGCCTGCTGGAAAACTGGATCGATGAAGCTGAACGACGTATCTGGTTTTTGTTTGAGTCGGGTCGTACTGCATAAGCCTGTTGGAGCGAGGCTTGCCCGCGAAGAACGATTACGCGGTGTGCCTGAAAACACGAGGTTGCCCTATTCGCGGGCAAGCCTCGCTCCAACAAATGCAACCCCGAATATTCCTTGGTTGCCCCCCTCCCCCGCGGTCTTTAGACTTACGCCTCATTTAAGCGAGAGCAGGGTCGATGTCCACGGTCTTTCCCGAAGATTCTGTCGGTCTAGTCACGCCGCAACTGGCACATTTCAGCGAGCCTCTGGCACTGGCCTGTGGCCGTTCGTTGCCTGCCTATGACCTGATGTATGAAACCTATGGCCAACTCAACGCCGCGCGCAGCAATGCCGTGCTGATTTGCCATGCGCTTTCCGGCCACCACCACGCAGCGGGCTTCCATAGCGTCGACGAGCGCAAGCCCGGCTGGTGGGACAGCTGCATCGGCCCCGGCAAGCCTATCGATACCAATCGCTTCTTCGTGGTCAGCCTGAATAACCTCGGCGGCTGCAACGGCTCAACCGGCCCGAGCAGCATCGACCCCGAAACCGGCAAGCCTTTCGGCGCGAACTTCCCGGTGCTGACCGTGGAAGACTGGGTGCACAGCCAGGCGCGTCTGGCCGATCTGCTGGGCGTCGAGCAATGGGCGGCCATCGTGGGCGGCAGTCTGGGCGGCATGCAGGCGCTGCAATGGACCATGACTTATCCGAATCGGGTTCGTCACTGTCTAGCCATCGCCTCGGCGCCCAAGCTGTCGGCGCAGAACATTGCCTTTAACGAAGTGGCACGTCAGGCGATCCTCTCGGACCCGGAATTTCACGGCGGCGACTTCCAGGAGTTTGGCGTCATCCCCAAACGCGGCCTGATGCTGGCGCGAATGGTCGGGCACATCACCTACCTGTCCGACGATTCCATGGGCGAGAAATTCGGCCGTGGCCTCAAGAGCGAGAAGCTCAACTACGACTTCCACAGCGTGGAATTTCAGGTTGAAAGCTACCTGCGTTATCAGGGCGAAGAGTTCTCCGGGCGCTTTGATGCCAACACTTACCTGTTGATGACCAAGGCTCTGGACTACTTCGACCCGGCAGGCGCGTTCAACGACGATCTGGCGGCCACCTTGGCCAACGTGACCGCTGATTTCTGCGTAATGTCGTTCACCACTGACTGGCGCTTCTCGCCGGCCCGCTCCCGAGAACTGGTAGACGCGCTGATGGCAGCAAAGAAGAACGTCTGCTACCTCGAAATCGACGCACCTCAGGGCCACGATGCGTTCCTGATCCCGATCCCGCGCTACCTGCAGGCCTTCTCCAGCTACATGAACCGAATTGTACTTTGAGGACGCCATGAGAGCCGATCTGGAAATCATTCAAGAATGGATCCCTGCGGGCAGCCGCGTGCTCGACCTCGGCTGTGGCGATGGCGAACTGCTGGCCTGGCTGCGGGACAACAAGCAAGTCACCGGCTATGGCCTGGAAAACGACGCCGACAACATTGCACGCTGCGTGAGCAAGGGCGTCAACGTTATCGAGCAGGATCTGGACAAAGGCCTGGGCAACTTCGCCAGCAACAGTTTCGACGTGGTGGTCATGACCCAGGCGCTGCAAGCCGTGCACTACCCGGACAGGATCCTCGACGAAATGCTGCGCGTCGGCCGCCAATGCATCATCACCTTTCCCAACTTCGGTCACTGGCGCTGCCGCTGGTATCTGGCGACCAAGGGCCGGATGCCAGTGTCGGACTTCCTGCCCTACACCTGGTACAACACGCCTAATATCCACTTCTGCACCTTCGCCGACTTCGAAGAGCTGTGCCGAGGCCGTCATGCGCGGGTCATTGATCGGCTCGCGGTCGATCAGCAACATCGGCACGGATGGGCCAGCAAACAATGGCCTAACCTGTTAGGTGAGATCGGCATTTACCGGGTCAGCAGCCCGGGGTTGCAGGAGCACAAGATCGCAGTTTGAAGTAAACCTGTAGGAGCTGCCGAAGGCTGCGAATGCGGTGTTTCAGGAAAAACGCCTTCGCAGCCTTCGGCAGCTCCTACAGAAAACCGTTTCAAGGAGAACAACCATGCGTCGCCTGGCAATCATGTTGATGTGCGCTTTGAGCCTTTCAGCGTTTGCCGCTGACTACGCCAAGCCGAACCGGCAAGAGACCTTTGGCGACGTGACGGTCTATTACAACGCGTTCGCTTCAAGCACCTTGTCACAGGAAGTGGCCGCCGCGTCGGACCTGACCCGCAGCAAGCAATTGAGCGTGTTGAATATCACCGTGCTCAAGGCCGGCAAGCCCGCTCCTTCGGTGGTAACCGGCACCTACAAGGACTTGACCGGCCGCCCTCAGCCGCTGACTTTTAAACAAGTCACTGATAAAGGCTGGGTCAGTTATATCGCGCAGTTCCCGGTCAAACAGGCCGAAACCTACACCTTCAACATCGATGTGAAAGCTGGCGGTGAAGACCCACACTCCTTCAGCTTCAATCAAGAAATCTATCCAGGCGAATGATGAATTTTCCGCAGCTCGTATTGGCCAGCCACAACGCTGGCAAGCTCAAAGAACTCCAGGCCATGCTCGGCGACAGTGTGCAACTGCGCTCCATCGGCGAATTCAGCAGCATCGAGCCTGAAGAAACCGGCCTGTCGTTCGTCGAGAACGCGATTCTCAAGGCCCGTAACGCGGCGCGGATTTCCGGCTTGCCAGCACTGGCCGACGATTCGGGTCTGGCGGTGGATTTCCTCGGTGGCGCCCCCGGCATCTATTCAGCCCGTTACGCCGACGGCCAGGGCGATGCAGCGAACAACGCCAAGCTGCTGGACGCCCTCAAGGACGTGCCAGAAGACCAGCGCGGTGCACAGTTCGTCTGCGTGCTGGCGCTGGTGCGTCACGCGGACGATCCATTGCCGATCCTCTGCGAAGGCCTGTGGCACGGGCGCATCCTCACGGCTGCCAGTGGTGAGCATGGTTTTGGCTACGATCCGTTGTTCTGGGTGCCGGAGCGCGACTGCTCCAGCGCCGAACTGAGCCCCGTCGAGAAAAACCAGCTCAGCCACCGCGCTCGCGCCATGGCGATACTACGTCAGCGCCTTGCCTTGCAAACCGCAGACTTGAAATGACTCAGGAAACGCCCGCAAAACCACTGTTCCTCGGCGAAGCCGGTTTTACCTCGACCGAGCCGAGGGCCGCGCTGCCGCAATTACCGCCGCTGTCGCTGTACATCCACATCCCGTGGTGCGTGCGCAAATGCCCGTATTGCGATTTCAACTCCCATACCGCCAGCCCGGTGCTGCCGGAAGCGGAATACATTGACGCGCTGCTGGCCGACCTGGATCTGGACTTGCCGTTTGTTTACGGCCGCGAACTGAGTTCGATCTTCTTTGGTGGCGGCACGCCAAGTCTGTTCAGTGCCGAGGCGTTGGGCCGCTTGCTTCAGGGTGTCGAACAGCGCATCCGTTTTGCCAGCGACATCGAAATCACCCTGGAAGCCAATCCCGGGACCTTCGAACAGGCCAAGTTCAGTGCCTATCGCGGGCTGGGTATCAATCGTCTGTCTATCGGCATCCAGAGTTTTCAGGAAGCCAAGCTCAAGGCGCTGGGCCGGATTCACAATGGCGACGAAGCTATCCGCGCCGCCGACATGGCGCGGCAGGCGGGCTTCGATAACTTCAACATGGACTTGATGCACGGCCTGCCGGATCAATCTCCGGAAGATGCCTTGGGCGACCTGCAACAAGCCATCGATCTCAAGCCGACGCATCTGTCCTGGTATCAACTGACCCTGGAGCCGAACACGGTGTTCTGGAACCAGCCGCCGACGCTGCCCGAAGACGACATTCTCTGGGACATTCAGGAAGCCGGACAGCTGCTGCTCGCCGAGAACGGCTATGCGCAATACGAAGTCTCTGCCTACGCACAACCTGGCAGGCCAGCGCGACATAACCTCAATTACTGGAGTTTTGGCGATTTCATCGGCATCGGTGCCGGTGCTCATGGCAAGCTCAGCCATCCGGACGGGCGCATCGTGCGCACCTGGAAGACTCGGCTACCCAAGGATTACCTGAACCCGGCCAAGCCGTTCAAGGCTGGCGAGAAGCTGCTGAGCCTCGAAGAACTGCCCTTCGAATTCCTGATGAATGCCCTGCGCCTGACAAATGGTGTGGACGCTGCGTTATTTCGCGAACGCACCGGTCTAAGCCTCGATTCACTGGCCAGTGCCCGCCAGCAAGCCGAGCAACGTGGCCTGCTGCACGCTGACCCGACCCGACTGGCCGCAACGCCGCAAGGTCAGCTGTTTCTCAACGACCTGCTGCAATACTTTTTGATCTAAGGACCCTGCATGGATTTGATACTCGACCTGCTCGCCACCGTCTCCCGCTGGAGCCGCAGCAACCTCTCGGAAATTGCCTTGGCATTGGTGGGATGTTTGCTGGTGCTGTTCGGCGCGGACTTCAAGAATTGGGTCGAAGGCAGAATCAGCAGCTTCGCCGGAGCTTTGCGCATCCCGCTGATGGCCTTGCTGGTCACCCTCGGCAGCGGCGCGGCATTGATCTACGCAACGCCTTGGGTGATTCGCGGGCTGAGCCAGTTCAACAACTACAGCCTTGCGCCGGTGTTGTTGGTGGTGCTGGTGTTGATTGGGGTGGTGGCGGACAGGAAGTGAAGCGGGGCTTCTAAACAACCCGGTATCACCTGACACGACACGATCCCTGTAGGAGTGAGCTTGCTCGCGATAGCGCTCAGCCAGTCAATGAAGATGTTGCCTGCCCTGACGCCATCGCGAGCAAGCTCACTCCTACAGAAGGTTAATCGGTGGTTTAATCCACCTTCTCAAACTTCAAATCCCAAACCCCATGCCCTAAACGCTCACCACGGCGTTCGAACTTGGTGATCGGGCGTTCGGCAGGGCGTGGCACGCATTTGCCGTCTTCGGCCTGGTTGCGATAACCCGGCGCAACGTTCATCACTTCCAGCATGAATTCGGCATAGGGTTCCCAGTCGGTGGCCATATGCAGAACCCCGCCAACCTTGAGCTTGCTGCGCACCAGTTCGGCGAACGCAGGCTGCACGATGCGGCGCTTGTGGTGACGGCTCTTGTGCCATGGATCCGGGAAAAACAGCATCAAGCGATCGAGGCTGTTGTCGGCGATGCAGCGGTTGAGGACTTCGATCGCATCGCAATCGTAGACCCGTACGTTGGTCAGGCCCTGAGTCAGCACGCCATTGAGCAACGCACCAACGCCTGGGTAGTGAACCTCAACACCGATGAAATCCTGATCCGGCGCAGCAGCCGCCATTTCCAGCAAGGAGTGGCCCATGCCAAAACCGATTTCCAGGGTGCGCGGTGCCGAACGGCCGAAGACCTGATCGTAATCCACCGGCGCGTCAGTCAGCGGCAGTACGTAAAGCGGACGGCCCTGATCCAGCCCACGCTGCTGGCCTTCGGTCATACGGCCGGCGCGCATCACAAAACTCTTGATACGGCGGTGCTGGCGCTCTTCGCCTTCTTCGGCAACAGGCAGCTCTGGGTTTGGAACGTGTGGATCAGTCATCAAAAGGGTCTCATCAAACAACGCGTATATCTGAATTAGTGCTTTCCTGTAGGAGCTCACGAGCAACGCGAGGCAGCGATAGCGGTGTGTCAGGTAAACCGCTATCGCTGCCTCGCGTTGCTCGTGAGCTCCTACATAACTGCTGTCTTACCGAATCAACCCATCCAGCGGCGAGGACGCGCTGGCGTAGAGTTTTTTCGGCATGCGGCCGGCGAGGTAGGCCATGCGACCGGCAATCACGGCGTGCTTCATGGCAGCGCCCATCAGGATCGGGTCTTGAGCGTGGGCGATAGCCGAGTTCATCAGCACCGCTTCACAACCCAGTTCCATGGCAATGGTGGCATCGGATGCGGTACCGACACCGGCATCGACCAGCACCGGAACCTTGGTTTCTTCCAGAATGATCTGCAGGTTGTACGGGTTGCAGATCCCCAGACCGCTGCCGATCAGACCGGCCAGCGGCATGATCGCGATGCAGCCGATTTCCGCCAGTTGCCGGGCGATAATCGGGTCATCGCTGGTGTAAACCATCACGTCGAAACCTTCCTTGACCAGCGTTTCCGCGGCCTTGAGGGTTTCGATCACGTTGGGAAACAGGGTTTTCTGGTCAGCCAGGACTTCCAGCTTCACCAGATTCTTGCCATCGAGCAGCTCACGGGCCAGGCGACAGGTGCGCACGGCCTCGATGGCGTCGAAGCAGCCCGCAGTGTTCGGCAGGATGGTGTAGCGATCCGGCGGGAGGATATCCAGCAGGTTCGGTTCGCCCGGATTCTGGCCCAGGTTGGTGCGGCGTACCGCGACCGTGACAATCTCGGCGCCCGAGGCTTCAATGGCCAGACGGGTCTGTTCCATATCCACGTATTTGCCGGTGCCCACCAGCAGGCGCGACTCGAAAGTCCGACCGGCCAGGATAAACGGCTTGTCGCTGCGAACGTTGCTCATTGGAAATCCTCTTGGAAGTTGAGGTCTGGCCGGGGGAATCAAACCGCCGAAGACTAGCCGCCGCCGATGGCGTGGACGACTTCGACCTGATCGCCTTCGTTCAGCGCCGTAGACTCATGCTGGCTGCGCGGCACGATATCCAGGTTCAGCTCGACTGCGACGCGACGCCCGACAAGATCAAGGCGGGTCAGCAATGCCGCGACGGTATCGCCATCGGGCAATTCAAAGGGTTCACCGTTCAACAGAATGTGCATACGCGCAAGCACCCATCATTTTTGGGGGCGAGCATTCTAGCCCGATCAGGCGGTATGACCAAGGTAAAGCCATGCCATTCGTCCCGGGCGGATACACATGAACCTTGTGGGACCGGCTTTAGCCGGGAAGACGGCATGCGCTACACAACGGATGTATGGGATGTACTGCCCTCTTCCCGGCTAAAGCCGGTCCCACTATAAAAGCTCAACAGGGTTCAAACCCCACCCAACCGCCACGCGGTCAACCCCAGCAGTGCCCAACCCACCAAAAACGCCAGGCCGCCAAACGGGGTGATGATCCCCAGCTTGCTGATGCCGGTCAGGGTCAGCACGTACAGGCTGCCGGAAAACAGCACGATACCCAGCGCAAAGGACCAACCCGCCATGGTCATCAAACGGCCCGGAAGCTGCGCCGCCAGCACCGCCACGCCCAGGATCGCCAGGGCATGAATCAGCTGGTAAAGCACGCCGGTGTGGAAAATCGCCAGGTATTCAGCGCTCAAGCGATTCTTCAAACCATGGGCAGCAAAGGCCCCCAAAGCCACGCCGGTAAAGCCGAAAAAAGCTGCCAACATCAAAAAGGTACGAACCATTTCCAACTCCAAATCGTTCAAAGGCGCATGGTCTGTATAATGGCCCGCTCAACGGGTTCGGCCAAGCCATCTCTATGCTGCGTTCATTAGTAACTCTTTTCATCAAAGCCCTGCTCTGGTTTGCAGCGGGCAGCGTGTTGCTGGTCGTGATCTTCCGTTTCGTGCCGCCACCGGGCACGGCGTTGATGGTCGAGCGCAAGATTGAATCATGGGTCGACGGCAAACCTATTGATCTGCAGCGCACCTGGCAGCCGTGGGCGAAGATCTCCAACGACCTCAAAGTCGCGGTCATTGCTGGCGAAGATCAGAAGTTCGCCGAGCATTGGGGCTTCGACGTCGAGGCGATTCAAGCGGCCATCGCCCACAACGAGCTGGGCGGATCAGTACGTGGCGCCAGCACCCTGAGCCAGCAAGTATCGAAAAACCTGTTCCTGTGGTCGGGTCGCAGCTATCTGCGCAAAGGCCTGGAAGCGTGGTTTACCGGGTTGATCGAAATACTCTGGTCCAAGCAACGCATTCTTGAGGTGTACCTCAACAGCGTGGAATGGGACGACGGCGTGTTCGGCGCCCAAGCCGCTGCGCAGCATCACTTCGGCGTCAACGCCAGCGCGCTCTCCACACAGCAGGCCAGCTATCTGGCCGCCGTGCTGCCCAACCCCCGCGAATGGAGCGCCGGTCATCCGAGCAGCTACGTCGCCGGGCGTGCCAGCTGGATTCGCCAGCAGATGCGCCAGTTGGGTGGGGATGAGTATCTGATGGGGCTGAATCACAGCCGTAAGTGGTAACCCGCCGGAGTCAGACGAATCCGTGGGACCGGCTTTAGCCGGGAAGAGGCCGGTGCATCCGCTGCAGATGTATCGCCTGCACTGTTGCCTTCCCGGCTAAAGCCGGTCCCACGTCGTCACTCCGGTTCACAAACAAAAAACGCCCTGACCGGTTCCCGATCAGGGCGTTTCTTTGTGTTGGCGAAGCAGCTTTACGCAGCGATCGACAACTTGAGCTTGTTCATCGCGCTCTTCTCAAGCTGACGAATACGCTCGGCGGAGACGTTGTACTTCTGCGCCAGGTCATGCAGGGTCGCTTTCTCTTCCGCCAGCCAGCGCTGGTAGAGGATGTCGCGGCTGCGGTCGTCCAGCACATCCAGGGCCTGATGCAGATTGGCCGTGGAATTGTCGGTCCAGTCGGAATCTTCCAGCTGACGTGCCGGGTCGTAACGGTGGTCTTCCAGATAGTTGGCTGGCGACTGGAACGCGCTGTCATCGTCGGCTTCAGCCGCCGGGTCGAATGCCATGTCGTGACCGGTCAGGCGGCTTTCCATCTCCCGCACTTCACGAGGCTCCACGCCGAGGCTTTCGGCCACGCGATGGACTTCTTCGTTGTTCAGCCAGGCCAGACGTTTCTTCTGGCTGCGCAGGTTGAAGAACAGCTTGCGCTGGGCCTTGGTGGTCGCGACTTTCACGATGCGCCAGTTGCGCAGGATGAATTCGTGGATTTCCGCCTTGATCCAGTGCACAGCGAACGACACCAGACGCACACCCATTTCCGGGTTGAAGCGCTTCACGGCCTTCATCAGGCCGACGTTACCTTCCTGGATCAGGTCAGCCTGAGCCAGACCGTAACCCGAATAGCTGCGTGCGATATGCACAACAAAACGCAGGTGGGCGAGGACCATCTGCCGAGCCGCCCCCAGATCCTGCTCATAATAGAGACTCTCAGCCAGTTCACGCTCCTGCTCAGGTGTCAGCAAAGGGATGCTGTTTACCGTGTGCACATAGGCTTCCAGGTTCGCACCCGGGACTAAGGCATACGCAGGTTGCAAAGAAGTGGTCATACGAAATGTTACCTCCGTCACATGACTCGTGCAGTTCAGCACTGCAAAATTGACCGGGAACCGCGAGACAAGTTCCCATATTTAGATATGTCAATACATGAAGATTAATTTAACGAGGTGCCAGCTCACGTAAATGGCGTGCTACTGCGATCCATGCACCGATATACCCCAACAACACCGCTCCAAGCAAGAGTGATAGACCATCGGACGCCGGAACGCCAGCCAGAGAAAAATCACTTCCGTACAATCCGGCAAGCCCAATCACAGCGTCGTTGAGCCAATCCAGGCCAAACGCCAGCACGCCCCATGACAGGAACCCCGCGCCCAGCCCATAGAGTGCACCCATATAAAGGAACGGGCGCCGTACATAACTATCGGTGCCGCCCACCAGCTTGATGACTTCGATTTCGGTGCGACGGTTCTCGATGTGCAGACGGATGGTGTTACCAATGACCAGCAGCAGCGCCGAAACCAATAGCACGGTCAGACCAAACACAAACCGGTCGCCCAGCTTGAGAATCGCCGCCAGACGCTCTACCCAGACCAGATCCAGCTGCGCCTGCTCGACGTGCGGCATGCCTGCCAATTGAGTGCGCAAGGCTTCCAGCGCAGGCTTGTCGACTTCATCCGGAGTGACCAGCACCACGCCCGGCAGCGGGTTGTTCGGCAACTCCTTGAGCGCCTCACCCAGACCGGACTGCTGCTGAAACTCGGCCAGCGCCTGTTCGCGGCTGATGTACTCGGCCTCGGCAACACCCGGCATCAATCTGATTTCGTTACGCAGGCTTTCGCCCTGGCTGGCGCTGGCATCAAGCTTCAGATAGATCGAAATCTGCGCAGCGCGCTGCCATGAACCGCCCAGACGCTCGACGTTGTTCAACAGCAACGACAGGCCCATGGGCAGGCTCAAGGCAATCGCCATCACCAGACAGGTGAAGAAGCTGCCAATTGGCTGCTTGCCCAGACGTCGCAGGCTGTCAATCAGGCTTGAACGGTGGCTTTCCAGCCAGGCGTTGAACAGCGTGCCGAAATCCGGGCCGTCATCGTCGTGGCTGTTTTTCTTCGGTTTTTTCTTCGGATCAGGCTCGGCGGCCTTTGGCGATACGCGCTCAGAGACCTTTGGCGAACGAGTGGCACTCATACCCCAGCCTCCCCGTCGCCGATCAATCGACCGCGCTGCAAGGTCAGCATGCGGTGACGCATGCGAGCGATCAGTGCCAAATCGTGGCTGGCGATCAACACGCTGGTGCCCAGTCGGTTGATGTCTTCAAACACACCCATGATTTCGGCTGCCAATCGTGGATCGAGGTTACCGGTCGGTTCATCGGCGAGCAGCAAGGCCGGACGGTGAACGATAGCCCGGGCGATGCCGACCCGCTGCTGTTGTCCGGTGGACAAGTCGCCAGGGTAAAGCTCGGCCTTGTCGCCCAATGCAACGCGCTCAAGTGCAGAATCCACCCGTTTGGTGATTTCCGCCTTGGACAGCCCCAGTATCTGCAACGGCAAGGCGATGTTGTTGAACACCGTCCGGTCAAACAGCAACTGGTGGTTCTGGAACACGACGCCGATCTGGCGCCGCAAAAACGGAATCTGTGCGTTGCTGATCTGCCCGAGATCCTGACCGGCCAGCAGCAGTTTGCCGGTGGTTGGGCGCTCCATGGCCAGCAGCAGGCGCAGCAAGGTACTTTTGCCCGCGCCGGAGTGGCCAGTCACGAACAGAAACTCGCCACGACGCACTCGAAAGCTCAGCTCATGCAAGCCGACGTGTCCGTTCGGATAGCGTTTACCGACCTGTTCGAAACGAATCATTTGGCTTCTCGCTCCGCAAACAGTGCCTGGACGAAAGGTTCTGCTTCAAAGGTGCGCAAGTCATCAATGCCCTCGCCCACGCCGATGTAACGAATCGGCAAGCCGAATTGCTTCGCCAGCGCGAAAATCACCCCGCCTTTGGCCGTGCCGTCGAGCTTGGTCAATGCCAAGCCGGTCAGCTGTACGGTCTGGTTGAATTGCTTGGCCTGGTTGATCGCGTTCTGACCCGTACCGGCGTCCAGCACCAGCAGCACTTCGTGAGGCGCTTCGGCATCCAGCTTGCCCATCACGCGGCGCACTTTCTTCAACTCTTCCATCAGGTTGTCTTTGGTGTGCAGACGACCTGCGGTGTCGGCGATCAGCACGTCGACGTTACGGGCCTTGGCGGCCTGCACGGCATCGAAGATCACCGAAGCCGAATCCGCGCCGGTGTGCTGGGCAATGACCGCAATGTTGTTGCGCTCACCCCAGACCTGCAATTGCTCGACCGCTGCGGCGCGGAAGGTGTCGCCCGCGGCCAGCATGACTTTCTTGCCTTCCAGTTGCAGCTTCTTGGCCAGCTTGCCGATGGTCGTGGTTTTACCCGCGCCATTGACGCCCACCACCAGAATCACGAACGGCTTGCGGCTGACGTCGATGATCAGCGGCTGTTCAACCGGCTTGAGCATCGTCGCCAGCTCTTGCTGCAGCGACGTATACAACGCCTGAGCATCGGTGAGCTGCTTACGCGCGACTTTCTGGGTCAGGCTCTGGATGATGACGCTGGTGGCTTCGACGCCCACGTCGGCGGTCAGCAAACGGGTTTCGATTTCTTCCAGCAAGTCATCGTCGATGGCTTTTTTGCCTAGAAACAGGCTTGCCATACCTTCGCCAATGCTGGCGCTGGTCTTGGACAAACCCTGCTTGAGGCGGGCGAAGAAGCCGGCCTTGGCGGCTTCCGGCTGAGGGGTGACCGGCGCAGGTGGGGTATCGATGATTGGCGCAACGGCGATGGCTGCAGCCGGAGCCAGGGCAGCGACCACGGGCGGGATAACCGGCTCGGGTTGCGGTTCAGGCTCGACGGCGGCTGGTTCTGGTTGTGGCGCAACAGCGACTGGCTCTGGCTCTGGCTCTGGCTCTGGCTCTGGAAGGATGGTCGATTCAGGCTCGACCATCGGCACGTCAATTCGCGCCTGCGGCTCTAACGCCGGTTGTGGCTCGGCCTGAACTTCCACAGCGTACTGCGGCGTAATCGGCGGCGTGACGTGAAGCTCGTATTCATTGACCAACGCCACCGGCTCTTCAGCCACTGGCAACGGTGGCCAAGGCTGGACGTGCGAGGCCTCATCAGGCTGTGCTTGAGGCGCAACGGCCTCAGCCACGACAATTTCGCCAACCAACGGCATGCTTGATGCCGGGGCAAACTGCGGCTCAACGGCCTCGGGGGTCGATTCGATGACCGGCTCCGGGGCTGCTGTGGATAAGTCTTGCGGCGGTTCGACCGGGGTTTCCTGCGGCTTCTTGCGCAGCCATCCGAACAGGCCTTTCTTCTCACCAGCCGGGGCTGGGTTCTTCTTGTCGTCGTTGGAACCAAACATGGATGACGGCTATCTCAAGGTAGCGACGCGCCAGAGCGGCGCCTCTGAAAAATTCTGGTATGCGAAACAGACTACGTTTATGCCTGCTTGTTCAGCGGCAGGCCAGCTACACGCAGCTACACCTCGCGGCCTCATGACATTCGTGCGGGTTCGAAACCGATTCGCAGCCTGCGGCAGCTCCTACAGGGGCTCTGCGTTGTGGCTGACCTCTTATCCGAACATTCCTACATCTTTGTCGTGGTCGCGGCGCAAACGGACCGCTATCCTAACACCCCCGCGCCCGTGGACGCTAAGTTCAAACGGGCCGTCTTACAGGTTCAAATTACGAATGAATGCTCTAGCCCGCCGTGCCGCAGGCCTGCTGTTCGGCACAATTTGTCTGCCATTCGGTGCAATGGCCGCCGACCCGCAACCTACCCATGAATTCACCCTCGAAAACGGCCTCAAGGTTGTTGTTCGCGAAGATCACCGCGCGCCCGTGGTGGTTTCCCAGATCTGGTACAAAGTCGGCTCCAGCTACGAGACGCCGGGCCAGACCGGCCTGTCCCATGCCCTTGAGCACATGATGTTCAAAGGCAGCTCGAAAACCGGGCCTGGCGAAGCTTCGCTGATCCTGCGCGATCTCGGCGCAGAAGAAAACGCCTTCACCAGCGACGACTACACCGCTTATTACCAGGTCCTGGCCCGTGATCGTCTGGCCGTCGCTTTCGAGCTTGAGGCCGACCGCATGGCCAGCCTGAAGCTGCCAGCCGATGAGTTCAGCCGCGAAATCGAAGTCATCAAGGAAGAGCGTCGTCTACGCACCGATGACAAGCCGACCTCCAAAGCCTATGAGCGCTTCAAGGCCATGGCCTACCCGGCCAGCGGCTATCACACGCCAACCATCGGCTGGATGGCTGACCTGGAGCGCATGAAGGTCGAGGAGCTGCGCCACTGGTACGAGTCCTGGTATGCGCCGAACAACGCCACGCTGGTGGTGGTCGGTGACGTGAAGCCGGATGAAGTCAAAGCCTTGGCCGAACGCTTCTTTGGCCCGGTCCCGCGCCGCGAAGTACCACCGTCGAAAAAACCCCTGGAGCTGGCCGAACCGGGCGAGCGTCGGATCACCCTGCACGTACAGACCCAACTGCCAACCTTGATGTATGGCTTCAACGTACCGAGTCTGGCCACCGCAGAAGATCCGCGCTCGGTCAACGCGCTGCGTCTGATCTCGGCCCTGCTCGACGGCGGCTACAGCGCTCGCATCGCCACTCAACTGGAGCGCGGCGAAGAGCTGGTCTCCGGTGCCGGTGCCAGTTACGACCCGTTCGCCCGTGGCGACAGCCTGTTCACCATCAACGCCACACCGAACGTACAGAAGAAGAAAACCCTGGCTGACGTCGAAGCCGGTATCTGGCGTCTGCTCAACGATCTGAAAACCAAGCCGCCAACCGCCAATGAGCTGGAGCGGGTTCGGGCGCAAGTGATCGCCAGTCTGGTCTTCGAGCGTGACTCGATCACCTCTCAGGCCAGCACCATCGGCGAACTGGAAACCGTGGGCCTGTCGTGGAAACTGATCGACGAGGAACTGGCTGCGCTGCAAAGCGTAACCCCGGCCGACATTCAGAAAGCCGCCAGCACCTATTTCACCCGTGAGCGCCTCAGCGTTGCGCACGTTCTGCCTGAGGAGAAAGCAAAATGAGTGAGCGCAACGGCCCCCGTAAAACGTTGTTCGGCCTGCTGCTGACCACTGGCCTCAGTGTTTTCGCAGCACAGAGCGTTCTGGCTGAAGACACCGCCAGCTCCGCCGCACCTGCCCGCCCTGCCCTTGAGTCGCTCAAGGAACTCGATGGCAAGGCACCCGCGAGGCGCGCCCTGAACATCCAGACCTGGCAAACCGCTGAAGGCGCCAAGGTGCTGTTCGTCGAAGCTCGCGAACTGCCGATGTTCGACATGCGCCTGACGTTCGCCGCCGGCAGCAGTCAGGATCAAAAAACTCCCGGCATCGCCGTGCTGACCAACGCCATGCTCAACGAAGGCGTCAAAGGCAAGGATGTCACCGCTATCGCCCAGGGCTTCGATGGCCTGGGCGCTGACTTCGGCAATGGCGCTTATCGCGACATGGCTGTGGCGTCGCTGCGTAGCCTTAGCGCCACCGACAAACGCGAACCGGCCTTGAAGCTGTTCTCGGAAGTGGTGGGCAAACCGACCTTCCCGGCGGACTCACTGGCGCGCATCAAGAACCAGCTGTTGGCGAGTTTCGAATACCAGAAGCAGAACCCAGGTTCGCTGGCCGGTAAAGAATTGTTCAAGCGTCTGTACGGCGATCACCCTTATGGTCACCCAAGCGAAGGCACCGAGAAGACCATCCCGGCGATCACCATCGCTCAGCTCAAGGCTTTCCACACCAAGGCCTACGCTGCTGGCAACGCGGTGATTGCGCTGGTGGGCGACTTGTCCCGCGAGGAAGCTCAGGCGGTTGCGGCCCAAGTGTCCGCGTCGCTGCCTAAAGGTCCGGCGCTGGCCAAGCTGCCGACGCCGGTTGAACCCAAGGCGGGCGAGACTCACATCGAGTTCCCGTCCAAGCAGACTCATCTGATGCTCGCGCAATTGGGCATTACCCGTGATGACCCGGACTTTGCCGCGCTGTCGCTGGGCAACTCGGTACTGGGCGGTGGCGGCTTCGGCAGCCGTCTGATGACTGAAGTACGGGAAAAACGCGGCCTGACTTACGGCGTGTCGTCGGGCTTCACCCCGATGCAGACTCAGGGTCCGTTCATGATCGGTTTGCAGACCCGCGCCGAACTCAGCGAAAACACTCTGAAACTGGTGCAGGACATCGTTCGCGACTTCCTCGCCAACGGCCCGACCCAGAAAGAACTGGACGACGCCAAGCGTGAACTGGCGGGCAGCTTCCCGCTGACCGCTGCCAGCAACTCGGCGATTGTCGGCCAATTGGGCGCCATCGGCTTTTATGACTTGCCGCTGACTTACCTCGAAGACTTCATGACCCAGTCGCAAGCCGTGACGGTCGAGCAGGTCAAAGCTGCAATGAGCAAACACTTGAGCGCTGACAAGCTGGTAATCGTCAGCGCCGGGCCGACGGTGGCGCAAAAGCCGCTGCCGCCGCCTACCGAAAAACCTGCTGAACGCCCTCTCGGGGTCCCGGAGCATTAATGGCCAATCCACGCCCTAAGGGCCACAACGGCCTGGGCCAACTGCGCATCATCGGCGGCGAATGGGGCAGTCGCAAACTGACCTTCCCGGACGCCCCGGGCCTGCGCCCAACGCCGGATCGCGTGCGCGAAACCCTGTTCAACTGGCTGGCGATGGATGTCGCTGGCGCGCGCGTGCTGGATGTCTTCACCGGCAGCGGCGCGCTGTTTTTCGAAGCCCTGTCCCGTGGCGCCAGCATGGGCCTGGCGCTGGATAACAGCGCCGCCGCAATCGCCAGCCTGCGCCAGAACCTGAGCATGCTGAATTGCACCACAGGCCAGGTCTCTCAGACTGATTCGTTGCGCCATCTGGAAAACCAGACCGCCGAGCCGTTTGACCTGGTGTTCCTCGACCCGCCCTTCCACCAGGGCCTGCTGGCCTCGGCGTGCGCGTTGCTTGAGTCTCGCGGCTGGCTGGCGGAAAGCGCCTGGATCTACACCGAAAGCGAAACCCCACCCTCGACCACCGGATTGCCGGGCAACTGGCGTTTGCACCGGGAGAAGAAAGCCGGGCAGGTGTATTACGCGTTGTGGCAAAGGGGCTAAGCCCGCCATGACGCCAATACCCTTGTAGGAGCTGCCCAAGGCTGCGAATGGCGGTGCAACTGAAACACCGCCATTCGCAGCCTTCGGCAGCTCCTACAGGTCATGCGCCACCCTCTCGCCTTTAACCATTCAGCAAAAACTCCCGCACACCCCGCCTCACTTGTGGCAACTTACCCTTGATGCCCCTGCAATCTGCTGACGAGGACGACCGTGCTCACACGCCCCGCTAAATCCTCATATTCGAACCGCTTCGTGCCCGCTGCAGGCCTGGGGAATCCTCACCTGCAAACGTTGTGGGGCCCGTTGCTGCGCAGGAACCTGCCGCTTGAGCGTCACCGTGAACGGATCTGGCTGGCCGACGGGGATTTCCTCGACCTCGACTGGGCTGGCCCGCACCGGCTCGATGCACCGCTGGTCCTGGTTCTGCACGGCCTGACCGGCTCGTCGAATTCGCCTTACGTTGTCGGTCTGCAGCAATCCATGACCTCCGAAGGCTGGGCCAGCGTGGCGCTGAACTGGCGCGGCTGTTCCGGCGAACCCAACCTGCTGTCGCGCAGCTATCACTCCGGAGCCAGCGAAGACCTGGCCGCGGTGATCGCTCATTTGCGTGCATTGCGCCCGTTGGCGCCGCTGTACGCGGTGGGTTACTCACTGGGCGGCAACGTGTTGCTCAAATATCTGGGCGAGTCAGGCGTGGACAGCCAGTTGCTGGGAGCCGTCGCGGTATCGGTGCCGTTTCGCCTGGATGAGTGCGCCGACCGAATCGGCATGGGCTTTTCCAAGGTGTATCAGCGGCATTTCATGCGAGAAATGCTCACCTATGTCCGAGACAAGCAACGCCACTTCAAAGATGAAGGCATGAGCGAAGGCCTGGCGGAGCTGGCGGCGCTTGGCTCACTGGAAAACATGCGCACGTTCTGGGACTTCGACGGCCGGGTAACCGCGCCGCTGCACGGCTTCGTGGACGCCAAGGATTACTATCGCCGGGCTTCAAGCCGTTATTACCTCGGCGAAATCCGCACCCCGACGCTCATCATTCAGGCCGCAGACGACCCGTTCGTGTTCAAACACAGCCTGCCCGAGCCAGAAGAACTGTCCCCCACGACAGAGTTCGAACTTCAGGAAAAAGGCGGGCATGTCGGCTTTGTCGACGGCTCCCTCAAGAACCCGAGCTACTACCTGGAGCGACGGATTCCGTTGTGGCTGACTTCAGCGCACGACACGAGTGAACACCTGTAGGAGCTGCCGAAGGCTGCGAATCGATTACCCATGTGCCCTCGCCTTCGCAGCCTTCGGCAGCTCCTACAAGTGCACCCATATTCCAATTTAACCTTTCCCTACTGTTACTTACGCCGTTCATCTATATCGAACGGCCGATGGTCTCGGCATGGTTTTGTCTGTCTGAATTTATCTGGATGCTGATGCTGGCTGGATTGAACGAGCCATGAGCAAAAAACCAAGAAACGTAACAATCGATTTTATTGATCTTTCAAAGCAAAATTTTGCGCTGTCTTTCGATAGATAAAAAGCTAGTCTGACATCACTTCTTACAGGGTACTTGCAATGCAGTTACGCAATTCCTCCTCTCGCTACGGTCTGGTTGGCATGGTCCTGCACTGGGGCGTTGCTGCGGCCGTATATGGTCTGTTCGCTCTGGGTCTGTGGATGGTCGGCCTCGGCTACTACGACACCTGGCGTAAAGCCGGGCCTGATCTGCACAAGAGCATCGGCATCACACTGTTCGCGATCATGCTGATCCGCATCGTCTGGCGCTTGCTCAGCCCGCCGCCTCCGACACTGGCCAGCTATGGCAAGTGGACCCGGATCGGCGCGCACTTCGGTCATCTGATTCTGTATGTCGGGCTGTTTGCCGTGATGTTCGCCGGTTACCTCATTTCCACCGCCGACGGCGTGGGGATCCCGGTGTTTGATCTGTTTGAAGTACCTGCGTTGGTCAGCGGTCTGCCTGATCAGGCAGAAACTGCGGGCTGGATTCACCTTTATCTGGCCTGGGTGCTGGTGGTTTTCTCGGGCCTGCATGGTCTTGCTGCACTCAAGCATCACTTTATCGATCGCGATGTGACCCTCAAACGTATGTTGGGCCGCTCTTAATTGTTCAACCAAAACGGGAATAAAAGCATGTTGAAGAAGACTCTCGCCGCTCTGGCACTGGGTACCGCTCTGTTGTCTGCCGGTCAGGCGATGGCCGCTGATTACACCATCGACAAAGAAGGCCAGCACGCCTTCGTCAACTTCAAGATCAGCCACTTGGGCTACAGCTTCATCTACGGCACATTCAAGGACTGGACCGGCACGTTCAGCTTCGACGCTGCCAAGCCTGAAGCCAGCAAAATCAGCATCGACCTGAAAACCGCCAGCGTCTTCACCAACCACGCTGAACGTGACAAGCACATCTCCAGCAAAGACTTCCTGGACGTGGCGACCTACCCGGACGCGAAATTCGTCTCCACCAAAGTCGTACCGACCGGCAAAAATGCTGACGGCAAGCTGACCGCCGACGTGACCGGCGACCTGACCTTCCACGGCGTAACCAAGCCAGTTGTGGTCAAAACCGTGTTCCTGGGCGAAGGCAAGGATCCATGGGGCGGCTACCGCGCTGGCTTCGAAGGCACCACTTCGATCAAGCGTTCGGACTTCGGCAAGATGATGGACCTGGGTCCACAGTCCGATACCCTGGACCTGGACATCAGCTTCGAAGGCGTCAAAGCCAAGTAAGCTTCCCGGTTGATCAAAAACGCCGACCTCAGGGTCGGCGTTTTTGTTTGCTTAGGCCGCCACAATCTCTGTGGGACCGGCTTTAGCCGGGAAGAGGTCGGAACACTCGACGCACTTCTATCGCTAGAAACATTGTCTTCCCGGCTAAAGCCGGTCCCACAAGACAGTTGAGCCCTCGAAATGAGCCACAAAAAAGCCCCGAACCAGTCGGGGCTTTTTCGTTCCGGCTTTGCTTAACCTTCGCGGTTGCGGGTCAGCAGGGCTGGTTTTTCACCGCGTGGGCGGGTTGGCAACTGATCGAGCTGCTCAGGAGACGGGAAGCGATCGCTTTTCGACTCTTTGTGCATGATCTTCGGTTGCGGCTGGCTGTCACGAGGGCCGCGAACGGCTGGCTCTTGACGGGCTGGCTGATCATCACGGGCCGGGCGACGGTTACGCGGGTTCTCTTCACGACGCGCCTGACCATCGCGCGGAGCACCGCTGCGTGGGCCATTGCGCTTGGCTGGAGGCGTACCGGTGGTGGCGCCACCGCTGCTGCGTGGACCACTCGGGCGAGGACCGCGAGCGGCCGGAGCAGTACCGGTTGCAGCGCCTGCGCCTGTAGCTGGAGCGCCAGGACGACGACCGCGACCCTGGTTTTTGTCCTTGTACGGGCTGACGTAATCAGCGCGATTGCCGAAGTTATCCACTTCGTCATCCAGGAACTCGTCCGGAGCACGATCCGAAGACGGGCGCGGAGCGGCTGTTGCACGTGGAGTAGACGAACGCTGTTCGCGAGCCGGACCACCGCCTTCACGAGGCTTCTGCTGATCGCGAGGCTTGCGGGCCGGACGCTCACCCGGAGCGGCTGCAGCTGCTGCCGGGGTCTTTTCCCTGCCTTTGTCCTTGCCCTTGTCTTTACGACCGCCGCCACCGCCACCGCCGCCGCCATTCGGGCCATCGCCACGAGGACCGCGAGGGTTACGTGGGTTGCGCACGTCAGGACGCTCGCGCACTTCCGGCTTCTCGGCTTCAACGGAGGACATGTCGAAGCCCATCAGATCGCCATCGGCGAGCTTCTGCTTGGTCATGCGCTCGATGCTTTTCAGCAGTTTTTCTTCGTCCGGCGCGACCAGGGAAATCGCTTCACCGGAACGGCCCGCACGACCGGTACGGCCGATACGGTGGACGTAATCTTCGTCGACGTTCGGCAGTTCGAAGTTGACCACGTGCGGCAACTGATCGATATCCAGACCGCGAGCGGCGATATCGGTCGCAACCATGATCCGTACATCGCCAGCCTTGAAGTCGGCCAGCGCTTTGGTGCGTGCGTTCTGGCTCTTGTTACCGTGGATCGCCACAGCGCTCAGGCCGTGTTTATCCAGGTATTCAGCCAGGCGGTTCGCGCCGTGCTTGGTGCGGGTGAACACCAGAACCTGTTCCCACGCGCCTTGCGTGATCAGGTGCGCCAGCAGCGAACGCTTGTGGTTGGCAGGCAGGCGGAAAACCCGTTGCTCGATGCGCTCGACCGTGGTGTTCGGCGGCGTGACTTCGATGCGCTCAGGGTTATGCAGCAGCTTGCCAGCCAACGCGGTGATGTCGTTGGAGAACGTTGCCGAGAACAGCAGGTTCTGACGCTTGGCAGGCAGGCGTGAGAGCACTTTTTTCACGTCGTGGACGAAGCCCATGTCGAGCATCCGGTCGGCTTCATCGAGCACGAGGATTTCAACGTGGGACAGGTCGACGCTGCCTTGACCGCACAGATCAAGCAGGCGACCCGGGCAGGCCACCAGCACGTCTACGCCGCGGGCCATGGCCTGGACTTGCGGGTTGGTACCGACGCCGCCGAAGATGCAGGCGCTGACGAACTTCAGGTCGCGGGCATACAGCTTGAAGCTGTCATGCACTTGCGCGGCGAGTTCGCGAGTCGGGGTCAGGACCAGTACGCGGGGTTGGCGCGGGCCGTGACGCTGGGATTTGTCCGGGTGACCGTTGGGGAAAAGACGCTCCAGAATCGGAAGAGCGAAACCACCGGTTTTACCAGTACCTGTCTGGGCGGCAACCATCAGATCGCGACCTTGCAACACGGCGGGAATGGCCCGCTGTTGCACCGGAGTAGGCTGGGTATAGCCCGCTGCCTCGATGGCGCGAACTAGAGCCTCGGAGAGACCGAGGGAAGCAAAGGACATGAGTAATCCTGTTTTAGTTAGAGCTTATGCTCAAAGGGAAGTCTTGCCTGACGCAAAATCGCATTTAGGGACGCGATCCCGTCCGGTCCTGCGGGGTCTTCTGGGCATCTCGATACGTCAGCGCGGATGAAAAAAGCGCTTGAGGGCGTGATCGAGGAGCCTAATGCTAGACCGAGCATCCGGGCGTAAGCCTGGCGGGAAGGCCGGAGTATAACAGAGCAATCGCTTCGCGCTGCTTTCCTGCTGCTCAACGGTGTATGACCAGGAGATGCAGGATCGCCAGTGGGACCGGCTGTGGGACCGGCTTTAGCCGGGAAGGCGTCATTCCGGTCAGGCTAATGTGTTGAATCTGCTGACGCCTTCCCGGCTAAAGCCGGTCCCACAACAGGTCCCACAGCCGGTCCCACAAGGTACTGAACTTAGCGAGGCAGCTTCAGATTGTTCCAGATCGCCAGGCTAGGATCGGCCTGGTTCAGGGTGTAGAAGTGCAGACCCGGTGCGCCGCCGTCCAGCAGACGTTCACACATCTCAGTGATGACCTGCTCGCCGAACGCCTGAATGCTCTGCACGTCGTCGCCGTAGGCTTCCAGCTGCTTGCGGATCCAGCGCGGAATTTCCGCACCGCAGGCATCGGAGAAGCGCGCCAGCTTGCTGTAATTGGTGATCGGCATGATGCCCGGCACGATTGGCAGGGTGACGCCTTTCTTCTGCACGCGCTCCAGGAAATGGAAATAGCTGTCGGCGTTGAAGAAGTACTGAGTGATCGCGCTGTCGGCACCGGCCTGGGCCTTGTGCACGAAATTCTTCACGTCGTCATCGAAATTGCGCGCCTGAGGATGCATCTCAGGGTACGCCGCGACTTCAATGTGGAAGTGGCTGCCGGTCTCTTCGCGGATGAAGGACACCAGGTCACTGGCATAGCGCAGTTCACCGCTGGCTACGCCCATACCCGAAGGAAGGTCGCCGCGCAGGGCAACAATACGTTTGATGCCGGCGTCTTTGTACTGGGTCAGCAGGGCGCGCAAGTCTGCCTTGCTGTCGCCAACGCATGACAGATGCGGTGCGGACGGCACTTTCACATCGTTTTGCAACTGCATGACGGTATTGATCGTACCGTCGCGCGTGGATCCACCGGCACCGTAAGTGCAGGAGAAGAATGCGGGGTTGTAACTGGCTAGCTGACGAGCAACGTTCAGCAGCTTTTCATGGCCAGCTTCGGTCTTCGTCGGGAAGAATTCGAAGCTGAAGCTACGGTCTTGGGACATGGTGGAGGGAACCTCCAGCTACAAGCTGCAAGCTAAAAGCTGCAAGAGGGCAATGCGCCCAATCTTGTGGCCAAAGCTTGCAGCTCACGGCTGCGTAAAAACGATAAAGAAACAAGCGCCAAGCCCAAGCCACAAGTAAATGAAACGCTTTTACTTGCCGCTTGAAGCTTGAAGCTTACCGCTGCTTAGTAGCGATACGCGTGCGGCTTGAACGGACCTTCAACGGTCACGCCGATGTAGTCGGCCTGGGTCTTGGTCAGTTTGGTCACAACGCCGCCGAAGCCGCGAACCATTTCCAGGGCCACTTCTTCGTCGAGTTTCTTCGGCAGTACTTCTACGGTCAGACGCTCGGCTTTTTGAGCCGGGGACAGATCGGCGTACTTCTGGCCGAACAGGAAGATCTGCGCCAGAACCTGGTTGGCGAACGAACCGTCCATGATGCGGCTTGGGTGACCTGTGGCGTTGCCCAGGTTAACCAGACGGCCTTCGGCCAGCAGGATCAGGTAGTCGTCGTTCTGGGCATCGAATGCGCCAGGGCCGGTACGGTGGATTTTGTGAACCTGTGGCTTCACTTCTTCCCATGCCCAGTTCTTGCGCATGAAAGCGGTGTCGATTTCGTTGTCGAAGTGACCGATGTTGCAGACCACAGCGCGTTTTTTCAGCGCCTTGAGCATGTTCGAGTCACAAACGTTGACGTTACCGGTGGTGGTCACGATCAGGTCGATCTTGCCCAGCAGCGCTTTGTCGATGCTCGCTTCGGTACCGTCGTTCTCGCCGTCGATGAACGGGGAAACCAGCTCGAAACCGTCCATGCAGGCTTGCATGGCGCAGATCGGGTCGACTTCGGTCACTTTAACGATCATGCCTTCCTGACGCAGGGACTGAGCCGAGCCCTTGCCCACGTCACCGTAGCCGATCACCAGCGCTTGCTTGCCGGACAGCAAGTGGTCGGTGCCGCGCTTGATGGCGTCGTTCAGGCTGTGACGGCAGCCGTATTTGTTGTCGTTCTTGCTCTTGGTCACCGAGTCATTGACGTTGATGGCCGGGATTTTCAGCTCGCCCTTGGCCAGCATGTCCAGCAGGCGGTGAACGCCAGTGGTGGTCTCTTCGGTCACGCCGTGGACGCGGTCCAGGATCGCCGGGTATTTCTTGTGCAGCAGCTCGGTCAGGTCGCCGCCGTCGTCGAGGATCATGTTGGCATCCCAAGGCGCGCCATCTTTCAGGATGGTTTGCTCAAGGCACCACTCGTATTCTTCTTCGGTCTCGCCTTTCCAGGCATAAACCGCGATACCGGCAGCAGCAATGGCAGCAGCGGCCTGGTCTTGAGTGGAGAAAATGTTGCAGGACGACCAGCGCACTTCGGCACCCAGGGCAACCAGGGTTTCGATCAGCACGGCAGTCTGAATGGTCATGTGGATGCAGCCGAGAATCTTCGCGCCCTTGAGCGGTTGCTCGCCGGCGTATTTACGGCGCAGGCCCATCAGGGCAGGCATTTCGGATTCAGCGATGATGGTTTCGCGACGGCCCCAGGCAGCGAGGGACATGTCGGCGACTTTGTAGTCGGAAAAATCTGCGGGCGTGATTACTGCACTCATTAGAGAGTCTCCATTCGTAGTGTGCGAATGGGCGCCGTTGTGCGTTTAAGGCTCGACGGGGACAACCCGGTCGAACAACGCCCCATCCGAGCCTGACAGGAAAACCTGCTGCAGCGCCCCTCGGACAGGTGGCGAGAACGGTATCAAGAGAAGATGACCGTTTTGAAACGGAGGCGATTATAGCTTTCTTTGAGCGGCAAGTTGCAAGCGGCAAGCGACAAGCAGGAGCCGGGCGGCGTTTGGCTGGCAGCTTTGCGGCTTGCAGCTCGGGTGGAGAGCAACAAGAACACACGATCCGCTTCAACTTGCAGCTTGCCGCTTGAAACTTGCCGCTGGGGGCTGTAACCCTATAGCCCAAACCCCACGGAGCCAGAGCCCCATGAACTTCCACACCCGCAAGTGGGTTAAACCCGAAGACCTGAACCCCAACGGCACGCTGTTCGGTGGCAGCCTGTTGCGCTGGATCGACGAGGAAGCAGCAATCTACGCCATCGTGCAACTGGGCAACCAGCGTGTGGTGACCAAGTACATTTCCGAAATCAACTTCGTCAGCGCTTCGCGTCAGGGCGACATCATTGAGCTGGGCATCACCGCCACCGAGTTCGGCCGCACCTCGATCACCCTGACCTGCCAGGTGCGCAACAAAATCACCCGCAAGAGCATTCTGACGGTCGAGAAGATGGTCTTCGTCAACCTCGGCGAAGACGGCCTGCCAGCGCCTCACGGCAAAACCGAAATCACCTATGTGAAGGATCAGTTCAAGGAAGAAATGAGCGACGGTTGATGCCGCATGCGGTTCCGTTGGAGCGAGGCTTGCCCGCGAAGAAAATAACGCGGTGTGTCTGGCTAACCGCGTCGCTCTAATTCGCGGGCAAGCCTCGCTCCAACATATGGTCACTCAGCCCGCGCAGTGGCCTTCATGAACTCGCCAAGCGGCTCGGCATAGAAACGCGCCATGCTAGTGGTGCCGTGCCCACGGGTCTCGGCGCTGGCTGGAATCAACACCAGCCTGGCGTCCTTCAACTGAGCCAGTGATGCCTGCATGGTCCCGGTTTCCGGCGGGTTGCGCTCGTCGTCTGCGCTGTTGATCGCCAGCACAGGTGCCCTGATGGCCGAGAGTTTAGGCGCAGCGTCGTAGTCCGCTGAGGACTGCCACTGATAGATGAAGTCGTTCGCGTCACCCGGCAGCGGCGCGGCCAGCCGCTCATCGACCAGTTTGTCCGCCTGTGCCCGGGTCGGCGCCAGAGCCTGATAAGCCAGGGTGCCGCCGCTGGTACCGAAGCCGAACATCACATTCGCCACCCGCAATGACGGCGGAGGGCTGGTGTAATTGCCCTGGTTCCAGGCCGGATCCTGCTTGATGGATTCGATCATCATGCGCCGCATGATCCAGTTACGCGCCGACATCGCCGTAGGCTGCGACGCCATCGGCACCAGCGCGTCCATCATGTCGGGCCAGCTCTGCCCCCACATCCAGGTCTGCATGCCGCCCATGGAATTACCCATGACCAGGCGCAAATGCTTGATGCCCAAACCCTCAGTCAGCAGGCGATGTTGCGCCTGGACCATATCGGTGTAGTTGTACTCGGGAAACTTCGTACGCAAACCATCGGAGGGTTTGCTGGACTTGCCGACGCCAATGCCATCCGGCGCAATGATGTAGTACTTGCTGGCGTCCAGCGGCTGCCCAGGACCAAACAGCTCGCCACCGAAATCCTTGCTCAGCATGTCGCTGGCTGGCCGGTTAGTGCCATGCAGGTAAAGCACCGCCGGGTTCTTCGGATCGCCGACGGTGATGTAACTCATGCGCAGATTGTCGAGCTTTTCACCGGTGTGGAAGGTGAAGCTGGACGCCGTCCACTCCCCTTCCACCGCTGCCGGGAAACTTGCCGCATGGGCCATGCCCATCTGCGCGAAGACCAACAATGCAGCGCACAGGCCGCTTTTAAAACTTCGCATACCGATTCCCTTTATTGTTTTTAGAAGGTGTAACGGCTCGACAAAAGCTGGATTAGCCCTTGAGCTGTTTCCAGTCTCGCAACCACTGAAGCCCTTCGGAGGTATCGCCCTTCGGCCGGTATTCGCAGCCGATCCAACCGGTATAGCCCAGGCGGTCGATTTCATCGAACAGCCAGGCGTAGTTCAGCTCGCCCAGATTCGGTTCGTGACGATCTGGCACGCCAGCGATCTGTATGTGGCCGACGCCTGCGAAATCACGACGCAACTTGGAGATCACATCGCCTTCGACGATCTGGCAGTGGTAGAAATCGAACTGCACCTTGAGGTTGGCAGCGCCGACTTCCTTGCAGATCGCTTGAGCCTGATCCTGGCGATTGAGGAAGAAGCCCGGCATGTCACGGGTGTTGATCGGCTCGATCAGAATCGTGATACCCGCCTTGGCCGCCTGCTCAGCGGCGTAGGCAAGGTTCTGTACGTACACCGCGTGATGGCGCTCGCGAAGGTCTTCACTTGGCAGCAAACCGGCCATGACGTGAATCCGGTCGTTGCCCAATACCGCAGCGTATTCCAGCGCGCGGGCGATGCCGCTGCGAAATTCCTCTTCACGCCCCGGCAGCGAAGCAATGCCCCGCTCGCCCGCTGCCCAGTCACCCGGCGGCGCATTGAACAGCGCCTGCACCAGCCCGTTGTCACTCAGGCGTTGTTGGATTTCCTGAGCGCTGAAGTCGTACGGAAACAGGTACTCGACTGCCGCGAAACCATCAGCGGCTGCAGCGGCAAAGCGGTCCAGAAACTCATATTGCGGGTAGAGCATGCTGAGGTTGGCAGCGAAGCGAGGCATGTGAACTCCAGTCTTTTCAGATCAGACGAATGGCCAGATCACCAGGGTCGCGAGGAACCCGAGTGTGCCCAGAATGGTAACCAGCAAGGTCCAGGTGCGCAGGCCGTCGGCAACGTTGAGGCCGGCCAGCTTTGTGAACATCCAGTAACCGGCGTCGTTGATGTGCGACATGGCCAGACCGCCACCGCCCATGGCCAGACACAGCAGCGCCAGGTGGTTTGGGGTCAGGTTCAGTGTTGCGATCAACGGGCTGAGAATACCGGCGGTGGTCACCAGTGCAACCGTGGTCGAACCTTGTACCGCACGAAGCAGCAACGTCAGCAGGAAGCCCAGGGCCAGAACCGGCAGACCAGTCGTGCGCAGCGCTTCGGAAACTACCGCGCCAATACCAGTATCGACCAGCACTTTACCGAACACGCCACCGGCACCGGCAATCAGGATCACCATGGCCACACCCGGCAACGCCGAGCCGATCACGTCGGACACCTGAGTACGGCTCCAGCCACGACGCGAACCCAGCAACCACGCGCACAGCAGGGTGTCGATGAGCAAGGCAACCAGCGGCGCGCCGAGCACGGTCAGAATACTGCGCAGCGTGGAATCCGCAGGCAGCATGGTGGTCGCCAGCGTACCCAGCAGAATCAATACGATTGGCAGCAGGATCAGCGCGATGATCAGGCCAAAACCTGGCGCTGGAGCCGGTGGCAGCGATGCCGCAAGACTGCTGGCGCTTTCTTCCAGACCGAGCTTCTTGGCATGTGCCGCTTCGCTGGTGTTGGAATAGTCGTCGTTATGCCAGGCCACCAGATCGGCGTTGGTGATATGCGGGCCATAGACTTCGGCGCGGATATCGTCGGTCATCGGATAGACCTTGCGGGTCATGCGCCCGGCGATGAAGTAGCCGATCAGGCTCAACACGGCAACCATCGGGATACCGAACATCAGCACGCGCCCCAGATCTGCACCCAGTTGACCCGCAGCAGCAACAGCACCCGGATGTGGCGGCAGGAAGGCATGCACAGAAAGCAGTGCGGCACACATTGGCAGCGCGAACAGCAGCAGCGGTTTGCGGGCTGCACGAGCAACGCCGTAGGCCAGTGGCATGAGGATGATCACGCCGACTTCGAAGAACACCGGGATACCGACGATGAAACCGGCAACGGTCAGCGCCAGCGGTGTGCGCCGGTTGCCGAAGCGTTTGATCAAGGTTTTCGCCAGCGCCTCGGCACCACCGGACAGCTCGATGATCCGTCCGATCATTGCGCCAAGGGCAATGATGATCGCGATGTGGCCCAGGGTTTTGCCCATGCCGCCTTCAATGGTTGCTACCAGATCAGCCGGTTTCACACCTGCGACCAGCGCGACGATGATGCTCACCAGCATCAACGCCACAAACGGCTGGAATTTGTATTTGAGGACCAGGAACAGCAGCAGCGCGATACCCGCGCCGGCAATCAACATAAGCATTAGTGGCGTCATACTTTTTGAGTCCTGTTGTTATTGTTTTCCGGCCTGGCCGGGGTGTTGCCGAGAGTCGCGGACGCGGCTCCCGATCAATTCGTTCGAGCTAAAAGCTGACCGTTACCACTGCGCGCCAAACACCTCGCGCAACTCGTCCAGAGCGGCCTGATCGAGTGGTGCGGGTTTCGGGTTGGTCATCAGCCACAGGCGAGCGGTCTCTTCCAGTTCTTCAAGGGCATACGCGGCCTTGGCAACCGACGCCTCCCAGATCACCGGGCCGAGCCGTTCGAGCATCACGCCGCGCACGCTGTTGGCCAGTTGTGCGACGCGCTGAGCGACCTTCGGTGAACCGGGGCGCTCGTAACCAATCAGCGGAATCTGCCCGACTTTCATCACCTGATATGGGGTCAGTGGCGGCAGGATGTTGTCTTCCTGCCACACGCCCGCCAGGGTCAGCGCCACCAGATGGGTGGAGTGGGTATGCACCACGCCGCCAACAGTCGGGTTGCGGTCGTAGACTTCGCGATGCAGCGCCAGTGTCTTGGAAGGTTTGCTGCCCGACACCCATTCACCGGCCAGATTGACCTTGGCGATTTCAGTCGGATCCAGACGGCCCAGGCACGCGTCGGTCGGCGTGATCAGCCAGCCATCGTCAAGGCGAGCGCTGATGTTGCCCGCGCTGCCGACGGTGTAGCCGCGACCATAGAGCAGCTTGCCGATGTCGCAGATTTCTTCGCGCAGTTTGTTTTCAGCACTCATGAGGATTCCCCCGCCAGCTGCTTGAGGGCCTTGCTGAAGAAATCACGGCCGCCGAAGTTGCCGGACTTGAGCGCCATCGCCAACGGCTGAGCGCCGCTGCTGACGGTTGCCGGAACACCCGGATCAATCTGTGCGCCGATCTGCAGCAATTGCACGCCCAACGCTTGGACCACAGCACCAGACGTCTCACCGCCCGCCACCACGAAGCGACGCACGCCTGCGTTCAGCAGACCTTTGGCGATCTGGCCCAAGGCGTCTTCGACCATTGCGCCAGCGCGCTCGACACCCAGTTGCTGCTGCACGGCTTTGACTTCTTCCGGCGAGCTGGTGGCGTAGATCAAGACGGTTTCGCCAGCCTTGCGGGCGAACTCCAACGCCTGCTCAACCACCGGACGGCCAGCGGCCAGCTCCAGCGGATTGATGCGCAATGCCGGGCGATTCGCCTCAAGCCAGGCCGCGACCTGACCGTTGGTCGCTACTGATGCGCTACCGGCGAGAACTACTTCGGCACCAGCGACCGGCACCAGCTGCGCCGCATCGATGTCGCGCAACTTGCCCGCCTTGCGAAAGTTGCCCGGCAAGCCCAGCGCCAGACCCGATCCACCGGTCAGCAATGGCAAATCGGCGCAGGCTTCGCCCAAGGTATAGAGATCGGCGTCGGACAGTGCGTCGGCAATCGCCATCTTCACGCCATCGGCGCGCAGTTCGGCAATCTTGCTGCGCACGCCTTCAACGCCCTTGGCGATGCTGTCGTAGCGCAGCAGGCCGACTTTCTGTTGGGTCTGCGATTGCAGCACGCGCACCAGATTGGCGTCGGTCATCGGCGTCAGCGGGTGATTCTGCATCCCGCATTCGCTGAGCAACTGGTCCTGAACAAACAGGTGCCCACGGAAAATCGTCCGGCCGTTTTCCGGGAATGCCGGGCAGGCCAGGGTGAAATCACTGCCGAGTTTGTCCAGCAACGCTTCGCTCACTTGGCCGATATTGCCAGCGGCGGTGGAATCGAAGGTCGAGCAGTACTTGAAGAAGATCTGCTCGCAGCCACGCTCACGCAGCCATTCCAGCGCGGCGAGGGATTCCTCGACGGCTTCGGCGGCAGGCGTGGTGCGAGATTTCAACGCGATGACGATGGCGTCGGCATCCAGGCCAGCGGCCATTTCAGCCGTCGGGATGCCGATGCTTTGCACGGTGCGCATACCGCCGCGTACCAGCATGTTGGCCAGGTCAGTGGCGCCGGTGAAGTCGTCGGCGATGCAGCCCAGCAAAGGGCGCACAGGAGAAATACTCATCGGGAACTCCTTACGCTTGGTCTGGCTTGGCTTTCGGCAGTTCGATGCCCGGGAAAATCTTGATCACGGCGGAGTCATCTTCACGACCATAACCGGCGCTGGAAGCCTGCATGAACATCTGGTGCGCAGTGGCGGACAGCGGCAGCGGGAATTTGCTGGTGCGGGCGGTATCCAGTACCAGGCCAAGATCCTTGACGAAGATATCCACAGCCGACAGCGGCGTGTAATCAGCCTTGAGGATGTGCGGCACGCGGTTCTCGAACATCCACGAGTTGCCAGCGCTGTTAGTGATCACTTCGTAAAGTGCGTCGGCATCGACACCTTCACGCAGGCCCAGCGCCATGGCTTCGGCGCTGGCTGCGATGTGCACACCGGCCAGCAGTTGGTTGATGATTTTGACTTTCGAACCCAGGCCGTGAACGTCGCCCAGGCGATACACCTTGCCCGCCATGCCATTGAGGATGTCTTCAGCCTTGGCGTAGGAGTCAGCCGGGCCGGAAGTCATCATGGTCATCTGCCCGGCAGCGGCTTTGGCCGCGCCACCGGAGATCGGCGCATCGAGGTACAGCAGACCTTGATCGACCAGACGCTGGCCCAACTCGACGGCGAAGGTTGGCGCAACGGTGGCGCAACCGATCACCAGGCTGCCGGGACGCAGCGCCGCGATGGCACCGTTCTCACCGAACAATACGGTTTCGGTCTGCTCAGCATTGACCACCACAGTGATGATCACTTCACAGGCAGCGGCCATTTCAGCCGGGGAAGCGCAAGCCACGCCGCCTTCGGTGGCGAACTGCTCGGTCACGCTGCTGCGCACATCGCAGGCATGCACATTGAAACCGCTGCGCAGCAACGAGCGGGCAATGCCCAAACCCATCGCACCCAAGCCAATAACGCCGACATTCTTGTTAGTCATGCTGTCTTCCTCGGATGGTTGCCGATGCTCGTCACTGCCAGCAATCGGTCGGAATTGTTCTGATCTGTGAATCCGATACTGAATCAGTGAACGGATAATGTGAAGTAGTTTTTAATATTCACATGGATTCACATCGTGCGCAGTTAGCCTGACTTGCAGCGTCATCGCTCCTCGCGGGCAAGTCGGAATGTCGGGTTCGGTGATCATCTGTAGGAGTGAGCTTGCTCGCGATCGGCTGCGAAGCAGTCGTTAAAAAAGCTGGATTCACCATTGCAGGAAAGTCGTTCCGACTTTATCGCGAGCAAGCTCACTCCTACAGGACCGTGTTCGCCGCGCGACAGCGTGGCGTCGAAGACGGGGCGGCAGCTCCTACAGGGATCAGTGGCGGGCTATTTTTTGCTCTTGATCTCAACCAACCGGCCATCAATGAACCGCAGGTTGCGGTACATGCCGTTGTCAGGCCCGTAGACCCAGGTTTCAACGGTTACGGCACCGTGCTTGAGCTGGCCATTGGCGGCCAGTGCAGGTGGGGTGATCTGGCGTTCGGCCGGTGGCCCGCATTTACGCAGGACTTCCACGATCAAATCGCCCTCATCAATCAACGCGCCCTTGCAGCGCATTGAAGCCTGGGCATTGGCACCCAGCAGGATCAGAGCCAACAGCAACAGAAAGCGCATGACTCAGCGCTGCCCCACCGGCGCCAACAACAACTCGACCCGATGCTTGCGAATCCCATCCGCCGCCGCTTCAGCCAACGCCGCATCGCTGATGATGATGTCGAACTGTTCCAGCGCGGCGATTTTGTACATGCCGAAGGTGCCGTACTTGGAGCTGGTCGCCACCAGAACGGTTTGCGAGGCAGACTGCATGGCGGCCTGTTTGACTTCGACTTTGAGCGCCGAAGGCGTGGTGGTGCCGCGCTGCAAATCCCAGGAGCTGGTGGACATGAAGGCGATGTCGGTGGCGAGCTGACGCAAGGTCGCAGCAGCCAGGCCGCCGACGCAGGACATGTTGGGGTGGTCGAGCAGGCCGCCGGTGTGAATCACGTCAACGTGGGTGGCGTCGGCCAGGGCGTTGACGATGCCGAAGTCGTTGGTGACCACCGTCATGCCCGACAGCGCGGCAATGTGCGGGACGATTTCCAGGGTGCTGGTGCCCGCATCGAGGTAGATGGTCATGTCATCGTGCAGCAGACCGGCAGCCAGACGCGCCATGCCTTGCTTTTGCGGCAGCTCGACCACGGCTTTGGATTGATGGCTGGGTTCGCTGTGCAACTGGCTGGCGATGCGCACGCCACCGGTCACCGAATACGCGCGGCCTTCCTGTTCCAGCAGGGCGATGTCCCGGCGGATGGTCATGTGCGAGCAATCGAACATTTCCACCAGCTGATGCACGCTGAGCACCTGATGCTTGCGCAATTGGCGCAGCATCAACTCCCGACGCTGGTCAGGAATCATCGGTGTGCCGCCTGTTACGGCGATCTCCTCTTTGCTGGACATGCGTGCTCCCAAGCCTCGATAAAACCGCCAGCACGCGCCAGCGGTCGTCGCATCTTAGCCAATCGGGCCACGCATGGCAGCAGTGAAGGCTCAGTGATCGCTATTTAGCGCCTGCGGCTCGCCACGGGTCACCGACTTGACCAGCTTGCCGATGCTCAAGCCCTGCAACAGGATCGACGACAACACCACGATGTAGGTGATGCTCAGCAGCAGGTCGCGCTCCGGGCCCAACGGCAGTGCCAGGGCCAATGCCACGGAAACACCGCCGCGCAGGCCGCCCCACGTCAGGATGCGAATGGTGCCCTTTGGCACTGTGCGCCAGCGACGCAGCAGCAGAATCGCCGGGGCAACGGTGACAAACCGCGACAACAGAATCGCCACCGCCAACATGCCGGCCGCCGCCAGGTGTGACCAAGAGAACGGCAACAGCAGCAGTTCCATGCCGATCAGCGCGAACAGCAGCGCGTTGAGCATGTCATCGAGCAGTTCCCAGAAACCGTCCATGTAGCGACGGGTCATGTCGTTCATCGCCAGGTTGCGGCCCAGGTTACCGATGATCAGACCGGCGACGACCATCGCAATCGGGCCGGACACATGCAATTCCGTGGACATCGCCGAGCCGCCGATCACCAGCGCCAGGGTCAACATGACTTCGATCTGGTACTGCTCGATGCTCTTGATCATCAAGTACACCGCGTAACCGATCAGGCCGCCAAACAGCACGCCGCCCACTGCTTCGTGGACGAACAACATGGCGGTCTCGCTGACGGTCGGGGTTTCGCCCAGTTGCGCGATGCCCAGCAACACGGTGAACACCACAACCGCCGTGCCGTCGTTGAACAGTGATTCGCCAACGATGGTGGTTTTCAGCGGCTTGGACGCATTGGCGGTACGCAGTACACCCAGCACCGCGATGGGGTCGGTAGGGGAAATCAGCGCGCCGAACAGCAAGCAATAGAGGAAGCTCACGTGCCAGCCGAACAAGGCAAAAATCCAGTAAGCCAAGGCGCCGATCACAGTGGTGGCGATCAATACACCAAAGGTCGCCAGCAAGCCGATGGGCCAGCGGTAGCTTCTCAGGTCGTTGAGGTTAACGTGCAGGGCGCCTGCGAACAGCAGAAACGACAGCATCCAGTTCATCAACAAGTCGCCGAAATCGATCTGGCCGATCAACTGTTGTACGCGTTCTTCGAGCCCCGGAAAGCCCATGAAACTCAGGCCTTGCAGGATCAACGAAAACATCAGGGCGGTGACCATGACGCCAATGGTGGGCGGCAGGCCGACAAAGCGGAAATTCACATAAGTGAGCAGCGAGGTGAGGCAGATAAAAGCAGCAGCGAGTTCAAGCATCGGTCTTCCTGTTATTGCGATTCAAAGCGTGCCCGGCGGTGAATTGGTTCTTCAACGGGCAGAGGTTTGATGGGCTGCTGACGCAAGCAGACACATATTTGCGGGAAGACATTGACCACAAACAGGCACAGGCGTTGCAAATCTGTGCCTGAAGGCGGCAATCAGCTATTATCGCCGCTCGTTAATGGGAATCATCCGCAGATGCAACCGCGATCCTGTAGGAGCTGCCGAAGGCCGCGAAAGCGGTGGGTCAGATAAATCGCTTTCGCAGCCTTCGGCAGCTCTACAGCAGTGGAATATCCATGCACCCACGGGAACCTGATGACTTCTGATGCAACCCCCCTCCCCCCGCGCATCCTCGTCGTCGACGACCATCGCAAGATTCGCGATCCGTTGGCGGTGTATCTGCGTCGGCACTCGTTCGATGTGCGCACTGCCGAGGACGCGGCCGGGATGTGGCAGTTGCTCAAGCAGCAGTCGTTCGATGTGGTGGTGCTGGACGTAATGCTGCCGGACGGCGACGGTTTTGATCTGTGCGCCCAGTTGCATCGGCGCTCGAACCTGCCAGTGATTCTGCTGACCGCCCGGGATACCTCGGCGGACCGGGTGCGCGGGCTGGATCTGGGCGCGGATGATTACGTGACCAAGCCTTTCGAACCTCGGGAACTGGTGGCGCGCATCAACAGCGTGCTGCGCCGCCGAGGTGTTCAGCCTCAGTCGGAAACGGCGTCGACAGACAACGAACCCGCCGTCGCCATGCTGCGTTACGACTTTGCAGGCCTGAGCTTCATGACCGCCACCGATATGCTGGTGCGGGCCGACAGCACTCAGGTGCAACTCAGCACCGCCGAAAGTCGCTTGCTGAACGTGTTCCTCAAACACCCCAGCGTGACCCTCGATCGCCAGCGCCTGATGGACCTGACCGCACGCCCCGGCAACGAAGTGTTTGACCGGGCCATCGACCGCCAGATCAGCCGTCTGCGCCGCAAGCTGGCGGACGATCCACTCCAGCCGCAACTATTACGCACCGTCTGGGGCGGCGGTTACATGCTGGCCGCCGACGTTAGCGTACAGCCACTTTGAAGCTGCTGAGCCGCTGCTGGCCCCGTAGCATGACCCATCAACTGGGGCTGCTTTTATTACTGGCATTGCTGGCGTCCAACGCCATTGCGATGTTGTTTCTGCAACGCACCGGGGCGCTGATCCATCCGCTGTCCCGCACCTTGACCCTGGAACGTCTGGTCACCGCCTATCACGTTGCCCATGAGCTGTCGGCCAAGGACGCCTCACGGGTTCTGGCTACCATGGAAACCGAAGACGCACGCTTCTGGATTGCCCCGCAGCCTGATGTCAGCCCTTTTGATATGCACAAGGAAGAGCGCCGCCTGGCCCGCGACCTGCGCGCAAGGCTGACGCTGACGCCGGATATGCCGGTGAATATTCAGCTGGAACGCACCACGGGCGGCCCGGCACGGGAGCAGGTGTTTTTCCGCGCGGGCTGGGCGCCTTTGCGATTGCGCACCAGCCTGATCTTGCCCGACGGGCAGAGTTTGAATTCCTTGCAGCACCCAGCCGGAGCCTATGAGTGGAGCCGCTTGCTGGCGTACACCTTGCCGGTGACGACGGTTCCGGTGCTGCTGATCGTGATCTTCTTCATGCGCCGCGTGGTGCAGCCGGTCAAGACGCTGGCCGAAGCTACCGAGCGGGTCAGCCGTGGTGAATGGATTGCGCCGTTGCCATTGACCGGGCCGCAAGAGGCGCGGGACCTGACCACGGCTTTCAATGTGATGCAGGAGCGCATCGCCCGGCATGTGGAAGGCCGAACGCGGATGCTGGCGGCGGTCAGTCACGACCTGAATACGCCGATCACCGAGCTTCGTTTGCAGGTGGAGCTGGTCGAAGACGGGCCATTGCGTGACGACATGCTGGAAAGTCTTGATGAGCTGCGGGCCATGGTCGCCGAGACCCTGAACTTCGTGCGCGGCGATGCGGTGCAGGAGCCTACGGTGACGGTGTCGCTCAACGAGATGCTCGACGATCTGGCCCGGCGTTATCGCACTCTGGAGCAACCGGTGACCTGGGAGTCGGCTGAAGCGATCAGCTGCCGTTGCCGACCTCTGGCGCTCAAACGCGCACTGACCAACCTGATCGATAACGCCCTGCGTCATGCCGGGGATGCGCATATCAGTCTGGGTCGTGAGGAGAGTGGGATGATCCGGCTGGAAATTCTTGACCATGGGCCGGGTATTGAACCGGCGTGGCTGACTCAGGTGTTCGAGCCGTTCGTGCAGTTGGGGCGTGGCGGTGCGGATGTCAGTCAGGGTGGCGGGCTAGGCCTGGGGTTGGCGATAGCCCGCGCGTGTATCCAGGCGCACGGTGGGGAACTGGCCCTGGAAAATCGGCCTCCCGCCGGTCTATGCGCTGTGGTGCGTCTACCCGCAGCGCCTGAGCTGGCGTGATGCCCGATCTGTGAAAACCAATTTCTGTAGCTGCCGAAGGCTGCGAATGGTGTTTCCTGACACACCGCCTTCGCAGCCTTCGGCAGCTCCGACAGGGAGAGCGGTATTCCTGACGAAGTAGATGTGTTGACTGCCCTGACGCTCTCCCGGCTAAAGCCGGTCCCATGAAAAAAATTCCCACAGATTTATGAAGTCCGTTGGAGCGAGGCTTGCCCGCGAAGAACGATGACGCGGTATATCTGGCAAACCAAGGCGCCTGATTCGCGGGCAAGCCTCGCTCCAACGAGGTTTGCGGTCATCTGTAGCAAGCTGCCGAAGGCTGCGAATGGTGTTTCCTGACACACCGCCTTCGCAGCCTTCGGCAGCTCCTACAGGGAAAGCCTTGCTATCCGATCTTAAAACCGCACAGTCGTCGAAGCCCACAGGGTGCGGCCGTAGTTCACTGTGCCGTAGGTTTCGTCGTCCAGGCGTTTGTCGGCCACGTTGTACAGCGCGGCGTTGAACGAGAGGTTTTTAGTCAGTTCATACGAGCCGCCAAAATCCGCCGTGGTGTAGCCCGGAGAGGATTCGGCGGTGATGGTGTTGCCGTACTCCTCGCCGTAGTAGTTCACCGACGCCCACAGTTGGGTCTTGTCGGACAGCTTCCAGTCGCTGCGCACGTTGGCTTTGTGCTTGGGCGTCAGAGCCAGCGGTGCGCCCGCGTTGGCACCGGATTTCTGCTCAGAGTCGGTGTAGGTGTAGTTGGCCTTCAACGCCAGATCCGTGGTGATGTCCCAACGGCCGTTCAACTCCGCGCCTTGAATGACAGCCTTGTCGACGTTGACCCGCTCCATGATGATGAAGCCGTTGAAGCGCTCGTTAGTGGTGACGGTGGACAGTTTGTCCTGGAAGTCGTTGTAGAACACTGTCGCGCCGGCCGACAAGTTGTTGCGGTTGGACCACAATGCCGACATCTCGTAGTTGGTGCTGGTCTCAGGCTTGAGGTCAGGGTTACCCAGCATCGCAAAGGTGTTGCGACGCAGCACGGCGTAGTCCTGAATCACGGCACGCAGTTCAGGCGCCTTGAAGCCGCGCGCGATACCGCCTTTGAAGGTCCATTCGTCGGTGGCGTTCCACACCCCGTAAACACGTGGGCTGAAGTGCACGCCGTATTGTTCGTGGTGGTCCATGCGCAGGCCGGTGGTCAGCGAGAACGCATCGGTGATCGCCCATTCGTTTTCGGCGAACAGCGCTTTCTGCACGACGGAATAGTCGTAGTCCACACGGTCACCCAGGCCCTGGTTCCAGTCGGTGATCGTGGTCTCGTTCCATTGCAGGCCGGTGGTGGTGATGTTGTGCTCGGTCGGGATCACCAGTTTGGCGTCCAGTACCGAGTTTTTCACCGTTGGCTTGCGGCCCAGCACGTCGGTCTGGGTCGCGCTGGCCAGGCCTTTGCGGGAAGACTCTTCCTGGGCAAACGAGATATCGGAGGTCGCCCAATCCCAACGGCCCTGGTGAGAAATCGACCAGTGATCACGATTGTTTTCTTGCTCACGAGTCGCCCAGTTGGCGCTCAGGCCATCACCGTTTTTCAGGCGGGTGGCGCCGGCTTCCAGCAGGATGTCGTGGTCGATGGTTGGCGTGTAGGCCAGACGCGCAGTCAGGTCCTTGTGGTCAGCCTTGCTGAAACCGTTGGTGGTTTCGACGTCGTCATCGGCCTGGCGGTCCAGATAACGACCCCAGACTTGCAGGCCCAGCGTGTCTTGAATCAGCGGACCATTGAGGTAGAACTGGGTCTGCCGGGCATTGCCCTGATCGCTGTGCTGGCGCGCTGAATAATCGTAAGTGACCGAACCGCCCCATTCCGACGTGACCTTGCGGGTGATGACGTTGATCACGCCGCCGATGGCGTCCGAGCCGTATAGCGAAGACATCGGGCCGCGCACCACTTCGATCCGTTCAATGGCTTCGGCTGGCGGGATGAAGCTCTGCTCGTAACCGGAGTTGCCGTTAACACGGGACTCACGGGCGCTCTGGCGTTTGCCGTCGACCAGGATCAGGGTGTAATCGGCGGGCATGCCGCGGATGGAGATGTCGGTTTCGTTGGCGCCACCGTTGACGGTCACGCCTTCCACATCGCGCAATGCGTCGGTGAGGTCGCGGAAGGATTTCTTGCGCAGTTCATCGCCGGTGATGATGGTTACCGACGCGGGCGCATTTTCCACACTCTGTTCGTAACCGGCAGCGGTCACAGTCACTTCTTCGAGGGTCAGCGGCGCGACTGCGCTCTCCTCGGCCTGGACGCAGGCGCTTTGAGCGATAAGGCACGCCAGAGCGACCTTCGTCATGGCGACGGCTGGCCGCAAACGAAAAACAGAGTGCATGGAACTTCCTTACGATGGGGGTTTCGAGAAACGCGAATCGTAGGGATTCTTATTAAGGAAGGTTGGACAAGGTGTGACAGGGTAGATGACCCTGTAGAAATGGCACCGCTCTGTCTCGGAGCAAGCACACATCCGTGGGACCGGCTTTAGCCGGGAAGGCGGCAGCTCTGCCGATGCAAATGTTATGAATGTACCGACGTCTTCCCGGCTGAAGCCGGTCCCACAAAAAAGCATTCGCAGCCTTCGGCAGCTCCTACAGACTGTGTGAATCATCTATCCTCACCGCCTTCGCGCATTCCGATCAGGGAGATTCTCTTGCTGGCTACGGTGTTGGTGTTGATCGCGGCGTTACTGCATGCGACCTGGAATACCCTGATCAAATTCAGCGGTGAACGTCTGTTGGTGATCGCCAGCATGGACTTTGTCGCCATGCTGTTCGCGGTCGTTGCAGTGGGTTTTGTCGAGCCGCCACCCTCTGCAATCTGGCCATGGATGATTGCTTCGGCACTGTTTGAACTGCTCTACCGCTATTTGCTGATTCAGGCCTATCGCGTCGGCGACCTGGGCCTTGTTTATCCGCTGATGCGTGGGTTGTCGCCATTGGTGGTGCTGGCCCTGACTCTGATTTTCGCTGGCGAACAACTCAGCACCCAGCAGATGCTCGGCATTCTGCTGATCCCCTGCGGCATGGTCTGTCTGCTGTGGCAGGGCGGTGGTGGCGATCGGCTGCCGTGGTCGTTGCTGCCGGTGGTCGCGCTGATTGGACTGTGCATCGGCTGTTACACCTGGATCGACGGCCAGGCTCTGCAAATGGGCGCGCACCCGCTGGATTATCTGGTGTGGCTGACCCTGATCAGCGCCTGGCCCTTCCCGCTGCTGGCAGTAGCTTACAAACGCCCGGCGTTCACCCTGTTCTGGCGCGAGCAATGGCGGCTGGGGTTGAGCGTCGGTTTATGCGTCCTGCTGAGCTACGCTCTGGTGCTGTGGGCGATGCAATTGGGCTCGGTGGCAGAGGCAGCGGCATTGCGCGAAGTCAGCGTGATCCTGGTGGTGTTGTTCGGGATGCGCTATTTGAAAGAACCTTTCGGCCGGCCCCGGCTCTTAGCTTGTGGCCTGGTTCTGCTTGGCATGCTGGTAATGAAAATCAAACTATAAGGATTCTGCTATGACGGTTGCTTTCTGGTGCGTATTGATCGCGATTATTCTGCCGATCATCTGTGCGGGTATCGCCAAATATTCGAGCGGCAAGTTCAATGGCAAGCACAACCACAACCCGCGCAACTTCCTGAATAATCTGGAAGGCCTGCCGGCCCGGGCCAATGCAGCGCAGCTCAACAGCTTCGAAGTGCTGCCCGGTTTCGCCGCCGCCGTGATCATCGCCCACATTGCCGGTAACGCGCAGTTGGTGACCATCGACGTGGTGGCGGTGCTGTTCATCACCAGTCGCCTGCTTTACATCATCTTCTATCTGGCTGATTGGGCAGCGTTGCGCTCACTGGCCTGGCTCATCGGCCTGGGGCTGATTGTCGGCCTGTTCGTCGCTTCCGCCACGCCAATGCCTGCGTGACTGCGGCAATCCAGCGCTTGGTCCAGGCCGGTCAGCCGAGGATACTGACAGCCGTTATCCTCGGCTGGATTGATCATGATGTTGAAGAGAGTGGGCGTTATTCTGCTGGTCTGCATGACGTTGAGCGCTTGCGGCGGTGTGGACCCTGACTCGCCGCTGGGTCAGCGCAAGGCAATCTTCAAGCAAATGCTCAAGACCAGCGAAGACCTGGGCGGCATGCTGCGTGGGCGTGTGGCGTTCGATGGTCAGCGCTTCAGCGACGGCGCCCTCAAGCTCGACGGCCTGGCCCACGAACCCTGGAAACACTTCCCACAAGTGAAAGAGGCGGATCACACCAGCGCCAAGGACGACGTCTGGCAGAAGCAGAAGCGCTTCGAAGAATTGGCCCGCTCGCTGGAATCAGCAACCGGTGAACTGGTCACCGCCAGCAATGAACGCCCCTTCAAAGCCAGCACCCTGACACCTGCGATGAGCAAGGTCGAAGCGGCGTGCGAGGCGTGTCATAAGGAGTTTCGGAGTTATTGAGTCCATCGGGCGATGATGGACCTGTGGGAGCGAGCTTGCTCGCGAAGACTGCATTCCAGACGCTGGAGATTTGCCGACTGATAATCCCTCTTCGCGAGCAAGCTCGCTCCCACAGGGGACTTACGCGGCATTTCAATCAATAAATTTGCAATGGTTGTACTGGCCTCTTCCCGGCTGAAGCCGGTCCCACTGAAGAAATGCGTTCTCCAGTGGGATCAAACTTGCTCTGATCTCTGATTCAATCCTCCGGCTGAATCTCTTCCAGCTCGGTCTGGGCGTCTTGCAGTTCTTTGCGGGATTCGGCCAGTTTGTCTTTACGCTTGTTGATCCGCTCCGGATCGCCCTTGGTCATGGCTTTTGTCAGGTCGGCCTGGCGGCGGCTCACTTCGCGCTTGGCATCCAGCACTTTCTGTTCACGCTGTTTGAGCAAAGACGACTCGGTGCAGTTGGCCTTGGTTTCGCTCAAGGCCTTTTCCAGTCCAGCCTGTTGTGGTTTGTTGCCTTCAGCCTTGGCCTGTTCAATTTTTGTACTGATCTCCTGACTCTTGGCCAGGCACCCATTGGCCTCGGGCGCTTGCTCGGCCGCCAGTAGCGGAGTCGCCAACAGGCCGCAACAGGTCAGCAGGACCAGTGGTGAAAGAACTTTCATATGAACTCCTTTTGATAACCATGACGTCCGGGCGTGAAGATAAAAACCCGGCACAAAAAACTAAAACCCTTGAATACCCTGCGAGCGTAGCTGCTCGCTTAATGCCTGAACCTCAGGATGCGCAAAGAACGCAACCAGTTGCCCGGCGCGACCCGGCCCCACACCCGGCTCTGCCTGCCATTGTTGAGCTGTGCGCCCGGCCAATACCTGCCAACCCTCGCTCAGATCGGCCTCGCCCGCAGGCGGCAAGCCGATAGCCTTGAGCCACGTTGCGAACGGCTGTTGCCGAGCGCCTTGCAAACTGTCGAGTAGTTTAGCGCTGCTGCGCGCTCCGAGGCCGGGAATGTTAGCAAGCTGCTCCTGATCCAGCGTCAACCAATCCAGTAACCCTTCGATTTGCCCGGCGTTTACGAGCTTTTCCCAAGTCCCGGGCCCCACACCGCCAAGCCCCAGACCTTTCTTGCCGCTGAGCCAGTTCAACCGCGCGCGGAACTGACTTTCACAGCCAGAGGTTGCGCGCCAGCAACTCAGACCATGAAAATCTTCATTTTGTGGAACCCACAGCTCAACACGCTCGACATTGCGCGTAACGACGCTGTCCAGACGAGGAATCGTCAGCCCCGCAAGACTCACCGCCACCTGATCCCCAGGGCGAATATCCAGTGCTTGCCAGCGTTGCAGGGAGCCCACGCTGATGCGGCTGATCTGTCGGTCATCCAGCCGCACCGGCACCAGGTCCAGCACCGGGGTGATTCTGCCACTGCGGCCAATATTGAAATTGACTCGACGCACTTCGGCCAGCACTTGCGCGTAAGGGTATTTCCAGGCGGCGATCCAGTAAGGCGCCCTGGCTTGCCAACGCTGCGCGGGCGGGCGCTGCCCCTGGCGGATGATCACTCCGTCCGTGGCAAACGGCAGCGGGTTGCGATACCAGTGCTCGCGCCAACGCTGAGCCTGGGTGAAGTTTTCCAGTGGCTGGCTGTAATGCGCACTGTCGTCAAAGCCCAGCGCTTTCAAACTGGCCATGCGCTCTGTCATGGATGCCGGTCCGGCTGGCCAATCCCAGACGAACAGCCCGATCAGTCCCGCGTCCTGAGCATTCAACAGATTGCGAGCCAGGATCCCGGCGACCTTGCTGCGCGCGTTCACGCTGCCTGCCGTGGCTTGCACATGCTCGTCCAGTCGCAGATACAACTCACCTTGCAGCACCAGATTTTCCTCCCAGGGCAAATGGGCGGGGATTGCCGGGATCTGCTTCGCGTGATCGGTCCAGTCCTGACCGTTGATGCCATCCCCGCGGCTAATGGCCTGAACCAACTGACCACGCTCATACACCAGCGTCACGGCCACGCCATCCACCTTGGGCTGAATCCACAGATCAGTGCGGCCCTTGAGCCAGGCCTGTACTGCCGCCTCGTCGAGCAGCTTGCTGACACCGGTGTGCGGCACGGGATGAGCAACCGGCCCGGACGATGTTCTGAGGGGGTTATCCACAGCCGATGCGGGCTTGGCAAAGCACGCGCGCCAGAACTCCAGCCGCTGACGAGACTGGTCGTAAAGCTCGTCGGCAATCAGGGAAATGCCCTGGCGATGGTAGCTGTCATCCCAGCTGGCGATTTGCGTTTGCAGTCCCGCAATAGAGCTTCGTGCCTTGGCGGGTGTCCAGTCGGGGCATTGATCAGCGTGGGCGTTTGAAGCAGCGAGGGTGAGGGCAACACAGGTGAGGATTCGCAACAGCGGCAGCATCGAAGCATCCTTGCTTGGTGAGGTGACCCAAGGCTAGCTGTCGAGGCGCTGTGCACAATGCTGGGGTGGTTACGGGATATTTGGCCCGTTGGAGCGAGGCTTGCCCGCGAATGAGACGACGCGATTAGCCAGACACACCGCGTTATGATTCTTCGCGGGCAAGCCTCGCTCCAACAGGGCAAGTTCATCTCGGCAGCCCAGCCCAACACAAAAAAAGGCGCGGTGATCAGCACCGCGCCTTTTTCATTTCAGCCAGAACTCAATCAGTTCTTGGCGTCCTCGGCTTTTGCCTTGGCGGCTGCTTTTTTAGCGGCTTCTTTCTTGGCTGTCTCTTTCTTGGCAGCTTCTTTTTTAGCCGCTTCTTTCTTCGCTGCCTCTACTTGCGCTGGGGTTTTCTTGGCAGGCTCGGCGTGTTTGGCCGGTGCCTTTTTCGCAGGCTCAGCCTTGGCTGGCTCTGGTTTGGCTGGCTCAACCACAGGCGCAACAACGGGTACAGGCGCTGGAGCCGGTGCTGGCTCAGGCGCTTTCTCGACCGGTTTGGCAACAGGCTCGTCTGCACAACCGAACAGGCAGGAGAAGAAGCCCTTCTCTTTCGGCTTGTTATCGTCAGCAGCCTTCACTGGCTCCGGCTTCTTGGCTTCGGCCTTGTCAGACGAACCACCAAACATGTTGCTGAAGAAGTTGCCGCTGGACTCTTTCGGCGCATCGGCTGCTTTAGGCGGCGCGACTTTCACCGGTTCGAACGACTTGCCAGCCGCCAGATCCTGCACCTGGCTGGCAGCACGCTGGCCGGAACGCAAAGCGCCTTCCACGGTGCCTGGGTAAAGGGTATCGGTGTGCTCGCCGGCGAAGGCTACACGCTGAATCGGCTTTTCCCACAGGCGCCAGTACTTGCTGATCTGCCCAGGACCGAAGGCCAGATAAGAACCGCCGGTGGACGGGTCAACGCTGTAACGACGGATTTCGTAGCCAGTGTAAGCACCGCGCGCCTGTGGATAGAAGGTGTGCAGACGAATCAGCACCTGATCCACCAACTGTTTGTCGCCGAACGACTGCATGATGCGTGCGTTGTCGCCGGACAGGTTGATCACCACGTTGGCGCCACCTTTAACGGCAGGCTCGATCCACAGCATGCCCAGGCCGGTGTTACTGAAAATCTCGCCGGACATACGCGCCTTGCTTTCCCACACAGGCGTCTTGAACTTGAGCATGATCTGGTCGCGCCAGCCGTAGTTGGTGCCTTTGATCGCGCCCATGTGCTGAGCGTCCAGCGCTGGAGTCATCTGGATTTTGTTCAGCGCGCGCAATGGCACAGCCAGCACCACGTAATCAGCGCTGTAACCTACCGCGCCCGCCTTGACGGTTACGCCATCCTTTTCCTGGATGATCGCGGACACCGGCGAGTTGGTCTTGATGGTCTTAATCTGTTTAGCGAAGGCTTCAGCCAATACCGCGCTGCCGCCCGGCAGACGGGATGCGCGCAGGTCACGGTCGTCGATGTCGCGATAAACCCGCGACTGCTGTGCGAAATACAGCAGCGACAGACGCGAAGGTTCGTCATAGCGGGTACGAATCTGCTGGTTGATCAACTGACGAGCGGTTTCCGGCAGTTTCAGACGATCCAGCCAGTTGGCGACGTTGATCTGGTCCAGGGCAAACAGCGTGCTGTTCGGTGCCGGGTTTTCCGGGTTGTCGATGGAGCGCGCCAGGTTGTCCAGGGTCTCGTCGTAGCGTTTCATCGCTTCAGCGGTGGCGGGCTGCTTCAACGCCAGATCAGCCTTGGTGAAGTAAACGCCATCGATCAGGTAACCCGGCGTGCGCACGAATTCCGGCGCAGGCACGGTCGCCAGTTTGAAACGCTCCAGGTACTGGTTCAGCGCAGGCTGAGCCTTGGTGTTGCCGATCCATTCGCTGGTCGCCAGACCGGAACGGCCGCCCAGGCTTGGCTTGGCTTCCAAAACCGTGACCTGCCAGCCCTTGGCTTGCAGCTCGTAGGCCGTGGTCAGGCCCGCAAGGCCGCCGCCGACGACGATAGCCGTATGTTGTTTTTCATTAGCGAGCGCCGAAACGCTGACCAGCCCAACTACTAAAAGCGCACAGGCGCGCAGCCAACCAGAAAGCATTCAGCAAACTCCGAAATAAAACGTAGGAAGTTTCGGAAAATGAAGCCCGAGACGTCAAAGAGCGCGAAGGATACGCCAGCCGTTGCAGGCCTGCCAGTGATGTCCATCGGGGGCATATCAAACACGAAAAAACTTCGCCATTGATGCGATTTTCTGTAGGAGTGAGCTTGGTCTGGGCCGCATCCGGACGATAGCGCCAGGTCAGGCAATGATTTGTCGTCAGATAAACCCCCATCGCGAGCAAGCTCACTCCTACAGGGGGTTGTGTTCGCACCGCTCGTTTGCCAAACCAAATGGCACTAGAGGTTGTCCCGCAGCCGGGCATTGCATAGGCTTGCGCGATTGTCCGTTCGCGCCCCTTGCGAGCTGTTAGTCGGAGAAAGTAAATGGGCCTGAATAATGAGTGGATGCAACGCGACCTCAAGGTCCTGTGGCACCCCTGCACCCAGATGAAAGACCACGAAAGCCTGCCGCTGATCCCGATCAAGCGCGGCGAAGGTGTGTGGCTCGAAGACTTCGAAGGCAAACGCTATCTGGACGCTGTCAGTTCCTGGTGGGTCAATGTGTTTGGCCACGCCAACCCGCGCATCAATCAGCGCATCAAGGATCAGGTCGATCAGCTGGAACACGTGATTCTCGCTGGCTTCAGTCATCAGCCGGTCATCGAGCTGTCGGAACGGCTGGTCAAGCTGACGCCGGAGGGGCTGACCCGCTGCTTCTACGCCGATAATGGTTCGTCCTGCATCGAAGTTGCGCTGAAAATGAGCTTTCACTATTGGCTCAATCGCGGCAAGCCGGACAAGAAGCGCTTCGTGACCCTGACCAACAGCTACCACGGCGAAACCATGGCCGCGATGTCGGTGGGTGATGTTCCGCTGTTCACCGAGACCTATAAAGCGCTGCTGATGGACACCATCAAGGTGCCGAGTCCGGATTGCTACCATCGCCCCGAAGGCATGGGCTGGGAAGAACACTCGCGCAACATGTTCGCCGCCATGGAACAAACCCTGGCCGAGCACCACGCCACGGTGTCAGCAGTGATCGTCGAGCCGCTGATTCAGGGCGCGGGCGGCATGCGCATGTATCACCCGGTGTACCTCAAGTTGCTGCGCGAAGCCTGTGATCGTTATGGCGTGCACTTGATTCACGACGAAATCGCCGTGGGCTTCGGGCGCACCGGCACCATGTTTGCCTGCGAGCAAGCCGGTATTCGCCCGGATTTCCTGTGCTTGTCCAAGGCGCTGACCGGCGGTTATCTGCCCTTGGCGGCGGTGCTGACTACCGACGATGTTTACGACGCGTTCTACGACGACTATCCGACGCTGCGGGCCTTCCTGCATTCCCACAGCTACACCGGCAACCCGCTGGCGTGCGCGGCGGCGTTGGCTACGCTGGATATTTTCGAGCAAGACAACGTCATCGAAAACAACAAGGCCCTGGCCCAGCGTATGGCCACCTCCACCGCGCACCTGGTCGACCACCCGAATGTGGCCGAAGTACGCCAGACCGGCATGGCCCTGGCCATCGAGATGGTCCAGGACAAGGCGACCAAAACCGCCTACCCGTGGCAGGAGCGCCGTGGCTTGAAAGTCTTCGAACATGCTCTGACACGCGGCGCGCTGTTGCGTCCGCTGGGCAGTGTGGTGTATTTCCTGCCGCCGTATGTGATCACGCCAGAGCAGATCGACTTCCTGGCCGAAGTCGCCACCGAAGGCATCGACATCGCTACACGCACCAGCATCAGCGTGGCCGTGCGCGAGAATTTCCATCCGGATTTTCGTGATCCGGGTTAAAAACCAACACCCGTTGGAGCGAGGCTTGCCCGCGAAGAGGCCGGTACATCCGATACATATCCTGTGTATGGAATAAATTCTTCGCGGGCAAGCCTCGCTCCAACGGAGCAATGCACATTTCAGAGACCCACCATGAGACTGTCCCGCTTTTTCATCGACGCCCCGCTCAGCCTCGGCGAACACGAGTTGCCTGAAGCCCAGGCCCATTACATTGGCCGGGTCTTGCGCATGACCGAGGGCGACGGGTTGCAGCTGTTCGACGGCTCCGGCCACGAGTTTCGCGGCACGCTGCTGGAAGTCGGCAAGAAACGTGTTCGCGTTCAACTGGACGAAACCTTCGCGGGCCAGACCGAATCACCACTGCGCATTCACCTGGGTCAGGGCCTGTCCCGTGGCGAGCGCATGGATTGGGCGATTCAGAAAGCTACCGAACTGGGCGTAACCGAAATCACCCCGATTGTCAGCGAGCGTTGCGAAGTGCGCCTCAAGGACGAACGCGCGGAAAAGCGCCAGGCCCATTGGCAGCAAATCGCAATCAGCGCCTGCGAGCAATGCGGTCGTTCGGTAGTGCCGGTGATTCATCCGCCGATGCCGCTAGGGGAATGGCTCAAGCGCAGCGATGCCGAGCTCAAACTGGTCCTGCACCCGGTAGCAGAACCGCTGACCAGCCACGCCAAACCAGGCACCCTGGCTTTTCTGATCGGCCCTGAAGGCGGCCTGAATGACGCGGAAGTCGATCAGGCCCAAGACGCCGGCTTCCACGCCGCCCGCCTCGGCCCCCGCGTGCTGCGTACCGAAACCGCCCCCGTGGTGGCACTGAGCGTGGCGCAGCAGTTGTGGGGGGATTTTTAGAGGGTGGCGCAATTGTCACCATCGCGAGCAGGCCCGCTCTCTTCCAACAAGAAATAGCTATCTGAACTGGAATGGTTTCTGTGGGACCGGCTTTAGCCGGGAAAGGGCCGGTACATTCATTGCAGATGTGTAGGCAGAACTGCCGCCTTCCCGGCTAAAGCCGGTCCCACAGATCAATGTTTGCTGCGCGACAGCGCTGTGTCAGGAACACTGCGCAATCTGCTATGGATGGTCACCGGACTTGTGCAGACTGGCACAACTACCGCGCAGCCCCTGAAGCCCATTCAAATCGGCAATTGCCCCACTCGCCGCCTCGCCTTGGCCGGTTCCGGTCTGGCGCAGGGCAGAAATTGCCCTCGCCCCGGCTCTCCACGGGCCTGCCCGTCCCAGACAACCTCCCCTCGCGCCAGGGTCAGCGCAGGCCAGGCGTTGAGGCGCATGCCAGCGTAAGGCGTGTAGTCGACGCGGTGGTGCAACAAGTCGTTGTGCAGCTCGAAATCCAACCCCTCGTCCCAAATGACCAGATCAGCATCGCCGCCAATCGCGATGCTGCCTTTGCGCGGGTACAGGCCGTACATTCGGGCGGCGTTGGTCGAGGTCAGGGCGACGAATTCCTGGGCAGTGATACGCCCGGTGCACACCCCTTCGGACCATAACAACGCCATGCGCGTCTCAATGCCGGGAATGCCATTGGCGACTTCCGAGAACGGTGCCTGCTCACCGTGAGCGCGCTTGCCGTCCGGGCCTTCGTAGCGAAACGGCGCGTGGTCGGACGAGAACACCGCAAACGAGCCATTCTGCAAACCGTCCCAGATCACTTGCTGATTGGCAGCATCCCGAGGCGGCGGGCTGCAAATACACTTGGCGCCTTCGAAACTGTCGTCACATCCCAACGAGTCAGCAGTCAGAAACAGATACTGCGGGCAGGTTTCGGCATAGACCTTCAAGCCATGGTCCTGCGCCCAACGGATCTGCTCGATGGCTTCACGGCCGGACACGTGGACGATCAGAATCGGCACGTCCACCAGCTCGGCCAATGCGATGGCGCGGTGAGTCGCTTCACGCTCCACCAGCATCGGTCGCGAACTGGCGTGATAACGCGGTGCCGTCAGCCCCGCCGCCAGCAGGCGTTCGGTCAGCCAGGCGATGCAGTCGCTGTTCTCGGCATGCAGCATCACCATTGCCCCTTCGGCGCGGGCAACTGAGAGCGTCTCAAGAATCTGCCGGTCGTCGAGCTTGAGGGCGTCGTAGGTCATGTAAATCTTGAACGAGGTGTAACCCTCGGCAATCAGCTCGGGCAACTCACGGCTGAGCACGTCTTCGGTGGGATCGGTGACGATCAGGTGGAAGGCGTAGTCGATCAGCGGCTTGCCATCGGCCCGCCGATGATAGTCCTCGACGGCCGCGCGCAGGCTCTGGCCTTTCTGCTGGCAGGCGAACGGGATTACCGTGGTTGTACCGTCGCAGGCCGCAGAGCGGGTGCCACTTTCAAAATCGTCGGCCATCACCGAGCCGTCGCCGGTGGGTTGGTCCAGGTGCACATGGCTGTCGATACCGCCGGGTGTTACCGAGCGTCCGCCAGCGTCGATCTCCCGCAGGGCGCTGCCCAAACCCAGGCCCAGCGCAACGATTTTGCCGTCTCGAATGCCAATGTCACTGACGAAAGTATCCGCCGCCGTGATCACCTTTGCGTTTCGCACCACCACATCCAATGCCTGCATGGGACAGTCCTCCTCAGGTGCGTGTGAGCCAGGCTTGGGCAATCTGTTCGCGGGTGGCGAACCACACGCCTTCGTGACCCTGGGCGTATTCGATAAATTTTCTGAGCGCCCGAACCCGTCCCGGACGGCCAACCATGCGCGGGTGCAGCCCAACGGACATCATGCGCAAACCGTCAGCCGACTCGTCGTAGAGCACTTCGAAACTTTCTTTCATGTACTCGAAGAAGTCCGACGCCTGAGACAGGCCCGGCGAGTTCCAGTAGCGGAAGTCGTTCACGTCGCTGGTGTACGGCACCACCAGATGCTGCTTGCCTTCGACATCGACGAAATACGGTACATCGTCGTTGTAAGCGTCTGAGTCATAGAGAAAGCCGCCCTCTTCTGCCACCAGCCGACGGGTGCGTACGCTTGCGCCGTAACGGCAGTACCAACCCACCGGACGCTTGCCGCAGGTGCGCTCGAAAGACTCGATCGCCAAACGTATATGTTCGCGCTCTTCGGCTTCGGTCAGGCGGAACACTTCTTCCCAGCGATAACCATGGCTGCACACCTCATGCCCCAGGGCGACGGCGGCTTTGGCGACGTCAGGGTTCTGCTCGAAGGCGACGGCGCAGGCATGGAACGTAGACGGCACGCCGGCCTGCTCAAGAATTTCGAGAATTCTCCAGATACCGACCCGTGAGCCATATTCATACATGGACTCCATGGCCAGGTTGCGCACGCCATCGGGAAACTGATAGCTGCCCCACTCGGTCATGCTTTCCTGGTCCGGATCGCCCATGGCCAGGGAGCGCTCGGAGCCTTCCTCGTAGTTGATGACCAGACTGATGGCCAGACGTGAGCCGTTAGGCCAGGTGCCCTGAGGGCGGTTGCGGCCGTAACCGACCAGATCGCGAAGGGGTGAAGCCATAGAAGCAATCTCCTGCACAGGCGCAGATGGTTGGGTTCACGCAAGACCGCCGAGCAGCCAGACTGTGTAAAAACGTCACGAGCGCAGGCAAGACAAGGCAAAAACAGGCGAAAAAGCGGAGTCTAGGTGTTCTAAATGAGCATTTTTCGCCTGTTTTTAACGCCGTATTGCCAAGCGCAGTAGTTTTTACACAGTCTGGGGCGCTCAACAGTCGATATTGTTCAGGGCATCATGATCCGGCCCGCTGAGGGACTGACCGTCGCGGAAGGCCAGGCCCATCGCCAGGGTTTGTGCCACACAGAACGCCGCCGTCAACGAGCGAAAGCCCAGCAGTTCGGCATCGTTGACCTCAATGATCACTGCCGCGCGCTGGCTGATCGGGCTCAGGATGCTGTCGGTTATCGCCACGATGGGCGTTCCCGCTGCCGCCGCTTGCTGACAGGCCTCGATGGTTTCCTGGGCATAGGGCGGGAAACTCACCGCCACCAGCACATCATCGCCATGCAGTGCACCGACCTGCTCGCGCAACGAACCGCCCAGACCGCTGATGTGCACAGCGCGGCGACCGACCCGGCTCAGGGCATAGCTCAGGTAGCTGGCCATGGGAAACGAGCGACGCATGCCGACGACAAAGGTGGTGCGCGCCTGTTGCAGCAACGTAATGGCCTTTTCCAGCGCCTCGACTTGCTGGCCCTCGGCCAAATGCTCCAGAGACACGATATTGGCCCGGCTGAACGCGGTGAGGATCGCGCCAACGTCGGTCGGGTCTTCAAGCAATTCCTCGCCGTGGTAATGGCGGATGCGTTCGCTGAAACTGGTCGAACCCGCCTGTTGCAGCGGCGCCTTGAACAGCCGCTGTAAGTCGCTGAAGCCATTGAAGCCGAGCGCTTTGGCCAGACGAATGAAGGCCGATGAAGCAATCCCCGAGCGTGTCGCCAACGCGGCCACCGTATTGAGCGCCACATCATGGGGATGCTCGTTGAGGTAGTGCGCCGCGTCACGCATGCGCGCGGTCAGGCGATCTTGTTGCTCGACGATGGCCGCACGCAGCTCGGCAAGGGTTTGAGGTACAGGCATGGAAATCGCTCGCAGAAATCAGGATTGGCGCAAATCGGTTATCGCCCGAGCCAGGTGCTCGACCAGCCGCTGCATCTCGTCGACGGTGTTGTAATGCGCGATGGAAACCCGCACCACGCCGCCGTATTGGGTCAGGCCCAACTCTTCGATCAGATGACGCGCGTAGAAGTCACCAAAACGGATGCCGATCTGCGCAGCATCAATGCGCCGCACGATGGCTTCGGACTGCACGCCCTCGACCACAAAGCTGATGGTCGGCACCCGATCCCCAGCGGTGACACGAGGCTTGCCGATGATGCGCACGCCGGGTGCATCACGCAGAAACGCCAGCAAGGTTTCGGCGAGCAAATCTTCCTGTACTTCAAAAGCATCAAACGCTGCCTGCATCACTTGACGTGGCGTGCCGGTGGCCCCCAGACGCTGGCCGATATCCAGCAGGTAATCGCTGATGCCCATGCAGCCGTAGGACAGCTCGTAGTTGAGGTTGCCCGGTTGCAACTTGTAGGGGATGACCTCCTGACCGATGAAAAAGTGGTTGAGGCTCGGCAGCTCCAGCAAAGCATCGCGATGGCCCCACAGCACGGCGAAGTGCGGGCCGAACACCTTGTAGAAACTGAACACGTAATAGTCAGCGCCGCTGGCCTGCACATCCACCAGACGATGGGGCGCATAGGCCACGGCGTCGACGCACACCTTGCCGCCTACGGCATGCACGCGCCGGGCGACTTCGGCCACCGGGTTGACGCTGCCCAGGATGTTCGAGGCATGGGTCATGGCCACGTAGCGGGTGCGCGAGTTGAGCAGTGCATCCAGATCTTTAAGCTCCAGCTCCAGACTCGATGGGTCGACAGACCAGACTCGCAATGTCGCACCACGCTCTTCGCACAACCGCTGCCACGGGCCGATGTTGGCCTCGTGGTCGCAGTTGGTGACGATGATTTCGTCGCCGCTGTTGATCGACGACGCGATGGCCCGACACAGAATCTGCAACAGATGCGTGGTCGAACCGCCCATCACGCATTCTTCCGGGTGATAAGCATTGATCAACTGCGCCACGGACTCACGCGCCTCCATCACGCGCGCGCCTGCAGCCGCAGAACCGCCATAGGAAGCGCCCAACTGCACGCTGCTGTTGAGCAGGTAATCGCGCACCCGGTCAGCCACTCGACCGAGCACGGCGGAACCGCCCGCGTTATCCAGGTAAGCGTAACCGTCGCCCAGCATCGGGAATTGGCTGCGGACATAACTCATATCGAGGGCGTTCACGTGGGCAGTCTCCAAATTGATCAGTGGTGCAGGATGGCCTGCAAGAAGGCTTGGGTGCGCGGCTCCTGAGGGGCCGTGAAGAAATCGTGGGGGTTGTTCTGTTCGATGATCCGGCCGTTCTCCATGAAGATCACTCGGTCGGCGACCTTGCGGGCAAAGCCCATTTCATGGGTGACCACCACCATGGTCACGCCGGAGCGCGCCAGGTTCTGCATCACGTCCAACACTTCACCGACCATTTCCGGGTCCAGGGCTGAAGTCGGTTCATCGAACAAAATCACCCGAGGCTCCATGGCCATGGTCCGGGCTATTGCTACTCGCTGCTGCTGACCGCCGGACAACTGGCTCGGGTATTTTTCAGCGTGGGCGCTCATGCCGACTTTTTCCAACAGCAGCCGCGCGCGTTCCTGAGCATCGCGGCGCGACATGCCACGCACGCGCACAGGTGCCAGGGCCACGTTGGCCAGCACGGTCATGTGCGGGTAGAGATTGAAGTTCTGAAACACCATGCCGACTTCGCAACGAATCCCGGCCAGTTTCGGTCCGCTTTCGACACGCTGATCGGCGACGCGAATGTCGCCCTGCTGGTATTCCTCAAGCAGATTGATACAGCGGATCAGCGTGGATTTACCGGAACCCGACGGCCCGAGAATCACCACCACCTCGCCCTGCTCCACCGACAAATTGATGTCGGCCAGGGCCTGGAACTGCCCGTAAAACTTGGCGACGCTTTCAATTTCAATGACTGCGCTCATCAGTTTTTCCTCCCGGAGCCATTGCGCCGCTCGACCCAACTCACCAGTTGCACCAAGGGCAGCAGCAACAGCAGGTACATGATCGCCGCACCCACCAACGGAGTCGGATTGGCGGCCAGTGCCTGGGCTTGAGTCGCCTGCTTGAGCAGATCGGGCATCGCCACAACTGAAGCCAACGCGGTGTCTTTCATGACGTTGATGCAATTGCTGGTCATCGGTGGCATGACGATGCGCATGGCTTGCGGCAGGATCACATCGCGCATGGTGTTGAAAAAGCTCATGCCCTGTGAGGCGGCGGCTTCAAACTGACCGCGCGGGATCGCCTCAATGCCGGAGCGGAAAATTTCCGCTGAATAGGCGCACGACACTAAAGACAAGGCCGCTGCCGCAGCGGCAAACGACGACAGGCGAATGCCCACGAACGGCAGCGCGTAATAAATCAGAACCAGCAGCACCAGCAGCGGAATGGAGCGCATCACGTCGATGTAGATGCGCGCCAGCAAACGAATCGGTGCGTAGCTGTACAGGCGCAACATGGCCAGCAGCAACCCGCCGACCAGGCCAAGCACGATACTAACCACACCCAGCAACACCGTCACCCCGAGGCCACGCAGCATCAGCGGCAATGCGTCGACGAACACGCCCCAGTTGAAGAAAGTCTGCACCAACTCCATTGCTATTCCTTGGTGACGGCGCCCGGCGCCAGGTTGAACGGTCAGCGCTTACTTGAGCACATCAACGACTTTTACTGTGCTGGAATCGGCATCAGCATCGGCGCCGAACCACTTCTTGTGCAGGCCGGCGATCACGCCTTCTTTCTTCATGGCGCTGATGATGTCGTTGACCTGAGTCGCTGATTCCCAGCCCTTGGCGTGCATCAGCGAATACTTCTCGCCAGTCGGGATGCGGGCCACGACTTTGTATTGCGGTTTGTCCTTGATGTAATACAACACCGCCGGGATATCGCTGATGTAGCCGTCCATGCGCCCGGACGCCAGGTCGAGCATGGCCGGGGACAGACCTTCGTAACGCGAGACGTCGCCAAACTTGTATTCGCCCTGATGCGCCGTGACCCACATGTCGCCGGTGGACCCGGTATCAACGCCGACCACTTTGCCTTGCATGCCTTTGAGGCCATCGATACCGGACTTGGTCAGCACCGAGAGCGATTGGTCGCTGTCGTAATACGGCTGGGCGAAACCCACCGACTCAAGGCGTTTCGGGGTGATGGTGATCGAAGAAATAGCAATGTCGGCGCGCTTGGATTGCACGGCGCTGAACAGGCCGTTGAAGGGAATATTGACGAACTCGACGGTCTTGCCTGCGCGCTTGGCGACTTCTTTGACGACATCAACTTCAAAGCCGACGATCTCGCCTTTAGCGTCCTGAAACTCCCACGGGACGTTGCCGACGTTGGCACCCACCGTCCAGTCCGCCGCCCAGGTGGAGGCCGAAAATGCGGTTGCTACCGCCAGGCTCAAGAGTACTTTCACAGTCATGTGTTGCTCCCCCGTCTCACTCGTTGCAAGAAGTCGCCAGCAGGCGTGTCGAGGAACAGACTAGGACCAGGAATTAAATAATTCAACAATTTAATTTAATGAATTAAATGCTTCACTGCGGTGCAAACCCCTGCCGAATTGGTGCGCCGCCCAAGAGCCACGGCGGGCCGTAAGGAGGGTGTGAAATTGGGCGGTGGTTGGGAGCGGATGCACTGATGCGGGGCGGGAGTTAGGCCGAGTTATCGTTCTTCGCGGGCAAGCCTCGCTCCAACGGAAAAACGGTGAACCCGTTGGAGCGAGGCTTGCCCGCGAAGGCCGCGACTCGTATCCCTCATAGAAACATCCTGCCAATCTATCCAGACTCACCAATCATCTGCCTGGACTAGTTTTTGAATCACAACTCAAAAGCAATGGATTGCAGATGCGCTTTCAAACCAGCCAAACCCGAAAAGGTAGGTACAGCGAACAGGGTCGTATCTACTTGGTAACTGCTGTAACTAAAAACCGACAGACTTTTTTCTCCGACTGGCGAGTTGGAAGGCTAGTGGCTAAACAATTCCAAAAGGCAGAGCGTGAAGCCTTGGTAGCCTCCCTTGCCTGGGTGGTGATGCCGGATCATTTCCATTGGCTGATAGCACTCGGGGAGAAACCATTGAGTGAGGTGATCGCCCGCACAAAGTCCAGGATCAATTATTCGGTTAACAAGGCATCGGGACGCACCGGCAGTATCTGGCAAAGAGGATTTCATGACCGCGCGATTCGCCGAGAAGAAGATTTAATCGCGGTTGCTCGCTATATCATCCTCAATCCCGTCCGCGCCGGCCTAGTCAGCAGGGTTGGGGATTATCCGCTTTGGGATGCTGCCTGGATTTAACTCGATTCTGAAACTGAGTCGCGGCCTTCGCGGGCAAGCCTCGCTCCAACGGGTTCACCTTTTTCCGTTGGAGCGAGGCTTGCCCGCGAATGATTCAACTCGGTTGCACTGACTCACCCCTCGATTTCGCTTCTCTACGCTCATCATCACTCGGCTCTTTAATCCGATACCAGGCCACGTACAGAGCAGGCAAAAATAGCAGAGTCAGCAGCGTGGCGATGATGATGCCGCCGATCATGGCGTAGGCCATTGGGCCCCAGAAGACTTCACGAGCGATGGGGATCATGCCCAGGCTGGCGGCGGCTGCGGTGAGCAGGATCGGGCGGCGGCGGTGCTGGGTGGCTTCGGCAACGGCGTCCCACGGCAGATAACCGTCGCGTTCGTAGGAATCAATCTGCGTCACCAGAATCACCGAGTTGCGGATGATGATGCCGATCAGCGCCAATATCCCGAGGATCGCCACAAAGCCCATGGGCGTGCCCGTCGGGATCAGCGCCAGCACCACGCCGATCAAGCCCAATGGCGCCACGCTGGCCACCAGAAACAACTTCTGCACACTGTGCAGCTGGATCATCAGGAAGGTCGCCATCAAGAAGATCATCAGCGGCACTACGCTGGCGATCGGGCCTTGGGCCTTGCTGCTTTCTTCAACTGTCCCGCCTGTGGCCACCTTGTAACCCACCGGCAGACCGGCGTTGAATTTGTCTATTTCCGGCTTCAGCTGTTTGACCAGATCCGTAGGCTGCATGTCATCGGCAACGGCGGCCTTCACGGTGATGGTCGGCTTGCGATCACGGCGCCAGACCAGCGGCTGCTCCATTTCGTAGCGTACGGTGGCAAACGCCAGCAGCGGGATCGACGTGCCGCCCGACGTGACGATCTGCAGGTTTTGCAGAGTCTCGGGGGAGCCGCGTTCAGCGTCTTCGGCGCGGCCCACAACGTTGATCAGATAGATGTCATCACGCACCTGAGTCACGGACGAACCGCTGACGATGCTGTTCATCAGTTGCGCGACATCTTCCGAAGACAAGCCCAGTTGCCGCGCCTTGTCCTGGTTGATGTCGATGCGCAGGACTTTGCCCGGCTCGTTCCAGTCGTAAATCATCTCGCCAACATGGGCGTTATTGTCCAGCAGCGTCGCCAGCTCGATGGCGTGCTGGCGGACCTTGTCGATGTTCTCGCCGCTGATACGGTATTGCAGCGGACGCCCCACCGGCGGGCCCATTTCCAGCGGCTGCACGTAACTGCCGATACCGACGAAATCCTCACGTAAACGCTTGTTCAGCCGCTCGCTCAGGGCGGTACGCTGTTCCAGGCTTTTGCTGACGATCACCAGTTGCGCGTAGTAAGGATTTTCCAGTTGCTGATCCAGCGGCAGATAAAAACGCAAAGCGCCCTGGCCGATGTAGGTGCTCCAGCGCGCGATGTCCGGATCGTCCTTGAGGGTGGCTTCAAGGCGGTCCACCACTTTGCGGGTTTCGTTTATCGAGGCGTTTTGCGGCAGGTTCAGGTCGACAAGGATTTCCGGACGGTCCGAAGACGGGAAAAACTGATTCTGCACGAACTGCATGGAGAACACCGCGCCCACAAACAGCAGGACGGTGATGATGATCGTCAGCCAGCGATTGCGCATCGCCCAGAACATGCTGCCGTTGAAGGCCCGGGCAACGCGGCCCTCTTTCTCCTTCTCATCCTTCTTCTTGATGTTGCTGCTCAGGATATGCACGCCGATGACTGGCGCGAACAGCACCGCCACTATCCAGGACACCAGCATCGCCACGGCAATCACCGCAAACAGCGTGAAGGTGTATTCCCCCGCCGAGCTGGCGTTGAGACCGATGGGCACAAACCCGGCCACGGTCACCAATGTGCCGGTGAGCATCGGGAAGGCCGTGGAGGTGTACGCGAAAGTGGCGGCCTGCTCTTTGGTCTCGCCCATTTCCAGGCGCGTGACCATCATTTCCACAGTGATCATCGCGTCGTCCACCAGCAGGCCCAGGGCGATGATGAGCGCGCCGAGGGAAATACGCTGCATGGTGATGCCGCTGTACTCCATGAACACGAAGACCATGGCCAGCACCAGCGGGATCGAGCACGCCACCACCAACCCGGCACGCACTCCAAGGCTGACGAAGCTGACAATCAACACGATCACCACCGCTTCAAACAGCGCGCTGGTGAAACCGCCCACGGCTTTTTCCACCACCTCGGCCTGGTCCGACACACTGTGCACGCCAACGCCCACCGGCAGGTCAGCAGTCGTCGCTTCCATTCGGGCATGCAGCGCCTTGCCGAACTCCTGAATATTGCCGCCCTTCTTCATGGCAATTGCCAGCCCAATAGCAGGTTTGCCGTTGTAGCGGAACAAGGGTTTGGGCGGATCGGTGTAGCCGCGAGTGATTTCGGCGATGTCGCTCAAACGGTAGAAGCGATCATTGAGCCGCAGGTTGACCGCCGCCAGGTCCTTCTCGGATTCGAACTGCCCGGAGGTGCGCACCGAGATCCGCTCCGGCCCCGCTTCGATCACTCCAGCAGGCGTGACGGTGTTCTGCGATTGCAGGCTTTGCACTACCTGCCGCTGATCCAGCCCCAGGGCGGCGAGCTTGCGGGTGGAGAAATTCAGGTACAGCACTTCGTCCTGCTGGCCGATCATTTCGACCTTGCCCAACCCCGGCACTTCGCGGATTTCCGCGCGCACCTGCTCCACGTAATCGCGCAACTGACGCATGGAGAAACCATCGGCGGTGAAGGCATAGATCGAGCCGTACACATCACCGAATTCATCGTTGAAGAACGGCCCCTGCATGCCCTGCGGAAACTGGCTGCGGATGTCGTCGATCTTCTTGCGCACCTGATACCAGATTTCCGGAATGTCCTTGGCGCTGGTGGTGTCTCGCAGGTTGACCAGAATCGTCGACTCACCGGGCCGGGTGTAGCTTTTCACGTAGTCGAGAGAGTCGAGCTCTTCTAGCTTTTTCTCGATACGGTCGGTGACTTGTTCCAGGGTTTCGTCCACCGTCGCGCCCGGCCAGCGGGTTTGTACGACCATGGTTTTGATGGTGAAGGACGGATCTTCTTCACGGCCCAGATTCATGTAGGAAAACACGCCCATGAGCAGTGCGACGAACATCAGGTACCAGACAAACGACTGGTGTTTGATGGCCCATTCGGACAGGTTGAAATTCCCTTTCATCGCGGGCTTCCTTCATCGACTTTGACTTTCTGGCCCGGTTTCAGGCTGTTGACCCCGGCACTGACTACCCGCTCGCCAGGCTTGACGCCATTGCTCAGCACGAAGGTATCGCCCGTGCGGCTGACCACTTGCACATCACGCGGGTTAACGGTCTGGTTCTGCTGATCGATGACCCAGATCCGGGTTTTGCCATCGACCTCTTGCAGCGCGTGGATCGGCAACTGGGTGCGCGCCGCGATGGCCGAACTGAGGGTCACGCTGATGGCCGTACCGAGGCGGAACGATTCAGGCGTGTCGGTCAGGGTCAAGCGAGCGCGCCGGGTGCGGGTTGTTCGTTCGGCCTGGGGTTCGATTTCCCGCAGAGTGGCTGTGGTGGCAATTTGCGGGTCGAGCTGGCTGGCGACCTTGAACTCGACGCCCACGGGCAGTTGGTCTGCCAATGAACCCGGAAAATCAATCACCGCTTCTTTGACATCCGGGCGCGCCAGGGTCACGACTTCCTGCCCCGCCGTCACCACCTGCCCCGCTTCGGCTTGCCAACGGGTCACCACCGCCGCGTGATCGGTGCGCAGCTCACTGTAACCCAGTTGATCCTGTGCTTGGCTCAACGCCGAGCGCGCCTGCTCCCGGGATGAATTGGTGGTTTTCAAATCGGTCTGGGCGATATCCAGTTGGGCCTGTGCACCCACGCCGCGATCAAACAATTCCTGTTGACGGCGGGCGTTAGCCTGGGCGTTGATCCACTGCGCTTCGATCCTTGCCAAGTCGCCCTGAGCAGCGCGTACATTGTTTTGCTGATCGGTCGGGTCGAGGGTCGCAAGCAACTGGCCCTTCTGCACCTCGCTGCCCACATCCACATGGCGCTGAGCGATGCGCCCGCCTACTCGAAAGCCCAGGGTGCTTTCAAAGCGGGCTTCGATATTGCCCGCAAAACGCCCAAGGCTTTCTTCGGAAATCGCGTTGGCTTCTACCCACAACACCGGGCGCACCGGGTCCGGCGCAGGTTCTTCCTTGCTGCATGCGCTCAATACGCCCAGCAACAGCAGTGGCATCAGGCGTTTCATGGCTGCACCTTGGCGGTTTTTTGCTGTTCGGTGGGAGCGACTTCGACCTGCATGTCCGGGTGCAACAGTTGCCCGCCCATCACCACCACTTTTTCACCGCCTTTCAAGCCGTCGGAAATGATCACCTTGCCGGTCAGGTAACGCGCCACCGTGACGCCACGCAAATTGGCCTTGCCTTGATCGTCCACAACCCACACGGCGGGTTGGCCCAGTTCCTTGCCCAAGCCCTTGGTCAGCGCGGCCCATGGCAACTCGACACTGGCCTTGCCCGGAGCATGCAGGCTCACGCTGACCACTGAGCCCAGGTCCATGCCGTCCGGGAGTTTTTCCAGAGCGATCTTCACTTGCAGAGTGCCAGTTTCAGCTGAGACAGCGGGCGTGACTTCCCGGACTTTGCCGACGGCCTTGATCTGCGGATTCTCCAGCAGTGTCACCGCCACCGGCTGATTGCCCGTGGGCTCGGCGAACAGCGATTCATAGACGTTGAACACCGCATCCCGCTCACCATCCCGGGCCAGACCAAAGATCGGCATGGTTGCTTGCACCACCTGGCCCACTTCCGCCTGGCGTTCTGTAATCACTCCCGGTGCTTCGGCAATCAGTGCGGTGTAACTCAGTTGCTCCCGCGCATTGGCCAACTGCGCCTGGGCGGCCTTGAGCGCGCTCTGGCTGCTGCGCAATGCGGCCTGGGCCGAGTCGTATTCGCTGCGGCTGGTGTAACCCTTGGGCAGCAGCTTTTCCTGGCGCACAAAAGCTGCACTGCTTTGCGTCACCCGCGCCTGTTCGGCGGCGACTGCGGCAGTGGCGGAGTCAACGTTAGTCTGCAAATCCTTGGGATCGAGCTTGGCCAGCACCTGCCGCGCCGTGACCCGGTCGCCGACATCGACCATGCGCTGAATGATCTTGCCGCCGACCCGGAACGAAAGCTGAGTCTGAACCCGGGCCTGAATATCGCCGGTCAGGGCAACTTGCGCAGCGTAATCGGCCGTCGCGACTTCTTGCACGTGGACGCGTGGGAGGTTCGGCTCAGGCGGCTTTTCTTTGCCGCAGCCAGTGAGCATTGCCAACGAAAACGTCAGGCCAACAATCGCCAGTCTTGAGGGAGAAACGGGCATGCAGACTCCTTTTGCGGATGCCATGCGCGTGCCTCGCTGCGATTGAGTGGGTAGCGCCGTGACTATGCGACTGTAAGCGTAGATCAGGGTTCCGTGGGGTGCGTGATCAGTGCCATTTCGGTGGAGCACGTGGCCATGTAGGAGCCAACTTGTTGGCGAGGCGTTGATAGGGTGTGAATCCGCAGATCGCCTCGCGAACAAGTTCGCTCCTACAGATTTGCGGCAGTTAGCGGGCAAGTCGGAGTGCGGCCCACTCGCAACAGGCAGCGACGCGCCGTTTTTGAAATTGCTAAACTCCCGTCTCTTCACCGGGCAAGGACGCAGCAATGCTCAAAACCCTGGCAGTCGCCAATTACCGCCTTCGGCAGCTCCTACATATTCAGCGCTCAAAAAACCTCACCGAATTCCACAAACTTTCCGGTCTTCGGGTGGCGCACACTGATGGAATACCCTGAACTTCCGTCACAAGCTGACCTGCCTTGTAGAAGCGTTGCACCATGGCTTCGGCCAGAATTGTGCGGGACGCGAGGCGGTCCAGAGGGTCGTAGGTGTAGCGGCTGAGGAGGGCTTGCATGGTCATGACAGATCAGCCTCATCGTAAATCTGAATGGATAATCACGTCGCTTTATCTGCCGAAGTACTTGCTCCAACGCAAGCGGGTCAGAGCCGCGCTCCCCTAATCAGTTGGACCTTGGAGAACGAATTAGCGGCACCCACGTTTTGTAAGTGATTTAAGTCCCCGCACCTTCCCAAAGGGTCCTGATCAGCCTTCCGGAGAGGGCTGCGCAAACCTGGTTGGGTCTGTGGCCGCGATTGATAAAACGCTAAGATCTTTGGGTCATAAGCTTTTGATATTGCTTTAAAGCGATAGCGCGTGCGCAATGTCAATGCAGCAAGCGCTACTCCCAATAGTGCCGGTGCTAAGTGTGCATAGGAATCGCGGGCACTGGTTTTAACGATGAACGCAGTAGCCCAAGTGGCACTGGCAGACAGAGCGCCCAGAGCTACCCCAGCCGCGAGTTTCTCCGCCGCATATGCATGTCTTCTGAAAGTCATGCCTGCAGTGTCGAATTTGCCGGGAACCTTGACCCCTTTGAAAACAGCGCGCACTGCAGGAAGAGCGCCCTTAAAGCCGAACTTGGCCGTTGCCAAACCGATAGCGAGATAGGTGGCGGAAACCAGAATATCCATGGTTTCGAGCCAACCATGCCCACTCGGGTCACTCCGATTCACCGGATCCCCCGCGCAATACGCATAGGTATTCAGCCCACCCTCGCCAAACGGACTCAAGCTGTCTGGAGTGTTGAAGCGCATCAAGGTCGGGTTGTAGGCGCGGTAGCCATTGCCCAGCAAGTAGTGGCCGGTGACCGGGTCGGGCTGTTGGCCGTTGAAGCCGGGTAATCCAGACAAGATTGCAAGAGGTTCGCGGTGGCCGAAGGGGGCGTAGACGATGTCAGTGTCATCGACGTGCAGCACGCTGGCCTGTGAATCAGTAGCGGTCAGTGCGGTGCTGGCCAGTTTGCCGACCACAGCGTGTTGCGCCAGCAGTTGGTTGTCGTGATGCACGAAGCTGCGCTGTTCGGCACCCTGGATCTGGGTAGCCAGCCGATCGCTGCGGTAGAAGTCTCGTTTGACGGCTGCAGCCAGCGGCGTGCGGGACGCGAGGCGGTCCAGGGGGTCGTAGGCGTAGCGGCACAGTTGGGTCTGTCGAGCCATGTCAGCAACTCTGTTAATCAGAGACAAGCATGAGCCTGAGCTTGTTGGCGGCGTTCGTCTACTTGGTAAAAATGCTAGGTTTTTGATATTCGAAGTTTCCCGGTATCCCGTGGTGCCGGCTTTCACCGGTAAAGCGGTATTCCTGCCGGCAGGGAAGCAGAGAATGCACCGCCCCCTTCCCGGCTAAAACCGTTCCCACGGTTGGGGTGATCCGTAGGAGCTGCCGCAGGCTGCGAAGACGGTCTATCAGACAGATCACTTTCGCAGCCGTCGGCAGCTCCTACAGAAATGCTTAACTACCCGCACCACCATGCGCTTCTTCGAAGAAGTAATCCTTCCAGCTCGCGGCTTTGTTTTTTAGGACGCCCAGCTCATGCAGTTTTTCGGCATAGATGTAAGTGCGTTGCGGGGCGATGGTGAAGTCGATTTCCGGGTCGGAGACGATCTTCTCGACCAGCGGCAGCGGCAGCTTGGATTGCTCTACGCGGATGTAGGTCTTGGCGGCGGCTGGCTTGTCGGCCTTGATGATTTTCTCGGCTTCGGCGAGCGCGTCGTAGAAGGCTTTGTAGGTCTTCGGGTTTTCGTCGTGGAATTTCTCGGTGGTGTAGAGCACGTTGAACGTGGCCTGACCGCCCAATGCGTCGTAGGAACTCAGCACTTTATGCACGTTGGGGTTTTCCAGTTCCTGGTACTGGAACGGCGGGCTGGAGAAGTGCGCGTTGATTTCCGAGCCGCCAGCGATCAGCGCCGAGGTGGCGTCCGGGTGGGCGAGGCTCACCGAGATATTGTCGAATTTCTTGAAGTTTTCGTTACCGAACTGCTTGGCGGTCTCGATCTGCAAGGTGCGTGACTGGAAGCCCACGCCTGCGGCTGGCACGGCGATGCGGTCTTTTTCGGAGAAGTCCTTGAGGGTCTTCACGTTCGGGTTGTTGGTCAGCAAGTAGTTGGGCATCGAACCCAGCGAGGCGATGGCTTTGACGTTCTGCTTGCCTTTAGTGCGGTCCCAGACGGTCAGCATCGGCGGCACACCTGCGGACACCACGTCCAGCGCGCCGGCGAGCAGCGCTTCGTTCATGGCGGTGGCGCCGGAAATGCTGTTCCAGTCGACCTTGATGTCCAGGCCCTGCTCTTTACCGTGCTTTTCGATCAGTTGTTGATCGCGCACCACGTCCAGGATCAGGTAACCGATACCGAATTGCTGGGCGATGCTGATTTTGCCTTCGGCCTGCGCGCCACTGCTGAGCAGACCGATGGTAGCCGCGAGCGCGACTAGGGCTGAGCGTTTGAAAGGAATTGCCATGGAGAACCTCATAGGATTTGTTGGAGCGAGGCTTGCCCGCGAAGAACGATAACGCGGTGTATCTGATTGACCGCGTTGACTGGTTCGCGGGCAAGCCTCGCTCCAACGGGAGTTGAGTTTTTCGGTTAAATCAACGCTGCATACCCCAGCGCTTGACGGTCAGGCGTTCGATGTTGGCGAACAGCAGGTTTTCCACCAGCAGACCGATGAGGATCACAGCGGCCAGACCGGCGAAAACCTTGTCGGTGTACAGCTCGTTGCGGTTTTGGAAGATGTACCAGCCCAGCCCGCCTTTGCCCGATGACGCGCCGAAAACCAGCTCGGCGGCGATCAGGGTGCGCCAGGCGAAGGCCCAGCCGATTTTCAAACCCGCCAGAATCGATGGCAGCGCAGCCGGGATCAGGATGTACCAGACAAACCGCAGGCCCTTGAGGCCGTAGTTACGACCGGCCATGCGCTGGGTTTCCGAGACACCCAAAAAGCCCGCGTAAGTGTTGAGTGCCAAGGCCCACAGCACCGAGTGCACCAGCACGAAAATCAGGCTGTTCTGACCCAGGCCAAACCACAGCAGTGCCAACGGCAACAGCGCAATGGCAGGCAGGGGGTTGAACATCGCGGTCAGGGTGCCGAGCAGATCACGACCCAATTGAGTCGAGACCGCCAGTGTCGTCAGGGCAAAGGCCAGGACGATGCCGATCACATAGCCCTGGATCAGCACGGTCAGGGAAATCCAAACCTTGCCGATCAATTCGCCGGACAGGATGCCGTCATAAAACGCAGCAGCGGTCTGCAGAAAGCTGGGCAGCAGCAGGTCGTTGTTCTGGATGCGCGCGGCAATTTCCCATAGCACGGCCAGCACAATCAGGATCACGGTCTTGCGCACCCAGCTTAGTTGCCAGATGCGCTGCGCCAGCGGGACGTCACGGGCCAGATCTTCCTGAGTGAAGGGCTCCAGCGTGACTTCGTATTCTTCACGGATTGGGGGGGAAAGGCTCATGTGTATTCTCTCTGGTTCCCTGTAGGAGCTGCCGAAGGCTGCGAAAGCGGTGTGTCAGGTACGGCGCTTTCGCAGCCTTCGGCAGCTCCTACAAGGGATCGCGAAATTAATAAGCGATGCGGATGTCCTGGAAATTCAGCTCGCGATCAACCGCTTGCTCTTCGCCCTCATCAAACAGCAGCCGATGAATGCGCTGGGCGGTGTGCTGGAAACCGACGCCGCCGAGGCTTTTCAGGTCGTATTGATGGCTGTTGATTTCCGCCCGCACGCGCCCCGGATGTGGGGACAGCAGCAGGATGCGGTTGCCCACCACCAAGGCTTCTTCAATGGAGTGGGTCACGAACAGCAAGGTGAAGCGCACTTCTTCCCACAGCTCCAGCAGCTCTTCCTGCATCTTGCGACGCGTCAGGGCATCGAGGGCGGCGAAGGGTTCGTCCATGAGCAGGATTTTCGGCTGCATCGCCAAGGCACGAGCAATCGCCACCCGGGCTTTCATGCCGCCGGACAAGGTGTGCGGATAGGCATCGGCGAAGGCGCTCAGGCCGACTTTCGCCAGGTAGTAATGCGCGCGCTCCTGCGCTTCTTTGCGCTTCAACGTGCGCGAGGCCAGGAGCGGGAACATGACATTCTCGATCACGGTTTTCCACGGCGGCAGTTGGTCGAACTCCTGGAACACCACGATGCGATCCGGGCCGGGCTCTTTGACTTCAGCGCCTGCCAGCCGAATCTGCCCTTCGCTGGGCTGGATGAAACCGGCCACGGCTTTTAGCAAAGTGGATTTGCCGCAACCAGACGGGCCGAGCAGCACGAAACGGTCCGCTGGATCGACCTCGAAACTGACCTGATGGGTCGCCCGCACCACGCGCTCGGGGGTGCGGTATTCGAGGCTGACATTCCGGACTTGCAACAGGGCTTCAGCGGCAGGCTGATCGACCGGTTGCGCAGGCGTGTTTGCGCTAGCCGTGTGGCTTTGCAGAACAGCATTCATTGGTTAACTCCCGGTTTCAAAACGGCGCATCGCCCTGGATGGTGGTGCGGTGCAGACGACGACGCAGATGGTCCGGTGTGCCGCCAGCCAAGTGGATCAGCGAGCGGTTGTCCCAGAAGACCATGTCGTTGGGTGCCCATTTGTGGCGGTATACCGCTTCAGGGCGAACGCTGTGGGCGTACAGCTCGTTGAGGATCTGCTGGCTTTCGTCTTCCGGCAGGCCAACGATGTGGGTGGTGAAACCTTCGCTGACGAACAACGCCTTGCGGCCGTTCTCCGGGTGCGTGCGCACAATCGGGTGGCTGACCACGACCACCTGAGCCAGTTGCTCGGCGCTCAGGGTCGGCCGCCAGTTTTGTGCGTTGTGACCGTCGCGATAACGCGAGGTGTAACTGTGCACCGCGTTGCGGCCTTCAACCGCTTTGCGCAGATGCTCCGGCAGTGTTTCCCAGGCCAGGTGCATGTCGGCGAACAGGGTGTCGCCGCCTTCGCTTGGCAACTCCTGGGCGTAGAGCATCGAACCCAGGCTCGGCAGCTCTTTGTAGGACAGGTCCGAGTGCCAATACTTGCCCGCGTCGCCCAGGCCAATTGGCTGACCGTCTTCGACGATGTTGGAAACGATGAGGATTTCCGGATGGTTGGCCAGAAGGAACTGCTTGAGCACGTGGATCTGCAACACGCCAAAGCGGCGGCTGAAATCAATCTGCTGCTGCGGGGTGATCTGTTGATCGCGGAACACCACCACGTGGTGATCCAGGTGCGCGCGGTGGACGCGGGCGAAGTCGACGTCATTCAGCGGTCGGGACAAATCCAGCCCGACGATTTCCGCCCCCACGTTTGCGGCGAACGGACGCACTTCGAACTGCTGAGGCGCGGCTTGAACAGGCGATGACGCGAGGGAGGCTGCTGACATGAACTCCGACTCCAGAAGACTGGTGGTTTAGAGCCATGACTTTATAGGTATAAGAATCGAAATTTAAATATCGTTATTGCATATGGATAGTTCGGATTGAGCTAGCCGCTTAGGAGCTATCACAAACTTGTGGGACCGGCTTTAGCCGGGAAGACTGAATTTCTGGCAATAGAGATGCATCGGATGTACCGACCTCTTCCCGGCTAAAGCCGGTCCCACTGAATGAACTGCGAAAACAAAAACGCCGACACTGTTTCCAGTGTCGGCGTTGGGTACTGCAAAGCAATCAGAACGCTGGCAATACCGCGCCGTCGTACTTCTTGTTGATGAAGTCTTTAACTTTCTGGCTGGTCAGGGCCTTGGACAGCTTTTCGATAGCGTCGGTGTGAGCGTTATCGGTACGGGTCACCAGGTAGTTCACGTAAGGCGAATCAGCGCCTTCGATGATCAGCGCGTCTTTCTTCGGGCTCAGTTTGGCTTCGAGTGCGTAGTTGGTGTTGATCAACGCCAGGTCAACCTGATCCAGTGCGCGTGGCAGTACTGCCGATTCCAGCTCGCGGAACTTGAATTTCTTGGTGTTGGTAGCGATGTCTTTTGGTGTCGACAGAGCGTTGGTCGGATCTTTCAGAGTGATCAGGCCATTTTTCTGCAACAGCAGCAGAGCACGACCAGCGTTGCTGCCTTCGTTAGGGATGGCGATGGTTGCGCCTTCTGGCAGATCAGCAATGTTCTTGTACTTGCGCGAGTAGCCGCCGAACGGTTCAACGTGAACGCCAACGCCAGTCACCAGCGTCGCGCCTTTACCTTTGTTGAAGCCTTCCAGGTACGGTTTGGTCTGGAAGTAGTTGGCGTCCAGACGCTTTTCATTCAGTTGCACGTTTGGTTGTACGTAATCGGTGAAGACTTTGATCTGCAGGTCTACGCCTTCTTTGGCCAGGTCCGGCTTGATCAGTTCAAGGATTTCCTGGTGAGGAATCGGCGTCGCACCGACCACCAGTTTCTCGGCTGCTTGAGCCACGCTTACCGAAAATACGGCCGCCAGAGCGGTCAACAGCAATGTCTTCTTCATGCAATGTCCTTAGAGAAATCGAGGTCGGTTAGCCGACAGCTCTTCAATGAGTTGCCCCCGACGCAGATGCAGTCGGGGGCGTGGAGCGGACATTACCGATATTTTTTATTCCAAGACAATACTTTTTTGCTAATTGCTTATGCTTTTTTTGAACAAGCCGAGCTAGACGCGCTGCGCTCAAACGTCGCGTATATCCTGCATTCGGGTTTGGTCAGCGGCCAGGAAATCAGTCAGCCTGATATCGGCATGCATTGGAGTTGGCGACCTTTGCTCCGGGTTGCCGCGTACAAATGTATCCAGAGTCGATACGCGCTGGCTGGACTCACCTGTACCCGTGGGTTTTGTATCGTCGCCGATCAAGTCCTCCAGCAGGTCTTGCGCGTCGAGCCGGTAGCCCAGCCAATCCACTTGTCTGGAAATCTGTTTTACCCGCCTCAAAACCTTCGGCGCCGCCAACCCAATCTTCGCGGCTTTACCCACCTTCACGGCGCGGCCGAAGTTTTGCACCGCCCGGCCCTGGGAAGCCTTTATTGCTCCTTGTCGAGCCACTACCGCCGAGCCCGTGCCAATAAACCGAGCTGCCGTCTGATTACCTCGGGAAGCCGCGAGCTTCGCACCCTTTTGGCCCAATACTGAAGCCGCTGCCAGCCCCATACTCACGTAACCCAGAATCTGCCCGGCGTTTGAGTCGGGAGCCAGCTCGGACACCACCTCACTGGCGATTCCGAAAACGTCACTGCTGATACTCACAGCAGCCATGAAAATGATCGGCCCGGTCAGCGGCGCGCCAGCTCCCAGCGTAATGGCGGTAAGCGCGATGGCGGCAACGGAGACCGCTATGCCCAGAATCGCCTTGAAGGAAAAGTGCCCCGTAGGGTCACTCATGTTGACCGGGTCCCCCATGCAGTAAGCGTAAGGATTGATCCCTCCGGACTCAAATGGGCTCATGCTGTCGGGGCTATGAAAGCGCATCAACACCGGGTTGTAGGCGCGGTAGCCGTTGCCCAGCAGATAACAACCGGTGACCGGGTCGGGCTGTTCGCCGTTGAACCCCAACAGACTCTGCATGCCGCTTCCCGCGATCTGCCCGCCATAAGGGGTGTAAACAGTGCGCTGGGTGTCATTACCGCTAACCGTTTGCAGCACGCTGTTTTGCTGGTCACAGCCCAGCAGGCGGCTTATCACGGTATTACCTGAGCCTGTGGACTGCGCCAATACATGGCCACCGGCTTCAATCAGGCTGTGTTGTTACCCATCCTCAAGTTGGGTTGCCAAGCGTCCATCGCGATAAATCCGGGTTGTAGCGCTTGAGCCGACGGGTTCAACGCCAATCAGACGATCCAGCGCGTCGTAGCGATAACTGATGAGAAGTCCTGGTTGATTCATGCGTGCTCCTGCGCGACCGAGGCCAAGCGGCCCAGGTCGTCATAAATCATGCGACGCCCACACTCATCATTGAGCTGGTTTCCATCGCGGTCGTAAGTGAATGTGGCTTGTTGTGAGGCGTAATCCGGGTGGCTGTGGATAACCCGGCTCAGTTGGGTTCGGTCCAGATATCTGTATTCGAAAGTCGCGATGTTTTCGCCCCCGGCAAACCGGGTAGTCATCTTGAGCACGTTATTCAATTCATCAAACACGTAGGTCTGACTCTGAATAGCCTTGCCAGCCGGGTCCACCGGCAAATGCTTGCCGCTGCATTGATACTGTTCAAGGCGGCCGCGTGAGTCGTACGCAAAAGTCTCGTCACGTAACACGTCATGGCCCTGTTTGAGGGTGCGTCGGATGAGTCTGTCGCTTGCATCGAATTGCTGATTCAACTCTTCAGATTCATTGGAATCCACGGTCAACTTGCGAAGTACTTCCCGTCCGAAATCGTCGTACTCCAAATGCGTGGTCAATTTGCGTTCACTGTGGCTGTCGACAGTTTCAATTTTGCTGACACGACTTAACGAGTCATAGAAGTAATCCGCGGTGACAGCGCCTTGTTCAACCTTGGCGATTCGGCACAGCGAGTCATAACGAGTGATCTGTTCCTGGCCTGACGCATCGGTGTACTGGAGCGGCAAACCATTAAGCGAATGGCGCTGCCCGGCACGGAGCAAACCCTGGTCACCCAGTTGGTCGCCACTATGCTGGCCTGACAGGGAGTAATTGAGTTGCTGTTGATGGTCCGGGCTTGAGGCCTCAATCAATTTGGCATGGCTGCTGTCATAGCGAAAACTGGCGGACAGCTCGCTGTTGCTGGCCACGCTGCGCTGCGTCATTTGATTGCTCAACACAGGATCGTAAGTGTAGGAAATGACCTTGCCGCCGGCAGTGGTTCGAGTCACCGGATTTGGCTGAGCACCTTCATAGGAGAATGTTTCGGTGCGTCCCCCTACCGTGACGCTCGTGACTCGCAGTAATCCATCATAGGTTCTTTCCCCCGCCAAATATTCGTTGACCCAAATGTGGGTCGCCAGGTTTTCGGTACTGTGCGCGACAAATGCCTTCCTGATAAGGGTTCCGTCAGGCAGGTGGGTCATGACCAAACGATCGGCAAAATCGTAAGCAAAGCGCGTGGTATGTCCATGCGGGTTGATTTGTTGTACGCAGCGCCCAAGCCCGTCATACAGGTATTCAGTAACTCCGCGCGAAACGCCGTCGCTATCAAACCGCTCGACGGAGTCGTTCTTGCCGAATACGTTTTTGGTGAAAACTGTTTTGCCAGCTTTATCCAGCCCCTGAGTTTGCATGAGCGTAATCGGGTCGTAGAGGTCGTGGTTCAGCACCCCATCCGGGCCAGTGCTTGCACTGCGAGCGCCCCAGTCGTCATAGGAATATCGGGTCGACATGGCATAGGGCTCGTCATCCAGCCAATCAGTGTGGATCTCCTCAACAAGTTGACCGAACGCATCGTAATTAGCACGGTAAACGTCGCGCATCGGCTGCCCGACAGCGTCGATATCCTGAACCTCAATGGCGCACTCACGACTCATGCCATCAAGCCGGGTCACTGTCGTGGCACCGTTGGCGGCAACCGAACGAGTCTCGACCGGGTCACTCAGGATTTCGGCCAACTTATAGCTGTAACTTCGGGCCGCCTGGCCAGACGTCTTCGGCGCAATCGTCTCAAGGGTTTTGCGGCCGAGTCGGTCATGGGCGGTCTCGATGACAACCCCCAACTGCTCGACTGTTTTTGTCTCTGCACCGGTCAGCATGTTCTGCCAGATAGACTTGCTGCTACTGCAGCCGTCCTGCGCAGTCAGGGTTATATGCGTGCCCAAGGCGCCATCTTTCAATTCATAGGAATAATCAAATACGGTGGCAAATCCCGTAACGGTTTCAACTTTTTGCTTGATGCGTCCGAAAAACGTGCTCGCGGGATCGTCATTGTAGTGACGCGCGATCGTCATGAGCGGCTCGCTCTGGCCTTCCTCGGTTACAGACTCTTGCGCCAGGACCAGGAACCTGGCTCGGTCAGGACTGGCCGATGGTAGATCGGCGTAACGATAGTGAGTGACCATCGTCGGAGCCGGGGCGAAACCCGGGGCGGGCCTCAAGGTTTTGCTTTTCAACCAGCGTTGTTCTCCAAACGCATCGGCTGGGCAGCCATCGGAAATACCCACTGGATAGTATTCGAAAACTTCGACAATCCCCGTTGGAGAGACTTTTTTCCGAACGTTACCGCCATCATCATATTCGGTTAGGGTAACTTCACTGCGGCCACCATTACGAATCGATGTATCAGACCAGGATATTTCAAACTCAGAGGGCAACTGAAAGTTGGCCGGCTGGTTATCAAACCTTACGTTGGTTCTATCATGGTACTTGGTAATGTTTCGAACAGTCTTGCCATTTTGGGTAACGGTCTCTTCAAGCTGTAGATGAAACCGGTTGTAGACCCGCTGGGTACGACGTATCACTCGTTTATTTGTGCCCTTCCCTTGGATCAAGTCCTCGGTAGAACTGTACTGATAGTCACCTCGTGCGTCATAAAGATTATCCCCGTCATCACGCCATTTGACAGACGATGCATAACCCAGATAGTTCTTGGATGAGTATTTGAACTCACGGACGACCGCCGGTTGACCGTTGCGCGGATCATGAGTATGTGAGGACACCGCAGGCAGTGACTTCACTGGCGCGCTGGACGGCAACAACATCCCCGAGGCCTGATAGGTTATTTCTTCGGTGCCGCCAGTGGGCTGGTCCAGTCGTGTAATCACAGTAAGGCCGGTCACTGTTCTGTACTGAAATCGCCAAGAGCCTAGTGATCGGTTTGCTGCTAGCGAACTCATGCTGGTCAACTGACCGCCGCGCGTCCGCAAATCAAACACTATTTTGTCCCCTGGGCTATCGGGCCACAAAGTGATGCTGTGAACCTGGGTCAAGTTGCTTGAACGGTCTATCGTTAGCAGCCGTCGGCTTTCATCCCGGACCGCAAGCAAATTGCTACGCCCGGCAGCCCACCCATAATCGAAATGAATGACCCGGCCCTCAGAGGAGTAAATCTTCGAAACCAGCCATTGATCGGCGCTCGACGAAGGGCTACTCAACACCTCGAGTATCCCGGACTTGTGTTCGATAAGCAGATCGCGACCCGAGCGGCTGGTTTTCAGGTCCTTGACCTTCTTGTCTTTAAGGACAAAGCTTGAAGTGCCCACGGTCGCCATATGGCTGGCACCGTCGGACAAACTGAGCTTACCTGTCTTGCGATTGAAATTGGATAGCTGCAAACCCCAACCTTTGCCAAAACCCACGTCATCACTTTGCAATGAGTTAAACCCCAAAACCAAGGGTATCGACGGGCCACTCAAGGTATTGGCCAAAAGATTTGAAAGTGAAAAATTGCAGCTATAAGTACCTGTGCGAGGGTCAACACCCGTGCTTACAAAACTCAGAAAATTATACGCGTTGGAGTACACTCCAGACGCACCTGAAATAGTCATGACAATTCCTTTTAACGACTGAAGAGGCGCCCGGGCAGCAGCTAATCCAAACCTGTAGATAACTCATAAATACAGGAATCCATGCCTTGGGCCATCGAACGACTCAAATTAAATACGAATACATTTAAGTTTTCGAAAAGCCAACTAATGATCTACCAACCCCTTAACCTCGAAAACAAGCAACCAAAACAATGGCCATGAAGTGAGCTTCAACCAAGTTTTTTTGCCTGTCCAGCGCGCGCAATTAAAAGTAATAAAGCACACCTGAAAATGGCGCCCCCCAGTTAATTCAATAGGCTAATTACAACTTTATAGGGGGAATTAGGAGCCAGAGCGCGTGGGATTTTTTCCCTTTCTGTGACATTTTTATTAATCGCACTTATCCCAAAACGGAAAACGCCGCACCTCTGAGAAAGAGGCACGGCGCCGGAGACCATGGGATGCAGGTCAGCCTATGGCAATTTTCAGTTTGTCGGTGGCGGCTTCGAGGGCTCGTTGCAGCGCAAAGAGTTGCTCAACCTTTGCATCAACAAGAACTTTTCCTACAAGCCGCTCAATTTCCACCAGCGAATCGGCGCTGACGGGCAGGTTCAGGTGCTCTGGCAGGATCTCTTCGCCGCTGCTGACCAGCAGCGCAAAGTGGATGACATTTTCCAGTTCCCGAGTATTGCCTGGCCAGCTGTGGGCTTCGAGCACCAGTTGCGCTGCGTCGCTGATCAGTGGCACTGCGAGGTTGAGGCGTTGGCTGTAGATGCCGAGAAAGTATTCGGCAAGCGGCAGGATGTTGCCCGGCTGCTCACGCAGAGCGGGCAATTCCAGATGGCCCTCGCTGAGGTAGTGGAACAGCCGTTCGTGAAATTTGCCGGCGGCCACGGCCTGGGCCAGGTCGATGCTGGTGGCGGCGACCAGTCGCACGTCTACCGGGCTGGGTTGTTGCGCGCCGACGCGGGTGACTTCGTGGTTTTCCAGGGCGGCCAACAGCTTGATCTGGATGGGTAGCGGCAAGTCGCCGATTTCGTCCAGATACAAGGTGCCGCCGTTGGCGGAGCCAAACCAGCCTGCGCGGCTGCTGACCGAACCGCTATGTGCACCTGCAGCGTAGCCAAACAACTCGGCATCGGCATAGGTCGGGCTGATGGCGCCGCAATTGACCGAGACGAACAAACCAGTTCGGTCACTGCCACGGTGGATATGGCGGGCGAGTAATTCCTTACCGGTCCCGGACTCGCCCCGGATCAATACCGGCAGCGCACGGGGTGCCAGCTGCTCCATTTCTTCACGCAAGCGGCGAGCGCGAGGGTCGATGAACACCAGCGCTTTGGCGCGAATGCTCAGTGGGCTTTTTTCGGCATCGGGGAAGGTCAGCAACGGCTGACCGAAAGGTTCTTTAAGGCTCATGGCAAACTCCCGCCTGAACCCTTGCGACGGCTCAAACGTTAAAGAAAAAACAGGATCTGGTTAGCAAGCGCGGAGCACTCCGCGCCGGATGAATTCATGCGCGACGCCGGGCGTGGTGTTCCATTCGGCTTTGCAGGCGATACAGGTAGGCGAAGCCCTGCTCCCAACGGCGGTGCCCGGACTTGACGTTGATATGCCCGGCCTGGCTGAGAATGCCGGTTTCGGCCCCCCAGTCACGGGCCATTTCCATGGCGCGCTGGGTGCTGACGGCCGCGTCGTTATCCGAGGTGACGATCTGGGTCGGGAACGGCAACAAGTCTTTCGGGATCGGCGCAAAGTTGCGCAAGGCCGGCGAGCAGTTCGGGCGTTCCACGTCGGCAGGCGCGACCAGCAAAGCACCTTGCACCTGACGCAGCGACTCCAGTGGAGCGAGCCGCGCCCAATGGGCGACGGTGATGCAGCCCAGGCTGTGGGCGATGAGGATCACCGGCGTGCGCTCCGCTGAAATAGTGCGTTGCAGCTCGCCCACCCAGTCTTCCAGGCGCGGCTTGAACCAGTCGGCCTGCTCCACGCGCGAGCTGTTGGGCAAGCTGTTCTGCCAGTGGGTTTGCCAATGCTCATCGCCCGACCCTTGCCAGCCTGGCACGATCAGATAGCGGATCGACTCGTTATGCATGGGGTTAGCCTCCTGCATGTTGCGTTCATGAGGCCAAGTATAAGGACGCGGACTAGATTCACTAAGGAATAAGAAGCTATCAATCAATAGCTAAATTGAATATACAGACCAAAAAAAGGGGCTGTCCCCTGCCTAAGGAACAACCCCGATAAAAAACTGCTGTGTTTGCCCGCCTTTCAGTGGGCACGATTTAAGGTACTGAATGTTTGTTACAAAAACGCGACGCTGACCTATAGGAGCTGCCGAAGGCTACGAAATCGGTATGTCTGATAACACCGCTGTTCGCAGCCTTCGGCAGCTCCTACAGATCCAGATCAGGCAGTGGGTAACAACGGCGCTCCTTCCGGATGAACGGTCTCAACAGGCAACGGCTGCTTCGGCAATTCCCTCGCCACGTTCCAGACCACGATGGCAGCCACGATGTCGAACACGGCCAACACGACGAACAGCGGGCTGTAGCCGATTTTGGTCACCAGCACGCCAAACACCAGGGTGAAGGCCGCTGCGCCCAGGTAGCCAAACATGCCGCCCATGCCGGTCGCAGTGGCCACTTCGTTTTTGCCGAATGAGTCGGAGGTAATCGAATACAGCGCGCCGGACAGCGTCTGGTGGGCAAAGCCACCCACACAGAGCAAGGCAATGGCGGTGTAAGGGCTATCGACCAAGCCAATGCAAGCCGGGCCGATCATGCACGACGCGCCGAACAGCAGTACCAGTTTGCGTGAGGTGAACAGCGACACTTTGCAGTATTTGTGGAAGAACGGGCTCAGGTAGCCACCCAGTACGCAGCCAATATCCGCCGCCAGAAACGGTAGCCAGGCGAACATGGCGATTTCCTTGATGTTCATGTGTCGCTCGGTCATCAGGTACAGCGGGATCCAGGCGTTGAAGGTCTGCCAGGCGGGCTCGGAGAGAATCCGCGCCGAGGCGATCGCGTAGAAATTGCGGCTGGTGATGATTTTCTTCCAGCTGCCCTTCTGCGTCGGTACATCTTTGAGATGAGCTTCCTGGCCGCTGAGGATGTAATCGCGCTCGGTGTCGCTCAGGCGTTTCTGGTCGCGAGGGTGCTTATAAAGCACCAACCACAAGCCGCTCCAGACGATGCCCAGGCCGCCGACAATCAGAAACGCCAGCTCCCAGCCGCTTTGCAGAATTGCCCAGACCACCAAAGGCGGGGCCAACAGCGCGCCCACTGAAGAGCCGATGTTGAACCAGCCAATGGCCACCGAACGCTCTTTGGCGGGGAACCACTCGGTGGTGGCCTTGACGCCAGCGGGCAGGCCCGCTGCTTCGGTCAGGCCGAGCATGCCCCGGAAAATCGCCAGGCTCTGCCAGCCAGTAGCGAAGGCTGCTGCGGCGCAGGCTGCGGACCAGGCCACGGCGAAAATCGCGAAGCCCATCTTGGTGCCGATGGCATCGATGATGTACCCGGCAACCGGTTGCATCAGCGCATAGCAAACCTGCCAGGCGACGACGATGTGCGAATACTGCTCGGTGCTGATGCTCAGTTCGCTCATGAGCGTCGGCGCGGCCACTGACAGCGTGTTGCGCGCGAGGTAGTTGACGATCAGACCAGCCGTAACCAGTCCCACCATCCACCAGCGAATCCCTTTTATCTTCATCTCTTCACCTTATTGTTATTGGTTTTATTGGAGCGGGCGGCTAGCTCTCCGGCAGTAACTCTTTGTATTAGTTTTGCGGTTGCAAAAATCAGGAATTCGCCTAGTCATCGTATGACTTAGCGATTTATAGACACACCTTGTAACACTGTCAATGGGATGAGAGTGGGGTTAGACCATTGGATATGGGGTGATTTGGGGATTTTGGCGGGAGAGCGTCTAGCGCTACGTCATACGACGACTAATGACCAAGCAGTCACCTATTTGGCAGACACACCTCGATTCTGTAGGAGCTCACGAGCACCGCGAGGCAGCGATGGCGGTTTGTCTGACACACCGCCATCGCTGGCCTCGTCGCCTCGGTGAGCTCCTACAGGTCCTGAGTTTATTCAGGCACACCTCGAACTGTAGGAGTGAGCTTGCTCGCGATAAAGTCGGAACGACTTTCCTACGGTGATGAATTCCGCATTTTTTACGACTGCTTCGCAGCCGATCGCGAGCAAGCTCACTCCTACAGAGGCGTGTTGCATTCAACGCAAATCAAACGCCTCATCTTCCAGCAGCGCCAACTGATAGCTGTCATCGCCAACGTCATGAATCAGCTTGGGCAGGTAGCGTTCGTCGATTTTCGAACGCAGGCGGTGGATGGCGACTTCGACCGGGCGGGGGTCGTTGTCGAAAACCTGAGCGGCGATCTGCGCGCGGCTGAGGACTTCACCCTGACGGCTGGCGAGCCATTGCAGCAGAGCGAATTCTTTTTCACCCATGGAGATGCGCTGCCCGCCTCGGCTAACACGCTGCAGAACCATGTCGATTTCCAGGTCGGCAATGCTGATGCTGGCGGCATCGCCGGTCGGGCCGCGGCGCAACAGTTTGCGCACCCGGCCGAGCAATTCATCGAAGCTGAACGGCTTGAGCAGGTAGTCATCCACCCCAAGCTCAAGGCCACGAAGCCGGTCCTCGATGGCGTCCGGCGCGGTCAGGAACAACACCGGGGTCGCGCCTCGCTGGCGGATCAGTTGCAGCAATTGCCAGCAATTGAGGCCGGGCAGCATCACGTCGAGGATGATCAGGTCGTAGTTTTGCTCTTCGACAAAATGGCGACCGTCGAGCCCGTTAAGCGCCACGTCCAGCGCAAAACCTGACTGGGCAAAGCCATCGGCCATCTCTCTGGCCGTCCTGGCATCGTATTCCACTAGCAGCAGCCGCATGACTCACCTCGATTATTCAGGCCCTCAGCATAACGACTTGGCGCGCTTGACGCTGGCCGCCTTGTGCAATTTGAACACATCGAAGACTTCCAGCTGCTCATCCCCCAGCCGCACGATCTTGCGCTGATGCAGATCCTGCAACACGTCCAGCAGCTCCGCACGTGCCAGGCCCGTGGTGCGCACTGATTGAATTTCGTCCAGCGTGATCAAGCGCCGGGCATGACTCAAGTGACCATAACCCTCGGCCAACATCAGCAACCGCCAGGCAACACGGGCTTTGGGGGGCAACAGGGCGATGCGGTCCGGGTGCAATAAATCGATGCCCAGCTTGACGCTGAGCAAGCTGGCAAACGCGCGCAGGTGGACCGGTTTTCTCTCCACTATCTGGTCAATCGCCACCTGGGGGACGTGGAGAAAAATACTCTGCTCCATGGAGTAAACGTCGAACCGACGCGGCATGCCGTCGAATAACGAGACTTCTCCGAACCAGTACGGTGTACGAATTTGTTCAACCCGTGGCGCAAGACGCTGATCACTGGCAGGCCCCAAACGTACAGAGCCTTCCAGCAGGGCGTAGAACCCACAAGGCGCATCGCCCTTCTGGAACAATAATTTGCCCGGGGTCCGACGGGTCTGGCGGGCGGCGTCCAGCAGGCTATCCTGCAAGTCAGCCTGCAGATGCGAGAACCAGTAATCGTTCATCAGCCGCGACCGCCATGCAGCTCCAGTTGTCATGTTTTGCTTCCTTTTATCGTGAATCGAATCCCTTTCAAGACGAAACCGTAGCAGAATCGTTTATCACCCAAAGAGGAATAATAATGAAAAACCTCACCGACTACCTCAGCCAATACGCGGCTTACCACCGTGATTCGCGCAATATCATCACCCACTTCGTCGGCATTCCGCTGATAGTCGTGGCCGTCGCCGTGCTGCTGTCACGCCCCGGCTGGATGCTGGGCGGGCTGTGGGTCTCCCCCGCTGCGCTGGTTGCCGTAGCTTCCGTGGTCTTCTATCTGCGCCTTGATCGGCCGTTCGGCGTGCTGATGGGCGTGTTGCTGGGTTTGTGTCTGTGGGCGGGTGCAGTGCTCGCACAACAGGCGACCATGGTCTGGCTAAGTGCGGGCGTTGGTTTGTTTGTATTGGGCTGGATCATCCAGTTCGTCGGCCATTATTACGAAGGTCGCAAGCCGGCGTTCATCGATGATGTTTCAGGATTAATCATCGGGCCGCTGTTCGTGGTGGCGGAACTGGCGTTTCTGATGGGGATGCGCAAGCCGTTGCAGCATGCGATCGAAGCGCGGGTGGGGGTGGTTCACAAGCGGGATTTGAAGCCGGTGGTTTGATCTGTTGGAGCGAGGCTTGCCCGCGAAGAACGATTACGCGGTTAACCTGCGAGACTGCGGTGCCTGATTCGCGGGCAAGCCTCGCTCCAACATACTGGGTTTAAACCCCCGCGATCTTCTGCCAGACCTTCGGCTTGAAGAACAGCGTCTCGCCCCGGGCCAGACCGGTCAGGCTGTCGTGGTCTTTCACCACTTCGGCTTCGATCAATTCGCTCTGGCCTTCCACTTTCAAAGTAATCCGGGTGGTCGCGCCCAAAGGCCGGATGTCGCGCACCTGCGCAGCGTGGTGGTCTTCCAGCTCCGAGCGTGACAGCGACACTTCGTGCGGGCGGAACAGTACGTGCTCTTCGCCCACAGACAGGCGATTTGAATCACCGAGGAAGTGATAAACGAAGTCGCTGGCGGGGTTTTCATACACCTCGCCCGGCGAGCCGATCTGCTCGATCACGCCCTTGTTCATGACCACGATGCGGTCGGCCACCTCCATGGCTTCTTCCTGGTCGTGGGTCACGAAAACCGAAGTCAGGTTGATGTCTTCGTGCAGACGCGCCAACCAGCGACGCAGTTCTTTACGCACCTTGGCATCCAGCGCGCCGAACGGCTCATCCAACAGCAGCACTTTAGGCTCGACCGCCAGGGCGCGGGCCAGGGCGATACGCTGACGCTGACCACCCGACAGTTGCTCCGGATAGCGATCCGCCAACCAATCCAGCTGCACCATGTTCAGCAGCTCGTGGACTTTGACCGCGATCTGGCTTTCGTTTGGGCGTTGGCTTTTGGGCTTCATGCGCAGGCCGAACGCGACGTTGTCGAACACCGTCATGTGGCGGAACAGCGCGTAGTGCTGGAACACGAAACCAACGTTGCGATCACGCACGTCATGGCCGGAGACGTCTTCGCCATGGAAGACGATGCTGCCCTGATCCGGGGTTTCCAGGCCGGCAATGATGCGCAGCAGCGTGGTCTTGCCGCAGCCGGACGGGCCAAGCAACGCCACCAGCTCGCCACTCTGGATGTCCAGATTGATGCTGTTCAGGGCCTTGAAGGCATTGAAGTTCTTGCTGACATTACGGACTTCGATCGACATGAATTATTCCTCCGCCGCACTTTGGCGCAGACGGTTAATGCGCGCTTCGCTCCACTGCTTGAGCAGCAGGATGAACAGCGCAAGGATCAGCAACAAGCTCGCCACGGCAAAGGCTGCCACGTGGTTGTACTCGTTATAGAGAATTTCGACGTGCAGCGGCAGGGTGTTGGTGACGCCACGAATGTGCCCGGACACCACCGACACCGCGCCGAACTCACCCATGGCCCGCGCCGTACAGAGCACCACGCCATAGATCAGGCCCCACTTGATGTTCGGCACGGTCACATGCCAGAACATCTGCCAGCCATTGGCGCCCAGCAGCCGCGCGGCCTCTTCTTCCTGAGTGCCCTGCTCCTGCATCAGCGGGATCAGTTCGCGGGCCACGAAAGGCACGGTGACGAAGATGGTTGCCAGGATGATGCCCGGCAGCGCGAACACGATCTGGATGTCATGGTCCTGCAACCACGGGCCGAAAAAGCCCTGGGCGCCAAACATCAACACGTAGACCAGACCGGCAATGACCGGCGAGACCGAGAACGGCAAGTCAATCAGCGTCACCAGGATGCTTTTGCCCCGGAATGAGTATTTGCTCACGCACCAGGCGGCGCTGACGCCGAAGACCAGATTGAGCGGCACCGAGATCAATACGGCGATGACCGTCAGCTTGAGGGCCGACAACGCGTCAGGCTCAAGGATCGCGGTGAAGAACGCGCCGAGGCCGTTCTTCAAACCCTGAGACACCACGATAAACAGCGGCAAACCCAGGAACAGCAGAAATACCAGCCAGCACAGGATGATCAGAATCCGGCGCGACACCGCGCTGCCACGACGGGCGGCGTTGGCTGAGGCGGCGGCTGAAACAGATGAATGGGACATGTTCTGCGCCTCCTCAGGATGGGGTTTCGATGCGCCGCTGCAGCAAGTTGATCAGCAGCAACAGGATGAAAGAAACCACCAGCATCATCACGCCAATCGCCGTCGCGCCGGTGTAATCGTACTGGTCGAGTTTGACCATGATCAGCAGCGGCAGGATCTCGGTCTTCATCGGCATGTTGCCAGCGATGAATATCACCGAGCCGTATTCACCAACGCCACGGGCAAAGGCCAGGGCGAAACCGGTCAGCCAGGCAGGCAGCAACGCAGGTACCAGGATGTGACGGAACACTTGCAGCGGACGCGCACCCAGGCAGGCAGCGGCTTCTTCGACTTCACGAGGAATATCCGCCAATACCGGCTGCACCGTGCGCACCACGAACGGCAGCGTCACGAAGGTCAGCGCGAGGGTGATGCCCAGCGGGGTGTAGGCGATTTTGAAGCCCAGATCCGCAGCGAATTGCCCGACCAGCCCGTTAGGCGCATACAGCGCAGTCAGGGCGATACCGGCAACTGCGGTGGGCAGCGCGAACGGCAAATCGATCATCGCATCAATGATCTTGCGGCCGGGGAAGGTGTAACGCACCAGCACCCAGGCCAGAAGAACGCCGATGATGCCGTTGATGACAGCGGCATAGAACGCTGCGCTGAAACTCAGTTTCAGAGCCGCCAACACACGCGGCGCGGTGATGATTGCCCAGAATTGATCCCAGGTCAGCTGCGCGGCATGGATGAACATCGCCGCCAGCGGGATTAACACAATCAGACTGAGGTACACCAAGGTGTAGCCCAGCGTCAGCCCGAAGCCGGGTATGACGGGGGAGATACGTCGCGACATAAAAGTCCTTGGTTAACACACCGAACCCGCAGACGAGTGCGGGTTCATGGTTCAGCGAGTGTTGTGGTGCCAGCCTCGTGGGACCTGTGGGACCGGCTTTAGCCGGGAAGGCTGCATTTCAGTCGATACACATCTGTTGAATGTACCGACCCCTTCCCGGCTGAAGCCGGTCCCACAAATCAGTCCCACGGGTTCCCCAGTGCCTGTGTTACTGCGCCTGGTAAATCTGATCGAACACGCCGCCGTCATTAAAGAATTTCGGTTGCGCAGTTTTCCAGCCACCGAAGTCTTTGTCGATAGTCAGCAGGTTCAGTTTAGGGAACTGCTTCTCGTACTTGGCGGCGACTTCAGCGTCACGCGGGCGGTAGAAGTTTTTAGCGGCGATTTCCTGACCTTCCTTGCTGTACAGGTGCTTCAGGTAGGCCGTCGCGATTTCGGTGTTGCCCTTCTTCTCGGCGTTCTTGTCGACTACAGCGACAGGAGGCTCAGCCAGGATCGACAGCGAAGGTACGACGATGTCGAACTTGTCCGCGCCGCCGTCTTCTTTCAGCGCCAGGAAGGCTTCGTTTTCCCACGCCAGCAGCACATCGCCCTGACCGTTGTTCACGAAAGTGATGGTCGAACCGCGAGCGCCGGTGTCCAGCACAGGCACGTGTTTGAATAGCTCTTTCACGTATTCATTGGCTTTGGCTTCGCTGCCGCCGGTCTTCAGGCCGTAGCCGTAGGCCGCGAGGAAGTTCCAGCGAGCGCCGCCAGAGGTTTTCGGGTTAGGCGTGATGACCGAAACATCTTTCTTGATCAGGTCGCCCCAGTCCTTGATGCCTTTCGGATTGCCTTTGCGCACTAGAAACACGATGGTCGAGGTGTAAGGAGTGCTGGCGTCCGGCAGACGGGTCTGCCAGTTTTCCGGAAGGGTTTTGCCCAGTTTGGCGATTTCGTCGATGTCGCCAGCCAGCGCCAGGGTCACCACGTCAGCGCGCAGACCGTCGATCACCGAACGGCCCTGCTTGCCCGAACCACCGTGGGATTGCTTGATGTCGACCTTGTCACCCGGGTGATCTTTCTGCCAGAACTTGACGAACTCTGCGTTGTATTCCTGATACAGCTCACGAGTCGGGTCGTACGAGACGTTCAACAGCTCGTAATCCTTGGCTACAGCGGAACCGGCAAACACGGCACTGGCGAGTGCGGCCAGCGCATAACGGCGAATGGACATGGGTCAAGCTCCTGGAAAATCTGGTTGTGTTGTTGGCTTTTTCTAATTTTTGGTTTGCTGCTTTTGTAGGAGCTGCCGAAGGCTGCGAACAGATCTGAAGGCCGTTCGCAGCCTTCGGCAGCTCCTACAGAAATCGGGGGGGGTGTTAGCTCGGCTTGTTACCCGGATTCTGCAAACGAAACTTTTCTTTGCGTTCGATCTGTACAACCTGTGCGTTGTGCACGGTGATTTCCACAGCCCCGAAACGCAGGTCGCGCAACGCACTCTGAATCTCACGCAGAATCGCCGCTTCGTCCTGACCGTCAACGCTACGCAGAGATGCGCTCATGATCGTGCTCCTTGAAATTGAGTTGCCTGCAGACCCGCTCGCGGGGATTTGCTTGTGGCGTGGAGGCAATCTTAGAGACACGGGGATATTCTTAAAAAGACTATTTAAGAATCTAGATATAACTAAAGTGCATTAAAGCGAAAGTGGCCCTGTAGGAGCTGCCGAAGGCTGCGAAGGCGGTGTATCAGACACAACGCTTTCGCAGCCTTCGGCAGCTCCTACAGGGAAAGGTGCCAATTCAAATCACCGGCTGGCGAAACTCCGGCGCACGCAACCAGTCAATCTCCTCGGCAGGCATCGGCCGGGCGAACCAGTAGCCCTGGCCCAGCTGGCAGCCGTTGTTAAGCAGGAAGCCGGCCTGATCAGCATGCTCGATGCCTTCGGCCAGCACGCGCATGCCCATGCTTTTCGCCAGAGCGATGATCACCCGCACGATAGCGATATCGTCCTCATCGCTGGGCAGGCCAGCCACGAAGCCCTGATCGATCTTCAGTTTCTGCACCGGCATGCGCTTGAGGCGCAGCAGCGACGAATAACCGGTGCCGAAATCGTCAATCGCCAGGCTCAGACCCAGGTCCCGCAGGCGGTGCAGTTGCTCGATCGCCTGCTCGGGGTCTTCCATCACGGCGCTTTCGGTGACTTCCAATTCCAGATGCACAGGATCCAGACCGGTATCGCGCAGCACTTGCGCCACCTGCACATCAAGCTGCCCACTGCTGAACAAGCGGCTGGAAACGTTGACGGCGACGAAGGAAATTTCCACACCAGCCGTCAGCCAATCACACATCTGCTTGCAGGAAGTGCGCAGCACCCAGGCATCGATGTCGGCGATCAGGCCGATTTGCTCGGCAATCGGGATGAATTCCCCCGGCGGCACCAGCCCGCGCACCGGATGTTGCCAGCGCACCAGCGCTTCGACGCCCAGGATGCGGCTGTCTTGCAGGTTGTGAATCGGCTGATAGAACACCCGCAACTCGTGCTGCTCGATGGCCCGGCGTAACTCACTGGCCAGTTCCACACGCTGTTGCGCATGGGCGGTCAGTTCTTCGGTGTAGAGGGCATAGGCTTCGCGGCCGTCGCTCTTGGCTTTGAACAGCGCCGAATCAGCGTTGCGCAGCAGTTGCTCGGAGGTGGACGCATCGCTGGGGAACAGGCTGATGCCAACGCTGGCGCTGATGAACAACTGTTGGTTTTCCAGCACGAATGGCGTCTTGAACCCATCGAGAATGCGCTGCGCATAACCCGCGGCCTGGACCACCTGCTGGCAGTTTTCCACCAGTAATGCGAATTCGTCGCCGCCCAGCCTGGCAAGGGTCATTTCGGTATCGAACAACGATTGAAGACGCTCGGCCACCGCCTTGAGCACGTCATCACCGACGTTGTGCCCGAGGCTGTCGTTGATGTTCTTGAAATGATCCAGATCAATCAGCAGCAGTGCACAGCCGCGTTTGCTGGAGCGGGCGAAGGTCAACGCCTGCGTGGTGCGATCAATGAACAATAGACGGTTGGGCAACCCGGTTAACGGGTCGTAGTGCGCGAGCTGCAACAGATCGTGTTCGGAGCGCTTGATGGCGGTGATATCGGAAAACACCGCGACGAAATGTTTGATATCCCCCGCCTCGTCCCTGACGCTGCGGATGCTTTGCCACTGCGGGTAAATCTCGCCGCTCTTGCGCCGGTTCCATATTTCTCCGCTCCACTGCCCCGCACTGAGGATGGAGCGGTACATCTGTCGATAGAACTCAGGTCCGTGGCGGCCGGATTTGAATTTGCTGGGGTTCAGGCCCAGCACTTCATCGGGCTGGTAGCCGGTGATTTCCATGAACGCCCGATTGACGTGAACAATCAGCCCTTGCTGGTCGGTGACCACCACCCCTTCGCGGGTGCTGTCGAACACGGCCGAGGCCAGACGCAGACGCTCATGATCTTCGCGCTGCTGACGCAAGCTGACGTCGACACCCATGAAACGCAGCAGTCGAGTGCGGGCAATGAAGATCAAAACCGCGCTGATCAGGATCCAGACGTAACCGCTCATCTGTTGGGCAAATGCCAATCGCGCCGGATCTTCGATCAAATCCGGCAGCAGGAGGTCGCACACGACAAACCAGAGAATGGACACAACCCCATAAAACAGGGCGGTTCGGAGCGCATCACGGGAAGAATCTGTCATAAGAACGCTAAAAACCTTACGAAATGGCCGGATTATAGAATAAGAAACATCTGGCGACTCTTATCTAAAAGGGCGACTGGTTTTATCTGGTGGCTAAGTGATAATGCGCACTGCTGGTTTTTTCTTCACAAGCGTCATTTCGAGGGCCATACAGCCTATGTGGTACAACGGTTTGCTCGACCTTTCCGTCTGGCAGTTGGTGGCAGTCACTTTGGCAATAACCCATGTGACCATTGTCGCCGTTACAATTTATCTCCACCGCTACTCCGCGCACCGCTCTCTGGAGCTGAATGCGGGTCTCAAGCACTTTTTCCGTTTCTGGCTGTGGCTGACCACGGCGCAGAACACCCGCGAGTGGACAGCCATCCACCGCAAACACCACGCAAAATGCGAAACCATTGATGACCCGCACAGCCCGGTCGTCAAAGGCCTGTCTACGGTACTGCGCAAGGGTGCAGAACTATACCGCGCAGAAGCGGAAAACCCGGACACCTTGCGTATTTATGGCAAGAACTGCCCGGAAGACTGGATCGAGCGCAAGCTGTACACCCGCTTTCCGCTGCTGGGCATCGCGATCATGGCGGTCATTGACCTGCTGCTGTTCGGCGCGCTGGGTATTACCGTGTGGGCGATCCAGATGATGTGGATCCCGTTCTGGGCCGCTGGTGTAGTCAACGGCCTGGGTCATGCGGTGGGTTATCGCAATTTCGAATGCCGTGACGCGGCGACCAATCTGGTGCCATGGGGCATCATCATTGGCGGCGAAGAGCTGCACAACAATCACCACACCTACCCGAACTCGGCCAAGCTGTCGGTCAAGAAGTGGGAATTCGACATGGGCTGGGCCTGGATCAAAGTCTTCAGCGCCCTGCGTCTTGCCAAGGTTCAGCGGGTTGCGCCCATAGCCCATCGCGTCGAAGGCAAAGGCCATATCGACATGGACACCGCCATGGCGATCCTCAACAACCGTTTCCAGATCATGGCTCAGTACCGCAAGCTGGTGATCGGTCCGCTGGTTGCTCAGGAACTGGCCAAGGCCGATGCATCGGTGCGTCACCAGTTCCACCGCGCCAAGCGTTTGCTGTCCCGCGAGACCAGCCTGCTGGATGACAAGCACCATCTGCGCATTCAGACCATGCTTGAACACAGCCATGCCCTGAAAGTGATCTACGAGAAACGCCTGGCCCTGCAGCAGATCTGGGTCAAGACCAGCAGCAACGGCCACGACATGCTCGCGGCCATGAAAGACTGGATCCACGAAGCCGAGGCCAGCGGCATTCAGTCCCTGCGCGATTTCGCCGACCAGCTGAAAACCTACTCGCTGCGCCCTGCCAAGGCATAATGCCACTGATCAGCGCGCCCCTACTTAGGGGGCGCCTGATTTGAACTTCGTCCTGTAAATCCAATCTCAACAACAGCCCATAACCCAGTGGGAATGTTGTGGCTGTGCGCCGCACTTCTTCATGAGATGCAGTGCCATGGACAAACAGAACCCCTCTTTATCGACGCCCTCCCCCGAAATGCCGGCTGCCGCCGAGACGCTCCTGGCGCTCATGCACGCCCAGGCCGAAGTCGCACGCCTGAGCGAACGCGAGCAGCTGTTCAGTTCCCTGCTGGTCAGTGTGAACGCCGTGCTGTGGGCCTTTGACTGGGCCACGCAACGCATGATCTACGTCAGCCCGGCCTATGAGCGCATCTTCGGCCGCTCGGCGGGTTTGCTGTTGGCGGACTTTGGCGAGTGGCGCGACAGTATCTATCCCGATGATCTGAACTACGCCGAGCGCAGCCTGAACGAGGTGATCGAAAAAGGCGCCGTCGAAGACCGAGAGTACCGGATCATCCGTGCTGATGGCGAAGTCCGCTGGATCAGCGATAAGTGCTTCGTCAGCCACCAGACCGACGCGGGTCATCGCCTGATCGTAGTGGGCATCGCCGAGGACATCACCGAGAAGAAACAACTCGAAAGCGAACTGCAACGCCTGGCCACCACCGACGTGCTCACCCAGAGCAGCAACCGCCGGCACTTTTTCGAATGCGCCCAGCGCGAGTTTGAACTGGCCCGTCTGCATGGCACACCAATGGCGTTTCTGTTGCTGGACATCGATGACTTCAAGCTGGTCAACGATACTTATGGGCATCAGGAAGGTGACGTGGTCTTGCAGCGCATCGCTGAATGCGGCAGGTCGACGCTGAGGCGCGGTGATTTGTTTGGACGGATTGGCGGCGAAGAGTTCGCGGCCATCTTTGTTGGCTGCGCGCCTGATATGGCCAAGCAGATCGCCGAACGCTTGCAGCGCGAGATTCAGCGTCTGAGCTTTCAGCGCGGCGACCAGACCTTTGGCATCACCGCCAGCCAGGGGCTCACCACCCTGGGCGAAACCGACCCCAGCCTGGAAACCCTCTACGGCCGCGCCGACGCCGCGATGTACCAGGCCAAGCGCCAGGGCAAGAATCAGATTGTGTTGGTTTAAGCACGCAATGCTTGCCTTGTAGGAGCGACCGGGGTGGCGCTGGCAACGGGTTCGAATTCAAAATCCCCCTGAAGGCCGTTCCGGCCTTATCGCGAGCAAGCTCGCTCCTACAGTTCAAATCTGAATCCTGTAGGAGCTGCCGAAGGCTGCGAATCGATGTGTCTGACCCAGCGCTCTTCGCAGCCTTCGGCAGCTCCTACGGGATTGGCGTTTCTTCTGGATCACTTTCCTCGGCAGCCACTTCCGGCTCCGGCGCACCGTCCAGCAAATCCAGCTCGTCATCCTCTTCTTCAACCGCAGGCAGCGCCTCAGCCACAGGCGGAGCCAGCAGGCTTGGATCGGTGACGCCGGTGAGTTTCTTGCGCAGGCGCTGCAAGTCCGCCACGGTCATTTTCAACAGTCGCGCGGGTTTGGTTTTGACCAGGGCTGTGACGCTGTCCTGATCCCCAAGGCGCGCCATATGCCCGGCCAGGTTCATGACCAGCACTTCGCGGGTGTTGACCCCGGTGTTGTACTGATAAACCGCTGCAATCAATTCGCGCAGTTCAAGCGGCAAGCGCCACCGAGTACGTAACGCCGAGCCGAACGCCGCCGAGTATTTCTCCAGAGACAGTTTGATCTGTTCATCATCCAACTTGCCGCCTGCCTGTAACCATTCCTGCAAGCAGCCCACCACCGCCAGATCACCCAGCGATTGCAGCAACCCGGCGCAAAAACAGCGATCGGCGTCCACTTCAAGCATGCCCGCCAAAATGCGGCCGTATTCGGCTGTACGTTGGGACAGGGTCCAGAACTCATTGGCCTGCGCCAGCAACGCGGCGTTGCTCAGCACCGACATGCGCTTTTTCGCCAGCCCCGAAACGATCTGAGTGCTCTGTGCCACACCCAGGACCGATAAGGCGGTGCGCAACGTTTGCACCGGCTTGCCCAAATGCTGCGCCGCGATGTTTGCCGAGGTGATCAAAAACGCCGTGATGTGCGGATCGTTGCGCAATTCCTGCTCAAGTAAAGTGGCATCGATACCCCCGGGGCCCTTGCTGAGCGTGAGCGCGTTAGCCACATCGACGAACAAAGGCGCGCCGTCTGCGGACTCCCGGCGTTTATCGAGGAATTTGGTCAGGGTTTCGCCGGGTGCCAATGCAGGAGCGGCGCCCGGGACGGGGCACGCCAGCAATATGCTTTCAACCCGCTGACGCAGCTTCTCAATGTCCAGTGGCTTGGTCAGATAAGCCGTGGGCGCCAGCGGCAGCACCTCGCGCACACTGGCGCTGTCACTGCGATTGCTGATCAGAATGAAGGGGATGGCAGGCTGGCGCTTCAATCCCCGAGCACCGCGCAGCAGGGTCAAGCCGTCGAGCACCGGAAGCTCCCTGGCAGCGATGATCAACTCAGGGGTGTACTTTTTCAGGAACGCGACGGCCTGTTTCCCATCACTGCAGATTTCAAGCTCAATATCCCCGCGCACGCCCAGGACCAACTCACTGAGCGTTTCACGAACCCAAGGGTCGGATTCGGCAATCAATACCCGAGGTACCGCCGGTACATCTACAGCCGTCATCAGCACTCTCTCATCGAACAACGCATCAATCTGATCTGAAATCTATCGGTAGGAGCTGCCGAAGGCTGCGAATGGCTTTCAGACCTGTTCGCAGCCTTCGGCAGCGCCTACATATCTATCCGACAACAATGCGCTCACCTTAGCCAATGCATCCGTCCGGATATAGCTCAAAAACCCGGATACACCTCTAAAAACGCAAAAAAACCCGCCGAAGCGGGTCTTTTTTGTCCGTTTGGTCATAATTTAATCAATTACGACCCTGCCCTTTTCAGGCCAGTTCGGCGAAGCATTCTTCGAGAATGGCCAGGCCTTTGTCCAGCTGCTCGTCTGGCGAGGTCAGTGGAACCAGCACGCGCAAGACGTTGCCGTAGGTACCGCACGACAGCAGGATCAGACCCTTGTCACGCGCCTTGGCAACCACTTGCGAAACGGCTGCAGCGTTTGGCTTGTGGGTGTCGCCGTCTTCGAACAACTCCAGCGCGATCATCGCACCCAGCGCGCGGACTTCGCCGATCACTGGATACTTGGCTTGAATACCCTTGAGGCCAGTGACCAGACGCTCGCCCACCGCTTTGCAGCGATCCAGCAGATGCTCTTCTTCGAAAACCTGCAAGACCGCCAGCGCAGCAGCGCAAGCCACCGGGCTACCGGCGTAAGTGCCGCCCAGGCCGCCTGGAGCAATGGCGTCCATGTATTCAGCCTTGCCACACACACCGGCCAACGGGAAACCGCCCGCGATGGATTTGGCGAAAGTGGTCAGGTCGGCAGACACGCCCATCTGTTCCATGGCGAAGAACGTACCGGTACGGCCAGCGCCCGTCTGTACTTCGTCAGCGATCAGCAGGATGCCGTGCTTGTCGCACAGTTCACGCAGGCGAGCCATGAACGCCTTCGGCGCCACGTAGAAACCACCTTCGCCCTGAACCGGCTCGATGATGATTGCAGCGATGTCTTTCGGCTCGGCGTCGTTCTTGAAGATGCGCTCGATGCTGGCGATGGAATCGTCAACGCTGATGCCGTGCAGCTCGCACGGGTACAGGGCGCGGAAGATACCGCCTGGCATCAGGCCCATGCCGGCCGAGTAAGGCACGACTTTACCGGTCAGGCCCAGGGTCATCATGGTACGGCCGTGGTAAGCGCCGGTGAACGCGATAACACCAGCACGGCCAGTGGCAGCACGGGCAATTTTCACGGCGTTTTCTACCGCTTCGGAACCGGTGGTGACCAGCAGGGTTTTCTTGGCGAAATCACCCGGGACCTTGGCGTTGATTTTTTCGCACAGCTCAACGTATGGCTCGTAGGCCAGCACCTGGAAGCAAGTGTGAGTCAGCTTGGTCAGTTGCTCTTGTACGGCGGCAATGATTTTCGGGTGCAGGTGACCGGTGTTCAGTACCGCGATGCCGCCCGCGAAGTCGATGAATTCACGACCTTCAACGTCGGTAACGGTGGCGTTCTTCGCCGAGGCGGCGAAGATCGGGTGGATCTGGCCAACACCGCGTGGAACAGCGGCTTCGCGGCGTTGCATCAATTCTGCGTTTGTCTGACTCATGGTTTCCTCATTCGCCGCTCATCGGTCGGCGTAGTTCAAGGATCAAGTGGCGGATCAACTCGCGACAGCATGCGATGATCGACTGTCACGGCCTCCGGCCACCAAACTGGTTGTGTTGCGACCAACACCTGCGAGACGTCGCTCTCGCGCCCCGCAGGCTTGAAGATTTCTGCCTTAGACGCTGAGGCAGAGGTATTTGATTTCCAGATAATCTTCGATGCCGTACTTGGAGCCTTCACGGCCCAGGCCCGACGCCTTGATACCGCCGAATGGCGCCACTTCGTTGGAAATCAAACCGGTGTTGATCCCCACCATGCCATATTCCAGCGCTTCAGCAACGCGGAACACGCGGCTCATGTTCTGAGCGTAGAAGTACGACGCCAGACCAAACTCGGTGTCGTTGGCCATGGCGATCACTTCGGCTTCGTCTTTGAAGCGGAACAGCGGCGCCAGCGGACCAAAGGTTTCTTCCTTGGCCACTGCTGCATCTTTGGAGACGTTGACCAGAATCGTCGGCTCGAAGAAGTTGCCTTCAAGGCTGTTGCCACCGAACAGCACCTTGGCGCCTTTGCTCACGGCGTCGGCGATGTGCTCTTTGACTTTGCTCACAGCCTTGTCGTCGATCAGCGGGCCAGTAGTGGTGCCTTCCTCCATACCGTTACCGATCTTGAGTTTGCCCACGGCGACTTTCAGCTTCTCGGCGAACGCATCGTAGACCGCGTCCTGCACGTAGATGCGATTGGCGCAGACGCAGGTCTGGCCGTTGTTGCGGTACTTGGAGATGATCGCGCCTTCGACGGCCTTATCCAGGTCCGCGTCGTCGAACACGATGAATGGCGCGTTGCCGCCCAGCTCCAGCGAAACCTTCTTGATGTCTTTCGAGCATTCAGCCATCAGCTGACGACCGATCTCAGTCGAGCCAGTGAAGGACAGCTTGCGCACGATCGGGTTGCCGGTCAGCTCGCTGCCGATATCGCCAGCGCTGCCCGTCACGACGCTGAACACGCCAGCCGGGATGCCAGCGCGTTCAGCCAGTTCAGCCAATGCCAGTGCGGAATAAGGCGTCTGCGAAGCAGGCTTGAGCACCATGGTGCAGCCAGCGGCCAAGGCCGGGCCGGCTTTACGGGTGATCATCGCCGCCGGGAAGTTCCACGGGGTAATGGCAGCCGTCACGCCAATCGGCTGTTTGAGCACGATCAGACGCTTGTCCGGCTGATGGCCAGGGATCACGTCGCCATAGATGCGCTTGGCTTCTTCAGCGAACCACTCAATAAAGGAAGCGGCGTAAGTAATCTCGCCCTTGGCTTCGGCCAGCGGCTTGCCCTGCTCCAGCGTCATGAGGCGCGCCAGGTCATCCTGATTCTCGATCATCAGTTCGAACCAGCGACGCAGCTTGTTGCCACGGTCCTTGGCGGTCAGTGCACGCCAGGCGGGCAGCGCCTTGTCGGCAGCTTCAATGGCACGACGGGTTTCAGCCGCACCCATTTTCGGCACAGTGCCGAGGATCTCGTTGGTGGCAGGGTTGTTGACCTTGATAGTCTGCCCGCCGTCTGCATCCAGCCACGCGCCGTTGATATAGGCTTGCTGGCGGAACAAACTGGAATCTTTAAGCTGCATGTCGGCCTCCGCTTTGATATACCGAAAACGCACCGCACGACAGCGGCGCAAAATTTTTGATGATGCAAAGGCGCCTCGAACGAGACCGCCATCAGGAAATCAGTCGCCGGGTGCGCTCTGCAAGGCTGCAAAGTGTAGAAGAACCGGGCAAGAGCGTTTGAAATCTCAAACGAATCCTAGGGACTGCTGGGGTAAAGGACAATAGGCCGTTCGAAAAAAAGAACGCTTTTGGCTTAATCGTTGAAAATTTCAGATCAGCGTCAACTAAACACCTGGAAACGTGTGAAATCAACAACAGCACTCACCAGCATGGACGCCCGCCAACCAGATGAGTATCATGGCGCCCGCATTGCACCAGTAGCTCAGCTGGATAGAGTACTGCCCTCCGAAGGCAGGGGTCATGGGTTCGAATCCCGTCTGGTGCACCATCTTCTACCCCTTGTATTACAAGGGGTTAGCTCCACTGCCAGAAACCTGTCCTAGTCCTGAAAGTCGTTTTTGCCACAAATTTGCCACACTCAAGTGTGGCGGGAATGGTCGAAATGGCAACAATCAGGAATCGCGGCGAGTATCAGTGGGAAGCGCAAATTCGCCGTAAGGGCTATCCAGCCCAGCGAAAAACCTTCGAAACCAAATCCGATGCCCAAGCCTGGGCACGCATGATCGAAAGCGAAATCGACCGGGGCATCTTTGTCTCTCGCGTCGAGGCTGAACGCACTGCCTTTCATCAACTCATTGATCGCTACATCTCCGAAATTGCTCCGAAGCACAAAGGCGCGTATTCGGAAATCAAACGCCTGGAAGCACTCAAGCGTCATCCGCTGGCGACACGCATCGTTGCGACCCTCACCTCTTCAGATTTTGCCCGCTACCGTGACGAGCGCTTGAAGATCCGCAAAGGCAATACGGTGAAACGTGAGCTGGCTTTGTTTCAGTGCGTGATCGAGGTCGCTCGCCGCGAGTGGGGAATTCACCTCGCGGAGAATCCGGTAAGGATGGTCAGCCGCCCCAGCTACAACGACGAGCGCTCGCGACGCCTTGACCCAATTGAAGAGCAATACATGCTCGGCGCGTTAGAGCTTCGTGAGCGACGTGCTGATGGGACCTACGCCGATGCATCACACAATCCATGGATACGGCCCATCGTCCAACTGGCGATTGAGACAGCGATGCGCCGAGGTGAGATTTTCGAGCTGCGCTGGAAGCATGTGAACCTGGATCGCAGAACCGCGCACCTGCCTGCGACAAAGAACGGACTGCCCAGAACCGTCCCGCTTTCGCCGAAGGCTATCCAGTTGCTCAAGGATTTACCGCGTTCGCTGTGCGGGCGAGTCTTCCCCACCACGGCTGATGCGCTCAAGAAGGCCTTCGTTCGAGGTTTGGAGCGCGCGAGGCTGAAATACTTGGGAGATTGCGACGTAGCGCAAGTCACGCCTCAGGAAGACTTCCTGATCAATCTGCGCTTTCACGATCTGCGGCATGAAGCGACCTGTCGGCTTGCGACCAAGCTGCCGAATTTGATCGAGCTCGCGAGCGTGACAGGGCATCGGGAGGTGAACATGCTTAAGCGGTACTACAACATTACTGCGGAGGAGCTGGCCGCGAAGCTCGCCTGATCAGTCGAACTGGAAACCGAATTCGATAGCCAACGCCCTAAACTGGCTATTGAGTTCGGCTCGACGAACGACAATGGCATTACGTTCTAGCTCCAAGGCTCTGTAAGCTTTGTTGAATGCACTGATAATTTCTTCTTTCGTTAAAATTATCTCTGTAACTTGTCTCCGAGTCTTTTCCCTAAACCCCCGTACTGCGAGCTGCGCGGCCTCGCTATGGAACGATTCCATGACCAAAAATCCAAAAACGTAATCCTTGATCCAGCCTTCGGCCAGCGCCCACATCAACATCCGTCGATACGTGGGCCAAGCCATATGCGCCTCACCGCTAACGTAGCGCCGCAGGGTCCTGCCATTTTCCAGCCCTGTGATGCTTGTCAGCTGATTTTCCAGCGAGATCTTTGACTTTTTTGATGTTCGCAACATTAGCGCGTACAGATGCTTGACTCTGTCTACCGGCACTCGAACCAAGAATTTATTTCGTCCCGATTCTCGATGCCTTGTCATTTCAAGCACCACGAAATTCGTAACGTCTTCATCTGGGACGTCAGGTAATAGAAGCTGCGACTGAATGCTTGCGCTCATGAGGCCGATATCCCCTGCCAAAAAGCTGTCCTAGAAATGGAGCGCTTGATTGGCGAAAACTGGAGTCACTTCAGAGCAATCGAGCGGAACCGAGATGACAGTAGACTACGAAACCATTCTGAAAATCCAAAAGCTTGGCGACGATGTTCTCGTTGGCGTGGCAGAGGTAGCAGCACTGACCGGCTTCAGCTTGCTGACAGTGCGTCAACGGAAATTGCCAGGTCTTGATCCTGTTCCAGGTCTTTCACGCCTGAGATGGAGACTCGGGGACCTGAGGCAGTGGATGCGTGGTGGACCGGCGGCGACTTCTGCACTTATTCCCCCTCCGGGACATGCGAGCGCTCGCCATACTGGTGGACGTCCAACCAAGAAGACTCAGGTGGAGGGACGAAAATGAGCAGTCTGGAGATATCGCTAAATTCCATCGATCGTCAAGACCCAGAGGATCGGCTGAAATCCAATACACATTGGTTTCACGTTTTTCAGGCGATGGTGGAACACGAGCTCGCGAAGCTGGGACCAGACGCTTTCGCGGTTTACTGCGTAATCAAATCCCACTGTGACTTGAGAACCGGCCTGTCAATTCCCTCAGTCCAGACGATTGCACGGAAAGCGGGAATCAGTGAGCGTCAGGTTATGCGCAAGATCAAATCGCTCGAAGACCAAGGCTATATCTGCAAGTCACGCGCTCGAAAGTACAACCAGTATCAGCTGACGGAAAAAATAATGATCAGCGACTCTCAGGGTCGCCACCGCGGTCATGCGCAATGGAAGTATCGGCCCGGCGAGATCAAAGACGCGGTGCAGGAGCTTAAGCGCATGCTGCATAGCAAAGAAACTGAAGGTCAACACATACATATCGAGCACCTGCAAATCATTGAGAGCCAAACCAATATCGGCTTCCAGATCAATCAAGCCGACCTAGACCATTTGGCTGAGAGCAATCCAGACCTTTTCAATAAGCTCCTATCCATACGAAGCGCAATACATGAGCGCAATCGGAACGACGAGTAAGTTATACACAGGACTGACAGTCACCTGACCTATGGACAGGTACCGCATCGCTTCGGCTGACTGCATGTCATGTGAAACGTGGTTTGAGGTGACACAGGGTCACCCATACAAGAAGAGAAAAAACCATAAGGCCGAGGACGCTTGAAAACTCGATTTCGGTACCCCGTGCGAACCAGTAGGTGTGCCACCCTGATGTCAAAAGCTCAGCCCTATCAATGATTGATGCTGCCAAAGGACAACCACTGCGAGACTGGCCATTCTAGTTGGAGGGAGCAAATTGATGAGAGTAGACCCACAAGCACCACTGCACCAATTAGCCGATGAGTGCCAGAAAGCCGTATCTAGCCTGCAGAAGAGATCGGAGAAACGCGAAGCCCCCCAAAATAGAACGACTCAAGAATACCTGAGACTGGCTGCAACTTTGATAAAACGGTCATTTTACGCGCCTGGTGGTTTATCGGAAGTATTACAAGCAACGGAGTACAGTAGCACCTTTTACAAGCGCGTAGCGGCCGTTCAATATACATTGCTACAACATCACGAAATGCTGATGGCGCGTCTAGCCGAGAAAACTGATGCGATCCAATCTAGACATTTGACGCATCAGCTTAATTTGCATCTAAGCCGGTTAACGCAGCTACATGAATTACAAAAAACTGGCTTCATATCGACGAGACGTAAACGCCGCAGTAAGCGCCAAGCGCTCCGGGGCCTCCCTGCTAATTGGCGGCATGATCTATATCTGCGCGCCGATCACGGTAAATATTCTTTACCGATCTTAGTAGCCTCTCTAACAGGCTGCCGTCCCGCAGAGCTTCAACACGGAGTGGCTGTATGTAGAGAAATAGATCCGGTGACCGGTGAAGATTTTATTGCTTTCTGTATACGAGGCGCCAAAGTTAAGTCCGGGCAAGGACAACCATGGCGAATCATTAAATACAGTGTGAGTGATCCTCATCCACTTGTCCGTGAGATATGTAAATTCGCGTACTGCAGCGACGACGTACCGGTACAGGAAGTAAAAATTGAGAGCGCAGTGAATTTTACGGTTGAGGTACGACGCCTAGCCAGCAACCTATGGCCACAGCACAGACAGTCCGTCACGGCTTACTGTTTTCGGCACCAATGGGCGGCTGATATGAAAGCTTTCACCGACGGAGATAGCGTTAGCAGGGGCTTAGGACATGCCTCCGCAAAAACCCGGCGCACCTATGGAACAGCAGGCCAGGGTGGCAAAGATGGCTTGACTCCTTTAGCTATAGTGGCGACCAATCTGGTTCGAACGTTTACGACAGATCCTCGGCGTCAATCGGCCCCGGAATCAATAGAGCCTTAGTAACTTATTAGGAATAGAACAACCAAAACTTCCACACTCTCACCATAATCCTACCATCATAAGCACACATTCCTGCCACAATGTAACCGAAGTCTTACCATACTAACGACACATTCCAGCCACAATGATTACACACTGTTGTGGCTGATTTACCTTGGACGCAACACTCTGATTTTTTGTCCCCAGCGATTTCATACATTCTTTGTGCTGGCTCTGCCCAGCACAAAGAATGTGGCCGCTGAGACTGATTTCGTTAGAAATCAGTCTCAGCGGCCTTGGGGACAACCTATGCTTTCAATGCGTCCAACCCTTCTTGGCCTGAATCCCAATTGCGTCCCAGTGACGGGTTGCCGCCACTAGCGGATGTTGTGCACAGCCTTTGAGGGTCTGAGGAGTACCCTACTCCTCAGACCAGAAGAGACTATCGCTGAAAGCACTTATTTCGCCGCAGCGGAATCCATCAGTGATCCTGGCGTGACTGCCAAGGCCTCTGCAAGCTTGTAGATGTTCAACAATGCGATATTGCGCTGCCCACGCTCCACGCCCCCGAGATAGCTGCGCGCCAAGCCGCTTTCCAGCGCTAGGCGCTCCTGCGACCAACCTTTCGCCTTCCTGATCTCAATCAGCCGTAAGCCGAAGGCGGTACGTGGGTCAATCGCCATTATTCTCTCCCGTAAAGGAGAGGATGCTATGAGTACCCCTACTATAGGACCACGCCCTATGAGTTCACGCTCTATAAGTGACAAATGTAAAAACATACCCTAGCATGTCCTCTATGAGTGACATTGGAGGTAGCTATGAAAAATGCTTTGAAGATCGCAGGGATCAGCCTAGCCAGTGGTATCGCGATACCTGCAGCGGGCCTATCAGGACTCGCGACAATAGGGTCATCACTGGCCATGGCCCTTTCGAGTGAGAACCGAACAACCGACGTATTTCAATTTTTCCTAGTAGCCGTTTCAATTCTCTGCCTCGCGATGTGGTATTTGGTACAGCAGCAAAAACGAGCGAAATCACTCGTCGCCTCTGTCAACCATCGGGAATGCTTGGGCCTCGACGGTACCCAGTTGCTCGGCTATCCAAGCCCGGTCTTCATAGTTTTTGACCAAGCCCGGCGGAAACTCGCTCAATGCCAAAGTGCGACTGGCGATTATCAAATCCGAGACTTCTCGTGGGTCATGGGCTGGCATTGCGAATGGCGGGAGGTTGAGGCGATGGAGATGGGAGGCAGTGCCCGAGTCGTCAACGCGACAGGCATGAGCGTTCCAACATTCCAGCGCACACGTCGACTTAAAGACTTCGCACTGGTTTTGACGGTTGCTGATGCAAGCCATCCGACCCTACGCTTTCCAATGAGTCAGCGCGCAGCACAAGAGTGGTGTACCCGGTGCAATGTGCTTTTCAATGGCTAGACATGAAGCCTCTGACCAGCGGATAACTACTGCGAGCATACTCATGCCCGCTGAGAGGCCTCTCGTTCTAATGGATAACTCGCTGTTTTAATCTAAGATCATAGGAAGAGCCTATGCTGCGTTCATGCGCTTGAGTGCTCATCCTACACTCCGCGCGATACGCTTTGGACACCAAGATCATTAAGGGGGCCCTTTGTTAGAACGAATGCAGTATGCGTGGCACTTCGATCCGGAAACACAAGAATTTTACAGCGTTGCCCCTCTAATGGTCAGCAGCGATCCCGGCGGCTACTACGTCATTAGGGACGTATATGGAGATTTGTGGGTGCACGATCCTTGGGGCCGTGAGTGCCACGCAGACTTTGATTTTGTAGAGGTACACGGAATGAAATTCGATAGAGGGCAATTCGATCCAGAAAAGGTCGACGATCAAAGAACTAGTAAAGAGCCACCGACTCGGACCTTGTTTTCCCTTTCCCCCGAGGAGATAGAGGACTTGCGTGCTGAAATGAAGCGGGATGGCGCGTACATGCGCGAGCGTCTTCTACAGCTCGGTAAAATAAAATTCGGCAACGACGGATGATCGTGAGGAACCGGCGAATACGTTCCGAACTTCGGCATAAAGGGCGCTGGTGTGCGCGTTTTTTGATCTGGACCCCAATAGTTGGACTATCAACGTTGGAGGTGTCATTAGAAAGTATACAGAGCAGGCGGACTCTCGGCCTTGGAGGACTATCGCTCAGGGACTGGAGGATACATGGCGTCACGATATAGAAGGCCTCGAAGGAGGATCGTGGCACATCAGGCTCTGACGGCCATCGACGTTGCGCTAATGAATATTTCACCCGCAGCCGAGGATGGACTGACCCAGTACTCGCTCCGCTAGCCCTCACTAGTGCTGGGTTGTAGGTCATTTATGGTAGGTCACCACTACGACGACCTATTGGCCAAATCCGCACCAGCTATATCAACACATCATCGCCTCAGTGGCTTCCAAAGACTTCGATCAATGGACCCGACGCCAGGCTGACTTGATCTTGATTCTCACACCGTCACCCTCTTCCTGATGCACAGGGGGTGTGATCGCATGCACCAGACGAATTTTGTAGGTGTTAGAGGCATCATCTTTCGATATCTCAAGCTGCTCACCTTCTCTAGCGCCTATTTCGCGAAAGTATTTCGTCATGTAGGTAATTCGATACTCGTTCCGGGTTCCGCCCTCGTCATGCAGCCTGTTGTTATAGTAAACAAATCGAAACTGTCGCGTGGTGCCCGTCTCATCCTCACACTCAATCCAAGCATCAGGATTCTTGATCTTTGGATTGAGCGTGGGCAGAAACGAAAGCAGCTCCGCTTCCGTTTTCGGTATCAATATCCCACCCTGATGCCCTCCGGTTGCCCCGACGTCGTTGGCGCTCAATGTCTTGCTGAAGGTTCTATTGGTCATGGTCTTTCCGGAGTGATTTCAAGGGCACGCTTCAGGTCCGTTGCATCTCTAGATGAAACGGGTACGCTTTCGTTCGCCAGTTCACTTTTCCAGAGTGAACGGTCAATCATTACCTCTTCAACGGTGTCCTTATAGAACAGTCGATAGATGGTGACAGGTTGGGTCTGGCCGCGACGGTGCGCCCTCGCACTCGCCTGCGCCTCGAGCGCTGGGTTCCACACCGGAGTAAAGTGGATCACTACGGTAGCTGCTGTGATATTTAACCCGGCCCCTGCGGCCTTGGGGTTCAGGACCAAGCACCCGGGGCCGTCGTGACTGGTGAAATCGTCGATGATTGCCTGGCGATCTTCCTGTGGGGTCGAGCCATTGATCGCACCCCAGTACGCATGTGAGAATCTTGGACATGCCTCTCTCAGTAGGTTTCCGATCCTGTTGAACAGTGCGAACACGATCACCTTTCGCCCGCTGGAGAATGCTTCGTGGAGAAGGCTCGCTGCGCGCTCCATCTTGGGGGTTATGAGCGGATGTTTGGCTGCACGGAAGACCTCCGAATCCTCTCCCTCTCCGGGGTCATCCTCGTCCCGACGCAGCCAAGGATGCGCACAGACCAGTTGCAGCTGAAGCGTGGCAACCAAGGCCCCGGCTACCGGATACTTCGCTAGGGTAGCTGCTCTCACCATGAGGTAGTGATCGGCCAGCAGGTCGCCCAGCTCGAGTGGCAGATCGATGTTGATCCGCTCGGGTAGATCACCGGCCACATCGACCACTCTTCGTTTGAGAATGACAGGATCCGTGAAGCGCCCGACCCCTTGCGCGGATTCTAGGCTGTCCGGATAGGCCGCCTCGAATTCCCGTCGCGAGCCCAGTAAGCCGGGAATCGCGAAATCCGCGAGTGACCATAGATCCAGCAGGCTGTTCTCGACCGGCGTCCCGGTCATCGGGATCGCTCGGCGCCGCGGAATCGACATGATTGCATTTCTACGATTGGAGTCCGGATTCTTGATGGACTGGGCTTCGTCGCAGATCACCCAAGACCATTCAAACGACGAGAAAATAGAGATGTCGTTTACCACCGTGTCGTAGGTTGTAACCACGACGCTGGTCCGCTGGAGCTCTCGGTAGATACCAGTTCTATTCTGCCCTCGGTGCACCTTGACAGTGAGTCCGGCGGCGAAGCGCTCGAACTCTCGCACCCAGTTGGCAATCAGACTGGTTGGACAGACTATCAGAGCTGGGGCATCCGACTTGGGCGGGTCCATCAGCAATAACGCAATGATCTGGAGGGTCTTTCCGAGCCCCATTTCGTCGGCAAGGATCAGTCCACTTGTATGCCTTATGGTGTCCCACATCCAACGAACGCCACGCGACTGGTAGGGGAAAAGCGTTGCCGTCAGTCCCGGGATCGTGATTTCGCTGTCGAGATTCTCAGCTGCGACTCTCCCAGCATGAAGAAATCCGTCGTCGGTCTCGACCTGCATGGCTGCGTCGGGGTTGCGGAAAAGGCTGATTGCCTGACTGTAGGAAAGGTTGTCGAAGGATGCCCCGTTCAGCATCCTGTCGAAGAGGATCGCTGCATCTCGCGGAAGAGGTCGGATGGTTGTTCCGTCTAGGACCCATGCATGGCGATTACTGGGAGCGCGATGTACATATCGGCTACCTCTCAGCAAGCGGACGCCACCAAGGTGCGCCACAGTGCTGTCACCATCCTTGCCGATGATCATCACGGGTTCGATCAGGCGCTCTGAAAGCGAGAAGCCTTGCGGCGGGCTTGCGCGAAGCGCCTCGAAGGTCTCTGGAAGCTCCACAGGATCAGTCATGACAGTGACTCCTCAAGGCCTTCAGCTCCTCGATGCTCAAAGGTACCGGACGCCTTGTGTGAAGCGCTCGGTGACAGGATGGACAAAGGGGGACCAGATCGGTACGCGGGTCATATGGGCGTGGCTCGAGAAGCGAAGCAACCGGCTCGAGGTGGTGGACCTCGATGATGGACCCTGCCTCCCCGTAGGCCATCCGCGGCTCCAGCTCGCAGACTACACAGCGCTCTCCGTGGATGCGGATGCATAGAAGCCTGTTTCTCGGATTTCGTTCTCGTCGCTGAATGACTGATTGCAGAACTGCCCCCTCGAAGGCAGGGACCTCATCATCGGCTTCTTCTTCAATGACGTCGTATCCGATGAGCTCGGCCATTGCCGCCATAATAGGGACGATCACGTCGTGACAGATCGCTATGATCGCAATGTCCTCGTGTGGATGGTCCTGATCGCGTATTCGTGCGGTCATCCGGAAAGAGCCGGAAGTGACGCTCCAGTCGGAGACGTCCTGCCCGGAGATATCCACTGCGATATCGGGCCGGATCGAGGCGATCAGAGCACGTGCCAATTGCACATCTTCTAGGGAGGCCCTGCGCATCTGACTGATGACTTCTCCGGAAAAGCTGCCAAAGGACAGTCTGACGCTGTGCCCCTTCAGCCCATAAGGGCGAAGCTCGGCAACAGGCCCATGTTTCTCGTCAAGATCTCCGAACCATATCCGCAGCCCCGATCGCAGCCCGCTGATGTCGACTGCTGCTGCGATCGCAGCCCCGGTTCCCTCTTCCAGTTCCCTCAGGATCAGATCTTTCTTCCCTGCAATCATTCTTAGTCTTCTTCTTCGATCATCACTTCAGACGGATCGGGATCCGGGACATTGCGCAGCAGCTTGCGCAGATTGTTGGATATCTCGTTTCGAATATCCTCGAAGATCGGTTCCAGCTCCTCGTTCGTGTTGTTCTGCTCGGCAGCTGCAAATGCCCAGAGGAGAAGATCCATGCCCTCCACCGCGAAACCGTTGGCAGCGGCGCGCTTGTAGATCTTCTGGTAGAAATCATGGTGCTTATTCAGTAGTACCGCTGGCATGTGGCCGCTGTCTCCCGCGCTGCGCAAGGCGGGCTGCCAGAGCTCCCCGGTATTGATGTCCTCAACCGCGTCGACATATACCGTGTCGGGACTTACGTTACTTTGGACAGCAAGCTTGAGCTTGATCTTCGAACCCATATTGTTCGATATGACCGCCGACTGGTTCACAGGGTCAACGGACGTCACCTGAGCCTTGCTAGCACTGCCCGTGTCCGCAATGTTCTTGTTTGCGCTGCTGTGGTCGATTTGCCTGACATTGGTCTGCTCACGAGTCTGCCTTCTGGCACGCTTGCCGGCCTCCCGGTAGATCGGCTGCAGCAGTTCGCGCAGACCATCCTCAAGGTCTGGGTGAAAAAGGATCCGGGACTTCTTGACATCGATCCGGAAAGCATCATCCAGCTCGTGGCCGAAGTCGAACTCGATCCGCAGCAGAGAGGTATGGGGCTCGGGAGCTCCGAAGACCTCCATCCAGCTGCCGTCCTGAATGAGGCGACCCTCGCGATAGACATAAAAACCCTGGGATCTGTTGGAGATACGCGCAAGGGTTTTTTCCTCATCTTTGGTCATGTCGCTGCGGTGGGGCAGAATCCATGCTCGGATGTTCGCGGTCTCTTCCGAGCCGTCAGGCATTTCAACCAGAAGCTTCTGCTTCTTCTCGGCAAGGACCTGTTCCGAGCGGGCAGGATAGAAGGGGTTCCATGGTTCTACAGGAATCTGATTTACGACAATGGATACGTTGCGCTCGCGGTCGTCCCCCGTGTCGAGGAATCGGTGATAAACAAGCGACAGGTGCTTGACTAGGCTCTCTGCAAGCCGCTTGATCGCTGCCTGTTCCTTTGAGGCGCCAGGCTCATAATCCTTGGTCAGGATCCGATCGCACTTTTCCCAGATCAACAGGGTTCCCTTTTCACCGCACAATTCCTCGAACATTTCCTGTTCGTCCGGGGTAACTGGCTCCTTGAGCATTTCCCACTTTTTCTGCTGGGCAACGTAGTCAAGATCCCACGCAAGCTTTGCCAGTTCATGGTCAATTCCCTTGCGGGAAATCAGCGTGTACTTGAGGCAGACCGAGCTGGAAGCGGTCTTCAGACCCAACCCGAACTTGCCTAGGCTTTCCGGATTATCACGCTCCGGAGCTCCGTAGCGCATTGCCCGATGGATACCCTGTGCATCCATGCCATCCCCGTTGTCGCCGAAATACACAAACTTTCGACCGTCTGGACGCAGGGTGATCTCGACATTGACTTGGTCGGCTTTGGCGGCAATGGAATTGTCGATGATATCGGCAGCCGCCGTCCTGACGTTATACCCTGTATCCCTCAGACCGAAAATCAACCGGGGTGCGTCGGGCTCATTGACTAGATCGTTCACATCGAAATCCTTTTATCTTGGCTTTTACTGTCAAGTCCCTGCGCCACGTGAATCCGCGCCAGACGAGAATTCGGCTCAGTATAATTGCACTCTGCCACTGCAGGCCAACTCACTCCTCTGTCTTTGCATGAAGATGGTTCTCGAGGCTAGCGTCGGCTGACGGCGCGCCTGCATTCGCTAGAGAAGCAAGGCCGGGCGACAATAGTCGAAGTTTCCGCTCCAGCCTGTGCAATGTTTCAAAATCGTTCTTCAACTGGCATTCCCAGACGATCAGCACAGTCCAGCCGGAAGCTTCGAGAGCATCGATATTGGCAAGGTCCCTCGCCACGTTCTTCTGGAATTTTTCGTTCCAGAACTCGGGTCTTGTCTTTGGGATCGTTGAGTAGGGACAGCCAGGGTGACGGTGCCAGAAGCAGCCATGGACAAAGACGCAGGCTTTAAGGCGTGGAATCACGATGTCTGGTTTACCTGCAAGGTCCTTGCGATGGATTCGGTACCGGTAACCTCGGCCGTGCAAGAATCTCCTGACGACCATTTCGGGTTTTGTGTCCTTGCCACGGATGGCAGACATCATCTTGGAGCGCGTAGCAGTGTCCACCGTGTCCATGTCAGTATCCTGCCGTGCCTTAAGGAGATTTCCGTTTGGCACTGCTCGTCCTGCGAGGTTCAGGGAATCATCCTCGAAGCCTAAATAGTTGGGCCCACTACACCCCAGGCGAGAAGATGTACCGATTCGCTACATGAAGCCTATGCGCCAATTAACTGTACGTATATACAGCCTAAAATTTTGGAAGTAACCTATTCTTAGTGAATAGCCGTTTAGAAAAGGCTTCACTCTTGGCTCTGAAGGGATAGAATAGTGATATATCGTCACAGATCTGACCCAGAAGAGCGCCTATGAATTTCGCTGAAAATAAGCAATCCATCCACCGAAATGTGGATAGTACGTTGGCGGACAGACCCTCCAGTTACGCTGGTAACGATCTGTCCTTGTTGGAGACGCTGCTCGATATCTACGACCAAGGCTTTCTGGCAGAGGTGCTCAACGAAGCAAGCCCTGGACATTGGTGCCGCGAGACCATCAACCGCTGGTACAAGGGCAAGGCAGCTCCGAAGCTCTCTTACGTGGAGCACGCTCGGCTGAGTGCGTTGTTGCCTCGAAAGGTAGAAGGCGAGCGCACCTTCACTTTCATCGATCTGTTCGCCGGTATTGGAGGTATCCGCAAGGGGTTCGAGGCGATCGGCGGCGAGTGCCTGTTCACTTCTGAGTGGAACAAGTATGCAGTCCGGACCTACAAGGCCAACCACTATTGCGATCCGGCTCGCCATCGCTTCAATCTGGACATCAGGTCAGTGACGCTGTCTGACAAGATGGAGGTAAGCGAGGACGAAGCATACCGGAACATTGATCGAGAAATTCCGGATCATGATGTGTTGCTGGCAGGCTTTCCTTGCCAGCCGTTTTCCTTGGCGGGCGTATCGAAAAAGAACTCACTAGGTCGCAAGCATGGGTTCGAATGCGAAACCCAAGGCACACTTTTCTTCGATGTTGCCCGAATCATCGCGGCCAAGCGTCCTGCAGCCTTTCTGCTTGAAAACGTGAAAAATCTCAAGAGTCACGACAAGGGCAACACGTTCCGGATCATCTGCGAGGCGCTGGATGAGCTGGGCTACGAAGTGGCCGATGTGAACGCACCTAAAGGTGCCGATCCGAAGGTGATAGATGCCATGAAGTTTCTGCCTCAGCATCGCGAGCGGATCGTGCTGGTAGGTTTCAGGCGCGATTTGAACGTTCACCAGGGTTTCACGCTTAAGGATATCGTCAAGCATCAGCCAGCTCAGCGACCGTCATTTGGTGACCTATTGGACAAGGAAGTGGACAACAAATACATCCTCACGCCGAAGCTGTGGGAATACCTCTACAAGTACGCCCAGAAGCATAAGGAGAAGGGCAATGGTTTCGGTTTTGGCCTGACCGGCCCAAACAGTGTGGCGCGCACTCTCTCCGCCCGATACCATAAGGACGGCTCCGAAATTCTGGTCGATCGCGGATTCTCGGACAAACTGGAGTTTCATGGCGAGCTCAACCACATGAACCGGCCTCGTCGCCTTACACCTCATGAATGTGCCCGCCTGATGGGTTTCGACAAGCCAGGCGAAAGCACATTCGTGATTCCTGTCTCGGATACACAAGCTTACCGCCAATTCGGGAACTCGGTAGCAGTTCCTGTTTTCGAGGCTGTGGCGCGAATGATGAAAGACCGTATCCTCGCCGCGAAAGCAAAAGTGGAAGATGTAGAGCGGCCTCAGCTGGAAATTGCACTTCCAATTTGAGTATTAAGTCCATACATCGTTCTACGGGCCAATCGGCTCGAGCTGCGCTCTAGCTCCGTCAGCGATGAAGTATCGATGATGGCTCGAGCGCAGCGGTCAAGGTGTCGCGCTACTTACTCATTAGCGGCAATAATTAGCTCCCAGTCAACCCTCGCTTTGTCTGGTAAGCATTTCAATAATGACTTCATCGCCGAACACCAGATTGTCCGGACTGATGGAAATGCTATCTATCTTAATACCGAAAGGAAGAGTGTCCAGAATATTGATAGACTGCTCTGCAAGATCAAAGGTATTCACGCAAATGCGCAGTTTTGCCTGACGATCTCGAATATCGTATATACGATACAAATGATAGTTATTTGCAAGCATGTGCAGTAATTCATTCAGCGAAATATGTAGCCTCTGATTAAATGAGTACGCAGTAGACTTTACGTCAATTAGTATAGAATTGTTGACTTTGAAGTCGAACGCCTCTATGGCATTCACACGAGATGCCCACTCGTAAGCGTGGATTCGGCCAGCTACTATTTCCTGATTCAGGAAATAGTCAACAAACTCTTCGCCTGCTAGTCCTATCTCGCTTGCACGTTCTTTTGCATGATTTAGCTCATCCCTAGTAACTTGGCGTTTTGACTTCCAAGCGGCAAGGTTTTGTTGTCCGACTATTCCGCCCTGTGCGGCGTCCTCCATAAACGTTTCGAGATCCGGAGTCAGCGCCGTGCAATCGTCGTAGCTAGCCAAATTTACCCGTACGCCCGCAAGCTCATCGGACGATAGGGCTGCCATGGAACGGCCTCCCATTAGCTCGCTAAGCTGAGCATGCAATTGCCTATCCTCCTCCAGACTGGCAGATATCAGCACCATCTTCACCTCGGCGGGCACTTTGCCCGAGAATTCCATAATGGCGTAATCATGCGCGGCTAGACAGTTGTAGCGTGATGGGGATTCAATTGGGTTATGAATTACAGCGCCATTCAAACGCCAGTTTTTGTACTTATCACCTTTCACAATTAACTGACTGAGAGAGTGCTTGCCGGCCTCGCCCGGACCAAAAATATCTAAGTCCACGGGAAATTTTGTAACACCGGTCTGCTTAACCAACGCTGGCAATTCAGGGTATAATTTATTTATGAAAATTCCAGCATTCAAATTAATGGCGGTTTGTTTGCCGGCGTTAATATTCTCAAAATGCCATTTGAACAGCGTCAAATCTGAACGAGTCAAACGCTTAACTGCAATCTTGCCCATGCTCATCCTTATATTTTGCGTCATCTTGTCCACGTCGGTCCAGTAAATTGGCGTGACCTACACCACCTCGAGGTAACTGTCAGTTGACACAGCCCCCTTGTATCAGTAATGCCTTGTGAATCACCTGCGTGGGCCACCTGTATTTCAGCAGGGTAGGTCACTTCAACATCAGCAGCAACATGTACACCCCTCTAGAGCTATAAAACAGACTCAAATTTCCACTTATGACTGGTATAAGGCTTACTTTTCTTGTTGATCTGAAAAAAAACTCTAAACTTCGATCCGACAGCGCTATCTTGAATTTCCTTACAACAGCCGATCAACTTGGTACCTTGCGCTAGGACTTGCCCGGCAATCGTAGAGAATTCTTTACTGGCGTTTCCAAGGCTTACTACCTCAATAATTACCGAAGGATACGAACTATATTTTTCCTTAACAGCACTCACATCGGGAATATAGGTCAAAACGGATGGTATTTGCATAAGCTCTAGATGTTTAAAAGAACGCATTAGGCTTATTTTTGAAAATAAAGGTAAATTATCTGAAAGATTATGCGGACGCTTCCTTGTAACGATACCGTATACAACTCTCAGCCTCTTAGCATGTATAGGATCACAATAGCCCACTAAATCATTGCCGCCAATATTCTGCTTTACCAAATTTTCCAAGGCCGCTCGACACAAAGGCTCAAGAACTAACAACTCAGCAGAGTTGATACCCTGATTAAAAAGATGGCTTAACTGAGATGACCTTGTCGAAATCTTAAGATGGTAGAGATTTGCCGTTCTCACACCGTCAGGTGCAGTTGACACTGAATATAGGTCGCACGGTTCAATCTGCGTGGCCCCTGGGGGGCTCATGCTGGTTTGATCAAGACAGATCATGTGCCCTAGGGCCTGCGCCACAGCCTTATTGTAATTCTCCTCACTATAGTGAGCGGTACTTTTTTTAACTTCATCATGATCATAATCGATCAGATCTGTTAACTCGCACTTCCCATCTAAATAGCTTTTCAGCTCATTAATATACCCAGCTTCAACACGATACCAGCCACCTTCACAAATGTGATATATCTTATCTGGCTCTACGATATCCAGCAGAAGACTATTGTATATGCTGTAAGCCCGGCTGATATTTCCTTCTGCATCACACAAAGCGATGCTGAAGCTCTTGAGACTATCTATAGTGAGCGAGCGATAATCATATGTGGCGCCTAAATACTCATAGAAGGATTCTAGAGAAACATCAGTATAAACATCGGCTACACCCCCTCCCCGGCCTTGGAATCGACAGCTGGTATTGTCTCGATAGTCAACAATATCAGGGATAGAGAGTGAAATCTCATCATCTTGATTAACGAACTTGTCCAGCAGCTGAGAATCTAGAAAACTTACTATATCAGGGTCTTTTTCAGGAATTATCTTTCCAACATTAGGAAAAGTAACCAAGTACTCTTGACTGGAATATAACTCGAGGAGTTTTCCGCATGTGCATATCAACTGGTCCGAATCAATCTTTAGCCCTACCTTTAGACTAGCCGAACCCGTAGCACTTTTAAAAAGCCCTATAAATTCCTCTTTAACAGCTCCAGTTAGACTTCTGACGACCTCCGAATTGCTATCGAAATCTAAAAATGTTAGATCAGTAGCAGCTGGAACTTGAGTTCGCTTCCGACGAGAAGCACCCGGATCAATGATATCCGCGCTTTTGAGCTTGTTTGGGTCTAAACTATTAAGAGTCACCCGCAATCCAAAATCATACTCATACGAGTTATCAAGTAGATTGTGAAATACATGACCAAATGACAATGCAAAGAATCGATCTGCGACGGGAACGAACACCAATGCCCCTTTGCTTGACTGAAGCAATGGCTGCTTAATATCAAAGTAGCCTTTCCACCATGGATCTCTCGGAGGAGCATCCAAAATAAAAAGAACTGAATCTTTTGGGAGTTTTTTAGCGTCTACAACCCGACTCAAAGAATTATTTTGTTTTAGTGAATTTGAGGAATCGTAACCATCTTTAAGTAAAAAAATTGAAAAAGGGCGCGTTTTCGTACTCACGTTTGATTCCTTTCAGGTTAAGTTTAGCATTCATTGCAGTGACCGTTTTTCGACAAACTTATTCACTTCGCCCCCCGACGCCTCGGAAGCAGGAGTCAAAAGGCCATCACCAATGGTTATCGCAGAGTGTTAATACAACCGCAAGCATCTTCGCACGCTAGACATGAACAGAGCTGACAAACGGATACACAAAATCCATGGGGCTAAGATGTCGTCTGATGCCACAAATTTGCCACACTCACCCCGCTAATCGGGGTGAAAACCCGCTAACCCCAGCTAACACAACCCGTTGATTTCCCAGCTAATCCCCGCTAACGTATTGATTCTAAACGTCGACTTTTAGGACTCCGAAGGCAGGGGTCATGGGTTCGAATCCCGTCTGGTGCACCATCTTTCTGTTTCGGGCTGTTGATCACAGTCTTGAATCAGCCTCCAAAGCCCGCCTTGTGCGGGCTTTGTTGTTTTTGATGCCTGCCTCGCCAAGCCGTAGGAGCGCGCTTGGTCTGGACCGCATCCGGACGATGAACGTTAACGCGGTGTACCTGAATCACCGCGGCGCCTATATCGCGGGCAAATACCGCTCCCACAGGAGAATACAGTGTCCGCTGGAGCGAGGCGTTGGTACGGGCGATAGATGAGCGATATGGCTCGGGGGATTGTGGACGATGCGTTGTCGGGCAGTGCCGCCTTGAGCTGAGCTGCAACGGCTATATAGAGCGTTCATGCAGTGCAACGGCCTGTTTACGGGTCATGTCCTGTACACTGCATGGCCTTGGCGGCCTCGTAACAACTGGCTGCACCCGTTATCAGTACAAGCGTCTGGATTCCCGGCCATGCAGAAAGAAACAGAAATCAAACTCCGCGTCAGCCGCGAAACCCTCGCTGCACTGCGCGAACACCCGTTATTAAAGAAGCGCAACAAAAGTGGCTGGGAACGCGTGGAGCTTTCGAACCAATATTTCGATACCCCGGAACGTGATCTGGCCAATGCCAAGGTTGCCCTGCGTCTGCGCCGTGATGGCGACAAGATTATTCAGACCATGAAGACTCGCGGTCAGAGCGTCGCCGGTTTTTCCGAGCGTAACGAGTACAACTGGGATCTGCCCAAGGCCAAGCTGGACCTGAAAAAGCTCGACGGCGAATGCTGGCCTGAGCAACTGGCTGAGCTGGACAAGAAAACCATCAAGCCGCTGTTCACCACCGATTTCGTGCGCGAACGCGCCGAGATTGCCTGGGGCCGTGGCAAGACCAAGGTGGTGATCGAAGCCGCTCTGGATCTGGGCCATGTAGTGGCAGGCAAGCAGAAGGAAGAAATCTGCGAGCTGGAGCTGGAATTGCGCGAAGGCGATCCGGCTGCACTGTTGGAACTGGCTGCCGAACTGGCTGCGACACTGCCGCTGATGCCGTGCGATATCAGTAAGGCTGAGCGCGGTTATCGTCTGTTTGATGCAAACAGCTATTCATTGAGCCTGCCTGCGCCGCAGTTCCAGCCGGAAATGCCGCTAGACGACGCTTATGCTGCGCTGGCTTTGCATCTGTTGGGCAGCAGCCAGCGTCTGGCTGAGCAATACCGCTTCAATGGTCACTGGCGTTTGCTGCAGGATTGGGTCGCGTTGTTGGTTGAGCTGCGTGCTTTGACCGGCAGCCTCGGCCAAGCCGCACCGCGCAGCACCAGCAGCGAATTGCGTTCGTCGCTGGATGCGCTGCTGGAAGACTGGCGTCCGCTGGTTCAGGCCGGTCAGGAAGATGGCGATGTGCGCGGCGCGGCGCACGAGCAGTTTATTGAAGAGCTGGAAGACCCGCGTTGGGGTCTGTTCTCGCTAAACACTTCGCGTTGGTTGCTGGCCCGCAGCTGGACCGTGGAGCGCAACAACCGTGGCAATCGTCAGGGCGCTGCGCAGCTGGACAGTTGGTTGCCGCGTTTACTGGCTGACGAAGCCACTGCCTTGCAGCTGGGTCGTTATCAGCAGCAGCCGGAAGACCTCGCCGAGCAACTGCCGCGCATCGAGCGCATCCAGGCCTGGCTGCACCACGCCCGTGGCGCACTGGACCTGCCGGAACTGGATCGTCTGTATGGCGAGCTGAATAAACTGGTGCAATTGGCTGAATTGCCGATTACCGATGAAGTGCTGGATGCCCGTGTGCAGCAGACGATCGTCGTGTTCCAGAGCCGGGCTTGGAAGACGCTGTTGCGGTTGTAAGCGATGGTTGAGGAATGCTGAAACCTGTTGGAGCGAGGCTTGCCCGCGAAGAACGAAAACGCGGTTGGCCTGACAGACCGCAGCGACTGATTCGCGGGCAAGCCTCGCTCCAACGGGCGAATCCCCCGCCGGATAAGGGCTTTCGTTACGCCCCCTGCTCCACCGTCCCGATGAAGTTCGCCAGCTCCGGCGTACGGGGGTTGGCGAAGAGGATTTTCGGGTCGCCCACTTCGTGCACCTTGCCCTGGTGCATGAACACCAGCTTGTCACCGACTTCCCGTGCAAAGCGCATTTCGTGGGTGACCATGATCAATGTCATGCCGTCCGCTGCCAGACTGCGCACTACGCTGAGCACTTCGTTGACCAGCTCCGGGTCCAGTGCTGAGGTGATTTCATCGCACAGCAAGACTTTGGGCGACATGGCCAGCGCTCGGGCAATCGCCACGCGCTGCTGTTGACCGCCGGAGAGCCGATCCGGGAAGGCATCAAACTTCTCCCCCAGCCCGACCCGCTCCAGCATTTGCTCCGCGAGTTTCTTCGCTTCCGCTTTCGACTTTTTCTGTACGACTTGCGGCGCGAGCATCACGTTTTCGCCGACGCTCAAGTGCGGAAACAGGTTGAATTGCTGAAATACCATGCCGACTTTCTGCCGCAGCGAGCGCAGATCGGCGCGGGCGGCATCCAGGTATTCGCCGTCGACTTCAATCACGCCGTCGTTGATCGACTCCAGCCCGTTCAAGGTACGCAGCAAGGTGCTTTTACCGGAGCCGCTGCGGCCGATGATCGCGACGACCTGGCCTTCTTCGACGGTCAGGTCAATGCCCTTGAGGACGTGATGGTCGCCGTAATATTTATGCAGCGCGGAAATTCTAAGCAGAGGCATGCAGTCTCCTTTCCAGGTAGCGGGCACTGAGCGACAGGGGGTAGCAGAGCATGAAGTAGCCCAGAGCCACGAAGCCATAGACCATGAAGGGCTGGAACGTAGCGTTGGCGAGCATGCCGCCGGTTTTGGTCAGTTCGGTAAAACCAATGATCGAGGTCACTGCCGTGCCTTTGACGACTTGCACCGAGAAACCAACGGTCGGCGCAACGGCAATGCGCAACGCTTGCGGCAGAATCACGTAGCGCAGCTGCTCCAGCGGCGACAGCGCAAGGCTCGCCGAAGCTTCCCACTGGCCATTGGCGATGGATTCGACGCAGCCGCGCCAGATCTCCGCCAGATAGGCACTGGTAAACAGGGTCAAGGCCAGTGCAGCGGCGGCCCAGGGCGAAATATCAAAGCCCATCAAGGCCACACCGAAGAACACCAGGAACAGCTGCATCAGCAGCGGCGTGCCCTGGAACAGCTCGATGTAGATCTTGGCGATTACGCGGGGGGCATTGAGTTTGGCGATGCGCATCCACATCACCAGCAAGCCGATCACGCCGCCGCCGATGAATGCCACCAGCGACAGCGCTAACGTCCATTGCAGGCCGGTGAGCAGGTTGCGCACCACATCCCAGAGGGTGAAATCCATCAGCCTTTCCTCGAAATGTAACGACGCCCGACCCAGGCCAGAAGCTGACGAACCAGCAACGCCATAAAGAGGTAGATCAAGGTGGTGACGATGTACGTCTCGAACGCGCGGAAGTTGCGGGACTGAATGAAGTTGGCGAAGAAGCTCAATTCCTCAGTCGCGATCTGTGAGCACACCGCAGAGCCAAGCATCACGATGATGATCTGGCTGCTCAGCGCTGGCCAGACCTTGCCCAGCGCCGGGATCAGAATCACATAGCGAAACGCTTCCATACGCGTCATCGCCAACGCAGCCGCCGCTTCAAGCTGGCCCTTGGGAATCGCCTGGATGCCCGCGCGGATAATTTCCGTGGAGTAGGCGCCGAGGTTGATCACCATCGCAAGAATCGCTGCCTGCCATTCGGAAATCTGCACGCCCAAAGACGGCAGACCGAAGAAGATGAAAAACAACTGCACCAGAAACGGCGTGTTGCGAATCAGCTCGACGTAGACCCCGAAGATCGCCGAGAACGGCTGGATCTTCCAGGCCCGGACGATGGCGCCGACGATGCCCAGGCTGACCCCGAGCAACGTGCCAATGGCGGTCAACTCCAGGGTAAACAACGCCCCGCGCAGCAGCAGATCGGCATTCTGCATGACCGGTGCAAAGTCAAAGTGGTAAGCCATTGGCGGGCCCCGAATTCAGATAGCAGTGATCAGATCAGAGGTCAGCTGGCAGTGGCTGCTTGAGCCAGGTCTGCGAGTTCTTTTCCAGCGCGCCGTCTTTCTTGCCCGTCTCGATGATTTCGTTGACCTTGGCCAGCAGATTCGCCTCACCCTTGTTCACGCCGACGTAGACCGGGGAATCCTTGAGCTTCACTTTCAACGCCGGGATGCGTTTCGGGTTCTTCTCGCTGATGGCGACCATGACCACGTTGCCGCTGGCGATCAGATCGGTCTGACCGGCCAGGTAGGCAGCGATGGTGGAGTTGTTGTCTTCAAAGCGCTTGATGGTCGCTTCTTTCGGCGCAACAGCGGTCAGCTCGATGTCTTCGATGGCGCCACGAGTCACGCTGATGGTTTTGCCTTTGAGATCGTCAACGCTGGTGATTGCTGCTTCAGGTGGGCCGAACACTGCCAGGTAGAACGGCGCGTAAGCCTTGGAGAAGTCGATGACTTTTTCGCGATCCGGGTTTTTGCCCAGGCTGGAGATCACCAGGTCCACCTTGCCGGTGGTCAGGTAAGGAATACGGTTGGTGCTGTTGACCGGGGTCAGTTCGAGTTTGACCTTCAACTGGTCAGCGATCAGCTGTGCGGTGTCGATGTCCAGGCCACGAGGTTTCATGTCCGGGCCTACCGAACCAAACGGCGGGAAGTCCTGCGGAACGGCGACTTTCAGGGTGCCACGTTTCACGACGTCATCCAGCCCGTCAGCATGGGCGGGCGCCTGGCTCAGCATGAGGCTGGCAAACAGGGCAGTAAGCAGAGCGCTGTAACGCTTGGTCATGGGAAGACTCCGTGATGGGGCGAGGTGTATGTCTGCGGTGGTTAGTGCACAGCTCATGCCATACGACGCTCCCCAACCGTAAACCAAGGGTTAGGCGGCAATTTCGGTCTTACTGGTCTGACCAGTCTGCGGGCCCGGCGCCCTGCTTTGGCGCACCGCAAAGCCGCGCCGCCCCAGGCCTGGGCGTCGCTTGCCGGATTGAGAATATGGGCATACAAGGGATTTTTACTGGACTGACTGGCCTGAACAGTGATGCCTAATAGCCCGCTCGCAGTACCTGAATCAGCCCTGAGGGCAATCCGTAAATTGATTGTCGATCAGGGCTATCAACCCGGCGACAGCCTGCCGTCGCAGCGGGACCTGGCGGTTTTGCTTGGCGTGAGTCGGGCGTCGTTGCGCGAGGCGTTGTCCTCGTTAAGCGCGCTGGGCGTGGTCAATGTGCAGCCGGGCAAAGGCGTTTTCGTCCAGGCGTTTTCTGAACCAGAACAGCGCACGGCCGGTTTTTCCTGGCCTTTCGACAGCCATGTGTCGCCAGCGGATACTTTTCAGCTGCGTTATGCGCTGGAGGGTTTTGCCGCGGGCATGGCCGCCGTGACCTTGACTGCCGATGAGCGCGATGTGCTGGAAGACAATGTCGAAGCCATGCGCCTGGAATTGCGCGCCGAGGATTTCGAGGCGGCGTCGCGGCTGGACTTTGAATTTCACCGGCACATCCTCGTCGCCAGTGGCAATCAGGCCATGCTCGGGATCATCACGGCAGGCGCAGATATCTTTCTGGAAAGCCAGAAAATGCCTTTCATCCGCCCCACGCGGGCCATGGAAACCTGGCAGGAGCACCGCAAGATCCTGCGCGCCCTGGCCCGTCACGCCTCGGGCCCAGCGCAAAAAGCCATGCATGAACATATCCGTGGCGCCGCGCTGCGCACCGGAATCGTGTTCGTTTCGCCGGCGAGCTAAAACCGCCCAGTCGCACGGCACACATGGAGTCTGTAGGAGTGAGCTTGCTCGCGATAAAGTCGGAACGACTTTCCTGTGATGGTGAGTTCAGCTTTTTCACGACTGCTTCGCAGCCGATCGCGAGCAAGCTCACTCCTACAGTTCCAATGCCGAACGCGATATAGCGCAGTGCTATGGACACCGTAACAGCCCCACTAAAAATCCCCCTATAACCAGACTCATGGACCTCTATAGCCAGACTCAATCAAGCCCAGCTTCCTGAACGGGGCAAGGCCCGCTATGATGGGCCACGTTTTTTAGCCTACTAACTCGGAGAACTCCATGAGTAGCGACCTTATCAAGCACGTCAGCGATGCCAGCTTCGAAGCCGAAGTCCTCAAGGCTGAAGGTGCTGTACTAGTTGATTACTGGGCTGAGTGGTGTGGCCCGTGCAAAATGATTGCCCCGGTTCTGGACGAAATCGCCGAAACCTACAAAGGCAAACTGACTATCGCCAAGCTGAACATCGACGAAAATCAGGAAACCCCGGCCAAGCATGGCGTGCGTGGTATCCCGACACTGATGCTGTTCAAGAATGGCAACGTCGAAGCCACCAAAGTCGGTGCGCTGTCGAAGTCTCAGTTGGCAGCGTTCCTGGACGCTAACATCTGATGTATCAAAGCCCTGCAAATTGCGGGGCTTTTTTTCGGGCTTCATACTAGACGCCTCGAAAATCAAGTGGTACATTCGGCCCCGCAACGGTTTCTCCGTTGCCCCCTGCAAGCCGTCGCCGACGCTCTCCTTTCGAATTAGTACGCGATCCTGTCGCCTTCTCTGCGGCGCGGCCTCATTAAGCACAACAGCTTAATTTTTCCCCTCCCTACATGATTACGTCATTCCCCTATGAATCTGACTGAACTCAAGCAAAAGCCGATTACCGATCTGCTCGAAATGGCCGAACAGATGGGCATAGAAAATATGGCCCGTTCGCGCAAGCAGGATGTGATTTTCTCCCTGCTGAAAAAGCACGCCAAAAGCGGCGAGGAAATTTCCGGTGATGGCGTGCTGGAGATCCTCCAGGACGGCTTCGGTTTCCTGCGCTCTGCAGACGCTTCCTATCTCGCCGGCCCAGACGATATCTATGTCTCGCCTAGCCAGATCCGCCGCTTCAACCTGCGTACTGGCGACACCATCGTCGGCAAGATCCGTCCACCGAAAGAAGGTGAGCGTTATTTCGCTCTGCTCAAGGTCGACACGATCAACTACGACCGTCCGGAAAACGCGAAGAACAAGATCCTCTTCGAAAACCTGACGCCGTTGTTCCCGACCATCCGCATGAAGATGGAAGCCGGTAACGGTTCCACCGAAGACTTGACCGGCCGTGTGATCGACTTGTGCGCACCGATCGGTAAAGGCCAGCGCGGCCTGATCGTTGCTCCGCCTAAGGCGGGCAAGACCATCATGCTGCAGAACATCGCGTCGAACATCACGCGTAACAACCCGGAAGTGCATCTGATCGTTCTGCTGATCGATGAGCGTCCGGAAGAAGTGACCGAAATGCAGCGCACCGTGCGCGGCGAAGTGGTTGCCTCGACGTTCGATGAACCGCCAACCCGTCACGTACAGGTTGCTGAAATGGTGATCGAGAAGGCCAAGCGCCTGGTCGAACACAAAAAAGACGTGGTGATCCTGCTCGACTCCATCACCCGTCTGGCTCGTGCCTACAACACCGTGATCCCGAGCTCCGGCAAGGTACTGACCGGTGGTGTCGATGCCCACGCCCTGGAGAAACCGAAACGTTTCTTCGGCGCAGCACGGAACATCGAAGAAGGCGGCTCGCTGACCATCATCGCTACCGCGCTGGTTGAAACCGGCTCGAAGATGGACGAAGTGATCTACGAAGAATTCAAAGGCACCGGCAACATGGAACTGCCTCTGGATCGCAAGATAGCCGAGAAGCGTGTGTTCCCGGCCATCAACATCAACCGTTCCGGCACCCGCCGTGAAGAGTTGCTGACTGCCGATGACGAGCTGCAACGCATGTGGATCCTGCGCAAACTGCTGCACCCGATGGACGAAGTCGCTGCTATCGAGTTCCTGATCGACAAGCTCAAGCAGACCAAGACCAATGACGAGTTCTTCCTGTCGATGAAACGCAAGTAACAGGCAGAACCGCAGCACAAAAAATGGCGCCCTTATCGGCGCCATTTTTTTGCGCCCATAAGTGGGACCGGCTTTAGCCGGGAAGACGGTATGTCTGCCGAAAAAGATGCTGAGAATTTACAGGCCACTTCCCGGCTAAAGCCGGTCCCACAGAAGCTCGCTCGCCCTCCCTCCACACCAAAGCTGCTTCAAACCCCCAGAGCAGGTACGATACGAGCCTATTTTATCGGTGGCCGGGTTAATGAAATTCAAGGATCTACGGGATTTCGTGCAGCAGCTTGAGCAGCGCGGAGAGTTGAAACGCATTCAGGTGCCCATTTCCCCTGTTCTGGAAATGACTGAAATCTGTGATCGGACCTTGCGGGCCAAGGGTCCGGCGCTGCTGTTTGAAAAGCCGGTGGGCTTTGATATCCCCGTGCTCGGCAACCTGTTCGGCACGCCTGAGCGCGTGGCGATGGGCATGGGCGCTGAAGAGGTCGGCGAGCTGCGCGAAATCGGCAAGCTACTGGCCTTCCTCAAAGAACCCGAGCCACCCAAGGGGCTGAAAGACGCCTGGTCCAAGCTGCCGATCTTCAAGAAAGTCATTTCCATGGCCCCGAAAGTGGTCAAGGATGCGCCTTGCCAGGAAATCGTCATCGAAGGCGATGACGTGGACCTGGGCATGCTCCCCGTGCAGACCTGCTGGCCTGGCGACGTTGGCCCGCTCATTACCTGGGGCCTGACCGTCACTCGCGGCCCGAACAAAGAGCGCCAGAACCTGGGCATTTATCGCCAGCAGGTGATTGGCCGCAACAAAGTCATCATGCGCTGGTTGAGCCATCGCGGCGGCGCGCTCGACTTTAAAGAATGGTGCATCAAGCATCCGGGCGAGCCCTTCCCGGTGTCCGTCGCTTTGGGCGCGGACCCGGCAACCATTCTCGGCGCCGTAACGCCGGTACCGGACAGCCTCTCCGAATACGCTTTCGCTGGCCTGCTGCGCGGCAATCGCACCGAGCTGATCAAATGCCGTGGCAACAACCTGCAAGTCCCGGCCAGCGCGGAAATCGTTCTGGAAGGCGTGATTCACCCCGGCGAAATGGCCGATGAGGGCCCATACGGCGACCACACCGGTTATTACAACGAAGTCGACAGCTTCCCAGTGTTCACCGTCGAGCGTATTACGCACCGCATCAAGCCGATCTATCACAGCACCTACACCGGCCGTCCGCCTGATGAACCGGCGATTCTGGGCGTGGCATTGAACGAAGTGTTCGTGCCGATCCTCCAAAAGCAGTTCCCGGAGATCACTGACTTCTACCTGCCGCCGGAAGGTTGCTCGTACCGCATGGCCGTCGTGACCATGAAGAAGCAGTACCCCGGCCACGCCAAGCGCGTGATGCTCGGCGTGTGGTCGTTTTTGCGACAGTTCATGTACACCAAGTTCGTTATCGTCACCGATGACGACATCAATGCCCGAGACTGGAACGACGTGATCTGGGCGATCACCACGCGCATGGACCCCAAGCGCGACACAGTGATGATCGAGAACACGCCGATCGACTACCTGGATTTCGCCTCGCCGGTTTCCGGGCTGGGGTCGAAAATGGGTCTGGACGCAACGCACAAATGGCCGGGCGAGACCACTCGCGAGTGGGGTCGGGTTATCGTCAAGGACGAAGCCACTACACGCCGGGTCGACGAAATCTGGCATGAGTTGGGAATAGATTGATGCGCGTTACTTTGCAGCCTTCGGGTGCAGTGCTGGAAACGTTGCCCGGCGAGCGGATCCTCGATGCCGCGCAACGCTTGGGCTACGAATGCCCACAAAGCTGTCGCAACGGCAATTGCCATGTGTGCTCGGCACTGCTGGTGACTGGCCGCGTCAAACAGGCCGATGACGAGCTGACTCATGGCGAAATCTATACCTGCCTGGCTGAACCGCTGGAAGACTGCGAAGTACTCTGGGACGGCGTGCTCGCTTTGGGTGAATTGCCGGTACGCACCTTTGCCTGCCAATTGAGCGAATGCACGCCAGTGGGCGGTGATGTCTGGCGTGTCGGCCTGCGCGCGCCTGCGGGCAAGCCGCCGCGTTATCACGCGGGTCAGTATCTGATGATCCACAAGGACAGCGGCGAGAAATCGGCGTTTTCCATGGCTTCAGCTCCCCACAGCGGCCGCGATCTGGAAATGCATGTGCTGGTTCGCGAAGACAGCGCCCAGGCCCTGATCGAGCAATTGCAGCGCAATCAGATGGCGAAGGTGGAGCTGCCGTTCGGCGATACCCACCTCGCCGAGCTGCCTGATGCGCCGCTGGTGCTGATTGCTGCGGGGACCGGCATGGCGCAGATGCACAGCCTGATCGAACATTGCCGCGCCAAGGGTTTCGCTCATCCCGTGCATCTGTACTGGGGCGCGCGTCGCCCGGATGATTTCTACGAAATCAAACACTGGGAAGAATGGAAAAAACTGCCCAACCTGTTTCTGCACAAGGTCGTCAGCGACCTCTGTGGCTGGGAAGGCCGCTGCGGCATGCTGCATGAGGCTGTCTGTGAGGACATTACCGACCTGTCAGCCGTGCACGTTTACGCCAGCGGCTCGCCAGCCATGATCTACGGCACCCTTGACGCTCTGGTCAGCGCCGGAATGGACGCCCATCAGATGCGTGCTGACGTGTTCGCCTACGCGCCACGGCCTTAACGGGCTACGCCGTCAGAAACGGATACCCACATTGAGCATCGCAGCAGAGGCGCCCAACAGGATCGCCTCTGCATTGACCGGGCCCAGCTTCATGCCAACGCCCGGGATGATCACCGGCGCAATGCCCAGGCTGTTGAGCGGAATCTTGTCGCGATACTCGCCCTTATACCCCTTCAACAGCCCCCCTGTGATTTTGAAATAGACCGGATAAGTGCCGCTGTCGAAGCGCTTGCCTGCATAACCGTAGAACGAGCGCTGGCCAAACGAATTGCGGAACGTCGCCCCGCCATAAACCATCCCGGACGCCTCGTTGTATTCAAGGCCGAGTAGATCCTGACGGTTGTTGTGCTCCGGGTCAGGCGAGAAATGCTGGGTGTAGAGACTGGTCTGCACCAGCCAGAATCCTTTGTCATTCCCGTCTGAACCCTCGGTTGCTGCCACCTGGAAAACCATCAGGCACAGCACCGCGAACACTGCCATCTTCAACATTTTGCCGATCTGCATACCCTGTATTTCCGCTGCTTAAATCCGTAGCCGGCGTTTATACAGAGCGAGTTCGAGGGCAGTAAGTTGAACGGTCTGAAGTGTTTGTAGGATTCGTCCTTAAATGAATTCCGACAATCGCCACGTCCATCGGAACAACTGCCTGATCCACACAGTGTGGATTGTTAATTGCATCCGTTATGTGCAATTGTTTCAGCAGTGCAAGGTGACGGCAGAGCTGCGCGGCCAGTCTGATAAGCAAGCATTTCGTTGGCGGATACCTTTTCTTCGCCGATGGCACACGCTCATATTCATCCAGCACTACCTGCTGCAACTGGCATTTACTCGCCAGGGGGGCCAAATGGGGAATCAAATCAATAGCTTGTCGGCCGCTGTTCACGACGGCCTTGGGCTGGCCTATCCGCCAGTCATCGATCTCGGGCCGCAACTGACCCGCGAACAACTGATCAATTCGAGAGATGCAACCATGCAGCGCCACGAAGGTGGTCCGGTGTGGCTATTCGCATACGGGTCATTAATCTGGCGCCCTGAGTGCACCGCTGTAGAACGTCAACGCGGGCGAATTCATGGCTACCATCGCGGGCTGTACCTTTGGTCCCACGAACACCGTGGCACGCCGGAAATGCCGGGGCTGGTATTCGGCCTGGATCGCGGCGGCTCTTGCAGTGGTTTCGCCTATCGATTGCCGGAAGAAAATCTCGACGAATCGCTGCTGGCCTTATGGCAGCGGGAGATGCCCTTCCCTTCCTATCGCCCACACTGGTTGAACTGCCGTCTTGCAGATGGCCGAAGGGTTCAGGCGTTGGGATTTGTGCTAGAGCGGCATCTGCCCAGCTATGCGGGCAACCTGCCAGATAACGTACTGAGCCAGGTGCTGGCCAGCGCCAGCGGCCGCTACGGCACCACTCGCGATTACGTCGAACAGACGGCGAACGCCTTGCGCAGCCACGCCATGCCGGATTTGAATCTTGAAGCGCGCTTACGGCGCTGCGCGGCGGATTGCCAGGTGATCTGACGCATAACCCTGTAGGAGCTGCCGAAGGCTGCGAAGCGGGCAGTCATTGGACATCGCTATTCGCAGCCTGCGGCAGCTCCTACAGGTTTGGATCCTTCTTAACGCGACGTACTCGCCACCTGCTTGTGCCACAACGTTGGCAGCAGGAAGACGATCGACAGCACACAAGCGCCGATCAGCAGGACAAAGCCACCGTCCCAGCCGAAGTGGTCAACGGTGTAGCCCATCGCCGCGCTCGCAGCCACTGAACCGCCCAGGTAACCGAACAGACCGGTGAAACCAGCAGCCGTGCCAGCCGCTTTTTTCGGCACCAGCTCCAGCGCCTGCAGACCGATCAGCATCACCGGGCCATAGATCAGGAAGCCGATGGAAACCAGCGCGATCATATCCACGGTCGGGTTGCCCGGCGGATTGAGCCAGTAAACCAGGGTCGCGATGGTCACCAGCACCATGAACACCACGCCGGTCAGGCCACGGTTGCCTTTGAAGATCTTGTCCGACATCCAGCCGCACAGCAGGGTGCCCGGGATACCCGCCCACTCGTACAGGAAGTAAGCCCAGGAGGTTTTGTCGACCGTGAAGTGCTTGGCTTCTTTCAGATAGGTCGGCGCCCAGTCCAGTACGCCATAGCGCAGCAGGTAGACGAACACGTTAGCCAAGGCGATGTACCAAAGCATTTTGTTGCGCAGCACGTATTTGACGAAGATTTCCTTGGCGCTGAATTCTTCTTCATGGCTGGCATCGTAGCCTTCCGGATAGTCGTTCTTGTAGTGCTCGATTGGCGGCAAACCCACCGATTGCGGGGTGTCGCGCATGGTTGCAAAAGCAAACACCGCCACCAGTAACGCCACGGCAGCCGGCACATAAAACGCCGCATGCCAGTCGTTGGTCCAGCCCAGACCCAGCAGGAACAACGGACCGATCAGACCGCCGCCCACGTTGTGCGCCACGTTCCAGACCGACACCACACCGCCGCGTTCTTTCTGCGACCACCAGTGAACCATGGTCCGCCCGCTCGGCGGCCAGCCCATGCCCTGAGCCCAACCGTTGATAAACAGCAGGATGAACATGATGGTCACGCTGGACGTCGCCCAAGGTGCGAAACCGAACACGAACATCACCCCTGCTGACACCAGCAAACCAAACGGCAAGAAGTAACGCGGGTTGGAACGGTCGGAAACAATGCCCATGAGGAACTTGGACAAGCCATAAGCAATCGCGATGGCCGACATCGCGACCCCCAGTTGCCCACGGGTGTAGCCCTCATCGATCAGATAAGGCATGGCCAGCGAGAAGTTTTTACGAAGCAGGTAGTAACCGGCATAGCCGATGAAAATGCCTGCGAAGATCTGCCAGCGAAGGCGTCGATAGGTGCTGTCGATTTTCTCTTCAGGCAGGGGTGCCTGATGTGCTGCGGGGCGGAAGAAGGCAAACATTCAGACACTCCATTTTTTGTTTTTCTGCGCGAAAGCGAATATTACATTTTCGTTACAGAAAAAAGCAGTGCCTCCTCCCCTAGAATTGCAATAAACAGCGCAGCAACGGCTGCAACGTGTTGTTTTCTGAACATTCGGCTTATGTGTAACAAAATACGCCACGATTAGGACCGATCCTACAACCGCATCAGACGTGACAGGCTTCTGGTCCTACAAACTTGCCACGTACCATCGCTCGCACGCTGGGTGATCAGCACCCAATGAGCATTCGAGGTCCGTGGTGAAATTTTTCGCGTTTATTGTGCTGTGCTGTTTGCCGACGCTTGCCCTGGCGAACGACGCATTCCTGAGCCTGATGTCGGGGCTGAAACCGCCGTACCCCCGGGAGCTTCTGAAAAGTGCTCATCCCGGCAAAGTTTTGGTAGAGCTGAGCATCAATGCCTCGGGCAAGGTCGAGAAAACCAGAATCGTCGAAAGCAGCCACCCTAAGTTTGCCGAAGCCGCACAAAACACCCTGAGCAAGTGGCGCTATGAGCCCTGGAGCACTACGCAAGGCAGGCCAGAGAAAGTCGACGTCATGGTGCCGATCATCTTTGGCGCCCACGGGCTGGAGCCGTTTTCCAAAGAAATCACCGTCGGGCTTGAAAACACACGGTGTACCTACCTCAACCAGGAGGTGGAATTAAGTGAGCGCAATTTTCCGCTGGAACCCTTGAGCAAAGTCGATGTGTTCTGGCATACGCGAAAATACCTGGCCAGCGGTTACGTCACTCATCAGGTGCCAAACAAATCCAAGCGCTCAACCCTGCTCACTGAGCTGGAAAAAGCCGTGCCCGCGATTGTTAAAGCCTGCAAACAAAACCCCGACGCCCGCTATGGCACCTACCTCCCCCATGAAATACGCGGCGTGCTGGTTTCGCATCACTAAGGACAACCTGTTTTTGATAGAAGGAGCTTCACGATGAAACGCTGGCTGCTTGCACTCTGCTTGAGTGTGTCTTTTTCGGCATTCGCCGATGACGTGACGTTGATTCCTGTTTACACCCCCAAGCCGATTTTCCCGATGGAGCTGAAAAACGCCGGGATCGCAGGCTCGACCCGCGTGAAATTCGTCGTGCATTCGAACGGATCGGTTACCGACATAAAAATCCTGAAAAGCGATAATCCGCTTTTTTCCAAGGCTTCCAAAAAAGCCGTCAAACAGTGGCAGTTCAAGCCTTGGGAAGTAACAGCCGAGCGGCCAGCCAGTGTGGTGGCTGTCGCGCCGATGATCTTCGCCTTCGGCAACCGCCCGCAACTGCCAATGGACATAAACGCGGTCCTGAGCAAGCTGCCGTGCAGCCGAGTGAATGCTCAGGTTGCCGAACGAAATTTGCACAAGCCGGAAAAAAAGCTCCATGAACTGAGCGTGTTCTCTTACGTTTCTCATTACCTGTCAGAAGGGATCCTGACCACGCAAATATCGGAGACCGAACGCGTGGCGCTGCAGACCGAGTTCGCCGAGGCAATCCCGCAGATCATCGAGCGTTGCGGCGCCAGTCCTGGGGCTTTTTACGCGGATCAGATGCCGGAGAGGGTGCGAGCGTTGTTGTAGTCATTGGAGCCCCGCAATGAAAAGCGGGGCAGATCGGGATCACAATCAACGCAGCGACACCACCACCTTCCCCACCGCCCTCCTCTTACCCAAGGAATCAATCGCCTCTCCCGCCTCATTCAGCGGATACACCTGTGAAACCAGAGGCTTTAATTTCCCATCTTCAAACCAGGCAAACAGTTGCTGGAAGTTGGCGGCGTTGTCTTCGGGTTGCCGCTGGGCGAAGGAGCCCCAGAACACGCCAACCACTGAGGCGCCTTTTAATAAGGCGAGGTTGACGGGGAGTTCGGGGATGCGGCCGCTGGCGAAGCCGACGACTAGCAGGCGGCCGTTCCAGGCGATGGAGCGGATGGCTTGATCGAAGAGGTCGCCGCCGACCGGGTCGTAGATGACGTCGACGCCGTTGCCGTTGGTAAGGCGTTTGATTTCGTCTTTGAGGTTGGCGTCGGTGTAGTTGATGAGCTCATCGGCGCCTGCGTTTTTCGCGATTTCCAGTTTTTCCGCAGAACTGGCGGCGGCGATGACGCGGGCGCCCATGGCTTTGCCGATTTCCACCGCCGCCAGGCCGACGCCGCCGGACGCGCCGAGCACCAGCAGGGTTTCGCCGGGTTGCAGTTGGGCGCGTTGCTTGAGAGCGTGCATGGAGGTGCCGTAGGTCATGCTGAAAGCGGCGGCGGTGTTGAAGTCCATGGTTTTAGGCATGGGCAATACGTTATAAGCCGGCACCGCGACTTGTTCGGCGAAGCTACCCCAGCCGGTGAGGGCCATTACGCGGTCGCCGACTTTCAGGTGGGTGACTTTCTCGCCGACTTCCGCCACCACGCCTGAGGCTTCGCCGCCTGGAGAAAACGGGAATGGCGGCTTGAACTGGTATTTGCCTTCAATGATCAGCGTGTCAGGAAAGTTGACCCCGGCTGCATGCACGTCCAGCAGGATTTCGTTCTTTTTGATCTGCGGGCTGGGGATGTCTTCGATCACCAGGGTTTCGGCGGGGCCAAACGCTTTGCACAGCAAGGCTTTCATCGGACTATTCCTTTTGGATTTGTGGCCGATACGTTCAGGTATGTGTATTTTCCGGTCAATCAGCATGACCCGGCCTGATGAGCCTGTATAAGCTAGATGGCTAAACGATTAAGGAGTGGACTGTGAAAGCGTGGATCTTGATGTTGTTGGCCTTGTCGATGCCGACCATGGCGCTGGCTAATGAAGAAGCGGCCAAAGAGGGCGAAGCGCCCAAGGCCATATATGTGTCCCTGACGCCTCCGTTCGTGGGCAACTATGCGCTGGATGGCGGCCCGAAGCTGCGCGTCTACAAAGCCGACATCGCATTGCGCGTGACCGGCCCGGAAGCTCAGGCGGCAGTGAAACGTAACGACCCGCTGATTCGCAATCAACTGGTCGCGCTGTTCACCCAGCAAACCGTCGACACCATGAGCAGCGCTGAAGCCAAAGAGAAGATCCGTCAGGAAGCGCTCAAACAGGTTCAGCAGGTCATGACCGACGAAGAAGGCAAGCCCATCGTTGAAGACTTGCTGTTCAACAACTTTATCGTCCAGTAAGCCTCAACGCAGCGCCAGGATCGCCGACCATTGTTCGGCGGTCACCGGCATGACGGACAAGCGACTGCCTTTCTGTACGAGGGGCAGTTGCTCAAGCGCGGTTTGCTGCTTGAGATAGCCCAGGCTCAGCACTTCCTTGAAGGCTTCGACAAACTCTACGTCAATGGCTGTCCACGGGTTTTTATCCTCATTGGCCTTGGCGTCGAAGTAGTGGCTCTGCGGGTCCAGGGCTGTCGGGTCGGGATAGCCAGCCTTGCTGAGGCGGCCGATCCCGGCAATGCCTGGTTCAGGACAACTGGAGTGGTAGAAGAAAAACTCGTCACCTACCGCCATCGCCCGCAGGAAATTACGCGCCTGATAGTTGCGAACACCGTCCCAACGCGCCTTTCCAAGGTCTTGCAGCGAGGTAATGGAAAATTCATCGGGTTCGGATTTCATCAGCCAATAGGCCATTTTTATTACCCCTGACAGGTTGAACGGGCAAGTTGTCGGACAGTTTCATGACAAACCGACAGTCGGCTCACATCACCATTTGCGTGTCTGTGATCGTTGTCGCAGAATGCCGGGATTTTAAGCTCCACGCTGCTGCACGGCCTATACGGAAACCGCTGCTGACAACGTATTGATTTGCCGAAGGAGGGCAGTCAATGAAACGCAAACCGGATTTACTTTGGATTTTGGTTATTTTGTTCGGTTTGGGTGTCGTCACCACGGGTTACGCGCAAAGTTTGTGGGCCAGCAAAACCGATGCGCCAGTTGAAATTACCCAACAGCAGCAGAAGTATCCTTCGCGACATTGATTTTCTAATACCCGGGTCGCTCGAAAAACAATCTTTTGAATTGAAATGCACTTTTCTGTGGGAGCGGTGCTTGCCCGCGATAAGGTTTAGGCGATCTAGCGTGAACCGCGCCTAGCCTTATCGCGGGCAAGCACCGCTCCCACAGGGGTCATGCGTTTTCCGCGCGACACGCCAAATACCAACGCCTGTCCGACACCGTGCCATCCAGCGGCACGTCCCAGCTGGCCTGCGCCAGACGCTCGACCTTCTGGCATTCATGAGCAAGCCCCAGCAATGTGGGTTTCTGCCACGCATTCCGGCGTGATCGATAGGCCAGACTGCGGTCGTAAAATCCGCCGCCCATGCCCAGTCGCCCGCCTTCATCGTCAAACCCCACCAGCGGCATCAGGATCAGATCCAGCGCCCATATCTTGCGCTGCTTGGCCGGATTAATACGTGGTTCGGGGATGCGGAAACGATTGGGTTTGAATTTCTCGCCGGGTATGACGCGCTGGAAGACCATTTTGGTTCGCGGCCACGCGCTGAGCACCGGCAGGTACGTGGCCTTGCCTCGACGCTGAGCAGCACGCAGCAACAGGCGCGGATCGATTTCACCGTCCATGGGCAGATATAACGAGATATGGCGTGCGCGGCGGAACAGCGGGTGTTGCGCCAATTGGCGATAAAGACCGCGGGCCGCTGCCCGCTGTTCGCTGGCGCTCAAGGCGCGACGGGCGATGCGCAGTTTGCGGCGCAATTGCTGACGGGTGAGCGGGACATCACTGGTCATGAGCGCGGGCTGATCCATTAAGGTTGAACCAGATCGAGAGCGCCGTGGCGGCGAACTCGTGATGACTATTGACGGCTGAAACCGGCAACGTACTGAATTGAGACTCCCCGACGAACCGCTGTCGGTGTAGCCCTTGAACCCGAAAGTTCAAGGTGGAGATTGCAGGAGGTTTTAAGGCTTTCCGTCGAGCGGACATGCACACCAACCCCAACGTGCAACCCCCGTGGTTGTGCGTATCGGCTCAGGGACATGACCGACTGGCAAGCACTCCAGGGAGCGGCGCAAGTATACCGAAACTTGCCGCAACATTCAGCCCCGAGGCGCATCCGGAGTCGAATCAGCGTCCGTGGCGAGCACCAGATCGACGCGATCCAGCAGATCCCGGACCTGTTCACGCGTCGAGCCGCTGGCCTGCACGTCAGGTATATCCTGACGATGCAGCAAATCGTGCGTGATGTTCAGCGCAGCCATGACGGCGATGCGGTCGGCACCAATTACTTTGCCGCTGCTGCGGATCTCACGCATCTTGCCGTCCAGATAACGAGCGGCGCTGACCAGATTGGTGCGCTCTTCCTGGGGGCAGATGATGGAATATTCTTTGTCGAGGATCTGTACGGTGACGCTGTTGCCATTGCTCATGAGTCTTGCTCCAGGGCCTTGAGGCGCGAAATCATTGTCTCGACCTTTTGCCGGGCGATTTCGTTTTTTTCAATCAAATGAGCGCGTTCCTCGCGCCACGACTTTTCCTGAGCTAATAGGAGTCCGTTTTGACGTTTTAGTTGCTCGACACGAGTGATCAGTAATTCCAGTCGGGCCATCAACGCTTGCAGGTCGGTGTCTTCCATTGTTTCCCACTGAATACTTTCTGATGAGTGGCACAGGAGCTGGCGTTAAGCCACGGCCTCTAAAGTGCTGCGTAAGGCCGCGTAGATGATCTTGCGACGCGGATAGTCTAGGATACAAGGCCTCCATTCTAGACACTGAGCCGATTGGCGACTAGCTACCCATGCCTATTCAGAATTCCCCGTATAAAGCGTTCGCCACCCTGCTCAGCAGCAGCGGTCATCCTGTCTCCCCTGCCGAACTGCACGGCCTGTTACTGGGCCGCAGTTGCGCGGGTGCCGGCTTCGATGCCGATGGCTGGCTGATCGATGCCACTGAAATTCTCGGCTCCGCGCCTGAAGACAACGTGCGTCAGGCGTTGATTGGCCTGCAAGAGATGGTCAAAGGCGAGCTCACCAGCGACGACATGACCGTTGTACTGCTCCTGCCCGGCGACGAAGAGGCACTGGGCGAGCGCGCCATCGCGCTGGGCCAATGGTGCCAGGGCTTCCTCGCAGGCTTCGGCTTGACCGCCGGCGACAACGCCATCAGCGGCGAAGCCATGGAAGTGCTGCAGGATCTGGCGGCCATCGCTCAGGTTCAGGACGCTCTGGAAGAGTCCGAAGACGGCGAAAGCGATTACATGGAAGTCATGGAATACCTGCGCGTCGCGCCTCTGTTGCTGTTCACCGAATGCAACAAACCTGCAGCGCCAGCGCCAAAACCTTCCTTGCATTGATAGTTAAGCAACGGCGAAGCCGGTCGTGGTCTGCGCAGAACATGACCGACGCGCTCAAAAGGAAATCCACCTGCCTATGATCCAGATCCCGAAGTCGGAATACGCTCGGCGACGCAAGGCCTTGATGGCGCAGATGGAACCCAACAGCATCGCCATCCTGCCTGCGGCTGCCGTGGCGATTCGTAATCGCGATGTCGAGCACGTCTATCGTCAAGACAGCGACTTCCAGTACCTGAGTGGCTTCCCCGAGCCTGAAGCGGTCGTGGTGTTGATGCCCGGTCGTGAGCATGGCGAGTACGTGCTGTTCTGCCGCGAGCGCAACCCCGAGCGTGAGTTGTGGGATGGCCTGCGGGCCGGTCAGGAAGGCGCGATTCGTGACTTCGGCGCGGACGATGCCTTCCCGATCAACGATATCGACGAAATCCTGCCGGGCCTGATCGAAGGCCGCGACCGGGTCTACTCGAATATGGGCAGCAATCCGGAATTCGACCGGCATTTGATGGACTGGATCAACGTGATCCGCTCCAAGGCGCACTTGGGTGCACAGCCGCCGAATGAATTCGTTGCGCTGGATCATCTGCTTCACGACATGCGTCTGTATAAATCAGCAGCAGAAGTGAAGGTGATGCGCGAAGCGGCGCAGATTTCCGCCCGCGCCCATGTTCGAGCCATGCAAGCCTGTCGTGCCGGCCTGCACGAGTTCAGCCTGGAAGCCGAGCTGGATTACGAGTTCCGCAAGGGTGGCGCGAAGATGCCGGCTTATGGCTCCATCGTCGCCTCGGGCCGCAATGCTTGCATCCTGCATTACCAGCAGAATGACGCCGTGCTCAAAGACGGCGATGTGGTGCTGATTGACGCCGGTTGTGAGATCGACTGCTACGCCAGCGACATCACCCGCACCTTTCCGGTCAGCGGCAAGTTTTCCCCTGAGCAGAAAGCAATTTACGAACTGGTGCTCAAATCCCAGGAAGCGGCGTTCGAGGCCATCGGCCCGGACAAGCACTGGAATCAGGCCCATGAAGCGACGGTCCGGGTCATCACCACGGGCTTGGTCGAACTGGGCTTGTTGCAGGGCGATGTGGACGAACTCATCGCCAACGAGACCTACAAGACTTTTTACATGCACCGCGCCGGGCACTGGCTTGGCATGGATGTGCATGATGTCGGCGACTACAAGGTCGGCGGCGAATGGCGGGTGCTGGAGGTCGGCATGGCGCTGACGGTCGAGCCGGGCATTTATATTTCCCCGGACAACCAGCAGGTCGCCAAAAAGTGGCGCGGTATTGGTGTCCGGATCGAGGATGACGTCGTGGTGACCAAACAAGGCTGTGAAATTCTTTCCGGTGGCGTGCCCAAATCCGTGGCTGAAATCGAAGCATTGATGGCCGCTGCCCGCAATCAACCGGAATACGCTGCATGAGCCGTTTCAATCTGGCGATCGTCGGTGGCGGTCTTGTGGGCGCGAGCCTGGCGCTGGCGTTGCAGGCCGGAGCCAAAGAGCGCGGCTGGAAGATCGTACTGATCGAACCCTTCGCGCCCGGCGATACTTATCAACCGAGTTACGACGCCCGCTCTTCGGCGCTGTCGTTCGGCGCTCGACAAATCTACGAACGGCTTGGCCTGTGGCAAGCGATTGCCCGCCGCGCCGAGCCGATCCTGCAAATTCAGGTGTCTGACCGTGGGCGCTTCGGTGCCGCGCGCTTGTCGGCCCTGGAAGAAGGCGTGCCTGCTCTGGGTTATGTGGTGGAAAACGCCTGGCTGGGCCAATGCCTCTGGCAAGGTCTGGACAAAGACGTGGTCACTTGGCGCGTCCCGGCCGAAGTCAAAAAGATGCAGGCGCTGCCCAATGGCTACCGCCTGTTGCTGGACGACGAAACCGAGCTGGAATGCGATCTGGCCGTGCTGGCCGATGGCGGCCGCTCCAGCTTGCGTGAGCAGTTGGGGATTGGCGTTCGCCAACGGCCTTACAACCAGAGCGCGTTGATTGCCAACATCACCCCGAGCGAGGCCCATTGCGGGCAGGCGTTCGAGCGTTTCACCGACGAAGGCCCGATGGCCCTGCTGCCGCTGCCGGAAAATCGCTGCGCGCTGGTCTGGACTCGCACCGGCGCCGACACACAGCGTCTGGCCGCGCTGGACGACCGCAGCTTCCTCAGTGAATTGCAGAATGTGTTCGGCTATCGCCTCGGTACTTTGCAGCAAGTCGGCGCGCGGCATGTCTACCCGCTCAACCTGATCGAAGCTGAAGAACAAGTGCGCTCGCATCTGGTCGTACTGGGAAACGCGGCCCACAGCTTGCACCCGATTGCCGGTCAGGGTTTCAACCTGTCCTTGCGTGATGCCGACGCGCTGGCCCATACCCTGTTAACCAGCGACAAGCTGCCCGGAGATCTGTCGACCTTGCAGCGCTATCGCGAACAGCAACGTCTGGATCAGCAACTGACCGTGGGTTTTTCCGATCAGGTCACGCGGCTGTTCGGCAGTAACCAGCCGCTGGTTGCTGCGGGCCGCAACATCGGTTTACTGGGTCTCGACCTGCTGCCACCGGCCAAACGCTGGTTTGCCCGGCAGGCCATGGGCTTGGGAACTCGGCCCAATGTCTAACGCACCGCTTCACATCCACTGGCTCACGCCCTCAGCGAGAACGATTTAAAGCATGGAAACCCGCGCAGATCTGCTGATTGTCGGAGCCGGAATGGTCGGCAGTGCCCTCGCACTGGCGCTGCAAGGCAGTGGCCTGAATATCATCGTGGTCGACGGCGGCCCGTTGAGCGTCAAGCCGTTTGATAGCCAGGCGCCGTTTGAGCCTCGGGTCAGCGCCTTGTCCGCCGCCAGCCAGCGCATCCTGCAACGTCTGGATGTGTGGGACGGCATCGCACAACGTCGCGCCAGCCCGTATGGCGAAATGCAGGTCTGGGACGGCAGCGGCACCGGGCAGATCCACTTTTCTGCCGCCAGCGTGCATGCCGACGTGCTCGGCCACATCGTCGAAAACCGCGTGGTGCAGGACGCCCTGCTGGATCGCCTCCACGATTGCGATATCGGCTTGCTGGCCAATGCGCGTCTGGAGCAGATGCGTCGCTCCGGCGATGACTGGCTGCTGACCCTGGCCGATGGCCGACAATTGCGTGCGCCGCTGGTGGTGGCCGCAGACGGCGCCAACTCCGCTGTGCGCAAGCTGACCGGCACGGCCACCCGTGAATGGGATTACCTGCATCACGCCATCGTCACCAGCGTGCGCACTGAGCAACCCCACCACAAAACCGCCTGGCAGCGCTTCACCGATAACGGCCCGCTGGCCTTCCTGCCGCTGGAGCGAGCTGGCGAGCATTGGTGCTCCATCGTCTGGTCGGTGACACCCAAAGAAGCTGAGCGCCTCACCGCATTGGATGATGAAACCTTCTGCCGCGAGCTTGAGCAGGCCTTTGAAGGGCGACTGGGTCCTGTCATGGCCGCCGACCCGCGTTTGTGCGTGCCGTTGCGCCAGCGTCACGCCAAGCGCTATGTCGCTGAAGGCCTGGCCCTGATCGGCGACGCCGCACACACCATCCACCCGCTGGCCGGGCAAGGGGTGAATCTGGGTTTCCTCGACGCGGCGGTGCTGGCTGAAGTGTTGCTACATGCTGCCGAGCGTGGCGAGCGACTGGCTGATATTCGCGTGCTGAGCCGCTTCGAACGCCGACGCATGCCGCACAACCTGGCCTTGATGGCAGCCATGGAAGGTTTCGAGCGCTTGTTCCAGGCTGATCAGTTGCCCTTGCGCTGGTTGCGAAACACCGGGCTGAAGCTGGTTAACCAGATACCGGAAGCCAAAGCGACGTTCGTGCGCCAGGCGTTGGGGCTGAGCGGGGATTTGCCGGAGTTGGCGCGGTTGTAGAAGGGCCGCAACGCTTTTTAGTGGGACCGGCTTTAGCCGGGAAGAGGCCGATGTGTCCACTACATCCGCATCGGTTGACAGACCGCCTTCCCGGCTAAAGCCGGTCCCACTGGTCGAACCCCCACTAACCTCCATGAACTGCTGCAACATTCTGTTACTCGTCCAGCCAGACTTGGCAAATGGGATTCACTACCATTTCGCCTCATTTTGCGAAGCGAGACACTCCCATGCAGGCAAGCAAGCGTCTTCTGGCTGCTTTGACACTGACAGTGCTCAGCACCACCGCCCTGGCTGCCGACGAGGTCGTGGTTTATTCCTCCCGGATTGACGAACTGATCAAGCCGGTTTTCGACGCGTATACCGCCAAGACCGGTGTAAAGGTCAAGTTCATCACCGACAAGGAAGCGCCGCTGATGCAGCGCATCAAGGCCGAAGGCGAGAACGCGACAGCCGACCTGCTGCTCACCGTAGATGCGGGCAACCTCTGGCAGGCAGAGCAGATGGGCATTTTGCAACCCTTCACTTCCCCGGTGATCGACGCCAACATTCCTGCGCAATACCGCTCCTCAACCCACAGCTGGACGGGCTTGAGCCTGCGCGCGCGGACAATCGCCTATTCCACTGATCGGGTGAAGCCGGCAGACCTTTCGACTTACGAAGCCCTTGCCGGCAAGGACTGGGAAGGTCGCCTTTGCCTGCGCACTGCCAAGAAAGTCTATAACCAGTCGCTGACGGCCACGTTGATCGAAACCCATGGTGCCGATGCCTCGGAAAAGATCCTCAAGGGCTGGGTCAACAACCTGTCCACTGATGTGTTCTCCGATGACATCGCCGTACTGGAAGCGATCAACGCCGGGCAATGCGATGTCGGCATCGTCAACACTTACTACTACGGTCGTCTGCACAAAGAAAAGCCGGAGTTGGCAGTGAAGCTGTTCTGGCCAAACCAGTCGGATCGCGGTGTGCATGTGAACCTGTCCGGCATCGGCTTGACCAAACACGCTCCTCATCCGGAAGCTGCTAAAGCGATGGTCGAATGGATGACCGGCCCCGAAGCCCAGGCCATCTTCTCCGGCACCAACCAGGAATTTCCCGCCAACCCTAAAGTCGCTCCTTCCGAGGAAGTGGCGAGCTGGGGTGCGTTCAAGGCTGATACCATCCCGGTCGAAGTCGCTGGCAAACGCCAGGCCGAAGCCATCCGCATGATGGATCGGGTGGGTTGGAATTGATGTCCACCTGACCCTGTTGGAGCGAGGCTTGCCCGCGAAGAACGATAACGCGGTGTGCCTGGGATACTCGGGTGACTGTTTCGCGGGCAAGCCTCGCTCCAACAAAACTCTCACTGAGACATAGTCCTTGGCCCATCCCGCCCAACGCCGCTGGTATCCGCTGGTCTTCACCATTGCTGCATTGGTGCTGCTGCCGTTGAGCGTTTTGCTGTTGTCCTGGCAAACCATCGACGCGCAGATCTGGGCGCATCTGTGGGAAACCCAGATGACCCGCCTGCTCGGCAATACGCTGACGTTAATCCTGGGTGTTGGGGTAGGTGTCACCCTGCTCGGCGTGAGTCTCGCGTGGCTGACCAGCCTGTGTGAATTCCCCGGCCGACGCTGGCTGGACTGGGCCTTGATGCTGCCCTTTGCCATTCCCGCCTACGTGCTGGCTTTTGTCTTCGTCGGGCTGCTGGATTTCGCCGGCCCCGTGCAAACGTTGCTACGGGAATGGTTCGGCACCGGCTTGCGCCTGCCGCGCGTGCGCTCAACCGGCGGCGTGATCATCGTGCTGGTGCTGGTGTTTTATCCCTACGTCTATCTGCTGGCGCGCACGGCGTTTATCGCTCAGGGCAAAGGCTTGATGGAAGCAGCGCGCATCCTCGGCCAAACGCCGTGGCAAGCGTTCTGGCGAGTCGCACTGCCCATGGCTCGCCCAGCGATTGGTGCGGGTGTGGCGCTGGCGTTGATGGAGACGCTGGCGGATTTCGGTGCCGTCGCCGTATTCAACTTCGACACCTTCACCACCGCCATTTACAAAACCTGGTACGGCTTCTTCAGCCTCTCCAGCGCGGCGCAGCTGGCTAGCCTGTTGTTACTGGCGGTGATGGTGGTTTTGTATGGCGAGCGTCGGGCCAGAGGCGCAAGCCGGGCGACCAACGAGCGGCCACGGGTCAAGGCGCTCTACCATCTGCGCGGCTTCAAGGCCCTGGCGGCCAGCTGCTGGTGTGGGCTGGTGTTCATCTGTGCGTTTGCCGTGCCGATGCTGCAACTTATCATCTGGGTCTGGCAGCGCGGACGCTTTGATCTGGATGAGCGCTACACCGGGTTGATCCTGCACACGCTGTATCTGGGCAGCATGGCCGCGCTGATTACCGTCAGTGTGGCGCTGATCCTGGCCTTCGCCCGGCGTCTGGCTCCTACACCGGCAATAAACGCCGGCGTCGGGCTGGCCAATCTGGGTTATGCCCTGCCCGGTTCGGTGCTGGCGGTCTCGATCATGCTGGCGTTCAGTTATCTGGACCGCGAGCTGGTGATCCCGTTGTCCAGCTGGATGGGCGGCGCAGGCAAACCGCTGTTGCTGGGCAGCCTTTCGGCGCTGTTGCTCGCTTATCTGGTGCGCTTCATTGCCGTGGCCTACGGACCGCTGGAGAACAGCCTGTCGCGCATTCGTCCTTCCCTTCCTGAAGCCGCACGAAGCCTGGGTGTCAGTGGGCCGCGATTGTTTTTCAAGGTGTATCTGCCGGTGCTGGTGCCCGGCGCATTGAGCGCAGCCCTCCTGGTCTTCGTCGATGTGCTCAAAGAAATGCCCGCCACCCTGCTCATGCGCCCCTTCGGCTGGGACACGCTGGCAGTGCGCATCTTCGAAATGACCAGCGAAGGCGAGTGGGCCCGGGCTGCTTTGCCCGCGTTGACATTGGTTCTCGTTGGCTTATTGCCAGTCATCGGTTTGATCAGACGTTCGGCCCGTCAACTTAGTTAGATGCGGGTCTACCGCCGTGCGGCTACAATGCGCCGCAATCGGTGTGGTCTGTCAGACTGTTCGACATGTTGCGATCTGCTCCAAACCCCAATTCACGGGGGCATGCCAGCGTTTTGCCTGTCCACACCTTCGCCACGCCCGGAAGGAGAAACCCATGGGACAGCGTACGCCGCTCTTTGACCTGCACCTCGCGCTGGGCGCGAAGATGGTCGATTTTGGTGGTTGGGATATGCCGCTGCATTACGGATCGCAGGTCGAGGAACACCATCAGGTGCGCCGCGACTGCGGTGTGTTCGATGTCTCTCACATGCATGTGATTGATGTCGCTGGAACGCAGGCAAAAATCTGGCTCCAGCGTCTGCTCGCCAACGATGTCGACCGGCTCAAGAATGTGGGTAACGCGCTGTACAGCGCCATGCTCGATTCCGACGGCGGGATCATCGACGACATGATTGTTTATCTGACCCCCGACGGTTATCGCCTGGTGGTCAATGCGGCCACGGGTGACAAAGACCTGGCCTGGATGTTCGTCCATCTGAACGACTTCGACGTGCAACTCACCCGGCGCACCGACTTGTCGATGCTGGCGATCCAAGGGCCGCATGCCCGGGCAAAAATCGCCGAGCTGGTTTCAGCGTCACGCGCCGAGCTGATCCGCCAGCTCAAGCCATTCGAAGGTCGTCAGGAAGGTGACTGGTTCATCGCCCGCACCGGCTATACCGGTGAAGACGGTCTGGAGATCATTCTCCCGTCTGATCAGGCGCCCGGTTTTTTCAATGATCTGGTGGGCGCGGGTATTTCCCCCATCGGTCTGGGCGCGCGGGATACCTTGCGTCTGGAAGCAGGCATGAACCTGTACGGCCAGGACATCGACGAGAACGTTTCGCCGCTGGTTGCCAACATGGCCTGGACCATCGCCTGGGAGCCGGCAGAACGCCAATTCATCGGCCGCGCTGCGCTGGAAGCCGAGCGAGCCCGCGGCGTAACCTCCAAACTGGTGGGTCTGGTACTGGAAGAACGCGGTGTTTTACGCGCTCATCAGGTTGTACGCATCGCAGAAATTGGCGAAGGAGAGATCACCAGTGGTAGTTTCTCTCCTACGCTAAGCAAATCGATTGCCTTGGCGCGGGTGCCTATCGCAACCGCTGACCGGGCCGAGGTAGAAATCCGCGGCAAATGGTATCCGGTTCGCGTAGTTCGCCCCACGTTTGTACGTCATGGCAGAGCTTTGATCTGATTTGATCCAAATAGCCCTGATCTGAAATTTTTCTGGCGGGTTTACCGCTGACCCGACTTTGAGGATGACTAAATGAGCACTATCCCCGCCGAACTGCGTTTCGCTGAGAGCCACGAATGGGCGAAAAAAGAAGGTGATCTGATCGTCGTCGGTATTTCCGACCATGCTCAAGAAGCGTTGGGCGATGTGGTTTTCGTAGAACTGCCGGAAATCGGCAAAGTCTTCGCCGCTGGCGACGCTGCTGGTGTTGTTGAATCGGTGAAAGCCGCGTCCGACATTTACTCGCCAGTGGGCGGTGAAGTGGTTGAAGTCAACGAAGCACTGGGCGGCGAGCCTGAACTGCTGAACTCCTCGCCGTACTCGGCCTGGATCTTCAAGGTCAAGCCAAGCGATGTTGATGCAGACCTGGCAAAGCTGCTGGACGCTGCAGGCTATCAGAGCGCTATCGGCGAATAAGCCAGACAGTCAGCCAAAAAAATGCCGCTCAATCGAGCGGCATTTTTTTGTGCGACGCTTACTGGTTTTCAGCGACCAGATTCTTGGTCAGGATGGCGTTGGCCAGATCCATGTCCGAAGCGTTCAGGCCTGGGTTTTCGCTGCGTACTTGTTGAATCGCAGCCTCCAGGAACGGACCACGGATGCCGCCATTGCTGGCAACGAAGCTGCCTGCGTCGTCTTGAGCGGCAACGATCAGTTTGTGATCCTTGAAAGTCAGGTAGGTGGAACCGGTGGTGGCGCCCGAGGAAATAACATCACGCCAGAACCCGGCATCAGCCATTGCTGAACCAACCGGGAGAGAAAGCAAAGCAAACGTGGCGACAGCGAGCTTGAGACGCATGGTGGGGATACTCCAACTATGGATGTTCTGAAACCGTTGGATGCCGGGAGGGAGGTGGTAGTTCCATAGATGGCCTGCGGACCCTGTAGGAGCTGCCGAAGGCTGCGATTCAGGTTTCCTGACACACCGTTATTCGCAGCCTTCGGCAGCTCCTACAGGGCAGTTACGCCCCTTCTACTCGCAAAATCGCCCCATCCTGCGCAATCACTCTCACCTGGCTACCCACTGGCGCATTCGGACCAGTAACGATCCACACCCCATCGCCCACCTTGATCTTGCCTCGGCCTTCAACAATGGCGTCGTGGACGATGAAAGTGCGGCCGATCAGTTCCTGGCCTCGCATGTTCAGGCCGGGTTGATCCGAGGGCCGATTCACCGTTCGCTGACGACGCCACCAATAGACGGCCGTCATGACCGACAGCACCGCAAACAGCAGAAACTGCACGGTCCACGCCATGGCCGGGAGGACGAAGGTCAGAACCCCGACCGCTGCCGCCGCCACGCCCATCCACAGCAAATAGCCACCGGCGCCGAACACTTCAAGAATCAACAACACCGTGCCCAGCCCGAGCCAATCCCAGAACGACAGGTTTTGCAGGAATTCCATCAGTGCGCCTCAGGTTTTCTTGGTGTCGAAAGTGGCTTTGACGATCTCGCCGATCCCGCCCACTGCGCCGATCACCTGGCTGGCTTCCAGCGGCATCAGGATGACTTTGCTGTTGTTGGCCGACGCCAGTTTGCCCAGCGCATCGATGTATTTTTGCGCGACGAAATAGTTGACTGCCTGCACGTTGCCGTTGGCGATTGCTTCGGACACCACTTTGGTGGCCTGGGCTTCTGCCTCGGCCTGACGCTCCCGCGCTTCGGACTCCAGAAACGCCGCCTGCCGCCCGCCTTCCGCTTCGAGAATCTGCGCCTGTTTCTTGCCTTCGGCGGTCAGGATCGCCGCCGCGCGCAGGCCTTCAGCTTCAAGGATTTGTGCACGTTTGATCCGCTCGGCTTTCATCTGGCCGGACATGGCCGCCATCAAATCTGCGGGCGGGCTGATGTCCTTGATTTCGATCCGGGTGATCTTGATGCCCCACGGCGCGGTAGCTTCGTCCACGGTGCGCAGCAGCTTCTCGTTGATGCCATCGCGTTGGCTGAGCATCGCGTCCAGCTCCATGGAGCCGAGCACGGTACGGATGTTGGTTTGCAGCAGATTGCGGATGGCGTGCTCAAGCTTGTTCACCTCGTAAGCCGCCTGCGCGGTGTTGACCACCTGGAAGAAACACACGGCGTCGATCTGCACCGTGGCGTTGTCGGCGGTGATGACTTCCTGAGGCGGAATATCCAGCACGCTTTCCATGACGTTGATCTTGCGCCCGATGCGATCCATCACCGGCACGATGATGTTCAACCCTGGCTTGAGCGTGTTGGTATAGCGGCCGAAACGCTCGACCGTCCACTGATAGCCCTGAGGTACGACCTTGAAGCCCATGAAGACGATGGCCACAGCCAGGGCGACGAACAATAAAACCACACTACCGATTTGCATAACGGATCCCTGTTGATTGCGAATGTTTATCAGGCGGCTATTTAGTCAGAGTTCGGCCGGGAGCGGCGGGTAAATTTATTCTGGATGTGTGGTGGTTTCTCCGGGCCTATTGATTCGTCTGTGGGAGCGAGCTTGCTCGCGAAGAGGCCAGTACATCCCAATACATTTCTATAGACAGGAACATCGCCTTCGCGAGCAAGCTCGCTCCCACGGGGTTCAATTTGAGCCGTTTCTACCGCTGCTCACTCTGCGGCGTAACCCGCAGCACTTCTTCAAGCGTAGTCAGCCCGGCGGCAACTTTCTGGGCGCCGGACAGACGCAGGCTGCGCATGCCTTCCTTGAACGCCTGGCGGCGCATGGCGGTGAGGTCCATGTCGGCGCTGATCAGCCCTCGCACGCCATCGGACATCAGCATGATTTCGTACACCCCGGCGCGGCCGCGATAGCCGGTGTCGCGGCACTCCACACAGCCCACCGCCTGGTGCGCTCCAGCAGGCACCGGGGCTTGCCACGGCCGGGTCAGGCTCTGCCAGTCGGTTTCATCCAGGGCCACCGGCGCTTTGCAATGCGAACACAGGGTTCGGACCAGCCGTTGCGCCATCACCCCGAGAATCGTCGCCTTGAGCAAATAATGCGGCACACCCAGTTCAAGCAAGCGGCTGATAGCGCTAGGTGCGTCGTTGGTGTGCAGAGTGGAAAGCACCAGGTGACCGGTCAGCGCCGCCTGGATCGCCATTTCGGCGGTCTCCAGATCGCGGATCTCGCCGATCATGATGATGTCCGGGTCTTGCCGCATCAGCGCTCGTACACCGCTGGCAAACGTCAGGTCGATGTTGTGCTGAACCTGCATCTGGTTGAAGGCCGGCTCGACCATCTCGATGGGGTCTTCAATGGTGCACAGGTTGACCTCGGAGGTCGCCAGGGTTTTCAGCGTGGTGTAGAGCGTGGTGGTCTTGCCCGAACCGGTCGGCCCGGTCACCAGAATGATGCCGTTGGGTTGTCGGGTCATGCCCTCCCAGCGGCGCAAGTCGTCGTTGGAAAAACCCAACTGGTCGAAGTTTTTCAGCAGCACTTCGGGGTCGAAAATCCGCATAACCATCTTCTCGCCAAACGCCGTCGGCAACGTCGACAGCCTGAGCTCGACTTCGCCGCCATCCGGGGTCGTCGTCTTGACCCGGCCGTCCTGAGGTTTGCGTTTTTCCGCGACGTTCATCCGGCCCAGACTCTTCAGGCGACTGACGATGGCCATGGTCACTTGCGCGGGGAATTGATAGACGTTGTGCAACACGCCGTCGATACGAAAGCGCACCGTGCCCTGCTCCCGGCGCGGCTCGATGTGAATATCGCTGGCCCGCTGCTGGAAGGCGTACTGGAACAGCCAATCGACGATATTGACGATGTGCGCGTCGTTGGCGTCTGGCTCCTGATCGCTGGCGCCGAGTTTGAGCAACTGTTCGAAGTTGCCCATGCTGCTCATTTTCTGATCAACTGATGACGCGCCACTCACCGACTTCGCCAGCCGGAAAAACTCCACCGCCAGACGCTGTATGTCAGTGGGGTTGGCGACTACTCGCTTGATCGGCAGCTTGAGCACATGCGTCAGATCAGCTTCCCAGGACCGGACGTAAGGCTGCGCACTGGCGATGGTCACCGACTCCCGATCCACTGCCACTGCCAGAATCTTGTGGCGCTGGGCAAAGGCGTAAGACATCAAAGGCGTGACCGAGGCGACGTTGATCTTCAGCGGGTCGATGCGCATGTAGGGTTGGCCACATTGCTGCGCGAGCCAGACCGTGAGAGTTTCCAGATCGAGCCTGCGCCCTGGCCGGGAAAGGTCCTCGAACTGCTGCGCAGCGATAAACTCCAGCGGGTGCAGTTTGCTGTTGGCCGAACTGCGGCGCATGGTCAGCGCCTGTTCGGCGTTGCTCTGGTCGAGGATGCCCAGGGCAACCAGATCTCTCAGCAGATCATTCAGATCCAGCCAACGGTCCTGTGATGATGAGGCGAGGACTGACATGCGGATTCCTTTGGACGGTTTGGTTCAGACGAACCAAGAGTAGCCCCAAGCATGTCAGTTGTTGCCGGGTCTGCGAACCCAAGGTTTGCGAAATTTTTCGACAGGCTTCAACCCGCTGCCAAAGAGACTGCAGGATTCGAAGCGTGTGGCTGTGGCAGCTGTTCAAGTTCCACCGAGCAAACGCTGATCAGGCTGCGCATTTTTTCGCCGATGACTTGCGCCCGATGCCAGGTCAGGCCGTCGATTTCAACCTCAATGCTGAGCATCCCGTCCTCTTGCAAGACATTCACCTGCTGCGGAATCAGGTACTGCATGGCAAACAGGTTGAGCACTCGGCACAGCGAATCGGCTTCCGCTTCGATGAGAATCTGATACCGCGCCAGACATTGGACGTTGCTGGCCGACCAGGCATCCGGGCGATGCGGCAGGGACGTTACGGCTTCGAGGTTGGGCATGAGGGGGCCTCTTCAATGACCATCAAGTGCGAGTGAAGAAGATTCTTGCACGCACTGTCAGAAATATCTGGCCTATGATCGAGCCATTCGGGCTTTAATAGACTTGTTAATACGAAAACGACCAATTTAGAGAATTGTTTATGCAAACCGAGCTGGATGCCTACGACCGCAAGATTCTCGCACTGCTGCAAGAAGACGCCTCGCTCTCCAGCGCGCAGATCGCAGAAGCCGTGGGTTTGTCGCAATCACCGTGCTGGCGGCGCATTCAGCGCTTGAAGGATGAAGGGGTTATTCGTCGCCAAGTGGCGCTGCTGGACCGCAAGAAAATCGGCCTCAATACGCAGATTTTCGCCGAGGTAAAACTCAACGCCCACGGCCGCTCGAACTTCACCGAGTTCACCGAAGCCATTCGCGGCTTCCCGGAAGTGCTGGAGTGCTACGTGCTGATGGGATCCGTGGATTTCCTGCTGCGCATCGTGACCCCGGACATCGAGGCGTATGAGCGGTTCTTTTTCGAGAAACTGTCGCTGGTGCCGGGGATTCAGGAAGTGAATTCGACGGTGGCGCTGTCGGAGATCAAATCCACGACCAGCCTCCCGGTTTGAAATGCGGTCACCTGTAGGAGCTGCCGCAGGCTGCGAAAGCACTAATCCTGACACACCGCTTTCGCAGCCTTCGGCAGTTCCTACAGGTCGTGCGAATTATTGATCTGGGTTATTGATTTAGCAGGCAAAACGCCACCTTCACAGCTTCGCGTTGGCGTCAGCCGAGGTTCGTGGCACGATGGCGCGGTTATCGACCGAGATTTTCTGATCATGCCGCAATCCAAAGCCAAGAATCTTTCCCTGATCGCCGCCATCGACCTGGGCTCGAACAGCTTCCACATGGTAGTTGCCAAAGCCAATATGGGCGATATCCGCATTCTGGAGCGCCTTGGCGAGAAGGTTCAGTTGGCGGCTGGTATCACTGAAGAGCGCACGCTCAACGAAGAGGCCATGCAGCGCGGGCTCGATTGCCTGAAGCGTTTTGCCCAACTGATCAACGGTCTGCCGCTGGGCGCCGTGCGTATTGTCGGCACCAACGCCCTGCGTGAAGCGCGCAACCGTGGCGAATTCATCCGCCGCGCCGAAGAAATCCTCGGCCACCCGGTGGAAGTGATTTCCGGTCGTGAAGAAGCGCGCCTGATCTACCTCGGCGTCTCCCACACCCTGGCCGATACCCCCGGCAAGCGCCTGGTAGCAGACATCGGCGGCGGCAGTACCGAGTTCATCATCGGCCAGCGCTTTGAACCGCTGCTGCGCGAAAGCCTGCAAATGGGTTGCGTCAGCTTCACCCAGCGTTATTTCAAGGACGGCAAGATCACTCCGGCACGTTATGCACAGGCCTACACCGCTGCGCGCCTGGAAATCATGAGCATCGAGCATGCTCTGCACCGCTTGAAGTGGGATGAAGCCATCGGTTCGTCGGGCACCATTCGCGCCATCGGTCTGGCACTCAAGGCTAACGGCCATGGCTCGGGCGAGGTCAACGCCGAAGGGCTGGCCTGGCTCAAGCGCAAGCTGTTCAAGCTGGGCGACGTGGAAAAAATCGACTTCGACGGCATCAAGCCCGATCGCCGCTCGATCTTCCCGGCGGGCCTGGCCATTCTCGAAGCTATCTTCGATGCGCTGGAACTCAAGCGCATGGACCACTGTGAGGGCGCCCTGCGCGAAGGTGTGCTCTATGACCTCATGGGCCGCCACCAACACGAAGACGTCCGTGAGCGCACGCTCAGCTCGCTGATGGAGCGTTATCACGCTGATCTGGAACAGGCCGACCGTGTGGAGCGCAAAGCGCTGCACGCCCTTGAGCAGGTCGCGCAGGCTTGGGACCTGGAAGACGAGAGTTATCGGGAGCTGCTGAGCTGGGCTGCCAAGGTTCATGAGATCGGCCTGGACATCGCCCACTATCACTACCACAAGCACGGTGCTTATCTGATCGAGCACTCGGATCTGGCCGGATTCTCACGGGTCGACCAGCAAATGCTCGCGCTGCTGGTGCGCGGCCATCGCCGTAATATTCCAAAGGACAAGTTCGCCGAGTTCGGCGCAGAAGGCGATAAGCTGATCCGCCTGTGCGTGCTGTTGCGTTTCGCGATCCTGTTCCACCACATTCGTGGCACACAGGAAATGCCGCAGCCGGTTCTCACCGCCAGCGGCAACAATCTTGATGTGGTATTCCCTGATGACTGGCTGGAAAACAACCAACTGACCCAGGCCGACTTCGAGCAGGAAGCGGCGTGGTTGACCCGGGTCGGTATCGTCCTCAGCGTACGCTGAGGACTGGGTTACTCAAACGTTCCAACAGTGTCGCCTGCACATTGCGGGCGTTCTGGTTGCCGGTCGGCGAGCTTCGCACATAAGTGCCGTCCGACTGCAGCAGCCAGCTGTGGGTGTTGTCGGTCAGATACAACTCCAGCTCGCGCTTGACCCGCAGAATCAGCTTTTTGCCTTCCACCGGGAAGCAAGTCTCGACGCGCTTGTCGAGGTTGCGCTCCATCCAGTCGGCGCTGGACAGGAACATCTGCTCGTCGCCGCCATTCAAGAAATAGAACACACGGGTGTGCTCCAGGAAGCGGCCGATGATCGAGCGCACGTGAATGTTGTGCGAAACCCCGGCAATGCCCGGACGCAGACAGCACATGCCGCGTACCACCAGATCGATACGCACGCCGGACTGGCTGGCCTTGTACAGCGCACGGATGATCTTCGGATCGGTCAGTGAGTTGAACTTGGCGATGATGTGCGCCGGCTTGCCCTCAGTTGCAAACTGGGTTTCCCGGGCAATCATGTCGAGCATGCCCTTCTTCAGCGTGAACGGCGCGTGCAGCAGCTTCTTCATGCGCAGGGTTTTGCCCATGCCGATCAACTGGCTGAACATCTTGCCGACGTCTTCACACAAGGCGTCATCGGAGGTCAGCAGGCTGTAGTCGGTGTACAGGCGGGCGTTGCCAGCGTGGTAGTTGCCGGTACCCAAGTGCGCGTAACGGACGATCTCGCCCGCTTCGCGCCGCAGGATCAGCATCATCTTGGCGTGAGTCTTGAAACCCACCACGCCGTAGATCACCACCGCGCCTGCGGCCTGCAGACGGCTGGCCAGTTGCAGGTTGGATTCTTCGTCAAACCGCGCACGCAATTCGATCACCGCAGTGACCTCCTTGCCGTTACGCGCAGCGTCCACCAGGGCGTCGACGATTTCCGAGTTCGCGCCGCTGCGATACAGCGTCTGGCGCACGGCCAGGACGTTAGGGTCCTTGGCGGCCTGACGCAGCAGATCGACGACCGGCGTGAAGGATTCGTACGGATGCAGCAGCAGAATGTCCTGCTTGCTGATCACGTTGAAAATGTTCTCGCTGTTTTGCAGCAGCTTGGGGATCGCCGGGGTGAACGGCTGATATTGCAGCTCGGGATGGCTATCCAGACCCGTGATGCTGAACAGACGCGTCAAGTTGACCGGGCCATTGACCTGGTACAGCTCGGACTCAGACAGGTTGAATTGCTTGAGCAGGTAATCCGACAGGTGTTTAGGACAGGTGTCCGCCACTTCCAGCCGCACTGCATCGCCATAACGGCGGGAGAACAACTCGCCGCGTAGCGCGCGGGCCAGGTCTTCCACGTCTTCGGAATCCAGCGCCAGGTCAGCGTTACGGGTCAGGCGGAACTGGTAGCAACCCTTGACCTTCATGCCCTGGAACAGATCGTCGGCGTGAGCGTGGATCATCGACGACAGGAACACGAAGTTATCCCCAGGGCCGCTGATCTCTTCCGGCACCTTGATCACCCGAGGCAACAGACGCGGCGCCGGGATGATCGCCAGACCGGAGTCGCGACCGAAGGCATCGACGCCTTCCAGCTCGACGATGAAGTTCAGGCTCTTATTCACCAGCAACGGGAACGGGTGCGTCGGGTCCAGGCCGATCGGGGTGATGATCGGCGCGATTTCGTCACGGAAATAACGACGGACCCAGGCTTTGAGCTTGGCCGTCCAGTGGCGACGACGAATGAAGCGCACCTGATGCTTTTCAAGCTCAGGCAGCAGAATGTCATTGAGGATCGCGTATTGGCGATCGACGTGGCCATGCACCAGTTCACTGATGCGGGCCAGGGCCTGATGAGGCTGCAGGCCGTCAGCACCGGCTTGCTCGCGAGCAAAGGTGATTTGCTTCTTGAGACCGGCGACACGAATTTCGAAGAACTCATCGAGGTTGCTGGAAAAGATCAGCAGGAACTTGAGCCGCTCCAGCAACGGATAGGACTCATCCAGTGCCTGTTCCAACACGCGAATGTTGAACTTGAGCTGCGACAGCTCACGATGGATATACAGGCTGCTGTCGTCCAGGTTGGGCACGACAATCGCCGGCACCGGGGCGGCTTCAACGACAACAGGGATGACCTCGACGCTCGGTTCGACCACGGGCAAGGTTTCCTGGATGTCGACTTCAACAGTAGCTTCGGTGAGTCCTTCGGTATTCATGAATGTTCCTGTACGGGCTATTGCCCTTTCAACAGTTCTGCAGCTCGGACGGCGAAGTAAGTGAGGATGCCGTCAGCACCTGCGCGTTTGAAAGCCGTGAGCGACTCAAGAATGACCGCTTCACTGAGCCAGCCATTCTGGATAGCCGCCATGTGCATCGCGTACTCGCCGCTGACTTGATAAACAAATGTCGGCACCTTGAACTCGTCCTTGACCCGGTAAAGGATGTCCAGATAAGGCATGCCTGGCTTGACCATGACCATGTCAGCGCCTTCAGCCAGGTCGGCAGCCACTTCATGCAGCGCCTCGTTGCTGTTGGCCGGGTCCATTTGATAGGACGCCTTGTTGGCCTTGCCCAGATTCAGCGCCGAACCCACCGCATCGCGGAACGGCCCGTAATAGGCGCTGGCGTACTTGGCCGAGTAGGCCATGATCCGCACATTGACGTGATCTGCCAGTTCCAGCGCTTCGCGGATGGCCTGAATACGACCGTCCATCATGTCCGAAGGTGCCACAACCTGCGCACCGGCGTCAGCATGGGACAAGGCTTGTTTGACCAGCGCATCGACAGTGATGTCGTTCTGTACGTAGCCGTTCTCGTCGAGGATGCCGTCCTGACCATGGGTCGTGAACGGATCCAGCGCCACGTCAGTGATGACGCCCAACTCCGGGAAACGGTCACGCAACGCGCGGGTAGCACGCTGGGCAATACCATCCGGGTTCCAGGCTTCGGCACCATCCAGGGTTTTCTTTTCAACCGGAGTGACCGGGAACAGTGCCAGCGCGGGGATACCCAGCGCGACCCACTTCTGCGCTTCTTCAAGCAGCAGATCGATGCTCAGACGTTCGACGCCAGGCATCGACGCGATGGTTTCGCGGCGGTTTTCACCATCGAGAACAAAAACAGGGAGGATCAGATCGTCGACGGTCAAAACATTTTCACGGACCAGACGACGAGAGAATTCGTCGCGACGGTTGCGACGCAGGCGGGTAAGCGGGAACAGGCGATTAGCGGGGGTAAAGCTCACGGCGAGACTCCTGGGCCCGCATACGCGGGCAAGCGCGACAGTTATAAGCCGCCATTATGACCAATGTGTGACAGTCGTGGGGCAGCGTGCGACTCGGGGCCGCAGCTGAGCGTTTGCCATTGTCCTTGTAGGAAAGTTTAACGTCGAGACACATTTACACACTTTCCTGAATGGCTTGGCCGAGTTAGGCTGCGCGTTCATTTCGCCAGCATCCAGACAATGCTCCAGAATTTCTTGCACGAATTTGGCTACTTTGCCCTCTTCATCGGCACCTTCTTTGAAGGCGAGACCATTCTGGTTCTTGCCGGATTCCTGGCGTTCCGCGAATACATGGACATCAAGCTGGTCGTGGTCGTGGCTTTCTTCGGAAGCTACGCCGGGGATCAACTCTGGTACTACATGGGGCGCAAACACGGCCGTAAAATCCTGGCGCGCAAACCGCGTTGGCAACTCATGGGCGACAAGGCTCTGGCGCACATTCGCAAGCATCCGGACCTGTGGGTCCTGAGCTTCCGCTTTGTCTACGGCTTGCGAACGGTCATGCCTGTGGCCATCGGCCTGTCGGGCTACCCGCCGCTGCGTTATTTGATCCTCAATGGCATTGGTGCTGCTGTCTGGGCCACCGCGCTGGGCTATGCCGCTTATCATTTTGGCGCCGTGCTCGAAGGCATGCTGGGCAACATCAAGAAGTACGAGTTGTGGGTCCTGGGCGCGCTCCTGGTCCTGGGCTTGGCGCTCTGGCTGCGTCGGCGCTTCAAGAACGCCCGCATCGCCCGCGAAGAAGCGCTGGCTACTTCGGCGGCGGCTGCCGAGGCAGCGGCCCTGGCTCATGTCCCGGCAGAAGTCCCTGCTGACGTTGCAGACGAAAGCAAAAAGACCAACCATCAGTAAACTCTGGCGAGCGCGGTAACCGCTTATTGCGCTCGCCAGTGATTCATCCTCTCCGCGCCTCATCCCCCCTCAGATTGAATCCCCGCCGCTACGGCTTGTCCGAAGACTGAACAGATCGAAAAACTGTCGATGCTGTACAAGGCTTTGGCAGACCGATGCGCTCGATAGGGAGTACCACCATGCAAAAGAAAGTGGCCGTGATTCTGTCCGGCTGTGGCGTCTATGACGGTGCGGAAATTCATGAAAGCGTGCTGACTCTACTGCGCCTTGATCAACGCGGCGCGCAGGTGCAGTGCTTTGCGCCGAATATTGCCCAGCATCACGTGGTCAACCATCTGACCGGCGAAGAAATGCCGGAGACCCGCAATGTGCTGGTGGAGTCGGCACGCATCGCCCGCGGCGCCATTGAGGACATCCGCGAAGCTGATGTCACGCAGTTCGATGCGCTGATTATTCCCGGTGGTTTCGGTGCGGCGAAGAACCTTTCCGACTTCGCCACGGCTGGCTCTGACTGCAAGGTGCAGGCTGAAGTGCTGGCCCTGGCCGAAGCCTTCGCGGTGGCGGGCAAGCCGGTCGGGCTGATCTGCATCTCACCTGCACTGGCGGCCAAGATTTATGGCCCTGGCGTGATCTGCACCATCGGCAACGACACCGAAACCGCTTCTGCCATCACCCGCATGAAAGGCGAGCATCAAGAATGCGAAGTCACCGAGATCGTCGAAGACAAAGCCCGCAAACTGGTCAGCACCCCGGCGTACATGGTGGCGCAGACCATCGGTGAAGCGGCCAGTGGGATTAACAAGCTGGTGGACCGGGTGCTGGAGTTGACGCACGAGGAGTGAAGCGTGACGGCGCAACCTGTAGGAGCTGCCGCAGGCTGCGAAGGCGGTGGTTCTGACAGACCGCAATTCGCAGCCTTCGGCAGCTCCTACAGGTGGATGCGGAGTTTCAACTAAACTCCACCCGCTCCGGCACCCTCGTCATCAACACCTTCCCCGCGCGTATCGACACCCGCGCCTTCGCCTGGCGGCGCACGGCTTCGTAGTCGCTCTCGGCATCCAGAATCACCAGGTTCGCCGGGCGACCAACGGCAATCCCATAACCCTCACCCAGATTGAGGGTGCGGGCGCTGTTGTCGGTGACCAGATCCAGACTGCGCGCCAGATCCTCAAAGCCCATCATGTGGCAGATGTGCAGGCCGGCATCGAGGATGCGCAGGATGTTGCCATTGCCCAGCGGATACCAAGGGTCCTTGATCGAATCCTGACCAAAACACACGTTCATCCCGGCGCGATCCAGTTCGGCCACTCGCGTCAGGCCACGGCGCTTGGGGTACGTGTCGAAACGGCCCTGAAGGTGAATGCTTTCCGTCGGGCAGGAAACAAAGTTAATGCCGGATCGTTTCAGCAAACGGAACAGCTTCGAACAGTAAGCATTGTCATACGAGCCCATGGCGGTGGTGTGGCTGGCCGTCACCCGGCTGCCCATGCCGCGCACCCGCGCTTCCTCGGCCAGCACTTCAAGAAAGCGCGAATTCGGGTCGTCGGTTTCGTCGCAATGCACATCCACCAGGCAACCGGTGCGTTCCGCCAGGTCCATGAGGAACTTAATCGAGCTGACGCCCTGCTCCCGCGTGTTCTCAAAGTGTGGGATACCGCCCACCACATCCGCGCCCATTGCCACGGCACGCTCCATCAGCTCGCGGCCACCTTCGTAGGATTCGATCCCCTCCTGAGGAAAGGCGACGATTTGCAGATCAATCAGGTGGCGAGCTTCTTCACGCACTTCCAGCATCGCCTTGAGTGCGCCCAGGGTCGGGTCGGTGATGTCGATATGGGTGCGAACGTGCTGGATACCGTGCTCGGCGAGCATGCGAATGGTGGTATGGGCGCGCTGCTTGGTGTCTTCGTGGGTGATGGTTTCCTTGCGCTGCGCCCATCGCTCGATGCCTTCGAACAGCGTGCCGCTCATGTTCCACTCCGGCTCACCAGCGGTCAGGGTTGCATCCAGATGGATATGTGGCTCAACCAGCGGCGCAATCAGCAGTTGCCCACGGGCATCGATATCGTCTGCTGCGGGATGCAGGCTTTCGGGCTGCGCCGTAACAGCGGTGATACAGCCATCTTCCCAGCTGACAGTGTGCAGGCCGGGGGTTTTACGCAGAGTGGCGTTGATGATTTGCATGTTCATTCCTGTCGCTGGGCTTCGGACATGCGCCACACCAGCAGCGCGACCGAAGCGTTCATTCGAAAATTAGCATCGTCGAGGGATTGCCCGCTGAGCTGCTCGATACGCTGAATACGTTGGTTGATGGTGTTGCGATGGATGCCCAGACGCTGGGCCGCTTTGAGCCCGTTGCCGTTTTCCTGGAGCAAGGCATCCAGGGTTTCGATAAGGCTGTGAGGCTGCTTGCGATTGGTCTCGATCAGCGGGCCGAGGATCTGCTTGACGAAGCTGTCGATGACCGAGCGATCCGTGACTGCCTGCAACAGGCGCAACACACCCAGCTCGCTGAAGTCGCACAGACCACTGGCAGGGCGCAGATGTTCGGCCACGTCCAGCGCCTGACGAGCCTCATTCAAGGCCTGACGATACTGCCCGCAGTCTTGCACCGGGTTGGCGAGGCCCATGAACAGCGCCATGTCGCCCAGCACCGGCAACAGCTCCCGATAGAGCCGCGCCAGCTCGCTACGAACCGCATCAATTTCTGGCAACAGCAAGATGAACAAATCGCCCTGCACAATCACCGGTAAGGCGTCCGGCAAGCTCCGATTCCAGGCGTCGAGATGGTCCAGCACGGCTTGCCGGGTTTGTTGCAGCAAGCGCTCCGCCGCGTCCGGCGCGTGGCTGTTGAACAACACGCTGACCGCCGACAACCGCAGCGCCACCAGACGCCGGGGGACAGCCAGCGGCAAGCGCAAATGCGCGGCCCGCTGCCGGGCGATGCTCAGGCTTGGGTAATCACCGCTGAGCAACTGGCCGAGAATGTCGTGACGCGAGCGTTTGGTCTGCGCCATCTGAACCAGCGCCGTGCCGATCAGATGCGTGACGATCACCATCTTCAGCAAGTACGGCTGCTCGATCAGCGGCAAGCCGCACTGCTCTGCCAGCTCGATCACCGAATCGGGGATCTGCTGGATGTAGGCATGTCCGGTGAGAATCACCAGCCCGGCAATCCCGCTGGCATCGCCCTCACGCACCATGCGCAGCAGGTTGGCTTCGTCGCGCAGGTAATTGATGCCGGTGACGAAGACCAGCTCGCCGCCCATGATCCAGTCGGCAATGCCCTCGTTCTCCGCCACATAGGACCAACGTACGCTGCGATGCAGATTGGCCGACCCGGCGCGCATGGACATTTCCTCCAGCCCGGGGAGCTGGAGGATTTCTTCAACCGTCAGACTCAAAGCTCCTCCTGCACGCCAGCAACCAGACTGCGCTTGCCGGTCACTTCAAGCAGCACGATGTAGCAGATGGCCGACGCCGCGATGCCCACCAGTGGCGCAATCCATGGCGAGAAGTAGGCCAGCGCGGCACCGACGGCATAAGCCGACAGGCCCAGCAGGTTGTAGCGCGGCAGCGTGACGCTGGACAACGCCGGGTATTTGCCGTGATGGCGGTACCAGAAATCAGCCATGATCACGCCACCAATGGGCGGGATGATCGAACCCAGCAGCACCAGAAACGGAATCAGCATTTCGTACATGCCGCCAATGGCCAGCACGATGCCCAGCGCTGCAGCGATCAACGTCATGGTTCGGCGCCGCTCGCTGCGCAACAGGTGGCAGGCGGCCGCCGATACGTTGTAGATGGTAGGACCCTGAATGGTCCACAGATTCAGGCAGAGCATGATCACGGCGGCAAACGACAAACCTTGAAGCATCATCACTTCGACGATATCGGCCTGTTGATAAACCATCGCACACCAGGCGCCCGCCACCACCATCAAGCCATTGCCCAACAGAAACGCGACCACGCTGGCGGTTACTGCAACACGTCCGCTACGAGACAGCCGCGTCCAGTTGGTGGCCTGGGTTGCGCCGCTGGCGAAAGTGCCGAAGACCATGGTGATGGCCGCTGACAGGGTCATGGTTTCGTGAGGGATCAGCGCTGCAAGCCCCTGAAAACCGCCGATGTCACTGGTGGCGATGTACATGGAGATGATCAGCAGCACGAACATCAGCGGCACCGAAACCCGGGACAGCACATCCAGCCCTTTGTAGCCGATGATGGCCGTGATGCTGAAACCCAGACCGAACAGGACCATCAAGGGCGTGGTGAAGCCTTCGGCCAGGCCGAGCATTTTCACCAGCACAATGGCGACTGTCGCCGTGCCCCAGGCGTACCAGCCCAGTTCGGCAAAACCGAGCAGCACATCTGAAAGCCGGCTGCCCGCCTCGCCAAAACAGAAGCGCCCCATCAAGACGGTATTCAAGCCACTGCGCGAGGCGATGAACGCCAGTGCCGCTGCGTAAATCGCCAACAGGCTGTTGCCAATCGTGGCGATCCACAGCATATCGACAAAGTTGAACGCCATGCCCAGCTTGGCGCCAGCAAACATGGTCCCGGTGAAGAAGGTGAAACTGAACAACACCATGGAAATCGACAGCAGCCCTTTACGTCCTTCACGCGGGGCTTCGCTCAGGGGAAACTCGCTGGGTGAACTCATAGGGTTTTCTCCACATCAACAGGTTGGGATTCGGACTCAATGGCAGGCTGGTGCCAGAGCAATAACCAGGCCGTTTCCGGACAACGCTGTGAAGTAGAAAAAAGCAGGCAGAGGTGATATTGGCGGATGTTCACCCTGCACACTTAAGGGCGGCTTATTCGCCACAGACTGTGCAGAGTGATTCATTCTGAGGCGGGCATGCACCGTTTTAGGCTGTGGTGCTCAGCGAGTGAGGCGGGTGAGAATCCGGTCCAGAGAGTTAGCGAACGCCTGTTTTTCCCGCTCGCCATAAGGCGGCTGACCACCGCCCATCTGACCCTGTTCACGCAGGTCGGTGAACAGATTGCGCACGGCCAGACGGTCGCCCATGTTCTGGGCGTCGAACTCTTTGCCCCGAGGGTCCAGCGCTGCAACGCCGTTTTTCACCAGCCGGTCGGCTAGCGGCACATCGCTGCAAATCACCAACTCGCCGGGCACCGCGTGCTCAACCAGATAATCATCCGCCGCGTCAGGCCCACTGGGCACCACGATGAGTTTGACCAGGCTGTAAGTCGGCTTGATCTGACTCTGCCCGGCCACCAGCACCACCTCGAACTGACGCTTGAGGGCGAATTTGATGACTTGATCCTTGGCTGCCTTGGGGCAAGCGTCGGCATCGATCCAGACGCGCATGGGAAACCTCGTATTTCAAAAATTTACACATGACCTGTAGGTGCTGCCGAAGGCTGCGAATGCGATTCATCTGACACACCGCTTCCGCAGCCTGCGGCAGCTCCTACAAGGACCTCATGCGATCTCGGTTCGACGCTTCTCCGCCAACCAGCTTCGGCCATACAGCACCGCGATGGCGATCAAAGCAATCAACTGCGCGCTGAGCGAATAGGCATCGGCATGAATCCCCAACCAGTCGAACTCGAAGAACGGCACCGGCCGTGTGCCGAAGATGCCGGCTTCTTGCAGGGCTTTGACGCCATGCCCGGCGAATACCACCGACAATGCGCACAGCAACGCCGCGTTGATGCCGAAGAACAAGGTCAGTGGCAGTTTCGCCGAGCCGCGCAGGATGATCCATGCCAGGCCGATCAACAATACCAGCGCCGTGGCACCGCCCGCCAACACGGCGTTATGCCCGGCGGGACCTGCCTGCAGCCACAGGGTTTCGTAGAACAGAATGACTTCGAACAGCTCGCGATACACCGAGAAGAACGCCAGGATCGCAAAGCCGAAGCGCCCACCGCCGCCCACCAGACTGCTCTTGATGTAATCCTGCCAGGCGGCGGCATGACGACGGTCGTGCATCCAGACGCCAAGCCACAACACCATCACACTTGCAAACAGCGCCGTCGCGCCTTCGAGCAATTCGCGCTGGGCGCCACTGACGTCAATCACATACGCCGCCAACGCCCAGGTTCCGAGCCCGGCCAGCAGCGCCAAGGCCCAACCAATGTTTACGCTGCGTACCGCCGATTCCTGCCCGGTATTGCGCAGGAAGGCGAGAATCGCGGCCAAGACCAGAATCGCTTCCAGACCTTCACGCAGCAAAATCAACAGCCCGGAAATGTAGCTCAGCGACGTGCTCAAGCCATCGCTGCCCAACAGGCCTGCGGACTCCTTGAGTTTGCTTTTGGCGAAATCCAGCTTTTGCGTAGCCTGCTCCAGCGGTAAGCCATCCTGCAAAGACTGCCGATAGGCCATGAGGGCTTTTTCCGTGTCTTTGCGAACATTGGCGTCGACGTTATCCAGCGAGCTTTCCACCAGCTCGAAACCTTCGAGGTACGCCGCGACGGACAAGTCGTAGGCCTGTTCGTGATCGCCCGAGCGATAAGCCGCCAGACTCTTGTCCAGGGTCTGGCTGGTGTAATCGAGCAACTGCGCCGGGCCACGTTGGACCTGCGGCGGTTGGGCACGCTGCGCACGGAACGTCGCGACGGCCTGCTCACCCTCGGCAGCGTTGACTTCCAGAGGCGTCTGCCGGGCCAGATCGGCAAGGTTGAATGTCTTGCTCGGTGCCGCCACCGGCTGAGCGCTGAAGCTGGCGATGTAGGTGGCGATGTCCCAACGCTGACGATCATCCAGCTGATCGGCGAACGCCGGCATATCAGTACCCGCGATACCCAGCCCAAGGGTGTTGTAGAGGTCGTAAAGGCTCAGGCGATCAAGGCGCGCCACGTCCCGCAGATTCGACGGCGGCGGCTCCAGGCCAATCCCGGCTGGACCATCGCCAGCGCCCGCGTCGCCATGGCACACCGAGCAATGCTGCGCGTAGAGCGGCGCGCCACGGGTAGGGTCAGGGGTAATCACTGGCGCCTGACTGACTTCATAGGCCACCGCCAGACGAGCACCTAATTGCCGCGCCTGGCGGGTGATAGCAGTTCCGTCCTGCTTTTTAGCGACAGCGTCGGCCAGGTCAAACACGCCTTGTTCCAGCTCGCCCCGCTCGGCTCGCGCTGGCAGAGCAACTACCAGCTCCTGCAACGCCTTGAGAGCCTCGACCTGCGCCTGGTACTTGGCGTCATCAGTGATTTTGCCGTCGGCCACTGTCGATGGGTAATCCGCCCCGACGTAATCAATCACATGCAGGGCTTGCGCCGCGCTGTCGGTAGCGTCGGCCAATGCGCTTAAACCGCACATTGCAAACAGAGGCAGCATCAGCCAGGCCAGAAAACGGGAGCGCATGAGCATCGGTGAATCTCAATAGGAATACGTAGCGTTGCATTGTTCCCTTGAGGCAAAGCTGAGCCAAGCATTTGTTACGCAATATTGCGAAAAGCCACTTGCCGAGGCCAAAAATAGCGAGATGATGAGAATAAATATCATCTATAGCGAAAGGCTTACACGGATTGAGGGCAATTGGCCCTGTCCTACAATCTGGCTTCTACGTAAGATTGGATCCAACAGCTGCTGCGCAGGACGCGCACAGGATCAAGGATGATCGGCCATGGCCCGGAGGGCTTACCGACAGGATGTTGGAATGGTCTTGAAGAAAACCCGCCTCGGCGGGTTTTTTGTTGTCTGCAATAAACTCAACTTCCCCGCCGCCGCAAATAAAACCAATCTGCCATCAAACGTAACAACACACTTACAACTTTGCACACTTTGATACTTATAGTGCGAATGTAAATTCTATGCAAACTACAACTCCTCCATCATGAATAACTTGTAATCTCTGTGCATCTTAAATAACTCAGATTTCAGGTATCACTCATGAACCGCTTACTCTGGAAGTTGATTCCAAGGTCGCAGCGTGAACTGCTACTCGATCGCCTGCCGATTGTTGACCGGCAAGTGGTCAACAAGACGCTGTCGGGCAAGAACCGTTTCCCCGAAGCGTTTGATCGACTGGAGTGCGTGTTCATCCATGTCCCCAAGTGCGCGGGCAGCAGCGTAGCCCAGGCGCTGTTCGGCTCCACGCCGACCGGGCACATGCCGCTTTACTGGTATGAAAAACAGTTCAACGAGCGTTACCTCAATTACTTTAAGTTCGCTTTTGTACGCGATCCGTTACAACGGGTACATTCCGCATACAATTACTTGCTTCAGGAAGCACAACACCGCGATAAGCTGGCACACGAGATGGTCAGTCGTTATCCAGACTTCGATGCTTTCGTGGATAACTGGCTGCGTACCGATAATATTTCCAGGCAGATACATTTCGCGCCACAACATTATTTCCTGCAGGACTCCATGGGCCATATCAATGTGGACTTCATCGGGCGTCAGGAAAACCTCGACGCAGACTTCCGCACACTGTGCATTCACTTGCACACGAAAGCGGAGCTGCAACACATCAATCGCTCGCCACGACACCCCGACCAAGCCAACGACTTCTGCTCGGCCGCAACCCGGCGCAGGGTCCGGGAAGTGTACGCGCGGGACTATGAGCTATTCGCTTATGACTAAGCCTGACTGCACTAGCCGCCCTCTTTTGGTTGCCCCAGCGTTGTGCGTCGATCAGGCACAACGTGAGGGCATGAAAAACCAGCTGGCCAGTTGCATCTGGCTGACGGGCTTGTCTGGAGCAGGCAAGTCCACGCTGGCCAATCGGCTGGACAAAGCCCTGCAAGAGAACGGCTTGCACGCCTATCTACTGGACGGCGACCGTCTGCGTCAGGGGCTTTGCCATGACCTGGGCATGACCGACGCCGACCGCCATGAAAATATCCGGCGCATCGCGGAAGTGGCAAAACTTATGGTCGACGCTGGCTTGATCGTTATCGTTTCTGCGATTTCACCGTTCCGGGCCGACCGCGACGCTGTGCGGGCCAGTCTGGCTGTGGGTGAATTCGTTGAGGTTCATGTCAGCACACCGCTGGCTGAATGCGCCAGGCGGGATGCCAAAGGGTTGTACCGGGCTGTACAGGAAGGTCGAATCAAAAACTTCACCGGCATTGATAGCCCGTACGAAGCGCCGATCGAGCCCGAGTTCACGGTCGACACCAGCCTCGATGACTGTGATGCCTTCGTCGAACAGATCGTTGCGCACCAGTTGGGCGAAGGCATGCGCTCTCATCTCTATTCGAGAAGGTCGGCCCAATCGCTAACCACTCGGCCATCAGGGAACAATTGATACCCAACGGGGCTCACAACTTGCAGGCAACTTAAGCCATCGCAGCTGGCGGCCAATTTCGGAAGGCCGCTCGGCTTAAAGTCATCCTGCTGTGAGTACCCTCGATGGAACACCTGTTGCCCCAGAGCTGGCTGGAGGCTGTGCCTCTGCCATGGCTCAAAACCCTGATCGTCGCAGGACTTGCTGTCCTGCTCGCGCTGCTGATCCGCTGGGTCGCCCTGACCGTTTTGCGACGCGTCGCCAACTCCTACGTGCTGCCGCAGCAACTCATCTATCGCGCAGCCAGCCCGACTTTATGGCTGCTGCCGCTGCTCGCATTGCAGACCGTGTGGACATCAGCAGACGATGACCTGCGTCTGATTGGTGCGGTTCGGCACGTCAACGGCCTGTTGGTCACCGCTGGATTTACCTGGCTGATTCTGAGTTGCGTCAAGGCTTTCGGCGAGGCCGTGGCCATCCGCAACCCGCTGGATATTGAAGACAACCTGCATGCGCGGCGCATTCAGACCCAGGTCCGAGTCCTGGTGCGCTGCCTGAATGCATTGGTGCTGCTGTTCGGTACCGGGCTGATCCTGATGAGCTTCCCGCCTGTGGCCAAGATCGGCACCAGCCTGTTGGCATCGGCAGGCCTGGCGGGGCTGGCAGCGGGTTTTGCCGCCAAGCCGGTGCTGGGCAATCTGATTGCCGGGCTGCAAATTGCCATTTCACAGCCTATCCGGCTCGATGACGTAGTGATCGTCGAAGGTGAGTGGGGGCGGGTCGAGGAGATCAGCGGCACTTATGTGGTGATCAAGATCTGGGACGAGCGGCGCATGGTGGTGCCGCTGCAATACTTCATCGAAAAGCCTTTCCAAAACTGGACCCGCGCGACCTCAAGCCTGATCGGCTCAGTGTTTGTCTGGGTGGACTATTCGCTGCCGGTGGAAGAGTTGCGTGCTGAGGTGCAGCGCATCTGCGAGGATATTCCGCATTTGTGGGACGGCCGGGTCTGCGTGTTACAGGTCGCCGACACCAACGCCAAGGCCATGCAGCTGCGGGTACTGCTCAGCTCGGCCGATTCATCGCGCAGCTGGGACGCGCGCTGCCATATGCGCGAGCGGCTGATTGCCTTTATTGCCAAGCAATACCCGCAAAGCCTGCCTCAACTGCGCACGGAAATTTCCTCGCGTAACGTTCGCCCGGAAATTGATCCTCACGAAACACCGCTCGATATACCTCGCCAACCGCCGGTTTAATCATCTCGTCCGACGAGCCCCTCCCTGCTCAGGGGTTTCGTCGGATGCTCCGTTGCATTCGCTGAAAGCCAGCTATCGTTGCCCATGGAACCACAAGGCAAAACGCCATGTCTGCTCTAGCCTGGAATCAGGCGCCAGGCTGATGGCGCGTGGTGGTCCGCCGATGCAAAAAAATAATCGCGGCCGCCCCTGTGCTGAATCGTTACAGCGCCGATGCCCCAGATACCGACAGAAAGCCTTCAGAGGCTTTGTCCTTTTACTTTTCGAGTTTTCTGCCATGAGCTTTTTTTCTCGACTCCGGGCTTCGACCGCCAAATCCGGCGGTGTGTTGAGTGTTGTCACTTCGGGCCGCAGCCTGAGTGAACAACTTGCCTCAGTGAGTTTCGAGCCCGTTTACCTAACGGGATTCGTTTCACCGCATATCGATATTGATCAGGTTGCACGCAGTATCAGCAGCCGCTTCCCCAATGCCGCCATCAGCCTGTGCACGACATCGGGCGAACTGTCGTCGAAAAACGACACGCTGTATTGCGCCACAGGGGATCAATGGGATCGCGTCGTGCTGGCGATGTTTGACGCCAGCGTCATTCAGTCCGCCGAAATCGTGCACATCCCGCTGCACAGTGAAGACATCCGCACCCCAGGCAAACGCATGGGGATGCGCGAGCGTATCGCGCGTCTGACCGATTCCATCAAACGCACCAAGATCACCACGCCCATCGACCACCGCGACACGCTGGCCTACGTCACCTTTGACGGGCTGTCGGCGTCGGAGTCGTTTTTCATGGAAGCGCTGTATGAATCAGGTCGCTTCCCATGCCTGTTCGTAGGCGGCTCGGCTGGCGGCAAAGGCGACTTCAAGAAAACCGTCATCCATGACGGCAAGCGCAGCTACGTGAATCACGCCCAGGTGGTGTTTCTCAAAAGCGCAAAAAACGTGCGCTTCGGTGTGTTCAAGAGTCAGAACTTCGAACCCACGCCTTTCAGCATGAGCGTGCTGACCGCCTCCCTTGAAGAGCGTTACATCAGCCAGGTGGTGACGTCCAAAGGACAGATCACCAGCATGGTTTCAGCCCTGTGCGAAACCCTGAACTGCGAACCGCGCCAGTTGGAGGCGCAACTGGCGCAATACTCATTCGCTATCCGTGTAGGCGAAGAGTTGTTCGTACGCTCGATTGCGCAGATTGATTATGAAAATGAGCGGGTGCACCTGTTCTGCGACGTCGCGCCCGGCGAAGAGCTGGTGATGGTCAAGCGGACTTCGATGGTGGATACCACGCGTAAGGACTTTGAGCGCTTCCTGCAAGGCAAATCCGGCAAGCCGCTGGTGGGGCTGCTGAGTGACTGCATCCTGCGGCGCTTGAATAACGGCAGCGAGTTGAGCCGTATGACCGGCGTGTTCGGCGATACTCCGGTGGTTGGTTTTTCCACGTTTGGTGAGATTCTGGGGCTGAATCTGAACCAGACGCTGACGGCAGTGTTTTTCTTCCGGGTGGCTGAGAATCAATCATTCCGCGACGACTACATCGACAATTTCATCGCCTACTACGGCGAGTTCAAGGCGTTTTTCCTGCGTCGTCAGATCAAGAAGCTGGCTGGGTTGAGCCAAGTGGTGGTCAAGCAAATTGATCAGTTCAAGGTGCGCAATTTCAAAAGCGCAATCGATGCCAACGGCCTGGACGAACACATTCAACCCGTATTCAACGGCTTGAGCGATTTGGGTGACGTGCTGGTCAAGGCGCACCACGATCAGGAGGAAATCTCCACGCAGCTGCGCCATTACTCCGGCGAGTTGCATGTGTCGATGGACGAGCTGGGACAGACGATTTCCACTCAGGAAAAGGTCATGGACAGAGCCAGCAATACCGTCAAGAACCTTACCCATCAGGCTGATGAGGTGGTGCTCAGTTCGCGAGAGCTGGCCAAGTCGAGCCTGAAGATCCAGTCCATCGTGCAGACGATTCAGCAGATCGCCGGGCAGACCAATCTGCTGGCGCTTAACGCTGCCATCGAGGCCGCACGGGCCGGAGAAATGGGGCGTGGCTTTGCCGTGGTCGCCGATGAAGTGCGCCAACTGGCACAGAAAACCTCGCAGAACGCCACTGAGATTGGCACCGACATCGACCGGCTCGCCGAAGAAATCCGTAAAGTGGCGCAGCACATCGAAGAGCAGTCCAGCGAAGTGGGAACGCTCAATGGGCTACTGACTGAACTCGAAGGCTCCAGCGACCTGACCGCCGGAACCTCACAACGCACTCGCAAGCTGGCGGATACGTTGGTGGGGCTGACGCAGTAGTTTCCGGTGACATCGATACCGCAGAAAGCGCATATCCTGTAGGAGCTCACCGAGGTTACGAGGCCAGCGATAGCGGTTTGTCAGGCAAACCGCTATCGCTGCCTCGCGCTGCTCGTGAGCTCCACAGGACCGACGTGTACCTGAAAATATAAGACCTGTGGGGCGTTTTACTGCATCCGCATCGCGATCACTTTGCTCATAACCAGTGACAGGAATTCTTCCGGGGTCATTTTCTGGCCGTTGAAGTCGACCATGCCATTGGCGTAGGTCAGGCTGGACACGATGTTGTCGCCCTCGACTTTGGCCACTTGCAGCATGACCGCCATGGCTCCAACCATTTCGCTGGCCGCCTTGGCTTGCTCGGCAATCGCTGCCGGATCAGTCTGCCCACCCAGGTTGGCTTGCAGGGTGGCAAGGTCGCGGATCATCGGTTTGGACAACACGACTTTGGCGTCCAGCAGGCCGATGGCGTTTTTCGCGATTTCAGCAGAAGGCTGATCGGTTGGCCCAGGGTTGGCCAGGTCCAGAGCAATGCGCATATGGCTTTCGCCGTTGGCTGTTTTCAGCGCGAGTTTTTCAAGCTCGATATGCGGTCTTGCGGCAAGCATCTTGGCAACTTCAGCGTTCATCCACTCTTGATCTGCAGGGCTGAGCTGCAATTCGAACTTGCGATCGGCGGCAATGGCAGCCTGTTGTTGCGGCAGAATCTTGGTCTGATAGAGCTGGTACAGGGCCTGTGTAGCAGCGACATCGAAATTGCTGATCTTGAAGCCGGATTGCAGGGCGCCCACATCCTTGCCGTTGAAGTTGATCATGCCGACGTTGTAGCTCACCTGCGCGGCAAGATTGCCACCCTCTTCCTGCGCCAGATTAGTGTTCACCACGTCTGTAAGGACGATCGGCGCCTGCCCTGCAACCTGAGCCAGGACGTGGTCGACCTTCAGGTTGCTGTGGCCCAGATAGAAGCCGGATTTGCCTTTGGTGCCGCCGCTGTCAAAGCTCAGGTTTTTCGCGCCAACCGCAACGTCGCCTTCAGGTGACGTGACGTTGAGTTGCAGGTTGTCCATTTTGCCCGTCAGCTTGAGCTTCTCGGCATCAGCGCTGGCTTCTACGTCGACTTCAAGCCCGGAGAAGGTGAACTTGCCGTCGGCGTCATTCATTTCAAGCGGTGCCAGCAACAAGGTGCCTGCCGTTGCGCGGTCATAACCGATGCTGGCGTGCCCCGTGACCGGGCTGACACCTTTGCTCATGGCGAACCATTTTTCGGCGCTGGTGCTCTTTTCCATCGCGAAGTTGCTCTGCGCCATCACTGGCAGAAGTTTGAAGCTTTTCAGGCGAGAGAAAGGCAGCGGACCGTGCTCGATATTGTCGACGAACAGGAACTCGGCATCTTTGCCGTCGCTGGTCTTGCTCTCGTCATGAATGACCACGCGGTAGTGTGCGGTGCTGCTGAATACCCGGCGATCAATCGACACCAGATCAATGACCATGCTGCTTTCGCTGCCTTTGAGCGAGGCGGCCATTTCCTGATTGGCTTGCTGGATCGAGTCGCGCAATACATCTTCGAGTCGGGTGCCGGTGTACCACGCGCCACCGGTGGCCAGTGCCCCGACAACAATGATGACGCCTGCTGCAATACCTGCTGATTTATTCATGGGTCGACTCGAAGAGATCCGTTTCTGGTAAGTGAAAAATTTCGTCCCTGAACCTGTAGCGGGATTTCGCTACAAGGGTCAAAAGTTGCGAGAGATTACCATCCACCGCTGCAAATAGACCCAAGGCGCTTCCTCAATCTGTGTACGAATGCTCCTTTTCGACAGGGATTGGGCAGCAGGCGACGTATTTGGTTGCAGCACGTCCCGATTCAGACATGGGTAGCAATACTCTTCCTACAAAAGTTAGGCTGGTCGCCGGTTTGAAAAAACAGGATTGATGAAGATGACTGAACAGCAAAGCGAACGAGGCCCGATCAAGGCTGTAATTTTCGACATGGACGGGTTGTTGCTGGACACCGAGGGGATCTACACCGAGGTGACCCATCTGATCGCCAGCCGTTATGGCCGCACGTTCGATTGGGCTGTGAAGCAGCACACCATTGGCCGCGGCGCCCGGGACTTTGCCGGGTTCGTGATTCAAGAGCTTGAGCTGCCGCTGTCGATTGATGAGTTTCTGGATATTCGCGCGCCGATGCTGGATGAGCGTTTCCCGAAAGCAGTGGCCATGCACGGCGCCGAGGCTTTGGTGCGGCATCTGGCGCAGAACAACATTCCTATCGCCGTGGGCACCAGCTCGTCGGTGCATTACTTCCACGCTAAAACCGAAATGCATCGCAGCTGGTTCGAGCTGTTCGAAACGGTAGTGACGGCTGATGACCCTGAAGTGGGTGCCGCCAAGCCCGCGCCCGATATTTTCCTGGTCGCAGCCAAACGCCTGGGCGTTGCTCCTGCTGACTGCATCGTGTTCGAAGACTCACCTTTCGGTGTGACTGCTGCGAAAGCCGCCGGCATGTACGCCGTCGCCGTCCCGGATTCTCACATGCCAAAAGAGCAATACGAGCATGCCGACCTGCTGCTCGGCTCACTGGCTGACTTCCCGCTGCAGAGCTGGGGGTTGCCGGGGATGAAGGACTGAATTCGCCCGTAGAAGCTTGCGACCAGTTGTAGGAGCGAACTTGTTCGCGAGGCCGTCGGTATTGGCACAGATTAATGTCGCCTGCCAAATCCTCTCGCGAACAAGTTCGCTCCTACAGAAACCACGATTGCTGATCCCTCCAAAACCAGAAATTGCCACCCCTCTCCAAACGCGGATAGAATTGCGATCAATTCTTAATTACATCTGGCAAGGATGCCCGTCGCGTTGTGGTTTCTATGTCGTCAGCCGATCGCTCGCTCAATCTGGAAATCCATCACCTTTACTGCGACCACCACGGCTGGTTGCAGGGTTGGCTCGTGCGCAAGCTGGGCAATGCCAGCGATGCGGCGGATCTGGCGCATGACACTTTTTTGCGTCTGCTCACCCGGCAAACCGCACGCAGTCTGGGCAGTGAGCCCCGTGCACTGCTGACGCATATCGCCAAGGGGCTGGTGGTGGATCGCTGGCGGCGGCAGGACGTGGAGCGGGCTTATCTGGAAACCATTGCGCACTTGCCCGAGCCTGAGGTGCCTTCGCCGGAAACCCGATGGCTGATTCTGGAAACGCTCTATCGAATCGAGGCGATGTTGCGCGATCTGCCGGAGAAAACCCGTCAGGCGTTTCTCATGTCGCAGATCGACGGCCTGACTTATCCACAGATCGCCGAAGAGCTGGGCGTGTCGCTGGTCAGCGTGAAGCGTTACATGCGCGATGCCTTCCTTGCCTGTCTGAGCGTGGCGTGATGAGTCAGCCCATTGATCCGCTGATCCTCGGGGAAGCGGCAGACTGGCTGGTGCAATTGCAGTCCGGTGCCGCCACCGACGAAGATCATCGCGCCATCCAGAGCTGGCGCAACCGTAGCGCTCAGCATGCCCAGGCCTGGCAGCGGGCCGAGGCGATTCTCGGGGATTTCCGCTCGGTGCCCGGCTCTATCGCAACCCAGACACTGCAACGTGCCAGCCGCGCTCACGGGATCGGCCGTCGCCAGGTGCTGACGCGCCTCGGGCTGCTCTTGTTGGCCGGGCCTGCTGCGTGGCTGGCTTATCAGCGCCAGCCCTGGCAGCAATGGACCGCCGATCAACACACGTCCATCGGCGAACAGCGCAAGCTGACCCTGCCCGACGGCTCGCACCTGCTGCTCAATACCGCCAGCTCGGTGAATATCGCCTTCAGCGCCAGCGAGCGACGCATTGAGTTGCTCAAGGGCGAAGTGCTGATCACCACCGCGCAGGACCCGGCCCCCAACCATCGCGCATTTGTTGTCAGCACCCCGCATGGCAACGCCCGAGCACTGGGAACCCATTTCAGCGTGCGTCTTGATCAAGCTCACAGCAGCGTCGCGGTGCTTGAAGGCGCGGTAGAAATGTCGCCCCTTCACTCCGGCTCCAAACGGATACTCAATGCAGGTGAGAAAGGCGGGTTCAGCGATACCGGGTGGCTGCCCGTCAGCAGTGTCGACGCCAGCGCACTGACCTGGGAAAACGGCATGCTGGTGGCCAAGGACATGCGCCTGTCGGAATTGCTCGACGAGCTGGGACGCTATCGCCCAGGCATGTTGCGCTGCCATTCAGCAATCGCGGATTTACGCGTCAGCGGCGCGTTTTCCCTGCGCGACACCGACGCCAGCCTGCGTCTGTTGAGCGAGACTCTGCCGATCACCATCAGCAGCCTGACCCGCTATTGGGTGGCAGTCGAACCCCGCACCTAGACCAACCGCGAAATATTTGCAGTTTCGCTGATACCTTTTTCGATGTCGTTCGGTGTGCAGATAACTCCCTTATTTTCTCTGCGCCGACAGGAATGCCGAATGACATCCAGGTTGCTCCAGCACTCACTCCGTAATCGCTTGCCTCGTCTGCACTTGAAAGCCTTGAGTGTGGCCATCGCATTGACGGCGGGCATGCCATTGCACAGCGTCATGGCCGCTGACGCGCTGACCAGCAGCACGGCGCAGAACTACGCCATCGCGCCCGGTCCGTTGGGGCATGTGCTGGCGCAGTTTGCGGCGTTGTCGGGTGTACCGCTGTCGTTCGACGCAGCCCTGCTCAACAATCGCCAGAGCAATGGGCTGCAGGGCAGTTACACCGTGCAGGCTGGCTTCGAACGCCTGCTGGCCGGAAGTGGTTACACCCTGCTGAGCACCGGCGCCAATGGTTATACCGTGGCACCGCAGATCAACGCTGGCGATGCGCTGGAGTTGGGCGCCACCAACGTCGACGGGCAACTGATCAGCCAGACCGACACCTACGAAGGTGGCCAGGTCGCCCGCAGCGCGCGTCTGGGTGTGCTGGGCAATCGCGAGATCAAGGATGTCCCGTTCAGCGTGGTCAGCTATACGGCGCAGACCATTGCCGATCAACAGGCCCGAACCGTTGGCGACGTGTTGCTCAATGATGCATCGGTGCGCCAGTCGGCGGGCTTCGGCAACTTCTCTCAGGTTTTCACCATTCGCGGCCTGCCGCTGCAAACCGACGACATTTCTTTCAACGGCATGTACGGCATCTTGCCCCGGCAGATCATCACCACTCAGGCGCTGGAGCGGGTTGAACTCTTCAAGGGCCCGAACGCCTTCGTCAACGGCGTTTCACCGGCTGGCAGCGGCATCGGCGGCAGTGTGAATCTGGTGCCCAAGCGTGCCATGGATACGCCCACTCGCAGCGCAACACTGGATTACACCGGTAAAAGCCAAGCGGGCGGGCATCTGGATCTGGGTCAGCGTTTTGGCGAAGACAATCAGTTCGGCGTAAGGGTCAACCTGGCCCAGCATGAAGGTGACACAGCGATTGATGACGAATCGAAACGCTCGTCTTTGATTGCGGTCGCTCTGGACTATCGCGGCGAGCGGCTGAGGCTTTCCGCCGATCTGGGCTATCAGAAAGAGCGTATCAATCAGGGCCGGTCCGTGGTTTATCCGAACGGTACTTCGGTGCCCAAAGCCCCCTCGGCCAAGAACAACTACGCGCAAGACTGGACCTGGTCGCAGCTCGAAGACACCTACGGCATGCTCAATGGTGAGTACGACCTGAACGACAACTGGACTGCTTATGCTGGCGTCGGCGCCAAGCACACTCGGGAGAACGGCGTTTATTCGTCGCTCTATGTCAGCGATCAGGCGGGCACAGCGCGAGGTGGCTTCCTGTATCCGCCCCACGATGAAGACAACAAGAGCGCCATGGCCGGGCTGAACGGCCATTTCAATACCGGCCCGGTGACCCATCAGCTGAACTTCGGTTTGTCTGGCGTGTGGGGCGAACAGCGCTCGGCGTATGAAGCGCTGTATCAGGCCAGCCGCTATCCCACCAACCTGTACAACCCGGTCCAGGTCGCCCGCCCTACACCGCCTGCCACTTATTTCGGCAGTGATGTTCACGATCCGCGCATCGTCGGCAAGAACCGCATGAAAAGCGTGGCGCTGTCGGACACTTTGGGTTTTGTCGATGACCGCATCCTGCTGACTCTGGGTGTGCGCCGTCAGTCCATTGAAGTTGATGCCTGGAACACGGCGTCTGGGAATCGCACCTCCAACTATGGCGAGACCATCACCACGCCGGTCTACGGTTTGGTGCTCAAGCCTTGGGAGCATGTGTCGTTTTACGCCAACCGTATCGAAGGCCTGGCCCAAGGGCCGACTGCACCAACGGGCAATACGGTCACTAACCCCGGTGAAGTGTTCCCGCCGACGCGCAGCAAACAGACCGAAGTCGGGGTCAAGGGTGACTGGGACAGTTTTGGAGCGACGCTGGGTGTGTATCGCATCGAGCAACCCAACAGCGCGACTTACACCGCGCCGGGATCGACCCTTGGCACCTTTGCCGTGGATGGCGAGCAGGTAAATAAAGGCGTCGAACTGAACGTGTTCGGCGAACCGCTGGATGGCCTGCGATTGCTGGCCGGTGCCACCTGGATGAAAACCGAGCTGAGCAACACGGCTGGCGGCCTGACCGATGGCAACCGTGCGGCAGGGGTGCCGCGCTTCCAGTTCAATCTGGGCGGTGACTGGGATGTGCCAGGTATCAGAGGCGCCGCGCTGAACGCCCGCCTGTTACGCACGGGTGGTGAATATGTGAACAGCACCAACACCCTCAGCATTCCCGCCTGGACCCGCGTCGATCTGGGCGCCCGTTATAAATTCAAGCTGGATGAGCGAGACATCACCTTGCGCGCCAACCTGGAAAACGTCGCCAACAAGGCTTACTGGGCGTCGGCCTCGACGGCCAACAGTTACCTGACACAGGGTGAGCCGCGCACGTTGAAGGTGTCGGCGACGGTGGATTTTTAACCCAGGACCGACTCAAACCTTGTGAGAGATTTCTATGCCGGCCTGCACTGCACATTTCTTGTGGGACCGGCTTTAGCCGGGAAGACGGCATCTCTGGCGACGCATATGCAGCGAATGTTCCGGCCTCTTCCCGGCTAAAGCCGGTCCCACAGAGATTGCATTTCAACTGTTGGAACGCTTGGCAAGCGCGCTCCTACAGAAAAAACGCCTACACCAACACCTTCAAATCCAGTTCCAGCGCCGCAGCAAAGGCTTTTACCAACGGGCTGCGAGGTGCGTTGCGGCGCAGGATCATGTTGATGTCTGTACGAATATTGATCAGGTCCGGGCGCAGAGCCCGCAGCAGGCCGTCGCGCACCAGGTGATCGGCAAAATGATCAGGCAGAAAACCGATAAACCGACCGGTAAGGATCAGCATCGCCACCGCTTCAACCTGGGACGCCGAGGCAGATTGTGCGTCTAGCGTCACGAAGTTGGCCTTGTCGCCATGAATCGCATAACGATGATTGACCACTTCATAACCGCGCAACACATCCACATCAATCCGGTCCGGGTCAGTGTTGAATAGCGGGTGCTCGTCCGAGCAATAAGCGCTGGATATTTCCTCGTACAACGGGAAGTAATCAAACTCTTCGCGACGCTGATAAACCGGAACAATGCCCAGATTCAATCGCCCCTCCACCACGCCACGCTCAATCTCGTCCAACTGAGCGGCGTGCAGGCGCAATCTGACTTTAGGTGCATCGTCGTGCAGGGTGCGCAAGGCCTTGATCAGGGGCGAGAACTTGTCTTGCAGGGTGTTATCAATGACGCCGATGTTCAGATCGCCAATCAGCTCATTCTGGGCGGAACTGAGCCGGTCACGAAAACTGTCCACAGAAGCAAACAGATCAATGGATGCCTGATATACCAATCGGCCTTCTTCGGTCAGACGAAACCCTTCACGCCCGCGGGTGCACAGGCGCATGCCCAGGCGGATTTCAAGATCGGATATCTGCTTGCTGATGGCGGCCAGCCCGACGTTCAGTTCATTCTGCGCCGCACTGAAACCTCCCGCCTCGACCACTGCCTTGAATACCCGCAACAGCTTGAAATCAAGGCCACTGAGCGAGAGCGCAGGCCGATTCCCGGGAGCGGATGGCAAGTTGGCGGAACTGGAAAGTGGCGTTTCCATAAAACTGATTGACCTCATTTGCCATATTCAACAGGCTCTAACCTCACGCACGAATATAGCCGAGCGCAATAATGACCATACCCGCCGCAGCTTGGCAACCGCGATATATTTATGCGACGCACCGCAATTGCCTGATTTAAATAAGATAAAACCTGCCATATTGATCGGACCAACATGTTCAGCCGAACAGAAAATGTTCCTGACTTATCGCCAACCAGCATCTCGACGGCCCAGGGGGAGTCACCGTGAAAAATATCGTCAAAGCCGTCAATCTGCACAAGCTCTACGATAGTTTTCACGCCCTCAATGACATCAATCTGGAAGTCGATCAAGGCGAAGTGCTGTGCGTGATCGGCCCGTCAGGTTCAGGCAAGAGCACCTTGCTGCGCTGCGTCAATCAGCTGGAGCGCATCGACAAGGGCGGCCTTTGGGTCGATGGCGAGCTGGTGGGTTATCGCATTGTGGGCGACAAACTGCATGAGCTGACCGACGCACAGATCGCCCGCCAACGGCTTGCCACGGGGATGGTCTTCCAGCGCTTCAACCTCTTCCCGCATATGACGGTGCTGCAAAATGTCGTCGAAGGCCCCTGTCAGGTGCTCAAGCGTTCGCCCAAGGAAGCTCATGAGCATGCCCTTGAATTACTCGCCCGGGTCGGCCTGGCAGAGAAGCGTGATGCATACCCCATTGAATTGTCCGGCGGCCAACAGCAACGCGTCGCCATTGCCCGGGCCTTGGCCATGCGCCCCCGGCTGATGCTGTTCGATGAACCTACCTCGGCCCTCGACCCGGAACTGGTGGGTGAAGTGTTGTCGGTCATGCGCGACCTGGCGCACTCGGGCATGACCATGATGGTGGTCACTCACGAGTTGGGCTTTGCCCGGGAAGTGTCCAATCGCATCGTGTTCATGGATGGCGGCCAGATCGTGGAAAGCGGCAGCCCGGAAGACATCCTGTTGAGCCCGCAGAATCCGCGTACGCAAAGCTTCATTTCGGCAGTGCGCAACTGAGTAGAACAAGGACATACCACCGCGTGGCCACGTATTCACTTGTCATCCGCCGCCTGTTGATTTGCTCGCTGACCATCGTCGTCAGTCGTGCGATCACCAGCCCGTTGCTCACGCTGTTTCTCAGCACTCGCTTGGGGCTGGACCAGCAGGATGTCGGCCTGCTGATGGGCATCGCGGTGTTCCTGGCCACGCTGCTGGGGTTGTATGGCGGCTACATTATTGATCGGCTGGAAAAGCGCAAACTGCTGATCGTGGCGATGCTGTCCAGCTCCATCGGCTTTGCATTGCTGACCCTTGCCCACGATGTGTATCTGACCACCTTGACCCTGGTCGTCACCGAGGCCGCCTCGGCGTTGTTTCTCATCGGCTCCAAAGCAATCATCAGTGAAAACCTGCCTATTGGCCTGCGAGCCAAGGTGTTTTCCCTGCGCTATACGCTGACCAATATTGGTTACGCGACAGGGCCGATGCTGGGCGTGATCATCGCCGGATACCTGCCTCTGGCGCCGTTCCTGATCGCCAGCACCATTGCCCTGGGCAGCGTATTTCTGATGATCGGCATCGCGCCGACCCAGCGTGACCAGGCCGCAAAACCCCAGAACTTCTTCGACACCCTGCGCACCCTGAAAAACGATCGCGTTCTGGTCCTGTTCACCGGCGGCAGCCTGCTCAGCACCATCGTCCACGGCCGCTTCACGCTGTACCTCTCCCAGTTTTTGCTGGTGACCCACACACCTCAGGACGCTTTGAAAATCCTATCGGCAATCCTGGCCTGCAATGCGCTGACAGTGATCGTGATGCAGTATCAGATCGGGCGATGGCTCAAGCGTGAGCAGATGCCTTACTGGATTGCCCTGGGTGTCGCGTTCTTCGTCTTCGGCCTGATCGGCTTCAGCTTCTCCCACAGCCTGGTGGCGTGGTGCATCGCGATGTTCATTTTTACCTTGGGTGAAATGATTATTTACCCCGCCGAATATTTATTCGTCGATACCATTGCGCCCGAAGCATTGCGCGGCAGCTATTACGGCGCGCAGAACCTGGCAGCTTTCGGCGGGGCGCTAAGCCCGGTGATCTGTGGATATCTACTGATCAATACCCCACCGATAACGATGTTCTATGTGTTGGCCGGGCTGACAATGGCAGGAGGCACGCTATGCTTCATCAGCGCACGTTCCGCCACACCTCAGTCGCCAGCCAGCATTTGAGGCGTTGGCTGCTACCTTCGTGCCCCTCGATTCAATCAGGCGATATTTATGAAGAACAAAGGCTATGCGCAGTACTAGTAAACAGAGTGTCTTGAGCACAATCGTCGGAAGCGAACCTCCTCCGGCCCACTTGGCTCGCTTCGTGATAGAGGAAACCTTGCGCACCGCGATTCTTGATGGTCGCCTGCCTGCGGGAACACCTTTGCGCCAGCAGGAGTTGGCCACGCTGTTCGGTGTCAGTCGCATGCCGGCTCGCGAAGCATTACGCCAACTCGAAGCGCAGTCGTTGGTGCAGGTCGAGGTGCACAAAGGTGCCGTTGTCGCGCCATTGATCGGCGAGGACGCGGTTGAAGCCTACGCCTTGCGCATCGTTCTTGAGTCCGAAGCCTTGCGTCAATCCATCCCGCTACTGGATGACGACGATTTTGAGCAGGCTCGCCAGTACATCGAGAAAATGGAGGCAGAAACCGACTACTCGGAGATGGGCAGACTCAACCGTCAGTTTCATATGTCGTTGTATGCCAAGGCTGGCAACAAGCGTTTGATGGCTCTGGTGGAACTGGGGCTGAACGAGGAAGAACGCTTCCTGCGCTTCAATCTGGCGCTAATGGGCCTGGGCAAACTGGCTCAGGACGACCACTGGGGACTGTTGAACCTCGCCAAAGCCGCAAAGGTAGAAGAAACCGTCCAGGCTCTGGTCATCCACCTTAATCGGGGCGTTCAGGCAGTAACTCGCTATCTGAATAGCCGGGCGACCGCAGCACCCGCCATTGCAAAGCGGAAAAAAACCGACAACCTCTGATAGCTCCTCGCTCGGCCTTTCAGATCGAGCCTTCGCATGGGCTGATCGAGCAGGATCTCTGCTCGGACAGCCACCCTCGCCCTCCAGCTTTTACTTCCTTTCCTCGTTTTTTATCGCGGTTTGTCCTATTGACGCAGGCCCAGCCTGCCAGGTGAATGAGTCAAACTCGTCCTGACAACGTCAGCGCATGAAAACTGATGTCGGAAAATCGTCCATTCGCCAGTTAACAGGAAAAGTTATAACCATGCAGAAAAGGAGTTCTTGAACGGGCAATAGAAGTGAATGGAATTAACTTCCATGGTCGCCCCTGAAAAATAAAAACATTGATTATTCATTACAACAGCAACGCTGAGCACGGCATGTGCTCATTAGTTATAATTCCGACTGAATCAGTTGGAAGGGTTGCTTACACCCCTATAAAACTTAAATCAACGTTTTATACCAACCCGCTCGACTTGAATTTATTTAAACTAAAAATAATAAAAAAATAGTTTGCAAGATAACTTGCACCTGATCTAAGTTTTATCCCGTGTGCTGTATCGCCCTTAGCGCATGGGGCCTTGTTCCAGGGCTAGCGCACTGGCTGCTCCGGGCCCAATAACGCTCTACCGATGTCTTATCGCCTGCACTGCGGTCATTGGCAAACTATTGACGCGAACACGAGTATTAACTTAATCCCTGCATGCACAGCATTCGGGATAAAACTGCCTACGACATATAAACACTTAACCGAGGGATCGACATGTGTTACCAGAATTCATTATTACTACGTAAGAAGGCCGAACTTGGAAGCCATCCCCTCTTCGCGGAGATTGATACGCTGGAGGTGCTCAAACGGTTTATGGAAACCCATGTATTTGCCGTCTGGGATTTCATGTCGCTGACCAAGCGTCTGCAACAAGAGTTGACCTGCACCCAACTGCCCTGGCTACCCCCCAAGGACGCCGACGCGGCGCGGCTGATTAACGAAATCGTGCTGGGGGAGGAGTCCGACGAGAAGTTGGACGAAGGCCACTACAGCCATTTCGAACTGTATCTGGATGCCATGCGGGAGATTGGAGCCAGCACCGCTCAAGTAGAGCACTTCGTTGCGCTTCAGGCACAAGGTATGCACCACACAGTAGCCCTCAAGAGCGTGAATGCGGGTGAAGCTGCGTACGGATTCGTCAGTCACACGCTCGATATTGCACTCAATGCCCCAGCGCACTGCGTGGCCGCAGCTTTTTTACATGGTCGCGAAAGTGTTATCCCGCTGATGTTCCAACGCATCCTTGATGACTGGGGCATCACCATCGACCAGGCCCCCACCTTCCGCTATTACCTGCAGCGCCATATCGACGTCGATGCCGACGAACACGGACCCGCCGCCGAACAACTTCTTGCCCGGCTGATTGCGGGTGACGAACAACGAGCGCAGGAGGCTCGCCAGGCTGCCATTGCCGCCGTCGAGAGCCGCATAACCTTGTGGGACAAGCTTCGCATCAGCATGCGTGGCCCTTCACACAAACTTGCGCGCGACGCCCGATCAACCCCGATTGCCGGCCTGTGAACCGACAAGGAAGCCCTCATGAAAGCCGAAGAATATCTGTCGTTCGTCGATGCCTGGGAAGGCCGGGCCACCATCCGCACCCGGCCGCGGCGCATGGTCGAAAATGACGACAAACTCATTTACCCGCTCAGCCGCCAACCCTTGGTGTTGAGCGAAACCTTCACGCGCGAGTGCCCACATCTACGCGATTACGCATTGGTGCAAAGCCTCTACAAGTTCATCAACGATGTGGTGATCTTCGAGACTGAAATCGTCGACAAGACCGCGCGCAGCATTGCCAAGAACAGGTTCGCCATCCCCTTCCCGTTCGCCTGTCGTTTTGACGCGATGACAGTGGTGGTCGATGAGGACTACCACGCGTTAGTCGCCATGGACTTCATGCAGCAAACCATCGCCCTGACAGGCATCGAACCCATTGGCCTGCCGACGGAAATCGAGCTCAGCCGCGCCATCCCGGTAGCGCTCGCGCTGGCGCCGGAGCATTTGCGCAGCGCCGTTGAACTGATTTGCGTCGCCATCGCCGAGAACACCGTGACCAACGATGTCGCCGCCTTTGCCAAAGATGATTCGGTCAAACAATCCATCAAGGGGCTGATGGCCGACCACCTGCTGGACGAAGGTCGCCACTCCAGCTTCTGGGCCCGGTTGGTGTGCATCTACTGGCACAGCGCACCAGAGGAGGATCGCCAATGCATCGCGGATATCATGCCGATATTCATTGCTCACTATTTGACCAATGAGATTCAGACCCACTTCGACTTCACCTTGATCGAACACCTCCACACATCGCCTTCGATCAAACAGGCCCTCAAGGATGAAACCCGCGCAGTCAGCTTCCCGATCAACCACCATCACCCGCTGATCGGCAACATTGTGCGCTTCTTCAAAACCAGCTCAATGCTCGACTCGCCCTGCGTGCAAACCGCGATGGCCAGCTATCTGCCAATACAGAGGGCACGGCCATGAGACTACTGGAGATTGCGCTCATCGGTCACAGCCTGACCCTGAGTGAATTGGCCGTCGAACTGCAAAACCATGGCCATCACTTACAACGGCTGACTGATCAAATGGAGCTCGACGGCTTCGCGCTCAGTAAAACTGCGCTGCTGATTGATGACGGTACGTTGGAGATAACAGCGTCGGCCCATGACCGGCTGGCGTTGCGGGTGGGTATGGGTGCCCGAGCGGAGCATGACTTGCCCTGCCTGGAGCTGCTTTGCTGGCACGGCTCCATGAAGGCGCAGCGCCTGATCGCTCGTCAGGTGCTGCCTGATGAACCTTCAGGTAATGGCCGCATGCTGCACGACACCGCAATGAGCGCAATTGTCGACATGGCTGCATTGCAGGTCAGCCGCGCATCCCGGGACCTGGCCTATCTGGCCTTGGCTCCCACGGTCGATCCGCCGCAAAGCGAAAAGCACTGCGATTTGCAGTCTATCGACCGCCTACTGTTCGAGCATCGCCTCAATAACACCGCACACCCGAAGTTGCTCGAAACGGCGCAGGTGCCGTTGATAGTCCGTCTGGATGAAAGCGTGCGCAAACATGGCGACCGCATTGCGTTGACCTTCGGTGATCAACACATCAGCTACCACGAGCTCTATGCGCACAGCGTGGCTATCCAGCATTGGCTGCTGCCGTTGATAGCCGAACGCGAGCCAGACTCGCCGACAGTCATCGGGATCTGCATGCCCAAATCTGCTGTGCTGTTTGCGGGGATTCTGGCGATCATGGGCTGCGGCGCGACTTATCTGCCGCTGGACCCAAGCCAACCTCTACAGCGGCAACAATACATTCTGGAGAACTCAGGGGCGATCGTACTGCTGCACGACGGATCACATCCCCTGGCAAGCGCTGAATTCCCGGCACTGGACATCAGTCGTATTGATCTGCGCCTGTCAGACCAGAGCCTGTTGCGCACAGCAGTGGAAAGCGACGCACCCTGCATGGCGCTTTATACCTCGGGCACTACCGGACAACCCAAAGGCGTACTGCTCAGCCAGCGCAATCTCAGCCACTTCACGGCGTGGTATGCCGAGTATGCAGAGCTCTCGGAGAATAGCCGGGTGCTGCAGTTTTCTACCTTGAGTTTTGATTCGTCAGTGATTGATATCTTCCCGACATTGCTCGCCGGTGCCGAGTTGGTGGTCGCCAATGAAGACCAGCGACGCGATCCGTTGTTGCTTGTGGAGTTGATTCGTCAGGGCATCAGCCACGCCTTTCTGCCACCGGCCCTGCTGAGCATTCTGCCGATTGATGACCCGCTGGGGCTTAAGCACTTGATGACCGGTGGTGACGTCTGTGAGCCAGATGTGATCGCTCGACTGGCTGAGACTTGTCGCTTTCATAACCTCTATGGCCCTACCGAAGCCACGGTGCTGATAACGGCGGGACAGTTCCAGGTCGACAGCAGCAACCGCAATCTGGGCTGCCCGATTGCCAATAGCCAGGTGCTGATCCTTGATGAACAGCTAAAGCCGGTTCCGCAGAACACGCCGGGAGAGCTGTACATCGTTGGGCCTGGTGTCGGGCTCGGTTACCTGAACAATCCAGCGCTGAGCGCCGAGCGTTATGTGCAACTCAGGCTTGGCGGCGCAGAACAGGTGCGTGCTTATCGAAGCGGCGATATCGGCAAGTGGACCCAAGGCGGGATCGAGCTGTGCGGGCGGCGTGACAATCAGGTGAAGATTCGCGGTTTTCGGGTCGAGCCGGAAGAGATTGAGCATTGCCTGCGCAGCAGTCATCTGTATCGGCAAGTCGCTGTGGTGATCGATGCGCAGCATCGAATCCTCGCGTTCGTGGCGCAGCCTACTGATTCTTATGCTGGTGCACCAAGTCAGGTGTTCCGCGCATACGTCGAGGGCCTGTTGCCCGAATATATGCGCCCGGTCGCGTATACCTTGCTGCAGGTGATGCCTTTCGCCAGTAACGGTAAGGTTGATCGGAACGCATTGCTCGGCATGCCAATTAGTGTGGTCAGTGAAAAAGCATGTCGTTTGCCGGAAACTGAAAGAGAGCAGCAACTGCTTGAGCTATGGGCTGAGCTGCTGGAAATCCCGGCCGCCGATATTTCAACTGACGAGAGTTTTTTCAATCTTGGCGGTCACTCCATCCTGCTTTCGCAAATGCTGCTGGGTGTGCGCGAACGGTTTGGTCGCAGCATCCCTATCAATCGCTTCATAGAAGCACCCACCGTGTTGACGCTGGCGAATCTGATCGACGAGACAGGCGTTGGCAGCTGTGTCAGCCCGCAAGCGTTGATGGATGCCCGTAGTGAGCTTGCTCTGAAAGTCTTGCCGGACAGCCTGTTGGGGGACGTCAGCAAGGTCATTGTCACCGGAGCCAACGGTTTTCTGGGTGTCCATATCGTCGAAGCGTTGCTGGGGATGGGGGCCACCGAAGTGGCCTGCCTTATCCGTGGAAACGGCAGGCAAACGGCTGAGGAGCGTTTCAACGCGTCCCTCAGTGAGAACCGGCTGGAGCATCTGGATCTGAGTCGAGTGAGTGTCTATCCGGCCGATATCAGCCAGCCTCGTTTAGGGCTGAGTGATGAGGTTTATCAGCGCCTGGACGTGGAGTTCGGCGCCCTGGTGCATAACGCCGCCAATGTGAATCATGTTCAGGACTACGAAACACTGGCTCGTGATAACGTCGCGCCTATCTTCGAGTGCCTGCGTCTGTGTGAAGGGCGCCGCAAGAAGATATTCAACTTCGTCTCGACCCTCTCTGCCTCAAGCGCCGTAGACGTCAATGGCGTAGTTCTTGAACAGGCAGCTGCGGCGACGCCTCCGATCTACATAAAAAATGGCTACAACCTGACCAAATGGGTCGCAGAGCGCATTCTTCGCCGCGCCGTGGAGTTGGGTGTGCAGGTCAATATCTATCGACCCGGAAACATCAGCTTCAATAGTGTGACGGGGGTTTGTCAGCATCACAAAAACCGGTTGATGCTGATGCTCAAGGGCTCAATTCAGCTGGGCCAGGTCCCGGAGTTCGCAATGAACTTTGATCTTATGCCGGTGGACTTTCTGGCGCGTTTCATCGCGTTTCATGCGGGTCGTTTCGAGGCCACTCATGCGGTGTTCAATCTGCATAACCCCCAGCCGCTGAGCTGGGCAAGTTACGTGGACTCGTTCCGTGAAACTGGCAGGGCGTTCGAACTGGTCAGCATTACTGATTGGCAAAAACAGCTGGAGCGTGTCGACAAACAAAATGCGTTGTTCGGGGTGCTCGGTTTCTATCTGGACGGATTTCAGGAGGACATCGGCGACATATCGAAAATCGAATACCGAAATGCCTTGGATGGTGTCCGGCGCATGGGCGAGCGCTATCCGAAAAAGAGTCAGGCTTTGCTAAGCAAGGGCTGCTCGTATCTGAAAGAAATTGATTTTATCTGAGAGAACAATCCGAGGAGAAATGACATGACTTCCATAAAGATGCTCCAACCCGACACCCTGATTAAAAATCCCGAGAGCTGCCGAGTGGTCTCTGCAGTTGAGATTGCCAGCGATGCTCGAAGTGTATGGGGTGTTGTCGGGAATTTTGCTGGCTTCCCAGCCTTCATCCCTGCGCTGGCGCACTGTGAAGTCACCGGTACCGGGGTGCGCAGCGTACGCAAGAAGCTGTTCAAAGATGGGAACGTGGTGATTGAACAGCTCAACTCCCGTGATGATCGGGAAATGTCTATGACGTGGTCGTTGATCTACACCAGTCTGAGTGTCGGCAACCTGTGGGCGGCAATGACTGTGCAAGAGTGTGCCGAACAGCAATGCGTCGCGACTTGGACCATTGTCGCGGAGCCCTCTGGTGGAGGACCGGAGACGTGGCCTGCGTTCGAGGCGTTTCTTCAGGGGTTTGCGGATGATGCGATGAACAATGTGCGCAATCTGTTCAGCTGATGTTTAACTGCCCTGATTGCCGACCTGGGACCGGCTAGTCTGCTGACGGAGTTACTGTTCTTGAAAGTGCTGGTCTCTTTCCGGCTATAGCCAGTCCCACACCATCGCCAGGATTTTTCGTGCAGAAAAACAAAGCCCCCGATCGAGTTAGCGATCGGGGGCTTTGGGATTCAATCTTGACGATGACCTACTCTCACATGGGGAAACCCCACACTACCATCGGCGATGCATCGTTTCACTGCTGAGTTCGGGATGGGATCAGGTGGTTCCAATGCTCTATGGTCGTCAAGAAATTCGGTTGTCAGCTCGTTACCTGAGTAACGCTCCAACTAAATTCTATGGCTTCTACTAAAACAAAACCCCTGAAGGCGTAAGCGATCAGGGGTTCTGGAATTTAATCTTGACGATGACCTACTCTCACATGGGGAAACCCCACACTACCATCGGCGATGCATCGTTTCACTGCTGAGTTCGGGATGGGATCAGGTGGTTCCAATGCTCTATGGTCG
>NZ_UUOC01000023.1 GCF_900590755.1 Pseudomonas viridiflava | reverse complement strand
ACATCACGTTGCTCGTTAGCGGGAGGCGAATTCTACAGCGTTACAACCTGCTGTCAACCACCTTTTTTCACCGCTTTCGATCAACTTCATCGAAGCCTCTTCTTCGCTAGCTGAACCGTCCAACTCATTGATTATCAAGGAGTTTTTTGTTCTGTCTGCGCCAGAAGAGGTGCGAATTATAGAGAGATTCCGAGGGGCGTCAACCCTTAATTTCACCTTTAAGCAGCAACTTTACGCTTCTTGCCTAGGAGACGTGGGATTCGCCCAGCAATCATTGGGATTCGCAGGCTCAGAAGCACTGCTCCTATAACTGCATATAAGGACCATTCCTTAAGATCAGCCCTGACAATCCAGAACATATGCAGCAGCCCAAGCGCCAAAATCACATAGATAAGCCGGTGCAGCTTCTTCCAGCGTGTTCCCAACCGCCGCTGGCTGTACCGGTTTGAGGTCACCGCTAAAGCCAGCAGACAAAGAAACGCCAGTGCCCCAACGATGATGTACGGCCGCTTGACCAGTTCCACACCCAACTGGGACCAATCGAGGCCCAGCACGAATACCGCATATGCGCACATGTGCATAAAGACATAGGCAAAGCACCATAACCCCAACTGGCGCCGGACCACGATCCAGCCGGGCCAGCCTGTCAGACGCTGAAGCGGAGTCATTGCCAACGTGATCAGCAGCAGGATCAATGTGCCCAGACCAAGCCTGTCGACCAATACTTTTCCGGGATCGGGCCCCAAGGCAAAGATCCACGCTTGATACAACCACAGGGCCGGAGCAACGCACGCTGCCAGAAACACGCCCAAGCGCCAGAATGGATAACGCATCAATAGTCTTTCCTTAAATCCATACCTGTATATAAGGAGGCAACCTCCTCCCCATAACCGTTGAACATCTCGGTTTGCCGCACATTGGGACTGAACAGCCCGCTCGGCAACCTGCGCTCACGGGCCTGGGTCCAGCGCGGGTGATCCACCGTCGGGTTCACGTTGGCATAGAATCCGTATTCGTTGGCGGCGATGCTCTGCCAAGTGGTTTTGGGTTGCTCACTCACCAGACTGATCCGCACGATGGACTTCACGCTCTTGAAGCCGTACTTCCAGGGCACTATCAGACGCAGCGGTGCACCGTTCTGGTTAGGGAGCTCACGGCCGTACATGCCGACTGCAAGAATGGTCAAAGGATTCATCGCCTCATCCAGCCTCAGCCCTTCTACATAAGGCCAATCGATCAGCGCAAAACCCGAACGCTGCCCCGGCATGCTTTTAGGGTCCCGCAAGGTTTCAAAGCGAATGTATTTGGCTTTGGATGTCGGCTCGACCTGCTTGAGCAGTTCCGAAATGGGAAATCCGATCCAGGGGATCACCATCGACCAGGCTTCGACACAACGCAGCCGATAGATACGTTCCTCTAGTTGATAAGGCTTCATGAAGTCCTCAAGGGCATAGCGGCCAGGCTTGCCCACCTCTCCATCAATCACCACGCTCCACGGCTCGGTTTTCAGCGAGCCGGCGTTTTGCGCTGGATCCCCCTTGTCGGTACCGAACTCATAGAAGTTGTTGTAGTGAGTCGCGTCTTTATAAGGCGTGATCGCCTCCCCTTTTACATTCACCGCCTGCCACTTTGTACCGGGCAGTTTTTCGGTGAACCAGGACGGAGCTTTGCCAGCCTCGACGTCGGGGTAAAGAGATGCGTCAGCTGCGCTGGCCCAGCGCGGCATTGCACTGACAGCCAGACCAGCGAGGGAACTGCCCAGCAGGGCACGACGAGATAGATAGAAGGATTCGGGGGTGACGTCCGATTCTTTGCAATCGGACGCTGAGGGGATTCTGATTAGCATGATGACTCCACGGCCTAAGGAACTGATGCACCAATAGACTGTGGAGTATGGGGGAAATTACATCACTCGGCGGATTTGTGGCGGCGCAGCCGTAACAAATATTGAATGGGGCCAGATGCTGCATATGCGAGGAAAATCAGCAGCAAGATGCGCGGCGGATCACTGAACACCACAGCGAACACCAAGACCACCGCAAGGATCGCGACAAATGGCACGCGCCCCTTCAGATCCAGCTCCTTGAAGCTGTTGTACTTGATATTACTGACCATCAGCATGCCAGCAGCAGCAACCAGCAACGCCACCAGAAAAGACAGCTTTGAACCCTGGATGCCGTAATCGCTGAACGCCCATACCGTACCGGCGACAACGCCCGCAGCAGCGGGGCTGGCCAGACCGATGAAGTAGCGCTTGTCTGCCTTGCCGACCATGGTATTGAAACGCGCCAGACGCAACGCCGCGCCAGCCACATAGATGAAGGCAACCATCCAGCCGACTTTGCCCATGTCACCCAGCGCCCAGCCGAAGGCCAGCAATGCCGGGGCGACGCCGAACGCAACCATGTCGGACAGTGAATCGTATTCTGCGCCGAATGCGCTCTGGGTATTGGTCATGCGCGCGACGCGCCCATCGAGGCCGTCGAGCACCATAGCTACGAAGATAGCGATGGCAGCAAACGCAAAATACTTGCTTGCTCCTGCGGTATCTCCTGCAGCCAGAGCACTTTGGGCGCTCATGGAGCTGATGATGGAATAAAAACCTGCGAACAGATTCGCAGTGGTGAACAGGTTAGGCAGCAGATAGATGCCACGATGCCGGACTTTACGCCCTTCGGCGTCATGGCCCTCTTCAATGTGTTCATCGATCGGTAGCAGGCTTTCGGCGTCAGAGGCCTTGCTTGGCTCTTCAGGACGTTCGCTCATGGACTTTACCTTGCAACGGTGTGGAAAATTTCGACAGATGCCTGCGACGAGGGTTCGTCTGCAAACGATGCAGCTTTATACCAGACCTGGCCCCATAACGAAAAAACGCGGCCAATTGGCCGCGTTTTTCAAGCATCGAACAATCCGTAAGGACTTAGTTCTTGGCTTTGTCGACGATCTTGTTGGCGCCGATCCACGGCATCATCGAACGCAGTTGCTCGCCGATGATTTCGATACCGTGAGCAGCGTTGTTACGACGCTTGGCGGTCATCGAAGGGTAGCCGGTAGCGCCTTCGGAGATGAACATCTTCGCGTATTCGCCGTCCTGGATGCGCTTCAGAGCGTTGCGCATAGCCTGACGGGATTCAGCGTTGATGACTTCAGGGCCGGTCACGTACTCGCCGTATTCGGCGTTGTTGGAGATCGAGTAGTTCATGTTGGCGATACCGCCTTCGTACATGAGGTCAACGATCAGCTTCAGTTCGTGCAGGCACTCGAAGTAGGCCATTTCTGGAGCGTAGCCAGCTTCAACCAGCGTTTCGAAGCCCGCTTTGACCAGCTCAACGGTACCGCCACACAGAACGGCTTGTTCGCCGAACAGGTCGGTTTCAGTCTCGTCCTTGAAAGTGGTTTCGATGATGCCGGTACGGCCGCCGCCAACGCCCGAAGCGTAGGACAGTGCAACGTTTTTGGCGTTGCCGGTCGCATCCTGATAAACAGCGATCAGGTCAGGGATACCGCCGCCTTTGACGAACTCGGTACGTACGGTGTGACCTGGCGCTTTAGGCGCGATCATGATCACGTCCAGGTCAGCGCGAGGCACGACCTGGTTGTAGTGGATCGCGAAACCATGGGAGAAGGCCAGGGTTGCGCCCTTCTTGATGTTCGGTTCGATTTCGTTCTTGTACAGCTGGGACTGAAACTCGTCCGGAGTCAGGATCATGACCAGATCAGCAGCAGCAACGGCAGTAGCAACGTCAGTCACTTTCAGGCCGTGAGCTTCAGCTTTGGCGACAGTAGCTGAACCTTTACGCAGGCCAACAGTGACATCTACGCCGGAGTCTTTCAGGTTGCACGCCTGAGCGTGACCTTGGGAACCGTAACCGATGATGGCAACTTTTTTGCCCTGGATGATCGAAAGGTCGCAGTCTTTGTCGTAATAAACTTTCATGAAATTCCCCTGTTATCACGGCCGTCAGGCCATTTTGCTAAATGAGATTAGATGCTCAGCACTTTGTCGCCACGGGCAATGCCCGTCACGCCGCTGCGTACTGTTTCCAGGATAGCGGCAGTGCCGATGGCCTGAATGAAGCTGTCCAGCTTGTCGCTCGTACCGGTCAGTTGCACGGTATAAACGCTCGCCGATACGTCAACGATTTGCCCACGGAAGATGTCCGTGGTGCGCTTGATCTCGGCGCGCTGCGCGCCGGTGGCCTTGACCTTGATCAGCATCAGTTCGCGCTCGATGTGAGCACTTTCCGACAGATCAACCAGCTTGACCACTTCGACCAGCTTGTTGAGGTTTTTGGTGATCTGTTCGATCACTTCATCGTGGCCGACAGTGGTCAGCGTCAGACGCGACAGAGTCGGGTCTTCGGTTGGCGCCACGGTCAGACTTTCGATGTTGTAGTTACGCTGCGAAAACAGACCCACGACGCGAGATAAAGCACCCGGTTCGTTTTCCAGCAAAAGCGAAATGATGTGCCGCATGATTAAGTCCGCTCCGTCTTGCTCAGCCACATATCGCGCATGGAGCCGTCTTTGATCTGCATCGGATAAACGTGCTCGGTGACGTCGACCTGAATATCGATGAACACCAGACGATCCGTCATGGCGAACGCCTCTTCCATCATCGGCTTCAGATCTTTCAGATCGGTGATCTTCATGCCGACATGACCGTAAGCCTCGACCAGCTTCACGAAGTCAGGCAGCGACTCCATATAAGAGTGCGAGTGACGACCGCTGTAGCTCATGTCCTGCCATTGACGGACCATGCCGAGCACGCCGTTGTTGAGCAGGATGATCTTCACCGGCAAGCCGTATTGCAGGCAGGTGGACAGCTCCTGAATGTTCATCTGGATGCTGCCTTCGCCGGTCACACAGGCAACATGCGCTTCCGGAAAGCTGAGCTTGACGCCCATCGCTGCCGGGAAACCGAAGCCCATGGTGCCCAGGCCGCCGGAGTTGATCCAACGGTTCGGCTTATTAAAGCGGTAGTACTGGGCAGCGAACATCTGGTGCTGACCCACGTCGGAGGTCACAAAGGCATCGCCTTTGGTCACTTCACACAAGGTCTCGATGACTTTCTGCGGTTTGATTACGCTTCCGTCGCCCGGGTTGTACGGGAACAGGTCGCGATCACCGCGCCACTCGTCGATCTGCTTCCACCAGGACGCGACGGCGCCCTTGTCGGGCAGCTCGCCGATGTCCTTGAGCGTGGCAACCATTTCGGTCAGTACGCTTTCAACCGGCCCCACGATAGGCACATCGGCCTTGATGGTTTTGGAGATGGACGCCGGGTCGATGTCGATATGAATGACTTTCGCATTCGGGCAGAACTTGGCCGCGCCGTTGATCACGCGGTCATCGAAACGTGCGCCGACAGCCAGAATCACATCGGCGTGGTGCATCGCCAGGTTGGCGGTGTAGCTGCCGTGCATACCCAGCATGCCGACGAACTGACGGTCCATGCCCGGATAGCAACCCAGGCCCATCAGCGTGTTGGTAACCGGGGTGTTCAGGGTTTGAGCCAGCTCTGTCAAAGGCGCGGAGCCATTGCCCATGATCACGCCGCCACCGGCATAGATGATCGGACGCTTGGCGGCCAGCAGCATTTCCACGGCTTTGCGGATCTGACCCGAGTGGCCACGAACAGCCGGGCTGTAGGAGCGCAGCTTGGCTTTTTTCGGGAAGACGTATTCGAACTTCTCGGCCGGGTTGGTCATGTCTTTCGGAATATCGACAACCACCGGGCCTGGACGGCCGGACTGTGCCAGATAGAAGGCTTTCTTCAGGACTTCAGGAATCTCCGACGGATGCTTGATCATGAAGCTGTGCTTCACGATAGGTCGCGAGATACCGATCATGTCGGTTTCCTGGAACGCATCGGTGCCGACCAGAGTACTGGCAACCTGCCCCGACAGAACCACCATCGGAATGGAGTCCATGTAGGCCGTGGCGATGCCGGTAATTGCGTTGGTTGCACCAGGACCGGAAGTCACCAGTACCACGCCGGCCTTGCCGGTAGCGCGCGCGTAACCGTCAGCCATGTGGGTGGCTGCCTGTTCATGGCGAACAAGAATGTGGTTTACGGCAGGCTCTTTGAACAGGGCGTCGTAAATGTGCAGGAGGGCGCCACCAGGGTACCCGTAAATATTCTTAACGCCTTCGTCACGCAAAAAGCGGACGACCATTTCAGCGCCGGATAAGAGCTCCACGTTGTTCACCTCTAAAACGCCAGAATACCGTCCACACACGAGGACGGGTCTTATTAGGTTTTACTGCCAAGCAGAGCATGAGCGACGGTGGTCGCCGACTACGTCAGCACTGACTGAGCAAGTATTGGGATGACCCCTGAGTGTTTCGGGGCTTTCCCACCCAGCGCGAGGTAACGCGTTGCGGGTGTTACAGGTCGGCGCGGGTGTGCGCCTCATGATCTACCGAGATGGCCTGCTTCTGGCAGTCCTTCCACAGCGAACTTTGGATTGTTGTGATTCGACTGCCCCAAGTCAAGTCATCCGTGAGCTTTCTTCTACCAAAGGCGACTAAAGCGCACTGAATAGGGTCGCAATAGCGGGCTTATGGTAATTTGCACCACCAACTTATTATCAAGGAAGCAGCATGCACCGCACGATCGTCGCAGCTCTCGTAATGCTGGCCTTTAGCGCGACCAGTCAGGCGGCGTCTATCTATAAATGGGTAGATGCCCAAGGCGTTACGCACTTCGACGCACAGCCACCCGCGGGCCAGGAAACGCAGCAGATTGATATAAAGGCGCCCGCCGCTGCTTCATCTTCCGCCAGCAGCTCGCCACCCAAGAACGATGCGCAGAACGAGCAGCGCACTATCGACGCCGAAGTCAAAAAGAAAATTGCCCAGGAAGAGGCCCAGCGCAGCGAGGATTGCAAGATATTGCGCACCAACCTCGCTCAGCTACAGAACAACCCCCGAGTGCGCGAGCAGGTCGAAGGTGGTTTGAAGCGCTTGAACGAAGATGAACGCAAGGCGCGCACGACCGAGACCGAAGCCGCGATCCGAGACAGCTGCACCGACCCGCTTTAACGTGTAGCCGCAATCAATCGATCAAACTGAGCCAGCAATTGCTGCAAAGGCTGGGTCTCGCGCTGGCGGGTGGCGTAAACCATCTCCGCCATTTCGAGAATGCCCGACGCGCCAGGCAAAGGCAGGTCGTTTTCGAGAATGTGCTTCATGCGTGGCAGGAATATCCACTGCAACCATTGCTCGAACTCCAGCGAATCGACACAGAACGGCTCACCGCTGGACAGCGCCTCATCACTGGGCGGGGTGTTGCTCCACCAGCCCAGTGCCCGCAACTCGCGTTCGATCAGCAGCAGATGCTCGGCTACCTCAGGAAAGCGCCTGTCCATCAAGCGCCCACCTTGGCTTTCTGACGAGCCTGCGCCGCGCCAGCCGCATTACCCTGTTTCTCACGTGCCTGGGCGATGATGTCCCACAGGCTGGCCTGAAGACTTGGACGCCCGTTGGCATACGTCAGACCACGTTGCGCCAGTTGTTCCGCTTGAGCAGGATCGCCCTGGGCCAGCCGCACTTGAGCCAGACGATAGATGACCTGCGGCTCGCGAGGCGCTACACGCTGCGCACGCTCCAGGCTCGAAGACGCACCATTCAGGTCGCCACCGTTCTGCTGTTGCTGAGCCGTCGTCAACAGTGCCAGTACCGGACCATCCAGTTGCTCGTCAGCAGACAGCCCGCCTGAGGACGGAATGCCGCTTGGCGCCTGAGTAGCGGGCATGTTGTAGGTGTTATTGGTCACTGGCGCGCTGGCCGGCGCGGTTTCGATCGGTGTGTTGACACTGAAAGGCACCTGCGCGGCGGGTGCTGCATACGTGCCCGACGCAGCCGAATTTGCAGCGCCAGGCACCATCACCACGACGCCGGAATCCTGAGGCATTGCCTGAGTCTGCGCCGGGGCCTGAGCCACGGCGGCTCGCGTCGAATTGTTACGCGTCACCCTTTCGCTGTTGGAAACCCTGGAACCGGAGTCCACCACAGGAATCGAGCCGCGTTCGACACTGGCGCAGCCATTGAGCAAAGTCAGAGCCGCTAAAGCTGGTAGTAACCACTTGTTCAATTCACACCTCTTAGTTCAACCAACCCTTGACCCAATCCATCACTTCCTGGGCCGGGGCCGCAGCAGGCCCGCCACAAGAAGCACCGGGTGCAGGTTCACTGCCGCGAATATACGGCATCTGTACTGCATTCGGGCAGCTCGGGTCGGTGCCTTGCCCAGTGGCGGCGTTGACCCAGACCTGCACGACGTTATCCGGTAGCGCCATATCCAAGGGTAGCGGATCGGCCTTTTTCATAAAGCTGGTCCAGACCTGTAAAGCACCGGTAGCGCCGGTGAACGGCGTCTTGCCGTTATCGTCGCGCCCCAGCCACACCACCGCCAGCAGATCCTGACTGAAACCGGCAAACCAACTGTCGCGGGAATCGTTGGTGGTGCCTGACTTGCCTGCGAGGTTCAGTGAACTCGGCAGGACGTTGTACACCGACCGGCCCGTACCTTCGCGCATCACCCGTTGCATCGCGTTCTGCAGCAAGTAGATGGAGCCCGGATCAAAACGCTGCTGAATCTGGAAAGGATAGCGCTTGAGGGGCTCGCCTTCGGCAGTCAACACGCTGCGAATCCCGCGCATCGGCGTGTTGAAACCACCATTGGCGATGGTCTGAAACATCGTCGCAACCTGCATCGGGCTCAGGGCGCCAGCGCCCAGCAGCATCGATGGGTAAGCTGGCCAGTCAGTCTGAACACCCAGCTTGCCGATGGTTTTGAATACATTTGGCACACCGAGTTCCAGGCCGATCTTGGCACTCGACAAGTTGTAGGAATGCGCCAGCCCCTGATACAGGAAGATGTTGCCGTGCGCCTTGTGATCGAAGTTCTGCGGCTTCCAGATCTGGCCGTCAGCACCTTTGACCTGGAACGGTTCATCGGCCACCCAACTGGTCAGCGTGTACTTGCTCGGTTGCTCAAGGGCTGTGAGGTAGATGGACGGTTTGACCAGCGAGCCGATTGGCCTGACCGCATCAATCGCCCGGTTGAAACCGGCGTAGCCCGCTTTGCGGCTGCCGATCAACGCCTGTACTTCACCGGTTTCAGGGTTAGTCACGACCATCGCCGCTTCAACGTCGTCAACACCCTTGCGACCCGACAGCCGCTTGAACGTCTCGCTCATGGCGGATTCGGACTTCATCTGCAGGATCGGATCGAAGCTGGTGAAGATGCGCAGGCCTTCTTCAGTCAAGTCTTCGTCGCGATAGTCTTCACGCAACTGACGTTTGACCAGATCAAGGAAGCCGGGGAACGAGCTGTCCGCCAGACTGCCGGTCTTGGTCACACCCAACGGCATTTGCTTGGCAGCAGCGACCACTTCCGCCGTGGCTACGCCCTGCTGTTCAAGCAGATCAAGGACCAGATTACGGCGTTCCAGTGCGCGCTCCGGGTTGCGACGCGGGTTGTAATAGGAAGGGCCCTTGACCAGTCCGACCAGCAACGCCACCTGATGCAGTTTCAACTCGGAGAGTGGTTGACTGAAGAAATACTGGCTGGCGAGACCGAAGCCATGCACCGCACGCTGACCATCCTGGCCGACGAACACTTCGTTCAGGTAGGCCTCAAGGATTTCCTGCTTGCTGTAATGCACCTCAAGCAAGACCGCCATCATGGCTTCGGTCAGCTTACGCGTCAGGCTGCGCTCGTTGGTCAGGTAGAAATTCTTCACCAACTGCTGAGTCAGGGTACTGCCGCCCTGGCGCATCTGCCCTGCCGAAGCGTTGACCCAGAAAGCCCGGGCGATCGACTTGGGTGAAACACCAAAGTGGTGATAGAAATCCCGGTCCTCGACAGTGACCAGCGTATCCAGCAGATACGGCGGTGCCTGATCAAGCTTGATCAGGATTCGGTCTTCGAGGTTTTTCGGGTAGAGGCCGCCGATCATCAGCGGCTCCAGCCGTGCTACCGCCAGCTTGGCACCATTGCCCGAAGCCAGGTCGGCCACATAGTCGCCCGAGAAACGCACGCGAATCTGCTGGGCAGGGTCAGTGCCTTCGTAAAACTGAAAACCACGGGTGTTAAGGTCCACCGTGTTGCCATTGACTGCCGCAGCACCAGGGCCATTGGCAACACTCTCGCGCCGGTAGCCCAGTGCGTCGAGTTCGATGAGGAAGTCGTCCTTGCTCAGTTTCTGCCCAACGAAAAGCTCAAGCGGGCGGGCGTACACCTTGGCAGGAATGGTCCAGCGCTTGCCGGAAAACTTCTCCTGAACGATGGCGTCCAGGTAAATGGCGAAGCCCGCCAATATGACGACGCCGACGATGCTGAGCTTCAATGCCCAGCCCATCCAGGTACGAAGTCGGCTGGGGGCAGGTTTTTTTGCTTTGCGGGGAGTACGAGTTCGAGTCATGGCGGCGGATTATACGCACTTTAGAGGCGATCGACAGACGCCCATGCCAGTGGTTTGCAGCCTTGCGTTGAGCGGCCATAATGGCCGCCTGAAAGCATTCACCGAATCATCACTTTTGAAGGATCGTCCGTGAGCCAGTCACTGATTGCAGCCCTGCAGAACCCAGCCCTCTTCCCCCATGCGGTCGAGGGCTTCCAGGTCATCGAAACGCACATTTCGTGGGTCCTGCTCACCGGTCCCTTCGTTTACAAGATCAAGAAGCCGATGAATTTCGGCTTTCTTGACTTTACAACGCTGGCAGCGCGCGAACACTTTTGTAACGAAGAACTGCGCCTGAACCAGCGCCTCACCGACGACTTGTATCTGGAAGTGTTGCCCATTACCGGCACTGCTGAGAACCCGCAGCTGGGTGGCGACGGCGAAGTCATAGAATATGCCTTGAAAATGCGCCAATTCCCGCAAACCGGCCTGCTCAGTACATTGCAGGCAAACGGCGAGCTGACGCCTACGCACATCGACCAGATCGCTCAACAGATCGGCGAGTTCCACATCAGCGCGCCAAAAGTCCTGGCGGAAAGCGAACTGGGCTCGCCCGACAGCGTGATGGCGCCGGTCCTGCAGAACTTCGAACAAATTCGCCCAATGATCAGCGAAAAGGCTGACCTGCTTCAGCTCGATGCCTTGCAAGCCTGGGCCGAGTCGAGCTTTGAACGCCTCAAGCCACTGCTGACCAAACGCAAAACCGACGGCTTTATCCGTGAGTGTCACGGCGACATTCACTTGGGCAACATTACGCTGATCGACAACAAGGTCGTGATCTTCGACTGCATCGAATTCAACGAGCCGTTCCGCAAGACAGACGTCTATGCCGATATCGGTTTCCTTGCCATGGACCTTGAGGACCGGGGCCTCAAGTCTCTTTCGCGTCGTTTGATCAGCAACTACCTGGAGCTGACCGGCGACTATCAAGGCCTGGAACTGCTGAATTTCTACAAAGCCTATCGCGCTCTGGTGCGCGCCAAGGTTGCGCTTTTCGGCCTGTCTCCAGACGCCGATCTGGTGCAGCGCGGTGCGGTTATGCGGCAGTACCGCAACTACGCGAATCTGGCGGAAAGCTACAGCGCCATTCCCTCGCGCTTCCTGGTCATTACCCATGGTGTATCGGCCGTTGGCAAAAGCCAGGTGGCGATGCGTCTGGTAGATGCGCTGGGCGCCGTGCGTCTGCGCTCTGATGTCGAACGCAAACGCCTGTTTGCCGAAAAAGGCCAGGACACCGGCCTGTATGACGCCGACGCCAGTGTTGCGACCTACCAGCGCCTGCACGAACTGGCCGCCGCAGTGCTGCGCGCCGGGTTCCCGGTGATCATCGACGCCACTTACCTCAAGCAGCCACAGCGCGCAGCCGCAGCTGGCGTCGCTGAAGCCACGGGCGTGCCGTTCCTGATTCTGGATTGCGACGCGCCACAGGCCGTGATTGAGGGCTGGCTGGCACAGCGTCAGGCTCAGGGTGTCGACCCTTCCGATGCAACCCTGGAGGTTATCGAAGCGCAACAGGCCAGTCGTGAGCCGCTGACCGCCGAAGAAACCTTGCAAAGCAAGCGCGTTGAAACCAATAAAAGCAGCGACCTGGACAGTTTGGTGGAGAGCCTGCGCCAACGCCTGCCAGGCCTCTGAACCAATGTTTGAGCCGTTTAGCAGTTAACGCTTCACGGCTCAAAAATAGTGGCGATATAATGGCGTCATAATTCTAACGGATCGAATGAAGCGAGGCGCTATGAGTCAGCCCAAAGTACTTGATTCCCCCCTGTATACGATGCTGCGCAACGACGACGTTGACGGGTTCAACCAAGAGAAACCCAAGTCAGGCACCATCGACTTCGTGGGTGGCGATTTTCGTGGACTGGACTTGCGCAACCTCGATACCGCAGGCATCGACTTTACCGATGCGTACTTCCGCTCCGCCGACCTGCGAGGCCTGGACCTGCGTAATACGCCACTGGAAGGCGCGAGCATTGCTCATGCCCAGATCTCCGGAGCGTTTTTCCCCCGCGAGCTGACCGCTGATGAAATCCTGATGTCGGTCAACTTCGGTACGCGCCTGCGCTACCGCACGCACTAGACCCCGTTTCGCAAGCCCGCATGCGCAATGCATGTCGGGCTGACGGCCTGCCTCCTCGTTCCTGCCGCATTCATCCCACCGCAGTGCAACTATTTCCCCCGCGCATATTGGATCCATATTCCGACCACGTGCACTGGCCTGCGCGCCCGCAAAGCTACACTCACAGCAAACTTGCCGGTTTTTAACACCGCAGTACGTCAGAGCTCAGCATCGCAAGGAGGCATGATGAACGATGATCTGCAACACCTGAAAAACGTTGGCAAGACGTCAGCACAGTGGTTACACGCCGTAGGCATTCACAGCACCTCGGATTTACGAAAAATGGGCGCCGTTGATGCTTATGAGGCCGTACGAAAGCGAGGTTTTCGTGCAACCAAGGTACTGCTCTATGCGATTGAGGCTGCCTTGATGGATATCCACTGGAACGATTTGCCTGACGATCGCAAGGACGCTTTGAACCAGCAGTTGCAAAGCATAGCCGTTCGGCGAAAGAGTCTGGTCAGGCCATAAAACATGCGACTGAAGAGAATGCTGAAAATAAGTCGTTGACATGCAAATGAGAATCGCTATGATTATCACAGCTGGTCGCGAGACTGGCCGATAACTGAAAGACCTTGGTTCGGACTTTCAGATTATCTCCTCATCAGGCTAATCACGGTTTTTGACCCGGCTTTTTGCCGGGTCTTTTTTTGCCTGAAAATTGTCTTGTCTCCTGTCTCAATCCCCATAAGGCCCCGGCGCCAGAACGCCGAGCTGGGAAAGAATGTCGTCCAACAGACTGGAGCCCGCCAGCCGAACCCGTTGCGCATTCACCCATTGCGGGCCGAAGCGAGCCTGAGCCATATCGAGAAAAACCCTGGCTTCGGCAAAGGTGCGAATCCCGCCGCAGAACTTGAGCCCCACCTGCCCACCGACATCGGCGATGGTTTCCAGCATGATCCGCGCGGCCTGTGGCGTCGCGCTACCGATCAGCTTGCCGGTACTGGTCTTGATGAAATCGGCACCGGATGTGATGGCGTCGCGGCACGCATCGCGAATAATCTGCGGATCGCGCAAGTCTCCGGTTTCCAGCGTAACCGTCAGTGACACCCTTCGCCCACATGCACTGCGGCAGGCGGCGATCATGTCCAGGCCGGTCTTGCGATCACCTGACAGCAGCGTGCGAAATGGGTACACCATCTCGATTTCATCCGCCCCGGACATCACCGCGGCACGCGCTTCTGACGCAGCGTTCTCGACGTTAGGTGAGCCATAAGGAAAGTTGACTACCGCCACCACCCGGATGTCCGGCGTCTGCTGCCGATCCAGCGTAGTGCGCGCCAGCAAGGTGAACCGTGGGTAAACGCAGACAGCGGCGACTTCTCCTACCGGCGTCAGTGCGCGCCGGCAAATGCCGACAATGCGCTCTTCAGTGTCATCGGTATTAAGCGCCATCAGGTCAAGCAGGCCGATTGCCTCCTGGGCTCGCTGCTCTTTATCGGTGGTTATTGCGCTGCTCATCTTCAGCCTCGAAACTTCAAAACATTGAAGAGCGAGACAATATAGGAGCGGGAACGGAGAAATCGGCGGCAATGCAGAAAGCGACATGGACTACAGAATAAGCAGAAATAACTGAAGGTTCGTGGTCTGGAATTGCATGCAAACACTGTGGGAGCGGTGCTTGCCCGCGATAAGGGCTCCGCGATTGTGCAGAGAAATCACTTAAACCTTTATCGCGGGCAAGCACCGCTCCCACAGGGTTTCATCCCCGCAGCCCTCACTTACTGAGCTGCGCGCAGTAATCCTGCTCAGGCAATGCTGCGGTGTACCAGACATAATCGGCACTGCCAGGCTCAACCTTTGTTCCCACCTGAGCCAGCAGCAACACGACTGGAGCCTCGTCAACGTCCAGCTCTGCCATATGCAACGGAATGCCCAAGTCCTTGCGCACATGATAGGAACCGGCGAACAGCACTGCCGGAACAGGCGCTGCAGCAAGGCTCTCGGCCATGCGCCGGTCACGCTGTTGCTGGACAGCCAGCATGGCGGGCAGTTGATCTTCCGGGAGCAAGCCGCAATGGGAAGCGCGGATCTGATCAAGTAATCGCCCCCGCACGTTTTCCGTGCTGGAGGGTCCCGACGGGGTATCTGGCGCCTGCTGATAGATGGCCTGAACCTCGGAAGTGTTGAGGTTGGCGGCGAGTAACGGATAAGGCTGCGCGACCGCATAACGGACAATCGGGCCATACAGCGCCCAATCCCAGCCTTTCTGCCAGCTCAGCGCCGAAGGCAGATCGGGTGGGTAGGTTGAATCGGCAATGATCTCGGCCCGAACCCTGTCGACGGCCGCCTGCTGATCAGGCTTGATCATCTCCAGAAGCAGACTGCCCTGAGGCCTGCGATCCGCCAGCACCTGGAGAATCCAAAGTTGCAACGCATGGTGGTCAGGGTTGTCGTGTTGCTCTCCGACCAGAACCCGCGATGCCCGTGCAAGTCGTTCCGCCAACTGCTGAGCGGTCAGCTCATGCCCGCTCTTGATGTCATGAATCATGCCTAAATCCAAGTGTTCACGCCCGTTCGGGCTCTGCCAGGCAGGTATAGTCGGCAACGAAGGTGGCGCTTGGCAAGCATCGAGCGTCAACATCGCAAGTATCAGAAATGGCTGACAGAAACGTCCGGCTTTTCGCATGTTTTTTTGGCTCGTTTCGTCAAACATCATTCCCGAAGGGTCTGTAGGAGTGAGCTTGCTCGCGATAAAGTCGGAACGACTTTCCTGCGATGGTGGGTCCAGCGTTTTTCACGACTGCTTCGCAGCCGATCGCGAGCAAGCTCACTCCTACAGGGACCGTGTTTGCTGCGCGACAGCGCGGCGTGGAAGACGGGCGGCAGCTCCTACAAGTAATGCATTTCAACTCAAAACGCGGGAGATCCATTTGAAACTGCTCTGCAACGGCGAATCCCTGCCAGAAGCACAAAGCCGCGGCTTTGACGTCGACGGGCTTGGCCTGCTGGCGGTGCGCCGCAATGGCGAGGTGTTCGTCTACCGCAACAGCTGTCCGCACCGGAGGGTGGCACTGGAATGGCAGCCGGACCAGTTTCTCGATACCAGCGCCAGCCTGATTCAATGCGCGACCCACGGCGCGTTATTTCTGATCGAAAGCGGCGAATGCATCGCGGGCCCGTGCGAAGGCCAATCGTTGATCAGCGTTGCCTGCCGTGAAGATCAAGACGGCATCTGGATCGCAACGCCGGAAACGGATTGACCCGTCTCCGTCGCCCAGAGCACCTGCAAGGGCCTGTCGATGAATATTTCTTCAGGCGTCAGTTGCACCCCATAGGCCAGCACCTCTACACCTGCCGCAACCGCTTCAGCCAACGCGTCGGCGTAACCCGGATCAATTTCCCGGGCGGGCCTCACGGCATCGACACCCGCGAGGTTGACGCAATACAGCAAAACCGCACGGACACCTTCACGGGCCAGATTGGCCAGCTCACGCAAATGCCGCGCCCCGCGCTGAGTGACCGCATCCGGAAAGGCCGCCACCGGCGAACCATCAAAGCCCAGCGTGACACTCTTGACCTCAACGTAGGCCGGGCCTGCCGGGTAATCAAGACGGAAATCCACCCGGCTTTTTTCCTGACCGTAGGCCACTTCCCGCTTGAGTCCGGTAAAACCGTTCAGCTCGCTGATGACCCCGGCGCGCAACGCCTCTTCGACAAGATGGTTGGCGCGACCGGTGTTGATGCAGGCAAACCGTCCCTGAGGTGTCTCGCTGATTTCCCAGGTCCCCGGCAGTTTGCGTTTGGGGTCATTGGAGCGGCTGAACCAGACGCGCCCACCCGGCATCATGCAATTGAACATCGAGCCAGTATTGGGGCAGTGGATGGTCAGGAATTCACCGCTGTCGGTCTGGATATCCGCCAGAAAACGCTTGTAGCGCACCAACAGCAAACCCTGTTCAAGCTCTGGAGAAAAACGCATCAGCCTTTCCAACTCCGCAAGCCACGAGCAATGCGTTGCACCGCCTCTTCAAGGCGCGGCAGGCTCTGGGTGTAGGCGAACCGCACGTGATGCCCCGCCTTGAAGCGCCCAAAATCCAGCCCCGGCGTGATCGCGACATGTTCGGTCTCTAGAAAATGCCTGCAGAACCCAAAAGCATCACCACCAAAGGCGCTGATGTCAGCGTAGAGATAGAACGCCCCCTCAGGCTCGACCGCGATACCAAAACCCAGCTCGCGCAAGGCTGGTAACAGGAAGTCACGCCGACGCCCAAACTCGGCGCGACGCTGTTCGAGAATTTCCAGCGTCTGCGGTTCGAAGCAGGCCAGCGCGGCGTACTGGGCCATGCTCGGTGCGCTGATGTAGAGGTTCTGGGCGAGCTTCTCCAGATCGGCCACCGCGTCTTGCGGCGCAACCAGCCATCCGAGACGCCAGCCGGTCATGCCGAAATATTTGGAAAAACTATTGAGGACGAACGCTTCGTCATCGACTTCCAGCACGCTGGCTGCGTCGGTGCCATAAGTCAGACCGTGATAAATCTCGTCCACCACCAGATGGCCATTGCGCGCTTTTATGGATGCGGACAGCGCTGCCAACTCGTCACGGCTCAACAGCGTGCCGGTAGGATTGGCGGGCGAGGCAACCAGTGCGCCAACGCTGTCCTGATCCCAATGACGCGCCACCAGATCGGGCGTCAATTGGTAGCGTTCTTGCGGACCTACTGGAACCAATTGTGCGGCGCCTTCGACCAGCCGCAAAAAATGCCGATTGCAGGGATAGCCCGGATCGGCGAGCAGCCAATGCTTGCCTGGATCGACCAATAAACTGCTGGCCAGCAGCAAAGCGCCAGAACCACCCGGGGTGACCAGAATACGTTCGGGATTGACACTCAACCCGTAGCGGTGGTCATAAAAACCAGCAATGGCTTCACGCAACTCAGGCAAACCGCGTGCGGCGGTGTAGCGGGTTTTACCAGCAGCAAGCGCCGCCTGCCCTGCCGCCACGATAGGTTCTGCCGTGGTGAAATCGGGTTCGCCGATTTCCAGGTGAATCACATTATGACCCGCCGACTGCAACTCATTGGCCCGCGCCAGCAGCGCCATGACATGGAAAGGTTCGATGGCGCGACTGCGCGCACTGTAGGGCTGGGCCATTAGCCTTCCTTAAAAAAATGTTGCGGATTCATCGGGCACGATTCTACCCAAGCGTCTGTGCAGCCGTAATGTTAATGACGCAAACAGCTCGCAGAATGGCCGCCGACTCCGGGGGACAGGGTCCATGCCGGACACGCTCATTCAAATGAGTGTAACGAGCCGAGACCCTGAAGTGCATTTTCGCAGCCGGGATCTTCGCGGCGACGATCATCAGGCAGGCCCAACCATGGCACCCACGACAGCCGGGAGTAGCGCGCTCCGATTTGATCTGGTAAGTTCGCCCGCTTGCAGCCGCAGGGCCGGCAGGTGTCGGTGATGGATTATTTCCTGCGCAATGGATTAAAGAGTGAGAGGCGGTCCATTCATGCCCACCCAAGAAAAGCAGCAGAACAACCAGCTGGCCGGTGATATCAAGCCTTACGAAATCAGTAAGGGTGAGGAGTACATGAGCGATGCCATGCGCACTCACTTCACAAAAATCCTCAACAGTTGGAAGTTGCAGTTGATGCAAGAGGTCGATCGGACCATGCATCACATGAAGGATGAAGCTGCGAATTTTCCAGACCCGGCGGATCGTGCCAGTCAGGAAGAGGAATTCAGCCTTGAACTTCGTGCTCGTGATCGCGAACGCAAGTTGATCAAGAAGATCGACAAAACGTTGCAACTCATCGAAGACGAAGAATATGGCTGGTGTGAGTCTTGTGGCGTAGAAATCGGCATCCGCCGCCTCGAAGCCCGCCCAACCGCCGACCTTTGCATTGATTGCAAAACGCTGGCGGAAATCAAGGAAAAGCAGGTCGGCAAGTAACACGACCCGCAACCTTGCAAACAAAGGACGCTTCGGCGTCCTTTGTTGTTTTTGGCGGTAGGAGTGGGCACCTGTTGGAGCGAGGCTTGCCCGCGAACCAGACGCCTCGGGGCATCTGAAACTCCGCGTAATCGTTCTTCGCGGGCAAGCCTCGCTCCAACAGGGAATCAGCCAGTCGAAGCCAACCCCAATCTCCAGTAACATCGCGCCCATGAAATCCCCTTCTTATATCGGGCGCTTTGCGCCGACGCCCAGCGGTTATCTGCACTTCGGCTCACTGGTCGCAGCACTGGCTTCGTATCTGGATGCCCGCGCGGTCGGTGGCCAGTGGCTGATGCGCATGGAAGACCTGGACCCGCCGCGTGAAGTCGCCGGCGCACAGGCTGCCATTCTCAACACCCTGGAACGCTACGGCTTCGAGTGGGACGGCCAACTGGTGACTCAAAGCGAACGCCACGATGCCTATCAAGACATCATCAATCGCTGGTTCAGCCACGGTCTTGCTTACGCCTGCACCTGTTCGCGCAAGCAACTGGAGCCCTTTCACGGCATCTACCCCGGTTTGTGTCGCAATGCCGGACACTCCCCCGAGAACGCTGCGATCCGCATCCGCGTGCCAGAGCTGCAATATCGCTTCGAAGATCGGGTGCAAGGTTTGTTTCAGCAGCACCTGGGCAACGAGGTCGGAGACTTTGTGATCCGCCGACGGGACGGTTTTTTCGCCTACCAACTGGCCGTGGTCATCGATGACGCCCTGCAGGGTGTGACCGATATTGTGCGCGGTGCCGACTTGCTCGACTCCACTCCGCGCCAGCTGTATCTGCAAGAGCTGCTTGGCGCGCCTCAGCCCCGCTATCTGCATATCCCGCTCATCACCCAACCCGATGGCAACAAGCTGGGTAAATCCTACCGGTCGCCGCCACTGGAGGCCGATCAGGCAACGCCGCTTCTGTTACGTGCCCTGCGCGCCCTAGGTCAAACACCGGAAACTGCGCTCGCCTACGGCACTCCTGAGGAAGTCCTGAAATGGGCAATCAAGAGCTGGAACGTTTCCGCCATTCCACGCGTTCGGAACCTTGAAGAAGCTCGTATAGACTGAGTTAGACGCCTCGACACAAACTTGTATAGGTGACCGGCGAAACGACGCTTGCAGGTTGCTCGCCATCCGTTACCATGCCGCTCCACATCTGCCGCAACGCGAATGAATCGTGAAGGAGGCCAAATGTATATTTACCGCTTGGTCCTGTTGCTGGTGGTGGGCATTTATCTGTTTTCGCCGGCCATCATGGATTGGTGGATCGACGCCACCGGCGCCTGGTATCGGCCCTATTTGCTGTGGCTGATCCTGATCGTGGTGACCTTCATCCTTCAGAGTCAACGAGATGCCGATGAGCTTTAGCCTGACCCAGATGATTCTGGTCAGCGCCGCGTATCTGTTGATGCTTTTTGGCGTGGCCTGGATCAGCGAGCGTGGCGTAATCCCGCGCTGGATCATTCGCCATCCGCTGACTTACACCCTGTCACTAGGGGTTTACGCCAGCGCCTGGGCTTTCTACGGCACGGTTGGCCTGGCCTATCAGTACGGCTATGGCTTCCTGTCCAGTTACCTGGGGGTTTCCGGCGCATTTCTGCTGGCCCCGGTGCTGCTTTATCCGATCCTGAGAATCACCCGCACCTATCAGCTGTCGTCGCTGGCGGACCTGTTCGCCTTCCGCTTTCGCAGCACCTGGGCCGGAGCGCTGACCACGATTTTCATGCTGATTGGCGTTCTGCCGTTGCTGGCTCTGCAAATTCAGGCCGTGGCAGATTCCATCGGCATTCTGACTCGCGAACCGGTGCAGGCGCGGGTCGCTATCGCCTTCTGCGCGTTGATTACCCTGTTCACGATTTTCTTCGGCTCCCGACATATCGCCACCCGCGAGAAACACGAAGGTCTGGTGTTTGCCATCGCGTTCGAATCGGTAATCAAACTGGTGTCCATCGGTGGTATCGGCCTGTACGCGTTGTACGGCGTATTCGACGGCCCGCAACAGCTCGAACAATGGCTGCTGCAAAACCAGACCGCCCTCGCCGCCCTGCACACCCCTCTGCAAGAAGGCCCATGGCGCACTTTGCTGCTGGTGTTCTTCGCCTCGGCCATCGTCATGCCGCACATGTACCACATGACCTTCACCGAAAACCTCAACCCTCGGGCGTTGGTCAGCGCCAGTTGGGGTCTGCCGCTGTTTCTGCTGTTGATGAGTCTGGCAGTACCGCTGATTCTCTGGGCCGGCCTGAAACTCGGCGCAACCACCAGCCCCGAATATTTCACTCTGGGGATTGGCATTGCGGTCAACAGCAAGGCCCTGGCGCTGCTGGCTTATGTCGGCGGGCTTTCAGCGGCCAGCGGCCTGATCATCGTCACCACCCTGGCGCTGTCCGGCATGGCGCTCAATCACCTGGTACTGCCGCTTTATCAGCCACCCGCTGAAGGCAATATCTATCGCTGGCTGAAGTGGACACGTCGCGGCCTGATCGTGGCGATCATCATGGCCGGTTACGGCTTTTATCTGTTGCTCGGCGCCCAGCAGGATCTGGCCAATCTGGGCATCGTGGCATTTGTTGCGACCTTGCAGTTCCTGCCGGGGGTGCTGTCGGTACTGTATTGGCCCGCCGCCAATCGCCGCGGCTTTATTGCCGGATTGCTGGCCGGGATCAGCGTCTGGATCGTCAGCATGTTGTTGCCACTCATAGGCGACTTCCAGGGCTTCTATATTCCGCTGCTGAACATGATCTACGTGCTGGACGACACCAGCTGGCACATGGCGGCCATCGCCTCGTTGGCCGTGAACGTGCTGATCTTCACCCTGATTTCGCTGTTCAGTAATCCCAGCCCGGAAGAAGCCAGCGCCGCCGAAGCCTGTGCCGTGGATAACGTACGCCGCCCGCAACGCCGCGAGCTGCATGCGGCCTCCCCTCAGGAATTTGCCACGCAGCTGGCCAAACCGCTGGGGGCCAAGGCTGCACAGAAGGAAGTGGAACAGGCGCTGCGCGATCTGTATCTGCCATTCGACGAACGTCGGCCTTACGCCCTGCGCCGTTTGCGGGACAGAATCGAAGCCAATCTGTCGGGCTTGATGGGCCCCAGTGTGGCGCAGGACATGGTGGAGACCTTCCTGCCCTACAAGTCCGGCGGCGAAAACTACGTCACTGAAGATATTCACTTCATCGAAAGCCGACTTGAAGACTACCACTCGCGCCTCACCGGCCTCGCCGCGGAACTCGATGCCCTGCGCCGCTACCACCGGCAAACCCTGCAGGAATTGCCCATGGGCGTGTGCTCGCTGGCCAAGGATCAGGAAATCCTGATGTGGAACAAGGCCATGGAAGAACTCACCGGCATCGGCGCGCAACGAGTAGTGGGCTCTCGCCTGGAAACCATCGGCGAACCCTGGCGCGAACTGCTCAGCGGCTTCATCAACCTGCCCGACGAACACTTGCACAAACAGCGCTTGGCGCTGGATGGACAGACACGCTGGCTGAACCTGCACAAGGCCGCCATCGACGAACCACTCGCCCCCGGTAACAGCGGGCTGGTGCTGCTGGTTGAAGACCTGACCGACACGCAAATGCTCGAAGACAAACTGGTGCACTCCGAGCGTCTGGCCAGTATTGGTCGACTCGCGGCGGGCGTGGCTCATGAGATCGGCAACCCGATTACCGGCATCGCCTGTCTGGCCCAGAACCTGCGCGAGGAGCGCGAAGACGATGGCGAGCTGACCGAAATCAGCAGCCAGATTCTCGAACAGACCAAGCGTGTCTCGCGCATTGTGCAATCGCTGATGAGCTTCGCTCACGCGGGCAGCCATCAACATAACGATGAAGCGGTGTGTCTGGCCGAAGTCGCGCAGGATGCCATTGGTCTGCTCGCGCTCAACCGCCGCAACTACGAAGTGCAGTTCTATAACCTGTGCGATCCCGAGCACTGGGTCGATGGTGACCCGCAGCGGCTTGCCCAGGTGCTGATCAATCTGCTCTCCAACGCACGTGACGCATCGCCTGCAGGCAGCGCCGTGCGGGTCAAGAGCGAAGTTTCCGAACACACTGTCGACCTGATCGTCGAAGACGAAGGCAGTGGCATTCCGAAAGCAATCATGGACCGATTGTTCGAACCGTTTTTCACCACCAAGGATCCTGGTGAAGGCACCGGACTAGGCCTCGCGCTGGTCTATTCCATCGTTGAAGAGCATTATGGACAGATCACCATCGACAGCCCGGCAGACACCGAGCACCAACGCGGTACCCGTATCCGGGTGACATTGCCGCGTCATGTCGAAGCGACGTCCGCCGTGAACTGAGCCCGTCGAGAGAACTGAATCAATGCCGCATATTCTGATCGTCGAAGACGAAACCATCATCCGCTCCGCCCTGCGTCGCCTGCTGGAACGTAATCAGTACCAGGTCAGCGAAGCGGGTTCGGTGCAGGAAGCCCAGGAACGTTTCAGCATCCCGTCGTTTGATCTGATCGTCAGCGATTTGCGCTTGCCCGGGGCACCCGGCACTGAACTGATAAAGCTCGGCGAGGGCAAACCGGTGCTGATCATGACCAGCTACGCGAGCCTGCGCTCCGCCGTCGATTCCATGAAAATGGGTGCCGTGGACTACATCGCCAAACCGTTCGACCACGATGAAATGCTCCAGGCCGTCGCCCGCATCCTGCGCGATCGCCAGACGGTGCAAAGCATCCAGGCCGACCGTACGGCCAACGCAGCCAAAACGGGCGCTTCTGACAAATCCCCGGTCGATAACAGCAATGGCGAAATCGGCATCATTGGCTCCTGCGGGCCGATGCAGGATCTGTACAGCAAAATTCGCAAAGTCGCGCCCACCGACTCCAATGTCCTGATCCAGGGCGAGTCGGGTACCGGTAAAGAACTGGTGGCCCGGGCACTGCACAATCTGTCGCGCCGTGCCAAGGCGCCGATGATTTCCGTTAACTGCGCGGCAATCCCGGAAACCTTGATCGAGTCCGAACTGTTCGGCCACGAAAAAGGTGCATTTACCGGTGCCAGCGCCGGTCGTGCCGGTCTGGTTGAAGCAGCCGACGGCGGCACGCTGTTTCTCGATGAGATCGGCGAATTGCCCCTTGAAGCCCAGGCGCGTTTGCTGCGCGTGCTTCAGGAAGGCGAAATTCGTCGGGTTGGTTCGGTGCAGTCACAGAAGGTCGATGTGCGCCTGATCGCGGCCACTCACCGGGACCTGAAAAGCCTGGCTAAAGTGGGCCAGTTCCGTGAAGACCTTTATTACCGCCTGCACGTTATTGCCCTCAAGCTTCCGGCATTGCGTGAGCGTGGCAACGATGTGCTGGATATCGCCCGCTCGTTTCTGACTCGGCAAAGCATCAAGGCTGGCCGTAACGACCTGAGGTTTGCCCCGGACGCCGAGCAAGCCATCCGCCAATACACCTGGCCCGGCAACGTTCGTGAGCTGGAGAACGCGGTAGAGCGCGCGGTGATTCTGTGCGAAAGCCCGGAAATTTCCGCTGAACTGCTGGGCATCGACATCGAGCTCAATGATCTGGATGACGACGACTTCATCGGCCTGGCCCCGCAGCAAGGGTCTGCCAGCTCCACCAGTCACGAGCCCACCGAGGATCTATCCCTGGAAGATTACTTCCAGCACTTCGTCCTTGAGCATCAGGACCACATGACCGAAACCGAGCTGGCCCGCAAACTTGGGGTGAGCCGCAAGTGTCTGTGGGAACGTCGTCAGCGCCTGGGCATTCCGCGTCGCAAAGGGGTTGCCAGCGAAACGTAACAACCTGCGCGCGAGGCTCTGGCCCGCGCGTCGGCGCACTACCGAAAAACTGTTACCTCAACCAGTACACGTAACAAAAGCCGGGGTTTACGGTAACGAATCCCCGGCTTTTTTTCGCCATCAAAAAGCCAGCCCTGCGCTCAAGCCCCCGGTTTCAGGGGGTTTCGAAAAGTTGGCACAGGTCCTGCTATATCCTTAGTACAAGAACAACAAAAACCAGTAAAAGCAAAACCCGATAATAAGAACAATACGAATCGACTCACGCATAACAAGAACAACACGGCGGAGGCGCAGCTAACTGATTCTTTTGGAGAGGAGTTGTATTTGGGGCTTGCCCCACGACCAGGCCGAGAATAATAAAAACTACCCCTAGGTAGCGCCTGAACTGGTTGGATCGAATGATCATTGCAACGCAGCGACCAAAGCAATCCGTTTGCTCTTGACTCCCGATTGGGAGGTTCCACAGACACAGTCTCGTGGATGGGCACTCAACAAAAACAAAAAGCCCACAGACACAATAAAAATAAGAGCAAAGACTTTGGGGGAGCTTCGGCTCCCCCAGTAGCTTCTGAAAGATTCTCCCTTCCGGTACACCCAATCCCCAGAATGAAATGCAAACCCTGTAGGAGCTCACGAGCACCGCGAGGCAGCGATAGCGTCCGGCCTGACACACCGCCATCGCGGCCTCGCGGTGCTCGTGCGCTCCTACGGAGAACCACCGAGCCCCTGTAGGAGCTGCCGAAGGCTGCGAAAGCATTCTCATGACAGACCGAATTCGCAGCCTTCGGCAGCTCCTACAGACATCTGCGTCTGGCAGCGGGTTTAAGACCATCGCGCAGCTTCCTACACCATCCCTCGACTAAATGCTAGAATCCCCGCCCATCATGCGGTCATTCTTCGTTTTTGGCCGAATATTCCTTCAAACAGTGCATCCCATGCTGAAGAAGCTGTTCCAGTCATTCCGTACTCCACTGCGCAAGCCGCAGCAACATATCCGCAGCACGCCTGAAGTGCTCAACAGCAGCCAACACTCGCTGCAGCGTGGCCAGTTCAGCCGTTATGCGGTGAATATCGTCGAGCGCCTGCAAAATGCTGGCTATCAGGCCTATCTAGTTGGCGGCTGTGTCCGCGACCTGATGCTCAATATCGAACCCAAGGATTTCGACGTCGCCACCAGCGCCACGCCGGAGCAGGTTCGTAACGAGTTCCGTAATGCAAGGATCATCGGCCGTCGCTTCAAGCTGGTTCACATCCACTTTGGTCGTGAAATCATCGAAGTCGCCACCTTCCGCGCCAATCATCCGGTGGATGATGAAGACGAGGACAGCAATCAGTCGTCCCGTAACGAAAGCGGCCGGATCCTGCGCGACAACGTCTACGGCACTCTTGAAGACGATGCCCAGCGTCGTGACTTCACGATCAACGCTCTCTATTACGACCCGGTGAGCGAGCGCATTCTTGATTACGCCAATGGCGTACACGACATCCGCAACCGGCTGATCCGTCTGATCGGTGATCCGGAGCAGCGCTACAAGGAAGACCCGGTGCGCATGCTGCGTGCCGTGCGTTTTGCCGCCAAGCTGGATTTCGGCATCGAGAAACACAGCGCCACGCCGATTCGCCCGCTGGCACCGATGCTGCGCGATATTCCGTCGGCACGGCTGTTCGAAGAAGTGCTCAAATTGTTCCTCTCCGGCCACGCCGCTTCAACGTTCGAGATGCTGGTTGATCTGGAATTGTTCGAGCCATTGTTCCCGGCCAGCTCCAAAGCGCTGGAATACAACCCGACCTACACGCACACGCTGATCAGCGAAGCGTTGACCAACACCGATCTGCGCATCAAGCAGAACAAGCCGGTCACCCCTGCGTTCCTGTTCGCCGCCCTGCTCTGGCCTGCCCTGCCAGCCAAGGCCCTACGTTTGCAGGAACGTGGCATGCCGCCGATTGCTGCCATGCAGGAAGCTGCCCACGAGCTGATCGTCGAGCAGTGCCAGCGCATCGCCATTCCGAAGCGCTTCACCATGCCGATCCGCGAGATCTGGGACATGCAGGAACGTCTGCCGCGCCGCTCCGGCAAGCGCGCCGACCTGTTGCTGGACAACCCGCGCTTCCGTGCCGGTTACGATTTCCTGCTGCTGCGTGAAAGCGCTGGCGAAGAAACCGACGGCCTGGGCGAATGGTGGACTGACTACCAGGAGTGCAACGACAGCGAACGTCGCGGCATGATCGCCGACCTGGGCAGCAAGCCTGACGGCGCACCCCGCAAGCGTCGCCGCAGCAGCGGTTCCAAGCGCAAGCGCGCCGGTGGCGAAGCGCCTGCTGCATCTGGCGAGTGAAGCCTGTGGAACGCGTGTATATAGGCATGGGCAGCAATCTTGCTGACCCCGCCGAGCAATTGCGCAACGCCATCCGTGGCTTGGCGCAATTGCCGCAGACCCAATGGGTCGGCGTCTCCTCCTTCTATGTCAGCGATTCCCTGCTCCCCGGCCAGCCGCGTTACACCAACGCTGTAGCCGCTTTGGATACCTCCCTGCAACCGCTGGAACTGCTCGATGCCTTGCAGGCCGTCGAGCTGGATCAGGGTCGGGAACGCAATGAACGCTGGGGCCCGCGCACCCTTGACCTGGACATCCTGGTGTTCGGCGAGCGTCTGATAGATGAACCACGCCTCAAAGTCCCGCATTACCACATGCAGGCTCGCGCCTTCGTGCTCTATCCGCTGGCCGAACTGGCGCCCGACCTGCAACTCGCCGATGGCCGTTTGCTGAGCCAGTTGCTGGCCGAATGCCCCTTCGAAGGTCTCGAACGTCTGGCTCCAGACGCCTGAAGACGCGTCCCGCCGAATACGGCCTGCGCTCCCCCTGTAACGCTCCCGGTAACAGGGGGGTAACACGCGCAATTGACTTCATGCCCCCTCCTCACGAAGATAGGCCTCCCGCCAGCCGTTAGCTGGCAAATGGGCGCCGGGCAGGCTGCTTTGAAACACCGCAAACGACGGTGTACCTGCTTCTCCAGGATGAATCTCACGCGTTGCTCGCCGTAGTGTTCACAGCGCCTGACAGAGGACTTTTTCATGCCAGATATCACCGTAACCTCGTTGCAGGCTCTCAAGCAGAAAGGTGAAAAAATCACCATGCTGACCTGCTACGACGCAACTTTTGCTCACGCCGCCAGCCAGGCTGGCGTTGAAGTGCTGCTGGTTGGCGACTCGCTGGGCATGGTCCTGCAAGGTCACGACAGCACACTGCCCGTGACCACGGCCGAGATGGCCTATCACGTGGCGTGCGTCAAACGTGGCAACCAAGGCGCGCTGATCATGGCCGATCTGCCGTTCATGGCCTACGCCACGCTGGAGCAAACCTTCGCCAACAGCGCAGCCTTGATGCAGGCCGGTGCGCACATGCTCAAAATCGAAGGCGCGGCATGGCTGGCAGACTCCATTCGCTTGCTGGCCGAGCGCGGGATTCCGGTGTGCGCCCACATGGGCCTGACGCCACAAGCGGTGAACGTGCTGGGTGGCTACAAGGTTCAGGGCCGTCTGGAAACCCAGGCACGGCAAATGCGCGCCGATGCCATCAGCCTTGAACAGGCGGGCGCGGCAATGATTCTGCTGGAGTGCGTGCCCAGCGAACTGGCTGAAGAAATCAGCCACGCGGTGAAGATCCCGGTTATCGGCATCGGCGCAGGCAGCTCCACTGATGGCCAGGTGCTGGTCCTGCACGACATGCTCGGACTGGCGATCACCGGCCGCGTGCCCAAGTTCGTGAAGAACTTCATGGCTGGCCAACCCGATATTCAATCAGCCCTGCAGGCTTATGTTGCAGCGGTCAAAGACGTCAGCTTCCCGGCACCTGAACACGGATTCTCGGCATGAACACAGTAAAAACCGTGCGCGAGCTTCGCGCAGCAGTCGCGCGCGCCCGCAGTGAAGGCAAGCGTATCGGTCTGGTTCCGACCATGGGCAATCTGCACAGCGGCCACGCCGCACTCGTCACCAAGGCGGCGCAACGGGCCGATTTCGTGGTGGCGACGATCTTCGTCAACCCGATGCAGTTCGGCCCTAACGAAGACCTGGCGACCTACCCGCGCACCTTGGCAGCCGATCAGGAACGTCTGCTCGAAGCGGGCTGCCATCTGTTGTTCACGCCCAATGTCGAAGAAATGTACCCACACGGCATGGCCGATCAGACCACGGTCAGCGTGCCAGTGATTTCCGAAGGCTTGTGCGGCGCCAGTCGTCCTGGGCATTTTGATGGTGTGTCCACCGTGGTCAGCAAGCTGTTCAACATGGTCCAGCCTGACCTGGCGGTATTCGGCGAGAAAGACTTTCAGCAACTGGCGGTAATCCGCGCGCTGGTTCGCGACCTGAACATGCCGATCCAGATCATTGGCGAGCCCACCGTGCGCGCCGAAGACGGCCTGGCGCTGTCTTCGCGCAATGGCTACCTCAGCGCCGAGCAGCGGGCGATTGCGCCTGAGCTTTACCGGGTTATCCAGCATATCGGCCGCGCAATAGACAGTGGCGACAAAGACTTCAGCACCTTGCTGGAAGCGGGCAAGACCGAGTTGCAAGCCGTCGGCCTGCGCCCGGATTACCTGGAAGTGCGCGAAGCCACCAGCCTGCGCCCTGCTACCGCGCTAGACAACGACCTGGTGATCCTGGCGGCTGTGTTCCTGGGCAAAACCCGGTTGATCGACAACCTGCATTTGAATCGCGACCATCATTAAATCCACGAAATCCACGAAATCCACGGGAAACACGGAACCTGTGGGACCGGATTCATCCGGGAAGAGGCCGGGACATGCACAACCTATCTGTCGTCTGAAATGCCGCCTTCCCGGATAAATCCGGTCCCACAGGGTCATGCGTTTCCCCGGAAATGATCAATGGCGCATATTTGTAGGAGCTGCCGCAGGCTGCGAAAGCGGCGTGTCAGGCAAACTGCTTTCGCAGCCTTGGGCAGCTCCTACAGCCAACGTCCATAATGAGCAGGTTGGAACTTCGCCGTACCCGCAATGCCCTATCGATACCAATCAAATTGAAAGCCCGGACAGCAGTGTGTGAAATAGTACCGAGCCCAGGTAAAGCCAGGCGCAGACACAGCCGCACATTATGTTTAGTCTTGGTGCCACGATTGAAGTCTGCATATCCTCGCTTTTAGTGTTCAAGCCAGTTCCAAGTACAAGGAAACCCGCAGCGATGGCGTACTACCGCACCCCTTCAGATGCAACAGCCCTGCCCGCATGGCAGGCACTGAACCAACACCGCGAAGCCATGCAGGATTTCAGCATGCGCGAAGCCTTCAATGCTGACCCGCAGCGTTTCAGCCAATTCACCCTGAGCAGCTGTGGACTGTTTCTCGATTACTCGAAGAATCTGATCAACACCGAGACACGGGACCTGTTGGTCAAGCTAGCCAACGAAGTCGGCCTCAAAGACGCAATCAAGGCGCAATACGACGGCGAACTGGTCAACTCCTCCGAGGGTCGCCCGGCGCTGCACACAGCCTTGCGTCGTCCCGTGGGTGACAAGCTGCTGGTCAATGGCGTCAACGTGATGCCTGAAGTGCACAAGGTGCTGAACCAGATCACTGATCTGGTAGGGCGCATTCATGACGGTCTGTGGCGCGGCTACACCGAGAAGCCGATCACCGATGTGGTGAATATCGGCATCGGCGGTTCGTTCCTCGGCCCTGAGCTGGTTTCCGAAGCGCTGTTGTCCTACGCGCAGAAAGGCGTGCGTTGCCACTACCTGGCGAACATTGATGGCAGCGAGTTTCATGAGTTGACCATGAAGCTGCGCGCCGAGACCACACTGTTCATCGTCTCGTCGAAGACCTTCAGCACGCTTGAGACCCTCAAGAACGCGACCGCAGCGCGTGGCTGGTATCTGGCGCAAGGCGGTTCCGAGGCCGAGCTGTATCGCCACTTCATCGCCGTATCGAGCAACAACGCTGCGGCAGTGGCGTTCGGTATCCGTGAAGAAAATATCTTCCCGATGTGGGACTGGGTCGGCGGTCGCTACTCGCTGTGGTCGGCTATTGGCTTGCCTATCGCATTGGCCATCGGCATGTCCAACTTCAAGGAACTGCTGTCCGGCGCGTATTCGATGGATCAACACTTCCTGACCGCACCGTTCGAGCAGAACATGCCGGTACTGTTGGGTTTGCTGGGCGTCTGGTACGGCAATTTCTGGGGCGCGCAAAGCCACGCAATCCTGCCTTACGACCACTATCTGCGTAACATCACTAAGCATTTGCAGCAGCTGGATATGGAATCCAACGGCAAAAGCGTGCGCCAGGACGGCACTCCGGTGACCACCGATACCGGCCCGGTGATCTGGGGCGGCGTCGGTGCCAACGGCCAGCATGCCTACCACCAGTTGCTGCATCAAGGTACGCAGTTCATCCCGGCTGACTTCATTGTGCCGATTGTCAGTTTCAACCCGGTTTCCGATCACCATCAGTGGCTGTACGCCAACTGCCTGTCTCAAAGCCAGGCGTTGATGAGCGGCAAAACCCGCGCCGAAGCAGAAGCCGAGTTGCGCGACAAGGGCCTGTCCGAGGAAGAAGTGCAGCGCCTTGCGCCGCACAAGGTCATCCCCGGCAACCGCCCAAGCAACACGCTGGTGGTCGAGCGCATCAGCCCACGTCGCCTCGGCGCGCTGGTGGCAATGTACGAACACAAGGTTTTCGTGCAGAGCGTGATCTGGGGCATCAACGCCTTCGATCAGTGGGGCGTGGAATTGGGCAAGGAGATGGGTAAAGCCGTTTACCAACGCCTGACCGGCGGCACCGACGAACCGGCAGACGATGCATCTACCCAAGGCTTGATCAATTATTTCCGTGGTCGTCACCGCGGCTGATCGACCTGCGTAACACCCAAACCCGCTGCTCTCGCAAGAGACAGCGGGTTTTGTATTTTCGAATCCACCACCTGTAGGAGCTGCCGAAGGCTGCGAAAGCGATCAGTCTGACACTCCGCTGTTCGCAGCCTTCGGCAGCTCCTACAAAGGGATTCCCGCGCGCCGACTTACCCAATTGAACCCACCCTCCCCCACAAGCTCCTATTCTTTAAGGTCTCCACAAGAATAAGGAACGGTCATGTTCGATATCAGCAAATACCCCGAAGCCGAAGCAGTGCGTCAGGCCGCGCAGCTTAGCCACGCCGACTATCAACGCATGTACCGACATTCGGTGGAGCAGCCCGAGCAGTTCTGGGCGGAGCAAGCCGAGAAGTTTCTCGACTGGTCCGCGCCGTGGAGCAGCGTTACCCAAGCCGACCTTAAAACCGGCGAAGCGCAATGGTTCAAAGACGGTCAACTGAACGTCAGCTACAACTGCATTGATCGCCACCTCCAGGATCGCGGCGAGCAAATCGCGATTATCTGGGAAGGCGACAATCCTGCCGAATCCGCTGAAATCACCTACAAGAAACTGCATCACAACGTCGCCCGCCTGGCCAATGTGCTCAAGTGCCGTGGCGTGAAGAAAGGCGATCGAGTGTGCATCTACATGCCGATGATCCCCGAGGCCGCTTACGCCATGCTCGCCTGCTCACGGATTGGCGCAGTGCATTCGGTGGTGTTCGGCGGGTTTTCACCGGAAGCCCTGCGCGACAGGATTCTGGACGCTGATTGCCAAACCGTGATTACCGCCGATGAAGGCGTGCGCGGCGGCAAATATGTTCCGCTGAAGAGCAACGTTGATAAAGCCCTGCAGAGCTGTCCGGACGTCAGCACCGTGATCGTGGTGCAACGCACTGAAGGCGACATCGAATGGGTGACCGGCCGGGACATCTGGTATCACGAGGCCCTGCACGGTGCGAGCGATGACTGCCCGCCCGAGCCGATGGACGCGGAAGATCCGCTGTTCATCCTCTACACCTCGGGCAGTACCGGCAAACCCAAAGGTGTACTGCACACTACAGGCGGCTATCTGTTACAAGCCGCCATGACCTTCAAGTACGCCTTCGACTATCAGGACCATGAGATTTTCTGGTGCACCGCCGATGTCGGCTGGGTGACGGGCCATAGCTATATCGTCTACGGCCCACTGGCCAACGGCGCGACCACTTTGATGTTCGAAGGCGTGCCCAATTATCCGGATGCTTCGCGTTTCTGGCAGGTCATTGATAAACATCAGGTCAATATCTTCTACACCGCGCCAACCGCCCTGCGCGCCCTGATGCGTGAAGGCCCCAAACCGTTGCAGTCCACATCACGGGAAAGCCTGCGATTACTCGGCAGCGTCGGTGAGCCGATTAACCCTGAAGCGTGGGAATGGTATTTCCATCAAGTCGGAAAAGAGCGCTGCCCGATTATCGACACCTGGTGGCAGACCGAGACCGGCGGCATCATGATGACCCCGCTGATCAGCACCAATCCGATCAAACCGGGCTGCGCCACACAGCCCATGTTTGGCGTTCAGCCCGCGTTGCTGGACGACAAAGGCAAAGAAATCGAGGGGGCTGGCAGCGGCCTTTTGGTGATCAAGGCCAGTTGGCCGGGGCAGATTCGCAGTGTGTATGGCGACAAGCAACGCATGGTCGAGACCTATTTCAAACCTTGCCCAGGTTATTACTTCACCGGCGACGGTGCGCGACGTGACGCAGAAGGCGCGTACTGGATTACCGGGCGCATCGATGACGTGATCAATGTGTCCGGGCATCGCATTGGCACCGCCGAAGTGGAAAGCGCGCTGGTGCTGCATGACAGCATTGCCGAGGCCGCTGTGGTCGGCTATCCCCATGACATCAAAGGGATGGCGATTTACGCCTTCGTCACTCCCATGGGCGGTGTAGAACCCGACGACGATCTGAAAAAACAATTGCTGGCCCACGTCAGTTCGGAGATCGGCAGCTTCGCCAAACCTGAACTGATCCAGTGGGCGCCGGCGCTGCCAAAAACCCGCTCGGGCAAAATTATGCGGCGTATCCTGCGCAAGATTGCCTGCAACGAACTCGATACTCTGGGCGACACCTCCACTCTGGCCGACCCGAGTGTGGTCGAGGGGCTGATCGACAAACGCTTGAATCGGTGAGCGAAGCGGGGCATGGTCTGGAGTAACCAGACCTGTAGGAGCTGCCGAAGGCTGCGAATGGCGGAGTGCCAGGTGTATCAATTCGCCGCCTTCGGCAGCTCCTACAGGGAATAGCTGTGCAGTCCTCAAAAGAGCCCCCATGGAATTCATCCGCAGTCGCATCGAAACCCAGGTCATGAGCCTGACCGGCCTGTCGCTTGGGCAACTCGATCTGGAAAATCCCAAGGGCGATCCTGGCCTGTTCGGGCCTGATGCTATCTGCTGGCAGGTGCATGGCGATTTCCCCAGCATGCTCATCGGCGGCATCAGCGCCTTGATGCTGCAAGCCTTGAACCCTTTGGCTTTGGCCGGAGTATGGGATCACTCCAACTTTCGCACTGACATGTTGGGCAGGTTGCGGCGCACCGGGCAATTCATCTCCGGAACCACTTTCGGCTCCACCAAAGACGCCAACTGGCTGATCGACAAGGTTCGTACCATTCACCTTCAGGTGACCGGCACAGCGCCGGATGGCCGCCCTTATGCCGCCAGCGATCCGGATTTGCTGACCTGGGTGCATGTCGCCGAAGTCAGCAACTTCCTTGCCGCACATTTGCGCTACTTGAACCCCGATTTATCCCGCGCAGATCAAGACAGTTATTACGCAGAAACCGCACTCATCGCAGAACGCCTCGGCGCCAGGAATGTGCCCCGCTCGTCCGTGGAAGTCGCCACGTATCTGGAGAATATCCGTCCGCACTTGCTCTGCGATCAACGCAGCCGCGAAGTCCTGCGAATCCTGCTGGATGCGCCTGCCCCCAGCTGGATGGCCAAACCGATGGGTTCGCTGATGATGCAGGCGGGTATTGATCTGTTGCCGCTGTGGGCCTGCGACATGCTCGAACTGCAGCAAACCCCGCTGCATCGCAAAATGATTCGCGCGGGCGTCAAACGCAGCGCGCCGGTGCTGCGCTGGGCCGTTCGCAATGGGTCGATCCACCGCGCCCGGCGGCGTATGGGGCTCTAAGGGCAAACCAGTACTGGCCAGTTCTCGGTTGGAAGCTGGCGCGGGTTATGTGCCAACATGTGTTTCCTTCGATCACAACGAATCGGGCCTTTTTACTTTTAGCCCGACGTAAAACCCAATAATAGTGAGGATCCGCGCCATGCAAGACGTCGTTATCGTTGCCGCCACCCGTACCGCAGTCGGAAGTTTCCAGGGTTCACTGGCGAATGTATCCGCAGTCGATCTGGGCGCGGCGGTTATCCGCCAGCTGCTGGCGCAAACGGGGCTGGATGGCGCGCAGGTCGATGAAGTCATCATGGGCCAGGTCCTGACCGCCGGCGCAGGGCAGAATCCGGCTCGTCAATCGGCGATCAAGGCGGGGCTGCCATTCGCTGTCCCGGCGATGACCCTGAATAAAGTCTGCGGCTCCGGCCTCAAAGCGTTGCACCTCGCGACCCAGGCGATTCGCTGTGGCGATGCCGAGGTGATTATTGCTGGCGGCCAGGAAAACATGAGCCTGTCCAATTACGTGATGCCCGGTGCTCGAACCGGTCTGCGCATGGGCCACAGCACGCTGGTGGACACCATGATCAGCGACGGTCTATGGGATGCATTCAACGACTATCACATGGGCATCACGGCGGAAAACCTTGCCGATAAATACGAAATCAGCCGTGAAGCACAGGATGCATTTGCCGCATCGTCCCAGCAGAAAGCCGTTGCGGCCATCGAAAGCGGACGCTTCGTCGATGAAATCACTCCGATCCTGATTCCGCAGCGCAAAGGCGACCCCATCGCCTTCGCCATCGACGAACAACCCCGTGCGGGCACCACCGCCGAAACCCTGGGCAAGCTTAAACCGGCCTTCAAGAAAGACGGTTCGGTTACAGCGGGTAACGCCTCCTCGCTCAACGACGGCGCAGCGGCAGTGATCCTGATGAGCGCGGCCAAGGCTGAAGAACTAGGGCTGCCGGTACTGGCACGCATCGCGGCCTACGCCAATGCCGGTGTTGACCCGGCGATCATGGGCATCGGTCCGGTGAGCGCTACTCGTCGCTGCCTTGAAAAAGCGGGCTGGTCCATTGAGCAACTGGACCTGATCGAAGCCAACGAAGCCTTCGCCGCTCAATCGCTTTCGGTAGGCAAGGACCTTGGCTGGGACATGGCCAAGGTCAACGTCAACGGCGGCGCCATCGCTCTGGGCCACCCTATCGGTGCGTCGGGCTGCCGTGTGCTGGTGACCTTGCTGCATGAAATGATCAAGCGTGATGCCAAAAAGGGTCTGGCGACACTGTGCATTGGTGGTGGTCAAGGCGTGGCATTGGCGTTGGCCAGATAAAAGTGACCGACCACCTGTTGTTGGAGCGAGGCTTGCCCGCGAAGAAACCAATGCGGTCTATCAGGCATGTCAGAGGTGACCGATTCGCGGGCAAGCCTCGCTCCAACAGGAAGCAGGCTTACCTGATAAACTGCCGCGCCCATTCAGCCCAAGGCGCTTTGCATGTCCACCTTGATTCAGGCGCTCAGCGTCGCCCTCGATAACCGCCAATCCCTGCTTGCTGAGCTTCATCAGCAAGGCACCGATTGCTATCGGCTGTTCCATGGCAGCCAGGAAGGCGCCAGCGGCCTGACCATCGACCGCTACGGCCCGCAATTACTGGTGCAAAGCTTCCACACGCGCCTGGAACGCGATGCTCTGCTGGAGCTGCACGCCGCCGTGAACACGCGCCTGGGTCTGGACCTGCTGCTGGTTTACAACGACCGCTCCCAGGGCAATTCGCGTATCGACCGGGACGACACGGTCTACAAAGCCGAACCAGCTGCGCTTGAAGACCTGATCGGCCACGAATGGGGGCTCAACTATCGGGTTCGCGGCCGACATGCCGGGCAGGACCCGCTGTTGTTTCTCGACCTGCGCAATACTCGGGGATGGGTCAAGCAGCACAGTAAAGGCAAAAGCGTCCTCAATCTGTTCGCCTATACCTGCGGCGTCGGCCTCAGTGCGGCAGCAGGCGGCGCGAGTGAAGTCTGCAATCTGGACTTCGCTGAAGGCAACCTCGCGGTGGGTCGTGAGAACGGCGCGCTCAACCCCCAATTGCCCGGCATGACGTTCGTTCAGTCCGATTACTTTCCGGCAATCCGTCAGTTGGCCGGGCTGCCCATCGCTCAGCGTCGTGGCCATAAACTGCCGGACTACGTGAAGCTCGATCAGCGCCAGTACGATCTGGTCCTGCTTGATCCGCCTGCATGGGCCAAGAGTGCTTTCGGCACCGTCGACCTGCTACGCGATTACCAGAGCCTGCTCAAACCTGCGCTGCTCACCACGGCCGACAATGGCGTGCTGATCTGCTGCAACAACCTGGCGAAAGTCAGCATGGATGACTGGCGCGAACAGGTCCTGCGCTGCGCCACCAAAACCGGTCGACCGGTTCGCGACTGGCAAATCATGCCGCCGGCCGAGGACTTCCCGTCCATGGATAATCAGCCGCCACTCAAGACGCTGATCCTCCAGCTCTAGGACTTACAGCACGCGTCGATATTTCCTACGAAGCTTAAAGGCGTCACCTCAGGAACCAGATGGGCGTGCCATACTCCAAGGAGCTCAGAAAAAGCCCGACATAGAAAGAGATGACGCCCCACATGTCCAAAGGATTGATACGCGCTGCTGTTACCCTGCTGATCGTCTTCGGACTCTATAGCGTACTGGGCTTCCTGATTTTGCCCGGCGTCGGTTTGCGCATCGCCAATCAGCAGCTGGCCAACTATGCGACCGTCCCGGCAAAGCTGGAGCGCATTGAATTCAATCCTTATAGCCTGGAGCTAACCCTCTGGGGCCTGAACATCGGCACTCCGGGCAAAGAGCAGGTCGGCTTCGAAAAGCTCTACGCCAACCTGCAAATCGACAGCCTGTGGACTCGTGCGCTGCACTTGCAGGCGGTCGAGCTGATCAAGCCCAAGACCGAACTGCTGTTCGGCAAAGATGGCACGCTAAATCTGACCCAACTGTTTAAGCTGCCAGCCAGCGAGCCTGCGCCCAAGGACGCACCGGCGAGCAAACCCTTCCCACTGCGTATCGGCGAAATCAAACTGACTGACGGCAACGTCCACTTCCAGGACCTGCGCCCCAGCGAGCCGATCGAGTTTCTGTACGACAAACTCAATTTCGAGCTGAAAAACCTCAGCACGTTGCCTGAAGACAACGCCGACATGACGTTAGTGGCCGCAGGCCCTGAAGGCGGACAAATCGATTGGGTCGGGCGCATCAGCCTGATTCCTATCACTTCAGAAGGCACGCTCAAGGTTACCGACAGCAAAATGAAAGTCTGGTGGCCCTATGTGCGCGACGCTCTGCCCCTGGCGCTCCAGGATGGCGTTCTGAATTTCAGCACCGCTTACTCGCTGAATCTGTCCAAAGAAACCGAATTCAAACTGACCAATACAGCCCTGAGCATCGCCCCGTTTGGTATCAACGCCCCGGACGGTCGCCCCCTCGCCCGCCTGCAACGCCTTGATGTAACCGAGACCTCCGTCGACCTGGCCAAGCAGCTGGTCACTATCGGCAAGGTTCGCAGCAACAAGCTGGAAACCTGGGCAGCACGGGAAGCTGACGGGCAGCTGGACTGGCAAAAGCTGTTCGCCAGCCAACCGGCCAAACCAGCCGCCCAATCAAAGCCCGCCGTGGACGAAAAAGCCCCGCAGACGCCTGCCGATGCTCAAGCCACCGCTAAACCTGCCCCGGCTTCCAAACCATGGCAGGTCATTGTCAAGGATGTGCAACTGCGGGACTACCAGATCCATGTGGCCGACCGCGCCCAGAAGGAGCCTGTCGAACTGGACGTGGGTCCGCTGAATCTTGATGTGCAGAACTTCGACAGCCTGAACAAATCGCCCTTCACGCTGAAACTCGACACCGGCCTGGGCAAACAAGGCAAGCTCACCGCTGCTGGCGAGGTCAACCTGAGCCCGGTCAGCGCCAAATTGCAGGTCACTACTAAAGACATCGACTTGCGCGTGGCACAGGCTTACATCAGCCCGTTCATTCGACTGGAATTGCGCAGCGGCATGCTCGGCAGTGATCTTGCGGTGAACCTGAAAAACACCGAGCCGTTGGCCTTTAACGTCAATGGCAAGGCCCAGGTCGAGCAGCTACACACTCTGGATACGCTTAAGCAGCGTGATTTCCTCAAGTGGCAGAAGCTGACCCTCGAAGGCTTGAATTACGAGCACGGCGACGCGCTGACCATCGCCAAGGTCAACTTCGAACAGCCTTATGCACGTTTCATGATCAACCCGGATCGGACCACTAACGTCGATGATCTGCTGATTCCCCAACCTGCCGACAAAACCCCGGCGACCAAAGCCGAGAAGACCGCCAGCAACACCAAGCCGCTGGGCATTCGCGTCGGTGAAGTCAACATCAACGATGGTTCGGCCAACTTTGCTGACTTCAGCCTGACGCCCAACTTCGCCACGGCCGTCCAGCAACTCAATGGTCGCATCGGCACGCTGGATAACCGCCAGTCCAACCCTGCCACCGTGAACATCGAGGGCAAGGTAGACCGCTATGCGCCGGTGACGATCAAAGGCAGCCTGAACCCGTTCGACCCAATGGCGGCGCTGGATATCGCTACCAGCTTCAAGCGCGTCGAACTGACCACCCTGACACCGTATTCCGGCAAGTTTGCGGGCTACCGGATTCGCAAGGGCCGACTCAATCTGGATCTGCATTACCTGATCACTAAAGGCCAACTCAAGGCTGAGAACAAGGTCGTGGTAGAGCAACTGCAACTGGGTGAAAAGGTTGATAGCCCGGATGCAGTGGACCTCCCGCTCAAACTGGCCATCGCGCTGCTGAAAGACAGCGACGGCAAAATCTCCATTGAGCTGCCGGTTTCCGGGGATTTGAACAACCCGCAATTCAGCGTGATGCCGATTGTCTGGCAGACCCTGCGTAACCTCATGGTCCGTGCTGCGACGGCACCCTTCAAGTTCATCGGCGGCCTGGTCAGCGGTGGAGGCTCTGAGGACCTCAGCAGCGTGAAGTTTGCCCCGGGTGCGAGCACATTGAGTGCGGACACGCAAAAAGCCCTGGACACACTCGCAGCGGCGCTCAAGGAGCGTCCTGCCCTGCGCCTTGAGATCGAAGGCACCAGCGCTGCCAGCAGCGACGGCCCGCTGATTGCTCAGGAAAGGCTTGAACGCGAATACCAATACAACTACTACAAAATCCTCCAGCGTCGTGGCGACAAGGTTCCGGCGAGAGCCGCACTGGTTGACGTACCGGACAGCGAAAAAGGCCCCATGCTGGAAGGCATCTACCGCGCCCGCCTGAAGAAACAGCCACCAGCGCAATGGGCGGATCTGGGCAAAGAAGAGCGCTCCAACAAAATGCGCGCCGAGATCCTGCAATTCTGGAGTGGCAATGAGGTGTTGTTACGTGAGCTTGGGCAAAATAGGGCCAGCAGCATCAAGGATTACCTTGTCGACAAAGGCAAGCTTGAGGATCAGCGGGTCTATTTCGTCGACGCCCAGTTAGGGCAGGCCGAGAAAGATGGCAGCGTGATAAGCCCATTACATCTTGATAGCGAGTAACAGCATGCGCATGCGGTTGATTCTGTGTCTGACGCTGACGGCACTCTCAGGCACCTCCCACGCCGCAACACTGCGCTGCGGCAGCCAGTTGATCAGCGATGGTGACCGGGCATTCGAGGTACAGCAGAAGTGCGGCGTACCGATCAGTCAGGAAGTGATCGGTTCCAAGGAGACCTTCAGCAGCAACTACCGCAGATCCGAGCAAGTGCGAGTCGAAGAATGGATCTACGGTCCGGACAACGGCATGTATCAGTACCTGCGGTTCGAAGGTGGGCGGCTGGTGAGGATTGATAGTAAGCGGGGTCGGTGAGCGGGATATGTGACGCCTCACTCTCACCTAACAAAAAAGCTATCTGAATTGGAATGCTTTTCTGTGGGACCGGCTTTAGCCGGGAAGGGGTCGGTACATCCATTGCAGATGGGTCGGAAGAACTGCCGACTTCCCCGCTAAAGCCGGTCCCACAAATCACTGTCTGCTGCGCGACAGCGCTGTGTCAGAACACTGCGCAATCTACTACCGAATGCACGCGCTCTTAACCCTTTTAAATAGAAAAAGCCCCGACGTTTCCGCCGGGGCTTTTAATGGCCACATCCTTGTGGCCTTTCGCATGAACCTTCCGTGAATCAACTGTTATCCATTCTGGACCACAGCTGATCCCTTTCTCGTTCTGCGTTGAGTATCAGTTACTCAGCTTTCAGGCCAGCAGCCGAAACGTCTTTAACACCTTTGATTTTCTTGGTGATAGCAACGGCAGTAGCTTTCTGAGCGTCGGTCACTTTAACCATGGAGGACAGGGAAACCACGCCTTTGTTGGTTTCGACCTTGATGTCCGAACCTGGGATGCCTTTTTCAGTCAGCAGGTCAGCTTTGACTTTGGTGGTGATCCAGGTGTCAGAAGTGTCTTCTTTCACTTCTTGAGTAGTGGTGTTAGCAGCCAATACCATTGGAGCCTGAGCAGAGGTCTGAGCGAAGGCAGCATTGGCCATAGTCAGAGTCAGGGCAGTAGCGGTGGCAGCAGCAATAGCGAACTTCTTCATACGAGTAACTCCTGTTTTTCTCAGAATCTGCACCAGCAAGTGGCTGCAGGGTTACTGGTATATATCGCAAGCGCTGTGCCAGTTTATAGCGGCGAATAATATCTATATAAATCATAGACTTACATAATTATTGAATTTTCAGAATCGTGCAGATTGCCCGTTCGTCCCTTCCCCCGCGTGCAAGATGCATGCTTTGCCTCAAGTCGGGAAAGGTTCCGTAACCTGTTAATTACATTCATAAAAAAAGGATCCCGAAGGATCCTTTTTTCATCGATCAACTGATCGCAGTGATCAGACGCCCGATGCTTTTGCAGCAGCTACGTCTTTGATCGACAGCTTGATACGGCCGCGGTTGTCCACGTCCAGTACCAACACTTCGACTTCCTGACCTTCTTTCAATATGTCAGTCACTTTCTCAACGCGAGCGTCGCTCAGCATGGAGATGTGAACCAGGCCGTCTTTGCCCGGCAGGATGTTGACGAATGCGCCGAAATCGACGATGCGCTCAACTTTGCCGACGTAGATCTTGCCGATCTCTGCTTCAGCGGTGATACCCAGAACGCGCTGACGTGCAGCTTCAGCAGCTTCTTTGGTTTCGCCGAATATCTTGATCGAGCCATCGTCTTCGATATCGATCGAAGCCTTGGTCTCTTCACAGATCGCACGGATGGTCGCGCCACCTTTACCGATAACATCACGGATTTTGTCGGTGTCGATTTTCATCGCGATCATGGTCGGAGCATTTTCCGACAGCTCGGTACGCGACTGACCAATGATCTGGTTCATCTGGCCGAGGATGTTCAGGCGCGCTTCCAGGGCTTGGCCCAGAGCGATTTCCATGATTTCTTCGGTGATGCCTTTGATCTTGATGTCCATCTGCAGCGCGGTAACACCTTTGGAGGTACCGGCTACTTTGAAGTCCATGTCGCCCAAGTGGTCTTCGTCACCCAGGATGTCGGTCAGGATGGCGAACTTCTCGCCTTCTTTAACCAGACCCATGGCGATACCGGCAACTGGTGCCTTCATCGGAACGCCAGCGTCCATCAGAGCCAGGGAAGCGCCGCAGACCGAAGCCATGGAGCTGGAACCGTTGGACTCAGTGATTTCCGAAACGATACGGATGGTGTACGGGAACACGTCAGCAGCAGGCAGCATGGCCTGAACCGAACGACGAGCCAGACGGCCGTGACCGATTTCGCGACGACCAGCGCCACCCATACGACCACACTCGCCCACCGAGAACGGAGGGAAGTTGTAGTGCAGCATGAACGGGTCTTTTTTCTCGCCTTCCAGGGTGTCCAGCAGCTGTGCGTCACGGGCAGTACCCAAAGTTGCAACAACCAGTGCCTGAGTTTCACCACGGGTGAACAACGCCGAACCGTGAGTCTTCGGCAGAACACCGACTTCGATGTTCAGCGGGCGAACAGTGCGGGTGTCACGGCCATCGATACGCGGCTTGCCGTTAACGATGTTCTCGCGCACGGTGCGGTATTCGATTTCGCCGAAAGCAGCTTTGACTTCGCTGGAAGTCGGCTGGCCTTCTTCACCGGACAGTTTGGCAACGATCTGGTCTTTCAGCTCGCCCAGGCGTGCATAACGGTCAGCCTTGACGGTGATGGTGTAAGCCTGGGAGATCGCGTCGCCGAACTCGGAACGGATAGCACCCAGCAGCGCGGTGGCTTCTGGCTTGGCTTCCCACGCCCAGGTAGGCTTGGCGGCTTCAGCGGCCAGTTCCTTGATGGCGTTGATCACGACCTGGAACTCGTCATGAGCAAACAGCACGGCGCCCAGCATCTGGTCTTCGGTCAGCTCTTTGGCTTCCGATTCAACCATCAACACAGCTTCCGAAGTACCGGCAACAACCATGTCCAGGCTCGAAGCCTTGAGTTGTTCGTAGTTCGGGTTCAGCAGGTAGCCGGTGCTTTCGTGAAAAGCAACGCGTGCAGCGCCGATCGGGCCATCGAAAGGAATGCCGGAGATCGCCAGGGCAGCCGAAGTACCGATCATCGCAGCGACGTCCGGATCGGTTTTCTTGCTGGTGGAAACGACGGTGCAGACAACCTGCACTTCGTTCATGAAGCCTTCTGGGAACAGCGGACGGATCGGACGGTCGATCAGACGCGAAGTCAGAGTTTCTTTTTCGGAAGGACGGCCTTCACGCTTGAAGAAGCCACCAGGGATTTTACCTGCAGCGTAGGTTTTTTCCTGGTAGTGCACGGAAAGTGGGAAGAAGCCTTTGCTTGGGTCTGCTGTCTTGGCGCCGACCACAGTCACGAGAACGGTGACGTCGTCGTCAACGGTGACCAATACAGCACCCGAAGCTTGACGGGCAATGCGGCCAGTCTCGAGGGTTACGGTCGATTGACCGAATTGAAATTTCTTGATTACCGGGTTCACGGTTTCCTACCTTCTTTGTGGCTCTTGGGGAACTGGTTTCTTGCGAATTCTTGGGCAGTGCGGGGAATCGGCCCCACGACAGTCCAGATACAACTAGAGGCTGGGAGCCTGCCAGACTCGCCCATACAACCGGCAAGCCACAACAGACAACCAACCTCTATCCGAGTCGTTATTAGCGACGCAGACCCAGACGACCGATCAGGGCGCTGTAACGGCTAACGTCCTTACCTTTCAGGTAATCCAGCAGCTTACGACGCTGGTTTACCATACGGATCAGACCACGACGCGAGTGGTGGTCCTTACCGTTGGCCTTGAAGTGGCCTTGCAGTTTGTTGATGTTGGCGGTCAGCAGTGCAACTTGCACTTCTGGCGAACCAGTATCACCAACAGCTTGCTGGTAGTCGGTTACGATCTGAGCTTTTTCTTCAACGCTGAGTGCCATGTGGGCAATCCTTATTTCAGGAAACCGCTCCGAAGAGACGATTTCAACAGGCCGAGAGCAAACTCTCGTATTAAAAGGGAGGAATGACCGTGCCTGTTAACAGCCATCCTCATACCGCTCAGCCAGGAAACCCTGACTGGGCGGGTCCGGTCATTCTGACCGAATCAAGCGACGCGGCGCGATCCGCCCGTCTTCGCTCACTTCACCGATACCGATGAAGCGACCATTGTGATCCTGCACCCGAACCATGCCGAACTGCGGCGCGTCCGGTGCTCTCACCGGTTGACCATGCAACCAGTAAAACGAACTGTGCTCGGAAAACTGTAGCAACGGCCAGTGTTGCAAGCCGCTATCGGAAGGCATCAGGAAGCGATCAACTGCTTCATTACCGCCTTCAGCGTGTACCGCTTCCAACTCTTCCAGCGTGACCGTCTGGGCCAGACTGAAAGGACCTGCCTGAGTCCGGCGCAGCTGAGCGACATAAGCACCGCAGCCCAGTTTCTCACCGATGTCCTCAACCAGGGTACGTATATATGTACCTTTGGTGCAATCGACCGAGAGGCGCGCAGTATCGGCGTCGAAATCGAGCAATTCCAGGCGCGCAATAGTAACAGAACGAGGCTCGCGCTCCACTACTTCCCCGGCACGCGCCAGCTTGTAGAGGGGTTGGCCATCACGCTTGAGCGCCGAGTACATCGGCGGTATCTGACTGATTTCTCCACGAAAATGCGGGAGAGCCGCCTCGATATCGGCGCGACCAACGGTCACCGCGCGGGTTTGCAAAACTTCACCCTCGGCATCGCCGGTGGTGGTGGTCTTGCCCAGCTGCGCCAGGGTTTCGTAGGACTTGTCTGAATCGAGCAGGTACTGCGAGAACTTGGTGGCCTCGCCGAAGCACAGCGGCAGTACGCCGCTCGCCAGTGGATCGAGGCTGCCGGTGTGCCCGGCCTTTTCGGCGTTGAGCAACCAACGAACCTTTTGCAAGGCTGCATTGGACGTAAAGCCCAGCGGCTTGTCGAGCAGGATGATCCCGCTGACGTTGCGGCGTATACGCTTGACCTGAGCCACCCTTTACTCCTCGGTGCTATCTGGCTTGGCGCTTTGCGGCGCGTCACCCGAATGCTGACCGTCTTCTGCAACAGCACGCTCGATCAACGCTGACAGATGCGCACCACGCACGACGCTTTCGTCGTAGTGGAAGTGCAGTTGAGGAACGCTGCGCAGCTTCATTTCACGGGCCAGCTGCATGCGCAGGAAACCTGCGGCTGAGTTGAGCACCTTGATGGTCTGAGCGATTTCTTCAGCGCTGTCCTGCCCCATCACGGTCATGAAAATCTTGGCGTGCCCCACATCGCGGCTGACATCTACAGCAGTGATCGTGACCAGGCCGACGCGCGGATCTTTGATTTCGCGGCGGATCAGTTGAGCCAGCTCACGCTGCATCTGATCGCCAATGCGTTGGGTACGGCTATATTCTTTTGCCATGGTTTGCTACCTGATACTGACCGGGGACAAAACCCTCGCGGTCTGAAAGCGGCAAACGCCCGGCCTGACGGAAGTCGGACCGGGCGTTGCGTGTTGAGCCCATGACAGGGGCTGCGGCATTTGCATGCTACGACCTGCCATGGCTCTTATAGCTCGCGACTTAAAGGCTGCGAGCCACTTGGACCTTCTCGAAGACTTCGATCTTGTCACCGACCTTGACGTCGTTGTAGCTTTTGACGCCAATACCGCATTCCATGCCGGCACGAACTTCGGAAGCGTCATCCTTGAAGCGACGCAGGGATTCCAGCTCGCCTTCGAAGATAACGATGTCTTCACGCAGTACGCGGATTGGACGGTTACGGTGCACAACACCTTCGATAACCATACAGCCAGCAATTGCACCGAATTTCGGCGAACGGAACACGTCGCGGACTTCAGCAATACCCAGGATGTTCTCCCGAACGTCGCTGCCAAGCATACCGGTAAGGGCTTTCTTGACGTCTTCGATGATGTCGTAGATCACGTTGTAGTAACGCATATCCAGACCTTCCTGCTCGACGATCTTGCGAGCGCCAGCATCGGCACGCACGTTGAAGCCAAACAGTACAGCGTTGGAAGCCAGCGCCAGGTTAGCGTCGCTCTCGGTGATACCACCGACACCGCCACCGACCACACGCACTTGCACTTCGTCGTTACCCAGGCCGTTCAACGCGCCCTGCAGAGCTTCCAGAGAACCGCGGACATCGGATTTGAGGACTATGTTAAGCGTCTTCTTCTCTTCCTGACCCATGTTCTCGAAGATGTTCTCCAGCTTGCCAGCGTGGGCACGAGCCAGTTTGACTTCGCGGAACTTGCCTTGACGGAACAGAGCCACTTCACGGGCTTTCTTCTCGTCAGCAACAACGCTCATCTCGTCGCCAGCGTCCGGTGTACCGTCCAGGCCGAGAATCTCGACCGGAATGGCAGGACCTGCTTCCTTGATTGGCTTGCCGTTCTCGTCGAGCATGGCACGAACGCGGCCATAGTTCGAACCGACCAGTACCATGTCGCCCTGACGCAGCGTACCGTCCTGAACCAGAACAGTCGCAACAGGACCACGGCCCTTGTCGAGACGCGATTCAACCACAACACCACGACCAGGGGCCGAAGGTGTAGCCGTCAATTCCAGTACTTCAGCCTGCAACAGAACCGCTTCAAGCAGTTCGTCGACGCCGGTACCCATCTTCGCGGAGACCGAAACGAAAGGCGTTTCACCGCCCCACTCTTCAGACGTCACGCCGTGAACCGACAACTCGCTACGGATGCGATCGAGATCGGCGCCCGGCTTGTCAATCTTGTTCACTGCAACCACCAGCGGAACACCAGCAGCCTTGGCGTGCTGTACTGCTTCGATGGTCTGCGGCATTACGCCGTCGTCCGCCGCAACAACCAGAATCACGATGTCAGTCGCCTTGGCGCCACGGGCACGCATCGCGGTAAACGCGGCGTGGCCCGGGGTGTCGAGGAACGTGACCATGCCGCGTTCGGTTTCAACGTGGTACGCACCGATGTGCTGGGTGATGCCGCCGGCTTCGCCCGCAGCAACCTTGGCACGACGGATGTAGTCGAGCAGCGAAGTCTTACCGTGGTCAACGTGGCCCATTACGGTCACAACTGGCGCACGGGAGAAGGTTTCACCTTCGAACTTCAGCGACTCTGCCAGGGAATCTTCCAGAGCGGTGTCGCTTACCAGCGTAACTTTGTGGCCCAGTTCTTCAGCAACCAGTTGAGCAGTTTCCTGATCCAGTACCTGGTTGATGGTGGCTGGAGTGCCCAGCTTGAACATGAACTTGATGATCTCAGCTGCCTTGACCGACATTTGTTGTGCCAGGTCGCCAACCGAGATGGTCTCACCAATTTTCACGTCACGAACCAGAGGACCTGTTGGGCTCTGGAAGCCGTGAGCATTACGCTTCTTCAGCTTGGCCTTGCCACGACCGCCACGACGGAAGCCATCGCTTTCTTCGTCGGTGGTGCGCGGCGCCACACGTGGTGCCGGTGCTTTCTCTTTGACAGAAGCACGATGCGGGGCGTTCTTGCGATCGCCGTCGCCGCCACGTGCATTTCTGTCGTCGCTGCGCGGTTTGTCCGGGCGGCGCTGTTCGTCACGCTTGCGAGCTTCTGCCGGAGCAGGTGCTGGCGCGGCAACTGGAGCTTCGTGCGCTGGCTGCTGAGCGGCCGGAGCAGGAGCTGCCGGAGCGGCTACAGCATCAGAAACGGCATTGGCAGGAGCTGAAGGCTGGTTGCGCGCTTCTTCTTCGGCGCGACGCTTGGCTTCTTCTTCAGCCTTCTGACGTGCAGCATTTTCTACAGCACGACGCTCGTCCAGCTCACGCTTGCGCTCGGCTTCGATTTCTTCCGGGCTACGCTGTACGAATACTTTTTTCTTGCGTACTTCAACACTGATGCTTTTGCTGCCAGCAACACGCAGGGTGCTGGTAGTTTTACGCTGCAGCGTAATCTTGCGTGGTTCTTCCACTTTCGCCTTGTGGCTGCTTTTCAAGTGAGTCAGCAAAGATTGCTTCTCACCTTCAGTCACATGTTCTTCGGCGGCGGTGTGCGGCAGACCTGCCTCACGCATCTGCTGCAACAGGCGCTCTACCGGTGTTTTGACCTCATCGGCCAGTTGTTTCACCGTGACTTGCGTCATGCACTTCTCTCCTCAGGCCGCGCCTAATTACTCGAACCAGTGGGCTCGGGCGGCCATGATCAACTTGCCGGCACGAATATCGTCGATGCCGTCGATGTCGAGCAGATCGTCAATAGACTGCTCGGCCAGGTCTTCGCGGGTAACTACGCCGCGCACCGCCAGTTCCATCGCCAGATCCTTGTCCATACCCTCAAGCGAGAGCAGGTCTTCGGCCGGATGGGCGTCTGCCAGCTTTTCCTCTGTAGCGATGGCTTTGGTCAACAAACGATCCTTGGCCCGAGCGCGAAGCTCGTTGACGGTTTCCTCGTCAAAGCCGTCGATGTTGAGCATCTCCTCCACCGGTACGTAGGCAATCTCTTCCAGGCTGGTAAAGCCTTCATCAACCAGCACCTGCGCCAGATCTTCATCGACTTCCAACTCTTCGATAAAGTTGCGCAGAATGTCACCGGTCTCTGCTTGCTGCTTGGCCTGGATGTCCGATTCGGTCATGACATTCAGGGTCCAACCGGTCAACTGGCTGGCCAGACGCACGTTCTGACCACCGCGACCGATGGCCTGAGCCAGGTTGTCGGCACCGACCGCGATATCCATGGCATGGGCATCTTCATCAACGATGATTGCCGCAACTTCAGCCGGGGACATCGCATTGATAACGAACTGAGCCGGATTGTCGTCCCAAAGGACAATATCCACTCGCTCGCCACCCAGTTCGCCCGAAACAGCCTGAACTCGCGAACCGCGCATGCCGATGCAGGCGCCTTGTGGGTCGATTCGTTTGTCCTTGGAGCGAACAGCGATTTTTGCACGCGAACCCGGGTCACGAGAGGCAGCCATCACCTCGATCAGACCTTCGGCAATTTCCGGCACTTCAATGCGGAATAGCTCGATCAGCATCTCTGGCGCTGTACGCGACAGGATCAGCTGAGGGCCACGGTTTTCTGTGCGAATTTCCTTCAGCAGGGCCCGCAGACGGACACCTACACGGAAAGTTTCGCGGGAAATAATGTCTTCACGAGCCAGCAGTGCCTCAGCATTGTTGCCAAGGTCAACGATGACGTTGTCGCGCGTAACCTTTTTAACAGTACCGGAGATGATTTCGCCCAGACGCTCGCGATACGCATCAACAACCTGCGCGCGCTCGGCTTCACGAACCTTCTGCACGATGACTTGCTTGGCGGTTTGCGCAGCAATACGACCAAATTCGATAGACTCGATTTTTTCTTCGATCAGATCGCCGGCTACAGCACCCGGGCGCTTCTCTTGAGCCTGGTCAACGGCCAACTCGTAAGCCGGATCGTCCAGGTCTTCGTCTTCGACAACAGTCCAGCGGCGGAACGTCTCGTAGTTACCCGTCTGACGGTTGATTTCTACACGCAGCTCAACTTCATCTTCAAAGCGTTTTTTCGTCGCGGTGGCCAGAGCCAACTCAAGCGCCTCAAAAATCACTCCTGCCGGTACGCCCTTTTCATTGGACACCGACTCAACAACCAGCAGTACTTCTTTGCTCATCGTACGCCTCGCCTTTCGCAAGCCATTGGATCCGCGGGATCCGCAGTATTTGGCACGTATCAGTCAAACGTGGGAATAATGTTGGCCTTGTCGATCATATCGATCGGCAGCAGAAACTCGTGGTCTTCAACCTGCACCACAATGTCCTGCTCTTCTACACCGCGCAGAAGGCCCTGAAAGTTGCGTCGTCCTTCGAAAGGCGAGCGCAGCTTGATCTTCACTTGTTCACCGGCAAATTTTGCGAACTGCTCAAGAGTGAACAGTGGGCGTTCCATGCCAGGCGAGGAAACTTCGAGGGTGTATTCAACGGAAATCGGATCTTCAACATCCAGGACACCGCTGATCTGACGGCTGACAATGGCGCAATCGTCCACCAGCACACCGCCCTCTTTATCGATATAAACGCGCAACATTGAGTGGCGACCTTGAGCCGAAAACTCAATACCCCAGCATTCATAGCCTAGGGCCACGACCACCGGGGCCAGCAAGGCCTGCAACTCTTCTAGCTTGCTCGACACCTGAACCCCCTCGTGCATGTATGTGCATGCTATGCAAAATAAAAAAATGGGCGAAACGCCCATCCTTGAAACGCCGTCGAATAGCGGCGTTGAAAGTATCCAGCTAACAAAAAGCCCCTTAAAAGGGGCTCCTTAAACTGGTTGCGGGGGCCGGATTTGAACCGACGACCTTCGGGTTATGAGCCCGACGAGCTACCAGACTGCTCCACCCCGCGACAAAGCTGGGGCGGAAGTATACGACCGATCCCTTGCAGGGTCAATGTAACCTTCCACCTACAAGAAAGCCCGCAACAGCGGGCTCTCCGATAATTGGTACCGAGAAGGGGACTCGAACCCCTACACCCTATGGGCACAACCACCTCAAGGTTGCGTGTCTACCAATTCCACCACCTCGGCAATACAACTCTTTTGGCAGCCTCGAACATCACTGCCTGTTGAAACCTTACTTCTGCTCTGGAGCTTGAGGTACGTCAGCAGGAACTACTGCTGGCTTTTGCCCTTCGAGCACCGGAACATCATCTGCTGCCGGTTTTTGCTTCACTTCCATCACTGCTGGATTTGGTAAACCTTCCTGAGTCAGCTGATGAGCTTTCTCTTTAGCAAAGTAACCTAACCCCAAGCTGGTTATGAAAAAAGCTGCGGCGAGTATACCAGTAAACTTACTAAGAAAGGTAGAGGTTCCTTGGCCTCCGAAGACAGTATTTGATGCACCTGCCCCGAACGACGCGCCAGCATCGGCACCTTTACCCTGCTGCAGCAAAACCAGGACAACAACGCCCAGAGCGGCCAACAGATGAAAAACGACTACGACTGTTTCCAGCATTTTTTCAGTTTCCCGCGGCGCGACAGATCGCACCGAACTCAGCTGCATTCAGGGAGGCACCACCAATGAGGCCCCCATCGATATCCGGCATGCCGAACAGTTCGACCGCATTGGCCGCCTTCACGCTGCCGCCATAAAGAAGTCGCACGCCTTGTGCGACCTCAGCATTCTCTTTCGCCAACTGCGCACGTATAGCGGCGTGCACGTCCTGCGCCTGTTGAGGCGAAGCAGTCAATCCGGTGCCAATGGCCCAGACCGGCTCGTAAGCGATTACTGCATTTACGAAGGCCTCGATACCCAGCTCCGCTATGATGCTGTCTAGCTGCTGCCCGACAACTTCAAGCGTTTTACCGGCTTCGCGCTCTTCGAGGGTCTCACCGATACACAGCACCGGTGTAAGGCCGCATGCCTGAGCTGCAGCGAACTTGCGAATCAGCGCATCATCACTTTCGCCCATGATCAGGCGACGCTCAGAATGCCCAACAAGTACCAGCTTGCAACCTGCATCGGCCAGTTGACCGGGAGATACCTCACCCGTCAACGCGCCCTGCTCTGCCTGATGCGCGCAATCCTGCGCACCAACAGAAATCGATTTGCCCTGCAAACCATCAGCCACAAGGCTGATATGCAGGCTCGACGGAAATACCGCCACATCAACACCGCCAGGGAGGACCTGATTATCAAGGCCCTCGATCAGCTCAGCGACGCTGGCGCGGGTACCATGCATCTTCCAGTTACCAGCTACCATAGGGCGACGCATGCTGTACCTCGTCGGTCAAAGTGGGCGCAGATGTTACCCAACACTTTCAACACTGGCAAGCCGAAATCAGGCGCAAACTTCACCGACCAACTTCGCCAGCTCTTCGGCATAGCCTCGGACCTGAGCTTCGTCCTCGCCTTCGACCATCACACGCACCAGCGGCTCAGTGCCGGATTTACGCAATAGCACGCGACCACGCCCCGCCATTGCCTGCGTTACACGCTCGCAAGCCTCCTGCACGGCGGGATGGGTCACCGGATCGATGCCGCCCGCAAACCGAACATTGATCAGCACCTGCGGGCACTTGCGCAGCCCCTGGCGCGCCTGAGCGAGGCTCTCGCCATTACGACGCAGGGCGAGCAGCACCTGAAGCGCGGCGATGATCGCGTCACCGGTAGTCGTGTGCTGGAAGCAGACCACATGGCCCGAATTCTCGCCGCCGACCTGCCAGTTGCGTTCCAGCAGCTCGGCGATGACGTAACGGTCACCCACATTGGCGCGCACAAACGGGATATCCAGATCAGCCAGCGCCAACTCAAGACCCAGATTGCTCATCAATGTGCCAACCACACCGCCTTGCAGACGGCCCCGAGCATGAAGATCACGAGCGATGATGAACAGCAGCTCATCACCATCAACCACTGCTCCGGTGTGGTCGACCATCAATACCCGGTCGCCATCGCCATCGAAACCGATGCCAAGGTCCGCATGCCCGGCAAGCACCGCAGCCTGCAACGCGCCCATATGAGTCGAGCCGCAGTTTTCGTTGATGTTCAACCCGTCAGGCTGTGCTGACAAGACAGTCACTTGTGCGCCAAGCTCGCGGAACACGTTGGGCGCCACTTTATAGGTCGCCCCGTGAGCACAGTCGACGACCAGCTTCAGGCCCGCGAAATCGGTACTGGTAGGCACGCTGCTTTTGCAGAACTCGATATAGCGGCCGGCTGCGTCATTGATACGCGAAACCTTGCCCAGCTTTTCCGACTCGACCACGGTCATCGGAGCATCCATCAGCTCCTCGATCATCAGCTCAATTTCGTCAGGCAGCTTGGTGCCCTGGCCGGAGAAGAACTTGATGCCATTGTCGTAGTGCGGATTGTGCGATGCGCTGATCACGATCCCGGCTTCGGCATGGAAGGTACGGGTCAGATAGGCGATGGCTGGCGTCGGCATCGGCCCCAGCAACATCACATCGGCACCTGCGGCGGAAAGCCCGGCCTCAAGGGCGGACTCAAACATGTAGCCGGAAATCCGCGTGTCTTTACCAACCAGAATGCGGCATGCGCCCAGACGGCGGAACGCCATCCCGGCTGCCCAACCCAGTTTCAGCATGAATTCGGGAGTGATCGGAAATTGACCCACTCGACCGCGGATACCGTCGGTACCGAAATATTTTTTTGTAGTCATGAGTGCTCCGTATTCTTACTGCGCCGCTTCAACGGCGGCAATCATGCGCACGACATCAACCGTTTCGGCAACGTCGTGCACACGCAAAATTTTTGCACCTTTGGTCATCGCCAGCGCTGCAAGCGCCAGACCGCCAAACAGGCGCTCTCCAACCGGCCGACCCAAGGCCCCGCCAATCATGCTCTTGCGCGACACACCGACCAACAGCGGGCGACCCAGCGCGTGCAGCTCCTGCATATGCTTGAACAGACTCAGATTATGGTCGAGGCTTTTGGCGAAGCCAAAGCCGGGATCAAGAATAATCCGCTCATTGGGAATACCTGCCAACACACATTGCTGGATGCGCTCACGCAAGAAAGCACTGACCTCACCCAGCAGGTTTTCGTACTGAGGATTGTCTTGCATGTCTCCGGGCTCGCCAAGCATGTGCATCAGGCACACCGGCAGGCCGGTTGCAGCAGCAGCCTCAAGCGCACCCTCTCGCCGCAACGAGCGAACATCATTGATCAACCCGGCACCGAGACGAGCCGTCTCCGTGATCACCGCTGGCGTGGAGGTATCAACCGAGATAATGACATCCAGCTCACGATTGAGCGCCTCGACCACCGGCGCAACCCGCTCAAGCTCTTCGGAAGGTGTAACGACAAGCGCACCAGGACGAGTAGACTCGCCACCGACGTCGATCAGCGTAGCGCCCGCAGCAACCATCGCCTCTGCATGACGCAGCGCAGCATCAAGAAGCGTATAGCGACCGCCATCGGAGAAGGAATCAGGGGTGGCATTGAGAATGCCCATAACATGCGTATGGGCCAAATCAAGAACCCGGTTGCCGCAAGGCAACCGGGTTGGGTACAGCACAGAAGTCATGTCAGGCCTTAGTGTTCAGCAGCTGGACCGCCGATCGGGGTTTCCGGACGAACATCCGGAGGCGTTACCGGCGTACTAGGCGTACCCGAACCACCTTCCCAATCACGCGGCTCGCGCGGAGTACGGCCAGCCATAATATCGTCGATCTGCTCGGCATCAATCGTTTCGTACTTCATCAACGCATCAGCCATCGCGTCGAGCTTTTCACGATTGTCGGTCAGGATCTGTTTCGCGGTCCCGTAGCACTGGTCAATGATGCTGCGCACTTCGGAGTCAATCAGACGCGAGGTATCGGCCGAGAGACCACTGCTCGAACCACCACCGCCACGACCCAGATAGCCTTGATCTTCATCTTCGCCGTAAAGCAATGGACCCAGCTTCTCGGACAGGCCCCACTTGGTCACCATGTTCCGGGCAATCTGACTGGCACGCATGATGTCGTTGGAGGCGCCAGTGGTTACACCGTCGAAACCAAGTGTCATCTCTTCCGCGATACGACCGCCATACAGCGAGCAGATCTGGCTGATCAATGCGCGCTTGGACAGGCTGTAACGATCTTCCTCTGGCAGGAACATAGTCACACCCAGCGCACGACCACGCGGAATGATCGAAACCTTGTAGACCGGATCATGCTCAGGCACTACACGACCAACGATCGCGTGACCCGCTTCATGGTAAGCAGTGTTGCGCTTCTCTTTCTCGGACATGACCATGGATTTGCGCTCAGCGCCCATCATGATCTTGTCTTTCGCAAGTTCGAACTCTTTCATCTCAACGATGCGCTTGCCGGTACGAGCAGCGAACAGCGAGGCTTCGTTCACAAGGTTGGCAAGGTCAGCACCGGAGAAGCCCGGAGTACCACGAGCAATAACACCCGCGTTGACGTCGTCACCCATTGGCACTTTGCGCATGTGCACCTTGAGGATCTGCTCACGACCACGGATGTCTGGCAAACCTACAACAACCTGACGGTCGAAACGGCCTGGACGCAACAGAGCCGGGTCCAGTACATCAGGACGGTTGGTTGCGGCGATGACGATGATGCCGTCATTCATCTCGAAACCATCCATCTCTACCAGCAACTGGTTGAGGGTCTGTTCACGCTCATCGTGACCACCGCCCATGCCAGCGCCACGATGGCGACCGACAGCGTCGATTTCGTCGATGAAGATGATGCAAGGCGCGTGTTTCTTGGCTTGTTCGAACATGTCACGGACGCGGCTCGCACCAACACCCACAAACATTTCAACAAAGTCAGAACCGGAAATAGTGAAGAACGGCACTTTGGCTTCGCCAGCAATCGCCTTGGCAAGCAAGGTTTTACCGGTACCCGGTGGGCCGACCATCAGGACACCGCGGGGAATCCGACCGCCGAGGCGCTGGAACTTGCCCGGATCGCGGAGGAACTCGACCAGTTCGCCCACTTCTTCCTTGGCTTCGTCGCAACCGGCAACATCCGCGAGGGTAGTCTTGACCTGATCTTCAGAGAGCAGGCGTGCCTTGCTCTTGCCGAAGCTCATCGGTCCGCCCTTGCCTCCCGCACCACCTTGCATCTGGCGCATGAAGAACATGAAAACGGCAATGATGACCAGAATCGGGAAGCTGGCGACCAGCAACTGAGTCCAGATGCTCTGCTGCTCAGGCTGCTTGCCTTCGACAACCACGTTGTTATCAACCAGATCGCCGATCAGACCGTTGTCCTGGATTGCCGGACGGATGGTCTTGAAGCTGTCGCCATCGCTGCGCTTGCCCGTGATGACGTAGCCATCCACAGCAACTTTCTCGACCTTGCCATCCTTGACCTGCTGGATGAACTCAGAGTAGTTGAGGGTCTGCGGCTCGTTCGGGCTGGAGAAGTTGTTCATCACAGTCACGAGGACTGCCGCGATGATCAACCACAGGATCAAATTCTTTGCCATGTCGTTCAATTAGCTACCCTCTGAAGCAAGCTCCACGCAGGAGCGTGCCTCGCATGATATTCACCGGCCTAACTTACTACAGATGTTACAGATGTGGCAGGCGCCGTCTGTAACCCTTTGTGAAACTTTGACTACACGATGCTCGGTGATGCTGCATCGACAAGGCCATTTAAAAAAATCTATCGCTCACGCTCAAAAACGCTCGATGCTCTCCGAGCCATCTATACCTTTGAAGCCGCGACCCAGCAGATACTGCTCACGGGAACGATCGCGCGACGACAACGGCTTGCGCATCTGCACTTTGTCGAACAGCTTCCGGATGTCCTTGTGGTAGGTATCGAAGCCTTCACCCTGGAAGACCTTGATCAGGAAATCACCACCTGGACGCAGAACCCGCCCGGCCAGATCGAGTGCCAGCTCGCAAAGAAACATCGCTCGCGGCATATCGACAGCGCTCAATCCACTCATATTGGGGGCCATATCGGAAATCACAAGGTCTACTTGTGTATTACCAACGGCGTCCAGGATCTGAGCCAGCACCGCATCCTCAGTGAAATCCCCTTGAATGAAGGTCACATCAGGGATGCTGTCCATTTCAAGGATATCGGACGCGATGAGGCGACCCTGACCACCAATCAGACGACTGGTCACCTGCGACCAGCCACCCGGCGCGGCGCCGAGGTCGATCACGGTCATGCCCGGACGGATGATTTTGTCCTTTTCCTGGATCTCCAGAAGCTTGTAACTGGCGCGCGAACGGTAGCCGTCCTTTTGCGCCATTTTGACGTATTTGTCGTCGAAGTGTTCTTTGAGCCAGTTATGGCTTGTCTTGGAACGGGCCACGGGGCACCTCAAAAATAAACGAGTCGTGATTAAGTGGGCGGTCCCGGACTCGCTCGGGTAAACTGGCCGCCGCTTTTTACAAGATCAGACGCAGGGGTCAGATTATGCCGCTCACTCAAGAGCAGAAGAAACAGTACAAATCCATTGGCCACCATCTGAAACCGGTATTGATCGTGGCTGACAATGGTTTGACTGAAGGTGTGTTAGCCGAACTGGAACGCGCATTGAGCGATCACGAGCTGATCAAGATCAAGCTCAACATCCTCGACCGCGAAAGCCGTCTGCAGACCATTGCAGAATTGTGCAAGGTCGGCACCGCGGATCTTGTGCAGGTCATCGGCAAAATGGCGTTGATCTATCGCAAGAACCCAAAGGTTAACAAACAGCTTTCAAACGTACACCGCGCACACTGATAAAACGAAGCCAGGGCCGCATCAGCGCGCCCTGTTGCCTCTTCCCGGTACGGGCTGCAAGACCAGCAACAAGCCAGCCAGGCCTAGAAACAGATAACTCATCAATAGCCAATGCACAGCATCGGGCAACCAATGCCGCAGGCCGTAGTAGCTGACCGCAGAAAACAGCGCGACCAACAGCAACAGCCCTCGCACATCCCGCCAGACACTCGAAACGCGCTCAATCCTGATCAGTACCACCATCTGCACCATTGCGCACAATGCTGCAAATCCGACCAGCAGTGCGCCTGGAATACCGACGAAGCCTTTGATCAGCAACGGCACCAGACCTGTCTGGTCCAGCACCGTCAGAATAGCCAGATGCAGCAAAACCAGGCCACCCACCCAGAACATCTGGGAGAGTTGCCAGGTCATTGCGCCCACTGGATGTGGGCGGCTCAAGTCAAATGTGGCTGACTGTGACAATCTCGTACTCGATCACGCCACCCGGCGTCTTCACGGCAACCACGTCACCCTCTTCCTTGGCGATCAAGGCGCGAGCCAAAGGTGAGCCTACCGAAATCTTACCGAGTTTGAAGTCAGCCTCATCCTCACCCACGATGTGATAGGTGACGCGCTCATCCGTCTCGACATTGGCGATTTCCACGGTGGTGCCGAAAATCACTTTGCCGGTGTGAGGGATGGCGGTGACATCAATGATGACCTGATTCTGAATCCGGCCTTCGATGTCACGAATCCGCGCTTCAACCATACCTTGCTGCTCGCGGGCAGCGTGGTACTCGGCGTTTTCCTTCAAGTCACCCAGTTCGCGAGCTGTGCCAATGTCCTGGCTCAGCTTGGGGCGCACGACCTTGGTGAGGTGAGCATGTTCTTCTTCCAGGGCTTTGGCGCCCTGGACTGTCATTGGATATTTGATCATGCCTTCAATCCTGCATGTAGATCCTGCAAGCGGCGTACGGTTTTTTCAGGACCGAACTTGAGCGCTTCGCAGATAGCTTCGCCAGCAGCAATCGTGGTGGTGCAGTAGATCTTGTGCTGCAAGGCATTACGACGGATGGAGTAGGAATCAGCGATCGACTGACGGCCTTCGGTGGTGTTGATGATCAGCGTGACTTCGTCATTCTTGATCATGTCGACCACGTGCGGACGGCCTTCGGTCACCTTGTTCACACGACGGACCTTCAAGCCAGCTTCTTCGATCAGCTTGGCAGTACCGGCGGTGGCCACGATTTCGAAGCCCAGGCTGATCAGGTCGCGAGCAACGCCAGCCACCAGTGGCTTGTCGTCATCACGTACGCTGATGAAGGCAGTGCCGCCAGTCGGCAGAACTTCGCTGGCACCCATCTGAGCCTTGGCGAACGCTTCACCGAAGGTATCGCCGACGCCCATGACTTCGCCAGTGGATTTCATCTCTGGGCCGAGGATCGGGTCAACGCCAGGGAATTTGGCGAATGGGAACACCGCCTCTTTCACGCTGTAGAAGTTCGGGATGATTTCTTTGGTGAAGTTCAGCTCTTTCAGGGTTTTGCCAGCCATGACGCGTGCCGCGATCATCGCCAGAGAAACACCGATGCACTTGGAAACGAACGGCACGGTACGCGAGGCACGTGGGTTCACTTCAATCACGTAGATGTCTTCGCCCTGCAAAGCCAGCTGCACGTTCATCAAGCCGACTACGCCCAGCTCCAGAGCCATCTTCTTGACCTGTTCACGCATCTCGTCCTGGATATGTGCAGGCAACGAGTACGGAGGCAGGGAGCAAGCCGAGTCGCCGGAGTGAACGCCAGCCTGTTCGATATGCTGCATGATCGCGCCGATCACAACATCAGTACCGTCGCAGACAGCATCAACGTCCATTTCGATGGCGCAGTTCAGGAAGTGGTCGAGCAGCACAGGGCTGTCGTTGGACACTTTCACCGCGTCACGCAGGTAGCGCTTGAGCTCTTCTTCTTCGTAGACGATTTCCATCGCCCGGCCGCCCAACACATAGGAAGGACGAACCACCAGCGGGTAACCGATCTTGCCAGCAGCGCGAATGGCTTCATCTTCGCTGCGAACAGTGGCGTTGGGCGGCTGGCGCAGATTCAGACGCTCAACCATTTGCTGGAAGCGCTCACGGTCTTCTGCACGGTCAATCGCGTCAGGGCTGGTGCCGATGATCGGTACCCCAGCTTCTTCCAGGGCGCGAGCCAGTTTCAGAGGGGTCTGGCCGCCGTACTGGACGATAACGCCTTTCGGCTTCTCGACACGGACGATTTCCAGCACGTCTTCCAGGGTGACGGATTCGAAGTACAGACGATCCGAGGTGTCGTAGTCGGTGGACACGGTTTCCGGGTTGCAGTTGACCATGATGGTCTCGTACCCGTCATCGCGCAGGGCGAGGGCCGCGTGCACACAGCAGTAGTCGAACTCGATGCCCTGGCCGATACGGTTCGGGCCGCCACCGAGGATGATGATCTTGTCACGATCCGTCGGATTGGCTTCGCACTCTTCCTCGTAGGTGGAATACATGTAAGCGGTGTCGGTCGCGAACTCGGCGGCGCAGGTGTCAACGCGCTTGTAGACCGGGAACACTTCCAGCTTGTGGCGATGACGACGCAGGTTTTTCTCGGTGACGCCCAGCAATTTGGCCAGACGCGCATCAGAGAAACCTTTGCGCTTGAGGCGATACATCAGGTCGCGATCAATGGTCGCCAGACCCAGGGTCTTGATCTTCTCTTCGTCCTTGATCAGATCTTCGATCTGTACCAGGAACCAAGGATCGATCATGTTCATGGCGAAGATTTCTTCGACCGTCATGCCCGCGCGGAACGCATCAGCCACGTACCAGATACGCTCGGCACCTGGAACAGTCAGCTCGCGCTTGAGCACGCTCATGCTTTCCGGGTTGGTCAGATCCAGCTTTGGATCAAGACCGCTCACACCGACTTCAAGACCGCGCAGCGCTTTCTGCAGGGATTCCTGGAAGGTCCGGCCGATGGCCATGACTTCGCCGACCGACTTCATCTGAGTGGTCAGGCGTGCATCAGCCTTGGAGAACTTTTCGAAGGCGAAGCGTGGCAGTTTGGTGACGACGTAGTCGATCGAAGGCTCGAAGGACGCCGGAGTCTTGCCGCCGGTGATTTCGTTTTGCAGTTCGTCGAGGGTGTAACCGATGGCCAGCTTGGCGGCGACGCGGGCGATCGGGAAGCCGGTCGCTTTCGAGGCCAGTGCCGAGGAACGCGAAACACGCGGGTTCATCTCGATCACAACCATACGGCCGGTGTCCGGGCAGATGCCGAACTGAACGTTCGAACCGCCTGTTTCAACGCCGATTTCACGCAGTACCGCCAAGGAGGCGTTACGCATGATCTGGTATTCCTTGTCGGTCAGCGTCTGGGCTGGCGCAACAGTGATGGAATCGCCGGTGTGGACGCCCATCGGGTCGAAGTTTTCGATGGAGCAGACGATGATGCAGTTGTCCTTTTTGTCGCGGACAACTTCCATTTCGTATTCTTTCCAGCCGATCAGCGATTCGTCGATCAGCAGTTCCTTGGTCGGAGACAGGTCCAGACCACGGGTGCAGATTTCTTCGAACTCTTCACGGTTGTACGCGATGCCGCCACCGGTGCCGCCCATGGTGAACGACGGACGGATGATGCACGGGAACCCGAGCTTTTCCAGAACCGCGTAGGACTCTTCCATAGTGTGGGCGATACCTGAGCGCGGGCAGTCCAGACCGATGGATTTCATGGCCTTGTCGAAGCGCGAACGGTCTTCAGCCTTGTCGATGGTGTCGGCATTGGCACCGATCATCTCAACGCCGAACTTCTCCAGAACGCCTTCGCGCTCCAGGTCCAGCGCACAGTTCAGTGCAGTCTGGCCGCCCATGGTTGGCAGCAGTGCGTCAGGACGTTCTTTTTCGATGATCTTGGCAACGGTCTGCCATTTGATCGGCTCGATGTACGTTGCGTCCGCCATGGACGGGTCAGTCATGATCGTCGCTGGGTTGGAGTTCACCAGGATGACGCGGTAACCCTCTTCGCGCAGGGCTTTACAGGCCTGGGCGCCGGAGTAGTCGAATTCACAGGCCTGGCCGATCACGATAGGACCGGCGCCGAGAATCAGGATGCTTTTTATGTCTGTACGTTTTGGCATGGGTTGTCACTCAAATCCGTAGGTCAGTCGGCAAGCCGTCTTGAATTTCTCTGCAGTGCCGGGCGGTCTTCGCCGAACGTGTGTTCAGGTCCGGCCCGGCCACTGCGCATTACATTCTCAAGGCAACCGCTCAGCGTCGCTTGGCCATGGTTTCGATGAAGCGATCAAACAGCGGAGCCACATCAGCAGGACCCGGGCTAGCTTCAGGGTGACCCTGGAAGCTGAACGCGTCCTTGTCGGTGCGTTCGATACCTTGCAAGCTACCGTCAAACAGCGATTTGTGGATGGCGCGAACATTGCCAGGCAATGTTGCTTCATCAACCGCGAACCCGTGGTTCTGGCTGGTGATCATTACGACGCCAGTGTCCAGATCCTGAACCGGGTGGTTGGCACCGTGGTGGCCGTGACCCATCTTGACTGTCTTGGCACCGGAGGCCAGGGCCAGCAACTGGTGACCCAGACAGATACCGAATACCGGAGTATCGGTTTCCAGGACTTCCTTGATGGCCTGAATCGCGTAGTCACAAGGCTCAGGATCACCAGGGCCGTTGGACAGGAACACGCCATCTGGCTTGAGTGCCAGAACTTCGCTTGCTGGAGTCTGGGCCGGCACCACGGTGATGCGGCAGCCGCGCTCGACCAGCATGCGCAGGATGTTGACCTTGACGCCGTAATCGTAGGCAACGACGTGGTATTTCAGGTCAGCGGCCGGGATTTCCGGGCAACTATCAGTCTTGAGCGACCAGACGCTGGAACGCCACTCGTAGCTTTCCTTGACGCTGACGACTTTCGCCAGGTCCATGCCTTTCAAGCCCGGGAAGCCGCGCGCTGCTGCGATTGCGGCTTCTTCGGAAATATCGTCACCGGCCATGATGCAGCCGTTCTGTGCGCCTTTCTCACGCAGGATGCGGGTCAGGCGACGGGTGTCGATACCGGCGATGGCGACAACACCATTGGCCTTGAGGTAATCACCCAGTGACATCTTGTTGCGCCAGTTGCTGGCAACCAGCGGCAGGTCGCGAATCACAAGACCAGCGGACCAGACACGATCAGATTCAGCATCTTCAGGTGTGGTGCCGGTGTTACCGATGTGCGGGTAAGTCAGAGTAACGATTTGCTGGGCGTAGGAAGGATCGGTAAGGATTTCCTGATAGCCGGTCATGGCAGTGTTAAACACTACCTCACCAACGGTTTGACCGTCGGCTCCAATGGCTTCGCCGCGAAAAATGCTGCCATCAGCAAGGGCGAGTATGGCTGGCTTAGTCAAGAAGACCTCCCGTAAGTAAAGCCTGAAAGGGCGTTCGCAGGTTGCAAAAAAGCGGAATGACGTAGTTACGTCACCCCGCTTTCTTATCGAATCATCTGCGCGCTTTTAGTGGACACACTAAAGCTGTAGCTTACAGAAAAAGGCTATTTTGGTCTACCGCCAATGAGGCAAAAAGACGGAGGATTGCGACAGAAGTTCCCTCAAGGGGGAAATAGAAGGCGCAAACCCTGTTGTTAAAGGGTTGCGCCTCTGCTGCATGATCAGGCGATCAATGCAGTTCAAGCACGTCCTGCATGTCGTACAAACCCGCCTCGCGACCTTCAAGCCACAGCGCAGCACGAACCGCACCCTTGGCGAACGTCATGCGGCTGGAAGCCTTGTGCGTGATCTCGACACGCTCACCCTCTGCGGCGAACAGTACGGTGTGATCACCCACGACATCGCCAGCACGAATGGTGGCGAAGCCGATGGTCTGGCGATCACGAGCGCCGGTCTGACCCTCACGACCGTACACCGCAACCTTTTCCAGATCACGACCCAGGGCATTGGCAACGACCTCACCCAGACGCAGCGCCGTACCCGACGGGGCATCAACCTTGTGCCGGTGGTGAGCTTCGATGATTTCGATGTCGACATCATCACCCAGTACCCGTGCAGCGGTATCGAGCAACTTGAGGCACAGGTTCAAGCCGACGCTGAAATTGGCGGCGAAGACGATTGGGATGTCTTTGCCTGCTTCGGCGATACGTTGCTTTTCTTCTGCACTGAAACCGGTAGTGCCGATAATCATGGCCTTGCCTGCCTTGCGGCAGAACGCCAGATTCTTCAGCGTCACGGACGGATGAGTGAAATCGATCAACACATCGAACTCATCAACCACTTTCGCCAGATCGCCCGACAAAGGCACACCGATACGGCCCAGTGCAGCCAGTTCGCCTGCGTCAGCACCCACCAGCGTGCTATCCGGACGGTCAATCGCAGCCGTCAGACCCGCGCCAGGCGCTTGCTGAACAGCTTCGATCAAGATTTTGCCCATGCGCCCAGCGGCGCCCATCACAGCAATACGTCGCATGTTCTGCTCCCGTTAAAGCCTTACAGATCGCCGAAGAAACGCTTTACACCGTCAAACCAGCCCGTGGCTTTCGGAGAGTGAGAGCTGTCGCCCTCAAGCGTGGAGCGGAACTCTTCCAGCAGTTCGCGCTGACGACGACCCAGATTGACTGGGGTTTCGACGGCCACACGGCACATCAAGTCACCTGCACCACCGCCACGTACCGGCGCAACGCCTTTGCCGCGCAGACGGAATTGCTTGCCGGTCTGCGTACCCTCGGGAATCTTCAGTTTGACGCGACCATCCAGGGTCGGCACTTCAAGCTCGCCGCCCAGGGCCGCGTCAGTGAAGCTGATCGGCACTTCGCAGAACAGATGCTTGCCGTCGCGCTGGAAAATCGCGTGCTCGCGAACATTGATCACGACATACAGATCGCCCGTCGGCCCACCTTGAGTACCCGCCTCGCCTTCACCCGACAGGCGAATGCGATCACCGGTATCAACGCCAGGCGGCACTTTGACAGACAGGGTTTTGTATTCTTCAACACGCCCTTCGCCGTGGCAGGAATCGCACGGGTCGGAAATGATTTTGCCGTGGCCGTGGCAACGCGGACAGGTTTGCTGCACCGAGAAGAAACCTTGCTGCATACGGACCTGACCAATACCGCCGCACGTCGGGCAGGTAACAGGCGAAGAGCCTTTCTTGGCGCCGGAACCGTCGCACGGCTTGCAGTTGACCAGCGTCGGAACGCGGATATTGACCGTCGTGCCGCGCACAGCTTCTTCGAGATTCAGCTCAAGGGTGTAGCGCAGATCGCTGCCGCGCTGTGCGCCGCCACGTCCACCGCCGCCACCGCGGCCACCACCGAAGAAGTCGCTGAATACATCGCCGAAAATGTCGGAGAAATTCGCACCGCCCGCGCCACCACCGAAACCACCACCACCCATGCTCGGATCAACACCGGCATGACCGTACTGGTCGTAGGACGCACGCTTGCTTGCATCGGAAAGAACTTCGTAGGCCTCGTTGGCCTCTTTGAAAAGCTCTTCCGACGCCTTGTCATCAGGATTGCGATCAGGGTGATGCTTCATCGCCAGACGACGATAAGCCTTCTTCAGATCTGCCTCGCTGGAGCCTCGCTCCACCCCCAATACTTCGTAATAGTCACGCTTTGCCATAATTCTTCCGCACTCTTGAGGACGTCCGGCAAAACCCTCCTGAGCCTTGCCAAACTCGTTGAGCCCCATACAGGCCCGGACCCAACTCACGTCAATTCAACGATCCTGGTCTTCAATTCATCGGTCAGGCTGACCGAGAAAGCGGCAGAACAAGCCGCCATGCAGGAGCATAACGGCCTTGCCACATGAGCCAGCGGTACATAACCACTGACCTGAAAAAATTCGCTTGTTCCAGACACGCCAACGCGGGAGCAAGCTCCCGCGCGGCGACATCCTACCAGTCACCGCCCGAAAGCGGGCAACTGGCTTGCAAGTGAGCCTGCGCTTACTTGTTTTCTTTCACTTCTTCAAACTCTGCATCGACAACGTCGTCAGCAGGCTTGGCTTCTTCCTTCGCCGCCTGAGCACCACCTTGTGGCTGCTCGGCCTGCTCGGCGTACATTTTCTGTGCAACTGGCGCCGAGACCTTGGACAGCTCTTCAACCTTGGCTTCGATCGCAGCTTTGTCGTCGCCTTTGACAGCGGCTTCCAGAGCAACCAGCGCAGCTTCGATCGCAGTTTTTTCTTCGGCAGTGACTTTGTCGCCAGCGTCGGAGATCATTTTGCGAGTCGAGTGAACCAGTGCGTCGCCCTGGTTGCGGGCAGCGGCCAGCTCTTCGAACTTGCGATCTTCTTCAGCGTTGACTTCAGCATCACGAACCATCTGCTGAATTTCTTCCTCGGACAGACCCGAGTTCGCCTTGATCACGATCGACTGCTGCTTGCCGGTCGCCTTGTCTTTGGCGCCTACGTGCAGGATGCCGTTGGCGTCGATGTCGAAAGTAACTTCGATCTGTGGAACGCCACGTGGTGCTGGTGGAATCTCGGCCAGGTCGAACTTGCCCAGAGACTTGTTCTGACCGGCTTGCTTACGCTCGCCCTGCAGCACGTGAATGGTCACGGCGCCCTGGTTGTCGTCGGCAGTCGAGAACACTTGCGATTTCTTGGTAGGAATCGTGGTGTTTTTCTCGATCAGCGCAGTCATCACGCCGCCCATGGTTTCGATACCCAGGGTCAGCGGGCTTACGTCCAGCAGCAGAACGTCTTTCACATCGCCAGCCAATACAGCGCCCTGGATAGCAGCACCCATTGCAACCGCTTCGTCCGGGTTAACGTCTTTACGTGCTTCTTTGCCGAAGAACTCTGTAACCAGCTTCTGAACCAGCGGCATACGAGTCTGACCACCGACCAGGATCACGTCGTTGATCGCGCCGATGTCGATACCAGCGTCTTTCAGAGCAGTGCGGCAAGGTTCGATGGTGCGCTGAACCAGGTCTTCAACCAACGATTCCAGCTTCGAACGGGAGATTTTCACGTTCAAGTGCTTAGGACCGGTAGCGTCTGCAGTGATGTACGGCAGGTTAACGTCGGTCTGCATGCTCGAAGACAATTCGATCTTGGCTTTCTCAGCGGCCTCTTTCAGGCGCTGCATGGCCAGCGGATCACCTTTGAGGTTCATGCCGCTTTCTTTCTTGAATTCGTCAACGAGGTAGTCGATCAGACGGATGTCGAAGTCTTCACCACCCAGGAACGTGTCGCCGTTGGTCGCCAACACTTCAAACTGGTGCTCGCCGTCAACTTCAGCAATTTCGATAACCGAAACGTCGAAAGTACCGCCACCCAGGTCATAAACGATGACAGTGTGGTCGCCTTTCGCTTTGTCCATACCGTAAGCCAGAGCAGCTGCGGTTGGCTCGTTGATGATACGTTTTACGTCCAGACCGGCGATGCGGCCGGCATCTTTGGTCGCCTGACGTTGACTGTCGTTGAAGTAGGCCGGAACGGTGATCACCGCTTCAGTCACTGCTTCGCCGAGGTAGTCTTCAGCAGTCTTCTTCATCTTCTTCAGGATTTCAGCGGAAATCTGAGGAGGTGCCATTTTCTGACCGTTGACTTCGACCCATGCGTCGCCGTTGTCAGCCTTGACGATCTTGTAAGGGACCATCTGGATGTCTTTCTGCACGACTTCTTCGTCAAAACGACGACCGATCAGACGCTTCACCGCGTACAGGGTGTTATGCGGATTGGTCACTGCCTGACGCTTGGCCGACTGACCGACGAGGATTTCGCCGTCGTTTGCGTAAGCGATGATCGAAGGTGTAGTACGAGTGCCTTCGGCGTTCTCGATTACTTTGACGTTACCGTTTTCCAGAATGGAGACGCAGGAGTTGGTGGTCCCCAGGTCGATACCGATAATTCTGCCCATCTTTGACTCTCCCGAAAATTTTGAATTTGGTTGCCGCAACTGCGTTTACAAATTGCGGTAGCTCTTAAACGCTTGGCCTATAAATGGGGGCCAGACAGCTGATTTCAAGCCTGCTCATCAATTGATGGCTGAACAGGCGACGGCGCCTTGCTGACCACGACCATTGCCGGGCGTAGCAGGCGACCATTGAGCTGGTAACCCTTCTGGAACACTTTCAATACGCTGTTCGGCTCAACATCCACGCTTTCCTGCATCGCCATCGCCTGATGGTGCTCGGCGTTGAATGGCTGGCCATGCGGGTCAATGGCTTCAAGCTGATAGCGCTTGAGGGTGTCGTTGAACATTTTCAGGGTCAGCTCGATACCTTCACGCATTGGACGAATGCTTTCGTCGTCGGGGTTGGACAGGTCCAGACCGCGCTCCAGGCTGTCGACAATCGGCAGCAAATCGCCGGCGAACTTCTCCAGAGCGAATTTGTGAGCCTTTTCTACATCTTGTTCTGCACGGCGGCGGACGTTCTGCAAATCCGCAGCCACTCGCAGGGACTGGTCCTGCGCCGCAGCCAGTTGCTCTTCGAGCACTTGCACACGGGTTACCAATTCTTCACCGGAAGCTGCATCGGCAGCCTGGCCCTGGGTCTGCGCATCCAGATTCTGTTCGTCAGCCATAGATTTCTCCTTTCAAATACGTCCGCGAGCTCAACTCGCGCTTCTGTCCCCCTATATGGGAGCGGAATTCTCGGCTTCAAGAGCAAATTTGCCGAGATCGATCAAAGCCCGCACAAATTTTCCGGTCACCGCCAAGCCCTTATCCCGCTTGAACAATTTCCTGGATGGACTACAAAAAGGATGGGCAGCATCGAACAAGGCCAAATCCGGGCATTGTCAGCAGCAAATAAAACACTGTATAAATAACCAGACAAATCGCCTGGGAGCCACTCCATGCTGGTGCACCTTTCCGTACATAACTACGCCATCGTCGAACATCTCGATCTCGAGCTGGACCGAGGCATGAGCGTCATCACTGGCGAAACCGGTGCTGGCAAATCGATCATGCTCGATGCACTGGGTCTGACCCTCGGTGATCGCGCTGACAGCGGCGTCGTTCGCCCCGGCGCGGATAAAGCCGACATCCTGGCAACCTTTGATCTGGTGGATATTCCCGAAGCCCAGGCCTGGTTGCAGGAGCGCGATCTGGATAACGACGGCCCGTGCATTCTGCGCCGGGTCATCACCGCTGAAGGTCGCTCGCGCTCGTACATCAACGGCACCCCTTGCCCCCAGGGCGATTTGAAAGCACTGGGTGAACTGCTGATCGATATTCACAGCCAGCACGAGCACCAATCTCTACTCAAGCCCGACACCCATCGCCGCCTGCTCGACGAGTACGCCGGCGCCACGGACCTTGCCCGCCAGGTGCAGCTCGCCGCTCAGCGCTGGCGTCAGACTCGCCAGGAGCTGGACCGGCTGTCCAATTCCGGCGATGAGCAGCGTTCAAGGCATCAGTTGTTGAGCTATCAGCTTGAAGAGCTGGAAAGCCTGAGTCTGGGCGAAGACGAGCTTGAACAGCTGGAGCAGGAACACAAGAACCTGACCAACGCCGAAAGCCTGCTGAGCATCTGCCGCCAAGTGGTTGAGCAATGCAGCGAAAACGACTCCGGCAACGTGCTCAATGCACTGACCGCCAGCCTGCATCGATTGGGCAGCGTCAACGATTCACCGATGGCCCTGAGTGAAGCTACCAACCTGCTGTCCAGCGCGCAGATTCAAGTGGAAGAAGCCATGGGCGAGCTTAACCGCTTCCTCGATCACTTCGACGCCGACCCCGCTCGCCTGCAGCAACTGGAAGAGCGCCTCGACGCTATCTATACGCTGGCCCGCAAGCACCGTATCCAGCCCACCGAAGTAGCGACGCTTCAGCAAAAACTGCTGGATGAAATCGAAACGCTGAATGCCAATGACGAAGCCATCGAACGCCTGGAAAACGAGCTGTCATCCTTCGCCCGCCACTATAAAGAGAAAGCGCGGGAGCTGAGCGATCTGAGGCATCGCGCGGCGCCGGAACTGGCAACGGCTGTGGAGCATGAAATCCAACGCCTGGGCATGCCGGGCGGACGCTTCAGCATCGAACTCAAGGCCAACCCGGAAAAAGAACTGCTGCCCAACGGGCTGGAACAGGTCGAACTGCTGGTCAGCGCCAACCCTGGCCAGCCTTTGAAAGCACTGGCCAAGGTTGCATCCGGTGGCGAGTTGTCCCGGATCAGCCTGGCAATTCAGGTGATCACCGCGCAAACGTCACGGGTACCGACGTTGGTATTCGATGAAGTGGACGTCGGCATCGGCGGACCGACGGCCGAGATTGTCGGCCAGTTGCTGCGCCGACTGGGTGATCGCGGCCAGGTGATGACCGTGACGCACTTGCCTCAGGTAGCGGCTCAGGGCCATCAGCATTTATTTGTGCACAAGGTACGAGACAGCGAAGCGACACGAACTGCCGTCTCGAAACTGAGCAAAAATGAACGCATAGAAGAAGTCGCCCGGATGCTGGGCGGTATCGACCTGACCAAAGAGTCGTTGGCCCATGCCAAGAAGATGGTGGTGACAGCTAAAGGCTGATGCGTGCGGTTCTGTAGGAGCTGCCGAAGGCTGCGAATGACAGTTTCGCCAGACAAATCGCCTTCGCAGCCTTCGGCAGCTCCTACAGGAACGATGATCTTCTGTTGGAGCCGGGCTTGCCCGCGAAGAACGTTAATGCGTTGTGCCTGACAGACCGCAGCGCCTGAATCGCGGGCAAGCTCCGCTCCTACAGGTTTGCGACGCGGGAACTTCACACCTTTTCATCCCCCCAAAACGCACAAAGGCGACCCTGAGGTCGCCTTCGCTATTTGCCGCAAAAAAAGGCTTAAGCCTTTTTATGGCGCACATAAAGTACCAGGTTGTGATCCACCAACTCGTACCCGTGCTTCTCGACGATTGCCTTCTGAAGCTTCTCGATTCCTTCGTCGAAGAATTCGATTACTTCACCAGACTCCACGTTGACCATATGGTCGTGGTGGCCGCCGTCGGCCAGTTCGAATACCGCATGTCCACCGTCGAAATTGTGGCGAACCACCAATCCGGCAGCTTCGAACTGAGTCAGGACACGGTAAACCGTGGCCAGTCCGACGTCCTCGCTAGCTTCCATAAGTGCCTTGTAGACATCCTCGGCACTCATGTGTCGCTGCTCGGCAGAATCGAGCATTTGTAGTATTTTGACCCGTGGCAGGGTCACTTTAAGTCCGGCTTTTCGTAGTTCGCTATTTTCAACCATGGTCAGCTTTCTCGCAGACGCTGCTTCGCAGCTTCTCTTAATGCAGGTATGATCGGGGTTTACGTTGTCCCAGCCAAGATAGTGGAAGTCGCCCACCGATGCAAAACACCAAGCTCCTGCTAACCAGTTTCACCCTTGTGGGACTGCTCGCACTCGCCGGTTGTTCATTCCCCGGGGTTTACAAAATCGACATCCAGCAAGGCAATGTCGTCACGCAGGACATGATAGACCAGTTAAGGCCGGGAATGACCCGACGGCAAGTACGGTTTATCATGGGCAACCCTCTGCTGACCGACACTTTCCACGCTGATCGCTGGGATTACCTGTACAGCCTGCAGCCAGGCGGCGGTGAGCGTCAGCAAGAACGCATGACGCTGATCTTCAATAGCAACGATCAGCTGGTCAGCCTCAATGGCGACTTCATGCCAGGCGTAAGCCGTGATGACGCCATTCTGGGCCGCGGCACTGACACCAATGTCACGCCGAGCAATGGCCAGCAGCCAAAAGCAGAAGAGCCAGCCAAACCAGGCTCGATGCTTGAGCAAATCCAGAACGACGTAGACAAAGTCGAGACCGTTCCGGTGCCGAGCCAGGAACCGCTGGAAACATCGCCGCAGTAATAACAGCAGCGAATAAAAAAGCCCGGCATGCCGGGCTTTTTGTTGCCTGAAGGAAATCTATTATTTATTTAGATCCTTGCGCGCCTTGGCCGCCTTGGCTGCGCGCAGACGACGAATTTCCATGGGGTCAGCCAACAAAGGTCGGTAGATCTCGATGCGATCCCCCTCTTCCAGCACCCTCGCCCCGTCCACTGCCTTGCCGAAAATACCGACAGGGCAATGTTCGATATCCAGCTCGGGAAACCTGCTCCCCACTTCAGAAACCAACAAGGCCTGCCTGACCGTAGTCCCGAGCGGCACGCTGATACTGAGCAGCGCTTGACGATCAACAGCGGCATAAACCACCTCGATCGAGATCACGTCAGCCATGCAGCTCTTTCGCTCGCTGGCAGAAAGCATCAACCAGAGTATTGGCGGCCTGATTGAACAGCGGCCCCAACGTCGCGCGCACGATAGGCCCGGCATAATCGAAAGACAGATCAAGGCTGATCTTGCAGGCCTTTTCGCCAAGCGCTTTGAATGTCCAGACACCGTGCAACTGATTGAACGGCCCTTCGACCAGATCCATCACGATGGACTGCCCTGGCACCAGGGTGTTTTGTGTAACGAAATGCTGGCTCAACCCTCCCTTGGCGATTTCCAGGCTGGCGCGCATATGCCCTTCGTCAGCGCTCAGAATCTTGGCAGCAGAACACCACGGCAGAAATTCCGAATAGCGCGCAACGTCATTGACCAGGTCATAAAGCGCCTGAGCCGGGTAAGGTAAAAGGGCAGAACGTTGAATATGCGTAGTCATGTCAGCGTCACTTCCAAAGCTGAGCGGCAGACCCGACAGGCCTGCCGAACGGCGCCACATAGCGCATCAAAAAAACGTCAAAGCAAAGAGCGCCAAGGCCCGTCACCCAAACCTGCAATCGGTAGTTATCACTCATCGGCGAAAAGTCGCAGGGTGATCAGTCGACCCGACAAGCCCGCATCGGTTCGCATTAAATGTTACCGGGTTCATTCCAGGGCGATGTACACAGCCCGTTTAAGCAGGCGCATTGTCCGGGATTCAACCAGTGTGCTCAAGCACGCGGTTGCCCATAGCCGACATCGAAGCGAGTCCCTATAATGCGTCGCCTATGGCTAAGCTCAAGAAACACCCTACAGGGACCATCGCGCAAAATAAAAAGGCGCGTCACGATTACTTCATCGAACACAAGTTCGAGGCCGGTCTGGTCCTGGCTGGCTGGGAAGTAAAAAGTCTGCGTGCCAACAAGGTACAGCTGGTAGACAGTTACGTGCTGCTCAAAGACGGTGAGGCCTGGCTGATGGGTAGCCATATCTCGCCGCTGACGACCGCCAGCACGCACGTCATCGCTGACCCGACACGCACCCGTAAACTTTTGCTGAACCAGCGCGAGCTTGAAAAGCTGACGACGTCGGTCCAGCAGAAAGGCTATGCCTGCGTGGCCCTTTCCCTTTACTGGAAGCAGCACTTGATCAAGTGTGAAATTGCTCTGGGTAAAGGCAAGAAGGAATACGACAAGCGCCACACCGAGCGTGAACGCGATTCCGATCGCGAGCTGCAACGGGCCGTGCGCACCAAGGGCAAGGATGATTAGTCGTCCAGACTGATCAATCCAGGTGGGACCGGCTTCAGCCGGGAAGGGGCCGATACTGTCGCAGAGTCTGTATCGGCAGGAACGCAGCCTTCCCGGCTAAAGCCGGTCCCACTGGTCACACCGCGCGCCCCGATTTCACATCCCATTACGCCGCTCAGCCCGAGCAGTGCGTTGCACTTGCTGTCGCACTTCTTCCAGCACCTCCTGAACATAAAGCAGATGCCGACTGGAAATCTCCCGCGCGTCGTCCGCACGCCCTTCAATAATTGATGTGTACAAATCCCGATGCTGGCTGATCAGCATGTCGCGGGTTTCGCTGCGTTGTTTGTACATGCCGCCAATGTTGATCACCACGTTGCGCTTGAGCAGATCAAACAGGCCACGAATGGTGTGCAGCAGCACCGCGTTATGGCTGGCCTCGGCAATGGCAAGATGGAAGCTCGCATCAGCAGCGCCCTCCTCCGCCCGGCTGACCTCGTCGGCGCGTGAGTAGCAATCCTGCAAGGTATCGAACGCTTGACGCAGCCGCTCGCGGTCCATATCTGTCGCGCGCATGGCCGCGTAATAGGCGCAGGACGCTTCCAGGGTGTGGCGGAACTCAAGCAAATCCCGCTGCGCCTCGGGGCTGCTTTCAAGCAAGTGCAGCAGCGGGTCGCTGAACGTTGAGCCGATGTTTTCTACTACATAGTTGCCGCCACCCTGACGGCTCACCAACAAGCCTTTGGCGGTCAGCTTCTGAATGGCCTCGCGCAGTGATGGTCGGGAAACGCCGAACTGTTCCGCCAGCGCACGCTCGGCGGGCAAGCGCCCGCCCGACTTGAGCGTGCCTTCCAGAATCATCTTTTCCAGCTGCTCAACAATATCGTCAGACAAACGGCGCTGACGCACCTGATCAAAGCCCATAACCCTCACTCCAACTCCCCGATCAGTTACCGGGACCGCACATTCTGGCTGATTGCTGCTATTGCAGCACCTCTCAGATGAAGCCTCGAATGCCGTATCAGCTGCACATTCAGCGAAATCTGCGACGAAAGTCGCACACCCTCAAATTGACACACCAATAGCAAGGCTTCTACGCTACCTCCAAGATATTGTAAATTGGTATTACCAATTTACAAATGTCGACCAATGACTAACCTTCACTGCGCTGCAAGATGTTTTGAGCCTATCCAAAAACAATTAGGGGCCATCCATATGCAAACCTGGCAACAGCTCTACACACCGCTGGGCGGTCTAGGCCTTTCGGCCGCCGCCGCACTCATACCCATCGTGTTCTTCTTTCTTGCATTGGCGGTGTTCAGGCTCAAGGGCCACATCGCCGGCAGCATTACGTTGGTCCTGTCTGTGCTGGTGGCGATCTTTGCCTTCCAGATGCCTGCCGACATGGCACTTGCTGCCGCCGGGTATGGGTTTGCATACGGCTTGTGGCCGATTGCCTGGATCATCGTCGCCGCCGTTTTTCTATACAAATTGACCGTCAAGAGCGGGCAGTTCGAGATCATCCGCAGCTCGGTCATGTCCATCACCGACGATGAACGCCTGCAAGTGCTGCTGATCGCCTTCTGTTTTGGCGCGTTCCTCGAAGGTGCCGCAGGTTTCGGCGCACCGGTAGCGATCACAGCCGCATTGCTGGTGGGTCTGGGCCTCAATCCGCTATACGCCGCAGGCTTATGCCTGATCGCCAACACGGCGCCGGTCGCCTTTGGCGCGCTGGGGATTCCGGTTATCGTTGCCGGGCAGGTGTCCGGTATCGACGCCTTCAAGATCGGCGCCATGGCGGGACGGCAACTGCCGTTCCTGTCGCTGTTCGTGCCGTTCTGGTTGATGTTCATGATGGACGGCCTCAAAGGCGTCAAAGAAACCTGGCCTGCCGCACTGGTGGCGGGCGCGACTTTCGGGATCACGCAATACTTCACCTCGAACTACATCGGCCCTGAACTGCCGGACATCACCTCGGCGCTGGTGAGCATGGTTTCCCTGACGCTGTTCCTCAAGGTCTGGCAGCCGCAACGCGCCAGTGAAAGCGCCGTCATCGGCTCCGGCGGCGCAGCCATCATGGGCAGCCCGGGCGGTTTCGGTCAGCCACGCAATTCGGTCAAATCACCCTACACCCTTGGGCAGATCTTCAAGGCCTGGTCGCCGTTCCTGATTCTTACCGTGATGGTCACGATCTGGACGCTCAAACCTTTCAAGGCGGCGTTCGCTCCCGGCGGCGCGATGCAGGCCTGGACGTTCAACTTCCCGATTCCGCACCTCGACCAACTGGTGATGAAAACAGCGCCCATCGTTGCCAACGCCACGGCGATGCCAGCGGTGTACAAGTTCGACCTGATTGCTGCATCGGGCACCGCGATTCTGTTTTCGGCCATCCTGGCGATGTTCGTGCTGAGGATCAGCCCGATGACTGGCCTGTCCACCTTCAAAGACACCCTCAAGGAGCTGCGCTGGGCGATTGTGTCCATCGGCATGGTGCTGGCGTTTGCCTTCGTCATGAACTTCTCGGGCATGTCGTCAACCCTGGCACTGGTCCTTGCTGGCACTGGCGCGGCCTTCCCATTCTTCTCGCCATTCCTCGGCTGGCTGGGCGTGTTCCTGACCGGCTCGGATACCTCATCCAACGCGCTGTTCGGCTCACTGCAGGCGACCACTGCGCATCAGGTCGGCGTCAGCGATGTGCTGATGGTGGCTGCAAACTCCACCGGCGGCGTGACGGGCAAGATGATTTCGCCACAGTCCATCGCCGTGGCCTGCGCAGCGACTGGCCTGGTGGGCAAGGAATCCGACCTGTTCCGCTTCACCCTCAAGCACAGCATTTTCTTCGCCACCATCATCGGCTGCATGACCTACGCCCAGGCCTACTGGTTTACCGGCATGCTGGTGCACTGACGGCAGTAGATAAGTGTCATCCGGCAGCGCGCTCCATGTGCGCTGCCGATCATTCACGACCGCTCGGCACGCCGGGCGGTTTTATCTGTAAGGCGCGCATCTAGAGTGCGCTGACTTTGGAGGCCCCATGAGCCTGCCCGCCGCCTTCTTGCGCGACGCCCGCCAGCTGATTCCCGAACAACGACGCTTCGACGATCCGCTGTCGACCCTGGCATTCGGCACCGACGCCAGCTTCTATCGGCTGATTCCCAAACTGGTGATCCGGGTCGAATCCGAAGATGAAGTGGTCGAGCTTCTGAAACTGGCCCAGCGCGACAAAGTGCCAGTGACCTTTCGCGCAGCGGGCACCAGTCTGTCGGGCCAGGCCATCAGCGACTCGGTATTGCTGGTGCTCGGCGACAACTGGAATGGGCGTGAGTTAAGGGAGCAAGGCGCACAAATCCGCCTGCAACCGGGGGTGATCGGCGCACACGCTAACGTATGGCTCGCACGCTATGGCCGCAAAATCGGACCGGACCCGGCCTCGATCAACGCCTGCAAGATCGGCGGGATCGTCGCCAATAACGCCAGCGGCATGTGCTGCGGCACCGCGCAAAACACCTATCACACCTTGGCCGGCATGCGCTTGATTCTGGCCGATGGAACAGCCGTCGACACTGAAGACCCGCGAAGCGTCGCGGCTTTTCGCACAAGCCACGCCGATCTGCTGCAACAGCTGTCGGACCTGAGCAAAAAGACCCGCGCCAACACCACACTGGCCGGCAGAATCCGCCACAAATATCGTCTGAAAAATACCACCGGCCTGTCACTCAACGCCCTGGTGGATTTTGAAGAGCCGCTGGATATCCTCAGCCATCTGCTGGTGGGTTCCGAAGGCACCCTAGGCTTTATCAGCTCGGTCACCTACGACACCGTTGTCGACCACCCGAACAAGGCGTCGGCGCTGATCGTTTTCCCGGACGTCGAAACCTGCTGCAACGCCGTGACAGTCTTGAAAACCCAACCTGTCGCCGCTGTTGAGTTGCTCGACCGACGCAGCATGCGCTCTGTGCAAGACAAACCGGGGATGCCCGCCTTTGTGCGCGAACTCTCGACCAACGCCTGCGCGCTACTGATCGAAGCCCGCGCTGCATCACGCTTGTTGCTGCATGAACAACTGGCGCAAATCATGGACTCGCTATCCGCCTTCCCCGTGGAGAAACAGGTCGACTTCACTGAAGACCCCGTAGAAAACGCCCGCCTGTGGGCCATTCGCAAGGACACCTTCCCTGCCGTCGGCGCGGTGCGATTGACTGGCACAACCGTGATCATCGAAGACGTCACCTTCCCCGTCGAGCAACTGGCCCTCGGCGTGCGGCGGCTCATCGAGCTTTTCGACAAACACCACTACGACGAAGCCATCCTGTTCGGCCATGCGCTGGAAGGGAATCTGCACTTTGTCTTCACCCAGGGCTTCAACAACCCGGAAGAAGTCGCCCGCTACCAAGCGTTCATGGACGACGTCGCGCAACTGGTGGCCGTGGAATTCGGCGGTTCACTGAAGGCCGAACACGGCACCGGCCGCAACATGGCGCCCTTCGTCGAGCTGGAATGGGGCAGCGATGCCTACCAACTGATGTGGCAACTCAAACGACTGCTGGACCCCAACGGCATCCTCAACCCAGACGTAGTGTTGAGCGAAGACCCGCAGATCCACCTGAAGCATCTGAAACCGCTGCCTGCGGCCGATGAAATCATAGATAAATGCATCGAGTGCGGCTTCTGCGAACCGGTCTGCCCCTCCAAAGGCCTGACCCTCAGCCCGCGTCAACGCATTGTGATCTGGCGCGACATTCAGGCCCGCAAACGTGCTGGCATCAACACTGACGAACTGGAAAAGGCCTACCACTACCAGGGCATCGAAACCTGCGCAGCGACCGGCTTGTGCGCGCAACGCTGCCCGGTGGGGATCAACACCGGGGAACTGGTCAAGAAGCTGCGCAGCCAGGAAGCCAGCCATGGCAATGCGGCTGGCTGGATGGCCCAGCACTTCAAGACCATGCTGCAAGGCGCGCGCTTCACCCTGCACGCCGCCAACGGGGCGCGCATGCTGCTGGGTGCGCCACGCCTGGCAAAAATCTCCGCCGCACTGAGCAAAGCATCCGCCGGCCGCGTCCCCCAATGGACACCCGCGATGCCTCAGGCCGAGCATGCAATCAGCTTCACGCCACCCGTTGAGGATCAACGCCCACGCGTGGTTTATCTCGCAGCCTGCGTCTCCCGGGTGATGGGCCCGGCGGCGGCTGACAAAGAGCAAATGTCGCTCATGGACAAAACCCGCGGCCTGCTGGAAAAAGCCGGTTACCAAGTGGTGTTCCCCGAGGATCAGGACAACCTCTGCTGCGGTCAGCCATTTGCATCAAAAGGTTACAGCGAACAGGCCGACAGCAAGCGCGAAGAACTGCTCGCCGCCCTGAGCAAAGCCAGCCGTGGTGGGCTTGACCCGATCTATTGCGACACCAGCCCCTGCACCTTGCGCCTGGTGCAGGACCTAAAAGACACACGCCTGGACCTGTACGACCCCGTGCGTTTCATCCGCACTCACTTACTGGACAAACTGACCTTCACACCCCAGCAAGAACCTATCGCCGTTCACGTAACCTGCAGCACCCAACACCTGGGCGAAAGCCAGGCGCTGATTGAATTGGCGCGGCTGTGCAGCATCAACGTGGTGATCCCTGAAGGCATCCATTGCTGCGGCTTTGCGGGCGATAAAGGCTTCACCACCCCGGAGCTGAACGCCCACTCATTACGCTCCCTTAAAGACGCCGTGCAGTACTGCAACGAGGGCATCTCCACCAGCCGCACCTGCGAAATCGGCCTGACCCAGCACGGCGGCATCGACTACCACGGGCTGGTGTATCTAGTAGATCGCGTCACCCAGGCCAAAACCACATGATCGGCGCATACAAGCGGCGTTCGCCCCATTTTGGTGCCTAGATCGTTAAATGTGGCTTTTTCACATGAGTGCGAAAAAAAATAGAACCCCTGCGTCTGCGCACAGTCAGTTTGTTTAAGCCCGCCAATGACGTCGGGCTATTTTCAGACCTCGGCACAGGCCTCATCGACCGGCCATACCGAGTCCACAGGCTTAAGGAGATACACCATGAAGCGCACAGCACTCACAGGTTTGTTCCTCACCGCTGCACTGTTGGGTTCCCCGGTTTTCGCCGCAGATGATCTCTGTGGTGCCAACATCAAGACTCTGGAGAATGCTGAGGTTTCGAGTAGCTCCAATTTGGCGGAAGACACCAAAACGGGCCTGGCGAAAACCGTCAAGGATGCAAAGGCTGCCAAAGCTGCTGGTGATGAAGAGAAATGCATTGAACTGACCACTAAGCAAATCACTGCTCTGAAAAACGTCGGCTCGGGCAGCGAAGGCGCCAAGTAAAACACCAGTCGGGCCAGACACATGGCTGGCCCGCAGGTGGTTTGCGTCAGAAGGTCGACGCGAACGACTCGTTGGAGTACACTCCGCGACCTGACTGTGAAAGCAGTCAGCTGGGGCCGATTAGGATTCGACGCCGGTGATGAAACTTTAGGTGCATGCCGACTTGGTAACAGAAGTCGTAAATCCACTGTTGCAACTACTTATAGTTGCCAATGACGAAAACTACGGCCAGGAAATGTCCATCGCTGCGTAAGCAGCCTTAGACCCTGAGCTTCTGGTGCCTTCGGGCCCAGCAATCACTAGGGGATGTCTGTAAACCCGAAGTGATTGTCATATAGAACAGAATCGCCGTGCAGTACGCTGTGGACGAATCGGCTAAAACTTACACAGCTCGCCCAAAGCACCCTGCCCGTCGGGTCGCTGAGGGTTAACTTAATAGACACGGCTAAGCATGTAGGACCGACAGCGGAGTACTGGCGGACGGGGGTTCAAATCCCCCCGGCTCCACCAAATCCAGCAGTACAAAAAAGCACCTCGCGGCGACGCAGGTGCTTTTTTTGTGGGTCGGGACAGGGTGGGTGTCTCAACTCACAAACGACCGCCCGGATGGCCCGTTTGAGTCAGTCATTGTCGATTAGGTCTAACACCTTCTCCACCTCAGTAAAACAACCCACATCCCCCCAAACATCGACGGCCGGTCCAAACAACGGCTCCAGTCTCATCACTGGATTTTGCTCAGTTCCATCCGTCGATTCAGGAGATCGGAGCCATGAACCGTCCCAAACATAGGCCATACCAATAATCCCCATATCCCCTGCTCATCGACAGGCAGGCCAGCACCAGCATGACAAATCCATATTTCTCTCAAGAACCTATCCTCTTACTCATCGTTTGTAGGGGGGAGTTTATTGCTTCGTCGCTCAGAAAAAATCATGCCCAATCGCCACAGGCTCCGGATCTGAAACGCCAAATGCCGAATGCCGAATGCCGATGGCATGATGTGTGAGCTGGCTCGTAAGGGGTATCGAGGAGCCGCAGGCTTCTGTGCGATACGTAAAGAGTTCGTCAGCTATAGAATCCAGAGGAACGTTCTCCCCTCTCGTCTAGTTAAGGCGCAACTGTAGCGGTTCACACCCAAGACTGAGTTACCATGCCGCCGCGAAATTCCCGCCGAATCCTCTGGCCACTTATGTCTTCCAACGCGCTGTACACCGACCTGTCCATCTACTACGACTTGATGTGCGCCGACATCGACTACCGCGCGCAAAGCCACAGCGTGCGCCGTCTGCACCAACTGTTCGGCAATGGCGGGCGCCGGCACCTTGATCTTGCCTGTGGCACCGGGCCGCATGTGCGTCATTTCCTCGACTTCGGGTACAACAGCGCTGGCCTGGACATTAACCAACCGATGCTGGACCTCGCCCTGCTGCGCTGCCCCGAGGCACAGTTCAGCCTTCAGGACATGGCCGATTTCCAGGTGGACGAACCACAGGACCTGATCACCTGTTTCCTGTACTCGACCCATTACAACCCCGGGCTCGCCCAACTGCGCGCCTGTTTTGCCAGCGTGCACGGCGCACTCGCAGAGAACGGTGTGTTCTGCTTCAACGCGGTGGACAAACTGCATATCGACAATCGCTTGCTCGTACGCCATAGCGTCGAGTTTGAAGGCAGCCACTTCACCTTCGGCTCCGGCTGGTATTACGGCGGAGAGGGCGAGCAGCAGGCGCTCCGCCTAAGTATCGAAAGGACCACGGCGGGGGTGACTGAGGCCTGGCAGGATGAGCATGCCATGGTGGCACTGAGTTTCATCGAGTTGCAGACGCTGTTACAACCGTACTTTGAGGTGCAGGTTTTTGAGCATGACTATGAGCGGATCACGCCCTGGAAGAGCGTGACCGGGAATGCGCTGTTTGTGTGTGTTAAGCGTTAATAGACTGCCAGAAGCTCTGAGGCGGCGATGGGAGTCATTCAGCATCTAAAGACGACCAAGGCCGTCTCTTTTATGCCTAAAAACCCGGCACGTACTGGAAATAAACCTCAACAACTCTCCGACATGTCACAAAACGTCAGCCGATTCCCTCCCGCTCTTTTCGATACATACATCGCCTGGTCGGCCTTGGCGATCAGTGTCTCCATTTCCTGGCCGTGCAGCGGGAAGAAAGCGACGCCGATGCTGGCAGAGAGTTGAACGATGATTTCGTCAATGAGGATGGGCGCGCTGGCGGCTTGTACCATGCCTCTAAGCACGGGTTCGCAATCGTGTGGCTGTTGCAGGTCGAAGAGGCCGGCGACGAATTCATCTCCGCCCAGACGTGCCAGCGTGTCGTGGTCTCGAATAGTCGCCTTGATCCGCTGAGCGAGTATTTGCAGTACGCGGTCACCAAAGCCATGCCCATGACGGTCGTTGATGAGTTTAAACCCGTCCAGATCGATAAAGGCCACTGCCAGGTTACGGCCATGTGTCCGAGCTGAGTCCATGGCGTGGTGCATGCGCCGGGCAAACAAATTCCGATTAGGTAGCTGGGTCAGGGCATCGTAGTCGGCCTGGCGCTCCAGCAGTTGCTGATATTTTTTCAGCTGGGTTATATCAATGAGCAGCGCTACATAGTGTGTGACTACGCCGTCGCTGCTGTATGCCCCGCTGATGCTGAGTTTCAGGGCTAATTCAGAGCCATCCTTACGGCTGCTCCACAGTTCACCGGACCAATGTCCCTGTTCTGCCAGCGCATTGCCCATTGAGGTGAAAAATGCCGCAACCTTGCGCAGCAAAACAGCCTCCGATGCCGGGTTTTGCGCCAACACCTCGTCCTGCTCATAGCCGGTAATACGGGTGAAGGCTTCGTTGACGCGAATGACGCGTCCGGTGCAATCGGCGACGATAATGCCTTCACGGGCGCAATTGAAAACGCTTGCGGCCAATTGAGGGGAGAGAGGGTCTGAGCCCCTGTCCGGGTTCGCCGAAAGCTTGCCGCCACAGGTGTTGTTTGCGCGCTCGGGATGCCGCTCGAATGACAACAGATGAACTGCCGCTGCATGGAGGGCGCGGCCAGTTCGGGTTCGCGCATTGACTACAAGTCCGGATAAACGCAGATAGCAGCAATGGGCGAACGTGGATGATTTCATGGGGTTACTCGTTACCTGTGCGCGGAATTCCCGGGCAAGTCGGTTGAATGCTCATTTAAGGCCTGATGACCATGGGCTGACTGGCAGGGCGAACCCTCTGTTGGATCAAACCCGATCTGTCCCTGATGGTGGCAGATTGGATATCGAGGGTATTTGCAGGAGGGGAACAGGCTTTTGCTGCAGCGGATAAAAAACGCCCGATGCATGCATCGGGCGTTTGCGGGGCCAATCTGAACGATTTCCGCAGGGTGGATCAGCGGATTACCAGACCGGAATTGTGCACGCCAGCGATGTTTGCCTGACGCTGCGCTTGTTCAACGACTACGGTTTGAACAGCATCGACCGTGACTCCCAAACGCTGTTTCGCAATGGCCAGCCCGTAGGTCGCCAGCTCCTCATTTGAAAGGGCCTGGTTTACCGGGGCAACCTCGACAAGCAAGGTGGCGTCCTTGAGCATGCTGACATTGATACGCAGCAACTCGCCCGTGCCTAACGCGACCGAGCCTTCGGATCGGGCAGCCGCCTCATGTTGCAGAATCGGGAGGTTACGCAGGGTAGAGGCTACTTTCTCCAACAGGATGTTGTTACCCATATCGCTTGCCGAGTATTTCCCTACCGCCTGAGGCTCTTTACCCACTTGTGAGCTGTAGACATTCAACACTTTCTTCGCCACAGGCTGGGCAGCCTCGTCCTCGAGCGCCAGGCTGAGACTGCCATTTGCGGAGAGAAGGTCGCCTCGCAACGGCACGTTTTCGCTGCCGTCCATGACTGGCGCAGACCCCGAATTGATTGTCAGCAAAGCACCTGCGGCAACCGGCAACGTGGCGCGTAAAGTGGCTTCGCCAGGGCGAACTTCCGGTCGGTTTCCGATCATTGCGGTACCGTTAACGCCTTCAGCTTTGCCTAACAACCCAACAGGCGTGTAGAGCGGAGCGTTGATCGAGGCGCTGCCGGTAAACTGATCGCCTGTCAGTTGGTAATTGGCGAAGTCATCCCCGGTCAGTTGCAAACCCACCACGGTAACCGGCTTGTCGCGGCCAGCGTTGGCAGTCAGGAAGCTGGCACTGCCTGCAGCCCCAACCTTGTCACCGTCGATGACACCTCCCAGCGTGACCCCGCTTATCGTCGCCGTCGTCCCGCCGTCGAATGTTTTGTCGGCGATGTCGACCGCTGCCGTCAGGGTTTTGCGGTCAATGGTGGCCGTGCCGACGTTCGCGCCGGAGTCAAAGCTGTAGTTGCCCGCTTCCAGACCGCCAAGGCTCAGCCCGCTGCCGGTGACTGACTTGCCGACTCCGGCATTCTTATCGCTGAAGCTGCCCTGATTGCCCAGCACCTGCAGGTTACCGGCGTCGCCGTTCACCACACCGATCAGTTGGACATTGCCCAGGCTGGCCTGGGTGTTGCCGTCGTAGACCTTGTCTGCCACATCGGCAGTGGCCGTCAGGGTTTTGCGGTCGATGGTGCCCGTGCCGACGTTCGCGCCGGAGTCAAAGCTGTAGTTGCCCGCTTCCAGACCGCCGATGCTAAGACCGGTGCCAGCCGCTGACTTGCCGACCCCGGCGTTCTTGTCGCTGAAGCTGCCCTGGTTGCCCAGCACCTGCACATTCCCGGCGTCGCCGCTCACTACACCGACCAGTTGAACATTGCCCAGGCTGGCTTGGGTGTTGCCGTCATAGACCTTGTCTGCCACATCGGCAGTGGCCGTCAGGGTTTTGCGGTCAATGTTGGCCGTTCCGATCTTCGCGCCGGGGTCGACGGTGTAGTTGCCTGCTTCCAGACCTCCGAGGCTGATGCCAGCGCCGGTCACTGACTTGCCGACCCCGACGTTTTTGTCGCTGAAACTGCCTTGATTGCCCACTACTTGCACCTTTCCGGCGTCACCAGTGATAACGCCGCTCAACTGGACATTGCTCAGGCTGGCCTGGGTGGTGCCGTCGTAGACTTTGTTCGCCACATCAGCGGTGGCCGTGAGGAATTTGCGCTCGATGGTGGCTGTGCCGATGGTCGCGCCGGGGCTGAAGGTGTAGTTGCCCGCCTCCCCACCGCCGAGGGTCAGACCGGTGCCGCTCACTGACTTGCCGACCCCGGCATTCTTGTCGCTGAAACTGCCCTGGTTGCCCACCACCTGCAGGTTTCCAGCATCGCCGATCACCACACCGGTCAGTTGGACATTGCTCAGGCTGGCCTGGGTGTTGCCGTCATAGACCTTGTTGGCCACATCAGCGGTGGCCGTCAGCACTTTGCGTTCGATGGTGGCCGTGCCGATGTTCGCGCCTGTGTTGATGGTGTAATTGCCCGCTTCCAGACCGCCGAGGGTCAGACCGGTGCCAGTCACCGACTTGCCGACCCCGGCATTCTTGTCGCTGAAGCTACCCTTGTCGCCCGCCACCTGCACGTTTCCGGTGTCGCCAGTGATCACGCCGGTCAGTTGGACGTTGCTCAGGCTGGCCTGGGTATTGCCGTCATAGACCTTGTTGGCTACATCGGCGGTGGCCGTCAGGGTTTTACGCTCGATCGTGCCCGTGCCGACATTCGCGCCGCTGTTGAAGGTGTAGTTGCCCGCTTCCAGACCGCCCAGGGTGAGGCCGCTGCCGGTAACTGACTTGCCGACCCCGGCATTCTTGTCACTGAAAGTACCCTGGTTGCCCACCGCCTGTATCTTTCCGACGTCGCCGGTTGCCACACCGATCAGCTGGACATTGCCCAGGCTCGCCTGGGTGTTGCCGTCATAGACCTTGTTCGCCACGTCAGCGCTGGCCGTCAGGGTTTTGCGGTCGATGGTGCCAATGGCGCCACTGACACTGTTGGAGGCCAGCTGATAACCGTATACCCGGACATCGCCATTCTTCGCTTCGCCCAGGCTGATGCCGTTGACGGTGACCGTCTTGCCATTGCCGACATTTTTGTTGTCATAGGTGGCCGTGCCGAAACCGGCAATGATGAGGCTTATGTCGTCGCCATCGATAGCACCAGACGTGGCCGTGAAGTTACTGGTGGTCGGCGCTGCATGGGTATCGCCGTCATACGTTTTGCGCACTTCGCCGGTCAGGTCGACCGTGACTTTTGGTGCGACGGAGTAGATCTGACCATTGCCGGTCGACTGCGCCACTGCGTCGCCATATCGAGCGTTGTATTGTTTGAAATCGAGCGGCAACTCGCCACGCTGGTCATCGTCCGGGCTGGTGGAGTAAGTCAGCCAGCGGCTGTTGCTATTGGGTGTAACAAGCGCCGCATTGCCTGCGTTATTGATGAGGTTACGCGCGGCACTCAGGACCACGGCATCACCGGTGCCTTTGCCTGTCACGCTGCCAGTGCTGCCGATCACCACATCGCCCTTCCCTGCGCGGGCATTGACATGGCCCGTCGAGCTGGTGTTCTCCAGCGCTCCGTTGATGTGCATATCGCCATTGAGCAGCGTCAGCATGTTGTTGGCATTGAAGGCGAAACCGGTGTTGTTAACGGTGGTGGTGCCAGTACCGTCAGCCCGACCGATAGTCAGGTTCATGATGTTGTCGATCTTGCCCAGAGTATTGGCCGTCGCGATCCCATCGGTGCCGTCTAGGGAAATGTTGGTGGCAATGTTCCAGGGTTCCAGCCTGAGGCTGGCGGTGGACACGTTCTGCAGCGTCGCCTGGGTAAAGTCGATGTTGGTCGCGCGCAGCGTTAATGCATCGTTACCTGTGTCGAGTTTGACGTCGCTGGTGAAGTTGATATCGCCGTTGGTATAGATCGATGCGCCGCCGAGCATGGTCAACGGCGTGGTGAAGTTCACATCGCCGTTGAGGCTGAGCTTACCGCCCAGACGCTTTTCACCTGTGGATCCGCCCAGGCCTTTGGAGCCCATCGCATCACCAAAAAACAGCCGCCCGGTACCCAGCGTCATATCGCCGGTCAACGTAGCGATACTTTCCGGATAGGCAGTGGTGCCGAAGGACAGGTAGAGGTTACCGCCAGCGGTGTTGATCGGTGTATTGATGGTCAGCGCACCTCTGCCACCTGTATCGGAATCGCTGGAAAGCCGCACATAACCACCGTTAGTGGTAACGGCGCCAGCAAGGGTCAAGCCATCGGCGCCCAGCAGGGTGATACTCCCCTCGCCCGGAGTACCGCTGCCGATAGTTTCGACGTCGTGCGTTGGCAGGTCAGCGACCGCCGGGTTATCGCCCGAACCGTGCGCAATCAGATTGAAAGAGTTCTGGATCGAACCCGTCTCAGTGCCGCCCGCCTGCATGTAAATGCTGCCAGTCCCCGATACTTCCAGGGTATTGGCCGCGTTGGCGAAGCTGATCACCGAATTCGCAGTTCGGTCGCCCACGGCTTCAGCCCGAAAACTGACGTTGTTCTGCATCGTGATGGTGCCGTCGCCACCCTCCAGGGTCAGGTCGGCAAAGGTGATGGAATCAGTGGCCTGGAGCAATACGTTGGCGGTCTGCGCTTCCAATGCTTTTTCAGTCACCGTACCGCCGGTAATCGCGTCACCCGCCGTGCCGCCGCCAGTGATGGTGATATCGGCGGGGTCGAGCAACAGATCACCGGTGCGCCCCTTGTCAGCGCGGGCGTCAGTAACGCCGCTGTACTGCAGGGTTTTCTTCCCCGAAACCTCGGCCTTGCCGCCGTTGCCGCTTTGCGCGCCACCGCGCACCGAGATATTGCCGGCGAAGCGCGTGCTGTCATCGGACCAGAAGACCACGGTGCCACCGTCGCCTTGCACCGCGTCAGATCGTACGGTCGTGCGCTCATCGACCGTCACTTTGCGGGCATTGGCAACACTGGCATCTTTACCTTGCCAGCCGCCGCCCACCTTCACGGAGCCGCCGCCGTGCAGGCCACTTGCATCCAGCACAGCGCCCGTTACAGCAATTTGTTCGCCGGTGATGACAATGTCGCCGCCTTTCCCGTGTTGCGAGGACACATCAAGAGTGCCAGCGACCTGAGTCAGCCCGCCCTGATCATCGCCGTCCAGCACAATACGACCATTGCGCTCGAGCATGCCCTTGGCTTCGATGAGGCCGGTGTTGTTCACGGCGCTGCTGATGGCGGCGTCGGCCGAGCGCGCGCTCAGCGTCACCAGGCCACCGTTGGCACTGATCAGGCCGCTGTTCTGCACCAGGGCGTCCAGCACGCCGCGATCAACATTGACGCTGACCAAACCATCACCGGTGAAATCCAGGCTGACTTTGTCGCCCGCCGCAAGCGCGGTGCTGCCACCAGGCGTCTGGATCGTGCCGCTGTTGCTGACCTGAGGCCCGATCAATGCGACCACACCGCCCTGGGCGGTCGTGATACGCCCGTGGTTGCTCACCGCGCCGGCCCCGGCGCCACCGCTGAGCGTCGTCTTGCCAGCCAGGAAATCTTCGTCGCTGATTTTCAGCGAAGAAGCGACCAGCCCGCCCACATTGACCTGGGCGCCGTTGCCGATAACCACACCGCTTGGGTTCAGCAGCCAGACCTGACCATTGGCGTTCAGTTTGCCGAGGATCTGGCTGGCATTACCGCCACCCACGACCCGGTTCAGTGCAACGCTGGCACTGTTGGGTTGCTGGAACGTCACACTGGCGTCATGGCCGACATCAAAGCTGTTCCAGTTGGTCACCAGTTTGTCGGTCGATTGGTTGATCACCATGTGGCCGCCGTTTTGCGAGATGTTGCCCGCACCGCCAACTATCGCCGCGCCCGTGGGCAAGTCGGCGGCCTGGGCCATACCGACGCTCAACAGCCCCAGGGCCGCTAGCGTGCCCATCAATCCGCCGCGCTTGCCGCGCGAATGAGTGTTTTCGGAAACGGCGACATAGGCCTGGGCGGTATCGCTCCAGACGAGACGATAAACATGGTTCAACGAAGCGCTCTTCATAATTCAATGCTCTTAAAAATTCAGGGGGCGTGGACGGAGATCAGAAAGCCAGGGAGGTTTGCAGCCAGGCGCGCCAGTCGCTGGAGCGGCCATCTGCGTCCAGGCCGGAAACGCTGCTACCCGGGTTGCTACCCAGCGTGCGCGCCACCGCTGTGCGCACTGTCCAGTTGCCGATCCAGAGGTTGGCACCCAGACCCAAGGCGTTCAGGTCATAGCTGTTGGAGTTTTCAGCCGTGTTGACCGAGCCTTCCCACTGGTTTTCGTGCAGCCAGATCCGCCCCGTGTCGAAGAATCCGAGCGCCTGGAGCCGGGTCATCGGCAAGCCAAGATCGATATCGCGGCGCAACTCGAGGGTTCCCAGCCAACCTTTGTCGCCAGCAGCCTCGCCCACCGGATAGGCACGCACGCCAGCCGGTCCGCCAAGGAGGAATTTCTCCGATGAGTCGAGGTTTTTGCCGGACCATTGCGTGGAAACTGCACCGAATGCCGTCCATTTATCAGCGTCGCCCAGGCTTTGCAGACGTGACAGGCGCAGGTTGACCTTCTGGTAGTTGCCATCACTCTTGGCGCTTATCCGGTCAGCGAACTCGTCTTCGCGATTGCCCGACAGATCGAGCTTGCCAACGGTCAGGGAGGCGCTGGCATCCGTCACGCCGCCGCCAGCGAAATTGTCGAAGCGGTTACCACTGAGGCCGAAGGTGAAGCTGTCCAGTGTGCGCTCGCGCAATTGGCTGCCCAGCGCACGGTCTTCCAGTTCTCGACGCTCGTAAGTACCGGTCACGTCGAGATTTTCCAGACGCGAACGAATCAACGGATACGTCAGGCCCAGAGAACCGCTCTTGGCTGTACCACGCAGGTCCAAAGGCCGGAACACTTCCTGATCGACGTCATAACGCAGATAGGACGCTGCAGCGAGCAGACGCAAACCCGACGGGGTCAACGGCAGGCTATAACCGCCACCGACGACCGAACTGCCGGTGGTCTTGCTCAGCCCGAGGTACATTCGATCGCCCAGGCCGAACGGGTCAATGACGTTGATTTGCGCATTGGCCCGCGCCGTGCCGGTGCTGCGGTTGCCATAATTATCGGCGGACACGCCACCGTTCAGAATCGGGCCCTGATTGGCGTTGATCAGCAGTTGGCTGGTGCCTGGTTCAACACCGCGATCCAGTGTCGAGCGGGCGGTGATACCGGGTTGATCGTTGATCAGCAGCAGTGCCCGCTCCAACTCAGCGGCCCGCAGCACCTGGCCTTCCGGCAAAGCGGCGTTGGCAATGTCTTGCAGTCGTTCTGTTGAAGTTCGCGTCTGGCCAATGACCTTGATGCGGTCGGCACCTGACTGCAGCTTGCCCTGGACAATCGCGATTTCAAGCTCACCCTCCGTCAGGTCCTGACGTGGCAGGTAAGCACGGGCCAGCACGTAGCCCTGACCGCGCAAATAACGGGTCAGGCTTTCCGATAACTGCTGCAGGCCAGGATGGTCGAGGGTCTTGCCCAGCACCGGCGCGACCAATGCCTGGAGGTTTTCGCGCACCGCCAGCTCGGTATCGCCGCTGAACCGAATCGACTTGAGCTGGACACGTAACCCGGAGTCCTTCACCGATGAGGCCCCGGATGGCATTTCAAATGCAGGCGGTGGCTCTGTCGAACGCCGCTCCTGCGGAAGGGTTTGCTGCTGATCGTTAAGCAGTTGACCGGCGTCCGGGAGGGTTAATGCCAGGCTAAAGGGGGCGACAGTCGAGCCAGCCAGCGCGATCGTCCATTGCAGCAGATGCCTGCTCACATACCTCGAATCCTTGTGAGAAATGCGCATCGTCAAGTTACTCCGTTAGAAAACTGACCGCCCCGACATGGAGCAGGTAATGTACGGCGCGCAGTTTTCCCGACGCGGCAAGGCAGCATCTTTGAATGACGGAATAAACATTTTGCTGGGGCGGATTTGCGCTTATTAGTGAGCGAGAGGGCTTGAAGAAGAGGCCAGTGCCGGCAGGAGCGGCTTCAGCCGCGAAGCGTTGTTGCAGGCGACACAAATGCTGTGGTTGTGCCGGCCTCTTCCCGGCTAAAGCCGGTCCCACAAGTCCACCGTTTTCTGCGCGACCGCGCGGGACCGAGCCGGCTCAGTGACTCACTTTCAACGTCAGCCCGACCGTCCTCGGGTCCCCTGGCAACACGCCATAATCACCCGCGCCCAGCAGCGAATACACGGCCGTGATGTACTGAGTGTCGAGCACATTGCGCACCCAGCCTTCAACGCTCCAGCTGCGATCAGGGTCCCTAAGGCCCAGTTGCAGGTTGGTCAACCCATAGCCGGGTTGATAACTGCCGACGCCACCTTCGAGCGTGCCCTGATATCCGCTGCGCACGCTGTAGTCCAGGCCCGAATAAAGCTCCAGACCCGCCGCCATGGGATAGCGGTAACCCACCCCAGCGGTGGCGCTCCACTCAGGTGCGTTATAGAGCCGAGCGCCGCTCAGGTCGCAGGTCCATTGCCCCGACCCCGGCGCGCAGGGCGCATTTTTGAAGTCGCGGTAACGCGCGTCGCTCCAGGCCGCGCCAAAGCGCAGATCAATCTGCTCGTCGAGGCGCCAGGCAAAATCCATCTCCACGCCGCGCAAACGCACCGCGCCGACGTTCAACAAATTGTCGCGCAAAGGCGGAGACAGCGCATTGACCGGGCGGCTGTAGGTCAGCGCCTGATAGTCATCGACATCCGTCTGATACAGCGCCAGATTCAAGTGCGCCGAATCGTTCCATAACCGGGTTTTCAGCCCCACCTCGAGCGAAGTCGCCTGTTCGGCTTTATAGGTGGGGTTAACCCCGGGGCTGACCACGTCCAGATTGATGCCACCCGCCTTGGCCCCGCGCGACAGGCTGGTGTAACCCAGAACCTGATCGTTGAAGCGATAACTCAGGCCAAGCAGACCGGAAACGTTCTGTTCGTCAACGGTGCTGCGTCGGTAGTAGTCGCCGCCCAGCGCGACATCCCGGAGCAACTGTCCGCCCACTCTTGAAACCGGATCGCGACCCAGCGGTGCAAGGTTGACGACCTCGCGGGAAATCCAGCCTTCCTTGCGCTCTTCGGTGTAGCGCAGGCCAAAGGTCAGCTCCAGAGGATCAAGCGGGCGCCAGGTGTACTGCCCGAACACCGCGCGGGTGTCGCCCGTCTGTTCACCATCGAAGCGCTGACCGGCACCGCTCAGCAGGCTGGCTGGCACTTGCCGCGGTTGGGTGATGCCGAAGGCCTTCAATTCCTGGCGATCGCCCAGGAACCAGGCGCTGGCATCCTTGCCGAAGTCCACGTCGACCTTGCGATCGAGCTGCTGATGCAGGTAATAAAGGCCCACAACATAATCCAGCCGCTCGTTGACCTTGCCTGCAAGACGCAATTCCTGACTGAACTGCCGCTGGTCGAGCCCGCTATCGGCTTGCGCAATCGCCAGGCCAGTGCCGTCGCCATCGCGACTGTTGCGAAAGCGCCAGTCGCGGTATCCGGTGAGGCTGGTCAGCACATGGTCATCGTCAAGCGCCTGGGTCAGCTCCAGCGAAAGTCCATTCTGCAAACTCTGGGTACGGGTCACGCCATCCAGCCTGGTTTCTCGTCGATAAGGGTCGGTTGGCGGCAAGGTATAGCCCATGAAAGCAGCACGGCCGAGGGTCTCCCGACTGTAATGGCTCGCCAGCAGTGCATTGCCGGTTTCGTCCTGCCAGGCGCGATCAGCGATCAGGCGGGCACTGAATGAATCGTTGGGCTCCCATAGCAATTGTCCACGCAGACTCTGGCGATCCTGGTCATTGAGTCGCGAACCGTCTTGCCGGTTTTCAACCTCTGGGTCCTTGGTGTTTTCTGACGCACTGAGACGGCCCATCAATATGCCGTCTATCAGCGGCCCGGACACAACCCCGCGATATTCGCGCAGGCCATCGCTCCCCAGCGTGGCTTCGGCATTGGACTCGAAATATTCAGTCGGCTGGCGCGTGACGATGTTGATGGCCCCGGCACTGGTGTTTTTGCCAAACAACGTGCCTTGCGGGCCACGCAACACTTCAACTCGCTGGACATCGAGCAAATCATTGAAGGCCATGCCCGACCGGCCTAGATAAATGCCGTCGACAAATACACCAACACTGCTTTCCAGCCCGTCGTTATACGCGGTGGCGCCAAACCCTCGCAGGCCAAACCCGGCATAGCGAGCGTTATGCCCAGACACCACCAGGCCGGGCACTCGCTCTTGGATAGCCTGCAAGGAATGCTGGCCGCTGGCGTCGAGTTGCTCACCGTCCAGCACGGTGAGCGAGATAGGCACATTCTGCGGCTTTTCCAGACGATGTCGCGCGGTGACCTCGGTTTCATCCAGCGTCAGGATCGATTGCGCGGGGGTCGAGGCTCGTTCGCGATCAACCGCCTCGGCCTCGGCCAGAAGAAAGGGAGCCCACAGGAAAAGGCCGATGCAGGAAACCCACTCGACAACACCTGGAAAAGGCAACCGGTGATGCTTCTTGCTACTCATCGACCGTGCTCGGTCGCGCCGTTGACTGACGTTGCCGTGTCAGCGCATCGATGCCGAAAATCAGCTCGTTGCCAGAGGCAGGTTTGAGCATCGTGGCATCGAAATCCAGAGTCTGGGGGTACCCGGCAGGTCGTCGAGGCGGCGCCGAGGAGTAAAGCAACACCGGCACATCCGGCCAGTCGGCACGCAGGTGCTGCAGAAGCGCCCAGCCGTCCATGACCGGCATCATCTGATCGGTCATCACCAGATCAAAGCTGTGTTCATTGAGCAGCGCCAGCGCGCGTTCGCCATTCTCGGCCACGACGACATCGACGCCATAACCGGTCAGAAAATCGTACAGCCACTCCCGATTCAACTCGATGTCATCCACCACCAGGATGTGCTTGCCCTCGCCATCGAAAGCCAGCCAATTGTTCTGCTCCGACGCAGTATCAAGCTCATCTTCAAGGGCCGCATCCAGGTCCAGGCTGAAGCTGAAACAGCTACCCCGTTGCGCTTCAGACACTACATCAAGGCGACTGCCCATGTGCGCGAGCAATTGGCGGACGATGGATAAACCCAACCCGCTGCCTTCGTAGTGGTCGGCGTTGCTGCCCCGGCGGAATGGCTCAAGGACTTGCTCCAGCTCCGCCGACTCAATACCGATGCCGGTGTCCGTTACGCTGAAGTTCACCTGGGTGCGTTGTGAATCTGCGGCAGTCCGATTGGTGACTTCCACGGTAATGCAACCGTGGCGCGTGAACTTGGAGGCGTTCGCCAACAGGTTGATCAATACCTGGCGCAAACGCCGGAAATCCGCCTTCAGCAGCACCGGCAGATCTTCGGCAAAACGGCAGACAAACAGGTTGTCCTGCCGCGCAGCCAGCAATCGCCCGTCTTCTTCAACCTGTTGAAGAAACCGGTAGAAGTAGCCAGCCGCCAGGGACAGCTCCAATTGCTGCAGCTCACTGCGCGAGAACTCCAGCAACTCGTCAATCAGTTCCAACTGGTGGCGTGCGTTATTTTCAATGCGTTGGGTGTAGTGGGTCACGCGATCCGGGGTGCTGCCCAGCAGGCGAGCGTAATCGATGATGGTCACCAGCGGGGCGCGCAAGTCGTGACTGATCCGCGCCATCAGCGAGCTACGGGCCTGCAGTGAGTCATTCAACTGTTGGGTGCGCAGCGTGACGGTGTTCTCCAGGCGCTGGTGTTCCGTCTGCCGCTGTTCTTCAAGATCAGCCAGCGCATGCCTTTCCCGGGCACGGCCACGGCTGACTTCCACTATCAAGGTACAGACCAGCAGTGCGATCCCCGGCAGGATCGATGACAGATCAAATCGATCGGCCTGGGCCTGCCACGGCAATTTATCAAGCGACAGCACATAACGAATCAGAAACTGCAACCCGAACAGGCCGACGACGATCCAGGCCATGGGGTTGAACTTGATCCCCCGGCGCAGCCCCATGATCAATGTCAGGGGAAGCATTACGTAGATGCCGTACAGAAAAACCAGCGTGATTTTCGCGCCTTCTTGCGGGTCGATACCCAGCGCCCAGAGCCTGCTGGCAGCAAAACCGACCAACTGCAACGAGAACAGCCAGCCCAGAATTCTCGGCAAGCGCCTGACTTCCAGCAATACCCGGGCATAGCCGAGGAAGAAAGCGAACGAGGCAATAGTGAAGAAGGTGTAAATCAGCGGGGTATGAAGGGATATGGCGGGCCAGAACACCAGATAACCGTTGGCAACGCAGGTCATCAACAAATAGGTCAGTACCAGCCCCGCGTGGACTCGCAATAAGCGTGACCGCACTATCCAGCCCATGATCAGACTGAAGGGCACGAACAGAAAGACAATGCCCAACGCAACGCCATCTATGAGGTCAACGTGTTGGCGCCTATCCAGCAGACCGCGATCCGACCAGATCTGAGGCTGGATAAGCAGCAACGAATTACTGGCAACCCGGATCAATACCGTCGCGACCTCACCGCCATCCAGCTGCAATGGAAATACCGGTTGGCGAGAAGGCATGGGCCATTCATCCACGGGATACGCGTTACCCGCGTGCTGCTCCTGCCGGCGCCCGGCGCCCATGACATACACCTGAATATTTTCCAGGCGTGGCTCTCCAACGGTCAGCCACTGCGTACAGCTGCCATGGGCGGTGTTCCTGACCGTCAGCCGCAACCAGAACGCTGCCGAGGAATAGCTGGGGCGCGACCACTCATCGGCAGGCTGAAAGCGCTCCGGCGAGAGGGTAAGGACCTGCTCTGCAGTCAACTGACCTGTCGTGTCCTCCAGCACCTGAGTGGAGGGAGTGAGCTCCTTCTTGTCTGACAGGCACGCGTCCACCAGGGATGTGGCGGCCTGCGCTTCACCCTGAGTGCAGATGAAAAGCAGCAGCAGACGAATCCAGAACGTCACACGCGCCCACCCGTTCCCTTTTCGTCCAGAGCCTGCTGCCTGAATTGGCTGGGCGTCATTGCGAACCTTTCACGGAATGCAGTTGCAAAGTTTGCAGCACTTTTAAAGCCTATGTGGTCGGCTATGTCCTGCATGTTCATCGAGCCACTCAATAGCAGCTCTTGGCCCCGCAACAGCCGTGCTTCGCGGACATAGCCAAAAACTGTTGTCCCCAGGCGCGTGCGGAAAATGCCGGATAGACGCTTTTCATGGGTGCCGACCTTCAACGCAATGTCAGTCAGCGAGGGCAGCACATCCAGGTTTTGCGCAATGAAACGCATCGCCGCCTGAAGAACGATTTGGTCCGCGTCAACCGGCGTCGCCGATTCGACAGGGAGAGCCTCAACGACGTTCGTACGCCGCGTCAGTTGCAAGTGCAGACGGATGCGGGCCAGAACTTCATGAGGTTCGAACGGCTTGAGCACATAGTCCACCCCGCCCAGCGCAAAGCCTTCCAGGCGCTCTTCAAGGGAACTGGATGAGGTCAGGAATATAACGGGCGTCGTGCGGGTAGCCGGTGCTTCGCGTAGCAATCGGCACAGCGTGAACCCGCTCATTCTTGGCATTCGGACATCGAGCAGGATCAAATCGGGCCGTAGCGTGAGGGCGCGATGATAGCCCTGCTGAGGATCACTGGCGAAAGACAGCCGCCACTGTAGCGATTGCAGTAATAGCAGCAGAGGCCGAATTTCGCTCACAGTGTCATCGACAATCAAAACATGGGGCTTGGCATCGGATGAAACGGCATCGAACTCCATCTAACCTTCCTTGCATCTCATGTTTATGCGAGCGATTACTTCAAACCGCACCAGCATGCAGAGCGTGGCCGATCCTAAAACATAAAGAACAGCAAGTCATCAGCAACTTCCTCGCGGCCAGGATTCGAAGTTGCCAGCTATAACACCGCCCCTCCCTTCTCCACCTCCTCATGCACCTGAATCTTGCGCACCACCGGCGCACCCGCCGCCACGATCACGGCGATAAACCAGAACACCGCACTCACCCCAATCAGCGCCCCAAATGAGCCCGCCACCATCGGGATCAGAAAGCCCGACGCGTTGATGGCGGTCATGCGGATACCCAGGGCTTCGCCGTGGCGGGCGGGGGGTGTTACTTGCATGAGCAGGCTGATGATCATCGGCTGTACGCCGCCCAGTGCCGCGCCGAGTACGACGGAGCAGGCGATCATTTGGGAGGGCAGCGCGGCGAATGGGTAGGCGATGAAAACGCAGACGGTGATGACGAATGACGTGGTGATGATTTGTTTTTCGCTGAAGCGGCTGGCGATCAGGGGCAGCACCAAGCGGATCAGCCCGGTAGCGAGGGCGAACGCGCCGAGGATGACGCCGATGGTTGACGCGTCACTGCCTCGCTCGAAGCCCAGCACCGGGACGAGAAACGAGTGGATATCCCAGATGCAGGACAGCAGCCAATTGACGAACAGGATGTAGCGGAAGTTGGGCGACTTCAGCAGCCCCCACGCCTGTGTCGGCAGAGCGTTGGAGTCGCGAGGCTCAACCGGGAGCTCACGTACAAAAAAGAGCAGCAACCAGGTCAACAGCGGCAGGCAACCCAGCACCGCGAAACAGATGCGAAATGACGACAGATCACCCGACGCCTGGGTCGCGTGATCAATGATCAAACCCGCCGAGTACGGGCCGAAGAAGCTTGAGATGGAGGGCGATATCGCTAGCCAGCTGAAGAACTGTCGCCTTTGAACAATCGAGTTGGCGGCACGGCCGATATGGCGCTGGAGCACGATCTGCGTCACGCCCGCGGCGGCTCCGACCACCATGGCCGCCACACACAGAGATGCGATGCCTGGGAAAAGTGTGAGCAATGCCAATGCCAGCACCGCAGCAAATATCGCGTAGGTCATGGGCCGCTTGAAGCCTTGCCGGTCTGAATATTTGCCGACCGGAATGGCCATGAACACTTGGCTCAGCGCAAAGAGCGCAACAAGAGCCCCCACCGCCCCCGCACTGTATCCAAGCGACAGGGTAAACAGTGGCGCCGCCAGGCGCAGCCCGCTCATGGCCCCGAGGAGAAACACCTGAGCAAATATGAGCTGCAATAATTCTTTTCGCGACATGAACGACTTCTTTTCACACGCTCACTTGTCAAGCAGATCGCTGCTTGAGAGCGAAACAGGAATATGGCCTTGAGGGGCAACGCGGCGGGTTGCTTCACAGGGCAAGAGCGGAAAAAACGGGCTGCAGCGGCTTCGATGTTATCCATCCTACGGCGATCTTGCCAGCGTCCTACACGCTTCATTTAGACGGCACCGATTTTTGTAGGAGCTGCCGAAGGCTGCGAAATGGGTATGTCTGGCACACCGCTGTTCGCAGCCTTCGGCAGCTCCTACAGGTCGGTTGTCTGGCTTTAATACTCGGCAATACATGCGGGGTTTAATTGGGTTAAGGGATAGATATAAATACCGCACTCGCCCTCTGCTGAATCTCTAATCTGCGCACCGTCGTTGCCCAATCAACGGCCGGATTTGACGATCCGAATTCGATCTATGCGCAGTTGTATACCTCCCGTAGGTTTTACTTGCCTATGGGAGGGCCATGGTGGCTGTGCGTGGGAGGCCTTCGCGCCTGCCGGCTGAGATCGACCGGTTCGTCAACCCGCGTACAGCTGCCACCCTTTCATTCGAAGATCGTTGCGTGGCAGCTCCACTTTGCAAAGGACCTTCTGCAAATGAGCAACACCACCCTCCCTCCCCGCTACATCCCCCTCACCCAACCCGGCCAGGAAAACCCGGTCTTCCTGCTGGACACCCAAGCCCCTCTGAAAGACCTGCACGCCTGCGCAGAGCTGCGGGTCAGCCTCGCCACTCGCTTTCTGGACGCTATGGTGAACATGCAACCCACCCACGCAGACGAGCGGGATTTAAGCACCATTGCCAGTACTGCGCATTTGCTGATGCTGGAGGCGTGTGATGTGCATCGGGTGATTGAGAGGCGGCTTTGGCAAGCGGATTCAGAGGTGCTGGTTTGCGTCGCCTGATTCTGCACTGCCCTTCGGAGTAAGAGCGAGTGGTAATCGCAGCCGGCATTTGCTCGCTAGATCGTAAGTGCTGGCTCACGGAGCCGACATCCAGCCACTGAGAGTTTTCAGTAGTCACGAGATCAAGACACATGACGCACGCACCTGACCAGGAAATCATCGACAATCTCATCCCCCACGAGGTCGTCAGCCGGATTGTCGATGGCGCCTCCCCGATCCGCGCCTGGCGCGAATACCTGCACCTGACTCAAGAGGACGTAGCCAATCGGCTGAGCATCAGCCAGCCTGCCTACGCCCAACAAGAAACTGTCGCAAAGCCGCGCAAAGCCACCCGAGAGAAGATTGCCGCGGCATTCGGGATCAAGCCCAATCAGTTGGAGTTGTGAGGGTGCACTTGTTTTTCCAACGTATGAGCGCTTAGACGGCCGCCGCCCCATACGTCTGCGGATCAAACTTCGCCAGTTCTTCCAGGGCGCAACGCGTATCGAAGCCTGCAAGGATGAGCTCCGCGAAATGCTCCATCGCGGGCAGCAGTACGTTGTTATTTAGCGCGCCTTGCATGAAGTTGCTGGCTACCGAGTGGAGCTCGTCGTTGTTCGCTGGCGCGCCGAGCTGAGCGAGTTTGGCGAGGGCCTGGTTGCCCGGTGTGAGTTCGTCAATTTCAAACAGGGCCCGGAATGCCATGCCTAGCGAGCCGGCGATTTGTTCCTTGGGGCGGTCCCAATATCGGTCGATACCGCCTTGCTTGTCCGCCAGTTCGATTTGCTTGCGTATCTTGTTGGGGATCGTGGCGGCTGCTTTGTATCGATTGAAATATTCGTGATTAGCCAGACTCGCGGCGTCCTTGACCACTTTCCACATGACAAACCACAGTTCGCGAATGCTGTACCGGTGCAACGCAAAGCGGACGTCGGCTTTGATTTTCTCAACGCTTTCATCGTCGAGCTCAAGCCTGTAAACCCTGCAACGATCTACCAGATATCTGATCACCTCTCCCACCGAATAGTCGAGCCAGAGGTTGGTCATCGCCTCGCCATCCGTGAAGGGTGGTTCGATGATGGACTCAAGAGCCTCGGCGCCCCGGCCCAGCAACGTGTCAGGAGGCAGGAAGAACTGGACGTAACTCATATGAGCCCGCAGCTCTGCATTATGGAGATAGTAAGTACCCGGCCGTGCAGCTTGCGGATCGTCGCAGATGACACCGGACATGAACAGGCGCGACAAGTATGACTTGCCTTCCCACGGAGCCAGCGTCTCGCAGTCACCTTCAGTAAAGGTGGCGTGAGCAAGACGAGGGGAAACCAGGGCATCTATCGCAAGCAGAATAAAACGTTGGTCATCTGTCAGGTCAGCATAAGAAATCGACGCGCTGCGCATGCTCTCGGTCCGGCGGGCCAACTGCGTCTGGAGCTGAATTTCCTCGAGCCGCTGCTGTTCGAGCTCCTCTCTCTGTTGGGCATCTAAACAGTCTGCGCAAGGTCTCGATGATATCTGGAAGCGCTTTTTGGCTTCGGTCCGGCTGGTGATCACGATCGGACCTTCACATTTTCGGCAGGCCTGATTTAGATCGACTGCTTTGCACAACGTCCTTACATACCTGGCGATCAGCCCGGACTGGGTAATTTCGCGAAATGGCACCAGTTCGCTGACTTTTTCCAGGTAAACGCCCTCTTCATCCATGGCCCAATAACGCGTCGCCAAGGCTATTTCTTCAGAGTCTTGAGTTAGTAATTCAAGCTGCACTGCCATTTTTTCGCCATCTCTCACTGTGACTGAGCCCCACCTCTGGGATGGGCTCGTTTAAGGAAAAGTATCCAAGCCAGCGGCACCTTGCGAAGCGAGGAGCACCGTTATCTGTGGGTACTTATGAAGGTCAAAATTAGAGATTTTCGGCGGCAAGAGATAAGCGAAATGCCCTGTTGGCGGGAGTGAATGGTCTTGTTGTGCGGTAGGACGAATCTGACGTACAGCGCAGTGACCAAGCGCAACCCTGACAGTCGTGCCCAGGCGGATGCGAATCGCTCATTCAGTTGCTGAACAATGCTCACTTCGCGTGTCACTTCCGTTGCAAGCAGCCGCCCACGTAAGGTTATGATCGAGCGTATCAATCAAGGAGAACCACCCATGAAGCCATGGATTGCAGTGTGTGCTGTCGCGGTACTTTCGGGCTGCGGCACGGTGAAGACGATGAATGACGAGCAAGGCGCCGCGGACAATCTGGCGCGCTGGCAATCCAAGTGCTCTTCGATTCCCCGGGCGTATAGCGGAGTGGCTTACCAGTTTTGTAATTTGAATTCGCCACCCCGATCCGGCCCGCATTGGGCGACAACGCCTATCCTTCTGGATATGGCCGTGTCCGGTGTTGCCGATACCCTTGTGTTGCCCTACACCGGATATCAGCAGTACCAACAGGGAAACATCACGGTTCGGCGCAAGTCTTATTGAGCCGCCAGCTGGCGTTGATGGCCGACTTTCTCTAAGGGACAGGTCGCTTTTTATCCCCCTTTCGCCCTGTTTTAGCCCACTATGATCGGCTTACTGACCGCCCATGCCCCGGTCGCGAACTATGGAGAACTTGATGCCACAAGAAAGACTGGACCTGCTGAGGCTGCCCAAGCCTATTCGTGGGCCCATTGATAAGTTGCTGCGTTCTCTGGATGCCGCCAGTACCCGTGAAGATGTGGAGAGCGAGGGCGAACTGCAGATCGCGTTCATTCTCGGGCTGGAGACAGCCAAGCGCTTGCGGCCCGCCGATGTTGAAGCCCTGTACATGATTTTTGATGATGCGGTGCAGGCGCGGCTGGAAAGTTTTCCGCCGCAGAAATAGCAAGATGGGCAACCTGTAGGAGCTGCCGCAGGCTGCGGACAGCGATGTGTCTGGCAGACCGCCATTCGCAGCCTTCGGCAGCTCCTACAGGGTAGCGGGCATGTCTGATGCAGCCTACTTCACCACTTCAATCTTCTTCACAAAGATGAGCTTGTCGTCCGCAGCCGGGCCTGCGATGCGGTCGTTGTTGAGTTCGCTGGCGATGGTGATTTTGACGTTTTTGCCGATCATCGTCGGCAGCAAGGTGGCCTCGCCTTCGTCTTCGGCAATAAACCACGCGCCGCATTTGCCATCGCAATAGGCGCTGAAGCGGCGGCCGTCGTTGAGCAGCACGGTGACGGTATAGTCCTCGATGCCATTGCCGGAAATCAGCGCGCCCTGGAAGGTTTCAGGCTTTGCCAGGGTGAAATGGCAGAAGTCCGGCGCGCTTGCGTCGTCGCCCAGCAGGCCGCACCCGCGCTCGACTTCGCTGTTGATCAGCTCGCAGCTGTTGGACACATTGCAGGGCGGGCGGGTCGCCGGAGAAACGCCGATGCATTGTTTGACCAACAACTCCGCACGTTTCTGGCCAATGGCTTCGGCGCAGGTTTTATCTGCCGCCTGGGCGTGAAAAACGGCGAACAGGCTGATGAGCAATGAGAACAACAGGCTTCTTGTTTCCATGAACGTTCCTGGTGGCAAGTTGGAACTGCGGCTTGCCAGCGTCGGGTTACGGGGCAGTTTTGCGAAGTATTGCAGAGGGCGGCGGCTTTCACACGGCCGGATCAATGCCGCTCAGCTTTTCTTCTTGTTGAGGCTTTTCAGACGCTGACTGGCGCGCTGCACGGCGGCCATTTTCTCCGGTCGGTTCATGCGCCGCCACTTTCTGATGTCTTCCTTATTGCGACCGCAGCTGACACACAGGTCACCACTGAGCTGGCAGACGGCCGTGCACGGGTTTTCGATGTCCTTGGCCACTGATCAACCTCGCGCCAGGCGTTGCTGCCAATTACCGCCGTTGGCGCGTTGGCATTGCTCTTCGCTGTCGAACTGCACGTGAGAGGCCACGTTTTCAGTCGCGACATCAGCTGCGCCCAGCGCCACGGCCGTCAGTTCGACCATTCGCGCACGGTGCACGCCCGCGAGGGCCTGGTCTTTATTGAGTTGGGTGTCGAAGACCCACACCACCCGAAGGCTGGCAGGAAATGCCGAGTAGTCCACTTCATGGGTCAGCCATGCAAAGCCGACGATTTCTGCCTTGGCGGTTTCGCACGCCTCGGTCAACGTGGCCGCAAGACGACGTTCGATACGCGCTTGATCGCGCTTGCTCAGCAGCATGTGGTTACCCCAGAAATCTTGATGAACGCCATCATACGTTACCTATCGATGCCATCCATCGCCCACTATGTTGTAGGAATATTCTGAATTTCTTCCAGGGCCGCTCAACCGCTTGTTTGTGAAGGATTGGCTCACTAATCTGCGGCCCGTCGCTGCTCGACAGCGACCGGGTTATGTCGACGGATAGCACCCGAGATCTTTCGTCTCCAAGTCTGAAATTCAGGCATCTACCTGCCTGCTTTGTGGTGGCTGTACGCTGGGCGCTTTCGAGCGCGCCGATTTATCTGGTGGTCGGTCGACTAAACCGCGTACAGCTGCCACTTTTTTCGTCCGCAGATCCAATCTCCAGTTTCCAGGCTCCCCTGCTGCCCTTGGCTCAATTTTTTGGCTATGGTGTGCCCATCGACGATTGAGGCTCTGGGCCAAATGGCAAATGACAGCAACACCCGCGACTGGCTGCTCCGAGCGCCGCCATCATCGAAGATGGAACGCATCGAGGCGTACTTCGGTGGTCATGGCTACACCCCGCATCGCCACGACACTTACGCCATCGGGCGCACCTTGTCGGGGGTCCAAAGCTTTCACTATCGCGACGGCAAATGTAACAGCCTGCCGGGGGGAACGATGGTTCTGCACCCGGACGAGCTGCACGATGGCGAAGCGGGCACCGACGCGGGCTTCCATTACCGGATGTTCTACATCGAGCCGTCGTTGATTCAACAAGTGCTGGGCGGTAAGTCGCTGCCGTTCATTGCTGGCGGGTTGTCCAGTGATCCGCGCCTGTTTGCTGCCACCAGTGCGCTACTTAAAAGCATGGAAGACAGCATTGATCCGCTGGAAGAAGAAGACGCGATCTACGACCTGGCGCTAGCGCTGGATTTGGCCGCTGGCAATCGCAGAGGGCGGCGGGCTCTGGACTACGGCGCGGCAGAAAGAGCGCGACTGTACATTCATGACAGCCTGAATCAGGTCATTACCCTGGATGATCTGGTCGAGGCCAGCGGTCGTGATCGATGGAGCCTGTCCCGAGATTTCCGCGCGCTATACGGCACCAGCCCTTATCGCTACATCACCCAGCGACGCCTGGACGCCGTGCGCCGCCTGTTGCTCGCCGGGCATCCGCTGAGTGATGCCGCGCTGGCCTGTGGTTTTTTTGATCAAAGCCACATGACACGCCAATACAGCCAGACATTCGGTATTTCGCCCGCCCGCTGGTTGAAGATGCTCGGCCACTCCTGAAAAGCTGCACGATCATGCAATACGTGCCCTGCGCCCATGATTAAGGTGGTCTCACTTTCAATCTACAGCGAGCCCAACCATGAACACCCCGACCTACTCCCCCATCAACTTCGCCGCCAAGTACGCCCTGTTCAATGAGCAATGGACGCCGAAAGTCGTTGCCGAGATGAACGACTACCAATTCAAGGTGGTGAAGATTCAGGGCGAATTTATCTGGCACTCCCATGCCGATACCGACGAAACCTTCATCATTCTGGAAGGTGAGTTGCGCATCGATTTTCGCGATGGTTTCGTCACTATCGGGGCGGGTGAAATGTATGTGGTCGCCAAGGGCATCGAACATAAGCCCAGCGCTGAACACGAAGTGAAACTGCTCTTGATCGAGCCACGTGGCGTATTGAATACCGGTGATGAGCAGAGCGACAGAACAGCGGTCAATGATGTGTGGATCTGAGCACTTCCCGACTTAATGGAATGACGGCGCGAGTTTATTTCGCTTGTGGGCGGTCGGCCTTCCTCGCTTATATAGGGGCAACATCTCTGACCCAGGTTGCTCCTAATGTCTTCGCATACGCGCTGTATTGATCCATCACTTTCTCCGGCTTCGGACGTTATTGCAGCCGCGAGTGGTGACCGATCATGAGCCGCGAAAACATCAGCCAGTCCATTTCTCATGTGCATCCACTAACGCTGTCTCACGGCAAGAATGCCGAAGTCTGGGACACCGACAACAAGCGCTATATCGATTTTGTCGGCGGCATTGGCGTGTTGAACCTGGGGCACTGCAATGCGCAGGTAGTGGCGGCCATTCAGGATCAGGCCACCAAACTGACTCACTACTGCTTCAATGCTGTGCCCCATGCGCCGTATACCCGCTTCATGGACAAGCTGGAAAAGTTTATTCCGGTGTCCTACCCCCTCAGCGGCATGCTCACCAACAGCGGTGCGGAAGCGGCAGAAAATGCGTTGAAAATTGTGCGCGGCGCCACTGGCAAGACGGCGATCATTGCCTTTGACGGCGGCTTCCACGGCCGGACCCTGGCGACGCTTAACCTCAATGGCAAGGTCGCGCCCTACAAGCAAAAGGTCGGTGTCTTACCGGGCCCGGTGTTTCACATCCCGTTCCCCAGCAAGGACAACGGGGTTAGCACCGAGCAGGCGCTCAAGGCCATGGACCGATTGTTCAGCGTCGAAATCGATGTGAATGACGTCGCCTGTTTCATCCTCGAAGCGGTTCAGGGTGAAGGTGGTTTTCTGGTCATGGAGCCGGAATTCGCCCAGGCACTGCGAACGTTCTGTGATGAAAAAGGCATCTTGATCATTGCCGATGAAATCCAGTCCGGCTTCGGTCGTACCGGGCAGCGATTTGCCTTTACGCGACTGGGCATCGAGCCGGATCTTATTCTGTTGGGCAAAAGCATCGCGGGCGGCATTCCGCTGGGTGCGGTGGTTGGCCGACGTGAGCTGATGGACACCTTGCCCAAAGGCGGGCTGGGCGGGACCTATTCCGGCAACCCGATTGCCTGTGCGGCGGGCATTGCCAGCCTTGAGCAGATGAGCGATGAGAATCTATCGGCCTGGGGCGAGATGCAGGAAAACATGATCGTCAGCCGTTATCAGGCCTGGCAAGCGAGCAAGCTGTCGCCGCACCTCGGCCGCCTGACCGGCATGGGCGCGATGCGTGGTATCGAATTGATCACCAAAGACGGCGCACCCGGCACGCAACAACTCGCTCAACTACTGGAAGCGGCCCGCAATGCCGGTCTGCTGCTGATGCCCAGCGGCAAGGCCCGGCACATCATTCGACTGCTGGCGCCGCTGACCATCGAGCCCGAGGTGTTGAGTGAGGGGCTGGATATTTTTGAGCGGTGTTTGGCTGAGCTTGAATAACTATCTGAACCTGTAGGAGCTCACGAGCACCGCGAGGCAGCGATGGCGGTGTATCAGACAAACCGCTATCGCTGCCTCGCGGTGCTCGTGAGCTCCTACAGTGTTTAATCGTTTTTGAAATTATCACTGTGGAGAACCACCGCAATGACTGCTGCAAGCTTCGCAAACCGTGACGAGATCCGAGCCAGTTTTTCCCGTGCCATGTCGAACATGTACAAGGCTGAAGTGCCGCTTTACGGGACGCTGCTGGAGCTGGTGGCAGAGACCAACGAGGCCGTGCTGGCCAATGATTCGCAGATTGCCCGCAGCCTGGCCCAGACCGGTGAAATCCAGCGTCTGGACATGGAGCGCCACGGGGCTATCCGGGTCGGCACCGCCACTGAGCTGGCAACACTGGGCCGTCTGTTCGCTGTCATGGGCATGGAACCCGTGGGCTATTACGACCTGACACCAGCGGGCGTGCCGGTGCACTCCACAGCCTTTCGCGCTGTGCATGAAGAAGCCCTGCAGGTCAGCCCGTTCAGGGTCTTTACGTCGTTGTTACGTCTGGAGCTGATCGACAATCCCGAGCTGCGCGCCTTCGCCAGCGAGGTATTGAGCAAGCGTAATATCTTCACGCCCCGCGCCATCGAGTTGATCGAAAAATCCGAAACTGATGGCGGCCTGAGCGAAACCGATGCCGAGGACTTTGTTAAGCAGGCGCTGGAAACCTTCCGCTGGCACAACACCGCAACGGTCAGCCTGGACGAGTACAAACAACTCAACGCTCAGCACCGCTTGATCGCCGATGTGGTGGCGTTTCATGGCCCACATATCAATCACCTGACGCCCCGCACCCTGGACATCGATGTGGTGCAGGACGGCATGCCGAAAAAGGGCATCACCCCCAAGGCTGTGGTCGAAGGGCCGCCGCGCCGCAACTGCCCTATCCTGCTGCGCCAGACCAGCTTCAAGGCGCTGGAAGAGAGCATCACTTTCCTCGGCCAATCCACCAACGAAGCGGGCAGCCACTCGGCTCGCTTCGGGGAAATCGAGCAACGCGGCGCGGCCCTGACGCCTAAAGGTCGCGAGCTGTATGACGAGCTGTTGAATGTCGCTCGCGCCGAACTGGGCGAATTTCCCAACGAAGCCAATGCCGTGCGTTATGCGCAAATCCTTGAGCAAACCTTCAAGAATTTCCCGGATAACCACGAGCAGATGCGTGCCCAGGATCTGGCCTACTTCCGTTACTTCGCGACCGATAAGGGCGAGGGCGAGCGGTCCGGCGCGGACCTTGAGCAGTTGATCGACGCGGGACACATCCGCTATGAGCCGCTGGTCTACGAGGATTTTCTGCCGGTCAGCGCGGCGGGGATCTTCCAGTCCAACCTGGGTGACGACGCGCAAGCGCACTACAACACCAGCTCCAACCAGCAGGACTTTCAGCGCGCACTGGGGCGCAACACCATCAATGAACTGAAACTCTACGCCGACACGCAGCAGCGCTCATTACAGGCCTGCGTCAAGGCGTTGGGGATCACTTCACTGGTTTGAGGCGGTCAGCGCCATTGGCACCTATCCTTGCTCAAGCGTTTCTCTCCAGCTGCTGATCAAGCAAAGGTAGCGAAAGCATGAGGAAGATATGGAGGCGGTATCTGGATCTGCTGGACCATGATCTGAATACCAAGGTGTTCGACAACGTCAAGAATCTGCTGGTCTGCGCCCTGCTGTTCGCCGCGGGCAGCAATGCGCTCAATGGCAACCAGCAGATTTTCCTGGGGCTGTGGGGCTCACAACTCACGGGGTTGGGGCTGATCGTCGTGTCCGCCGTGCTGATGCTGATGAACATCAGCGACGGCCTGCATCGGCTGGCCAAGCTGCGCTATCACGCCTTGCTGCAGGCGTTCTTTTGCCTGCTCTACCTGGTTATCGCAGTGCGGGTGGTGGAGATGGTCTGGGGTTTCAGGGCTGACTGACTCAGCCTTTGCGGCGTAGCCACTCGTCGGCGACATCACCCATGGTTTTGGGCCTGCCGTCCTTGATCCAGGCCATGAACGGCCGGTCGAATTTGAAATCGGCGCCGCATTGCTCGATCAGGAAGCTGCGCACACGCTGGGTGTTCTTGTAGGCCTTGTCCACGGGGGTATCGCGGGAGAGAGGGGTGCTGTGCCAGTCGATGGTCATGACAAAATTCCTTTTTAGATAGCTTTAATTCTGTAGGAGTGAGCTTGCTCGCGATTTGGTTTTATTCGTCGATAAATCATTGGCTGACCCGGCACTATCGCGAGCAAGCTCACTCCTACAGTTACCTGCTCGCCTAGAGAATCACCCGCATACACTGCCCGGCATGATACAGGTTAAAGCCCGACTCATAAGCCAGGGCCCGCACGCCTGCGCTTTTCAGCTCCGGCGCCGGGGCGAAGGGGATTGGCAGTACGCCGGGGTCGTCTTTAACCAGAAAATCAGCGAAGGCTTTGCCCATGACCGTACCGGTGGTGTTACCGCGCCCGTTATAGCCATTGGCAGCCACCAGACCTGGGGCCGGCTCGAAGAGTTTGACCATATGATCCGGCGTGAAGTCGATGCAGCCGGTCCAGTGCATCTGCCACTGAACCTTGCCCAGTTGCGGGAAGTAATGGCTCTGGATGCGGTCAGCCCAGCTGCGGATGAACCAGTCCGGCTTGTTGTTCATCTTGCCCATGCTGCCGAGGATCAGCCGACCTTCGTTGTCGCGGCGGATGCTGCTGAGCACCATGCGCGTATCCCAGGAGCCCTGCCCATACTTGAGCACTTCATCGGCGGTGCTTGAGGTCAGCGGTTCGGACGCGACGTTGTAGTAATAGCCCTTGAAAAAATTCTGCTTGATGCCCGCCCATTCGCCTTCGGTGTAGGCACCGGTGGAGACCACGACTTTGTCGGCCGTGACCGTGCCTTCAGAGGTTTTGACAATCCAGCCAGCACCTTCGCGGGTCACGTCCTGCACAGGTGACTGCTGAAAAATCTGCCCGCCGAGTTTGATCACGGCTTCCCCGAGGCCAACGGTGTAAGCCATGGGGTTGATGGTGCCAGCCCGGCGGTCAAGCAAGGCGGTGGGGATTTTGTCGGTGCCGCAATATTCGCGGCATTTGGCGCCAGTCAGCAATTCGACATCGGCACCGCGACGCTTCCATTGATCATGGCGCGACTCGATGTTTTTGGCGCCATTGGCGTTGTGCGCCATGTGCAAGGTGCCTTCGTGACGTGCCTGGCAGTCGATGCCGTACTTTTCGATGACGTCGAACACCAGTGCGGGTGCCAGCCCCATCACGGTATTGAAACGCTCCCCCACCCCAGGCCCGAGGATGCTTGCGGCGTCATCAGGGGCAATCCAGCTGCCCGCATTGACCAGCCCGACATTGCGCCCCGAACCACCGGTGCCGATGCGCGAAGCTTCCAGCAATGCGACGGACTTGCCGCTCTCCAGCAGATGCAGCGCCGCTGACAACCCGGTGATGCCGCCACCGATCACGCACACATCGACCTTGATCGGGCCTTTGAGTGGAACAGGTTGAATCTGACGAGTCGTGGATTGTTCCCACAAACACTTTTCACGCAGCTGATCCATCTCGACCTCATCCCGCCAGAACCGCCGGTACACCCGGCCTCACCTTAGAAAGTCACCTGCTTCATTCTTGATCCAATGCAAGGGCAATACCAAACGACCTTTACTCGGGATATCAGTCGGTTTCGGCATGATCGTGGCTGCTACATCTTAAAGTAGCGGCGTTTCGCCATGTATCAATACCAAAAATACAACCGGTTTACGCTGTCTTAATACGTTCATCGGTTTGGCACATTTTGAGGTAGATCACGGCCCGATTTCGGCGCAGGATTCCACTGCTTTTATGTGCCGACACTCGGTAAGTTTGTTCACCCGACTGACTAATGGAGATGCGTACGATGCTTATCCAGATTGAAGAAGGTACTCACGGCGCCAGCTGGATAGTGAAGCTGGACAACTACCCGGTTAAATGCCGCAGCTGGGACGAAGCCCGGGAATTCGCGGACAAGATGACTTCGAGAATAAACGCCCCTCATACACTGCCTGGCCGATTCAATTCATCGGTGGCCAATCAAGCGTCTTCACCCGGCCGCTGATCGCCAAACAGCAAAAAGCCCGACGAATGTCGGGCTTTCCGTTTCTGCGACATCGTTTTCACAAGGTTTTCACGCCAGCGGTTTTAGTCTGGCCTCACTCCTGTTGAATCTCACTTAGGCCCGCCACGTTGCGGGTCTTTTTTTGTCTGGGGTTTGAGCGATAGGCGATCACTGTAGGAGTGACCGGGGTGGCGCTCCACCTTGCTCGCGATAAAGTCGGAACGACTTTTCTGCAATTGTGAATTCAACACTTTTCACGACTGCTTCGCAGCCGATCGCGAGCAAGCTCACTCCTACAGAGGGTTTACAGAAGCTCTACTCAGCGCTGGCTACAGTTGCCTTGCGTTCATGCGTGGCGAAATCTCCCGCATGCGCCAACCTCTCAGAACTGCTCTGATCCACCACCGCGCTGTTCCACTGGCCAGCCACTGCAGCCATCCATGCGAACAAAAATAACGCTACGCCCTGCACTGCCCATCTTGCGATCGTCGACATCATCGTGCTCCCTTGCCTGTATTCATGGCTGGGATGTAAACACCTGCGTATTGCAAAAGGATTGCACCCAGGATGAAGACTGATCGAAGGGGCTGAAAAAACATTTGTAAGAAGAAATTTCAGAGATCAGCTGCGGTCTTTAGCTTAAGCAATCTCACTGTAAAGGCCGTTAACACATGAAATTCTCCAGGTTTGCACAGCGCTTGTCTGAATGGACCGGCAGCCCACGCACCTTCATGGGGGCGCTGGCCCTGATTGGTCTCTGGGCGGCGACCGGCCCGTGGTTTCATTACAACGACACCTGGCAACTGATCATCAACACCTCTACTACCATCATCACTTTTCTGATGGTGTTCCTCATTCAGAACACTCAGAACCGCGACAACGACGTGCTGCATATCAAGATCGATGAGCTGCTGCGGGTAACCAAGGATGCGCAAAATGCATTACTAGGGCTCGACGGTCTGACCCAGAAAGAACTCAAGGCGCTACGCAAGGAATACAGCGCACTGGCCTCCCAGGAAAACCTGGAGCAGCCTGCCAAGCAGGACTAACCACCTGGCTCCCTCGATCCCGTTCAAGGAACTCCTGCCGCGCAATTCATTCAGAACATTGAGGCCCGTATCAATCGACCGAGTGCGCCAGGCGTCGGTCTGAACAGGGAGTGACCCATGCGCGGATCAAGAACGAGCATTGAAAAAGCTGCTGTAGTTCTTTTGCCCACTCATAAAAAACTCGCGACTCATGAAGTGGTTGTCCATCAAAAGCTGGCGGAAAAAATCGCCGGGCTGCTGAGCACCGAATTTGCCGGGTTGTACGACAGCGCCATCCATACATCCCCGAATCTGTATTACATCCCGTCCGACACGCTGATCGGCAAGCAAGACAACAGCATTCTGAATATCCGGTCCGCCGACGACCTGTTTGGCGGCCTTATCGCCCAGCCGTTCATGGCGACAAAAGCCATTTCCCATCCTCTCCTGAACGATGCAACGGCGCAGCCACCGGGCTGGTCGCGGCGATTTCACGAGGACGCTGGCGACGCGGTGCTGGGTGGCTTCACGGTATTCAATCAAGCCGATGCCCTGAAGGCCGGTCGACTGATATTGGCCGACGGCCCGGCCCGGATTAAACCGGTGCTGGCCACTGCCGGGCGCGGGCAGATCGTGGCGAGCAATGAAGACGAGTTAACGGCCGCGATTGCCGAACAGAACATGGAAGAGGTCGCCACCTGGGGCCTGGTGATCGAAGAGGACCTTACCGATGTGGTTACCCTGAGCGTTGGCCAAGTGCAAATTGCGGGCATTGTTGCCAGCTATCACGGCACGCAACGCCTCACCGAAGACAACAACGGCGAGACGGTCTACGGCGGCTCGACTCTGTGGATCGTGCGCGGCGGCTATGACCAGATGCTGCAACTGGAGCTGGATGAACCCGTGCGCCGTGCGGTGACTCAGGCGATGCAATACGAGAAAGCCGCCTTTGATTGCTTCCCGGACTTCATCGCCTCCCGACGCAATTACGACATCGCCCAAGGCACCAATTCCAGAGGTAAACGCTGCTCCGGCGTGCTGGAGCAATCCTGGCGAATTGGCGGGGCCAGCCCTGCGGAAGTCGAAGCTTTAGTCGCTTTTGCGGCAGATCCCGACTTGCAACGCATCTGCGCCTCGACCCACGAAATCTATGGCGAAACCACCCTCCCCGCCGACGCCAGCGTGCTTTACGAAGGCGACGACCCGGACGTGGGTTTCATCAGCAAATTTACAAAGGTTCAACCTTATGAGCGTTAGCAGTGAAAGCATCGAGATTGCAGTAAATGGCCAATCGATTTCCGGCACCATCCTCACGCCGGGGGCCAAGATTCCAGGAATTCTGTTTGTGCATGGCTGGGGTGGTAGCCAGCAGCGGGACCTGGCGCGGGCGAAAAATATCACCGGCCTGGGCTGCGTGTGCCTGACGTTCGACCTGCGCGGCCACGAGCGCACCCACGAAATGCGCGCCAAGGTCTCACGGGAGCAAAGCCTGGAAGACCTGCTCGCCGCTTACGATAGGTTGGTCAGCCACCCGGCTGTGGACAGCGATGCCATTGCAGTGATCGGCAGTAGTTATGGCGGTTATCTGGCGACCATTCTGAGTTCCATGCGCCCGGTGAAATGGTTGGCGTTGCGCGTGCCCGCTCTTTATTGGGACGCCGACTGGGAAATGCCCAAGCAGGAACTGGATCGCGACAAGCTGGCGCACTATCGCCGCTCAGCCGTCACCGCCGCCGACAACCGTGCGCTGGCTGCCTGCAAGGAATTCCACGGCGATGTGCTGCTGATTGAATCCGAACAGGACGATTACGTGCCACATGCCACGCTCATGAGTTACCGCAGCGCCTTCGAACTGGCCCACTCGCTGACCTATCGCCTGGTAGACGGCGCCGACCACGCCCTGAGCAGCGACCTCAGCCAGAGCCTCTACAGCTCGATGCTGACCAACTGGATCAGTGAAATGGTCATCGGCGCCCGGCTTGTGGACTACCCGCATCATTCATCCAAGTATTCCTGAGATATAAGATCTGTTGGAGCGAGGCTTGCCCGCGAAAAACGATAACGCGGTATGCCTGATTGACCGCGGTGAATGATTCGCGGGCAAGCCTCGCTCCAACAGATTCAGGCACTCACCCGACTATCAAACCCCGGCACCAGAATCACCTTGCGGCAGTCCTCCTCCTTCTTGTCGAAGATCTTGTAGCCTTCGGCGGCCTCTTCCAGAGACATGCGGTGGGTGATGATGGCCTCAGGGTTCAGCGCGCCACTCTCGATGTGCTCGAGCAACTCCGGCAGATAGCGCTGCACGTGGGTCTGGCCCATTTTGAAGGTCAGGCCTTTGTCGAAGGCGTCGCCAAACAGGAAGCCGTGGATGAAACCGGCGTAAACCCCTGGCACGCTGACAACACCGCCACGTCGCACAGCGGCGATGCATTGGCGCAGCGCTTTGCCGCTGCTGCCTTCGAGCTTCAGCGTGGCAAGGATGGTTTCTGTGGTGCTTCCCTTGGCTTCGAACCCTACCGCATCAACCACCCCGTCGACCCCACGCATGCCAGGCGTCTGGTGAATGATCGTGTCCGCCGGATCATCGTCGTCATCGAAGTTGATCGGGATCACCCCATAAGTGCTCTGGGCGTAAGCCAAACGGTACGGATGGTGATCGACCATGAAAATCTTCTCCACGCCCAACATCCGCGCACACGCCGCACTGAGCAAACCTACCGGCCCCGCCCCATATATCGCCAGGCTTGAGCCTTTGCCGACGCCGCTATTGAGTACCGCCTGCCAGGCCGTTGGCAGGATGTCCGAGAGGAACAGCACCTTCTCGTCCGACAATGTGCCCGGCACTTTGAAAGGCCCGGTATTGGCCTTGGGCACGCGCACATATTCGGCCTGCCCGCCTGGAATCCCGCCGTACAAATGGCTGAAGCCAAACAAGGCTGCCCCAGGCGGTATCGATTTTTTATTCAGAATCGCGCCACGTCCGGTGTTGGTGGTTTCGCATGCCGCAAACTGATCGAGCTGGCAAAAAAAGCAGCTGCCGCAGGCAATCACAAACGGGATCACAACCCGATCACCCGGCTTGACCGCGGTCACACTGGAGCCGACCTCTTCGACAATACCCATGAATTCGTGACCAAAAATATCTCCCGACTCGGTCGCCGGGATCTTGCCGCGATACAGGTGCAAATCAGAGCCACAAATCGCCGTGGCCGTGACTTTCAGAACAATGTCATCGGCCTCTTCAATGACCGGGTCCGGCACGGTGTCAACGCGAACATCGTGAGCGCCGTGGTAAGTCAGTGCACGCATACATTTCTCCTTATTCAACTAAGCAATAACGCCAGCAGACTAATTAAGGAAAACGCGACAGGCTTCTAAGTTCAGGCCCTTGAAGTACGGGGAGACCAGCGGTGCAATGCAATCTCATCTGATGACCGTTCAGCCGCTACCCTGAACTTGATGGGCCCTTGACGCCTAAAGCTATGACAAGGACCCGTTAAGCAACGCACGAGGATTGCGTCATGACTGCACACTTCATCAAGTTGTTCACTCACCCCGAACACGCGTGGCGGGACATTCGCCAGGACGAAGAACAAACACCACGGCAGTATTTAGTGCATTTGTTATTACTGGCGCTGATCCCTCCGGTGAGCCTTTATTTCGGTACAACATTGGTGGGCTGGAGCCTGGCCGAAGGCGAAGAAGTAAGGCTCAACGCCAGTAGTGCCCTGCAATTATGCATATTGCTGTACCTGAGCATTCTGATCGGCACGGTGTTGATGGGCGCTTTTATTCGCTGGATGTCACGAACCTTCAAGGCTCGCCCGACGTTCAATCAATGCATCGGTTTCGTGGCCTATACCGCAACGCCATTATTTATCGCCGGGCTGGCGGCGCTCTATCCAAGTCGTTGGCTGGCCATTGCTGTACTGATGCTGGCGGCGGCTTATTCGACGTTTCTACTGTTCGTGGGCATCACGACGTTCATGCGGCTGGAAGAAGGACAGGGGGTTCTGTACGCCACGGCGGCGTGGGGGGTTGGTCTGTTGCTGCTGGTGACGACGCTGGTGGAGATGATCCTGATCTGGTTCAACTACCTGATGCCGGAGTATGTGAGGGAGGTGGCGGTGATATTGAGCATATGACCTGTAGGAGTGAGCTTGCTCGCGATTGGGTCTATCAAGCGAAATAAGCATCGACTGACCTGACGCTATCGCGAGCAAGCTCACTCCTACAGGTTTCCACCCACAACATCAACTCAGGTAATCGGCGCCGGGTTGAACAGGGTGATGTCGTTGTGCAGCCGGTAGTGCTCGGTCCAGGTTTTCTTCTTGCCGCTGGCCACGTCCAGATAGAAGTGGAACAGCTCCCAACCCAGGTCCTCGATGCTGGCGCGACCGGTGGCGATACGGCCGGCATCAATGTCGATCAGATCCGGCCAGCGTTGCGCCAGTTCTGTGCGGGTCGATACCTTGACCACCGGCGCCATCGCCAGGCCATACGGCGTGCCCCGGCCCGTGGTGAACACGTGCAGGTTCATACCGGCAGCCAGTTGCAGCGTGCCACAGACAAAATCGCTGGCCGGTGTTGCGCAGAAAATCAAACCTTTGCGGGACACACGTTCGCCAGGGCCAAGCACGCCGTTGATGGCGCTGCTGCCGGACTTGACGATCGACCCGAGGGATTTTTCGACAATGTTCGACAGCCCGCCCTTCTTGTTACCCGGCGTGGTGTTCGCGCTGCGATCCGCTTCGCCCTTGGCCAGGTAACGGTCGTACCAGTCCATTTCACGGACCAGCTCGCCCGCCACTTCCATGGACTCGGCCCGGGAAGTCAGCAAGTAAATGGCATCGCGCACTTCAGTCACTTCGGAAAACATCACCGTCGCGCCTGCACGCAGTAGCAAATCAGAGGCATAGCCTAGCGCCGGGTTAGCCGTGATGCCGGAAAACGCATCGCTGCCACCGCACTGCATGCCCAGAATCAGCTCGGACGCCGGTACGGTTTCGCGCCGACGCTGATCGAGCTTCTTCAAGCGAACTTCGGCCAGATCCATGATCTGCTCGATCATTTCATTGAAGCCATGGCTGGAATCCTGAAGCTTATAAAGCCATGGATCACTGAGGTCCACCGACAGATCGTCTTCATGCATGACCTGCCCGGACTGCAGTTTTTCGCAGCCCAGGCTGATCACCAAGGCTTCGCCACCCAGGTTCGGGTTACGCGCCAGGTTGCGCACGGTGCGGATCGGGATGTAAGCGTCGGTGGCCGTGATTGCCACACCGCAGCCATAGCTGTGGGTCAGCGCCACAACGTCATCGACGTTGGGGTACTTGGGCAGCAGCTCGTCGCGGATGCGCTTGACTGCATGATCCAGCACGCCGGTCACGCACTGCACAGTCGTGGTAATACCCAGGATATTGCGCGTGCCGACAGTGCCGTCGGCGTTGCGATAACCCTCGAAGGTGAAGCCCTCGATAGGCTCCCCTCTTTGCGGCACGGCATCGGACATCGGCAGGCTGTCCAGCGCCGGAGCCGATGGCATGCGCAGTTGATCTTCCCTGACCCAACTGCCTTTCGGGATCGGCTGCAACGCATAACCGATGGTGTGCCCGTAACGGATGATCGGCTCGCCTTCGGCGATGTCGACGGTATTGACCTTGTGACTCTGCGGTACGTTGTCGATGGTCACCAGGCCATTGTCGAACTCGGTGCCGGCTGGCACACCCTGGTCGTTGACCACCACGACCACGTTATCCAGCTCATGGAGCCGGATGTAACGTGGAGAATCGGCATGTTGAATCAGGTTCATCACGTTTTCCTCAGGATTTGACTTGAGAAATTTCGCTGGCACTTTCGCCAGTCAGTGGCCCCTTGGCTTGAGGCTCTTTCAATTCAACGCGTTTGATCTCACCCACGATGAAGATGTAGCTGAATACCGCAACCACGGCATTGGCGCCCACAAATACCAGAGCCCATTTGAACGAGCCAGTGGTCGCGATGATGTAACCGATCACGATTGGGGTGCTGATCGATGCCAGGTTACCGAACATATTGAACAAACCACCGCTCAAACCGGCAATCTGTTTCGGCGAAGCATCGGACATTACAGCCCAGCCCAGTGCGCCTACACCTTTGCCGAAGAATGCCAGAGCCATAAAGCCCACGACCATCCATTCAACGTCGACGTAGTTACAGGCCACAATCGTGGTCGACAGCAACAGACCGCCGATGATTGGCGCCTTGCGAGCGAAGGTCAACGAGTGGCCTTTGCGCAACAGGTAGTCGGAAATGATGCCGCCCAGCACGCCACCGATAAAGCCGCAGATGGCTGGCAAGGAAGCGATGATGCCTGCCTTGAGGATGGTCATGCCGCGCTCCTGCACCAGGTACACCGGGAACCAGGTCAGGAAGAAATAGGTAATGCCATTGATGCAGTACTGGCTCAGGTAGATCCCGAGCATCATGCGATTGGTGAGCAGTTGGCGGATGTAGTCCCACTTCGGGCCGCTCGCGGCCTTGCCATCGCCTTTGACCTGATCGTCCATATCGACCATGCCGCCGTTGTTGGCGATGTGATCGAACTCTTCCTTGTTGATACGCGGGTGATGACGCGGGCTGTAGATAACTTTCATCCAGACCGCAGAGAACACAATACCCACACTGCCCATCACGACGAACACGTGCTGCCAGCCAAACTTGTAGACGATCCAGCCCATCAGCGGCGCGAACAGTACGGTGGCGAAGTATTGCGCAGAGTTGAAGATGGCCGATGCCGTGCCGCGTTCAGCGGTAGGGAACCAGGCAGCGACGATGCGCGCGTTGCCAGGGAAGGAAGGCGCTTCGGCCAGACCCACCATGAAACGCAACATGAACAGCACCACGACGGCAGAGCCGACACCGAATTCACCGACATAGCCTTGCAGCAAGGTGAACAGCGACCAGGTGAAGATGCTTAATGCGTAGATTTTCTTGGAACCGAAACGGTCGAGCAGCCAGCCGCCAGGAATCTGACCAGCCACATAGGCCCAGCCGAAAGCAGAGAAGATGAACCCGAGGGTAACGGCGTCGATGCCAAGGTCTTTTTGCAGGCTGGAGCCGGCAATGGCGATGGTCGCGCGGTCGGCGTAGTTGATCGTGGTCACCAGGAACAGCATGAGCAAGATCAAATAGCGGACGTGAGTCGGCTTGGACTTTTGCATGTGTGTGTTAACTCCCACTAATTATTTTTTTTACGCGGGTAAATCGTTTTCTGGTGTCGCTGCGCCTGTCGGCCCCTTGGAATGTGTCGCTATCAGCGGCACCTCCCACCTACAGTTGGTACGCATTGTTGCCACCGATGCCGCCGACCACAGCCTTCGAGGGCCATGCTGTCCGCTGATCATCAGTCGTCGTATTACGTGCTAATCACCAATGGCAAAAAACCGCTGATTGCTCAGCGGCTTGATGCCAGGGTATTTGTTACTGCTTGCCCTGCTTGTCCATCAGCGCGGCGAGCATTTCGTACTCTTCGGCAGTCAGGTCGGTCAGTGGTGTACGCACTGGACCTGCGTCGTAGCCAGCGATTTTCGCGCCTGCTTTGACGATGCTCACGGCATAACCGGATTTACGGTTACGGATGTCCAGGTATGGCAGGAAGAAGTCGTCGATCATTTTGCCAACGGCAACGTGATCTTCTTTGGCGATGGCGTGGTAGAAGTCCATGGCCAGCTTCGGTACGAAGTTGAACACTGCCGACGAGTAAACCGGCACGCCCAGCGCCTTGTAGGCAGCGGCGTAGACTTCGGCGGTTGGCAAGCCACCCAGGTACGAGAAACGATCGCCCAGACGACGGCGGATCGAAACCATCAGCTCGATATCACCCAGGCCATCTTTGTAGCCGATCAGGTTAGGGCAACGTTCAGCCAGTTGTTCCAGCAGCGGAGCGGTCAGGCGGCAAACGTTACGGTTGTAAACGATAACGCCGATCTTGACCGATTTGCACACTGCTTCAACGTGGGCAGCAACGCCGTCCTGGCTGGCTTCAGTCAGGTAGTGCGGCAGCAGCAACAGGCCTTTGGCACCCAGACGCTCGGCTTCTTGAGCGTACTCGATGGCCTGACGGGTCGAACCGCCCACACCGGCCAGAATTGGCACGCTGGTGGCGCAAGTGTCGACGGCAGTCTTGATCACTTCAGAGTATTCGCTGGCTGCCAGGGAGAAGAACTCACCTGTACCGCCTGCCGCGAACAGTGCGCTGGCGCCGTACGGGGCCAACCACTCAAGACGCTTGATGTAGCCAGCGCGATTGAAGTCGCCCTGGGCATTGAAATCGGTTACCGGGAAGGACAGCAGACCGTGGGAAAGGATGGACTTCAGTTCTTGTGGATTCATTATTCGAACACCCTGAGCAGCAAAAAGTGAATGGATCATCAGCTGTGTGCCGATGTCGTAAGTCATCGTACAACTGATACTAAAATCACTCAACAGGGATTTTGAACTTTTTCCACCACAGGTGACAGATGGGGGCCAAGGCCCCGCAGGAATGGGGCTGAGCGAGAAAGTGGCTAGACTAAGGTCGTATGATCACTGCGCGAGTCTGTTGGAGCGAGGCTTGCCCGCGAAGAACGATAACGCGGTTTTACAGACAGATCACCGAAACCCCATCGCGGGCAAGCCCGGCTCCAACGGGACCGTGGGTTTCTGTAGGAACTGCCGAAGGCTGTGAAAGCAGCCTACCTGACACTGCGCCATTCGCAGCCTTCGGCAGCTCCTACAGGCAATTCATACGTAGGGGCGTTACCCGTGAAGAACGATGATGTGGTGCGCCTGACTTACCGCGCCAACTGCTTCGCGGGCAAGCCCGGCTCCAACGGGACCGTGGGTTTCTGTAGGAGCTGCCGAAGGCTGCGAAAGCGACCTACCTGACACTGCGCGATTCGCAGCCTTCGGCAGCTCCTACAGACGATCACCGAACCCGTCGGAGCGAGGCTTGCCCGCGAAGAACGATAACGCGGTTTTACAGACAGATCACCGAAACCCCATCGCGGGCAAGCCCGGCTCCAACGGGACCGTGGGTTTCTGTAGGAGCTGCCGAAGGCTGCGAAAGCGACCTACCTGACACAACGCGATTCGCAGCCTTCGGCAGCTCCTACAGACGATCACCGAACCCGTCGGAGCGAGGCTTGCCCGCGAAGAACGATGACGCGGTGTGCCTGACTAACCGCGCCGACTGCTTCGCGGGCAAGCCCGGCTCCAACGGGACCGTGGGTTTCTGTAGGAACTGCCGAAGGCTGCGAAAGCGGCCTACCTGACACTGCGCCATTCGCAGCCTTCGGCAGCTCCTACAGGCAATTCATACGTAGGGGCGTTACCCGTGAAGAACGATGATGTGGTGCGCCTGACTTACCGCGCCGACTGCTTCGCGGGCAAGCCCGGCTCCAACGGGACCGTGGGTTTCTGTAAGAGCTGCCGAAGGCTGCGAAAGCGACCTACCTGACACAACGCGATTCGCAGCCTTCGGCAGCTCCTACAGACGATCACCGAACCCGTTGGAGCGAGGCTTGCCCGCGAAGAACGATAACGCGGTGTGCCTGACTAACTGCACTCCTGTGGGAGCGGTGCTTGCCCGCGATACATACGCCGCAGTTTGACAGACAGATCACCGAAACCTTATCGCGGGCAAGCACCGCTCCCACAGGGACCATCCACAGGTTCGATGATCTCTTCAAAACCGCGTCAGCCCAGACTCAAGCCCGCTGCGATTCCGCCTCTTCGTGGGCATGGCGCAGGCGTTCGCGGCTGTTTGTCAGGTGCAGGCGCATGGCGGCGCGGGCGGCGTCAGAGTCCTGGCGGGCGATGGCGTCGTAGATTTCTTCGTGCTCACGGCTCAGACGGTTCATATAGTGCTGCTGATCGTCATGGGCCAGGCGCGCCGAATTCAATCGGGTGCGGGGAATGATGCTGGTACCCAGGTGGGTCATGATGTCGGTGAAATAGCGATTGCCCGTGGACAACGCGATCTGCAAGTGAAACTGGAAGTCCGAAGCCACCGCATCTGTAGCGTGAGCGGCGCTTTCATTCAAGGCATCCAGCGCGTTGCGCATCGACAGCAATTGCTCGTCACTACGGCGCTGTGCCGCCAGCCCGGCCGACTCGACTTCCAGGCTGATCCTCAATTCAAGAATCGCCAATACATCACGCAACGTGACGATGGTCGCCGGATCGATCCGAAAGCCGCTCGGGCTCGGCGTATCCAGCACGAAGGTGCCGATGCCGTGCCGCGTTTCAACCAGCCCGGAGGCCTGCAAACGGGAGATAGCTTCGCGCACCACCGTTCGGCTGACGCCCTGCTCTTCCATGATGGCCGATTCCGTCGGCAATTTGTCTCCACGCTTGAGCAATCCGCTGCGAATACGCTCGGACAGTTCAGTAACCAGCTCCTGCGCAAGGCTGCGGTGCTTGCGGCGTGCGCGAGGAGGAGCGCTTTGATTTTCCATATCCAACATCAATCTCAACCGGGGAAAGAACTCATGATAGCTCACCGGGTTATACGATCACATTCGTAAAAGCGACCCTATCCCCCGAACAGGTCACACAACGGCTTGCGGATGAGGCTGTTCCAGCAATTGTCCGCCGTCAATGCGCAATAACCGTCGATGAAAACGCTTGAGACTGGACCGATGACCAATGCTGATCAGGGTTACATCCGGTAACTCATCGATCAGCGCCTGATACAGCACCGCTTCGTCTTCCTCATCCATCGCCGAGGTGGCTTCATCCATATAGAGCCATCGCGGCTGATACAAAAGCGCCCGGGCGAAGGCCACCCGCTGCTGCTCACCTGGGGACAACATGCGCTGCCAGTGATTGCTTTCATCGAGGCGTGATGTCAGATGACTCAAGCGACAGGTTTCCAGCACCTGAGCAAAGCGCTCAGCCGGATAAACGTCGGCGCCCTGTGGATAACTTAACGCCTCGCGAAGCGTGCCAATGGGCAAATAAGGCTTTTGCGGCAAAAACAGATAGGGCTCGGCTGGCAATCGAATATGCCCTTCACCGTCGCGCCATAAACCACCCAACGCCCGTAGCAGTGTGCTTTTACCACTGCCGGAGCGCCCGCTAAGCATGACCTGCTCGCCAGCGGCGACCTTCAGGCTCGCGTCCTTCAATAGCTGACGATTGGCCCCCAACTGCAAACCCAGCCCTTCAATGCTCAGTGAACTGCCTGCGCGATTGATCTCAATGGCCGACACATGAGCCTCGTTCTGATCCATCGCCTGACGAAAGCTCAACAGCCGGTCACAGGTCGCCCGCCACGACGCCAGCGTGGCGTAAGCATCGATGAACCAACTGAAGTTTTCCTGCACGCTGCCAAACGCCGAGTTGATCTGCATGAGTTCGCCCAGCTCGATCTTGCCCGCAAAATAACGCGGCGCGGCCACCACGAAGGCAAAGATGATCGCGATCTGTGAGTAACCGGCGGTGAAGAATGTCAGGCGTTTCTGCACGCCCATCATCGACCAGTAGTTGCTCCAGACTTTGCCAAAACGCGAACTGAGCCGTTGGTTCTCGTTCGGTTCACCATTGGAAAGCGCAATGCTTTCGGCGTTTTCCCGGACACGCACCAGCGAAAAACGCAGATCCGCCTCGTAACGTTCCTGTTGGTTGCTCAAGGGGATCAAACGACGACCGATGACGTGGGTCAGCCAGCTGCCCACCACCGCATAGAGGAACGCAGCCCAGAACATATAGCCGGGAATGGTGATGCCAAACACCTCGATACTGCCGGAAACACCCCAGAGGATGATCGAGAACGACACCAGGCTGACCACGGTTTTCATCAGGCCCAGCCCAAGACTCAAAGTGCTTGAGGTGAACTGATTGAGGTCCTCGGACAGGCGTTGGTCCGGGTTATCGGTATAACCGCGCTGTTCCAACTGGTAGTAGTTTTTATGGGCGAGCCATTTGCTGAAGTGCTGCTCGGTGAGCCAGCGCCGCCAGCGGATGGTGAGCATCTGGGTCAGGTACAGGCGGTAAACAGCGCCGAGAATACCGACGGTGGCGATGCCGCAGAAATACAGGATCGACTGCGTAAACGCCGCCAGGTCCTTCTTTTCCAGGGCGTTGTAGAAGTCCCGGTACCAGCTGTTGAGGACCACGGAAATGCCCACGCTGAACAGCGAAAGCACAATCACGGCGATCAACAGGATCCAGGCCAGGCCTTTCTCTTCGCTGCGCCAGTAAGGGGTGATCAGTTTCCAGACGCGGGAAAAGAACTTCTCCTGCACGCTGTCATTGACGGTGCTGTACTCGGCATTGCGCTTCATGGTGATGACTCGACTTCGTAGTGAAGTTCAGCGTCCGTGCCGCAGGCAACGAACGCTCGACGCGATCATCCATGACTGTAAAAAACGCTTAGCGACGAACCGGGCGCTTCTGCAGTTTGCGTTGCAAGGTACGGCGGTGCATGCCCAGCGCCCGGGCCGTGGCGGAAATGTTGCCTTCGTGCTCGGTCAGCACACGTTGAATATGCTCCCACTGCAAGCGGTCCACCGACATCGGGTTATCCGGCACCAGGGTGTCCAGATCCGAATGCTGGGACAGTAGCGCCGCCAACACGTCATCGGCATCGGCCGGTTTGCACAGGTAGTTGCAGGCGCCGCGCTTGATCGCCTCGACCGCCGTGGCAATGCTCGAATAACCGGTGAGGATTACCACGCGCATGTCCGGGTCCAGCTCCAGCAGCTTGGGCAATAGCACCAGCCCGGAGTCGCCGTCCATTTTCAGGTCCAGCGCGGCGAATTCCGGAATGTCCGACTGGGCCAGAATCAAGCCCTCTTCGGCGGAACCTGCGGTGCTGACGCGGAAACCACGTCGCGACATCGCTCGCGCCATCACGCGGGTAAAGGTGGCGTCATCGTCAACCAGCAACAGATGCGGCAGTTCTTCGCCTTCAACCTGGATTTCGTCACTCATACATCATCTCCTCGGGCGTCACGTGGCAGGCGCAGCTCGGTCAGCGTACCGCCTTGCTCGTGACTGTAGAGTTTTACCGAGCCGCCCGCGCGGGTCACGCTGGCCTTACTCAAGAACAGACCCAGGCCGAAGCCTTTGCCTTTGGTAGTAAAGAAAGGTTTACCGATTTGTTCGGCAATTGCCAATGGCACACCGGGGCCGTGGTCGCGGATGCTGATACAGATTTCATTGCTGTCCCAGTCCAGATTCACTTCCAGGCCTTCCGGGCAGGCATCGGCGGCGTTATTGAGCAGGTTGAGCAGCGCCTGGGTCAGATCCGGCGGCGGCGCCAGCATGGGCGCAGCATCTTTGCCCAGCAACTGGAATCGATAGCTGGCTTCAGGGCGCATCAGGTGCCAGCGGTTGAGCGACTCGGCCAGCCAATGGTTGACGGTCTGCATCTCCACCGCCAGACGCCGGTTGGCCTCGGCGGCGCGTACCAGTTGCTGAAGGGTCTGCTTGCACTGTTTGACCTGTTCCTGAAGCACTTCAAGGTCATCCTGCAACGCCGGGTCCTTGTGGTCCTGACGCATTTCCTTGAGCAGCACGCTCATGGTGGCCAGCGGCGTGCCCAATTCGTGAGCCGCGCCAGCCGCCTGAGTCGCCACCGCCAGTAATTGCTGATCGCGCAGGCCTTCTTCACGGCGCTCCGAACGCAGCTGTTCCTGTCGGCGCAGTTCTTCGGCCATCTTCGCGGCAAAAAAAGTGATGACCGAAGCGGCCAGGGCGAAACTCAGCCACATGCCGTAAATCTGCATGTTTTCCCGGGAGATCGGGTAGGTATCCAACGGGAACGAGTGCCCGAGCAGCCAGCTGTAAAGCGCCAGCGCGATGCCCGACAGAATTAACGAATAGCGCCAGGGCAAGGTCACTGCAGCAATCGTCAGCGGCACCAGATAATAAGAAACGAACGGGTTGGTCGAACCACCGGAGTAATACAGCAGCGCACTGTGGATCAACAGATCGAAGGCCAGCTGCACCGAGTATTCCTGTTCGGTCACGGGCAGCGATGTACGCAGACGAACGGCCGTTACCCCGCACCAGATCATCGAGAAACACAGGGTGATCGCCAGTTGCATCCACGGCAGCGGCAGCAAGTGAAACAGGTACGCAATGCCCACCGAACCGGCTTGCGCGGCCAGCACCAAAGTGCGGATCAAGGTCAGGCGCCAGAGGTTCTGACGGGTAGCGGAAAGCAATTGTACGGGGGCGAGCATGAGCTCTCCTGATGAGTGCTCCAGGCGAATCGCAGCGAGTATAACCAAGCGGCGGCCTAAACTGCGAAAAGTGCGTCAAAGCATTACAGGTTTCATCAAGAATTAATCTTCTTGAGCCAGATACTTTTTGTAGCGCATACGTGCCTGTATGGCTGGAACCCGCCTCACCGTTTGCAGTCTGATTGCTTTGCGCTCGCTGGACGTTCGTCCCGGGCCTGCTCGATAACAAGGAGTTTTTATGTTTAGCCTTCGTCCTACTGCTGCCCTTCTCGCCCTGGGTGCCGCTGCAATGATCAGCGCCCCGGCCATGGCCGAAGACGTTCACTACAACCAGGTTTCCGTGCACGCGGAGGTCAACAAGGAAGTTACCCGCGACCTGATGAACGTGACGTTGTACAGCGAAGCACAGAACACCGACCCGGCCAAACTGGCGACCGAAGTCACTGAAACACTGAACAAGGCTCTGGGCCAGGCGCGCCAGGTCAAAGACATCAACATCCGCCAGGGCAATCGCAACAGCTACCCGATCTATGACGACAAAGGCCAGAAGATCACCGGCTGGCGTGAACGCGCCGAGTTGCGTCTGGAAAGCGCCGACTTTGCCGCCCTGTCGAAGTTGACCGGCGAACTGCTGGGCGACATGAAAATGGGCGGTATGGACTTCTCCATAGCCCCGCCAACCCGTAAAGCCAGCGAAGACGAACTGCTCAAGGAAGCCGTGACAGCTTTCCGCACCCGCGCACAACTGGTGACCGATGCATTGGGCGGCACCGGTTACAAACTGATCAACCTGAACTTCAACACTTCGGGTTATCCACAGCCGTACTTCCGCGCACCAGTCATGATGATGAAGGCCGCTCGTTCCGATGCAGCGCCGACACCTGATGTCGAAGCGGGGACCAGCCAAGTGACCGTCACTGCTGACGGCACTATCGAAGTTGCTATCCCTTGATGCTCTTGCCTTTGTAGGAGCTGCCGAAGGCTGCGAACTGCGGTGTGACTGACACACCGCCATCGCGGCCTCGCGGTGCTCGTGCGCTCCTACAGAACAACGTCCATCCCCTCCTTCTTCCCCCCGCTCACGTCCCCTCGTCCTACACCTCCCGACTCCCTCGTCTGATTCCCCAAAAAATCCGCCGCCCTAAACTAGCCCTCGCTTTAACCGAAACAATTTTTTTAAAAAAGGAATCACGGATGAATCCTCACATCGAAGACTCGTTAGATAAAAGAGATACAACGCCACGACTGCGAATCGAACCGCGCTTTGCGGCCGGTGAAGGCAGTGAAAAAGAAGCAACGCACGGCTCGATAGAATCCGTGCTCGAGCATGTAGGCTTTCGCCAGCATGAGATCCGGGCCATCTACTTCGGCAACTGGCTTCGGGATTTCTCCCAACTGCTCGGTCCCAAGATTGTCCGCGCCGCCCACACGCCGAAAAACTTCCCGGACGTTTTGTCGCGCGACGCCCTGACCCGAATCATTGACGTACTGGCGGTCAAGGAATTCAGCGACCTGATGAAGATCGACCGGGAGAAGTTCAGGGTCACGCCGCAAAGGTTGGGGGTGTATCGCCCCAGTGAGCACATCGATAACCCTAAAGTCATTGAAACGCCAAACTTCGACCCCGCCACCCGTGATGCTGATTTCGAAGCCTGGGTTGAAAAAGACGATCCTCTGCTCCAGGTCGACTATCAGACGTCCATGAAGCGCTACATTCACCGTAGTAACGCCGTCATGCAGGCCGAACTGGATAAGGCATTGAAGGCAGGCCTGGAATCAACCGACGGCCTTCGAGCATTAGGTTCGGCGCTGCACATTCTTGAGGACTTCTACGCTCACTCCAATTATGTGGAGCTGTGCCTGATCAAGGCGGGTTACACAGAAGTACTGCCCTGGACCTCGGCAGCGGATTGCAAACACGGGCTGCCGCTGGTGACCGGCATGTTTGGTTCGAGCGACGCCATTGCAAGCCTTGCGGCACCGCTGGGCAAAATCCTGTTCTCGATCAAGGACACAACATTCAACGCAATCCAGGCGGGCGAGCGCACTGAAAGGGATCAGGTGGTGCAGATTCTTCTCAGTGAACACCCCAACGAAAAGTACCTGAAAGCTTACGAGTCCTTTCTGCACAACCGCGACAAGTGGGCAGAGTTGCCTTACTCCGACTACATCGAAGCACTGCTTCACCATGTTCGCCTGCCCGGCCAACTGGTCAACAACGCGTTCGGTACAGTCATGCAGGGCTTGCTCACGGTGCTGGGCAACAGCATCGACGATGCACAGACCTACCTGGCCGGCGACCCGAACACCAGCGGTTCTACCGACCCGTCACACTCTCAACTGGCCAAGGATCATGGGGAACATCCTCTCCATGAACTGTCGGCGCTGTTGGCGCGAGATGCAGTGGCTCGTATTGGGCACATCATTTTCTACCAATGGCAGGGCATAACCGGCGTGGGCGATCTTGCGCGACTGGCTGCAGATCATCTACAGCATCCAATGGACTTCCCTGCCCACGACCAGATCGTTCAAGAATGGGCCCGTGCAAATCCTCATCGAATCGCGCAGGCCGCAAGCAAAAGCAACCTCGACAGAGTCGCAAGCCAGGTACGCAAACACGCATCAGACCAGTTGGAGAACTTCAGGCAGGACGGCGGTAATTTCCTGGAAACATTCCTGAAATCCGACCACCCGCTGGTCGAGCTGTGGAAACGCACACCGCTGGGCTGGTATCTGACTCGCAAGAAGTAATCTGCGATCCTGGATCGAACTCATCACTGTAGGAGCCAACTTGTTGGCGAGACAGTTTGGCAGGCGACGCTCATCTATGGTCTGTACCGACGGCTCGCGAACAAGTTCGCTTCTACAGGGCTATTTAGCTTCCACCGTGTGGGCTTCCCCCACCCGCAACAATTTGTCGGGAACCTTGTGAGTGCGGCACTATCCGTTGTCTATCCGCATCAGTGCCGCAACCACGAGGGCTTCATGGAAAAGAACGTATTCAAACCGCTGCTACTGACTGCCGCCCTTTTCGCCTGCGCGCCAGTGGCCCAGGCGGCCAGCACTCTGGTGTATTGCTCGGAAGCCAGCCCGGCAGGCTTTGACCCCAGCCAGTACACCAGCGGCACGGATTTCGATGCATCGGCGGAAACCGTCTTCAACCGCCTGACCCAGTTCAAGCGCGGCGGCACCGAAGTCGAGCCGGGGCTGGCCACGAAGTGGGACGTTTCCAGCGATGGCCTGACCTACACCTTTCACCTGCGCCCCGGCGTGAAGTTTCACACCACGGACTACTTCACCCCGACCCGGGACTTTAACGCCGACGACGTGCTGTTTACCTTTCAGCGCTTGCTGGACGCCAATCACCCGTTCCGCAAGGCTTACCCTTCTGAGTCGCCCTACTTCACCGACATGGGCATGAACACCACGATCAAGAGCGTCGAAAAAATCGACGATCAGACCGTCAAGTTCAACCTGAACAATGTCGATGCCGCCTTCGTACAAAACCTGGCGATGAGCTTTGCCTCGGTGCAATCGGCCGAATATGCAGACCAACTGCTCAAACAGGGCAAAGCCGAAGACATCAACCAGAAGCCCATCGGCACCGGACCTTTCGTCTTCAAGCGTTATCAAAAAGACGCGCAGATCCGTTACGACGGCAATACCGCGTACTGGAAACCCGAGGACGTGAAGCTTGATCACCTGATCTTTTCCATCAGTGGCGATGCGGCGGTGCGCATGCAAAAGCTCAAGGCCGGGGAATGCCAGGTCAGCGGCTATCCGCGCCCGCAAGACATCGAGGAGATGCAGAAAGACCCGAACCTCAAGGTGATCAGCCAGCCGGGCTTCAACCTGGGCTTTCTGGCCTACAACGTGACCCATCCGCCGCTGGATCAGCTCAAGGTGCGTCAGGCGCTGGACATGGCCATCGATAAACCGGCGATCATCAAGGCGGTGTATCAAAGCGCCGGGCAACTGGCCCAAAACGCCATTCCGCCAGGCCAGTGGAGTTACGACCCGAGCATCAAGGACGCTCCGCACGATCCGGAGAAGGCCAAGCAACTGCTCAAGGAAGCTGGCGTTGCGCCCGGCACCCAGATCAACCTGTGGGCCATGACCGTGCAGCGCGCCTCGAACCCCAATGCGCGGATGTCGGCGCAGATGATTCAGGCCGACTGGGCCAAGGTCGGCATCAAGGCCAACATCGTCAGCTATGAATGGGGGGAATACATCAAACGCGCCAAAGCCGGTGAGCACGACGCCATGATCTACGGCTGGACTGGCGACAATGGCGACCCGGACAACTGGCTGGGCGTGCTGTACAGCTGCGCAGCAGTCAAAGGCAGCAACTACGCCAAATGGTGTGACCCGGCCTACGACAAGCTGGTGCAAAAGGCCAAACTGACCAGCGATCGCGACGAGCGCATCAAGCTCTATCAGCAGGCCCAGCAGATTCTCAAGGCACAGGTGCCGATCACCCCGATTGCCAACTCCAAGGTGTTCCAGCCGATGCGCAAGGAAGTCCAGGACTTCAAACTCAGCCCCTTCGGCCTGACGCCCTTTTATGGGGTAAGCCTGTCCAAATAGGGCCCAATAGGTCGAACCATTCGTCAGATTGGTAACACTGCCGCGCCAACCGAGTGCATTCAACACGCTCGGTTGCGCGAATTTGGTGCGCCAAACCTTTCCGAATGCGACGCGCAAACGATCAAATGCGTCAGAAATTACACTGATGCGACATTCCTGTACGCTCGTGCCACTCTTTGTATCTTCTTTGACGCCAAGTTCTTGCTTTGGGTATGGCCCCTGCATAAGTATCGGCAGGATCGGCCCACGAGGCTGTTCCCTCAAAATTAAAAATGACAACAACTGAGGCCACCATGCTCAAACACGCGGTCATTCCGTTTCTACTCAGCGCAGGCTTGATCACTGCAGCTCCTTTCGCTCAAGCAGCATCGAACCTCGTGTTCTGCTCCGAAGGCAGCCCGGCCGGTTTCGACCCAGGCCAATACACCACCGGTACTGATTTCGACGCTGCGGCAGAAACCGTATTTAACCGTTTGAGCCAGTTCGAACGTGGCGGCACCGCCGTAACTCCAGGCCTGGCCACCAGCTGGGAAGTAACCCCGGATGGCCTGACGTACACCTTCCACCTGCGTGAAGGCGTCAAGTTCCACACCACGCCGTACTTCAAGCCAACCCGCGAATTCAATGCCGATGACGTGCTGTTCACGTTCAACCGCATGATCGATAAGGACATGCCTTACCGTAAGGCCTACCCGACCGAATTCCCGTACTTCACCGACATGGCGATGGACACCAACATCACCAAGATCGAGAAGGTTGATGCTCATACCGTCAAGATGACGCTCGCGACGGTTGACGCTGCGTTCATCCAGAACCTGGCGATGAGCTTTGCATCGATTCAGTCCGCTGAATACGCTGACAAGCTGCTCAAGGAAGGCAAGCCTGAACTGATCAACCAGCAGCCAATCGGCACTGGCCCGTTCGTGTTCAAGAGCTACCAGAAAGACTCCAACATCCGTTACACCGGCAACAAGGATTACTGGAAGCCTGAAGACGTCAAGATCGACAACCTGATCTTCGCCATCACCACTGACGCTTCGGTACGTGCACAGAAGCTGAAGAAAGGCGAATGCCAGATCACCGCTTACCCACGTCCAGCCGACCTGGCTCCACTAAAGGCCGACAAAGACTTGAAGATGCCGGATCAGGCAGGGTTCAACCTGGGTTACATCGCCTACAACACGATGGACAAGATCAAGGGCGACGATAAGCCAAACCCGCTGGCGATCAAGGAAGTCCGTCAGGCGCTGGACATGGCCGTGAACAAGCAAGGCATCATTGATGCGGTGTATCAGGGCGCGGGCCAACTGGCGGTCAACGCCATGCCGCCGACCCAATGGTCTTACGACACCACGATCAAAGACGCGCCGTTCGACGTTGAAAAAGCCAAGGCCCTGCTCAAGCAGGCTGGCGTGAAGGAAGGCACGGAAATCACCCTGTGGGCGATGCCGGTTCAGCGTCCTTACAACCCGAACGCCAAACTGATGGCCGAGATGCTCCAGTCCGACTGGAAGAAGATCGGCATCAACGCCAAGATCGTCAGCTATGAATGGGGCGAGTACATCAAGCGCGCCAAAGCCGGTGAAAACGGCGCGATGCTGATTGGCTGGAGCGGCGACAACGGTGACCCGGACAACTGGCTGGGCACGCTGTTTGGTTGTGACGCCGTCAACGGTAACAACTTTGCCAAGTGGTGCGACAAGCCTTTCGACACCCTGATCCATCAGGCGAAAGAAACCACCGACCAGGCCAAGCGTATCGAACTGTACAAACAGGCCCAGCATCTGCTCAAAGAAGCCGTGCCAATGACGCCTATCGCGCATTCGACGGTTTACCAACCGATGCGCGCAACCGTACAAGACTTCAAGATCAGCCCGTTTGGTCTGAACTCTTTCTACGGTGTTAGCGTAACTGGCAAGTAAGAACTAATTAACTGCGCTGCTTATCGCGGCGCAGTTAATTCCGTCTGTCGGATATAGAAGATTCTCGTATTTCTCTGTAGGAGCTGCCGAAGGCTGCGAACGCGTTATATCTGACGCGCCCAATTCGCAGCCTTCGGCAGCTCCTACAGGATCCACTCTATTTGCCTGCAGAACTTTCCTACGCTTTTTAACGCACGCGGTACTACATACAGTCGCGCCCGTCGGACTTACCTTCGACGGCGTCGGCCAAGCTATTTCAATTTGTTGCTGAGCACTCGAAAGGGCTTCCAGATTGCAGGAGCCCTTTTGCCCGATATTTGTTGGGCATTTACGACTCACATTCAGGGATAAGGATCATCATGCGTAAAACCATTGCCATGTCGTCGTTGTTCAGCCTTGGCTTGTTGGCTCTCACGCCGGCAGCCCAGGCTGCCAGCAATCTGGTGTTCTGCTCCGAAGGCAGCCCGGCGGGCTTTGACATTGCTCAGTACACCGCGGGCACCGACAACGATGCCGCCGAACCGATCTACAACCGCCTTACCGAATTCGAACAAGGCAGCACGGCCGTCGTCCCGGCGCTGGCCACCAAGTGGGACGTTTCCGAGGATGGTCTGGTCTACACCTTCCACCTGCGCGAAGGTGTGAAATTCCACACCACCCCGTACTTCAAGCCGACACGCGAATTCAACGCCGATGACGTGCTGTTCACCTTCAATCGCATGCTCAAGCCGGATCACCCGTTCCGGGTCGCTTACCCAACGGAGTTCCCGTATTTCAACGGCATGGGGATGAACAAAAACCTCAAGTCGGTGGAAAAAACCGATCCGCTGACCGTGGTGTTCACCCTGAACAAAGTGGACGCCGCGTTCATTCAGAACGTCGCCATGAACTTCGCCTCGATTCTGTCCGCTGAATACGCCGACCAATTGATGAAATCCGGCGAGCTGCACGACATCAACCAGAAGCCAATCGGCACCGGGCCTTTTGTTTTCCAGCGTTACCAGAAAGATTCGCAGATCCGCTACAAGGGCAACAAAGAGTTTTGGGACCCGAGCCGGGTGAAGATCGACAACCTGATTTTCGCCATCAACACCGACGCTTCAGTGCGCATGCAAAAGCTCAAGGCCAACGAGTGCCAGGTTTCATTAAACCCGCGCCCGGCTGACCTGCAGAAGCTCAAAGAAGATAAAAGCCTGAAAGTGATGGAGCAGGCCGGTTTCAACCTGGGTTATATCTCGTACAACGTGCGCCACGAACCACTGGGCAAACTGGAAGTGCGTCAGGCGCTGGACATGGCCGTTAACAAGAAGGCCATCATCAACGCCGTGTATCAGGGCGCCGGTCAGTTGGCCGTCAACGCCATGCCACCGACCCAATGGTCTTACGACGAGACCATCAAGGACGCCGAGTACAACCCGGAAAAAGCCAAGGAGCTGTTGCGCGCCGCTGGCATCAAGGAAGGCACCGAGCTGACCCTGTGGGCCATGCCGGTTCAGCGCCCGTACAACCCGAACGCCAAGTTGATGGCTGAAATGCTCCAGGCCGACTGGGCCAAGGTGGGCATCAAGGTCAAGATCGTCAGCTATGAGTGGGGCGAATACCTCAAGCGCACCAAGAACGGCGAGCACGATATTTCGCTGATTGGCTGGACTGGCGACAACGGTGATCCGGACAACTGGATGGGCACTCTGTACAGCTGCGCCGCCATTGGCGGTAACAACTACTCCATGTGGTGCGACGAGAAATACGACGCGCTGGTTAAAGCCGCCGTTGCCACTGCGGACAAAGCCCAGCGTATCGATCTGTACAAACAGGCGCAGCAATACCTGAAACAACAAGTGCCGATCACGCCGATTGCACACTCGACGGTTAATCAGCCACTGCGTGCCGAAGTTCAGGGTTTCAAAGTCAGCCCGTTTGGACGTAACACTTTCTCCGGCGTCAGCATCGCCGAGTAACCCTTAAATACCCCAAAAAGCTCGCTGCTCCTGACCAGGGCAGCGCGCATTGCTGTGGCGAGTTTTCGCTTGTTCCATCAAGCATTCGATAAAAACAAAGTGCGGCCAAAAGCCTCACGTAACTCAAAGCCAGCCCATAAAAACTGGCGTATATAAAAGTAGTAAGGGAGCTTCAATCGTGAGAAAGATCAGTACCGCTGCAGTCGCCTTGTCCATCGCCTCCTTGAGCGCAATGGCCCAGGCAGAGCCTACCAGCCAGGCATTCGTGCCAACCGGGCTGAGTACCAAAAATGCCCAGGCCGACGCCAACGGCTTTTTTGAAGATCAACACCTGACCGGCACCACGCGCAACTGGTACTCCAACGAACTGCGCCGTCGCGACAGCGTATTCGGCTACAACGATGACGGCGTGCGCAAAACCACCCCGCGCCGCATCAACTGGCAGCAAGGCACCATCGTCAACTACACCTCGGGCTTCACACAGGGCGTGGTTGGTTTCTCCACCGAACTGGCGCTGTACAACGCCATTGCCCTGGACCGTGACGTCGGCGACTTCGCCGGCAGTTCCAACCGGACTCTGGCTGACAGCGACGGCGATGCCGTAGGTCAGTGGAGCAAGATGGGCCTGGGCAACGTCAAGGCACGCGTCTCCAACACCACCCTGACAATGGGTCGCCAGTCGGTGAACACCCCGGTGATCGCCTACATCGGCAACCGTGCTTTGCCTTCGAGCTTCCAGGGTTTCGGGCTACAGAGCGACGAGTTCAACAACCTGTCCCTGCAAGCCGGTAGCTTCGACCGCGTTTCGCCACGTATGGAACAGAGCCTGGATAAATTCCGCTCTGAATACGGCGACCGCAGCAAAACCGCTGATCGTCTGGACATGCTGGGCGGCGACTACAAGCCTACCGACAGCCTGACCACCAGCTTCTACGCCTCGAACCTGGAAGACTTCTGGCACCAGTACTACTTCGGTTTCACCCATGAAATCGGCGACACCAACGTAGTGGGCCTGAGCACCAACCTGAACTACTACAAAACCAAAGATTCCGGCCAGCGCAAAATGGGCGAAATCGATAACGATACCTACAGCCTCTCCTTCACCGGTACGCACAAGGCCCACAGCCTGAGCATCGCCTATCAGGAAGTTGCCGGTAACGAATACTTCGACTACGCCCACGAAACCAACGCCATCTTCCTGGCCAACTCCCTGCTCTCGGACTTCAACGGCCCGAACGAGAAGTCCCTGCAGGTTGCCTATGTTCTGAACATGGCTGAATACGGCGTACCAGGCCTGAAATTCAACATCTACCAGGCTCGCGGCTGGGACATCGACGGTACGCACTACAAAGGCACCGCCTACAGCGACGTGCGGGCAATGGACGGCGAAACCCACTACGAATACGGCATCGGCTCTTCGTACTCGGTCCAGTCCGGCCCGCTCAAGGCCACGGCTATCCGCGCGACCTACACCACGCACCGCGCCAGCGAAAACCAGTCTGATGGCAACCTGAACGAATTCCGTCTGGTGACCACCATTCCGTTCAACATTCTGTAAGTCGCAACATGACCGATCCGGTGCGGGGGCCAACACCGCCCGGGTCGGTCACTCAAACGCTCAATCAACGGAGGTTTCCATTGAAACTGTTATCGCTACGCAACTCGATCGCACTGGCTCTGTTCAGCGCGGCACTGAGCGTCTCGGCCAAGCCCTTGGTGGTCTGCACCGAAGCCAGCCCTGAAGGCTTTGATATCGTTCAATACACCACCGCTGTCACGGCAGATGCCACCGCAGAAACCTTTCTGGACAAGCTGGTCGGCTTCAAACCCGGCACCACCGAAACCGAACCTAACCTGGCTGAAAGCTGGGACGTCAGCGACGATGGCCTGACCTACACCTTTCATTTGCGCAAAGGCGTCAAGTTCCAGACCACTGATTACTTCAAACCCAGCCGTGAGATGAACGCCGATGATGTTCTCTGGAGCTTTCAGCGTCAGCTGGACCCGAAGCATCCCTGGCATGACAAATCCCTGACCGGCTATCCGTATTTCGAAAGCATGGGCTTCAATGACCTGCTCAAAAGCGTCGAAAAAGTTGACGAGCACACCGTCAAATTCACCCTGACCCGTCCCGAGTCACCGTTCCTGCGTGACCTGGCGATGCCGTTCACCTCCATCTATTCCGCTGAATACGCCGACCAGTTGCTCAAGGCGGGCAAAACTGCCGAACTGAACAGCAAGCCCATCGGCACAGGCCCGTTCATCCTGACTCGCTATGCCAAGGACGCTCAGGTCCGCTATAAAGCCAACCCGGATTACTGGAAGGGTGCGGTACCCAGCGAAACATTGATTTTTGCGATCACGCTGGACAGCAACGTGCGCCTGCAAAAGCTCAAGGCCAACGAGTGTCAGGTGGCGCTGTATCCAAAACCGGATGACATCGAAACCATCAAGGCTGACCCCAAGCTCAAGATCGACGAGATGGAAGCCATGATGACCAGCTACATCGCGATCAACACCACGCACAAATACCTGAGCGATGTGCGCGTGCGGGAAGCGATCAACCTGGCGTTCGATAAAAAGGCCTACATCAAGGCGCTGTTTGGCGAAGGCAAGGCCACTGAAGGCGTGAATCCTTACCCGCCAACTTTGCTCGGTTATGCCCAGGACATTAAAAATCCGCCGCACGACCAGGACAAGGCACGGTCACTGCTTAAAGAAGCAGGCGTACCCGAAGGTCAGGAGTTCAGCCTGTATCTGCGCAATGGCGGTGCAGTGACCAACCCGAACCCGGCGTTGGGTGCGCAAATGCTGCAAGCTGACCTGGCGAAGGTCGGGATCAAGCTGAATCTGCGCGTCATGGAATGGGGCGAAATGCTCAAACGGGCCAAGGCTGGCGAACATGACATGGTGTTTGCAGGCTGGGCTGGCGACAATGGCGACCCGGATAACTTCCTGACACCTAACCTGAGTTGCGAAGCCGCGAAGAATGGTGAGAATTACGCCCGCTGGTGTAACAAGGGGTTTGAAGAAGCCATCTCCAAGGCCCGGGCAAAGACCGACCCGGCTGAGCGTGCTGCACTTTACGAGCAAGCCCAGCAGATTTTTGCCAAAGACGTACCCTGGTTGAGCCTGGCTTATCCAAAACTGTTCACTGCAATGCGCAACAACGTCGAAGGCTATCAAATCAGCCCGCTGACCAATAACAACTTCTCCACTACCCGGGTGAAGTAGAAAAATAATCCGGCGGGCTCTGAACCAGAGCCCCGTTGGAGAACGCCTAACCGGCCGATGAGGAACACCACACGATGTTTAGTTTTATCGCCCGCCGAGTGGGGTTGTTGATACCCACGTTTTTCGGCATCACCTTGCTGACCTTCGCGCTTATTCGCCTGATTCCGGGCGACCCGGTTGAAGTCATGATGGGTGAACGCCGGGTCGATCCGGAAATGCACGCTCAGGCCATGGAACGCCTCGGTCTGAACAAGCCGCTTTATGCGCAATACATCGACTATGTCGGCAAGCTCGCTCAAGGCGATCTTGGCGAGTCGCTGCGCACGCGGACCAGCGTGTGGACCGAGTTCACTGCCTTGTTCCCTGCCACGCTGGAGCTGTCGATTGCAGCCCTGATCTTCGCCGGCATTCTCGGTTTGCTCGCGGGGGTGATTGCGGCGCTCAAGCGAGGATCATTGTTCGATCACGGGGTAATGGGCATTTCCCTGGCGGGTTATTCAATGCCGATCTTCTGGTGGGGCCTGATCCTGATCATGTTCTTCTCGGTGACCCTGGGCTGGACTCCGGTCTCCGGGCGTATCGACCTGCTGTACGACATCCCGCCCAAAACCGGTTTCATGCTGATCGACACCTTGCTCAGCGATGAAGAAGGCGCGTTCCTCGACGCCCTGCATCACCTGATTCTTCCGGCCATCGTGCTCGGCACCATCCCGCTGGCGGTGATCGCCCGGATGACTCGCTCGTCGATGCTTGAAGTATTGCGTGAAGACTACGTGCGTACCGCCCGGGCCAAAGGCTTGTCGCCTGCTCGCGTGGTGTTTGTTCACGGCCTGCGTAACGCCCTGATTCCAGTGCTGACCGTATTCGGCCTGCAAGTCGGCGCGCTGCTCGCCGGTGCGGTATTGACCGAAACAATCTTCTCCTGGCCGGGTATCGGCAAGTGGTTGATCGAAGCCATCGGCGCCCGTGACTACCCTGTCGTGCAGAACGGCATCCTGCTGATCGCCTGCCTGGTGATCCTGGTCAACTTCGTAGTGGACATCCTCTACGGCTTTGCCAACCCACGCATTCGTCACCAGCGCTGAGATCCTGACTATGAGCACACCTATTCCTTCGGTAGCAGTCGATCAAAGCCTGCTTTACCCCTCGCCGTACAAAGAATTCTGGCAGGCCTTCGCCAAGAACAAGGGCGCTGTTGCCGGCCTGATGTTCATGATCCTGATCGTGTTCTGCGCGCTGTTCGCCCCTTGGGTTGCGCCACATGACCCAAGTGAGCAATACCGCGACTTCCTGCTGACCCCGCCGGTCTGGCTTGAAGGCGGTCAATGGCAATTCCTGCTGGGCACCGACGAGCTGGGCCGTGACCTGCTGTCGCGTCTGATCCAGGGTTCGCGCCTGTCGCTGCTGATCGGTTTGTCGTCGGTGGTGATGTCGCTGATTCCGGGCATTCTCATGGGCCTGCTGGCCGGGTTCTTCCCGCGCATCCTTGGCCCGTCGATCATGCGTCTGATGGACATCATGCTCGCCCTGCCCTCGCTGCTGCTGGCTGTGGCGATTGTCGCCATCCTCGGCCCTGGCCTGATCAACACCGTGATCGCCATCGCCATCGTTTCGCTGCCGTCCTATGTTCGTCTGACTCGCGCGGCGGTGATGGGCGAGCTGAACCGCGATTACGTGACTGCTGCACGTCTGGCTGGCGCCACCTTGCCACGCCTGATGTTCATCACCGTGCTGCCTAACTGCATGGCACCGCTGATCGTGCAGGCGACCTTGAGTTTCTCCTCGGCAATCCTCGACGCTGCGGCGCTGGGCTTCCTCGGTCTGGGCGTACAACCGCCAACACCTGAGTGGGGCACCATGCTGGCTTCGGCCCGTGATTACATCGAACGCGCCTGGTGGGTGGTGAGCCTGCCTGGTTTGACCATTTTGCTCAGCGTGCTGGCAATCAACCTGATGGGCGACGGGCTGCGCGATGCGCTGGACCCGAAACTCAAAAATGCCGCCTGAGGAGATTCGTATGTCACTTTTAGAAATCAAGAATCTCAACGTCCGCTTCGGCGACGCCAGCGCAGTGCCGGTTGTCGACGGCCTGTCGTTGAGCGTCGAGAAAGGCGAAGTCATGGCTATCGTCGGCGAGTCGGGTTCGGGTAAATCCGTGACCATGATGGCGTTGATGGGCCTGATCGATCACCCCGGCGTGATCACCGCTGACTCCCTGAACTTCGACGGTCATGAACTGCTCAAGCTCAACAATCGCCAGCGCCGCAAGATCATCGGCAAAGACCTGGCGATGGTGTTCCAGGACCCGATGACTGCGCTGAACCCCAGCTACACCGTGGGTTTCCAGATCGAAGAGGTGCTGCGTCAACACCTGAATCTGTCAGGTCGGGCTGCTCGTCAGCGTGCTCTGGAGCTGCTGCAAAAAGTTGAAATCCCGGGTGCCGCGTCGCGTCTCAATGCCTATCCGCATCAGCTGTCCGGTGGCATGAGCCAGCGTGTGGCAATCGCCATGGCTATCGCGGGCGAACCCAAGCTGCTGATCGCCGACGAACCGACCACCGCGCTGGACGTGACGATTCAGGCGCAGATCATGGACTTGCTGCTCAGCCTGCAGAAAGAGCAGGACATGGCACTGGTGCTGATCACTCACGACCTGGCTGTCGTGGCTGAAACCGCTCAACGGGTCTGCGTGATGTACGCAGGGCAAGCCGTTGAAGTCGGGCAGGTGCCGGGCTTGTTCGACGTGCCTGCGCACCCGTACAGCGAAGCATTGCTGGCGGCGATTCCGGAACACAGCATGGGTGCCGAACGTCTGGCGACCCTGCCGGGCATGGTGCCTGGCCGTTACGACCGTCCGCAAGGCTGCCTGCTCTCGCCGCGCTGCCCTTACGTGCAGGAAAACTGTCGCACCCAGCGTCCAGGCCTTGATCCCAAAGCCCACAGCCTGGCGCGTTGCTTCTATCCGTTGAATCAGGAGGTGGCGTAATGAGCGTCGTTCTTACCGCCCGCGACCTTACCCGTCACTACGAAGTATCCCGTGGTCTGTTCAAGGGCCACGCCCTGGTGCGCGCCCTGAACGGCGTTTCGTTTGAACTTGAAGCAGGCAAGACCCTGGCTGTGGTCGGCGAGTCCGGCTGCGGCAAGTCAACTCTGGCCCGCGCCTTGACCCTGATTGAAGAGCCGTCGTCGGGTTCGCTGAAAATCGCCGGTCAGGAAGTCACCGGTGCCACCAAGGAACAACGCAAGCAATTGCGCAAAGACGTGCAGATGGTGTTCCAGAGCCCGTATGCGTCGCTCAATCCACGGCAGAAAATTGGTGATCAGCTCGGTGAACCGCTGCTGATCAACACCAATCTGTCGGCCAGGGAACGTCGCGAGAAAGTGCAGGCGATGATGGCCCAGGTGGGTTTGCGCCCTGAGCACTATCAGCGTTACCCGCACATGTTCTCCGGCGGTCAGCGTCAGCGTATCGCGCTGGCTCGAGCCATGATGCTGCAACCGAAAGTGCTGGTGGCGGATGAACCGACTTCAGCGCTGGACGTGTCGATTCAGGCTCAGGTGTTGAACCTGTTCATGGATCTGCAGCAGGAATTCAACACGGCCTACGTGTTCATTTCCCACAACCTGTCGGTAGTGCGCCACGTTGCTGACACGGTGCTGGTGATGTATCTGGGTCGTCCGGCGGAAATGGGTCCCAAGGAAGAGATCTACAACCGTCCGCTGCACCCGTACACCCAGGCATTGTTGTCGGCTACACCGACGATTCACCCGGACCCGCTGAAGCCGAAGATCAAGATCGTCGGTGAACTGCCCAACCCCCTCGACCCGCCAAGCGGCTGCGCTTTCCACAAGCGCTGCCCCTACGCGACCGAGCGCTGCGCCACCGAAGAACCCGCCCTGCGCCTGGTAGACAACCGCCAGGTTGCCTGCCATTACGCGGAGCAGTTTGTGGCGGCGTAAACAGGACCTGTAGGAGCTGCCGCAGGCTGCGAAAGCGGTGTGTCATATAGGCACGCCTTCGCAGCCTTCGGCATCTCCTACAGTTTTTGTGGGACCGGCTTTAGCCGGGAAGGCGGCATTGAGACCCATAAACATGGGGTGGATGTACCGGCCTCTTCCCGGCTAAAGCCGGTCCCACAGGTTTAATGAGGACCTGGGATTCAATACACATCCCTGCGATACCGCCCCTGCTCGATCAATTCCCCCACTGCTTGCGCACCCAGAATCTCGATCAGCGCAGCATCCACCCCCGCCGCCATGCCTTCCAGGCTGCCGCAGATATAAATCGCAGCGCCATCGGCCAGCCATTCTCTAAGCTCATCAGCCGCTTCAATCAGCCGATCCTGCACGTAGATTTTCTCGGCCTGATCACGGGAAAACGCCAGATCAAGCCGCGCAAGTTCGCCCGACGCCTGCCACTGAAGCAGTTCGCCACCGCAATGGAAGTCATGCTCCCGATTGCGCTCGCCAAACAGCAGCCAGTTACGCGACTGCCCCTGGGCGATTCGCCCCTTGAGCAAACTGCGCAGCCCGGCCAGACCAGTGCCGTTGCCAATCAAAATCAGCGGCCGAGGCTCATTCGGCAGATGGAAGCTGCTGTTGCGGCGCACTCGCAGGCTGACCGTATCGCCCAGTGCAACGTGCTCGGTCAACCAGCCAGAACCCAGCCCCAGGCTGCCATCCGGATGCAGTTCCTGGCGCACGATCAACTGCAGCGAGCCATCTTCAGTGATCGAAGCGATGGAGTATTCACGCATGGCCAACGGCACCAGCGCGTCCACCACCGCTTGAGCATGCAAGCCCACCAGATGCGCCCGACGCTGTGGCAATTGGCGACTGGCCAGGGCGACGTTCAGCGGTTCGTCAAGGCCGCTGATCCGCACAGAACTGCTGGCAGCGATCCCTAAGCCATTCAAGAACTGCTCAACGGCCGCGACTCTGTTGCGCGGCATCACCTCAACCAGATCCCCGGCTTCCCAGACCATGGACGGCGGCGGTTTCAGACCAATCAGAAACACTTTCGAGCCGCTGCTGCCAGGGTTCAGGTGTTCGCGCTGATTCAGCGTCCAGTTGTCATAAGCCGGAGCCTGCCACAGGTTCGTCGGCGCAGTGCCGGTGACCTGTCCCAGTTGTTGCTGCCAATGCTGCAAAGCCACCGGGTCTGCGCTGTCGACCTCGACGCCATCGAACAACAGCTTGCCGCCGCGCTCGGCCAGCCAGCCTTGCAGGCGCCGGGCAAAACCGCAGAAGTGTTGATACTGCCGATCCCCAAGGCCCAGCACCGCGTAATTGAGGTTTTCCAGCGCCAACGGACTGCCCAGCAATTTGCGCTCGAAACCCAGGGCGCTGTCTGGAGCTTCGCCATCGCCAAAGGTGCTGACCACGAACAAGGCGTTCTGGCTCTGGCGCAGATCCTGTTCGGTAACATCCGCCAGGCGCTGCACCTTCACCGGCAAGCCCGCTGCCTGCAATTGCCCGGCGGTCTGCCAGGCGAGTTGCTCAGCGAAACCGCTCTGGGTCGCGAAACCGATCAGCCAGGCAGGTGCGTCACTGTCACTGTTGGCCGCAACACCGCCACGAGCATTCTTGATCTCGCGCTTCTTGCGGCGTCGATCCAGATACAGCAGCCAGCCGGTGATGAAGAACAGCGGCATCATCAACGCCGCCGCCGTCATGATCAGCCGCCCGACGATGCCGAAGTAGCTGCCCACGTGCAGTGAATAGTTGCTGACCAGCAATTGCGCGCCGAAGCTTTTCTCGGCGTAACGCGCAACCGAACCGACCTTGCCGGTCGCCGGGTCGAGCATGATGGTGTTCAACGCCCTTGGGTGCGGCGAATCCTTGAGCAGATAGAAGATGGTGGCTGGCTGACCGCCCGCGTTGGGCAAGCGAATGTTGTACGCCGCCAGCTCAGGGCCGGCAGTGGTCTTGATGCTTTCCCAGATGGCCGCGAAATCAGCTTTCGCCGGTGCCGTCTGAGGCGCGCCATTACCGCCAGGCCGACCACCGCCTCCGCCGCCACGACGCTGTTCACCCGCGGGAGCGTCGCCCAGCAAAGCGTTCATGCCATTGCTGAACCAGTCGTAAGACCAGGTCAGGCCGGTGATCGCGAACAGCAGGTAGAACAGCAGGCACCATGTGCCGAATATCGAGTGCAGGTCCCAATTGAAACTGCGGCCTTTCTTCGCCCAGTCCAATGTCAGCCAGACTCGCCAGTTCAGGGCCTTGCGCGGCCAGCGCAGGTAAAGCCCGGACAGGCAGAAGAACACCAGGATCAGCGTGCAGGCGGCCGTGACCTGTTTGCCATACTCGCCCATGGCCAGAAAGCGGTGCAGGCGCAGAACGAAATCAAAGAAACCCGCACCGGTCGCGTCACCGGTGATCTCGCCGTTGTACGGATCAAAGTTACGCATAGGCCCACGGCGCTCGCCGGGAGCAGGAGTGAAATAGACTTGCGCGGCTTTGTCGCCAACGGTCTGCACCCGCAGAATGGCAACCGTCAGGCCAGTGGCGGTTTCAAGCTTGCGCACCAGCTCGATTGGCGGCAACGCCTCCCCGCGAGGCTGGATAATCAGCGCCTCGGGGTTGGCCCACTCAAGAATTTCATCCTCGAACGAGTAAATGGCACCGGTGATGCCCATCAGCGCGAGCACAAGCCCGGCGGTGATGCCGAAGAACCAGTGGACTTGAAACAGGACTTTCTTCAACACCCTTTGTTACTCCAATTTCTGTTGGAGCGAGGCTTGCCCGCGAAGAACGATAACGCGGTGTGCCTGCATCACCGAGGTACCTAATTCGCGGGCAAGCCTCGCTCCAACAGAGAAATACCACGATTCCCAAACACCAAAAAACCCCGCTCACCCTAAAAGGCCAGCGGGGCTTGAACATCCGCTTCTCTATCAGAAGTGGAAGTTGGCACTCATCAGCGCGGTACGGCCAGCGGCCATGTGCGCGTAGTGAGTGGTGAACACCTGATCGTAGTAACGCTTGTCGGTCAGGTTTTGCAGGTTGAGCTGCAGGTCGACGTTTTTGGTCAGCGCGTAGCTGGCCATCGCGTCGTAGCGCCAGTACGAAGGCACTTCAACCGAGTTGGCTTCGTTGCCAAAACGCGAATCGACGAAGGTTGCGCCACCGCCCACGGTCAGCTTCGGGATCAGCTCGTAAGTCGACCACAGGTTGAAGCTGTTACGCGGCGTGCTTGGCATGTGATTGCCTTCGTCCGCAGCCAGCGTGGTCTTGACCAGCTCGCTTTCCATGTAGGTATAGCCGCCGTAGACCTTCCACTTGCTGGTGATCTTACCGGTGTAGGTGAACTCGAAGCCATCAACACGCTGCTCGCCATCAAGCACCTGGAACGTGGCGTTGTCCGGATCGGTGATGCGCGCGTTGGTTTTTTCAGTGCGAAACAGCGCGGCGGTCAACGACAGGTCATCGCCGAAGAAGTCCCACTTGGTGCCCAGCTCGTAGTTGCGGTTCTTCTCTGGATCGAGATTGGTGTTGGCCGTGCTGATTTCCAGGCCACCGTTACCGCTGGTTTCGCCGGACGGGTTGCTGGAGGTCGACCATGCCGCGTACACCGTACCGTTCGGCAGCGGTTTGAAGACCAGACCGACCTGGTAGTTCCACAGCTGGCTGGTGTTCTCGCGCTTGAAGTTACCCGCTACCGTGCCACGACCGGCAGTGGCGAAACCGCTGGACTTGATGTCGTAGTCGTCATAACGCAGGCCCAGGTTCAGGGACCACTGCTCATTGAACTTCAGGGTGTCGAACACGTAAGCAGCGCTGGTTTTGGTGTCGGTGTCAGTAAACGCCTGGCTGTCCGTGATGGTGCCGTTCCAGGCGTCTTTCGGGTCTGGGTTTGCAACGTTGGTGCAGTCTCCGGAACGCAGCAGCGCGGCCGAGCAGACGCTGGCGATGGTGCCGCCGTTGGCATCCAGCACGTTGTAGTTGCGGTTGTGGGTGTCCTGATACGAGAACTCCACGCCGGTCACAAGGCTGTGGTTGATGAAGCCGGTGTCGAACTTGGCGGCCAGATCGGTCTGGTTGACGAAGCCGCTGGAGGTCGAGTTGCGGCTCTTGGCAGAGCGCGACAGCAAGCCATTGACGACGTTGCCACGGCTGTCATCCGGGTTGGTGACGATGTAATCCAGGGTCGAACGGGACATGCGGAAGCTGTTGGACAGGGTCAGATTGTCGTTCAGGTCGTGCTCGATCCGGAACGTGCCGCTGTCGTTCTTGCTCTTGCGATAGTCGCGACCGGTCAGGCCGTAGAAATTGCTTTCGTTGACGTGGGCTGGCTTGTCGACGATGTACTTGCTGCGACCGGTGGTGGAGGTCAACGGGATGCCGTAATCGGGCATATCGTCGGTTTCCAGGTGGTAGTAATCGAGCTTGACGCGGGTGTCGGTGCCCAGGCCGAAGGCGAACGACGGCGCTACGCCCCAACGGCTGACATCCACGTTATCGCGGCCGGCCACGTTGGCATCATGCTTCATCAGGTTCAGGCGGAACGCCGAGGTGTCGGTGATCTGCTGATTGAGGTCAGCGGTGTAGCGTTGGGTCTGGTCGGAGCCAAAGGTGTAACCACCGTTGTAGGCATTGCCCAGGTGTGCGCCTTTGGTGATCAGGTTCAGGCTGCCGCCGGTAGAGCCCGCGCCAGTGAACGCCGAACCTGGGCCCTTGCTGACTTCAACCGATTCAATGTTGAAGATTTCCCGGCTTTGGGCAGCAACGTCGCGCATGCCATCGATGAACACGTCACTTTCCGCGTTGAAGCCGCGAATGATCGGGCGGTCAGCGTTCGGGTTGCCGCCTTCGCCTGCGCCGAAGGTGATGCCCGGCGTGGTGCGCAAGGCGTCAGCGAGGCTGGTGGCGCCGGTGTCACGGATCACTTGTTGCGGGATCACGGTGACGCTCTTGGGCGTTTCACGCAACGGTGCGGTGTACTTCTTCGAAGCCGATTCATCGGTCTGGTAGGTCGCGTCCTGCTCACCATTGATGCTGGTGGCTCCCAGCGAAACCGCTTTGTCGTCGGCGCTTTCGGCAGCGTGTGCCAGATGACCTGCGGCCATTGCAGCGATGGCAACACCAACGGCCGAAGCCAGCGAGCGTTGTGAGTGAGCACCAGATGGTAACGATTGACGCGACATGGATTAATTCCTTCCCCAAGGAGTTGAGGCGGCGGAATATATTGCAAATAGTTACCGGTAGCAATTGGGATCAATTGCTATTTAGCAAAATATTCCATTCAATACACATTCTCTCTACAAAATTTTCATGTTCATGGGTGTAGGCCCCGATTCAGGCCCGAACTCACGACTTAAGACACGGTGCCGCGCCCATGCTTTTACACATTCCTGGCTTGTTTGATCGTGATGAAGTGGCTCGCATTCGCCAGGCGCTGGAGCAGACCGAGTGGGCCGACGGCAAGATCACGGCGGGTTATCAGTCAGCCAAGGCCAAGCACAACCTGCAATTGCCGGAAGGTCATCCGCTGGCGCTTGAAGTGGGCAGCGCCATGCTTGAACGCCTGTGGTCCAACCCGCTGTTCATGTCTGCCGCCCTGCCGCACAAGGTGTTCCCGCCGCTGCTGAACTGCTACACCGCCGGTGGCAGCTTCGATTTTCATATCGACAACGCCGTGCGTCAGGCGAAAGGCAGCGTCGAGCGAGTCAGGACCGACCTTTCCGCGACGCTGTTCTTCAGTGATCCGGATGAATACGACGGCGGCGAACTGGAAATTCAGGACACCTATGGCACACAGCGGGTGAAGCTCCCCGCAGGCGACATGGTGCTGTACCCAAGCACCAGCCTGCACAAAGTCAGCGCCGTGACCCGCGGCACCCGTTTCGCTTCTTTCTTCTGGACCCAAAGCCTGGTGCGCGAAGACAGCCAGCGGGCGTTGCTGTTCGAGATGGACAACGCCATCCAGCAACTGACCCAAGATGTGCCCGACCACCCCTCTCTCATCAAATTGACCGGCGCCTACCACAACCTGTTGCGCCGCTGGGTTGAGGTCTGAGCCATGAGCTGGAATCTGCAACGCGAGGAAGTCCTCGACGGCGATCAACTGCGGGAGATGCTCGCTGCCAACCCCGCCAAGGCGGCTCAGGCAATCGTTGCCGCTGCGGGCCAGAACATCGTTGAAGCCCAGGCATTACTGGGGCAGATCCTGCTGGATGGGCAAGGCATAGAACGTGATCAGGCGTTGGCGCGTCAGTGGTTTGAAATCGCGGCCCGCAACGGTCATGTCATGGCGCGCAATATGTTGGGGCGTTGTCATGAACATGGCTGGGGCTGCGTAGCTGATCCGTCCGCCGCTGCCAGCCACTATCAACTGGCCGCCAAGGCGGGCCTGGATTGGGGCCTGTACAACCTGGCCAACCTGCTCGCTACTGGTCGGGGCGTCAGTGAGAATCATCCACTGGCTTTGCGCTGCTATGCACAGGCGGCGCAGATGGGCCACGCCAAATCGATGAACCTGTTGGGACGGTATCTGGAAGAAGGCCGCTACTGCCCTGCCGACCCGAGCGCTGCTTTTGACTGGTACCGACGCTCGGCGGAAGGCGGAGATTTCCGTGGACAGTTCAGCCATGCAGCGGTACTCGCCGATCAAGGCCAGCTCGAACAGGCCTTGGCCTGGCTGAAAAACGCTCTGGAAAACGGCAACCTGAATTTTCTGCGCGTGGCCCGCGAAACCCTCGCCGCCGCGCCTATCCCGGCAATCAGAGCATTGGCGGGAGACTATCACCGCCGCGCTGCGGTACTGGGCGATGAAAGCGACCGGGAGGCGTACGCCTCTTTGAATTGATCTGTCGGAGATCCCCCGTCCAGACGACGCGCTGTCGCGGAGCAAACACGGGACCTGTGGGAGCGAGCCTGCTCGCGAAGGCAATGTTCCTGCGTTCAGAAATATAGGCCGATGTCCCGGCCTCTTCGCGAGCAAGCTGCTCCCGCAGAAAATCATTTCAATTCAGATAGTTAATTTATGTTCTATAAGAGCCGCCTCAGACTGCAAAAACGCGGCGGTTTTCTTCGTAGGCAAGCGCCCGCACTTCTGCTTTAACCCCTCATTCTTCCTACAAATCGTGTCCCCCATTCCGCTTTGACTCGCCCCAGCGCTAACTTTAGCCTTGAGTTTGTGCAAAGGAACTTGCACTCTCCGAATCACAATTCATTAAAGGATTAATGAAATGTCTATGAACGAAAACATTCCAAATAGCCATGACGCAATCGTCGACGCAGCCAGCCGGGCCCCAAAGCTGATGATCGACGCCTCGGCAGGCCACCTGGATGAAGTGACTCGCGACCCAGGCTTGATCCTCACCAAAGATCAGATCAAGAACATCAAGCACTACGAAATGGTCGGCCTCAGGCTGCCGGTAGAACTGCAAGACGTCATCACTTATCTCGGTTACGAGAAGGGTGCTGGCGATGGTCTGGACGCCGAACACTTCCAGCGTACGTTTGAAACCGTGCGCGACCATGCCTGCACCTGGAATCCATTACGGATTGATCTTCTCAGTGTCGGCAGCAAACTCCAGGTATTCGCGGGGCAAATGCTCGTGTTCGGTAAAGGTGTGGAAGAAATCTTTGCCGACATCAAAGCAGGTCCACTCAAGCAATACAACATCATGACCCTGGAAGATCTACGCAAGGTTGAGCTGGAGCTCGGCGACAACCTTCAAGACTTTGAACTTGACCCTGAAGACAAAGAAACGGCTAAAGATTTCGGCTTATACCTGGACAAAATGTTACAAAAGGTCAGAGTTCGTGAAAGCGAAGCCGCCCAAATCAAGGCACGGCTGGATAAATTCAGCTCTGACTTGTCCAATACCGTCTACCCGGCAGTAAAGCGTCGCCTCTCCGCGATTGACAACAACAAACTGGGCGCCGAAATCAAGGCTCTGAACCTCGTCATCGAGGATCGTGCAACAGCTATCGATATAAAGACCGAGGAGTACCGCAAGCTGGTCAAAGAAGCGATAGGATCAGCTGCAACACTTAATATCGTCGGCATCGGGATGTCCGTTTATCTGGGTATCGAAGCCGAAAAAGTTCGTAAAGCTCGAAAAGACATGTACGTAGAGCAGGCGCGCGACATTGCCCTCATGAATACCAAAGATGCCATCCTGGGCCGCTTGAATACAGTTCGTATGGAGCTGCAAGTTCTGGACCTGATCATTGTTGACGCCGACATGGCGACCAGAAATCTCGTTAACGTCTGGAACTCAATCGCGGGCTATATAGAGCAATCTTCTGAGTCCGTACATGAGATCACGAACGAGTTGAAATTACGGAAATTCATCCTGGAATTCAGGCTTGTCATCGATCCATGGAACGATATCCAGCACGACACCCATCTATTGCTGGAAGTTTTCAAACAAGCTGATGACGAGTTCAGAGTTGAATACGAGCAACAGGCACAAGGAATTTAATCATGCCCACTATTAATGCGTCGCCAATCTCCTTCGCCCCATTCAACTTATTCGCTCTACGCCAAGCAAAAACAGCCTGCAATGAAAGATGGATAGACATCCAGACATTTCACGACAAGACAGGTTACCTGGCCGATTTTCATAACAAAGTTCGAGCGATCAACTCAGCCATCAATGAAGCAGATTTCCAACTGCCCGGTGACGCCCTGAAAATCCATATGGACCTCGCGAGCAAAGTTAGATCCGTTAAACTCCACCAGAAAGATCTGGCCGAGGCCAGTGACGATGATGAAAGGCAAGAGATTCTCGAAGATCTGGCTAAAGTCTTGAGCAAAGCCATAGATAACACTCGCAAATCAACAGCCGGGCTAACCTCCAGACTGCAACCTCTGAACGCCTCAATCAGCGAGAGCACCTTGAAGCTCAAGCTTGAAGCCTGCCAAGCCGAAGCGCTTCAAGTACCTGAAGACATCGCGGAGCTTCAAGAGAAAAAAGCCGGGCTGGACGGTGAATACGAGACACTGACCAGCGCCATCAATGCGCTCGATAGCACTTCACTGCCCGAAACCGACAAGGAAACCATTCTCAACCCGGCGGCCCTCGCCGCGCTTGGCCTCACGGCGCCGCAACTGGCAGCGGCTCAGGCAGCGTTGGAAATGCTGCAGAAAGCCCTGCAAGAGCTGAACGTGCTGCTTAATTACCTTGGGCTTATCAGTCTGCGAGATAGTCTGCGTCTGCGTATTGGTAGGGTGAACAAAGACATCGCTGACAAGAAGATCGAGCAGGACAAAATCAATGACCGAATCCATATGATTGAAGCTATTCAGGGCTTTGACGACGAACGCCCTTCATTCATCAACGAGTTTTCCACCATCGTGGCGTCACTGAATTCTTTCCTGGCAGAGGCTGCCAACGTTGCCAGCGACGATGTATCGGGTGAGCAGTTCGTCCAGAACGCCAACGCTTTGATCGATTACCTGAAACCAATTCGTTAAGGCACTTGATTTGCGGGGGCGCCCCAGCACCCTCGCACTTCACACAGAGTCTTTTCCAACGCCCAAAAGCACACGTCATATGACCATTTATCTTATCGAACACGCTGACAGCGTAGGCCTGCACGGCCATCGTGTTTATCTTGAGCAACTGCCCCAGCGGATCGAGTTATTCAAGATGGACCTGGGCCTGGTGCCCGCGCACGAAGTCGGTAAATACCGAGAGCCTGCGCTGACCCGCACCACTGACCGCGCCAGACAGGACATGTCCAGATGGCCCGAGATGGTCAAACCTATGCGCCAACTGCATCAGGACTTTGCGCTCTTCATCAGAGAAACCAACAGGTTCGTCAGCCAGTTGGAGGTCTACCAGCAGCTGAAAGGCAGACAAGGCACCCGCGACCACCTCGACACCCTGGCGCTGCACCTGGAGCCCTTCAATTTGACCGGCAAACTGGGTATCAGTCCGTCCACCAAGACGTCCGAAGTCGTGGCTTTGATTCGCCAAAAGCTCCAGGATTTCGAAAGTCTGTTTAGCGTCAAAGCGACAGAAATGGAACTGATTCGACTCAGTGTTCATGAGGTCATTCCCAGGTTCATCGACTTCATGAATCTAAGAATCGTCGAGCATGAAACCAAACATCGCCGCAACAATCAGCAGCTCTCTGCCATCGTCATCGATGAACTGGCAACGGCAAGGAGCAAGGTTCGCTGGTCAGAAAAACAATATTTATATGGCCTGCAGGCAGCCAGCAATATGGGCACCTACTGTTCACGGATGACGGTATTACTTCAGTACGCCAGAGATGAGCTGGACGGTATCGATGACCGGAGCAGTATAGCGATGTTGACACTCGCCACCGGCTTGATGGGTGCCCGCACCCACGAAGCGGAGAGCCTGGCAAAGCGCGTGTCGGAGATGTTGTAAATATCAACGCACAAGCTCCGTAGGCGCTGCCGAGGGCTGCGAACAGCGGTGCATCGACACACCGCATTCGTCGCCGTCGTAACCTCCGACAACTCCTGCAGGCATGCGTTGTACCTGACCTCCTGCAGAATCAGGCAGCCATAAAAAACCCGCGATCACTCGCGGGTTTTTTATGCAGTGTCAGCGCTTAAACGTAGAACGATTTCAGCGGCGGGAAGCCGTTGAATTCTACGGCGCTGTAGCTGGTGGTGTACGCGCCGGTGGACAACCAGTACAGGCGATCACCAATGGCCAGGTTCAACGGCAGGCCGTACTTGTAGTTTTCGTACATGATGTCGGCGCTGTCGCAGGTTGGACCGGCGATGACCACTTCTTCCATCTCGCCTTTCTTCTCGGTCCAGATCGGGAACTTGATGGCTTCGTCCATGGTTTCGATCAGGCCGGAGAACTTGCCCACATCCGTGTACACCCAACGCTCTACCGCAGTGCGGGATTTACGCGACACCAACACCACTTCGCTGACCAGAATACCGGCGTTGGCGATCAACGAACGGCCAGGTTCCAGAATGATTTCCGGCAGATCATCACCGAAGTCTTCTTTCAGGTAGCGGATGATTTCTTCAGCGTAGGTTTCCAGGCTGTTGGTACGGGTGATGTAGTTGGCCGGGAAGCCGCCACCCATGTTGATCAGCTTGAGGACGATGCCGTCTTCTTCTTTCAGACGCTCGAAGATCACTTTGACCTTGGCAATCGCGGCGTCCCAGACGCTGATGTCGCGCTGTTGCGAACCCACATGGAACGAGAGGCCGTATGGCACCAGACCCAGGTCACGCGCCAGGATCAGCAAGTCCATGGCCATGTCGGTCTGGCAGCCGAATTTGCGCGACAAAGGCCAGTCAGCGGTGGTCGAGCCTTCGGTAAGGATACGCACGTAGACTTTCGAGCCCGGCGCAGCCTTGGCGATGTTGCGCAGGTCGGCTTCGGAGTCGGTGGAGAACAGACGCACGCCCTTGTCGTAGAAGTAGCGGATGTCCTTGGATTTCTTGATGGTGTTGCCGTAGCTGATGCGATCGGGGCTGACGCCGCGGTCCATGACCTTGTCCAGCTCGTAGATCGAGGCGATGTCGAAGCTCGAACCTTTATCTTTGAGCAGGTCGATGATTTCAACAGCCGGGTTGGCTTTGACAGCGTAGTAAACCTTGGCGAATTCGAAGCCTGCACGCAGGTCATCGTAAGCCTTGCTGATCATCGCGGTGTCGATGACCACGAACGGGGTTTCTTGGGTGTCGGCAAACGCCTTCATTTTGTTGAAGGTGTCGCGCTGGAAATAGTCTTCGACTTGAATCGGCATGCTATGGACTCCACTGGGCAAACAAATGAATAAATGGGTGCATATGAACGTCCTCCGTGTGTATCCCCACTTTGGTTCGCCTACTTCCCAAGGCATGTCCGCCGAAAGCAAAAAAGGCCATCTGGAGGTCGCCTCCCGTGGCCTTGCTGTCTCGTCGTCAGTACTTGAGCCGGATGGATCGTTTCCAGCTTGGACGTTCGGCGCGAACTTTAGGACTTGAGGGCGTGGGAATCAACAAAAAATGTCGCATTTGCGGACGTTTCTGCCGGGACAGCACCCTGCCCCTCTTTTAACCACTGTAGTAACCGACCTGTGTGACAGCCTGATGTTCCTCAGATGGCAGATTTCACCGAAAGCCGGATACAAAAACACCCTGCATTGGGCAGGGCGTTCATGCGTGGCTCGGTGACCTAGTGGGACCGGCCTTAGCCGCGAAGGCGTAGCACCTGACACGAAGAACGTATCAGCTGTACCGGCCTATTCCCGGCTAAAGCCGGTCCCACAAAAGCAGATCATTCAGCCTGTGATTACATCGTCCACTTCAACGAGAACATCAGGTTACGCGGGTCGCCGTAAACACCGGTGCCGGTGCCTGTCGGGATGCCCTGCCAGTACTTGGTGTCGAACACGTTGTTGAAGTTGACGCGGCCATCCCAGTGCTCGTCGAACTTGTAGCCTGCCATCAGGCCAACCACGGCGTATTCGTTCTGCTTGGCGTAGCCGGTGGTGGTGACGCGAGTGAAGGTTTCGCTCTGGGCCAGCACGTCGCCGCCCACACGCCATTTGCTCAGGTCGCCGGTCAGGTTGTAGGTGGTGGCGGCCTTGAACAGATGTTTCGGCTGGTTAGGGGCGAACAGACGGCCTTCGTTACGCTCGTCGGCATCTTTGATGTACTGGCTAAGCACATAGGTGTAAGCCGCCGAGAACTGCCAGTTCGGAGTCAGAGCACCGCTGATTTCAGTATCGATACCCTGGCTGCGCACTTCGCCGGAAGCCGCATTACACGAACGGTTCTGGGCGCTGCAGATGGCCGGCACCGGGGTAATCGCATAGGCGCGATTTTCCTGAGTCATGTCGAACAGCGCCACCGAAGCGTTCAGCGCACCGTCGAAGTACTCGCCTTTCAGGCCGATTTCATAGCTTTCGCCGGTCATCGGGTCCAGCACGGAGCCGGAAACGTCTTGCTCGGTCTGTGGCTTGAAGATTTCGGTGTAGCTGGCGTAAACCGAGTAGGTGTCGTTCAGGTCGTAGATGACACCGGCGTACGGCGTGACTTCCTGAGTGACTTTATAGTCGCCATCGCCGCTGCGGTTGTCGTAGTCGTACCAGCTCACGCGGCTGCCGAGGATCACGTGCAGTGGGTCAATCGGGTTGAAACGCGCCACGGCGTAAGCGGCCTGCTCGGTCGCTGTGTTCTTGCTCGAGTACGGTTGGCGATCAGCACGGTCCGGCTTGGCGATCACGCCCGGGTTGAAGTTGTAAATGTCGATCGGCGTTGCAGCCAGCCAGTAGCCACCGTTCTGATCGAATTTTTCCTGGCGACGGCTCACACCGACCGACAGTTCATGTTCACGACCAAACAACTGGAACGGGCCGGACAGGGAGCCGTCGAGGTTGGTCTGCACATCCGTGGTGTCGTACTGACCCGAAGACTGTGCAAAGCCGGTACCCGAGGCATCAGCGCCCAGATAGCTGGAGAAAGTGTTGGATTCAGCCCAGATCTTGGCGGCGGAAAGCTTGGCATTCCAGCCATTGTTGAAGCGGTGCGTCACGTCCGTGAACACGCTGACGTTATCGCGATTCCAGTAAGCCCAGTCATTGCTCAGGAAGGTCGAGCGCGACAGGTGCAGGTTTTCGCCGTTAGGCCCGGCTGGCAGTGCGCCCCAGTCCGAGGTTGCATCGTCGCGCTGCTTGGAAGCGCCGATGGTCCAGGTGGTCGAATCGTTCAAGTCGGTTTCGAGGATGCCGTAAAAGGTCTGGCGCTGTTTCTCGCGCTCGTCCTGGAAGCTGTGATCATCCTGATAAGCCGCTACAACGCGGCCACGCACGGTGCCGGAATCGTTGAGCTTGTTCGACGCATCCACTTCGGTGCGATAACGGTCCCAACTGCCAGCGCTGGTGGTGATGCTCACCTGCGGGGTAGCGGTCGGACGCTTGCGTACCAGGTTCAGCGTAGCGGACGGGCTGCCAGCACCGGTCATCAGGCCGGTTGCGCCGCGCACCACTTCCACACGGTCGTACATGGCCAGATCGGCCTCGGCCAGGGTGTCTTGCGTGAAGGTGCCCAGGCTGGTCGGCAAACCGTCGTACATCAGGTTGTCGATGGTGAAGCCACGGGCGAGGAATTGCTGACGGTCGCCACCAAACTTGCGCAGGGTGACGCCCGGAGCGTATTTGACCGCGTCGTTGACGTCGTTCATGCCCTGGTCGTCCATGCGCTGACGGGTCAGAACGCTGACCGATTGCGGCGTTTCACGGATCGACAACGCAAGCTTGGTCGCCGTGCTCATGGAGCCTGTGGTGTAGGAGTTGGTGCCTTCGGTGGTCGCCGCGCCTGCAATGCTGGTGTCGGCATTGATATTGATGCCATCCAGCGCGATCGCGCCGGCTTGAGCCGGGGCCGCAACACGGGCTGAGTTACCGTCCACACTTGCGGTCAGACCGCTGCCTGCCAGCAGACGCTGCAGAGCTTGCGCCGGCTCAAGATCACCACGAACGGTCGGCGCCTGTTTGCCCGCAACTGCTTGCGGATCGAACATGACCTTCAGGCCGCTGATCTGCCCGAGCTGCGCCAAAGACGTGCCCAAAGGCTGAGCAGGCAGATCAACGCGCACCGGAGCGGCCAGAATCGAGGCGGAAAAGCCAAGCGTAAGCGCAATCGTCAGCGCGTTTAGTGCAGGACGGGACATCGTCGGATTCCAGATATAGAGAGAGGACGCGCACTCTGTAGGACTCGTCTGAAAACACCGGAGAACCGTCTGCCAGACATGTACGCATGTGCTGCGCATGCTAGTGGCTGAGAAACGACATGTAAATACTAATAGTTCTCAGTTGCTGAGAAATTTTGTATCACGGCGAACAAGGTGTTTGCCGTTTTCCCTGTGGGAAATTCCAGGGACGTCCGCTATGCAAAACCTCGTAGGAGCTGCCGAAGGCTGCGAAAGCGCCGTATCTGACAGAACGCTATTCGCAGCCTTCGGCAGCTCCTACAAAATCGATTCAGATCCGCAAGGCCCCACGCCATTGCAGCGCGGGGCTTTATCTAGATCAGCCCTGTGCTTCAGCCACGATATCAGCCGGCGAAACAATACTCGTCTTGCCACCACGCGAACGACCGGAACTCAGGTATTCAGCGATCGATTCCTGTGTCACTTCACCCAGGAACACGTTCTCGGCGTCCAGAACGGGCAACCACGAGCGGTTGAACTCGTACATGCGCGACAGCAGGATGCGCAAGTGTTCGTCGTAGGCCGCTGTGGCATTGAACTGACGCAGGAACGGCAGGCAGGTGCCGGTCTGGCGGTGCAGGTCGCGGCGGCGCACGTAGCCCATGGCCTTGTTTTCGGCATCGGTGACGACGATGTAGCGACGGTCGTTTTCGTCCATCACTTCCAGGGCGTCGGCCACCGGGGTTTCCGGGCTGACGGATGGCGCGTTGTCGGCGGCATCCTCGGCCTTGACCAACAGCAGGCGCTTGAGGGTGCTGTCCTGGCCGACGAAGCTCGATACAAACTCGTCTGCCGGGTGCGCCAGCAAGGTGTCCGGGTGGTCGATCTGCAGCAGTTTGCCTGCGCGGAAAATCGCGATCTTGTCGCCCAGTTTGATGGCTTCGTCGATGTCGTGGCTGACCATGATCACGGTCTTGTTCAGCGCGCGCTGCATCTCGAAGAATTCGTTCTGGATCATCTCGCGGTTGATCGGGTCGACCGCACCGAACGGCTCATCCATCAGCAGCAACGGCGCGTCAGCGGCCAAAGCACGGATCACGCCGATCCGCTGTTGCTGACCACCGGACAGTTCACGCGGGTAGCGATGCAGGTACTGCTTGGGTTCCAGCTTGATCATGCTCATCAGTTCGCGAGCACGGTCGTGGCAACGCTTGGCGTCCCAGCCCAGCAGCTTGGGCACGACCACGATGTTTTCTTCGATGGTCATGTTCGGGAACAGACCGATCTGCTGAATCACGTAGCCGATGTTGCGACGCAGGGTCACTTCGTCCAGGCCGGTGGTGTCTTCGCCGTTGATCAATACTTTGCCGGAGGTCGGCATGATCAGACGGTTGATCATTTTCAGGGTGGTGGACTTGCCGCAACCCGACGGACCGAGGAAGACGCAGATTTCGCCTTCGTTGACGGTGAGGCTGACCGAATCGACAGCCTTCACTTCTTTGCCGTTGCTTTGGAAGGTCTTGGTGAGGTTCTGGAGTTCGATCATTTCAGTAATCCTTTTGGAGTCAGCGCACGTTGCAGCCATTGCAGGAGAAGGTCAGCGATGATGGCCAGAATACTGACCAGTACCGCGCCGACGATCAGCATCGACATATCGCTGCGGCTGATTGAAGCAAGAATAAGTACACCCAGACCGCCCGCGCCGATGGTGGCAGCGATGGTCATGACGCCGATGTTCATCACTACGGCAGTACGCACGCCAGCGAGGATCACCGGCACGGCGATCGGCAGTTCAACCATGCGCAGGCGCTGGCCGAAGGTCATGCCAATGCCTTTGGCGGCTTCGCGAATACCCGGCTCGACGCCAGTCAGCGCAAGGTAGGTGTTGCGCATGATCGGCAGCAGTGAATACAGGAACACTGCGGTGATCGCGGGCATCGGACCCAGGCCCTGGCCGAATTTGGAGTAGAACGGCAACAGCAGGCCGAACAACGCAATCGACGGCACGGTCAGCAGCACGGTGGCGCTGGCTTGCAGCGGGCCAGCGAGCGCCGGGAAGCGGGTCATCAGCACGCCTAACGGGACGCCGACCAGAATCGCCAGTGTCACTGCGATGCCGACCAGGGTGATGTGCTGCCAGGTCAGGTGAATCACCTGTGCCCAGTCCAGATGGGAGAAGGCGCTAAAAATATTCATATCGTCTCCTTCCTTAGTTCAGTGGGTGTTGCTGCAGGAACTCTGCGGCAACTTTGGATGGGCTTTCGTGGCCAACGTCGATGCGGGCGTTGAGGTCGATCATGGTCTGGTTATCCAGCAGATCAGCCAGCGGCTTGAGCAACGTGGCGATTTCCGGGTGCTTGTCCAGGTACTCCTGACGGATCACTGGAGCGGCGGTGTAGTCCGGGAAGTAATGCTTGTCGTCTTCCAGTACTTTGAGTTTGAAGGCGTTCAAACGACCGTCGGTGGTGTAAACCAGACCGGCAAACACCTGGCCGTTACGCAGCGCGGTGTAGACCAGCCCGGCGTCCATCTGGCGTGTGTTTTCACGACCGAGATTCATGTCGTAATGCTTGACCATGCCGATCAGACCGTCGGAGCGGTTGGCGAACTCGGTGTCCAGCGCTACGACATGACCCTCTTTGGCTTCGTCTTTGAGGACTTTGGTCAGGTCGGTCATGGTGTTGACCTGCGGGTACTTGTCCGCGACTTTCTGCGGCAGCGCCAAGGCGTAGGTGTTGTTGAATTTCGACGGGGAAAGCCAGACCAGGCCTTTCTTGGCGTCGACTTCTTTCACACGGGCGTAGGTTTGTGCGCTGTCGAGTTTTTCATCGATGTGGTTATAGGCAACCAGCGAAACGCCGGTGTATTCCCACAGCAGGTCGAGCTGACCGCTTTCCTGTGCGCTACGGGCCAGGTTACTGCCCAGACCGCCAGTGATTTGCACATCGTAGTTCTTCGTGCGCAGGTATTGCGCGGTGAGTTCAGCGAGCATGGTCTGCTCGGTAAACACCCGGGCGCCGATGCGCAGCACGGGTTTGTCCGCGGCTTGGGCAAATGCCGGGAACAGCAAGGCAAAGCCTAGAAACAAGCATAATTTTTTCATTGGGTTTCCTTCGCTCAGCGAGTCAGGCCACGTTCCAGCCAGGTACGACTGGCGAGTGTCACCAGACCATCAAGCAGCAAGGCCAAGAGCGCGGTACACGCGGCACCGAGGACAAGTTGCGGCTGATTGTTCAAGGCAATGCCGGGGAAGATCAGGCTGCCGAGGCTGTTGGCGCCGATCAGGAATGCCAGAGGCGCGGTACCGACATTGATCGCCAGCGCAACACGCACACCGCCGACAATGATCGGCACGGCATTGGGCAACTCGACACGCCATAGAACCTGACGCGGGGTCATGCCGATGCCGGTGGCTGCTTCCTTGAGAGAACCCTGAACGTTTTTCAGGCCTTCGTAGGTGTTGCGCACGATGGGCAACAGCGAGGCCAGGAACAGAGCGAAGATGGCAGGCCCGCTGCCGATCCCGAGAATCCCGAGGGCAATGGCCAGAACGGCGAGAGGTGGAACGGTGTTGCCAATGTTGAAGATCTGCATGAAGCGTTCGGCGCGGCCAACCATGCTCGGTCGGCTGAGGGCAATGCCCGCCGGAATCCCGACCACCAGGGCCGCTAACATTGAAACCAGAACCAGAATCAGGTGAGCTTGCAGATAAAACAGCAGGTCATCCTGGTATTGCTTGATGGTACTTATGCCGATCCAGTGGATCAGCAGGGCCAGGAGTGCGATAACAACCGCACCTCCAATCAGCCCCTTGCCATAGCGATTAGCCACAGGCGGACTCCTTATTTCAGTCGGCGAACGCGTTGCGTGACTGGCCATTGCTGGCAGCCTTTATTAACGTTCGCGAAGAGCAGCGGGTGGGTCGCCATTGAGGTTGCCCTCGGCGAAAACACAAGCCATTAGCGCAGCTTCGTCAAGCCAACATGCTGATGATTCAGCCCCTGACGTTGGCCGTTTTACTGGCCTTGACGGGGGAATGGACGTCTCCACGATCTGAAAGGTTCCCACGTGAGACATTAATTAGCCACCGCGCATCGACTCAACGGTACGGTTATTGCCTCGACTTAGGCTATAATCTGCGCCCTTTTTTGACTCACCTGCCAGGCGATTTCCCATGACCCAACAGGCCGCCGAAGTCGCGAAACGCCGCACTTTCGCCATTATTTCCCACCCGGATGCGGGTAAAACCACCATCACGGAAAAACTGCTGTTGATGGGCAAGGCCATTTCTGTCGCGGGCACGGTGAAGTCGCGTAAATCCGATCGTCACGCCACCTCCGACTGGATGGAAATGGAGAAGCAACGCGGCATCTCCATCACCACCTCGGTCATGCAGTTCCCGTATCGCGATCACATGATCAACCTGCTCGACACCCCGGGCCACGAAGACTTCTCCGAAGACACCTATCGCACCCTGACCGCCGTCGACTCGGCGCTGATGGTGCTCGATGGTGGTAAAGGCGTTGAGCCACGGACCATCGCCCTGATGGACGTCTGCCGTCTGCGTGATACGCCGATCGTCAGCTTCATCAACAAACTCGACCGCGATATTCGCGACCCGATCGAGTTGCTGGACGAGATCGAAGCCGTCCTGAAGATCAAGGCTGCGCCGATCACCTGGCCGATTGGTTGCTATCGCGACTTCAAGGGTGTCTATCACCTGGCCGATGACTACATCATTGTTTACACCGCTGGCCACGGCCATGAGCGCACCGACGTGCGGATCATCGAGAAGCTGGATTCGGACGAAGCCCGCGCCCACCTGGGCGATGAATACGACCGTTTTGTTGATCAGCTGGAACTGGTTCAAGGTGCCTGCCATGAATTCAACCAGGAAGAGTTCATCAACGGTCAGCTGACCCCGGTGTTCTTCGGGACCGCACTGGGTAACTTCGGGGTCGATCACGTGCTTGATGCCGTGGTGAACTGGGCACCGAAACCTCTGGCCCGTGTTGCCAACGAGCGCACCGTTGAACCGGTTGAAGAGAAATTCACCGGCTTCGTGTTCAAGATCCAGGCGAACATGGACCCGAAACACCGCGACCGTATTGCGTTCATGCGTATCTGTTCCGGCCGTTACGACAAGGGCATGAAAATGCGCCATGTTCGTCTGGGCAAAGACGTGCGAATCGGCGACGCCCTGACGTTCTTCTCCTCCGAGCGTGAAATGCTCGAAGAAGCGTACGCTGGCGACATCATAGGCTTGCACAACCACGGCACAATCCAGATCGGCGACACCTTCACCGAAGGCGAGGCTCTGGGCTTCACCGGCATCCCGCACTTCGCGCCGGAACTGTTCCGTCGCGTGCGTCTGAAGGATCCGCTCAAGTCAAAGCAATTGCGTCAGGGCTTGCAGCAACTGGCCGAAGAAGGCGCCACACAGGTGTTCTTCCCGCTGCGCAGCAACGACATCATCCTCGGCGCCGTCGGTGTGCTGCAGTTCGATGTGGTCGCCAGCCGCCTGAAGGAAGAATACAAAGTGGAATGCGCTTACGAGCCAATCACTGTGTATTCAGCGCGCTGGATCGATTGCGCGGACAAGAAGAAGCTCGAAGAATTTGAAGTCAAAGCCGTGGAAAACCTGGCAATGGACGGCGGCGGTCACCTGACCTACCTCGCGCCAACCCGGGTCAACCTGGCTCTGATGGAAGAGCGCTGGGCCGACGTGAAATTCCGCGCGACTCGTGAGCATCATTGATTAGCTGAGTACCGAAGCGGATTAAGCCATACCCAGTCCCTGTAGGAGTGAGCTTGCTCGCGATAGCGTAAGTTCAGGCAACGAGATGTTGACTGAAAAAACGTCATCGCGAGCAAGCTCACTCCTACAGAAGGAAGGGCACCCTCTTACTTAACCACCATCCCCACTCCCCTGCCCCGCGGATCTGAGGCTGTTTCCAGCTTCGTGCCGTCAACCTTGATCGCCTGCACGTTGCCCATCTCCCAGCCTTGATCCTCCAGCTTGTAACCCATTGCCTTCAAATCCTCGGCCGGCTTGCCGGTAAGTGGTGCGTAGGCGTCGTAGTAGATCGTGTCCTTGGGCAGCAACTGGTGATGCACGCGCTGGGCGCCCACCGCTTCTTTGAGCGGCAAATTGAAGTCATAGATGTTGTTCAGCACCTGAAAGATCGAGGTAAAAATCCGCGAACCACCCGGCGTGCCCAGCACCAGCGTCACTTGCCCGTCACGGGTCACCAGGCTGGGGCTCATGGAAGACAGCATGCGTTTGCCCGGCTCGATGGCATTGGCGCTGCCACCCACCACACCGAAGGCATTGGCCACGCCGGGCTTGGAGCTGAAGTCGTCCATTTCATCGTTGAGCAAGAAACCCGCGCCCTTGACCACCACGCCGCTGCCGTAATCCCAATTCAGGGTATAGGTGTTGCTGACCGCATTGCCCTGTTTGTCGACGATGGAAAAATGCGTGGTCTGGTGCGGTTCAAGGCCTGGCTTGATGTTCTCGGTGGGTGAAATCGCCGTCGGATTGATCTCGTGGGCGCGCTTGGCCAAGTAACTAGGGTCGGTCAACTCGGCGACCGGGGCCTTGGTAAATTTTGGATCGCCGAGGTAATCGGCCCGATCGGCAAACACCCGTTTTTCGATTTCCGCCAGCAGGTGGATATAACGGGCTGAGTTGCGCTCGACACCTTTGAAGTCATCAGCGCGCAGCTCCTTGATACCGATCAACTGCGCCAGCGCCACCCCACCAGAACTGGGCAGCGGCGCGGTATACAAGGTGTTGCCACGCCAGTTCACATGCAGCGGTTTGCGCCAGATGGCTTTGTACTCTGCCAGATCCTGTTTGGTGATCAGGCCTTTGTCCTGCTCCATCTGCTTAACCAGCAAATCAGCAGTTTCCCCCTTGTAAAACTCATCCGCGCCTTTGCTTGCGATGCGTTCCAGAGTTTTCGCCAGCTCGGGCTGGCGCAGCACTTCGCCCACTTTCATGCTGCCGAAATAATCGTTGAAGTTGGTGGTGCCCTTGAACAGCTCCAAGGCTTCCTGGCGATACATGTATTGCTTCTCGGCCACCTTAAAACCGTTGCGGGCGTAGACAATGGCCGGGGTCAGCAGCTCGGCCCAGGGTAATTTGCCGAACTTCTCGTGGGCGTCCCACAGGCCCATCACCGTTCCGGGCACGCCTGCGGCTCGGGCACCGACAAGGCTCATGTTCTCGATGACTTCACCCTTTTCATCCAGATACATGTTGCGGCTCGCGGCCTTGGGCGCGGTCTCGCGGTAGTCGAGAAAGTACGGTTTGCCGTCCATGAACAGCGTCATGAACCCTCCGCCGCCGATATTCCCGGCTTCAGGATAAGTCACCGCCAGGGTGAAGGCAGTGGCGACCGCGGCGTCCACGGCGTTGCCGCCTTTACGCAGAATGTCTGCCGCCACCTTGGCGCCGTATTCGTCCGGCGAGGCAACGGCGCCGCCTTCGAGCGTCACGGCAAAAGCGGCAGAAGAACTGATGATTGCCGCAGACAGGGCCAGGGTCTTGAAGAGGATCAGTCGCATGAGGCTTCCTTATTGTTTGCAGAACAGACCGCAATCAGTAATGACCAGGACCGCTACAAACGCAAACGGCCACTCATGCAGTGGCCGTTTTCTGACAATCAACGGTCGCTCAGGACTCAGACCATCTCGTTGAGGATCCAGTCAGTCACCGATGTGCGCTTGGGCACCCAACCCAGCAATTCGCGGGCGTTCTTGCCGCGTACCCGGCTGTTTGAACCCAGGCCATAGTTGGCCATTTCATAGCCCCACTCTGCTTCTGCATCCTTGAGCGGCCAGCTTTGCGTCGCGGCCAGCTTCAACGCCTTGGCAATGGCGGTGCTCATGTCCACAAACGACGCTTCGCCACTTTCGACGAAATAGAAGGTGCCCGGCTGGTTCTTTTCCAGCGCCAGGGCATACAGCGCGACCACGTCTTCGATGTGCACGTTGGACCAGATATTCAGGCCCGGCCCGACATGACGCACAACATCACTTTTACGCGCCTGCTTGAGCAAACGTGGCAACTGCACGCTGTCGCGCTTTACACCCAGGCTGTGGCCGTAGATCAGGGTGTTGCAGATGACGGCCGAATTGACGCCCTCTTTGGCCGCGTCCAGTACCAGGTTGTCGATGGCTACGCGCGCGGCTTTGTCGGCGGTTGGCTCAGGGAGCTGGCCTTCGTAATAAATAGTATCGCTGGCGTTGCCGCCTGAAGCGTCACCCACAATGCTCGAACCGCTGGTGTGCAGGAATACTTTGTTCGAACCCTTCAGCCCCGCAATCAATGCCTCGACCGCACCGCGATGGTCGCTGCTGGCGGCGTTGATCACAGCATCGGCTTTGGCCGCCTGCTCGATCAACAATGCGCTGTCGTCCAGTGTGCCAACGATGGGTGTGATGCCCAGAGCGAGCATTTCTTCAGCCTGCTCGGCACTGCGCACCAGCCCAGTCACCTGATGCCCACGCTGAACCAGGCCAGTGGCGATAGAGCCACCGATGAAACCTGCAGAACCTGTGATGAAAACCTTCATGGTGACTCCCGGTGTTGGTAAACGATGGGGTCAGTATCAACTGGAGATTGATGATGAAAAAGGCGGGTTTGGTTAAATGGGTTTTGCGCTCTGCGCACGAATGAATACGCGTGAATCTGTAGGAGTGAGCTTGCTCGCGATTGCGGTATGTCAGCTGAATTGATATTGGCTGATAAAACGCTATCGCGAGCAAGCTCACTCCTACAGGGGACTTTGCTTGCCGCCGCTAAACCACATACCCCTTCATCTTTTCCTGAATGAAATCCAGAAAGCATTGAATCCGCAGCGCCAGTTGCGAGTTGCGGTAGTACACGGCGTGGATCGGTTGGCGCTGGTTGCTGCTGGCAGTGTTCAGGATGACTTTCAGATGACCCAGGCGGATGTCTTCGTGGGTCATGAAGTGCGACAGGCAGACAATGCCCTCCCCCGCCAGCGCCAGTTGCCGCAGGGTCTCGCCGCTGGACGCGGCAATGGCTGGCTGGATCAGCAGACGATCACCGTCGGCGTGACGCAGCGGCCAGTGGTTGAGGGTTTCAGTCTGGGTAAAGCCCAGCAGCACGTGCTCGGCAAGGGCCGCCACAGTCTTGGGGGTGCCGTGACGTTCGAGGTAGGCCGGGCTGGCCAGAATGTTCAGGGGGCTGCTGCCCAGATAACGCGCATGCAGAGTGGAGTCGGCCAGAGTGCCAATCCGAATCGCAATATCGGTACTCTGCTCAAGCAGATCGATGATCAGGTCGTTGCTGTTGAGTTCCAGCTGAATATCGGGAAACCGTTGGCGAAATTCGGCGATGTAAGGCACCACCGAGTGCAGCATGAAAGGCGATGCGGCGTTGATCCGCAAACGCCCGGCCGGGGTTTGATGACGCAGCGACAGACGCTCTTCGAGGTCTTCCATCTGTGCCAGGATCTGCCGGGCCTGCTCAAGGAAATACTTGCCCTCCTCGGTCAGGTCCATACGCCGTGTGGTGCGATTGATCAGGGTGGTTTCCAGCTTGGCTTCAAGCCGCGACAGTGTGCGGCTGATGGCGGAAGGGGTTTGCCCTATCTGCTCGGCCGCAGCGGAAATCGAACCGCTCTCAATCACCGAGACAAACACCTGCAATTCATCAGACCGGGCTTTCATCTTTGCTCTCCGCTCAAAACAGGCTGGATATTAGCGCTATTTTGAGCAGGAAAGATCAACACAACTACTGTAGGAGCTGCCGAAGGCTGCGAATCGGTTTTCCTGACACACCGCTTTCGCAGCCTTCGGCAGCTCCTACAGAATCAGAGGGCGAAGACTTGCGCCAAATGCGCTTCATAGCGCTTAACGTCGCCTTCGATGTTCGGCACTTTCATGACGTCCACCGAGAGGAAGGTCGGCAGCGCAGTCATGTCGAGGAATTCGTTGGCCTTGTGGAACGGGAAGTACACCGCGTCCACGCCCTTGCCCTCAAAGAAATCAGTCGGATCTTCGAAAGCTTGCTGCGGCGCGTTCCAGGTGGCGGCAATCATGTATTGCTTGCCCTTGAGCAAACCGCCGCTGCCGTACTTCTGCGAGGCATCGGAACGGGTGCGACCGTCGTTTGCGTAGAGCGAACCATGACCTTCGGTGAACACTTCGTCGATGTACTTCTTGACCGTCCAAGGCGCACCCATCCACCAGCCGGGCATTTGATAGATGATCACGTCAGCCCAGAGATACTTCTGCACCTCTTCGGCAATGTCGTAGCCGCCGTCGATGAAGGTCTCTTTGACGTCGAAACCTGAGTGATCCAGAAAGGCCACAGCCGCTTCATGCAACGTGGTGTTGTAGCGGCCAGCGGAATGGGCGAACTGTTTGCCGCCGTTCAAGAGTAGAATTTTTTTCATGTCGTTCCCCATCAAGGTGGAAAGCGCCAGGTAGAAGGAGGCGCATTAAATTTGATGGGCGAACGATACAGAGTGCCAAGGCCGAGAATAAGCGGCCCGGGAGAAAATGACCTTTGCCTTGACGTCACGAATCCTCAGGCCATTGTTAACCGAGCATCAGGTGCAGTCCCAGCGCGCCCATGCCAATGAAAAACACTCGTTTGAAGGTCTGCGCGCTGATTCGCTGACGCAGCCACTGCCCCAGCCACATGCCGAGCAACGCCGGGATCAGCGCCACCAACGACGCGCCCAGCTCACCGCTGCCCAGTGCGTCATTCCAGAACAGCGCACCTGCCAGAGCCAGGGTCGACACGGTGAACGACAAACCCAGCGCCTGAACCAGTTGATTGCGCTCCAGCCCCAGCGCTTGCAGATAAGGCACCGCAGGGATCACGAATACGCCAGTGGCTGAAGTGATAACACCGGTGATCAACCCACAGACCGGCCCCAGCCAGACTTCGTGTCGCGGCGGCACACGCAACGTGGGCATGAACAACCCGGTTAATGCATACAGCAACAACGCCGCGCCCAGCGCCCGGGTCATGCCGTGGCTACCGCTCATCCTCAGCCCGACAGCACCCAATCCACTCCCTACCGCCACCATCAACAGCATTGGCCACAAGCGCTTGATCAAAGGCTGCAAATGCCCGCCGACCGCCAGTTGCCAGAGATTGGTGACCGTCGACGGGATGATCAACAACGCCGCTGCCTGCGCCGGAAACATAGCCAGCCCCAACAACCCCATGGCCACCGTGGGCAGCCCGAGACCGATCACACCCTTGACCGTGCCAGCCAGCAGAAATGTACCCATGACCAAAGAGGACAAGGCCCAGCCGAGGGTTTGGTAGTGTTCGATAATGTCGTTCATGGGCGGGATTTTGAAGCAGGACATCGATGGTGGAAATGCGTCATATACTGATGCAGCCTCTGTTAGAAACGTAGCCAGTATGGCGATAGGCGTCCCCTGTAGGAGTGAGCTTGCTCGCGATTCGGTTTAATCATCGACAAATCTTCGTCTGACCTGACGCCATCGCGAGCAAGCTCACTCCTACAGAGATTCCTTCCTGGAGCCCACCATGCACTTCGACCTCACCGACCTACGCCTGTTTTTGAACACTCTGGAAACCGGCAACATCACCGCTGGCGCAGCGCGCAGCCATTTGTCACTGGCATCGGCCAGCGCACGAATACGCGGGTTGGAGAGTTCGTTGAACCTGGCGCTGCTGGAGCGCGGCCGTCGTGGGGTCACGCCAACCCCTGCGGGCAAGGCATTGGCGCAGCATGCGCGGCTGATCCTGCAACAAGTCGAGCGCATGCAATTTGACCTGACTGACTACAGCAAAGGCTTCAAGGGTCGAGTGCGACTGCTTTGCAACAGCTCCACCCTGAGCGAGCACTTGCCGGAGTTGCTGGCAGATTTTCTGGTCAATCATCCCAACACTGACATTGATGTCGAAGAACAACCCAGCCTGCGGATCCTGCATGCCATTCGCAACGGGACGGCAGAAATCGGGATTATTTCCGACGCGGTCGATGCCAGCGACCTGCAGACTCGCCCCTTTCGGGCAGATCCATTGGCACTGGTCATGCCATTGGATCATCCGCTGCATACGGAAAAAAACGTGCGCTTCAGCCAGACCCTGGACTACGAGTTTGTCGGTTTGTCGGTCAACAGCGCCCTGGGCATTTACCTTGAAGAACAGGCACTGCATGTTGGCAAACGACTGCGTATCCGGGTGCGTGCGGAGGGCTTCGATGCGGCGATCAGAATGGTCAGCCACGGCGCAGGCTTAAGCATCGTGCCTCAGGCGGCGGTTGACCGCTGGCAGGCAAACGCCCGATTCAAAAGCATTCCGCTGAGTGATGCCTGGGCGGATCGGCAATTGTTATTGTGCGCATTGGATTTCGATGCTTTGCCGGGGTACGCGCAGGTCCTGTTGGAGGTGTTGAGCGGATAATGCCGATTCCCCTGTAGGAGCTGCCGAAGGCTGCGAAGCAGTTCAGGTCAGACAAATAGCCTTCGCAGCCTTCGGCAGCTCCTACAGATGGGTATTCACACCGCTTCTGGACACCCCCATGTCGACTCCAGACAACTAGCACTCCGCCAACCGCCCTAATGTAGCGGCACGCGAATTGCGCGCACTCATCTGGAGCTGTCATGTCTACGCCGATTACCGTTCTGCGCGATACCCACCCGTTGCCGGTGCTTGACGCCTGTAAATGGGAAAAGCTGGAAGGCGACCCGCACACCGTCAACCTCAACGCCTACACCTCAGAAGACGGCAGCAAGATCATGGGCACCTGGATCTGCACACCGGGCAAGTGGCGGGTTGATTACGTGAAGTGGGAGTACTGCCACAGGAAGGCTACTGCATCATCACCCCGGACGGCATGGACCCGATTCACCTGCGTGCTGGTGACATCTTCGTGGTCGAGCCGGGGATGAAAGGGACGTGGGAAGTGGTGGAAACCGTGCGCAAGTATTTTGTGTTTGCTTGAAGGCCGGGCACAAAAAACCCGCCCCGGGGATGATCCGGGGCGGGCTGATTTCGATGGGGAATCGAAAGGTCTTACAAGATGCTGATCGGGTATTCGATGATCAGACGGGTGTCGTCGACTTTAACGTTGAAGTCAGAAGCACCGCTGCGATAGGTCGCATTACGTACGCGCAGGCTCAGGTCTTTGGCTGGACCGGACTGGAATACGTATTTGGCTTCGATATCGCGTTCCCACGAGTTGATGTCATCACGGGTGGCGTTGGTTGCATCGCTACCTTTGATGTAACGGGTCATGAAGCTCAGACCTGGAACGCCGTAGGTGGCCATGTTCAGGTCGTAACGCGCCTGCCAGGACTTCTCGTTGGCGTTGTTGAAGTCGGAGTACTGAACCGAGTTACCCACGAAGATGGTGCTGTTACCGTCAACGCCGTAGGCGTAGCTACCGGTACCGTTAACCACTTGACGACCCACCAGAAAGGTATGCGCGCCGAGGGTGTAGGCCGCAGTGGCGCTCCAGATGGTGTTGTCGTAGACGCCTTTTTCTTCGTCGCCGATGCTCTTGGTGTCGTAACCGTTGAAGTCAAACTTGATCACGTCTTTTGGCGTCAACGCCAACGCATAAGTCAGGCTGGCGTAGTATTTGCGCCATACATCTTCAACGTTCGAGTAGTAAGCACTGGTGGACAAATTACTGTTGAATTTATACAGACCGCCGCCGAAGTTGATGACATCAAGACCACCACTGTCGTGGTTGCTCGAGTTACGGCTTTTCAGTGCGGTGAAGTGACCGCCTTGCAGGGTCAACTTGTCGATTTCATTGCTGGTGATCAACAGACCTTGAGCAGTTTCTGGCAGCAAGCGGCTGTCGGAAGTTGCGAAGACCGGGTTGTTGACGATTTGGTCGCCAAACTTCAGAACCGTTTTAGAGACGCGCATTTTGATCGCGCCGCCAACATAACCGTAGCCGTCTTTATCGCCGCGAGAATCCATTTCCAGCAGACCAGTGCCACCGCCATCACGGCCGCGACCGGTGTCCAGCTTCATGCCATACAGGCCCAGAGCGTCAACACCAAAACCGATCGTGCCTTGGGTGAAGCCCGATTCGAAGCTGCCGATGAAACCCTGAGCCCACTCTTCGCCGTAACTTTGTGCCGCGCCTTTAACACGGTTGTCACGGTTCATGTACATGTTGCGCGCCTTGACGTTCAACTTGGCGCCTTCAACAAAACCCTTGGCTTCGTCTTGGGATTCAGCGAAAACAGGCGTAGCGATACTTGCCGCCACTGCCATTGCAATGACGCTCAATGTGTTCAGATTCATTTAAAGCTGCTCCGTTGGTTATCGCATCCCGCCACCTTCGTTGGGCGTCGGGAACATTTATTGGCAGATCTAAAAAGTGTTTCTCTTGCCAATACATTCGCGATGGCATTTCTTATAGGCAACGCACCAACCCAATACCGGCCCCGGTTTCTTCTCCCCAAGAAACCTCAACGCAGGCCCGGCATGTAACCCACTCTCCTTAGTAACCCTGTTCTGTATTCACCTGATTGGCCAAGGGTGTATCCGCATCAAGGCGTCTCAGGTTGTCCAGAATCTGTTGCGCTATCACTTCGTAGGAAGCGGATGAAGCAATGTGCGGTGTCACGGTGATTTGCGGATGACGCCAGAAGGTATCGTCAACCGGTAGCGGCTCCTGCTCGAACACATCCAGCAAGGCGCCCCGTAATTGACCACTCTGCAACGCGCTGAAAAGATCATCACGTTGCAGGTGTTCTCCGCGACCACAATTGATCAGTACTGAGCCGCGGGCCATCTTCGCGAAGGTCTCGTTGCCGAGAATTCCGACTGTTTCAATAGTGAGAGGCAATAAACAGACCAGAATGTCTAATCCGTCCAAAAATTCATGAAATTCAGCCATTTGAAAGGTTTTTACGCCTTCAATCTGCTGTGGACGCCGCGCCCAGCCCCGCGTATCGAAACCTAGCCCTGCCAGTTGCACCGCAACGGCGCGTCCCAGTTCACCCAGGCCCATAACGCCGATTCGGGTTTGCTTGGCAGAACGCTGCTCCGGACGCTCCCAAACCACCTGCGCCTGGTTTTTCAGCATCTGGTCCAGACCACGGTGGTAGTGCAAAACACCCCAAAGCACGTACTCGACCATGCCCAGACGGTGGTCCGGATCAATGATGCGACAGACTGGAACGTCCAACGGACGGCTCAAATCCTTGAAGATCTGGTCCGCACCGGCAGCGATGGAATGAATCAGGCGCAAATCAGGAAATTGACCCAGATCGCCCGGCGCAGGATTCCAGCACAGGGCAACCTCGGCGCTTTGCGCACCGGCATCGCCTGGTCGCAGAATCGTCAGGGACGGGTCGAGGGCCAACAGGTTTTCACGAACGCGGCCAAGGCCACCGCCGGTGCCGAGCAGAACCAGAGGCTTCATGAGCAGTACTCGTCGCGCTGACTGGCGATGAGTTCAAGGGCCGCTTCCCAGGCCAGCTCGGTAATGCCGTCGCTGTCGTCCGCTTCGAACTGCTGCGCGGTGTGCTCGCACACTTGCGGATCGGGCTGTACCAACTCGGCGCCGCCCGCCATGGCCTGAACCTGCGCCTGACAGGCACGCTCCAGAAAGTAGATATTGGAGAACGCTTCAGCCGCCGAACTGCCTGCGACCAACAAGCCATGGTTGCGCAGAATCATCGCACTGGTGGTGCCCAGGTCAGCCACCAGACGCTCGCGCTCGGCCACATCCAGGGCGATGCCCTCGTAAGTGTGATAGCTCAGACGGTTGTAAAACTTCAGCGCGTGCTGGCTCAGCGGCAACAGACCTGCACGTTGCGCCGCGACCGCCATCCCCGCCGCAGTGTGAGTATGGATAACGCAGTGAGCATCAGGGCGCGCAGCATGAATCGCCGAATGAATGACGAAGCCGGCACGATTGACGCGATGGTTCGGGTAGAACTCGTCGACAACATTGCCCTGACCGTCGATCTTGACCAGCGTGCTGGCGCTCATGCGCTCGAACAGGGTGCCGTAGCGGTTGATCAGAAAGTACCCGGCATCACCCGGCAGACGCATGGAAATATGCGTATCGATCAAATCGGTCATACGAAAATGAGCCAGCAGACGATAGAGCGCGGCGAGTTCGCAACGGGCGTTGCGCTCGGTCTCGGACATCTCTGGTGGTAGCGGGTTGAAGCGCCCGGATTGGGACATTCTGCTTTCCATCAAAAAAATATGCGTTCCATCAAAAAAGACGATGGCGTGTTTCATGCAGCCTTTTTAAGAGCAAAGGGCGAAGCAGTTCAATTCGCCATTACTTATATTCATTATTTTTTTCACCAATAAAGGCTGTGCAGTGACTCAATCAACAAGCCCGATAGCCGTCTCCCGCGCGTCTTCCAGGCCCTTGGGCGAACGGCTGGACTGGAACCTGCTGCGCACCTTTCAGGTCGTCGCCCAGGAACTGAGCATCAGCCGCGCGGCTGCTCGCCTGCATCTCTCCCAACCGGCGGTGAGCCAGGCCATCAAGCGCCTGGAAGAGCAACTGGGCGCCGCCTTGATCGAACGTCGCGGGCCGCGCTTCCTACTGACCCAGTCGGGCATCGAAACCTTGCGCGTGGCGGCAGAGGTGCAAGGGCATTTCACTCAGCTGGACGCGGCGCTGGAGCGCAGCTCGGATCAGGTGGTCGGCAAGGTTCGCATGCTCACGGTCAGCGGCATTCGGTGCGAAGCCTACGACAAGTTTCTCGCTCAACTGCATCGAGACTACCCCGGCATCACCCTGGAAATCGACGTGCAATCGAGTGAAGCGATCCTCAGCGCACTGTCCCAGAAAACCGCGAGCTTCGGTCTGGCGGTCAATCGCACGACACCCGGCTGGCTGGGCCAGCAATGCCTGACCCATGAGGAATACGCCTTCTATTGCAGCGACCAGCATCCTTTATATGGGCGCGATGACTTGACCCTGGCTGACCTTCGCGATCAACAGCTGATTATCTTCACCGGCGACCTGCTGGGCGGCACGCTGTCGTCGCTGGCCGAATACCGTGACTTGCACAAGCTCAATGGGCAGATCGTCGCTTCGTCGGCCAATACCCAGGAGGTGCTGCGCCTGGTGCTGGCGGGCTTTGGCATCGCTTGCCTGCCGCAACACATCTGCCAGAGCGAATTACGCGCCGGGCGGCTGTGGCGTCTACCGCCGGAGGAAGGTGTGGGCGCGGTGGATATCAACCTGCTGTGGAACCTGGAGCAGCGGCTGACCAAAGCCGAGTCGGTGTTCCTGCAACGCTTGCGCGAAGCGTCCAGCGATGGGCAATCCGTACCCTGATGTGCAAACAAGGTGCACTTATTCGGTGTATTTCCGTAACACGCACCGCCGCCGTGCATTTATTAACGGCTTATTAACTCTGGTTATTAGCGCCGGAACTTTCCTGCATTATTTTCAGGAAAACATCCAGTAACGGGTTACGAGGCACCTGCTGCCTGTACAACAATTTAACCGGCGTGGCTATGGCAAAAACATGCCCTTTTACGGAGCGCATCTCGCCGCGCTCGACGTAACTTTTCGCCCAGTGAGCTGGCAAGTAACCGAGATAGCGACCCGTTTTCAGCAGAATAGCCACTGCCTCTACCTGGGTGGCCACAGCCGTTACGTTACGTATCCCCAACTGCTTGGGCCTTTCAATGTTGACGGCATAGCCGTGCTCGACAAACTCTGCCTTGGCCAGGCATTGCTCATCAATATCTTCATCCTTCAGGGAGAAAAACGGGTGATTGGCCGAGCAATAAAGCTCCGACACTTCGTCATACAATGGCATCACCTGGAAGTCATCTTTGCCGCTATATACCGGCACAATACCCACAGCAAAACGGCCCTTGACGAGGCCCTGTTCGATCTCGTCCAAGGACGCCACACTGAGCCGCACCTTCGCCTTGGGCGCCTTTGATTGCAAGGCTTTCAGCGCTTCGACCAATGGCGAATCCGGGTCTGAAACGGTGTTATCAATCACCGCGATGTTCAGATCACCGAGCAGTTCGCCGCGCACATTACCCAGGCGATCACGAAAGTTATCCAGCGCCCCAAACAGATCAAGGCTGGCGTCATAAATAATCTTGCCTTGTTCTGTCAGGCAGAACTTCTCCCGCCCGCGCGTACATAACCGCATGCCCAAGCGTATTTCAAGATCCGATATCTGTTTGCTGATTGCCGCCAGGCTGATATTGAGTTCTGCCTGTGCTGCCGTGAAACCTCCTGCTTCAACCACAGCTCTGAAAACCTTGAAGAGTTTCAAGTCCATGGCACTGGCCATCGAGATCGCTACTTCACCACTTCTTTTGGGCAGGTTTCCAGTTTCAGTAAGTTGACTTGTCATTTAAAACATTTCCCCACTCGTAGGTTTTTCCTAGTATCCCTCTCAATTGATCGATTCAAGGTTATTTGCAAGCCGACTTAATCACTGCTCGCTCTGTGATCTTCACATCACACTGAATGGGTTTGAGCAATCCACGTGCCAACGGAGAATTTATATGTCTGATGCAACTGATCGCCTCTGGGGCGCGCGCTTCAAAACCGGCCCGGCCGAAGCCATGGCCAACCTGTCCCGCTCCCCACGCGCCTACTTTCGCCTGACGCCATATGACATCGCGGGCTCTAAGGCTCATGCCAATGAATTGAACCGCGCAGGCCTGCTGGACGCTGACGAAACCGCACGCATCATCGAAGCCCTGCGCAGCATCGACGTCGACTTCGCCGCTGGCAGCATCGAGCCGATCGCCGCCGACGAAGACGTACACACGTTCATCGAGCGCCTGCTCACCGAACGCCTCGGCACCCTGGGCGGCAAGCTGCGTGCGGGCCGTTCGCGCAACGACCAATCCGCCAACGACATGCGTCTGTTCCTGCGTGATCAGGTGCGGGTCATGACCCTGGCAATTCTTGAGTTGCAGAAAGCCCTGGTGTCGCAAGCCGAGCAACACATCAACACCATCGCGCCGGGCTTCACTCACCTGCAACAGGCGCAGCCTATTGTTTTCGCCCACCACTTGATGGCTCACGCTCAGGCAATTCATCGCGACATCCAGCGCCTGCAAGACTGGGACAAACGCTTCAGCCTGTCGCCACTGGGCGCCGCCGCACTGGCAGGTTCCGCCATCGCCCGCGACCCACAGCGTTCAGCAGCCGAGATGGGCTATAGCGGCCCATGCGAAAACTCCATCGACGCCGTCGCCAGCCGCGACCACGTTGCCGAGTTCCTGTTCTGCAGCAGCATGCTGGGCATCAACATCTCGCGCCTGGCCGAAGAGTTCTGCCTGTGGACTTCGCGTCAATTCCGCTGGGTTGAGCTGGACGACGGCTACGCCACCGGCAGCTCGATCATGCCGCAGAAAAAGAACCCGGATATCGCCGAGCTGGCCCGTGGCAAATCAGGCCGACTGATCGGCAGCCTGACCGGCATTCTGGCCGTGCTCAAGGCTCAGCCGCTGTCTTACAACCGCGACTTGAGCGAAGACAAACACGCGATTCTCGACACCCTGGAAACCGTGCATCTGGTGCTGCCTGCCTTCGCCGGCATGGTCGAGACCATGAAAGTGCGCGCCGACGAATTGCTGCGTCAGGCCCCACTGGGCTTCACCCTCGCCACTGAAGTGGCCGACTGGCTGGCGGTGCGCGGCGTGCCGTTCAAGGAAGCACACGAGATCACCGGCCAGCTGGTTCAGCTGTGCGAAGAGAACAACATTGGTCTGGAAGAACTCAGCACCCAGCAGTTGGCTGACACTGATGCACGCCTGACCCCTGAAGTGCTCGACGCGCTGACCCTGGAAGCTGCACTGGCTGCGCGCAGCGGTTGGGGCGGGACATCGCCGGTGCGGGTTGCCGAGCAGATCGAGCGCTTCAAGCAACAGATGGTCGCACAGGAAAAATGGGCACTGGACTACGCAGGTCCGCGCGGCTGATTCGCTGATCCACTGAGGAATACTCCATGTCAAAGACTCAAGCATCAGCAAGCGCCGAGCGCGCTTCACTTGCCGCCAAGTACGACATCTCGACGTACAAGGTCGTCCCGCGTCGCTACTTCGGCCGCTACGCAGCCGCGACCGTGATCGTGGTGATGTTGATCGGGCTGGTTCATGCCTTCATCAACGGCAATATCGAATGGGGCTTCGTGCGGCAGTTTCTGACCGCTGAATCGATCATGTTCGGCCTGTTGAACACCATCACCATGTCGATCCTGGCCATGGCGCTGGGGGTGGTGCTCGGTGTGGTGGTGGCGGTGATGCGCATGTCGCAGAACCCGCTGCTGCGTTATGTCGCGCAGGGTTACACCTGGCTGTTCCGGGGCACGCCGCTGATTCTTCAGTTGCTGCTGTGGTTCAACCTGGCGCTGATCTTCCCGACCCTGGGCATTCCCGGTCTGTTCGAGTTCAAGACCGTTGAAGTGATTACCCCGTTCGCCGCTGCGCTGCTGGGTCTGGGCATCAACCAGGGTGCCTACACCGCTGAAGTGGTGCGTGCCGGGCTGTTGTCGGTGGACACCGGCCAGTACGAAGCGGCCAAGGCCATCGGCATGCCGCGCTTGCAGGCGCTGCGCCGGATCATCCTGCCGCAGGCCATGCGCATCATCATTCCGCCGGTCAGCAACGAATTCATCGGCATGGTGAAAATGACCAGCCTGGCCAGCGTGATTCAGTACTCGGAACTGCTGCACAACGCCCAGAACATCTACTACGCCAACGCCCGCGTCATGGAGCTGCTGATCGTGGCCGGTATCTGGTACCTGGCGGTGGTGACCATCCTGACCTTCGGTCAGAGCCGACTGGAAAAACGCTTCGCCCGTGGCGCTGGCAAACGTAACTGAGGAATGAACATGTTGAACATCGTCAAAGCAGTAGACGTGAACAAGTTCTTCGGCGACTTCCAGGCGCTCAAGAACGTGAATCTGGAAATCCCCCACGGCGAGGTGCTGTGCATCATCGGCCCGTCGGGCTCGGGCAAGAGCACCCTGCTGCGCTGCATCAACCAACTGGAAAAAGTCGATGAAGGCGGCCTGTGGGTCGATGACGAAATCCTTGGTTTCCGCACCGACGGCCACAAGCTGGTGGAACTGAGCGACGTACAGATCGCCAAACAACGCCTCAAGACCGGCATGGTGTTCCAGCGCTTCAACCTGTTTGCGCACATGACCGTGCTGGAAAACATCATCGAAGGGCCGTCGCAAGTCTTGCGCCAGCCGGTGGAAGATTGCCGTGAGCTGGCCATGGAGTTGCTCAAGCGCGTGGGCCTGGAATCCAAAGCCAATGCCTATCCCATAGAGCTTTCCGGTGGTCAACAGCAAAGGGTAGCGATTGCTCGCGCCTTGGCGATGCGGCCCAAACTGATGCTGTTCGATGAGCCGACGTCGGCCCTGGACCCGGAGCTGGTCGGGGAAGTGCTGTCGGTGATGCGTGACCTGGCGAAAAGCGGCATGACCATGGTCGTGGTGACCCACGAACTGGGCTTTGCCCGTGAAGTCGCCAACCGCGTGGTGTTTATGGACGCAGGGCAAATCATTGAGACGGGCGCACCGGAAGACGTGCTGATGAACCCGCGCAACCAGCGTACCCAGGATTTTATTGCTGCCGTGTTGAACTGAAATCAAACCCTTTGAGGATGTCCGATTGAAAACTTTCGCACTGACCGCTACCGCCGTACTGTCCGCCCTGATTTCGGTTTCGAGCTGGGCAGCAGACACCCACGCACTGCCAAAATCCATCAAGGAAAAAGGCTACATCTCGGCCGGCATCGCGCCTAACTATCCGCCGATGGACTTCAAGGACCCGGCCACCGGCAAACTGACCGGCGTCGACTACGACCTGGGCACCGAGATTGCCAAGCGTCTGGGCCTGGAAATCAAATGGCAGGAAACCGCGTTCGAACAAATGGTCAGCGGCTTGGCCACCAACCGTATCGACATCGTGCTGTCGGGCATGACCGACACCCCTGAGCGCCAGCAGACTGTCGATTTCGTCGACTACTTCAGCACCGGCCCACAGTTCTACACCCTCGAATCCCAGAAGGATTTGAAGAGCGTCGACGACATGTGCGGCAAGAAAATCGGCACCAGCCGCCGCACCACTTTCCCGGTGGAAATCGCCAAGTGGAGTGACGTGAACTGCGTGGCCAAAGGCAAACCGGCGATCACCGTCGTCGGCACCGAAGGCAGCGCCGACGCCCGTGCACAGCTGCGTCAATCGCGTCTGGACGCCGCCGTGCAAGGCAGCGAAACCCTGCCGTACATCCAGGGCCAGGAGCCAGGTGTGTTCAAAGTGCTGGGCGAGCCATTGTCCCGTCAGCTGACCGGCCTGGGTGTTGCCAAGAACAATCCTGAGCTGAGCGCGGCGATCATCGCCACCCTCAACGACATGATCAAAGACGGCGCTTACGAGCAGATCCTCGACAAGTGGCAGCTCAAGAACGGCGCAGTCAAAGAAGCGGTCCTGAACGGCGCCAAATAAGCCGGACAGTGCAGTAGAGCGCCCGCCCTGACGCAAGCCAGGGCGGGCAACGCTTAGACGTTCCTCTGGAGACTCGCATGTTCGCCACCAATGATCTGCGCTGGCCCGGCAACGCTCGCGCCAGCGTCGCCCTGGCTTTCGATCTGGACGGGCCGACCGGTGCCGCGATGCTCGACGGCTCGATCTGGCAGAAACCGGAATACTTCACCTTCGGCGGCTACGGCCCGTATCGCGCCCTGCCCCGCCTGCTGGACATGCTCAAGGCTCACGCCACACCGGCGACATTTTTCGTCCCGGCCTGGGTTGTCGAGAACTGGCCGCGCCAGTGTCAGGCAATTCTCGAACACGGCCACGAAGTGGCTTATCACGGCTATCGCCACGAATCCTTTTTCGCCCTTGATCTGCCCGCCCAGCGCGAGGTCATGAAGATCAGCGCCGATATTTTCAAGCGTTACCTGGGCATCACCGCCACGGGTTTCCGCACGCCTTCGGGCGACTGGCATAAAGAAACCCCTGCCCTGCTCATGGACTGCGGTGTCACCTATTCCAGCAGCATGCGCGGCGATGACCGCCCGTATTTCATCGAAGTGCCCGGCCAGCCCGACGGCCTGGTTGAAATCCCCGGGCGCTGGGAACTGGATGATTACGCCTCACTGGCCTACACCCGCGCGCCGAATTACCCGGCCGGGCTGGACCGTATCGCCAGCTACGACCAGACCCTGGACAACTGGTGCCGCGAGTTCGACGGCACCTACCGCGAAGGCCTGTGCATGACCACGCTGTTCCATCCCAAGATCAGCGGCAAACCGGGACGCATCGGTATTCTGGAGCGCTTTCTGGAACACATGCACAGCCAGCCGGACGTCTGGTTTGCGACCTGCAACGACGTCGCCAACTTCTGGCTCAAGGAGCATCGCCATGACTGAACCGACCAGCGTCTGGCCAACGCCCTACCGTTGCGCGGTGGTGATCACCATCGATTACAACGACATTCACGGCATTCTCACTCAGGTCCCGGCCATTGCCGGTCGTGACAAGAGCCTGTCGGTGTGGCGCTACGGCACCACTCGCGGCGTGCAGCGGGTGTTGCAGATTCTTGCTGACCAGCAACTGCCATCGACCTGGTGCATCCCCGGCATCGTCGCCGAGGAAAACCCGCAAGTGGTGCAGGCGATCCATGCAGCAGGTCACGAAATCGCCTGCGCGGGGTACCGTCACGAAGATTTTTCCAAGCTCGATCTTGCCGCCCAGCACGCTTCGCTCAAGCAAGGCTGCCAGGTGATAGCCGACATGACCGGCCAACGGCCCAGCGGCTTTCGTGCGCCTGCGGGCAGTTATGCGCCGGGTTTCACTGATGCGTTACGCGCTGAAGGCATCAGCTGGTCGTCATCCTGGTCGGGGGACGACCTGCCTTATATGCACCCCGCCGCCACCGCCGACGCGCCACGGCTGGTTGAGCTGCCGCTGCATTGCGAGCTGGAAGACGAGCCGTACTTCGCCTTCAACCTTGCGCCTGCGGTGCCGGTTAGCCAGGCACGGATAGGCTCATACGCCGAAGTGCTGAAAAACTGGCAGCACGATTTCAATGGCTTTCATCGCTTCGGCCTGTGCTACGTGTTGCGCCTGCACCCGGAAACCCTCGGCACCGTGGGCCGTAGCGGCTTGCTGCTGGAGCTGCTGACCTGGCTCAAGGCCCAACCGGACGTGTGGTTCGCCACCGCCGAAGAAGTCGCCGATTGGTGGGCCGACAACCACAACACCACCCCCGAAGACCACCCGGCTGCGGTGTTTGAGCGGCATTACCACTGCCTGGAAGGCTGAGAACACGAAGCCATACGCTGATCCTGTAGGAGCTGCCGAAGGCTGCGAATTGCGGTGTGTCAGAAACAATGCTTTCGCAGCCTTCGGCAGCTCCTACAGAAATAGCGTTAGCCCCTTATGAGAACCATGACATGACCAACGCCGTCCAAACCCTCAGCCAGTTCATCTGCCGCACCACCTTCGACGACCTGCCTGAAGCGCTGGTCGTCAAAGCCAAGCAGCATTTGCTCGACACCCTGGGCGCTGCATTGGCTGGTTCGCAAACCCCGCTGACCCAGCGCGCATTGCGGGCCATGAATGCCAGTGAATCGGAAGGCGCATCGGGCATTTGGGGCGCTGACTATGGGCTGTCGGCGCGTAACGCTGCATTGATCAACGGCATTGCCGCCCATGCGCTGGAACTGGATGACTCAGGCGGCTGCGATCACTCCGGCGCAGTGGTGGTGCCCGCCATGCTGGCGGTGCTGCCGTTGTGCGACCCGATGCCCGATGGCAAGGAACTGCTTACCGCCATGGTCGTCGGCTACGACGTTGCCCGGCGGGTGCTGGAAGCCTGCGGTGGTTATTCGCCCCACAACGAAGCCGGCTGGCATTCCACCGGCACCTGTGGCGTGTTCGGCGCGGCAGCGGCTTGCGCACGATTACTCAAACTCGATGAAAGCCAGACGGGCGCGGCATTGGGCCTGGCGGCGAGCATGAGCGGCGGGTTATGGGCGTTCATCCACGACGGCGCAGACACTAAAAAACTCCACGCGGGACGCCCGGCTGAAGGCGGCGTGCTGGCTGCGTTGCTGGCCCGGGAAGACATGACAGGCCCGACACAGATTTTCGATGACGTGTGGGGCGGCTTCTTGCGCACCCTCGCCAAGGACACCGCCCAGCCTCAGGCTCTGACCGAGGATCTGGGCGTGGTCTGGAAATTGACCCGCTGCTCCATCAAGCCCTACGCCGCCTGCCGTGGCACTCATTCGGCCATCGACGCCATCGGCCAGCTGCTGAGCGAATTGCACATCAGCGCCGATCAGGTCCAGTCAATCGAGGTCAATGCCAGCGCGTTTCTGGTGGACATGTGCGCCGGGCTCGACACCCAAACCCTGGCCGCTGCACAAATGAGCCTGCCTTACGCCCTGGCAGTACGCTGCCTGCTGGGCCACGCGGGGCTGGATGCCTATGAAGAAAACCAGCGCACATCGCCAGCCATTGCAGCTTTCATGCAGCGCATTCAAATGAAGGTCGATACCTCGCTGGCCCCGCTGGATGAGCCCTTTGTGACCCTCACCTGCGAAGACGGCCGCAGCGCTTCGCTGCAAATCAAGACGCCGCTGGGCGGTCCGCTCAATCCCATTGGCGATGCCGAGCTGTGGCAGAAATACAGCTCGCTGGCCGTTCGCGCCCTGCCCGCCACCCAGGCCGAACACCTGGGCGAGTTGTGTCTGAATCTGCAACACATAACAGACCTACAAGAGTTGCTGGACCTTTTGCGCTTCGCTTGAAGCCTTGCTGCCCTTATCCCTGACGTAAGGAACAGAACCATGCTGGATTTGAGCAAAAAAGCTTGTGCATTTATCAACGCAGGCTTGTTGACCCTGGGCATCGCCACCTGTAGCAGCGCCTTTGCAGCGTCCAGCGACACCCTGACCGTGGGAGTCGAAGCGACCTACCCGCCCATGTCATTCCGCGATCCGGCCAGCAACAAAAGTGTGGGGGTCAATATCGATCTGTTTGAGGCCATGGGCAAGGCCATGAAGGTCAAGATCAAGTTCGAAGAAATGAGCTTCGAGCAACTGACCAGCAGCCTGAAAACCGGGCGTATCGACGTGATCGGCACCGCCATCACCGACCTGCCCAAACGCCGCACCGACATGGTCTTCGTCGACTACCTGAAAACCGGCGCGCAGATGTTCACCACGGTGAAGAACACCAGCGTCGGCGCGACCGCCGTGTCCTTCTGCGGCAAAGCCATCGGCACCCCGCGCACCACCAATTACTACCCGGAAGTCATGGCCTGGAACGACAGCGATTGCGTAGCGGCAGGCAAACCTGCCGCCACCGTGCAGGGCACTGCCGGTGCATCGGCGGCACGTCTTGACCTGCAACAGGAACGTCTCGCCGCCGTGGTGCTTGGCCCTGAATACGTGAAGTACCTGATGAGCCAGGAACCCAACACTTACGTGCTGATCGGCGAACCCCTGTCCCTGCACCACTTCGGCTTCGCCGTGGACAAGGCCAACACGCAGGTGCGTGACGACGTAGCCAAAGGTCTGGAAACGATCATCAAGGACGGCTCGTACCAGGCCGTCCTGAAGAAATGGAACCTGGAAAGCCAGGCCGTGGCTGATGTGATGATTGACGGCGGGAAGTAACCAAATTCTATCGGGGCTGGCTGTAGGAGCTGCCGCAGGCTGCGAAAACTCTGTACCTGACACACCGCCTTCGCAGCCTTCGGCAGCTCCTACAGACCGCTGCTCCAACAATTGGCTGAGCTCTATGAAAACCATCATCTTCAAAACCTTCGGCACGCCCGAGGTGCTGCAAGTGGTCGAACGCCCGGATCCCACTCCAGAGGCCGGTGAGGTGTTGATCAACATTCACGCCACAGCGCTGAATTACTCCGACCTGCTGCAACGGCGTGGCACTTATGTGATGAAAACCGAGGGGGAGAACATCCTCGGTATTGAATGCTCCGGGTTGATCGCCGCATTGGGTGACGGCGTCACGGGCTGGCAGATTGGCGATAAGGTCTGTGCGCTGCTGCCCGGCGGCGGTTATGCCGAGCAAGTGGCGGTGAAGGCGGGGCATGTGCTGCCCTGCCCTGAAGGCCTGTCGCTGCTGCAAGCCGCCGCCCTGCCGGAAGCGGCCTGTACCTTATGGTCGAATTTGCGGGACATCGGGCGCTTACAACCCGGTGACACGGTGCTGATCCATGGCGGCGCCGGGGGCGTTGGCTCGTTGGCCATTCAGTGGGCTCACCACTGGGGCGCTCGGGTGCTGACCACCGCAGGTTCGCCGGACAAGCTGCAACGCTGCCGCGAACTGGGCGCAGACGTTACCATCGATTATCGCCAGGAAGATTTCGTCGAAGTTGTGCAGCGCGTCACCGATGGGCGCGGCGTAGACGTGATCCTCGACAACATGGGCGCAGACTATCTGGCGCGCAATATCGACGCCCTGGCGGTGGACGGCCGGATCGTCATGATCGGCCTGCAAAGCGGTCGGGAAGCGCCGATCCATCTGGGCAAGATGATGGGCAAACGCGCCGCCCTGCACACCACGTCATTGCGTGATCGCTCGACTGCCGCCAAACAGGCCATCGTCGCAGGGGTGTTACAGGACGTCTGGCCAGCTGTGATTAGCGGCGCGATCAAGCCGGTGATCGACAAAAGCTTCGCGTTGGATGAGGTGGTCGAGGCGCATGCCTATATGGAGTCGGGGAGTCATGTCGGGAAAATAGTATTGCTCGCCTGAAATGCCGCCCTGTGGGGGCGGTGCTTGCCCGCACGCGGACATGACCATGTGGGACCGGCTTTAGCCGGGAAGAGGCCGGGACATCCGCAACATATTCATTGATTGAAATGCCGCCTTCCCGGCTAAAGCCGGTCCCACTAGCCCACCTTCCGCTCCCACAGGGATTCCCCGCCATTCAATCTTTCCGGCGATACCCCTCAACAATCGCCGAGAAATCCTTGCCACCCTCCCCACGCAAACTCATCGCCTGATAAAGCTGCTGCGCCACGGCGCCGAGGATGACTGGTTGGTGGGCGATGCGTGCTGCTTCGGTGGCCAGGCCCAGGTCCTTGAGCATCAGTTCGGCGCCAAAACCACCGGTGTAGCCCCTGGACGCGGGAGCAGTTTCGACGATGCCTGGCCAAGGGTTGTACATCTCCGAACTCCAGCAACGACCGGTTGAAGTGTTGATGATCTTCGCCAGCACATCGGTGTCGATACCCAGCGAATCTCCCAGCGCCATGGCTTCGGCCACGCCAATCATCGAGATGCCCAGCAGCAGGTTGTTGCAGATTTTGGCGATTTGCCCAGTGCCGATGTCGCCGCAATGGACGATGTTCTTGCCCATTTTCGCCAGCACCGGCTTGAGGATTTCAAAATGCTCATCGCTGGCGCCGACCATGAAGGTCAAGGTCCCGGCCTGAGCGCCGCCTGTCCCGCCGGAGACCGGCGCGTCGCCTAACATCACGCCTTGCCTGGCAGCCACAGCTGCGACGTCGCGGATGGTTTGCGGGTCGATGGTGCTGCAATCCACTGCGGGTACGCCGGAACCAATCCCGGCAAGGACGCCGTCTTCGTCCAGGTACACGCTGCGCACATGAGCCGCAGCGGGCAGCATGGTGATGACTAGCTCGACGCCCTGAGCGGCATGTTTGGGCGATTCACTGATACGCCCGCCCAACGCCGCCAGTTCGTTGAGGATGCTCGTGTTCAGGTCGAACAGATGCAAGTGATGCCCGGCCTTGAGCAGATTACGGGCCATGGGCGCGCCCATGTTGCCCAGGCCTATGAATGCGATTTTCATTGTTGTTCTCCTTGGCGCGGGGTTCCTCGTGCGCGCTTATCAAACAACGCGCAAATATCTGGATGGACGAGGTCACCGTGGGAGCGAGCTTGCTCGCGAAGAGGCAGTCAAATCCCCTATAAATCTTTCTGCCGGAACACCGCCATCGCGAGCAAGCTCACTCCTACAGGGTCAAGCGTTCACAGCAGGACATCAGACGCTGCCTTGGAGTATAGGCATCAAGCCAGCTCGCGCTCGCGTTCAAACCACAGGCCAATCTGGCTCAAGGGCATTGGTCGAGAGAACAGGTAGCCTTGGGCGCGGGCGCAGCCCAGACTTTTCAGGGCGCCGAGTTCGGCTTCGGTTTCAACGCCTTCGACGATGCATTCCAGTTGCATATCGACACACAGCGCCAGCAGCGATTTGACGATCTTGAAGCTGGCGGGGTTCAGGTGGATGTCAGTGACGAAAGTGCGATCAACTTTGAGTTTGGTCAGGGACAAGGCATGGATCTGGCTCAGGCTTGAATAGCCGGTGCCAAAGTCGTCCAGAGAAATACCGCAGCCCAGACTGCGAAACAGGGCGATAGCGCGTTGAGTCTGCGCCAGGTCCTGGATCACCGCCGTCTCGGTGATTTCCAGATCCAGACAGGACGGATCAAACTCACTGCTCTGAATGATCCGGGCGATCAGCTGCGCGGCTTCTTCAGATCCACAATCGTGAGCCGACAGATTGAAGGACAGCCGAACGCCGCTTGGCCAGGACCTGGCGGCCTGCAACGCCTTGCTCAGCAGCGGTGCGGTCAGGCGATTGACCATGCCGATGCGCTCGGCAATCGGTATGAATTCGCTGGGCGGTACGTTGCCCAGTTCCGGGCTCTGCCAGCGCGCCAGGGCCTCGAAAGCCACGGTCTGTTGGGTGTGAACATCCACGATTGGCTGGAACACCAGATGGAACTCTTCTTCCAGATCAGCCCGGCGCAGGGCCTGCTCCGCCACCCCCTGGCGGTTGAGTTGCTGGCGGTGCGCAGCCGAGAACAGGCAGACCGTACCAGGGCGATTACGTTTGCTCTGGTACAGCGCGAAGTCCGCATATTCGTAGATTTCGGTTTCGCTGGAGGCCAGATCAGGAAATGTCGCCAATCCCAGCGACGCGCTGATCTGAATCGGAATATCCACCAGCAAAAACGGCTCACGCATGCGGGCGCAGATCTCTTCGCCAAACGCCAGTAACTGCTCATCGGTCTTGGCAGCGGTGATGATCAGCGCAAACTCATCGCCTCCCAGCCGGGCCAGGTGCACAGTTTCATCGAGCAGACCGGTCAATCGCTGCCCCACCTGGTACAACAACTTGTCGCCCACGCTGTGCCCGTACAGGTCGTTGACAGGCTTGAAGCCATCCAGATCGATTAGCCCCACCGCCAGGCGATCACCATTCAAACGGGCACTGCCCAGCACAGCGTCCAGCCGAGTGAAGAACTTTCGACGGTTGGCCAGCCCGGTCAGGCTGTCCAGGTTGGCCATTTGCTGGTTCTCATTGCTGAGCTTTTCGGTTTGCGCCTGCATGTTCACCAGCCGGGTGAAATCCCCGTACTGGCTTTTGAGGATGGAGAGCATCGCGATCGAAACCAGCAGCACGTCGATGGCCGTTGCGATAAACGTGATGTTGTTGGTGGTGCCGAAAAACACCACGAATCCGGTGTTGACCACCGCGGTGGTGGCCAGCGCGGCAGGCAGCAGATGCATCATGCAAAAAATGCAGGCGATCACGGTGATAGCCATATAGAAGGCAACGTGAGTCTGGCCGTACACATCGCCGTAAGGAAACAGTGCCAGCGACCATGCGGTAAACGCCAGCGCCACGAAAGGCGCCAGGTGGTTGGTGCGTTTGATCGCGGCGAGCATGCGCTCCGGGCTGGGCAGGTTATTGCGCGAGCGCCACCACTCCACGGCGCGCTTGGTGCCGAAGACAGTCATCAGGAACGGACAGCCGATCGCCAGCCAGCCAGGTGCCGCCGAATAATGCGTGCCTGCCAGCACCAGGGTGTTGACCAACAGGATGAAATACATCATCGGCAGTTGTCGGGACAGCGCGATGTATTGCGCCTTGATCAGGCCGGGATTGTCCTTGGGTACGGACATCAACGAGCGAAGTTTGCTCAGCAGTGATTTTTTCATCAGGGATGGCTCTGAATGGGTGACAGCCCATCGAATTATCCCTTCCGATGTAGCCCGCTAGCATGCATTGACACTGAGCTGGTCCATTCGTGTCGGCCCAAAAATGTGTTTCTGTAATATTTCCGACGAATAGTGGCCTTTTGACTACTAACGCACAGTTGCGGCCGTCGAGACAGAATCATTCACAGAGTCGAACCCAGCCTATAAATGCGCCATCACTACGCCATCCTTGACGTCAAAAACACGGCAAATCGCTAATACTTATAACTTTTTCGAAGGGTAATACCGTCCCAACAAACGATTAAAACCGCCCGGTCACTTTTTAAGATGGGATCCTTCAGGTTATTCAAATACCCGCCGATAGGCTGATGTGCAGGTACTTTGCGGGTTTAAAAACAAAAATCTTCCGGCTGTGACTGACCTTCAAAAGAAATAAATTCGTGGAGAAAACACAATGAACAGCTGGTTTGCCAATATCAGCGTCAACATGAAGCTGGCCCTGGGTTTCGGGTTGGTTTTGATTTTTACTGCCCTTCTTGCCCTTACGGGCTGGAACAGCTTGAGCAAACTCATCGACCGCAGTAACTGGATGAGTGATATCACCGAGCTCAATGCTCAATTGACCAAATTGCGGGTGACACGTCTGCAATACATGGTGGCCGACGGTGACGACACCGTGGCCCAGACCGTGCAGGTTTCGCTGGACGGCTTCAAGGCGCAGCAGGAAAAACTGCTGAAGAGTTTCAAGAGCCCTGAAAACATCGCCCTGCTGCAACAGCTGAGCACGGTCATCGCCGAATACGAGAAAGGTCTCGTGGCGATGCGTACCGGCTATAAAACCAGCAACAGCGTGCGCGACGACTTGGGCACCAACGCCGATAAAGGCAATGCCCTGATCGACCAGATCAGCACTGATGTACTGAGCCTGGCGCCTGATGACGAGCGCCGTTTCGAGCAATATCAGGCCATCACCAAGGTTCGCGAAGACCTGATGCGGGTGCGTTATGAAACCCGCGGCTATACCGGCAACACCAACGCGGAAAACGAAAAGAAAGCCCTGGGCCAGATCGAAGACGCACTCAAAAACCTGCAGGCTGTTAGCGCGACGTTCAGCGGTGTTCAGGCCGAACGTCTCAAGCAACTGGAAGGAGCGCTCGGCGCCTATCGCAACTCGCTGGTGAGCTTCAAGACCACCATCAACGATCTCGCTAGCTTGCGTAAAAACATGACCGCTCAAGGCCAGACGATCGTCAAGCTCAGCGATGACATGTACAAGATCCAGCTGGATCGCCGTGACATCGAAAGTGCCGATGCACGCAACATGCAACTGATCTGCACCTTGATCGCACTGATCCTGGGTGTATTCGCAGCAGTGATCATCACGCGCCAGATTACCCGCCCATTGCAGGACACCCTGATGGTGGTCGAGCGTATCGCTTCCGGCGACCTGACTCAGAACACGGTCGTGACCCGTCGCGACGAGCTGGGCGAGCTGCAACAAGGCATTCAGCGCATGGGCAGCACGTTGCGTGACTTGATCGGCGGCATTCGCGACAGCGTGGTGCAGATCGCCAGCGCCGCCGAAGAACTGTCGGCCGTGACCGAACAAACCAGCGCCGGTGTGAACAACCAGAAAGTCGAAACCGATCAGGTGGCCACGGCCATGCATGAAATGACGGCCACGGTTCAGGAAGTTGCGCGCAATGCCGAGCAAGCCTCGCACGCGGCCTCCAACGCCGATAAAGAAGCCCGCGCCGGCGACAAGGTGGTGGGCGAGGCAATCGTTCAGATCGAACGTCTGGCCGCTGAAGTGGTGCGCTCTTCCGACGCCATGACCCAGTTGGAGCAGGAAAGCGACAAGATCGGCAAGGTCATGGACGTGATCAAGGCCGTTGCCGAGCAAACCAACCTGCTGGCCCTCAACGCCGCCATCGAAGCCGCCCGTGCCGGTGAAGCCGGTCGTGGTTTTGCGGTGGTTGCCGATGAAGTGCGCGGCCTGGCCCAACGCACGCAGAAGTCCACCGAGGAAATCGAAGCGCTGGTCGCTGGCCTGCAAAACGGCACGCGGCAAGTGTCGAGCATCATGCTTAGCAGCCGCGAGTTGACCGAAAGCAGCGTGACCCTCACCCGCAAGGCTGGCACCTCCTTGGAAAGCATCACCCTGACGGTGTCCAACATTCAGGCGATGAACCAGCAGATCGCCGCCGCAGCGGAAGAGCAAAGCGCCGTGGCCGAAGAGATCAGCCGCAGCATCATCAACGTGCGCGATGTGTCCGAGCAGACCGCTTCGGCCAGTGAAGAAACCGCCGCCTCCAGCGTTGAGCTGGCCCGCCTGGGCGGACAGTTGCAGATGATGGTCAGCCACTTCAAAGTCTGACCTTCAACCCGCATTACACCTCAAGCCCGGCTAAATGCCGGGCTTGAGCGTTTCTGGAGCCTGCACACTGCGGCGCCATTCATCCTGTAAATTAATTGACGCCAAAAAAATGATGGCCCGGCGCCATAATTTTTGGTATTCATGCATTCATCTATATCAATTAGATTGAACTAACGTCTCGCCGGCGAGTCGCGCCGCTCTTTAACCCGCATCGTTGTCTTCGCGTTAGCTCTGGCCAAAAAGTCCAAGGAGAGTCATGAACACATGGTTTGCAAATATCAGCGTCAAAATGAAACTGGCGCTGGGTTTCGGCGTAGTCCTGGTTCTGACAGGGCTACTGGCAGTGGTGGGCTGGAGCAGCATCAGCAAGCTGATTGAGCGTAGCGACCGGATGGTCGACATCACTGAGCTCAACGCGCTGCTCGACGATGTGAACTCGGCACGTTTGCAGTACGTGGTGGACAAGGGTGATGAGAAAAGCGCCGACGTGGCCCAGACCGCTCTGAATAAATTCGACGCGCAGCAAAAGAAACTCTCGAGCGTTTTCGCCACCGCCACCAACCTTGGCAATCTGCAGAAGATCAACGGTCTGACAGCGGACTACCAGAAGTCCCTGAGCAAGATGCGCGAGGCCTACAAGACCGACGCTGCGGTGCGCAAAGAGATGGGCGTGCATGCCGCCAAAGGCGCCGAGATGATTGGCTTGATCATGGATGACGTGCGCAAGATGCCCGTCTCCGAGGAGCGCTTCGAAGCCTGGCAAGACATCATGACGGCCAAGGAAAACCTGACTCTGGTGCGCTACGAAGTCCGTGGCTACACCGGCAACGCCACACCGGATACCCAGGCAAAAGCCACGCAACAACTTGAAGTCGCCATCAAGGGCATGGCCCCGCTGAACGCGCGCTTCGGTGCCGAGCACGCCGACACACTCAAACAACTTGAAGCCGCATTGATCAACTACCGTGCGGCTGTACAGCGCTTCACCGGCGCCAATGCCGATGTGGTCGCCGCGACGAAGGAAACCCTGGAGCAAGGCAAGGCAATCACGCAAACCAGCGATGCCATGTATGACTTCCAGCTCAAGGCTCGCCAGCAGAACACCGATCGGGCGCTCAATCTGCAAGTCGGTTTTACCTTGCTGGCCCTGGTGCTGGGCGTCCTGGCTGCCACGATCATCACCCGCCAGATTACCCGGCCGCTTCAGGACACTTTGCTGGTGGTCGAGCGCATTGCGTCTGGCGATCTGACCCATGACGTCGCCGTGACCCGTCGCGACGAGCTGGGTCAGTTGCAACAGGGCATCCAGCGCATGGGCGGCACCCTGCGCGACTTGATCAGCGGCATTCGCGATGGTGTCACCCAGATCGCCAGCGCGGCTGAACAGTTGTCGGCAGTCACTGAACAGACCAGCGCCGGGGTCAACAGCCAGAAGGTCGAGACCGACCAGGTGGCGACCGCCATGAACGAGATGTCGGCCACGGTTCAGGAGGTTGCACGCAACGCCGAGCAAGCTTCCATGGCGGCATCGGCAGCAGATACCGAAGCTCGCGCGGGTGACAAAGTGGTTGCTGAAGCAGTCACGCAAATCGAACGCCTGGCGGCCGAAGTGGGCCGCTCAGCTGACGCAATGACCCAGCTGGAGCAGGAAAGCGACAAGATCGGCAAAGTCATGGACGTGATCAAAGCCGTTGCTGAGCAGACCAATCTGCTGGCCCTCAACGCAGCCATTGAAGCCGCCCGCGCGGGTGAGGCTGGTCGAGGTTTTGCGGTAGTGGCCGACGAAGTTCGTGGCCTTGCTCAGCGGACTCAGCAGTCGACCGAAGAAATTGAAACCCTGGTCAGCGGTCTGCAGAACGGTACACGGCAGGTGTCGAGCATCATGCTCAGCAGCCGTGAGCTGACCGACAGCAGCGTCACCCTGACCCGCAAGGCTGGCACCTCACTGAGCAGCATCACGCAGACGGTGTCCAGCATCCAGGCCATGAACCAACAGATCGCAGCGGCTGCCGAGCAGCAGAGCTCAGTGGCAGAAGAGATCAGCCGCAGCATCATCAGCGTGCGCGACATCTCCGAACAAACCGCCTCCGCCAGCGAAGAAACCGCCGCCTCCAGCGTCGAGCTGGCACGGTTGGGTAATCAGCTACAGATGATGGTTAGCCGGTTCAAGGTTTGACTCTGTAGGGGTGCGCTTGGTCTGGGCCACCTCAGCGCCTCATTCGCGGGCAAGCCTCGCTCCCACAGGTTCGGTGATCTCCTGCAGGAGTGAGCTTGGTCTGGGCCGCACTCGGACGATGAACGATAACGCGGCGTGCCTGACACACCTCAGCGCCTGCATCGCGAGCAAGCACCGCTCCCACAGGTATCGCTGGTAATTTCAATTGACCGCTCCCAACTATCAATTTGGACAATGATTGGTAGTGATCGCATTGACTTCTTAATAAATCTCAGCGGCGTAGCATTGCCTCCATACCGAGTTAACAACTAACCCGATCTGGAGCAACTACCATGAAAACTTCCAAACTGATCTTCGGCCTGGCCTTCTCCGTACTGGCTTCTAGCGCTTTCGCTTCGCCACAGCTTCCAAGCCTTCCAGGCAATAACAACACCAACCTGATAGACCCAACCCCGGCCGCCATTGTTGTTGCTGCTGACGGTTCCGACCACGTTGGTGCAAACCGCCTCGCTGCTGACGGCTCCGACCACGTTGGTGCTAACCGCCTCGCTGCTGACGGCTCCGACCACGTTGGTGCTAACCGCCTCGCTGCTGACGGCTCCGACCACGTTGGTGCTAACCGCCTCGCTGCTGACGGCTCCGACCACGTTGGTGCAAATCGCCTCGCTGCTGATGGCTCCGACCACGTTGGTGCTAACCGCCTCGCTGCTGATGGTGCCGACCACGTTGGTGCAAATCGTCTGAGCTGATACTTTCTGCTGTACTCCCAGCCCGGCTTTTGCCGGGCTTATTTTTGTCTGAAATTCGATACTTTAATTAAACTTATCCCCTTTGACAGCCGCGACAAAAAACCGGTACTGCAAAGCGTCAATTTATATTCACTAATATAATCAGTATGTTGAATATTCAAATTCAATAACCGTTAAAAAAATGACGAATTTATTTGACAGCCTCCCCATCTAACGCTGATATAGCAGTGGCAACTTAATACCCCTTCAAGCTGAGGCCCGGCTGAATGACTCTTGCGAGTGTTCGGCAGGCGGTAGCTATTCCCTGTGTTTCCGGACACTTGCTTCACTCACGATGTTTCGCAGTTTGAGTCTTGCCGGTTTGAGTGTCGGATCCATTTTCCGAGAGGATTAATATGGATTTTTTTCCTGGTTTTTTGTCGGTGGTGTTTCTGGTACGCAATCAGGCCGACAGCATCGAGCAAACCCTCTGCGAAGCCGCAGCAGTCGTTACTTCGTTGGTCAGAGACTACGAACTGATCCTAGTTGATAACGCCTCCGATGATGACAGCATCTCGGTATTGAAGCGCCTGACGGGCGAACAAGGGCTGGCCAATCTTCAGGTGTACGCACTGACCAAAGAAGTCGACGCCGATACCGCATCGTGGGTCGGGCTTGAGAATGCTCTGGGTGATTTCGTGGTGGTGATCGATCCGCTGACCGATGACCTCAACTTTATTCCGCAAATGCTCGACCGGGCCATCAAGGGCGCCGACGTGGTTTTTGCCAATAACGCTAAAAAACCCGCGCAAAGCCTGGCCTATCGCAGCGCGTTTGCTGCATTTCACTGGCTGTACAACCGTTTCAATGGCATCAACCTCGCCAACGAAGCGCCGCAATACCGGATGTTGGGCAAGCGGGTTATCAACTTCATCCTGCAACACCCGCATCCTTCGATGTCTTACCGGCACTTGCCAGCCACGGGTGGTTTTACCCGTGCGTATTTGCAGTACAGCACCAGCCCCAAGGCATCTCGGCCCAAGCGTCTGGGCGAAAGTATCGACCGGGGCGTTCGGTTACTGGTGTCCACGACTCGCGCCCCGATGCGTCTGGTGACCGCGCTGTCGCTGTTTGGCGCAGTCGGCAACTTGTTGTTTTGCGCTTATGTGGTCGCCATCGCGATCTTCAAGACCGAGGTCGCACCGGGCTGGATCAGCGTCTCGCTGCTGCAATCGGGAATGTTTTTTCTGATCTCGCTGGTGTTGCTGGTGTTGGGCGAATACATCCTGAACATGGCGACACTTTCCAACGAGGGGCCGGCGTATCACGTGGGCCAGGAGTTCACCAGCGCCCGCATGACCCGCCGGGAAAAGCTCAACATCGTGGACAGCGCCACGCGCCCCGATGTGCTGGTCACCCTCAGCCATAAACGGTCCTGATCATGGCCGGCGAAGACATACCCGTTGATGCCGTGATCATCGGTGCAGGCTTTTACGGCTCGGCGATTGCCATTTACCTGGCCAGGGAAAGAGGCCTGAAGAACATCGTCCTGATCGAGCGAGAATCTGCGCTCATGCAGCGCGCCTCGTATAACAATCAGGCCCGGGTGCATAACGGTTATCACTATCCGCGCAGTTTCACGACGGCCTATCGCAGCCGCATCAACCTGCCGCGCTTCATTAGTGACTGGCCCGACATCGTCAAACAGGACTTCACCAAGCTCTACGCCATTGCCCGGCGCAATTCCAAGGTCACGGCCAAACAGTTCGAGCGCTTTTGCCGGGACATCGAAGCCCCGATCCAGCGTGCCGAACCCAGCCTGCGCAAATTATTCGAGCCGCACCTGATCGAAGAGGTATTCCTGGTCCAGGAGTTTGCGTTCGACAGCACCAGGCTGGCGGACTGGGCCAGGCGATCACTCACCGAGTGCGGTGTGCAGATTCGCTATCAGAGCGAAGTCACCGCCATCTCCAGAAACACCAGCGGCACCCTGAACGTCGCCACGCGCGATGCCGAAGGTGCGCGGCAACAGCTCGCTTGCCGTTATGTCATCAACTGCACTTACAGCGGGCTGAATCAGTTCGCCAGCACTCAAGCCGAGCTCAAGCAGGAAATCACCGAGATGCCGCTGCTCAAGCTGCCTGCGGGGCTGGATGAACTGGGCATCACGGTCATGGACGGGCCGTTTTTTTCCATCATGCCGTTCCCGGCCAGAGGACTGCATACCCTGTCCCATGTGCGCTACACGCCGCATCTGCATTGGCCTGACCAGCCGGGCATCAACCCCTACGACAAGCTCGCGCAGTACCACCGCGAAACCCGTGTGGATCACATGCTTCGCGACGTCGAGCGTTATATCCCGACGATACGGCAGGCCGACTATGTCGAGTCGCTGTTTGAAGTCAAAACCGTGCTGCAGATGACCGAGGGCAACGACGCCCGCCCGATATTTTTTGAGAAGCACAGGGCGCTGCCAGGCACTTACTCGGTGCTGGGCGGCAAGATCGACAACATCTACGACGTGCTGGAGAAGCTCGATGCAGAGCCGTTTACCCGCCTTGATTAAGCAGGAGTTTTCATGACCCAAGCACTGATCGGCTACTCCGGATTCGTGGGCAGCACGCTGCTCGCCCAGCAACCTTTCCAGCATCTGTATCGCTCCACCAATTTGGGTGAAATCAAGGGCGGCACCTTTGACCGGGTCATCTGCGCGGCGGCTCCGGCGCAGAAATGGCTGGCCAACAAAGACCCGCTGACGGACCTGCGCAACATCGAGCTACTCATCGAGCATTTGCAGACCCTGACCTGTAAACAGTTCGTGCTGGTCAGCACCGTGGACGTGTTCAAGAACGCTCAAGGCGTCGATGAACACAGTGAGGTCGATGAATCCGGGCTGCACGCTTATGGCCTGCATCGACGCTGGCTGGAGCGATTCGTCGAGGCGCAATTTCCTGAATCCCTGATCGTGCGATTGCCCGGCCTGGTGGGGCCTGGCCTGCGCAAGAACGTGATTTTCGACTTTCGCAATGCTAATCAGCTTCAGGCCATTGATAGCCGAGCGGTCTTCCAGTTCTACCCGATGGTCAACCTCAGTGCTGACATCCAGACCGCTCTGGATGCGGGCCTGCCGCTGGTGCACCTGACGGCTGAACCGCTCAGTGTCGCCGACGTTTCGCACAACGGTTTTGGTCGTCCGTTCGATAACGTGCTGCCCGGCACGCCACTGCGCTATGACCTGCAGACCCGCTACGCCGAGCTGTTTGGCGGCGCGGGGCGTTATCAGTATCAGGCCCGCGAAACCCTGCTGGCGATCCGCGCCTACGCGCAATCCGAACCGCTGACCATCAAGGACGAAGGAGCAAGTACATGAGGCTGGCCATTTCCAACATTGCCTGGGACGTGGCCCATGACGAGCAGGTCGCGGCCTTGCTTGAGCGCCACGCAATCGATGCCATCGACGTCGCGCCCGGCAAATACTTTCCCGACCCGCTCAACACCAGCATGCAGGACATCGTGCGGGTCAAAAGCTGGTGGGCAGAGCGCGGCATAGAGATCACCGGCATGCAGGCGCTGCTATTCGGCACTCAGGGACTGAACATGTTTGGCCTGCCGGAAAGCCAGAAAGGCATGCTGCAACACCTGGCGGCGGTCTGCCGGATAGGCGCAGGCCTGGGTGCAACCCGGCTTGTCTTCGGCTCGCCGAAGAACCGTGATCGCAGCGGTTTGAATGATCAGCAGACGGCGTATCAGGCCACGCAATTCTTCCGGCAACTGGGGGATATCGCGCTGCAGGCCGGCGTGACGATTTGCCTTGAACCAAACCCGGTCTGCTACGGGGCCAACTTCATGACCGACAGCGGAGAAACTGCACGGGTGGTGCGTCTGGCGTCCCATCCGGCCATCAGGATGCAGCTCGATACCGGTGCGCTAACCCTCAACACCGAAGATCCCCATGTGTTGCTCAAGGCGCGTTCGGATCTGATCGGCCATGTGCATGTCAGCGAGCCGCAGTTGGTGCCGCTGGGCGATGGCACCACCGAGCACGCAAAAATGGCCCAGGCCATCGAGCAATACCTGCCCAATCATGTGGTGTCCATCGAGATGCTCGCCCCACCCAACGAGGCGCCCGGCGTGGCCATCGAGCGGGCCTTGCGGGTTGCCTCCTGGCATTACCGAAAACCGCCCCGGAGTCGTGAACAATGAAGTGGTTGATCCTGCTGATCGGCATCCTGTCCAACGCTTCGGCCAGTGTTCTGGTGAAGATGGCGATGATGCCGCCGCGCCAGTTCCCGTCCCTCAAGGACCCCGCCAGCGCCCTGAGCAATTGGCCGTTCTGGCTGGGCTTGAGTTTGTATGGCGCGGCCTTCCTGCTCTACGCCGCCGCCCTCGCCAAATTACCGCTCAACGTCGCACACCCGGTGCTGACCGCGGGCGCCATTGCGGCTGTGGCCTTGTCCTCGGCGATGATTTTTCGGGAGCCGTTCTACTGGACCACCATCGCCGGGATTGCACTGGTCATGGTGGGGGTGGCGTTGATTACGGTGCATGTGGCGTGAAGTCTATTCAAGACCTGTAGGAGCTGCCGAAGGCTGCGAAAGCAATCTGTCTGATTCACCGCCTTCGCAGCCTGCGGCAGCTCCTACAGAGCATGCATTCCAAGATTGTTTTACGAGAGGTACCCCCATGACAGCTGTCGACACCCTCCAGGCCCAGCGCGCCCGCTGGCAAGTTCCGGCGTTCGATACGCTCTTCTGGCTGCAACGCCAGCATCGCTGGTGCGTGGTGATCCCGGTGATCAACGAAGGCGCGCGGATCAAGAGCCTGTTGACCCGCATGGCCACGCTGAAGATTGCCGATCTCGCCGACATCATCATCATTGACGGCGGCAGCACCGACGGTTCGCTGCAACCCGAAGCGCTACAAAATCTGGGCGTGCGCGGGCTGCTGCTCAAGACCGGCGCCGGCAAACTGAGCGCGCAATTGCGCTGTGCCTACGCCTTCGCCCTGGATCAGGGTTATGAAGGCATCGTCACCATCGACGGCAACGACAAGGACGAACCGCAAGCCATCGCACGCTTTATTCAGGCACTGGAGCAAGGCGTGGATTTTGTTCAGGCATCGCGCTTTGTCGAAGGAGGCAAAGCCGAAAACACGCCGCGCTCCCGAGACCTGGCCATCCGCCTGATTCATGCGCCGCTGCTGAGCCTGGCCTCAGGTTTCAAGTGGACCGACACCACCCAGGGCTTCCGCGCCTACAGCCGCACGCTGTTGGTCGATCCGCGTCTGGCGATTTTTCGCGACGTGTTCAACACCTATGAACTGCTCGCCTACCTGTCCTATCGGGCGCCGCTGCTGGGCTATCGCTGCGTCGAACTGCCCACCGAACGACGCTACCCCAAAGGCGAAGTGCCCACCAAGATCAGCAGCGTGCGAGGCAACCTGTCGGTCATGCAAGTGCTGGTCAAATCCTGCCTCGGCCAATACAACCCCTGAAACCCCGCCGCCCTCTTCCATGTTCACGGGAATTCCAACATGCCTCACTTGAGCCTGCTGCGCCGAGACTGGAAGGTTGTCGGCTTACTGTTGCTGGTCTGCGCCTTGTTTATCCTGATGCCCAACCTCAAGGGCAGCACAGTCCTGACCGACCCTTTTCATGACGGCGAATACTTCGCGGTGGCGGTCAATTTCTTCTCGCTCCAACCCCAGGCATTTCACCCCCTGAGCATTCACGGCGCGCTGGACTTCATTCCTGCGTTGATCGCTCGGCACTTGTGGGGCGATGCGCATTACTTCTTGCCGACAGCGGCGATTTACACCGCGCTTAATATCGCAGCGGCCGTGTTGCTGCTGCTGATCACCCATGAGCTGTGCAAAACCCGCCCCTTTCAATGGATCGTGTTGCTGGGCATGGCCGTCGGGGCAGCGTTTTTTGTCGGCTACCGCGACCTGCTGTTGCTGGCCTCGCTCTACTGCTTTCTGATCTTGAGCAGCAAACCTCGCGAGACCGGCCGCATTCCGTTGCTGATAATGCTCGGCGCGCTGATCGGATTCGGCATGTTCTGGTCTTTTGATCGCGGGATCGCCACAGTCGTGTGCCTCGGCCCGCCCATGCTGCTGATGGCGTGGCAGAGCCGGATCCACCTGATTGCCGCCGCTGCCTTTGCCGTAACGGTGCTGGGACTCGGGCTTTTATTCGAAGGTTTTTCAATCACCGGCTACCTGGAAAACCTCAGCGTGCTGCTGCAAACCTCCGGGCAATGGAGCTACGGCTGGCGGCTGGACGCGGTGCTTCTGACGGCCTTTGTGGTGTTGATTAATCTCGGCGCAATCGTCCTCGCCATCCGCGCTTTCTTTCTTTCAGCCATCGAGGAACAAGACCTGGCTCGCGTCCTTGCCCTGCTTTTACTCTCGGCCATCATGTTGAAAATCGGTATCAACCGCGCCGATGTGGAGCATGTCTATAACGGGCTGTGGGCGCCGCTGCTACTGACCCTGAGCCTGGCCCGCACGACGTTCACGATCAGCCGGTTGATCCTGCTGGCGCCATTTATCATCGCGATTGGCGCGGCGCTGTCGTACAAATTTCACCATGTCGGCTTTTTCCTGATCGCCTGCGTGATGGTCTACATCTGCATTCCACACCGCGACCAGGGCGACTTTCGCCTGAGCCATCTGCTGAGCGTCATCCTCATCAGCGTTTCCGCATCGGCAGTGACCTACATCGGGATAAAACATTTTCGCGAAGGGCAGTATCAGTGGCTGACCCACCTGGCATCCCCTCCCGACAATACCGAGGCCGTCACCGAAGGCGTGAACTGGGCGTCGCAACGGTTGCTGCAAAGCCAGGCCAGTTGCGTGTTCGACCTGTCCAACAACGGCGTGATCAACGGCCTGCTGAACTTGCCCAGCTGCACGCGCTTCACCTACCCGGTCTACGCCGCTGCGCAGCACGAAGCCGAACTGATCAACGCCGTCACAACAGCAGCGCCATCGGCCATCGTCTACTCCTCGACCTTCCCCTCGTACAGCATTGACGGCAAAACCATGCGCGATCGCTTTCAGGCGCTAGATACTTACCTGACGGCCCGCTATCCGCGGGAGGAATGTGCTGATGGGTATTGTGTGCGGTATTTGAGTGTCAGATGAAGCAGAGTCTGCATGAGTGGTGTTGGACCCAGCCTGGCTTTTGCCGGGCTTTTTTTTGGCTCACGCTTGAGCCCGCCGTGACGGATCAGTTCTTTTTGGCGACAAGATAAATAATGTCGCTTGGCAACAGCCTGAGCAGCGGCAAACAAATGGCGACCCCGCAATAAACCGCCACACGGCTGACAAGCCCCATCCGTCCCGCGTAGGAAATCCGGGTAAAAAGGCCCGCGAGGCTCAAGACCGGTAGCCGACCTTTTACAACACTGATAAATCCGTTGTACTGCAGCAGCTCGGCGAGATTGGATTCATTGAAGTAATGAACATGAGGGGAAGGCAAATCCTTTTGCCATAGCCGCTCGAAGAATCCACTGAAACCCGCCCGGGCGAACAATCGAGACAGCCGGTAAAACACGCCATTACTGCTGGGCAGATTGACCACCAGATAACCGCCATCGTTGAGCCGTCGATAGCAGGACTTCAAGACATCGATAACAGGCGGGATGTGTTCGAGCACATCGTTGAATATGATGACGTCGAACGTCTCGCCATCGCGCAAAGCATCGGGAAAATAGCCATTGCGCACCGCAAGACCACGGGCAGCAGCGGCCGCGTACATAGCCTTGTCCGGCTCGATACCTAGTACATCGAACCGACCCGTCGCGGTCTCGATAAACCATCCATGAGCACACCCCACATCCAATAACCGTCCACCGGCCGGTTTCAGCTCAGAGATAGCATTCAACAGGGTTTCGAAGTTTTTTAGCCTTAGCTGGCGCAAACCTGTTTCTCGGGCTGCTTCATCGATTTGCTCGTGGGCAGCGTGCTCATTGATGGTCGGCAACAGGCTCGATTGCTCGTAGCCACAGGCCGAACAGACAAAATGCCAATCCTGCAATGAACACTTCAGTGAGCCCCGGCAAACCGGACAGTGGTTTTGCGGCATGGAATGGTCTCCAGATCAATTGGCTGATTACCTGAACTCTCTACTTTGACGATGGCGTCCACTTGCGCCCATGCAGATCCACAGACAGTCAGCCGTAGAGGTAGTAACGAAAAAGAAGAAGTTTTATTGTGGCGTAAGTTGAGTAGACCATGAGCCCGCTGAGCAGCACTAAAGCCATCCCCCTGGGCAGGGGCAACAGTTTTCCGCGCGGTGAAATCGAATAAACCAGCAGCATCGCAGGCACAAGAAAGTAGCGACCCTGAATACCTTGTATGAGGGGTGCAGGATGTGGATTCCAGGTAACCAGCAACGCAAAGAAAACCATGAGAACAGAAGCGACCGAACAAAATGCCAATATCAGACGCGGGACCTTTTCTCGCTTCATGTCCTGAATGGAGAAACTGAACAAGACACTGAGAAAAAGAAAAGTGCTCAGTACTGTATAGACCTTCTCGGTGAATGGCGCATCAAGCCAGCCCAATACCCCTAGGAACATCATCAGATAGTTGTAGGCGTTACCGGGGGCGAGCAACGTGCTGTAAATAAGCTCGGCAAAAACCAGAGGATGGCTGACATAATAAAGAATGATGGTCGACGTAGGGGCACCTGTAGCGACACGATGGTCTACCGTATAACTGATGGCCAAACCCAGCCAAACCAACACCAGAACAGCAGTTGCTGTTCCGACGAAGAGAAATAGTTTCTGTCGAGACACATAATAAATTGCGAATGGCAGCAAGAGCATGGGTAATAGATATACCCGGCAGGAGATGAGCAGAAAAAGACAGACTCCAAATGCGATAGCCAGCCCTCCATGAAATTTATTACCCTGCGAAAAATACAAGTACATCGAGATAACGAGAACCGCCAAGGCGTTCGAAACTCCATCCAGACTTGCGGATGACATCTGAAAAAGCGTCATGGGCAGTATCAGAAGTGCAGTCACCAACGCGGGGGTTTCGTAAAAAAGCAGTGCGGCAACGAGCATTGTCACGATAGCCGCCAGAGAGAAGACCCGCGCGAGGCGATAGGAGGCGTCCACCGTGAGATCGACTAATTTTCCGACGCCAAGGCCCAGTGCCTGGGGTGTATAGATCAGGGGGAAATAATAACCGGTTCCCGCAGCGGGGCTGTAGGACTCTGCATGAGACCAGCGCAGCGCTGATGCAGATGCGATTTCGCTGGCGGTAAACTTATGAGCCCTGTTCGCCATCAAGGGAAGGTAATAAGCATTTATATATCCCACCAGCCCCTCATCGACCTGTAGTCCAGAGTTTTTCCCGACAGGACTTTCCAGGATCACAGTACCCTGCAAAAGCCCATAGGCTCTCTTGACGTGATCAATCTCATCTGGCGATGTGAAGGGTGGCGCCATGGCTGACAAAACGAAAGATACAAACCCTATCATCAACACCAAAAAAATGGAGGTTTTGTTTGCTTGATATTTCAATGCCACACGCGTGCCTGACATACCGTTATCCAAGGTCTATAGATTAAGTACTGGATGAAATGACAATGCCCACCATAATCAAGGCGACACCCAAAAAATATTGAGCATTGAAGCGCTCACCGAACATGAAGTAACTGGCTATCGGCACAATTACAAAGGCCAACGCCATCAATGGATATATCTTGCCTAGCTCCGCTTTCTGTAACAACCAGACCCAGCCAAGGGTAGTGATGCCATAGAGCGCAAGTGCAATAACGAAATAGGTCAGCGCGCCGGGATTCAGAAAATCACCGCTACGATGAAATGCCATGGCACTCAGCTTGAATAACAACTGGCCGGCTGCAATACCTAACACGCAGATAAGCGCAACAATATAGATCATGATTTTGATGTGACATCCTGTTCAATGCGGGTAAGCGGATGCTTGCTGAGGTGATACGGTCGTTTGGGAACGGACTGCACGTCATAGCCTATAAACGCCAGGATAAGCTGAACGCCAACCAGCACCGGCAATGCGGATAACATCACCGTACCCGCCGAATTAGCGACGCCCGAAATCGAAGATTCAATCCAGTGAGTAATGCCGAATACTGTGCCGAACAAGAGCAATATCAACCCGATCGGTAGCTCGAAGGAGGCCAGCGACATGTCCCGCAGGTAGTAGTTATAGAAAATTCGTTTGCAGGCATTGCGCAGGTGTTTGCCTAAAAACTCACCCGCCACCCGGCTAATTCGCAAATTACTGACTTCGTCTTCGTACCTGGCGGCCATAGGCACATCAAGCACGACTGCGCGTAGGGTATTGAGCCGGAATAACATGTCGGTCTCGAAAAAATAGCGGGAGCTGATTTTTTTCAGAGGCAAATGCCGAACGACATCGGCATGGATGGCTGTGTACCCGTTCGTAGGATCAAACAGATCCCAGTAACCGGACGACAGCTTGGTCATAAACGACAAGACCGTATTGCCGAAAAGCCGCAACCTGGGCATCTGCCGTATTTCTTCGAGGTTGAAAAAGCGGTTGCCTTTGGTGTAATCAGCTTCGCCCGAAGCTATGGGCGCAATGAAATCCGCGATCAGTCTGGGGTCCATTTGCCCATCTCCGTCGATCTTGACGATGATGCTCATGCGGTCGACAAGTGCGGCGACATAACCGGTCATGACCGCTCCTCCAACCCCTCTGTTCTCGGCGTTGAATAGCACTCGCACTCGAGGATCGAAGCACTGTTGTTCAACAAGCCTTCCCGAGCCTTCGGGGCAGCAATCATCAACCACGTAGATGCGGCTGACTTCCGCTCCCACATGAGCGATTACAGCCAGGATGTGTCGACTGACTTTGAAGCAAGGAATGACCACTGCTATTTCAGGATCGAGGCTTTTCATGGATGAGGTCATTGGCGGACCTGCCTGTTTTTTATCGTATTGAACGACTTGCCAACTTTCAGCCTGTTAGCCGAGAGAGACCTGTGCATGGATGGGCGGAGCCGCAACAACATTGATGATATTCAGCAAGTCGACGGCTCTGGCTTGCAGAACGCGGTGGGACGTGACGTAGTCATGAGCGGCATCTGCGAGGGATGATCTCAACGATTCAGACTCGATCATCCTCTCCAACTGATGGCCCCAGTCCTCCACAGTATTGTCGCAAAGCAAGCCGTTGGTATTGTGTTTCACCGTAGCGGAGTAAGCAGGCACGTTTGAGTAAATACCGGGAATACCCACAATTGAATAATCCAGAAACTTGATATCTGACTTGGAATCGCAAAATACCGAGCGTAGCAAAGGCGCGATGCCAAAATCCCAGTGCAGGTTGTCAATCATCCAGGCGCAGAACCTCTCATAGGGAACTTCCTTGTCGGGAACGCGCTTGATGGTCACCGGAGCGTCGCCGAATATCTCACGGATCGTTTTCTCGTCACCAATCCCGACAATCTCAAACTCGACGCGCCCGGCATATTTGCGCAGTGTCTTTCTAATCGCCGCAGAGATGAATATCAGGTCCTCAAGGTGGGTAAATGTCCCCATATAGCCAAACTTTATCGTGCGTTTTTTAACTGACCGGTCTATCCGCTGAAACAGTGACTCATCCAGGGTGTTGTGGAAGATATGCACGTTGGGATTCAAGGGAGCGAAGATCTTCGCTAGGTTGGCAGTGGAAACGATAACGCCGTCTGCCTCCCGAGCGAACAGCCGAATAATATTTTTCTGAAATGGCGTTGGCCATTCCCGATCCCCGGCACGGGGGTGAACGTTCAGCAGATCGTCATCAGTCTCGTAGATGATTTTGACGCCGCGTTTTTTCAGAGACTGCAATTGTTCCAGCAACTCAATCGTATTGAATTCATGAACCCATAACCTTTCAATGATGATCACATCAACCACATGCTCGGGGATCTTGCTGCTGTAGGACAGGCTCACGAATTCGGCTATAGACGGATGCGCCAGGGGCAGCAGCAGTCGGATTACGCTGCAACCATGGGGTTCTGCGCCGTTGGAGCTTTCATAGAGGACATGGACATTCACCGTGGAGGCCAGAAACATATCAATTCCCCCTTCCCTGGGAGCCAAACAGGCTGATCATCATTTTTAGTGCCACTTGCTCTGGATAAAATTGAGTGATGTCCATGAGGTTCTTCCCTATTTCGATGCGCTGCTGGGTGTTGCGGATCAGTTCACAGGTTCTGGAAAAGCATGTTTGCTCATCAGTCGTGTCTATCAGCACGCCGGTCTGGCTGTCGGTGAGGATCTCCGGCAGGCCACCGTTCAAAGGCCCAATAGTGATGGCGCCACACGCGGCGGCTTCCATCGCAGTAAGGCCCATTGCCTGGAAGGTGGAGTAATCAAGAAAAATATCGGTGGCTTGCAGCAGACCTGATATTTGCTGCGGGGTCAGTTGGCCCAGACACTCATGTTCAAAGTCCGCGCCCAGCCCTTGGTAAGAGGAATCCTCGCCGTCGGCACCAAACGTCCTGATCACGATGGAGCTTGCGAACTCCCTCTTCAGACGCTTCAAAACCTTCATGGTCAACCCCGGTGCGCGGCGAGGTGTTTCCGGGCGAACCATGGCAGTGACTGCAATGACACCGCCATACAATCGGCACGTGGCGCCTGGATAAAACAGCGCATCATCATAATCTGCACCGACAACCGCACATTCCACCCCGACTACCCGCTTCACAACATCACGGGTCCAGCGCGTTTTTGTGATCAGGGTCATTTGACTGACCAACGAATAACTCTCCAGCGCTCGAATGTATTCGGTCGATCCGGGAGGGAAAAAGTCAGGCTCGAAATCCTGAATGTAGTAAGCAACCTGGGGGACGCCGCAGCCAGATTGCACAAGGCTGTTTATCCACTCCACTGTCAGATAAAGGGTGGCAACGACTGCATCGTAGTACTGGGCTATTTCCGGAAGCTGTTCAGGGGAAAGTATGTAATGGATGGGGACCTGATTATCGGGGTAATTCTCTTCGAATATGTCCTGGTTGGAGCGCAGGTTCACGATCTGTGCATCAACACCCAGAGCGATGAGGCGGCTGGCTTCCAGCAGAATAATATTCGCCCCGCCCCCCGCAGTCCGGGCCGGCAGCAGAAACAGAATGCGCTTGCCCTGATAGGGCAGGAACCGCCGCCGAACTTCCAGCTTTCGCTCTATCAGAGTTGAGCGTTTACGAATGTACTCAAGCGCCGGATGATTGACTGTAATGTTGAGTTGCTGGTCAATCAACGCCTGCCCATGTTTGTTGGCCAGGTTCACGCCTGCTGCTTTTGATAACTCCATTCGACGCTCATGGGAGTAGCTTTTTGACTGCGCGTGGTAGACGTATGCATCATCGGCAATTGCCAGCTTCCAGCCCGCTTGCGCTGCCCTGAGGCAGTAATCATTTTCCTCGCCATAGCCCCGGCCAAAGACTTCCTCATCGAAGATGCCTATCTGGGAAATAAGGCTTTGTTTGATCAGAAAACAAAAGCCATTGATGAATCCCACCTGGGGGTAGATGCGCGATGATTCCCTGGCCACTTCATTGGCAAAATCCTGAATGGACATACCCATCGGCAAGGTATTGATTGTCCAGTCCCCTACCGCATCGAAAACCTCCGGCACCGATTGCCAGGAGGCGGTATTACTGAGCGGGCCAACCAGACCAATCGCCGGATCGCTATCAGCGCAGTTCAGCATTCGTTCAAGCCAGTACGGGCTGACAACAGTGTCACTGTTGAGCAGGATCACGTATTCGGCGTCGGATAATCTCAGGCCGCAATTTGCGGCTTTGGTATAACCTCCGGCGACTTCATTACGATGCAATACGCATCCTTGTGCAGCGGCGTAATCGGCAAGGTATTTCTGCGTGATCTCGGCACTGCCATCGTCAACAATAATGATGCGAAAGGGCGGCAAGGTATAAGCGTGTATCGACTGAAGACAGTTTTTGATGTCGTCGGGCGCGTTGTGAACACAGACCACGATATCAACCGAAGAGGTGTGCCTGGCGATTGTTCGGGAAGGCGTCTTTTTTTGCTCGACAGCAGCCATCGGTATGGGAGGACGGGAAGCGTTTTCCAGCAGATAGCGGATGCGGGCCCTGAGTCCGCTCACGCCCTCCCTGCGGTAGATGACTCGGGCTTTGCTCAACAGCGCCATGGGCGAGCCAAACTGACGCCGGGCCAATATCATCGCCTTCTGCAGCTGGGTCGCCCGAAACATCTGGGTGCGGGCAAATCGCGCCGGGGCGGTGATTTTCCACGATGTACTGCTCAACAGCCCATCAACGTGGGCTCGACTGATGAACAGGTCCCGGTCTTTCTCACTCAGTTGTTCAACAGCATGCCGAAGCTGGATCTTTAGCGCCTCGTTTTCTTCCGCCAGGGTCGAGGTGTGAACCACACTGGTTTTAAGATCAATATTCTTACGAAACAGTTTATTAATCGTGGCAATGCTCGCCTCAATGGTCTTGCGGTTCTTTTCAGCGCCGAATTCCTGCTCCTGGATTACTGCTGCCTGCTGCTGGATCGTCAGCCGGGCGGCATCAAGCGTCGACCGCTCCTCATCGATTTGTGCGCGCAACTCCTCGACTTGGGTACGCAACCTCCCGATCGACATCTCAAGTTCGGCATTCAGATAATTTAACCGATAGGTTTCGTCTGCTTTCAGTTCGGATTCAATCATTTCAGCTAAACGTCCTGTATGAATAAGATCCTGACGATGGGAAGAGTAATGGCGCAGGTGATAGCTAACGATTTGCGCTTCCTCCGGGGCTTTCAAGCGGAATCGCAGGTACTCAAGATCAAACCCGAGTTCCGCCGGAACCAGATATGAAAACAGATAAAAAGTGAGACGATCCGTGAGTTCCGCTGGCTCTGTGGCCTCGGTGATAAACCGATAGGCACACTCTCCGAGGACCTGAACTGTTCTGCCCTGAAGCAGTGACTCGACCCCTACACTGGAATTGATCGTTATGATTTTTCGGCACTTGCCAATAAATGCCAGGCTGCTCTCAGAGTCGTCGACAGCAAACTCGCGTGCTCGTATCTGAAACAAACTGCCGGGGTGACCGCGAACGAGAATGTCTTCAATGGATGTAGTCAGTCTGGCAAACGACAGCAGTCCACGGTTATCAAAGTCATTGCCAAAAGCGATTAGGTTGGAGTCGTCTTCTACCTGTAACACCACGCCTGTTTTGACCGACTCGCTTGCCGGCCCGATAGCGTTCAGCGCATCACGACGGGACAGGAAATACTCAAAGAGCTGGCGAACTGAGAGCGACATGTCCAATGGTTCGTGAAGCCGCTCATAGCGCTTTTTTGCTTCTGAATTGCCATTAACGCCGCTGAAATCGACATACATCGTCGGGCGATAATCAGGGCTGCGCAACGGGCCCAACTCCAGATGAATAACCGGGATGTTTCGAGCCTGTGCGACCTCATTGAGCGAGGGGCAGTTGCACCAGGTGACAACGGCTTCCACGTCATTGCCAAATTGACTCAGAATCTTGTCTATCTCTGTGCTCAGGCTGGGTAGAGTTCGCGTCAGCAGTGCTTTGAAAGTTTCGCTCGGATTGCATTTATTCTCGTGCAGCAGGTCATTGAAAATATCGGGTGGAAGCAGATGAAGGTGATGGAGTAAGACTTCATCCGCTCCAGGTATCGCGTACCCGAGCCGTTGCTGTGAGCTGTCCAGAAACTCCCAGCGGGTGTCGTCCAGCTCACGGGCCTGTTCGGGCAGATATCCGTCGCCGATGATAAATATTTTTCTCTCGCGGCTGGCGCTCAGAAATTTGTAGAAAACCCAGAGATAGGGGGCCGCTACGCCTCGGAAAGGAAAAGGCGGAAGAAAAATCGCAATCATTTTTCCACACCCAGAAAAACCTTTATGGGTGCAAAAACGACCCCCACCTGGCTGCGTGCCGACCAGAACTTGATCTGCTCCATGGGCCGGCGCTGGTCCAGCTCTTCACGCTCCCCTCTGAAATTGCATGACAGACCGCAGTGAACCAGGTAGTCCCCGAGACTCACCGGTAGCTTGACCCGGTACTCAAATACTTGCCGCCCAGCGACGAGATGAATGGGTTGTGATGCATTTATATTGTTATCACCCCACACATCACTGCCTTGAGCCTTTGAAAGGGAGATACCGAGAATGACGTCGTTGATGGCCTCTGAAGCGAGGACTTCAAATCGAAACGTTGTCTCTTCTCCGCAGCGAATCAGCGGACTTTCATTGAAGTACGTACCATCAGATTTAATGATTTCAAGTCGACGAATGATTGCACGCCCGGTTCCGAACCTTTTTTCGTTGAAAGTCGCATTACGCTCGGTTTGTTGAAGCTTTTTTAGATCGATCCAGTGCAAGCATTCACCCGATGAACGCTCGCCGTGTTCTTCGACCTCGATCGCCACCTGGGGTTGGAGCATGCCTTTTTCATACGCAAGGACAGCAGCCAACACGTCGCGAGTGTCGATTGTGATCTGCCCGCCGTCGATGACAATACAACGGTCGGCATAATCCAGAATGCTACCGGTCGAGTGGGTCACCATAATGATGGTGACGCCCTGCTTTTTGAGTTGCTCCATTCTCTTGAAGCATTTGTACTGAAAGCCGATATCGCCAACAGACAACGCTTCATCGACGATCAAAATCTCCGGGTCGACGCAGGCCTGTACCGCGAAGGCAAGACGCACATACATCCCGCTGGAATAGGATTTCACAGGCTGATCAATGAAATCGCCGATGTCCGCGAAGGCTTCTATCTCTGAGAAACGCTTGTCGATTTCGGCTCTCGATAATCCCAGGACGCTACCGTTCAGGTAAACATTCTCGCGCCCGGTGAAATCGGGATTGAACCCGGCCCCCAATTCGAGCAAAGCAGCAATTCGCCCTTTGACGTCAATCTCTCCGGATGACGCGGACAGGGTGCCGCAGATGATCTGCAGTAACGTAGATTTACCAGCACCATTACGCCCGATAATGCCGATCGTTTCACCGCGGGTGATTTCGAGCGAGATATTCCTCAACGCCCAAAACTCTCGAAAGTATTGTTTGCCTGAAGAGCTGAAACGCGGCAGCACAAATTGCTTCAATCGATCCCGGGGAAGATCATAAATCTGATAGCACTTACTCAGGTCTCGAATACTCACGACGATTTCAGAGCACATCGGCAAACCCCTTACGTGTTTTTTGAAACCATGCAAATCCCAACCAGAGAACGACGAATGAAATAAAGAAAGACACGGCCAACATGGGCCAATCGGGCAACCTGCCGAAAATCAATATACTCCGCGCCTGCTCAATCGTTGCAGTCAGCGGGTTCAACAGAAATAGACCTTGATATTGAGGAGGAAGTGAGGAAAGCGAATAGAAGATAGGCGATAAAAACATCAGCGCAGTAGTCAATATACCGATGAACTGTGCCACGTCTCTTAGATAGACCCCTATGGAAGAAAGAAACCAGGAAAAACCCAGCGTCATGAACACCAGGGGGAGCACGACGACCGGCAATAACAAAGAAGTCACCGGAGGCAGCCCCATCACGATGAGATGAAATAACAGCCATACGACCATACTGATGCAGAGATGAAACAAGGCGGCACCCATCGCAATAATGGGGAAGACTTCAAGCGGAAATACTAGCTTTTTCACATAATTTGAATTTTGCAGAATCGTACTCGGCGCGCGCGTAAAGCATTCGGCAAACATATTAAAGATTATCAGCCCGGAAAAGAGTATCAGCGCAAATTCACCTTGGGTGTTATCGGTGTTATTCCAACGTGCTTTGAACACCACACCGAAGACGAAGGTATAAACGGTTAGCATGAGGATCGGATTGAAGAAAGACCAAAAAGAGCCCAGGAAAGACCCTTTGTATTTACCTGACACTTCGCGCTTGATCAATTCATAGATAAGACCTGAGTTGCGCCAGGTGCTTCTCAACATTTCCAGCGGATTAGTACTGTTGACCAGCATCAGTTCGCGACCTCTCAGCGATAGTTTTCGAAACGGTAGGTAGCACAACACCTCTATAGCAGAACGCTTCATTTCTACGGGTTGAACAGAAAGTGGAGCGCCCTAGCCCCCTCAAACATGCAGTCATGGTGTCGCTATTCATATCTTGCCCATGATCGTGGCCAGCATCAGACCCAGATTGCCCAGTAGTGTCTGACGATAGATGCCTGACCGCTTCAGCCCGTACAACCGTTGCAGCAACGACTCTTCACGCAACGCCTTGAAGCGTTTGAGGATCACTTGGTTGTCCAGGGTCAGCCGATGTATAACTGTTTCAAGGCTTGCCACATTCATACTATTCCAGACTTTAAAGCGACCTTGAACCATCATGGTCAGGCGGGTAATCCGGGCCTGCCAATTCGCGTTTGAGCCCACCAGGTTGGTTGAATGCTGGCGATACTTCACGTAGGGATCGGGGTCGTAGAAGACTCTGCCGCCTACTCCCGTCACCAATAGATAAGCCCACCAGTCATGAGAAACAATGTCCAGGTTCTGACCCGCTTCTTTGAGCAGGGTGCGTGCCGCATTGTTTAAAACCATGGTATTGCCACCGCCAATGTTTTGAACCAACGCATTGGCGAAAGAGGGGGGGCGACGAAACAAGGGTGAGTATCCAAGCATCGTGCCTGACTGATCTACCAGTTGAGTTCTACCAAAATAGAGGGCTGGCACCTCCGGTGGGACACTTTGCAGCCAGTCCACTGCTACCTGGAGCTTGCTTTCATCCCAGATATCGTCCTGATCACACCAGGCATAATGGTCTGCCGATAAGTTTTCATTACATAGGGTTGCTATAAAGTTGCGGGCATAACCTTGCCCCGGCCCTCGCCACAAACTGATTTTTTCCTCTCCCCAGGTAGAGCAATAGCGACTGATAACTCCCAGCGTGTCATCCTCAGAGCCATCATCGGAAATAGCAACATGCCAGTCACTGCGTGTCTGAGACGCGATTGACTCTAGCTGATCGCTTAGAAAACGCTGACCATTATAAGTACACATCAGTATCAATACTGACACAGATAGTGTGTGTTGCCTGAATGTAACAGTCGGTGGCAATACGGGCACCATAGCTACCGCTACAGGGCTAAAGCTGGCTCTGGTCTTATTATTGGAACACTCAGAAATTTCAACTGCATGCAAACGGCCATGAATACTGCGCGAGGTTCCAGGCAAATGATCGTCGATCATTGTCGGCTTACCTGGCAAGAAGAAGTGCTGTTTATGTCGTCCAGTGTGGCAGCCAAACGTCAGGTGTGGCTGCTGGAGCGATGAATGGTAATACAGCGTCTGAAGTTAGAGAAAACTCTCCAGAAAGTAGTAGGCCAACTGTTGCAAGTATGAAACATCATTGGACGGTGTTAAGTAGCGTTTCATTTTCGGGACTATTGCAAAGCAGACCTCGGCGATTGCAGCGATAGGCGCGCAATGTCCATGACTTTCCCACATAATCCCCAGCGTTCTGTTCACTGCAAGGTTCATCTTCAATGAAAAAAATTCTGCCTTATCTGCTTGGCGCTGCCCTCTCCTTCTCGCCTGTGGCCTATGTCAGCGCCGCGACAGCCGCCAAACCCGTTTCACTGGTCATCCTCAGCTCCGGCGGCATCATGGGCGCTTTCAATGCCATCAGTGCCGACTACGAACAACGCACCGGGGTGCGTCTGGTGGTTCAGGCCGCGCCGTCGATGGGCGCGACGCCCCAGGCCATACCGAACCGGCTTGATCGTAACGAGCCAGCGGACGTGGTGCTGATGGTCAGCACTGCTCTGGATAAATTGATCAAGAATGGTCAGGTCGATCCCAAAAGCCGGGTCGATCTGGGCAAATCCTACATAGCGATGGCCGTACGTCATGGCGACCCAAAGCCTGATATCAGCACCATGGAAACGTTCAAGCAGACGCTGATTGACGCTAAATCCATTGCCTATTCCGACAGCGCCAGCGGTGTTTATCTGTCCCGCGTGCTGTTCAATCAGATGCACATTGCCGATCGCATTCAGAGCAAAAGCCGCATGATCCCCGCCGAGCCGGTGGGCGAAGTGGTCGCGCGTGGCGAGGCACAGCTGGGCTTTCAGCAGTTGAGCGAGCTAAAGCCGGTGGCAGGTATCGACATCATCGGCCTGATCCCGGAACAGGCTCAGCAGATGACCTTGTATTCCGGTGGCGTGTCTGCGCGCAGCGCCCACCCGGAACAGGCCCGGGAGCTGTTGCAATACCTGGGTTCCCAGGCTGCCGCAAACGCGATCAAAACCAGCGGCCTGGACCCGGTGGCGAAGTGATGGTTACAGACCTGTAGGAGCGCACGAGCAGCGCGAGGCCGCGATTGCGATTCACCTGACACACCGTTGTCGCGGGTCTCGTAACCTCGGTGCGCCCTACTAGCTTTCAGGTGGCTGAAGAAAAAACAGTGTCTGGATTGCCTTCGTCGCGCCGCCCTGCGGCGTTCTTCTGCGTATCCACATGCTCGGCAGCTTCTGCCATCGACAGCCAGCTCAGCCTGGCTTTGACCAAGTCTTCGGTGCGCCTCATGCCGACGAAGAACTCGAGCGTGTCCGGTGCGGTGTCATGAAAGTTGACGCACTCAAGTTCGATCAGCCGATGATCTATCAATTCCACAAATAATACTGCCATCGAATGGGGCGTAAACACCCAGCAGTGAACATCGTGATAGCCACCACAATCGAGTATTTGCCGGGCAAGCCGTCGGGCATCTTCAACCGTGTTGCATCGCTTGAGCTGCCAGGGATTGATTTCTGAGCGCCACGCTTGAGCGATATCCAGGGTCGTCACGTTCAATATGTGATCCATGGCGATATGTGCCTGTGGGTAGCGCGCATTCACCAGATCGGCGTATAGCACATCAACCAGCCGGGTTTTTGCCCTGAGGTAGTCAAAAGTAAAGCGCTTGTCTGGGACCGCCAAGCGAATTTCACCACCCTGGGTCAACAACGCCGTCAATTCATTGAGCCAACCAATCAAATTCGGCACATGTTCAACGACGTGGGATGCGACTACATAATCGACCTTTTTCCCGACAGCCTCCGCCAACGTGCAGTTATCCAGAATGGCCGTCACCTCCACGAGGTCATCGATCACCACATTCGGGTCATCGCGGTATTTTTCGCGCAATACCTCAGTGCAGGCGTGATCGGCATATATCACGTTGTGTTCGGAGCTTTTAATGAAAGGGCGAGTCAGTGCGCCAATCTCCAGGCCCAACTTACCCTCAATAGAGAGTCCGGATAGCAGCTTTTCTCTACGGTCCATATATCAATCCTTATTTGATGACCCGACAGCAGCCAGCACAACAAGGATCGAATGGAACGGGTCGAATGATTCGCTTGGCCGAATAACTATAGGGGAGAGGCGTTGGAACGCAAGACCGAGGTGCGCCCGCCTCGCTTCAAACCGCCAACTCAACCAGCTCTGCCCTTAGGCCTTGTCCGTCGATGTGCAGGAGCGCAACGCTGATTGGCAATTTGAAACGCCGAGGCCCTGCGCTGCCGGGATTTATGTACAGCACGCCGTCAATCTGCTGGATCAGCGGTTTGTGGGAATGACCGACGATCACGACCTGTACGCCGTCGGGCAATGGCTTCGGGACGTCGGCGAGGATGTGGGTGACGTAGATGCTCACGCCCTCAACATCTAACCGGGCAGAAAACGGCACATCGCCGGCCCAGCTGTCGTCCTGGTCGTTATTGCCCCGAACCACGGTCAGCGGAGCAATAGCCCGCAGTGCCTCCAGGATCTCGGGCTTGCCGATATCCCCCGCGTGGATCAGTTGATCACAGCCTTGCAAGGCCGCCAGGGCCTCGGGTCGCAACAAGCTGTGGGTGTCGGAAATCAGGCCGATTTTCATAAGGTGGGCTCAGGCATCCGAATCGATTGGAGCCTGAGCATACCGGTGTATAGCCCATCACAACCAGACATCCCACGGTCACTACCCCACACTCAACACCCGCACCTTGCCTTGGCGTTCCAGCACGTCAATCATCACGCTGTCACCCGAACGGCGTAGCGCCAGGTCGGCCGAGCCGTTTCCGGACTGCAGGCTGCGCAGGATCACTTCGTCGAGAAACATCGGCAGCACCGGCTCATCGAACGTGATGTGCTGGGCTTTGGGGCTGAAGTTCAGGCCAAGGCATGACTGCAGCATGGATACCAGGGCCGCGGCAGCCCACGCCTGAGGGGAACAGGCCACGGGATAAAACGTCGGCCCTTGATTGCGTTGCCTAGGAAACCCGCAGAACAACTCGGGCAGGCGTCGCAGGTCAATGTAGGTAGAAGCCGCAAACAGGCCTTCATAAATCCGTGCGGCCTCACGTCGGAACCCATAACGGGCGAATCCGGCTGCGATCAGCGCGTTGTCATGAGGCCAGACCGAGCCGTTGTGATAGCTCATCGGGTTGTATCGGGGCTGCGACGACGCCAGGGTGCGAATGCCCCAGCCGGTGAACGATGATCGATCCATCAGCGCCGCCACCACGCTTGGCGCTCGCTCCGGGTAAGCGATTCCGGTGAACAAGGCGTGCCCTGCATTGGAGGTACGAATCCGGCAGGGTTGTTTCTCGCCGTCCAGCGCCAGCACGTAAGTGCCCAGCTCCTCGTCGAAAAAAACCGCGTCGAATTGTTTACGCAGTTGCTCGGCCCTGGTCTTGAAGACCTCCGCTTGCGCCTGATCGCCCATGCGTCGGGCCATGTAGCGTGCGGCCTTCCAGGCACCGTAAACGTAAGCCTGCACCTCGACAATCGCCACAGGGCCCTGGGCCAGACGCCCGTCAGCATGGGATACCGAGTCGTGGCTGTCTTTCCAGCCCTGATTGAGCAGGCCTTCCTTAGTTTGTCGCCCATATTCGATGAAGCCATCTCCGTCGCGGTCGCCATATTCATCAATCCAGGTCAGCGCCGCCTCGACGTTTGGCCACAGTTCGCGGATGGTTGCCAAGTCGTCGGTGCGCTCCAGATAGGCCCCGGCGAGGAATACGAACAGCGGCGTGGAGTCGATGCTGCCGTAGTACTGCCGGAACGGCACCTCGCCCAGTTCAGCCATTTCTCCACGCCGGACTTCATGGAGAATCTTGCCGGGCTCGGCATCGGCCACCGGGTCTACGGTTGTCGCCTGATTGGCGGCCAGATGGCGGAGCACTCCTTTGGCAATGCCGGGGTCGAGCCAGAGCATTTCCCAGGCCGTGATCAGCGCATCACGACCGAACACCGTGCTGAACCACGGAATACCCGCATAGGGATATAAGCCCTCGGGTGTTTTGGTGGTCAGCATGTACAGGTCCGAAACGCTGCGCCGGATGGCTTCATTAAAGACGGTGTTGGAGGTTTCGATGGAGGCCGCGCGGGATGAAAAGGTGCGCAGCTCCCGGCGTAAATCCCGGACCGAACTGAAGAACGCATGCCTGACCGACAGGCTCGGCACTGGCTCACCGCAATTGATATCGATGAACAGCGAGCGGCTTTCTCCGGCGTTCAGCTCCAGCTCGAATCGCGCCTGCTCATGGTCTAGATAAACCGGTGCAGGGTCGAAACGCAGGCGCGTGCAGCGGGTTTTCTGATCCAGGCCAGTGTAGGACAGCAGCACCTCATGCTCGTTGATCTGTACCGGATGCAGCTCACCGCACTCCTCACGACGGGCGCCACGCACTTCGAACAGGTCCTTGAAGTCAGCAGCAAAACCGATGGTCAGGCTCAGCCGCTGTGGCCGCTCGTCGAAATTGCGCACCGTCAAACGCTCAAGACAAGAGCTCTGCCAGAGAAAGCGCGAGCGCCGCAGGTGGATCAGATCATTGGGTACTGTCATCTGCCCCTGGTCGTCGTACAGATCCGGGTTGGTCAGGTCGCAGGTGAGCATGGTGTTGTCATCGCGAATGGTAGAACTGAGCAACATCGGACGCACGCCATTGAGGGCCAGGTGCAGCGTTGATAAATGCCGGGTGTCGCAGTGAAAGAGTCCTTGAGGGACATTGGGGTGGGCCAGAATATCGCCATTGGGGTCAAACACACCGAAGGTGTCGTGGTGTTTGAGTGTGCAGGCTCGCTGCTCCTGAAGCGAGGCCGTGGCCGGGACTGAATAGGGTGCGGGCTGGCGACCGTGCGGGTTGGCATCGATCAACTGCTGATACAGCGCGAGGTAATCACTGACCATGCGCTCGACAGTGAAGCGCGACTCGAACGCCCCCCGAACGCGGCTGCGGTCCAGTTGCGATATACGCCCCACGGCTGCAACCGCCTGCTCCACGTCGTCGACGATAAGCCCCGAGACACCCTCCTCGATCACTTCCGACACAGAGCCGCAGCGGAACGCAATCACCGGCGTGCCACAGGCCATCGCCTCGATCATCGTCAGCCCGAACGGCTCAGGCCAGTCGATGGGAAACAACAGCGCCCGGGCATTGCCAAGGAAGTCGGCCTTTTGCTGTTCGTTGACTTCGCCGATGAACTCCACATTTGGGCTGGCCTGAATCATCGGCAGGATTTTCTCCTGCCAGTAGGCTTCCTCTACGCGGTCCACCTTGGCCGCGATCCTCAACGGCAAACCGCTGCGCACGGCAATCTCGATAGCCCGGTCGGGCCGTTTTTCGGGAGAGATGCGCCCCAGAAACGCCAGATAATCACCCGTGGGCTTGCGCACCAGCGGCAACAGGTCCCGAGGAATGCCGTGATAGACGTTGCCCAGCCAGTGAGTATCGGCAGGCAGCGAACGCTGTTGGTCCAAGGAGATAGACATCAGCGGCGCATGGGGAAAATGGCGGTAGAACGAGGAGTAGTCAGGGATGTCGAGGCGACCATGCAAGGTGGTCACAGTGCGCGAGGCAAACGACTGAATCATGGGGAAATGCAGGATGTCGGTATGGAAGTTGAGCACGTCGAATTCGTCGGCATGAAGCACGACCTGATCCAGCATGGTGATGTGGTAGGGCAAAGGATCCTTGACCTCGGTGTTCAGCCGCAACGCCGTGGGCGACCCGGCCACAAGCCGCGCCTGGGTCTGGGAGTCGCCACTGGCGTAAAGCGTGACGTCGTGACCCTGACGCACCAGCTCTTCAGTCAGATAAGAAACAATTCGTTCGATCCCGCCGTACAGACGCGGCGGGCAGCATTCAGCCAATGGCGCTATTTGAGCGATCCTCATGGACTTGTCTCCTTGAGGGCCAGGGTTGTAAAAGCCCCTTGTTGTTATTGCCTGGCGACTAAACAGACACGCACAGGGAAGCGCCCTCATGACAGCGCAATGGTCTCGCTCTGGAGACGAGCCAATAATTCGGAGAGTTCATCAATAGTGAGCGCAAACCGGAGCCAACAGTTCAAAGCATGGCAACAGGCGGCTTGGTCATGGTCAGCGTGGCAAGGTCGACCAGGGTGAAATAGCCACTGCCATCGGACCGCCAACCACCGGTGTCGATATGAAAGACGTTGCCCAGAACTTCGGGATCAGGCAATGGCGTATGCCCGACGATCAGCGCACGCAGATCGGGGATGCCACTGTAATCGCGCAATTGCAGGCGCTCCCGGGACCACTGACAGCTATCCTGCAAACGCCCCTGCTCCGGCATATGGCCTTTGAGGGTTGCGCGCAACATGTCCCAGCTTGGCAATGGGCAATCGGCATGCACCAGCCCGATCAAACCGGCTGCGGTCTCGACTTCCAGCGCAATGGGCATTTGCGCGAAGTGGGCTGCACAGTGATATTGCGCCTCGGGTGTCAATTCCAGAAACCAGCCGCCACCGCTGGACACATACATCCGGTAGTCCAGAGGTTTGCGCTGCACATGCTGGATCGCCAGCGCCTCATGATTGCCCTGCACCGCAAAGAACCAGGGCTTGGCCAGCCAGTCCAGGGCCTGAAGGTTTTCCGGGCCGCGATCCACCAGATCACCGACGCTGAATAGCCGGTCTATCGCTGGATCAAAGCCAGCCTCATCCAGCGCGCTCTGCAAGCGGGTGAAATGCCCATGAATATCCCCCACCGCAAAATCGCGTCCCGTGGCATTGATATCAAAATGGGCGAACTTTCTCATGTCAAAAATCCCGTCAGGTTGGGTGGCTGGGGACCGATCGACCACGACAACATTCACAGAATCGGTAGAAGCAATTGGTAAGGTGTTATGGATGGACTGCTGCAGGGGGTGGGGCGTTCAGTTGCGACCCCCAGAAGACTCCAACCGTTTCTGCGATTATTCAGGTACACCTCGGTCCTGGAGGAGCTGCCGAAGGCTGCGAACGGCTGTGTATCTTCAAAATCCATTCGCAGCCTTCGGCAGCTCCTACAAAAAGCGCTGAACTCGGCATCGGCGAACGTCTAGACTTTCGTCTACCCACCAATTGACAAACCTCTTGCAGCCTGCAAATAATCGCCCGCAAAGTTGTACGACAACGGATAACAAAAATAACAATAATTCAGGGAAGCTTACGTATGACGACTCACGTCCTCGCGCTCCACACCTCGCGCCAACAGGCTGCGAAAGGTCCAGTGCAATTCAGCACCCCATCTTTTACAAATCCCGATCCCGCTTTGCTCCGGGACGAGTTTTCCGAATTCGCTGACGGTTCAACCGCTGTGAAGTAGAGGCTCGTCCGCATGTGCGGGCAGAGTCTGACGCCCTGAAAAGGGGCATTGCGCACTTCTCCACAGTACAGGTTGTTTTAACGCCGCCGGGGAAGTGCTTTGTCGAAAAAATGGGAGCACAACAATAATGAGATCTCAAAACACCCGTTCGCTGATCCTTCTGGGGCTGGGCAGCATGAGCCTGACGATGCCGCTACTGGCTTCGGCTGAAGGTTTCGTCGACGACACCAAGGCCACGCTCAACCTGCGTAACGCCTACTTCAATCGGAATTTCACCAACCCGTCATACCCCAACAGCACCGCGCCTCAGGGCAAGGCTGAGGAGTGGACGCAGAGCTTCATCCTGGATGCCAAATCCGGGTTTACCCAAGGGGTGGTGGGCTTCGGCGTTGATGTGCTGGGCATGTACTCGGTGAAACTCGATGGCGGCAAGGGGACCGGCGGTACGCAGTTGCTGCCGATCCACGGCGATGGTCGTCCAGCGGATGATTTCGGGCGTCTGGGTGTTGCAGCCAAAGCCAAGATTTCCAACACTGAATTGAAAGTCGGCGAATGGATGGCGGTGCTGCCGATCCTGCGTTCGGACGACGGCCGGTCGCTGCCTCAGACCTTCCGCGGCGCGCAGATCACTTCCAAGGAATTGTCCGGTCTCACCCTTTACGGCGGCCAGTTCCGTGGTAACAGCCCGCGTAACGATGCGAGCATGGAAGACATGTTCCTGAACGGTCGGGCCGCTTTCACGTCCGATCGTTTCAACTTCGGCGGCGGCGAATACGCCTTCAATGAAAAGCGCACCCAGATCGGCCTCTGGTACGCAGAACTGCAAGACATCTACAACCAGAAGTTCATCAACGTGCTGCACAGCCAGCCCGTGGGCGACGTAACCCTGGGCGCGAACCTCGGTTATTTCTGGGGCTCGGAAGACGGCAGCGCACTGGCTGGCGATCTGGACAACAAAACCGCTTACGCCCTTCTGTCGGCCAAGTACAAGGGCAACACCTTGTATGTGGGCCTGCAGAAAGTCAGCGGCGACGACGCCTGGTTCCGGGTCAACGGCACCAGCGGCGGCACCCTGGCCAACGATAGCTACAACTCCAGCTATGACAACGCCAAGGAAAAATCCTGGCAGCTGCGTCATGACCTGGACTTCTCGATCTTCGGCGTACCAGGCCTGACCCTGATGAACCGCTACATCAGCGGTGACAACGTGCACACCGGGGCGATCACCGACGGCAAGGAATGGGGCCGCGAATCGGAACTGGCCTACACCGTACAAAGCGGCACCTTCAAGAGCCTGAACGTGCGGTGGCGTAACGCGAGTATTCGTCGCGACTACAGCACCAACGAATTCGATGAAAACCGCTTGTTCATCAGCTATCCGATTTCGTTGTTGTAAATCTGTTTGACTGGTTAAAGATTGCACCCTGTAGGAGCTGCCGAAGGCTGCGAAGGCGATAGGTCGGCAAACCGCCATTCGCAGCCTTCGGCAGCTCCTACAGGTTTTATCGGGACCTGCAACCCAACAACATTTTCGACCTAAGTCGCGTTGACAAAGCCCCCGGCGATTGCAAATAATCGCCTCAAGTCATACGACAACAGATGACACTTAATAAGAATACGCAAGGGACTCCCATGACAACCTCTCATACCGCCCCAACTCCCTTTAACCGCGTGCTGTTGACTGGCGCGGCAGGCGGTCTGGGCAAAGTTCTGCGCAAGAGCCTGCGCCCGTACGCGAAGGTTCTGCGACTCTCCGACATCAGCGAAATGGCCCCGGCCGCCGATGCCAGCGAAGAAGTCCAGATCTGTGATCTCTCCGACAAACAAGCCGTTCACCAATTGGTCGAAGGCGTGGACGCGATCCTGCATTTCGGTGGCGTTTCGGTTGAGCGCCCGTTCGAAGAAATCCTCGGCGCCAACATCAGCGGCGTGTTTCACATCTACGAAGCGGCACGTCGGCATGGTGTGAAGCGCATCATCTTCGCCAGCTCCAACCATGTGATCGGCTTCTACAAGCAAGACGAAACCATCGACGCCCACTCCCCTCGCCGCCCGGACAGCTATTACGGCCTGTCGAAATCCTATGGCGAAGACATGGCGACGTTCTACTTTGATCGTTACGGCATCGAAACCGTCAGCATCCGCATCGGCTCTTCGTTCCCGGAACCGCAAAACCGCCGAATGATGAGCACCTGGCTGAGCTTCGACGACCTTACACAACTGATCGAGCGTTCGCTTTTCACGCCAAATGTCGGCCACACCGTGGTGTATGGCATGTCCGCCAACCGCGACGTCTGGTGGGATAACCGCTTCGCCGCGCACCTGCGCTACACCGCCAAGGACAGCTCGGAAGTGTTCCGCGACAAGGTTGAACAACAACCAATGCCAGCGGCGGATGACCCGGCGGCGGTCTATCAGGGTGGCGCGTTTGCCGCCGCAGGACCGTTTGGCGACGAATAAACCTCGCTATATAAGCCAATAACAACAAGAGATGTGGCCGACATGGATGCTGAATTGATTCTCGACGCACAAAACGCCACGGGCGAAAGCCCGGTGTGGAGCGCCCAGGAGCAAGCCCTTTACTGGGTGGACATTCCGGCTGGCCGCCTGCACCGCTGGAGCGCAGCCGACGAGAGCACACAAAGCTGGAAAGCGCCGCAAATGCTCGCGTGCATCGCCCGCTATGACAATGGCAGCGGCGACTGGATTGCGGGCATGGAAGACGGTTTGTTCCGTCTGACGCCCCAAGCAGATGGCACCTTGAGCAGCACGCCGTTGATCAGCGTCGAACATGCGCAAGCAGGCATGCGCTTCAACGATGGCCGTTGCGACCGCCAGGGCCGGTTCTGGGCAGGCACCATGCTGCTGGACATGGCCGCGGGTGCGCCGGTTGGCGCCCTGTATCGCTACAGCGCAGACCAGAACGAACCGCTGGTCGCACAGCTTTCCGACTTTATTGTGCCTAACGGCCTGGCGTTCAGCCCGGACGGCACCATCATGTACCTCTCGGATTCGCACCCCAGCGTGCAGAAAATCTGGGCGTTCGATTACGACATCGACAGCGGCACGCCGCACAACCGCCGCCTGTTCGTCGACATGAATAACTTCCTCGGCCGCCCAGATGGCGCCGCCGTTGACGCCGATGGCTGTTACTGGATCTGCGGTAACGACGCCGGGCTGATCCATCGCTTTACGCCAGCGGGCAAACTCGACCAGTCCCTGGTAGTGCCAGTCAAGAAACCCACCATGTGCGCGTTCGGTGGCCCGAATCTCGACACACTGTTCGTCACCTCGATCCGTCCCGGTGGCGACATCAGCGATCAACCCCTGGCCGGAGGCGTGTTTGCCCTGCGGCCAGGCGTACAAGGTTTACCCGAGCCTGCTTTCAGGGGGTGAAAGCAGAGTTCGGGATGAAGTGTTCCATCAGGTATGTACCACGTGATTTCCAGCAATACCGTTTCGCCAGCACCTAAAAACAACAACACTGGAGTTATCCATGGATTTCAAACGCAAGCTTCTCATCGCAGCACTTCCGCTGGCTTTCTGCATGTCGGGCCTGGCCCAGGCAGAAGTCAAAATCAAATTCGCTGAAGTTCACCCCGCCGGTTATGCCCCGGTAGTGGCTGAGCAGAACATGGGCAAAAAGCTCGAAGAGCAGTCCAAAGGCGAGATCAGCTTCAAAATGTACGCCGGTGGCGTGCTGGGTTCCGAGAAAGAAGTGGTTGAACAGGTGCAGAGCGGCGCCATCCAGATGACCCGGGTCAGCCTCGGCATTGTCGGGCCTGTGGTGCCGGACGTGAACGTCTTCAACCTGCCGTTCGTGTTCCGTGATCAAGCGCACATGCGCACGATCATTGACGGCAAGATCGGCGACGAAATTCTCGACAAGATCACCAATTCGCAATTCAACATGGTCGCACTGGCCTGGATGGATGGCGGCACTCGCAACCTGTACACCAAAAAGCCAGTCCGTCAGATCTCCGACCTCAAAGGCATGAAGATCCGTGTTCAGGGCAACCCGGTATTCATCGATACCATCAATGACATGGGCGGCAGCGGTATTGCCATGGCCACGGGCGAGATTTTCAGCGCCCTGCAGACTGGCGTCATCGACGGTGCGGAAAACAATCCGCCGACCTACTTCCAGCACAACCACTACCAGAACGCCAAGTTCTTCACTATCACCGAGCACCTGATCCTGCCCGAGCCGATCGTGATGGCGAAAACCACCTGGACCAAGCTCACCCCAGAGCAGCAAGCACTGGTGAAAAAGCTGGCCAAAGAGGCCCAGGCTGAAGAGCGCGTGCTGTGGGACAAGTCGTCCGCTGATGCAGAAACCAAACTCAAGGCAGCGGGCGTGGAGTTCATCACCCTCTCACCAGAGCAGAAAAAAGCCTTCTACGACGCGACCCAACCCGTACGCGATAAATACGGCGCGCCGTACGCAGATCTGATCAAACGCATCAATGACACAGCGACCGATCCGGCTCTGACCGCTAAAAACTAAGCAGCCCATTCAAGCCAGTCCGATAACGCCGCGGGGGCGAACGCAAGTTCGTTCGCCGCCGCTGTGGTGAGCCTCATGAAAAATACGCTGTTGAGCATTAACGACATTATTTATCGGGTGTGCATCGGGATCGCCGGTTTATCGGTTCTGATCATGACCCTGATTATCCCGTGGGGTATTTTTACCCGTTATGTCCTCGGGACCGGCTCTAGCTGGCCAGAACCCGTTGCGATCCTGTTGATGGTGGTGTTCACCTTCTTCGGTGCCGCCGCGAGCTACCGCGCGGGTGCGCACATGGCCGTTTCCATGGCTGTGGATCGTCTGCCGCTCTCGCTGCGCAAGTCCGCTGCCTTGCTGGTGCAAGTTCTGATGGCCATTGTCGCGGCGTTCATGGTCGTCAAAGGCTTCAAACTCTGCGCCACCACCTGGAACCAGTTTCTGGGCGAAATCCCGGCGCTACGAGTGGGTATCTCTTACCTCCCTATTCCTATTGGCGGGATCGTTACGCTGATTTTCATCCTTGAGCGAGTTTTCCTGGGTGACCAAAGCCACCGTCCTGTCATGCATTTTGATGTCGTAGAAGAAAATGAAGGTGCTGCATAAATGGACGCACTCATCTTACTGGGCAGCTTCATCGCGCTAATCCTGATCGGCATGCCGGTCGCTTATGCGTTAGGTCTTTCGGCGCTCATTGGCGCCTGGTGGATTGATATTCCCGCCGATGCATTGATGATTCAGATTGCGGGCGGCGTGAACAAATTCTCGCTGCTGGCGATTCCGTTCTTCGTCCTGGCTGGCGCCATCATGGCCGAAGGCGGCATGTCGAGACGGCTCGTTGCGTTTGCCGGTGTACTGGTTGGTTTCGTGCGCGGCGGCCTGTCCCTGGTAAACATCGTGGCGTCGACCTTCTTCGGCGCGATCTCCGGCTCTTCCGTAGCCGACACCGCCTCGGTAGGCTCGGTACTGATCCCGGAAATGGAACGCGCCGGTTATCCCCGTGATTTCTCCACGGCGGTAACGGTCAGCGGTTCGGTACAAGCCTTGCTGACGCCACCGAGCCACAACTCGGTGCTCTACTCGCTGGCCGCTGGTGGCACGGTGTCCATCGCTTCGCTGTTCATGGCCGGGATCATGCCGGGCCTGCTGCTCAGCGCGGTGATGATGGGCCTGTGCATGATCTTCGCCCGCAAGCGCAACTACCCTAAAGGCGAAGTGATCCCGTTGCGTAAGGCGCTGAAAATCGCCGGGGAAGCCCTGTGGGGTATGATGGCTCTGGTGATCATCCTGGGCGGTATTCTTTCAGGTGTATTTACCGCTACCGAGTCAGCAGCTATCGCCGTGCTCTGGTCGTTCTTCGTCACCATGTTCATCTATCGCGACTACAAATGGCGCGACCTGCCCAAGCTGATGCACCGGGCAGCACGGACCATTTCCATCGTGATGATCCTGATCGGTTTCGCTGCCAGCTTCGGGTACATCCTGACGCTGATGGAGATCCCGATGAAGATCACCACCGCGTTCCTGACCATTTCGGACAACCGCTATGTGATCCTGATGTGCATCAACATCATGCTGTTGCTGCTGGGCACCATCATGGACATGGCACCGCTGATCCTGATCCTGACCCCGATCCTTCTGCCAGTGGTGGCGAGTGTCGGTGTCGACCCCGTGCACTTCGGCATGATCATGCTGGTGAACCTGGGGATCGGACTCATAACACCGCCGGTTGGCGCAGTGCTGTTCGTCGGTGCGGCGGTGGGTAAAGTCACCATCGAAGCCACCGTCAAGGCCCTGCTGCCGTTCTATGCAGCACTGTTTCTGGTGCTGATGCTGGTCACCTACATCCCGGCAATCTCGCTTTGGCTGCCGAGTGTGGTGTTGTAAGAAAAACGCATAACCCCTGTAGGAGCTGCCGAAGGCTGCGAATCGCGGAGTGTCAGACACACCGCCTTCGCAGCCTTCGGCAGCTCCTACAGACTTCAGTACTGCCTGCCTTTGTTGTCCAGCCAAGGAGGCTGGTTGCTCATGTCCGCTTCTGCTTTATTCCCCCGCCACATCGCTGTCCTCATCCTCGCCCTGCTGGCCTGCGCTTTCGCGGGTAACCACATTGCCGCACGTATCGCCTTCGACCATGACGCTGGCTTGCTGCTGGCGATTTTGTGTCGCTCGGGCGTGACCTTGTTGGTGCTCACCGGCCTGGTCCTCTGGCAACGCGAACGCCCGCAACTGACCGCGCGCACCTGGCGCTGGCAACTGTTGCTGGGTCTACTCATCGCGGCACAAAGCTTTTGTATCTATTCAGCCGTGGCCCGCATACCTGTGGCCCTGGCGTTATTGATCGCCAACGTCGCGCCGATCCTGCTGGCGCTGCTGACCTGGGCGCTGGGCGGCTCGGCACCGACCCGTCGCGCAGCGATGCTGATGGGGCTGATTCTGATCGGCCTGGTGTTTGCGCTGGACGTCCCGGCGCGCTTGTCCAGCCAGCACAACACTGAAGCTCAATGGCTGGAAGGCATTGCTTTCGGTTTCGCTGCTGCCGGGGTTTTCGCCTGTGCGTTGTGGATCACCGATCACAAGCTGTCGTCCATGCGCGGCACGGTGCGCAGCATGCTGACCATGTTGATCGTCTTCAGCGCGGCGGCACTGGCCGGTTTCAGTGGCGTGTTGCCCGGTGGCGTTTCGCTGCCTTCAACGTCAACCGGTTGGACCGCTCTGGCCTGCCTGGTAGCGCTTTACGGCCTGGGCTTTTCGATGCTGTTCATCTGCCTGACCCGTCTGGACATGGCCCGCAATGCACCGGTAATGAACATCGAACCGGTGGCGAGCCTGCTGTTTGGCTGGTTAATTCTTGATCAATTGCTCAGCAGCGGCCAGATCATCGGCGGGCTAATCGTGGTCACCGGCATTGTGCTGCTGACCTGGCGGCGCGCTGCCTGAAACGCTATCCATAAGGGGCAAATCCACATGCACACGCAACTCCTGACCCTCGAAGATGGCGTGACCCGCCTGACCCTGGCCCCACAAACAGGTGGCAGTATCGCCAACTGGATTGCACTGGCCAGCGGCCAACCCTTGCTGCGCCCTAGCGATGACGAAGCCTTGGGTGCTGGCACGCCACGACGCTTGAGCTGTTATCCGCTGGCGCCCTGGTCAAACAGGATCGGCAGTGGCGGCTTCGATACGCCGGATGGCTGGTTCGCCCTGCAACCCAACAGCGCCAACGATGCCTTGCCGATTCATGGCAGCGCCTGGCAACAGCCGTGGGACGTTGTTGAACACAGCGCGAGCCACGCCTTGCTGCAACTGGACAGCGCCATCCCCTTCGCCTATCGCGCGCAATTGCGCTTCAGCCTGAAGGACGGCAGCCTCAGCATCACGTTGACCGTCACCCATCTGGCTGAACACGCAGCCTGGTATGGCCTGGGCCTGCACCCCTACCTGCCACGCACCGCCAACACCCGCTTGCAGGCCAAGGCGGCGCAGGTCTGGCTGAGTGATGATCAAGGGCTACCGAGCGAGTTGCAGGCACTGCCTGCTGAGTGGGATTTCAATGAGTTGAACAGCCTGCCGCAAACCCGCCTGGACAACGGCTTCACCGAATGGGACGGCAAGGCCCTGATCAGTCAGCCGGATCTGGGTTATGAGCTGGAATGCCAGGCCAGCGGCAGCCAGTTCTTCCTGGTCTTCTGCCCGCCGGGGCTGGATTTCTTCTGCTTCGAACCCGTCAGCCACCCGGTCAACGCCCACCACCTGCCAGGGCATCCGGGGTTGCGGTTGTTGCAGAAGGGGGAAAGTGCGGAGATGGGTTACAGGATGAGTTATCGGGGGTTGTGATGGATCACGCCCGTTGGAGCGAGGCTTGCCCGCGAATCAGTTGACGCGGAGGGTCAGGCAGTCCGCGTCATCGTTATTCGCGGGCAAGCCTCGCTCCAACAGGCTCGATTAATCCACCCGCACGACCTTCACCCCCAGCGACTGCAACGCATCCCAGTAACCGGGGTAGGTCTTGCCGACGCAGTCAGGGTCCTGGATTTTGATGCCAGCGACCTTCAGGCCCGCCAGCGCAAAGCACATGGCAATGCGGTGGTCGGCGTGGGTGTCGATCAGGGCATCGACGGTGCGGCCTGCCAATTGAGGATCAGCGTTGACGATCAGATCATCACCCTCTTCCACCGCCAACCCCGGCGCAATGGCGCACAGGCCGTGGGACAGCGCTGAAATACGATCGCATTCCTTCACCCGCAGATTCGCGATGCCCACAAACCGCACCGGCTGATTATTGAAGGCAGCGAGCACGGCCAGGGTCGGAATCGCGTCCTGCATTTGCGAGCCGTCGATCACAGCGGGCATGTTCGGGAAGCTGTCGATCAACTGGCTGGCCAGGGCATCCGGCTGGGTGAAATCCTGAGTCGCGACACCCAGATCGATGCGCCCGGCGGTGAGCGCTTGCGCCGCCCACAGGTACGTGGCGGCCGATGCATCCGGCTCGATGTGAAAGTCCGTGGCGTGATAACCCGTAGCGGACACCTTCCAGGCGGTGTCGCTCAAGGCTTCAACCTGCGCACCAAACGCCTGCATGGCCGCCAGCGTCAGGTCCACATAACCCCGAGCACCAATGTCGCTGCCGGTCAGGGCCACTTCAAGCGGGCCTTTGCCACAGGCGCCGGCCATCAACAATGCCGACACGTACTGGCTGGACAGGTTGCCGTCGATCTCGATACGCCCGGCTTCCAGACCACCCTGACCCTTGATGGCAACCGGCGGGCAGCCTGTGGGCGCACTGACTTCAACGCCCATGCGCTGCAAGGCATCCACCAGCGGACCAATCGGGCGCTTGCGCATGTACTCGTCGCCATCGACGACGAAGTCACCCTTGAAGTTGGCCAGTGCAGCGGTCAGAAAGCGCGTCGCCGTGCCCGCGTTGCCGAGGAACAACGCCTGCGACGGAACCTGCCATTGACCATTGCTGGTGACCACGAACGTGCTGTCATCCGGCTCATCGACCTGCACGCCCATCAAGCGCAGGGCTTCGGACATCACTCGGGTGTCATCACTCTTGAGCGCGCCGCTCAAACGGCTGGTGCCTTTTGCCAGCCCCGCCAGCAACAGCGCGCGGTTGGTGATGGATTTCGAGCCTGGCGGGCTTACGCGCCCGACCAGGGGATGATCGACAGGGGTTACCGTGAGTGTGGATTGAGCTCGCATGATGTCCGTGATCGCCGCCGGAAAAATCCCGATGCTACCAGCAATCCACCGGTTATTCGTACACAGATACCTGATTGCGACCGTTTTTCTTCGCGGCATAAAGCGCCTGGTCGGCCCACTCGACAAGCGTCACGAAGTCGTGGGCCGGTCTGGAAAGGTCCGCAACCCCGAGGCTCACGGTGCAACGAATCGTCTGCCCCTCATAAACCACCTCCATCGCCTCCACGGCTTCGCGCAGCCGCTCACAAAACACCTTCGTGCCCGCCTTGTCGGTATCCGGCAGGACCACAGCAAACTCATCGCCGCCATAACGCCCGACCACGTCAACATCCCGCGCGTGCTTGCGAATGAGCTCGGCAACCTGACGGATCACCCTGTCACCCGCCTGATGGCCATGGGTGTCGTTGACCCGCTTGAAGTTGTCGATATCGATCATGACCAGCGAGGCCATTGAGCCATAACGGCTGTGGCGTGAGAACTCGCGCTTGAGCATCGACTTGAAGTGACCATGGTTGAAGATGTCGGTCAGGCTGTCGGTACTGGAAAGCCTATGCAACTCTGCGTTGGCCGCCTGCAATTGATTGCGGTTGGTGGCCACGTCGGTAACGTCGTAGATCACCAGGCAGATGTGGGTGATCTCGCTATTGGTCGAGCGCAGCGGGAACATGGTGGTGTTCTGGTACATGAAATCTTCCCGGCCGGTAATCGGCTGGTAGTTCTTGAACCGAACCAGATACGGGCGTTGCTCCCAGATAGTGAACGCGGGCGTGCCCAGGGTGATGACGTTATCGACTTTCTTGCTGAACCACTTCTGGTTGAGTTCGGGGAAAAGCTTGAAGATCGATTGATTGGACGCCTCGTACGGCACCACGCCAGAGCGGTTCTCCATAAAGGTGTTCCAGACCTGCACCCGGTATTCGCGGTCCAGCACGACGATGCCCACGTCGATGTTCTGGGTGACGGCCAGCAACCAATGAAGTTCTTTAATATCGATTTGATTGCTCATGGGTCAGCTCATCAGGTAAGCGAGTTTTTTGGTCAGACGCTCAACCGAATCTTCGGTGAACAACATCAGCAAGTCGAAATTGATGCTATGCCCCTCCAGGCTGTAGCTGATCTCCACCGCCAGGGTTTTCTGCCAACGGGTCTGATTGATGCGGATCAGGTCATCAATACCACTTTGCGAACCCAGCACCTGAGGATGGCCCTGGGAGAATTCGATATCTATCTGCTCGGCGATCCCGCTCAGGCAAGCACCGATCAGGATGGTGGACAAGTCCAGCAGCATCTCCTGATCGGAATAATCTTCAGAATCGCGATGCATCAGCGTGCCCATGTCGGCAATGTCCGAGTCATGGAAAATCAGCAGCGCTTCGCCCGCGATGCCACCACCGATATAACCCTGACACACCGCCGTCAGCCGCTCACTGCTGTGGGCATCGGCCAGCGCCATGTGCAATTCGCCCACTTCGAACATGTTCACGGTCGGCACCGGCAACTGCACGAACACCCCGAGCACTTTCGCCAACAGCGCCGCTGCACGGCCCATGGCCACGTTGATGGTTTCGCGGAACGCATCCTGGAAGCTGATCACTGCACCGCTGATCGCAGGTGCCGCCACAGGCACCGGCACGGCCGCCGGCTCACCCATCAGGCCAAGACGGGTCAGAGTCTCTTTGAGCAGCTCGGGATCGGCCGGCTTTTTCAGAAACGCCAGCGCGCCCAGATCCATGACCCGGCGCACGGCTTCATCCTGAACGTCGCCGGACACGACGATGATCTTGGCATCAAGATTTTCCGCGCGAATCGCCGCGAGGGTCTGATAGCCATCCATGACCGGCATGGTCAGGTCCAGCAGCATGACCTCGCCCAGACCGCGACGAACAGCGTCCAGCCCTTCCAGGCCGTTGGTCGCCATAGAAACCGACACATCCCACTCAGGGGGTAGAGCCCTCAACAGCTGCTTGCGCGCCATGTTCGAGTCATCGCAGATCAGCAAGGGAATCGTGGGCATGCATTCTTTCTCACTACAAAAGTTTCTGGCTGAGTATCAATGTGTTTCGTTGCATTAGCGAGTATTTGGATGAACCTGCATATCCGAATGGGTTGAATGTTCCCAATCTGCGCAACTGCTGCGCGCCGCTGCAATATCTGTGCACAGCGTGGCGGAAATATGACGGGATAAAAATGGCACGCCCGCCAGTGAATCGTTCCATCCTGAACAAATCCTGTTATCCCCAGAGACCATAGTCCAATCCACCTCTGAACCTTAAAATCCCCGCACGCAGGCGTGTAGCACGGAATATTCGCTGCCGCCCCCTTCAAGGATCAGAAACTGTCCATTGCGGCTGTCGGGCAGTATTCATGGAGCATCACGCTTTCTATATGAATACACGAGCTACATTACCTGCCGAGCAAGGCGACGCGCCCTTGATTGCCGCGCCTTCGTCGCGGATGCAACGGCTTGGTGCAGCGCTGATAACGGGCGCAGTGTTCATCATCGATACAGTGACTTCCCTGGACATCGCCGTGGCGGTGCTTTATGTGGCGGTCATTCTGCTGTCGGTGAATTTCTTCAGTCGCACCGGGATGATCCTGGTTTCCCTGGGTTGCTTCACCCTGACCATCCTTTCGTTCCTGCTGTCCCACGGCGAGGACGCGGAGTTGCCTGCGATTGCCCGTGGCCTGGTGAGCATGGCGGCGATTGGTATCACTACGGTGCTTGCCCTGAACAACAAAGCGGTCAACGACCGTTTGCAGGAGCAGATCCGCTTGCTGGCCAAGGCCCATGATGCGTTGCGGCGCAGCGAGGCGTTCCTCAGCGATGCGCAACGGCTGAGCCGCACCGGCAGCATCGGCTTTCGCCTGCCGGACATGCACATGCACTGGTCTGAGCAAACCCGACGGATTTACGAGGTGCAGGCCAGCCAACCGGCTTCGATGGACAGCATCCTGCAACGGATCCACCCGGACGATTTGCCTTGCGTGCTCAGCAGCGTCGCCCAGGCACGGCAACTGGTGCCGGACCTCAGCGTCGAGCACCGTCTATTGATGCCTGATGGCAGGGTCAAGTATTTGCACATGCTTGCGCACCTGACCCGTGACCAGGAAGGCAATTGCGAGTATGTCGGGGCTCTGATGGACATCACCGCTGCCAAGCAGGCTGAAGAAGCCTTGCATCGCTCACAGACCGAACTGGCCCACGTCACCCGCGTCACGACGTTGGGCGAACTGGCGGCGTCCATTGCCCATGAGGTCAATCAGCCCCTGGCCGCCGTGACCACCAACGCCGAGGCTTCACTGCGCTGGCTCAACCGCAAGGAGCCCGATATCGACGAGGCCGCCCAGGCACTGCAGCGCATCCTCAGTGAAACCTTCAGGGCCAGCGAGGTCATCCGGCGCATCCGGGCCCTGTCGCGCAAATCCGATCCGCAACGCATCCCGGTGGATATGCAGGAAGTCATCGAGGATTCTGTCGGCCTGGTCGCCAGGGAGTTTCAGCGCAGCCGGGTCGAACTGGTACAGGACATCGCCCGCGACCTGCCTCACGTCATGGGGGATCGCATTCAGTTGCAGCAAGTGTTGATCAATGTGTTGATCAACGGCATTCAGGCCATGACCAACAATCAAGGCGGTGCGCGGCAGATGAGCCTGCACCTGCGCAGTGAGTCAGCGAACGAAGTGATAGTGGAAGTCAGAGACAGCGGGCCGGGTATTCGTGCGGGTGACATGGGCCAGCTGTTCAATGCGTTCTTCACCACCAAACCTGAAGGGATGGGCATGGGCCTGTCGATCTGCCGCTCGATCATCGAAGCCCATGGCGGACGAATCTGGGCGCTTAGCCGTGTTTTAGATGGCCCTGTTTTAGATGGCCCTGTTTCAGAAGGCCAACCGGGAGAAGGCGCCAGCCTGCTTTTCGCCCTGCCCGCTCTGCCGAGGCCGCACGATGAATGACGATCATCCGCTGAACCGCATCCCGCTCAAAGCCAGCAGCGACCCCATCGTCTTTATCGTCGATGACGATGCAGCCCTGCGCGATGCATTGAGCAGCTTGCTGCGCTCGGTGGGCCTGAGGGTCGAGACCTTTCCCTCGGTGGCCGCTTTCGTTGAGTTTCAGCGCCCGGACGCGCCCAGTTGCCTGGTGCTCGACGTTCGCCTGCAAGGCACCAGCGGCCTGGATTTCCAGAACGAACTGGCACGTTCCAACGTCAACCTGCCTATCGTGTTCATGACCGGCCACGGCGACATCGCCATGACCGTGCGCGCGATGAAAGCCGGTGCCGTGGATTTTCTGGCCAAGCCCTTTCGCGAGCAAGACCTGCTGGACGCCGTGAACACCGCCCTGGAGAAAGACAGAAACGGGCGACAGGCCTACAAGAACTTCAACGAAATACGCAGCCGCTTCGAAACCCTCACCCCACGGGAAAAGGAAATCATGGCCTTGGCCGCCTCGGGTTTGATGAACAAGCAGATCGCCGGAGCAATCGGCCTGAGCGAAATCACCGTCAAGATCCACCGGGGCCACGCAATGAAGAAAATGTGCGCCCGGTCATTTGCCGAGCTGGTGCGTATGGCTGAGGCGCTGGAGTTGTAGGAGCTGAGTTAGCGACAGTGATAGTGGGACCGGCTTCAGCCGGGAAGGCGTCATTTCAAACGATAAATCTGGCGCGAATGTGCGGGCCTCTTCCCGGCTAAAGCCGGTCCCACTTCAATCTCCCGTCAGCGATCCAAGCTGCGCCCTCAAACCACCCCAAACGTCGACTCAATGCAATCGATCAACACCTGGGCACTAAAGGGTTTGCTCAGGAAGCCCACCGCGCTGCCGGTCATGGCGCGTTTGCGCACCGACGCTTCGGGAAAGGCCGTGATGAAGATGGTCGGGATCGAGAAGCCTCGACTGCTCAGGTGCTCGTGCAACTCAACGCCGCTCATGCCCGGCATTTGCACGTCGGTAATCAGGCAGCGGGCTTTGCTCAGGCAGGCCGAGCCGAGGAACTCTTCTGCCGACGCGAACAGACAAACCGCAAAGCCCAGCGAACGAACCAGGCTGTCTAATCCAGTGCGCACCGCCATATCATCGTCGACGACCGCTATCACCGGGGATTTGCTCAAACCGTATTACCTTCGCATCGCTGAATGAAACGCTGTGCCACGCACAACCGCTGCCTACATTAACCAACACCGGCTCAGGTAGAAATCATACCGATGTATAAAGGCCGACCGATGGCGCTGCGCGCGCTCTATTCCGAGACTTCACGGCCATAGGGTGGTGAATGTCTGGACGCTCCCGAATGCATTGAAAATCTCCCGAGATTCAATAGGGTGTATCCGCGGTTGATGTGTATACTCCGCACTACCGGCAAATTGCCATCTATGATTTTATTTTGCCACCTGGGAACTTTCGCAAAAGTTACTTGCACAATCCTCACTCCTGAACCAGACTCCAACTGCACCGCGACAATATACAGGCGTCATGGAAGTGGCTATTCGCTACAACTTTCGCAACAGCAGCCGCCCGGCAACACCGCGCGACAACAAAATAATAAAAAGTTTCAATGCATCCGACGGGCAACATTAAGTATTTTGTAAAACCCTTTTAAATCAATGAGTAAAACAGTAAGTCCGCGCAACTATATCCCCGCCCCAACCCCAGCAAAACCTACTACTGACCGACCTAAAATAATAAAGTTTCAAACTTCTGTCTGTTTGAAAATAAGTGAATATTAAACTTTGCACTCATCGCGAATGCTGCTAATAATCGACGCCGATCCGGAAGCAAGGCAATGCGCCATATCACACGAAGTGAATAATCAAGTCTCCATTCTGATTTAAGTCCGGCCCATAAAACTCAGTATTTTAGTTTGCTCAAGCTCCCATTGGCCTTGAGTGAGTTACTGTGCGGCGCATGAAATTGCGCGAGGAGGGCATCATCGCTCGTAGTCAACCAAGAATTAAAGTTCTGTCCATTTTCGGCACACGTCCGGAAGCCATCAAGATGGCTCCGCTCGTCAAAGCCCTTGCGGCAGAATCCGGTGTTCACTCGATGATCTGCGTCACTGGCCAGCATCAAAGCATGCTCAAGCAAGTGCTGGATCTGTTCGACCTCAAGCCTGACTTCACCCTCGACGTCATGAAGCCGCACCAGAGCCTCAACACCCTGACCGCAGCATTGTATGACGCGATCGATCCGGTGCTGGAGATGACTCAGCCTAATCGCGTTCTGGTACACGGTGATACCACCTCGGCGATGGTTGCCTCGATGGCCGCGTTTCATCGCCGCATCCCGGTAGGCCATGTGGAAGCAGGCCTGCGTACAGGTGACATCCGTTCGCCATGGCCGGAAGAAATGAACCGCCGCTGTATCGATCTGGGTGCAGACCTGCTGTTTGCCCCGACCTTCGAATCGCGCACCAATCTGCTCGGCGAACGTCTGCAAGGGCGCTCTTTCGTAACCGGTAATACGGTGATCGACGCCCTGCAATTGACTGCCAAACGCATCGAGGAAGACAGCGAACTGCGCGGTCGCCTGGATAGCCAGTTCTCGTTCATCAAGCCGGACCGCAAGGTGCTGCTGGTGACCGGCCATCGCAGAGAGAACTTCGGCGACGGTTTCCTGAATATTTGCAAAGCCTTGCGCCAGCTGGCCAAGCGCAGCGACATCCAGATCGTTTATCCAGTGCACCTGAACCCTAACGTTCAAGGCCCGGTCAACGAACATCTGGCCGGTCTGGACAATGTGCACCTGATCGAGCCGCTGGATTACCTGGCGTTTGTGCGCCTGATGCAGCGCGCTCACGTGATCCTGACTGATTCCGGTGGTGTGCAGGAAGAAGCGCCTTCGCTTGGCAAGCCGGTACTGGTCATGCGCGACGTGACCGAGCGTCCGGAAGCCGTGAATGCGGGCACCGTGCGGCTGGTGGGTACCTCACCAGAGTCCATCGTCGGCGGTGTCACTGCGCTCTATGACGACCAGTTGTTGTGGCGTCGCGCCTCACAGGCGGCCAATCCCTACGGCGATGGCAAAGCCAGCTCACGGATTGTCGATGTCCTGCTCGGCCGCCCCATGCATGAATTCGTAGTGGGCAAGCCACCACTGGTTCTCGAACGCCCGATGCTGAATCCGCACCTGGGGCAAGCCCGGCCGGTTTCATCCTTCCAATAAGTAAACGCTAGCCCCTCCAATAGCCCGAGATTTGCCTGAATGAAGTTTTCCGTTGCCTCCCAATCGGGCGCGCTCAGCGCCCTTGCCTGTGGCGTGAGCCTGCTCGCGCTTATGCCGACGTTCGCCCTGGCCGCGGACAGCCCGCTCACTCAGGCAATCAACCGGCTCAACACCGACACCCGCCAGGAACGCCAGATTCGTCTGAGCGATCTGGGCATTGATGCGCCGATCATTCTCGGCTCCACTGACGCCCGGCGTGAGCTGTATCTGCCGGTGCCAGCGGGCGTGTCGCTGACCGATGCGACGTTGCAGTTCGACGCCAGTTACCTCAATGGCGAAGGTGGCCGCAACACCATGTTGCTGTCCCTGGACGGCTATCCGGTGCGGGCTGAAGGCCTGAACGAAGCGCAAGGCAATGCCAGCGTGACACTGGGCGTCGACAAAGCCGCCCGCGACACCGGCTCGGTGCGATTGGGTGTTGCCTGGTCGTCAATTGTCGACCGCGTGCTCTGTGAAGACGAACGGGTGATCGGCAATGTGCTGCGCATCGATCCCACCACGCGCCTGACTTACAGCTACGACGCCAGCCAGCTGCAAGACGTCGGCGCAGCCTGGAATGCCCTGCCCGGCAGACCGGGGATCATGGTCGCGCCCGGCAGTTTGTCTGCCGCCAGCTACGACTCGGCATGGCGCATGGGCGTGGCCCTGGAACGGATCGGCAAACATGCGCGCATCCTGCCCTTCCCTGCTCTGCAGGACAGCGTTGACCTGAGTGGTCTGCGCGTTCCGGCCGAATTGCTGAATATCCCGGCCTTCGCCAGCCTGAACGGCAAAGGCACGCAAACCCTCAGCGATCCGGCACAGATCGGTGCATTGCTGGTGCTGGGTCAGACCGCCAATGTGCAGGCCGATCTGGCCATCAACGACCCGCAACTGCTCAAGGCTATCAATGACGCTCTCGATGCCTTGCACACCCAGATTCAAGGCCTGGACGCCACCGCCGCCAGCGCGCTGAACCAGTGGCGTGAACGGCATATCAACGTCGGGCTCAAGGCGGGCACGGACAACGTGCGCCTGGCACTGCTCGGTGCACGTCCAATGCTGATGATCGCGCCAGAGTCGACCGGCAAGGCACTGACCCTGTTCGGTTCGGCCTGGAACAAACTCGCACGCAGCCGCCAGCTGACCATCAGCGAAGCACACACGCCGCTGGAAGCAGATGGCCGTGTGGCGCTGTCGCGATTGGGCGGCAACCCCGGCACGATCGACGTGCTTGCCAAGTCCGACTGGAGCACCTCGTTCCCGCTGGGCACCGTGGCCTATGACGGCCGCGTGCCGGTCAAGGCGGTGATCGATGTCGCCGCCGCGCCGGGTGCTTCAGACACCGCGCCCGTCGCCTCGCTGTTTCTCAACGATTACCTGATCGGCGCGCAGCAACTGGTCACCAATGGCGAAAAACAACGCATCGAAGCACGTATTCCGGGCTATGCATTGGGCTCGACTAACGTGCTGCGGGTGTCCTTCCAGCGCCAGCCGGTCAGCGACCGCTGCCTGGAAACGCCGCAGGCCTTCCCGGTTTCGGTGCTGCCGACCAGCCACATCGTGCTGGATAAAGCCACGCTCAATGACGACTTCTCCGGCATGGCCGCGCGTTTCGCGGGCGAGACTCAAGTGCTGGTGCCGCAAACCTGGCTGGACCAACCGGCCAGCAGCCTGCCGCAAGTGATTGCCGTGGCCAACGCCAGCGGTGTGTCGCCATTGCGCGCCAACCTGACCGTCAGCGCCGACCCGAAAGCCTCGGTGACGCCAGACAAACCTTTCCTCGCCTTCGAGTTGCCGGTCAAGGACAGCAAGGCCTCGGTGCAAGTCGATGATCAGGGCCGCCTGCGCATCAACCACAAGGATCAGGTGCTGCTGGATCTGCAAACGCTGAACAACCTGGCGTCACTGCAAGTAGTGGAATCTGGCGGCCAGCACGGTCTGGTCTACCACGCGCTGGGCAACCAGGCACCGGTGTTTGCCAAGCCGATCCTGCTGACCCGTGGTGACGTAAGCATTCTGGGTGACCAGGGCGCGCTCGCCACACTCGACAGCAAGGACCCGAGCGGCAGCCAGATGATCGAAAATGAAGAGCCAAAAGGCCTCGATGCCTGGCGCCAACCGTCGATGTTGTGGTTGATCCCGGGTGCCATCGTGCTGTTCCTCGTGCTGTTGCTGGCTGGCCGTAGCGCCCGTCGCAATCGCCAATAACGGGAAGCCCTGATGACGTCGCTCTATTGGCCGTACTGGCTGGCCCACTACTACAGCATCCTGGAAGTCGCGACGATTGTGGTCGCCGTGCTGATCCTGATTTCGAGCCTGGATGACCTGTTCATCGACCTCTGGTACTGGTCGCGCCGCGTGTTTCGCAAGTTCACGGCGGGGCGCAAGTATCGGCCCCTGACGGTTGAACAGTTGCTGGCGCGGGATGAACAGCCGCTGGCGATCATGGTTCCGGCCTGGCTGGAGTACGACGTTATCGCGCCGATGATCGAGAACATGGTGTCGACCCTGGATTACCAGAACTACGTGGTGTTCGTCGGCACCTACATCAACGACCAGCGCACCATCGATGAGGTGGAGCGCATGCGTCGGCGCTACAAACAGCTGCACCGGGTGGAAGTCCCGCATGCCGGGCCGACCTGCAAGGCGGACTGCCTGAACTGGGTGATTCAAGCGATTTTCCTGCATGAGAAAACTCACGACATGACCTTCGCGGGCGTCGTGCTGCATGACAGTGAAGACGTGCTGCACCCGCTGGAACTGCGCCTGTTCAACTACTTGCTGCCACGCAAGGACATGATCCAGCTGCCAGTGGTCTCCCTTGAGCGCAATTGGTACGAATGGGTTGCCGGGACTTACATGGACGAGTTCGCCGAATGGCACGGCAAGGATCTGGTGGTGCGCGAAAGCATGACCGATACCGTGCCCTCGGCGGGTGTCGGCACCTGTTTCTCGCACCGTGCACTGCGTGTGCTGGCCGACGAAACCCAGAACCAGCCGTTCAATACCGACAGCCTCACCGAGGACTACGACGTCGGTAACCGCCTGGCAAAAGTCGGCATGAACGCGATTTTCGTGCGCTTCCCGGTGCAGTACCGGGTGCTGCGCAAGTCGTGGTTCCGCAAGCCATATGAATCTACGTTGAACATGCCGTTGTGCGTGCGGGAATTCTTCCCGGACACCTTCCGCACCGCCTTCCGCCAGAAAGCCCGCTGGACACTCGGCATCGGCCTGCAAGGCTGGGAACAGATGGGCTGGAGCGGTTCGCTGGCCAATCGGTATCTGTTGTTTCGTGATCGCAAGGGTGTGGTGACGGCGTTTGTCAGCATCATCGCTTACGTGATTCTGCTGCAACTGCTGGCCTTGATCATCTTGCGTCACAGTGGTCTGTGGAGCGTCAGTTTCCCGACCCCGTTCGAAGCCAACGGCTTCATCAAATACCTGCTGCTGGCCAACGGCATCGCCCTGGCTTGGCGCATTGTGCATCGTTGCTATTTCACCGGCGTGCTGTATGGCTGGCAGCATGGCTTGCTGTCGATTCCGCGCATGGTAGTGGGCAACTTCGTCAACTTCATGGCCGCCTCCCGGGCCTGGCGCATGTTTATCGTCGGCAAGGTGCTCAACCGCAAGCTGGTCTGGGACAAGACCATGCACGACTTCCCGTCCACCGACCTGGTCGCCATTGCCCCGCGCAAGCTGGGCAGCGTGTTGCTGTCGTGGCAGGCGATCAACGAAAACAACCTGCAAAGCGCACTGGCCGAGCAGCAGACCCGGCACATTCCGCTCGGCCGCATCCTGCTCAACCACGGCTGGCTGGATGATGAAACCCTGGCCGAAGCGATCGCGTTTCAGAACGAATTGCCACGGGTGTTCGACGTCGCCGCCAAGGCGAATGCCTCACCACAGCCCTTGGCCGACGAGTTCGCCTTGCGCTGGCGCGTCGTGTTGCTGGGTAACAATGCCGACGGTCAGCCGCAGGTCGCAGTCGCCAGCCCGTTGTCTGCCGAAGGGTTGCAGCAGGTCAGCCAGCAACTGGGCCAGGAGCCCGTTCAACTGATCGCACGGGAAAGTGAAATCGTCGCGCAACTGCGTCGTGACAACGCCACCGACCGTCAATCCGTACCAAACGCCAGCGCGCCGTTGCTGGGTGATCTGCTGATTGAAAGCGGCCTGCTGGACCGTGCCGTCTTCGACCGCGCCATGCTCGGTTACCGCCCGCAACTGCACGGCCGCATCGGCGATTACCTGGTGGATACCGGCGTTCTACCCCGGACCACTATCGAACAGGCAGTGGCTCGTCAGCACAGCCAATACCAGACGGAACCTGCGTTATGAAGCGCTCTCTGCTGAGCCTGATGGTCACCGGCCTGAGCCTGCTGCCCGTCGTGAGTTACGCCGAAACACTGCCGCTGCCGTTGACCGGCCCGGCGTACAAAACGGCCAACGAAGCCTACAGCGCCTATGACCGCAAGGACTACGACCTGGCCATCGCCAAGGCCCGTGAAGCCTTGCGCCAGCGCGCTGATGTCACTCGTTTGAACCGGCTGATCGCCCTGGCCGAACGCGACAAAGACATGCGCGACAACCCTCGGCGCTATCCGCAGGCACGTCCGGCACCCGGTTTTGGCGCAGCGGCCCAGGCCTTCAAGGCATACGACCGCGACGACTTTGTGGTGGCCGCACAGGCTGCACGCAAAGCCATCAGCCAGGCGCCAAAACGCCTGGACTATCGCCTGCTGCTGATTGAATCCCTGCAACGCCAACAGCATCTGCAGGAAGCCGATCTGGCCACCAGCGATGCGCTGAAGTTGTTCCCGGATGACGACACTTTGCTGATGCGCCGCGAGGCCATCCGCCGACAACTGGCCGCACCGCTGGCCATCGCCAGCTATCGCGCCCTGCAAGCCGACAACCTGCCGCTGGCAGTGGATCAGGCACGCAAGGCCGTGGCCTGGGCGCCGGAAATCGGCGCTCATCAACAACTGTTGATCAGCACGCTGATCTCGGCCAGGGACTACCGCGCTGCCGAACTGGCAGCAACCGGCGCACTGGCTCAGGACGATGGCGAAATCGCGCCGTGGATTCTGCGCAGCTATGCACTGGATCGACAGGGCAAAACCCAGGCCGCCCAGAATGATCTGAAACAGGCCCTGGCTATCGACGGCCTGCTGGATTCGGAAGTGCGGGAAATCCGTTTCTTCGCCGCCGACCTGGCGCTGGCCAACAACGACCCGCAACTGGCGCTGGCGCAACTGCAACAATTGCCGCCAGACGAAAGCGGCGAAGTGGCTCGCCGTCGTGCCGCTGCCCAGGCCGCTGCCCGGCAGAAATCCAACGGCTTGAAAGTCGCGACTCGCTTCCCCGCTCCGGCACTCAATTGCCAGGAAAGCGCCTTCGGTCTGATCTGCGACATCTGGCCCGGCAACCAGCGCGATGGCGGCACGGACATGGCCGTCCAGGCGTATGCCGCGCTGGCCCGCAAGGATTCAGCCTCCGCAGCGACCCTGGCCAGCGAAGCCATTCGCCGCGCACCGGAAAACCCGGCTTATCGCAGCCTGCTGGTCAGCGCTCTGACCGATCAGAAGCGCCTGCCCGAAGCCCTCGACGCCGCCAATCGCGGCCTTGAAGCCAACGGCGACGACGCGCGCCTGCTCTCTCAGCGCGGTCGTCTGCATCAGCAGATGGGCGAGGATTCCGCCGCCCGCAAGGACTTCACCCAGGCCTTGGCGCTGGGCAGCCTGCCCGCCTATGAAGAAGCCAGCCTCTATGCCGCATTGGGCCAGCGCCGCACGGCGCGCGAGCGCTTGCAGCAGGCCCGGGACACCGGCGATCTGGAATCCATGAGCGACCTGCAAGTGGCTTATCTGTCGGTGCAGGCCGGTGACGATGAGGCTGCGCACGAGTCATTCCGCAAAGCCGACGCCGAGACGCGTCTGACGCCGACGGCCACTCAGGACGCGGCTTACACCGCCATGCGCGTCAACGATGACGAGCACGCAGTAGGCTATTTCAAGCGGGTGATCGACGCGAAGAACTCAGGTGAGCTGGACATGCCCGCCCAGCAGTTGTTCGACACCCGGCGTGCCGTCGCCGATGTCTCGCGCACCTGGGGCCTGACCAGCACCACCAGTTATCGCGGCAACAGCTCCAGCAGCGGCTTGAGCTCGGCGCCCTCTACCAGCAATGGCAACAGCGGCAGCAGTGGTGGTGGCAGCAACGACAGCCTGCAGAACAGCACCGAGCTTTCTTATCGCCCGCTGGGTTATCGCAATGCCCGCTTCGTCGAGCTTTACGGCCGCGTCACTGACACGCTATGGAGCAAGAATGGCGACTCCGACACTGGTCTGGATGCCTTGCAAGGCGCCTTGGGTGTACGGGTCAAACCCTTCTCGTCCCTGAACGTCATGGCGGCGGTTGAACGTACCTTCCCGCTGGGTTCGTCCGATGTCGACGGCGACTGGCTGGTGCGCCTGGGTTATGGCTCAAGCATCGGCACTGACCTGCGGGTCGACACGCCGAGCTGGTGGACGTCGCAGCTGTTCGCTGAAGCCGGTCACTACGTCAACGATTCGCGTAATTACGTCAACAGCGAATGGCAAGGTGGCCGCAGCTACGCCATTGGCGGTACAGGCTCGCGCTGGGTCAGCTTCCCGCATGTGGTCGCGGCTTACGATTACGACTCGAAAATGAACAGCGAAACCGGCAGCGACGGCCGCGCAGATTATTCGTCAGGCCACGCGGCAGGCGTCGGCATCGGTAACAACGTGCGCTACTGGTTCCGCGAAGACGCCTACAACGCGCCGCGCTCCTACGTGGATTTTTCACTGCAATACCGAGTGAAAGTCTCCGGAGATGACCGCGCCAAAGGCGTCTTCGCTCGCCTGACTTACTCCTACTGAGGAATCTGTATGTACCCTCGTCTCTCTCTTTGTCTAACGCTGGGCCTCGGGCTTGGCCTGGCGGCGGCCAACGCCCAGGCCGCTTCTGAAATCGCCCAGCTCTACGCGTCGAAACTGCCCGAAGGCTCGGCCTGGGTGCGGGTGGTCAATCCCTCCGACACCGCAGCCCAGGTCAGCGTCGACAAGAGCACTCAGTTCGCGCTGTCGACCCAGTCAGCGATCGCCAGCCCGTTTCAGGTGGTGGACTCGCGTCAGCCCTTGCAAGTGACGGTCAACGGTCGCGAGATCAAAGACCTTAGCGTGCCCAAGAACGCCTGGGTCACGCTGATTCTGGACAGCAACCCCGCCGCGCCGCCGCGCATGGTCATCGACCCGCCGGTGCGTGGCAAAGACCTGCGCGCCGAGCTGAACATCTACAACCTCAGCCCCGGCTGTGAAAAAGCCACGGTTCAGTTGGCCAATGGCGCCAGCGTGTTCAATCAGCTGCCGCTTAACGGTCAGGCGCAACGCACCATCAATCCGGTGCAAGCGACCCTGATCGCCACCTGCGGCAAGAACGCCAGCCTGCCGCTCAAGCTTGAGCCGTTCAAGGCCAGTGATCGCTACAGCCTGTTCCTGATCGGCCCCGCCCAGTCGCCGCGCTTGATCGGCCTAGTGGACCAGACTGCACCATGAGCCAGCCATTGAAAGCACACCGCCTGCTGCGCCGCTTGCCTGTCCTCGCCGGGCTGTTGCTCAGTCTTGCAGGCACCGGCGCACAGGCTGCGTCGGCTGTGATCACGGGCAAGGACGGCTGGCTGTTTCCGGCATGGGAGAGCCTGAGTAAAGTCGACAACGCAGGCAATACGCGCACTGTTGCGCTGCTCAAAGATGTTCAGCAGCAGCTTGCACGGGAGAACATCGCCCTGGTTGTTCTGGTGGTGCCCATGAAAGCGCCCTTCTACACCCAGCGCCTGCCCGCCGACCAGCCGCTGAGCCCCGCCGTTGCCCAACGCTACGATCAACTGCAAGGCAACTTGAGTAAAGCGGGCCTGACCACACTGAACATCAAGCCGATCCTGCAACAGACCGAGCAAGGCAAGCAGACGGCGTTTTACCGTGCCGACTATCACTGGACGGCCTGGAGCGCAGAGAACACCGCCGACGCGACCGCGAAACTGATCACCGGGAAGTATCGCCTGCAGGGTGAACCGGGTGGCGGCGCCGTGCTGGGTGACTGGTTCGACAAGCGCGCCTTTGGCGACCTGGCGAGTAACTTCCTGCCCGCCATCAAGCGCAAAGCCATTGGCCGGGACATCTACACCGTGCGCCATCAGGTGGAAGAAGATCTGCTGATTGATGACGCTCCCGCGCCCGTTCAGGTGATCGGCAACAGTTTTGTGCAGCCGTACCTGGGCTTTACCCAGAAACTGTCCAACGCGCTGGACCGTCCGGTTACCCTGACCTGGAACCCCGGCGATGTGGGTCCTTGGGCGACCTTGCTGCAATATCTGGAATCGCCGGACTTCGCCCAGCACAAACCCCAGGTGATCGTCTGGCAATTCAATGAGGGCCAGTTTCACCTCGGCCCTGACGCTGCTGCCAACTGGAACGCCAAAGGCGTGACCTCGCTGAACCAGTGGCATCAGCGCATCAATAAGGCGCTTCCTTGAAGATTCTTGGCAAAACCCTGAGCCGTGCCACTGTCGTTGCGCTGTTGTTGGCCGCGACGGTGGTTTCAGGCACCACGATGCTGTACGTCACTCGTTTGAAACCGCTGGACCCCGGCATCGTCGGCATGGTCTGGCAGCCGGACAACAAGACCGTGGGCATCAAGGGCGACTGGCATAAACTCGGCGCCCGAGAGCTGTTGGTGCAGTGGACGGTGGTGGATGACCAGGCGTTCGTGCCCGGCACTGGCCTGCCCAGCGTCCCGGTACTGCCGGACTGGGCACGTATCGGCAAAGAGCCCTGGGCTCAGGATGTGATTGTCGGGCTGGCGGGTTATTTCAGTGAGAACCGCTCAAGGGACAATATCGAGCAACTGGCGGCGGTTTCCGAGCGCATCGCCAAACTGCCGTTGCCGGTGCACGTAACGGGTTGGTACTTCCCCGCAGAAGTCGACCCGAGCTGGACCCGCGCCAAAGAACTGCCTGCACTGCTGGCCAAGCTGCCAAGGCCGCTGTGGATCAGCGTCTACGACGGCGCCAACATCGGCCCCGCCGCAACTGCGGACTGGCTCAAACAGTGGCTGCCGGATGACATCGGCGTGTTCTTCCAGGACGGCGTCGGCGTCTACGCCCGCACCGCGCCCGTGGCCCGGACCTACGCCGATGCCCTGCGTGATCGCCTTGGCAAAGACCGCGTAAGAATCATCGTCGAAGCCTTCCGCCCCAACTTCGGCGGCGGCTTCCGCTCGGCTACGGCAGCAGAACTCAAACCCCAGCTGTCGGCTTACGACGGCTACCCCCTCTACCTGTTCGACGGCCCGCATTACGTCACGCCGGAGTTGGTGAAGGAGTTGCAGAGATGATGGACGCCGGACCTGCAGGAGCTGCCGAAGGCTGCGAACCGCCCTGTGTCAGACGAACCGCCTTCGCGGCCGTCGTAACCTCCGGCGGCTCCTACAGGACCGGGCTGTGCCCGATATAACGCCGAACCTGTAGGAGCTGCCGAAGGCTGCGAACCGCGGTGTGTCAGGCAAACCGCCTTCGCGGCCGTCGTAACCTCCGGCGGCTCCTACAGGACCGAGCTGTGTCTCGAAAAACACAGGCTGATCATTGCCGCAGGTCATCGCCTTATTGCGCAGCCGCAGGCAATGCCATCCCCTTGGGCCACAACAACCACACATTACCCTTCTGCTTCATATCGCCCGCCAGATGCCCGGCCTCGTCGCCTGTACCCCAGAACAAATCAGCCCGCACTTCGCCAGCAATTGCTCCGCCGGTATCCTGCGCCGCTACCGGGCGCACCAGTGGGGATCCGTCAGGGCGTGTCGTGGACAGCCAGAGCAAACTTCCCAGCGGGATCACTTTGCGATCAATCGCCACGCTGTAACCCGAGGTCAGAGGCACGTTCAGAGAACCGCGCGGCCCTTCATTGCTGTCCGGGTTGCGGGCGAAAAAAACGTAGCTGGGGTTGCTCGCCAACAAATCCGTGATGCGCTCAGGATGCGCCTTGGCCCAGGCGGCGATGCTGCCCATGGTCACGTCTTCTTTTTTCAACTCGCCCTGCTCCACCAGCCAGCGGCCGATGGCGCGATAAGGCCTGCCGTTCTGGTCGGCGTACCCGATGCGCAGTTGCTGACCGTTATCCAGACGCACCCGCCCCGAACCCTGAATCTGCAAAAATTGCAGGTCCATCGGGTCGGTCAGCCAGGCGATCACCGGCGCATTCAGCCCTTGAGCGTTAATGGTCGCGGCATCGTCATAGGGCTTGAGCACCCGACCTTCAAGGCGACCACGCAAGCGCTTGCCCTTGAGTTCGGGGTAGATGCTGTCCAGATTGACGATGATCAAATCGTCCGGCACGCCATACACCGGCACCGAGGCCTGAGGCGTCTGCGTCAGGCTGCCGGGGTAGACCGGCTCGTAATAACCGGTGATCAAACCATCAGCGCTGCCGGTGGCCGAGCGCATGCTGTAAACCTGCAACTGCTCCTGCAGAAAGCTACGAATCTGCGTTGCGTCGGCTGCCAACGGCACAGTGGCCGCCGCAGCACAGGTCGCGCCCCAGACGGCATCAGCCTTGAGTCGCACACAAGCGCTGCGCCACGAAGCAAATCCGGCTTGCAGATCGCTATCGGAAACGGCGGGCAATGCATCCCAGTTCGCCGGGGTGTAAGTGGTATGCGGCGGCGCAGGTGGCTCAGGTGGCGGCGTCGGGGGTTTTTCCGAGTTGTCGCAACCGGCCAGAAAAAGGGCAAACGGCACAGCCAGAGCCAAGCCCTTGCGCCAATGTTTGGAAGAAAGAGTCATGAGCGCAGCGGTTCCCCTGAAGCGGCATTTTGGTCCGCAAGGGTACGGTGAAAGCGGTGCAGCGTCATCCTGTAGGAGCTGCCGAAGGCTGCGAACGATGTTCGACAGGTCCGGGTGTTTCTGAATGAAGAGCAATCAGACCGATAATCTAAATAAAAAAGCCCCGGGAATCCGGGGCTTTTCAGTACATGTTGTAATCCGGGACGCTTAACGTGCGCCCAATTACTAGCCTTTACGGCACCAACTTCAGGCTGAAATTCACGATTTCAGACGCGTTATTAGGGCTCTGTCCGACCAATACGATTGCAACCGCCGACACCTCAGTGGAGCTATCCGAGTCCCAGGCAACCAGGGTATCCGTACCATTGGTTGCCTTCGTGAACGCACCGGAGTTTGTATCGTAGGAACCCTTAACAAACGCGTAGGTGCTATCAGTCACCGTATCCGTTGAGGATTTAGTCAATTCGGAACCAACGAACACCTCGATATGATCCCGATCAGGAATCGACGGGCTGCCATACAAGAAGCTGTAAGCATCGAAGCCGTTATCGTCCGTCGTGACAAAGGATCCAGAGTTGGCGGTAAACGTGTCAGCTTGGGTTCCAGATGTGTACAAGATGTTGATGTGACCATCAGTCAAATCGCCGTTGAGTTTGTCAGTATTCGCTGTCGCGAACAGGTTGACTGAGCTGGCGTATTTCAATGAGTGCTCAGATACAAGGTTCGTGCTCGCCCCTGCAACAGAGTCGAATACAGTGTACGCGTTGATATAGTCGTTGCTATTGTCCGCATTATTCAGGAAAAGCGCCTCATCCACACTCAACGATGTATTCACGAGTCCCGTAACCTTGTACGCCAGCGCGCCTTCAAGCAGGTCAGTTCCTACTTGATCCCACAGGGCATCAAAGGTGTCTTCAACTATATATCCGTTTGCGCTCATTAAAGCACTGCTGGATGCACCCTGCTGAATATTAGCCACCGTATCAACGACATAATTATGGTATGCATTATCCAAGAGCACGGCACTTGGACCACTGGCACTTTCAAGGTTTAATATTGTATCTGCAACAAAGTACGTGTCGCCGCCAAGATCAGCACTGCTCAAATTACTTAACGTGTCGACAATAGTGTAGTTAAAGGCAGGATCGATAGTCGGGAAATCCTGAAGGGTATGCAGTTCGGCAATACTTACCTCAGTGTTTCCGGTAACGACTACCGAAGATGCATACTCGTTAATTAGATCAGGATCGGCCTGGAAGCTGGCCAGGAGGTTTTTAGCGGTATCCGCAAAACTGAAGGTCCACTCGGAATCCAGATCGTAAATCAAAATCTTGGCGAGATCGCTGCGCTGCTGAACAGTCAAAGTCCCTGCGTCGTCATCGGTCAACTTGATATCTATATTGCGAGTGTTACCTTGGGTAAGGGGCAGCAGATTCGTGGCGGTATCAACCAGTTCAGCCGCCCAGTAAGAGGTCAGCTGCAGGTTGAACAACGTATTGTATTGCGCAACGCTGGTCAGATCGAATGAAATGAAAGCATCGCCGCTCAATTTTGCAGCGAGGGCATCCAGACCAGTAGCGGAAGTCGGCAGATCCGTAGGCCTGACGTTAACTTCGCCAGTCACATAACTGCTGGCGACTAGCTGCTGAATGGTTCCACTTACGCCGTGATACTCCAGGGTGCCGGTAGTTTTACTGTCGATTACCGCCAGATCAGTCACTGACACGAAATCATCATCAATGGATATTGCGACCTTGGACAGTCCGGTAACGTCTGTCCGCGCATACAGCGCAATGAATTCACTGGCCGAACCAGTAAATTTAGTGATCGTAGAGAGGTCGATGCGGACGTTTAGCATATCGAGAAATTCGGGCAGTCCCGCCAAAGGTGCCGAATCACCAAAATCAAACTCCGGATAGACCAATGTGCCAGTGCCTGACAGCGTCAGGTTCTCTGAAAATACTCCCGACATCAGAGTCTCAAACGCATCAAGGCTTGCTGTCAGCTTAATTGTATTGAGAACGAAACCACCGCCCTCACCAAGAAGCGACAATGACACCTCAACAGCGGTCCCTACGGCAGGGGTAAAAATGATAACGCCATCTCCAAGGGTGACGTGAACGTTCCCGTTTTGTGTACCAACCGTAAATACACCATCGACTTCAGTCACCGCGAAAACCGGCGTAGTAGTCCCTGTGGTCGGCGTTGCCACCACAACATCCGAACCCGCCTGAGCCGCCGGGTTATCCAGCGCACTTGGGTTGGTGAGAGCGGCACCCGCTTTGGTGTTGATGCTGGTAAATAGCGTGGTCAGGTTGGTAGTGCTGCCGGTACCGGCCACCACGGCGTTGAGGTAGGTCGCCAGATCGCTCAGCTCGTCAGGCGCGCCTTTGACCAGAGCAGCAACATTATCCAGGGTCGACGACACCAGCGTCAGCAGGGCGGGAGTCTGGGCTGCCGTCGAGGCCGGAATCAGTTTGATCAGGTCCAGCGTCGCGTTCAGGGTGTCCGTGTTGGCCGACACAGCGGTCAGCACCTTGGCCGCCAGGGCAGTGTCGTTCAAACCCTTCTCCGCGAAAGCCACGCCTACCTGAGCCTTGTTATTAACCAGCGCGGCATCGGCCAGACCTTGGGTAGAGGTGTTGGCCTTGGCGCCGTTAAGGACTGCAGCAATGAACGAATCGCGGCTGAGGCTGCCGTTTTCCAGACCGGCCTTCCAATAAGCAGCGCCTTCAGCGTCGCTGCTGCGACTGAAAACATTGCCATATATCGCTTCGATGAAATCATCGACCGACAAGGTGTCAGGGTATTTTTCCTGAGTTTCCGGCTGTGCGCCTTCCCAGTTCCGGGCGATGGACTCAAGGGTCATGTTGCCGCTATTCAACTCGCTGGCCCAGTACGCCAGACCATCGGCATCCGGTGCGCGATTATAAAATGCGGTGTAAAGCTCGGCTAAATCTGACTGTACGCTCATCGCAACGCTCCTGGCCCGACGCGCCTTGGGGCACCACTTCTAAAGGTGGAGTCAACCAAGGTCATCAATTGTTTGGAAAGAAAAACACCCGGATGGGTGTTATTCGGAGAATCGCAGATCAGTCAATTAACTTCTATTTCATTTTGTGGGCGATCAGCCACTATCCAGTTAATCGGTTGGAGATGTGAGATCGGTCACAGAATATTTAAATGGAAATGCATATCCCAACTTGAAATTCAATATCAAACGATATATGCCGGCGGATAGTTGACGTCAAATAAAGTGCTATTGCTATATAAAGCACAGACCTTAAAAAGTAATTGAGCGGAATATTAAACTCGGGGTTACTTGCAGGCTTCGGCAACGCCACTTGAAATTCTTTCAGGAGGAGCAAACTTGTTCGCGAGACGCTATTCCTGTGTACCCAGGACCAACGCCTCGCCAACAAGTTGGCTCCTACAGATCGGTGTTGCACACGGCTGCACTACTTCAACTGATTGGCAAACCGGCTCACCGCGCCAACCACCTGCCGCGCGCCCTCCTGGATTTCGACGATCACCGCACCTGCGTCATTAGCCAGCCCCAGACCTTGTTCAGCCTGCCCGCGACTGTTGGCGATGCCGCGCACGGCTTCGTCCACAAGATTCTGGTTCTGCTGCACGACGTTGACGATTTCCTCGGTCGCGGCGCTGGTCCGCCCGGCCAATTGCCGCACTTCATCGGCCACCACCGCAAAGCCCCTGCCCTGCTCACCCGCGCGGGCGGCTTCAATGGCGGCGTTGAGCGCCAGCAGGTTGGTCTGCTGAGCGATGCCACCGATGGTCTGCACGATGGAGCTGATCAGCAGCGACTGTTTGCCCAGCGCTTCAATCCCCTGGGAAGCCGATTGCATCTCATCGGAGATCTTGCGCATGGTCTCGACCGTGTCCTTGACCACCGTGGCGCCGCGCTGAGCGGTGAGGTCGGTCTGCTGAGAGATCTCGAACGCGATGCCTGCCGCATCACTGACTTCGGCTTCACGTTCTACCTGATCGGTGATAACCGTGGCGAATTTCACGACTTTGAACAGATTGCCCTGTGCGTCATGAACCGGGTTGTACGTCGCCTCCAGCCAGACCACGCGCCCATTGGCATCCACACGCTTAAAGCGACTGGCGACAAACTCGCCACGATTGAGCGTTGCCCAGAAATCTTTGTACTGAGGCGAATTAACCTCCGCCGGATCGCAAAAAATGCTGTGGTGCTTGCCCTTGATTTGCGCCAGGTTGTAACCCATCCCACGAAGGAATTGGTCGTTCGCCTTGAGCACATGCCCGGTCAGATTGAACTCAATCACGGCCGTCGAACGCAACAGCGCCTGAATGAACGCAGCGTTTTCAGTCGCCAGCTCAATCGCGTCGGTAATCTCACTGCCAAAACACCGGATATGCGAGAGCTTGCCGTCGTCGCCCATGATCGGATACCAGATCGACCGAACCCAGGCCAGACTGCCGTCCGCTTTAAGGAAGCGGTAGTTGTCGATCACCGACTCCCCGTTCGACATGCCCGCGCGCAGATTGCGATAACAATCAAGCTGCTTGACGTATGTCGGAACGATTTCATCCATTCCACGGCCCTGCAAATGCTCGGCGGTATAACCCAGCACTTTGGAGAAGTTCGCGTTGATATGGGTGATGCGGTAATTCGGGTCCAGGGTTACCGACAACATCTGCGAGTCCATGCCCCGCTCCATCTGCCGATAAATAGAAAGCTCGGCTTCTTGCGCCTGTAATTCCTTCTTCAAGCGGGTGTTAAACATGGCAGCACCGATCCTAATGAGTTCAGACGAGTTATCGGCATGGGAAGCGGGAGCTGAATCGACCCTTTGTCCGAATGCTTCTTTAACTTATAGACACTCGAATGGGCGGTTGCTGGAAAAATTGCTCGGTAAAGCGGGGAATTTGGAAGTGAACTTCAGGACCCTGTAGGAGCGCACGAGCAGCGCGAGGCCGTGATGGCGGTGTATCAGGCAGACCGCTATCGCTGCCTCGCGCTGCTCGTGAGCTCAGAAAAAGCATTTCAATGAGACCGCGAAGTCCCTTTAAACCAAAAAGCCCGCATCACTGGATGCGGGCTTTTTGTGTTTCACAGGCAGCTTTACTTAGGCAGACGCCCGTAACGGTCTTCAAACCGCACGATATCGTCTTCACCCAGGTACGAGCCGGACTGCACTTCGATCAGTTCCAACGGCACTTTGCCCGGGTTGGCCAGGGAGTGTTTGACGCCCAGCGGGATGTAGGTCGACTGATTTTCCGAAAGGATCAGTTCCTGATCATCACAGGTGACCTTGGCAGTACCGGATACCACGATCCAGTGCTCGGCGCGGTGGTAGTGCATCTGCAACGACAAGCATTCGCCCGGCAGCACACTGATGCGCTTGACCTGATAACGCTCGCCACGGTCCACGGTGTCGTAATGACCCCAAGGGCGATTGACCAGCGGATGGGTCACGAACTCGGCACGCTCTTCAGCCTGCAAGCGCTTGACCACATCCTTGACCTGCTGGCTGTCGTTCTTGTTGGCAACCAGCACCGCGTCTTTGGTTTCGATAACGATAAGGTCTTCAAGACCGACGGTCGCCACCAGACGATGATGGGACTGCACCAGGCAATTCTTGGTATCGATCGCCATGACGTCGCCTTCAAGACGATTCATGTTGGCATCGTGCGGGCCCACATCCCAGATTGCCGACCAGCTGCCCAGGTCATTCCAGCCTGCATCCAGCGGAACAACCAGACCAGCGGCCGTGTGCTCCATGACGGCGTAGTCCACCGACTCATCGACGCACTGCGAAAACTCTTCAGCCGGTACGTGCAGGAACGTGCGGTCAGCTTCAGCACCAGCCAGCGCGGCGCGGCATGCGGCCAGCATTTCCGGGCGATGTTCGTTCAGCTCATTGAGGAACACCGAAGCGCGGAACATGAACATGCCGCTGTTCCACAGGTACACGCCTGAAGACAGATATTCCTCAGCCATTTCCGGCGAAGGCTTCTCTTTAAAGGCGGAAATCGCAAAGCCGCCCTGCTCGATGGCAGCGCCGCACTGGATGTAGCCAAAACCGGTTTCGGCGTGGGTTGGCGTGATCCCGAAGGTCACCAGACGCCCGGCTTCGGCGTGGGCTTGAGCCACTTGCACCGCTGCGCGGAACGCTTCTTCGTCATGGATATGGTGGTCGGCCGCCAGCACCAGCAGGATCGGATCACTGCCATCTGCGCTGGCTTCAAGTGCCGCCAGAGCGATGGCCGGCGCGGTGTTGCGGGCCAACGGCTCAAGAATGATGCGACGGCTGCCCATCTTCGCTACGCGCAGCTGCTCGGCCACGATAAACCGGTGATTTTCATTACTGACCACGACCGCAGCCGAATGCTCAAGGCCTTGCAGCCGAGCCAGCGTGCGCTGAAACATCGTGCCCTGATCCTGGCCATCCAGGGCCAGAAATTGCTTGGGAAAGCTCTGGCGCGAAAGCGGCCACAGACGCGAACCATTACCGCCAGCCAGGATTACCGGGGTGAACATAGCAACTCCATTCTTGTACTACGTGTATGTAGTGAGGCGCGCATTATCCGGGGGCTGGAGGGGGGATGCAACACGGATCACCGTTGTATGCAGGCCCTAGAGGACAAAAAAAGATGGGAACCATTCTTCATTGACCGAGTCAGAGCGGCTAAGAATTTCAATTTGTATCAGTTTTGAAACAGTTTGCTTATTTGGCTCACGCATCGAGTCAGCGGACTTGAAGTCCGCCACCCGCAAGTTCTGAGTCGATGCCCGAATTAAGGACAATTTATGGCGACCCTGAAGCTGCATCAACCGATCAACATGAACACGCTGCAGGCTTGGGATGGTGATTTCACCGTTGTAGCCTCTGACCGAATCAGCGTCACCGATGGCTTCAGAACCCAGGATTACTTCGGCAACTTCCAGTTTGCCAATGACGAAGTATCCGGCGGCACGCTGACGTCCACAGTCGCCTATCAGAATGGTCTGTACTACGAACTCACCGGCCTGAATGCCGACGCCGCAACCGTGGCCGAATACATCGGCGGGTTTGATTTCACGGGTGCGCTGAACGAAGTCCTCAAGGGCGACGACACTATCATCGGCTCAGCCGGTAACGACGTAATCAAAGGCGGTGCCGGCAACGACACCATCACCGGCGGTGCTGGAGTCGATACGGTTCAATACGGCAACAAGAGCGGCCTGATCGTGACCCACACCGCCGACGCCAATGGCCCGGCGTTTGCGGTCACGGTTGACGGCAAGATCGACGTGGTATCGGGCGTCGAGCGTCTCGCTTTCAACGACGGCTCAACACTCGCACTGGACGTCGGTGTCGGCGAAAACGCCGGTTCCGCGTATCGCCTGTATCAGGCTGCGTTCGATCGCACTCCCGACAAGGCTGGCCTGAACTACTGGACCAACGACCTGGATAAGGGCGCCAGTATTCAGCAAGTTGCTAAAGGTTTTGTCGACAGCGCCGAATTCAAGACGCTGAACCCGTCCAATGATCAGAATTCGATCATCAACAACTATTACCTGCACGTGCTGCACCGCGATGCGGATGCGGCAGGCTTCAAATATTGGCAAGACGCACTGGCTAACGGCATGACGCCGAGCGAAATGCTCGTCTCGTTTTCTGAAAGCCAGGAAAACATCAATAACACCGCCGCTGTACTCGATAACGGGGTGTGGCTGGTCTGATCAAGCCGCAACGTCTTTGCGCCTGATTTATTCACTTAGTATAAGGACGACTTAAAATGGCACGCATTACCTTCAACCAACCGCTGGACAACTTTGACCTGAACCGGGCAGCCGAGGTGGGCATCACTGGGAGTGTTGAATCCGTTTCCAGCACCCATATCGTGTTCACTGACGGCACTTACAAGTCGGATTTGACCGGTATCTTCCCGGCTGGCACAGATAATGGCGTCTTCACCGGTGTTACATATTCGCTGAATAACACGCCTTACGTGACCATCACCGGGCTGAATGTCAAAGTGGCCGACGCAGCGAACACCACTTCGCTGTACAGCGGCAATGACACCTATATCGGTTCCACTGGCAACGACCATTTCTACGCTTGGCCGGGTGATGACAGCTACAGCGGCGGAGCCGGTATCGATACCGTGCACTACGCTGCACTCAAGAGCGATTTCACCGTTTCGTCAGTAGGCAACGTTGCTACCGTCAAAGGTCTGGGCAAGAGCGATGCACTGTTCGACGTTGAGCGCATCAACTTCCAGGAAGACGGCTCGACGCTGGCTCTGGACGTGAACGCCGGCCAGAACGCAGGCTCCGCTTATCGCCTGTACGAAGCTGCACTGGGCCGCACGCCTGATAAAGCTGGCTTGAATTACTGGGTGAACGAACTGGACAGCGGTATGAGCATCCAGCAAGTCGCCAGAGGCTTCGTCGACAGCTCCGAGTTCAAGACCCTCAACCCGGGCAATGACGCGCAGTCGATCATCAACAACTACTACCTGAACGTCCTGCACCGTGAAGCTGATACTGCCGGTAGCCAATACTGGACCAACGAGCTGGCCAACGGCATGACCGGCAGCGAAATGCTGGTGTCGTTCTCCGAAAGCGCCGAGAACATCGCCAACACCTCGGCTGAGCTGAACAATGGGGTTTGGTTGGTTTAATCGCCAGATCGCAGGAATAAAAAAACCCGTCTTTGTGAGAAGACGGGTTTTTTATTGTCCAGCTAATCCTGGCGGGCCAAGGGCGCGGTATACGCTGCGTCCTTGGTACCCGGATCGGATCAGACGGACGGAAGAACTTCAAAGTTCGCAGCAGTAAGAGACGCTACGCCGCTCAACGTGATAATCGGGATTGCCGCCCCGGCGCCGTTACCGTCAGCATCGAAAGTCAGCGCTCCGGAAGCAGTATCAAACAGGAACGCTGCCCCTGTTGTGCTTGCCACCAAGCCTCCGCCGGTGCTGACGACCAACTCCGCCTTGATTGACCCATCGATTACAACGCTAGCCCCCACCCCACCATAGTTGGTAAAGCCTGTAGCAGAGGTCAGATCAGCAGCGGTGAAAAACAGCTTGTCATCCGCTGACTGGAACCCGCCAGTAATCACCTGATTACCCTGAGCAAGGGTGTTAGTGATAGTAACCACATCCCCAGCACTGAGCTTGCTACCCAGCGCCGAGGCCTGCGAGGCGGTAAGGGTCAACTCATCGTCGCTGGCATCGATGAGATCGACTTTTGCAGCGTTGGTAACTAGATCCGAAAGCTTCCCGCCAAGATTGGCTCCAGTATCAATCACGTCAATCGTGTCGCCCGAATCGAGCTTGGCAAAATTTGCAGCCGTCACTTGACTCGCCAAGAGATTGATCGCAATACCGTTGTCACTCGAGTTGATACTATCGACCTTCGTCTCGGCCAAGAGCACAGTCAGGTTGGTATTGATGCTGGCCGAAGTGTCCGCGACCGTAATCAAATCACCTGCCACCAGCTTATCGGTGTTGGCTGTTATCGCCCCTTGCGCGGCGGTCAGGTTGATGGCGACGTTATTTTGATTCGAATCGATAGTCGTAATATTCGCATCAGCCAGCAGAGCAGTCAGGCCAGCATTAATCGCTGCCGAAGTATCTACGACAATAATGTCATAGCTGGCCAGCTTGGCAGTGGCACCTGGCAACGCTGCTTGCACTGCGGTCAGAGTGAAACTAGCAGGGGAGTCATCCGCTGTGATGGTGTCAATCTTGGGGTTGGACAGCAGTGCAGTCAGATTGGCATTGATCGCTGACGAACTGTCCAATACGTCGATCAAATCCCCCACAACCAGCTTGGCTGTGTTGGCGGTGACAATTGCTTGCGCGGCAGTCAGGTTGATCGCAATGCCATTGTCGCTTGAGTTGATGGTATCGATCTTGGTATTAGCCAGCAGCGCAGCCAGGTTGCCATTGATAGCTGACGACGTATCCACGACCGCAATCAAATCACCTGCATCCAGCTTGGCTATGTTGGCAGTGACAATCGCTTGCGCGGCAGTCAGGCTGATGGCGATGCCATCGTCACTCGAATTGATCGTATCGACTTTGGTGTTGGCTAGCAGGGCAGTCAGGTTGGCGTTGATGTTTGCCGAAGTGTCCACGACCGCGATCAAATCCCCTGCAACCAGTTTGGCTGTATTGGCAGTGACAATCGATTGAGCGGCGGTCAGGTTGATGGCAACAGTGTTTTCGGTCGAATCGATGGTGTCGACTTTGGCATCGCCCAGCAGTCCGGACAAGTTGCTGTTGATAACATTTGACGTGTCAGCGACCTTCACGTCGTTAGCAGTCGTAATTGCCGGATTTAGCGAAATGTACTGGTCGAGAGTCAGGCTGAGCGTTTGAGTACCCTGAATGCTAGTAAGAGACGCCAGAGATACGCTAGCCGCGTCAACGCCTCCACGGGAAAATACCAGGCTATCGCCCGTAATCGCCACGGTGATATCACCCGTAGCGCTGCCACCAAAAGCCAGGTCGCCAGCGGTCTCAACAGCTGTAAACGTGGGCGCCGGAGTACCACCACCCCCACTACCCGGCGTAGCCACAACCACGTCCGCAGCACCCTTCACAGCCGGGTTATCCAGCGCAGCCGAGTTGGTAGCAGCCGAAGTGATCAGGGTGTTGGCATTGCTCAGCAATGTGGTGATGTTGGTGCCACTGGTGATACCGGCGGCCAGTGTCTGCAGGTAGGTCGTGGCGTCAGCCAGTTCGCCTGGTGCGGTGGTGATCAGGTTGGCGAAGTTGGTCAGCAACTGGGTAGTGGCGGCCAGGATCGCCGGGGTCTGTGCGGCGGCGGTGGTCGGGATCAGGGCGATCACGGCCAGGGTGCTGTTCAAGGTTGAGGCATCAGCAGTGACGGTCGTCAGCACTTTGGCGGCCAGGGCGGTGTCGTTCACACCCTGCTCGGCGAAAGCGACGCCAACGGTGGCCTTGTTGGAGATCAATGTTGCGTCGAGCACGCCTTGGGCCGAGGTGTTGGCCTTGGCGCCGTTGATGATCGAGAGTGCAAACGAATCACGGGTCACCGCGCCGCTTGCCAACTGGTCGAGCCAGTATTGAGCGCCGTCGGCATCGGCAGTCCGGCTGAGCACGTTGGTGTAGATCTTGGCTACGAACTGAGCATCGGTCAGTGTCGTAGGGAAGTTGGTCTGGCCTTCTGGTTGCTCGGTCAGCCAGTTTTCGGCGATTTGAGTCAGGCTCAATTGGCCAGTGTCGACGCTGTTCACCCAGTACGCTAAACCGTCAGCGTCCGGTGCGCGGTTGAAAAACGTGGTGTAAAGCTCAGCCAGATCAGATTGCGTGCTCATGTACTACTCCTTGTGGGAACTGCGCATTGGTAAAGCTTAGGGATTTCTTACAGTTAATTTATTTCAGATCAGCGACAGTGGGAATTTGCGGGACACAAAGCAACGCGCCCACTCTGTAAAACGGATAGACGGCAGGGTTATTTACAAATAACACTGAAGAATATTGAAAACACAGACATATGTTTTATATCGAAAGTATTAGTAACAGGCATTAATCGGCCTATGCACTAAAAGATCTGCTTTTTGAATAATCTAAGTAATGATGGGTGAATTCATTCCGAAATCAATGATCACACGCTAGCAAGTGGCCACACCTTTGTCCATAGAGGTTTTTAGAATGAAAGGATCTATGAAGCGCACTGAGCGCAGGGTAATAATTTCACTTCAACTCACAGCTAGCTAGTGCATATTGCCCAGTTTTAACCGCATTGACTGGTGCGCGCAGCCAAGGGGACCGTTGCCTTGGGCTGAGCAAAAGTCGCCGGGCGGGGCTTTTGCAGCGCGCGCCCCGGACTCCGGCCTCAAGGAACCGTCGCCGGGTTGCTTGAGAAGCAGTAAACACCGGCCGGCGGATACTGCCGTTGTGCCATTGACGGTACTTTCTGATAATATCGCCGCCCTCTAGTCGGCGGACGCCGGTTAAAAAATTACAATCAACGGGTCAGGACGCAGAGATGTCAGGTAAGGAAATCGCAGTTGTTATTCCCTGCTATAAAGTAAGGCAGCATATCCTCGGGGTCATCAAGAGTATTGGCCCGGAAGTAAGCACCATCTTTGTGGTAGACGACTGCTGCCCGGAAGCCTCCGGCGATTACGTCAGGGAACACTGTATCGACAGTCGAGTCGTTATTCTGCGCCATGCTGAGAATCAGGGAGTTGGCGGCGCAGTAATGACGGGTTATCAGGCGGCCATCGATGCCAACCTTGATGTAATAGTCAAAATCGACGGCGACGGGCAAATGGACCCGGGATTGTTACTCAACTTTGTCGAACCCATCTTGAACGGCGAAGCGGATTACACTAAAGGGAACCGCTTTTATGACCTTGAAAAAATAACAGCCATGCCGAAGATGCGATTGTTCGGCAACGCCGCGCTCTCTTTTCTGACTAAACTTTCCTCCGGGTACTGGACATTATTTGATCCAACCAATGGTTATACCGCCATTCACCGTGATGTCGCCCGTCATCTGCCGTTCCACAAGATAAGCCGCCGCTATTTCTTCGAGACGGATATCTTGTTCCGGCTCAATACGCTGCGCGCAGTGGCCGTCGACATCCCGATGGATGCCAAGTACGGCGATGAAGTCAGCAACTTGAAAATCTCCAAAATTATTGGAGAGTTTGCCGCTAAACATATGCGCAACTTCGCCAAACGTATTTTCTACAACTACTATTTGCGTGATATGTCTCTGGCGTCAATCGAGATGCCTGTCGGCGTTCTGATGATGGTATTCGGCACCTTGTTTGGCGGCTATCACTGGCTGGGGGCCGCGTACTCAGGCAACTCCGCGCCAGTGGGCACGGTCATGCTATCGGCGTTGCCGATCATCATCGGCCTACAGCTTGTGCTCGCTTTCCTGGCCTATGACATCAATTCGGCGCCGGTCCAGGTTATCCACCGTAAATATAGAAAACGTCACTCTCAGCCTCAGGAATTTTGATGTCCATTTCTCAAGTAGTGTTCATTTCGCTGACGGTTATCGCCCTGGCTACCGGTCAGATACTGTTCAAACTCGCATCGAGCAGTGTCGAGTTTTCTATGGCCGGGTTGATGAACGCCATGGTCAACGTCAAGTTGATCGTGGCACTGGTCGTGTATGCCGGTGCCACCGTCTTGTGGCTGTTTGCTCTGAAAACCACGCCCCTGAGTATCGCGTATCCGTTTACTGCGATGGCTTTCTTCATCGTCCCGGTGCTGGCTCACTTCTTTCTGAACGAGACCCTTAGCTGGAACACTTTTGCGGGCGCCGCACTCATTGCAGCTGGCGTATGGGTTTCGGTTTATCAGCACTGACCAGCCATCAAAATTAGATTCGAACGGACAGAGGCGCTTCTCCAGCGCCCTTCAAAAACAGGCTTTTTCTGCAATGCACATATCGACTTCTGAACAACACCAAAAAATCGGCGGTTATGCGCTTCTCGTCATCATGCTTTTTGTCTTTTTCGGCTTGTTGCTAAAAAACACGGGGCTGTTCCCGTTCATTTTTGGTGACGAATACACCTATAGCCTGTACTCACGTCTCCAGCCGTTATCCCAAGCGGAAATCCCGGGCTACATCTATCAGGCCGTCTACCGGCTGACCAATCACTGCGCCGCTGACTTCCTGGGTTGCGCAAGAATCTTCAACGCATTCTTCTTCGTTTGTGCAGCCCCGTTTATCTACCAAGTGTCGCGCCGCGTGATGAAGGAGCTACCCGCTCTCGTCATTACGCTCTGCGCCCTGATCGCGCCCATCAATACCTACACTGCGCACTACATGCCCGAAGCGTTCTACTTCTTCGGCTTCTGGGCCTTCGTCTGGGCATTGAACCGAGCCAGAATCGACTCCCCACGGGATTGGGCCATCGCAGGCTTCATTCTGGGCTGCACCGCGCTGATCAAGCCCCATTCGATGCTGTTCGTTCCCGCCGTAATCCTCTACATCGGCTATGTGTCGCTGGCCGTTGAACAAGGCAAGGCCATGCTGGCGGTGCGCAACATTGGCGTGTTCCTGCTCGCCGCCATCGCGGCCAAGTTCATCATCAGTTTCATACTGGCGGGCTCCGCGGGGCTGACGCTTTTTGGGCCTTCGTATAGCAAGATCGCATCCGAAGCGAGCGGCCTGGATCGGCTGATCCTGTTAACGCGGCTCGCGCTGGAAAGTATCAAAGGTCATTTGCTGGGACTGTGCATGACCATGGGCCTGGCAATCGCGGTGACGCTACATGCCGGACTAAAACCCCTTCTCGCCCGCCACACCCCGGATGAAACGCAAAAAATTGCGGTATTGGCGGTGCTGCTGATCGCCAATCTGGTGGCCGTTGTCGCACTGTTTACGGCGTCAGTGGTGAGCGTTAATGCTCATGAGTCGGTGACTCGATTGCACGTGCGCTACTACGATTTCGCCTTCCCGCTGCTGTGGATCGTTGTGGCCTCTCTGTTGAGCCAGGTGGACACTCCCCAGCCACGTCGCTGGCGCATCATCCTGGCAACGCTGATCGGACTGGCGATGATCTACGGGATCATCACCCACCTGGTGCCATTCGAGCCGAGCATCACTGACAGCCCTGAACTGCGGGGCATGCTGGCTAACTCCACTTCCCTCTATCTCATGGGAACGCTGGGCCTGCTGGCGCTAGGTGCCTGGGCCTATCGCCCGCGCATGGGCGCCAAGGTCGCGATTTATCTGGTATTGCCCATTACCGTGGTGCTTTCCAGCTATTGGGCCACCAAAGATCAACGAGCGTATCTGCTGCCTAGCGTGGCTGACCGTGCAGGCGAGTTTACTCGTCAGTACCTCAGTCAGGAGGAGCGTGCGCAAACAGTGATCGCAGGTTCGGATCTTGGCACGCTGATGAAGGCTGCCTTCCATATCGATATCCCTGCCCTCTGGCCGTTCATCGTGACCCCGAGCACCAGCTACGATTTCCAGGGTATTGCGCCGGATAAACAGTGGCTGCTGTCCATTGGCAACTACGCACCACCCGCTGAAGGCCGCGTCCAGATACGGATGCCGGGCTTTACCCTGACGAAGATTCATAGGCCGTAGAGATAAGCGCAGTGCCTGTGGCCCCGCAGGCCTCAGTGGGACCGGCTTTAGCCGGGAAAGCGTTAGTTCTGACGACACATCATCAGCGACCGGCCCGGCCTCTTCCCGGCTAAAAGCCGGTCCCACTGCTTCGAACTGCTCGCGAGTCAGAACTCCGAAGTTGCCCGCAGGCCTCAGTGGGACCGGCTTTAGCCGGGAAAGCGGTAGCCCTGATCACAAATCATCAGTGCCCTTCCCGGCCTCTTCCCGGCTGAAGCCGGTCCCACTTCTTCGAGCTGCTCGCGAATCAGCATTCCGAAGTTGCCCGCAGGCCCCGGTGGGACCGGCTTTAGCCGGGAAAGCGTTAGTTCTGACGACACATCATCAGCGACCGGCCCGGCCTCTTCCCGGCTGAAGCCGGTCCCACTTCTTCGAGCTGCTCGCGAGTCAGAACTCCGAAGTGCCCGCAGACCTCAGTGGGACCGGCTTTAGCCGGGAAAGCGCCAGTTCTGACGACACATCATCAGTGACCGGCCCGGCCCCTTCCCGGCTGAAGCCGGTCCCACTTCTTCGAGCTGCTCGCGAATCAGCATTCCGAAGTTGCCCGCAGGCCTCAGTGGGACCGGCTTTAGCCGGGAAGGCGTTAGTTC
>NZ_UUOC01000053.1 GCF_900590755.1 Pseudomonas viridiflava | reverse complement strand
CTGCGATCTTTCTGACACACCGCCTTCGCAGCCCTCGTAACCTCGGTCAGCTCCTACAGGACCGTATTGTTCCTGAATAGACGCATAACCTGTAGGAGCTGCCGAAGGCTGCGAACTGCGATCTTTCTGACACACCGCCTTCGCAGCCCTCTTAACCTCGGTCAGCTCCTACAGGACCGTGTTGTGCCTGAATCGCGATGCGATTTGCAATTCAAAAACTAATCGTCTGCCAGGACGCTATCGCGGGCAATCGCGCTCCTACAGCTGCGTTGTGTTTACTTCACACCGCGTATGCCCCCCTGGCTCCAGATACGGATTCAGAATCGGTGCCATCCCCTTGAGCACCTGGACCGGCAACGCCGAGGTAAACCGAAAGCCTTCTGCCGCGCGGCCGGGGACGAAGGCGGTCAGAGTGCCGAAGTGGTTGTCGCCCAGATAAAACACAAAAGTCGCGGTGCGGTTGATCGCCCGCGAACTGAGGATGCGCCCGCCCGAGCCGATGCTTTCGATGCGGTTATCGCCGGTGCCGGTCTTGCCGCCCATCGCGAGTAAGGTGCCGTCCTGCAATTTGAAACTGCCAGACACCCGCTTGGCTGTCCCGCCATCCACCACTTGCGAGAGCGCCTCGCGCATGGCCGCCGCGACTTCAGAGGGCAGTACCCGTTTGCCCAGTTCCGGGTTATTGGCCAGTCGGGTTTCGTAAGGGGTGTCGGCGGCAAAATGCAGGCTGTCGATACGCAACGTCGGCAGGCGAATGCCATCGTTCTGAATGATGCCGATCAACTCGGCCAGCGCTGCCGGACGATCCCCCGAGCTGCCAATGGCGGTGGCCAGCGACGGCACCAGATGATCAAACGGATAACCGACTCGCTGCCAGCGCTGATGAATGTCGAGAAACGCCTCAACCTCCATCATGGTCCGGATGCGACTGTCCCGAGCGCCTTTGTGACGGCTCTTGAACAACCAGCCATACACTTCCTGCCGCTCAAACTGGCTGGCGGCAACAGCGTCCTTGAATTGCGCATCCGGATGCTGGAGCAGATAGCCCACCAGCCACAGATCCAGCGGGTGCGCCTTTGCGATATAGCCCTGGTCCGGCAAATCGTATTTACCAGGCCCGTAACTTTCGTACAGATCAGCGAGGCGTTTTTCGCTGAGTTTCGGGCCGATTTTTTCCTCGGCCAGATGCGCCCGAATGAAGGCATTGAAAGCCGTCTGGTCGGCGTTCGGTAACAGATAGCGATGCACCGCCGCCAGCCTGATGGCGGTGGGGTGGATGCCGTCGAGGAAGGTGTCGAGCCGTTCCTGAGTGGTCTTGTCCTTGTAGCGTTTCCAGAAGCGCAACAGGAACACCGAGCCCTCCCGGTCAGCGAAGCGGCTGAGGTATTCCTGACGCCGTGGGTCGTTATCATCCTTGAGCAACTCGGCGCTGTTACTCGGGCCTTCGTAGGTGCTGTAGCGCACGATGTCACGCATCAGACGGATGAACGGCAGGTTGATCGACTCGCGCAACGCTTCGCGCAAGGTCGGCAGACGACCGTCGTCTTCCTTGCGGAAATTATTGAAGTGATGCATCCCGCCACCGGTGAAGAAACTTTCTCCGGGGCTCGCGGAATAACGCCGGTCCAGCGCCGCCGAGAGCATTTTCGACAGGTCGCGATCCTTGTTTTGCAGCAGATAATCCACGGCCCAGCGCGACAGCCGATCCTGATCCTCCACGGGAGCTTTATTCAGGATTGCGTTGCTGGATGCGGCATAGCGATCATGCAGTTCGGCAATGATTTCCAGGTAGGTGGTCAGCACCCGCATCTTCGCCGTCGAGCCCAGTTCAAGCTTGCTGCCCTCGTTGATGTCGAAGGGCTGATCGGTGCTGTCGGTTTGTACCCTGACACGAGAGCCATCCGGCCCGCGCTCGAACAGGGTGAAGCTGTAGCGCACCTGAGTCGTGCTCGCTGGGGTCAGCAGCCGCTCACCCAATAGCCCGACCTGAGCGGCAAAGGCCGGGTTGGCCAGATCCCGCAGGTATTGGCTGACCTGGCTCTGCAAGTCGCTTTGCAGGGTGGTGGTCGCAGACAGATCGAGGCGATCCAGATCGTACAGCGGCCGGTTGAGCAGCGCTGAAAGCCGGCTGCGCGCGACGCTGATGCCCTTGTTGGTCTCGATGGTTTGCAGCGTTGGTTGCTCGACCCAGTTGCGGTAAGTCACCGTGCTGTTCAGTGCCGCATCGGCGAGGGTCTGATCAATCACCTGATTCTGCGCCAGCAAGCGGATATGACTGTCAGTCAGCTCCGCCAATTCTTCGCGCCCCTTGGCCAGATAATACGAAGGCCGACGCTGAGCGATCACCAGTGACAGCACCTCGCGCAGTGCCAGACCGCGAGCGGCAAGACTCTTCGCATCTGTAGCGCTGGAAGCCAGGACCTCATTGGTTTTCACGAAGTCCGCGCCATACCAGACCCGTAACCCTTCGGCCATGCCATGTACTTCGCCATGCCCCGGCACGGCCGACAATGGCACGCTGTTCAAGTAATCGCGCACCACTCGCTGGCGCGCTTCAAGGGTTTGCTGGCCGGGTTGATAGGCGCGCACGCTGGCGGAAATCATCTGCCGCAGCTTTTCCGAGCTCGATTGAGTCAAGCCGTCAGGCGAATGCCGATACTTTTCCAGCTGGGTCGCCAGGGTGCTGCCCCCGGCCGACTGACCCGGCAGGCCGATCATTTTCGACACTTGGGTAATCGCCGCTTTGACAAAACGCGGCCAGTCCACGGCAGGGTTGGCCATTGGTTGCTGAGGGTCGAGCAAGTCGCGGTTCTCGATGAACAGCAGGCTGTGCACGATCAGCGGCGGGATGGTGGCAAAGTTGGGGTAGAACTGCTGCGGATAGCGGAACTGGTAAAGGTCCGTGCCCCGGCAATCGGTGATCGACAGCCCGGCCTGGGTTTTTTCTTCGTATGGCACGAACAGACCACGCTTGCTGTAGGCCAGAAGGTCCGGGGAAAACCGCACTTGCTCGGTAATCAGATAGTCGCGCTTGAGCAGGCGCGGCAAAAAATCACCCAGGGATGAATAACCCAGACGCTTGTCGAACGGCCCGTCGCCGGGATAGCGCATCGAATCACTTGGGCCCGGGTGCATCGAATAGCTCAGCCTCGACGCAAACCGATTGAACTCCAGCGCCTGCAAACGCGAACTGCGCGATTCCACCATGATGGCAAAAGCCAACGCTCCAGCGCCCATGACCATCACTACCCAGAACACCCGCCACACGTACCGCTTGCGGCGCGGGCTTTTCGGCATGGGATCGTGGTCCTGACTGTCAGCAGGGATCACAGTCTGTTTGGTATCTGAATGCCGTAATACGCCCATTTCATTGGCCCGGTTAAACCTGTTAATCGCACCTGACTCAAGCTTAGACGCTGCTTGGCGCCGTCGAAAAATTTATCGGCGCGGGAGGCGAAATCTGGACCGTGGCATATGAGCGTATTCGCCGACCTGAGAGCTTTCTCACGTCATATGGGGTTAACCGGCTGGCGTACTGCGCGAGGACGTTCTATTGACGTGCTGTTCTCAAACAGCGACTGCCCTGGTGGGTTTGGGGTTGCTCAGGCGTTTGCTGAGGTCCAGCCAGGCGGCCATGAGCATCATCAAGCCAAGGCCGAGCAGGGCGGTGAAGATTTGCATGGGCCAGGTGTCGCCTGCCAGTGCGTTGACCATGTCGGCCATGGGCGCCAGCAAGACGCCGAAGCAGAAGATTTCCAGCGAGTAACGGCCCATGCGACAGGCTTGTTGTGCAGGCCAACGGGTGAACCAGGCTTTACCAGCGGGGAGCAGTTTGGCGACGCAGTAAGCCAGCGTCAGGAAGTGCAGCAAACGCAGCGGACCCAGGTCGGTTTTATTGATCGGGTACAAGCCGTCGGCGACGAATTGCGGCCTCAATGCGTCGTGCAGTTCCGGGAATTTCCAGCTGAATGTGAAGACGGCAGCCACCAGTGCGTAACTCGCGCAGAGCATGAACAGCGGCTGCTGACTCAACGGACGAGGGGTCGGCGTGATCGACGGGCTGGATTCAGACCGTAGCGCACAGGCGCCACCCAATACGAACAGCAATTGCCAGGCCACGGGATTGAAATACCACAGGCCGCCGCCTTCGTACGCCGGCATGTTCCAGCCAAACAGCGGCACCATCATGTACAGCGCAATGGACAAGCCCACGGTCAGCGGCGCATTGCGTTGGATCAGCGGCAGAATCAACGGCAGCGCCAACAGCAGCAGGATATACAGCGGCAACGGGTCGGTCAGGTTGGGTTTGAAGCGCAGCAACAGTTGATCGGCGAGTGCTTGCTGCGGGGCGGCGACAAAGTGTTGCAGGCCCATTTCCTGAATCATGTCTCGGGTTTCGACGTAGTTATTGGCGACGAACACAATGCCCATCAGCAGCGTGAGCAGGAATATGTGCACCACATACAGCACCCAGGTACGGCGCAGGATGCGCACGCAGGCGACCATATAACCGTCGCGCTGTGAAATACGGCCGTAGGCAAGAATGGCGGCATAGCCTGCCAGAAAGACAAAAATCTCCGCCGCGTCGCTGAAACCGAAATTACGCACGGTCAGTTGGGCCAGAGGATTGTCGGGAACGTGATCCCAAAAAATGAAGATCAGCGCCAGGCCCCGAAAGAAGTCGATGCGCAGGTCGCGTCCGTTAGTCATAACGGTGGGCTCTTTAGTGTCTTAATAGATAAAGATCAGCCGCGAGGGCTCTAGGTTCCGTCCCGCCGGTCTATCAAGCATGTGCTGACGGGTTCGGCGGCGCGGCAGGGTGGGGGAATTTTCCGGCAAAAGCAAAAGCGGGCTATTACAGAATGTCTCGGTTGCTCATCAGGCAATGGCATTCGGCTCAAAACTATCCGCCCGCGCCATCTGCCACATGTTCGAATAAAAACTGCCATCCACTTCCCCGGTCAATAACTGCCCCGGTGTCAGGAATACATGGGACTGGGAGAACAGTTTGATTTCGGTGGCCGACATACGCCGGACCAAGTGTCTGGCTTCCAGTTGTGCCGGATGGTCCAGGCCCGCAGCGGCGAGCATTTCGGCCAGGGCCTTGAGTGTGTTGCGGTGGAAGTTGAACACACGCTGGGCTTTGTCCGGGACGACCAGTGCACGCTGGCGAAGGGTGTCCTGGGTGGCGACACCGGTGGGGCATTTGTTGGTATGGCAGCTTTGGGACTGAATGCAACCGATGGCGAACATGAAACCTCGCGCCGAGTTGGCCCAGTCGGCGCCGATCGCCAGGACGCTGGCGATATCGAATGCACTGACGATCTTGCCGCTGGCACCCAGTTTGATTTTGTCCCGCAGATTCAAGCCCACCAGGGTGTTGTGTACGAACAACAAGCCCTCGCGCAACGGCACGCCCATGTGGTCGGTGAACTCCACCGGCGCAGCGCCGGTGCCGCCTTCGGTACCATCGACCACGATGAAGTCCGGCAGGATGCCGGTGTCCAGCATGGCCTTGGCGATGCCCATGAATTCCCACGGGTGGCCGAGGCAGAATTTGAAGCCCACCGGTTTGCCGCCGGACAGCTCACGCAACTGCGCGATGAACTGCATTAACTCCACAGGGGTGGAGAATGCGCTGTGCCGCGAGGGCGATACGCAGTCTTCGCCCATCATGATGCCGCGAGTCTCGGCAATTTCTTGGGTGACTTTGTGCTTGGGCAGGATGCCGCCGTGGCCTGGCTTTGCACCCTGGCTCAACTTGATTTCGATCATGCGCACTTGTGGATCGTTGGCTTGTGCGGCGAATCGTTCAGGGTCGAAGCGCCCGTCGGCGGTACGGCAGCCGAAGTAACCACTGCCCAGTTCCCAGGTCAGGTCGCCGCCGTGTTCCCGGTGATAGGGGCTGATGCTGCCTTCGCCGGTGTCGTGGGCGAAATTGCCGAGTTTCGCGCCCTGATTCAAGGCGCGGATCGCGTTGGCGCTCAGTGAGCCAAAACTCATGGCCGAGATATTGAAAATCGACGCCGAGTAAGGCTGGCTGCATTGCGGGCCGCCGACGATCACGCGGAAGGCGTTGGGGTCGCTCAGCGGCGCCGGACGCATGGAATGGCTGATGAATTCAAAACCGGTGCCGTACACATCGAGGAGTGTGCCGAAGGGCTTGTCCGCCGATTCGTTCTTGGCTCGGGAATAAACCAGCGAACGTTGCGCCCGGGAGAAGGGCAGGGCGTCGCTGTCGGACTCCAGCAAGTACTGGCGGATTTCCGGGCGGATGGCTTCGACGGCGTAGCGGATGTTGCCGAGAATCGGGTAGTTGCGGCGCACCGAATGCGGCGATTGCAGCAAGTCAAAAATGCCCACCAGAGAGAGAACGCCGGTCACCAGGGTGAAGGGCCACAGCCATTCGTGATGCCAGAACGGCAGACTGCACAGCGTAAAAAGCACACAACCAACGAAGAAGGCGTAACGACTGAGAAGGGACAGACTCATACGGATTCCTGGGGCTAATGACGGTTATTGACCGGCTGCGCTCCCTCTTTATTCTGCTGTGATGCAGCAGTTCGGAGAGCTGAGCCCGTGAGGCGGGAGATTGCATCTATAGCACTATCGGCAGAAACCAGCATAGCTGAACGATGGGGATAGAGCCGCTGAAAGGCTGCTCAGCTTTCCAGCACCCAGGGCTTGATCGCGCGGATGCGCTCGGCCATTGCGTAGACATCCTCGCGGCCTTCGAGGCTGGTCCAGCGCAGCTGTTCTATCAGCGCCTGTTCTTTTGGGTTGAGGGCGACAAACCCCAGTTCGTCGGCCTTGCGCATGAAGGCATCGCGGGGTTCTGCGGGGGTGCTGGCGTTGATCACGTCCTGCAGGGCGCTTTGCAGCATGGACACATAGCCCACCAGCATGGACGGGTTGCACAGAACGTCAGTCTTGTTGACGTAGCCATCGAGCAGGCGCAGCGAATCCCGGGCTTCAATCAAGCGGTTCCAGGCGTCGTGGGAGAGTTGAAAATGATCAGGTTCAGACATGGCTTGCTTCCATCTGGCCAATACGCAGGAGACCAGTCCCGGGCCGCTGATCGGCCAACGGCGGTCGAACCTTAGCGGCTGGCGTGGGCCTAATCAAGTTCACCAATGATGCAAGTCACCACAATCGATTGTGGTGGGCTTGCGATGATATGTTATTGTGTAACACATCAATAGCGCACTCATTTGGAGGCAACATGAAACCTGATATCCATCCCGCTTACCGCACCGTGCTGTTTCACGATACCGCTGCCGATGCGTTTTTTCTGATTGGCTCAACCGTTGATACCGACCGTACCCAAGAGCACAGCGACGGCAAGACCTACCCTTACGTGGCTTTGGATGTATCCAGCGCCTCGCACCCGATGTACACCGGGCAGCAGCGTAAAACCACCACCGAAGGCCGAATTGCCGGCTTCAACAAGCGCTTCGCCACCTTTGGCTCGGGCGGCAAGAAAGACGCAGCATCGGCTGAATGATGTTGCGCTGGTCTCACACCAGGGAAGATCAAAACCTAATCTTCACTGGTGTGAGATTTTTTTTGCCTTTTTTTCACCTCTGACGACCATCGGGACTCATCACCACTGGACGAAAAGGCAAAATTGCTTTTGACTCTGCGGCCTGAAAATCCAGGAGTTGTCGCTTTGAAAACATCAGTCGCTATCCTCTTTGGCGGACAATCCAGCGAGCACGAAGTCTCGCTGCAGTCAGCCAGGAACGTGATCAACGCGATCGACCGCGGCACTTATGACCTCACCCTGATAGGCATCGACAAGCAGGGCCGCTGGCTGCGCTTCGATGAGCACGATTACCTGCTCAATGGTAGCGACCCGGCGAAAATCAAGCTCAGCGCTTCGGGGCAGTTGTTGTCGCTGTTGCCTGGCGCAACCGGCGGGCAATTTATCGATGTTGCCTCGGGCGTCGAGCTGCCGCGCATTGATGTGGTGTTTCCGCTGATCCATGGCGCGTTCGGCGAAGACGGTTCGCTGCAGGGCTTGCTGCGTTTGCTGGCGATACCCTTTGTCGGGCCGGATGTGCTCAGCTCGGCGGCATGCATGGATAAGGACGTGACCAAGCGTCTGCTGCGCGACGCGGGGATCGCTGTGGCGCCGTTTGTGGTGGTTTCTCGTGGCGAGTCAGTGGCGTTCGCCACGGTGGCCGCTGAGCTGGGCCTGCCGATGTTCGTCAAGCCTGCCAGCCAGGGCTCATCAGTGGGCGTCAGCAAGGTCACCGATGAAGCGAGTTACATGGCCGCTCTGAGCCTGGCATTCGAGTTCGACCATAAAGTGTTGATCGAAACCGGCATTGTGGGCCGTGAAGTCGAGTGCGCTGTACTCGGCAATCGTCAGCCGCAAGTCAGCGTCTGTGGCGAAGTGATCGCCAACGACGAGTTCTACGCCTACGACACCAAATACCTCAACGGTGATCAGGCGCGGATCGCGATTCCTGCCGAGTTGGCAGCCGACTTGAGCGACGAGGTTCGTGACGTTGCCTTGCGTGCTTATCAGGTGCTGGGCTGTGCCGGTCTGGCGCGGGTGGACTTCTTCGTCACCGAGACACGGGACATCATCATCAATGAAGTGAACACCATCCCTGGTTTCACCTCTATCAGCATGTACCCCAAGTTGTGGCAGGCCAGCGGTGTGTCTTACCCGGAGCTGATTGATCGTCTGATCCGCTTTGGCCTGGCACGCGCCGAAGAGGCGAGGCAGCTCAAGACCGAGATCTTTTCATGAAGCTGATCCATATCGCCGCCGCGCTATTGATCGGTGCGGATGGCCGGACCTTGCTGGTGCGTAAACGCGGCACTCAGGCGTTCATGCAACCGGGTGGCAAGATCGAAGCGGGGGAGCCGCCAGCTGTGGCGTTGAGTCGCGAACTGGAAGAAGAGTTGGGCCTGGTGATTGATCCAGCCCAGGCGCGCTATCTGGGTTCGTTTGCCGCGCCGGCCGTCAATGAGCCGGGTTTTGAAGTGCGTTGCGAGCTGTTTGAAGTGCGCATCGAGGCGGACGTCCAGCCTGCTGCGGAAATCGAAGAGGTGGTATGGATCAGCCCGGACAGCCATCCACAGCTGAACCTTGCGCCGCTGACCCGGGACTCGATTTTGCCGATCTACCGGGAGATGTGCGTCGAAGTCTGACGCACTCAGCCTTTAACGCCGATCCCGTATTTACGCAGCCGATGGGCAATGGCGGTGTGCGATGTCTGCAGGCGCGCCGCCAGTTGCCGGGTCGATGGATAGTCGGCGTAGAGCTTTTCCAGCAGGGCCTTTTCGAAGGTCTCGACCGCTTGCTCAAGACTGCCGACTTCGCCATCGCTTTCTCCGGCGACCGCAGTACCGGCGATGTCCAGATCACCAATGTCCACCAGATTGCTTTCGCTGATGGCGGCGGCGCGGAAGATCACGTTCTGCAATTGGCGCACGTTGCCGGGCCAGCGATTGCCCAGCAGTGCCGGGTAAGTGTTCGTCGTGAGGCGACAGACCGGGCGCTGAATCTGCGCGCAGGCCTGCTCCATGAAATAGCGTGCGAGCAGCAGAATGTCCTGGCCGCGATCACGCAGGGGCGGGACCTCCAGATTGAGCACGTTCAGACGGTAGAAGAGGTCCTCGCGAAAGGTGCCTTCGCTGACCATCTTCTCCAGATTGCGGTGGGTCGCGCTGAGGATCCGCACATTGACCTTCACTTCCCGATCACCGCCCACCCGGCGAAAGCTGCCGTCGTTGAGAAAACGCAGCAACTTGGCCTGCAGGTAAGGCGACATCTCGCCGATTTCATCGAGAAATACGGTGCCCTGGTTGGCCAGTTCCATCAGCCCTGGTTTACCGCCCCGCTGCGCACCGGTAAAGGCGCCGGGGGCGTAGCCGAACAGTTCACTCTCGGCGAGGTTTTCCGGCAAGGCCGCACAGTTAAGCGCGAGAAACGGCGCGCTGTGTCGGGCGCTGGTCGCATGGCAGGCGCGGGCTACCAACTCTTTGCCGGTGCCGGTTTCGCCTTGAATCAGCAATGGTGCATCCAGTGCCGCGACCCGTTGCGCGCGAGCCTTGAGGGTGCGGATGGCGGTGGACTCGCCCAGCAGCGCGTCAAACCCTTCGGCATGGTCGTGATGCAGTGCCGACAGGCGTTCCCCGATGCGGCTCGGTTGATACAACGTCAGCAGCGCACCTGCATCGGTGATGGGCGTGGCATCCAGTAACAGCGCTTCGCCGTTAAGGGTCACTTCCCGCAGCGGCAGGCGAAAGCCATTTTCCAGCAGAGCATTGTGCAGCCCAGGGTCGGCAAACAACTCGGCCACTGGCTCACCCGCCGGTTCGCGGCCGATCATCGCGATCAATGCCGGGTTGGCCAGCAAAACGTGGCCCGCGCTGTCCAGTGCCAGGACCGGGTCGGTCATGGCGGCCAGCAGTGCGTCTAGCTGCAAGTGGCGACGCTGGCCGGGAAGAATATCGACCACAGTGATCGCTTCGACCCCGCGCACCCGAAACAGCGCGTCCTTGAGTTCTTCAAGCACTTGGTGGCTGAGGGTCGGGGCGTCGATATAAACGTTGGGTGGGACCATCTCCACCGCATCCAGATTCAGATTACGCCCACCCAGAATGGCCAGCACTTCCTGAGTGATGCCGACGCGGTCGATGAAACTGACGTGGATACGCATGGTGTGGGTAGAGGTTGTGGCCGAAGAGGGTGGGGATTATGCCAGTAATGGCAGCCTCTTGTAGGAGCGCGCTTACCCGCGAAGAACGCTAACGCGGTGGACCTCACAGACCGGCGCTCCAACGGAGAGTGCCTATTTCTGTAGGAACTGCCCAAGGCTGCGAACACATGCGAGTAAGGTTTCACTGCCAGACAGCGGTTCGCAGCCTTCGGCAGCTCCTACAAAAGCACGGCGAATATCAAGTCAGATGTTCAGGTTTCACCGGTTCACCCGGCTCGATGCCGAGCTTGTCGTGCACGTCTTTGAACATGCGGTCGTAATCTTCGTGCATGGCAATCGGCAGCACGGCGATCGGTGGCATGCCGTGTTTGACCGCGATTTTGTTGGCGTTGTGGGCGAAGTTGCAGGCCAGGTCGCGAGGCAGTTCAAACTCGTCCTGAAACGCATTGCCAGCAATTTCTCCATCCATCGAGAAGTGCATGGAGGTGCCTTCCGTGGGGTTTTCGATAACTTCGTAGCGCAGGTGAATCTCGTAACCGAAATCCGACGCTTGCATGGGCGCGCGGCTGATATGCAAATGGCCTGGTTCGAACATGACATTGCCCCTTGGCGGGTCGAAGAGTGTAGCGGTTGACCTTCGCAGTCAGCCGGCGTTCAGCTGTGGCGCATCTTCAACCTTAGACGATTGCCGGTGACAGCGACATGACGTGCGTCAGAGAACCGGATCGGAGCCCGAGGGCTCCGGGCGCGACCAGATCCACAGATTACCCAGCACCATACCGCCAATGGCGGCGTAAACCGGCCAGCCATGCATCAGGTACAGCATCAGCGCGGCGCAGAGCAGCATGCTGATGGTGGCGCTGACTTTGGCGCTGCGGGTGACCAGACGACCGTTGCGCCAGTTGCTCAGGATCGGGCCGAAAACCTTGTGGTTTTCCAGCCAGGCACTCAAGCGCGGTGAGCTCTTGGTCGCCGCCCAGGCCGCCAGCAGGACGAACTCGGTGGTGGGCAGGCCGGGAATGAAAATCGCGACCAGACCTATCCCGAGGCTGACATAAGCCAGTGCGGCGAACAGCAGGCGAGAGACTCTGGACCTTGGGAGTTTGCTGGTCATTATCTCTTCAGTAGTCATGAGTTGGTTCGATCCCATGATCGAAAACCCGACCAGTCTAACAGCCCGGGCCGACAATCATGACTCGGCCATCAACGAGGCTGGGGCAGTGGCATACGCGTGATTGAGCAGCACGTTGAAGCGCTCGAACGCATCGACCGCCGCCTGTTCGACCTGAGCCTCTTCTTCTTCACTGAAGGGCAGGGCGTCGAGTGTCCGGATAAAGCTTTTCCAGCCTTCGGCACGACCACCGGCAGGTTCACCCAGATGGCGGGCGCCGAACTCTGCACTGAGGTTCAGGGCAACGGCGCGCTTGATCAGGAATGCCGCACCCAGTTTCGAGCCTTCAGACACAAACAGCCAGCCCAGCGCCTGCGCACGACTCGGCGCCACCAGCGCGCCCGATACGGACTGCGGGACTTGAGTCTGTAAATCGGCGAGGTCGGCCAGTGCCTGTTCGGCCCGGCAGCGGCCCGGCAGGTCAGGGATGATTGCGACCAGTTCAGGGTCGTTGTACAGGGCTTTGAGTTCAGCCTGGAACAGATACTGAGCCACCAGAAAACGCGAATAGCTGGCCAGGGTTTCGAAAGGGGCGTTGGCCTTGACGGCCTTGTCCAGATGCTCGTGTGGTGTGTTGGTCGCCAGGTTCAGGCGTTGCGAGCGCAGTGCAGGACGGATTTTTTCGGAGGTCATCGGGTCTTCCTTGTGAAAAACGACGGTCTTTCTAACAAGACGATTGAGCGAAAGATTGGCGTAAAAAATGCGCCGTCGAGAAGACGGCGCATCGCGGGGATCAGATATCCCAGACCACATTGATCGCAAAGTTACGACCTGGCTGAGTCAGGCGGTCCAGGTTGGCCGGAGCCGTAACGCCTGCTTCGCCAACGCCGTCGTAGCCGCGTACGTCTTCCCACTGCCAGTATTTCTTGTCGGTCAGGTTGTACAGACCGGCGTTCAGGGTCACGTCATCGGTGACTTTGTAGAACCCGGTCAGATCCAGCACGCCGAAACCGGGGGTCTTGAACTGGCTCGAAGTCCCGTCCGGAGCGAAGAAGCTGGTGTTGTCCACGCGGTCTTTGCGTTTGACCAGCGTCCAGCTCAGCAGGCCGCCGTAGTTGTCCTGGTCGTAACCCAGACCAAAGACGCCAGTCAGCGGGTTGATGCTGTTGATCGGCTGACCGTTGTCATCGTTGCGGCCGTAGAGGTAAGTCACGGCTCCACGTGTGTACAGACCTTCAGGCGCGCCGAACGCGTCCAGGTTCAAGCGGCCTTTGAGTTCGACGCCCTTGATGGTGGCGTGGGCAATGTTGTTGGACTGGAAAACCGCCTGGGTTGCAGTGCCGGGCTGGATCTGGTCTTCGTTAATGAAGTCACGGTACTTGTTGTAGAACACCGCCACGTCAAATGTGCCCGCGTCGAAATGCCCGCGAAGCCCGGTCTCGTAACTTTTGCTTTTCTCCGGTTCCAGGTCTGGATTGGGCTGGACGATGTAGCCGTTCTGCACGTTCTCGAAGCGGCCATACAAGGCCTTGGCGCTTGGCGTGCGGAAGCCTTCCGCGTACTGGCCGTACCAGGTGTATTGGTCGCTGATGGCATAGGTCACGCCCAGTTTGGGCGACAGGCGATGCCAGTTCTTGCTTTCGTCGCTGACGGCGCCGCCACTGCCAGGGTTGGCGGTGTTGAGGAATTGCTGGGTGATGTGCGGGTCCAGGCGGGTGTAGTCGTAACGCACGCCCGGCAGGAAGGTCCAGTCGTTCCAACGGATCTCATCCTGGGCGAACAGGCTGTAAGTGCTGATGGTCGGGTCCGGGAAATCGCTGGATGGCGTGAGGCTGTCCGAAGCTGTGGGGCTTGTTGCGCCGATAACACGGCAGGTGCCCAAAACGGCTGCGCAGGTTGCGCCGCCACTGCGCAGACCGGTGACTTTCTGCTGCTTGAGGGTGGTGCCGTAAGTCAGCAGGTGGTCGGTATCAGCAATGCTGAAGGCCTTGTCCAGTTGCGCATCGAAGATCCACTGACGTTCCTTGTACGTGGTCTCCCTTGTGCGCCATACGTCGCGAGAACCCGGCACATAGCGCTCCAGGGTGTTCTGGTCGGTCTTGGCGATCTGGTAGTTCAGGCTCCATTTGACGTTATCCACGAGCAGGCTGTTCAGCTCGAAGCTGTTTTCCACGCCGAAACGTTCGCGGCTGATGGTGTCGTTGGCGGTGCGGCCGCGATAGAAACCAAAGCCGCTGCCCGCATTGAACGGCCCACCCACTGCGCTCAATTGGTTGGTGTCGCGGTCGTCTTTGTACTTCTCGTAGGTCAGGCCCAGGCGCGAGCCTTCGCTGTAATTCCAGCCCAGTTTGGCCAGTACGTTGGTGGTACGTACATCTTCCGGGTTGGCCTCGGTGCGTTGCAGGCCGGTACTACCGTTGCCGCCGTAGGACTCGGTTTCGTGGCCGTTGCGCTGGCTGACATGCAGCAAGGCGTCGAAATCACCTTGACGACCGGCGAAGGTGCCGGAGGTCAGCCAGCTGTCGTCGGCGGAGCTGTAGCCGGTCTTCAAACGGGCGCCGACATCCTTGCCGTCCTTGATGATATCGTCGGCGTCCAGCGTGTAATAGCTGACCGCACCGCCGATGGCGCTGCTGCCGTACAAGGCAGACGCCGGGCCACGCAGGATCTCCACGCGCTTGACGATTTCAGGGTCCACATAATTGCGATGGGTGTTGGCGTACGGGCCTGAGAAATAGTTGTTCGGGACTTCAACGCCGTCCACCTGAGTGAGGATCCGGTTGCCATCGATGCCACGAATGTTGTAGCCCGTGGTGCCTGAGCGCTGACCTGCGCCGCCCACCGAGACACCCGGCTCGTAGCGCACCAGATCACGGATATTCTTCACGTTCTGGCGGTCCAGTTCGGCGCGATCATGCACCGAGACCGAGCTCGGCACCGAGGTTACGTCCTGCGCCTGACGGGTGGCGCTGACGGTGATCTGCTCCAGAGCCACAACCCCGGCGCTGCGCTTTTCCAGCACCACGTTGTTATTGCCCAGATTGCGATAACCCAGATGAGTGCCCGCCAGCAGCCGCTCCAGAGCCTTGGCGGGCGGCAGCGAGCCATCTACGCCGGGGGAGGTGACATTGTTGGCCAGATCCGAAGTCATGCCGACTTGCCAGCCGGTGATGCGGCTGAATTCGTTGAGGGCCGACGCCAGTGGTTGCTGCGCGATGGCGAACGAATACGTGCCGGCGGCCCGCGCGGTCGAGGCATCGCTGGCAGTGGCAGCGTGCACGGTGCCGGACCAGGTTGCGCCGGTCAGAACCGCGAGGGTCAACAATGACAGGGCGGACTTCTGCAAACCGGTGTGGGCGGTCAGGGGAAGATGCGTGACGGGATCAAGCGTGGACGGCATCGATAGGGCTCCGTTGTGTTGCTGTCTTTTTAGTGTCTGCTAACTGTTAGTAATAAGAATCAGTTGCATTGGCTAAGACGAGACGAGCGACCAACGGTAATCGCGTAAAAATTTATCGATTTAATTAAGAATGACCAGCGCCGGCAGTTCATGCAGTTGGGCGGAGGTGATCTGGGCCAGGGAGCGAACCACGTCCAGCGGGTTGTCCAGACGGTAATTGCCGGTCACCGCGACCCCCTCGAGCTTGCTGTTGGCGTTGACGATCCAGCCGGGGTAGTAGCGGCGCAGTTCGGCCAGCACTTCGCTCATGGGGCAATTGTCGAAGACCAGTCGGCCGTCGATCCAGGCCAGGTCTGTAGCCTGATCAAGCTTCTCTCGATGGCTGAAACCTTCCGGGCCAACACGAATGCTGTCGCCGCTGGCCAGCTTCACTTCGGTGCTGCTTTGTGGGGAGCGAACGTCCAGCGCGCCGTTTTTCACCTGAATCTGCGCCACGCCATCCAGATAGCGCACGGCAAAGTCGCCGCCCTTGGCGCGCATGCTCACGCTGCCAGCAAGGACTTCCAGCGGCTGGCCTTGAGTCGCAGGCACCTCAAAGAAGGCTTCGCCCTGCAGCAGTTTGGCGACTTTGTGCTCAGCGGTGATATTGCTGGAGAACGCCGAATTGGTGTTGAGCAGGACCTTGGAACCATCGGCCAATTGCAGACGCTGACGTTCGCCCACCACGGTCAAATGATCGGCCTGGATGCGCAAGCCAAGGTTGCTGAAGGTGAAGACACCCAGCACGAGCATTGCCGCCGTCGCCAGTGGCAACCAGTGAGGGCGCAAGCGGCGCAGCAGGTTCGGTTTGGCTTTGGCCGGGGTCATTGCAGCGGCCACTTGGGCCACGGGTTGGGAATGCCAGACGGCCTGAACCCTGGCGAAAGCTTCCCGGTGCGAGCTATCGGCCGCCAACCATTCCTGAAAGCGCGCCTGTTGCTCGGCGTCGGCGCTGTCCAGTTCGATGAGCCAGTTCAAGGCTTGATCCATCGCGCTGTCGCTCAACACATCCTCGGCAATGGGATGGGTGCGATGGAAGTCAGGGTCCTTCACGAGAGGTCCTCGGCGGTTCTTATTGGTTGGCAAATCGTTACGGTATCGGGCAGCAGCCTGCTGTAACTGCTAGAGGTGGTCAAGTTTTGTTGCAACTCCGACGCAGATGGCCATGATCAGTTTCAGCTCTTTCTGCACGGTGCTGGCGGATACGTTCAGTTGGCTGGCGATCTCCAGATAGCTTTCACCGTTGAGGCGGCTGAGGCTGAAAATCTGCTGTTGGCGGGGCGTCAGGGTGGCGAGGCTTTTGCTCAAGCCTTCGAGCAGGCGGTTGGCGTGGGTGGAGTCTTCGAGGCTGGCGTGGGGAGCAATCACGTTTTCCAGATCGGCGGGCGCGGCGTCCTCCACCAGCGTGCGTTCGCGAACCCGACGCGCGCGCAAATGGTCCAGCGCCAGGTTGCGGGCTGTCTGAAAGATGAACGGCTCAAGATGATCGATGGCGCGGCTGCTCAATGCGCGGGTCACCCGCAGATAGGTTTCCTGCAACAGGTCTTCCGCGGTGCAGTGATTACTCACCATGCGCTGCAACGTCCGCAACAGGACCGGCCTGTGGGAGACAAAAACTTCGTTTAGACGCGACTGACTCACGAGGGGAGTACTCGACCGAAAAAGCAGCGGATGATAATGCTTATCATCTACTGCTTTGGTCAAGTGTTTGATTGGGGCAATCTCGGCTATCTGTGGGAGCCGAGCTTGCTCGCGAAGAACGATGACGCGCGGTGTTTGACAGACCGCGCCGACTGCATCGCGGGCAAGCGCGCTCCTACTGGGACGGTGATCGTTTATGGAAATTGCATCCTGTAGGAGCTGCCGAAGGCTGCGAATGATGGAGTGTCAGGCGCATTGCCTTCGCAGCCTTCGGCAGCTCCTACATTAAATCCGCGTGGTTTATTCCGCGTTATGCAACGCCAGGCAGTTATCCAGCATGCGGTTTGAGAATGCCCATTCGTTGTCGTACCAGGCCATGACCTTGAGCAGTTTGCCGCTGGATTTAGTGTGGTTGGCATCGAAGATCGAGGAGAGCGGGTTGTGATTGAAGTCGTGGGACACCAGCGGCAGGGTGTTGTAGCCAAGTACCTTGGAGTGCTGGCTGGCTTCTTTCATCAACGCGTTGACTTCATCGGCAGTGACTTCGCGGGTCAGTTGCACGGTCAGGTCCACCAGAGACACGTTGATCACCGGGACGCGCACCGCCATGCCGGTCAGTTTGCCTGCCAGTTCCGGCAGCACCAGACCCACGGCTTCGGCAGCGCCGGTCTTGCTCGGGATCATTGACTGGGTGGCCGAGCGCGCGCGGTATGGGTCGGTGTGATAGACGTCGATCAAGTTCTGATCGTTGGTGTAGGCATGGATCGTGGTCATCAGGCCACTTTCGATACCCAGTTCACGGTGCAGCACCTGGGCCACAGGCGCCAGGCAATTGGTGGTGCAGGATGCGCTGGAAATAATTTGATGCGATTGACGCAAGGTATCGTGGTTCACGCCATAGACGATGGTCGCGTCGGCACCTTTGGCCGGGGCCGAGATAATGACCTTGCGGGCGCCGGCAGTCAGGTGGGCAGCGGCTTTGGTGCGGTCTGTGAACAGACCGGTGCATTCGAACACCACGTCGACGTTCTGGGCTTTCCAGGGCAGGTCGGCAGGGTTGCGAATGGCGCTGACCGCAATACGGTCACCATTGACCGTCAGGCTCTCGCTGTCACACTCGACGGTGCCGGAAAAAGGGCCGTGAACGGTGTCGAAGCGCAGCAGGTGGGCATTCATTTCGCTGTCGCCCAGATCATTGATGGCGACGACCTGCAGGTCTTGGCGGTAGCCTTGGGTATAGAGTGCTCGCAGGACGTTGCGGCCGATGCGGCCAAAACCATTGATTGCAATACGAAGAGTCATACAGCCGTCCTTTCTGAATTTGTTGTTGGAATTACAAGATTATTCGCATAGAAATAGAAAACAAGCCTTTTTAGTGGCAATATTTTGTTTTATCTACAACGAGAAGCCTGTAAGGCCAAAACAGTTGATCGAGATCAAGCTTTTACAGACAAGGCATGTGCCTCGATATCTGACGCGGTCTTAAACGGGTGACCACATACGTTAGCCTGGAGTTCAGCACATGCATCCCCGCATTCTTGAGGTAACCGAACGGCTGATAGCCCGCAGTCGCGAAACGCGTGAGCGCTATCTTCAACTGATTCGAGGCGCCGCGAGCGACGGCCCGATGCGTGGCAAACTGCAATGCGCCAACTTCGCCCATGGCGTTGCCGCTTGTGGTCCGGAAGACAAAAACAGCCTGCGGATGATGAACGCTGCCAACGTGGCGATCATTTCCTCCTACAACGACATGCTCTCGGCGCATCAGCCGTACGAGCACTTCCCTAATCAGATCAAACAGGCTTTACGTGACATTGGTTCGGTCGGTCAGTTTGCCGGCGGCGTACCTGCGATGTGTGATGGCGTGACCCAGGGCGAACCGGGTATGGAGCTGGGCATCGCCAGCCGCGAGATCATCGCCATGTCCACGGCTATCGCCTTGTCCCACAACATGTTCGATGCTGCCCTGATGCTGGGGATATGCGACAAGATCGTGCCGGGCCTGATGATGGGTTCGCTGCGTTTTGGTCATCTGCCGACGATCTTCATTCCCGGTGGACCAATGGTCTCGGGCATTTCCAACAAGGAAAAAGCCGACGTCCGTCAGCGCTACGCCGAAGGCAAGGCGACTCGCGAAGAGCTGTTGGATTCGGAAATGAAGTCCTACCACGGCCCGGGCACCTGCACGTTCTACGGTACGGCCAACACTAACCAGTTGCTGATGGAAGTCATGGGCCTGCACTTGCCCGGCTCTTCGTTCATCAACCCGTACACTCCGCTGCGCGATGCACTGACCATCGAGGCGGCGCATCAGGTCACGCGCATGACCAAACAGAGCGGCAACTTCATGCCCATCGGCGAGATCGTCGACGAGCGTGCGCTGGTCAATTCCATCGTCGCGCTACATGCCACGGGCGGCTCGACCAACCACACGCTGCACATGCCCGCCATCGCTCAAGCGGCTGGCATTCAACTGACCTGGCAGGACATGGCGGACCTGTCCGAAGTGGTTCCGACCCTGACCCATGTCTATCCGAACGGCAAAGCCGACATCAACCACTTCCAGGCAGCGGGAGGCATGTCGTTCCTGATCCGCGAATTGCTGGAAGCCGGTTACCTCCACGAAGACGTCAACACCGTGATGGGTCGCGGCTTGAGCCGTTACACCAAAGAGCCGTTCCTGGAAGACGGCAAGCTGGTGTGGCGTGAAGGGCCGATCGAGAGCCTGGATGAAAACATTCTGCGGCCGGTAGCCAACCCGTTCTCCCTGGAAGGCGGTTTGCGGGTCATGGAAGGCAACCTCGGCCGTGGCGTGATGAAAGTCTCGGCCGTGGCACTTGAGCATCAAGTGGTGCAGGCCCCGGCCAAGGTGTTCCAGGATCAGCAGGACCTGGCCGACGCTTTCAAGGCTGGCGAGCTGGAGTGCGACTTCGTTGCGGTGATGCGCTTTCAGGGGCCGCGCTCCAACGGCATGCCTGAGCTACACAAAATGACACCATTTTTGGGTGTGCTGCAGGACCGGGGTTTCAAGGTGGCTTTGGTGACCGACGGGCGCATGTCTGGCGCGTCAGGCAAGATCCCGGCCGCGATCCACGTGTGCCCGGAAGCCTTTGATGGTGGCCCTTTGGCACTTGTGCAGGATGGAGACATCATTCGCGTCGATGGGGTAAAAGGAACGTTGCAAGTTCTGGTCGAACCGGCAGAATTGGCCGCCAGAACACCTGCAATCGGGCACCTGGATAACGGCGTTGGCTGTGGTCGAGAGTTGTTCGGTTTCATGCGCATGGCCTTCAGCTCCGCCGAGCAGGGCGCCAGCGCCTTTACCTCGAATCTGGAGACGCTCAAGTGAAGTTGGCCCTGGTCGGTGATATTGGCGGTACCAATGCTCGGTTTGCCATTTGGGAAGAAGACAAGCTGCATTCGATCCGGGTATTCCCGACCATCGATTACGTTAGCCCCGAGAAAGCCGTCGAGGTCTACATGCAAGACCTCGAACTGCAACGTGGCGATATCGGTCTGGTCTGCTTGGCTGTCGCCGGCCCGGTGGATGGCGATGAGTTCCATTTCACCAACAGCAACTGGCGCCTGAGCAAATCGGCGTTCTGCGCCAATCTGAAAGTCGACGAATTGCTGCTGATCAACGATTTCAGCGCCATGGCCCTGGGCATGACGCGCTTGGGCGATGACGAGTACCTGACCATTTGCCACGGCATTGGCGAGGCCGATCGGCCACGCGTTGTGATCGGGCCTGGTACCGGGCTGGGCGTAGGTACTTTGCTCAGTGTCGGCGTCAATCACTGGATGGCCTTGCCGGGTGAGGGTGGGCATGTGGACTTGCCGGTGGGTAGTGCCCGGGAAGCCATGTTGTGGATGCGCATGATGGCCGACCTGGAACATGTCAGCGCCGAAACGGTACTGAGTGGCGCAGGCTTGTTGCGGTTGTATCAGGTCAGTTGCGCACTGGACGATATCGAACCGGTACATAAATCTCCTGCAGCCATTACCTCGGCTGCCGAGGCCGGTGAACCTGTTGCAGCGGCGGTGCTGGAGCAGTTTTGTGTGTTTCTGGGGCGAGTGGCGGGCAACCTGGTGCTCACCGTTGGCGGGCGCGGCGGTGTATACATTGTCGGCGGCGTGGTGCCCCGGTTTGTCGACTTCTTCATGGACAGCGGCTTCAAGCGTGCCTTCGCCGAGAAAGGCGTGATGAGCGATTACTTCAAAGGCATTCCGGTCTGGCTGGTGACGGCCGAATATCCGGGGTTGATTGGTGCTGGTGTAGCGTTGCAGCAGGCGTTTGGTGAGGCGCGGGAAATAGAGATTTAAACACCTGTAGGAGCTGCCGAAGGCTGCGAAAGCAATATGCCTGACGCACCGCCGTTCGCAGCCTTCGGCAGCTCCTACAGATCGCGTTGTTCCAGGATTCACGTCTAACAATAACGATTCATGCAACAAGGACGATCCAAGTGAGCACAGTCAGTAAGTCGATCCTGCTGGTCGATGATGACCAGGAGATCCGTGAGTTGCTGCACACCTACCTGAGCCGCTCCGGTTTTCAGGTCCGCACGGTGGGCGATGGCGCTGAGTTCCGTCAGGCCTTCAACGAAGAACCCAGCGATCTGCTTATCCTCGATGTGATGCTGCCCGACGAAGATGGCTTCAGCCTGTGTCGTTATGTGCGCCAGCATGCGCGTTATCCCCATGTGCCGATCATCATGCTCACCGCCAGTTCCGACGAAGCCGACCGGGTTATCGGGCTGGAGCTGGGTGCCGACGATTACCTCGGCAAACCCTTCAGCCCCCGTGAGTTGTTGGCGCGGATCAAGGCCCTGTTGCGCCGGGCGCAGTTTGGTCAGGAGCGCAGCGGCGGCGATATATGGACCTTTGATGACTGGCGCCTGGACATGGTCAGCCACCGGCTGTTCCACCGCGATGGCGAGGAAGTGATTCTGTCGGGCGCCGATTTTGCCTTGCTCAAGCTGTTCCTCGACAACCCGCAGCAAATTCTTGATCGCGACACCATCGGCAACGCCACCCGAGGCCGTGAGCTGATGCCCCTGGAGCGCATCGTCGACATGGCGGTCAGCCGCCTGCGTCAGAGGTTGCGCGATACCGGCAAATCGCCGCGCCTGATCCGCACCGTGCGCGGCAGTGGTTACCTGCTGGCGGCCAACGTCATGTCGCAAGTCAGCAACGGTTACTGAGGCGTGAGCGCCGAACCAACAAAACGCCGTCTGCTGCCTCGCTCGCTGCTCGGGCGTATGTTGCTGCTGACATTACTGGCCGTGCTGCTGGCCCAGGCGCTGTCCAGCGTCATTTGGCTTTCGCAGTTGCGCGCCACGCAGATGGAGGGCCTGATCACCAGCGCTCGCAGCCTGGCTTATTCCATGGCGGCGAGTGTCAGCTACTTTCGCTCGCTACCCCTGGCGTATCGGCCACTGGTGCTGGATCAGCTGCGCAGCATGGGCGGGACGCGCTTCGTGGTTTCCCTCAATGACCGCCCGCTGGACATGCAGGTACTCGACGCCACACCACGTAAACAAGCCGTGCTGACAGTGGTTGATGAAGTGCTGCGCCAGCATCTGGGACCAGATCCGGCCATTGCCGTGTGGTTCGTGCGGCCTGAAGACCTGCGCATTTTCAACAGCGGCCTGAAGCTCGACGAGCTGCCGCGTTCCTGGGCGCATTACGCGCTGAGTCTAGAGCCAGTGAACCCGCCGATATTGGTCACCCAGATCGAGCTGGCGGCGGGGGAGTGGCTGTACATCGCGTCACTGTTGCCTGAGCCTTACACCACGCTTGAAGAACAGGATCTGCCGCTGCAACAGGTCTGGTTCATCCTGCTCACCAGCGGTTTTCTGCTGTTGTTCATCGGCCTGCTGGTGCATTGGCAGAGCCGCCCGCTCAAGCGTCTGGCCCGGGCCGCGCGGGACATGTCGTTGGGCGCCGACATCGAGCCGGATGTCGAAGGCGGTGCCAGTGAAGTGGTGGAAGTCAGCCGCGCGTTCAGCGCCATGCGTACTCGCATCAGCCGTTACCTGACCGAGCGCGGTCAGTTGTTCAGTGCCATTTCTCATGATTTGCGCACGCCGATTACTCGGCTGCGCCTGCGGGTCGAGCTGCTGGAAGATGAGGCCCTGCAAACCAAATTCAGCCGTGACCTGGACGAGCTGGAGCTGTTGGTCAAAGGCGCGCTGCAATGCGTGAAAGACACCGACATTCACGAGAACATCGAGGCGGTGGACCTCAATCATGTGCTGGACTGCCTGGTTGAGCCCTATCTGCTGCCCGCCGGTAATGGCAGCGCCACGCAACAAGGCAAGGCTCTTGCGCCGTATCAAGGCAAGCCGCTGGCGCTCAAACGTTGCATCGGCAATTTGATCGACAACGCCCTCAAGTACGGCACCAAAGCTCACCTCAAAATCGAAGACAACGCCCAGGCCTTTGTCCTGCACGTGGATGACGAAGGGCCGGGCGTGCCCGAGCAGCGGCTGGAGCGGGTGTTCGAGCCACACTTCCGGCTGGCGGGGAATCAGCAGCAAGGTTACGGCCTTGGCCTGGGCATCGCCCGTAACATCGCCCACAGCCATGGGGGCGAAGTCAGCTTGCAGAACCTGCGTGGGGGTGGACTGCGGGTGACGCTGTTTTTGCCGCGAACTGCGGATTGACTGCAGGCTACCAGTGGGACCGGCTTTAGCCGGGAAGACTGAATTCCTGACTCAGGAAAGGTATCAGGAGTACTGGCCTCTTCCCGGCTAAAGCCGGTCCCACAGGTAGCGCATTGGCAACATTCTTAATGTAACCATCCTGTGACCATCGCGCGTCGCTTCGTTACTGTACTTTCAAAACCCTTGGTTAGACTCCATGCAGCGCAAGCACAGACTTGCTCATGCATAACAACAAGAAAGGTTAAATCGATGAACTCAATGTCCCGCCTCGCAGCTGTCATCTCTCTCGCCTCGTTGTTCCCTCTGAGCGCTTATGCCGCCGAAAGCAAAGGCACTGTCGAAGTTGTCCACTGGTGGACCTCCGGCGGTGAAAAAGCGGCTGTGGATGTGCTGCGCGCACAGGTCGAGAAAGACGGCTTCACCTGGAAAGACGGCGCTGTGGCCGGTGGTGGTGGTTCCACGGCCATGACCGTGCTCAAGAGCCGCGCCGTCTCCGGCAATCCACCGGGTGTTGCGCAGATCAAAGGGCCGGATATTCAGGAATGGGCCTCCACTGGCCTGCTCGACACCGACGCTCTGAAGGACGTCGCCAAAGAAGAGAAGTGGGACAGCCTGCTGGACAAGAAAGTCTCTGACACCGTGAAGTACGACGGCGACTACGTGGCCGTGCCGGTGAACATCCACCGGGTCAACTGGCTGTGGATCAATCCGGAAGTCTTCAAGAAAGCCGGTATCGATAAAGCCCCTGCCACCCTCGAAGAATTCTACGCCGCTGGCGACAAGCTCAAGGCCAAAGGCTTCATCGCCTTGGCTCACGGCGGTCAGCCATGGCAGGACAGCACCGTGTTCGAAGCCGTGCTGCTGTCAGTCATGGGCGCCGATGGCTACAAAAAAGCTTTCGTCGATCTGGACAAAGATGCCCTGACCGGCCCAGAGATGGTCAAGGCCTTCACCGAGTTCAAGAAAGTCGCCACCTACATGGACCCTAACCGCGCCGGGCGCGACTGGAACGTCGCCGCTGCTGACGTAATCAACGGTAAAGCCGGCATGCAGATCATGGGCGACTGGGCGAAAAGCGAGTGGACTGCAGCCAAGAAAGTCGCGGGCAAGGATTATCAGTGCGTGGCCTTCCCGGGCACCGAGAAAGCCTTCACCTACAACATCGACTCCATGGCGGTGTTCAAGCAGAAAGACAAAGGCACCACGGCGGCTCAGCAAGACATCGCCAAAGTCGCCTTGGGTGAGGAGTTTCAGAAGGTCTTCAGCATCAATAAAGGCTCGATCCCGGTTCGCATCGACATGTTGAACAACATGGAAAAGGAAGGTTTCGATTCCTGCGCCCAGACCGCGGCCAAAGACTTCCTGGCTGACTCCAAAACCGGCGGTCTGCAGCCGAGTATGGCCCACAACATGGCGACCACCCTTGCGGTGCAGGGCGCGATCTTCGATGTGGTGACCAACTTTATGAACGATCCGAAAGCTGACCCGGCCAAGGCGCCTGCCCAGTTGGCGTCGGCGATCAAATCCGCCCAGTAATACGCTTCAAGCCATGACCGCTGGTTCGCCAGCGGTACACCCCCAGCCGTCGTTTGTGCTGATGACCCGAAGTCTGGTGTCAGGCACGTCTGCGAACGGGAAATGATGTTTTCAACGTGGATTATTCGATGAGCTCTGTCGCTGTCCTCAGCAAAGCCTCGCCCTTCGACGCGCTGCAACGCTGGCTGCCCAAGCTGGTGCTGGCGCCGAGCATGTTCATCGTGCTGGTCGGTTTTTATGGCTACATCCTGTGGACGTTCGTTCTGTCGTTCACCACCTCCACCTTTCTGCCGAGCTACAAATGGGCCGGGTTGGCGCAATACATGCGCCTGTACGAAAGCGATCGCTGGTGGGTGGCGAGCAAGAACCTGATCGTGTTCGGCGGCATGTTCATCGCCATCAGCCTGGCCATTGGCGTGGTGCTGGCGGTGTTCCTCGATCAGCGGATTCGCCGGGAAGGGTTCATTCGCACGATTTATCTGTATCCGATGGCGCTGTCGATGATCGTCACCGGCACCGCCTGGAAGTGGCTGCTCAACCCCGGCCTGGGCCTGGACAAAATGCTCAGGGATTGGGGTTGGGAAGGCTTCCGTCTGGACTGGCTGGTAGACCCGGATCGCGTGGTGTACTGCCTGGTGATCGCGGCGGTCTGGCAATCCTCGGGTTTCATCATGGCGATGTTTCTGGCCGGGCTTCGCGGGGTCGATCAGTCGATCATTCGTGCTGCGCAAATCGACGGCGCCAGCATGCCAAGGATCTACTGGAAAGTGGTGCTGCCAAGCCTGCGCCCGGTGTTCTTCAGCTCGGTGATGATCCTTGCACACATTGCAATCAAGAGCTTCGACCTGGTGGCTGCCATGACTGCCGGTGGGCCGGGTTACTCCTCTGACTTGCCCGCGATGTTTATGTATTCCTTCACCTTCAGCCGCGGCCAGATGGGCATGGGTTCGGCCAGTGCCATTCTGATGCTCGGGGCCATTCTGGCGATTCTCGTGCCGTATCTGTATTCCGAGCTGAGGACCAAGCGCAATGACTAGTCTTGCTGGCAAACCCGCTTTCAGCCTCAGCCGCCTTGCGATTCACGCGGTGCTGATCCTCGCGTGCCTGTTGTATCTGGTGCCGCTTGTGGTGATGTTGCTCACCAGCTTCAAAAGCCCGGAAGACATTGGCACCGGCAACCTGCTGAGTTGGCCCACCGTGGTCACCGCCATTGGTTGGGTGAAGGCCTGGGCGACGCTGGATGGTTACTTCTGGAACTCCATCAAAATCACCGTGCCTGCGGTGATCATCTCCACTGCTATCGGTGCGCTCAACGGTTACGTGCTGTCGATGTGGCGCTTTCGCGGTTCGCAGCTGTTCTTCGGGCTGCTCCTGTTCGGCTGCTTCCTGCCGTTCCAGACCGTATTGCTGCCTGCCTCTTTCACCCTCGGCAAAATGGGTTTGGCCAGCACCACCACAGGTTTGGTTTTCGTCCATGTGGTTTACGGCCTGGCCTTCACCACGCTGTTCTTCCGTAACTACTACGTGAGCATCCCCGATGCGCTGGTGAAAGCGGCACGCCTTGATGGCGCGGGCTTCTTCACCATCTTCGGCAAGATCATTCTGCCGATGTCGACACCGATCATCATGGTTTGCCTGATCTGGCAGTTCACCCAGATCTGGAACGACTTTCTGTTCGGCGTGGTGTTTTCCAGCGGCGATTCACAGCCCATCACCGTGGCCCTGAACAACCTGGTCAACACCAGCACCGGGGTCAAGGAATACAACGTTGATATGGCGGCGGCGATGATCGCCGGGTTGCCAACACTGCTGGTGTACATCGTTGCTGGCAAGTATTTCGTGCGCGGGCTCACGGCCGGCGCAGTCAAGGGGTAAACATGGCAACGCTCGAGATACGTAACGTAAACAAGACCTACGGCGCGGGCCTTCCGGACACGCTGAAGAACATCGACCTGCAGATCAAGGATGGTGAATTCCTGATCCTGGTCGGCCCGTCCGGCTGTGGTAAATCGACCCTGATGAACTGCATCGCGGGGCTGGAAAACATCAGCGCCGGTTCGATTCTGATCGACGACGCCGACGTCAGCGGCATGAGTCCCAAGGACCGTGACATCGCCATGGTCTTTCAGTCCTACGCGCTGTACCCGACCATGAGCGTGCGCGAGAACATCGAGTTCGGCCTCAAGATCCGCAAGATGAGCCCGGCCGCCATCGAAGAAGAAGTGATGCGCGTCGCCAAGCTGTTGCAGATCGAACACCTGCTCAATCGCAAGCCGGGGCAGTTGTCCGGTGGCCAGCAACAGCGGGTTGCAATGGGGCGCGCTCTGGCGCGGCGGCCGAAGATTTATCTGTTCGACGAGCCGCTGTCCAACCTCGACGCCAAGCTGCGGGTCGAGATGCGCACCGAAATGAAACTGATGCACCAGCGTCTGAAAACCACCACTGTCTATGTCACCCACGATCAGATCGAGGCGATGACGTTGGGCGATAAAGTCGCGGTCATGAAAGACGGCATCATCCAGCAATTCGGCACGCCGAAAGAGATCTACAACGACCCGGCCAATCTGTTTGTCGCCAGTTTCATCGGTTCGCCGCCGATGAACTTCATCCCGCTGCGCCTGCAACGCAAGGACGGTCGCCTGGTGGCGCTGCTCGACAGCGGTCAGGCGCGCTGCGAATTGCCGTTGGGCATGACCGATGCCGGGCTTGAGGATCGTGAAGTGATCCTCGGTTTGCGGCCCGAGCAGATCATGCTCGCCCCAGCGCAAACCAATGGCCTGCCTACCATCCGTGCCGAGGTGCAAGTCACCGAGCCCACCGGGCCGGACACTCTGGTGTTCGTTAACCTGAACCAGAGCAAAGTCTGCTGCCGCCTGGCGCCTGACGTTGCGCCACAGGTGGGCGAAAGCCTGACCCTGCAATTCGATCCCGCCAAGGTGCTTTTATTTGATGCCGCTACAGGCGAGCGCCTGGGCGTTCTGGCAAAAAAGCAGCCACCGCTTGAGCACGGCGGCAACGTCACCCAGCTCAATCGTGGCTGATCCGCGCACCGCAAGCTGAGCGATGACTGCCCTGAAAAGCACGCTTAGCCTGCCAACACCAAGTAGTCGATGTAACGCCGTTAAAAAAGCTAATAACAATAATACGAGGAGTTAAGGGATGAAGAAGCTACGCAGCAAATCGCTTAATCGGTTCCAGCGTATCGGTGGTTTGTCAGTGCTCAGTGCGCTGGCGTTCTCCAGCGCGGCCTTCGCCATTGAGCCGTTCAACGCCAATGAGCACATGACCGGAGACTGGGGCGGAGCGCGTAAGGACCTTTACGACAAAGGCTACGACTTCACACTGGACTACGTGGGTGAGATGGGCGCTAACGTTCACGGCGGCTACGACACCGACAAGACGGCGCGCTACAGTGACCAGTTCGCCCTGGGCGTTAACATCGACCTGCAAAAGGCTTTCGGCTGGAGTGACGCGGAGTTCAAGCTGGCCATCACCGAACGTAGCGGCAAGAACATCTCCAACGATCGCCTCGGCGACCCTCGCGTCGGCACCCTCAGTTCCTCGCAGGAAGTCTGGGGTCGTGGTCAGACCTGGCGCCTGACGCAGATGTGGGTCAAACAGAAATTCCTCGACGGCAAGCTGGATATCAAAGCGGGCCGTATGGGTGAAGGTGAAGACTTCGGCAGCTTCCCTTGCGACTTCCAGAACTTGACCTTCTGCGGCACTCAGGCCGCCAACTACGTGAACACCTGGTACAACTGGCCTGTCAGTCAGTGGGCCCTGCGTGTGAAATACAACATTACGCCTGAGTTCTTTGCCCAGATCGGTGTGTACGAGCAGAACCCGTCCAACCTGGAAACCGGCAACGGCTTCAAGCTGAGCGGCAGTGGCGCCAAGGGCACACTGGTTCCAGTCGAAGTGGTGTGGTCACCGACCATCAACTCGCTGCCTGGGGAATACCGTCTGGGTTACTACCTGAGCAGCCCGAGCGCCGACGATCTGTATGAAGACGTCAACGGCCAGCCACAGGGCCTGACTGGCGGTCAGTTCAAGTCCCACGACAAGAAGACTGGCTGGTGGGTAGTCGCGCAACAACAAGTCAGCACCTTCGGCGGTGATCCATCCCGTGGTCTGAGCCTGTTCGCCAACGCCACCGTGCATGACAAGGAAACCAACTTCGTCGATAACTTCCTGCAGATCGGCATGGTCATCAAAGGGCCGTTCGCGTCCCGTCCGAAGGATGACATCGGCATCGGCGTTTCCCGCATTCACGTCAACGATGATGTACGCGACCGCGCCCGCCTGATCAATGCCTCCAACGGCATCGACGACTACGACAACCCAGGCTACCTGCCGATCCAGAAGAGCGAGTACAACTCCGAGATCTACTACGGCGTACACGTCACCGACTGGCTGACCATCCGTCCCAACCTGCAATACATCAAACATCCAGGCGGTGTTGATCAGGTGGATGACGCGCTGGTGGCAGGCATCAAACTGCAGACCAAGTTCTAACAGACGATTCAGGGTCGTGTGTGCTTTGCGGGCAGCCTGGCTGCCCGTTTTTTTGTCAGGGAAATGGATCCTATTGGTTATCGTTGAAGCGATGCCGTTCCCTGTAGGAGCTGCCGAAGGCTGCGAAGAGGTGTTTGTGTGAGATCGCTTTCGCAGCCTTCGGCAGCTCCTACAGGTAGCGTGTTTTCAGTTGAAAATTTTGACCTGCCAAGGGCAACAATGAGCACCCCACAACCGACACAGTCCGAACACCCCCTACAACGTTTCTTCAAATCCCGACGCTCCCGGCCCACCTTCGAGTGGGAGCGGTTTCAGCATCGTGATGTGCTGCTGATCAATCATCCCTTGTGCCAGGCGGTGTTCAGTCGCCAGGGTGCGCAGTTGCTGCACTTTCAGCCCGCCGGTCAGAAGCCCTGGTTGTGGTGTGCCTCCCGCTGGCCACTGGTGGGCGCCATTCGTGGCGGGGTGCCGGTGTGCTGGCCCTGGCGGGGGCGGCATCCCAGTGAATCGGGTTGGCCCGCTCATGGTTGGGCGCGTCTGCTGGACTGGAAGTTGATCGACAGCCGCGAAACCGAGGCCGGGGTCAGCCTGCACTGGCGCTTGCAGCTCTGTGACTGGCAAGCCGATCTGTATGCCGAGCTGGGGCAGGGTATGGAACTGCGCTTGAGCACCCGTCATGAAGACAGCGAGCCCTGCCAGTTCGGCCATGGGCTGCACGCCTATTGGCGCATCGGTGATGTGGAAGACGTCGCACTGCAAGGCCTGGAAGGTGCTCAAGGCTACGATCAGCTGAATCGGCAGGCTTGTCAGCAAGAGGGCGATTTGCGGGTCGCTGGGGGCTGTCAGCGTGTGTTTGAGCATAACGGCCCGTTGCAGCTCGACGATCAGGCCTGGCAACGTCGACTGGGGATCAACACCGGCGACAGCGCCAACACCATCATCTGGCATCCCGGCAGGCGGCCACTGCTGGGTGTGGCTGGAAATGAGGCTGCAGGTTTCGTTTGCGTCGAAGCCGCGTCAGGCGGCGATGAAAGCCTGAGCCTCGCCCCGGGGGAGAGGGCGGAGTTGAGTTTGCAGGCTTATTTGGTGCATTGAATCTTCGGCTCACCGGTACTTTGTGGGACCGGCTTTAGCCGGGAAGAGGGCAGTGGATTCACTGCATCTCTATAGTCAGAAATGCACCCTTCCCGGTTAAAGCGGAACGCGGCCCGGCCGGTCCCACTGTTATGAGTTCAGTCGGCATCACCCCTCATCCTCAACCGGATACCGGCTGTCATTCAGGCTTTCCTTGATCTTGCGCAAATGCGGCTGGAAGTCCACACCTCGGCGCAAGGTCATGCCGGTGGCAAGCACATCTAGGACGGTGAGCTGGATGATGCGTGAGGTCATCGGCATATAAATGTCGGTGTCTTCGGGCAGCGGGATGTTCAGGCTCACGGTGCTGGCCAGGGCCAACGGCGAACCCGCAGCAGTAAGGCCCAACACAGACGCGCCGTTGGCTCGGGCGATGCGTGCGACTTCTACCAGCTCGCGAGTGCGGCCGGTATAGGAAATGATCACGAACAGTTCGCCGGTGTGGGCGACGGAGGCAATCATGCGCTGCATCAGCACATCGGCGTGGGCCGTGACCGCCAGGTTGAAACGGAAGAACTTGTGCAGCGCATCCATCGCCACGGGCGCTGAAGCACCCAGCCCGAAAAAGTGGATCTGCCGGGCCTGAATCAGCATGTCCACGGACTTGCTGATCAGGGCCGGGTCGAGCTGCTGAACGGCGCTGTCCAGAGACGCAATGGCGCTGCCAAAAATCTTCTTGGTGTAGGCCTCGGTATCATCGTCGGCCTCAACCGCACGGCTGACGTACGCCGCCCCGCTGGCCAGGCTCTGGGCCAGCTGCAATTTAAGCTCTGGATAACCGCTGACGGCAAATGAGCGGCAGAAACGATTGACGGTCGGCTCGCTGACTTTCGCCGCCTGGGCGAGGGCCGCAATGCTGAATCGAGTGGCCTGCTGGGGGTTGAGCAGAATCGCTTCAGCGACCTTGCGCTCAGCCTTGTTGAGTTCTTCGAGGCGGCTCTGGATCTGCTCCAGAAGATTTCTTGAGTGGTCCATTCCAAGTCCTTGTCAGGCGGTTTTGCACAGGTTTTTTCACAAGGCTCTATATAGGCCCTTTAGCCTGTAGCAAAGGTGGCCTATCGTACTCAGGGCCTGTGTTGATCACCACTGGAATATGCTTTTAGATGGAATGTTGTGGTTATTACTACATATGGCCTTGAGTAACGCCTTTAAAAAAGGTATTTGTAGCTTAACTTGATAAAAGAACCAACATTATGCTCTCGATTACGGTTGAACCGTGCACTTTTGCCTTGTTTGGCGCCTTGGGTGACCTGGCAGTGCGCAAGCTGTTCCCGGCGCTTTATCAGCTCGACCGCGCAGGATTGCTGCATGCCGACACGCGAATCCTCGCGTTGGCCCGCGAACCCGGCACCGAACAGCAGCATTTGGCATACATCGATGAATCGTTACGCCGTTTTGTCCCGGACACCCAGCTCGAAGCCGAACACGTCCAGCGTTTTCAGGCTCGCCTGAGCTACCTGCATGTGGATTTCCTCAAGGCTGAGGATTACGTCGCTCTGGCTGAGCGCGTCGGTGACGCAGAAACCCTGATCGCCTACTTCGCCACGCCTGCGTCGGTGTACGGCGCGATCTGCGAGAACCTCGCCTCGGTCAACCTGACCGAGCGCACCCGCGCGGTACTGGAAAAACCTATCGGTCATGACCTGGCGTCTTCGCGGCGGGTCAACGATGCCGTGGCGCAGTTCCTGCCGGAAACCCGCGTCTATCGCATCGACCACTACCTGGGCAAAGACACCGTCCAGAACCTGATCGCCTTGCGTTTCGCCAACAGCCTGTTCGAAACCCAATGGAATCAGAACCACATTTCTCACGTTGAAATCACCGTGGCGGAAAAAGTGGGCATCGAAGGTCGCTGGGGTTACTTCGATCAGGCCGGGCAACTGCGGGACATGATCCAGAACCACTTGCTGCAACTGCTGTGTCTGATTGCCATGGACCCGCCGAGCGACCTATCGGCCGACAGTATTCGTGACGAGAAGGTCAAGGTGCTCAAGGCCCTGGCGCCGTTCACCCCGGAGCGTCTGGCAACTCAGGTGGTACGTGGTCAATACACCGCGGGCTACAGCGAAGGCAAGGCAGTGCCGGGTTATCTGGAGGAAGAAAACTCCAACACCCAGAGCGACACCGAAACCTTCGTCGCCCTGCGTGCCGATATCCGTAACTGGCGCTGGTCAGGTACACCGTTCTATCTGCGTACCGGCAAGCGCATGCCGCAGAAACTGTCGCAGATCGTGATCCATTTCAAAGAGCCGCCGCACTACATCTTCGCCCCTGAGCAGCGCATGCAGATCAGCAATCGCCTGATCATCCGCCTGCAGCCGGACGAAGGCATTTCCTTGCAAGTGATGACCAAGGATCAAGGCCTGGACAAAGGCATGCAGTTGCGCAGCGGCCCGCTTCAACTGAATTTTTCCGACACCTACCGCAGCGCTCGCGTCCCGGATGCCTACGAGCGGTTGTTGCTGGAAGTCATGCGCGGCAATCAGAACCTGTTTGTTCGCAAAGATGAAATTGAGTACGCCTGGCAATGGTGCGATCAGTTGATCGCCGGCTGGAAAAAGGCGGGCGATGCGCCCAAGCCTTACCCCGCCGGAACGTGGGGGCCGATGAGCTCCATTGCCCTGATTACACGTGATGGGAGATCGTGGTATGGCGATATGTGAACTTGAATTCCCTCAGGGCCAGATAGCCCGGGACTTCGACAATCCGCAGCAGCTGGCCGAGGCGCTGGCAGCCAACGTAGCCGAACACCTGAGGAACGCTGTCGCCACCAATGGCGGTGCGACCCTGGTGGTGTCCGGTGGCCGCAGCCCGGTAGCGTTTTTCCAGGCGCTGGCCGAGCAACCGCTGGACTGGTCCAAAGTGGTGGTCAGCCTGGCCGACGAGCGCTGGGTACCGGTGGAGCATGCCGACAGCAACGCAGGCCTGTTGCAGCGTTTTCTACTGCAAGGTCCTGCCGCCGAGGCGCGCTTTATTGGCTTGTACAACGTGGCGCAGAGTCTGGAAGAAGCGGCACTGGTGGCCGATCAGACATTGGCCGAGTTGCCGCCGATTGACGTGCTGATTCTGGGCATGGGCGACGATGGCCACACCGCCTCGTTGTTCCCGAAAAGCCCGAACCTGAGCGAAGCCCTGGACCTGAACAGCTCACGTCGTTGCCTGCCGATGCTGGCGCCGACCGTGCCCCATCAACGTCTGACCCTGACCCGTCAACTGCTGGCTTCGGCGCGTTTGCCGATCCTGTCGGTTTCCGGTCAGGCCAAACTCGATACCTTGCGCGCCGCATTGGCCGGTGATGACCTCGTCGAAATGCCGGTGCGTGCGTTCCTTGACTCTTCACTTGAGATTTACTGGTGCCCATAACAAAAGGATCCGCCGCCATGAATACCGTGGAAAACAATCAGCCGCTCAACAGCATGGCGAACAAGATCACGCAGATCGACGAACTCTGCGCCAAAGCAAAAATTTTGCCGGTCATTACCATCCTGCGTGACGAGGACGTGCTGCCATTGGCCGACGCCCTGGCCGCCGGTGGCATGACCGCGCTGGAAGTGACTTTGCGTTCAGCATTCGGCCTGAGCGCTATCCGTATTCTTCGTGAGCAGCGCCCAGAGTTGTGCGTGGGCGCTGGCACGATTCTGGACCGCAAAATGCTGGCCGATGCCGAGGCGGCAGGCTCGCAGTTCATCGTGACGCCAGGCAGCACGCAGGATCTGCTGCAAGCCGCGCTGGACAGCCCGCTGCCTCTGTTGCCAGGCATCAGCAGTGCGTCGGAAATCATGATCGGCTACGCCATGGGCTATCGCCGTTTCAAACTGTTCCCGGCGGAAATCAGCGGTGGCGTGGCGGCGATCAAAGCCCTCGGTGGCCCGTTCAACGAAGTACGCTTCTGCCCGACTGGCGGCGTCAACGTCGACAACCTCAAAAGCTACATGGCCCAGCCTAACGTCATGTGCGTCGGCGGGACCTGGATGATCGACAACGCCTGGGTCAAGAATGGCGACTGGGGCCGTATTCAGGAAGCCACGGCCGAGGCGATGGCGTTGTTTGATTGATACTTCTTTCTGTTGGAGCGAGGCTTGCCCGCGAAGAACGATAACGAGGTGTGTCAGACACAACTCGGCGCCTGATTCGCGGGCAAGCCTCGCTCCAACAGATCATCGTTCAGCGCAACTCCTGCAACGCCCGCACCAACACCTGCATATCTGCTGCTGGAGTTGTGAACCCCGGCGTGATCCGGATACATGGCCCGCACGCGGAGCCAGCCCTGGCCACGGTGAAGAGGTTGTACTCGTTGAGCAAACGCTCGACCATCCGCTCCTGATCAACGTTTCCCTTGAAGCGCAACGCAGTGATCCCGCAATACAGGCGTGGATCGTCAGGGGTCAGGATTTCGATATGTTCAAGGTCGCGGGTCGGCTTGACCCACAGGTCGCGCAGGTAGTTCAGGCGTGCGCCTTTGCTGGCCGCGCCGCCAATGGCCAGGTGCTCTTCGAAAACCTTGGGCAGGGTCATCCAGGCCGGAATGTTCGGCGTGCCGTAGGGCACCAGTGACAGGACGTCATCGCTGGCATAGCGGGTGTCACCCATATCCGGATCAATGGCCCCAATCCTGTCCCGCGCCACATAGATAAAGCCCAGGCTCAAGGGTGCGCCCATCCACTTCTGCAAGTTGTAGCCAGCGAAGGCCACGCCCAGCTCATCCAGCTTGAAATCCAGTTGCCCCAGCGCATGAGCGCCGTCGAGGATAACGTCGATACCTTGAGCTTTGGCGAGCGTCGCGATTGCTTTGACCGGCATCACCAGACCGGTGCGGTGGGTAACGTGGGTCAGCGCCATCAGTTTCAGACGTGGGTGCTGCTCGAAGGCTTGCTGGTAGCTGTTGAGCAGGCTTTCGTAAGTGGCGGGGTGGGTGTGGGAGATTTCAATGACCTCCACACCCCGGCTTTTCGCCAGCCAGCGCATGGCGCTTTGTACGCTGAGGTAATCCAGATCGCTGACCAGCACCTGGTCGCCCGGTTGCAGCTGATTGTAATTGCGGATCAGCGACTGCAAGGACTCGGAGGCGCAGCGGGTGATGGCGATTTCTTCGACACAGACCTGAACAAGTTCGGCCAGCAGCGCGTGAATCATGCCGCTGTCGTGGGCATCGAACTGGCGACGCACGTACACCGAATTGCTGCGGTTCACGTAATCGATGTTGCGCCGATAGTCTTCGACCACTTCCCGGGTCATGCGTCCGAAGTAACCGTTCTCCAGATTGATCGGCCCCGGCTCGACGTCATAACGCGCCGCGACGCGTTGCCAGAACAGCTCATCCTTTGCTTGTTGCTCGAGCATTGCATCCTCAATTTCAGACAACCCTGGCTCTTGGGCTGGAATGATTTTTTATGTGGGAGCGTGGCTTGCCCGCGATGAGGCCGGACACGATTCACTTTCGAACGCGTCCAGCCTTATCGCGGGCAAGCCACGCTCCCACAGGGGGGCAGCAGAGGCGTTTCATCTATCGTTAAATTTCTGCCTCGGCCGCGTGCGCAGCGGATCCAGCAGTTCCGAAAGGCCGTTGTGGTCGATCTCCTGCATCAACGCCAGCAGGCTGCCCAGCTCACTTTTCGGGAAGCCTTCACGGGCGAACCAGTTCAGGTACGGCCCGGGCAGGTCAGCCAGCAGGCGGCCTTTGTATTTACCAAAAGGCATTTCGCGGGTGACCAGCAGTAAAAGTTTTTCCGGATCCATTTCGCGCACATCACCTTATTCTCTGAACCGCTTCACCATACGTGCATTCTGCATGCAGGCCAAAGGACAGTTCATGCAGAAATCACGATGCGTCTGTATTGCTTAAAATATAACCTATTGATTTATAAGGAATATTATTTGAATTGAAAGCTGGCACGGCGTCTGCAATTACCTAGTCATCTACACACTTTCGTATCAACCTGCCAATAAGGAATTGGAAAATGACTGACATCAATAAAGAATCGATCTCCATCCTCAACGACCTGATCGAAACCAGCAAAGATGGCGAGAAAGGTTTTCAGACCAGCGCAGAAGATATCAAACGCCCTGACGTAAAAGCGTTCTTCCTGAGCCGTTCGGCAGAGATCGCGACCGCTGTTCGTGAGCTTCAAGCTGAAGTCCGCGCACTGGGCGGCGATCCAGAAACGTCTTCCAGCGTATCGGGCACTCTGCACCGTGCATGGGTTGACCTGAAGTCGACCCTGACCGGCAAAGACGACGTTGCTGTGCTTAACGAAGTTGAGCGCGGCGAAGACGTAGCCCTGAAGGCTTACAAAGAAGCTCGTCAGAAGGCGGTCGAGAAAAACCTGCCTGCTACTGTCACTTCGTTGATCGACAAGCAGCTGGATGGCGTGCAGAAGAATCACGACAAGGTGAAAACCTTGCGTGACGCAGCCCGCGCTGAAAAGCAAGCTTCGTAATTCCGTAGCAGAAAAAAACGCCAGCCAGTCTGGCGTTTTTTTTCGTCTTCAAATCAGCTTTCCACCCGGTTGCGACCATTCTTCTTCGCGGCATACAGCGCCAAGTCTGCGGCCTTGAACAAATCGTCCACGTTCGCTTGCGCTCTGCCCGTGGCGATGCCGATGCTGACGGTCAGCGGTTCGGTGTCAGTGGAGAACAGCGGCAATGCCTGCACTGCAGCTCTGACTTGCTCGGCCACCGCCCTGGCGCCATCGAGGTCGGTTTCCGGTAGCACCACGACAAACTCTTCGCCGCCATAGCGCGCAACGAAGTCGGCAGGGCGCCGGATGTTCTCCGCAATGGTGCTGGCGACGTTGCGTAGCGCTTCATCGCCGCCGTGGTGCCCGTGGCGATCATTGAAGGCCTTGAACGAATCGACATCAATCACCAGCAACGACAAGGGTTTGCCAGCGCGCATGGCACGGTTCCATTCGACATTCATGACCTCGTCCAGCTTGCGGCGGTTCGCCAGGCCGGTCATGGCATCGGTGGAGGCTCTTTGCTTGAGTTCGTTTTCCGCTAGCTGACGTAGCGAGAGTTCGCGACGCAACAGCAACGTAAGCCACACGATTCCCAGGCATAACAGGCCCGTGGCACTGCCGACCAGCCAAGCGCTGCGCTGCCACACCGCATACACCTCCTGCACTGATTGGCCTACCACCACGATCAGTGGCAGGTTGCCAACGTGGGAAAACGTGTAAAGGCGCTCAATGCCATCGATGCTGGATCTGGCCGTAAAACTGCCGGTGCCGCCTTCGACTATCCGGCGAAAGTTGGGGCTGTTGATAAAACTCTTGCCGATGTCCGCGCCGACAACATCCGGGTGCCGGGCGAGCAGGATGGCGTTGCTGTTGAGCAGCGTGACGTTGCTGTTCGGGCCGATGTCGAGGGTTCGAAACAGTTGCTTGAAGTACACAAGACGCATGGCCGCGCTGGCCACACCTGCGAAGGAGCCGTCTTCGGCAGCAATCCTGCGGCTGAAACTGATGCACCAGTCCTTGAAACCCCAATGGGCCATGAACGGACCGCCGACTTTCATTTCCAGCGATGGGTCTTGCTTGTGATCCTGAAAATGCGGTCGGTCTCCCAGGTTGTAGGGGCGAGGAATCACCGAGGTTGAATCGGCAAGTATGTCGCCGTTCTTGTCCAGCAACAGCAGATCACCTTTGTAGGAGGCCGCCGTGGATCGGTCGAATAACACCATATGGCGTAATTCTGCGGGGATGAGTTGCAGATCGGGCCGAGCCCAGGCGCTGATCATGCCTTGCAGTGAGGTGTCATAAAGTTCGGCGTTACGCAGCACGTCGGCGTCGATCAGGTGCACGATATTGGCCGCCGCACGTGCAGCGGCCTCATTGGCATCCTGGCGCTCTTTGATCAACAGAAACACAACGATGAGCACAATCACCAGCATTGCAGCGGTACTGCCGCACACCAGAATAATTTCCGGTTGAGTCCAGTTTCTGGGAGCGGCTGGCCTGGATGACTTATAAATCATCGCGCTGAATGGGCTCTAAAAATGATGGGCTTTCCTTAAGGTGTTGTTTCTGAAGCACTTTATATTTTTAGCGATGCTGCACTCGGCACGCCTTGGGCATTTATAACCTGATCCTGGGCGAGCCGAAACAGGTGTGTGCGGATGGGATGTGGCAGCGTGGGACCGGCTTTAGCCGGGAAAGCGATTTTCAGCCGATACAAATGTGGTGGATGTACCGGCCTCTTCCCGGCTAAAGCCGGTCCCACTAAAGCGATTCATGACCTCTCACAACGGCAACCTGATCCCGAAGGTATTCACACCCTGCTGGCTACGTACAAATACCGTGCCACCATGCATCAATGCGATGGCTTTGACGATGGCCAGGCCCAGGCCATGATTGGCGCCGCTGTTGGTGCGAGAGGCATCCACGCGGTAGAAGCGTTCGAACAGGCGGGGCAGATGTTCGCTGGCGATCTGCGTTCCGGGGTTGGCGACGCTGATGCTGACTTCTTCGCTGCCAGTGACGATATCTACCTGGATCGTCTGCCCCGGTTCGGTGTGTTGCGCCGCATTGTGCAGCAGGTTGATCAGCGCTCGGCGCAGGTGCGGCTTGTCAATCGGCGCGCTGGCATCGCCGTTGACCAGCACCTGTACTTGCGCATCCTCAAGGATGAAATCCAGATAATCCAGAGTCGTCGCTACTTCCTGGGCCAGGGATACGCTGGTCAGTTCAGTGGCCTTGCTGCCCTGGTCGGCACTGGCCAGAAACAGCATGTCGTTGATGATCGAACGCAGCCGCTCCAGTTCTTCCAGGTTCGATTGCAGCACTTCAAAGTAGTGCTCAGCCGAGCGCCCTCGGGTCAGGGCCACCTGAGTCTGGCCGATCAGGTTGGTCAGCGGCGAGCGCAGTTCGTGGGCCACGTCCGCATTGAAGGACTCCAGCCGCGAATACGCTTGCTCGACACGTTCCAGGGTTTCGTTGAACGAGGTGACGACCTGGTTCAACTCGGGCGGCAATGGCGTTAGTTGCAAGCGCCCGGTCAGCCTGGGCGGCGTGAGCTTGCGCGCCTCAAGCGACAGGCTGGCCAGCGGTCGCAAGCCGATACGCGCCACCCAGTAACCGAGTGCCGAAGCGAGCAGGATGCCCACCCCAGCCAGGCTGATCAGCGCGATCATCAGCGAATGCTGGGTGTGCCAGAACGTCTCGGTATCGATGGCGATCAGAAAGCGCAGAGGCGGGCGCTCTTCTTTGGCCTCAAAACGGCTGACCAGCACTTTGAACGGGTATTCATGCCCGGCAAGCTGCAGGCTGCGCATGCCCAGCGGGCCGTTGGCAAAACGGCGAATTTCATCGTCAGGTTCGCCGAACTCATACACCGGGTTATCGCTGACCACCCAAAAGCGCAGACGCTTGTCTTCTTCGCTAAGCAATCGAAGCTTGGTTTTGATCCGGCCCCAGTGTTCTGGGTCGCTGTGCCGGTTGACCGCTGACTCCAGCACGCTGTAGCGCGCGTCGGCCTCAGCCTCGGGCAGCAGCGCCATACTCTTGTCGACCTGCAGATAAAGCGCCCAGCCAATCAGCGTGAAGACCAGCAACGCCACCAGCGCGAACAGGCCGCTCAAGCGCAGCGCGATGGAGTCACTTTTCACTGCGGCTCTCCATCACGGCTTTCCAGGACGTAGCCCATGCCGCGAATGGTGTGCAGCAGTTTCTGCTCGAAAGGGCCGTCCAGCTTGGCGCGCAAGCGCTTGATCGCGACCTCGACGACGTTGGCGTCGCTGTCGAAATTAATGTCCCAGACCAGCTCGGCGATGGACGTCTTGGACAGGATTTCCCCTTGGCGTCGGGCCAGAACGCTGAGCAGCGAGAATTCTTTGGCGGTCAGGTCCAGACGCAGGCCGCCGCGGGTAGCTTTGCGGCTGATCAGGTCGATCCACAGGTCGGCAATGCTCACCTGCACCGGTTCATGACTGCTGGTGCGGCGGGTCAGGGCTTGCAGGCGAGCCACCAGTTCCAGAAAGGAAAACGGCTTGCCCAGATAATCATCGGCCCCTTCGCGCAGGCCGCGAATCCGGTCGTCTACCTGTTCGCGGGCAGTGAGCATGATCACCGGCGTCTGCTTGCGTGCCCGCAACGTGCGCAGCACGCCGAAGCCGTCCAGGCCGGGCAGCATCACATCGAGAATGATCACCGCGTAGTCGGCTTCCAGCGCCAGGTGCAAGCCCTCGATACCGTCGCGGGCAACGTCGACGGTATAACCCTGCTCGGTGAGACCGCGATGCAGGTAGTCCGCGGTTTTTTCTTCGTCTTCAATAATCAGGACGCGCATGGGGTGAATCTCGATAGGCACAACATAATTCTTTAATTGGAATGCAGTCTTGTGGGACCGGCTTTAGCCGGGAAGAGGTCGGTAGATCCGCCAAATTTTTATCGTCAGGAATACCGTTTTCCCGGCTAAAGCCGGTCCCACAAGGTTCGTCCATTGCCGTAAAAATCATTTGGATATCGCCAATACCGGCTCGGGCTCGTGCTTAGGCTTATGAAACAACCGCTCCAGCTGCAAGTAGATCACCGGCGTGGTGAACAGCGTCAGCATCTGGCTGACCAGCAAACCGCCGACGACGGCGATGCCCAGCGGTTGACGCAACTCTGCGCCGACGCCATAGCCGAGCATCAGTGGCAGTGCGCCGAGCAATGCCGCCAGCGTAGTCATGATGATTGGCCGGAAGCGCGTCAGGCAGGCTTCGTGGATCGCTTCCAGCGGGCTCATGCCGCGTTCGCGTTGGGCTTCGAGGGCGAAGTCCACCAGCAGGATACCGTTCTTCTTGACGATCCCGATCAACAGCACCACACCGATCAACGCCATGATCGAGAAATCCTGGCCCATCAGCCACAGCAACAGAAGGGCGCCGATACCCGCCGATGGCAATGTCGAAATGATCGTCAGCGGATGGACGAAGCTCTCATACAGCACGCCGAGGATGATATACACCGCCACCAGTGCAGCCAGGATCAACCACGGCTGATTGGCCAGCGAACTCTGGAATGCCTGGGCCGCGCCCTGGAAGTTGCCGATGATCGAAGCCGGCATGCCGATTTCATTCTTGGCCTGATCGAGCATGCGCACCGCATCCCCCAGCGCCACACCCGGCGACAGGTTGAACGACAGATTCGCGGCCGGGAACATACCGTCATGGGCGATGGACAGCGGCCCCATGGTCGGCGCGCCGACTTTGGCCAGAGCCGACAGCGGCACCATCTCGTTGGTCAGCGGCGAGCGCAGGTAGAAGTACGCCAGACTCTCGGCCTTGCCACGCTGTTTGGCGTCCAGTTCCAGAATCACTTTGTACTGGTTGATCTCGGTCTGAAATTCGCTGATCTGCCGCTGACCGAAGGCGTCATAAAGCGCCTGATCGACATCGTTGGTAGTCAGCCCGAAACGCGCTGCGGCGCTGCGGTCGATCTCGATATGGGTGACGCTGCCGCCCAGTTGCAAGTCGTTGGACAGGTCACGAAACGCCGGGTTACCGCGCAGTTTTTCCGTCAGGCGCTGGGTCCAGGTATTGAGCAGCGGCCCGTCGTTGCTCTTCAGTACATATTGATACTGGCTGCGACTCGGGCCGGGGCTGAGGTTGATGTCCTGGCCTGCGCGCAAATAGAGAACGATGCCGGGGATCTTCGCCAGCTTGGGACGAATGCGGTCGATGAATTCGCTGACCGACACGTCGCGCTCACCACGGGGTTTGAGGGAAATCCAGAACCGGCCATTGGCGATGGTCTGGTTACTGCCGCTGACACCCACCGAATGGGAGAACGCCTGCACCGCAGGGTCCGCGCCGACGATCTTGGCCAATTGCAGGTGTTTTTCTACCATGTCCGGATAGGAAATGTCCGCCGCCGCTTCGCTGGTGCCCAGAGCAAAAGCAGTGTCTTGGACCGGGAAGAAACCTTTCGGGATCAGCACATAACCGACGCCAGCCAGCACCAGAGTCAGCCCGAAGATACTGAGCATTATCCGCTGATGGGCCAATGCCTTGTTCAGGCCACGCTCATAGAGCGCCAATAGCCGTTCGCTGAAGCCCGGTGTGGCGTGAGGGTCGTGTTTAGGGGCGCGCATGAACAAGGCGGCCAATGTCGGCGCCAGGGTCAAAGACACCACCACGGAAATCAGAATGGTCGCTGTCGCAGTGAGGGCGAACTCCTTGAACAGCCGTCCGACCACGCCGCCCATGAACAGCAAGGGAATGAACGCTGCTACCAGCGAGAAGCTGATGGAAACCACGGTGAAGCCAATTTCTCCTGAGCCCTTGATCGCCGCTTCGCGCATCCCGTCACCGGCTTCAAGGTGTCGGTGAATGTTCTCCACCACCACAATGGCGTCATCCACCACAAAGCCGACGGCCACCACAATCGCCACCAGCGTCAGGTTGTTGAGGCTGAACCCGAACACATACATCATCGCGAAACTGGCAACCAGCGAGACCCCCAGCACGGCGCTGACAATCAGGGTTGCCGACAGCTGGCGCAGGAACAGCGCCATCACCGCGACCACCAGCAGAATGGCGATCACCAACGTAATTTCCACTTCGTGCAGCGACGCGCGAATGGTTCGGGTGCGATCGTTGAGTACCGAGACTTCCACCGACGCCGGGAGCATTTCCAGCAGGCGTGGCAACTGGCTTTGAATACGGTCCACGGTTTCGACGATGTTCGCGCCGGGCTGGCGGAAAATCGTGACGTTGACGCCTTGCTGATCACCGGACCAGGCCCGCACGTAGGCGTTCTCCGAACCGTTGATCACCCGCGCCACATCCTTGAGGTGCACCGGGGCGCCATTCTTGTAGGAAACAATCAGCTGCGCGTAATCCTGCGGACGGAACAATTGATCGTTGGAGGCGAGGGTGGAAACGCTGTCCTTGCCGTACAACGCGCCTTTGGCGAGGTTGAGGCTGGTTTGCTGTACGGCGACGCGGATGTCGGCGAGGGTCAGCCCCAGCGCGGCGAGTTTCTCCGGCGCCGCCTGGACGCGAATCGCCGGCCGTTGCTGGCCGGTAATAAACACCTGACCCACGCCATCGATCTGGCTTAACTGTCGCGCCAGCAGGGATTCGGTGACATCACTGAGTTCGGTCGCGGGCATCAGGTTGGAGCTGACGCTGAGGATCAGCACCGGGCTGTCCGCCGGGTTGACCTTGCGCCAGGTGGGCAGGTTCGGCATGTCGGCGGGCAGGCGACCGGCTGCGGTGTTGATCGCGGCCTGAACTTCCTGCGCGGCGGTGTCGATGCTTTTGTTGAGGGTGAATTGCAGGGTCAGGTTGGTCGAACCCAGCGCACTGCTGGACGTCATCTGCGTCATGCCGGGGATGGCGCTGAATTGCACCTCCAACGGTGTGGCCACCGATGACGCCATGGTTTCCGGACTGGCGCCGGGCAGTTGCGCGGTCACCTGAATCGTCGGGAATTCGGCTTCGGGCAAGGGTGCGACGGGTAAGCGCGGGAAGGCGATAGCGCCCAGCAAAACCATGGCGAAGGTCAGCAGTAACGTGGCGACCGGATGATCAACGCACCAGGCCGAGACCGATCCACGGCCTTTCATCGTGCGCTCTCCAGAGTTGCAGTCTGGCGATCCTGACTAGTGTCACGTAGAACTTCTACTCGCGAGCCAGCCTTGAGCCGGGACTGACCGTCACTGACCAGCACATCACCGGCCTTGGGGCCGGAGATCAGCATCAGGTCGCTGTCCTGATACAACACCTGCACCGGTACCACTTCGACCTTGTCGCCATTCACGCGGAACGCGAAGTGTTGATCGATGCCGCGCTGCACCACTTGTGGCGGCACCCGCAAGGCGTCGCGTTCAATGGCGGTCTGGATTTTCACCGTGACCAACTGGCCCGGCCACAGCAGCTGTTTCGGGTTGCTGAATTCGGCCTTGGCGCGAATGGTCCCGGTGGTAGCCGAGACCTGGTTGTCGATCAGCTTGAGCTTGCCGTCTCCGAGCAATGTGCCGCTGTCGCCATCACCCAGAAAGGCTTTGACGCCCGCCGGGGTGCTTGAGGCGATCAAGCCCTGCAGGGTCGGCAGCATTTGCTGGGGCAGGGAGAATTCCACCGAGACCGGATCGATCTGGGTGACCGAAAACAGACCTTGAGCATCGCTGACCCGCAGGAAGTTGCCTTCATCGACGTTACGAATGCCGACCCGACCTGTCACCGGTGAACGAATCTGTGTGTAGGAAAGCTGCACCTGTGCCGCGCTGATGGCCGCCTCGTTACCCATCGCCGTGGCCTTGAGTTGGTGAACCGTGGCTTGCTGCTGGTCGAACGTCTGTTTGGAAATGCCGTTGTCTTCGCTCAGCAACCGGTAGCGTTTGAGGTCGACCTGGGCCATGTCCAACTGGGCCTGGCTTTGCGCGAGCTGCGCCTTGGCCTGCTCCAGCGTGGCGCGAATCGCCCGGTCATCAATGGTCGCCAGCAGGTCACCGCTCTTGACCGTTTGGCCCTCCTTGACCAGCACCTTGGTCAGAATGCCGTCCACTTGCGGGCGGATAACCACGCTGTGCAGCGACAGTACCGAACCGATGCCGGTAACGAAACGTGGCACATCCTCTTCATTGACCGTGATGACCTTGATCGGCACTGCGCTGGGCGTGCTGACTTTGGCGGTTGCCGGACGGGTCAGGGTCCACGTGGACACCCCGATCAAACCCGCAATGATGGCAACAGCGAGGACGGTTCTGGTCTGTTTACGCATGCGAGAGGCGCCGAAAAGTCAAAGAGGAGGGCTGGGGTTGTTGGCTTGTCTGTTATAGCCCTTCAACCCGGTCAGCAGAATGACGGCAAGCTGTCAGGATTGTCAGCTAAAAAAACCGTGGGTCTGAACGTTATCAAGAATCTGCTGAGACGGGCGATAGATCGGGAGAGGGCAGGAGGCAATTGCCTCCTTGCCAGGGAGCTGTAGGAGCTGCCGCAGTCTGCGAATGGTAATCCGTCTGATACACCGCTTCGCAGCCTGCGGCAGCTCCTACAGGACCGTAGTTCAGAGATGTCTCTTCTGTCTTCACCCGTTTCGGATTGATACCACGGAGCAAGCCCATGAAATTTATCACCCTGCTGCTGATCGTACCGACGCTGATGGCAAGCACTGCCACGCTTGCCACTGAGGGCCGCCTGGCGTTTACCGGTCAGGTGACCAATGCCAGTTGCGCGGTGTCCTCCCCCACGAACGGGGTGGATGGGCAGGCTCGGCAGGTTCAGGTTTCCGCACACCTGAGCATCGTCGTCGACACGGCGCGCAATGCCTGTGCCGGACCGGTCATTCCTTTTACCACCCACTACCAGCCTGTGATCAGCGCTAATTCAGGTGCGGGCAATACAGCAATCCTGACACTGACCTATCAATAATATTCTGCAAAACACTTGCCCATCGAGACTGCTACTCAATAGGTAGAGTTGCAGTTTCGGTTTCGTAAGAAAATACAACCTTGTCACGAATTTGTTAATTCGATGTGCATGTTTTCCTGATCTTTTCAGTCGGGTATTAGTCGAAGGCCAAGTCTTACGAGGGCTGTAGGGAAAATGGGTTTATTCCTACGGAAAGTTCACACAAGTTCAATGGGTTAATCCCCTTGATTAAAGTAAAAAAGCCGACATCGATCAGCAGAATCGAACCTTATAGTGCGTGGCGTCCGATTCAGGGCATACACGAAATAACACAAGGAATGTCGTTAACATGAAAAAACTCACTCTTGCACTCGCTGCTGGCGCTATCACTCTAGGCCTCACCGGCACCGCCAATGCTGCCAATAACGGCAAATTGATCTTCACCGGCACCCTGACCAATATCTCCTGCAATGTCGGCCCGGGCGCCGGCACTTCGCCGGGCACCAACCCTGGTGAGATCGCGGTTGATCTGGGCAACGTTTCGTTCTCGGACATCGGCACTTCCTCGCAAAACCGACTGGAAACCGCAACGCCTATCCAATTGTTGGTTAACTGCTCTGCAGGCGCCGATCAATACAACCTGGTGAAGATGCGCTTCTCCGCACGTAATGGTAGCGGCCTTGATAACAACGATGCCAAGTTGCTGCGTACTACCGGTGCGGCAGACGGCGTGGGCATCGGCCTGCTTAATGCCTCCAATCAGATCATGGACCTGGGGGGCACCGAGACCATCGATAAACCGCTGATCAAGGACAGCACTGGCGGCGCCACGGCTGAACTCAATTTCGGTGCGGTCTATGTGCTTAATGGCACGACAACCAACCCGGGTAATGCTGACGGCTTCCTGCCGTTCGTGATGGATTACGAGTAATACGCCGGGCGGAGCGAGGACGATTCGCTCCGCCCCCTATTTGACGTTGAGCATTTAAATCAAAGCGTCTTACTTGAAGTGAATTTCATCATGTCTTTGTTTTTCTACCGTTTCGCGGCATTGCTGGCGTTGGTGCTCAGCTGTGGCGCGCAAGCGGGCATTATTATTAATACGACAAGAGTGATTTATCCGGCTGAGGACAAGGAAGTCAGCTTCGGTGTGTACAACACCGGCAGCGGGGAGATCCTTGTTCAGAGTTGGCTTGAACCCAGTGCAGAACATAGCGATGCGAGCAACTTGCCGTTTGTAATTACCCCGGCACTGGCGCGGCTGTCAGGTGACGGCAGGCAATTGCTGCGGGTTATTTATGCCGGCCACGACATGCCCAGGGATCGGGAGTCGGTGCTATGGCTTAACGTTCAGGAAATTCCTCAGGCTGCGGCGGAAAACGCCCTGCAGGTCGCCATTCGCCAGCGCATCAAACTGTTTTTCCGGCCTCAAGGGCTTGTGGGAGATGTAGCCGAAGCGCCTGAAAAACTGCGCTGGACATTGGCTGGTGACAACACGGTGCAGGTCGATAATCCCGGCCCTTATCACGTATCAATGGTCAGGATCGCCGGACAACGAGGCAGCGCTCAGCTGTTGAATCAGGACAGCCAGATGATTGCGCCAGGGCAAAGCCTGAAGTTTGCGCTGGCGTCAGCCGTTGATAGCGCCGGGCTGAATCTGAGCTTCATCAGCATCAATGATTTCGGCGGGCAGGTTGCTTATCAGGCCACGCTGAAAACCGGCACCGTCGCACAGGCTGGCCGGACGGAACCGCGTTAGCGAGCCAGGCGCCATTATTTATCGAGTTCTGAGCCACGCCCTTTGATGGGGCTTGGCTCGCAGTCGTATGTCTGCCTGAAAGGGATTCAGGTGTGCTTTTTGAATCGAGTGGAAAACAGCTAATGGAATGGCTTTATAAAAACATTGGGGAGTCAACTCCGGGGTCCATCCTGCTGCTGGCAAAGAGTTCCAGGCCGACATTCCGGCGCAGGCTTGTTGTGTTTGGCATTGCGCAATTGCTGCCAGTAATCGCCCTGGCTGTAGAGAATGCTCCGGCTACCCCGGTGAAATTCAATACGGCATTCATCCAGGGCAGTGATCAGCCGCCTGAGCTGACCGAGTTTCTGCGCGCCAACAGCCTGCTTCCCGGTACGTACCGGGTGGATATTTATGTCAATCGCGCCTTGAGCGGGCGCCGCGATATCCTGTTTGCCAGCAACCCGCAATCAGGACGTATCGAGCCCTGCCTGACCCTGGAAATGCTGCAAGCCTTCGGGCTTGATCCGGATCGTGTTCAGGCGGATTCAGCCCCGCAAGATCCCCAGGCCTGTTTCGACTTACCCGCCCGCGTCGAGTTCGCCAGGGTCGACTATCAGCCCAACGCGCTACGCCTGAACATCAGCGTGCCGCAAGCCGTCATGCAGCGCAGCGCCCGAGGTTATGTGCCGCCTGATCTGTGGGACGAAGGCGAACCGGTGGGGTTCGTCAACTATGCGTTCAACGCCGCGCGGCGCAGCAATCAGCGGCAGGATTCCGAACAGTATTACCTGAGTTTGCGCAACGGCCTGAACCTGGGTGCATGGCGGCTGCGCAATGAATCATCGCTGGTTTACGGTGACAAGCAGGACTACCGCTTTCGCAGTAACCGCACTTATCTACAGCGCGACATCAACCCGCTGCACAGTCAGCTGACCCTGGGTGAAACCTTCACCGATTCGCAGGTTTTCGACAGCGTGCGTTATCGCGGCGTTGGCCTGAGTTCCGACGACGCCATGTTGCCCGACAGCGAACGCACCTATGCGCCGGTGATCCGTGGCATCGCGGAAACCAACGCTTCGGTTGAAGTGCGCCAGAACGGTTACTTGCTGTACAGCGGCAACGTGTCGCCGGGCCCGTTCGAGATCAACGACATCTACCCCAGCGGTTCCAATGGCGATCTGCAAGTGACGATTATCGAAGCGGACGGTCGGCGCCGCTCGTTCACTCAGGCTTATGCATCGCTGCCGATCATGGTTCCTGTCGGTGCCTGGCGCCATAGCCTGGCGCTGGGGCAGGTCGACAATGCCAGCGATGATTCGGCAACCCCGACCTTTGCCAGTGCCGCGCTGATCTACGGGGTGACGGAGCGCATCACCGGGTTTGGCGGGCTGCAAGTGGCGCAGGATTATCAGGCCGGTAATCTGGGGGCCGGGGTCAATACCGGTCTGGGTGCGTTGTCGGCCGACCTGACCCGGTCGATCAGCGATACCGATCACCAGAGCCATACCGGGCACAGCCTGCGCTTGCGCTATGCCAACACGCTGGACGTCACCAGCACCACCTTCGCGGTGGCCGGTTATCGCTATTCCACCGAGCAATACCGCACGCTCAACGACCATGTCGAGGCGACGAGCGAGCGTCTGCGCCGATCATTCAATGGCCGGGCCAAAGATCGTCTGGAGCTGAATGTTACCCAGGCGCTGCCAGAGCAGTCCGGCAGTTTGAGCCTGACGGCATCCGAGCAGCGTTACTGGAATGAAACCGGGAAAACCCGGCAGTTTTACCTGGCGTACAACGCAGCCTGGCGCACCCTCAATTACAGTCTGTCGCTGGAAAGCAATCGCGAATCCGATAGTAACGGGCAAAGTGAAAGCGACAACCGTATTGCCCTTAGCCTGACCATGCCGCTGGGCTCTAGCGCCAGTTCCTCGCGGGTTTCGTTCAATGGGGTGCGCGACAGTTCCGGCGAGTACAACGCGCAGGTGGGCCTCAACGGACAGATGCTTGATGACCGCAGTTCGTTCTATTCGGTACAGGCCGGACATGACAGCAGCTCCGGCAGTTTCGGCTCAGGCAAGATCAACACTATTCGCCCTTATGGGCGTTTCGAGGCGGGCTACAGTCAGGGCCGCGATTACGATGCCTTGAGCCTCGGCGCAGCCGGTTCGGTGCTGGTCCATGGCGGCGGGATCAATTTTGGCCAGCCACTGGGCGAGACCTTTGCCCTGGTGCAGGTGCCGAACGTGGCCGGAGCAGGGTTGAGCAGCTTCAGCAATGTCGAGACGGCAGACAACGGTTATGCCGTGCTGCCTTACGCGCAGCCTTATCGAATCAACTGGATCAGCCTCGACACCCGACAGTTGGGCGCCGATGTCGAACTGGATAACCCCGTGACCCAGGTTGTGCCACGTCGGGGTGCCATGCCAGTGGTGCGCTTCAAGGCGGCAACCGGGCGTCGCGTGCAATTCGAGCTGGTGCAGGCCGATGGCAGCCGCGTGCCTCTGGGCGCCAGTGTCGAAGATGCCGACGGCAAAGTGCTGGCGATTGTCGACCCGACCGGTCGCGCCCTCGTCCTCAGCGAGCAGGATAAGGGGGAGTTGCGTGTCAATTGGGCTGATCAAAGTTGCCGAGCGGCTTTCACATTGCCCGAAAAAGACCCGTCGCGGGCTTATGAGCGGATCAAGGTGATGTGCCAATGAGCCGGTTCATTTTGTTTGTGGTGTTCTTGTTGTCTGCGGCCAATGCGCTGGCCGCCGTTTCATTGTCCGGGACGCGACTGATCTTTGATGGGCGCTTTGCCGAGGCAAGCCTGCAAGTGCTCAATCGCAGCAATCACGAGGTGTTGATCCAGGCCTGGCTGAGCGCTGCGGATAACGTCGATGGCAGCCCGCAGGCATCAGACCCGGACCTGCCATTTGTGCTGACGCCGCATTTGTCCCGGCTTGATCCCCAGGCAAAGCAAGCCCTCAGGGTGATGTATCAGGGCCAGGGCATGCCGCAAACTGCCGAAACCCTGATGCACCTCTACGTGTTGGAAATCCCCCGCAAGGTCGCGGGCGCAAACCAGCTGAGTATCGCCATCCGTCAGCGCATCAATGTGTTCTTTCGCCCGCCGGGCTTGAGCGACGATCCGGCGCAAACGCCCCAACGTCTGCGCTGGACCCTGGCGAACGCTGCGCTGCGGGTGAGCAATCCCACGTCGTTCCATGCCGCGATACAGGATGTGCGGTTGGGTGACGTTGTCGCCATTGATTACCTGCTGCTGGCGCCGGGTGCCAGCCATGAGATGCCGGTTCCGGCCTCTATTGGCGCCGTGGGCCTGTCCTTCCAGGCACTGAACGACTACGGCGGCCTGCACCGCTACTGCGCCCAGGCCACAGGCGATCAATCCAACACCACCGAATACCGGCAAAAGGACTGCTGATGAACATTCTTAAAAAACATCTACTCGCGAATGGGGATTCTGTGGGAGCGAGCTTGCTCGCGAAGGCGTCATATCAGGCGCCGTATCGTCGTCGGATGTCCCGGCCTCTTCGCGAGCAAGCTCGCTCCCACGTATTGCCTTCAGCGCGGGCATTGTTGCTGGCGTTGCTGTTCACCCCCGCAACCTGCTTCGCGCTGGTCTGCAACACTCAGGGTTCAGGGGAGACAACTCTTCATGCTGATCTGGGCAGCAGCGTCGCCATCCCTGCAAATGCGCCCGAGGGTGATGTCGTCTGGCGCTCCGAGCGGCTGGATCTTCAGGTGGAGTGCGCCAAGGACGGGATGCCAGCCATCCAGGAAGAGATCTTTATCTACATCAACCCTGACAACCGGCAAGTCGGCCAGGGGATTCGTGCCGGTGTGACCCTGGCTGGCATCGACCATCTGCAAAGCAGCGGGCGTATCCGTACCGGGCACTTTTTACCGGTGTGTCATGAAGGGGAGGCAAATATCGGCGCCTGTCCAAAAGTCCGCTTCAATCTGGCGTTTTCGGTGTTCATTCAGAAATTCGGACCTACGCCGCCTTCCGGGGTCGCCAGTGACTTACAGGATTACCGGGTGTTCCAGCTCGACAGCGGGGCAGGGCTCAATCCTGTGCCGGGTGCCAGCCTCGGTTATCAGGTCAACAACCTGAGCGGCCTGCGTTTTGTGGCCTGTGATGCCGAGCTGCAGGTGTTGCCGCAGAATGTAGAGTTCGGCAATGTCGGCATTCAGCAGGTGGCAGTGGGCAAAGTGGTCGAGCGCCGACCGTTCTCGCTGGTGACCCGTCGCGATTGCGATTCACCCTTCAGCCTGGGGGCGCGCTTCAAGCCTGTCACGGGCAGCGTGATCGGCGATTATCTGATTCCAGCCGCCAACAACGGGGTCGGCATTCGCATCGTCAGCAGCCGGGATGAGTCGATCATTCGTTACAACGAGCCGTTTCATCTGGCGGATCTGCTGGGTGACACCAAGGCTGCCAGTGTCGACTTCAACGCTGAGCTGGTATGGCAGACGCAAACCCCGAAAGCGGGGCCTTTCGAGGCTGAGATGATGGTGGATCTGTTTTATAAATAGAATCAGCCGATGGGAGGTGAGGGGCTGTGCAGGCGTGTCGCAAATGATTCAGGTATGCTGCGCGGCCTTTCGACGACTGATTCCACTTTCTGGAGCCTCCCATGACTTCCATTAACCCAACATCCGCTCCCGAAACAGTCGTCGCCGAAGATGCGGCTCCTGAAGCCAAAGCGGCAATCCCTGCATTCAGCTTCCCGTTCAAGCCGGGTGAACTGGCCCAGGCCAAGAAAGACCAGCCGTACTACCAGAAGTCGAACAAGCACGGCCACAACAAAATCCCCGGCGCCGCGCCACATGGCACGCGCAAGTCGATGGGTAAGCGTTAAGCCGGTATAGCGCTGAAGTGGGACCGGCTTTAGCCGGGAATGCTGCATTTCAGGCGCCGAACTTCAGCGACTGATCTGGCCTCTTCCCGGCTAAAGCCGGTCCCACCGGTGCCGTTGTATGGCTGGTGCGATGAATCACCCTGCCTGCAACGGTATAAACATATACCCCGCCGGTTCCCCGGTTGTCAGTCGGGCACCGGCCCGTTGCAAGGTGCTCACCACCGTCTCGCCCGCCACATGGAAGCTCCAGCCGTTATCGGCTTGTGGCGGCTCTACGCCGTCGACAACATCCATGACCGCTGTGGCGAAGGCGTCCATATCCGGTAGATACGCAACAAATCCATTGCCCTTCAGTGCCGTGGCGCGGATGCCCAGCCGCTGGCAGATGGCTTCCTTGGTGGCGATGTCTTCCCGGTCGGCCTGACGAGATTGCTCGATCAGGCGACTCAACTCCGTGTCTACCAACTTGCCACCAATGATCATTTCCGGGCCCTGATCCCAGGATTCGGGAGGGCAGTCCTTGGCTTCCGGGCGCAGGGGAATATGCGGATTGATTTCCATCGGATAAATCCGACATACCAGCGGCCGTCGCTCATAGATGCGACAGAGCTTTTCTGCGTCAAGATTCCGGCAAGGGCCGACGTTGTAGGCGGCAAAGGTGATGGCGACGTGGGCTTGAGTCGAGCCGCTCTGCACGACTGTCGAGCGGCGTGTGGCGTGAGTCAATTGCTCGGCCGCAACGCCATAACCATCAGCCAGAAAAGCTTCGGTCAGGACAATCAATGAACCGCCGTCGACCGCCCATTGCAGGGCTTCGCCGAGGGTCAGAGGCACATGATGGTCGGTGCAGCAGCTGCCGCAACCGACGCATGAAAAGCGCGTATTCATTACGATTCAAATCCGTCAAAACGTACGCCAGACACCGCAAAGGCTAAGGCTGCCTGTCTGGCTGAGACAGGATTTGAAGCAAGGATTACGCCAGTGGTTAACGACTATTTTTTTGGCGCGCCCATTTGTTCATTCCACTCGGTGACAGTGGCTTTTTTGCTGTGACGATTGAACAGGCACAGCTCGGCGCCGGGTTGATTTTTCATGTGGGGCTGAGGGTAACGGCCTCTGAGCATCAAGGCTTCGTAGCCAACGCTGTCGTCGAATCCGGCTTTACCGACCGCGCGGACTTCCTTGAGTTGGCTGGCCTTCATGCAGCTGTCGACCACGGCTTTGTCCAGCGCTTTCCACGCATCGGTGGTGGACGCATTGGCCTGGCTGGCAGCTGCCAACGCAAGCACAAACAGGCTGGTGAGTTTCAGGCTGGTGAGCTTCATTCCATTCTCCAAGAGCATCGTGTATGCCCGGAGTATGCCAGATCAGCGCGGGTCGATTTCCAGGCGCTGGACGTAACGCATGCCGGCTTTCTCATACAGGCAGCGAGCGGAGAAGTTGTTCTCCATGACTTTGAGGTCGACCCAGGCTTCTTTGCGCTGACGAAAAATCTCGAACACATGGCTAAGCAGATTCAGGCCGATGCCTTGATGGCGGGCGCGTGGATGCACTACAAGGTCCCTGATGAACGCGCTGGTCCAGCCCTGAACGAAGCCCACCATGCCCTGATCATCCCAGGCTGTGTAGCACAAGTCCGGGTTGTATTCGGGATCGGTTTGCAGGGCTGTGAGCCAGGTCTGGTAGTCAGGTATGTCATCGTGCTGGCCGTTGTAAGTTTGGCCGGTGTAACTCTGGACCAGCAAGCGATGCGCCTCGCTGGCCAGTTCAATGCTGAACGCCTGGGGCCTCATATGGCCCGCCCAGAAAATAGCGGGCGACGGCAGATGCAGATCCCGGCGCATCAGCCAGCAATGCCGGGCAGAGCCGCCGATTCTGTCTGTAACAGCATCAGTCCTCGCATGCTGGGTGGGCGAATGGCTGTTCACGATGCCTGGGCTTCGATGGTCTGGGCTGCAACGATCAGGCATTTGGTCAGTTCAGGCGACGAGAACTTGGTCAGAACCGCGTCCGCCCCGGCGAGCTTGGCTTTTTCGCTGTTCATGGCGCTGTCCAGAGAGGTGTGCAGCAAAATGTACAGGTGCTGGAAGTCAGGGGTTTCGCGCAATGTCCGAGTCAGCGCGTAGCCGTCCATCTCCGACATTTCGATATCGGACACCAGCAGGTTGATCTGCGCAGGCGAGCCTTGCAGCTCCAGCAGGACATCGATGGCTTCCTTGGCGCTGCGGGCGGTGTGGCAGTCCAGGCCGAGGTTACGCAAGGTGATCAGCGATTGTTGCAAGGCGACCTGGCTGTCATCGACCACCAGAATCCGGGTCTTGGACAGCACTTCGGCATCTTCCATGGACAGCTCATCAGCGTTGGTTTCGATTCTGGCCGGGGCGATACCGTGGATGACTTTCTCGATATCCAGCACCTGCACCAGCGTGCCATCGACCTGAGTGACACCGGTGATGAACGACTTGTTACTGGCGCCATAGGGCGGTGGACGAATATCGGTGGTAAGGCAGTGCACGATCTTGCTCACGGCCTGCACATGCAGGCCCTGTTTGGAGCGGCTGACGTCGGTGACGATCAGGCAGCCGCCGTCCGGATCTTCCAGCGGGCGCTCACCGATGGCGCGACTCAGATCAATCACCGACAACGAAGCGCCGCGCAACGTGGCAACGCCTTTGACGTGTGGGTGAGATTCAGGCAGGCGTGTCAGAGCGGGGCAGGGGATGATTTCGCTGACTTTAAGCAAGTTGATCGCCATCAATTTGCCGCTACGTAACGTGAACAGCAGCAGCGAAAGTGAATCTGCTCGGACGTTTTTGGTGGACATATGAACCTTCTGCAATAAGTGCTCTGCCGCGGGGAGCGGTAAACAGCTTCCTATGAATGGGTTATCGGCCCGGCGCTGGTCGGCTTGAGGTTTTTCGACAAAAATCCGCCTGATTTTTTCAGCCTGCGGCGTGCTGTCGCAGGCCGGCATCCAGTGTTGTTCTTGAGAGTCATAATGACTTTTAGTTGTCTTAATGACAGCTGATTTAGTCGTGTCATTTTGACTAATATTTCTTAACTTAATGATTTTAAACAAGATAAATAGTGGCACGGTTTCTGATGTAGCAAGCGTACATTCTACAAAGGCGATATGCCTGGAGTACATCATGTTGAACGCCGGTGATCGTGCCATCGTCAAATCCACTGTGCCCTTGCTGGAGAGTGGTGGTGAAACGCTGACCACTCATTTCTACAAAAAAATGCTGGAGGAGTACCCGCAAGTGCGTCCGCTGTTCAACCCGGCGCACCAGGCGAGCGGCGCTCAACCACGGGCGCTGGCCAACGGTCTGCTCATGTATGCCCGCCACATCGATGAGCTGGAGCAACTGGGTGATTTGCTCGCGAAAATCATCAACAAGCATGTCGCCCTGCAAATTCTTCCCGAGCATTATCCGATTGTAGGCAGTTGCCTGTTGAGCGCCATTTCCGAAGTGCTGGGTGAGGACATCGCCACCGAGGAAGTCCTGCAGGCGTGGGGCAACGCCTATCAGCAATTGGCCGATATCCTTATCGGCGCAGAAGCGCGGATCTATGACGAAAAAGCCCAGGCTCCTGGCGGCTGGCGCGGTGTGCGGGCCTTTACGCTGGCCGCCAAAGTGGTGGAGAGCGCCGAGATCACTTCGTTTTACCTGCGCTCGGCGGACGGTGGCCCAATACTGGATTTCGCGCCGGGGCAATACATCGGCCTGCAATTGCACATCGACGGCAAAGAAATGCGCCGCAATTACTCGTTGTCGGCCGTTGCTGACGGTAATCGGTACCGGATCAGCGTCAAGCGCGAGCCGCTGGGCAAGGTCTCCAACTATCTGCACGACGACGTTCTAGTGGGCGACACCCTGAACCTGTATGCGCCTTCAGGTGAGTTTGTCCTGACTGCGAGTGACAAACCGCTGGTGCTGATCAGTGGGGGAGTGGGCATTACGCCAACGCTCGCCATGCTCGAAGCTGCACTGGCCACCTCGCGCCCGATCCACTTCATTCACTGCGCCCGCAATGGCGGCGTGCATGCGTTCCGCGACTGGGTGGATGATCTCGCGGCGCGTCACCCGCAGCTCAAACGCTTTTACTGCTACGCCGAAGAAGATGGTGTCAGCGCAGCGGGGGATGCGCTGGGTTTGCTGAATCAGCTTCAACTGGAGCAATGGCTGCCTCAGGAACGTGATCTGGATGCTTACTTCCTGGGCCCGAAAGGCTTCATGGCATCGATCAAACGGCAGCTCCTGGTTGCCGGTGTTCCAGAACAGCAGAGCCGTTTCGAATTCTTTGGGCCAGCGTCGGCGCTGTAGGAGCTGCCGGGGGCTGCGAACCGCAGTGCCACGATGGCAGACTGTCGGGTTTTTCAGGCGCGATGCGGTTCTGTAGGAGCGAACTTGTTCGCGAGGGCGTCATTACCGGCAATAGATACCTGTCGCCCGACCTGCCGCCCTCACCAACAAGTTGGCTCCTACCGATAATGCGTTCGTCACCCTGCGACAAACTGCCGCATCCTTCTATATATAGAAGAGCTGCCTGCGACAAAAAGCCGCACGCTTCTATATATAAGAAGCGTTGCGGCTTTTTTGGGTCTGCAGCGGTGGTTATCGCTCAGGGCGGGAGTGACTCTTGCAAAGGCCGGTCCTTGCTCAGCACCTGACCTGGAGCAAGGCCGTCATCACCATCCGGCCGTCAAATGTATCCGTACAGCAGGTTGAAGCTTGAGTTGTCCGGCGTCGGCAATGATTATCGCAAGCGATCAGGCCGTCGAGCATTTACAATCCCGTGGATGCCGTATGGGCTGCGGCAACGCGTCCAGGCAGGGATCGAACGGTCCGGATGGATACCCCTTCGAAAGGTAAGTCAATGAGCGACAACATGTTGTACCTAAAACGCGAAAAGCGCTTTCTGGTCTTGCTGGGCGTCATCTGCCTGGCCCTGATCGGTGGCGCGCTGTACATGCAGATCGTCCTGGGCGAAGCGCCTTGCCCGCTGTGCATCCTGCAACGCTACGCTTTGCTGTTCATCGCGATCTTCGCCTTCATCGGCGCGGCCATGCCGGGCAGTCGGAGCACCACGGTTTGTGAAGCGCTGGTTGTACTGAGCGCAATTGGCGGGATAGTGGCGGCAGGCCGTCACGTATACATCCTCTCGCACCCCACCGAGAGTTGTGGGATCGACATCCTGCAACCGATCGTCGATGGCCTGCCGCTGGCTTCGATGTTCCCCGTCGGATTCCAGGTGGGTGGGTTCTGCACGACCCCTTATCCGCCAGTCCTCGGATTGTCGCTGGCCCAATGGGCGCTGGTGGCCTTCGTACTGACCGTTGTGCTGGTCCCTGCCGGGATCATTCGCAACCGGCGCAAGTCCCGCGGGCTACAGGGTCTGTAGGCAAAAACGCCCCGGCTGAATCGGGGCGTTTTTTGTGAAAATTTCGTGAGCCGTTTCTCGATTTTTACAGGCACTGATACAAACTGTTGCTAAAAAAAACATAGTCATTGAAAATTTACATATCTACAATCCCCGCACTTGCCGCCCCGGGTTGCCCCGCGACGAGCATTTTCGAGGTCACTTTGCGCCCTTGCGCAGGTCGTGCAGGTATTGCCCGACCGATCTCTTAAAGCATCAGGAATGTCCGCACCAAAGGGAAATGCCTGCACAAACAGGCTTGTTGCCAGCATTCGAATAAGAAAATTAAAGATACAGACGGATTTGTCGTTACGCTTGCGTGCGTTGTGACAGGCTCCTGTTCAATTCAAAAAAACATGCCAACACGGGCAGGTTTCAGTGTTGGCGGTCGAAAACCAAATGCACCCGCAAGCTGCTTTTGCTTTTAGAGGTCGTGAGATGAGTAAAAAAAGGTACCCCAGGTTTTTTGGCTTCTTGGCCCTTTTCAGCATGCTTTTGCTCAGTGGTTGCGAGGGCGTGCCTCTGCTCGATCCTAAGGGGCAAGTGGGTCTTGACGAGCGTAACCTGATCATCACCGCCACACTGTTGATGCTGATCGTGGTGATTCCGGTCATTTTCCTGACGATCATCTTCGCCTGGAAATATCGCGCTTCGAACAAAGACGCCACCTATACGCCTGACTGGTCGCACTCAACCAAGATCGAAGCCGCCGTCTGGGGCATCCCGATGGTTCTGTTGCTGGTGCTGTTCTACATCACCTACAAATCAACGCACGCGCTGGACCCTTATCGTCCAATCGAATCCGACGTTGCGCCGATCACCATCGAAGTCGTTTCGCTGGACTGGAAATGGGTATTCATCTACCCGGAACAGGGCATCGCGACGGTCAACAAAATCGTGTTCCCGGCCAATACACCGGTCAATTTCAAGATTACCTCTGATTCCGTGATGAACTCGTTCTTCATTCCGGGTCTGGGCGGCCAGGTGTATGCCATGGCTGGCATGCTGACCAAGCTGCACTTGATCTCCAACGAAAATCACGAATACAACGGTATCTCCGCCAACTACAGCGGCGCGGGTTTCACCGGCATGAAGTTCAAGGCGACCGCAACATCTCAGGCTGACTTCAACGCCTGGGTTGCTGAAGTCAAGAGTTCACCTAAAAAGCTTGAGACGTCTGAATACGCTGCATTGCTCAAGCCGAGCGAGCGTAACCCGGTCGAACTCTTCTCCTCGGTCACTCCGAACCTGTTCAATACCATCATCGATAAATATGAAGGCATGAAACCAGGCAAGGTGAACCCTCACGAGCAGGAAGGTACTGCCCGCGAGTCGGACGCCAATGTGGGTGAGAAAGTGATGGACATGGGTAAGGGTAAGCATTCAGCTGCTGGGGCAGAGGAGTAAACGATGTTTGGTAAATTAAGTCTGGACGCGATCCCGTATCACGAGCCAATTGTCATGATCACCCTGGCGATGATCGCCTTGGGTGGCATCGCATTGGTCGCGGCGATCACTTACTTCAAAAAATGGACCTACTTGTGGACTGAATGGCTGACGTCAGTTGACCACAAGAAAATCGGTGTGATGTACATCGTGGTTGCCATGGTCATGCTGTTGCGCGGTTTCGCCGACGCCGTGATGATGCGTACCCAGCTGGCCTTGGCCCAGAACGGCTCCGAGGGCTACCTGCCTCCTGAGCACTATGACCAGATCTTCACCGCTCACGGTGTGATCATGATCATCTTCATGGCGATGCCGTTCTTCACCGGCCTGATGAACATCGTCGTGCCGCTGCAGATCGGTGCCCGTGACGTTGCCTTCCCGTTCCTGAACTCCCTGAGCTTCTGGCTCCTGGTGTCCGGCGTACTGTTGGTCAACCTGTCCCTGGGCGTCGGCGAGTTCGCCAAAACCGGTTGGGTTGCTTACCCGCCTCTGTCCGGTCTGGCTTACAGTCCTGGCGTGGGGGTCGATTACTACATCTGGGCGCTACAGCTATCGGGACTCGGGACGACACTCACGGGTGTCAACTTCCTGGTCACCGTACTGAAAATGCGTACGCCTGGCATGAAGTTGATGGAAATGCCGATCTTCACCTGGACCTGCACCTGGGCAAACGTTCTGATCGTGGCTTCGTTCCCGATCCTGACCGCTACCCTGGCAGCTCTGACGCTTGACCGTTACCTGGACTTCCACATTTTCACGAACGAGTTGGGTGGTAACCCGATGATGTACGTGAACCTGTTCTGGGCCTGGGGTCACCCTGAGGTTTACATCCTGGTTCTGCCGGCGTTCGGTGTGTTCTCGGAAGTTATCTCTACGTTCACCGGCAAGCGCCTGTTCGGCCACAAGTCGATGATCTACGCCAGCGGCGGGATCTGCGTACTGGGCTTCATGGTATGGCTGCACCACTTCTTCACCATGGGGTCGGGTGCCAGCGTCAACGCATTCTTCGGTCTGGCGACCATGCTGATTGCGCTACCGACGGGTGTGAAGCTATTCAACTGGCTGTTCACGATCTATCAGGGCCGTCTGCGCTTTACCGCGCCGGTACTCTGGACCCTGGGCTTCATGATCACCTTCTCGATCGGCGGTATGACCGGCGTTCTGTTGGCGATCCCGGGTGCTGACTTCGTACTGCACAACAGCCTGTTCGTAATCGCTCACTTCCACAACGTCATCATCGGCGGTGCGGTCTTCGGTTACATCGCTGGTTTCGCGTTCTGGTTCCCTAAAGCGTTCGGCTTCAAGTTGAACGAGAAGTGGGGCAAGTCGGCGTTCTACTGCTGGTTCTTCGGTTTCTTCATTGCTTTCATGCCGCTGTACTTCCTGGGCTTCCTGGGTATGACGCGCCGCCTGAACACCACTGATAACCCGGCCTGGAACCTGTACTTGGACATCGCCTGGTGGGGCGCAATGCTGATCGCTGTAGGTATCGCCTGCCAGCTGATCCAGATATTCGTCAGCATCCGTGACCGCAACAAGCCTGAGAACCAGGATCTGACCGGTGACCCGTGGAATGGCCACACGCTGGAATGGTCGACTTCTTCGCCGCCGCCGTTCTACAACTTCGCCGAGCTGCCGAAAGCAACCGACCTGGATGCCTTCACCGAAGCCAAGCGTAACGGCACTGCTTACAACGTACCGGCTCACTACTCGGCGATTCACATGCCGAACAACACCGCGACCGGCTTGTACATGGGTCTGCTGTTGACAGTGTTCGGTTTCGCCATGATCTGGCACATCTGGTGGTTGGCTATCGCCAGCCTGGCAGCGACGGTCATTACCTTCGTCTTCCACGCCGCACGTGACGATCAGGGTTACATGGTGCCCGCTGAAGAAGTGGCGCGTATCGAAGGTGAGCAGCACAAGATCCTCGTGGCTCAGGGTGCATACACTCCTGTCAAATCCACTCTGGAACAGGTTTAAACATGTCGAACTTAGTATTGAATCCAGGAGATGCCCACGGTCACGACGACCACGGGCATGATCACCACGACGCGGGGCCAATGACCGTTTACGGTTTCTGGCTCTACCTGATGACCGACTGCGTACTGTTCGCATCCTTCTTCGCGATCTACGCGGTGCTGTCGGGCAACATTGCCGGCGGCCCTTCGGGTCACGACATCTTCGAACTGCCATTCGTGGCCGTCGAAACCGCGTTCCTGCTGTTCAGTAGTATCACCTACGGCTTCGCCATGCTGGCGGTCTACAAAGGCAAGCAGAGTCAGGTTCTGGGCTGGTTGGCCCTGACCTTCCTGTTTGGTGCCGGCTTCATCGCGATGGAAATCTACGAGTTCCATCACCTGATCGTCGAAGGCTTCGGCCCTAGCCGCAGCGGCTTCCTGTCCGGCTTCTTCGCACTGGTAGGCCTGCACGGTCTGCACGTGACCAGCGGTCTGATCTGGATGGCGATCATGATGTATCAGGTCAAGACACGTGGCCTGACGTCGACCAACACCACTCGTCTGAGCTGCCTGAGTCTGTTCTGGCACTTCCTGGACGTGGTGTGGATCTGCGTCTTCACCGTTGTTTATCTGATGGGGACTTTGTAAATGGCAAACGCACACGCGCATATCTCTGCTGAAGAACACGACAGCCACGGCAGCGTAAAGGACTACGTCATCGGTTTCGTCCTGTCGTTGATCCTGACTGCCATCCCGTTCGGCGTGGTGATGTATCCGGTGATGTCCAAGTCGGCCACCCTGATCACTATCCTGCTGTTCGCTGTGGTACAGGTTCTGGTTCACCTGCGGTACTTCCTGCACCTGGACCGTTCGGCATCGCAACGTAACAACGTGTTCGCATTTGCGTTCACGGCGTTGGTTATTGTTCTGTTGGTCGGCCTCTCGTTGTGGATCATGTTCAGTATCCACACCGTCATGATGGCTAAATGAGGTACGCCTGATGTCCCTTAAGCACTTTATCCAAATCACCAAGCCGGGGATCATTTTCGGTAACGTGCTTTCGGTGGCAGGTGGCTTTTTTCTGGCCTCCAAAGGGCAAATTGACTTCGGCATGTTCCTGGCCGCAGTCATAGGCACCTCCCTGGTCGTTGCATCCGGTTGTGTATTCAACAACTGCATCGACCGGGATATTGACCAGAAGATGGAGCGCACCAAGAACCGTGTGCTGGTACAAGGCCTGGTTTCGTTGAAACTGGCTCTGCTCTACGCGACGATTCTGGGTGTTGCCGGGGTTGGTTTGCTGTACACCAAAACCAACCCGCTGGCGGCATTGCTCGCAGTGATCGGCTTCGTGATTTACGTAGGCTTCTACAGCCTGTACTTCAAGCGCAAGTCGGTACACGGCACCTTGATCGGCAGTCTCTCGGGGGCCATGCCTCCGGTGATTGGCTATTGCGCAGTCAGCAACAGCTTCGACTTCGCGGCATTGACGCTCCTGGTGATGTTCAGCCTTTGGCAGATGCCGCATTCGTACGCCATTGCGATCTTCCGTTTCAATGACTACCTGGCTGCCAAGATTCCGGTTTTGCCGGTTGAACGTGGCATCCGGGTGGCCAAGCGTCACATCCTGCTCTACATCCTGGCGTTTCTGGTAGCCACTCTGATGTTGACCTTCGGCGGTTACGCTGGCCTCAACTATCTGGCGGTTGCCGCGGCAATGGGCATGTACTGGCTGTGGATGGCGTGGAAGGGTTACAAGGCAGTGGACGACACGGTCTGGGCTCGCAAGCTGTTCGTTTTCTCCATCTTCACCATCAGCGCATTGAGCTTCATGATGTCGGTGGACTTTCAGGTGACCAAAGAGCTGTTGGTGACATACGCCTTCTGATCACAGTCAGCCTGAAACATAAAACCCCGCTGCTCACACGAGCCGCGGGGTTTTTTTATGCCTGCTTCACGGGTTGCCCTGACATTGTCACGCTAGATGGTGCTGGCTCTGCGCGCAGGTTCGCTCTAAGCTGCGCCAGCATTATTGAAGATGGAGGGCGTACAGATGCGAATTCTTCTGGTCGAAGACAACCGTGACATCCTGGCCAACCTTGCCGATTACCTTGGCATGAAGGGCTATACAGTCGATTGCGCACAGGATGGCCTTTCCGGATTGCATCTGGCGGCGACCGAACATTATGACCTGATCGTGCTGGACATCATGTTGCCCGGCATCGACGGCTACACATTGTGCAAAAGACTGCGCGAAGATGCCCGACGCGATACGCCGGTCATCATGCTCACCGCGCGTGACCAGCTTGATGACCGTCTGCAGGGATTCCGCTCCGGCGCGGATGATTACCTGCTCAAGCCTTTTGCGCTGTCAGAACTCGCGGCCCGTATCGAGGCCGTATTGCGTCGGGCTCAGGGCGGTGGGCGGCGTACGTTGCAGGTGGGCGATCTGATCTACGACCTGGACACACTGGAAGTTACGCGGGAAGGGCGGCTGCTCAAACTCAACCCGGTGGGTCTCAAGTTGCTGGCAGTGCTGATGCAAAAGAGTCCTCATGTGTTACGTCGAGAGATTCTTGAGGAAGCGCTTTGGGGCGATGATTGCCCTGATAGCGACAGTCTGCGCAGCCATGTGCATCAGCTTCGCCAGGTGATCGACAAGCCCTTTGGCAAACCCTTGCTGCAAACCGTACACGGTGTTGGCTACCGCCTGGCCGAGGGACGGGATGGAGTTTAAGCAAAGCCTTGCCCAGCGGATCATCATCGCTTTCGCATTGATGAGCGCGCTGGTTGCAGGGTCTTTCGCCATGGGCATTGTGGCCACTGTCCATCTGGTCGAGGAAAAGTTGATTTCTGCGGGGCTGGGCGGTGATCTCAATCGCCTGCTGCTGATGGACAGCGTTTCCGACTGGAGTCACCGGCCGGAACCTGACCAGCTGTTCTATTTCAGTGGCGGCCCCGGTGATTTCGATTTACCCAAGGATTTGAAACACCTCGACTCTGGCTTCCATGAGGTCTTTCGTGGTCCGTTGTCTTATCACGCCATGGTCGAGGTGGTAGATGGGCGTCGATACGTGCTGCTGCAGGATCAGAGCGATTTTGAAGAGCGCGAGCGAGTGCTGTTTGCGGTCGTGTTGGTCGGTTTCGTTCTGGCACTGGGGCTGGCTGTTTTCCTGGGTTGGGTGCTGGCCCGGCGGGTTATGGCGCCGGTCGTGCGTCTGGCGCGACAGGTTCGTCATCGCGACCAACTGCTGGGGCTTGCGCCGCCATTGGCGCCTGACTATGCCGCTGACGAAGTCGGTGAGCTGGCGGTGGCCTTCGATGCCACGCTGGGGCGACTGCGTCAGGCATTGACCCGCGAACGGATGTTCACCAGTGACGTCAGTCATGAATTACGCACCCCGTTGATGGTACTGGCCAGTTCCTGCGAGCTGCTGCTGGAAAATCCTGCGCTGGACAGCCGTGCCCGCTCACAGGTGGAACGTATCGCCCGAGCGTGTGAAGAAATGCGGGATCTGGTGCAAACCTTCCTCATGCTGGCGCGTACGCAGCGTGAAGATGCGAGCATGACGCCTAAAGTGTCTCTGCAAGCAGTTGCTGACCAACTGATCGCGTTGTGGCGTGGCCCCATTGAAAGCAAAGGCCTGCAGCTGACCGTTCGTTCGGTGGTCTCTGACCAATCGTCGGAAATCAACTACAACGCAACATTCTTATATGCCGTGATGGGCAATTTGCTGCGTAACGCTTTGCACTACACCGATCATGGCTTTATCACCCTGACGTTACAGAGTGACGGTTTTCTCGTGGAAGACAGCGGTGTCGGTATTCCTGAAGAAAAACGCGAAGCGATGTTCGAGCCTTTTGTGCGCGGCAATGAACAGCGAGGGGAGGGGCTTGGTCTAGGGCTTTCGCTGGTGCAGCGCATCTGCGAGAACCAGGGCTGGAGCGTTAGCCTGAGCCCGATGGAACCTCATGGTTGTCGTTTCAGCGTAAAACTGACCGCCGTCTGAGGCGCACCTGGGTGTCGCAGAGGTGTTACTGCGCCTGTATCGGACTTGAAACAAAAACCGTCACGCCTCTCTGATTCGCTCGATGGCACGCCTAACTCATTGAAGGATCTCGAAACACTTGCCACTGCTTGCTACATTTTTTTCACATCTGCATGACCTGATGCTGACAGCTCGCTGATTACCTTGGCGCCTATCGGAATCAGGAGATGCCACATGAGCAAGCGAATCGAACTCGAGTTTTCCCGCAAATATGATCAGGATCACGCGCAACAATATTTGCAGAAGCATCAGGACAATATCTCTCGGCGCTTGTCACATTGGCGCGATGAGCAGTTGGCGCGTAAGGCATTGCACATGGCGGGTGACCCGGGTTTGGTGCTTGATCTGCCCAGCGGCGCCGGTCGGTTCTGGCCCTTGTTGGCCGAAAAGCCCAACCGGGTGATCATCGGTGCGGACAATTCCGCCGATATGCTTAACACTGCATGTGCTGCTCAGCCAGCCGATGTGGTGAAAAGGGTACGACCCTTGCAGACATCCGCATTCGATATCGATCTACCGGACAACGCCGTCGACAGCATTTTCTGCATGCGTCTTCTGCATCACGTGGGGCAATCGGAACATCGCCTGGCTTTATTGCGAGAGTTTCAGCGCGTTACCCGGGACAGCGTGATCGTGTCGCTTTGGGTCGACGGTAATTTCAAGGCATGGAAACGCAAGCGGCTTGATAGCAAGCGCCATGCGAAAAATGGGCAGGACAGTTACCAAAATCGTTTCGTGTTACCGGCTGCAACAGTTGAGGCCGAATTTGAACAGGCGGGCTTCCGCATTCAGGAACGCCTGGATTTTCTGCCGTTTTACGCCATGTGGCGGGTGTATCTATTGCGTAAGAGGTGAGGGGAATGGGCGTGCAGGCAGTCATCGAGCCCACGGTATCGGCAGGTAAAGGCTTTGATTTCTTCTGGGAACAGCGCGGCGAATGGGTTGAAGAACCCAATCAGCGCCGAGGTGGTGAGAGTGGTGTACAGCGGGTCTTCACCGAAGCTGGCCAGCTGATTTACATCAAGCGCCAGGTCGGACATATCTACCGCAGCTGGTTGCATCCGTTTGGTCGCCCAACCGTCCTGCGCGAGCGTGACGCTCTGGTTGGCCTGAGCAAGCTTGATGTGAGTGTGCCCGAAATGATCTTTTGCGGTGCGCAGCGAGATGAGCGCAATGAATGGCGCGCGCTGCTGGTCACCAAGGCGCTGGATGGTTTTCAGGAGATTGAAGACTGGTACGCGGCGGGTGGTCGCGAGCACCACGGTGAAGCGCTGCACGAGCAGTTGCTCCAGGAACTGGCGATCAATCTGGCGCGCATGCATCTGGGCCGTTGGCAGCACAGCTGTCTTTATATCAAGCATGTGTTCGTGCGGGTTGTGGGCGAAGGCAGCGAGGCCAGGGCTGAAGTTGCGTTGCTGGATCTGGAGAAATGCCGTCGTCGTTTCACTGCCGCCGCCGCCGCTCGTCATGACATGAAGCAACTGCGCCGCCACTCGTCGTTCGAGCCAGCGGACTGGCAGAAGTTAGTCTACTTTTACGAGACGGCGTTTGGCAGCGCTATCAAGGGCTTAGACTAATGAAGCTAGAACTGGCACGAGGTTTATTCGTTCTCGGCGCATTGGCTATCGCATCGGTAGCGATGGCCGCGTGGGAAGAGCCTGGAACGAAGGTGTTAAGCGCCGAGCACGGTCAAGGGCATTGTCCTTTGCCGCGGCTGGCCAAGAGTCAGGACTCGGTCCAGCCGAGTCATGACTTGCTGCTGTTGATGTTTGGTTTGGCACAGGGTACGACGGGTCAGCATTGACTGCTCCCGCGCGCCGAATCAACGACTTGAAGGCCCCATGATTGGGGCCTTGTTGTATCCGGTCCATTACCTTTGGCTGAGCGTTCCTTCAGGATTCAGGCTCGCCTTGGTGGTTTTGTCTGCTGCAGCAAGCAACGTGTAGACACAGGGCAGCACGAACAGAGTAAACAGCGTCCCGACAGACATGCCCGTGGCAATCACCATGCCGATATCGAAACGGCTTACCGCACCAGCGCCGGTGGCCAGGATCAGCGGCACCATGCCGAAGACCATGGCAGCTGTTGTCATCAGTACCGGCCGCAAACGTATCGCTGCGGCTTCCTCCACCGCCTCACGGGCTGACAGACCTCGGTCACGCCGCAGTTGATTGGCGAACTCCACAATCAGAATCCCATGCTTGCTGATCAGACCGATCAAGGTCACCAGCCCGACCTGGGTGTAGATGTTCATACTCGAGAAGCCAAGAAACAACGGGATCAGCGCTCCGCAAATAGACAGTGGAACCGTGACCAGAATAACCAGTGGGTCGCGGAAACTTTCGAACTGGGCTGCCAGCACCAGAAAGATAATCGCCAGCGCCAAAGCGAAAGTTACCCACAAGGCGCTGCCTTCCTGCACGTACTGCCTGGAGGCTCCCGCGTAGTCATAGGCGTATCCGGCGGGGGCTTCTTCACTGGCTATCTGCCTGATGGTGTCGATCGCTTCGCCCATGCTGACAATCGGAAACCCTTGAATGATCGCCGAGTTTAGCTGCTGGAACTGGTTGAGCTGGCGGGGCCGTGCCCGATCAGTGACTTTGATCAGCGTTGACAATGCCAGCAGCTGACCGTCGCTGCTCCTCACGTAGTAGTTGTTCAGCCAGCCGGGGTTATCCCGATAGGGCCGTTCCACCTGCGCAATGACCTTGTAGCTACGGCCTTCGATGGTAAACCGGTTGATTTCGGCTTCGCCCAGAAGTGTCGCCAGAGTCCCGCCCAGATCCTGCATGGAGACGCCCATTTGCGCCGCCTTGGCTCGATCAATCTCAACCACTACCTCGGGTTTGTCGAATGCCAGATCGATATCGAGAAAGGCAAACTTCCCCGACTCCGTCGCCCGAGCCTTGATGCGTTCGACCACCTGCAGCAGCGAGGCATAGTCGTTGGCCGTATTGACCACGAACTGGAAGGGCAGCCCTTCGCCGGTCCCCGGTAGAGAAGGGAGGTTGAACCCGAAAATCTGCAGGCCACTGATGCCCGCCAGTTTGGCCTGAACCTCAGGCAGGATTGCCATCTGCGTGCGGCGGCGTTCGTCCCACGGTTTTAGCAGGAAACCACCAATGCCGGTCTGTACTCCGTTGAAGCCGTTGATCTGGAACGAGGAGTAGTACTCCGGGAACTCCTTGAAGATCTTGATGAACTCATCGGTGTAGCGGTTGATGTAATTGAGGTTGGTGGGCTGCGGCGACGTTGCCATCATGAAAATGATGCCCTGGTCTTCATCCGGTGCCAGCTCCGATTTAGTGAACTTGAGCAACACCGGGATCAGGCACAAGACGATCAGCGCAAAGACCAGCACCACCGGACGGGTATTGAGGGTGCCATGCAATATGTTCCGGTAGCGTCGCTTGAGACGTTCGAACATCTGGTCAAGTTTGTGTGCCAGTCCGCTGGGGTTTTCATCGTGGCGCAGGAGCAGGGCGCACATCATCGGTGACAAGGTCAGCGCCACAATCCCCGAAATCACCACCGCGCCGGCCAGGGTCAGGGCGAACTCTTTGAATAACGCGCCAGTCAGCCCTTCCAGAAAGCCGATAGGTGCGTAAACCGCTGCAAGGGTGATGGTCATCGAGACCACGGGCATGGCGATCTCTCGAGCGCCTTCAATGGCCGCGTCGAACGGTGTCTTGCCTTCTTCGATATGCCGATGGATGTTTTCCACCACCACAATGGCATCGTCCACCACCAGACCGATCGCCAGCACCATGGCCAGCAAGGTCAGCAGGTTGATGGAGTAACCCATCAGTTGCATGAAGAACAGAACGCCAACCATGGACAACGGAATGGTGATGACGGGAATCAGCACTGAGCGCAACGCACCGAGAAACAGGAACACCACCACTATCACTATCAGCACCGCTTCGATCAGGGTCTTCACCACTTCGTTGATCGAGGCCTGAATGAACAAGGTTGCATCGTAGGCAATTGAGACTTTCAGACCTGGCGGCAGCTGGCTTTCCAGCTCCGGCATGATGCGTCGGACTTCCTTGATTACATCCAGCGGGTTCGAACTGGGGGTGCCCTTGATGCCGATGTACACCGACGGGATGCCATCGAAAGAGCTGACCGTGTCGTAGTTCTCCGCGCCCATTTCGACCCGTGCGACATCGCTGAGCAGGACGCGGCTGTCGCCTGAAGTCTTCAAGGGGATTGCTGCGAAAGCTTCGGCGGACTTGAGATCGGTAGTGGCGTTGATGGAGGTGACCACGTACTCGCCTTTGACTTCACCCGCTGCCGCCAGGAAGTTGTAGCGTCGCACGGCATCGGTGACGTCTGCAGCGGTCAGACCAAAGCCTGCCAGGCGAACCGGGTCCAGCCACAGTCGCATGGCGAACACCTGATTGCCGAGGATCTGCGCCTCTGCCATACCTGGAAGCGTCGCCAGCTTGGGCTGAATGACCCGGGACAGATAATCGGTGATCTGTGGGTTGCTCAGCTCCGAGCTGTAGAAACTGATGTACATCAGCGCTGATGCATCAGCCGCTTCCTTACTCAATACCGGATCTTCGGCATCCTGAGGCAGTTTGTTCTTCACCTCGTTCGCTTTGGCCAACAGCTCGGTGAACAGTCGGTCGCTGTCAGAGCCGATCCGCGCGTAGATGGAAATCACCGAAAAATTCTGTCGGCTGACCGAGGTCATGTAATCAATGCCTTCAGCACTGGCCAGACTTTGTTGCAGGGGTTGCGTGATGTAGCCCTGGATGGTTTCAGCGTTGGCGCCGGGGTAGGCCGTGGTGACGGTAATCAGAGCGTTTTCCATCTGCGGATACTGGCGGATGGTCAATTTGCTGAATGCCTGAAAACCCAGCAGCACGATCAGCAGGCTGATCACCGTGGCGAGCACCGGGCGACGAATGAACGGGTCTGTAAAAGCCATGAGGGTTCCTTGATCAGTCAGCTTTTGGCTGGCTGTTCTGTTCGGCTTGCAGGGTCTTGTCTGCGCTGATGGCGACGTGGGCGCCGTTGTCGAGCTTGAGCTGCCCGCCACTGACCACTTGCTCGCCGGGTTTGATTCCCTTGGTGATAATGACCAGCCCGTCGCGACGCTCACCGGTCTCCACAAAACGCCGGTCGACAATCAATTGGTCTTCGCCCTTGGCGTCCTTTTCAGGCGCTCCCTCAGCAGTTTTTTTCGTCACCACCACATACACGGAGTTGCCGTAGAGCGTGTAAGTGATGGCGCTTTCCGGCAGCACAATCCGGGTTTTTGGACCCGGCAGCAGCACCTGCAGGCTGGCAAACATGCCGGGCAGTAGCTTGCTTTCCGGATTTGGCAGGGTGGCGCGAATCATCACATTGCGTGTGGCGTCATCCACCTTGGGATTGATTGCGCTGATCGTGGCTTCAAAGGTTTGGTCTGGATAGGCCGCAACAGTGACCCAGGCGATCTGGCCCACGCTCAATTTCGGCAGAGATTGTTCCGGGACATGGAAGTCGACGTAGAGGCTACTCAAGTCCTGCAATGTGGCAATGACTGTGCCGCTGGCGAGGTAATCACCCACATCCACCTGACGAATGCCGATGGTGCCGCTGAATGGCGCAAGGATGCTTTTCTTCGCCAGGGATGCATTCAACTGAGCAACGGTGGCGCTGGCTTTTTTCAGTTGCGCGGCCAGCTTGTCAAAGTCGCCTTTGGAGATCGCCTGATCCCCCACCAGTCGGCTGCCACGGCCGTATTCCACCTGTGCAAGCCCCAGGTCCGCCTGTGCGGTGCCCAGTAAGGCCTTTTCCACATCGCTGTCCATCTGCAACAGCGGCTGACCGATGCGAACCTTCTGGCCTGACTCGAATTGAAGCGCCTTCACGGTGCCGGCTATTTCCAGGCTCAGGTCCACGCCTTGCAATGCCTTTAGGGTGCCAATGGCAGGAAGGCGACTTTGCCACGGGCGTTCACTGGCCGTCGCAACAGCGACACTGACAGGAGGTTTGGGAGCTGAGAATTGTTGAATCTGCTGATAGATGGAAAACGCCTTGTAACCGGCGAGCAGCAAAACCACAAGCAACACAACGCCCAACATGATCAGCATCCGGCGACGCAGCATATCCATATCCTTGGAAAAATCGGGTTGAACCAAACTTACAACGTTGCCGGATATTACAGTGAGACCCACCTGTTCTGGTACAGCAAAAAGCAGGCTTTCAAGACGTGCTGAATTTTCCTACGAGGACTTGATTTCAGATACGCATGGGTACTGTAGGAGTTGTCGGAGGTTACGACTGCGACGAATGCGATTTGTCTGATACACCGATGTTCGCAGCCTGCGGCAGCTCCTACAGGGGTATTTCTGGCATCAAACTAAATGCAGATGGTTATCCCAAAGCCCTGCTGGCAGATCCAGCGGTTTGGCGACCAGCTCCGGTTTGCGGCAATCGTAAAAGCGGCAGCGGCCTTGGCCAGACGTGACCACGAAACCGTCGGCGACCGCGCCCACCCCCGCGCAATCAGGCAAAGGTGCGTCCAGGCGCACGGCACCGCTGTCCAGGTCCCAGATGAAAAAGCGGTTGCCTCTGGGCGCGGTGAGCGCCACCAGACGCAGTTCGCTGTGCACCGCCACGCTTGCGGTGTAGTGAGCCATGCTCGCCAGTTGCTGCTCATCCACCGGGAATGCCTGAAACGGCTGGCCTGGGCGCTTGATCGCCAGCAGCTCGGCTGACTCATGAGAAGCCCCCATGAACTGTTGACCGGCGACGATGGTGCCGTCACTGCCGATGCCCAGGTGGCGCACGCTGTTCATCGATTGCCCGAGGGTTTCCTTGCTCAGCAGCGTACCGTCACGCTTCATCAGCACCAGGCTTGGCTCCATGGCATTGAGGTTCATTTCAACGCGGCTTTCGGCCTCGGTGCGGATACCGCCGTTGGCCACCACCAGCGTTTCTCCATCAGGCATCCACGACACCTGATGAGGGCCAATGCCATGAGTCGGAATTTCACCGGAATGCACCAGCCGGCCATCTACGAATCGATAAACACCCAGCAGGCCACGGCCAGGTTCAGTCGTGTCATTCTCGGTTGCGTACAGCCATTCACCACTGCTGTGTACCACCGCATGCCCATAGAAATGCCGATTGGGCTGCGAGGTAATCGTCTGCAACAGACGGCCGTCGCTCAGGTCGATCAGGTAGCTTTCGGTGCCTGGACGGCGGGCGACGAACAGCGCCAGATTCAGCGTCGGGTGATTGATGATGTCGTGGCAGCGTTGGCCGACCTGCGTCGCAAAGACTTGCTGGCCATCGAGGCGATAACCCACGGCGTAATGCAGCCCGTCGCCGTCGTCACGGGCCGAGAGCAGCAGGGGGCTTTTGCCTTTCTGTCGGAATAGGGACCAGCCACCTAGCGTACAAGCGCTGAGCAGCAGACTTCCGATGGCCAGGGCCTGGCGTCTCAACATCATGGGTTACCTCTGATCAGTCGCCGTCGTTGGCGTTAAAGCCCAACTGAATGCCCAACGCCTTGGCCAACTCGCCTTCGTGAAGACGATGCACCACGTTCAGGCTGTCGTAGAAGGCGTTGAGTTGCTGGCGGCCTTCTTCGCTGGCCAACAGATCGGCCAGCGGTGGTTTCAGCGCCGACAGCAATTTGCGGCTTGCAGCGTAAGCAGCGTCGATCTTCTCGGCCAGCGGTTTCTGCTCGGCGGGCAACAGGCCACGCAGGCCATGATTGTCCACGCCTGACCAGACGGTTTCAGCGCTGGCAAGGCTGGCTTCAAGGCTGCTCAGCGAAGACTTGCTGCGCCATGCGTCAGCCTGGAAGGGTTGCGGTGCGCCTTTGGTCTGGCGACCCAGCGGGGTGCCCAGTTTTTTCTTCAGGCTGTCCAGTGCGGTGACTTGCACGCGCAGCAGCTCGGCGATGGCTTCGTGGGAATCGGCATAGCGTTTGTTGGGGAATTTGCTCAACTGCGCCAGCATGCCGTCAGTGCTGTTCCAACTGCTGAGAATTTCCTCGGCGAGGGCTTTCTGGCGTTCGCCGATGGCTTTGAGCAACGGGCAATAACGGGCCTTTTGCTCGGCATTGGCCATATCGATAGCGGCATCGAACAGGATGTATTCATAGGCCGACAAGCCTTGAACCACAACGCTGGATTTGGACAGGGCGTCGACGCTGATCTGCGGTTGCGCGGTGACCAGTTGCTCGACCTGACGGCCGACGAGGTTCTTCTTGTCTGGCCAGAACTGGATCTGCCAGGCGCGATTGCCCTCGGCCAAAGGACCTATCAATAGGGGTTGCAGTTCAGCCCAGGTCTTTTGCGCGTGCAGGAAGTCGGCGCGGGCGCTGGCCTGATCAGTCTTGCCTTCGCAGAACGCCAGAGCGCTGGCTGCCAGTTGGCGGTCAGCGTCCACCCAACGGCTGTAAGTGGGCAGGATGACTTGCTTGGCGATCGACGCAGACGTGACAGCCTGCGGATCCGCTGGCGCACAGGCACCCAGAGCGAGGGCGGCAAGGCTGGTGAAAAGCAACTTGGGGCGGAACATGTCCGGCTCCTTATAGTTTTAAATGAAAGACGTCATAACGAATTCAGAAACGCCAGCAGTGCCGCGCGCTGCTCGGCATCAAAAGCCAGAACCTGACGCTGCGCCGCCTGGGCTTCGCCGCCGTGCCAGAGCACTGCTTCGAGCAGATTGCGGGCGCGCCCGTCGTGTAAAAACTGAGTGTGACCGCTGACCGTTTGCGTCAGCCCGATCCCCCACAGAGGTGGGGTTCGCCACTCCCGGCCTGTCGCCTGAAACTCGGTGCGGTTGTCGGCCAGTTCTTCGCCCATGTCGTGCAACAGCAGATCGCTGTAGGGGCGAATCACCTGATCGGCCAGCTCCGGTTCGGCGGCGTCGTGGCCGGTCTTGAACTGCGGCGTATGGCATTGCTGGCAGCCTGCCTTGTAGAACAGATTTTTGCCAGCCAGCACTTGCGGATTTTCCACATCGCGTCTTGCCGGTACCGCCAGATTGCGGCTGTAAAACAGCACCAGACGCAGAATGTTATCGCTGACCTCGGGCTCGCCATCGGGGCCGTTGCCGTTAGGTGCCGCAAGGCAATCGGTTTGCGCTGGGGTGCAGTCGTCTTGCATCTTCAGGCTGGTTGTCAGGCCCATATCACCAGAGAAGGCGTGAACATTTTGTTGATTCAGATTGGGTTGCCCGGCCTTCCAGCCAAATCGGCCCATCACGACTTTTTGCTGAGCATCATCCCAGACATAGTTGGGGCGTCCGGAAATGCCGTCGCCATCTCTGTCGTCCGGGTCGGCGTTGGCCAGAATGGCGGCGTCCGGTATGGCCTCCAGCAGACCGAGACCAATCATCGGCGGCGCAACCCGCACCGACGCGCGGGTCTCTGGATGCATTGGGCCGTAGCCCAGCTGCGTGATGCTCAGCGTCGGTTTGCGTAGCTCGACCTGAAACCCATCGCGGAAGCGCACCGGCATCGGCTCATATTCAATACGCACCTTGCCTTCAGGGGCGACACCAGGCACCGACATGTCCTGCAATTGCCCGCCATAAGTCGGCTCGGGCAAAACACCATTCTTTTTGACCAGCTCGGCGTGGCCAGGATCATCGGGTATCGACAGGCGCACCAATGTCGACACGGCATTGATGGCATCCGGCTCAGGCGGATGGCCCCGGCCGTCCTTGATGTGGCAGTTCTGACACGCATTGGTATTGAACAGCGGCCCCAGCCCGTCGCGAGCAGTGGTGGTGGCCGGTGCAATCACCCAGGGGCTGCGAAAGAAACTGTTGCCGACACTGAAGTCCAGCCGCCGCACCGGCGACAGATTGGCCGAAGGCAGGGAAAACGCATTGCGATCACGCTTGTTAACCGTCGCATTCCCCCCAGCCAGCGCCTCACCCGGCTCGGCCTGGGTGAAACGCGGGGCGTCATCGCACGCACTCAAAACCAGAGCGCTGAGCAACAAAAGCACCGGACGCAGCCGCGTAACCATAACCAACCTGCAACAAGCCCAAAATCGGGGCGTGCAAGCTTACCAGTCCTGCCCCTCTCGAATAAGAGGGATTATCGTTTGCCTTGACTTGTCGCAATGTGTTGTTACGAATTCGCCGTTTTGCGGAATGATCCGGATTGGGTTCACGAACAGTGCGAGGCAGCGATAGCGGGTTGCCTGATGCACCGCCTTCGCGGCCTCGCGGTGCTCGTGCGCTCCTACAAGATCTTCGGTTGCTGTGTCATCGCGTCAATGCAGCCAAAAAGCATCGTCACTGACGCCCGTACTGCGGGCATGACTGCGGCTCCGGCAAATGCAACGGGGTTTTGATCGGGTATTCGGGGCTGCCATAGGCATAGCACGAGGTGCTGACCTGTAGCTCATCGCAGGGCAGGAAATGCACGGTGATGCCGCAGACTTTCTCGCCGGTGTAGTCCGGGACCGGGACCTCTTTGCTGTGTCGGCGTTTTTGCGCTTTTATCTTTTTTTCCCAAGCTAGGAGTTTCGGCCAATCAGCAGAGCCAGGAAACTCACCAGCAAGCTCGCTCATACCACTGACTCCCGTTTCCCAATCGATCTGCACCGTCAGCCCCGGTTGCCAGCTGGCGGGGGCGATGTAGCAACAGCCACCGCCGCCGCCCTGATAAGCGCCGATGGTTTCAATCGCCGAACGGCCATCGACACTGAAACGGTTGATGGTCAAGTGGGTGTGGTTGATGGCATCGATGGTGCTGGCGCCAGCGCTAGGCATGAACACGCTGGCGGCCATGGCGGCCATGGCGGCCATGGCGCAAAGGGCGCTGAGCAGCGTGCACGTCCGGGCTGGCTTGAGCCTTGAATTAACCGCTGGGGCGTTACGCCGCAAAACCGCTTCAGACCGGTGCATCATTCACCTCCCCGGCCTTGGCGTAATACGCATCCCATTGGGCATCGATGGCCTTGTGCACTTCGGCTAGACGCTCGGCGCTCATTGCCTCAGGCTGCGGCGGCATGTTCTGTTCCAGGCCTGCCAGGCGTGGATCTCCGGCCGGGATCGGTTGATGGTTATCGCCATACAGCGCCAGCTTTCTGGAATGGGTATTGCCGAAGAACACCATGCGATCCCGCAGGTAGCTGCCAAAGGGCTCGCGTTTGCTGATGCCCGGTAGGTTCATCAGGAAGGCATACAGAAACCAGGCACGGGAATCGTGGACCTGATCGTCGAACAGCTCGCACAACAGCCGCTCGGCCTTATTGGCCTCAGCCTCACGAAGATCGTCAAGCCAGGTGCGCCAGCGTTCATCCGCACGGCTGCGCTCTAGCGGGGGAAACAAGCGGCCCACCAGCGCATCGCCTTGGGCCTTCATCCGTTCACGCTCGGCACCGACATCCGCGATGACCTGCTCAACCAGACCTGCCACGGGCGTTATCTTGCTCGCCAGAAGGGCCACTGTGTCCAGGTGAATGCCTTTGCGGTAATCCTCGCCGAACTCTTCAGCCGCTTCGCGCAGTTGGGTTTGCGCCATGTCCGGGTCGAAGTCTTTGTAGCCGGGCGGCAAAGGCCGTTTCGGTGCGCGGCCATAACGCTCCTCAGCCTCTTGTTGGTGACGGCTTTTTACAATGTCGGCATGCCGCTGGTCGCGCTCGGCCTTGGCAGTGGCACGGTTGGCGGGGTCGGCCTGGGTGTCGCTGGCTTGCAGATAGAATGGCGCGTGTTTGAGGCTGGCAAAGGCATAGCGGTCGATGCGCCAGGCGGTGATCCAGGCCATCTGGGTTTGCAGCGCTTGTTCCAGAGTTTCGCTGGCCTGGAGTGGCTCGTAGTGCTCGGGTTGTTCGTCGGGCAGTGGTTGCTCGACAGTGTCGAGGCCGAGGGTGACTTGGCGCCAGGCGTTGAAGCGGTTGACCAAAGTAGGGGAAGTAGAAAACTCTCTCTCAACTTCAGCTTCCATGGCTCGCCACAACTCATGGCGCCTTGATATAGGCAAAAAAACCTTGGGCACTTTCAAAGGAGCGCCATTGGCAAAGGCATCCGCATACACATCATTTAGGGCAATCTGTGACAGCAGTAGGGCATCGTTTTCACCATTCGCCTTCCCCTGTTCCCCCGGCGGATAACCTCCCCCCTGATCGGAATGCACCCCGGGATGCAGCACCTCAATACTATTGGCCGGGTATTCACCGGTCTCCCGGCGAATCGAGTCCAGCGGGAAGCACAAACGTTGCTCGTGGCTGGCGACGATATGCAGGCAGCGTTTGACCAGCTCGCTGTCAGGCAACTGCTGGTTGCCATCGGCCCAGCTCATATGGCCTTCGGTGGCAGGCAGCATGTTGGCGAGGCCCACCGAGGCCACTGTGTCTAACAGCCCCAGGTATTCGACACTGATGGGCAGCGCCACCTTTTCCTTCCCGATCTCCATCTTCAGGGATGGCTTGGCTTCGGAGGCGGACAACAGGCCGTTCAGCCAACTGACAAAAGCCCGGGCCGCCGCCGCACCACGGGAAAAACCGTACACATACAGCTTGACCCCCAGCAACTGGCAATGGCTGGACGAGGGTTGCATGGCAACTTTCAACGGCTTGAGCAGGGCGCTGAACTGGGTATAGAACTGCCGCCTGCGATTGGCCCCACCACTGACCGCGTCCATTACATGTGAGGTGCCCATGGCCTGAACAGCGGCGCGAAGGCTGTCGTTGTCCTGCCGGGGCATTTTCAGCGCACGGCGCAGGGCATCGATGATCATCATCAGGCCCCAGTTGATCCGCTCTTCCCCATAACCGGCAAAGGCCAGGCCGTAGTTGCCGTAGTCCAGGTCACCCACCTCGGGGAACGGCGTGCCCACCCCCGGCATGTAGTACTTGAAATACTGGTGATCGCCAGTGCCTTCGGCATCGGTCAGCCATTGAGCTTTGGGGTTGTGATTGGTACCACCGGCGTAACCCGCGCCAATGCTGGCCCGGAACAGCCGGGCGATATTGGTCGGGTGGGGTGCATCGCCCGACTCGTACAGGTCGTTATTGAGGTTATTGCCAGTGCCGTCGAAGCACAGGGTGATGTGCAAAGTCTTGCAGCACGGCATGGCGATCCGCCGCCCAGCCGCTACGGACAAGTCATTTTGGTGGTCGCGCTCCCAGCGGGACTGGCGCTTGATATTTTGCTGGAGCAGCTCGGGCCGCCGGGGCAAACGACCTTGCAGCGGGAATTGTGGTGGGTACCAGAGAGGGGAAAGGTTTATTGCGGACATGATTGTGGCTCCGGCAATTGTAAAGCGGTCTTGATCGGGTAGTCGGGGCTGCCATAGGCATGGCAAGAGGTGCTGACCTGCAACTCGTCGCAGGGCAGGAAATGCACGGTGATGCCGCAGACTTTCTGGCCGGTGTAATCCGGGACGGCGACTTGCTTACTGTGACGGCGTTTCTGCGAGTCGATTTTCTTCTCCCAGGCCAGATATTTGGGCCAATCGAGATATCCAGGACTCTCGTCGGCATAAGCGACTCCCGTCTCCCAATCCACCCGCACCGTCATCCCCGGCTGCCAGCGCGCCAGGGCGATATAGCAACAGCCGCCACCACCGCCCTGATACGGGCCGATGATGTCGATGGCCGAACGGCCATCGACACTGAAGCGGTTGATGGCCCAGTGGGTGTGGTTAATCGCGTCGATGGTGCTGGCGCTGGCGAAGGGCACGAGCAGGCAGGCGGCCAGGCTGCACATGACTGCCTGCACGGTAAGTGTTGAGGGTCTAGTCATGAGATGGCTGACCTGCCTGCGTCCAGCCCAGCTCGGCGTTGCGTAACTTCACCAGGGCCAACGCCTCGCGTTCGGTATCCACCAACACACCTGCGGCACTGGCCTCCAGGAGTGCGGCAAAGCAGGTTTGGAAGCGCTGTTCGGTGCTTGGTCCGGGGGGCAGGTCTTGCACGAGTACGATGGCTTCGCTGGCACAACTGAAAATATCCACCTGGCTATCGCTCAGTTCGACGGGCGTGAAGTGTTCCTCGATGATGGGCGTATCGGCGCTACCGACCAGACGTATGGGCGCACCATCGCGATCCAGCCAGCTCCAGAACACCGCAGGTCGCAGCCAAGGCTGTTGCTGCTCCGGTTGCAGGACGTGACTGAACAGCAATGGAAACAGACGCGGATCGTAGTAACGCAACAACGCGGTATAGCCACCGTTAGTGGCTTCCACGCAACGACCCAGGTGCCTGGCCAAAAGCGGGAAGGGCCAGAGAGAGGCCAGCACCAGAAGCAGGTCGCGCGCCCCCAGTTCGCGCATCAGGCCGATCAGCCATTGCCGCTGCATAGGCCGTGCAAGGTCAATACGCACCAACAGCGGAGCCACATCGTCGTGCTCTTCTTCCGGCAGCCCGGTGAATAGCGAATGCCATGGCATCGCAGGCTCAACACTGAGTACGCCGGGGAGCAACGGCATGTCGCTACCGGATTGATCAATGATGATGTCCAGGCAGGTAATGGCAAGTTGTGTGCAGGACGCTTCCAGCAGGTCGAACCATTTATTGATGTGGGTAGCGGTCATTCTTTTGCCTCCCTAATTGAGAGTGTTGGCAACTGCTGAGCTATTTGCGCGTAATAATCTACGGGCCTATGGAAACCTCCTTTTAAATAAAGAGCTCTTCGGGGGTGCTGAACTTGCGTTGTGGTCTCGCCCGTTTTTACTTAACGCTCTCGCGCCTAGGATTGAATCTCCCCAGCCTCAGGATCGGGCATGCATCGCCGAAGCCAGTCGGGCCGTGAGGTATGCACTCAGGGCTGTCAGCATTAACGGGCTTTGTAACAGTGAAGTGTTTTGAATCGATATTCCATCCCATGAAAGGAGGTTAGGAAGTTTCTGATTAATTAACAGAAACTTCCTACAGACTTTGTAAGGGTTGAAAGCTTGGTTAGTTGAGATCTCGCCCCCTCGAGGTTTCTTGAGGGGTCGCAAGTGTTTGAATCGAAATCCGGCAGATGCAAAGTGCAACGTTAGTTGAAGAAGACAGCAAAGGCTGATTAGGAAATGCCCTACAACGTTCTCGGAGTTGTCTTTCGGACGGGTGCTCTGTAGTGACAATCGGAAGTTGCGACGGGCGCGATGGTGGGTTGTCAGATACACCGCTGTCGTCGCCGTCGTAACCTCCGACAACTCCTACAGGATCGCGATTTGCCTGAAGAAATGCATGACCTGTAGGAGCTGCCGGAGGCTGTGATGGCGGTTGGTCTGACACTCCGCCATCGCTGGCCTCGTAACCTCGGTGAGCTCCTACAGAATTGCGGTGTGCCTGAAAAAAATGGGTGTCTTGTAGGAGCTGCCGAAGGCTGCGAATGGGGTGTGTCAGACATACCGCATTCGCGACCGTCGTAACCTCCGATTGCTCCTACAGGTCGTGCGTTTTTCAGGCATAGACGTATTCCAGGTCGCGGGAATTCCACCCTAAAAAAAATGCCAGTCAGCAAGCCGACTGGCATTTTCAGGTCACTCGATTGAGGCGCTCAGAAACAAGCGCTCAACCTTTGCTGATCAGAATTCGTGATCGGCGTTGTCCGGGTTCAGGTCGGTGATGCCGAGCTTGCCAGCGGCTTGCTCGATCGCGCCGGTCTGTTTGACCAGGGACGCGATGGCGTCGCGCACGATCTGGTTGCCTTCGGTGTTGCCGGCGGCGATCAGTTGATCGAAATGCTGGCCCTTGTTGGCTTGGTCGACGATGGCTTGCAGTTTGGCCTGGGTAGCGTCCAGGTCGGCGCGCAGGGTTGCGTCGGTGGCCGGGTCAGCTTTGGCAACCAGCGACGACAGGCTTGGGCCGCTGATTTTGGTGCCGTCTACGCGGGTGTATTCGCCCAGGTAAACGTTGCGAATGCCTTTGCCGTTGTAGAAGTGCGAGTTGTGGGTGTTGTCGCTGAAGCAGTCGTGTTCGTCTTCGCTGGAGTTGGCTTCCAGTGCCACCTTCATGCGCTCGCCAGCCAGTTCGCCCAGGGACAGACTGCCCATGCCGAAGAGCATTTTGCGCAGGCCGCTTTCGCCGGATTCGGCTTCCAGGGTGGCGCGATAGTTATCGGCTACGCCCGGCTTCCAGTTGTTGGACATTTCTTCCAGATCGCTGACCAGCAGATCGGTCACGGCTTTCAGATACGCGCGACGACGATCGTTGTGGCCGCCGGTGGCGCCAGCGCCTTCGATGTAATCCGAAGCAGGACGCTCGCCAGCACCCGGGCCGTTGCCGTGCAGGTCCTGGCCCCACAGCAGGAATTCAATGGCGTGGTAGCCGGTTGCGACGTTGGCTTCCGAACCGCCCAGCTCGTTCAGGCTGGCGAGTTTTTCAGAGGTGATGTCCTTGACGTCAACCTTGTCTTCGCCGACCTGGATCTCGGTGTTGGCGATGATGTTGGCGGTTGCGCCCGGGTTGCCCAGCGCGTGCTGGTAGTCCTTGGCAACGTAGTCGATCAGGCCTTCGTCCAAGGGCCAGGCGTTAACCTGTCCTTCCCAGTCGTCGATGATGGTGTTGCCGAAGCGGAAGACTTCGCTCTGCATGTAAGGCACGCGAGCTGCAACCCAGGCGTCGCGGGCTGCTTTGAGCGTCTGGTCATTGGGCGTTGCGAGGAAGGCGTCGATGGCGGTACGCAGGGTCTTGGCGGTGGCTTCAGCGTCGCTGAATACGGCGGAGACCATGTTAGCGTAGTTGGCGACGACAGCTTTGGACGCGGCGTCCGTCGATTGCGCAGCGGCGGCTGGAGCTGGAGCCGCCGCCGTCGGAGCGGGTGCCGCAGCAGGTGCTGGCGCCGGAGCAGAAGCGGGAGCTGGCGCGGCGGCTTTTTTCTCGTCGCCACAACCGGCGAGGGAAATAGCGATTGCCAGCAGACTAGCGGTTGCCAAAGGCATACGAATCATGACGAAATCCTGCGTCTAGAGGGTTTAAGGCGCCCGGCGCCCAAAAAAGCTGCAACATAATGCGAAAGATTTGCATTCGATGTAAAGGCATATTGCCCAGGCCGGAATGTGAGGTGGGGTGAGCTTGTAACAAAGGATTGCAAGGGAATGGGGAAAGTACATCGGGTAGGAGCCAACTTGTTGGCAAGACATCAGATCTGCGTAACCTGAAATATCGCCTCGCGAACAAGTTCGCTCCTACAGTGGATCGGCGCCTCTCTACAAAACCTCAACATTGCTGCGCTGTGCCTGTTTCAGATAAGCCAGCAGCTCTCGGGCGGGCAGCGGCTTGCTGTAGAGGTAGCCCTGACCTTCATGGCAGCCTTCGGAAATGATGTAGGCCTCTTGCTCCATCGTTTCCACCCCTTCAGCGATAACCTGCATGCCCAGGCTTTTGCCCAGCTGGATGATGGCGCGCACGATGGTGGCGTCGTCATCGTCATCGATCAGGTCCTGCACGAAGCTTTTGTCGATCTTGATCTTGTCCAGCGGCAAGCTCTTCAGGTAACTGAGGGACGAATAACCGGTACCGAAATCGTCGATGGCAATCAGCGCCCCGGAGCGACGCAGGCTCAGCAAATGCTGGGCGGCGGTGCTGATGTCTTCCATCAGGCCGGTTTCGGTGACTTCCAGCTCAAGGCTGCGCGGTGGCAGGCGATAGATCTGCAACAGGTTGTTGACCACTCGCGGCAGCTCGGCGTGGTGCAACTGCACGGTGGACAGGTTGACCGCCATGCGCAGGTCGGTGAAACCCTGATCATGCCATTCCCGCAACTGACGACAGGCCTGATCCAGTACCCATTCGCCAATCGGGATAATCGTCCCGTTCTGTTCGGCCAGCGGGATGAACAAGTCCGGCGGCACCATGCCGTGTTCCGGATGCTGCCAGCGAATCAACGCTTCGACGCCGACTACGCGGTGGTCCCGATAACTGATCTGCGGCTGATACACCAGATAGAGCTGGTTGCGGGGCAAGGCTTCGCGCAGGTCTTTTTCCAGTTCCCGGCGGCGGCGTATCTCGCTGTCGACGCTGGCGATGTAGAACTGATAGCGATTGCGCGAGCGCGTCTTGGCCAGGGTCATGGTCTGCTCGGCCTTTTGCAGCAGCTTTTCCGTGCTGTCGCCATCCTCCGGGAAGAGGGTGATGCCGATAGTGGCCCGCAGACGGATTTCCTGATGATCCAGGGCGAAGGGTGCCTCCAGATCATCGAGAATGTTTTGTGCCAGCTCGGCGGCTTCGTAAGGTTGTTCGATATCGGCCTGCACCAGCGCGAATTGATCGCCGCCCAGACGTGCCAGCGTGCCGAGTCGGCCGCTGTGGCCGCGCAGACGGTCAGCCAGTGCCAGCAGGAGTTGGTCGCCGGTCTGATAGCTGAATTGTTCGTTGATGCCTTTGAAGTCATCCAGCCCGACGCAAATCACTGCCACCCGTCGTTGCAGGCGGCCAGCATCGACGAGGATTTTGTCCAGTTGCTGTTGCAGTTGCTGGCGATTGGGCAGTCCGGTGAGAAAGTCGTATTGGGCCATGCGCAGCAGGCTGTTTTCCGCCTCGTGGCGCAAATGCGTGTTGCGTTCGATGGAGGCCAGCAACTGATTGGCGGTGTTGACCCATATCCCCAGTTCGTTCTTCTCGTGACCCTTGAGCTGCGGCAACTGGTGCTCGCTGGGGCGATCGGGGTTGATGTTGGTCAGGTGCTCGATGATGCGCGACAGTGGCTTGGTCAGCAGCCAGTGATAAACCAGATAAAGCACCAGCCCCATCGCCAGAGCACGCAGTACGCCGGAGATGAAAATGATCACCGCATTGATGATGAACCCTTCGCCATACGTGGCGGTGTCCAGGGTAATACGCAAGTCGCCGTAGTATTCGCTATAGGGGCTGCGACCCACCAGTTGGGTAGTGAAGCTGCGTTGCTGGCCGAGGATGATATCGGTGAGCCAGCGGGTTGAAGAGGTTTGCAGAGGCCGTTCTTTCTCGGCCAGCAGGGTTTCATTGGGATGGCCAATGGAGGCAATGCGCACGGCGCCGTCCTGAAACAGGCCCTCGATTACTTGCATGCCCATTTCCCGGTCCAGGCTATAGACGGCCTGAGTCGATGGGTCGCGAAACATGTCGAGGATTCTTTCAGCATCGCTGGCTACGGCCTGACGGGTCTTGTACGCGTCGTAGACGATTTGCGCACAACTCAACACCACGCCCACGATCAGTGCCGATAACAGCACCACTCGCAGCAGCTTTACCGAAAGGCTGTTTTTGAGTTCCAGCTTCAAATGGTCATTCCTTAATCCGTGCTGGGTAACTGCAACCTTTGCCACTGTCAAAAAGCAGTAGAGCCTGGAGGGATGCCTTGGGCAACCTGCGGCTTCGTCACCTGCTTCCTGCATTGGCTGATTTTGAACCTGATTCAGCCATTTCCACTGTGTCGGACAAAAACCTTAGAAACTTGAACGCATTCGTAAAACCCAAGCGGTGATATTAGTCCGCTATCTTTTTCTGACAATACTTAAAATACATTTCAGATGCGAAAAAAAACCCGGCAATGCCGGGTTTTTTGACTGCTACTGAAATCAGGCCGCGTATTGCTTGGCGACGAAGTCCCAGTTAACCAGGTTCCAGAACGCTTCCACGTATTTTGGACGCAGGTTGCGGTAGTCGATGTAGTAGGCGTGTTCCCAGACGTCACAGGTCAGCAGCGGGATGTCGCCGCTGGTCAGTGGGTTGCCTGCGCCGATGGTGCTGGCCAGTGCCAGGGAACCGTCAGCTTTCTTGACCAGCCAGCCCCAGCCGGAACCGAAGGTGCCGATGGAGGTTTTGCTGAATTCTTCTTTGAACTTGTCGAACGAACCGAAAGCTGCGGTGATGGCATCAGCCAGTGCGCCGGTAGGCTCGCCGCCAGCGTTTGGCGCCAGGCAGTTCCAGTAGAAAGTATGGTTCCAGACTTGAGCAGCGTTGTTGAAGATGCCGCCCGAAGAAGTCTTGATGATTTCTTCCAGAGTCTTGCCTTCGAACTCGGTGCCTGGCACCAGGTTGTTCAGGTTCACGACGTAGGTGTTGTGGTGCTTGTCGTGGTGATATTCCAGTGTCTCTGCGGAAATGTGCGGCACCAGTGCATCTTTGGCATACGGCAGCGGAGGCAATTCAAAAGCCATGGTTTATCTCCTAATCAGGTCAGTTGCGGTGAGCGCAAGGCCGATCACGGGCGGCCAGACAGAACAAAACATACGCCGGTGAGTTTTTACTCTTTGCGGCGCAGGGTCTGGATCATAGCACCGGGTCTGCGGCTTAACCACGCAACAACTGTGTGGGATAGAGGTTCCAGAGCGTTTGCTCAAAGGGCTGCAGAAAATTGGCGATGCAAACTACTACCTGTGGGACCTTCCATGTAGGCCTGCAATGCGCATTTTTTGTGGGACCGGCTTTAGCCGGGAAGAGGACGGTACATCCACCGCCTATATGTCGACGCTGCCGCCGCCTTCCCGGCTAAAGCCGGTCCCACTGAGCGCGTGTGCCTTCTCACCCCGCCCGGACCAGCTGCACCGCAACGCTGAACATCATCACCGCCACCATCAGATCCAGCAGACGCCAGGTGGCGGGGCGGGCTAGCCAGGGTGCCAGCCATGCGGCGCCGACGGCCAAGGTGGTGAACCAAAGTAATGAAGCGCTGGCCGCCCCCGCGACGTAAGCGCCCGGCACAGTCTGTTGCGCGCCGAGGGAACCGATCAACAGGACGGTATCAATATAAACGTGGGGGTTGAGCAAGGTCACCGCCAGCGCGCTAAGCAACACGGCACGGCGTGAGCGCAAGCCGATCACTTCACTGTGCTGAAGGCTCTGCCGGGAACAGGCACGCCGTAGCGCCTGGCTGCCGTACCAGAGCAGGAAAATCACGCCACCCCAACGCGCCACCGCCAGCAAGGTCGGGTTTTGCGCCAGCATCGTGGCCAGACCGAAAACCCCGGCAGCGACCAGCAATACGTCACAGGCAATACACAGCATCGCAACCGGCAAGTGATGCTCGCGGCGCAGGCCCTGGGCCAGAACGAACGCGTTCTGCGTACCGATGGCCATGATCAGCCCGGCGGCGACTAACAGCCCGTTGAGATAGCTTTGCCACATGAAACGTACTCCAGAAAGATAATTGGCCAAGAGGTCAGGCTGGCAATTGTGGTGGTCGGCACGGTATAAGAAAAACCAATATTACTGATCGCTCATTAGAGAAACTGATGTTCGACTACAAATTGCTTTCCGCACTCGCGGCAGTCATCGAGCAGGCCGGGTTCGAGCGCGCCGCTCAGGTGCTGGGTTTGTCCCAGTCGGCAGTGTCGCAGCGGATCAAATTGCTTGAAGCCCGCATTGGCCAGCCTGTGTTGGTGCGCGCTACGCCGCCGAGTCCGACGGACATTGGTCGGCGGCTGCTCAACCACGTGCAGCAAGTCCGGTTGCTGGAGCGCGATCTGCAAAGTCAGGTGCCAGCGCTGGACGAAGAGGGCATGCCTGAGCGTCTGCGCATCGCATTGAATGCCGACAGCCTGGCGACCTGGTGGGCGTCGGCTATTGGTGATTTTTGCGCGCAGAACAATCTGCTGCTGGATCTGGTGGTGGAAGATCAGGACGTTGGCCTCAAGCGGATGCGTGCTGGCGAAGTGGCGGCTTGTCTGTGCGCGACCGACCGGCCGGTTGCCGGTGCGCGCAGTCAGTTGTTGGGCGCGATGCGCTATCGTGGGTTGGCGAGTCCGGCTTTCATTGCGCGGCATTTCCCTGGTGGTTTTGAGGCGGCGCGCCTGGCCAGGGTCCCCGCACTTGTGTTCGGCCCGGACGATTTGTTGCAGCATCGGTATCTGGTGTCGCTGGGAGTCACCGGTGGTTTTGAGCATCATTTGTGCCCATCGTCCGAGGGCTTTTTGCGCATGACTGAAGCTGGCGTGGCCTGGGGCCTGGTGCCCGAGATCCAGGTGCGCGAACAATTGCAGCGCGGCACATTGGTAGAACTCGCGCCCGACAAACCCGTGGATGTGCCGTTGTACTGGCATCATTGGCGCAACGGCGGGCAGTTGCTGACCCGCTTGACCGAGCATCTGGCGCAACAGGCGGGGCAATGGTTGGTGCCGCTTGAGGCGAAGTGAGCGTCAGTGAGTCTGTGCGCAAGACCGATACTTTTGTAGGAGCTGCCGAAGGCTGCGAACAGCGGTGAGTCAGATGTATTGCCTTCGCAGCCTTCGGCAGCTCCTACAGAAATCAGTCCAGATTAATAGTTGTGTAGAGCAAAACAGGTTTTTTAACGGAGCTGTAAATGAAGATTCTGGTCACCGGCGCAAGCGGCTTCATTGGCGGGCGCTTTGCGCGTTTCGCTCTGGAGCAGGGTTTCAGCGTTCGGGTCAATGGGCGTCGTGCCGAGGGTGTCGAGCACCTGGTCAGGCGTGGAGCCGAGCTCATTCAGGGCGACTTGATCGACTCTGAATTGGTCCGCGAGCTGTGCCATGACGTCGAAGCCGTGGTGCATTGCGCCGGGGCGGTGGGTGTTTGGGGTCGCAAGCAGGATTTTCTGCAGGGCAATGTGCAAGTCACCGAAAACGTTGTTGAAGGCTGCCTGAAACAGCGCGTGCGCCGGTTGGTGCACTTGTCTTCGCCGTCGATCTATTTCGATGGCCGTTCACACCTGAACATCAAGGAGGAGCAGGTCCCCAACCGCTTCAATAATCACTATGCGGCGACCAAGTACCTGGCCGAGCAAAAGGTGTTTGGCGCAGAAGAATTTGGCCTTGAGGTCATCGCTTTGCGTCCACGTTTCGTGACGGGGGCGGGCGACACCAGCATTTTCCCGCGGCTGTTGAATATGCAGCGCAAGAAACGCTTGTCGATCATCGGCAACGGCCTGAATAAGGTCGACTTCACCAGCATGCACAACCTCAATCAGGCCATGCTGAGCAGCTTGCTGGCAGGCAGTTCGGCGTTGGGTAAGGCCTACAACATCAGCAACGGAACGCCGGTGCCGGTGTGGGATGCGGTCAATTACGTGATGCGCCGAATGCAGTTGCCGCAGGTCACACGCTACCGCTCTTATGGGCTTGGTTACACGGCGGCGGCGATCAATGAAGCTGCCTGCATGTTGTGGCCCGGCCGACCTGAACCTACGCTGTCGCGCCTGGGTATGCAGGTCATGAGCCGGGATTTCACCCTTGATATCAGCCGCGCGCAGCAGTACCTGGATTATCAGCCCCAGGTCAGTCTCTGGGCTGCGCTGGACGAATTTTGTGACTGGTGGAGAGCACAACAAAGCAGGTGAGCGCCATAGGAGGCGATTGCAGCGGTTATACTCGCCCACTTCAAGCAGTCATCATCACGGTTTCACATAGGGTTCCTCATGCGTAACGATCCTTACGACGACGTCGATGACGTCCCGAATCTCAGCGCCAAGGACGATGACGACGACTTCGCGCCGCCTACTACCGCGGCGCGTAAGCGCACCACCGTCTACTCCCGGGATACGCCGGTTGTGAAGGTCAAGGCGGCGAGCACCGGCCCGTTGTGGGCTCTGGTTGGCGCGCTGTTTATTGCCTTCTGCGGCCTTGGCTGGTGGAGTTTTCAGCAGATTTCCCTGATGGAGCAGCAATTGGTTGCGACTCAGGAAAGCTTCGCGCGGATCAGTGAAGAAGCCGCCGGGCGCTTGCAGGATATCTCCGGCAAAGTGGTGGCCACGGAATCGGTAGTGGTGGATGGCGAGGCGCTCAAGCAGCGCATCAAGTTGATCGAGGATCAGTTGGCCGACCAGGACAAGCAGCAGGAAGGCGCAGAGGGGCATCAAGCCACTTTGCAGCAGCGTCTTGAGCAGATCAGCACGCAGGCGACCCAGCAGCAGACCGTCAATACCCAGCTGCAAGAGCAACTAAAGGCAGTGACCAGCGAACTGGCTACGCTCAAGGCGGCGATCCCTGATACCAAGGCTGCCCAGGGCGATCAGGAGAAAATCGACACTCAGCTGAAAAGCCTGAGTGCCGATGTTGCTGCGCTGAAGAAGCAAGGCAATCCGAGCGCTGCGATTGAACGTCTTGAGCAAGACCTGATCGTGCTCAAAAGCGAACAGGAAAACCGCCCCGCGCCAGTGGCAGCTGCAACCAATACCGCGGAGTTTGATGCATTCCGTGGACAGATGACCCGCAGCATCAATACCTTGCAGAGCCAGATTCAGAACCTGTCTCAGCAGCTTAATGCGCGCAGGTAAACTGCGAGCTTCAAGCCACAAGCCACAAGCTGCGGGGTAAAACTTGCAGCTTGTAGCTTGAAACTTGCCGCTGGCGAAGCCTCTACATCACCGGATAATCGATGTAACCCACTGGCCCCTTGGCGTAGAAGGTTTCTGGATGCGCCTGGTTCAGCGGTGCGTCCTGTTTCAGGCGGGCGGGCAGGTCCGGGTTGGCGATGAAGGGCACACCGAATGCCACCGCATCTGCCGAGCCATTGGCCAGCCAGGCGTTGGCGCTTTCTTTGGTGAATTTTTCATTGGCGATGTACGCGCCGCCGAATGCCTTTTTCAATTGCGGGCCAATACTGTCGCCCGCTTCACGTTCCCGCGCACAGATGAACGCGATGCCGCGTTTGCCCATTTCTGCAGCCACGTAGCCGAAGGTCTCGGCCAGGTTGTCGTCGCCCATGTCGTGGGAGTCGGCACGCGGTGCCAGGTGCAGACCCACGCGGCCAGCGCCCCAGACTTCAATCACGGCATCTACCACTTCGAGCATCAGACGAGCACGGTTTTCCACTGAGCCGCCGTACATGTCGATGCGCTGGTTGGTACTGCTTTGCAGGAACTGGTCGAGCAGATAACCGTTGGCACCGTGCACTTCAACAGCGTCGAAACCGGCAGCCTTGGCGTTTTCAGCGCCCACACGGTAAGCGTCCACGACGTCGGCAATTTCGGCCAGTTCCAGGGCGCGCGGGGTGACGTAATCGGCCTGCGGGCGAACGAGGCTGACATGACCCTCCGGCTTGATGGCGCTTGGGGCGACCGGGGTTTCGCCGTTGAGGTACGAAGGGTGAGAGATGCGCCCTACGTGCCACAGTTGCAGGGCTATCTTGCCGCCAGCGGCATGCACGGCCTTGGTGATGTTGCTCCAGCCGCGCACCTGATCGTTGGACCAGATGCCCGGAGTGTCCGGGTAGCCAACACCCATCGGCGTCACCGACGTGGCTTCGCTGAGGATCAGGCCAGCGGAAGCGCGCTGTACGTAGTATTCGGCCATCATCGCGTTGGGCACACGGCCTTCGTCGGCGCGGCAGCGGGTCAGCGGCGCCATGATGATGCGGTTGGACAGTTGCAGGTCACCCAGGGTGATCGGGTCAAAGATAGTCGTCATGCGTCAAATCCTCTTGAATGATCAGTTGATAGCAGGAGCCAGGTCGGGGTTACCGCTCTGGCGAAAAGTAATCAGGGTCACGATCAGGGCCAGCACCGCCAGGGCACCGGCGGCCAGTGGCACGCTGGTCAGGCCCAGGCCATGGGCAATGACGCTGCCGCCGACCCATGCGCCTAGTGCGTTGCCGACGTTGAAAGCGCCGATATTTAGGGTCGACACCAGGTTCGGGGCGTCTTTGCCGAAGGTCACCACGTTGATCTGCAGAGCGGGCACGGCGGCAAAGGCGGCAGTGGCCCAGAGGAATAGGGTGATTTCGGTCGGAATCAGGGCGACGCTGGTCCAGCTCAACGCCGTGGACACCACCGCCATGGCGATGAACACGCCAATCAATGTCGCCGCCAGACGCCGATCGGCGAGCTTGCCGCCGATCACGTTACCGACGGTCAGGCCCAGGCCGATCAACAGCAGGGTCCAGGTGATGCCCTTTGGCGAGACGCCGGTGACTTCGCCCAGCAGCGGCGCGACATACGTGAACAGGGTGAACATCGACGCAGAAAACAGCGCGGTCATGCTCAGCGACAACCAGATGCCTGCGCCTTTCAGCGAGGCCAGCTCGGCGCGCATATCGAGCTTCATTTCATCGCGGTTGGTAGGCAGGAAACGGATCAGGCCGATCAGCGCGATAACACCAATCACCGTCACCGCCCAGAAGGTCGAGCGCCAGCCGGCGTATTGGCCGAGCGCGGTACCCAATGGCACGCCCAGCACGTTGGCCAGGGTCAGGCCGGTGAACATCAGGGCGACAGCGGAGGCGCGACGGTTGGCCGGAACCAGGCCCGCGGCGACCACCGAACCGATGCCGAAGAACGCGCCGTGGCAGAGCGCGGTGACCACTCGGGCGAACATCAGCACGTTGTAGTCGCTGGCGATGGCGCACAGCAGGTTACCGACAATGAAGACGCCCATCAGGGTCACCAGTGCAGCCTTTCGCGGTAGCCGGGCGGTGGCCATGGCCATGAACGGCGCACCGATGGCGACGCCCAGCGCATAGCCCGTCACCAGCCAGCCCGCGCCGGGAATCGAAACACCCAGATCGGCTGCGACTTCAGGCAGCAGGCCCATGATGACGAACTCGGTGGTGCCGATGGCGAAGGCGCTTAGGGCCAGGATAAACAGTGAAAGAGGCACTGGGCGTCTCCTTTGGAAAAGTAGCTGTTGAATTGAAACGCGTCTTTTGTGGGACCGGCTTTAGCCGGGAAAGCGGCAGTCCTGACAAAGCAGATGCATTGGATTTGCTGGCCTCTTCCCGGCTAAAGCCGGTCCCACAAGTGTCAGTGAATCGAAGTTTTCGAGGTCAGCAGGGAGGGCTCAGCTCCAGCACCAACGCCCCAATGAACGCCGCAATAACTTCTTCATTGCGCCGAAAGAAGCTCCACTGACCGACCTTTTTACTGGTGATCAACCCGGCCCGTTGCAATGTCGCCAGATGCGCGGACACCGTGGATTGCGAGAGTCCGGCGCGTTGGTCGATCTGACCGGCGCAGACGCCGTTTTCCGTAGAGTGGGTCTGGTCCGGAAAGCAGGTCAGCGGGTCTTTGAGCCAGACCAGAATGTCCCGGCGGACCGGGTGAGCCAGGGCTTTTATTATTTCGTCGAGGTCGATAGGCATGTCGTTCTCAATATGGTTTAACGCTATATCGCGATGGGGCGAACTTTATATTTGTATTTCGCGATATACAAATATGATTTTCTGCTGAAGATAGGGCGAAACGCTATATCGGGTTATATCGATATATGCCTGCCGAGCAATTCGGCGTAGGCTGGGCGCCATGAATTACCTTGCTCATCTGCACCTTGGCGGTCAGCGCCCGGCGCAATTACTCGGCAGTCTGTATGGCGATTTCGTCAAAGGGCCTGTGGCCGGTCGATTTCCGGACGAGCTGGCCCAGGCGATCCAGCTGCATCGCAGCATCGATGCCTTTACCGACAGCCATCCGCTGATCAAACAAGCCATTGCCCGTTTCCCCAGCGAACGGCGACGTTACGCGGGCATTGTGCTGGACGTGTTTTTCGATCACTGCCTGGCCAGGGACTGGCGGATTTACGCCGACGTTCCACTCGCGGCGTTCACTGACAAGGTGTATCGCGTGCTGGCCGCCGAGCCCCAATTGCCCGAGCGCCTGGCGCTGATTGCGCCGCGCATGGCGGCTCAGGACTGGCTGGGTTCGTATCAGGAATTTGCTGTGCTGGAGCAGGTGCTGATTGGGATTTCCCGGCGCTTGTCACGGCCTCAGGGGTTGGCGGGCGCCATGCATGAACTGCACGCGCTCTACCAACCCCTGAGTGCTGACTTCGCCGAGTTCTATCCGTTGTTGCAGGATTTTTCTCAGGCTGCTCTCGCCGATCGCGGGCTTTCGACTGGCTGAGGCTGTGCAACGACTTCAGGTTTTTCAGCCTCTGGTTTTTCAGCGGTAGCAGGGGCCTCGCCGAACAGCGCGACCTGCACTGCCTGCTGCGCTTCATAGGCCAGCGCAGCCCGTTCTTTGCCTTGAGTGGCAATCGGCGTCAGCAACTGGATATGCACATCACCTTGCTCATTGGCGAACAACCGACGCAAGTGCGAGAGCAAATCGTCATCGCCGATAAAGGGCGCGATAGGGTCTGGCTTGCCGTCACGGGAGTAGTGAATCGCCACCGGTTGCATCATCACGCCGCTATCAATCGCGCTGGACATCAGGCGCCCGTGGAAGGTGCGCAGGCCGGTGCCGTCGGTGGTGGTGCCTTCGGGGAAAATCATCAGTGCGTTGTTCTGCAGCAAGTGATTGCCCATCTGCTTCTGAATCAGACGGCTGTCGCCCGCGCCGCGACGGATAAACAGGGTGCCAGCCTTCAACGCCAGCCAACCTGCAACCGGCCAGGTGCGCACTTCGGCCTTAGACAGGAACGACAGCGGGGCGAGCATGCCCAGCAGCGGAATATCGGTCCATGAAACGTGATTGCTGACCCACAGCATCGGCTGGCGTGGCAGCTCGCCACTGACTGTCACGCGAAACGGCAGCGCGGCGGTCAGACGTGCCATGAACCAACGACTCCAGCGCTGGCGACGAGCCATGGAGTGACCGGTTTTCAGCCGTTCCATGCAGGCGAATGCGCCAGCAATGGTCAGACCCAGTGCGATGACCAGCAGCACCCGTGCGACTCGGGCGTAGCCGCGTAACCGGCTCATTACACTGCTGCCTTGAAGTGGCGGGCATAACGCGGGCACAGCTCGTCGCGCTTGAGCAGGATGAATACGTCGGCGACCTGGAAGTCTTCATCCCAGCACGGCTCGCCGCAGATCTTCGCACCCAGGCGCATGTAGGCCTTGAGTAATGGCGGCATTTCGCAGATCACGTTGCTCGGCAAATCCATGGCGGGCAGCGGGTTCTTTGGCTCGGCGCGCAGGTTCTGGTTGCACAGATAGCGTTCGCGCAAGCGCTGCATGATGGCGTGAGCCTGAATGCCGCCGTCCTGCATCGGGATGCTCGCGCAGCCCATCAGGTAGCTGTAGGAACCTTCATTGAGGATCTCGGCCAGTTCGCTCCACAACACGGCAATGGTGCCGCCGTTGCGGTACTCCGGATCTACGCAGGTGCGACCCAGTTCCAGAATCGGGCCTTGCAGATGGCCAAGGCCGTGCAGGTTGAATTCTTCTTCGCTGTAGAAACGGCCGACGGTGTTGGCCGCCTTGTGATCCAGCAGGCGGGTGGTAGCGACCAGCTTGCCGGTGTTGAGATCACGCACGCCGATGTGCGAGCAGTGGACGTCGTAGTCGTCCATGTCCAGGCCTTGGTCAGCGCCTTTGAGCTTGGCGTTGAATTCGCCACTGAAGACGGTGAAGCGCAGTGCCTGTGCTTCCTGCAAGGCTTGGGTGCCGGTCAGGCGTTCAGCCTGAAGGCGGCGGTCGGATGCTGTGTCGCGAATGCGGGCGATCTGAGTCATGCGAAGTCTCCGTGAGCCAGCCCTGCAAGTGCGGGCATCGGCTGAAATGGCCTGGCGCTGCTGTACAAATTCAGGCTAAGCAGAGGCGATGTCATGACCATGAAGGTTTGGTGATGGTTATGTGACGGGTGGCGTAGGCGACGGACTTCTATCCGTGGGACCGGCTTTAGCCGGGAAGAGGCCGGTACACCCGCCGCATCTCTATAGGCAGGACTGATGTCTTCCCGGCTAAAGCCGGTCCCACAAATGAATCCAGAAAATGCGCATCAGCTGTCACAACCCGCTGCTAAAGTTCGGCAATCCCATTTCGAGACTCACCCCATGCGCCTCGTCTGGCTGTTGCTGCTGTTCCTCTCGATCAACGCCAATGCCGACGCGCTGCGAGCCCTGGAGGATTACGCCTTCCCGGTGCGCAACGATGAAAACCGTCAGGGCATCCGTACCGATGCCTTGCTGGTGATGCGCGACGGGCGGGTAATTTACGAGCGCTATGCTGGCGAGACCCGCGCCGAGACGCCGCACCTCACCTGGTCTATCAGCAAAAGCATCATGGCGACCGTGTTGGGTGTCGCCTCTGGCGAAGGCCGGTTTCAGCTCGATGACCCGGTGGCGAAGTTTTATCCGCCGTTCAGTGCTCATCCCGGGATTACCCTCAGGCATCTGATGACATGGTCTTCCGGGCTGGACTGGCAGGAAGACTATGAATACGCGCCGCTCAACTCTTCTGTCGTCGCCATGCTTTACACCCGAGGGCGCGAGGATATGGCGCGCTTCACGTCCGAGCATCACAGCGCTCATCCTCCAGGCACTTCATACCTTTACTCCAGCGGCGACAGCACGGTGTTGGCGGCAGCGCTGCGGGGCATGGTCGGGGAAAAGGCCTATGCCGATTACCCCTGGACCGCGCTGTTTGAGCCGATGGGTATCCGCAGTGCTGTATGGGAAACGGACGCCAGCGGGACCTTTGTCGGTTCGTCCTATGCCTACATGACCGCACGGGATCTGGCGCGCATCGGTTTGTTGATGCAGCGCAGCGGACGCTGGAATGAGCAGCAGTTATTGCCCAAAGCCTGGGTGGACTTCGTGCTGACCCCTTTTGCCGGAGAGCAGGCGAACGAGGCCTCGGGAGGGCAGTGGTGGCTTAACCGCAGGGCAGATGGCGAAAAAGGCCCTTGGCCGGATGCGCCGGCTGATACCTTTGCGGCGCTGGGGCATTGGGGGCAGGCGCTTTATGTCGTGCCCAGCGCCGGATTGGTCATCGTGCGCTACGCCGATGATCGCGACGGCAGTTATTCCCATGATCAGTTGCTCAAGTTGGCAATCGCAGCGTTTGGCAAGAAGGCACCTGCGCTTTAGCGATGGAACACAGACCCTGTAGGAGTGAGCTTGCTCGCGATTCGGTCTCCAGGTAGAGAAATCTATATCCTGATCCGACGCTATCGCGAGCAAGCTCACTCCTACAGATATATGGCTTTAAATCGGTACAGTCGTATTTTGTGAGAGGTGGCGAGATGGCTCACGGATTTGTTCGACGTCGTCCCTTCAGCAGTCTGCTGCTGTTGATACTGGCGGCGCTGGCGGTACTGATCTGGCAATACCGCGTCGCTTTGGGCGCATTTCCGGGCATCATCAGCGCTTATACCGCCAAAGAGTATTGCTCCTGCCGCTACGTCATGCTTAATTCCGCCGACTATTGCCGTGGTTACGTCAAACAGTACGTACCCAGCAGCCTGCTGGATGACCCGGCGAACAAACAAGTCAGCGCCGACGGGCTAGGCCGCAGCAGCGTGGCCGCCTGGCAGGGCGAGCGACAGGGCTGTCGCTTGCTGCCACCTTGATAAACCTTGCTTGCGAACGTAGCAGTTTGCCAGCGGTCTGACAGGCGGTAAGGTTGCCTCTCAATGCGCCACTGGAGTTTGCATGCACACCACTACCCGCCTGCTGCTGGCTTTGTTGTCAGTAGTTTCGTTGTCTGCTCAGGCGAACTGGTATCTGGATAACGAGTCATCGCGACTGTCGTTCACGTCCACCAAAAATGCTGACATTGCTGAAGTCCATCGCTTCCTGACGCTGCACGGCAAGGTCGACCGTCAGGGGCTGGCTGAAGTCGAAGTCGAGCTAGAGTCGGTCAGCACCGGCATTGCCCTGCGTGATGAGCGAATCCGTGAACAGGTTTTCGATGTCGAAAAATTCCCCCGCGCGAAGATCAATGCCCAACTCGACCTGCGTCCGATCAACGATCTGGCACCCGGCGCGCAGCTGGAATTGCGTCTGCCGCTGATTGTGCAGTTGCATGGCAAATCCCACAGCTACCGGGCGGAACTGCTTGCGACGCGGCTTGATGAGCGACGCTTTCAAGTGGTGACGCTGGAGCCTTTGGTGGTCAACGCCCAGGACTTTGGCTTGGTGCCCGGCTTCTCCGCCCTGCGCAGCGCTGCCGGTTTGTCGGCGGTGAGCCTGTCGGTGCCGGTGGGCGCTGTCTTGATCTTCACGGCGCGTTGATTATGAGTGGAGCGATTTTTCCCTGGCGCAAGGACAACCATTTTCAGTTGCTGATCGACGGGCCTGCTTTTTTCCCGCGCATGATCGCTGCCATCGACGGCGCCCAGCAGCAAGTCGAGTTGGAGCTGTATCTGGTCGAGGCGGGTGCCTGCGCTGATGCGGTGGTCCGCGCGCTGGTAGACGCGGCCAAGCGCGGCGTGATCGTGCGCTGCCTGTTCGACGACTTCGGTTCTCAGGCTTTCACCCTCGGCCTGCGCAAACGGCTGACCGATGCGGGCGTGATTCTGCGTTTCTATAACCGCATCCATTGGCGGCGCGGGGTGCGCAACTTCTACCGTGACCATCGCAAATTGCTGCTGGTGGACAAAGAACTCGCAGTAGTGGGCGGCACGGGCGTAACCGACGAATTCTGGCAACCCTCGGCGGATGTCAGTGAATGGCACGAAGTCATGGTGGAAATCACCGGGCCGCTGGTGATCGACTGGCAAGCGCTGTTTGATCGGCAGTTCCACGCCAACCCCCATCGAACCGCCTGGCGACCCGCGCAGAACTTCGGGTTGCCACGATTACCCAAAGTGCCGGTTTCCGGCGATGGATTGGGCCGCGTGGCTTATGCCGATTCACGCCAGCACCGGGACATTCTTCAGTCGCTGGTCCGCGCCCTGAACAGCGGCCAAAAACGCATCTGGCTGGCGACACCTTACTTCTTGCCGACCTGGAAAGTCCGCCGGTCATTACGCAAGGCCGCCGCACGGGGCATCGACGTGCGCCTGCTGCTCACCGGCCCGCGTACCGATCACCCGTCAGTGCGCTACGCCGGGCATCGTTATTACCCGCGTCTGCTGCGCGCCGGGGTGAAAATCTTCGAATACCAGCCATGCTTCCTGCACCTGAAAATGGTCCTGATCGATGACTGGGTCAGCATCGGCTCGTGCAACTTCGATCACTGGAACCTGCGCTTCAACCTGGAAGCCAACCTCGAAGCCCTCGATCCAGGTCTGACGCGGGATGTGGTTGCCAGCTTTGAGAAGGACTTTGCAGTGAGCAAGGAAATCACCCTGGAACAGTGGAAAGCACGGCCGCTGTGGAGCCGGATCAAGCAGCGGGTGTGGGGGTGGGTGGATCGGTTGGTGGTGAATGCGTTGAATAGGCGAGGGTGAAGGGGGCCATTGGCTGCGCGATAGCGTGAAGAGCGGGAGTTTAATCAGGGTTGCGTCTGTAGATTCTCGGCGGTAATGTATGCGTCTGTAGATTCAAAAGGAATCCATGATGTCCGCCATCCTTCAACCGCTCACCCTGTCCAAAGAACAATGTGTCGCCGGCCTGCGTGCCGCTCTGCTCATCCTCGACAAATGGCAGGCGTCCAGCGAACAGGCGTGTCGGATCTTGCGCATCTCCCGCAGCACATACACCCGCGCGCGGCAGCCGGGGGAGTGGTCGGTCAGCCTGGATATGGACCAGATGCATCGCATCAGTTTTGTCCTGAACATTCATGGGGCGCTGCGCACGATCTTCGATAATCCAGCGAATGTTTACGGCTTTCCGGCGCTGGATAACCACAACGAATTCTTCAACGGCCGCAAGCCCTTGGATGTCATGGCCCAGGGAGACATGGTGTCGCTCTACGAGACCTTCCGGCGCATTGATGCGCTGCGTGGCGCTCAATGGTGAGTCTGGAGGATCTTCCGGTTCTGTCCGCCGAGAGGCAGCAGGGGTATCGACTGGTCAATTCCAAGTTTCCACCGATCAACCTGTTCGACGATGTGGCCGATGCCGACGAGTTCGAGGTGCTCTACCAGTTGCAGGCGCTGACCAATCCGAGATTGCAGAATGAAGCCGGGCGTCTGGGCTTGATCCCGCTGGCCGAGATCCCGTTTGGCATCAAAGGTTGTTCCTACGCCGTCGGGCCTTTCACTCATGTGAATCCAGCGGGGTCGCGTTTCAGCTCGGGGGCTTTCGGGGTTTTGTATCTGGCGGATGTCATGGAGACGGCCATCGCCGAAGTGCGCCATCATCAGAACCAGTATTGGTCAAAGGTGAACGGCCTGAGCTTTGAGCGTTTTGTGTTTCGTGGTCTGTCCTGCACCTTCAACGAGGACGGAAACCGCGATGTCACGGGGCTGCCACTTTCTCACCCAATATACGACCTTGTTGACTACAGCCATGCGCGTCAGCTGGGTGCAGCGGCCAAGCGCGAAGGATGCCCTGGTTTGCGCTACCACTCGGTTCGTTCGCCGGGCAACCATTGCTGGGCTTTGCTGACACCCAGGCATGTGACGTCCATCGTGCAGACCACGCATTTCGAGATGATCTGGAGCGGGCAAATTACGAGTGTCAGTCGGATTTCCAATCTTGATTGAGGCTTGAATGCGCCATTCACGGTGGATACTGAGCGCCGTGGGACCGGCTTCAGCCGGGAAGGCGGTATTTCTGTCGACGCATATGCGGTGGATAAGCGGGCCTCTTCCCGGCTGAAGCCGGTCCCACAGATTTCAATTCCTCCAGCCAATAAAAAACCCGCATCGCTGCGGGTTTTTTGTGGGAGGGGTAAGCGCTTACTGCACTTCCACCGCCAGGCTATCGCTGATCTTTTTCTGCCAGATCTGCGGGCCGGTGACGTGGACGGATTCGCCCTTGCTGTCTACGGCAACGGTCACAGGCATGTCTTTGACTTCGAACTCGTAGATCGCTTCCATGCCCAGTTCAGCAAAGGCCACGACTTTGGACTTCTTGATCGCCTGCGCCACCAGATAGGCAGCACCACCGACGGCCATCAGGTAAACGGCCTTGTAGTCCTTGATCGCTTCGATGGCAGTCGGGCCGCGCTCGGACTTGCCGATCATGCCGAGCAGGCCGGTTTGATCGAGGATCTGACGGGTGAACTTGTCCATCCGCGTTGCGGTGGTCGGGCCAGCGGGGCCAACCACTTCTTCGCGCACCGGATCAACCGGGCCAACGTAGTAGATGAAGCGACCTTTGAGGTCCACCGGCAGAGTTTCGCCCTTGTTGAGCATTTCAACCATGCGCTTGTGAGCAGCATCGCGACCGGTCAGCATTTTGCCGTTGAGCAGGACGGTTTCGCCCGGCTTCCAGCTTTGCACGTCTTCCGGGGTCAGGGTGTCGAGGTTGACGCGACGGGCTGACGGGCCGGCTTCCCAGACAATTTCCGGGTAGGCGTCCAGCGATGGCGCTTCTAGTGACGCAGGGCCGGAACCGTCGAGCACGAAATGCGCGTGACGGGTGGCGGCGCAGTTGGGGATCATGCACACCGGCAGGGAAGCGGCGTGGGTCGGGTAATCCATGATCTTCACGTCGAGTACGGTGGTCAGGCCGCCAAGGCCCTGAGCGCCGATGCCCAACTGGTTGACCTTCTCGAACAGCTCCAGGCGCATCTCTTCGATACGGTTGGACGGGCCGCGCTTCTTCAGCTCGTGGATGTCGATGGATTCCATCAACACTTCCTTGGCCATCACCGCAGCTTTCTCGGCAGTACCGCCGATACCAATGCCGAGCATGCCCGGTGGGCACCAGCCTGCGCCCATGGTCGGAACGGTTTTCAGCACCCAGTCAACGATCGAGTCGGACGGGTTGAGCATCGCCATTTTCGATTTGTTTTCCGAGCCGCCGCCTTTGGCCGCCACGTCCACTTCCACGGTGTTACCCGGGACGATGGAGTAGTGGATCACGGCCGGGGTGTTGTCCTTGGTATTTTTACGCGCACCGGCCGGGTCGGCGAGGATCGAAGCACGCAGCACGTTTTCCGGCAGGTTGTAGGCGCGACGCACACCTTCGTTGATCATGTCGTCTAGGCCCATGGTGGCGCCGTCCCAGCGTACATCCATGCCCACGCGCACGAACACGGTGACGATACCGGTGTCCTGGCAGATCGGGCGGTGACCGGTGGCGCACATGCGCGAGTTGATCAGGATCTGCGCCATGGAGTCGCGGGCAGCCGGCGACTCTTCACGCAGATACGCCTCGTGCATGGCCTGAATGAAATCTACCGGATGGTAGTAGGAAATGAATTGCAGGGCATCGGCGACGCTTTGAATCAGGTCGTCTTGCTTGATCACGGTCATGGGGCGCGCTCCTCTATCAGGTCGGGAACATTCAATAGTGTGCCGAGCCATCTACAACCCGCTTTGTATCAAGGTTGTAACAAGTTATAGGGCTGCGACAAAAAGGCGCGGCAGTATAACCCGTCGTTCGCACAGGTCCATCCATCGGTTATGCAGAGCGCTATTGTCAGGCGTAGGAGCGACTTGCGCCAGTAAACACTGGCATCTGGGCGTAACGCCCCGATATCCGTAGCCTCTGGAGGGTTAATGTTGATTGCATTTGAACTTTTTTGAACGTATTTGTCTTGTTAGAGCAGGCAATTTCAAAGCCGCGCAGCTAAAGTTGTGACCAGGTGCCACTACGGGAAGGAATCCTTTTGAGCCCGACGAGCACGAGACAAATTTCCGAGGCTACGCAATCTCTTTTTCTAAAGCGTTTTGGCCTCGCCGTTGCAACTTACCTGGTAGTGATGACGCTCAGTTGGCTGGCGGTTTTTGCTGGTGAGCTGCATCAGCCTCTGCACGTTGTGCTGGTGGGCTATGTTTGCGTGATATTCAGCCAGTTGGCTTTGCTGTTGGTCTTCCTCAGCAAATACAACCAGCGATTCGTCGATGCCAGCCTGACTGAGTTTCAAGTCACGCTCGCCTTGGGCTGGCTGACCTGGCTGGTGTTCTACCTGGATACAGCGCGGGGCGCGTTTTTGTTGCTCTATGCACCGATCCTGCTGTTCGGCCTCTTTCAGCTCACGCCCACGGTTTTCGCGCGATGCGCCATGCTGGTATTCGTCAGCTTCGCGGCGATCAATTACTGGGAATACTCCACCGGGCAAATGCCGTATCCCACCACGGCGATTCTGCAGATGAGCGCGTTGTTCGTCATGCTGTTATGGCTGAGCCTGTTTGCCGGTTATGTGTACTCCCAGCGTCAGCGCATGCGCCAGCGTCGCTATGCCTTGCAGGCTCATCAAGAAACTTTGCGCGGCATGATGGTGCAACTTGAAGAGCTTGCCGCCACCGATGAACTCACCAACCTGTACAATCGCCGCTACTTTTTGCGCATGGCCGCCCGTGAGCTGAACCTGCTGGACGGTGACGCCTGCCACGGTCTGGCCCTGATTGATCTGGATCACTTCAAGCGTATCAACGATAACTTCGGGCATGCGGCGGGTGATCAGGTGTTGCAGGCGTTCGCCCTTCGCGCTGAAGGTTGTCTGCGCGATTCGGATGTACTGGCCCGTTACGGTGGAGAAGAGTTTGTGTTGTTGATACCCCTGTGTACCGAGCGGCAACTGATCGAGTGTTGCGAGCGAGTTCGCGAGTCCTTCGCTCAGGTCCAGCTCGATATTCTGCCTGAGGTTGATCTGAGCCTGTCCATTGGCATGACCTTGTTGGACCGTGGCGATAATCTGGACGAGGCTTTGCAGCGCGCTGATCAGGCGCTGTACATGGCCAAACGCACTGGACGCAATCGATGTGTGGCTGGCTGGGAAAATGTAGATGCCTGAATTGCAGGTGGGGGAGCGTCGCTGGACGGTCGCCCCGGGAAGTAACTTGCTGGACAGCCTCAATCTAGCTGGCGTCGCAGTTCCCTATAGTTGTCGCGCCGGTAGTTGCCATGCGTGCCTGGTGCGCTGCATCAAGGGCGAACCTGCTGACGCACTGCCCCAAGCGCTTGATCCTGTTAAGCGCTTGCAGGGCTGGCGACTGGCCTGCCAATGCCGAGTGCTGGACGATCTGGCGGTTCAGGCCTTTGATCCACTGCGCGACGGCTCGCCTGCCCGTGTATCGGGTTGTGACTGGCTGAGCCCGACGGTGTTGCGTTTGCGTCTGGAGCCTGAACGACCGTTGCGTTATCGCGCAGGGCAGCATCTAGTGCTCTGGACCGCCAGCGGGGTCGCCAGGCCTTATTCGCTGGCAAGCTTGCCCGGCGAAGACCCTTATCTGGAGTTCCACCTCGATTGCCGCCAGCCCGGCGCATTCATCGATGCCGCCCGACAGCTGAAAATCGGTGATTCCATAGGCCTTGGCGAACTGCGCGGCGGTGCACTGCAATACGATCCTGATTGGCAGGAGCGACCTCTTTTGCTGCTGGCGGCGGGGACCGGGCTTGGGCCGCTCTGGGGCGTGTTGCGTGAAGCCTTGCGCCAGGATCATCAAGGGGCGATCCGTCTTGTGCATCTGGCGCGGGACGAAAGTGAGCACTATTTGCGCGATGAACTGACCGGGTTGCCAGCACAGGTGCAACTGGTTACGTCACAGAATCTCGCGACTACGCTGGCCGACCTGCGCTTGCTCTCCCGTCGGAGCATGGCCCTGATCTGTGGCAGTCCGGGCAGCGTTGAAGATTTTGCCAAGCGTTTGTATCTGGCGGGGTTGCCGAGGAATCAGGTGTTGGCGGATGTGTTTGTGGGGCGGGAGTAGTCTGTGGGACCGGCTTTAGCCGGGAAAGCGGCATTTCTCGCGACGAATATGTTGAGATTCTACCGACCTCTTCCCGGCTAAAGCCGGTCCCACGGGTAGGTGAGTGACCTCCAACAAAAAAGCCCCGGCTCTTTCGAGCGCGGGGCTTTTCGTTTACTGCGAGAAGTCTCAGACCAGAGGGTCGCCGACGTGCAGGATTTTCATGCCGTTGGTGCCGCCGATGGTGTGGTAGCTGTCACCTTTGGTAAGGATGACCCAATCACCTTGTTCCACCAGACCGCGCTTGAGCAGTTCGTCCACCGCTGCCTGGCTGACCTGGCCAGGTGGCAGGTTGGCCGGGTCGAACGGTACGGTGTAAACGCCACGGAACATCGCTGCGCGTGCCTGAGTCCCGCGATGCGGGGAGAACGCGTAGATCGGAACCGAAGAGCGAATCCGCGACATGATAAGCGGGGTGTAGCCGCTTTCAGTCAGGGCAATGATCGCCTTCACACCCGGAAAGTGGTTGGCGGTGTACATGGCCGCCAGGGCGATGCTTTCGTCACAGCGGGTGAACGAATGGCCGATACGGTGGCTGGACGTTTTACCGGTCGGGTGCTTTTCAGCGCCGACGCAGATACGGGCCATGGCTTGCACGGCTTCGATCGGATAAGAACCGGCAGCACTTTCAGCCGAGAGCATCACGGCGTCGGTGTAGTCGAGCACGGCGTTGGCCACGTCGGACACTTCGGCGCGGGTCGGCATCGGGCTGGAGATCATCGACTCCATCATCTGGGTCGCAACGATCACCGCTTTGTTGTGGCGGCGTGCGTGCAGGATGATGCGTTTTTGTACGCCCACCAGTTCAGCGTCGCCGATTTCCACACCCAGGTCGCCACGGGCAACCATGACCGCGTCACTGGCGCGGATCAGCGCGTCGAGCACTTCGTCATTGGCAACCGCTTCAGCACGTTCGATCTTGGCAACCAGCCAGGCGGTGCCACCGGATTCGTCACGCAGCTTGCGTGCGTATTCCATGTCGGCAGCGTCGCGCGGGAAGGAAACGGCCAGGTAGTCCAGGTCCATTTCAGCGGCGAGCTTGATGTCCAGCTTGTCTTTTTCGGTCAGCGCTGGTGCCGTGAGGCCACCACCACGACGGTTGATGCCTTTGTGATCTGACAGTGGACCGCCAATCAATACGGTGCAGTGCAGTTCGTCAGCGGTCTGGGTATCAACACGCATGACCACGCGGCCGTCGTCGAGCAGCAGCTCGTCGCCTACGCCGCAATCCTTGACCAGATCCGGGTAGTCGATACCCACGATTTGCTGGTTGCCTTCGGTCAGCGGGTGAGCGGTGGAGAAGGTGAACTTGTCACCGACTTTCAGCTCAATCTTTTTGTTCGCAAACTTGGCGATACGAATTTTCGGGCCTTGCAAATCGCCCAGCAGTGCGACGAAGCGCCCGTGCTTTGCGGCGATTTCGCGGATCAGTTTGGCGCGTGCCTTATGCTCATCCGGTGTGCCGTGAGAAAAATTCAGGCGGGCAACGTCCAGACCCGAGAGGATCAGTTGCTCGATGACTTCTGGCGAGTTACTGGCAGGGCCAAGGGTGGCGACGATTTTGGTGCGGCGTACGGTCATGCACAAACTCCTTATATGAAGCGCAGCGAGAGGCTACTACTGTCTTGATCTGAAGTCATTGTCCGTTTCACTACCTTGCGATCGCGGCATCAAGCGCGGGCAGACGATTGGTCATAAAACGGCTTGAAGAAATTCCGGTTCGGGTCGATACATTGCAGAGCACAGGAGAGTCCCATGCGAATCGTGATGATTTTAGTATTGCTGGCCGCCGTCGGTGGCTGTACCCGTTTGTCGATGGATTCCAATTTGAACAGCGCCTACCGTTCGTACGATCGTGGCGACTGTGAAAGCGTCATGTTGAGCCTTTCCAAGGTCGACCGTCAAAGTCGTTCACGGCGGTATGTTCAACCTGAGGTGTCGATGCTGCGTGGTCAGTGCCTTGAGCGTCAGAAGCTGTTCGTCGATGCTGCACAGACTTATCAGTTCATCATTACGCAATATCCGACCAGCGAATATGCGTTCAGGGCCCGTGCTCGCCTGGAAACCCTCGCGCAATTGGGTCATTACCCCAAAATCCAGACTGCACAAACGCGACCTGCTTCACGCTAGTTACACTCGATTGGATGGGCGGTATCGTTCTTGGGTGGCTGTTTGGCCGGACTGAGCTAGTCTTTGCAAAGTCGAGGGTTAAAAAGTGACTCGGGCCTTGTGTTTCGAGTCAGACACACATTCTGCGATGACCACCTTGAAGCATTTGTCCGCAGTGATTGTGTAGGTCAGGGCTGCGGCAATTTGAAAGTTTTAGCGCGGCCATGCTCAATGGTCTATGACGGCGACTGACCCATGCTAAAAGAGCGAAGAATCGAACGACATCAACTGCCTTTCTACCTTCGGGTGTTCAACCGATACACCAGCAGGTCGATGGGGTGTCTGGGCAATATTTCCGAGAATGGACTGATGCTGATCAGTGACCTGCCGGTACTGGTGGGAGCTGAATTCGAGTTGCGTCTACAGGTACCTTGCGAGCGCGGGTTGCCAAAGACGGTTGACGTGAAGGCGACTTGCCTGTGGTGTCACGAAGACGAAACTCCCGGCAGTTACGACTCCGGTTTTACGCTGACCGAATCCCCGTCGGAATACGCCGAGCTGATCAAGGCGCTGCGTTATTACTTCAGCTTTTACCCGATGGAAGCTTCTGCCTAGATGATCAAAGCCGGCACCTACAAGGTCCCGGCTTTTTTCCAGCTCAGGTAACGGCTGACCAGTTCTGCGCCCAGGTCAGCCGGGCGTGAATCCAGAACCGCAATCCCGTGGGCGCTCAAGCGCTCCTGCGACTCTGCGCGGGCATTGAGAAAATCGATGGTCCCGCAATAGGTCAATGCTTCGTCGAAGGTCTCGACCGGTGCCTGCCGAATAGTGTCCAGCACCTCTTCGCGCAGGCTCACCACCAGCACACGATGCTGGCGTTCGAGTTGCTTGACGGCGGCCAGTAACTCTTCGTCGTCTTCGTCCCGCAAATTGGTCATCAGCACCACCAGGGCTCGACGTTTCTGTCGTGCCATCAGTTGGCGCACTGCGGCGCTGTAGTCAGCCGGGCGCTGGCTGCTGTGCAGGTCATAGACACTGTTGAGCAGCAGATTGAGCTGGCTTTGCCCTCTGACCGGTGCCAGATGGCGATTGTGTTCGCTGGCAAAGGTGGACAACCCCACCGCATCCCCTTGTCGCAGCGCCACGTAACCCAGTAGCAGCAGGGCGTTCAGCGCGTGATCGAAGTGGGACAGATCGCCATCCTGGTTGCGCATCCGGCGGCCGCAGTCGAGCATGAAGATGATCTGTTGATCGCGCTCTTCCTGATACTCCCGCGCGATGGGCGTGCGGTGCCGTGCCGTGGCCTTCCAGTCCATCTGCCTGAGGCTGTCGCCCTCCCGGAATTCGCGCAGTTGATTGAATTCCATCCCCAGGCCACGCCGCTGCCGAAGGCGTACGCCGATCTGGCTGAGCCAGTTATCAACAGCCAGCAGTTGCCCGCCATAGAGCCGGGCGAAGTCTGGATACACTCGGGTCGTATCGACCAACGGCAGAAGGCGACGGCTGCTCCAGAGCCTCATGGGGCTGGGCAGGTATATTTCACAGCGTTCGAAGTGGAACAGGCCGCGCTGATGCGGGCGCACGCGGTACTTCAGTTCCGCCTGTTCACCTGGACGCACGGTTATTGCCTGGGGCAAGTGCTCGCATTCAAGGCCGTCTGGCGAGTGGTCGAAGAGCTGAACCGTAACCGACGTCGGGTAGTCGTGGGTCAACTGCACACCCACCTCACTCCAGCGCCCCAGCGCGAGACTGCCTTGCAGGCTGCGCTGCAGGTGAGGCGAGGGCAGGTGCATGACTCGATAGCCATCGACTGCCGCCAGAAGCATCAGCGCCAGCAGTAGAATCCAGAACAGCGTGCTCAGCGCATCGGGTACCTGAACGAATGTCGACCCGATACCCAGCAGCAGCGCTACGCCCGTCAGGCCGCCCAGCCAGTAAAGCAGGGTGATGGAAGGCTTGAGCGCCTGTTTCATAAACGGGGGGCCGGAACCTGATCAAGCATCTGCCTGAGCACCTGATCCACTGACAGACCTTCGATGTCCAGTTCTGGCGACAGTCTGACCCGATGGCGCAGGACCGCCAGCGCACAGCCTTTGATGTCATCCGGAATGACGAACTCACCACCCCGCAACAAGGCGCGCGCCCGCCCACCGCGTACCAGGGCAATGGAGGCCCGAGGACCAGCGCCGATGGTCAGCCCTGGCCAGCTGCGAGTGGCCCGCGCCAGTCGCACCGCGTAATCCAGCACCTGATCGTCCATGGGCAGTTCACTGGCGATTCGCTGCAAGGCCTGCACTTCACGAGCCTGTAAAACCACCCGCAAGGGTTGCACGTCAAGCATGTCGGCACGAGTCGAACGGGTTACCTGACGCACCATGGCCAGTTCGTCATTGAGGTCGGGATAGTCCATGCGCAACTTGAGCATGAAGCGATCCAGCTCGGCTTCAGGCAATGGATAAGTGCCTTCCTGCTCGATGGGGTTTTGGGTCGCCAGCACCATGAAAGGCTGGCCGATGGGCATGGCTCGACCTTCCAGGGTGACCTGACGCTCCTGCATGGCTTCGAGCAGCGCCGCTTGGGTTTTGGCTGGTGCCCGGTTGATCTCGTCGGCCAGTAACAGGTTGGTGAACAGCGGCCCCTTGCGCAGCTTGAACTGCTCGGTTTGCATGTCATACACCGCATGGCCGGTGACATCGCTGGGCATCAGGTCCGGGGTGAACTGGATGCGTGCGAACTCGCCGCCAAAGCAGCGGGCCAGGGCGCGGACCAACAAGGTTTTACCCAGGCCCGGCACACCTTCGAGCAACACATGACCGCCGCCGATCAATGCGGTCAGTACGTCATCGATAACCGCTGTCTGACCAACCACCGCCTTCTGCAGCTCATTGCGCAACGCCTGGGCCAGGTGGCTGGCGCGCTGGCGTTGCTGCGCCTGATTGCTAGCGGGTGCCACCTGTTCAACCGGCTCTGGGGCGTGATCGATATTGAACTCGATAGCAGGCTCGCTGCTGGTCGATGGATCATTTGATTGATCGGTCATAGGGCATTCCTGATGAGTTGCAGGTGGGCAACCTGCCGGGTGAAGTCGGCGCTGGACATTCGGGCCACGGGGCGCGGACGCAGTGCCTCGCTGATTGCACGGGTGGGTTGTCGCGTGAGGCGTGCCAATACTTGCCATTGCTCGGTCACGGGCAAGCTTTCGAAACCGGGATGACGTTGCCTGGCGCGGCGCAGGACATCCAGTTGCAGCGTGCGCAGCAAATGTTGCTGGCCGCTGTGTCGGCGCAGTAGTTCAGCGCTGGCGCGCAAGTGCTCGGTCAGTTGCCGACGAGCAATGGACGGCGCAGGCAACAGCGGCCCCTGACGCATTCCAGCCCGCCACAGACCAAGACCGATGAGCAGCGCGAGCGTCAGCAGCAGAAGTGGAAAGTAGCGCAGCAGGAGGCTTAACAGATTGTCGTGCTCAGTGCTGACCAGCATCGTGACGTTGCTGTCCTGAGTCAGATACCACAGCAGCCAGGCATTGTCGTATTTGCCGATGGCGCGGGTTTTCCACAGGTCTGCATCGGTAACCACCGTGATCACGCCATTACCGTAGACCAGTTGCAGCATATGCGTGGCTTCAGCGCTGTTGGCCCAGGCTTGGGCGTGGTCCTGCGGGTCTTCGAGGTGGAAGCTGGTATCGAAACTCATGTAGGCCGGAGCCATTTCGTTTTCGACGTAAAGCCGGGTCAGCTCTGGCCAGGGCGTCGCTGGTTTGTCGGGTTCAGCTTCCGGTTCGGGTGCCCGCAGCGGGATCATGGGTCTGAACGGTGTGCGGTCCTGTTCCTTGAGGTCTTTGCTGAGCAATTGATGAATCTGTAGACGATCCAGCAAAAGGTCACCGCTGCGGCCTCTTTTTTCATTCCACAGTTGCTCGGCGACAAACAACAGATGCCCGCCGGAACGCGCCCAGCGCAGCACGCGCTCGACTTCTGCCGGGGTCATGTCTTCGCGGCTGTCGAGCAATAGCAGAGTCTGTGCCTGCTGCGCAGGGTCGGGCAGGTTATTGAGGGAGTCGGCGACCTTTACGGCAATTGACCGCTGGCGCAGAAAGCTTTCCGCCGCCAGATAAGGATTGGCCCTGGCCGCTGGAGACGGTCCTTTATCGATGACTTGTTCGTAATGTTCGAGGTTTTTGGCCAGATACGTCACCCCGATACCGATGAGAATCAGCACCAGTGTTGCGCTCAGCCATTGAGTACGTCTGGTCATTGAGGAGGCTTTCTTTCAAAGACAGGGGCGTCGAACAACTGCCGCCAGCCATCACATAATTCGCGTTGTACTTGTGCCGCTGGCAGTTGATGGCCGTAAGCAAGGTTCTGCCACCGGGTGGTCAGCTCCAGGCTGAACGCCTGTAACTGCGGCTGGTTGAGAAGGGCGACTCGCTCCAGCACCTGGCCTTCGGTATCGGCGCTTTTCAGTGGCAATTGATAGTCGCTCACCAGACGGCTGAGCAGTGCTCTGTACAACAGGCTCAAGGCTTCACGGGGCTGATTCGGCCAGAGTTGTTCAGCGCTGCTGGCGATGTCTGCTGGCAGGCTTTGCGCGGTGATCTGCAAGCCGAATAGTTGCTCGGGCTGGCTGCGAACTGCTGTTTTGCCAACAGCCTTGCGGGAAACGAAGGTGCGCAGCCAGGCTCGGTATCGCCAGATAATGAGGCTAAGCAACGTCACCGCGATGGCCCAGAGCAGTATTTTGAATGCCTGAGCCAGGAAATTACCCAGCTGCAGAAACCAGTTCAGCCACTTGAAAAGCCCACTGGCCGGCTCGCCGGTCGCAGACTCGCCAACCTCGCGCTCCGACAATCGCCAGCCGGAAACCGTTTTCGGATTCTTGAACGGCGGCTGTTGCAGCACGTTATCAATCCCTTGCTGCGCGGCTTTGCTGGTAAGCGCCTGATGAGTCAGACGCGGGCTGTCAGGGCTTGCATCCGCTTCACTGGACGCGGCAGGGACAGGGCAGCTGAAGTTTTCCTCGGCGGACCATGCTGGCGGAGTGAAGGTGACAAGTGTCAGGCCGACTCCGACCATCAGCGCATACGCACTGCCCAGCAATTTCTGGCGCAGGCGGCGTAATACCAGCTCAATGTCCCAGGCTTCCAGCATCGTGCGGCGGTTCAGGTACAAGGTAAAACCGCAGGACACATAGATCGGACCCCAGATCACCAACACCAGCGCATAGCCAGCATTGGTCAGGTGTTCCAGCCAGTTCAGGTTTTCGTCCAGGCCGAACAGTGTCAGCTGGTTCCAGTCGGTCAACAGCTGCTGAGGAATGAGCATATAGAACAGCACCAGCATGCCCATCCACAGGCCCATTTCCAGCGCGCTGCCGACAGCGGTCAGCATCCGGGCAGCGCGTATGTCATTGCGGCTCAATACTGCAATGCGTTTGCCAAGCTCTTCGGCAGACGGCCGTTCAAGCTGAAGCACTGGCAGGATGAAACTGCGGCTTAGGCTCAAGCGTCGCCAGATCAGGCTTGCAAGCAGGTTTGAGCGCAATCCCCGTAGCCATTCCCTGAGTGCTGTTTTCAATTCGGGTGGGGCGCCAAACAGCGCCTTGGACAAAATGATCAGCGGCAGGCGCTCATAGACGGGTTTGAGCCACCAGAACAGCAGGATTGCCACTGTCGGGTAATCCCACAGCGCCAGGCTGAGCAGGGTGAAGATCGGCAAGGTGACAATCGCCCAACTGCCCATGAGCAAACCCCGATGCTGAGCGGCCAGCAATACTCCCAGATCAATGGCTTCCCAGGGATTGCGCGGGTGAATGGCAACGCTGGAGTCAGTCAGGCGCATGCTGATTCCTTCCGGCAAAAACCAGATAAGCGATGACCAATGCCCAGAGCGCCGCACCGACTGTGTATTTCAAGACAGGCTGCGGCCAGCGCATGGACGACCAATAGGCTTCTATAAACGCAGCGATCAATAGAAACAGAATGACGCCATAGATGAGCTGCACACTGGTTTTTGCGGCCAGACGCAGCGCCTGCGCCCTGGATAACTGCCCCGGGGCCAGCAGCGCCCAGCCCAGCTTCAGCCCTGCGGCGCCAGCCAGGGCAATGGCGGTGAGCTCAAAGGCGCCGTGGCCAATCACGAATGACCAGAACGTCTGCCCGTAACCGATGCTGGTCAGATGCCCGGCCACAGCACCAATCATCAAACCGTTGAAAAACAGAAAGAACAGGCTGCCGAGGCCAAACAGCAAACCGGTGGCGTAGGTCTGAAAGGCGATGCCGATGTTATGCATGATGTAGTAACCGAACATCATCCAGTCATCGTCGGCCGCGCGCTCCATTACCTGGCCAATCCGTTGTCCCTGCGGGTCGTACATGCTTTCCATTTCCGAGACCTGTTCGGGGGCAAGGACGCTGTAGACCAGGTCCGGGAAGCCTTGAATCAGCCCGGCCATACCGATCAGGCTGCCGAAGAACATCAGGCTGGCGATTGCCACCAGACGCCATTCGGCGCGTACCAGTCGGGGGAAACCCGCAAGCACGAACCCCAACAGCTGGGAACCGATCGGGCTGCGATGGCGGTACAGCTGCTGATGACCGCGCATTGCCAGTTGCTGCAACGGGTCGACCAGATGGCTGGAGTAGCCGCGCTCCTGAGCCAGGGCCAGTTGGCTGCAGATGCGCCGGTAGTCACGGGTGAACGTGCCAGCTGAATCCTTGAGTGGCTTGCCTCGCTCCAGAGCGTCAAGGCTCTCGCCGAAACGCTGCCAGTGAGCCTGATGACGGGCTTCGAAGAGGGCCTGTTTCATGTCGACCCCAACAGGCCGCGAGCAACGCCATTGAGCTGAGTGACGGCCTGTTCGGGGCGTACCTGCAGCGGCTCGGCCAGGATCGATGCCAGCTCCAGGGTTCGTTCGGATGAAAGCGTGCTCTGGCGTTCGGCGAAACCCAGTACGGCCCGTTGCTCGTCGAGATTCATCACGAAGGGAGCCACCACCGCAACCGCATCCGGCAGGACGGGGCGCAGGGGAGGCGTGTCGCGATAGACCACCAGTGTTCCAGCGGCGAGGTCTCCCAGGCGCTTGAATTGCGGATGTTGCAGACAGCTGATGGCACCCAGGCTGTAGCCGAAGGGCATCATGTCGACGAAGCGCAACAGATTGCGGATCAGCGAAGCGGTCCAGCCAATGGGAGTACCATCATCGTGAATGACCCGCAATCCCATGATCTGCTTGCCCGGCGTGCGGCCCTGGTTCAGCACCTCGAACAGCACCGTGTACCACCAGGTGACGAGGAACAGGCTGAGGGCTGTCATGCCGGCACCAAAGGATTCGAATAGGCTAAAGAGCAGGAACAGCGCTCCAAGGATCAGCGCGCGGAAGCTGAAATCCATACCGAATGCCAGGGCACGCGGGACCAGACCTGCCGGGCGCAGGAGCAGGTCGATGCCTTCCGGGGTTTCGATTCGGGTGCGGGTGTCCAGCGGCGCGGGCGCAGTTGCATTCCTTGGCACAGCGTAAGGGGATGGCATTGGCTGGAAGTGGACGCCTGAGAGCTAACGAGCAAAGCCTGATGCTAGCCACCACCGGCATGGTAAGCAACCGGACTCTTGCAGCAGAGGCTGTAAGAAAAGTTTTCATTTCGCGACAGAATATGACTGATTCGCATTTTTGCTGCGTGAGGCCATACACTTTAGCGGTCTTCTGTTCAGGATCTACCCGTGACTTCCACCATTTTTTGGTACGACTACGAAACTACCGGGATCAATCCGCGCAATGATCGTGCATTGCAGATGGCAGGTATCCGCACTGACGCCGAGCTCAATGAGATCGGCGCCCCCGTCAATATTTACTGCCAGCCCAGCGACGACATCCTGCCTCATCCGGCGGCTTGCGTGATCACTGGGATTACACCGTCGCGTCTAGCCGAGCAAGGGCTGTGCGAGGCCGACTTCATGACTCGGGCGCATGCCGAGCTGGCTGCGCCGGGCACCTGCGGCGCCGGTTACAACACGCTGCGTTTCGATGATGAAGTCACGCGTTACAGCCTTTACCGGAATTTCTTCGACCCCTATGCGCGCGAATGGCAGGGCGGCAACAGCCGCTGGGATTTGATTGACGTGGTCCGTGCCGCCTATGCACTGCGCCCGGAAGGCATCGTCTGGCCCGAACAGGACGGACGCGTCACCCTCAAGCTTGAACGCCTGACCGCCGCCAATGGTATCGACCATGGCCAGGCCCATGACGCGTTGTCTGACGTGCGAGCCACCATTGCCCTGGCCCGCCTGATCCGAGAGAAGCAGCCCAAACTCTACGATTACCTTTTCCAACTGCGCAGCAAGCAGAAAGTCCAGCAACAGATAAAACTGCTGGAGCCTCTGGTGCATATCTCCGGACGTTTCTCGGCAGCCAGACATTACGTCGGTGTGGTGCTGCCGCTGGCATGGCATCCGCAGAATCGTAATGCGCTGATCGTTTGTGATTTACATCATGATCATCTGCCGTTACTGGCTGAAGATGCGGAAACTTTGCGCCGTCGTTTATATACGCGCCGCGAAGAGTTGGCGGAGGGTGAGCTGCCAGTGCCGCTTAAACTCCTGCATATAAATCGTTGCCCGGTGATTGCGCCATTGAAGGTGTTGCGCAGTGAAGACCAACAACGCTTAGAGCTGGACATGGCGGTTTTCGAGGGGCGCGCGCGGGAGCTGGGGGAAGGGCAGGCTATTTGGCAGGAAAAGCTCAACGCCATTTATGCGCCTGATGAGTTCAATGCCAGTGAAGATCCAGAGCAGCAGTTGTATGACGGTTTTATTGGCGACCGGGACCGCAGGCTTTGCGAACAAGTACGCAGTGCCGAGCCTGAAGACTTGGCAAATAATGTGTGGCCCTTCGATGATGGGCGCCTGCCGGAGTTGTTGTTCCGCTATCGTGCGCGAAACTTCGCTGAAACCCTTAGCCTGGAAGAACAACAACGCTGGCGCAGCTTTTGTCAGAATCGTCTGACAAAAGCTGAGTGGGGTGCCCCTAATACCCTGCAGAGTTTCAGCCGCGCGCTGGTGGAACAATCCATTAGTGCCACGCCCGAGCAGCTCAAGGTGTTGATGGAGTGGCAGGACTACGTCGAACAGCTGCAGCAGCGCCTTGGCCTCTGGGCCTGAACTCCAGACAATAAAAAACGCCAGCTAGCTGGCGTTTTCGGGTATTGCGGGTGAAGCGCGAGGCGCTGCGGGATTAGCCCAGCAGGGTTGCCCAGCCTTCAACTTCATCACCGCCCCACTTGGCTTTCCACTCTTTCAGAGTCTTGTGGTTGCCACCTTTGGTTTCGATGACTTCACCGTTGTGCGGGTTTTTATATTGCTTGACCTTGCGCGCACGCTTGGTGCCGGTAGTTTTCACAGCCGCGCCGCGTGCAGACTTGCCAACTTTAGCGTCTGGGTCCAGCAGCGCGATGATGTCACGCAGCGACTTTTGATATTCGCCCATCAGGGTGCGCAATTTGCCTTCGAATTCCAGCTCGGTTTGCAGTTTGTCGTCTTGGGACAGATTCTTCAAACGTGCTTGCAGTTCTTTGATTGCTTCTTCTGTGGCGCGGTATTCGTTGATCAGAGACATGAGACACACCTTATGTTGAGAGGGTGAAGGTAGACAGTGAGGCAATAATAGTCATGCGCCTTGTGCAAGTAAACATTAAAGAAAAGTTTTATTTGAATTATTTAGACATATGCGCCTTTTCCTACAGCACTGACAAACTAGCCGAGTGTTACCCGAGCGCCAAAGATATGTGCTAATTATCCGCTTGTTTAGATCCCTTCATAGGCGTCGCAGGCAGGTGATTCGTGCACCCGACTGAAGGTGGCTCTACTCGGGCAACGCCAGCGTTCAATCAGGTGCACAGGAATACTGCAGTTTTGTCTCGCAGCCGCTAGAATGGCGGCCTTTGCGAAGTTCTGGAGTTTCCCTCATGCGCACTTTTCGTCTGGTGATTTCTTGTCCGGACCGTGTTGGCATCGTTGCCAAAGTCAGTAACTTTCTGGCGTCCTATAACGGCTGGATCACCGAGGCGAGCCATCACTCTGACAACCTCAGTGGCTGGTTCTTCATGCGTCACGAGATGCGGGCCGATACGCTGCCGTTCGAACTGGAAGCTTTCCGCGAGGCGTTTGCACCGATCGCGGAAGAGTTTTCGATGGACTGGCGCATCACCGACTCGGCTCAGAAGAAGCGTGTGGTCCTGATGGCGAGCCGTGAATCACACTGCCTGGCTGATCTGCTGCACCGCTGGCACACGGATGAACTGGATTGTGAAATCGCCTGCGTGATTTCCAACCACCAGGACCTGCGCAGCATGGTCGAGTGGCACAACATCCCTTACTACCATGTCCCGGTTAACCCGGCAGACAAAGAGCCTGCATTTGCCGAGGTTTCCCGTCTGATCGCTGAACATCAGGCGGACGTGATCGTACTGGCGCGTTACATGCAGATTCTGCCGCCGCAGTTGTGCCGTGACTATGCTCATCAGGTCATCAACATTCATCATAGCTTCTTGCCATCATTTGTTGGCGCCAAGCCTTACCATCAAGCCTCTTTGCGTGGCGTGAAGTTGATTGGTGCAACTTGCCACTATGTAACGGAAGAACTTGATGCTGGCCCGATCATCGAACAGGACGTTGTTCGTGTCAGCCACAGCGACAGCATCGAGAACATGGTTCGCTTCGGTCGTGACGTAGAGAAAATGGTCCTGGCCCGCGGCCTGCGCTATCACCTGGAAGATCGGGTGTTGGTGCATGACAACAAGACGGTTGTGTTCGACTAAGCTCTGCTGGATCCGTGATCTTGTAGGAGCTGCCGAAGGCTGCGAACGGCGATGTGTCAGGCGGATCGCTTTCGCAGCCTGCGGCAGCTCCTACAGGGGTCGCATTATCTAGGTTGGGGATTGCAATGACCGACCCACTCGACAAAGCAACTTCCACAGCCCCACCGACCTTGGGCGAGGGCTGTCTCAGTCGTTATGATCCGGATGCGCTGAGCCCTGAAGACGGGGCTGATTTCGACGGTGCCGCAGAGCTTTGGCGCGAGTCGCAGCTGGAAAAAGATCTGCCGGAAGACGGCAAGCCACTCAAATCTGATTGAAGCGCATCAGCCGGTTCAACAGCGGTCGACCCACCATCAGCAAAAAGATCGGCCCACCCACCACCAGATAGAAGTAATACGTCACCGTGCGCCAGATCAGGATGGCCGCCGCAGCGGTGGACTTACCCACCATGGGCGCCAATAGCGCCGCTGACGTCAGCTCGGCAGTGCCGGCGCCGCCCGGTAGCAGGCTGAATTGGCCAGCAGTCAGCGACAGCATCTGGATCAGAAACGTCCAGGCCCACTGCACATTCACCCCCAACCCCATCAGCGCAAGATAAAGAATGCTATAGCGCAGCCCCCAGTGCAGGCACGTCAGAATGAAGACGGCCAGTAATCTCTCTCTGGGCATCTTCCACGTCTGCGCCAGTGCGTCACGAAAGTGCAGCAGCTTGCGTGCCCAGCGGCGGCGGGTGTTAGCCTGGGTATTGAAACGCTTGAGCACTCGACCGTTGAACTTGATCACCTGACGATGAAAGCGGGCGAAGCCGATAAACAGCAGCAGGCTGCCCACGACCAGGAAGGCGCTGAAGCCCAGCAGCCATTCCATGCGCTCGCTCAGGTGGTTGAACAGGGCATAGAACATGATGCCCACCAGCGCCAGCAGGAAAAACACCAGATCGCTGAGCTGATCCGTGGCGAACACCGCGCTGCTTTTCGCCGCCCCTACGCCATTGCGCGAGAGCACCGCCATGAGCGTCAACGGCCCACCGCTACCACCGGGGGTGGCGCAGTAGGCAAATTCACTGGCCATGATCAGGCCCAGGCTTCTCTTGATGCTCAAATTCCTGGCGCTGTCGCCGAGCAATATTCGCATGCGCAGGGTATTGAGGCCCCAGCACAGGATGATCATGCCGAACATGGCCATCAGCAACGGGAATGGGAAACTGCGCAGACGCTGGAAAATATCCCCACCGCCGAGCAGCAACGGGATCAGCACGGCAGCCAGCAAACCCACCGCCAACCAGGCGATACGCTTCATGCCACCGCCCTGTCAGCGCGGGTCTGGCTCGCAAGCCACGCGGATTTGGTCATTGGCACACGGCCGTTTTCCATCAGGCGACGCAAGGTGTCGAGCCAGTAGTTGCGCGAGGATTCATGGCGCATGTCTACCGGATGCAGGCCCAGACGAATAGTCGGCGCGCCGCGAAAGCGGGCTTCACGATAATCGCTCAACAGCTTCGATACCTTGCGACGCAAAGGGCTGCGAGCGCTCCAGACCAGGCCCGGCGCGTCGACCTGGAAAAAGTCCGGTAGCCGATACAGATGCTGAGCATCGCTGGTCCAGGCCAAAGGTAGCTGGCGCAATGCCTGGCGCGTACCGTTACTCATCAGCCAGGCGGGGGCGACAAAGCCCTGAAACGGCCAGGCCAGCCGCTGGAACAGCTCGATCCCGGCCTGCAATCTGGCCAATGCTTGAGCAGTGGTCAGTGAATAAAACTCACCTTCCCACGTATAAACGCGGCGCATGAAGTAATCCTGTGGTGTGCGTGGCGGGGGCCCGTCGTCGCAGTGGTAATAACCGTGCAGGGCCAACTCGTCGCCGCGGCTGAGGCGGTGCTGCAAAAAACGTTGAAATTGCGTGTTGCCTTCGACGTCGTTGCACCGGTGGAAGTTCGGTACCACCAGCCACGTTATGGGAATCAGCCCCAGGGCGTCTACTTGTGCGACGAAGTATTCATAGTCCGGCAAGGTTTGCGGGGCAACATCATGCAGCACCAGCAACACGCTGGGGCGGGAGGTAAAGGCGTCAGGCATGGGCGGGTGCCCGCGATGTATGGCCCAATACGGCGTGATAGTGTTCCAACAGGCCTGTCACCACGCTGTCCCACGAATAGCGATTTTCGACATAGCGTCTTGCCGAGAGTCCCTTGTCCTCAGGGGCATGACTGAACAACTCGCGTACCGCATCGGCCATGGCCGGGGCGCTGTTGGGATCGCACAGCAGGCCGCAGTCCTGGGGGATGATTTCGTTGAATGCGCCGGCTGCGACAGCCACGACCGGGATCCCGCTGGCCATGGCTTCGAGGATGACCAGCCCAAAGGTTTCCTGATCGCCTGCGTGCAGCAACGCATCGGCACTGGCCAGCATTCGTGCGATTTCGCTTGCCGGGCAGAAGTGCCCCACCACCGAGACGTTGTCCGGCACCTGGGTCGGCATGTGCGAGCCGACCAGCAACAAATGAAAGTCCGCGCCCAGCAGCTTCATGCAATCAAGCAGCACCGGAAGGTTTTTTTCCCGGGAACCGCGACCGGCAAAAATCAGCAGCCGGGTGTTCGGGCTCAGCCCCATCTCGCTTCTGATGCGGGTATCGCGCAGGGCAGGTGTAAAGGTGGCCAGGTCCACGCCCAGGGGCTGCACATAGACATCCTTCACGCCCAGTCCGATGAGTTTGTCGGCCATGATCCTGCTCGGCGCCAATACCCGATCGAAGTTGCCGTACAGCTTGCTGACGTACGCCTCGACGTTGGTGCTCAGCCAGCTGCCCACACGATTGCTGACCAGCAGCGGCAGATCGGAGTGATAAAAGCCGATAACAGGCACGTTCAGTTGACGCCGTGCATCCAGTGCCGCCCAGGCCGTCAGATAAGGATCGCCCACTTCAATCAGATCCGGTTGCAGGCGCTGAAGGGCATTGCGCCAGGGCGTCAGACGCAAAGGGAATCGATAGCCATTACCGAAGGGCACAGGCGGCGCGGGGACTTTGTAAATGCCGTCCTTGTGGCTGCGTGTCGCGCCGGGGATCAGAAGGCTGTGCCGCACATCAGGATGAAGGCTCAAACGGCGATGCTTGGCGTCAAGGTAGGTGCGCACGCCGCCGCTGGCTGGGGCGTAGAACATAGTCATGTCGGCGATATGCACAGTGAACACTCCTTGAGTAGTTCGATGTCCTTAACGTTGACCTCTGGCAAGGATAGATGTTCGTGGGGTGAAGAGGGCTGATGTGCTCGGCTGGCGTGCTGATAGCCAGTGATCGCGGGTTGATCAGACGAGCGGTGGCGATGGAGGTTATTGCCTGTGGCGTTTTTATAGCGAATCGAACGTTTAAATGCCTGACCGAATTCGGGCAGAGGTCAAAACTGAGCAATACTTGCCTGACTTCACTTCCCTCGCACATGCCTATCGAAACAGGTGATGACATGCCCGACTCGCAAAGTATCGTTTTAGGTTCCGGTCCTGATGGGCTGGCGGTTTCACAGGCGCTGCGTCTGGGCAATCGGCACGGACTGGTTGCGGGGGCGACCGGCACCGGCAAGACCGTCACCTTGCAGCGTTTGGCTGAAGCCTTCAGTGATGCTGGCGTTGCCGTGTTTGCCGCCGATATCAAGGGTGATTTGTGTGGCCTCGGTGCGGCGGGTGATCCCCAGAGCAAGATCGCCGAGCGCATCGCGGGGATGCCCTGGCTGAATCACACCCCGCAGGCTTATCCGGTGACCTTGTGGGACATCCACGGCAAGTCCGGTCATCCGTTGCGCACCACGTTGAGTGAAATGGGGCCCTTGTTATTGGGGAGCCTGCTGGAGCTGACCGACAGCCAGCAGGCGGCGCTCTACGCCGCCTTCAAGGTCGCCGACCGCGAAGGTTTGCTGTTACTGGACATCAAAGACCTCAAGGCCTTGCTCAATCATCTGCGCGACAACCCTCAGTGGTTGGGCGAAGACAGTTCGCTGATGACCACTGGATCCAGCCAAGCCCTGCAACGGCGTCTGGCTATCCTCGAACAGCAGGGTGCCGAAGCGCTGTTTGGAGAGCCTGCACTGCAACTGGATGACATTCTTCAGCCAGCCAGTGACGGGCGAGGGCGTATTCATTTGCTCGATGCCAGCCGGCTGGTGCACGAAGCGCCGAAGGTCTATGCGACTTTTCTGTTGTGGCTGCTGGCGGAGTTGTTCGAGCAATTGCCGGAGCGGGGCGATGCTGACAAACCGTTGCTGGCGTTGTTTTTCGACGAGGCGCATCTGCTGTTTACTGACACGCCCAAGGCATTGCAGGAACGCCTTGAGCAGGTGGTGCGGCTGATTCGCTCCAAGGGCGTGGGTGTGTATTTCGTCACGCAATCCCCCGGCGATCTGCCCGATGATGTGCTGGCTCAACTGGGCTTGCGCATTCAGCATGGGCTGCGGGCGTTCACTGCCAAGGAGCAGAAGTCGTTGCGTGCTGTGGCGGATGGCTTCAGGCCTAATCCAGAGATCAATACGCTGGAGGTGCTGACTCAGTTGGGTATTGGCGAGGCATTGGTGGGGACGTTGCAGGACAAGGGCACGCCGGCGATGGTCCAGCGTGTGCTGATCGCGCCGCCACAGTCGCGAATCGGCCCGCTGAGCGAAGGCGAGCGTGCCAGCCTGATCGCCCGGTCGCCGCTGGCGGGGCGTTATGACAAACCGATTGATCGTGAATCGGCTTATGAAATGCTCATTGCCCGTAAGGTCGCCACCCCGGATTCAGCCGACGCACCGGAAAAAACCGCGAAAGAACAGCAAAGCTTCAGTGACATGGCCGGTGAATTTCTCGGCGGCATAGCCGGGCAAGCGATGAAAACCGCAGCACGACAGGCGGCCAATCAATTGGGCAGGCAGTTGGTGCGGGGTTTGATGGGATCGTTGCTGGGTGGGGGGAAGAAACGCAGGTAGGATGGTTCAGGTGATCCCGTTGGAGCGAGGCTTGCCCGCGAATCGGTTGCCAAGGTTTCCCTGGCAAACCGCGTCATCGTTCTTCGCGGGCAAGCCTCGCTCCAACAGAAAAGCCACCGCAGTTTCCCGCGATGACGCCTTTACTCAACTCAACGCTTTGGATGCCAGCCAGAACAACCCGGCCGAGAGCGCAACGGTCGCTGGCAGGGTCAGGACCCATGCCAGCAGGATGGTGCGCACGGTGCCGCCTTGCAGGCCGCTTTTGTTGGCGACCATGGTGCCAGCAACACCGGACGACAGAATGTGCGTCGTCGACACCGGCAGCGCAAACAGGTTGGCCGCAGCAATGGCGCAGGCAGTGGTGATCTGCGCCGACATGCCCTGTGCGTAGGTCATGCCTTGCTTGCCGATCTTCTCGCCAATGGTCAGAACCACACGCTTCCAGCCAACCATGGTGCCAATACCCAGCGCGAGAGCTACCGCCAGAATCACCCAGAACGGCGCGTATTCGGTGGTCTCGGTAAGGTCCTTGCGCAATTTATCCAGATCGGATTTTTCACGCGGTGCCAGGTTCGGCAACTTGGCAACCTTGCGGGCCGTGTCGTCCAGGCACAACAGATAGCGGCGAACTTCGATACGGCGATCCGAAGGCAGCGAGTGGTAATCGGTCACGCCATTCAGGTTGTCGAGCAGTGCGGCGATGGTCGGTTCGGTTTGCGCCGGGTTACAACTCGAACTCTCCGGAAGGTCGCCTTTTTCTGCTTTGCCCAACGCCAGAAATTCGCCCAACGTTGCATTGTTGCGCTGATAGAACTGGTTCAGGTGCAAGGTTGCATCCCGAGTCCGCTCGATCTGGTAGGTGGTGCTGTTCAGGTCCAGGACAAACGCGCTAGGCACGATGCCGATCAATACCAGCATGATCAGGCCGATGCCTTTCTGACCGTCGTTGGAGCCGTGCACGAAGCTCACGGCCATGGCCGAAACAACCAGCACCAGACGGTTCCAGAACGGAGGGTGCTTCTTGTCATCGAGCTTGCGGCGCTGCTCGGGGGTTTTGTGCATTTTCGACAGCGGGCGCCACCATTTCAGGCCCAGCAGCACCAATGCAGCTACCAGAAAACCGGCCAGTGGCGAGAACACCAGAGACGCGCCGATATCGATCGCTTTCTGCCAGTTCACGCCGTCAGCCAACGGGATGTCATTGATCAAGGCGTTAGCCAGGCCGACACCGAGGATCGAACCGATCAAGGTGTGCGAGCTGGAGGCCGGGATACCGAAGTACCAAGTGCCCAGGTTCCAGGTGATCGCCGCCGCGAGCAACGAGAACACCATGGCCAGGCCGTGGCCGGTGTTTACATTGATCAGCAACTCCACCGGGAGCAAATGCACGATGGCATAAGCCACGCCTACACCGCCCAGCAGAACGCCAAGAAAATTGAAGATACCCGAAGCGAATACGGCCAGGTGCGGCGGCATGGCTTTGGTATAAATGACTGTCGCCACCGCGTTCGCGGTGTCATGAAAGCCGTTGATGAACTCGAAGGTGAGGACGAATGCCAGGGCGAGCAGCAGGCTTATAAGTACCCAGGCATCTAGTCCGCTGAATAAATCGATCATGAAGGTTTTCTGACCCGGTCTGAAGGGGGCGGGATTATGACAGAAAAAATACAGATCGATGTGACAGCCGCTGATTGGTCGTCACTCAATGTCGAAATTTCATGCAGGACAAGGCCGCGCGATCAATGTATGCGCGGCATTTTTTCAGCAGTCAGACGCGACGCTGCGCCCCAGATCAGTGGCTTCCAGACCCGGCAAGAGCTTTCTCAGGCACAGTCGGGCCGTGGCTTGGCACCAGGCGGTTATGTTTCTTCGCTCAGGTCCTTTTCCATCTTTTGCAGTTCTTGCTTGAAAGCCTGGTCGAGGAGACTGGCCTTTTTGCGCCAAGGTTTGCGTTCCGGCTCGGGTTGAGCTGCGTAGGTGGTGATTTCGCCACCATATACATCCTTGAAACGTTGTTCCTGGCGCTCAAGTTCCGCGCGCAGTTCATCTTTAGTCACTGTGTTACCTGATCAAGTCGATTTAACTCTGGCGATATCACTGAGCAGCTGCACTGTTCACACATGAGGCTGTTCATCAAACGGCATGTTTAGGCGATTGACCAAACAGCAAGCGTCGGGGACCAGCTCTGCATGAACACTGTTTGCTGCTCGCGGCTACGAACACCAGAAACGTAACTGTCGTAGCGACATCCGTTTTTGAGTTGCAAGTGCGATAGCTACTTGGACCGGGTTGGATTGGACCGGGCAGCCATTGGCCGGGATAACGAAGCGGCAATGCTGCAGCGTGTTGATTGGACCGTGTCTCAAGCCTGCTGTGCTCACCCTCCACGAAAGCCTGAATGGGCGGCAAGCACTGCGAATCTTTATTCCAGCCAAGTGACGAACACTATCTCCAAGAACTTCAGCTCCGTCAACTATATATGGAGCGAGTAACTGAAAGAATTCAAAACAGGCTTTTTTCTTGTACGACTGTTCCGAAGTTTCGGTGGGGAACATATGAAAGGAAGTTGAATGCACAAAATGTTGACAGCCCAGGACAGAATTCTGACAGGGTAGTTTCCGAATTATTGACGAAGTGATCCACGGTACAACGACTCACGCAAACGGAGGGTTGTGGCGTTTTGATGGCATTCAACGAGGGGATATGCAGGAATAAAAACGGCCTCGCTTCATGGGCAAGGCCGGCCTTGGACTTCTCGTGGGTACCTGACCAGTATTTCCAAGAAGCCACTTAAGGCTATGCAAAGGTATAAGTATCTTTGTAATGGGTCAATTGCGATTATCGGCCAGTCGTTCGATAATCGCACGAAGCGGTTTCGCGGGTTTTCCCCAGAATGCGTGCAAGCGGCGTCCCATATGGGCTGACAGGGTTTTACCGAGGTAGTGGCAATGAATGATGAACTACGAAATTCTTTTGCTTCGTTGGCACCGCCTATCGTGGCGTCACCCGCCAAGCGGATTCAGGCGCTGACCGGAGACCCGGATTTCATGACGTCCCTGGCCAGAGGCCTGGCAGTGATTCATGCCTTTCAGGAGCGCAAACGGCATTTGACTATTGCCCAGATCAGCCACCGAACAGAAATCCCCCGGGCCGCGGTTCGCCGTTGTCTGCTGACGTTGATCAAGCTGGGGTACGCCACGACGGACGGGCGAACCTATTCGTTGTTGCCCAAAGTGCTGACCCTGGGCCACGCCTATTTGTCGTCGACGCCCTTGGCCGTTTCCTCCCAGCCTTATCTTGATCGCATGAGTGATCAGCTGCATGAGGCCTGCAACATGGCGACTCTGGAAGGGGACGACATTCTGTACATCGCGCGTTCGGCCACGACTCAGCGCCTGATTTCCGTTGACCTGTCGGTAGGCGGGCGGCTGCCGGCTTATTGCACTTCCATGGGCCGGATTCTGTTATCGGCGCTGGATGATGTTTCGTTGCGTGAATACCTGGATCATGTGGATCTGCAACCCAAGACCAGCCGCACGATCCGCACGCCTGAAGCCTTGCTTGAATGTCTTCAGCAGGTGCGCCAGCAGGGTTGGTGCATTGTCGATCAGGAACTGGAGCAAGGTCTGCGCTCCATCGCGGTGCCGGTCTATGATGCGTCGGGTCAGGTGCTGGCGGCGTTGAATGTCAGCACGAGCGCTGGCCGGGTGGCGAGAAGTGAGCTGGAGCAGCGCTTCCTGCCTATCATGCTGGATGCAAGCCGGGATTTGAGCACTCAGCTGTTCACCTGAATTTGTGCGATTAACGCACGAATAATCGATTATCGGATTGTTTGGCCTCATGCCCCGGCATAACCTCAGGTCCATTCCAGCGTAGTTCATCTGCGCTGTTCATTGGATGCGATTTGAGTTCGGGAGCACCTCATGGCTGAAATTCTTTCTCTACGTGATGCCGTGAAGCAATTGGTCAACGATGGCGACACCGTTGCGCTGGAAGGCTTCACCCATTTGATTCCCACGGCTGCTGGCCACGAAATCATTCGGCAGGGCAAAAAAGATCTGACCCTGGTGCGGATGACGCCGGATCTGATCTACGACCAGATCATCGGCGCCGGTTGTGCCAAGCGGCTGATCTTTTCTTGGGGTGGCAACCCCGGCGTGGGCTCCTTGCATCGTCTGCGCGATGCCGTGGAAAAACAATGGCCGCACTCGATGGAAATCGAAGAGCACAGCCACGCCGACCTCGCCAACGCTTACGTGGCTGGCGCCTCGGGCCTGCCGTTTGCTGTATTACGCGCTTATGCCGGCTCTGACTTGCCGAAGGTCAACCCGTTGATCAAGACCGTGACCTGTCCGTTCACCGGCGAAGTGCTTGCAGCAGTCCCGGCTGTGCGCCCGGACGTGACCGTCATCCATGCGCAGAAGGCCGACCGCAAAGGCAACGTGTTGCTCTGGGGCATCCTGGGCGTGCAGAAAGAAGCGGCGCTGGCGGCCAAGCGTTGCATCGTCACTGTGGAAGAAATCGTCGACGACCTCAACGCACCGATGAACGCCTGCGTATTGCCGACCTGGGCCCTGAGCGCGGTCTGCCACGTGCCGGGTGGCGCCCATCCATCCTACGCGCACGGCTATTACGAGCGCGACAACCGTTTCTATCAAGCATGGGACCCGATTGCCCGGGATCGCGAAGCCTTCACTGCGTGGATTGATGAATACATCCACGGCACAGCGGATTTCAGCGAGTTCCAGCGCAAGCTTGCCAGCTCCACGGAGGAAAAATAATGACTTACACCACCAATGAAATGATGACCGTGGCGGCCGCTCGTCGTCTGCGTAACGGCGCTGTCTGCTTCGTCGGCATCGGCCTGCCCTCCAAAGCCGCGAACCTGGCGCGTCTGACCTCTTCACCGGACGTGGTCCTGATCTATGAGTCTGGCCCGATTGGCGCCAAACCGACGGTCCTGCCCTTGTCGATTGGCGACGGCGAGTTGGCGGAGACGGCTGACACCGTGGTCTCCACCAGTGAAATCTTCCGCTACTGGCTGCAGGGTGGCCGAGTGGACGTGGGCTTTCTCGGTGCCGCGCAGGTTGACCGTTTCGGCAATATCAACACGACGGTGGTTGGCGATTACAACAACCCGAAAGTGCGTTTGCCTGGTGCTGGCGGCGCGCCGGAAATCGCCGGTTCTGCCAAGTCAGTGCTGATTATCCTCAAGCAGTCGGCGCGGGCTTTCGTCAACAAGCTGGACTTCATCACTTCTGTCGGTCATGGCGAAGGTGGCGATTCGCGCAAGCGTCTCGGTCTGCCAGGTGCCGGGCCAGTGGGAATCATCACCGACTTGTGCATCATGGAGCCGGAAGCAGGCAGCAATGAATTCGTGGTGACGACCCTGCATCCCGGCGTCACCCGCGAGCAGGTGATCGCCGCGACGGGTTGGGAAGTGCGCTTCGCCGAGAACGTCGAGTATTCGGCCGAGCCCACCGAGACAGAATTGACTGCGTTGCGTGATCTGGAAGCCCGCACTGCGGCGGCGCATGGTCAGGCACCGGGAGAAGCATGATGCGTGAAGTCTTTATCTGCGACGCGATTCGCACCCCCATTGGCCGTTTTGGCGGTGGTCTGGCCAGTGTGCGTGCCGATGACCTGGCGGCTTTGCCGATCAAGGCCTTGATCGCGCGTAACCCATCAGTCAACTGGGACGAAGTGGATGAGGTGTTCTTCGGCTGTGCCAATCAGGCGGGCGAAGACAACCGCAACGTCGCGCGCATGGCCGCGCTGTTGGCAGGCCTTCCTGAGTCCATCCCCGGCGTGACTCTCAATCGCCTCTGCGCTTCAGGCATGGACGCTATCGGCACGGCCTTCCGCGCCATTGCCGCCGGGGAAATGGAGCTGGCCATCGCGGGTGGTGTCGAGTCCATGTCACGTGCGCCGTTTGTCATGGGCAAGGCTGACGCGGCCTATTCGCGCAACATGAAACTAGAAGACACGACGATTGGCTGGCGCTTCGTCAACCCGTTGATGAAGGCGCAATACGGCGTCGACTCCATGCCGCAAACCGGCGACAACGTTGCCGATGATTTCAAGATTTCTCGAGCCGATCAGGACGCTTTCGCCCTGCGCAGCCAGCAGCGCACTGCCGCTGCCCAGGCTGCGGGCTTTTTTCAAGATGAAATCGTCCCTGTGCATGTACCGCACAAAAAGGGCGAGACCATCGTCGATCAGGATGAGCACCCTCGGGGCGATACCAGCCTGGAAACTCTGAGCAAGCTCAAACCGGTCAATGGCCCTGACAAGACGGTCACGGCTGGCAACGCTTCGGGCGTCAACGATGGTGCGGCAGCGCTGATTCTGGCGTCCGCTGACGCGGTGAAGAAGCATGGCTTGACGCCTCGGGCACGGATACTCGGCATGGCCAGCGCTGGCGTTGCACCGAGAGTGATGGGGATCGGTCCGGTGCCCGCTGTGCGCAAGCTGGTTGAGCGGCTGGGTTTGTCGGTTGCGGATTTCGATGTGATCGAGCTCAACGAAGCGTTTGCCAGCCAGGGCCTGGCGGTGTTGCGGGAGTTGGGTCTGGCCGACGATGCGCCACAGGTAAACCCCAACGGCGGCGCAATCGCCCTTGGCCATCCGCTGGGCATGAGCGGCGCGCGCCTGGTGCTGACGGCGTTGCACCAGCTGGAGAAAACCGGCGGCCGCAGAGGGCTGGCGACCATGTGCGTAGGCGTAGGGCAGGGGCTTGCGTTGGCTATCGAACGGTAGCCGGGCATCCCATGGGGTACCCGACCTTCAATGGCCGGATATAAAAGGTCATGGGAGGTCGGGGTGATCGTTTTGCTTCAGGCCATCAAGGCGGGGTCACTGGGCTTTTCGATTTAGGTGTCGTGCCTGCGGCAATCAGCACCGGGTCGCCTTCACCCGTCACCTGGCCTTGGGTGACTCTCCAATGGTTATCAGGGGTGCCGGGTTTAACCATGTAAACGTGCGCCGACAAGCTGCCACCGTCTACCTTGACCAGTTGCACCCTGGCGTCCCGGACGGCCGTCATGTCCAGCTGCATATAATTGTGGACTTTATCTTCCCGCGACTTGCCGGTGTATGAGTTTCTGCCAAACAGCGTGTCTGCCAGATCGGCTCTGGACATGGACCCTGGTGCCAGATCCGTCACATAAACGCCCGGTGTATTTGCCATATTGGCGCGAGCGTTTACATGGGCGTCACTGCTGGGTCTGGAGCTGAACAAATGGCCGGGGCTTGACCAGTATGTGCCAAGGTTTTTCTGAGTGGTGTAGTGATAGAGCACTTTCGGCCATTCCTCCTTGGGTATGACGTGTTCGCTGATCTCCACCCGTGTGAGCACATTTCTGCTCGCTGCGGAAGCTGGCCTTGCTTTGCCAGAAGGCCCAGGCTGCTGGGAGTCAGGATGCGGTCGTTTGAGTGGCACGGCAATTTTCACCTGAGCTTTTTCCAGGGCGCTGCTGTGCAATTGTTGCCAGGGTCTGCTCATTCCTGTCACACCGCGGGTCTGCAGGGATTTGAGTAACGACTTGACCTCGTGCGGCTGCCGGTTATCGAGCAGATAGGTCAGGTAGGCAATCCGTTGTTCTGGCTGCAACGTCGCCAGTGGGCTGGCCCGGTCAGCGAGCTCAAGCACGTCAGGGTCAATTGGACGCACGGATTCACCACCGGGTAAACCTGCTTTCGCCGGGTTCCAATTGCCGTGTTTATCCTGGGTAATCCTCTGCTGGTAGTAGGCGTCCGGGCGGCGCCGATCAACGATTTTCCAGGTTGGCTGAAGCGGGTCGTAGGGATCGTATCGGACCAGGTAGGTGTCAGAGCCACTCTTGATGTAGAAGCGTGAACTGCCACTGGCGCTGGTTTTTTCGAAGACCCCCTTGTAGATGCCATCAGTGCGTCTGATCAGGCCACTGGGTGCCTTTCCAAGGGCCAATCCGGTATTCAGGACTGGTGTGACACCCTTGGGGGCTTTGCTCTTGCCTGGCGTAAAACCATCGGCCAACAGCAGCGCAGCTTGTACGCAGTGAGTGGACGCGCTGCTCTCAGCGCTCACACATTTAGTAAAGGCATAAACGCTTCGTCCCGCTGCCACTGCGCCTTTTATCCGCAAGGGGGTGAATTCCAGTGCGAATCCGACCGTTCCAGACGCGATCTCCCATGCTGTTCTCAGGTTGGCCTCGCCCGTGGAGGTCGTCTGTTGATCGATATTACTGATAGCCCGGCGTGCTTCAACTTCATAGCTGGCGTGATACAGATTGCCGGTGATGACGTCGGTAGTGATAAACAGTCGACCTGGGTCGCTGGTCAGTGCTCGCCGCAGCTCAGCTTGCTTGTCCGCAGGTGCGCGAGCGACCAGATAGTCGAGGAACTGCGGATCGGTCAGCAGTTCGTCGCGCATTTCAGTCGTGCTGGAAAACTCTTTGTAACGCTGGCCTGCCGGAGCTTCGGGTGTGTATACCACCAACGCTGAGATTGCTTCGGTCTTAGCCGGCTTGATTACGATCAAGCCTTCAATGGGCACTGCGTTTATTTTCAGGGTATTGGCTTGAATGTGATGATTATCGACTTTCGCCCTTTGTGGGGTGTCCTCAGGGTGGTCCAGTACCGCTGTGACCCAGTTGAAAGCCCTGTCGCGGCGGTGTGCCGCCAAGCCGTTGTTGTCGGCGAAATCACCCGCCATCTTCGCTTCAATGGCATCAACCCGCATTTGCGCGTGCATGACGCTCGCATAGGCATCGCGATTGGCCTGACCTTCCGCAGAGGTCAGGAGATGGGTTTCAAGAAAGCTTTCGTAGCTGCCCCCTACGTTGAGATCTCGCACCAGTCCATGTACGTAAGACCTGTTCAGTGAAGGGATGGAGTTACCACTGGCGTCTGTGAAGCTGGCGCTAGTCCAGAAATCAAGATCGGCTACGCCGACGTTCTCCAGAGATAAGTCAGTCAGGCTGCGGGTTGTAGGGACGAACTCCAGCGGCTTCTGGCCGGGCTGATGCACAGGGCCAATATCCGGTACCGGGATGGAGTCACCGGCCAGAACAGTTGTGGTAGTGGTGACGAAAATCTGATCGGGGTCCAGATCCGCTCCGAGGTCCACCGACAACCGTTGGCCGAGCTGCGCCTTGGCATAGGCGCGCAGCTTCTCTGGCTGACCAAATTCGGTGATATCGGGCAGCTCGGGGACCTGGGCCGCAATCAGGGCTTGTTGATAGTTCTCCAGCGCCTGATGCCTGTTGTCCACATCCTCTGTCGAGGCATTTTCCAGCCATTCAGGCCCGTCCTCGTGGCGGTTGACCGCTTGCAAGTCCTGAGGAATCTCCGGTGGAGAAAACCAGCCGCCAATCTCCTGTGCAACGGCATCGCCAATCACCCTGCGTAGGCCTGCGGCGTCGGTCTCAGACTGCATTCCCAGTGCCTGGCGCTCATGGGGTTGCAGCAGTAAACCCACAGCTCTGTAGAAACTATCGCTGCCCTTGTTAACGGGAACAGCACCGTTTTTATCCAGGCCGAAGTAGTTGCCATTGCCGTCATGCTGGAGCACCACCTGGGTGGAGCTGATGTCATCCGAGTTGTAGTCGGTGTCACCCGGCTCGATGATCAGTAGCTCCCGGCTGGTTTTGTCCATCAACAGGGTTCGCACAAAATCACGGACGATCAGATCAGCATCAGGGTTGAAACTGCGAGGGTGGTAGATAGCATCCAGGGCAGCGTCCTGGCGCACTTCAAGTTTGATTTGCTCGACCGCTTCGGTGAATGCCGCGGGCAGGGTGCCGTTGAACACCAATGTGGCCTGCTCGGACTCATTGAGCGGTGAGTCTTTCAAGACTTCTCTCAGGCGTTCAGTGCTGAGCTCGGGGTTGAGCTCGTGGAGTTTTGTCAGGACCGGCGAAGATTGTGGGGATGAGCGCTGCTGCCAGAACGGCAGGAAAGGATTGCTGTTCCCCACCTCAGGATCACCTTTGACCTGAGACTCGTCGGCGATCAGCGCGTCGAACAGCCGCGCTTGTTCGGCTTTGGCCAGATCGGCCATTTGCTCGCGTAGTGTGATAATCCTTCCTTCCACAGTTGAGCTACCCGGAAAATCACCGCCCTTGCCCAGTGACCAAGTTCTGGGCAACTGTCCAAGAATTATCTCCAGCAACTCTTCCTGATTATTGGCGCCGGCTCTGTTGTCCCGGCGGCTTGCATATTCACCATTGCTGAGGCGGGTGACGTCGACACTGCCCGTGATTTGCGCTGTATCACTGCCTTTGAAGTAGACAGCTTCGATCTGACCCGCGCTGTCGAAAACCTTTAGCTGAGTGCCAGCGGGCCACTCAGGTAACTGAGTCAGAAGGGAGAGAAAGAGTTTCTCGCTGCGTGTGTCGTAAAAGCCTTTTTCCCGAAGACGTGTGATCAGCTCGTTTACCAGAAAGTCTGCCTGAGCGCGTTGGCGGTGTTCGCTTACTCTCGCATCGCCGGGAGCGAATGCCGCTGTCTCGCTCGTCTCGACTTCATCCGTCAACGCGATCTGGGGAATATTTATTGGGCTGTCGGGCTCGCCAATCTGCGATGCAGGCTGATTGGCGAAGCTGTTCCATAGTGCGGCTCTATTTACAGGGGCCGGCATTGGCAGCGCTTCAGCCCCTGGCAGTAACGACCAGCCATCAGGCAGGGCGCGCTCGACCTGGCAAGCCTGCCGAATGTCCTCACCCAGCAGTGTCTTGATATCAGGTGCCGAGATTTGCCCGTAAGAGTGCAAATAACTAAGCAACACCTGCATCATCCCGAAGCCTTCGCTGCTTTCATTTTTCTTCTGAGAGTGCTGTTGCTGAAATTGCTGGCGCGCCAGGGCCTCGTGGTCAAGGCCGGACGTTTTCTCGTGGTCGCTGCCCAGATAGCGTAAGGTTTGCAGGCCGTTGATTAGAGGGCTGATCAGCGCTTTGACTTGTTCCCCCCAGGTTGCGGAGTTGTGATTCACCGGCGCGCTACGATCCAGACTGCGCTCGATGTCCCGGCGGTTTTTTTCTGACAGAGACTTTTCGAAAATCTGTTGGGTTGTTTCCCACGGGCTACGCTGCTTCAGCGCCTGGGTCAGCGATTGGATAAGTGCCTCGCAGACATGCTCATCAGCACCCTCGGTCATGTCTACCAGCATCCCGAACCCTTCTTCGTCCAGCCAGTTCAGGTCTGCCGCACTTAAATGTTCGCTCAGTATCGAAAAGGCCAAGTCCATTTGCGGGTAACGCTTGCACGTATTGGAAAGCGAGCCGACAGGCGCGTCCAACTCGTGCAGAACCCCTGCAATGAATGGCGAGATGCTCCATATCGTCGGAAGGTTTTTCTGGTTAGTTGGCGTGTCAGGCGAAGGCTGGTGGGAGACGCGAGAGGGGGTGTAAGCGGTAATCGATGGCATGGCGAGTCCTTTGTCGACGGACCCCACTGATGAGACTGCCCCATCCTGCTGGTGGTCCGAACCGCAAGGCTGTCCGTGTTCAGGGCTTCAGGATTTAATAAATCGCTTATTAAACAATAAGTAAGAGTTTTCACTGCAAACTCGGCAGGCATTGTTCTGGTGGTTCGCCATGACCTCTGCGCACCGCGTGGCCACCTCATGGAATTTCGAAGAGTTGTGCATTGTCCGAAAACAGTGTTACTGATTATGTCCTGGAAGCTGTTTCACACCATGAGGGAAAAATAATGACAACCACGCAGTACACGGGCGAAGAGCGCAGCAAAAGGATCTTCGCCATTGTCGGTGCCTCTTCAGGCAACCTGGTCGAATGGTTCGACTTTTATGTATACGCGTTTTGCGCAATTTACTTCGCCCCCGCCTTCTTTCCCTCCGATGACCCCACCGTCCAGTTGCTCAATACCGCAGGCGTCTTTGCTGCCGGGTTTCTGATGCGGCCCATTGGTGGCTGGTTGTTTGGCCGGGTGGCTGACAAGCACGGCCGCAAGAACTCGATGATGATTGCCGTGCTGATGATGTGCGGTGGCTCTCTGATCATTGCCTGTTTGCCGACTTACGCCTCGATTGGTGCCTGGGCACCTGCGTTACTGTTGCTCGCACGCTTGATTCAGGGTTTGTCGGTGGGTGGCGAATATGGCACCACGGCGACCTATATGAGCGAAGTGGCATTACGCGGGCAGCGTGGTTTTTTTGCCTCGTTCCAGTATGTGACGCTGATTGGCGGCCAGTTGCTGGCGGTATTGACCGTGGTGATCCTGCAACAGTTCTTGAGCACTGAAGAGCTGCGTGCCTATGGCTGGAGGATTCCTTTTGTCATCGGTGCAATCGCCGCGGTGATCTCGCTGCTGTTGCGTCGTTCGCTGGAAGAAACCACCACCGCCGAGCAGCGTGAGGACAAGGACGCCGGCAGCATCAGCGCCCTTTTTCGCGATCACAAGGCAGCGTTCATTACCGTGCTGGGTTACACCGCCGGTGGCTCGCTGATTTTCTACACCTTCACCACGTACATGCAGAAATACCTGGTCAACACCGGTGGCATGCACCCGAAAACCGCCAGCTACATCATGACCGGCGCGCTGTTCCTGTACATGTGCATGCAGCCGTTGTTCGGCATGCTGGCGGACAAGATTGGCCGGCGTAACTCCATGCTGTGGTTTGGCGCGCTGGGTACGCTGTGCACCGTGCCGATCCTGATGACCCTTAAGACCACAACCAACCCGTTCATGGCCTTCGTGCTGATCACTCTGGCGCTGGCGATTGTCAGCTTCTACACCTCTATCAGCGGGCTGGTGAAAGCCGAGATGTTCCCGCCACAGGTTCGCGCACTGGGTGTCGGCCTGGCCTACGCGGTGGCTAACGCAGTGTTTGGTGGTTCAGCCGAATACGTGGCGCTAAACCTGAAGAGCATGGGCATGGAGAACAATTTCTACTGGTACGTCACCGTCATGATGGCGATTGCCTTCTTGTTCAGCCTGCGTCTGCCCAAGCAGCCCGCTTATCTGCATCACGATCACTGATCACACGCGCGCGCCTGTTCCGGGCGCGCCACTTTCATGCGTGTCCTGTCATGAGCGATTTATGAAAACCGTTGGTGGTAAATACCTTGAGAATTCGTCCTCTTTGGCCAAGGGCTATTTACCACCATTGGAGGAACGCACATGCACATGAATGTGGGCACTTATATCCATGCCAAGTTATTTAACAGCACCACCGCCGCGGCGGAATTGGCGATTCAAAATCCGCAAAAGTACTTTGACTTCGCTTCCCAACTGATCGTAGCCAAGAACACGAGTAATGAGAGGGCTCTGAGCAAAGCCCAGGCGGCGTTCGAGAATGTAAAGTTGAGTGAGACCGATTGGAGAGAGCTCCTTAGTATCAGCAGCGGCAGCATCGGCAATACTCCGGCAGCGATCAAAGGCGCGGCACAATTGCTAGGGGATTACACGACCCATAAGATTGCAAAGGAGGAGGTTACCGGCCTAAAACACAAAAAGGATAAATATAGTTCGCTGGCGACAAACCTTATAAAGTCAGCGGATCTGTTTATAACGGCTGAGGCGTCGAAAATAACCCTATAAACCAAGCCGCCCAGTTGCCTGAAGCGAGCCTTCAGGCAACGCATCGCAATATTTCCCACCCCTCATCACATTCTCATCAAGATTGCGCTCCGGCGCTCCTCTAGCATCCGCATCCCTTGCCTGACCCGTGGGTGCGTCGCCAATGCCTGAAGATCAACCGCCGGAACCCGTTGCGACGCTGGGGATGCTGAGCCGCAGCGCTCAATTGACCGTACAGGTCGTTGCCATCGCGGTGGGTGAACAGCCTCTGATTCTGGCTCATCGCGGCAGTGTCGATCTGTACCGTTTGCCGTGCGGCTGGTCGGGATTGCTGGCGTTCAGTCCGGGTATCCATGTGGTCGACGGCGATGCCGCCATCTTGCGGCTGGAGCGTGCCGGGCTGGTGAAGCTGCAAGCATTCGTCGATCAGGCCATGCCGTCGGCCGCGTGCTCCGCTAACCAGTGTCTGACGTCTCTGGCCGCGCCGCGGGCCGTGCTGAGCAGCGCCAGTGCTTTGAAAAGCTGGTACGTCACTCAAGTCATGAGCAACAGCGATGCGTTGCAGGCCTTTGCCCGGTTCTTGCGCCAAAGCGAAAGCTATCGATTGGTGTGCTTCCTGCTGGAGCAAAGTGCGGCCAGCGAGAAGCTGTGCAGCCTTGCCCCCAGATACGGGGTATCGGTGTCGCATTTTCGCCGCCTTTGTCACGAAGCCCTCGGCGGCGCGGCGAAGCCGGAAATGCGTGAGTGGCGTACCGCTCAGGCGCTGCTGGCGATGGCAAGAGGCAAGCAGTCCTTGACTGATGTGGCGCTGGAGTTCGGTTTTGCTTCTTCATCGCATTTTTCCAAAGAAATACGTGACCTGGTGGGCGTCACGCCCAGCAGCCTGATTGATATAACCCGCCTTTCGAGCAAATGATTCGATGATTTCCAGAAGCCGCTTTTCTCTCTTCGCGCTGTGGTTGGCATGCAGTGCCATACCCGCCTTTGTCAACGCTGCCCCTACGCGTGAGGGTGAGGGCTATGTCGCCCGCCAGGAAAGTCTGCACACTTTCTTCAACGCACTTGCCGCCCCTTTGGGCAAGCCTGTGATCGTCAGCAAGGCGGCCAGTCGAAAAACCATCTCCGGGGAGTTTTCCCTGCTACACCCCCAAAGTACGCTTGAACGCGTAGCCCGGCAGATGGGCCTGATCTGGTACAACGACGGCCAGGCTGTTTATCTATATGAGGCTGCCGAGGCAAAAAGCTCGGTGGTTTCGCTCAATATCATCACCGTCGACAAACTTCAGAGATTTTTGCGCCGCTCAGGTCTGCTGGATGCTCGCTACCCATTACGTAACGACGGACTGCGGACATTTTACGTATCAGGCCCCCCCGTCTACGTCGACCTGGTGATGCAGGCCGCCCGGTTCATGGATACCCAAAGCGCTGATCTGCAACTGGGTCAGCAGCGGATCGGTGTCATTCGCCTACAGAACACTTTCGTCGGGGATCGCAAGTATCAAATGCGCGATGAATGCATTGTCGTCCCTGGCATGGCGACAGTCATCGAGCAGTTACTGAAGGGGGAGAAGCGCGGCGTCGATACCAATGTCAGTAAAAAGACCCCATCGATCATGCCGCAATTTCCGCTGCAGGCGCTGGGCGAAGCGCTGGCCGATAAGCCCGATACCTCACCTCAGGTCATTTCCCGGGAATTGGCCGCTGGCAATATTCGAGTGGTGGCCTTCCCTGACACCAACAGCCTGTTGGTCAAGGGGCTGCCCGATCAGGTTCGTTTCATCGAAAACCTCGCCGCAGCGCTGGATGAAGCCAAGCGCCATATCGAGCTGTCTTTGTGGATCATTGATCTGGAAAAAGACGATCTCAACCAGTTGGGTGTCAATTGGCAGGGCAGTCTCAAGCTAGGCAGCCGATTTTCGGCATCGCTCAACGGCGGTTCGGCCACTACCCTCGATGGCGTTACGTTCATGGCCCATGTCATGGCGCTTGAGCGTAACAACCGGGCAAATGTGGTTTCCCGCCCCATCATCCTGACCCAGGAAAACGTCCCGGCGATTTTCGACAACAACCGAACGTTCTATGCACAGTTGATCGGGGAGCGCACGGTTGACCTGCAACACGTGACCTACGGGACCATGATCAACGTATTGCCACGTTTTGCTCACAGCAATGAAATTGAAATGTCTCTCAACATTGAGGATGGCAGCGAAGTCGATTCGTCACGGCTGGACCGGGACGACAACGAATCAGGAGCACTGCCCACGGTCGGGCGTACCCGAATCAGTACCGTGGCGCGTGTTCCTCAAGGCAAAAGCCTGCTGGTCGGTGGCTTCACTCGGGACGAAAGTGGCGAACAGGTCGGTCGGATTCCTGTGCTGGGTTCTATCCCTTATCTGGGGCGTCTGTTCACGTATCGGCAGGCTCGCAAGGCCAACACCGTCAGGGTTTTTCTGATTCAGCCAAGGGAAATTATCAGTCCGTTGCAACCGGGTGCCCGGGATCTCGCCATCAAGGCCAGCGATTTTGGCATGCATGACGCAACTGACCGTGCCGTGTTGAAAGCGATCGAGCGCTGATATGAGTCTAGGTCCGATCTCCCGGCAACCTTTGGTCAGACTCCAGGATACGTCCAGGGTTGATGCCCAGCCGCAGCAGGCCTCGAGTGATGTTGAAGACACGTCACCGGCGGCCGCGCTGCAGCGTTACATGCAGAGCAGCGATGAAATGTCTGCGGCGCTCACGCAATTTCGCAACCGGCGCAATTTTGAAGCGACTGTAGACGTCGCAAGCGGCGGCTTCGAGAAGGTGCTGGATGACGATGCATTGCCAAAGGCCAAACAGATTCTGGCGTTGGCCAGGCTTGGCGAGCGTCCTGTCGAGTGGTTGCTGCAGATGGCCCGGGGGATGTTTACCGATGACAGTGATCTGGTGCTGGTGCTGCGTGAACTGTTGCGCCAGAAGCAATTGGATAAGAGCAGCCAGCAGCGCCTTGAAAAAATGCTCCAGACCGTACTTGAACAGGCTCCGCCCAGGCGTCTCAAGGCCGGTATCAATTGCGCCTTGAAAGCACGGCTGTTTGGCAAAACCCTCGGGTTGCGGGCCGCGCTGATGCGCGAAACCTACCGCTCCTTTCTGGAGGCGGACGACGGCCCCGTCAGTTGCTACGAGGACTGGATCGCACTTTACGGCTATCAGCATCGGGCGACGGTTTTGGCATTCATCGAGGCGGCACTGCTGACGGATATCGACGCGCTGGACCCCAGTTGTTCGCATAGCGAATTTGGCCAGATGCTGATCAAGCTGACCCAGCTCAAGCGTTTGCGCTCGGCCGACACCTTGTTTATCAAAAAACTCCTCGCAGATGAGTTGATCCGCCGTCACGAGCGCCGAGAGAGCGACCTGCTGGTATTTCTGTTCGGTTTGCTGCGCTATCCGGATGAACTCGATCAGCTACTGCACGGCACATTTGGCGACACAGTCCTGTTGGTCAGCCATGCCGAGCGTTCAATCGTCCTGCAAGTCATGCGTAACGCCTGCCTGAACCTGCCGATCGAGCTATTCCCGGATGAGCAGGCGCTGCAGCGCCTGGCCGAGCACTTCACGCAGCTGGCCGATATCGCCTTCAGCCACGAAGCCATTGAGCGCCGTGCGGCACCGGACGCCTGAGCCTTCATCCAAAGCCTTCCAGTTCGGAAACTGTCTGATGTTCAATAAAATTTTGCAGAGCGTGACGTCCCGCCCGGAACTGCTGCTCCTGACGCTCATGGTGACCATCATCGCCATGTTGATCATTCCGTTGCCAACTTGGTTGGTGGATTTGCTGATCGGGTTGAACATTGTCATATCACTGCTGGTATTCATGGGCTCGTTCTACATTGAGCGCATTCTCAACTATTCGACTTTTCCGTCGCTGTTGCTGATTACCACGCTCTTCCGCCTGGCGCTGTCCATCAGTACCAGCCGATTGATTCTGACCCAGGCTGATGCGGGTGACATCATCGCCTCGTTCGGCGACTTCGTCATCGGCGATAGCCTGATCGTCGGTTTCGTGATTTTTTCCATCGTGACGATTGTTCAGTTCATCGTGATCACCAAGGGGGCCGAGCGCGTTGCTGAAGTGGCAGCACGTTTCTCCCTGGACGGCATGCCCGGTAAACAGATGAGCATCGACGGAGACCTCAAGGCCGGTGTGATTGATGCTGAGCAGGCTCGCGAGCGACGCAGCACTCTGGAACGCGAGAGCCAGCTTTACGGTTCTTTTGATGGCGCGATGAAATTCATCAAGGGTGACGCTATTGCCGGCATCATCATTATTTTCGTGAACTTCGTTGGCGGCATCGCCATTGGCGTCGGCCAATTGGGCATGGATATGTCCAGTGCTTTGGCGACCTACACCATGCTCACTATCGGAGACGGTCTCGTGGCGCAGATTCCTGCGTTGCTGATTGCCATCGGTGCCGGCTTCATCGTCACGCGGGTCAATGGCGATGAGTCAAATCTGGGACGCAACATCATCACCCAAATGCTTGGCAATTCTTTTGTCATCGGCGTAACCGCAGTGCTGGCGCTGGCTGTGGGCGTATTGCCCGGCTTCCCGTTGATGGTTTTCGTCGTCCTCGCCGCCACGCTGGGTTTATTGCTGTTCGCCCGTCATCAGGCCAAGCGCAATGGACAACGGGAAACTGTCGGCGGGCAGCCCGCCAGTGTTCAGCAAGATCCGGACAATGAGCATGGCCTGATCGAGAACGTAGACAATCTTGCCACCGAAACCGTGCCCTTGATGCTGTTGGTGCCTGCATCGCGTCTTCAGCAACTGCGCGATGCGAGGATTACCGAGCGTTTCCGAACCCAGTTTTTCATTGATTACGGCGTGAAAATTCCAGAGCCACATCTGCGTGCGGGCGACGCTTTACCCGAGCATCAGGTAGCGGTGCTGATCAATGAAGTCCGTGCCGATCAGTTCGATATCCATTTCGGTAGGCTCCGGATCCTCAACTACTCGGCGGAGTTGCAGGGTGCGGGGATCCAGATCAGTTCCGGTCTGGACAGTAACAAGCAGGAAAGTATCTGGGTCGGTGTCAGCGATCAGCAGAAGCTGGGCGAGCTCGGCTATCAGTTGAGGCCTGCCTACGACGAGTTCTATCGCTGTCTGGTGACGTTGTTGGCGCGCAACGTTCACGAGTTTTTCGGGGTCCAGGAAACCAAATCGCTGCTCGATGAAATGGAGGAGCGCTATCCGGACCTGCTCAAGGAAGTCTATCGCCATGCCACCGTGCAGAAAGTTGCCGAGGTCTTGCAGCGGCTGATCAGCGAGCGGATCTCGGTGCGCAATATGAAGCTGATTCTCGAGTCCCTGGCGCACTGGGCGTCACGGGAGAAAGACGTCCTTTCTCTGGTTGAGCACGTGCGCGGTGGTTTGGCCCGCTATATCAGCAACAAGTTTTCCGCCGCCAATGAATTACGCGTGCTGCTGCTCTCGGCAGAGTTCGAGGACGTGGTCCGCAAGGGCATTCGGCAGACCTCCACGGGCAACTTCCTCAATCTGGAACCCGCTGATTCCGAAGAACTCATGGACCGTCTGGCGTTGGCCATGGGCGGGCTGCACATACCGCAAAAGGACATCGTGCTGCTCTCATCGGTGGATGTGCGCCGCTATATCAAGAAGCTGGTTGAAGGCCGTTTCCGAGAGCTCGATGTGATGTCCTTCGGTGAAGTCTCTGACACCGTTTCCGTTCAAGTCATCAAGACACTTTAAGGGGGCTTACCCATGTCTAATCCGGATGTTGCAAGTTTGCTGCGTAATGCATTACTGAGTAGGGGCTGTACCCCGGAGCAAGTGGGAGGCTTTGACGGGCACAGCACCATCGAGCTGGAGTTGAAAAATCTGCCGAACATCAACGTCGAGCAAGTTGACGAAGAGGTGTGGTTCTGGAGTTCGGTGAGTGAATGCAATAGCGCCACGCTGCGTCATTGTGCGGCTGATCTGCTTCAGTTAGTCATGACGGGTTGCGGCTATGCACGAGTGGGCCAGATGCAATTGGCTCAGGCGCAGGACTGTCTGGAGTTGCGCGTATCGCTCAGTCCCCCAACCCTGATGTGTGAAGAGTCATTTGCCGATGCGCTTGATGCTTTTCTTGAAAGTGTTCAGGCAGTGCAAGGCATTATCCGCCAATGAGCCTGATCGCTCTGGGCAAGCGCGCTGCGCATCCGTTGCGCTTGAGCGGCCCGTTGATCGAGGCACAGCTCGCCGCTGTCGTCATCGGCGAGGTGTGTCAGGTACGACGCCACTGGAAGGAACAGGAGTCTGCGGCACGTGCTCAGGTGATTGGCTTCAAGCCTGATGCAGTACTGCTCAGCCTGTTGGGCGATGCGTCCGGGCTCTCGCGCGAGTCGTTGATCGTACCTACCGGTGCCGTGCTTGAACTGCAGTGCAGTGAGTCGATGCTCGGCAGTGTGATCAACCCACGGGGGGAGATAGTCGAGCGCTTTTCAACTGCCCAAGCGGGCGCGTGTGAGATCTATCAGGTCGATGCAACCCCGCCTGATTATCACCAGCGTAAACCGATCGACCAGATTCTGGTCACCGGGATTCGGGCCATCGACGGCTTGCTGACCTGCGGCATCGGTCAGAGGGTGGGGATTTTCGCGGCAGCCGGGGCAGGCAAAACGTCGCTGATCGACATGCTGATTACTCAAGCCGAGGCCGATGTGTTTGTCATTGGTCTGGTCGGCGAACGGGGAAGGGAAGTTACCGAGTTTGTCGAGACCCTGCGTAGCTCCCCCCGACGTAGTCGGTGTGTCGTCGTCTATGCGACGTCCGATTTCTCCTCGGTTGATCGCTGTAACGCCGCGTTGCAGGCAACGACCATCGCTGAATACTTTCGCGATCAAGGCAAGCGCGTCGTGCTGTTTATCGACTCGCTGACCCGCTATGCCCGGGCTCGGCGCGATCTGGCACTGGCTGCCGGCGAAACTGCAGCCAGGCGCGGCTATCCCGCTTCAGTCTTCGACGCCTTACCGCGCCTTCTGGAGCGCCCAGGGGTGACCGGAAAAGGAAGCATCACGGCGTTTTACACAGTGCTGCTGGAGAGTGACGATGAGCCTGATCCTGTTGCTGAAGAGATCCGCTCGATTCTCGATGGGCACATCTATCTGAGTCGCACCCTGGCCGCCAAAAGCCATTTCCCTGCCATTGATGTGCTGCGCAGTGCCAGTCGTGTCGCGCGGCAGATCACTGAGCGGGCTCAGCAGCAGCTGGCTGGCGACACACGACACATCATGGCGCGCCTGGAAGAGCTTCAGATCTTGCTTGATTTGGGCGAATACCGGGCGGGGGGCAATCCTGCCAACGATCACGCCATGGCACGTCGTGATGCTCTGGATAACTGGTTGCGGCAGTCGATGGATGAAACCTGCGGCTATGCCCTGACCCTGGAGAGCCTCAATGAGCTCGTTGGATGAGGTTGGGCGCCTGTTACGCCTCAGCGAGCATCGCCAGCACCAGTGCGAGCAAACCCTGCAGCAAACCCTAACGCGCTTGCGGCTAGTGACCAGTGAGTTGTCGGGGATAACCCGGCAGCAAGATTCGCTGCGGCTATTGATGGCCAGCCAGCGAGTAGGTGGCTGCACATTGAATCACAGCGAATTGATGGCGTCGCTGCGTCACCAGGCGAACCTTCGGCGGCAGTTGCAAAACCTTGGTCTGGAGCACACGCGACTCGAAGAGCAGCGCGCGCAGATCGAGGGCGACGTACACAGGCACCAGCACGAACAGCAGAGTCTGCAGCGCAGGCATATGAAGTTTTGTGAGCTGAAGCAGCGCCTGCTGAAACAGAAAATGCTGACCTCGCTGCGCCGCGAAGAAACCGAGATTGAAGAACTGATGAGACCCTCAAGATGATTACCCCCACAACAACCGGGCCCTTACCGACGCCGACCGTCGATGGCGAGCCACCGAGCCATGAATTGAACGATGAATTGGGCGATTTGCTTGAATCAATTGAAACTCAGGACTTGCCTCAGGCCGTACTGTCGTTGTTACAGCAAGTAGTGCTGCCTGACCTGGTGAAACTGACAATGCCCCATCGTTTCGCCACGCCAGCCGACTGGGTAAAGCCAACTGCAATTCGCCCTGCCGATGGCGAGCGGGGCAGGGACTTGTCCTCTCCTATCGCCCAGCAGAAGCCTCGTTTGTCGGCGCAAGATGTGCCGGGAGGAGCCGTGCGTGTCAGCTCGCTTTCAACCCCTGCTGCTTCACTGCATACACCTTCTGCTGCATCGCGCCTGATGGCGGTTGCTCCGGCCGACATCAGCACACGCTCAGTCGTCGAGGCACAGCTGACTCGGGCTGGCGTGCCGCTGGTGGTTAATACAGAAGCGCGGGATTACCTGCCCCCCGAGGTCGGTGACAAACCTGTTCAGCCTGCTGCCAATCCCCCGAGCCGTTCTCCTGCGGTTGTTGCCGCACCGATCGACGCGCCTGGAGCAATGCGCAGATCGATGGCTAAAAGCCCAGGCGAATTACTGGTAACGACTGGGTTGCCCGTTGCCAATCTCCCGAGCCATTCTCCTGCGGCCGTTGCGGCGTCGATGGAAGCATCTGGACCGATGTACAAACCGATGCCTCAAAGCCCAGGCGAAATGCTGGTGATAGCTGAGCAACCCTATCTTCGCCTGCCGTTCGCCAAGGACGGTGTCGTTGGCCATATCAACGTCAGCAAGTCTTGCGACACCTCCATCCAACTGCAACTGGCAGGCAGTAGTTCCGATGTCACTCGCCACCTGGCGCTGCATCTGGATAGCGCCGAGCCAAACTGGCGACTCACGGACGATCAGCCTTCCGGGCAACAGCACGAGCGCAACGCCCGGCAGCACTCAGAGGACGATGCCGAGGACCCGGATGCGCATTCCGGGACACCGAAATGGCAGAGTTAAAGTCCCTCAACGTGCTGCGGCGCATCGATATGCGCTCATATAGCGCGCGGAGGGCTGTACAGCGCTGGCAGGCCGATGGCTACGAGGCAGACCTGGGTTTTCCAGCACGGGAGCGTAGCTACCTGAGTTTCGTGGCTCGTCATTCTCGGCATCAATGGCGAGGTGTGATGGATGCACAGCATTGGCTGGAACAGGTCCTTGCGCAACTTCGCACGTTATTGCCGAACGGCTGTTGTGCGATCCGCATCGCGCAGCTTTTCGCAACCGTCAGCCAGCCGTTTCAACCCATGGTCGGCGAGCTGGCTTATGACTCGATTTCAGAGGTTGAACTGCTGAGCGGCAGTGAATTCGGCGAGCAGTTATTGCCTTGGCTGAATACCCCTGAGGGCCAGCTGTGGATCGTGGGTGACATTCCATCACGTTCAGATGAGTCCAGCCATTTGCCTGCGTGGCTCAGTGATTTCCCATTGCCCGTCAGCATGGTTATGGGGAAGGGCCGGTTACAGCCAGGTGAACGTGAATGTCTCGCCACGGGGGATGTCCTGGTCATCACTGAACGAACTCAACACTTGTTGATGGCCGAACGTCGTATCGGTCTTTTTACTTTGACCGAAGAAGGTTTTTACGTGGAATTCAATGCCTCTCACCTGCCGACGCAAGTGTCGGCGCAGCGCCAGGAACCTGCTAAAGCTACCCAAGGCAGGGCTGTATTACGCGATCTGCCGGTGGAACTTGAGTTTGTGCTACAGGAAACAGTCTGCCGTCTGGGCGAACTGTCGAGTTTGCAATCTGGTCAGGTGCTTGCGTTGCAGGCGGGGGCGCAAACATCGGTGCAGATTCGGGCCAATGGGCAGGTGCTGGCCGTAGGCGAATTGGTGCAATGGGAGGGTGGACTCGGCGTGGAGCTGCATACGCTGGTTCGAGGCACAAGGGAATGAACGATATTTCCATGATTGGCCTGTTGGCGTTCGCGTCGCTGCTGCCATTCCTCATCGCCGCCGGTACGTGCTACATCAAGTTCTCCATCGTCTTCGTGATTGTCCGTAATGCCCTCGGTTTACAGCAGGTGCCCTCGAACATGACGCTCAATGCGGTTGCGTTGATGCTGGCCCTGTTCGTGATGACGCCGGTCATGCAGCAAGGCTACAGCTACTACAAGCAGGAGAACGTCGCCTTCACCAGTATCGACGCGGTGGTGGATTTTGCTGATAACGGCCTCGTTAGCTACAAAGACTATTTACGCAAATACACCGATCCCGAACTGGCGAAATTCTTCGAACGCGCTCAGGCGGCTCAGGGTGAGGCAGAGGCGGCGCCGCTCATCGTGGAGGAGCCCTCGGAGCCGTCCTTGTTCGCCTTGTTGCCCGCTTATGCGCTGAGCGAAATCAAGGCGGCGTTCAAAATTGGTTTCTACCTGTACCTGCCCTTCGTAATTGTTGACCTGGTGATCTCCAGCATCTTGCTGGCGCTGGGCATGATGATGATGAGCCCGGTGATTATCTCGGTGCCCATCAAGCTGGTGTTGTTTGTCGCACTGGATGGATGGGCACTGTTGTCCACCGGTCTGGTACAGCAATACCTGACCCTTGCCCAATGAAGAGCTTTCGATGAACGATCTAGTTTTCGCGGGCAATAAAACCCTCTACCTGATCCTGATCATGGTCGCCTGGCCGATCATTGCTGCCACCGCCGTCGGCCTTCTGATCGGTCTGTTCCAGACCGTTACTCAGCTTCAGGAGCAAACGTTGCCGTTCGGTTTCAAGCTACTGGCTGTCGCACTGTGCCTGTTTTTACTCTCAGGCTGGTATGGCGAAACGCTGCTGAATTTCAGTCGCGAAGTCATCGGCCTGGCATTGAAGTGATGTCCTGATGCCGTTCGAGCTGTTTTTTGATCTACACACTTGGATGGCAGCCGGTGTGCTGGGCTACGCACGCCTGGCTCCGCTGTTTTTCATGCTGCCTTTTCTCAACACCGGAGTGCTCAGCGGTGCGCCGCGAACAGCCGTGATCATGCTCGTGGCGTTGTCTATCTGGCCTGCCAATGAAAACGCTTTACCCGCACTGGATAGCCTGGCTTTTTACGGGCTCATACTGCGCGAGGCGGGAATCGGTGTGGTCCTCGGGTGTCTTTTGTGCTGGCCGTTCTGGGTGCTGCATGGCATGGGCAACCTCATCGACAATCAGCGAGGGGCAATGCTCGGCAACACCGTCGACCCCGCAAACGGGGTTGATACATCAGAGCTCGCCAACTTCCTGCAGTTGTTTGCGGCCGCCGTTTTTCTTGAAGGCGGCGGCTTGCTGGTGCTGGTGCAAGCCTACAACCATAGCTATCAATTGTGCTCCCCTGTTGGGGGGTGCGATCTGGCACTGCAGCCGCTCCTTGAACTGCTAGACCCATTGATCAGCAAAATACTCGTCATCAGTGCTCCCGTCGTCGCCACGCTTCTGCTCAGCGAAGCATTGCTCGGACTGTTGGCACGGTTCGCTCCGCAGATGAACGCCTTCTCGGTATCTCTGACCATCAAGAGCGTCATCGCCTTGATTGTGCTGCTGTTGTTTTTTGGTACGCACTTGCCTGATGAGGTGCTGCGCATGGACGGTACCGCTGAGGCTCGACTGGGCGACTGGCTGATCCCTGAGGCGAAAAACTGAATTGTCCAGTGCATCAAAAACCGAGATGCCGACGCCGAAGCGTCGGCGCGACGCCGCGAAAAAAGGCCAGACTTTCAAAGCCAAGGATCTGGCAACGTCCTGCCTGATGCTGTTTGGCGTAGGTTATCTGGTCAGCAATGTCACGGTGATGGAACTCATGGACGTGTATCGCCAGGTCATCGCCAGTGACTTCGATGTGCTGATGCAGCCTTACCTCATGCAACTTATGTGGATTGTAGTGCGCACCGTACTGCCGATTATGCTGATCTGCGTATTGGCCAACGCCGTGCCCACCCTGATCCTGACCGGGCTCGCCCTGGCGAGCGAGGCGCTCAAGCTGAATTTCGGCGCGTTGAACCCCATCAATGGATTCAAAAAACTATTCAGCTTGCGAACCGTCAAGGACACCGTCAAGGCCCTGCTTTATCTGATGAGCTTTGGGGTCGCCCTGTGGGTTGTGTGGCTCACCCAACGGCAGCTGATTTTCGCGCAACTCCATGCGCAGCCCCTGGCTCTGTTTCAAATCTGGGGGCAGTTGCTGTTGGTTCTGGCGGTGACCTTTCTGGTCTGCATCGTGTTGATCGTTTTGCTTGATGCCCTGTGCGAATACTGGCTGTACATCAAGGAACTGAAGATGGACAAGCAGTCCGTCAAGCGAGAGCAGAAGGAGCAAGAAGGCAACCCCGAAATCAAGGGCCGCCGCCGCGACCTGCATGTCGAGTTGCTTTCTGAACAGGTCAAGTCTGACATCAAGGGCTCGCGCGTCATCATCGCCAACCCCACCCACATTGCCGTCGGCATTTATTTCCGTCCGGACATGATTGTGCTGCCCTTCATTTCACTGATGGAAACTAATCAGAGGGCATTGGCGGTGCGCGCCTATGCCGAAAAAGTCGGCGTGCCAGTGATCACCGATATTGCCTTGGCTCGACGGATTTTTCGCACCCACCGGCGGTACAGCTTCATTCAAGAGCAGGAAGTCGAGCAGGTTCTGCGCCTGCTGATCTGGCTCGAACAGGTCGAGCAGGCCTGACTTCATTGCAAATCCATTCGCCATCTTTTTCAAACCGCCCAAAAAAACCGGGTCATGAGCGTTTTCTGGCGGTTGCGTCGCCTGGGTTTTGGCTCAATGCCGGGCACCAGCAACGCTGGCAGTGCTTTAGGAGTGTGCTCAATGAGGCATAAGAAACACCAAGAGGAAGACCAACTTGCCGAACAGGTTGTCGAGGCGGTGCTCGAAGGCGCGACGCTTAAGGATCTCAAGGGAATCTCCGGCGAGCAGATGGACAGCCTGTATGCCTTTGCTTACGAGTTCTATGAGCAGGGACGCTTGGACGATGCGGAGAAGTTCTTTCACTTTCTGTGCATCTATGACTTCTACAACACCCATTACTGGATGGGTTTGGCAGCGGTGCACCACCTCAAGCAGAACTACCAGAAGGCTGTGGATCTTTACGCTGTGGCATTCGCCCAGGGCAAGGATGACTACCGCCCGATGTTCTACACCGGCCAATGTCAGCTAGCCATGGGCAAGGCCGGTAAAGCCAAACTGTGTTTCGAGTATGTGCTTGAGCATGTCCAGGAGCCTGAGCTGCGTCAGCAGGCGCTGGTTTACCTCGACACCTTGAGCCATGTCGAAAGTGATATGTCGGAGAATTGATCTGCATGAATTCCATAGCAACCAGCACCGTCGGACTGCTCAACCGGGCAGCCGGCAGCGATATCAAGGCCGATTACAGCGAAGCTGCCAGTCAGGCCGCACAGACCCATCAATATAAGCAGGTTGCTACCAAAGCCCTGATTGATATCAGCAAGGTCAGCTTTCAGTCCGATGCTCAGGTCGGTACGCGCAAGATCGAGGGCGCACCAAGACTGGCGTCTCCGGCGGCGTTGAATGACTCGAAAAAACCGGATGCCGCAAGTCGCTTTGTCGGGCTGATTGCAAGCGTTGTTGCCCTGATTGGGGAGACCAACGCCAAGGGGCTGGAAAACCGCCTGCTGGGGATGCGTATCACGGCGCAGATCACTGCCGCAAACCAGCAGGCCCTGACTGGCGAATACGAGGCGGCTCTGGTGGACCTGGAGAATGCCCTCGAAAATGCCTCCACTACTCAGCGGCAACTGGAAGCTGCCAGGGCGCGAGTGCAAATCGCAGAGCAGAAACTCGATCAGGCGCAGGCGCACCTCGAAGGCCTCGATCCGGACTCGCCTGAGTACGCCGATGCTGTTGTTGCCCGGGATGCTGCGCGTACCGAACTGGCTGCGGCGCGCCAAGGGATGACTCAGGCCACAACGGCCCACAGCCAGGCGGTTGAGGCAGCCAGGGTGGCAAACATCAAGGCTGACGGCTTGCGGGAAAAGGCCGAAGAGGCTGGCATTCTGAGCCATCCAGAGCTGCGGCAAGCGCAGAAAAACAACCTCAGTGCCGCCGCTCGCATGGTGTTCATCATGGCCAGGTTTGCCGAACTGATGGGCGATTCCGCCGATAGCCAGCTGGAAGCCGACAAGTCGGTCGCCACGAAAATTCGTGACGCCCAGGCCGCCAAGGCCCAGGCCGAAGCCAAAAAACACGAAGAAGAAGTCGCCAAGGCTGAACGCCTGAACAAAGCCATGGGTTGCATTGGCAAAGTGCTGGGCGGCCTGTTGACTGTCATCAGCGTTGTTGGCGCCGTATTCACTGGTGGCGCGAGTCTGGCCCTGGCTGCGGTGGGTGTGGCGCTGATGGCGGGCGACATGATCGGCAAGGCGATTACCGGGACTTCGTTCATGGAACAGGCCATGAAGCCGCTGATGGATCAGGTGCTTGCGCCTTTGGTCAAGGAACTGGGCAAAGCCGCCTCATGGGCACTGTCGAAAGTCCCCGGCATCCCGGACGAAACGGCTAGCACCGTTGGCAATATCACCGGTGCGGTTGCCGGTGCGCTGGTAATGATCGCTGCCATGGTGGGAGTCGCCGTTGTCGCCAAGGGGGCTGCTGGCCGAATCGGCTCGAAGGCGAGCGAAATGATCGGCAAGCACGTCTCGAAGATGGTCCCCGACTTGCTGAAGGAAGGCGCACGTTCGGCCAGCAAGGCCATGACTCAGATGGCGACCAAGGTCCGCGGCTCGGTCGGTTTGCAGTCCGACGCAGTGTCCCTTGCCAAATATGGCACCCACCTCGACAAGGTCCTTGCCGTTACCGAGGGGGTGGGTGCTGCCACTCAGGCGGGGCTGCAAATCAAGAGCGGTATTCACCAGGCGCGGGCAGCGCAAAATCTTGCAGCGGTGGTGATTGCTACCTCGATTGTCGAGTCCATGTCGACCTACATCGCCCAGGCTGTCGAGATGTTCGGCGAGATGCTCGACAAACAGACCAGGTTGATCGAGCAGATCGGCCTCGAGATGCAGAACAGCCAGGCCTCCAGCCTGCAGATCGCCCGCAACGTCTGATTCACTACTTTTTCAGGATCAATACCCATGACTACCATTACGTACCGCCCGAGCCTTTTGCCACCCCCTCAACTCTCTTCGATCGATGGCATGCCGCTTACGGCACTGAGCAAGACCGGACTGAACTCATTGCAGGCGATGGGCAGTTCGGCCGCCATCGAAATCAGCATCCAGAATCAGGTGACGAGCAAGGTATTCGTTCCCTTGCCAACCCTGGAGCAACTGGAAACCCTGACTGACGTATCTGATTTTGATGACGCACAAATGAAGCTCGTCCTGGAAGAAGTCGAGAAGAAAACCGGCAAGGAAGGGCTTGAGTCGACCCTCAAGTTCGATCCTTCTGCATGGGAGAAACATGTCGGGGTACTGGTCGCGGCGATCTTCGCAGTGAATATTTCACGTCAGACCAGCGCTGGCTTGAAGGGCACCTATGCCGTGATGGCCGCCGATGCTGCCAGGGCCCAGGGCGTGTCCATCATCGAGGCGGGTAATGCCGTGATGAACAGTGCAATTACCGGGGCTGCTGTTGCAGGGGCCATGGCAATGGGTGGCATGGCACTTAATCTCAAAGGGCAACGCCAGAAGCATACCGATATTTCGGCCAACAAGCGTGACGCCATGGACGCTCGCAACCGGGCTAATGATTTGCAAACCGAGCTCACTAAAAGGAGCTCCGTCGAAAACCCTGTGGATGCGATCAAGTCCTTAACGGCTATCGACAAGAACGGCAATACCCGCAAAGTCGAGCTCGATCAGAGCAGCAACAACCTGACTGCGCAAGAGCGCGCGATCCTCAGCGATGAAATCGCCACGCTCAATAAAAAGGCCCTCGTCTCCGACCTGATGAGCGCTTTGAACGAGAAGGTTTACGGTAAGAACCTGACCTTAGGGCAGGCATTGACCTCAATGGCCATGGTCTTGAGTACGATGATTTCTTCCGTTGTGCGCCTTGAAGAATACGCCCAGCGACAGATTGAAGTGGAGAATCAATCGATCCAGACCATTGGCCGGAGCCTGACCGATGAGCAGGCTCAGCGCCTCTCCGAAGACAGCTCCCTGATGCAGAAACTGCTGGAGGTCGCCATGCAGATCATGCAAGGCCGCAACGCCGCCGCCAGTACCATCGCCAGCAGCGTGAAGGCTTGAACTCACCCATGACGATTACTTCTGTATTACCCGTCATTGCGACGCAACGCGTGGCGAGCGAATGGCTTGGTCAGTCGCCAGAGAAAAAATCCGCGCACGCTCCTGGGGCCGGTCTTCGTCCGGATGTCAGCGAAGCACTGGCCGATGACATTTTGAAGCGCCTGCTCAGACAAGAACTTCAGGCCAGCAGTAATGCGCTGGCAGTTCGCACTGCTGCGTCGAGGTTGGGTAGCCATCTCGACGATCCGGCGGCAAGTCCTTCGCTGAAGACCCGGCTGACGCAAGTGCTTGCCGAGCAGCTTGCCAGCGGCAGGCTTTCCAGGCACTTGACCCGCAATGCGGTGCAGTCTGGTCTGGATTTTCTGCGGGCGCGCGGGCAGGAGCTGGGCCCGGATAATCGTGATCACTCGATCAAGGATCTCGTACCAGTACTGGGTGAGCGAATGGCTGCCGCGTTGTCCCGGTCGGGCGTCGAAAATCCGATTGGAGCGCGTTCATCTTTCGACGATATTCTCGATGGCCTTCAGGGGTTGATTGGCATCATCAAGGAGGAATATCTGGATGTGTATGCGCGTATGGTCGAGGCCTACGCGCAGCTGTTTGCCGAACTCAATGAAGAGGTGATCGGCAAGCTGCATCAATGGCTGAACGTGGTCGGTGACAAGGGTGCAGTTCAAATCGATGTCCGGGCGATCAGAGAAGCACTGGATGAGCTGATTACCAAATACTCGCTGCCCAATCCAGACGCTGTGTTGTTTCCTGTGCCTGGTGAGGACGGCAGTGTGACCGGCTCCAGTCGGGACGATGCAATGAAGTGGCTGGTGGCGATGGGCTTGCCCGCTTCATGTCTTAAACGGCTCCCGGATGGTTCGTATTGTGTGGTGGTGGATCTGTCACCGTTGCGCGAAATGAAGGAGGGCTTGCCTTCTGGTGACAACCCCGAGTTGCTTCCTGCCCGCTTTCAGGCCTGGCAGGCGGCATGGAATGCACAGATCCAGGAGTTGGAGAGCGCGCTACAGAAACACACGCAAAAATACAGCAACGCCAACTCCATCCACGACAACGTGCAGAAAGTCATCAGTTCCACGCTGTCTGCTTTATTCGAAATGCTAAAAGCCTTTTCAGCTTCGTTGGGATAAAACCATGACAGCAGCCATTAATTCCAATCAGGCATCGCCGTTTTTTCCGCTGGTGCTGGCGGCGTACCAAATGACTGAAAGGCCGCTTGTCTCGACTCGCAAGAGCAGGCGGAATATCCAGCAACTGTTCAGATATGTAGAAACAACCGCAGGCTTGAACAGTAATTGCCTGCAGCAAAAGATAGGTGAGTTGATATGAACGTCCACTTTCCTGGCGTTGAACTGAAGTCGGCGACGCAAGCGCAAACCCTTGCGTTAATTGCCAGTTATTTTTTGCTGGAACCGCAACGGGTTGGAGTGGGCTCTCGGCTGGTCGAGGATTTGGGGGCTGATTCACTGGAGATTCTTGAAGTTACTCAAGCGTTGAATGACCACTTCGGTATTGAACTTCCCGAGGATCAATTGTCATCGGCTCGGACCACGGGGGATCTATGCAGGATGGTAGATCAACTCGCCTGATTCTGTAGTTGACGTTTTTTCTTCAAGGCCCTTTGCGCAAGCTCAGGGCTTTTTTCATGCTCTCGATTTTTTGACCTGATGTTCCTAATAGCGAAATCTCCTACAACAAAATAAGACATCGTCAGTTATTTAGAGAAATTTCCTACATAAAGTAACGTTTGATATTGCTAACTTCGCCGCTCGTTTTTTTTTGTAAAAAATAAGATATTACCGCACGTGTTTGTTTCGGCTATGTCTGCCTGATCAACTGTGCGCTCACCAGTCTGGGAGTCAGTAGCAGATGATCGTTCGAAGCGGGAACACGTCGCCGATGCCCACTTATGCCTTCGGGCGTTGGGTGTTGCAGGGTGACTGGTTGACGGAGGATCAAGGCAAAGGAGTGCATTTACCCCCCAAAGAGCTGGCAGTGCTGCGTACGTTACTTGATGCGGCTGGAGCACTGGTTACCAAGGATTCATTGCTGGAAAGCGTGTGGCCCGGGTGTGACGTCGCCGACGAGTCGTTGACCCGCTGTGTCTATTCGCTACGCAAGCTGCTTGGCGGCGACAAGCGTTATATCAGCACTCGCTATGGCAAGGGCTATCGCTTCGTCTGCCCGGTACTCGAGTTGCAGGAGTCCGGGCCATCTGCGCCAGGGCCTTCGTTGCTGGTGTTGCCGTTTCGTGGTGACAGTGCGTCATTCGGTGCCAGGCTTCACGAGCAAATCACCAGAAGCTTGACCAAAGCGCTCGCGGGAACGCTTCGCGTCATGCCGGCCAGTCTTACTGCCGGGCCATTGAGCACCCATGATGCATTACAGCTCGTTGAGCGTCTGGCCCCCGATTATTATTTGAGCGGTCGCTGTGAGAGTGACGGCGCAGGTCTCGAATTGTTCATCGAACTTGCCCACAGTCGCGGCCACGCGTTACTGCATTCTCAGGTGATCAAGAGCGAAACCGTCGAGACTGCTCTGGAGCAAATTGTACTTATGGTTGCGCAGCGGATGCCGGGCTTGCAGCCAAAGAATGAGTCCTGCTCGTCCTATCCGTTGGCCCTGGCTTACCTCAACGGGCTGATCGGCTTGCAAGCGTATACCCCGGATAGTCTGCGAGATGCCTTGCAGCAGTTTCGCCAGTGCATACGCCTGGATGAGAGCTACGTCCCTCCGTGGTCAGCTCTGGCCGAAACCTGGCTGGCCTTGGCAATACTGGGCATTTGTCCGGCGCACCGTGCCTTCGAACAGGCGCAGATATCACTAGGGCGGGCGCTGGAAATTGAGCCGGGCAATCCTGCCGCGCTCCTGCGTCTGGCTTTACTGACCAGCCTTCAAGGCAGTATCGACGCCGCCGAGGCCTTGTTCCAGCGGTGTCTGCTCAGCGCTGATCGTGCCGATGTTTATGGATTCTACGCCTTGCATCAGTGGTTCTGTGGCAAGGAAGCCCAAGCCGCTGACAGCATCGATATCGCTTTGAAGCACGATCCGGAATCGGTGCCTGCGCAACTATTGAAGTTACGCATTGTGGCGCACAGGCAACCCGAACTGGCGCTGTCGATGATTCAACAAGCGATGGACAACGGGCTTGGCGCTCATCCATTGGCGCTCGGGTTGGCGAGCATGTTCAGTGCCCCAGCCGATGATTTGGCCGCTATGGCTCATCAGAATCCGCAGACGGCAGATAGCAGCGTATTTAATGCCCAGGGTTATTGGCGGTTCTCTGCTCCTGGTCGCAAGGCTGAAGTCTGTCTGGAGCAAGTGGCCGTTTCCTGGCCCGCTGCCCCTTGCGGCGAGCGAGTAACCCCTGCAATGACTCCAATGATGACGTTGCGTCATGCGCGGTCGTAACTCACGGATTCTGCGCCTGGCCGTTTTTCTGTCGGGCTGTGTCGTTCATGAAGTAGCCCGCGGCAACTGCTGGGATGAAGCAGGGGCGAAATATGCCGTCGAGCCTGAATTGCTGCAAGCCATCGCCATGGTTGAGTCTGGTATGCGCCCCGATGCCATTAACATCAATAAAAATGGCTCTAGAGATATCGGCCTGATGCAAATCAATAGCATCCATATGCCGAGCCTGCAGCGCAAAGGTATTACTGAGCAGCGGTTGTTGGCTGAGCCCTGTCTGGCCGTTCATGTCGGTGCGTCGATCCTCGCCGACTTCTTCAACCGTCACGGTTACAACTGGTCGGCGGTAGGCGCTTATAACGCCGGAAGCGCAGCAAATCGTGAAGCCCTCCGGTTGCGCTACGCGCGCAAGGTCTGGGGCCTGTATCAGCAACTGATCACTGACGGACTCCCGAATCTGATCGAATGATCGCCAGGCTTACGCGGTACACATCAGGATTTTCTCTGCTTGCCTACCTAACATGCCCGGCCAAAGCGCCAGTCACCATGAATAGCCAATGGATAATATGAACACTATGCAGGACATCCCGACTCCCTCATGGGTGTTGAGGGTTTTCAATGGCCCCTTGCAAGGTTGTGAGTTCAAGCTGGCGGAGCGCCGTACCTTGTTTGTGGTCAGTTCTCATGATCGTCTCTGCGACCGGCAGCCGCTATCGATGCCTGCGGATGCTCTCTACATTCCGCTGGATCTCGACGGATGCAATTTTGAAGTCCTTATTGGCGATACGTCCCTTGATGACGTGACGTTGAGGATTCTGCTCGACGCTCAGACTGAAGAGCGTACGTGCAGTAAGCAGACGTTGGAGCGTGTGGGCGGGCTGCGTTTCGCGCTAAGACCCGAGGATGAGCCCTGGGATCATGCGCTTCTGGCTGTCGCAGAATCAGCCCCCGCAGCAGCACGCGTGGAGCCGGGCTCAAAGGCTTTTCCAAAATGGCTGGGTGCTGCTGGTTTGTCGGTAGCTGTGCTGTTGGCTGCTGGTTGGTTTGTGTCACGCCCCAACCCGGTGGCCAATATTCAGGTTCTGATCGGCAGAGCCAGTGGCGGTTTCACCGTGTTACCGGGCCGTGATCAAACGTTGTATGCGTTCGCGGCGTCCGAACGAGATGCGAGCTGGGGACGACAGGTTCTGGAACGCAACAAATCTCAACCCTCCACAACTGTGGTCACAGTGGCTGACGAGCAGGATCGTTTGCAGCGCTTGCTCGCAAATGCCGAGCCCGCGCTTGCCTGGCACAGCATTGATCTTTCCAGGCCGGCTGTGCCGAAGTTATTGGTGAGCAATCAGCGAAATCTCCTGACCCCGGCCTTGCAGCAGCGCCTGACTCACTTGCTGCGCGAGGCTGCGCCCTATGCAGATGATGTCGTGATCAGCGGACGAGATGATCAGCAGTTGGCAGGCCTTGCCGAGCAGGGCCTCAAGCGGCTGGGCTTGTCGTATCACCGTTCGGTGCAGGCCAACAGCATCACATTCACCGTGCAGGGTGCATTGGCCGACACCGAGTTGCAGGCCGCCCGCGATTACGTCAGCGGTTTTTATCGCCAATGGGGTAATCGTTATGTGCACTTCGCGATAGAGCTTCACGACGATTGGCTCAAAGGCAAATCGTTTCAGTATGGCCCGCAGGGCTACATCAAGATGACCCCGTCCTCTTGGTACTTTCCCAAACCTATCTAACAGGTGATATATGCCAGGTGTAATTCCCGCCCCCGGATTTCATGATGACTTCCTTGGTGAGCAGGCGGATGCTTTTGAACAGGGCGCAGTCAAGCTGCATGAGGCAATGAATACTGCGCTTGAAGAATTGCAGGAAAATTCTTCCGATCCCGGTTTGCTCGCCGCTTATCAGGCAGCACTCGGCTCTTATACGATATTTCGCAACGTGCAGACCAACACCGTGAAAGCGTTCAAGGACATTGACATGTCCATCGTTCAGGCGGCGCGCTGATCAGTTTTTCGCCCTTTGTTCTCTAGCTGGCGACTCTCTCGATGGGTGTTGCCATGTGCTTTGTGAGTATTCAATGCCGCTTCAAAATATCTCTGCGCCGGGTATATCCCAAGCGCGTTTCGCCGAGCTGCGAGTGCCCGGTGAAACATCAGTGGTCAATCTGGAACAGCGCCTGCTACAGGCATTCGCGAGCTCCGCTGCTGACACTGAAACCAGAACCCAGACCATTGACGCCATGCTTGAGCGTTCGGATATTACCGACCCTGAAGTTCTGGCTGCAGTGCAACAACGAATGGGCGAATACACGGTAGACGTTTCGATGATCAACGCCATGGTGCGAAAGGGTGTAAGCACCGTTGAAACCTTGTTGCGTTCATCATGAAGGCTTACGCAGCGCTGGCGCTGCTCTGCTTTACTCTGGTCGGGTGTCGACAGCCGACCTTGCTTGAGTCGCTCGATCAACAACAGGCCAACGAAGTTGTGTCGGTGTTGCAGCGCAATAACATCGCTGCGAACAAGCTGGATAACGGTAAGGCGGGTTATAGCGTCAGTATTGCTCAGGCCGATTTTGCTGCTGCAGTAGACCTGTTGAATCTGTATGCGCTGCCGTCGCGGCCCCGACTTGAGGTGTCGCAAATGTTTCCAAGTGATGGCCTGGTCGCCTCGCCTCGGGCGGAAAAAGCCCGGCTTTATTCCGCCATTGAACAACGCCTTGAGCAATCGCTGCTGACTCTCGAGAGTATCGTTAGCGCGCGGGTGCATGTCAGCTATGACGTTGATGCCGGCGAAGGCGGACGCAAATCCAGTCCGGTCCATCTCTCTGCACTGGTGGTGCATGAGCGCGATGTTGAAGGCCAATTGCTCATCGGCGACATCAAGCGATTTCTGATAAACAGTTTTGCTGACGTCGAGTACGACAACATCTCGGTGGTGCTGTCGCGCCGTTCGGTAATTCAGCACGCATTGCCCTCGCTGGATCCTCAAACCTCTCTGTCTGATAGCGTGTGGCTATCCGCTGTAGCAGTGCTGCTAGGCATCATTGGCTGCGGTTTGTGGTGGCAACGCCAGCGCTCGATCAAGCCTTTGAGTAAAGGTAAGCAAGATGCCAGCGCGCAATGATCAATTGCAGCGGGTTCTGATCCATCCTCTGACATACCTGCACCCGCATAACCTGCAGGTGCCTTCGTCGATGGATACGCCACAGGCCCGGGATTTGCTTGACGATATCGTGTTGCAGGGATTGGGGCTGAGTGATGGCCTCGCCGATGTCGAACGCTCGCCAGTCACTGACCTCTGGCTTGAATACTGGGATTTGTTGCCCACGGTGGCTCGCTTGATAGGCACCCAGGCGGCGTGGCCACATCTGGCCAGGGGCGCTGCGATACGCAAGCTCTCCAGGTCGGTACGTGCTTTCGGCAGTTGCTCGGTTGCTCCGCGCCTGGCGGAGTTCGAGGCGCTGGAGGACGGTGAACTGCTCGTCGAGCAACTGGACGCCGTTGGACTGAATGCGCTGCTCGCATGGCGGGGGCGGGTGGCGCTGGCTCTGCTTGAGCGCCTGCCCCTGCAGTTTTCTCCTCAAGTCATCGCACGTCAGCAGTTGCTGGCTCCCACGACGCCCGATGCGGCCTTACTTGCCTTGGCGATACAACATGCTCGAATCCATTCGCAATTTGACTGATATTCCACCCCATGGCCGCGAGCGTTTTTCCCGCGAAGATCTGGCTGCTGCACGGCATCGTCGGCAGTTGCTCGATACGGCCCGCCGTCGTGCCAGCCAGTACATCGCCCAGGCCAACGAGGAGTCCGACTCCATTCGGGCCTATGCATTTCAAGAAGGATATGGCCATGGAATTCTCCAGGCCAGCGCCGACATGGCCGAGCTTCTGGTGCGCTCCCAGGCCTTGAGCGCTCAGTTGCGGCAGGACCTTGCGCAAGCCTCCGAGCAGTTGTTGGGTAATCTGCTGCAGCAGGATCAATGGCTTGAGCAAGCCCTGACCCAGTGGTTGAGTGCACAAAGGGCAACGAATCCCGACACTTTGCATATCCTGATGCCTACCCATTGTCGTAGCAAGGGTAAGGATCTGGCCGAGCGTTTGCGTCTGCATTGGGATGGCCTCGTGTCTGTCGAGTACCACGATCAAGAGCGATATCTGTTTCGCATGGGCCATCAGGTGTTGGAGTTCGATCCCGGACTGATTCGGGAGAGTCTGGCCCCTCGTCTCATGACTCGGTTGAAGGCGCTACCTGATGCCGTGCGCTCTCTGGATGCGGGCTTTATTCAGGCGCTGCACAAGCATATCGAGGGTTACCTGACTGAGCCCCTTGAGCCTCGCTCTCAAACCCTGTCCGGAGATACCGACAATGTCGCTTGATGCCATTTCGTTCACCAAACCCGTGTCAGCGAACATTGACACATCGTCTGTGGTCTCGCTGGATGAGCGCGTGAATGGGCTGGAGGCTACCTCCCGAGACAATTCATACAGAACGTCCGCCGATCATGACGCCGACTACGAAGCGTTTTATACAGCCCTGCTGGCTGCACAGGAGGACTTCAATGCGCAAGATTTTTTAAGGAATTACGTTGGGGCTGACGTTGAAAAACCCTTTAAGACCACGGGTGCGCAAATAGAGGTACTGCAGAAAGTCATGGCGAAACTCAAGGAGGATCAGCAGCAAGACAGTCTGGCTTACGAGCTGGCAGGCAGAGCGTTTTCGTCAGCCTTCAGCATGAATTTCATGATTCAGGGGTTCATGCATGAAGCCATGAATCCGTCGGGGGATGAGGAGAGCCGGGAGAATATTGTCTGGTGATTTCTGAGGGATGACGGGGCGGCACAATGCAATTGTTTGAAATCAGGGGGCGGGCTTGCTGAGCTAATCCAGTCTGATTTGTCTGCCTGAAAAAAATGCCCGTAGCGTGCGCTGCGGGCATTTTTCATTGGGGCAACTTCAGGCATCGCTGCCGCCTGGATCAGGCGGCTGTCGGATGAGCCATCAGAACAGCTGGACTGACGGCTTCTCTTGCGAGACTGGCTTGGCCTGTCCGGTCTGCTCATACCAGCCACCGCCAAGCGCCTTGTAAAGGTTGACTTCGCTGGTGAGCTGGGACAGGCGGTCGGTGATCAACGACTGTTGGGCGCTGAACAGCGAGCGCTGGGCATCCAGGAACGTCAGGTTGCTGTCGATACCGATGCGGTAGCGACGTTCGGCCAGACGGTAGTAATCCTGGTTGGCACCGACAAAGTCATTCTGAGCCTGCAACTGCTCGGTGTAAGTCTTGCGCGATGCCAGGCCGTCGGACACTTCCTGGAAAGCGGTTTGAATCGCTTTCTCGTAGTTGGCGACGCTGATCTCTTTCTGGATTTTCGAGTAATCCAGGCTGGCGCGCAGGCTACCGGCGTTGAAGATCGGAATGTTGATGCTCGGCTGGAACAACCAGGTGCCCGAGCCGCCATTGAACAGACCCGACAGATCCGGGCTGATCGTACCGGCATTGGCCGTCAGGCTGATGCTCGGGAAGAACGCGGCCCTTGCCGCGCCGATATTGGCGTTGGCAGCCTGAAGCTCGTGCTCGGCCTGAAGAATATCCGGACGACGCTGCAACAGATCAGAAGGCATGCCCGCTGGCATTTCGCTCAGTAGATCGGCGCTCAATGGCTGAGGCTGCGGCAAGTTGCTCGGGATACCGGTACCCAACAGCAGCGTCAGGTTGTTCTGATCCTGGGCGACCTGGCGTTGGTAACGGGCCAATGCGACCCGTGCACTTTCCACCGAGGTACGCGCCTGACTCAGGTCCAGCGCCGACGACACACCCACTTCATTGCTGCGCGAAGTCAGGCGATAGCTTTCTTCAAACGCCTTGAGGGTGTTTTCGGTCAGCTTGAGCAGTTCTTTGTCGGCTTGCCAGGTCATGTAGGCATTGGCAACGTTGGCCACCAGGCTGATCTGCGTGCTGCGACGTGCTTCCTCACTGGAGAAGTAAGTCTGCAACGCTTGCTCGCTCAGGCTGCGAACCCGACCAAACAAGTCGAGTTCGTAAGCGCTGATGCCCAGGGTGGCCGAGTACTGGCTGGTAATGCCCGACTGGCCACTGGTGGACAGATCAGCAGGGACCCGCTGACGGCTGCCGCTACCGGTGGCCGAAACCGCCGGGAACAGGTCGGCGCGCTGGATGCGGTATTGCGCACGGTAGGCGTCGATGTTCAGCGCCGCGACGCGCAGGTCGCGGTTGTTGACCAGCGAGGTCTGGATCAGCTGCTGCAAGGCAGGATCACGGAAAAACTGCCGCCAGCCTTGTTCCGCTGCCGCCACGTTGGCCGCTTCGGCCGGCGCGTACGCCGGACCTTGCGGGTATTGTGCTGCGACCGGTGCTGCAGGCTGCTTGTATTCAGGGATCAACGAGCAACCACTGAGGATGACCGCAGTGACTGCCAGAGAGATCAGGGACTTGCTCATTGGCCAGCCTCATCATGTGAAATTTCATTCTTGTGCTGCTTGTCTTTGTCTTTGCCTTTGAACATCGACGACACGGCAACGTAGAACATCGGGACCCAGAAGATCGCCAGAATGGTGGCCGTGATCATACCGCCAATTACGCCGGTACCGATCGCGTGCTGGCTACCCGAACCTGCACCCGTGGAGATCGCCAGCGGCACAACGCCGAGGATGAACGCCATGGAGGTCATGATGATCGGACGCAGACGCATGCGGCAGGCTTCCATCGCCGCGTCCACCAGGCTCTTGCCTTGTTCATGCAGCTCTTTGGCGAACTCGACAATCAGGATCGCATTCTTCGCCGCCAGCCCGATGGTCGTCAACAAGCCCACCTGGAAGAACACGTCGTTGGACAGACCCCGCAGGCTGGTCGCCATCAATGCGCCGATGACGCCAAGCGGAACCACGAGCATGACCGCGATCGGAATCGACCAGCTTTCATACAGTGCCGCCAGACAGAGGAACACCACCAGCATCGACAGGGCATACAGCGCCGGTGCTTGCGAGCCCGACAGACGCTCTTCAAACGACAGACCGGTAAACGCGTAGCCGATACCGGCTGGCAGTTTCTTGGCAATCGCTTCGACTTCGGCCATGGCTTGACCCGAGCTGTAACCCGGTGCCGGAGTACCGAGGATTTCCATTGCTGCTACGCCGTTGTAACGCGACAGTTTTGGCGAACCGTAGATCCACTCGCCCTTGGCGATGGCCGACAGCGGCACCATGGTTCCCGAGTCGTTGCGCACGTACCACTTGTTAAGGTCTTCAGGGGTCATACGGGCGAATGCTTCACCCTGCACGTACACCTTCTTCACACGACCGCGGTCGATGAAGTCGTTGACGTAACTGCCACCCAGCGCAATGGACAAGGTCTGGTTGATGTTCGCCAGGGTAATACCCAGAGCGCTGGCCTTCTCGTCATCGACGGTCAGTTGGTACTGAGGCTCATCGCCCAGACCGTTTGGACGTACGCCCGCCAGAATCTTGCTTTGCGCGGCCATGCCGAGGAATTGGTTACGTGCCTCAAGCAGTTTTTCGTGACCGACACCGCCCTGATCCTGCAAGTAAACGTCGAAACCGGTGGCGTTACCCAGTTCCAGTACCGAAGGCGGTACGACGGCATACACCATTGCATCGCGGAAGGAGAAGAAGTGCGCCTGGGCGCGCTTGGCGATCTCGAACACGGTGTTGTTCGAGTCACGCTCGTCCCATGGTTTGAGCATCACGAACGCAAGGCCCGAACTCTGACCACGACCGGCGAAGTTGAAGCCGTTGACGCTGAACACCGATTTAACGCCTGCGCCTTCACCGTTTTCCGGGTCGAGCAGGAAGTCACGCATTTCGTCGATGACTTTCTGCGTACGCTCGGCGGACGAGCCAGCCGGAGTCTGCACCTGGGCGAAAATCACGCCCTGGTCTTCTTCAGGCAGGAACGCGCTCGGGATACGGGTGAACAGGAAGATCATCCCGGCCACGATCACCAGGTATACGATGAACGCAGGCAGCTTGTGGGTAACCATGCGTTTCACGCCGTTTTCGTAGCTGACAACGCTGCGATCGAACGTGCGGTTGAACCAGCCAAAGAAGCCTTTTTTCGGTTGACCGTGTTTTTCCGGGTCAATTGGCTTGAGCATGGTGGCGCACAAGGCCGGGGTGAAGATCAGTGCAACCAGAACCGATAGCGCCATCGCCGAAACGATCGTGATCGAGAACTGCTTATAAATAACCCCCGTGGAACCACCGAAGAATGCCATCGGCAGCAGTACCGCCGAGAGCACCATGGCGATACCTACCAGAGCGCCCTGGATTTGCGCCATGGACTTCTTCGTCGCCTCTTTAGGCGATAAATGTTCCTCGGCCATTACCCGCTCGACGTTCTCCACCACCACGATGGCGTCATCCACCAAGAGTCCGATGGCCAGAATCATGCCGAACATGGTCAGGGTGTTGATGGTGAAACCGAAGGCCGCCAGGATGCCGAACGTGCCCAGCAATACCACTGGCACGGTCATCGTGGTGATGATGGTGGCCCGCAGGTTTTGCAGGAACAGGTACATCACCAGGAACACCAGCACGATGGCTTCGATCAGGGTGTGTACAACGCCGGAGATGGATTCAGTTACGGTCGGTGTGGTGTCGTACGGGTAAACCACTTTCATCCCGGGCGGGAAGAAAGGTTCGAGGTTGGAAACGGTGGCGCGAATCGCTTTGGCAGTGTCCAGAGCGTTGGCACCGGAAGCCAGTTTGATCGCCATACCGGAAGCCGGTTTGCCGTTGTACTGTGCATCGATGCTGTAGTTCTGGCCGCCAAGACCAATGCGCGCAACGTCATGCAGACGCACTTGCGAACCGTCGGTGTTGACCTTGAGCAGAATGTTGCCGAACTGTTCGGCGGTCTGCAGGCGGGTCTTGCCGATGATCGTGGCGTTCAGTTGCGTGCCCGGCAGGGCAGGCAAGCCGCCCAGTTGACCGGTCGCGATCTGGACGTTCTGTGCGGTAATCGCTGCGCTCACTTCCACCGGTGTCAGCTGGAAGTTATTGAGCTTGGCCGGGTCCAGCCAGATACGCATGGCGTACTGCGAACCGAAGACCTGGAAGTCACCCACACCAGAGGTCCGGGAGATTGGGTCCTGGATGTTGGAAACGATGTAGTTGGACAAGTCTTCCCGGGTCAGACCGCTGCCATCCTCGGCGACTACGCCGATTACCAGCAGGAAGTTCTTCACCGACTTGGTAACCCGCAAACCTTGCTGCTGTACTTCTTGCGGCAAGAGCGGCGTGGCCAGGTTGAGCTTGTTCTGGACCTGAACCTGGGCGGTGTCCGGGTTGGTGCCCTGGTTGAAGGTCACGGTGATGGTCATGCTGCCGTCGGAGTTACTGTCCGAGGAAACATAACGCAGGTTATCGATACCGTTGAGCTGTTGCTCGATGATCTGCACCACGGTGTCCTGCACGGTCTGTGCAGAGGCGCCTGGGTAGGTAACCTGGATATCAATCGCGGTTGGCGCAATGGCCGGGTATTGGTTGATCGGTAGTTTCAGGATCGAAAGCGTACCCACCAGCATCACCACCAGGGCTAATACCCAGGCGAAGATGGGGCGGTCGATAAAGAATTTAGACATCGATTACTTACCTTCGCCGGCGGCAGGAGCAGACTGGGCTTCGGTGAGATTACCCGCATCCTTGACGGTCACTTGAGCACCTGGCTTGACGTACTGAAGACCTTCTGTGATCACCCGATCACCCTCGTTCAAGCCTTTTTCCACCAGCCAGAAAGCCCCGGCGGTGCGGTTGGCAACCAGTTGGCGTTGCTCGACCTTGTTGTCCTTGTTGACGATCAGAGCGCTCGGCGTACCTTTGAGGTCACGAGTCACGCCTTGCTGTGGTGCAAGGATGGCCTTGGCGCTGACGCCCGCTTGCAGCTGTGCATGCACGAACATGCCCGGCAGCAGGATGTGGTCAGGGTTAGGGAACACCGCGCGCAAGGTCACCGAGCCAGTGGCCTGGTCTACCGAGACTTCCGAGAATTCCAGTTTGCCCGGCTTGCTGTATTCACTGCCGTCTTCCAGGGTCAGCTTGACCGTGGCCGCGTTGTCGCCGGCTTTCTGAAGCTTGCCGGTTTCCAGGTCGCGCTTGAGCTTGAGCATTTCAGCTGAGGATTGAGTGACGTCAACGTAGATCGGATCCAGCTGCTGGATCGTCGCCATCGCGTTGGTCTGCCCGCTGGTGACCAGAGCACCTTCGGTCACATCCGAACGGCCAATGCGGCCGGAGATCGGCGCCAGGACCTTGGTGTAGCGCAGGTTGATCTGCGCGGTCTGCAGGGCAGCCTGAGCTTCCTGAGTGGTGGATTTGGCGTTGTCGTATTCCTGACGGCTGACAGCTTGTTCATTGACCAGCTGTTTATAGCGATCGGCCAGGGACTTGGCGGACTGCAAAGTCGCGTTGGCGCTGTTGGCCGTGGCTTCGTAGAGCGCCGGGTCAATCTGATAGAGCTGCTGACCGGCTTTCACTTCTGCGCCTTCGGTGAACAGGCGCTTGAGAATGATGCCGTTGACCTGTGGCCGGACTTCGGCGATGCGATAGGCCGTGGTGCGGCCCGGCAGTTCGCTGGTCAGCGTGTAGGGCTGAGCTTTGATAGTCACGACGCCGACCTGAGGAGGCGGTGCGGCTGGGGCTGCCGCTTCTTCCTTTTTACTGCATCCACTTAGCAGTGTGGCCAGGGCGACGGCAGTGACCAGAACGGTAACAGCTGGCTTGAATTGCATGAAGATCCTCGGGTCTGGAGCCTTGAGTGCTCAAGAAAAATTGGAAGGGCTGAAAAATTCTGATTGGATTAGTAGCAAGCTAATGAATATACTTACATTCACGGTTGTTTGTAAATACCCATTTCTGTCTCGCGAGACCGCGCAGACAGGGGATTACAGGTTCGGGACAAGGCAATACAAATGCCGCCCGTTTTTGCTTCAAGCCCGCGTCATTCGGAGCCTGGAGTATATTCATTGAGGTTTTGATGCCATGGTCCGTCGTACTAAAGAGGAAGCTCAGGTTACCCGCAGTCTGATTCTTGAGGCCGCCGAAAAGGCCTTCTATGAACGAGGGGTGGCGCGCACGACTCTGGCGGACATCGCGACCCTGGCCGGGGTGACGCGAGGCGCGATCTACTGGCATTTCAGCAATAAAGCCGATCTGGTCCAGGCGATGCTCGACAGCATCCAGGAGCCGCTGGAAGAGATGGCCAAAGCGAGCGAAAGCGAGGACGAAGCTGATCCGCTCGGCTGCATGAAGAAGCTGCTGATTCATTTGTTTCATGAAGTTGCGCTGGACCCGAAGACCCGTCGCATCAATGAAATCCTGTTTCATAAGTGTGAATTTACCGATGAAATGTGTGACTTCCGCCGCCAGCGGCAAGCAAATGCGCTTGAGTGCAATGACCGCATCGGTCTGGCCCTGAGTAACGCCGTGCGCAAAGGCCAATTGCCGGCCGATCTGGATACGGTGCGCGCCTCGATTTCATTGCATGCCTACATCGACGGGATGCTCGGTCAGTGGCTGCTCATCCCCGACAGCTACTCGATCAATGATCAGGCAGAAAAATGGGTAGAGGCGGGCCTCGACATGCTGCGTCTGAGTCCGGCTCTGCGTACCTGATCCAATCCCCGTATTCAGCAATCCTTTCGCTGGTTGTCTATCTATAACGAAATGGCGGATGACTGCCCAGTCAGTTTACCCATCGTTTACCTTGTTGGCGCAATGCCACTACGACCATGTCCTACAAAAAATGTTCGTAAAAGACGGAATTTTGTTAGCTGGGAGTAGGACTCTTCTTGAACTTTGTAGCTGTTTTCCCAAACTGCCTTTCCCGTATTGCTCCCTTCTGAAACTCCCTTCACTCTGCGCCCCGTTAGCACATGAGTCGGTCGTTGGGGAGTTCAAGGCGTGTCAGAAACTGTATCTGAAATTGTAAGGATCCTGGGCGAGCTCAGGCAAAAGGCTGAACAACTGACGGTTGATTCAGCAAAAGGCGTGCCGCTCGTTCGTCTCGGATTAATGACGACTCTTTATTTCAAGCACGGCCACACGGCCGAGGCCCGTATTCGGTTAGAGGCCTGTTTCAGTCGCTTCTACGAAACATTCCGCCCTTTTCTGAAGTGGCAGGCATACAAACATGTGCGCAAGCTGTCACCGAGTACTTTCGCGACCTGTCGTCGTCAGGTGCTTGAGTCCCCGGCGAGAGAGCCGCTGGTGTGGTCAATTTCCAGCGCTCCCTCCACTGAAGCGGCTACTCACCGGATGTTTGTGGTGGGCGCAGGTGAAAGCCAGAACGACACCGACCATTCATGCCTGAAAATGATTCTTCCCTGGACCTTGCTCGAAGAGCGCGAAGGCGCCAAAACCTACGAAGGCTGGCTCAAGTATTTATGTGATCAGGTGCGTAGCGAGCACGGCTACGGAGGCCTGGCCTGCATCATGCCCGATGAAGACGCACGTTATTTCCCGCTGGAATACCGCTTCGCCCAAGAGCACACCGGACTGATGGTCGACGCCGGGCCGCATATGGAAAGCCTGCACCTGCTTGACCGGATCAAGGGCGTCAGCTGGTACACGGTTCTGGGCAGTCGCTTCGTCAAGGTGCTGGGTGGCAATGATCGCCTTCGCCGCCAGCTCAGTGCCTATAGCGATGTGGTGTTCCAGAGCTATGAAGCGGGGTTGCTGGTTCGTAACGGGCTGTTGCCTATGCTGGGCGAAAAAGGCGAGGCACCGTCAAAGTCCTATTTAGCGCTGCACAACGCCCTTGCCGCGGTGCGAGTGCGCACCACCGGTTGTCTGCATCCCTACCCGATTCGGGGAAGGGGGTTTACCGAACAGTCCACAGCGCAGTGGTATGTGCGTTATGAGGAAAAGGACAAGCCTCCCGTGAGCGCCGGTCAGCCTTGCCCGCACGCGGGATATTGGTTCAGCAATGCCAAGGCGCGCTCCCGACGTTTTTTCAACGTGGGCGAAATCATGCCCGCTTTCGAACATATCAAAGCCGAACGCACCAAGTGGTTCTGGTCTCACGACCCGGAGTGACGGGCTCATTTTCATGAATGATTCTGCATCGCCCGGCCTTTGTCTAAGCTCTGCTCAGACTTATAAAAAAGAGGTGTCCGCGATGCAGTTTTCATTGAGGTCTGTGGTACTGGGTTTTGTCTGTTGTACCTGGCTTGGCCAATCGTGGGCAGGCGCTGAAAGCCCGGAGCAGGGCCCAGCCGCCAGGGCGCTGCTGGAAAAAGCTGTCGTGCGGTATCAACAGAGCGGCGACAAGGCATTTGCCGAATTCAGTCGTCAGGGCGAGTTTGTGGATGGCGAGCGCTACGTGTTCGTGGTCGATACCCACGGCACCATGCTCGCCAGTGGCGGACCTTCAGTGGCATTGATCGGGCGGGACGTTTCTCAGGTGCTGGAGCCTGACCTGCAACAAGCCTTCAAAGACGTGCTCAAAACGCCAGAGGAAAAGGGTGTCCAGCAGGCTGACTACCGCTGGCACAACTGGGCGGACGGCAAGGTCGAGCGCAAACATGTCTACTTTCAACGGGTCGGTGAACGCATTCTGGCCGTCGGCTATTACCTGCCCCGTGCCTCAGCCGAGCAAGCCCGAGCCTTGCTGGATAAAGCCGTTACCGAATTGAATCGCGACGAGAAAGGCACCCTGGCTGCCATCAACAACCTGCGCGGAGGTTTTCTGCAGGATGACCTTTATGTGTTCGTGGTCGATCTGGGCAGCAAGCGCTATGTCGCCCATGGCACCAATCTGCGACTGATCAATACCGACTTCAACAAGGTCAAAGACCCCCAAGGCAAGCCGGTTGGCGAACCCATGCTGGCCATGATCGCCCGGCAGGATTCAGGTGAGTACGAGTACCGCTGGCGCAACCCGGTGACCAATAAAGTGGAAAACAAGCACGCGTACATGCGTAAAGCGGGGAATTATCTGGTTGCCGTCGGGTATTACAGTAGGTGATCTTCTCCTGTAGGAGCTGCCGAAGGCTGCGAACCCCGGGCGGCCTGATACACCGCGGTTCGCAGCCTTCGGCAGCTCCTACAGTGTTCAGTACTACGCCTCTTTGTGAGCCTTCCCACGCAACAAGTTGTTGGGCATCCACAGCGCGGCGGCCAGGCCCAGCAGGGAGACCGCTGCGCTGATCATCATCAGGTGCCTGAAGGTTGTCGCCAGTTCGCCACGCAGGGTTTGCAGGGCAGGGCCGCTGGCGGCGTTGAGGCTGTCCATCAGCACATTGCCGGATGTGCCTTCGCCACCGATGGAACCTGAGCTGACATGAGCCAGGCCAGTGCCTTGCAGCATCGCCAACAGCAGCGCGGACATCACCGCCACGCCCACTGCGCCACCCAGTGAACGAAACAGGTTAGTGGTACTGGTGGCGACCCCCATGTCCTTGGCCGCTACCGAGTTTTGCGTGCCCACCAGTGAAGTCGGGAACTGCATGCCGCTGGCGATCCCGGTCAGCACCATGAACAGGCTTGTCAGCACCACCGATTGCGGCGGGGTGTAGGCCATGCCAAGGATTGCCAGGGGCATCAACGCCGCACCCGTCAGGATCATGGGTTTGTAGCGTCCGGTCAGCGACGTGCGACGGCCGGCGAAAAAGGCGCCCATGGGCATGCCCATCGCCAGAGGCAGGAGGTGCAAGGCCGCGCTGTCGGCACCGCCGCCGGTGACCGTCTGAAAGCGCAGTGGCACCAGCACAATCAGTGAAATCGCCTGAAAGCTGGTGAAGAAAATCGTGCACCAGCACAGTACCGCGCTGCGGTTGGCAAACAGGTGCATGGGCAGCAACGGCTCTGCTGTGCGGCGCTCGTAAAGGACGAACAGCACCAGACCCAAAAGCGCAACGCCGAGCAGAATAATTACCTGTTGATCATGCCAGCCGCGTCCCTGGCCAATCTCGGTAATGCTCAGCAACAGGGCGGTCAGGCCGATGATCATCAGCACGGTGCCCAGATAATCAATCACTGGTTTGCGCTGCGGGACCGGCAGGCCGAGCAATGTGCGTTTGGCGATCCACCATGCCAGCAGACCCAGCGGCAGGTTGATCAGAAACACCCAGCGCCAGGACAGGTATTCAGTCATGAAACCACCCAGCACCGGGCCTGCCACGCTGGCGGTCGCATACATGCCACTGAAGTAACCCTGATAGCGTCCGCGTTCGCGAGGCGGCACCAGATCACCGATGATGGCCTGACTAACGGAGACCATGCCACCAGCGCCAATCCCCTGAAGAACTCTGGCCAGCACCAGTTGCTCCATGCTTTGTGCCGCACCACAAAACAGCGAGGCCAGGGTGAAAAGCCCCAGCCCAAAGAGCATCAGTTTGCGCCGTCCGTACAGGTCACCCAACTTGCCATAAATCGGCACGGCAACCGTCAAGGCCACCATATAGGCGGAAATCACCCAGGCCAGCAGGTCGAAGTCATTGAATTGGGCAGAGATGGCGGGCATCGAGACGGCAACAATCGTCTGATCCAGCGCGCTGAGAAACACAGCCATCATCAACGCAAACAGAACGCTGCGGATGGACGGCGTGGTGTGATTGAGACTGGTCAAGGCAGGACCCGATCGGCTGTGGTGCCCCGCCGAATGCCGACGGAGGAAGCGATCAGTCTAAGCCGATAGCTTCCTAATCGATAGCAGCCTTACGCAATTCTCGCGACTTAAACGCTTCAGCCCGGCGTCATCGCAGCGCACTGAACGTGGCGTTGGCAGGAACGCAATGACCAAAGCTGCAACTCGCCACCTGGGGAGCCTGGCGCGCCAGTTCAACCCGGTAAGCACTGGTGGCATACAGCGCAATAACCGCAGCGATACCGACAACAGACAAACACCTTGTTATTTTTATATTCATCTCGGTTACCCTCATTCCAACTACTGAGCAGTTCTGAACAGGACTACGAGGATTGTAGGCAGAGGCCAGCGTGGGCGTAGGACGCAAATGGCATATCTCATCGCCACCATGGTATGAAAAGTTATAGCGCCGCGTTCGTTCAGATTGTTGGTATTTGTAGGAGCTGCCGAAGGCTGCAAAGTCGTGTTCACATGACACACCGCCTTCGCAGCCTTCGGCAGCTCCTACAGGTCGTGCGGAGAACGATGACGCGGTGTTTCAGTCAGACCGCGTCGACTGCATCGGCCGGATGCGGCCCAGACCAAGCGCGCTCTTACAGAACAAATTTCAATTCAGATAGTTATTTAGTGATGAGAGCGCCGAAGGTGTTCGGGGCCGTCGACATAAGTCCCCTCAAATCAACAAGGAACAACAGCAATGGCAACGTGCGGCGAAGTGTTGGTGAAGTTACTTGAGGCTTATGGTGTGCAGCAGGTGTTTGGCATTCCCGGCGTGCATACCGTGGAGTTGTATCGCGGCCTTGCGGGTTCGACGATCAACCACGTCACCCCGCGACACGAGCAAGGCGCAGGTTTCATGGCCGACGGTTATGCGCGTACCAGCGGCAAGCCTGGGGTCTGCTTCATTATTACCGGCCCCGGTATGACCAATATCACCACTGCCATGGGCCAGGCCTATGCCGATTCGATCCCGATGCTGGTCATTTCCAGCGTGCAGTCCCGCAGTCAACTGGGAGGTGGGCGCGGCAAGCTGCATGAACTGCCAGCGCAAGGGGCATTGGTGGCCGGGGTTGCGGCGTTTTCCCATACCCTGATGTCAGCCGCCGAGTTGCCCGGCGTTCTGGCCCGGGCCTTTGCGCTGTTTCAGGCCGGGCGCCCACGGCCGGTGCATATCGAAATCCCGCTGGATGTATTGGTGGAGAATGCCGATACCTTGCTCGACAGCGAGCCTGTGAGCATCAGCCGCGCCGGGCCGTCTCTGGCCGCCATTGGCCAGATGAGCAAACTGCTGGCTGGCGCGAAACGCCCGCTGATCCTGGCTGGCGGCGGTGCCATCGATGCGGCTGAGGCCTTGAGCCAACTGGCTGAGCGGCTGCAAGCCCCGGTTGCCCTGACGATCAATGCCAAAGGCATGCTGGCCTCCGCTCATCCTCTTTTGATTGGCTCGACTCAGGCCCTGGACCCAACGCGCGAGCTGATCGAAGCGGCGGATGTGGTGCTGGCCATCGGCACCGAGCTGGCGGAAACCGATTACGACATTACTTTCCAGGGGCATTTCAAAATCCCCGGCACGCTGCTGCGTATCGACATCGATCCTGACCAGACAGTGCGCAATTTCCCACCCAGAGTGGCGCTGGTTTCTGACGCGAAAAACGCCGCTGAAGCACTGCTGGCTGCGGTGGCGCAAGAGACACTGGCTGAGCGCGCTGGCGACTGGGGCGCCGAGCGGGTTGCCGCATTGCGCAAAACCCTGGATGCCTCCTGGGATGCTGCGACTCGCGGGCAAACGGTGTTTTTACAGACGGTTCTGGAAGTGCTGCCCGATATCGTGATCGTTGGCGATTCCACGCAACCGGTCTACACCGGCAACCTGACTCTGGATCTTGAACAGCCACGGCGCTGGTTCAATTCCTCCACCGGTTACGGAACACTCGGCTACGCCTTGCCAGCCGCCATCGGTGCGTGGCTGGGCAGCGTCGATGCCGGTTCGCGTCATCCGGTGGCGTGCCTGATCGGCGATGGCGGCTTACAGTTCACCTTGCCAGAGCTGGCCAGCGCCGTGGAAGCGCGCACGCCGATCATCATCCTGCTGTGGAATAACCAGGGCTATGAAGAGATCAAGAAATACATGGTCAACCGCGCCATCGAGCCCATCGGCGTGGATATCTACACCCCGGATTTCATCGGCGTCGCCAAGGCGCTGGGTTGCGCGGCAGAAGCGGTGACGGGCGTGGAGGAATTGAAGGTAGCGCTGCGTGCCGCCAATGAGCGGCTGGGGCCGACGTTGATCGAGATTGATCAGCGCGGGTGGATGGCGGGGCGGCCATAACACCAGTAGGAGCTGCCGAAGGCTGCGAAGGCGATATTTCTGATACTCCGCTATTCGCAGCCTGCGGCAGTTCCTACAGGGCTTATGTTTGCTGCGCGCTTAAACCATCACCCGCAACCGCGCCATATCCCGCAAGGGCGGCGCGCCGAACAGGCGGCTGTATTCGCGGCTGAACTGCGAGGGGCTTTCATAGCCAACTTTGTAGCCCGCCGCCGAAGCATCGAGCCCGTCGTTGAGCATCAGGCGTCGCGCTTCCTGAAGTCGCAACTGCTTCTGGTATTGCAAAGGGCTCATGGCGGTCACGGCCTTGAAGCGATGGTGCAGGGTGGAGACGCTGAGGTTCACCTCCCGAGCCAGTTCCTCAATGCGCAAAGGCTCGGCGAAGTGCTCATTAAGCCACTTGATCGCCTGGGTGACGCGATGGGTCTGACAGTTGGTAATTGCGATTTCGTACAGCCGATGACCCTGCTGGCTACGCAGGAGGCGGTAAAGGATTTCACGCTTGATCAGCGGCGCAAGCATGGCGATGTCTTTCGGGCTGTCGAGCAGGCGTGACAGGCGCAGCACGGCGTCCAGCAACTGGGTGTCGATGCGTTCTATATATAAACCACGGCCACTGGGGCGGGTCGGCACACTCATGGGGCCCGCTTCGGCGATCAAGGCGTTGATTTCCGCAGGGTCGATGTCCAGACGCAGGGCTAGGTTGGGTTGCTCGGGAGTGGCATTGAGAATCCGACCGCTGAGCGGCATCGCCACCGATAGCACCAGGTAATTGAGCGGATCATAGGTGTAGGTTTCGTCGCCCAGGCGCACTTCCTTGCTGCCGTGGGCGAAGATGCACAGCGCCGGTTGCGCTAATGCTGGCAGCGATTGCGAAGGGCTTTCGTAACGCACCATGAACAGCGGCTCGATAGCCGTCTGAAAGCTGCCCTCGCCGGGAGTAAAGCGCTGAATCAGCTGCGCCAGCTCGGCGCGCTGGCTTTCCATGTGTTCACTCACCGGCTCGATGCTTTGTTGAATTTGTGACATTCGGTGCGTCCCTTGATGCTCGTTGATGCGGTCGAGGTTTATGCGCCCAGCTTATTTTTGTGCAAGGTCGGGCGATACGCGAATCCTGCTGGATGATTGCCTGATTCTGCCGATAGCCGGTTTCAAGTGCGCTAAACCGTCATATTAGTTGCCTGAATCTGCCCGCCGGTTACGTATTCCGGCACTCGCTTGGCGGACGCGGCTTCGCGGCGATGCAGGATCAGGCAATAAGCTGACAGGAACCGGCTAACGGTCATTGCCGGCAGGCCCTAATCTCGGACCTTGTTGCCATACCCCGAAACATCCCGCCTCGACACTTCTACACCTGAAAGGAACTACGACCATGCCTCAATCAGCAGCAGTGAGCCATCTCGTTTTCGCCCGCGCAAGGAAAGGGCAGAGTGAACAACTCGGCGCCCGTCTGCTCGCCCTGATCGAACCTTCACGCAATACCAGCGGGTGCTTGAGCTTCGCGTTGCAAAATGCCCCTCAAGACCCGGACCTGTGGCTGATCTCCGGCTCATGGGCCAGTGAAGACCAGATGAAAACGTGGCTCGATGCGCCTCATGTACAGGTTTTTTCTGAAATAGTGCAGACGTTCATGGTGAGCAGCCTGGATTTCCACACGTTCGCCACTGAACAGGAAGCCCAGGCCAAGGCTTCACAGATGTTGCGCGCGATCTGAGCCTCAGCGGTTTAGAATCCCCTGCTTTAAACGCATAAGCAGGATCCCAAGCGATGGCACGTAAAGAACTCAACAACTTCGAAGCCGTTTCTGCGGTAGTTCCCGGTGAAGGTGGCTACAGCGCAGCGATTGCCGTCAAGGCGCTGAACGCCGGTGGCGCACCGATGTTCAATAAGGTGCTGGTCGGCCAGACGTTCAAGACTGCCCACGACGCCGACGTTGCCGCCACCGGTGAATTGGCGCGGCTGATCGATATCGACGCCGAAGGCAACCTGGTGTTTCAGGATCAATAATCAGGCCTTGGGCCGGTGCATTTTGAAAAGCGCTTCGGGGCCCAGTTGGAAATAATCTGCCGGGCCACCGCCACGCAATATCGGTTCACCTGCCGCCGTGTCGTAAATGCCATCCTTCAACAGCGATTTGGCAATATGCACCGCCACCACTTCGCCGAGTATCAACCAACTGGGCACCAACTCTTTGTCTGCCCTTTGCAGCTGGATGATCTGCGTGACTTTGCATTCAAATGAAACCGGCGTCTCTTTCACGCGTGGTACGGCGATGATTTGCGAGGCGAGTGGGGTCAGGTTGGCCAGTTCGAACTCACTGACATCCGGAGCAACCGGTGCGCAGCTCTGATTCATGGCCTCAGCCAGGGATCGGGTCGCCAAGTTCCAGACGAATTCGCCAGTCTGTTCGATGTTGTTCAGGCTGTCTTTGCGGCCGACGCTGCAAAAACCAATGATCGGCGGGATGTAGTTGAAGGCGTTGAAAAAGCTGTACGGCGCCAGATTCAGCTTGCCGTTGGCATCTTGAGAAGAGATCCAGCCAATAGGCCGCGGGCCGACGATAGCGTTGAACGGGTCGTGAGGCAGGCCATGGCCCTGGGAAGGTTGGTACGAGTAGATGTCATCTGACATGGGTGATTCCTGTGGCCGTGATGGCGTCTGCAAAGAAACCACATAGTGCCCGACTCAGGTCAAGAAGAGCCACATCAAGAAGAGCCACATCAAGAAAGGCTGCGTCAGAATTTAGCAATAGCCCAGAACGATTAAGCCCGGCATTAAGCCGGGCTAGAAGGGACACGTCTGACGGTTAGATCAGACGGTTTGCACCTACACGGTCAGCGCCATCAGCCGCCAGACGATTTGCACCTACATGGTCGGAACCGTCAGCAGCCTGGCGATTTGCACCTACACGGTCGGAACCATCATCAGCCAGACGATTAGCACCTACGTGGTCAGAACCGTCAGCAGCCTGGCGATTTGCACCTACGCGGTCAGCACCATCAGCAGCCAGACGATTTGCACCTACGTGGTCGGAGCCATCAGCAGCCTGGCGATTGGAACCTACACGGTCGGCGCCATCAGCAGCCAGACGATTAGCACCTACGTGATCGGAACCATCAGCAGCCTGACGGATGCCACCCACATTAGTGTGCCTGGAGCCGCCTTCAGCAACGGTCAGAGTGGAGGTTGGCTCAACCAGGTTGGTGTTGTTGTTGCCTGGCAGGCTTGGCAGGTGTGGAGCTGCGAACGCGCTTGAAGCCAGAACAGAGAATGCGATGCCGAAAATCAGTTTGTTAGTTTTCATGGTAGTTCTCCAATCGAAGTGTTTGTCAGTTGGGTATGGAGTGAATGCTACGCGCCCAGGATTTATTAAGAAGTTAATCGGATTGCTACCGACCATCGCTGAAAATGATAGTAAGCCAGAGAGCGCTATATTCGGGCCTTTCAGGCGGTGGTGCTTTGAAGTGGTGCGTTTCTATGAAAAATCTTGTAATAAACCCTCTTGACAAAATAAAACTGTAACTTTTATTGCAGATGATGTTCGGTTTTTAGCTGAAAATTGCACCAATTTGAAAGTTGCGCATCAGGAATGACTCTCAATAAAAAGGGCGGCCCTGCAATACAGGGCCGCCCTTGATCAATCGTGCTGATAACGTATCAGTCGGTTTCGATCCGCGAGTGCTTGCGAGTGTCCTTCATGAACACATACACCAGCAGCGAACAGGCGATGCAGGCGGTGACATACCAGTAATAACCGGTCTCCATGCCGATGCTCTTGAACCACAGCGCGATGTATTCAGCAGTACCGCCAAAGATCGACACGGTCAGGGCATACGGCAAGCCCACGCCCAGCGCGCGAATTTCGGTCGGGAACAGCTCGGCTTTAACCACCGCGTTGATCGAGGTGTAGCCGCTGACGATGATCAGCGCCGCCATGATCAGGAAGAACGCGCCCCACCATGTCTGGATCGTGTGCAGCGTTGTCAGGATTGGCACCGTGCACAGCGTGCCCATGACGCCGAAGGCAATCAGGATGGGACGACGGCCGATCTTGTCCGACAGCGCCCCCACCAGAGGCTGGATCACCATGAACAGAAACAGTGTCGCTGCAGAGATGGTGGTGGAGTCGGTGATGCTCATGCCGACGGTGTTCACCAGATACTTCTGCATATAGGTGGTGTAGGTATAGAAAGCCAGGGTACCGCCCATGGTCAGGCCGACCACTGTCAGCAGCTCCTTGGGATGACGCATCAACGTGCGCATCAGGCTTTCTTTGGATTTTTCTTTCTTCTTGCGGGTGAACGACTCGGTTTCCTCCATGCCGCGACGCAAATAGAGCGCAACCACCGCACACAGGGCGCCGATCACGAACGGCACACGCCAGCCCCACGCGTAGAGCTGTTCAGTAGTCAGTGTCTGTTGCAGGACGATCAACACCGCCAGCGCGATGAGCTGGCCGGAGATCAGGGTCACGTACTGGAAGCTGGAGAAGAAGCCGCGTCGCTCCTTGGTTGCCATCTCACTGAGGTAGGTCGCTGAAGTGCCGTACTCGCCACCCACCGACAGGCCCTGCAGCAAGCGGGCGAAGACCAGCAGTATCGGAGCGCCGACACCGATGACTTCGTAGCCAGGAGTCAGCGCGATGATCAGTGAGCCGAAGCACATCAACAGTACCGAAGCCATCAAGGCTGCCTTGCGGCCCTTGCGGTCGGCGTACAGACCCATCAGCCAGCCACCGATCGGGCGCATCAGAAAGCCTACGGCGAAGATGGCAGCTGTGTTGAGCAGTTGGGCAGTGGTGTCGCCCTTGGGGAAGAAGGCTTTGGCGAAGTACAGCGAGAAAGCGGCGTAGACGTACCAGTCGTACCACTCGACCATGTTGCCGACCGAGCCGCTGAAGATAGATTTGAGACGCGATGAGGTGGTTTTTGCGGGAGTGGTCGTGCTGGCCGACCCATTAGGCATTGAGTTGGAGGTATCCATCATGTTCCTTGCAGTCATTATTTTTAGGAGTGGCGCGTCAATGCGCAGCCTGACTGTGGCTATAGCAGGAGCTGTGCCAGGTGATGGAGGCCCGGATTAGAAGGGTTTGCGGGGTTTTATGAGCGGAATTCCGCTTGTTAGCGGATTGTGGGTAAGCGGAATTCCGCTTAATTCTTGCGCGCGCAGATCTGTTGGAGCGAGGCTTGCCCGCGAAGAGGTCGGTTAATTCAAAAAGTTTTTTGAATTAGATATACCGTCTTCGCGGGCAAGCCTCGCTCCAACGGGGATCAATCCGCTGTTAAAAAGAGCATCACTCCACAAACATCTCCCGCAACAACCCATGACGCTGCATCTTTTCATTCAGGGTGCGGCGGGGCAGTTGCAGTTCGTGGAGCACGGCTTTGATGTCGCCTTTGTGGCGGGCGAGGGCGGCGCGCAGGCATTGAGCTTCGAAGGCTTCCTGCTGGGCGGCGAGGGATTGGCCGGGTTCGGTGTTGGTTTCGGGTGAAGAAGATAGCCCCAGTACTTGCCGTTCGGCCGCGTTGGCCAGCTCTCGAACATTTCCCGGCCAGTCATGGCTCAGCAACTCGCTGAGCCTTGCGCCGCTGAGTTCAGGTGCCTTGCGCCCCAACCGCTCGGCCGCGGCCCTGGCGAAATGGGCGAACAGCATTGGAATATCCTCACGACGCTCGCGCAACGGCGGCAAGCGCAGTTCGGCGACGGTCAGACGATAGGCCAGGTCCTCACGAAAGCGTCCGGCCCGGGACTCTTCCAGCAAGTCCGGTTTGGTCGCCGCGATGATGCGTAAATCCACATCAATGGCCTTGTTGGAGCCCAGCCGTTCCAGCTTCTTGTCCTGCAGCACGCGGAGCAGTTTGACCTGCTGTGCCAGGGGCATGCTTTCGATTTCATCGAGGAACAGCGTGCCACCGTCGGCGTATTCGAGTTTGCCAATGCGCTTGCCTTGCGCCCCGGTAAACGCGCCGCTTTCGTGGCCGAACAGTTCGGCCTCGAACAGTTGCTCAGGAATCGCCGCGCAGTTGAGGGCAACAAAGGGCTTGGCGGCACGTGGGCCGAAGTCATGCAGGCAGCGGGCGACCATCTCCTTGCCGCTGCCGGTTTCGCCGCGAATCACTACGTTGACTGGCAGTTGCGACAAGTCCAGCACCTGGCCGCGCAAGGTTTGCAGGCTAGGGGACACGCCGAGCAAGGTCGCGTCGAGCTGCGATCGGGCATCGGCACGCTCATGCAGGCGGCGGTTTTCCAGAATCAGTTCACGTTTTTCCAGTGCCCGGCGCAGGTTGCGCAGCAGGGTATCGGGGCTGAAAGGCTTCTCCAGAAAGTCATAGGCGCCTTCGCGCATGGCATCCACCGCCATGGGCACGTCGCCGTGACCGGTCAACAGAATCACTGGCAGGTCGGCGTCCAGCGTCTGGATTCTGGCCAGCAATTGCATGCCATTCATGCCCGGCATGCGCACATCGCTCATGATCACGCCGGGGAAGTGTTCAGGCAGCTGCGCCAGGCATTCCTCGGCACGGCTGAACACCTGAACATTGAAGCCCGACAACGATAGCCATTGCTCCACCGCTTCACGGATGGGCGCTTCATCGTCCACCACAATCACCGAGTTCAACATGTAGGGTCCGGCTCCAGATAGTCGTTAGGCAGGCTGAACGAGAACAGCGCGCCGTCATCCTTGTTTTCAGCGCTCAGCTTGCCGCCCAGTTCATGGACGATGGCATACGACACGGCCAGTCCCAGCCCGAGTCCGTCACCCACCGGTTTGGTGGTGAAAAACGGGTCGAAGATATTGGCCAGGTTTTCGGGAGATATTCCACCGCCACTGTCCGCGACACTGACTCGCCAGCACTTGTCCTGAGCATCGATATGGATCTCCAGGCGTTTGACGGGCTTGTCGCGCAGCGCATCCAGGGCGTTGCGCAGCAGGTTGATCATCACTTGCTCAAGGCGAATGGCATCGCCACGTACCCAGGCCGGGCGGCTCAGGTTCAGGACATAATCGACGTGTTCATCGCGCAGCCGTGAATCCAGCAACAGCAGGGCCTGATCAATCACCGCCGCCAGATCCAGGCGCTCGCGCAGGCCGCTGGGGCTTTTGCGGGCAAAGGTTTTCAAATGCCCGGTCAGCGCCGCCATGCGCGTCAGTTGCTGATCCAGTGGGGCAATGGCCTTGTAGGCATCGTCGATGCGCCCGTGATCGAGCAGCAATCGTAACGTGGCCAGTTGCATGCGTTGGGCTGTCAGTGGCTGGTTGATCTCATGGGCCAGTGCGGCCGACATCTGCCCCAGCGCGGCCAGTTTGGCCGACTGCACCAAGCCTTCCTGAGCGGTGTGCAGATCACGAGTGCGTTCCTGCACCAGACGCTCCAGTTCGTCGCGACTGCGTTCGCGCATCCGTGCCAGACGCCAGCGTTGATAAAGGAACAGCCCGAGAAACACCAACGTCAACCAGGTGCCCGCAGCGGCCAGGGCTGCATTGCGAGTGTCCTCGCTGGCGACCTGGGGTTTACGCAGCAAGTGCAGGGTCCAGTTTTCACCCGGCAGTGGCAACGATTGCCATAAATAGTCGGCGGTACCGTCTGGCCCGTCGACGCGGGTGAGGTGGCTGTTTTCGTTGAAGGTGCGTAACTCGCGGCGGGGCAGCGGGGACAGCGGCTGCTTGTCGTACTGGCGAGTGGCAAGCAGTTCGGCGCGATCCTGGGTGGAGATGGAGCGCAACTCCCGATACCGCCAGCCTTGCTGATTGGCGATGAACACGATGCCCTTGGCGTCGCTGACCAGTAGCAGGTCATCACCTTGCGCCCATTCGTGCTCCAGATCGGGAAACTCCAGCTTGACCACCATGGCACCGAGAAACTCGCCATGGTCGCCGGTGACCGCGTTGGACAGGAAATACCCGGGGATGCCGCTGGTCACGCCTACGGCATAAAAGCGCCCGACGCCAGTTGCGATGGTTTGCAGGAAGTAAGGCCGAAAGCCGTAATTGTGACCCACGTAACTGCTGGGCAAACGCCAGTTGCTGGCACCGATGGCCAGGCCGTGGCGGTCGAGCAATTCGAGGGTTGAAGATTGCGCCGCCCCGTTGATGCGCTCCAGCTTGCGGTTCAGTGCATCCTGGCTTTGGGCGTTGATCGGGCCATTCAAGGCGGCACGCAGCTCCGGATCCAGCGCCAGAACGGCGGGCAGCGCGCGATAACGTTCGATCAGGGTGTGCAACGTGTTGGCGTATAGCGATAACTGAGTGCTCGCCCTGGCGGCATCATCTTCCACCGCATGCAGCCGCGCCTGTCGCACCGCCAACCCGGCCGAAACCACAACGCCCGCGAGAATCAGCAGGGCATAGAGGGTGATGCGTAAGGTGCGGGAGGTGAAGGGCATGGGCGGGCGGCCTGCATTGCGGGAGTGGCTTGGCCCTGTAGGAGCTGCCGAAGGCTGCGAAGGCGGTTTTTCTGACACACCGCTTTCGCAGCCTTCGGCAGCTCCTACAGGGCGCCCGCTGACTTGATATTGTTTTTATTCGTCGTTCTTACAGCAAATTAAAACTCGTCTCTTTCACCGCTTCGGAATCCAGGCCGATCATCAGCTTGAATTCGCCTGCTTCAGCGGCGTATTTCAGGTCCGGGTTGAAGAACTTCAGGTCTTCTTCGCTCAGGGTGAAGCTCACCACTTTCTCTTCGCCGGCCTGCAACATGACTTTCTCGAAGCCTTTTAGCTCTTTCACCGGACGGCTGATGGACGCGGCCACATCGTGCAGATACAGCTGAACCACTGTTTCACCGGCTACTTTGCCGGTGTTCTTCACGGTGACGCTGGCAGTCAGTTTGCCTTTGCGCGGCATGTCCTTGGCCGACAGGCTGATGTCCGACACGTCGAACTGGGTGTAGCTCAGGCCAAAACCAAACGGGAACAGCGCGCCGTTGGTTTCTTCATAGTAGTGCGAGGTGTAGTTGCCAGGCTTGCCCGGGGTGAACGGACGACCAGTGCTCAAGTGCGCGTAGTAAACCGGCAGCTGGCCAATCGAACGCGGGAAAGACATGGCCAGTTTGCCTGACGGGTTGTAATCGCCGAACAGTACGTCAGCCACCGCGTTGCCGCCTTCGGTGCCTGGGAACCAGGTTTCCAGCATTGCGTCGGCTTGTTTCACTTCGTCGACCAGCACCAGCGGACGGCCATTCATCAATACCAGCACCAGCGGTTTGCCGGTGGCTTTCAGTGCCTTGATCAGGTCCTGTTGTTTGCCTGGAATGTTCAGGCTGCTGCGGCTGGCGGATTCGTGAGACATGCCACGGGACTCGCCCACCACGGCCACGATCACGTCGGCCTGTTCAGCGGTTTTCACCGCTTCGTCGATCATTTCCTGGGCAGGGCGTGGATCAACTTCGACTTCATGTTCGATGAAGTTCAGGTAGTTGAGGATATGTTCGCTATCGCTGACGTTGGCGCCACGGGCATAAAGCAGTTTTGCCTTGTCGCCCACCGCGTTGGCCAGACCGTCATAAACCGTCACTGACTGATTCGGCCGACCTGCGGCCGACCAGCTGCCAAGCATGTCCAGCTGGCTTTTCGCCAGGCTGCCGATCACGGCGATGGTGCCCTGCTTTTTCAGTGGCAGGGTTTCATTGTCGTTTTTCAGCAAGACGAGGGTTTTGCGCGCTACGTCCCGAGCTTCCGGGCGGTGCAGGCGATCGTCGGAATAAGTGTCGGCCGGGTCCTGAGCGGCATCGCCGATCCGCAGGTACGGGTTGGCGAACAGGCCCATGTCGTACTTGGCGCCCAGCACTTCACGCACGGCGCTGTCGATTTCCTTGATGGAAACCTCGCCACTCTTGACCAGACCCGGCAGTTCTTCGCCGTAAGCCTTGTCGTTCATGCTCAGGTCAACGCCAGCCTTGATGGCCAGCTTCGCGGCTTCGCGGTAATCCTTGGCGATGCCATGGTCGATCAATTCCTTGATCGCGCCGTGGTCGCTGATGGTCACGCCCTTGAAGCCCCAATCCTTGCGCAGCAGGTCCTGCAGCAGCCACTTGTTGGATGTGGCCGGCACGCCATTGATGGAGTTCAGCGCGATCATCACACCGCCAGCACCTGCATCGATGCCTGCGCGGTAAGGCGGCAGGTAATCCTGGTACATGCGCGTCGGGCTCATGTCCACGGTGTTGTAATCGCGGCCGCCTTCAACGGCGCCATATAAGGCGAAGTGTTTGACGGCTGCCATGATGCTGTCGGCCGAAGCGACTTTCTGGCCCTGGAACGACTTGACCATTTCGGTGGAAATGCGCGAAACCAGATAGGTGTCTTCGCCAAAGCCTTCGGAGCTGCGGCCCCAGCGTGGATCACGGGAAATATCCACCATCGGCGCGAAGGTCATGTCCAGACCGTCGGCACTGGCTTCGATGGCTGAAATCCGGCCGGTCTCGGCAATGGCGGCCATGTCCCAGCTGGCAGCCAGACCCAGGCTGATCGGGAAAATGGTCCGATGGCCATGGATCACGTCATAAGCGAAGAACATCGGGATTTTCAGACGGCTCTTGGCGACAGCGGCCTCTTGCAGAGGGCGGTTTTCCGAGCGCGTAATGGAGTTGAAGGTGCCGCCGATACGGCCCGCGGCAATTTCCTTGAGAATCAGCGGCTGTGGCACTTCCTGGCTGATACTGATCAATCGCAATTGACCGATCTTTTCGTCGAGGGTCATTTGTTTCATCAGGTTGCCGATGAAAGCGTTTTTGGCTTGCAACGTCGCCTGGCTAGTGGTCGCCGGCGCGCTGACATTGCTTGCAGCAAACACCGACTGGCTTGCCAGACCGACCATAAGGCCGAGTAAACACAGCTTATTCATGACTAATTCTCAAGGCGTTTGCCCGCAACTCGCGTTAAATAACAGGCAGTCAGCTATTTTGGTTTTTGGTGCATGTTGTTGGTCAGGGCTACAGATGGCCGCTGAACTTGTTGTCGCACCGAGCATCTGTAGCGCACAGGTTTTCAACTGGCGCAGGCGACGGATTATGCCGGGGAACTTCTGTTTTGGCTAAAGCCACTTTGCCATTCAGAATCAAAAAGTAACAAACAAGGGACATACCTAATGCAAATACAGCGCTGCGAGGCTTTCCGAGGCCGCCGTTACACATGGGCCGCCAGTCTGTTGATGGTGCTCAGTACGATGCTGACCGGTTGCGGCATCAACAACATCCCGACTTACGACGAGCAGGTGAAGTCTGCCTGGGCCCAGGTGCAGAACCAGTATCAGCGCCGCGCCGACCTGATCCCCAATCTGGTGGAGACCGTCAAAGGCTACGCGAAGCAGGAGCAGGACACTCTGACCGCTGTGATTGAGGCCCGGGCCAAGGCGACGTCGATCCAGGTCGATGCCAGCACCCTGAACGATTCGGCCAAACTCAAGCAGTTTCAGGATGCACAGGGCCAGTTGACGGGTGCTTTGAGCCGCCTGATGGTGGTCTCCGAGCGCTATCCGGATCTGAAATCCAACCAGAACTTCCTCGCCCTGCAATCGCAGCTCGAAGGCACCGAAAACCGCATCGCCGTGGCGCGTCGGGATTTCATCACCTCGGTTGAGCGATACAACACCGAAATCCGCACCTTCCCTGGTCGGCTGTGGCACACCGTGATGTACAGCGATCTGCCGATTCGGCCGAACTTCGAAGCCACGACACCCGGTTCGGAAAAAGCCCCGGAAGTTAAATTCTGATGCGCTGCCTGCGCCCGGTTCAGCGCACGCTTCTATATGTCGTGCTGCTCTGGACCTGCGCCCTGGCTGCGCAGGCAGCGCTGCAATTCCCTGCGCTGACCGGCCGGGTGGTGGATAGCGCGCAGATGCTCGACGGGCAGACCCGCACGCAAATCACCCAAATGCTCCAGGCCCACGAACAAGCCACGGGTGAACAGGTGGTCGTGGTCACGCTGCCTGATCTGCAGGGCGCGAGTATTGAGGACTTCGGTTATCAATTGGGGCGCAACTGGGGTATCGGCGAGAAGGGCAAGGACACTGGCGCCTTGCTGATCGTCGCCCGTGACGACCGCAAGGTGCGGATTGAAGTGGGTTACGGTCTGGAAGAGCGCCTGACCGATGCCCAGTCGTCGGTGATCATCGATCAGGTGATCACACCTGCATTCAAGAACGGCGATTTTGCTGGCGGCATCAGCAAAGGCGCGCAGGCCATGGTTCAAGTGTTGGGCGGCAATCCGCTGGCGGAACCGGCCCAGGCAGAACCTGAAGATGACTTCTTTGTGGAGCATGGGTTGTTGCTTCTGGGCCTGATCGTGTTGGCCATCGTGGTGTTGAACATGAGTGGCTTTGGCGGTTCCGGGCGTGGCGGCGGCGGTGGTGGGATCATCGGCGGCGGGCTGGGCGGTTTCGGCGGTGGCTTGGGTGGTGGTTCTGGCGGCGGTGGCGGTGGTGGTTTCAGCGGCGGCGGGGGCAGCTTCGGTGGCGGCGGCTCGTCGGGCAATTGGTAGTGCGGCATTCGAGAGTGATGTACCCATGGCTTTACTGAATCAAGACGAACAGCGGCTGGTTGCCCAGGCAATTGCTCAGGTCGAACGAAATACCGATGCCGAGCTGGTCACGGTACTCGCGGCCCAGGCTGATGATTACACTTATGTGCCGCTGATCTGGGCGGGGATTATCGGCTTGTTGCTGCCGGGGCTGATCAATTTCTATCCGCTGTGGCTCGATGCCAACCATCTGCTGTTGGCGCAGATTGCGACATTCATTGTGGTGGCTTTGGTCTGCCATTTCAGTGGCTGGTCAATGTATCTGGTGCCGGGCAAGGTTCGACGCTGGCGTGCGGGGAATCTGGCTCGTCGGCAGTTTCTCGAACAGAACCTGCACCACACGGCGGGCGGCACCGGGGTTTTGATTTTCGTCTGCGAGGCGGAGCGCTATGTGGAAATCCTGGTGGATCAGGGGATTTCCAGCCGGTTGAGTAATGACACCTGGGAAACCATGATCGACGTCTTCACTCGTCAGGTTCGTGACGGGCAGACGTTGCAAGGGTTTCTGGGGTGTATCCAGGCCTGCGGTGAAGTGCTGGCCGAACACGTGCCGGTTACCCAGGCGCGTGATGAGTTGCCGAACCGGTTGGTGGTGTTGAGCTGAAACCTCTGTAGGAGCTGCCGAAGGCTGCGAATGACGGTGTGTCAGAACTATTGTCTTCGCAGCCTTCGGCAGCTCCTACAGTCACTCAACCATCAATTAATCCCACCCCAACCCCCACAACCCGCCTAAAATAGCCGCCTTTGTTTCAGTTCGCCCCGAGGCGCTTTTTCGATGTCAGTCACTGCCACTCCCTCCCAGACCGCGCCGGATCATCGTGCGCAGTTCCTGAGCCTGCTGGAAAACAGCCTTTCCCAGAATTCGTTCATCAAACTGGTGCTGGCCAAGTACGTGGGCGCTGAAGCCGAATTACAGCGGGTGATCATCAAGGCGCTGACGGTCAAGGATCAGCCGCGCCTGTCCTTCGTGTATCGCTACAAGACCCGGGACATCACCAAGAACTTCCCCCTCGCTGAAGCTGTTCAGGTGATCGCCGAGCTATTGCCCGAGTCGTTCAAGAACGCGCACTTGCTGTCCCTCACCGATGAAGTACAGCTGGAGTTCAGCAAGAAAGGCAAAAGCACCCTGTTCAAGAGCAAGGCTCAGCAGGAGCGTGAAGCCCCGTCGGCTGGGCATGATCGCGAGAAGAAGCGCTATCTGGAGCTGACCCGCCCGTTTCTGACGGATCTGGGCGTGACCAACAAGCAGCACGAACTGATCCCCTCCATGTCGCGCAAATGGAAGCAGATCAACAAGTTCATCGAAGTGTTTTCCCATGCCCTGACGTCTTCGCCCCTCAAGCTCGATCAGCCGATCAAGGTGGCGGATTTCGGCTCCGGCAAAGGCTATCTGACGTTTGCCATCCACGATTACCTGCGCAATACCCTGCAGGCAGAGGGGCAGGTGACGGGTGTCGAGCTGCGCGAAGACATGGTCACCCTGTGCAACAACGCAGCGGCCCGGCTTGAGCATCCCGGTCTGGTGTTCGAATGCGGCGACGTGCGCAGCGTCGCGCCGAGTGCCCTGGATGTGATGATCGCCCTGCATGCCTGCGACGTCGCCACCGATTACGCCATTCATATGGGTATTCGCTCCGGCGCATCGATCATCATGTGCTCGCCGTGCTGCCACAAACAGATCCGCCTGCAAATCCAGAGCCCGACCCTGCTGCGGCCGATGCTGCAATACGGTCTGCACATGGGCCAGCAGGCGGAAATGGTCACCGACAGCCTGCGCGCACTGCTGCTTGAAGCCTGCGGTTACGAGACCAAAGTGTTCGAATTCATCTCGTTGGAGCACACCAACAAGAACAAGATGATCCTCGCCGTAAAACGCGCCGAACCGCTCAAATCCGCCGACATCCTGGCTAAAATCCAGGAGCTGAAAGTGTTCTACGGCATTCAGGAACAGTGCCTGGAAACCTTGTTGCTGGCTGATGGGTTTATTGGCTGAGCACCGGGGGGGTGGATACTTTGTGGGACTGGCTTTAGCCGGGAAGGCCCTATTGCTGACACTGCATATGTGTCGGGTGTACTGGCCTCTTCCCGGCTAAAGCCGGTCCCACAAGGATTTCGGTGATCCCCCTCCATTCATTGAGCCAGATCAATCCCCCCTTCCTCGGCGCGCGCATGCTGTAAGCATCTCCCACGCGCAGGCGACAACGCCGAGGATCCACCATGAGCAGCACCTTTTTCATTCCCGCCGTGAACATCATGGGCCTGGGCTGTCTGGACGAAGCCATGCAGGCCATTCGTAAATACGGCTTTCTCAAGGCCTTGATCGTCACCGATGCCGGGCTTGCCAAGGCGGGTCTGGCTGCCCAGATCGCAGGTTTGCTGGTGGAGCAGGGCATTGACTCGGTGGTCTTCGACGGCGCCAAGCCGAACCCAACGGTCAGCAACGTTGAAAACGGCCTGGCCCTGTTGCGTGAGCGCGAATGTGATTTCGTGATCTCCCTGGGTGGCGGCTCACCCCACGACTGCGCCAAAGGCATTGCACTGTGCGCCACCAATGGCGGGCATATCAGCGATTACGAGGGCGTTGATCGTTCCCAGAATCCACAGTTGCCGCTGATAGCCATCAACACCACGGCTGGTACTGCCAGTGAGATGACCCGCTTTTGCATCATCACGGATGAAGTGCGCCACGTGAAAATGGCCATCGTTGATCGCAACGTCACGCCGCTGCTGTCCGTCAACGACCCGGCCATGATGGCCAAAATGCCCAAGTCCCTGACCGCCGCCACTGGCATGGACGCGCTGACCCACGCCATTGAGGCTTACGTCTCCACCGCCGCCAACCCGATCACCGATGCCTGCGCCCTCAAGGCCATGTCGCTGATTGCTGCTTATCTGCCCCGCGCCGTGAATGACGGCTCTGACATGGAAGCGCGGGAAAACATGGCCTATGCGCAATTCATGGCGGGCATGGCTTTTAACAATGCTTCCCTGGGTTTTGTGCATGCCATGGCGCACCAACTGGGTGGTTTCTACGACCTGCCGCACGGGGTGTGCAACGCGGTATTGCTGCCCCATGTACAGAGTTTCAACGCGGCAGTGAGCTCGGTTCGTCTGGCGGATGTGGCGCACGCCATGGGCGCCGATACCCGCGGCCTGTCACCGGAGGAGGGGGCTCGTGCTGCGATTGCTGCGATTCGCGAGCTGTCCTCTTCTATCGACATCCCACCGGGCTTGACTGCATTGGGCGTGAAGGAAGAGGACTTCCCGATCCTGGCCGCCAATGCCTTGAAGGACGCTTGCGGTCTGACCAACCCGCGTCCTGCTGACCAACTACAAATAGAAGGAATTTTCCGCAGCGCACTGTGATTGCCGCCCACCGTTAACGCGCAACGCCCGCGATGCACAGCGCCGCGGGTCTGCAATCGCCAAAGGACTGTTGATGAAAACCACATCAAGCGCAATTTGCGAGGCCGCCGACGAACTCGCTGGTTTTGTGGGCTATCACCACAAGGCACAGCGTCACATCGTGCGTTTCAGCGAAGATTCATTCGGCATGGACGTCAAGGACGAGACCATCACCCCGACCTGCGAGTTTGTCTGGTCGCCCGCTGCAAACCAGCTCATGACCCTCAGCCGCCAGCGCCTGCAATTGCTGCTGGAGCAAAACATCGACGACCGCCTGCGCATCACAGAACCGTTGCGGGTGTACATGCGGCGGCTGGATTTGCCGGAGATTGTGGTGGAGCGGCGGGTGAAGGTTTGAAACGGATCTAAGGGACGGTCCAGTGGGACCGGCTTTAGCCGGGAAGAGGTCGGTACAGCCGCTGCATGTGTATGGGAAAAATGCCGCCTTCCCGGCTAAAGCCGGTCCCACATTGGAAAGGCGGCGAGGCATGTTTACATCCTGAACCGCATCGCCAACTGATTCAGCCCTACCGCCAGTTGTGACAACTCGCTGCTGGCAGCCGAGGTCTGGTTGGCGCCTGCGGAGGTCTGCAAGGACAGGTCGCGGATGCTGGTCAGGTTGCGGTCGACTTCACGGGCGACTTGCGCCTGCTCTTCCGTGGCCGAGGCGATGCTCATGTTGCGTTCATTGATCTGCACGATGGCGGCAGTGATTTCCACCAAGGCCTGACCGGCCGCTTGTGCCACATCAAGGCTGGCCCGCGCCCGTTCGCTGCTGTGACCCATGGCGCTTACGGCCTTGCCTGCGCCGCTCTGGATCGAGGCGATCATCTTCTCGATTTCCGCCGTCGACTGCTGGGTACGATGGGCCAGTGCCCGGACTTCATCCGCTACCACCGCAAAACCACGACCGGCCTCACCGGCACGCGCAGCTTCGATAGCCGCGTTGAGCGCCAGCAGGTTGGTCTGATCAGCGATGCCGCGGATCACATCCAGTACGCCGCTGATGCCTTGTACCTGCACTGCCAGACCATCAATCTCAACCGCTGTGACGCCGACCGCTTCGTGCAGTTCGTTGATCACACTGACGGTTTCGCCAACGCGCTGACGGCCATTTTCTGCCGACTGGCTGGAATCCCGTGCGGCGTTGGAAGCGAGCGATGCATTGCGCGCGACCTCTTCAACGGCGGCGGTCATTTGATTGATCGCTGTTGCAGCCTGATTGATTTCATCGTTCTGACGCTGCACGCCACGCAAGGAATCTTCGGTCACGGCGGTCAGCTCTTCGGAGGTCGAGGCCAGTTGCGTGGACGAATCACCCAGCTCGCCCAGGGTGCGGCGCAGGTTCTGCTGCATGATCGACAGCGCTTCGAGCAGACGGCCCGGCTCATCCTTGGCGTCTACTTCAATGGGTTTGCTCAGGTCGTTGGCGGCAATTTGCTGGGCAACAGCCAGGGCCTTCGCGATGGGCGCAACCAGGCTGCGGGTGAACAGAGCGGCCAGGGCCAGCGTCGCTGCCAGGGCGATAACAATGGCGGCGATGGTGACATTGCGCGACTGGGAATAAGTCTGGTCGGCAATGGCATCGGATTCGGCCATTTTCAGGTTGGCCAGGCGCGACACTTCGGTGATGTCCTTGCTCAGCAGCTCTGCTGCCTGGGTCATTTCGCCGGTGGTGATCGTCATCGCAGTGATGACGTCTTCACGCTTTTGCGCAACTGCATCCAGGAACCGCGAATGCACCGCCAGATAGGCCGTCAGGTTGCGAACCATGTTGCTGAATGCCGTTTTGCCAGCGTCAGTGATCAACAAAGGTTTCAGCTTGTTGACATCCGCCTCCAGGCTCGCACGGGCCTGGCTGATGCGTTCGAGCTGGCGATTGGCGCCATCAGCATTCTGCGCTGCACGCAGGCCGGTATTACCCAGGCGGATCGTCACCAGATCAGTCTTGATCTGTTCGATCGACTGAACCGTCGGCAAGACGTTGTCCTGCAATGTCTCCCGAGACTCTTTCAAGCCGGCTGATTGAGCCAATGAAAAAAGACCGAGGGCGGTGATCAGCACGGCAAAAAAGCCAAAGCAGAGCAACGATCGGGGGGCAATATTGAGATTTCTCAGGTTCATGCGAGGGGCCTGTCAAGGTAGACGTTAGTAGCCTATCGACATTAAACGTTTCAGCTTGAGGCGATCTAGCAGGTTTTATGGAAATATCCAGTAATAGGTGAAAAAAAAGCTCCAGATCGCCGGTTTATTGTCGCGTTATGTGCGCTAACCCGCGAAATAGAGCCTTTTCTGTCAGTCGGCGGACAGTTCGCAAAAGCGAATTTTATTGCCAAACGGGTCGGTCACTTCCAGTACCTGACCCCAATCAAGATCCTGCAAAGAAGGTTTTGCGTAGGTGTACTGTTTGGCATGTAACTCATCGCGCAACTCGGCTATGCCGGTCACGGGGACAAAAATCGTCGATCCTGGGGTTGCATCGCCATGATGCTCGGTGAGGTGAATCACCAACTGTCCCCGGCGCGCCTGAAGGTACAACGGGAAGTTCGCCTCGAAGCGATGTTCCCAGTCGACGCTGAAGCCCAGAAAATCAAGATAAAACTCCCTGGCTTTTTCTTCCGAGAAAATCCGCAGTAGAGGGATGGCGGCTGACAGTTCCATTGTGGCTCCGTGGTGATCAGAAATGAGTGCGCAAGATTATCAGCCTCTGGCGCAAGTTTCTTCACGGTGCGTGGTTCTGTTTGGGAGTGGCGAAACGGGAGGGGTGCGATGTGGAGCAAATACCGGCTCTGTAGGAGTGAGCTTGCTCGCGATAGCGTCAGGTCAGACGATAATTTCTCATCCGATCTACCGCCATCGCGAGCAAGCTCACTCCTACAAAATTGGCGCAGGCCGATCAGCCCTTGATAAACGCCAGCAGGTCTTCGTTGATGACTTCTGGGTGGGTCGTGCACATGCCGTGTGGATAGCCTTTGTAGACTTTCATCGTGCCGTTCTTGACCAGTTTGATGGCCAGCTCGGCGGAGTCGGCAATCGGGACGATCTGGTCATCATCGCCATGCAGGATCAACACGGGCACGGTGATTTTTTTCAGGTCTTCGGTGAAGTCGGTTTCCGAGAAGGCCTTGATGCAGTCGTAATGGGCTTTGGCGCCGCCCATCATTCCTTGACGCCACCAGTTGTCTTTGATGCCTTCTGAGACTTTGGCGCCGTCACGGTTGTAACCGTAGAACGGGATTGGCACTTCTTTATAGAACTGAGCGCGGTTGGCGGCGAGTGCGGCGCGGAAGCCGTCGAACACGTCCAGTGGCAGGCCGCCCGGATTCTTCTCAGACTTGACCATGATCGGCGGAACAGCACCGATCAATACGGCCTTGGCCACGCGGCCGGCACCGTGTTGAGCGACATAACGAGCAACCTCGCCACCACCCGTGGAGTGGCCGATGTGCACGGCGTCCTTGAGCTTGAGGTGAGTGACCAGCGCCGATACGTCGGCTGCATAGGTGTCCATTTCGTTGCCGGTCGCCGTCTGGGTCGAGCGACCATGACCGCGACGGTCATGAGCGATGACTCGGTAGCCCTTGGAAAGGAAGAACAGCATCTGCGCATCCCAGTCGTCTGAACTGAGGGGCCAGCCGTGGTGGAACACGATGGGTTGGCCGGTGCCCCAGTCTTTGTAAAAGATTTCAGTGCCGTCGCTGGTCGTGAAACTTGTCATGTCGTTTTGTCCTTTTCCAGTAGGGGCTTTAGTTGCAGCCTGGGCAACGTTGCTGCCAATGGCCATTGCCGAAAGTGAGCCTGCGGCCAGCGCAGTTGCACCCACCTTTAAAACTTGCCTGCGAGAACTCATTGGCGTGTTGTTAGTATCTGACACAGAACCTCCAGCTCTCGGCATCGCACGAGAGTCAGCCTAAAGACGTTAGCTCAATCCTGAGCGTTGGTTGAAGCGGCCCGCTATTCGTCACGGCGCCAATGATTTTGGCTACGGATTTTGAATGGGAAATCCATGCCGAGTTGACCGTGTAATGCTTAATGCAGATGTAACGGATGTGCTGTTGTTTGCAGTTAAACCCGAGCTTTAGTTTGCGCGGGTTTATACGGTTATAACTTGAAAGAAGGAGCAGCCTTTATTCGTCGCCGCTCGCTCATGGCAAAACTATACGGCGTTGAACTGGAAAGAATAACGAGGCGGGATTGGATTGATTGTCGTCTCTGGGTTGACAGTGGGCGGTGTCGAAAACCGTAGGAGCGCGCTTGCCCGCGATAGGGGCAGGTCAGTCACTGGAGGTGTTGCCTGTTGAATCGACATCGTCTGGATGCGGCCCAGACCAAGCGCGCTCCTGCTCGAGTGATGGCCGAGACTGGGGGCTGGCAAAACCTGGGCAAGTGGGAGCGATTCATTCGCGAAGGGGGTGTCAGGCACTGACGGTTTGCGAGGCGGACGCCTTCGCGAATGAATTCGCTCCCACAGAAATTGGGATGCGGTCATCAATGGCTGCTGGCGGAATGAAACAGGAGGGGTTTTGAAGCTTGAATAAATGGAGCGGGTGGAGGGAATCGAACCCTCAACTAAAGCTTGGGAAGCTTTCGTTTTACCACTAAACTACACCCGCTCTGAAGCGGCTGACTTTGTACCAGAACGGCACGCTGAATTGAAGCGCTAATTTCTTTTTCCCTGCTTTTACTCCCCTCTACGTACCGGATTTCGAACCAGGCCCATTCGCCAGTTGTGGTGTGTGTTGCGCTGGCGAGTGGGTCTTGCTTGCCTGGTCGAACGCGACGCTCACAGGGCGAATGCATGTACGGTCTGCACCTGTTTGAAGTGGTAGGTTGACCGGTTGCGGGCCGGGGTTTGTGTTGTCAGGAAGTCCATCAGGGCGAAACGCGAGTCGCGGCAGGCGGCCTTGTGTTCCATGTCCAGAAAGTGTCCGGTGCTCTGAATGGTGCTGAACGTACTGTTCTGCACGACCGGCGCAAACAGCTTGGCATCGGCGGAGCTGGTGTATTCGTCCCATTCGCCATTGAGGAACAACACCGGCACGTTGATGTTTTGCGCCGTGCTCAGGTAGTTGTGCGGGTCGAGGTTCAACACGTCATTGATGTGAAAGTGCATCTGATCGTATTCGTGGGTGTCCAGGCTGCTCACGTGGCGATGGTTGAAGCGCTTGAACAGTGGCGGCAGGTGTTTGCCGATGGTGCTGTTGACCAGATTGCTGACCTCGTAGCGATCATGGACGCTGAGGTGCCTGACGCCGCGTTCCAGGTAGTCGCGCATCGGTTCGTTGATCACTGGGGAGAAAGAGCTTATGACGGCCTTTTCAATCCGCTGTGGCCGGTGGGAAAGGGCAACCAGTGCCGCCGCACCCCCCCAGGAGAACGACATGATATGTTCGGCGTTGAAGTGGTCGATCAGCTCCAGCAGGATCTGGCCTTCCAGCTCCTTGGTCAGTGGTCGTTCGTTGAGGTTGTGAGGCTTGGACTTGCCCGCATAGGGCTGGTCGTAAAGCACCACGTTGAATTGGGGGTGAAGGTTGCGCAGCGTCTGGGCAAATGACGCAGTAGTGGCCAGCGAGCCGTTGACCAGGATGATGGTCTTTTCAGCGGCTTCTGCGCGATACAACTCCGTGTAAACCCGAAACTGTCCCTGTATATCGAGCACAGCGATTTCTGGCCTCATATCTATGTCTCCTGGCGTAAACAGATTTGCGCGCAATCGAAATTGCACGAGTTTCGTGACAGGTAGGCATTGCCTTAAGGGGCCCTTGTCGATCCGAACGATCTGTCCGACAGGTTTTATTATTGGCGGGCAATTTGCCGTGAGCGTGTGCTCTGGCCGGCAAAAGGTTTCTTAGAATGCACAAATGACTCGCCGGTCACATGTGGACCGACGATTGGATTCAAGCAGGGGATCGGGCAGCCCGCAAGTGCCGTTCGTACATTGCTGAAATTGTTCTGCCGAGCGGTCGTCTCAGGCTTGAACGCCGTTGATTTCCGCGGCCTGTAGCGCACGGTACTGCCCGGGCTCTAGCGTGGGGTCCAAACGCAGGTGACCTATGCTTTCGCGGTGCAGGCGCAGCACCTTATTGTCGAAATAACCGAACATGCGCTTGATCTGATGGTAGCGGCCTTCGACGATACTCAGACGTGCGCAACGCGGACCGCGCGGAGTCAGAATCGCTGGTTGGGTGGTCAGGTCTTCGAAGGCGAAGTAAAAACCTTCGGTGAATTTCTCCACGTACCTTTCGTCGATCAGTTGCTCGGTTTCGACGTAATAGACTTTTGGCAGTTTGGTTTGCGGCTGGGTCAGACGCCGCGACCATTGGCCGTCATTGGTGATCAGCATCAGCCCGGTGGTGTTGAAATCCAGCCGTCCGGCGATATGCAGTTCGTGTTTGTCCGGTTCGTGCAGCAGATCAAGGACCGTCGCGTGCTGCGGGTCAGACGTCGCGCTGACGCAACCGGGCGGTTTGTGCAGCATGAAGTAGCGGGCGGGCTTCCCGGATTGCAGCACCTCGCTATCAAACTCCACCCGGCTGAATTCGCGCACGTCGTGATGCGGGTTGCCTACCACTTGCCCGTCCACCTTGATCCGCCCGCCGACCAGCGCAAGGCGCACGTCCTTGCGATTGAAGCGCGGCAGGTTGCTGAGGAAACGGTCGAGGCGCATGGCAGGGGTAATCAGTGGGCAAGGAGGGTGAATATGTTACTCGGTCCCTGGAGGCTTCACGAACCCCTCCGTGTGCCGATGATCCGTAGGCGCGCGCTTGCCCGCGATGGCTACTGTTCAGGCGCAGAGTAAGTTTGCAGGCCAACATAGAATCATGCACAGGTGGCGATCTGTAGGAGCTGCCGAAGGCTGCGAAAGCGATGTATCAGAAATATCCCCTTCGCAGCCTGCGGCAGCTCCTACAGGGTTGCAGGCACACATCCATAGCGTCTCAGGGACTGTTTTTGCCTGAAAGCACATCATTGACCCCCGCACACCGCGGGCACAGGCAGGTTTGGTTGCGCAGCTCGTCGGGCAGGGCCTGGATGATTGCCGGGTCGATGCTCACCGAAAAGCACCAGCAGGCCTGGTCCGCAGTACTTGGGTCAGCCAGGGTGCAGTCGTTGCTGGCACCACAGGCGGGACAAAGGGCAGGGCTTGGCGATTCAGTGCTCATGCCGGGAGCGGTTCCTCGATGCAAACCTGATTGCGGCCGTTTTGCTTGGCGCGGTAAAGCGCGCTGTCGGCTCGGGCGATCAGGCTGTGCAGGGTGTCGTCGGGCTGCAGTTCGGCCAGGCCGATGCTGACGGTCACTTGCAGCGGTTCGTTGCTGAACACATAAGTGTGTTGTTCGGCCAGCAGGCGGATTTTCTCGGCGACGCGTCGGGCACTTTGGCTATCGCTGCCCTTGAGCAGGATGATGAACTCTTCGCCACCCCAGCGACAAACGATGTCCGACTGACGCAAACAGCTTTTCAGATCATCGGCGAAGCCCACCAGTACTTCATCCCCCGCGAGATGCCCGCGGGTGTCGTTCAGGTGCTTGAAGTGGTCCAGATCCAGCAGCATCGCCGAAAGCGGTTTCGCGTCCCGCGAAGCATCCTTGAGTGTCTTGTCTGCCAGCAGGTTGAAGCCGCGACGATTGGGCAGTCCGGTCAGGCTGTCCAGCGTGGCCTGGGCCTCGATGCGTTGCTGATAACGGTTTATCAGATGTTGCAGCAGATAGACCACCACCAGGGTGATGATCAGGCAGATCAGCAGGTTCAGGTACAACGAATGCCGCGCATTGCTCAGGGCCGAGTCTTCCTGTTTTTCAACGAACAGATACCAGTGCAGTTCAGGTATGTAGCGCACATTGAGAAAATGGCCATGACCGTTGCTCTGATATTCATACGTGCCAGTGAGGGGTTTGGGCATCTGCTTGATCAGGTCAGCGATGGCCGGCAGGTTGCTCAGTGAATCACCGATGGCAGCACCTTCAGGACCACCTTCTGCGCCGGTCAGCACGATGCGCCCGAAGGCGTCGACGAAGTACACGGTGCGCTCGTAACGCTGCTGATAGCGATCAATCAATTTGATTACCGCGTCAACAGTCAAACCGACGCCCGTGGCGCCAATGAATTTGTTGTCGTAGTCGAACACTTTGTAGTTGATGAAGAAGGTCAGGTTGTCTTTGTTGGCCATGTCCGGATCGACGTTGATCTCGTAAGGCGCTTCCATGTCCCGGACCCGGTAATACCAGACGTCGCGTGGTTCGCGGGCGTCGATTTTCTTCAGCACGCCTTTGGCCTGGTAATACGTCAGGCTGTTATCGGAGACGAAAAACGAGGTGAAGGCGCCGTAATGGTCCATGACCTCTTTGAGATAGCGGGTCATTTGTGTCGGGTTGCGTTCACCGTCAACCACCCAGTCGCGCATGAAAGTATCCCGAGCCATCATCGAGGAAATCAGTACCGGACGGACCAGGTCTTTCTGGATTTCCGAGTACACCGTATCGGAGGTCAGCGGCAGCTCGGTGTTGATGATGTTGTCGCGAATGGCCGTGCGCGAGGCGTTATAGCTGAGCAGTGAAGTCGCCAGAAAACCGCTGCCAAGCACAATGATTAGCGTCAGCAACAACGAGCGCTGCGAATAGGCCGGGGTGCGAAAAGGCATGACACGTCCGTTAAAAAAATATCCGAAAAGTGGCGGCATGCTAGCGTGCCGCCACTGGTTGCGCTATCAGGATGTTGCCTGTTTTTCGACGCTTTTACACCCGAGATATCAAGAAATATGTGTTTTTGTGTTCAGGGCACTCTATGGACGGGCGCCATGCCAAGCAGTGATTTGAAGGCCGAGCAGCGACAATGCACGAGCAGAATCCGGTCGTAGTGAATGCCCGTTTCAAACAGCGCGTCGAACAGTCGCTCAAGGGTCGGGGGCGGCATGCCGAAGCGGTTTCTGACCGTCAGGACATCCATGGGGCTGGGCGGCAGGGTGCTCATGAATGGCGATTGGTTGGAGTTGCGCACAATATGGCTGATGTCCCGGTAGCTTTCGCCTTGGGGCGTCTGGAATTTCGCCAGGCTGTAGTTTTTGATCATGCCGGGTCGGGCCGTGCCTGCCAGTAGTCTTTCGGTCAACTCATAAGGCTGGTCCAGTGGATTGGCGAGCGTGTTGTACCGGGCGTTGAGACGGGCGAACGGCACCGCTTGCTTGCTGACCACTCGATGCAGTCGCGGATCCACCAATTCAAAGCCATGGGGCGCATAGACGCCCAGTTCCGTGCCGTTGGGGATGACGGCTTTTTTGCTCCAGGGCAGGAAATAGCCATGACTGCTGACCACCAACGTACGGGCCTGACGGCCTTCTGCGGTCCACAGAAGGAACTGCCGGTGAAGCTTCCAGGCTTTGACTGTGAGGGTCGAGAACGCCATATGGCCGGGGATGTTCCAGCTTTTGAGCACGGTGTCGGTGTGGAAGAACGTCTCGAAACGAGTATTGCGATTGCGCATCGAACGGCTGAGCCAGATGCCGAAGCTTTTGGTGTTCGTCGCAGCGGCCAGCACCGGGCGTATCGTCGGCTTCACGGGTATGGCCAGTTTGCGCAGGGCGTTAGTCAGGCGCGGCATTGTGCGCGGCCGTTGCAGCAATGCCAGTGATAACAGGCTGAGCAAGGCCTGGCGCTTTTCTTCGTGCCGGGCGCCGGGCAGATTCGCCGAGGCGATGTTCAACGTGGTGATGCCAAGCTCGGCCGCCAGTGATGCGATCAGCGCGGGCGTTAGCAGCACGGACAGGGGGGCGAGCAGAAACTGCAGATGGCTAAGCTGGCGAGTCCAGTACCGCAGAGAAACTTCCTGCGCAGTGACGATGATGTCATCGGCGTCCCAGCGGCCGTTCTGCCTGAGCATTTTGCGGATATGAGCAAAAGGTGACCCCGCAAAACGCTGGTCGCTACGCTCGTGTGCCAAAGCTTTGCGGGCATCCTGATTGAGCAAGACGTCGGTCCATGGGCGCAGCATGGAAACCGGCTGGCTGGGCATCTGCTCACCGGCCCAGAGTTTCAGAATATAAGTAAGCCGCTGCTGATGCCGCATCGGGACATAGCTGAGGACCGCTTCTCGCCATATCTGACTGCGCGCTGCATGACGCAGGTAGCGGTTGAGTTCGTCTTCGCTGGCGAACTGGATGAACGCCTTGAGCATCCCTGCCTGATAGAGCACCCGCTGAGTTCGTCCGGGGTAGCTGAGCACCAGCAGGCTCGGGCAATACTGTGCGGTCGGTCCTTCGAAAATGGAGTGCTGCAAAAAGAAGCCAGGTATTGACCACTCGATACGCTTGCCTTCAGGCACATTGCTCAATTGATCCAGCGCCCTAACTACCAGATCGAACCCACTGCGCTGCAAAATACCCTGCTTGAAACACAGCAACGCCTGACTCATGAAGTGCGCTTGCAAAGCTTCATCAATAACCGCCTCGTGTTGCCCCCAGAACTCATCGATCTGACGGTGCATCAGGTCCAGAAAGTTGATTGTCCTGACCAGGTTTTCAATGGCGTGCGGGTCAATGGGCAGTTCCTGATTTTTCTCCCATACGCCTTGGGCGGTGCTGTCGTGATAAACGGCACTGCGCCCGCCATGGTCGATATAGCCGACGGGCGCTGCGACGCGATAGTTGATCACCAGCGCTTCGCTCAGGCTGACGGGTTTTTCGTCCGGCACCTGAAAGTCGACGGTTGGGTGCCGGGCATCGCCCAGCGGCGAGATGGATGTGCCCCTTAGATAGCGAATGAAAACCAGATCGGGATTCAGTTTCCAGCCGTGTTTGTCCTGTAGAGCCTTGGCCATGACCTCGGCTGCCGTGGTCAATGGCGTGGGTATTTTTTGCAGGATGCCAGGCTCTGATTGCCATATATCCATCGCGCTGAGCAGGCTCAGGCCCCTTTCGATGATGCTGAAGGGGTTTGGCTGCGGGCCAAGCCCAACCTGTGATTCAAGGTAGTGGAGCGAGCGTCTTTCTTGCGCGGCCGTAGTGGCGGTAAATACATCACCTTCGATTTCACTCAGGCTCGCCCGCCCGGACACTTCTTGCTGGCCTCGGGCGGCGTCCAGCGCGGCAACGAGTTTTTGTGTAATGCGCCGTGGCTCATTGCTGATGTACTCCACAGGTGCGGCTCGGCCGCCAGGAGTATGGATAAAGCAGTGCGAAGTGTTTTTCGACTGGAGTTGAAAGGTCTCGGGTATGAGTTGATCGTCAATTGACAGCATGCTCGCTGTTGACCACGTCCCTCTGACCGCCAGGTGCAGGCAAAGCCCTGACTCCGGAAAAGCCTCAAGCCCCACGGCCTCAAGGGCCAATTGGTAACCTTCGCCACTGATGTCTTTACGCTCATAGTGCCTGGCCAGTTCATCGAGAAAGGACAGCTTGGCCAGCGCCCGATAAGTGTCGCGGTGTTTGGCCCAGAAGTTTTCCATCATCGCCGGATAATCGAGTGGCCAGCGGGCATTGATGATCAGTTCCAGGGCTGATCTGGCGGTCAGCCCTGGCGTGGATTTATCCAGGGGTTTGTCTGCGAAGGTGAGCTGCATGAGCCCGTGCATCATCGGCCCGTTGAACGACAGCATGCCGATATCGGTCAGGGTCATGCGACGTGAGTAGCGCTCATTGCCCTGATCATCAACTTGCGGGTTGGTCTCGCTGTTGAAGCGAATGCTCAGTTTGTCCGGGGACAGCGCTTTGCCGGTGACTTGCTTCAACAGTTGCTTCAACTGTTCGCGAACGTAGTCGCGCAGTCGGGGCGGGTAGTCCATGTCCATCTGGCTGGCTTTTAGCAGCAGGGTGGAATGGGCGATGAGCTTGAAGCCGGGGCTTTTTGTCAGTGCCTGAAGGCGCTTTCGATGAGCTTCTGTGTGCGGGGTGTGATCAGTCATAAAAAAGCCGACAGAGTGAGTTGAAGGCTCACTATGTCGGCTGTGTTTTTTTGCCTGTGCTAACTATTTATCTGCTCTGCAAATAAGCCCGCCAGCCGCCCAGATGGCTGATATTTTCCGCGCCCTCCAGGCCATACGCCTCACAGATGAAACCGCATTCCCAACGGCCGTCGGCCAGCTGTACTTTACCCAGCCCGAGGGGTGCAGGAATGCCGGTGAGAAACGAGCCCAGTTCGCGGCTCGGCAGTTCCCAGACTTCCACGTCGATTGCGACGCCGCCCTGGTCGACGCGCACCATGCCTGGCCGAAAGGGCGGGCCGCCCGCCAGCGCATAAAGCTGGTAATCAGGCGAGCTTTGCGTGCTTTGCACAAGCGTTGCGCCGCGTTGTTTGAGTTGCCAGTTCAGCACCAGACCATCGAGGTGTGCGCCGCAGACCACCACCCGTGCCATGTCATTGCGCGCCACGCCAGCGGGCTTGCTTAGTGCATTTTGCTGACCGCCAATCAATGGCAGGCCGGTTTCCCGTTGCAGGGCGTCGGCCAGGCTCAGCAAGTACTGATCGGTGAACGCCCGACCAAACAGCGTCACGCCCCACGGCAGGCCGTTTTCCATGAACCCGCTGGGCACGGCGACGGCGGCGTAATCCAGCAGGTTGACGAAGTTGGTGTAGTAGCCGAGTTCCGAGTTGCGCAACACAGGTTCGGCTTCCAGTTCGGCATTGGTCACCGGGCGGGGGATGCTCGGTGTGACCACGCAGTCCAGGCCTTCCAATCCCTTGCCGCAGATCGCCTTGAGTTGCTGCAGGCGATATTGCGCCTGGAAGGTTTCGACGCCGGTCACTGCCGGGGCTTTGGCCAGCACCGCGCGGATCACCGGCAACACAGCCTCAGGATTGCTCTGCATCAGTTCGCCCGCAACGCTGTAGCGCTCGGCAACCCAAGGGCCGTTGTAAAGCAGGCTGGCCGCTTCGAGGAACGGCGACAGGTCAATCGTCACCGCTTCGCCGCCCACTGCCTTCAGGCGCTCGATGGCTTCAGCGAACAGGCCGGGGCCCTGGGTGCAGCCGAAGTATTCCAGGTCTTCAGTGCGGGGCACGCCAAACCGGAACGGCCGGGGTGTGCCGAACGCCGAGGCGTCGTTCCACAGCGGGTTGCTGCGGCTGTATTCGTCGCGCGGGTCGAGTCGGGCGGTCAGGCTCAGCAACTGGCTGGCTTCCCTGGCGGTGGCGGTGAAGGTGGTGACGCAATCCAGCGTGCGGCAGGCGGGGACGACGCCTGCCGTGGAGATCAAACCCTTGCTGGCCTTCATGCCCACCAGATTGTTCAGCGCGGCGGGCACGCGGCCCGAACCTGCGGTGTCGGTGCCCAGAGAGAAACTGCTGACCCCCAGCGCTACCGCCAACGACGACCCGGAGCTGGAGCCGCCGGACGGATAGTCCTTGAGCACACTGTTGGGGCAGGCGCCAAAAGGCGAGCGGCTGCCGTTCAAGCCCGTTGCAAATTGATCGAGGTTGGTCTTGCCCATGGGAATTGCGCCCAGAGCCAGCAATTGCTCAACGATGGTTGCCGACTGTTTGGGTTTGTACGAATAGGCCACGCAGGCCGCAGTAGTCGGGATGCCGGCCAGATCAATGTTGTCCTTGATGGAAAACGGGATGCCGTACAAAGGCAGATCCTTGATGTCTCTGCCCTCCAGTGCGACCAGATAAGGCTCAAGCTCCGAAGGATTCAGCAAGTAGATGAACAGGTGATATTCCGGGATCAACGCGGCGGCTTTTTCCCGCAGAGCGAGGATCAGCTGACGCGGCGTGACGCTGCCGGACTCATAGGCTGCACGCACCGAGTCCAGGCGTAGATCAGATAAAAGTACTTCAAGGCTCATGGTTCGATTCCGTCGGTAAAGTCAAAAAATCAGTCGGCTTGCAGGACCGCCACGCGTTGCCCGGCGCGCACCGCTGAGCCGGGTTGTACCCGTACTTCAACGACGACACCGGCGATCGGCGCGAGCAGCGGAATTTCCATTTTCATCGACTCCAGAATCACCAGTGCATCACCCGCTTCTACGCGCTGGCCTGTTTCTACTTGTACTTGCCACAGGTTACCGGCGATGTGGCTGTCGACGCTGTGTTCGCCCGCGTTGAGTGGCGCCTCTTCGGTCAAAGGCGCAACCGCTTCTTCACTTTCGAAATTGGCCTGGCCGCTGGCGATCCAGCGTTCGCGCTCGGCGTTGAATGCCCCTTGCTGCTGGCTGCGGAACGCAGCGATGCCTTCGGCTTCACGATTGAGAAACGCCTGATAGTCCGCCAGGTTTAGCGTGCTGTGTTCAATCTCCAGCGGGAAGCGACCCAGAGGGAAATCCCGGCGGATGCGCAGCAGTTCTTCGGCACTGACCGGGTAGAAACGGATCTGATCGAAGAAGCGCAGCAGCCAGGGTTTGCCATCGAATGCGGCGACGTCGCGGTAGCGATTCCACATCTGCAGCGTACGCCCGACAAACTGATACCCGCCGGGGCCTTCCATGCCGTAGACACACATGTAAGCGCCACCGATGCCCACCGAGTTTTCGGCGGTCCAGGTGCGCGCCGGGTTGTACTTGGTGGTCACCAGACGGTGGCGTGGGTCGAGCGGGGTGGCGACCGGTGCACCGAGGTAGACATCGCCCAGACCCATGACCAGATAGCTGGCCTCAAAGACCGTGCGCTGCACTTCGTCGAGGTTGGGCAGGTCGTTGATGCGGCGGATGAACTCCAGATTACTCGGGCACCAGGGGGCGTCTTTACGCACCGTGGTCATGTATTTTTCGATAGCCAGCCGGCAGGCTGGATCGTCCCAGGACAACGGCAGATGCACGATGCGCGACGGCACTTGCAGGTCCTTGGCGGCGCACACCGCATCCCATTCCCCGGCGACGATTGCCAGCAATTGCGCCAGCGGCAGCTGTTCAGGCTGGTAATGCACTTGCAGCGAACGTATCCCCGGCGTGAGGTCGATCACGCCATGCAGCTGTTTGGCCTCCAGCGCCTGCATCAACGCATGCCCGCGAAAGCGCAACACCAGATCCAGCTCCGGTGCGCCGATTTCCAGCAACAGATGCGTGTCACCGGAAAGACGCGCGACCAGGCGGGTATCGTCGGTGCCGATGTCGAGCATGATCGGCGACGTCAACTCGGTCTTCTGTAGGAGTGAGCTTGCTCGCGATGAGGCCAGGCCAGACTCAGGAGATGCATCAGACGCAATGCCGCTCCCCTGTAGGAGTGAGCTTGCTCGCGATGGCTTCAGGCCAGACTCAGGCGATGCATCAGACGTAACACCGATCCCCTGTAGGAGCGCGCTTGCCCGCGATGGCGGCATTCCGGACTCAGGAGATGCATCAGACGCAATGCCGCCCCCCTGTAGGAGTGAGCTTGCCCGCGATGAAGGCATTCCGGCCACAGGAGATTTATAGGATGTCCCTTCCTCATCGCGGGCAAGCGCGCTCCTACGGATTAGATCCCGTGCTGTCTGAATACTCACCGCCTCAAACACCACCTTATCCCCAGCCTTGAGCTGGCCCAACTGCCACAGATCGGCCTCGATGATGGTCACCGGGCAGACGAACCCCCCCAGGCTCGGGCCGTCCGGGCCGAGGATCACCGGCATGTCACCGGTGAAATCCACCGCACCGATCGCATACGGGTTGTCGTGAATGTTCGACGGATGCAGGCCCGCCTCGCCACCATCAGCCCGCACCCATTCCGGCTTCGGCCCGATCAGGCGTACGCCGGTCCGGCTGGAGTTGAAGTGCACTTCCCAGGCCGTGGCGAAGAAAGTGTGCATATAGTTTTCAGTGAAATATTCCGGCGCACCGTGGGGGCCGTAGATCACCCGGATATGGCGCACATCAGCCAGGTCTTCCAGTTGCTCTGATGGAATCTGCTGTCCGGCACTGCGATCAACCAGTGATGCAACGTGCAGCACGTCGCCTGCGCGCAAAGCCCGGCCGCCATGCCCGCCAAACTGCCCCAACGTAAAGGTGCTTTTGCTGCCCAGATAATCTGGAACATCCAGCCCGCCGCGCACGCACAGATAACTGCGCGCACCAGCCCCGGCAATCGTGCCCAGCGCCAATTGCGAACCGGCTGGCACGAACACGGCAGTGTTGAGCGGCTGAGCCTCGCCGTTGATCGTCAGGGGAATAACCGCACCTGTCACCGCCACGACCGCGTCCGTGTTGAAGCGCAGAAGCGGGCCGCTCATGGTGATTTCCAATGCAGCGCAGCCTTCGGCGTTGCCCAGCAAAAGGTTGCCCTGACGCAGAGCGTGACTGTCCATCGGTCCCGACGGCGGCACGCCTACAGCCCAGTAACCCAGACGCCCCGGATAATCCTGCACGCTGGTCTGCGTCCCACCGCTGAGCACCTCCAAGGTGTCGGCGTGATAGACCAGACCTTCCAGGCAACGGGTCCACGGCTGGCCGCTGGCGAAAGGTACGTCGGCGATGATCTGCCGCAGGTAATCGCGATTGGTCTCGACGCCATACAGACGGGTTTCGCTCAGTGCATTAGCCAGACCATCGCTGGCCAATTGGCGATTGGGCGCCCAACTGATGACCTTGGCGATCATCGGGTCGAAGAACGGCGGGATCTCGCAACCGGCTTCCACCCAGGTATCGATGCGCAGGCTTTTGCCGTCCACCGCCGGGAAATTTACTGCGGTCAGCAAGCCAGGGCAGGGCTGGAAATCGCGGCCCGGATCTTCGGCATACAAACGCGCCTGAATGGCATGACCGCTAGGCTTGAGTGCTGCTTGCAGTTCGGCCAACGGCGGCAGATCACCGGCAGCCAGTTGCACCATCCAGCTGACCAGATCGACGCCCCAGACTTGCTCGGTCACGCCATGCTCGACCTGCAACCGCGTGTTCACTTCGAGGAAGTAAAAGCGCTGATCGTCGCTGTCGAACACAAACTCCACAGTCCCGGCGCTGCGATAGTTGACTGCCTTGGCCAGCTTGATCGCCGCCATGCACAGTTCTTCGCCCATGCCGTCGGGCAGGTTCGGTGCCGGGGTTTCTTCCAGGACTTTCTGGTTGCGCCGTTGCACCGAGCAATCCCGCACGCCGAGGGCCAGTACTTCGCCGCGCCCGTCGCCGAACACCTGAACTTCAAGGTGGCGGGCGCGCTGGATGTACTTCTCGATGAACACGCCAGCGTCGCTGAAATTGTTCTGCCCGAGGCGTTTGACGGCCTCGAAGGATTCGCTCAACTCGGCTGCACTGCGGCACACGCGCATGCCGATGCCGCCACCGCCTGCGGTGCTTTTGAGCATGACCGGGTAACCGATGATGTCGGCGGCGCTCAGTGCGGCGTCGATGCTGTCCAGTAACTCCGTGCCTTCAAGCATCGGCACGCCGTGCATTTTGGCCAGTGCGCGAGCGGTGTGTTTGAGTCCGAAGACGCGCAGTTGCTCGGGTGTCGGGCCGACAAAGGCGACACCGGCGTCTTCACAGGCCTGGGCGAAGGCAGCATTTTCCGACAGGAAGCCGTAACCCGGGTGGATGGCCTTTGCGCCGCTGGCTTTGGCGATGGCGAGGATCTTGTCCACTGCCAGATAAGTCCCGGCCGCGCCACCTTCACCCAGGCTGTGGGCTTCGTCGGCTTCCAGCAAGTGCAGGCTGGCGGCGTCGGCTTCGGAATACACCGCCACACCCTTGATGTGCAGGGCGCGCAAGGTGCGCAGGATGCGGCAGGCAATCGCGCCACGGTTGGCAATCAGCAGTTTGTCGAACATGTCTTGAACCCCGGAGATCGATCAACCCGACCTCGAACTGGGAAGCGGGCCGTCCCGCTATTGATGTGTCTGCACGCCGGTCGTCCGTCGTGGTTTTTTAGTCGCAATCTGACCTGTGGAGCGAGGCTTGCCCGCGAATCAGTCACCCAGGATTGGCAGATACACCGCGTTATCGTTCTTCGCGGGCAAGCCTCGCTCCAACAGGCATAAGCCTCGGCCTCAATTCCAGACGTGCAACTCAGCCGGCGTCGGGTTGTAGCCATTGCACGGGTTGTTCAGCTGTGGGCAGTTGGAGATCAGCACGATCACGTCCATCTCGGCGCGCAGTTCCACGTACTTGCCGGGAGCGGAGATGCCGTCTTCGAAGGTCAGCCCGCCATCCGCCGTGACCGGCACGTTCATGAAGAAATTAATGTTCGGGCTGATGTCGCCTTTACCCAGTCGACCGTCGTGAATGCAAGCGCGTAGAAAGTTGTCGCGGCAGCTGTGCATGTGGCGTTTTTCCAGGGCGTAACGCACGGTGTTGCTCTCTTGCGCGCACGCGCCGCCAAGGGTGTCGTGGCGACCACAGGTGTCATCGACGATGGTCAGCATCGGTTTGCCAAGGTTGGAATACAGCACGCTGCCGGTGGTCAGGTAAACGCTGCCCTGACGGCGCAAGGTGCGCTGCACGTCGTAGCGCTCCCGAGGGTTGGCGAGGCTGAAGAACAGCGTGTCGACGGCCTGATTACCTTGCAGATCGAGGATGCGCAGGGTTTGCCCCGCCTTGAGTTCGGTCAGCGACGGCTCGCCTGCCGGAATGTGAGTGGTGGTTGTCGGGATATTGGAATGCAGACTCATGAAGGTGCTCCTCAGGCGAACAGGCGGTCGGTGTTGATGAAGCCACGCTCGTTTTCCGGGCGGGACGTGCGGCAGTGTTCCGCGACCTTGGCGTCGGCTTTCATCCAGCTCAACTGGACCGGCTGTGGCGCGTATTCCGGGTTCGGGTCCATGGGGTGCGGCAGAGCGGTGAGCACCACCAGCGTGTCCATCGGTGCGTACAGCTCGATGTAATCACCCGCCTTGGAATTGTTCGCCACGAAGTGCAGCTTGCCCGCGTCGTCAACGCTGACCCGGCTGAACAGGTTCAAGGTCATCAGCAGGTCGGACAGGCCCAAGCCCCACTTTCCGAGCTCCACCAGCAGGTTATCCACGCCGTTGCGGAAGAAGCCGTTGCGCAGCTCCTGATAGCGGCCCTGGCCGTATTTTTCCGCAACTTCATCGGCGCAGAGCACGCCGCCGAGGCTGTCGCTCCAGCCGCAGGTGTCAGCGGTAATTGCGGCCAACACGCGGCCCATGTCCGAGTACAGGCAATGGCCGCTGGTGAGCTTGGCAGTGTGTTGGCATTTCAGGCTGTCGGGCAGGTTCAGGCGCTCGGTTTTCTCATGAGCGTTGAGCATCGTCAGGCTGATGTTGGCGTTGCCGTTGAGGTCGGTCAGGCGCAGCAATTCGCCACGCTTGAGTACGAACGAGCGATGGCCGCCACCGGGTAGCAGTTCTTCGGCGAATACAGGGAAGAGCGTGTTTGATGTGGTCATGAGCAAAAATCCTTCAAGCCTGTTGCAGCGAATCAAGCGCGGCGCGTGCGGCGCGGCGGTCGCTGTTCAGGGGAATGTCGTAAGTGATGCGTGCGCCATAGGCGCCGGGGGCGTGGGGGTCGATGCGCACCTTGTCGAAAACCAGCAGACGAGTGCCGAGATTGAAACCTTCGGACAGGTCGTGGGTGACCATGAACACCGTCAGTTGCGTCTCGCGCCACAGCTCCAGCAGCAAGGCGTGCATGTCCTTGCGAATGCCGGGGTCGAGGGCGCCGAAGGGTTCGTCAAGCAGCAACACCCGAGGCTTCATGATCAAGGCTTGAGCGATGGCCAAGCGCTGTTGCATGCCACCGGAAAGCTGCGCCGGATATTTATCCAGCGCATGACCGAGGCCGACTTTGTGCAGCAGATGCGCGGCCTGTTCCCGAGCCTCGCGCTTGGCGTTGCCGAACAACCGACCGAGCAGTGCCGAACGCGGCAATTCCAGGCCCAGCGCTACGTTGTCCAGCACCGACAGATGCGGGAACACCGAGTAGCGCTGGAACACCACGCCGCGACTGGCATCCGGCTCACTGGCCAGTGCCTTGCCATCCAGCGTGATGCTGCCTTTGCTCGCCACTTCCTGGCCCAGCAACAGGCGCAGAAAAGTCGACTTGCCGCAGCCCGACGCGCCCACCAGCGTGCAAAATTCACCTTCGGCCACGCTGAGGTTCAGGCCTTCGAGCACCACCAGATCGTCGTATTGCTGCCAGACGTTATTGACTGAAATGAAGCTCATGGCCGTGCTCCCTCATACCAGGGGAACGCCTTGCGAGTCAGCGCGTTGAGGCCCCAATCCATCAGCCAGGCCAGCAGCGTGATCCACACCACGTAAGGCAAAATCACGTCCATCGCCAGATAACGCCGCACCAGAAAAATCCGGTAACCCAGCCCATCTGTGGAGGCAATGGCTTCGGCGGCGATCAGGAACAACCACGCCGAACCCAGCACCAGACGCAGGGCAATCAGCAACCGTGGCAGCAGTTGCGGCAGGACTAACCGCAGGATCAGCGTCCAGGTCGAAGCGCCCAGCGTCTGGGCCTTGATCAGCAATTCGACAGGGATTTCCCGTGCCCGCTGCTCAAGATCACGGGCGAGAATCGGGGTGATGCCAATCACGATCAGCATCACCTTCGATAACTCTCCCAAGCCAAAGACGATGAACAGAATCGGCAGAATCGCCAAGGGCGGCACCATCGACAGCACCGTCAAAAGGGGCGAGAGCGGCGCGCCGAACAACGGCAGGATGCCCGACGCAATGCCCAGACACAGCCCAAGCAAAGCGCTGATGCCCAAGCCGATCCCCAAGCGTTGCAGGCTGGAACCGGTGTCCTGCCACAGCAGATACCCGCCGCTGCGCTGGTCTTCGGTGAAGGCCATGCGTTTGACCGCATCGGCCATCAGCACCGCGCTGGGCAACAGCTTGTCGTTGGGGTTTTCCGTCAGCCGTGTTGCCGAGCCGGTGAAATAGGCGAACAGCAACAAGGCGAACGGCAGGAGCACCAGGATCAGGCGGCTGGCGCGATCCGGGCGGCGATTTATCAAGCGCATGGCAATGACCTTTCTGGACCCGGTTTACAACTTGCCGTCGGCAGCCATCTGCACATAGCTTTGATCGAAGTGCAGTTTCTGGTTGGCTTTGTCGCCGGAAGTGACGCCGTTGGCGAAGGTCATGCCCACAGCGCTGGAATCCTTGGCACCTTCACCCAGCAAGCCGTGCTCAAAGGAGAAGTTGGCGACTTTGCGCATGGTGTCCGGCAGCTGTTTGCTGGTGGCGAACTCAAGAGCTTCCTTGGGCGTGGCGAACAGCTTGGTGGTGTCCAGTTGCGCCTGGAAACCGGCCAGATCAGTGCCCGAGGCCTTGGCCATGTGTTCCAGCGCGGCTTTGCTCTGAGCGTTTTTCGCGTTCATCAGCGCAACCACTTCAAACCAGGCACCGGTCAAGGCTTTGCCCAGCGCCGGGTTGTCTTTGAGGGTCTGGGTGTTGACCACCATCATGTCCATGATTTCGCCGGGGATCTGGCTGGAGTTGAACACTTCGGTCACGCCCGGCTTGGCTTTGATATCGGCCAGCATCGGGTTCCAGGTGGTGGCGGCTTGCACGTCGTTGGTGTTGAACGCAGCGGAGATGTCCGCATCGGAGGTGTTAACGACTTTCAGGTCTTTTTCAGCGAGGTCGACGCTGTCCAGTGCCCGGGCCAACAGGTAGTGGGACACCGACAGTTCCACCAGATTGACGTTCATGCCCTTGAGGTCGGCGACTTTCTTGCCGGTGCCTTTGATGACGATGCCGTCGTTGCCGTTGGAGAAGTCACTGACCACCAGCGCGGTGCTTTCCACGCCGCCGGCTGCCGGGATCGTCAGTGCATCCATGTTGGTCATGGTGCAGCCATCGAACTGGCCAGCGGTGTATTGGTTGATGGATTCGACGTAGTCGTTGAGCTGGGTGACATCAATCTTGATGTCGTACTTCTTCGCCCATTTATCGACAATGCCTTGGGTGCCTGCGTATTCCCAGGGCATCCAGCCGGCATAGATCGTCCAGCAGACATTGAATTCTTTTTTAACGGCAGCCTGTGCCGGGGAAAGGCTTAATGCAGCGATGAGACCTGCAGTGAGCAGACCCAATAGACGGGGCGTTAGACGGGACTTATGCATGTGAATACCTCCAGTAGCGAAAGAAAGGCGGTCAGGAGCTACGCGACACCACTGGTGTCCTGTCTCCCGGGCTTTTATCCCGCCGTGTAACCTCTACTGGAGGTCGCCAACTCTCGGACCAGCCACTCGCCAAAGGCGAGCCGGAACCCTAGTCAGCTATTGCAAATTGTGGTGCCGCGAACCTGAGTTGACTCCTGCACACAAATTGTTAAGCGAGAGTTGTGCCAACTTGCTGGAGGCGGCGGATAGCGTGGGCGCCGTCTGATTGCGATGTTGAAGAAAGGGTAAATATCGCCATTCTCTGGTGCGCGCATGCACTGCAACGGGGCGGTAGCTCGTCAGATACTGTCCGGCCTGGGGCACTTGATTGTCTTTTTACTGTCTCATTTCACGTCCGCCAGATATTGGCTAGACGCCGACCAGCGTCGCTGGTTTGTGCCCAATCGCGGTCCAGGAGGCCGCCATGTATCGACGAACCTTGCTCATCGTTGTATTGGCTCTGACTCTCGCAGGTTGCTATGGAGGCTCTGACTATTATGAATCCGAGGTCTACACACAGCCGGGATATTCAGGAGGCGGTGCCTACGCCTACGACAACGGCTATCGTCCCTATTATCAGGAACGGCGAATCTACGTAGCGCCCCAACAGCGCTACTACGCTCCGCCGCCCGTGCGTTATTACTCACCACCACCGGTGCCGCGCTACTACCAGCCGGGCCGACCACCGGGTTACGGCTGGGGCGATAACCGCTACCGTCCCAACCCCGGTTATCGCAACCCACGCAACGACTACCACGGCAACCCAGGCCGCCCCGGCCCTTCATGGGGCGACGGACACGGCGACGGCAGAGGCCACGGGCCAGGTCGCGGTGGACGAGGTGATGGTCGCGGCGATGGACGAGGTGGTCGCGGAGGTGATGGGAGAGGGGGGAACAGGTAGGTAGATGGATCAAGAACGGCGCTGATTAGGGCGCCGTTTTTTGTTGGCGTTCGAGATCGGTCGGATCATTCATGAAGGGTTTATCCGTCCGGAAGAGACGAGTTCGCAAAGAACGCCGGTTGCAAGACTGTCATCTACTGCGTCACGAAACGCTTGGTACAGTTCATCTTTAGTCTTGCCTTCATAGCTGACCAGTGCCGGGATGAACTGGAGTTTCCCGAACAGGCAGTTGTCCTCAGGGCTGGCTTCGATTGAGCCGTGGAAACCTCTGTGCTCCAGCAATTTACTCATTTGCAAACCCCGCCTCTTCCCGTCAGTTGCAGCAGGCTATTCAATCTGGGGGCAGCCATCAATACCCCGACAAATCCGCCAACGGATGCCTTCCTTCCCACGCCTTACTGAAGTGCGCATCAATCACCGCCAACGGAATACTTGCCACATCCGGCCAGTGCCAGTGGGGCTGGTTGTCTTTGTCGATCAGGCGGGCGCGGACGCCTTCGCTGAATTCGGGGTGGCGGCAGCAGTTGAGGCTCATGGCGAACTCCATTTGCAGGGCTTCGGCCAGGGACATGTGGCGGGCGCGGTGCAGTTGTTCCCAGACCAGATGGGCGGTGAGCGGGCAGCCTTGCGCCAGGGTTGTCGCTGCGCGGGCCAGCAGGGCGTCTTCGCTGTTTTGCAGATGGCTGATGGCGTTCCAGGCGCAGGGCAGGTTGCCCACGTCCAGCAGTTCGTCGATTTGCTTGCGCCTTGGCAACCACTGAGCTTCTGGCAATTGACCGATGGCTTCCTGTTGTAGGGCTTTAAGCAAGCTGTTGAGCTGGATCGCGGTTTGTTCCTGCCAGTTGAGCTGTTGCAGGCCGTCGATCAGTTCGTCTTGCTGTTCGTCGAGCAGAAAGCGGTCTGCCAGATCCAGGTCCAGCGCATCGTGGGCGTTGATGTGCGCGCCGGTCAGGCCAAGGAATAAACCGAGTTTGCCGGGCAGTTTCGACAGGAACCAACTGGCGCCCACGTCGGGAAATAAACCGATGCTGATTTCCGGCATGGCCAATCGGCTGCTCGGGGTCACAATGCGGATGCTGGCGCCTTGCAGCAGGCCCATGCCGCCACCGAGCACATAGCCATGGCCCCAGCAGATCAGCGGTTTCGGGTAGGTGTGCAGGCTGTAATCGAGCCGATACTCAGCGGCGAAGAAGCTGGCAGCCAGATGCGGAACTTCGCCCGGCCGTTCGCGGCTGACGTCCACCAGCGACCTGACGTCGCCCCCGGCGCAGAAAGCTTTTGCGCCATTGCCGCGCAGCAATACGCAGACAATGCTGTCGTCGCTGGCCCACAAGTCGAGGCGTTGTTGCAAGGCAAGGAGCATGGGCAGCGATAACGCGTTCAGTGAGCGCTCGGCATCCAGCGTGGCAATGCCGATGCGTGCGCCATTCTGAGCCGGGAGTTCTTCAAATTGCAGATTCATCGTGACCTCTCGAGGGCGGTGTCCAACACAGTTGTGATTGCACGGTGTCGGGTTAAGTTGCATGAGGTGCAGTGTAGGAAAAGGCGACGCGCGACGAGCTGAATTTGACATTGGCGGTCAGCTTTCCTAGTGTCCGCCCATTGTTTTCAAGGTGTGACCATGACAAGCGACGACCGTATCAAACTTGAAGCTGGCTGGAAGCATGCGCTGCGTGAGGAATTCGAAAAACCTTACATGGGCCAGCTGCGGGAATTTCTGCGTCAGGAGCATGCGGCAGGCAAGGAGATCTATCCGCCGGGGCCGCTGATTTTCAATGCGCTGAATTCAACACCGCTGGATCAGGTCAAGGTGGTGATCCTCGGCCAGGACCCGTATCACGGCCCCGGTCAGGCCCATGGCTTGTGCTTTTCGGTACAGCCCGGCGTGCCTGCGCCGCCCTCGCTGGTCAACATCTATAAAGAGTTGAAGCGCGACCTGAACATCGACATTCCAACTCATGGTCACCTGCAATCCTGGGCCGATCAGGGCGTATTGATGCTCAACACCACACTGACTGTCGAGCGCGCCAACGCCGCCTCCCATGCGGGCAAAGGCTGGCAGCATTTCACCGACAAAGTCATCGAAACGGTGAGCGCACATCAGCCGCATCTGGTGTTCATGCTGTGGGGCGCTCATGCGCAGAGCAAGCAGAAGCTGGTGGATGCCACCAAGCACCTGGTACTGACGTCGGTGCATCCGTCGCCGTTGTCTGCTTACAAGGGGTTTTTGGGTTGCGGGCATTTCAGCCGTGCGAACAAGTACCTTGAGCAGAACGGGATGACGCCGATCGAGTGGCGGTTGCCGCCGGTTTAAAGCCAAACGCAAAACCTGTGGGGGCGACCGGGGTGGCGTTCCCACAGGACCTCAATATCGTCCATATCGTGGGACCGGCTTTAGCCGGGAAGGCGGCATTTCAGACAATGAATATGACGCGGATGTACTGGCCTCTTCCCGGCTAAAGCCGGTCCCACAGGTTCTCGACTTGGTTCAGAGTGGTGATCGCCGTGCCCAATACCGAAAAATCGGCTCAGCCATAAACAGCACAAACAGCAGCCGCATGACCTGCATCGCCGTCACCAGTGGCACTGACAGTTGCAGCACTTCCGCCGTCAGGCTCATTTCGGCGATGCCGCCGGGCATCATTCCCAGGGTCAGCGAACGCAGGTCCAGATGGGTTGCGGCGCTCAAGGCAAAGGCGGCGAGGGCGGCGATGATCATGGTCAATGCCGTGCCCAGCAAGGTGCGGCCAATGAACGAAGGTGCTCGCTGAAAGAACTGGCGATTGAAGTGGCAGCCCAGGCCGCTGCCGATCAGCCATTGACCGATCTGGCTGCTGCCGTCCGGCAAGCCGATATGCAGGTCGAAGCTGACACTGATCACAGCGCTGACCAGTAACGGACCGAACAGCCAGGGGTTGGGTTGTTTCAGACGTTGCCAAAGCCAGGCGACTGCCGCTCCGAGTGGAAACAACAGCGCCAGCCACAGCCAGTTGACACTGCCTGCATGCACCAGCGGAGTGCCGTTGCCCATGAGGTATTTGAAGATCGCCGGAACACACAGCACCACTGCCAGCACCCGCAGGCTTTGACCGGCGGCAACGCTGCTGAGAATGGCGCCATTGCGGGCCCCGAGATTGACCATCTCCCCGGAGCCGCCAGGCATGCTGGAGAAAAACGCCGTGGCGCGGTCTTCACCGCTGCGACGCATCAGCCACACGCCGACCACACTGGAAAGGCTGGTGATCAGCGCGGCAAAAAAGATTAGCCCGAAATGTGCAAGTACCTGCTCGATCACGATGGGCGTGAAGTGCAGGCCGATACCGATGCCGACAATCCATTGGCCGCATTTGCGGCCGCCGGGTATTTCCGCCAGCTGCCAGGGCGTCAGGCAGCGGACCAGGATGATCGCCAGCAACGAGCCGACCATCCAGGGCAAAGGCCAGCCGATCTGGCTGGCGAGGTATCCGCCAAGCAGGCCGACCAGCGGTGTTCCCCACCAGCTCTTGAAGGGTCGATCAGACACTGGTTGCTGCACTGCGCTGCGCGGAACGCTTGCGCCAGATGCGGATGATCGGGAACAGCAGCATGATGATCGTAAGTACCCACACGCCGATGGTGATCGGGCTGGACCACAGAATTTCCATGGCGCCGTTGGAGATCGACAGCGCACGACGCAGGTTCTGCTCCATCAGACCGCCCAGGATGAAGCCCAGCAGAATCGGCGACAACGGGAAGTCCAGCTTGCGCAGGATGTAGCCGAAGATACCGATGCCGACCATCAGGAACAGGTCGAAGGTGGTGGCATGCACGGCATAGACGCCGATCCCGGTAATGATCGCGATCACCGGCACCAGTGCCCAGTTCGGCACGTTGAGGATGCGGGTGAAGATGCGGATCATCGGGATGTTGAGGATCACCAGCATAACGTTGGCAATGAACAACGACGCGATCAGGCCCCATACAAGGTCCGGCTGCTGTTGAAACAGCATCGGGCCCGGAGTGATGTTGTACAGCGACAGTGCGCCGATCATTACGGCCGTAGTCCCCGAACCCGGTACGCCGAGGGTGAGCATGGGTACTAATGCACCGCAGGCTGCGCCACCGATGGCCGTCTCCGGAGCTGCCAGCCCGCGCATATCCCCCTGGCCGAACTTCCCGGTTTTACCCGCGATGCTTTTCTCGGTCATGTACGCGACCGCACTGGCCAGAGTTGCACCAGCACCCGGTAAAACGCCCATCACAAAACCCATCACGCCGCAGCGCAGGTTCACCGTGAATACCGAAGCGGCTTCCTTGACGTTGAACATCATGCGCCCGGTAGCCTTCACTGCTTCCTGGCCGTGGTGGGTTTTTTCCAGCAGCAACAGAATCTCGCTGATGGAGAACAGGCCCAGTACCAGCACCACGAACTGAATGCCGTCGGTGAGGTGAATGTTGTCGCCGGTGAAGCGATACACGCCACTGTTGGCGTCGATGCCGACGGCCGACAGGAACAGGCCGATCAAGGCTGCGATAAAGGTCTTGATCGGACGATCACCGGCCATGCCACCCAGGCAGACGATGGCAAAGACCATCAGTACGAAATATTCCGCCGGTCCGAAGGCAATCGCCCATTTGGCTAGCAGCGGGGCAAACAACACCATGCCGCAGGTCGCAATAAAGGCGCCGATGAACGAACTCCACGCCGACAGCGACAAGGCAACGCCTGCCAGGCCCTGACGCGCCATTGGGTAGCCGTCGAGGGTAGTCATTACGGTGGATGCTTCGCCAGGAATGTTCAGCAGGATCGAGCTGATCCGGCCGCCATATTCACATCCCAGATATACCGCAGCCAACAGAATCAGTGCCGATTCCGGTGGTAGACCCAATGCGAAGGCAATAGGAATCAACAATGCAACGCCGTTGATCGGGCCAAGACCCGGCAACAGGCCGACCACGGTGCCGATCAGGGTGCCGCACAGTGCGGTGATCAGGTTGTAAGGGGTGAGCGCAACGCCGAAGCCCTGGCCCAGATAGCCGAAAGTATCCATTGATCAGTTCTCCAGAACGTCGAGCAGGCCCAGGGGCAACGGAACGTCCATGGCTTTATCGAAAAGCAGGTAAAGGCCGATGCTCATCAGAATCACCACGATCACGCTTGGCACCCAACGCCCGCCATACAGACGTGCCATCGGAATGCCGATCAGTATGCTGCTGAGGATGAAACCCAGCGGTTCGAAGGTGCCAGCGAAAATCAGCAGCAAGGCCACGCAGGCGGTGATCTTGACGATGGTTTCGCGGTCCAGCTCAGGCTCTTCCTCGGTGTGCACAATGGGCGCCGGACGGAACAGCATGTAAATAAGCGCCAGGCTCATCAGCCCCAGCATCAACAGCGGGAAGGCACGCGGGCCGACCGGCTCGTAGGAAAACGGCGCCTGATACGGCCAGGCCATTACCGCCAGACCTGCACAGACCAGCAGCAGGAAAGCCGCGAAAATGCGTTGGATCACCATGGTGTAACTCCCGGGTCGCCGTGCCGCGCAGGCAGGGCGACCGCTAGTCAGTCAATCGATCACTGAATCAGGCCAAACTCTTTGGCCAGGGTCTTGTAGTCAGCGACTTGCTTCTTCACGTAGGTGTCCAGCTCTTCACCGGTCATGGCGAACGGGAACAGTTCGCGCTGATCACGCAGCTTGGCGAAGTCTTCCGATGCCAGCAGCTTGTCGAATGCGTCTTTCCACCACTTGTACTCGGCGTCGGTCACCTTCGGCCCGAGGTAGAAGCCACGCACCACTGGCCAGACGATGTCGTAGCCTTGCTCTTTGGCAGTGGGGATGTTTTTCATTTCCGGCTCGTCCAGGCGCTTGTCCGAGAACACGGCCAGCAGACGCATGTCACCGCTGAGGATGTGTGGCATGGAGTCGGAAATGTCGGTGCTGCCGACCTGGATGTGACCGCCGAGCAGGGCGGTAGCAATTTCACCGCCGCCTTCGAGGGCGACGTAACGCAGGTCACGCGGGTTGATGCCGGCGGCCTTGGCGATCAGCGCGGTCTGCATCCAGTCCTGGCTACCGACGGTGCCGCCAGAGCCGATCACGACTTTGCTTGGGTCAGCCTTGAGCGCCTTGACCAGATCGTCGAGGGTTTTGTAAGGCGAGTCACTTTTCACCGCGATGGCGCCATAGCTGGTGCCAACTGCGGCCAGCCAGCGAACCGCGTTCTCATCGAAACGACCGAACTTGCCTTGCGCCAGATTGAGCAACGAACCGCTGGACCAGGCCACCAGAGTACCGGCATCGGCAGGGCGTTGAGCCACCACCGCGTTATAGGCCACCGCGCCCACGCCGCCCGGCATGTAGGTCACGCGCATCGGCTTGGTCAGGATTTTCTCGTTGATCAGCGCGCTCTGTACCAGTTTGCAGGTCAGGTCGAAGCCGCCACCAGGTGAAGCTGGGGCGATGCATTCCGGGCGTTTGGGTTCTTCTGCCAGCAGTTGCGTGGCGAACATCATGCAGCCCGCAGCCAGCGCGAAGCGACGCAAGGATAAAGTCATGGTCAATCTCCAGAGTTTTTTGTTTTTGGATATAAAGCGGTTTGATTTGCTTCCGTTCTTATCAGCAGCCATGACCAGGCTGTTGATAACTTTTCATCGGCGTTCGGCACTTAACTTCGGGATGAACGCAGTCGTACCCGCCTTGAGAGGCGTGCTTCTAGAAAACAGGTGGGATCGTTGCGAGTGGGCGAGAGGGCCCTGGACGTTGGCATCGTCATGGTTGACTCCGTTTTTGTTCTTATTTTGAAAACGCTTCGAGGCGTCTTTCTTTCGGCCGCTGACATGGCCGTTTGCCTGATGCTAAACAGCGAAGCTTTCACAAACCTTTCAACAACCTTTCACGGGCAAGCTAAATTGAGTTTTGATTTGTTTCCTACTTCACAGCCGCCAGTGCGCCTGTAAACTCCGGACTCCTAAAAAGTCACGCGATCAGGAGAAGTCGATGCGTGTTCTTCTCGTTGAAGATCATCCGCAATTAGCTGAAAGCGTAGCCCAGGCACTCAAGAGCTCGGGTCTGACGGTTGATGTGCTGCATGATGGTGTTGCCGCAGATCTGGCGCTGAGCAGTGAGGAATATGCCGTCGCCATACTGGATGTCGGTCTGCCGCGCATGGATGGCTTTGAAGTGCTGGCGCGTTTACGGGGGCGGGGTAAGAACCTCCCGGTGTTGATGCTGACTGCGCGCAGCGACGTGAAGGATCGCGTTCATGGCCTGAATCTCGGGGCTGACGATTATCTGGCCAAGCCTTTCGAGCTTTCTGAGCTGGAAGCGCGGGTCAAGGCCTTGTTGCGCCGCAGTGTGCTGGGCGGCGAGCGGCAGCAGCGCTGCGGGGTGCTGGCTTACGACCTGGATACGCGGCGTTTCACTCTGGGCGATGAGCTGCTGACCCTGACGTCCCGAGAGCAGGCGGTGCTGGAGGCATTGATCGCACGCCCCGGTCGAGTGATGAGCAAGGAACAAGTGGCTTCCCAGGTATTCGGCCTGGACGAAGAGGCCAGTGCCGACGCCATCGAGATTTACGTGCATCGCCTGCGCAAGAAACTCGACGGCCATCCGGTTGCCATCGTGACGTTCCGGGGCCTTGGCTATCTGCTGGAAAGCCGTGATGAGCAGCCATAACAGCCTTCGCTGGCGACTGCTCTGGAATTTGGGGCTGTTGATGACGGTGCTGATGCTGGCCAGCGGCCTGAGCGCCTACTGGAACGGCCGGGAAGCCGCCGACATCGCCTATGACCGAACCCTGCTGGCCTCGGCGCGGACCATCGCCGCCGGGGTTTCCCAGCGTGACGGGACCCTCAGCGCCGACGTGCCGTACATCGCGCTGGACACCTTCGCGTATGACAGCGCCGGGCGCATCTACTACCAGGTCAACGACATCAACAAGAAGTTGATCTCCGGTTACGAGGGCATCCCGCCACCGCCTCCGGGCACCCTGCGAACCGACGACTACCCTGCGCTGGCCAGCTTCTATACCGCCCGCTATCAAGGGCAATCGGTGCGGGTGGTCAACCTGCTCAAACCGGTGAGCGAGCCAAACATGAACGGCATGGCTGAAATTCGCGTGGCTGAAACCGAAGAAGCCAGGGTCAGCATGGCCCGCGGCTTGATGGCCGATACTTTGCTGCGTCTGGGCATGCTCGGCGCCGGCGCGTTGTTGTTGGTGTGGTTCACGGTCAGCGCTGCGTTGCGACCGCTGGAACGCTTGCGTACGGAAGTGGAAGAGCGTCAGCCGGATGATTTACGCTCTCTGCCGCTGGTGGAAGTGCAGCATGAACTGCGACCACTGGTGACGGCCCTCAATCACTTTACCGAGCGTTTGCGCCAGCAGTTCGAACGTCAGGCGCAGTTCATCGCCGACGCCGCCCATGAGTTGCGCACGCCCTTGGCTGCACTCAAGGCGCGGGTTGAGCTGGGGCTGCGTGATCCTGAACCGGCACACTGGCGCACCACGCTGGAAGAGGCGGCGCAGGGTACTGACCGTCTGACCCATCTGGCCAATCAACTGTTGTCTCTGGCACGTATCGAAAACGGTGCGCGGGCCATTGCTGAAGGCGGCGCGCAAACCCTGGATCTCAGCCAGTTGGCGCGAGAGCTGGGGATGGCGATGGCACCGCTGGCCCATGCTCACGGCGTTTCACTGGCGCTGGAGGCTGAGCAACCGGTCCTGCTGCAGGGCGAGCCGACGCTCCTCAACGAACTGCTCAGCAACCTGATCGACAACGCCTTGGCTCACACGCCATCGGGGGGCAACGTGATCCTGCGCGTCAGTGCGCCGGGCATTCTCGAGGTTGAGGACGACGGCCCGGGCATTCCGGCAGCAGAACGTGATCGGGTCTTCGAGCGGTTCTACCGAAGCCAGCAGCAGGGCAAAGGTTCGGGGCTGGGTCTGGCGATTGTCGGCGAAATCTGCCGGGCGCACCTGGCCCAGATCAGCCTGCACGATGGCGCGGCGGGCGGGTTGAAGGTGCGGGTGAGTTTTGTAGTGGGGTAGTCATCTACTCAAGCCTTACACATCCTGTAGGAGCTGCCGCAGGCTGCGAAAGCTGATTTGGGCCCATTCGCAGCCTTCGGCAGCTCCTACAAGGCGAGACGCTTCAATACAGCATCATCTTCGCTTCATCCATCTCCGCACCCAGATGACCACCGCTCAGGTCCAGGCCCAGTTGATGGAAGGCTGGCAGGCTGCTCATTTCAATCTGGCTGTAAGGATGGCTGGTGCCCTGATGCAGGTGCACCGTCGCAATCTGGACCAGGTCGATATAGTCCGGGCTGGTTGATACGCGGGTGAAGTCCTGAAACTTTGTGGGCACAGTCGCCAGGAGTTCGGGAAAGTCCCAGGAGCGCAGCAGCCGCTCGCCGATCACCGGATGAATGCGCTCGATCACGTGGTTGAGGCTGACCGAATCAGCCAGCAATTCGTTGTGATCTTCGGCGTAGGTCAGGATCGGCAGCACGCCGATCAGATGGATCAACCCTGCAAGGGTCGCCTTGTCCGGCTTGAGCGTTACCCGCTTCTGACTCAACTTGTAGGCGATGCCCGCTACTTGCAGGCTCTGTTGCCAGATCTCGCGCAGTTTACGTTCGACCACCTCGGACTTGGCATGGAACATCTGCTCCACCACCAGGCCGATGGCCAGGTTGCAGGTGTAATTGACGCCCAGCCGGGTGATGGCCGTATTGACGTCGCTGACTTCAAAATTGGGGCGCAGCAAAGGGCTGTTCACCACTTTGATCAGGCGGGCGGACAGCGCAGTGTCGCTGCCAATCACTTTACTCAGGGCAGCGACACTGATTTCGGTGTTCTCGGCAGCAAGGCGGATCTTTAGTGCTACTTCAGGGAGGGTTGGCAGAAACAAGGCATCTCTATCGATTGCCTTGATCAAATTTCTCTGCACCTCGTCAGCCATCTTGCTCATGTTGCATCTCACAGGCGTTGGGGTCGTCCCGCATCTCCGTGCTCTTGATGAGCGCGGAAGCGGGATCACTATGCAGACATTTTCAGCATGAAGGCGTTCGTATATATCAACGCTGTGTTTCGAGTTTGCTGTCCAGTTGGTACGGAAGGTCAGCCAATTGCAGAGCCGGGCCATCGGCCGCGCCCAGGTGGATGTCACCGCTTTCGGCCGCATCGGCCTGCAACACCGCCAGCAACTCTACGCCTTGGGCGGTGCGGGCAGCGATGACTACATTGCCGACTGAGCTGGCGTGAACCGGTGAAAACAGTGCTGCGCCAGGCTCGGGGACGTCCTGATCAGCCAGGCTCAGACGATAGAGGCGACGTTTGAGTTTGCCCAGGTACTGCATGCGCGCGACGATTTCCTGACCGGTGTAGCAGCCTTTTTTGAAGCTCACGCCGCCAACGGCTTGCAGGTTGATCATCTGCGGGATGAATTCTTCGCGGGTGCTGCCGAACACCTGACCAATGCCTGCTTCAATCTGGCCAAGCAGCCAGTCATTGAGCGAACCCTCAGCCAGTTGCTCTGCCAGACGCGACTGAATGTCAGCGGCTTGTTCTGCGCGCACCCACAGTTCTGACCTTGCAGGTGAAACACGGATGGCGATCAGATCGTTGGCGCGCACGACAGCGTCGGTGTCCTGGGGCAGTTCAAGCCCGAGGCTGGCCAGTGCTGCATCGCCGTTCTGTACGCCGAAACGCACCCAGGCAGCGCTTTCATCGGTCAGTTTTGACTTGGAGAACACCGCGTATTTTTTAAGATCGGCCAGTTGGGCTTCGATCAGTTCGCTGGCCATTGCCAGCAGGCAGCCGTCACCTTCGAGCAGGATACGAAAGCTCGACTGCATGCGGCCTTTTTGTGTGCAGCGCGCGCCCAGTGTGGCTTTGGCGTCGCTGAGGTAATCGAGATTGCAGGTCAATTGGCCCTGCAGGAATTTGCCGGCATCGACGCCGCGGACGGCGAGAACACCTTCATGGGAAAGCGGGCAGTAGAAAGCTGAGTCGGCCATGAGTCATCGCAACGGAAAAAGTCTGGGCCACATGATAGTGCCGAGTCCGGCTAATGGGTACCTGAAAACTACTGCGACCAATGTGCGGTGCCCTGATTCAGATTGCGGTTGTATACTCGCCGCCTATTTTGAGGAGCGCTCCATGGTCGAAGAAGTCGAACTCAACCGCCTTTACTGGCACAGCCGCCGCGGCATGCTTGAACTGGATGTGCTGCTGGTACCGTTTGTCCGGGAAGTTTACCCGACGCTCAATGACGTTGATCGCGATCTGTATCGCCGCCTGCTGACCTGTGAAGATCAGGACATGTTTGGCTGGTTCATGCAGCGTGCTGAATCCGAAGACGCTGAGTTGCAGCGCATGGTTCGCATGATTCTGGATCGTGTCCAGCCTGCCTGATGGATTCGAATGTCATTGGCAGCCCTCTCGGGGGTTACTGGTGGCTTATCTCGCCGCACAGCTTGTGGCGGTTGTTTCTTTATATGTATTGGCAGTGCCCGGCTGGATATTTGCGCTGGGTTTCACTGCTTGCCTGGCCCACGCCTTGTGGGTGGTGCCTGGGGCTATCTCGCTCAGCCGGGCCACGGCGTTCACCGGTCTGCGCCGCAGCAGCGAAGGTTGGCAGCTGTGGAGCGAGCGGGGCGGCTGGCAGCCGGTGCAATTGCAGCGCGACAGCATGGCGTTGCCGCTGCTGGTGGTGCTGCGTTTCAGGCTGGCGGGAAAGAGCGCCAGTGGTTGGCGCAGGGTTCAGGGGATTTGCATCCCCTGCGATGCCATGGCGCCGGACCTGCATCGCCGGCTGCGGGTGCGTCTGAAGTTCAGCCGACGTAGGTGGGCGGCACCAGAATAGTATCGACGGCATCCGGCAGCATGTCCGGGTAGTCCAGGGTGTAATGCAAACCGCGGCTTTCCTTGCGCTCCATGGCCGATGCGATCATCAACTCTGCCACCTGAGCCAGGTTGCGCAGCTCGATCAAATCGCGGCTGACCTTGTAATTGCTGTAAAATTCATCGATTTCGTCCAGCAACAAACGCACCCGGTGCTGGGCGCGTTGCAGGCGCTTGTTGGTGCGCACGATCCCCACGTAATCCCACATGAAGCGGCGCAATTCATCCCAGTTGTGGGCGATGATCACGTCTTCGTCGGAGTCAGTGACCTGGCTGGCGTCCCAGCCGGGGAGGTTGGCCGGGGCCTTGACCTGAGGCAGTTGCTCGATAATCTCTGCCGCCGCCGAGCGACCATAAACAAAACACTCCAGCAGTGAATTGCTTGCCATGCGGTTCGCACCATGCAGCCCGGTGAAGCTGGTTTCGCCGATGGCATACAGCCCCGGAACGTCGGTGCGGCCGTGGTCGTCGACCATGACGCCGCCGCAGGTGTAATGCGCCGCTGGCACCACCGGGATTGGCTGGCGGGTGATGTCGATGGAGAATTCCAGACAGCGCTCATAGACCGTCGGGAAATGGCTTTTGATGAAGGCTTCTGGCTTGTGGCTGATGTCCAGGTAGACGCAATCAATACCCAGACGCTTCATTTCATGGTCAATGGCCCGGGCGACGATATCTCGCGGTGCCAACTCGGCCCGGGGATCAAAGCGCTGCATGAAGCGCTCGCCATTGGGCAGCGTCAGATAAGCGCCTTCGCCGCGCAGCGCTTCAGTGATCAGAAAACTTTTTGCCTGGGGGTGATACAGGCAAGTGGGGTGAAACTGGTTGAACTCCAGATTCGCCACCCGACAGCCCGCCCGCCAGGCCATGGCGATACCATCGCCGCAGGCGCCATCCGGGTTGCTGGTGTAGAGATAAACCTTTGCCGCGCCGCCGCAGGCCAGAATCGTGAAGCGCGCCCCGTAGGTATCGACTTCTCCGCTGTTGCGGTTGAGCACGTACGCGCCGAGGCAGCGTTGGCCGTCGAGGCCCAGGCGGCGTTCGGTGATGAGGTCGACAGCAACCCGTTGGTCCAGCAGCTCGATATTGGGTCGGGCTTCAGCCTGGGCCAGCAGTGTCTTGAAGATCGCCGCACCTGTGGCGTCGGCGGCATGAATGATGCGCCGATGGCTGTGGCCGCCTTCGCGGGTCAGGTGGAATTCAAAACCACCGTCTTCGGTCGCTGGCTGGTCGTCACGAGTAAAGGGGACGCCTTGATCAATCAGCCACTGGATCGCTTCGCGGCTGTGTTCCACGGTAAACCGTACGGCGTCTTCATTGCACAGACCCGCGCCAGCATTTAGCGTGTCCTCGACATGGGACTCAACGGTGTCGGTATCATCAAGCACCGCCGCAACCCCGCCCTGAGCCCAGAATGTCGAGCCATTGGCCAGGTCACCTTTGCTCAGAACCGCGATACGCAGGTGAGCGGGCAGCGTCAGCGCGAGGCTCAATCCTGCTGCGCCACTGCCAATGACCAGTACGTCATGTTGAAAAAGTTGGCTCATGTCTGAATCTCGTGTACGGCGGCTACTAGTATAAGTAAGGGGCTGGCGGCACAATACCCCCGCTTTTATGGCAATGTGGAACCATGGCGGGGGCCGGATTGTGCTTTAGTCCGACACTTGCTGCATACCATTCTCATCGTGGAAGGCGCAGTTTCTTACGCTGTCGCGGGTTTTTTCTTACGGTGATGCAATGGTGGTCTTACACCTGCGAGCGGAATTCGGGAACTTTTCATAATGGCCCGAGTTCAATAGCAGGTTGCCTGTAAAGGGACAGCGTCGGCTTTAACGGAGCGATAACAGCTACCGCCAGCGGATTCGACGACAAGATTATTCGCGCAGCCGACCTGGTTCGAGCTGCGTTTTTCGTGCGGGCCATTGAGTGCCAGCAGGAAACTTGCCTGGAGGGGAGAACTTTTGCGAGAAGCCCGAGTCTATGTATTCAAGCCAACACAGTGGCTGGTACAGCGCTCCTTCAAGCTCAATGAGGAGTGTTCATGCTAACCCAGGAAGAGGATCAGCAGCTGGTCGAGCGCGTACAGCGCGGCGACAAGCGAGCTTTTGATCTGTTGGTGCTGAAATATCAGCACAAGATTCTCGGGTTGATCGTGCGTTTCGTGCACGACACCCATGAAGCCCAGGACGTTGCACAGGAAGCCTTTATCAAGGCCTACCGTGCGCTTGGAAACTTTCGCGGTGACAGCGCCTTTTATACATGGCTGTACCGTATCGCCATTAACACGGCGAAAAACTATTTGGTGTCGCGCGGTCGGCGACCACCGGATAGCGATGTAAGGTCTGAAGATGCGGAGTTCTACGACGGCGATCATGGCCTCAAGGACATCGAATCGCCAGAACGTGCATTGTTGAGGGATGAGATCGAGGGCACTGTCCATCGAACCATCCAGCTGCTCCCGGAAGATTTGCGTACGGCTCTAACTTTACGTGAATTCGACGGTCTGAGTTACGAGGACATTGCCAGCGTCATGCAATGTCCGGTGGGTACCGTGCGATCTCGGATTTTCCGCGCTCGGGAAGCCATCGATAAAGCCCTGCAGCCGTTGTTGCAGGAATCCTGAGACAGCGGCGATAGCCAAGAGAGGAAACCGCCATGAGTCGTGAAGCCCTGCAGGAATCGCTGTCCGCGGTGATGGATAACGAAGCGGACGAATTGGAATTGCGTCGGGTATTAAATGCCATCGACGATGCGGATACACGTGCCACATGGTCGCGTTATCAGATTGCTCGTGCAGCAATGCACAAAGAGCTGTTGATCCCTCACTTGGATATCACGGCTGCAGTTTCTGCCGCGATCGCCGATGAAGTCAGCCCATTGAAAGCTGCTCGTGGTCCATGGCGTAGCCTGGGTCGTCTGGCAGTTGCCGCTTCCGTTACTGTTGCCGTTCTGGCCGGCGTACGTCTGTACAACCAGGATGACATCGCGGGTGCACAGTTGGCACAACAGGCTCCACAGCCTGCCAGCCTGTCTGTTCCGCAAGTGAAAGGTCCGGCCGTACTGGCTGGCTATACCGAAAGCAACGAGCAGGCACCAGGCCCTATGGCCAACGGTGTATTGCAAGGTCAAGCGGGATCGCAAGACCAGCGTTTGCCAGGTTACCTGCGTCAACATGCCCAACAAGCTGCATTGAAGGGAACTGACAGCGCTCTGCCATACGCACGCGCCGCCAGCCTGGAAAATCGTTAAGGAAGATAATGCGCGCCGTCCCTCTATTGCCTTTATTGCTTGGTGGGTGGCTCGTCCTTCCCGCTCACGCCGATGATGCGCAAGACACCTTAAAACGTCTTGCGCAGGCTGAGCAGCAGCAAAGCTATCAAGGCACTTTCGTTTACGAACGAAATGGTAGTTTCTCCACTCATCGAATCTGGCACCGGGTCACCGATGGCAAGGTTCGTGAGCGCTTGCTTCAGCTCGATGGCTCCGCCCAGGAAGTCGTCCGTGCTGATGGCTCCACGCAATGCGTCAGCGGCAAGCTCGAAACTGGAGTTTCCAATCGGCCTGAATCAGCTGTTCATGCTTTCGACACCAAAAAGCTTTCTGCGTGGTACGACATCAAAACTGTCGGCAGCTCGCGGGTGGCTGGTCGTCCAGCGACGATCATCGCGCTGACCCCCAAGGATCAGCATCGTTACGGTATCGAACTGCATCTGGATAATGAAACCGGCCTGCCAGTCAAATCGCTGTTGTTGAGCGAGAAGGGGCAGTTGCTCGAGCGTTTCCAGTTCACCGAACTCAACACCACGGTTCCGACTGACGACGTGCTGCAAGCCAGCGCTGACTGTAGGCCTGTGGACGTCGTCAAAGCCAAACAGGATGCCGCCAGCAAGTCAGCGCCCTGGCGTCTTGAGTGGGTGCCTCCCGGGTTTGAGCTGACCAGCAGTGCGATACGCAAGGATGCTGAATCCAAGGTTCAGGTCAGCAACCTGATGTACGACGATGGGTTGGCGAGATTCTCGGTATTTGTCGAACCCGTAAGCGGCGCAGCAGTGACCGATACTCGTACGCAGCTAGGTCCTACTGTTGCTGTGTCACGGCGTTTGACTACGCCCAAAGGCGACACTCTGGTAACCGTCGTGGGTGAGATCCCTTTGGGGACTGCCGAACGCATCGCGCTTTCCTTGCGCAGTGCTGACGTGCAAGCCAAGAAGTAGGCTGGAAATTGAGCAAAAGTGCCCAAGGTGTAAAAGGTTTCATCTTGGGCTCGTCTGGCCGCAGCACAAGCCTTTGCAGGATGTTCGCTGACTACGCTGAAACGTTTGGTGAGGTTTGCGAGTTGCAAAAACTCTCGTTTTTTTCTATAGGTCACAGCCTTGCCGCTCTGGCCTTTGTTGTTTCCGGGCCAGGAAATTGGCTGATGGAGATGCGCCCTCGGTTGAAAACCGTTGGTGCGCCCCCATCAGATTATTCAGTCTGCATTGCTTAACTTTGCTCGTTGTGCACGGGAGCCCTATGTCCATACCCAGCTTTAAAACCTACTTCTCACTTGTTGCCGCTGTGCTGATGTTCGGGCAGATGGCCACGGCTCAAGCCGAAGCCTTGCCAGACTTCACCACCCTCGTCGAGCAAGCTTCCCCTGCCGTCGTGAATATCAGTACCACTCAAAAGATGCCCGAGCGCTCTGTTGCTCAACAGCAGATGCCTGATCTGGAAGGCTTGCCGCCGATGCTGCGCGAGTTCCTTGAGCGAGGCATCCCGCCACAAGGGCGCAAGCCGGGCTCGCCAAAGGGTGATCGCCAGCGCGAAGCGCAGTCACTGGGTTCGGGCTTCATCATCTCCAAAGATGGCTATGTGCTGACTAACAATCATGTGATCGATGGCGCGGACGAGATTCTGGTTCGCCTGTCCGATCGCAGTGAGTTGAAGGCCAAGCTGGTCGGTACTGATCCACGCACCGACGTTGCTGTCCTGAAAATTGAAGGCAAGGACCTGCCGACGGTCAAGCTGGGCAATTCCGAAAAATTGAAAGTGGGCGAATGGGTCCTCGCCATCGGCTCGCCATTCGGTTTTGATCACTCGGTGACCAAAGGCATCGTCAGCGCCAAGGGCCGTAGCCTGCCGAATGACACCTATGTGCCGTTCATCCAGACCGACGTAGCGATCAACCCGGGCAACTCCGGCGGTCCGCTGTTCAACATGGATGGTGAAGTTGTGGGCATCAACTCACAGATCTTCACCCGCTCCGGTGGCTTCATGGGCTTGTCCTTCGCGATTCCTATCGATGTAGCGATGGACGTAGCGAACCAGATCAAGGCCAGTGGCAAAGTGAACCGTGGCTGGCTGGGCGTGGTGATTCAGGAGGTCAATAAGGACCTGGCTGAATCTTTCGGTCTGGACAAACCCGCCGGCGCACTGGTTGCTCAAGTGCTGGAAAGCGGCCCGGCTGCCAAAGGTGGTGTACAGGTTGGCGACGTGATTCTCAGCGCCAATGGCACGCCAATTGTTATGTCTGCTGATCTGCCGCACCTTATCGGCAACCTCAAGGATGGCAGCAAGGCTGAGCTGGAAGTGATCCGCAATGGCAAGCGCCAGACCCTGAATGTGACCGTCGGTGCGCTGCCGGATGAAGGTCAGGAAATGGGTTCGCCTGAATCCGCGGGTGCTGAGCGCAGCAGCAATCGTCTCGGCGTATCGGTCGTCGACCTGACTGCCGAGCAGCAGAAGAGCCTGGATATCAAAGGCGGCGTGGTGATCAAGGAAGTCACCGATGGCCCTGCTGCGCTGATCGGCTTGCAGGCGGGTGATGTGATCACCCATCTGAATAACCAGGCGCTGACTTCGGCGAAAAACTTCTCCGAAGTTGCCAAAGGTCTGCCGAAAAATCGTTCTGTTTCCATGCGCGTATTGCGTCAGGGCCGAGCGAGTTTCATCACCTTCAAGCTGGCTGAATAACCCAGCGGGTTGACGAAAAGAGGGGCGGTTTATACCGCCCCTTTTTTTGTGCGCCGTATCTGTATGAACCGCCGCAGGCTGTGATGGCAACGCTTATCAAGCATCAATGACTTTCTGAATTGGAATGCTTTTTCTGTGTAGGAGCGCGCTTGCCCGCGATGCGATTTTAGCGCGAGCATATTTATTGCCTGTGCTGACGTCATCGCGGGCAAGCGCGCTCCTACCGGCCTGGCGGCTACTGTTCATACCGAAACTGATATTTCCCCGTCGGATACTCCAGCGCATAAGCCTGCATCACTTCCTTGAGGGTCTGCGCCGAGGCTTCATCCGTGGCATAGAAGGCAACAGTGCTGAACGCCGTGGCGATTTTCGGGATGTTCATCTGCAGTTCGCCCACCTTGATCCAGCTCTGCGGCCGATCGGCAAACCACTCCTCATAAACAAACGCATAGTGCGCATTCTTGCGTGTCATCAAGTCGCTGATCCACGCCGATCCGCTTTGGGATTTGCGTAATTTGAGTGCTTCCAGGCTGCCCAGACCCCAGAGGTCGAGCACGTACTGCCGTGAGTTCAGCGCGACCAGCCCCAGATCATTGACCGCCACCGGCGCGTTAAGGCGTTGGGCAATCTGTGACATCGGATATTGCTGGTTGTAGACGGCTGCGGCCGCCAGGGGCGTACTTAGCGTGGTGTAGACCAGTTGCGCGAAAGCCAGAGGTAGCAAACCGAAAATGATCGCTGTGGTGCGCGCCCGAAATTGCGTCAGGCACAGGTGTATGAAAAACACCCCGAGGAAGGTCAGCCAGTAGATTTCGTAACGCCCGAACCAGCCATTCTTGCCAAACAGGGTGTGTAAAGCCGTCACGCTAATCAGCAGCAGAGCGAATAACTTTCGCTCGGGCATCAACGCGCAAGTGACCAGCATGATCAGGATGATCCAGCCGTATTTTTCAAACTGTCCGATGGCGTTCATCACAATAGAAGAAAGGCCGGTTGTATCGGACTTGGCAATGACCGAGGACGGTAAATAACCCAGGCCCAGATGCGAGAGAAACAAGGAGAACAGTGCTATTGCCGCCACCAGCGCTGCGCCATAAGCAACCGGCTTTAAACGCTCACCTTTGCAAAACAGATAACCCAGCACGGGCAGCGAAACAGCCAGGCCTTCATAGCGCACCAACGGCAGCATGAGGATTGCCAGATAGACACCGTTGCGCGTGGCTGGCCTGGCTTCGAACTCCCTGTGCAAAATGCCGATGGCGATCACGGTAATCAAATACACCTGCAGGCAGTGTTCCATGCCATTGAATATCAGGCCGTAGAAGTTGGTCGCCAGAAACCATCCGCCGAGTATGACAAACCGATAACCGAAGCCGACATTCTTCAAGAGTTGATTGAACAGCGAAAACGTCAGAAAGGAAAAACCGATATTCAAAATCAGTGGCACCCACAGCATCAGATGACCCAAGGGTGTAAAAGGCGCTAAAAGCAGTGGCCAGACAATGCTCGAAGAAGGGGCCGAGTATTCATTGATATTGATCCCGTAATGGCCGCTGAAAATACGTCGCGCCAAATCGATATGGATATACGGATCGTCCAGGGTGTAAATCAACATACCGCCGTTTATCCAGAGCACCGCGAAGGTGATGAGGGTGATCGGCACAATAAACACCAGCAGCATCAGGCGCCGCTCAACGGTCTGCGCAATGGATGGGGCTGGTACGGTGATGCCTGTATCCATGGCGGGCTCGCTCATCCAGTGAGTAATCGGGTTTGATCGCAGTGTCTGGGTACACAACGGTCTACCTTAAAGGGATAAGTCCTTAAGTCAAATAAATGGCCTTAATGGGGGTGGGCTTGCGTGGGTGTTTGTGTGTCGTCAAAATATCGTCTTTTCGATGGGTTACCTATGTGACTGATTGAAAATATGAATAAATTTCTACCCGCTTTTGGGCAGAGAAGACGCATTTTGTACTGGTGACCTGCATGCGCCATGGGAACCGGCTACGCTCAGCCGATCAAGGGAGCCGAATAATAATGACTCAAGAACTTGACCCGATAGAAACACCCACGGCGAACAAGCCTCCTTTGGTATCGATCATTGCGCCTTGCTACAACGCTGAAAAGTTTCTCAACGCAGCACTGGACAGCATATTTGCCCAGGACTACGAAAACTTTGAAGTCATTATCGTTGACGACGGATCGACCGATAACAGTTACGCGATGCTTGAAGCGTTGCAGAGCAAGTACTCGTTCCAACTTTATCGCCAGGCCAACCAGGGTGTCAGTGCAACACTCAACCATGGCTTGCGGTATGCCCAGGGCACGTATGTCGCGACGCCGGACCTGGACGACATCATGCTCCCAGAGTCGGTACGTGTCCGCGCCGATTACCTCGACAAACACCCGCAGCTAGGATGCGTCGGGGCGTTGATCATTTATATGGATTGCGAGGGCAATGAGACCAAGCAACAGTCCAGGGATTACATAGAACATCTGGATTTTGAGACGGTACTGAGCGAAGCGGTTGTGGTGGGTGCACCTGTTGCGCTTTATCGACTGGAAGCCATCAAGGCGGCGGGTTTTTATGATCCGCAGATCAAGGTTCAGGATTTTCAGATGACCCTGAAGATTGCCCATCAGGGCTATGGGATTGATGTCTTGCCCATTTGCGTCACGCGCTATCGGCGTCATGCCAATAACCTGTCGCGCAAATACAAAGTGCTCCTTGACGCCGATCTGCAAACTATTGAACCTTACCGTTCCTGTGAGGGTTACCAGAGCGGCAGAACCTATCTCATCAACAAGGCGCTCAAGTATGCGGTTGTTTCCGACAAGCCCTATGCCTGGAAACTGATCCGCTCGATCCCCTTGCGTTACATCACCAGAAAAACGTTGCGTCGTTTCAAGCGTCTGGTTCTTCACTGGTAGAGAAACTGATAGCCGTTGTTTTCATATTCGTCATTATCCCGGGCCGCCATGAATTTCCTTGAATTGCTCAAAGAACGAAGAACAAGAAAGCGTCTGCGCAAGCTGGATAAACTGCAAAGAGCCCCTGAAAAAATCCGCCTGAAATACCCCCGCTACACCGTTGGTGTCGGCACTTACGGGATTCCGGAAGTCATTGAGTTTGGCGACGATACAATCCTACGTATCGGGTCTTACACCTCGATTGCAGAAGGGGTGCGTATCCTGTTGGGTGGCGAACATCGTACCGACTGGATCACCACTTATCCTTTCCCGGCAATGATCCGTGGGGTAGAAGACATCAAGGACTACGCGCCCAGTAAAGGCGACGTGGTGATTGGCAGTGATTGCTGGATATGTGCTGATGCGATGATTCTTTCCGGCGTCACCATTGGTCACGGTGCCATCGTTGCGGCGGGCGCTATCGTGACCCGCGATGTCGCGCCGTTTTCTGTGGTGGGCGGTAACCCCTGCAAATTCATTCGCTGGCGCTTCGAAGAAGACGTGCGTGAAGAGCTGTTGCAGGCCGCGTGGTGGGACTGGCCCATGGAAGAAGTCAAAACCGTTGCCCGGACCTTGTGCAGTTCGGATATGCCGGCGTTTTTGAGTTATATCCGTACTCGTAACCTGTAGGAGCCAACTTGTTGGCGAGGGCGGCGTCTCAGACGACAGGTATGTTGGCAGTGCCGACGCCTCGTGAACAAGTTCGCTCCTACATCAGGTAGTTACTTCGCAAACAACTGCCCGATATCCTTGAACGCCTTGAACTCCAGCGCATTGCCGCAGGGATCGAACAGGAACATCGTGGCTTGTTCGCCCACTTGCCCTTGAAAGCGCACATAGGGTTCGATCACGAACTTGATGGCTTGCGAGCGAAGGCGCTCTGCCAGAATCTCCCAGTCTTCCCAGCTCAATACCACGCCAAAGTGCGGGACCGGTACGTCATGGCCATCCACCGCATTGGTGTGCGCCGAGTCCTGGGAGGCGGTCTTGGGATGTTCGTGGATTACCAGTTGGTGCCCATAAAAATCGTAATCGACCCAATGCTCGCTTGAGCGGCCTTCGGCAAAGCCGAATACGTTGCTGTAAAAGTGGCGCGCGGCGGCCAGGTCATACACGGGGATTGCCAAATGAAAGGGGGAAAGGCTCACGGGTTATTCCTGTTTTTATGAATCGGTTCGGAAGTGGATTTATTTTAGAGAGGATTAAATTAATACAAAGCGGATATATTCACTGCTCAGCACAAATAATTTCGATCAGTGGATGTATTCATGCTTCGCGAACTCAAGACGTTTGCCGCCGTTGCCCGTTACGGGACCTTCGCCGCTGCAGGCATGCATATCGGTCTGACTCAGTCAGCCGTCAGCTCGCAAATCAAAAATCTCGAACAGGCTTTGGGCGTTCGGCTGTTTGACCGTACGGGACGCCAGGCGATTCTCAACGCCGCCGGCGTTCGCGCCTTGCCCATGGCTCAGGAGATTTTCGAGCTGTTCAATCGCATGTCGATCCCTGACCACCCCGATGAGTATCGGGGCGAGATGAAGATAGGCGCGATTGCCAGCGCCCAGACCGGCTTTCTGCCTCAAGCGCTTCTGCGGCTGCGGCAACGGGCGCCATCAGTGGAAGCCAAGCTGATGCCGGGCGTGTCGTTGAATTTGCTGAGCCAACTGGATGCGGGTGAGCTGGACGCGGCGATCCTCATCAAGCCGCCCTTCGAGCTCCCAAAAGAGCTGCACGTGCAGGTGCTGGAAACCGAACCCTTCGTGTTGATCACGCCGCTGGATATCGCAGAGCAGGACCCTCTGCAAATACTCGCCGAGCAACCGCATGTGCGCTACGACCGGGCTTCGTTCGGCGGGCGGCAGGTCACGCAGTTTTTACGCGAGCAGCGCATCGAGGTGCGGGTCGTTCTGGAACTGGATGAGCTGGATGCCATCGTCAAATTCGTCGAAAGCGGTCTCGGGGTCGCGCTTATTCCCAGGGCCGGGCTGTGGCTGGAGCGCGACGCGCAGATTCGTGTGATAGGGCTGGGTGAGATGACGTTCTTTCGCCAGGTGGTGCTGCTGATGCGTCGAACCCAGCGTGATCTGCCGCTGCATAAGCTGTTTGCTCAATGCCTGGCACGTGACGCTCAGTCAGTAAAACCCGCAGATTGAAATGTGTATCAAGGTTTATGCGTTTTTCGAGCCTCAAGCTGCGGATGATCTGGCAGAATACGGCGATAGCCTGATTCGTCCAGGCAGCCGTTAAATGAACGAGGGCGTTATGAGTCACGACAGCATTAACTGGGACACTCTGGGTTTCGACTACATCAAAACCGATATGCGCTACCTCTCTCACTGGCGTGACGGCGCTTGGGACGAGGGTTCGCTGACTGAAGACAACGTCCTGCATATCAGCGAAGGCTCCACGGCTCTGCACTATGGCCAGCAATGCTTTGAAGGCCTTAAGGCCTATCGCTGCAAGGATGGCTCGATCAACCTGTTCCGCCCTGATCAGAACGCCCAGCGCATGCAACGCAGCTGTGGTCGCCTGCTGATGCCACAGGTTCCGACCGACTTGTTCATCGAGGCCTGCAAGAAGGTCGTCGCGGCCAACGAACGCTTCATTCCGCCATACGGTTCAGGCGGCGCGCTGTATCTGCGCCCGTTCGTGATCGGTGTGGGCGATAACATCGGCGTGCGTACTGCCCCCGAGTTCATCTTCTCGATCTTCTGCATCCCGGTCGGCGCTTACTTCAAAGGTGGCCTGAAACCGAACAACTTCATGATCTCCGGCTACGACCGTGCCGCGCCACAAGGCACCGGCGCTGCCAAGGTTGGCGGTAACTACGCGGCGAGCCTGATGCCGGGTTCCGAAGCCAAGAAACTGAGCTTCGCTGACGCCATCTATCTGGATCCGCAGACCCATACCAAGATCGAAGAAGTCGGCTCGGCCAACTTTTTCGCGATCACCCACGACGACGTATTCGTCACGCCGAAATCCCCATCGGTTCTGCCGGGCATCACGCGTCTGTCGTTGATCGAACTGGCACAAAGCCGTCTGGGCCTGAAGGTCGTGGAAGGTGATGTGTTCATCGACAAGATCTCGGACTTCAAAGAAGCCGGGGCTTGCGGCACTGCTGCGGTGATTACGCCAATCGGCGGGATTTCGTATAACGACAAGCTGCACGTGTTTCACAGCGAAACCGAAGTCGGCCCGATCACCCGCAAGCTCTACGCAGAGCTGACCGGCGTGCAGTCTGGTGACGTCGAAGCGCCAGCGGGCTGGATCGTTAAGGTTTGATGTCATGCTCAGGTCCAGGCCCATCCTATGAGCCTGGACCTGTAGGAGCTGCCGAAGGCTGCGAATGGCGGTGTGTCAGATCGCCGCTTTCGCAGCCTTCGGCAGCTCCTACAGGTTTTTTTCCTTCGCTGGCCCCAACACAATCACCAGGTGCCGCAAATCCTCCACCGCCACACTGATGCTCTTTCCTGACGGGCTTTGGCTTACTTCGCCCAGGGCATACACCGTGAAAAACTTCACTTCTTCGGCATGGCTCAACAGCTCACTGATGTAGCGGCTGGAGCGATAGGCTTTCATCTGTGCGGGCGACACATACAGCGTCACCGGTTTGCCATCGAGCCGATCAAAGAACTTGAATTTGAAACCCAACCCATAGCGCTCCACCAGACCGCCACCATAGAGCACGCGTTCGTTCTGGCCTGGTTGCGCGTATTTGATATGGCGGAAATAGGAGCGCAGTGCCAGTTCGCCCTGACCTGGAACCTTGAGCGTCAGTAGCTTGAAGTCTTCAATGGACAGGTGCGCCTTGGCTTGCCGGAAACTGTCCACCAGGCGTTCAAGATTATTGGTGCGGGTTTCGCTCTGGCGTGCAGCCTTGGGTTGCGTCGCCTCGGCTGGCAATTGGGCGTCTGCTGCGGGGGAGGGGGCAGGCTTGGCAGCGCCATCTTTGGCCTGCTCTTTAGCGGGCACCTTTATGGCCGGATCGAAGACGTCAATGTAGTCATCCAGCTTGCGTTTGGCCTTGCGCAGGCGCGCCTGTGGCTCAGTCTCTTCGACGTCGGTGGGCGGCTGGTTCTCGTCGTCGCTGTCCTCGATCCACTCGCAGTCGGGGTGATGGTCGGAGTGAGGGTTGGCGCGAAAATGCGCGGCCACGAAGGTTGGGTTGTCCTGCGGCTTCACGTTATAGCGAACGCCGGTGACCTTGGCGCCCAGTTTGCGGCATGCGGGCGTCGAGCAGAGAAACTCGAAGCGCTGCCGAGGCTCTTCCTGGGAAAAGAATTCCCGGCGCGCAGCCGCAATCGACAACTCTTGCTGAAGCTCGACACAGAACGCACGGGTGATGCTTTTGTTGGCTTTCATGTACTGGCGATGCCTTGTGTCGAACGTTGCAGGAGCTGCCGCAGGCTGCGAATAGCGGTGTCAGGTTATCAACCTTCGCAGCCATCGGCAGCTCCTACAGGACTTGCCTTTACTGCCCTGGCACTGCCAGCCAATGGCCGACTACTGTTTGATAGGTGCCAGTGGATTTGCTCAAGTGCAGCCATTGATCCACATAACCTTTCCAGGTCACATCATCCCGGGGCAGCAGGTAGGCTTTTTCGCCGTACTGCATGTATTTGGTTGGGTTGACGGCGCACAGCCCAGGCATGCGTTTTTGCTGATACAGCGCTTCGGATGCATCGGTGATCATCACGTCGGCTTTCTTGTCCAGAAGCTCCTGGAAAATGGTTTTGTTATCGTGGAAGGCGAGCTGCGCTTTCGGCAAATAGGCGCGCACAAACGCTTCGTTGGTGCCGCCAGCAGGTTCAATGGTGCGCACGTTTGGCTGATTGATCTGCTCGATGGTCTGGTACAGCGCCTGATCTTCGCAGCGCACCAACGGGATCTTGCCGTCTATGTCTAGCGTGTTGCTGAAGTAGGCTTTTTTCTGGCGTTCAAGCGTGACCGATATCCCGCCCATGCCGACATCGCATTTGCCCGCGACCATGTCCGGCATCAGGGTTTTCCAGGTAGTGGGTACCCACTGGATTTTCACCCCAAGACTTTGCGCCAGCGAGCGCGCCATCTCAATGTCGATCCCCTCGTACTCGCCGTCGCCACGTAAAAACGTGTAGGGCTTGTAGTCGCCTGTGGTGCACACGGCCAGCTCGCCCGACTGCAAGACTTTGTCCAGATGCGAGGCGGGCTCGGCTGCCATGGCAAGACCGGAGACCCCGAAGAGCAGGGCGGCTGTGGTGCAGTGTTTCAAATTCTTCATAGCGATCTAAAACTCGATAGGGTGGTGGATCGGTCGGTAACAATGATGACGGAGTAAGCAAGAACGGAGCCAGCTGTAGCTGTAATGCAGCCTTTTACTGTAGGAGCTGCCGAAGGCTGCGAAGGCGATCCATCGTGGTTCGCAGCCTTCGGCGGCTCCTACAATCCTTATCAATTTATGCACCAGCGCGGTGCTGTTTAATGCTTGAATGGTGCATCCATCGGAAAATAGTGCATGTATTGATCATTATTTAAATATTGGCGCATGTATCGTTCGTAAATTGGGTAATCTATGCGCGCTGTCCGTTTCTGCACTCGCCCGATATTTCCAGAGCTCACCATGACCGAAATCGCCGCAACCCAAACCGTACGCCATTCTCTGTTTGAAGATGTATTCGCCATTATTCTGGGCACGTTGATGGTGTCATTCGGCGTGATGCTGTTACGTCAGGTGGGCGGTGTCACAGGGAGCAGCGCCGGGATTGCGTTCCTGATCAGTTATGCGTCTCACCTGTCATTCGGTGTGGCGTTCTTCCTGATCAATCTGCCGTTCTATTACCTGGCAATCCGGCGTATGGGCTGGGAATTCACCATCAAGACATTTTGCGCGGTGGCGCTGGTGTCAGTGTTCTCCGAACTGCACACGCGCTTTATCCACATTGATCACTTGCAGCCGATCTACGCCGCATTGCTCGGCAATTTGATGATGGGCCTGGGCTTTATCGTGTTGTTCCGCCACAAGGCGAGCTTGGGCGGGATCAATATCCTTGCCCTGTATTTGCAGGACCGCATCGGTCTGCGTGCCGGTAAATTGCAGATGGTGGTGGATGTACTGGTGGTTCTGGGCTCCCTGTACCTGGTCAGTCTGCCGATTCTGCTCGCTTCGATTGCAGGTGCTGTGGCGCTCAACCTGATCATTGCCATGAACCACCGGCCGCATCGCTACTCGGCTTGATCTTTGGGGAATGTCTTGAACATTTCGTCAAAAGGCGTAATGTTGCGCCCCATGATCCTTGAACAACTCAAAGCGGTCGGTAATGACACTCGCATGATGATCATGGAGTGGCTCAAAGACCCGCAAAGCAATTTCCCTCCTCAGGATCACGGCGATCCGGCGATTGGCGTGTGCATGTCACATATCCAGCGCCGGGCAAATCTTTCACCCTCAACCGCATCGGCCCATCTGGCCATCCTGCAACGTGCCGGGCTGGTTCAAGCGACCCGGATTGGCAAGTGGACTTACTTTCGACGTGACGAACAGGCCATCAACGGCTTCGCCGAGCGCCTGAAAAACGAACTCTGATTTTTAACCTAACGTTTCGTCATTTTGCGTAATGATGAATTGATAAAGAGGATTACCCATGAGCAACAAAACTGTTTATGTGCAAGCTGGCGGCGGATACGAGCGCGTCACCATTGGTGACAGCGAAGCACGCGTGCCGGAAAAAGGCGAAATCAGCGTGCGCTTGCGTGCCAACTCTCTCAACTACCATGACTTCGCTGTAGTCAGCGGGATGTGGGGGCCGACAGAGGCGCGTATCCCTATGGCGGATGGTGCCGGTGAAGTCATCGCAGTAGGCGAGGGCGTTGAAGAGTTCAAGGTGGGCGATTCGGTCGTCAGCACCTTTTTCCCGGACTGGATCGACGGCGTGCCGCTGGTGGAAGGTTTTGTCAGCGTGCCGGGTGATGGCGTGGACGGCTACGCTCGGGAGCAAGTGACCGCACGTGCGACGTCTTTTACCCTGGCGCCGACCGGCTGGACTCACGCCGAAGCGTCGACCTTGACCACTGCGGGCCTGACCGCATGGCGCGCACTGATGGCTGATGACTCCCTGAAGCCGGGCGATACCGTGCTGATCCAGGGCACCGGTGGGGTTTCGATCTTCGCTCTGCAGTTCGCCAAAATGGCAGGCGCAACGGTGATCGCTACATCGTCCAGCGACGAAAAACTCGCGCGTCTCAAGGCTATGGGTGCGGACCATCTCATCAACTACCGCAAAGACACCAACTGGGGCGAGACTGCGCGTCAACTGACCGGTGGCGGTGGTGTGGATCACGTCATTGAGGTGGGCGGCCCGTCGACCCTGGAGCAATCGATGATTGCCTCACGGGTGGGTGGCCACATTTCGGTGATCGGTATTCTGAGCGGTGTTGCCGGGCAACTTTCATTCGTGCCGGCGCTGGTCAAACAGTTGCGCTTGCAGGGCGTGCTGGTCGGCAGCCGGACTCAGCAACAGGAAATGATCCGCGCCATCAACGCAAATGGCATGCGTCCGGTCATTGACCGACACTTCCCGCTGATCAATATCGTTGAAGCGTTCCGCTATCAGGAAACCAATCAGCACTTCGGCAAGATCTGTCTGGATATCTGATGCGGTAAATACAGAGCAAGCCGATTGTGGGCTTGCTCTGTAACGGCTATTGCTCACTGCTTTTTACTCTTGCTGCTGGTCTGTTTGGTAGCTTATCGCTGGGTATGAACTGGTCTTGGAGGACTTCAGTTCTCGATTCAACTGCCCGAGGGTTCGCAGGCTGTTGAGCGACTGATTGACCTGAAAGCCGCGCTTGAGATTCAGAGCCTCTACGTCAAAACTCTTGAGCGTGGAATCAAATACGACAGGCGCATTATCCGGCGCGCCGGTTTTAAAGTCGTCGAGCAAACTCATAGACCGCTTCCTCTGTAGTGTTGAGTAGCGTTGCCTGCCTGTCAGGCGTTTTTGCCTTGTACGAAACCCGAGCCGAGATCGGCCGCGGTAATAGGGTTGGCATCCGGATCGGACATGGTTCGGGTTTTCATATTGAGCAACATCTGCTCATCGTCGTCGGAAAGCATGACCGACGCACTCCCGTCGCCCCCATCAACGGCCGGTTCTGGCGACTCGACGTATTCCCACTCTTCACCTTCGTTCCATGGCCCGCGCAGGTCAGGACCGCCGTCGGACATGTTGTAGTACACGTTGGTGAATTCAGGCATGCCGGGCAGCTTGCCTTGGGGGAAGTTGGGTTGAATGGATTGCAGGGCTTTTTCGAAAGATTTCTGGTGTGCGATTTCTCGGGTCATCAGAAACCCCAGCACCTCTTTGATGCCGGGATCGTCGGTGACATTCATCAGTCGCTCATAAACTATCTTGGCCCGCGCTTCAGCCGCGATATTTGAGCGGAAATCCGCAGTAGGTTCGCCGATGGTATCCACGTAGGCGGCTGTCCATGGCACACCGGCGGAGTTGATCAGCGGCGCACCACCGCCATACAGCAGGCTGGTGATGTGCGAATCGTTGCCAGCGCCATTAATGGCTCGATACAACTCGCCTTCTTCCTGAACGCCTTCCGCCAACTGACCCTTACCGCCTCGATTAAGCATGCAGATAATCGAGCCGATGATTTCCAGGTGGCTCAATTCTTCGGTGGCGATATCCATCAACAAGTCTTTGCGGCCTGCATCCTCTTCGGCCAGTGCTTGTGTGAAGTAACGGGCTGCCGCTGCCAGTTCACCCTGGGCACCGCCAAATTGTTCAAGGAGAAGATTGGCCAGCCCTGGATTAGGCCTGGCCACCCGAACGGTATATTGCAAACGATGGTTATGCATAAACATGGTATTGCTCCTCATCTTTTATAGCCAAAGCGGCTGCGTGGACATCTGCGTGACCACAAGGTGAAAGAGCGAGGGTTACTACACGCCGTTCAGGCAAGTTGACCAACGGTGCGAGAAATCGATGAACATAGATTTTTGATGTTCAAACGTACGTGCTATTGGCATTTGAGGTGACGTCTTGGAGTGATCTTTCTTATTGCCGAAACTGTCGACTGCATACTTTCTACAGCTTAAAAACTGCTATAGATTTCGAGACAGCGCTATCTTGTTCCACTGCTTTTTGTCTGGGGCTCAGGCGGCTTTAGCTTGGGCCCACTTGCTGTCGGCGAGCATAAAAACCGCACTCTCATCCGGCTCTGCGTTCGGCTGCATCTCGAACGGGCCGTTCTGGATATGCCGGAAGGCGGCATAAAAGGCACGCATCGCAAAGTCTGCCGGGCCCGGCACCGCGCATGCTGCTTTCTTCTCCCAGTTGGCGATTGTCTGCACATCTATGCGCAGCAACGCCGCCAGCTCGGACTGGACCAGATCCTGCTCTTTCCTCAGGAAGCGGAATTGATGGCCGGTCATGGGTGTTTTCTGTTTGATGATGTCAGTGGCGATGGCGAGGTGCAGGCCTTCAATATCGTCAATCGAGACCCCTTTCCCATACGGAGTTTTAACGAACGTATAGCCGTTCTTGAGGAAAATTCCGTCCAGGCCGCTGCCTGTGTATTCGAACATGATCAAACCTCCCATACGGTCACGGCAAAAAGCTTGTCTGGCTCAGGGATAGGATTGATGGCGGCTACAACGCAAATGACATCGCGAGGGGCGACTTCGCTCATCCTGAACTCGTAACTGCGTTTCACCTTGTTATAAATGGGGGGGCGGAGTATCGAGCCTCGTCTCAGGCAGCGTATGACTTCGATTGCCGAGATCCCCCGTTGAACCATCCGCTCCTGACAATGCATCGTGATCACTACCTTTGCTGAGTCCTTTGCCAAGGCATGCACAAGCGCCTCCAATTGCTGAGTGGTCCACAACGGCTCAATACTTGTCATGCTTACCTATAAAATTTATAGGTTGGCTCATGGTAAAGCCTAACCTGATGTAGTCAATGGTTTCATTGCGTTGGCAGGACATGGCGGTGATGCCATGGAGGTGCGCAGCTCGCTCTCGGGCTGTCGAGTGTTCGACAGAGTTCATCCAGAGAGATCAATTTCAGGTCCCTAGATTAAAGTCGGGGTCGCACGCCGTGTAATGCAATATCTACTACCTTTTTTGGAAATCGACGTTGCACGTATAGCCGGTGGCAGGCGCATAAGATACGAAGGTTGAAGGCTGAGATACCGTTCGGCGGCTTTGTATCAACCCTGAAACGAAACCGTAAAAAGGTCTTGTTAACGTCCGGGGTCTTCTGAATCAAGAACGGACGAACTTCCCATGGCTACGACCTCCGAAACGGTCACCTCACTCTACAAAAACGTTCTGGGCCGAGACGGTTCCGTTACTGAAATCGCCTATTGGGTGGGGCGTATCGACAGCGGAGTGGAAGGCATTGCCGATGTGGTGACGGCATTTACCGGCTCCGAGGAAGCTGTCACCAACGTGGCACCCATCGTTGGCCTTTACTTCGCGGCATTTGGCCGCGTGCCGGACGCCACCGGTTTGCAGTATTGGGTGACGGTTCAACGTAACGGTATGAATCTGGCTGAGATTGGCAAGGCGTTCACCCAGTCCGAAGAGTTCGCACAGAGCGCTCAGCGCAGTGATACGAGTTTTCTGGCAGAGCTTTACCAAAACGCCCTGGGCCGGGCGCCTGATGCAAGTGGTCTGGCGTACTGGAGTGCTCAACTGGCCAGCGGTATACCTCGTGATCAGGTGCTGTCATCCATCAGTACCTCTTCGGAAGGAGCTGCCACTATCGGCGTCAAGGCTCAAGTCGTACTCGCCTACAACGGCTTGTTGGGGCGCACGCCGACGACCAGCGAAATCGCGGCTGTGGTTGAGAGTCAGGGGCAGAAATCACTGGTTGAGCTGATCAAATCGACGGCCGATATGCTGCTCCTCAATCCCCCCGTGACGACAACACCGCCGGTCCCTTCGCTGGAAGCGACGTTCACCCCAAAGGCAGGTTCGACAGCAAACTCCTCGGACGCATCAGCCGCAGTGGCCTTGGACAGCAAGTACATGATCGTGGGTGACGACGAAGCGAACGTCCTCCGCGTTTATGATCGCGCCGGTGGTGATGCGGTGTATGAGTGGGATTACAGCCAGGCTATCGGCGTCACTGGCGAGGTCGATCTTGAAGCTGCAGTCATGGTCGGCGATACGCTTTACCTAACCGGCTCACACAGCAATACCAAAAAGGGCGTTGACGCTGACAGCCGCGAAGTGATTTTCAGCGTGAAGGTCAGTGGCACCGGTGCCAACACTGCCTTTACCTATCAGGGTGATTTCAAGGGGCTTGAGGCTGAACTGGTCCAGTGGGACCAGACCGGGGCAAGTGGCAAGGCGGCAAATTACTTCGGCTTTACTGCATCGTCGGGCGCGGGGATTTCGCCAGAAAACACCAATGGCTTCTCCATCGAAGGCATGACCACTTCCCTGGATGATAGCGCGCTATGGCTGGGCTTCCGTGCTCCCCAGACCGATACCACGACCCGTGATAAAGCATTGATCGTCCCGGTCGAAAACTATCAGGCTCTTCTGAGCGGCGCAGCCACCGCGGCGCAGTTCGGCACTGCAATCGAGTTGAATCTGGGTGGCCGTGGCATTCGTTCGATTGAAAAAGCCGCTGATGGCAGCGGTTACCTGATCATCGCCGGGCCGTCTGGCACAGCGTCCGATGAAGTTACCCATGATTTCCGTCTGTTTACCTGGAACGGCGATGCCGCCACTGCGCCGGTTGAGTTGAACAACAACCTCGATGCGTTGCTCAAGAGCACCGGCGGCAGCTTCGAGTCCATTGTGTCCCTCAGCAGCATCAAGGCCGGTACCCAGATTCAGTTGCTGCAGGATAACGGTGACACGATCTGGCCCGGTCAAACTGAAGTCTCCAAAGACCTCGACCCGGCGCTGCAGCAGTTCAAAGGCAACTTGATCACTCTGGGTTCGGAGGTGGTCGATACGGCTGCACCAGTCCTGGTTGCAACATCACCGGCTGACGAGGCGACTGACGTTGCCGCATCCAGTTCGCTGTCGCTGGTTTTTGACGAGGGTGTGACGTTGGGCGCAGGCACCATCCAGCTACAAACGGCTAACGGCGATCTGGTGCAGAGTTTTGCGATCGGCGATGCGGGCGTGAAGGTCGACTTCAACAAAATCACCCTCCAGCCAACTACCAAGTTGCTCACTTCAACGGATTACAAATTGGTGCTCAGTGCCGACGCGATCACCGATCATTCGGGCAACGCACTGAGCGCGCGAACCATTGATTTCAAAACCGGGGAAGCAGCGCATTACGACCTGCTGATCACTGAGGTTAATTCGAACGCGACGGGTGATGATTTTTTTGAGCTCTACAACTACGGCTCAGCCGCGATCAATCTTAGTGGCTGGGGAATCGATGACGATAGCGCCCAGTTTGGCGAAGCTATCAGCCTGCCGGCCAATCTGACGCTCGGCGCCGGAGAGAAACTAATCATCGCCAAGGCCACCGACGACGCAACGCTTCAGGCGTTCAAAACAGCATGGGGGCTCGATAGCAGCGTCAAAGTGGTTGGCCTCAACCTTCCAGGCCTTGGCAAAGACGACGCCGTAGTGCTTTTCGACAGCGCGGGTAACGTGGCAACTGCCTTCAGTTACAAAGCCAGCACCGTGACGGCCAGTGACGGGACTGTTATCACTCACGGCCTCTCCAGCGGCACCTTTGTTGGCGGCGAGCACGCAGGCAAGGCATTCGGCAGTACTGCTACCGCATCGGCGGTGTGGGATGGCGTATCTACCACTGATCCGCATTACGTAGGTGCCATCGCCGGGCAACTCGGTGCATATGCGCAGACTGCAAAACCTGAGTCGGTGGGGTCGCCGGGCTTGATTGGCGATATCGTACTGACCGGCAATAACACGCTTGATGCGCAGGTGCTGGCTGCGTAGTTGTAAGAGGGAACAAAAAGGAAGCCGTCTTCGGGATGCATTGAGTTCTGAAGGCGGTTTTTTATGTTCTGAAGATTTAACCCGTCCCGACGTTGCCAGACCTTCCTCAGCCCGGCGGAATAGTCGCCAGCATCCCCAGCCCGATGGCTGCGGCTAAAAACACAGCCATATAAATCGTTAGCTTGCCCATAAGACCTCCCAATGATGGTTGCTGCGTCTGGCGTTGCCTGACAGCTAGCTGATCAGTTGCCGGGGTGCGGCAGCTGGGTTGCCTGATTATCGGGGGCGGGGGTGTTTGCAGTACAGATTCAGAGGGGATGGAAAAAAGCGGATCAGATGACGTGTTGGGCTTGGCGGATTCGCAGAAGAGGATGTCGCGCTCTTGAGTGATCTGAGGTGAAACACCAAATCCCAGGCACAAAAAAACCGGCGCAGTGGCCGGTTTCCTTGTCTTCAAGCTGCATTGAGCAGCAGCTTGAAATGTATCGTGGTGCCCCGAGGGAGAATCGAACTCCCACTTCTTTCGAAAACGGATTTTGAATCCGCCGCGTCTACCAATTCCGCCATCAGGGCTCAATGGCGGCGAAGTCTACAGACGGTCTTACCGTTGGTCAATCACCTTTCATGGTCAATTTTGTCTCTTTCCGCTAAACTTCGCGGCCCTGCTAGACGAACTCCATCATGCGCGTTGCTGACTTTACCTTCGAACTCCCAGATTTCCTGATCGCCCGGCACCCTTTGGCCGAGCGGCGCAGTAGTCGTTTGTTGACCCTGGACGGGGTCAGCGGCGCGCTGGCACATGAACATTTTTCCGATTTGCTGGGGCATGTACGCGCCGGCGATCTGATGGTGTTCAACAATACCCGGGTTATTCCTGCTCGCCTGTTTGGCCAGAAAGCGTCTGGCGGCAAGCTGGAAATTCTCGTGGAGCGCGTGCTGGACACCCATCGGGTGCTGGCGCATGTGCGCTCAAGCAAATCGCCCAAGCCGGGCTCGATGATTCTCATCGATGGCGGGGGCGAGGCCGAGATGGTGGTGCGTCATGACACGCTGTTCGAGTTGCGTTTCACCGAGCCGGTGTTGCCGCTGCTGGAGCGCGTCGGGCACATGCCGTTGCCTCCTTATATAGACAGGCCGGACGAAAGCGCTGACCGCGAGCGTTATCAGACTGTCTATGCCCAGCGCGCCGGTGCGGTGGCTGCGCCTACGGCCGGGCTGCATTTTGATCAGCCGTTGCTGGATGCCATGAAAGCCAAGGGCGTCGAGATGGCGTTCGTGACCCTGCATGTCGGCGCGGGTACGTTCCAGCCGGTACGGGTCGAGCGTCTTGAAGATCACCACATGCACAGCGAATGGCTGGAGGTCGGCCAGGATGTGGTCGACGCCGTGGCCGCCTGTCGCGAGCGTGGCGGTCGGGTGATTGCGGTGGGTACCACCAGCGTGCGTTCGCTGGAAAGCGCGGCCCGCGATGGTGTGTTGAAACCGTTCAGCGGCGACACAGACATCTTTATCTTTCCTGGGCGTCCCTTCCACGTGGTCGATGCCCTGGTGACCAATTTCCACTTGCCGGAATCCACGCTATTGATGCTGGTTTCGGCATTCGCCGGTTATCCCGAGACCATGGCTGCCTACGCGGCAGCAGTCGAAAACGGATACCGCTTCTTTAGTTACGGTGATGCGATGTTCATCACCCGCAATCCCGCGCCGACCGCTCCCAAGGCATCGGGCCCAGAGGATCACGCATGAGCCGCACCAGTCGTATGTCTTTCGAGTTGTTGGCCACTGACGGCAAGGCACGTCGTGGTCGTTTGACCTTCCCTCGTGGTGTGGTTGAAACCCCAGCATTCATGCCGGTCGGCACTTATGGCACGGTCAAGGGCATGCTGCCGCGTGATATCGAAGCCACTGGCGCGCAGATCATTCTGGGTAACACGTTCCACCTGTGGCTGCGCCCTGGCACTGAAGTGATTAAGGCCCACGGCGATCTGCATGATTTCATGAAGTGGAACGGCCCGATCCTCACCGACTCCGGCGGCTTCCAGGTGTTCAGCCTGGGTGCAATGCGCAAGATCAAGGAGGAGGGCGTGACCTTCGCTTCTCCTGTTGACGGCGCCAAGGTGTTCATGGGCCCGGAAGAGTCGATGCAGGTTCAGCGCGATCTGGGTTCTGACATCGTGATGATCTTCGACGAGTGCACGCCCTATCCGGCTGATGAAGATGTCGCTCGGGTATCGATGGAGTTGTCCTTGCGTTGGGCCAAGCGCTCGAAAGTCGCCCATGGCGAAAGCACGGCGGCGTTGTTCGGTATCGTTCAGGGCGGCATGCACGAGAGCCTGCGCAAGCGTTCCCTTGAAGGTCTGGATCAGATCGGTTTCGACGGCCTGGCCATTGGCGGTCTGTCGGTGGGCGAGCCCAAGCACGAAATGATCAAGGTGCTGGATTATTTGCCGGGCCTGATGCCTCCTGAAAAACCTCGTTACCTTATGGGGGTAGGCAAGCCCGAAGATCTGGTGGAGGGTGTGCGCCGCGGAATCGACATGTTCGATTGCGTGATGCCGACCCGCAATGCCCGCAATGGTCATTTGTTCATTGACACCGGTGTGCTGAAGATCCGTAACGCGTTCCATCGTCATGATGATTCGCCGCTGGATCCGACCTGCGATTGCTACACCTGTCAGAACTTCTCCCGCGCTTATCTGCATCATCTGGACAAGTGCGGCGAAATGCTGGGGAGCATGCTAAATACAATCCACAATTTGCGCCATTACCAGGTGCTTATGGCTGGTTTGCGCGGGGCTATTCAACAGGGTACATTGGCCGCCTTTGTCGATGCCTTCTATGCCAAACGTGGTATTCCAACCCCACCTTTGGCCTGATTCAAAACTGAGTTTTTTCGCTTTTTATCTTGATTATGCAACTGGAGTGCTAAATGAGCTTTTTCATCTCTCCCGCTTTCGCGGACGCTGCTGCACCGGCAGCAGGCCCTATGGGCGGCGGTTTCGAATGGATTTTCCTGGTCGGTTTCCTGGTTATCTTTTATCTGATGATCTGGCGTCCACAGGCCAAGCGCGCCAAAGAGCAGAAGAACCTGCTCGGCAACCTGCAAAAAGGCGATGAAGTGGTCACCACCGGCGGTATCGCTGGCAAGATCACTAAAGTGACCGACGACTTCGTTGTTATCGAAGTTTCCGACACTGTAGAGCTGAAAATGCAAAAGGGCGCTATTGCTGCAACTTTGCCAAAGGGCACCCTGAAAGCGATCTAAGATTCAGACTTTTACCAATCGACGGGGCGCGCAAGGCGCCTCGCGTTTTATAAGCGGGCGGCGTGATGCTGAACAAATACCCTCTGTGGAAATACGTACTGATCCTGGCGGTGCTGGTGATCGGCTTTATTTATTCCGCACCCAATCTCTACCCTGACGATCCGGCTATCCAGATCAGTGGCGCAAGCACTGCGCTGCAAGTCGGTCAGGCTGATCTGGAGCGTGCAGGCAAAGCGCTTGTCGATTCCGGTATCGCGGTCAAGGCCACCTCCCTGGCTGAGAATGGCAAAGGCGGTTTGTTGCGTCTGACCAAGCAGGAAGATCAACTGCCAGCCAAGGATGTCGTACGCAAGGCGTTGGGCGATGACTATGTCGTTGCACTGAACCTGGCTCCGACCACTCCGAACTGGTTGCGTCACCTGGGCGCGAGCCCGATGAAGATGGGCCTGGACTTGTCCGGTGGTGTTCACTTCCTTCTGGAAGTCGACATGGACAAGGCGCTGAGTGCGCGTCTCAACGTATATGAAGGCGAAGTCAAAAGCCTGTTGCGCAAGGAAAAACTGCGTTATCGCAGCCTGCCGCAACTCAATGGCGCTATTCAGTTGGGTTTCAGCGATGACGCTGCCCGCGAAGAAGCCCGTGCTCTGATCCGCAAGACCTACACAGATTTCGAAATTACCCCGGCTGAGCTGAACGGTATCCCGGTTCTGCGTCTGGCCATGACCCCGGCGAAGATTGCCGAGATCCGCGATTACTCCATCAAGCAGAACCTGACCACGGTACGTAACCGCGTCAACGAGTTGGGTGTCGCCGAGCCTCTGGTACAGCGTCAGGGTGCAAACCGCATCGTGGTCGAATTGCCAGGCGTGCAGGACACTGCCGAAGCCAAGCGTATTCTGGGCAAGACTGCCAACCTTGAGTTCCGTCTGGGCGCAGGCCCTGATGATTCCAAGGCCACCACCGAGATGTTCGAATTCCGCGAAGGCGGTCGTCCGGCAGCTCCGGTTGAGCGTGGTCTGATCATCACCGGTGATCAGGTGACTGACGCCAAGGCTGGTTTCGACGAGCATGGTCGTCCACAGGTGAACATCACTCTGGATGGTCATGGTGGCGAATTGATGAGCCGTTCGACCCGCAGCAATGTGGGCCGCAGCATGGCGGTGATCTTTATCGAGCAGAAACCGACCACTACTTACACCAAGCAGATGGTTGGCGGCGTTGAAAAAGACGTTCCTGTTCAGACCTTCAAGGAAGAGAAGCAGATCATCAGTCTGGCGACCATTCAGTCGCCGCTGGGCAGCCAGTTCCGTATTACCGGTCTGAACGGCCAGGGCGAGGCTTCCGAGCTGGCTCTGCTGTTGCGCGCCGGTGGTCTGGCGGCGCCGATGTACTTCGCTGAAGAGCGCACAATCGGTCCGAGCCTGGGTGCTGACAACATCACCAAGGGTATCGACGCTTCCCTGTGGGGCATGCTGTTCGTCTCGATCTTCATCATGATCATCTATCGCTTCTTCGGTCTGATCGCGACAGTCGCTCTGGCGCTGAACATGGTCATGCTGCTGGCGTTGATGTCCTTGCTGAGCGCGACACTGACGCTGCCAGGTATCGCCGGTATCGTATTGACGATGGGTATGGCGGTGGATGCCAACGTGCTGATCTTCTCGCGGATTCGTGAGGAAATCGCCAACGGCATGACCGTACAGCGTGCGATCAACGAAGGTTTCGACCGCGCCTATACCGCGATCCTCGACGCCAACCTGACGACATTGCTGGTCGGCGGCATTCTCTTTGCGATGGGCACCGGCCCGGTCAAAGGCTTTGCGGTGACCATGTCGCTCGGGATCTTTACCTCGATGTTCACGGCCATCATGGTGACCCGCGCAATGGTCAACCTGATCTATGGCGGGCGTGACTTCAAGAAGTTGTGGATTTAAGGGGCTGCCATGTTACGTACCATTAACTTCATGGGCGTGCGCAATGTTGCGTTCGCCGTCACAGTGCTCCTTACCATTCTGGCGTTGTTCAGCTGGTTTCATAAGGGGCTCAATTATGGTCTGGACTTCACCGGCGGTACGCTCATCGAGCTGACCTATGAGCGTCCTGCTGATCTGGGCAAGGTTCGCGAAGAGCTGGTCAGCGCTGGTTATCACGATGCCGTGGTGCAGAACTTCGGCGCGACGACGGACCTGCTGGTGCGCATGCCGGGTGAAGACCCGCAGCTGGGCACTCAGGTCGCCGACGCGCTGCGCAAGGCGGGCGCCGATAACCCGGCCACCGTCAAGCGTGTAGAGTTCGTTGGTCCACAAGTGGGTGAAGAGCTTCGCGATCAGGGCGGCCTCGGCATGCTCCTGGCGCTGGGTGGTGTTCTGATCTACCTCGCGTTCCGCTTCCAGTGGAAGTTCGCGGTGGGTGCGATCGTTTCGCTGATCCACGACGTCGTGGTCACGATGGGTATCCTGTCGTTCTTCCAGATCACCTTCGACCTCACGGTATTGGCCGCAGTGCTGGCGATCATCGGCTACTCGCTGAACGACACCATCGTGGTATTCGACCGTGTACGGGAAAACTTCCGCTTGCTGCGTAAGGCTTCTCTGATCGAAAACATCAATATCTCCACTACGCAGACACTGCTTCGCACTATCGCAACGTCCGTCTCGACGCTGCTGGCGATCGTAGCGTTGTGGGTCTTTGGTGGCGATAACCTCGAAGGCTTTTCCATCGCGCTGTTCGTGGGTGTGCTGGCGGGTACTTACTCGTCCATCTACATCGCCAACGTGGTGTTGATCTGGCTGAACCTGACCACTGAGGATCTGATCCCTCCAGTGGTAGCCGAGAAGGTCGATGATCGTCCCTGATCGCTGATTTCTCTGCTGCAACACCCGAAGGCGCGAGCATTTGGCTCGCGCCTTTTTTTTGCTCTTCGAGCGGGTTTTCAGATGAATGGGGTCTGCCTGCAGGCGAGGGATTTTGAACTCTGATGGCCTTTTGCGCTCCAAGGCTGGGTATTGCGCAGGAAACTGCGTTTGAGTAGGTCAGGAGGTTCACGTGAACAAATCGTTGCTTGTTGGTGCTGTGCTGGGCGCTGCCGTTGTTACGGCTGGCGGTGCTGTTGCCACCTACAGCCTCGTTAAAAGCGGTCCTGAATATGCAGAGGTACTGGCCGTGGAGCCAGTCAAACAGCAGATCAAAACACCGCGTGAAGTTTGTAAGGATGTAACCGTTACAAAACGGGCCGCTGTTAAAGATGAACATCAGATTGTAGGCAGTGTGCTGGGTGCTGTTGCAGGCGGCTTGCTGGGTAACCAGGTCGGCGGCGGCAATGGCAAAAAGATCGCCACCGTTGCGGGCGCTGTTGGCGGCGGCTATGCCGGTAACAAGGTGCAGGAAGGCATGCAGAACCGCGACACTTACACCACCACTGAAACTCGCTGCAACACGGTCAACGACATCAGCGACAAAGTCGTGGGTTATGACGTGAAGTACAAGCTCAAGGATAAGGTCGGTCAGGTGCGTATGGATCGTGATCCGGGCGGCGAAATCCCCGTCGACAAAGACGGCAAGTTGGTTTTGAGTCAGGCTAACTGAGGCAGGCTCTATAGAGGAGGCGCCCGTTTGGCGCCTTTTCTATTTTCATCAGACATAAAAAAACCGGCATTTAGCCGGTTTTTTCATGAGCTGAGATTAACGCTTCAATTGCGCCGGCAGGTGCGGTGCGATGGAGGTCAATACAGCCTTGAAGCATTTGGTGTTACCGGCAACGATGTGGCCTTTTTCCAGGAAGTCGTGACCGCCTGTGAAGTCGCTGACCAGGCCGCCTGCTTCTTGAATCAGCAGCGCGCCTGCGGCCATGTCCCACTCGGACAGGCCCGACTCCCAGAATGCATCGAAACGACCGGCAGCAACATAAGCCAGATCCAGGCTTGCAGCGCCAGCACGACGGATGCCCGCAGTCTGACCTACCAGGCTGCGGAACATGCCCAGGTAGTTTTCCAGGTTGTCCATCTGGTTGTCGCGGAAGGGGAAGCCAGTGCCCAGCAGAGCGCCTTCCAGGCTGGTGCGTGGGCTGACGCGCATGCGGCGACCGTTGAGCTGTGCGCCGTTACCGGCACTGGCGGTGAATTCTTCCTGGCGAACCGGGTCCAGAACCACTGCATGGGCGAGACGGCCTTTGTATTTGCAGGCGATGCTGACCGCGAAGTGCGGGACGCCGCGAACGAAGTTGGTGGTGCCGTCCAGCGGGTCGATGATCCACAGGTAGTCAGCGCCTTCGCCGGTGCCTTCGTGCAGGCCGGTTTCTTCGCCAAGGATGCCGTGAGTCGGATAAGCCTTGCGCAGAGCGGTGATGATCAATTGCTCGGCAGCGCGGTCGATTTCGCTGACGTAATCCTTCGCGCCTTTTTCATCGACCTTGATGGTATCCAGGCGCTCGATGGAGCGGAAAATCAATTCGCTGGCGCTGCGGGCGGCGCGCAGCGCGATATTCAGCATGGGCTGCATGGACGTTTCACCTAGGTCGTTAAAGAAAGCCGAACATTGTATGGGGAGTGACGGGATTTTTCCAGCGCTGGCGTGCGGTAAGTGAGTATCTGTTGGAGCGAGGCTTGCCCGCGAAGAGCAATAACAGGGTCTGTCTGAATGATCGCGTCGCCTGGTTCGCGGGCAAGCCCCGCTCCAACATAGGTCCCTGCAGCAACCCTTCATGGCGCTAAGCCCGGCGCTTCTGTAAGATTTGCTCCCTTTCTTCCTGTCTGTGAGCGCTTGCATTGCTGCAAAATATTCGTGTTGTCCTGGTCGGTACCAGTCACCCCGGTAATATCGGTGGGGCTGCTCGTGCCATGAAAAACATGGGGCTTTCGCGCCTGGTGCTCGTTGATCCGTTGACATTTCCTCACCATGAGGCGGATGCCCGCGCTTCCGGTGCCGGGGATATCCTGGAAAAGGCCCAGGTCGTCGCAACCCTCGAAGACGCATTGGTGGGCTGCAATCTGGTATTGGGCACCAGCGCCCGTGATCGCCGTATTCCCTGGCCCCTGCTTGATCCGCGCGAATCCGGCGTGATGGCGGCTGAGCAGGCGGGGCAGGGCCTTGAGGTTGCGTTGGTGTTTGGTCGTGAATACGCCGGCCTGACCAACGAAGAGCTGCAGCGATGTCACTATCACGTGCACATCCCCTCCGATCCGGAATTCAGCTCATTGAATCTGGCGGCGGCGGTTCAGGTGCTCAGCTACGAAGTGCGCATGTCCTGGCTGGCGACGCAGGGCCAGCCCACCAAGATCGAAAAGGTCGAAGTGACCTCCGTGCGTAGCGCCGATCTGGCAACCATGGATGAAATGGAAGGCTTCTACGGGCATCTGGAATCAACACTGGTTGCCATCGGCTTCCTGGACCCGGAAAAACCTCGTCATCTGATGGCGCGCCTGCGCAGGCTTTATGGGCGCAGTGAAGTGAACCGGTCCGAAATCAGTATTTTGCGCGGCATCCTGACTGAAACCCAGAAGGCTGCTCGCGGTGAACCTTACAAACGAAAGGATCAGTAATGTTTCAGCGTCTGCGTGAAGATATTCAAAGTGTGTTCCATCGCGACCCGGCTGCGCGCAACGCCTTTGAAGTGCTGACCTGCTATCCGGGCATGCACGCCATCTGGCTGCATCGTCTGGCGCACATCTTGTGGAATAACGGCTGGAAGTGGCCTGCGCGGGTGGTCTCGAACTTCGGCCGCTGGATGACGGGGATTGAAATCCACCCGGGCGCCAAGGTTGGGCGGCGTTTTTTCATCGATCACGGCATGGGTATCGTGATTGGCGAGACCGCCGAGATCGGCAATGACGTGACGCTTTATCAGGGCGTAACCCTGGGTGGCACCAGCTGGAATGCTGGCAAACGTCACCCGACCCTGGAGGATGGTGTCGTAGTGGGGGCGGGCGCCAAGGTGCTCGGCCCGTTCACTGTGGGTGCCGGTGCCAAGATTGGTTCCAACGCTGTCGTCACCAAGGCTGTGCCTGCTGGCGCGACTGCGGTGGGTATTCCGGGGCGGATCATCGTCAAGTCCAGTGATGATGTAGAAGCCAAGCGCAAAGCAATCGCCGAGAAACTGGGTTTCGACGCTTATGGCGTCAGTGAGGACATGCCTGATCCGGTCGCCCGCGCAATCGGGCAGTTGCTGGATCATCTTCAGGCTGTGGATGCTCGTCTGGAAGGGATGTGCGGTGCGCTCAAGGGCCTGGGTAGCGATTACTGCGCCAAGGAGCTGCCCGAACTGCGCGATGAAGTCTTTGACTGCGTAAAAGACAAGAGCGAAAGCAAGGTCGGCTAAGGTCGATTTGAAACGGGGCGTGTCATGCGCCCCGGCGTTTGCTATGATGCGGCCGCTATTTTGCTCCTAATCCCGACTGTTTTACTTGGTCTTATAGTTGACTTAAATACTCGGGAATAGCATACTCGCCCTTATTCCGAACCTCTGCGGTACACGCCATGCGACTGACTACTAAAGGCCGATACGCCGTCACTGCCATGCTTGATCTGGCGTTGCACGCGCAGAATGGGCCTGTGTCTCTGGCCGATATTTCCGAGCGCCAGGGCATTTCCCTTTCGTACCTTGAGCAACTGTTCGCCAAGCTGCGCCGTGGCAATCTGGTTTCCAGTGTTCGCGGGCCGGGCGGTGGCTATCAGCTGTCGCGCGACATGCAGGGCATCAAGGTTGCTCAGGTAGTAGACGCGGTCAACGAATCCGTCGACGCGACCCGCTGCCAGGGTTTGGGTGATTGCCATGCTGGCGACACCTGTCTGACTCACCATTTGTGGTGTGACCTCAGCGAACAGATTCACGAATTTCTAAGCGGTATCAGTCTGGCCGACCTTGTCACTCGCCGTGAGGTACAGGAAGTCGCCCAGCGCCAGGATCTGCGTCGTAGTGGCGTCAATGCCAAGGCCCAGTACCTGGATAAGATTGAAACGTCCGCCGTTGAATGAACGCAGATGAATGAGCGGTGCGCCTGCCTGATAGGAGAGATTCAATGAAGTTGCCGATTTACCTCGATTACTCCGCGACGACCCCGGTCGATCCGCGTGTCGCTCAGAAAATGATCGAATGCCTGACCGCTGACGGAAACTTCGGCAACCCGGCTTCGCGTTCCCACGTGTTCGGCTGGAAGGCTGAAGAGTCGGTCGAGAATGCGCGTCGTCAAGTGGCTGATCTGGTGGGCGCTGATCCCCGCGAAATCGTCTGGACCTCGGGTGCTACCGAATCCGACAACCTCGCCATCAAGGGTGTCGCACACTTCTACGCCTCCAAAGGCAAGCACATCATCACTTCCAAGATCGAGCACAAAGCGGTGCTTGATACGACGCGTCAGCTTGAGCGTGAAGGTTTCGAGGTCACTTACCTCGACCCTACTGAAGACGGTTTGATCACCCCTGCGATGATTGAGGCGGTGATGCGCGACGACACCATTCTGGTTTCGATCATGCATGTGAACAACGAAATCGGCACCATCAACGACATCGCAGCCATTGGCGAACTGACCCGTTCGCGCGGCGTGCTGTTCCATGTCGATGCGGCACAGTCCACCGGCAAAGTCGAGATCAACCTGGCCAACCTCAAGGTTGACCTGATGTCTTTCTCTGCCCACAAGACCTATGGCCCTAAAGGCATCGGCGCGCTTTACGTAAGCCGTAAGCCACGTGTTCGCATCGAAGCGGCCATGCATGGCGGTGGTCACGAGCGCGGCATGCGTTCCGGTACTCTGGCGACTCACCAGATCGTTGGCATGGGCGAAGCGTTCCGCATTGCCAAGGAAGAGATGGTCTCGGAAAATCAGCGCCTTCAAGCGCTGAACGATCGCTTCTACAAGCAGGTCGAGAATCTCGAAGAGTTGTACGTGAACGGCAGCCTGACTGCTCGCGTTCCGCACAACCTGAACCTGAGCTTCAACTACGTTGAAGGCGAGTCGCTGATCATGGCGCTCAAGGATCTGGCGGTGTCGTCCGGTTCGGCCTGTACCTCGGCGTCGCTGGAGCCGTCCTACGTGCTACGCGCCCTTGGTCGTAATGACGAACTGGCTCATAGCTCGATACGCTTCACCTTCGGTCGCTTCAGCACTGAAGAAGAGATCGACTGGGCTGCGCAGAAAGTCTGCGAAGCGGTTACCAAGCTGCGCGCATTGTCGCCGCTGTGGGACATGTACAAAGACGGCGTCGACATTTCCAAGATCGAGTGGGCGGCGCACTAATTTAAAGTCGCCTTCCAGACAGGTCATGAGCAATAACCGTTTTCATGACCTGCAGAGCGGCTCCCTGATAGAGGAATAGCATCATGGCTTACAGCGAAAAGGTCATTGACCACTACGAGAATCCGCGCAACGTCGGCAAGATGAACGCGGAAGATCCAGATGTTGGCACCGGCATGGTCGGCGCTCCTGCTTGCGGCGACGTTATGCGCCTGCAAATCAAGGTCAACGATCAGGGTGTCATCGAAGACGCCAAGTTCAAGACCTATGGTTGCGGTTCGGCAATCGCTTCCAGCTCCCTGGCTACCGAGTGGATGAAAGGCAAGACTCTGGATGAAGCAGAGACCATCAAAAACACTCAGTTGGCTGAAGAGCTGGCTCTGCCTCCAGTGAAAATTCACTGCTCGGTACTCGCTGAAGACGCCATCAAGGCCGCCGTTCGCGATTACAAGCAGAAGAAAGGCCTGCTGTAATTCAGCAGCGACTTTTTAAAGAAGCGTGAAGCAAGGAGTTCAGATGGCTATCAGCATGACAGAAGCTGCCGCTAACCACGTCCGCCGCTCCCTCGATGGGCGCGGTAAAGGTGATGGCGTTCGTCTGGGTGTTCGCACCACAGGCTGTTCCGGTCTCGCCTATGTGCTTGAGTTTGTCGATGAGGCAGCAAGCGAAGACACCGTGTTCGAACTGCACGGCGTCAAGGTGATCATCGACCCGAAAAGCCTGGTCTATCTCGATGGCACCGAGCTCGATTTCGTCAAGGAAGGGTTGAACGAAGGCTTCAAGTTCAACAACCCCAACTCCCGCGGTGAATGTGGCTGCGGCGAAAGCTTCAACGTTTGAGGCTTACTGTGGGCACTCCTTGTCATTACGCGTTATTCGAGCTTCAGCCGAGCTTTCTTCTCGACCTCGATTTGTTGGCGACCCGGTATCGCGAGCTTGCTCGCGGCGTTCACCCTGATCGCTTTGCCGACGCTTCCGAGCGTGAGCAGCGTACCGCGCTAGAGCGTTCCGCCAGCCTCAACGACGCCTATCAGACGCTCAAGAGCGCTCCAAAACGAGCGCGCTATTTGCTGGCGATGCGTGGCGAAGTGCCGCTTGAAGTCACTGTGCATGATCCCGAGTTTCTTTTGCAGCAGATGCAATGGCGCGAAGAGCTTGAGGACTTGCAGGACGAGGCGGATCTGGCCGGGGTTGCAGTTTTCAAGCGTCGCCTGAAAACCGCGCAGGACGAACTGAACGAAAGCTTCGCCGCCTGTTGGGATGATGCTGCGCAACGCGAGCAGGCCGAGCGCCTGATGCGCCGTATGCAGTTCCTCGACAAGCTCTCTTACGAAGTGCGCCAGCTAGAAGAGCGCCTCGACGATTAACCCCGTGCTGCTCCTGGTCGCACGCCTGTGAATTTCTGATAAAGCATGGCCTTACTCCAGATCGCCGAACCCGGTCAAAGTCCGCAACCGCATCAGCGTCGCCTGGCTGTCGGTATTGACCTTGGCACTACCAATTCGCTGGTCGCTGCTTTGCGCAGCGGTCTCTCCGAACCTCTGGCCGATGCCGACGGGCAGGTCATTCTGCCGTCCGCCGTTCGCTATCACGCCGATCGTGTCGAGGTAGGGCAGGCCGCCAAGGCCGCTGCTGCAGCAGACCCTTTCAATACCGTGCTGTCGGTCAAGCGCTTGATGGGTCGTGGTTTGTCCGACGTCAAGCAGCTGGGCGAGCAGTTGCCTTACCGGTTTGTGGGCGGTGAGTCGCACATGCCGTTCATTGATACCGTCCAGGGCCCGAAAAGCCCGGTCGAGGTGTCAGCCGATATTCTCAAGGTCTTGCGTCAACGCGCCGAACAGACTCTGGGCGGTGAATTGGTAGGGGCGGTGATTACCGTCCCGGCCTATTTCGATGACGCCCAGCGTCAGGCCACCAAGGATGCTGCCAAGCTGGCAGGCTTGACCGTATTGCGTCTGCTCAACGAGCCGACTGCTGCGGCTGTCGCCTACGGCCTGGATCAAAATGCCGAAGGCGTCGTCGCTATTTACGACCTGGGTGGCGGTACCTTTGATATTTCCATTCTGCGCCTCACGGGTGGCGTGTTCGAAGTCATGGCAACCGGCGGCGACACCGCGCTGGGTGGCGATGATTTCGATCATGCAATCGCCAGCTGGATTGTTGCAGAAGCAGGGCTCTCCGCTGATATCGACCCGTCCGCTCAGCGCAGTCTGCTGCAGGCAGCGTGCGCGGCTAAAGAAGCGTTGACCAACGAATCTACTGTTAATGTCGAGTACGGCGATTGGCAGGGCGCGCTCAGCCGTGATGCCTTCGAGGCGATGATCGAACCGATGGTTGCCCGCAGCCTGAAGGCGTGCCGCCGCGCTGTCCGCGATTCTGGTATTGAGCTGGACGAAGTCGAAGCGGTGGTCATGGTCGGTGGTTCGACCCGTGTCCCTCGTGTGCGCAGTGCTGTTGCCGAGCTGTTTGGCCGTCAGCCATTGACTGAGATCGACCCGGATCAAGTGGTCGCCATTGGCGCGGCGATCCAGGCCGATACCCTGGCCGGCAACAAGCGCGATGGCGAAGAATTGCTGCTGCTCGATGTGATTCCGCTCTCCCTTGGGCTGGAAACCATGGGCGGTCTGATGGAGAAGGTCATCCCGCGTAACACCACCATTCCAGTGGCGCGTGCTCAGGACTTCACCACTTATAAAGACGGTCAGTCGGCCATGATGATTCATGTGCTGCAGGGCGAGCGCGAACTGATCAGCGATTGTCGTTCACTGGCGCGCTTCGAGCTGCGTGGAATCCCTTCCATGGTCGCCGGTGCCGCGAAAATCCGCGTGACCTTCCAGGTCGACGCCGATGGGCTGCTCAGCGTCGCGGCGCGTGAACTGGGTTCGGGTGTTGAGTCGAGCATCCAGGTCAAGCCATCCTATGGCCTGACTGATGGCGAAATCTCCCGGATGCTCAAGGACTCTTTCGAAAACGCCGGTGACGACAAGGTTGCCCGCGTCCTGCGTGAACAGCAGGTCGATGCTCAGCGTCTGGTCGAGGCCGTCGAGGCTGCACTGGAAGTTGATGGCCAAAGCCTGCTCGATGCCGAAGAGCGCATGGTTATTGACCTGCAATTGCAGGAATTGCGTGAATTGATGCAGGGCACCGACGGTCCTGCCATCGAGCAACAGACCAAGCGTTTGTCGCAAGTAACTGATGCATTTGCAGCCCGACGTATGGATCTGACAGTCAAGACCGCGCTGTCGGGGCGCAACCTGAATGAAATTGAGGAATAACTGATGCCGCTGCTCACTTTTCTGCCCCACGCCGTGCTGTGTCCGGAAGGGTTGGCTGTGGAGGTGGCACCTGGCACCTCGATTCTCGAGATTGCCCATGAGTACCACATCGAGATCGAAAGTGCCTGCGGTGGCGTCTGTGCCTGCACGACGTGCCACTGCATCATCCGTAAAGGGCTTGATTCGCTGAATGAAGCGGATGAGCTGGAAGAAGACATGCTCGACAAGGCCTGGGGGCTGGAAGTCCAGTCGCGTCTGTCTTGTCAGGCAATCGTCGGAAATGAAGACCTGACGGTTGAAATTCCCAAGTATTCGCTTAACCATGCGGCCGAAGCGCCACACTGATTCAAGGATGTCTCATGAGCCTTAAATGGGTTGATGTGCAGGAAATCGCTATCCAGCTTGCCGAAGCGCACCCGGAGATCGATCCGCTGACTGTGAATTTCGTCAAGCTGCGCAATCTGGTGATGGCATTGCCAGATTTCGACGATATCCCGGATCGCGGCGGTGAAAAGGTCCTTGAAGCCATCCAAGGCTTGTGGATCGAAGAAGCAGACTAAGCTCCATACAGTTTGCAGTTAGGAAATCCCTCAGAACCCGCGTATAATTCGCGGGTTTAATTTTTCGCTTTAATCATTGTTTCTGGAGTTACACCATGGCTGTTCAACGTACTTTCTCCATCATCAAGCCTGACGCCGTTGCTAAAAACGTAATCGGCGAGATCACCACTCGTTTTGAAAAAGCCGGTCTGCGCGTCGTTGCTTCCAAGCTGAAGCAACTGTCCAAGGCTGAAGCTGAAGGTTTCTACGCTGAGCACAGCGCTCGTGGCTTCTTCGGCGACCTGGTTGCTTTCATGATCTCCGGCCCTGTTGTTGTTCAGGTTCTGGAAGGCGAAAACGCTATCGCCCTGAACCGTGAACTGATGGGCGCTACCAACCCTAAAGAAGCTGCTGCCGGCACCATCCGTGCTGACTTCGCTGATTCCATCGACGCCAACGCTGTTCACGGCTCCGATTCCGAAGCAGCCGCCGCTCGCGAAATCTCGTACTTCTTCGCAGCTACAGAGGTAACCGCTCGCTAAGTCTTTTTGACTAACGAGTGAAGGGTGAATTCATGATTGCATCGACTGGCAAAACAAACCTGTTGGGTCTGACCCAGCTGGAAATGGAAAAATTCTTCGATTCTATCGGGGAGAAGCGCTTCCGTGCCGGTCAGGTCATGAAGTGGATTCACCACTTTGGCGTCGACGATTTCGACGCCATGACGAACGTCAGCAAGGCCCTGCGCGAAAAGCTCAAGGCCTGTGCTGAGGTCCGTGGTCCCGAAGTGGTCAGCGAGGATATCTCCACCGATGGCACCCGTAAGTGGGTGGTGCGCGTGGCATCCGGCAGCTGCGTCGAGACTGTCTATATCCCCCAGGGTAAACGTGGCACCTTGTGTGTTTCGTCCCAGGCGGGCTGTGCCCTGGACTGCAGTTTCTGCTCCACCGGCAAGCAAGGCTTCAACAGCAACCTCACCGCCGCCGAAGTGATCGGTCAGGTGTGGATTGCCAATAAATCGTTTGGCAGCGTCCCGGCAACCGTCGACCGTGCCATCACCAACGTGGTGATGATGGGCATGGGTGAGCCGCTGCTGAACTTCGACAATGTCATTGCCGCCATGCATCTGATGATGGATGACCTGGGCTATGGCATTTCCAAGCGCCGGGTGACGCTGTCTACCTCCGGCGTGGTACCGATGATCGATGAGCTGGCCAAGCACATCGATGTATCGCTGGCATTGTCGCTGCACGCACCCAACGATGCGTTGCGCAACCAGTTGGTACCGATCAACAAGAAATACCCGTTGAAGATGCTGCTTGAGTCCTGCCGCCGCTACATGGCGACGCTGGGTGAAAAGCGTGTGCTGACCGTTGAGTACACCATGCTCAAGGACATCAACGACAAGGTTGAGCACGCGGTCGAAATGATCGAGCTGCTTAAAGACACCCCTTGCAAGATCAACCTGATTCCGTTCAACCCGTTTCCGCATTCGGGTTACGAACGTCCGAGCAATAACGCGATTCGTCGCTTCCAGGATCAATTGCATCAGGCTGGCTACAACGTCACGGTGCGTACCACCCGTGGAGAAGACATCGACGCCGCCTGCGGCCAGCTGGTAGGGCAGGTCATGGATCGGACTCGTCGCAGCGAGCGCTACATTGCTGTGCGAGAGTTGAACGCCGAGGCCAGTGTGGCCCAAACCGCTACGACTCGAACCTGATCGCGAACTTGGCTGAGAGAACCTCAATGTCTGTGCGTGCCGCGCTGCTGCTGTGTTTCATGACGTTGCTGGCCGGTTGCGTGACGTCGGGCAACGTCGATCCGATGAGCACCAGCAAAGGTCGCGCTGATGCTCGCCAGGCTTATGTACAGTTGGGCGTCGGTTACCTTCAGCAAGGCCAGACCGAACGCGCCAAGGTTCCGCTGAAAAAAGCGCTGGAGCTTGATGACTCCGACGCCGATGCCAACGCAGCGCTCGCATTGGTCTTTCAGGTTGAAATGGAGTCCGAACTGGCAGACAAGCATTTCCAGAAGGCGTTGTCGGCCCGCAAGGGCGATGCTCGTATCCTCAACAATTACGGCAGTTTTCTTTACGAGCAGAAGCGTTACAAGGAAGCTTACGCACGTTTTGAGGAAGCAGCCGCTGACAACCTCTATCCAGAGCGTTCCCGGGTATTTGAAAGCCTCGGCATGACCGCAGCGAGGCTTGGGGACCGTGAAGCGGCCCTGAATCATTTCACCAAGGCGTTGCGCCTGGATCGCCAGTTGCCAAGATCATTGCTGGAAATGGCTGAGTTGTCTTACGAAGACAGGCATTATGTGCCGTCGCGTGACTATTACGACCGTTTTAGCCAACTCAGCGAGCAAAATGCACGTAGTCTATTGCTCGGTACGCGATTGGCAAAAGTCTATGATGATCGCAACAAGGCAGCCAGCTATGGCTTGCAACTCAAAAGACTCTATCCCGGTACGCCGGAATATCAGCAATACCTGTCGGAGCAATGATGAAAGCGGTGCATCCCGAAGTTGTAGCAGCCACTCGCGTTAATCCTGGGGATACCCTGCGTCAGGCACGTGAGAATAAAAACTGGTCGCTGCCAGATGTCGCTCTGAGGCTTAACCTCACCGTGACGTCTCTGAGTAACGTCGAGGCTGGCCACTTTGAAAAGCTGCCAGGGCACACCTTTGCCCGCGGCTATGTTCGCGCCTACGCCAAGTTGCTGGAGCTCGATCAGTCTGCACTCGTTACCCAGTTCGACCAGTTCACCGGCACCGACGGCCAAGGCAGTTCGGTTCATGCCTTAGGTCGCATCGAAGAGCCTGTGCGGCTTTCACACAATATCCTGCGTATCGTCAGCCTGCTTTTGCTGGTGGTTCTGGTCGGTGGTGGCTTCTTCTGGTGGCAGGATCAAACCTCCCAGCGGGGCAAGGAGCCTTCAGGGCTGAGCCTGGAACACGTGGAAGTTGAAAGCGCTGATGGCACGACTCAGATTCATCCGCTGGATGAGCCTGAAGATCAGGCCGTAGCCGAATCGCAAACCACCACTTCTGCGCCACTGCCGCTGAATCCGGCCACTCCGTCTGGTGAAGCGTCTGCATCGGCGCCGTCCACGAGCACGCCATCGGCTCCGGCAACGACTCATACCACCCCGGCTACTCCTGCTGCTCCTGCGCCATCAGCGCCCGCAGTGGCAGCCCCGGCTCCGGTGGCCAGCGAGCCAGTTGTGGCTGGTGCAGGCCAGGTGAAGATCGCTTTCACGGCTGATTGCTGGACTCAGGTTACCGACGCCAATGGCAAGGTGCTTTACAGCGGCTTGAAGCGTAAGGGCGATAGCCTGGACCTCAGCGGCAAACCACCTCTGAGCGTACGTCTCGGCGCGGCAGCTGGCGCGCAGGTCAGCTACAACGGCGCGTCTGTCGATGTAGCTCCGTTCACCTCTGGCGCCACTGCTCGCCTGAAACTGGGGCAATAAGTCATGCACGGTGAGTCTCCGATCAAGCGTCGCGAATCCCGAAAAATCTGGGTTGGCTCCGTTCCTGTGGGCGGTGATGCACCGATCGCGGTGCAGAGCATGACCAACAGCGATACCAACGACGTCGCAGCGACCGTTGCCCAGATCAATCGTCTGGAAGCGGCTGGGGTTGATATCGTTCGGGTATCGGTTCCTGACATGGATGCCGCTGAAGCTTTCGGCCGTATCAAGCAACTGGTGAAAGTGCCGCTGGTTGCCGACATTCACTTCGATTACAAGATTGCCTTGCGCGTTGCCGAACTGGGCGTTGATTGCCTGCGCATCAACCCGGGCAACATCGGTCGCGAAGACCGGGTGCGTGCCGTGGTCGATGCCGCCCGTGATCGTGGCATCCCGATCCGCATCGGCGTAAACGCCGGTTCGCTGGAAAAGGATCTGCAAAAGAAGTACGGCGAACCTACACCTGCTGCTCTGGTCGAGTCGGCGCTGCGTCACGTCGAACACCTGGAGCGCCTGAATTTCCAGGACTTCAAGGTCAGTGTCAAAGCCTCCGACGTGTTCATGGCCGTCGAAGCCTATCGCCTGCTGGCCAAGGAAATTGTCCAGCCTTTGCACCTGGGTATTACTGAAGCGGGCGGTTTGCGTTCAGGCACAGTGAAATCTGCCGTGGGCCTCGGTATGCTGCTCGCCGAAGGAATTGGCGATACTATCCGCATCTCGTTGGCCGCTGACCCGGTTGAGGAGGTGAAAGTCGGCTACGACATCCTCAAATCGCTGCGCCTTCGTTCCCGTGGGATCAACTTCATCGCCTGCCCGAGCTGCTCGCGGCAGAACTTCGATGTGGTCAAGACCATGAACGAGCTGGAAGGTCGGCTTGAAGATCTGTTGGTGCCGTTGGACGTTGCGGTCATCGGTTGTGTGGTCAACGGGCCTGGCGAAGCCAAAGAGGCCCATGTCGGCCTTACGGGCGGTACGCCGAACCTGATCTACATCGACGGTAAGCCGGCGCAGAAGCTGACCAATGAAAATCTTGTGGATGAGCTCGAACGCTTGATTCGCAGGAAAGCGGCCGAAAAGGTCGAAGCCGACGCAGCAGTCATTGCCCGCGGCTAATCAGAATTGCTAAGGATTTTTAGTGAGTAAGTCTCTGCAAGCCATTCGTGGCATGAACGACATCCTGCCCGATCAGACCCCGTTGTGGCGTCATTTCGAAGGTACTGTCTCGCGTTTGCTGGATAACTACGGTTACCGGCAGATTCGCATGCCTATCGTCGAATTCACCGATCTGTTCAAACGATCGATTGGCGAAGTCACCGATATCGTCGAAAAAGAGATGTACACCTTCGAAGACCGCAACGGCGACTCGCTGACGCTACGCCCTGAAGGCACCGCCGCATGCGTGCGGGCGGTCCTTGAGCACGGCATCACCGGTGGTGGTCAGGTTCAGAAATTGTGGTACGTCGGCCCGATGTTCCGCCACGAGCGTCCGCAGAAAGGCCGTTATCGTCAGTTTCACCAGATTGGCGTCGAAGTCTTCAATCTGGATGGTCCGGACATTGATGCAGAGCTGATCGTGCTGACCTGGCGCCTGTGGGGCTTGCTGGGTATTCGCAATGCAGTGAAGCTCGAACTCAACAGCCTGGGCACCAGCGAAGCCCGTGCGCGTTATCGTGATGCGTTGGTTGAGTTTTTGTCTGCGCGCCTGAGCGAACTGGACGAAGACAGCCAGCGTCGCCTGAAAACCAATCCTTTGCGCGTGCTCGATACCAAGAACCCTGAAACCCAGGCGTTGCTGGTGGACGCACCGAAGTTGGCGGATTATCTGGACGACGAGTCGCGCATCCACTTCGACGGCCTCAAGGCGCGTCTGGATGCTGCCGGTATTCCTTACGTCATTAATCCAAAGCTGGTGCGTGGTCTGGATTACTACAGCAAGACCGTTTTCGAATGGGTGACCGATCAGTTGGGTTCCCAGGGTACGGTCTGCGCAGGTGGTCGTTATGACGGGCTGGTTGAGCAGATGGGCGGCAAGCCCACCAGTGGCGTCGGTTTCGCCATGGGCATCGAGCGTCTGGTGCTGCTGCTGGAAACCCTGGAGCAGGTGCCGGAAGAAATTTCCCGTCAGGTCGACGTTTACCTCTGTGCTTTCGGCGAGGCCGCCGAACTGGCAGCTCTGGCCCTGACCGAGCGCGTTCGTGACCAGTTGCCCAACCTGCGCTTGCAGGTCAACGCAGGTGCCGGGAGTTTCAAAAGCCAGTTCAAGAAAGCCGACAAGAGTGGCGCACTGTTCGCGCTGATTCTTGGGGAAGAAGAGCTGGCGCAGCAGGTAATAGGCGTCAAACCCCTGCGCGGTCAGGGTGAACAACAAAATATTGCCTGGGATGCTCTGTCCGAGCACCTGGCCTCCTGCGTCGTGCAGGGTTGAAGCTGATTAACAGCCGATTTAGCAAATAGGAGTATTGGGGTGTCAGGTACTGAAGATGATGAACTGGCGGCAATGAAGGACTGGTGGCAGCGCAATGGCAAACCCCTGTTGACTGGTGGTTTGCTGGCGTTGGTAGTGGTTCTTGGCTGGCAGGCCTGGACCAGATACGAAAGCAACCAATCCCAGGGTGCGTCGGCGCTGTACCAGCAATTGCTGGAAACTGCGCTCACCCCAAGCGGCCAGGCTGATACAGCGCGTGTGGCCGATATCGCCAGCAAACTCAAGAATGAGTTCGGCGGTACTGCTTACGCTCAGTACGGCAGCCTGTTCGTGGCCAAGGTCGCGGTAGACAATGGCAAGCTTGATGACGCAGTCGCTGAACTCAAGCTGGTCAACGACAAGCCTGCCAGCCCTGCGCTGGGGGAAATCGCCCGTCAGCGTCTGGCTCGTGTTCTGGCTGCCCAGAACAAGGCTGATGAAGCTCTGAAGCTGCTTGCTGGCGATGCCGACAAGTCGTTCCTGGCCAGCCGTGAAGAACTCAAGGGTGACCTGCTGGTGCAGCTGGGTCGTACCGATGAGGCTCATGCCGCATACCAAAAAGCCAAAACCGCGCTGTCTGAAGAAGCGGCCGTTGGTGGCTTACAAATGAAGCTCGACGACTTGGCCAAAGGGGATGCGTGACGTGATCCGTTGGAAACATGCAGCATTGCTGGCTCTGGCCATTTTGGCCGCGGGTTGCAGCAGCAACAGCAAGAAGGAATTGCCACCAGCGGAGCTGACCGACTTCAAAGAAGAAGTCGTGCTGCACAAGCAATGGAGCCGTTCCATCGGTGATGGTCAGGGCGAAACCTACAACATGCTGGTTCCAGCTATCGACGGCGATCATATCTTCGCCAGCGACGTAGCAGGCTACATCGTGTCCATGGATCGCATGACCGGCAACGTAGCCTGGGAAAAAGACCTGGAGCTGCCTGTTTCCGGCGCCGTCGGCGTAGGTTACGGCATGCTGATGGTCGGCACTCTCAAAGGTGAAGTGGTCGTTCTTGACTCCGCCACCGGCGAAGAAAAATGGCGCGCACGGGTTACCAGTGAAGTACTGGCTCCTCCTGCCACCAACGGTGACGTTGTTGTCGTTCAGACCCAGGACGACCGCGTGATCGGTTTTGATGCCGCTACCGGCAATCAGCGCTGGATCTACGAAAGTACTCCGGCCGTGCTGACCTTGCGTGGCACTGGCGCACCGATCGTGACCAACCGCCTTGCAGTGGCTGGTCTGTCGACCGGTAAAGTCGTCGCTCTGGATACTTCCAACGGCGTGCCGATCTGGGAGCAGCGTGTTGCTGTACCGCAAGGCCGCTCGGAGCTGGATCGGGTCGTCGATATCGACGGCGGTCTGTTGCTCTCCGGCGGGACTTTGTACGTTGCCAGTTATCAGGGCCGGGTTGCCGGTCTGGATCTGGAAAGCGGTCGGGTACTCTGGCAGCGTGATGCGTCAAGCTATTCGGGCGTAGCCCAGGGCTTTGGCAGCGTTTACGCGAGCCTGGCGTCCGGCACCGTCGAAGGTATCGACGAGCGTTCGTCCACTGCATTGTGGAGCAATGACGCTCTGGCTCGCCGTCAACTTAGCGCGCCAGAAGTCTACTCGAGCTATGTAGCAGTCGGTGACATGGAAGGCTATCTGCACCTGTTGAGCCAGGTTGATGGTCGCTTCGTGGGCCGCGAGCGCATTGACAGCGACGGCCTGCGCGCACGTCCGCTGGTAGTTGGTGACATGATTTATGTCTATGGCAACAGCGGCAAGCTGGAAGCCCTGACGATCAAGTAATGACTGTCTATGCTTGAGGTCCTGGACCTCTCGCAGCCCTGCTCTGGCAGGGTCTGCAGCACTGAAAGGTGCTGCTCCGAACTCCGGCCGCTGCCTTGCAGCGGCTTTTGTATTTTCTGAAATAACGAAGTGGAGAGCCGCATGGTTCCCGTAATCGCCCTGGTGGGTCGACCGAACGTCGGCAAGTCCACCTTGTTCAACCGCCTGACCAGGACTCGCGACGCTATCGTCGGCGATCTGTCCGGTCTGACCCGTGATCGCCAATACGGTGAGGCCAAGTGGCAAGGGCGCTCCTATATTCTGATCGACACCGGTGGTATCTCCGGTGATGAACACGGCATGGACGAAAAGATGGCCGAGCAGTCGCTGCTCGCTATCGAAGAGGCAGACGTCGTTCTGTTCCTGTGTGATGCCCGTGCCGGCTTCACTGCTGCGGATCAGATGATCGGCGAGCACCTTCGCAAACGTGGCAAGCGCTCCTATGTGGTCGCCAACAAGGTCGACAACATCGACCCTGAAATGGCCCGCGCCGAGTTCTCGCCGCTGGGTATGGGCGATGCCATTCCGGTCGCTGGTGCTCATGGCCGTGGTATCAGCCAGATGCTGGAAATCGCTCTTAGCCAATTCCCCAAGGATGAAGGCGAAGACGATGAAGAAGGCGAGCCGGAAGTCGTAGCCGAAGGTCAGGAAGCCAAGCGCATCCCGGGCCCGAGCGAAAAAGACGGCATCAAGATTGCCATCATCGGTCGTCCTAACGTCGGCAAGTCGACGCTGGTCAACCGCATGCTCGGTGAAGACCGGGTTATCGTTTATGACGAGCCAGGCACCACCCGTGACAGTATCTACATCCCGTTCACCCGCAACGACGAAAAGTACACGCTGATCGACACCGCCGGTGTGCGTAAGCGCGGCAAGATCCACGAGGAAGTTGAAAAGTTCTCCGTGGTGAAAACCCTGCAGGCCATCAAGGACGCCAACGTGGTGATCTTCGTGATGGACGCCCGCGAAGGCGTCGTCGATCACGACTTGAACCTGCTGGGCTTCGCCCTGGAAGCGGGTCGTGCTCTGGTTATCGCCCTGAACAAATGGGACGGCATGGTTCCGAGCGAGCGCGATTACGTGAAGACCGAACTGGAACGCCGGTTGTTCTTCGTCGACTTCGCGGACATCCACTTCATCTCGGCACTGCACGGCACTGGCGTGGGCAACCTGTACCAGTCGGTGCAGAACTCGTTCAAGTCTGCTGTTACCCGTTGGCCAACCAGCCGCCTGACGCAGATTCTTGAAGATGCGGTCAGCGAGCACGCACCACCGATGGTGGGCAGCCGCCGTATCAAGCTGCGTTACGCTCACTTGGGTGGTGCCAACCCGCCGTTGATCGTGATCCACGGTAACCAGGTCGAGAAAGTACCGAAGTCTTACGTTCGCTATCTGGAAAACACCTACCGCCGAGTGCTGAAACTGGTCGGTACGCCGATCCGTATCGAGTTCAAAGGCGGCGAGAACCCTTACGAGGGTAACAAGAACACGCTGACAGACCGTCAGGTCAACAAGAAGCGCCGGATGATGTCGCACCACAAGAAAGCCGACAAGAAGCGTAGAGACAAGCGCTGATAGGAGGAAATGGGGCATGCCAGGTTCGGTTGCAGAGTCTGGGACCCCATTGCCCTTGTGGGACCGGCTTTAGCCGGAAAGCGGTTCGTATAGGCGCTTTAATGAGTCGTCCGAAATGCCGCCTTCCCGGCTAAAGCCGGTCCCACAGGGATTCTAGGCACAGTGTTATTCGTCATCCAGTAAAAAGCTTTCTCCAAAAAAGGCGCTAATAGCGCCTTTTTTTATGCGCGCTCGATGGGCTATTCTGCGAGACCCCGTGCCGCCGTGGAGCCGGGTGTTGAGCAGGAAAAAGGCGCCATGATCGAGAGCAAGTTGCCCAATGTTGGCACCACTATTTTCACCGTCATGTCTCAGCTAGCCGCTGAAACGGGCGCTATCAACCTGTCTCAGGGCTTTCCTGATTTCGATGGTCCGCAAGCTTTACGCGATGCGCTATGCCGCCACGTAACCGAAGGCCACAACCAATACGCGCCAATGACCGGTTTGCCTGCGCTGCGCCAGCAGGTCGCGGCCAAGATTGCCCGCAGCTATGGGCGTCAGGTCAATCCAGACACTGAAGTGACGATTACTCCGGGCGCGACCCAAGCCATCTTCTGTGCGATTCAAACCGTGATTCGTCCCGGCGATGAAGTGATCGTCTTCGATCCTTGCTACGACAGCTACGAGCCTTCGGTGGAGTTGGCCGGTGGGCGTTGTGTGCATGTCCAGCTGGGCCTGGATGACTTCTCCATTGACTGGCAAAAGCTGCGCGACGCCCTGAGTCCGCGTACTCGCATGATCATCATCAACAGCCCGCATAACCCTAGCGGCGCCTTGATCAGCCGTGCCGAACTGGATCAACTGGCGGCACTGATTGCCAATCGCGACATCTATCTGGTCAGTGACGAGGTCTACGAGCATCTGGTGTTCGACGGCGTCGAGCATGCCAGCGTACTGGCTCATGAGGAGCTGTATCAGCGCGCGTTTGTGGTCAGCTCCTTCGGCAAGACCTATCACGTCACCGGGTGGAAAACCGGCTATATCGTTGCGCCTCCGGCATTGACCGCCGAGATGCGCAAGGTGCATCAGTTCGTCAGTTTCTGTGGCGTTACGCCTTTGCAGTGGGCGTTGGCGGATTTCATGGCAGAACATCCCGAGCACGTTGCAGAATTGCCTGCGTTCTACCAGGCCAAGCGCGATTTCTTCTGCGATCAGCTGCGCAATTCCCGGTTCAAGTTCACTCCGGTGGGCGGCACCTACTTCCAGTTGGTGGACTATTCACAGATCCGCCCGGACCTTAACGACGTTGAGATGTCGTTGTGGATGACCCGTGAGCATGGGGTAGCAAGCATTCCGGTTTCGGTGTTCTACCAGAATCCACCCGAAGGGCAGCGCATTATCAGGCTGTGTTTCGCCAAGCGTGAGGAGACGTTGCGTCAAGCGGCGGAAAAACTATGCGCGATCTGACCCAATTACCCGATCTGAATGTAGCGCTGGTGCAGACCTCTCTGGTCTGGCATGACCGTCAGGCCAACCTTGAGCATTTCGCCCTTTTGCTTGAGCCGGTCACCGGTGTCGATCTGGTGGTTCTGCCTGAAATGTTCACCACGGGCTTCTCCATGGCCTCAGAAACCCTCGCCGAGCCGGAGAATGGCCCGACAGCCAAGTGGATGCTCGCTCAGGCCAAAAGGCTGCAAGCCGTGGTGACTGGCAGCATCATCGTCAAAGCCGCAGACGGCTCTCATCGCAACCGGTTGCTGTGGGCGCGGCCGGATGGCGAGTTGCTGCATTACGACAAGCGCCATTTGTTTCGCATGGCGGGGGAGCACGAGCATTACAGTCCGGGTGACCGTCAGGTGCAGTTCGAACTCAAGGGCTGGCGGATTCGCCCGCTGATCTGCTACGACCTCAGATTCCCGGTCTGGAGTCGCGACGCGCAACACACCGATCTGCTGCTCTATACCGCCAACTGGCCAGGTGCTCGACGCCAGCACTGGAACCGCCTGCTGCCTGCACGGGCTATCGAAAACCTGTGCTATGTCGCCGCAGTCAACCGGATCGGCACCGACGGCAAAGGCTTTGCCTACACCGGTGACAGCCAGGCCTTGGATTTCCAGGGTGAAAGCCTGTTCAGTGCCGGTGAGGCGGACGGGGTTTTCGAAGTGTCGTTGAGCGCCGCAGAGCTGGCCGCTTACCGTACAAAGTTTCCGGCAAACCTCGACGCCGATACATTCGAGATACACTAAAGTCGTTCAGCGCTGGGGCGTCATGCCGATATCAGGGATAGCTATTACTAAGTATTCCTTTCCTGGAGATCGGCATGACCACCATTAACGTATCGTCCCTCAGTGTCCACACCAGCTCTTTCAGCGTTGCCATCAAGACCGATGACGCCGCGACGACCGCAACCGATACCGACGCGACCAGCACGACGGCAACGCAAGCGAGCGGTGAAAGCAGCAAGTCCGGTGGCGGCGCACCTGCTGGCGGTGGTGGCTCTTCGGGTAGCTCTTCCTCCGAGGCGACCCAGGCAAGCATCGACAAGATCAAAGCGCAGATCGAGCAGACCCAGAAACTGCTGGAGCAGCAAGAGCAGAAGCTGGCTGCCGCCCAAAAAAGCAGCGGCACTGCAGAGGAAAAGGCCCAGCAGGCCATGGCTATCCAGTCACAGATCTCCAGCACCAACGCCACGTTGTCTGCCGAGCAAGCTGCGTTGCTCCAGCTGACCACCAGCGGCGGAATCGACACCACGGCTTGATGCCCTCGGAACAGGCAAGCGCCGCAATTGCGGTGTTTTGTCGTGCGCGTCACATAGGGACGATAGTTGGCTTAAGTTCTGTTCGATGCGGCCGATAGCGCCTGTACCGACCAGGAGTCTAACCATGAATATCAACATCAGTTCCGTGAGCACGTACGCTCCGATACTCACTGCGTCATCCAAGTCGAAGGAAGAGACCGTTACGGCCGATGCCAAGGGCGGGGACTCCACCAAGCTCACTGTGGATTTGTCCGGTGCTACCGCTGAAGCCGGGGCTTCCGAGTCTTCCGCGCCGACGAGTGTCAAAGAGCAGATCGTCAAGCAGTTGCAGGAGCAGATCGAGCGCGTTCAACAGCAGTTGCAACAGCAGCAACAGCAACTGGCAGCCGCTCAGAACAGCAAAGGCTCAGAGCAGGAAAAAGCGCAGAGGGTCATGGCCATTCAGCAGCAGATTTCCGGCACCATGGCAAAGCTGACCGCGCTGCAAGGCGCACTGATGCAAGCCATGAGCGGGTCGGTTGACACTACCGCCTGATCATCACGCAACAAAAAAGGCCCTGAAGCTATCACTTCAGGGCCTTTTTTGTGGGTATCTGTAAGCACTGCCGGAGGCTGCGAAAGCGTTGAGTTTGACGCTCCGCCATTCACAGCCTTCGGCAGCTCCTACAGGGGCTCCATTAGGCGGCTTTGGCTTCAGCCTGGCTCAGCGAGCGGTTCAGTGCGCTGAACAGGGCCTTGAAGCTGGCAGTGGTGATGTTCTCATCGACGCCCACGCCATGCACCGCACGGTCACCGTTCACACGCAGTTCGATGTAGGCAGCGGCTTTGGCCGTGGTGCCTGCGCCGATGGCGTGTTCGTTGTAATCCATGATTTCCACGCCGACCGGCAAGCTCGACACCAGTGCTTCCAGCGCGCCATTGCCTTTGCCTTTCCAGCGCTGGGTTTCGTCGTTGACGCTGACTTCGGCGTCAACGGCGCTGGTGTTGTTCTCTTCCTGCAAGCGATGGCTGATCAGCGCATAAGGCTTGTTGGCCTGCAGATACTCGGCTTTGAACAGCGAGTAGATCTGCTGAGCGGACATCTCCAGGCCCAGACGATCAGTCTCGCCCTGAACCACCTGGCTGAACTCGATCTGCATGCGACGCGGCAGGGATATGCCGTATTCCTGCTCCAGCAGATAGGCGATGCCGCCTTTGCCGGACTGGCTGTTGACGCGAATCACTGCCTCGTAGCTGCGACCGATATCAGCCGGGTCGATTGGCAGGTAAGGGACTTCCCACAGGGTGCCTTCTTTCTGCTGGGCGAAGCCCTTGCGAATGGCATCCTGGTGGGAGCCGGAGAACGCGGTGTGGACCAGGTCGCCGACATAAGGAGCACGCGGGTGGACCGGTATCTGATTGCACTCTTCAACGACCTTGCGCACGCCGTCGATGTCCGAGAAATCCAGACCCGGGTTGATGCCCTGTGTGTAGAGGTTCAGGGCCACGGTGACCAGGTCAACGTTACCGGTGCGCTCGCCGTTACCGAACAGGCAGCCTTCAACGCGATCCGCGCCAGCCATCAGGCCCAGCTCGGTGGCAGCGACGCCGGTACCGCGGTCATTGTGGGTGTGCAGGCTGATGATCACGCTGTCGCGACGGTTGATGTTGCGGCAGAACCATTCGATCTGGTCGGCGTAGATATTCGGCGTGGCAACTTCAACCGTGGCGGGCAGGTTGAGGATGACCTTGTTTTGCGGCGTCGCGTTCCAGACTTCGATGACCGCGTCGCAGACTTCCTTGGAGAACTCCAGTTCGGTGGCGCTGAAGGTTTCCGGCGAGTACTCGAACGTCCACTGGGTTTCTGGTTGTTCGGCAGCGTATTTCACGAACAGCTTGGCGGCGCTGACAGCGATTTCTTTCACGCCAGCCTTGTCCTGATTGAACACGATGCGACGGAACGACGGGCTCGTGGCGTTATACAGGTGGACGATGGCTTTCTTGGCGCCGCGCAGGGATTCGAATGTGCGGGCGATCAGATCTTCACGGCCCTGGGTCAGCACCTGAATGGTGGTGTCGTCCGGGATATGGCCATCTTCAATCAGGGTGCGAACGAAGTCGAAGTCGGTTTGCGAAGCCGCAGGGAAGGAGGCTTCGATTTCCTTGACGCCAACGCTGACAAGAGTCTTCCAGAAACGCAGCTTTTTGACCGCATCCATAGGCTCGATCAGGGATTGGTTGCCGTCGCGAAGGTCCGAGCTGCACCAGATCGGCGCCGCAGTGATGGTCTTGGAAGGCCAGGTGCGGTCAGGCAGATCAATGGTCGGAAACGCGCGGTACTTGGTCGATGGATCTTTGAGCATTGTCATCGGAGCAAATCCTGTAGGTACTTTTATATTCGTGGGCCGGAGAAAGGCGGCCAGCCGATGTAGCGAAAGGCGGGGTGAGGCACATCGATCTAGCTTGGCAGTCGTGCACTGACCAGGCTGAGACAGCGATGTTGCCGCAACAGAATGAGGGTTTGAGAGGTTTTCATAAGGCCAACCGTAACCATTGAGGGGAATGTTGGCAAGCAGTTGGAAAAAATTGAGATAAGTTCTTTGTCGCGCGCAATTGTTGGTTTTTAATCGCGTCTTATCTGATTTATTTGAGATTTTATTGCTGGGGTATTTCCTGTAGGAGCTGCCGCAGGCGGCGAATCGTGTTTGTCAGACAGACCGTCTTCGCAGCCTTCGGCAGCTTCTACAGGGGATCGGTTACGGCTGAAACGCGCCAATGAAGATCGCCGGGTCGACCCGCGCATCATTCAGGCTGACGTTCCAGTGCATATGCGGTCCGGTGGCGCGGCCGGTGGAGCCAACCTTGCCAACAACACCACCACGCGGCACAACGTCGCCGACTTTCACGTCAATCTTCGACATGTGGCAGAACATGCTGATAAAGCCCTGGCCGTGATCGACAAACACCGTATTGCCGTTGAAGAAGTAGTTACCGGTCAGGATGACTTTACCGGCAGCCGGAGCCTTGATCGGCGTGCCTGCAGGTACGGCGAAATCCAGGCCGGAATGCGGGTTGCGTTCTTCGCCATTGAAGAAGCGGCGCACGCCGAATTTGCTGGAGAGCGGACCGGCCACTGGCTTGTCCAGCAGCAGATTGCTTGGCGTGCCGGGACTGAAGCTGCGGTAGGCCTGGAGTTGCACGGCCAGTTCACCTTCGATGCGTTTGAGGTCATCCGGCTCTGGATTTACCTGGCGCTGATTCTTCAAGGTGATCCGTTGCTCAGGGTATTTCTTGCTGCCCACCACGAAGTCCAGATTGCGGCTGCCCTTGGCGTCCTTGGCCACGATCTGTTGGCTGCCGGGCTTTACGGTCAATGGCACGCCAACGATGGCCAGCCAGCGGGCATCCTGCTCTTTGACCACCAGCACCGGCTTGCCTTGATAAGTGGCCTTCGGTGCCTGAGTACTGTTGCCCAGATCCACTACCGCCACGCCACCCGGAACCGGTTTGTTCAACAGGCGAGTGATGTAGCTATCAGCATGAGCGGGCAGGCACAGACAGAGTGCAAATACGGGAGCAAGAAAGCGCAGCATCGATAATCAATCCAGAAGAGAAAGGGTGACAGGCGTCAGGTGATTGTCTTCAACCCGCACTTGCAATTCGCCTTCGTCCAGGCGGGCGGTCAGACGCTGGCCGGTGCGGGTTTGTGCGGCGTTGCGAATCGCGTGACCGCGCTCGTCGAGCAGGATGCTGTAGCCACGACCCAGCGTCGCCAATGGGCTGACCACTTGCAGGGTTTGCACTTGAGTTTGTAGCTGCAAGCGGCGGGTCTTGAGTGTGTCGCGCATGGCCTTGGGCAAGCGTGCTGCCAGAACGTCGAGCCTTTGGCGCAAAAAGGCCAGAGTCCGGCCAGGGTGCTGCGCGGCCAGTCGGCTTTCAAGATGTGCCAGCCGCACCTGACGCTTGTGCATATGCTGCTCGAAGGCGCGACGCATGCGCATGTCCAGATCATCCAGACGCTGAGCTTGTTGACGCAGCCGCTCGCCAGGGTGGCGCAAGCGACGGGAAACACCTTCCAGACGCAGCCTCTCGCGCATCAGTTTGTCCTGCATGCGGCTTACTAATCGCCGATGCAAGTTGTCCACGCGGCGATGCAGATCGCTGGAGTCTGGAGCGAGTAATTCGGCAGCGGCCGATGGCGTTGGCGCTCGGACATCGGCCACGAAGTCACTGATGGAAACGTCGGTTTCATGACCCACAGCACTGACGATGGGCGTCACGCAGGCGTCGATGGCGCGAGCTACGGCCTCTTCGTTGAAGCACCAGAGGTCTTCCAGCGAACCGCCGCCACGGGCCAGGATAAGTGCGTCGAAACCTCGCGAGTCTGCGAGCTTGAGGGCTCGGACAATCTGGGCAATGGCTTCACGGCCCTGTACGGCGGTTGGAATCAGCGTCAGCTCCACTTGCGGGGCGCGACGGCGGAACACGCTGATGATGTCGCGGATCACCGCCCCGGTCGGCGAACTGATAATGCCGATGCGTTGCGGATGCAGAGGCAGGGCGACCTTGCGCTCAGCGCTGAACAGGCCTTCGCTGCTGAGCTTTTCCTTCAGCGCATCAAAGGCCAGACGCAACGCACCATCGCCTGCGGGCTCCACGGTGTCGAGGATCAGTTGATAATCGCCACGGCCTTCGAAAAGCGAGACCTTGCCGCGTACCTTGACCTGCAAGCCATCCCTGAGCGCTTGCCGAACCCGTGCCGCACTCTGCCGGAATAATGCGCAGCGCACCTGGGCGCCGGAATCCTTCAGGGTGAAGTAAACGTGACCGGAAGCCGGTCGCGACAGGTTGGAGATTTCGCCCTCCACCCAGATGTTGCTGAACACATCCTCCAGCAACACCCGCGCACGGCCGTTGAGCTGGCTGACAGTAAGGACTTCCCGGTCGAGGCCGAGTCTTGCGAAGGGGTCTTTGATCATGGTGGGCATGATAAAGGCAATGCGCATTGAGCGCACGGTGCAAGGGTGACGCCAATCGCATTCTGTGGGAGCACGTTCCCATGTGGGACCGGCTTTAGCCGGGAAGAGGCCAAAACATCCTCTGTATATGCGTCGCCAGGAATGCAGTCTTCCCGGCTAAAGCCGGTCCCACAAGGGAGTGCGATGCCGCAGGGCAGCATCGTGGGCACAACAAATGGGTTTTGCTACAGTCCGCACATCACCTATTCAAGGAAGAACAATAATAGTGGGCACCCTCGACGTCATCGCACTGTTCACAGATCTCGGCTTTACCCCCCTCGACTGGCTACTGATCGAGCTCGCCGTAGTCGCTGCTTATATAGTGTTCGGCATCGCCGGTTTCGGCACGGCGCTGGTGGCCGCCCCGGTGCTGATCCATTTCATGCCGCTGTCGCGGATCATTCCTTTATTGGTGCTGCTGGATTTCCTCGCGGCCCTGGGCAATCTGCTGCCGTCGCGCCAGTCGGTGGTCAAGTCCGAATTGCTGCGCCTGTTGCCGTGCATGGCAGTGGGCTGCACCTTGGGTGTGGTGTTCCTGCTCAATCTCAAGTCCGACATTCTTCTTTTATTAATGGGCATCTTCATCACCGCTTATGCGCTTTACAGCCTGGCGGTGAAGCTGCGCCCTACGCAGCTGGCTGCCGGTTGGGCGATTCCAATGGGCACGATTGGCGGGCTGTTCGGCGCACTGTTCGGCAGCGGCGGCTTTCTCTATGCGATCTATCTCAATGGTCGGCTTGAGTCCAAAGAGCAGGCGCGCGCCACCCAAAGCGCGCTGATCAGTTGCAGCACCGTCGTTCGCCTGAGCCTGTTCCTGATTGCCGGAGTGTATGCACAACTGTCGGTGCTGATGCTGGCGTTGTGTCTGCTGCCCGCCATGTTGCTAGGCTCGTGGATAGGTCGTGGCCTGACCTTCAAGATGTCTCGGGAAACCTTCGTGCGCTCGGTCACCTGGCTGGTGCTTGTCAGCGGCATTGCGTTGATCGGTCGTTACATCGCAGGCTGATCCCAGGCTTGACCTGAGCGACGGGGAGATTAAGCTGCCGCCTTTGAGCACACATCAGCGAATGTCCTTCATGAACAGCCAAAGCATTATCGTCCCGCAAATTTCCGGTTACCCCGGCCGTGAAGCGCGGGCACGCCTGATCCTGCGCTGGCTGGTCAAGCTCAACGTGGTCGAACCCGAGCTGACCACCTGTGGCCGCACCTACAACAAAATGGCCTACGCCATCGCCCCCGGTGCGCGAAAAGTGGTCGAGGATCCTGATGCATTGCCGTTCGGCAAGCCGGTCAATGGTCTGGAGATTGTCACCAAGCGCTGCATCTTTACGCCTCTCAAAGACTTCGCCGAAGAAGCGGGCTGCCCCGAATGCCGCAAGGAAATCGGTGAGGCGCTGTTCGACAGCCTCGAAGAGTGGATGCCTGCTCATACCGATAATTTCATCTGCCCTGAATGCGGTCATGAAGACGACATCAATGGCTTTCTGTTCCTCGAACCCTGCGGGTTTTCCAACCTGGGATTCATCTTCAACGACTGGCTCGATGCCTCCTTCAAACAGGGCTTTCTCGATGACTTCGCCGAACGTCTGGATCGTCCGGTTTCCTTCGTCAAAGTACGCCTATAAAAGCCTTTGATAATAGGCTGATGTTTACGTTGAGCCGGCGGGGGTGTCTGGGTATAATGGCGCGCTTCCAATTTCCCGCTCGGGAGCCCCCGCGATGCTGCGTATCAGCCAAGAAGCACTTACTTTCGACGACATTCTCCTTGTGCCCGGTTATTCCGAGGTACTTCCCAACGAAGTCAGTCTGAAAACCCGTTTGACCCGTGGCATCGAACTGAATATCCCTCTGGTCTCCGCTGCCATGGACACCGTGACTGAAGCCCGTCTGGCAATTGCCATGGCTCAGGAAGGCGGTATCGGTGTGATCCACAAGAACATGACCATCGAGCAGCAAGCTGCCGAAGTTCGCAAGGTCAAAAAGTTCGAAGCCGGTGTCGTAAAAGACCCGATCACTATCGAGGCTGACGCCACGGTACGTGACCTGTTCGAATTGACCCGTCTGCACAACATCTCTGGTGTACCTGTCCTGCACAATGGCGACCTGGTCGGCATCGTGACTTCTCGCGACGTACGCTTCGAAAACCGTCTGGATGTCCCTGTCCGTGAAGTGATGACCCCGAAAGAGCGTCTGGTCACTGTGCGTGAAGGCGCCGACAAGAACGAAGTGCGTGAGCTGCTGCACAAACACCGCCTGGAAAAAGTCCTGATCGTCGACGCTCAGTTCGCGCTCAAGGGCATGATGACCGTCAAGGACATCGAAAAAGCCAAGGCCTATCCGCTGGCAAGCAAGGACGACCAGGGTCGTCTGCGTGTCGGCGCTGCGGTCGGTACCGGCAAGGACACTGGCGAGCGCGTTACCGCGCTGGTTGCTGCTGGCGTTGACGTGGTGGTAGTCGATACCGCTCACGGTCACTCCAAAGGCGTGATCGATCGCGTTCGCTGGGTTAAAGAAAACTTCCCTGAAGTTCAGGTCATTGGCGGCAACATCGCCACTGGCGCTGCTGCCAAGGCACTGGTTGCTGCTGGTGCTGACGCGGTGAAGGTCGGTATCGGTCCCGGTTCGATCTGCACCACGCGCATCGTCGCCGGAGTTGGCGTTCCGCAAATCAGCGCCATCGCCAACGTTGCCGCTGCCCTTGAAGGCACAGGCGTTCCGTTGATCGCTGACGGCGGCATCCGCTTCTCGGGCGACCTGTCCAAGGCCATCGTTGCCGGCGCAAGCTGCGTGATGATGGGTTCGATGTTTGCCGGTACTGAAGAAGCACCAGGCGAAATCGAGCTGTTCCAGGGTCGTTCGTACAAGGCTTACCGTGGCATGGGCTCGCTGGGCGCCATGTCTCAGGCTCAGGGTTCTTCGGACCGCTACTTCCAGGATTCGTCCGAAGGCGCCGAGAAGCTGGTACCGGAAGGTATCGAAGGCCGCGTTGCCTATAAAGGTTCGCTGGCAGCGATCATCCATCAATTGATGGGCGGCCTGCGCTCCTCCATGGGTTACACCGGCAGCGCCGACATCGAAGAGATGCGCACCAAGCCTGAGTTCGTGCGTATCACCGGTGCCGGTATGGCTGAATCCCACGTCCATGACGTGCAGATCACCAAGGAAGCGCCTAATTACAGGGTCGGCTAAGGTCGACCAGCTAGAAGCTCCAAGCTTCTAGCTGCAAGCGATGGCTGCGGTGACGCAGCCATCGCGTACATCCCGATTAGCTTACAGCTTGCGGCTTGAAGCTCGCAGCTGCTCTTCAGAGCCTTTCCCATGTCCCTCGACATTCACGCCCACCGTATCCTGATCCTCGACTTCGGTTCCCAGTACACCCAGTTGATCGCACGTCGTGTGCGTGAAATCGGCGTTTACTGCGAACTGCACCCGTTCGACATGGACGACGAAGCCATTCGTGAGTTCGCTCCAAAAGGCGTGATCCTCGCCGGCGGTCCCGAGTCTGTACACGAAGCCAACAGCCCGCGCTGCCCGCAAGCGGTATTTGACCTCGGCGTGCCGGTTTTCGGTATCTGCTACGGCATGCAGACCATGGCCGAGCAGTTGGGCGGCAAGGTAGCCGGTTCTGAACTGCGTGAATTCGGCTACGCCCGCGTTGACGTAGTCGGTAAAAGCCGCCTGCTTGATGGCATCGAAGACCACATCGACGCCGATGGCCTGTTCGGCCTCGACGTCTGGATGAGCCACGGTGACAAGGTCACCAAGCTGCCGGAAGATTTCCACATTCTCGCCAGCACCCCGAGCTGCCCGATTGCCGGTATGGCAGACGACGCTCGCGGTTACTACGGCGTGCAGTTCCACCCGGAAGTGACTCACACCAAGCAGGGTGGCCGTATCCTGTCGCGCTTCGTCCTCGATATCTGCGGTTGTGAAGCACTGTGGACTCCCTCGAAGATTGCTGAAGACGCCATCGCTCAGGTTCGCGCTCAGGTGGGTACCGACAACGTATTGCTAGGCCTGTCCGGCGGCGTTGACTCATCCGTGGTTGCCGCGCTGCTGCACAAGGCCATTGGTGATCAGCTGACCTGCGTATTCGTTGATAACGGCTTGTTGCGTCTGCATGAAGGCGAGCAAGTGATGGCCATGTTCGCCGAGAACATGGGCGTCAAAGTGATCCGCGCCAACGCTCAGGATCAGTTCCTCGACAATCTGGCAGGCGAAGCCGACCCAGAGAAAAAGCGAAAGATCATCGGCCGTACCTTCATCGACGTGTTCGATGCCGAATCCTGCAAGCTGGACAACATCAAGTTCCTGGCTCAGGGCACAATCTATCCGGACGTCATCGAGTCGGCTGGCGCGAAAAGCGGCAAGGCCCATGTAATCAAGTCGCACCACAACGTGGGCGGCCTGCCGGAAGAAATGAACCTCAAACTGGTCGAGCCACTGCGCGAACTGTTCAAGGACGAAGTCCGTCGCCTGGGTCTGGAACTCGGCCTGCCGTACGACATGGTCTACCGCCACCCATTCCCAGGTCCGGGTCTGGGCGTGCGGATCCTCGGTGAAGTGAAGAAGGAATACGCCGACCTGCTGCGTCGCGCCGACCACATCTTCATCGAAGAACTGCGCAAAGCCGACTGGTACCACAAAGTCAGCCAGGCTTTCGTGGTGTTCCAACCGGTAAAATCCGTTGGCGTGGTTGGCGATGGCCGTCGTTACGCATGGGTTGTCGCCCTGCGTGCCGTAGAAACCATCGACTTCATGACCGCCCGTTGGGCACACCTGCCTTACGAACTGCTGGAAACCGTCAGCGGCCGGATCATCAACGAAATCGAAGGCATCTCCCGCGTGACGTATGACGTGTCGAGCAAGCCACCGGCGACGATTGAGTGGGAGTGATCCCGCCCAGCTGAACCTGAAAAGCCCGCGTATTCGCGGGCTTTTTTTGGGGCGGTGTTCAAGGCTTTCAGGGCCCTGGAGGTTAAATCCCAGGATTAGAACATTCCTTTATCAGAATCCAGACGCCCCCCGAGACATTGCTGTTGGCTGGCCTTGCACAGGGAACTTTCGCTTTATAAACCGCTCTACACAGGCCTTCTTCAAGCCTGTTCAGGGACCGAATGAAAACTTCTTTAGCGTTTCCGTTAGCACTCACTTTCGCGCTTGTCATGACCGGCTGCAGTAGTCGTCAGGCGGGTGATCTCAGTTCTGAGCCGGTGGTTCCACTGGCCATGAGTGACCATCAAGCCAGCGTGACTTTCCGTACCATCGGCGGCGAGGGTGATCGCCCGGTCAGTTACACGTACTGGTATGTCGATGGTGGATTTCAGAGAGCGGGTGATCGGGTTTATGACTCTGCTTACTTCAAGCGGGTCCCGGCTTACCTGAAGAAAATGGCTGGTGGCACGGACAGCATCAGTAAGCTGGTCGAGGTCGATAAAACGCTGTACGTGGAAGGAGAGGTCAAGGACAAACCGTTTACCTTCAACGGTATTCCCATGCCTACGCCGTTCGACAAGGAGCAGCCTGCCGCTCAGCAATTCACGCCTCAAGCCAGGAAGAATTACCTGGTTGAAACCGTGATCGGCGACACGTGGGTCATGAGCGTGTACGAAGTCTCGGCAACCGGCGAACGCAAGGCCGTTGGTGTTCCGAAAAAAGATACCGCCGCTAACTGATTGGGCAGGGTCACCAACAGGTGCACAGACTTTTGTGACTGCGAATCCTGTCAACAGAATCGGGTTCCTGTATCTCCTGTAGGAGCCGAGCTCTTCGCGATCGGCGGTGACGCGGTACACCTGAAATGCCGAAGCGCCCAATTCGCGGGCAAGCCTCGCTCCCACAAGAAATTATCCGGAACGCAGGAGTCGGCTCCAAACATACCAAATCATTACTGCGACACCATCGCCCTTAATTTTTACCAAACGCAGGTGTATCGTATTCGCCCCTCGCATCGACTCTCAGATGCGACTCGTGATGATTTTGAGGTGCCTGCTTTTATGTCCTTTACCCGTCGACAAATACTCGGAGGCCTTGTCGGTCTTGCCGCCGTTGGTTTGGGCGCTGGCGGTGCCTCACGGTATTGGCTGGGGCGACGTGGGCCGGGGGAGGGGCATGATTTTGAGTTGATCGCTGCGCCGCTGGATGTCGAATTGGTGGCTGGACATCAAACCCCGGCCTGGGCGTTTGGCGGTTCCGCGCCCGGCACTGAGTTGCGTGTGCGTCAGGGCGAATGGCTGCGGTTGCGCTTCATCAACCATCTGCCGGTTGAAACCACTATTCATTGGCATGGCATTCGACTGCCGCTTGAGATGGACGGCGTGCCCTATGTATCGCAGTTGCCGGTCAAGCCTGGCGAGTACTTCGATTACAAGTTTCGCGTGCCGGACGCTGGCAGCTACTGGTATCACCCCCACGTCAGCAGCAGCGAAGAGCTGGGGCGTGGGCTGGTAGGGCCGTTGATTATCGAGGAGCGCGAGCCGACCGGTTTCAAGCATGAGCGCACGGTCAGCCTCAAGAGCTGGCATGTGGACGAAGTGGGTGCGTTCACCGAGTTCAGTGTGATTCGCGAGGCTGCTCGGGAAGGTACGGCAGGGCGTCTCTCCACGATCAATGGCATCCCTCAGGGCGTTATCGAGCTACCTGCCGGGCAAATCACTCGGGTGCGGATTCTCAACCTGGATAACACGGTGACCTATCGCCTCAACCTGCCCGACGCCGAAGCGCAGATCTATGCGCTGGATGGCAATCCGGTCAAGCCGCGGCCGCTGGGCAAGGATTACTGGCTTGGGCCGGGTATGCGCATCTGCCTGGCGATCAAGGCGCCGCCTGCGGGCGAGGAGTTGTCATTTCGTAACGGCCCGGTGCGGTTGGGGACTTTCCGCTCTGTTGCCAACACGGATGCACCGGGCGAGTGGCCTCCAGAGCTGCCTGCCAATCCCGTCGCCGAGCCGGATCTGGAAAAAGCCGAGAAGCTTAATTTCAACTTCGAGTGGGTCGGGTCGGTTTCGGTCAATGTCGACAACGGTAAACCGCCCAGCTTGTGGCAGATCAATGGCCAGGCCTGGGACATCACCGACAAGACTTGCGCCGATCGCCCCATTGCCAAGCTGGAACTGGGCAAGAGCTACATCTTCGAACTCAAGAACATGACCCAGTACCAGCACCCGATTCACCTGCATGGCATGAGCTTCAAGGTAATCGCGTCCAACCGCAGAAAGATCATCCCGTACTTCACCGACACATTCCTGCTGGGCAGAAACGAGCGTGCTCAGGTAGCGCTGGTTGCCGATAATCCCGGCGTGTGGATGTTCCACTGCCATGTGATCGACCACATGGAAACCGGCTTGATGGCCGCGATTGAGGTTTCATGATGCGTCAGCCACAGATCATTGATCGCAGTCGCGATCAGGACTTCATGCGCGAAGCGCTGACGCTCGCAGCTCAGGGCGCGGCGCTTGGCGAAGTGCCGGTGGGCGCGGTGTTGGTGCAGGACGGCGAAATCATTGGCCGGGGCTTCAACTGCCCCATCAGTGGCAGCGATCCCAGTGCCCATGCCGAGATGGTCGCCATCCGTGCTGCAGCGCAGGCAGTCAGCAATTATCGGCTGCCGGGCAGCACTCTGTATGTCACGCTGGAACCGTGCAGCATGTGCGCGGGGTTGATCGTTCATTCCCGGATTGCACGGGTGGTGTTCGGCGCGCTTGAACCCAAGGCTGGCATTGTCCAGAGCCAGGGTCAGTTCTTCTCCCAGGGCTTTCTGAACCATCGGGTGTTGTTCGAAGGTGGGGTGCTGGGCGAGGAGTGCGGAACGATGTTGAGCGAGTTCTTCAGGATGAGAAGGGCTAAGGGCTAGATAGCTCGCCTGATAAATCCCTGTAGGAGCTGCCGAAGGCTGCGAAAGCAGTCTGTCTGGTGCACGTCATTCGCAGCCTGCGGTAGCTCCTACCGGGGCTCGAATCAAAGCGGCGGATTTTCGTCCGGCGGCTTGGTCTTGTTCACACCCGGTACATGCAGATTACCTTCCGCAACCTGGTTGCCTTCCAATTGTGGCTGTGTGACCCAGGTCAGGATGTCGTAATAGCGGCGAATGTTGGCAACGAAATGCACCGGCTCGCCGCCTCGGGCATAGCCGTAACGCGTCTTGCTGTACCACTTTTTCTGCGACAGACGTGGCAGCATTTTCTTCACGTCGAGCCATTTATTGGGATTCAGGCCCTCGTTTTCCGCCAATTTGCGCGCGTCTTCCAGATGGCCGCTACCAATGTTGTAGGAAGCGAGAGCAAACCATGTGCGATCGGGCTCTACAATCTTGTCGTCCAACTGATCCTTCACGTAGGCAAAGTACTTGGCGCCGCCTTGAATGCTCTGTCTGGCATCCAGCCGGTTTGCTACGCCCATGGCTTGTGCGGTGTTCTGGGTCAGCATCATCAAGCCACGCACGCCGGTTTTGGACGTGACGCCTGGTTGCCATAGCGATTCCTGATAACCAATGGCGGCCAGCAGGCGCCAGTCCACCTGTTCTTTCTTGGCCGATGCCTGGAAGTGCTTCTCGTACTTGGGAAGCCGCTCCTGCAAATGCTGGGCAAAAGTGTAGGCGCCGACATAGCCAAGAACGTCGACATGCCCGTAGTAACGGTCTTTCAGGCGTTGCAGGGTGCCGTTCTTGCTGACTTTGTCGAGGTAGGCATTTATTTCATTCAGCAGACTGTTGTCTTCCCCAGGCGCTACGGCCCAACGCTGTTCCTTGCCATCGCCAAGGTCGAATGCCACCCGCACGTTGGGGAAATAGACCTGGTTCATGGCCAGTTCGTTGGAGTCCACCAGGGTCAGGTCGGTCTGGCCCTCGTCGACCATGCGCAGCAGGTCGACGACTTCAACCGCGTCAGACTCTTCATATTCGATGGCTGGATTTTTTGCTTTCAGCGCTGCCAGTTGCTCGGCATGGCTGCTGCCTTTAAGGACAGTGATGCGTTTACCCACCAGATCGCTGGCGTCGGTAGGCCGCGATTGTCCGTTTCTGTAAATGACTTGTGGCGTGACATCCAGATAAGGGTGGGAGAAGCGGACCTGCTTTTTACGTTGTTCCGTTTCGATCAGGCCTGCCGCTGCGAGCACAGGGCCGCCAGGTTTCTGCATCTGATCAAACAAATCGTCGAGGTTGTCGGCGGTTTCGATTTTCAGCTCTACGCCCAGATCTTCGGCGAAACGCTTGACCAATTCATACTCGAAACCGGTTTCACCGTTGCGATCCTGAAAATAGGTCGCCGGGCTGTTGCGGGTTACAACGCGCAGAACGCCATCCTCCTTGACTCGCTCCAGTGTGTTGGGTTTATCCACACAGGCGCTGAGCATCAGGAAGAGTCCGGTTGCGATGAGCCATCTGGCACAACGAGGGCGGAGATCTGATTGGGAAAACATCGGTGCAGTATACGCAAAGGACGAGCGGCGCCATATCTCGACAGCGAGGCTCGGGTCTGCTAGAGCGGGGGCTTTGTTGAGGCAAAGTATGTCTGCCGACATCCGGGTCCCTTCAATCTGCCCGTTCTGGGTGCTCAAACAGTCGGTTTAGGCTAGAATGCACGGCCTCAAAGCACACCCCTTCCCGAGGCTGTCCCGAAGATGTTGATCCTGCGCGGTGCTCCTGCCCTTTCTGCCTTCCGCCACAGCAAATTACTTGAGCAGCTGAAACAAAAAGTTTCGGCCGTCAGTGGCTTGTATGCTGAATTCGCCCACTTCGCCGAAGTTGCTGGCGATCTGACCAGCGAGGAACAGGAAGTTCTCGTTCGCATCCTGAAATACGGCCCAAGCGTGCCGGTTCAAGAGCCAAGCGGTCGGTTGTTCCTGGTCATGCCACGCTTTGGCACTATTTCGCCATGGTCGAGCAAGGCCAGCGATATCGCCCGTAATTGTGGCCTGACCAAGGTCAAGCGCATTGAACGCGGGATTACCTTCTATGTAGAAGGCCAGTTCAGCGAAGCCGAAGCGCAAATCATCGCCGGCTTGCTGCACGACCGCATGACGCAAATGGTGCTCGGTTCCGTGCAAGAGGCCGAAGGCCTGTTCACTCACGCCGAACCCAAGCCGCTGACTGCAATCGATGTGCTGGGTGGCGGTCGCGCCGCGCTGGAGAAAGCCAACACCGAACTCGGTCTGGCCCTGGCGGAAGATGAAATCGATTATCTGGTCACCAGCTTCAATGGTCTGGGGCGCAACCCTCACGACATCGAGCTGATGATGTTTGCCCAGGCGAACTCCGAGCACTGCCGTCACAAGATTTTCAACGCCAGTTGGGATATCGACGGCGAAAGCCAGGAAAAAAGCCTGTTCGGCATGATCAAGAACACCTATCAGATGCACAGCGAAGGCGTCCTGTCTGCTTATAAGGACAACGCCTCGGTGATCGTCGGCAGCGTGGCCGGTCGTTTCTTCCCGGACCCTGAAACCCGCCAGTACGGCGCGGTGCAGGAGCCGGTGCATATTCTGATGAAGGTCGAGACGCATAACCACCCGACTGCGATTGCGCCGTTCCCTGGCGCATCGACCGGTTCCGGTGGCGAGATTCGCGACGAAGGCGCAACCGGCCGTGGCGCCAAGCCAAAGGCTGGCCTGACCGGTTTCACCGTTTCCAACCTGCAGATTCCTGGCTTCGTACAACCGTGGGAAGTGAATTACGGCAAGCCTGAGCGCATCGTCACCGCGCTGGATATCATGCTTGAAGGCCCTCTGGGCGGCGCTGCATTCAACAACGAATTCGGTCGTCCGGCACTCACCGGCTATTTCCGTACGTTCGAGCAGTCCATCACGACCCCGCACGGCGATGAGGTTCGTGGTTACCACAAGCCAATCATGCTGGCAGGCGGCATGGGCAACATTCGCGCCGAGCACGTCCAGAAAGGCGAAATCACCGTTGGCTCCAAGCTGATCGTATTGGGCGGCCCGGCGATGTTGATCGGTCTGGGTGGTGGTGCGGCTTCGTCCATGGCGACCGGCACCAGCTCTGCGGATCTGGATTTCGCTTCGGTTCAGCGTGAAAACCCTGAAATGGAGCGTCGTTGCCAGGAAGTCATCGACCGTTGCTGGCAGTTGGGTGACAAGAACCCGATCAGCTTCATCCACGACGTGGGCGCAGGTGGCTTGTCCAACGCGTTCCCTGAGTTGGTGAACGATGGCGGCCGTGGCGGTCGTTTCGAACTGCGCAACGTGCCAAATGACGAGCCGGGCATGGCCCCACTGGAAATCTGGAGCAACGAGTCTCAGGAACGTTACGTGATGGCCGTGGGCGCTGCGGATTTCGAGCGTTTCAAGGAAATCTGCGAGCGCGAGCGTTGCCCGTTCGCGGTAGTGGGCGAGGCGACTGCCGAGCCGCAACTGACCGTAACTGACAGCCACTTCGGCAACAATCCGGTGGACATGCCACTGGAAGTGCTGCTGGGCAAGGCACCACGCATGCACCGCAGCGCTGATCGTGAAAACGAACTGGGCGATGACTTCGATCCAAGCGTGCTGGATATCGAAGAAAGCGTTCAGCGCGTTCTGCATCACCCGGCGGTCGCCAGCAAAAGCTTCCTGATCACCATCGGTGACCGCAGCATTACCGGTCTGGTCGCTCGCGATCAAATGGTCGGCCCTTGGCAAGTGCCAGTGGCTGACGTTGCCGTAACTGCCACCAGCTTCGACGTTGAAACGGGCGAAGCCATGGCCATGGGCGAGCGCACACCGCTGGCACTGCTGGACGCTCCTGCTTCCGGGCGTATGGCCATCGGCGAGACCCTGACCAACATCGCTGCCTCGCGTATCGAGAAGCTGTCTGACATCAAAATGTCGGCCAACTGGATGTCTGCCGCCGGTCACCCTGGCGAAGACGCTCGTTTGTACGACACCGTAAAAGCAGTCGGCATGGAGCTGTGCCCGGCCCTGGGTATCACCATCCCAGTGGGCAAGGACTCGATGTCCATGAAAACCCGCTGGAGCGATAAAGGCACCGAGAAGAGCGTGACTTCGCCAATGTCGCTGATCGTGACTGGCTTTGCTCCAGTGGTCGACATTCGCAAGACGCTGACCCCGGAACTGCGCATGGACAAGGGCGTTACTGACCTTATCCTGATCGATCTGGGTCGTGGTCAGAACCGCATGGGCGCTTCGATTCTTGCCCAGACTCACGGCAAGCTTGGCCGTGTAGCCCCGGACGTTGACGACGCTGAAGACTTGAAGGCGTTCTTCGCCGTGATTCAGGGCCTGAACGCTGATGGTCATCTGCTGGCTTACCACGACCGTTCCGATGGTGGTCTGTTGGTGACCGCGCTGGAGATGGCTTTCGCCGGCCACTGCGGTCTGAATCTGTATCTGGATGGCCTGGCTGAAAGTGCAGCCGAGCTGCCGGCGATTCTGTTCAACGAAGAACTGGGTGCTGTCATTCAGGTTCGCCAGGACGCCACGCCGGATGTGCTTGCACAGTTCAGCGCTGCCGGTCTGGAAGATTGCGTCGCGGTGATTGGTCAGCCGGTCAACAACGACGAAGTTGCCATCAGCTTCAACGGTGAGCCGGTCTTCAGTGGTCAGCGTCGTCTGCTGCAGCGTCAGTGGGCTGAAACCAGCTACCAGATCCAGCGCCTGCGTGATAACGCCGAGTGTGCGGATCAGGAATTCGACGCACTGCTGGAAGAAGACAACCCGGGCCTGAGCGTCAAGCTTGGCTTCGACGTCAACGAAGACATCGCAGCTCCTTACATCAAAACCGGCGTGCGCCCACAAGTGGCGGTCCTGCGTGAGCAGGGTGTCAATGGTCAGGTGGAAATGGCAGCAGCGTTCGATCGTGCGGGTTTCAACGCGATTGACGTGCACATGAGCGATATTCTTGCCGGTCGTGTCGACTTGAACGACTTCAAAGGCATGGTCGCTTGCGGCGGCTTCTCCTACGGCGACGTATTGGGTGCTGGTGAGGGCTGGGCCAAGTCGGCTCTGTTCAACGCTCGCGCTCGTGACGCCTTCCAGAGCTTCTTCGAACGTCAGGACAGCTTCACCCTGGGCGTGTGCAACGGTTGCCAGATGTTGTCCAACCTGCACGAACTGATCCCTGGCAGCGAATTGTGGCCGCACTTCGTGCGCAACCGCTCCGAGCAGTTCGAAGCACGTGTTGCCATGGTGCAGATCCAGGAATCGCCATCGATCTTCCTGCAAGGCATGGCCGGTTCGCGTATGCCGATCGCCATTGCTCACGGCGAAGGTCACGCCGAGTTCGCCAGCGATGAAGCGTTGGTTGCTGCTGATGTGTCCGGCACCGTGGCCCTGCGTTTCGTCGATAACCACGGCAAAGTCACCGAGGCCTACCCGGCCAACCCGAACGGTTCGCCGCGCGGTATCGGTGGTCTGACCAGCCGCGATGGTCGCGTCACCATCATGATGCCGCACCCTGAACGGGTCTTCCGTGCCGTGCAGAACTCATGGCGTCCGGAAGACTGGAACGAAGATGGCGCGTGGATGCGTATGTTCCGCAACGCGCGTGCCTGGGTGAACTGACACCGTGTACAAGCTGGCCTTCTTTGTACCTGAGAGCCATGTAGAGCAGGTCAAAAGTGCCGTATTCGCCGCTGGTGCAGGGCGAATCGGTGCTTATGATCAATGTTCATGGCAAGTGCTCGGCCACGGCCAGTTCCGCCCGCTGGATGGCAGCCAGCCATTTATCGGGCAGAGCGGGGTGGTTGAGCAGGTTCAGGAATGGAAGGTCGAGCTTGTGGTGGCTGATGAGTTGATTCAGCAAGTAGTGGCGGCTCTCAAGCAGAGCCATCCCTATGAAACACCGGCCTATGAGGTTTGGCGGCTGGAGAATCTGTGATTGCCCTGTAGGAGCTGTCGAAGGCTGCGATGCAATTTATCTGATGCACTGCAATCGCAGCCTTCGGCAGCTCCTACAGGGAGTCGTAACTCCTCTACGGCCTGATCTCAATCATCGTGCCGTCCTTCACCAGATTCCAGACCTCGCGCATATCGTTGTTCTTCATGGCGATGCAGCCATTGGTCCAGTCCAGCGTATGGAAGTACCACTCCGGATATTCCTCATCCACGGGCGTCCCGTGAATCATGATCATGCTCCCGGGTTTCACCCCTTCGCGTTTCGAGCGTTCGGCGTCGGCGACGTTCGGGTAGGAGATGTGCATCGACAGGTTGTAGTTGGTGCTGGTCTTGCGCCAGTCCAGCCAGTAGAAACCTTCCGGCGTGCGCTGATCGCCTTCCATGGTTTTGGTGCCCTTCGGCTGTTTGCCCAGAGAGATTCGGTACGTCTTGAGCGGTTCACCGCCACTGATCAACTGCAACTGACGAGCTGATTTGAGCACGAGGACTTTTTCGATTTTCTTGTCGGCGATGTTCTCGACGTTAATCACCTTCTCGCCGACGATTTTCTGCTCGCTGCCCTTGGGAACAATGGTCTGGGTGAAAGATGCCTGGGACAACGGCATGAATGACAAGCACAAAGCGGCGAGCAACCAACGCATCGAAACGGTATCCCTGAAACGGCGCCTGTGACGGGCTGGCCTGATTAAGTGTCTTGAATGGGCCGCGACGGCGGCAAGGCTTCGGTCCGCACAGGGTAAAGCTGCTGGCGCCGATCTGCGAAGAAGCATTCTAGGGTACGGCGCACCGTCATGAAAGCCAGCTCCGACCACGGAATGTCCGCCTCGTCGAACAGGTCGACTTCCAGGCTCTCGATTCCGGCGGCAAATTCAGGCGTGGCCAGCTCGCCACGAAAGAATACGTGGACCTGATTGATGTGCGGTACGTCCACCAGCATGTACAAGTCCAGGTCGCCCATAGTTGCACAGGCCTCTTCAACAGTTTCCCGGCGAGCGGCCTGCTCCATGGTCTCGCCGTTTTCCATGAAACCGGCGGGCAGGGTCCAGAACCCTAGGCGCGGTTCGATGGCGCGGCGACAGAGCAGCACCTTGTTGTCCAGGACTGCCAGGCAGCCAGCGACAATATTAGGGTTTTGATAATGAATGAAGTGGCAATGCCCACAGACATAGCGCAAACGGCTGTCGCCTTCGGGGATGCACTGGATGACCGGATTACCGCACTGGCTGCAGAATTTCATGGGGTCGTTCGATTGCTGAATTCAGCCGCTATCTTGGCGTGCATGACGGGGGATCGGCAAGCAGCGCTTTAGTATCGTAGTCGGCTTGTCCTACAAGGGGTTGGGCCGCTCGCGACTTTGGTGCATGATGCCGGGTAGGCAACAGATCGAGATTTCCCATGCTGGACGAGCTACTCCGCCGTGTAAGCAGTCATACGCCGAGCACTCTCGAAACGGATCGACGTTTTCCCGAGGCTGCGGTGTTGCTGCCGATTACTCGCAGTGATGAACCGGAGCTGATCTTGACCCTGCGCGCCAGCGGGCTGTCGACCCATGGCGGCGAGGTGGCTTTTCCCGGAGGGCGTCGCGACCCGGAAGACGTCGACTTGATATTCACTGCCCTGCGCGAGGCTGAAGAGGAGATCGGCTTGCCGCCTGGTCTGGTTGAAGTCATCGGCCCATTGAGCCCGCTGATCTCCAAGCACGGGATCAAAGTCACCCCGTATGTGGGCCTGATCCCTGATTTCGTCGAGTATCGCCCCAACGATGCCGAGATTGCTGCTGTGTTTAGCGTGCCGCTGGAGTTTTTCCGCCAGGACACCCGTGAGCATACTCACCGTATCGACTATCAAGGCCGAAGTTGGTATGTGCCCAGCTATCGCTATGGTGAGTTCAAGATATGGGGGCTGACGGCGATCATGATTGTGGAGTTGATCAACGTCCTCTATGACAGCAAAATCAGCCTGCATCACCCGCCTGAACATTCCGTGATCTGAAGATTGAAAGGCCAGAGAGCCAGGAAACACAATGGAAACCGAACGCCGCGTCGCCTCTCCCTGCGTCAGTATTTGTGCGCTGGATAACGACGACATTTGCCTGGGCTGCCAGCGTACCGTCAAGGAAATCACCGATTGGCATGCCATGAACAACGACCAGCGCCGTGCTGTGCTCAGGCTGTGTCATGAGCGGGCGGAGGCTAGTGGGTTGGTCTGGAAGCTTTCTTGATCGAATGGAGTCTGTTGGAGCGAGGCTTGCCCGCGAACCAGTCGCTGCAGTGGGCCAGACTCACCGCGTTATCGATCTTCGCGGGCAAGCCTCGCTCCAACAGGTGTCGATAAGCCTGATACCATTGCCTATCTTTCCCGCCACATAAGCCACGCCCATGCTCTTCCTGATCGCCTACATCAGCAGCGTTGTGCTGATCAATTTCGCGTTTTCCACGGCCCCCCATCTGGATGTCATCTGGTCAGCCTGGGGTGGGTTGGTGTTTGTGCTGCGCGACATGGTCCAGACCCGCTTCGGGCACGGCGCGATCTTCGCCATGCTGGCGGCGCTGGTGTTGTCTTATGTGACCTCCGACCCGACCATCGCCTTGGCAAGCGCCACTGCTTTCGCGGTCTCGGAATGCATCGACTGGCTGGTCTTCACCATCACCAAACGCCCGTTGCATGACCGGCTGTGGCTCAGCTCTGCGCTGAGTATTCCGGTGGATACCTTCATCTTTTTCGGCCTGATCGATGCGCTGACCACCCCGGTGATCCTGACTGCGCTGCTCTCGAAGTTTGCCGGAGTGACCGCCGTCTGGCTGATCATGGTCTGGCGTGCACGCAAGAACGCTTGCGCAGGCTGAGAATTTGCCGGGCTTCGTGGTAAATTGCGCGCCTTTCTCCACCGCGGTCGCTCGCACACTGGCGGGCTGCCCTCGATATCTGCTCCACGAGGACCTGACATGACTCAAATCGGAACTCCACTGTCGCCTGTCGCGACCCGCGTATTGCTCTGCGGTTGCGGCGAGCTGGGCAAGGAAGTCGTGATCGAACTGCAGCGCCTGGGCGTTGAAGTGATCGCTGTCGATCGTTATGCCAATGCGCCAGCGATGCAGGTTGCCCACCGCAGCCATGTGATCAACATGCTTGACGGTGCAGCACTGCGCGCCGTCATCGAAGCAGAGAAGCCGCACTATATCGTGCCGGAAATCGAGGCCATCGCCACCGCGACGCTGGTTGAACTGGAGGCCGAAGGCTTCACGGTGATCCCGACTGCCCGCGCGACACAGCTGACCATGAACCGTGAAGGCATCCGCCGTCTGGCCGCTGAAGAGCTGGACCTGCCGACCTCGCCTTATCACTTCGCCGATACCTTCGAGGACTACAGCAAGGCTGTGGAAGACCTGGGTTTCCCGTGTGTGGTCAAACCGGTCATGAGTTCTTCGGGCAAAGGCCAGAGCCTGCTGCGTACCCCTGACGACGTGAAAAAGGCCTGGGATTACGCCCAGGAAGGCGGCCGTGCCGGTAAAGGTCGGGTGATCATCGAAGGCTTCATCGACTTCGAATACGAAATCACCTTGCTGACTGTGCGTCATGCAGGCGGCACTACGTTCTGCGCGCCTGTGGGCCATCGTCAGGAGAAGGGCGACTATCAGGAATCCTGGCAGCCGCAAGCCATGAGCCCGGTTGCTCTGGCTGAATCCGAGCGTGTCGCCAAGGCTGTGACCGAGGCGTTGGGTGGTCGTGGGCTGTTCGGTGTTGAATTGTTCATCAAGGGCGATCAGGTCTGGTTCAGCGAAGTCTCGCCGCGCCCGCACGACACTGGTCTGGTGACTCTGATTTCTCAGGACCTGTCACAGTTTGCACTGCACGCCCGGGCAATTCTGGGTCTGCCAATCCCGTTGATCCGCCAGTTTGGGCCATCGGCATCGGCAGTGATTCTGGTGGAAGGGCAGTCTACCCAGACCACTTTTGCCAATTTGGGTCAGGCCCTGAGCGAGCCGGATACCGCCTTGCGCTTGTTCGGCAAGCCTGAAGTTAACGGTCAGCGCCGCATGGGCGTTGCCCTGGCTCGTGACGAATCCATCGAAGCAGCGCGTGCCAAGGCAACCCGTGCTTCTCAGGCGGTGAAGGTTCAGTTGTAAGATTCAGCACCCTTGTAGGAGCTGCCGCAGGCTGCGAAGACCGTGTAATGGCGTTCGCAGCCTTCGGCAGCTCCTACAGGTTTCTGCGATCAATCAGGCAATCTTATCCAGATCCGCATCGCGGGTTTCCTTCAGGCACAGCACAGCAATCACGCTGAGCAACGCGGCCGCCGATACATACCCTCCAACCCAGCTCAAGCCGCCCATCGCCACCAGTTTCTGGGCGAAGAAGGGCGCGACTGATGCTCCGACGATGCCGCCCAGGTTGTAAGCCGCTGACGCCCCGGTGTAGCGAACCCGAGTGGGGAACAGCTCTGGCAGCATGGCGCCCATGGGTGCGAAGGTCACGCCCATCAGGAACAGCTCGATACACAGGAACAGCGCCACAGCCCAGGTCGTGCCGTGGGTCAGCAAGGGCTCCATGGTGAAACCCGAGAGAATCGCCAGTACGCCACCAATGATCAGCACCGGGCGTCGTCCGAAACGGTCGCTGGCCCAGGCGGCAAGTGGCGTCGCCGCAGCCATGAACAGAACGGCGAAGCACAGCAGGGCGAGGAAGGTTTCGCGGCTGTAGCCGAGGGTCGATACGCCGTAGCTCAGGGAAAATACCGTCGAGATATAGAACAGCGCGTAGCAGACCACCATCGACGCGGCACCCAACAGCATCGGCGCCCAGTATTGGCTGAACAGCTCCGCAATCGGCATTTTCACCCGCTCGTGGCGAGCGATGGCATTGGCGAAGATCGGGGTTTCTTCCAGTTTCAGCCGCACATACAGGCCGACCATCACCAATACCGCACTGAGCAGAAACGGAATCCGCCATCCCCACGAACGGAATTGCTCGTCATCCAGGGTCATGGCCAGGGTCAGAAACAAGCCGTTGGCAGCCAGGAAGCCAATGGAGGGGCCAAGCTGTGGAAACATGCCAAACCAGGCTCGCTTGCCTTTCGGGGCGTTTTCCGTGGCGAGCAACGCCGCGCCGCCCCATTCGCCGCCCAAACCCAGGCCTTGGCCGAAACGCAACACGCACAACAGAATCGGTGCCCACGCTCCGATGGTCGCGTAGCCCGGCAGCACGCCAATCAACGTGGTGCAAACCCCCATCAGCAGCAAAGACGCCACCAACGTCGATTTACGCCCGATACGATCCCCGAAATGGCCGAACAGTGCCGAGCCCAGTGGTCTGGCAAGGAAGGCAATGCCGAACGTCAGAAACGCCGACAGCATCTGCGCGGTGCCGGATGTCTGCGGGAAGAATACCGGGCCGATCACCAGTGCGGCGGCGGTGGCATAGACATAAAAGTCGTAGAACTCGATAGCGGTGCCGATAAAGCTGGCGGTGGCAACGCGGGTCGCGGAATTGGCCGGTTTGGCCGGAGCAAGTTCATTTTCATGAACGGCAGAAGTCGTCGTCATACGGATATCCCTGACAGTCATCTCGCCTGTCGATGGTCGTCGTCAATGACGAGCCACGGCGGCAAACATTAATTATTGTGGGTACAGCGCTGATCAGATTAGCCCGGATAGGGGGCACAGGCGTTGGTCATGCCGGGGGTATGGCTGGAGCCAGAAGAAGCGCGAAACGTTTCAGGCTGAGTGACTGGCCGGATCACGTCACATGCGGGTAGCACACGGATCGGCGGGCTGGGTAAGCCCGACGATTATAGAAAGGGTTTTACATGTGTAACAAGAGCCTGAGAGCGCTTTAATTCACCGCGCGAGTCGAGGTGTTCTGCCACATCATCACGCGTGTGACTCGGTTGTCCTCGGTCTGCAGGATTTCCAGGCGATACGGCCCGATCTTCAGGCAGACCGCGCTTTCGGGGATGGTTTCCAGCGCTTCGGTCACCAGCCCGTTCAGGGTTTTCGGGCCGTCGGACGGCAGGTGCCAGCCAAGGCTCCTGTTAAGCTCGCGAATCGACGCGGCACCGTCCACCACCAGACGGCCATCGGGCTGTGGATGAATGTGCGGGTTATCCAGCGTCTGTTCGTTTTCGAATTCGCCGACGATTTCTTCGAGAATGTCTTCCAGGCTGACGATGCCAAGCACTTCGCCATACTCATCGACCACCACGCCCAGGCGACGCTGTTGCTTATGGAAATTCAGCAACTGCAACTGCAGAGGCGTGCTTTCCGGTACGAAGTAAGGGTCGTAGCAGGCTGCCAGCAAGGCTTCTTTGGTCAACTGCGCCTTGGGCAGCAGATGGCTGATCTGCCGGGTATTGAGGACGCCTTGAACCTGGTTGATGTCGTTGTGATAGACCGGCAGACGGGTGTGTCTGGAAATGATCAGGCGCTCGATGATCTGCTCAATGGAGTCGTCAAGGTTGACACCATCCACTTCGCTGCGCGGCACCAGAATGTCATTGACGGTAATGCTGTCCAGCGCGTGAATCCCTGACAGGACAGGCGAATGGGGATCATGCTCGTTGACGCCATCGTTATGGACGCTGGGGGGTAGTTCCTGGTCGATGTCCTGCTCTGCCGCAGGCTTGGTCTGGCTGGCGAATGGGCGCAGCAAATTGCTGGCAATGACGCTGAACAGCCAGGCCAGTGGCCAGACAATCTTCATCGGGATGCGCAACAGACCGTTTGCCATATGGACAATCGCGGCAGGATGGCGCGCTGCAAGCCGGCGCGGAATCAGTTCGGCGAAGACCAGCATCACACTGGTGATTGCGATCCAGGCGATCGTCGGGCCGTTGTAGAACCAGTAATTGACCGCCAGCAGGGTGGCGATCACTGTGATCAGCACCTTGATCAGCGTGTTGCTGAAAATCAGACTGGCCAGTTTGAATTCGAGGCGCGGGAGCGTGGCGCTGACGCGACGATCCGCCCGGCGCAGAACTCTGAGCTGCTGATGAGCGGTTTCAATGGCCGTAAACAACGCAGACCAGAGGATCAGCAGGACCACGACACCCAGCATCGGGCCGATAGGCAAATTATCCATAATCAGCGGACCGTCAGATGTGCAGAATGAATTCGCGTACCAGCTTGCTGCCGAAATAGGCCAGCATCAGCAGGCAGAAACCGCCCAGGGTCCAGCGGATAGCCTTGTGTCCGCGCCAGCCGAGGCGGTTACGACCCCACAGCAGCACACTGAATACCACCCAGGCCAGACAGGCCAGCAGGGTTTTGTGCACCAGATGCTGAGCGAACAGGTTTTCGACAAACAGCCAGCCGGAAATCAGCGACAGCGAAAGCAGCGACCAGCCCGCCCAGAGAAAACCGAACAGCAGGCTCTCCATGGTTTGCAGGGGCGGGAAGTTCTTGATCAGGCCAGAAGGATGCTTGTGCTTGAGCTGGTAGTCCTGCACAAGCAGAAGCAGCGCCTGGAATACCGCGATGGTGAACATGCCGTAGGCCAGGATCGACAGCAGGATATGGCTGAGGATGCCGGGTTCTTCAACGATCGGCTGCACCGTGCCGGTTGGGGCGAACTGGGCAAGCAGCACCGTGATCAACCCTAGCGGGAACAGCAGCACCAGAAGATTTTCCACCGGGATACGCACGGTGGCGAGCAGCGTCAGGGCGATGACCGCAACGGCGATCAGGCTGGCGGCGCTGAAAAAGTCCAGGCCAAGCCCGATCGGGCGGATCAGTTGCGAGAAAAGTCCGAACGCGTGGGCAATAACCGCCAGCGTGCCGAGCAGGCAAAGCAGCCGTTTGTCGGCTCGCTTAGCCTGGCTGAGGCGGATGCCTTGATAGATTGTCGCAGCGGCATAAAGGCAGGCGGCGGCGAGGCTGGGTAGCAGGCTGGGTGGCAAAGGGGACATAAATCCTGATGGACGGGCCGCAAAGGCGCTGAGTTTGGCATAGAACCCACATTTCACGAAAGACCACAGAAGCAGACTCCGTAGTGTCCGTGCAGCAGAGTCTTCGCTATAATCCGCGACCTGCTCAAGCCGCAGGCTCGCCGAGCGCCATATTTACTACGGGCCGGGCCGCACCAACCGGGGTTCGACAAGAGCCTGAAAGGATCGCGCATGTTTGAAAACCTGACAGACCGTCTCTCGCAGACCCTTCGCCATGTCACTGGCAAGGCGAAGCTGACCGAAGACAACATTAAAGACACCTTGCGCGAAGTGCGTATGGCTTTGCTCGAAGCCGACGTTGCCTTGCCGGTGGTCAAAGACTTCGTCAACAAGGTCAAGGAGCGCGCTGTCGGCACGGAAGTGTCCCGCAGCCTGACGCCGGGCCAGGCCTTCGTGAAAATCGTCCAGGCCGAACTGGAAGACATGATGGGGGCGGCCAACGAAGAGCTCAGCCTCGCCGTCACGCCGCCAGCTGTCATTCTGATGGCGGGTTTGCAGGGTGCGGGTAAAACCACCACCGCTGGCAAACTGGCCAAGTTCCTCAAGGAACGTAAAAAGAAAACCGTCATGGTGGTCTCGGTGGACGTCTACCGTCCTGCGGCCATCAAGCAGCTCGAAACCCTCGCCAACGACATCGGCGTTACGTTCTTCGCATCCGATATCAGCCAGAAGCCGATCGACATCGCTCAGGCGGCTATCAAGGAAGCGAAGCTGAAGTTCATCGACGTGGTCATCGTCGATACCGCCGGTCGTCTGCACATCGACGTCGAGATGATGGGCGAGATTCAGGAGCTGCACACCGCGCTCAAGCCTGCTGAAACCCTGTTCGTGGTTGACGCCATGACCGGTCAGGATGCGGCCAACACCGCCAAGGCGTTCGGCGATGCACTGCCGCTGACCGGTGTGATTCTGACCAAGGTCGACGGCGATGCCCGTGGCGGTGCGGCGTTGTCCGTGCGTGCCATTACCGGCAAGCCGATCAAGTTCATCGGTATGGGCGAGAAGAGCGATGCGCTCGAATCGTTCCACCCGGACCGTATCGCGTCCCGTATCCTGGGCATGGGCGACGTGCTCAGCCTGATCGAGCAGGCCGAACAGACTCTCGATAAAGACAAGGCCGACAAACTGGCCAAAAAGCTGAAGAAGGGTAAAGGCTTCGATCTCGAAGACTTCCGCGATCAGCTGCAACAGATGAAGAACATGGGCGGCCTTGGCGGCCTCATGGACAAGCTGCCAAGCATTGGCGGCGTCAACCTGTCGCAGATGGGCAATGCCCAGGGCGCGGCGGAGAAACAGTTCAAGCAGATGGAAGCCATCATCAACTCGATGACGCCTGCCGAACGTCGTGATCCGGATCTGATCAGCGGTTCGCGCAAACGTCGCATTTCCATGGGATCTGGCACTCAGGTTCAGGACATCGGGCGTCTGATCAAGCAGCACAAGCAGATGCAGAAGATGATGAAAAAATTCTCCGCGAAAGGCGGAATGCAGAAAATGATGCGCGGCATGGGCGGAATGTTGCCCGGCGGCGGCATGCCAAAGATGTGATGTATCGCGCGCAGGTTTCTCTGCGCGCATCCCACATGGGGGCTTATCCCCAGTAAAACGCCCGCTTTGCGGGTATGCACCCGCCGTCGCAAGCGACGGCTCCTTGGCAAATCTGGATGGCACAACAGCACGTGCCGGAAAAAGACATTTGCAAAAGTCCGGATATTCCTTAGAATATGCGGCCTTTCGGGCACCTATGCCCGCTGTGCATCTTAGATTTGCAGCACCGACTACAGGAACGATGTTCAATGCTAACCATTCGTCTTGCCCTGGGCGGCTCCAAAAAGCGCCCGTTTTACCACCTGACTGTTACCGATAGCCGCAATGCGCGCGACGGTTCACACAAAGAGCAGATTGGCTTCTTCAACCCGGTTGCCCGTGGTCAGGAAGTTCGTTTGTCCGTGAACGAAGAGCGCTTGAACTACTGGATGAGCGTAGGTGCACAAACTTCCGAGCGCGTTGCTCAGTTGTTGAAAGAACACGCCAAGACCAAGGTCGCGGCCTGAGCAATATGAACGCGGCGCCAACGACTGCCGACGACTTGATCGTCATTGGCAAGATTTACTCGGTTCATGGCGTTCGCGGCGAAGTGAAGGTCTTTTCCTTTACTGATCCGATTGGAAACCTGTTGGATTACAAAACCTGGACGCTTCGGCGCGAAGGCAGCGTTAAACAGGTAGAGCTGGTCAGCGGACGCTTGCAAAACAAGTTCCTGGTCGCAAAGCTCAAAGGTCTCGATGACCGTGAAGAAGCCCGTCTTCTGTCCGGTTATGAAATCTGCGTGCCGCGTAACCTGTTCCCTGATCTGACTGACGGCGAGTACTACTGGTACCAGCTGGAAGGTCTGAAGGTCATCGACCAACTTGGGCAATTGCTCGGGAAGATCGATCACCTGTTAGAGACTGGCTCGAACGATGTAATGGTGGTCAAGCCCTGCGCAGGCAGCCTGGATGATCGCGAACGCCTGTTGCCCTATACAGAGCAATGTGTGTTGGCAGTCGATCTGGTAGCCGGCGAGATGAAGGTGGATTGGGATGCGGACTTCTAAGCGATGGCTAGCCTGCGCATAGAAGTGATCAGTCTGTTTCCCGAGATGTTTTCCGCCATCAGCGACTACGGCATTACCAGCCGTGCGGTGAAGCAGGGGCTGTTGCAGCTCACCTGTTGGAATCCGCGGGACTACACCACGGATCGACATCACACTGTGGATGATCGCCCATTTGGCGGTGGTCCGGGCATGGTGATGAAGATCAAGCCCCTTGAAGATGCTCTGGTTCAGGCCAGGCAAGCGGCAGGGGATGCGGCGAAGGTTATTTACCTGTCGCCACAAGGCCGCCAACTGAATCAGTCAGCGGTACGCGAACTGGCGCAGGAGGAAGCGATTATCCTCATCGCCGGTCGTTATGAAGGCATTGACGAGCGTTTCATTGAAGCTCATGTCGATGAAGAGTGGTCGATTGGTGACTATGTACTTTCCGGTGGCGAGCTGCCGGCGATGGTACTGATCGATGCGGTTACGCGACTGCTGCCTGGAGCTTTAGGGCATGCGGACTCCGCGGAGGAAGATTCCTTCACGGATGGTTTGCTGGATTGCCCGCATTACACCCGACCGGAGGTGTATGTGGATCAGCGTGTTCCCGACGTGTTACTGAGTGGTAATCACGCACACATCCGGCGTTGGCGTTTACAGCAGTCCCTTGGGCGGACCTATGAACGACGCGCCGATCTTCTGGAAAGCCGCTCGCTTTCTGGAGAAGAGAAAAAGCTGCTCGCGGAATACATCCGCGAACGGGACGATAGTTAACGTATCGATGGTTGATCCAGACGGATTACCTTAGGAGCACAGCATGACTAACAAAATCATTCTTGCACTCGAAGCAGAGCAGATGACCAAAGAGATCCCTACCTTTGCCCCGGGCGACACTGTTGTCGTTCAGGTGAAAGTGAAGGAAGGCGACCGCGCGCGTCTGCAGGCGTTCGAAGGCGTTGTAATTGCCAAGCGTAACCGTGGTGTGAACAGTGCTTTCACTGTTCGTAAAATCTCCAACGGTGTTGGCGTTGAGCGTACTTTCCAGACTTACAGCCCGCAAATCGACAGCCTGGCTGTGAAACGTCGCGGTGACGTTCGCAAAGCCAAACTGTACTACCTGCGTGACCTGTCCGGTAAAGCAGCTCGCATCAAGGAAAAACTGGCTTAAGTCCAGCAATCCGATGCAAAAAAAAGCAGCCTTCGGGCTGCTTTTTTGTGTCTGGGGTTTTATTGTTCCCAGCCTGTGATGCCTCTGCTTCATTGCAATAAGCGCGAATATTTATGTCTGCTATCGATGATCCGCTGATCGACCGTTTTCTTGATGCCCTGTGGCTGGAAAAAGGCCTGTCGGATAACACGCGCGATGCCTACCGCAGCGATCTGGCCCTGTTCAATGGCTGGTTGCAGGAACAGGGCCTGGCGCTGATCAATGTCGGACGCGAAGCGATCCTTGATCATCTTGCGTGGCGTGTGGATAAAGCCTACAAACCGAGGTCCACGGCGCGTTTTCTGTCCGGTGTGCGTGGTTTTTACCGCTATCTGCTCCGGGAAAAGTTGATCGCTATCGATCCAACCCTGCAGGTAGACATGCCGCAACTGGGCAGGCCACTGCCCAAATCCCTGTCCGAGGCCGACGTCGAGGCGCTGCTGGCTGCGCCTGATCTGAGCGAAGCCATTGGCCAGCGCGACAAGGCCATGCTGGAGGTGCTTTACGCCTGCGGTTTGCGAGTCACCGAATTGATCAGCCTGACCCTGGAACAGGTCAATCTGCGCCAGGGTGTGCTGCGTGTCATGGGCAAGGGCAGCAAGGAGCGGCTGGTGCCGATGGGCGAGGAAGCCATCGTGTGGATTGAGCGTTACATGCGCGGTGCTCGCGACGAGCTGTTGGGCGGACGTCCCAGTGATGTGTTGTTCCCCAGCCTGCGCGGTGAGCAAATGACTCGTCAGACCTTCTGGCACAGGATCAAGCATCAAGCGATGGTCGCGGGGATCAGCAAATCCCTTTCGCCCCATACGTTGCGCCATGCGTTCGCAACGCATTTGCTCAATCATGGTGCGGATTTGCGCGTGGTGCAGATGCTGCTGGGCCACAGCGACCTGTCCACGACCCAGATTTACACCCATGTTGCCCGTGCTCGCCTGCAGGACTTGCACAGCAAGCACCATCCCCGCGGCTGAGTCGACGAAAATACCGAAAAAATCAGAAGAGTCTTGCATCACGGCGGGTCGGTCTGGCAGGGCTTATGTGATAGTCTTTGCCGGTTTCGCAGATGGAAGTTGGTGTGCCTTTTTTCGGCACGACCCGTCTGCCCACCGCCCGAGGAGTTTTCATGCGCGTGACCCAGATTATCGCCGCCGCAGCCGTTGCGCTGGCCAGTACCTTCAGCATGTTCGCCCAGGCCGATGCCGCCGCCGACCAGGCCATTCGCAAGACGCTGGACTCACTCAAGCTCGAACTCCCGATTGAAAGCATTGGTGCAAGCCCGTTGAACGGTCTGTACGAAGTCAAACTCAAGGGTGGCCGTGTGCTTTATGCCAGCCCGGACGGCCAGTTCGTGATGCAGGGTTATCTGTTTCAGATTCAGGATGGCAAGCCAGTCAACCTGACCGAGAAGACTGAACGCCTGGCCATCGCCAAAACCATCAACGGTATCCCCACCGCTGAAATGGTTGTTTACCCGGCCATTGGCGAGACCAAATCCCACATCACCGTGTTCACCGACACCACCTGCCCGTATTGCCACAAGCTGCACGCCGAAGTGCCGCAGCTGAACAAAATGGGCATCGAAGTGCGCTATGTCGCCTTCCCGCGCCAGGGCCTGGGTTCTCCGGGTGACGAGCAATTGCAGGCCGTGTGGTGCTCCAAGGATCGCAAGGGCGCCATGGACCTGATGGTCGATGGCAAGGATATCAAGGCCGCCAAGTGCGCCAACCCTGTAACCAAACAATTTGAAATGGGCCAATCGATCGGCGTGAACGGCACGCCGGCCATCGTTTTGGCTGACGGCCAATTGATTCCGGGTTACCAACCCGCTGCACAAGTGGCCAAACTGGCGCTCAGCGCCAAATAAATCAGCGCGTCCCATGACCGTTGTGTAAATAGAGAGCTGCACCGCGTCGTGCAGCTGTTTTCCACGGCCGGCGTGTAGTCGGTCGTTTTACGGGGAGTTCATAGTGAATCCGGTCAAAGTAGGCATCTGTGGGCTGGGTACTGTCGGTGGCGGTACCTTCAACGTACTTCAGCGTAACGCCGAGGAGATTGCCCGCCGTGCCGGGCGTGGAATCGAAGTGGCACAAATTGCCATGCGTACGCCAAACCCCAACTGCCAGATTACCGGTACACCGACCACCAGCGACGTCTTCGCGGTGGCAACCAACCCTGAAATCGATATCGTTATTGAACTGATCGGCGGCTATACCGTAGCCCGGGATCTGGTACTCAAGGCCATTGAAAACGGCAAGCACGTGGTCACTGCCAACAAGGCGCTGATTGCTGTGCACGGTAACGAGATTTTCGCCAAGGCGCGTGAGAAGGGCGTGATCGTAGCGTTTGAAGCTGCGGTCGCAGGCGGTATCCCGGTCATCAAGGCAATTCGTGAAGGTCTGTCGGCAAACCGTATCAACTGGGTTGCCGGGATCATCAACGGCACCGGTAACTTCATCCTCACCGAAATGCGCGAGAAAGGCCGCACCTTCCCCGACGTCCTGGCAGAAGCCCAGGCCCTGGGCTACGCCGAAGCCGATCCGACGTTCGATGTGGAAGGTATCGACGCGGCGCACAAGCTGACCATTCTGGCGTCCATCGCGTTCGGCATTCCGCTGCAATTCGACAAGGCTTACACCGAAGGCATCACCAAACTGACCACCGCCGACGTGAACTACGCTGAGGCTCTGGGCTATCGCATCAAGCATCTGGGTGTGGCGCGCAGCACTGCCGCCGGCATCGAGCTGCGTGTTCACCCGACGTTGATCCCGGCTGACCGGCTGATCGCCAACGTCAACGGCGTGATGAACGCTGTGATGGTCAATGGCGATGCCGCTGGCTCGACGCTGTTCTATGGCGCCGGTGCTGGCATGGAGCCAACGGCTTCTTCGGTGATCGCTGATCTGGTGGATGTGGTGCGGGCGATGACGTCTGATCCGGAAAACCGCGTACCGCATCTGGCGTTCCAGCCGGACTCGTTGTCCGCTCATCCGATTCTGTCCATCGATGCCTGCGAAAGCGCGTATTACCTGCGCATTCAGGCCAAGGATCACCCCGGTGTCCTGGCTCAGGTGGCGAGCATCCTGTCGGAGCGCGGCATCAACATCGAATCGATCATGCAGAAAGAAGTCGAAGAACAGGACGGCCTGGTGCCAATGATTCTGATAACTCACCGTGTGATCGAGCAGCGCATGAACGATGCCATTGAGGCCCTGGAAGCGTTGCAAGACGTGGTTGGCCCGGTGGTTCGGATCCGCGTTGAACATCTCAATTAATTATTAGCTGCAAGCTGCAAGCTGCAAGCTGCAAGTGAGGGCAGACCGCCTTTTACTTGCAGCTTGAGGCTTGAAGCTTGTAGCTCAAACCGAAGGTTTGATTCCCATGCGCTATATCAGTACCCGCGGTCAGGCGCCGGCCCTGAATTTCGAAGACGTGCTGTTGACCGGTCTGGCCAGCGATGGTGGCCTGTACGTTCCGGAAAACCTGCCGCGCTTCACTCAGGAAGAGATCGCTTCCTGGGCCGGGCTGCCGTATCACGAACTGGCTTTCCGTGTGATGCGCCCGTTTGTGACCGGCAGCATTCCGGATGCCGACTTCAAGAAAATCCTCGAAGAAACCTACGGTGTGTTCACCCACAGCTCGGTCGCGCCACTGCGCCAGCTCAATGGTAACGAGTGGGTGCTTGAGCTGTTCCACGGCCCGACCCTTGCGTTCAAGGACTTCGCACTGCAACTGCTGGGTCGTCTACTGGATTACGTGCTGGCCAAGCGTGGCGAGCGCGTGGTGATCATCGGCGCTACGTCGGGTGATACCGGCTCTGCGGCCATTGAAGGCTGCCGCAAGTGCGATAACGTCGACATCTTTATCCTGCACCCGAACAACCGGGTTTCGGATGTACAGCGTCGGCAGATGACGACGATTTTCGGCGACAACATCCATAACATTGCCGTTGAAGGCAACTTCGACGACTGCCAGGAAATGGTCAAGAACAGCTTCGCTGACCAGAGCTTCCTCAAGGGCACACGTCTGGTAGCGGTCAACTCGATCAACTGGGCGCGGATCATGGCCCAGATCGTTTACTACTTCCACGCCTCCCTTCAGCTGGGTGGCCCGGCGCGTTCGGTATCGTTCTCGGTGCCTACCGGCAATTTCGGCGACATCTTCGCCGGTTATCTGGCACGCAACATGGGCTTGCCGATCAATCAGTTGATTGTGGCCACCAACCGCAACGATATCCTGCATCGCTTCATGAGCGGCAATCAGTACGTCAAGGAAACCCTGCACGCGACCCTGTCGCCGTCCATGGACATTATGGTTTCGTCGAACTTCGAGCGTTTGCTGTTCGACATGCACGGGCGTAACGGCGCGGCCATTGCCGGCTTGATGGACACCTTCAAGCAGGGTGGTGGTTTTAGTGTTGAAGAAGAACGCTGGACCGAAACCCGCAAGCTGTTCGACTCCCTGGCTGTCACTGACGAGCAGACGTGCGAGACCATTGCTGACGTTTTTGCTCAGACCGGCGAGCTGCTCGACCCGCATACCGCCATTGGTGTGAAAGCAGCACGTGCCTGTCGCCGCAGTCTGGATACGCCAATGGTGATCCTGGGAACGGCTCATCCGGTGAAATTCCCCGAAGCAGTGGAGAAAGCCGGTGTAGGAAAAGCGCTCGAGCTACCTACACATTTGTCTGATTTATTCGAGCGTGACGAACGCTGCACTGTTTTGCCGAATGACCTGAAAGCCATACAGGCCTTCGTCAGCCAGCACGGCAACCGCGGAAAACCGCTCTGACAGAATAGCCGTGTAACAACTTAAGGCCCGCTCACCAGCGGGCCTTCTCATTTGCGCATGCCACACTTTGGGGGTGAATCACTTACGGATGAGTCAGTTGTTGTGAAAAATGCAAGCAAGTGGAGCGCGGTTGGCGACAAGCGCATCGCTCCTGTCAAAAGCACTTTTGGAGTGCTGGGAATTCTACTGGTGCTGCTGGTCAGCCAGCACAGCCATGCTGCGTCCAGTTTACCTTTCAGCCTTGCGGCACCTTTCGTGGAAGTGGAACCCTTGGTACTTGATGCTGCGGACCACCAGTGGCTGGATAAAAAAACCGTTTTGAGAGTGGGTGTTGCAACGGTCGACTACGAGCCGATTGGTATCTCCAGCGATCGCAATCTCTACCAGGGCATCAGTGCGGATTACCTGACACTGATTGGCAGCAAGCTGAACATCGAAATGCAGGTGGTAGGCTTTGCCAGGCCCGATGATGCGATACGGGCGTTGCGTGATGGCGCAATCGACATCATCAGCACCGCTAATAATTTCGAGCGCGGGTTTGACTCGTTGCGTTTGTCCAAAGGCTACCTTGCTGATCGCTCGGTGGTGGTGACGCGGGGCAACGGCCGCGCGCTCGCAGAGGGGCTGCAGGGCAACACTTTTGTTGTGCTCGATGGCTATGCAAATCAGCAGGCTCTGCACGCGGCTTATCCTGACAGCGAGATCATCGTGGCGCCAAGTCTGTTCAGTGCTCTGGAGGCCGTCAGCCATGGGGATGCCGACGCATTCATTGGCAATGAACTTATCGCTCGCTCATACATGGCCTTGCGTCCTTATCTGGGCATGCAAATTCATTCTGATAGCGCCTTGCCCCAAGATGCTTTCTCATTTGCCGTGCATAAGGATCAAATGCCGCTTTTAGGTTTGATCGACACGGCGCTGGCCAGTATCGGGCCTTCGATCAACCGCGAAGTGCTTTCCCGCTGGACGCTGGGTCTCGGCGCCGACATGGGGCGTCAGCGAGTGGCGCTTAACCGTAGCGAGCGGGCGTGGATCACCCGACATCCCATAGTGACCGTCGCCTCCGAGCAGCATCCGCCTTATATCTATCGGGACAAAGATGGCCACTGGGCCGGTTTGAATATCGATGTGCTGAATCGGATATCCCGGATGACGGGCTTGCAGTTTGTGCACAGGGAGGTCACGACGATAGAGCAGACTTACGATCTCTTACGCAGCGGTGGGTCGCTCATGAACACCTCTCTGGCCGAGAATGCCGAGCGCCGAAAGCTGCTCAATTTCAGTTATTCGTTCGGCGGCAACAGCTGGGTTTTCGTCCACAGTTCGAACGTCTCTTCGCCTCGCTCTTTGCAGGATTTGAACGGCAAAACGCTGGCTTTACCTGCCCGGCATGCTCTTGAGGAGGACATCAAGCGCGACTATCCAGGGGTCAATCTGCGCCTGGTGGCAAACTACGAGCAAGCTCGCGAACTTGTGCAGTCGGGTGCGGCGGCGGCAACCATTCAGAACGAGGCGGGGGCCCATCTGTCTCCTCCTGGGCAGCTCAAGGTCGGTCGCAGCGTCGAGGGCTGGTGGTCGCCGGACAGGTTCTCGGTCATCAAATCCCATCCCGAGTTGCTCGGCATCCTCAACAAGAGCCTTGAAGAGTTTCCGGTGGCCGAGATGCGGGCGATTCGTGCCAAGTGGCTGTCCGCTGTCACTGTGCAGCCGTCACTCTGGAGCCGGGTCCCAGGCTGGGTTTACTGGCTACTGGTTCTTTCGCTGCTGATGGGCCTGGTTTCTCTGGCCTGGAGCAGTCGCCTGAAGGTCCAGATTCATCAGCGCCTCAAAGCTGAAGAGGCGCTCAGTGATCAGTTGGCGTTCAAGCATGCGCTGTTGGATGGTATTCCCAACCCCATTTATGTCCGCGATTTGAAAGGCAGATTGATCTCGTGCAATCGAAGTTATGAACAGAGCTTTGGGGTCAGCTTCGAGCAAATGAATGGTCGACGCCTGATCGACGTGGAATTGATCCCGCGCGAGATCGCTGAGCAACTCCATGGTGATTACCTCAAGTTGCTGGAGACGCGACAGCCGATATTCACCGACCGCAGCATGCAGATGCTAGGCAAGCGCATAGAAGCCTGGCAATGGACCGTGCCGTTCTATCGCGCGGATGGCGAACTTCAGGGATTGCTGGGCGGCTGGATCGACATCACCGAGCGCAACCACTTGGAGGCGCAGCTACTGGAAGCCCGACAGCAGGCCAGTCAGACCAGCCAGGCGAGGGCGGGCAGCTTGTAGCGTTCAGGCCTGCTTCTTTTGCAGGTAGATCAGCAGAGCGACGTCGGTCGTCAGCCTGGTTTTGCGCATCGCACTGATTTTTTGCGCGCTGACGGTCTGTTTGCTGCGGCCGAGCTGCTCGGCGATTTTGCTCACCGAGACTCCCGTGGCGAACAGTTTCAAGACTTCTTGTTCACGGGGCGAAAGTTGTTCCAGGGTCTTGGGGCGGGCCTTCTCCAGCTGAAGCGCCTCAAGCATCGCATTGCGCACGGAATTGGCGATGTAGGGCCGCCCACGACGAATGGAAGCAATGGCTGCGGGCAATTCGTCGAGCACCTGGGTCTTGTTCATCAATCCCTGGATCTTGAGCCTGAGAATCGACCGCAGCAGTTGACCATCCTTGACTGACGTGACCACCAGAATGCTGAGTTCGGGGAACTGCTTGCGGATATCGGCCAGCAGTTGCAGATCAGTGGCTTGCTGATGGGCAGGCATCAACAAATCAGTGATCAGCAGCTCTGGACCGTGGCTGTGCAGCAGTTGCAGGCGCTCTTCGGCGGTCAAGGCCTGGGCAACCACCTGAGCATCGGGCACTTTTTCAGCGACGGTCTGTAGGCCCATGCGAAATATCGGATGATCTCCGGCCAGAAGGATGCGCAAATTTTGATCGGAAAAGTCGCCCAAGCTGTGCTCCGTTGCGTCTGAACGCCTCAGTGAAGAAGACGCCCAGCATCGCAGTTCGACGGCGTGGTGAAGTGGGAATGAGGTATGAGGCGCCTGTAGGAAATGGGCAGGATTTCGAAGGAAATATCCTACGGACACATCCACGCGTCGCTGCCGGTTTTTTCTCTGTCACATTGGGCAGGCATGCTCGGGTAAACGCATCACTTGCCCGTCGAGAACTTTCTGCCGCTGTCGATGGTCATTGATAAGCACCTTTGCATTCAAACTGTTGAGTGGTGAACCCTATGGAAAATATCAGCTTACTGCTAAGCGAAGCACTGACGCCGTACCAGGCTGATCTCGGCCCTGCCGGGCTTCTGGGTGAGCGTCTGGTCTCGCTCAAGGATGCCGACGGTGCAGTGATTATTGAGCGCACATTCTCGGCGGCGCAGTTGGGTGATAAGCGCCAGCTGACCGATGTGGTCGATGGTCTGCGTCGCGACCTGATGGTTGCTGAAGGCCGGATCGAACCTTGTGTGATCGCGGCGATGCGCCATGCGGCCCTCAATCGCCCGTTCATCCCTGCTCAGCCTTTTGTTTGAAAGGCGCCGGAACCTTATGGTTCAAGGGCGTTCTGATTAATTACGACGGCTTGAAACATTGTGCTCCGGTGTTTGAAGCCCCGTACTGGTCCAGATGGACCACGGTTTACCCCGAGTAGTCTCCCCGCTGCTCGGGGTTTCTTTTTTTCGGCCCGGGTATGGCGGCTGGATGCAATGCATCATTTTCCCGTGTCTTGAAAAAACGCCTTGGCGTCCTGCAGGTACTCCTCCCGCTGTGGCGACGGCAGCCACTGTGCATAAAGATCGATCAGCTTACTCTCGCGCAGAACCCGCATTTCACGGTTGATGACGTCGATGGCTTGCTTGCCTTCGGGCGTATTGGAGCAAGCGATGTGGGTGAATTGATACTTGGGCGTTCCCTTGACCGGCAGGAAAGCCAGGTCCTCAGGGACAATGCCTTGCTGGCGCGCCTGATAGAGCGCTTCGGGCCAGTAACTGATCAGTGCTTCGAGCCTTCCCAACCGCTCCATCTGCAGCAGGCTGCCAATGGCGTCGTTGCCGTAGTGCAGGCTTAGATCCTCTTGCGCCACGCTTTTCAGAATCGGGTCGATCACCTGGCCATAGCTGCGTTCGGCGACAATACCGATCCTGACCGACTTGCTGGCCAACAGTGCTGCCAGATCAACGGATTTGCCCTCAATGAAGGGCGCGAACTTCTCCAGATCCTGACGGCGGACAATCAGGCCGTTGCTGGCCACTGCGTAGGTGGGGATCGAGAAAATGACGCTCTTGGCCCGCTCCGCAGTCCAGAGCAGCATGGGATCGCAGGTAAAATTCTCATCTTTGAGCATTTGCATGCCCCGAGCGCGATTGACATGCATCAGCAGGTGGTCGTACTCCGGCATTCTGGCCGTGAGCAGTGGCAGCAGTTGGTCTATTGCGCCTTTGCCCTGGTCAGGCCCGGAAAATATCGTGACCGGCGGCATATCGCGTAACAGCCAGATGAGGGTGTCCTTGGCGTAGCTTGTGCCTGGCATGCCGAACTGGCTGAAAATTGCCAGTGCGATGGTTAGCACCGCCCTCTTGAGCGATGAGGTGCGATAAGGCATTCGCGGTAGCTTCCTCAGGAAATGGCTGAGTATAGAGCGTCAAATGACGATAAATGGCTGCGGTCCAAAATCAAATGCCTTGCACACCAGGGGGCACGATGAGGGTTGCGCAGGATATCGTTTCGAGTCTCGAATATGTACTGATATCAGCGGTTTTGATGTCGCACCCCCACCGGCAATTCACAACCAGACAACCGATCAGCTTGCCCGGGTCGTTCCTGGGTCCTGCATCGGGTAGACTTGCGGTCTTTCCCGCCTCTAGAAGCCCGTTCATGGCCCAGCCGTCCACGACCTACAAATTCGAACTCAACCTCACCGACCTTGACCGTGGGGTTTACGAAAGCGTCAAACAGACCATCGCGCGTCACCCTTCGGAAACCGAAGAGCGCATGACTGTGCGCCTGCTGGCCTACGCGTTCTGGTACAACGAGCAGCTGTCGTTCGGCCGTGGTCTGTCAGACGTGGACGAGCCAGCGCTGTGGGAAAAAAGCCTGGATGATCGCGTCCTGCACTGGATCGAAGTCGGCCAGCCCGACGCAGACCGCCTGACCTGGTGCTCGCGCCGCACCGAGCGCACCAGCCTGCTGGCCTATGGCAGTCTGCGCGTCTGGGAAGGCAAGGTGATCCCGGCCATCAAGAACCTGAAAAACGTCAACATTGCCGCCGTGCCTCAGGAAGTGCTCGAAGTCCTGGCCAAAGACATGCCGCGGGTTATCAAGTGGGACGTGATGATCAGCGAAGGAACCGTGTTCGTCACCGACGACCGTGGTCAGCATGAAGTGCAGTTGCAATGGCTTGCGGGCGAGCGCGGCTGATACCTGCACGCCGCATATGGATTTGCGCGGACTTTGTGGGACCGGCTTTAGCCGGGAAGACGGTAGCTCGGATTACGAAAATACAGTGGATGTACCGGCCTCTTCCCGGCTAAAGCCGGTCCCACGGATTTACACCACAGTCAGTTAAATTTTGTTTGGAATCAGCGAAAACCGCATGCGCATCGAACCTCGTACATTGCCGCAAACCTTGCCTTTCCTCGGCGATTTGCCGCCATTGCTGACCCGGCTGTATGCCGCGCGAGGCGTGTTGTCCGAAGCCGAACTGGATAAAAGCCTGGCGCGGCTGATCCCGTATCAGCAGCTCAAGGGCATCGATGCCGCAGTGGATTTGCTGGTCACGGCGCTTAACGAGCGCCAGCGCATTCTTATCGTTGGCGACTTCGACGCTGACGGCGCCACGGCCAGCACCGTGGGCGTGCTGGGCCTGAGGTTGCTGGGCGCTGCTCATGTGGATTATCTGGTCCCCAACCGGTTCGAATACGGCTATGGCCTGACCCCGGAAATCGTCGCCGTGGCGTTGCAGCGCACGCCGCAATTGCTGATGACGGTGGATAACGGTATTTCCAGCGTCGAAGGCGTGGCCGCTGCCAAGGCGGCCGGTTTGCAAGTACTGGTCACTGATCACCACTTGCCCGGCCATGAGCTGCCCGCCGCCGATGCCATCGTCAATCCCAATCAGCCTGGTTGTACGTTCCCCAGCAAGGCGCTGGCCGGTGTCGGAGTGATCTTCTACGTATTGATGGCCTTGCGCGCACGTCTGCGAGACAGCGGCTGGTTCGAGGCCAACCAGCGTGCTCAACCGAACCTCGGCGAATTGCTGGATCTGGTGGCGCTGGGCAGCGTGGCTGACGTGGTGCCACTGGATACCAACAATCGCATTCTGGTGCATCAAGGCCTGATGCGGATTCGTGCCGGCCGTGCGCGCCCCGGGCTCAAAGCAATCCTGGAGGTTGCCCGTCGCGATCACAAACGCATTACCTCCACCGATCTGGGTTTTATCCTCGGGCCAAGACTGAACGCGGCAGGGCGTCTGGACGATATGAGCCTTGGCATCGAATGCCTGCTCTGCGAAGACGAAACCCTGGCCCGTGAAATGGCCGTGCAGCTGGATGAACTCAACCAGGACCGCAAGTCCATCGAGCAAGGCATGCAGCGTGAAGCGCTGGCCCAGCTCAAGGATCTGCCGCTGGAGTCCATGCCGTTCGGCCTTTGTGTGTTCGAGCCGGACTGGCATCAGGGCGTCATCGGTATCCTGGCTTCGCGTCTCAAGGATCGCTATCACCGGCCCACCATCGCATTCGCCAGTGCAGGCGAGGGCGTGCTCAAAGGTTCGGCACGCTCCGTTGCCGGGTTCCACATCCGCGATGCACTGGACGCGGTCGCTGCGCGTCATCCCGAGCTGATCAGCAAGTTTGGCGGGCACGCGATGGCGGCGGGGTTGTCGTTGCCGGAAGAAAATTTCCCGGCCTTTGCCCAGGCATTCGATGAAGAAGTGCGACGTCAGCTTCAGGAAGAAGACCTCACCGGTCGCCTGCTGTCCGACGGCGCACTGGCGGTTGAGGAATTCCATCTGGAACTGGCCCGCGCCCTGCGAAATGCTGGTCCCTGGGGGCAGCATTTTCCTGAGCCGTTGTTCCATGGCGTGTTTCAGTTGGTAGAGCAGCGGGTAGTCGGTGAGCGGCATCTGAAGATGGTGCTTAAAAGCGAATGCGGCACGGTGAAGCTCGACGCGATTGCTTTTGGGGTCGACCGGGATGTCTGGCCCAACCCCAACATTCGCTGGGTCGAACTAGCCTACAAGCTGGACCTCAACGAATTTCGCGGCAATGAAACCGTGCAGTTGATGGTTGCTCACATCGCGCCGCGCTAGCAATCAGCAGGAACCCTCGGCGGGACGGCATTGTCGACTAGGCTATATGCACTGTCCAAATCCTGCCTGAGAGGTCTCCATGAGCCTGTTGTTAGAACCCTACACGCTGCGCCAATTGACCTTGCGCAATCGCATCGCGGTTTCCCCCATGTGCCAGTATTCGTCGGTGGACGGGCTGGCCAACGACTGGCACCTGGTTCACCTGGGCAGCCGTGCAGTGGGCGGCGCCGGGTTGATCTTTACCGAAGCCACGGCGGTGACCAAAGACGGCCGAATCACCCCTGAAGACCTGGGCCTCTGGAACGACGAGCAGATCGAAGGTTTGCAGCGCATCACCCGTTTCATCACCGCCCAAGGCGCCGTCGCTGGCATCCAGCTGGCCCATGCCGGGCGCAAAGCCAGCACCTGGCGTCCGTGGCTGGGCAAGTCCGGGAGCATCAAGGCCGATGAAGGCGGCTGGACACCCTGGGGTCCTTCACCAATTGCCTTCGATCCAAAACACACCGCGCCTGTGCAATTGACCGAGGCGCAGATTCAGGAAGTCATTGGGGCGTTCGTCGCGTCCGCCAAGCGCGCGTTGACTGCGGGTTTCAAAGTGGTGGAAGTCCACGCCGCCCATGGCTATCTGCTGCACCAGTTCCTTTCGCCGCTGAGCAACCAACGTCAGGACAAATACGGCGGTTCGTTTGAAAACCGTATTCGCCTGACCCTGGAAGTTACCGAGGCTGTGCGCGCCGTCTGGCCGGAAGAGTTGCCGTTGTTTGTGCGGGTTTCCGCGACTGACTGGGTGGAAGATGGCTGGAACCCGGATGAAACCGTTGAGCTGGCGCGTCGCCTGAAAGACCTGGGCGTCGACCTGATTGACGTGTCATCGGGCGGCACCTCCGCTAATGCCGAAATCCCGGTCGGCCCGGGTTACCAGACCCGATTCGCCGAGCGAGTGCGCAAAGAATCCGGCATGGCCACCGGCACCGTCGGCATGATCACCGAGCCTGCTCAGGCCGAACACATCCTGCGCACCGGCCAGGCCGACATCATCCTGCTGGCTCGCGAACTGTTGCGCGATCCTTACTGGCCCTTGCATGCCGATGACGACCTGGGCGGCCGCAAAGCCACCTGGCCCGCGCAGTATCAGCGGGCAACTCATCGTGATCAGCCGATTCATGAGTCTGATTTGCGGGATTGATCAGCGTTGAAATGCGCCCCCTGTAGGAGCTGCCGAAGGCTGCGAACAGCGGTGTGTCAGAAACACCGTTGTTCGCAGCCTTCGGCAGCTCCTACAGGATTGAGGTGTGTCTGAAAAAATGCAAAACCGGGAGCTCACGAGCACCGCGAGGCAGCGATAGCGGTCTGTCTGACAAACCGCCATCGCGGGCCTCGTAACCTCGGTGCGCTCCAATAAGTCCTGCGTTGTCTCGCAACTCAATGCTTGAACATCACATGCCTGACCGTGGTGTAGTCCTCCAGCCCGTACATCGACATATCCTTGCCGTATCCCGACAGTTTCTGCCCGCCATGGGGCATTTCGCTGATCAGCATGAAATGGGTATTCACCCAGGTGCAGCCGTATTGCAGGCGGGCGGCCAGGCGGTGGGCGCGGCCGATGTCCTGGGTCCAGACCGACGAAGCCAGGCCGTAATCGGATTCGTTGGCCCACGCCAGCACCTGCGCTTCATCGTCGAATCGGGTGACGGAGACCACCGGGCCGAACACCTCACGGCGAACGATTTCGTCATCCTGCTGAGCGTCGGCAATGACCGTGGGTTCAAAAAAGAAGCCATTGCCTTCAACTGTCTTACCGCCGGTGATCAACCGAATGTGCGATTGAGCCAATGCGCGCTCAACAAAACCCGCTACCCGATCCCGGTGATGAGCGCTGATCAGCGGACCCATCTCGGTGGCAGGGTCGTTCTGCAGGCCATATTTGATCGTGCTGACTGCTTCGCCCAACTTGGCAACAAAGCTGTCGTAGATGTCGCTGTGCGCGTAGATGCGGCAGGCGGCAGTGCAGTCCTGCCCCGCGTTATAAAAGCCAAAGGTGCGAATGCCGTCGACCGCTGCGTCAATGTCGGCGTCGTCGAATATGATCACCGGCGCCTTGCCGCCCAGCTCCATGTGCATGCGTTTCACGCTGTTGGCGGTGCTGGAAATGATATGCGAGCCGGTAGCGATGGATCCGGTCAGGGAAACCATGCGCACCTTCGAGTGTGTCACCAGTGCATTGCCCACTGACGTGCCGCGCCCGAATACCAGATTCAACACCCCCGCCGGGAAAATATCAGCCGCCAGCTCCACCAGGCGTAACGCGGTGAGCGGGGTCATTTCCGAGGGTTTGAGCACCACGGTGTTGCCTGCCGCCAACGCCGGGGCGATCTTCCAGGCGACCATCATCAGCGGGTAATTCCACGGCGCAATCGAGGCGATTACGCCAATCGGGTCGCGGCGGATCATCGAGGTATGCCCCGGCAGGTATTCACCCGCCGCAGAACCGCCCATGCAGCGGCTGGCCCCGGCGAAGAAGCGGAATACGTCGGCAATCGCCGGAATCTCGTCATTCAGCGCCGCGCTGTAGGGCTTGCCGCAGTTATCCGATTCGAGCTTGGCAAACTCTTCAGCGTGGGCTTCGATGGCGTCGGCCAGTTTCAGCAACAGCAGCGAACGGTCTTTGGGCGCAGTCTGTGACCAGCTTTCAAAAGCGGCATCGGCGGCGCGAACAGCAGCATCCACCTGAGCTTCGCTGGCTTCGTTTATTTCCGCCAGCACACGACCCAGTGCCGGGTTGAATATAGCCTGCACCGGACCTTCGCCTTTGACTAACTGGCCATTGATCAGCAGTTTGGTTTGCATGCTCTTCTCCTTTTGAACTGCACTTATTTTCCGCCACTTCCGGCCACGTTTTCACCGCCGCGTGTCAGGTAGTACGCGCCGAGGATCGGCAGCATGGTGACCAGCATCACCAGCATGGCGACCACGTTGGTGACCGGCACCTCCCGAGGACGGCTGAGCTGGTTGAGCAACCAGATCGGCAGCGTGCGTTCGTGTCCGGCGGTAAAGGTAGTGACGATGATTTCATCGAACGACAAAGCAAACGCCAGCATGCCGCCAGCCAGTAGCGCCGAGCCGAGATTGGGCAGGATGATGTAGCGAAAGGTTTGCCAGCCATCGGCGCCCAGATCCATGGAGGCTTCAATCAGACTCTGGGACTTGCGGCGCAGGCGAGCGATGACGTTGTTGAAGACGATCACCACACAAAACGTGGCATGGCCAACGATGATGGTGAACATGCCCGGCTCGATGCCCAGGGTCTTGAACGCTGCCAGTAATGCCAGGCCGGTGATGATGCCGGGCAGGGCGATGGGCAGGATCAGCACCAGCGAGATCACGTCTTTGCCAAAGAAGGCGCGGCGATACAGCGCCAGTGAGGCCAGGGTTCCCAGCAGCATGGCGATCAGCGTCGCGATGAAGGCGATCTTCAGCGAGAGCTGGATCGCTTCCAGCACATCCGGCCGGGAGAAGGCCACGCTGAACCACTTCAGCGTGAACCCCTGGGGCGGGAAGCTGAATGCGGCGTCCTGAGTGTTGAAGGCGTACATGAAGATGATCAGGATCGGGAAATGCAGAAACACCAATCCGCCCCACGCGGCAATTTTCAAACCGACGGGGGCTCGCTCCGAATGAGGCACAGGCTTAGAGCGCATCGAATGCCCCCAGACGTCTGACGATTGATAGATAAGTCGCGATCAGCACGATGGGTACCAAGGTGAACGCTGCCGCCATGGGCAAATTGCCGATGGCGCCTTGCTGGGCGTAGACCATGCTGCCGATGAAGTAGCCGGGTGGACCGATTAATTGCGGCACGATGAAATCCCCCAGGGTCAGGGAAAAGGTGAAGATAGAACCGGCTGCGATGCCGGGAATCGACAGCGGCAAAATCACCTGCATGAAGGTCTGGCGTGGACGCGCCCCGAGATCGGCCGACGCTTGCAGCAACGAAGGCGGCAGTCGTTCCAGCGAGGCCTGGATCGGCAGAATCATGAACGGCAGCCAGATATAGACGAAGACCAGAAAGCGCCCTAGATACGACGTCGATAACGTGCTGCCGCCGACGCCAGGGATGCCAAGGATGAACTGCAGAACCGGTTCCAGGCCGAGCTTCTGTATAAACCACTGGGCCACGCCGCCTTTGGCCAGCAGCAACGTCCAGGCATAGGCTTTGACGATGTAACTGGCCCACATCGGCAACATCACCGCGATATAGAAAAACGCTTTGGTTTTGCCCGTTGTGTAGCGCGCCATGTAATAGGCGATGGGGAAGGCGATGACGCCGCTGGCGATCGACACGGCAATCGCCATCACCAGCGTGCGCTTGATGACATCGAAATTGGCGGGCTGCAACAGGGCGCGGAAATTGGCCAGGGTCAGCTCCGGCGTGACCGTCATGCTGAAATCATCGAAGGTGTAGAAACCCTGCCATAACAGGGCGAGCAACGAACCGAGGTACACCGCGCCGAACCAGATCAGCGGCGGGATCAATAGCATCGACAGGTACAGATTCGGCCGTGTGTACAAGAGCGCTGAGATCCGCCGCATCGTTGAGCGGCGCGCCTGCGTCGCCGGTTCGACGAGGCTCTGGCTCATGGCGCTTCGCTCGGCGGCGCACTCTGTAGCATCACCATGGCCTGGCGTGACCAGCGCGCCGCCAGTCGCTGGCCGGTCTGATGACGCGAGCTGTCATCCTGCCAGTCGATATTGGGCTGGCTAACGCTCAGGTTCTGGCCGTTTTCCAGGGTCAGCTCATAGCGTGTTGCGCTGCCTTGATACTGGATGTCTTGCAGTAGGCCACTGATTTCAACTTCATCGCTGCCCAGCGGGCCGTGGGCGAAGCGAATGTGTTCCGGGCGAATCGAAAACGCTTGCGGGCTGCCGCTCAACTGTTGAGCGAGATCACCGTGCACCACGTTTGAAGTACCGACGAACTCGGCGACAAAACGGGTGGCCGGTTTCATGTACAGATTGCGAGGGGTGTCGACCTGTTCGATGCGACCTTTGTTGAACACCGCGACGCGATCAGACATGGACAAGGCTTCAGTCTGATCATGGGTGACAAAGATGAAGGTGATGCCCAACTGGCGCTGGAGTTTTTTCAATTCGCCTTGCATCTGCTCACGCAGTTTGAGGTCCAGCGCGCCCAGTGGTTCATCCAGCAACAACACCCGTGGGCGGTTGACCAAAGCCCTGGCCAGTGCCACCCGTTGCCGTTGCCCGCCGGACAGCTGCACCGGCTTGCGTTCGCCGTAGCCGTCCAGAGCAACCATCGCCAGAGCTTCATCGGCGCGGCTATAACGTTCTTGTTTACCGACCCCTTTGACTTTCAAACCATAGGCGACGTTGTCCCGGACATTCATGTGCGGGAACAGGGCGTAATCCTGGAAAACGGTGTTCACGTCCCGCTGATAAGGCGGCAGGCCCGTGGCGTCTTCGCCGTGGATATGGATCGTGCCCTCGTTGGGTTGCTCGAATCCTGCGATCAATCGCAGGCAGGTGGTCTTGCCCGAACCCGACGGCCCGAGCATGGAAAAAAACTCACCGTCTTCGATCTCGATAGACACCCGGTCAACGGCCTTCACCTCGCCAAATTGCCGGGACACATGGGTGAACTGGACTGCAAGGGGCATGGAAAAACCCTATTTGAGAATGCGGTCTATGTGGGACCGGCTTTAGCCGGGAAGGCGTCATCATTGACGATATACATGCGGCGGATGGACCGGCCTCTTCCCGGCTAAAGCCGGTCCCACGTTCGCAGGTATTCGACGCTTCTACCTGCCACCCATAATCGCAATGTAATCCTGGGTCCAGCGGCTATAGGGCACGTACTTGCCACCCTCGGCTTGCGGGGTTTTCCAGAAGGCGATGTGCTCGAACTGATCAAAGCCGTTGGTGGCGCAGCCTTGTGGGCCGAGCAGGTCGCTGGCTTTGCAAGCCTCCGGCACGGCCGGCAAAGAGCCGAACCAGGCGGCGATGTCACCCTGAACCTTGGGTTGCAGCGACCAGTTCATCCACTTATAGGCACAGTTGGGGTGTTTGGCCTCGGCGTGCAGCATGGTGGTGTCGGCCCAGCCGGTGGCGCCTTCTTTGGGGATGGTCGAGGCCACAGGCTGCTTGTCGGCTTGCAGGCCATTGACCATGTAGCCCCAGGAGCTGGAAGCCGCGACGCCTTCGTTCTTCACGTCGCTCATCTGCACCGTTGCGTCATGCCAGTAGCGGTGGATCAGCGGCTGTTGTTTGCGCAGCAGATCAAGCACGGCGGCGTATTGAGTTTCAGTCAACTGATAAGGGTCGACGATGCCCAACTCTGGCTTGGCTGACTTCAGATAAAGCGCAGCATCGGCAATATAGATCGGACCGTCGTAAGCCTGGACCCGGCCTTTGTTCGGCTTGCCGTCCGGCAGGTCCTGAGCTTCGAAAACCACGCTCCAGCTGATCGGCGGGACTTTGAACACCTCGGTGTTGTACATCAGCACGTTCGGCCCCCATTGGTAAGGCGTGCCGTAGGTCTGCCGGTCAACCACGTACCACGGGCCGTTCATGAGGCGCGGATCAATGTTGCGCCAGTTGGAGATCAGCTCGGGGTTGATGGGCTGGACACGCTTGCCAGCGATCAGACGCAGCGACGCATCGCCGGATGCGGTCACCAGGTCGTAACCGCCCTTGGTCATCAAGCTGACCATTTCGTCGGAGGTGGCCGCTGTTTTGACGTTGACCTTGCAGCCGGTTTCCTGCTCGAAACCAGTAACCCAGTCATAGGCTTTATCGCTTTCGCCGCGTTCGATGTAACCGGGCCAGGCCACTATATCCAGCTGGCCTTCACCGTCGCCGACCATCTTGAGCAAATCGGCGGCCTGCAGGCTGGCGCTGGCGAACAGGCCGGTAATGATTGCGCTCAGGAGTGCGGTTTTGTGTGCTGACATGAAAATCCCTCTTCTTTAGTTATGGTCGGGGCAGTTATCAACAGCTGAAGCAAAACGACGGTGAAGCGGCATCGCGAAAGAGCTTATTGGAGTTCCCACAATGTGCAGCAGCGCCGGGGTTGTTGCAACATCCAGAAGCACAACCAGCCGCCAGCGCAGGCATAGTTCGCCTTAATCTGCTGTCACAGAATTGTCTGACAACTTCTATGAGGCTTCCCATGAATACGCGTGGCTTACTCGACCAACTTCTCAAATCCGGCCAGGACATGTTGCAAAACAAGGCGAGCGGATCGGCGGGGCGGTCGGGGGACAAAAAATCTTCTGCTGCGAGCGGTCTAGCGGGTTTGCTGGGCGGAGCGAGCGGCGGTGGGCTGGGCAGTCTGTTATCCGGTGCAGGCGGTGGCGCACTCGCCTCCGGCGCCATGGGCCTGTTGATCGGCAACAAGGGCGCACGCAAGGTTGGCGGCAAGGTGCTGACTTACGGTGGTTTGGCGGCTCTGGGTGTGCTGGCTTACAAGGCGTATGGCAATTGGCAGGCCAATCAGGCGTCTGCGCCGCAGTCAGAACCTCAAACCATCGACCGTTTGCCGCCCGAGCAGGTTGAAGTTCACAGCCAGGCCATCCTGCGTGCGCTGGTGGCCGCTGCCAAGTCCGATGGTCATGTGGATGAGCGCGAGCGCAGCCTGATTGAAGGTGAATTCACCAAGATCACCGGCGACCAGGAATTGCAGCACTGGCTGCATGCCGAATTGAACAAACCGCTGGACCCTGCCGAAGTCGCCCGCGCCGCGACCACGCCGGAAATCGCCGCCGAAATGTACATCGCCAGCGTCATGCTAGTGGACGAAGAACACTTCATGGAGCGCGCCTACCTGGACGAACTGGCCCGCCAGCTCAAACTCCCGCCAGCGCTGAAGGCCGAGCTGGAGATTCAGGTGCGTCAGGCGCAGGCGTAGCAGACGATCACCAAACCTGTGGGAGCGAGGCTTGCTCGCGAAGAACGGCACCGCATACAGACGACCGCGTCTCTATGTGGGACCGGCTTTAGCCGGGAAGAGGCCAGGGCATGCGCTGCATATGCGTCGCCAGAAATGCCGTCTTCCCGGCTAAAGCCGGTCCCACAACTGTTATGCATTGCAGGCCAAGATAGAATCTCCCACAGTTCAACTCTCCAAGTCCTTCATAAACCCCAAACACCCACCCGCAATCCCTCGCGCGAACACGCCCATCCATTCGGATATACCCAGGCATGTAGGACTGTTCTCAAAGGTCGGCAGGATTCGTCTTTATTTATCTTGGAAACAACCCCCTTAGTTCGTAAGAGGCTGGGCTATACTCAGGCCGCTTTGGGCCGTTTGTCGGTCCGCTTCTTGAACCCGGCGCCAAGTTCGGGTTGAACTCTTGAGGGCTGACCGTGAAGAACTGGACCTTGCGCCAACGCATTCTGGCGAGTTTCGCTGTAATCATCGCGATCATGTTGTTGATGGTGGTCGTGTCGTTTTCCCGCTTGTTGTCGATCGAATCCAGCGAAGAGCAGGTGCGTGTCGATGCTTTGCCGGGCGTTTATTACAGCACTTTGCTGCGCAGTGCCTGGGGCGAGAGTTATATCCGTACCCTCGAGTTGATCGGCGAAGGCGAAGGTCGCGCGCTCACCGCCGCGGAAAAGGATCAGTTCCAGGATTTCGAGAACCGTCTTCAAGAACAGGTTGATAACTATCGCAGAACGGTCTTCGATGAAGTCGATCGCGCAAATATCGCCGGTTTTGAAAAGCTCCGTGAGAACTACAGCCGCATGTTGGGTGAGGTGCACACGAGCTATCAGCGTGGCAACTACGCCCAGGCCCGTGCCGAGTTTTACGATCAGGCGCGTCCTGTCTGGTCTCAGGGGCGCAAGCAGCTCAATGACATTATTGTCGCCAACAAGAAGGTCGCTGACGACGCCACCAATAACATCGTTACGGCGGTTAGCGCGGCCAAGATCAGCATGTTCGTGTCGTTCATTGTTGCAGTCATCGCGGCTGGCATCTGCGGCTTCCTGCTGATGCGCTCGATCATGTCGCCGATGCAGCGCATCGTGAGCATTCTGGAAGTAATGCGCACCGGTGACCTTAGCCGACGCCTGAACCTGGATCGCAAGGACGAGTTCAACGCGGTGGAAACCGGCTTCAACGACATGATGACCGAGCTGACCGGCCTGGTTTCCCAGGCCCAGCGCTCATCCGTCCAGGTGACCACGTCGGTCACGGAAATTGCCGCCACCTCCAAGCAACAACAAGCTACGGCCACTGAAACCGCCGCCACCACCACCGAGATTGGCGCGACTTCCCGTGAAATCGCCGCCACGTCCCGAGACCTGGTGCGGACCATGACCGAAGTGACCAATGCTGCGGATCAGGCTTCGATTCTGGCCGGGTCCGGTCAGCAGGGCCTGGCGCGCATGGAAGACACCATGCATCAAGTCATGGGCGCGGCGGATCTGGTGAACGCCAAGCTGGCCATCCTCAATGAGAAGGCTGGCAACATCAATCAGGTGGTGGTGACCATCGTCAAGGTCGCCGACCAGACCAACCTGTTGTCCCTCAACGCCGCCATCGAGGCGGAGAAAGCCGGTGAGTATGGCCGTGGTTTTGCTGTGGTTGCCACCGAAGTGCGTCGTCTGGCGGATCAGACCGCTGTTGCGACTTACGACATCGAGCAGATGGTTCGCGAGATTCAATCGGCGGTGTCCGCAGGCGTGATGGGCATGGACAAGTTCTCCGAAGAAGTACGCCGCGGCATGTTCGAGGTGACTCAGGTCGGCGAGCAACTGACCCAGATCATTCATCAGGTGCAGGCGCTGGCGCCACGGGTATTGATGGTCAACGAGGGCATGCAGGCTCAGGCCACTGGTGCCGAGCAGATCAATCAGGCGCTGGTGCAATTAGGCGATGCCAGCAGCCAGACCGTGGAATCCTTGCGTCAGGCCAGCTTCGCTATCGACGAATTGAGTCAGGTGGCGGTCGGGCTGCGCAGCGGCGTTTCGCGCTTCAAGGTCTGAGAACGCGCCATGAGTGAGCATTCGGCCAATCGCGGCAGTTCTTCGGTGGCAGAGAAGCACAAACTGTTTTTGCTGTTTCGCATCGGCGACGAGCGTTACGCCCTCGAAGCGGTGGAAATCGCCGAAGTGCTGCCGCGCCTGCAACTCAAGGCCATCGCCCATGCGCCGCGCTGGGTTGCCGGGGTGTTCGTGCATCGGGAGGTCATGATCCCGGTGATCGACCTGGCCGCACTGACTTTCGGCGAAAGCGCTCAGGTGCGCACCAGCACGCGGCTGGTGCTGGTGCATTACCGGGTCAGTGCCGAGCGGCCAAGCCAATTGCTCGGGCTGATTATCGAGCAAGCCACCGATACCCTGCGATGCGCACCCAGCGAGTTCAAAGAGTACGGCCTGGATAACGACGCCTTTGCGGCGTATCTGGGGCCGATCCGGGAAGACAAATCCGGCCTGATCCAATGGGTGCGCGTTCAGGATCTGCTCACTGATCCGGTCCGCCAGCTGTTGTTCCCGGTGCCCCCGGCTCACATCGAGTTGTTGGAGGAGGGCCATGAATAATCAGGCGCGCTTCTTCAGTTTTCTCAAGGACCGTATCGGCCTTGATGTGGCGTCGGTGGGTGAAGCAATCATCGAGCGCGCACTGCGTCAGCGTTGCACGGCCACTGACTCGGTGGACGGCGATGCTTACTGGAATTTGCTGCAAAGCTCTGGCGTCGAACAGCAGGCATTGATCGAGGCGGTGATCGTCCCCGAGACCTGGTTTTTTCGCTATCCGGAGTCGTTTGCCTCGCTGAGCAACCTGGCTCAGGAACGCCTGAAAGCGCTCAAGGGCGCGCGGCCCATTCGTATCCTCAGCTTGCCGTGCTCCACGGGCGAGGAGCCGTATTCCATCGCCATGGCCTTGTTTGATGCCAGTATTCCGGCGCAGCAGTTCACCATCGATGCCATGGACATCAGCCCGATTTCCATTCAGCGGGCGCAACGTGGGGTGTATGGCAAGAACTCGTTTCGCGGCGGCGACATTGCGTACCGCGAGCGGCATTTCAACCCGGTCGAAGATGGCTTCATGTTGCAGGAGCGAGTGCGCGAGCAGATCAATTTTCGTGCTGGCAACCTGCTCGATCCGGCCTTGTTGAACCAGACTGCCTACGACTTTGTGTTCTGTCGCAATCTGCTGATCTATTTTGATCAGCCGACGCAGAAACACGTTTTCGAAGTGCTCAAACGCCTGACCCGGGAAGACGGCATTCTGTTCATAGGCCCGGCAGAGGGCAGCTTGCTGACCCGCATGGGCATGCGTTCCATTGGCCTGCCCCAGACGTTCGCCTTCAGTCATTACACAGCGCCGGCCGAAGTTGTCGTGCCGCCGCCAGCTCCAGCCATGAGCGCGCCGCGCAATTCACCTGCTGCCCCGGCCGGGTCGAGATCGACACTGCGCTCCCCGGCACCGCGTTCTTCAGCGTCTTTCCAGACCGGTGCTCAGCAAAGCGCCTCGCCAACGCTACCGAGAACACCGCCTGCTGCACCCGGCAAAGACGACATGGCAGCCTTGCTGGCGACCATTGCCAGTTTTGCCAACCAGGGTAAAAGCAGCGAAGCCCGAGCCGCCTGCGAGCGCTACTTGCAGCAATATGAGCCGGTGGCGCAGGTCTTCTATTGGCTGGGGTTGCTCAGCGAAGTCGAGGGCAATATCGCTCAGGCCCAGGGCTTCTACCGCAAGGCGCTGTACTTGCAGCCGCAGCACCCGGAAACCCTGGCGCAACTCGCCGCCTTGCTCACCGCTCAGGGCGACAGTGTGGGTGCGCGGCGTCTGACCGAGCGTGCGGCGCGTAACGTGAACAAGCAGGGAAGTAATCGATGAGCACTATTCAAAGCTATTCGAGCTTCGTTCACGAAGACGCGCAAGCCATCGATGATTGCTGGAACCGCATCGGCATCCACGGTGACCGCTCGTGCCCGTTGCTCGAAGAACATATTCATTGCCGCAATTGCCCGGTTTACTCGGCTGCTGCGACGAGCCTGCTCGACCGCTACGCCCTGACCCGCAATGATCAGGATTACCTGCAAGGGGCCGATGCTCAGATCGAAGTCAGCACCCGTTCGATTCTGGTGTTCCGTCTGGGTGAAGAGTGGCTTGGCTTGCCGACCCGCTGTCTGGTGGAAATCGCTCCGTTGCAGACCATCCATTCGCTGCCGCATCAGCGCTCCCGGGCATTGCTCGGCGTGGCCAATGTGCGTGGCGCGTTGGTGGCCTGCCTGTCGATGGTTGATTTGCTGGGCCTTGATCCTACGGCAGCCGTGGCCCCATCTAGCCGCATCATGCCGCGCATGCTGATCGTCGCGGCGCAGGGCGGGCCGGTGGTGGTGCCGGTGGATGAGGTTCACGGCATCCACGCCATCGACGAGCAGTTGCTGGACTCCGCGTCCATTTCCGGTACCCATGCCAACGCCCGGTTCACGCGCGGTGTGTTGCAGTGGAAAGACTACAGCCTGCGCCTGCTCGATGAAGAACAACTGCTGTCGGCGATCAATCGGAGCCTTTCATGACCCCTGATCAAATGCGCGACGCTTCGTTGTTCGAACTCTTCACGCTTGAGGCCGAAGCCCAGACTCAGGTCTTGAGCAGCGGCTTGCTGGCACTGGAGCGTGATCCGACTCAGGCCGAGTACCTGGAAGCCTGCATGCGTGCTGCGCACTCGCTCAAGGGCGCGGCGCGGATTGTCGGGGTGGATTTTGGCGTCAGCGTTTCCCATGTGATGGAAGACTGCCTGGTCAGCGCTCAGGAAGGGCGGCTGTACTTGCAGCCGGAGCATATCGACGCCTTGCTGCAAGGCACTGACTTTCTGATGCGCATTGCGACGCCGGGTGTCAGCGACATCGGGCAAGCGGACATCGACGGCTACGTCGAACGCATGAATACCTTGCTGAGCCAAGGCGCTGGGGCTTTGCGTAGTGCGGCCGTGCCGACGCCTTCGGCAGATGACGCCTTGCTGGCCAGTGCCATGGCGCTGACCCAACCCGTTTCGTCAGGCCCCGAGCCACTGCTTTCGGTTCAGGAACTTGTCGCTCAAGCTGCGTTGGCCGAAGCCGCGCCAGAGGTTGAAACATCTAGCCCGGCGCAGGCCGCTGCACCTTCGACTCCCAGGCAGAACCGCCGGGCGACTGAAGGTGGCGAGCGAGTGTTGCGAGTTACTGCCGAGCGCCTGAACAGCCTGCTGGATCTGTCGAGTAAATCCCTGGTCGAGAGCCAGCGCATCAAGCCGTATCTGGCCAACATGCAGCGCCTCAAACGCATTCAGGGCAGCAGCAGCCGCGCCTTGGATGATCTTGAGACGACTTTTGGTGAAGCCGGTCTGCAGCCGGAAGCGCAAAAGGCGCTGGACGAAGCCCGTCGCCTGCTGGCCGAAGCCCAGCAAATGCTGATTCATCAGACAGCCGAGCTGGACGAGTTTGGCTGGATGTCCAGTCAGCGCGCCCAGTCCCTGTATGACACCGCGCTGGCCTGCCGCATGCGGCCGTTCGCCGATGTGCTCAGCGGTCAGGCGCGCATGGTTCGTGACCTTGGCCGTGAGCTGGGCAAGCAGGTGCGGCTGGAGATCGAGGGCGAAAAAACCCAGGTCGATCGCGACGTACTGGAAAAACTCGAAGCCCCGCTGACTCATTTGCTGCGCAACGCGGTGGACCACGGTATCGAAATGCCCGAGCGTCGCCTCGCCGCTGGCAAATCCGCCGACGGGTTGATCATACTCAGAGCCTCGCATCAGGCCGGTCAACTGGTGGTGGAACTGATCGACGATGGCGGCGGCGTTGATCTGGAAAAGCTGCGCGCCAACATCATCAAGCGCCAGCTGTCTCCGGCCGATACCGCCGCGCAGTTGAGTGAAGAGGAACTGCTGACCTTCCTGTTTCTGCCGGGCTTCAGCCTGCGCGAGAAGGTCACCGAAATTTCCGGGCGGGGCGTCGGCCTGGACGCGGTCCACGATATGATCCGCCAGTTGCGCGGCGTGGTGGTGTTGCACCAGAAGACCGGTGAAGGCAGCCGTTTTGTCATGGAAGTGCCGCTGACCCTGTCGGTAGTCCGCAGCCTGGTGGTCGAAGTGGGCGGCGAAGCCTACGCCTTCCCGCTGGCGCATATCGAGCGCATGAGCGATGTGCACAGCGACGACATCGTCCAGCTCGAAGGTCGCCAGCACTTCTGGTACGAAGGTCGGCATGTCGGTCTGGTCGCCGCCAGCCAGCTGTTGCAACGTCCCGCCAACCAGAACACCGAGGGCGTGCTCAAGGTCGTGGTGATTCGTGAGCGTGATGCGGTGTATGGGGTGGCGGTCGAGCGGTTCATTGGCGAGCGCACTCTGGTGGTGCTGCCACTGGATCCCCGGTTGGGCAAGGTCCAGGACATCTCAGCCGGTGCGCTGCTCGACGATGGTTCAGCGGTGCTGATCATCGATGTCGAAGACATGCTCAGGTCCGTTGAAAAGCTCCTCAACACCGGCCGCCTGGAGCGCATCGACCGGCGCAATCGTCAGGTTGATGCCGTGGCTCGCAAGCGCGTACTGGTGGTCGACGACTCATTGACGGTGCGCGAGTTGCAGCGCAAATTGCTGATCAATCGCGGCTACGAAGTGGCCGTCGCCGTGGACGGTATGGATGGCTGGAACGCCTTGCGTGCCGAAGATTTCGATTTGCTCATCACCGACATCGATATGCCGCGCATGGACGGTATCGAATTGGTTACTCTGCTGCGTCGGGACACCCGCCTGCAGTCGCTGCCGGTGATGGTGGTTTCCTATAAAGATCGCGAAGAGGACCGTCGTCGCGGCCTGGACGCCGGTGCTGATTATTATCTGGCCAAGGCCAGCTTCCACGACGATGCGCTGCTCGACGCCGTTGCCGAGTTGATTGGGGATGCAAACGGATGAAGATTGCGATCGTCAACGACATGCCCATGGCTGTCGAAGCACTGCGCCGGGCCCTGGCCTTCGAGCCCGTGCATGAGGTGGTGTGGGTCGCCGGTAATGGTGCCGACGCGGTTCGCAAATGCGCCGAGCAGACCCCGGACCTGATCCTCATGGATCTGATCATGCCAGTCATGGACGGGGTAGAAGCCACGCGGCAGATCATGGCGGCGACGCCTTGCGCCATCGTTATTGTCACCGTCGACCGCCAGCAAAACATGAACCGGGTCTTCGAGGCCATGGGGCATGGTGCGCTGGACGTTGTGGACACGCCGGCCATCGGTGGCGCCAACCCCAAGGAAGCCGCCGCGCCGTTACTGCGCAAGATTCTGAATATCGGCTGGCTGATCGGCCAGCGCGGTGCCCGGGAACCGGCGGCTGCTAACCCCGTGCGCGCGGCAGTACAACGCCAGGGTCTGGTCGCCATTGGCTCTTCGGCGGGCGGGCCAGCGGCACTGGAACAATTATTGAAAGATTTGCCGGTTAACTTCCCTGCTGCGATTGTTCTGGTGCAACACGTGGACCAGGTCTTCGCCGCCGGGATGGCTGAATGGCTGAGCAGCGCGGCCGGTTTACCGGTACGTCTGGCCCGAGAGGGCGAACCGCCGCAACCCGGAACGGTATTGCTGGCGGGTACGAATCACCATATTCGTCTGCTGAAAAACGGCACCCTGGCCTATACGGCCGAGCCGGTAAACGAAATCTATCGCCCTTCGATCGATGTCTTTTTCGAAAGCGTGGCGCGTTACTGGGCCGGAGATGCCGTTGGTGTGCTGTTGACCGGCATGGGGCGTGATGGTGCTCAAGGACTCAAATTGATGCGCCAGCAAGGCTGGCTGACCATCGCCCAGGATCAGCAGACATGTGCGGTTTACGGTATGCCCAAGGCTGCCGCCGCGATTGATGCGGCTGTTGAAATCAGACCGCTCAACACGATTGCGATGCGCTTGAAAGAGGTATTCGCCCAATGAACAACATCCAGGTGAATATACCGCCTGCCGGTGCCCAGGAGCCCATTGATGAATGACTTGCAGCTGGACGAGCTTCAGGCCACGGACGAAAACGCAGCCATGGTGCTGCTGGTAGACGATCAGGCCATGATCGGCGAAGCGGTACGGCGCGGTCTGGCCAATGAAGACAACATCGACTTCCATTTTTGCGCCGACCCGCATCAGGCCATTGCCCAGGCGATTCAGATCAAGCCGACCGTAATTCTGCAGGATCTGGTCATGCCGGGCCTGGACGGCCTGACGCTGGTGCGCGAATACCGCAACAACCCGCTGACCAAGGACATACCGATCATCGTGCTGTCGACCAAGGAAGACGCGCTGATCAAAAGCGCCGCCTTCTCGGCTGGCGCCAACGACTATCTGGTCAAGCTGCCGGACACCATCGAGCTGGTGGCGCGCATCCGCTATCACTCGCGTTCTTACATGACTCTGTTGCAGCGTGACGAAGCCTACCGCGCCTTGCGTGTCAGCCAGCAGCAATTGCTCGACACCAATCTGGTGCTGCAACGCTTGATGAACTCTGATGGTCTGACGGGCTTGTCCAACCGTCGTCACTTCGATGAGTACCTGGAACTGGAATGGCGCCGTGCGACTCGTGATCAGACGCAGCTGTCGCTGATGATGATCGACGTGGACTATTTCAAAGCCTACAACGACAACTTCGGCCATCTGGAGGGTGACGAAGCGTTGCGTCAGGTGGCCAAGGCCATCCGGGCCAGCTGTGCTCGGCCGTCCGATCTGCCTGCGCGTTACGGCGGCGAAGAGTTCGCGCTGGTGCTGCCCAACACCTCGCCGGGTGGTGCGCGTCTGCTGGCGGAGAAACTGCGTATGACCGTGGCCGGCATGAATATCCCGCACATGGCACCAGCACCGGGTTCAAGCCTGACGGTGAGCATTGGTATCTCGACTGTGACGCCTGAAGTGGGTAGCAATAGCCGTCAGTTGATCCAGGACGCGGATAAGGGGCTGTATGCGGCCAAGCATAATGGGCGGAATCAGGTTTCGGTGGGGTAGTCGGGGTAGATGCAAATCCCTGTGGGAGCGGTGCTTGGTCTGGGCGGCATTCCGACGATTGGGCTATACGCTTTCCTGAACTGGACTGGGGGCATATCCACTATCTGGGTGTGCTGGAATTATGGTTGCGCCCTTACGGCGCCTCACTTTTGATAGAGCCGGAATGCCGGCCCAGTCAAAAGTAAGCAAAACGCTCTTGCCCCACCACTCGGTCCCTCGCTGGTGCTCGGCATGCCCGTAATTCGACATTGATTCGGCGGGCCGCCGCGAAGGGCCATCCCTGGCCCAGCGCGGCTAAACCGGCATCCATGCCGGTTCACCCGCCGCCTCAATATCGAATTCCGGCCAGCGTGGTTTAACGGGGCGCTTAAGATCAAAAGCCAGATCAACAGCAGATCAAGATCAAGGGCGGGGATGGTTGGCGTTGCGCGGATTAATTGTAGGAGCTGCCGAAGGCTGCGAATCGGTAGCCGCCTTCGCAGCCTTCGGCAGCTCCTACAGATAATTGCGGACGCCGTTGGTTCCGTGAGCGAGCTCGCTCGCGTATGCAATGGCACAAACAACGGAGATAGCGCGGCAAGCAAGCGCACAGGGAGACAGGACGGCTGTCAGGCCGCCTCGCGAGCTTTTGATCTTAAGCGCCCCGTCAAACCACGCTGGCCGGAATTCGATATTGATTCGGCGGTGCAAACCGGCATGGATGCCGGTTTAGCCGCGCTGGGCCAGGGATGGCCCTTCGCGGCGGCCCGCCGAATCAATGTCGGATTACGGTTATGCCGAGCCTAGGCGAGGGACCGAGTGGTGGGGCAAGAGCCTTTTGCTTACTTTTGGGCTTTTCAAAAGTGAGGCGCTGTAAAAGCGCAACCCTAAGTAGCCGTTACCGAAGAAATGGATATGTACTCAGAAGGAGGCCTACAGGTACCTATCTCAATACCCAACCAATCCCTGCCCAACGGACTGCCTTCATCGCGCCTACTCGGGTATACTCGTCGGCTTTGAAAATTTCGCCTGCGAGTGCTGCCCACCATGGAAATCAACCCGATCCTAAACAGCATCAAGGACCTGTCCGAGCGCTCCGAAACCATTCGGGGGTATCTTTGACTACGATCACAAACATGATCGTCTGACCGAAGTTAACCGCGAGCTCGAAGATCCAAACGTCTGGAACAACCCAAGCTACGCCCAGGAACTGGGACGCGAGCGCTCCCTGCTGGCACAGATCGTCGAAACCCTGGATGAAATGTCCTCCGGGCTGGTCGATGCCAAAGACCTGCTGCTGATGTCCGCCGAAGAAGAAGACCAGGCCGCCGTCGATGACGTTGCCGCTGAAGTCGAGCGCCTGCGCGCTTCGCTGGAGAAGCTGGAATTCCGCCGCATGTTCAGTGGCGAGATGGACCCTAACAACGCCTACCTGGACATCCAGGCCGGTTCCGGCGGCACCGAGGCTCAGGACTGGGCCAACATCCTGCTGCGCATGTACCTGCGCTGGGCTGACAAACGCGGCTTCGATGCAACGATCATGGAGCTGTCCGCCGGTGAAGTTGCCGGTATCAAAGGCGCTACCGTGCACATCAAGGGCGAATACGCCTTTGGCTGGCTGCGTACTGAAATCGGCGTTCACCGCCTGGTGCGCAAGAGTCCGTTCGACTCCGGTAACCGTCGCCACACCTCGTTCTCGGCGGTCTTCGTTTCTCCGGAAATCGACGACAACATCGAAATCGACATCAACCCGTCGGACCTGCGCATCGACACTTACCGCTCCTCGGGTGCCGGTGGTCAGCACGTAAACACCACTGATTCGGCCGTACGTATCACTCACGTACCGACCAACACCGTGGTCAGCTGCCAGAACGAACGTTCCCAGCACGCCAACAAAGACACCGCAATGAAGATGCTGCGGGCGCGCTTGTACGAGCAGGAAGTGCAGAAGCGCAACGCCGCTTCCCAGGCGCTGGAAGACACCAAGTCCGATATCGGCTGGGGTCACCAGATCCGCTCGTATGTGCTGGATGCTTCGCGGATCAAGGATTTGCGGACCAACATCGAGCGCAGCGATTGCGACAAGGTGCTGGACGGCGATATCGACGAATACCTGATCGCGAGCCTCAAACAAGGGCTGTAACCCGTTAGCCCCGATCTTCAAGACCCCCGTGCACACGCGGGGGCAACGAACCTGTGATGGAATATCTAAAGACATGAGCGACCAACAACTCGACCCGCAAGCCCTGCAACAGGAAGAAAACACCCTGATCGCCCTGCGCAAGGAAAAGCTTGCTGCCGAGCGCGCCAAGGGTCAGGCCTTCCCCAACGACTTCCGCCGCGACAGCTACTGCAACGACCTGCAGAAGCAGTACGCGGACAAGACCAAGGAAGAGCTGGCTGAAGCGGCGATCCCGGTCAAGGTTGCCGGTCGTCTCATGCTCAACCGCGGTTCGTTCATGGTGATTCAGGACATGACCGGGCGTATCCAGGTCTATGTCAATCGCAAGACCCTGTCCGAAGAAACGCTGGCTGCGGTCAAGACCTGGGACCTGGGTGACATCATTGCCGCCGAAGGTACTCTGGCGCGTTCCGGTAAAGGCGACCTGTACGTTGAAATGACCAACGTGCGTCTGCTGACCAAATCCCTGCGTCCGCTGCCTGACAAACACCACGGCTTGACCGACACCGAGCAACGCTATCGTCAGCGCTACGTTGACCTGATCGTCAACGAAGAAGTGCGCGATACCTTTCGTGTGCGCTCTCAAGTCATCGCTCACATCCGCAGCTTCCTGATGAAGCGCGACTTCCTGGAAGTCGAGACGCCAATGCTGCAGACCATTCCTGGCGGCGCTGCGGCCAAGCCATTCGAAACTCACCACAACGCGCTGGACATGGAAATGTTCCTGCGTATCGCGCCTGAGCTGTACCTCAAGCGTCTGGTTGTGGGCGGCTTTGAAAAGGTGTTCGAGATCAACCGCAACTTCCGTAACGAAGGTGTTTCGACTCGTCACAACCCGGAGTTCACCATGCTTGAGTTCTATCAGGCGTATGCGGACTACGAAGACAACATGGACCTCACCGAAGAGTTGTTCCGCGAACTGGCTCAACTGGTGCTGGGCAGCACCGACGTCCCTTACGGCGACAAGGTGTTCCACTTTGGCGAACCGTTCGTGCGTCTGTCGGTGTTCGATTCGATCCTCAAGTACAACCCGGATCTGACCGCTGACGATCTGCAAGACATCGACAAGGCTCGCGCCATCGCCAAGAAAGCTGGCGCCAAGGTGCTGGGCTTCGAAGGTCTGGGCAAGTTGCAGGTGATGATTTTCGAAGAGCTGGTCGAGCACAAGCTGGAACAGCCGCACTTCATCACTCAGTACCCGTTCGAAGTGTCTCCGCTGGCGCGCCGCAACGACGACAACCCGAACGTCACTGACCGTTTCGAGCTGTTCATCGGTGGTCGTGAAATCGCCAACGCCTACTCCGAGTTGAACGACGCGGAAGACCAGGCTGAGCGCTTCATGGCTCAGGTGGCGGACAAGGATGCGGGCGACGATGAAGCCATGCATTACGACGCCGACTTCGTGCGCGCCCTGGAATACGGCATGCCGCCGACAGCGGGTGAAGGTATCGGTATCGACCGTCTGGTGATGCTGCTGACCAACGCGCCGTCGATCCGCGACGTTATCCTCTTCCCCCACATGCGCCCGCAAGCGTAAGTGACGAGAGAAGAAGCCGCCTGTGATGGGCGGCTTTTTTTTGAGCTTGTGAAAGCTTCAGTTCAGCCGTGTTGGTTTACATTGGGCGCAGAAGTGGCATTTGGCCTGCGGTTAGTGTCCTTCTGTAGGAGTGAGCTTGCTCGCGATGGCGTCGGGTCAGGTGCAAATTTATTGACTGACGGAACGCTATCGCGAGCAAGCTCACTCCTACAGGGTTACCGAGCGCCAGACAGATAGCTGTTAAGCAAAAAGGAAAAGTACGTCGTGATCCGTTCGATTGCTCAAAATGGAGCTGCTGGAGCAGCCTCCGCCGTGGCGTTAAGTGTTGAGTATCGAGGCCGCAAGGCCAGTCGGCAGGGAAGTGAACAACGCCGGCAGGACATCCTCGATGCCGCCATGCGCATTGTCGTACGTGATGGCGTGCGCGGTGTTCGCCATCGCGCAGTAGCTGCCGAGGCCAATGTGCCGCTGTCGGCAACCACCTATTACTTCAAGGACATCGACGATTTGCTCACCGATGCCTTCTCCCAATACGTTGAGCGCAGCGCCGTGTATATGGCCAAGCTCTGGGAAAACACCGAAGTCATGCTCCGGGAAATGGTCGCGCGCAACGACGGCACGCCCGCGGCTCGTGCCCGGCTGGCCGACGAAATTGCCGTCAGCGCCATGGACTACATCAAACATCAGTTGCAGACCCGACGACACTACCTGATCGCCGAACATGCCTTCCATCACGAAGCACTGATCAACCCACGCCTTGCGCGTCTGGTGGATGTTCACCAGGAAATCATGCTCCAGGGTGCTTGCCGGTTCTTGCAGGTAATGGGCTCGGCCCAGCCTTTGCTCGACGCTCAAGTGTTGACGGGGGTCATGTGCCGGATGGAATATCAGGGCCTGCTGCACGGCCCGCAACCAGGAGCGGATGAGGAAAATCTCGGTATTCTCACTCGCCAGATGCATCTGGTGCTGGGCACGGCAAAAACTGTTCGGGACTGAACAGCCTCTCACGGGAGTAGCCCATGAAAGCATGGCGTGTGTTGATCGCCTTGTCGTTCCTGCTGTTGAGCGGCTGCCTGGTAACCTTCAAGGAGCCGATTCGGGATCAAGACGCGGCACCCCCGCAATTATTGGGTGTCTGGACCAGCAAGAACGCCTGGGGCGAGCCCCTTGAACTGGAAATAAGCCGGGCCGGGCCTGCGGATTACAAGGCGGCCAGCTATCGTAAAGGCGATCGCAAAAACCGTGACGAGTACAGGTTTACTGTGTCCCGGCACGGCAGCCGCTGGTATATGTCGGCGGGTTTGCCGACAAAATACGGGGGGCATTACGTCATGGCAGGCTTTGAATTGGCGGAAACCGGCGAATTGGTGGTCTACAACCTGGACCTTGATCGCTTCAACCAATGGGTCGAGCAAGGTTCGCTGAGCGGCGAAAAGAATCAGGCCGGTAAAAATGGCGCAGGTAAGGATGAGACTTTGTTGATTACCAGCCCTCTAGACCAGGTGTTCAGCTACCTGGATAACCCGGCCAACTCAGACGTTTTCCTCGAGGTGGCGCGCTACCAGCGCCAAGCGAAGTAGGGCACATGCCCAACAGCCAAGGCTGACTCACTAAGGAGCATTGGGTGGACGAGTACCAGCAGACTATTCGAACGTTGTCGGACCGCATCGTGGTTGCCCAGACTCCAATCCGGGTGCTGGATGCGGTGAAATGGGACGAAAATGTACGCAAGGACTTCCTCGCCGCCAAGGGCAAGGCGATGCCCGCCGTGGATCGCGCCTATTACGAGAATCGGCCCCTGGGTTTCGACTCGGCCGAACTGAAACTCGAATTCCAGAACATCGAACGTGACATCACTCGCCAACTGGGCCAGTTCAATCCGGTCGGGCAGATCATGCGGCGCATGTGCAAGGAATACCGCATGGTGGTGCGCATGCTCGAAGCGCGTGGCACCTCGGATTTCGGGCTGATCTCTCAGGAGCTGTATGGCGCCGCCTCCGATGCGTTCCATGCCGGTGATCCGACCCTGGCCGACCTGGGCCTGATGCTGTCGGACTACCTGAATAACATTGCCGGGCGCGGCGACCTCAAGGATGAGCCGAAAACTCTTACTGCCAAGGACGCGGTTTCGCTGCTGCAAAGCCGCCTGAACAAAGTCTTTGGTGAGGCGGAAGGTACCATCCGGGTTTTTGAGTCCGACGGTATTGTCGCTGACGCGGCGGCGGGCGCTGATTACATCAAGATCCGCACCGATGCGATGTTCAATGAGCGTGATGTGCGCGCCCTGGAAGTCCACGAAGGCCTGGTGCACGTTGGCACTACCCTCAACGGCCAGAACCAGCCGATCTGCACCTTCTTGTCCAAAGGGCCGCCTTCTTCAACGGTGACCCAGGAAGGTCTGGCGATCCTCATGGAAGTCATCGCCTTCGCCTCCTACCCGAGCCGCTTGCGCAAGCTGACCAACCGCACCCGCGCCATTCATATGGCCGAGGAGGGCGCTGACTTTTTGCAGGTGTTCGAGTTCTACCGCGAGCAGGGTTTTGGCATGTCGGAAAGCTACGGTAATGCCAGTCGGGTATTCCGGGGTTCGGTGCCTAACGGGCTGCCATTCACCAAAGACTTGTCCTACCTCAAGGGCTTCATCATGGTTTACAACTATATTCAGCTCGCCGTGCGTAAAGGCAAGCTGGAACAGGTGCCGCTGCTGTTCTGCGGCAAAACCACCCTTGAGGACATGCGCACGTTGCGCCAGTTGGTGGATGAAGGTCTGGTGGTGCCGCCTAAATACCTGCCCGAACAGTTTCGCGACATGAACGCCTTGTCCGCATGGATGTGCTTCTCGAACTTCCTGAACCACCTGAGCCTGGACCGGATCGAAGCGGATTATTCGAATATTTTGTAGGTGTCAGGTGACCTGTAGGAGATTCTATTTTGGCCTGCAATGCACTTTCTAGTGGGACCGGCTTTAGCCGGGAAGGCGGCATTTCAGGCGATCAATTTCGGGCGGGTGTACTGGCCTCTTCCCGGCTGAAGCCGGTCCCACATAAAAACGCGCGTCAACCAAAGGAATCCCGCTTGAAATTCCTGACAGCCCTCTTGCTGCTCTTATCCTTGAGTGGCTGCAGCTCCATGCTGTTCTACCCCGAACCTGGCCTGCCGTTCACCCCCGAAAAAGCCCACCTTCAATACCGCGATGTCACCCTGACGACGGCCGACGGCACACGTCTGCACGGCTGGTGGCTACTCGCTAAAGAAGGCGTGCCAGTCAAAGGCACGGTGCTGCATTTGCACGGTAACGGCGGCAATCTGGCCTGGCATCTGGGCGGTAGCTGGTGGTTGCCGGAGCAGGGCTATCAGGTGCTGCTGCTGGACTATCGAGGTTATGGCCTGTCCGAAGGTGAACCGAGCCTGCCTTCGATCTATCAAGACATCGATGCAGCGTTCGCCTGGCTCGACAAGGCGCCTGAGGTGCAGGGCAAACCGCTGATCGTACTGGGGCAAAGCATCGGTGGCGCGCTGGGCGTGCATTACCTCGCGGAACACCCGGAACAACGGCGCAAGCTCAAGGCGTTGATCCTCGACGGCACACCGGCCAGCTATCGCGATGTGGCCCGTTACACCCTGAGCACATCATGGCTGACCTGGCCGTTGCAAGTCCCGCTGTCGTGGCTCATCCCGGACTCAGACAGCGCTCTCAATGGCCTGCCGCAATTGGCAGGCACACCGATGCTGATCTTCCAGAGCATGGACGACACACTGGTGCCGTTAGCCAATGGCATCAGCCTGTATAAAGCCGCGCCGCCGCCACGGGTCTTGCAACTGACCCGGGGCGGTCATGTGCAGACCTTTGCCGACCCGACCTGGCGACAGGTGATGGTCCGATATCTGGAAGACCCCCAGCACTTCAATGGCCTGCGCCGCCTGGCTGAAGTGCCGAATTACCCGGCGTCACCCAAACCCGAATCCGAGAGCCGCAATGACTGAAGAACGTAACGCCATTCCCCTGATAATCACCGGCCTGTGCACCATTGTCGTCACCGTCTGCACCCTCTGGTATTACGGGTATTTACACTTCGCCAAGCCTGAAGACGCGCTGCTGCTCAACGAATTCACGATGATCAAGACCGTGCCGGGCGAAGACTACAAAGTCGCCGCCGCCCCGGCTGCAGAAGTGGCGCAGTGCATTGATGGCGTGCTGGTGCTGTTCGACACGACGCAGAAGGGGCTCTCCGGGGTGCTGATCAACAACAAGAAGCAGGCCGTGCGCTGCGTAGAACAAGAGCCGCCGCAGCAGTTGCAGCCGTAACGCGCTTTTTGTAGGAGCTGCCGAAGGCTGCGAATGGTTTCCTATGACACACCGCTTTCGCAGCCTTCGGCAGCTCCTACAAATAGTGACCACAATAAAAAAGCCCGACCTGTCGTCACAGGTCGGGCTTTGTATTTACAGCGTCAGCGGTTTACTGCATCGACGAACGCGGTGCTACCGGCTGGTTGTCGTTGGAAATAGTCACTTCCACACGACGGTTCTGGGCGCGGCCCGAGTTGCTGGTGTTGTCGGCAACCGGGTATTCCTTGCCATAGCCTTGAGCGACGATGCGCGATGGATCAACCCCCATCTTGACCAGCGCCATGCGCACGGACTGAGCGCGACGCTCAGACAGCGACTGGTTGTACGAAGCCGAACCCGAACTGTCGGTGTAGCCTTCCACAATCACTTTGCGGTCAGCATTGTCACGCAGGTAAGTCGCCAGTTGGTTGACGTTCACCAGACCGTTGGATTTCAGCTCGGCCTTGTTCAGGTCAAACAGCACATCGCCGAAAGTCACCAGCGTACCGCGTTCGGTCTGCTTGGCGTTCAGGCTGCCTTGTAGCGCTTTGATCTGAGCGTCACGGGCATCCAGGCGAGCCTGGGCACGTTCGGCAGCCGCGTTCTTCAGATTGTCTTCAGCGGTGCGCAGGACGATGGTCTGCTTGGCCACTTCCACGCGCTGATTGGTCAGGTAAGCCAGCTGATCAACTTTCTTTTCATTTTCGCTGGCGCGGAAAGCAGCGTCAGCCTTGTTCAGCCAGTCGCTGGCATCCTTGGTTTCAAGGGCGGCGAGCTGGGTGGCTTTCGGGTTGCTTTGCAGCGCCGAGAAGTTGGTACGTGCCTGTTCCAGATTCTGGTTTGGCGGCGTCGAGCAAGCAGCAAGAGCAACGCTCATGGCCAGCAGGGCAGGGATCATCAATTGTTTGCGCATAATATTTCATCCTTTAAATCGAAGTCGAAATGCATGAAAAGCGTGGGTTACTGAGCCTTGACCGGCTGTACCTGACGCATGCCTTCTTCACGTAGTTCGTTGACACCCTGACGGGCGTCCTGCACGGCTTTTTCTGCCTTGGCAGCCTGGGATTTACGCTCTGCTACGCGAGCGTCCCATTCAGCTTGTTCGGCCAGGCGGCGTGCTTCGTCGTATTTCTGGTCCTGCATGGCGATTTCGGCTTGCTTCAGTTTGTCCTGAGCAGACTTCATTTCTACGGCGGAGTACTCGGTACCACCAGCGCTGACGGCGCTGTTGACTGCCGATTGGCTCACGGCGTACTGCTCGCTCGGCGGGTTGCCCGCGCAACCGGCGAGGACAAAGCTGGCACCCAGTGCCAGGGCTGCGAGCTTGATGCCGCGCAGGCCTTTGAATGTGGTGTTGGCAGTGATGGTGTTCATCGTTTTGGACTCCATTATGTAACTCCTGAAAATCTTGGGTGTTCCCATGACAGTCGTGGGCCTGAAGCGTGCGAGGTAGCTATAAGGCAGCGCCGTCTGCTATCCGTAGGCTTTTCTGTAATGGCTAATGGCTCGGACCGGCGCGCTTTTCGAATAGTTCAGGTTTTTTTTGAACGAGGGTCTTGCGTCAGCGGTGTTAAACGCCGCCCGCGACGATACGACCTGGCCGATAAAAGCCAGGTTGTGTCGACGTAATCAGGGGTGAAGTCGAGTGCTACTCGGCGTCCTGCTTTTCAGACAGGTCATGCAGATAGCGGCGCGAAAGCGCGAGGAATCTCGGAGTCGGGCCGACGTCCTCGTAGAGCGGATCACCTTCCTCGTCAGTCGCCACCACGTGTTGACCTTTGACGTAAGGGAAGCTGGTTTCCAGTTCTTCCAGTGCCGCGCCGATCAGTTCGCCCAGCAGCTCTTCCGGGTGATGTTTGGGGTACATTTCGGTCAGCGCGGACAGGCGTGCAGCCGACTCCATGTCCAGGTGAATCGCGTAACGGGTCTTGGTCAATCGTCCTTTGGCATTCTCTTCCCAGTGCTGGGCAAGCTCACGGATTTTCATAGGGACCCCTTCGGTTACCCGCTGACGGCAGGTCTGGTCGAGTAGTGAGCCATCAGGCTCATGAATGAGACTAGATGAATACGGATTTGGCGTGTCACACAATTTTGGTGCACTGTGGGTAGAGCGGATTTTTCCACGCTTGTTCACTGGCAACCGGCTATGAATGGCGTGGCACCCCTATATAAAAAACAGTGGGAGAAGGGACGATGGCGGATATCGATGCGCGTTTGCGCGAGGACGTTCACCTGTTGGGCGAGTTGCTGGGCAACACCATCCGCGATCAGCGCGGGCCTGAGTTTCTCGACAAGATCGAGCGCATTCGCAAGGGCGCCAAGGCTGGGCGTAAAGGCTCTGTCGAAGGCGCTGAACAACTCAGTTCCAGTGTGGACGGCCTCGGCGAAGATGAGCTTCTGCCCGTGGCCCGGGCCTTCAATCAATTCCTGAACCTGGCCAACATCGCCGAGCAATATCAGCTGATCCGCCGCCGCGATGATTCACAGCCGCAGCCTTTTGAATCACGGGTCCTGCCTGAGCTGCTGGAGCGTCTCAAAACCTCCGGGCAGAGCAGCGAATCCCTGGCGCGGCAATTGGGCAAGCTGGAAATCGAACTGGTCCTGACCGCACACCCCACTGAAGTGGCACGCCGCACACTGATTCAGAAATACGATGCGATCGCCGCGCAGTTGGCCGCGCTGGATCACCGGGATCTGAGCAGCGCCGAACGCGAGCAGATCACCGAGCGTTTGCAGCGGCTGATCGCTGAAGCCTGGCACACCGAAGAAATCCGTCGCACCCGGCCGACCCCTGTAGATGAAGCCAAGTGGGGGTTTGCGGTTATCGAGCATTCTCTGTGGCACGCGGTCCCCAATTATTTGCGCAAGGCTGATCACGCGCTGCATGCCGCCACCGGTTTTCACCTGCCACTGGAAGCCGCGCCGATCCGGTTTGCTTCATGGATGGGCGGCGACCGGGATGGCAATCCCAACGTCACCGCTGCCGTAACCCGGGAAGTGCTGCTTTTGGCGCGCTGGATGGCAGCCGATCTTTACTTGCGTGATGTTGATCAACTGGCCGCCGAGTTGTCCATGCAGCAAGCCAGCGATGCCTTGCGCGCCAGTGTCGGTGATAGCGCCGAGCCGTATCGCGCAGTACTCAAGCAATTGCGTGAACGCCTGCGGGCGACCCGTAACTGGGCGCAGTCGTCGTTAAGCGTCACCCAGCCCGCGCCGGAAAGTGTTCTGCACGACAACCGCGAGTTGCTGGCGCCGCTGATGCTGTGCTTCCAGTCCCTGCATGAATGCGGCATGGGCGTGATCGCCGACGGGCCTCTGCTCGACTGTCTGCGTCGTGCGGTGACATTCGGCCTTTTCCTGGTGCGCCTCGACGTGCGTCAGGACTCCAGCCGTCATTGCTCGGCCATGACCGAAATCACCGATTACCTGGGCCTGGGTCGCTATGAAGACTGGGACGAACAGGCGCGGGTCGATTTCCTGCTGGCTGAACTGAATAACCGGCGACCGCTGCTGCCCGCGCATTTCAAACCGGCGGCGGACACGGCTGAAGTACTGGCGACCTGTCGTGAAGTCGCGGCGGCCCCGGCTGCGTCGCTTGGTTCGTATGTGATCTCCATGGCGGGCGCGGCTTCGGACGTGCTCGCGGTGCAATTGCTGCTCAAAGAGGCCGGATTGCAGCGGCCCATGCGCGTGGTGCCGCTGTTTGAAACCCTGGCGGACCTGGATAACGCCGGGCCCGCCATCGAGCAATTGCTGAGCCTGCCGGGTTACCGCTCGCGTTTGCACGGCCCTCAAGAAGTGATGATTGGCTATTCCGACTCGGCCAAGGATGCGGGCACCACCGCGTCGGCCTGGGCGCAGTATCGGGCGCAGGAAAGGCTGGTAGAAATCTGTCGCGAGCAACAAGTGGAGCTGCTGCTATTCCACGGTCGCGGCGGCACCGTAGGGCGCGGCGGCGGTCCGGCCCATGCGGCGATTCTGTCGCAACCGCCAGGATCGGTGGCCGGGCGTTTCCGTACCACCGAGCAGGGCGAGATGATCCGCTTCAAGTTCGGCCTGCCGGACATCGCCGAGCAGAACCTCAATCTCTACCTGGCCGCCGTGCTTGAAGCCACCTTGCAGCCTCCGCCGCCACCACAACCGGCCTGGCGCAAAATGATGGATAACCTGGCCGCCGATGGCGTCAAGGCGTACCGCGCCGTGGTGCGGGAAAACCCCGAGTTCGTCGAATACTTTCGCCAGGCAACTCCCGAGCAGGAACTGGGTCGCTTGCCCCTGGGCAGTCGTCCGGCCAAACGTCGTGAGGGTGGGGTAGAAAGTTTGCGCGCCATTCCGTGGATCTTCGCCTGGACCCAGACGCGCTTGATGCTTCCCGCCTGGCTCGGCTGGGAAGCGGCCCTGAGCAAAGCGCTGGAGCGGGGCGAAGGTGACCTGCTGGACGAAATGCGTGAGCAGTGGCCGTTCTTCCGGACTCGAATCGACATGCTGGAGATGGTGCTGGCCAAAGCCGATCACGACATTGCGCATTTGTACGATCAGCGTCTGGTAGCGCCCGAGCTGCAACATTTGGGTACGCATTTGCGCGGCCTATTGTCGCAGGCGTGCGCGGTGGTGCTTGGCCTGACCCGCCAGTCGCAACTGCTGGCACATAGCCCGGCAACCCTTGAATTCATCAGCCTGCGCAACACGTATCTCGATCCGCTGCACCTGCTGCAGGCCGAGCTGCTTGCTCGTTCGCGCAGCCGCGAGGCCAGTCTGGAGAGTCCTCTGGAACAGGCGCTTCTGGTGTCTGTAGCCGGAATCGCCGCCGGATTGCGCAATACCGGCTGATGGCACAGCTCGCCGAGGGCGCTGGTAAAAGCCAGTGCCCTATGTCGATCAATGACTTGCGTGTTTTTACCCGCTCGGAACAGGGCGAATCAATCACGTACTCTGCTGCCTCTGACCAACCTGCGGATACTGCGACTTTTGGCGGCTTGTGCCGTCTGTGTCGGCTGTGTATCTTGATCAGCCTTTGGCCATTCTTCGGCTCGAACTATTTAAGAGATTGGTCCTGTAGTGGCGAATCCGACGTTTCTATATAAAAAATTTGAGGAGCACATCGATGCGCGTGATTCTGCTGGGAGCTCCCGGGGCCGGTAAAGGTACTCAGGCAAAATTCATCACTGAAAAATTCGGCATCCCGCAAATTTCCACCGGCGATATGCTGCGCGCTGCGGTCAAGGCTGGCACCGAACTAGGCCTGAAAGCCAAAAGCGTCATGGACAGCGGCGGCCTGGTTTCCGATGACCTGATCATCGGCCTGATCAAGGATCGCCTGTCCGAGCCTGATTGTGCCAATGGCGTACTGTTCGACGGCTTCCCGCGTACCATCCCGCAGGCTGAAGCGCTGCTGGCTGCCGGTCTGGAAATCGACAACGTGCTGGAAATCGCTGTTGATGACGAAGAAATCGTCAAGCGCATGTCCGGTCGCCGTGTACATGAAGGTTCCGGTCGCATCTACCACACCATCTTCAATCCGCCGAAAGTCGAAGGCGTTGACGATGTAACCGGCGAGCCGCTGTTGCAGCGCAAAGATGACGTCGAAGAGACCGTTCGCCATCGTCTGTCCGTCTACCACGCACAGACCAAGCCGCTGGTTGAGTTCTACAGCAAGCTTGAAGCGAAAAATGGCAAGCCAAAGTGCAGCCATATCGCTGGTGTCGGTTCTGTTGAAGAAATTACCGCCAAGGTACTGTCTGCCCTGAGCTGATCAACGCTTGAGTCAGTCAATAAAACGGCCCGCTTGCGGGCCGTTTGTCGTTTATAATGCGCCCCTTTTTTCACACTGATGGATACCCCCCAAATGACCACCTTGCTGGCCCTGGATACCGCCACTGAAGCTTGCTCGGTCGCCTTGCTGCACGACGGCAAGGTGCTGAGCCACTACGAGGTGATTCCGCGCCTGCACGCTCAGCGTCTGCTGCCGATGATCAAAACGATCATGGCCGGGGCGGGGATCGGTCTTTCAGCGCTGGATGCCATCGCGTTCGGCCGTGGTCCGGGTGCATTCACCGGTGTGCGAATCGCCATTGGCGTAGTGCAGGGCCTGGCCTTTGCCCTGGAGCGCCCGGTCTTGCCGGTGTCCAATCTGGCCGTCCTGGCCCAGCGTGCGCTGCGTGAGCATGGCGCACATCAGGTGGCGTCTGCCATTGATGCGCGAATGGACGAGGTTTATTGGGGCTGCTATCGCGAAACGGCCGGTGAAATGCGTCTGCTGGGTGCCGAAGCGGTTCTGCCACCGGAGCAGGCTGCACTGCCAACGGACGCCAGCGGCGAGTGGTTTGGTTCGGGCACGGGCTGGGGTTATGCCGAGCGTATTCCCGTTGCCCTCAGCGGCCACGATGCCAGCATGCTGCCCCACGCACAGGACCTGCTGACCCTGGCCGCTTTCGCCTGGCATCGGGGCGAGGCCATCGTCGCCGACGACGCCCAACCGGTTTACCTGCGCGATAAAGTGGCGACGCCAAAAGCGCGGTAGTGGGATATGAGGTGGATGAAGTGGGACCGGCTTTAGCCGGGAAGGCGGTCTTTCTGCCAGCCCATGTTGTATGCCAGTTCCGGCGTCTTCCCGGCTAAAGCCGGTCCCACATAGTCTTAACGACTAGTTGCAACGAGTGACCATTCGTCGCTCACCCCACCAATCATGTGACTCGGCAAAAACCTTTTGCGATATGTGTGGTCTAGTTAACGTTCGGATTATTGCTATGTGCATATCCGTGACGTTAAATTGCCACTATAAGATGCAGAGTACGCACTAATGCGCATAGACGGCCCTTCACAACGTTCTTACCCGATCAAACGCAAGCCAGGCAAGGCGCCTGCGACTGTGGACGGTGTTTTCGAGGAAGTGGAAGTTGATGCTGAGGTTGTCCCGCAGCCAAAAAATGCTCGCTCCAGTGGTGCAGGTCAGGCCAGCTCCACCGCCAATGTGCCAGCCCGTCCGCAAGACATCATCTTCCCTCGCTCAATGAGCACTCGCGTCGCCAATGCTTTGGCCAGTTACCTGACCACCGCCAGCTTCGTTGATTGGGATCTGGAAATTTCAGGACTCGACGTCCACGTTTGAACGATTTCCGTCTGCCTTACTACCTCGGGTGTCCGTCATGGAGTGAAAACGCATGGCGCGAATCGCTGTATCCCGAAGATGCCCGCAGCAATGAATTCCTCGGCCTATATGCGCAAGTTTTCAACGCGGTAGAAGGCAACACCACTTTTTACGCTCGTCCCAAGCCCTCCGTCATACAGCGCTGGGCCGAAACGCTGCCCGAGGATTTTCGCTTCACTGCCAAGTTTCATGGTGATATCAGCCATGGCGGTGATCTGCGCCTGCAACTGAGCGCCGCCGAAACCTTCATTCAGCTTCTCGCGCCGCTGGGCCAGCGCGTTGCGCCATTCTGGCTGCAACTGCCCGCCAGTTTCGCCCCGCATCGCCTGGCCGAACTGGCAACTTTCATCGATGAGCTGCAATGCCCAATGGCGGTGGAAGTGCGCAACCTGGCGTTCTTTGACAAGGGGGATGAAGAGCGAGCGCTCAATCGGCTGCTGCTTGATCGCGGCGTTGAGCGTATCTGCCTGGATTCACGCCCGTTGTTCAGCTGCGCGTCCAGTGATCCGGCAGTGCTGCATGCGCAGTCCAAAAAACCAAAGGTGCCCGCGCGGCCCGCTGCGCTGACGCAATTCCCGCAGGTGCGCTTTATCGGCCGTCCAGAATTGGAGGCAAACGACACGTTCCTGCTGCAGTGGGTTGAGAAGGTTGCCGGCTGGATCGAGGAGGGCCGCACGCCGTATGTGTTCCTGCACACCCCGGACAACCTTGAAGCACCGCAACTGGCGCGACGCTTTCACAGCCAGTTGATGGCCCGTCTGCCGTGGCTGCCGCCGTTGCCGGAACTCGATCGTGCGCCACCGGTGCAGCAACTGGGCTTGCTCTGAGGTCGATAGATGTGGCTTCTATAGCCGCATCAACTATTCGAACAGGAAGTCGCCCAATGGATTTGCAGCAGCAGCTACTTCGCGCTCAGGCCTTCAAAGCCTTGCATGAACGCGACCACGCCTTTGTAATCCCCAATCCGTGGGACGCAGGTTCAGCGAAACTCCTGGCATCCATGGGCTTCGAGGCGCTGGCTACCACCAGCGCCGGCCTGGCATTTACTTTGGGTCGGGCAGATGCCGAAGGTGCTCTCAGCCTAAATGAATCCCTGGACAACATCCGCGCCATCGTCGCCGCCACGGCTTTGCCGGTGGCCGCTGACCTGGAGAACGGCTTTGCCGACAGCCCGGAAGATTGTGCAGCCAACCTGCTTGCGGCGGCGGCAACGGGCATCATCGGTGGCTCCATCGAAGACGCCACCGGCAAGACCGACCAGCCGATTTACGATTTCGAACTGTCAGTTGCCCGGGTTAAAGCGGCGGCTCTGGCGGTGCGCAGCTTGCCGTTCCCGTTCATGCTTACCGCTCGTGCAGAGAATCTGCTGAATGACCGGATGGATCTTTCTGACACCTTACGTCGCCTGGAGGCCTACGCTGACGCTGGCGCCGACGTGCTCTACGCCCCAGGCCTGCGCACTCGGGAAGAAGTGATCGCCGTGGTCCGTGCTGTCGCGCCCAAGCCGGTAAATGTGCTGATGGGCCTTGGCGGCGTCACGCTGACTGTCGCGGATTTGTCGGAGTGCGGCGTCAAGCGCATCAGTGTCGGCTCGTCACTGGCTCGGGCGGCGTTTGGTGGCTTGTATCGCGCTGCTGAGGAAATCCGCACGGGCGGCACCTTCAGCTATGCCGAACAGGCGCTGCCGTTTGCTCAGCTCAACGCGCTGTTCAAGGTTTAAGGATGCGTGGATCGACTCTGCTGCTGGTCTTACTGCTGCTGTGTGCTGGCACAGTCGCGGCGGTGTGGCGCGGCTGGATTGAAGTGCCAGCGCAATGGAATCCATGGGCGCCGCTGGACATCAGGGCTGAGACCAACTTTCTGACGTCCTACAAGCTGTCGCGCCTCAAGGGTGATCCGCAATTGTGCGATCTGGTGCTGAGTTCGTCGAAGCTGCGCTTCAGCCATCAGGCGGACAGCGATCCCTCCGCCAACTGCCCCCTCAGTGATGTATTGCGCGTGCAGGGCAGTGAGGTGGCACTGAGCAGCAGCTTTCTTGCCAGTTGCCCGTTGGCGGTGGCTTACGCGCTGTTTGAAGTCCACACCTTGCAGCCCGCTGCCGAGGCGGTGTTTGGCCAGCAAGTGACGCGCATCGATCATCTGGGCAGCTTTGCCTGTCGCAACGTGTATGGCCGCAGCAGCGGAAGGCTGAGCCAGCATGCCAGCGCCAATGCGCTGGATATCGCGGGTTTTCGCTTAGCGGACGGGCAGCGGATCAATCTGCTGCGGGACTGGAAAGACAGCGGCGACAAAGGCCGCTTCCTGCGCCAGGTTCGCGACGGAGCCTGCAAGAATTTCAATACGGTATTGGGGCCTGACTACAACGCTGCCCACCAGAATCATTTTCATCTGGATATGGGGGCTTGGCGGGTTTGTCGGTGATGCTGATATTTCGAGGGCGCTGCTAAAACTTGTGGGACCGGCTTTAGCCGGGAAGGCTGTATTTCTCACGATGCAGATATTGCGGTTGTACCGACCTCTTCCCGGCTAAAGCCGGTCCCACGAATATTCGATCGCGAATTCGATCAAGCCGCCAAACGCAGATTCTGCAGAATAATCGGGCGTGCCCAGCCGTTGTCGTAGTCCAGTGCGCGCTGTTGGGCGACGAGGGTGTCGTCATCCAGTGGCAGGGCAGGCTTGTCGGCCAGGTCCCATTCGAATTCAGCGATTGGCGTGTGCAGAGGGCGTGGCTCAGGACCTGGGCCAGGAATCACGCTGTCATCGTACGGGTTGAGCACGTTTGGACGCACCCACTGAGCATCGAATTCCAGATTGCGCTGTTGAGCGATCATTTCGCCGAGGCTGAACGGTTCGTTCGGCGGCGGCAGCAGGTCGAGTTCAAATTCGGCAATCGGCAGGAACAACGGCACGGACGGGACGCGCGGCATGTCTTCAACCGGGCAGGCGCGTTGCTCGACGATCTTGCCCAGAGTGCGCGCACCGGCAACCGGCTCGCCAGTGACAACATCAGTGGCAACAGCGCTTTCGTGTACCGGTTCAGAGGGGTTATCGCGCAGCTGTTCAGCCATCACACGGGCAAACGCATCCGACCAGATCTGGGTAACACCACCCAGAGCACGGCTGTTGCGCAGGGTAAAATCCCCTGCGTGCGTTAGATAACCTATGGATGATTGCTGAATGTCTGACATATCGATCGCTACACGTCGTAGGTCTGGCAAAATGCCTGATACTTCTTTATCGGCAGATTTTGCCGATCATTAACACTTTTTGAGCGTGTGGACACAATGAGTGAGCAACAAGCGGGCAGCCGCGTCCGGGTCGAAGCCCGGAGCAGCCAGGATCAGGAACAAGCGCTGCAGTGGGCGCAGCGTTTGAACCTGCCCTTGGAGGATGCCGAAGCCGATTTTGCCTTACAAGTGACGGACAATGGTCTGCAACTTCAGCAGTTGAGCGATGACGCTCCGGGCCCGGTCCGTGTGGATTTCGTGGAAGGTGCGGTGGCCCATCGGCGTCTGTTCGGCGGTGGCAGCGGGCAGATGATCGCCAAGGCCGTTGGCATTCAGCCCGGCGTGCGGCCATCAGTGCTGGATGCCACGGCTGGCCTGGGCAAAGATGCGTTTGTGCTCGCCAGCCTCGGTTGCCAGATGAGCCTTATCGAGCGCCAGCCCATCATTGCTGCGTTGCTGGAAGATGGCTTGGTACGAGGCCGTCAGGATCGTGAAGTCGGTTCGATCATCAGCCAGATGCGTTTGCTGACCGGCAATTCCATCGAGTTGATCCGCAGCTGGGAAGGCGAACCGCCGCAGGTCATCTACCTGGACCCGATGTTCCCGCATCGTGAGAAAACCGCGCTGGTGAAGAAGGAGATGCGTCTGTTCCGTCCGTTGGTGGGCGACGACATGGACGCCCCGGCATTGCTGGAAGCGGCCCTGGCCCTGGCGACCCACCGCGTAGTCGTCAAACGCCCACGCAAAGCCCCCTGCATCGAAGGCCCGAAGCCGAGTTATGCGCTGGATGGCAAATCCAGCCGGTATGACATCTATCCGAAGAAGGCGTTGAAGTCCGTGTGATTGCTTTTGTAGGAGCTGCCGAAGGCTGCGAAAGCGGAGTGTCAGATACGGCCCCTTCGCAGCCTTCGGCAGCTCCTACCAAGTTCAGTTCATCCCATACCCCCGCATAAACAACCCCACCACCTCCTGCACATGGGCTTCGGCCGTGGCTGGGTCAGGCATTTCCCCGCATCCCACCAGCAAGCGGAAGTTGCAGGCGCCTTTGATCAGGCTCAGGAAGTGCTCGGCAGCGGTCTTGGGGGAGTCGAAGCGCAATTGACCGGTTTTTTCCAGGCGGCTCAGCAAGCGCTCGGTTTCATTCAGAATCCGCTGCGGCCCGGCTTCAAAGAATATCTGCGACAGCTTTGGATCCTGGGTTCCCAGGGTCACCATCAAACGATGCAGCTCGATGGATTCCGGGCTGTTGATCAGCGTCTGAAAGCCTCGCGCAACATTGAGCAACAACGTCTGCGCGGGTAAGTCACGGTTCAATTCGTCGAACAACGCGGGCATCTGCTCCTCGCAGCGGGCCACTACGGCTGCGGAAAACAACGTCTCCTTATCCGTGAAATGGCTATAGACCGTGAGCTTGGAGACCCCGGCCTCTGCGGCGACCGCATCCATGCTGGTGCTGGTGTAGCCATTACGCACAAACAGCTCTTTGGCTGCCGTGAGAATGGCCTGGCGTTTGGCCTGATCTTTGGGGCGGCCGGGGCCAGTGGGGGTTACAGAACTGTCGGGCATATTCGTTAAATAATGTACTGGTGAGTTTGGTAATTTTTAATATACTCGCCAGTACAATTATTCCAAGCATCATTTGCGAAGGGCTCCACCATGTTGCGCAAATTTCTGTGCCTCGTTCCATCGCTGGGTCTGCTCTCGTTGCTCGCCGCCTGTGGACAGGAGCCGACCACCGTCACTGCCGTTCGTCCGGCCATGGTGGTTCAGCCGTTACCGTCTTCGCAGTCAACTGATAGCTACCCCGGCGAAGTCCGAGCGCGTTTCGAGCCTGAGCTGGCCTTTCGAATTGGCGGCAAGGTCAGCAAACGTCTGGTGGAGGAGGGGCAGCGAGTCAAGGCCAATCAGCCACTGGCGGAGCTGGACGCCCAGGACGTGCGCCTGCAACTGGACGCAACTCGTGCTCAAGTCGCAGCCGCCGAAGCCAACCTGCAACTGGTGCGTTCCGAACGTGATCGCTACAAGACCCTCATGGATCGGCAGATGGTCAGCCGTTCGCAATTCGATAACGCCGAAAACCTCTATCGCTCCGGCGAAGCGCGGCTTAAGCAGATCAAGGCTGAGCTGACTGTCGCGGATAACCAGACCAGCTACACCGTTTTGCGTGCACCTCAGGATGGCGTGGTCGCCAAGCGTTTGGTGGAAGTCGGCCAAGTGGTGGCCGCCGGGCAAACCGTGTTCACTCTGGCCGCTGATGGCGAGCGTGAAGTGTTGATCAGCCTGCCGGAACAGAATTTCTCACGCTTCAAGATCGACCAACCCGTGACCGTGGAGCTGTGGACTCAGCGGGAGCAGCGCTTCCCCGGCCGCATCCGCGAACTGTCCCCGGCTGCCGACCCGCGCTCCAGAACCTTCGCTGCGCGCATCGCCTTCGCTGCCGGCAAAGTCCCGGCTGATCTGGGCCAGAGCGCCCGGGTTTTCATCGCCGCTGACCACGCCGTGCCCCTGTCAGTGCCTTTGTCGGCGGTCACCGCGGAAGCCGGTGGCAGTTACGTCTGGCGGGTGAGCGCTGACAACACACTCAAGCGCGTGCCCGTCAAACTCGGGCCTTACGGGCAGGAATCCGTGCCGGTGCTGGAAGGGCTGGCCGCCAGTGACTGGATCGTCGCCGCCGGCGTGCATGTGTTGCATGAGGGCGAGCAGATACGTCCGGTGGATCGCGACAACCGTGCGGTAAAACTGGCGACCAAGGAGTAAGCCCGGATGCGATTCAATCTCTCCGAATGGGCGCTGCGCAATCGGCAAATCGTCCTGTACCTGATGATCATCCTGGCCGTGGTTGGGGCGCTGTCCTACACCAAGCTGGGGCAAAGCGAAGACCCGCCGTTCACCTTCAAGGCCATGGTGATTCGTACCCTGTGGCCGGGCGCCAGCGCTGAAGAAGTGGCACGGCAGGTCACGGATCGCATCGAAAAGAAACTCATGGAAACCGGCGAGTACGACCGCATCGTGTCGTTCTCCCGACCGGGTGAATCCCAGGTGACGTTCATTGCCCGGGATTCGATTTTCTCGTCGTATCTGCCTGAGCTGTTCTATCAGATCCGCAAGAAGGTCGGCGATATCCGCCAGACCTTGCCGGCCGGCGTGCAGGGCCCATTCTTCAACGATGAGTTCGGCACCACCTTCGGCAATATCTACGCCCTGAGCGGCAAGGGTTTTGATTACGCGGTGCTCAAGGATTACGCCGACCGCATCCAGTTGCAGCTGCAACGCATCAACGATGTGGGCAAGGTCGAGCTGATCGGATTGCAGGACGAGAAGATCTGGATCGAGCTGTCCAACGTCAAACTGGCGACTCTGGGCCTGCCGATGCAGGCCGTGCAGCAGGCCCTTGAGGCGCAAAACGCCGTCTCGGCCACCAGCTTTTTCGAAACCTCCAGCGAGCGGGTGCAGTTGCGGGTCAGCGGCCGCTTCGAGACCGTGGACGAGATTCGCGAGTTTCCGATCCGCGTGGGCGATCGCACCCTGCGCATTCGTGATCTTGCCGAAGTGCATCGCGGTTTCAACGATCCCCCGGCGCCGCGTATGCGCTTCATGGGTGACGAGGCGATTGGTCTGGCAGTGGCCATGAAGCCCGGCGGCGACATTCTGGTTCTGGGCAAGGCGCTGGAAACCGAGTTCGCCCGCTTGCAGAAAAACCTGCCTGCCGGGATGGAACTGCGCAAGGTTTCCGATCAACCCGCTGCGGTGAAAACCGGGGTCGGCGAGTTTGTTCAGGTGCTGGCCGAGGCCTTGGGCATCGTATTGCTGGTGAGCTTTTTCTCCTTGGGCGTGCGCACCGGCATGGTCGTAGCGCTGGCGATTCCGCTGGTGCTGGCCATGACTTTTGCCTGCATGTATTACCTGGGCATCGGTCTGCACAAAATCTCTCTCGGCGCGCTGGTGTTGGCGTTGGGTTTGCTGGTAGACGACGCGATCATTGCCGTGGAAATGATGGCGATCAAAATGGAGCAGGGCTACGACCGGTTGCGTGCTGCGAGTTTCGCCTGGACCAGCACTGCCTTCCCGATGCTCACCGGCACCTTGATCACTGCGGCGGGCTTCCTGCCGATTGCCACGGCGCAGTCGAGCACCGGCGAATACACCCGCTCGATCTTCCAGGTGGTGACCATCGCATTGCTGGCTTCCTGGGTCGCGGCAGTGGTGTTTGTGCCGTATCTGGGTGAACGGCTGCTGCCCGACCTGGCGAAAATCCACGCGGCAAAACATGGTACGGCCAATGGCGTGTTTGATCCCCATGGCACGCCGTTCTACAAGCGAGTGCGTGCCGTGGTGGGGTGGTGCGTGCGACGCCGCAAGACCGTGATCGTTGCCACGGTTGCGCTGTTCGTGCTATCGGTGGTGATGTTCAAGTTTGTGCCGCAGCAGTTTTTCCCGGCCTCCGGACGACTGGAGTTGATGGTCGATCTGAAACTGACCGAAGGCGCATCCCTCAACAACACCGCCGAGCAGGTCAAGCGCCTGGAACAGATGCTCAAGGATCATCCGGGCATCGACAACTATGTGTCCTATGTCGGCACGGGTTCACCGCGTTTCTACCTGCCACTGGATCAACAACTTCCAGCCACCAGCTTCGCGCAGTTCGTGGTGCTGGCTAAAAGCATCGAGGATCGGGAAGCCCTGCGCACTTGGCTGATCAGCAACCTCAACGAGCAATTTCCGACCCTGCGGTCGCGGGTGACGCGCCTGGAGAACGGCCCGCCAGTGGGCTACCCGGTGCAGTTCCGGGTCAGTGGCGAGCACATCGATGAAGTCCGGGCACTGGCGCGCAAGGTCGCAGCCAAGGTGCGGGAGAATCCTCATGTCGCCAATGTGCATCTGGACTGGGAAGAACCGAGCAAGGTGGTGTTCCTCAATCTCGATCAGGACCGGGCGCGGGCGCTGGGCGTGACCACTGCCGAGCTGTCGCGATTCCTGCAGCGCTCGCTCACCGGCTCCAGCGTCAGCCAGTACCGTGAAGACGATGAGCTGATCGAAATTCTGCTGCGTGGGACTCCCGACGAACGCCAGCAACTGGGCGCGCTGGCGAGTCTGGCGATCCCGACAGAAAACGGCGCCAGCGTCGCGCTGTCCCAAGTGGCGACCCTTGAATACGGTTTTGAGGAAGGCGTGATCTGGCACCGCAACCGGCTTCCCAATGTGACCATTCGGGCCGATATCTACGGCAAGGAGCAACCGGCGACTCTGGTGCAACAAATCCTGCCGACGCTGACCGAAGTGCGTAACGAATTGCCGGATGGCTACCTGCTTGAAGTGGGCGGAACCGTGGAGGATGCGGCGCGGGGGCAGAATTCGGTGAAGGCGGGCGTGCCGTTGTTCATCGTTGTCGTGCTGACCTTGCTGATGCTGCAACTGCGCAGTTTTTCTCGAATGTTCATGGTGTTTCTGACCGCGCCACTGGGCCTGATTGGAGTGACGCTGTTCCTGCTGGTGTTCAATCAGCCGTTCGGTTTTGTCGCGATGCTGGGCACCATCGCTTTGTCCGGCATGATCATGCGCAACTCGGTGATTCTCGTGGACCAGATCGAGCAGGACATCGCAGGCGGGCTTGATCAGTGGTCGGCGATCATCGAAGCCACCGTGCGCCGCTTTCGACCGATTGTGCTGACCGCGCTGGCAGCGGTGCTGGCGATGATCCCGCTGTCACGCAGCGTGTTTTTCGGCCCAATGGCCGTGGCAATCATGGGCGGCCTGATCGTAGCGACAGCCCTGACTCTGCTGTTCTTGCCAGCGCTGTATGCGGCGTGGTTCAGGGTGAGGCAACAGGAATGATGGGCTGTGTTTTTTCTGTAGGAGCTGCCGAAGGTTGCGAAGCCGGTGTATCTGAAACAAAGCAATTCGCAGCCTTCGGCAGCTCCTACAGATCTCCCAGGCCGCTTACAACGCCCCAAACACCTTCTTCGCCAGGCTGGTAGCCGCCGCTGCCGGGTTGGCGCGGATGGTTTCTTCCTGTTTGGCGATCATTTCGAACAAGCCATTGAGCGCCTGCTCGGTCACGTAACCTTCGATATTGGAGCTTTTTGCGTCCAGTACACCGAGGGTTGCAGCCTGACCAGCAAAGGCGTTGTACTTCTGCGCCAGACCCACTTTGTCAGTGGCTTGCTTGACGATCGGCAGGAACTTCAAACGGATCTGTTCACGGCTGCTGGAACTCAGGTATTGAGTCGCTGAATCCTTGCCGCCGCTGAGAATTCCTTTGGCATCCGCCACGCTCATCTTCTTCACCGCTTCCACCAGCAGCGCCTGGGCTTGCGGTACGGCAGCTTCAGCGGCCTGGTTCATGCTGGTTTCCAGCTGGTCGACCTGATCGCCCATGCCGAACTGCTTCATTTTCTTTGCGACTTTGCCCAGCTTGCCCGGAAGTTCGATGCGCACGTCCTGGTTGTTATTGAAGCCACCCGGAGCGCCCAATTGCTTGACCGCGATCTGCGCACCCTGAGTCAGCGCATCCTTCAGCCCGCCCGTGGCATCCGACTGCGACAGATCACCCAAAGACAGCGCCAGCACGTTGGTCGACAACAGCAGACCGGCGCACAGGCTGGCGAAGGTAAGCGGAAGACGAAGCATAAAAGCATCCTTATCTTTTGACTTGATTCGAAAACAGCGCCGAGCCGAACCCCGGCGCTCTATGGGTAGAGCCTATCAGTGATCAGAGCGTCAGTGATCAGGAGCTTCGACCGATTCAGGTTCAGCGGCTTCTTCGGAATGCAGCGCCACCTGACGAATCGACAGGCGAATATCCGCTGGCAGTACACGCTTGGCCGCACCTTCCGCCAGTTCACCCAGCAGCGGGTGATAGCTGAGCTTGCCAGCCGCATCCTTGCGCAGGACCCCAAGGTCCAGCAGCGTCTGGATGAAGTGACGGAACAGGCTCTTGTCGAAGAACTCCGGGGCGTTCAGGCCGTGGAGGATCGACAGGCGTTGGGCCATGACCGTACACAGGTCTTCCAGCTCCTCGGCGCTGAGGGTTTTCTGCCCACTATTGAGCAGCAGGGCAATCGCCATGTAGAAACGCTGCAGGGTCTGGGCGATGGCCTTCGACAGCAGGGTCAGCAGCACAAACTCCCGAGAGCTGGGCGCAGGTCGCAAGTAGACGTTGTTCTCGAAGCGCAGCAGGCCTTGTTCGACGAAGGCTTCGAGCCATTGATCCACCACTTCGTCCAGCTCGTTCAACGGCCAGCGGATGAACAGCTCCGATTGCAAGTACGGATACAGTGCGCGGGTGTAGCGCAGGATCTGTTCGCGGCTCATGCGCGACGAGCTCTGGAAGAAACTCGCCAGCAACGACGGCAGCGCAAAAATGTGCAGGACGTTGTTGCGGTAGTAGGTCATCAGCACCGCGTTCTGCTCGTCCAGATACAGAATCTTGCCCAGGGCATCTTTCTGTTCCGAGAGCAGGTTCATGCCTTTCACATGCTCGATCAGCGCCCGGCCATCGCCTTCCGGCAGGGTGGTGTGGGGCGAGTAGGGCACGCGACGCAACAGGGTCAGATATAGATCCAGCACCCGCGCCATGGCCTGATCGTCCAGCGCCAGCCGCTGGGTGGACAGCAGCGCCACCGCGACCAGATTGACCGGGTTGACTGCTGCAGCTTCGTTCAGATGCTGAGCCACGCGCTCGCCGAGGCGGTTGGTGGTTTCGTTGAGCCAGGTCGGTTTGAATTGCGGGCCGTGTTGCTGCTCGCGCCAGTCCGGTTGCTCTCTGTCGAGAAACTCCGCCAGCTTGATGGGCTCGCCGAAATTCACCGCAACCTGCCCGAAGCGCTGCTTGAGGGCACCGATGACTTTAAAGATGTCGAAGATCGATTCCTTCTTCTTGGTCGCGCCGCGCAATTCGCCCAGATAGGTGCGGCCTTCAAGGACCCGCTCGTAACCGATGTACACCGGCACGAAGACAATCGGCATTCGCGAATTACGCAGGAAGCTGCGCAAGGTAATCGCCAGCATGCCGGGCTTGGGTTGCAGCATGCGCCCGGTACGCGAGCGGCCGCCTTCGACGAAGTATTCGACCGGGAAGCCCTTGGTGAACAGCGTATGCAGGTATTCGTTGAACACCGCGCTGTACAGCGGATTGCCCTTGAAGGTGCGGCGCATGAAAAACGCACCGCCACGACGCAACAGGCTGCCGATCACCGGCATGTTCAGGTTGATGCCCGCAGCGATGTGCGGTGGCGTCAGGCCGTTGCGGAACAGCAGGTAGGAAAGCAGCAGGTAGTCGATATGGCTGCGATGGCATGGCACGTAGATCACTTCGTGACCCTGGGCGATGTCCTGCACGCCTTCGATGTGGCTGACCTTGATGCCGTCGTAGATTTTGTTCCAGAACCAGCTCAGCACCACTTCAAGAAAACGAATCGCCGAATAGGTGTAGTCCGAAGCGATTTCATTGCCGTAACGCAACGCCTGATCCCGGGCCTTGGCTTCGGGGATTTTCTCCCGCTCGGCCTGGTCGAGGATCGCCTGCTTGACTAGTGGCTCGTCCAGCAAGCCTTTGACCAGATTGCGCCGGTGCGACACATCCGGGCCGATAACGGCGGTCTTGAGGTTGCGGAAGTGAGTGCGCAGCACCCGCTGGGTCATGCGAACGGTCAGCTCGTAGCCCTTGTTCTCGTCGATAAGATCGCGCAGGTGGATCGGCGCCGAGAACTGTACGCGAGTCTTGCGGCCCAGAATCAGAATACTGACCAGACGGCGCAGACGACCCGTTACTGCCCAACTGTCGGCGAACAGCAGCTTCCACGGGCTGGATTCACGATCCGGCGACTGGCCCCAGAACACGCTGACCGGAATGATCTGCGCATCTTCAGCCGCGCTCTGGCTGACGGCACTGACCAATCGCTCCAGAGTCGGCGGCGCGCCACGTTTGTCCTGACGCCCCAGCCAGTCCGGCGAAGGCGTCAGGTAGAAGAACGCCGCAGGTTCAATCAGATCACCCACCGACACGGGCAGGATCGGCCGTGGCAATCCAGCCTTGCGGCACTCCGTATCGATCACCGCCAGATCGCTCATGGACGGCGATTGCAAGGCGTAAAACACCGGCCGACTGCGGTCCAGGTTCAGGGTGAAGGACGATTGATTGATGGTTTCGGAACGAACCCACAGATACAGCAAACGACGCACTGTACCGAACACAAGACGGCGAAACGGAGAACGGGTCATACGGCTTCTGCAAAAAAGGGGCGGCGCCCGCGAGGCCGGTAGTGTGCCGTATCTGCGAGGGATCGGCAAAAGAGGGCGAAGCGGTGTTACGGATTTTTCAGTGGGACCGGCTTTAGCCGGGAAGACGGCAGTCCTGACGATACAAATGTATCTCCTGTCAGGGCCTCTTCCCGGCTAAAGCCGGTCCCACAAGAAAATGCCAGTCAGTTAAATCGGGGGCTGCTCGGTTACGCCGTCTTCCAGGTAATCTCTTCCTCGCCATCGGCGCTGATGCGCATCCAGCGATCGGCGGTTTCGTCGCTTTCTTCTTCGACCCAAGTGCCGGGTGCGCAGCGCACTTCAACGTTCAGCGCGGCGAAGGCGGCGCGGGCGCAGGCGATGTCGTCTTCCCAGGGCGTGTTGTCGCTGTCCAGATGCAGGCTGTTCCACTTGCCCACGGCTTTTGGCAGCCAGGTCACCGGTACATTGCCTGCCTTGCATTTCCAGGTCTGGCCTTTCTGTACCCATTCAGTGCATGGGGCCAAAGCGTCGCTCAACCAGGCCGCGATGGCCTTATGGTCGACGTCAGTGTCTTTCAGGTAAATCTCGATATCGGGTTGGCGCATGGATGCCTCGTCAGAAAATGAAAAAATCCATTCGCGGATTCAGTCGGATGCCCTGTAAAGAGCATCTTCGTAGTGTGTTATTGCAGTACGAAATAATCGTAGCGCATGGAAACCGTGACCGCGAAAGGCTCGACCTGCTCGATGACGTTCGCTCGCCGTTCAGCACTGGCGCGCCAGCCGTGGGGCGTCATGGCCAGCAGGTTGGCGCGGGCCTGACCGTCAACCAGCGTCAGCTTGAAACGCAGGGTTTCGCTGTGCGCAAGGGCCATGCCTTCCGGCACCAGTGCCAGGTGCTTGTCGTCTGCATAGTCGCGTACTTCGTCGTAAAGCCGCTCGCGCAGCTCCATCAAATGCTCGTTGGTCGGCCCGACGCGCATCAGGCCGCCCCCCGGTGTCAGCAAGCGTTTGGCTTCGTTCCAGTCCAGCGGACTGAACACACTGGCCAGAAACTGGCAGCTGGCATCCGGCAAGGGAACACGGGCCATGCTGGCGATCAACCAGGTCAGCTTCGGATTGCGACGACAGGCGCGCTTGACCGCCTCCCGAGAAATATCCAGCGCGTAGCCATCGGCGTCCGGCAAGGCGTCGGCGATTTGCGCGGTGTAATAACCCTCGCCACAACCGATGTCCAGCCAGCGCGCCGGAGCACGTTCAGCGGCCAGTTCAGCCAGGCGCTTGGCAACGGGTGCGTAATGGCCCGCGTTGAGGAAATCCCGGCGGGCTTCAACCATGGCCTGATTGTCCCCAGGATCACGGCTGTTCTTGTGCTGCACCGGCAACAGGTTCAGATAACCCTGGCGCGCACGGTCAAAGCGATGGTTGGCCGGGCAAGCCACGCCATTGGCCACCGCCGTCAGCGGGGCAGAGCAGATCGGGCAGGTCAGCATCAGGCGAGCAACTTGACCAGAGTCTGATAGTAGATCTCGGTCAGCACGTCGAGGTCGCTGGCCAGGATGCGTTCGTTGACCTGGTGGATAGTCGCGTTGACAGGCCCCAGCTCGACGACTTGAGTACCCAGGGTCGCGATGAAGCGCCCATCGGAAGTACCGCCGCTGGTAGACGCCTTGGTCTCGCGACCGGTAACCGCCTTGATGCTCGCCGAAACTGCGTCCAGCAAATCACCCGGCTCGGTGAGGAAGGGCAGACCAGACAATGCCCAGTCCACGTGCCAGTCCAGGCCGTGTTTGTCGAGGATGGTGCCGACCCGTTGTTGCAGGCCTTCGACGGTGGATTCAGTCGAGAAGCGGAAATTGAACACCGCCACCAGATCACCCGGAATCACATTTGTCGCACCCGTGCCCGAGTTCAGGTTGGAAATCTGGAAGCTGGTGGGCGGGAAGAAATCATTGCCTTCATCCCAATGCTCTGCGGCCAGTTCAGCCAGCGCCGGGGCGGCCAGATGAATCGGGTTGCGGGCCAGATGCGGGTAGGCCACATGGCCTTGTTTGCCGCGTACGGTCAGGGTTGCGCCCAGAGAACCGCGACGGCCGTTTTTCACCACATCGCCTACCAGCGTGGTACTCGACGGCTCGCCGACGATGCACCAGTCCAGACGCTCGTTACGCTCGCGCAGGCGCTCCACCACCGCTTTAGTGCCGTGATGGGCCGGGCCCTCTTCGTCGCTGGTGATCAGGAACGTGACCTTGCCCTTGTGGTTCGGATGGTCACCCACGAAACGCTCGGCCGCCACCAGCATCGCCGCCAGGCTGCCTTTCATGTCGGCGGCGCCACGGCCACAGAGCATGCCGTGTTCGTCGATCAACGCATCGAACGGATCAGTCTGCCAGGCTTGCACCGGGCCGGTCGGCACCACGTCGGTGTGCCCGGCGAAGCACAGCACCGGCCCTTCATTGTTGCCATGGCTGGCCCAGAAATTATCCACATCTTCGATGCGCATCGGCTCCAGCTTGAAGCCCGCGTCCCCTAGGCGTTGCATCATCACCGCCTGACAATCGGCGTCGATAGGCGTGACCGAAGGACGACGGATCAGGTCGCAGGCGAGTTGCAGCGTGGGCGAAAGGTCGGCTGGGGCCGTCATGAACAAAAACTCCAAATTTGAAAGCGCTGCTATCCGTAGGAGCTGCCGCAGGCTGCGAACCGCGGTGTGTGCAGGCTTACGCCTTCGCAGCCTGCGGCAGCTCCTACAGATCGTATGAAGTGCGCGAAAAAGGCGCCTATCTTAAAGCAAAACGGCGATGGGAGGCCGCCGTTTAGTGATGTGCGGGAAACATAACCTCCACTACTCCGCACAACAGCGACCACCTTGATTGTCCGGCACTTGAAGGCTCCAACGTGCTAGCGAGAACTCGCTCCCGGGGCCGTCCAGCCGCAGCGACATTTCCGATGGTATTTAGAGAATCGTCTGGCATTCAGAAGTTGATTGCCTGCGCATACTCGCCCTCTATCAGTGATTACAGAGATAACGTCTCGGGTAAAACCGCAATAACACTCGTGTCTTAGGTATTTGGGGGCTATGAAAACCTTATTACTTTTTCTCGCCGCAGCAGGAGTGGGTACTGCTCTGCAGATGGCTGGCGTACCCCAGGGTTTATTGCTGGGGTCAATATTTGGATCTGCGCTGATCATCTGCCGTAGGCATTTCGCTCCCTCACTCCGGCTCGGGCTGGGATGCGTCCAGGTCGTGTTGGGGATTTCTACCGGCTTGGTGTTTGAGTCATGGAGTGTGTTGCAAGCGTTTGAGATGTTACCCAGCCTGGGCTTCCTGCTGCTATGCCTTGCTACTCAGATGGCGGTAGGTGCAGCCTGGCTGCGGAAGGCGGAGCGATGGAATTCCAAGGATGCGCTTTTGGCCGTTTATCCGGGGGCGCTCGCTGCGGTTTTTGATTTGATGGAATCCGAAAAAGCTTCAAATAAAGTGATGGTCGTTCAGGTTGTCCGACTTTTGTCGATCACGCTGATAATTAGTTTATGCGTGGCCGCGCCAGGGCCGGTGGTTGCGAGCGAACAGGCCCCGTTGAATATTCAGACTGCTCTATGCTTGTTCTCCCTTGTGGTTTTGTGTCTTTTATCCGGTCGCCTGCTATCAGCAGTCGGCATTCCTGCGCCGTTCATGCTCACAGCAATTATATTGACCGGCATATATCTCAAGCTTGGCTATCTCCATGGATTCAGAATGCCGCAATGGTCTGTTGATCTGGCGGCGATCATTCTTGGGATTTTAATTGGCTCAAAATTCAAAGACATTAAGCCGATGGAGTTTGTTCGCCATGGACGGGCCGGATTGGTGTCGGTGATGTTGATGCTCCTGACTGCCGGGGCGTTTGCAGGTGTTTCAGGATGGGTTCTGGATATCGATCCTTTTACGCTGTGGATGGCTTATATGCCAGGTGCTATCGAGACAGTCGCTATAGTCGCTCTCAGTGGAGGACTTAATGTTGTCTTCATCCTTTCTCACCATCTGGTCCGGATGATCTTGTTGCATGGTGCTCCGGCGTTGATCGTTCTGGTGCGGCGCAGAGATGAGAATGGCTGACGGAGAAATCATGCATCCTCTTCCGTACATTTTCTGACCAATTACCCGCCATTAGGGTGCTCTCTGCCCGGCGAGGGCCTATAATGCGCGCCGGTTTTTGGGGTATTGGTCATGAGTTCAGAAGATCCGCGTTTTGCTGGTATCGCCCGTTTGTACGGCATCGAAGGCCTGGACCGCTTGCGCGCGGCTCACGTGGCGGTGGTGGGTATCGGTGGCGTAGGTTCTTGGGCGGCGGAAGCCATGGCCCGCTGTGGCGTAGGGGAAATTTCCCTGTTTGACCTGGACGATGTCTGCGTCAGCAACAGCAATCGCCAGCTGCACGCATTGGACAGCACCGTTGGCCGGCCCAAGGTCGAGGTGATGGCTGAGCGTCTGCGGGCGATCAATCCCGATTGCGTAGTGCATGCCGTCGCTGATTTCGTCACCCGTGACACCATGGCCGAATACATCACCCCTGATCTGGATTGCGTGCTGGACTGCATCGACGCTGTGAACGCCAAGGCCGCGTTGATCGCCTGGTGCAAGCGCCGCAAGATCCAGATCATCACCACTGGCGGGGCGGGTGGGCAGATTGATCCGACGCTGATCCAGGTCTGCGATCTGAACCGCACGTTCAACGATCCGCTGGCCTCGAAGGTCCGTTCGACTCTGCGTCGCGACTATGGCTTCTCCCGCACCATGAACCGCCATTACAGCGTCCCGTGTGTGTTCTCCACCGAGCAGCTGCGCTACCCAAAACCGGACGGCAGCATTTGCCTGCAGAAGAGTTTTGTCGGTGATGGAGTCAAGCTGGACTGCGCCGGTGGTTTCGGCGCGGTGATGATGGTAACCGCGACCTTCGGTATGGTCGCGGCGACCAAGGCAGTGGACAAGATTGTTGCGGGAGTGCGCCGCCCATCCGAGCGGGCCAAGCCTGTTTCGGTGCCGCCGCCTCAGGCTTTGTCAGCCGCTAACTGACGCATCTTTTGCAGCACGGCATTCAGGCCGTTGCTGCGTGAAGGGGATAGCTGGCGACTCAGACCTAACTGTGTGAACCAGTCCGGCAAATCGACTTGCTGGAGTTCTTCTGCCGACAAGCCGTTGACCCGCGCCAATAGCAGCGCCACCAGACCCCGGATCATCCGTGCATCACTGGCGGCGCGAAACTGCCAGCGGCCGTCGGTCATATCGCCCAGCAACCAGACCTTGCTTTCACAGCCATGGACCAGGTGCTCTTCAGACTTTTCGTCGTCAGTCAGTGCAGGCAATCGCTCGCCCCATTGCATCAGCAAACGGGCACGCTGCTCCCAGCCTTGAGGCTGAGCGAAGGTGTCCAGAGCAGTTTGTGCATCCACGGGCAGGCTCATCGCAGTAACTCCAAGGCCTGATCCAGTGCGTTGAAGAAATGCTGCAAATCGCTCTCGTCGTTGTACAGCGCCAGCGACACCCGAAGCGCGCCTGGCAGGCCAAGGCTTTTCAGCAGCGGCATCGCGCAATGATGCCCGGCACGAACAGCGATGCCTTGTTCAGTGAGCAGATGGGCGAGGTCAGCGTTGTGTACGTCTTCGACGACGAAGCTCACCAGCGCCAGTTGCGGTTGCCCCAACACCTTAACGCCGTCCCGTTGGCGCAGGCCATCGAGCAACAGGGCGTGCAGATGCGCTTCATGTTCCAGCACCGCGGCCTGATCTAGACCGTTCAAGTAATCCAGCGTTGCGCCCAGACCGATCACACTGGCGATCGGCGGTGTACCCGCTTCAAAACCCAGCGGGGCAGGGCGGAATTTAGCGTGCTGGTAATCAGTGGTCAGGACCATCTCGCCACCAAACTGCCAGTGTTGCAGACGCGGCAGCGCCTCGTTGCGCCCGTACAACACGCCGACGCCTTCCGGGCCGTACAGCTTGTGGCTGGAGAACACGTAAAAATCACAGCCCAAGGCCTGCACATCGTGGCGACCGTGGACCACACCCTGTGCGCCATCAATCAAAGTCAGCGCGCCATGAGCTTTGGCCATCGCCAGTAGTTCAGGCAGTGGCTGCCAGGCACCCAGCACGTTGGACAGCTGACTGACGGCCAGCAAACGTGTGCGCTCGCCGATCAGTTGTGCAGCGGCTTCAAGATCAATCAGTCCTTGAGCGTTGAGCGGCAGCACGACGAGCTTCAAGTCGTTGCGCAAAGCCAGTTGCTGCCAAGGCAGTAGGTTGGCGTGGTGTTCCAGGGCGCTGATGACGATTTCGTCACCGGCGACGAACTCATGCTCCAACCCATAGGCCAGCAGATTGAGTGCGGAGGTTGCGCCATGGGTAAAAATGATCTGGCCTGCTTCACCGGCATTCAGCCAGTGGGCAACCTTGCTGCGGCTGTCCTCGAAGGCCTGTGTCGCATGAGCGCCGGGCAAATGCTGGGCACGATGAACGTTTGCTGCGCCGTTGGCGTAGTAGTGGTTCAAGGCGTCGAGCAGGGCTTGAGGTTTTTGCGTAGTGGCGGCGTTGTCCAGATAGGTCTGGCCTTGCCGTTGGAGGGCGTCGATGGCTGGAAAGTCAGCGCGCCAGGGAGAAGAAAGGGACATTTACGTTGACTCGGTGAGTCAGGCCCGACCCGAAGGTCGGACCTGATGCAGCATCGATCAGTTGTGAGCGTGCAGCGCTTCGTTCAGCTCGATGGCCGACTTGTGGGTTTTGCATTCCACAGCGCCAGTTTGCGAGTTGCGACGGAACAGCAGGTCGGATTGACCGGCCAGCTCACGTGCTTTAACGACTTTCACCAGTTGATTCTGGTCATCCAGCAGCGCGACTTTGGTGCCCGCAGTCACATACAGACCAGACTCGACGGTGTTGCGGTCGCCCAGCGGAATGCCGATACCGGCGTTAGCGCCGATCAGGCAGCCTTCGCCCACCTTGATGATGATGTTGCCGCCACCGGACAGAGTGCCCATGGTCGAGCAGCCGCCACCCAGGTCGGAACCTTTGCCAACAAACACTCCAGCCGATACACGGCCTTCGATCATGCCAGGGCCTTCGGTGCCGCCGTTGAAGTTGACGAAACCTTCGTGCATTACGGTGGTGCCTTCGCCGATGTAAGCACCCAGACGAACACGAGCGCTGTCAGCGATACGCACGCCGCTCGGCACGACGTAGTCGGTCATTTTCGGGAACTTGTCGACGGAGAATACTTCCAGCAGCTCGCCTTTGAGACGTGCTTCCAGCTGACGCGGAGCCAGTTCGCCCAGGTCGATGGCGCCCTGGCTGGTCCAGGCAACGTTTGGCAGCAACGGGAAGATCCCGGCCAGATTCAGGCCGTGTGGCTTGACCAGGCGATGGGACAGCAGGTGCAGCTTGAGGTAAGCCTCAGGCGTGGACGTCAGCGCAGCGTCTTCGGCGAGCAGGGTCGCGACCAGAGGCTTGTGGCTTTCAGCCAGGCGAGACAGCAATGCAGCCTGTACCGCGTCAACGGACTTGACGGCGTCGGCGAGGTTCAACGCCAAGTCGGTATTGAAAGTGATGGCCTGGTTGCCACCGGTGTAACCCAGCACTGGGGTGATAGCAGCGATCAGCTCGGCCGATGGGTTGATCAGAGGCTGGGCGTAAAAAACTTCCAGCCACGCGCCTTGACGGTTTTGAGTGCCGACGCCGAAGGCCAGGCTGAACAGGGAAGTGGACATGCAAATACCTCTTACGAATTTAAAGGGCTATCTCAGTCAGGCGATAGCCGCTGCATACAGGTCTGGTTTGAAGCCAATCAGGGTTCTGTCACCGAGATCAAGCACCGGGCGCTTGATCATCGAGGGTTGAGCGAGCATCAGCTCAATCGCCTTTGCCTGGTCGAGATCGGCTTTTTGTCCGTCGTCGAGCTTGCGAAAGGTGGTGCCGGCGCGGTTCAACACTGTCTGCCAGCCGTGCTCATTGCACCACTGGGTCAGGTGTTCGCGGTCGATGCCCTGCGTCTTGTAGTCATGAAAATCGTAACTCACCGGTTTCTCATCGAGCCAGGTGCGAGCCTTCTTCATGGTGTCGCAGGCTTTGATGCCGTACAGGTGCAACTTGTTGATTTCATCAGCCACGAGCTTGCCCCCTTTGAGACGGTTTAAAAACGGTGACGGATTATGCCATGGACGCGGCATAACCGGGGATACCCGTGGCGCGACAGCTTAAACCGCTAATGTGGCGGTTTGTCGATGCGCAGCCCTTGTTCCTAGTGGGACCGGCTTTAGCCGGGAAGGCGCCGGTACAGTTGCTACATCGAGTTGTCTGAGCTATTGCCTTCCCGGCTGAAGCCGGTCCCACAGGGAAATTGTGGTACCGCATTCACCACTCAACGCTTCTGCACGAAATCCCGAATCCGCTCGGCCGCTTCGATGCATTCGGCCAATGGCGCAACCAGGGCCAGACGCACGCGTCCAGCGCCGGGGTTGAAGCCGTCTACTTCGCGGGACAGGTAAGAGCCTGGCACCACGGTGACGTGCTGGTCGACGAACAGATCCCGGCAAAACGCTTCGTCGTCACCACCGACGCTCGGCCACAGATAGAAACTGCCATCCGGGCGTTGCACGTCCATTACCGGGGTGAGGATGTCCAGAACGGCGTCGAATTTTTGCCGATACAGGTCGCGATTGGCCCGTACGTGGTCCTCGTCGTTCCAGGCTGCAATGCTCGCCAGCTGAGTCTGAATCGGCATCGCGCAGCCGTGGTAGGTGCGGTACAGCAGGAAAGCCTTGAGGATTTCAGCGTCCCCGGCCACGAAGCCCGAGCGCAGGCCCGGCAGGTTTGAACGCTTGGACAGGCTGTGGAAAACCACGCAGCGCTTGAAGTCCTGGCGACCCAGGGCAACACAGGCGCTCAGCAGGCCAGCGGTTGGCGCCTGTTCGTCGAAATACAGCTCGCTGTAGCACTCGTCGGCGGCGATCACGAAGTCGTGTTCGTCTGCCAGAGCGATGAGCTTTTTCAGGGTTTCCAGCGCAATTACCGCGCCAGTCGGGTTGCCGGGCGAGCACAGGAAAAGAATCTGGCAACGCTTCCAGACGTCGACAGACACTGCATCAAAGTCAGGGTTGAAGCCGTTTTCATCCAGGCAGGGCAGGTAGTGCGGAGTTGCGCCAGCCAGATAGGCCGCGCCTTCGTAGATCTGGTAGAACGGGTTCGGGCTGATCACCAGGCCATCGTCGCTACGGTTGACCACGGTCTGGGTGAAAGCGAACAAGGCTTCACGGGTGCCGTTGACCGGTAGCACGTTACGCGCCGGGTCCAGCCAGCCGCTCGGTACGCCAAAGCGGCGCTCGCACCAGCCCGCAATGGCTTCACGCAGGGCAGGGACGCCCAGAGTGGTCGGGTAAACCGCCATCTGGTCCAGATTGTCGACCATGGCCTGACCAACAAACGCCGGGGAACGGTGCTTGGGCTCGCCAATGGACAGCGCAATCGGGCGTTTGTCCGGGTTCGGCGTCACGCTGCCGAGCAGGGCACGAAGCTTCTCGAAAGGGTAAGGCTGGAGCAGTTGCATTGCACTATTCATGGGGCTGGGTTCTCAAGAGCTGGCGCTCGGGACGGGAGCGCCGTAATCGATTCATTCAAGGCCTGGGCTTGCTCAGATGCTGAGACGAAACTCGCTGCCAGGCTCGTGATTGACGCTCAGTTGTTCAACGATTGCATCTTGCAGACGGCTGCACAGTTGCGGGTCGGACAACGGTTGGTTGTTGGCGTCGGTAATAAAGAACACGTCTTCTACCCGTTCGCCAAGGGTCGAAATCTTGGCGTTCTGCAGTGACAGGTCGAACTCCAGGAAGATCTTGCCGATCCGCGCCAGCAGGCCGGGGCGATCTGGTGCGGCAAGCTCCAGAATCGTGACCGGCCGCTGAGCGTCGTTGTGGATCGTGACTTGCGGTGCAAAGGCGAAATGCTTGAGCTGACGCGGCACGCGACGCTTGATGATCGTCGGGTAGTCGTCAGGATTGTGCAGCGCTTCGTAAAGGCCGTCGCGAATCTGCTTGACCCGCTCCGGATTGTCGCCAATGGAGCCGCCATTGTTGTCGAGCACAATATAGGTGTCGAGGGTGAACTGGCTGCTGGAGGTCAGAACCCTGGCATCGTGAATGTTCAGGTTCAACTGGTCCATGGCCGCCACCGTCACGGCGAAGAAGTCGTGCTGGTCGGGCGCATAGATGAAGATCTGCGTGCCGCCTTCGAATTCCCGCTGGGTGGTTTCCTTGATCAGGACCAATGGGCCGCCGTTTACCGGCTGCTGCAAAATGGCATCACTGTGCCAGGCAACGTCGCCCGCCGTGTGGCGCAGGAAATAGTCGTCACCCAGTTGCGACCACAATTGCTCGACGTCGTCCGGATCTGTGCCATTGCGCACCAGAATATCCAGCGCCGCGGTTTGCGTGCGGCGGATCTGCTCTTCCCGGTCCACCGGGTTTTCCAGCCCGCGACGCAGGGCGCGCTTGGTTTCGGTGTAAAGCTGGCGCAACAGACTGGCACGCCACGAATTCCATAGGGTCGGATTGGTGGCGTTGATGTCGGCAACGGTCAGCACATAGAGATAATCCAGGTGCACTTCGTCGCCCACGAACTGGGCAAAATCGTGGATTACCTGCGGATCGGACAGGTCCTTGCGTTGAGCGGTGGTAGACATCACCAGATGGTGGCTCACCAGCCAGACTATCAAGCGGGTATCCCAGTTCGGCAACTGATGCCGCTCGCCAAACGCCTGTGCGTCCACCGCCCCCAATTCCGAGTGATCGCCGCCCCGGCCTTTGCCGATGTCGTGATAGAGGCCAGCCAGGTAGATCAGCTCGGGTTTGGGTAGCTTGGCCATGATCTTGCTGGCCAACGGGAATTTCTCTGACACCTGTGTGTACTGCAGCTTGCGCAGGTGTTTGATGAGGTTCAGGGTGTGGGCGTCCACCGTGTAGATGTGGAACAAGTCATGCTGCATCTGCCCGACGATATGCCCGAACTCCGGCAAATACAGGCCCAGAATGCCGTAACGGTTCATGCGCCGCAGGTTGCGATGGATGCCGATTTCACATTTGAACAGCTCGATGAACAGGCTGGTGTTGCGAATATCGTTGCGGAAATCATCGTTGATCAAATGCCGGTGTTCGCGCAGCAGCCGGATCGTATCGGCGCGCACGCCTTTGATTTCCGGGTGCTGAGCCATGAGCACGAAAATCTCGATCATGGCGAACGGCGTGCGCTTGAAGACGTTCAGGTTGGTGGCTTCGATATAGCCATCATGTAGCTGGAAGCGCGAATTGATCGGCTGGGTCACAGCGCCTTCGTCGTCGGTCAGGATGACTTCTTCGAAATGCTGAATGATCAGGTCGCTCAACTCAGCGATGCTCATGACCACCCGATAGTACTTCTGCATGAAGCGCTCTATCGCGAGCTTTGCGTCGTTGTCCTGGTAGCCCAGCAGGTTGGCGATGCTGCTCTGATAGTCGAACAGCAACCGGTCTTCCGAACGACCAGCCAGCATGTGGAGGGCGTAGCGCACTTTCCAGAGAAAGTCCTGGGACGAGGCGAGCAGGTTGTTCTCGCTCTCCAGCAGGAAACCTTGCCCGGCCAGTGCATGTAGATTCAGGGTGCCGTACTGGCGTCGCGCAACCCAAAGAATGGTCTGGATATCTCGTAGACCACCCGGCGAGCCTTTGACGTTGGGCTCCAGGTTGTATTCGGTATCGTTGTACTTGTGGTGACGGGTTTTCTGCTCAGCACGCTTGGCCAGGAAGAACTCTTTGCTCGGCCACATCTCCCGGGTGCTGGTCACGTCCAGCATGCGCTGGCGCAGACGCTCGGGGCCGGCGATGGTGCGGCTTTCCATCAGGTTGGTAATGACCGTCAGGTCGGCGCGACCTTCCTGAGCGCATTCATCCACCGAGCGCACGCTTTGACCGACTTCCAGGCCGATGTCCCACAGCAGTGTCAGAAAACGCTCGATGGAGTCACGGAAAACTTCGTGATCGGCGCTCTCCAGCAAGATCAGCAGATCAATGTCCGAATAAGGATGCAACTCCCCACGCCCGTAGCCGCCAACGGCCAGCAGGGCGATATCCGCTTCCTCGCTCCAGTCGAACTGGTCCCATGCCTGTTGCAGGATGTTATCCACGAACCAGGCGCGATCTTCGATCAGGCGGCGAATGTCGCGGCCTGATTTGAAGCGCGAGTCCAGTACCTCCCGCGCGTTGCGGATGGCCTTCTTGAAAGCAGCAATTGGACTGGCTTTCAGGGCCAGTTCGGCCTGGAACTGACCTCGGTCGAACAAATCGGGATCCACTTGCGGCATGGAACTGCTTTCCTTTTATCTATATCGAGCGCGGTAGCGGGCTGAAGCGCGTCAGGTCTGATCGTATGGCGAATCAGGCCGAAGTGCGGGCGATGGTGTCGTCGCTGCGCAGGGTGAAAATCTCATAACCGTCAGCAGTGACCAGGATTGTGTGCTCCCACTGGGCCGACAATTTGCGGTCCTTGGTGATCGCTGTCCAGCCGTCGCCCAGCAGGCGTGTTTCAGCCTTGCCCTGGTTGATCATCGGTTCGATGGTGAAGGTCATGCCCTCAGCCAGCTCCAGGCCTTCACCGGCTTTGCCGTAGTGCAGCACCTGCGGCTCTTCGTGGAACACCTTGCCGATGCCGTGGCCGCAGTATTCGCGGACGACTGAAAAGCCACTCTTTTCAGCGTGCTTTTGAATCACCTCGCCAATGTCACCCAGTCGGGTGCCCGGGCGAACAATCTCGATGCCTTTATAAAGGCATTCCTGAGTGATCTTCGAGAGGCGCTCGGCCCACTCCGGCACCTTGCCGACGTGGAACATCTTGCTGGTGTCGCCGTGGTAGCCATCCTTGATGACCGTTACGTCGATATTCAGCACGTCACCGTTCTTCAGCGGCTTGTCGTTAGGGATGCCGTGGCAGACCACGTGGTTGATCGAAGTGCAGATCGACTTTGGATAGCCTTTGTAGTTAAGGGGAGCCGGGATCGCCTTTTGCTCGTTGACGATGTAATCGTGGCAGATGCGGTCCAGCTCTTCGGTGGTGACGCCAGGTTTGACGTGAGCACCGATCATTTCCAGGACATCGGCAGCCAGACGACCGGCAATGCGCATTTTTTCGATGTCTTCAGGGGTTTTGATGGTGACGGTCATTACGATCTCTCTCGGCACGCAAAGCGCGCGGCTAATACGGAAAGCGGCGATTCTAACAGACGTGAAGGGTGGGGGATTATTGGTTCCTTATATGGGGAGGCTGGATTGGGGGTGTATCCAGGCCGCTTTGTTGGAGCGAGGCTTGCCCGCGAAAAACGATAACAGGGTATTACTGACGAACCGGGGTGCCTGATTCGCGGGCAAGCCTCCCTCCAACTGATGTTTGCAGTCGCCTATGGCAGCGGTGCTTACCCGCGATAGGGTACGGGTGGTTTACCTTAAAAATCCTGCGCCAGCAAAGGTGCTTCAGCCTACGAACAAGGCCCTCCCACAGCCCCCATCTTTTTCGGTTTCCGTTTTCCGACTTTTCATGGTATAAAATGCGCCGCTTTCCGGGGTAAGCCCCGCAAGCACTAACCCACACACGTGTCGACACGATGACCTGGGTGCCCTCGGCTCGAAGCCGCTGGTTGGTCATTGGGATACGTGGAGGCCTAACCCGACTTATCAAGGAACTATCATGTCCCAAGTCAATATGCGCGATATGCTGAAGGCCGGTGTGCACTTCGGTCACCAGACCCGTTACTGGAACCCGAAAATGGGTAAATACATTTTCGGCGCGCGTAACAAGATCCACATCATCAACCTTGAAAAAACCCTGCCAATGTTCAACGAAGCTCTGACTTTCGTTGAGAAACTGGCTTCGGGCAAAAACAAGATCCTGTTCGTCGGCACCAAGCGTTCCGCTGGCAAGATCGTTGCTGAAGAAGCAGCACGTTGCGGTTCGCCGTACGTCGATCACCGCTGGTTGGGCGGCATGCTGACCAACTTTAAAACCATCCGTCAGTCCATCAAGCGTCTGCGTGAGCTTGAAATCCAGGCTGAAGACGGTACTTTCGCCAAGCTGACCAAAAAAGAAGCGCTGATGCGCACTCGTGACCTGGAAAAGCTGGATCGTAGCCTGGGTGGTATCAAGGACATGGGCGGTCTGCCAGACGCACTGTTCGTTATCGACGTTGATCACGAGCGCATCGCGATCACCGAAGCCAACAAGCTCGGTATCCCGGTTATCGGCGTAGTCGATACCAACAGCAGCCCGGAAGGCGTTGACTACATCATCCCAGGCAACGATGACGCAATCCGCGCTATCCAGCTGTACATGGGTTCGATGGCTGACGCTGTAATCCGCGGTCGTAACAACGTAGCTGGCGGCACCGACGTTTTCGTCGAAGAAGCTCCAGCTGCTGCTGTTGAAGGCTGAGTAGTTAACGCCTAGCGTTTACTCAGTACGCAAAAAGGGGGCTTGGCCCCCTTTTTGCCACCTCGAAAACCATTGTTGGCGCTGTCATGACACATCTGTCATTTCTGGCTGTCACTTTGAGCTTTCAAGAATTTGAACGCTCGCCCCGGCGAGTGGAATGGTTTAAGACCTATCCAAGAGGATTTTGAAATGGCAGAGATTACTGCAGCGTTGGTTAAAGAACTGCGCGAGCGTACCGGCGAAGGCATGATGGATTGCAAAAAGGCCTTGACCAAGGCTGGCGGCGACATCGAGAAAGCCATTGATGACATGCGTGCTTCGGGCGCGATCAAAGCAGCCAAGAAAGCAGGCAACGTTGCTGCTGAAGGCGCTATCGCTGTCAAGGTTGCTGAAGATGGCAAGCGCGCTACCATCATCGAAGTCAACTCCCAAACTGACTTCCTGGCCCTGCAAGACGACTTCAAGAACTTCGTCACCAGCAGCCTGGAAAAAGCTTTCGCTGACAGACTGACCGACGCAGCTCCGCTGATCGAAGCTCAGGAAGTCGAGCGTACTGCTCTGGTTGCCAAAGTTGGCGAGAACGTGAACATCCGTCGTCTGTCGAGCATCGAAGGTGACGTGGTCAACGCTTACCTGCACGGCAACAAGATCGGTGTTGTGGTTGTCCTGAAAGGCGGTGACGCTGATCTGGCTAAAGACATCGCGATGCACGTTGCTGCAAGCAACCCTGAATTCCTGCTGCCTTCGGAAGTTTCTGCCGAAGCGATCGAGCGCGAAAAGGGCGTCTTCCTGCAACTGAACGAAGACAAGATCAAAGGCAAGCCAGCCGAAATCGTTGAAAAAATGGTTGCCGGTCGTATCACCAAGTTCCTGGCTGAAGCCAGCCTTGTTGAGCAGGCGTTCGTCAAGAACCCGGAAATCAAGGTCGGTGATCTGGCCAAGAAAGCCGGCGCTGAAATCGTTTCTTTCACCTACTTCAAAGTGGGTGAAGGCATCGAGAAGCCAGTCGACAACTTCGCTGAAGAAGTCGCTGCGCAAGTAGCTGCAAGCAAGAAGTAAGACGGTTCACCAACTGTCGTCCCAAAGAGGCTGCCCGCTCACGCGCGCAGCCTCTTTGTCAAAAAGGAAAAGCTAATTGTTTTCCTTGGAGAAGTGGCTTACAAGGCTGCATTCTTCTGACGCTCTCGCAGCGTCAAGCTAGAGTTAGCGCAGGCTTGAACAGTCCGCACAGATTTTTTTCAGAAAACGCCGCAGGAGAGATTCGCAATGGCTCAGCAGGGCAGTGGTTATCAGGCTCGCTATAAACGCATTCTACTCAAGCTTAGCGGCGAGGCCCTGATGGGGTCCGAAGAGTTCGGTATTGATCCAAAGGTGCTGGATCGCATGGCGCTGGAAGTTGGCCAACTGGTCGGTATCGGCGTTCAGGTTGGTCTGGTTATCGGCGGTGGCAACCTGTTCCGTGGCGCGGCATTGAGTGCTGCGGGCATGGATCGTGTCACGGGTGATCACATGGGCATGCTGGCCACTGTGATGAACGCCCTGGCAATGCGTGATGCGCTGGAGCGTGCCAATATCTCCGCCATCGTGATGTCTGCCATTTCAATGGTAGGCGTGACTGACCATTACGATCGTCGCAAGGCGATGCGTCACCTAAACTCCAAGGAAGTCGTGATCTTTGCGGCTGGCACGGGTAACCCGTTCTTCACCACGGATTCGGCTGCTTGCCTGCGAGCAATCGAAATCGATGCCGACGTTGTCCTCAAGGCAACCAAGGTTGATGGTGTCTATACCGCAGATCCATTCAAAGACCCGCATGCTGAGAAGTTCGATCATCTGACTTACGATGAAGTACTGGATCGCAAACTGGGTGTGATGGATCTGACGGCAATCTGCCTGTGCCGTGACCACAAGATGCCACTTCGCGTTTTTAATATGAACAAGCCCGGCGCCCTGCTGAATATCGTACACGGCGGCGCTGAAGGAACCCTGATCGAGGAAGGCGCACAATGATCAACGACATCAAGAAAGACGCTCAAGAGCGCATGCAGAAATCTCTCGAATCCCTGGCCCATGCATTTGGTCAGATTCGTACCGGCAAGGCTCACCCAAGCATTCTGGGTAGCGTGATGGTGCCTTATTACGGCGCTGACACTCCTTTGAGTGGTGTTGCCAACGTTACAGTAAAAGACTCCCGGACCCTGCAAGTCGTGGCTTTCGAGCGCAACATGCTCGCGGCTGTCGACAAGGCGATCCAGAGCGCAGGTCTGAACCTGAACCCGACCAACCTCGGCGAGCTGCTGTTGATCTCCATGCCTGCCCTGACTGAGGAAACCCGCAAGGGCTTCACCAAGCAGGCGCGCAGTGCTGCTGAAGATGCGCGTGTTGCCGTGCGTAATATCCGCCGTGACGCATTGGGTGATCTGAAGAAACTGGTCAAGGACAAGGAAATCAGCGAAGACGAAGAGCGTCGTGCGTCTGCTGATATCCAGAAGCTGACCGACAAGGCTGAGGCAGACATCGACTCGGCGACCAAGCAGAAAGAAGCAGACCTGATGGCGGTATAAGGTCGGGGTGCTTTCATGGAAAAGACAAAGCTGGCCGCACCCTTGGCGGTGCCGCGTCATGTCGCGATCATCATGGACGGCAATAATCGCTGGGCAAAAAAGCGTCTGCTGCCCGGTGTTGCGGGGCACAAGGCAGGCGTTGATGCTGTCCGAGCGGTAATCGAGGTGTGTGCCGAGGCCAAGGTCGAGGTGCTGACGCTGTTCGCTTTCTCCAGTGAAAACTGGCAGCGACCCGCCGAAGAAGTCGGGGCCTTGATGGAGTTGTTTTTCACGGCCCTGCGCCGTGAAACACGACGCCTGAATGAAAACGAGATCAGCTTGCGCATCATTGGCGACCGATCCCGTTTCCATCCGGAGCTTCAGGCCGCCATGCGTGAAGCCGAGGTCAGCACCGCCGGTAATAATCGCTTCGTCCTGCAGATCGCCGCCAACTATGGTGGTCAGTGGGATATTGCCCAGGCCGCGCAGCGACTGGCTCGTGAAGTCCAGGCCGGACATCTTCGTCCTGAGGACATCACCCCTGAGCTGCTGCAGACCTGTCTGGCAACCGGCGATTTGCCGTTGCCTGACCTGTGCATTCGCACCGGTGGCGAACACCGCATCAGCAATTTCCTGCTTTGGCAGCTGGCTTATGCCGAGCTGTACTTCTCCGACCTGTTCTGGCCGGACTTCAAACACGATGCCATGCGCGCTGCGCTGGCCGATTTTGCTTCGCGCCAACGTCGTTTCGGTAAAACGAGCGAACAGGTAGAAGCTGGAGCCCGGGCTTAATGTTGAAACAACGGATCATCACGGCGCTTATCTTGTTGCCGATAGCGCTTTGCGGCTTTTTCCTGCTCGCAGGGGCGAGCTTCGCGCTCTTCATTGGTCTGGTGGTGACCCTGGGCGCATGGGAGTGGGCACGTCTGGCAGGTTTTCCTGCGCAGTCTGCGCGCATTGCCTATGCGGCTGTGGTCGCCGGGCTGCTGTTCCTTCTATACCTGATGCCGGGTCTTGCCCCTTGGGTGTTGATTGCGGCAGTTATCTGGTGGGCGGTAGCAACCTGGCTGGTACTCACCTTTCCAGCGTCCAGCGGGCATTGGTCCAGCGCGGCCAGCAAGTTGGTGATCGGTCTGTTGATCCTGCTGCCCGCCTGGCAAGGTCTGGTGCTCATCAAGCAATGGCCACTGGGTAACTGGCTGATTCTTGCTGTCATGGTGCTGGTCTGGGGTGCTGACATCGGCGCCTACTTTTCCGGCAAGGCCTTTGGCAAGCGCAAGCTAGCACCCAAAGTCAGTCCGGGGAAAAGCTGGGAAGGTGTTTACGGTGGCTTGCTGACCTGCCTGCTGATCACTGTCGTTGTGGGCGTTTTTCGCGGCTGGTCAGCCTCGCAGTTCGTGTTCGGACTGATTGGCGCGGCCGTCGTTGTGTTCATTTCGGTGGTGGGTGATTTGACTGAAAGCATGTTCAAGCGTCAATCCGGCATCAAGGACAGCAGTAATCTGCTGCCAGGTCATGGCGGCGTGCTTGATCGCATCGACAGCCTGACGGCTGCGATTCCGGTTTTCGCTGTGCTGCTGTGGGCTGCTGAGTGGGGCGTGCTGTGAGTCGTCCTCAACAGGTTACAGTGCTGGGTGCTACGGGTTCTGTTGGTCTGAGTACCCTTGACGTTATCGCTCGCCATCCTGAGCTCTATCAGGTTTTCGCCTTGACCGGCTTCACGCGCCATAGCGAGTTGCTGGCCTTGTGTGTCAAGCACACGCCGCAATTCGCTGTACTGCCCACCCAGGAAGCTGCTCGCAAGTTGCAGGATGACTTGGCGGTTGCGGGTCTGGATACGCGCGTGTTGGTGGGGGAGAGCGGTCTCTGCGAAGTCGCCTCTCATTCCCAGGTCGATACCGTGTTGGCGGCTATTGTCGGTGCGGCGGGGTTGCGGCCGACAATGGCGGCTGTCGAGGCCGGTAAAAAGGTACTGCTGGCCAACAAAGAGGCACTGGTCATGTCCGGCGCCTTGTTCATGCAGGCTGTTCGGCAGAGTGGCGCAGTGCTGCTGCCCATCGACAGCGAGCACAACGCGATCTTTCAGTGTTTGCCGGTTGATTACGCCCGTGGGCTGGTCCCGGTGGGTGTGCGGCGGATTCTGCTGACGGGTTCCGGTGGGCCGTTTCGCGAAACACCGTTGGGCGAGTTGCATGGCGTGACGCCGGAACAGGCTTGCGCTCATCCGAACTGGTCCATGGGTCGCAAGATCTCGGTAGACTCCGCAAGTATGGTCAACAAGGGTCTGGAGTTGATCGAGGCCTGCTGGTTGTTCGATGCCCGGCCGGATCAGATCGAAGTGGTGATCCACCCGCAGAGCGTCATCCATTCAATGGTGGATTACGTGGATGGTTCGGTGTTGGCTCAGCTGGGTAACCCGGATATGCGTACGCCTATCGCCCACGCTCTGGCCTGGCCGGTGCGTATCGACTCAGGCGTTGCGCCACTGGATCTGTTCAGCATTGGCCGACTGGATTTCCAGGCACCCGACGAGCAGCGCTTCCCATGCCTGCGTCTGGCTCGGCAGGCTGCCGAGGCAGGCAACAGTGCCCCGGCAATGCTCAATGCGGCCAACGAAGTGGCGGTGGCGGCATTTCTTGAGCGGCGCATCCGCTATCCGGAAATCGCGAGTATGATCGACGAGGTTTTGAATCGTGAGCCGATCGTTGCGCTTGACGATCTTGGAGCAGTATTCGAAGTGGATTCGAAAGCGCGCGTTCTGGCAGAGCAATGGCTCAGTCGTAACGGGCGATAACAGTACATGCTAGAAAGCACAGGCTGTGAGCAGGTTTCAAAACCTGCCGGGTTTGTGTCTGGAGAAAGTTGATGAGCGCGCTTTATATGATTGTTGGCACCCTGGTTGCGCTGGGCGTGCTGGTAACCTTTCACGAATTTGGTCACTTTTGGGTGGCCAGGCGTTGTGGCGTCAAGGTTTTGCGTTTTTCGGTGGGTTTCGGCACGCCGTTGCTACGCTGGCATGACAAGCAGGGCACTGAGTTTGTAGTCGCCGCGATTCCGCTGGGTGGCTACGTAAAAATGCTCGACGAGCGTGAAGGTGATGTCCCGCCTGAGTTGGCAGGGGAATCATTCAATCGTAAATCGGTTTATCAGCGTATCGCCATCGTCAGTGCCGGCCCGATCGCCAACTTTTTATTGGCCATCGTGTTCTTCTGGGTCTTGGCGATGTTGGGCAGCCAGCAGGTGCGTCCAGTCATTGGCGCGGTCGAAGCTGGCAGTATCGCCCAGAAAGCAGGGCTGGCCGCCGGGCAGGAGATTGTCTCTGTTGATGGTGAGCCTACCTCCGGCTGGTCAGCTGTCAATCTGCAGCTGGTGCGCCGCTTGGGCGAAAGCGGCACTATCGCGCTGAAGGTGCGTGAGCAGGGTTCGACTACTGACACCTCCCATGAGCTGGCTCTGGATAGCTGGCTCAAAGGTGCTGAAGAGCCGGACCCGATCAAATCTTTGGGGCTGCGCCCGTGGCGCCCTGCCTTGCCGCCGGTTCTGGCTGAAATCGACCCCGATGGTCCCGCTCAGGCCGCAGGCTTGAAAACCGGTGACCGATTGCTGGCGTTGGATGGTCAGCCTCTCGACGAATGGCAACAAGTTGTCGATAAGGTTCGCCAGCGTCCCGATGCAAAAATTTCGCTTCGGGTCGAGCGCGATGGCGCACAGCTGGATATTCCGTTGACCCTGGCCGTTCGCGGTGAGGGTAAGGCGGCCACCGGTTATCTGGGGGCGGGCGTCAAAGGTATCGACTGGCCACCAGAGATGCTCCGGGAAGTCAGTTACGGTCCTGTAGCCGCCGTGGCCGAGGGCGCGAAGCGTACCTGGACCATGAGCATCCTGACGCTGGATTCGCTTAAAAAAATGTTGTTCGGTGAGCTCTCGGTAAAAAACTTGAGTGGACCGATAACCATTGCTAAAGTGGCGGGCGCTTCGGCCCAGTCGGGCATTGGTGACTTCCTGAATTTCCTGGCCTATCTGAGCATAAGCCTGGGAGTTCTGAATTTGCTGCCCATTCCAGTACTGGACGGGGGGCATTTGCTGTTTTATCTGATCGAGTGGGCACGTGGTCGCCCCCTTTCGGATAGGGTTCAAGGTTGGGGGGTTCAGATCGGTATCAGTCTGGTGGTCGGCGTCATGCTGCTCGCGCTGGTCAACGATCTGGGTCGACTGTAAAGCTTAGCTTTGCTGAGTTGCGAATCTGCCGCATTTTGCGGCAGTTTGTTTATTGCCAGTTGGAATAAGAAAGGACTTCATGAAACGTCTGCTGCTAACTGCGGTTCTTGCCGTACTGATGATTGCCGAAGTTCACGCCGAGTCCTTCACTATCTCCGATATCCGTGTCAATGGCCTGCAGCGGGTTTCCGCTGGCAGTGTATTTGGTGCGTTGCCGCTGAACGTTGGCGAGCAAGCGGATGATGGTCGTCTGGTGGATGCTACTCGCGCGCTGTTCAAAACCGGTTTCTTTCAAGATATCCAGCTGGGTCGCGACGGCAATGTCCTGGTGATCACCGTTGTCGAGCGCCCGTCTGTTGCGAGCATCGAGATCGAAGGCAACAAAGCCATTTCTACCGAGGACCTTATGAAAGGTCTGAAGTCGTCAGGCCTTGCCGAAGGTGAAATCTTCCAGCGCGCGACCCTCGAAGGTGTGCGTAACGAACTGCAGCGCCAATACGTTGCCCAAGGCCGCTATTCTGCTGAAGTCGCGACTGAAGTTGTTGCTCAACCGCGTAACCGCGTTGGTCTGAAAATCAACATCAATGAAGGCACCGTCGCCGCCATCCAGCACATCAATGTGGTGGGTAACAGTGTTTTCCCTGATGAAGACCTGATTGATCTGTTTGAGCTCAAGACCACCAACTGGCTCTCCTTCTTCAAGAACGACGACAAGTACGCCCGGGAAAAACTCTCCGGCGACCTCGAGCGTCTGCGTTCGTACTACCTCGATCGCGGCTATATCAATATGGATATCGCTTCGACCCAGGTATCCATCACCCCGGACAAGAAAAGCGTCTTCATCACGGTCAACGTCAACGAAGGCCAGAAGTACAGCGTCAAGTCGGTCAAGCTCAGCGGCGACCTGAAGGTCCCGGAAGATCAGGTGAAATCCCTGTTGCTGGTCAAGCCAGGTCAGGTTTTCTCGCGCAAGGTCATGACCACTACGTCCGAGCTGATCACCCGCCGTCTGGGCAACGAAGGCTACACCTTCGCCAACGTCAACGGTGTACCGACGCCTAACGATACCGATCACACCGTAGACATCACCTTCGTAGTCGATCCGGGCAAGCGTGCTTACGTGAACCGAATCAACTTCCGCGGCAACACCAAGTCTGCCGATGATGTACTGCGTCGTGAAATGCGCCAGATGGAAGGTGGCTGGGCTTCGACTTACCTGATCGACCAGTCCAAAACTCGTCTGGATCGTCTGGGCTTCTTTAAAGAAGTGAACGTCGAAACCCCTGCAGTGCCAGGTACCGACGATCAGGTTGACGTCAACTACACCGTAGAAGAACAAGCGTCCGGTTCGATCACCGCTAGCGTCGGCTTCGCACAAAGTGCCGGTCTGATCCTCGGTGGTTCCATCAGCCAGAACAACTTCCTCGGTACGGGTAACAAGGTCAGCATCGGCCTGACCCGCAGCGAATACCAGAGCCGCTACAACTTCAGCTATGTCGATCCGTACTGGACCGCTGATGGTGTGAGCCTGGGTTACAACGCTTTCTACCGCACCACCGACTACGATGATCTCGATGTCGACGTTGCAAGCTACGCCGTTGACAGCCTGGGTGCTGGCATCAGCATGGGCTATCCGATCAACGAAACGTCCCGTCTGACCTATGGCTTGACCGTGCAGCAGGATGAAATCAAGACTGGTACGTACACCGTCGACGAGATCTTTGATTTCGTGGACAAGGAAGGCGATAAGTACCTGAACTTCAAAGGTTCGATCGGCTGGTCTGAATCGACCTTGAACAAAGGTGTACTGGCGACCCGTGGTCACTCGCAAAGCCTGGTTCTGGAATCGACCCTGCCGGGCAGCGACCTGTCGTTCTTCAAACTTGATTACCGTGCTCAGTATTTCCACCCGATCACCGACAATTACACCCTGCGTCTGCATACCGAGCTGGGTTATGGCGACGGCTACGGTTCTACCTCGGGTCTGCCGTTCTACGAGAACTACTACGCTGGCGGTTTCAACTCGGTTCGTGGCTTCAAGGACAGCACCCTTGGCCCGCGCAGTACCCCAAGTAGCGGTACCAAGCCTGGCACCCTGGCTGACCCGGATCAGGACCCGCTTCCATTCGGCGGCAACGTTCTGGTTCAAGGTGGTGTAGAGGTCATGTTCCCTCTGCCATTCATCAAGGATCAGCGCTCCCTGCGAACCTCCGTGTTCTGGGACGTGGGTAACGTGTTCGACTCCAATTGCGATTCCAACCGGACCCGTAACGGTGAGAAGGTTGAATGTAACAACGTTGACCTGTCCGGTATGGCCAGTTCCGTTGGTGTAGGTGTTACCTGGATCACCGCGCTCGGTCCTTTGAGCTTCGCCCTGGCGATGCCGATCAAGAAACCGGATGACGATTCTGAAACCCAGGTATTCCAATTTTCCCTTGGTCAGACCTTCTAATAGTCTGGCTTAAGATAACGACAGCGAATTCTGTAGGAGTGCATTGTGCGTAAGTTGACTCAATTGGTACTGCTGGCAACCGTGTTGGCAGCAAGCCCGGCTTTTGCCGACATGAAAATTGCCGTTCTGAACTATCAGATGGCTCTGCTGGAATCTGATGCTGCGAAGAAATACGCAGTGGATGCCGAGAAGAAGTTCGGTCCGCAACTGACCAAACTGAAAACTCTGGAAAGCAGCGCCAAAGGTATCCAGGATCGTCTGGTTAGCGGTGGCGACAAAATGGCCCAGCCTGAGCGCGAGCGTCTGGAGCTTGAATTCAAGCAAAAGGCCCGCGACTTCCAGTTCCAGTCCAAAGAACTGAACGAAGCAAAAGCCGTTGCCGACCGTGAAATGCTCAAGCAACTCAAGCCTAAGCTTGATCAGGCTGTGGAAGAAGTCATCAAGAAAGGTGCATTTGATCTGGTCTTCGAGCGCGGTGCAGTGATTGACGTCAAGCCACAATATGACGTTACTCGCCAGGTCATCGAGCGCATGAACCAGCTGAAGTAACCCATGACCGTTTCCATCAAGCTCGGCCAATTGGCCGAGTTCCTCGGTGCCACGCTACGTGGCGCAGAGGATAAAGAAATTACCGGGCTGGCCACTTTGCAAGAGGCTGGCCCGAATCAGCTCAGCTTCCTGGCCAATCCGCAATATCGTAAGTACCTTGCCCAAACTCACGCCTCTGCGTTGCTGCTCAAACCAGCCGATGCGGATTCGTATGTGGGGGATGCTCTGCTGGTACCGGATCCTTATCTGGCCTATGCACGAATTTCCCATCTGTTCGATCCCAAGCCCAAGGCTTCTGCCGGTGTGCATCCCACAGCAATCATTGCTGACGATGCTCAGGTAGACGCGACGGCCAGTGTCGGCGCGTATGCGGTGGTTGAAAGCGGCGCGCGCATTGCGGCGAACGTGACCATCGGGGCGCATTGCTTCATTGGCGCGCGTTGCGAAATTGGTGAAGGTGGCTGGCTCGCGCCTCGGGTAACGCTTTACCACGATGTGCGGATCGGCCAGCGAGTGGTGATTCAGTCCGGTGCAGTGCTGGGTGGCGAAGGTTTTGGTTTCGCCAACGAGAAAGGCATCTGGCAGAAAATCGCCCAGATTGGCGGTGTCCTGATCGGTGACGACGTGGAAATCGGGGTGAACACGGCCATTGACCGTGGTGCGCTGGCTGACACCCGCATCGGTAACGGCGTGAAGCTGGATAACCAGATCCAGATCGCTCACAACGTGCAGATCGGCGACCATACCGCCATGGCCGCTTGTGTCGGTATTTCCGGCAGCAGCAAGATCGGCAAGCACTGCATGCTGGCCGGTGGCGTTGGATTGGTTGGGCATATCGAAATCTGTGATGGTGTTTTCATCACCGGCATGACGATGGTTACTCATTCCATCACCGAGCCAGGGTCTTATTCGTCCGGTACGGCGATGCAGCCTGCGGGCGAGTGGCGCAAGAGCGCTGCACGGCTTCGCAAGCTTGATGACATGGCAAGACGGCTTCAAAAAGTGGAAAAGATTGTCGAGGCAGTGACCTCGGGCGTAAATGCTTCATCAGATGGCTGATACTTTTTTCATATCAAGCGTGCACAGCCGATAAATTGCCTCCTTGATTTGCAGAGGAGTGCCGCGTGCCCTTGCCGCGCGCTCCCAATCTTTACTACAGGCTTCCCCTCGAAATGATGGAAATCAACGAAATTCGCGAATACTTGCCTCACCGCTACCCGTTCCTGCTGGTGGACCGTGTAGTCGACCTCGATGTAGAGAGCAAAACCATTCGCGCTTACAAGAACGTCAGCATCAACGAACCGTTCTTCAATGGTCACTTTCCTGCGCATCCAATCATGCCGGGCGTATTGATCATCGAAGCCATGGCTCAGGCCGCAGGCATCCTTGGTTTCAAAATGCTTGACGTAAAACCTGCCGATGGCACGCTTTACTACTTCGTGGGTTCGGACAAGCTGCGTTTTCGCCAGCCCGTACTGCCAGGCGACCAACTGATTCTTGAAGCGAAATTCCTCAGCTGCAAGCGTCAGATCTGGAAGTTTGAATGCCAGGCTTCGGTTGATGGCAAACCGGTTTGCTCCGCAGAAATCATCTGTGCGGAACGTAAACTATGAGTTTGATTGACTCTCGCGCAATCATCGATCCGACAGCCATCCTGGCTGACGATGTAGAGGTCGGCCCGTGGTCGATCATCGGAGCCGGTGTGGAAATTGGCGAGGGTACAGTTGTTGGTCCACACGTTATTTTGCGTGGCCCGACCCGGATCGGTAAGCACAATCGCATCTATCAGTTTTCATCGGTAGGCGAAGACACACCCGATCTCAAGTACAAAGGTGAAGCGACCCGGCTGGTCATTGGCGATCACAACGTGATTCGTGAAGGCGTGACCATCCATCGCGGCACCATCCAGGACCGTGCGGAAACCACTATTGGTGACCACAACCTGATCATGGCCTATGCCCACATCGGCCATGACAGCGTGATCGGTAATCATTGCATTCTGGTCAATAACACGGCTCTGGCAGGGCATGTGCACGTTGATGACTGGGCGATTCTGTCCGGCTTCACGCTTGTGCATCAGTTCTGTCATATCGGCGCCCATAGCTTCTCGGGCATGGGCACGGCGATCGGCAAGGATGTGCCTGCCTTCGTCACCGTTTTTGGTAACCCGGCTGAAGCACGCAGCATGAACTTCGAAGGCATGCGCCGTCGTGGTTTCAGCGAAGATGCCATCCACGCATTGCGTCGTGCCTACAAGGTGGTTTACCGCCAGGGCCTGACCGTCGACCAAGCGCTCGCCGAACTGGCTGAGCCAGCCGCGCTTTTCCCTGAAGTCGCGATTTTTCTTGAGTCCATTCAGACCTCAACCCGCGGCATCACCCGCTGATCATGGCTGGCCTATTGCGTATCGCGCTGGTGGCGGGCGAGGCGTCCGGGGACATTCTGGGTTCCGGGCTCATGCGTGCCATCAAGGCGCGTCATCCAGAGGTTGAATTCATCGGGGTCGGCGGGCCGCTCATGGAAGCCGAAGGCATGGTCTCCCATTTTCCGATGGAACGCCTTTCGGTGATGGGCCTGGTCGAGGTGTTGGGTCGTCTGCGCGAGCTGCTGGCCAAACGCAAAGACCTGGTTCAAACCCTCATCGATCAGAAACCCGACGTTTTCATCGGCATCGATGCCCCGGATTTCACCCTCAATATCGAACTGCAGCTACGACGCGCCGGTATCAAGACCGTGCACTACGTCAGCCCATCCGTCTGGGCATGGCGCCAGAAGCGTGTGCTCAAGATTCGCGAAGGGTGCGATTTGATGCTCACCCTGCTGCCGTTCGAAGCGCGCTTCTATGAAGAAAAGGGCGTGCCGGTGAAGTTCGTCGGTCACCCCTTGGCAGACACCATCCCGCTGCAGGCGGACCGTTTTGCTGCTCGCGCCGAGCTTGGACTCGACGCAGGACCTGTTGTGGCGTTGATGCCCGGCAGTCGCGGTGGCGAAGTAGGACGGTTGGGCGGTCTGTTTTTCGACGCTGCCGAGAGGCTTCTGGCTTCACATCCTGGCATTCGTTTTGTGTTGCCCTGCGCCAGCCCGCAACGGCGCGAGCAGATCGAGCAAATGCTGGTCGGGCGTAATCTTCCGGTTCTGTTGCTGGACGGTCGCTCCCATGTCGCCCTGGCCGCCTGCGATGCAGTGCTGATCGCCTCCGGTACCGCAACCCTCGAAGCGTTGTTGTACAAGCGACCAATGGTCGTTGCCTATCGCATGGCACCGATTACCTTTTGGATACTCAAGCGTCTGGTGAAAAGCCCGTACGTTTCCCTGCCGAACCTGCTGGCCCAGCGCATGCTGGTGCCGGAACTGTTGCAGGACGATGCCAGCGCCGAAGCCTTGGCGCAGCACGTGTTGCCGCTTCTGGATGACGCTCAGGTGCAAACGGCGGGCTTCGACGAAATTCACCGAACCTTGCGTCGCGACGCATCCAATCAGGCCGCCGAAGCGGTATTGAGCCTGATTGGCCGTTCGCCTTCACTGTGAGTTCACAAATGCAAATGGGTCTGGACTTCAATCTTGTTGAAGATCTCGTGGCAGGTGTCGACGAGGTGGGCCGTGGCCCGCTGTGCGGCGCGGTGGTGACGGCGGCAGTGATCCTCGATCCGCGCCGTCCGATACTGGGTCTGAATGACTCGAAGAAACTCACCGAAGCCAGGCGCGAGCGGCTGTTTGACGAGATTTGCGAGAAGGCTCTGTGTTGGCATATCGCCAGGGCGGAAGTCGAGGAAATCGACGAGCTGAACATCCTTCACGCCACCATGCTGGCCATGAAGCGTGCTGTTGAAGGCCTGTTGATCACGCCGAAACTGGCCTTGATTGACGGCAACCGTTGCCCGCAATTGTCGGTGCCCAGCGCGCCAGTGATTCAGGGCGATGCCAAGGTTCCGGCAATCGCCGCCGCGTCTATTCTGGCCAAAGTCAGCCGGGATCGAGAAATGGCGGCGTTCGAGCTGATCTATCCGGGTTATGGAATAGGCGGGCACAAGGGTTATCCGACCCCCGTTCATCTGGAAGCGCTGGCCCGGCTGGGTCCTACCCCGATCCACCGCCGTTCTTTTGCGCCGGTTCGGGCCGCTTACGAAGCGAGAGACATGATGATTGCTTCAATGTTGTCGTCGCCATCGATAATCCCGCTGAACTGACAGTGGGCTGATGTTTTCCCAAAGGCTCGGTACAATCCGGGCCTTCGTTTTTGTTCTAGCGCTATAGGATCACAATGCCGGCATCTTTCGTTCATCTACGCCTGCACACCGAATATTCGCTGGTTGATGGCCTGGTTCGGGTCAAACCGTTGGTCAAGACCCTGGCCGGCATGAATATGCCTGCCGTCGCGGTGACCGATCAGAACAATCTGTGTTCGCTGGTCAAGTTCTACAAAGCGGCCATGGGCGCGGGCATCAAGCCTATCTGCGGTGCTGACCTGTGGCTCTCGAACAAGGACGCGGATGCCTCACTGAGTCGCATCAGCCTGTTGGTGATGAACGCCAAGGGCTATCGCAACCTGACCGAGCTGATTTCCCGTGGTTTTATCGAAGGCCAGCGCAACGGTCAGATCATCATCGATCGCGCGTGGGTGGCCGAGGCCAGCGAAGGGCTGATTGCTCTGTCCGCAGCCAAAGAAGGCGAGATTGGCATGGCGCTGCTGGGGGGCAATCCCGGCGAGGCCGATCAGTTGTTGCAGGAATGGATGGCGGTGTTTCCTGATCGCTTCTATGTCGAAGTTCAGCGCACCAATCGCGCCAATGACGAAGAACATCTGCACGCAGCTGTTGCCTTGGCCGAGCGTCACGGCGCGCCGCTGGTTGCCACCAACGACGTGCGTTTCATCAAGCAGGAGGATTTCGAAGCACACGAAACCCGCGTCTGCATTGGTGAAGGCCGTGCGCTGGATGACCCGCGTCGGTCCCACAACTACAGCGATCAGCAGTACCTGAAAAGCGCCGATGAAATGGCTGAGCTGTTCAGCGACTTGCCTGAAGCGCTGCAGAACACGGTAGAAATCGCCAAGCGCTGCAACATTGACGTGAAGCTGGGCACTCACTTCCTGCCTAACTTCCCGATCCCGGATGGCATGACCATCGATGAATATTTCCGCAAGGTGTCTTTCGAGGGGCTGGAAGAGCGTCTCGCCGTGCTGTGGCCCAAAGAGACCACACCTGACTACGAAGCCAAGCGTCAGGTCTACGTTGACCGGCTGAATTTCGAGCTGGATATCATTATCCAGATGGGCTTCCCCGGTTACTTCCTGATCGTTATGGACTTTATCCAGTGGGCCAAGAGCAATGGCGTGCCGGTGGGTCCGGGCCGGGGGTCGGGTGCCGGTTCCCTGGTGGCTTACGTTCAGAAGATTACCGACCTCGATCCGCTGGAATATGACCTGCTGTTCGAACGTTTCCTGAACCCGGAACGGGTTTCCATGCCCGACTTCGACGTCGACTTCTGCATGGACGGTCGTGACCGGGTTATCGATTACGTGGCCGAGAAATACGGCCGTAATGCGGTAAGCCAGATCATCACCTTCGGTTCCATGGCCGCCAAGGCGGTGGTGCGTGACGTGGCGCGGGTGCAGGGCAAGTCATACGGGTTGGCGGATCGTCTGTCGAAGATGATCCCGTTCGAAGTCGGCATGACCCTGGAAAAAGCCTACGAGCAGGAAGAAATCCTGCGCGACTTCCTCAAAGTCGATGAAGAAGCCGCCGAAATCTGGGAAATGGCCCGCAAGCTTGAAGGCGTTGTGCGTAACGTCGGTAAGCACGCCGGTGGTGTGGTCATCGCGCCTACCAAGCTGACTGACTTCTCGGCCATTTATTGCGACGAAGAAGGCGATGGCCTGGTTACCCAGTTCGACAAGGATGATGTCGAGGCTGCCGGTCTGGTGAAGTTCGACTTCCTCGGTCTGCGGACCCTGACCATCATCGACTGGGCGCTTAAAACCATTAACCGCGACCGCGCCAAGGTTGATGAGCCGCCGCTGGATATCGCGTTCATCCCGCTGGACGATGCGCCGACCTACCAGTTGCTGCAAAAAGCCGAAACCACAGCGGTGTTCCAGCTTGAGTCCCGAGGCATGAAAGAGCTGATCAAAAAGCTCAAGCCCGACTGCCTGGAAGACTTGATCGCTCTGGTAGCCCTGTTCCGTCCGGGCCCGCTGCAATCGGGCATGGTTGACGACTTTATCAACCGTAAGCACGGTCGCGCTGAACTGTCGTACCCCCACGTGGACTACCAGTACGAAGGCCTCAAGCCAGTATTGGCGCCGACCTACGGCATCATCCTGTATCAGGAACAGGTGATGCAGATTGCTCAGGTCATGGCCGGTTACACCCTGGGCGGCGCGGACATGCTGCGTCGGGCCATGGGTAAGAAAAAACCCGAAGAAATGGCCAAGCAGCGGGGCGGTTTCATTGATGGTTGCAAGACCAACAATATCGACCCTGATCTGGCCGGTAACATTTTCGACCTGGTGGAAAAATTCGCCGGTTACGGTTTCAACAAGTCTCACTCTGCCGCCTACGGTCTGGTGTCGTATCAGACCGCCTGGCTGAAGACCCATTACCCGGCGCCGTTCATGGCAGCCGTGCTTTCAGCGGATATGCACAACACCGACAAGGTCGTGACCTTGATCGAGGAAGTGCGGATCATGAAGCTGCGCCTCGACGCGCCCGATGTGAACATCTCCGAGTTCAAGTTCACGGTCAGCGACGATGGCCGCATTCTGTATGGCCTTGGTGCAATCAAGGGTGTGGGTGAAGGGCCGGTTGAGGCCATTACCGAAGCGCGTCAGGCCGGGCCGTTCACTGATCTGTTCGATTTCTGCGCTCGCGTGGACCTCAAGCGTGTCAACAAACGAACCCTGGATGGCTTGATTCGCAGCGGTGCGCTGGATCGCCTGGGGCCGTATTTCGAGACTGAGCCCAAAGCCTATCAGGCCAACATTGACCGCAACCGCGCCGTATTGCTGGCCTCGCTGGTAGAAGCCATTCAGGCTGCCGAGCAGACTGCCCGCAGTCACGATAGCGGTCACATGGACATGTTTGGCGGGCTGTTCGTCGAAGAAGACACCGACGTTTATGCCAACCATCGCAATGCCAAAGAAGGCAGTCTCAAGGATCGGTTGCGCGGAGAGAAGGAAACCCTGGGGCTTTACCTGACTGGTCACCCGATCGACGAATACGAAGGCGAGATTCGCCGTTTCGCCCGGCAACGGATCATTGACCTCAAGCCTGCGCGAGATACACAAACCGTGGCTGGTCTGATCATTGCGCTGCGGGTGATGAAGAACAAGAAGGGCGACAAGATGGGGTTCATTACCCTGGACGATCGCTCGGGGCGCATCGAAGCCTCGTTGTTCGCTGAAGCTTTCCACTCGGCCCAGGCATTGCTGCAGACCGACGCGATGGTGGTGGTTGAAGGTGAAGTCAGCAACGACGATTTCTCCGGCGGCCTGCGTCTGCGTGCCAAACGGGTGATGAGCATCGAAGATGCCCGCACCAATCTGGCCGAAAGCCTGCGCCTGACCGTGTGCGCCGAAGCCCTCAAGGGTGATCGGCTACGCTGGCTGGGTGAGTTGTGCAAACGCCATCGCGGCGCTTGCCCTATTACCCTGGATTACACCGGCCTGGATGCCAAAGCCTTGTTGCAGTTTGGCGAAGCATGGCGGATTGACCCCGCAGACAGTCTGATTCAGGCACTGCGTGACCAGTTCGGGCGTGAGAACGTCTTCCTGCAGTATCGTTGAGCGCTTATCCTTGGCTCACTATTTAATCTCGACCTGAATGCGCCTGTTCCCGTAAGGTAGCGCGCTAACAGATAAATCGGCCGGCCTCTTGGCCGTCGACCCAAGACGGATGCCTATGAACCCGAATTTTCTTGATTTCGAACAGCCGATCGCTGACCTGCAAGCCAAGATCGAAGAATTGCGCTTGGTGGGTAACGACAACTCGCTCAACATCGGCGACGAAATCTCGCGTCTGCAAGAAAAAAGCAACACGCTGACCGAAAGCATTTTCGGCAACCTGACCAGCTGGCAGATTGCACGCATGGCGCGCCACCCGCGTCGTCCGTACACCCTGGATTACATCCAGCACATCTTCACCGAGTTCGACGAGTTGCACGGCGACCGTCACTTCTCTGATGACGCTGCGATTGTCGGCGGTATTGCTCGCCTTGATGGCCAGCCGGTCATGGTTATCGGCCACCAGAAAGGTCGTGAAGTCCGTGAAAAGGTTCGTCGTAACTTCGGCATGCCGCGTCCTGAAGGCTATCGCAAAGCCTGCCGCCTGATGGAAATGGCCGAGCGCTTCAAGATGCCGATCCTGACGTTTATCGACACGCCGGGCGCCTATCCGGGTATCGATGCAGAAGAGCGTAACCAGAGCGAAGCCATTGCCTGGAACCTGCGCGTCATGGCCCGTCTGAAAACGCCAATCATCGCCACCGTTATCGGCGAAGGCGGCTCCGGCGGCGCATTGGCAATCGGTGTTTGCGATCAACTGAACATGCTGCAGTATTCGACCTACGCGGTGATCTCGCCGGAAGGTTGCGCATCGATTCTGTGGAAAACTGCTGACAAAGCACCTGATGCTGCCGAAGCCATGGGCATTACCGCTGACCGTCTGAAAGGTCTGGGCATTGTCGACAAGGTGATCGGCGAGCCATTGGGCGGCGCACACCGCGACCCAGCGGGCGCAGCCGAGTCGATTCGTCAGGAACTGAGCAGCCAGCTGGCGATGCTCAAGAAGTTCGATAACGACGCGCTGCTGGCCCGCCGTTACGAGCGTCTGATGAGTTACGGCCTCTGATTTAGAGCCCCTGACCTTGTAGGAGCTGCCGAAGGCTGCGAATTTCGGTGTGTCAGACACGAAGCGTTCGCAGCCTTCGGCAGCTCCTACAGGTAACTGATATGACCATCCTCAAACACCCCGGTCATGACCTCCCCACCAGGCTTCTTCAAGCCCTGGCCCCTTGGCGCGATGCGCCCGTCTGGCATATCGGGTTCTCCGGTGGCCTGGATTCCACCGTTTTGTTGCACCTTCTGGCTGAGCTCGCCAAGTGCGAATCCCTGCCTGCGATAAAAGCCATCCATGTGCATCACGGCCTGCAGCCGGCGGCTGAGTCGTGGCCGGGACATTGTCAGCAAGTCTGTCAGGCGCTCGGCGTTGCTTTGCAGGTCATTGGGGTGAGTGTGAAAGCCAGCGCGAGTCTGGAGCAGGCTGCCCGGGATGCACGCTATGGCGCGTTCACGCAGCAGCTGGGTGTCGATGAAGTCTTGCTTACCGGCCAGCATCGGGACGATCAGGCTGAAACCTTGCTGTTTCGTCTGTTGCGCGGTGCCGGGTTGCGCGGTTTGACGGGGATGCCTGTCAGTCGCGCTTTGGGTCGTGGTCACATGGTGAGGCCATTGCTGGATGTGTCGCGCGAAGAGCTGGAGCTTTACGCCACCACTCAAGGATTGAGCTGGGTGGAAGATCCCAGCAACAGCGATTCCCGCTTCGCCCGCAACTATTTGCGCAATGAAGTATTGCCAGTGATCAAAGCTCGTTGGCCACAAGCCGATGCCAATATCGCCCGTGCTGCCTCGCATCTGTTTGAGGCGCAGCAGTTGTTGGATGAGTTGGCTTTGGTGGATCTGACAACGGCGAAAACCGCCAGCCCCTTACCCTGGATTGCTGTGCCCTCATTAGCGTTACCGGCGCTGGCCACGCTTTCCCCGGCGCGGCAACGCAATGCCCTGCGACATTGGCTGGCACCGCTGACGCGTTTGCCGGACAGCGATCACTGGGCGAGCTGGGACAATCTGCGCGATGCAGGGCCGGGCGGACGTCCAGTGTGGCGGCTGGCCGACGGTGAGTTGCATCGCAGCCATGGGCGGATCTGGTGGCTTTCCGATAACTGGTCGAGGTCGGTCGAGGGTGTGTTGCCCTGGCCCGATGTCCGTCAGGCGCTGATACTTCCTGACAATGGTCAGCTGTTCATCGACGGTCAGGCGCCTTCCGGCCAGCTTGAAGTGCGCTATCGCCAGGGCGGAGAAGTGCTGCATATCCCCGGTCGTGGCCACCGTGACCTTAAGCGTCTGCTCAACGAATGCGAAATACCGCTATTCATCCGCGGCCGATTGCCGCTGCTGTATCGCAATGATGAGTTACTGGCGGTCGCCAACCTCCCGCAACTGTGCTCCGAGCCCTGTGAAAACGGGCGCCTGCGCTGGATGCCGCCGACGAATGACCAAAGTTTGAGCTGAAAGGGCAATTCCGGTAGACTACGCTCCCTTCTTGATACAACTTCTGTGGATTCAATTGAATCGACGTTAGTTGCCGGTTACCAACCAGTCTTTGCTGGGCGATTCTTCAAATGTGGTGCGCAATTGGCAGGCTCTCGAGCCGGTCCGTTTCAACGCAACAGTTTTTGGGATGCACTGTGATTTGTGGGGGTAATCGGGGGCTTCGGCCTTCCTTCGCTTTCCCCGGCGGCTCTGACCGCTTTAACGCAGACTTCTAGGGTTTTTCATGACGCGCTACATCTTCGTCACGGGCGGTGTTGTTTCTTCATTGGGGAAAGGCATTGCCTCGGCTTCATTGGCGGCCATCCTGGAGGCGCGGGGACTTAAGGTCACCATGCTCAAGCTTGACCCCTACATCAACGTTGACCCGGGTACCATGAGCCCGTTCCAGCACGGTGAAGTGTTCGTCACCCATGACGGCGCCGAAACCGACCTGGACCTTGGCCACTACGAGCGGTTCATCCGCACGACCATGACCCAGAACAACAACTTCACCACTGGCCGTGTTTACGAACACGTCCTGCGCAAAGAGCGCCGTGGTGATTACCTGGGCGCGACCATTCAGGTCATTCCGCACATCACCGACGAAATCAAGCGCCGCATCATCAAGGGTGCTGGCGACGCTGACGTCGCGCTGGTGGAAATCGGCGGCACTGTTGGTGACATCGAGTCGCAACCGTTCCTCGAAGCCATCCGCCAGTTGCGTTTCGAAGTCGGTGCCAAGCGCGCCATGCTGATGCATCTGACCCTGGTTCCGTACATCGCAACAGCGGGCGAAACCAAGACCAAGCCTACTCAGCACTCGGTCAAGGAACTGCGTTCCATTGGTCTGCAGCCTGACGTGCTGGTTTGCCGCTCCGATCACCCGATTGATCTGTCGTCGCGTCGCAAAATTGCTCAGTTCACTAACGTTGAAGAGCGTGCGGTTATCGCTCTGGAAGACGCCGACACCATCTACAAGATCCCGGGCATCCTGCACTCCCAAGGTCTGGATGATTTCGTCGTCGAGCGTTTTGGCCTGCAATGCAACAGCGCCGACCTGTCCGAATGGGAAGCCGTGGTTGACGCCAAGCTCAACCCTGAGCACGAAGTCACCATCGCCATGGTCGGCAAATACATGGAGTTGCTGGATGCGTACAAGTCGCTGATCGAAGCGATGAGTCACGCCGGCATCACCAACCGTACCAAGGTCAACCTGCGTTATATCGACTCCGAAGACATCGAGAACCAAGGCACCGCGCTGCTGGAAGGCGTTGATGCGATTCTGGTTCCTGGCGGCTTTGGCCTGCGTGGCGTTGAAGGCAAGATCACTGCCGTTCAGTTTGCTCGCGAAAACAAGGTTCCGTATCTGGGCATCTGCCTGGGCATGCAGGTTGCGGTTATCGAGTACGCTCGTAACGTGTTGGGCTGGAAAGACGCCAACTCCACCGAGTTCGATCGTAATGGCGCGCACTCCGTGGTCGGTCTGATCACTGAGTGGGAAGATGCCACTGGCGCAGTTGAAACCCGTACCGAAAGCTCCGATCTGGGCGGCACCATGCGTCTGGGTGCTCAGGATTGCCAGCTTGAGCCGGGTTCTCTGGTCCACGATTGCTACGCGAAAGACGTCATCGTCGAGCGTCACCGTCACCGCTACGAAGTGAACAACAATCTGCTGCCGCAATTGCTTGAAGCGGGCCTGAAGGTTTCGGGTCGCTCCAGTGATGGCGCGCTGGTTGAAGTGGTTGAAGCACCGAATCACCCATGGTTTGTGGCTTGCCAGTTCCACCCTGAGTTCACCTCCACGCCTCGCGATGGTCATCCGTTGTTCAGCGGCTTCGTCAAGGCGGCGCTGGCTCAACATCAGAAGAAAGCTTGATTCGGGATATTCATCACATGGCTCAGAAAACAATCCGTGTAGGTTCGATCGACATCGCCAACGACAAGCCAATGGTCTTGTTCGGTGGCATGAACGTGCTTGAATCCCGGGACATGGCCATGCAGGTCTGCGAAGAATACGTGCGGGTTACCGAGAAACTCGGTATCCCTTACGTATTCAAGGCCAGCTTCGATAAAGCCAACCGCTCGTCCATGCACTCTTACCGTGGCCCTGGCCTGGAAGAGGGTATGCGCATCTTTGAAGAAATCAAAAAGACCTTCAACGTTCCGCTGATTACCGATGTGCACGAGCCGGAGCAGGCCAAGGTCGTGGCTGAAGTCTGCGACATCATCCAGCTGCCGGCCTTTCTGTCCCGTCAGACGGATCTCGTTGTGGCCATGGCCCGCACCGGCGCCGTGATCAACATCAAGAAAGCCCAGTTTCTCGCCCCTCAGGAAATGAAACACATCCTGAACAAGTGCGAAGAAGCGGGTAACGATCAGTTGATCCTTTGCGAGCGCGGCACCAGTTTCGGCTACAACAACCTTGTAGTGGACATGCTGGGCTTCGGCATCATGAAGCAGTTCGAATACCCGGTATTCTTCGACGTGACCCACGCCCTGCAAATGCCAGGCGGTCGCTCGGATTCCGCCGGTGGTCGTCGTGCCCAGGTATTGGAACTGGCAAAGGCTGGCATCAGTCAGAACCTTGCCGGTCTGTTCCTTGAAGCCCATCCGGATCCGGACAACGCCAAATGCGATGGCCCTTGTGCCTTGCGTCTGGACAAGCTGGAGCCGTTCCTGGCTCAGCTCAAGGCTCTGGATGATCTGGTGAAGGCATTTCCGACAGTAGAAACCGCTTAAACAGCCTTTTCCGCAGGGTTGCCCTCCGGTAAAGTGCCGCTCGATTGTTTTCCCCGACTTCATGTCGGGGTTTGTCGCTTCAGGGCCTGCCCTGCGTTGTTGCCCAGAAGCTGCAATTGATTACCCAGCTGCGTCGTTTTCGTCAATCTTGGAGTGTTTACAACAATGGCAAAAATCGTCGACATCAAAGGTCGTGAAGTTCTCGACTCCCGTGGCAATCCCACCGTGGAAGCAGATGTGCTCCTCGACAACGGCATCATCGGTAGCGCCTGCGCACCGTCCGGTGCTTCAACCGGCTCGCGCGAGGCGCTTGAGCTGCGTGATGGCGACAAGAGCCGTTACCTGGGCAAAGGTGTTCTGAAAGCTGTTGCCAACATCAATGGTCCGATCCGCGACCTGCTTTTGGGCAAGGACCCGGTTGACCAGAAAGCCCTGGACCACGCGATGATCGCGCTGGACGCCACTGAAAACAAAGCCAGCCTGGGTGCCAACGCAATCCTCGCTGTTTCGCTGGCTGCCGCCAAGGCCGCTGCTCAGGATCAGGATCTGCCGCTGTACGCGCACATCGCTAACCTGAACGGCACGCCGGGTGTTTACTCGATGCCGGTTCCGATGATGAACATCATCAACGGTGGCGAGCACGCCGATAACAACATCGACATTCAGGAATTCATGATCCAGCCTGTTGGCGCCAAGACCTTCTCCGAAGGCCTGCGCTGGGGCACCGAGATCTTCCATCACCTCAAGGCTGTTCTGAAGGCCCGTGGCCTGAACACCGCAGTGGGTGACGAGGGTGGTTTCGCGCCTGACCTGGCTTCCAACGACGACGCCCTGAGCGCCATCGCCGAAGCGGTCGCCAACGCCGGTTACAAGCTGGGCACCGACGTGACCCTGGCACTGGACTGCGCGGCCAGCGAGTTCTACAAAAACGGCAAATACATCCTGGGTGAAGAAGGCGAGTACGACTCCGCTGGTTTCGCTGACTACCTGGCTGATCTGGTCAGCAAGCACCCGATCATCTCGATTGAAGATGGCCTGGACGAGTCCGACTGGGCTGGCTGGAAGATCCTCACTGACAAGATCGGCGACAAGGTGCAACTGGTCGGCGACGATCTGTTCGTGACCAACACCAAGATCCTGAAAGAAGGCATCGATAAAAAGATCGCCAACTCGATCCTGATCAAGTTCAACCAGATCGGCACCCTGACCGAAACCCTGGAAGCCATCCAGATGGCCAAGGCTGCCGGTTACACGGCTGTCATTTCGCACCGCTCCGGCGAAACCGAAGATTCCACCATTGCCGATCTGGCAGTGGGCACCGCAGCGGGTCAGATCAAGACCGGTTCGGCCAGCCGTTCGGACCGTATCGCCAAGTACAACCAATTGCTGCGTATCGAAGAGCAATTGGGCGCCAAAGCCGTTTACAACGGTCGCGGCGAGTTCCGCGGCTGAGTCAGTCTGTTGTTGATGCATCGCTGTTAAAAAGACAGCCGGTGCTGTGAGAATCGTCGGGTTTCCCGGATGATTCGTCAGCACCGGACGCTATCGAGCCTGGCTTGCCAGGCTCGATGCCCTCCGTCGTTTGTTTCCGTTGTTGGCTCTGCTGTCTTTTTTACTGGGTACCTGATATTCAATGCGCAGTCCTAACTGGTTGTTCCTGATCTTGATCCTGATGCTTGCGGGCCTGCAATATCGCCTGTGGGTTGGTAACGGGAGCCTTGCGCAAGTGGCCAGCCTGACGCAGCAGATTGCCGATCAGCATGCTGAAAACGACGTCTTGCTCGAACGTAACCGGGTGATGGACGCCGAAGTGCTTGAGTTGAAGAAAGGTATGGAAACCGTCGAAGAACGTGCTCGTCATGAGCTGGGCATGGTCAAGGACGGCGAAACGCTTTATCAGTTGGCACAATGAAGCTGACCCTATGAAGAGCACTCTTCCTGCCTTCTGGGCAGTGATCCCTGCCGCGGGTGTTGGTGCCCGTATGGCCGCAGACCGTCCCAAGCAGTATCTGCTACTGGGTGGCCTGACAATTCTTGAACACAGCCTGCTTTGCTTTCTCGATCATCCCCGGCTCAAGGGTCTGGTGATCAGTCTGGCTGTGGATGATCCTTATTGGCCTGAACTGCCATGCGCGCTGGATTCCCGTATTCAACGGGTTGAGGGTGGCAAGGAGCGTGCGGACTCAGTGCTCAATGCGCTGCTGCATCTGCACGCACAAGGCGCCGATGACGATGACTGGGTGCTGGTTCACGATGCCGCGCGACCCAATCTCGCACGATCCGATCTGGATAATCTGCTGGCTGAGCTGGCCGACGATCCGGTTGGCGGGCTGCTGGCTGTTCCGGCTCGCGACACCCTCAAGCGCGCGGGCAGTGATGGCCGGGTCAGCGAAACCGTTGATCGCAGCCAGATCTGGCAGGCGTACACGCCGCAGATGTTTCGCCTTGGCGCGCTGCACCGGGCATTGGCCGATGGCCTGGTGTCGGATGTTGCAATCACCGACGAAGCTTCTGCTATCGAATGGGCCGGGCAATCACCACGGTTGATCGAAGGCCGCTCCGACAACATCAAAGTCACCCGGCCTGAAGATCTGGAATGGTTGCGGCAGAGGCGTAGTGAGTTTTCACGCTGAAAAAGTTTGCGCGTACACCTGTGGGAGCAGTGCTTGCCCGCGATAAGCATGAGTCTCTGCACATCCTTCCTGAGATGTCTTTGTGTACATATCCATTAGGTGCGTAACGGCGACTGAGGGTTGCGCCCTTACGGCGCCTCACTTTTGAAAAGAGCCCAAAAGTAAGCAAAAGGCTCATGCCCCACCACTCGCCACCTCGCATAGGCTCGGTGTACCCGCCCGCAGACCTTGAACCGTGGGCCGCCGCGAAGGGCCATCCTTGGCCCAGCGCGGCTAACCCGGCGTCCTGCCGGGTTGCCCACAGTTCAAGCCCTACGTTCGGCCAGCGTGGTTTAACGGGGCGCCCAAGATCAAAATCAAAAGCGCGCGAGGCGGCCTGAAAGCCGACCTGTTTTTTGTCTGTGCTTGTCTTGCGTTATTCGTTATTTGTGCCGTTGCCTTCGCGAATGAATTTGCTCTCACGGAATCAACGGCGTGCGCAATTCTCTGTAGGAGCTGCCGGAGGCTGCGAATCGGTAGCCGCCTTCGCCGCCTTCGGCAGCTCCTACCTCGATTCACGTAGCGCCAACTATCCGGTTCTGCCCGCTTTTGATTTGCTTTTGATTTGCTTTTGATCTTCAGCGCCCCGTCAAACCACACTGGCCGTAATTCGATAGTGATTCGGCGTGCAAACCGGCATGGATGCCGGTTTAGCCGCACTGGACCAGGGATGGCCCTTTGCGGCGGCGCGCCGAATCACTGTCGGATTACGGGTATGCCGAGCGCCAGCGAGGGACCGAGTGGTGGGGCAAGAGCCTTTTGCTTACTTTTGGGCTCTTTTCAAAAGTGAGGCGCCGTAAGGGCGCAACCTTAATCAGCCGTTAACCGGGTAATGGATATGTACACAAAAGATGTGTAGTGGAGCTGTCCCGCGATAAGGGCACCACGGTTTTACAGGTAGATCACCGAAAGCTTATCGCGGGCAAGCCACGCCCCCACAGGTTCGGCGTTAGTCCTACTTATACTCATCCCGCATCGCCAACCCCTCTTTCAGAAAGTCCACCAGCTTGCGCACTTTCGGCGACAGATGCCGTTGTTGCGGGTACAGCGCCCAGACGGCGGTGTTGGGAGGCTGATGGGTTTCGAGCAGGGAGACCAGCGCGCCGTTGTGCAAATGCTCCAGCACGTAATAGTCAGGCAACTGACAAATACCCACGCCATGAAGCGCTGCATCCAGCACCGCCTGACCGCTGTTGCAACGCCAGTTGCCTTGGACCCGCTGGGAAAACTCTCGCCCGTTCTGTTGCAGCAGCCAGGTGTCGCTGCTGCCGATCAGACAATTATGGCGGCTCAACTCTGACAAGCTATGCGGCCGCCCGTATCGCTCCAGATATGAAGGGGAGGCGCACAGGTACATCCTGCGAGGTGCCAGGCGTGTGGCTACCAGTCGAGAGTCCTGTAATCGACCTAGCCGGATTGCCAGGTCCAGGCCCTGAACCATATCCAGGGTCTGGTTGCTCAATTCGATATCCACTCGAATCTGCGGATACAAATCCATGAACCGGGTCACCAATGGTGCGATAAAACGCTCGCCATACGCTACCGCGCAGGTCATGCGCAGCAGGCCTTTGGGTTCGCTGGTGAGATCACCGATGGCCCGCAGTGCTTCTTCGCGGCCGTCCTGTAAACGCTGGCAATGGTGCAGAAAGGTCTGACCCGCTTCGGTCAGCGCTACACGCCGGGTGCTGCGATACAGCAGACGGGTTTGCAGACGTTCTTCCAAGCGAGCGATCTGGCGGCTGATGTGTGACGACGACACGCCCATCTTCTCGGCGGCGGCGGTGAATTGCCCGCATTCGGCCACCGCGACGAACTCATCCAGGCCTTCCCAGCGGTTGGTGTACATCTGATTATCCCTGTACAGCAATAATGTTTTGCTTTTGTCCGGATTATTCACCAATCAGCACTGCTTTACACTCTGTGGCTTGTATTTACTTTGCTGGAGAAGATGGATGATCAAGTCACGCGCTGCGGTTGCCTTTGCCCCTAACCAACCCCTGCAAATCGTCGAAGTTGACGTCGAGGCGCCAAAGGCTGGCGAGGTGTTGATTCGCACCGTTGCTTCCGGCGTGTGCCATACCGACGCCTACACCTTGTCCGGTGCCGACTCCGAAGGCGTATTCCCGTGCATTCTGGGCCATGAAGGCGGCGGTATCGTCGAAGCCATTGGCGAGGGCGTGACCTCCCTGGCCGTTGGCGACCATGTGATTCCGCTCTACACCGCTGAATGCCGTGAGTGCAAATTCTGCCTGTCGGGCAAAACCAACCTCTGCCAGAAAGTGCGCGCCACCCAGGGCAAAGGCCTGATGCCCGATGGCACTACCCGTTTCAGCTACAACGGCGAGCCGGTTTATCACTACATGGGCTGCTCGACATTCTCCGAGTACACCGTTGTGCCGGAAATTTCCCTGGCAAAAATTCCTAAAGAAGCCCCGCTGGAAAAGGTCTGCCTGCTGGGTTGCGGCGTCACCACCGGGATCGGTGCAGTCCTCAACACCGCCAAAGTGGAAGAGGGCGCGACGGTTGCCATCTTCGGTCTGGGTGGCATCGGTCTGGCGGCGATCATTGGCGCGAAAATGGCCAAGGCCTCACGCATCATCGCCATCGACATCAACCCGGCGAAGTTCGATGTCGCCCGTGAACTGGGCGCTACCGACTTCATCAATCCGAAGGATCACGAAAAGCCAATCCAGGACGTGATCGTTGAGCTGACTGATGGCGGCGTGGATTACAGCTTTGAATGCATCGGTAACGTGAACCTGATGCGTGCTGCACTGGAATGCTGCCATAAAGGTTGGGGCGAATCGGTGATCATCGGCGTGGCCCCGTCCGGCCAGGAAATCGCTACCCGTCCATTCCAACTGGTCACCGGTCGCGTCTGGCGCGGTTCCGCATTTGGCGGCGTGCGTGGCCGTACCGAGCTGCCAAGCTATGTCGAAAAGGCTCAGACAGGCGAGATCCCGCTGGATACCTTCATCACCCACACCATGGGTCTGGAAGATATCAACAAGGCGTTCGACCTGATGCATGAAGGCAAAAGCATTCGCACCGTCATCCACTTTTAAGCAGCCACGAGCTGCAAGCTGCAAGCTGCAAGAAGGTCGTGCGCCTCTTGTAGCTTGTAACTTGCGGCTTGAAGCTGGAGGTTTCCTCCATGTCCCTGGAAAACATTTCCTGTCAGAAAAGCTTTGGTGGTTGGCACAAGCGCTATAAACATCGCTCCGAGGTGCTTGGCTGCGACATGGTGTTTGCGGTGTACCTGCCGCCTCAGGCTGAGCTGGGTGGCAAGTTGCCGGTGGTTTACTGGCTTTCGGGCCTGACCTGCACGGATGAGAACTTCATGCAGAAAGCCGCCGCGCAGCGGGTTGCTGCCGAGCTTGGGCTAATCATCGTTGCGCCGGACACCAGTCCTCGCGGCCCTGATGTGGCTGACGATGCCGATGGCGCGTGGGATTTCGGCCAGGGTGCCGGGTTCTATCTCAATGCGACCCAGGAGCCATGGGCCAAGCATTATCGGATGCACGATTATGTGGTCGATGAGCTGCCAGCGTTGATCGAGGAGCATTTTCCTGCGTCCGAAGCTCGCGGGATCAGCGGTCATTCCATGGGCGGTCATGGTGCATTGGTTTGCGCATTGCGTAATCCGGGGCGGTATAAGTCGGTGTCGGCGTTTTCCCCAATCAGCAATCCGATGGATTGCCCGTGGGGGCAGAAGGCTTTTTCCAATTACCTGGGCGAAGAACGTTCCCGTTGGCGTGAGTGGGATGCCAGCGTGTTGATTGCCACGGCCAGCGAGAAACTGCCGATTCTGGTGGATCAGGGCGACCGGGATGATTTTCTGGTCAATCAGCTCAAGCCTGAAGCTCTGGTTCAGGCCGCTAAAACAGCAGGTCACCCCCTGACTTTGCGCATGCAACCTGGCTATGACCACAGCTATTTCTTCATTGCCAGCTTCATCGAGGATCACCTTCGTCATCATGGCGACGCCTTGAACGGCTAAAGTAGGTAGAATCACGCCCTGACTTTTTTCAGGGCGTTTTTTTATGCGTATTGGCCATGGCTATGATGTGCACCGTTTCGCCGAAGGCGATTTCATCACCTTGGGCGGCGTGCGGATTGCACACGGTTTCGGCCTGTTGGCCCATTCCGATGGCGACGTCGTGCTGCACGCCTTGAGCGATGCCTTGCTCGGTGCTGCGGCGTTGGGTGATATCGGCAAGCACTTCCCGGACACCGATCCGCAATTCAAGGGCGCCGACAGCCGCGTATTGCTGCGTCACGTCGTGGCTCTGGTGCAGAGCAAAGGCTGGAAGGTCGGCAACGTCGACGCCACTATTGTTGCCCAGGCGCCGAAAATGGCCCCCCACATCGAATCCATGCGCGCGTTGATTGCCGAGGATCTTCAGGTCGAGCTCGATCAAGTGAACGTCAAAGCCACCACCACTGAAAAGCTTGGCTTCGTGGGGCGCGAGGAAGGCATTGCCGTTCACGCCGTCGCGCTGTTGCTGTCCGCATGACCGAATCTGAACTGCTGGGCCCGTGCGCGTATGGCGCTGCACTGGGCAGTGCTGTGCTCAAGGCCACCGCTGAAGACTTCCAGGTCGATGAAGTGCTCGACATTCCGCTGTCTGGCGATGGCGAGCACCTTTGGCTGTGGGTCGAAAAACGGGGCCTGAATACCGAAGAAGCAGCTCGCCGATTGGCTCGTGCCGCGGGCGTACAGCTGCGCACCGTAAGTTACGCGGGTCTGAAAGATCGTCAGGCACTGACCCGTCAGTGGTTCAGCATTCAATTGCCCGGCAAAGCCGACCCGGATATGTCGGCGGCTGAAAACGAAACCCTGAATATTCTCAAAAGCACCCGTCACAAGCGCAAGTTGCAGCGCGGTGCTCATGCGGCGAACGGCTTCACTTTGCGTCTGACCCAGCTCAATGCCGACAAAGAGGCTTTGCAGGTGCGCCTGGAATCCATCGCCAAGGCCGGTATCCCGAATTATTTCGGTGCCCAGCGTTTCGGTTATCTGGGTGGCAACCTCGGCGAGGCCCGTGATTACGCGGCCCGCCAGGCATTACCGGAACAGCGCGCAGTGCGTTCGCGGCTGTTGTCCACGGCGCGCAGCTACCTGTTCAATCAGGTGTTGGCAGCCCGTGTTGCAGACGGCACCTGGCAGCAGGCTCAGGTCGGTGATCTGCTGGCCTTCACTGACAGCCGGAGTTTTTTCCCGGCGGGAATCGAGGAGTGCAGCGATCCGCGACTGGCTATTCTCGATCTGCATCCCACTGGTCCGCAATGGGGCGCGGGTGAATCACCAGCCTCCGGGGCGACTGCTACGCTGGAGAACGACGTCGCCAATCGTGAGTCTGCACTGCGCGACTGGCTGACAAGAGCGGGAATGGAACACGAACGTCGCATCCTGCGGCTGCCCATTGGCGGGTTGACGTGGCATTATCCCGAGCCTGACATTCTGCAACTGGAATTCGTCCTTCCGGCCGGATGCTTCGCCACTGCTTTTGTGCGCGAACTCGTTGATCTGGTCCCGGTTGGGCAGACGGACAGCCCATGCGTATTCTGATTTCAAACGATGACGGGGTCACCGCTCCGGGTCTTGCCGCGCTGTATGCGGCACTGGCCGACTACAGCGAGTGCGTGGTGATTGCCCCGGACCAAGATAAAAGCGGCGCCAGCAGCTCGCTGACGCTCGACCGTCCTTTGCATCCCCATGCATTGGCCAACGGATTCATCAGCGTCAACGGCACGCCCACCGATTGTGTTCACCTGGGCCTCAATGGCCTGCTGGAAGTCCAGCCTGACATGGTCGTCTCGGGTATCAACCTGGGCGCCAACCTCGGTGACGACGTGCTGTATTCCGGCACAGTGGCCGCAGCTCTCGAAGGCCGGTTCCTGGAACGGCCGTCGTTCGCCTTCTCGTTCCTGTCCCGGCAACCGGACAATCTGGCGACGGCGGCTTATTACGCGCGTCTGCTGGTAGAGGCTCACGAGCAGCTTGATCTCCCGCCGCGCACCGTTTTGAACGTCAATATTCCCAATCTGCCGCTGGATCATATCCGTGGCATTCAGCTGACCCGCCTCGGCCATCGCGCCAGGGCTGCTGCGCCGATCAAGGTCGTTGACCCGCGCGGGCGGGCCGGTTACTGGATCGCGGCGGCGGGGGATGCCGAAGATGGCGGTGCCGGTACGGACTTCCATGCCGTCATGCAAGGTTACGTGTCGATCACCCCACTGCAACTTGATCGCACTTACCAGAGTGGCTTCAGCAGCCTGAATACCTGGCTGGAGGGCCTCGCCACATGACCCGCGGCCAAGATGATCTGTTACGCCGTGGCATCGGGATGACGTCCCAGCGCACCCGCGAGCGTCTGATTCAGCGCCTTTACGAAGAAGGGCTGTCCAACGCTCAGGTGCTGGACGTGATTCGCAAGACGCCCCGGCATTTGTTTGTCGATGAAGCCTTGGCTCATCGGGCCTACGAAGACACTGCATTGCCGATCGGCCATAACCAGACCATTTCCCAGCCTTATATGGTGGCGCGCATGAGCGAGCTGCTGCTGGCTGCCGGCCCGCTGGATAAGGTTCTGGAGATCGGCACGGGCTCGGGCTATCAGACAGCAGTGTTGGCGCAGCTTGTGGAGCGGGTGTTTTCCGTCGAGCGCATCAAGGTTCTGCAGGACCGCGCCAAGGAGCGTCTGGTCGAATTGAACCTGCGCAATGTGGTGTTTCGTTGGGGCGATGGCTGGGAAGGCTGGCCAGCGCTGGCGCCGTATAACGGTATCATCGTCACGGCGGTGGCCACTGATGTACCGCAGGCCTTGCTCGATCAGCTTGCGCCGGGTGGCCGACTGGTCATACCGGTAGGGTCTGGTGAGGTCCAGCAGTTGATGCTGATCGTACGTGAGGAAAACGGTTTCTCTCGGCATGTATTGGGCGCTGTGCGTTTCGTACCTTTGCTTAATGGTCCTCTGGCCTGATCCGTTTTGCGTGACAAATGAATTCTGATCGATGCGGCCGGTCTATCACCTGTCGCAGCGCTGGGCTTATACGCTGCAAAAGATTTCAGGTCGTATTTCAAACAGTTAAGCAGTAGATGCCAGCCGATATTCCGGCACAATAGGCACCTTTAATTCAGTCACCAGTAAAGGGAGTGGCGGGTGAGTCGTACAGTCATTCGGCAGCGACGTTTTTCCAAAGGTTTTCAGCGGCTGTTGATTGGCGCGGCACTCAGTGTCCTCTTGGTCGGTTGCTCAAGTTCGCCTTCCGGCGGCGTGCGCGTCGTGGATCGCAATAGCAATGCCGCACCTCAGCGCCCGACCGTGACCACCGGGCAGTATGTTGTTCGCCGCGGTGACACTCTGTTTTCCATTGCCTTCCGTTACGGCTGGGACTACAAGGCGCTGGCCGCCCGCAACCAGATTCCCGAACCTTATACAATTCGTCCGGGTCAGACGATTCGCTTCGACGGGCGTTCAAATTCAACATCGTCTGGCGTCGCGGCCGCACCGGGTACCGTTCGTCCGGGTGTGGCATCCACCACAACTTCAACTCAAACGAGTGCTTCTGGCTCGGTCAAAACCACAGTCATTTCCAAGCCGGTGGCCGCAGTGCCATCGGTGTCCGCACCTCCGGAAGGCCCGGCCGGCCCGGCTCCCAAGGGTTGGACGTGGCCTTCGAACGGCGTATTGATTGGAAAATTCTCTTCAAACGGTAGTTTGAATAAAGGAATTGATATCGCTGGAGATTTGGGACAGCCTGTTTTGGCTGCATCTGATGGTTCGGTTGTCTACGCCGGGAGTGGCTTGCGGGGCTACGGCGAATTGGTAATCATCAAACACAGCGATACCTACGTAAGCGCTTACGGCCACAACCGTAGGCTGTTGGTTCGGGAGGGGCAACAGGTCAAGGCTGGGCAGACGATTGCCGAGATGGGGTCAACAGGAACTGACCGGGTGAAACTGCATTTTGAGATTCGCCGCCAAGGTAAACCTGTAGATCCTCTGCAATTCCTGCCGCGTCGTTGATTGTTGCCAGCCTGTTCCTTGACGTAGAGGGACAGGCTCAAGCGTTGCCATGGAACTGGCGTCGCTGGAGCTTGAGGTCGAACTCACCAAAGGACTATAACAATGGCTCTCAGTAAAGAAGCGCCCGAGTTTGACATCGACGACGAGGTTCTCCTTATGGAGGCCGACATCGATCTGGACTCGGAAGAAAAGCAGAAACCTGCGGCCTCTGCCACTCGCGCCAAGGCCAAAAGCTCAACAGCACTCAAACAGCACAAGTACATTGATTACACGCGGGCACTTGATGCCACGCAGCTGTATCTCAATGAAATCGGTTTTTCCCCATTATTGTCCCCGGAAGAAGAAGTCCATTTTGCGAGGCTTTCGCAGAAAGGCGATCCGGCCGGACGCAAGCGCATGATTGAAAGCAATCTGCGGCTGGTGGTTAAAATTGCCAGGCGCTATGTCAATCGTGGGCTGTCTTTGCTCGACCTTATCGAAGAGGGCAACCTGGGGCTGATCCGCGCTGTCGAGAAATTCGATCCGGAACGCGGTTTCCGTTTCTCTACTTACGCAACATGGTGGATTCGTCAGACCATCGAGCGTGCCATCATGAATCAGACCCGAACCATTCGGCTGCCGATTCATGTGGTCAAAGAACTCAATGTCTACCTGCGTGCAGCACGCGAGTTGACGCAAAAGCTCGATCACGAACCCTCTCCCGAAGAAATCGCCAATCTGCTTGAGAAGCCAGTAGGCGAGGTCAAGCGCATGCTTGGGCTCAATGAGCGGGTTTCTTCGGTGGACGTATCCCTGGGGCCTGACTCCGACAAGACGTTGCTCGATACCCTAACCGACGAGCGTCCTACCGATCCGTGCGAACTGCTGCAGGACGATGATCTGTCTCAGAGCATCGACCAATGGCTTTCAGAGCTGACCGACAAGCAGCGGGAAGTCGTCATTCGACGTTTCGGCTTGCGCGGCCATGAGAGCAGCACGCTGGAGGATGTGGGGCTGGAAATTGGCCTTACCCGCGAGCGTGTCCGGCAGATCCAGGTCGAAGGGCTCAAGCGCTTGCGCGAGATCCTCGAGAAGAATGGCCTGTCCAGCGAGTCACTGTTTCAGTAAGCGTCTGAAAAGACGTTGGAGCTGTAAACTAGGCGTTTGGTCCTGTTCATAAAGCACCTTCATAAGAGCACCCCGGTCCGGGGTGTTTTTATGCGTGCGCCCGAATTTTCCATCTCGACGATAAATAGCTACAGCAGACCTTGCGCTGTTGGCTGCAGTTGCGTGAGCGCTGTTCTGTTATTTTGATATTTTGGCTGTAGGCCTTTTCTTACCCGTTTTGTAAGCTCCGGCGAAAAAGCAGGTGGAATAATGTCTCTCGGTGACGGTAAAAATTCTTAACCTTATGATTTAAAAGAATTATTCATGTGGCCTGGTTTTAAGTCGGAATCTTTTGAAAGATTTTGGGTGGTTGTTCTGTCCGTGAAAATCACTACTATCTGAACTGTGCCGACGGAATGGCACAGGCCATCAAGGAAGAAGGTCAAGGACATCGCAGGATGCGATTCATCAGGATGATGAGAAAGGAATAGAGGGATTGAGTAAGAAGGGGGGCGGTTCATACCGCCCCTTTTTTACGTCTGCAGGAAAGTGCAACGGCACGGGCTTCAGATGTAAAAAAAGGCCCGCAAAGGGCCTTTTTGAGCAAACGGGTTGCTTAGCGTTCCAGGTCTGCGATTTTGCCTGGCTTGCCATCCCACTCTGCCGCATCTGCCATCGCGTCTTTTTTCTCGGTGATGTTCGGCCAGACGTCCGCCAGCTCGGCGTTGATCTCGATGAAGTTTTCCATCCCGGCAGGGATCTCATCTTCCGAGAAAATGGCTTGGGCAGGGCATTCAGGCTCGCAGAGCGCACAATCGATGCACTCGTCCGGGTGAATCACCAGGAAGTTCGGGCCTTCGTAGAAGCAGTCCACCGGACAGACTTCTACGCAGTCGGTGTACTTGCACTTGATGCAGTTGTCGGTGACGACGAAGGTCATTTCTAATTCTCTCCTCAGGCGGCGGCAACAGCAGAGCCCTTTCAGTCAGGGTTGCCGGGTTCGGGAAGTCTCCCGCGCCGTGTGAAAACACATGCATTAGGTAAAACGGTACTGAAGCAGAGCGACTGCACAGCACGGCGTTCGACCCTGGGTTCGCTCAGTTTTCACGCGGCTCGGATTTATCTGTTCAGCCAGGCTAATAGCCGCCAGCATCTCAAACCGCGCGGGATTCTAACAGCTTGTAACCAAACTCGTTAGATCCGAGTTTGCAGTGCATATAACAACTCGAGCGCCTGACGCGGTGTGACGTCGTCAAGTTTGGCTTTGGACAGCTCTTCAAGCACTGGATGCGGCAGGCTGGCGAACATATCACTTTGCATCGGCGCTGCTGGCTTGCCCGCCTTGGAGCGTGGCTGCTCATGGGGCAGGCTGGTGGTTTCCAGACGCTGCAAATGCTCCTTGGCGCGGCCAATCACCTTGGCTGGAACCCCCGCCAGCTGGGCCACGGCCAGGCCGTAGCTCTGGCTGGCCGGCCCAGGCAGAACCCGGTGCAGGAACACGATCCGCTCGTTATGTTCGGTCGCGTTGAGATGCACATTGGCCACCAGCGGCTCGCTCTCCGGCAATACGGTCAGCTCGAAGTAGTGGGTCGCGAACAGGGTGTAGGCGCGCAGCTGGGCGAGACATTCTGCCGCAGCCCAGGCCAGGGACAAGCCGTCGAACGTGCTGGTGCCGCGTCCTACTTCGTCCATCAGCACCAGACTGCGATCGGTTGCGTTGTGCAGGATATTCGCGGTTTCGCTCATTTCCACCATGAAGGTCGAACGGCCACCGGCCAGATCGTCGCTGGAGCCAATACGGGTGAAGATGCGATCCACCAGCGACAGTTCGCAGCTGGCGGCAGGCACGAAGCTGCCGATGTGGGCCAGCAGCACGATCAAGGCGGTCTGACGCATGTAAGTGGATTTACCGCCCATGTTTGGCCCGGTGATTACCAGCATGCGGGTTTTGTCATCCAGGTCCAGATCGTTGGCCACGAAGGGCGACGACAGCACCTGCTCCACCACAGGGTGGCGACCTTGATCGATGCGCATGCACGGCTCGTCGACGAACTGCGGGCAGTTCAAATCCAGATTCAGTGCCCGCTCTGCGAGGTTGCTCAGTACATCCAGTTCGGCGAGCGCCGAAGCGGTGTCTTGCAGCGGCGCAAGATGACCGATGAGATCTTCCAGCAGGGCTTCGTAAAGCATCTTCTCCCGAGCCAGCGCGCGACTCTTGGCCGACAGCGCCTTGTCCTCGAACTCCTTCAGCTCAGGGGTGATGAAGCGCTCGGCACCCTTGAGAGTCTGGCGGCGAATGTAGTCGGCGGGCGCCGATTCAGCCTGTTTGCTCGGCAGCTCGATGAAATAGCCGTGAATCCGGTTGTAGCCCACCTTGAGGTGAGCCAGGCCCGTCCGGGCTTTTTCCCGGGCTTCCAGATCGATAAGGAACTGGCCGGCGTTTTCGCTCAGGGACTGCAACTCGTCCAGCTCGGCGTCGTAACCGGTTTTCAACACGCCGCCATCGCGGATCACCGCAGGCGGGTTATCAATGACGGCGCGTTGCAGCAGCTCGGCCAGCTCCGGATAAACCCCGGCGGTCTGGGCAAGTTGTTGTAGATGCGGCGCTTCCAGTTCGGTCATCGCCACTTGCAGCTCGGGCAGTGCGCTCAAAGCGTCGCGCAGTCTGGCTAGATCGCGAGGGCGTGCGTTACGCAAGCCGATGCGCGCCAGGATGCGCTCGATGTCACCAATTTCTTTGAGCTGCGGTTGCAGGCTTTCGAAGCGATAACGCTCCAGCAGGCATGTAATCGAGGACTGTCGGGCTTTGAGAACGGCCAGGTCTCGCAACGGACGGTTCAGCCAGCGGGTCAGCAGGCGGGTGCCCATGGCGGTCTGGCAGCGATCAACCACCGATTGCAGGGTGTTGTCGCGGCCGCCGGCCAGGTTGGTGTCCAGTTCCAGATTGCGTCGGGTTGCAGCGTCGAGAATCACCGTGTCATCAAGGCGCTCGTGACGCAGGCTACGCAAATGCGGCAGTGCGGTGCGCTGGGTTTCCTTGGCGTAGCCCAGCAGGCAACCGGCAGCGCCAATGGCCAGCGTCAGGTTCTCGCAGCCGAAGCCTTTCAGGTCTTGGGTGGAGAATTGCTGGCAGAGGCTCTTCAGGGCCGAGTCACGCTCGAAATCCCAAGGAGCACGGCGACGTGAACCACGACGTTTTTCCGCTGGCAGGCCTTGTGGCCAGTCATCCGGGATCAGCAACTCAACCGGGTTGATGCGTTCCAGCTCGGCCAGCAGATTTTCCCAGCCTTTGATCTCCAGCACGCTGAAATTGCCACTGGTGATGTCCATAACCGCCAGGCCGAATAGGCGTTCGTCGCCCAGCACGGCGGCGATCAGATTGTCCCGGCGCTCGTCGAGCAAGGCTTCGTCGCTGACGGTACCCGGAGTGATGATCCGCACCACCTGACGATCGACCGGGCCTTTGCTGGTTGCGGGGTCGCCGACCTGTTCGCAAATCACCACCGACTCGCCCAGCTTGACCAGCTTGGCCAGATAACCTTCGGCTGCGTGGTAAGGAATGCCGCACATGGGGATGCTCTGACCGGCGGATTGCCCACGCGCTGTCAGGGTGATATCCAGCAGCTTGGCGGCTTTCTTGGCATCTTCGTAGAAGATTTCGTAGAAGTCGCCCATGCGATAGAACATCAGCTGGTCAGGGTGCTGGTTCTTCAATCGCCAGTACTGCTGCATCATTGGAGTGTGTGCGGATAGATCGGAAATTGCTTTATTCATCAGATAGTTAGGCAAATTCTTGAGAAGTGGGAGGCAAAGTCGCAGGCAGGCCTGGAAACCCTTTGCAGGTGTCAGGCTGGGTGGTGCGAGCATCTTGCGATGGGCGCAAGATTACCACGCGCGACTCTGGCACGCAGGCCCGCTGCGATCTGGCTTAATCGTCACCGAGGGTTTCTGATCGGCCACAGAGTGGCAAACGCTGTATAGACTTTGCCCTGTCGCCGCTCAATACCGGGCGGCGCGTATAAAAAAGGAATTTTATATGGCTGGTAAACGTGCGAGGGATTCCGAAAGCGGGCGTTTCATTCCCCTCGAAGAGGCGCGGCGTCGACCGAAGGAGACAACGGTCGAAACCATCAAGAAACCCCATTGCCCTAAAAAGAAACACTGACTTCGAGCCGGGGTGATCATGAATCTGAGCACCCCGGCCTTGCACCCGCAAAACGCTCGTGTACGGTGATGGTTTATCGCTCGCTGGAGAACGCATTTTGGATGAGATCAGCCGGCTTGCTGCCGAACTGGGCAAGCATCTGCAGGCAGTAAATGCCCAAGTCACGACTGCCGAGTCCTGCACCGGAGGCGGTATTGCCGAGGCGATCACCCGGATACCGGGCAGTTCCGCCTGGTTCGAGGCCGGTTACGTGACGTACTCCAATCGACAGAAGACCCTCCAACTGCAAGTTCCGGCGGATTTGTTTGCCCGCGTGGGGGCAGTGAGCGACGAAGTGGTGCGAGCGATGGTTCGCGGTGCCCAAGTTCACAGTGCCGCTCGATTCGCGGTGGCGGTCAGCGGAGTGGCGGGGCCTGATGGCGGTTCGGTGGAAAAGCCGGTGGGCACTGTCTGGGTCTGCGTGGGGGCGGGCGAGCATCACCTTTCACGTCGACATCAGTTTGCTGGCGACCGTGACGAGGTGCGCCGACAAACGGTAAAAGCCGCGCTAGAGGGGCTCATAGAGCTTGTCTGTGCAGAAATACCAACTCGGGGGTAGGCGCGCGCGCAACCCTGTGGAATAATACTGTCTACTTATACAGGTGTTGTGGCCATCAGGCCCCTAATTGAATTTGATTACGTGAGGACTTCAATGGACGACAACAAGAAGAAAGCCTTGGCTGCGGCCTTGGGTCAGATCGAGCGTCAATTCGGTAAAGGTGCCGTAATGCGCATGGGTGACCATGACCGCCAGGCGATTCCTTCTATCTCTACCGGTTCGCTGGGTCTGGACATCGCGCTGGGTATTGGCGGTCTGCCTAAAGGCCGGATCGTTGAAATCTACGGTCCGGAATCTTCCGGTAAAACGACGCTGACGCTTTCGGTTATCGCTCAGGCCCAGAAAATGGGTGCAACCTGTGCGTTCGTCGACGCTGAACACGCTCTGGATCCAGAATACGCAGGCAAGCTGGGCGTCAATGTAGACGACCTGCTGGTTTCGCAGCCGGATACCGGTGAGCAGGCGCTGGAAATCACCGACATGCTGGTGCGCTCCAACGCCATCGACGTGATCGTGGTCGACTCCGTTGCCGCTCTGGTACCGAAGGCTGAAATCGAAGGTGAAATGGGCGACATGCACGTCGGCCTGCAGGCTCGTCTGATGTCTCAGGCGCTGCGTAAAATCACCGGTAACATCAAGAACGCCAACTGCCTGGTTATCTTCATCAACCAGATCCGTATGAAAATCGGCGTGATGTTCGGCAGCCCGGAAACCACTACCGGTGGTAACGCGCTGAAGTTCTACGCATCGGTTCGTCTGGACATTCGCCGCACCGGCGCAGTGAAAGAAGGCGACGAAGTTGTAGGTAGCGAAACCCGCGTCAAGGTTGTGAAGAACAAGGTGGCTCCGCCGTTCCGTCAGGCCGAGTTCCAGATTCTTTACGGCAAGGGTATCTACCTCAATGGCGAGATCATCGATCTGGCCGTGCTGCACGGCTTCGTTGAGAAATCCGGCGCCTGGTACAGCTACCAAGGCAGCAAGATCGGTCAGGGCAAGGCCAACTCGGCCAAGTTCCTGGCAGATAACCCTGAAGTCGGTGCGACCCTCGAGAAAATGATTCGCGAGAAGCTGCTGACCCCAGGTGTTGATACCAAGTCCGAAGCCTCCCGTGCACCAGCGCCTGCTGCTGACATGGCCGATGCTGACGCTGATATCTGATAGATCATGTCAGCGGTACTGGATACACCTGTCGCCGTAAGGCGAACCGCAATGGACCTGCTCGCACGTCGCGAGCACGGTCGTGTCGAGCTGACGCGCAAACTGCGTCAGCGCGGCGCAACCCCTGAGCTGATCGAACCTGCCCTCGACCGTCTGGTCGAGGAAGGGTTGCTCTCTGAAGCTCGCTACCTTGAAAGTTTTGTCTCTTACCGAGCACGCTCGGGCTATGGCCCTGCGCGGATTCGTGAGGAGCTGAATCAGCGAGGACTACAGCGAGCGGAAGTTGAGCAAGCGATTCGGGAGTGTGGTTTCAACTGGCAGGAAAAAATGCACGAAACCTGGCAGCGCAAGTTTGACGGGCAATTGCCAGTGGATGCTCGTGAGCGCGCAAAGCAAGGGCGCTTTCTGAGCTATCGCGGTTATCCGATGGACATGATCGGCCGCTTGCTAAGCGGCCGTGGCGAGGACGACTGACTATCAGGTCGCCTTTGAAGGTTCAGTAGCCGACGCTTCAGCAACCGAGACAGACGTTTCTGCTGAAGTCTGAACCTGGTTTTCCGGCAAATTGATGTAATCCACCAACTCCCGCAACCTCCCCTGATCACGCCCGCTGAAGCTGAATGACAAACGCGTCAGATGGCTGAACTCGGCTTCGTGTTCCTCCCCCTGATAGGTGTGCTGCTGAAAGTCTTCAGTCAGACACAGGTCAGCGAATGCTTGCTGCATATGCGCAAGGGCTCGCTCGGTAAGGGGCCGGTGCATGCGCATGATGAATTTGTTCTTCAGCCAGCGAGTTGAATGGAAGTTGCTGTAGAACTGATGAATCTCTTCAACCGCTGCTTCTGCGCTATGCACAAGACGTAGCAGCTTCATGTCGTTGGGCAAAATGTAGCGATTGTCTTCCAGCTGATGCTTGATGAAGTCCAGCGCACCTTGCCAGAAACTCCCGCCTGGTACATCCAGCAGCACGATGGGGACCAGTGGGCTCTTGCCGGTCTGAATCAGGGTCAGTACTTCCAGTGCTTCATCCAGTGTGCCGAAACCGCCAGGGCAGAGGACGAGTGCATCGGCTTCCTTGACGAAGAACAGCTTGCGCGTAAAGAAGAAGTGGAAGGGCAGCAGGTTGCCAGTGCCTTCAACAGTCGGGTTGGCGTGTTGCTCGAAGGGCAGGGTGATATTGAAGCCCAGGCTGTGCTCCAGTCCTGCGCCTTCATGGGCTGCGGCCATGATCCCGCCGCCTGCGCCGGTGATGACCATCAGATCAGCTTGAGCCAGTAAGCCGCCCAGTTCTTTGGCCAGCGCATACAGCGGGTGCTCTACAGGCGTGCGCGCTGAACCAAACACCGTGACCTTGCGACGCCCGCGGAACTGTTCAAGGACACGAAAGGCGTTGTCCAGTTCGCGCAGCGCTTGCAGGGTGATTTTAGCGTTCCAGCGATTGCGATCATCCTGAGCCATGCGCAGCACGGTCAGCATCATGTCGCGATAGAGCGCAAGATTGGGGCTATTGGGGGCTACCAGATTGATCTGTTCTTCGATCTTGCTGGTGAGGTCAATCCCGTTGCTCTGGAAGTGTCTGGATAAAAGATCGTTGGGGACATAAGGCATTTAGGGCTTCTCCATGCGCGACCGCTTCAGCCCACAGTGTCGTCTGAGGCGTGACGCTTTTCCGATGCGTTAATGTGCCTAGCCTACTTCGAACTGGCAACGGTTGTGTAATGCATCGTGCGCTATGACATGGGGAGCGCAAATCCTGTAAGAGCTCACGAGCAGCGCGAGGCAGCGATGGCGCCCTGTCTGATACACCGCTATCGCTGGCCTCGTAACCTCGGTGAGCTCCTACAGGTCCGGTGTTTATCCAGAAAGGTATTCGCGGTTAAGTCTTACTTCTTCTTCACCGAACAATCACCCGCCTTGAAAACCTGAACGATAATCGGGCGGTTGGTTTTGTATTCGGTGAACTGGTATTTGAGCACCGCGCCTTTGGTCATCAACTGACGGTAGCCATTGTTATGGCAAACGCTGTTACCCAGTTGATTACGAACCGCGTCGGGGTTGGCGCGCATCTGCTGGGCCTGGCCCGATTGCACGCTCAGGTGGTTGATCAGCTGATTGCCTTCGACGGTGTAACCCTGGTCGAGAATGTCTTCGTTGATCGCCCGTGGCGTGCCGACGCTGCTTTCCTTCGCGACTTGTTCAAGCATTTTGCTCAGTTCGAACTCCTGCTTCGACGCCGCCTGGGCGCAGAACGGGGTGACGAGCAGCAGCGTAAGGGTGGGGACGATAAGGCGCAGCATTAAATTCTCCTGATTCAGTGACTGGCCCTTGGACCGGCAACTTGAAAGTATGTTCACAACGCGGCGCGCCGCGCTTGGCTCGTAAAGTCGAAGTATCTCAGTGGTCGAGGAGTATAAAGACGAGTCCCCGCGAAAGCGATTGATGCAGCGCAGGCCGCAGGTGACGCGGCTCTGGTAAACTGCGCGGACTTTCAGTCCATCCGAGTTATTGCAGTGCTCACGCTTTCCTTTCATCGGTGTCCGCTTTCATGAGCCACGCCGTTTCCCGCCTGCGCGACCGGCGTCTGGCACAAAGCACCAAGCCCTTTATTGCCCGTGGATCACGTGCGCCGCGCTGCAATCAGTGTCGGGTCATTCCCGGCTATTGTCTGTGTGCCTGGAAGCCGAGCGTCGTCGCCAACTCGGCCATGTGTCTGCTGATGTACGACACCGAGCCGCTCAAACCGACCAATACCGGCTGGTTGATTGCCGACGTCATTAAAGACACGCACGCATTTGGCTGGTCGCGGATCGACGTTGAAGAGCAGTTGCTGGCATTGCTGGACGATCCGCAATGGCAGCCGTACATCGTGTTCCCCGGAGAGTTCGTCGCGCCGGAACGGGTGGTGAATCAGGTTGCGAAGGTTGATGGCAAGCGTCCGCTGTTTATCTTGCTGGACGCCACCTGGACTGAAGCTCGCAAGATGTTTCGCAAGAGCCCGTATCTGGAGCGCTTCCCGGTGCTAAGCCTTGAGTCCGAGCAAATGTCGCGCTACCGCCTGCGTCGCTCAAAGCGCGATGATCATTTCTGTACCGCCGAGGTGGCTGCGTTGTGCCTTGAACTGGCTGGCGATACCCAGGCCAGCGGCGTGCTCGATGCCTATCTGGATGTGTTTACCGCCCACTATCTGGGAGCCAAGTACCAGAATCCCGTGGATCCGGATGATGCCTCGCACACCCATTTGAAGACTTTTCTCTGAATGGTTTTTTTGCGCGATAAATTGGTGGCGGATGAGCGCACAATGACGCTCGCCAACACCCGTGGCGTAATGCTTGACCACCCCCTATTCGCTGGGCATGCTGGCGCCGCATAAAAGGTCATAGACCGGATTTGCTGGCATTTGCCAATGCCTTGCTGAGAGCTGAATGGATCGGCGCTCGCTTACAAGAACAGGATCACCCATGACCTACGAAATCCTGATTGCCGATGACCACCCGCTGTTTCGCAGCGCGTTGCATCAGGCATTGAGTCTTGGCCTCGGCCCCGATGTAAGGCTGGTAGAGGTAGAAAGCATCGCCGAGCTCGAAACCCGCCTGGGCGAAAAAGCTGACTGGGATCTGGTGCTGCTGGATTTGAACATGCCGGGCGCGTACGGGTTTTCCGGTCTGGTGCTGCTGCGAGGGCAATACCCGCAGATTCCTGTGGTGATGGTATCGGCCCAGGAAGAGGCGTCGATTGTTGTCAGGTCCCGAGAGTTTGGGGCCAGTGGCTTCATTCCCAAATCCAGCGCGCTGGAAACCATTCAGCAGGCTGTACGCAAGGTGCTTGAAGGCGATGTCTGGTGGCCGCCGCAAGCCAGCGAAACCATCAGTGTTTCAGCCGAGGCCAAAGCGGCGAGTGCCGGGTTGGCAAGCCTGACTCCACAGCAGTTCCGGGTGCTGACCATGGTGTGTGAAGGGTTGCTGAACAAGCAGATCGCTTATGAGCTCAGCGTCTCGGAAGCCACGATCAAGGCCCATGTCACCGCCATATTCCGCAAGCTGGGCGTGCGGACCCGTACCCAGGCAGCTTTGCTGCTGCAACAGTTGGAATCGATTTCCCCCAGCTGATGGTTCGAGAGATACCTGTCATTCACGCTTTTTTGATCTGTTCTCGATTAGCGTTCACTTTCTTTTTTTGCGCAGCAGCTTATCTATGTCTCCTTTCAAAGGCCAAACCGGCCTGAAACGCATTTTCAACGCCGCCGGCTATTCCTTCGATGGCCTGTCAGCCGCTTTCAAAGGCGAAGCTGCCTTTCGCCAGCTGGTCCTGCTTAACGTGGTCCTGATCCCGTTATCCTTCGTGTTCGACGTCAGCAAGGGCGAGCACGCGCTGCTGATCGCCGTGTGTCTGCTGGCGCTCATTGTCGAGCTACTGAACTCGGCGGTGGAAGCCGCGATAGACCGGATTTCTCTGGACCTGCATCCCCTGTCCAAGAACGCCAAGGACATGGGCAGCGCCGCTCAGATGGTTTCCCTGACCATGATCGCGGCGGTTTGGGGCTTGATCCTGCTCGGCTAGTACATGCTCGGCAAGACGATTTCATCGCTGCGCTGCACGTCGGCAGTCAGTGAGCGGCACAGGTCGAGGAATTCGCGCATGGCGGAGGTCTGGTACTTCTGTTTATGCCAGATGAAGTAAAACTGGCGAGACAGGTCAAGCTCGGGCGTCTCGACCGCCACCAGGCTGCCGCGCCGGATTGCGTCCCGCAGGGCCAGGCGGGAAATACAGCCGATACCCAGCCCGGATTCCACCGCGCGCTTGATGGCTTCGGTATGTTCCAGCTCCAGACGCACATTCAGCGCGTTGCGATGATGGCGCATGGCCTGGTCGAAGGTCAGCCGGGTGCCGGAGCCTTGCTCGCGCAGGATCCACGCTTCCTGGGTCAGCTCATCAAGGGTGGCGCGACCGCGTTTGGCCAAGGGATGTTGCGGTGCACAGAACACCACCAGTTCGTCTTCAACCCAGCGCTGCACTTCAATGTCAGCGTGGGTGCAATCGCCTTCGATCAGACCCAGATCAATTTCGTAATGCGCCACTTGTTGCACGATGTGCGCAGTGTTCTGCACGTGCAGTTTCACCTGACTTTCCGGGTGGCGTTGCATGAAGCTGCCGATCAGCAGCGTCGCCAGATAGTTGCCGATGGTCAGGGTCGCGCCCACGGCCAGCGAGCCGAAGCCGGACTTGCCATTGAGCAGGTCCTCGATCTCCTTGGCCTGATCCAGCAGGGCAACCGCCTGCGGTAACAGCTGGCGGCCAGTAGCATTCAGGCTCAAGCGTTTGCCCGCTCGGTCAAACAGCTGACAGCTGGATTGGCGCTCCAATTCGGTAATAGACGTGCTGGCCGCCGATTGCGACAGCGACAGCAGAATCGCAGCCCGGGAAACGCTTTCCTGTTGGGCGACGGCGACAAAAACCTGGAGTTGACGGAGAGTAAATCGCATATCTATATAACCGATAACCTATATCTTGATAATCCATTTAACAGATATTGTGCTTGCCACTAGAATACCGCGCAATAGCGCTCCTACCCCGGCGCAAGCGAATCTCAGGAGTTTCCACGTAAATGAGCAACATGAACCACGAGCGTGTCCTTAGCGTCCACCACTGGAACGACACTCTCTTCAGTTTCAAGTGCACCCGCGATCCAGGTCTGCGTTTCGAGAACGGTCAGTTCGTCATGATCGGTCTGCAGCAGCCCAACGGGCGCCCGCTCATGCGTGCCTACTCGATTGCCAGCCCGAACTGGGAAGAGCATCTCGAATTCTTCAGCATTAAAGTGCCGGATGGTCCGCTGACCTCCCAGCTGCAGCACTTGAAGGAAGGCGACGAGATCATCATCAGCAAGAAGCCTACGGGCACGCTGGTGCTGGATGACCTCAAGCCGGGCAAGCATCTTTACTTGCTCAGCACCGGTACCGGTCTGGCGCCATTCATGAGCGTCATCCAAGACCCGGAAACCTACGAGCGTTTCGAAAAGGTCATCCTGTGCCACGGCGTGCGTTACGTAAATGAAGTCGCTTACCGCGAATTCATCACCGAGCACCTGCCACAGAACGAGTTCTTCGGCGAAGCCCTGCGTGACAAGCTGATCTACTACCCAACCGTTACCCGCGAGCCTTTCGAGAACGAAGGACGCCTGACCGACTTGATGCGCAGCGGCAAGCTGTTCAGCGACATCGGTCTGCCACCGATCAATCCTCAGGACGACCGCGCCATGCTGTGCGGTAGCCCGAGCATGCTCGATGAAACCAGCGAAGTGCTTAACAGCTTCGGCCTGACGGTTTCTCCACGCATGCGTGAGCCGGGCGATTACTTGATCGAGCGTGCATTCGTCGAGAAGTAAGCGCCGATTTACAGGTGGTGTGTGTTCTGCACATGCCACCGTCGTAACAAAAAAACCGCCTGGGGGTCACGGACCAGGCGGTTTTTTTGTGGCCGAAGATTCTTCGGACCTTTAGCTATTGGCTGCAACCACTTCAAGCACTTTGATCATTCCTGGCTGCGGGTAATGCCAGCGCACATCCAGATCCCAGAATTGCGCGCCGTAACGGCGTTCCGGGGTGGGTGTCTGATAGGCAGGGCGCGGGTCTTGCGCCAGGCATTGTTCGATCAGCTCAATCAGCGGCTCTTGCAGACGCAGGCCGTGTTCATGGGCTTGAGCGAGGGCGGCGGGCGCCCAGTTCACCGGGATCAACTCGGGTGCGGCGCTGGCGATCTGGTTGGTCGCGCCCGCTACGCTGTCGGCATAAGGCACGTATGGCTTGATGTCCAAAACCGGCGTGCCGTCCAGCAGGTCGATACCTGACAGCCATAAACGCCCGGCTTCGACCTTGTCCAGCTTGACCACCGATTGGCCGATACCGTTGGGGCGATGGGTGGCGCGGGTCGCGAACACGCCCATGGACTGATTGCCGCCCAGACGCGGAGGGCGAACCTTGAGGCGGGGTTTGTCTTCCAGCGCAAGATGGAACAGGAACAACAACCAGACATGGCTGACGTGTTCCAGGCCCTGCACGGCGTCTGCGTGATCGAACGGCGCAACCAGCTCCAGCACGCCACGGGCCGCAGGAGCCAGTTGCGGCTGGCGCGGGATGGCGAACTTCTCCTTGAAACAGGAGCGCACGAAGCCGATGGGGGAGACGTTGTAGGAGTCAGGCATGATCTGCATTTTTTCTTGTAGGAGCTGCCGAAGGCTGCGAAGCCTTTGAATGCAGGTATGTTCGCAGCCTTCGACAGCTCCTACAGGATTTCATTTGTCGCCGCGAACCCGCAGGGTCAAGCCCTTGAGGAAGTTGCGCAGCAGCTGATCGCCGCAAGTGCGGTAGTTGCTGTGGCCGAATTTGCGGAACAGGGCGCTCAGCTCAGGCTTGGAAACCGGAAATTCCACGGACTTGAGGATGGCGTGCATGTCCTCTTCCTTCAGTTCGAAGGCCACGCGCAGCTTCTTCAATACGGTGTTGTTGGTGACCGGCAGCTCAACTGGCTGTGGAGCGCGGCTGTCGTCCTTGCCACGCTTGAAGATCACCAGACCATCAAGGAAATGCGCCATGATTTCATCGCTGCAATTCTCATAGCCTTCCTCGTCTTCTTTCTTGGTGAAAGCGATCACGTCGGCCTTGGTGATTTCAAGGCCACCGAGCTTGGTGATGTCGACAATCTTGCCGTCGCTGATATCGAGCATGTAGCGCACGCTGCGCAGAACGTCGTTGTTCATCATGATGCATAAATCCTGGTAAGTCGGGGGGCATGTCGCCCGACACATTCGGGCGGCTCTGAACTGAATTAGAACTTCTCTTTGGAAGTCATGTAGCGCCATTGGCCTTCTGGCATCTTGCCCATGGAAACCCCACCAATGCGGATGCGTCGCACGGCAATGATCTTCAGGCCAACGGCTTCGCAGAGCTGGGCGATGATGCCGGGCTGCGGGTTTTTCATGGCGAAGCGCAGGCGGTTTTCGTTCTGCCAGCTGGCTTTGACGGCAGGCAATTCCTTGCCCTTGTAGGTCAGGCCGTGGTTCAAACGATTGAGGCCGTGAGCGACCATCTCTCCGGAAATCTCCACGACGTATTCCTGCTCGATCTTGCTGCGATCGTCAGTCAGCTTGCGCAGAATCTTCCAGTCCTGGCTGAAGACCATCAGGCCGCTGGCATTGGCCTGCAACGTCGAGATGGGTTCAAGGCGCAGGAAGTGGCCTTTGAGCGGACGCTTACCAAAGCTGTGCTCCTCGGAGAGGGTCGCAGGGGTAATCAGCGCCAGCGCATCGGCTTCGCTCAGGTCGGCAGGTTTGTGGAAGATGATCGTTACCGGCTCCGGCGTATCGGCCTTGGCCTTTGGATCGAGTACGACAGTTTGCGTGTCGACCTTGAACTGCGGTTCGTCGATGACCTGGCCGTCAACCGTGACCCAGCCACCTTCGATGAACAGCTCGGCTTCGCGACGGGAGCACCCGGTCAGCTCGATAAGGCGTTTGGAGAGGCGGATGGGTTCTGACATGACAAACAGCCGTTACTTGAGAGAAAGGCCGACATTGTACCCGTGCCCGCCCGGTTAATCGCGGCAACATTGCAAATGGATGGTAATGAGTGTGGGTGGCTGTTGGAGCACTGCCCCATTGCTCTCAACAAATATTCGAATTGAACTGCTTTTCTGTAGGAGTGAGCTTGCTCGCGATCGCGTTAGAACAGGCAGTAACTCTTGACAGGCCTGACGCCATCGCGAGCAAGCTCACTCCTACAGGGGATTGCGCGACAGAATATTTCTTACGGCATCAGCGCTTGCGCAACCGCATCCTCAACATCGGATACGGCTGCCCGAGCCCGTCCACCTCCGAGCGGCTGACAACTTCGAAACCCTGCTTGAGATAGAAGCCCAGCGCCTGCGGGTTCTGTTCGTTGACGTCCAGCTCCCGGATGCCGAAGTTATTGACGCTATGGGCGAGCAAGGTTTTACCCAAACCCTGACCCCGCCAGGCAGGATCAATGAACAGCATCTCCAGCTTGCCCAGGCTCACACCGGCAAATCCGGTGATGTTCAGTTCTTCGTCGCGGGTGCAGAACAGCGTGACGGTATCCAGGTATCTGGACAGCAGCAGGCTCTTGAGCGTCGTGATGTACGACTCGAGAAGAAAGTCATGGGTGGCGCGCACTGCGTTTTCCCATACTTGGGTCAACTGCGGGTATTCATCCTTGTGAGGTGTCGAAATCAAGGGCTGCATGGGGCCTGGCTCCGTCTTGCCGCTGTGCAAGGGTTGGTCATCAATCCGTTCGACTAATAAAAAGCCCCGCCGTTTGAAGGGCGGGGCTGTTTTGTAGAGCGTCGATCTCAAACGATCAGATCGTTTCCGCCCACAGGTCGTATTCATCTGCATCGGTGACCCGGCACATGATCTTGTCGCCCGGTTTGATGGTGCTGCCCTCTTCAAGCCCGATGAACACGTTACCGTCGATTTCCGGTGCATCGAAGAAGCAACGGCCAACGGCGCCTTGTTCGTCGACTTCATCGATCAGCACTTCGATTTCACGGCCGATGCGCATCTGCAGGCGTGCCGCGCTGATGGCTTGTTGGTGAGCCATGAAGCGGTCCCAGCGGTCCTGCTTGATGTCGTCCGGTACGATCGCCGCATCCAGCAGGTTGGCTGGCGCGCCTTCAACCGGCGAGTACTGGAAGCAACCCACGCGATCCAGTTGTGCTTCGGTCAGCCATTCCAGCAGGTACTGGAAGTCTTCTTCGGTTTCGCCAGGGAAGCCGACGATGAAAGTCGAACGGATGATCAGGTCCGGGCACTGCTCGCGCCAGTTCTTGATGCGCGCCAGGGTTTTGTCTTCGAACGCCGGACGCTTCATCAGCTTGAGGATTTTCGGGCTGGCGTGCTGGAACGGGATATCCAGGTACGGCAGGATTTTCCCGGCAGCCATCAGCGGGATCAGTTCGTCGACGTGCGGATACGGGTAAACGTAGTGCAGACGCACCCAGACGCCCAAGGAGCTGAGGGCCTGACACAGCTCGGTCATGCGGGTCTTGACCGGTGCGCCGTTCCAGAAACCGGTGCGGTATTTGACGTCGACGCCATAAGCGCTGGTGTCCTGGGAAATCACCAGCAGCTCTTTCACGCCAGCTTTGACCAAACGCTGGGCTTCGTCGAGCACATCACCGACCGGGCGGCTGACCAGCTTGCCGCGCATGGACGGGATGATGCAGAAACTGCAGCTGTGGTTGCAGCCTTCGGAAATCTTCAGGTACGCATAGTGGCGCGGAGTCAGCTTCACGCCTTGTGGCGGCACCAGATCGATCAGCGGGTTGTGATCCAGATTAGGTGGCGCGGCATCGTGAACAGCGTTGACCACTTGTTCATATTGCTGCGGGCCGGTCACGGACAGCACGCTCGGGTGAACCTCACGGATCACGCTTTCATCCACGCCCATGCAGCCGGTGACGATCACCTTGCCGTTTTCCTTGATGGCGTCGCCGATCACTTCCAGCGATTCAGCCTTGGCCGCGTCGATGAAGCCACAGGTATTGACCACGACCACGTCGGCGTCCTGATAGGTCGCGACGACTTCATAGCCTTCCATGCGCAGTTGAGTGAGGATGCGCTCGGAATCGACCAGGGCTTTTGGGCAACCCAGGGAAACGAAGCCGACCTTTGGGGCGGAAGGCGTGGTGACGGTGGACATTGGCTAACCTCGGCGTAATTTTGGATGCGTCGGCAATCGGCCGTGGCACCTGTCGGGCGCTTTGCTGCGCCTCTGATCAAAAAGTGCGCAATTCTAGCGATCAGCCCGCCGATTGACCAGCGTTATACCGAGAATTACGACGAGTGCTGCGCTATGCTTCGCGGCGTTACCGGATATGTCGGTTTTCACCCCTGTCAGGGGCACGCATTACGTATTGGCGACTCAAAGCATCAGCATATGTTTTGTAGCGCAAGCCCAGGTTTCAGGAGTGGTAGATGAGTCAAGCAAGCAGTCAGGCTGAGACCGGGCATCAGACAGCAAAACCCCTCGCATTGTTGATGGCGGCCGTGGGTGTGGTCTATGGCGATATCGGCACCAGCCCGCTTTACACCCTTAAAGAGGTGTTTCAGGGCGGTTACGGCGTGGACGTGACCCACGATGCGGTGCTGGGCATCCTCTCGCTGATCTTCTGGTCGCTGATCTGGGTGGTCTCGTTCAAGTACATGGCCTTCATTCTGCGCGCCGATAACCAGGGCGAGGGCGGGATCATGGCTCTGACGGCACTGGCCCGGCGAGCAACCACTAAGTACCCGAAGTTGCAGATGACCATGGTGGTGTTCGGCCTGTTCGGTGCAGCGTTGTTTTATGGCGACAGCATGATTACCCCGGCGATCTCCGTGCTTTCTGCGATGGAAGGGCTGGAACTGGCGTTTGACGGCATCGAGCGTTGGGTGGTGCCCATGGCGCTGGTGGTGCTGGTCGGGCTGTTCCTGATCCAGCGTCATGGCACGGCGCGCATCGGGGTACTGTTCGGTCCGGTGATGGTGACCTGGTTCGTGGTGCTCGGATTGCTGGGGATCAATGGCATCGTGCATCAGCCTGAAGTGCTGCACGCGATGAACCCTGTTTGGGCCGTGCGCTTCTTTATCGTCCATCCGGGTATTGGCGTCGCGATTCTCGGTGCGGTGGTGCTGGCGTTGACCGGTGCCGAAGCCTTGTACGCGGATATGGGGCATTTCGGTCGCAAGCCTATTGCCCGTGCCTGGTTCGCGCTGGTGCTGCCAGCGCTGGTGCTCAACTACTTCGGCCAGGGCGCTCTGGTGCTGGAGAATCCGGAAGCGGCGCGTAACCCGTTCTATCTGCTGGCGCCGAGCTGGGCTTTGCTGCCCCTGATCGGGCTGTCGACGCTGGCCACGGTCATTGCCTCGCAAGCGGTGATTTCCGGCGCGTTCTCCATGACGCTGCAAGCGATCCAGCTCGGATACATCCCGCGCATGCACATTCAGCACACTTCCAGTGATGCTCAGGGCCAGATCTACATCGGCGCGGTTAACTGGTCGTTGATGGTGGGCGTGATTCTGCTGGTGTTGGGCTTCGAGTCCTCCGGCGCACTGGCTTCCGCTTATGGCGTGGCCGTGACCGGGACCATGTTCTGCACCACGATTCTGGTGTCTTCAGTGATGTTGCTGCTGTGGAAGTGGCCGGCGTTTCTGGCGGTGCCGTTGCTCTTGTGTCTGTTGTTCGTGGACAGCCTGTTCTTCGCCGCCAACGTTCCCAAAGTGGTGCAGGGCGGCGCCTTTCCAGTGATTGCCGGGGTTGTGTTGTTCATTCTGATGACCACCTGGAAGCGCGGCAAACAGCTGTTGGTGGAGCGAATAGACGAAGGCGGGCTGCCGCTGCCGATTTTCATCAGCAGCATCAGTGTCCAGCCACCACACCGGGTTCAGGGCACAGCGGTATTTCTGACCGCCCGCTCCGATGCGGTGCCCCATGCGCTGCTGCACAACATGCTGCACAACCAGGTGCTGCACGAGCAGGTGGTGTTGCTCACGGTCGTTTACGAAGATACCCCGCGGGTTCCGGCACATCAGCGCTTTGAGGTAGAGGTCTATGGTGAGGGTTTCTATCGAGTGATCCTGCACTTCGGTTTCATCGATGAGCCGGACGTGCCCGCAGCCCTGGCGCTGTGTCACCTCAAGGAGCTGGATTTCAATCCGATGCGCACCACGTACTTCCTGAGTCGCGAAACGGTGATCCCGTCCAAGATCGTCGGCATGGCCCGTTGGCGTGAAGCGCTGTTTGCATTCATGTTGAAGAATGCCAATGGCAATCTGCGGTTCTTCAAGCTGCCGTTCAATCGGGTGATTGAGTTGGGGACGCAGGTGGAGATGTAAGCCCGGCGCGTGATCCTGTAGGAGCTGCCGAAGGCTGCGAACTGCGGTGTGCCTGGCAAACCGCCTTCGCAGCCTTCGGCAGCTCCTACAGGACCTGGGAGCAATAAAAATCCCCGCAGCCTCACAGCTCACGGGGATTTTTTTGCGGCTCTGTAAAGGTTCTTACTGCGCCGCAGCCTTCTTGCGCTTGTCGATGAAGGCAATCAAACGCTTGGCCAGCGCCGGGTAGTTCTCATCAAAGTGGTGGCCACCGGGCAGTTGCAGTTTCTCGCCGACGGCTGTGGTGTCGGTGCAGCCGCTTTCCTTGATTTCCTCGACGCCGTAGACGCACAGCACCTTCTCGGGAGGCAGTTTGGCCATTTCCGGGCCGGTCTGCAGGTCTTTGCCGGCAGCGCCCAGCCAGCCATCGACGCGAATCTCGAAGCTGCCGGTGCGGGCAAAGGCTAGCAGGATCATGCCGTCGACCTTGTCCTGCTCCTCAGGCGCCAGCCGGTTATAGACCGCAGGCAGAACATCTGCGCCAAATGAGTAACCGGCGAGGATGAAGCGCTTGGTGCCCCACTTCTGGCGATAGTGCTGCATCAGTTCGGTCAGGTCGTTGGCGGTCTGCTCCGGGGATTTGTGTTCCCAGTAGTAGCGCAGCACATCGATGCCAACCACCGGGTAGCCCATGCCTGCCATGTCACCGGCCACCACCTTGTCGAGATCGCGCCAGCCGCCGTCACCGGACAGGAACAGCGTCACGGTATCCGAAGGTTGCGCTGCGGGTACTTCCACGACGGGAATACCAAGACCGCCCCCCTTGTCGTCATCACCTACCAGTTTTTTGCGCAATTCGCTGTTGAGGACCTGAGGCAGCTTGATGTCGTAATCGCTGATGCTGGTCTCGGCGTTGGCCTGGTTGCGCACAAAAGTCGCGGGTTCATCGTCAGGGAAATCGTTCCACGCCACGGTCCAGTGTCCGTGCGGTGCACTTTGTGGCAGCGCCACGTCGCAAATGACCGGTGGTGTGTCATCCGGATCAACCGGCTTGATCGGTTGTGAAGGCTGCTCCACATAGAAACCAACTGAAATGGCTTCAGCCTTGTCGTTCTGCTGCCCGGCAAGCCAGCGCCAGGCTAGGGTTGCGCCCGGACCGATACCGGCTACGACGGTCGGTGCGCCATCAAGTTTGCTCAACGCAGTTTTGAAGGTTGCCTGTTGCAGGACGCAATTATCCTTGGGCAATACCACCTGAATGATCCGCGCCGAAGCGTCCTGGCTCAGTGCCAGCAACTGCTTGTCCGACAGCAGGTCCTCTGCGGTCACTGCGAGAGCGACCTGCACTTTGGTCCTGCTGCCCGGCGTCACGCTGATCAGCGCCGAGCCATCGTCCAGAGAGGAGCGCTCAAGGGTGGCGGGTGGAGCGGGGCGGCTCCATAGCCATACCCCGAGAATCAAAGCCAAAACAATAAGCAGTGCTGCGAGCAAACTGCGCCGGTAGCGTTGAATCATCAGCGTTTCACCAATCCAGTCAGGCCGCCCGCAATCAGGGCGGCGGTGTCAGCCAGCGCCACAAGCGGATCGAGTCCGGCGGGCACGGCCATATAGCGAGGTTCCCAGTCAGGCTGGAATTTGTCTTTGAAACGGCGCAGGCCCTGGAAGTTATAGAGCTGCTCGCCACGGCGGAACACCATCGAGCCCAGGCGTTGGGTCAGCGGTGCGCCACGGCGCGGTTGCAGGCCCGAAAGTGGCACCATGCCAAGGCTAAAGCGTTCGTAGCCGTGCTGTTTGTAATACAGAATCAGCCCGACCATCATGAATTCCATGGTCAACTTCGGCGCGTCGGGGTGGGCACGCATCAGATCCAGGCTGGCCAGATCATGGCGGGACGTTTCCAGCAGGTTGGAAAACGCCACCGGCTTGCCTTCGAAGTGGATGATCGCGATGCGGAAATGCTTGAGGTATTCGGGGCTGAAACGGCCTAGGGAAAAGCCCTTTTCGCGCACGTTCTTGCCGGTCAGCCAGGCGTCGGAGATGACTTTCAGCTCATCCAGTGGTGCCTGGCCAACTTCATAGATCTCCAGCGAAAGCCCGTCACGTCCACCCCGATTCCAGGTGTAGCGCAGGTCTTTCATTTCCTTGCCTTTGGCATCGATATCGAAACGGCGCAAATCCACCCGGGCTTCTTCGCCCAGCTTGATCGCGGTCAAACCGATGTCCATGTAGAACGGCAGATTTTCCGCGCGCACCTGATAGAACACGGGGCGGGCGTGGTGCACATCGCAGAGGTCACGGAATTGCCAGATCAGCTCGGCACGCTGTTGGGTCGGGCCGATGGGATCGTAGAGCGCCACCAGACTGCGTCCGCGATGGGCGTACATCAGGAATGCATTGCCGCTCGGGTGCAGCAACACCGCTTTGTCACCGGTGAGCACCAGGCCACCGTCCGGCTGGGACGAGGCGTTGATGATCTCGGCAGCCTTGGCCAGCTCTGCGGCGTCAGGGAGTTTGATCACCGGGCGGGCGGTGCGCAGCAGCCAGGTCAGCGAAACAATCACCAGCAGCACCGCACTGCCAAGGGCCGAGCGCAAGCCTCGCGGGGCGTCCGCATCCAGAGTGAACTGCCACCACAGCTGATGGCTGTACGGTACGTCTTGATAAGCAAACAGCAACAGCCAGAAAGAAGCGCCGAGCACGCACAGACTTGCCACCAGATACAAAGGCGAGAAGGGCAGCTCCAGCAATCGGCTAGGTCGGTAGAACGAACGACGGAACACTGCCAGCAGTGCCGCCGTCAGGATCAACAGTGTGGCTTCTTCATAGTCGAAGCCTTTGAGCATCGACAGCGCCGCGCCTGCGAGCAGCAGAATCACCGTCAGCATCCACGCAGCGGACAGGCGTCGGCGCAGCCCTTGAGCGAGGAGCAGACACAGCACGCCAATAAGGCTGGCGCCGAAGTGCGAAAGATCGATCAGCCGGTGGGGGATGAGAAAACCAAGGTTTTCGATCCGTGTGTCGATTTCAGGCGTCGCGCCCGAGAACAGCAAGACTACGCCAGACAGGAACACCAGCAGCGCCAGGATCGGTGCCGCCAGACCCGACGCCACGCGCATTGCCTGCTTGGTGGGCAATAGACGCTGGCCTTCGGTAAACAGCAGCGTCAGACAGGCCAGCAACAGCGGCAGCACGACATAAATGAGGCGATACAACAACAGCGCCGCTGCCAGTGGCGCGGCACCCAGTTCATTGGCGAACGCAGCTAGCAGAATCGCTTCGAAAACACCTACGCCGCCAGGGACATGGCTGAGTACACCCGCAGCCAGCGCCAGCAGATAGACCAGCAGGAACGCGCCGAAGGGCGGCGACTGAGGCAGCAACAGATAAAGCACAGTGGCGGCCGCTGCAACATCCAGCGCGGTGATCACCAGTTGCATGATCGTCAGGCGCAAACCTGGAAGACGCAACGTGCGACGGCCGGCGCGAACCAGCAGGGTATGCGGGATGGTCTGCTCTGGCAGGCGGCGACGGTAGATGGCCACAACCAGCAAAGCGGTCAACAGCAGCACGGCAACGGCAATGATCGCCAGCATATCCACCGGCAAATGCAGCGCCAGTGAGGCGCCGGACAGATTGCTCAGAGTTGCCAGTGCGGCCAGAGGCGGCAGCGCACAGCCTAATGAAAGGCTGGCGAACAGGGTCATGCGCGCAACTTCAACCGCGCCGACGCCTTTGCGCGAATACAGCCGGTAGCGCACCGATCCACCGGAAAGCATCGACAGGCCGACCGCGTTGCCAATGGCGAATGCAGTAAAGCCGCCCATGGCGAGGGTCTTGTTCGGCAGGTTTACGCCGGCGTAACGGCTGGCCGACCATTCGTAGCCGAGCAAAATCACGAAGCCCACGGCGGTTGCCAGCAAGGCACCTGCCAGGGAAGGGATCGGCACGCTCAGCAGCGAATCATGCAAGGCGTACAGATCAAGCTCGCTCAACATGTGTCGGCAGGCGATCAGCGCGATGGCGAATAGCAATAACGTCACGCCCAACCCGATGGGCTGGCGATATTTACTCAGCAGCTCCAGCCACTGGAGACGGGCAGGTTGAATGGGTTGAGTTGCCGTGACTGCTTCAGTGGTGTCGGACGAGTTGTCGCGCATCAATCACTCCTTGGATCGTGCGGGACAGAATGGAGGTATGCAGCCAAGTTACCAATCCCTACGCAGAAAATATTTCGAGATGTTAGCGCGTCAACGTCTAACGAGCGAATGGAGCAGGTCCGTTTGTGTAACCGTTCAGGAGCAGTTCAGCTATCAGATAGTATCGGCAGGCTGTAACAAAACTGTCGAGCTTTGTAATATTACGTTACAAGGCGTGACGGTTGGACGTCAGCCGCGACGAAAAATTGCTTTGGCGGACAATGAGTTGGCGTCGAGGGAAGGCGGTTTTCTTGCGGACACAAAAAAGGCCACTCTTTCGAGTAGCCTTCTTTGATGTTTGGTTGCGGGAGCCGGATTTGAACCGACGACCTTCGGGTTATGAGCCCGACGAGCTACCAGACTGCTCCATCCCGCGTCTGTGTGGCGGCATTCTACAGCGGAACGCCGGGGTGTCAACCTTTAATCCGGAAATGAGCCAAATAGCTGCAGTTGAAGCATTACCTGTAGGAGCGACCGGGTGCGCTCCAGTTCTGCGTTTCTGCAGGCACACTCCGGTCCTGTAGGAGCTGACCGAGGTTACGAGGGCTGCGAAAGCGGTGGGTCTGACACACAGGTTCGCAGCCTTCGGCAGCTCCTACAGGATATGTGTGCAAAACCGGCACGCACAAAAAAGGCCACTCTTTCGAGTAGCCTTTTTTGATGTTTGGTTGCGGGAGCCGGATTTGAACCGACGACCTTCGGGTTATGAGCCCGACGAGCTACCAGACTGCTCCATCCCGCGTCTGTGTGTCGGCATTCTACAGAGCATTGCTGGCCTGTCAATTGCTAATTTGGAAAAAACGCTTTTCCTTCAAGTGCTTAGCTCTCCAAATGCGCGCTGCAGTAATCGCCGAAGCCTTACAGGGCGGGGCTATGCGGCAATGTCCCAACCTTTAATGACGGCAGAATCTTATTCGCTGTGCGGCGCTTTCTCTCATCATGAGATGCCACTTCCTGGCGCGAATGAGATACTGGCCGACCATTCCTTTCGCCAAACGCCTACATGACGCAGCGCAAAATCATCCATGTCGACTGTGACTGCTTCTATGCAGCCATCGAAATGCGCGATGACCCTCGATTGGCCGGCAAGCCGCTGGCCGTCGGTGGCTCGGCGGATCGGCGTGGCGTGATTGCGACCTGCAATTATGAGGCGCGTGCCTATGGTGTGCGTTCAGCGATGTCCTCTCGTCACGCACTCAAGCTCTGCCCGGACCTCGCCATCGTCAAGCCGCGCATGGATGCTTATAAAGAAGCTTCGCGGGAAATCCAGACCATCTTTCGCGATTACACGGATCTGATCGAACCGCTGTCGCTGGATGAAGCGTTCCTCGACGTCTCCGAAGCCACTCATTTTGGCGGCAGTGCCACACGCATAGCCCAGGACATCCGACGCCGGGTGTCTAATCAGCTGCATATCACGGTTTCTGCAGGCGTGGCCCCCAACAAGTTTCTGGCGAAAATCGCCAGCGACTGGAAAAAGCCCAACGGGCTGTTCGTCATTACGCCCAATCAGGTGGAAGACTTTGTGGCGCAGTTACCGGTCAGCAAGCTGCATGGGGTCGGCAAGGTGACCGCAGATAAACTCGGCAAGCTGGGGATTATCAATTGCACTGATTTACTGGACTGGAAGAAGCTGGCGCTGGTGCGTGAGTTCGGTTCTTTCGGCGAGCGCCTGTGGGGGCTTGCGCGCGGTATTGATGATCGCCCGGTACAAAATGACAGTCGGCGTCAGTCGGTGAGCGTGGAAAATACCTACGACACAGACTTGCCGGATTTGGCGAGCTGTCTGCAGAAACTGCCCGAGCTGCTGGAAACCCTGGCGGGGAGGGTGGCTCGGATGGATGGCCAGTACCGACCCGGCAAGCCTTTCGTCAAAGTGAAGTTTCACGATTTCACCCAGACAACCCTGGAGCAATCAGGTGCCGGTCGGGATCTGGAAAGTTTCGAGCAGTTGCTGACCCAGGCGTTTGCCCGGGGCGGTAAGCCGGTGCGACTGTTGGGGATTGGTGTGCGTCTTCAGGATTTGCGTGGGGGGCATGAACAGCTGGAGTTGTTTTCGTCTTGATGACAGGCGTGCCTGCAATGGGCATGTCTTGTGGGACCGGCTTTAGCCGGGAAGACGGTGGTCCTGTTGACACTTATGCAGTGTATGTCCGGGCCTCTTCCCGGCTAAAGCCGGTCCCACAAATAAATCAGTGCGAGAGTTGGCTCATTTCTTCACCCCAGGATCAGCCACCAAACGGCCCGCATCCTTGGCCAGCGACTTGAGAAACTCGCGCTGCAACTGCGGGTCGTCCCGGGTCATTTCGATCAGGCTCTGTTCCAGATCGCTGGCTTCTTCTTCCAGACCCAGATCCGAGAGGCGTTTGACCCGATAGACCCACTGGCTGACTTCATCGTCTTCAAGGTCGTCGTAGATCAGGCCATGAGCTTCCAGCAACTTGCCTCGCAGCGACTTGCTGATCGGAAGATCGACGTTGGCGTGGGCATTATCCTGGTCATCTTCGACGCTTATATAAAGCCGCGTGACATGGCTCAGGTCCTGCTCGGCGAATGGACTGTCCAGCAGGCTCAGGCGCAAGACGCCGTTACCGTCGGTGGTCAGGTCGTGAGTCTGGGTTCCGGCCTTGACTGTCACCGGACGCTCATTCCAGGGCAGGGTCGAATTTTCGATCTTCTTGTCCCGCTGGACTTCGTCGATGGCGGCCAGATTCTGTTGCGAGCGCCCGTGGGAAGGGGCGTTCATGAACGGGTTAAGGCCCGCAAAACCATAGCTGATCCAGTCTTTGGTCACGCTGTCGGGCAGGCGACCCAAGGCGAAAACGTTGACCACGTTGGCGCCCACACCTGCCACGACCGCAACCGCGCCCAGAGGAATCTCGTAGATTTCGCGCCAGGGCTGGTAGGGGGTATAGCGGTCGTAATGGCGAGTGACTTCAAATTCGGTCACTTCGAATGACTTGTGTTCGTGGATGCGCACACGTCGCTGCGGGAGCTCAAGTGTCTTGGGCTCGCCGATGTCGATCTGTACGCTGTGTTCGAGCAATTTACGCTCGATACGCTCTTCGTGCTCACTGCGTTGTGACAAGTGATTGGCACAGCCGCTGACCAGGGTGATGCACAAGAGTGTGCAGCCTAGGCGTAGGGGATTTGCGTTGAACATGAGATCTCTTGCGGATGAAGGCGCGTTGCGTAGCTTGCGCGTCATGGCTGGTGCAATAGCGCCCACCTTTCGATGGGCGCTATCAGGACTCAGCGGCGAATACGGCCCTGAATAAAGGACAGTACGTCGGCAACCGGCAGGGCTTGGGCTTCAGGCTCGATGCGGCTCTTGTATTCGAGATTGCCTTCGGCCAGACCGCGGTCACTGACAACGATGCGATGCGGAATACCGATCAGCTCCATGTCAGCAAATTTGTTGCCCGGGCTGGTTTTCTTGTCGCGGTCGTCCAGCAGCACTTCGAAACCAGCGGCGGTCAGTTCGGCATACAGCTTGTCGGTAGCCTCGCGTACAGCGTCGGTCTCGTAGCGCAGTGGAACCAGCGCAATCTGGAAAGGCGCCAACGTGTCATTCCAGATGATGCCGTTGGCGTCGTTGTTCTGCTCGATTGCAGCAGCCACCACGCGGGAAACACCAATACCGTAACAACCCATGGAGAGGTTGACCGGTTTGCCGTTTTCGCCCAGAACCTGACACTTCATGGCTTCGCTGTACTTGGTGCCCAGCTGGAAGATATGGCCCACTTCGATGCCGCGCTTGATTTCCAGTGTGCCCTTGCCATCCGGGCTTGGATCGCCAGCGACCACGTTGCGCAGGTCGGCAACGGTCGGTACAGGCAGGTCTCGCTCCCAGTTGACGCCGAAGTAGTGCTTGTCGTCGATGTTTGCGCCGATGCCGAAGTCGCTCATCAGCTCAACCGAACGGTCGATGATGCACGGCAGTGGCAGATTCAGCGGGCCCAGGGAGCCTGCGCCAGCGCCGATGGCGTCGCGCAGTTCGGCTTCGGAAGCCATGACCAGCGGGCTGGCGACCTGTTCGAGTTTTGCAGCCTTGATTTCATTGAGTTCGTGATCGCCACGGATGATCAACGCGATCAGCTTGCCTTCTTCTGCAGCGTGAACCACCAGCGTCTTGATGGTCTTTTCGATTGGCAGATTGAAGCCTTCGACCAGTTGCGCAATGGTCTTGGCATTCGGGGTGTCTACCAGGCGCAGTTCTTCGGTCGGTGCCGCGCGAGAGGTTTCGCGAGGTACGGCTTCGGCTTTTTCGATGTTGGCGGCGTAATCGGAACCGTCGCTGAAAACGATATCGTCTTCACCGGACTCGGCCAGTACGTGGAACTCATGGGAGCCCGCGCCGCCTATGGAGCCGTTGTCGGCCTCAACCGGGCGGAATTTCAGGCCCAGGCGAGTGAACACATTGCAATACGCCAGATGCATGCGGTCGTAGGTCTGTTGCAACGAGGCATGATCGGCGTGGAAGGAGTAGGCGTCCTTCATGACGAACTCACGGCCACGCATCAAGCCGAAGCGTGGACGAATCTCGTCACGGAATTTGGTCTGGATCTGGTACAGATTGATTGGCAGCTGTTTATAGCTATTAAGCTCATTGCGGGCCAGATCGGTAATGACTTCTTCATGGGTCGGGCCCAGGCAGAACTCACGATTGTGCCGATCGGTCAGACGCATCAGCTCAGGACCATATTGTTCCCAGCGCCCGGACTCCTGCCAAAGCTCGGCTGGCTGAATGCCAGGCATCAACACTTCGAGAGCGCCAGCAGCGTCCATTTCTTCGCGAACGATCACTTCGACCTTACGCAATACGCGCAAGCCCATGGGCAGCCAAGTGTAGAGGCCGGAAGCAAGTTTGCGAATCATGCCGGCCCGCAGCATCAGCTGGTGGCTGATCACGACCGCATCGGAAGGGGTTTCTTTCTGTGTGGCGAGCAAATATTGACTGGTGCGCATGGTAGGCCGTTGTCGGTTGCTGAGACTGGAGATGACTGGGCATTGTACGGGCAGCATCTATCCCCGTACAGGCCAAGACTTCGACAGCCGGGCTGCAAAAATGCTTTTCAGGATGTATGAAAAAGCCCGGCAAGAGCCGGGCTTTTTCCAGAACAAGTTGCGAAATTGCGATTACAGGACCGAGATCGGGTAATCGACAATCAGGCGGAACTCGTTGATATCACCTTCGCCCTGGTCAGCATTGGCGCGGTGCCATGCTTGACGGATACGGAACGACAGATCTTTGGCTGGGCCAGTCTGCAGTACGTATTTGGCTTCAAGGTTGGTTTCGTGGTGCTTGCCATCTGCACCGTAAAGACCAGCGTAACTGCTGTTGGTCGGGGTGTTGGTGCCGTCGATGTCATAACCTTTGATGTAGCGGGTCATGAAGCTCAGGCCAGGCACGCCGTACGGAGTCATGTTCAGGTCGTAGCGAGCTTGCCAGGACTTCTCACCAGGACCGTTGAAGTCAGAGTACTGGATGGAGTTGTTCAGGAAGATCGAGTCGCCGCCCTTGTTGTTGTCGCCGATACCGATGTAGTCGAAAGGCGTATCACCGTTAACTTTCTGGAATGCCAGGGTCAGGGTGTGTGCAGCTGCGAACGAGTAAGCAACAGAACCGGAGAACGCGGTGTTGCTGATGTCGCCTGCTTTGGCGCTGCCTTCATCGACAGTGCGGTACAGGTTGGCATCGAATGCCAGGGACTGGGAGTCAGTCAGCGGCAATGCGTAGTTCAGGTTGGCGTAGTACTGATCCCAGATGTCTTCCAGCTTCGCGCCGTAGAAAGCAACGCCCAGGCTGTCAGTGATGGCGTACTTGCCGCCGACGAAGTCAGCAGATTTTGCCGATTGACCTGCATAGGTCGCCCAGATGTTGCCGCTGTGGCTGGTGTCATCCTGGCTGGTGCCCGAAGTGAAGTGACCACCTTCCAGATCCAGACCTTTGATCTCGCTGCTCTGCAGGCTGATACCGGTCGCGGTTTGTGGCAACAGACGGGAACCGCCCACTGCGAATACCGGGCTGGTAGGCTGCATGTCACCGATTTTCAGTTCGGTTTTCGAAACGCGGAACTTGATAGCGCCACCGGCTTTGCCGAAGCTGTCTTCGTTCTGGCCCTGGCTGTTGGTGACCAGGTTGCCCGAACCGGAATACTTGTCCTGGCCGTCAAGTTTCAAGCCAAAGTAGCCGAAAGCTTCAACGCCGACACCGATGGTGCCTTGGGTGTAACCGGTGCTGAAGTTGCCCCAGAAACCTTGAGTCCAGTCTTTGTCGTCAACGGCGCCGTCTTTCTTGTCGCGGTTGAAATAGTAGTTACGAGCTTTCACGTCCAGTGTGCTGCCTTCGATGAAACCCTTGGCTTCAGACTGGTCGCTGACGAACGCTGCTGCCGTTGCCAGTTGGGTGCTGGCTGCAGTAACTGCCAGTGCGATTGCGCTCCACTTCATCACTCTCATCGTGACTTGCTCCTTTGGTTTTTAAGAGAAGAGTACTGCCGTCCACCTGTTTTTTTATCTGGACGGCTCTTTCTTTTTTGTGTCGGCGAAATCTATATCACGCTGACCATAGTGGCGATAGTGACTTAACTATCCTTGCAAAATCTTTACGGCGATGTCGCAGATGCATGTTGTCGATGTCGCAAAATAAGCCCGGTTTTATTGGGCCAAACAACTTTGCAGCATTCGGAATGGCAGGAGCATAGATCAAAATAGTTTATGCGCCTGTCACTCCAGACTCTCCCCGCTGCACTGCTTGTCGCTTTCCTTTGGCTCTTGTGTGCTGTATTCCGCCAGCGCCTCAAGAAGCCTTGATTGGGATATAGCAACAACCGTGCACAAAATTCCGGGTGATGAGAAAAAAATGTGAAAAACCTCGTATTTACCTGATGACGTAACCCTAAACCATTGTTTCTGAACATAAAAATAAAAATACGCCTTTTGCTTTTTTCCCGTGATGTGGGAGGTAAAAGGCCCTTTTCTGCCTGTCAGCGTTACCTGTGCCTGCGTGGGATGGGTAATTCTTGGATGAAACGCATTTTTTGTTTCTTTGAGTGGGTCGTTTTGGTGCGTTCGACGGGAAACGTGCCTCAAGCTGGTACAGCCTCCCTGTCTGTTAAATAGCTGTATCGCGCCAATGCTTCATTTGTATTACGTCCCGAGGGTTCTGGCTGAAAAACCCTCCCTGCAAATCGCCTGAGGGTAGAGATTAGTAACACCTGCCTCATCCGTGAGCCCAAGAAATTCTGGCTGAAAACAGGGCGTTGGTCGCCGCGGGTGTGCTCTGCTGGTGCGAAGCCCCTGTCGGTGCCGTTCTGGCGGTGCCGTTCTGCCGGTACTCTGGCGGTGCTCTGGTCGTCGGGGAGGCGTCCTGCAGCGCATTAAAAAACGATTACCTGCTGCGCGGCAGTGAAGTGGTGGATATTCCCGAGTATCCTGCTCGGTATTGTGTGGCGATCATTAACTATGAGGCCCCACGGAAATTAACCTGTAGGTCAGGAGTTATAACGTGTTTGTTCTGGATTCACGCTTGCAACAGGACACTTTGCTGATCGGCGACTTCCCGTTGTGCCGTCTGCTCTTGTCCAACGATTCCAACTATCCCTGGTTTATTCTGGTGCCTCGGCGGCCGGCTATCAGCGAAGTGTTCGAGTTGGACCCACAGGACCAGTTGCAGTTGTGGCGTGAAACCACGGCGCTGTCGCAATTGCTCGGTGCGTTGTTCAAGGCTGACAAGTTGAATGTTGCCGCACTGGGGAATGTCGTGAGCCAACTGCACATGCATGTCATCGTGCGTAAACGGGATGACATCGCCTGGCCATCACCGGTCTGGGGCAAGCATGCTGCACAGCCTTACACGCCAGGCCAGTTTGCCGAGATCCTTCAGGCGTTGAGTGGGGCATCTCTTGAAGACTTCCAGTTTGCGGAGCAGTCGTCATGAGTCTTGAAAGTCGAGTAACAGAGCTGGAGAGTCGACTGGCTTTTCAGGACGACACGATCCAGGCATTGAATGATGTATTGGTTGCCCAGCAGCGTGCGCTGGATCGTTTGCAGCAGCAGATGGCGGCAGTGCTCAAGCGTCAGGAAGAGCAGAGCAATCAGTTCGAGATTTTTGGAGAGGACGCACCGCCACCGCACTACTAAGAAGCTGTGGCTCCCCCCAAAAAAGAAAAGGCGCTTCTATTATTAGAAGCGCCTTTTTTTTGGGCGGTTTTTGCTGTGGTGAAAATCAGCGGCGAGGCAATGCCGCAATCACATCTTCAGCCTGCAAGCCCTTGTCGCGGTTCATGACAGAAAACTCTACCCGTTGGCCTTCGACCAGCACCCGGTGACCTTCGCCACGGATAGCACGGAAATGCACGAAGATATCGTCGCCGGAGTCTCGGGAAATAAAGCCGAACCCTTTGGATGTGTTGAACCACTTTACGGTGCCGGTATCCCGGTTCGTCATGTCATGGCTGTGGGCAACTGGCGAAGGGGAGGAGCGGTAAAAGCTCACGGCAAGATGGAGTGCGACGGCAAGCACAGCAGCAATCAGGGCCATCATGACAGCAGGCTGACCCGCGATGGTTTCCAGTGGAACGAGCAGCGTAAGGATCTGAAGAACAACAGCCAGAACCAGCAAAGCGCTGACCAGATTTTGCAGTTGATGACGTGGTCCCCTGTTCCAGTAAGGGATCACGGGGGCAAGGACAAGATTGAGCAGACCGAACAATGCCAGGTACAGCGCTTCGGGCTGCAGATACGAAGCCAGGGCTTCATTGCGCAGAGCAGGTATAAAGGAAAGCAGCAGGGCAGCGGCTCCCGTTAGCAGGTGGACTATTTTCAACATGTCGATAACTCACATTAAGATGGATCACAAAGGAAATAGCTGATTACACCCGGTACGCTTCTTGAAAAGTGGAGGCGTGAGGCACGGATGATCATTCAGCCTATGCGCAGTCACCAAAAACAGGTCGCTGCGGCACGCGGTGTATTTAACAGCAAAGCCTGTGGCTACTCAAATCAACAGCTTGCGTTGCGCGACGTGTCGGTGGTCCGTTGACGGACAAAGCGACGGGCGGTGCCCGGCTGTGGCTGATCTTCAGATCATCTGGATGCCTACCGGGAAGAGGGCAATTGCAAACGCAGGGCTGCGCCATCCGGTTTCCCTTGGTACAGTGCTGGCTGCACCAACAGCATTTCAAGCCATCTACCAAGGGGAAAAACATGGCAATCGATATCGGTATCAGCGAAGAGAATCGCAAGTCAATCGTCGATGGTCTTTCTCATTTGCTCGCGGATACTTACGTTTTGTATCTGAAGACTCATAACTTTCACTGGAATGTCAGTGGGCCTATGTTTCGCACGCTGCATCTGATGTTTGAAGAGCAGTATAACGAGCTGGCACTGGCTGTTGACTCCATCGCCGAGCGTATCCGTGCACTTGGGTTTCCGGCGCCCGGCACTTATACCACCTACGCCCGTCTTTCTTCTATCAAAGAAGAAGAAGGTGTACCGGGCGCGGAAGATATGATCAGAAGTCTGGTCCAGGGGCAAGAAGCTGTAGTCCGAACTGCTCGTAGTCTTTTTCCTCTTCTGGATAAAGTGAGTGATGAGCCTACTGCCGATTTGCTGACCCAGAGAATGCAGGTTCACGAGAAAACTGCGTGGATGCTCCGTTCGATGCTTGAAGCGAACTAATCGCAAAGGCGAGTGGTGTCCTGCACTGCTCGCCTGATTCTGCTGACCGCCAGACCCCTCGTTCCTGACACTCCCCGCACAAGGGCTGCACAAGGCAGGCCGTTCTACGTCCTGAAGCGTCTACTATTGCCTGCGGAAAAAATTCTATAAATATGTATTACCCGCTTGCCGAAGTAGTTCGCTAGTGAGGCTGGGTAGTTCGTTATTCCTCTGTTGTTTGTAGTGATGTCCTACAAACATTAAGTCCTGATCCTGCTAGTTTCAAAATCGTAATTCGGGCCTGATAGGTACGGGATTTATTTATATTTAAATGTTTCTCAATGGCCCCCAAATTACTGTTTTAGAGGAAACCATCATGGTTCAAGAGGTTGAAGGCGACGCAAGAGACCCCAATCGTCCCGCGAAAATCTGCAATGATCCTTTTGTCGAGGATTTCAACATGACCCTGGCACAGCCGCACTCCAAGTCGGTACGGCTCAACGGTCTGGCAACGTGTCTGCGTCTGGAGAATGTCTACTGGAACATCCTGTCCAAAATAGCGAGCTCGAACGACTGCTCGGTGAATGCGGTTCTGTCCTACATCGACCGTGAGGTCCATTTGCGCTATGGCGGCGTGAAGAATTTCAGCGGTCTCATCAGGGTCGTGTGTGTTGCCCACCTGTTAAAAGGTGAAAGCCTGGATCTCACCCAGGCCTGAAGCTGCTAGTGCGTCACCAATTTCTGCGGGCTCGCCTTTTGGCGGGCCTGCTTTCGCTCCGCATCAGGTAGCGATAACAGCGGGGTCTGTCGGGGTGATGCGATGAAGTTATCTCGCCCTGACCCAACCCCACGGCTGCGCAGCCACGATTAACCCTATATAATCCTCCGCCTTGCTAAAACGGGCGCGTTTGCGCGTACAGCGCGCAGGCCAGCGCAGGCATGGCTTGAACGCATGCCTGGGCTCTTGCACTATTGAGCGCAAGCCAAGAGCGAAAGCTCCACCGAATTTCGAATTACTGGAAGTGAACAGACCATCATGATGCGCAGCCATTATTGCGGCCAATTGAACGAGAGCCTGGAAGGTCAGGAAATTACCCTTTGCGGATGGGTCCACCGCCGACGTGACCACGGGGGCGTTATCTTCCTCGATATCCGCGATCGTGAAGGTCTGGCTCAGGTCGTATTCGACCCTGATCGCGCTGACACCTTCGCTGCCGCCGACCGCGTGCGCAGCGAGTATGTCGTCAAGGTCACCGGCAAGGTGCGTACTCGCCCGGCAGGTGCTGTCAACGCGAACATGGCGTCCGGCGCCATCGAGGTTCTCGGTTACGAACTGGAAGTGCTGAACGAGTCGGAAACTCCGCCGTTCCCGCTGAATGAATACTCCGATGTGGGCGAAGAGACGCGCCTGCGTTATCGCTTCATTGACCTGCGTCGCCCGGAAATGGCCGAGAAGCTGCGTCTGCGTTCGCGCATCACCACCAGCATCCGCCGCTACCTGGACGACAACGGTTTCCTTGACGTTGAAACACCGATCCTGACCCGCGCCACGCCGGAAGGTGCTCGCGACTATCTGGTGCCTAGCCGCACACACCCGGGCAGCTTCTTTGCGCTGCCGCAGTCGCCACAGCTTTTCAAACAGCTGTTGATGGTTGCCGGCTTCGATCGCTACTACCAGATCGCCAAGTGCTTCCGTGACGAAGACCTGCGTGCTGACCGCCAGCCGGAATTCACCCAGATCGACATCGAAACCAGCTTCCTGAATGAAGAAGACATCATCGGCCTGACCGAGAAGATGGTTCGTCAGCTGTTCAAGGAAGTGCTGGATCTGGACTTCGGTGACTTCCCGCACATGACGTTCGCAGAAGCCATGCGTCGTTATGGCTCGGACAAGCCGGACCTGCGTAACCCGCTGGAACTGGTTGATGTTGAAGACCAGCTCAAGGAAGTCGACTTCAAGGTGTTCAGCGGCCCGGCCAACGACCCTAAATGCCGTATCGCTGCTCTGCGCGTTCCAGGCGGGGCGAGCATGCCGCGCAAACAGATCGACGATTACACCAAGTTCGTTGGCATCTACGGTGCCAAGGGTCTGGCCTACATCAAGGTCAACGAGCGTGCAAACGGCGTTGATGGCCTGCAGTCGCCAATCGTGAAGAACATCCCTGAAGCCAACCTCAACGTGATCCTGGATCGTGTTGGTGCGGTAGATGGCGACATCGTTTTCTTTGGCGCGGACAAAGCCAAGATCGTCAGCGAAGCCCTAGGCGCGCTGCGGATCAAGGTAGGTAACGACCTCAAGCTGCACACCTGCGAGTGGGCTCCGATGTGGGTCGTCGACTTCCCGATGTTTGAAGAAAACGAAGACGGTAGTTTCTCTGCGCTGCACCACCCGTTCACCGCGCCAAAATGCACGCCGGAAGAGCTGGAAGCCAACCCGGGCACCGCCTTGTCACGTGCTTACGACATGGTTCTGAACGGCACCGAGCTGGGTGGTGGTTCGATCCGTATCCACCGCAAAGAGATGCAGCAAGCGGTCTTCCGTCTGCTGGGTATCGCCGAAGACGAGCAGCAGGAGAAGTTTGGCTTCCTGTTGGACGCTCTGAAGTACGGCGCTCCGCCCCATGGTGGTCTGGCGTTCGGTCTTGATCGTCTGGTCATGCTGATGACCGGTGCTCAGTCGATTCGTGAAGTCATCGCCTTCCCGAAAACCCAGAGCGCGGCTGATGTCATGACCCAGGCGCCTGGTGTTGTCGATGCCAAGGCATTGCGTGAGCTGCACATCCGTCTGCGCGAACAGCCAAAGGCTGAGTGATTCGTGCCCAGGCGCACCACGTCTCCGTGACGTGGCTGCGCCTGATGTTGCACCTTACTGAATTGAAGAAAGCTTTCGCCTGCACTCGTGCGGGCGAAGGTGTTTGAAGAAAGAATCTGGAGCGAGATATGGCAGGTCATTCTAAGTGGGCGAACATCAAGCACCGCAAAGAGCGTCAGGATGCCAAGAAAGGCAAGATTTTCACCAAGTGGATTCGTGAGCTGACCGTCGCTGCTCGTCAGGGTGGTGGTGATCCAGGTTCCAACCCTCGTCTGCGTCTGGCGCTGGACAAGGCCCTCGGTGCGAACATGACCCGTGACACCATCGACCGCGCAGTGGCCCGGGGTACCGGTGCTGCCGACGGTGACGACGTCGAAGAGCTGGGTTACGAAGGTTACGGTCCTGGCGGCGTGGCGATCATGGTTGAAACCATGACCGACAATCGCAACCGGACCGCTGCAGCCGTGCGCCATGCGTTCACCAAGTGTGGCGGTAACCTCGGCACTGATGGCTCTGTCGCCTATCTGTTCGATCGCAAGGGGCAGATTTCCTTCGCGCCGGGTGTTGACGAAGACTCCTTGATCGAGGCTTCCATGGAAGCGGATGCCGACGACATCGTGACCAATGAAGACGGCAGCATCGACGTGTTCACCTCGTTTTCCGGGTTTTATGCCGTCCGCAACGCGCTGGACGCTGCCGGGTTCAAGGCGAACGATGCTGAAATCGTGATGCTGCCAACTACCAGCGCCGTACTGGATCTGGAAACTGCGGAAAAGGTGCTCAAGCTGATCGACATGCTTGAGGATCTGGATGACGTGCAGAACGTCTATTCCAATGCGGAAATCCCGGACGACGTCATGGAGCAGTTGGGCTGATAAAACGTTGTCTGCTTTATTATTCGAGGCCGGAGCTACGAAGCGATCTATCGCTATCGGCCTCCGGCTTCTGCCTTTATGCTGCGATCTTCGCGATGTGTCACTTCTCAAGCTGCAGGCGTTATGACTCTTATTCTTGGTATCGACCCCGGTTCGCGAATTACCGGCTACGGCGTGGTGCGGGACACCGGGCGTGGCTGTGTTTACGTCGCCTCGGGCTGCATCCGCACCGGCAGTGGCGAGCTGCATGAACGCTTGCAGATCGTGTATCGCGGCGTGCGTGAGGTGATCCAGACTTACGGCCCGGTGACCATGGGCATTGAAAAAGTCTTTATGGCGCGCAACGCCGACTCGGCGCTCAAACTGGGGCAGGCGAGGGGTGCTGCCATTGTCGCGGGCGCTGAAGAGAGCCTGGAAATTGCTGAGTACACCGCGACCCAGGTCAAGCAGGCCGTGGCCGGAACAGGCGCAGCCAATAAAGAGCAGGTGATGATGATGGTCATGCATTTGCTCAAGCTGACCCAGAAGCCGCAGATTGATGCCTCCGACGCCCTGGCCATTGCCTTGTGCCACGCGCACACACGTTCGAGCCTGATACCTCACGGTCTGAACACCGCCCGCAGTCGCGGTGGTCGGTTACGTCTCTAAAGCTTCAGATAGAGGGGTGACGTCTCTGTTAGCATCATCTTCTTTTATATTTTCGCTTGCGGGCGTCGTGATGCCTGCAATGATTGCGACCACTATTTCGCGTCGATCACTCTGCGGATCGACAACACGAAAGGATTTGATACGTGATTGGACGCTTGCGCGGCTTTCTGGCTGAAAAACAGCCGCCGCATCTGGTGCTTGATGTGAACGGTGTCGGGTATGAGATCGAGGTCCCCATGACTACGCTCTACCGCTTGCCTCATGTTGGCGAACCCGTGACCTTGCATACTCACCTGGTGGTGCGCGAAGACGCGCATCTGCTTTATGGTTTTTATGAAAAGCGCGAGCGCGAGCTGTTTCGTGAGCTGATCCGCCTCAATGGCGTTGGTCCGAAACTGGCACTGGCGTTGATGTCCGGCCTTGAGGTCGATGAGCTGGTGCGCTGCGTTCAGGCTCAGGACACCTCTGCCTTGACCCGCATTCCTGGTGTTGGCAAAAAGACCGCCGAGCGTTTGCTGGTGGAACTCAAGGATCGCTTCAAAGCCTGGGAAACCCTGCCGGGCACTTTTACCCTGGTTTCCAGTGGGCCTGGTATGCCGGAGCCAGTGGTGACCGCCGAGTCTGACGCGGTAAGCGCGCTGATCTCCCTGGGTTACAAACCTCAGGAAGCGAGCAAAGCGGTTTCCGCCATCAAGGAAAAAGATTTGAGCAGTGCTGATTTGATTCGACGTGCATTGAAGGGAATGGCTTAAGTGATTGATGCTGACCGCCTGATAACCGCCACCGGCGGCCGAGACCGTGACGAACAGATCGATCGCGCCATCCGCCCCCTGAGTCTTGCCGATTACATCGGTCAGCCCACAGTGCGTGAGCAGATGGAGTTGTTCATCCAGGCCGCGCGGGGTCGTAACGAAGCGCTGGATCACACTCTGATCTTCGGCCCGCCGGGGCTGGGCAAGACCACGCTTGCCAACATTATTGCCCAGGAAATGTCGGTGTCGATCAAGAGCACGTCCGGCCCGGTGCTGGAACGGCCCGGCGACCTGGCAGCAATCCTGACCAACCTTGAGCCCAATGACGTACTGTTCATCGACGAAATCCATCGGCTTTCGCCCATCGTTGAAGAAGTCCTGTACCCAGCGATGGAGGATTTTCAGCTCGACATCATGATCGGTGAAGGCCCAGCCGCGCGCTCCATCAAACTGGATTTGCCGCCTTTCACGCTGGTGGGGGCGACGACCCGGGCGGGCATGCTGACCAACCCGTTGCGCGACCGATTCGGCATTGTGCAGCGCCTGGAGTTCTACAATATTGCCGATCTGGCCACCATCGTGACCCGTTCTGCGGGCATTCTGGGCCTGCCAATCGAGCCGGAAGGCGCCTTTGAAATCGCCCGTCGTGCCCGTGGCACGCCGCGTATCGCCAACCGCTTGCTACGCCGGGTTCGGGATTTCGCAGAAGTGCGCGGGAAAGGGCATATCACCAAGCCCATCGCGGATCTAGCCTTGAACCTGCTGGATGTCGATGAGCGCGGTTTTGATCATCAGGACCGGCGCTTGCTGCTGACCATGATCGAGAAGTTCGACGGTGGCCCGGTCGGGGTCGATAGCCTCGCCGCTGCCATTAGCGAAGAGCGTCACACCATTGAAGATGTGCTCGAACCCTATTTGATCCAGCAAGGCTATATCATGCGCACACCGCGTGGCCGGGTCGTGACCCGTCATGCGTATTTGCACTTCGGTCTGAACATTCCGTCGCGTATGGGCGAAATGCCAGGTGCTGAACAATTTGTTGCAGACGAAGACAATTAAAAGCCGCAAATCAGTGATTTATTCAGGGTTTGCGTGGTCAGACTGGCAGTTGCCCGAAGCAGACCGGTAATAACCTGCAAAACCATGAAAAACAGTTGTCGTGGCGGATTGGCAACCTGAGGAGTAAGCACTAGAGTATGCGCGCGCAAAACGGGGTTCAGTCGTTCGCACATCGTTGTCGGGTTTATTACGAAGACACCGATGCTGGCGGCATCGTCTACTACGTCAATTATCTGAAATTCATGGAGCGGGCTCGTACCGAGCGGCTGCGGGAACTGGGTTTTGCCCAGTCCTCAATGGCGCAAGAAAACCTGCTGTTCGTCGTCCACTCCAGCGAGGCTCGTTTCCACAAGCCGGCGCGACTGGACGATGAACTGCTGGTCAGCGCCGAAGTAATCGAATTGAACCGTGCCAGCCTGCGCTTCAAGCAAGAAGTCAGGCGGGCTGCGGATGAAACGCTGCTCTGTGAAGGGCAGTTCTTGGTGGCGTGTGTGCGCGCCGATAGTTTGAAACCCCGGGCCATTCCCGAAGCTTTGCGTACGGCCTTTGCCGTCCAGAGCGGCGCGGGTACACATTCAGAGCAGGAGATAAAGCGTGGAAGCTAACGTCGTCGACCATTCCTCCATGTGGAGTTTGGTCAGCAATGCCAGTGTTGTGGTTCAGTTGGTTATGCTGATCCTGGTGGCTGCTTCAGTCACTTCGTGGATCATGATTTTTCAACGCAGCAATATGCTGCGCGCTGGACGCCGGGCACTGGATAGCTTCGAGGAGCGTTTCTGGTCCGGTATCGATTTGTCCAAACTGTACCGTCAGGCGGGCAGCAATCCAGACCCTGATTCGGGTGTGGAGCAGATCTTCCGCGCCGGCTTCAAAGAGTTCTCGCGTCTGCGTCAGCAGGCCGGGGTTGATCCTGAGGCCGTGATGGAAGGCGTGGCCCGTGCCATGCGTGTTGCCATCTCCCGCGAGGAAGAGAAACTCGAAGCGGGTCTGCCTTACCTCGCCACTGTTGGTTCCGTCAGCCCGTACATCGGCCTGTTCGGTACCGTCTGGGGGATCATGAACTCCTTCCGCGGTCTGGCCACTGCGCAACAGGCGACACTCGCCACCGTTGCCCCTGGTATCGCCGAAGCCTTGATCGCAACAGCCATTGGCCTGTTCGCGGCGATCCCTGCAGTAATCGCTTACAACCGTTTCGCCGCTCGCAGCGAGACCTTGATCAGCCGTTACTACACCTTCGCCGACGAATTCCAGGCCATCCTGCACCGTAAAGTGCACACCAGCGAAGAGTGAGCAGGTAATTCCCAATGGCTTTAATCGCTCGAGATCGCCGCAGAAAACGCAAGCCGGTTGCCGAAATGAACGTGGTCCCGTACATCGACGTCATGTTGGTGTTGCTGGTCATCTTCATGGTGACCGCTCCCATGATCAATCAGGGCGTGAAAGTCGATTTGCCCAAAGTCTCCAGCGAGGCTTTGCCGCAAGACAACAACAATCAGGTCCTGACCATTTCGATCAAGGCTGACAAGACCTATTACTGGAACCTTGGCAGCGAAGTCGACACCGACAAACAGATGGACAAGGCAATGACCTTGCCGCAGCTGACGTCTGCCGTGACCAAGATCGTGGCCGCAGGTCGTGAGGCTGGCAAGCAGACTCAAGTCTTCATCCGTGGCGACAAAACTGTCGATTACGGCTCTGTGATGGGCACGATGGGTGGGCTGCAGAAGGCTGGGGTAGGGAATGTTGGCTTGATTACTGAGGCCCCCTGATGCAGCCGATTCGAGAGCCATCCGCCTCGGAGAATTACTTCTGGCCTAGTGTCTGGGCCGTGGCGCTGCATATCCTGATTTTTGGCATGCTGTTCGTCAGCTTTGCCATGACCCCGGATCTGCCGGAAGCCAAGCCTATTGTTCAGGCGACCCTGTACCAGCTCAAATCCAAGAGCCAGGCGACGACCCAGACCAATCAGAAAATTGCTGGCGAGGCAAAAAAGACCGCTGCACGACAGACTGAAGTCGAGCAACTGGAACAGAAGAAAGTCGAGCAGGAAAAGCAGGAAGCTGTAAAAGCTGCGGAACAAAAGAAAGAAGAGGCTGCTCAAAAAGCCGAAGAACAGAAAGCTGAAGCGGCGGCAGAGAAAGCAGAAGCAGCAAAAGCGGAAGCGGCGAAGAAGGCCGACGAAGCGAAAAAAGCTGATGAAGCCAAGAAAGCCGACGCTAAAAAGGCTGAAGAGAAACAACTGGCTGATATAGCCAAGAAGAAAGCCGAAGACGACGCCAAGAAGAAGGCCGAGGAAGACGCCAAAAAAGCTGCGGCGGAGGAAGCCAAGAAACAGGCTGCCGACGACGCGAAGAAAAAAGCGGCTGAGGATGCCAAGAAAAAGGCCGCCGAAGACGCTAAAAAGAAAGCTGCTGACGACGCCAAGAAAAAAGCCACTGCCGACTCTGCCAAGAAGGCGCAGGAAGCGGCTCGTAAATCTGCCGAAGACAAAAAGGCTCAGGCCTTGGCTGACCTGCTCTCCGATAAACCGGAACGGCAACAGGCGCTGGCGGATGAACAAGGCGACGAAACAGCGGGTAGTTTCGACGATTTGATCCGTGTTCGGGCTTCCGAAGGCTGGAGTCGACCACCGTCGGCGCGTAACAACATGTCCGTTACGCTGCAGATCGGCATGTTGCCGGACGGTACAATCGCTTCGGTATCCATTGCGAAATCCAGTGGCGACGGGCCGTTTGACAGTTCCGCGGTAGCCGCGGTCAAGAACATTGGACGTTTGACGGAAATGCAGGGTATGAAACCGGCTGACTTCGCTCAATATCGTTCATTCAAGATGACATTCACACCTGGAGATCTAGCCCTGTGATCAAGCTTTTTCGAGGACTGCTACTAGTCGTTCTCTGTTGTGCGGCCGGGATGGTTGCAGCAGAAGAGAAGAACATTCTGGTCACCAGCGGCAGTGACCGCGCTACCCCGATTGCTGTCGTGCCATTTGGCTGGCAGGGCGGGAGCGTACTGCCGGAAGACATGGGAGAAATCATCGGTAACGACCTGCGTAACTCGGGTTATTACTCGCCGATTCCTAAACAGAACATGATCAGCCTGCCGACTCAGGCAAGCGAAGTCATTTTCCGTGACTGGAAAGCGCTGGGTGCCCAGTACGTCATGGTGGGCAACATTGTTCCTGCGGGCGGTCGTCTGCAGATTCAGTACGCACTGTTCAACGTTGCAACCGAACAGCAAGTACTGACCGGCAATGTTTCCGGTACCAATGATCAGCTGCGCGACATGGCGCACTACATTGCCGACCAGTCGTTCGAGAAACTGACCGGCATCAAGGGTGCGTTTTCCACCCGCATGCTGTACGTGACCGCTGAGCGTTTCTCCGAAAACAACACGCGTTTCACGCTGCAACGTTCGGACTACGATGGCGCACGTGCCGTGACTCTGCTGCAATCCCGTGAGCCGATCCTGTCGCCACGCTTTGCACCGGACGGGAAGCGCATTGCGTATGTGTCGTTCGAACAGAAGCGTCCGCGCATCTTCGTTCAGCACATCGACACCGGTCGTCGTGAGCAGATCACCAACTTCGAAGGCCTCAATGGCGCGCCTGCATGGTCGCCGGATGGCAGCAAGCTGGCGTTCGTGCTCTCTAAAGATGGCAACCCTGAAATCTACGTCATGAATCTGGCTTCGCGTGCTCTGAACCGCGTCACCAACGATTCTTCGATCGATACCGAACCGTTCTTCGGCAAGGATGGCTCGACGCTGTACTTCACGTCGGACCGTGGCGGCAAGCCACAGATCTACAAAACCAACATCAATGGTGGTGGTGCCGAACGAGTAACTTTCGTCGGTAACTACAACGCCAACCCGAAATTGTCAGCCGATGAAAAGACGCTGGTAATGATTCACCGGCAGGATGGCTTTACCAACTTCAAGGTCGCAGTGCAGGATTTGGCTCGCGGAAGTGTAAAAATCCTCACAGATAGCAACCTTGATGAGTCGCCTACTGTTGCGCCCAACGGCACCATGGTAATCTACGCCACCCGCCAGCAGGGCCGGGGAGTCTTGATGCTCGTGTCCATTAACGGACGCGTAAGGCTCCCGCTTCCTACCGCTCAAGGCGAAGTCAGAGAACCGTCCTGGTCCCCTTACCTGAACTGACGCGGCGCTACAAAAAGATTTGCTTAACACACTGGGGTTCATTAGGAGTTTCACGATGGAAATGCTGAAGTTTGGTAAGTTTGCTGCGCTGGCTCTGGCCATGGCTGTAGCTGTAGGTTGCTCGTCCAAAGGCGGCGACAACGCCGGTGCAGGCGCTGTTGACCCTAACGCTGGTTACGGCGCTAACACTGGTGCTGTTGATGGCAGCCTGAGCGAAGAAGCTGCTCTGCGCGCAATCACCACCTTCTACTTCGAATACGACAGTTCGGACCTGAAGCCAGAAGCAATGCGCTCCCTGGATGTTCACGCTAAAGACCTGAAATCCAACGGCGCTCGCGTTGTTCTGGAAGGTAACACCGACGAACGTGGTACTCGCGAGTACAACATGGCACTGGGCGAGCGTCGTGCGAAAGCCGTTCAACGCTACCTGGTACTGCAAGGTGTTTCCCCAGCTCAGCTGGAACTGGTTTCCTACGGCGAAGAGCGTCCAGTTGCTACCGGCAACGACGAGCAGTCCTGGGCTCAAAACCGTCGCGTCGAACTGCGTAAGTAATTTGACATGCGAACGTGCCGACGTGCTGTAACCGTATTGGCCCTCACTCTTCCGCTTTTTGCGTGGGGTGCGGCTCCTGTGGTCGATAACAATTCTGGCTCTGGCAGCAGCAGTTATCCGCCAGCAGGTTATGGCACGTCCGGCGCCTATGCCGGGGGAGGGGTTTCGGCCCCGCCCTCGGCACAAGGTCAGCTGTTCATGCAGTTGCAACAAATGCAGGACGAAATCGCGCGTTTGCGCGGTATGGTCGAGGTCCAGCAAAACGATATCCAGCGCATGAAGCAAGAAGCGCTAGAGCGGTATCAGGATCTGGATTCACGCATCGGAGCAGGCGGCGCAGCCGCAGCGGCTTCCAATAATTCTCCAGCCCCTGGCGGCGACATCAACGCCAGCGGTACACCTGCTGCACCGGCTGCTCAAGCGCCGATGACAGGGACTGAACCACCCGATCCAGCCAAAGAGAAGCTTTATTACGAAGCAGCCTTTGACCTGATCAAAGCCAAGGATTTCGACAAGGCCAGCCAGGCTTTTACCGCTTTCCTGCGCAAATACCCGAACAGCTCTTACGCGGGCAACGCTCAGTACTGGTTGGGGGAAGTGAATCTGGCCAAAGGCGATCTGCAAGGCGCTGGCCAGGCATTTGCCAAAGTGAGCCAGGCTTACCCGAAGCACGCCAAGGTGCCTGACTCCCTCTACAAGCTGGCTGATGTCGAGCGCCGCCTGGGTCATACCGACAAGGTAAAAGGCATTTTGCAGCAGGTTGTCGCGCAATATCCGGGCACTTCCGCTGCCCAATTGGCACAACGAGACCTTCAGCGTCTGTAATAGCTTGACCCGTCATTCAAGAAAGCCGCGCTTGTCGCGGCTTTTTTCGTTAGAATTCGCCACCCGAAATTCCGGTATTTATTACGCTTCTCTGGATTCTGCGTTTGCAGGGTGTTTTGAAGTGCCTGACGGAGGCGGACGGCCTGTCTAGCTGTTACGCCCGTGGCCCCTATGCAAGAAACATTACGTATCACCGAAGTCTTTTACTCGTTGCAGGGTGAGACGCGTACAGCAGGCCTGCCTACTGTATTTGTCCGGCTCACCGGCTGCCCGTTGCGTTGCCAATACTGCGACAGCGCTTACGCATTCAGTGGCGGTACGATTCAGACCCTGGACGACATCCTCGCCCAAGTCGCCGAATACCGTCCGCGCTACGTCTGTGTGACCGGCGGCGAGCCGCTGGCCCAGCCCAATGCGATCCCGCTGCTCAAGCGTCTGTGCGACGCCGGCTACGAAGTTTCGCTGGAAACCAGTGGTGCACTGGACATTTCTGCCGTCGATACCCGTGTCAGCCGTATTCTCGACCTGAAAACCCCAGGCTCCAAAGAAGTCGCACGCAATCGCTACGAGAACATCGATCTGCTGACACCCAACGATCAGGTCAAGTTCGTGATCTGTTCGCGGGAAGACTACGACTGGGCAGTGTCCAAGCTGATCCAGTATGGTCTTGAGCGTCGCGCCGATGAGGTGCTGTTCTCCCCAAGCCATCACGAGCTGAATGCCCGGGACCTGGCTGACTGGATCGTTGCTGACAACCTGCCAGTGCGTCTGCAGATGCAGCTGCATAAATTTCTCTGGAACGATGAGCCGGGGCGCTGAAAATGAGTGAATCAACCATGACTGAAAAAAGAGCGGTAATCCTTCTGTCCGGTGGCCTCGACTCAGCCACTGTCGTCGCCATGGCCCGCGAGCAGGGTTACGCCTGCTACACCATGAGTTTCGACTACGGTCAGCGCCATCGTGCCGAGCTGGACGCGGCTGCCCGTGTAGCTCGCGATCTGGGTGCGGTCGAGCACAAGGTGATCGGCCTTGATCTCAACGGCATTGGCGGTTCAGCGCTGACTGACAGCTCCATCGACGTCCCGGAAACCCCAGGCGAAGGCATTCCGGTGACTTACGTGCCTGCGCGCAATACCGTGTTCCTGTCCCTGGCGCTGGGCTGGGCAGAAGTGTTGGGCGCGCGGGACATCTTCATTGGTGTCAATGCCGTGGATTATTCAGGCTACCCGGATTGCCGTCCGGAGTTCGTCGAAGCTTTCGAGCGCATGGCTAATCTTGCGACCAAGGCGGGCGTGGAAGGCAACGGCTTCACAATCCAGGCTCCGCTGCAGAATCTGAGCAAGGCCGATATCGTCAAAGCTGGCGTGCGTCTGGGCGTCGACTACAGCCTGACCGTTTCCTGCTATCAGGCCGATGATCAGGGCCGCGCATGCGCCAAATGCGACAGCTGCCGTCTGCGTGCAGAAGGCTTCGCAAACGCCGGAATCAGTGACCCGACAAAGTATTTTTAAAATAATTGAGATTAGGTGTTGAATTACTCATAGAAATCAGTAATATACGCGCCACGCAACAGAGGGTCGTTAGCTCAGTTGGTAGAGCAGTTGGCTTTTAACCAATTGGTCGTAGGTTCGAATCCCACACGACCCACCACTTTTTTGCAGTTTGAAAACCTGGAAGGCCCACGAAAGTGAGGATTTCCAGGTTTTTTTTTGCCTGCGCGATTAGCCCTCACCCGCGGCGCTTTTTTGCTGATGGCTCCTATCCGGGAATGCTCAGCCGCAACGCCAGCGCCGCCAGCGTGACCAGCAAGATAGGCAGGGTCAGGACGCTGCCGACTTTGAAGTAGTAGCCCCAGGTGATGCGAATGTCTTTTTTCGCCAGGACATGAAGCCACAGCAGTGTGGCCAGGCTCCCGATGGGGGTGATCTTCGGGCCGAGATCACAACCGATGACGTTGGCGTAAATCATTGCCTCCCGCACCAGCCCCGTAGCGTCGCTCCCCTGAATGGACAGCGCACCCATGAGCACGCTGGGCAGGTTGTTCATAATGGATGACAGCAGCGCCGTGGTGATGCCCGTGCCTATAGTGGCGGCCCACAGACCCTGCTCGGCGAACAGGTTCAGCAATCGTGATAGGGCATCAGTCAGCCCGGCATTGCGCAGGCCGTAAACCACCAGATACATCCCCAGCGAAAACACCACGATTTGCCAGGGTGCATGCTTGATGACCTTTCGTGTCGAGATGATGTGGCCTTTACCTGCGATGACCAGCAGGATCACGGCACAGGCCGCCGCAACGGCGCTGACGGGAATGCCTAACGGTTCCAGCGCCAGCAGGCCAACCAGCAGCAGGCCGAGTACCCACCACCCCGCGATGAACGTGGCCCGGTCACGAATAGCCGCCTCGGGCTTCTCCAGTTCCTCGGGGTCGTACTGGGCGGGGATGTCCTTGCGATAAAACAGCCAGAGCATGAGCAGTGTCGCGGCCACCGCGACCAGGTTCACGGGCCACATCACCGATGCATATTCGCCGAAACCCACCCCGAAGAAGTCTGCCGAAACGATGTTGACCAGGTTGGAAACCACCATGGGCAGACTGGCGGTGTCGGCGATGAAGCCTGCGGCCATTACAAACGCGAGGGTCGATGCCGGGCTGAATCGCAGCGCCGTCAGCATAGCGATAACGATGGGCGTCAGAATCAGTGCTGCGCCATCGTTGGCGAAAAGTGCCGAGACGGCTGCCCCGAGCAGGATCATCAGCGCAAACAGGCGTCCGCCCTTGCCGCGCCCCCAGCGGGCGACATGCAGTGCTGCCCATTTGAAGAAGCCGGCTTCATCAAGCAACAAACTGATGACGATCACGGCAATGAAGGTCCCGGTGGCGTTCCAGACGATATGCCAGACAACGGGGACATCTCCCAGGCTGACCACGCCAGTCAGCAATGCCAGCACGGCACCCCCTGCTGCACTCCAGCCGACGCCCAGTCCCTTGGGTTGCCAGATAACGAACACGAGCGTAACGACGAAAATCGACGCGGCTATGAGCATGGGTATGTTCCAGGTCAGAAATTCAGCAGCAGGAGATCGGGCGTACGGGCCTGTCTTGCATCGAAGCCAGCCGCCTTCGATGGTCATCAATCCAGGCTGATCGAGCTTGCTTGGTTACGGTCAGAACGTCCAGCGTCGACTGTGCAGGCTCCGTTTTGCCTTTAATGAATAATGAACTTGGTGAAGTCACAGGCGTTGCGGGTGATGCCGAGAATGGCGGCCATGAATCGGTCGTCTTCCGTGCTGCGATGCATCGCTTTGTAGGTGATCTGCGGCAGCGCGGGGGTGACGTCCAGACGCTGCAGAATCTTGCGATCAAGCACATGGCCCAGGCAGTGCAGCGGCAGGCAGGCGGTCGCCAGGCCGGAGACGGCCAGACCAATTTGCGCCAGCAAGTTATTGCAGGTGATGGATTTGGGGATGTCGATGCCCTTCATCTTGAACCATTGCCCATACGCCATGCCCATGCCGGACAAGGCGCCCTGAATGATCAGTGTCCGCGACGCCAGTTCTTCCAGGGTCATTTGCGTATGCGTGCCTGCCAGGGCAGGGATGCACATCCAGGCGTTTTCCACCGGCTTCAGCGTCTCGGCGGAGAAGCGATTGTCCTTGAATATGTCCGGCACGATGATCAGGTCGATGGAGTTGCTCGCCAGCCGCTCGTAGAGCACGGGACTGAGGTCCACTTCCGGAATGATTTCCACATGTGGATAGGCGTTGCGAATGCCGCTGACCAGGTCGGGTAGCCAGGTCAGGGCGGTCAGTTCGGTAACCCCCAGGCGAAGCTTGCGTTGCAGATTCTCCGGGCTTTCCAGGCGCTGCAGCATGGCATCGCGCTGATTCAACAAACTTGCGGCCAGCGCCACCAGTTCCTCACCCATCGGTGTCAGCTGGGCGGTTCGACGAGATCGATCAAACAGTGGCTGGCCGTAACGGGCTTCCAGATCCTGAATGCGTTTGGAGATTGCCGACTGAGTGGTATTGAGATGATCGGCCGCCGAATCAAAGCTGCCGAGGCGAGCGACCCAGAAAATGGCTTCTATCTGTTTGATGGTGATCATCGGGCCTATTCCTGAAACACATAACTAATTGAGTTAGAACGATTTCTGTAGGAGTGAGCTTGCTCGCGATAGCGTCAGGTCAGACGGTGATTTATCAACGGATAGGCCCAATCGCGAGCAAGCTCACTCCTACAGGATTGGGGTTGGTAGAAGGTAGGTTTTCCTCATAACCGCCCCACAAAGATGCCCTAAGGAGATGGTTTTCTCCAACTAAAAATCGCTTTTTGTTCGATTCATCAAAAAGTAATCTTCAGTTCAACCGAGCCTAAACCCACAGGTCATCCCGCATGTCGTACCCGCTTTCGAACAAACTGAACCGTTTTGCATCGTCCGCCAGTGTTGCCGCGAAAGCGCGGGTCATGGAGCTGGAAGCCGCCGGGAAGAAGATTCTCGATTTCTGTGTTGGCGAGCCGGATTTCGTCACGCCGACATCGATCATCGAAGCTGCGCGCACCGCCGCCCTGCAAGGCCAGACTCGTTACACCGCAACCACCGGCACCAAACAACTGAAAACTGCTGTGCAGCGCAAGTTCAAGCAGGACAACGGTCTGGATTATTCGCTGGCCGAGATTGTCGTCGGTTCGGGTGCCAAGCAACTGATCTACACCGCTTTCACCTGCACCGTGGACGAAGGCGACGAGGTCATCATCCCTGCGCCGTACTGGGTCAGCTACCCGGACATCGTCAAATTGAACGGTGGGGTGCCCGTCATCCTGGAGTGCCCGGACACCCAAGGCTTCAAGCTCAAGCCTGAGCAACTGGAAGCGGCCATCACTCCGAAGACCAAGTGGCTGGTACTGAACTCGCCGAACAACCCGAGCGGTGCGATCTATAGCGAAGCAGAAATGCAGGCCATCGTTGATGTGCTGGTTCGCCATCCACACGTGTGGCTGATGACCGACGAGATTTACGAACACTTCAACTATGCCGGTGCGCCGCTGCCAGCCCCGGCAGTACAGGCTCCGGAGCTCAAGGCTCGCACGCTGGTCATCAATGGCGTTTCCAAGGCCTACGCCATGACGGGCTGGCGCATTGGTTACGCTGGCGGCCCGCTGCCGCTGATCAAGGCCATGGACAAGCTGATGTCGCAAAGCATTGGCGGTGCATCGGCGGTGAGTCAGGCTGCCGCAGTGGCAGCACTGGAACATGGTGGTAGTTTTGTAGAAGAAGCCGCTCGGGTGTTTGGCGAGCGCCGCGATCTGGTCATCAGGATGCTCAACGACGTTCCGGGCCTCAAGTGCCTGGCCATCGAAGGGGCGTTTTATGCCTACCCCAACTGCGCCGGCCTGATCGGCAAGCGCACCCCTGATGGGGCGGTGCTGCAATCGGACCTGGACGTGCGCAACTACTTGCTGGAAAGCGCCAACGTTGCCGTCCTTGATGGTGCGGCTTATGGACTGTCGCCTTATCTGCGTCTGTCGTTCGCCACGTCCACCGAGATCCTTGCCGAGGGTTGCCGCAGAATCAAAGAAGCATGCCAGGCGCTGAGCTGACCAAAGAGTCGCCAGTTCAATTAAACAGCAGCAGTACATTGGCTTTTAATCTGCCCCCATTCTTGAAGAGATATCGACATGAAAAAGGTTTTGCTTGCTTTGATGGGGTTGATGGCTACAACCACGGTAATGGCTGATGGTTTGCAGGACATCAAGGATCGCGGCACCTTGCGTTGCGCGACGTTGACCGACAGCGTGCCTCTGGGCTATCAGGATCCGACAACTCGGGAAATCGTCGGTCTGGACGTCGACCTATGTAAATCCCTGGCCAAGCATCTGGGCGTCAAGGCCGAGCTGCAGGGCGTGGCCGTCAGTGCGCGGATTCCGACCTTGATCTCCGGTCGTGCGGATGTTGTTGCTGCCGCGCTGGGCTACACCAAGGACCGCGCCGAGCAGATCAATTTCTCGTCGGCTTACTATCAAGTGCCAATCAAGGTGTTGGTCAAGGGCGACGGCGGTATCAACAGCTTCGCCGATCTGGCTGACAAGCGCGTCAGCGCCATCAAGAGCTCGACACCTGAGTTGTATGCACGTCAGCAGATTACCGACGCCAAGGTCGTAGGCTTTGAGGATGCGCCTTCAGCGTTCCTCGCGCTGCAACAAGGCAAAGTGCAGGGCATGGCGATGACCGAGCCGGCGTCGATTCGTTTTCACACCCGCAGCCAGAACATGCGCTTCCTGGATCAGGCGTTGCACTTCGAGCCTAACTGCGTAGGCATCAAGAAAGATGAGACGGCACTGACCGACGCCATCAACAAAGCCCTGGTGGACATGGAAGCCAGCGGCGAATTGCAGGCGTTGTGGGATCACTGGTATGGCGACCAGACCGAATACAAGCTGGTTCGCGAGAAAAAGCTCACTGCGATTTCTGATTTTCAGTGATTGAAAGCAGGCCGCTCCAGGCGGCCTGATTGAGGTGCTCGTGTCTATATTCAATGGCTTTGGTTCGCTGCTTCAGGGCGACTACCTGCATTCGTTTCTCGCGGGGGCAGGTGTCACGTTACAGCTGTTCTTCATTTCGGCAATCCTGGCGTTCATTCTCGCTTGCCTGTTGATGGGGATACGCTTGATTCCGGGGCGAGTGGGTGACTTCGTCGTCGCGTTGTTTGTTGAATATCACCGCAACGTGCCGAGCCTGGTGCAGTTGTTTGTCTGGTATTTCGGCGTGCCGCAGCTGTTGCCAATTGCCGCTCAGGACTGGGTCAATGCCCAGGGCGGCGAGATTATCTTCGCGATCATCGCGCTGACGCTCAATTCGGCGGCTTATGTCTCCGAGGACCTGCGCAGTGGATTTCGCTCCTTGCCCAACGGCCAGACCGAAGCCGCTCGCGCACTGGGGATCAACTATGTGCAGACCCTGCGCAAGGTGCTCATTCCGCAGGCAGTAAGGGCATCGGCACCGTCACTGGTCAATCAGGCGCTCGGGCTGTTCAAGACCACCGCGCTGGCGATGGCCATTGGTACGGCCGAGATGATGTACATCACTCGGCAGATTGAAGGCGAAACCTACATGACCTTCCAGACCTTTGCCGTGGCCAGTCTGTTTTACCTGATCGGTTCCTGGACCATCATGATTGCGGGTGCCGCCTGGCAGCGCCGTATTGAACTGCGGATGGCGAGGTAAGCATGCTGGATATTCTTCACGACTACGGAATCATGCTGCTCATCGGGCAGTATCCACAGGGGCCGCTGGGTGGCCTGGCACTGACCGTAATAATGGCGCTGCTGGCGCTTATTGCTTCCTTTCCACTGGCGGTGCTGATTGGTCTGGCGCGAACGTCGACCATCGCACCGGTGCGCAACATTGCAATGGGTTACACCTATGTGGTGCGAGCAATCCCGCTATTGCTGCTGATCTTCTGGACCTACTTTGCGGTGCCATTGATCACTGGATATAACATCTCCGGTTTCATCACCATGATTGTGGCGTTGGTGGTGTATGAAGGGGCTTATCTGGGTGAAGTGGTGCGGGCAGGTATTAACGCGGTGCCCAAGGGGCAAGTGGAAGCTGCGCGCGCCATGGGGATGAGTTATTGGCAATGCATGCGCAAGATTGTTTTGCCGCAAGCCCTGTTCAATATGCTCCCAAGCATTCTCAATCAATTCATCATGATCACCAAGAACACCTCGCTGGCTTATTTGATTGGCACGCAAGAGGTGACATTTGCCGCGTACCAGATCAATAACCAGTTGTTGACTCAGCCATTCCAGGTTTACGCACTGCTGGCTGGTTTCTACTTTGTACTGTGCTTCTCGCTCAGCCGTCTTGCCAGATGGCTGGAACATACAATTGACCGCAAGCGCCTCGGTGCGCCCCGGAACAATGTTGCGAGTGTTGAAGCAAATCAAGTATTGGCGGGGCAACCGAAATGATTGAATTCAAAAACGTAAACAAGTGGTATGGCGAGTACCAGGCACTCTGCAACGTCAATGAACAAGTCGCCGCTGGCGAAGTTGTAGTGGTGTGCGGGCCTTCGGGGTCAGGCAAGTCCACGCTGATTCGTACGGTGAATCGTCTGGAAGAAATTCAGGACGGCAACATTCTGATTTCAGGTGAAGAGGTTCACGCGTCGAAAAAGAACCTCAATGCGCTGCGCAGTCGGGTGGGGTTTGTCTTTCAGCAGTTCAATCTGTTCCCCCACATGAGTGTCCTGGAAAACGTCATGATCGGCCCGATGACTGTCCTCAATCGCAACAAGACCGATGCGGCCAAGACCGCCCGTGACCTGCTCGCCAAAGTCGGGCTGGGGCACAAGGCCGACGCCATGCCGTTGCAGTTGTCCGGTGGTCAGCAGCAGCGCGTGGCGATTGCCCGGGCGCTGGCCATGGAGCCTCCGGTGATGCTGTTCGATGAGCCGACCAGTGCACTGGATCCGGAAATGGTCGGTGAAGTCCTGCAGGTCATGAAGGACCTGGCGTCCGAAGGCATGACCATGATTTGCGTCACCCACGAAATGGGTTTTGCCCGGGAAGTCGCCGACCGGATCTGGTTCATGGATGCCGGTCAGGTGCTGGAGCGGGCCGCTCCGGAAGATTTTTTCACGGCGCCGAAACATCCTCGCGCGGCGAAATTCATCTCTGATATCCGGGCGCACTGATGAAGGGCGAGCATTCCTCTGGCTCCCCGCATCTGACGGTCCGCAAGGATTGGCTGGGGTTGCTGGATGAGCCCGCGATCGATCCGCAGCTGCCGATCATCGATGCTCACCACCACCTGTGGGATCGTCCGGAAAGTCACTACTTGCTGGATGACTATCTGGATGACCTGGACAGCGGGCATCGGGTGCTGGCGTCGGTCTATGTCCAGTGTCGCTCGATGTTCAACATCGATCGGCCGGAAGCGTTCAGGTGCGTTGGCGAAGTCGAGTTTGCCAATGGTGTTGCCGCGCGCAGTGCCAGTGGCCTCTATGGCTCGCCGCGAATTTGTGCGGCCATTGTTGCCGGTGCGGATCTGCGGCTTGGGCAGGCGGTGATGCCTGTTCTGGATGAAATGCGTGACAGGGCCGGGCCGCGCTTGCAGGGCATCCGCAATACCACCGCCTGGCATGCAGACCCGGCGGTAGTTTCCAATCCCAAGCCACCACCTCCGGGCATTCTCGGTGAGCGGCAGTTTCGCCAGGGTGTGAAGTGCCTCAAAGACTTCAACCTGACGCTGGACGTTTGGGGGTATCACACCCAACTGGGCGAGATCCTCGACCTGGCGCGTGCGTTTCCTGATCAGGTGATCGTTGTCGATCATGTTGGCGGGCCTATCGGTATCGGACCCTACAGCGGTCGGCGGGATGAAGTGTTCGCCGAGTGGGCGCAGCTGATCCGGCAACTGGCCGAATGCCCCAATGTATTGGTGAAGCTGGGAGGCTTGGGTATGAACGTCGGCGGGTTTGCCCTGCACACTCAAGCTTTGCCACCGGATTCGCAAACCCTCGCAAGTTTGTGGCGCCCTTATATATTGCACTGCATCGAATCTTTCGGCGCTGAGCGCTGCATGTTTGAAAGTAACTTCCCTGTTGATAAGGGGATGTACTCATATGGAATCATGTGGAATGCCTTTAAACGGATAACGGCAGATTTCAGTGCTGATGAGCGAACGTCATTGTTCAGTGGGGTGGCGGCGCGGACTTACAACATAACGCTTGCCGGCTGAGATAACTAATCTGCTTGTCATTCTATTTGTATGAGCCGCTTGCAGGCGGTGTGGAACCTTTTGCGCTGAATATCGATAAGTTTATTCAGTCGCGTGTTGTTAAAGCATCAACTTGATCATCAATTCTTTGTCCTGTGCTGGCAGTCAAGTTCTGCCCGGCATTAATAACGAGGCAACATCATGAGCATTGGATTCAGAGTATTGAAACGTTCCCGTCAGGTATCCAGTGAAACAGTGGAAGCCTATCGAACTGTTCCTGTCGCAAACATCAGCGACTCCATGAACCGTATGACTGCGGGCGGCGCGACGCTGCGGCCCATGCACAGTGGCGGCGTACTGGCTGGCCCGGCCTTGACTGTGAAGTGTCGCCCCGGCGATAACCTGATGCTGCACTACGCCCTGGATATCGCTGAGCCAGGCGATGTGATCGTGGTGGATGCCGGGGGTGATCTGTCCAATGCAATTACCGGCGAGTTGATGGTTGCCTATGCAATCAAGAAACGTCTGGGTGGTTTTGTCATCAACGGCGCCATCCGTGACGCGGGCACTATCGGAGCCGGTGATTTCCCGGTGTTTGCCGCCGGCATTACCCATCGCGGCCCTTATAAAGATGGCCCTGGCGAGATCAACGTTCCTGTGGCCATCAACGGCATGGTGATCAACCCCGGAGACATGATCGTCGGCGATGAAGACGGTTTGCTGTGTATACCGTTTGAGGAAGTCGATGCGGTGCTGAAGAAGGCCAGCGCCAAGCATGCCGCCGAGGCTCAGCAATTGCGGGATATCGCCGAGGGGAAGAATGACCGTAGCTGGGTGATCAACAGCCTGGTTGCCAAGGGGTGTGAGATGCAAGAGTGATCATGCCGAAACCTGTAGGAGCTGTGATTTTCCGGCACGCCTTGACCTTGTAGGAGTTGTCGGAGGTTACGACGGCGACGAAGGCGGCGTGTCTGACACGCCGCGATTCGCAGCCTTCGGCAGCTCCTACATATCGGGTGGGTGCTTGAATTCCACGGGACCTGTAGGGCGCCACCCCGGTCAATCCAGGGTCCATAAATCGAGTAGTCTGCTGCACAACTGTAATATCACATTAACATCAGTGTCGTAGAGTCGTGCCCTTCACCAGTCTGAAGGTTTGTCACGCTCATGGCTCTGCTTCCGTTCAATCGCCCGGATTTGCCGCGCAATCACCGCTGTGCGGGTGATTTATGCCATCCGATGCCTACGATTGAGTCCGACGGCACCAACTCGCTGGTCATGGATATGTTCACGGCTCAGCGAGATATGGTCTGCCTGGCAGTCGTCGAGGGTGAGCGGCCGATCGGGCTGATCAATCGCAATATCTTCATGTCGCAGATGAGCAAGCCGTTTCACCGCGAGCTCTACGACCGCAAAAGCTGTATTGCCTTCATGGACAAAGACCCGCTGATTGTCGACGCTGCCATGGGCATCGAAGCCTTGACCTTCAAGACGGTAGAGTTCGGCGAGAAGGCGATGGCGGACGGCTTCATCGTGACCCGCGACGGTGCTTTTGTCGGGTTGGGCAGCGGCCTTGAATTGATGGGCGTTGTGGCAGCGATGCAGGCGGAGAAGAACCGCCAGACCATGCAGAGCATTGAATACGCCAGCGTCATCCAGCGCGCCATGCTGCGTGCCTCACGGGAAACCCTGACCGCCACATTGCCCGACGCAGTGCTGCTGTGGGAGCCACGTGATGTGGTGGGCGGCGACTTCTATCACTTCGTCACCCACGAAGACGGCTGGTTCGGTGCGGTGGCTGACTGCACCGGCCACGGCGTGCCTGGGGCGTTCATGACATTGATCGCATCGTCATCGTTGACTCAGGCCCTGGCACAGATCGGCCCGCGAGACCCTGCGGCCTTGCTGTCAGCAGTCAACCGCAGCGTGAAGAGCTTGCTCGGCCAGGTCAAAGGTGTGGATGAAACACCGGAGTCCGACGACGGGCTGGACGCGGCTTTTTTCTGGTACGACGCCGTGCGATCAGAGCTGGTTTATGCCGGGGCGCGAGTCGCGGTCCATGTGTTGCAACCCGATGACCAGCAATTCACCAGTTTGTCCGGGCAGCGGATGGGGGTGGGCTATGTCGACAGCGATGAAGACTACGAATGGACGCAAAGCACGCTGGTTCTGCAATCCGGCAGCCTGTTGTTCATTACTACCGACGGCTTGACCGACCAGATCGGCGGGCCGCGAAACATCGCCTTCGGCAAGCGTCGTGCCTGCGAGCTGATTCTCGAAAACCGCCACCAACCCACCAGCCAGATTTGCGAGGCCCTGCTCGGTGCCCTCGCCGATTGGCAGGGTGAGCAGCCGCGCCGCGATGATTTAACTTTCTTTTGTGCCCGCCTTCAGGACAAGCCATGAATAACTCGCCGACTTCCAGCCAGGATTACGCTTTCTTCGACCTGGCCCAGCAGCGCAACGTGATCTTCTATCACATGGGCTATTTCTCCCACAGCATCGTCGCCGCCATGGCCGAGATCGTGAAGTTGCAGCTGGAAGTGTCCGGCGTCGATAGCTCCCGGCGCCGCAAGTTGTTTTCGTCGTTCATCGAGCTGTCGCAAAACATCATCCACTACTCGTCTGACTCCCTGGACCCGGCAGTGGAAGAGCCGGCCGTGCGTCAAGGCGCGGTGTGCATCAGCGCTGACGGCGAGCGGCACCTCATGCTCTGCGCCAACCCGATAGCCACTCGGGACGCCCAGCGTTTGCGCGACAAGCTTGAGCCTTTGGCGACCATGTCCCTGGATGAGATCAAGCAAGCCTACAAAGTCTCCCTGCGCGCCGAGACGCCGGAGGGCAGCAAAGGCGCAGGCCTGGGTTTTCTCACCATGGCCCGTGACGCGAGTGCGCCGCTGGAGTTTGCCTTTCATCCCCGGGCAGACGATCCGGACACCACCCTGTTTTGCCTCAAAGCCACTATTTGAATAAGAGCGACGACTCAAGATGGATAATTTCTATATTGCAGCAACACCGACTTCGCCTGAAGTGGACTTCCGTTTCACAGAAAACTTCCTGGCCATCAAGGGTGAGTCGTACCCCGAAAATGCTGCCGCCTTCTACGCGCCAGTGGTTCAGCAGTTGCGCGATTACCTGGCCAGCTCGGACGCCACGCTGATCACTGCCGACATCGCCCTGGCGTACTTCAACAGTTCCAGCACCAAGATGCTGTTCAGCCTGTTCGATGCGCTGGATGAGGCGGCTCAGTCGGGTGTGACGGTGCAGATGAACTGGTATCACGACGAAGAAGACGAAACGATTTTTGAATTTGGCGAGGAGTTGCAGGCTGACTTCAAGGCCATCAAATTCACCGACCATCCGGTTTCTGCCTGACCTGAAGGGGAAGATCATGCGCACTGCGGCTGTTTCATCGGGTGTTGCTGCGGACAGCGTCCCGGACCTGTTCAAGAGCGAAAACGACGCGCTTGAGAGTGCCCGTGAAACATTTGCGTTGGCTGGCGCTGATCCGACCGTTTACCAGCAATCGCTGGGCGAACTGATCACTCATTTCGAGCGCTTGATGCGTGAAACCCGGCGTCTGATCGGGCGCAGTGACCGTGCCGAGCGGGAAATGAACGCCCTGAACACCCAGCTTCATACCCTCGCGCAGCAGCTTGAATACCGCGCGACCCATGATCCGTTGACCGGCGCCCTCAATCGCGGTGCGGTGATCGATTGTTCGGTCAAGGCCCTGCGGGAATCGGGGGCCGTGATGATTGTGCTGGATATCGATCACTTCAAGCGCGTCAACGACCAGTTCGGCCACCCGGTGGGCGATGCGGTGATCAAGGGCATCGTGACTTGCCTGCGACGTATCGTGGGTGATTCGGGGACTATTGGCCGCGTGGGTGGCGAGGAGTTCACGGTGTTGATTCCAGGGGGCGATCTGCAAGAAGGGCTGGATCTTGCCGAAGCCATGCGTGCCGCCATTGCCGAGTATGTGTTCGCCGAGCCAGTGGCTCGTTCGATCACCGCCAGCTTCGGCGTCAGCGCCAGCTCGCCGGGTACCGATTTCGACACCGCTTATGGTTTGGCCGATGCAGCCCTGTACTGCGCCAAGCGCGCAGGGCGCAATCGGGTGGAAATGGCTGAAAGCCCGTAAGCGCCGGGCGGCTCGTGAAACTGATGGTAAATCCCCAAGGGGCTGGCTAAAATCCGCCCGCCTTCAGCGGCTTGAGTGATCGGACGTGACCGATTGGCTCAAGACCGAACCACGACCCCAGGTCGACATACTTATAAAGCTGGAAGGCCCGTGATGAATGAGGATTTCCAGCTTTTTTTGTGTCCGCTTTTCGGGTGTAAACTCGCCTTGTGCGCTATCGAGCGCTTTCAGGTCCAGCGAACATGACGCAAATTTCAGAACGCCTGTTGGTCCAGGCCCACCTTGATGCCAAACAGCCCAAAGAGCTGAGTATCGAGGAGCAGAAGCACTACCGCGCTGCCATTGCCGCCGAGTTGAAGGCGCAGGATGCGGTGCTGGTTGCGCATTATTACTGCGATCCAGTGATTCAAGCCCTGGCCGAAGAGACCGGCGGTTGCGTGTCCGACTCCCTGGAAATGGCGCGTTTCAGCAATAACCATTCGGCGAAAACCGTGTTGGTGGCTGGAGTACGCTTCATGGGCGAGACCGCCAAAATCCTCAACCCTGAAAAACGCGTGCTGATGCCGACGCTGGAAGCGACCTGCTCGCTGGATCTAGGCTGCCCGGTGGATGAGTTTTCAGCGTTTTGCGATCAGCATCCTGAGCGCACGGTGGTGGTTTATGCCAACACCTCGGCAGCGGTCAAAGCCCGGGCGGACTGGGTGGTGACGTCCGGCTGCGCGCTGGAAATCGTCGAGAGCCTGATGGACAACGGCGAGAAAATCATCTGGGCACCGGACAAGCACCTTGGGCGCTATATCCAGCGCGCCACCGGTGCGGACATGTTGCTGTGGGACGGTGCCTGCATCGTCCATGAAGAGTTCAAGTCCAAGCAGCTCGAAGACATGAAGGCCCTGTATCCGGAGGCAGCGATTCTGGTGCACCCGGAATCACCTGAATCGGTGATTGATCTGGCGGATGCGGTGGGTTCAACCAGTCAACTGATCGCAGCGGCGCAAAACCTGCCGAACAAGATGTTCATCGTGGCAACCGATCGCGGCATTTTCTACAAGATGCAGCAGTTGTGCCCGGACAAGATCTTCATCGAAGCGCCAACAGCCGGTAACGGTGCAGCATGCCGCAGCTGCGCACATTGCCCGTGGATGGCGATGAACACTCTTGAGCGCACCTTGCAGTGCCTGCGTGAGGGCACTAACGAGATATTCGTCGACCCGGCCGTCATCCCACACGCGGTCAGGCCTTTGCAGCGCATGCTGGACTTCACCCAGGCGGCACGGTTGAAACAGGCGGGGAATGCCTGATTAAGCAAGCCTGTAGGAGCTGCCGAAGGCTGCGAACGCGGTTTATCAGATGAATCGCCTTCGCAGCCTTCGGCAGCTCCTACATAATTCCGATTGTCGTGCGTGCCTACATCATCCCCTTCACCATCCGCTCCTGATCGATCAACTCCTTCTGCCGGGCATCGATCCGCGAGGCCAGCTGGAAGTTGTTGTTCGCCCGGCGTTTGGCGAAGTCCAGTTGCTGAATCGCCTGCCTGAAATCGCCCACCAGCGCGAAGTACTCGGCGCGGGCCTGATGCAGGCCGATGGTGTTGCCGTTCAAACCTCGGGTTTCAGCGACGAGATACCAGATGTCCGGATCATCAGGGCGGCGTTTGAGTAGCCCATCCAGAGATTTTTCAGCTTCGGCCGTGCGGTTCTGCTTGAGCAACAGATCCACGCGCACCTGATTCAGCGGGTAGTTGTCCTGATACTGGCTGAGCATCCGGTCAACCCGTTGTTGAGCATCCGCCAACCGGTTGTTGGTGATGTCCAGGTCGATCTGGGTCAGGTTGTAAGTGATGTCGTTCGGCGAGCCATCCAGCAAGGGCTTGAGGCTTTCCCGCGCTTCATTGAGCTGCCCGGCTTTGATCTGGGCAATCGCCAGGCCGTAACGAGCGGGCTCTGATTTGGGATTCTCGACCAATTGGGCGCGGAAGCGTTTCGCGGCGATGCCCGGTGTTTCTTCGTAGATCAAGGCAACGCGGGCGCGCATCAGTTGATAGCGCAGGCTGTCTTCCTTGCCGCCGGGTTTGGCCTGTTCTGCACGGTTGCGGGTGTCGGCGATCCGCGATTCGGTGACCGGGTGAGTCAGCAGAAACTCGGGCGGCCGGGCATCGAAGCGGTATTGGCGCATCAGACGCTCGAACATCGTCGGCATATTACGCGGGTCGTAGCCGGCTTTTTCGAGGTTGAGAATGCCGATCCGGTCAGCTTCCTGCTCGTTTTGCCGGGAAAAACGACGCTGTTCCTGAATGGCAGCGGCCTGAGAACCGGCAATCGCGGCAATACCCGCATCACCGGCACCGGCTGCGGCCATGACGATACCGGCGAGCATGGCGGCCAGCACCGGTACTTGCATACGCTGTTGCGCTTCTACGCCACGGGCGAAGTGACGTTGCGACAAGTGAGCCAATTCGTGGGCCAGTACCGAGGCGTATTCGCCTTCGGTCTGGGCATTGAGAAACAGGCCACCGTTGACCCCGATGATCCCGCCCGGCGCAGCAAAGGCGTTGAGCTGCGGGCTGTTGATCAGGATGAACTCAAGACGTCGGTCGTTGACCTGACTGGTTTCGGCCAGGCGATAGACCGAGGTCTCGACGAAATCCTTGAGTTGCGGGTCGGACAGTTGCGGGACCTGACTGCGCAGCAGGCCCAGCCAGGCGCGTCCCAGCTGGTATTCCTGCTCCGGAGAAACGATGGAAGAGCTGGCATCGCCGAGCGAGGGCAGATCGTCGGCATGGGCTGGAATGGCGAGCAGGCATGCGAGCGTCAGCAGGGTAGGGCGCAGAAAATTCATCCATGGAGCTCTGAGTTGGAGAACCCGTACTGTAGCTGGCTCAATGGCTTGCTGACCAGAGTGGGGTATTCTTTAAGGCCTTCCTGAAATATCGTGATGAACATTTTGCCATCAGGTTGCAAATCGATGTGCCTGCCCGGAGAGAAACGATGTCTGACGCTCTAACGCGCCCTGAAACCTGTGACGCCGAAGTCGACGCCAGCGGGCTCAACTGTCCGTTGCCCTTGCTCAAGGCCAAGCTCGAACTCAATCGCCTGACCAGCGGCATGGTGCTCAAGGTCATCGCGACAGATGCCGGTTCCCAGCGCGACTTCCGTAGCTTCGCCAGGCTTGCCGGGCATGAGCTGCTTCACGAGCAGGCTGAAGCCGGGGTTTATACCTATTGGCTGCGCAAGGCTTGAAGTCTCTTTATTCGCAAAAGGATTTTTGATGTTCAACGTGCTTCGCAACTGGGTGCAACGCTACTTCTCGGATGAAGAGGCGGTGGTACTCGCAGTGTTGCTGTTCCTGGCATTCACCGTTGTTCTGACCCTCGGGGGCATGCTCGCGCCGGTGCTGGCCGGGATGGTGCTGGCGTTTCTGTTGCACGGGCTAGTCACCCTGCTCGAACGCTTTCGCGTGCCGGAGGGCGGCGCGGTCGGCCTGGTGTTCATGCTGTTCATGGGCGCTTTGCTGCTGTTCCTGCTGGTGCTGGTGCCGCTGCTCTGGCATCAGTTGATCACCTTGTTCAACGAGTTGCCGGGCATGCTCGCCAAGTGGCAGTCGTTGCTGCTGTTGTTGCCCGAACGCTACCCGCATCTGGTGTCCGACGAGCAGGTGCTGCACGCCATCGACGCGGCCCGGGGTGAAATCGGCAAGTTCGGTCAATGGGCGCTGACGTTCTCACTGTCCAGCCTGCCACTGCTGGCGAACCTGATGATTTACTTGGTGCTGGTGCCGATCCTGGTGTTCTTCTTCCTCAAGGATCGACGCATGATCGGTCGCTGGGTCAGTGGTTACCTGCCTCGTGAGCGCGCGCTGCTGACTCAAGTTGCCGAAGAAATGAACGTGCAGATCGCCAATTACATCCGAGGCAAGGTCATCGAGATCTTCATCTGCGGCGGCGTGACCTACATCGGTTTCGTGGCGCTGGGGCTGAACTACGCTGCCTTGCTGGCGATGCTGGTGGGGATTTCGGTGGTGGTGCCTTACGTCGGCGCGGTGGTGGTTACTGTGCCGGTGGCGTTGATCGCCTTGTTCCAGTGGGGCTGGAGCGACCAGTTCATCTATCTGATGGTGGTCTACGGCGTGATCCAGGCACTGGACGGCAATGTGCTGGTGCCGCTGCTGTTTTCGGAGGCGGTCAACCTGCATCCAGTGGCGATTATCTGCGCGGTGCTGCTGTTTGGCGGGCTGTGGGGCTTCTGGGGGATCTTCTTCGCAATCCCGCTGGCGACCCTGTTCAAAGCCGTGCTGGATGCGTGGCCGAGGCAGGAGCCGACGGTGGCGCCGCTTTTGTAAGCGCCGATACCTTCTGTAGGAGCTGCCGCAGGCTGCGAATGGCGATGCGTCAGGCATATTGCCTTCGCAGCCTTCGGCAGCTCCTACAAAAAATCAGGCTTTATTCAACGCCTGAGCCTTCTCCAGCACCGCAACCACATGCCCCGGCACTTTCAGGCCGCGCCATTCGTGACGCAACACGCCTTCCTCGTCGATCAGGAAGGTGCTGCGATCAACGCCCAGGTATTCCTTGCCGTACAGCTTCTTGAGTTTGATCACGTCAAACAGCTGGCACAGCGCCTCATCCTTGTCAGAAATCAGCTCGAACGGGAACGACTGCTTGGCCTTGAAGTTCTCGTGGGACTTCAGACTGTCCCGTGACACGCCAAACACGACGGTATTGGCGGCCTGGAACTGCGCGTGATGATCACGGAAATCCTGGCCTTCGGTGGTGCAGCCAGGGGTGCTATCCTTGGGGTAGAAATAAATCACCACCTGCTGGCCTTTCAATTCGGACAGGCTGACTGCCTGACCGCTGGTGGCCTGGACCTGAAAGTCGCTTACCGGTTGGTCTACTGCTACAGCCATGACGACTTCCTTACATGGGGGCTTGTGGGCGCCACGGTTCGATCAGCGCATCGAGGTTCAGCGCATCGGCGAAATCCAGGAACTGATCGCGCAGCCAACTGATCTGGATGCCCGCTGGCAGGGTGACAGTGAACGTCGCGTTGAGCATGGTGCCGCCGGTCTGCGGGGCCTGATAGGTGTCGCAGATCAGGTTTTCCAGCTCGACGTTGTGGTCCATGAAGAACTGGCACAGCTCATTGATGATGTCCGGGCGATACGCCGAGCTTACGTAAGCCACGTAAGGCAGCGCTTCGGGACGGCTTTCCAGGGTGGCGCTACGCACCACGCTGGTAGTGAAGTCGTGTTTCTTGGACAGGCCCGGCAAACCCGTTTCCAGACGTGCCAGGGCGTCCCAGCTGCCGGAGACCTGCAGAATCAGCGCGCTGTATTCGCCGTGGCGCGTCAGCCGGGAGCTGACCACTGAACAGCGGCTTTCGTGACTGGCGCGGCACAGGACGTTGGTCAGCTCCATTGGGTTGGCGCCAAGGGCACTGATGACAAGGAATTGTTCGCGAACTGTGGGGGTGGACGACATGCAGCATTCCTAGATGATGAGCGGTCGGTAGATTTATTGGCTTTCACGGCCGAATCGGCAATCGACAGCATCAGACAACAACCGCAACCCTGGCGCGGTACGTCTGCCGGATCTAGCAAAGGCAGGCTGTAACAGCGCTGGAGCAGGGGTTCTGACGAAAAAATCGACCGATTGAAAGGGGCGCGCAGATGACCAGTACCGATCAAAGAACGAAGGGTAGCGAAAACCATCGCTCAGGGGAATGCTCACAGCGTGGTACTTCGCTTGTACAAGGCTCATGGCGCCAGTACCATTACCGCTCTCTTTTTCCGGCAGGAGCGGTTGCATGATTGCGGGCAGTATGGTGGCACTGGTCACACCCATGGATGCACAGGGACGTCTGGACTGGGACAGCCTGAGCAAACTGGTGGACTTCCACTTGCAAGAGGGCACCAACGCCATTGTTGCCGTTGGCACCACAGGTGAATCGGCCACGCTTGATGTGAATGAACACATCGAGGTGATTCGTCGTGTCGTCAAACAGGTTGCAGGTCGTATTCCTGTCATTGCAGGTACAGGCGCCAACTCCACGCGTGAAGCGATCGAGTTGACCAACAACGCCAAGAGCGCTGGAGCAGACGCATGTCTGCTGGTAACGCCGTACTACAACAAGCCGACTCAGGAAGGCCTCTACCAGCACTTCAAGGCAATTGCCGAAGCGGTAGACATTCCTCAGATTCTTTACAACGTACCGGGCCGTACCGCATGCGACATGCTGGCGGACACCGTCGTGCGTCTGTCCACGGTGCCGAACATCATCGGTATCAAGGAAGCCACTGGCGACATCCAGCGCGCCAAGGACATCCTGGCGAAAGTCAGCAGCGACTTCCTGGTGTATTCCGGTGATGACGCGACAGCGGTCGAACTGATTCTGGCAGGCGGCAAGGGCAATATCTCCGTGACAGCCAACGTCGCACCGCGCGATATGAGCGAAATGTGCGCTGCTGCCATGCGCGGCGACGCCACGGCTGCCCGGGCGATCCATGAAAAACTCATGCCGCTCAACAAAACCCTGTTTGTCGAATCCAACCCTATCCCCGTGAAATGGGCCTTGCATGAAATGGGTTTGATGCCGGACGGTATCCGCCTGCCGCTCACCTGGCTCAGCCCGGCCTGTCACGAACCGCTGCGGCAGGCCATGCGCCAGTCCGGCGTTCTGGTTTAATTGAGGAAGCATTACGCAATGAAGCGATTGGCCGGACTTTCCGCACTTGCCTTGATTATCTCCAGCACCAGCGGTTGCGGTTGGCTCTGGGGTGAAGATGGTTACTTCCGTGACCGTGGCAGTGATTACCTCGAAGCACAGCAGACCGCACCGATGCAGCTCCCTGCCGGTGTTTCAGAGACCAAACGCCTTGATCCGCTGCTGCCGATCCCGCGCAACGTAGCTGACAACACTGTTAAAGGCGAGTACACCGTACCCCGCCCGCAACCGTTGGCAGCCACCGCTGACGCCAGCGATTTCAGCCTGCAGAAAACCGGTGACACCCGCTCGGTTCTGGCCCAGCGTGCGCCTGCCGAAGTCTGGCCGGTGGCGCATCAGTACTTTGAAGACAACGGTTTTCGTATCGCCGAAGATCGCCCGCAGGTTGGTGAATTCAGCACTACCTGGCAGCGTCTGGACGAACTTTCGGCCTCGGTTGCCAAGCGCCTGAGTGCTACCGGCACTGCTGCTGATGCCGAAACCCGCGTTCGTGTCCGCATCGAGCCAGGTGTGCAGCGCAATACCAGCGAAATCTACGTGGTAAGCGTCGCGCGTCCGGCTGGCAGCACTGCCGAGGTCGACTTTCCGTCCCGTACCACCAACATCGCACTCGATGCGGCGTTGACCGACGACATGCTCGCCGCGCTGAGCCGCAGTGCAGAGCAGGGCGGTTCGATCTCCTTGCTGGCCGCTCGCGATTACGACACTCCAAGCCGTGTCGCCCTGAGCGAAGACGGCAGCGGCAACCCGGTTCTGAACGTCGGCTCCGATCTGGATCGCGCGTGGTCCAGCGTCGGTCGTGCACTCAATCAGGGTGAATGGCGCGTCGAGGACATCAACCGCAGTCTGGGTCTGTACTACATCAACCTTGCTGAGCGGGCCAACACGCCTGAGAACCAGCCTGGTTTCTTCGGCCGCCTGTTCGGCAGCAAAGAAACCAAGGAAGAGATCGATGCCCGTGCCGACCGCTATCAGGTTCGCCTGAGCAAGGTGGGTGACAACGTTCAAGTGACCGTCGAGAAGAACATCAACACCGTCGCGCCGGCAGATGTTGCCCGTCGTGTACTGGGTGTCATTCAAGACAACCTGGGTTAAGTGCGTTTCGCAGTATTGGGCAGCGGCAGCCGAGGGAACGGCACGCTGGTCGCCAGCAACGACACGTACGTGCTGGTGGATTGCGGATTCTCCTTGCGGGAAACCGAGCGACGGCTGGCGCGATTGGGCGTCAGCGCGCATCAGTTGAGTGCGATTCTGGTGACCCACGAACATGCCGATCATGTGCATGGCGTGGGTTTGCTGTCTCGGCGCTACAATCTGCCGGTGTACCTGAGCAATGGCACTTCGCGCGGGATGCGCAAACCTGTTGAAGCTGCCGGTTATCTGGTGGGCGGGCAGGCGTTGCAGCTGGGAGCTCTGAGCATTGATGTGGTGTCCGTCGCCCACGATGCACTGGAACCCACGCAATTCGTGTTTACCGACGGCACGCGTCGTTTCGGTCTGTTGACCGATCTAGGTTCGTACTGCCCCACGGTGTTGCAGAGCTACCACGGGCTGGACGCACTGATGATCGAGTCCAACCACTGTCGCGACATGCTTGCCCGAGGTCACTACCCGTACTTTCTCAAGCAGCGGGTGGGTGGCAACGAAGGACATTTGAACAACCATCAGGCCGCAGGCCTGGTGAACGAGTTGGGCTGGCAGGATTTGCAACATTTGGTCCTGGCTCACCTCAGCAGCAAGAACAACCTGCCGCATCTGGCCCGGCAATGTTTCGTCGACACCCTCGGGTGCGATCCAGACTGGCTACAATTGGCCGATCAAGATTCAGGGCTCGACTGGCGACATATCGCCTAGCCCAACTACTTAGCAAGCGGAGCCCATCATGGAAAAACGTGAAGAACTCTACCGCGGCAAAGCCAAGTCGGTTTACAAGACCGACGACGCTGACCGCTTGATCCTGCTGTTCCGTAACGACACTTCGGCGTTCGACGGCAAGCGCATCGAACAGCTGGACCGTAAAGGCATGGTAAACAACAAGTTCAACGCCTTCATCATGCAGAAACTCGAAGCTGCGGGCGTTCCGACCCAGTTCGACAAACTGCTGGCCGACAACGAAGTGCTGGTCAAAAAGCTCGACATGATCCCGGTTGAATGCGTCGTGCGTAACTACGCCGCCGGCAGCCTGGTCAAACGCCTGGGCATCGAAGAAGGCACCAAGCTCAACCCGTACACCTTCGAGCTGTTCCTGAAGGACGACGCCAAGGGCGACCCGTTCATCAACGAATCCCACGTCGTGGCGTTCGGTTGGGGCACCGCCGAGCAACTGGTTCGCATGAAAGAACTGTCGCTCAAGGTCAACGAAGTCCTGAGCAAACTGTTCGATGACGCCGGCCTGCTGCTGGTCGACTTCAAACTCGAATTCGGCGTGTTCAGCGACGGCTCCATCGTCCTGGGCGATGAATTCAGCCCGGACGGCTGCCGCCTGTGGGACAAGGACACTAAGAAGAAAATGGACAAAGACCGCTTCCGCCAGGGCCTCGGTGACGTCATCGAAGCCTACGAAGAAGTCGCAAACCGTCTGGGCGTACCGCTCTAAGACGGCGAAAGAGTCGCAAGCGCTTGATAGCACGAAAAAAAATCAGCAAAAAGGTTCGCCTTCTGCGATTGAACTGTTATCATGCGCGCCGTTGGAGAGATGCCAGAGTGGCCGAATGGGACGGATTCGAAATCCGTTGTACTGGCGACAGTACCTAGGGTTCGAATCCCTATCTCTCCGCCATACAAATGAAAGCCCCAGAAGTTATGCTTCTGGGGCTTTTTTGTGCGCGCAGGATAACGTTGCGGGCAACTACTGTTCGGTATTCAGCTTCTCCAACCGCACCAGCAACTCATGCGGATCCGCATCCAGCCCCCGGCACACATCCATAAACTCAATCACATCTAACCTGCGCTCGGCATTTTCGGTTTTCGACACGAAGGACTGCGGCCGCCCCAGCTTTGTGGCCAGTTCTTTCTGAGTGAGCCCTGCGTTGGCCCGCGCCTCCAGGAGGAGGGTCAGGAGGGATTGATAGCGGGTGTTGTGGATGGTTTTCACTTAGCAATGCCGTTCAATGATCCGGCCACCTAAATAAACCTGAATTGGGATTATCCCAAAATGGGTTTCTGTTTTATCATGGCTGCACCACGGAAGCATTTACTCTAGTAGCCAGGAGCCATCCATGAGAAACAAACATTCGCTTCGTTCCCAGCAAAAACAGCCTAGGTCAGTCTTCGCCCGTCGCTGTTCTGGATGCCAGCAGATTCGGCGGGGCGATTCTCCAGTTCGGACCAGCCAGCCCACCCAGCTCCAAATCGTCAGCTTCATGTATGCCTACCTCATGACAAGCTGGGAAGAGCTCCCCGACGAGAACAAGCGCGCCTTGGGTTTCGACTTCGTTGTCGGCAGTGAAGGGGAGGAGAAAGCGCTTAACCATTTGGCGCGGTTATTTATGGATTATGCTGATTTGTCATTACGCCGGGCGTTGGTGGCTAGGCGGAGGCGGTTGGGGATTGATGGCTGATGAGTGAGCTGGAAATTAAGGCAGCAGATGTCACCGCTGATGCGGTCTTGGCTGCCAAGGCCGGGATTATTGGGCGCAGTGTTGCGCGAGCCAGGCAGGAATATCAGAAAGACCCTGTGTCATTCGCTTTAGATCTGTCTCGTCAGAATGCCGCGATTCTCAATATCGTGAGGGCTGGTGATGCAGCTATAGCGATGGGGCAGCACCTTATCCGACGTGAACGACTGGGTGTTCCGCAAAGCGCTCGTGATGTGTTCGAGCTCCTTCATCGCGGCGGATGGCTGGAAGCTTCATTACTGCCGGTCATGAAAAACATGGTGGGGTTCAGAAATATTGCGGTGCATGAGTATCAGACGCTGCAGTTGCCCATAACGGTGGCCTCGAAATCCGTTGTACTGGAGAGGTGGATTTGCAGGGCGAGGAATCGCAGGCAAAAGAAAAGCCCGCGATGGGGAGTCAACGGGCTTAAAGCATTAGGAGCTGTGATCACCATACGGTGTGTCGCGTGAAAAAAGCGTGAAGGATGTGCTGGATATCGAGACGTGACCTGCATTATTTGCCCTGAATCTGGAAAACAAGAACACGGTAATAAGCCACGAACCATCCGACAACGGTCCAGCCTAGTAGGAGATTCAGCTTGAAGACCGAGTTTCGAATTTCGACTGCGTGGCCAGCGGCGCAAAGGGTAGGGTAGAGATACAGGCTTGCTGCGCTGGAAACCAGCAGCACATTCGCCACTGTTGCCACCAGGCCTTCGCCGCTGCTGCAGAGATAGCTGAGCGTGAGCAAAAGTATCAGCAGGACCAAACCGAAAATATGCATCGACAGCGCCTTATAGAATTACTTTCGCGCCGTGAAGGCGTTCTGATATCACTATGGGCGTGCACTACAAGAAACCCTGCCTCTAAAGAAACTATCGGGTCGATAGACGAATGGTAAAACCTGAGCCTGACTAGGGGTGCATCATGATCGACAACAAATCGCCTTAAGATTGTCTACCCTGGATGAAACTTTAGGGTCAGTAGAGGACGCATGATGTATTCAAAATCAGATATCCAGCGAGTTCTTGAAACAGCGTTTTTGCCGTCAATGTGCGAATGCGTCATCGGTGCAGACGACACCTTCTCGGTGAAGCTCATCAAGCCTCAATCAGGAGATATCGAGCTGTATGTAGCTGGCATGCCTTTGTCCGAGCTTTCTAACAGCAGATCGATCGCCAGGTTGGTGCTATCGCTGAAAGAACAGAGAGACCTGATGGGAAAGATGGAGTTGTCGATGAAGCGACTGGGGTAAGGCAGATACGAAATCGACGCCTGGCCAGGCTTGGATTTACACCGCCATGATCCAGGCATCAGCATGGCGAGAACCCAGGCTAACGCGAGGCTACTTGCCCTTGGCGCTTTTGATGTCAGAGATGATTTGCTTCGCGATCGCTTGAACCTGCTTCTGAGTCATTGCCGACATGACTCCCTCCCACGCGGAGGACGAAGTGTCATAAGTGCGGCTGCCGATCAGCTTTCCAGTACTCAGGTCTGAGAAGTCTGCAGTGGAATTCACCCACGCATTGCCCACCATCACACCAGCGCCGTAACGAGCACCTGGCGTCAGGTAGCGGAAGTTGGACACATTGACTGTGATGCCCACACCTTGCGCATTACCCACGCTCAGATTTTGGGCCTCCTTCAGGCTGTAACCCGCGCTTACCGCTTCGGTCCTTAAAGCCTCACTCCAGTCGCTCTTCAGCAGTGGCCAGTCGTCGTTGTGTAAAACCTTTTCGTTGCCTGTGAAGCTGACGACAAGATTCTGTTTCGCTGATTCCTGGATGCTCAGTGGTGCGCCGCCTCCTGATTTCACAGAAGCCGCACAGCCACTGAGCATTGCAATGCCAATGGCGCACGAAAGAGCGAATGGTAGGCCAGATTTTTTCACGTGAATTTCCATATCCATTAAGGTTGATCGGTAACTATAGGTCGCCCTTCCCGATTGCCAAAGCTCAAATTGTTGAGCATTGTGCCGACGTAAAGGCCTGAGCCCTCAATTCAAGGACCCCAAATGCTAATCGTCTTCAGCGGCCTTCCCGGCACCGGGAAAACCACCATCGCAAAGGCACTCGCCGCGACGACAGGCGCCGTGTATCTGCGGATTGATGTGATCGAGCAAGCGCTTCGAAGCTCCGGTGCACTTGCAGGAGATGTGGGAAGCAGTGGTTATAGGGTCGCTAATCAGCTTGCTCTGAGTAATCTTCTTATAGGCCGTACAGTCGTCGTGGATTGCGTCAATCCGGTCATGGAAAGCCGGGTCGCGTGGGGTGATATCGCCTCAGACTCTGGCGTTCGATTATTCGATATTCAGGTGATTTGTTCTGATGCAGATGAACATCGGCGCCGGGTAGAAACGAGGAAGGCTGACATTCCAGGGCTAACACCGCCTACCTGGGAGTCTGTGCTGAACCATGAGTATGAGCCGTGGGTGGACGCGCCTTTTTGCATCGACACATCCTTGACGTCTGCTTCGCAGGCAGTGGCGATGATTACCGAGCGATTCTTGGCCCATGATTAATGACAGCCAAGAACCCTAGAGCACCGCATATAAAAAAGCCCCGTACTTGAACCAGCTACGGGGCTTTTTTGTTTCTGCTTTCTACCTTCAGATCAGGCGGGCTGCGCCGCCAATTCATTGCTGACGTTACGCCCCAGCACCAGCACGGTCACAAAACCGCAGCCCACCAGGGCCGTCGCCAGGCTCAGCAGCACCGAGGTGCCGAGCTGGTCGACGATCTGCCCGCCGAAGAACGAGCCCAGGGCAATGATCACCTGGAACAGCGCGACAAACAGCGGCATGCCGCGTTCGACATCCTTGGGAGCGACGACGAACATCCAGATGCTGGCGCAGGCCGGGAAGGCGCCGAAGGCGAAGCCCCAGAGTGCGATCAGCATCACGGCGCCCGTCATGGTGGTGGCGAAGTAGGGGAACAGCGCGGTGCTGGTGCCGATCATCAGCGCGACCAACAGCAGGGTGTAGCGCACGCTACGGTTGGCGGCGAAGCCGGCAAAAATGTTACCCGCCACGCCAGCGACGCCATAGAGCAGCAGCAGCGAGCCAATGGTTGGGCCGTCGAAGCCGGAGCTGTATTTGAAGAAGGGTGCGACATAGGTGTAGGCCGCGAAGTGCGCCAGACCGATGAGCAATACCGCGATCAATCCAACCCGGGCGCGTGGGTTGTAAAACAATGCGGGCAGATCCTTGATGCGAATGGCCTTCTCCGGCTTGAGCTGCGGCAGGAGAAAAATTTGCGCCAGTAGCACGGGTACGCCCACCAACGCGGTTACCAGAAAGGTCATGCGCCAGCCCATCAAGCCACTGAGCCAGGTGCCGACAGGTACGCCCAGCACGGTGGCGAGTGTCACACCGACCATGATGATCGAGGTCGCCTGGGCAACCCCGACTCCCTTGGGTGCCAGTCGGCCACTAAGGGCAATGGCCGTGGCCCAGAAGCCGCCGATGCTGATACCCAACAATACGCGGCCGAACAGCAGCAGGCTGAAGTCGCTGGCGTAGGCCACCACCGAGTTGGCGATGATCATCAGCAGCGTCAGGCCGATCAGCAGAAAACGACGGTCCATGGCGCCAATGCCCACAGACAGCAATGGGGCGGCGAGAGCGGCCGCGATGCCGGGCAGGGTCACCATCAGACCGGCATGGCCAGCACTGATGCCGAGATCGCTGGCGACGTCATTGAGTACGCCCACTGGCAGGAACTCACTGGTCACCAGGGCGAAAGCACCCACGGCGACCGAGAGAATCGCCAGCCACTGCTGTTTGACACTTTGCTGATTATGTTCGGGACGGCCGCTGGGGGCCTGGCTAGCGCTTGGCATGAATGGAGTTCCGGGGTGTATGTCGCCTGAACCAGACGAGGGGGGAGAATTTGGAGGCGATTATATGAGCCAGTTTCAGTAATCGGGCAGGCGACCGTTTCGATAGTAATCATCAGTGCAATCGATGTAATCCTGTCAGGCCTGACTGTCTGGACTCGGATTTTGGCACTGGGAAAGCGAAAATGCCTTCGTCTCTCGTTTGTGAGTGCTTCTGGAATGAAGGAGGGTGCCCTACAGCACTTCAAGCCCCAACCCCGCCAGCAGCATCGTCGCCTGGCTCTTGGAGATGGTTGCGCCCTTGAACAGCTTGGCATCGGTCAGGCGTAGGCCATGCAAGCTGGCCTCTCGCAGGTCGGCCTGGTCAAAGCGCGCATTATTCACCCGCGCCATGGACAGGCTGCCGCCGTCGACAAACACGGCGTGGCGGAAGTCGCAGTAACTTAAATCGGCGTCAGCGAAATCCAGGTTATGCAGTTCGGTTTTATAAAAAGAAATACCGGACAGACACGCGCTGCGCAGCACGCAGTCTTTAAAGCTCAGGCCGAGTGTTGCAGTGTCGGCAAAGTTGGCGCCCGTCAGCTTGCAACCTTCGAACGTCGCATGGGCCAATTTGCTGCGCTGCCAGAGGCTGTTGTTGAGGTCCGAATTGGAGAATCGAGCGTCTTCCAGAGTTGCCGATCGGAACACGGCTTGGGCTGCTCTGCAATTTCGCCAGTCTGTGTCGGAAAGGTCGGCGGCGGTCAGATCGGTTCCTGCAAACAGGCACCGCTCGAAGCGGATGCCGCGCAGGTCAAGCCGTGAAAGATTCTGCCCGCTGAAGTCGACCGCGGTGAGCCATAGGGGCTGGTTGTGACTGGCTATCAGTTCAGCCAGGGAAGCCTCTTCCAGCTGTTCGGCACCCAACGTCACGTAGTCATTTTCAGGTCGCATTTCCCCTCCTCGGGGTACAGGGAAGCTATCCAGCGATGGCAATAGCGGGTCGGGCTGACTCTCGCAAGGAGGAACCACGGGCTTCCAAACCACGGGATGGTGCTCTGGGGTACCGATCGAGTCAATATTGACTTGGTTGATGGAGTTGTGAGCAAACGGTCACAACTTGAGTGATTGTCCGCGCCGCTTGAATATGGCTTTTGGTGGCCTAAGGCTGGGGGTTTTACAGGTCATGGGGCCTGTGCCTGGCTTGTTTTGAGCGGTTGACAGTCAAAATTGTAAGCCGTAAATATCTACCGCAGCGGCCAAATGGAATTGGCGGAAAATGAACGTTGATCCCCGTAGCCACTTCGCCGGGCACGTTCAGAGCAGCGAATAATTCGATGCTCATTTCAGGAAAAGTCCATGCAGGAATACGCTATGAGTGATGTCGAGATCGAAAAAACCCGAGCTGAGATCAACAAGATGGTACTTGAATCCCTCAAGCTCGCTCTTGAGGCTGACAAGCTTGGCAGTGAGACGCATAAGCTCAGTGCAGAGAGGGATAAGCTCAGAGCTGAGGCGGGCAAGCTGAGTCGCGAGACCTTCTGGTACCCCGTTGCCATCGCCATGGGGATGATGGGTGCAGTGTCCACGGCGACACTGTTATTAGTCAGGCTGCTCAGTTGAGTGTCGGTTAGCGGCGCCGGCAGTTCGGTTTCGAACAAGACTTAGCCCCCCAGCATCCACCACAACAGTCACCCCTTCATAACTCGGCAGCGTCCCATGCGGCGTGTCCATCTCATGTTCATGAGTGGCAGTGATCACCACCACACTCGCACCCGCTGCTTCTGCGGCGGCGATTCCGGCTGGGGCGTCTTCGAAGACCAGGCAGTCTTTGGGATCGACTCCCAGGCGTTTGGCCGCTAGCAGAAAGCAGTCGGGGGCAGGTTTGCCCTGGCTGACGTCTTCTGCAGTGACGATGTTGATTGGCAATTTCAGGCCAGCAGCTTTCAGCCGGGCTTCAGCAAGAGCGCGTGGGGCTGAGGTGACAATGGCCCAGCGTTCTGGTGGTAGTGACGCGAGGAGGCGGGCAGCGTCTGCGACTTCGATCACGCCTTCCACATCGTCGATTTCGGCCTGGGAAATGGCTGCGGCTTCCAACTCCGGATCGACGCCCGGCAGGTTCAGGTTGCGAATGGTGTCGATGCAGCGCACGCCGTGGATGGTCGGCAGGAAACTCATGACATCCAGCCCATGCTTCTGCGCCCAATCACTCCAGACCCGTTCGGCGGCGACGATGGAGTTGAGCAGCGTGCCGTCCATGTCGAACAGGAAGGCCGCGAAGCGTCGGTTGTTGAGCATGAGTTACCTCGGGTTGGTAATGAGGTTCTGTAGGAGCCAACTTGTTGGCGAGGCGATGTATCTGATCGCACCATTACCACGGCTCGCCAACACGTTGGCTCCTACATGTTTCGCATTCGCTACATATCCTGCGACAAATCAGAGTCTACCCAGCAGCCGTCGGCGCCGCGACTCCCTTTTTTGCCATCCTTTCGCCATGTAGTAGCGTCAAATTGTCGCAACACGATTTTGCGCGAGTAAGATATGCACCTTGATTTCACGACCCCGATTTTTTCGGGGCTGGCCCTGATGCGCTCCATGAGGAGATTCCGGGTTGCCGGCCCTGGTTGTACGGACTGAATACGAGTAGACGAGAAAAGGCGATAACTGAAAATGACCAAGACTTCGCGACCTTTATATATTTCCTATGCCGGCCCTTCGCTGCTGGAAATGCCCCTGTTGAATAAAGGCAGTGCTTTTACCCCGCAAGAGCGGGTTGAGTTCAATCTGATCGGGCTGCTGCCGCAGAACGTAGAGACGATCGAAGAACAAGTCGCGCGGGTTTACAGCCAGTACACCCAGTGCGCCAGCGATCTGGACAAGCATGTGTACCTGCGTTCGATCCAGGACAACAACGAAACGTTGTTCTTCCGCCTGCTGGATTCCCACCTGGATGAAATGCTGCCGATCATCTACACGCCGACCGTGGGCCAGGCGTGTCAGGAATTCTCCAAGATCTACCGCACGCACCGTGGTCTGTTCATTTCCTACCCGGAACGCGACCGCATCGATGACATCCTGCGCAGCGCCACCAAGGACCGCATCAAGATCATCGTTGTCACCGACAGCGAGCGCATTCTCGGTCTGGGCGACCAAGGCATCGGCGGCATGGGCATTCCAATCGGCAAGTTGTCGCTGTACACCGCCTGTGGCGGGATCAGCCCGGCTTACACGCTGCCTATCGTGCTGGACGTCGGCACCAACAATCAGGAACTGCTCGACGACCCGATGTACATGGGCTGGCGCAACAAGCGTGTGACGGGCAAGGAATACGAAGATTTCGTCGCGCTGTTCATCGAAGCGGTGCAGCGTCGCTGGCCGGACGTGCTGTTGCAGTTCGAAGACTTCGCCCAGACCAACGCCATGCCGTTGCTGGACAAGTATCGCGACGAGCTGTGCTGCTTCAACGATGACATTCAGGGCACTGCGTCGGTTGCCGTCGGCACCTTGCTCGCGGCCTGTAAAGCCAAGAACGAAACCCTCGGTCAGCAGCGGGTGGTGTTCCTCGGCGCCGGTTCCGCCGGTTGCGGGATCGCCGAGCACATCATCGCCGCCATGGTGATCGAAGGCTTGAGCGAAGCCGAAGCCCGCAAGCGGGTGATGATGGTCGACCGCTTCGGCCTGCTGACCGACAGCATGGACAACCTGCTGGACTTCCAGAAGAACCTGGCTCAGAAAGCCGGTGACGTGGCGGGCTGGTCGAGTGGCGCGGGTTATCCTGAGCTGCTGGACGTGGTCAGCAATGGCAAACCGACGGTATTGATCGGTGTGTCCGGGCAGCGTGGGCTTTTCACCGAGCAGGTCATCCGCGAAATGCACAAGCATTGCGCCAAGCCGCTGGTGATGCCGCTGTCCAACCCGACTTCGAAAGTTGAAGTCACGCCGCAGGAAGTCCTGACCTGGACCAATGGCGATGCGTTGGTCGCTACCGGTAGTCCATTTGCTCCGGTGACTGTAGGCGATCGCACTTTCCACATCGCTCAGTGCAACAACTCCTACATCTTCCCTGGCATTGGTCTGGGTGTGATCGCGGCAAAAGCCACGCGCATCTCCGACAAAATGCTGATGGCAGCGTCCAACGCGCTGGCTGAATGCTCGCCAATGGTCACTGGCAAGGGCGACGCTGTGCTGCCGCCGTTGAAGGAGATTCAGGACGTCAGCAAGAAGATTGCTCTGGCCGTTGCCAAACAGGCTCAGGCTGATGGCGTGGCGCTGGAAACCACTGAGGAGTTTCTGGTCGAAGCGATTCAGCGTAACTTCTGGCAGCCGAACTACCGCGCGTATCGTCGCAGCGCGGTTTGATCGCGGACCGACGGGTTAGCTAAAAAGCCGCGACATGCCTGCATGTCGCGGCTTTTTTTATGGAGTTAACTTGCGTACGGGATCTGTTGGAGCGAGGCTTGCCCGCGAAGAGTACAACTCGGTGTGCCTGACATTCCGAGGTGCCTGATTCGCGGGCAAGCCTCGCTCCAACAGATCTGCCCGAAACACAGGAGACACGCATTGGAAGGATTCACCGACACCGGCGCCGAGCAGATCATCGCTTTCAGCGCCGCCTTGAAAACCCTGCTCAGTACCCGGCCCGCAAAACCTTCCACTGGCGAGCCCCTGTATTTCAAAACGCTGCACACACCTCTAGGGCCGATGCTGGCCATGGCGGAACGGCGCGGGCTGGTGATGCTGGAATTCCTTGATCGGCCGATCCTGATGCGCGAAATAGAAGAGCTGCGTAGCCGCTACGGCTACCTGATCGGCGCGGGCGAAAGTGCGCAGCTGAATCAGATCGAGGACGAACTCAAGCGTTACTTCGACGGCAGCCTGACCCGCTTTGAAGTCCCGCTCCACACACCCGGCAGTATTTTTCAGAATCAAGTGTGGGATGCGTTACGTCAGGTGCCGTATGGCACGACCTGCACCTATGGCGAAATCGCCCTGTTATTGGGTAAGCCAGGCGGCAGTCGCGCTGTAGGACTTGCCAATGGGAGCAATCGTATGTCCATCGTTCTGCCTTGCCATCGGGTCATCGGCGCTGATGGTTCATTGACCGGCTACGGCGGCGGCAAGGCTCGCAAGGAGTTTCTGCTGCGTCTGGAGCGGGTAACCCTGCAAATCGCCGAACAGGGTCAGTTGGTGTTTTGACCGGGTGGATCCGATCAACGGTCATTTTTGGCCGGATATAGCTGTACGCGCTAGATGAAGATGTTCAAGACTTGTAGGACGGATGCGCGGTACAGGCCGATGCCGATATATACTGCGCGCCATTCTTCAAGGGAGAGCCGTGTGGCCATCGATATTCACTGGATTCGCGACGACGACAGCCTCGCCCTGCATTGCGCTCAGTGGCAGTCACTGCCCTTTGTCGCCCTCGACACCGAGTTCATGCGGGTCGACACTTTTTACCCGATCGCGGCGTTGCTGCAGATTGGCGACGGTTCCAAGGCCTGGCTGATCGACCCGCTATTGATCAATGACTGGCGGCCGTTGTCGGCGTTGCTGGAAAATCCTGACGTTATCAAGGTGGTTCACGCCTGTAGCGAAGATCTGGAAGTCCTGTTGCGCCTGACCGGCAGCCTGCCGGTGCCGCTGTTCGATACCCAGTTGGCCGCCGCGTACCTGAACATCGGCTTCTCGATGGGTTACTCGCGTCTGGTGCAAGACGTCCTGAACATCGACCTGCCCAAGGGCGAAACCCGCTCCGACTGGCTGCAGCGTCCGTTGTCGGAAACCCAGATCAGCTACGCCGCCGAAGACGCCGTGCATCTGGCCGAGCTGTACGCCATCTTGCGCCCGCGCCTCTCGGACGAAAAATACACCTGGCTGCTGGAGGATGGTGCCGAACTGGTCGCCAACCTGCGTCGCGAAGTCGACCCTTACGAGTTGTACCGCGATGCCAAACTGGCCTGGAAACTGTCCCGTGCCCAGTTGGCAGTCCTGCGTGAGCTCTGCGCCTGGCGTGAGCGCGAAGCCCGCGCTCGTAATGTGCCTCGTAACCGGATCGTGCGTGAACACTCGCTTTGGCCGTTGGCCAGAACCCAGCCGGACACGCTCGCGGCGCTGGCCAAGATCGACGACATGCACCCTAAAACGGTTCGTCAGGATGGCGAGTTTATCCTCGACCTGATCAAAACCTCTGGCAGCGTGCCGCCGGAGCAATGGCCGCCCGCTCTGCCGGAACCGCTGCCCATCGAGGCTGCGGCTGTGATCAAAACCCTGCGTGCCACTGGCCAGCGCTATGCCGAACAGCTGGATATGGCGCCGGAATTGATGTTGCGTAAAAAGACCCTCGAAGCGGTGCTCAAAACCGGTTTCCCTGATGGTCCCTATCATTTGCCCGATTCGCTGCGTGGCTGGCGCCGCGAGTTGATGGGTCAGGCCCTGCTCGACAGCCTGGCCAATGCCGGAGAACAGCCTTGAAACGTATTTGTTCGATTTACCACAGCAGCAAGCGCAGCGGCATGTACCTCTACGTGCTCAAGAGTGACGAACTCAAGCGCGTCCCGCCTGAATTGATGACCGCTTTCGGCAAGGCACGCCATGCGTTCGATCTGGTGTTGAGCCCCGAGCGTGCGCTGGCCCGCGAAGACATCAATCTGGTCTTGGAAAACCTCGACAAGCAGGGCTATCACCTGCAGATGCCGCCGGCGGAAGACGAGTACATCGAGCACCTTCCTGAAGAGTTGCTGCGCCGCAACGACCCAATGTAAAGCAGTTGACCTGTCACCGGGTTACCAGGCCGTGACTGGTGCATGAGACGCGGGCCTCACCGCGCCCCACCAGGCATCGGCCGCATGTTCAGTTTTTAAGGTTTAAACCATGCGCGTTCTGATTGCCGAAAACGATTACCCGACTTACACCCAACTGCTGCGTCAGGCGGCCCCGGAGCTCGAAATTCTGAGCACCGGCGACTCTGCCGAGCTGTCCCGACTGGCTGCCGACTGCCCGATCTGGCTGGGTCAGCCTGACCTGCTGGCCAACTTGCTGCGTCAGGGCCACAAACCCAACTGGATGCAAGCCACCTGGGCGGGCATCACGCCGCTGCTGGCTGATGGACTGCATCAGGATTATCGCCTGACCCGTGCGGTGGGCATCTTCGGCCAGGTCATGGCCGAGTTCGTTCTGACTTACATGCTGGGCCATGAGCGCGAAGTGCTGGCGCGTCTGGTCAGTCAGGTCGAGCGCAAGTGGGATAACCGTCCGGGGCAGAGTCTGGCGGGCCGCAAGGCCTTGATCGTTGGTGCAGGTGACATCGGCCTCAGCGTTGCCCAGTTTCTCGCGCCGTTTGGCGTGCAGGTCTACGGCATTGCCTCCAGCGCCCGCAGTCAGGCGCCGTTTGTCGAAGTCGGCGGCATGGACGATCTGGAGCGGCTGGTGGGGGAGGTGGATTACGTCATCAATCTGCTGCCTAACACGCCGCAAACTCATGATCTGTACGACGCGAAGATGTTCGCCAGATTCAAGCCCACCGGTTTGTTCATCAACGTGGGTCGCGGTGTCGCGGTGGTTGATGCCGACCTGGTGGAAGCGCTCAAGGAAGGCCATCTGGCCGGGGCGGTGATCGACGTCTGCCGTCAGGAGCCGCTGCCACAACGCCATCCATTCTGGACCGCCTGGGGCCTGTTGTTGACCGGGCACAGCTCGGCACCGACCTCGCCGGTGGCGATGGTGGGGCTGTTTCTGGAGAACCTCAAAGCGTTCGAGGCGGGTGAGACACTGCGCGGGGAAGTGGATTTTTCGCGGGGGTATTGAGCTTTCACGCTCGGCGTGAAACTTGTGGGACCGGCTTTAGCCGGGAAGAGGGCATTGCCTTCGATACAGTTGTGTCGTCAGAAATGTTGTCTTCCCGGCTAAAGCCGGTCCCACATGCAGCCTCTATCGGTCAGAGACTGAAATCACCTTCCGCCGCGATCTGCGCCACTGTCTGGCGTGGGCTTGGGGCTTCGCGGCCTTGCAGGAATTCCGGCAGGATCGATTTGTCGCCTATCTTGCCGATCGCCACGGCGGCATGCACCGCGTAGCCTTCCGGAATGTTCAGCTCCTTGCGGGCCAGATCCTGATCAAAACCGGCCATGCCGTGGGTGTGCCAGCCGCTCAGGCTTGCTTGCAGCGCCAAGTAGCCCCAGGCCGAGCCGGTGTCGAAGGTGTGCCACAGCGCCGGGCTTTCTTCACTGGCGCCAGGTGCCGTGAAGGTGGTCTTGGAAATCACAATCACCAGCGCCGAGGCATGTTGCGCCCAGTTGCGGTTGAACTCGACGAGCAGGCTCAGGTAGCGCTCCCAGTTTGGCGTGTCGCGACGCGCATACAGAAAGCGCCAAGGCTGCGAGTTATAAGCCGACGGTGCCCAGCGCGCGGCTTCGAAGAAGCTCAGCAGGGTTTCTTCGGGAATGCTTTCGCCACTGAAAGCACGAGGCGACCAGCGCTCGGTGAACTGTGGGTCGATAGGGTAATCGGCGACGCGTGGGTTAGTGCTCATGGGAATCCTGAAAGGCGAGGAGGAGAGAACGCTCAAGCGGTGGGCCGTGGACGGCAGGCATCGCGAATGTCGTATGGCTGATGTCGTTCAAAGCAGCGGACTAAAGCTACTGCGCCGCTGGTCCGATGACAAGTCTTGCGTACCGACAGTCGCCAGCGCTTGGCCCACAGCCCTTGTGGCACTAGACTGGCGGCCTTTTCCCACCTGATGCTGATTGCCCGAACCCATGGCCGCTAAAGTCGAACCTTTCTGGATGCGCAAGACCCTCAACCAACTCGATAGTGCTGAGTGGGAGTCCCTGTGTGATGGCTGTGGCTTGTGCTGCCTGCAAAAGCTTGAGGACGAGGACGACAACAGCGTTTATTACACGCGCATCGCCTGCAAACTGCTGGACCTGAAAACCTGCCAGTGCACCGATTACAGCAATCGCCGCGCGTCAGTGCCTGATTGCATCCAGCTCACGCCGGGCCAGGCTGACGAGTTCAAATGGTTGCCGCCGACCTGTGGCTATCGTCTGGTCAGCGAAGGCAAGGACCTGCCGCTTTGGCATCATCTGGTGTGTGGGGATCGTGATGCGGTGCATCAGGAGCGCATTTCCCAGTCCGGGCGCATGGTCAGCGAAAACGCCGTGGCCGAGGATGACTGGGAGGATTACCTGATTTTTCGGGCGGGTTAAACAGTTACCAGCGGACCACCAGTGGGACCGGCTTTAGCCGGGAAGGGGCCGGTACATCCGAAGCATTTGCTGTGTCCGGAGCGCCGCCTTCCCGGCTAAAGCCGGTCCCACATCGTGCCACGTCGGGTTTACAAGCCGGTTTTCGGCTTGGTCAACGCTTCCAGGCCTTCGGTCAGCACTTCTTCTGTGGCGACTTCCGCTTTGGTTTTCAGCAGGCTCAGCTCGTCACCGGCGCGTTTGATTCGCGATTTGGCGATGTCCAGGTCGCTGCGGCTTTTTTCCACCAGGCTCTTGGCCGAGCAATGGCCGGTGATGCCGCGAGCCAGCACTGCGCCGCCAATGGCCAACTGAATCAAGCCGAAGAAACCGCCTCGACGCAGGCCCTTGCCCATCATCAGGACGCCGCCCGCCAGCGAGCCGACGCGCTCCCAGCCCTGAACGTTCTGCTGCGGCTCGCTGTGGAAAGGGGTGTCGATACGTTCAACGATTGGGGTGTCGCTCATGATCGTTCTCCATGATGAGATGAATTCGGTTCAGTAAGACTGACTGCCGCCGTCGCAAACTGTTCAATGCATTTGCTGGCGGGTGTTCAGGAATCAGGCTGTTCCCGACCGAATTGCGGCCCTGAGCGGGTGTTGTTGCCTTTGGCCATGCGGTCGTAGAGCACGACGTTGACGGTGGCGGCCAGGTTCATGCAACCGGTGGTGGGGATGTACACCACGTCTTCGCACCAGTCGCGGATTTCCTTGTCCAGCGAGCCATCTTCCGGGCCGAAAATATAAATGGCCCGATCCGGGTGGGTGTATTCAGGCAGCGAGCGGGCGCCTTCGACCAGCTCAACGGCTACCGGGATGCAACCCAGAGGGATGATGCTTTTCAAGTCTTCGATGCCGATCAGGGGGATGTCCTGATGGATCTTCTTGGTATCGGTGACGAAGTCCCGGGCGCGCTCGTAGCGTTTGCCGGTGTAGAACACCGACGCCACGCCATAACACCCGGCCGCACGCATCACGGAACCGACGTTTTCCGGAGACTTGGGATTGAACAGGCCGATGCAGGCGTAACGTTTGTTGGCCACGGAGAAGTGCTCGCAGGGAAAAGCGGGCGATTATACGGTGGCGGGGCCGCCAGCGGTAAGCTACAAGCCACAAGCTGCAAGTAGACCATGTGCTTTGCTGTTTCTTGCAGCTTGAGGCTTGCAGCTTGTAACTGCTTCTAGTCTTTCTTCATGAGGCCCGCCAACGCCGCAAACGGGTTATGCGTCGCCTTGGCCGCTTTCGGGCTGCTGGTGGAGCTTTCCGAGAAGTATTGCTGGTCGGTGTAGCGCGAGTGTTCGTTGTCGTGGCAGTACAGGCAGAGCAATTCCCAGTTGGAGCCGTCCTGGGGATTGTTGTCGTGGTTGTGGTCGCGGTGGTGCACGGTCAGTTCGCTCAGGCGTTTGCCGGCGAATTCACGGGCGCAGCGGCCGCAGACGTGCGGGTACATGCGCAGTGCCTTGTCGCGATAACCCATTTCGCGGTCGCGCTGGGCGTCGGCCAGGATGCGATCCAGCTTGGCGGTATGGGAGGGTGGGTTGGCCGTGCTCATGGGGTCACCTGTTTCATGTTCGGTTATTGACTCGATTCTAGCGCGTCACGGGCTTCTCAGCCCTTGAGTTTTTCCGCGATCCAGATGGTGTGCCGCGTGCCTTTGTTTCCGTGGGCGAAGACTTGCACCTCTTCAGCCTTGAAACCGGCCTTGCGCAGCTTGTCGGAAAACTTCTGATCGGCGCTGGCCGACCACACCGCCAGAATGCCTTTGGGGCGCAAGGCCTGGGCGCAGGCAGCCAGACCGCCAGACGAATACAGCCAGCTGTTGGATTTTTGCGTCAGGCCTTCGGGACCGTTGTCGACGTCGAGCATGATCGCGTCGAAACCCTGAGGCTCGCTTTTCAGCACTTGGGCCACGTCCTGCACGATCACCTTGGCGCGCGGGTCCAGCATCGGGTTGCCAGATTTCTCACCCAGCGGGCCACGATTCCACTCCACAACGCCGGGCACCAGTTCAGCGACGACCACTTCGCCATTCTTGCCCAGATGCTTGAGCGCGGAGGCGAGGGTGAAGCCCATGCCCAGCCCGCCGATCAATACCCGCGGCTGCACGCGGTGCGCGACTTTCTTGCAGGGGATTTCCGCCAATGCGTCTTCGGAACCGTGCATGCGGGTGTTCATCAGCTGGCCGCCGTCGCCACCCTGGATCTTGATCACGAAATCTTCGCCATATTCGAACAGGCACAAGGCACCGCCGTTGTCGGGTATGGCAGTGGTGTCGAGCAGTACGAAACGTTTCATGGACTTCTCAGGAAAAAGGCAGATTTTTGACTGTATGGCTCATGCTTGGAGTAGCCTGAGCCGCACAATGATCGATTGGCACCGGAGGCCATTGATGAAGCGCGCTATTCTAGCGGCGATTGCCGTGACGATGCTCTTGGTAAGTGTCGTATCTGCCGATAATCTGCAACCCGCAACACCTGTCACCGAGCCTGGCTCACCCGGCACCGCGACGCCGACTCCTTACCCCCAGGTCGCCCCACCGAGCATTCCCAGAGCGGGCAGCACTGAAGGCAATGGCCCGTTACTGCCGAAGATCGACATGCCTAAACCGCCGAAGGATCAGACGTTGCCGGGGCTTGAATCTTCTCCTGCTCCTGCTCCTGCTCCAACCCCGCAGGCGCCAGACCCGAAATAAAGCTAAAGATCAGACTTGTTGAGCCAGCAACTGTCCGTCAACCATCCGCAAGCGCTTGGAAAGGGATGTGGCCAGGGCGCGGATGATCTTCGCCGCAACCTTTGGCGCTTCGTCGAGCATTTTGTCCAGCGCGTCACGCCCCAGATTCAACAGCTGACAATCGGTGGCGGCGATGCAGCTGGCTGAGCGTCGCTCACCGTCGAGCACGGCCATTTCTCCGAAGGCACGACCACGGCGCAACAGAGCGATTTCCACCGTCTGGCCTTCGGGATTGAGCTTCTGCACCGATACGTTGCCCAGGTGGATGATGCTCATGAACGACCCCGGATCACCCTCGCTGAAGATCGCCTCGCCCTGAGCGATGGAGGCCATATTGAAATAGCCTGCTGCGATCTGAAAGTCGGCGGGCAGCAGTGGGTCGAACAATCCACAGTCCATGAGCATGTCGCGGATTTCGTTGTTCAGATAAGACGCTGGTTCTGACATGGTTCGGTCTTGTTTTGGCCAATTGAATAGTGTTGTTGGAGCAGGCCAGACACTCTCAAGCGGCTGGCCCTCGGTGCTACTAAGACACGCATTTCACTTCGAGTTCATGGCGCCAGCTGCAATACCTTGAAGATAAACCCATATTCGAGTGCTACGTCACGCAGCCCCTGGTAGCGACCGCTCATGCCGCCATGGCCCGCGCCCAGTTCGGTCTTGAGCAACAGCAGATGCTCGTCGGTCTTGTGAGCGCGCAATTTGGCCACCCACTTTGCCGCTTCCCAATACTGCACGCGGCTGTCGTTATAGCCTGCGATCACCAGCATCGCCGGATAAGCCTGGGCACTGATGTTTTCGTAAGGCGCGTAGGCTTTGATCCGCTCGTACACCTCTGGCTCTTGAGGGTTACCCCATTCGTCGTACTCGGTGACGGTCAGCGGCAGATCGGGATCGAGCATGGTGTTGAGCACATCGACAAACGGCACTTCGGCAATCGCCGCCTTGAACAGCTCCGGGCGCTGATTGAGCACCGCGCCGATCAGCAGACCACCGGCACTGCCGCCGCTGATCACCAGTTGCTCGGCGCTGGTGCGGTTCTCGGTAATCAGGTGTTCAGCGCAACTGATGAAGTCATCAAAGGTGTTCTGCTTGTTTTCCTGTTTGCCGTCGCGATACCAGGCTTCACCCAGCTCACCGCCGCCGCGCACATGGGCGATGGCGAAGGCCACGCCGCGATCCAGCAGGCTCAGGCGTGCATGGGAGAACCACGGATCAAGGCTTTCGCCGTAGGCCCCGTAGCCATACAGATACAGCGGGGTCGGCTGATCCGCCAGTTCGCGTTTGACCACCAGGCTGATCGGCACCTGGGTGCCGTCTTTTGCGGTCGCCCACAAACGCTGGCTGACATAGGCGTCGGCGTCGAACGGGCCGAGTACCGGGGTTTCCTTGAGCACCGTTTGCTCGCCGCTGGCCAGGATCAACTGGCGAACCTGCGCCGGGCGGTTCAATGACTGGTAGCGCAGACGAATCCGCTCGCTGTTGAACTCCAGAGTGTCCTGCACGTAGAGGCTGTAGGCCGCGTCCGGCAGTTGCACGCGGTAGGCGGGCAAGCCTTGCGGGCGAACCTCGATGATCGGCAAGCCACCTTCACGCAAACTCAGGGTCAACGCGCTGGCGTTCAGGCTCAAGCCTTCGAGCATCACCGTGTCGCTGTGGGGGATCAGCACTTGCCAGTCGCTGCGGGCCGGAACACCCGTGGCGGTTTGCGGTGCTTGATACAGCGCAAAGTTGATCCCGTCCTGATTGCTGCGGATCAGCCAGCTCCACACGCCGTCCACTTTGCCGTGGTCGATGGAGTATTCATGGCCCGCAACTCGCGGCGCCATGCACACAAAGGCGTGTTCTGGATGGTCGGCGTCCAGCACCCAGGCTTCGCTGGTGGTTTTGCTGTCCAGACCGAGGATCAGCTGCTTTTCCGAACTGCTGCGATAGCAGTGCAGGAAGAAACGGCCATCCGGCTCGTTGAATACCAGGTCTGCCGAGGCCTCGCCCAAACGGTGGCGGTACAGCTTGTGTGGCCGATGGGTGTCGTCCAGCTCGCCGAAAAACAGGGTCTGGCTGTCATTGGCCCAGGTCATGCTGCCGTCGCAATCTTCGAATGGCAGGCTGCTGACTTCGCCGCTGCTCAGATCTTTGACGAACAGCTGATAGACCTCTTCGCCGGTGGTATCCAGGCTGTAGGCCAGACGCTGGTGATCCGGGCTGATGCTGAACGCACCCAGAGAAAAGAAGCCTCCAGCCGCCAATACGTTGGGGTCGAGCAACACTTCTTCGTGGCTTTCGTCGATGGTCAGGGAGTCATCGGCAGGGCGCGGGCAGCGATAGTGCCGCGCGTACTCGTCACCTTCGGTGGTGCGGGTGTAATACAGATAAGGGCCCCAAGGGGAGGGCAGCGACAGGTCGGTTTCCAGGATGCGGCCTTTGATTTCCTGAAACAGCGTCTCGCGCAGCGTTTCCTGATCGGCCAGTTGCCCTTGCTGCCAGGCGTTTTCCGCCTTGAGGTAGTCGAGCACTTCGTCGCTGTCGCGGTTCTGCAGCCAGGCATAAGGATCGGTGCCGTCGGCCTTGCGGGCAATCGGGGCGGTGGAGCTTGAATTCGTTAAGGTCATGCTGGGCTCTCAAGGGTGGCGCTGAGTGACAGCACGGGGCAGAAATGGCGCCTGCCGGACTATTACTCAAGCCGGACAAGCCGGGTTGGCGAAAAGCCGTTATCATAAGCGCCTCTTTACCTGCCTTACCACGGACGTCATGACCGAGAAAGACTTTCTTATCGCCTGGGGCCTTTACGCATTTGCTGCGTTGGGCTGTCTGTTGGTGTGGTTCCTGATGACCCGCTGGATGTGGCGATACCTGCGCGAACCCCTGCTGGTCATCGTCGGCGTGCTGTTGTTTACGCCGACCGTGATCGATCCGGTCAAAGACACTTACGCACCGGCGATTGCCGTGACGGCCCTTGACCTGCTGTTCAAGGTCGGCAGCAATGTGTGGCGCGCGGTGTCGGACCTGGCCATGTACGGCATGATCGCCCTGGGCGTTTATCTGCTGTTCGTGCTGGTCCGCTGGCCTATCGAAAAAAGCTGGAAGGCCCGTCATCCAAAGGCCACCGCCGAGCCTGCCCCGGTCGACGCCGACAGCGACGACGACGCTTATCCGTCGCGTGACGGTTATGCCGCCAAGCCCGCTGTTGCGGCTGCGAGTAGCCGTTCAAGGGTTGAGCCGCGCCTCTAGACCTTTTGCCGCCCAGCTGAACGATTGCAAGCGAGAACCCGAGCATGTGTGAATTACTGGGCATGAGCGCCAATGTCCCGACTGACATCGTTTTCAGCTTTACCGGGCTGATGCAGCGCGGTGGCCGAACCGGTCCGCATCGCGACGGCTGGGGCATTGCCTTCTACGAAGGGCGTGGCCTGCGGTTGTTTCAAGACCCGGCCGCCAGCAGCGAGTCGGAAGTCGCGCAACTGGTGCAGCGCTACCCTATAAAAAGCGAAGTGGTGATCGGCCACATCCGCCAGGCCAATGTCGGCCGCGTCTGCCTGTCCAATACCCATCCTTTCGTTCGTGAGCTGTGGGGCCGAAACTGGTGCTTTGCCCATAACGGTCAACTGGCTGACTTCGATCCGCTGGCGACCTTCTATCGTCCGGTGGGCGATACCGACAGCGAAGCGGCGTTCTGTGATCTGCTCAACCAGATCCGCGAGGCATTTCCCGAGCCGGTTGAAGTCGAAGAGCTGCTGCCTTCGCTGGTTGAAGCCTGCAGCAAGTATCGCGGCAAGGGCGTATTCAACTGCCTGCTTAGCGATGGCGACTGGCTGTTCTGTTTCTGCAGTACCAAACTGGTACAGATCACTCGCCGCGCTCCCTTTGGCCCGGCGCGCTTGAAAGATGTCGACGTGATCGTGGATTTTCAGGCCGAAACCACGCCAAACGATGTGGTGACGGTGATTGCCACCGAGGCATTGACCGAAGACGAAATCTGGAATGCCTACGAACCGGGGCAATGGGGTTTGTGGCGCAAGGGTGAGTGTGTGGCCAAGGGTGGGGCCTAGGGGCCAAGGCCTGTAGGAGCGCCGCAGGCTGCGAACCGCGGTGTGCCAGACATATTGCTTTCGCAGCCTTCGGCAGCTCCTACAGAGCATGCATTTCAAATCCAATAGCTGTGATGTGTTCGAGAGGGATCTAAATGCTGCGAAGTTATCTGCGATTGGTCTTGTTCACGGCGGGCTTGTTGTTCGGGATTCAGATACCGGGTTTTGTCAGCGACTACGGCAAGCGCGTCGAAGCGCATCTGATCGAGGCGCAGCAAAGCATCAAAGGCTATAACGCCACGGCCCAGCAATTCTTCAAGGGCGATGTGCAGGCGCTGATCCAGCATTACCGCGAGAGCGAAGACCCGGTTTTCCGCAGCGACGCCGACAGCATCAACACGCTGCTGACCCGCGCTCAAGTCCTGCAACGTGAATGGCTGGCCATGCAAGGGCCCTGGTATAACCGGGCGTTGCACGTTGCAATCGCCGCCGACAGCGATATCCGTAAGGAAACCTGGAACGGCTACACCTGGCAGGTGCTGCTGGCGCCGGAAGTCATTGCCTGGGGCATCGCCTGCGCACTGCTGCTGGCCCTACTGGTCGAAAGCTTCTTCCTGATGATTGGCTGGGTGGTCACCGGTGGGCGGCGCAAGCCGAAGCTGGAGCGGGATTGGCGCTGATCCTTCGACTGAAATGACACGGTTTTCTGTAGGAGTGAGCTTGCTCGCGATGGCGTCATTTCAGACGATCATTCATCGACAGACATGACGCCATCGCGAGCAAGCTCACTCCTACAGGTCTGGCGCATTCTTGCTACTTTGCGAGGTAACGCATCCCTTCCTCCAACCCTCTCAACGTCAATGGATACATCTGATCTTCAATCAGATCCCGCACGATATTGGTTGAGGTGGTGTAGGCCCAGGCGTCTTTGGGGTAGGGGTTGATCCAGATGAGTTTCTTGAACTTGGCCGTGAAGCGCTGCATCCACAGGTAGCCCGGCTCTTCGTTCCAGTGCTCGACACTGCCGCCGGCCTGGGTGATTTCGTAAGGCGCCATTGAGGCGTCGCCGATGAAGATCACTTTGTAGTCCGCGCCGTATTTGTGCAGCAGGTCCTGGGTAGAGATGCGCTCCGAGCCGCGCCGCAGGTTGTTCTTCCACACCGATTCATAGATGAAGTTATGGAAGTAGAAATACTCCAGGTGCTTGAACTCGGTCTTGCAGGCTGAAAACAGCTCTTCGCAGACTTTGACGTGGGCGTCCATCGAGCCGCCGATGTCGAACAGCAGCAGCAACTTGATGGTGTTGCGCCGTTCCGGGCGCATCTGGATGTTCAACAGGCCTGCGTCCCGGGCGGTATGGTCGATGGTGCCGTCGATGTCCAGTTCTTCAGCTGCACCCTGGCGAGCGAACTTGCGCAGGCGGCGCAGGGCGATCTTGATGTTGCGGGTGCCGATTTCCACTTGATCGTCGAGGTTCTTGTACTCGCGCTGATCCCAGACCTTGACGGCTTTACCCTTGCGCTCGCCCGCATCACCAACCCGAATGCCTTCCGGATTGTAGCCACCCGAGCCAAACGGGCTGGTGCCGCCGGTGCCGATCCATTTATTGCCGCCGGCGTGACGTTCCTTTTGCTCCTCCAGACGTTTCTTGAATTCCTCGATGAGCTTGTCCAGGCCACCCAGCGATTGAATCTGCGCCCGTTCTTCATCTGTCAGGGAGCGCTCGAACTCCTTGCGCAGCCAGTCTTCCGGGATCAGCGCCTTGAGGTGGTCATCGAGTTTTTCCAGGCCATTGAAATAGGCACTGAACGCCCGGTCGAACTTGTCGAAATGGCGCTCGTCCTTGACCAGAATCGTGCGGGCGAGAAAGTAGAACTCGTCCATGTCGGCGAAGGTCACCCGCTGTTTCAGGGCGTTGATCAGGTCCAGCAGCTCGCGGACCGAGACCGGCACCTTGGCGGCGCGCATTTCGTTGAACAGGTTGAGCAGCATGGCAAACGCCCTTATCGGTTACCGCGACGGCTCATGAACGCCAGACGTTCGAGGAGCTGCACGTCCTGTTCATTCTTGACCAGCGCTCCGGCCAGCGGCGGAATGGCCTTGGTGGGATCACGCTCGCGCAGCACCGCTTCGCCGATGTTGTCGGCCATCAGCAGCTTCAGCCAGTCCACCAGCTCCGAAGTCGAAGGTTTCTTCTTCAAACCCGGTACTTTTCGCACGTCGAAGAACACGTCCAGCGCTTCACTGACCAGGTCCTTCTTGATGTCCGGGTAGTGCACGTCGACAATTTTCTGCAGCGTCGCGCGGTCCGGGAAGGCGATGTAGTGGAAGAAGCAGCGGCGCAGGAAGGCGTCCGGCAGCTCCTTTTCATTGTTGGAGGTAATGATGATGATCGGCCGGACCTTGGCCTTGATGGTCTCGTCGATCTCGTAAACGTAGAACTCCATCTTGTCGAGTTCTTGCAAAAGGTCGTTGGGGAATTCGATGTCGGCCTTGTCGATTTCGTCGATCAGCAGGATCACTCGCTCCTCGGCCTCGAAGGCTTCCCAGAGCTTGCCTTTCTTCAGGTAGTTGCGCACATCGTGGACTTTATCCACACCCAGTTGCGAGTCGCGCAGGCGGCTGACCGCATCGTATTCGTACAGGCCCTGATGAGCCTTGGTGGTGGATTTGATGTGCCAGGTGATCAGCCGGGCGCCGAAGGATTCGGCCAGTTGTTCGGCGAGCATGGTTTTGCCAGTTCCCGGTTCGCCCTTGACCAGCAACGGCCGCTCCAGGGTGATTGCCGCGTTGACCGCCAGCTTGAGGTCGTCAGTGGCGACGTATGCGCGGGTGCCTTCGAACTTCATCTATAAATCCTCGGTAAACAATGCGCCGACTATAGCGCGAGGCTTTGGCGACTGTGAATGCGGACCGGGTATTCAGTCGGTGAATCGGTGGTCAGGCACCGGTGAGGGATTCTAGGTGGGCCTGCCGTGCATATCTTTAGTGGGACCGGCTTTAGCCGGGAAGAGGCCGGTACAGTCGCTATAACAAGTTATCTGGAACGCCGCCTTCCCGGCTAAAGCCGGTCCCACTCGTTCGTCCTGGCTCAAGCATCAACCCTTGCTGTTGTCATACCGCGCATTGAACGCCTGCACGAAGGCATTCTTCAGGATCTGCAAAAACGCCTGGAACGCGCTGATGTCTTGCTTGTGCACGCTGCCGCTGAGGTCCACACGGGTGGCGAACTGGTTTTCGCTCTGGTTCTTCAGCACGGTTTCGCCGCCACCGACCACGGCTTCCCAGATCGAGCGGAAAAAGCCCTTGTTCTGGTTTTCCACATCCTGCTTCCAGTTGAAGATGTCCACATCTCGGAGCAACGGCTTGATGTAGCCGCTGAGCTGGCCTTTGGTGGCCTGGGCTTCGATCACCAGATCACCATGCCCGGCGTTGAAGTCGAAATTGCCGTAAGCAGATGAAAAGTCGTTGAGGCGCTTGAGTTCGACGCCGGTGGTGCGCAGGCGCAAGTCGAAATCCTCGAAATTACTGAACGGGTCGAATTTCGCGTTGGCTTCCATCGTGGCGTGGCCCATGAACAACGCCTTGCCTTCAAAGCGGGCATCGCGGTTGCCCTCGACATCCTCGACATTGGTCAGGTTATAGAGGCTGGCATTGACCTTGTCGGCCTGCAGCTTGACCTTGGGTGTGGTGCTGAAGTTGTTGAAGGTGATTTTGCCGTCATTGATCCGCACTTCGTTGAGGGTGATCGGCAGCAGCTTATTGATCTGCTCTTGCCAGTCAGTGCCCTGACCGGTCTGTGAGGCCTGCTTGTTGGCGCCGCCATCGACGAAGTTGAGCTCGGGCTGCAAGAAGGTCATCTCGGCGACCACCGCGTGCTTGTACCACAGCGCATGCCAGCTCACCGCCAGGTCGATGACCGGAACCTTGACGAACGGTACCGGCACTTTGCCGTCGACCTTGACGATGTTCAGCCCGTTGATTCGATAAGCGCCACGCCACCAGGCCAGATCGACGTCAGTCACCTGGCCCCGGTAGTCGCCCATGTCGGCGAGTTTGTCATTCAAGTAATTGCGCACCACGTAGGGCAGGGCGATGTGTACTGCGATCAACAACACAACGATCCCGGCCAGGGTCCAGAGTGGCCAGCTGTAGCGACGTTTCATGGTGTGGGTCTCAGGTTCTGATGTGTGGTTGACTCCTGGCGCGGGCATCCGTTCGCTGCGACTGGACGCATACCTGTCTTGAGGCATAGGCTTTCATTTTTCAGACACTCTGATGAACGTGCACAAGGACACCGCCATGAGCCGTATCTACGCTGACAACGCCCATTCCATCGGCAACACCCCACTGGTGCAGATCAATCGGATCGCGCCCCGTGGCGTGACGATTCTGGCCAAGATCGAGGGCCGCAATCCGGGCTACTCAGTGAAGTGCCGAATCGGTGCCAACATGATCTGGGACGCTGAAAGCAAGGGCAAACTCAAGCCCGGCATGACCATTATCGAGCCAACTTCGGGCAATACCGGTATCGGCCTGGCCTTTGTGGCCGCCGCCCGTGGTTATAAATTGATGCTGACCATGCCAGCCTCCATGAGCATCGAACGGCGCAAAGTGCTCAAGGCGCTGGGTGCCGAACTGGTGCTGACCGAGCCTGCCAAAGGCATGAAAGGCGCCATCGAAAAGGCTGAAGAACTGCTGGCCAACAATCCTGAAACATTCTTCATGCCCGCGCAGTTCGAAAACCCGGCCAACCCGGCGATTCACGAAAAAACCACCGGCCCGGAAATCTGGAACGATACTGACGGCGCCATTGACGTGCTGGTCGCGGGTGTGGGCACCGGCGGCACCATCACCGGTGTTTCGCGCTATATAAAAAACACCGCAGGCAAGCCGATTCTGTCGGTAGCCGTGGAACCATTGGGTTCGCCGATCATCACCCAGGCCCGCGCTGGCGAAGAGATCAAACCCAGCCCGCACAAGATCCAGGGCATCGGCGCCGGTTTCATTCCGAAAAACCTCGACCTGTCGCTGGTCGACCGGGTGGAACTGGTCAGCGACGATGAAGCCAAAGCCATGGCTCTGCGTTTGATGCAGGAAGAAGGCATTCTGTGCGGGATCTCCTGTGGTGCCGCCATGGCCGCAGCCGTGCGCATGGCTGAAACCCCGGAAATGCAGGGCAAGACAATCGTCGTGATCCTGCCGGATTCGGGCGAACGCTACCTGTCGAGCATGTTGTTCAGCGACTTGTTCACTGATCAGGAAATGCAGCAGTAAGCAGCCCTTTGGCGCTCGTCGGCTTCTTGTCGAGGCGGCGAGCGTTTATGATGGCGGGCTATTGCGAGTGGCAGTTGCACCGTCTGTTTCAAGGAGAGTCAAATGACGTTTTCATTTGCGGCCAAGGCATCGATCCTGATGCTGTTCCTGGCTAGCACGCTGTATGTGCATTTGCGTGGCAAGGCGCGATTGCCGTTGTTGCGTCAGTTCGTCAACCACTCGGCGCTGTTCGCCCCGTACAACGCCCTGATGTACCTGTTTTCCAAGGTGCCGTCCAAGCCGTATCTGGACCGCAGCGCCTTCCCCGAGCTGGATGTGCTCAAGAATAATTGGCAGACCATTCGCGAAGAAGCCATGCACTTGTTCGACGAGGGCTATATTCGCGCTGCCGAGAAGAACAATGACGCCGGTTTTGGCTCGTTCTTCAAAAAGGGCTGGAAGCGTTTTTACCTGAAGTGGTACGACAAGGCCCTGCCGTCCGCCGAGGCCCTGTGCCCGAAGACCGTGGCGCTGGTCAATTCGATTCCCAACGTCAAAGGCGCGATGTTCGCGTTGCTGCCGGGCGACAGCCACCTCAACCCCCATCGCGACCCGTTTGCCGGTTCGTTGCGTTACCACCTGGGTTTGTCGACGCCGAATTCTGACGACTGCCGCATCTATGTCGACGGTCAGGTCTATGCCTGGCGCGATGGCGAAGACGTGATGTTCGATGAAACCTACGTGCACTGGGTCAAGAATGAAACCGCCGTGACCCGCGTGATTCTGTTCTGTGACATAGAACGCCCGTTGCGCAGCCGGATCATGACCCGCGTCAACCGTGCCGTCAGCGCCTTCCTGGGCCGCGCCACCGCGCCGCAGAATACAGATGACGAACGCGTCGGCGGGATCAACCAGGCCTATGCCTGGAGCAAGCGCTTCAGCGACACCTTCAGTGGCAAGGTCAAACAATTCAAACGCGCCAACCCCAAGGCCTACCGCATCCTGCGCCCGGTGCTGGCGGTGATTGTGTTGGGGTTGTTGGCTTATTGGTTGTTTGGTTAACCAATAACGCAAATCCGGTAGGAGCTGCCGAAGGCTGCGAAAGCAATATGCCTGACACGCCGCCATTCGCAGCCTTCTGCAGCTCCTACAAAAGCAATTTCGTTCAGGCCGCCTTGCCCACCGCCGCAGGCCGCAACACCAGCCACAACGCCACCGCAATCAGCACGCCGCCATAGACGTGCGCCATCGACAGCGGTTCGTCCAGAAACAACGCACCCCACAGCACACCAAATGGCGGGATCATGAAGGTCACGGTCATGGAGCTCAGTGGGCCGATGCTGGTCAGCAGGCGGAAATACAGGATGTAGGCGAACGCCGTACACACCAGGCCAAGACCCAGCAGCGACAGCCAGACACTGGCACCTCCCCAGCTGGCGGGCGGGTCAGTCAGCACTCGATAGCCGAAAAACGGCAGCAACAGTAATGTTGCGCCCAGCATGCTGCCCAGTGCTGCAAGGCGACTGTCGAGCCCGCCTTCCTGATCCAGCCAGCGCCGTGTCAGGTAACCCGCAAATCCATAGCAGGTGGTTGCCAGCAGGCAGGACAGGGCGCCGATCAATAATTCCAGATTGAAAGCCACCGGCCCTGCACGGGTCAGGATGCCGACGCCGACCAGACCGAGAAACACGCCCGTCACTTTCATCGCCGTGAGCTTCTCACTGAAGAACAGGCCGCCGATCAAAACGCCCATCAACGGCGTCGTGGCGTTGAATATCGAGGAGTAACCCGCAGGCAGGATTTGCGCGGCCACCGAATAAAGGGTGGCGGGTAGCCCGGAGTTGATCATCCCCAGCAGCATGCAGGTTCTGAGCTTGCCGCGAAAATTCCAGTCAATGCGCATCAGCGCCAGAATCACCAGCAGGCCGACAGCGGCGATGGACACCCGGAAAAACGCGGTAGGAATGGTGCCAAGCACCGGCGCAATGATGCGCATGAACAGAAAGCTCGCGCCCCAGATAGCGGCGAGGAGCAGCAGACGCATGATGTCGACGGGTTGCATGACAGGTCCTTCCTTGGCAGAAGGGCGGGAGTTTTACCGGGGAACGAGGAGCGTTGCAATATTTTGTAATGGGCGGTGAGGGTGATCTCCTGGTTTCTCGGCGCCACGCTGTCTCGCAGCAAACACTGTCCCTGTAGGAGCGAGCTTGCTCGCGATCGGCTGCGAAGCAGTCGTGAACCATAGTGAATTCAACATCGCAGGAAAGTCGATAACTCGTACAGACATCGCGTTTCTTCGGCACACCTCGGGCTCAGAGCTGGGGAATGCACTGCCTCACGCAATCGTGAATAAAACAAAGCACTCAACACAGTTGTACGATATCTATTGACTAAAGTTTCAGTTCATCGATGTTGAATATTATTAAGTTTCGCTCAGCATTGAACAAACCAATACAAACAACTGTTTTAATATCCCGCCGCCGTTCATCAACTTACTGTTCATGTATTTTCGAGGCCTGCCGACACACCAATAATGGTCGTTATCCGGCCTTAAAACGTGAACGATGTGACTGAATTCCAACGCCAGATTGTTGGCGGCGGCGGTCTGAAGCCTTTGTAAAACGTGGGTTGTACGTGGTCTGTCGCAGTGGCGGCTGTCACAAAAGATATTGAAACACTCCCTACAATTGCGAGCCTTGCGGATCGCATGCTGTGGTTCCCGATAATAAGAATAGTGCGCAAAAAACTAAGTGTCTTTGTTTGAATAGGAAGTGTCGTCATGACTCTGAAGTTCCGTCATAAAATTCTGCTGGCCGCCTCGATTATTGTCGTGCTGGCATTCGGGTTATTCACCCTGTACAACGATTATCTGCAACGCACGACCCTGACTCAAAGCCTTGAGGATTCCGTTACCCAGTCGGGTGAGTTGACTGCGACCGGCATCCAGAGCTGGCTCAGCGGCCGTACCCTGCTGCTGGATAACCTGGCGCAAAACGTCGCCTTCCAGGGCACCAAAACTGATCTGGGCGGGCTGGTGTCCCAGCCTTCGCTGACCTCCACTTTTCAGTTCACCTATATAGGTGACTCCGATGGCGTGTTTACCCAGCGGCCCAATGTCGAGATGCCGGCTGGCTACGACCCACGCAAACGCCCTTGGTACACCTCGACCGTCGCGGCTGACAAAACCATTCTGAGTGCGCCGTACCTGGCCTCGGTGGGTGGTCTGGTGGTCACGGTTGCCAGCCCGATCAAGGTCAATGGCAAGGTGACGGGTGTGGCGGGCGGTGACTTGAGCCTCGATACCCTGGTGACTATCGTCAACTCGGTTGATTTCGGCGGTCTGGGTCACGCCTTTCTGGTCAGCGGCGACGGTCAGGTGATCGTCAGCCCGGACAAAGGCCAGGTGATGAAGAACCTCAAGGATATCTATCCGGGCCAGACTCTGACCCTGGACAAGACCCTGCGTGAGGTCACCCTTAATGGTCAGAAACGCTTGCTGTCCTTCACGCCAATCAATGGCTTGCCGGGTGCCGACTGGTACATCGGTCTGTCCATCGACCGAGACAAGGCCTACGCGCCATTGACCGAATTCCGCACCTCGGCGTTGATCGCCATGCTGGTGGCGGTACTGGTTATTGCGTTGTTGCTCAGCCTGCTGATCAGTGCGCTGATGCGTCCGCTGACCACCATGGGCCGTGCCATGCAGGACATTGCTCAGGGTGAAGGTGACCTGACCCGTCGTCTGACGATTCAGGGCAAGGATGAGTTCGCCGAACTGGGCGGCTCCTTCAACCAGTTTGTCGAGCGCGTACATGCTTCCATCAAGGAAGTGTCGTCGGCCACTTTGCTGGTGCATGACCTGTCTCAGCGTGTGGAAGAGTCTTCCAATTCCTCGCTGCTCGGTTTCGATGAGCAAAGCGCACGCACCAACAGCGTGGCTGCGGCGATCAACGAGCTGGGCGCCGCGACTCAGGAAATCGCCCGTAACGCGTCGGATGCATCAAGCCAGGCCAGCAAGGCTCGGGAGCAGGCGGATGACAGCCGTGCGGTGGTGGAAAAGACCATCCAGTCCATGAGCAGCCTGTCGACCAAGATCAGCGATTCTTGCAAGCAGATCGAGACGCTCAACACCAGCACCGAAAACATCGGGCAGATCCTCGACGTGATTAAAGGCATTTCCCAGCAAACCAACCTGCTGGCGCTCAACGCGGCCATCGAGGCGGCCCGCGCAGGAGAAGCGGGGCGTGGTTTTGCGGTGGTGGCCGATGAGGTGCGCAACCTGGCGCATCGGACCCAGGAGTCCGCCGATCAGGTGCACACCATGATCGTGGCCTTGCAACTGGGTTCTCATGAAGCGGTGGAGAACATGAACGAGAGCCAGGCCCGCAGCCTGGACAGCGTGGAAGTCGCCAATCAGGCGGGCAGTCGACTGGTGAGCGTCACCCAGCGTATTGGCGAGATCGACGGCATGAACCAATCGGTGGCAGCCGCCACGGAAGAACAGACCGCCGTGGTGGAAACCCTCAACGTCGATATCAACCAGATCAACATGCTCAACCAGCAAGGCGTGGCCAACCTCAACGAAACCCTGACCGACTGCGCCGCGCTGTCGCAACAGGCAGGGCGGCTCAAGCATCTGGTGGAGAGCTTCAAGATCTGATTGGGTAGCCTCGGCGTGACATGAATCGCGGTGGATCAGATCCGCCGTCATCGCGACCGTCGTAACCTCCGATGGCTCCTACAGAATCGGTGTGTGCCTCACACCTGTAGGAGCTGCCGAAGGCTGCGAATGGCGGTGGATCAGGATGGCTGCCAGCGTACTCACAACCCCCTGCTAAGCTGCCAATACCCGCACTTGCAGAGGGTTGCCCCATGCCACGCCCACCGCTGGCCGCCGCCATCGCGACCGCGATCCTCGCGGGTTTCGACGACTATCGTGACCATTTTCGACAAATCGCCGACGGTGCTCAGGCGCGGTTCGAGCAAGCGTTGTGGCAAGAGGCGCAGCAGGCCTCGGCGGCGCGGATCAGTCTGTATGAAGAAAAGGTCAACCAGACCAGCGCCGCCTTATGTCTGGCCTTCGACGCTACGCAACTGCTGGATGCAAGCGCCTGGCCCCTGGTCAAAAGCGCCTACATCGAGCTGATTGATGTGCGTCTGGATGATGAACTGGCGGAAACCTGGTTCAACTCGATTTTCTGCGGGCTTTTCAGTCATGACCTGATCAGCGACGGCTGCATGTTTATCCACACCACGCGTCCCTCCATGCGCCCTCACGAGCGTGTCGCCCAGATCCGCAGCTATCACGTCGCCAATGACATCCCCTGCCTGTTGCGGCAGATATTCAGCGACTATCAGTTCAAGGTGCCTTACGCAGATCTGAGCACCGACCTGCTGGCCCTTGAAACAATGCTGCGCGAAAGCCTGCCAGATTGGGTCTGCAAGGATTCGGCACTGGTTGTCGAGTTGTTTGCCTCGGTGTTGTATCGCAACAAAGGGGCTTATCTGGTGGGCCGGATCTTCACCCGGGATGAGCAATGGCCGCTGGTGATTGCCTTACTGCATCCGCACAGCAGGGGTATCCGCGTCGACGCGCTGATTACCGATGAAGCCGAGGTGTCGATCATCTTCTCCTTCACCCGCTCGTACTTCATGGTGGATGTGCCGGTGCCAGCGGAGTTTGTCGGCTTCCTCCAGCGCATCCTGCCAGGCAAGCATATTGCCGAGCTGTACACCTCGATTGGCTTCTACAAACACGGCAAATCCGAGTTCTACCGCGCCTTGATCAACCACCTGGCGAGCACCGACGATCAGTTCATCATGGCCCCCGGGGTGCGCGGCATGGTGATGAGCGTGTTTACGCTGCCGGGCTTCAATACCGTATTCAAGATCATCAAAGACCGGTTTTCGCCCTCCAAGAACGTTGATCGCGCCACGGTGATTGAAAAGTACCGGCTGGTGAAAAGCGTCGACCGGGTAGGGCGTATGGCCGATACCCAGGAGTTCGCCGATTTTCGTTTTCCACTGAGCAAGTTCGAGCCGCAATGCCTGAGCGAGCTGCTGGAAGTGGCGGCCTCGACCGTGGAAGTGGAAGGCGACACCGTGCTGATCCGTCACTGCTGGACCGAGCGCCGCATGACGCCGCTGAACCTGTATCTGGAAAACGCCAGCAGCGCCCAGGTTCACGAAGCGCTGGAAGACTACGGCCTGGCGATCAAGCAACTGGCGGCGGCGAATATCTTCCCCGGCGATATGTTGCTCAAGAACTTCGGCGTCACTCGCCATGGTCGCGTGGTGTTCTACGACTACGACGAAATCTGCTTTCTTACCGAAGCCAACTTCCGCCGCATTCCCACACCGCGCACCCCGGAAGACGAGATGGCCAGCGAACCCTGGTACTCCATCGGTCCGCTGGACGTGTTCCCGGAAGAATTCCCACCCTTCCTGTTCGCCGACATCACCCAGCGCAAACTCTTCAATAGCCTGCACGGCGAACTGTACGACGCCGACTATTGGAAAAGCCTTCAGCAGGCGATTCGCGAAGGCAAGGTGATTGATGTGTTTCCGTATCGGCGCAAGGGGAGGATGGATCAGGCGCTGACTTGATGGGAAAAGCCATTGTCCAGTCTGGGAATGAATACCTGTTGGAGCGAGGCTTGCCCGCGAATCAGCCGCTGCGGTGCGTCAGGCATGCCGCGCTGCCGTTCTTCGCGGGCAAGCCTCGCTCCAACAGGAACTGTCCCCAATCGAAGCCTTCCCGTCCGACAACCCTTTGATTTTCAACCCCAATACACGACAATCGCGCCCCTCTTTTTCTGAGGGGACGCGAAACTGCCCGTTTATCTACCGCGTCCCTGCCATGTTGTATTAACCGGCAACGGAGATTCGACCGGATGAATGATCAGGCTAATAGCGTCGAGCAACGATTCGATGCAGCCGCCACCCCGATTGCGGCGTGGAACCGTCACGACACCACCTGGATGCTCGGGCTGTTTGGCACCGCTATCGGTGCAGGCACCTTGTTCTTGCCCATCAACGCAGGCATTGGCGGTTTCTGGCCGTTGCTGGCTCTGGCGTTGCTGGCGTTCCCGATGACGTACTACGCCCACCGCGCCCTGACTCGTTTTGTGTTGTCCGGACGTGAAGGTGCGGACATCACCGAAGTGGTGGAACAGCATTTCGGCAAAAGCGCCGGGACGTTGATTACGGCACTGTATTTCTTCGCGATCTTCCCCATTCTGCTGATCTACAGCGTGGCGCTGACCAATACCGTGGGCAGCTTTCTTGAGCACCAATTGCACATCCAGCCGCCACCCCGTGCGTTGCTGGCGTTTGTGTTGATCCTCGGTTTGCTGGCGGTGGTGCGCTGTGGCGAGCGGTTTATCGTCAAGGCCATGAGCCTGATGGTTTACCCGTTTATCGTCGCGTTGCTGTTCCTCGCAGTCTTCCTGATCCCGCACTGGAACGGCGGCATCCTGACCACCGCCAGCACGCTGCCGGAGCCTTCGGCGTTCCTGCATACCTTCTGGCTGGCGATTCCGGTGATGGTGTTCTCCTTCAACCACTCACCGATCATCTCGGCCTTTGCGGTTGATCAGAAGCGCATGTATGGCAATCAGGCTGAAGGCCGCAGCTCGCAGATCCTCGCGCGTGCCCACGGTCTGATGGTGGTGCTGGTGCTGTTCTTCGTGTTCAGCTGCGTGCTGACCCTGTCGCCCGCGCAACTGGCTGAAGCCAAGGCGCAGAACATCTCGATCCTGTCGTATCTGGCCAACCACTTCAGCAACCCGACCATCGCCTTCGTCGCGCCGCTGATTGCTTTCGTGGCAATTGCCAAATCGTTTCTGGGGCACTACATCGGCGCCAGCGAAGGCCTGAAAGGTCTGGTGGCCAAAACCGGCGCGCGTCCTGCGCCGAAACTGCTGGATCGCCTGACTGCCGCGCTGATGCTGGTGGTGTGCTGGGCCGTGGCAACGCTTAACCCGAGCATCCTGGGCATGATCGAAACCCTTGGCGGCCCGATCATCACCGCGCTGCTGTTCCTGATGCCGATGTACGCCATCCACAAAGTCCCGGCCATGCGTCAATACGCGGGCAAGGCGTCGAACGTGTTTGTGGTGATTGTGGGCATGGTGTCCATGTCGGCAGTGGTTTATTCGTTGCTTCAGTAATACGCCTCCCATGTAGGAGCTGCCGAAGGCTGCGAAGGGGTTATATCTGACACTCCGCCATTCGCAGCCTTCGGCAGCTCCTACAGGTACTCGATTAAATCCTCAAGCCACCGGAATCGCCGGATCCGCAGCTGCCAATGCGGCACTGCGCTCTGCCACGGGCGGATAGATCCAGGTGGTGTTGATGGCGGTCTTGAGCTTCTTGGCTTCTTCCTTGACCAGCTTGAGCTGGCGATCCCAGCCTTCGGTGTACACCGCGCCCCAGGCCCCCAGATCCAGACAAGTCACGTACTTGGGCTGGCTGTAAGGCTTGCCCTCTACGCCGATCAACTCTGCGGCGACGTTGGTCCCGGCGTGGCGACCCAGGGAAATAGCATGCTGGCAGGACATCGCAGCGAAGTTGCCCAGGTCATCACTGGCGGCATAGGCCACGTCACCCGCCGCGTAAATCGCATCCTGACCCAGCACCTTCAAGTTGGCATCTACATACAGCCGCCCTTGTGGATCGCGCTCACCCGGCACTTGCTCGGTCAACGGGCTGGCGCGGAAGCCGATGGTCCAGATCACGGTGTGCGATTCGATGTGCTCACCGTTATCGAGCGTCACGCCGTTGGCATCCAGCGCCGCGACTGATGTGCCGGCTTTCCACTCGATGCCCAGGCTCTCGCAAGCCTCGGCAATCGACGGGCTGATGCCTGCGCCAAATGCTGAACCGGTGGCTGCGCCGCGATCAATCACCACCACCCGTATCGCGCTGTTCTCGCCGAGGAAGGCCCGCAGACGAGCCGGCATTTCGGTCGCCGTTTCAATCCCCGTGAAGCCACCTCCAGCCACGACCACCGTATTGCGCGCGGCTGATTCAGGCTGGTCGGCCAGGGCTTTCAAGTGAGTTTCCAGGCGGGTCGCTGACTCGATGGTATCCACATCAAAAGCAAACTCGGCAACGCCTGGCAGATTCGGGCGGTTGACGCTGCTGCCAGTGGCCAGCACCAGCCGGTCATAGCTGATCCAGCCATGCGCGCCCTGGCTGTTGAGGTACTGAACACGCTTGCCGCTCACGTCGATATGGTCAGCCATGCCCTGCACAAAGGTGACGCCGGTCGCTTCGAACAACTGGCCCAGATCGGCCTTCATTTGATGCACGTCAGGTTCGTAAAAGCGCGGGCGAATCCGCAGCTCGGGTTGCGGGGCGAGCAGGGTGATTTGCACGTCGTTGCGGCCGTGGTTTTCCAGCAACCGCGCAGCGCCCAATGCGCTCCACAAACCGCCAAAACCAGCGCCGAGAACCAGAATCTGTTGGGTCATGATGAGTTCCATTCTTGAGAGGGTGAGTTTTCAGGGACGAACCAAAGCTGCGCAGTTCCGGAGGGAACAACGAACAATCAGTGAGGGAGGTTTAAACAGGAGCAGATGGTAGGGGCGCGGCTGATGGGCGGTAAACGACAAATACCCCTGAAATCAGGCCATGACCTAACGCGAGAATCGGCTTCGATAGTCCCGAGGTGAAATGCCCAGATGTCGCTGGAAGGTCACTCGCATGCGCTCTTCATCACCAAATCCGCAGGCGGCGGCGATCTGGTCTATGTTGCGTCGAGAGTTTTCCAGCAGGCGCCGCGCCGCTTCCAGACGGAAACCTTCCACGGCTTTGGCCGGTGTGCGTCCGGTTTTCTGTTTGTAGACCCGTGTGAAGTTTCGCGGGCTCATGCGGGCTTTTTGCGCCAGGGTTTCGAGGCTCAGATCCTGTTGATGGAGATTGTCCGCAAGCCAGCCGTGCAGCTCGTTGAACTGCTCGCAGTCCTGAGTCTGGGATTGCAGCATTTCACTGAACTGCGCCTGCCCGCCGGGGCGTTTGAGATACACCACCAGCTCCCGAGCGACCTGCATGGCGATGTCATGGCTGAAATCGGCTTCCACCAGCGCCAGTGCGAGGTCGATACCGGCGCTCACCCCGGCAGACGTCCAGAGGGCGCCTTGTTGTACGAAAATCGCGTCCGAGTCGACTTCAACTTCCGGGAAGCGGCTTTTGAGCATGTCGCACATCGCCCAATGGGTCGCCGCACGCTTGCCGTTGAGCAAACCGGCTTGAGCCAACAGGAAGGTGCCGCTGCATACCGAGGCAGTCCGCCGCGCTTTCAAGGACTCAATCGCAACCCAGTCGGTCAGCAGGCGGTTTTCGGCCAAGGCTTTGAGTATGTTCGGCGCACCGGGGACGATCAGGGTATCGATCTGCAAATCAGCGTAGTGCAGCAATGGGACTGTCTGCACCGCCAGCCCTTCAGCAGTGAGCATCAACCCACCTTCGATACTCGCCGTGTGCAACGTGTACCCGTGCAGCCCTCGCTCGCTCATGGCTTTGGTCGCCGCCCAGAACACAGTCTGCGCGCCGGTCAGATCCAGCAGGCCCATGTCCGGATACGCGACAAACACCACATTCTTCGGCTGCGGATCGACCGCGGCGGTGCAAGTGGGTTGAGTAGCCATGGTGGTGGTCCTGCTGGGGGATTCAGAAGATGGAGGTTACACGGGCGGGGTGGTAGATAGTGAGTTACGCTTATTGACACCACTCTGTTGCGCTCCTACAGATAAGCATTCCAGTCCAGACCTGTAGGAGCTGCCGAAGGCTGCGAAGGGGTTATATCTGACACTCCACCATTCGCAGCCTTCGGCAGCTCCTACAGGTTCATCTTTACATCGCGCTCGCTATTTGCTCCGGCATCAAAGAAGAATGATGAGAAGTGATCTGCCACTTATCGCCGACCAACCCATAAGTAAAGGTATATCGCGCTTGGACTTTAGACTTGTCGCCAAATGTGAAAGTGTAAGTTCCGGTATCCAGTGCCGTGTTACAGCCAACCTTGATTGTCCGGCTGTCGATTTTTCCGGACGGCTGTTTCTTCAGGAAGCTCTTGAAGTAATCAATACGGGCGTCATCATCCTGGCGCGGGGTATTGGAGAGCGTGGGCAGTAGAACCGCGTGGGTTGAGTAGTTGGCCGCAACGGCTTTGGCATCGCCGGTTTGCAGGGACGCGTTCCAGCGATCAAAGAGCGCGGACACTTCTTTTGGCGTCGGTGTTGTGCAGTTGGCTGTTTGGCTGGCGTTGGCGGAAAACATCGGGGTAATAGCAAGGATAGAAACAAGTGCTAAGAAAAGTTGCTTTTTCATAAGGTCATGCCGCTAGTTAATGAGCGGTCATGCTAGACAGGCTTGTTTGAAGAATACTAGTTGCGGAGAGGGCGCATTAGTAACTGAAAATTAATATCAGGTATCTATGTAGGATGTTTCTTTTTCTTTTGCGCTTTTTGCGTTGTTAGTGTGTGCGGTGGAAGAGAATTCCTACGCACAAATAACCTGCGCGTAGGAATTTCTTATTTTCAGTAAGCCGCTACCAAGCCATCTTTCCTCGGATCGGTACCACCGACATAACCATGAGCCGTGCGCTGAATGATCTGCGCGCCGCCAAAGGCGAATACGCCGTTAGGCTCTTCCACATCGATGTCATGACCTTTGGCGCGCAAGGCTTCGACCACCTGTGGGTCGAATGCACGTTCCACGGCGACTTTCAGGCCAGCCTCCAGCCTCCAGCGCGGTGCATCGGCGGCGGCTTGCGGGTTCTGTTTGTAGCGCAGGATGCGCATCATCATCTGCAAGTGACCCTGGGCCTGCATCGGGCCGCCCATCAGGCCGAAGGACATCAGCGGCGTGCCGTCGGCGTTCATCACAAAGCCGGGGATGATGGTGTGGAACGGACGCTTGCCCGGTGCCACGTAGTTGACGTGCTGCGGGTCCAGGGAGAAGCCCGCGCCACGGTTTTGCAGGCTGATGCCGGTGCCAGGCACTACAACGCCGGAGCCGAAGCCCATGTAGTTGGACTGGATGAACGAGATCATCATGCCGCTTTCATCGGCGGCTGACAGGTAAACGGTGCCGCCCGGTTTTGGCGAGCCGTGCCCGGGATTGGCGGCCTTGTCGGTGACCAGACCGGCACGCTCCATGAGGTAGGCCTTGTCCAGCAGTTGCTCGGAAGACACGCGCATGTGGTCGTTATCCGCCACGTGCTCGTCTAGATCGGCCAGGGCCAGCTTCATGGCTTCCAGCACCGGATGCACAGTTTCCAGGCTGTCGACCGGATGCTCACCAACGCCCAGTGCTTCAAGCATGGTCAGGCCGGACAGGGTTGCGATGCCCTGGCCATTGGGTGGCAATTCATGAACCACGGCACCGGCGTAAGGCACCGACAGGGTGTCGATCCAGTCCACCGTGTGGGTCGCCAGATCGTCGAGGCTCATGACGCTGCCGTTGGCGTTGGCATGGGCGATGATGGCTTCGGCCAGCTCGCCGCGATAGAAGGCTTCGCCTTTGGTCTGGGCGATCAGTTCCAGGGTAAGGGCGTGGTCCTTGAGCTGGATCTTTTCCCCGGCCTGCGGCGCTTTGCCGTCGGGCATGAAGCACTCGGCAAAACCTGGCTGATCCTTGAGCAGCTCAGAGCCACGTTTCCAAAGCTGGGCGATGATCGGGGTGACCTGGTAGCCGTCACGGGCATAGCCGATGGCAGGTTCAGCCAGGGTGGCGAAAGGCAGCTTGCCGTAGCGCTCGGACAACTCGACCCAGGCCGAAACCGCGCCCGGCACTGTCACCGCTGGCCAGCCGCGCTGGGGCATTTTGCTCTGCCCGGCGAAGAACTCAGGGGTCCAGGCTTGCGGCGCGCGGCCGGAAGCATTCAGCCCCTGCAATCTGCTGCCGTCCCAGACGATAGCGAACGCATCGCTGCCAATCCCGCAACCGGTAGGTTCGACCACGGTCAGGACCATGGCTGCTGCGATGGCCGCGTCGACGGCGTTGCCGCCCTTGCGCAGCATGTCCAGCCCGGCCTGGGCGGCCAATGGCTGAGAGCAGGCGACCATGTTGCTGCCCATCACCGGCGAGCGCGCCGAGGCGTAAGGTTGGCTGTAATCCAGATCATCGAACATTAGCGTTTCTCTTTGGCAGATACGGCAAATAAAAATGATTAGCCCTTGGGGTCCAGCGCATCGCGCAGGCCATCACCCAACAGGTTGAAACACAGGACCGTAATGTAGATCGCCACGCCAGGCGCAATCGACATCCAGGGGGCCTGTTCCATAAAGTTTTTCGCAGTGTTGAGCATCGAACCCCAGGAAGGCGAGGGCGGTTGTTGACCCAGGCCGAGGAACGACAGGCTGGCTTCAGCCAGAATCGCCGAGGCGATGGTCAACGTGGCTTGCACCACCAACGGCGACATCACGTTAGGCAGCACGTAGCGCATGATGATCCAGCGATCCGGCAAGCCAATCGCGCGGGCGCCTTCCAGGTAGTCCTCGTGTTTGATAGCCAGCACCTGACCGCGGGTCAGTCGGGCAAAGATCGGCATGGCTGACAGACCGATAGCGATCATCGCGTTGGTCAGGCTCGGGCCGAGGAAGGCGCCCAAAGCAATGGCCAACACCAGGAACGGGCAGGACAGCAGCGCTTCCATGATCCGGGAAATGACGGCGTCCAGCTTGCCGCCAAAGTAACCGCCCAACAGACCCAACGGCACGCCGATGATCATGGCGATGGCCACCGAAACACCACCGGCCAGCAACGAGCTGCGTGCGCCCCAGAGCAGGCGGGAGAACAGATCGCGTCCTAGCTCGTCTGTGCCCATCCAGTAGATCAGCGACGGAGCCTTGCGGACCGCGAGGAAGTTGGCTTTGAGCGGATCATGAGGTGCGATCCACGGCGCCAGCAAGGCCGCCAGGATAAACAGCAGCAACACCGCCGCGCCGAGTACCGCGCCTTTGTTGGCGAGGAATTTCTTCACGAACGGCGAGCGGCTGCGAGGTGCAATCGCGCTATGAGGGAGGCTGGCAATAGCGGTCATGAAGCAGTCCTCAGACGCGGGTTAATCATCCGGTACAGCACGTCGGCAAGCAGGTTCAGCAACAGGAAGCCAATCGCCACACACAACACCACGCCTTGCACCACGGCGTAATCACGATTGAACACCGCATCGACAATCATCTTGCCGAAGCCGGGGATGCTAAACACTTGCTCGGTGAGTACCGCGCCGCCGAGCAGTTCACCGAACAGCAGAGTGGTCAGAGTCACGATGGGCATTAGCGCATTACGCAAGGCGTGCTTGAGGATCACCGTGCGCGGGAACAGGCCCTTGGCCCGGGCGGTACGCACGTAGTCGGTGCGCAACACTTCGAGCATGGCGCTACGGGTATGACGCATGAGAATCCCCGACAATCCGGCACCGAGTACGAAGGCCGGCAGGATCAAGGTCTTCAGGTTTTGCCCGAAGTCCTCGCCCATGGGCACAAAACCCGACGCTGGCAGCCATTGCAGTTTCACGGCGAAGACCATGATCAGCAGAATGCCCAGCCAGAAGTGCGGAATGGAAATCCCCGACAACGCCACCACGTTGGCCCCGTAATCCACGACCGTGCCTTTGCGCACCGCCGAGATAATCCCAGTGGGGATGCCGATCAGCAGCGCGATCAGCAAGGCCAGCACCGCCAGCTCCAGCGTCACCGGCAGCTTGGACGCCAGCAGCGTGGTCACCGGTTGTTCGGTGCGCAGCGAGGTACCGAAGTCGCCGGTCAGCACATTGCCGACCCAGTTCAGGTACTGCACGGGTATCGGGTCGTTAAGCCGATACTTGTCGCGCAGGTATTCCATGACCGCCGGATCGCGTTCCTCACCGGCCATGGCCAGCACCGGATCACCCGGCAGCAACTTCTGCAGGGTGAAGACGAAGAGCGAAACCAGAATCAGTGTCGGAATCGCACTGAGCAGGCGTCGCAGGATAAACATCAGCATGCCGGACCCTCGTTGTGGCGGCGATCATTCACAGTCATGGCTTGAACGCGACGTTGTTCAGGCGGATCAACCCATCCGGGTTCGGCACGAAACCGGTCACGTTGTTACGCATGGCAATGATTCGCGGATCGAAATACAGGTACGCGGTCGGCACTTCGTCAGCCAGCAGACGCAGGGCTTCGTTGTACAGGGCCTGACGCTGGGCAACGTCGTTGATGGTACGGGCCTTGTTCAGCAGCTCGTCGAGCTTGGCGTTGCAGTATTTGCCGTCGTTCTGGCCACCTTTGCAGGTCACGAACTGGTGGATGTCGCCATCCGGATCAGGACGGCCCGACCAGGCGCTCATGCCGATCTGGAAGTTGCCGCTCTGTTGTTCGCTGAGCAGGGTGGCGTACTCGGTGGCAACCAGATTGACTTTGAAACCGGCTTCTTCAGCCATGGCCTGAATGATCTGCCCGACCTGTTGTGCGATAGGGTTGTTGGCCACTTTCAGGTCTACCGCCAGTGGCAGTTTCACGCCTGCTTCAGCCAGTAACTTCTTGCTCTTCTCGACGTCGCGATTCGGGATCGGCAGATCCTTATCGTAGTAAGGGCTGTTTTTCGGGAACGGCTGGGCGCTGGGTGCATACAGGCCTTCGAACACCACCTGGTTGATCGCATCGCGGTCGATGGACAGTTCGAATGCCTTACGCACACGCTTGTCTTTGCCCATCGGTGAATTGGCTTTCTCGCCATTGTTGGTGTTGAACATCAGCTGCATGTAACCCAGGCCCGGCGTGTTGTAGATCGCCAGCTTGCTGTCAGCCTTGGCGGTCTTCACGTCGGTCGGCGCCACGCGTTCGATGATGTCCAGGTCGCCGGAACGCAGGTTGGCCAGACGTACCGAGGTATCTGGAATCGGCAGGAAAATCACTTTGTCGAAGTGATAGGCCCCTTTGTTCCAGTAGTTGTCGAAGCGCTCCAGCACGATGCGATCCTGCTGCACCCGCTGCACGAATTTGTAAGGGCCGGAACAGACCGGCTTGGAGGCGAAGTCACCCTGGGCGGCTTTCGGCGCGAGCATCATCCCGGCGCGATCCGAGAGCTGCGAAACCAGGGTGGCGTCCGCTTGCTTGAGCTTGATGGCCACGGTTTTCGCGTCGATGACTTCAACGCTTTCCACCGAGGCCAGCTCGCTCTTGCGCAGGGAGTCGGGCAGGGTGCGGGCCCGGTCCAGGTTGAACTTCACCGACGCGGCGTCGAAGGCTTCGCCGTCGTGGAAAGTCACGCCTTCGCGCAGGGTCATGGTCAGGGTCTTGCCGTCGTCGCTCCAGTTCCAGGCGGTGGCCAGTTGCGGGGCGTAGGTCAGGTCCGGGTTCACATCCACCAGTTTGTCGCACAGGGCGGTGTAGACCAGACGGCCCGAATAAGTGCGCGAGCGATGCGGGTCGAGCACATCAGGATCATCCTGGATGCCGATGCGCAGGGTGGATTCGGCGAAGGCGGCGTTGGCGGCCAGCAATAACAAGGTTCCTGTCATGACGCGTGCGATTTTCATGGCTGGCTCTCCACTGCAAGGGATTGATGGTTCTAGAACAAATTCAGGCGCTGGGTATAAGCCGCGCTTGGGGTTGGCAAAATCAGGGTTCCCGCACCGGCGTTGGCGATTTCGCGCCAGAAGTGGCACGCCACCTGCCGCTCGGCCTCGACGGTTTCCATCACCGGCACCATCTTTTTGCACAGAGCGCGGGCGTGGGGGCAGCGGGTGTGGAATCGGCAACCAGAAGGCGGACTGCTCGGGCTCGGCATGTCGCCGCCCAGCAGTGGCCGCGGCTGTCGCAAGTCCGGGTGGCTGACCGGCACGGCGGCCATCAGCGCCTGGGTGTAAGGGTGCAGAGGGTTTTCGAACAGGCCGTTGACCGGCGCCAGCTCGACGATTTCCCCCAGGTACATCACGGCTACCCGGTCACTCATGTGGCGAATCACTGCCAGCCCGTGGGCAACAATCACCAGGGTCAGGCCGAACTGATGCTTGAGGTCTTCCAACAGGTTGACCACTTGCGCCTGCACCGAAACGTCCAATGCCGACACCGGCTCGTCACCGAGAATCAAGCGCGGATCGGACGCCAAAGCGCGGGCAATACCGATGCGCTGGCGCTGGCCACCGGAGAATTCATGGGGATGACGACCGCCGTGTTCCGGGGCCAGGCCCACGGTGCGCAGCAGTTCGGCGACTTTGGCCTGACGATCGCTGCGGCTGGCATCGCTGTGCAGCCAGATCGGCTCACCGACGATGGACTCCACGGTCATGCGTGGATTGAGCGAGGCAAACGGGTCCTGAAAAATGATCTGCAATTCACGACGCACCTGACGCAGCTTTTCCGGCGGCAGGTTGGCCAGGTTGCGGCCTTCATAAATGACGTCGCCAGCCGTGGGATTGATCAGGTTGAGCAGCAGGCGCCCGAGGGTTGATTTGCCCGAACCGGACTCGCCCACCAGCGCCAGAGTTTCCCCTCTGCGCACGGACAGATTGACCTGATTGACGGCTTGCACCGGCGGCTTCTTGCGTTGGAACAGGCTGCTTTCCACCCCGAAGTGTTTGCTCAGGCCAATGCCTTCGAGGATGTGTTTAGGCGCTGTACTTTGCACGGGTATGGATTCGATGGTTTGGCGTTCAGAAGTGCTCACGCGCTGACTCCCACATGCTGTTCCAGAGGCGCACGAATGCACGCGGCGAAATGTCCGGGCGACAGCTCAATCAGCGGCGGACGTTCCTCGCGGCAAGCCTGAATCACAAACGGGCAGCGTCCGGCGAAGCGGCAACCGGTGGGCATTTCTGCTGGCGTCGGGACGCGGCCATTGATGGTTGCCAGGCGACCTTCACGCGGACCAATCGACGGCATCGAGCCCATCAGGCCGATGGTGTACGGGTGCTGCGGATCGTCGAACAGGGTTTTCACCGGGCCGCTTTCCACCACGCGCCCGGCGTACATCACCATCACGTCATCAGCCACTTCTGCGACCACGCCCAGATCGTGGGTGATCAGGATCATGGCCGTGCCGGTTTCGGTCTGCAGGTTGGCGATCAGCGACAGGATCTGCGCCTGAATGGTCACGTCCAGCGCAGTGGTCGGCTCGTCGGCGATGATCAGCGCCGGATTGTTGGCCAGCGCCATGGCGATCATCGCCCGTTGGCGCATGCCACCGGACAGTTCATGGGGGTATGCGTCCAGCCGTTGCACGGCATCCGGCACCCGGACTTTTTCGAGCATTTGCAGGGCGCGTTGACGGGCGTCTTTAGCTGACAAGCCCTGGTGGCGAATCACGCTTTCGGCAATTTGTTCGCCGATGGTGAACACCGGGTTCAGCGAGGTCATGGGCTCCTGGAAAATCATCGCCATACGATTGCCGCGCACATCCAGCAAGCGCTCGTCGGACATGCCCAACAAGGCTTCGTCGAGCAGCGCGGAGGTGCTGGCGCCGACCTTGGCGGTGTCGGGCAGCAAGCCCATCATCGCCATGGACGTGACGCTTTTGCCGCAACCTGATTCTCCGACGATGGCCAGGGTCTTGCCGCGTTTGACCGAGAACGATACGCCGTCCACGACATTGGCGGGCGCGCCTGCAAAGCACACGGTCAAGTCGCTGACACTCAATACGGTGTCGGTGGCCTGGGCGGTGACGCTCATAAACTTGCCTCCAGATCTTGATTGATGACGTTATCCAGCGCCTGTTGCAGCGCGCGCAAATGGCCGCGCATGGCGGTGGCAGCCTTGACCGGATCACGGCTTTCGATAGCGCCGACGATGTCGTCGTGGTCGTGGCTGTACGTGTCGAGGCGGTCGGCGTTGCGGGCCCGATGGCGCAGGTCGCGCCAGGCCGGGTCGAGGCGGATCGCGTCGAGCATTTCAAAGATGTCCAGCATCAGCCGGTTGCCTGCGGCCTCGGCGATGCCGCGATGCAGGGCGCTGTCCCATAACTCAATGCCTTCGGCATCCGGGTGTTCGGCTGACTGCTGGCGAGTGGTGCGTTCGGCCAGGCGGCGCAGAATCGCCATCTGCTCACCGTTGGCCCGTACCGCCGCCAGGGATGCCAGCGCCGGTTCCAGATGCAGGCGAGCTTCCATGACCTCGCTGAAATTGGTCCGCCCGGAAAGCTTGGCGAAACTCATGGCCGCGCTGGGCGGGGTAGGGCCGACAAAGGTCCCTTTACCCTGGCGGCGCCAGATCTGCCCTTCGGCTTCCAGCACCGACAGCGCCCGCCGAATCGCCCGGCGGCTGACGCCAAAATCAGCGGCCAGATCCCGTTCGGTCGGCAACGCCCGCTGCGGAAACGCCGCATGCTGGGCGACCATCTGCCGCAAGGCATCGAGTGCCATCTTCGAAGAGTTATCAATGGTTGTGTCAGGGTCGAACCTTTGCATCGTGGTCACTCACAGCAGACCAAAAAAGACGTCCCGATTTGCCCGCAGGCAGGCATTCGGTACGTATGGGCTGGTGCAAGAGCGATGCCAATGGAAATTGGTTCGTGCCAGAACGGCTGGTTTTTGTCCCGTTATGGCGGGCAGGCGGCAACCTATGGGCCAATTAACAAAGGTTCGGGCGCTTGGTTCAGGAGATGAGCGGTGATTGGTTCAGGGACGCGTGAACCAATTAAAGCGGTGGCCCGCTAACAGGCATTTTTTGGGGCGCGGGTGCTTTGTGTTGGGGCGCGTTGGGATGCACGCAGATATCTTGTGGGACCGGCTTTAGCCGGGAAAGGGCCGGTACATCCTCTAAATCTGTATCGACAGAAATACCGCCTTCCCGGCTAAAGCCGGTCCCACTGCATTGTCTGCAACGCTACAGCGCTACCACCCCCGCCCCGAATTCACCCAGAAATTCACTGACAGCGACGTGGTCACCGATTCCACCTGATGAAACCAGCCCTCCGGCAAAAACAGTAAATCCCCTGCCTGTAAGACAATGCGCAAAAAGGTCACGTCCCTGGCAGCGGGGAAGCGTTGGTAGTCCGGGGCGTCGGGGTTGAAGTCGCAGCCGTCCAGGCCGCCTTTGGGGGAGGTGGACCAGGTGCCCAGCGCGGGGCGATGGTGGGGGGCGGCGAGGATGAAAGATTTCTGGCCCCAGACCTGGGCGAAGAGGTTGTCGGTGTCGTCGCGATGCAGCGGGGTCAGGGTGCCTTTTGGGCCGATCCAGATGCGTGGCGCGACATACAGCGAGCGCGCAAAGTAAGGCGGGTAGTCGATCTGCGCCAGAAGTTGCGCGGGCAGGATGTTGTTGCCCATGTACGCCGGTGGCTGGGCGTCGGCGCCTTTTTTGGCGGGTTGCTCCAGGGAGGCGATGAAATCGGCCATGGACGTCGAGCGGAAGTCGCGGTCCGTGGAGAAGGTCTTCTTCACGTAGTCGCCATGGCGGGTGATGCCTTGCAGTTCGGCGAAGTGGCTCAGGGACTGCTTCCGGCTCATGTTGAACAGCGGCCAGTCTTGCAGGGCGTCGCTGATGATCAGTGGAATGCCTTCTAGCAGGTAATTGTTGCGGAACTCAGTAACCGTCACTTCGCTGCGTGGTCGCCGTTCCACAGTCTTCTGGGTCGGCAGGCTGGCCGAGACCCGTTCGCTCAGGCGCGGCGGCGTCGGGTAGCGCTGGTTCATGTCGACTTTGGCGGGCTGGCCGTTGCCGCGTCGGGCGCTGTCGATGATCTGCGGCAGCATTGTCGCCAGGCCCATGTTGCCAAGGATTTTCAGGCGACCGCTGGCGAACAGCTCTTCCACATTCGCCACGCCGCTCATGATGCCGAGGAAGTCGTTGCTGCTGACTTCGATGGTCACATCCGGCTGCGCGTGGCGGCCGCTTTCGGTCACGGTGCGGGCCTGCACGTCCGACCAGATCGCCTGCTCGGCGCCGAAGATGAACTGAAAGACACCTTCGATACCGACTGAACCGGCATTGACGAACAGCTTGGACAGAACGGGCTGCAGATCCACGGCGGGGCACTCTTGTTATGGCAGGGGTTGAAGGGGGAACGAACGGTCGGCCAGGAAATTTATTGCCTTCCTCGGTTTCCGCTGTAGGAGTGAGCTTGCTCGCGATGAGTTAGATAAGTTGAAAAAGTATTGCCTGACCTGACCCTATCGCGAGCGAGCTCACTCCTACAGATAAGTAGCGTCAGGTAGAGCCCCATTAATTTTCCCCCCACCCCATCCGTTTTCTGAGGACTGGTCGAGCCTGCGGCTCCCAACCTTTCGATGACGGATGCTTCCAGATGAATGCACAAGACTCCCTGAAACTCGCCCGCCGCTTCATTGAGTTGCCGCTGCAAAAGCGCCAGCTGTTTATCAAGGGGTTGCGCCAGGAGGGGGTTGAGTTTTCGGTGTTTCCGATCCCCCAGGGAGTGACCGCCGTGGATCGGGATGCGCTGTCTTACGCCCAGCAACGCATGTGGTTTCTCTGGCAGCTCGATCCGCAAAGCGCCGCCTACAACCTGCCCGGCGCGGTGCGTCTGCGGGGGCGGCTGGATGAAGTGGCGGTTGAGCGGGCATTCGCCAGCCTGATCGAGCGCCACGAAACCCTGCGCACGGTGTTCGAACGGCGCAGCGACGACAGCCTGCATCAGGTGCCGTGCGAGGCGCCGCTGGTCATCGGTCGCGAGGATTTCAGTGCGCTGCCTGAGGTCGAGCGCGAAGCCAAAGTGCTCGACGAGGCAAGGCAACAGGCGGCCGAACCTTTCGATCTGGGCCGTGGGCCTTTGCTGCGGGTCAAGTTGCTCAAGCTGGCAGCAGATGAACATGTGCTGCTGCTGACCCTGCACCATATCGTGTCCGACGGCTGGTCGATGAACGTCCTGATCGACGAGTTCACCGGCTTTTATGACGCCCATCAACAGGGCCGTCCAGCGCAGTTGCCGCCGCTGGCGATTCAGTACAGCGACTACGCCTTGTGGCAGCGGCGCTGGCTGGAGGCGGGGGAGCAGGCGCGACAGCTGGAATACTGGCAGGCCCAGCTCGGTGACGAGCATCCGCCACTTGAGCTTCCCCTTGATCACCCACGGCCGGCCGTTTCCAGTTATCGCGGGGTGCGTCACGAGTTTGCGGTGGACGACCAATTGGTCGAACAGCTGCGAGGTTTGGCTCAGCGACACAACATCACCTTGTTCATGCTGTTGCTCGGCTCGTTCAACGTGCTGCTGCATCGCTATACCGGCCAGGGCGATATCCGCGTCGGCGTGCCAATTGCCAACCGCAATCGCAGTGAAATCGAAGGGCTGATCGGCTTCTTCGTCAATACTCAGGTGTTGCGCACCCGGCTGGATGGCCAGAGCCGCATCAGCGATCTGCTGCAAGCCATCAAACAGGCGGCGCTGGGCGCTCAGGCTCATCAGGATTTACCCTTCGAGCAGTTGGTGGAAGCCCTCAAGCTGGAACGCAGCCTGAGCCATACGCCGCTGTTTCAGGTGATGTACAACCATCAGCCGCAGGTGGCCGATATCAGCTCGATCAAGACTGCTTCCGGGTTGAGCCTTGAGCTGGTGGCAAATCAGGGTCGCAGCACCCAGTTCGATCTGACCCTGGATACCTGGGAGAAAGCCGGCAAGCTCCAAGCCGCGCTGACCTACGCCAGCGACCTGTTCGAGCCAGCAACCATCCAGCGCATGGCCCGCCACTGGACCAATCTGTTGCAAGCTATCGTCCGCGATCCGCAGCAGTGTGTCGGCGAACTGTCGATGCTTGATGCCAGCGAATACAAGACCCTGATCCAAGATTGGAATCACAACGCCCTCGATTACCCGCACAACCAATGCATCCATGAACTGATCGCCGAACAGGTGGCTGCACGGCCAGACGAACTGGCGCTGATCGATGGCGAGCAGCAGTTGAGCTACCAGCAGCTAGATACTCGGGCCAACCAGTTGGCGCATAAGCTGATCGAGCTGGGCGTTGGCCCGGAAGTGCGGGTCGGCGTGGCCTTGAACCGCAGCAGTGAGCTGATCGTCGCGCTGCTGGCGGTGCTCAAAGCCGGTGGCGCTTACGTGCCGCTGGACCCGCAATATCCCGCCGAGCGCGTGGCCTACATGCTGGAAGACAGCCAGGCGCGGGTGCTGTTGACCGAAACCGAAGTGCTGACCGGTTTGCCTGCCACCCAGGCCGCCGTGGTGCTGCTGGATCATGCCAGTTGGCTGTCGACCTATCCGGGCACGGCGCCGCAACAACAGGTGTCGGCGCAGAATCTGGCCTATGTGATTTACACCTCCGGCTCCACCGGCAAGCCCAAGGGCGTGGCGATTGCTCATCGCAACGTCGCTGCCTTGATTCATTGGTCGCAGCAGATTTATAGCCGCGAGGATCTGCAAGGTGTGCTGGCGTCGACGTCCGTTTGCTTCGACCTGTCGGTGTGGGAAATCTTTGTCACCCTGGCCAGCGGCGGCTTCATTGTGCTGGCAGCCAATGCGTTGGAACTGCCCGAGTTGCCGGGTCGAGATTGCGTGCGCTTGATCAACAGCGTGCCGTCGGCGATTGCTGGTTTGCAGCGGCTTGGGCAGATTCCTCCCGGCGTGCGGATCATCAATCTGGCGGGCGAACCCCTCAAGCAGGCGCTGGTAGAGGCGCTGTATCAACTGCCCCATATCCAACACGTCTACGACTTGTATGGCCCGTCCGAAGACACCACCTATTCCACCTGGACCCGCCGCACAGCGGGCGGCACGGCGAACATCGGCCGACCCCTGAGCAACACCCGCAGCTACCTTCTGGACGGCGACTTGCAGCCGGTGCCTGTTGGCGTCCCCGCCGAGCTGTATCTGGCGGGCGAGGGCATCACCAGGGGGTATCTGTTGCGTCCCGGTTTGACCGCCGAGCGTTTTGTGCCCGATCCGTTTTCCACCAGCGGCGAGCGCCTGTATCGCACCGGTGACCTGGCGCGCTACCGGGCGGACGGCGTCATCGAGTACATCGGCCGCATCGATCATCAAATCAAACTGCGCGGCTTTCGGATCGAGCTGGGGGAAATCGAAGCGCGGCTGTTGCAACACCCGCAAGTCAAAGACGCCGTGGTGCTGGTTCATGAGGGCAAGACGCTGGTGGCTTACGTCGTCCCGCGAGTCATCCAGGACGATGCTCAAGCCCTCAATCAACAGCTCAAAAGCCATGTGCTGCTGACCCTGCCGGACTACATGGCGCCCAGCGTTTTCGTGCAACTTGAGCAACTGCCCACCACCCCCAACGGCAAGCTGGATCGCAAGGCCTTGCCCGCGCCGGATGCTGAGCAGGGGTTGGTTTTCAGCGCACCGCAAAGTCACCGGGAAATCACCCTGGCCGAGATTTGGCAGCAGCTTCTCGGCATCGAGCAAGTGGGGCTGGACGACAATTTCTTCGAGTTGGGCGGTGATTCCATCGTCTCGATTCAGGTGGTCAGCCGTGCCCGGCAAGCGGGCCTGAGCCTGACCCCTCGCGATCTGTTTCAGTACCAGACCCTGCGTGGTCTGGCTGAAGTTGCGGTGCAAGAGCAGGCCGCCGGGCTCAATCAGGAAATCGTCAGCGGTGATGTGCTGCTGACCCCGATCCAGCAGTGGTTTTTCCAGCAGTCCATCCCCCAGCGTGAGCACTGGAACCAGGCGGTGCTGTTGCGTGCTGATGATGCGGTAAATGTAGCGGCGCTGACTCAGGCGCTGGACTGGCTGGTGGTGCAGCACGATGCCTTGCGGTTGCGTTTCAGTGATGACGGGCAAGGCTGGCAGCAGTGGCATGCCGACAAGGCATCTTTGGAGCTCTGGCAACGCACCGCCGCATCGGTCGAGCAACTGCGCGCGCACTGCAACGCGGCACAGGCGAGCCTGGATTTGCGGGACGGGCCGTTGTTGCGCGCCTTGCTGGTGGGGATGGCGGACGGCAGCCAGCGGCTATTGCTGGTGGTTCATCACCTGGCAGTAGACGGGGTTTCCTGGCGGGTGCTGCTGGAAGATTTGCAGCTGGCTTATGCACGACTTCAACGCGGCGAAACCTTGAGTATTGAACACAAAACCAGTTCCTATCAGCAGTGGGCGGCACGCTTGGCTGAGTACGCCAACGGCCCTGAACTGCAAAAGGAGCTGGGTTACTGGCAGGGCCAGATCCAGGACCCTGCATCAGACCTGCCACGGGACAACCCCGAGGGTCGGCAAACCAACGCGCAAGCCCGCCGGATCAGCTTGCGTCTCGATGCACAGCGCACCCGGAAATTGCTGCAACAGGCTCCAACGGCTTACCGCACGCAGGTCAACGATCTGCTGCTGACCGCTTTGAGTCGGGTCATTTGCCGCTGGACCGGGCAGGACGCCACGCTGGTTCAGCTGGAAGGCCATGGCCGCGAGCAACTGTTCGACGACATCGACCTGACCCGAACCGTGGGCTGGTTTACCAGCCTATACCCGCTGCGGTTGGCGCCTGTGGAGGGCATCGCCGATTCGATCAAGGCGATCAAAGAGCAACTGCGCAGCGTGCCGAACAAAGGCGTGGGCTACGGCGTTCTGCGTTATCTGAGCTCCGGTGAACTGCTCGAAACCGGTGCTCAACCGCGTATCACGTTCAACTATCTGGGCCAGTTCGATCAGCAGTTCGACGCACAGGCTACGTTTGCTCCCGCCACAGAAGGCAGCGGGCAAGGGCAAGGCCTTGAGGCGCCGTTGGCCAACTGGTTGAGCATCGAAGGTCAGGTGTTCGGTGGAGAACTGCTGATGGAGTGGAATTTCAGCCACGAAGTGTTCCATGCGGCGACCATCCAGCGGCTGGTGGACGCCTACGCCGATGAACTCAAGGCGCTGATCGAGCATTGCTGTGATACGCAGAACCGTGGCGTCACACCGGCGGATTTCCCCCTGGCGCGGCTTACCCAGCAGCAACTGGATCAACTGCCGCTGCCTGCTGAACAGATCGAAGATATTTACCCGCTGGCGCCCATGCAGCAGGGCATGCTGTTCCATTTCCAGTACGCGCCGGACACCCGGCATTACATCAATCAAATGCGCCTGGATATTCAGGGTGTCGACCCCGAGCGCTTCCGGCAAGCCTGGCAGGCGGCGCTCAATGCCCACCCGATTCTGCGCACCCAGTTCCTATGGCAAGGCGACTTTGAGCAGCCGTTGCAACTGGTGCGCAAGCAGCTCAGCGTGCCGTTCGTTGAGCATGACTGGCGGGCTCGCGATGATTTGCCGGCGGCACTGGATGCCTTGGCCGATACCGATCAGCAACCCTTCGATCTGAGCCAGGCACCGCTGTTGCGTCTGCAACTGGTGCGCACCGGTACAACCCACTATCACCTGATCTACACCCACCATCACATCCTGCTCGATGGCTGGAGCAACACTCAGTTGCTGGGCGAAATCGTGCAGCGTTATCAAGGTAGCTTTCAGGCAGGCGCGTCAGCGGGTTATGCCGAATACATCGGCTGGCTGCAGGCGCAGGATCCTGGCCGCAGCGAGGCTTTCTGGCGGTCGCAACTGGCTGATCTTGCCGAGTCGACGCAATTGGCGCAAAGCCCGGCGGCAGCGGCGGTCGAGCGGCATGCCGATCATTACCAGTCGCTGGACACCGAGCAGACCCGCCGCCTGAGCGAGTTCGCCCGGCAGCAGAAAGTCACCGTCAACACGCTGCTGCAAGCGGCATGGCTGCTGGTGTTGCAACGCTATACCGGGCAGAGCTGCGTGTGTTTTGGCGCCACTGTGTCCGGGCGTCCGGGGCAGTTGCGCGGTATCGAGCAGCAGTTGGGTTTGTTCATCAACACGCTGCCGGTCATCGCCAGCCCACTGGCCGAGCAGAAACTGGGCGACTGGCTGCAACAGCTGCAAACCCTCAACCTCAACCTGCGCGAGCATGAACACACGCCACTGGCCGAGATTCAACGCTGGGCGCAACTGGATGGCGCTGCGCTGTTCGACACTTTGCTGGTGTTCGAGAACTACCCGATTTCGGCAGCGCTGGAGCAGGGCGCAGGTTCGCAGTTGAGCTTTGGTGAAGTGCGCAACAGCGAACAGGCTCACTACCCGCTGACCCTGGCGATTGGCCTGGGAGAGCAGTTGTCGTTGCATTACAGCTACGCCGTGGGGCACTTCGATGCGGCGCTGATCGGGCAGATTGACGGGCATCTGCGAGCGTTGTTGCTGGGGATGGTCGAGCAGCCGGATGCGTGTCTGGGGCATCTTGGTTTTGATCAGCAGGCGACGCTGGAACAGTGGAACCCGGCCCGGCTTTGCTTCAACGTCGAACACAGCCTTGCCCAAAAAATCGAGGCTCAGGTGGAGCGTTCGCCGGATGCCATCGCTCTGAGTTTTGATGGCGAGGAATTGACCTATGCCGAGCTGAATCAACAAGCCAACCAAATAGCCCATCAATTGATCGCTCGCGGCGTTGGCCCTGAGGTACGGGTAGGGCTGGCGGTGGAGCGTGGGCTGGAAATGATCGTTGGCCTGCTGGCGATCCTCAAGGCTGGCGGGGCTTACGTGCCGCTCGACCCGGCGTATCCACAGGATCGCTTGAGCTACATGATCAAGGACAGCGGGATTGGGTTGC
>NZ_UUOC01000009.1 GCF_900590755.1 Pseudomonas viridiflava | reverse complement strand
GGGTGTACTGGCCTCTTCCCGGCTAAAGCCGGTCCCACTGAAAACGCGGTCGTCTGTGGGAGCGGTGCTTGGTCTGGGCGGCATTCCGACGATAAGGGCGACGCGGTGTATCAGGCAGACCGCGTTATCGTTCATCGTCCGGATGCGGCCCAGACCAAGCGCGCTCCTACGGGTGATGCGATCTATGTGGGAGATTCTCGGTAGGCCTGCAATGCACATTCCTGTGGGACCGGCTTTAGCCGGGAAGGGGGCATTTCAGGCGATCAATTTCGGGCGGGTGTACTGGCCGCTTCCCGGCTAAAGCCGGTCCCACTGAAAACGCGGTCGTCTGTGGGCGCGGTGCTTGGTCTGGGCGGCATTCCGACGATAAGGGCGACGCGGTGTATCAGGCAGACCGCGTTATCGTTCATCGTCCGGATGCGGCCCAGACCAAGCTCACTCCTACAGGGATCACCGAATCTGTGGGAGCAAGCTTGCTTGCGAAGACAATGGTGAAGGCTTTCAGATATGTATTGGGTGCACTGGCCTCTGCGCGAGCAAGCTCGGCTTCCACAACCAGCGGTGTATCAGGCAAACCACAACCCTCATTTTATTTTTTGTACGCTTCACACCCAATGCAGACAAGCTTGCGAAGGCACTCTGTATTAATATCCGCGCTCGTCTTTTTTAAATTTATATTCATCACTTTATTTCCAGGTTCCCCATGCACAGTGAAGTACAGGTCACCATCCATCAATTCGCAATCAGTGTCAGCCCGGGCGATGGCATCAGCAATGGCATGATGCTGACCCGCAAGCTGTTGCGGCTGGCGGGCGTCAAGTCGGAGATTTACTGCATCCGACCGTCCGAGCAGATGGCGGGTGATGTCCTGTGCATGGACGACTACAAGCCGGGCAGCGCCGACGCGCTGTTGGTTCACCACGGCATCGGCAACCCGGTGGAAGCCTGGCTGCGCGACCTGCCTGAAAAGAAATTCATGGTCTTCCACAACATCACGCCGGGCGAGCTGTTCCCGCCGGATCACGCCATCCAGCCAATGCTCGCCCATGGCTGGGAACAGGTGGACACCTGGAAGGACTGGCTGACCGGCAGCATCGCCGACTCCCAGCAAAACCTTCAGGAACTGCTGCAACGCGGTTACTCCACTGAAAACGTCACCGAAATCCCCCTGCTGGTGGACCTTGAGCGCATCCAGCCCCACGCCGTAAAGCGCCACGACACGCCGCGCCCGTTCACCATCCTGTACGTCGGCAGAATCATGCCGCACAAAAATCAGCTCGGTCTGATCGACGCCTTTGCATTGCTATTGCGCAGCGCTCAAGTGCCCTTGCAGCTTTATCTGGTGGGCGGTTTCACCGTGCCCGACTATAAAAGCCGCTTGCAGGAGCGCATCAACGAGCTGGGTATCCAGAACTTCGTCAGCCTGACCGGCAAGGTCGATGACGACACCCTGACGTCGCTGTATCGCCGCAGTGACCTGTTCGTGTCCCTCAGCCATCACGAAGGCTTTGGCATGCCGCTGATCGAAGCCATGGCCCACGAATTGCCGGTGATTGCCTACGACGCGCCGAACAGCAACGTCGTGCACACCCTGGGCAGCGCCGGTCTGTTGCTGGACAGCCCTGACCCCCATCAAGTGGCCGCGACCATCGCCCAGGTCATGGAAAACCCGGCATTGCGCCGCAACCTGCGTCGTCGCGGCAACGAGCGCATGCACGAATTCGGCTATCAGCATCTATATGACCGCCTGAGCAGCTTCCTCGCCAAGTTCGAGATCAACCTGCCGCAGTTCAGCTTCCCGCCAGTCGTGCCTCGTCCGGTCATGGACTACCGCGTCGAAGGGCCTTTCGACAGCACCTACAGCCTGGCGCTGGTCAACCGTGAGCTGGGTCGGGCGATTGCCGAACATGGCCACAAGGTGGCATTGCGGGCGACTGAAGGCCCGGGCCCAATCCCGGTGGACCCTGCTTTCCTTGAAGCGAACCCGGATTGCGCCGAGCTGCATCGCCATGCCGAGCTGCCAGCGACCAACGTGTTGCGCCTGATGTACCCGCCGCGCGTCACCGACATGCAGGGCGATTTCAACGTGGTGTCCTGCTATGGCTGGGAAGAGTCGAGCCTGCCGCAAAGCTATTGCCACGACTTCAACCATCAGGCGCATCTGGTCACCAGCATGTCCAGCTGGGTAACCCGCACTCTGCAAGACAGTGGCGTGACCGCGCCGCTGGTGACCGTAGGCCTCGGCGCTGATCACATCCTGCGCGCCGACATCGACCCAAGCGCGCTGCCCGCCATGTCTCAGGTCACGGCCGAGCGCTTGAAATTCCTTCACGTGTCCTCGTGCTTCCCGCGCAAAGGCGTGGACGTGCTGCTCAAGGCTTTCGGTCAGGCGTTCACCGCTGATGACGCGGTCGTGCTGATCATCAAGACCTTCCCGAACCCGCATCACAACATCGAGCAGGATCTGGTCAACTGGCGTATCGAGTTCCCCAACGCTCCAGCCGTGGAACTGATCTCCCAAGACCTGCCGGACTCCGCCCTGCGCGCGCTGTACAACATGGCCGATGCGCTGGTCGCGCCGTCCCGTGGCGAAGGTTTTGGTTTGCCATTGGCAGAAGCCATGCTGCATCGCCTTCCGGTGATCGTCACGGGGCAGGGCGGTCAGACCGACTTCTGTACCCCGGACACCGCGTGGCTGATCGACTATCGCTACGAGCGGGCCAAGACTCACCTGCAAGGCGCCGCATCCGTGTGGTTCGAGCCGAGTGCCGATGACCTGGCCCGCATCCTGGGTGAATTCCATCAGGCCTATACCGCTGGCGAGCTGGGCAGCATGACCGCCGCTCGCGTGGAGGCCGCCGACGCACTGATCCGCAGCCGCTTCACCTGGTCCGAAGTCGCCAAGGCCAGCGTGGATGCCGTGGTCGCGGCCGGTCAGCAGCCACTACTTAAGAAAGTCCCGCGCCTGGGCAGCATCACCACCTGGAACAGCGCCTGCGGCATCGCCACCTATAGCACCAAGTTGCTGGAGCCTGCGTTCGGTCTGGATTGCCAGGTCTTCGCCAACGATGACGCCGTGCTCACCGCCGGTGACGACGAAAACATCCTGCGCTGCTGGACGGCGGGGGATAAGGACAACCTGGATCGCCTCAAGGCGGCAGTCGAACTGTCTGGCGTGGACACGCTGCTGATCCAGTTCAACTTCTCGTTCTTTGAACTGCAGGCCTTCGCATCGCTGCTGGACTGGGCCCACGGTCGCGGCATTCGCACTCTGGTGGTGTTCCACTCCACGGCGGACGTGCAGCACGGCGAACAGCTCAAATCCCTGCGCGACATGCAGGAATCCCTGGCCTGTTGCGCCCGTTTGATGGTGCACAGCGTGGGTGATTTGAACCGCCTGAAAGACTTTGGCTTGCGCGATAACCTGCTGATGTTCCCCCACGGCGTGATCGACACACCGCCACCTGCACCCGGTTTGCGTCAACAAGCAGCCAACCTGAGCGGGAAAACCGTCATCGCCAGCTACGGTTTCCTGCTGCCCCATAAAGGCATGCCGGAGCTGATCGAAGCCTTCGCCTTGCTCGCCAAAAAAGACTCGAAGATGCATTTGCTGCTGGTAAATGCCGAGTACCCGGTGCCGGTCTCTGCCGAGCTGGCTGAAAGCTGCCGTCAGCGCATTGCGCAACCGGATCTGGAAGGGCGAGTGACCTTGATTACGGACTACCTGGCTGACGAAGAATCGCTGGCGTGGTTAGGCATCGCGGATGCGATTGTGTTCCCTTATCAGCACACTCAAGAATCGTCGAGCGCCGCGGTACGCTGGGGTTTGAGTACCGGTCGTCCGGTTTTTTGCACGCCACTTGCGATTTTTGAAGACGTTGCGGAGGCCGTCACGTTCTTGCCGGGCACTGATAGCGTATCTATGGCCGATGGCCTGTATAAAAATCTTCAACGTGGTTCAACAGCTTTACAGGAGGATTGGCTCCGTAATCACGGGTGGACAACCGTTTCAGCCCGCCTGCGTAATGTTTTGCTGGCGCTGTCGGCCGAAAATCCTAAATCTTTACCTCACAATGTGTAAAGAAAGTTCCTACAGGTTTATAAGGAATTTCTCATAGACATTACGAAAAAAGTGGGGTGTCAGCTATTGTTACGCCGCCATTCTGCCATGTATGATCGGCCCGCAATGCTGGTTATCTCACTGACGGCTTTGAAAAAAAGCGCAGAAAGTGACCAGCAGCAGTCGGCTTTAAGTCGCTGACTTCCCATAACGGGGGCCGTGGCCCTTAGGGGACATGGCAACAGGCTGGGGCCGACGGGCTCCGCATCCGCAAACGGAAGCCTGGATGTCGATTCGACTCATATTGGAGATGAAAACGTAATGGCTACTACTACCGCACAAGTTCAACAGCTGTATGTTGCTTACCTTGGCCGTGCTGCCGATAAAGCTGGTCTGGACTACTGGACCAATGAGCTGAACGCTACCCCAGCTACCCTGACCCTGGAAGACCTGCGCGCTAACTTCGTAAATGAGCAGCCTGAGTACGCTGACGCTTACGCTGGTCTGACCCGTTCCGAAACAGTTTCCAAGATCTACCTGAACCTGTTCGGTCGCCCTGCTGACGCAGCTGGCCTGACCTACTGGACTACTGGTGCTGGCGCTTCCGTTAGCGCTGATCAACTGCTGGTTGCTTTCATCAACGGTGCAGCTACTGCTGACGCCGCTGTAGTTACCAACAAAGTTCTGGTTGCCGAGGTTTACACTTCGACTGCTGGTGACAACTACTCCCAAGCTGACGCGACCACCATCATCGCTGACGTAGACGGCACTGCTGCAAGCATCACTACTGCTCTGGGCCAGCTGTCCGACGGCAGCCTGTCGGGTATCGCCATCCCTGCTGGCGTTGCGACTCTGAAAGCTGATGCAATCGCTGACGCGGCTGTGACTTCCTACGAAGCTTCGAAAGTTGAATCGCTGAAAGCACTGAACGACAAAGTTGTAGCGCTGAACGCAACTCACACTGCAGTCCTGACTGCAATCGCTGACGGTGCTGACGCTGGTACTGTAGCTGGCGACTCGTACAGCGAAGTAGTAGTAGCTATCGCCAACGCTACTGCACTGCGTACCAACATCTCGGCTTCGTCGACTGCTCAACTGCAGTTGAACGCAAACACTGCTGCTGCAACCGTAGCTACCGAGCGTGCTGATCTGGTTAAAGTCAGCGCCACTGCAGTTGCTGACATCAACGCCTACAACGCTGCTGTTACTGCTAACGCTGCTTTGACTGCACCGACCACCGCTAAAGTCGACACCGACACTGGCGCTCTGCAAGGGATCATCGACGCTAACACTGCTAACACTGACGCGTTTGACGCAGCCAGCGCTGCTTACGTAACTGCTGGCGGCACTGCTATCGCTGATGCTGATGCTCTGTACGCTGCAATCAGCACTGCTAACGCCGCTACCCTGGCTAAGATCGACACAGCTTTCAACACTGGTGTTTTCGCAACTACCTACGCAGCTGTTAAAGCTGACGGCGTTGCTCAAGCGGCCAAAACTGCTGCCGTAACTGCCCAGACTGCTGCTGAAGCTAAAGTAGGCACTGACTACGTTAACGCTTCAGTAGCAAGCACAGCTGCTACCAAGCTGGTTGCTGACGCTCAAGCTGCTGACGCTCTGGTTGCTGAAGCCACTGCTGAAACTACTGCTCACCAAGCTCTGGTTGACGCTGCTACTGCAACTCAGACCGCGGTTACCGATCTGGCTTTCGCAGTTGACGCTACCGCTACTACCGGTACATTGACTGGCGTTACTGACAAGGCTGATCTGTTCTACTTCGCCAACACCACCCACGTTAACGATTTCACCATCGCTAGCTTCGACAAGGGTGACGCGATCTACGTCGGCGAAGGCTACACTTTGGCTTCGAACGTAACTACCGACGCTAACGGTTTCTACGTTGGTACCAACGCATCGGTCAAAGAAGTGTTCTTCACCCAGAACGCTACTACCGGTGTTGTTAGCGCGGTAATCGAAGGTAACGCAACTGGCCACATCGCTGGCACTGGCGCTACCGACAACGTTACTGTGATCACTCTGTCGGGCATCACTTCCCTGACTGACGTTAGCTACGCTAACGGCGTGATCACCAGCTCCCACGTTGCTTAATTAGCAGCCTGGTAGTCTCAGCAACAGGTCTTCGGGCCTGTTACTGAATCGAAAAAACCCGCCCCTTAAAAGGCGGGTTTTTTTATGGGCCGGGAGTGCGTATCCTCTTGCCCCTTCTTCTGCACCCGGAATGCCTGATGAACTGGAACCTGATTTTAAATTTCACCCGCCAGGATCTGATCGACCGGCACTCTGCTTCGATGCTTGGCGCCGCGTGGACTTTCATCCTGCCGCTGATCAACATCCTTATTTTTACCCTGGTGTTCTCCAACATCATGGGCATGCGCCTTGGCGGCCTCGGCCAGGACCTGGGCCCGTGGGGCTACAGCGTGTATCTGGTCAGCGGCCTGCTGGCGTGGAACTGCTTCGCCGCGACCCTGACCCGCATCACTCAGGTCTTCCATGAGAAGGCCCACCTGATCGGCAAAGTGCGCATGTCGCTGTGGTCGCTGCCGATGTACGTGGTGCTCAGCGAAACCGTGCACTACCTGATCGCCACCGGCTTTTTCATGATCTTCCTGATCGCCATCGGCTTTGACTTCACCTGGCATCTGCTGTGGTGGATTCCGGTGTTTCTGATTCAGCAATTGCTGGCCTATGCGCTGGGTATCACCTGCGCGATTCTGTCGGTGTTCATCCGCGATATCAGCCAGGTCGTCGGCGTGATCGTGCAGCTGTGGTTCTGGCTGACCCCGATTGTGTACGTGGCGAACATCCTGCCCATCTCGATTCAACACGTGGTGGCGTTCAACCCGTTCCACCACCTGGTCCTGGCCTACCGCTCGGCCCTGATCGGCGGGCAAGGCCCGGAAATGCTCTCAATGGGCATCCTGGTAGCGTTCTCCGTGATCCTGCTGTCGATCTCGATCTTCGTCGGCCGCAAACTGGAACGCGACATCCGCGACTTCCTGTAATCCCTTCCCTCGGCAATGGCGCGGTTCTGACACCGCGCTGTCGCCTGGCTACATCGCACCTGTAGGAGCTCACGAGCACCGCGAGGCAGCGATGGCGTCCTGCCTGCCAGCAGCCCCTGTGGGAGCGGTGCTTGCCCGCGAAGAACGATGACTCGGTCTTCCTGATACACCGCGCCGCCCATATCGCGGGCAAGCACCGCTCCAACGGAATACGGTCCCTGTTGGAGCGAGGCTTGCCCGCGAAGAACGATAACGCGGTCTGTCTGATACACCGCGTCGCCTGTATCGTCGGAATGCCGCCCAGACCAAGCACCGCTCCCACATTAAGGCCGCGGTGTGCCTGATACACCGCAGCGCCCAATTCGCGGGCAAGCACCGCTCCAACGGAATACGGTCCCTGTTGGAGCGAGGCTTGCCCGCGAAGGACGATGACGCGGTCTGCCTGATCCACCGCGTCGCCTGTATCGTCGGAATGCCGCCCAGACCAAGCACCGCTCCCACATTAAGGCCGTGTTGTGCCTGATACACCGCAGCGCCTGTTCTGCAGGCAAGCACCGCACTCAGACAACCGCGTTTTCATGTGGGACCGGCTTTAGCCGGGAAGAGGCCAGTACATGCGCTGCACAGGGTGGTCTGAAATGCTGCCTTCCCGGCTAAAGCTGAACGCCGCCCGGCCGGTCCCACAAGAATGTGCATTGCAGGCCAACATAGAATCTCCCTCGGAGTAGGTGTCCGCCTGAGGCATCGCATCACCCACATCGCAATCCTCTGTCTGGCAAATCCGACAATGGAAATGTTGCGTTATGTGGTAATCCCGCTAACCTGCTCACCTTAGTTTTTGTTTCAACTTTTATCGTTCGATCAAGCCCAAGAGGCTGCAGCAGCAGCCCATACATTCACGCTTCATCAAGTAGTTGCTCATGATCTTCAGCTCGTATGCCTTCCTGCTGTTGTTCTTCCCTGCCGTTTACGTTGTGTTTCTCACGCTGCGAGCCTGGCGCCTTGAGCAGCCGGCGTTGGCGATGCTGGTGCTGGCTTCGCTGGTGTTCTACGGCATGTGGAGCTGGAAATACCTGGGGTTGTTGCTGGTCTTGATCGTGGTCAACTTTCTGTTGGGTAAACAGCAAGTACGACGGCGGGGCAAGTTCTGGCTGGTGATTGCGATCATCTTCAACTTGTCGGTGCTGGTGTACTTCAAATACGCAGGGTTCTTTTTCTCTTTCCTGCCGACGTCTGCCAGCTGGCACATCATCTTGCCGCTGGGCATTTCCTTCTTCACCTTTCAGAAAATCGCCTGGCATGTGGACCTGTATCAACGCCGCTTGCCGGACACCGGCACGCCGCTGGAATACAGCTTCTTCGTGTGTTTCTTCCCGCAGTTGATTGCCGGGCCGATCGTGCATGCCCGGGCGCTGTTCCCGCAGATCGCGCCGGGCTGGTTCAATCGCCCGCTGACCTGGCAACTGGGGCTGTGCCTGCTGACCATCGGCCTGATGAAAAAAGTCTTGCTGGCGGACCCGCTGGCCCCCGGCGTGGCGATGCTGTTTGATCACGCTCAGGGTGGCAACAGTCTTTCGGCGCCGGACGTTTTGCTCGCAGGCTTGAGCTACGGCTTGCAGCTGTACTTCGATTTTTCCGGGTACGCGGACATGGCCATCGGGCTGGGCCTGATGTTCGGCATCAAGTTGCCCGCCAACTTCCGCTCGCCTTACAAAAGCACGTCCATTGTGGATTTCTGGCGGCGTTGGCATATCACCCTGTCCCGTTTCCTGCGGGACTATCTGTACATCCCTCTCGGCGGCAACCGTTTCGGTCGCCTGCGCGCCAATGGCAACTTGCTGATCACCATGTTGCTGGGCGGGCTGTGGCACGGCGCCGGTTGGCAATTCATCCTGTGGGGCGGGATACATGGTGTGTTGCTGGTGATCAACCACTACTGGAGGCACTTGAGTCCATGGCGGCTGCCGCGCTTCCTTGCCTTACCGCTGACGCTGCTGGTGGTGATGCTGGCGTGGATTCCATTCCGCGCCGACTCCTTGCACACCAGCCTGCGGATGTTTGAGGGCCTGAGCGACTGGCGTTGGAGTTGGTCATTCGACCCGGCGCTGCTGCTTCATGAAGTGGCCGCGATGCATATCGAGAAAAGCCTGCCGTGGGTCTGCGCATTGCTGTTGCTGCTGGCCGTGACCGCGCCCGGCAGTCGTCGCCTGTGTTTGCGCCTTGGGGCGGGCGGGCGGGGCGTGTTGGTGGGTGTTGGCTTGTTTATGGTGCTCAAGGCACTGGCTGGCGCGCCGGATCGCGCCTTCCTGTATTTCAACTTTTGAGGTTGTCGTGAAGCTCAAATTGCTCGGTGACAGGTTTTTCCAGGGATTGGCCGCCAGCGTGGTGTTAACCGGCGGCCTCTGGTTGCTGCTGCTCGCAGGGCAGACCGGACGCCCGGTGCCCGTCAATCAGTGGATCGAGCAGGCTTACGCGTACAAGTTGTCACTGGCCAAGGCTGTGGATCAGCCCCGGCTGTTGATCGTGGCTGGCTCGGCGGCGATGTTCGGAGTGGACTCCAAAGCGCTGGCCGCAGAGCTGGGCCGCCCGGTGGTCAACCTTGGGGTCAACGCCGGGATTCTCTCGCCCTACATCCAGCGCTATGCACGCGAGGCCATCAAACCGGGGGATTGGGTACTGCTGCCGGTAGAGTATCCGTTGTTCAGTGGGCGCTACTCGATCAGCCAGCCGCTGGTTGATTACTGGTGGGCTCATCCAGGCTTCCGCTCTCTAGACCTGAACATGGTGCAGATCGCGCAGCTGGTGTGGCATACGTCTGTTTACCGGATGATTCAGGGTTATCAGGGCTTGCCTGCCGTATCAGCCGTCAAGGGGCTCTACGGGCCGCACAATCTCGACGCCAATGGCGATCAGATCAACAGTGATGCCAGCCAGCAGGAAGTCTGGATGAAACAGTTGGTAGAGCAGTCACCCGTTGAGCGCTACGGCGAGCAGGCTCACTGGTGGGGTGCCAACTGGGCAAGCTGGAAAGCGCTGGCGGACGAGATCAAGGCCGCAGGCGGCTGCGCGATTTTCGTGCCTCCGCCCATGCTTGACCGGCCTGCCTACCATCACGGCAAAGAGAAACGCTTCTACGCCAGCTTCGCTGATCAGGCTCGCGCACAGGGCTTGGACTACGTGGGTGCTGCGGTGGATACGCTTTATCCGATGGAGCGCTTCGTCGACACCAACTATCACCTCAATGCCGCGTCGAGGCAGGTGTACACACGCTATCTCATCGAGGTGACCAAACCCGCGTTCGCCCAGTGTGGCAAGGCGGGTTGATCTTTACTCCGGGGCATTGCGCCCCCGGAGTTACCAGGTTCCGATTCAGTTACCGGCTTGCTGTTGCTTGAGTCTGGACACGTACTGCTGGAAGTTGGGCGCCAACAGCATATTGCCGTAACCGCTGACATGGTCCGCATCGAAGAACAGCGGACGGCCATTGGTTGCCAACGTATGGCATTCGGTATCAGGGCAGAGGGTTGGCAATGGGTCCCAGACGCTGATCGCCGGGACTTTTTCCGCCAGCCTCGACATCAGCTCCGTCACTGGCTGACGGTATTCCTCAAGTTGCTTCTTCGATACTGCATCGCCGTACCGGCACGCCGCATTGCTGCGGTTGAACCAGTCCGAGCAGCGGAACGGGGTGATCTCGAAAATCGGCTTCGGCGCTTCAAACACCACCTTGGCACCGGTTGCCAGCACCGGGGCGAGGTAATCCGGCGCATTGGCCTCCAGGCTGTTACGCCCGGCCACGGCCTCAGGCCCGAACATCTCGTTCATGGTTTTGGTTCGCGAGAAATGCGCGTACTGATCGGCAAAGCGGGCCAGGCGCAGGGACGGCAGGAAGACCACGTCATTGGCTTGCGCCTGAGCCGCGATATCGTTCAGCGAGCCGATGCTGTTCTGTTTGCACTGCTCGGTTTCACGAATGGTCTGGAAACTCATGAACGGGCAGCCACCGTTGTTGTACAGGTGGACTTCAACGCCCGTATCCATGACCAGTTGGGTCAGCATCGGCACGTAGGCCATGGCGTGGGAGTCACCCACCACGAACAGCTTGAAGTTCCAGGTGGCGGGCTTGTCACAGCCGCCACGGCTGTAGACCAGCACCAGGTTACCGTTGACGTTCTTCGCCACCGGCAGCGGTACGCAACCTGGCGACGCCGCGCTGCTTTCACGGCCGTACGGATACCAGTCCAGCGGATGTTGCGAAACGGTGCTTTGCGTCAGCTGTGGCTGATAGGTCAGGGTCAGCAAATAAGCCTTGTAGGAGCCTGCCAGCACCACCAAACCCAGCGCCATCACGGCGTAGTTGGGCATGCGGCTCAACCACCCGCCATGGCGCAGCGGCAGTTCGATGAAGCGATAAGACAGCAGCGCCATGCACATGCACAGCACCACAGCGGCGATTTGCGTCGGGATGGTTTCCAGGCCGACGGTCCAGCGGAACAGGACGAAAACTGCCCAGTGCCACAGGTACAGCGAGTAGGAAATCTTGCCGATGAACACCGGAATGCGATGGCTCAGCGCACCCATCAACACACCGCCGGTGCGGCCATGACCGAAAACGATCACGCACAGCAGGCCGATCACCGGAAGTACCGCCCCAGGGAACGGGAACTGCGCCGGAACAGAAATAATGGCCGCGCAGGCAATCAGCGCCAGGCCCAGCAGCACACCGGCGCTGGAGGCTAGCGTAGCGGGGCGGTGGGCGTGGATTGTCTTGTAGCGCGCCATGGCCTGATAAAGGAGTACACCGGCCGCCAGCTCCCAGAAGCGCGGGGCCAGCATGTAGAACATGGAGGTTTCGCGGCCTGCGGAGAATTGCGAAGCCCAGATCAGTGAGGCAACAAGGCCTGCGACGAACAGGCCGGTTGAAAGCCAGCGCAGGTTCTTGAAAGCGACCCAGACAAAGAACAGGATCGGGAAGACAAAGTAGAACTGCTCTTCAACGCCCAGCGACCAGGTGTGGGTGAACGGGTTGAAATCGGTTTTCGGCGAGAAGTAGTCATTGCCGGTGGCGGCCAGGACGAAGTTGCTCAAGCCGAACAGGGCGTACAGACCGGCCCGCTGGTTGGTATCGCTCAGCCATGAGCCGGGGATGAACATCGCCGAAACGAGACCGGTCAGCAGCACGCAAAACAGCAGCGCAGGCAGAATGCGTTTCATGCGTCGCGCGTAGAAGGTGGTGACGAAGGTGAAGAAATTCCGGCCCTGGAAATTCGCCATCGACAACGACACGACAAAGCCGGAAATCACGAAGAAGACGTCTACGCCGGAAAAACCGCCGGGCAGGTAGCTGTCTTTCAAGTGATAAAGGATTACCGAAATAACGGCGATTGCCCGCAACCCGTCGATATATGGGTAATGAGCTGAGCGGGGTTTTGCTTCAGACATGCACTGTAATCCTGGGACCATGTTCATCGCGTGATGGATGAGTTCAATAAGGCGTCAAGCTAGCGCCCCGGTCCGGGCACTGGCGATAAGCGGTGCATCCTACCTGAAAACCATGAAAAGTCAGGATCTGGCTTTCACCAACGCCTTCGAAAGCACGCTTGCTGCCACAGGAATCAATGAACCCCGTAGGAGCGACCGGAGTGGCGCTCCACCTTGCCCGCGATGAACGATGACGCGGTCTGCCTGATACACCGCAGCGCCTGCTTCGCGGGCAAGCCTCGCTCCAACGGGAAATGCGTCCCCTGTAGGAGCGAACTTGTTCGCGAGGAACGAATACACGGTGTGCCTGATGGACCGCGTCATCTGATTCGCGGGCAAGTCGGAATGCCGCCCACACGCTCCAACAGGCCGGTGATCATCTGTAGGAGCGCGCTTGCCCGCGATGAACGATAACGCGGTCTGTCTGATACACCGGGTTGCCTGTATCGCGGGCAAGCACCGCTCCCACATTAAGGCCGTGTTGTGCCTGATACACCGCACTGCCCAATTCGCGGGCAAGCACCGCTCCAACTGAATACGGTCCCTGTTGGAGCGAGGCTTGCCCGCGAAGAACGATAACGCGGTCTGTCTGATACACCGCGTTGCCTGTATCGCGGGCAAGCACCGCTCCCACATTAAGGCCGTGTTGAGCCTGATACACCCCATCGCCTAATTCGCGGGCAAGCACCGCTCCAACTGAATACCGTCCCTGTTGGAGCGAGGCTTGCCCGCGATGAACGATGACTCGGTCTTCCTGATACACCGCGCCGCCCATATCGCGGGCAAGCACCGCTCCCACATTAAGGCCGTGTTGAGCCTGATACACCCCATCGCCCAATTCGCGGGCAAGCACCGCTCCCACAGGGAGACGCTGTCTTCTGTAGGAGTGAGCTTGCTCGCGATGAACGATAACGATAACGCGCAGGTGGGAGGTACTTAGCGGCCTAGCACCTTGCGGTAGACATCCAGTGTCTGCCGTGCGCATTCGTGCCAGGTGTAGTGTCGGGCGCGGGCCAGGCCTAGCTGGATCTTCGAGGCGCGCAATTCGCGGTTCGCTAGCAGGTCGAGCATCGCAGCGCTGATGCTGTCGACGTCATACGGGTCCACCGGCCAGGATGCGTCGCCGGTGACTTCCGGCAGTGACGTCGTGTTGGAGGCGATCACCGGGCATTGCGCGGCAAAGGCCTCGATGACTGGCAGGCCAAAGCCTTCATACAGCGACGGGAACAGCAGCGCTTCAGCACTTTGCAGCAGCGCCATGACTTCCGACTGCGGCAGATAGCTCAGCCAGCGACCTTCGCCACGCTCTTCAAGTGCCTGCAGTTGTGGCAGCAGCTCTTCATTGTTCCAGCCGTCACGACCGACGATGATCAGCGGATGGGCCTTGCGCAGCTCTGGCGACAGTTGTTCGAACGCTCTGAGAATGCGCGGCAGGTTCTTGCGCGGCTGCAAGGTGCCGATGAACAGAAAGAAACCAGCGTTGATACCGTGCTTTTCGAGCACGGCGGCACGCATATTCGGGTCAATGCGCTCGAAATAAATCGGGTCGACACCCAACGGCGTCACGCTGATACGCTCCGGCGCCATGCCCAGATGCTCGACCATGTCCTGCTTGCTGTGCTCGGAGATCGTGATGATGTGATCGGCCTTGCGCACGGCAGTGTTGAACAACCAACTCTTGAGGCTGCGCAGGTCGTTCTTGATCCATTCCGGGTGCAGCATCGGAATCACGTCCATGACGGTCGCTACAGTCGGTACGCCGGTGATGCGCGGAATATGGTGATCTGTGGCGTGAAACAGCTGTACGTCCTTGCGAATCTCTGCCGAGCTGGCCAGGGGCAGGTTCAGAAAACCACTGAGCAAGGCATGAACCGGGAAGCGCACTGCCAGCTGTTGCGGCGTGCCGCATACCAGCTTCGGCAGGTCGCGACCGAAGGCATAGGGCTTGATTGTCAGGTCGGTATCGCTGCCAGCGGCCAGGTCGTTCAGGCCATGCCACAGCGCTTTCGAATAGGTGCCGATACCGTCGATATGACCGGCACGTTCGCCGCCGGCCCAGACGGTACAGCTAAAACCAATTTCCATATTTCGTTATTTCTCGATTCGGCGCCGTGGCGTGAAAGTCAGGCTGCCCACGAAACGATGTTCGGGGCAGTGGGCTTGCGCGGATCAGGCCTCGAGCCTGACCTGCTCACGCCAGTAATCCAGCAGCTCTGACAGGGTTGTTTCAAGAGGGATCTGCGGCTGCCAGCCGGTGGTCGCCTTGAGCAGCGAGGCGTTGCCGACCGCGACAGGAATGTCCGAAGGGCGCAGGCGCTCAGGGTCCTGTTCGACAGTGATCTGCGCGGTGCTCAGTGACAGCAGCATCTGCAGCACGTCGCTGATCTTGCGCGACTGACCACTGGCGATGTTCAGGCAGGCGGGATGACCGCTTTTGCCGTTCAGTTTGAGCAGTTCGATGTAGGCGCTGCACACATCCTGAACATCGAGGAAGTCACGCACAGCTTCCAGGTTGCCGACTTTCAAAACCGGCGCTTGCTTGCCTGCTTCGATCAATGCGATCTGACGGGCAAAAGAGGCGGTCACGAAATCAGCACTCTGCTGAGCGCCAATGTGGTTGAACGGCCGGGCAATCACACCTTTTACGCCCTGGCGAAAGTACTCGCGGAAGGCGCTTTCTGCGGCCACTTTGCTGGCAGCGTAGGGGTTGAGCGGCTCGCACATTGTCTGCTCGCCGACTGCATCACCTTGTTTGAACGCCGCGCCGTAGACTTCCGAGGAGCTTGGGAAGAGCACGAAGGCATCCGGCGCTTGCAGGCGAATGGCTTCGAGCAGGTTCATGCTGCCCATGACGTTGGTCTGCCAGGTCAGCAGTGGCTCTTTAAAGCTGGTTGGAACATGTGAGATAGCGGCCAGGTGCACCACGTACTCGGGCTTTGCCTGGGCAGCTGCCTGGGCCAGGGCATCGGCATCGCGGATATCGCATTGCAGATGCTCATCGGCTTGGCTTTGCGCTGGCGCCGGGCTGGCGCTCAGGGCGATGACATGAAATCCGGCCTGCTGCAGACGAGCAGTGAACAGCTTGCCAACGAAGCCGTTAGCTCCAGTGAGTAGTAGGCGTGACATGGGGTGTTACTCCTTCACGGGCTGTAAAAAATCGAGCTGGGCGAGCCATTCCTTGAGCGCCTGGCGCAGGTTCTCGATCTCGTAGCGTTGCAGGTTTCGCAGTCCGGCGGCGATGACCTTCTCGCGCAGGCCCGGCTCTTCGTTCAGGAAGTGGCAAGCCAGCGCGAAGTCGAGCGGGTCGTCGCTTTCCAGCAGCAGGCCACCTTCACCCAATGTGTCGGGGATATTGGACCGCGCCTGTGTGACCACCGGAAGCGATGCATAGTTCGCTTCCAGCAACGGCATGCAGAAGCCTTCATGGGCGCTGGCGCACCAGTACTGGTGTGCATTCTGGTACAGCCAGCGCAGTTCCGCTTCGGAGCATTTGCCCACCAGCAGCACCTGATTTTGCAGGCCCAGCTGCAGAATATGATGACGCAAGCCTCGAGCGTAATCTTCGCTGGTAGTGCCGCCGACGATGATCAAACGCTGGGGTGGCTGTTGCTTGTCCTTCTGCAGCTTCATCAAGTGATAGAACGCTTCAATCAGCAAATACTGGCGCTTGTTCTCAGCCAGACGACCCACCGCAAGATAGAAGCGGTTACCGGCGGGCTGATGATCCATGAACGCTGGCTGACTCTGCGAACCTTCAAGGCGACGGGTATCCACCAGCAGCGGCAAAGTCTTGCTGCGCAGGTAACCGGCTTCCTTGAGCTCGCTTTCGTTGAGGGGCGAGTCGGCAAGGGCGTGGACAAACTCCTCGCGCCATTCCTTGAGTTGCTCCAGGCCCAGTTCGGCATAACGGCGCAGACCGCTATCTTCCGGGAAGAACTCCGGTGGCGTGATGTTGTGATACACCAGCGCCTTGGGGCAATCCTGCTTGAGCAACCACGGGCCATGATCGTGACCCATGGAATGGTGATAGAGCATCAGTGAACATTGCGACGGGTGAAACGTCAGCGCAGGCAAAATATCCCCGACCAATGGGTCTGGGATAGAGAAGCTGTAGATGTCTGACTCGTAACCCAGATCGCGCAGTAGTGCGCGGGTAAACAGCAAACCGTTGGTCACGCCATCGCCAGCGGCAACGCTGGCGGCAAATTGATCGATACGCACTGGGTTCATGCTGCGCTCTTGCTGGCCGTGACCGCATAATCCTGCGGACCGTAAAACAGTGCATCACAACGACGGGCCACTTCGCTGTCTTCGTTCAGGGCGTATTCACGCGGAATCGGGTTCAAGCGATGGATCTGCACGTCGTCAAAGCCTTTGAACTCAACCAGGAATTCAGTGAAGGCTGGCGGCAGTGGGTGCAGGTGAGTCGGGTCGGTGTAGAAGTGAGTCGCCGCCGAGATCAGGTTCTCAGGGTTTGGCGTCTCGAAAATCACCACGCCGCCCGGGGCCAGTACGCGCTGGCATTCGTCGAGCAGCACGTTGAATTGCTCGAAGCTCAAATGCTCGATCACGTGGAAGGCAGTCACTGCCGCAACGCTGTTTTCCGGCTGGTTAGCCAGCCAGATCAGGGCGTCTTGCTGCACCGCTTCCAGACCTTGGGCATGACAGGCTTCGACGTTCATCGAATTCAGATCGATGCCGATGCGCTTGAAGCGTTCAGGCAGCATTTGCAGCCATTCGCCGCGACCGCAACCGATATCCACCAGCGGCAGCCCGCTGTTGAGCGGCGCGAGCTCTTCGAGCATTGGCAGGTAATACGACTGACGTTCGCGGATAGTTTCTGCGTCGCCACGGAAGCGGTTTTCGAACGCCAGATAGAAGCTGTCCGGAACGGCGCTCTGATGCTGCTGCGGTTCAACGGTCGCCACGACGGTCGACGTGCTGCTGTCAGCCGCCACGGCAGCCTGACGCGGCTGGCGCTCTAGATGCTGCAGGCGGGCGCGCAGTTCTTGCTGCACGTTTTTGGATTGCTGTTGCAGGTCTCTGGCCAGTTGCAGTTCGGCTTCAAGACGCTGGAATTCTTCGGCCTGTTGGCGCTGCGCTGCGTGCTGAGCATCCAGAGACCGCTGCTGGTTCTGCAGGTATTTGTGCTGTTCCTGCAATTGCTTTTGCTGGTCGGTGATCAACCGCTGCTGGACTTCCAACTGAGCTTGCATCATGTCTTTGTGCGCGTGCAGACCGTCCTGAACCAGCTTGTTCTGGCGGGTCAGCAGATCAAGGCGGGCATTGACGTGCCGGTTGCGCGGCTCGATCAGGGTCACGCCATAAGCGCTGAGGATCAGCTTGCCGATGATCGGGATCTGACGCAGGCGGTTTTTCAGTCGGGCGCGACGCAGGCCATGGACTTCGGCGTTGTGCGCGATGCCCTCAGGGGAGTAACGCAGCTCAGCCAGCACTTCGAACTTGTCGAAGCCGGAGCGCAACTGCATCAGGCCCTGTTGAATCTCGGCTTTCTCGGCCTTGCGGTTGAGCAGGGTCGGGTAGGCCGCACGGATCAGCGGCTCGTCATCAAGCTGAATCAGTTCCATCCAGATGTAAGGCTGGTCATAGGTTTCTGCTGGAGACGGGTCGAACGCCGGTAGTGCGCGATCCTTGTTGTCCAGGCGATAACGCTGAACCTCGGCCTCGATGCGACGATTGAGTTCCTGGAAGTCGAGGTCAGGATTATTCGGTATGAGCATTGCTTACGGTTCCGTGGAAAGTCTCAGAGGTCATTGGCAACTCTTCGAGCGTTGCGCTCAGGTCGCACACACCACCAAAAATGGTCGTGTTGATACCGGCTACTTCAAATCCGATGGCGTTGTCGTGCCAGTGGTAGCAGTTGATGGTGTGATCAGCACCATCGTGCAACGCAAGCGTGATCGTATATTTCCCGGGTGCAAGACGCATCGGGAAGCGATAGGTCAACTGCTTGCGCTCGCCCTTGGTCATGGCAATCGGGTAGTTCAGGTAATGGCTGTTGGTGCCATAGATATCCTGGCCGAACCGGTCGCGGATCATCAGCCCGAGGGAGATATCCGGGAGGTCGACTTCGGCAGCGATGGTCACTTGCAGCAGGCCCGTGTCGCCACAGGCCAGGATCGGGCTTTTGGAGTTTTCACCGTTGAAAGTCACGGTCTCCAGCACTGCCTGGCGTGAGCCATAGCCTGCTTCCAGGACCGGTCGCTCGCTGTAATCCTGCTCGTCTTCTGCACCCAGCAACTGGTTGTAGATATTGACGGCTTCTTCCGGATGGCCATCAGCTACAACTTTGCCTTCGCTGAGCACGATGGCTCGGTCGCAGATCATTTTCACGGCGTTCAGATCGTGAGAGACGAAAATGATCGAACCGCCATTGGCGCGGAATTCCTTGATGCGACGCATGCATTTCTGTTGGAAATGGCCATCGCCCACGGACAAGGCTTCGTCAATCAGGAAGGTGTCAGGGTCAGCGTGAATGGCGATGGAAAACGCCAGACGCATGTTCATCCCCGAGGAGTACGTGCGGATCGGTTCGTGAATGAACTGACCCAGCTCCGAAAACTCGACGATGGATTTGCGGCGTTCTTCAATTTGATCGCGGGTCATGCCCAGCAACAGGCCGTTGCCGACGATATTCTGCGAGCCGCTCAGGTTAGGGTCGAAGCCCGTTCCCAGTTCCAGCAGGCCGGTGACGCGGCCAGTGATCTTGATCTGGCCGGAATCCGGGAGCAAAACGCCGTTGAGCATCTTGAGCAAAGTGGATTTGCCCGCGCCATTGCGCCCCAGAATGCCCAGCGTTTCGCCAGGCGCAACGGTAAACGTAATGTTATCCAGCGCTTTATGCGTGCGGTGATAGCTGCGTCTCATGACGATTTCTTTGAGCCGGTGCCAAGGTCTGCTGTAGAGCTTGAACTCCTTACAGACGTTTTCCACTTCAAGCATGTGTATACAACTCTTTAATTGGTGTGCCGTTCAGAACGAACTAAGTCGCGCGCAAAAACGGCGCGATAACAGGAATCAGGGGGCGGAGCCTATCACGAGTGGCTCTTTGGAGCATTTGCTGCGTAATTCGGATGTCGCTATTTGACGGGTGGAAGCTCAATAAGTTGCCTGACTCGCGAGCAGCTCGAAGAAGTGGGACCGGCTTCAGCCGGGAAGAGGCCGGGCCGGTCGCTGATAATTTGTCGTCAGAACTAACGCCTTCCCGGCTAAAGCCGGTCCCACTGAGGCCTGCGGGCAACTTCGCAATCCTGATTCGCGAGCAGCCCGAAGAAGTGGGACCGGCTTCAGCCGGGAATAGGCCGGGAAGGGCACTGATGATCTGTCGTCAGAACTGGCGCTTTCCCGGCTAAAGCCGGTCCCACTGAGGCCTGCGGGCAACTTCGGAATTCTGACTCGCGAGCAGCTCGAAGAAGTGGGACCGGCTTCAGCCGGGAAGGGGCCGGGCCGGTCACTGATGATGTGTCGTCAGAACTGGCGCTTTCCCGGCTAAAGCCGGTCCCACCGGGGCCTGCGGGCAACTTCGGAATGCTGATTCGCGAGCAGTTCGAAGCAGTGGGACCGGCTTCAGCCGGGAATAGGCCGGGCCGGTCACTGATGATGTGTC
>NZ_UUOC01000011.1 GCF_900590755.1 Pseudomonas viridiflava | reverse complement strand
CCACGGTGTGATTCATGACTGGGGTGAAGTCGTAACAAGGTAGCCGTAGGGGAACCTGCGGCTGGATCACCTCCTTAATCGACGACTCAGCTGCAGCACAAGCTCCCACACGAATTGCTTGATTCATTGAAGAAGACGATTAGAAGCAGCCCGAAATTGGGTCTGTAGCTCAGTTGGTTAGAGCGCACCCCTGATAAGGGTGAGGTCGGCAGTTCGAATCTGCCCAGACCCACCAGTTGCCTGGTGAGTAGTTGGTCAGAGCGTTACGCTAACCCGTAGTACATGGGGCCATAGCTCAGCTGGGAGAGCGCCTGCCTTGCACGCAGGAGGTCAACGGTTCGATCCCGTTTGGCTCCACCATTTGCTGCTTCTGTTTGAAAGCTTAGAAATGAGCACTCCATCGGTTCGATGGTGAGTGTTGATTTCTAGTCTTTGATTAGATCGTTCTTTAAAAATTTGGGTATGTGATAGAAATATAGACTGGGCACCTCTTTCACTGGTGTGTGTCCAGGCTAAGGTAAAGTTTGTGAGAACAAACTTTCGGCGAATGTCGTCTTCACAGTATAACCAGATTGCTTGGGGTTATATGGTCAAGTGAAGAAGCGCATACGGTGGATGCCTTGGCAGTCA
>NZ_UUOC01000007.1 GCF_900590755.1 Pseudomonas viridiflava | reverse complement strand
GGGGGGGGGGGGGGGGGGGGGGGGGGGGGGGGGGGGGGGGGGGGGGGGGGGGGGGGGGGGGGGGGGGGGGGGGGGGGGGGGGGGGGGGGGGGGGGGGGGGGGGGGGGGGGGGGGGGGGGGGGGGGGGG
>NZ_UUOC01000041.1 GCF_900590755.1 Pseudomonas viridiflava | reverse complement strand
AAGGCGCAGGAGTGGAACAGCGTCCACACATCCTCCGGGCCGAAGCTGAAGTGTTCGGCACTGGCCTCGAACAAACGCAGTACGTTGGCGTGGGTCAACAGCGCGCCCTTGGGCTGGCCGGTGGAGCCGGAGGTGTAGATGACGTAGGCGAGGTTGTTGGGGGTGGTTTGCACCTGCGGGTTGTCAGCGATGGAATGCATCCCCTGTGGGAGCGGTGCTTGCCCGCGATTCAGGCGCTTCGGTGTGTCAGACAAACTGGAGAGTTGCAGCACCTCAACTTCATCCAGCACCCCCTCAAGCACACCACCCTGCGCCAGCAGCAACCCAATCCCGCTGTCCTTGATCATGTAGCTCAAGCGATCCTGTGGATACGCCGGGTCGAGCGGCACGTAAGCCCCGCCAGCCTTGAGGATCGCCAGCAGGCCAACGATCATTTCCAGCCCACG
>NZ_UUOC01000045.1 GCF_900590755.1 Pseudomonas viridiflava | reverse complement strand
TAGCCGCGCTGGGCCAGGGATGGCCCTTCGCGGCGGCCCGCCGAATCAATGTCGGATTACGGGCATGCCGAGCCTAGGCGAGGGACCGAGTGGTGGGGCAAGAGCGTTTTGCTTACTTTTGACTGGGCCGGCATTCCGGCTGTTCAAAAGTGAGGTGCTGTAAAAGCGCAACCGTAAGTCGCCGTTACCGCAGAAATGGATATGTACCCAAAGCAAAGCAAAGCAAAGCAAAGCAACACAAAACCAGCGATCACTCCCCCCCAGCACAAGTCGGCGAAACCGGCGCAGCGCCAGTCTTCGCCCACTCAACCGGGGTATAGGTATGCAACGCCAGCGCATGAAACTCACCCATCAAACCACCCAGAATGCCGTAGACCTTCTGATGCCGTTTGACAGAATTAAGCCCCTCGAACTGCTCACTCACCACCACAGCCTTGTAATGCGTCTCTTCACCACGACTATGCATGTGGCTCTCATCAAGCACTTGCAGATGCAGCGGTTGAAACACAGCCAGTGCTGACTCGATTCGCGTTTGCATAGTCATGACGGGCTTCGCTTAAGGCTTTTTGGCAGGGGCAGGAGCAGCTTTCTGGGCCGGAGCCAGTTCAGCAGTCATGTCAGCGAGCAGCTTGTTGACCACTGGCACTGCTGATTCCAGCTTGCCCTGAGTCAGTTGAGCCGATTGCTGAGTCAGCTCAGGCATCTTGGTCAGCACTTTCTTGCCCAGTGGCGACTGGTAGAACGCAACCAGATCCTTGAGCTCGCTTTCGGTGAAGTTCGCGGTGTAGAGCTTGACCATGTCTGGCTTCAGCTTGTTCCAGCCGATGGACTGATCCAGCGCTGCGTTGGCTTTGGCCTGATAGGTTTCCAGCAAGGCTTTTTTCGATTCCGGCGCTTTGGTTTCGGCGAAGCGCTGGGCAAACATCTGTTGGACCTGCATGTACACCGGGGTGCCCAGCTTGTCGGCGTGAGCCAGCTTCAGGAACGTTTCAGCGCTGGCATTGTGGCTGGCGGTATCGGCAAGAACCTGGCCGCTGGCACATACCAGAACAGCCGCAGTACAGATGGCGCGAAGACGGGTCATCGATTTTCCTTTCTAGCAGGCGAGGCAGAACCCCAAGGGCGACCATTCTGCGCTTAACTTTGCATTGGTCTCAACCCCTGATGCGCTGAGCGGTTAAATCCGCCTGGAGGGGAACCCTCTGGGGATCATGGGGCCTAACATGCGCGTATTAACTAAAGGAGTAAGCCCAGTGAGCCGTACTGAAACCGACAGCCTTGGCCCGATCGAAGTCCCGGAAGACGCTTACTGGGGTGCCCAGACACAACGCTCATTGATCAACTTCGCCATTGGCGATCAGCGCATGCCGCTGCCGGTGTTGCACGCATTGGCGCTGATCAAAAAAGCCGCCGCCCGGGTCAATGACCGTAACGGCGATTTGCCCGCCGACATTGCCCGGTTGATCGAACAGTCCGCCAACGAGGTGCTTGCTGGCGATCACGACGCGCAGTTCCCGCTGGTAGTCTGGCAGACCGGCAGCGGCACCCAGAGCAACATGAACGTCAATGAAGTGATCGCCGGACGCGCCAACGAACTGGCCGGGCAAGGCCGTGGCGGCAAGTCGCCAGTTCACCCGAACGATCACGTCAATCGCTCGCAAAGCTCCAACGACTGCTTCCCCACTGCCATGCATATCGCCGCAGCTCAGGCGGTGAAAGAGCGTCTATTGCCAGCGATTGCCGAGCTGTCCAGCGGCCTTGCCGAGCAATCGGCGCGGCACATGAAACTGGTGAAAACCGGCCGCACCCACATGATGGATGCCACGCCGATCACTTTTGGTCAGGAGCTGTCGGGTTTTGTCGCGCAACTGGATTACGCCGAGAAAGCCATCCGCGCCACCCTGCCCGCTGTCTATGAGCTGGCGCAAGGCGGCACGGCTGTGGGTACCGGATTGAATTCGCCCCATGGTTTTGCTGAAGCCGTTGCAGCTGAACTGGCTGCACTGTCCGGCCTGCCGTTTGTCACCGCCCCCAACAAGTTCGCTGCGCTGGCCGGTCATGAACCGCTGATGGCGTTGTCCGGTGCGCTGAAAACCTTGGCCGGGACATTGATGAAAATCGCCAATGACCTGCGACTGCTGGGCTCCGGCCCGCGTGCCGGTCTGGCTGAAGTGAAGCTGCCTGCCAATGAACCCGGCAGTTCGATCATGCCCGGCAAGGTCAACCCGACGCAGTGCGAAGCGCTGTCGATGCTGGCCTGTCAGGTGATGGGCAACGACGTGACCATCGGTTTCGCCGCCAGCCAGGGCCACTTGCAATTGAACGTGTTCAAACCGGTGATCATTCACAACCTGCTTGAATCCATTCGTTTGCTGGGCGATGGCTGCAGCAACTTCAACGAACACTGCATCGCCGGGATGGAGCCGGATGCCGCGAAGATGGCGGAACATCTGGAGCGCGGTCTGATGCTGGTAACGGCGCTGAACCCGCACATCGGGTACGACAAATCCGCTCAAATCGCCAAGAAAGCCTACAGCGAAGGGCTGACCCTGCGTGAAGCCGCCCTGGCCCTGGGCTACCTCACGGACGAGCAGTTCGATGCCTGGGTCCGACCGGAGAACATGCTTGAGGCCGGCAGCAATGGTTGATGCCAAGCACGGCGCGACGCGGCTGGAAGGCGACGGCAAACGCATCCTGATGATTTTCGGGACGCCGAAAAGCGCCAGCCTCGGCCATGCGCTGGGTGAAGCCTATGCTCAGGGCGCCCGCAGCGGCGGCCATGTGGTGCGGATGTTGAAACTGGGTGAGCTGGAGTTCGATCCGGTGTTGCACAACGGCTATCAGCAAAGCCAGGTGCTGGAACACGACCTGCTTGAAGCCCAGCGGGAAATCCACTGGGCCGAGCATCTGGTGCTGGTTTATCCGGTCTGGTGGGGCGGCTTGCCCAGCTTGCTCAGTGGCTTTCTGGACCGGGTCCTGCTGCCCGGTTTTGCTTTCAAAAGCCATGGCCGTAAAAGCCCGGCCAATGAATTGCTCAGAGGGCGCACGGCGGAATTACTGGTGACCATGGACACCCCGCCGCGCTACTTCCGCTGGGTATACGGCGCACCGGCCCATCGGCAGATGGTGCGCACGGTGCTGGCATTCTGCGGCATCAAGACCAAGCGCCTGACGGAGTTCGCACCGGTGCAGACCTCCACCGAAGAACAGCGCCAGCAATGGCTGCGGCAGGCCGAGCAGCTCGGCAAACGCTAAACAGCCGCTAAACCTGCCCTGCCAGCCTGGCCTTGCGGGCGCGCAGGCCGGCCAGCAATGACGGCCCAAGCGCGACGACTGCCGAACCCACGACCACCAGAATCGCCCCACCATAACCCAACGCGTTGATCTCTTCGGCTTTGACATAGTCGGGCCAGAGCCAGGCGGCAATGGCCACGGTGGCGAAGGTGACCAGGGGCGTCAGCGCCAGGGTCGCACTGACCCGCGACGCTTCCCAGTGGGCCAGCGCTTCTGCAAATGCGCCGTAAGCCACCAAGGTGTTGAGGCAGCAAGCCAGCAACAGCCAGCCCTGCAACGAGCTGACCTGCAAGACTTCCATCGGGTGCGCCCACGGCGTGATCACCAGGGCGCAGAACAGGTAGATCACCATCATCACCTGAAACGAATTCCACACCGTCAGCAACTGCTTCTGGCTCAGGCCATAGAACGTCCAGACCGTCGCCGCCAGGAAGGCAATCAGCACGCCGGTGGTGTATTCGCTCATGGACGTTAGCAGCTCTTCCAGACGCTGGTTGAAGAACAGAGCAAAACCCACCAGCAGCACCAGCAAGCCAAAGCCCTGGGCGAGCGTGAAGCGCTCCTTGAACAGAAAGACGCTACCGGCCAATAGCAGGATCGGCCCGACCTGAATAATCAGTTGCGCGGTGCCGGGGCTGAGGATCTGCAGGCCTACCAGATACAGAATGTAATTACCCACCAGACCAAAAACGGCCAGCGCCACCAGCCCTTTGCCTCTGGCGCCCAGTTTTTTGAAACTCGGCAGTTGCCGCTTGCAGGCCAGCCAGATGAACAGCACTGAGCCGGAGACTAACAGCCTGAACCAGGTCACGGTGACCGGGTCCATGACCTGCAATACCTGTTTGAGTTTGACGGGCAGAATGCCCCAGAGAAACGCCGTGACCAGCGCCAGACAGAGGCCATACATCCAGCGGCCAGAAGAGATGTGCATGGAAAATTCCCAAGGCAGGTAGCGCAAAAGAGAGCCAGTTTAGGCTGAGCGTTCGGTCCGACATAGCTACAGCTGACGACGCAAAGTACTTGGAATTGTTTTAGTCCGTCCGCTTATTGAGCGGTTCAACATGATTACGCCGATAAGTATCGCTGCCCATGGCCTCGATCTGCTTGTCTATCAGCGCTTCAAAAGGCGCCAATAGCGGCACGAAGGATGTAGGGGCTTCGAGAATCTGCAGCCCATGAACGATCGCCTCCAGCGTCGACAAGGCATCAGGCCCCGGTGCCTTGCGCAAGCGATAGCGCGAAACCGGCACATCACCCAGCGTCACTCGCGGCAGAGCGGCCAGCAGCGGGTTCAGATGCAGCAGCTTGCGCGCTTTGCGCCAGGTCCCGTCAGGCACAACTAATAAAGTCGGCAGCGTATCAACCTGATCAGCCACCAGCGGATGCGCGCCCTCCCCCGGAAACAACAGACGCGGCTGATAACCGGGCGGGTGCAGCAACGTCTGTAAATCGTCGAACACCTCGCCCACCAGCAACTGCGCATTACGCAGCCCGAGCGTGGCCAGTCGGCCGGTGTTCAGCGCGTGATTCACCTCACTGGGATGTTGCAGGACCAGCACTCGAGTGCGGCTGTCCAGTTGCGGAATCAGCGCGCACAGGCAGTGAGTTTCGGGACGCAGGCAGCGCTCGCAACGGGATCTTCTGGATATCTCGGCAGACATAAAAGACGTCCTCAGCTCGGGTTGAGCTGTGCTTTGAGCAAGTCACGAAAAGTCTGGATCAGCGGTTCGCGGCTACGACCACGGCGCACAATCATGGAGAACGGTGCCTGATAGCCGAAGGTCGCGGGCAGCAACACCCGCAAGTGACCGGAATCCACCCAGGATTGCGCATAGTGCTCGGGTAAATAACCGATATAAGCGCCAGACAGCACCAGAATCAGCTGGGCTTCCATACTTTCCACAGTGGCGGCGCTGTGTTTGAAACCGTGTCGCGCCAACTCGGCCTGGCTCCAATAGCCGCGACCAACCATGCGCTGCTGGGCAATTACCGGCTCCGGGATGCGCCGCTCGGCGAACAGCGCATGGCGATTGCTGCAATACAGCCAGTGTTGTTCGCGATACAGCGGCTGATAGAGCAAGCCGTTCATGCGTGTGGAAAAAGAGCCAATGGCCAGATCGAGGCGATTATCCAGCACCCCCAGCGCCAATTCATAAGGGCTCATCACCGACAGGTGAATGTGCACCGCCGGATGCTCTGCGCTGTAGGCCCCGATGACTTCGGCGAACGGCAGCGCCCGGTCACTGACGGTCGAATCCAGCACACCCAGATTAAGCGTGCCCCGCAGTTCGCCCTTGAGCGCCGCCGCATATAGTTCGAAACCCTCCAGCTCGCCCAGCAGGCGCAGGGTTTCCTGATGAAACAACTCACCTTTGCTGGTCAGGCTGAAACCACCGCGCCCCCGATGACACAGCACAATGCCCAGCGCGGCTTCGAGCTGGCTCATGTAGGTGCTGATGGCAGAGGTCGACAGGTTCAATTCCTGCTGAGCGCTGGCAAACCCTTGATGGCGCACCACACTGGCAAAAATCCGAAGCAGTTTGAGATCGGGTAAGGCGTTGGGCATGGAGAGGTCCGGACACTGGATTCAGGGCTAGCGCCGTCCTGTGGGAGCGGTGCTTGCCCGCGATAAGGCTGGACGCGGTTCACTTTAGATCGCGTTGACCTTATCGCGGGCAAGCACCGCTCCCACAGGCCAGCGCCACTCCCAATGGCCGCGATCTTAGCCCAAAACCCCTTTAGTTCTGAAATTCCTGAACTAAGTATTTCGCCCCAGCGATTGTTCCCCCAGGCCCGCTTTCGCAGAATTGCGCCATTGAAATCATTATTGAGGCAATCCCGTGGACAAGATTTTTCACCAACCACTGGGCGGCAACGAAATGCCGCGCTTTGCCGGTATCGCCACCATGATGCGCCTGCCGCACCTGCAAACCGCTGCTGGCCTGGATGCTGCGTTCGTGGGCGTCCCACTGGATATCGGTACCTCCTTGCGTGCTGGCACCCGCTTCGGCCCACGGGAAATCCGCGCTGAATCGGTGATGATTCGCCCCTACAACATGGCTACCGGCGCTGCGCCATTCGACTCGCTGTCGGTCGCGGACATTGGCGATGTGGCCATCAACACGTTCAACCTGCTGGACGCGGTACGCATCATCGAAGAGGCCTACGACGAAATCGTCAGCCACGATGTGATCCCACTGACCCTGGGTGGCGATCACACCATCACCCTGCCGATCCTGCGCGCGCTGCATAAGAAGTACGGCAAAATCGGCCTGGTCCACATCGATGCCCACGCTGACGTCAACGATCACATGTTTGGCGAGAAAATCGCCCACGGCACCACGTTCCGTCGCGCCGTTGAAGAAGGCCTGCTCGATTGTGATCGCGTGGTACAGATTGGCTTGCGCGCCCAGGGTTATACCGCTGAAGACTTCAACTGGAGCCGTAAGCAGGGCTTCCGCGTCGTTCAAGCTGAAGAATGCTGGCACAAATCCCTGGCGCCGCTGATGGCTGAAGTCCGCGAGAAAGTCGGCGGCGGCCCGGTTTATCTGAGCTTCGACATTGACGGCATCGATCCGGCGTGGGCACCCGGCACCGGCACTCCGGAAATCGGCGGACTGACCACCATTCAAGGCATCGAAATCATTCGTGGCTGCCAAGGCCTGGACCTGATCGGCTGCGACCTGGTTGAAGTTTCGCCACCCTACGACACTACCGGCAATACTTCTCTGCTGGGTGCCAACCTGCTCTACGAAATGCTCTGCGTACTGCCAGGCGTGGCGCATCGCTGATCGCAAGCGAAACCGATCCCATAAAAAGGGTGTCTTCGGACACCCTTTTTATTTCTCGCCGCGACCCGAGCATCGGCGGTTTTGAGCTAGCCTTAAATCTTGCTGGAGCCCAGCACAGTCGAATCTGCAGAGCGTCATCTACCGGCGCAGCGTGTGATCACTCGTATGGAAACACCCTCTGTTTTATGGAAGTTAGGGCTGATCCTCTAAACATATAAATCACAGGGAGCTTTCATGACTCGCGAGGACATCAAGCAACTGGTATTCGACAGGATCGGCGTGATCCTCGTGGACAAGGCAGAGATCCACGAGAACTCGACATTCGAGGATCTCAAGCTGGATCAGGACGATGTCGAAGTACTATTCAGTTATCTGGAATCCAGACTCGAATTCAGCTTTCCCGCGCCCATCCGCGAGCGCGCCACACAGGCGCCAGAGCACATGACCCTGAACTTTCTGGTGGACTTCATTTTGACGATGAGGGATGACCGACGCACGAAAGGACATTCATACGTTGAAAAAGGCAATACAGAGAGGCGCAAGCCTGATCGATAGCTTCGGGACGCCATCGCGTCCCGATTACGCCGTTGGTGAGTTTATCGACGTTGCTGCTGGCGACGACGCTTGTCGTCCGTGCGTACCGGAATGGGTTGCAGCTTGGGACGTTCAATCAAGCCCAGTGCAACGCCGAGGTCGTGTAGCCAATCTTGCAATTTAGTGTTCATAAAGCCCCCCTTCAGGGAAATACTCGACGACTGATCTTCAAGCCGCGTCTTACAGATAGTAGTGCCTTGTCGCACTTTACGCCTGCTCACGAGCGTCGCGGAAAAACATTTTTCCGACAGTGCTCAATGTGACATCTCTTTTACCCGAACGACGGGCTTTTGCGACCAACGGCAATTCGCCATCAACCATTAACCATTAACCATTAACTAGGGTCTGGCCCAGGCGCTGAGCTTTTTGCGTATCCACTGCTCGCCACTGACCAGGGTGATGCCTAGCAACACCAGAATCGCCCCGATCACGAAATTGACGCTCAGCGGCTCATTGAGCAGCAGCACGCCAAAGGTGACACCGAACAACGGGGTCATGAACGAGAACACGGCCAGATTGGAGGCCAGATAGCGCCGCAGCAACCAGAACCAGGTCAGGTAACTCGCGCAGGACACCACCAACCCCTGAAACAGCACGCTGCCAACCCCGACAGGTGTCAGTTCGACATGCGTCACTTGGCCGCTGACCACCGCAATCAATAGCAGGCCCACCAGACACACCATCAATTGATAGAACAGGGTCAGGGTCACCGGCGCCTCGGAAAGCCGCGAGCCGCGCACCACCACTGTTGTCGCGCCCCAAGCCATGCCAGCAAGTACGCCCATGCCGTCGCCGATCAGCATGTTGGTGTCCATTTCAGTCAAAGACATGCCGCCGACAAACGCCGTGGCTATCCCGATGAAGGCCAGCAGCACGCCCAGCCACTGCAACGGTCGCAGGCGCTCGCTGGGCAATGTCCAGTGCAGGCCCAAAGCTGTGAAGATGGGCGCGGTATAAAGGAACACGGACATGTGCGCCGCCGTGGTCAGTTGCAGGCCCTCGGCAATGAACAGAAACTCCAGCGCGAACAGACTGCCCGCCAGCAGACCGGCACGCCAAGTGCTGCTGATACTGCGCAACCCGCCCTGCCAGCACATGGCGATGCCGACGATCAGCGCAGCAATCCCGGAGCGACCCGCGGCCTGCATGACTGGCGCAATATCCGGCGCCGCCCACTTGATCAGCACCTGCTGCATGCCCCAGATCACACACAACACCAGCATGACTTGCAAGGCGAAACCATCGGGGCTTTTGCGGGTAATGCTCATGTTTTACAAAATCCATGTTTGATGATGAATGCTGGATACGGAGATCCTGTAGGAGCTGCCGAAGGCTGCGAACCGCGGCTTGTCTGGCACACCGCTGTTCGCAGCCTTCGGCAGCTCCTACAGGTCGGATGACATCCTACTCCGGCAACTGCGCCAATCCCTGCTCATCCGTCATCGCCCGCTCCAGCAAATCCGCTGGCAGGTTTTTGCTGGCACGGGCACCGAGTAGTTTCAGTTGCTCGCTACGGCTGACCAGATTACCGCGGCCGTCGGTCAGCTTGTTGCGCGCGGCGCTGTAGGCCTTGTCCAGTTGCTGCAAACGGCTGCCCACTTCATCCAGATCCTGAATGAACAGCACGAATTTGTCATACAGCCAGCCCGCGCGCTCGGCGATTTCCCGGGCGTTCTGGCTCTGGCGCTCCTGCTTCCACAGGCTGTCGATCACCCGCAGGGTCGCCAGCAAGGTAGTCGGGCTGACGATCACGATATTGCGGTCGAAGGCTTCCTGAAACAGGTTTGGCTCGGCCTGCAAGGCAGCGGAAAAAGCGGCCTCGATCGGCACGAACAGCAAGACGAAATCCAGACTGTGCAAGCCTTCCAGGCGTTTGTAATCCTTGCCCGACAAGCCTTTGACGTGATTGCGCAACGACAGCACATGCTGTTTCAGCGCCGCCTGGCCGATCACATCGTCATCGGCGCTGATGTATTGCTGATACGCGGTCAGGCTGACCTTGGCGTCCACTACCACCTGCTTGTCGCCCGGCAACATGATCAGCACGTCCGGCTGGAAGCGCTCGCCATCCGGCCCTTTGAGGCTGACTTGAGTCTGATACTCACGACCCTTCTCCAGCCCGGCATGCTCAAGCACCCGCTCCAGAATCAACTCACCCCAGTTGCCCTGGGTCTTCTGGCCCTTGAGCGCCCGGGTCAGGTTGGTGGCTTCGTCACTCAGGCGCAGGTTGAGTTGCTGCAGACGCTCCAGCTCTTTGCCAAGAGAAAACCGCTCCCGGGCTTCGGCCTGATAGCTTTCTTCCACACGTTTTTCGAAGGATTGGATACGTTCTTTGAGGGGGTCCAGCAGTTGCCCGAGTTGCTGCTGACTGGTTTCGGCAAAGCGTTGTTCGCGTTCGTCGAAGATCTTGCTGGCCATTTCGGCGAACTGGGCGCGCAGCTCGTCACGAGACGATTGCAGGTCATTCAAACGTTGCTGGTGGCTTTCCTGCTGTTCACGCAATTCGGCGGTCAATGACGCACATTGCGAATCCAGTCGACGCAGCTCGGCTTCTTTGGTGCTGCGCTCCAGGTTCCAGCCCTCGGCGGCGTCCTGAGCATTGTCACGCTCCTGGCGCAGTAGCTCGACTTCCCGGCGGTTGGCGGCCAGATCGGCTTGCTTGAGCGCATTGGCCTGACTCAGATCGCTGATTTCGTCGCGGCTGGCATCCAGTTGGGCGTTGAGCCCGTCCTGTGCCATTTGCGCAGTGCTCAATCGCTCATCCAGCAACGCGGTATCGGCCTTGAGCAGGGCCAGCTTGCGCTGCAGTTGCCAGGCCAGGGCCAATAATGGCAACGCTGCGAGGCCCAGGCCGATCAGCAGGCTGTTCAAGTCCAATGCCATAAAAACTCCAGGAATGCCCGATTCATGCTGGCGGCATTATGCGCGAACTGTGGCAGGGGGCGGCAGCGGATTGCGCGTTACGGATTCAGCGACGATCCAGTTGCACCAACAACCGCTGTGCATCCAGCGAGCCTTTGGCCGACGCCAGTTCCAGCCAGTGGCGCGCACGTTGCGGCTCGTTGATGGGCGCCTGAGCACACAGCCGACCGTATTCGAACTGAGCGCTGCAATCACCGGCGCGCGCTGCCTGGCGCAGCAACTCGTGACCGATGCGCCGATCCCGGGTGTTTCCACAATCGCGGCACAGCATCTGACCCAGCCGACTTTGCGCCACCACAACACCCCGACGTGCAGGCTGCTTGAGCAACCGACCGGCGAAATGCTTGACGCTGGGCTTTTGATTCAAGCGCGGGTTGTCCAGCAGCCACAACGCAACGCGTAATGAAAGGTGCGAACGTTCGCCAGTTGAAGCATGAGGTTCGGTGGATGAATCAGGAAGCGGCTTCATAAACACTGCGGGGGCAAATCAGGAGGCGCGCAACTCTACACTTTTTCTCACGCAGGTAAAGAGCTGAACACTGAAACCCGCCGAATAGAGCCAGCGCTTGGGACAATCCACAGAAGCTGTGGATAACTCAGTGGACAACCTCCCTTCGAGGCCCGCAAACCTATACAGAATGGGGCCTGCGCTCAAACTGACGATTTTTTCACCAGCAAAAAAAGTTGATGTTTTTCATTGACTTAATAAATCACCACGGTAAATCAAGCTCTTAGACGCGCATATGACAGTGATGTGGCAGCAAGTTGCGCCAATGTGCACAAGTTGATTCCGGCGCGCGATAACAGCTGGAAACGAGCATGCACTGCACCCGTTCCCGCATCGTTCAGACACTGCACTGTAGCGCGGTAAACAGCAAACCCTGTAGGAGTGAGCTTGCTCGCGATAGCGCCGAATCAGTCGCCGAAGATTTCGGCTGTGAATCCAATCGCGAGCAAGCTCACTCCTACAGAAAAAGTATTGCGTCTCTTCGCACGAGGTTTTTTTTCACACCGCCCCTTCCATTGCCTCGCCAACTCGGTTAGCATTGCCGCCGTTAGTACCAAGCTGAAAGTCAATTCTGGTCGAAAAAGTCCCCCGGCATATCCCTTCACACGAATGAAGAGATGGCTGACAACAAGGGATCGACCACCTCGATGGTTTCCAGACATGAGCCTGCATACCGACTACCCGCAGACGGGAGTGGTACTGCAACACCTTGATGGCCTGACAGAACCAGCCTGCAATTGATCAGGATCTCCACCTAGAGCGTCGAACCTTTGCTCTTGTTGTGCTGCCTGCCCTCCTAAGTACCTACCGGTCAGCCCGAGCGCCATACGATAACGCGCGCTTCAACTGGCTGCTTTGTTCCAGACAGGTTCTTCGCCCTGCCTCCTTAACTACCAGGATGGCCCGCGTTTAGCTGGAACGTTTTAATTTTGCACGGTTTTGTTCCGTGCCGATCCAGGAAACACCCTTACCATGACTACTCATATCCAGACTGAACACGCTATCCATACACTGACCAACGCTTTTGCCCCAATGAACTGCCTGATCATGGCCGCTCGCAAAGGTTGCTTCAGTTTCACCATCGTCAACGAACACGGCATCGCCCGTCACAGCGAACGCCTGTACCCCGATCAGTATTCCAGCGCAGAGCCGCTGCAAGCCGTGATCGATCGTACTCGTCAGGCCCTGATTGCCTGAGGCTGAACAGCCTTTTCGATGACCGAAAAAAGCCTCGCCCTACAACGGCGGGGCTTTTTTTCGTCTGCAAATAAGCAGCACGATTGATAAGCGTCTAGCGCAAAGGGATATATGGACGGTGCTGTTTGTCGGGAAATAATTTAAAAACAGACCTTTACGCCCGATTTCTGACACTACACTTCAACTCGAGTGGCTTGGCCACTTCCGGCGGGCCTGACCCTATACATCTGCTGCCAAACGTCAGAGCCCGCCGGTCACTGGATTTCCCGAGGGCATTATGGGAATTGCCGCCAGAGATTTATCCCGACACGTTATCCGCCCCACCCTGCTCTATTTGAACCGCCATAGTGGGTGCGCCGAATCCTTCCTGCTGGCCGTTGCCGCCAGCCAATCTTCGCTAGGTGCCGAGCTGGACAGCCGTCGCGGCCACGGCCTCTACAGCATCACCGACTTGCGCCACCGAGAACTCTGGGACAGCTATCTGGCCCGTGATCCCGAGCTTGCCAGCCTGGTGCGCGGCCTGGCCAGCCAACATGCTTTCCTGACCGGCCCTCATCTGGAGCTGACCGTAAACCTGCGCTACTCCACGGCTATCGCCTGGCTGATGGTCGAAGCCCGGGGCTCATGTCTGCCTTGCGACGAAGATCCCCGCGAATTGGCCAAAATATGGCGCGAAATATTTCAGCCACAGGGCAGATTGCGCGACTTCATCACCGCCTGGCAGACCTGCGTAACACCGCTTTATCACCCGGTGTGACCGGGATTTGGTCTGCGCACGTTACGTAACGATCCCGACACTTTAAACGGATTGTCCTACAAAAAGCGCTCTAGATCGCGCCATTCGGCCTATAGCGCATTCTGAAAAATGTTGGTAATTTCCGCGCGGTGATCAACACGGAGTTCTAATAATGAAAAAAGTAATGCTCAAGACCACACTCGGCCTCGCTGTCAGCCTGGCAACCTCTCAATTGTTTGCTGCCGGTTTTGCTATCAACGAGCAAAGCATCAGTGGTATGGGCACCGGTTTCGCGGGTCGCTCTTCCTCAGCAGATGACGCCAGTACCGTATTCGGCAACCCTGCCGGCATGTCCCGTTTGAAGCGCGAACAAGTCAGCGTTGGCGCTGCGGCGATCATCGCCAAGACCGATATTGATAACGGTCGCGGCACTTTTGGCGGTAGCAATGATGGCGATATGGTGCCGTTCGTCGGCGTACCCATGGGCTATTACGTCAAGCCGATCGATGATCATTGGGCATTTGGTGTTGGTTTCTACGTTCCGTTTGGTCTGGTCACTGATTACGAAAGTGGCTTCGCCGGTCGCTACTGGGGTGACAAGAGCCACGTCCAGGTTCTCACCTTCCAGCCTACCGTCAGCTACGCATTCAACGACAAGGTTTCCATCGGTTTCGGCCCGACCTTCAACCGCATCGAAGGCGAGCTGACTTCAGCCACCCTCAACGCTGCCACCCCTGGCCGCAACGATGGCGAAGTGAAGATCAAAGGCGACGACCTGGCGATCGGCTTCAACGCCGGTATCCTCGTGCAAGCCACTGACAGCACCCGCGTAGGCCTGACCTACCACTCCAAGGTCGAATACAAACTCGACGGCAAAACCAAAATCGAAGGCAGCGGTTTCGGCCCATTCAGCGGCGGCAAGTACCACGCTGGCCTGAACATTGATACTCCGGAATCTGTCGATTTCTCGGTTACCCACGAGCTGGACGCCAACTGGACTCTCTATGCAGGTAGCACCTGGACTCGCTGGAGCCGCCTGGAAAGCATCGTCGTGAACAACAGCGGTGTTCCAGCGCAACTGGGCGGCTCAGCAGGCCCGATCGGCAGAATTGCCGAAGAACAGAACTGGCACGATACTTGGGCACACGCCATCGGCGCGTCCTACAAGGTCAACAAAGAGTGGACCCTGCGTACCGGCTTCTCAGTTGATCAGTCGCCAGCCAATAACCAGAATCGTTCGCCACGCATCCCCACCGGTGATCGCAAGGCCATCAGTTTCGGTGCTGCCTGGAGCCCGACAGACGACATGACCATCGACGTGGCCTACTCGTATCTGCGTGAAGATGAAGCGAAGATTCGCGACGCCAGCGCCACCAAAGGCGCCTACAGCGCCGACTACCGCAACACCGCTCACGGTATCGGCAGCTCGATCACCTATCGCTTCTGATCGATTGACCGGCTGAAAAAAGCCCCGTTAACCAGTGATGGTCTGCGGGGCTTTTTGTTGCCTCTTGAAGCGTCACGGCTTGGAGGCGATGGCCTTTTCCACGGCCGCAATCAGCTCCGGATCATCCGGCTCGGTCATGCTTGAGAAACTGGCCACCACCTTGCCTTGGCGATCAACCACGTACTTGTAGAAATTCCAGCGCGGCGGGTTGCTCTGCTCGGCCAGCACCTTGAACAAATGCGTGGCGTCATCGCCCCTGACCGGTTGCGGCTCGGTCATGGTGAAGGTCACGCCGTAATTCACGTAGCAGACCTTGGCGGTTTCCTCGCCGTCCTTCGACTCCTGTTTGAAGTCATTGGAGGGCACGCCCAGCACTTCCAGCCCCTGCCCCTTGTAACGCTGGCTCAAGGCTTCCAGGCTTTTGAATTGCGGCGCGAAGCCACAAAAGCTGGCGGTATTAACCACCACCATTGGCTTGCCAGCGAAGCGCTGACAGAGGTCGATATTTTCCTTGGCGCGCAGCTTGGGCAATTCGCCCTGCAACAGCGGTGGGCAGTCTGCGGCCATGGCCGTCCCGCCCATGGCGAGCAATAAAACAGGAATGGCAAGCCAGCGAGTGGTCATAAGAATTCCAGGCACCTGAGGCGCAGTCGTTGTTGTCTTGTCTGTAGGACAAACTAACCTGCGGCCGCCTAAATGCCTAGCTCGGGGGGGGGGACAATCGCGATCCTGTGGAGGATTATTTTTGTGGGACCGGCTTCAGCCGGGAAGACAGTATTTCAGCCAGTGACGATGTATCGGATGTATTGGCCTCTACCCTGCTAAAGCCGCTCCCACAAGAACCGCTTTTCTGTAGGAGTGAGCTTGCTCGCGATAAGGTCGGCACGACCTTCATGCAATGGTGAATTCACCATTTTTACGACTGCTTCGCAGCCGATCGCGAGCAAGCTCACTCCTACAGTTGTCACGTCCCCCTTCACCACCCCACCTTCCCGGCTAAAGCCGGTCCCACAAGATTGCAGCAGTCCTTGTCAGCAGGCGCCCATGCCCAGTTGCAACGCCGCCAGGCCGACAAACTGCCACGCCCACCAGACCAGGGCCAGCAGCAACCCGCCAGCCATACCCGCGCCCCAGAACCAGAGCCTGTTCACGCCGCACTCGCCTGCAAACGGGCAACCGGCCGCTCACGTACCGGCCAGTTGAGCGCGGCGGCCAACAGGCTGAGCAGGATCGATAATTGCCAGATCAAGTCGTAACTCCCGGTTCGGTCATACGCCACGCCACCCAGCCAACCGCCGAGGAAGGCGCCCAGTTGATGGAACAGGAACACGATACCACCGAGCATCGACAGGTTACGCACACCAAATAGCGTCGCTACGGTGCCGTTGGTCAGAGGCACAGTGGATAACCACAGCAAGCCCATGGCCACGCCGAACAGATAGGCCGTGGTCTGGCTCAACGGTACTGAAATGAACAGCACAATGACCACCGCCCGCAGCAGATACAGCGCCGTCAGCAGCCGCGGCTTGGACATCCGCCCGCCTAGCCAGCCAGCGGTGTAAGTCCCGAAAATATTGAACAGGCCGATCAACGCGAGCACCGTCGTGCCGACTTTGGCGGGCAAGTGCTGGTCCACCAGATAAGCAGGCAAATGCACGCCGATGAATACCACCTGGAAACCGCAGACAAAAAAGCCCAGCGCCAATAGCCAGAACCCCGAGTGCGAGCAGGCTTCGTGCAAGGCTTCGCGCAGGGTTTGCTCGCCGCCCACCAACGGCGACGGGCTATCTTTGAGCATCATCACCAGCGGCAGAATCAACGCCACCATCGCGCCCAGTACCAGCAAGGCAGATGACCAGCCCAACCAACTGAGCAGCCCCAGGGTGCCGGGCAACATGGCGAACTGGCCGAAGGAACCAGCCGCACTGGCGATGCCCATGCCCATGCTGCGCTTCTCAGGCGGCAGCGCCCGGCCGACGACACCGAGGATCACCGAAAATGAGGTCCCGGACAGGCCGATGCCGATTAACAGGCCCGCGCTCAGGGACAGGCTGAGCGGTGAATCGGCCATGCTCATGGTCATCAAGCCAACGGCATAAAGAATCCCGCCGACAAACACCACCTTCGCAGCCCCGAAGCGGTCAGCCAGAGCACCGGCAAAAGGTTGCGCCAGGCCCCACATCAGATTCTGGAAGGCGATGGCAAACGCAAAGACCTCCCGGCCCCAGCCAAAATCGGCACTCATGGGCGCGAGAAACAGCCCGAAACCATGCCGCGTGCCCAGCGAGAGCGCCAGAATCAAAGCGCTGCCGAACAGAATCCAGCCACTGGTACGCCAGACAGAAGTCATTTTTATTCTCCAGCTCACGAGCAAGACGACAAGTTACGCGCATATACCCGTAACCGAATGTGTGGAAGCTACGCGGTGGGGATGGGGGTGTCAATCTGAACGAGCGGGAAGCCGGACTCCAACCTGTAGGAGCGCGCTTGCCCGCGATGAAGATGTAACATTCAACAAATATGTCGCCTGATGAATCGAATCGCGGGCAAGCGCGCCCTACATAACTACGAGCAGCAAAACCGCCACTTCCAGTAATTCAAGCAACGCCCCTGCCGTATCACCGGTCGTCCCGCCCAGACGCTTGATCATCAAATGCCGCAACCAATAGAAGAAGACCAGCGCCGCGCCCAGGGCATACAACCCGGCCCATCCGGCGATCAACAGGCAACCGGCTGCAGCGACCAGCAACACCTTTTTCCCCGTCGGGCGTGGCAAATGATCGGCCAACGCCTGCCCCAGCCCGCCCCGGCGTACATAAGGCGTGCAGAGAAACAGGCCCAGCATCGCGGCGCGGCCGATGACCGGCGCCAGCAGCAACGCTACCCAGTCATGGCTTTCAATCAAGGCCAGCAATGCGGTGAATTTGAGCAGCAGCACCAGGATGAGGGTGACGACGGCAATGGGCCCGCTGCGCGGGTCTTTCATGATGGTCAGGGTGCGTTCACGGTCGCCAAAGCCGCCCAGCCAGGCGTCGGCGCTGTCGGCCAGACCATCCAGATGCAGACCGCCACTGAGCAGCACCCACGCCGTGAGCAGCAACGCAGCATGCAAAAACACCGGCGCGCCGCTGAGCAGTGCATTCAAGCCCACCAACACCACCCCGAACAACACGCCCACCAACGGATAGAACAGCAGCGAACGGCCCAGCTCCTGTGGCTTGGGCATGCCAGGCAAGCTGATCGGCAGACTGCTGAGGAATTGCAGGGCGATCCAGAATGGCAACATGTCAAAAATCTCTAAATTGAAACCCTTTTTCTGTAGGAGCTGCCGAAGGCTGCGAAGGCGTTCATTCTGACTCACCGCCATTCGCAGCCTTCGGCAGCTCCTACAGGTCTCAGTGCCTCTCTGTCAGCAGACCACCGTCCGCCACGGTAATCCCCAACAACGCGCCATGCCCCACCGCGACTTGCAGCAGTTGCTCACGAGGCAGGCCGCGGGCTTGTGCCAGCAGCAGGCGCATCACGCCGCCGTGGGTGACCAGCAGCAACCGCTCATCGGCATACGCCTGATGCAGCCTTTGCACCGCGCCCAGTACACGCGACGAAAACTCGATCACTTGCTCCCCATTGGGCGGCGTGAAGGCATAGGGATCGTTCCAGAACAAGCCGAGGCCTTCAGCGTCAGTGTCCATCAACTGCGCAGCGCTGTGCCCTTCCCAATCGCCGAAATGCAATTCCTGCAAACCCGGCTCTATGTTCAGCGGCAATGACAGGCGCTGGGCCAGTTCTTCGGCGAACCGCGCGCAACGCTGCAGGGGTGAACTGACGATACGGTCCCACGGCCCGGCCTCGACTACCGCCGCGCGCATCTGCTCCCAACCGGTTGGCGTCAGGGCATCGTCGATACTGCCGCGCATGCCGCCACCCAGCTCGGTTTCGCCGTGGCGCAGCATATCCAGATGCAGCGTCATGCCGGGCGATCTGCCACAGCTGCTTCGGCGAAAGTCGCCATGCCGTTGTGCAACTGGCAGGCCAGACGAACCAGCGGCACGGCCAAGGCAGCGCCGCTGCCTTCACCCAGACGCAGCCCCAGGTCCAGCAACGGCTCGGCCTGCAACGTTTCCAGCAGATAACGATGGCCAGGCTCGGCACCACGATGGCCGAACAGCATCCAGTCCCGGCATGAAGGGTTCAGACGTACCGCGACCAATGCGGCAACACTGCAAATAAAGCCGTCGACCAATACCGCAATGCCTTCCTGAGCGCACGCCAGATAGGCGCCGGCCAAGGCCGCAATCTCGAAACCGCCCAGGCTGAAGAGGCTTTGCAGCGGGTCACCGGCATGCTCGGCGTGCAAGGTCAGGGCGTGCTCGATGACTTCGATCTTGTGAGCAATGCCTGCGGCGTTCAGCCCGGTGCCCGGTCCTACCAACAATTGCGCCGCGCATTCGAGCAGCGAACAGGCCACAGCGCTGGCAGCAGCGGTATTGCCAATGCCCATTTCGCCACCGACGAACAGTTCACTGCCCACGGCTTTGGCGCGCAACACGCTGTCACGCCCCGCCTGTAGCGCCAGTAGCCCCTGCTCCTGCGTCATCGCCGGACCCTGAGCGAAGTTCGCCGTACCCGCGCCGATACGCAAATGGCGTACACCCGGCAGATCCAGCGGCGCGATGGTGCCCAGATCAACCACATCCAGCTGTGCCGAGAGTTGCTGGGCCAGGACGCTGATGGCCGCGCCGCCAGTGACGAAGTTGTGCAGCATCTGCCCGGTCACTTCCTGCGGGTAGGCCGAAACGCCTTCGGCCACCACACCGTGATCTCCGGCGAAAATGGCGATCCACAGGGCATCGGCCTTGGGTTTGACTCGGCCCTGCAATCCGGCCAGTTGCACCGCGACCCGTTCCAGCTGGCCGAGGGACCCCGTGGGTTTGGTCAGCTGTTGCTGGCGGGCGAGGGCTTCTTCCCGGACCGGGATGTTGATTGCCTGCGCAGGCGCGAGCCACCAGGAATTACTCATAATGCGGATCCTTTCAATGTCAGTGGCAGGCCGGCAACGGTCAACACCACGCGCTGGCAACGTTCGGCCAGCGCTTGATGCAGCAAGCCAGCCTCGTCGACATAACGCCGGGTCAACTCACCGAGGGGCACTACGCCCAGCCCGGTTTCATTGCTGACAAAAATGATTTCGCCTGGCAGTTGCGCCAGACAATCGAGCAACGCCTCGCGCTCTTGCGCCAGACGTTCGGGGTTTTCCAGCATCAGCAGATTGGTCAGCCACAGGGTCAGGCAGTCCACCAGAAGGCAGCGATCAACACCGGCGTATTCCCGCAGCACGCGCGCCAGTTCGATGGGTTCTTCGATCAGCCCCCAACTGTCCGGGCGACGTGCGCGATGCAGGGCGACACGCTGATTCAGTTCACCATCCACCGGTTGGCTGGTGGCGATATACACCACCTCCAGCCCCGAGCCACTGGCCAGGCTTTCCGCCAGCCGACTCTTGCCGGAACGTGCGCCGCCGAGGATTAGTTGCAGCATGTCAGTGCGCCTTTCCTAAATTGAAATACGTTCCCCTGTAGGAGCGCACGAGCACCGCGAGGCCGCGATAGCGGTGCATCAGACAGACCGCTATCGCTACCTCGCGGTGCTCGTGAGCTCCTACAGTTTTACTGCGGTGTCATCGCACACCACACAACTCCCGCAACAACCCGCCATCGAGATGGTTTTCCACCAGATCGGCCAGGCGTTCGATGTCGCGTTCGCGCAGGGCGTGGTAATCCACTTGCTGAACGTCCTGCAAACCGGCCCAACGCAGCAGCGCGCTGCACGCTTCGGGGGTTTCGAACAGGCCGTGCAGGTAGGTACCGAAAATCTGCCCGTCGGGACTTTGCGCGCCGTCGAAACGGCCATCGTCCAGTTGCACCGCCGGATTCTCCAACGCCGCGCCAGTGGTCACGCCCGCATGAATCTCGTAACCGCTGACCTGCACACCTTCCAGCAACAAACGGCCGGTCACGTTGCGCAGCTGTTTGTGCTCTTCAAGAATCGTGCTCATCGCCAACAGACCCAGGCCAGCGCTAGAACCCGGCGCACCCTCCAGCCCCAACGGGTCGTGCAATTGCTCACCGAGCATCTGCAAACCGCCGCAGATACCCAACAGTTTGCCGCCGTAGCGCAGGTGACGGGCGATGGCGCTGTCCCAGCCATTGGCGCGCAAATACGCCATGTCGCTGCGCACGCTTTTCGAGCCGGGCAGGATGATCAGATCAGCAGCAGGAATGGCTTGGCCGGGCCCGATGAATAGCAGATTGACCTGCGGATGCAGGCGCAGCGGGTCAAAATCGGTGTGGTTGCTGATGCGAGGCAGAATTGGCACCACCACATTCAGCACTTGTTCGACCTTGTCGGTCTGGCGCTGATCGAGGCCGTCTTCCGCCTCCAGATGCAGATCCATCACGTAAGGCAGTACGCCCACCACCGGTTTACCGGTGCGCGCTTCAAGCCAGTCCAGGCCGGGTTGCAGCAAGGCGATGTCGCCGCGAAAACGGTTGATGATGAAGCCTTTGACCCGGGCCTGCTCGCTGGGGGACAGCAATTCCAGGGTGCCCACCAAGTGAGCGAAAACCCCGCCGCGATTGATGTCGGCGATCAACAGCACCGGGCAATCCACCGCTTCGGCGAAGCCCATGTTGGCGATGTCGTTGGCGCGCAGGTTGATCTCGGCGGGCGACCCGGCGCCTTCGACCATGATCACAGGGTAGGTCTGGCTCAGCCGCGCGTGGGATTCGAGCACCGCCTGCATGGCGATCTCTTTATAGCCGTGATAGGCCACCGCATTCATGGTGGTCACCGCACGACCGTGAATAATCACCTGCGCGCCGGTGTCGCTGTTGGGCTTGAGCAGCACCGGGTTCATGTCGGTGTGGGGTTCAAGGAAGCACGCCTGGGCCTGCACCGCCTGAGCGCGGCCGATTTCACCACCATCGGCGGTGACTGCGCTGTTGAGCGCCATGTTCTGTGGTTTGAATGGCACCACGGCAACGCCTTGGCGCGTCAGCCAGCGGCACAGCGCGGTCACCAGCGTACTTTTGCCGGCATCCGACGTAGTGCCCTGCACCATCAGCGTGGTCATGGTTGCTCCCGTTTGAAGTCTGACAAGACGGTATCCAGACGCTGCCACTGGGTTTCTTCCCGTGGCAGGCCAAAACGCAGGCTGCATTTGAGCGGATCATCACTGACGAACAAGCGCAGCAGGATCCCGCGCAAAGCACTGAATTCGTAAAGCTGCGCAGCACGAGGGGTCATCACCCGCTGAAACAGTGCGCAGCCGCCTTGTGGCGTCAGACCATGGCGCGCCAGTAACTGCGCCAGACGCTCGCTGGCCTGCTCGGTGCGCTGGCGCTGGGCATGATGTCCGTCAGAGTCGCTAAGACAAGCCTCGCCAATGATCCGCGTCGGACCGCTCACAGCCCACGGCCCGATCTCGTTGCGCAATAGTTTGAGCAACCTGGGTTCGGCCAGCACGAACCCCAGTCGCACGCCCGCCAATCCAAAGAACTTGCCGAACGAGCGCAGCACAATCAGCCCCGGCAGATCGCTGTGCTCGGCCAGACTCAAGCCCGGCGTGTTATCCATGAAGGCTTCATCCACCACCAGCCAGCCGCCGCGTTGGGCCAGCCGCGCATGCCATTTCAGCAACTGTTCCGCGCTGAGCATCAGCCCTGTAGGGTTGTTCGGGTTGACCACCACCAGCACGTCAAGGCCGTCCAGAAAGTAATCCACTTCATGCTCGACCACCTCACGCACCAGAAACCCTGAATGGCGCCAGGCGTGAGCGTGTTCGGCGTAACAAGGCGACAGCACGCCGACCTTGCCGACACTCCGCAACCTGGGCAGCGCCTGAATGGCCGCCTGGGACCCGGGCACTGCCAGCGCAGCGGGGGCGCCGTAATAGGTGCAAGCAGTTTGCTCCAGCGCATCGTCTGCTTCAGGCAGCCGCGCCCAGGCATCGGCCGGGATGGCAGGAATGGGAAAGGCCCACGGCGCAATCCCCGTGGAAAGGTCCAGCCAGTCCGCTTCGGCGATACCGTACTGCCGCGCGGCCTTGCGCAAGCGTCCACCGTGCTCAAGCATAAAACTCAGTCCCCACGCACAACACCAGCAACCATAACCACACCCCGCGCTGCACCAGTTGCCAGCCTCGGTCGATGGAGTTCGCATCCGCCGGCACGCCTTCGCCCAGTTGCGGACGCTGGTGCAGCTCGCCGTGATAAATCGCCGCGCCACCCAGCTCGACGCCCAGTGCCCCGGCACCGGCCGCCATCACCGGCCCGGCATTGGGGCTGTCCCAGGTCGGCCCTTGCGTGCGCCAGCAGCGCAGCGCCAAGCGGGTTTTGCCCAGCAGCGCGTAGGTCAGCGCCACCAGCCGCGCCGGAATATAGTTGAGCAGGTCATCAATCTTCGCTGCCGCCCAGCCGAAGCGCTCGAAGCGTTCGTTGCGATAGCCCCACATGGCGTCCAGCGTATTGCTCAGGCGATACAAAACAACGCCCGGCACACCGGCGACCGCAAACCAGAACAGCGCGGCGAATACCGCATCGCTGCCGTTTTCCAGCACGGACTCGGTGGCGGCACGGGCCACTTCGGTGGCGTCCAGTTCGCTGGTCTGGCGGCTGACCAGATAACCCACCCGGCGTCGTGCTTCGTCCAGATCATCGGAGCGCAACGCCTGAGCCACCGGCTCGACGTGCTCGCCCAGGCTGCGCAACCCGAGCGCGCAATACAACGCCAGGATGTCCACCAGCCAGCCGATGTAGGGCGCCCAACTGAACAGCGTCGCCAGCAAGGTCAATGGCACCACCGCGATCACCCAGGCGGTGACCCCATGGCTGCGCCAGCCGCGCCCGGCAGAATTGAAACGTTGCTCGATGCGGTCAGCAAAGCGGCCGAACGCAACCAGCGGATGGGACCGTTTTGGCTCGCCGAGCAACGCATCCAGCGCTACCCCGGCAATGCTCAACAGCGCCACACTCATTGACTGACTCCCCATTGGTTTTCAAACAACATGTCGCTCAGCGGACGTTCTTTGCTCCAGCCTTCCATGACCAGCATCGGCGCGGGGTAAAACTCGGTCACCGGCCCCAGACACAGGATCGCCAGCGGCTTGGCACCGGCGGGCATGCCCAGCAGGTCCGCCAGGGCCTGGGGCTCGAACAGCGACACCCAGCCCATGCCCAGACCTTCGGCCCGGGCCGCCAGCCACAGGTTCTGGATCGCACAGGACAACGAGGCCAGATCCATTTCCGGCAGCGTGCGGCGGCCGAAGATATGTTTCTCCCGATCATCCATCAGCGCCGCCACCAGCACTTCCGCGCAGTCGTTGATGCCTTCGACCTTGAGCTTCATGAAGTCATCGGCGCGCTCGCCCAGGGCTTCGGCGGTGCGAATACGCTCCTCCTCGACCTGAGCCTGAATGCTGGCGCGCAATGCCCGGTCGGTGATTCGAATGAAACGCCACGGCTGCATCAAGCCCACGCTGGGGGCCTGATGGGCCGCGTCGAGCAAGCGCGCGAGTAATTCCGGGGCCACGCTGCCGCCGCTGAAATGGCGCATGTCACGCCGTTCGGCGATGGCGCGGTAAACCGCCGCGCGCTCCTGGTCGCTGTACGCTTGATCACTCATGGTTTGAAAAGCGCCGCAACCGCCTGGGGATTGGAAGGGAAATAGAAGTGCACGTAAGACGCGGTCAGACGTCCATCCCGATAGACCGCCTCTGCGCCACGGCCGCCGTTAGGGCTCAAGCCGCGAGCGATGGGCTGAAGCTCGGTGCTAGTCAGCGAATGGTGATACGTGTGGCCGCGTAATTCACCTTCGGGCAATGCGACGTTTTGCAGCGCGAGAGCCGCCAGACGCTTCTGCATCACCGCTTCGCCACTGAGCAGGCCCACCAGTTCGGCGCGCTGCCCTTCGACATCGATCAAGGCATCAAGCAGGTACAACATGCCGCCGCATTCGGCCAGGATCGGTTTACCCGCCTGGTGATGGGCACGAATCGCTGCCAGCATCGGCGCGTTCTGGCTCAACGTAATGTGGTGCAATTCCGGGTAGCCGCCCGGCAGATACAGGCTGTCGGCGTCCGGCAAGACGCTGTCGCGGATCGGCGAGAAGAACGACAGCTCAGCGCCCATGGCGCGCAGCAGATCCAGACTCGCGCCATAGGTGAAGGCGAAGGCTTCGTCGTGAGCGATGGCAATGCGTACGCCTTCCAGCAACGGCTCGGCGGGAATGATGTCCGGTGCGGCGAAGGTCACCGCAGGCGGCAACGCGACTTCACAGGTGCTGGCCAAGGCTTCGGCTGCTGCGTCGAGACGCAGGTCCAGGTCGTTCAGCTCGCTGGCCTGCACCAACCCCAGATGGCGGCTAGGCAGCTCGATCCCGGTTTCCCGAGACAGCGCGCCATACCAGCGCAAACCTTCAGTCAGGCTGCCTTCCAGCAATTGTGCGTGGCGTACGGTGCCGACCCGATTGGCCAACACCCCGGCAAACGGCAAATCCGGCTGATAACGCGCCAACCCCAGCGCCAGGGCGCCGAAGGTCTGGGCCATCGCGGTGCCATCAATCACGCCCAACACCGGCACGCCGAAATGACGGGCCAGATCGGCACTGGACGGCGTGCCATCGAACAGGCCCATCACGCCTTCAATCAGAATCAGATCGGCTTCGCCGGCAGCCTCCCACAACAGACGGCGACTTTCGTCGGCGCCGACCATCCACAAATCCAGCTGATAGACCGGCGCACCGCTGGCCCGCTCCAGAATCATCGGGTCGAGGAAATCCGGCCCGCACTTGAACACGCGAACCTTGCGGCCCTGATTGCGATGCAGGCGAGCCAGCGCAGCGGTGACCGTGGTTTTGCCCTGACCCGAAGCGGGCGCGGCGATCAATACGGCCGGACAGTGGCGCGGCTCATTCATGAACGATTACTCACAGCTCGATGCCTTTCTGCGCACGGATGCCCGCCTGAAAGGCGTGCTTGACCACGGTGATCTCTGAAACGGTGTCGGCCATGTCGATCATTTCTGGCTTGGCGCCGCGACCGGTAACGATAACGTGCTGCATCGGCGGACGCGCCTGCAAATCGGCGAGCACTCGCTCGACGTCCAGATAACCGTGCTTGAGGGCGATATTCAGCTCATCCAGCACAACCATGCCGATGGCCGGGTCGCGGAGCATTTCCAGGGATACTTCCCAGGCGGCTTCGGCAGCGGCGATGTCACGCTGACGGTCCTGGGTTTCCCAGGTGTAGCCCTCGCCCATCACGTGGTAGCGAACCTGCTCCGGGAACCGTCGGAAAAAAAATTCTTCGCCCGTGCTATTGCTGCCTTTAATGAACTGCACCACACCGCACTGCATGCCGTGGCCCATGGCCCGGGCGAGCATGCCAAAAGCAGAACTGCTCTTGCCTTTGCCATTGCCGGTCAGCACCAGGAGCAAGCCACATTCATTGGGGGCGCTGGCGATGCGTTCGTCCATCACGGCTTTTTTGCGCAGCATGCGCGCCAGATGGCGTTCGTCACGTTCGGGGGATTCGTTCATCTCAGCTCTCCGCTTGAGGGCACGCGAAAGCAGACGGCAGGCGGCAGCACTGACTGGCCGCTCGGCCAGATCATGCGCAGAGCATCGCCCGCCGTGATGCTGTTGGATGGATCAGGCCGGTCTCCGGGCTCATGAGCGGGCGAACCCGACTGCGCGCCTTCCCATGGCTTTTCAGACACAGTGGCATCAGCGCAGCTTCACTCATCTACCGTTGCGGGGGCAGCACCGGGATAGGGCGCTATAAGCGGCTTTACCGGTTTCCCTGTTTCACTTGATCAGTCCGCAGACTGCAAGCACCTGAAACAAGCGCGCAGGTTAGAGCCTTGGGGGTGGAGCGTCAATCAACACGGGGGTTGAACCTCCCCTGCATCGGCGTCTCTATCTCTTATTGCGCCCTGCCCGTTACGGAGATCGACCATGTTCACGCTCAAACCGCATTACGCTGTGTTGCTCGTGCTTGCCGCTGGCCTGGCGGGCTGTGGCGAGTCCTCAAGACTGCAAGTCATGGACGGCACCGGGCCGTCGCCTCAACTGCCTGAGCCGAACAAGACCCTGATCCCGACCGTGAACATCGCCCCGGCTGTCGGTTGGGCGAAAGATGCCAAGCCCGTTGCCGCGCCTGGCACTCAGGTGGCCGCTTTCGCGGAAAACCTCGACCACCCGCGCTGGCTGTACGTACTGCCCAACGGCGACGTGCTGGTGGCCGAAACCAACTCGCCGCCCAAGCCTGACGATGATCAGGGCGTGCGCGGCTGGGTCATGAAAAAGGTCATGGGCCGCGCCGGGGCCGGTGTGCCCAGCCCCAATCGCATCACCCTGCTGCGCGACAAGGACCACGACGGCGTGGCCGAGACCCGCACGGTATTCCTGCAAAACCTGAACTCGCCTTTCGGCATGACCCTGGTGGGTAACAAGTTCTACGTGGCCGACACCGACCGCCTGATCAGCTTCCCTTATCAGGACGGCCAGACCTCGATCAGCGCGGCACCGACCAAAGTCGTCGACCTGCCGGGCGGCACGCTGAACCACCACTGGACCAAGAACGTCATCGCCAGCAATGACGGCAGCAAGCTGTACGTGACGGTTGGCTCCAACAGCAACGTGGCGGAAAACGGCATGGCCGCCGAAGAAGGTCGCGCCGCCATCTGGGAAGTCGATGCCGCGACGGGTTCGCATCGCATCTTTGCCTCGGGCCTGCGTAACCCGAATGGCATGGACTGGGAACCGAACACCGGCAAGCTGTGGACCGCAGTCAACGAGCGGGACGAAATCGGCAGCGATCTGGTGCCGGACTATGTCACCTCGGTGAAGGATGGCGCCTTCTATGGCTGGCCTTACAGTTATTACGGCCAGCACGTGGATGTGCGGGTCAAACCACAGAACCCGGACCTGGTCGCCAAAGCTATTGCCCCTGACTTTGCGGTAGGCCCACACACCGCGTCGCTTGGCCTGGTCTTCGCCGACGGCAAAACCCTGCCTGCGCCGTTCAACGAAGGGTTGTTCATCGGCCAGCACGGCTCATGGAACCGCAAACCCCACAGTGGTTATAAGGTGTTGTTCGTGCCGTTCAGCGGCGGCAAACCCAGCGGCGCGCCCATTGACCTGCTGACTGGTTTCCTGAATTCCGATGAAAAAGCTCAGGGTCGTCCGGTTGGGGTGGTTAATGATCATCAGGGCGGGTTGTTGGTGGCCGATGATGTGGGGAACAAGGTTTGGCGGGTTACGGGGGTGAAAACGCAGAAGGCGACGGCGGCCAAGCCTTGAGGCGCTAAACCTCCGGATCGAGTGGCACCAACAGCACTCGCGGCGCTTCTGAGTTCTGGTTTCGCCCTTACGGTCGACCCCCTTTGTTTCGGCAAAGGGGGGAAACCATTTTTCGCTGACGTACGGCCCCTGGTTCCCAGGGGTTCCTTCGCTCCGGCACCGTGGTGTGGGCACGCGCCGAAGGGCCATCCCTGGC
>NZ_UUOC01000010.1 GCF_900590755.1 Pseudomonas viridiflava | reverse complement strand
GTCGGGTACACCGAGCCTAGGCGAGGTGCCGAGTGGTGGGGCAAGAGCGTTTTGCTTACTTTTGACTGGGCCGGCATTCCGGCTTTTCAAAAGTGAGGCGCCGTAAGGGCGCAACCCTAAATAGCCGTTACCTAACTAATGGATATGCACACAGAAACCATCTCTGGAAGGACGTGTAGAAACCCATACCACGATAAGACCACCACAAGTTCACCGATCACCCACAAAAAAGCCGACTAAACGCCGGCTTTTTCAAAACTAGAAACCCCTACCCAGCCCTGCGCAGCAGCAGAATCCCCGCCAAGGCACAAACCCCGGCAGGCACCAGCACCGCGAACAGCGGCGAGAAGCCGAACACCAGACTCGAAGGCCCCAGCAGATCCTGCGCGATGCGGAAGGTAAAGCCCACCAGCACTCCAGTGAATACCCGCTGCCCCAAGGTCACCGAACGCAGCGGACCAAAGATGAAGGAAATCGCCATCAACACCAGCGCCACCGTCACCAACGGCTGCAAGACCTTGGTCCAGAACGCCAGCCAGTAACGACCGTTGCTCAAGCCCTGATCTGCCAGGTAATGCGCGTATTGCCACAAACCGGTGATGGACAGCGAATCAGGCGGCATGACAACTGTGTTCAGCAATTGCGGGCTAAGCGCCACGTCCCAACGCTCATCAGGCGTCTTGATCACCTCGGTGCTGCCGTCACGGAAGAAGGTCGTGGTGATGTCCTTCAGTTCCCAGTATTCAGTCTTGAACGTCGCCTGTCTGGCGAAGCTGGCACTGAGCATATGACGCTCGTCATCGAAGCGATAGCGGGTTACGCCGTACAGAACACCGCTGGGTTGCACGGCGTTGATGTGGATGAATTCGTCACCCTGGCGGTGCCACATACCGTGCCGGGCGCTTTGTGCATCGCCGCTGCCTTGCGCCAGCGAGCGGTTGGCCTGGGCCTGATTCTCGGCGGCGGGAGCAACGTATTCACCGATCAGCACACCCGCGATCATCAGCACTAGCATCGGCTTCATCACAGCCCAGACGATACGCCCGATGGACACACCGGCGGCGCGCATGATGGTCAGTTCGCTGCTGCTGGCCAGGCTGCCCAGGCCGATCAGGCAGCCGATCAGCGCCGCCATCGGCAACATTTCATAGAGTCGGCGCGGCGCGGTCAGGGCAACGAAGCCGCCTGCGTCCAGCAAGGTATAGGAATCACTGACATCGCCCATTTCATCAATGAAGGCAAACAGCGAAGCCAGCCCGAGGATGATCCCCAGTACAGCGAGGATTGCGACGAAAACACTTTTGCCAATGTAGCGATCGAGCTTAACCATGGGTCACCTCCGACACAGCGCGGCGACTCGCCATTTTCAAGCGCAACGGCTCCCAGTACAGCAACCCCAGGCCAATCAACAGGAAGATGGCGTGCACCCACCACAAACCCAGCGCCATGGGCAGCTTGCCTTTTTCAAGGGCGCCACGGGCAGCAATCAGGATGGTCAGGTACGCCATGTACAGCAGAATGGCGGGCAGCAGCTTCAGGTAACGGCCCTGACGCGGATTAACACGCGACAGCGGCACCGCCATCAAGGTCACGATGAAAACCAGGATCGGCAGCGAGATACGCCAGTGCAACTCGGCCTGATTGCGCGGGAGGTCACTGCCGAACAGATCGAGGGTAGGAATGGCTTCACGGTCGGTGATTTCATTGCTGATGTCCGGCTTGGGCAGCAGCGCGCCATAAGTGTCGTACTTGATGGCGCGGTAGTTGGCTTCACCCGGATTACCGTCGTAGCGGTAGCCGTTTTCCAGAACCAGGAAGCGGCTGCCGTCGGATTTCACTTCCTGGTGGCCTTTTTCAGCGACCAGCACGGTGATTCCGCGATCCTTGGATTTGTCGGCGGAGATGCGTTTTTCAGAGATGAACACCCCGCCCAGCTTCGAACGATCTTCCGAAAGCTCCTGGGTGTAGGTCACCCGGCTACCGTCGCGCAGGGTCTGGAAGCGACCCGGTACCAGAGTGTCGAACTCGGTCATGGCGTCCTGTTTGTTGATCAACAGCGAGAACTGCGTGGCGCCCTGTGGCGCAAGGCTGAAGCTCAACCACGCCACCAGTAGGGCAACCAGCGCTGCTGGCGCCATGGTCATGGCCAGCAAACGCTGCTGGCTCATGCCCGTGGCGGAGAGCACGGTCATTTCGCTTTCCAGGTACAGGCGCCCGTAGGCCAGCAAGATCCCCAGGAACAACCCCAGTGGCAGGATCAGTTGCAGGAAGCCGGGCATACGAAAGCCCATGATCAGGAACAGCACGCCGGGATCGAGTGCGCCCGACGCAGCCTGCGCCAGGTACTTGATGAAGCGTCCGCTCATGATGATTACCAGCAAGACGGCGCTGACAGCGCTCAAGGTAACCAGCACTTCTCGGGACAGATAACGGAAGACGATCAAACCAGACACTCCAGGGTTGCCGGGCTCAGGCAGCCAGACAAGAAAAAGGTACTAGCGATGCAAGCAGGTTCGACGGATTGAACCGTGCTACCGCGAAAAAATATGCGGCATTATCCTGTGAATCAGGTGCTCTGTCACTGCGCGCTCTGGATAGTTCATACGTACCCGTCCTACACAGCGCCGCATCGGTATGTTTTACGGGGTTGTCAGGGGTCCTGTGCGGGGGTCAAACTGCGGGCCTTGTCGCTGACAGGCGCATGCGCAACCGCAGCACCCTGTCGCGCACGTCATTCATTTCGCGATAGCTCATCGTTTATTCGGGGACCCGAACATGGAATTGGTTGTTAAAAGCGTAAGCCCAGAAACCTTGAAGACCGCCACGCTGATCGTTGCCGTAGGCGAAGGCCGCGTGCTCAGCGATGCCGCCAAGAGCGTAGACGCTCTGAGTGGCGGCGCCATTGCCGCTGTGCTCAAGCGCGGTGATCTGGTCGGCAAGGTTGGCCAGAGCCTGCTGCTGCACAACCTGCCAAACCTCAAAGCCGAACGCGTGCTGCTGGTTGGCACCGGTAAAGAAGCCGAACTGACCGACCGCCAGTTCAAGAAAATCATCAGCGGCGTGCTGTCGACGCTTAAAGGCCTGGGCGGCACCGATGCGGCCATCGCTCTGGATCAGGTCTCGGTCAAGAACCGCGATACCTACGGCAAAGCCCGCCTGCTGGTCGAAGCTCTGGCTGATGGCGAATACGTCTTTGATCGCTTCAAGTCGCAAAAAGCCGAAGCCAAGGCGCTTAAGAAAGTCACTCTGCTGACCGACAAGATCAGCGTTGCCGACGTAGAACGCGCAGCCGCTCACGCTCAGGCCATCGCTACCGGCATGGCCCTGACCCGCGACCTGGGCAACATGCCGCCGAACATCTGCCACCCGGTTTACCTGGGCGAACAGGCCAAGGCACTGGGCAAGGCGCACAAGAACCTCAAGGTTGAAGTCCACGACGAGAAGAAACTCGCCGAACTGGGCATGGGTTCGTTTCTGGCCGTGGCTCAAGGCAGCGCCCAGCCGCCACGCCTGATCGTCATGAACTACTCTGGCGGCAAGAAAAGCGAGAAGCCTTTCGTGCTGGTGGGCAAAGGCATCACCTTTGATACCGGCGGCATCAGCATCAAGCCTGCTGCGGGCATGGATGAGATGAAGTTCGACATGTGCGGTGCAGCCAGCGTGTTCGGCACCCTGCGCGCCGTACTGGAACTGCAATTGCCGATCAATCTGGTATGCGTCATCGCCGCCGCCGAGAACATGCCGAGCGGCACCGCGACGCGTCCGGGCGACATCGTTACCACCATGAGCGGCCAGACCGTGGAAATCCTCAACACCGACGCCGAAGGCCGTCTGGTGCTGTGCGATGCCCTGACCTACGCCGAACGTTTCAAGCCACAGGCGGTGATCGACATCGCGACCCTGACCGGCGCTTGCGTTGTGGCATTGGGCGGTCACACCTCCGGCCTGCTGGGCAACAACGACGCGCTGATCAATCAGTTGCTGGACGCTGGCAAGCTGGCTGACGACCGTGCGTGGCAGCTGCCGTTGTTCGACGAGTATCAGGAGCAACTGGACAGCCCGTTCGCCGACATCGCCAACATCGGCGGCCCGAAAGGCGGCACCATCACCGCAGCCTGTTTCCTGTCGCGTTTCACCAAAGCTTACGAGTGGGCGCACCTGGACATCGCTGGCACGGCCTGGCTGAGCGGCGGCAAAGACAAGGGCGCCACTGGCCGTCCGGTTCCGCTGCTGACCCAATACCTGCTGGACCGCGCGGGCGTATAAGGAAACCGGGGCGGCTGTCGTTGACACCGCCCCTGTAGGAGCTGCCGAAGGCTGCGAATCGCGGCGTGTCAGATAGAACGCCTTCGCAGCCTTCGGCAGCTCCTACAGGGATATGCGTTTCGAATGCGCCCCGCGACCTGGAAAGCACATGACACAAGTCGACTTCTATATTCTCCCCAGCGCCGATCCGTCGGCGCGGCTGGACTTCGCCTGCAAGCTCACCGAGAAAGCCTGGCGCATGGGCCATCGGATCTATCTGCATTGCAGCGATGCCGCGCAGCGTGAAGACCTCGATGCCCGCCTGTGGCGCTTCAAAGGTGAAACCTTCATCCCCCACGGCGACGCCGAAGAGGATCAGGTTGCTCCGGTGGTGCTGGGCCTGGGCGAAGACCCGGGGCAACATCAGGATCTGCTGGTCAACCTTGACCTGCGCATCCCTGAATTTTTCAAACGTTTCGCCCGTGTGGCGGAAATCGTCGTGGAAGATCCCGCGATACGACTGGCCGCACGAGAGAGTTTTCGTTTCTATCGTGAACAGGGCTATCCTCTGCAAGATCACCGGCTACAGCGTCTTTGAGCACACCGATGGATAATTCAAAAACCCTGAAAGATTCCGCCAACCTGCTGGACGACCTTGAGTCGATCCGTCAGCTGCTGGGCGACGACTCCCCGCAAACCCCGGGCAATGGCGAAGGACAGATCCCTTTGCTGTTCGACGTGGTGGGCGCGAACCCGGTGCTGGATCAGGAGCTGGATTTCGGCGGTGACGAAGCCGACATCCCGACCCTGACGCCCGAGCCAGTGGTGGCTCCGGCACCTGCACCTGCACCTGCACCTGTGCAGGCGGTGTCGAAAGAAGACGCACTGCTGCATCTGGACACTGAACTGCGCGCTGCCGCCCAGTTGATCATGCAAGACGTGATCGGCGACTTCGCTCCTCATATCGAGACAGAGATCAAGCGTCGTTTAGAAGCACGGATGGAGCGGCTAATCGCCGCAGCGGCGAGCGGCAAGCTCTAAGCTTCAAGCTTCACCGCCTTTACTTGCAGCTTATAGCTTGTCGCTTGCGGCTCGTGAAACGTGGCTTGTGGCTTGCAACTGCCCCCAAGGCTATACTTGTCGGCTTTCCTGAATTACAGCAATAGGTTCCCGCCGCGCATGGACAAGACCTACCAGCCGCACGCTATTGAAACTTCCTGGTATCAAACCTGGGAATCCGAGAATTACTTCGCGCCGCAAGGCTCGGGTGACTCGTACACCATCATGATCCCGCCGCCAAATGTCACCGGCAGCCTGCACATGGGGCACGGTTTCAATAACGCGATCATGGACGCCTTGATCCGTTTCCGCCGCATGCAGGGTCGCAACACCCTGTGGCAGCCGGGCACCGACCACGCCGGTATCGCTACGCAGATGCTGGTGGAACGTCAGATCGAAGCGCAAGGCCTGAACCGTCACGACCTGGGCCGCGACAAGTTTCTGGAAAAAATCTGGGAATGGAAGGATCAGTCCGGCGGCAACATCAGCCGTCAGATCCGTCGCCTTGGCTCGTCCGTGGACTGGAGCCGCGAGCGCTTCACCATGGACGACGGCCTGTCGGAAGCCGTCAAAGAAGCGTTCGTGCGCCTGCACGAAGACGGCCTGATCTATCGCGGCAAGCGTCTGGTCAACTGGGACACCAAACTGCACACGGCGATTTCCGACCTCGAAGTGGAAAACCACGACGAAAAAGGCTTCCTGTGGAACCTGCGTTATCCACTGGCTGACGGCGCAAAAACCGCTGACGGCCTGGATTACCTGATCGTCGCCACCACCCGCCCGGAAACCATGCTCGGTGATGCCGCCGTTGCCGTTAACCCGGAAGACGAGCGCTACAAGGCTCTGATCGGCAAGTTCGTCGAGCTGCCACTGGTGGGCCGTCGCATCCCGATCATCGCAGACGATTATTGCGACCCTGAATTCGGCACCGGCTGCGTGAAGATCACCCCGGCTCACGATTTCAACGACTACGAAGTCGGCAAGCGCCACAACCTGCCGCTGCTGAACATCTTCGACAAAAACGCCCACGTGCTGGCTGCTGCTCAGGTGTTCAATCTGGACGGCACCCTGAATGAAACCGTTGACGGCACCCTGCCTGCGCAATACGCCGGCCTGGATCGCTTCGAAGCGCGCAAGCAAATCGTCGCTGCCTTCGACGAAGCTGGCCTGCTGGTCAGCGTTGATGATCACGCCCTGAAAGTCCCGAAAGGCGACCGTTCCGGCACCATCATCGAGCCGTGGCTGACCGATCAGTGGTACGTGTCCACCAAGCCATTGGCAGAACCTGCCATTGCCGCCGTGGAAGACGGCCGCATCGCGTTCGTGCCCAAGCAGTACGAAAACATGTACTTCTCGTGGATGCGTGACATCCAGGACTGGTGCATCAGCCGTCAGCTCTGGTGGGGCCACCGCATCCCGGCCTGGTACGACGAGTCCGGCAAAGTCTACGTCGGTCGCGACGAAGCCGAAGTGCGCGCCAAGAACAACCTCGGACCTGAGGTTGCGCTGCAACAGGACAACGACGTACTCGACACTTGGTTCAGCTCGGGCCTGTGGACCTTCTCCACCCTCGGCTGGCCAGAAAAGACCAAGGCGCTGGAAACCTTCCACTCAACCGACGTGCTGGTTACCGGCTTCGACATCATTTTCTTCTGGGTTGCCCGGATGATCATGCTCACCATGCATTTGGTGAAAAACGAAGACGGCACCCCGCAAGTACCGTTCAAGACGGTGTATGTGCACGGTCTGGTCCGCGATGGCCAAGGGCAGAAAATGTCCAAGTCCAAGGGCAATGTCCTGGACCCGCTGGACATCATCGACGGCATCGAGCTGGAAGATCTGGTGCAGAAACGCACCTCCGGCATGATGCAGCCAAAGCTGGCCAAGAAGATTGAAAAGCAGACCCGCGACGAATTCGCCGACGGCATCGCCAGCTACGGCACCGACGCCCTGCGCTTCACTTTCTGCTCGCTGGCGTCCACCGGTCGCGACATCAAGTTCGACATGGGCCGCGTCGAAGGCTATCGCAACTTCTGCAACAAGATCTGGAACGCCGCGCGCTACGTGCTGGACAAGGGCGAAGACTGCGGCCAGAACGGCGAAGAAGTCGAGCTGTCCCTGGCGGATCGCTGGATCATCTCGCAACTGCAGCGCACTGAAGCCGAAGTGACCCGCCAACTGGATCAGTTCCGCTTCGACCTCGCTGCCCAGGCTTTGTACGAGTTCATCTGGAATCAGTATTGCGACTGGTACCTGGAACTGTCCAAGCCCGTGCTGTGGGACGAAACTGCGCCGGTTGAACGCCAGCGCGGTACTCGCCGCACGCTGGTTCGGGTACTGGAAGTGGCGTTGCGTCTGGCCCATCCGTTCATGCCGTTCATCACCGAAGAAATCTGGCAGCGCCTGGCGCCGCTGGCCGGTGCCGAAGGCAAGACCATCATGCTGCAACCTTGGCCAGTGGCCAACGAAGCGCGCATCGATCAAGCCGCCGAAGACGATATCGAATGGCTCAAGGGTCTGATGCTCGCCACTCGTAACATCCGTGGCGAAATGAACATCGGTCCGGGCAAGCCGCTGCAGTTGTTCCTCAAGAACGTCAATGCCGAAGACCTGCGCCGCTTGCAGGAAAACGACTACCTGCTGAAAAAGCTCGCCAAGCTCGAATCCATCACCGTTCTGGAAGCGGGCGCCGAAGCACCGCTGTCGGCGACCGGTCTGGTCGGTGAGATGGAAGTGCTGGTGCCAATGGCTGGCCTGATCGACAAGGATGCCGAGCTGGCGCGTCTGGATAAAGAAATCCTGCGTCTGCAAGGCGAAGTGCAGCGGGTCGGCGGCAAGCTGTCCAACGCCGCCTTCGTTGACAAGGCCCCAGCAGAAGTCATCGCCAAAGAACGCGCCAAAATGACCGAAGCCGAACAGGCTCTGGGCAAACTGGCCGAGCAGCATGCGCGGATTGCAAGCCTGTAAGTGAAACAAGCAGCCAGCCTGAGACTCAGGCTGGCTGACGACAACGCCCGGTGTGGGAACGCATCTACCCAGCGGGCGTCTCTGACGATCCACTGGCGCGCAGCAGAGCCCGGCACTGTAGGAGTGAGCTTGCTCGCGATAGCGGTTTGTCATCCGAATTTTTGGATGTCTGGCACACCGCTATCGCGAGCAAGCTCACTCCTACAGTGACTGCGTTCGCATGAGCAGAACCGAACCTAGCGGTCATACCGAAACAACCCAAAAACCTAGTATTTCTGCTAGTACTGCCAGTCCCCCACCCAGCGTATTCTCTTCCCAGCAGCCCCTTGTATTGACTGCCGCCTGATACCTGAAGCGATAGAGGATACGAGGTGCCATCTGATGAAGAAGCCCAAAAAGGTCGGCAGCGTGCTGACCAAACCACTATTTTGCTGGCTGCCAGTCAACACAACTCCGTTCTGGCTGAACTCAACAACACTGACTTGAACAAGGTTCGTTACAGCGCCTATGGCCAGCGCTCGGCCGAACTAAATCCAGCCGCATCAGTGGCGTTCAACGGTGAATACCGAGAACCGGATACGGGTTGGTATCTGCTGGGCAATGGGTATCGAGCGTACAACCCCGTATTAAGGCGCTTCCACAGCCCGGACAGTTTTAGCCCGTTTGGTAGTGGTGGGCTGAATGCTTATGCCTATTGTGTGGGTGATCCGATTAATCACACTGACCCGACTGGGCATTTTGCTTTTAGCCTGTTGTCTCTGGCGATATACGGCGTTGCAGCGGTAAGCGCCGTTGCCGGTGCTGATAGTTTGACTGCAAGCTTCTTTGTAAAGGATGACAGTACAAAAAAAAACTTACTAATCGCCGGGGGGAGTTTATTGGTTGCTGGTTTAGTGGTGGCTGTAGCAAGATTCGCCCCCTGGAGTTCACGACTTCCAAGAGGCCCTGCGCCCAGGGATGTCAACCACCCGCCATTGCCAATGCCTGGGAGGCGTACAGAAAACGCTCCAAACCCAAACCTTTGGGTTCGTTCTGGCGTAAATTCATCGCCTCCAAGCTCGCGGCCGCCTAGTCCAAGCCCCACGTCCGCCCGTTCAACTCCGCGTGGTAGTAACCATCAGTGGTCGATCAGTAGTGACTCTTCATCTAATCAGGGGGGTAGCCCATCATATTCATCAGATAATTGGTCAGTTCGCGGTTCACTAAACCTTCCACATGAAAGATTGTTTAGGCGAGACTCAATACGCCGCGGCTTGGGGCCAAACATCTGATTGCCTCACCAACGGTCAGCTGTGTGACAATGCCCGCCACTCAAGCCCCGACGCTGACCCGACGCAACCATGACTATTCCGAAACAACCGGCCGCATCCGGCAAAAAGCTCCCGACGAAAACCAAAGCGCCGAGAGCCGAGCCGAAGGAAAAAGCCACCCTGCACCCGCGCAATCGCCATCAGGGGCATTACGATTTTCCCAAGCTGATCAAGAGCAGCCCGGAGTTGGGTCAGTTTCTGATCACCAATCCGTATGGCAAGGAAAGCATCGACTTCGCCAACCCTTCTGCCGTGCGGGTGTTCAACCGGGCGTTGCTGAAGTCGTTCTACGGCATCGCGCATTGGGACATTCCGGCTGACTACCTGTGCCCGCCGATTCCGGGCCGGGCCGATTACCTGCACTTTCTGGCCGACCTGCTGGCCGAGGGCAATGAGGGCGTGATCCCGCGTGGGGCTGCGATCAAGGCGCTGGACGTCGGCACCGGCGCCAACTGCGTCTACCCGCTGATCGGGCACAGCGACTACGGCTGGCAATTCCTGGGTTCAGACATCGACCCCACCGCCATTGCCGCCGCCACGGCGATCATCAAGTCCAACAAACTGAACAAAGCCATCATCCTGCGTCAGCAAGGCAACCGTAAGCAGATCCTGCTGGACTTGCTGAACAGCGATGAGCGTTTTGACGTCAGCCTTTGCAACCCGCCGTTCCACTCGTCCCTGGAGGAGGCCCAACGAGGCAGCCAGCGTAAATGGCGTGCTCTGGGCAAGGCCGATCCGAAGCGCAAGCTGCCGGTGCTGAATTTCGGCGGGCAATCTCAGGAATTGTGGTGTGAGGGCGGCGAAATCGGCTTCGTGACGCAATTGATCAAGGAAAGCACTCAGCTGGGCCGGCAAGTGCTGTGGTTCAGCACGCTGGTGTCGAAGGCGTCGAACCTGCCATTGATTCAAAGCACGCTGAAGAAGGTCGGTGCAGTAGAAACCCGCATCGTCGAGATGGGCCAAGGGCAAAAGCAAAGCCGGTTTGTGGCCTGGACCTTTCATGACAAAGCGAAGCAAGAGGCTTGGCGGGCGGAGCGGTGGGTGTAAGCCCAGCCCCCGTTGGAGCGAGGCTTGCCCGCGAAGAACGATGACGCGGTTTGCCTATTGCACCGAGTCGTCTGATTCGCGGGCAAGCCTCGCTCCAACAGGACGGAGCTAAGCGAACAGGCACAAAAAAACCGTGCCCGGTTGACCGGCGCACGGCTTTTTCACAGCAAGCGTGAGCTTACTTGTTGATCGAGTCGCTCAGCACTTTAGCTGGTACGAACTTGATAACTTTCTTGGCAGCGATTTCGATGGCAGCGCCAGTCGAAGGGTTGCGGCCAGTGCGAGCTGGACGCTCGGCTACTTTCAGTTTGCCGATGCCCGGCAGAGTGATTTCAACGCCGTTTTCCAGTTGGTCGGCAACAATTTGGCCCAATTGCTCAAGAGCATTACGCGCGGTGGTTTTTGGCGCGTCGATAGCTTCTGCGATATCGGCGATCAATTGGTCTTTAGTCAGAGCCATGGTGGTGTTCCTTCCCTATCAAATTCATTTGGATTGCAGAGTGCAGCATCGGCCGGGGGCCAGGCGATGAACCTGACCCTCCAATAGCAGCCACGATTAATCGCGAACTGTAGATGCTCAAAGCGGGCAATGGTTCGGCCCGAAAGCACACAAACTGCGGTGCCTGGAGCGCTATGCTGCGCAAGACCGGGCAAAACTAGCACAGAGCCGAGCAAATATCCGCACTAACCTACCCGTTTGGACAGGTTTATCCTCAATCTGCCGAAAAAACATACTCCAATACCACCACAAGAGCTAAAACCAAGGGTCTCAGGGGCGTTTGAGGCTCGTGTGCGCTACACTGGCCGCCGTCAAAACGAGCCGCGCTGCTCGACCTGTATTCCGCTCACAACCAGCCGAGAACTCCATGCCGATCCGTCATTGCATCGTCCACCTGATCGACAAGAAACCCGACGGTACGCCAGCTGTCCTGCACGCACGCGACTCTGAACTCGCCGAATCCCAAGCCATCGAGAACATGCTGGCGGACCTCAACGAGAGCTATAACGCCAAACAGGGCAAAGCCTGGGGCTTCTTCCATGCCGAGTCCGGCGCGCATCCATTCAGCGGCTGGCTGAAGGAATACATGGATGGCGGCAAGGATTTCACCGCCTTCAGCCGCATTGCGGTGGAACACCTGCAAAAGCTGATGGAAGAATCCAATCTGTCGGTTGGCGGTCACGTGCTGTTCGCCCACTACCAACAAGGCATGACCGATTACCTGGCCATCGCTCTGCTGCACCACAGCGAAGGCGTGGCAGTCAGCGAAACCCTGGACGTCACACCGTCGCGCCATCTGGACCTCGGTCAGCTTCACCTGGCAGCGCGGATCAACGTCTCCGAATGGCAGAACAACAAGACGTCCAAGCAGTACATCTCGTTCATCAAAGGCAAGAACGGTAAAAAGGTTTCCGAATACTTCCGCGACTTCATCGGCTGCCAGGAAGGCGTCGACGGCCCCGGCGAAACCCGCACCCTGCTCAAGGCGTTCAGTGACTTCGTCGAAAGCGAAGACCTGCCGGAAGATTCCGCCCGGGAGAAGACCAAGACCCTGGTGGATTACGCCAGCAGCCAGAGCAAAATGGGCGAACCCATGGGCCTGGAAGAATTGTCCGGCCTGATCGACGAAGAACGCCCGCGCGCGTTCTACGATCACATCCGCAACAAGGATTACGGCCTCTCGCCGGAGATCCCGGCGGATAAGCGCACCCTCAACCAGTTCCGCCGATTCACCGGCCGCGCCGAAGGCCTGTCGATCAGCTTTGAAGCGCATCTGCTGGGCGACAAGATCGAATACGACGAAGCCGCCGGCACCCTGATCATCAAGGGCTTGCCGACCCAGCTCACCGATCAGCTCAAACGTCGCTGAGGGCACGTTCATGTTGATACGCACCTTGAAGAAATTCGTGCTGATCATGCTGGTTGTGGTGGTTTACCAGAACTGGGGCAAGATCGAGCACTTCTTCAACCCGGCCGATGCAATCCCCGCACAAACTCAGGCACAAGCCCGCGTGGTGATGTACGCCACCGACTGGTGCGGTTACTGCAAACAGACCCGGCGTTTTCTCGACAGTAAAGGCATTCCGTACAAGGAATACGACATCGAGAAATCAGCGGAAGGCCGCAAAGCCTATGAGGCCCTGGGTGGGCGCGGCATTCCGTTGATTGATGTCAATGGCACGATTATTCGCGGGTTCAGCGAAGAGGCGATACTTGCGGCGTTGAAATAACTCTACCTATAGGAGCTGCCGCAGGCTGCGAATCGCGGTATGTCAGATAAACCGCTTTCGCAGCCTTCGGCAGCTCCTACAGGAATTGCACCTCAAACCTTGCTAATCCGAAACCCAAACCGCGGAAAGTGCACATGCACCACACCCGCCCGCGCGTCTTCGCGACGCAGAATCAATTCCTCACGCCCGCTGAACACCAACTCGCCTTCGACCGGATCAACGCCATAATCGATGGCCGCAATCGTCACTTGATCACCCGCCTTGAAGCCATTCGGGTCAACAAACGCTTCATCGGGCAACGCCGCCGGAGTGGCCTGAGCTGCAATCTCCACAGCCTCGGCAGAACTCAATTCGCTGGGCGCCCCGTGACCGAAGCCCAACACACGCCCCAGCCATGCCGAGACACCGGGATAGTCGTCCACCAGCGGCGCGGTCACCGGGGTCTGCTTGAGGAACCACAGGGTATGGGCGACGGAGAAGTCGGCAATCGACGGCACGCCGAAAAGGAAGTCGCCGTTGCGCTCCAGTTGCAGCTCCAGGCGCGCCATCAGCGTTGGCCACTGGTGTTTGGCCTGCTCGACGGGCAAACGGGTCGCGCTGCCGCCGCCAAACAGCGCGGCACGATCAGCAACAAAAGCCTTCACCGCTTCTGGCGGCACCTTGGCGAAACGCACGGCCAGGGACTCAGGCTGGAACACCAGGCTGACCGCATGCATGAACATCACCGAGTCCGCCCATGCAGCAAAGCTGGCAACGGTGAATTCCTGACCTTGCGGGAAGAACGCAGGCGAGGCTTTTTCCTGCTCCAGACGGCGAGCCATCAATGCCGTGTCGCAGTAGATATCGGCCCCAATCTGCAACACCGGGGTTTTCCGATAGCCGCCGGTCAACGCCGTCAGATCGGGTTTGGGCATGATCGAAGGGATGCTCACCGAGCGCCAGGACAGGCCTTTGAAACCCAGCATAAGACGGGCTTTTTCAGCGAACAGCGAAGTTGCGTAGTGGTGCAGGATGATGTCGGTCATGTTGGCCTTTCCGGCAGAGGGAAAGCCCACAGCTTAACTGGCAAAAACCGCTGGGCCTACCCGACAACTGTGATGGCAGATCATCACGGCGATTGATCGAAACGCAGGGTCTGTAGGAGCTGCCGAAGGCTGCGAACCGCGGTGCATCAGACAAACCGCATTCGTCGCCGTCGTAACCTCCGACAACTCCTACAGAACCCAGGTGCGTCTGAATGAATGCAAATCTGAGTGAGCTTGCTCGCGATCGCGGTGCGTCAGATACATGATGGGGCCTCGCACTCCGCTATCGCGAGCAAGCTCACTCCTACAGATGAAATCTCAAAGATTGCCGCAATACCCCGTCGCCAAAACCTCCTTGGCGCTCTTCCTCAACTTCTTGATCAACCGCTCCTGCCGCAGCGCCTCGCCCTTGCTGACGCACTCTTCTACATACACAAGCGCCACGGCCGGGCTGGAATAGAAGAAGCGTGCGCCTTTGCCGCTCTGGTGGGCGGTGAATCGGCGCTGGGGGTCGTCGCTGATGCCGCAATACAACGCGTTGTTTTCCGCGCGCACCAAGTACACGAACCAGGGTTTGCGGACCGCTGGTTCGGGGGCTTCGTTGACGGATGGGGGCACGGCTTCAGGCATGACAGCAGATCAGGTTGACGTGAAAGTGCGGATTCTAGCAGAGGCTCAGCGCCCGGCTTGAAACGCCTTGAGGCCTTGTTGCGCCTGGGACCGGATGGCGTTCTGTACGAAAGGCGTCCAACCCAGCAGCACGCCTTTGACACCCAATGCCTGACGGGACCAGCGCCACAGGTCGAACTGGTCATGATGTTCGCTGATCTTGCCGTCCTTGAACACGAAACGCGCCTGAATGTCGTTGATCACCGTATTGCCAGTCTTGCTGAACAGGTAGGTCGCGACCCAGTGCGCGGCGCCGGTCCGCTCATCAGCGCGCACGCTGTCGAACGTCAGGGAGAAATCCTTGGCCCGGGAGGTGAGCATGCGCCACATGTCGCTGGCCTGTTTACCACGCAGCTCGCCAAACACCGGGTCGCTGAACACCACGTCATCGGCGTAGCAGGCGGCCATGGCCTCAGCATCGAGACGATTGAACGCTTCGTAAAATCGGGTAATCAGGGCGTTATTGATCAGGCGTTTGTCTTCGTCGCTCATGCATGCACGTCCATTGGGGCAAAAGGTGCCTGCACGATAAGCGCCATTACGGCGCTTTGCCATGGGCATTCGCCACGTAAATACCGCGACTCAGATTTTTTCGCTGCTGACCTGCACATAAAGGGCGCGCCCGGCACCCAGGCCCGCGACAGTGGCGGCTATGCCAAGCACCGCGAAGATCCAGCCGATGGAGTCCCAACTGCCCGTGACATCATGCACAACACCCACGGCAAACGGCCCGATGGACGCGATGGTGTAGCCGATGCCCTGGGCCATGCCCGACAGGTTGGACGCCACGTGAGAATCACGCGAGCGCAGCACGATCAGGGTCAGCGCGATGCTGAACGCGGCGCCCTGCCCCAACCCCAGCACAACCGCCCAGGCCCACATCCCACCGACCGGCGCATACAGACAGCCGAACAGCCCGATCAGGGTCATGGACATCGACACCACCACGCCCAGGCGCTGATCCTTGCCACGAGTCGCGAGCCAAGGGGCGCTCAAGGCGCTGATCAGTTGCACCAGGATCGAACCGGACAACACCAAACCCGCGTCCGTCGGATCCAGGCCCCGGCCCATCAACACCGACGGCAACCAGCCGAACACCACATAGGCCAGAGAGGATTGCAGGCCCATGTACAAGGTCACCTGCCAGGCCACCGGATCACGCAACAAACCCCGCACGCGGTACGCGACCTTATGCATACCGTGTTTTTGCCGCGCCTGCGGCCACCAGATCAAGGCGGCCAGCAATGCCGGGATTGCCCAGAAGCTCAGACCTACGGCCCAGCTGTCATTGAAATGATGGGTGATGGGCACAGTAGAACCCGCCGCTACTGCGGCACCCAGACACAACGCCATGGTGTAGACGCCGGTCATGGTGCCGGCCTGTTTCGGGAAGTCGCGCTTGACGATACCCGGCAGCAGCACGCCGATCACACCAATACTTGCCCCGGCCAGAATGCTGCCAGCGAACAGACCGGCCTCGCCAAAAAAACTGCGCAAGACGATGCCTGCCGCCAAGGCGAACAAAACCCCGAAGACCACTTGCTCACTGCCAAACCGCCGCGCCATCCGAGGCGCCAATGGAGCGAACAAGCCCAGGCAGAGCACCGGCAAGGTCGTCAGCAAACCCGCCGTAGCCGATGAAAGCCCCAGGCTGTCGGAAACATAACCCAGCAACGGCGCCATGCTTGCCAGCGCCGGACGCAGATTCAGCGCCACAAGCACCAGCCCGAGCAGCAACAGCCATGGGCGATTAAGGACAGAAGATGAGTGTTGCGGGGTCGTACTCGCCGCTGGCGCCTTGGTCGTCATTGCATTCTCGTGGGGGCAGGAAGGTGAAACTGCGCAAAGCGCGAAAGGGCAACATCGTGTTGCAGAACGTCAGCGAATACAAGTTTCGGGGGGCATTGAACAGGTTCAATTGATCCTTGTTGGAGCGAGGCTTGCCCGCGAATCAGTCGACGAGGTGTATCAGACAAACCGCGTCATCGTTCTTCGCGGGCAAGCCCGGCTCCAACAGGCTCAATTGATCCTTGTTGGAGCGAGGCTTGCCCGCGAATCAGTCGACGAGGTGTATCAGACAAACCGCGTCATCGTTCTTCGCGGGCAAGCCCGGCTCCAACAGGCCTCACAAAACCCGTGGGAGCGAGCTTGCTCGCGAAAGCATCATTTCAACCGCAGGAGATGTATCGAGTCTCAGGCCCATCGCGAACAAGTTCGCTCCTACAGGTTGAGGGCCAATTCCAGCCTCCCTGACACCCATAAAAAAACCCGAACACAAGGTCCGGGTTTTTCACGCTGCCACTCAACCAATCAATGCAGGATCTGGCTCAGGAACAGACGCGTACGATCACTCTGTGGATTGTCGAAGAAGTCGTTTGGAGCGGCTTGCTCGACGATTTCGCCTTTGTCCATGAAGATCACGCGGTTGGCCACGGTGCGGGCGAAGCCCATTTCGTGGGTTACGCAGAGCATGGTCATGCCTTCTTCAGCCAGGCCGACCATAGTGTCCAGAACTTCCTTCACCATTTCCGGATCGAGTGCCGAGGTCGGCTCGTCGAACAGCATGATTTTCGGCTTCATGCACAGCGCACGGGCAATCGCCACACGCTGTTGCTGACCACCGGAAAGCTGGCCCGGGAATTTATGCGCCTGCTCTGGAATGCGTACGCGCTCCAGGTAGTGCATGGCGATTTCTTCAGCCTTTTTCTTTGGCATCTTGCGCACCCACATCGGCGCCAGCGTGCAGTTCTGCAGGATGGTCAGATGCGGGAACAGGTTGAAGTGCTGGAACACCATGCCGACTTCTCGGCGGATGGTTTCGATCTGCTTGAGGTCCGAAGTCAGTTCGGTGCCATCGACCACGATCTTGCCCTGCTGGTGCTCTTCCAGACGGTTCAGGCAACGGATGGTGGTGGATTTACCCGAGCCCGACGGCCCGCACAACACAATACGCTCGCCCTGACGCACGTTCAGGTTGATGTCCTTGAGCACGTGGAACTGGCCGTACCACTTGTGTACGCCCTCCATGCGGATCATGCCTTCGGCGCCCAGAGGCTTGGTGATAACTTCACTCATGTCAAAACTCCTAACGCTTGTGGCCTGTGTCCAGCTTACGTTCCAAATGCATGGAATAGCGGGACATACCGAAACAGAAGATCCAGAACACCAGGGCCGCGAAGACATAGCCTTCGGTGGCCATACCCAGCCATACCGGGTCAGCAGTGGCTTGCTTGACGCTGCTGAGCAGGTCGAACAAGCCGATGATGATCACCAGGCTGGTGTCTTTGAACAGGGCGATGAAGGTGTTGACGATGCCGGGGATAACCATCTTCAACGCCTGAGGCAGAATGACCAGCCCCATGCTACGCCAGTAACCCAGGCCCATCGCTGCAGCCGCTTCGTACTGGCCTTTAGGGATAGCCTGCATGCCACCACGCACCACTTCGGCGACATAGGCCGACTGGAACAGGATCACGCCGATCAAAGCCCGCAGCAGTTTGTCGAAGTTCATCCCTTCAGGCATGAACAGCGGCAACATCACCGAGGACATGAACAGCACGGTGATCAACGGCACGCCGCGCCAGAACTCGATGAACGTCACACACACCACGCGCACGGCCGGCATGTTGGAACGACGACCCAGCGCCAGCAGGATACCCAGTGGCAATGCACCGGCGATACCGACGGTGGCGATCACCAGAGTCAGCATCAGACCGCCCCACTGGCTGGTCGCTACGTGGGTCAGACCAAACGCATCGCCGCTCAGCAGGTAAAAAGCAAGAATCGGGTAAATGATCAGGAAGCCAATGCCGTAAATCGCTTTACGTGGAAACTTCGAGATAAACAGCGGTGCCGCGCCGACGATTGCCAGGATGGCGGTAAGGTCTACCCTCCAGCGCAGCTCGGTCGGAAAGTAGCCGTACATGAACTGACCGAAACGCTGCTGAATAAATACCCAGCACGCGCCTTCCTTGGTGCAGTCAGCGCGCGTGGTGCCGATCCAGTTGGCGTCCAGGAACGCCCAGCTCAGGATTGGCGGGACCACCAGGTAAATCAGGTACAGAGAGAACAAGGTCAGCAGCGTGTTGATCCAGCTGGAGAACAGGTTCTGGCGCATCCACGCAACCGGGCCGAAAATTTTGCCCGGTGGCGGCATGTCAGGTTTGAAAATATGAGTTGTCATGCGCGTTTCCTCACCGCTCGATCAGCGCAATGCGCTTGTTGTACCAGTTCATCAGCATGGAAATGCTGATACTGATCGCCAGGTACACGCTCATGGTGATGGCAATGACTTCAATCGCCTGACCGGTCTGGTTGAGTACCGTACCGGCAAACAGCGAAACCATTTCCGGATAACCAATGGCTGCGGCCAGGGAAGAGTTCTTCGCCAGGTTCAGGTATTGGCTGGTCAGCGGCGGGATGATCACTCGCAGAGCCTGCGGAATGATGACCTTGCGCAGCGTTGGCCCCGGACGCAAGCCCAGCGAGCGAGCAGCTTCTGTCTGACCATGGCTGACCGACTTGATACCCGAACGCACGATTTCAGCGATAAACGCTGCGGTGTATACCGTCAAGGCGAGGGTCAGGGAGATCAGTTCCGGGATCAGAACCCAGCCGCCCACAAAGTTGAAGCCCTTGAGTTCAGGCATTTCCCAGTGCACAGGGGCACCGAAGATCAGCATGCTCAGGCCAGGAATCACCAACAACAGTGCCAGGCCAGCCCAGAACTTGTGGAAGGGTTCACCGGTTGCTTCGAAACGCTTGTTGGCCCAACGGGTCATCAACACGACCGCCACGATGGCGAGGACGATGCTGATCACGAATGCCCAGGCGCCTTCGGCAGCAATTGCGCTTGGCATGTTCAGGCCACGGCTGCTGATGAAGAACATGTCGAAGTAACCGTGAGCCTGTCTCGGACCTGGCAGGGTCAGGAAGACAGCGGTGTACCAGAACAGGATCTGCAACAGAGGCGGGATGTTACGAAAGACTTCGACATACACCGTTGCCAGCTTGTTGATCATCCAGTTGGGTGACAAGCGCGCAACACCGATGATGAAGCCCAGGATCGTGGCCAGGAAGATACCAATGACCGAGACCAGCAAGGTGTTGAGCAAGCCAATGACAAACACGCGGGCATAGCTGTCCGCTTCGGTGTAATCGATCAGGTGCTGGGCAATGCCGAAACCGGCACTGCGCTCAAGAAAGCCGAACCCCGAGGTAATACCACGGTGTGCGAGGTTGGTCTGGACGTTGTCGAACATGAACCAGCCCAACGAAACCACAGCTACTACGGTGATGATCTGAAACAACCACGCGCGCACTTTCGGATCGCTCAAAGAGAGCTTTTGCTTGGGTGCGACGATTTGCTTTTCCATGAAGTGCCCCAGGAAAAATGGAACGAACAACGCCCGACAGCCCTTTCAGACTGTCGGGCGCCGGGTCAATCAGCGAATTGGTGGAGCGTACTGAATGCCGCCTTTGTTCCACAGAGCATTCTGGCCACGCTTGATTTTCAGCGGGGTCGATTCGCCCAGGTTGCGGTCGAACATTTCACCGTAGTTACCGACTTGCGAGACGATCTTCACTACCCAGTCTTTCGGCAGTTTCAGGTCGGCACCGTAAGCGCCATCAGCACCCAGCATACGGGCAACGTCTGGGTTCTTGGTGGACTTGGCTTCAGCCATGACGTTCTTGGAAGTCACGCCAGCTTCTTCAGCGTTAAGCATTGCGAACAGGGTCCACTTAACGATGGAGAACCACTCTTCGTCGCCTTTACGCACGACAGGGCCCAGAGGCTCTTTGGAGATGACTTCTGGCAGAACGACATAGTCGTTCGGCGCGGCCAGCTTGCTGCGCTGTGCGTAGAGCTGGGATTGGTCGGAGGTCAGAACGTCGCAACGGCCGCCTTCCAGGGATTTGGCGCTTTCGTCGGAGGTGTCGAAAGTGATCGGGGTGTATTTCAGACCGTTCGAACGGAAGTAGTCGGAAACGTTAAGCTCGGTGGTAGTACCAGCCTGGATACAGATGGTTGCGCCATCCAGTTCCTTGGCGGACTTGACGCCCAGCTTGTTGTTTACCAGGAAGCCGATACCGTCGTAGTAAGTTACGCCAGCGAATACCAGACCCATGCCCGAATCACGGGAGCTGGTCCACGTGGTGTTACGGGACAGGATGTCGATTTCGCCCGATTGCAGCGCGGTGAAACGCTCTTTGGCGTTCAACTGGCTGAATTTCACTTTGGTCGCGTCACCGAAAACGGCAGCTGCAACAGCGCGGCATACGTCGGCGTCGATACCGGTGATTTTGCCGGTAGCATCAGGAACGGAGAAACCTGGCAGACCATCGCTGACGCCGCACTGTACAAAGCCTTTTTTCTGAATGGCGTCCAGTGTTGCGCCTGCCTGAGCAAAACTGCTCACGCCCAGTGCTGCTGCGGCGGCTACTACAGCCAGGGTGGATTTCAACATCTTCATTCAAACCTCCAGTTTTGCTCTTTGTTGTTTAGGCTCTTGAACCCCGTCGCACCCTTGTGAGGCATACATGACCCGTGCTGGCTTTTTTTTGGGTCACTGGACGTCAGGCCAGATTGCGAACCAGACGTGAGGTCATCTCATCGCCTGCATTCCTAATCGTAGACGGCCCATCGGATTCAAGCGCCATGATGTTCCTGGACCAAACCGGTACAGGATGAACCGTGCCGAAAATCCTGATGCATGGATTCCGTGCTGCCCCCGGCGAGAGTCACTAATAGCACAATAGTGATACCGCCCGAGGTGAGCGCTCTCACTCCCGGGTTTTTATAGCAAAGCCCGTACCAGCATGGTGGCGATGTCGAATTAGCGACAGGTCAAGAGGAAAACTTGTAACCTTGCGACATCTTCTTTCATTTTTAAATACACGCGCACCGCATTAACGCACTGCAAAAGAGCGAGCGCACTGCATTGGAGCAACCATGAGCGACCACCTGATTCTGGAACCCGTGAACAGCGCAGATGCCTGCGTGATCTGGCTGCATGGCTTGGGTGCCGACCGTTATGACTTTATGCCGGTTGCTGAAGCGCTTCAGGAAACCCTATTGAGTACCCGCTTCATCCTGCCACAGGCGCCGACTCGCGCAGTGACGATCAATGGCGGCTACGAGATGCCCAGCTGGTACGACATCATCGCCATGAGCCCCGCCAGGGCTATCGATCACGACCAACTGGAGGCTTCGGCCCAGACCGTCCTGAGCCTGATCGAAGCACAGCGCGACAGCGGCATCGACCCGGCGCGGATCTTCCTGGCCGGTTTCTCTCAAGGTGGTGCGGTGGTGCTGCATGCTGCATTCAAACGATGGGAAGGTCCGCTGGGCGGCGTGCTGGCCCTTTCTACTTATGCACCCACGTTCAGCGACCAGATGGACCTTTCGGCGAGTCAGCGACGCATCCCTGCGTACTGCCTGCACGGCTCTCACGACAATGTGGTACTGACGTCTATGGGGCGCAGCGTTTATGAGCGTTTGAAGGGCCAGGGCGTAACCGTGACATGGCAGGAATACCCAATGGAGCACCAAGTGTTACCGCAGGAGATTTCCGACATCGGTGCCTGGCTGGTCGACAAGCTGAGCTGATGGGTGACTTGCGGGACCGGCTCGTGGGACCGGCTTTAGCCGGGAAGGCTGCAATCCTGACGCTGCAGATGTGTCGACTGTACCGGCCTCTTCCCGGCTAAAGCCGGTCCCACTGATGGAGATCTGTAGCCCATTTGGCATGACACTACGCCGCGCATGATTCTTGCTTTACACTGCTCGGCGTACATTCCTTAACCAACTGACGAGATGACCGTGCTCAAAGCACTTAAAAAGATGTTCGGTAAAGGCGAGGTTGAGCCGCTCGCAGCTGGCCCTGTCACCACCTCCCCCGCTCCCGCCGGCAAGATTGCAGAAGATCTACGGGACTCAGGTACTGCGGTTATCGCGCCGGTAGCTTCCCGTGACGACGTTCAGGACGCCACTGCGCAGCCCGCAGCGGCAGAGCCGACCAGCATTGCCCGGCCAAAGCCCGAGCGTCCACGTCGCGAACGTGCGCCAAAGCCGGTAGTCATTCCCTGGAAACTGGAAGATTTCGTCGTCGAACCTCAGGAAGGCAAAACCCGCTTCCACGACTTCGCTCTCGCACCAGAGTTGATGCACGCGATTCAAGACCTTGGTTTTCCTTATTGCACGCCGATTCAGGCGCAGGTTTTGGGCTTTACCCTCAAGGGTCAGGACGCCATCGGTCGCGCACAGACCGGTACCGGCAAAACCGCAGCCTTTCTGATTTCGATCATCTCGCAGCTGACGCAAACGCCGCCGCCCAAAGAACGCTACATGGGCGAACCTCGCGCGCTGATCATCGCCCCGACCCGGGAGCTGGTGGTACAGATCGCCAAGGACGCCGCCGACCTGACCAAGTACACCAACCTGAACGTCATGACGTTCGTCGGTGGCATGGACTTCGACAAACAGCTCAAACAGCTCGAAGCACGGCATTGCGACATTCTGGTTGCCACGCCGGGCCGTCTGCTGGACTTCAACCAGCGCGGTGAAGTGCATCTGGACATGGTCGAAGTCATGGTGCTCGACGAAGCCGACCGCATGCTCGACATGGGCTTCATCCCCCAGGTCCGTCAGATCATCCGCCAGACACCACAGAAAAGTGAACGCCAGACCCTGCTGTTCTCGGCAACCTTCACCGATGACGTGATGAACCTGGCCAAGCAATGGACCACCGATCCGGCCATTGTCGAAATCGAAGCCTTGAATGTGGCCAGCGAAAACGTCGAGCAGCACATCTACGCCGTCGCCGGTGCCGACAAATACAAACTGCTCTACAACCTGATCAACGATAACGGTTGGGAGCGGGTCATGGTTTTTGCCAACCGTAAAGACGAAGTGCGCCGCATTGAAGAGCGCCTGGTGCGTGATGGCGTCAACGCCGCGCAATTGTCAGGCGACGTGCCGCAGCACAAACGCATCAAGACGCTGGAAGGTTTCCGCGAAGGCAAGATTCGCGTGCTGGTGGCCACCGATGTTGCCGGTCGCGGGATTCACATCGACGGCATCAGCCACGTGATCAACTTCACCCTACCGGAAGTCCCGGACGACTACGTACACCGTATCGGCCGTACCGGTCGTGCAGGCGCTGCAGGCGTGTCGATCAGCTTCGCCGGTGAAGACGACTCATATCAGCTGCCATCGATCGAAGAGAAGCTGGGCCGCAAGATCAGCTGCGAAACCCCGCCGACCGAGTTGTTGCGGGCGGTTGTTCGCAAGCCTGCGCAGCCGGTGTAATTGGAGATGTAACGACCTTTCACTGCACCTGTGGGAGCGAGCTTGCTCGCGAAGGCGATGGTGAGTCAGGCATATTTGTAGCGCCTGAAACCCAGCTTTCGCAAGCAAGCTTGCTCCCACAGGATCAGGCTTAAGCCTTCACTTCCAGCGCCCCGCCGCCGCATGATCACTGTCCCGCCCTTCAACCCACTTCGGCCCTTCGGAAGTATTTTCCTTCTTCCAGAACGGCGCGCGGGTCTTGAGGTAGTCCATGACGAAATCACAGGCTTCGAACGCCGCCTGACGATGAGCACTGGCGACGCCGACAAATACAATCGGCTCCCCCGGCTCCAGCGCACCCACCCGATGCAGCACTTCGAGTTTGAGCAACGGCCAGCGTTGATGCGCCTCGTCGGTGATCTTGCCCAGGGCTTTTTCGGTCATGCCGGGATAATGCTCAAGAAACATCCCCGACACTTCCCGCCCTTCATTGAAATCCCGCACATAACCCACAAAGCTGACCACAGCACCGACGCCCACATTGGCGGCGTGTAGTGCATTGACTTCAGCACCTGGATCGAACGGCGCCACCTGAACCCGAATCGCCATGTCAGCCTCCGGTCACGGTCGGGAAGAACGCCACTTCATCGCCAGCCTGCAACGGCTCGTCCAGCTGGCACAGCTCCTGATTGCGGGCGCACATCAGGCTTTGCTCGCCGAGGACCTGCCAGACGCCTTCGCGCTTGAGCAGATGCAGGCGCAAGGCATCGATGCTGGAGAACTCGCCTTCAACCTGCTCGCCATCCAGGCCGAGGGTTTCCCTGTAACGAGCGAAATACTGGACGTCTACGCTCATTGCGCCTCCGGCTCATCGGCAATGAAGTGGCCGCTCTTGCCGCCGAGTTTTTCCAGCAGGCGCACGGTTTCGATGACCATGCCGCGATCAACTGCCTTGCACATGTCATAGATGGTCAACGCAGCGACGCTTGCGGCGGTCAGTGCTTCCATTTCCACACCGGTCTGCCCGGCCAGTTTGCAGCGCGCGACAATACGCACCGCGTCCTCACCTTCGGCACTGAGTTCGACTTTGATGCTGGTGAGCATCAGCGGGTGACACAGCGGGATCAGATCACTGGTTTTCTTCGCCGCCTGAATACCGGCGATGCGCGCCACGGCGAACACATCCCCTTTGGGATGGCCGCCGCTGACAATCATTTGCAGGGTGTCGGGCAGCATACGGATTAACGCTTCGGCCACTGCCTCACGGGACGTCACGGCTTTATCAGTGACGTCGACCATATTGGCGCGACCTTGGGAATCGAGATGAGTGAGCACAGCTTTACTCCTGAACAGGAGTCGAGAGTGTAAACCTAATGGCAGGACTGTAGGAGCTGCCGCAGGCTGCGAATGGTCATTGCGGCCTCTTCGCAGCCTTCGGCAGCTCCTACAGGTTTAGCGCTGCCCGCCTACAAATGCGACTCCGCATATTCAGCCAGGATGGAGCGTGGCACGCCTTGCAGGGAAATGTGCACGCCGTTCGGGAAGTCTTTGAAGCGCTCCGTCAGGTAGGTCAGGCCGGAACTGGTGGCCGACAGGTAGGGAGTATCAATCTGCGCCAGGTTACCCAGGCAGACCACTTTGGAACCGGCACCGGCACGGGTGATGATGGTTTTCATCTGGTGCGGGGTGAGGTTCTGGCATTCGTCGATCAAAATCAGGCTTTGCTGGAAGCTGCGGCCCCGGATGTAGTTGAGGGATTTGAACTGCAACGGCACTTTGCTGAGGATGTAATCGACGCTGCCATGGGTATTTTCGTCATCCATGTGCAAGGCTTCGAGGTTGTCGGTGATTGCGCCGAGCCATGGCTCCATTTTTTCCGCCTCGGTGCCGGGCAGGAAGCCGATCTCCTGGTCCAGGCCCTGCACGCTGCGGGTGGCGATGATGCGCCGATAGCGTTTGCTGACCATGGTCTGCTCGATGGCAGCGGCCAGCGCCAGGATGGTCTTGCCGGAACCGGCAGCGCCGGACAGGTTGACCAGATGAATATCCGGATCGAGCAACGCGAACAGCGCCAGGCCCTGATAGATGTCGCGAGGCTTGAGGCCCCAGGCTTCCTGATGCAGCAGCGGCTCCTGGTGCATGTCGAGGATCAACAGCTCGTCGGCCTTGACGCCTTTGACCCAGCCCACGAAACCTTGCTCGTCGATGATGAACTCGTTGATGTGGACGGAGGGCAGCATTTCCGTCATTTGCACGCGGTGCCAGGTGCGGCCGTGATCCTGGCGGGTATCAACCTTGGCCACTCGATCCCAGAACGAACCGGTGACGTTGTGATAACCGCGAGACAGCATCGACACGTCGTCGACCAACTGGTCGGTGCTGTAGTCCTCGGCAGCGATCCCGCAGGCGCGGGCCTTGAGGCGCATGTTGATGTCTTTGGTGACCAGCACCAGGCGCAGGTCCTTGTCACGCGCGTGCAGGTCAATCAATTGGTTGATGATGATGTTGTCGTTCAGGTGCTCAGGCAGAAGACTGTTGGGTTCCTCGCGCTTGCTCATCAGAATCGACAGGAAACCTTTGAACACACCAGTGCCACGGTCAATCGGCACGCCCCGCTCAACTTCGTCGGGAGTGGCTTCGCCCAGAGTCTTGTCGATCAATCGGATGGCCTGACGACACTCGGCAGCGACCGAATGTTTGCCGGCCTTGAGCTTGTCCAGCTCTTCCAGCACGGTCATGGGGATTGCAACGCGGTGTTCTTCGAAATTCAGCAGGGCATTGGGGTCGTGGATCAGTACGTTTGTATCGAGCACGTAAAGGATTGGCTGGTTAGTGGAGGGGGTGCGTCCGTGATCATCCATACTCGCTCACCTTTATAAAAGCCAGGCAACGCAGAACCACTAGAAAACTGCGCCACGAAAAGGCCGCCGGGCTCTCCTCTTAGGGCAGAGGAGAATTGCTCAAGATGGAGTCTTGGAGGACGCCACCTGTGTTGCAGGTTTCGGCGGTCTGTAGTGGTAATACCGCAAAACACATGACAGAAAAAAGCTCTTTGACAGATTTTTGAAGTTTATTTCACAGTTTGACGAATAGCCCTTGGCGGCCTGCTTCGGGGCGTTTACAGTCGGAAGTCCGCCACACCTGAAATCCCCGAAAAATCTTTCTTCGCCTCCCACTCAAACGCGTGCAAACCCTTAGCCTGCGGGCCTTTCAGGGATGTTGTGGCAATCGTCCCAGATCAGCTCACTTTGCGCGGTATTGGCCAGCAGCAATGGCACCGCCGACTGCACCCTGGCGCTGGCATCGTGGAACACCACCGTGCCCCGTCGCCAGAGCAACATCAGGCTGATGACCCGGTCACTGATCTGTTCCGAAGTCAGGCGTCCGTTGGCGTCCTGAGCATCGATATTCCACAGCGACACACGCAGCCCTTGATCTCGGAAATACTGGCCGCTGTCGGCGCGTCGGTGGCCGTAGGGTGGGCGGAACAACGGGATGAAGTTGTCAGGCAGCAATTGCTGAGTCAGCCCGGCGCTGCGCTGAACCGAATCCTGCCAGTCCAGCCACTGGCTGTGAGAACGATATTCCCAGCCCTGGATGCCCACGCACTGCAAACGGTACAGCGACTGCAACGCGCTGGCGGTTCCGGCCTCCAGACGCTCCTGCAGGCTTTTGCCCAGCACAAAGAAGGTCGCGTTCATCTTTTGCTGGCGCATGAAGCCCGCCAGCCAGTCGGTGCCGCCGTCAGCGCCGGTGGGACCGCCTTCGAAGTTGAGCTGGAAGGTCCGGTCGGCCATCTCGTCGCCGCTCAGCTCGTCCGAGTTATAGAGAGCAATTTCACTGCTGGTCTGCGGGAACAGCGCGGCCTGGTACAGCAACTCATTGAGGTAACGCTCATAAAAGGCGGCACTCGGCGCAGCCCAGTTGGCGTAGAACGAGTCATCAGCAATGGTGTACTCGGTGGCGCGCTGGCGCAGTTGGTCCATGTCTTCGACCAGCACACAGAAGGAGGCATCATCTTCGCAGCTCTTCTGCGCGTTCTGATAGTTTTCCAGCAGCCGCGTCCACAGGCGGTTGCGCACCAGGTTCAACGAGGACACATTGATGTAACGCAACCCCAGCCGACGCTTGAGACCGTCTTCGTCGAGGTTTTCGCTCAGCAACAGTTGATGGGCGAACCCGAGGATTTCCGCACGGGAGGCGACATCGAACAGATTGGGCGTTTCCAGCCGTTCAGGCCAGGTACTGCGATCGATGGTCGCCACCGGTGGTAAGGCCGCATTGGCTTGAGCCCAGAACAGACACGCGCAAACTGCCAGAAAAATACGCAAAACCAAAAGCTCCCTACCCTGAACATCAAAACCGGATTAGCGCCGCACTATAGCTGATATGCAGCGCAGGGCTGATGTCGGGGGTGATACAAATCCCGGACTCCCGAAACCCGTAGGAGCACGATGGCGCCGGATCTGGCGATAGAGTTGGCGCCTGATAAAACCAATCGCGAGCAAGCTCACTCCTACAGTGACCGAGGTGTGCCTGAAAAAACACCGAACCCGTAGGAGCGCGCTTGCCCGCGATGGCGCCGGATCTGGCGATAGAGTTGGCGCCTGATAAAACCAATCGCGAGCAAGCTCACTCCTACAGTGACCGAGGTGTGCCTGAAAAAACACTGAACCCGTAGGAGTGAGCTTGCCCGCGATGGCGCCGGATCTGGCGGTAGATAGGGCGCCTGATAAAACCAATCGCGGGCAAGCGCGCTCCTACGAGGCATTCATTCATGCACACCTCTATTTTGTAGGAGCTGCCGAAGGCTGCGAACAGGGTGTGTCAGATACATCGCGGTTCGCAGCCTTCGGCAGCTCCTACAGGAAGAGCTTTCACCCCATCTATCACCACCATAGCTGGAGTCCCACATCAACAGTCCCTAGAATCCCCCCACGATTAAAGGAGACCAAGACATGCTGATGGTGATTTCCCCAGCGAAAACCCTCGATTTCGAAACCCCGCCGAGCACCACGCGCTTTACTCAGCCGCAGTATCTGGATCACTCCCAGGAGTTGATTACCCAGTTACGCGAGCTGACGCCTGCGCAGATCGGCGAGTTGATGCACCTGTCCGACAAGCTGTCCGGCCTGAACGCTGCGCGCTTTGGAAGCTGGAACCCGGCGTTTACCCCGGAAAACGCCAAGCAGGCGCTTCTGGCATTCAAAGGTGACGTGTACACCGGTTTGCAGGCCGAAACCCTCAGCGAAAAAGAACTCAGCTACGCCCAAGACCACCTGCGCATGCTGTCGGGTCTTTATGGCCTGCTGCGCCCGCTTGACCTGATGCAGCCGTATCGGCTGGAAATGGGTACGAAGCTGGCCAACGCCCGTGGCAAGGACCTTTATGCCTTCTGGGGCACGCGCATCAGCGAATGGCTGAACGAAGCGCTGGCCGAACAAGGCGATGACCTGCTGTTGAACCTGGCCTCCACCGAGTACTTTTCGGCGGTCAAGCGCTCGGCATTGAAAGCACGAATCATCGATACCGAGTTCAAGGACTGGAAGAACGGCCAGTACAAGATCATCAGTTTCTACGCCAAGAAGGCACGCGGCATGATGAGCCGCTTCGTGATTTCCGAGCAGATCAACACGCCGGATGCACTTAAACAGTTCGACGTGAACGGTTATCGCTACAGCAGCGAGTTGTCCTCGGACACCAAATTAGTGTTCTTGCGTGACTCGGCAGAACAATAAGCCCTCTGATGGTGGCGCATCGACTCTTCTCGACGCGCCCTGAACCCCCGCCAGCCCCCGCTTGCAAATCGCAAAATGACATCGCTTTGACGCCAAAATAAAGTCATCCAACTTTGCAAGTTTGAATTCTCAAAAAATTAACAACTTTTTTCAGTACTAGCCTTTAGCTTTTTCGCAGTAGTGGCATTTTTACATGCGGCTCGCTGAAGCACCTGTGAACTAAGGCCCAAACGCGAATTGCTATCAATGTGCAATCACTCAAATAAGGCCCGTGAAAATCCTTATTCTCGAAAAGAGGACGAGTGGCCAGGAACTTATCTCGAAATCAGGGGCTCCTACATCCCGTAACAATTCTCGCCCACCTTGTGAGAGATCACTTACAAGGGGTGTAGAAGCACTGGAAGTTGCCGGCCCACATGATTTGACCTGTTGGTCATAGGCGGTAGGTATCAGGAGATAAAACGCACCATTACAACTTCATACGTTTGGCAAAGCGCTGTTCAGGTGCACAGACAAAGGTTTCATGACGACAGCCGAGGCTCTGCCCCGGGCCTGCCAGCCACGAAACCGGCGTAGCACCCACGAGGAGTGGTTTACCACATCCCAGAGCAAGGTCCTGTAGCTCAACCTGAACAGGTCACTTGCCGTTCAAGACTTAGTTGTACTTGAGTCTGCCTTAGTTATAGGCACTCACCTTTTAAAATGCCTGCACTAGTTAAGCGACTTCTTTAAGTCACTCTTTCTGGTGCGCGATAACTGCTGGTCAAAATTTAATATCCAGCCAACTTATGGCGTGAAAACGAGGAGAATACGATGCGTATCAGCATCTTTGGTTTGGGTTATGTCGGTGCCGTCTGTGCCGGTTGCCTTTCTGCGCGGGGTCATGATGTTGTTGGTGTGGATATCTCTAGCGCCAAAATCGACCTTATCAATAGCGGCAAATCGCCTATCGTCGAACCCGGTCTGGGAGAGCTTCTGGACCAGGGTATCCGCACCGGCAAATTGCGCGGCACCACTGATTTTTCCGAGGCCATCCGTGCCACTGACGTGTCGATGATCTGCGTCGGTACGCCAAGCAAGAAAAACGGCGATCTGGAACTCGACTACATCGAAGCCGTGTGTCGCGAAATCGGTTTTGTCCTGCGTGACAAAGACTCGCGCCACACTATCGTGGTTCGCAGCACCGTACTGCCAGGCACTGTTGCCAACGTAGTGATCCCGATCCTCGAAGACTGCTCCGGCAAGAAAGCCGGTGTTGATTTCGGCGTTGCAGTGAACCCTGAGTTCCTGCGTGAAAGTACCGCGATCAAAGACTACGATCATCCGCCGATGACTGTTATCGGTGAGTTCGACAAGGCTTCCGGCGACGTGCTGCAAGCCCTGTACGAAGAACTCGACGCGCCGATCATCCGCAAGGACATCGCCGTTGCCGAGATGATCAAGTACACCTGCAACGTATGGCACGCCACCAAGGTCACCTTCGCCAACGAAATCGGCAACATTGCCAAGGCATGCGGGGTCGATGGTCGTGAAGTGATGGAAGTGGTCTGCCAGGACAAGCAATTGAACCTGTCGCAGTACTACATGCGCCCTGGCTTCGCGTTCGGCGGGTCTTGCCTGCCTAAAGACGTCCGCGCCCTGACCTACCGCGCTGGCAGCCTGGATGTTGAAGCACCACTGCTCAACTCCCTGATGCGCAGCAACGTGTCCCAGGTGCAGAACGCTTTCGACATCGTGGCTGCCCACGACACTCGCAAAGTCGCCCTGCTGGGTCTGAGCTTCAAGGCCGGCACCGACGATCTGCGCGAAAGCCCGCTGGTAGAGCTGGCCGAAATGCTGATCGGTAAAGGCTTCGAGCTGAGCATCTTCGACAGCAACGTCGAATACGCTCGCGTTCATGGTTCCAACAAGGAATACATCGAATCGAAGATCCCTCACGTGTCGTCCCTGCTCAACTCGGACTTCGACGCAGTGGTCAACAACGCCGACGTCATTATCCTGGGTAACCGTGACGAACGGTTCCGCTCCCTGGCCAACAAGGCACCGGCGGGCAAGCAGATCGTGGATCTGGTGGGCTTCATGACCACCACGACCAGCGAGAACGAGCGTGCCGAAGGTATTTGCTGGTAAAGCGTAAAACAGCTGCAAGCTTCAAGCGGCAAGCCACAAGCTCAGGTTGCAAGTCTTCTTGAGGCTTGCAGCTTGCGGCTTGCAACTTTCTAGGGATACCGACTATGCACAGGCTAAAGCATGGCCTTTTACAGGCCGCAGGTTGGCTGTTTTATTTGAGTTTATTAGGGGCACTCGCGACAGCGCTGCCCACAAGTATCTTTGACTCACAGTCCAAGAACTTTATTTTCCTGATTGGCGCCGTGGGTATCTGGCGCTACTCGATGGGTATCACGCACTTTGTGCGTGGGATGATCTTTCTCTACATCGTTTACCCGCACTTGCGTCGCAAAGTTCGCAAGCTGGGCAAGTCGGCGGACCCGTCTCACGTGTTCCTGATGGTCACCAGCTTTCGTATTGATGCACTGACCACCGCTCAGGTGTACAGCTCGGTCATTCGCGAAGCCATTGAATGCGGCTTCCCGACCACCGTGGTCTGCTCCCTGGTGGAAATGTCTGACGAACTGCTGGTTAAAGCGATGTGGGAAAAGGCCAATCCGCCTGAACACGTCAAGCTGGACTTTGTACGTATCGCCGGTACCGGCAAGCGTGACGGTCTGGCCTTTGGTTTCCGCGCGATCTCCCGGCATATGCCGGACGACCGTGCGGTGGTGGCCGTTATCGACGGCGACACCGTGCTGGCTGAAGGCGTTGTGCGCAAGACCGTGCCCTGGTTCCAGCTGTTCGGCAATGTCGGCGGCCTGACCACCAACGAGTTCTGCGAAGTCCGCGGCGGCTACATCATGAGCGAATGGCACAAACTGCGCTTCGCCCAGCGTCACATCAACATGTGCTCCATGGCCCTGTCCAAGCGCGTGCTGACCATGACCGGGCGGATGTCGGTGTTCCGCGCCACGGTGGTGACAGATCCGGAATTCATCCGTGACGTTGAAAGTGATTCCCTGCACCACTGGCGCCTGGGCACCTTCCGCTTCCTGACCGGTGATGACAAGTCCAGCTGGTTCAGCCTGATGCGCCTGGGCTACGACACGTTCTACGTGCCGGACGCAGCGATCCACACGGTTGAACACCCGCCGGAGAAGAGCTTCCTCAAGGCCAGTCGCAAATTGATGTATCGCTGGTACGGCAACAACCTGCGCCAGAACTCTCGGGCACTGGGCCTGGGTGTTCGTCGTCTGGGGATCTTCACCAGCATCGTGCTGTTCGACCAGCGCGTGTCCATGTGGACCTCGATCCTGGGCCTGACCGTCGCGATCATCGCCAGCTTCAAGTACGGCGGCATGTTCATCCTGATGTACCTGCTGTGGATCGGCATTACCCGCCTGATCCTGACCCTGCTGCTGTCGTGTTCGGGTCACAAGATCGGGCCTGCCTACCCGATCATTCTTTATTACAACCAGATCGTTGGCGCCCTGATGAAGATCTACGTGTTCTTCCGTCTCGACCGCCAGTCGTGGACACGTCAGGACACCAAACTCAGCCGTGACATGGCCAGTTTTCAGGGCTGGTTCAACACATGGTCGTCTCGGACCATGACTTTCTCGGCTGGCACCATCTTCGTCGCCGTGCTGTTGACGATGGTTTGACCGGGCCAACGGATTAATCGCTTAAGTAGGAAAATTAGCCATGAATACAGCCGTGAATGCAAACGTCGTCCATGAATCCGAAGCCCAGCGCCAACATGCGCGGGTCAAAATCCCGGCCAAGCTGCGCCTGCTCAACGGCGCGCCGAATGCGCCGCTGGTGCGCATCGAAGACTTGTCCGCCGGTGGTCTGGCCTACATCGCACCGGCGCAGCAGCGCCCGGCCATTGGCGAAGTGATCAAGGCTCGCCTGCAGTTTCTGATCGACAACCTTGGCCTGGCCATGGACGTGGAACTGCAAGTACGCAGCATCGACGCTTCCACCGGCCGCGTCGGCTGCCAGTTCCAGAATCTGGAAGCCCAGGACATCGCGACCCTGCGCCACCTGATCACTTCGCACTTGAGCGGCGACATCGTCACCATGGGTGAAGTGCTCGCCACTCTGCAACGCGATAACTTCACCAAGGCGCGCAAGGTCAAAGGCGACGGCAGCGGTATGACCGCCATGGGTCGTCTGCGCGCAGTGACCTTCAGCCTCGGCATCTTCATCGTCGGTCTGGCGGCATTCGGCTTTATCTTTAAAACGGTCTATGGCCTGTACTTCGTCAGCCACGCATCGGCTGGTCTGGTGTCGTTGCCTGCAATGGACGTGACCATGCCACGTGAAGGCACCGTGCAAAGTCTGGTCGCGGTCAACACGCCGGTCGCCAAAGGCGCGCCGATGGCCTCGTTCAACACCAGCATGCTGGAAATGCTCAAAGGCAGCCTGAACGGCGACGACCTGCAACCGGCCAAAATCGAAGAGCTGTACGGCAAGCAAATGGCCGGCACCCTGACCAGCCCATGTGATTGCGTGATCGCCAAGCAATTGGTAGCAGACGGTCAGTTTGCATCCAAAGGGCAGGTGATCTTCCAGTTGGTACCGCGCAACACCGCCGCCAATGTTGAAGCACGCTTCACCTATCGCCAGTTCAACGACGTCAAGCCAGGCACCAGCGTGAACTTCACCGTTGCTGGCGACGACACCGTGCGTACCGGCAAGATCATCAGCAGCACCAACCTGAGCGACGCCGATCTGGCCACTGACATTCGTGTACAGATCAAGCCCGACGAAGTCCTCGACGCCTCCCTGGCTGGCCGCCCTGTTGACGTGACCAGCGACCGTGGCCCGTCGATGAACTGGCTGATCGACAAAGCAATGGCTGCGGGTCTCTAACATGGGTAGCCCACTACGAAGCTTGTCGAGCCCCACGCTATTGAGCCTGGCCGTTGCCATCGCCCTGACCGGTTGCGCCGGTCTGCCCGATCAACGCCTGGCCAATGAAGCCCTTAAAAACGGTGACACCGCACTGGCTGAGCAGAATTATCGGCAGCTGGCGGACCTGGGCTACAGCGATGCACAGGTTGGCCTGGCTGATATTGCCGTGCAAAGTGGCGACCCACAGCGCATCAAGGAAGCCGAAGCGACGTACCGTGCTGCGGCTGACACCTCGCCTCGCGCTCAAGCCCGTCTGGGTCGCCTGCTGGCGGCCAAGCCTGGCGCCACCGAGGCCGAGCACCACGAAGCCGAAGACCTGCTGAAGAAAGCTTTCGCCAGTGGCGATACCTCGTCGCTGACCCCGCTGGCCATGCTCTATCTGCAATTCCCGCACTCGTTCCCCAACGTGAACGCGCAGCAGAAGATCAGCCAGTGGCGCGCTCAGGGTTACCCGGAAGCCGGTCTGGCCCAAGTGCTGCTGTATCGCACTCAGGGCACTTACGACCAGCATCTGGATGACGTTGAAAGCATCTGTAAAGCAGCACTCTCCAGCGTCGATATCTGCTACGTCGAGCTGACCACCGTTTATCAAAAGCGTAATCAGACCGAACAACGCACCGCGCTCATCGAGCAACTGCGCAGCGCTTACGCCATTGGCAGTGTCGGTGCGCAACGGGTCGACAGCGTGGCTCGCGTGCTGGGTGATGCCAGCATCGGCACCCCGGACGAAAAGACCGCCCAGCAATTGCTGGAGCAGGTCGCGCCGGGCTATCCGGTTTCCTGGGTCACCCTGGCCAAACTGCTTTACGACTTCCCGGAACTGGGCGACGTCAACAAGATGATGGAGTACCTGGACAACGGTCGTGCAGCGGATCAACCCCGCGCCGAACTGCTGCTGGGCCGCCTGTACTACGAAGGCAAATGGGTACCGGCCAATTCGCAAAAGGCCGAAGAGCACCTGAAAAAAGCCGCGGGCACTGAAATCTCCGCGCACTACTACCTGGGTCAGATCTATCGCCGCGGCTACCTCGGCCAGGTCTACTCGCAAAAGGCACTGGACGAACTGCTGATCGCCGCACGTGGCGGCCAGAACAGCGCCGACTTCGCCATTGCTCAACTGTTTTCCCAAGGCAAGGGCACGATGCCCAACCCGGTCAACGCCTGGGTGTTCAGCCAACTGGCTGTGCAACAACCCGAGCCAACCCCGGCTGCCACCGACCTCGCGCAACAACTCAGCGCAGCATTACCGCCAGAAAAGCTCGCCACCGCCCAACGGCTGTTGCAACAAGAGCAAAACGTCCGGGGCGCCGCCAGCCAGAACGCGCTGGCCATGCAAGCCCTGAAAGAAGAAGACGGCGAGGAAAAACCACTATGAAGTTGAACTCCCTGATGGCCGCTGGCCTGGGTCTTGGTTTTACCCTGATGTGGGCGACGCCGACACTGGCGGCCATGACCGAAGACAAGAATTTCGGTCTTGAAGTAAAAATCACCGGTCAGGCCGAAGACGACCGCGACCTGGGCACCCGCTCCGGCGGCGATGTGAACGGTATCGGTCTGGACCTGCGCCCTTGGGTGTACGGCGAACGTGGCGCCTGGAGCGGCTACGCAATGGGTCAAGTGGTCACCGCCACTGACACCATTCAGACCGACCCGCTGGAGCAGACCGACGCCGTCACCCAGGAAAGCACTCAGGCACGCGGCAACGCCAGCGAGCGCGAAGTCGAAAAGAGTTACCTGGCGCTGCGTGAATTCTGGATCGGCTACAGCGGCTTCACGCCCTACCCTGGCGAGAAGCTCAAAATCGGCCGTCAACGCCTGCGCAACGACGACGGCCAATGGCACGACACCAACATCGAATCCGTTAACTGGGTCTTCGACACCACGCTGCTCAAGGCAGATGTGGGCGTGGCTCAGCGCTTCAGCGAATACCGCACCGACTTGACCGAATTGTCCCCGCAAGACGAAGACCGTAAACACATCTTCGGTGACGTCAGCTACCAGTGGACGCCGGGTCAATGGGCAGGTGTGCGTGCACATCACAGCCAGGACGACGGCAATCTGAAAAAGCCGGGGGAAAATCTCGACGATCTGGACAAGACGTCCAACGGCGACCTCACCTGGCTGGGCCTGCAAGCCAACAGCGATGCTTACAACCATCGCAACACCAACCAGATCAATTACTGGGGCAGCGTGACCTGGCTGTCCGGTGATCGCAGCCAGATCGCTGCCATCGCTCAGCCTGACGGTACCTATCAGGCGGGTGACAAGACCAACAACAACGTCAATGGCTGGGCCACTGACCTGGGTCTGCGACTGCGCCTGGATCCGCAATGGCAAGTGGGTGCTGCGTACTCGCGCGCCAGCAAGGAATACGAACAGAACGGTCTGGAATCCAACCGCTCGAACTGGACCGGTACCCGCTCTCGCGTACACCGCTTCGGTGAAGCCTTCCAGGGCGAAATGGCCAACGTGGAAAGCGGCTCGCTGTTCGCCTCCTGGCAGTTGCGCGATGAATACGATGCCTCGTTGATCTACCACAACTTCCGTCGCACGGACGGCAATGCTCGCATCGGTACTTCGGGCATCAACGCTGTTGGCGCAGAGGAAAGCGGGGTTCTTTCTTCCCTGCCATTGACCACTGACGGCAACAAAGATCTGGGTCAGGAAATGGACCTGGTCGTGACCAAATACTTCAAAAGCGGCCTGCTGCCAGCCTCGATCAGCCAATCGATGGATGACCCGTCGGCTCTGGTTCGTCTGCGTGCCGGTGTCTTCAAGCCGGGCGATGCCTATGGCAGCCAGGTAGACAGCTACATGCACCGCGCCGTCGTTGACGTCATCTGGCGCTTCTGATGCAAACGCGAAAGGAGTGCGATGAGATGAACAGTCAAGCAAGCCGTCTGCGCAGCCGCGCATGGCCACATGCATTGCTCGAAAGCGCAGTGCTGAGCAGTGCGCTGTTGCTCGCCAGCTCCGCCATGGCCAACACCGTTGCGGTGCCACCGACTACGGCCGAAAAAGCCGTGGTCAAAGAGCTGCAACAGGCAAAAAACTACACCATCACCAGCCCGGACAGCGCCACGCTGCACATGGACAAACCGCGGCTGCCGGACATCACCGGTTTTACCGAAGCGGCAGCGGCGAAGAAAATCGTGCGCAGCAAGCCCGGCAAAGTCCGCATCACCCGGATGATGGAAGAAGTCGGCCTGAAGGAATTCATCGGCGGCGATAACAAGATGGCCGAGTGGGTTGCGCGTCAGCAAGGCATCCCGCAGGCGATCGTTGTTGAAGGCGGCTACATGAGCCTTCAGGACCTGGCGAAAAAGGTCCCGAAACAGTTCCTGAGCGAAGTTTCGCCGGGCGTTTACGTGGCCCGCCTGCCGATTCTGGTCAAGGCCGACGGCATTCTGGAAGTCGATAAAAAGACCAAAGAGCTGCGCCTGTCCCAAGAGAAAGGCTCGTTCCTGGTGGTTGAAGGCAAGCTGTTCACCAGCAACACCCAGATCAACGGCTGGCGCGAAAAAGACAACAGCCTGGCAACGTTCCGCAAGCCGGATGAATTTCGTCCGTTCCTGCTGTCTTGGGGTGGCTCCGAGATTTACATCATCAACACCAAGGTCGCGAGCCTGGGTTATGACAAGAGTAAGTCTTATGGCGTGAGTGTTTCCCAGTACACGCCAAACATGGTCAAGCAGATGAACAAGCCCGACCCCACCGGCTGGATCGTCGGCTCTGAATTCTCGGACATGTGGTACGGCTTCTACTGCTATGAGACCCGCGACTTCGTGGTCAAGGGCAATACCTACCGCGACAACATCATCTACGGCATCGACCCCCATGACCGTTCCCACGGTCTGATCATTGCCGAAAACGATGTTTACGGGACCAAAAAGAAGCACGGGATCATTGTTTCCCGGGAAGTGAACGACAGCTTCATCTTCAACAACAAGAGCCACAACAACAAATTGTCCGGCGTGGTTCTGGACCGTAACAGCGTCAACAACATCGTTGCCTACAACGAGATCTATCAGAACCACACCGACGGCATCACCTTGTACGAGAGCGGCGACAACCTGCTCTGGGGTAACAAAGTCATCGCCAACCGTCGCCACGGCATTCGTGTCCGTAACAGCGTGAACATCAAGCTGTACGAAAACAAAGCCATGGCCAACGGTCTGATGGGTGTCTACGGGCACATCAAAGACCTGAGCAATACCGACCGCGACATCGCCCTCGACCCGTTCGATACCAAGGTGTCGCTGATCGTGGTCGGCGGCGAACTGACCGGCAACAACTCTGGTCCGCTGTCCATCGACTCTCCCCTGAGTATCGAGTTGTACCGCGTGGCCATGCTGGCCCCGACCAAATCCGGCGGCATCACCTTTAACGGCATCCTGGGTGAACGTCAGGACGAGATTCTCGATCTGCTGGTACGCCAGCAGAAAGCGGTGTTGATCGATCCGGTTGAAAGCCAGAAAGAACTTCAGGACTGAGAAGGTAATTTTTATGCACGCACACTCGATCAAGTTACTCAGCCTGTCCGGCCTGACCGCAGCACTGATTGCCATCAGCAGCGGCGTTCGGGCTGACGAAGTCCAGGCTCCTGCCTTCACGGCCGAGCCATGCTGCCAACTGTGTCCTGAAGCTCATGATGCGAAGAACTACACCACGCGCTATCAGCAGAACTTCACCACGCTGGTGCAGGCTCAGGGCGACTGGTTGTTCCGGACCCAGGAAGACCTGCGCACCGAGTTCGACACCTCGCCAGAAGGCTATCGCCGCATGAAGCAACTGCACGATGCCTTCAAGAGCAAGGGCGTAGAACTGGTGGTGGTCTATCAACCGACCCGCGGTCTGGTAGATCGCAACAAGCTGTTCCCGGCTGAACGCGACAAGTTCGACTATGAAAAAGCGCTGAACAATTACAAAGCCATGCTCGGTCGCTTCGACAAGATGGGCTATTGGGTGCCTGACCTGTCGCCGTTGACCAACGAACAACAGGCTCACGATTTCTACTTCCGCGGTGACCAGCACTGGACACCATACGGTGCCCAGCGCACGGCGAAAATCGTCGCTGAAACCGTGAAGAAGGTCCCGGGTTTCGCCGACATTCCCAAGCGTGAATTCGAAAGCCACGTCTCCGGGCGCATGGGCAAGACCGGCACGCTGCACAACATGGCTGCGCAGCTGTGCGGCAATACCTATGCCGTGCAGTACATGGATCAGTTCACCACCGAACCTAAAGGTGAAGCCGGTGACGGCGATCTGTTCGGTGACTCCGGCAACCCGGAAATCACCCTGGTCGGCACCAGCCACAGCGGCAAGAACTACAACTTTGCCGGTTTCCTGCAGGAATACATCGGCGCCGACATCCTCAACGTCGCCTTCCCTGGCGGCGGTCTGGAAGGCTCGATGATCCAGTACCTGGGCAGCGAAGACTTCCAGAAACGTCCACCGAAAATTCTCATCTGGGAGTTCTCGCCGCTGTACCGCCTGGACCAGGAAACCATCTATCGCCAAATGATGTCCCTGCTGGACAACGGCTGCGAAGGCAAACCGGCTGTGATGAGTGCGAGCACTTCGCTCAAAACCGGCACCAATGAAGTGCTGGTCAACGGCAAGAACGGAATCAAGAACATCCGTAACGGCAGCAACCAGATCGACATTCGTTACGCAGATCCTTCGGTCAAGGTCCTACAGGCCAGGCTCTGGTACATGAACGGTCGTCACGAAGACCTGAAAATCGAAAAACCGGAAACATCCGATACAGACGGGCGCTTCTCCTTCGAATTGCGAACAGATGAAGACTGGGCTGACCAGCAACTGCTCGCACTGGAAATCCAGGGTCCGGAAGCGGGCGCTGCACCCCAGAAAGTCGAAGCGAAAGTATGCAAACGCAACGTGTTCCCAGGTACTGCGCAGCAAACCGCGCAGGCCGGGTTATGAGGCCATTTATGCAGACTCCGAAACTGATGCTCCCTACCCTTCTGTCACTGGCGATGTTTGCCGGCACAGCCAGCGCGGCCAATCTCGTGCCGCCAAAGGGTTACGACGCTCCCATCGAAAAGATGAAAACCGGCGATCACAACTTCAGCTGTGAAGCCATTCCCAAGCCTTACACCGACAAACTGGTGTTTCGCAGCAAATACGAAGGCTCGGACAAAGCCCGTGCGACCTTGAACGAGCAGTCCGAGGAAGCCTTTCGCAGCGCGACCAAAGACATCACCACCCTTGAGCGTGGCATCAGCAAAGTCGTGATGCAGTACATGCGCGACGGTCGCCCGGAACAGCTCGATTGCGCGCTGAACATGCTGACCACTTGGGCCAAGGCCGATGCGCTGGAGTCCAAAGACTTCAACCACACCGGCAAGTCGATGCGCAAATGGGCCCTGGGCAGCATGTCCTCCGCCTACCTGCGCTTGAAGTTCTCCGACTCCAAGCCACTGGCCAACCGCCAGGGCGACGCGCAGATCATCGAAGCCTGGTTCAGCAAACTGGCTGATCAAGTGGTCAGCGACTGGAGCAATCTGCCGCTGGAAAAAATCAACAACCACTCGTACTGGGCTGCCTGGTCGGTGATGGCAACTGCCGTCGCCACCAACCGTCAGGACCTGTTCGACTGGGCAATCAAGGAATACAAGGTCGCCGCCAACCAGGTTGACCCGGAAGGTTTCCTGCCCAACGAGATGAAGCGTCGCCAGCGGGCTCTGTCGTATCACAACTACGCCCTGCCGCCACTGGCCATGATCGCCAGCTTCGCCCAGGCCAACGGTGTGGATGTGCGTCCGGAAAACAACGGTGCCTTGAAACGTCTGGGTGATCGGGTGCTGGCAGGCGTCAAAGACCCAAGCCAGTTCGCCGCCAAAAACGGCGAGAAGCAGGACATGACGGACCTCAAGAAAGATCCGAAATTTGCCTGGCTCGAACCCTACTGCTCGCTCTACACCTGCAGCCCGCAAACGCTTGAAGAGAAGCATGAAAAGCAACCCTTCAAAACCTTCCGCCTGGGCGGCGACCTGACCAAGGTCTACGACCCTGAGCATGAGAAGGGTGATAAAGGCAGCTGATTCATAACTGGACTGTAGGAGCTGCCGCAGGCTGCGAACGGCTGCGAAGCAGTCGCTGGATGGTGAATCGAATGAAGGTCGTGCCGACCTTTTCGCAGCCTTCGGCAGCTCCTACAGGTGCTACATCAACCCCCATGTTTTTCATGGGGGGTTTGGGGGGGCTTCGGCCTTTGACTGTTGGATAAACGGAGATATCAGGATGGTTTTCTCATCCAACGTGTTCCTGTTCCTGTTCATGCCGATCTTCCTCGGCCTGTACTACCTGAGCGGGCAACGCTATCGCAATCTGCTGCTGCTGATTGCCAGTTATGTGTTCTATGCCTGGTGGCGTGTGGACTTCCTCGCGCTGTTCATCGGCGTCACGGTATGGAACTACTGGATCGGCCTGAAAGTAGGCGCGGCGGGCGTGCGTACCAAACCCGCGCAACGCTGGCTGTTGCTGGGCGTGGTCGTCGACCTGGGCATCCTGGGCTACTTCAAGTACGCCAACTTCGGCGTGGACAGCATCAACGCGATGATGACCTCCGTCGGTCTGGAGCCGTTCATCCTGACCCACGTGCTGTTGCCGATCGGCATCTCGTTCTATGTCTTCGAGTCCATCAGCTACATCATCGACGTCTATCGCGGTGACACACCGGCCACCCGCAACCTGATCGACTTTGCAGCGTTCGTGGCGATCTTCCCGCACTTGATTGCCGGCCCCGTGCTGCGTTTTCGCGACCTGGCTGACCAGTTCAACAACCGCACCCACACCTTGGACAAGTTCTCCGAAGGCTGCACGCGGTTCATGCAGGGTTTCATCAAGAAAGTGTTCATCGCCGATACCCTGGCGGTCGTCGCAGACCACTGCTTCGCCTTGCAGAACCCGACCACGGGCGACGCCTGGCTGGGCGCACTGGCTTACACCGCGCAGCTGTATTTCGACTTCTCCGGTTACAGCGACATGGCCATCGGTCTGGGCTTGATGATGGGTTTTCGCTTCATGGAAAACTTCAAACAGCCGTACATCAGCCAATCGATCACCGAATTCTGGCGTCGCTGGCACATCAGCCTTTCCACCTGGCTGCGTGACTACCTGTACATCACCCTGGGCGGCAACCGTGGCGGCAAGTTCGCGACTTATCGCAACCTGTTCCTGACCATGCTGCTGGGCGGTCTGTGGCACGGCGCCAACATCACTTACGTGATCTGGGGCGCATGGCACGGTATCTGGCTGGCCATCGAAAAAGCGGTCGGCATCAACACTACGCCGCGCAGTTTTAATGTGATCCGCTGGGCACTGACCTTCCTTTTGGTGGTCATAGGCTGGGTGATTTTCAGATCAGAAAACCTGCACGTAGCGGGCCGTATGTACGGCGCGATGTTCAGCTTCGGTGACTGGAAACTCTCCGAACTCAACCAGGCCAGCCTCACCGGTCTGCAAGTGGCGACCATGGTCGTGGCCTACGCCACCCTGGCGTTCTTCGGCCTGCGTGATTTCTACGCCAACCGCCCTGCCGACAAGGCAACCAGCAAGAACACGCCGGATCTGGGCGTGCAGGCCGACGGCCCTGCCACTGCACAGCCAGGCATGATCAAAGCGGTACCGGGCGACAAGCCGGACAGCATTCATCAGCCGGGCTACATCGTTGGCACCGAGGCTCAAGTGCAACCGGCCTACTGGGTTGCCGACTGGCCACGCTACGCAATGCGCGCACTGATCCTGCTGCTGTTCATTGCATCGATTCTCAAACTCTCGGCGCAAAGCTTCTCGCCGTTCCTTTACTTCCAGTTCTGAGGAGCCTGACATGACCCGTTCGTTACGCATCCTCTATATCGCCCTGTTCCTGGCCATCCTGTTGGGTCTGGGTATCTGGTCGCTGCGCAGTTTCGCCAGCTTCTCGACGTCGGCGGAAACCACCGTGCTCAACGGCAAATGGAGCAAGGCGGCGGAAACCCATTACGACGAAGAGTTTCCGATCAAGCGCCTGGGCACCAACCTCTGGGCGGCTCTGGATTACAAGCTGTTCAACGAAGGTCGTCCCGGCGTCGTGCTGGGCAAGGACCAATGGCTGTACACCGATGAAGAGTTCGACGCAGTCGCCAACGGCGAGCAGAACGAAGCGGACAACCTGGCAATCATCCAGGGCGTGCGTGACGCGCTGAAAGCTCAAGGCACGCAGCTTATCCTGGCGATCATCCCGGCCAAGACCCGTCTGTATCCAGAGCACATCGGCGATAACAAACCCGCCACCCTGCACACCGATCTGTATCAGCAGTTCCACGCTCAGGCTGCCCAGGCGGGTCTGGTCGCGCCGGACTTGCTCGCTCCACTGCAAGGCGCCAAACAACACGGCCAGGTGTTCCTGCGCACCGATACCCACTGGACGCCAATGGGTGCCGAAGTTGTCGCCAAGCAATTGGGCGAAGTCGTTGCCCAGCAGACGCCACTGAGCGGCGAGCCTGAGAAGTTCGTCACCCAGGCCAAGGAAACGGCGCCATACAAAGGCGACCTGACCAACTTCCTGCCGCTGGACCCACTGTTCAGCAACCTGCTGCCACAACCGGATCAATTGCAACAACGCAGCACCGATCCGGTGGCCACTGAAGCTCAAGGCGACGACGCACTGTTCGCCGACAGCGACGTAGCCGTCGGCCTGGTTGGCACCAGCTACAGCGCCAACCCGAACTGGAATTTCGTCGGGGCGCTTAAACAGGCACTGCACAGCGACGTCGTGAATTACGCGGAAGACGGCCACGGGCCGATCCTGCCAATGCTCAAGTACCTGCAAACCGATGCGTTCAAGAGCAGCCCGCCACAGGTGCTGATCTGGGAATTCCCGGAACGCTATCTGCCCGCTCACAACGACCTTAAAGAGTTCGATCCGAAGTGGATTGCTGAACTCAAGAAGGCCGGCGAATCGCAACAGAATCTTGCCCTTAACGCTAAAACTTCCGAGTCGCCTACCCAGGCGCAAAACTGAGAGGACTACCCAAAATGACCTTACAGACTACTTCGAAACTGCCTGCCACCCGTAACGGCAAAAAAGGCCTGCTGAAAACCTGCGCACTGGTTGCCGGTATCAGCCTGTTCTCCCTGCAAGCCTTTGCCGGTGACTCGGCGCTGTACGGCCCGACCGCCCCAAAAGGCTCGACCTTTGTACGTGTCTACAACGCCAGCAGCGCAGAAATCAGCGCCACGGTGGGCAACACCAACCTTAACGAAGTCGCGCCGCAAGGCAGCACCGCATTCAGCTTCATGCCGCAAGGCGACTACACCGCCAAGCTCGGCAGCCAGACCGTCCCGGTGAAACTGGCTGGCGATCACTATTACACCCTGGTCAACAACGCCAGCGGCAAGCCGCAGCTGATTGAAGAGCCGCCGTTCAAGAACAAGCAGAAGTCTCTGGTGCGTGTGCAGAACCTCAGCGACAAGGCCCTGACCCTGAAAACCGCTGACGGCAAGACCGATGTAGTCAAGGCCGTAGCCGCCAAAGGTACCGGCGAGCGTGAAATCAACCCGGTCAAAGTCAGCCTGGCGCTGTACGACGGCGACAAGAAAGTCAGCGACCTGAAACCGGTTGCCCTGGAGCGTGGCGAAGCCGCCGTGCTGTACATCACCGGTAGCGGCAGCAGCCTGTCGCCAGTGTGGGTAAAGCCACCGGTAGCAACGCGCTAATAACGGATTGAGTCAGTCGCTGCGCCCTTTTTCAGATTTGAGAGAGATGCGCAGCGGCCGACGCGGAACAAAAACAAGACTGAAACGACAGACCGACGTACAGCCCATTTCGAAATGCTCTTGGAGATACAAAATGATTCCAGTGATCTTGTCAGGCGGTAGCGGTTCACGACTCTGGCCGCTTTCGCGTAAGCAATTCCCAAAACAGTTCCTGGCCCTGACCGGGAACCACACCCTCTTCCAGCAAACCCTCGAACGCTTGAAGTTCGATGGCATGCAAGACCCGATTGTGGTCTGCAACAAAGAACACCGTTTCATCGTCAACGAGCAGTTGGGTGCGCTGGGTCTGGACACCCAGACCGTGATCATGGAACCGTTCGGCCGCAACACGGCGCCAGCCGTTGCCATCACCGCGATGCTGCTGCTCAGCGAAGGCAATGACGAACTGATGCTGGTGCTGCCGGCCGACCACGTGATCGACGACCAGAAAGCCCTGCAACGCGCACTGGCCCTGGCCACTGTTGCCGCTGAGCGTGGCGAAATGGTCCTGTTCGGCATTCCGGCCACCAAACCGGAAACCGGTTATGGCTACATCAAGTCCACCGCCGACGCGCTGCTGCCTGAGGGCGTCAGCCGGGTCTCGCAATTCGTCGAAAAACCAGACGAAAAACGCGCTGCAGAATTCGTCGAAGCCGGTGGTTACTTCTGGAACAGCGGCATGTTCCTGTTCCGCGCCAGCCGTTATCTGGAAGAGCTGAAAAAGCACGATCCGGACATCTACGACACCTGCATGATGACCCTGGAGCGCAGCAAGCACGAAGGCGACACCATAGACATCGATGAAGCCACGTTCGCCTGCTGCCCGGACAATTCCATCGACTACGCCGTGATGGAAAAAACCCAGCGCGCCTGCGTTGTGCCATTGAGCGCTGGCTGGAACGACGTCGGCTGCTGGGCTTCGCTGTGGGCCGTGCAGGAAAAAGACACCAACGGCAACGTCACCAAGGGCGACGTGGTTATCCAGGACAGCCGCAACTGCATGATCCACGGCAACGGCAAACTGGTCTCGGTGATCGGCCTGGACAACATCGTGGTCGTCGAAACCAAAGACGCCATGATGATTGCCCACAAAGACAAGGTTCAGGGCGTCAAGCAGATGGTCAACACGCTCAATGAGCAAGGCCGCAGCGAAACCCAGAACCACCTTGAAGTCTATCGTCCGTGGGGCTCCTACGACTCGGTGGACATGGGCGGTCGCTTCCAGGTCAAGCGCATTTCGGTCAAGCCGGGTGCCAGCCTGTCCCTGCAAATGCACCACCACCGCGCGGAACACTGGATCGTGGTATCAGGCACGGCCCAGGTCACCTGCGATGAAAACGTGTTCCTGCTGACTGAAAACCAGTCCACCTACATCCCGATCGCTTCGGTCCATCGCCTGAAAAACCCGGGCAAGATCCCGTTGGAAATCATCGAAGTGCAATCGGGCAGCTACCTGGGCGAAGACGACATCGAACGCTTCGAAGACATCTACGGCCGTTCGGGCGCGCTGGAAGCCGGTGTAAAAACCCAAACCATCGCTCGCTGATTTTCCCTTAGCTGCATAAAGCAGTGCACCTCAACAACCTTTTGCGTATCCCCATCCGCAGCAGGTTGTTGAGGTTTTTTTTGGCTTCGAAACCACCACTTCCCCTGTAGGAGCTGCCGAAGGCTGCGAATCGCGGTGTATCAGACAAGCCGCCTTCGCAGCCTTCGGCAGCTCCTACAGTTCTCTGGCTTCCAGCCAGCATTACCACCCCCCACCCCGCTTTCGGTACGATGCGTTCTTCTCTGTTCACGAGGCGCGACTCATGTTGTTCGGCGCATTGCTTATCCTGACCTGGCTGGTCCTGCTGCTGCGTTACCCGGCCAAGGCCTTGCCCGTTTCTCTGGCAGCTGCGGCAGGCCTGGGGGTCGTGGCCATGGTTGTGATCTGGCAAGACAGCCAGGAAACCCGGCAACTGGAACGCCTGGGCTTGCGCATGGACTACGCTCCCGACCAATGCCCCGTGGGCAAGCCGTTGCTAGTGCTGATCGACAACACTAACAAAGTCCCGCTGCGTGAACTGCGCTGGCGAGTCGCAGCTTACGCACCCGGCGATACCGTCAATCTAACTGACGACGCTTATGCAGGCCCGCGCTACCGTGGCCCCGGCGATCTGCAGGCTGGCAGCCAGTGGCAGGATTGTTTGCCACTGCCCAACCTGCGCCCAGGCTACCGACCGCAGACGCTGGAATTTCGGGCTGAGCATTTACAAGGCAGTTTCGCGGACTAACTTTTAAAGGAATATTTACATGCCCAACGTCCTCATCACCGGCTGCTCCACCGGCATTGGCCGCGCATTGGCCGATGCTTTCAAAAGTGCGGGCTATGAGGTCTGGGCGACGGCGCGCAAGGCTGAAGACGTTGCCGCGCTGAATGCTGCGGGCTTCATCGTCGTGCAACTGGACGTCAATGACGGCGCAGCGCTGGACAGGTTGGCGGCAGGGTTTGAAGGGCTGGATGTGTTGATCAACAACGCCGGTTATGGCGCCATGGGGCCGCTGCTCGATGGTGGCGTCGAGGCCATGCAGCGTCAGTTCGAGACCAACGTGTTTTCCATCGTGGGCGTAACCCGCGCACTGTTTCCTGCGCTGCGCCGCAATAAAGGTCTGGTGGTGAATATCGGCAGTGTGTCCGGGGTTTTGGTCACGCCCTTTGCCGGGGCTTACTGTGCGTCCAAGGCAGCGGTGCATGCGTTGAGTGACGCCTTACGTCTTGAGTTGGCCCCCTTCTCGATTCAAGTGATGGAGGTTCAGCCGGGCGCCATTGATACGAGTTTCGCGAAGAACGCCAGCCATGAAGCCGAATTGCTGATTAGCGAGCAATCACCTTGGTGGCCATTGCGCGAAGGCATTCGTGCCAGGGCCAAAGCCTCACAAGACAACCCCACCCCCGCCACCGACTTCGCCCGAGACCTGCTGCGCGCCGTGCAACAAGCCGAACCACCGCGCCTGTTGCGGCTGGGTAATGGCTCGCGGGTCTTACCTTTGATGGCGTGGTTACTGCCTAAAAAATTGCTGGACGGCAAACTCAAACAACGTTTCGGCCTGGACAAAATCCTATGATCACCGTCACCGATCCGATTCCAGGCAGTGAAATCTACCCTTCCAGCCGGGACGCCAGCTTCTGCGACGCCTACAGAATCTCTGTGCCGCCCGATCACGACCCTATGCTGAAACTGGCCATGCAGGTCATGGGTTCGACGCCAGCATGGGTCGAGTTCCTGATGAGCTGCCGCAACAAGATCGTCTCGCTGCTGGGTTTAAAGAACCTGGGTGCGATGTCCAACCTGAATCGAACAAAACCGCTTGAGGCTTACGCCATCGGTGACCGGATCGGCATTTTCACACTCGTCTATCTGGCGCAGGACGAGGTGATCATGGGCGACAACGACAAGCACCTGAATGTGCAGGTCTCCATCTATCGCCAGCACACACCCCAAGGCTGCGACCTGACCGTTGCCACCGTTGTACATAACCATAACTGGCTGGGTCGGCTGTATATGGTGTTTGTGGCACCGGCTCATAAAGTCATCGTGCGGGCGATGCTCAGGCGATATCTGCGCTGAACGGCCCTGTAGGAGCTGCCGAAGGCTGCGAAAACGGTTTGCCTGACACAACGCGATTCGCAGCCTTCGGCAGCTCCTACAGGGATTAGTGTTGCGCCTCGGGATTCACAATCACCGTACACGTAATCCCCGCCGCCAACAGCACATCGTCCGGCACCTGATCCAGGTGAATACGCACCGGCACCCGCTGGGCCAGGCGGACCCAGTTGAAGGTCGGGTTGACGTCGGCGATCAGTTCGCGGCTTTGCGGGTTGTCGCGGTCGTAGATGCCGCGGGCGATGCTTTCCACGTGGCCTTTGAGCAGTTGGCCACTCATCAATTGCATGTCTGCCGGGTCGCCTATACGGATGTGCGGCAGTTTGGTTTCTTCGAAGAAGCCGTACACCCAGAACGAGTGCATATCCACCACGGCCATCTTCGCGTCGCCGATACGGGCATAGTCACCGGGGTGGACGTTGAGGTTGGTGACGTAACCGTCCACCGAGGCAAGCACCCGAGTGCGGCGCAGATTCAGTTCGGCCGCTTCCAGCCCGGCCATCGCCAACTGGTAATCAGCCTGTGCCGAAGTGGCGATGTTGCTGGCGTCGTCGCGGCTTTCGGTGGAGATCACCAGGTTGTCCATGTCAGCGCGGCGTTTGGCGTTGACCTTGCGCATTTCCCAGGTCGCCTTGCGTGACGCCACCAATGCCTGGGCCTGTTTGACCGCCACTTCGTAGTGCTCAGGATCGATCTGCAGCAGCAGGTCGCCTTTTTTCACTTGCTGGTTATCGCGCACCGGCACGGCAATCACGGTGCCGCTGACATCGGCGGCGACGTTGATGATGTCGGCGCGCACCCGGCCATCGCGAGTCCAGGGCGTGTCCATGTAGTGGACCCACAAGGTGCGGCCGATCCAGATGGCCAGCGCCAGGACCAGTAATGTGGCGATCAGACTGAAGAGCTTTTTCATCAGGGCTACTCAAGAATCAACGGTAAACAGTCAGCGCCATGGCGCCGAAGATGCAGGCAAACAGGCTCAGGCGCAGCAGCGCCGGGTGCCAGAACAACCGGTACAGATCCAGCCCTGAAAACAGCCGGTCCAGCGCCCAGGCGAGGACCACCGCAATCAGAAACAGCACGGTGACGCTGGGCATGTACAAGCCATGAAAGGCGATTTCACGAGGCATGCATCGATCCTTGCCGGGCGTGGTTGGCTAATGGGGATTGAGGATCCAGCAGCGACGAGCGAATGAAGTGCAGATAGCTTTTCACTCGCCGCAACACTGAGGTATCAAAGTGCGGGCCAAAGGGTTCGTCGCTGTTCTGCACGCGGTTGATGGCGTGATCCACAGCCGCCAATGCGCGCTGCAGGTTGCTGTGGTCCGGCTGAATAAACAGGCGGATCAACGCCCGGCCCATCACCCGAATCGCCACCCGCCAGGATTGCCACGGCGCATAGGCCGGATGCACCGGGAGCATTTCCTGCTCGCGGCGCAACTCGATAATGGCGTGGCCGATTTCCAGCACCACGAACATCCAGCGCAGCAATTCACGCTGCACCAGCGGTTTGCCAGCGGCCAGCCCGTAGGCCTGGTGCATCAGGTCGCGGGTCTGACTTTCGAAGCTTGAGCCCAGTCGATTGAGCGGCGCGCTGATGGCAAATACCACCTGGCGGCGCAGGTAATTTTCCAGCCGATTCCACATCCAGCGGCTGTTGGGCGGCAAGATGATTGCCCCGGCTGCCGCGCAGAGCAGCATGCCGATGACCATGGCAATGTAGTCGTTGATGTAGGTGTAAGGGTTGTAGATCGTCAGGTTGTCCGGCACCGAACCGATGCTGAAAAAGATCAGCAACCCCAGCCCGTAACCGGCCCATTGCGGCCGCGAGCCGAGAAACGCGCCGAGCATGAATACCGGCGCCAGGCACAGGCATAACAGCGGGAAGCCATCGATGAAGGGGAAGATAAAGAAGGTTTCGGTAAAGCCCAGCAACGCACCTAGCAAGGTGCCGCAGGCCATCTGAAACGACATGCGTTTGGGGTTATTGGTGGTGGAAGACAACGCCACGGTCGCGGCCGACACCAGAATCATCGTCGCGCCGCTGGGCCAGGCGGTCGCCACCCAATACACACTCATGACCGCCAGAATGAAGGTGGCCCGAATCCCTGCCGCTGCTGCCGTCATCCAGCTGGTTTTGGGCAGAAACTCTTCCTGCCACTTTTCCCGGATGTGATTGTGATCGGCCAGGGATGCGTGGGTCTGGGCGTAGTCGTGCATGTCGCTGACCAGGCGATACAGCAGCTCGTAAGCGGTGTGGAAATCCAGCAGTTCGGCTTCGCTGGGCTGGAGTTTTTCCAGGGCTGCTCGCTCGGCGCGCACCCGCTCCGGCAGGCTGGCCTTGAAGTCTTCCAGTTCGCGCACCAATTGCACGGCGTCGCCGGGGGTCAGGAAGCGATTGGCGAAACCGTCGAGAACATGGGCGAAAGCAGTCAGCCCCGGCTCGGCAGCAATCACTACCCGACTAACGCCATCGCCGCGCAGGCGTTCCAGCAATTGGTGCAAGGCGTTAAAGCGGGTGGTGATGGCCATGAATTCGCTGTTCAGGCGATTGAGTCGACCGTTGCGCCGACGCATGTGCGGGTCTTCGAACACCGTGACGCTGCGCAGCCCTTCCAGGCCGATGGCTTCAGCGACGAACCGCACGTTGCCGGTTTCAAACGCCTCCCGTGAGTTGCTGCCGCGCAGACCATCGGCGACAAAGCGCGAGAACACGCCGAAGCGCAGATACAACGCGTTGCGCATGGCTGCTGCTGAGCTTTGCGGCAGGATGGCGGCGGTAACGGCGGTAGAGCAGACGATACCCAAACTGATTTCCAGCACCCGCCAGACAGCGGCCATGAACGAACCTTCGGGGTGTGCCAGTGCAGGCAGGCCGACCATCGCAGCGGTGTAGCCAGCGAGCACAAAACCGTAGGCGCGAAAGTTGCGATAACGCGCCGCGCCTGCCGAACAGAACCCCACCCACAACGCCAGGCTGCCGAGGAACAGTTCGGAGTTCTGCGCGAACAGGGCCATGAGCACGACCATCACCGTCGAGCCCGCTAGAGTGCCCAGCAGCCGATAGAAACTCTTGGCGAACACATGGCCGCTTTGCGGCTGCATGACGATAAACACGGTAATCATTGCCGTGCGCGGCTGCGGTAATTCCAGGCGCAGGGCCAGCCAATAGGTCAGGAACGCGGCGATCAACACCTTGAAGATGTAGATCCACGTCACCCCGTCGCTACGCGCCCAGCTGTTGAATTCCCGGCGCCAGGGGAGTTGGGTGATGGATTTCATGCTGCTGCGGCCTCTGTAGGAGCTGCCGAAGGCTGCGAAAACGGTGTATCTGACAAAACGCTTCGCAGCCTTCGGCAGCTCCTACAAGGATGGCGTGCAGCGGTAGCAACGCAGATTCCCTGTGGGAGCGGTGCTTGCCCGCGATATTGGCGACGCGGTTTTGCAGCCATACCGAGGCGCCTGCATCGCGGGCAAGCCTCGCTCCCACAGGTACCGAGTGACTCTCTAGAGATATTCACCGCCCAAACACCGCCAACGCCGCTGGGGTTTTCGGGGCTTGGGTCTTTACGGCAGCGGGCACGTCATCGCCTGCCGCCAACCCGCCACCCAGCGCCACCACCAATTCGGCGTGGGCCGTCAGACGCGCGGCCTGGACCTGCTGCTGAATCTGCTGCTGACGGAACAGCAAGGTCTGGGCGTTGAGTACGTTGAGGTAGTCGGTGAGCCCGCGTTGGTAGGCGATCTTGGCGATGTCGTAGGTTTTCTGCGCCGACGCCACGGACTCGCTGACAAACACCTGTTGCTTGTCCATGGATTCGCGGCGAATGAGCTGATCGGAAATGCTCTTGAGCGCGCTGATCAGGGTCTGGTTGTACTGCGCCACGGCCAGGTCATAACCCGCCGATGCTTCACCCAGTTCTGCCCGCAGACGCCCGCCATCGAAGATCGGCAAGCTCACGGCCGGGCCGCCGCTGTAGTTGAATTTCTTACCCGCGAGAAACTCCAGCATGCCGCCGCCGGTGGCCATGTAACCCAAATTGCCGATCAGATCGATGTTGGGATAGAAACCGGCGTGGGCCACGTCGATACCCCGGGCTTGCGCCGCCACTGCCCAGCGGCTGGCCACTACATCAGGACGCTGGCCGAGCAATTGCGCGGGCAAGGCCGAAGGCAGTTTCAGCGCGGTCTTGAGCGACAGCGTCGGGCGTTGCAGGGCCGCGCCCTCCCCCGGACCTTTGCCAGCCAGCGCCGCCAGTTGGTTGCGGCTCAAGGCGATGGCTTCATCCAGAGCGTCGATTTGCCGATGGGTTTCGGGCAGTGGCGTTTCAGCCTGACTGACTTCGAAATGGGTGCCGATCCCGCCTTTGAGGCGTCGTTGGGCCAGATCAAGAATCTGTTGTTGCTGGGCCAGGGTGGCTTCGACGATATCTCGCTGGGCGTAATTCAACGACAGCTGGATGTAGGCGCGGACGATATTGTCCTGCAACTCCAGCTGCGCCTGCCTGCCTTGGGCGGCGCTCATGTGCGCCAGGTCAAGGGCCTTTTCGCTGGTGTTGCTTTCCCGGCCCCAGAAATCCAGCGAATAGCTCAAACCCAGGGACGCATTGTTGTCCCAACTGGTGGTATTGGCGAGTGCGCCGGGGCCGTAAAACTGATCATTGGCCCAGTTGTGACGCTTGAGCGATGCGTCGCCATTGATATGCAAAGCCTCGGCAGATTCAGCCACACCGGCCATGGCTTTGGCTTGGCGCACCCGCGCAGCGGCCATGGCCAGGCTGGGTGCGCTGGCGGCGGCCAGTTCTATCCAGTGATTGAGTTGCGGGTCGCCATAGGCCTGCCACCATTGGGCAGCGGGCCAGTGTGCATCTTGCTCGGCGTTCTGGATGGCCTGGTCGGTTGCCAGGCTTTCAACAGGCAAAGCACTGCCTTGAGGTGCGATCCCGCCGGTTCCGATGCAGCCGCTGATGACTAACGTTAAAGCCCAGACACTGAAGGGCGCGGCCCTTCTGATGATGCGACGCGGCACAGCTGCAATTTCCCGACGTAAGGTGAGACGACCTGAGTGCCGCGATTCTAGGGGTCGCCCACTACGCCGATAAGCCGGGAGAACTGTGATTCTTTGTTACAAAAACGGAGATAATCCTTTGGTATGCTGACATGGGTCAGTTACTTCGTGTCACAATTTGCCATCTCTCCAGAGAACTGCCCATGGATACCCTGCAAAACATGCGTGCGTTCAGCTGTGTGGCGCAAGCGGGAAGCTTTACGGCGGCTGCCGTGCAACTCGACACCACCACCGCGAACGTGTCCCGTGCTGTTTCGAACCTCGAAGCCCATTTGCAAACCCGCCTGCTCAACCGCACCACACGCCGGATCGCGCTCACAGAAGCCGGCAAGCGTTATCTACTGCGCTGCGAACAGATCCTGGGGTATGTGGAAGAGGCCGAAGCTGAAGCCAGCGACGCGCACTCGCGCCCGGCGGGTCAGCTCAAGGTGCATTCGATGACCGGGGTGGGTCAGCACTACGTGATTGACGCCATTGCCCGCTATCGGCGCAATCATCCAGACGTGTCGTTCGACCTGACCATGGCCAACCGCGTGCCGGACCTGCTCGAAGAAGGCTATGACGTGTCCATCGTCCTGGCCAGCGAGCTGCCGGATTCGGGTTTCGTGTCCCAGCGGTTGGGGATCACCTACAGCATCGTTTGCGCGTCGCCGGAATACGTCAAAACCTTCGGCATGGCGATCAAGCCCACGGACCTGCTCAACCACGCGTGCCTGCGCCTGGTCAGCCCGGTGTTCCCGCTGGAGAAGTGGCTGTTCACCGGTCCCGAAGGCCAGGAAGTGGTCAGCATCAATACCTCGCCTTTCCAGGTCAATTCGGCGGACGCCATGGAAGCCGCCATCAGTAGCGGGATGGGCGTCGGCATTCTGCCGATTTACTGCGCCATCGAAGGCCTGCGCAACGGCACGCTGGTGCGGGTGCTGCCCGAATACCGCTCCCATGAGCTGAACCTGTACGCCATCTACCCGTCCCGCCAGTACCTGGACGCGAAGATCAAGACCTGGGTGGAATACCTGCGCGGCTCGCTTCCGGAAATCCTCGCCGCCCATGAGGCGGATTTGCAGAGCCATGCGATGCGAGACATCGCCTGAGCTGAAATGCATTCCCTGTGGCGATGGCGGTGTGTCAGACACACCGCCATCGCGGCCTCGCGATGCTCGTGCGCTCCTACAGGTTTTGAGGTGTGCCTGAAAAAAAAGCTGTATTTGTAGGAGCTGCCGAAGGCTGCGAACTGCGGTGTGTCAGACACACCGCGTTATCTACATCGCGGGCAAGCGCGCTCCTACAAAAACACAGCTAAAAAACCGGATGCTTCAGGACGGCCAAGAATGTTAGCGTGCTACCCATCTCTAACAAAAGTCCGAGGAGTAGCTGCCCGATGAAAAAGACTGTACTTGCCTTCAGCCGTGTATCCCCCGAAATGGCCGAGCGCCTGGCTCGGGATTTCGATGTGATCGTGCCCGACCCGAAGCTGGGCGACTTGAACGCCCAGTTCAATGAGGCCTTGCCCAAATGCCACGGCATGATCGGCGCGGGTAAACAACTCGGGCGTGAGCAACTGGCGGCAGCCACCCAGCTTGAAGTGGTGTCGAGCATTTCGGTGGGTTACGACAACTACGACGTCAGCTATTTCAACGAGCGCGGCATCATGCTCACCAACACCCCGGACGTGCTGACCGAAAGCACCGCCGACCTCGGTTTCTCGTTGATCATGAGCAGCGCCCGTCGCGTCGCAGAACTGGACGCCTGGACCAAGGCGGGTAACTGGAAGCGCAGCGTCGAAGCCCCGCAGTTCGGCACCGATGTGCATGGCAAGACCCTGGGCATCGTCGGCATGGGCAACATCGGTGCAGCTGTGGCACGTCGCGGTCGTCTGGGCTTCAACATGCCGATCCTGTACAGCGGCAACAGCCGCAAGCCTGAGCTGGAACAGGAACTGGGCGCGCAATTTCGTAGCCTCGACGAGTTGCTGGCCGAAGCGGACTTCGTCTGCCTGGTGGTGCCGTTGAGCGAGAAGACCAAACACCTGATCAGCAGCCGTGAGCTCGGCTTGATGAAGTCCAGCGCAATCCTGATCAACATCGCCCGCGGGCCAATCGTCGATGAACCTGCGCTGATCGAAGCCTTGCAGAACGGCACTATTCGCGGCGCTGGCCTGGACGTCTACGAGAAAGAGCCCTTGAGCGATTCGCCGCTGTTCAAACTAAGCAACGCAGTGACCTTGCCGCACATCGGCTCAGCCACCACCGAAACCCGCCAGGCCATGGCAGACCTTGCCTACACCAACCTGCGCGCCGCGTTGCTGGGTGAGAAGCCGCAGAATCTGGTGAATCCGCAGGTTTGGAAGGGCTGACGCCAATAGTAGCCCGCAGACATGCCATCGGCGGGCTGCACGAACTATCGTAGAGACCGATCTCTTGGTAACTATTACCCTGCTGCTGGAGCATCAAAAAGCAAGGAAGTCATATAGCTGGTGTTCGTCATCACGCACCGCCTCCATGACCAGAGGCCCAAAGGCATTGGCCGTAAGAAATGTCCCGGACACAATGTTCTGTAGTTTGAATCGTGCTGATCCAGCAAGATCGCGTCGGCCAGACCACTGCTGCTCGACTGCACTTACGTCGCAAGCGTCCATCTTCAGCCCATTAAGCAAACAGCGGCTGCCATCAGAGTTGACCAAGGCGAAGTAAGGTCCCAGGCCGCTATCAACGTTCTTGACCGCGCCAACGTGCCATTGCTGAGTCACGTCATTGCTACACGGCTGTGTGGTAACGGCCTCCCCGACTCGCGCAATACACTGCGCCGTACCCAGTGCCTTGATGCGAACAGGAGGAATCAGAGTTTGCGGGTTCAGTGCAATGAAATTCTGACTCTTGCTGCCGTTAAGCGCACTTGGGCTGACCGTGTCATTTGCATTGGCAGTGATGAACCGCCCGTCAGCCGCATTTTGCAGCATGACCTTCCCCACATGCGCCAGATCCTTACGTGCGCTCCACTGGTAATTCGGATCGTTAATCAGGCACGGATCGAAACTGAACTGGCTAGTCAGACAATTGGCTGTGCTCTCACCTGCCAAAATAAAATGCGGACCACCCACACTCAGGACATCAAACAGGTTCCATTTTTGTTCTGCCCTGCCTATGGCACACACGTCCTGAGTCAGACCCTGCGGCGTACGCGTCAGGCACTTACCGGTTTCCTCCGAGCGTAAGTACTGATAGATGACCGTTGGGTAACCAGCGTCCGCTCCGACTATGATTGGCGGCGGCAAAGAAGGCTCTTTGTCGAGCATCCTTTTATCCATGACTTGCCCATCCCTGATCAGCTCGGCATATACCGGCTTACGAGACACGGCGATATTGAGAGCGGTCGTAACCAGTTCCGTGGGCGGCATAAACCCTGCATACAGAAGCCAGTTATCCTCTGAACCGTCCGAATAACTAATATGCAGCACGAATTCATACGGAGTTACACTGGGACTGGCAACATAAAAAACTTGTTCGTTGCCACCATACGGTTGCATTGTCACCGAACCCGAGGGGCCAGGAGTTACAAATGTCCCATTTACTGAGGACTGAAGTCTCCAGACGCTATCACTATTGGTTAAATCCTTGCGACTCGTCCAGTAATGCCTAGGAGCACTGCTACAGCTTGTCAGCTTGAGATCGACATCCAGGCACCGGTTGTACTCAACATTACTCAATTGAAAGGTTCCAGAAGACTGATCCCCCTGCTGACGCCAGTTTTGTTTTTCGTCTGATTGTCTACACCATTCATAAGTAATACTTTCACTACTTTCTGCCGTCAGACATTTGCTTGATTGCGCCGAATAAATCCTCACACTGCCAATGCGATTCGCTGGTTGATCACCGCCCGTAGGCAGTTGGCGCACAGGGGGCTTGAACACATTGCCGTAGTTAGAAACAATCGGAGGGTAAATCTGACTGACCTTTCGGCTGTCATTCAACAGAGACGGAGCCGCCATGGAGACAACCAGGGTCTGTACTTGAACGCCCTTCATGATGGGTGTGTCTTCTCCCTTCTCAACTTCAGCGACAATACCCATGTCGTGGATTTGTGCGTCAATGCCTTCATCTATAGGTGCTTGCTGCGCCGCAGTTGTTGCTTCATCAGTGGGCGCTGCGGACGGGGCAGTTGATGCTGGCCGATGGTCGTCGTTTATATCCGCGTACTGAAGTCCGGCAGGAAAACTGCCAAATCGCTGTTGAACCCTGAGTGTCTGTTGATGGGTGTAAGGCACCACATAATGTAACCATTTCGCAACCGCTGGGGGATTCAGACTCCGCAGTTTCTCAAAATCAGCCACCAAGGGGGCCGAAGCAGTCGCGGCTGGCCATTGAGGCGCATTGGGCGGTCTAAGTGGCCCAAGCACATGCCCAAAGTAGTGGTAACCCAGGTAATCAACCGCCAAACCATAGCGCTGGGGATCTGGGTGATAGTGAGGCATAAACCGCATGTCATAGGAGCGGTAAGCCCAGTTTTCATACCGTGGCGGTGACTCGTGAGGTAGACCCAGACCATGGCCGGTTTCATGCCAGAATCCCGCAGGATAATTTGGATAGTTACAACTGCTACCCCCGCAACTGGCCCCGACACCGGGTGGAAGCACAGGAATATCATCCGGCACATCGAGTAATTGCCCTGAGATAGCGACGAACTTCCCGGGTTGCTTTTCCCCAAGATCCGACGCCTGCCTCCAGTAATTACCCATCCCCGCCTTTGCGGGCAACGTCTTTTCACCGTAGGCGGCCCAAAACTCATAGGGGCGGTCCGAGACTGAAGCGTATCGGTAAATCCCATCAATGCCTTTTGCAATGATATAAGGCCAATAGCTCTCACCCATTCCAAATACCAGCTGTTTAACCGGTAGTTCTGAAAACATCTCTCGTGCTGCGATCTTCGCCAGTTCTGGATTGCTGCTCAGATCGTATTGATCCAGTGTGGTCCGGCAAGCAGGTTTCATCCTGAACAAGCAACCCTTGATATTCATCAATACAAGACCTTCGCTTTCATTGGTCATGAATATCGTCTTGGTCTTATTCAGGCTGCCCATCCTACTGGCGTCATTATTAACGAAGAATTTCAGATTATTTTCTGCGTTGAACAGATACCAAGGTACGGTCGCGGTATAAGCTCTGTCTCTGAATTTCGGCCACTGCCCGACAATGTGCCTACCTGAATAAATATTTTCTTCATCAAACTCGGTATTTTCAGGAAAACCCGATGGTGGTGTCATGGCAATAGTGATGGGCCCGGCCTGGCTTTCGACCACCAGGCTCACCGAACTGACGCCTACCAACGGTCGGGGCGTGAACATTACCAACGCCTCCCGACCCGGAACCAGTAAAGGATCCACGATGGCGCGAGGGACATTGATAACATGAGTCTGGGCAAACTCGATCTGGCCTTGCACTGATCCATCGAGATCGTTTTGCCAGGTAGTTGCGAGGGTGGCTGGCTGATCAGGAATAGATAAAGGCTCTGCGGCGTTTGGTAATGAACAAACCAATGAAACACCCAAAAGAGCGAAGCAAACTAAGCGAATCCGATGGGCAGCCATATCAAGACCTGCGATATCGTGTTTGATTACACACTATCCTCGGCGCGCCCAGTCACAACCGTCAACTGGCATAAGTACCAGTTGACAAAGCTCCTATTCCACCCATCAGACTAAAACAGCCACTGATAGTATGAAGAGCGATAATAGAACCAAAACTTAATTCAAAGAAGTTTAAGCATTAGCGACACTAGCCTTCGCCTTGATAGTTGCGGCAGGCTTCCTGAACACCAACACATTCCCCAGCATCACCAACACCAAACCCGTCAGCGCAGGGGCGGTCCATTGGTAGCCTTCGGCGAACGCTGAAATGTTCAGCGCCACCACCGGGAACAGCACCGTGCAATACGCCGCACGCTCCGGCCCCATGCGGCCGACCAGGGTCAGGTAAGCGGTAAAGCCGATCACTGAACCCGGAATCACCAGATACAGCAACGAACTGATGTAGCGGGTATTCCACTCGAACGCGAATGGCGTGCCGCTGATCAGGCAATACAGGCACAGCATCGCCGCACCATAAAGCATGCCCCAGGCGTTAGTGGTCAACGGACGAAGACCAGCCTTCTGTTGCAGGCTGGAGAGCATGTTGCCCGCTGAAAAACACAGGGTGCCGAGCAAAGCCAGGCCAAGGCCCAGCAGGGTTTCGCGACTGGCGCTGTGGCCGGACAGTTCTGGCCAGAACATGCAGCCCAGGCCGATCAAACCCAGCGCACCGCCGGTCAATACATTGCGTGCGACTTTCTGCTTGAAAAAGATCCGCGCATTCAGGGCGTTCCACAGGGTCGCGGTGGAGAACACCACGGCAATCAGCCCGCTGGGGATCCACTGGCTGGCGGTGTAGAAACACAGGAAGTTGACGCAGAACAGGCAAAGCCCTTGAGCCAGGCAGATCAATTGCCCGCGTTGATTGACCTTTTGCAATTTGCCGCTGAGCAGCAGCATGGCAAACAACACCAGGGCGGCAAGGCCAAAGCGATAGACAATCGACACCGCTATCGCCACTTCACCGAGCTGCAGTTTCAAAGCAATCCAAGTGGTGCCCCAGATCAGAACGGTCAGCAGATACAGAGAAATGTTCATGACGCGCGACTCCTGATGTGAGCGATCAGTTTGCGACGCGGATCAACCGTCCACTTGCATAATCTTGCGCATTTGTCCGCCAGGTGGCTGGCAGCGACCGATGCACAGAGTAGGATGCGAAGCCTAGAGGACGCATCATGCCCGCCATCGAAACCATCCAGGTCTTTCAGGCCCTGAACAGCTCACCCCATGCTCAACTGGAGCAAAGCGCGGTGCTGGGCGATGGTTTGGTGGCAGCCTTGTGGAACAACCGCCACGACTCCCAGGAATATCACGGCCCCAGCCATCACACCCTGTCGTGCTACATCGACGGCGGCACCGGCACCTTTCGTCGCGACCGACCCGATCAGAAAGGCAGCCCGAACAAACTCTGCACCCTGCCCGCTGGCCATGAATCGGCCTGGGTGATCAACGGCGAAATCCGTCTGGCGCACCTTTACATCAGCCCGGAACAGTTTGCCCTGGGCTGCATCACCCTGCTGGACCGCGAACCCCGTGAGCTGCAATTGCGGGAAAACACCTTTCACGACGACGCCGAGCAGGCTGCACGTTTTCGCCAGTTGATCCAGATGAACTGGAACGAGCCTGGCGAGCGTCTGCTGACCAGCAGCCTGGCCCATGAAATGCTCAGCCGCGCGTTGCTTGATCAGGTGGGGCTGCGCGAAGGTCTGCGCCTCAAAGGCGGGTTGGCGCCGCATCTGCGTCGGCAATTGGTGGAGTACATCGAGACGCATCTGGCCGAACCCTTGAGCCTGGGTGAACTGGCGGGGATGTGTGCGTTGTCCGAATATCATTTCGCCCGAATGTTCCGCGAAAGCTTCGGCCTGCCACCCCATCAATACCTGCTGGCCCGCCGCGTGAACCACGCCAGGCATTTGCTGCGCACGACCCAGCAGGCCTTCGGCGTGATAGCACTGGAATGCGGTTTCGCCAGCGCCAGCCACTTCAACAACCGCTTCCGGCAAGTGGTGGGGGGTACGCCTGGGGAGTATCGGTTGGCGTTTGTCAGAAATGGGTGAACTGTTGGAGCGAGCGGGCGGCGATCCGACTTGCCCGCGAATCAGACGCTGCGATATATCAGGAACACCGCGTTATCGTTCTTCGCGGGCAAGCCTCGCTCCAACGTGAAACTCAAAGTCGTTCAAAACTCCAGCGTGCTGGACACCACCAACTGCCTTGAATCGCCCATGGAGACGAAATACCGGTTAACGCTGGAGGTGTAGTAAGTGCGGTCGAAGATATTTTTCAGGTTGACCTGAAAGCGTACCTTTTGCCCGTCGAGCCGGGTGTCGTAGGTGGCGAAGGCGTCGGCGACGGTGTAGGCCGGCAGGTTGAAGTCGTCGGTGGGGTTGCCCGCCCGTTCCCCCACGTAATGCGCGCCAGCACCGAGGCGCAACTTGCCACTGCCCAATACCGTACCCACGTCATAGACCGCCGACAGCGAGCCACTGTGGCGGGCAGCGTTTTGCAGGCGGTTGCCCTTGAGCAGCGGGTCTTGCGTCACTTCAGCGTCGGTAAAGGCATACGCCCCGATCAAGCTCCAGCGCTCGCTCAACTGCCCGCTCACATCCAATTCCAGCCCACGGGAACGCACCTCGCCCGCCGAGCTGTAAACCGTATTGGCGCTGGCGGCATCGAAGTTGGCCACCAGCACGTTGCGCTTCTTGATGTCGAACAGAGCCAGATTGCCGCTCCACCCGCCCGGCACGTCCCACTTCGCCCCCAGCTCCCAGGACTTCCCCTCTTCAGGCAGAGTTCCAGAATCCAGCACCTGCCCGCCACTCAACGGCGCGATGCTGGAGTTGGGTTTGAAAGACTCGGTGTAGCTGCCATAGAACGACAGCTGCTCGTCAAAGCGATACACCAGCCCGGCCCGAGGTATCCATTTATGTCCGTTGGTGTCGGTATTGACCGCAAACGGTCGCCCTCTTCCCGCCACCTGGTCGTACAACTGGTAGCGCCCGCCCGCCACCAGAATCCACTGTTCGTTGAGGTGGATGGAGTCCTGGAAGAACAGCGAATTGCTGCGCAGTTTGTCGCTTTGCGCGCTGTCCGGATCGCTGGAGAACGTGCCCTCCACTTCCTCCCCGTACACCGGGTTCTGGTAGCTAAAGGTGGTCAGGCTTTTCTGGCGGATCAGGTCGGCGCGAGCAACCTTGCGGTACTCGTCGTCGACACCGATCAACAGTTCATGACGCAGCCCCACCGTCTGCACGTCGCCGTTCAAGGTCAGCGTCGTGAAGCGGTCGGTACTGAGAGCGTCGAGGGTGCCGTCCATGGATCGGGTCAGGGTGCCGGTTGCGGGATTCACAGCAGTGACCCGAACTTGGCTGGCGTCGTAGGTCTCTCGGTTGTAGCTGTAACCCAGATGGCCTTTCCAGTTGCCGTCGAAGTCATGATCGGCTTCGAAGCGGTACAGGTCCGAGCGGCCTTCCATGCTGTTGAAAGGTTCGTCCAGACGCCGGGTTGCGGGAATATCCAGTGGATGGTTGGTGACCGGATTGATGGCCGTGCCGCGATCGAAGGGCGAGAGGAATTCACGGTGCTCGTAGGCCGCCGTCAGTTGCGTGGCGTCCCCGTACCAGGCCAGGGAAGGCGCCACCAGCGACTCGCGATGCACGCCGTAATTGCGCCAGTAATCTTCATCCACGTGATCGACGATCATCCGATATGCCAGCCCGGATTCCCCCAGCGCGCCAGTACTGTCGAGGGTGCCACCGCTGCCATTCTTGCCCGAGCCATAACTGGAGCCGGTGGCTTTCAGGGCGTTGAAACTCTGCAACTGCGGACGTTTGCTGACCACATTGATCACCCCGCCAGGGTCCTGAATGCCGTAGAGCAAAGTCGATGGCCCCTTGAGCACCTCGACCCGCTCGGCGCTAGCACTCAGGCTGCGGCCCTGCACGATGGGCATGCCGTCGCGCATGATCGAACCGTCGCGATTTTCGCCAAAACCGCGTTTAACGATGGTGTCCTGAGTGCTGCCCAGGGTGTTGCCCTGAGTCACGCCGCTGACATTGGTCAAGGCATCGTCGAGGTTGCGCGGCGCCTGATCGGCGATCACTTGCGCGGGGACGATAGCGACGGCCTGAGGTGTTTCCAGCAACGGCGCGGAAGAGCGCAATACAGACGAGCTCTCGGTGGGCTGATAGCTGCTGCGGGGCGGCGTCGAGGATTGAATCTGGATGGCAGCCAGATTGATCGTGCCCTCGATTGCCGCTGTTTCCAGGGTGAACGTGTGTTCGGTGGCGCGGCGGTACGTCAGCCCGGAACTGGCCAACAGCCGTGCCAACGCCTGCTCGGCGCTGAACTGGCCGGTGATGGCCGGAGCATTGATTGCGTATGGAGTTTCCTGGGTGTAAATCACCCCCATGCCGGTCACCCGACTGAACTCGCTCAAGGCCTGCGGCAAGGGCTCGGCCGGAATCGAGAAACTGAAGGCGGCTTCTGTTGCTTGCGCGGTGCTGATGGCAGCGAGCAACAAAGAGCCAAGCAAAGCGTTGATGGTTGAAGGGGTCATCTTATTACCCGCTGAATTCCACAGGAGAGATGCGTCGTGGGACCGGCTTTAGCCGGGAAGGCGGCATTTCAGACGATAAATATCGGATGGATGCACGGGCCTCTTCCCGGCTAAAGCCGGTCCCACGACAGATGCGCATTGCAAGCCAACATAGAATCTCCCAGATAAAATTCGATCGCTTAAGCCCTCATCGCACCACAATCACTCGCCCCATCACGCTGTACTCCTCAAACCCCACCACGGACTTCAAGGCCGCCAGCACCGCTTCGGGGTCTTTGCTGGGGAAGCTGCCGCTGATGCGTTTTTCGCCCAGTTGCGGGTTAAGCAACACGATGCGGCCAGGGTAGTAACGGCTCAGGTCGTCAATCACGTCCGCCAATGGCGTGCGGTAATAATTGAGCCAGCCGTCGCGCCAGGCCAGCTGGCTTTGCGGGTCGATGATCTGGGGCTCGCTGGTGGTGCGCTGGTCATAGGCCACGCGCTGGGCGGCGCCGAGAATCCGTTGTTGCCCATCCTGTTTGGATTTGACCCCGACCCGACCGGACAACACCGTGACTCGCGCACCCTGCTCTTGCAGACGGACTTCAAATTGCGTGCCCAGCACCTGCGTCTCACCGCCATGGGCATCCACCGTGAACGGCTCGCCGGTGTGGGTCACCTGAAAGAATGCCGCGCCCCGGCGCAACTGCACATGCCGCTCGCCATGGCTGAAGGTCACGGCAATGGCGCTGTCGGCATCAAGCGTGACTTGGGATTCATCGGCCAACACCACGGTGCGCACCTGACCCGGCGCGGAGACATAATCAGCGCCCAGATCATCCGCCCAACGCCCCGGCTGCCAGCCCGCGCCGATGGCCACCGCCAGCAACAGACACGCGGCCATGGCCAGACCTGCTGACCAGCGTTGCACAGGGCGACGGATTTTATGGCGCGGCGCATCCATCTCCCGCAACAGCGCCGCCAGCGCAACGGAGTCTTCGTCAGCGAGCCGTGCAGCGGGCTCTTCGCTCAATTCCCAGAGCACCTGGGCTTGAGCGTAAGCCTCGACATGAGCAGGATGCGCTTGCAGCCATTGGCTGAAATTCAGTTGATCACGACTGCTCGGGGCGTCGTGCAGCAGGCTCAGCCACTCCAGGGCTGCCTGTTGCAACTCCGGAGGAACCTGGACCGTCGCCGGAGGCGTTTTCATCGACGAGCGTCCTCTGACTTCGAGCGAGTGGCGCGAGCCGACGACGGAGACTGTTCCAGACTCGCCTTGCAGGCTTGCAAGGCGCGCATCATATGTTTTTCCACGGCACTTTGCGAAAGCCCCATGACCTTGGCGATTTCCCCGTACTTGCGGCCATGGATGCGGTTGAGCAGGAAAATCTGCCGGGTGCGTTCAGGCAGCTCGCGCAGTGCAGCCTCCACATGGCGCAGGTCATTACCCGCTTCCAGTGCGGCCTGGGGCTCATCGACCTCATGCTCCAGGCCATCGCTCATCAGGCCTTCGCTGACCCGATGGCGCACGCCTTCGCTGCGTAAATGATCGACTGCGATGTTGCCTGCGCAGCGCAACAGATAGGTGCTGAGTTCTTCGACTTGCACCAGCGGCCTGCGCCAGAAACGCACGAACAAGTCCTGAACCAGATCGGCCGCTGTTGCCCGACAGCCCACACGGCGCCTGACCAGCGCTTCCATCTGCGGCTGCTGGGACAGAAACACCTCGAGAAAATGAGCACGTCCGCCTTTCGCCGAGTCATTAGCAGCGGCAGTTTTGAGAGGATCAGGCTGCTCGGAATCAGGAGACGGCGAGATGTTCATGGCGGCCCGGTCAAACCAGCAGTTGATTGAACGCCGCCACCGGGCTTAACAACAGCCCCGCTGCCGCGAGTATCAAAGCCAGCCTTGGCCGAAAAGGAATCAGGAACACCAGCAACAAGGCGCTGGCCATCAATGCCGCGAACCACTCGACCAATGCCAAACCCCACGCAGGAGCGCTGAGCGCGGAAGACAGCGACAGGCACAACAACGCCCAGCCCAGTACTCTGAGCAAACGCCCGCGACCCACACTGAGTTTGCTGTGCAGCAACTCGCGGTGGTGTTTGGACATCGACAGGCACAGGGCAGTGAAACCCACGTAGCACAACAGGGTTGCCAGCAGCATCAGTTGACCTCGCCTTCAAGCTGGGTGGTATCGATACCGAGCTGCCTGGATTTTTTCGGTGCCGCTTGTTCGTCACCCTTAGCGACAAGAACAGGCGGAACCGGACGAAACTTTGTCGCGCCCCAGGCCATGAACAGGCCGGTCACCAAAGCCGTCAGGTCAAAGCCGATCAGCACCCAATCCCCCTGCTGCAGCGAAGCCAGCAGATATTTGCCGCCGGTCACGATATCCAGCACCGGCAACCCGGCGAACAACACCGCGCCCAGCGCCAATTGCTCGCGCCAGCCCTGACGGCCATTACGCAACAGCGCGTGCAGCACGGTCAGGCCCCAGACGCTGAAGAACAGATTGATCTCCCAATCGCCACGCTCAGCCATGCCCACTGGCAACAGGCGATTGGCCCAGAAAAACGCCGCCACGGCGACCATCAGCCCCGCCATGCCCGCCACGTTCAGCACATGCACCAGACGCAATTCCAGCGGTAATACGCCGCTCTTGACGTGCTTGAGCTGTCGCTTGGCGAGCCACATCACCAGCCCGGTGCCTATCATGGCCGTGCCCGCGATGCCAAAGATGAAATACAACCAGCGCATCAGCGGCCCGGCGAACTCGCCCAGATGCAGGCCGTACATGGCGCCGGACACCAGCATCGGCCCGGAACGCGGCGCCGGTGCACTCTGCATCGCACCGCTCACGCCGTTGAACATCAGCGCCAGCCCCGTGTCATGGATCACACTGTCGGCGGAGCTGCGGAATACCGCCACCGTTGCATTGGCGTCGCCGGGGTTATTGACCACGATGCGGCCGATATTGCCTTCCGGCCATTGCCCTTGGGCCGCCGATAGCACTGGCATCAAGGGCGTCAACGGCGCGGGCGTTCCGGTAGCCTTGACGCCGTTGGTGTTGGGGAAAATATCGGCATAGAACGCCTGAACGTTGTTGCCGTAGGACGCAACGATGCTGGCCGGCATGACCATGGACATGAAAATCACCAGACTGCTGTAGGTGATCATCAGGTGGAACGGCAACGCCAGCACGCCAATCGCGTTATGCCCGTCCAGCCATGAGCGTTGGCCCTTGCGCGGCCGGAAGGTGAAGAACTCCTTGAAGATCTTCTTGTGGGTAATGATCCCGGTGATCAGGGCGATGAACATCAGCATCGCCGCCGCAGTCGCCAGCCAGCGGCCCCACGGGTGCGGCATTTGCAGCTGGAAGTGGAAGCGATAGAAAAACTCGCCGCCCATGCTGCTGCGGGTCTGGATTTCTTCACCGGTATGCGGGTCGAGGCTTTTGCGGGTGAAATTGCCGCGCTTGCCTTCCTGTGCCGGGGTCTGCCACATCACCCCAAGGGCGGGCTCACGGTCATCGGGCAAGCTGATGAACCAGCGTGACGAACCCGCAGCATTCTGAAGCAGATAAGCCTGGGCGCGCTCGATGCTCGCCGCTGCTGGCACCGACCGCACCGGGATTTCCGGATGGGTCCAGCGGTTAATTTCGGCCTTGAAATAGGACATAGTCCCGGTAAGGAATATAGCGAACAGCAACCAGCCGAAAATCAACCCGATCCAGGTGTGCAGCCAGGCCATGGCCTGACGGAAGCCGTCTTTCATGACAACCACCGCCCGAGACCAAACACCGCCGCCAGAATTGCAGCGGGCAACAGAATGCCAAACCACGCCCGCCACGCCGTGCGGCAGGCAAAGCACCAGATCACCGCGCCCAGATACGCCAGAAACGACAGCAACATGCCGGTGACCACGGCATCAGCCCGAGACATCGGCAGCCATTGGGTCAGGCAGACGCTGGTCAGCGCCGCCAGCAGATAACCGCCAAACAACGCAGCAAGGGTTCGCGAGGTGACCGCCAGACGATAGGCGAGCGATACCTGAGCACCCTTGGCTTTGCGTGTGGTTTTTTTGACCTGAGGAGTGTCCATCGTCGCGCTGTCCATTAACACGCGCCCGCCCGAGACTGGGAGCACACTGGGGAGCAACGGCTTTGAATCGGCATGGGGCTTTCCTGATGAGGGGGCTATCACGCGAGAGTTTTGTAACCAATTGCGCGAGCAGACCGCAATATTAATGATAAATATTCTCATACGCAAAAGAGTCTGACAGAATCTGCGGCAATTAATGGTTCATCGCGGACTGCAGCAGCTCATGCCCAACGCCCAATACGTGCTCAACGACACTGTCGAAGGCCTGTATCACGCCCATCACAACTGGCTGACAGGCTGGTTGCGGCGTCGGCTCGGCTGCCCGCACAGCGCGGCAGACCTGGCGCAGGACACTTTCGTCAAAGTGCTGCTGGCCCGGGATACGCCGCAAATCATCGAACCTCGGGCGTTCCTGACCACCATTGCCAAGCGGGTGCTGTGCAACCACTACCGGCGCCAGGATCTGGAACGGGCTTATTACCAGACCCTTATGGAAATGCCCGAGTGCGTGGCGCCTTCGGAAGAAGAGCGGGCAATCATTCTGGAAACCCTGGTGGAACTGGATCAGCTGCTCGACGGCCTGCCAATGGCGGTCAAGCGGGCGTTTCTGCTCTCCCAGGTGGACGGTTTGAGCCACGGCGAAATTGCCGAGCAGCTGGGGATTTCCATCGCCACGGTCAAGCGTCACCTGAACAAAGCGGCCCTGCGTTGCTACTTCTCGCTATGACCGAGCCGTTATGAACAGCAACGCCGAATCCCTGAACAAGTCCGACATTTCCCCCCTGGTGGCCGAGCAGGCCGTCGGCTGGCTGATCGAAATGCAGAGCGGCTCGTTCGCCGCGCAACGTCAGCAGGCCTGGCAGCACTGGTTGAACAGCAACGGTGAACACCAGCGTGCCTGGGCGCATATTCAGCGGGTCAATCAGCGTTTGAGCGGGCTGTCTTCGCCCCTGGCTCACGCTGCACTCAATGCACCGAAATCGGCGGGCCGACGTCAGGCACTGAAACTGCTTCTGCTATTGGGTGCCGGGTCGGCGGCAGGCTGGGGCTTGCGGGACCAGATCGCCTTGCAGCCATTGCTGGCCGACTATCGCAACGGCGTTGGCGAGCGGCGCAAGATCGCCCTGACCGATGGCAGCGAAATCCACCTCAATACCGCCAGCGCTATCGATGTGCGCTTCGATGCTCAGCAGCGTCTGATCAAGCTGTTGCAGGGCGAGATTCTGCTGACCGTCGCCAAGGATTCACGGCCGCTGAACCTGATCACCGCCGAGGGAAGCATTCACCTCGCCTCCCCCACCAGCCGCTTTGACGTGCGCCAGCTGGAAGGCAAAACCCAACTGGCGGTGTACAGCGGCAGCGTGCAGATCAGCCCGCAAACTTTTCCCGGCCCAGGCTTGCAGTTGCAGGCCGCTCAGCAGGTGCTGTTCAACCGCAATGCCTGGGAACCGGTGCGTCCGGTGGATGCCAGCAGCGGCGCCTGGGCGGACGGCATGCTGGTCGCCGCGCACATGCGCCTGCAGGATTTCCTCGCCGAACTGAGCCGCTACCGCCGTGGCCGCCTGGAGTGCGACGCGAAAGTCGCCGACCTGCTGATTTCCGGCAGCTATCCGCTGGCCAACAGCGAACGGATTCTCGATCTGCTGGAAGTGGCGCTACCGGTCAGAGTCAAAAGGTTTACCCGGTACTGGGTGACGGTTGAGGCGCGGGTTTAAGGCGTCCTTCTGTTGGAGCGAGGCTTGCCCGCGAATCACGCAGCACCTCGGTTTGGCAGTCATACCGCGTAATCGTTCTTCGCGGGCAAGCCTCGCTCCAACAGTTTTCCAAAAAATTTTCAAAACCATGAGCCGTTTCTGCTTTCTCGCGTGACAGACAGGAAAAGCACCTTAATCGTCTCGCCAAAGGACTCCTGCATGTCAGCTCGCCCAAGTCGTGTCTCCCCCCTCGCCCGCTCGCTGCGGCACATTATGTTCGGTGCCAGTCTGTCCCTGTGCAGCGTTTCGCTGTTGCAGGCGGCTGACGCGGTGAGCAAGCCGTATCACATCGCCCCAAGCGCACTGGAGACCGCGCTGAATCAGTTCGGTCGGGAAGCGGGCGTGCTGATTTCCTTTGGCTCGCAGATCACCAGCGGTTTGCAGAGCCGTGGGCTGGAGGGTGAATACACACCTGAGCAGGGTCTGGCGGCATTGCTCGAAGGCACCGGGCTGCAAGCCACCGCTGACGGTCAGGAAGGTTTCACCCTGCAACCGGTCGCCGCGTCAGTTAACGGCCCGATTGAATTGGGGGCGTCTACCGTAGTCGGCGACTGGCTGGGCGAGGCGCAGCAGACTGACGTCTTTGAGCACCCCGGCGCCCGTGATGTGATCCGCCGTGAAGAAATCGAGCGCATCGGCGCCACCAGCGCCCGTGAAGTGCTCAACCGTATTCCCGGCGTCAACGCCCCGGAAAACAACGGCACCGGCAGCCACGACATGGCGCTGAACTTCGGCATTCGCGGCCTCAACCCGCGTCTGGCCTCGCGCTCGACCGTCTTGATGGACGGCATTCCGGTGCCCTTCGCGCCTTACGGCCAGCCACAGCTGTCCTTCGCCCCGATCAGCATGGGCAACATGGACGCGGTGGACGTGGTGCGCGGCGGCGGTGCTGTGCGTTACGGCCCACAGAACGTCGGCGGCATCGTCAACTTCGTGACCCGTGCCATCCCTGATGCGCCGACGGTCAAAGGCGGTTTCCAGACTGAAACCAGCCCATCCTCAAGCCGTGATGGCTTCAAGACCACCGGCAACCTGCTGGCTGGCGGCACTGCCGACAACGGCCTGGGCGGCGCGATTCTGTATTCCGGCGTGCGCGGCGGTGACTGGCGCGAGCATAGCGATACCCAGATCGACGATTTGATCCTCAAGGGCAAATACCAGATCGACGAAGCCAACAGCGTCAACGCCATGGCCCAGTATTACGAAGGTCGCGCAGACATGCCCGGCGGCCTGAGCACGGCCGCCTACAAAGAAGACCCGTACCAGTCGACCCGCCCAAAGGATGAGTTCTGGGGCCGCCGCACCATGGTCAACTTCGGCTATCGCTACGAGCAGGACGCTCGGGTGTTCACCGCCAATACCTTCTTCACCAAAACCTTGCGCAGCGGGTATCTGGATCAGGGCAGCTTCGTGTCCCTGTCGCCTCGCGAATATTGGGTGCGCGGTATCGAGACCCGTTTCTCTCAGGGCTTCGCGCTGGGTGAAAGCTGGAACGAAGTTGGCGTCGGTTATCGCTACATCAACGAAGCCGGACACGAGATGCGCTATCGCACGCCGACCGCCGCCAACATCCTGCCCACGACTGACAGCACCAACGACCGCGACACCCGTGGCTCAACTGAAGCCCATGCGATCTACATTGATGACCGTATCGACATCGGCAAGTGGACGTTCACGCCTGGCATTCGCTACGAGATGATCGACTCGGCGCAGAACAACAACCTGACCAACGTCAAATACCAGGGCGACTACAACACCGCGCTGCCGGCGCTGAACGTGCTGTATCACCTGACCGACAGCTGGAATCTGTATGCCAACACCGAAGGTTCGTTCGGCAGCGTGCAGTACAGCCAGATGCCCAACCGTGTGGCAGGTGGCGAAGTAAAACCGGAAAAGGCCCGGACCTGGGAATTGGGTACGCGGTATGACAACGGCAACCTGCGCGCAGAGATCGGTGCGTTCCTGATCAACTTCGATAACCAGTACGAAAGCAATCAGACCAACGACACCGTTATCGCTCGTGGCGAAACCCGTCATCAGGGTATCGAGACGAGCGTCAATTACGCACTGGACGGTTTGAGCCCGGCGCTGGCGGGTTTTGATGTGTACGCCACTTATGCGTTTGTCGACGCGACCATTCGCGAAGACGGCCCGAACAAAGGCAACCGCGTGCCGTTCGCTTCCAAGCATAAAGGCACCCTCGGCGTGGGTTATACCGAAGGCCCTTGGAAGCTGAATCTGGACAGTTCGTACCAGAGCGATCAGTTTGCCGACAACGCCAACACCGCCACTGAAAGTGCCGACGGCAGTACCGGTAAAATCCCTGGCTACATGCTGTTCAGCACCCGCGCCGCCTACGACTTCGGCCCGCAGCTGAATGACCTGAACGTCGCGGTCGGAGTGAAAAACCTCCTCAACCACGAATACTTCACCCGCTCGTTCGATGACAACAACAAAGGCAAATACGTGGGCGAACCGCGCACGGTGTATGTGCAGACGTCGGTGGCGTTTTAAGGCAGATACCGCTCTGTGGGAGCTCACGAGCAGCGCGAGGCAGCGATAACGGTGTGTCAGACAAACCGCCATCGCGGCCTCGCGCTGCTCGTGCGCTCCTACAGGTTCGGAGGTGTGTCTAACAACACACAGAACCTGTAGGAGCAATCGGAGGTTACGACGGTCGCGATTGCGGTGTGTCTGACATACCGCCTTCGCAGCCCTCGTAACCTCGGTCAGCTCCTACAAGGGCAAGGTGTGTCTAAAAAACACAGAACCTGTAGGAGCTGCCGAAGGCTGCGAACAGCGGTACATCTGACGCACCGCCACTTAGCCTGCCTCATTACCAACGATACGTTGCACTCGCCTGCACGGTCCGCTGCGAGCCATACCAGCACCAGCCGTACCCGCTGCACGACGCGACGTATTCCTTGTTGGCCAGGTTGGTGACGTTCAGCGCAAGGCGCAGGTTGTCCATCGGGTTGTACAGGCTCGGGATGTCGTAATGCGCGGATGCGTCGAACAGGGTGTAGCCCGGCGCTTTGAACGAGTTGGCTTCGTCGCCATACGTGGAACCCACATAACGCGCGCCGCCGCCCACACCAAAGCCTTTCAGATCGCCATTACGGAACGTGTAATCCGCCCACGCCGACGCGGTGTGACGCGGGATGGCAACCAGTGTCTTGCCTTCAGCCGACTCTGCCGCACCATTGGCCACACCACTGCCCGGCGAGACGTTGACGGTGTTGTTGGACTTGCTGGTCTTGGCATCCAGATACGCGTAAGCCGCCGTGATATCCAGGTTGTCGCTCAGGCTGGCTTTGCCTTCCAGCTCGAAACCGCGGGACTGCACTTCACCGGACTGAATCTGGCAACGGGAACCGTTGCACAGGTTGGTCACCACCGGATCCAGGGTCAGCACATTGGATTTACGCAGATCAAACACCGCCGCGGTGATGAAGCTGTTGCTGCCCGGCGGCTGATATTTGATACCCAGTTCGTACTGCCTGCCTTCGGTGGGCTCGAACGGTTTGTTATTCAGGCCGGTGCCCGATTGCGGTTCGAAGGATTCGGAATAGCTGACGTACGGCGCCAGGCCGTTATCGAACAGATAAACCAGCCCCAGACGACCAGTGAAGGCTTCGCTGTCGATGCCGCTTTTGGTTTTCACCCCATTGGCGATGCGCGTAGACGTGGTGCTGCTTTCAGCCCAGTCGTAACGACCGCCCGCCAGGAACACCCACTTGTCCCACTTCATCTGCTCTTGCAGGTACAAGCCTTTCTGCTCCGCGCGGGTCGTTGCGTCAGCGGTGTAAGTGATCGGCGTGATGGCCGCACCATAGACCGGATCGAAGATATCCAGCGTCGGCCCCGAACCGCTGCCTGACTTGGTATCGGTGCTGGTGTTCTGGTAATCGGCGCCGAACAACACGGTGTGCTGCAAAGGCCCGGTGGCGAACTTAGCCTGTGCCTGGTTATCCAGGGTGTAGGAATCCAGATTCACATCAGTGCCGATGGTGCTGCGAGTCAGGGTGCGGTAGTCGGCCTGCAATGCGCTGTTGTAGATGCTCTGATAGATACCTTCGCTGCGCATATAACGAGCATTCTGACGCAGGGTCCAGAAATCGTTCAGGTGATGTTCGAACAGGTAACCCAACGCGTAATACTTGCGGTCGCTCTTCTCGAAGCTTTTCTCGCCATCATAGAAATCCACATCGATGTCACGGCCAATCGGGCTGTTCAGCACCGAGCCATAGGCCGGAACCGCGCCGTAAGAACCGGCTTTCGGATCAGCCTGGTAATTGGCGAGCAGGGTCAGTGATGTGTCTTCGCTCGGGCGGAAAGTGAAAGCACCAGCAAGGGACTGACGACGGGTTTCGGTGTGCTCCAGTTGACCGTCGGCATCGTCGAACAGCCCGGACAGACGATACGAATAGACGCCCTGATCATCAACCGGGCCGCCGAAATCGAAGGTGGTGCGCTTCTTGTCGAAGGTGCCGTAGCTGAGGCCAATTTCGTGGAACGGGGTTTCAGTCGGCAGTTTGCTGACCATGTTGATCACGCCACTCGGGCTGGCCTGACCGTACAACACCGACGACGGGCCACGCAGGATCTCAACGCGCTCCAGGTCGAAGGCATCTTTCTGCGGCGACGCATCGCGGCTGCCCGGCATGCGCAGACCGTCCAGATAACTGGCCGGGGAAAAACCGCGAACAGTCATCTGATCAAGACGCGAAGCCGTCGCGCCACGGGTTTCCGGAATCACAGCTGCGGTGTAACGCAGAATCTGGTTGAGGCTCTGAGCGCCCTGGGCGGTCATCTGATCCTTGGTGACCACGGAAATCGACTGCGGTGTTTCGATGATCGCGGTGTCGGTCTTGGTCCCGGTACGGCCACGAGTGGCGACATATCCGGACACCGGACCCGACGCGCTTTCAGTGTGATAAGCGCCATCAATCGCCGTCGCCCCCAGCTCCATGGCACCGGCCACATTCTCGGGCGCGGCCTCGATGCGATAGCGATTGGCCGATAACGCCGTGCCACGCAAACCGCTGCCCGCCAGCAATCGAGCCAATGCCACATCGGTATCGAAACGCCCCTGTAGGCCATCGCTGTGTTTGCCACGGGTCAGCACTGGATCAAAGGCCAACACCAGATTGGCTTGCTCGGCCAGGGTATTGAGGGCCTGACTCAAATCACCCGCCGGGATCGCAAAGCTGCGTGCAGTGGAGGTTTGCTGTTCGGACGGGGCTGGGGCGGCACTCAGTGGCGCGGCGGCACAAGCCATCAGCACCGCGAGGGCCAATGGTTGCAATGAACTGACAGGGCGTGACATGAACGATCCTTGGCTAGTTATTAGATTCTCTCTAGCCATGACGGACGTCCGTGGAAAACAGACAGTGAATGCGAGCAATTTTCATTCAATACTCAAAGATATTTTTTTACCGCGAAATATTTCTTTCTCAAATGGGGTTGAATTGTTTCCTCGCAGGCGCCAACACTGTGAATGAGCCAGACGAAAATGAACCTCCTGCCACGGAGTTCGTCCGATCTCACAAGAGCAAGCCTTATAAGGGAAGAACTATGCAAATCCAGGTCAATTGCGATAACCACATCGAAAGCAGCATCCGACTGGAGGAGTGGGTACGAACCACTGTAGAAAGCACGCTCGAACGCTACGAAGAGGATCTGACTCGCATCGAAGTCCATATCCGCGATGAAAACGGCGACAAACCAGGCCCGCACGACATGCGCTGCCAGATGGAAGCCCGCCCGAAAGGCCATCAACCGATTTCTGTCACCCATAAGGCCGATACACTGGATCAGGCAGTGGATGGCGCCGCAGTAAAACTTGATCACGCCCTTGAGCACTTATTCGGCAAATTGCGCAACAAACGCGCAGGAGCCCCAATCACTGATGGCGCAGACTCGGACTCCGAGAATCCGGATGCTCTGCTGCAGGAAGAATTCCTCGAAAAAGAGCAGGAGAAGGAAGTCGCCCAACTGGGCTGATTCCATCTGATTAAACTTTTTGCGTCATGAAAAAGAAGGCGGGCCTCACAAGGGCCCGCCTTCTTTTGTTACGGAAGTTTATTTTTTTGGGGTGATCCTGACGAACAGATCGGTGTAGTGCTCAACCCGGATGGGCAGGTTGTCAGCCAGCGTCGCCAGTGCAGCATCGGTATCGTCCAGCCGAAACAGCCCGGAAACCCGCATCCCCGCCAATGCCTGTTCATCAAACTGAACGAGGCCGTGACGATAGCCGGCCAGGGCCTGCAAGACTTCACTCAACGGCTGATCATCGACCTTGAGCAAGCCCCGAGTCCACGCCGCCGGGTCGTCGTGGCCGATCAACTGCGGCGCCTGCACCAGACCATCCTTGAGGGTTGCCTGCTGACCAGTCGCCACCTTCACCTCGGCCGACAGCCTGGCTTTGGCGGCAATCGCTGATTCCAGCACGCTGACCTGCACCGAGCCATCCGCCGCTTTACGGACCACAAACCGCGTACCCAGCGCCGTTATGGTGCCTTGGTCGGTCCTGACCGCGAACGGGCGCTGCTGATCCTTAGCCACTTCGACCCAGATTTCCCCCTGACGCAAGTCGATGAGCCGCTGCCGTTCGTCGAAATCAACGTCCAGCGCCGAGTTGCTGTTGAGGCGGATTTGGCTGCCATCGGCCAAAGAAATCTCACGACGCTCGCCAATGTGGGTGCGTTGATCCGCCAGCCAGATCGGTGCCTGCTCGACACTGAACCAGCCACACACCAGCACACCCAGCATCGCAATCGCTTGCACAGCAGACCGTGAAAACTTCCTGTCACTGGAAGGAAACGCCCTGTTCATTGCCTTGCGAGACGGCACCGGCGGCAGATCAGTGAAGCTGCTCATCAAGGCCTCCATTCTCTGCAAGGCCAGGTTATGCCGAGGGTCCGCCCGCCGCCAGCTGCTGTAAGCCTTCCGGTCTGCATCGCTGAGGTTCTGATCTTCCAGCATCGCCAGCCAGTGCGCGGCCTGGTTGATCATCGCTTCGCTGGGTTCTTGTGCCGCGCTCATGCCGGGTGGCCCGAACCATGCAGGGCTTTATAGCAATGCACCAATACGCTGGCCATGTACTGCTTGACCATGCTGGCAGAGACACCCAACACGGTGGCGATCTCGTTGTAGGTCAGGCCATCAAGGCGGTTGAGCAAAAAGGCTTCACGGGGTTTGGCAGGCAAGCCCTCCAGCAACTGGGCAATTTTTTCCAGGGTCTGGAGCGCAGCATGAATAGCTTCAGGGCTGGGCGTCCCGGCTTCGTCGGTGTTGACGGCCAGGGCTTCCAGGTAGGCGTGCTCAAGTTTGCGGCGCCGGGCTCCATCGATCAGCAGCCGTGTGGCCGTGGTGGTCAAGAAGGCCCGAGGCTCTTTGAGGTTTTGTGGCTCGGCAAGGGTCAACACACGAATGAACGCATCGTGCGCCAGGTCCGCCGCTCGCTGTGAGCAGCCAAGCTTTTTGCGCAGCCAGCCATGCAGCCAGGAGTGATGCTCACTGTAGAGCTGAGTGAACTGGCGATGTCGATGGATCAGATCGCCATCAGATGCAGGGATGTCGCGCATGTGCTAACGCTTCTTAAACACGAAAAATTATCATTAACGCGGAAGATGCCATCATTCAGTAACAACGGCAAGCGCAGGAATTTTCCGATCAATCATCACAACGTTGAGAACTAAAGGGCCAAAACCCCAGTCAATTTATGCAGACCCAACTGGCAGGTACCGAAAATGGATAATCCTTTTCAGCAGATTACCGACGCTTTTCATCCTGACTACCGGGTGAACCTCAGCATTCAAGGCCTCGACGGCAGCATCATGCTGACCCTGTCGAATGAAACCGGCGTGGTCGCCAAACGCTTGATCAGCGCAGCCCAGCGCAATGATCCCAAGCGACTGCAACGTTTGATCGAAAGTGTGCAATTCGGCATCGCTATCGAAGAAGGCCACAGCGCAATCAAGATCCTCGCCGCCATGACCGATGGCGACCTCAAACGCCTGGCGCCACCTCCGCCCGCGCGGACCAACCTGCTGATCAATCGCCCGACATTGGCGGTGGGGATTTGATGGCGCTTTCAGCTATGGGCAACCTCTTGTAGGAGCGAACTGGTTCGCGAGACGTGTTCTCTGACACACCGCCTCGCCAACAAGTTGGCTCCTACAGATACTTACCTCCTCCCGGTCACCCCTCCGACTTTTCCTTTACCGACGGAAACCGCGACGAGGCGAAGCGCACAACCAGAATTGCCAATGCCAGCAGCAGAATCCCGCCGCACAGATAAATGATGCCCAGATCAGGCGGGGCATGATGTGACACGTCGCTGATCAACAATCGGGTCAACGCAGTGATTGCGACGTAGATCAAAAACCTGATCGGCATATGGTTGGTCTTGAAATAAATCCCCACCATCGCCCCCAGTTCCAGGTAGATGAACAGCAGCAGGATGTCGTCGACGCTGACACTTCCCTTGCCGATCATGCCCATGAACGCAATGACCGCACCGTAGGCCGTGATCGCGCCGATCCCGAACAGCGCCAGATAGTGGAAGGCCTCTACGCACAGATTGCCAAGCGAATCGGCTTGGTCGTGAAGGTTTTTGCGTAGCTTTTCAGCCCATTTCAGTTCTGACATCTTCAACTCATCCTGTACAAAAAGTGAGCAACACTTCCCGGCCAACATCATGCCGCGCCCGGGTGACGCTTTTTGCATGGCCTGATTCTCAAGCAGGAACGAGGCCATTAGCTATCGTTGAGAGCGTGACGGGTTGTCGCAAGGCACATCGGCACGGTAAAAAGATGTGCCAGGGCCACTATCCAAGGCGCAGTGTTTCGCTTATGCTGCGCACTGTATAAAGATACAGTAGTCGCTAAAGACAACTATCGTGAAGGCATGTGAGGTGGTGAATGGCCGTCGAAGTGGTATACCGCAGCAGCCGAGATCTGGAGCGTTTGTTCATGGATAAAGCCGAAGCTGATCGTCATGACAAAATGCTTGAGCTCGCTGAATTGCTGGCAGAAGTGTTGAACAAGGCCGTGCCTTCCCTGAGCGAAGCACAGGTCGAAGAAGCCGGGATTTACATGGCCAAGAATCGCGACATATTTGCCCGCGCCTTCAAGAGCCAGCCGGATGCGCTGAATGAATTGTTGAACGCGCCTGCGGACGAATAACGAGCTATAACGCGGGTCTGTAGGCGGGCGACGCCGAGCTGTCGCGCAGCAAACAAGAGCCCCTGTAGGAGTGAGCTTGCTCGCGATGGCGTCAGGTCAGACGATGATTGATCGACTGACATACCGAATCGCGAGCAAGCTCACTCCTACAGGAAAGCGCGTTAAACGCCCGAAGTAATTGAGAAGCAGTCTCATCCATGGTAGCCTCGCCGACACTTTACTGCGGCTGCCATCGACGGTGCAGCGCGCCTGCTTTTCAGAGCGTTTTCCCGTGCCCGATAAAGCCGCCAGGCTTAACCTCTATCTCGCCCACCGCCCTGCGCTGATCAATTACGCCAAAGGTGTATTGGCCGATCGCGCCAGCGCGGAGGACGTGGTGCAGGATGCGTTTCTGCGTTTCAGCGAACCCACCGGCGAACAGCTGGAGCAGCCTGTCGCGTATCTGTACCGCATTGTGCGCAATCTGGCGCTGGATGCGGTGCGCCGTGAAAGCGCACAAAGCAGGCAGCAGCAAAGCCCGCCGCACTGGATGCAGGCCAGCGCGCTGCAATCTCCGGAACAGCAGTTTCTGCATCACGATGATGTCAGTCGCGTCGCGGCAACCCTGGCGGATCTGCCCGAGCAAATGCGTATCGCGGTCGAGATGCATCGGCTGGGTGGTTATACTCTGCAGCACATCGCCAATCACCTGAACATTTCGTTGTCCATGGCCCACCGCCTGGTACGCGATGCAGTGGTCCAGTTGGCGTCCAGTATCGATGCTGATCTGCCCTCCCCGGCCGCTCAGCGCAAGGAGCGCCCCCGTGCATGAGTTGATGCCTTCAAAGGCAAGTCTGGAACAGGCCAGTGACTGGCTGTTGGATCTCCAGGCTGAACCTGCACGCTTCGAAGAATTCGATCACTGGCTACACGCCAGCCCCGAGCACTTGAGCGCATGGGCTCAGGTCAATCGTGCCTGGGCCGCGATTGAACAACCCTCCACCACTACGCACTGGCCGCAACCTGCGCCGGTGGTGCCGCTCAAACCTGTACGACGCAACTGGGCGATGCTTGCCGCCGCCTGTGTCTGCGTCGTCGCACTGGGTGCGGCCTGGCTGAGCAATCCGGACTGGCGCGCCGACTATCACACCGGCACCGGGGAAATCCGTGTCGTAAAACTCGACGACGGCAGCCAACTGACTCTGGCGGCGCAAAGTGCCGTGGACGTCGACTATCGCGGCAATACACGGCTGATCACTTTGCTCAGCGGGGAAGCCCTGTTTGATGTGGTGCACGATGCCAGCCGACCGTTTCAGGTCGACGCCGACAAGGTGGTGGTCCGGGTGCTGGGTACTTCGTTCGATGTGGCGCGCAGCGATGCGGGGGTCAGCGTAGAAGTGCGTGAAGGCGCGGTCGGGGTCAACGCGAATGGCACACCTTATAGGCTCAGCGCCGGTCAACGGCTCTGGCTGGATGCAGATCCCGCTCAAGTCAGGCAGTCCAGCATCGCCCCTGATGAGATCGCCACCTGGGTGACTGGCCAACAGTTTTTCGATAACGCCACCGTGCTCGAAGTGGTGGAGCAACTGCGCAAGTATCAATCGGGCTGGATCGTCATCAATAACGAGGCACTGGAACAGAAACGGGTGACCGGCCTTTATGACCTGCGCGATACCCAACGTGCGCTCAACGCCCTGGCCAGCCCGATTGGTGCCCGGGTAGAGCACTATTCACCGCTGTTGAGCGTGCTTCGCTAAAAATATTTCATGCTGGCTGAAAAAAATCCGCCAGCCGTTCGTCTTTGTAGTCCTTGTATTGCGAATGAGTCGCAATGCTACCGTTCAGGGCGACGCGAAATGAGTCACACACCTTTGTTCTGCCACAAGCCTGCCGTGCTTGCGCTGCTGTGCGTGGCGGTCAATCTGGCAATCACCAGCCACAGTTACGCTGCTCAGGGCAAGCCTCCAGCTTCGCAGAATGCCGAGACCCGCCAGGCTTTCAACATTCCGGCGCAGCCACTCTCCAGTTCGCTGCGCGCCGTTGCCCGCCAGCTGGATTTGCAGCTGAGCCTCGAAGCTGGCCTGGTTGAAGGCTTGCGCGCTCCAGCCCTGAACGGGACTTACACCCTCGACGAAGCCATGCGCCTGTTGCTGGGTTCGGCGGCGATCAGCTGGCAAGTTGACAGTCAGCGCAGCCTGATTCTCAGCAGACGCGCCGAGACGGGTGCGATCAATCTGCAATCCACGGCGATCACTGCCCCGCAAGCCATGGAAGTCGCGGACGGTCCGGTAGACGGTTATCGCGCCACTCGCAGTGCCACGGCGACCAAGACTGACACGGCGTTGCGCGACATTCCGCAATCCATCCAGGTTGTGCCTCGTCAGGTACTTGAAGATCAGCAGGTTACCCGTCTGCAGGATGCGCTGGTTAACGTCAGCAGCATCCAGCCCAGCAGCAGCCGTGGCGGCGCGACGGATACCTTCGTGGTTCGGGGTTTCCGCGCTACGTCCTACGCGGTGGACGGCATTGTCACCAACCCGCTGGCTGATCGGCCGGAAGTGCAGCGCGACCTGGCCAACGTCGAGCGAGTCGAAGTGCTCAAAGGCCCGGCCTCGGTGCTTTATGGTCGGGGCGATCCCGGCGGGCTGGTCAATCTGGTCACGCGCAGGCCGACTATGGAGCCTGAAGGTCGGGTCAATGTTGAGGTCGGAATGCGCGATTTCTATCGCCTGGAGGGTGACGTCAGCGGCGCGCTGAATGCCGATAAAACCCTGGCGGGCCGTCTGACCATGGCCACCCAGACCGACGGTGGCTTCGCCGACACCTTCCGCAGCAGCGAGCGAACGTTCATCGCGCCTTCGCTGTTCTGGCAGGCATCGGAAGACACCCGGGTCAATCTCGACCTTGAGTACACCCATCTTAAAGGGCAGTTCGACCGGGGTCTGGTGGCGGTTGGCGACAAGGTCAATATCAACGCCGATACCTTCCTCGGTGAGAAGTGGTCACAACAGACGGCCACTAAATCCGCCGCGACACTGCGCGTCGAACACGATGCCAATGACTGGCTGACCTTGCGGCAGGTGATGCGTATCGATGATTCTCACAACGACCGGTACAGCGTCGACCCTCGGGATATTTCCGCAGACGGCCAGACACTGAGCCGTCGGGTCACTGACTCCACCGAAGACCTGCACACCTTCGACAGCCAGAGCGAAGCCATCGCGACCTTCCACACCGGTTCGCTCAAACACACGCTGCTCACCGGCTTTGAGTATGTCCACGGGCGCATCGACGTTGACGCCGACCGCAGTCGTCTGGCCAGCATCAACATCAATAATCCGGTGTACGGCGCACAACCCGAAGGCTTCGCGTTCGACAGCAAAGCCAACAATCGGTTGGACTTGTACAGCGTTTATCTGCAAGACCAGATCGACGTTACCGAGCAATGGAAGCTGCTGATCGGCGCCCGTTATGACCAGACCAATCAGGACAACTCGTCTACCGATTCGGATCTGCAAGTCACTAAACAGAGCATCGACAAGAACAAGGTCACGCCGCGAGTCGGGCTGGTCTATCAGCCGACCGACTGGGTTTCGCTGTACGCCAGTTACAGCACCTCGTTCCGCCCGCAGACCGGCATCACTCAGAACGGTTCGGTGCTCGATCCGGAAACCGGCAAGCAATATGAAATGGGCGCCAAACTGGATCTGATTCCGGACAAGCTTTCGGCAACCGTTGCGGTGTTCGAGCTGACCCGCCAGGACGTGCAGGCGCCAGACCCTGACGACAGCGATTACAGCGTGCAGACCGGCGAACAGCGGGTGCGGGGCGTAGAGCTGGATGTCAGCGGCAACCCGATGCCGGGCTGGAGAATCATTGCCAACGTCAGCGCACTGGACGCCGAAGTGACCAAGGATACCGTCTACGACAAAGGCAATCGCCTGACCGGCGTGCCGCGTTTGAGTGGCGCGCTGTGGTCGACTTATCAATTGCAGACGGGCAGCCTGAAAGGCCTTGGCTTTGGTGCCGGAGTGATTGCCGTCGGCCAGCGCGAAGGCGATCTGGAAAACAGCTTTGATGTGGCCGGTTACACCCGAGTGGACGCCAGCGTTTTCTACGACATCGATGACAAGACCCGGATCTCGCTCAATGGACGTAACCTGACGGACCGCAAATACATCGAGAACGTCACCGACAGCACAGAAATCTACGCGGGTGCGCCAGCGCAGATTGTGGCGTCGATGTCGGTTAAGTTCTGAACAACACCTGATGCAAAGGCCTGTAGCAGATCCTGTGGGAGCGTTTTCATGTGGGACCGGCTTTAGCCGGGAAGAGGCCGGTACACCCGCCCGAAATTGATTGCCTGAAATACCGCCTTCCCGGCTAAAACGGAACGCCGCCCGGCCGGTCCCACAAGAGGGGGCATTGCAGGCCAACATAGAATCTCCCACAGTGTTGTGTTGCATCAGTCATACCGCGGTTCGCAGCCTTCGGCAGCTCCTGTAAACAGTGAAACGATGATGAAAACTCTGATCGACAACATGAAACGCTGGGCCAGGCAGATCAAACAGCAAGTCATGACGCTGTGGTTCTGCTATCGCCACCCGCTGACACCGCGTTTGCCCAAATACGTGGCGATTCTGGTGGTGGGTTATGCCTTGAGTCCTATCGACCTGATCCCTGATTTCATCCCGGTGCTGGGGTATCTGGACGACGTGATCCTGGTGCCACTGGGCATCATGCTGGCGATCCGACTGATGCCAGCTCAAGTGCTCGCAGATGGTAAACAGCAGGCGATCGAATGGCAGGCGACACAGCAACGCCGCCCGGTCAACCGGGTTGCGGCAGCAGTGGTGATCCTGATCTGGGTCGCGATGTTTGCAGCGGCGGCTTACTGGTGGATGAAATAAGCCCTATCGCACCCTCAACAAATGCTCGGCCAACATATCAGCCACCCGCGCAGGTGAACGCTTTTCGGCCTGGGCGTGGGCGTAGACTTCGGTCAAGCGCTGGCCGATCCGCGAAAGGTGCGCAGTGATGGTGCCCGGCGATTCGCCTTTGTGTTGCAGCGCTACATAAATCAGCCCGCCCGAATTGATCACGTAGTCAGGGGCGTAGAGGATGCCGCGGTTTTCCAGTTGATCAGCCACCTGCAGGCTGCTGAGCTGGTTGCTGGCTGCACCCGCCACGGCGGCGCAACGCAATTGCGCCACAGTGGCGCTGGTCAGCACACTGCCGACGCCACAGGGCGCAAGGATGTCGCACGGAGTGCTGAGTAATGCTTCGCAGGCGATGGGATGCGCGCCGAATTGCTCCATTGCCAGTTGCACGCGCCCGCTGTCCAGATCACTGACCAGCAAATCGGCGCCCGCCGCATGCAGTTGCTCGGCCAGGGCGTACCCCACATGACCCAGCCCCTGAATGGCAACACGCAACCCTTCCAGATTATCGCTGCCCAACCGCGCCATGGCGGTGGTGCGGATACCGGCAAAGACCCCCATGGCCGTGTGCGGCGACGGGTCCCCCGACTCTGAAGTGCTGGTGACGTGTTGGGTGTGTTGCGCAATGCAATCCATGTCCGCGCTGCTGGTGCCGCTGTCCACGGCAGTGATATAGCGGCCATTGAGGCTTTCGATGAAGCGCCCGAATGACTCGAACAAAGCGGCGCGGCTGGGCAGGTGCGCGGGGCGCATGATCACCGCTTTACCGCCCCCTTGAGGCAATCCGGCCAGGACCGCCTTGTAACTCATGCTTCTGGCCAGACGAATGGCGTCGGCAATCGCGCTTTCTTCGTCAGCGTAGGAAAGATACCGACAGCCACCCAGCGCCGGGCCATGGCGGCAATTGTCGATGGCGATCACTGCTTTGAGGCCGGTTTCCGGATCGACGACCAGATGCAGCGACTCCACGCGTGATGAATGCATGAGTGCGAACATCGGCGGTGCCCCCGGTATATTTTCTAGACCGAGTATAGGCGCTTGAGAAAAAAATGATCGACCGCTGGGTGCCTGAGCCTGAAACACATTCAGTAGCCTATTCGCTGCTGGACGAAAAGCACGAGGAGGACTAAAACAAACCTTACGCGCCTGCCCGAATGGCCTCGGAGCACCCATGACCCCACGTGAACACTGTCTCGCTTGCCTGAAGAAGACACCGCAAGATGTTTTCGAGGCGGCGTTGTGGATATCGGCCGAGCACGATCAGCAATTTCTGCCGCAGCAGCTTTTCGGAGAGATGGATGATTTGCTGCGTCGAGTCAGTTCATTACTTCCAGCCATGCCAAACACCGAACTGGCGCAGCCGCTGTTACGTCAGCTCAATGCCCTGGGTTTTGCCCAAGACGACTGGAACCCGCCCAAACCGCAAACGGCGTTAATGCACAAAGTGGTGTTGCGCCGTCGCGGTCAGCCCCTGGGGCTGGCGCTGGTTGCTATGGAGTTGGCCAAGCGTCTGGGTGTTCCGCTTGAAGGCGTCAATTTCCCGGGGCACTTCCTGCTCCGAGTCCCTGGGGCTGACCACTTGCTTGACCCCTGTGGCGGGCGCAGGCTGTATCCCAAGGACTGCCGAGAGCTGTTGGTGCGCCAATTCGGTCCCGAGATGCAGCTCAGAGCAGAGTTCATGGCTCGCGCCACTGAGGTGAACATACTGCAACGCCTTTCACGCAACTTGCGGCATTTGCACCAGCTGGACGATGACTTGCTGGCCTCCCTCAAGGATGCCAACCGGGTCATGGAACTGGGCCCAGCCACTACCAGCGATTACCTGGCCCGCGCCAGCCTGTACCAAAACCTCGAATGCCCACAGGCCGAGCGTTTCGACCTGGAGCATGCGTTGATGTTGAGTGAGGATCCGATTCAGCGATTTCGCCTCACCGAACGTTTGGGGCATCTACCTCACGGGAAGGCCATTCACTAGATGACTGGAAACGGTAACCGGCTGGTAGAAGCCCAACGGACTATTCGGAATCCTGCCCCCATTTGACCCGAGACAGCGCTGGCAACGCTACCTCCGGCGGATACGCCGCCAAGACCTGCGCTGACGAAAAACTGCAAAGCAGCAGCGCGATCACCATCCTGGTAAGCAAGGGCCCCGCGCGTAATGTCGATACCAGCGTGCAAAACTCCCCAAGCTGCTGCAGCGGGCGGGAAAGGCAACAGTAAAATGCTGCCGGTCCAGCGTGTCGCCGTATAAGCGATTGCTGCAGCATTCTCAGCCGCACTTTCGGTCTGGTCATCCACGTCATCGATCATGCGTTGGATCATCACCTCGTATAACTGCTCCAGATTGGCGATTCGATGCTGTGATCGACCGCGGGTATTGAGTAAATGCCGCTGTTGATGCGGGTCCTGTTCCAGATTGACCACCAGCCCCTTTACCGTTGCCTGATCCCTGTGCCTCGCACGGTCATGATAATAAGCGGGCATGCCAAGGTGCTTCATGGTCGTTGCGACTTCATCTTCCGTTCTGAATTTAATGCCGTCTGGGGCATCGGGCGTATAGATCAACCGGTATTTGGGGTTAGTGTCGTCCTGGCCCACTAATGTCAGCGCCCCTTCAATGACTCGATCCCTGTCCAACGGTGCGAAGTTATTAATACCGGTGAACACTAGAGTGCTGACCCAGCTATTGGCAGACGCTGTAGTGTGTCGACCAGGGTTATCGATGCTGGAAATCAAGGGAATTAACCATTGATACTGGTCTTTATCAAGTTGGCCATTTAAATACCCATTCAATACATCGCGATAAAGCGTGAAATATTTTTTCTTCGCCAATAAAGCACGGCGGTACAGATGAGCGCCATCACGATCATTGAGTTTCGCCTTCAGCAAGCTTATGTATTCGGCACCCAGCGGCAGATCCAGCAATTCGCGTAGTGCACTCGATGGAAGTACTGACAGATCCTGGCCAACAGTGGAATAGACTCTAGGGTTCGATCCGTCCGAAGGTATAAAGTTGTCGAGAACAGTTGTGTATTCCTTCAGCAACCTCAGCGACCAACTCACTTTGATACCGACTTTCAATAAAGTACTCCACCAGTGAACCCGATAGGCATCCTGATTGACCCAGTCATTCATCAATAGAGACGTGAGCGTGACATCAGTAGACGGCATGCCGATCCAGCCGTTTATGTCCCTCCCATCCTCCATCTTGAAACAGACGGTGTCCGGATCCACAACCGTATCCATGCCTTTGCTTTCCAGATAGTCAGCGATCCACTGACGCCCCTCCTCCCGCACATATTCACGATAGGACTGCAAATTGAGATCGGTAGCAAAAAGCTTTTCAAGTGCTTCAATTCGAAGATCCAGCAATGCCAGCAACCGTCGATGGGAATACGTTTGCGACAGGTCCTGATTAGCGTATTCAATGAAGCAGTCGGAAAGCTCCTGTGCTTTCTTGGCCCGGACCTGTTCGATTAATGTACTTTCGAAAGTTTCCTTACCGACAGGAACAAGCAAAGCGCCCCAGGAAGACCATGGCCCTGGAACAAGATTCTGGAATCTGCGGATCGCGAAGCCTATCTGTACCCGAAACCGTTCCGGCACCTGATCCAAAATGTATTGCAGACCCTCTAATGTCGACATCCAGGCCACCGGCTGCTCTCTCAGCTGCCCCCAGGAATTGAATTCAAACATCTCCCGGCCACCCGGAGCGCCTGGCGCATAAAGAACATAATGCTCACGGCTCTCGCGCTTCAGACAAAAGACAAGCACATCTTTCATCACTGCTTCCTTATCCTGAAATGCAAGGTTGCATAGCGTGATTTCAGTATTTGGCATCGTCGAATCCGAACGCGCCCACTGGATCAACTGCTGGCTGAGTTCGTCTCTCAGGTGCCCTTGAAGTCGTGCTGCGAGAGCACTCAATTCAATAGCGCAGCCCCGCTGGCCCGCCATCTGCTCAACGAAGGTTTCATTACTGAGGCATCTCCAGCTGTCCAACTCAAAATGCTGCGCAACATCCAGTTCGGCACACATTTCTTCCACAAATGGGAAATCGAGTGCTGGATTTTGACTGTGCTCCGGGACCTCCATGGTGATATACAAGTCTTCGGAGGATAACGGCAGGCCATCGACCACAAAGTCCAGCAGCGACTTCCTGTAGGTACAGCGCTTTGTCAGCTCTGCGTTTAACTCAAGCTCCTCCAGTATTGAAATAAAGATTTGCTCCGGGTCGATCAGATGACCCAGCTTGCGCAGAACGTAGCCCTTGATCTTGCCCAGCGCGTAGCCCCGTATGGACTCCAGCCCGGCCATGAGTACAGCTGCTTGTTCGGCATGTTTCTGATAGCCGGCGACCAGTGTTCGATACTGCGCTTGATCACCGACCGAAGCATTTTTGAGCCAGTCCGGCGCCGTGTCCTTGGTGACCTTGACGAATAGCTGCTGAAAATGGCGCTTGTGCGCGGAGTCCAGATAACTCAGCTGGCTCGATGCGTTAACCAGAGGCAAGAATTCCTTCAGATCTTGCCTGGCTTGCTGAGCGGCATTGAGCAGAAAGTCAAAGTCCTGAATCTGCTTGTGCCGTATCGCATCCATAAGATACTTCTTCGGATCATCCGCTGAATAACCATAAAAAGGATGGATCACTGCGCCTTGGTCAACGCCGGTGGCGACTCGTTCTCTAAGGAGCAAATCCTGGAGCAGATATTCACGCTGATCGGGATCTTCCAGTCTCGCGCGTAGCTGCTGATCCAGCGCCTCCAAGGAGTCGTACAACTCCAGCCCAGTGGCGGCAGATATAAGAAATACATTGCCCTCATAGTTGCTCGGGGTCAGAACGCTACGGGTCTGCGGCGTTCGCGGGATGACGAATGCGGAGTTCAGAACGCCGGAGCCGGTCCCGCTTCTCAACGAAATCCGGTACAGAGAGCTGCCCGCAAAACCCTCGTCAAGGACAGACTCATCAGTTTCATTAATCTGGCGATCCAGACTTAGCAGGTTGACTTCTCGCCTTAGTATTTCAGCATAAAGATTCGCGCAAACTCTGCGCCGGATTAAGTATTCACTTTCACCACCTGCGCAAGGCAAGGCGTCAGCCCAGAATGCGTCAATCCTGTCTTTGTAGTACTTGGGCAGAGCATCAAGGGCGGTGGTCAACATCTCAAGAACATGTGCCCCTTCCAGGCCCGGAGCGAGATACTGCTCCTGGATAGAGTCATGTCTAGAATAAATCTGAACACCGTCGCGCTGGTGATCAGCGAGGCCTTGGGTCAGGGCTTGCAGCAGCATATCGGTCAGTGAGATGGATCTGGCGAGGGAGCCGTCGGTTGCCTGAGTGTTGATAAACAGAACATCAGGATTTTTTATTTCGCTCGAATAGGGCAGCAGTTGACTCAAGACCCCATGGGCGATCTGGCGAAGCGATGGCGCTATGCGAGCATGCTCATGCCACTCGGTAAAAACCTCCCCCAGTTGTCGGAGGGCGACTGCCAAAGATTCGGAGGATGAGCCAGCGACGCCGGCTTTGATATGCGAAAAAATCGATAAATCAGTCATGTGTAGCTCCACGGTTGCGCTGCGCAAACCCATAAGGCATCCAGCCAGATGGAAGTAAGTTTGGGCAGCTGAATTACACTTATATAAAACACCAGCACGAACAGTGACTCACTATAACTATTGCTATCTATGTAACTTGCGTGCAATCAATGACTGCAAGACGGTGCGCATCCGAGTGTGGGAAGTTTTACCTGGATCCAATAAGTTGATGGCCCTTTGACTATTACAAACGCTGCAACACTCAATTTCACTGACGGGCCTTTTTAACCCGACCGACAATGCTTATCATCTCGGCCACGTTGATTTTGAAGCTCCTGGATCTACGTATTATTTAGCCGCTGCCTTGCAGCGGCTTTTTTTATTGTTAATTCCCCCTCAGCAATACCGTCCCTGCAGGAGCCAACTTGTTGGCGAGGCGCTGGGTCAGGTACAAAGCCTCGCGAACAAGTTCGCTCCTATCCACTCCGTATTAAAGATACTTCTGCAAGTTGGCCATCATTTGCTTGAGCGCCTCGACGTTATCTTGCGGATGCACTGCGCCATTGAAATCGCTGATGCGGGCCCACTGCGCAGCAACGTCTTCAGGGCTGAAGCCCGCGACAGGGTCAAAACCAGCTCCCAGGCTGCGTTCCCAGCGCACTTTACCGATCCAGCCACCGCCCACTTCGAACAGCTCTGAGGTGTCCTGGCACTGCTCACTGCCCAGGTACACCACCAACGGGCTGATTAACTCCGGCTTGAGCAGCTCGAAGACCTGCGGCGGAATAAGGCCTTCAGTCATGCGCGTACCGCCAGTGGGTGCGATGGCATTGACCAGAATGTTGTTCTTGCGCCCTTCCAGCGCCAGCGTGCGCGTCAGGCCATACAGACCGAGCTTGGCCGTGGCGTAGTTGGACTGGCCGAAGTTGCCGTAGATCCCGGACGTCGATGAGGTAAAGATGACCCGCCCGTAGTTCTGCTCGCGCAGATACGGCCAGGCAGCATGCGTTACCTTATAAGCGCCTTCCAGATGCACGCGATAGACCAGATCCCAATCGGCATCTTCCATTTTGGCGAAGGATTTATCCCGCAGGATGCCGGCGTTATTGACCAGCACATCGACCCGACCAAAGGCGTCCAGCGCGTTCTGTACGATCTTGTCGCCGTCAGTGACTGAGTCATGGTTGGCCACCGCGATTCCGCCTGCTTCGCGGATGTCTGCCACAACCCGATCCGCTGCTGATGCACTGGCACCTTCGCCGCTTGCCGAGCCGCCCAGATCATTGACCACCACTTGCGCGCCATGACGGGCGAAGAGCAACGCATGCGCCCGGCCCAGACCACCACCGGCGCCGGTGACGATAACGACCTTGTCTTCAAAACGTATGGATGGGCTCATGGGCTACTCCAGCAAAGGTGGTGGGGACAACAGTGTCATCCACCCTTGCTACAGTCACAATCAACACAATCGGCGCTGAATGGTGTGCGATAACGTAGTGGGATAGCGCGCCAGGCATTACATGTAGGAGCTGCCGAAGGCTGCGAACAGCAGTGTGTCAGACAAACCGCATTCGTCGGCGTCGTAACCTCCGACAACTCCTAGAGGACTGCAGAGGGTCTGAAGCCTTCACCCCTTCAACAACCCAATGAAATCCGCCAACCAAGGCTCCGCATCGGTTTCCGGGGTGACGCTTTCGCTGGCGTCCAGGCGCAGCATCTCCTGCACTTCGATCACGCCCAGCTCGGCGAACAGCTCGCGAATCTGTTCGCCACCGCCACAGAATGTGTCGCCATAACTGGCATCGCCCAGGCCGATTACACCGCCTGGCAGACCACGCCACTGCGCAGGCAAAACGTCACGAATCTGCGAGTAGACTCCATGGATGTTATCCGGCAGCTCACCCATGCCCGTGGTTGAGGTCACGCCCAGCAGGGCCTGAGGGGCGAACGCCTGTAGCTCGGCGAGGGTCACGCGCGGGTTGTGCAGCACTTCATGTCCGGCAGCACGCAGGATACCTGCGGCATGACGAGCAACTTCTTCAGCCGACCCGTAAACCGAACCGGAAATGATGGCGACTTTCATGAATCATCCTTATATGACCACCTGGAAACGTCGGACATTATGCCTCAAGCGAGCGGATGACCTAGAATGCTGACTTTGCGATTCGCTTCGGAACACTTTCATGATCAACGCAAAGCTGTTGCAGCTGGTGGTCGACGCCTCCAATGACGGCATTGTCGTCGCCGAGCAGGAAGGTGAGGACAACATCCTCATCTATGCCAACAAGGCCTTCGAAGCGCTGACCGGGTACCACGTGGACGACATTCTTTATCAGGACTGTCGCTTTCTGCAGGGCGCGGATCGCCAACAGCCCGAGCTGGATCTGATTCGCGACGCATTGAAGGACAAGAAAGCTTGCCGCCAGATACTGCGTAACTATCGCAAGGACGGCAGTGTTTTCTGGAATGAGCTGTCGATTACGCCGGTCTTCAACGATGCCGACCAGCTCACCTACTACATTGGCATCCAGAAAGACGTCACTGCGCAAGTTCAGGCCCAGGAACGAGTTGTGGAACTGGAAGCCGAGCTTGCTGCCACCCGGCAAGAACTGGCGGCCTTGAAAAGAACGACGTAAATGCAACAAAATAACAATTACGCGGTCTGCTTCTCATCAACCGGCATCCCAGAGCAACGTCATGTCGCACGAAACTCTTCTCACCCAGGCTGAACTGGATTTCATCCAGAACATGCAGCACAACCCCAAGCTCAACGTGCGCGATGCGACACGCAGCTTGACGGTGAACGGTGGAAGACAGATTCAGGACCTGCTGACGCGTCTGGCTGCCCACGAGCAAGTCACGATTCAGGCCCAGTTCAACAATCAGCAGATGACTTTCCCTCTGCATCTGGTGGAGGACGAGTTTCACGCGCTGCACCTTGAGCTGGGGGCTCCTTCCATTTTTGAGGAAGGGCCACGCATCCGGCCATGGCGCCTGACGTTGCCGGAGCCAGTAGCACTGGAAACCGAGAAAGGCGCGATGACAGCCTTATGGCTGTATGAGGTGTCATTCAAGGGCGTACTGCTGGAGAACCGCAGGCCTACTCGCCCGCCGAAGGTTTTCGCCGCCTGGTTTGCACCCGAGGGCCATGCGCCCATAGCATTGCGCGGGACCTTTGAGCGCCTGACCGAGTCAGGGCTGGCCGCTTACCGGCTCAGTCAGCACAACAAGGAAGAAACCGAGCGGTTGCGGCAGTACATCCTGCAACAGCATCGGAAAATCTACCCGACGATGCATCGCTGATTCAGGTATCGAGCCGGCCATTCAAGAACAGTTGCAAACCACGCTGCATGGATCGCCCGTCGCTGCCAATGCAGGCAACCGGCGAACCTTCAAGGCTCTCGCGTGCCAGATCCGAACCCTCACCCGCCAGCAACAGCGGACAATCCAGCGTCAGTGCCAGGCGCTTGAGCCGACGCGGTAAATCATCAGCCGGGGGAAGGTTGCTGAACAGCACCAAGGCCAGGGGGATGGCTTTGCCGCACACCAGACTTAGTTCTTCCAGGGGCTGCCCCAACGCCAACACCTGGACCGCCGTTTCGCTGCTGCTGAGTAACAGCCCGGCCACCCACAACTCCAACTCGCGACACTGTCCAGGAATGGCCGCCAGGATCACTTTCTGCTGCGCTGAACCGTTGGCCAATTGCAGACGCTGGAGGGTGCGCGCGCGCAAGAAGCTGTCCAGAAACAACCACTCGCTGGTCTGGCCAAACTGCTCGCGGTGCAGCAAAAGCTCGCGCCAGACCGGCATGAAGATGTCCTGAAACACGACAGGCATGGGATAGCTGGAGAAAACCTGACCATAAAGCTGCTCAAGCCGACGCTCGTCAAAAACGCCGATCGCCTGACGGATCTGATCGTGCCAATCGGCCCAGTCACTGGACTGCACGTCGCTGTCCAAAGCTGCTGTTTGCAGACGAGTGGTGCTGGTGCGCGCCAGAATCTTGCTGACTTTACTGACCGCCACGCCGCGCTCGATCCAGCCCAGAATGCTGCGCACTTCATCGATATCGCTTTGCGAGTAGAGCCGATGGCCGCTTTCGGTACGGGTTGGCTGGATCAGCCCGTAACGGCGCTCCCAGGCACGCAGGGTTACCGGATTGATGCCGGTGATGCGGGAAACTTCGCGGATGGGAAACAGCTCTTCCTGCTCAAGGCCTACCTGCAGGCCATTGGCGGACGAGTGGTCAGTGACGGTCTCGGTCATGACAAGGATCGCTTGGAAACAAGCGGGCATTGTACGCTGGCAGGCGGGTTATTTCGCCCAAAAGACGACGTCAATGATTTCTATGCAAGAGAATCTGCCCGGCCCTATGGCTTATTTATGGAATTCAGGAATAATCCTTGCTTGCTTTAACAGCGAACCTGACGCAGCCCATCACCCCGGTGCCGCGCCATGTGAATTCCCTACCCGGGAACCTCACTCGTTTATCGGAGATACACAATGTCTACCACCCCCGTTACCCTGCTGGTTGCGCGCCGCGTAGCCCATGGCCGCTATCAGGAACTGATCGCCTGGCTGCATGAAGGCGAGCGACTGGCCACAGATTTCCCCGGTTATCTGGGCTCGGGTGTACTTGCCCCGCCGCCCGGTGACGATGAATTCCAGATTATTTTCCGTTTCGCCAATGCCGAAACCATGCACGCCTGGGAGCATTCTGCTTCCCGAAGCTCTTGGTTGGTGCGTGGCAGCGGCTTGTTCGCTCAGCCTTCCCAGCATCGTGTCAGCGGAATCGATGGCTGGTTCGGCGCCGTCGGCCAGCGTCCGCCGCGCTGGAAACAGGCTGTCGCCGTCTGGCTGGCGTTCTTCCCGGTGTCGTTGATCTTCAACTTTGTGCTGGGCCCGCTGCTCAACGATTTGCCGTTGGCGCCACGGATCATGATCAGCACGTTGATCCTCACCCCGGTGATGGTGTTCTGGTTCATCCCCCTGTCGACCCACTTGCTGGCTTCCTGGATGAACCCCGCCCCGACGCCGCCACAGGTAAGTGATTCCGGCGCGTTGCGCAGCAAATGAATGACCTGTAGGAGCGAGCTTGCTCGCGATAGCGTTTATCTGTTGATAAAGCATCGTCTGACCTGACGCCATCGCGAGCAAGCTCACTCCTACAGAGAAATATATTTAATTCAGATGATTATTTTTGTCTGATCGAAGCCCCCCGGACCCCAACGCCCCCGCCACGACAAACTTCGGTATGCTATGCGTTCTCGTAAGGACATCCCCCGAACGCATGCTGAATAGTCGCTAAATGAATAATCCAGTTCTGATCACCGGGGCCAGTCAGCGAGTGGGTCTTGAGTTGGCAACCGCGCTGGCCGAGGCAGGCCACATCGTCGTCAACGCCAGCCGCACCCTCGCCCCGGCTTCTTCGCATCCCAATATCGTGTCGTTTGCCGTGGACCTGCAGGTCGCCGAAGAGCGTATGGCGTTGGTCGCCTGGTTGCAGTCCAACTATTCGGGCCTGCGAGCGGTGATCCACAACGCCTCGCTGTGGCTCGAAGACGGCGTCGACAACCTGAACACCATGTTCAAGCTCCACGTTGAAGCGCCCTATCACTTGAACCACGAGCTTGCAGCGCTGCTGGCCGAAAGCCCCAAGTCCGACATCATCCATATCTGCGATGAAACCTCGTCCCGTGGCAGCAAGAGCCATATCGCCTATGCCGCGACCAAGGCCGCGCTGCAAAACATGGTGCTCTCCTTCGCGGAAAAGCTCGCCCCCGGTACGCGGGTGAATGCGATCCTGCCGGGCCTGTTGATCCTCAAGGAAAACAGCGATGAGGCCTATCGGAAACAGACGCTGAAAAAAGCCCTTCTGGAATTTGAACCGGGCTCGCAGCCCTTGATCGACGCGGTGTTCTATCTGCTCAACACGCAGTACAGCACCGGTAGCAGCGTGGTCGTCAACGGCGGCAGGCATCTGAAGAAAGGCGCCTGAACCGTCACCACGAAGCGCTATGATGACGCCCTACGCTTTGATCAAACCCAACATCGCAGGAATCACATGACTGATCAGGAACGCCTCGAACTCGAAGCCGCCGCCTTCCGCAGGCTGGTGGCGCATCTGGACAGCCGCAAGGATGTACAGAACATCGACTTGATGAACCTCTCCGGCTTCTGCCGCAACTGCCTGTCCAAATGGTACAAGGCAGCGGCTGACGAGAAACACATCGACGTCAGCCTCGATGAGGCCCGCGAAGTGGTGTACGGCATGCCGTACAGCGAGTGGAAAGCCCAATACCAGAAAGAAGCCAGCGCCGAACAACAAGCGGCGTTCGTCAAGGAACCCAAGCATGACTGATTTGAACAACCTGCGCGCCAGCCTCAACAGCGGCGAACACCTCTTCGCCGACACCCTGGCCTTCATCGCTGCAGGCTACGACTACCAGCCGCAAGCGTTCAGCAACGGCGACGTGGAAAACGCCGCTGGCCAGAACGAAGGCTCGTGCAAGACTCTGGGTCTGGCACTGCTCGAAGGCCTGAGTGACGAAGAAGCCCTGCTGGCGTTTGGCGAACATTACCGCTCGGTACAAGCCACCCCCGAGGGCAGCGACCACGGCAACATCCGTGCGCTGATCGCCAATGGGCTGGCAGGTGTAAAGTTTCCGGGCGAGCCGCTGACGCGTAAGGCTTGAGTCTGCAGAATCAAATAAATTTCTGAATAAGCCGCTTTTCTGTAGGAGTGAGCTTGCTCGCGATAGCGACAGATCTATTGAAAAATTACCGTCTGACATAACGCAATCGCGAGCAAGCTCACTCCTACAGGGGTATGTGTTTGCTCACCCGCAAGCACTGGTCAAGAAAACCGCGGGGTTCATGCAGAAGTTTCACACCCACAAAAAAAACCGGCCAAGGCCGGTTTTTTTATTACTGCTGAACAGTCTCTATCAGAACGAAACGTCTGCCAGACCATCCAGATACCGTTCGGCATCCAGTGCAGCCATGCAACCGGCGCCTGCTGAAGTGATCGCCTGACGATAAACGTGGTCAGCCACGTCGCCTGCTGCGAATACACCTTCAACGCTGGTAGCCGTCGCGTTGCCTTCACGGCCGCCCTGTACAACCATGTAGCCGTCTTTCAACGCCAGCTGGCCTTCGAACAACGACGTGTTTGGCGTATGGCCGATGGCGATGAACACACCATCGACTGTCAGCTCGTCGCTGCTGCCGTCGTTGTTCTTCAGGCGCGCACCGGTCACGCCCATGTTGTCGCCCAGGACTTCATCCAGCGTCGCGTTGAGCTTGAGTTCGATCTTGCCTTCGGCAACCCGCGCATGCAGCTTGTCGATCAGGATCTTCTCGGCGCGGAATGTCTCGCGGCGGTGAACCAGAGTCACTTTGCTGGCGATATTGGCCAGGTACAGCGCCTCTTCAACCGCAGTGTTACCACCACCGACCACAGCAACCGGCTTGTTGCGATAGAAGAAACCATCGCAGGTCGCGCAGGCAGAAACGCCCTTGCCCATGAAGGCTTCTTCCGACGGCAGCCCCAGGTAGCGAGCGCTGGCACCGGTGGCGATGATCAGGGCGTCGCAGGTGTAAGTCCCGCTGTCGCCTTTGAGGCTGAACGGCTTGCCAGCCAGATCCACGGCATTGATGTGGTCGAAGACGATTTCAGTCTCGAAACGCTCGGCGTGCTCACGCATGCGATCCATCAGGGCCGGGCCGGTCAGGCCATGCACGTCACCGGGCCAGTTATCGACCTCAGTGGTGGTGGTCAACTGACCGCCAGCCTGCATGCCGGTGATCAGCAAAGGCTTCAGGTTGGCGCGCGCGGCATAGACGGCAGCGCTATAACCGGCAGGGCCGGAGCCGAGAATAATCACTCGGGAATGACGTACATCGGACATGACACACTCCTATCGACCGGCCTTTAACGCCGTGGTCGTAACGGCTGAAATAAAAAAGGACCACCGAAAGCACTTGGGGAAGGCCTGTAGCACGGTAATCCTGGAAATCTGGAAGCTGCGGCCGAAACCGCAGCGACGTCTTACAGGCTAGTTGCGTTTTCAGCCAGGTAGTCAGCAACGCCACGGGCGTCAGCTTTCATGCCTTTCTGGCCCGGACGCCAGCCCGCCGGGCAAACTTCACCGTTTTCTTCGGTGAATTGCAGCGCTTCGACCAGACGAACCATGTCGTCTACGTCGCGACCCAGCGGCAGGTTGTTCACCACCTGGTGCTGAACAACGCCGTCACGGTCGATCAGGAACGAAGCACGCAGCGCAACGCCAGCATCGTGTTCGATGCCGTAAGCGCGGGTGATTTCGTGTTTCACGTCGGCAACCATGGTGAATTCGACTTCACCAATCCCGCCCTTCTCAACCGGGGTGCTGCGCCATGCGTAGTGGGTGAACTGCGAATCGATGGAAACGCCGACCACTTCAACACCCAGCTCGCGGAATTTAGCGATGCGGTTGTTGTGCGCGATGATTTCCGAAGGGCAAACGAAGGTGAAATCCAGCGGCCAAAAAAACAGCACAACGTATTTGCCGCGCAGCGAGGACAGTTTGAAGCTGTCGACGATCGAGCCGTCGCCCAACACTGCTGCTGCATCAAAATCCGGTGCCTGTTTATTTACCAGTACGCTCATGAAGTCTCCTAGAAGAAAAATTTAAAGAGATCGGCTCAGAAAGTGAAGCCAAGCCTATCGGGGGTGCAGAGATTAAGGAAATATCGATTCACAATCCAGCTCATAGCCAAACCCTATCCACCTGACCCGACGACTCGCCCCGTGTGCTGACTTTACGCTCATCGGTTTGTTACGGCGAATGTCTGGCATTGAGACTGATAGATCCCGTGGGACCGGCTTTAGCCGGGAAGAGACCATGACTGCCAGTACATTGGTTGAGTCTGAAATATCGCCTTCCCGGCTAAAGCCGGTCCCACAAGGATCTGTGTCTGCGCAGCCACTTTCGCCCGCCAAACAAAGCCGGTAAGGTCGCGCGATTCAATTGATCTGGAGGCTGCCATGCCTGCTCCCGCGCTCTCGGGCCCTCAATACCTGCGCGAAGGCCTGAAACTGGTCCTCAGCCCAGGCTTGCGTCTTTTCGTGCTGCTGCCGCTGACCATCAACCTGGTGCTGTTTGCCGGCCTGATCTATCTGGCCATGCATCAGTTCGGCATGTGGGTCGACACCTTCATGCCGGAACTGCCGCAGTGGTTGAGCTTCCTCAGTTATATCCTGTGGCCGCTGTTCGTGGCATTGGTGCTGTTCATGGTGTTCTTCACCTTCACCATGATCGCCAACATCATCGCGGCGCCGTTCAATGGCTTCCTGGCGGAGAAAGTTGAAGTGGTCGTGCGCGGCACCGATGACTTCCCGGCCTTTAGCTGGGGCGAACTGGTGGCCATGGTGCCGCGCACCTTCGGCCGGGAAATGCGCAAACTGGGCTACTTCCTGCCACGTGCGATCGGGCTGTTCATCCTGTCATTCATCCCGGTGGTCAATCTGATTGCCGCGCCGCTGTGGCTGTTGTTCGGGGTCTGGATGATGGCTATCCAGTACATCGACTACCCGGCGGATAACCACAAGCTGGGCTGGAACGAAATGCTCGCCTGGCTGCGCTCCAAGCGCTGGCAGAGCCTGAGCTTCGGCGGGATCGTCTATGCCGCGCTGCTGATCCCGGTGGTCAATATCCTGATGATGCCAGCGGCAGTGGCCGGAGCCACGTTGTTCTGGGTACGGGAACGGGGTGAAGAGGCATTGTTGACGAACAAGGTGTAAAGACTTCGAGGCCCCTGATGGGGCCTTTTTATTACTTGATCCAGTTAAAAAACGCGCCACAACCAAGCGAAAATTAAATAACAAGAAACTTCCTACCCATAATAAATACACTTCTCACAACCTCCTAAAAACACCAATCTATTGCCGCAGGCAAACTTCTGCCTGCACCGGCAAACACTTGCCGAAGGCTGATAAAACAAACATGTAGGACTTGTATGTAGGACCTTATTTCTGAAAATCCTCTTATCCCTACAAACATTGACCATTCAAGCAACATATTCGAGGAACATTGAAACTGGCACTGTTGTTGCTGATACAGCAGAAACACAGGAGAACCACAACAATGGAAATCAACAACAATATTGCCGTCAAAACAAACCCACTGAAAACACAGCAAGCATCTGCTGCACAGGCAGTGCAGTTTGCGGAAATTTTCAAACAGGTTACGAAACCCGCGCCCGGCGAACAGCCCAAACCAGCAGCCGCCACACTGACACGACACACCCCGCCGCGCTCACATCTGGAACTGACCAGCCTCAACCCTGTGGGTGAAACTCATAAGCCACAGGCGGCAGCCATGGAGAGGATCGGTAACTCCCGGATATTGCCGTTTGCTTCTCCTAGCAATCGCTGAAGTTACGATCACACATGCGATCTCCTGTAGGAGCCAACTTGTTGGCGAGGCGGCTTATGCGGCGCATCAGCTATAAAGCCTCGCGAACAAGTTCGCTCCTACAGGTCGCCGCGATACTCCTGTGGGAGCGAATTCATTCGCGAAAGCGGAGTAACTGACGATAGATATAAGTGGAATGTACCGGCCTCTTCGCGAACAAGTTCGCTCCTACCGATTTCTTTAAGGCAGGCCAGCAACCGTCACAAATCCATCACCCCACCGCCACATAACCGCAACCATCGCAGTCGAGACTGGCTGTCATGAGCAAATCTCTTCATGTCACCCTCATCACCGAAACCTTTTCTCCCGAAATCAATGGCATCGCCACGACGCTGGGGCGGCTTTGTGACGGGTTGCGTTTGCGGGGCCATCGGGTCGAGTTGGTTCGGCCGCGTCAGGCAGAAGACGCAGGCCCACCGGCGGACGATCTGATGCTGTGTCGTGGCTGGCCGATTCCGGGGTATCCGGGGTTGCAGTGGGGGCAATCGTCGATGCGCAAGCTGCTGCGCCGTTGGCAGCGCCAGCGCCCGGATGTGCTGTATATCGCCACGGAAGGGCCGCTGGGGTTATCGGCTCTGCGTGCGGCTCGGCGCCTGGGGATTGCGGTGGTCAGTGGCTTTCACACCAACTTCGCTCAGTACGCCCGGCAATATGGCATTGGCATGATCAGCCGTATCCTGACGCATTACCTGCGCTGGTTTCACAATCGCTCAAACATCACCCTGGCGCCCAGCGTGAGCCAGAAGATGGAGCTTGAGCGGCGCGGTTTCGAGCGCATTGAGTTGTTGTCCCATGGCGTCGACAGCCAGCTGTTTCATCCCTCAAAACGCAGCCAGGCACTGCGGGAAACATGGGGCCTGACTGCGGGCGACGTGGCGGTCGTGCACGTGGGCAGGCTTGCAACAGAGAAAAACCTGGGCTTGCTCAAGACCAGCTTCGATGCCCTGCAAAACAAGTATCCGCAACGCACCCTGAAGCTGATCATGGTCGGCGATGGCCCACAGCGCGCCAGCCTTGAACAACAAATGCCTGACGCGATTTTCTGCGGCACTCAGCGTGGTGAAACACTGGCTGCTCATTACGCATCCGGGGATATGTTTCTATTCCCGAGCCTCACCGAAACCTTCGGCAACGTGGTGCTCGAAGCGCTGGCGTCGGGGCTTGGGGTCGTGGCCTACGATGAAGCCGCCGCCGCGCAGCACATCCGCCACGGTCACAACGGCGCGCTGGCGATGCCGGGGGATGAAGAGGCGTTTATCGACGCCGCCTGCTGGCTGCTGGAAGACAGCGAAACCTTACGCAGAGTACGCCTCAACGCCCGGCAACATGCCAGTCGACAGGGCTGGGCAGCAATCATCGATTTGTTCGAACGACAACTGCTCAGCGTCTGTGCGGTGCCGCAAATGCTCAGCCTCGGGCAAGTCCCGCGCTGATCAGATCAAAGTGGTCAAGGCATCGCGGCTGAAGGGCAGGATGTCCTGCTCGCGGCCTTCGCGTACTTTCACGGCCCAGTCCGGGTCGACCAGTAACGCACGCCCGACCGCCACCAGATCGAACTCGTCATTGCCCAGACGCTGCAGCAGATTCTCCAGGCTGGCAGGTTGCGCCACCTTGTCGGTGTTGACCATGAACTGCAGAAACTCGCCGTCCAGGCCGACGCTGCCCACGGTGATGGTCGGCTTGCCGGTCAGTTTGCGGGTCCAGCCTGCGAGGTTCAGGTCGGAGCCTTCAAACTCAGGCTCCCAGAAACGTCGTGTCGAGCAGTGGAAAATATCCACACCCGCGTCGGACAGCGGCTTGAGAAAAGCTTGCAGCGCCTCAGGGGTTTCAACCAATCGAGCGCTGTAATCCTGCTGCTTCCATTGTGAGAAGCGGAAGATGATCGGGTAATCCGGACCCACCGCAGCACGCACCGCCTGGATCAGCTCGATGGCGAAACGCGACCGGCCGGCCAGATCTCCGCCGTACTCATCGGTGCGCTGATTGCTGCCCTCCCAGAAGAACTGATCCACCAGATAGCCGTGAGCGCCGTGGATTTCCACGCCATCCATGCCGATGCTCTGCGCGTCTTTGGCGGCCTGGGCAAAGGCCGCGATGACTTCGGCAATGTCCTCGACGCTCATGCCATGCACGACAACCTGACCGTCCTTGAGTTTTTCAGTGGGGCCATACGCCGGGACGCTGCCATCGGGCTCGGTGCCCAGCCGGCGAACCGCACCGACGTGCCACAGTTGCGGAACAATCTTGCCGCCCTCCGCGTGCACCGCATCGACAACTTTTTTCCAGCCCGCCAAGGGTGCCTCGCCAAAGAACTGCGGGACGTTGGGGTAACCGTTGGAAGCCTTGTGATTGACCGTCGTGCCTTCAGTGATGATCAGCCCCACACCAGCCGCCGCACGCCGACGGTAGTATTCGATCACTTTGGAATTGGGTACATGGCCGGGGGAAAAGGACCGGGTCATCGGCGCCATGACGACCCTGGAAGACAATTCGAGGTTGCCGAGACGAAAGGGTTTGAACAGGGCTTTGACCGGCATGTGAGCGTCCTTGGTGATTTTTTGATCGCCAAGGATAGAGCGGCCCGTCACGAGGGTGACAGCACTATTGATTTGAGTGATTGGGGTTTAGAAGTTGATTGGCGAGTAATAAGACCCACCCTTTGTACCTGTTATGCACGCTTTGGTGGGACCGGTTTTAGCCGGGAAGAGTCGGTCTTGTCACAGCGATGGGCTGCCTGCAATGCCGCCTTCCCGGCTAAAGCCGGTCCCACAGGCTTGCGCCAGCCTGGATATCACACGGTTTCTCAAGCCAACGCTTTTTCAATCGCCTGAATCACCGCAGGATCATCCGGCGCGGTGCGGGGGGAGAAACGGGCGATGACGCCGCCGTTCTTGCCCACCAGGAATTTCTCGAAATTCCAGGTGATGTCGCCCGGAAATTCTGCGCCTTCACCCGCCAACAGCCGGTACAGCGAATGACGCTGCGGGCCGTTGACGTCGAGCTTGTCGCCCAGCGTGAAGGTCACGCCGTAGTTGAGGCTGCAGAACTCCTGGATCTCTTCCTGAGTCCCCGGCTCCTGCCCGGCAAATTGATTGCACGGCAGACCCAGGACGTTGAAGCCCTGGCTTTTATATTTTTGATAGAGGGTTTCGAGCGCTGCGTATTGAGGCGTCAGCCCACATTTCGAAGCCACGTTAACGACGAGAACCACTTGCCCCTTGAACGGCGCCAGCGGCAGCTCCTGCCCATCCAGAGCTTTGAGTTTCATGTCGTGAAAAGCACTCATGACCAATTCCCCCTTTACTGCAATTACCTACCAGCAGCGGACTAAAAAGGCGCCTTGCCAGGCCGCGCGAACATGTCGTCTGCGCGGAACCGGCCTGGGCGCCTTTTCAGCTACCTGAGCTTAGCAGCTCAGATCAATGGTGGTGACCACCTTCGCCATGGACGTGACCATGGGCGATTTCTTCTTCACTGGCGTCGCGGATATCAACGATCTTCACTTCGAAGTTCAGGCGCTGACCGGCCAGAGGGTGGTTGCCGTCAACAGTGACGTCATCGCCGTCCAGGTCGCGGATAGTCACGATCTGCATGCTGCCGTCCGGGCCGGATGCGTGGAACTGCATGCCGACTTCCAGTTCGTCGACACCTTCGAACATGCTGCGGCTCAGGGTGCTGACCAGTTCGGCGGAGTATTCGCCATATGCGTCTTCAGGCTCGATGGCAACTTTCAGTTCGTCACCGACGTTCTTGCCGTCGAGTGCTTTTTCCAGACCCGGGATGATGTTGCCTGCACCTTGCAGGTAGACCAGTGGTGCGCCACCGGCGGAGCTGTCGATGACCTCACCAGCGTCGTTGGTAAGGGTATAGTCGATGGAGACAGCCTTGTTGGCGGCGATCGGCATGAGGGCAAGACCTTTGCTTAAGATTGAAGAACGAGCAAGTTTAACCAAGCAATCGCCCGAAAGCGAACGCAACTCTGACAGACGGCCCAATTTGCAAAACCCGACGGTGCTTGACTTCCAGCAGGACGAGGACGGCCATTGGGTGGTCGTGCTGTCGTGCGGGCACACCCAGCACGTGCGCCATCAACCGCCCTGGCAATCCAGGAGCTGGGTACTTGATCCAGCGCAGCGGCAACAGAAAATAGGTCAAAGCTTTCACTGTGGCTGGTGTGCGAAGAGCTCGGATACAGATAACCTTAGGCCCCGTTGAGACGCTGCGATTCGACAGCGCCCTGCTTTCCGGTCGCCTGGCTGTTCATTTGCGCCGCGGCCTTTGTACTGCTCAAGCGAGAACTCAATGCAGACTTTCTTTATAGCGCCCACCGACTTTGGTGTGGGTCTGACGTCCATAAGCCTTGGCCTGGTGCGCACCCTTGAGCGGGCCGGGCTGAAAGTCGGCTTCTTCAAGCCCATCGCCCAGCCGCATCCGGGCGACATGGGGCCGGAGCGCTCCACCGAGCTGATGGCGCGCACCCACGGCCTCAACCCGCCACGACCGCTGGCGTTGTCCCATGTTGAACGCATGCTCGGCGACGGGCAGCTCGATGAGTTGCTCGAAGAAATCATCAGCCTTTATCAACAGGCTGCCGTCGGTAAAGACGTATTGGTGGTCGAAGGCATGGTCCCGACCCGTAACGCCAGCTACGCGGCGCGGGTCAATTTGCATCTGGCCAAGAGTCTGGATGCGGACGTGATTCTGGTTTCGGCCCCTGAAAACGAAGCGCTGACCGAGCTGTCCGGGCGCGTCGAATTACAGGCGCAGCTGTTCGGTGGTCCCAAGGACCCGAAAGTGCTGGGCGTGATTCTTAACAAAGTCCGCACTGAAGAAAGCATGGAAGCCTTCGCCGCGCGCCTCAAGGAACACTCCCCATTGCTGCGCAACGGCGACTTCCGCCTGCTGGGCTGCATTCCCTATCAGGCCGAACTCAATGCCCCGCGCACCCGGGATGTGGCGGAGTTGCTGGGCGCCCACGTGATCAACGCCGGCGACTACGAGCAGCGCCGCATGTCGAAGATCATCATTTGCGCGCGCACCGTGCTCAACACCGTGCAATTGCTCAAGCCGGGTGTGCTGGTAGTGACGCCGGGTGATCGCGACGACATCATTCTCGCCGTCAGCCTCGCCGCCATGAATGGCGTGCCGTTGGCGGGCTTGCTGCTGACCAGCGACACCGTGCCTGACCCACGGATTCTGGAACTGTGTCGTGGCGCGTTGCAGGCTGGTTTGCCGGTACTGTCGGTGAGCACCGGTTCCTACGACACCGCTACGCAGCTCAATCAACTCAACAAGGAAATCCCTATCGATGACCGCGAGCGTGCCGAGATCATTACCGATTTCGTTGCCAGCCACCTGGACGCCAACTGGCTGCATCAGCGCTGCGGCACGCCACGGGAATTGCGCCTGTCGCCAGCCGTGTTCCGCTATCAATTGATCCAGCGCGCACAGTCGGCCAACAAGCGCATCGTGTTGCCCGAAGGCAGCGAGCCATTGACCATTCAGGCCGCCGCGATTTGCCAGGCACGGGGCATCGCTCGCTGTGTGCTGCTGGCCAAGCCCGAAGAAGTGCATGCGGTGGCCAAAGCTCAGGGCATCGAGCTGCCGCCGGGCCTGGAGATTCTTGACCCGGACGTGATTCGCGAGCGCTACATCGCCCCGATGGTCGATCTGCGCAAAAGCAAAAGCCTCAATGCGCCCATGGCCGAGCAGCAACTGGAAGACACGGTGGTGATCGGCACCATGATGCTGGCGCTGGATGAGGTGGATGGGCTGGTGTCCGGGGTCATTCACTCCACCGCCAATACCATCCGCCCCGCCCTTCAACTGATCAAGACGGCGCCAGGCTGCACGCTGGTGTCGTCGGTATTTTTCATGCTGTTCCCGGAGCAGGTGCTGGTCTACGGCGACTGCATCATGAACCCGCACCCGAGCGCCAGCGAACTGGCCGAGATCGCGCTGCAAAGCGCTGACTCTGCGGTGGCTTTCGGCATTGCTCCGCGCGTGGCGATGATCAGCTATTCCAGCGGCAACTCGGCCAGCGGAGAGGAAGTGGAGAAAGTCCGCGAAGCCACTCAATTGGCGCAGGAAGCCAAGCGCGATCTGCTCATTGATGGGCCGTTGCAATACGACGCCGCTGCCAACGAAAACGTGGCCCGGCAGCTGGCGCCGGACAGCTCGGTGGCCGGGCGTGCCAATGTGTTTGTGTTCCCGGACCTGAACACCGGCAACACCACTTATAAAGCCGTGCAGCGCAGTTCCGATTGCGTCAGCCTCGGGCCGATGCTGCAAGGTTTGCGCAAGCCGGTGAATGATCTGCCACGGGGCGCTCAGGTAGATGACATCGTCTATACCATCGCGCTGACGGCGATTCAGGCCGACACCCTTCCCTGACACACAACCTGATTACCCTTGGCCGCTATCGCCTCCTGACGACAGCGGCCGAACACTTTCTGGAGCCTGATCCACCATGGATTTCCTGCCTGCCCCATTGCGCGGCGTCATTGCCTCGCTGCTATTGGCGCTCAATACGGTGGTTTGTTGCACGCCGTTGTTTATCGTCGCCCTGTTCAAACTCTGCCTGCCCTTCCCTGCGGCCCAACGGCTGACCGACTGGCTGATGAGCCATATCCACGAAGCCTGGGTTGCCAACAACAGCCACTGGATGAACTTGCTCGGTCATACCCGCTGGCATCTGAGCGGTCTGGAGGGCCTTGACTATGAACATTCGTATCTGGTGACCAGCAATCACCAGAGCTGGGTCGACATCATGGTCTTGCAGTACGTGTTGAACCGACGGATTCGCCCGCTCAAGTTCTTCCTCAAGCAAGAGCTGATCTGGGTGCCGGTGATTGGTCTGGCGTGGTGGGCGCTGGGCTTTCCGTTCATGAAGCGCTATTCCAAGGCGTACCTGGCCAAGCATCCGGAAAAGAAAGGCAAAGACCTGGAAACCACCCGCCGCACCTGCGCGAAATTTCGCAATAACCCGGTAGGCATTTTCAATTTCGCTGAAGGCACGCGCTTCACCGAAGGCAAGCACGCACAGCAAAACTCGCCCTTTCGCCACCTGCTAAAACCAAAGGCTGGCGGCATTGCATTTGTACTGGATGCGATGGGTGAGCAACTGGAATCGATCATCAACGTGACGATCCATTACCCGAACGGGCGTCCGGGTTATTGGGATCTGTTGTGTGGCAACGTCAAAGAAGTGGTCGCGCACTTTGAAGAGATCAAAATACCCGCGCACTTTATTGGCAAGAATTACGACCAGGACGGCGAATACCGCCTGGAGTTTCAGCAGTGGATCAACAAGCTGTGGGAAGACAAGGATCTGCTGCTGGATCGGTTGCATGCCGAGTATGCCGGCTAGGCGTATATCCAGGACAAACGTGGGACCGGCTTTAGCCGGGAAGAGGCCAGTACATCCAATGCACATTTCTCGCCTGAACTGCCGCCTTCCCGGCTAAAGCCGGTCCCACTTCACCAGCGGGTTTATTGCTGATATTGCTCGTACTGCTGACCCGGAATCGGCTTCAGGTTGACCTCTACCCGCCGGTTCTGGGCGCGGCCGTTGGCGTCGGCGTTGCTGGCGATCGGCTGATCCGGGCCTGCACCACGTACCGACAAGTGTGAAGAATCCACGCCCTGGGAAGTCAGGTAAGTGCTGACGCTCTGCGCACGTTGCAAGGACAGGTCCATGTTGTGCTGACGCGCACCAGTGCTGTCGGTGTAACCGATGATCTCGATGTTGTTCTGGTTGAACTGCTTCAGCGACCCGGCCAGGTTATTGAGCGGCGAATAGAAGCTGCTGGCGATGGCCGACGAATCGGTGGCGAAGGTGATGTTGCCCGGCATGATCAGCTTGATCTGATCGCCCTGGCGCTGCACTTCAACCCCGGTATTGGCCATGCTGGCCCGCAACGCGGCTTCCTGCTTGTCGGCGTAGTAACCGTAACCGGCCGAGGCCGCGCCCACGACCGCCGCACCGATCAGTGCGCCTTTACCACGGTTGTTGTGGTCGATGGCTGCACCTGCCAAAGCACCCGCCAGAGCGCCCAGCCCACCATATTTAGCAGTCTTGCTGACACCGCCAGAGCTCTGCGCCTGGCCTTGGTTGTCATATGGATTCTGCGACGCACACCCGGAAAGCATGGCCAGAGCAGTAGCGGCAATAATCAAACGACGTGACTTAAACATGCAGGTGCTCCCTGATTCTATGAACTTCAAGCCCTGGGGCTTGTGATCGAATTAGAGCACGCCACCTGTCAAAAATTCCTTAACCGGGCCTGAACAGCCCCAAAGCCCCCGGGATGCAGGTCGAGCTATAAATCTGTTGGATCTGATCAACCGGTCAGATAATCGACATGCGCACTTCAAACAAACAAGTGTTTGATAGATAGGACGCTATATATGTTCAGGAACCCCAAGTTTGAAAATTTGTTTTTGACGTCAAAAAATTAAAACTCTAAATACCTGATTAATATTAATAATTGATGAAAAACCCTATTTTTATATCCGCGCCTCCCTCCTGTTTTTTTATAACGCCCGCCCTATAATGGCACAAAGCAATCAGTCGCTATTTTTGTTAACTTTAAAAGCATTCAAGACTTGCGGCAGGAGAGCCGTCTCAGGTCGTGAACCGCAAACCCTCACATCCAGACTCGATAGCGTGCAAGACAGCAGCGCATCCAGGCCTAACAGGAATCAGGCGATGCTGATACGAATCCCGGTGGGCCAATTGATACTGGGCATGCACATACATGAGTTTTGCCGACCGGCGCTGGGCGAACCGCCGTGGGCGAGTCAAGTGGATATCGAGCTTGATAACGCCGAACTGCTCAGACAGATTCACCAGTCCACCATCCAGGAAGTCTGGATCGATACCAACCTGGGTCTAAAACCCGACGGCACCACTGCATCCCTCCCTGACGAAGACGACCTTGGCAGCACCGCCCCATCGTGCATGACCAAAGAATTGTTACGCGCGAAACTTATCTGCGGCCGTGCCAAGAACGCAGTCATGACCATGTTCACCGAAGCCAAGATGGGCCGCGCCATGAATGTGGCCGACGTTGAACTGCTGGTCGAGGAAATCTCCAATTCCATACTGCGTCACCCCCACGCATTGATCAGCCTGTCGCGCCTGAAGACCTCGGATGAATACACGTACATGCATTCGGTTGCGGTCTGCGCGCTGATGGTGGCGCTGGCGCGGCGTATGTCTATGAGCGAGGAAAAGGTCCGCGAGGCCGGAGTCGCGGGGCTGATGCACGACGTGGGCAAGATGATGATTTCGCCAGATATCCTCAACAAACCCGGCAGGCTGACGGACGAAGAGTTCGCGGCTATGAAATACCACCCCGAAGCGGGCCTGAAAATCCTGCTGGGCAGCCACCCGAGTAATGCCACCGTGCTGGATGTTTGCCTTCATCACCACGAGAAGGTCGACGGCTCGGGTTACCCCCACGGTCTGGCTGGTGAGCAAATCAGCCTGTTTGCCCGTATGGGCGCGATATGCGATGTCTACGACGCCGTGACCTCCGAGCGGCCCTACAAAAAGGCCTGGGGCGCGGCGCGTTCGATTCGAGAAATGGCCAGCTGGAAGGGTCACTTTGATGAACAGATTTTCCAGACGTTCGTCAAAACCCTGGGCATCTACCCTGTAGGCACATTGGTCAGCCTGGAGAGCGGGCGTCTTGGGGTTGTCACTGAGCAGAATGAGCAATCGCTGCTGCTGCCAAAGGTCAAAGTCTTCATGTCAGCCCGCACCCGACGGGCCATTGAGCCCGTTGTGATCAACCTGGCCAGCCAACAGGCGCACGACACCATCCTCAAGGTCGAGTCCCCGGAGGATTGGGACCTGGAGAATATCGATGAGCGATGGTTGGGGGGCAAGCTGGAGGCCAACTGATGCCCGTTAGCGCCCCGCATTGCCATGTGGCGATTCGACGTGGGACCGGCTTTAGCCGGGAAGAGGCCAGTACATCCACGCTATATTTATCGTCTGTATTACCGCTTTCCCGGCTAAAGCCGGTCCCACGTCGCCCTTCAGTTTGCGGGCAACCATAGAGTCTCCCACAGGTTCTTAGGTATTTCTCACCCCAACAACCCCAACTCCTGCGCCCGGGCCACGGCCTGGGTGCGGCGCTCGACGCCCAGTTTGCTGTTGATATGGCTGGCGTGGGTCTTCACGGTGTGCAGAGAGATGAACAACTGCTCGCTGATCTCCTGATTCGAACAACCCTGGGCGATCAGTTGCAGAACGCCCAGTTCCCGCACGCTGAGGGTGTCGACGGTGTAGGTGGTTTCGCAGGTTTCCCGCAGGGCGACGCATGCCGCAGCCGGGAGTTTCTCCAGCAGCAGATCACGAACGGCACAGGGCTCGGCCTGGAGAAGCTGTTTGCGCAGCCAGTCCGGATGATGCTCGATCAACTCGTTAAATGGCAATAAAGCCCCGCCGCTCGCCGCGAGTAAAGAGCGTTGCAGCATGGCGCTCCCCTGCCCCTCATCAGCCGTACCCAGCACCAGGCGGATCCGCTGAATCAATGTCGCCATGAGCAACAACTGGCCGTCGATTTTCTGTGCGTGGTTTTCCAGGGTTGCGAGACGCTTGGCACAGTCACCAGCGCGGCCCTGAATACGTTCGAGTGCGGCGCAATGCAGTTCGACATGGTGCGGCAACTGGGGATCGCATTCGGGGGAGGACGCCGGCAGCTCGCTGTTATAGGTCTGGGTCAGACGCAGTAGCCAGGCTTCGGCCAGGTCGATACGCCCCTGGCGCAGCCACAACTCACACTTGGCGAGGGTGATCATTGCCAGGTAGTAAATCGGCGGCACGTCCCAGATATGCATCAGACGCTCGGCTTCGGCGAGTTCGGCAAAGGCCTCGGCAAAACGCCCTTCACGCCCCTCCAGCCCGGCAATGGCGCAGTAGCCGATCAATACACTGATGTCGCGACAGGCCCGCGCCTCGGCCAGGCCTGCCAGCAACTGCACGCGACCGCTATCGCCGTGGCTGCGTAACGTCAGCAAATAACCTTCGTACAACGTCAGGCGCGCGCGCACCGCATAGAGCCGCTGCGCAGACAGGCCCTTGAGCCGCTGCAAACCGTGGCGCACTTCTTCAAGTGCGCGCAACACTTCGCCACGAGCGTGCAGCACCCTGGCGCGATCATAATGCGCGAGGGCTTCAAACAACGGATTGGCGACGCGCTGCGCCAGTTCGAGCGCCTCGCGATTGAACGCTCTGGCCTTCCACATATCCCCTTCGGTAATGGCCAGACCTGCAAGCGTCGACAGGCACAGCAGCCGCTGGCCATAGCGCTTTCGCGGCAGGCTGAGCAAAGCTTCGCTGCAATAACGCTGGGTCTTGTCACTGTCGCCGCGCCCCCGAGCGATGATCCCGCTCAGCGCCAGCCATTGGGCAAGCATGGATTGCTGCGCAGTGGCCGAAGGTGCCGGTAAAAATCGACTCAGGTGGCTGGCCAGTTCCTCAGCGGCATCGAGCTGGCAGGCCAGGCCCAATGCCCACGCGTAAAGCACGATCAAGCGCGGCGTGCTGATCAGCAGACTGTCGGGCAAGTCCATTTTCCAGCGCAGCAACATGCCGACGTTCTGCTCGGCCAGCAGTTGTTCTTCGGACAGGTTCTGGACCAGATTGGCCGCCACATCCAGATGCCCGGCGCGCAAGGCCTGCTCGACCGCTTCATCCAATAACCCCTGCTCGCTGAACCAGCGGCAGGCGTTGAGGTGCAGGCGGTTTTGCGCAGGCCCGGCCTGGGTGCGAGCGCGCAGCAGGTCGGAAAACAGATGGTGATAGCGAAACCAGCGGCCATGCTCGTCCAGCGGCACCAGAAACACCTGATGCGCTTGCAGATAACGGAGCATTTCCTGGCTGTCATGGCTGTCCCGTACCGCGTCGCATAGCTGGCCACAAAAACGCTCCAGGCATGCCGTGTCGTAGACAAAGGCCTGCACGTCGGCGGGCAGGCAATCGATGACTTCTTCGAGCAGGTAATCGCGAATCAACCCTTCACCGCCATGCAGTGCCTGGGGCAACTCACTGTCGGCACCGGCTTCGGAGGCCGCCAGCAGCCAGAAACGCAGCCCCGCAACCCAGCCTTCGCTGCGTTCAATCAAACTCTGCAGCGCATCGGCATCCAGCGCGCGGCTGTGCTGATCAAGCAAAGCCAGGGATTCGTGATGGGTCAGGCGCAGGTCATGCTCGTTGAGTTCCAGCAACTGCTGACAAAGCCGCAGCCGCGCCAGATGCCAGTCCGGACGCTGCCGACTGGTCACCATGATGATCAGCCCGGCAGGCAGATGATTAAGGAAAAATTGCAGGCAGCGATCCAGCACTGCGCCCTGAGCCAGGTGGTAATCGTCGAGCACCAGCAACAGCGGCTTGCTGAGCATCAGGTGCATGGCCAACTCATCCAGCAAGCCATCGAGCCATTCTTCAAAAGCAAAGGGTTGGTGGCGTTGACGCATTTTCAACAGCCCAGCCGCCTGGAAGCCCAACTGCGGAAAAAACTGTTGCAGGGCCGTCAGCAAGCGCTCAAGAAAACGCCCGGGATCGCTGTCACGTTCGCTCAACCCCAGCCATACGCTTTGCCACTGCGGCGGCAAATTCTGACAGAACTCCACCGCCAGCGAGCTTTTGCCAAACCCGGCCGGGGCGCTGACCAACAGCAAGCGACCGGACAAACCCGCAGTCAAACGCTCACACAAACGGCTACGGGCAACGTAGCCGTCGGGCAATGGTGGTCGAAAGAATCGCCCTTCCAGCGCGGGAAGGGCACTGTCTGCGAATCCTTGCAAACGGGACAGGTCTGTCATGGCCGGCTCTGTTGTTTAAGTCTTATCGGCTTGGCGGATGCACCCGAGACTAGACGCTAACCGAGCGCTTTTGAAGGCGGCCACGGAAAAGACTGTAACAATTTCCCTACAATCATCGAACCGAATACACGGCCATAAAAAAGCCCCGGTCAAGGGGCTTTTGAATCAACGCATACCCGTGGGACCGGCTTCAGCCGGGAAGAGTCCGCCACAGCCGCTGCATCTCCATCGTCTGAAACATCGCCTTCCCGGCTAAAGCCGTTCCCACAAGGGATGGTCTACGACAGATTAACGAACCCCCTCCTGACGCAGTGCATTAGGCGTGAACTCGCTGGTGGTCGCCGTGAAGCCGAAGTCGTAAGCGCTTTTTTCTTCGTTCTTCATGCCCAGTGCCAGATAACGGCCGGACTGCAAGTCATACAGCGCTTCCAGGGCGTACCAAGGCACTTGTTTGTCGTAGTAGTTCTCGGCATGGGCTTCGGCGACGCGCCACAGTTGGCCGCGACCGTCGTAATGGTCGATCACTGCCGCCTGCCAGGTATCTTCGTCGATGAAGAAATCACGCTTGGCGTAAATGTGGCGCTGGCCTTCCTTGAGGGTGGCGGTGACGTGCCAGACACGACGCAGCTCGTAGCGCGCCAGGTCCTGATTGATATGACCGGCCTTGATAATGTCGGCGTATTTCAGCTTCGGGTCGTCCAGCTTGTGGCTGTTGGCCGCGATGTACAGTTCCTGCTTGCCAATGAGCTTCCAGTCGTAACGATCCGGCGCGCCGTTGTACATGTCCAGGTTGTCGGAGGTACGCAGGCCGTCGGCCGCCGTGCCTGGCCCGTCATAGGACACTTGCGGAGCGCGGCGCACACGGCGTTGACCGGCGTTATACACCCAGGCAGAACGTGGCTCCTTCACCTGATCGAGGGTTTCGTGGACCAGCAGCACACCACCGGCCAGACGTGCCGGAGCGGTCACTTCCTGCTTGAAGTAGAACAGAACGTTGCCAGGGTTTTTCGGATCGAAGTCCTTCATTTTGTCGCGAAACACAAACTGATCGCGGAAGTACACCAGGCTGTACGACCCATTAGGCTGAGGCGTCGCCTGGGTTACCAGACGGGTCACGCTGCCGCCGCGATAGCGGGTGATGTGGTTCCAGATCACTTCATTGCCGTTCTGCGGAATCGGGAACGGCACAGCGGTTTCGAAGTTTTCCAGCCCGTTGCCGCCCGCTACCAGCTTGGTGCCGGTGGCGTTTTTCTTGATCGCGGCATACACATCGTCGGGCACGTTGGCACCACGGTGGGACGGATAGACCGGCATCTTGAAGGTTTCCGGGTAGCGCTTGAACATCGCGTATTGGCCCGGCGCCAGATTGGCTTTGTATTGCTCGACGTTGGCGGCAGTGATGGTAAACAACGGTTTTTCACTGGCGTAAGGGTTGGCGAGGAAACCTTTGCTGTCCACCGCCCCCGCATTCTTGGGCATCGGGCTCCAGGCCGGGATGGTATTGGCGGCGTTACCGGCCTTTTCCGCGCCCATGGGCGTCAAGGTGGTACCCAGTTTTGCTGCTTCCGATTCAGACACTGCGGCCATGACCCCGGTCGCCAACAACGACAGCCCCAACACACCGACCTGCAATAGACTTTTTGTTATTTTCATTTTCATAGTCGTCCTGAAAAACCGTGTTCTTAGAAGTTCATGCCAAAGCTGAGCGCAACAAAATCGCGATCATCGACCGTGGTGTACTTGCCATCAAAGAAGTTGGTGTACGAAAGGCTTGCGGTGTAAGTGTTCTGATACTCGGCATCCAGACCCAGGCTGACCGCTTTGCGACCTTCCTCGAAGTTGCCGCCAGGACCTGGCGAGTAACCTTCGACGTCATGGGACCAGGCCACGCTCGGACGCAGGTTCACCCCGGCAAAAACGCTGTTGTAATCCCATATTGCCCGGGCGCGATAACCCCAGGAGTTTGCCGTGGTGAAGCCGTCGTTTTCGCAATAACGAGTCAGGTTGTTTTGCGCACCGCCCCCCAAGGTGCTTGCGTTGAGGGTGGCGCACTGCCCGGCTGGCAACGGACCAGGACCATAGCTCGGGTCACGGCCGTAACGGATTTTCGAGGTGTTTTCCAGGCCGCCAACGTGGGTCCAGCCCACTTCACCGACCACGGTCAGACGCTCTGCGCCCATGACCTGATCAAAGAACTGAGTGAAGGTGGTTTGCATCTGGGTGATTTCTTTACGGCGGTAGCCCGGCTGGTCGGTATTGGGCTGACCCTGCAGCACCGACACGTTAGGGTTCAGCGGCGTGATGCCGGAATACAGAATGTCGGTGGTGTTGACCTGCACCGGCGCATTCGGACGGTAGCTGATCTCGCCGCTCCACGCGGTGCCGGTAGGCAAGGTAGTGGAGAAGCTCAGGCCATACAGGTGAATGTCTTCGGGGTATTCGACGTAGTAGCTGGAGTTACCCGCCACCACCACAGGCAGCAAGGTCGGCGCCAACGCCGTGGCAGTCGCCACCGGAATGCCTGCCCGCGCCAGGGAACCCACCAGACCTGCCGCGCTGTAGGCGCTGGCCGGGCCGCCACGACCACTGAAGATCGGCGCACGGCTGTGGTAATTCATGAAGTACGCGCCGAACTCGGTGTCCAGCGGTTCGAAGTTGTAGTGCATGGCCAGGCCGAACTGGCCGCCATCGCGAGCATCCCGATCCGGGCCACGGCGCACGATGGCGCCCTCATCGGGGTTGCCGAAACGCACGCCTTGTTGGGTCAATGAGTTTAGAATCGCGGTGCGCGCACCGGCAGGCAGCCCGGCAGCGGTCAACGAACTGTTCAAGCCGTTACGGCTGCGCAGCACCGCCAGGTTGTTATCGCAGCCGTCTGAAATCACGTCCGGTTGCGAGAAGAATGTGCCGCAGTTGTCGGTGACCGTCTGGTCCCATTCGAGCTGGTAGAAACCTTCAGCGGAGAGGTTTTCAGTGAGGCTTTGGGACAGGTAGAACATGTTGACCGGAATCAGGCCTTCCTTGATTTCCGCGCCAGGGCGGCGAAACGCGGAAACGTCCACCGGGTTGATGCTGTTGATACCGTTCTGGATGAAGGTACTTTCACCCCAGCTGACAACCTGTTTACCCAGCCGCACCGAGCCTGGTTCATCGCCAATGCTGTAGTTGTGGTAGACGAAGGCGTCGAGAATCTGCCCGCCGGAAGACTTGGCGCCTTCCTTGCGATTGGAATCGCTGATGTCTTTGAACTCGCGACCTTCGTCCTTGAGTTCAAAGTCATACCAGTACTTGCCCCGCACAAACACGCCGGTGTCGCCGTACTTCAGCTCCAGATCGTGAATGCCCTTGAATATCTTCGAAAACGTCTCACCACGTTTGAAGTTCAAGTGCCCGTCATCGGAGGTCTGGGACAGGCCATGCCCGCCGTTGTTGGAACCGATGAGGTTCTTGTTGGCCTTTTCGGTCGACCAACTGGCGCCAACGGAGAGCGACGAGTCGAACTTGCCTTCGATTTCGCCAATATTGAAACTGACGCCGAACGCAGGACCGGCGAGCGTAGAAGCGAGACTGACAGCCAAGGGCAATTTCGCCCGGCGCCAGAACTGGTTTGCTGTTGTCATCGACGCTACTCCATGTGTTTTTTATTGTTTTGGCAGTGGTGTTGGTTAAAAACGCTGCGATCTCTCAATCGAAATTCATCGAAAAATCGCTGGACGCTCATCGGGTAACCCAGAAGGTTACAACACGAAGGCACATCCCCATTCGTTTTTACCCAACCCACGCCGACTATATCCAGCCGGATGCACTGCTTGATCCCTCTAAAGTGTGATTTGTTGCGGGAAACGGTCTGGGACGGGGTTTTGCGGATGGCTCAAAGAACCCCAGTGGGACCGGCTTTAGCCGGGAAGGCATTAGTCCAGTCGCTGCATGGGCTGCGTCAGGAATGCCGTCTTCCCGGCTAAAGCCGGTCCCACAAAATCGGACCGCAAAGCCGTCAAAGGGTCGAAAGAAAAGCGCTATTGGTGGTCTGCCATTCCACGATATCCAGGCGCATGCGCTTCTTGTCGAGTTTGCCGACGCTGGTCTTGGGAATTTCAGTAACAAGGGCGATTTGATGGGGGATTGCCCATTTGTTGATATGCCCCAGCTCAACAAAAGGCTTGAGGTGTTCCTTCAGCCCTTTGGCATCGAGGCTGTGGCCTTCACGCACCACCAGCAGCGCAAATGGCCGCTCGCCCCATTGCGGGTCGGCGATGCCCACGACCGCCACTTCGCGAACTCCCGGATGCCGACTGCACAGGTCTTCCAACGCCAGTGACGAAATCCACTCGCCGCCGGTCTTGATCACGTCTTTGATACGGTCGCGAATATCGATGACGCCCATGCTGTCCAGCGTCGCCACATCTCCGGTGTGCAGCCAGCCGCCCGCCCAGAGCTCGGCGCCCTTCTGGGGTTCCCGGAAATAACCTTCAGTCAGCCAAGGCGCGCGCAACACCAGTTCGCCCATGGATTCGCCATCTGCGGGGAGGAAGTTGCCGTCTTCGTCGACAATGGCCGCATCCACCAGAATCCCCGGCACACCCGCCTTGATCTTGTAGGTCACGCGTTCGTCTTCGCTGCCGGCGCGCAGTTGATCGTTGATGTGCGCCACGGAAATCAACGGGCCAGTCTCGGACATGCCATAAGCGCCGGTCAGGGAAATGCCACGGGCCTTGGCCGCTTCATAAAGGCTGCGAGTCAGAGAGCTGCCGCCAATGATGATCTTCCAGCCGCTGAAATCGACGTCCTGAGCACTTTTGCAGTTGAGCACCATTTGCATGATGGTCGGCACGCAATGGGAGAAGGTGACCTTCTCGTTACGCCACAACGCCACCAGCATTTCCGGATCGTAACGGCCGGGATAAACCTGTTTGATGCCCAGCATGGTGGCCGCATAGGGCATGCCCCAGGCGTGGACGTGAAACATCGGCGTGATGGGCATGTACACGTCATCGGTGCCCAGCAACCGCTCGGCACTGCCGACAATGGTCGCAACGCCCATGGTGTGCAGCACCAACTGGCGATGGCTGAAATAAACGCCCTTGGGGTTGCCGGTGGTGCCGGTGGTATAGAAGGTGGTGGCAACGGAGTTCTCGTCGAACTCTTCGAACTCGTACTCGCTGCTTGCTTCGGCCAGCAAGGTTTCGTACTCGCCCACCAGATTCGGCAGGTCGGCGGTCTTTTCCGGCAGATCGGTCAGCAGCAGGGTTTTCTCGACCGTGGTCAGATGCCCGGCCATGGCTTGATACAGACCGACAAACTCGCTGTTGACCAGCACGAACTTATCTTCGGCATGGTTCATGGTGTAGACGATTTGCTCGGGCGACAGGCGTACGTTGACGGTGTGGATCACCGCGCCAATCATCGGCACGGCAAACATGCATTCCAGATAACGATGGCTGTCCCAGTCCATCACCGCCACCGTATCCCCGGCTTTTACGCCAGCGGCGGTCAGCACATTGGCCAGTCTGGACACGCGCTCGATCAGCTCTGGGTAGGTGTAACGCATGATGTCGCGGTAGACGATTTCCCGGGTTTTTTCGTAGCGGCTGCCGGACATCAATAGCCGCTTGATCAAAAGTGGATACTGATAGGCACCATCGGCTGGCGGAATAACGCGGGTCTGTAACATAGGAGTTCCTTTTCAAAGTACGCAGGCGTGGCTTGAAATATGGACTCTAGAGCGGCACCTCGCCAGCCAGATCAGCCGAAAGGATGATTTGCTGACGGAGATCTGTTGGAGCGAGGCTTGCCCGCGAACAGGTCGACGCGATGGGTCAGATACACCGCGTCACCGTTCTTCGCGGGCAAGCCTCGCTCCAACAAAGCCTCAATGCACCTCGGTAAACGCCAGCTTCAACCCCAGCGCCACCAGCACGCCGCCCATGGCCCGGTCGAACCAGTGGCCCATGCGGGCGAAACCTGCGCGCACGCGCTCCTGGCTGAATAGACGCGCCACCAGGCAGAACCAAAGGCCGGTCGCCAAGGCCAGGTAAACGCCGTAACCGGCCTGCACCCACAGCGGGGTATGTGGATTGATGACCACGGTGAACAGCGACAGAAAGAACAGCGTTGCCTTGGGGTTCAGGCCATTAGTGATAAAGCCGCTGGTGAAGGCGCCGCGTGCAGTCCGCTCGCCGGCCGCCACATTGACCGGCGCATCGCTGGCACTGGCGGGTTTGGCGCGCAGGGCTTTGAAACCGATGTACAGCAGATACCCTGCCGCAGCCCATTTGAGTGCGTTAAACAGCACAATGGATTGCGAAACGATCAGGCCGATCCCCAGCAACGAATAACCCACATGCAGGAAAATCGCAGTGCCCACACCCATCGCGGTATAGGTGCCCGCTTTGCGCCCATGGGCCACGCTTTCTCGCACCACAACGGCGAAATCGGGGCCGGGGCTGGCGACGGCAAGCAGGTGGATCAAGGCTACGGTCAGAAACTCTGCCCAATACATGACGACTCTCCAAAAATGTAAGCAAGCGTTTCGCTCTGTTAGGCTGACCACCTTAAGCCTTCAAAACTTCCAATAACAGGTACAGCTGATGAGCAATCACGGTAAGGCAGTTTTCCTCGACCACACCTCACTGGATCTGGGTGATCTGGACTTCAGCGCGCTGCGTGAATGCTTCAGCGAACTGACACTGCACGCCAGCACCACAGCAGATCAGGTCATCGAGCGGCTGCAAGGTGCGCAGGTCGCCATTAGCAACAAGATCATGATCGATGCCGCCACGTTCGCAGCATGCCCTGATCTCAAGCTGGTGCTGGTAACGGCCACCGGAACCAATAACGTGGACCTGGTTGCGGCCCGCGAGCACGGCGTCACGGTCAGCAATTGCCAGGGTTACGGCACACCATCCGTAGCCCAACACACCTTGATGCTGTTGCTGGCGCTGGCCACTCGCCTGCCGGATTATCAAAACGCCGTGCAACAAGGCCAGTGGCAGAAATCAAAACAGTTCTGCCTGCTGGACTTTCCCATCGTCGAGCTGGAAGGCAAAACCCTCGGCCTGCTGGGCCATGGAGAGTTGGGCAGCGCGGTAGCGAAGCTGGCCGAAGCCTTTGGCATGCGCGTGCTGTTGGGGCAGATTCCGGGGCGCCCTGCCCGCCCTGATCGCTTGCCACTGGAAGAACTGCTGCCGCAGATCGACGCCCTGACCTTGCATTGCCCCTTGAACGACGACACCCGGGACATGATCGGCGCCCACGAACTTAGCCTGCTCAAGCCCCACGCTTATGTGATCAATACCGCACGTGGCGGGCTGATCAATGAACAGGCCTTGGCCGATGCATTGCGTAAGGGCCACTTGGGCGGCGCGGCCACCGATGTGTTGACGGTTGAACCACCCCGCGATGGCAATCCGCTGTTGGCTGGCGACATCCCGCGCCTGATCATCACCCCCCACAGCGCCTGGGGCGCCCAGGAAGCCCGGCAGCGAATTGTTAGCCAGGTCACCGAAAATGCATTGGGGTTCTTTGCGGGCAAGCCGGTTCGGGTGGTGGGTTAGCCCGCAAATCCCTGTAGGAGCTGCCGAAGGCTGCGAAAGCGGTCTGTCATATGAATCGCCTTCGCAGCCTGCGGCAGCTCCTACAAGGATCGCGCCGCCGTTGCTGTCTCCAAACTGTTAGACTCCGCGCTTTTTCGAGGAGCCCGCAATGGACCCGCGCAGTGAAGTGTTACTCCGTCAGGCCGAATTGTTTCAGGGCTCGCTGTTGTTGGCCGGTCTGCCTGCTGATGATTTGCTCGGTCGTTTGCCCGACGCCCATGGCTGGTGTTGGCATGCAGGCGATCAAGCGGCACTCGAGGCGCGCTTCGAAGGCCGTAGCCATTTCGGCGTGCATGCGCCCGAGCAGCCTTTCGACGCTGCCGTGGTGTTTTTGCCCAAGGCCCGCGAACTGACCAATTACCTGCTTAACGCATTGGCCTCGCGCCTTGCCGGTCGCGAGTTGTTTCTGGTGGGTGAAAAACGCAGCGGTATCGAAGCCGCCGCCAAACAGCTCAGCCCGTTCGGCCGCGCCCGCAAGCTGGACAGCGCCCGGCATTGCCAGCTCTGGCAGGTCACTGTGGAAGACGCGCCGCAAGCGGTCACCCTGGAAAGCCTGGCCCAGCACTACGAAGTGGAAATGGAAGACGGCCCACTCAAAGTCGTCAGCCTGCCGGGCGTATTTAGCCAGGGTCGTCTGGATCGCGGCTCGGCGCTGCTACTGGAAAACATCGACAAACTGCCTAGCGGCAACCTGCTCGACTTCGGTTGTGGTGCCGGGGTGCTCGGGGCTGCGGTAAAACGTCGCTACCCGCACAACAACGTGATCATGCTCGACGTGGACGCTTTCGCCACCGCCAGCACGCGCCTGACCCTTGCTGCCAATGGCCTGGAAGCTGAAGTGCTGACCGGCGATGGCATCGATGCCGCCCCTATGGGTTTGAGCACGATTTTAAGCAATCCGCCGTTCCATGTCGGCGTGCATACCGATTACCAGGCAACTGAAAACTTGCTGAGAAAAGCACGCCAACATCTGAAATCAGGCGGCGAATTTCGGCTTGTCGCCAATGCTTTCCTCAAGTATCAGCCGATCATCGAAGAGCATTTCGGCGTCTGCGCGCTCAAGGCACAAGGGAACGGTTTCCGCATCTACCGCGCCAAACGGGCGTGAAAATAAGCGCTTGCCGAAAGCGTTTCGCGTAGGCAGAATCCGCTCCGTCCTAGGGGAGTAGTCTCCCACGAGCGCCACGCTCGTCCGGTACGCATCAACATACTTGGTCCTCAGACCATGGTGCGTACGACCCCGAATCCGCTCAGACGGATCGGTGGTTTGACAAGACCTATGACACGAACACCTTACCCGGGGCGGGGAGGCTGTACGTGTCATAGCCGTGTCGACCCGCCCCTTAGGAAAACCTGATGCTGGAATCCCTGTTGGTCCCCACCGCTGTTGTCGCGCTTGCCGAAATCGGTGACAAGACCCAACTCCTTGCCCTCATTCTGGCTGCTCGCTTTCGCAAGCCCTGGCCGATCATCGCCGGCATCGTCGCCGCGACCCTGGCCAACCACGCCGCCGCGGGTGCTGTGGGTGCCTGGTTCGGCAGTTTCTTCTCCGATGCCACGCTGCACTGGATCCTCGCCGCAAGCTTTACCGCCACCGCGCTCTGGACCCTGGTGCCAGACAAGATGGACGACGACGAAGCCAGCACGGCGCGCAAATTCGGCCCGTTCATGACCACCCTGATTGCCTTCTTCATCGCTGAAATCGGCGACAAGACGCAAATCGCCACGGTCATGCTGGCTGCGCAATACTCGTATCTGTGGCTGGTGATTATCGGCACCACGCTGGGCATGTTGATCGCCAACGTTCCGGTGGTACTGGCAGGCAACTTCGCCGCCGAGAAACTGCCCCTGACCCTGATCCGCCGTCTGGCGGCGAGCGCCTTCTTCGTGCTGGCGCTGGTCGCGGTGTACAAGGCGATGCAGGTGAGTGGCTGGGTTTAAAACACTGATCTGTAGGAGCTGCCGAAGGCTGCGAAGCGGGAGCACCTGACACACCGCGATTCGCAGCCTTCGGCAGCTCCTACAGGGACCTGTGTTTTATCAGGACTTCTTGGCAGCCTCATACAACGGCATCACCTTGGGAATCGCCGCCTGCAAGGAGGCAATACGATTCTGCGAAGCCGGGTGGGTGCTCATGAATTCCGGTTGTGAGCCGCCGGAATTCTGGGTCATTTTCTGCCACAAGGTAATCGCGGCATTAGGGTTGTAGCCCGCACGCGCCGCCAGTTCCAGACCCAGCAGATCCGCTTCGTTTTCGTTGCTGCGGCTGTTTGGCAAGGTCAGGCTGTAATTGACCACGGTATCGGCCAGCGCCAGGCTGTCCTGCCCTAACCCAAGAATCGCCCCGGCCCCTTGCTTGGCCATGGCGACGCCGTAAGCCTTGGACATCGCTTCTCGGCCGTGCTCGCGCAGGGCGTGGGCGATTTCATGGCCCATCACCGCAGCGATTTCGTCGTCTGTCAGCTTCAAGGTATCGATCAAGCCGGTATAAAAGATGATCTTGCCGCCCGGCCCGCAATTGGCGTTCAACTCGTCGCTTTTGATCAGATTGACTTCCCACTGCCACTGCGCCGAATCAGGCCGCAAGTTGGGTGCCTGACCGATCAAGCGATCAGCGATCGTATGCACACGTTTGGCATCCGCGCTGGTGGTGTCCAGCACGCCTTTGCTGGAGGCCTCGCCCACGGTTTCTTTATAGGACGTGGCGTACATCTGATTGACTTCATCGGTGGAGAGCATGCTGAACATGTACTGCTTGCGCTCGACGCCGACCGAATCACCGCTGGTGGTGTTCACGGACTGGCAGCCACCGAGCAACAGTGCTGCGCTCAAGGCACATAGAGCAAATCTCTGACGCATGATGGATCTCCCTCTGAACATGGCGATCATCCTAGGCGGTGAAAGCGTGATGCGCCAGATACTGGCCGATAGCCCAGTTTGTCAGCTCAGTCACCGAATGGTTCCCATCTTGATACATATCCAGATACGACCTTTCATCACCATCTACGCCCATTTGAATGGATCTGTTCACGATTCGGAAACCCTCGGCCGATAGTGTCTTATGGCCGCACTTCCCCATGGAGCTCCTATGAAGTTCAAGTCCATTCAGTTTTCAATCGCAGCTCTGGCGGGTGCAATCGTGCTCTCGGTGGTCGCCGCGCTGGTGCTGTACTCATTGTTTGCCAGCGAGCGAACCCAAAGCCTGGTGGATGAACGCACCCAGGCGCAGTTCGAACAAGCCATGCAGCAGCGCCTCAGCGCCCTGGCCCAGACTCAGGCCAGTGAAATCAAACGCGAACTGGAAACCCCATTGCAGATCGCCGCCGGCCTGGCTAACACCAACGCCCTGCTCGGCATCAACAACGCTCAGGGCCAGGCGCAATTACAGATCAGCCGCGAGCAGATGCTCAACCTGCTGCGCAATACCGTCGAGCAAAACAGCAAAGTGCTCGGAGCGTACATCGGCTGGGAACCCAACGCGGTGGATCACAATGACGCGGCGTACATCGGCGCGACAGACAAAGGCGTCGATCCCAAAAACGGCCGCTTCATGCCTTGGTGGTATCGCAACACCGATGGCAGTCTTGCCCTGGAAAAACTGGCCAGCCTGGAGGATCAGACGCTGCTCTCCACCGGCGTGCGCTCCAGCGAATATTATTTTTGCTCGAAAGAGACCAAAAAGCCCTGCGTCATCGACCCGGCCCCCTACCCGCTCGGCGGCAAAGTGGTAATGCTTTCGTCATTCATCACGCCAATCATGATCAACGGTACGTTCCAGGGCATCGTCGGGGCCGACCTCTCGGTCAACTTCATTCAGGACATGCTCACTGCCGCCGACAAAAAACTGTACGACGGCGCAGGCGAGATGGCGCTTATCGCCACCAATGGCGGGCTGGTGGCTTACACCAAGGACCCGACCAAGCTCGGCCAGAAAGCCACTACCATCCTGGATGCCAACGAAGTCGACAATCTGAGCAAGATCAGCCTCGGCGAAGTCCGTTATGACGTCGACAAGGAACACGGGCATATCGAGGTGTACATGCCGTTCGGTATCGGTGCCACCGATGCCCGCTGGACCTTGATGATCCAGCTGCCGCTGACCGCCGTCATGGCCGACCTCACCAAACTGCAAAGCGACCTGGCCGCACAGCGCAATACCGACATCGTCGGCATGACCGTAGTCGGGCTGATCATCGCCGCCCTGGGCTTGCTGGTGATCTGGCTGGTGGCACGCGGGATTGCCAGCCCACTCAAACAGATGGTGCTGATGCTCGATGACATTGCTCAGGGCGAAGGTGATCTGACCAAACGCCTGACCAGCGACCGCACCGATGAAGTCGGGCAGATCGCCGTGCGTTTCAATACCTTCCTGAGCAAGCTGCAAGCCATGATCAGCCAGGTGGTGACCTCGGTGCAGAAAGTCAGCGACTCTTCAGAACACACGGCCGATATCGCGATCCGCACCAATCAGGGCGTGCATAAGCAGATGTCGGAAATCGAACTGGTGGCCACCGCGGTGCACGAGATGACCGCCACCGCGCAAGACGTGGCGCGCAATGCAACCCAGGCGGCACAGGCCGCGCATCACGCCGACGGTGCGGCGAATCAGGGCCTGGAGATTGTGCAGAACACCTCGAACTCCATCAGCGCCCTGGCTTCGGAAATCGGCCGGGCCGTGAGTGTCGTGCAGACCCTTGCTGCGGATAGCGAGAACATCAACGCGATCCTGACGACGATTCGCGGCATTGCTGAACAGACCAATCTGCTGGCACTCAACGCCGCCATCGAAGCCGCACGGGCCGGCGAACAGGGCCGGGGCTTTGCCGTGGTGGCCGACGAGGTTCGCAACCTGGCGCAGAAGACCCAGCAGGCAACCCAGGAAATCCAGAGCATGATCCAGCAGCTGCAAAGCGGCACGCGCCAGGTAGTGCAGGTCATGGAGGACAGCCAGAATCGAACCCAGGAAAGCGTCGGGCATGCCGCTCAGGCAGCGCAGGCACTGGACACCATTACCAAAGCGGTGTCGGTGATCAATGACATGAACACCCAGATCGCCAGCGCCGCTGAGGAGCAAAGCGCCGTTGCCGAAGACATCAACCGCAACGTGACCAACATCGGCCAGGTTGCCAACGAAGTCGCGGGCGGTGCCACCGAATCCAGCCAGGCCAGCGCCGAACTGACCAAACTGGCCGAGCAGCAGCGGCGGTTGATCAATCAGTTCAGGGTTTAGGCCGAATTGTTGGAACGCCGACCTGTGGGAGATTCCATCTTGGCCTGCAATGCACATTTCTTGTGGGACCGGCTTTAGCCGGGAAGGCGGCATTTAACGCGATCAATTTCGGGCGGGTGTACCGGCCTCATCCCGGCTGAAGCCGGTCCCACTGAAAAATGCATCGCAGGCCAACATGGAATCTCCCACAGGCCCGCCGAGCTGCTGCAACTTTCTACAACGGCGTCAAACACTCTGGCGCGTTGAGTTTCGGGTCGTTGATCAAGTTGGCCAGCGGCCGTTCGCGCAGGGCGATTTGCGGGCTGGCGAGCAAGGCTTGAAGGGTCGGCAGCGGGGTCTCGGGGTTCAACCAGTCTTTCTGGCCCTGGGCATCGAGGATCAGCGGTCGCCGCTGGCTGGCGGCAAGTTGCGTCACCACAGCCACGCTCAGCCAGGTATGACCCTGCACCGGATACGCTTCCCAGATTGCCGCAAAAAACAGCGCCGAGCCCTCCCCCGGCGTCAACCAGAACGGGTGCTTGCGGGTGGTGCCGCGCCATTCGTAAAAGCCGTTGGCTGGCAACAGGCAACGGCGCAGGCGAAACGCATCACGGAACATCGGTTGCTCGGCGATGGTTTCGGCCCGGGCATGGGCGGGTGTGCGAGACAAGTCAGTCAGCCACGGCGGGGTCAGGCCCCAGCGTGCTCTGGCCAGTTCAAGATCACCATCTGCTGCGGCACCGGCGCGCAACATCAGCACTGAATCCGCAGGAGAGATATTCCATTGCGCCTGCTGGTCTGCCGGGAAACCGGGCAAGGCCGCGAAAGCGGGCGTCCAACGAAACAGCGCATAACGTCCACACATGGGGCAACAAGACTCTTTTCAGGCGACGATCAACACACCAGCACGTCGGGATAATTGTCCGGTTCATTACCGGGCTCTTCACTGAAGAAGGGCAGCGCCGCATTGTACGCAGTGATCAACTCTCGCGCCCGTTCCACATCATCGTTATCCACGCTGACGCCCAGCAGGCCCAGCGCCGGCAGCTCGCCAAGGCCGCCCAGCAAATGCCGGCCGGTCACGTGGGCTTCAATGCCTTCACTGGCCAGCATGCCTTGCAGCAGCTCGGCCTCCATGAGGTTTTCCGGCTCGTAGATTTTCTGCATTATTCGTTCTCGCTGCGAACAGCCAGGTTCCAGTCTTCGCCGTCGGTTTGCAGGTCGAACACGATAGGCCTGCAGCACACCGGGCAATCCTCGATGTATTGCTGGTCGCCACCGGACAAATCCAGCACGGCTTCCACCGGTTCGCCGCAGTAGGGGCAGTCATAATCCTGAATTTCCTGCATCGCGGTCTCCGGAGTCAGTTGTGCGTATAATCGCGCTCTTTGAAGATGGAGTCTGGACGCATTTTTCAGACCATCCCTAATTATTTTTCACCCCCTACAAGAGAGCATGATGGGCGAATTTGATGCCATCCGACCTTACAACGACGCTGAAGTCTCCGCGGTGCTTGCGCGCCTGCTCAGCGACAAAGAGTTTCTCTCGATCCTGACCCGCTTCCGCTTCCCGCGCCTTGCAGGAGCTCTAGGCTGGGCTTTGCAGCCCGTCATTGCCCGCAAGTTGCGCCGCCAGTTCGTAGGCATCAATTCAGTCGCCACGCTGCAGGACAAGGTCGAGTACTACGTCGATCACACGATCGAGCGCGCCACCGACGGTGTGACCTATACCGGCGTCGAGCAGTTCAAATCCGGCAGCGCCTATCTGTTTCTGGCCAACCACCGGGACATCGTCATGGACCCGGCTTTCGTCAATTACGCCGTGTATCACGCTGGATTGCCGACGCCGCGCATTGCCATTGGTGACAATCTGCTGCAAAAGCCCTTCGTCAGCGACCTGATGCGTCTGAACAAGAGCTTTATCGTGCACCGTTCCATCATCGGCCGCCGGGAAAAGATGGCCGCTTATCAGTTGCTGTCGGCGTACATCAACCATTCGATTCGTAATGACTGCCAGTCAATCTGGATTGCCCAGGCTGAAGGCCGCGCCAAAGACGGCGACGACCGCACCGAATCGGCGATCTTGAAAATGTTCCACATGAGCCGCAAGGACGAGCCCTTCGCCGAGGTGATTCGTTCGCTGAACCTGACGCCGGTGTCGATCAGCTACGAGTACGACCCTTGCGATCATGCCAAAGCCCGCGAGCTCTATATCCGCGCCACCACCGGCAGTTACGCCAAGGTGCCGGGCGAAGATGATGTGAGCATCGCCCTGGGCATCACCGGCTACAAAGGCCGCGTGCATGTGAACTTCGCGCCGCCGATCACCGAGCTGTTCGAAGACACTAAAGCGCTGGCAATCGAGATGGATCGGCAGATTCTCGGCGGTTATCGCCTGTTCCCAGTGCATTACCTGGCGTATGCGCAATGGGCCGACGCTGATCCGGCGCTCAATGTGCCACTGGCCAAGGACGTATTCCCGGCGCAGGAACTGGCCAAGGCCCAGGAAGAATGGCAGCGCCGCCTTGACGAGTGCCCGGAAGAACATCGCCCGTACCTGGTGCTGCAATACGCCACCCCGGTGCGCAATCAGTATCGGGTCAAGGCTGGCATTGCGCTCTGATCGGTGCGTCGATGCAAAAAAAGGCGCTCAACTCTGAGCGCCTTTTTTGTCGGACAATTCTGCGGGCAGTCACCTAACCGTAACCTGAACCGGGCACTGTATGGCTCCCTTCGAGGCAAGACCTCGCCCCCTCTGGAGCTTGTCATGCTGCATGCAAAAAATCAGGACCGGCTCTATCTGATCGCCCCGAGCGATGAGCAGGAAGACTTGATCAACGGCCTGGCGTTCAACGTGCAAGACCGCCACTGGCTGGTCTACTGCGCCCTCGGCGGCCACCAGCATCACGACCTGCCGGACATGGACCTGCATACCGGATTCAGCTTTCTGGAGTTTTATCAGCAGGCGGCTTGATTAATGTAGTCGTTGATCTGTTGGAGTGGGCGGCATTCCAAAGTGGGACCGGCTTTAGCCGGGAAGAGGCCGGGACATTCTCTGCATATGCGTCGCCAGAAATGCCGTCTTCCCGGCTAAAGCCGGTCCCACAAGAAATGTGTATTGCAGGCGAAGATGGAACCTCCCACAGGGTCCCAAGGAGCAAGTGCCATCGGTAGTCCACAAAAAAGCCCGGCCTCTCACGAGAGCCGGGCTTTTTGCTACCGCGCTGAAGTTACTGAGCCAGCGTGTTACCAATGGTCTGATCCTGGAACAGACGGGTCAGGGCGTCGCTCAAGACATCGCTGACCAATCGTGTATTGGTTTCCTGGTTGGGCGCCATGCCGAAGCGCTGATCCAGAGAAGCCGCGTAGCGACCCGAGTAGTTGCGACCGTTGTTCTGCACGTCAGCGCGGAATGTCGAGCTGATCGTCGCTTCGGTCACGTAAAGACCTTCTTTTGGCGATTGGTATTTCAGATCCGCCAGGGTAACGGTCAATGTCGCACCGCTGCCGCTGGACGAAGGGGTGAAGCCGAGCAGACGCACCGCCGCTTCAGCCTGAGCCTGCAACTTGGGCAGCACATCAGCGCTGGAGACACTCACTGCGCTGGTTTCCGGGTACATGCCGCCACGAGTGCCCAGCGTCGGGCTCGGACGACCATCGACCACACGCACCACCACGGGCTGGCCACGACCGACAGCGGCGAACTGAGCGTTCAGCTTGGGTTGCGGGCTCAGTTGTTGCGGGCTGTGGGCACAGCCGACCAGCGTCAAACTTGTTACAGCAAGCAAACCAAACACAATGCGACGCAGCATGCTCATCTCTCCATGGGCCAGGCACAAAATATGCCGCAGTATAGCGGCCTGCAGCTACCGCCAACCAGTTGAAAATCCGACCACTACGCGCGTGCAATGGTTCAGCAACGCCGCCGTCATCAGCATGTCACGTGGGTCTAGCAAGCTTGTGCTCACATCAACAGGAGCCGCCCATGGACATTCTCTGGTCATTGTTCAATTCGCGCCGTAACGATCGCCACTATGCACGTCTGGATGCCAGCGGGATCTGTCAGGCGTTCAAACAATGCCGCCAACAGCCGCAAGGTCAGGGCTGGGTGGAAATCACCGAGCAGAAACTCTCCTGGCTGGGCAATCCGCTGCCGAACAATGCCCGCGTGATCCCGCGCCCTGAGCGCACTTCGCCGCTGCGTCTGTATGCGGCCTGACTGCATAGTCAATAAATAAAAGTCACTTAATCAGATCAATTCCTGTCGTTTCATCGCTATAATCTCCGCCCGACTATAAGGACGTCTCCTGATCGGGCCTCGCAGCATGGCTAATCCCCGGATTAGCGCCTTCGTAACGCCCACAGAGAGTCGCCCACACAGGTCATTTGCACGCAGATGTGCTCGTTGGTCGGCGCTGAAAGCTCGAAACTTTTCGAACCTTTGCGGCCCCTCAACGCCTTAATCTGCATGCAGTGATCTGCCGGTGCTGCCATCATGCAGCCCTTTTTGAGGTTGAGATTCACGTTCCCAAAAGGACGTGAAAAAACGGGTTTCACTACTTCACAAGAGTGTGGCGAGCAAATGAACAGTTACGCGTTTGTAAATGCACCATTAGCATCTCACCCAGCCCCATTGCACAGGATCGAGCGCTGCTGCGCAGTCTCCACAACCGGAGCCTGAGGCCTGTCCACTACGGATTTGGTTGCATAACCGGAAGCCTTGACGATAGTCGAATGGCTGACCGGACTGAAAAATGCGTTCATGCTGCCTTGATGAACCTCATTCATGTCCGTTCAGTGGCCTCCGTTGAAATGCGAAGAATTGCGAAGAATCGGACATGCTGATCCTGGCCATGGTCATCGGGGCACAACTTTGAACAAAGCCCCGCGACCAGGCATCTGCCCTCGGGATCGTATGCCGTCAATTTGGTGCTGCAGATTTTGGAGACGCGTTAATGGCGCATAACGAAGCAGTCGATGTGGTATTGGTTGGGGCAGGCATCATGAGTGCCACCCTTGCCGTACTGCTCAAGGAGCTCGACCCCGGCATCAAGCTGGAAGTCGTTGAGCTGATGGACTCAGGCGCTGCGGAGAGTTCCAACCCGTGGAACAACGCTGGTACCGGTCATGCCGGGCTGTGTGAACTCAACTACACACCGCCGGGCGCCGATGGCTCCATCGATATCAAAAAAGCCGTGCAGATCAACACCCAGTTCGAAGTCTCGAAGCAGTTCTGGGCTTATCTGACGCAAAAAGGCACCTTCGGCTCCTCGAAGTCCTTTATCAGCCCGGTGCCTCACCTGAGTTTCGTGCAGGGCGAGAAAGGCGTTGCCTTCCTCAAGACCCGCTTCGAAGCCATGCACAAGCACCATGCTTTCTCGTCCATGGAATACACCGAAGACAAGGCCACCCTCGCCGAGTGGATGCCGCTGATGATGCCCGGCCGCCCAGCCGATGAGCAGATCGCCGCGACCCGTGTGATGAATGGTACCGACGTGAATTTCGGCAACCTGACCAATCAGTTGCTCAAGCACCTGACCAGCACCCCTGACGCCCAGGTCAAGTATTGCAAGCGCGTAACCGGTCTGAGCCGTAAAGGAGATGGCTGGAGCGTCAGCATCAAGGACGTGAACAGCGGCAGCACCCGTGAAATCGACGCCAAGTTCGTATTCCTGGGCGCTGGTGGCGCGGCCTTGCCGCTGTTGCAGATGTCCGGCATCGAAGAAAGCAAAGGCTTCGGCGGTTTCCCGGTCAGCGGCCAGTGGCTGCGTTGCGACAACCCGGAAGTGGTCAAGCATCACCAGGCCAAGGTCTACAGCCAGGCCGCAGTGGGCTCGCCGCCCATGTCCGTGCCGCACCTGGACACCCGCGTGGTGGATGGCAAGAAGTCGCTGCTGTTCGGACCTTATGCGGGCTTCACCACCAAGTTTCTCAAGCACGGTTCGTTCCTCGACCTGCCACTGTCGGTGCGCGTTGCTAACATCAAGCCGATGCTGGCGGTGGCTCGCGACAACATGGACCTGACCAAATACCTGGTCAGTGAAGTGATGCAGTCCATGGAGCAGCGTCTGGATTCCCTGCGCCGTTTCTATCCTGAAGCGAAGGCCGAGGACTGGCGCCTGGAAGTGGCCGGTCAGCGCGTGCAGATCATCAAGAAGGATCCGAAGAAAGGCGGCATTCTGCAATTCGGTACTGAACTGGTTTCGGCCAAGGACGGTTCCCTTGCTGCCCTGCTCGGCGCTTCGCCCGGTGCTTCGGTCACGGTTTCGATCATGCTGGATCTGATCGAACGCTGCTTCCCGGAAAAAACCCATGGCGCCTGGGCTGCCAAGCTCAACGAAATATTCCCGGCGCGGGAAAAGGCTCTGGAGACCGACGCCCAGCTGTACGAGCGCGTCAGCACCGAGAACAACGAACGCCTGGAACTGGTTGAAAAGCACAGCGAAACCCAAAGCTTCGCGTGATGTTTGCCCCATAAAAAAACGCCCCTAGGGGCGTTTTTTTATGCCGAAACAGTCATCTTCAGCCGCGAGCTTTCTCGATCAGCTCGATGTAGTCGGCAGCGTTGCGCTGATCCTTGATCGTCGCGATGAAGTCATTGCCGTGCTCATCCTTGCCGTCCAGGTCATAGCCAGCCTCAAGGAAGAACACCAGGAAACGCTCGAAATCATCGACCCGCAGGCCACGGTAAGCCTTGATCAGCTTGTGCAGGGACGGCGACGTGGCATCAATCGGTTCGAAGGCCAGGAACTGCTTGACCTGCTCATCGCCGATTTCGTCACCAATCAACTGCTTCTTATCTTTACGCATTGCGTGCTCCAACAGGATCGCGGACATGTGAACTGGCGGGCAGTTTACCCCCGGCTCCGCTCAAGGCTCAACGAGTACGCACGGCACCGGTGTGCAAATCAGCCCAGACATGGCCGTTGGCGTAGCTCAGGAACTGGCAATAGAGTTTTTCGTTGCGCAGCAGATCCATCAGCGTGCGGTATTGAGCCACCGGGTAATACAGGTTCAGGATTCGGGTCTTGTCGTCGAAAACCGGCTTTTTCAGGCTTTTGCTTTCACTGTCGAAATGGATCAGCACCTCGGAGATGGTCGCACCCTTGTTCATGGGCTTGCCTTTGAGGCGCAGCAACACGGGCGACGTTACCGGGATCGGGGTCTGGTTGGATTGACGCTGATTGCCGACCACCACCGAATATTCGGTGATCTGCAGCAATTGCTGCTGCTCAGGCTCGCCTTCGCGCAGATTCAGATCGTCGGGAGGCAGGTATTGCGCATGCATCGGTTCGGCTGAAACAGGCATTGCTAGCGGCAAGGCGCACAGCAGAGCCAGCGCAGCACTACGGATCAAGAACTTCATTTCGACTTCCCGCAAGGACTGGGCTGGCACTTTAGCATGCCGGATGAAGCTGATCTGTAGGAGCTGCCGCAGGCTGCGAAAGCGGTTTCCCTGACAAGACGCCGTTCGCAGCCTGCGGCAGCTCCTACAGGACCGGGGTGTGTCTGGAAGGCTGCAAACCTTTAATTACATCCCCTTCACCGCATAAATCCCCGCAGCATTACGCCAGTAACCTTTGTAATCCATGCCATAACCAAAGATGAAGCGGTCGATGCACGGCAGGCCGACGAAGTCTGCCTTGAGATCCGGGCGGGCTTTGCGGTTGTGGTCTTTGTCGATCAGTACGGCGGTGTGCACGGCGCGTGCGCCAGCGTGTTTGCAGAAGTCGATGATCGCGCCCAGGGTGTGACCTTCATCGAGGATGTCGTCGATGATCAGCACGTCGCGGTCGATGAATGACACTTCAGGCTTGGCCTTCCAGAACAGGTCGCCGCCGCTGGTTTCGTTGCGATAACGGGTCGCGTGCAGGTAGGACGCTTCCAGCGGGAAGTTCAGGTGCGTCAGCAGCTTGCCGGAGAAAATCAGCCCGCCATTCATCACGCAGAAGACCACCGGGTTGCGTTCGGCCAGTTCGGCGTTGATCTGCGCACCGACACGGGCGATGGCAGCTTCGACTTCAGCCTCTGTGTACAGGCAGTCAGCCTCGCGCATGATTTGACGGATATGCTCGAGATCAGCAGACATGACGCTCTCCAAGGGTGGGCAGTGTAAGAAAAGCGGGCAAAGGTACGCATCCGCAGAAGTCAGGGCAAGCAATTCTGGACTAACGTGTCAGGATTCGTCCGAAAACGCCGCAAGCCGTGTAGGACAGTACCAGCTGAATAGATTAACCTAGGCCGCTTTTTTTGCCCCTCCGCCGGAGCTTTATTCCCATGCCTATCCGTGAGATCCGTCACCCGCTGATCCGCCATAAACTCGGCCTGATGCGCCGCGCCGACATCAGCACCAAGAATTTCCGTGAGCTGGCCCAGGAAGTTGGCTCCCTGCTCACTTACGAAGCCACCGCCGACCTGCCGCTGGAAACCTACGATATTGAAGGCTGGGCGGGCACCGTTGCAGTCGAAAAGATCGCCGGCAAGAAAATCACCGTGGTCCCGATCCTGCGTGCCGGCATCGGCATGCTCGACGGCGTGCTCAGCCTGATCCCGGGCGCCAAGGTCAGCGCCGTGGGCGTGGCCCGCAACGAAGAGACCCTGGAAGCCCACACCTATCTGGAAAAACTGGTTCCGGAAATCGACGAACGCCTGGCAATGATCATCGACCCGATGCTCGCCACCGGTGGCTCGATGGTCGCAACCATTGATCTGCTGAAAAAAGCCGGCTGCAAGGAAATCCGCGCCATGGTGCTGGTTGCGGCACCCGAAGGCATCGCGGCAGTGGAGAAGGCTCATCCTGACGTGACGATCTATACCGCATCCATCGACGAGCGCCTCAACGAACACGGCTACATCATTCCGGGCCTTGGCGATGCCGGTGACAAGATCTTCGGCACCAAGCAAAAGGACGCGTAATGAAGCAGGACGAGTTCAACGATCCACTCTGGCGCACGGTTCTATCCGGCGCGCAGATGCTCTTCGTGGCGTTCGGCGCGCTGGTGTTGATGCCGCTGATCACCGGGCTGGATCCTAACGTTGCCCTGTTCACCGCAGGCCTTGGCACCTTGCTGTTCCAGATCGTGACGGGCCGCCAGGTGCCGGTGTTCCTGGCATCGAGCTTTGCCTTCATCACGCCGATCATCCTCGCCAAAGGCCAGTTCGGCCTCGCCGCGACCATGGGCGGTGTGATGGCGGCAGGCTTCGTCTACACCTTCCTCGGGCTGGCGGTGAAGATCAAAGGCACCGGCTTCATCGACCGCCTGCTGCCGCCCGTGGTGATTGGCCCGGTGATCATTTCGATCGGCCTGGCCATGGCGCCGATTGCCGCCAACATGGCGATGGGCAAGAGCGGTGACGGCGCCGAGCTGATCCCATACAAGATCGCCATGTGGATTTCCATGCCCGCGCTGCTGACCACGCTGGTCGTCGCGGTGTTCGGCAAAGGGATTTTCCGGCTGGTGCCGATCATCTCCGGCGTGCTGGTGGGCTTTGCCCTGGCGTTCTACTTCGGCGTAGTCGACACCGCGAAAATTGCCGCCGCACCCTGGCTGGCGATTCCTGCGTTCACGGCTCCGGAGTTCAACTGGCAGGCGATTCTGTTCATCGTGCCTGTCGCCCTGGCGCCCGCCATCGAACACATCGGCGGCGTGATTGCCGTGGGCAGCGTGACCGGCCGGGATTACCTGAAGAAGCCAGGCCTGCATCGCACGCTGTTCGGTGACGGCATCGCGACCACGGCTGCCGGTCTGTTCGGCGGTCCGCCCAACACCACGTACGCCGAAGTCACTGGCGCGGTGATGCTGACCAAAAACTACAACCCGAAAATCATGACCTGGGCAGCGATCTTCGCCATCAGCCTGGCCTTCATCGGCAAGTTTGGCGCACTACTGCAAAGCATTCCGGTGCCGGTGATGGGCGGGATTCTCTGCCTGCTGTTCGGTTCGATTGCGGCGGTGGGGATGAACACCCTGATTCGTCACAAGGTCGACCTGGCCGAAGCACGCAACCTGGTGATCGTCTCGGTGACGTTGGTGTTTGGTATCGGCGGGGTTCTGATCGGCACCGGCACTGGTCCGGACGACTTCGGCCTCAAGGGCATCGCGCTGTGCGCCGTGACCGCCATCGCGCTGAACCTGTTGTTGCCGGGCAATGATGGGTGGAAGAACAAGCAGGAATAAAAACTGTAGGAGTGAGCTTGCTCGCGATAGCGTCAGGTCAATATAAAAGTTGTCGACTGACAGGACACCATCGCGAGCAAGCTCACTCCTACAGAGGCGTTAATCGTTAAATCACAACAGCCCAAGCACTGTGCTCACAACATCAACGGCGCGCGCTCACAGAGTTTGTTCAAGGCCGCAGCCCAGTTCGGGTCGTCGTTCAGGCACGGGATCAGCGTCAGCTCTTCGCCTCCTGCTTCCTTGAATTGTTCGGCGCCGCGATCACCGATCTCTTCCAGGGTCTCGATGCAATCGGCCACGAAGGCCGGGCACATCACCAGCAGCTTCTTCACACCCTGCGCCGCCAGCTCTTCCAGACGCACTTCGGTGTAGGGTTCGATCCATTTCGCGCGCCCCAGCCGGGACTGGAACGACACGGACCACTTGCCATCCGGGATCCCCATCAATTTAGCGAAGGCTTCTGCCGACTGGATGCACTGCGCGCGATAGCACGTGGCGAGCACTTCCGGCGGCGCGGTCTTGCAGCAATCCGGGCCCTTGAGGCAGTGATTGCGGGTTGGGTCCAGCTTGAGCAAATGGCGCTCGGGCAGACCATGGAAGCTCAGCAGCAGGTGATCATGGGGCTTCAACAAATGCGGCCGCACACTCTCCACCAGCGCTTCCAGGTATTCAGGCTGATCGTAGAAGGCCTGCAACACCGAGAACTTCACCTTGAGTGAATGAGCACGGACGACGCGGCGAGCTTCTTCGATGACGGTGGTTACGGTGCTGTCGGCAAACTGCGGATACAGCGGCGCCAGGGTAATGTTCTTGATGCCTTGGGACGCCAGCTTCGTGAGCACGGTTTCAATGGACGGCTCGCCATAACGCATGGCCAATTCCACCGGGCCACGAGTCCACTCCTGAGTCATGGCCTGTTGCAGGCGTTTGCTCAGCACCACCAGCGGTGAGCCTTCATCCCACCAGATCGAGGCGTAGGCATGAGCCGATTGCTCAGGACGCTTGACCAGGATCAGCGACACCAGCAGACGCCGAACCGGCCATGGCAGGTCGATGACGTATGGGTCCATCAGAAACTGATTGAGATAACTGCGGACATCCGCCACAGCGGTCGAGGCTGGCGACCCCAGGTTTACCAGCAACAGGGCGTGATCGGTCATGCAATTTCCTAATTCATTAGATCGTTCAGAGCATCATGCAAATCGGTGTATCTGAAGCTGAAACCGGCCTCTTCCAGGCGCGCGGGTCGGGCACGCTGCCCACCCAGCAACAGCACGGACAGTTCGCCCATCAATATTTTCAGGGCCAGGCCAGGCAATGGCATGAAAGCCGGGCGGTGCAACACCGCGGCCAGTGCCTTGGCAAATTCGCGATTGCGTACCGGGGCCGGCGCGCAGAGATTATACGGACCTTGTGCGTCACTTCGGTTTAACAGGAAATCTATTGCAGCGATTTGGTCCTGAATATGAATCCACGGCATCCATTGCCGACCATTGCCAATCGGGCCGCCCATGCCGAATTTGAACTGCAACACCAGACGCTGCAGGAACCCGCCCTGATCGGACAGCACCAGCCCGGTGCGGATAATCACCACACGAACCCCGAGCGCCTCGGCCCTCTGCGCGGTTTCTTCCCAGGCTCCGCACAGATGGCTGGCAAAATCCTCTTTGACCGGCTGCGCGGCTTCATCCAGCTCGCGCTCGCCACCATCGCCGTACCAGCCGACTGCCGAGCCGCTGATCATCAGCTGCGGTTTGTGCTCGCGCTGTTCGATCCAGGCCAGCAGTTGCTCGGTCAAGCCGATGCGGCTGTCCCACAACACGGTGCGCCGTTTACGGGTCCAGGGACGGTCTGCGATGGGCGCACCCGCCAGGTTGATCAGGGCATCCACCGGCTGATCGCCAAGCTCATTGAGTTGCGCAATGCCCCGCACCGTCTCGCCACACAGACGCGCAACGTCTTCGGGCCTGCGGCTCCAGACCGTCAACTGATGCCCCTGTTGGTTAAGGTGCTGGCAGAGCTGGCGCCCTATCAACCCAGTACCGCCGGTCAGCAATATGTGCATGGCAGGTTTCCTTGCGTGGCGTTCGGGAGCAATGCGTAGTCTATTTTTTATGGGCCAATGTGTTTATGGATGCAGATCATCGTTGAGCAGTTCATCTTTGAACAACCGGCCTTTGATAGACCATAGGCCAAACCGGCCGGGCATGACGAGCAGACCACCCGTTCGGATAGTTGCTCAAAGCCCTCAGGTATCGGATTTTAGGCTCGTGCCGTACGAGACAGACGCTGCAACTGCGTATGAGTTCGCAGCAAGTTATACCAAAAAACAATATTGTACAGGTTTTAACTACGGCGTAGTCTGTGCAGACAAGGTAACGAGGCCCCTATGACTGTACCCATCGCAATCATCGGTACCGGCATCGCCGGACTCTCCGCCGCCCGCGCGCTCAGCGCCGCCGGGCACTCCGTTCATCTCTTCGACAAAAGCCGCGGCAGTGGCGGCCGGATGTCCAGCAAGCGCAGTGATGCAGGCTCGCTGGACCTGGGCGCGCAGTATTTCACCGCCCGCGACCGGCGCTTCATGAGCGCTGTCCAACAGTGGCAGGCTGAAGGCTGCGCCGCCCAGTGGACGCCTTCGCTGTATAACTTCCACGGCGGCCAGCTCAGCCCTTCGCCGGACGAGCAAGTGCGCTGGGTCGGCACACCGGGGATGAGCGCAATTACCCGCTCCATGCTCGGCGATCTGCCGGTGTCGTTTGCCTGCCGAATCACTGAGGTGTTCCGCGGCGAACAACACTGGAACCTGCAGGATGCCGAAGGCCAGAGCCACGGCCCGTTCAGCCACGTGATCATCGCCACGCCCGCGCCTCAGGCCACCGCGCTACTGGCTTCAGCGCCCAAGCTTGCCGGCGCTGCCGCCAGCGTGAAAATGGACCCGACCTGGGCCGTCGCACTGGGTTTCGACAGCCCGTTGAAAACCCCGCTGGAAGGCTGCTTCGTGCAAGACAGCCCGCTGGACTGGCTGGCTCGCAACCGCAGCAAGCCTGGACGTGACAGCAGTCTCGACACTTGGGTGCTGCATGCCACGAGCACCTGGAGCCGCCAGCATCTGGATATGCCCAAAGAAGCAGTGATCGAACACTTGCACGGCGCGTTTGCCGAGTTGATCGGCTGCTCGATGCCTGCGCCAAGCTTCACGCTGGCCCACCGCTGGCTGTACGCACGCCCCGCCTCGGCCCACGAATGGGGCGCGCTGTCGGACCCTGATCAGGGGATTTATGTGTGTGGCGACTGGTGCCTGTCAGGGCGGGTCGAAGGCGCATGGCTCAGTGGTCAGGAAGCGGCGCGACGCCTGATGGAACACTTGAATTGAACCGCCTGAACCCGCGCAAGCTGCTGCTCTCGAAATGGACAGCCGCCCAGCCCTTGAATCGCGAAAAGCATTTCCTGGTCACCGAGTTGTTTCGTGACGAAGAAGGCACCGTACTGGAGATCGAACTGCAGGCGGTGCTGACCCAGCGTAGCGAGCGTTTGCCGTGGCAGACATTACAGGATGCGGATGCTTGGAAGATGGGTTGGAAGTGAATTTTTTGCGAACCGTTGGAGCGAGGCTTGCCCGCGAATGAGGCGCCGCAATTAACCAGATATACCGCGTTATCGTTCTTCGCGGGCAAGCCTCGCTCCAACGGGTATCACCACCCTCTACAAACCCTATACAAATAATTTGACTTGTACAGCTACCCACCTATGATGGGGTTAAGTTGTACAGCGAATTCACTCTGTACAATTTTGTACAGAGGTCCGCAATGCTCCCGCCAGCAGTTCATAAGCCCAAACTCGGTATCAGTGCCTGCTTGATGGGCGCCGAGGTGCGGTTCAATGGGGGTCATAAAGAATCCCATTTGTGTACCCGTGCGCTGACCGAGTATTTCGAGTTCGTCACTGCGTGCCCGGAAGTCGCCATTGGTCTGGGTATCCCCCGTGAACCCATTCGTCTGGTGGGCGATGCGCAACATCCGCAAGCCGTTGGCACGGTCAACCGCGAGCTGAATGTCACTGAGGCGCTGGCTGATTATGGCGTGCAGATGGCCGAAGAACTGGGTGACATCTGCGGCTACATCTTTATGCAGAAGTCCCCGTCCTGCGGGCTAGAGCGGGTCAAGGTCTACACCGAAAAAGGCGCCCCGGTGGACGGCGGCGGGCGTGGCATTTACGCCCAGGCTTTTTGCGAGCGCCACCCCAATCTGCCGGTCGAGGAAGACGGCCGCCTGAACGATCCGGTCCTGCGGGAAAACTTCATCACCCGGGTGTTTGCCTACGCCGCCTGGCAGGATTTGCTCAAAGCCGGGATTACCCGACGGGCCCTGACTGAGTTCCACTCCCGCTACAAATACCAGCTGATGGCCAACGACCCGGTGCAGTACAAGGCGCTGGGCAATCTGCTGGGCAACATGGGCCGCAGCGACCCCAACGAGATTGCCCCGCAGTATTTCAGCGACCTGATGGCGGCCTTGAAGAAACCTGCCACCCGCCGCACCCATACCAACGTCCTGCAACACCTGAGTGGCTACCTGAAACAGACCCTCAGTGCCCCGGACAAGCAGGAAGTCCAGCAGCTGATCACTCAGTACCACCAAGGCATCGTGCCCTTGATCGTGCCGCTGACCTTGCTCAAGCACCACTTCCGCCAACACCCGGACCCCTATGTGGCGTTGCAGGTTTACATGCAGCCACATCCGGAAAATCTCAGCCTGCGAAATGCGATCTAACCCATGAATGACATTAGTCACCCAGCGCTTGATGAAGAGTCGGGCATAGCAGAAGACTGGCTGCCGATCCGCGAGGTCGCGCGCCAGACCGGTGTCAACGCAGTCACCTTGCGCGCATGGGAGCGCCGTTATGGATTGATCGTCCCCCATCGCACCCCCAAGGGTCATCGCCTGTATTCCGATGCCCATGTGCAGCGCGTGATGACCATCCTCACGTGGCTCAACCGAGGGGTTTCGGTCAGCCAGGTAAAAAACCTGATCGACAGCCGCCAACCGGACACCACGGCCCCCGGCAACGATTGGGGCGCGTTGAAGCAGAACCTCACCAAAGCCATCGGTGAACTGGCCGAGCGTCGGGTAGACGACCTGTTCAATCAGGCCATGTCCCTGTATCCGCCGCGTACCCTGTGTGAACAGTTGCTGCTGCCGCTGCTGGCCGAGCTTGAAACCCGCTGGCAGGCCCAGTTTGGCGGACAGATGGAGCGCGCGTTCTTCTATACCTGGCTGCGCAGCAAACTTGGCGCCCGGATCTATCACAACAACCGTCAACTCAGCGGGACACCGGTGTTGCTGATCAACCATTCCGATCTGCCCATGGAGCCGCATCTTTGGCTGTGCGCCTGGCTGATCAGCGGCGCCGATTGCCCGGTGGAAGTCTTCGACTGGCCGCTGCCCAACGGCGAACTGGCCCTTTCCGCCGAGCTTCTCAATCCCCGTGCAGTGTTGCTGTATTCCAGCAAGTCCCTCAACACAGCCCAGCTCGCCAGACTGCTGAGCAACGTGCCCTGCCCCATCGTACTGGCGGGCACCTGCGTGCGTATTCACAGCGACGAACTCGACGATGCGATCAGCAAAATCGAAGGCCTGCACCTGGCGGAAGACCCGCTGGGGGCATTGGCCGCGTTGCAGCTACTGGATCTTTTCAAGGAATGACTATGCAACTGCTATGGCTGCGCAGCGATCTGCGCGTTCACGACAACACGGCCCTGAGCGCAGCCCTGGAGCAAGGGCCGACCGTGGCCCTGTTTCTGATCAGCCCGGCGCAGTGGTTGAGTCATGACGATGCACCGTGCAAGGTGGATTTCTGGCTGCGCAACCTGGTAGAGCTGCGCGCAGCCTTGAGCGAGTTGAATGTGCCGCTGTTGATTCGCCACGCCGATACCTGGGACCAGGCGCCCAATGTGCTGCTTGAGCTGTGTCGCGAACACCAGATTGAAACCGTGCATGCCAACGAGGAGTACGGCATCCACGAAAGTGATCGTGACCAGGCCGTCGCTCAAGCACTGCAAGACGCTGGCATCCACTGGCGCAGCCATCTGGATCAGCTGTTCTTCAAACCGGGCAGCGTGCTGACCAAGACCGGCACCTACTTCAAAGTCTTCAGCCAGTTTCGCAAGGTTTGCTATACGCGCATGCATCACGCCATGCCGCCCCTGGTCCGCTTGCCGAAGAAGCAGCAAGCGCTGGAGATCCAGAGCGACGACGTTCCTAAACAGGTCGAAGGTTTTGCCATGCCATCCAAGACGCTTATCGCCTTGTGGCCCGCCGGAGAAGACGAAGCACGGCGGCGGCTCGCGACCTTCAGCGATCAACAGATCGACTACTACAAGGATGAGCGCGACCTGCCCGCCAAACCAGGCACCAGCCAGCTGTCGGCTTACCTGGCAGCAGGGGTGATTTCGCCGCGCCAGTGCCTGCACGCGGCGTTGAGCAGCAATCACGGCGAATTCGAAACCGGCAGTGTCGGCGCCGTCACCTGGATCAATGAGCTGATCTGGCGCGAGTTCTACAAACATATTCTGGTGGGCTACCCGCGCGTATCACGTCACCGCGCCTTCCGCCCGGAAACCGAAGCCCTGCAATGGCGTGACGCGCCCAAGGACCTGGAAGCCTGGAAGGAAGCACGCACCGGTTTGCCGATCATCGACGCCGCCATGCGCCAACTGCTGGAAACCGGCTGGATGCATAACCGCTTGCGCATGATCGTGGCGATGTTTCTGACCAAAAACTTGCTGATTGACTGGCGCGAAGGCGAACGGTTTTTCATGCAGCACCTGATCGATGGCGATCTGGCGGCCAACAACGGCGGCTGGCAGTGGAGTTCGTCCACGGGCACCGACTCGCAGCCCTATTTCCGGATCTTCAATCCTTTGTCCCAGTCGGAAAAATTCGACCCCGAAGGGCTGTTCCTCAAGCACTGGCTGCCGGAACTGGCCGGGCTGAACAAAAAAGAAGTGCACAACCCGGCAGCCGCCGGTGGTTTGTTCGGGGTCGCCAGCTATCCCGCGCCAATTGTCGACCTGCGCAGCAGCCGCGTTCGCGCCCTGGACGCCTTCAAAGCCCTGCCGCACCGCCAGCCCGAAGTGGAGTTTGAAGATGAGTGATTTTCTGCGCTGCTTCGCCCGGGAATTTGCCGCGCTGGATAAAGACAATCTGGATCGGCTGAGCACGCTGTACACCGATGACGTGCTGTTCACCGATCCGCTGCACCAGATTCGCGGCATCAAGGACATGCGGCGCTATTTCGGCGAGCTGTACGCCAGCGTCACCCAGTTGCATTTCGATTTCTACGGCTTCGACGAAACCGGCCCCGGCAGTGGCTATCTGCGCTGGACCATGAGTTACGCCCACCCGCGTCTGGCCAAGGGCCGCACGATCCGGGTCGACGGTTGCTCGCACCTGATGTGGCGAGCAGACAAGGTTTACCAACATCGGGACTACTTCGACGCCGGTGCTTTGCTGTACGAGCACTTGCCGGTCATGGGCACCCTTATCGCTTGGCTGAAAAGGAGACTGGGATGAACAATCCGAACGTCAAACGTATCTGGTTGACCGGCGCCAGCAGTGGCATTGGCCTGGCATTGGCCGAAGAGCTGCTCACGGCCGGTCACAAACTGGCGCTGACTGCCCGCACTCTGGGCCCGCTCGAAGCCCTGGATGCGCGCTTCCCGGGGCAAGTGCTGCTCGCGCCGGGGGATGTCACTGACGGCGAACAGGTCACCGGCATCGGCGAACGCATCAATCAGGTCTGGGGGGCGCTGGATTGCGCGATCCTCAACGCGGGCACCTGTGAATACGTCGACAGCAAGCAGTTTGACGCCGCGCTGGTGGAGCGTGTGATCCGCACCAATCTGCTGGCTACTACTTATTGCATCCAGGAAGCCCTGCTGTTGTTGCGCCATGGCAACAGACCGCATCTGGTCGGTGTTTGCAGCTCCGTGACCTATCTGCCGCTGACCCGTAGCGAAGCCTATGGCGCATCCAAGGCCGGCTTGCGCTATCTGCTTGAATCGCTGCGCATCGACCTGGCCCACGAGAACATCGACGTGACTATCGTCAGCCCCGGTTTCGTCGACACGCCGCTGACTGAAAAAAACGATTTCCCCATGCCCATGCGCTGGCCGGTAGCCAAAGCTGGCCGGTACATCGCCGAGCGTTTGCAACGTGAGCGGCGCCCCATGGAAATCGCGTTCCCCGGCCCGTTCATTCTGGTGTTACGCCTGCTGGCAATGCTGCCCACCCGCCTGCAACTGGCGCTCGGCAAACGCATGGCCCGTTCGCAGAACAAGGAAGCGCAATGAAGATCGCCATCGTCGGCAGCGGTATCGCCGGGTTGACCAGCGCCTACCTGCTCAATCGCAAGCATGACATCAGCGTGTTCGAAGCAGCGGACTGGATCGGCGGGCATACCCATACCGTCGATGTGAGTGTGGCCGGTCGCGATTACGCCATCGACACCGGGTTCATCGTGTTCAATGACTGGACCTACCCCAACCTCATCAAGCTGCTGGGCCAACTGGGCGTGGGGTTCAAACCCACCGAGATGAGTTTCTCGGTACATGACCCGCAAACCCGCACCGAATACAACGGCAACAACCTCAACAGCCTGTTCGCCCAGCGCCGCAATCTGCTTTCGCCGACCTTCTGGGGCATGTTGCGGGACATACTGCGCTTCAATCGCGAAGCGCTGGCCGACCTGGAAAGCCAGCGCATCGACCCGCATACAACCCTGGGCGATTACCTGCAAAGCCGCGGCTATGGCCAGCGCTTTATCGAGCATTACATCGTGCCCATGGGCGCAGCGATCTGGTCGATGTCATTGGCGGACATGCTCGCCTTCCCGCTGCAATTCTTCGTGCGCTTCTTCAAGAACCATGGCCTGTTATCGGTCAGTAACCGGCCGCAATGGTGTGTGATCGAAGGTGGTTCCAGCAGTTATATCGAGCCATTGACCGCGTCGTTTCGCGAGCGGATTCACCTGTCTTGCCCGGTCCACAGGGTCGAGCGCGACGAGCAAGGCGTGACCGTGCACAGCGCGGCAGGCAGCGAACGTTTCGACAAGGTCATCTTCGCCTGCCACAGCGATCAGGCCCTGAAAATGCTGGCCCAGCCGAGCGCGGCGGAGCAGCAAATTCTCGGCGCCCTGCCCTACGCGGAAAACGATGTGGTGCTGCATACCGACACCCGCCTGCTGCCCGATCGCAAACTGGCCTGGGCCAGCTGGAACTACCGGCTGGGTGGCGGCAAGCAACAGCTGGCGGCAGTGACTTACGACATGAACATCTTGCAGGGCATTGAGAGCGACACGACTTTCTGCGTGAGCCTCAATCAGACCGACGCCATTGATCCCAACAAGATTCTGGCCCGCTACACCTACTCTCATCCGCAATACAGCCTTGCCGGGGTTGAGGCCCAAGGCCGCTGGGAAGAACTGAACGGCGCCAATAACAGCTGGTTCTGCGGCGCGTACTGGGCCAATGGTTTTCATGAAGATGGCGTGGTCAGCGGGCTGCGAGTGGCGGCGGCGTTCGGAGAGAGCCTGTGAACAGCGCCCTGTACAGCGGCTGGATCGCGCATCGGCGCTTTACACCCCGCGCCCATGACTTCCGTTATCGGATCGGCCTGCTGTATCTGGATCTGGACGAACAGGACGCGGTGCTGGGCCTCTCGCCTTTGGCGGGTAATGGCCGCTGGGCGCCCTTTGCCTTTCGCGAGACTGACTACCTGCGTGAATCCACTCGCCAGGGCGTGCCCTTGATTGAAGCGGTGCGCGAACGTGTGGCTCAGGCCATGGGTCGCAGGCCGCTGGGCAAAGTGTGTCTGCTGACTCAGGCGCGCAGCTGGGGCCTGGCGTTCAACCCGGTGAGCTTTTTCTACTGCCACGAGGCCGATGGCACGCTGGCAGCGATCCTCTGCGAAGTCACCAACACCCCATGGCGCGAGCGCTACCACTATGTGCTGCCCGCCGAAGGTGAAGGTCATCAGCACTTCGCGGTGGCCAAGGCCTTCCATGTTTCGCCATTTCTGCCCCGTGATCTGGAATACCGCATGAGCTTCAGCCCACCGGATGCCCGGATTGGCGTGCACATGGCGGACTGGCAAGGCGATTCCAAGGTATTCGATGCGACCCTGAATCTGCACCGTCAGGAGCTGAGCCGCCGCAACCTGCACCGCTATTTGCTTGCTTTCCCCTGGATGACCGCCAAGACCTGTCTGGCGATCTACTGGCAGGCCTTGCGCCTGTTACTCAAGCGAACCCCGATTTCCCCTCATCAGGCCGCCGATGGCGAATACCGCACTGCCGCCACGCAACCTAAGGAACAGCGCTATGAAAAGTAGCAGCAGTAGTTTTTCTGCCAATCTGGGCACCAACAGCCTGACGGCCAGCATCCTGCGCCGGGGCGTGCTGCGCCAGCTCGGCCAGTTGCGCAGCGGTCAACTGGTGATTACCGAGGGCAGTGAACGCCACGTGTTCGGCACCGCTGGTGCATTGCTTCAGGGCGAGATCCAGATTCTGGACTCTGCGACCTGGGGCATGGTCGCCAGCAACGGCTCGATTGGCGCAGGCGAAGCGTTCATCCATGGTTACTGGACGTCGCCGGATCTCACGGCGGTGATCCGGGTTTTCGTCAGCAATCTGGACGTACTCGATGGCATGGAGCGCGGCATGGCCAGGCTTGGACGACCGCTGATTCAGGGCTTGCACTGGCTGAACCGCAATACCCGCCAAGGCTCGCAGAAAAACATCGCCGCCCATTACGACCTGGGCAATGACCTGTTCGAGCAGTTTCTTGACCCGACCATGATGTATTCGGCGGCGCAATTCCTCAGCCCCGACGACACCCTGGAACAGGCGCAACTGAACAAGCTCGACCGCATCTGCCAGAAGCTGACGCTCAAGCCTGAAGATCATCTGCTGGAAATCGGCACCGGCTGGGGCAGCATGGCGATCTATGCCGCGCAGCACTACGGCTGCAAGGTCACCACCACCACGTTGTCGAAAGAGCAATTCGCTTACACCGAGCAACGCATCGCGCAGCTGGGCTTGCAGGCTCAGATCACGCTGCTGCTCAAGGACTACCGCGACCTCACCGGTCAGTTCGACAAACTGGTGTCCATCGAAATGATCGAAGCAGTGGGCCATCGCTTCCTGCCGACCTACTTCAAACAATGCGCCCACTTGCTCAAGGACAACGGCCTGATGCTGCTGCAGGCCATCACCATCCGCGATCAGCGTTATGAACAGGCGAAACGCAGCGTCGACTTCATCCAGCGGCATATCTTCCCCGGTGGCGCACTGCCTTCGGTGCAGAAAATGCTGGAAATCGTCACCCGGGACACCGACATGAACCTGCTACACATGGAAGATTTCGGCCTGCACTATGCCCGGACCCTGCGCATCTGGCACGACAACTTCCGCCACGCCCACGGCTCGCTTACCGAACTGGGCTACGACGATTACTTCCTGCGGCTCTGGGAGTTTTATCTGTGCTACTGCGAAGGTGGCTTTCTGGAGCGCACCATCGGCACTGCGCAGCTGCTGCTGGCCAAACCGTCCGCCTTGCCGCAACCGCTGCTGGGCCGCTTCAATGCTTAAGCAGATCGCCAATGCGGTGCTGTTCCAGATCGGCTGGTTTGCCTGCGTGATGGGCGGCAACAGTTATTGGCTGTTGCTGGCAGTTGCGGTGCTGCTGGTCCATTTGCTGTGGATAAGCTCGTGGGCCGCTGAAGGTAAATTGCTGCTGTGGATAACCGCGCTGGGCATCGTGCTCGACAGTTTATTGATGCATCTGGGGGTCTTTGGGTTCGGCACCGAAGGCTTGCTGATCCCGCTGTGGTTGATCGTGCTTTGGCCGGTGCTGGCAACCACCCTCAACCATTGCCTGGCCTGGACCGCCCAACCCTGGTGGCGCGCCAGCCTGCTGGGCGCGGTGGGTGGCCCGATGTCGTATTACGCCGGTTCGCAACTGGCGGGCGTGCAACTGCCGCTGGGTTTGTGGCCAAGCATGCTGTTACTGGCAGTGATATGGGCAGGGGTATTTCCGCTGCTGCAGTGGCTGGCCGGCAGGTCACTCGCTGGTCAGGCAATCCACACCCGCGACACGCTCTGACATACACTGCGCGGCTATGACAGCGACCCTCATCCCGATCAACACAATTCCCACAGAAACAGCCATCACGTGCTCGACCTGTGCAGCCTGCTGCTGCCAACTGGAAGTGATGCTGATCACCGACACCGGCGTGCCTGAACGCTTCATTGATAACGACGACTGGGGCGGCGAAGTCATGCTGCGCCTGGACGACGGCTGGTGCGCGGCACTGGATCGCAACACCATGATGTGCACCATCTACGAGAAACGCCCACTCATCTGCCGCGAGTTCGAAACCGGCTCGGAAGAATGCATGAATGAGCGGATGGGGATAGAGACGGCTTATCTCTGACGCATGAGACCTGTAGGAGCTGCCGAAGGCTGCGAATGGCGGTGTGTCAGAAGGAATGCTTTCGCAGCCTTCGGCAGCTCCTACGGATCGGCGGGTCTGACGAAATGCCAAACCCTTTGAAGCCCTAAAGCTGTTCTTACAACGGCATCGTGTAATGCAATGCGTAACTTTCAATCCCATCATTCGGCTGCTTGATACCCGCGTTTGAATAGTGGGTAGCGCGGATGCCGATTTCGTGGCCGCCGTTAAAGCGCAGGCCGAAGCCGATGCGGTCTTCAAAGTTGAACGCTGAACCGAAGTTTTTCTCTTCGTATTTGGTATTGGAGAAGACTGCGACGCCAACGCCTAGCTCGACGTACGGCTTGACGGTCTCTCCGGAAAATTCGTAAACCAGCACCGGCGAGAACGACAGGCTGTTGTTGCTTGAGCCTTTGTCGCCATCCCAATAGGTGTAAGCCCCATCCCAGTAACCGGTCAGACGGCCAACGTCGCTCTGCAGCCAGCTCTGATCCCAATCAAACTTCATACCCAAGCGATAGGTCTGGGTCGTCTGCCCGGTCTGACCGACCGAAAACTCGACACCCGCCGCTTGAGAAAGAGAGGTTTGCCCCAGTAAAGCGGCCGCAATCGCAGCCAAACAAAACAGACGCTTCATCAGAAACTTCCTATTTATACGCACAGTTATTAGGTTTTTTTACAGCCAATCTGTTGCTATAGAAATCTGGTGGTGATGCTTAGTTCATAGCAAAACAGCGCATTTCACGATTTTTTTACAAACCGAAGCTTCGCACACTGTCAGATTTTTTCCATAGTGCAGGTAGGATGTTTCCGAAATTAGTTGGATCGGCACTGGTCCAGAACACAGTTTCTCGTGCCGGACCCTCAGCGAGCAGGTTTTGCTGGCCGAGCAATCGCTGAAGTTGACGCGCTACTGCGTGACCGGTATCGATCAAGATGACCGATTCGGGGATCATTTCCCGCAGCAGGGGTTTGAGGAAGGGATAGTGGGTGCAGCCGAGGATGATCGTGTCGCAGCCCTCATTCAGCAGGGGTTCGACGTAGCTTTGCAGCAAAGCACGAATGGTCGGGCTGAACAGGTCGCCGGTTTCGATCAATTCAACCAAGCCCGGGCAAGGTTGGGTCACGACCCGCACGTTACCCGCAAAGCGATCAAGCAAGGCAGCAAATTTTGCGCTCTGCAATGTACCAGTGGTGGCCAACACGCCGACCACGCCACTGCGAGTCGCTGCCGCAGCGGGTTTGACCGCAGGCTCCATGCCGACAATCGGCCAGTCCGGATATTGCTCGCGCAGTTGCGCGCCCGCCGCGGCTGTTGCGGTATTGCACGCAAGCACCAGGGCTTTGGCACCCTGCTCACGAAAGAACCCGGCGATGGTCAGGCAGCGCTGACGAATGAATTCAGGGGATTTTTCGCCATACGGAATGTGCCCGCAGTCGGCGACGTACAACAGCGATTCGGCAGGCAGCAGGCTGCGAATCTCGCCCAATACCGACAGCCCGCCGACGCCGGAATCAAATACGCCAACCGGCGCATCACTGCTTTTGTTCATGCTCACCACAGACACTGCAACCGGGATCACGCTTGACCTTGAGCTCGCGAAAGCGCGTGGTCAAGGCGTCGATCAACAACAGACGTCCCACCAATGGTTCGCCAAAACCGGCCAACAGTTTCAGCGCTTCCAGTGCCTGCATACTGCCTACCATGCCCACCAACGGACCGAGCACTCCAGCTTCGCTGCAAGTCAGTTCGGCTTCGCTGCCGTGGCCATATAAGCAGTGGTAACAAGGGCTTTCCGGGCGTCGGGGGTCGAACACCGATAATTGGCCTTCCAGACGAATCGCCGCGCCGCTGACCAGAGGTTTGCGAGCGGCCACACAAGCCGCGTTGACCGCGCCCCGGGTGGCGAAATTGTCGGAACAGTCCAGCACCAGATCCACCGCCTGCACCGCTGCCGCCAGAGAGTCGGCATCCAGCGCTGTGGGATGAGCGACCAGAGCAATTTCCGGATTGATCGCGGTCAGCCGGGCAATCGCCGAGGCAACCTTGGATTGCCCGACGCTCTGGCTGTCGTGAATGATTTGCCGTTGCAGGTTGGTCAGATCGACAGTGTCGAAGTCTGCCAGATGCAACTCGCCGATCCCGGCAGCCGCCAGGTACAAGGCCACCGGCGAACCCAGACCGCCCAGGCCGACGATCAATACCCGGCTCTGTTTGAGCTTCAACTGGCCGTCGATATCGACGTGCTGCAACAGAATCTGTCGGCTGTAGCGCAACAGTTCCTGGTCACTCAGCACGGCAGACGCCCGAAGGTAATGCGCTCGTGGTCGCCCAGGTCGCGGCGGGTCTGGATCTTTTCAAAGCCATGGCTGCTCAGCAGATCCCGCACCGCTGCGCCTTGGTCGTAGCCGTGTTCCAGCAGTAACCAGCCTTCAGGATTCAGGTGCGCGGGGGCTTGATCGATGATCAGGCGCAAGTCATCCAGACCATCCGCACCAGCCACCAGCGCACTGTTGGGCTCGAAACGCACGTCGCCGGTGACCAGATGCGGGTCCTCGGCAGCGATGTACGGCGGGTTACTGATGATCAGGTCGAAGCGCTTGCCTTCAACGGAATCGAACCAGTGGCTGCTCAACACCTTGGCGTTATTGAGTTGCAGGCGTTGACGATTGCGTTCGGCGAGGGCAACCGCTTCAAGCACGCGGTCAACTGCTGTTACCTGCCAGACCGGTCGCTCGCTGGCCAGGGCCAGAGCGATTGCGCCCGTGCCGGTACCCAGATCGAGCACTTGGCTCTCAGCGAATGCAGGCACCAGCTCCAGCGCGGCTTCAACGAGCATTTCGGTTTCAGGACGCGGGATCAGCGTATGCGGCGCGACTTCCAGGTCCAGCTTCCAGAAACCTTGCTGGCCGAGGATGTAGGCAACTGGCTCACCGGTCTGGCGACGTTGCAGGTAGGACGCGAACTTCAGCGCGGCTTCGCTGCTGACGATCCGCTCCGGCCAGGTGTGCAGGAAACTGCGTGGCTTACCCAGTGCGGCTGCCAGCAGCAGCTCCACGTCCAGGCGTGCAGTCGGTGAATCGGGCAGTTCGGCGCTTCTTAACAAGCTGGCGATGATTGTCATTTACTCACCCAGTGCCGCTAGTTGGTCTGCCTGATATTCGGCAAGTAGCGGCTCTATCACTGCATCGACTCCACCGGCCAAAACTTCATCCAGCGAATACAAGGTCAGATTGACGCGGTGATCCGTTACTCGCCCCTGAGGGAAGTTGTATGTGCGAATTCGCTCGGAACGATCTCCCGAGCCGACCAGCAGTTTACGCTCACTGGCAATGGCATTGGCAGCGGCGCTGGTTTGCTGGTCATTGAGTTTGGCAGAAAGCCAGGACATCGCACGGGCACGGTTCTTGTGCTGCGAACGCTCTTCCTGACACTCCACGACAATACCCGACGGAAGGTGGGTAATCCGAATCGCCGAATCGGTCTTGTTGACGTGCTGACCACCGGCACCCGACGACTTGTAAGTATCGATGCGCAAGTCCGACGGATTGATTTCAATGGCCTGCTGCTCATCCGGCTCTGGCAGCACAGCGACGGTGCATGCAGAGGTGTGGATGCGGCCCTGGGATTCGGTTTCCGGCACACGCTGTACGCGGTGCGCGCCAGACTCGAACTTGAGTTTGCCGTAGACATTCTCGCCTTCGACCCGGGCGATCACTTCTTTATAGCCGCCGTGCTCGCCTTCGTTCTCGGAAAGAATCTCCACCCGCCAGCCGCGACGCTCGGCATACCGCGAATACATGCGGAACAGGTCGCCGGAGAAAATCGCCGCCTCGTCGCCACCGGTACCAGCGCGGATCTCGAGGAATACGTTGCGCCCGTCGTTGGGGTCTTTGGGTAACAGCATGCGTTGCAGCTGGGCTTCCAGATCCGCCAGCAATTGCTTGGTCTCGCGGACTTCCTCGACCGCCATTTCTCGCATGTCCGGATCGCTGTCCTTGAGCAGCGCCTGCGCGCCCTCCAGGTCAGCCAATGCCTTGAGCAATTGCGTGTAGGCCGCGACGATCGGCTCTACTTCCGAGTATTCACGGGAATACGCGCGGAATTTGGTCTGATCGGAAATGACCTCGGCATCGCCAAGCAATGCAGTCAGTTCCTCAAAGCGGTCGCTGAGGATATCCAGCTTATTGAGCAGTGAAGCTTTCATTGCGGGGGTTTATCCGTCGAGCCCTCACCGAGGGCAAAAAGTTCCTGGGCCATGGCCAGCGCATCGAGGCGGCCTTCGGCAGAGAGTTTTTTCAGTTGCACGCTCGGCGCATGCAGCAATTTGTTGGTCAGCCCGCGAGCCAACTGGACCAGCACGTCTTCGGCGTTGCCACCGTTGGCAAGCATACGCTGGGCCTTGAGCAATTCTTCGTCGCGCAGCCGCTCACTTTGTTGGCGATAGGCACGCAGTACATCCACCGCCGCCAATTCGCGCAGGCGAAACATGAATTCATCGGTGCCGGCTGAGACCAGCTCTTCAGCAGCCTGGGCAGCACCCTGACGACTTTTGAGGTTCTCGGCGACGACTTCATGCAGGTCATCAACGGTATACAGGTAAACATCGTCCAGCTCGCCGACTTCAGGCTCGATGTCCCGAGGCACGGCAATATCGACCATGAAGATCGGCTTGTGTTTGCGCAGCTTCAGGGCGCTTTCCACCGCACCCTTGCCGAGAATCGGCAGCTGGCTGGCGGTAGAACTGATGACGATGTCGCTGTTCACCAGCTCGGCCGGGATATCCGACAGCAAAACGGCGTGGGCACCAAACTCGGCAGCCAGGATGCTCGCGCGCTCCAGGGTCCGGTTGGCGACGACAATGCGTTTGACCCCAAGATCGTGCAAGTGGCGGGCAACCAGGGTGATGGTCTCCCCCGCGCCGATCAGCAACGCCTGACTGCGCTGCAAATCGCTGAAAATCTGTTTCGCCAGGCTGACGGCGGCAAAAGCCACCGAAACCGGGTTTTCGCCAATCGCCGTATCGGTGCGCACCTGCTTGGCCGCGCTGAACGTGGCCTGAAACAGACGGCCCAGCAGCGGACCAATGGTGCCTGCCTCACGGGCCACGGCGTAGGCTGATTTCATCTGGCCAAGAATCTGCGGTTCGCCCAACACCAGCGAGTCCAACCCGGAGGCCACCCGCATCATGTGACGAACGGCCGCATCGTCGGCGTGCACATAAGCACTCGCGCGCAGCTCTTCGAGGCTCAGATGATGGTAATCGGCCAGCCAGGCAAGGATGGTTTCCGAGCCAAGCTGGTCTTGTTCGATGTACAACTCACTGCGGTTGCACGTAGAAAGAATCGCGGCTTCGCGGCTATTGGTCAGGCGGCAAAGCTGCTGAAGCGCCTCAACCAGCTGCTCTGGCGTAAATGCCACGCGCTCGCGGACGTCTACCGAGGCAGTCTTATGGTTGATACCAAGTGCAAGGAAGGCCATTCAAGGTCGCTGATGGTGACGTGAAGCCGGCAATTGTCCTACTTCAATAGGTTCAGAACAACCACCGCTGACTATTGTCCTAATAGAGCTGCACTCAAACCGCCATCATTCTGGGCTTTGCGCACAGCGAAAAACCGCGTCCCAGCAGTTTTCGAACCGGCTGTGGGTTTGCTCCCGGCCTTGTGTCATGATGCTCCAACCGCAGGTAAGTCGTCCCTTCTTATATATGAATAGATCCTCCGCGCTGTTCCTTGCTCTTGCCTTTCTCAGCGGCTGCCAATCGATGGCGCCCGTGCAGACGCAGACAACACCTGCGCAGAAAGACATCGTCCCCGCACCTGAAGCCAAGCCTCAGGTGTATGGCTCGTTCACCCAGGAAACCCTCGTCAGCTTGCTGAGCGCGGAGCTGGCTGGCCAGCGCAATCGTTTTGATATTGCGCTGGACAACTACGTGACCCAGGCGATCAACACCCAGGATCCCGGGGTTTCCGAGCGTGCCTTCCGGATTGCCGAGTACCTGGGCGCCGATCAGGCAGCCCTGGACACTTCGCTGATCTGGGCCAGAAACGATCGGGACAACCTCGAAGCGCAACGTGCGGCGGCCATTCAACTGGCCCGCGCCGGGCGCTACGACGACTCCATGATCTATATGGAGAAGGTGCTGCAGGGTCAGGGCGACACGCATTTTGACTTCCTGGCCTTGTCTGCTGCCGAGACCAGCCCGGAAACCCGCAATGCATTGCTGAAAAGTTTCGACCGCCTGCTGGTCAAATACCCGAACAACGGCCAGCTGATTTTCGGCAAGGCGCTGTTGTTGCAGCAGAATGGCGACGCGGAAAATTCGCTGAAGCTGCTGGAAGACAATCCACCCAAGGAAGGTGAAGTTGCACCGATCTTGCTGCGCGCTCGCCTGCTGCAAGGCATGAATCGTGGCAAGGAAGCGCTGCCTATCCTGGAAAAAAGCATCAAGAAATACCCGGACGACAAACGTCTGCGCCTGACTTACGCCCGCATGCTGGTAGAACAGAACCGCATGGACGACGCCAAGGTGCAGTTCTCCAGCCTTGTGCAGCAGTTTCCGGATGACGACGAATTGCGTTTCTCCCTGGCACTGGTCTGTATAGAAGCCAAGGCCTGGGACGAGGCGATTGGCTATTTGCAAGAACTGATTGCCCGTGAAGCTCATGTGGATTCGGCGCACCTGAATCTGGGCCGCATCTACGAAGAGCGTAACGACCCGCAAAATGCCCTGGCCGAATACGCTCAGGTGAGTCCCGGCACTGAATTCCTGCCCGCTCAGTTGCGTCAGGCAGACATTCTGATGAGCAATGGCGGCGCGGCTGAAGCATCCAAACGGCTGGCCGAAGCCCGAGAGTCACAACCGGAATACGCGATCCAGTTGTACCTCATCGAAGCCGAAACCCTGACCAACAACAACCAGCCTGATCGCGGATGGCAGGTATTGAATCAGGCGCTCAAGCAATACCCGGACGACCTGAATCTGCTGTACACCCGCTCGATGCTGGCCGAGAAGCGCAATGATCTGGCCCAGATGGAAAAAGACCTGCGCGCCATCCTCAAGCGCGAACCGGACAACGCCATGGCCCTCAACGCCCTGGGTTATACCCTGTCTGATCGCACCACGCGCTATGCCGAAGCCAAAGAGCTGATCGAACGGGCTCACACCCTGAACCCGGAAGACCCGGCCGTGCTGGACAGCCTTGGCTGGGTCAATTACCGCCTGGGCAACCTCGATGAAGCTGAACGCTATTTGCGTCAGGCACTTGAGCGCTTCCCCGATCATGAAGTCGCCGCTCACCTTGGCGAAGTGCTGTGGGCCAAAGGCCAACAGCGCGAGGCCCGTAAAGTCTGGGGCAAAGCCCTGGAAGACCAACCCGATAGCCCAATCTTGCGCAGCACCGTGCGGCGCTTGACCGGATCCGAGACTCTTTGAATTTATGTTTTTGCGCCACGTAATCGTATTCAGCCTTATCGCCCTGCTCGCCGGCTGCGCCGGTCTGACTTCCCGTGAAGCCCTCCAGGGCAAGGGTGATCCTGCCCAATGGCAGCAACACAAACAGCAACTGACTAGCCTTGATGGCTGGCAGATCAACGGCAAAGTCGGGATCCGCGCACCCAAGGACTCTGGCAGCGGCACGTTGTTCTGGCTGCAACGTCAGGATTACTACGATATCCGCCTGTCCGGCCCGCTGGGGCGCGGCGCAGCACGCCTTACCGGTCGCCCCGGCGCCGTCAGCCTGGAAGTCGCCAATCAGGGCCGCTATGAAGCATCCACACCGGAAACCCTGCTTCAGGATCAACTGGGCTGGAAATTGCCGGTCTCGCACCTGGTCTGGTGGGTACGCGGCCTCCCCGCTCCCGACAGCAAAAGCCGTCTGACCCTCGATGGTGACAGCCGTCTGGCTAACCTTGAACAGGACGGCTGGCAGGTCGAGTACCTCAGCTACGTAGAACAGAACGGCTACTGGCTGCCCGAGCGGGTCAAACTGCACGGCCAGGATCTGGACGTCACGCTGGTCATCAAGGATTGGCAACCTCGCAAACTGGGTCAGTAAACATGAGCGCACCTCGCCTGACCCTGCCCGCGCCGGCCAAACTGAACCTGATGCTGCACATTCTTGGCCGTCGTCCTGACGGCTATCACGAGCTGCAAACCCTGTTTCAGTTTGTCGATTACGGTGATGAACTCAGTTTCGCTGTTCGTAATGACGGCGAAATCTGCCTGCAGACCGATGTCCCCGGTGTTCCCCACGACAGCAACCTGATTGTCAAAGCCGCCCGAGCGCTGCAAAAACAGTCGGGCTGCACCCTCGGCATGGACATCTGGCTGGAAAAACGTCTGCCCATGGGCGGCGGCATCGGCGGCGGCAGTTCCGATGCGGCCACCACTTTGCTGGGTCTGAACCATTTATGGCAGTTGAACTGGGATGAAGATCGCCTGGCTGCGCTGGGCCTCACCCTGGGTGCCGACGTTCCGGTTTTCGTCCGTGGACACGCCGCATTTGCTGAGGGTGTGGGCGAAAAACTGACCCCTGTAGACCCTGAAGAACCGTGGTATCTGGTGCTCGTGCCGCAAGTATCTGTAAGTACAGCAGAAATTTTTTCAGATCCACTGTTGACACGTAACTCTCCTCCCATTAAAGTGCGCCCCGTTCCCAAGGGAAACAGTCGAAATGACTGCTTACCGGTTGTAGCAAGGCGTTATCCAGAGGTACGTAACGCATTGAATTTGTTAGGTAAATTTACCGAAGCAAAATTAACCGGAACTGGAAGTTGTGTGTTTGGGGCCTTCCCAAACAAAGCTGAAGCTGATAAAGTCTCGGCCCTTCTGACAGAGACCCTTACAGGGTTTGTAGCGAAAGGAAGTAACATTTCGATGTTGCATCGCAAGCTGCAAAGTCTGCTCTAAAAGGAACCGAGTACTCGGTACTCGTTGCAACAGATACAGGGGCGTCGCCAAGCGGTAAGGCAGCAGGTTTTGATCCTGCCATGCGTTGGTTCGAATCCAGCCGCCCCTGCCATTTTCCTATACTCATCCAGGTTACCCTCAGCCTTCAGGTACTGCGCGTGTCCAAGATGATGGTCTTTACGGGGAACGCTAACCCCGATCTGGCTCGACGTGTCGTACGTCAGCTGCATATCCCACTAGGTGATGTTTCTGTCGGCAAGTTTTCCGACGGCGAGATTTCTACTGAGATTAATGAAAACGTCCGCGGTAAAGACGTCTTCATCATTCAGCCAACGTGCGCTCCGACCAACGATAACCTGATGGAACTCGTCGTGATGGCTGATGCCTTCCGTCGCTCCTCAGCGTCCCGAATCACTGCTGTGATTCCTTACTTTGGTTATGCCCGTCAGGACCGCCGTCCGCGTTCCGCACGTGTAGCTATCAGCGCAAAAGTTGTTGCTGACATGCTCACTGTTGTGGGGATCGATCGTGTTCTCACGGTGGATCTGCATGCTGACCAAATCCAGGGTTTCTTCGATATTCCGGTAGATAACATCTACGGCTCCCCTGTTCTGGTGGATGACATTGAAGATCAACGCTTCGAAAACCTGATGATCGTTTCCCCGGATATCGGCGGCGTCGTGCGTGCACGTGCTGTTGCCAAATCCCTGGGCGTTGATCTCGGGATCATCGACAAGCGCCGTGAGAAAGCCAATCACTCTGAAGTGATGCATATCATCGGTGATGTCGAAGGGCGTACCTGTATTCTGGTCGATGACATGGTCGATACCGCCGGCACTCTGTGCCACGCGGCCAAGGCCCTGAAAGAGCATGGCGCTGCCAAGGTCTTTGCATACTGCACACACCCTGTGCTGTCGGGTCGGGCGATCGAAAACATTGAAAATTCCGTGCTGGATGAGCTGGTGGTGACTAACACCATCCCGCTGTCCGCTGCAGCACAAGCCTGTAGCCGTATCCGTCAACTGGATATTGCTCCGGTAGTCGCCGAAGCGGTTCGCCGCATCAGCAACGAAGAATCGATCAGCGCGATGTTCCGCTAAGGGTTTTCCCTGAGCTGACACCCTGTTGACGAAAAGCGCCCCGCCCTGACATTCGGTCAGGGCGGGGCTTTTTTGCCCATATCGTTCTGACGTCGGTCGCAAACGTCAGTGCGAATGTGGCTAATTTGGAGATACAAAATGAACGATTTTACCCTGAATGCTGAAGTGCGTTCCGACCTGGGGAAAGGTGCGAGCCGCCGCCTGCGTCGTCTCGCAAGCCTGGTTCCAGCTGTTGTATACGGTGGCGAAAAAGCCCCTGAATCCATCAGCCTGCTGGCTAAAGAAGTTGCCAAGCTGCTGGAAAACGAAGCTTCGTACAGCCACATCATCGAGCTGACCGTTGCTGGCAAAAAGCAAAACGTGATCATCAAAGCTCTGCAACGTCACCCGGCCAAAGGCCACGTGATGCATGCTGACTTCGTACGCGTTATCGCTGGCCAGAAACTGACCGCTATCGTGCCTGTTCACTTCATCGGTGAAGAAGCTCCGATCAAGAAAGGCGGCGAAGTTTCGCACGTGACTTCCGAACTGGAAGTAACCTGCCTGCCGAAAGATCTGCCTGAGTTCATCGAAGTCGACGTATCGGCTCTGGAAATCGGCGCAATCGTTCACCTGTCCGACCTGAAAGCGCCTAAAGGCGTTGAGTTCGTGGCACTGGCGCACGGTAACGACCTGGCTGTTGCCAACGTTCACGCTCCGCGCGTTGTACCGACCGAAGACGAAGCAGAAGGTACTGCCGAGTAATTCATTACTTGGTAATGCCGGAGTTGCTCGGGAGACCGCTGTAGAAGTCAGGCAAAACGGGCAGAATCGCGGAGTTTACATCATGGTAAATGAGCAGTTTTCCTCCAGTTTTGCCGCTGCCTGCAGCGGTTTTATCCACAACTCCAGAAAAGGGCCCCTGTCGTGACTGCCATACAACTGATCGTTGGCCTGGGAAATCCAGGCGCTGAATACGAACAGACCCGGCATAACGCAGGGGCTCTTTTTGTTGAGCGTATCGCTGACGCGCAACGAGTCAATCTCGTCGCTGAGCGCAAATTTTTTGGCCTGACCGGGCGCTTCACTCACCAGGGTCAGGATGTTCGTCTATTGATCCCCACCACCTATATGAACCGCAGCGGCCAGTCCGTCGCGGCGCTCGCTGGTTTCTACCGGATTCCGGTCGATGCCATTCTGGTGGCTCATGACGAACTCGATCTGCCACCGGGCGTTGCCAAGTTCAAACAGGGCGGCGGCCATGGCGGTCATAACGGGTTGCGTGACATCATCGCGCAGCTCGGCAATCAGAATACCTTTCACCGCTTGCGGCTTGGCATCGGCCACCCAGGCGATGCCAACAAGGTCTCCGGTTTTGTTCTGGGTCGAGCGCCACGCGCCGAACAGGAAAAACTGGACGCCAGCATCGACTTTGCCCTCGGCGTGCTGCCGGATATCTTCGCCGGTGAATGGAACCGGGCGATGAAAAACCTGCACAGCCAGAAGGCCTGACATCACACGAGGGGATACATCATGGGCTTCAACTGCGGCATCGTCGGCCTGCCCAACGTCGGCAAATCCACCCTGTTCAACGCCTTGACCAAATCCGGTATTGCGGCGGAGAACTTCCCCTTCTGCACCATCGAACCCAACAGCGGCATCGTGGCCATGCCTGATCCGCGTCTGGCGGCACTGGCAGCTATCGTCAATCCGAAGCGCATCCTGCCGACCACCATGGAATTCGTCGACATCGCTGGACTGGTTGCCGGCGCTTCGAAAGGTGAAGGTCTGGGCAACAAGTTCCTGGCCAACATCCGTGAAACCGACGCCATCGCCCACGTGGTTCGCTGCTTCGAAGACGAGAACGTGATTCACGTCTCCAACAGCGTTGACCCGAAACGCGACATCGAAATCATCGACCTTGAGCTGATCTTCGCCGACCTCGACAGCTGCGAAAAACAGCTGCAGAAAGTTACCCGCAACGCCAAAGGCGGCGACAAGGATGCAGTGGTCCAGAAAGGCCTGCTGGAGCAGTTGATTGCTCACTTCACCGAAGGCAAGCCAGCGCGCAGCCTGATGAAAAACATGAACGCTGACGAAAAAGCAGTGATTCGTGGCTTCCACCTGCTGACCACCAAGCCGGTCATGTACATCGCCAACGTTGCTGAAGACGGCTTCGAGAATAACCCGCTGCTGGACGTGGTACGCGCCATCGCCGAAGAAGAAGGCGCAATGCTGGTACCGGTCTGCAACAAGATCGAAGCCGAAATTGCCGAACTCGACGACGGCGAAGAAAAAGACATGTTCCTTGAAGCTCTGGGCTTCGAAGAGCCCGGCCTGAACCGCGTGATCCGTGCAGGCTACGAAATGCTGCACCTGCAGACTTACTTCACTGCTGGTGTCGAAGAAGTCCGCGCCTGGACCGTCCGCGTCGGTGCCACCGCACCACAAGCCGCTGGCGTGATCCACACCGACTTCGAAAAAGGCTTCATCCGCGCCGAGTGCATCGCCTACAACGACTTCATCCAGTACAAGGGTGAAGCCGGTGCCAAGGAAGCCGGTAAATGGCGCCTGGAAGGCAAGGACTACATCGTCAAAGACGGCGACGTGCTGCACTTCCGCTTCAACGTGTAATTGAGTATTCAGTCCAGAGCTTTTTTCGAAGCCCTGAGAAGCTGATCAAACCCCATGAAAACCGCGCCTTTGCGCGGTTTTTTTGTTTCATCGGCCAGGCCCGGACTTCCTCGATACCAGGCTCGGAGGTACAAAAAAGGCCGGTCAAGTGTTACAAAAGGTCCTCCTGAACACCATCTGAGGGATCCAGCATGTTCGTTCGCAGTACCGCTCTGGCGGCCGCCGTCGCCACCACCCTGCTCTGTTCATCGGCATTCGCAGCCGAAGTACCTCCAGAGCAACTCCTCAAGAACGCCGAAGCTGAACAGAAGGCTTATCTGGCTACCGTTGAACAACTCGTAGATATCGATACCGGCACCGGCCAGGCGCCAGGGCTGAAAACCGTCAGCGAAATGCTGGTAAAACGCCTCGAAGCGTTGGGGGCGACGGTGCAGACCACGCCCGCTTCGCCATCGACCGGCGATAACATCGTCGGCACGATCAAGGGCAATGGCAGCAAATCATTCCTGCTGATGATCCACTACGACACTGTGTTCGGTCCGGGTACTGCGGCCAAGCGGCCATTCAAGGTAGAGGGCGAGAAAGCCTACGGGCCGGGTGTCGCAGACGCTAAAGGCGGCGTGGCCATGGTGCTGCATTCGCTCAAGCTTTTGCAGGATCAAAAGTTCAAGGACTACGGCACCCTCACCGTGCTGTTCAACCCGGACGAGGAAATGGGCTCGGCGGGTTCGAAGAAGATCATCGCCGAACTGGCTCGCAAACATGACTATGTTTTCTCCTACGAGCCGCCTGACACGGATGCGGTGACGGTAGCCACCAACGGCATCAACGGCGTGTTCGTGGACGTCAAAGGCAAGTCATCCCACGCAGGCTCTGCCCCTGAGGCGGGACGCAATGCGGCAATGGAGCTGTCCCATCAGCTGATCCAACTCAAGGATCTGGGTGATAAGGCCAAGGGCACGACCGTGAACTGGACGATGATCAACGCCGGCAGCAAGCGCAATATCATCCCGGACAGCGCCGTTGCCGAAGGCGACATGCGCTATTCGGACCTGAGCGAGTCCGATCGTGTGCTGGCCGATGGTCAACGCATCGTGCAGAGCAAGCTGATCGATGGAACTCAGGTGACCTTCCGCATGGACAAGGGTCGCCCGCCACTGGTCAAGAACCCGGCCACCGAAGACCTGGCTAAAACGGCGCAGACGCTGTACGGCAAGATTGGTCGCAAAGTCGAGCCTATCGCCATGCGCTTCGGCACCGATGCCGGTTATGCCTATGTGCCCGACAGCCAGAAACCTGCGGTGCTGGAAACCATGGGCGTGGTCGGCGCCGGGTTGCACTCCGAGGACGAATACATGGACCTGTCGAGCATTGCTCCGAGGCTTTATTTGACGACGGCGATGATCATGCAGTTGTCTGAGAAGTAGGCGCCTGCCCTGCCGTCCACCATCGTAGGGGCGGCTTCAGCCGCGAAGCATTATTGCCAGCAACACAAATGCTGTGAATGCACCACCCCATCGCGGCTAAAGCCGCTCCTGCGATGCAACACCCCCCGCAGCCAGGTGCTGCTGATAAGCCTGGCTCATAATCTGCCACGTCTGCGGGTCGGCCGGGATCAGGTGCTCGATGCGCAGCGACTCCACGGTAATGTCCAACGGCATGCCGAACGTGGTGAATGTCGACAGAAACCTCAGCTCCCCTTCGCCAAAACGCACTCGGGTGAGCACCACGGGACTGAGCGGTGTGTTCAGCGGCAGATCAACCGGGCTGGGCAGGTCCTGCAGGAGCCTCGCCAGATCAGGGTTACCGTTGGCTTCCCTCGCCGCGCGTTGCCAAGCCAATGCGCGTATTTCATCGGCATTGATCAGGTGGTCACCCAAACCACCGGGGCGCAGCAGGGTGTCGAGCAGATTGAGCCCGGTCTGGCTCTGGACCGGCACGCCGACCATCGCAAACAACAGTCCCGCGCTGACATTGGCAGCAGTGATGTTCCAGTTGCTGGCGATGACAATCGCCGGAGCCGGATTGTTGACTTGCAGAATGTGCTGGATTGCACCGTTAACCATTTCCATCATCGGTGCATCGGGCGCAGACGCCATGTATCGCGGTGCGTAGCCCGCCGCGAGGAAGACGTCATTGCAGTGCTCCAGCGGCACGTCGAGGGCAGACAGCAAGGCATGCAAGGTGCCGGGGCTGGCCTTGGCGCGACCAGTCTCCACGCAGCTGAGGTGCCGTTGCGAAACGCCGGTCAGCAAGGATAGCTCCAACTGGCTCAACGCAGCCTGACGACGCAAGCGGCGCAGATGGTCCCCTGCCGAGGCGCTGGCAGTGGGTTTGGCGTGGTGAAAAGAGTGACGGCTCATGCGTGGACTGTGACCTTCCCTGAGTAACGCGTCCATGACCTGTCAGGTCATTGAGTAGCGCGTCACTCTATCACTAGTGTGTAACGCCACTCATCAAGGAAAGAAGAATGAAAATGCCCTGGATTGCGTTGAGCCTGTTACTGGCTTTCACCCTCTATACCGGCTGGACGATGGCGATTGCCGATCAATCACTTCTGGCCTTCGGACTGGAGATGCTGGCCCGGCCCGACACCGCGCAAATGGTCATCGACCTTTACCTGATGGCAGGGCTCGCCTGCCTGTGGATGGTCAACGATGCCCGCTCTTATGGCCGTTCCCTGGTCAGCGTGTTGCCTTACCTGGTGATCACTGTGGTGTTCGTGTCGGCTGGGCCATTGTTGTACATCGTGGTCCGTGGCTTTGCCGACAAGCGCAACGCATGAGCAGCGTCCTATCGGTGTATGCCATCTGTGTTGTGATTCTGTTCTTCAAGATGCTCGCGATTTCTGGTTATCAAGGCTACTTTCGGCTGCGCTTCGTGATCTTTACCAACCCGGAAGATGCCGCTGTCTTCAAGCAATCAGCCCATGCCGAGGAACGGCCGGAGGTAACGCGCGGGGCGCAGGCCTGGCGCAATGATCTGGAAAATATCCCGCTGTTCATCGCGCTGGGGGGGCTGGCGATTGCCCTGAATGCATCTGCCCTGGGGGTCGGCTGGATGTGTAGCCTGTTCACCGCTGCCAGGGTGCTGCACACGCTGTTTTATCTGGCACGTGTGCAGCCATGGCGAACGGTGAGTTATGCCGTCGGCATCGTGAGCCTGATCGGCCTCGTGGGCTTGATCATCACTCAGGTGGTGAGGGGCTGAGCACCGTTCGCAGGGCGGTATTAGCCCGTAAGGCGACCGCCCCGGCGATGCATATGCATTGAAGGTCCTGGCCTCTTCCTGGCTAAAGCCGGTCCCACCAATAAGGGCTTCAGACCATCGCCCCCACTTCCACACAATCACCGTGCAACCGCGCTGGCCAGACCCGCAGGCGTTCGTCCGGGGTCTCGATGCAGACGCCGTCTTCCAGGCAGAAATGCTGTTTGTACAAGGGCGCAGCCACCACCAGTTTGTTCGCCAGATTGCCGATCAGCCCGCGGCCGATGATATTGGCGCCCGAACGAGGGTCGCGGTTGTCGACGGCGTACACCCGTTCACCGCCGTGCTCGTCCGTCAGGTAGAACAAAGCGATCTGTGCGCCGTCCAGCCAGGCCACCACACCGGAATTGGCTACCAGGTCATGACGAGCGCAGACCATCCGCCACGTCGTGTTTGCTTCTTTCATCACAGCAGTCAGGCCGCTCATCACACCACCTCCGTTGCAGTAATCAGGCTCAACTCATCCAGACGGGCCGGGCGTCGCTGGCCGCGTTCTTTGACGAATTGGATATCCGGGTCCGCGCCTTTGGCGTTGACGAAGGTGCGGAAGCGTTTGAGTTTTTCCGGGTCGTTCAAGGCATTGGCCCATTCGCATTCATAACGATCCACCACCAACTGCATTTGCGCTTCCAGCTCAGCCGCAAGGCCAAGACTGTCGTCGATCACCACGGCTTTCAGGTAATCCAGGCCGCCTTCCAGGCTTTCGCGCCATACCGAGGTGCGCTGCAGTTTGTCGGCGGTGCGGATGTACAACATCAGGAAGCGGTCGATGTAGCGAATCAGGGTTTCGTCGTCCAGGTCGGTGGCGAACAGTTCAGCATGACGCGGGCGCATGCCACCGTTGCCGCTGATATAGAGATTCCAGCCCTTCTCGGTGGCGATCACCCCCACGTCTTTGCTCTGGGCTTCGGCGCACTCGCGGGTGCAGCCAGAAACGGCGAACTTGAGCTTGTGCGGCGAACGCAAACCCTTGTAGCGGTCCTCGATGCGCAGGGCCATTTGCACGCTGTCCTGCACGCCATAACGGCACCAGGTGCTGCCGACACAACTCTTCACGGTCCGTGTGGATTTGCCGTAAGCGTGACCCGTTTCAAACCCTGCGGCGATCAGCTCGGACCAGATTTCCGGCAGTTCATGCAACTGGGCACCAAACAGGTCAATACGCTGGCCGCCGGTGATCTTGGTGTACAGGTCGTACTTCTTGGCGACCGCGCCGATGGCGATCAAACCGTCCGGGGTGATTTCGCCACCGGGAATGCGTGGCACCACCGAGTAAGTGCCGTTCTTCTGCATGTTGGCCATGAAGGTGTCGTTGGTGTCTTGCAGCGGCACCAGCCAAGGCTCCATGATCGGCCGGTTCCAGCACGAGGCGAGGATCGAGCCGACAGCGGGTTTGCAGATATCGCAGCCCAGATGACCTTTGCCATGACGGGCGAGCAGTTCGTCGAAGGTTTCGATGCCCTCTACCCGCACCAGCGAGTACAACTCCTGCCGCGTAAAGGCGAAGTGCTCGCACAGGCTCTTGTCGACGGTGACGCCACGGGCAATCAGCTCATGTTCGAAGACCTGCTTGAGCAACCCGGCGCAACCGCCACAACCCGTGGCGGCTTTGGTCTGGCTCTTGAGCCCGGCCAGATCGCCACAGCCCGCATCGATGGCGCAGCAGATCGCGCCTTTGCTGACGTTATGGCATGAGCAAATCGTCGCAGTGGCGGGCAATGCATCTACCCCTAATGCCGGTGCCGCTTCGCCCTGGGGCAGAATCAGTGACGAAGGGTCGACGGGCAGCTTGATACCGTTCTGGATGTATTGCAGCAGCGTGTCGTAATAGCTGTTGTCGCCCACCAGCACAGCACCAATCGCCTGCTTGCCGTCGGCAGAGACCACGAGACGTCGATAGCTGGCGGTGGCTTCGTCGATAAAGCGGTAGCTGCGCGCCCCGGCAGTGGCGCCGTGGGCATCGCCGATGGAACCCACGTCGACACCCAGCAACTTGAGCTTGGTGGACATGTCAGCACCCACGAACGACTCAGCCTCGGCTTCGCACAATTGCGCGGCCACGCTGCGGGCCATCTGATACCCCGGCGCTACCAGACCGAACACACTGCCGTTCCACGCCGCGCACTCGCCCACGGCATAGATGTGCGGGTCGCTGCTGCGGCAGTTGCTGTCGATGGCGATACCGCCCCGGGCGCCCAGTTCCAGCTCGCAGGCTTTGGCCAGCGCATCCTGTGGACGAATACCGGCAGAAAACACCACCAGATCGGTTTCGAGAAATTCATCGCCAGCGAAATTCATGCGGAAGCGGTATTCGCTGCCCGGCGTGATCGACTGAGTGCCACGGGACAAGTGCACGCTGACGCCCAGGGCTTCGATGCGCGCCTTGAGCGCCACCCCGCCCGCCTCGTCCAGCTGGACCGGCATCAAGCGGGGGGCGAACTCGACCACATGCGCTTCCAGGCCCAGGCTTTTCAGCGCGTTGGCGGCTTCAAGCCCCAGCAAACCACCGCCGACCACCACGCCGCGACGGGCATTTTTGGCAGCGGCACGGATGGTGTCCAGGTCGGCAAGGGTGCGATAGACCAGACGCGAATCCCCGGCCGCGCCTTCAATCGGCGGCACAAAAGGATAAGAACCGGTGGCCATGACCAGATGCGCGTAACTGACGCAGCCATTGGCGGTGATCACTTCCTTGCGGGCCCGGTCGATCTCCAGCACCGGCACGCCGAGATGCAGGGTCACACCGGGACGCTGATAGAGCCCAGCATCACCCAGCGCCAGCGATTCAGCATCGCGACCACTGAAGTACTCGGAAAGGTGCACGCGGTCATAGGCGCGCAGCGGCTCTTCGCTGAACACGTGGATCTGGTAGCGGCTCAAGGCGCCGCTTTCCACCAGTTGCTCGACACAGTGGTGGCCGACCATGCCGTTGCCGATTACCACGAGGTTTTGCAGATCACTCGCCAATTCGCTGTTCATAGATGCACCCATCAAAGCCGATCCGGTTTTTTCAAAGCAAAAAAAAACGCCTGGAACCAAAAGGTTCCAGGCGCCTTTGCCTGTTCGTGCTGCCGGCCCATGGGCCTGACGCAGTCATTGTTACCCGGGCCATTAAGGGCCAAACGATCGCCGTTGATCGACAGGGCATCCCGCACGCTACTGAGGTGGGGGTTGATCAGGGCTATGCAGTGGTTGTGCCAGAAAGTCCTCAGTGGTCTGCGAGGCCCGTAATCGGGGACGGCGCACGGATTTCCAACGCTTGAACAGAGGCGCCCGAAAAGATCCAAAACAGTGCAAATTGCTCCACCTCGCCCCAAGGCGATGCGATTTCGACAAGCCTCCCACCCGCTCTCCGCGCTGAAATTGCGACTCAAAGGCCCCGCCCCTCGACGCTGATCAGTCTTGGCCCAGCCATTGCTATAGAGATTCAAAGGCCGTCAACGACGATGGCTATCTATCAGGCAACACTTCACGACAAAGGCGCCGTGCAGCTCCCGTTGAAAAACGGTTGAGCAGCATGGCGCCTTTGTCGTTTCTGCAAGAGATCACGGCGATGGCGAATTCCCTTGAAGTCAGCAAGACCGTACGCAGCGTATGCCCCTATTGTGGGGTGGGCTGCGGCATTGTCATGCAGGTGGAAAACAACCTGATCGTCAAAGTTTCCGGCGACAAACAGCACCCTAGCAACTTCGGCCGCCTGTGCACCAAAGGCAGCACCTGCGCGGTCCCCGTGGCGAACAGCGGGCGAATGGAACATGCGTTCATGCGCCAGGAGCGCAACCGCGACCCGGTGCGCGTCGGCATGGACCAGGCTATTGAAGCCACCGCCAGCCGCTTGCGGGCAATCATCGACGAGCACGGCGCCGACGCTTTCGCTTTGTATGTCAGTGGCCAGATGTCCCTGGAAGCCCAGTACCTGGCCAACAAGCTGACCAAGGGTTTTATCCGCAGCAGCCATATCGAATCCAATTCACGCCTGTGCATGGCCAGCGCGGGTAGCGGCTACAAGCTTTCTCTCGGCGCTGACGGGCCGCCGGGTGCCTACGACGACTTCGAGCACAGTGATGTGTTTCTGGTGATCGGCTCGAACATGGCCGACTGTCATCCGATTCTGTTTCTGCGCCTGCTGGACCGGGTCAAGGCAGGCGCGAAGCTGATTGTCGTCGACCCACGGCGCACCACGACGGCAGACAAGGCCGATCTGTTCTTGCAAATCGCACCCGGCACCGACCTGGCGTTGCTAAATGGCCTGTTGCATCTGCTGGTCAAGAATGGCCACACCGACCCGGCCTTCATCGCCGACTTCACCGAAGGCTGGGAGGTGATGGAGGACTTTCTGCACGCCTACACGCCCGAGCACGTTGCACAGGTGACGGGCCTCGCCGAAGCGGATATCCGCCAGACTGCGCAGTGGATCGGCGAAGCGGCGAACTGGATGAGTTGCTGGACCATGGGCCTGAACCAGAGCGTGCAAGGCACCTGGCACACCAACGCGCTGTGCAACCTGCACCTGGCCACTGGCGCTATTTGCCGGACCGGCAGCGGGCCATTTTCCCTGACCGGTCAGCCCAATGCCATGGGTGGCCGGGAGATGGGCTACATGGGGCCGGGCCTGCCGGGGCAACGTTCGGCACTGGTCGCTGAAGATCGCGCCTTCATCGAACAGCTGTGGGGCATGCAAGCTGACAGCCTGCGCAGCGAAGGCGGCAATGGCACCGTGGAGATGTTCCAGGCCATGGCTGAAGGCAGCATCAAGGCCTGCTGGATCATTTGCACCAATCCGGTGGCCAGTGTGCCTAACCGCCAGCAAGTGATCGACGGCCTGCGCAAGGCCGAGCTGGTGATCACCCAAGACGCCTTTCTGGACACCGAAACCAATCGCTACGCCGACATTCTCTTGCCGGGCGCGCTGTGGGCTGAAGCCGAAGGGGTGATGATCAACTCCGAGCGCAACCTGACTTTGACCCAGCAAGCCGTGCAACCGCCCGGCGACACCCTGCCGGACTGGCAAATCATCGCCCGGGTCGCCTGCGCCATGGGCTATGCCGAGGCGTTCAGTTACAGCAGCGCCGCTGAAGTCTTCGAAGAAATCAAACGTACGGCCAACCCCAAGACTGGCTACGACCTGCGCGGCGCCAGCTATGAGCGGCTGCGCGAGCAACCGCTGCAATGGCCTTGCGCAACGTCCGACACGCCGACGCGCAATCCCATTCGCTACCTTCAGCAAGCGCTCACATCGGAGCGGCCGGCAATCGTCTTCCCCACCGCGAGCGGCAAGGCGCAGTTCTTTGCCCGCCCTCATCTGCTGCCCACCGAGCTACCGGATGACGAATTCCCGCTGGTGTTCAACACCGGCCGCCTGCAACACCAATGGCACACCCTGACCAAGACCGGCAAAGTCCCGCAGTTGAACAAACTCAATCCCGGTGCCTTCGTCGAGATCCACCCTGCCGATGCCGAGCGGCTAGCGATCAAATCGGGCAATCGTGTGCAGATCCGCTCCCGGCGCGGCGTTGCAGCCCTGCCCGCCGTGCTCAGCGACCGGGTACGGCCGGGCAATTGCTTTGCGCCCTTTCACTGGAACGATGTGTTCGGCGAAGAGCTGGCGGTCAATGCCGTGACCAGCGATGCCGTCGACCCGATTTCCTTGCAGCCCGCGTTCAAATATTGCGCCGTGGCGTTGCAGGCGTTGCCCTCCGTGGAGCACGAGGAAGTCCCTCACGTCACGAACTCTGCCAAGGAGTTTGCGCCGATGCAGATCGATGCCTTCGCTCGCGCCCTCAGCATCAATACGACTGCGCCGCTGACTTTGAGCGCCGAGGAGCAGCTGTATATGCGCGGCTTTCTGCTGGGCCTGCGCAGCGCAGAAGGCCCACAGCATGGGGTGCCGACAGTGCCCGCCAGCGCGCCGTTCGGTGTAGACCAGCGGCTACTGCTCAATGGCTTGCTCGCCGGGTTATTTTCCAGAACCACTGAATCGCAGCCTGGCATCCCGACAGCCCCCCAATGGCTGGTGCTCTGGGCTTCGCAGACGGGCAACGGCGAAAACCTCGCAGGCATTTGCGCCCAACGGCTGGCCAGCGCGGGTCTGCCCGCTCGAGTGCAAGCCATGGACAGTGCCAACCTTGAACATCTTCGTGAAGCGGCAGGTGTGCTGCTGGTGACCAGCACCTTCGGCGACGGCGACCCTCCGGACAATGCCAGTGATTTCTGGCAGACCCTGATGAGCGCCGAACCTGAGACCCTGAGCAATAGTCGCTTCGGCGTGTTGGCCCTGGGCGACTCCAACTATCAGCAATTCTGTGGCTTTGGCCGCAAGCTCGATGAGCGTCTGGCGGCCTTGGGTGCCGAGCGCATCCAGCCGCGCCTGGAGTGCGAGCCGGATTATGAGGAGCCCGCCGAACAATGGCTGGCCGAGCTGTGCGGCAAGCTGGCCGATGTGACAACGGTTGCAACTCGCGCCACGGCAGTCGCTGTGGACAGCAATGCCTACACCCGCGTGCATCCGCTGCGTACCACCTTGTTGAGCAATCGCCTGCTCAATGGCGACGGCGCGGAAAAGGAAACCCGCCACCTGGTGTTCGACTTGAGCGGCCACGACTTTCCCTATCAGGCAGGTGATGCGCTGGGCGTCTGGCCCTGCAATGCGCCCGACCTGGTCGATGAGCTGCTAAGCGTGATCAATCTGGACGGCGACACTCAGGTCGACCTCAACAACCTGCCACCCATGACGTTGCGTAGCGCCCTGACCGACCATCTGGAAATCGCCCGCATCAGCCCGGATTTGCTGCGCCGGGTCGCGGATCACAGCGCCAGCCAGCAACTGCGAACGCTGCTGGAAGAAGACAATCACGGAGCACTGCAGGATTGGCTCTGGGGGCGGCAATTGCCCACGTTGTTGCGCGAGTTTCCCATGACGCTGGAAGCCGATCAGTGGGTGCAGGTGCTCAAACCGCTGCAACCCCGTTTGTACTCCATCAGCTCCAGCCCGAACCTGACGCCCAACGAGGTGCATCTGACCGTCGCCACCGTGCGCTATCAGCATCAGGATCAAGCGCGGGGCGGCGTCTGTTCGACCTTCCTGGCTGATCGCGCTGGCGAACAAGGTGTGCGTATTTATCTGCAGCGCTCTGCGCATTTCCGCCCGCCGAAGAACCCCGATATACCACTGATCATGATTGGCCCCGGCACCGGCATCGCGCCGTTTCGTGCCTTCCTGCAAGATCGTCAGGCTCAGGGCGGCGGTGGCAAGAACTGGCTGTTCTTCGGCGAACAGCGGGCCCGCACCGACTTCTATTACCGCGACGAACTGCGCGACTGGCAACGCAGCGGCTTGCTGCAACGTCTGGACACGGCCTTTTCCCGGGACCAGAGCGAGAAGATCTACGTCCAGCAACGCATGCTCGAAGAAGGCGCAGAGCTGTGGAAATGGCTGGAACAAGGGGCTTACGTCTGCGTGTGCGGCGATGCCAGCCGCATGGCCAAGGATGTCGACGCCGCGCTGAAGAAGATTGTGCAGATGCATGGCAAGATGAGCAGCGGCGCGGCGACGCTCTATGTCAGCGACATGAGCAAAGAGCGTCGCTATCTGCGCGATGTCTATTGAGCAGTTGATCGCGGGACAGGCTTTTCAGGCAGCATTTTTTTCAGGCAGCATGATTCAGGAATAACGGCATGAGCGATAACAGCAACGACCTCGCAGCACTGCACGCACTGGCCTGGGTGGCAGGCAGCGATGGCCCGGAAAAGAACGAGCTGAATATCGGTTTCATGCCGCTTAGCGATTCCGCCTCGGTGGTGGTCGCCGCCACTCAGGGGTTTGCGCAACCATATGGGCTGACCCTCAACCTGCGGCGGCAGACGTCCTGGGCGGGGATCAATGACAAACTGCTGAGCGGCGAACTGGACGCCGCGCATTCGCTGTACAGCATGATCTACGCCATCCAGCTGGGCATCAGCGGCGCGCCAGCCACCGACATGGCGGTGTTGATGGGGCTCAATCAGAACGGCCAGAGCATCAACCTGTCGCAACCGCTCAAGAATGCCGGTATCACCAGCGCCAGCGCTCTGGAACATCGCGCCCGGCAGCCCGGCGACAAGCTCAATTTCGCCCAGACATTCCCCACCGGCACTCACGCCATGTGGCTCTATTACTGGCTCGCAAGCCAGGGCATCCACCCGTTGTGGGACGTCAACAGCGTGGTCGTGCCGCCACCGCAGATGCTCACGCATTTGCAGGCCGAACGAATCGATGGCTTTTGCGTGGGCGAACCCTGGTGCGCCAACGCCGTGGCCCAGGGGCAGGGGTTTACCGTCGCCACCAGCCAGAGCATCTGGCCGGATCACCCGGAAAAGGTCCTGGCCTGCACCCGGGAGTTCGTCGAGCAATACCCCAATACCGCTCGGGCGCTGGTGATGTCAGTGCTGGAGGCCAGCCGCTTCATCGAGGCCAGCCAGGAGAATCGCCGCAGCACCGCGCAATTGTTGAGCAGCAGCGATTACCTGGACGTGCCCCTCGCTAACATCGAGCCGCGCTTCATGGGCGATTACGACGATGGCCTCGGAAATCAATGGCACGACACGCACCCGCTGCGCTTTCACAACCACGGCGCGGCGAACTTCCCGTATCTGTCCGATGGCATGTGGTTCATGACTCAATTCCGCCGTTGGGGCCTGTTGCGCGACGATCCGGATTACCTGGCCGTGAGCCGTCAGGTGCAACAGCTGGACCTTTACCGCCGTGCCGCCAGCAGCCTGGAAATCGCCGTGCCCGAGAGTCCCATGCGCCGTTCGCAACTGCTCGACGGCAGCATCTGGGACGGCTCCGACCCGGCTGGCTACGCGCACAGCTTTACCCTGCATGCCCGTCATGACCAGTAACCGGAGGCTCACATGTTGCGCATCCTGCTGATCAACGACACCTCGAAAAAAGTCGGGCGCCTGCGCACTGCGCTGAGTGAGGCTGGCTTTGAGGTGATCGACGAATCCGGCCTGACCATCGACCTGCCGGCACGAGTCGAAGCCGTGCGCCCGGACGTCGTGCTGATCGACACCGAATCCCCCGGCCGCGACGTGATGGAACACGTGGTGATGATGACCCGCGACCAGCCTCGGCCCATCGTCATGTTCACCGACGAGCATGATCCGGCTGTGATGCGTCAGGCGATCAAATCCGGCGTCAGCGCCTACATCGTCGAGGGCATCCATGCCCAGCGCCTGCAACCAATCATGGACGTGGCCATGGCGCGCTTCGAAAGCGATCAGGTGCTGCGCTCGCAATTACAGGCCCGAGACCAGCAACTGGCCGAACGCAAACGCGTGGAATTGGCCAAGGGCATGCTGATGAAAATGAAAAACTGCAACGAAGAAGAGGCTTACACCCTCATGCGCCGCCAGGCCATGAGCCGCCAACAGAAGCTCATTCAGGTGGCGGAGCAGATTATTGCGATGAATGAGTTGTTGAACTGATTAGCCAAAAACCTTTGGGGTGTGCCTGACACGACGCAGGACTTGTAGGAGCTGCCGAAGGCTGCGAATCCGGGTGTCAGACAAACTGCATTCGTCGCCGTCGTGACCTCCGGCAACTCCTACAAGGCTCGCGGTGTGGCTGAGGTTACGAGGCCAGCGATTGCGGTGTGTCAGGCTTACCGCCATCGCGGCCTCGCATTGCTCGTGCGCTCCTACGGGTTTTGTGGTGTACCTGTTGGAGCGAGGCTTGCCCGCGAACCAGCCAACGCGATTCATCAGACACACTGCGTCATCGTTCATCGTCCGAGTGCGGCCCAGACCAAGCTCACTCCTACAGGTTTTGGGGTGTGCCTGACACAAAGCAGGACTTGTAGGAGCTGCCGAAGGCTGCGAATCTGGGTGTGTCAGACAAACCGCATTCGGCTGAAACACCCAGGACCTGTGGGAGCGAGGCTTGCCCGCGATGCAGGCGATGCGGTCCAGAAGCGCATCACGCACCACAATGCGGCAGCACTGCACCAACAGAGTCACGACCCGTATGTGGCAGGTACCTGAATACTTCATCAAGCCTTCGTAAAGCCTTGACCTAGAGCCATCAAGCACACTTGGCACACTACCTGCTGTGTTCTGCTTACAGGTAGCCAACGGCGGTTGCCCCACCACGACAAAGACGTCGCACTTCCCTTCGCGAAAGCGGAACCGGGATTGCGACGTTTTTTGCGTTTTTGGCCTCGCAAAACGAGGCGGTGGAGCGGCCGTCACAGGTCGCCCACCTGCAAGCACATAACGTTCGTTGACTCTTTTTGCAGATGAGGTGCTGGAATGAACAACAGTTTCTGGAAAGCCGGACACACCCCCACATTGTTTGCCGCGTTCCTGTATTTCGACCTGAGCTTCATGGTCTGGTACCTGCTGGGCCCTATGGCGGTGCAGATCGCCACCGACCTGCAATTGACCACCCAGCAGCGCGGTTTCATGGTCGCCACGCCGATTCTGGCCGGGGCGATTCTGCGTTTCATCATGGGTATGCTGGCTGACCAGCTGTCGCCGAAAACCGCTGGCATCATCGGTCAGGTGATCGTCATCGTTTCATTGCTTGCAGCCTGGCAATTGGGCATCCACAGCTATGAACAAGCGCTGTTGCTCGGTATAGGTCTGGGCATGGCGGGCGCTTCTTTCGCCGTAGCTTTGCCGCTGGCTTCGCAGTGGTACCCCGCTGAACACCAGGGCAAAGCCATGGGCATCGCCGGTGCAGGCAACTCCGGCACGGTATTGGCTGCATTGGCCGCACCGGTCCTGGCTGCCGCATTCGGCTGGACCAACGTTTTCGGCCTGGCGCTGATCCCGCTGATTCTGACCCTGATCGCCTTCAGCCTGATGGCGAAAAACGCGCCTAACCGCAGCAAACCGAAATCCATGGCCGACTACTTCAAGGCCTTGGCGGACCGCGACAGCTGGTGGTTTATGTTCTTCTACAGCGTGACGTTCGGCGGCTTCATTGGTCTGGCCAGCGCCTTGCCGGGTTATTTCCACGATCAGTACGGCCTCAACCCGGTGACTGCCGGTTATTACACCGCCGCCTGTGTGTTCGGTGGCAGTCTGATGCGTCCTTTGGGTGGCGCACTCGCCGACCGCTTTGGTGGCATTCGTACTTTGTTGGGCATGTACGCCGTCGCCGCCATCTGCATCGCAGCAGTGGGTTTCCACCTGTCCAGCTCGGTTGCAGCCTTGGCGCTGTTCGTTAGCGCGATGTTGGGTCTGGGTGCAGGTAACGGCGCGGTGTTCCAACTGGTGCCGCAGCGCTTCAGCAAGGAAATCGGCGTGATGACCGGCTTGATCGGCATGGCCGGCGGCATCGGTGGTTTCCTGTTGGCCGCAGGTCTGGGCGCCATCAAGCAAAGCACCGGTGACTACCAGCTCGGCCTGTGGCTGTTCGCAAGCCTCGGCGTTGTGGCGTGGTTCGGTCTGTACAGCGTCAAGCGTCGCTGGAGAACCACTTGGGGTTCGGCAGCACTCACCGCAGCACGGGTCTGAGTCCGTCCACATGCCATTGCAGTTGAGCTACGCCGACAGCAGCGCCAGCGGCCCGCGCGCCGAGAATCAGGACGCCACGCGCATGGTCAGCCCGGCGCTCTCGTTGGCGGCCAGCAAAGGCTACCTGTTCGCCCTGGCCGACGGCGTCAGCCAATGCGCCGATGGTGGCCTGGCGGCGCGCTCAACCTTGCAGGCATTAGCCCACGACTATTACGCCACGCCGCAAACCTGGGGCGTGGCCCAAGCATTGGATCGCCTGTTGCTGGCGCAGAATCGCTGGCTTCACGCCAACGGCGGCGGCCAGCCGTTACTGACCACCATCAGCGCCCTGGTATTGCGCGGTCGGCGTTTTACCCTGGCGCATATCGGTGATTGCCGGGTCTATCGCTGGTGCGAAGGGCAATTGCAGCGCATCAGCGAAGACCACGTCTGGAGCCAGCCGGGCATGCAACATGTGCTCAAGCGTGCCATGGGTCTGGAACAGCATCTGGTGGTGGACTATCTGGAAGGCGAGCTGCGCAGCGGCGAGAGTTTTCTGCTGGTCAGCGATGGAATCTGGGCGACTCTGAGTGAGGCGTCGATTGCCGGGGTTTTGCGTGATGAAAGCGATCTGCAAAACGCCACCAATGCACTGGTCACCGCAGCTCACCTTGCCGGTAGCCAGGACAACGCCAGCGCGGTGCTGGTGCGTGTTGAGAAAACCGGTGAAGCCAGCCTGAGCGATGCCCTTGATCAGGTGGAGCAATGGCCGCTACCACCGGCCTTGAAACCGGGGCAACGCTTTGAAGGTTGGCAAGTAGAAGCGCTGCTGGGCCAAACCCGTCAATCCTTGCTGTATCGAGTACGCGATGACCAGCAACAAACCTGGCTATTGAAAACCCTGCCCGCCCATCGCGAGGGTGACAGCGAAGCCGGTCAGAGCCTGTTGCAGGAAGAGTGGTTTCTGCGGCGGGTGGCCGGGCGGTTTTTCCCAGAAGTCCATTCCGCCAGCGAGCGGCAGCATTTGTATTACCTGATGCGCGAGCATCCGGGCATCACCCTGGCCGAACATCATCGCCAGCACGGCAACCTGAGCCTGACCCAAGGCCTGGAAGTCGCCATGCATTTATTGCGCGCTCTGGGCATGCTGCATCGGCGCAATATCCTGCACCGTGACATCAAGCCGGACAATTTGCTGCTCAATGAAGACGGTGATCTGCGGGTGCTGGATTTCGGTCTGGCGTATTGCCCCGGTTTGTCGACGCAGCCGCCGGGCGAGTTACCGGGCACGCCGAGTTACATCGCGCCCGAAGCTTACGCTGGAGCGGCACCGACGGCGGCGCAGGATCTTTATAGCGCGGGAGTGACCTTGTATTTCTTGCTGACTGGCCATTATCCCCATGGCGAGATCGAGGCGTTTCAGCGACCGCGATTCGGCACACCTGTGCCTGCCAGCCGCTATCGTCCTGACCTGCCTGAATGGCTGGTGCACAACCTCGACCAAGCCTTGGCCAGCGATCCGGCGCAACGCTTCGAAACCGCCGAGCAATGGCTACTGGCGCTGGAGAATGGCGAGCAACAACCAAGCGCCCGCCCCCGCCCGTTGCTGGAACGCGAACCGCTGAAAGTCTGGCGCGCCATGGCTCTGGGTTCGTTGCTGTTGAATGGACTGCTGTTGATCTGGATGTTGCACGGATGAATTCAAACCACCAAGGATCGCGCCCGACGATCCGACGCCCCCTGATGAGGAAAGCTTCATGAACGCAAAAGTCTGGTTGGTAGGCGCCGGCCCCGGTGATCCGGAACTCTTGACCCTCAAGGCCGTGCGCGCCTTGCGCGGCGCCGAGGTGGTGATGATTGATGATCTGGTCAACCCGGCAGTCCTTGAGCACTGTCCTGATGCCAAAGTCATCAGCGTCGGTAAGCGCGGCGGCTGTCGTTCAACACCTCAGGCGTTTATCCATCGCTTGATGCTGCGCTACGCCCGCCAGGGCAAATGCGTGGTGCGGCTCAAGGGTGGCGACCCGTGCATTTTCGGGCGGGGCAGCGAAGAGGCCGAGTGGCTCAGTACTTATGGCATTGAAGTGGAACTGGTCAACGGCATCACCGCTGGCCTGGCGGGCGCGACCCAGTGCGGGATTCCTTTGACCCTGCGCGGCGTGGCCCGTGGCGTGACGCTGGTGACGGCTCACACTCAGGATGACAGTCAATTGAACTGGCGCGCTCTGGCCCAGACTGGCACCACTCTGGTGATTTACATGGGTGTGGCGAAGCTGGAAGAAGTCCGCCGGGAACTGCTCGCGGGCGGGCTGGCACCTGACACCCCGGTGGCGATGATCGAAAACGCCTCCCTGCCCCAGCAACGCGAGTGTTTCAGCGACCTGACCAACATGCATCATGCAGCGCTGGATTTTGAACTCAAAGCACCGGCGGTGATGGTGATTGGTGAAGTAGTGGCGCAGGCTTACATTCAGGCGGCAACTGCGGGTGAAGCGATTTCGGCTTGATGGTGTGTTCCTGTAGGAGCGACCGGGGTGGCGCTCCACCTTGCCCGCGATGAGGTTCCGGTGATCCGTCTGCCAAACCGCGGTGTCTGTATCGCGGGCAAGCACCGCTCCCACAGGAGATCGTATACCCCGTTGGAGCGGGGCTTGCCCGCGAAGAACGATGACGCGGTCTGCCTGAAACACCGCAGCGACCGATTCGCGGGCAAGCCTCGCTCCAACGGACGAGGTGATCTGTTGGAGCCGGGCTTGCCCGCGAAGAACGATGACGCGGTGTGTCTGAAACACCGCATTTTTTGTGGGACCGGCTTCAGCCGGGAAGGCGGCATTTCAGGCGATAAATAACGAGTGAATGTACTGGCCTCTTCCCGGCTAAAGCCGGTCCCACGTCATTGCGTCCACAGGATCGTGCGGCACACATCACCGCCCATTAAACGCCGTCATATCCTGCTGCAACTGCCCCAGCAGCCGGCTTGAACCCACGCTGAGCTGGCGGCCCAGGCGGCTGATGATGTGGACCTGGGATTCGCTGAACACCGGCGACTCCAACGGCAGCGCCACCAGCTTGCCGCTTTCCAGTTCATCGACCACCACAAAGGTCGGCAGCAAGGTGACGCCGCCTTTCATGGCGAAACGCTTGAGCATGGCGAAGGTGTTGCAGGTCAGGGTCGGCATCAGCGACACGCCAGACTGCTGCTCGGCCTGGGTCAAAATCTGCCGAATGCCATAAGAGACCCCGAGCAACCCCAGCCGATAACCGTCCAGCCCCTTGAGCGGAATCGGTCCTTCGTGTCGGGCAAGCGGGTGATCAGGGCTGACCATCACGCACACTGGCTGTTTCTGATGCGCATGGGAGCGGATCTTCGGATCGGCGGGCGGGTTGAATACCAGGCCCAGGTGCGCTTCGTCCTCGACCACCTGGCGGATCACTTCGTTGGTGCCACACACATTCACTTGCAGCTCGACCTTGGGGTACAGGGTCGAAAACTCGGTCAGCGGCCCCGCCAGCCCATCTATAAAACCTTCACCGATGGCCAGCACCACCGCACCACTTTGCAGACCGCGCAACGCTTGCAGGGATTCCAGCAACACCTCTTGCTGCGAAAGCCGCTGGCGGTAATAGCCCAGCACCCTATCCCCCGCTTCGGTGGGTTTGACCCCACGGCGATGGCGCTCCAGCAAGGGTGCGCTGAGTTCATGTTCAAGCTGCGCAATCTGGCGGCTGACCGCCGAAGGCGCGACATCGAGAAAGTCCGCCGCCGCACGCACACTGCCCAACCGCACGGCTTCGAAGAAATAAAGAATGCGTCGATCCTGAACCAGACTCATAGCCCACCTGCGTTGCGTTTAACGCAACAAAAATGAATTTGGTGATTATTGCTGTGTGCGCTGAGCGATGTCCATACTCGGATCATCTGCCGATAACCACTGACGGTGCGACGTAGCCTGTCAAACAGCTGAGTGAGCATTTCAAATGACTTTAAAAGTAGGCGTGATTGGATTGGGCAACATGGGCGGCGGCATGGCCGCGACCCTGGCCAGCAAAGGCTTCGACGTCAGCGGTTTCGACCTGTCCCAGGCCGCGCTGGAAATGGCCGAGAGCAAAGGCGTGAAACCGGTCACTGACCGCACCGCACTGATCAAGCAGGTTGATGTACTCATCCTGTCGCTGCCAAAAGCTGAACACGTCGAGTCGGTTTGCCTGGGCGCTGAAGGCGTGCTGCAACACGGCAACCCTGGCCTGATCGTTGTCGACACCACCACCTCCACCCCGGAAGCCAGCCGCAAAGTGGCCGCCGCCCTGCTGCAAAAAAGCATCGGCTTTATCGACGCACCGGTATCCGGCGGCCCTAAAGGCGCAGCCACTGGCACCATGTCCATGGTCATAGGCGCAGAAGACGCCGACCTGGAAAAAGTCCTGCCAGTCCTCGAAGGCATGAGCGGCACCCGTGTTCACGTCGGTAAATGCGGCGCGGGCAACGTGGCGAAGATCGCCAACAACATGCTTGCCGCCTGCCACCTGATCAGCACCGCTGAAGCCGTGAGCATGGCCGCCAAAGCGGGCGTCGATCCGGAAAAACTGATGCTCGGCCTCAACGCCGGTTCAGGCCGCAGCGGCGCGACTCAAGTGATGTTCCCGACCTGGGTCCTGAACAAAACCTACAACTCCGGTTTCACCATGGGCCTGATGCGCAAAGACGTCGGCCTGGCCCAGGATCTCGCTGCAAGCATGGATCTGGACCTGCCACTGGCGCGTATCGTCGCGCAATTGTGGGCCGCTAGCAGCGAAACGCTGCCGGATGGTGAAGACTTCAACTGCATCGTCCAGCGGACCGATGCCCAGCTGTTCGGCAAAGGAGAATAACCGATGAGCACGCAAAAACTGCTGGACCTGATGCGCCCGTACTGGGGCGACCGCAACACAGTCGCCAGCTATGTCGGCGGCGAATTTATTGAAGGCCACGGCGAGCCAGTCGAAGTGCGCAACGCTCACGACGACAGCCTGATGCTGAGCTTCCCGGATGCCGATGAGTCCCTGGTGGAAACCATCGACGCCGCCGCCAAAACCGCGCAGGCGCAATGGGCTGGCCTGACCGCTCAGGCGCGTGGTCGCCTGATGTATCAGGTGGGCGCAATGATTCGCCAGGAAGCCGCCAGCCTGGCGCAGATCGAATCCATCACCGCCAACAAGCCAATCCGCGATGCCAACGTCGAGGTGGCGAAAGTCGCCGAGATGTTCGAGTACTACGCGGGCTGGGCTGACAAGCTGCACGGCGAAGTGATCCCGGTGCCGACCTCACACCTGAACTACGTCACCTACGAACCACTGGGCACCGTGCTGCAGATCACCCCGTGGAACGCGCCAATCTTCACCTGCGGCTGGCAGATCGCTCCGGCCATCACCGCCGGTAACGCGGTGATCCTCAAGCCATCGGAACTGACTGCTTTGTCGTCGCTGGTGGTTGCCGTGCTGATCGAACGCGCTGGCGTGCCAAAAGGTCTGGTCAACGTTGTGGCCGGTTTCGGTCACACCATCGGCCAAGCGCTGATCGCCAAGGCGGACATCCGCAAAGTGGTATTCGTTGGCTCCCCCGCTACCGGTCGCCATATCGCCACTGCTGCTGCACAGCGCTGCATCCCTTGTGTGCTGGAACTGGGCGGCAAGTCGGCCAATATCGTGTTCGAAGACGCAGACCTGGAAACCGCCCTGCGCGGCGCTCAGGCGGCGATTTTCTCCGGTGCCGGTCAAAGCTGTGTATCCGGCTCGCGCTTGCTGGTGCAGGAATCGATCTTTGAGCGCTTCACCAAAGCCCTGGCGGCGGCGGGCAAGCAGTTCAAAGTGGGTGACCCGAGCGACCCGGAAACCCAGATCGGCCCGATCAACAACGCCAAGCAGTATTCCCATGTGAAATTCATGGTCGAAGGCGCGCTCAAAGATGGCGCCAAGCTGGTGGGCGTGGATGCCGATCCGCTGCCAAAAGGCCCGGGTTATTACGTCAATCCAACCGTGCTGGCGGGCCACAATGGGCTTTACTGTGCGCAGGAAGAAATCTTCGGCCCAGTGGTCGTGGCGATTCCGTTCAAAGATGAAGCCGATGCCATCCGCATCGCCAACGACAGCCGTTTTGGTCTGGCCGGCGGCGTCTGGACCCGCGATGTAGGCCGCGCTCACCGCGTCGCCAAGCAAGTGCGCGCCGGGACTTTCTGGGTCAACGGTTACAAGACCATCCACGTCAGCTCGCCGTTTGGCGGCTATGGCGACAGCGGCTACGGTCGTTCGTCGGGCCTGGACGCACTGCGCGAATACAGTGAAGTCAAAAGCGTCTGGGTCGAAACCTCGGCGGTCCCTGCCGCCAGCTTTGGTTACGGCGCGAGCCTGGAGTAACCCTGATGAACATCTCTAAGAATTTGATTGAGGACGCCACGCTGTGGCGTCGGGATTTCCACTCGGCACCGGAACTGGGTTTTGAAGAACTGCGCACCTCCGAGCGGGTTGCGCAGTTGCTCGAAAGCTTCGGTATCGAAGTGCATCGCGGTCTGGGCGGTACCGGCGTGGTCGGTGTTCTGCGCACTGGCGACGGCCCGAGCATCGGCATTCGTGCCGACATGGACGCCCTGCCGATTCAGGAACTGGGCGCGCATGCTCACTCCTCGACGCACAAAGGCTGCATGCACGCCTGTGGTCACGACGGCCACACGGCGATTCTGCTGGCCACCGCTCGGCATTTGAGCGAGACCCGTAACTTCAAGGGCACGGTGAATTTCGTGTTCCAGCCTGCCGAGGAAAACCTCGGCGGCGCTGGCAAGATGATCGACGACGGGCTGTTCGAACGCTTCCCCATGGAAGAGATCTACGGCCTGCATAACTGGCCTGGCGCACCGGCGGGTCAAGTAATCATCAATCCGGGGCCGATGATGGCTTCGCTGGATACGTTCGAAATCACCCTCACCGGCAAAGGCAGCCACGCCGCCATGCCGGACAAAGGCGCTGATCCGATTGTGGCCGCTGCACAGCTGGTGCTGGGCTTGCAGACCATCGTGTCCCGACGCTTGTCGCCGCTGGATTCGGCGGTGGTCAGCATCACTCAGTTCAATGCCGGTGAAGCGATCAACGTCATCCCGGAAACCGCCGTACTGCGCGGTACTGTGCGCTGCCTGCAATCGCCGGTGCGGGACAAGGTCGAGAAATTGATTGGCGAGTTCGTCGAGCAAATGCCGGTGGCGTTCGGCGTGACCGGCAAGCTGGCGTACAAGGTCGGCTACCCGGTGACCGAGAACAACCCTGACGCAGCAGCGACCATTCGCCGTGCCGCGATCAGTGCGGTGGGTGAAGCCAACGTTCAATGGGGCTGCAACCCGTCCATGGCATCCGAGGATTTCGCCTACATGCTCAATGCCCGCCCAGGTGCTTACATCTGGCTGGGTGTGGACGGCGAAAAACCTTCAGCGGCGCTGCACAACCCGTATTACGACTTCAACGATCAAGTGATCGGCGCAGGCGTGGCGGTGTGGACGAAGTTGGTGGAGCAGGAATTGCCGGTGGCTTGAAAAGCTGGCGGATGTTATTCACAACGACTGACTGAACGCGATCCAGTGGGACCGGCTTTAGCCGGGAAGAGGCCAGTACATCCGATGCAGCTGCGTCGATTGAAACGCCCCCTTCCCGGCTAAAGCCGGTCCCACAGGTTTTGCGCAGACAGGCAGAATCAACACTCCACCCACTTGACCGCCAGACCACCGCGCGAAGTTTCCTTGTATTTGTCGAGCATGTCCGCGCCAGTATCGCGCATGGTGCGGATTGCCTGGTCGAGGGAAATCAAATGCTCGCCATCGCCGCGCAGGGACATTTGAGCCGCGTTGATGGACTTCACCGCTGCGATGGCGTTGCGTTCGATGCAAGGCACTTGCACCAGGCCGCCGACCGGATCGCAGGTCAGACCCAGGTTATGTTCCAGACCAATTTCCGCAGCGTTCTCGACCTGTTCCGGGGTCGCGCCGAGGATCTCTGCCAGCCCCGCCGCCGCCATGGCGCACGCCGAACCCACTTCACCCTGACAACCCACTTCCGCACCGGAAATCGACGCGTTTTTCTTGCACAGAATGCCCACCGCTGCCGCGCTCAAAAAGAACCGCACCACGTCGTCGTCGGTAGCGTCCGGATTGAATTTCATGAAGTAATGCAGCACCGCCGGGATGATCCCTGCTGCGCCGTTGGTGGGTGCAGTCACCATACGCCCGCCCGCGGCGTTTTCTTCATTGACCGCCAGAGCGAACAGGTTGACCCACTCCATGGCGCTGAGGGTCGAGCTGATCACGTTGGGCTTGCCCAGCTCTTGCAGACTGCGGTGCAGACGAAACGCACGGCGCCGCACGTTCAGGCCGCCAGGCAGAATGCCCTCCTCGCTCAGCCCTTTATTGACACAGGCCTGCATGGCGCCCCAGATGTGCAAAATCCGCGAGCGAATCTCTGCTTCAGTGCGCCAGGCTTTTTCGTTTTCCATCATCAATGCAGAAATACTCAAACTGTGCTTTTTGCACAGCCGCAGCAATTGCGCGCCACTGGAGAAATCGTAAGGCAACTCCGTGCTGTCGTTATCCAGCACACCGCTGGCGGCCTGCTCGGCATCCACCACAAAACCACCGCCGACCGAATAATAGGTCTGCTCGTAGACTTCGCCGGTGCCACCGTAGGCGATGAGCGTCATGCCGTTGGGGTGATACGGCAGGCTTTCTTCCAGCAGACGCATGTCTCGCTGCCAATCAAACGTGATGCGCTGCTCGCCACCGAGCATCAGCACCTGATCCTTGAGCACCGCATCCACGCGCGGAGCAACCTGCGCCGGGTCAACCTGATCGGGCCATTCGCCCATCAAGCCAATCACCGTGGCCCGGTCGCTGCCGTGACCGATGCCAGTGGCGGACAACGAACCGTACAACTGCACCTCGACACGCTCGACTTTGTGCAGCAACGCCGACTCACGCAACTGGCTGGAAAAGATCGCGGCGGCACGCATTGGGCCTACAGTGTGGGAGCTGGAGGGGCCGATGCCGATTTTGAACATGTCGAAGACGCTGATAGCCATACGGTTTGCTCGATTCGTGAGAGGCTTGTCGCCTCGATAGACACTTATTATGTGTTGGCATTTTTAGGCTCCGGCCGAACGATCCACAAACGAAACTTCCTAAGCCACGGTTAAGCAGAACTGATCTATGAGCAAAATCCTCAACGCACAAATGCACGCCTGGCTTCAGGTCTTCGCCTGTGCGGCACGGCATCTGTCGTTTACCCGTTGCGCGGAAGAGCTGCACGTCACCCCCGGTGCCATCAGCCAGCAGATGCGTCAGCTGGAGGAGCGGCTGGGGTTTGCGCTATTCCACCGTGTCGCACGGGGCCTGGAACTGACGGCCGAAGGTCAACGCCTTGCCATCGTCGCCAACGAAGTGCACAGCCGCATCGACGATGAGCTGCGTCTATTACATTCCGGACGTATCGGTGGCGTGTTCAAACTGCGCTGTATTCCGTCGTTCCTCAGCAAATGGCTGATGCCACGCCTGCCGCAACTGGAACGCGCTTTCCCGGACATTCAGCTGCGCATCATTGCGGAAGACAGCAGCGGCTCGTTGCGCGATGACGATTTCGATCTGGCGATTGACCTCAATGACGGCAGCTATCCGGGCCTGATGACTACTTCGCTGCTGGAGGAGGAACTGTTCCCGGTCTGCTCTCCGGCCTTGCAGGCCGGCAAACCGCCGCTGGATACCCCAAGCCAGCTGGTCCATTACCCGCTGCTGCACGACATCACCGCCTGGCGCGGCAGTTACGAATATGCCGAGTGGGAGTTCTATCTGAATGCCATCGGCGCGGCGGGCATCGATGTGCGTCGCGGCCACACCTTCAACCGCAACCACCTGACTATCGAGGCAGCGATCATGGGCATGGGCGTGGCTATCGCTCGCAAGGCGCTGATCACCAACGAACTGGAAGAAGGCTCACTGATCATCCCCTTCGGCCACCCGATTGCAGCGCGCAAGAAATACGTACTCGTCTACCGCGAAGGCGCCCTGCAAACCCCGGCACGCCGAGCGGTGCATGACTGGCTGGTGGAGCAGGCGTTGAAGGTTTGAGCTGACACGCAGATAACTTGTGGCGACGCTGGACCTGTAGGAGCTGCCGAAGGCTGCGAAAGCATCATTGCTGAAACACCGCCTTCGCAGCCTTCGGCAGCTCCTACAGTCATCATCGGCAACAAACAAAAACGCCGGGCAGATTCGATCTGCCCGGCGTTTTAATTGCCTACCGCTCAAGTCTTAGTGGAAGAACTCAGCAATCAGCACAGCACCAATAAAGGTCCCGAAGTTCGCCAGGAACGACACCAGCACGATGCGCCAGCCCAGCATGCGGAAAGCTGGCAGGTCCTTGGCCACGGACAGACCGGCGAAGGCCAGCATCGGCGTGATCACGGCAAGCATGTTGATCGAGCCGACCATCTGCGCGATCTGCGGTGCCCAAGGGCACGCTGGCGAGGTCATGAACATCGCGACGATGGACACGGTGCAAACAGCCGGGATCTTGCGGCGCAGGGCGATGCAGATCAGCTCACCGATAAACACGGCCAGGATCATCACCGCGATACCGCCGAAGGCTGCTGGCGTCAGGGTCTTGTAGCCCACGTAGTTGGCGATCAGTGCCAGAGCACCGGCTGCAACCCAGGCGCTGACTTTGCCGCCCCAACCCAGTTCTTTGACTTCCAGCGACACCTGATCATGGCTTGGGCCTTCGGTCATGACCGAGGCTTTGGTGGTACGGCCAATGATCGGCTCCAGCACGCGATAACCCCATACCGCCAGCGGCAGGGAGATAAACAGCGTGAAGTAGGTGCCGATGGTGGTAGTGATCAGGTTGGAAGCTGCCGCCAGGGCCATGACTTCCTTGGCCACTTCAGGCGTCTGCTGGGCAGCGATTGCGCCTGCCGCAGCGGCCATCATGCTGCCAGAACCGATGCCCGAACCCATGGCCAGTGAGTTGGGATGGAAAATCCCGAGGCTGGCGATGAAACCGGCAACGATGGCGATGAACAGCGCACCGAACAAGGTACCGGTGAGGTATTCGGCGAGTACGCCGCGACCTTCAGGGGAGTCCATGCCGTAGCGTTCGCCGATGATCGCCAGGCTTGGCTCACGACCCACCGAGAACGTCGCGCCAATGGCTTCGCGCTTGATACCGAGCATCAGCGCCACCGGCAAGCCCAGAATCACGGTGCCGACAAAGTGGCCGAATTCCTGGAACAACAACGCCCAGCCTGAGGCGAACACCAGCGGCAACGAGCCACCGACGACCATGCCCAGCTTGGCAATGAACACCAGCAATGCCGGTTGCAGGATGGACGCAGAACGCACCTGATCGCCCAGGCTCAGACCGATGCTGGCCGGCATGCGTCGGCTGAAGATGCCGATGCCTGCGCCAATCAACAGTGCCCAGACCATGGGCAGCAGAACCACTTTGCCAGGGCCGAGGGGAATACTGATCGCACCAATCGCTTCGGCAACAACCAGAATGATCGCCGCCCAGATGTACAGCTTTACAGTCGATGAAACAGCACGGTTATCGCCCAGTGGTACGGCGTGAGAATGTTGCATGGTTGTCCCCTCACCTGTTGAAAAGCCGTCATGCGGCCGCTCAATAGTTGTTGTTTTTCAGGAGGTGCCGACGGCACCCAGGGCAGTTTCAAATCCATGACAGGCATGGAGACCCGCGTTTTGCGTGTCATGACACTCAATGCTCTCGCCTGCTTTATGACGCCCCTTTTCAGGGTTGCTCCGTCAACAGATCCGGCCTTTTCGACCCCGGACACAACGCCCGAGGTACAGCCCGAGTATGGGTAGGGACAGGGCACGCACCAATATTACAGAATGAGTTTATTGTTGCCTTAAAGAGAACACCAAGTGGCGTGGATGTGAGGGTTTCTGCGTCCCCGTCCTCTAAGGGCCTGGCTTGCTGGCGGGCAGATGACGCGGTATGCCTGCAAGACCGCAGCGCCTTATTCGCGGGCAAGCCTCGCACAGAATCGCAGTTCCATGTGGGACCGGCTTCAGCCGGGAAGAGGCCAGTTCACCCGCCAGAAATTCATCGGCTGAAATGCCGCCTTCCCGGCTAAAGCCGGTCCCACTAAAAAGTGCATTGCAGGCCAACATAGAATCCCCCACAGAGATATTCGATCATCCGTTGGAGCGGTTCTTGCCCGCAAAGAACGTTAACGCGGTGTGCCTGCCAGACGCGTCGCCTGCACCGCTGGTACACAGACGACCGCGTTTTCATGTGGGACCGGCTTCAGCCGGGAAGGGGCCAGTACACCCGCCAGAAATTCATCGGCTGAAATGCCGCCTTCCCGGCTGAAGCCGGTCCCACCAGGAATGTGCATTGCAGGCCAACATAGAATCTCTCACAGCGGGCCCGCATCCCTGGCGACAAATCAATCCAGCTGAAAACGCGCCGTGTTATCGCTCAGCGCGCGGCTGCCTTTGCTCAACGTATCGGCAGCCTGATTAACCGCGCGGGCACCGTCGAGCAAGCGTCCTGCGGCCTGGTCGACCTGCTGGATATTGCCGCTGACTTCATCGGCAGTGCTGGCTTGTTCTTCCACGGCTGTGGAAATCTGCGCCAGGGTATCAGTCACGCCTTGAACCGCACTGGCGATTTCCACCAGTCGCAGGCCCAGATCAGTCACCGACTGAGCATCGTTGACCGCCTGCCCACACGCCGACTCCATCAAGCCCACCGCCTGGCTCACCGTGGAGCGCAAACTGTCGACCGTGCCTGCAATCTGGGCTGTGGAGGCCTGGGTGCGTTGCGACAGACTGCGCACTTCGTCCGCCACCACCGCAAACCCACGGCCTTGCTCGCCAGCACGCGCCGCTTCGATAGCCGCGTTCAGCGCCAGCAGGTTGGTCTGTTCGGCAATGCCGCGAATCGCGTCCACCACCGACTGAATCTGCTGACCCTGCTCACTCACACGCCCAAGCGCCGCAGCAGTATCGGTCAGACGTTGATTGAGTTGCTGAATGCTGTCAGTGGTGCGCTGGCTGTCGCGACTGCTTTCCTCGGCAATCTTGCGGGTCTGGCGCGCGCTGTCCGAGGCCTGCTCACAGCTTTTCGCAACGCCTTGAGAGGTGGCCGCCAATTCAGTTGCCGCCGCCGCGATCTGGCTGATCTGGTATTGCTGCTCCTCAACCTCGTTCAACGTACCGCTGGACTGAGCGTTGAGGGTCAACACTGCGCTGCCCAGTTGCTTGGTTTCGTGATTGACTCCCAGCAGACTGGTACGCAGCTGCACGACTGCAACGTTGAGCGCGGTACTGATCGCGGCCAGTTCGTCACGCCCAAGCACCTCAACCTGCACACACAGATTGCCATCGCGCAGGGACTCGGCCAGCGTGGTGATACCGCTGGCGCTGCGGCGGATCGAGGCTTGCAGACACGCGAACAGATAAAGAGCAGCCAGCAACAGAACACCAAAGCAAATGCCGATGGGGATGAACTGCATGTTGGATTTGTTGTGGTAGTAAGCCAGACGCGTATCCAGCGATTGCAAGGACAGGTTACGCAACTGAGCCAGGCCATTGAGCAGGGAATCGACACTGCGTTCAAATGCCGGGGCATCAAGTTTGATGGAGCCGCCGAACACGCCGTCATCCAGCACTTTCAACTCAGTGTTGAGGGTCTGCATGGTCGCATCGTAGTTTTCCGCCCAAGGCTTCAACTCAGGCGGCAACTTTGCCTGCAGGGAAGCACCGGCCTTGAGCATCTGGTCCTGAGCGTCGGTGATACGGCTACGCAGGTCGCGCATCTGCAAGCGGCTCTGCAGGCTGAATTGCCCAGTGACCACGGAAGTCTGGCCGACGCTGGCCATGCGGCCGATACGTTCGATCAGATCCGGAATTTGCTGGGTGGAAATCTGCATCAGCAGATAGGTTTCAAGCCACGGATCGAGGATCAGGCCGCTGTCCATGGCGATCTGCTCACGCAGGGATTGCAGGTTGCCCAAGGCATTGGTGAAGCGATCGTAACCGTCCGGCCACCAGCCCACGGTGCGCAACGACGCGATGTCCATGCCGGCGACTGATGCTTTCAGGGTTTCATAACGCTTGAGGGTATCGGCGCTGGCCTTCTCGCTATTAAGCGTGGCACCCAGGGATTCCAGAGATTGAGCGATACGTGGATTGGCCGCATCCATGGCCGACATCGCAGCCTTGGCGGCTGGGGTCGGTTCTTTGAGGATATCGGAGGCTTTCCAGCGCGCGGCATTGTCACGCTGATGGGAGAGCTCGCCATCAAGCACATCAAGCGCCAGCAACTGGCGCACCCCGGCACGCTCACCCGAAATCAGGGCCAGCTTGCTGCGGTAGTCCTGGCCGATCATCCACAGACTGCCCACCAGCGGCAGCATGAACAAAAGGAACAGCACCTGAAACTTACGTGCAAAGCCAAAACGGCTGAGCAGACGCATACCCGGCGACAAAAGACTGTACATGTCCGACCACTCCCCTGGACATCCTGCTGAGCTGGCAGAGCCGCAGCAGGTGTCTTTCAAATCATTACCGGCAAAATGCCATGTTATTGTTTCAATGGCGATAGCCACTCGAACATCTTGCTTTCACACCGACGCGCAGCACCCCTCGAATCCCGCTGCTGCGCGCAAGCAAGCAATATTCGGACCGCTCTGCAAAGGCTCTGGAATCGGAGGGGAAAAGCAAAAAGCTGGCACTGTGCCCCTTACGTGGGGCGAAACCACCCAAATATGCTAAGGCGGGTGTAACAGTCAGCATAAAAACCTGAGCGACAAAAAGCGCACCATTTAAGTGCGCTCAGTAGCCAAACCCTAACCACTTGATCACACGCATAAATTTTTTAAAACAGGTGTTGACACATATCCGTTATCCGCGAATAATGCGCGCCACTTGGCTACATAGCTCAGTTGGTTAGAGCATAGCATTCATAATGCTGGGGTCCGGGGTTCAAGTCCCTGTGTAGCCACCAAGTACCTGCTTCATGACATCCTTGATGTCTGTGAAGCAACAAGAAGCCCGCCTAGTGCGGGCTTTCTTGTTTCTGGGGTATCACTTTCCCCACCTCTACACATTCCCTCCGAGTATCGCCACTGTGGCGGATATCCATGCAATCGGGGGATGAAGTGTGAGCGGGCAAACGGAGAGCCATTCGAGGTCGCAGGGACAGGAATGAAAATGCGAATGGATATTTGGGGCCTTTTTGAATTGTTGCGGCTCTTGGACCTTTGGGATTTATGGAAAGACGCCAGAGACGCCCCCCGAAGGAACCACGCTCTACCGCTGGCGATATGTCGTTAAAGGCATTGTCTTGCTGATTGTGGCGCCGATAGTGCTCGCGCTGCCGCTGTGGATCATATTTCTTGCAGGTAAGTCGTAAGGAATATCGTCAGTCCTGACGCTATGCCTTAGAGCGCACGAACAATGCGAGGCCGCGATGGCGGTGTGTCAGGTACACCGCCATTCGCAGCCTTCGGCAGCTCCTACAGGTCCGCGTTTTCCCGGATATAGCGTTTCCGCGCTTATTCAGACACGCCGCGATTCTGTAGGAGCGCACGAGCAGCGCGAGGCCGCGATGGCGGCGTGTCAGGTACACCGCCATTCGCAGCCTTCGGCAGCTCCTGCAGGTCTTACGTTCCTTCCTGCACACCGCGATCCTGTAGGAGCGCACGTGACCGATCAATACTTCCAGCTCACCGAAGCCGTGAAATTACGTGGTGCGCCGTAGTTTGTTGACCCCGCCGATTGATACAGCGACAGCAGATACTTCTGGTTGCTGAGGTTGTTCAGGTTCAGGGACGTGCTCCAGTGATCGTCGAAGTCGTAACTGGCCATCAGGTCCACCAGGGCATAGGCACTCTGGGAAACGTTGCTGTTGGAGTCGAGCTCGGTCGCGCTTTGCCATTGCACGCGGGTGCCGACCCGGGCTTTGGGTAGCATTGGCAGGCGGTACGTCAGACTGCCGCGCAGAGTTTGGCTTGGGACGTACTGCCGGGCCTTGTCGCCATTGTTATCTTCAAACTGCACATAGGTGTAACCGCCAGCCAGCTCCAGGCCCGACAGTATTTCGCCGGACGCTTCCAGCTCGACGCCCTGGCTCTTGAAATCCACGCCGCGATACACGTACTGACCGTTGACGATTTCGCCGGTGAGTTCGGCAACGTTTTGCTGGTCGGTCTTGAACACCGCAGCGGTGACGTTCAACTGGTCATCGAACAGGTTGCCCTTGACCCCCGCCTCCATGCTTTTACCTTCAAGCGGCAGAATCACCCCGCCGCTGGTGCTGCGCAGATACTGCGGTTTGAAGATTTCAGTCCAGCTGGCGTAAAGACTCCACTGCGGGGTGAGGTCGTAGACCAGTCCGGTGTAAGGCGTCACCTTGCCGTGTACGCGGGTGTTGTGCGGCGAGCCGTAGCCAGCGCCCTCACCATCGGCGCTGAGCATGCGCGCACCGGCGATCCAGTGCAGGTCGTCGACAATACTGAAGCGCGCTCCGGCGAACAGGCTTTTCTGGCGGTCGGTGAATATCTGGGTATTGAGCGAATCGGAATAATTCATTTCCGGCTCCGCCACCCTGCCCGCCAACGCATCGGCGAGGCTGACGATCTGGTTGCCGGAAACGTCTTTATAACGCCCGCGTTCGTCATGGCGAGTGCGGCCGTAATTGGCGCCCACGGTCAGTTGGTGTTCACGGCCGAGCAGGCTGAATGGCCCGGACAATTGCGCATCGCCGGACAATTGATGTTCGGTGCTGGTGGTGCGGTTTATGTAGGCGAAGGCATCCGTGGCAGTGGCCGGGATGGCGTACAGCATCTTGGTGTCCTGATGCTGACTGACGCCCGTGACGGTGAGTTTGCTTTCCCAGCCATTGCCGAAATCGTGGGCCAGCTCAGCGAATGCACGCTTGGTATGGATGTTCCAGTAGGTCCACGGCTGACCGACGCTTGAATTGCGATCGCTGTAGTGAATGCGATTGCCCTGATAATCGGCGATGGGCAACGCGCCCCACGTGCTGCCGTTGGCGAGGCTGTCTTGCTGGGAAAAGCCCACGGTCAGGGTATCGGCATCGGACAGGTCAAATGCCAGCAGCCCTGCCGCCACGTTGACTTCGTGGCTGTAGCGGTCGAGATAAGAATTGCCCTTGTCGTGGGACGTGATAAAGCGTCCGCGCACATTGCCGCTGTCCGTCAACGGGCCGGAGACATCCAGACCCAGGCGACGGTTGTCCCAGGAACCCACACTGCTGTCGACTCTGGCCTGGAACGTATCGGTCGGTCGCTTGCGGACCAGATTGATCATGGCCGACGGGTTACCCGCTCCGGTCATCAGCCCGCTGGAACCGTGCAGCACGTCCACCTGTTCAAATTCGGTCATGTCCTGATCGCCCACCAGCACGCTGGAGGACAACGGCATGCCAGCACCATCGAAGGCGAAATTGTCGACGATGAAGCCGCGAGAGGTGAACGCCGTGCGGTCGGTTTCAAACTGTTCGACGGTGATCGTCGGCGCGCTGCGCAGGGCTTCCTTGATGCTGTTGAGCTGGAAGTCGTCAATTTGCGCGCGGGTAATGGTGGTCACCGCCTGCGGGGTTTCCTTGTCGCTCAGGCCCATGCGCGTGGTGCTGGCGACGGCCCTGCCTCTGTAGCTGTGGCTCTGGCTGCTGTCTTGAAACGAACTCTGCTGAATCTGCGTGGCGGGCAGATTCACTTCTTTGCCAGCCTGATCCTGAGAACCTTTAGGCAAGGGCACCAGGTAGACCGTCGCCGAATCAGTTCGGGCGAAGCCATAGCCACTGCCCTGCAGCAACACACCCAATGCTTCTTGCGCCGAGTAAAGCCCCGTCACGCCCGTGCTGCGCAGTGCAGGATCGAGGTTGCCGTCGAGCAGCACGTTCTGGCCGGATTGCTGGCTGAACACCAGCAGTGCCTGGCGCAATTGCTGGGCCGGGATGTTGAGGGATAACTTTTCCACCGATGCCCCGCCAGCATCACCGGACGCCGCTTGAGCCTGAACGGCACTTACCAGCAGTGTGCAAGCCAACACCGCGCCACGGGCACCGCTGCGCCATTGCGTACCCGTTTTGCGTCCAGAATTGTAGTGCTTTGCCATTCAGGTTTACTTCCTATGAGAGATGCACAGACATGCAAATAGCTATCAGTCAGGTTAAGACGGATGACTGATCGCAATACCTGAAGGGCGGGTGAAATAATTTTATTGGGGGGTGTTGAGATTCGCTGACTAGCGGTCCCAGTCGCGCAGCAACCCCACAACCCTGTAGGAGTGAGCTTGCTCGCGATTCGGTTTGTCTATGACTAACCCATCGTCTGACTTGACGCTATCGCGAGCAAGCTCACTCCTACAGGGAAAGCATTCCAATTCAGATAGATATCTATATTTGAATGCGGCGGCGGCTTACACCGCATGAATAACCGTCACCAGATCCGTATACCGGCTCATGCGCACCGACAGGGCCTTGGCCAGGACGTCGAGCATCTGGTCAGGGCGATTCAGGTTGAGGATCAGGCTGACGCGTCGTGCCGCGAGCTGTTGGTCGGCGATGAATATCTTGCCAGTGCGCCAGCGTTGCAGTTCGTTGACCACCGTCAACAGCGGCTTGTCGAAGAACACCAGCCGGCCGTTACGCCAGGCGAGCATCTGGTCCAGCTCGGCACGCTGGATCGCACCGGTCTGCGTGGCACTGAAACGCAGGGAAAACCCTTCACCCAGATCTGTCTGCTGGCCCGCAGTCCTGACCTGCACCGTATGCCGACTGACTGCCAGCAGTGTGGTCGCGTCGTCGCATGACACGCAGAACTCGCCTTCGCGAGCGACCACCCGCCCGGCTGGCGTGCTGACCACAAGCTCGCCAGCAGCATCAGGCAAAACGGTGAAAAAAGCCTCGCCCTGAAGCAACTCCAGAGAGCGCTTTGTCGCTGAGAAATCCACATTGAGCGCCGTATTGCCCGCCAGTTCGACGCTTGATCCGTCCGGCAACTGCACCACCCGACGCTCGCCCACGGCGGTTTGCAGATCGGCGAAAGGTGAGCCCACGCCCTTGAACCACAAGGTCGTCGCACTGGCAGTGACCGCCGCTGCACAGGCGGCCATGCCCAATCCGACAAAGCGACGCCGGGACAATTGAACCGGCGCTGCTGGCGCAACCGGTTGAGCCAATAGCGCAGTGGCCGCCCATAAATTTTCCAGCTCGGCATAGGCTTGCGAATGCTGGGGGTCAGCGGCGATCCACTCAGCCAACGCTTGTCGGTCAGCCTCGGTCACAGCCCCACCCTGCATCAACGCAAACCAGCGGCTGGCCTGATGGCTGACGTCATCGGGTGCCGGGGCGCAGAGTTTGAGGAAGGGAGGTTCAGCGCTCATGGGATGATCAATTCGATTCGCGATAATGTCAGCGGCCGATTGTAGTCCAGCTCGCAGCCGCAGGCTCGCCGTTCGGGCAAATACGAGATGATGGTCATTCGCGCATTCCGAGCTTCAACAGATCCAGCGCCCTGACCATGCGGCTGTAGGCAGTCTTCGAAGAAACCCCGAGACGCTCGCCAATTTCGACATACGTCAGCCCTTCAACCCGAACCATCAGAAACACCTCACGGCATGGCTCGGGCATGTTCTTGATCACCTCATTCAAGGCAGACAATTGCTGATTGGCGATTGCAATCTGCTCAAGTGACGGGGTGCCCTGCTCGACGCTGTTCATGGCCTGCGGATCCAGCGTCTCGCCCTGACGATGTTCCTGACGGCGGGTGTGATCGATGAACAGGTTGCGGGCACTGGAGAACAGGTAGGCGCGAAAGTTTTCGATGCGTGTGCGGCCCATCTGCTCGGACAGGCGAATAAAGGTGTCCTGGGTCAGGTCGGCGGCGGTCTCTTTGCAGCGTAAACGACGATTCAGGTAATCCTGAATTTCTCCACGATGGGCAAGATACAACGCCTTGAGATCAGAGCCGGACATAGGCCACCTTGACTGGCAGGAAAGCGAGCGGCGGAAAATATCACAAATGAGAATCATTGGCGATAAAGACAGCATGCAGATCTGCTGATGTCCGGGCCCCCTGTAGGAGCTGCCGAAGGCTGCGAACAAGGTTTCCTGACACACCGCCGTTCGCAGCCTTCGGCAGCTCCTACAGGTTTGGGATCTTCCAAAGATATCTCAGCCAAACATCAAAAAATGGCACACCCGTACCAGATGCGACATCTCAACACCTTGACAACAAACAAGAAATAATTTGTCTCATCTTTTTCAAACCTGATAGCATCCGGCTACCCGTGATGAGCAGACGGCACTCAAGTGTCGCGCCTCAATGCTGTGCTGAATGAAGCTGTTACATCCAGCCAGCCCTATGCAAACGAATCACAATTAGAGCAACCCCTGAGGTCTGCCAGCCCTGTTCCTGATTGCGCCCCCGCGCCTGAAACGACTGCGAGTTGTCTGTCGACTGTCAACGTATGCCTTTTACGTGGCCGGTCACAGGTTGGAAGAACCACCAACCATCGCTTTTCGTTGAAACGATCCGGAACCTGAAAACGTCGCCGTAACTGTCCTTCAATCGAGGGCGTATTCGGCTGCGCGCTATTCGCGTTCGCCCAGGGGTTGCACAGCAGGTCGAGGCTTTCGATTTCCGAAAAGCACCGTCCGGGTTTCTTGTGAGCATTCAAGGGGCCTCTACATGTTGTTAAACAAACCAACATCACGAAGGAAGTTTCTGCTTTCTTCTCTGATTGCGTTACCGGCGATAGGCGTCGCTATCAAAGGCCTGAGCGCTGCTGAAGCAGCGGAGATGGTTGCGCCGAAACTTGAAGAATATCGCCCGACCTTTTTCAGCGCCGCTGAGTGGGCCTTCATCATGGCCGCCTGCGACCGCATCATTCCAGCCGGGGGCCGTGGCCCTGGTGCGCTGGAAACCAACGTGCCGATTTTTGTCGATCAGCAACTGGCCAGCGATCTGGGCAGCGAGATCTATCTGGAAGGTCCTTTCAAACTCGATGCGCCAGCGGAAATGGGCTATCAGATCCCGTATCGCCCGCAAGAGATCTATCAGAAAGGCATCAAGTGCACTGATGCTTTCTGTCAGGAAAAGCACGGCAAGAATTTCGCCGCGCTGGACACTGCAAAAAAAGACGACGTCTTGAAGCAACTGCAAAAAGGCGAAGTGGCCTTCAAGGCCTTTGGCGAAGACGTGCTCAAGTCCAAGCAGTTCTTTGGCGAAATGCTCAACCACACCAAGCAGGGTTATCTCTCCGACCCGATCTATGGCGGCAACAAAGGCATGAAAGCCTGGATCGCCATTGGTTTCCCCGGAGCCCGCGCCAGTTACGTGGAATGGGTGACACAGCACAACGTCAAGTATCCCCTCGGGCCGGTCAGCATCAGCGGCCAGCGCGGTTGATCTCTTTTCGCCAAGCATTTCCAGCATAGGTTTCCCATGGCAAATATTACTAATGACGAAGTCGACGTAGTTGTCGTCGGCCTCGGCTGGGCCGGCTCGTTGATGAGCATTGAACTGGCTCAGGCAGGTTTGAAAGTTCGCGCCCTGGAGCGCGGTGAAGATCGCAATAACACCGACTTCGCTTATCCAAAGCCTGCCGATCAATACGCATACGGCATTCGCAACAAGATCATGGCCACCCCGAAAGCGGCCGCCATGACTGTGCGCCACACCGCCAACGACGTCGCGCTGCCGACTCGCAAGTGGGGCGCCTTCGAACCTGGCACTGGCGTCGGCGGTTCGGGCCTGCACTGGACCGGCGTACTGATTCGTCCTACGCCAACCGACATCAAGCTCAAGACTTATGCAGACCAGGCCTACAAGCCGGGCATCCTGCAAGAAGACATGCGCATCGGCGACTACCCGTTCACCTGGGAAGAAATCGAGCCGTTCCTGGACAAGTTCGACAAGATCTGTGGCCTGTCCGGTAACACCGGCAACCTGCGTGGCCAGATCATGGCCGGCGGTGACCCGTTCGAAGGCCCGCGCTCGGAACCCTTCCCGCTGCCGCCTCTGCAAGACACGCTGAACACCAAGATGTTTGCCGAAGTGGCCACCCGTATGGGCTACCACCCGTTCCCGAACCCGTCGGCGAACGTATCCCAAGCGTGGACCAACCCTTACGGCAACCAGATCGCGCCATGCAACTACTGCGGTTATTGCAGCAAGTACCCGTGCCTGAACTACTCCAAGGCTTCGCCGCAAACGGCGGTGCTGGATTCGCTCAAGCGCATGGAGAACTTCTCCTACCGCGTTAACGCCAACGTCTTGAAGGTCGAACTGCACCCGGACGGCAAAACCGCCAAAGGCGTGACCTACGCCGACGCTGACGGCAACCTGGTTTTCCAGCCTGCCGGCATCGTCATCCTGGCAGGCTTCCAGTTCGTCAACGTGCGCCTGATGCTGCTGTCCGGCATCGGCAAGCCTTACGACCCGATCACGGAAACCGGTACTGTGGGTCGCAACTACGCGTTCCTCAGCAACGGCGGCTCGACCCTGTTCTTCAAGGACAAGGAATTCAACCCATTTGCCACGGCCGGTGCGACCGGGCAGATGTTCAACGACATCTCGCCAGGCAACTACGATGGCGCGGCGCTGGGTTTCATCGGCGGCGCGAAGATCCACAGCTCGCAAGCCACCGGTGCGCCTATCGGCACCGCGCTGCCAAGCGGGACGCCGGATTGGGGTCAGGGCTGGAAAGAAGGCATGGTCGACTGGTACGGCCACTCCATGAAAGTCAGCATCACCACCAGCTGCCAGTCTTATCGCGGCCACTACGTGGACCTGGACCCGACGTACAAAGATCCATGGGGCCTGCCACTGCTGCGCATCACCTTCGACTGGAAACAGAACGAACTGAAACTGCAGCAGCACCTGCGCAAGATCGTGCTGGATATCACCAAAGAACTGGGCCCGGACAGCTTCAGCGAGAGCTTCCTGTCGATGGATTCCCATTGGGATATCACCAAGTACGTGTCCACCCACAACGTGGGCGGCGCGGTGATGGGCGACGATCCGAAAACCACGGCGCTGAACCGCTACCTGCAGAGCTGGGACGTGCACAACGTGTTCGTGCCGGGCGGCAACGCTTTCCCGCAGAATTTCCAGGCCAACCCGACCTCGATGATCGGCGCCATCACGCTGTTCTCGGCCAAGGCCATCGTCGAGCAATACATTAAAAACCCTGGCCCGCTGGTGCAGGCATGAGGAGCGAGAACATGACATCCAAACCCCGCTCCCGACTGCTGGTATTGCTGGCGGTCTGCGTCGTGCTGGCACTGCTGGCCTGGCTGATCAGTGTGTTTCTCAATCGCTCCGGTGATGCCGCTGCAAAGATGACTCAGGAAATCACGCCTGAGCTCATCAGCAAAGGCGCCTACCTGGCTCGCGCAGGTGACTGCGTGGCGTGCCACACCGCTCACGACGGCGGCAAGACCTTCGCGGGCGGGCTTGGCATCGAATCGCCAATCGGCACGATCTACGCCACTAACATCACGCCGGACAAAGAAACCGGTATCGGTAACTGGACCTACGGTGACTTCGAGCGTGCTGTACGCCGTGGCGTCAACCACGATGGCAGCGCGCTGTATCCGGCGATGCCATTCCCGTCGTATGCCAAGATCTCGGATGAAGACACGCAAGCGCTGTACGCGTACTTCATGAAGGGCGTTGAGCCGGTCAAGCAAGCGAACAAGGCCAATGACATCCCATGGCCGCTGTCGATTCGCTGGCCGCTGGCTTACTGGCGCACGTTCTTCTCGCCAACGCCTGAATCCACCCCTGCTCCTGTTGCCGGTGTCGATCCAAAGATCGCTCGTGGCGCGTATCTGGTACAAGGCCTGGGCCACTGCGGTTCATGCCATACCCCTCGCGCGCTGACCATGCAGGAAAAGGGTCTGGATGAGAAAAGTGCTGACTACCTGAGCGGCGCTCTGCTCAACGGCTGGGCAGTGCCTGCGCTGCGCGGCGTTGGCCATTGGTCGCAGGACGAAATCGTTGATTACCTGGGTTCGGGTCGTAACGACAAGGCCTCGGTGGCTGGCGAAATGACTGACGTCGTGGCTAACAGCACGTCGCACATGACCGATGAAGACCTGCATGCGATGGCGGCTTACCTGAAGTCCCTGGGTTCTGACGCCAAGCCTGTTTATCAGCATGACGCCAAGCGCAGCGATGCCACGACGAGCAAGCTGACCGCAGCCAAGGACCTGACCCTGGGTGAACGCCTCTATCTGGACAACTGTGGCGCGTGCCACTTCGTCAAAGGTGAAGGCGCCTCCCGGATCTTCCCGCGTCTGGACGGTGCTTCGATCATCAACGCCCAGGACCCGACAGCACTGGTTCACGTGATTCTGGCAGGCGCAAAAACGCCTTCCACCGAGCGTGCGCCGTCGATCCTGCCGATGCCGGGCTTTGCTCAGCGCATGAACGACGCAGAAGTGGCCGAGCTGGCTACCTTCCTGCGTCAGGGCTGGTCCAACCAGGCACCTGCGGTCTCGGCCAAGCTGGTGCAAGAAGTCCGCGCGACACTGGCCAAAGGTCACGCGCTGGACAAGACCACGCTTGAGGCGGGGAATAAGCAGTAAGCTTTTAGCTGCAAGCTGCAAGCTGCAAGTAATACCAACAAAGCCCGCCTTGTGCGGGCTTTGTCGTTTTGTGGAATTCACCCTCCAGACACCGTATCCCTGTAGGAGTGAGCTTGCTCGCGATCGGCTGCGAAGCAGTCGTGAAAAAGGTTGGACTCACCATCGCAAGAAAGTCGTTCCGACTTTATCGCGAGCAAGCTCACTCCTACAGGATAAGCATCTCAAGGCGGACGGTTATTTGGGTAAATGCCTACCCCAGCCATGCGTTGTTAAGCCAGACTCACAGCTATCATTCAAATCATGTTCGCCCGCAGGAAGCTCCACATGCCCCGCCGCTCGAAAAACCCCGGAACGCTGCACAACTTCCGCCTGCCACTCCTGTTCTTGAGCATCGGCAGCAGCGCCCTTGCCAGCGCCGAAACATTGCCTGCGGTGGTGAATATCCTCGACCCGCTGGTAGTCACCGGCACCTACGCGCCGGTGTCCAGCTTCGATCTGCCCTTCTCCATCGACACTGTCACCCACGCGCAAATCAATGACGGCCAGCTTGGCGTCAATCTGTCCGAAGCCTTGTCACGGGTACCCGGCCTGGTGGTCCAGAATCGCCAGAACTACGCGCAAGACTTGCAGATATCCTCACGGGGCTACGGCGCTCGTTCGGCGTTTGGCATCCGTGGCCTGAAGCTGCTCAGTGACGGAATCCCCGCGAGTACACCCGACGGCCAGGGCCAGGCGGCGTCGCTCAACCTCGATGTCGCCGACCGGATCGAGGTGCTGCGCGGCCCCACGTCCAGCATCTATGGCAGCAATGCGGGCGGGATCATTCAGATGTTTTCCCGGGACGGTGAAGGCCCCGCCAAAGTCGGCGCGGAAACCACTTTTGGCAGCGACGGTTTCAACAAGAATCACCTGTATGCCGAAGGCGGCAATGACAAAGCCGGGTTTGTCCTGGATGCCTCGCGCCTGGACACCGATGGCTATCGCGATCACAGCGCCGCCCGCCGCGATCAGACGTTCGGCAAGCTGACCCTGCATCCTGACGAAGACAGCAAACTCGCGCTGATCTTCAGCAGCCTGGAGCAGAACAACACGCAGGACCCGCTGGGCCAGACCTGGGATGCCTACAAGCACGACCCACGCTCAACCGCTGCGGTGGCCGAAACCTACAACACCCGCAAGAGCATCGACCACCAGCAAGTGGGCATGAACTACGAGCGCTATTTCGGCGACGCCACCCTGCAATTCAATCTGTATGCCGGTCAGCGCAGCGTGATTCAGTACCTGTCGATCCCCCGGACCGTGGTCTCCAACAGCCAGCGCGGCGGTGGCGTGGTGGACTTTGATCGTGAGTTCCATGGCGGTACCTTGCGCTGGATTCAACCGATCCAAGCCGCACCCGGCGACCTGAAAATCACCTTCGGCGCCGATTACGATCAGAGCCGTGACGACCGCCGTGGCTATCAGAACTTCAGCGGCAGCCAGCTGGGCGTCAAAGGCGAGCTGCGGCGCAAAGAGCAAGACACCGCCACCAGCCTCGATCCTTACGTTCAGGCCCACTGGGAACTGGACCGCTGGACTGTGGATGCAGGGGTTCGCCACAGCACCATGAAGATGGAGGTCGATGACGAGTATTTGCTCAACGGCGACTCCAGCGGCTCGAAGAAGTATCAGCAAAACACCCCATCGCTGTCGGTGATGTACGCCTTCACGCCGGACCTGCATGGCTACATCAGCGCAGGCAAAGGCTTCGAAACCCCGACCCAGGCCGAGATGGCCTATGCGCCGGGCCTGGCAGAAAGCTTCAACTTCGGCTTGAGCCCTGCCACCAGCACCCAATACGAACTGGGCCTGAAGGCCAGGATCAGCGACAGCGTGCGGGTGAACGCGGCGATTTTCCAGATCCGTACCGAAGACGAAATCGTGGTCGCCGCCGCCACCGATGGCCGCACCAGCTACGCCAACGCGGGCAAGACCTTGCGCCAGGGTTTTGAGCTGAGTGTGCAAAGCGAGATCAATCAATACTGGGACGTGACCCTGGCCTACACCCGGCTTGAAGCCACCTATGACGACGACTTCGCCCAAGGCAGCAACGTGATCGAAAAGGGCAATCACTTGCCCGGCGTGCCCACCAGCAACCTGTATGGCGAGCTGGTCTGGAAGCCGCTGCCCGGCGTCAGCATGGGTTTTGAGGGTCAGTACCGCAGCGAGGTTTATGTCGAAGACACCAACGGCGAAAAGGCAGCGCCGAGTTATGCGGTGTTCAACTGGCGAACCCGTTTCGAGCAGCATTACGGCGCTTGGACGACTCACCAACTGGTGCGCCTGGACAACGTTTTTGATCGCCAGTACGTCGGTTCAGTGATTGTTGGCGACAGCAATGGCCGCTACTACGAAGCCGCGCCCGGCGCGTCCTGGTATGCGGGTGCCGGAGTCGAGTACCAGTTTTAAATAGCAGAACGCCGAAAAGCCCGCCTTTGCAGGCGGGCTTTGGGCAGTCAGTCTGCTCAGGCCTGGCGGGCGGCCATGGCCGAGTAGCTGTTCATCAGGTTGCGGTAGTTCGGGATGCGCTGGGACAGCAGGTTGCCCAGGCCTTCGATGTCGTTGCGCCAGTCGCCTTGCAGCTCACAAGCCACCGAGAACCAGTTCATCATCTGTGCGCCCGCTTGCGTCATGCGGTTCCAGGCGGCCTGTTGCACGGTGGTGTTGAACGTTCCCGACGAATCAGTCACCACAAACACATCAAACCCTTCAGCCAGCGCCGACAAGGTCGGGAACGTCACGCATACATCCGTCACCACACCGGCAATGATCAGTTGCTTGCGGCCGGTGGCCTTGATCGCTTTGACGAAATCTTCGTTGTCCCAGGCGTTGATCTGACCAGGACGAGCGATGTACGGCGCGTCCGGGAACATCTCTTTCAGCTCAGGAACCAGCGGACCGTTGGGGCCTTGTTCGAAACTGGTGGTGAGGATGGTCGGCAATTCGAAGAACTTGGCCACGTCAGCCAGGGCCAGCACGTTGTTCTTGAACTCGTTGGGGCTGAAGTCCTGCACCAGGGAAATCAGACCGGTCTGGTGGTCGATCATCAGGACTACTGCGTCGTCTTTGTTCAGGCGGTTGTAAGTGGCGTTAGTCATGGTGGAATCCTTTTTCGAAGTGGGTTTAGAAGCTGTCGTTCAACTTGGGGCTAGATTAACGACCCACTTGAAAGGGATAAATCGGCTGGAAGGGGTTTCACTGTCAACCAGAAAGGGACAATTCGCATATTTCGCAGCAACTACGTGGGACCGGCTTCAGCCGGGAAGAGGCCGGTACATCCACTCCATACCTATCGACTGAAACGCCGCCTTCCCGGCTAAAGCCGGTCCCACCTCGCTAACCCAAGCTTTACGCTGTTCTGTGTGGGTGCTTGCCCGCAATGCAGGCGACGCGATTTGTCAGCTACACCGCTGTTCGCAGCCTTCGGCAGCTCCTACAGGTACTGGGTTCTTTCAGGTGAATCGCGGTCCTTTAGGAGCTGGCCGAGGTTACGAGGGCTGCGAAGGGGCCTGTCTGAACACAGCTATCGCTACCTCGGGCTGCTCGTGCGCCTCTAAAGCGGATTGAAGTTTCAAGTTGCGCCTCGTTCAGCCATGTCGTTAATATTGCGAATAGTTATCATCTACGTATAGGCGTACTGGCTGATGGGCACGCACAATTCGTTCGAACAGGATGTCGAAGTCCTTTATTTGCAGCATCACAGCTGGCTCAAGAACTGGTTGCAGCGCCGTTTGGGTCAGGCGGCGGATGCCGATGATCTGACTCAGGACACCTTTGTGCGGATCATTCGCTCGCGCAGCCCGGTCAACGAACTCAAGCAACCGCTGGCGTACCTGGCGACCATCGCCAACAGCCTGTTGGTCAATCGGTGGCGTCGACTGGCCGTTGAGCGGGCCTATGCCGAAGCTCTGGCCGCCCAGCCAGAGCACTTCGAGCTTTCTCCTGAGGAACGCTATCTACTGATCGAAACCCTGACCGAGATTGATGAGCTGCTGCACGGCCTGTCCCCGCGCATCCGGGAAATTTTCCTGCTTTCGCAGCTCGATGGTCTGACCTACAAACAGATTGCCGCGCAGCTGGGGTTAAGCGTGAATCAGGTGCAGAAGTCCATGGTCAAGGCATTCAGTCGCTGTTATGCCAGCCTGTTTGAGTGAGCCCCGTGACAGCTAGCCGCGCCCGAGAATTGCCGATCCGTGCCGATGTGCGGGATCAGGCGATTGCCTGGTTCACCCTGAGCCAGTCCGGCGACATCAGCGAAACCGAGTTGCAACAACTGCACCGCTGGCGACAAAGCGACAGCGAACATGAGCGCGCCTGGCAGCGCATGACGGGCCTGCCCGGTGTGCTGAAAAACCGCGCCCAGACGCTGGATAATCCCGTGGCCCGCAGCGCCCTCCAACACACCCGCTACGTCAGTGGCGACCGTCGTCAGGCGTTGAAGATATTGGTTGGCGCCGGGCTGCTGGGGGCAATCGGCTGGCAGAGCAAAGACAACCAATGGCTGCAAGGCGGTCTGGCAGATCTGAGCACTGCAACCGGAGAGCGCCGCCAACAGCGTCTGGCCGACGGCACGCAGCTGTGGCTCAACACCGACAGCGCGGTGGACATCCGCTTCAGCAGCACTGAGCGACGCATCGTGTTGCGCTACGGCGAAGTGGATATCCTCACCGGCAACGATCCGGCCCAGCGACCGATGCGGGTGCAAACCCATGACGCCTTGCTCCGCCCTCTGGGCACGCGCTTCACCGTGCGCTGCGATCAGGCAGGCTCCGGCACGCTGCTGTCAGTCAGCAGCGGCCGAGTGGCGGCGTCGGTGCCCGGCAACCCGACAGAGCAGATCGTCGAGGCTGGCTATCAGGCCTATATCGGTGCCGGCGGTGTTTCCCGCAGCCAGCCGACCAACCCGGCCAGCGTTGCCTGGATCGACGGTTTCATCGTGGCCGAGCGCATGCGCCTGGGGGATTTCGTGGCGCAACTGGCCCGTTATCGCAGCGGTGTTCTGCGTTGCGACCCACAAGTGGCCGACTTGCTGCTGACCGGTTCCTACCCGTTGGACGACAGCGAACGGATTCTTTCTCTGCTTGAAGACAGCCTGCCGGTCAGCATTGTGCGGCGCACCCGCTATTGGGTGACGGTGACAGCACGACGCTCGGCATAAATTTTTTCCATCACGGGCAGTTTTTCGATTCTCGATTGGCTTAGGGATATTCCCGCTGCTGAGGCGGCCCTTTCAGAACTTTCGGAAGCACTGCATGAAGCATCGTAGCCATCCCCGTCGCCAGCCACTTGCCCGAGCCATTCAGGAAACCCGCGCCTCGGCCATGCAGTTGGTGCTCGCCAGCAGTCTTTCATTGGGCGCAACCCTCGCGGCCCCTGCGGCGTACGCCCAGGACCCGGCGGGCCCGGCAAGCGCGGTAGTCAGTTTCTCGGTCGCTGCCGGGCCGCTGGATCAGGCGCTCAGCCAGTTTGGGCGTCAGGCGGCGATTCCACTGTCCACGGATGCGCGTCTGACAGCGGGTAAATCCAGCCCGGGCTTGCAGGGTTCTTTCAGCGTCGATCAGGGCTTGGCACGTTTGCTGACTGGAACGGGCCTCGCCGTGGTGAAAACTGCGCAAGGCAATTATCTGCTGACCCCGGCCACCGACAAGCAAGGCGCTCTTGAGCTGGGAGCCACCAGCATCGACGGCCGCTCCCTGGGCCTCACCACCGAAGGCACCGGGTCTTACACCACCGGCGCGACCAACACCGCAACACGTCTGAACCTGTCGTTGCGCGAAACACCACAGACCGTCAGCGTCATCACCCGTCAGCGCCTGGATGACCAGAACCTCAACAGCCTGGCCAAAGTGCTGGAACAAACGCCGGGCATTTCCCTGCAACCGCTGGACTCCGAGCGGGTCAACATCTACTCGCGCGGCTATGGCATCGACAGCTATCAATACGACGGCGTGCCCACCACCCTGGTTGTGTCCACCAGCGCCACGCCACAAAGCCTGTCGGACATGGCGATCTACGACCGCATCGAAGTCCTGCGCGGCGCTTCCGGTTTGCTGACCGGTGCGGGCGACCCGTCCGGCACCATCAATCTGGTGCGCAAGCGCCCTACCGATCATTTGCAGGGTTATGTCAGCGCGGGCCTGGGCTCCTGGGATCAGTACCGCACCGAGATGGACGTTTCCGGCCCATTGACGCCCACGGGCAATATTCGCGGACGCATGGTCAACGCCTATCAGCAAAGCAATAGCCACATCGATCACTACCAGACCGAGAAGCAGGTGTATTACGGCATCCTCGAAGCCGACCTCACCGACAGCCTGCTGTTTACCGCCGGGTATGACTACCAGAAGCAAGACCCGCGCGGGGTGTCCTTCGCCAGCTTCCCGCTGTTCAACAGCCAGGGCGGGCAAACCGATTTCTCCCGCTCGACCAACCCGGCGTCACGCTGGAGCAGCCGCAAGCAGGACACGCTGAATGTCTTCTACTCCCTGGAACAGCAACTGGCCAACAACTGGGCGCTGAAGGCTTCGGTCAATCAGATGTACAGCAAGCGCGACGCGAAACTGGCCTCTGCCAGCTGGGGCTTTCTGGATGAAGCCACAGGTGATGGCGTGCAGCTCTATGGCGGTTCTTCAACCGGTTGGCAAAAACAGACCGGTATCGACGTCAACGCCAAGGGCCCGTTCCAGATGTTCGGACGCGAGCATGAACTGGTGGTCGGCATGACCTACACCAAGTTCGAAGACCACAACGACCCTGAAGCGGGTGAGGATGTGGAAGGCCGTTACATCAATTACTACACCTGGAACAACAACACCGCCGAACCTCAGGGCAACGGCCAGATCCTGTTCGACAACGACACCACCATCCGCCAACTGGGCACTTATGCCGCCGTGCGCCTGAAGCCGACTGACGATCTGTCGGTGATCCTCGGCGGCCGGGCCAGCAACTACAAATATCACAGCTACTACCACTACCGAGCCCCGGCAAATGCCGCACGCAGCAGCGATACCCAATACCAGGAACACGGCGAATTTACGCCCTACGCCGGGATCGTCTATGACCTGACCGATCAACACTCGGTCTACGCCAGCTACACCAGCATCTTCAAGCCGCAAAGCGTGCATGATCGTGATGGCAAGTCCCTGGAGCCACGTACCGGCGATGCCTTCGAGGTCGGCCTGAAAAGCGAGTTTCTCGACGGCCGCATCAACACCAGCTTCGATGTGTTCATGACCAAGCAGGACAACCTGGCCGAGCTGGATCCGGGTCAGATCGTCAGCGGTACGCAAAGCGAGCGGGCTTATCGTCCGGTCAATGGCGCCAAGACCCGAGGCTTCGATGCTGAGATCAATGGCGAAATCCTGCCCGGCTGGAAAGTCGCAGCCAGCTATACCCATGCCATCACCAAAGATGCAGGCGGCGAGCGAATCAACACCGTTGCCCCCGCTGAACTGGCCAAGTTCTGGACCACCTATCGCATGCCCGGCGAACTGGATCGGCTGACCGTGGGCGGTGGCGTCAACTGGCAGAGCGGCATCCACTTCAGCACCACGCCGTGGCAACTGGGCCAGACGGTCAAAGCCAAACAGGATGACTACGCGGTGTTCAACCTGATGGCGCGCTACGAGCTCACTGACAACTTGTCCACGCTGGTCAACGTCAACAACCTGTTTGACAAGAAGTACCTGAGTTCACTGGACGAAACCTTCCTCGGCGGTTACTACGGTGACCCGCGCAATCTCATGGTCACGGCCAAATACCAGTTCTGACCCGCAATCCCCAAAGCGGTCGCAAGGCCGCTTTTCTCTTCAGCCATCCCCTCGACCGTTCGCCGGATTCCGCCCGCCAGCATTTCAGCTACTCTCCTGACAGCCGATAGCAAAAGGTCGGCATTGAGCCGATTACCATCGGATGACAGACCTGGAGATGGTCCAGGCCGTCGGCAAGGAGAGCCTATGAAGTGGGCAATGCTGTTGTTATGGATGGCGACCCTGTCCGCGTTTGCGGCCGAGGAAGTGACCATCCCGGTTCCCAACGACCCGTACGGAAAACACGTGCTGGTTCACAAAAGCGGCAAGGCCACGCACCGGGTGGTCATCACCAAGCGCACCGGGCTTACGGGCGAGCTCTATACCAAGCGCCATTACAACTGTGAAAAGCAGACGGTGCGAATGATCGGCACGGGAAACACCCTGAAAATCCTGGAAAACCAAAACAACAGATGGCCCGAAAGCGCCGTAATGAGTCGCTCGGTTGCCGAGGATATCGGAATGCTGGCGTGTTCTGAGGTTTAGGCATGGTCGCTGCCAGGACCATCTGAATGCGCGATGATCATGTGGGACCGGATTTATCCGGGAAGAGGCCACACAGTCCCAGCATATTCGTCGCCAGGAATATAGCCTTCCCGGATAAATCCGGTCCCACTGGTTCTGCATTCCTCCAGAGACACCGGGATCGTGGAGAAACATGCATTTCAGCCCGGATTCTTACGGCTTAGGCCTGCGCGGCCTAGACACCACTGACTCGATATTCTTGCGCCCGATCAGCTTGGCCGGTGCGCCCTGTTCGACCGCCAGCCATTTGTACATCACCAGACAATCCACCAACCCCAACCGCGCATGTTGATACGCACGCGGCAGGCGGCCGACCACTTCAAAACCCAGCTTTTGCCAGAGCGCCACCGCTGCTTCGTTGGTCGACACCACCGAGTTGAACTGCATGGCCAGAAACCCGTTTTCCCGCGCCAATTGCTGAGAATGCTCACACATCAAACGCGCCACACCTCGCCCGCGCGCTGCTTCGCTGACCATATAGCCGCAGTTGCACACATGACTGCCCGGCCCGGCGGCGTTGGCTTTGAGGTAATAGCTGCCGAGCAACACGCCGTCTTCTTCTGCGATAAGAGTGTGCGCCGGGTATTCCAGCCATAGATGCAGGGCTTGTTCCTGGGTCATCAGCGGGTCGTAAGCGTAAGTTTCCCGCGCGCTGACCACGGCATGAAAAGTGGGCCAGAAGCGCTCGAAGTCTTCGGCAGTCATAGGGCGGATGTTGATCATGCGACAGCCTTGAAAGGTGGTTGATGGGCCAAGTTTCAGGCTTGAGCCTCAATGTGCCAAGCCGGTATTTTCAGTGGCTGTCTATTTTTGCCCTTCGATGCTCGGCGGCCAGACGTTCGCCCAGGCTGGCAGCGTCGGGTAATACGTCCTCTGCCATAGCGCGCAGGGTCTTCTGCATCAGGCGCATCTGCCCGATGAAGCGTCGGCAATCAGAGCAAAAGATAAAGTGATTCCACATCATCGACCGCTGCCGAAAACTTAACTCCTTATCGAGAAAATCACTTGATAGGGCCACTTGTTCCTTGCAGGTCAGCATGTTCCGGTCTCCTCGAAATGCTCAAGCGTCGCAAATACCTTCAACCGAGCCCGGTGCAGCAGAACCCGCACATTGGTCAGCGAGATTTCCAGCAGCGTTGAGATATCTTCCAGCTCCAGCCCCTGACGTTCTCGAAGCAACAGAACACTGCTCTGCAATTGCGAAAGCCCGAGCAGCGTGTGATTGAGGCATTCGCGCAACTCCCTCTCGGCAAGCAATGCCTCGGGCGTATCGTGATGCCAGGTCACGGGTGCTGCCGACCAATGGCCGTTGGATGAGAAGCGGTCATCAGAGACCGTGCCATGGGGGCCGGGAAGGTCCTCCAGCGCAACTTCACGGCGATACTGCTTGTAACGGGTCTTGGCCTGATTGGCGGTGATCGTCAGCAGCCAGGTCTTGAGGCTGGAACGCCCCTGAAAACCCGCCAGATTGCGCACAACGGACAGCCAGGCATCCTGAACAACATCGTCACAGTTGCGCGACCCGACAATGGCATAGGCCACGCTGTGCATCGCGCTCTGATAAGTTGCCACCAGCTGCGTGTAAGCCTGAGCCTCACCGGCAAGAAGCCGCTGAATCAGTCGCGCATCATCATTCATGTGCGTGCCGCTCTATGGGTCGCGAAAGTGACAGTACCTTACCGCTAACCACAGATCATGAATGTAGGATTTTTCCCAAAATGATGGCCTGTCACCCTTCGGATTTGTAGGAGCTGCCGAAGGCTGCGAACCGCACTGTGTCATTCAGACCGCATCGCGACCGTCGTAACCTCCGATTGCTCCTACAGGACCGTGGTGTGCCCGAAATTACCGGTGAACAACGCGCCGTCATGTATGCACTTATAGGCGTCGCTGAAGTCGATCATTGTGTTCGCCCCTCACTGCTGAACACCCGGAGGCAAAGATCATGAATATCACCGACCTTCCCACCCTGTACAGAGCCTACATCGCCTGCCTGAACGCCCAGAACTGGCCGCAGTTGGGTGAGTTTGTTGATGAGGAGGTTCATTACAATGACCGGCGCGTCGGGCTGTCGGGGTATCGCGAGATGCTGGAAAACGATTACCGGCAGATACCGGACTTGCAGTTTCACATTCAGCTTCTGATCGCCGATGCAGCTCATATCGCCAGCCGACTGGAGTTTGACTGCACACCTGAGGGGATTTTTCTTGGCTTGCCGGCGAACGGCAGAAAGGTCCGGTTTACCGAGAACGTTTTCTACCGGTTCAAGGATGGCAAAATCGAGCAGGTGTGGTCGGTGATCGACAAGGCGGCGATTGAGGCGCAGCTGTGATCCCAGCCCGGCTCAATCTCTCTGTAGGAGCGCGCTTGCCCGCGATGCGGTATGTCAGCGAGGAATGTTTTGCCTAACCTGACGCTATCGCGGGCAAGCGCGCTCCTACAGAAATGGAATTTCAATTCAGATAGTTATTTTTGTTTTATAAGAGCGCACCAGTTAAACGGCTCAAAACCCCTCAAGCACTATCTTGCCCCGGGCCTTGCCACTCTCGATCACGGCATGGGCGCGGCGCATGTTTTCGGCGTTGATGGTGCCAAAGTGCTCGCCCAACGTGGTTTTCAGAACGCCCTCGTCGACCAGCGCCGAAACCCGGTTGAGCAGTTCGTGCTGCTTGATCATGTCCGGGGTTTCGAACAGCGAGCGGGTGAACATCAGCTCCCAGTGCAACGACAGTGACTTGCGTTTCATCGGCATGACGTCGAGGGTTTTCGGATCGTCGATCAGGGCCAGCCGACCTTGCGGGCGCAGCGCTTCGATCAGTTGGGTGAAGTGGCTGTCGGTGTGGGTCAGGCTGGCAACGTGAGTGACCTGGCCAACGCCGATCTGCTCAAGTTGCGCCACCAGCGGCTGGCTGTGATCGATGACGTGATGAGCGCCCAGTTGCTTGATCCAGTCCTGAGTTTCCGAGCGTGAGGCGGTGCCAATAACGGTCATTTTGGTCAACTGACGCGCCAACTGGACCAGGATCGAACCCACACCACCGGCAGCACCAATGATCAACAGGCTCTCGCCTTCACCACCGCCTTCCTGCACGCCCAAGCGATCGAACAGCAGCTCCCAGGCGGTGATGGAGGTCAACGGCAACGCAGCAGCATGAGCGTTATCCAGGGATTTCGGCTTGTGACCGACGATGCGCTCGTCCACCAGATGAAACTCGCTGTAGCTGCCCGGACGCACAATGGAACCGGCGTAGAACACCTCATCACCCGGCTGAAACAGCGTCACGTCGCTACCCACTTCACGGACCACGCCTACCGCATCCCAACCCACCACCTTGGGTTCGGTTGCTGCTGAACCGGCGCGGATCTTGGTGTCCACCGGGTTCACCGACACTGCCCGCACTTCCACCAGCAGATCACGCGGGCCGGGGGTCGGTTTGGGCAGGTCCATGTCCATCAGGGCTTTCGGGTCTTCAATGGGCAAGCCGTGTTGGGTGAAGGCGATGGCTTTCATGTCGGTTCCTTATAGGTTGATTCTGAATTGATTCGAACGATGCGCCATCCTCACCTTCTCTGCCACAAAGAAAAACCCCTAGAATGGCTCAACACTTTCACAGCTGGAGTGAAGATGATTCGTCTGGGCGATCTTGAACTGTTCGTGCGCACCGCCGCGCTGGGCAGTTTTTCCAATGCTGCACGTGAAGTCGACCTGCTGCCAGGCCAAGTCGCGGCGGCGATTCAACGCCTGGAGCGAGAACTGGATATTCGGCTGTTTGCCCGCTCGACCCGCAGCCTGAGGCTGACCGCTGAAGGCCAGCAATACCTGCCTGTGGCGCAAACCGTTCTTGATGCTTTGAAGGATGGACGCGAAAAGCTCAAGCGAGAAAGCGCCGAACTCAGTGGCAGCCTGCAAGTGGCCGCGTCGTCCGACCTGGGCCGCAATGTTCTGCTGCCATGGCTATCGGCGTTTCGCCGCGAACATCCGGCCTTGAGCCTGCGATTCTTTTTGTCCGATCAAGTGGCGGATATGTTTCGTGACCCCGTGGATGTGGCCATTCGCTACGGCGTGATCGAGGATGCCAACTATATTGCTCTGCCGCTGGCCCCCTGGAATCGCCGGGTGCTGGTGGCCTCGCCGGAGTATCTGGCACGTCACGGTCGGCCGCAGGTGCCGGAAGATCTGTTGCAACATGACTGCCTGCTGTACACCCTGAGCGGACGCATCTACGACAAATGGCGAATCGGCGCCCGGACCCTGACAGTTTCCGGTCCTTTGGTCTGCGACGACGCCGACATTGCCAGACGCTGGGCGGTAGCCGGTGAAGGGATTACCTACAAGTCCTGGCTCGACGTCGGCGCCGACATCAAGGCTGGCCGTCTTGAGGTGTTATTACCCGACTATCCCGGCGAACCCTTGCCCCTGAATTTCGTGTGCCCGCACCGCAAACAATTCTCGGCGACGATTCAGCAATTGCATTCGATGCTGCGTGAGCGCTTCGCGGAACTGGAACGCGAGCTGCCGAAGCTGCTTTGATCCTGCTAGCCTTGACGCCTCGCCAACAGCTAATACGAGTGGCAATTCCATGTTCACAATCCGGGTCATGACCCTGGCCGATTACGACGCCGTTCTGCAAATGATGCGCGACACACCGGGTATCTCCCTGCGCGATGCTGACTCTCGGGAATCGACTGAGCGTTATCTGCAACGCAACCCCGACCTGAGTTTCGTCGCCGAAGTTAACGGCGTGGTGTGCGGCTGCATCATGTCCGGGCACGACGGTCGCCGCGGCTACTTGCAGCATTTGCTGGTGCTGCCCGAATATCGCCGCCAGGGCATTGCCAATGCAATGGTGGAGCGCTGCGTTTCAAGCCTTGAAGCAGTGGGCATTCACAAATCTCACTTGGACGTGTTCAAAACCAACGCCACCGCCGCCCGTTATTGGCAGAGCCAGGGTTGGAAGCTGCGCGATGATATCAATCGGTATTCGTTTACTCGGGCCGGGAATGAGAATGCCTGACCTGTAGGAGCCCACTTGTTGGCGAGAGCAATGGGCTTGCGGACACAGATACACCGCCTCGCGAACAAGTTCGCTCCTACAGGTCGAGGTAGGTCTGAGGGAATGCAAACCTGTAGGAGCCAACTTGTTGGCGAGAGCAATGGGCGTGCGCACTCAGATATACCGCCTCGCGAACACGTTCGCTCCTACAGTGTGTTATCTGCTTGGTGACGGATCCATATTGCATCCCAAAGCGGGTAATCCCCTACGCGCTTGACCAGCCCGGCCCTCAGCGGGTTGGCGACGATATAGCGCGCCAGCTTCTGAAGATCATCTTCTTGGCGAACAGCTCTGTCATGAAATCCTTTCTGCCAGATGCGTCCTTCTCCATTAAGAGCCTTGTTTATCTCGATTGCGCTGCGCGCCTTCACCTGCTTCAGCAATTGCGCTAATGAGCCTTCATGCAGCTCCAGCAACCAATGGAAATGATCAGGCATCACGACCCAGGCCAGGGTTGACGCCAGGCCTTGCTCTTGCGCACGCCTGAATTCACGTACGACCAATCGCCCGATTCTGTAATCGTCAAAGATGATCCGGCGTTGATCAGTAATTGAGGTGACGCTGTAGATTCGCCCCGTTTCGGAAAACCGACCTAAGCGAAGGTGACGAGCGTGTTCAGGGTAGCCATCCATGGCGCCTCCTATAAGCGATGCAGCTTTGACGATAGCTTTTGATCGCCGCCATGTTTTCTGGATATTTGTCAGGATTTTTCAGATGCCACGTACCTGTAGGAGCCAACTTGTTGGCGAGAGCAATGGGCCTGCGTGCACAGAAACACCGCCTCGCGAACAAGTTCGCTCCTACAAAGATCGTGTGCAACTCGATAGAGGTGTGGAGAGAGCGCCGTCCGCGACCGGTCGCGTTGAAAGCCCCGTGTCAGCCAGATGCGCTACTATCGGCGGCTGTCTCGTCGTCAGAGTTAACTTGCCGGATGTCTTTGCCCGCCTCGTCTTCAACCGAAAACCTGCCCGCTGTCCTTGCCGGTCCCATTCTGCGGCGCCTTGAACCGGGGCGGCTGGTGTTGTGGCTGGTGGGGTCGCAGCCGTTGCCGTTGACCCTGCACCTGCAGGTCAGCGGCGAAACAGGCTCACAGGAATTTCAGCTGAACGAGCAGCAATGTCAGGTGATTGCGGTCGGTCGTCACGCGTTTATCCATCTGATCGACGTCTCTCTCGACGACGCACTGCCCTGCGATACCCGCATTGCCTACGACGTGCTGATCGACGGCCAGCAAGGCATCGCGGACTGGGCGCCGCATCTGCTCTACGCCGACCGGCAACTGCCGGATTTCGTATTGCGCACCCGCATCGATCAGTTGCTCCACGGCTCATGCCGCAAGCCGCATCACGCCGCCAACGATGGCTTGTTGTGCGCTGACCGGCTGCTCGCCAGCAACCCGGACACCGAGCTGCGCCCGGCCTTGCTGATGATGAGTGGCGATCAGGTTTACGCCGACGATGTAGCCGGGCCGATGTTGCGCGCCATTCATGCGCTGATCGAACGCCTGGGGCTTTTCCATGAGCGGCTGGATGGCGCAGTGGTTAACGACAGCGCCGCGCTCTACGATCACCCGGCCAGTTACTACAACCGTGCCGACTTGCTACCGGCGCTCAAAAGCAACGACACCCTGCGCGAGCGGTTTTTCGGCGGCACGCGCAAGCCGATCTTCACCAGCAACAGCGCAGATAACCATCTGGTAACTCTGGCGGAAGTGATCGCCATGTACTTGCTGGTCTGGTCGCCGGTGCCCTGGACCTTGATCGCGCCGACGCCGCCGGTCTTCGAAGCGGGCGAGCAGCCCCGTTATGAGCAGGAGCAGCAGCTCATCGATAAGTTCGTTGCCGGGCTGGGCGGGGTTGCGCGGGTCTTCGCCCACCTGTCGTGCCTGATGATCTTCGACGATCACGACGTGACGGACGACTGGAACCTCTCGGCCAAGTGGGAAGAAACCGCCTACGGCCATCCGTTTTCCAAGCGCATCATCGGCAACGCACTTGTTGCTTATCTGCTGTGTCAGGGTTGGGGCAATAACCCTGGTGCCTTTCCCGACTTGCTGAAACAAACGCAGCAACTGACCGGACAAACCGCCGACGGCTATCTGCAAAGCGAGACGCTGGATGGCCTGATCGACACTTTGCTGAAATTCCAGCATTGGCATTACGTATTGCCGACCACCCCGGCACTGGTGGTGCTCGACACCCGCACCCGACGCTGGCGCAGCGAGTTCAACCTGCATCAGCCGTCGGGCCTGCTGGATTGGGAAGCGCTCAGTGAGCTGCAACATGATCTGCTCGACCACCCCTCGGCGATCATCGTTTCACCGGCTCCGGTATTCGGGGTGAAGCTGATCGAAACCGTGCAAAAAATCTTCAGTTGGTGCGGGCACCCGCTGCTGGTGGACGCCGAAAACTGGATGGCGCATCGAGGTGCGGCGCAAGTCATCCTCAATATCTTTCGCCATTCGCGGACGCCGGGTAACTACGTGATCCTGTCGGGTGACGTGCACTACTCGTTTGTCTACAAGATCCTGATTCGCAACCGGGGCGATAACCCGCACATCTGGCAGATCACTAGCAGCGGCCTGAAGAACGAATTCCCCCAGCGCCTGCTGGACTGGTTCGACCGCCTCAACCGCTGGCTCTATTCGCCCCGCTCACCGCTGAACTGGTTTACCAAACGGCGCCTGATGCGCGTGGTGCCGCGTATTCCGGCGCACAGTAAAGCCGGTGAACGGCTGTGGAATTCGGCGGGGGTGGGGCAGGTATTTTTCGACGCCAACGGCCGCCCGACCGAGATTTACCAGCTCAACGCCAGCGGGCGTGAGCCGACGCGGTTTATTGAGCCGGATCCTGCGTCCTGGGAGTGACTTGTGGGACCGGCTTTAGCCGGGAAGAGGCCGACATATCCACTGCATCTCTTTCGGCAGAACTGCCGCCTTCCCGGCTAAAGCCGGTCCCACTTAGCAGCCCCACAAGCCGGTTCCACGGGAAGCGCTAGAGACTGAATGACTTGTGCAATGCATCCCGACCTTTGGAGGTCACGGTCAAAGCTCTGGAATCGAGCTGCCGGGTGACCCAGCCGCGCTTGAGCATCAACTCCAACAAACCCGCACCCAAGGCCCCGCCGATATGCGGAGCCCGTTCGCTCCAGTCCATGCACGGGTAAGCCAGGCGTCTGCGCTGGCCTTTAATGCTTTCGACATCAACGCCCAGTCGAATCAACGATTGCGCACCTTTGCCGGTTATCAAGTAGTCCCTGCCCTGCGCCTCAATCCAGCCTGCCGCCAACACCAGATCGTGAAGCCTGACCGCAATCTCGCCTGCGCAATGGTCGTAACAGGTTCGGGCATGCCTGAGGGCGGTGGGTGTGCTGGGTTGAAACGTTGCCGGGCGCTGATCAGTGATTGAGAGCAGCGACTCCAGCGCTCGCGCCACCCGAGTGTTTGACAGCCGGTAGTAACGATGACGTCCCTGCACGATCTGCTCCACCAGCCCGTGTTCACGCAGACGGGAAAAGTGATTGCTGGCCATGGACGCGGTGACATCGGCAACTGCGGCCAATTCGGTCGCGGTGCGTGCCCGGCCATCGAGCAAGCTGCAGAGCATCCGTGAGCGCGCCGGATCAGCAATCGCACCGGCCACCTCGGCGAGGGAAACCTCGGCACAGTCGACATCCATAGTTCAGCCATCCCTGAAGCATCGTATTGGTGGCTCATCATACTGAGGTTCACAGCACAGTAAGGGATTGAGTCATGAAGCAAGCGGGTTTCTTTGGCACCAAGGTCGTTGCAGCGACTTTTGTGATGGCGGTGTTGGGCTGGGGGATTGGCTTCTACGGCCCGCCAATTTTTCTTTATGCAGTCTTGCAGCGTACCGATTGGTCGGTGTCGCTGTGCTCGGCAGCCGTGACCCTGCACTTCCTGGCTGGCACTCTGGTGATCGTCAATTTGCCGCGACTCTACAAACGCTTCGGGCTGGCCCGCGTCACCATGACCGGGGCGACGGTACTCGCATTCGGCGTGTATGGCTGGGCGGTGGCTGATCAGCCTTATCAGCTGTTTATCGCGGCACTGCTCAGTGGTTTGGGTTGGGTCACGATGGGTGCCGCAGCAGTCAATGCCGCCATCGCCCCATGGTTTGTCAGCAAGCGCCCCGCTGCGCTGGCCATGGCGTATAACGGCGCCAGCATTGGTGGAGTCTTTTTCTCATCGGCCTGGGTCTACCTGATCAGCCAATTGGGCTTCGGACTGGCGGCGATCCTGGTGGGCGGCGTGTCCGTCGGCGTGATCGCGTTGCTGTCGTTCAAGGTTTTTGCCCTGCGCCCGGAACAGCTTGGGCAATATGCCGACGGCGCTAATCAGCCGCCTGCCGAGACCATCAGCCCGCCTGCATCGCCCCCGACGTCCCTGTGGCGCAATCGCCAGTTTTTGACCCTGGCAACCGGTATGTCGTTAGGGCTGTTTGCCCAGATCGGTTTGATTACTCATCTGTTTCTGTTGCTGGTGGAGCATCTCAGCGAACAACAAGCGGGGCTGGCGATGGGTTTGGCGACCGCCAGCGCCATCGCCGGCCGAACCCTGGTGGGCTGGTTGATGCCGGTCAACGCAAACCGACGCGTCGTGGCCTGCCTGAGCTATGCCGTGCAACTGCTGGGGTGCCTGGTGATGCTGGGCGTCGGTCAGTGGCCGGGGCTGGTGTGGCTGGGTGTGGTGCTGTTTGGCGCAGGTATCGGCAACGCGACCTCGCTGCCACCACTGATTGCCCAGGCGGAATTCCCGCGCCAGCAAACCCAACGCGTGGTGGCGCTGATCGTCGCAACAGCACAAGCCTGTTATGCATTTGCACCGGCTGTTTTTGGGGTGGTGAAGTCGTTAAGTGGAGGGATAGCGATTTTCACACTGGCTGCGCTAATTCAAGGTGTGGCGATTGGGGTGTTGCTGGTGGGGAAACCAGGGTTGAAACAAACCCTGTAGGAGCTGCCGCAGGCTGCGAATCGCGGTGTGTCAGATAAACAGCTTTCGCAGCCTGCGGCAGCTCCTACAAGGCAGTTCATACAAGGCAGTTCCAGCATATTTACTGCCATCATTCGTTCAATCGATAGTCACCATCAAAATTCGCAAGTTCTGTTTTTTTGGCAAAGGAGGAGGATAGCCACATACCGAAAACGCTTGTGAGGAATACGCGATGAGAATTTCAACCCTGCTGACTCTTGTCGCCGTATTGATCGGCGGTGCCGCTTCGCCTGCCTTCGCCACTGACCAGACTTCTTGCCACTTCCAACCGGTAGCCGACAGCGCGACCGGTTTTCACCAAGGCCAGTCGGTGGGTGTGCTTTACAGCGAAAACACCGTCAGCACCCTCCAATACCTTGAGCAGTACCATTCCATGGCTTTGAACGGCGCGAAGAATGCGAACCTCGATGCCCGTATCCGCGAGGCTTTCGTCAACAGTTCCGACCCGAAACTGGCCATCGACTGGCTTAAAGGCTCGCTGCAAAAACAGTTCGCCTCGGTGACCGTCTACGACAACCTCGACGCGCTGATGAAGGCCGGCCCTGACGTGGTGGTGATGCTCGACACTTACAACCGTCTGCTGACCCAGCGTAATACCCAGGTTGAAGCGCGGTTCGTTGCCAAGTTCTATGACGCGAACCTGCAATACATCGGCAAAGCCGAAGGTAGCGGGGGCAAACAGCTGTCGTCTGTTTGGGTACACGACAAAGCCGCTGCGGAGATTGCCGCGCAGATCGATCAGCAACGCGAGCTGCAAGTGAATGCGCTGAAACAGTTCGATGCTTCGCTCAAGGCGCTGGTGGTTTCGGGGCAGGTGGCGGTGAATTGAGTTGGAGCTGCACCGTCTGTGGGACCGGCTTTAGCCGGGAAGAGGGAGGTACAACAAGCCGATTTCTATCGTCTGAAATAAAGTCTTCCCGGCTAAAGCCGGTCCCACAGGAATACATCAAACAGAGCCACCCGCCACGGCCCCACGTATCGCATCCAGCAGCATCGTAAACGCCGGATTATCGTTATCCGAACGCCAGATCAAATGCAGCTCACTCTGCACTCCCTCCCCCAGATCGATGTCGCGAAAGGTCACGCCTTTGAACACCACGCTGGCCGCGCAGCGCGGCACCAGCGCCAGCCCCATGCCCGCATTGACCAACGCCAGAATCGTCAGCGACGAACCCAGCCACTGCACATACTGCGGCGCCACCCGAGCGGAGCGGAACATCCCCGTCAGCAGTTCGTTGAACGGCGGATACGCCGCGTGGGAATACATCAGGAAAGGTTCGCCATCCAGATCGCTGACCGCCACGCTGTCGGCAGTTGCCAGCCGATGATTGCTGGGCACCGCGAGCACAAAAGGCTCACGCACCAGACACTCAGTGGCAAAGCCCGGTTGCAGCAACGGCGAGCGCACGATCCCCAGATCGACACGCCGGGCTCGCATGGCTTCGTGCTGCTGATAGGTGTTCATCTCTTCCAGGGAGATTTTCACGTGGGGCTGCTTGAGGCGCGCCTCGGCGATGACTCGGGGCAGAAACTCATACACCGCGCTGCCGACAAAGCTGATAGTCACCGAGCCAATATCGCCCTCGGCGAAACGTTTGGCCGCGGCCGCCGCTTGCTGCGCGCGCTCCAGCAAATTCTGCGCTTCAATGAAAAACGCCCTGCCCGCCGCGGTCAGCGCTACGCTGCGAGTGCTGCGGGTGAACAGCGCCACACCCAGGTGATGCTCCAGCAATTGGATCTGCCGACTCAACGGCGGCTGGGTCATGTTCAAGCGTTCAGCCGCCCTGCGAAAGTTGAGTTCGGTGGCGACAGTGGTGAAACAGCGCAGCTGGGCAAGCTCAAACATTGATTCAATCCAGGTATCAATCAAGTGCCAATCTAGATTAGACCGGAACAAAGAGTGAGTCCATGATCGGCACGTCCCCAAAAAAATAATGATCGGGAGTCGCCCTGTGAACAAAGTCCAAAGTCCCACGGACATCTCTGTGCTTGACCGGGCAGCTGCCAAGGTCAAACGCCACGTATTACCCCTCTTCGTTATCATGTTCATCGTCAATTACATTGACCGGGTGAACATCGGCTTCGTGCGCAGCCACCTTGAAACTGACCTTGGCATCGGCGCCGCTGCTTATGGCCTGGGCGCGGGTCTGTTCTTTGTCGGCTACGCGATTTTCGAAGTGCCTTCCAACATGCTGCTGCAACGCTACGGCGCTCGGGCCTGGCTGACGCGAATCATGTTCACCTGGGGCGCAGCGGCCATGGCTATGGCATTCGTCAAAGGCGAAACCAGCTTCTATGTGCTGCGTTTCATCCTCGGCGCGGCCGAAGCGGGCTTCTTCCCCGGCATCATTTATTACTTCACCCAATGGCTGCCAGGCGCAGATCGCGGCAAAGCCATGGCGATTTTCCTCAGCGGTTCAGCCATTGCGTCGGTGATTTCCGGACCGGTGTCGGGCGCGCTGCTGAATGTCAGCGGCCTGGGCATGCACGGCTGGCAGTGGATGTTCCTGATCGAAGGCTTTGCTTCGGTGGTGCTCTGCGGTTTCGTCTGGTTCTGGCTGCAATCCCATCCCAGCGAAGCGAAATGGCTGAGCGCCGAAGAAAAAGACGCCCTGATCAGCGCCATCGCCGAAGAACAGCGGGCACGGGAAGCCACGCAGACCATCAAGCCATCGATGTTCAAGCTGCTGGCTGACAAACAGATCGCGCTGTTCTGCTTCATCTACTTCTCCATCGCCCTGACCATTTACGGCGCCACGTTCTGGCTGCCGAGCATGATCAAGAAGATGGGCAGCATGGGTGACTTCCAGGTCGGCTTGTTCAACTCGATCCCGTGGATCATCTCGATCATTGCCATGTACGGCTTTGCAGCCATGGCAGGCAAATGGAAATACCAGCAGGCCTGGGTTGCCGTGACATTGGTGATCGCGTCGTTCGGCATGTTTATGTCCACCACCGGCGGGCCGGTGTTCGCCTTCGTCGCCATCTGCTTCGCGGCCATTGGTTTCAAAGCGGCCTCGGCGCTGTTCTGGCCAATCCCGCAAGGCTATCTGGATGCCCGCATCGCGGCAGCCGTGATTGCCCTGATCAACTCAATTGGCAACCTTGGCGGCTTCGTGGCCCCCACCGCATTTGGCTTCCTTGAGCAGACCACTGGCTCCATCGAAGGCGGTTTGTATGGCCTGGCGATTACCTCACTGGTGGCCGCAGTGGTGATCTTCTTCGCCCGCACCACGCCACGCGGCGACACGCCTGGCATCTTGGCTGGCACGCCCGCCGACGCTAAAAAAAACATGAATGAGCCTCAAGCCCTGGGCCTTGAACAATCGGGAGCATCCTCTTGAAAATCAAACGAGTCACAGTGACGCCTATCGCCTTTCGCGACCCGCCCCTGCTCAACGCCAGCGGCATCCATGAGCCCTTCGCGCTGCGCTCGATCATCGAGATTGAAAGCGACAACGGCTACATCGGTCTGGGCGAAAGCTATGGTGATGCTCCGGCGCTGGCGATCCAGCAACAATTGCAAAGCCAGTTGATCGGCCTTGATCCGTTCAATCTCAACCAACTGCGCAGCATCGTGCAGGCGACTGTGGCGGCCAACAAACCGGCAAGCATTGCCGGCGCGGAACTGGCCCCCGGCTCCCACGCCAGCAAAGCGGTGAGCAACGCGTATTCAGCCTTCGAAGTGGCGTTTCTGGATTTGCAGGCGCATTACCTGAATGTGCCCTTGGTAGATCTGCTGGGCGGCGCGATTCGCGATGAGATTCCGTTCAGCGCTTACCTGTTCTTCAAGTACGCGCAGCACGTGGATTCGCCTTACAAGCCGGATAACTGGGGCGAGGCCCTGAACGAAGAGCAGATCGTTGCCCAGGCACGCAGGATGATCGAGGAATACGGCTTCAAGAGCATCAAGCTCAAGGCCGGTACCTTGCCGCCTGAGCATGAAGTGTCGTGCATCAAGGCGCTGAAAAAGGCCTTCCCCGGTTATCCACTGCGCATCGACCCGAACGGCAACTGGTCGCTGGAAACCTCGATTCGCATGGCTGAGTTGCTGGGCGACGATCTGCAGTATTACGAAGATCCAACGCCGGGCCTGGACGGCATGTCCGAGCTGCACAAACGCACCGGTCTGCCGCTGGCGACCAACATGGTGGTAACGGACTTCGACGAATTCCGCCGCAGCGTTGCGCTCAACAGCGTGCAGATTGTGCTTGCTGACCACCATTACTGGGGCGGCCTGCGTGACACCCAGGCATTGGCGAAGATGTGTGACACCTTCGGTCTTGGGGTCTCGATGCACTCCAACTCGCACCTGGGCATCAGCCTGATGGCCATGGCCCACGTGGCGGCGTCAGTGCCGAATCTGGATTACGCCTGCGACACCCATTACCCGTGGCAGGAGCCGGACGAGGAAGTCATCAAGGGCGGCAAACTGCCAATCGTCAACGGCTGCGTGAAAATCACCCGCGCTCCGGGGCTGGGCCTTGAGCTGGATCAGGACCAACTGGGCAAGCTGCATGATCAATACCTGACCTGCGGCATCCGCCAGCGCGATGATGTGAAACAGATGCAGCGTTACAAGCCGGACTGGAAGGCGGTCAAACCGCGCTTCTGATCCACGAGGATTCAACGAACATACCTTTGGCCCGACACACCCCCTGTGTCGGGCTTTTTTTGTTGACCCCGATTCCTGTAGGAGCTGCCGAAGGCTGCGAAAGCGATTTATCTGACACACCGCGATTCGCAGCCTTCGGCAGCTCCTACAAAACTCAGCTCATCACGCCATCGCAGGCGCAGCCACTCTCACATCCCGACGCGCCAATACCCAATAGAAAACTCCACCCAGGAAGCAACCGGTGAACCAGGCGAAGTTGGCGATCGGCTTGAACCAAGGCACAAAGGTAAATAGCAGGCCGATCAAGGTCGCCGCCAGCAGTGCTTTGATCGCGACCGGGTTGAAACCGTTGGTGTACCAATAGCGGCCAGCCGGGGTGTCGTCGAACAGGGCATCCACATCGATCTGCTGCTTTTTGATCAGGTAGTAATCCACCAGCAGGATGCCGAACAGCGGCCCGATGAAGGCGGCCAGTACGTCCAGGGTGTAGTGGATCACTTCCGGGTTATTGAACAGGTTCCAGGGCGTGATGAAGATCGACGCCACTGCGGCAATCATGCCCCCTGCCCGCCAGCTGATTTTGCTCGGTGCGCAGTTGGCGAAGTCGAAGGCAGGCGACACAAAGTTGGCCACGATGTTGATGCCGATGGTTGCGGTCACGAACGCGAAGGCGCCCAGCAACACGGCAACGGTGTTATCGATGCGCGCCACGGTGGCGATTGGGTCGTGGATCATTTCGCCAAACACCGGCAAGGTGCCGGAGACGATAACGACCGTCACCAGAGAGAACGCCAGAAAATTCACCGGCAAGCCCCAGAAGTTTCCGCGCTTGACGTCAGCCATGCTCCGGCAATAACGGCTGAAGTCGCCAAAGTTAAGCGTAGGACCGGAGAAGTAAGACACCACCAACGCTGTCGCCATGACCACCTGACCGAACGCTTCCCAGCCGCTCAGGGATTTTTCCGACAGAGTGAAACTGATGTTGCTCCAGCCCGCTTTCCAGACAATCCAGCCCGCCAGCACAAACATCACGGCATAGACGACGGGACCAGCCCAATCAATGAAGCGTCGAATTGAATCCATGCCCCGCCAGAAGACAATCGCCTGCAACACCCACAAGGTCAGAAAGCCCATCCAGCCCAGATACGACAAACCGGCGAACTGTACCTGCGCGAGGCTTTCCATGGACGGGAAAAAGCGCAGCACCACGATCACCAGTGCACTGGACGCCAGATAGGTTTGCACTCCGTACCAGGCCACCGCGATCAGGCCGCGAATCACCGCCGGAATGTTGGCCCCGAACACGCCGAACGCCAGACGGCAAATCACCGGATACGGCACCGCAGCCTGTTGGCTGGGCTTGGCCAGCAGATTGGCGATGACCTGAATGATGGCGATGCCCACCAGCAGCGCAATCAAGACCTGCCAACTGGCCAGCCCCAGCGCAAACAGGCTGGCGGCGAACACATAGCCACCGACGCTGTGCACGTCGCTCATCCAGAACGCGAAGATGTTGTACCAGGTCCACTTTTGCTCAACCGGGCCCAAGTCTTCGTTGTACAGGCGAGGGCTGTAGCCCTTTGGAATTTCTGGATTCATCGCACGCACTCTCCTTGATCGAGGCCGTTCCGCGGACTGCATACGGAGATCGGCATTATTTGTATACGATCTGAAAGGCATGATGCATGCCAAATACCGCTTTCAGGGCTGTAACACTGACGGCGCAAGGGTTCAGGGTTATGGGACGGACACCCTTTACGGCCCATGAATGCGCGATATAAGTGCATAAATGCGCGGTGACAGTGCATACAATCGAATTTTTCTTCAAGAAAGCCAGTGATGGCAAACCGGGTAGAGTTTGTATACGATCAGCCTCACATTCACCGGTTAAAGCGGCCTTATGAATTCTCTCTTCCTTGCCAGCCCTGCCATGGGCGACTCGCCGTTGAGTCGCGATGAACAGATCTATCAGGACATTCTTGAAGCCATCGTCGAGCACCGACTGTTGCCGGGTACTCGCCTGCCGGAAGACTCTCTGGCCGAAGTGTTTGCCATCAGCCGCACCGGCATTCGCAAGGTGTTGCAACGGCTGGCACTGGAGCGGCTGGTAACGCTGCGCACCAATCGTGGCGCCGAAGTCGCGCAACCGACTGCCAAAGAAGCTCAGGACGTATTCGCCGCCCGGCAATTGATCGAGCCCGCGCTGATGCCCGCCGTGGCCGAGCGGATCGACGCCGCGCAATTGAAAATTCTGCGCACGCTGGTCGATCAGGAGCATCAGGCGCAGAACGACGGTTTGCACAGCCGCGCCATTCAGTTGTCCGCCCGCTTTCATGTGCAGCTCATCGCCCTGGCCGATAACCAGGTGCTGACCGAGCAGGTAGCGCAACTGACCACCCGCTCGTCGCTGATCATTGCGGTCTACGGCTCACGACACAGTGTGGGTTGCGACTGTGGCGATCACGAAGAACTGCTCGGGCTGCTGGAACAGGGTAAAGGCGCTGCGGCGACGCAATGGATGGGCAAGCATCTGGCGAGCATTCGTACCAGCCTGCAGGTTGATCAGGTCGCGCCGACCGAACCGGACTTCAAAACCATTTTCAAGCGCTGAACCGCGAGCCGAGCCCCACATGAAAATTCAGGTCATCAACCCCAATACCAGCCAGAGCATGACGGCGAGCATAGGTCGCGCCGCCTTGGCCGTGGCGCGACCCGGCACTGAAATCATCGCCTGCTGCCCGGATGCAGGTCCGGAATCCATCGAAGGCCATTTCGATGAAGCCATTGCGGCGGTGGGTGTACTGGAAGAGATTCGCAAGGGTGTTGCCGCAGGTTATGACGCCCACATCATTGCCTGCTTTGGCGATCCGGGCTTGCTGGCGGCGCGGGAGCTGGCACGCGGGCCGGTGATTGGCATCGCTGAAGCGGCGTTTCATATCGCCAGCCTGATCTGCACGCGGTTCGCCGTGGTCACCACCCTCACCCGCACACGGATCATTGCCGAGCATTTATTGCGCAACTACGGCATGACCGAGCACTGCACCTCGGTGCGTTGTGTCGATGTGCCGGTGCTGGAGCTTGAAAGCATGGGTGAACAGGCGTTGGCCGAGCGCATTGCCGAGCAGGCGATACAGGCGCGGGATCACGAAGGCGCGGGAGCGATCATTCTGGGCTGCGGGGGCATGGCCGATCTGCCTGGGCTGGTCAGCGAAATGACAGGCCTGCCGGTGGTGGATGGCGTGGCCGCCGCCGTCAAACTGGCCGAGACGCTGGGTGAACTGGGCCTGGCCACCAGCAAGCATGGGGACCTGGCCTACCCGCTGGCCAAGCGCTTTACCGGGCGGTTTGCGCATTTTGGTCGGTAAGCATTGAAATACATTTTCTGTAGGAGTGAGCTTGCTCGCGATAGCGTCAGGTCAGGCAATAATTTTCGCTGGATAGACCGTCATCGCGAGCAAGCTCACTCCTACAGGGGCCAACGTCTGCTGCAACACCGATACAGATATAACGTTAGATCCTATCGATATAAGCCACGCTTAAAAACGTCGTTATGCTGCCGCCAGTTTTTTCTGACAGTCGCCCTTTTTGTTGTGGGAAGCAGTAATGGATTTTGGTGGTTTGGGGTTAGTGGTCGCGGGGCTGGTGGTGGGTTTCATTGTCGGTATGACGGGCGTGGGTGGCGGTTCTTTGATGACGCCGATCCTGCTGTGGTTTGGCGTCAACCCGGCCACGGCAGTGGGCACTGATCTGCTGTATGCCGCGATCACCAAATCCGGTGGTGTGTGGGTCCATAAACGAAACGACAACATCGACTGGAAGATCACCGGCTGGCTGACCCTCGGCAGCGTCCCGGCGGTACTGCTGACGTTGTGGTTTCTCAGCACCCTGCACGCCGCGCCGGATGCCATGAACGCGGTCATTAAACAAGCCTTGGGCGTGGTCCTGCTGCTGACGGCCCTGGCGGTGTTTTTCAAGAAGCGCTTGCTGCAATTCGCCCACAACCGCGCCGGTGGCAACTACAACCCCAGCGGCCCGAGCCTGAATGCCCTGACCGTCGTCACCGGTTTGATCCTGGGCACCATGGTTGCGCTGACCTCCATCGGTGCTGGCGCGTTGGGCACGGTGGCTCTGTTCATCCTTTACCCGTTTCTCGCCACCCGCCGCCTGGTCGGCACAGAAATCGCCCACGCCGTGCCGCTGACCCTGGTTGCAGGCCTGGGCCACGCCAGCATGGGCAATATGGATTGGGGCATTCTCGGCTTTCTGCTGCTCGGCTCATTGCCTGGCATCTGGCTGGGCAGCCACTTGTCTGGCCGGGTTTCGGATGAAGTGCTGCGCCCTTGTCTGGCGATCATGCTGGCGTTTATTGGGTATAAGCTGGTTTTCTGATCGTCTGCGCTTCTGTAGGAGCTGCCGCAGGCTGCGAAAGCGATAAGCCTGACACGCCGCCATTCGCAGCCTTCGGCAGCTCCTACAAGACGCGATGTTTACCCGCCTTACCTACCAGCGATAACTCACCGACCCTATCACGCTGCGCTCATCGCCATATCGGCAGGTCGTGTTGCAATACAGATATTTGCGATCTGCCAGGTTCTGCGCCTTGGCAGCCACCTCCCAGTGCTTGCCGATCTCGTAACTGACCAGCGCATCGACCAAGGTGTAAGCGCCGATCTTGCCTTCATAATCTGTCGGTGTGGCGCGGGTCGTACCGATATAACGGGCCCCGGCGGCCACGCGCATTTGCGGGATACCGAATGCGCCCAGGCGATAGCTCGCCCACAGGCTCGCGCTGTGATACGGCACGCCTTCGATCCGTTTACCCACATTGGTCGCAGCAGTGTCTTCAATGACATGCGAATCGGTGTAAGCGTAGCCGGCAGTGAGGGTCAGGTTGTCGGTGGCTTCGGTCTTGGCTTCCAGCTCCAGGCCCTTGGAGCGGGTTTTTCCGTACTGCACATAGGTTGCGCTGGCTGCATCGTAGCTCAGGGCATTGTCCTGAGTGAGCTGGTAAACCGCCGCGCTGAGCATCGTTTCGGTACCGGGCGGCTGATAGCGCAGACCCAGTTCATATTGCTCGCCCTCAAGTGGCGCGAACGCATTGCCAAAGGCCGGATTGCTCACGCTGGCAGGCTGGAATGACTGGCTATAGCTCACGTAGGGGGCCAAACCATTTTCTGCCAGATAGACCAGACCGATCCGCACGGTCGCCTTCTTGTCATTGCGCGACTGGCGGCTGTCATCGAGATGACTGGTGGTCCTGCTCTCAGCCCAATCCTGACGTCCGCCTAGCAGCAACACCCACTTTTCGTCGAAAGTGATTTGGTCCTGCAGGTAAACGCCCGCCTGGGCGCTGTGCAAGTCTGAGCCACTTTCCGGCGAGGTGTTCGCGCCTGTACCGGTGTACACCGGATTGGCCAGATTCAGCGCTGGCGCCAGTTGCGCCACTGTGGCGCTGATGTGGCGGTGGGAGTCGTAAGTCTTGTGGTAGTAATCAACGCCAGCGAGCAAGGTGTGTTTCCAGGCACCACTTTCGAAGGTGTACTGCAGGTTATTGTCCGAGGTCCAGCCCGTGGAGCGCTCATCCCTTTCGCTGTAGCGTCGATACAGATCCGAGCCAACGATTGCGTAAGGGATCAGGTAATTCCAGTCGGTGTTGGCCTGGAAATAACGCAGGCTGTGATTGACCTTGAGGTTGTCATTCAAGTCGTGACTGAACAGATAGCCCAGGGTGTCCATGCGGTTGTTGAAATGGTCATAGCCTGGCTCCCCGGTGAACTGGTCGCGACCAATCTTGTAGCCCGGCGTTGAGCTATAGGTCGTCATCCGATAGCTGGTGGGCGGCGCGAAGCCGGTGTACGTTTCCTGATGGCTGGCCAGTAGGGTCAGCGATGTGTCGTCATTAGGCCGCCAGGTAATAGCTGGCGCGATGTAGCGACGATCATCGTCCACGTGATCGACCTGGGTGTCGCTGTCACGCCACAGCCCGGTCAGGCGATAACTGAATTGCCCTTGATCGTCTAGCGGCCCGCCAAGGTCGAAGGTGTACTGACGCCGGTCATGGTTGCCAAATTCAACGCCGATTTCATGCAATGGCGTATCCGTCGGGCGCTTGCTGACGGTGTTGATCATGCCGCCGGGTGATAACTGGCCGTAAAGCACTGATGAAGCGCCCTTGAGCACCTCGACCCGCTCCAGACCATAGGCTTCTACGCTGCCATCGTAAGGGTTGGATTGCAGCTTCATGCCATCACGAAGAATGCCGCCAGTCCCTGCGCCGACGTTAAAACCGCGCAGCGTGTAGTCATCCGCTGTGCGGCTGAAGCCGCTGGGCTGACTGGTGAAACCTGGGGTGTATTTGAGCGCGTCGGAGAGATTGTCGCTCTTGCGCTGGTTCATTTCGGCGCGGGTCACCACCGATACTGATTGCGGTGTTTCCAGCAATGAAGCATCCGTCTTGGTGCCGACGCTACTACGTCGCGCCACATAACCGGCTGATTCCCCATTACTGCCATCACCGGCAGTAGCGGCGTTGATGCTGATAGCCTCCAGCGTCATGCCATCGCTTGGCACTGGCTGCACGCTCAACGCACCACTGGCAGTGACCTGCAGACGTAAACCGCTGCCCTGCAACGCATGCTCGACGGCGGCCGCAGCGCTCATCCGGCCATTGACCGGCGCAGAAAAACGCTGAGCCACATCCGCTGGAATGAAGAGAATCTGCCGCGAGCTTTGCTGACCGATCTGGATCAGGGCGCCAGTCAACGGCCCGGCCGGCACCGCGAAATCATACTGTGCATCTGCGGCCTGGACGCTCACCGATGCGGCGACCATGAAAAGTGGGGTAAACAGTGATGAACGCATGAACAATGCTCGACCTCGAATGGCAAATCGGAGCGCACAACCTGGCGCCTTTACCTGTTCTGTAGGATGAGGTGGCGATTTGTTAAGACCTGTCGTGATTTTATTTTCAACGCGGCTTTCAAGCCCGGTCGATTCGGGTCCACAACCCCCAATAGCGATCGATGCGTAGCGGCAGGATGTCTTTCAAGGCTGCCAGCGCCTGATCGCTGTTATCGAGGCTGAATACGCCTGAGATACGCAGTGACGCCGCCGCGTCGGAAATCTGCAATATCCCGCGGCGATAGGGCCGCAGGCGCTCGATGACCTGCCCAAGGGATTGATCGTTGACCTCAAGCAACCCGCGAACCCAGGCAGCCGGGTCGGTAGCGCGGGCTGGCAATGGGTGCACGCCCAGCGAATCTGCACGCGCGCCCTGCCCCGCAGCCAAGGCCAACACCTGATGCTGACGCGAGCGAAGCTGAGCAGTGCCGGTTTTGAGCCAGAACTCTGCATGATCCTGATATTGGGTCATCACGCAGTGCCCTGCATTCAGCTGTGCGATGGCGTCGTGGCAAATCACCTGGAAAGGACGATCTCGCCGCTCGACTTGCGCCATGAGACTGCCGCGCAACAAGCGCACGGTGCGCATGTCATTGCTGAAATCAATATTCACTGCGCTCTCTGCGTTCAGGGTCAGGCTGGATCCATCTGCCAAAAGCAAAGTCTCGCGCTGGGCGACGCCGGTACTGAAATCAGCAGCCAGAGTGTCCAGTGGCATTCCCGGCCAGGTCACTAACCGTGCCGACAGCGCACAACCACCAACGACCAGCGCCCCCCGCAACAAGTGGCGACGACTGGTACCGGTATTCAGCACCTGGCGGGCCCGGCTACCGGACAACTGCGCAAACGTCTGGTCGAGCCGCGAGCGCAGGCTATTCCAGGCCGTAGCATGAGCGTGATCGGCCGCCAGCCATCGCTCGAAAGCTTGATGCTCGCGCTCGGTGAATTGTCCGGAAGCCTGGCGGGCGTGCCACTCAATAGCCTGCTCCAGCGCTGCGGGCAGCTCGCTCATCGCACCACCGCACAAATCGCTTTGAGCCCCTGCACCACGTATTGATGTACCCGTGGCGCAGAAACACCCAGCTCTGCTCCAATCCGGGCATAGGTCCAGCCTTCAAGCTGGCTGTAGAGAAAAGCGGCTCGGGCCTTGCTGGACAGGTTGTGCAGTAATTGATCGACCTCCAGCAGGGCTTCCATCACCAAGTATCGGTCCTCGGGCGACGACTCGAACTGTTCAGGCTCGGCTGCCAGCGACTCGAGGTAGGCACGCTCCAGATCACGTCGCCGCCAACTGGCGAACATCAGCCTTTTAGCAATAGTCGTCAGTAATGCCCGAGGCTCACGAATCGCCTGGGCATCAGGCAGCGCTACGATCTGAGCGAATGTCTCGGCAGCCATGTCTGCCGCATCGTGGCGGCACCCCATACGCGCGCGCAAACGATCCACCAGCCAACCGTGATGCTCGCCGAAAAGGTGATTCAGCACTTGATTACGACGCTGCAAAACGTGAGACATCTCGACTGCCAATGAAAATCATTAGCAAATGATGCAGCCTTGGTCGGGCATTGGCAATACATGTTCAGCCAGCCTCTCAAAATGGAGAAGTTTGCCCACGGTGATTTCTCTGCAATGCTGTGTTTATTACCCACGCGACAGGGACAACGGATGAATAACGCCTTCGCCCCCTTTGATGATCTTGCCACTTTGCTACTTCCGCACACTGTGGCGGAAAAAGTCGATGGCTCCCACGACGCCTCGCACCTTCTGCGGGTGTGGAACAACGTCTGCGCCATTCGCAATGAAGAAGGTGGCGACCCGGAGATTCTGATCGCTGCGACCCTGCTGCATGATTGTGTATCGGTCGAGAAAAACTCCCCGTTCAGGTCCAGCGCCTCGAGGCTCGCCGCCGCCAAGGCCACGGAGTTGCTGACCGACATGGGCTGGGGTGAAGAACGCATCGATGCTGTCGCCCATGCCGTTGAGGCTCACAGTTTTTCGGCGGCGATCACACCTGAAACACTGGAAGCGAAAATCCTCCAGGACGCCGACCGCCTGGATGCACTGGGCATGATTGGCGTCGCGCGGATGTTCTACGTTTCCGGGCGAATGGGCGGTGGCCTGTACGACCCGCAGGATCCCCATGCCTCAGATCGGGATTACGACGACAAGCGCTTCGCCGTGGATCACTTTCACACCAAGCTCTTCAAGCTGGCCGATGGTTTCCAGACCGCGACCGGCGCGCGTCTGGCGCAGGTCAGGCATACGCGAATGCGGCGCTTTCTGGATGAGCTGATGGAGGAAGTGGGGGCATCGCAACCCTTCTTGACGAACATCTCATCGGATATTTGACGCCAAATTTTAAGATGTCATAAAGACATCACAGAACCGACCTATAAACGACGCTTCGGTGTTTCCGTTGATTGGGTGTGGTTCGCAGTGAAAAAATTATTGCCTGGCTTTTTGCGTCGACGCTCTGGCGGGACGACCGTCCTGCGACGCTTCAAGATCACTCCGCGGCTGGTGCTGTGTTTCAGCATCACGTCCTTGCTGATGGTGGCACTGGGAGCGTTCTGCCTGTTTCAGATGCAGGAGATCCGAAATCAGGGAGAAATCGTCGAAAGCGGCTCGTTGCCGAGTATCGCCATGGCCGACGCGCTGGCGATCACCCTGGTGAAAATGCGCAGCGAAAGCATTCGGCTGATAGCCAACGCAGACGATCCGGGCGCTGTAGTCACCAGCAAAATCAACGTCGAAACCTTCAAGAATGACGCCGAGAAAGGTTTCGCCGACTACCTCGCCCACGTCAAGGACAGCACCGAACGCGATTCACTCGTCGCCCTGCAGGACGCCTATAAAGCCTTCATTCCCGGCCTCTATGAAGAAATTGGCCTGATTGAACAGCGCAAGATAGAAGACGCGCGCATGCTGGCCAATACCATGTTGTCCTTGCAGGGCGACCTGATGGACATGCAGGTGCAGCTCCTGCGCGAACTGAACAAACAAAGCGCCGCCACTGCGGTAGAGAAAGCCGGCGAAAGCTACGCACAGACCCGCATCATCGCCCTGAGCGCTATCGGTCTGGTGCTGGCGTTGACCCTGCTGCTGGCCTGGCGGTTGAGCGTCAGCATCATCCGCCCGGTCCGGCATGCCTTGCAGATTGCCAGCACCATCGCCGATGGCAATCTCAGCCTTCAGACCATTCCAGAAGGTAAAGATGAAACCGCACAGCTGCTGCAAATGCTGGGGCGCATGCGTGGCAACCTCCACACCACCATCGAGCAAATCTACGCGGCGGCCAACCAGCTTTCGCAGTCTGTGCAGGAAATGAGCAGCATTGCCGAATCCGGCGCAGAAAACCTGAAACTGCAAAACAGCGAAATCGAGCAAGCGGCAGTCGCGGTCAATCAAATGAGCCAGGCGGCCATGGAAGTTGCCAGCAATGCCAGCAACACGGCGACTGAATCTCTGGCCTCTAACGAAGCAGCGGCCAAGGGTCAGCTGCGTCTGGCCGACACTATCGGTTCGATCAAGGAACTGACCGGCAATGTGCTGGACACTTCGCATCAGGCCGAAGGGCTTGCGGAACGCACACTGAGCATCAGCAAGATCCTCGACGTGATCCGCGCCATCGCCAACCAGACCAACCTGCTGGCCCTCAACGCTGCCATCGAGGCCGCACGCGCCGGTGAAGCAGGACGCGGGTTTGCCGTGGTGGCGGATGAAGTTCGTTCTCTGGCCCAGCGCACCAGCGCTTCAACCACGGAAATCGAAGGACTGATCAACAGCGTCCAGCAGAGCACCCAGGAAACCGCTCAAGCGCTGCGGCTCACCGCCAATCAAGCCAACGTGACACTGGAACAGGCTGCTGCCACCGGCGAAGCACTGACAGTCATCATCAGCTCCACCTCCACCATCAACGACCGCAACTTGCTGATCGCCAGCGCCGCCGAGCAACAGGCGCAAGTGGCCGGTGAAGTGGATCGCAACCTCAGCAGTATCCGTGACTTGTCGACCCAAAGCGCCTCTGGCGCGCACCAGACCACCGCCGCCAGTAACGCGCTGTCGGTGTTGGCCACGGATTTGAATGTGATGGTTCAGCGTTTCGTGCTTTGAGTGCGCCACAAGCAACGTGCCGCGCTCGCTCAAACAGTTGCAGAAGCCACACACTGTGCGGGCGGTGCATCCCTAGTTGTAAACGCAAGAATCTGTAGGAGCTGCCGAAGGCTGCGAAAGCTATATGTCTGACACACCGCCTTCGCAGCCTGCGGCAGCTCCTACAACTATCGAGTTAGCCAGTTACTGCCCCAGCGGCCGCAACCGGTACTGCGGCGGCAGCTGTTCAAAACCGCTGATAGTCGTGTTCAAACTCTTCCAGCGCCCATCCTTGATGCCGTAGATGCAACCATGCACTGACAGGCTCTGCCCTCGATGCCAGGCGTTCTGCACAATGCTGGTGTGGCCGACGTTCGCCACTTGCTGGATAACGTTGAGTTCGCACATGCGGTCGACCCGCTCTTCCTCGGTCGGCAGCAGCGCCAGGGTTTCGCGGTTCTCGTAATACAGGTCACGAATCGAACGCAGCCAGCCATCGATCAGCCCAAGCTGACGATCCTGCATTGATGCTCGCACGCCGCCGCAGCCATAGTGGCCGGTAACCAGGATGTGTTTGACCTTCAGCACGTCGACTGCGTACTGGATCACCGACAGGCAGTTGAGGTCGGTGTGTAGCACGACGTTCGCCACGTTGCGGTGCACGAACAGATCACCTGGCAGCATGCCAACAATTTCATTGGCCGGTACGCGAGCGTCCGAGCAACCTATCCACAGAAATTCCGGAGTTTGCTGGCGTGCCAGCTTGGCAAAAAATTCAGGATCTTCCTTGGTGATCGCATCTGCCCAACGTTCGTTGTTGTCGATCAGGTCTTGTAGCTCGTTCATGCGTTGACACCTCGAAGATATGCCAGCTTATGACTGGGGTTCGACGATCCAGGTCACGGGTATTTTCCAACCGGCCTCCCGGCATTCAGACGGAATCTTCAGGAACGCGGCCGGTCCACCTAGTAAGACCCAAACATTGAGGATTCGCCATGAATGATTCACGCCGCCCTTACGGAGCCACTCAGCCAGAGCCCATCGATGACAACGAAGATCGTATGGGCTCCATGGAAGAGCTGGACTTCGACGAGGAAGAACCTAGCGCTCGTATCGGCGACATGATCCCCGAAGACGAGCTGGCCCATGAGATCCCGGAAAAGCGCGTGCGCGAGGCAGGCATGACAGGCGCCTCGACGCCGGATCATCATCCGACCGACGATGACCTGGATCCCGAAATCCTGATCCGCGAGGACGGTGCTCGCTCTGCTCATGAAGAAGGCGATGACAGCCCGGCGGATTTTGACCTGACCGTCGTGGATGAAGACGATATCGGCGGTGGAGATGGGCTGGATGAGGCCGAGCTGGGAAGGCTGGATCCGCTGGATGGCAAGCCTGAGAAGCGTGAATAACGGCGATACGCACTTTAAGCAGCGCTAATTCCGTGGGACCGGCTTTAGCCGGGAAGAGGACAGTGAACCTGATGAAGATTCGTTGTCAGAAATATCGCCTTCCCGGCTGAAGCCGGTCCCACTGGGGTTGTGCCCCATGAAAGGGTTACTTACTCAAACAACGTACACGCCATCACCACTGCATCCTCACGTCCGCCAGCCACCGGATAGTAATCACGACGCCGGCCGATTTCGTTGAAGCCAAACCGTTCGTACAACCGATAAGCAGCGCGGTTGCTATCGCGCAGTTCAAGGAAACACTCGCGCCCGTTGAGCTGATAAGCCCGCGACATCAAATGCTCCAGAAGCCGCAGGCCCAGCCCGCGCCCCTGGCTTTCCGGTTTGACGGTAATGTTCAGCAAGTGCGCTTCATCAATGATGATCTGAATGACGCCATGGCCTACTTGCTGACTGCCTTCGAACATCAGCCAGATTTCATACGACTTGAGGCCGTCAAGAAAGATGCCGCGGGTCCAGGGGTGACTGAACGCTGCGTATTCGATCTTCAGTACGGCGTCGAGATCCGCCTCGGTCATCGGGCGGAAGGTTATTGCGTCACTCATCTATCGATTTCCAGCGCGTCATCAGCCGACGCATGGCTTTCCAGACGTCGGCCTTGCGCTGCGGCTCGTCCATCAGTAATTCCAGACCCGGCAACGCCCAGGCAGAACCCAGGCCTTCAACCTGCAGTTCACTGTTGTAGGACTCGGCGTTGGCCTCACCGGCGAAACGCACTGACGGCAAACCAATCAGCCAGATGCAGGCACAGGGCTCATCTTCAAGACGCGCTGACACAAAACCTTGCACAAAATCCCGCGCTGCTTCAGGCCCCTGATCCATCTGCCCGCGCACCAGGAGTGGCCAGCGTACTGGCTCGCCGATGATTTGCGGGGCGTCCGGCAGACCGGCGGCGCGGAGCATGTCTTTGAGCAGCAGGTACGCCGGATCGCGACTCTGGAATGCCTGGCCTGTGGGTAACTCCACGAGCAGCAGGCAACGCCCGGCACGCAACAGTTGCAAGGAGAAGCGCGGTGGCGGAATGACCGGTGCTTTGACTGGTGCAGGCGGCGCTTCTTCGACTGTCGGCGTATTACGAGTGCTGGCCAGTGATGGCCGGGGCACTTCGATTTTCGGCCGTTCGACAGGACGCGGTGCGGCTATCGGTACGTCATTGACAGGCTCGGCATGGGCCTGCACCTCCGGCACAGCGACGCTTTCTTCGACCTGAGGCGCAAGCGGCGCCAACAGCTCCGGACGAGACGGTGCAGCGAAGGGCAATTCAGTGCGCGGCAGCCAATTGACCACCTGCATGGCAGTCATATAGGCGCGGCGGCGGGACTCGTTTAGCAAAGGTCGGCCACCTGTGGATAAGTTAGGAGCGCGATTCTACAGCCCTTCGCCGATTCTCGCCGCAGTTGATCGCCCAGAGGTGAAATCTGCAGCGTCTGATGCAGTACAATCGCCGTTTTTATTTGCCAACAGTCGGCCTGACAATGATCGAACCAAAGCGCGTCTTGCGCGCCCTTGCCGAGCACTGGGCGCTTCTTGAGCCGCTGTGCGAACACTTCGACCAGGGCACCTTGAGCCTGAGCGAATTGCGCTTGCAGCTGGCGGCACAACAGCTGGACAGCACCCCGCAGGACATCACCAACCTGCTGGATGTGTGGATCCGTCTGGATATTCTGGTCCCGGTGGCCAAAAGCCCTAACCGTTTCGAGCTTAATGCGCAGATCCACGACTTCCTGTCGTACCTGCGCCGCGAGCACCGACTGGGGCTGTGCCTGGAAATCGAAGCCTATCTGCGCCATCTGGAGCGACTGGCAGGCTACATTCAGGACGCCTTCGACATCCGCGACGCCAACGACCTGGCTCGCCAGTTGCGGCTGCTGGACATGCGCGTGCGCGACGTCCTGAAAAAGCTCGCCAACGACGAACAGGCGCTGGTGGGCGTGGCAGATCGGGCCAAGACCAGTGATCGACAGATTCCACTGCGTCAGCGCTATGCGGAAGTACTGGCCACTTGGGACGAATACGTCGAGCCGATGATCCAGTTGGTCAACGCGGATGGCGCTTTCGAACAAGGCGTGCGCAAGGTCGAGAACGTGCTGTTGCGCCTGCTCACTGAACAGCAGCGTCTGGGCCAACTGGTCGATGACGACATGTTGCTGCGCACCCACGCACGTATCCTCGAAATGCAGACCAGCGCCCAGCTGACCTTGCGTCATGCCCGGGAGCTGTTGCTGCCGCTGCGTGAAGAGGCTCGTCGCCACAACGCCGTGACTCGTGGTGCCGCGCTGGCCTTGTCGGCCATTCGCCGCAAGGGTATCGATGCCGTGCCGCAAGCGGCCATGCCGATGTTTACTCGTCCGCAGAGCACCTTTCTGGGTAGCGCGAACCAGGTCGAGGCGTATGTCTATGCTCTGGCACGCTTCGAACCGAAACCGGCGAAATTTCCCAAGGCTGGCGGCAAGCGCAAAGGCGAGCCACCGCAGGCGCCGCGTACCGTCAAGGAAATGCTTGAGCGCTGCGAAGACGCCCTGCCGCTGCCGGATCTAATGGTCTGGCTGCTGGAGCAGGAACCAAACGGTGCAACCGACGAGTTGCTGTATTGGTTCTCGCGCCTGTCCCGTGAAAAACGCTTTGCCCGCGAACGCCTGGAGCGTCGTGACTACTTTACCCAGGAGCATCAGGTCAGCCTGCGCTCCTTCGCCCTGCTCTCCAGCCGTGATGAGCAAACAGGGAATCCAGTCAATGCATCTTGATCTTTCCGAAATGTCCCAGCTCGCGCCGATCTTTCGCGAGTTGTTCAAAGGCTTCCACATCAGCCGCCGCGACCCTGAACTGTATGCGCAGCTGTCCAACGCTCAGGATCAATACCGCACGCTGTTCAAGGCCCTCGGTTTCGAGCTGGTCTGTGACACCCGCGGCTTTTATTACTTCGTCCCGGAGCTGGCTGCCGCGCAAGTGAACAAGACCGCGCAACGTCTGGCGCTGTTCACTTTCATTCTGGTTGAGCATCTGGCCGATCAGGGCCGCGACCCGGTAGCCGTGCTCGATGGCGGCAGCCTGGGCCGTGATGAACTGCCCTCGATGCTGGAGAAGTACCGCGACCTGTTCTTGCAGGCCGAAGTCCAGACTCAGGAAGAGCTGGAAGAGAAAATCATGCGCCGCATGACCCAGTTGGGTTTTGCCGCAGAAGAAACCGGCATCTTCCGTTTTCTGCCACCCATGCACCGTTTCCTCGACGTTTGCCTGTCGGTCCAGCAAGACCGCGATCTGGCCGCCAGCCTGCACAGCGTGCTGCCGCTGCCTGTTCCGGTTCTGATCGACGACGACAGCGACGAAAAACTCCTGCAAACCGATGATCCACTGGATCTCGCCGAGTTCGACAACGTGCACGAGACCGAAGAGCAGGCCTTGGCCCGCGCGATCGCTGATGAGCAACAGGAGATGGATGCATGAGCCAGGAACGCTACGGCATCCGCCGCTTTGCCCTGCTGAACACCGCCGGTTACAGCCTTGGTCTGTTTCCGCTGGAACACCCGCTTTCGGTCTATGGCGCGAACAACCTGGGTAAGAGTGCCTCGATCAACGCCTTGCAGTTCCCGATTCTGGCGCGCATGTCGGACATGAGCTTCGGCAAGTACAGCCTTGAGCAGTCCCGAAAGTTTTACTTCGCCTCGGACACTAGCTACATCCTGGTAGAAGTCTCGCTGCCTCATGGCCCCCATGTGATTGGCGTGGTCGGGCGCGGCCCAGGCGGCGGTTTCGGTCACCAGTTCTTTGCCTACGCGGGCGAACTGGACCTGGGCCACTACCAGAAGAACGACACCTGCCTGCGTCAGAAAGAGCTGTTCAGCAATCTGGAAAGCCAGGGCCTGAAAGCCTACGAATTGAAACCCGATGAGCTGCGTCGCTTGCTGGTGGGCGGGCATACGTCCATTCCGCTGGACCTGACGCTTATCCCGCTGCGCTCCACCAGTGAGCAGAGCCTGAAGACCTTCCGCGCACTGTTCATCAACCTGCTGCACATGCGGGAAATCACTGCGGCCAAGCTCAAGCAACTGTTCCTTGATGCGTTCGAGCACAGCTTGCGCTCCGGCAGTGTCGATTACATCGCTGCGTGCGAAGAAGCGTTCCGCGATGTACGCCGCATGGAGCAGGACTACAACTCGCTGGTCAAGGCGGGCCCACTGGTCGAAGCGCTGGCTGCCGGTGTGGCGCAACGTGATCTGCTGCGCGGCAAACTGCATCGCTTGTCGCCATTGCTGGACTCGTTGCTCGGCACTTGGCTGGACTACTCCACCGCTCGCAAGGAAGAGCTGGTCATTCAGGCCGAGCACTATCGCAGCCAGCAGGATGAATTGCAGAACGACCAACGCGGCGGCACTCAAGAGCTGATGCGTCTGGAACGGGAAATCAGCAGCATCCAGCGCTGGATAGGCGAGCTTTCGGTTCTCAAGAATCGCTTCGCCCTGGTCGACGACCCCAAGATACTGGAACAGCAACTGCTGGCGGCCAAGGATGCGCACGATGAATTGGCTGGCGCCTTGGCGCAGTCCCGTCAATTCAGCGCCGAAGATCTGGACGAGCGTCTTCGGGATCTTGAGAAACGTCTGAAGTCGGTCAAGCAGCAGCTCGATCACGCTGACAACAACAGCTATGCCCGTTTGCGCGAAGAGTTCTCGCAGCCGGACGTCGAGCGCTTGATGCGTTTGTTCAACAGCGCGCTGTTCAGCCTGCCTTTGGGCGAGCAAGGTATTGCGCTGGATGATGGCGATGCCTGGGTGAAATCCCTTGAGGCCATCCTTGATAGCTTTAAAGGCGATCAATTCCAGGTGCCGGGCCTGTCGATCAACCTGACCAACATCGAGCCGCCTGCCCTGCAAGCGCTGGCCGATCGTGCTGCACTGCGTGATCAGAAAGAGCGTCTTGAGAAAGAGCTGAAGCAACTCAAGACTCAACAGGCTGTGGCCGCAGACCGTTCGGCGAGCAAGACCCAGACTGAGGCGCTTTATCAGCAAGTGCTGGATGCGCAGAAGGCTCTGGAAGACTTCCGTCGTTGCCAGACACTCAGCGCTGAAGAGTCCGACAAGCTTGAGCAGCTTGCCCAGATGGAAGCCGCACAGGACGAACTCAAGCGCTCCAGCGATGCTTTCACCGAGCGCGTCCAGCAGCTGTCGGCCAAGCTGCAACTGGTTGCACGCCAGATCGGTGATCTGGAATCCAAGCAGCGCACGCTGGATGACGCACTGCGTCGCCGCCAGTTGCTTCCGGCGGATCTGCCGTTTGGTACGCCGTTCATGGATCCTGTCGACGACTCGCTGGAAAACCTCCTGCCACTGCTCAACGACTATCAGGACAGCTGGCAGGGCTTGTTGCGCAGCGACGGTCAGATCGAAGCGCTCTACGCGCAGGTTCGCCTCAAAGGCGTGGCCAAGTTCGACAGCGAAGAAGACGTCGAGCGTCGTTTGCAGTTGCTGATCAATGCCTATGCACACCGTACTGATGAGGCGCTCACCTTGGGCAAGGCGCGCCGCGCTGCGGTTACGGACATTGCACGGACCTTGCGCAATATCCGCAGCGACTACGACAGCCTTGAGCATCAATTGGCGCTGTTCAACCGTGAGATCAACAAACGTCAGGTCTCCAACCTCGCCAGCTTCCGTATCGTGCTCGCGCCGAACAAAGAAGCGCTGAAGCACATCGATCAGATCATCCACAGTGCCGGGCAGTACGAAGAAGGCGAAACCCTGTCGGTCTTCGATCTGAGTCAGAGCGCCGAGCAGGACAACAAGAACGAGGAAGCCAAGGAGTATCTGGCACGTCTGGTTGCAGCAAACCATAACCAGCTGGGTTTGAAGGACTTGTTCGAGTTGGCGTTTGAGATCACCAAGGTCAATGGTCAGCCAGTGATTCACACCGACATTGATGGCGCCGCTTCAAACGGCACCACCATGACCATCAAGGCGCTGACCAACATGTACTTGTTGCTGCACTTGATGGATCGCGATCAAGCCGGTCGTGTGCGCTTGCCTTACTACCTGGACGAAGCTGCAGACATCGACGAGAAGAACCAGGCCGCTCTGCTGGAAACGAGCCTGCAGTTGGGCTTCGTACCGATCCTGGCGAGCGTCAAGCCTCAGGTCTCGGCTCATGTAGCGATCGACCTTGAAGGCGGCAGCGGGCCTAACGGCATCTACATCGATGAGGCGGACTGGAAGTACATCCGCCGTCGCGATGAGGTGAAGGCTGTTGTTGTGGAAGCGGTTGAAGAAGCTGCTGAATAAGCTGAGTTGATGTGTACAGAAGGCCGCATGAGAATGCGGCCTTTTTTATTGGGTGGGGTTTGAGGCGGGCTGTCTTGGTGCTGGCTGTGTTGATGCTGAGTGCCAGGCACATTTGCTGTAGGAGCCATCGGAGGTTACGACGGTCGCGATCTAGCCGCCTAGTTTAAGCTCCTACAGGGTCCTGAGGGATGGAGGGGGGCCTGATGGTCTGTAGGGGCTGCCGAAGGCTGCGAATGTGGCTTGCCTGAAACGCCGCAATTCGCAGCCTTCGGCAGCTCCTACAGGCGGTCTGATGTTTTCCGAGCAGACAAACAAAACCCCTGAACGCGTAAGCGATCAAGGGTTCTGGAATTTAATCTTGACGATGACCTACTCTCACATGGGGAAACCCCACACTACCATCGGCGATGCATCGTTTCACTGCTGAGTTCGGGATGGGATCAGGTGGTTCCAATGCTCTATGGTCG
>NZ_UUOC01000042.1 GCF_900590755.1 Pseudomonas viridiflava | reverse complement strand
GGGGAATAGGGGATTGGGAAGTTGCAGTGCTGGCAGGTAGGCGCCGATTTGTAGGAGCTGCCGAAGGCTGCGAAGGCAATAGGCCTGACACAACGCCTTCGCAGCCTTCGGCAGCTCCTACAAATCGGCGCCTACCTGCCAGCACTGCAACTTCCCAATCCCCTATTCCCCCGGCAAAATGCCGCCCATGACTCAAACTCTCCCCGCCTGCTGCCCAACCCTCACCCATCACTGGCCCTTGCCCCACGCCTTGGGGAATGTCGCGTTGGTCAGCGGCCATTTCGACCCGACGAAACTGGTCGAGGGTGACTTCCCGCGTTGCGCAGTCCTGCCACCGGCCAGCATTCAGCGCTCCGTCGCGAAACGCCAAACCGAGTTTCTCGCGGGCAGGCTCTGCGCCCGTGCGGCCTTGCAGCATCTGGACGGTCGCGACTGGGTACCGGGCATGGGCGAAGATCGAGCGCCGATCTGGCCGGATGACATTAGTGGGTCGATCACCCACAGCACCGGCTGGGCCGCCGCCATCGTCGGCAATAAACAGCATTGGCGCGGCCTCGGCCTGGACACCGAAAACCTGCTCACACCCGAGCGCGCCACACGCCTGGCCGGGGAAATCCTCACCCCCACAGAAATACAGCAAATGGCCGCAGGCCCTGCCGAACAGATCGCCCTGCGCGTGACACTGACCTTTTCTATAAAGGAAGCGCTGTTTAAAGCGCTGTATCCCATCGTGCTCAAACGCTTCTATTTTGAGGACGCGCAACTGATTGACTGGACCGAAGACGGCCACGCCCGCTTGCGCCTGCTGACCGACCTGTCCAGCGAATGGCACAGCGGCAAGGAACTGGACGGGCAATTCAGCGTGCAGGGTGAGCATGTGTTGAGTCTGGTGGCGGTGCCTGCGTGAAAAATCATCTGTAGGAGCTGCCGAAGGCTGCGAAAGCAATCTGCCTGACACACCGCTTTCGCAGCCTGGGGCAGCGCCTACAAATGATCGCATCCCAGCGGACAATGCTCGCACCGCCCCACCCATTCCACCTGATAACTCAAACAACAGGTCCGGCGCTTTCGGCGCGCGGGTTCGCCGACATAGCTGACGGCATTGAATAGCGGATTGCGTCTCCCATCACTCAGCGTGCTATTGCGCAACAACCCATAGCCCGCTTCCAGCGAAACATCTGTCACGGCACCCAGGCGGACAAGGCAGCTTTCCAGATAATCCCCCGCATTGCCCCACAACACCGCGCCCGGCAGATCGCCATAAGTGCTGAGTATTTCAATGAAGGGCCGCAGGTTGTCATCCAGCAGGCCATCGAGCGATCCACCATCGTACACGTCGAGCTTCACGCCACTCGGCAAACCCCGCTCGTCCAGCGCCAGGCTCACTTGATCAAGCCTCAATGACCAATGCCGATCAAAAACCAGACTGGCCACCACCACCGGCGGGATCAATTGCATGAAGTAATACTTGGACCACTGCGAAACCAGCACCGCCCGCTGCGCAGGCATCAGGTCCGGGCCGTAGATATTCAGCAGCACAGCGTCCAGGGATTCAGGCTGCAGCAGTTCCAGCAAAGACTGCACCGGACGTGGATCGTCGGCCGCCAGCAGGGTCTGGCCGAAGGATGCGAATGGGCCGGTGAATAGATCGTGTGGCATGGGGATTCCCGAATACTACAAATCACTGACACACCGCATCGCGGCCTCGCGCTGCTCGTGCGCTCCTACAGGATCGAGGTGTGTCGGGAAAAACACAGACCCTGTAGGAGTGAGCTTGCTCGCGATAGCGGTAGGTCAGACGATGATGTATTGACAGGCCTACCGCTATCGCGAGCAAGCTCACTCCTACAGTGCCCCGTATTTGCAGTGCGACAACGTGGTGTCAGCAGCAATGATGGTTCAGGGGCCGCGCAAGTGTAGCAACCCATTCCCCCAAGCACAGCACATGCCAAACCACCCTTGCCAAAGGCATTTTTTGTGATAGGGTTCGCGCCCGCAAAAATCAGCCAGCTTCGGAAAAAAACCTCAAAAGCCGGAAATTTCAGTCAGGTCCAGTAGTTATGCGGCCTACACGCGAGCGGGCGTTTTCATACACGATTTACACACAGCTTTATCCACAGCCCATGCGTTGCAATTGGTGTCCAAAACGCTTTATCTTGTAGCCCGGCGTCACCAGCAACCCTACATATAGGGTTTTGAGATAAAAACCCACCACAAGTAGAACGGGAATTTCAAGCATTTTTCTTCGGCGTTCAGCGTGGAACCAAAGGTCCGATTAACGGCCCAACCCCTCCAGCCCGCGACGCTAAGCACGCAGTCCCGAGTTCGAGAGCCAACCCGTACATTTGTTGCAATGTTTATCCAGCACCATCCCTAAGATTTCCAGGGTAACGAGCAACGATTCGTTACCTTTTTGACTTCAAAGCCAGGGACGGCGACTTCCGCCATCCCCATTCCGTTTTGAGGTCGCTTACAGCCGACGTTTGTCGACTGAATGCCTTCAAGACGGAACGGTGGGTACTCAACCAGTACCCAAACAAACATAGAGAACGTGGAGACACCCATGCAAACAGACACAACTCGCGAGAATTCGCCGACCCCGGCGCCGCAGACAGGCCAATCCCAACAGGACCTGTCCGCGACCGCTCCCGGCCAGCTGCGCGTGATCAAGCGTAACGGCACTGTCGTCCCTTACACCGATGACAAAATCACCGTCGCCATCACCAAAGCGTTTCTCGCAGTTGAAGGCGGCACCGCCGCTGCGTCTTCGCGCATCCACGACACCGTTGCCCGCCTGACCGAACAAGTCACCGCGACCTTCAAACGTCGCATGCCTTCGGGCGGCACTATCCACATCGAAGAAATCCAGGACCAGGTTGAACTGGCCCTGATGCGCGCTGGCGAGCAGAAAGTAGCTCGCGACTACGTGATCTACCGTAACGAACGCTCCAAAGAGCGTGCCGTTCGTGGCAGCGACGCACCGGTCCAGGCTCACCCATCGATCCGCATCACCCGCGCCGACGGCAGCGTTGCGCCGCTGGACATGGGTCGTCTGAACACCATCGTCACTGAAGCCTGCGAAGGGCTGGAAGAAGTCGATGCGAACCTGATCCAGAGCGAAACCCTGAAGAACCTGTACGACGGCGTGGCGATGAAAGACGTCAACACCGCCCTGGTGATGACCGCCCGTACTCTGGTTGAGCGTGAGCCGCACTACTCGTTCGTGACCGCCCGCCTGCTGATGGACACTCTGCGTGCCGAAGGCCTGAATTTCCTGGAAGTCGCTGAAAGCGCCACTCACCACGAAATGGCCGACCTGTATGCCAAGGCCCTGCCTTCGTACATCGCCAAAGGCATTCAGTTCGAATTGCTGAACCCGATCCTGGCCACCTTTGACCTGGAAAAACTCGGCAAGGCGATCAACCACGAGCGCGATCAGCAGTTCACTTACCTGGGCCTGCAAACCCTGTACGACCGTTACTTCATCCACAAGGATGGCGTACGTTTCGAACTGCCGCAGATCTTCTTCATGCGTGTGGCCATGGGCCTGGCGATCGAAGAGAAAGCCAAAGAAGACCGCGCCATCGAGTTCTACAACCTGTTGTCGTCCTTCGACTACATGTCGTCGACCCCAACTCTGTTCAACGCCGGTACCTTGCGTCCGCAGCTGTCCAGCTGCTACCTGACCACCGTGCCGGATGACCTGTCGGGCATTTACCACGCCATCCACGACAACGCCATGCTGTCCAAATTCGCAGGCGGTCTGGGCAACGACTGGACGCCGGTTCGTGCGTTGGGTTCGTACATCAAAGGCACCAACGGCAAATCCCAGGGCGTTGTACCGTTCCTGAAAGTCGTGAATGACACTGCAGTCGCAGTCAACCAGGGCGGCAAGCGCAAAGGCGCGGTCTGTGCGTACCTGGAAACCTGGCACATGGACATCGAAGAGTTCATCGAGCTGCGCAAGAACACCGGTGATGATCGTCGTCGTACCCACGACATGAACACCGCCAACTGGATCCCTGACCTGTTCATGAAGCGCGTCTTCGATGACGGCAAATGGACCCTGTTCTCGCCGTCCGAAGTACCGGATCTGCACGACCTGACCGGTAAAGCCTTCGAAGAGCGCTACGAGTACTACGAAGCGCTGAGCGAATACCCAGGCAAGATCAAACTGTTCAAGACCATCCAGGCCAAGGATCTGTGGCGCAAGATGCTCTCGATGCTGTTCGAAACCGGCCACCCATGGCTGACCTTCAAAGACCCGTGCAACCTGCGTAGCCCGCAGCAGCACGTGGGCGTGGTTCACAGCTCGAACCTGTGCACCGAGATCACACTGAACACCAACAAGGACGAAATCGCGGTCTGCAACCTGGGCTCGATCAACCTGCCGAACCACATCGTGGGCGGCAAGCTGGACACCGACAAGCTCAAGCGCACCATCGACGTAGCCGTTCGCATGCTCGATAACGTTATCGACATCAACTACTACTCGGTACCGCAAGCCAAGAACTCGAACTTCAAGCACCGTCCAGTCGGCCTGGGCATCATGGGCTTCCAGGACGCGCTGTATCTGCAGCACATTCCTTACGGTTCCGATGCTGCCGTCGAGTTCGCCGACAAGTCCATGGAAGCGGTCAGCTACTACGCGATCCAGGCGTCCTGCGACCTGGCCGACGAGCGCGGTGCTTACGAGACGTTCCAGGGTTCCCTGTGGTCCAAAGGCATCCTGCCGCTGGATTCGCAACAGATCCTGATCGAACAGCGTGGCCAGAAGTACATCGACGTTGACCTGAACGAATCCCTGGACTGGGCGCCAGTCCGTGCCCGTGTACAGAAGGGTATTCGTAACTCCAACATCATGGCCATCGCACCGACCGCGACCATCGCCAACATCACCGGCGTATCGCAGTCGATCGAACCGACGTATCAAAACCTGTACGTGAAATCGAACCTCTCCGGCGAATTCACCGTGATCAACCCGTACCTGGTTCGCGACCTCAAAGCCCGCGACCTGTGGGACTCGGTCATGATCAACGACCTGAAGTACTACGACGGTTCCGTACAGCAGATCGAACGCATCCCGCAGGAACTCAAAGACCTGTACGCCACCGCGTTCGAAGTGGATACCAAGTGGATTGTTGACGCAGCAAGCCGTCGCCAGAAGTGGATCGACCAGGCTCAGTCCCTGAACCTGTACATCGCCGGCGCATCGGGCAAGAAGCTGGACGTGACCTACCGCATGGCCTGGTACCGTGGTCTGAAAACCACTTACTACCTCCGTGCCCTGGCCGCGACCAGCACCGAGAAATCCACCGTCAACACCGGCAAGCTCAACGCAGTATCGAGCGGCGGCCACGGCCCGGACGACTCGGCGATCACCGCCCCGCGCCCAACCGAAGCTGCACCAGCCGGTCCAGCGCCAGTGCCTAAAGCCTGTGCCATCGACGAACCGGATTGCGAGGCTTGCCAATAAGGCATAGCCAAAAGCCCGCTCTCACCACCTTCAGTGGGAGCGAGCTTGCTCGCGAATACGTAACACGCTACCCAGTAGCAAACCGGGAGCATCCAACCCTCCCGGCCTCCCCGCAAAACCTCCCCCTTGAACAATCCCCTCCACAGAACCCAAACCTGTAGGAGCGCGCTTGCCCGCGATGACGTCAGCCCAGCCAACGCATCTACTGCTCCATCCGCCCACCCTAGGCAAACCCCGCCTCGCAGGAGCGCGCTTGCTCGCGATGACGTCAGCCCAGCTAACGCATCTACTGACCCATTCGCAAACTCTCAGCAAACCCCGGACCTGTAGGAGCGAGCTTGCTCGCGATGGCGTCAACCTTTCCACCGACAACAGGCCGATACGCCCAAAAATTCGATTCAACCCTGACGAACCCAAACAATTCCATAGCATGCCCCTATGAATGCCGTAGTCTCCATTGATTGGGCAACGATCTCGCATGACGATACCTTCGTACAACCCAAAGATGGCGTATTGATACCAGTACGTTTTGGTACTTCGTTTCCCCACGAGCTCAACTCATGAAAAACCCGATTTCCCTCGCATCGCGCATCGGCCTGGGCTTTGCCGCCATCGTGTCTTTTCTTGTCCTGATTACCGCTGTGGGTATCCAAAGGGTCGGTTTCATTGACTCCACTCTCGAAGACGTCAGCGAAAACGCCGCAAAAGTGCAGCGCTACGCGATCAACTTTCGGGGCAGCGTGCACAACCGGGCCATTGCCATTCGCGACGCGGTATTGGTGAGCAATGATCGAGACCTTGAGAGCCATCTGAGCGAAGTCACCCGCTTGGAAAAAGACTACGTCGACTCCGCCGCGCCACTGGATCAACTGTATGCAAGTGGCCACGTCAGCGCTCAAGAGCAATCCATGCTGCGCGCCATCAAGGAAATCGAACAGCAAACCCTCGCCGCCACGAAAACACTGATCACCCTGCGGCGTACCGGCGACATCGCGGGCTCTCAGGCTTTACTGCTGAACCAGGTATCGGCCAACTACAGCGAGTGGCTCAAACGCATCAATGCTTTGATCGACCACGAAGAAGCATCCATCAAGTCGCAGCTGACTGATGTGCAAGCCACCGCCAGCCAGTTTCGCGGCTTGATGCTGCTGGCGACCGCCGTGGCCCTGCTGCTGAGCATCATCCTGGCAACCGTCATCATTCGATTCGTCAAATCAACACTGGGCGCGGAACCGACTGAAGTGGCCCAAGCCATCCAGCGTCTGGCAGCAGGCGATTTGCAACAGCGCATCGAAACCCACTATCCCGACAGCGTCATGGGTGTTCTGAAAACCGCCCTTATCCGGCTGGCCGACACCATTACCCAAGTGCGCATGGCAGCTCAGGAGGTCAACCATTCTTCGACGATGCTCTCCGCCACCTCCATCACCAACAACGAGCAGATAAACCTGCAAACCCGCGAGGCCGAGCAAGTCGCGACTGCCATCACGCAAATGGCCGCTACCGTCAACGAAGTCACGGGTTACGCCTCCCAGGCCGCGAACGCAACACGTCTGGCCGATACCGAAGTGGTAAGCGGTAACCAACTGGTTGCCGACACCACGCTGGCGATTGAAGAGCTGGCGACCTCACTGGCTCAAACCACCCTCACCGTTGAGCACGTTTCCAAACAGAGCGAGGAGATCGAGTCTGTGATCGACGTGATCAACTCCATCGCCGCGCAGACCAACCTCCTGGCCTTGAACGCCGCCATCGAAGCCGCTCGGGCCGGTGAGCATGGCCGAGGGTTTGCGGTTGTGGCCGATGAAGTCCGCTCGCTGGCCAACCGCACCCAGCGCTCGACCCAAGACATCCGGGAAATGATCAGCACCTTGCAAGGCGGTACCGAAGCAGCCGCGCAAACCATGCGCAATAACTGCGAACTGGTCAGCCGCACCGTGGAACAAACCCGCAACGCACAGGGCGCGCTGTCCAAAATCAGCCAGGAAGTGGGCGCCATCAACCGCATGAACGCACAAATCGCCAGCGCCTCAGTGCAGCAAAGCGCTGTAGCCGAAGAAGTGGCGGTCAACATCAACCGCATCCATGGCTCCACCGTGCAGTCAGCGACAGGCTCAAAACAAGTCGCAACCGCCAGCCAGGAACTGGCCAAACTTGCAGACCGCCTGACCCAGAAAGTGGCGTTCTTCAAAGTCAGCTAACGCCGGCGCGGGCAGCCCGCAATCCCCTGTGGGAGCGGTGCTTGCCCGCGATGCAGACGCTGCGATTTATCAGATAGACCGCATTATCGTTCTTCGCGTGCAAGCCTCTCTCCAACAGGGTGATTGTCTGTAGGAGTGAGCTTGCTCGCGATGGCATTGGCTCGGCCGCAGAGGACTTGCAGACAAACATAGAGTCCGTCTCCCGCATCGACTTACATCGCGCACGCCCGTCACAACAACCGTTGGTCACCTGAAAATCCCCGTCTAAACCCCTCCCCCCGCCACAGCCCCCTATATCCAAGGCACACAGAAACATTGACCTCCATCAAGCCATAAATCCTTAGCGCAAATGCGTCGCATCGACACATTGCCGGAGACCAGCGAGACCTATATGATGTGTTTCGAAATTTGAAAAACACTACATACAGGGTTTTCACTGCATTCCCGCTCATATCTCACCAATTGAGAATGACCGCTCAAATGCAATAGAAAAAAGTGAAAATCACACCCCAAAATGCAGTCATGGATGAACAAGTGCCGGGCAAAATCTGTATAATCCCGCGCTCGCTCCAGGGTACCCAAATGACCATTTGCACACGCAATGCTGTCCTACCTGAAAGCAACCTCTACTACCCGTTTTGTTCGCCTGTATGGCCCCGCGCCGCGGCGGCAAATCCATTGATCGATCTGCAGCCTCACAAGCCAGTCGATCCCGAGTAAATCAAGAAATCCGTTGCCAACGTTAGCGACACGACGCGGGCACTACATCCTTTGAAATTCAGGAGCTTCCACCATGCTGAGCTGGGACGAATTCGATAAAGAAGACGGCGAAACAGTCGCCAAAGCGACCAACGCCGGTCACGCCAACGAAGCCAACATGGACCGCCTCGACAGCGCCGGTGGCGCCGCGGCAACCGAAGCCCGCAACATCACCGACAAAGACTCCCCTGCCCTGGTCCGCGCCAAAAAAGCGCTGGACGCACTGGACGTCGCTGAAGGTCTGGCTGAACTCGAAGGCGCTAGCGCCCGTGTTGCCGTTGACGAAAAAATGATGATCAACTGCCGCGCCGACCTCAACCAGCTCGTGCCTTTCAAGTACGACTGGGCCTGGCAGAAATACCTGGACGGTTGCGCAAACCACTGGATGCCGCAAGAAGTCAACATGACCGCCGACATCGCCCTGTGGAAAGACCCACAAGGCCTGACCGACGACGAACGCCGCATCGTCATGCGCAACCTGGGCTTCTTCTCCACCGCCGACTCCCTGGTTGCCAACAACCTGGTGCTGGCCGTGTACCGCCTGATCACCAACCCGGAGTGCCGCCAGTACATCCTGCGCCAGGCCTTCGAAGAAGCGATCCACACCCACGCCTACCAGTACTGCATCGAATCGCTGGCCATGGATGAAGGCGAGATCTTCAACATGTACCACGAGATCCCATCGGTCGCGAAAAAAGCCGCCTGGGGCCTGAAATACACCCGTTCGATCTCCGATCCGAAGTTCGAAACCGGCACCGAAGAAACCGACAAAGAACTGCTGCGCAACCTGATCGCCTACTACTGCGTACTGGAAGGCATCTTCTTCTACTGCGGCTTCACCCAGATCCTGTCCATGGGCCGCCGCAACAAAATGACCGGCGTCGCCGAGCAGTTCCAGTACATCCTGCGCGACGAATCCATGCACCTGAACTTCGGCATCGACGTGATCAACCAGATCAAAATCGAAAACCCACACCTGTGGGACGCCGAAATGAAGGAAGAAGCCAGCCAGATGATCCTGCAAGGCACCCAACTGGAAATCGAATACGCCCGCGACACCATGCCCCGCGGCGTCCTCGGCATGAACGCCGCGATGATGGAGGACTACCTCAAATTCATCGCCAACCGTCGCCTGAGCCAGATCGGTTTGAAAGAAGAGTATCCAGGTACCACCAACCCATTCCCATGGATGAGCGAAATCATGGACTTGAAGAAAGAGAAAAACTTCTTCGAGACGCGGGTTATTGAATACCAAACCGGCGGCGCGCTTAGCTGGGATTGATCAAATGCACTTGAAATGGCTGCCCTTAGGTGGCCTTTTTTCTGCCCACGTGCGAAATAACGGTGTGCCTCGGGTTAGTTAGATTGCGTATAAATAACGCTAGCCAAGACCAGGGATAGCCTCTGGCCACCACCATGTGTATGGTTAAGGTTTTTCTGGCCTCTGATTGCGTGGTTTGGCGCATCTAGAACGTAGCCTGTTGAACAAAAGCTGAGAAGAGAGACGCAATGCAAGCTGTAGATATTTTTTCAGGCGCAGGGGGCATGTCGGTTGGAGCAACACAAGCCGGTATATCCATAAAATATGCGGTGGAATTTGACCCGCATGCTGCGCTCACCTATCGCTCAAACCATCCTCAGACGCAGGTAATAAATGAGGATATTCGAAAGATTGGAATATCCGAAATGACAGATTTGGATCCAGATGTACCAACGATATTATTTGGCGGCCCACCATGCCAGGGATTCTCAACCTCAAATCAAAAAACGAGAAACGTAGATAATAAAAATAATTGGCTTTTCAAAGAGTACCTGCGCTTTGCAAAAGAGCTAAACCCAGAGTGGATCGTATTTGAAAATGTTAAAGGCCTTCAAGATACTGCTGGCGGCGTATTTTTAAAGAAAATTAAAAAAGCATTTCAGCGCCAGAAATATACAGTATCTATTTTTATATTGAACGCTGCGGACTTTGGAGTACCTCAGAAGAGAGAACGATTATTCTTGATTGGTTCCAAGCATGGTCACAAGATAACCGTGCCCAAATCAGACGCTTTATCAATAGTAAGTGTTGCCGAGGCTATTGCAGATCTACCAACATTAGTAAACGGCGCCCAAGAAAATATACTAGAGTATGGAAAAACTCCCCCGTCTATTTTTGCCGAGTCTTTGAGGAGTAAAGCAGGTAGTTGCTCGGGACATCTGGTAACGAACAATTCAGAGCTGATTCTAGAGCGTTACAAACATGTCCCCCAGGGCGGAAACTGGGAAGACATACCAGAATATTTGATGCTTAACTATGCAGATAGAAGTAGGTGCCACACTGGCATCTATCATCGACTTTCCGAACAAAAACCGTCGATTGTAGTTGGAAATTTCAGAAAAAATATGCTGATTCACCCGACTCAAGATAGGGGACTATCAGTCAGGGAAGCAGCGAGGTTACAGTCCTTCCCAGACAGCTATGACTTTTACGGCTCAATAGGCTTCCAACAGCAGCAAGTCGGAAACGCCGTACCTCCACTGTTAGCAAAAGCAGTCTTTCAAACGATTGTAGAAACCCAACAGAATTAACGGAAGTAATATGTGGGAAACTAGTAAGTTAGAATCAGAGCTGGAAACCAGACTTAAAGCGCTCGGAAGCAAAGGCGAAATATTGTACGCCCGTTATATTTCAGCTCGAGGTTTTTTACTAACAGACATATTGCCATGGATTGCGTCAAAAGAACCAAATCTATCAGATCATGGCTCTACCCATATCAAAAACGTTTTAGACAATGCATTTCAGCTCATTGGAAATACTGAAGCTATAAATCCTATAGAGCATTACATCTTATGCCAATCGATTCTCTTTCATGATGTTGGGAATCTATTTGGACGTAAGAAGCATAACCTAAAAATAGCCAAAATATATGAAGCACAGTTTAATAAACTATGGATTAACCGGCTTGAAATGGGTCACGTAATTAAAATTGGACGCAGCCATAGCGGAATAAGCGGACTTGATGGATCCAACGATACGCTAAAAGATCTGAATGATGCTTTTTTCGAATCACATTCTGTGCGATTGCAATATCTCGCTGCTGTATTGAGGTTCGCTGACGAACTGGCTGAAGGTCCCCAGCGGACTTCAACTTTTCTAATTGAAAACAATATGATTGCCAGGTCTTCAAAAATCTACCACAAATATGCGCAATGCACGAACGTTTATATAGATCGCGGGGGCTCTAGAATTGCCTTGAGTTACCAAATCCCTCTAGATGATTATAATTTCAATCTAAAATCTGGCGCTAACAATTTTACGAAATTCATGAAATGCGTTTATGCCAGAATACATAAGCTAGACGGTGAGCGACGTTACTGCAAACACTATAGTAGTGGTCTCGAGCCCTTCAAAAAAACATCAGTAAATTTCAATTTCTGGAGTGGGAGCGAACAAGTAGATCTCGAAGTTAAGCCTATAGATCTAGATGACCTGTTCGTACCTGGCTCAGACATGAAAAACCTGGAAGAAACGCCCAACTACAGAATACAAAATATAATCGAAAGAATCGTTAGCATGCGAGGGCAGATCTAGATGACAAATAACCCGTTTGATTTCGATGGCGCCAAAAATCTTCCCGCAGATCTTCTTATCGACTGGTTCATAGACGACTACAACTATGCCCGCTTTCTAAAATCCAGCAGAAATGTTTTACTAAAGGGTCACAGGGGATGTGGTAAGAGCATGACACTCTTATACTACTCATTGCCTTTCGAGATAAAAAAACAAAAACCTGAAGAAAAATCACTGTTAGACAATATCGGAATCTACATTTCCTGCAGCACCCCTTTAGCAAGGAGAGTCGACCATGATTACTACGATGATAAAAAATTCTCTCGGGCAATATCGGAGCATTACTTTGTTCTTGCTATAGCAGTTGCAATTTCTGAGCACTGCGAACATATTGTAGAGCTATTCACCCCCAAAGATCTCGAAGCTTTAAGCGAAGAGCTTTACTATATATTCGATGATGACATCCCGAAAGACAGATCTATCTTCAAGAGCCTTAAAAGGCTACTTAACAAAGAGCTAAGAACAACACAAGAAAAGTTCTTCCTTTTTGAGGATAAATCAGATTTTTCATTCGCAAGAACATTCTACTCCCTAATCCTTCCGCTCCTGACGGCACTTCGCTCGACCAGTCTGCTAAACTCTTCTCATTTCTCGCTAATGATTGACGATGCCCACGACCTAAACGAAGACCAACAACTACTATTAAATTCTTGGCTCAGTTATCGTGACCACTCCGTGTTCAGTTTTAAAGTAGCACTCGCGACGGTAGAGGACTTCGATCGTCGAACAGCGACGAATGGAAGTATAATCGAGGGGCACGATTACATCAGCGTCGATCTTGAGCAGCCATTTCAAAATGAAAGTTCTAAATTTGGACAGCTCGCACGAAATATAATCGATAGACGACTTAAAAACGTAGGAATAAATACTGAACCCGACATCTTCTTTGGAGAAAGTGAAGATTTCAGGGAGCAACTTATTAGATGCGAGAATGAGGTACGCTCTTCATTTCTTAAAAAACATCCAAATGCCACGCCAAAGCAACTAGCAGATCACGTTTACAAGCAGGGAAGAGCATATTACTTCAGAAACCGCCCAGCGAAAGCGAATCGACCTATCTATTCTGGCCTTGACACGTTAATACATCTTTCAAGTGGAGTCATCAGAAACTTACTTCTACCATGCTATTGGATGTACGATGACGTTGTATCTGCTGGGGGTGAAGCAGCGGTTACAGGAATACCTCCTAAAATCCAGTCAGATGTGATCATTAAGGAAAGTGAGAAGTTATGGACTCGGGTGATGGATGGACTTCATAAGGAAATGGACGAGTGCTCCCAAGAGCAGGCGAAACTCATCACTAATCTAGTCGTAGCATTAGGCGATTACTTCAGAGAAAGGCTTTTAACCAACCTATCTGAACCAAGAATAGTAACGTTTACGGTTTCACAAAATCGGCCTGATTTGGATCAGAAGCTTTTGCCTATACTCGCGCTAATGAGAAAGGCGCAAATTTTATACCGTCGCTTGGGCAATGCTAAAGATGGCGGCCGCCAAGAGTACTACTACACTTTAAATAGATTATTCTGGCCCGCCCGAGGACTAGACCCTCATGGTCAACATGGAAGAGCATCGATAAAATCAGCCGAGCTTTGCTTTGCAATGGAAAATGGAAAGTTCCCGAAAGCATCAACAGAAGACGCGCAGCAGGAATTTATTCTATGAATAACAAATATCTAATTTCATCGTTGGGCTGGGAACCACGCTTTATAGCCGGCTTTGAAGACATTCTCGCTCAGGACGAAGATATTAGTCACGTGATCTTACTGCATCCTACTGCCTTCATCGAAAGAACAACATCGATATTGGAAAAGTGCAAATCTTTGGACGTGGTTAAACACAAAAAACTGACAATCATAGACATAGACCCTATCGATCACGTATCTTCTTGGCGAACTATTGAGAAAGCAATACTTGGGCTGGGGAAATCACCAAACATAGTTCTTGACTTAACAACTATGCCCAGACACTTCATCTGGTCGTGCTTACATTTTCTTGAGCATATAAAATCAGATGTTCTATTCAAGTATTATCGACCTCTTAAGTATGGAAGTTGGCTTTCTGGAGATAACGGTCGTCCTAAACTAGTGTTCAGACACAGTGGCGTCGCGTACCCAGACAGACAAACAAGCCTACTGTTATTTTCCGGCTTCGACTTAGAAAGGGCCAATCAGATTGTCGAGGCAATAGAGCCAGCAAAAATAGTGCTTATCACGCAAACTGGGGAACAACTTGAAAACATAGAACGCCGGGTAACAAAGCTCACCGGACGAGCTGAAATGATCATTGCGAGTATTGACGCCTATGCCGAAATAACTCAAACGGCGAACGAAATGGATTTGCTTATCAAGAACGACCTATCGTCTTATAACGTAATCGCGACCACAGTTGGCCCACGCCCTTCATCAATCCCACTCTATATTTTGAATCGCCTACATCCAGAAATTGGATTACTGTATTCACAATCCCACTTATACAATGAAAATTATTCAGCAGGGATCGAGTTATCAGCCCCGTACAAAGAGCGATTAAACTTCAACAAATAATAAATTCGCCTTCCTGCCCAATGGAAGGCGACTCCTTATAACAGCAATAAACACCTACGGATAACAAAACGGCAACAGCCGACAGGCCTGTCACGAGCTGGCAAATAAAGACCAAACCCTACAGGGGACAGAGAAGATTCCTACATGTATCTTCATGCTGTTCCTTGGCGTAGGCGTGATACCTTCATGGCTGAACAATCCTCAAACCTGTGGAGTGATGAAGAACTCCGGGCCTGCTTGATGGCTTATCTCGATATGCAAACCAAGCAGAAAAATGGCTTTGCATTTGTAAAAGCACAGGTGCATCGCGCTTTGCAGTCAGAAAAGCGGACAGCTAAGTCCATCGAATATCGTATGCAAAATTTTCGTCTCTGATGCGAGAGCTTTGCCTGCCTGTTGTCGCTGGCTACCAGCATGCGGGAAATTTAGGTAGAGGAGTACGCGCCCGTGTTCTAGCAATGCTGGAAGCGTATGGGACCTATAGCGCCATTGACTACACACCAACTACTGACGAAAAGGAATTAGCTCACAAGGGAGAAAAACTTCGCGGTATAGACACATCGATTACACTCAGGGTATTGAAAATCCTGCTACCGTTACCTCAACAAAAATAGTGTACGCCCGTGATCCGAAGACACGCGCATGGGTACTAAAAAACTCAAATGGAGTGTGCGAAGGATGTGAGCATACTGCTCCATTTATTACCCCGTCAGGTGCTCCATTCTTAGAAGTTCACCATGTTCGTCGGTTGGCAGATAAGGGAGGTGATAGCCCTTCGAATGCTGTGGCGTTATGCCCGAATTGTCATCGGCGGTGTCATGAGTCCGGAGATAGCGGGGCATTTACAGAATTGTTGTACAAAAAGGTGATGCGACTGATACGAGAACCTGAGATTCAGTTCGAATCACACTGATTACTCCAAATGAGGAGGGTCAGTCCCGACACAGCTAATGCTTAGGCTATTTTCAGAATTGCCCTACAACGCAATCCTTGCCCGCCCCGCCATCGCCCTCTAATCTTCCCACCGCGCCTAAGAAACGCACCGAACCTCAAAAGCAGCGGCCAGACCGCACCCGATAAAATGCGGCTTTTTTGTACCTGCGGCTTACGGCTGCGCGTCCTAAAATTTCTGTATGTCGGGAGTGGACTAATACAAGACCCGAAAGGGAAATACGTCCGGCCTTGTTTCTCTGCTTTTGAGGTTTCTTAACTCCCGACGCCTATAGCCTTGCAAAGGCTGCAAATGCAGAGATCTCACCCATGCTTGACCTCGACTTACCAAGGCAGCACGCCGACAAAGCCCTCCACCCCACCACCTTCCACCGCCACAACCGTCAACTCCGCACCCTCCTCCTCGAATCCCAAGTCTGGTTCTCTGCCCGGGATTTCAGCCGCCTGATGGGCTGGCCGCTAAACGAGCGGACGACGCGCAAGCTGGATGTGGATCAGCGGCGAGTTGTTTTGCTGGCGACGCATTACGGGGCTGAGGAAGAGTTGATGGTGAGTGAGTCGGGGGTTTATGAGTTGTTGGTGCATCACTTTCACGCGGAGAATCGCGGTTTGCGGCGGTGGATCACGAATGAAGTGGTGCCGTGCTTGCGGGATGACCGGGTTCCTTTGAACGACTCCGCGCCTAACCTTAGCCAGTTGAGTTGGCCGGGGTTGTTGGTGTGTCTGTTGCATTGGCAGAGCGAGCCGTGGATTCGGTTGCGGGATATGCCGAGGATGTTGCCGCTGGGGCAGTTATCGGGGGATTCGGGGCGTGTTGGAGGTCGGTTGCCGTGGTGGCGGGCTGTTTGGCGGGGGGTTGGGTTTGGTTGAAATCTGGCGGCTGTATTGAAAAAGCAGCAAGGGAATCAGCTGGCGGGCGATCTAGCGCGCCAGCTATGACGCCAATGGCGCTAGACGACCCGGAGTTTCAAAAATTCGATAGCGTGGTTTGCCGATTTTTCGATGATGAGATCTGCGTTGTCGCGGGAAGGAAAAATATTCTCTTGCAGATTTACGAGATTGATCCGCTCCCATCTCTCCAAAGCCACCTCCAGGGCTTCATCGGAGGAAAGATCGTGGAATCGACTGTAATAGGATCCAGAGTCCAACGCTGCTTCGGCCTTCAAACGCAGAAACCTTTCCACGTACCAGCTTCTAAGGTGTTCTTCCGCCGCGTGTAGATAGATAGAGAAATCCACATAATCCAGAACGTTTTCACGGGAGTTGCTTTCTACCTGACATACGTTCACCCCTTCGAGAATTACGATATCGGAAACCTGAAAATGGTAATGCTCTCCTGGGAGGATGTCGTATGTGGCGTGAGAATAAATTGGGATGGTTTGGCTTCGACCGCGACTAATCGAACGGAGAAAGTCGAACATCAACGGGCGATTGTAGGATTCCGGAAATCCTTTTCGGCCTGCTAGCCCCTCTCTCTGCAATGTCGCGAGGGAGAACAGAAATGAATCCGTCGTAACCAGTTGAATGCTCGGTCGGCTGGACCATTTTTCAAGAGCCAAAGATAAAGCTCTAGAAAAATGACTTTTACCAGCAGCAACGCTGCCAGAGACTCCGATGATGTAAGGCCGTTTGGTGAACGGCCGCTTTAGAAATGTTGACTGCACCTGCTGCATCGAACGTATGGCGGCGCGATGAAGATCTAATAGGTGGGACAGTGGCAGAAACGCATCGCCGACGTTTAAACAGTCTGGGTAAACGCTTAACCATTGATTGAGACTAAGTTCTAAACGCGGCTCTATTGAATGGACCGATGGCGTATTCAGCATTTCAAGATCTCCCTATGACTAGCGGGCCATCCTTGGCGCCAGGTGCACGTTGCTGATGGGTATCCGCTCGGTCACGGGCCGTGGCGAGTGCAACACTGTCGTGGTCAATCGCTATCACTTCGCCAGTTTTCCCGACCATGCCTCTGAGCGGGAAGCCACGTCGCCCGTTGCGCAGCGCAACGTCCAGCACACGCACCCCACTGCCAATGCCAACGCCAACGCCAACGCCAATGCCTGAGTACATGACAAGTGGAAGCGTGAAGTCGTGCCTGGCAGTCGTGATGCGGCTCGCACGATTTGTCTCGGCGGTGCTGAGACAAATCTTCGCCAGTGCTTGAGTGGTTCTATTGTGGCTTCGGCGGGTCGAGTGGATCCCAGTTGAAGTGCTGGCGCTCGCCAATGCCGTTGAAGTCCACGCGGTAGGTGTGTTGTTTGCCGCCGATGTCACACACGCCGATGTAGTCGTGGTTATGCTGCTCACGTGGCGGCGGTAGCTGGATGCGGACCGTGCCTTTGCAGCCTTGATGGTTGCAAGACGCTGTTTTGCGATACAGCAGGTAATCACCGGTTTCGTCGCGCTCGACCCACTGCCCATCGATGAAGCGCGCCTGCCCTTGGGGAATGATTTGCAAGGCTATCTTGCCTTTGGTCTTGTAGAACATGAGGCCAAACATGCCGACGATGGCGATGGTCCAGGCAAGGATTTTCCAGCCGAGATTGAAGTAGGAAAAGATACCCGTCGCATCGGCAAGTATGGACATGACCGAGAGTGCGAACGCCGGTATGGAGCCTGCGAAGTACCAGGCACCTTTGTTGACGCTGGCGCGGCTTAGCCGTTGCACACTGCTGGCCACGACTTCGAACTCGATGGGGTTGCGCATGGAAGACTGACTCTGGGCGATGTTGATGTGATTGGCGTTACCGATGGAGCCAATGTTGATGTTGTTGTCGTCGGACATGATGTGCCTCGCTGTATTTTCGGGAGGGGGCGTTAAGCAGCATTAAAACTAGAGGGGTGGGCTGACCGATGCCACTCAACACGTCGCCATTGCTCGCAGGCCTGTACGGCGGGCTTTCAGGACTGCTTGAAAATTGCTCGTCATAAAGGGTGCCCTGTTTGGCTCAGGAGCTGACCTTAGCAAGGCAGTGCGCAGGACAGCGCCCTGCGGGGGGAAAACAGAAGGGTCCTACGGCAGAAGTGGATTTATGCTGTAGGGACGGTCTCGTCTCAGATCAATCCGGTCATCTTCTGCAGGGCGCAAAACCGTCACTCGCGTTTATGACAGTTTCCATCGCGGACCTCCTCCTTTGGTCGCACCCATCTCAAGTTTCTGGTGTTGAGTCGATAGCGTGTTGAACACCTCAACTCTGCGTCGGAAAACAGGAATCTCGTATGCGTCTTAGAAATCTCAACGTAGCACCACGTGCTGCCCTGTTTTTCGCGTTAATTATCGCGCTGGTCTTTGTGCTCGGCGCTTTCGCAATCATGCAAATGGGCAAGCTGCGGGACTCCGAAAAAGACGTCGAGCTCAATTGGATGGCTAGCATCCGACAAACGGCGTTGATGAACACCACGGTCCTTCGATTGAGGCTCGAAACACAGCGAGGCCTTGCTGACCCCCAATCCATTCAAAAGACGATTGATAACTTCCCTGGTTACCGAAAGACGTTCACCGATGCAGTGGCCGCTTATGAGCCCCTAATAGCGAGCGATAAGGAGCGCTCGTTTTACGCACCGGTAAAAAACAGCGCCGATGCTTACGTCAAACAGCTGGATCTTCTCGAACCGCTGATGAGGCAGGGTGACATAACGGCCGCGGTCAATTTGGTGAGCACAGGTATCCGCCCTCTGACGAATACGATGGAAGCGCAAATTAAAGACCTGACTACCTTTAACAACGAAGGGGCAGCGCAGGCTGGGCAGAACGCAACCGATCTCTATAACAATGGGCTTTGGCTTGTTGTCGGTATTATTGCAGGCGTTGTCATCCTGACAGTTGGGTTGGCATTGCTGCTGACGAAAAGTATTACCTCGCCGATTAACGATGCCTTGTCCGTTGCAGAGCGTATCGCGGCCAGTGATCTCTCCAAGGAAATACTGGTCAGCGGGACGGATGAAGCAGGGCGACTGTTGAAAGCGCTCGCACAGATGCAAGCGAACCTGCGCAGCACCATCATTCAAATCTCCGATTCGTCCACCCAACTGGCCTCTGCTTCAGAGGAGATGACGGCCGTCACTGAGGAGTCGAGCCGGGGGCTTGTGGCCCAAAACGACGAGGTCAATCAGGCTGCCACGGCAGTTACAGAAATGAGCGCGGCGGTTGATGAGGTCGCTCGCAACGCGGAGTCGGCTTCCCAGGAATCGAAGCGTACACAGGGCTATACCGAGGTAGGCTTGGCGCGAGTGGCTCAGACACTGAAGTCCATTCAAAAGCTGAACGGTAACGTTGAAAACACAAGCGAACAGATTCAAGGCTTGTCGGATCGTGCTCAGAGCATCACGAAAGTTGTCGAGGTGATTCGAGCGATTGCCGAACAAACCAACCTGTTGGCTTTGAACGCTGCTATCGAGGCAGCACGCGCAGGTGAGCAAGGTCGCGGGTTTGCGGTAGTTGCTGACGAAGTGAGGGCGTTGGCCCATCGCACCCAGGTGTCGACTCAAGAAATCGAGCAGATGATCGCAGCCATCCAGAACGACTCTGATCTGGCCGTGAAGGCGATGAATACAAGCAAAGACCTGGCGACCGAATCACTGGGTGTTGCCCAGGAGGCCAGTACCTCACTGGATCAAATATCAACGGCCATTGTTCAGATCAATGAACGTAACCTTATGATTGCAACGGCCTCTGAAGAGCAGTCGCATGTTGCCCGTGAGGTTGACCGCAATCTGGTCAGCATTCGCGAGCTGGCAACGCAGAGTGCTGCGGGCGCGAGCCAGACGGCAAGTGCGTGCGGTGAAATGTCAAAGCTGGCGGTTAACCTGAATCAGTTGGTGAACCGGTTCGTGGTGTAGCACTGCAGCCAGATCTACCCGATGCACTGGGGGCCGGCTGGGCTGGCCGGTCCCACAGTTCCATTGTTTGCTGCGAGACAGCGCGGCAGCGTAATGAACATTCCGCCGTGTCCCGACCTTTGCTAGTAATCCAACCGCCCAAACAGATCGTCAAAAGGAATCATGACGTGTTGCCGAAAGGCGGCACTGGTTTGCAACCTTTGATACCAGGCTTCGACGTGAGGAACATTCGGGCGGGCGATATCCAGGTTGAAGTAGCGATAGAGATGAGTACCCGCCGGTATGTCTGCCAGCGTCAGGTGTTGGCCGGCTAGATAGTCTTGCTTGCTCAACACTTGGTCGAGCAATTGAAAGTACCGCGCGCACAACGCTACGTTTTTTTCGATCGCTTTGAGGTCCCGCTGAGCTTCTGGAGTTCTGTAGAAACCCCAGAACACGCCGGTCAGGAACTCGGGTTGCAGCGTTGTCTGCGACCAGTCCATCCAGCAGTCGATCTTGGCGCGACGCACAGGGTCGCTGCTCCAGAGTTCGGGCCCGCCGTAACGTGCTGCCAGATACCTGAGAATGCTGTGTGATTCCCAGACCACGGTGCTGTCGCTGTCCCTGATGACGGGAATCCGACCGTGGGGGTTCATGGCCAGGAATTCTGGAGAGTCCTTGAGGCCGTATGCGCCGCCTGCCGGGATATGTTCATGGGGCAGATCCAGCTCCCCGATAAGCCACATGACTTTCTGAACATTGAATGATGAGCGTCTTCCCCATACTTCGAGCATGCAGCCTCCTTGAAATCGCTGTTGCCGCATCGGTTGTAAGGTCAGTCCCGACGTTTGACTCTTTGAGAATATGCGATTGCCATAAATACACAGCCGGGTATCCAGAAGGCTGGGTTGCTGGTGGCTAAGCCTATTGCGATGAACGCCACGCCTGTTGCGAGCATGATGTGCTCTCCCTGACGGATGTATCCGTTAATGACTGAGCGAAATCTAGCATAGAGCTCCTCGCGTCTGCGGCAGAAGGATCTTCATGTTTGCAAGAGTCGAAATGGTTTGATTGCGGGGGCTTGACGCGGTGGGGCATGGATTGAAATAGGTGCTGGCCTGGCTGGCGCTATCGCGGGCAAGCGCGCTCCCACGGGGCGGGAGTTAGCGAGGCGGTGTGGATGATTGGACGCCTCGCCAACAAGTTGGCTCCTACAGGAGGCTTTAGCCTTTCATCCGCTGCCGATAATCCTGGATCATCGCTTTGGTGACGTCTTCTTTATAGCAGAGCGGCGATTCTCCGCCTGGGCGGCTGTAGGCGCTGCGTTTGCCGCAGCTTCTGCCGTTGCGCATTGCGTTGTAGGGGCAAGGGCAGTTGCCGGAGTAGCCCGCAATTGAGTCGTCGATTAGTAGTTGAATGATGGCTGAATCGGGGACCTTGGTGTCTTTTGCGGAAACCGAAAATGCGCAGAGCATTGCCAGCGCGGCAATGAAGCTGATTCCTACCTTTCTCATGGCTGATCCTTAGCTGATAGAACGACGCGTCCTACCAGCTTTGTACCATGCCATCATTACGCCACTAAACCGATTTGATTGAAATGGCCAAACTTTTTGAGCGTTGCACAGAAACTCAATGTTGGCTGATCCGACGCCTTCGCGGGCAAGCCTCGCTCCAACGGTGGAGTGAGGCTGTCTACCTGTTTTAACCGCTCCCTGTTTTAACCCGTCGCGATCAAATCCAGGCGAGCGGGCCATCATCGTTAACGATGGTCTTCATGCCGGTGAGGATGATGTTTTGGCCGTGGCTGGCGTCGGCCGGGTTGGTGAAGTCCATGTAGAAGGTTTCGTTGGCTTCCCATTTGGTGTCGCCCAGTACTTCGACGGCGAGGACGGCCTGGGTTTCGCCGGCGTAGAAGTTGAGGGTGCCTTTGGTGGCCAGGTAGTCTTCGCCGGCTTTGGCAGTGCCATCACGGGTGGTGAAGTTGAGGCTGATGACCTTGTTCGGGTCGCTGCGAGTGCCGTTGAACTGGACCAGGAAGTAGGCATTGGTCGCGCCGGAGTTGCCTTCGACGACGTTGGTTTTTACCTCGGACATTTTGGTCGGCGCATCGGTGTAGCTGGCGCGAATGGCCTTATCGATGGTTTCCTGATAGGCGCTGATGCGCGACCAGGCGCCGATTTCGCCGTAGCTGCTGTTGAGGCTGTTGTCGACGTCCGGGTGGGCGCCGTTGAGGTACATGCTGTTGATCGAACTGGCGATGCCGGCGATTTTGCCGTTAATGAACGCCGGGCCGCCGCTGTCGCCAGCGCTGAGGATGCCTTCTTTCTGACCCAGGCCGGTATGTTTGATACCGAGCAGGCCGCCGAGAGCGTCGTGGCTGGTGGTGCCATCATCGAAGTCGGCGATCAACTGGGTGCCCGCCTTGGGGTTCCAGGAGATGTAGTTGCCCATCTTGGCCTTGAGCGCGGCTGCGTCGGCGTCGAATGTGTTGTAGGCGATCTGGCGAATCGGCGCGGCCGAGTAGTTGGTGGAAACGCCTGATGCGCCAGTGCCCGGTACGCCGTAGCCGACCATGGTCATGGTCTGGCCGATTTCGTTGGCGTCGCGGTACAGGTCGTAGCGTTCGGCACCAACCGGCGCGTGGCCGCTGAGCCAGACGATGGCCAGGTCGTTGTTCAGGTTGGTGGCGTCATAGTTCGACATGACGTCGACCTTGCTCGCGCCCAGCGTCTGTTTGCCGGCTGTGGTTTCGAAGGTGACGGACGTGTTGTTGGTGCCATTCTTGAACAAATGGGCCGCCGTCAGGATCGCCTGACCGCCATACAACAAAACGCCTGTACCGTAATAACCACCTCCTGTGGATACCATAACCACGCCATCATTGCCCTGGCCTGTTACAGCTTTGTTGCGTGCATCCGTGTAGGAGGTGACCGTCGAGACCATAGTGTTATACCCAAAGTGAGTGTCTGTTCGGGCATTGTGTCGGCAATGATACGAAGGCCGTGAGCGACGCTCGTCGGAATGCCATCATTATGGCATTACATCTTTCGTTATCAGCCGAACGGTATAGCGTTAGGCCACCATTGTGCCGTGGGGTGGCGGATTTGGCGTGGTGGTGGCGGGTTTGTCAGTCGTCTGATGCATCGGTTTCGCGGCCGTCGTAACCTCCGACGGCTCCTACAGGGATGCGTCGTTTGTCTCAGCTTTTGTTAAAGTCCGCCCCTGCCCGCCTCTGAATAATTTCGCCCATGACCACAAAACAGCATCGCTTCAGAATTTGGCTCGCTCGGGTGGCTGCCTGGGTTCGACAGCTGCGTGGGCACACGGCGGAGTCACACATAAAAGATAAGCCCGCAGAGGCCCCGCCCGCCGCCCCCCAACCTGCTGCCCCGCCCGTCACTCGCAAAACCAAGAAGCCCAAACCAAAGGCAGTGCCCAAGGCAACACCGCCGCCCCAAGCCCCAGCCTGCCCCCACTGCAAGAAACCCATGGTGGTCAAGGTGGCGCGCACCGGGGGTAATGCCGGGGGCAATTTCTGGGGGTGTGGGGTTACCCGAAGTGTCGGGGGATTCGGGCGATGTTGGCGCCGATGGGGAAATAGTCTCGCCACTGGTGAGACTATTTTTCGACCGCACACAAAAGTGCCGACAGTGCTGACACAAACTCAGTCGGTTTTCCCGCCGCCATTCGACATCAACAACCCATTAAGGCAGGATGCCACCATTCACTCCTGACCCAGCCCTTATGAGGAAACCCCATGCGGTTTTTCAGTTGTAGAACCGTTGTGCTGGCTGCTGCGTTGGTGATGAGCCTGCAGAGTGCAGACGTCATCGCCGCAACCAAACAACAAGCGCCGAGTCTGCAGAAGATCTCGCTGTTGGGTGGGCGACTGGTGTTTCGCTTGCCCAAGGAATACGTGAAAAGCCCGATGCCGGAGATCGACGACAAGGCCAAGGCCGCGGGTGTGACGGGTTCTTTGTACATGAACAAGGCCGCCAAGCGCGTGGTGATTATCACCGAGACGCCGCTAGGCTCAGGGCAGAAAGTGTCGAGCAATGACAAGGCCACGCTGGATGGGATCATCGCCGCGACGGTCGAGCAGCAGAAAGCCAGTTACCAGAACTTCAAACAGCTGGGCGAGAAGAAGATGGTGCGTCGCGGCCTTGGGGTGCGGCAGCTGGATATTTCCGGCAGCGTAGACGGTGGCAAGGTCCTGAGCACCACCGTGACGGCTGCGGCGGGCAAGCGCACGGCGATGGTCAATGTGATCTCCCTGGAAAAAGATGCCAAGGCACATGGGGAGTTGGTGAAGGCGATTACGGATAACAAGAAATGATAAGTGCTGCTTTTCAGGCTGCGAATGCTGCCTGAAAAGCAGCAAAGATTTACCGCCGCCCTTCCACCAGCATTTTCACCGCCAACCCGCACAGCACCGTGCCCATCAGCCATTTCTGCACCATTGCCCAGGTCGGGCGTTGGGTGAGGAAGACGGCGATGGAGCCGGCGGCCATGGCGATGATTGCGTTGACGCTCAGGCTGATGAGCGTCTGGGTGGTGCCGAGGATCAGGGATTGGCTGAGGACGCTGGCACCGCTGTCGAGGCTGATGAATTGCGGCAGCAGGGACAAGTACAACACGGCGACTTTGGGGTTGAGCAGGTTGGTCATCAGGCCCATGAGGAACAGTTGTTTATTGCTGTCCCGGGGCAGTTCCTTGATTTGAAAGGGTGAACGGCCACCAGGTTTGAGTGCCTGCCAGGCCAGGTACAGCAGGTACATGGCGCCTGCTACGCGCAATACGTCGTACGCGTAGGGCACGGCCATCACCAGGCCGGTGATGCCAAACGCAGCGCAGAGCATGTAGAACAGAAACCCGACGCCCACGCCGCCCAGGGAAATCAGCCCGGCTTTGGGGCCTTGGGAGATGGAGCGCGAGATAAGGTAGACCATGTTCGGGCCAGGTGTGAGCACCATGCCAAGGCAAATCAGGGAGAAGGTGATTAGGCTAGCGAGTTCGGGCATGACGACTTCCTGGCTGTCGAAGGGGGTTGTGGGTTGGAGCTTACTTGATTTGCTGCGAATCAGGACTGGTAGGAGCTCAGGTGCACCGCGAGGCAGCGATAGCGATCTGTCTGACACACCGCTATCGCTGGCCTCGTAACCTCGGTGAGCTCCTACAAATCATGCGTTTTTTCAGGCACTCCGCGCTATCGTTCTTCGCGAGCAAGCTCGCCCCTACATGATCGCGGTGTATCTGAGGAAACGCATGCCCTGTAGGAGCTGCCGAAGGCTGCGAATTGTAGAGTGCCTGACACACCGCTTTCGCGACCGTCGTAACCTCCGATTGCTCCTACAGGATCGCGGTGTATCTGAGGAAACGCATGCCCTGTAGGAGCTGCCGAAGGCTGCGAATTGTGGAGTGCCTGACACACCGCTTTCGCGACCGTCGTTACCTCCGATTGCTCCTACAGGTCCTTGGGCCTCAATCCATCCGCAACGCACCGCACAGAAGTTCCACCATCTGGTGCACTTTGGGCAGGGATTCGCGTTTGCGGGGCCAGGCCAGGTGCAGGTCCAGGCCTTCGGTGGCCAGGTGCGGGAGGATTTCCACGAGTTCGCCCCGTTGCAGTTGGTCTTTGATCAGCCAGGTCGCCAGTTGCGCAACGCCGCTGCCTGCCACCACGGCGGCGACTTGAGCTTCGCCGTTGCCGACGACGATGCGGCCTTCGACCATGCGCAGTTGCGTTTGGCCCGTGGCGTCGAGGATGACCCAGGGGCTGGTGCTGCCCAGCGAGTTGCCATACAGAATGCAGGCGTGTTCGGCCAGTTCATCGAAGGTCTGCGGAGTGCCGTGGCGATGCAGGTATTGCGGCGCCGCGCAGAAGATCACCCGTTCAGTGCCCAGATAGCGATGGCCGAGGGTCGCGGGCCACACGCCGGGGCCGCCGATGCGCACGGCGATGTCGATGCCTTCTTCAATCAGGTCCACAAAGCGGTCGGTGAAGGACACGTGGGGGCGCAATTTCGGATGCTGTTCGGCAAACTCCAGAATCAATGGCAAGACATGAATCCGGCCGAACGAAGCTGGCAAGTCAATGCGCAGATGCCCGGCCGGTTCCGAACGTTGTGCGGCCATTGCGGTTTCGGCGTCTTCAAGCTCGGCAAGAATCCGCGTACAGACGCTGTAGTACGCCGCGCCCTCCTCCGTCAGCGCCAGGCTGCGAGTGGTGCGTTCGAACAGGCGCATACCCAATCGTGCTTCCAGGCGCGCAATGCTCTTGCTGACGGCAGAGTTGGTCAGGTTCAGGCGCTCGGCAGCAGCCGTGAAGCTGCCTGCGTTGGCCACGGCGACGAAGCTGGAGATGCCCTTGAGGCGGTCGGCGGAAATCATGGCGTGTATCGACTATGGAAATGAAGTCCATAATGCACGGAAAAAACGCCAAAGATAAGAAGCTCTTTCTCGAATAGGCTAGCAACATCTTCTACTTTGAGTTATTCCCATGTCTTCCCTGGATACCACTGCGGCAGGTTCTGCCAGCGGCGCGCGCGCGACTGGCGCAAATCTGGCGATTGCCATTCTGGCCCTGGCCGGTTTCGTGATCGTCACCACCGAGTTTCTGATTATTGGTTTGTTGCCTGCCATGGCTCGCGATCTGGGGATTTCGATCTCTGACGCGGGCCTGCTGGTGACTCTTTTCGCGTTCACCGTAATGCTGTTCGGCCCGCCTTTGACGGCGATGCTCTCGCACCTGGACCGCAAGAAAACCTTCGTCGCGATCCTGATGATCTTCGCCGCGTCCAACGCCCTTGCTGCGCTTTCCAGCAACATCTGGGTATTGGCGTTCGCGCGTTTCATTCCAGCGCTGGCGTTGCCGGTGTTCTGGGGTACGGCGAGTGAGACCGCTGGTTTGATGGCCGGGCCGAAACAGGCTGGCAAGGCAGTCGCCCGGGTTTACCTGGGTATCTCCGCCGCCATGCTGTTTGGCATTCCGCTGGGCACGCTGTTCGCTGATGCCGTGGGCTGGCGCGGTGCTTTCTGGGCGTTGACGGTGTTGTCGCTGTTGATGGCCTTGCTGCTGTGGATCGTCATGCCATCGATTGCCCCAACTGAAAAAGTCGGTCTGGCCAAGCAGGCGAGAATCCTCGCGGACCCGCGTTTCCTCATCAATTTGCTGTTGTCGATTCTGCTGTTCACCGCGATGTTCACGGCCTACACCTACCTGGCAGACACGCTGGAGCGCATCGCCATGGTTCCGCCTGCGCATGTCGGCTGGTGGCTGATGGGCTTTGGCGCGGTCGGTTTGATCGGTAACGGTTTGGGTGGGCGTTATGTGGACGCCAGCCCGCTGGGCTCGACCATCGTCTTCGCCTTGTTGTTGGCCGTCGGCATGAGCGCCAGCGTTCCGGCAGCAGGTTCCATCCCGTTGCTGTGTGCGGTGCTGTTGGTCTGGGGTGTAGCGCATACGGCGTTGTTTCCGATCTGTCAGATCCGCGTCATGCAGACAGCGCCTCAGGCTCAGGCCTTGGCGGGTACGCTGAATGTCTCGGCCGCCAACGCAGGCATCGGCTTGGGTTCGGTGATCGGCGGGCTGACTATTGAGCAGGTCGGGCTGCCGGCGGTGGGTTTTGTAGCGGCTGCAGTTGCACTGCTTGCGATAGTTACCGCGCTGATTGCTATTCAAATGAAGCGTGACTAACGGGCCAAAATGTTCGAAGTGTCACAAACCGCGACAATTTGTGACGCTATTGTCCAATAATGGCAAATGGCTCTTCCCAAGTATGGATCGGGAGGGCCAAACTCCGCTATTTCGGCCTGGGCCCAGATATCAAGGCCAGCAAAATGAAATGTCGGTAGAACGCCATGGTTAGTTACGACGGTAAAGGAAGGTCCTTTGCCAAACGAATATATTGGGTGCGCAGCCTTGGTGTTGGCATTGGCTTCTTCAGTGTCGCGGCAACTATGTACCCGTTGCATCCTCCCGCCTGGGTCTGGGCGGTGATGCTGTGCAACTCGATAATCTGGCCGCCGATTGCCCTTTGGCTGGCCACGCGTTCACGCCAACCCTTCCACGCAGAACGCCGCAACATCCTCGTCGACTCCCTGGCGGGTGGTTTCTGGGCGGGCGCCATGGGCTTCAATCCTTTGCCGACCGTCACAGTGCTGGCGATGATGGCAATGCACAACCTTGCCGCAGGCGGTAAGCCCTTGTTCCTGCGCGGCTGCGTTGCGCAACTGGTCGGGGCTGCGATTGCGGTGCTGCTGTTTCATCAGCCATTCGTTTCGCAGAGCTCGCCGCTGCAAATCTACGCCTGCCTGCCGGTGTTGATCCTCTACCCCATGTTTGTCGGCCTGGCCAGTTACCAATTGGCGGTCAAACTCAGCGAGCACAAACATATCCTCGGCAAACTGAGCCGCACCGACAGCTTGACCGGGCTGATCAATCACGGCACCTGGAAGGACCTGCTGCAGCTGGAGTTCAGCCGGTGTCAGGTGCTGTCACGGGAAACATCCATCGCCCTGATCGACATCGACCATTTCAAGGCGATCAATGACAGCCTCGGGCATATCATCGGCGACAGCGTGCTCAAGCGTCTGAGCAAGGCGCTGGGCGCGAGCCTGCGTGATACGGACCTTGCCGGGCGCTACGGCGGTGACGAGTTCTGCGTGATCATGCCCAATACCAGCGCGGTACTGGCCTGGGAAACCCTCGAACAGCTGCGCAGTGATGTGCATGCTCTGCGCGATCCGCATATGCCACGCCTGCAAATGAGCCTGAGCATCGGCATCGCCACCTATCGCCCGGACATGGCCGATGCTGCCAGTTGGCTCAACGAAGCGGACAAGGCCCTGTACATCGCCAAAACAACGGGCCGCAACAGAGTGTGCCTGGCAGAATCAAACGTGATCGAGTTCCCCAGGCTGAGCGTTGAAACCTCAGCGCAGGGGCTTGAATAAGTATCGCGCCGCAGTACCCCTGTAGGAGCTCACGAGCATCGCGAGGCAGCGATAGCGGTGTATCAGACATACCGCTATCGCTGCCTCGCGGTGCTCGTTGGCTCCTACAGAAAAACTATTTAGTGTTATCAAGCAGTCTCCGTCTTGCCACCAAGACAAATATTATCCAGCAGCCCTTGTGGCGAATGCTCTGCAAACAACTCCATGACGCTCTTATCGAGTTTGAGCGGCCCATAAAGCGCTTCTTCTCTATTGAGATGACTTTGCTGCACCGTGCGGTAATCCAGTGGATAGATACTTTGTTCAATAGGCATCAGCGCATCGAAATGTTCAAGTAATCCAATAAACACCAGCCGACGCTCCACGGTATGCCGGGTGGTGGCGATAAGTCTGGCGAAATACGTGCTGTCCTGCTGACGTAGCGACTGCATCGCCGCAAATCGCTCGGCCATGGTGTAGGGCGCCGCGTCATCAAATACCACGCAGCACAATGAGGTGCGGTGCTTTTCACTGAATGGATTGGCCGTGGCCTTGTAGCGCCGATGCATGGCCAGCGTGAAATGCGCACTCTTCTCTGCAAGCAGCCGGTGCCGCGCGCCTCCCGGTACTGAAGAGTGGTCTAGCCCGCATGCTTTCCTGCCCACCTTGGAGACCTGCCGGGCAAAGGTTTCCAGAGCACCTTGAGGCCCCAGCAACCTTGCCTGGAGATCACACAGTTGGGACTTCGGTAACGCTCCCTGTTTTCTAGCCAAAAGACTAAACAGCCGACGAGTATCGGCATCCGGCAAAAACGCTGCATGCCTGAATGACGAACACGAATGATCACTGCTGTTTTTCATCATAACGCCCATTGAATAACTCCCTTTTATTATTAATAGTTTTAACGCACAGCCATGGAAAGCCTTCCCAGGCAAACGCCGGACAAGCGCTGCCTGATGTCAGTCAATAACGGACCACAACGAGATTAATTACCCAGAAGAGAAACTTCCTACAACCTTGTCAGAAGCAATCCTCAAGTACCTGAGCCGTGCCCAGTCGAAAGCTTATCTTCACGCTTAAGCAACATTTGTGTCTGACAAAAAGATAAACGCCGAAAATGATAAACACAATCGGTTGAAACAAAAAAATTGGATCCACAGTTAACTTACTTAAATAACTCTTATTTACCCAACAACAATAGGAAACAGCCCACATCATCAGTCGACGTGGGCTGACAGACTTATGCCTGTTTGAACATTTCCTGCGCTCGCCGACGGATTTCCTCGGGGGCGAGGTCTTCTTTGTGGGTGGCGATGAACCACACATGGCCATGGGGATCTCTGAGGGTGCCGCTGCGATCGCCGTAAAACTGATCAGCCATGGGCATGATCTGCTCGGCCCCGGCATCCAGCGCCCGGTTGAACACCTGATCGGCGTCCTCGACGTAAAGGTAGAGGCCAGAAGGTGCCTTGCAGTTTGCCTCCGGGCTGCCCAATACACCTTCATCACAGGGCTCGCCGAGCATCAGCATCGAGTTTCCAACGCGCAATGCTGCGTGGCCGACACGACCATCCGGAGTGTCGAGGCGAAAATCCTCAATCGCACCGAAAGCTTTTTTATAGAACTCGATGGCTTGCGCCGCGCCTTTCACGCCGAGATAAAGGGTCAGGCTGCGATAGTCATCGGGGATCGGTTGAACACTCATTTTTTGTTCTCCTCAGTGTTTGAATCAACGACTGATCAGGGCTTGAGGTCAAACAGCGCCTTGCCGCTTTCCATGTCGAAGGGGGCCGAAAAGTGCTCATGGACGGCTTTCCAGCCCTCGGCGGTGTGGCGAAAACCTGCGCTGGCGCGCATCCATGACGACTTCATCTCGCCCTTTTCATCGGCCCCGCCGCAACTGTTCAACCAGTGGGCGAACGCCAGTTGCTGGTCGCCATGGACCACCAGTTCACTCTGTTCGAAAACCATCGGGCCTGGGCACATGCCCAGGCAGAACTCCCAATGCTTGCGGTAGGCTTCGGCGCCCTTGAACTGCAACGCGATGATCGCGTCGTAGGCGACGATTTCAGGCGCGTAGTAGCTCATGATCGCCTCGATATCCTTGTCCCGAATGGCAGCACTCCAATGCTGGATCAGTGTCTGGATTTGGTCATGGGTATTTTGCTTTTCAGCTGTGCTTACGTTCATAACGTCGTCTCCTGCGGGCGGGTCGTGCGGGCTGTTGCACGTTGAAATGCGGGCGTCGCTCATCCTGTTCCTGGCGCGCACGATGCGTTGCGCCGGGGTAGAAGGCGTGATGAGGAAGGCGTGGCGATTTCTTCGGTGGTCAGGTCGCAGACTTCGCGCAGGGGCAGCGCGACTTGAGCGTTCTGGGTCGAGGCGGGATGGCAGCCTTCGTCGTGTATCGGCTGAGCATTATTGTGATCAAGATGGCGGTTCATGCCGTGCTCTCGTTGGGTCTGTATGAAGATTAGCTTCAAACAGACCGAACAAAAGGCAGGCCGTCAGTTGCCCATTAGCACTGCGTCGACCTTCATACCCCGACGCAGACCGAAGAACGCAGCGGTCAGCAGGCCGACGGTGCCCATCACTGCCACATAAGCCACGCAAACCCACGGGCTCCAGGGCATCAGCGCGATGAGCATCAGCGGTGTGGTGCTGGCCCAGAGTGCGTAAGCGATGTTGTAGGTGAATGAGATGCCCGACACACGGATGTCCGCCGGAAACAGCCCCACCATTACCGACGGCACCACGCCGACAATGCCGCAAGTCAAACCGGCTATCGCATAGGCAACGCCCAGTGCGGGCCATTGGCCAATGAGGCTGGCGTATAGCAGACCGATGCCCATGGGCAACAGCGCGCTGTACAGAATCACGGCCCGCCACGCGCCAATCCGGTCCACCAGCATCCCGGCCAGCACGCAGCCGATATTCAGGAACACGATGCCAAGGCTGCTCAGGGCAAAGGTGTGGCTTGCGCTCATGCCAAAGCTTTTCTGCATGACGGTGGGGGTAATGACTACCAGGACTACCACGGCGGACGTGAGCACACAAGTCAGCAAGGCAGCTGGCAACAACGACTGACGATGCTCGCGCAGCACGGCTTTCAATGGCAGCTCGGTGACCGCGTCGCGCTGCGCCTGCATGGCCATGAACACCGGTGTTTCACTCAGCCAGCGGCGTAGCCAGACGCCTACCACGCCAAACACCCCGCCCAGCAGGAACGGGATGCGCCAGGCCCAGTCGAGGATTTCTGCAGGGGTGAAGACTTTCGCCAGCCAGGTGGCCACCAGCGCGCCCAGCAGATAACCGAAGGTCAGACCGGCCTGCAACACGCCCAGGGCATAACCACGATGGGATTTAGGGGCGTGTTCGGCGACAAATACCCAGGCACTGGGGACTTCGCCGCCCACCGCTGCGCCTTGCAGGATGCGCAGCGCCAGCAGAATCAGCGGCGCCCAGTAGCCGATTTGCGCGTAGGTCGGCATGACGCCGATCAGCAGGCAGGGCAAGGCCATCATCAGAATGCTCAGGCTGAACACCCGCTTGCGGCCCAGCTTGTCGGCAAAGTGCGCCATCAGGATGCCGCCCAGCGGACGCGCCAGATAACCGGTGACGAAGATCCCGAAGCTTTGCAGCAGACGCAGCCATTCGGGCATTTCCGGCGGGAAAAAAAGCTGGCTGAGTGTCAGCGCAAAGAACACGAAAATGATGAAGTCATAGATCTCAAGCGCCCCGCCCAGCGCCGCAAGGCCCAGGGTTTTGTAGTCAGCGCGAGACAGCGGCTGGGGACGTGGTCGAACAATGGCCGTCATATGAACCCCGGACACGATGAATAATTGAGCGCGACAACCCGTCGCAGGGCGCGAAGAATAGCAAACTCGGGGGCGATGGGCGCGATGGGTTGCTGACTGGTTGGTCGAATATGTCAGGCAAACCGAGGTGTTCTTATCGCGGGCAAGCCTCGCTCCCATATAGATCCGGCTTTTCAGATATTCCGCGTTATCGTTCTTCGCGGGCGAGCCTCGCTCCAACAGATGACCTGCTGTGGGAGCGGTGCTTGCCCGCGATGCAGCCGACGCGGTGCACCAGGCAAACCGAGGTGTTCTTATCGCGGGCAAGCCCGGCTCCCACATAGATCCGGTTTTTCAGATATTCCGCGTTATCGTTCTTCGCGGGCAAGCCTCGCTCCAACAGATGACCGACTACTGGTCACTCCACCTGCCCCACAAGCCATTGCAGAAACCCTTTCACTGGCGATTGCCGTTCCCGCCCTGGGGCGCAGGCGGCGATGTAGTGGGGGCCAGGCAGCATAATCTCGGAGCGGTAAGGCACCAGCAAGCCTTTAGCCACGCTGTCGGCCACCAGCACATTGCTGGCCAGTACAAGGCCATGACCAGCGATGGCGGCATTCAGGGCGAAGTGCTCGTCGTCGTATTCACGCATCAAGGCCAGGCTCAACCATTGCTGATGCCCGGCTGCGGCACACCAGGTTTCCCAGTCGATCCGATAGCCGCCGGGCATTTCCCAGCGCAGGTTGATCAGCTGCACCCGATCCTGCCCAAGCGGGTGGGCCATGGCTGGAGCGGCATAAACTGAAAAATACTCATCCATCAACGGCTCGCTGAACAAACCAGGATCGTCGCGGCTCGACGTGCGTATAGCCAGGTCCACACTGGAATCACGCAGCAGATCCACCAGCTCGTTGCCGGTTTCAACGCGCACATTAATGTGCGGCTGAGCCTGGTAGAAATCCCCCAGTCGCGGGATCAACCAGGCCGCCGCCAGCGCCGGCGTGGTCGATAGCACCAGGGTCCGCGCATCCGGTTCGGGGCACAAGGCGGCAAGGCTGTTGCTGATGTCGAGCAACGCGCGGTGGGCATCACGATATAACCGCTCGCCTTCGGCCGTCAGCCGCACGCCCGTCCCGGAGCGCGTGAACAGCATGACGCCCACCCAGGCTTCCAGCGCTTTGACCTGATAGGAAACCGCCGCCGGGGTCACGAAAAGTTCTTCAGCCGCCGCCCTGAAACTGCCCGTGCGAGCTGCGGCCTCGAACGTGCGGTAGGCGGTGAGCGGGACTTTTGTGAACAAGGGCGACCTCGGAGGATGCATCAATTCAATTGCGTGGGGCTCAATTTATCTCATTTTTGCTGGCAGCGGCCCGTCGGTAGCCTGATCGGTATCCCACTTCAAGGAGACCGACCATGCAAGGCCCGACTCGCAAGATCACCCAGGCAGTGCTTTACGAACTGATCGCCATTGCGGTGTTGTCCCCCTCCCTGGCCTGGGTGTATGACGACAGCCTGAGCCATTCCGGCGCCCTGTCGGTCATGCTGTCGGTGACCGCGCTGCTCTGGAACATGCTTTATAACTGGGGCTTCGAGCACTGGGAGGCACGCCAGAAGCAACGCAGCAGAACCTGGCAACGCCGATTGCTGCATTCGTTGGGCTTCGAAGGCGGCCTGACGTTGATGCTGGTGCCACTGGTAGCCGCGTGGCTGAGCATTTCCTGGTGGGCGGCATTGGTCACCAACCTGGGGCTGTTCGTATTTTTCTTCTTTTATGCACTATTGTTCCAACGACTATTTGATCAGCTGTTCGATGTCCCGAACTCGGCAAAACAGCCTTCATTGAATATTAAGGATGAATTAAGTAAGTGTGGTTAATCTGGCTTCAACCAGACAACGGAACGATTTGCTTCCCACTGGATCAATACCGTCAGATCAATCAAAAGGAATAGAAAATGAAAACTTTGCATGCCATGTTCGCCGCCCTTGCCCTGACTGCCGCTGCCGGCGTTGCTCAAGCAGATATCGGCCCGGACGAAGTGGTCCGCCTGCATAAAGCCGGCACTGTGATGGACTTCGAAAAGCTCAACAAACTGGCGCTGGACAAGCACCCGGGCTTCACCATCCACGACACCGAGCTGGATAAGCACGCTGAGCGTTATGTGTACCAGGTGGAACTGCGCGATGCCAAAGGTGTTGAGTGGGATGTGGACCTGGATGCCAAGACCGGTGAAGTTTTGAAAGACAAGCAAGATAACTAAGTTATCCCTGTAGGCGCTGCCGCAGGCTGCGAATTCGATGTATCACATACATTGATTCGCAGCCTGCGGAAGCGCCTACAGTTAACATCAATAATTACTTCAACCCAACTTTCAACAGTTGCCCATCACCCTCGTCGGTCAATACATAGATATAACCATCCGGGCCCTGGCGTACATCGCGGATGCGTTTCTTCAAATCCCCCAGCAAACGTTCTTCATGAACAATCTTGTCGCCCTCGAACTCCAGGCGAATCAGCTCTTCACTGGCCAGCGCGCCAATGAACAGGTTGTGATCCCAGGCCTTGAAGCGTGACGCATCGTAGAACGCCATGCCGCTGATACCCGGCGATTTCTGCCAGACGTGGAACGGCTTGATCGTGCCTTCGACAAACTCACCCTTGGCTTCGGAAATCGGTACCCCGGAATAGTCGATGCCGTGGGTCGCCAGCGGCCAGCCGTAGTTCTGCGCCCGCTCGATGATGTTCACCTCATCGCCGCCTTTGGGCCCGTGTTCATTGGTCCACAGAGTGCCCGTCCAAGGGTTCAAGGCTGCGCCCTGTTGGTTGCGATGGCCAAACGACCAGATTTCCGGACGCACGCTTTTCTGGCCCACGAACGGATTGTCCGGCGGTACCTTGCCATCGGCGAACAGGCGCACGATCTTGCCCTGCAGCTTGTCCAGGTCCTGAGACGTTGGACGGTTGTTGTTTTCACCCAGGGCGATGAACAGATAACCGTCGCGATCAAACACCATCCGCGAGCCAAAGTGGTTGCCCACCGACAACTTGGGTTGCTGGCGGAAGATCACATTGAAGTCTTCCAGTCTGGTCAGGTCCGTAGACAAACGCCCGCGCCCTGCGGCGGTTCCGGCTTTACCGTCTTCGCCCACTTCAGAAAAAGTCAGGTAAACCATACGGTCAGTGGCGAAGCTTGGCGAAAGCACCACATCCAGCAGACCGCCCTGCCCCTGGGCCCAGACTTTAGGCACGCCGGACAGCGGTTTGGAGAGGGTTCCGTCAGGCGAAACAATCCGCAGGTTGCCGGGCTTTTCGGTGATCAGCATGCCTTTGTTATCCGGCAGGAAGGCCAGAGCCCAGGGATGATCCAGGCCTTTGGCAACTTCCTCGACACTGATCGTGCCTTGTTCGGTTTTGAAATCCTGTACGGGACCGGCTGAAGCGTTGAGCGACAGGGCCAGAACGGCGCTGGCGCAAAGTGTGGCGATCAAGGTTTTGCAATGCATGAACGATTCCTTATGTGCATGAAAATGCCCTCGGCGGACGGGGAATGAAAAGCTCAATCGGTGGTTTTACGGTCACGACTGCTATCGCTACCCGATGGCCTGGCAGGCTGCTGGCGGGTGTCATAGCCGTTGCGGATGCCGCCGTTTTCCAGAGTCGGCGGTCGCGGATTGGGCGCAGTGCTCGGTCCGCGCACCGGTGGGATACTCGATTCGGTGCCCTGTCGGCTGTTGGGATTGGCCCGGTGGATGGGGCTGTTATTCGGGTTGCCATTGTTGAGCGTGCTGTTGGGCAGCGTCTGGGCTTGGGAAACACTGGCCAAGCCGCTCAATAGCAGGCCGCCCAGCGTGGAGAATGCTAAAAGTCGCGCAGAACTGTTCATCACTTACCTTCTGTGGGAAACGGTAACGATTCAGGCGTTTGATGGCGATTGCCCACGTAGGTTCGCCCCCGGCCGGTGCGATGAGCAAGCAAAGCGCTTTCAAGTTTGTAACAAGGATGTGCAATGGCTGATTCTGTTGGAGCGAGGCTTGCCCGCGAAAAACGATGACGCGTTCCGTCTGATGTACCAAGACGGCTGGTTCGCGGGCAAGCCTCGCTCCAACAGGTTCAGTTGCGCAATACTGCGCACCAAGCCATCGAGACCCATCGCCCATGACCGACACCCCACAACCCGCCCCGGCGCTGAAAGAAATTTTCAACATGGCCCGGTTGCAGCACATCGCTGAGCAGACCACGGCGATTTATCCGGGGTTCGACACGCCTGCATTTCTGGCCCACGTCGCCCACGATCTTGATAGCCAGTCGTTGATGCAGCGTCTCAATCGGGTCAGTCGTGGTCTGCATGCCGGGCTGCCGGCCGATTACCCCGAGGCGCTGGGGATTCTCTATCGACTCGCGCCACGGCTGAACAGCAGCTTCGTCAGCCTGATCCTGCCGGAATATGTCGCGCTGTACGGCCAGCACGATTTCGAGCGCTCGATGCAGGCCCTGAAGTTTTTCACCACGTTCGGCTCGTCGGAGTTTGGCGTGCGGCATTTCCTGCGCCTGGATTTCCCCCGCGCACTGGGCATCATGCAAGGCTGGTCCCAGGACGAAAACGAGCATGTGCGACGCCTGGCCAGTGAAGGTAGCCGCCCGCGTCTGCCGTGGTCGTTTCGTATCGAGCCGTTGATGGCCGACCCGGCGCCGGTGTTGTCGATTCTGGATAACCTCAAGGCCGACAGCAGCCTGTACGTGCGCAAGTCCGTGGCCAATCACCTGAACGACATCACCAAGGACAACCCCGAGTGGGTGCTGGACTACCTCGAAAACTGGTCACTGGATAACCCGCACACCGCCTGGATCGCCCGGCATGCATTGCGCTCGCTGATCAAAAAAGGCGATCGCCGCGCGCTGAGCATCATGGGCGCCGGTCACAAGGCTGACGTGCGGGTGGACCAGCTCAGCGTAACACCGCAGGAAATTCGTCTGGGCGACACCCTCAGCTTGGCCTTTCGTGTGACTTCGACGTCACAGCAAAGCCAGCGCCTGATCATCGATTACGCGATTCATTACGTGAAGAAATCCGGCGGCACCTCGGCCAAGGTTTTCAAGCTAAAAACCCTGGAGCTGGGGGCCGGAGAATCAGTGCTCGTGACCCGCAAGCCGCAACTGCGCAACTTCACCACCCGTGTTCACTACGCTGGCAAGCACGAGCTGGACGTGCTGATCAATGGTGACTGCCTGGCAAAGAGCAGCTTCGATCTGCTGCTCTGAGTCAGACCAACGGCATGCTGAAAGTGAAGGTCGTGCCGTCTTCCCGGGTCGAGCGCACGTCCAGCCGCCCGCCATGAGCCTTGGCGATCTGGCTGGCGATGTACAAGCCCAACCCCAGTCCGGCCTGCGGCTCTTCCGCCCCCGGCCGAGAATAAGGCTGGAACAGCTGCGGTAAGACATCCTCGGGGATGGGCTCGCCCTGGTTACTGACGCTGATGCACAACTCACCGACTACAACGCCCGCCAGCACTTGAACCTCGCCATTGCTGTCGCCATGGGCGATGGCATTGGCCACCAGATTGGACAGCAATTGCGCGATGCGCTCGCGATCACAACGCACCTGTTCCAGGCCGGCAATGGATGAGCGGATGCGTCTTGATGGATGAATCTGCTGCACTTCGGCGACCACATGCTGCAATGCTGCTTCAAGGTCGTCGCATTCACGCAGGCTCAACGGGATGCCGTGGCCCAGTCGCCCTCTGGCGAAATCCAGCACATCATCGACCAGATGCGAGGCGCGCTTGCCGGAAGTCAGAATGTGCTGAGCGATTTTGTGGGCCTTGTCGTCCAGCGATTTGCGCAACAGCAGTTCGGCGCTGGCGGTTATCGCGAACAACGGGTTGCGCAGGTCATGACCCAATACAGCGATGAACTGCTCACGCCATTCGGAGACTTCACGCTCGGCGCGCAGATCCTCACGGGCCCGCTCCAGGCTTTCCTCGGCTTCTATCTGGATCGCCAACAGCCGCGAAAACGAGGTCATCATCGATTCGATGGAGGTGTTTTTCAGTTTGGCGGGCTCGGGATCAAGCGCGCAGATGGTGCCGAAAAACGAACCGTCGGAGAGGAACACCGGCACGGATATGTAGCTCTGAAATTTGTAGATCCGCGGCGTGTGGTGCAAACGGTACTTATCGTCCTCGTTGACACAATCGATAATCACCGCTTCATGCAAATGGGACGACTGGATTTCATGGCAGATGGTGGTGGTCAACTCCAGCTCACCTCCGGGCTGCAAGCCAAAGTTCAGCTTGTCGAGCACCGCGCAAGCGGTCCAGGATGAATCGGTGACCCGCGCAACAGCCGCAAAACCCATGCCGGTGGTTTCGCTGATGACTTGGAGGATGGCGGGTACTGCACTTATCCGACCGATTACGGCTATATCTTCGGCGATGGATTGCCTCATGTCAGTCCTGTCTGAGCTGGGGGTAGTTGGGGGTTGCGGTGGTGTGAATACCAAAGCACAACGACTGTAGCGCCACTTTGCACAAATCTTCCAGACTTTCAGTTGGGCTTGTAGGCAATATCATCCAGATGGGTGCAAAAAAACCAAATAAAAGTTCGTTTGTATAGATAAACCCTGATTTTTCATCACAGGAATTCGCCATGACCAGCAGCAACTGGATCGATTTGAAGCAGGATGCAGAGTCCGGCATTGAGACGATTCGGGCGCATTTTGAAGGCCATGCCTACGATCCACACTGGCATGACAGTTATCTGGTGGGGTTTACCGAGCAAGGGGTGCAGCAATTCCGCTGCCAGCGCCAGCAGTACATCAGCACCCCGGGCCGGGTGTTTTTGCTGGAGCCGGGCGAGATTCATGACGGCGATGCTCCCGCGCCGGAAGGCTTCACCTACCAGACGCTGTACCTGGACCCGAAGTGGCTGGACCGCGAGCTGCATTCGCTGTTCGAACAAACGCCCAGCCATTGCCAGCTCAGTTTCGCCGCCACACAGGCTGACGACTTGCGCCTGGCCAATGCCACCGCCAATGCCTTCCGCTCGCTGCATGGCGAAGAAATGCGCATCGTGCGCCAGACCGCGCTGGACGATCTTCTGGGCCATCTGACCAGTCACATGCGCTGGCGAACCCTGATCACCCCGGACCCGCGCCTGCCGCTGGTGGCGCAGACCGCCAGGGATTTTCTGCACAGCCACATGAGTCAAGACATCGGCCTGGATGATCTGGCGCGGGTGACCGGGGTTGACCGTTTTCGCCTGACCCGTGCCTTCAAGGCGGCCTTCGGCCTGGCGCCCCACGCTTACCTGATTCAGCTGCGGCTGGCCCGGGCGCGACGGTTTCTGGCCAGCGGCCAGTCCCCGGCCGAAGTCGCGGCAAGCCTGGGCTTTGCCGACCAGAGCCATCTGGGTCGCTGGTTCCAGCGCGCCTATCGCATGACTCCGGCGGATTACCGCAAGCGCTGCTCAAACCTTCCAGACTGAGGCAACCCCAGCGGCGATGATCGACTGACGATCAATCACCCAGAGTTGTGTCATGGACCAGTTTTTACCCTTCATGCTGTTTGCCTTTGTTTCCTCGATCACGCCGGGGCCGACCAACATTCTGGTGCTCACCAACACCTCGCGCCACGGCCTGCTTGCCGCCGTACCCATCGTGATGGGCGCCTGCGCTGGGGCCGCCGGGCTGGTGCTGCTGGTGGGTACGGGGGTGGGGGATTTTCTGGCTCGGCATCAAACCCTTCAGACGACCATGTCGTGGATCGGCATCGCCTGGCTGAGCTGGATGGCCTGGCAGATTTTCCGTGCGCCCCCGGCAGCCATCGAGATAGATCGCGCGGACAACAAAGGCCCGCGCCTGGGGCTTTGGGGAGCGGCAAGCCTGCAACTGGTCAACCCGAAAACCTGGATGATGGCGTTGGCGGTGGTCAGCGTCTTCGCCGGGACAGACGCCGATCGTACGTTACGAGTCGTCTATCTGGCGTTGCTGTTCTTTGCCATCGCCATCCCCTGCATGACCGTCTGGGCCTTGCTGGGCGTCAGCGCCAACCGATTCTTCCGCTCGCCACTGAGCATGCAGCGCTTCAACCGCTGCATGGCGGGGTTGTTGCTGGTGTCGACGTGGTTGACGGTGATTGTGTGAGCGGTTGTCTGTTGGAGCGAGGCTTGCCCGCGAAGAACGATAACGCAGTGTGACTGACTTACTGCGTCGGCTAATTCGCGGGCAAGCCTCGCTCCAACAGTCCAATATCACCCCACCGGCCGCGCCAGGCTGGCCACGAAGGTGGTGCCTTGTTCCTCGCTGGAGCTGAGGCTTACGTCCCCCCAGTGCGCGCGGGCGATTTCCCGGACGATGAACAGGCCAAGCCCGACCGTGTGGGCATCGTTGTCCTCGGCGACGCCGTACAGCATCGGCTCGAACAGGCTGCCGATCAGTTCCGGATCAATCGCCGGGCCGAGGTTGTGGACTGATATCTTGATCCACTGCGCTTCAAAGGCAGAGGTCACGACGATTTCGCCGTCAGGGGCGCCGTAGGTCACGGCGTTGCTGACCAGGTTTTCCACTAGCTCAAACAGTCGATCAGCGTCGGCAGTACACGGCCCTTCGCCTTCGATTCGATGGATCAGCGTGCGGCCCGGGAACATCAGCCGCAGTTCTTCGACGCAGGCGCCGATCACTTTGTGCAGATCAACGGCCTGAGGCAACACGGTAATCCCTCGGCCAACCCGTGCCTGGGTGAAGTCCAGCAGATTGACGATCAGCCGCTGGGCCCGCTCCACCGAGACCAAGACATGCCCCAGGCTGCGCTGTTGGCGTTCGCTCAACTCGTCCAGACCGATCAGGCCCGCAGCCATCTTGATTGCGGCCAAGGGGTTGCGCAGGTCATGGCTGACAAAGCCCACCATCTGCTCGGCGAAGGTCGCGCGTATCTCCGCTTCAATCTCGGCCAGGCGCAGACGGTTCTGGGCGGACGATAGCTCTTTCTGCGAGCTCAATTGCTGCAACAACAACTCTTCGGCCATTTTGCGCGCTGCCGTCAGCTCACGCTCGTAGGTGGTCCGCTCCTGGGCGCCGAACAACGCCAGCTCATGCAGGTAGCCTTGTGGGGTTTGTCGGCGCACGGCATTGAACATCATGCTGATAGTGCTGCCGTCCTGGCGCAACAGGTCCAGTTTGACTTCGGCCACCGAACCACGCATTTGCAGCAACGGCAAGCAATGGGTCTGGTGAAAGAGTTTGCCGCCCATACTCAACAGGTCTTGGAAACGTCGCCCCAAGACCGCTTCGCGGGGCATGCCCAGCCAGTGACAGAAAGTCAGGTTGACGCGTTTTATCGTGCCGTCGTCCAGCGTCAACAACAGGCCACAGGGCGCGTTCTCGATCAGTTCATCGCTACCTGGCAGGGCGTCGACTTCATTCAACAAGAGCTACTACTCCAGAATCAGCGAGGAATTCGTCAATGGCCGCGATACAGGCGCCGGGGGCACTCATGTGCGGGCAATGGCCAACGTTTTCGATGTGGCGCAGCGTGCTGCCGGCAATGGCACGATGAAGAAACTCGCCCACTTGCACCGGGGCGATCAAGTCGTCGCTGCATTGCAGGATGAGCGTGTTGGTGGTGAGGCGGGCAACGTCCTGGCGGTGGTCGGACGTAAACGTGACACGGGCAAACTGCTTGGCAATCTGCGGGTCGGCGCGGCAGAAGCTGTCCGCCAGTTCCTGACCCAGTTCGGGATGGTCAGGCGCGCCCATGATCGCCGGTGCCATATTGCCCGACCAGCCCAAATAGTTGCTTTCCAGCGCCTCCAGCAGCGAATCGATGTCTTGCCGGGTAAAGCCGCCCACGTAATCGCCGTCGTTGATGTAGCGAGGCGATGGACCGATCATGACGTGGGCGTCGAAATGCCCAGGCTCTTTGAGGTCGGCCAATGCACCGATCATGGCGCTGACGGAATGCCCGACATAGATCAGAGGCCCCGGCCCGGCAAACTCTTTGACCACTTCCAGCAAGTCGCTGGCATAGCCTTCGAGAGAGTCGTATTTGCGCTTGTACCAGGCAGAAATATCGGACTGGCCGCTGCCCACCATATCGAACAGCACCACCCGAAAACGCTTGGCAAACAGCGGCGCCATGAACCGCCACATGTTCTGGTCGCAGCCATAACCATGGGCAAAAACCAGCGTGGCCGGGCCGTCGCCCATGACATTGACGTTATTGCGAAACTGCACCGACATCCGAAACACCAATCAGACGAATGGAATGAATGAGGCGAGATTAGCATCGTTCAATCGGGCAGGAACTCATATGAGTGCATCTGTGCGCAGAAAACTTGTCTGACAGGAAACATGGACCCGGTAGGAGCCAACTTGTTGGCGAGACAATGGTCCTGTTTCACCATCAAAACCGCCTCGCGAACAAGTTCGCTCCTACAGTTGATCACCGAGCCTGTGGGAGACGACCCGACTACTCCCCAATATCCTCATTCCACAATTCAGGCTTGCTGGCGATGAAGCCTTTCATCATGTCCACGCAGGTGGCGTTGTGGATCACTTCGACATTCACGCCCCGCGAGCGCAGCAGTTCTTCTTCGCCCATGAAGGTCTGGTTTTCGCCGACGATGATCTTGCGAATCCCGTACAGCAGGATCGCGCCGCTGCACATCGAGCACGGCGACAAGGTGGTGTAGAGCACGGCGTCGCGGTAGACGCTGGCGGGCTGGCGGCCAGCGTTTTCCAGCGCGTCCATCTCGCCGTGCTTGATGGCGCTGCCTTCCTGCACCCGGCGGTTATGCCCGCGACCGATGATTTTGCCGTCATGCACGATCACCGAGCCGATGGGGATGCCGCCCTCCTCCAGCCCGAGCTGTGCTTCGTCGATTGCCGCCTGCATGAATGGGTCCATGGTTTTACCTCAAGTGAGTCAATTGATAATCAGTGGGTCAGCGAAGCTTGCGCGTTGTTCAGCGCCTGGGAGACAAAATCCCTGAGCAGGTCGGCAGAGCGCGCTTTCATGTCCATACCGACGTCATTCTGTTTGGCCCGCAGTTTATTGGCCAGCATTGGCGGCTCAGCGCCTTTGTTCATTGCCCGTAACTCTTCGGCGGTGAACGACTGGGCGTAGGCGGCGGCCAGATTGCGATCCCACTGCGCCTGAAATTGGGGCTGCAAACGTTGCAGCTCATCCTTGACCAGCGCCTGAGCCTGAGTCTTGCCGATGGTTTCGACAATGGAGCCGAAGGTCGGAGTTCGGGAAGCCACCTGATAACCCAGCCAGCCAAGGCTGTCTCCCAGATGGCGCTCTTCGACGAACGCCAGCGCACTGTCGTCCACTTCGGACGCCTGCACGTGGCGGGCACAGAGACTCGAAACACTGATCAGCACAGCGCACACCAGCGTCAAAGCCGCACCGGTCACCGGCTTGCGGAACGTCATGATGCCTCCCCGTTGATTCATGACTGCCTCTTGAACCTAGCAGCTACAGCGCGCTTTAGCATCGCCGGGGTCGCAACCTGGTAACCAGTGACGTTAACGGGTCAGCCATTGCTCCCGGGTCAGCCGATAGATTCGTACCGCCAGCCGATGGTATTGGCTGTAAACAAAGCTGTTGAAGCCCGACTTCTGAATGACCCGCACTGATGCAGCATTGCCGGGCTGGACAATGGCGATGATCGACGCCAGACCCAGCGCCCCGAAGCCATGCTCCAGCGTGGCGTGCACCGCCTCGGTGGCCAGCCCGCGCCCCCAGAATTGCGGGGCCAGCCGGTAACCCAGTTCGACCTCATCGGCACCGTCCACCCGCTCCTGATTGAGCCCGCAAAAACCCGCCAGCGCACCGCTGGCGTTATCCACCACCGCCCAGGGCCCAAACCCCGAATCGGCATAGGATTCAACGCACCACTGAATGAATTCATCGGTGGCGTGAGGGCTCATGACGCCACGCACGGAGTAACGCATCACCTCGGGATCAGCCAGGATTGCGGACAGCGCCGGGCCGTCGGTGAGGCTGAGTTCGCGAAGGGTCAGGTGAGCGGTTTGCATAAAAAACCTGTGAACGATGCGATCCCTGTAGGAGCTGCCGCAGGCTGCGAAAGCGGCGTGTCAGGTGTACCGCCTTCGCAGCCTTCGGCAGCTCCTACAGGTTTGTCTTACAAAGCACTGGCGACCTTACCGGCCACATCCGCCGGCAACCAGGCCTTCCAGACTTCCGGGTGATCCTTGAGGAACGCCTGGGCGACGGCTTTGGGTTGTTCGCGTTTTTCGCTCATCTGACCCAGGGTCTGGTTCAGCAGATCAATGGGGAAATCGACTTTTTCGAAGAACGCCACCAGGTCCGGGTACTGCTTGAGGAACGGGTCGGACACGCCGATGCTCAGGTGCGGCTCCAGAGAGCGGGTGCCTTTGGGGTTCGGGTTGTTGGCGTCGGCCAGGGTTTTCCAGGCTTCGGCATCGAACGGCGGCTCTTCGAGTTTGATCAATTTAAACCGGCCCAGCAGCGGCGTCGGCGACCAGTAGTAAAACAGCACCGGCTTGCCACGATGGATCGACGAGCTGATCTCGGCATCCAGCGCCGCGCCCGAACCGGTGCGGAAGTTCACGTAGCTGTCGTTCAGGCCATAGGCCTTGAGCTTCTGGGTGTTGACGATTTCCGAGGTCCAGCCAGTCGGGCTATTGAGGAAGCGGCCCTGTTGTGGCGACTCAGGGTCTTTGAACACGTCTTTGTAGCGCGGCAGGTCAGCCACCGACTTGAGGTCCGGCGCCAGCGGTTTGATGCCTTTGGAAGGGTCGCCCTTGATCACGAACTCCGGCACCCACCAGCCTTCGGTGGCGCCTTTGACGATATTGCCCAGGCCATGAACCTTGCCTTCGCTCTGCGCCTTGACCCATGCCGGACTGCGCCCGGCCCACTCTTCGCCGATCACCTGAATGTCGTTCTTGGCCAACGCGGCCTCCAGGCTCACGGTGCTGCCCGGCAAGGTGTCAGTGGGGTAGCCGTAGCCCTTTTCGACGATGGTGCGCAGAATTTCGGTAATCAGGCTGCCGCTTTCCCAAGTGATGTCGCCGAAATGAATCGGCGCCGCCTTGTCTGCCGCTACAACCGGCTGGCCGAGCAGACCGAGCGCCAGAAGCGAACAGCCGAGCAGGGTTCTGATTGATGTCATGGTCACCTCTGGATTAGCGAAATGGGGAACACGGGTCTGTAGGAGTGAGCTTGCTCGCGATAGCGTCAGGTCAGTCGATTATTTATCGACAGGCAAAACGCATCGCGAGCAAGCTCACTCCTACAGACATCCTTTCCAGCTTGTAGCTACTGACAGCACGAAAGGCAGATTAGTTGTGCTGGCGAAGAATGTCAGGCAACCAGCGTCGGCAGCCCCAGGTCGATGGCCTGCTGGCGATAATCGAGCAACACCTGATAATCCTCTTCGCTGGCGGGCATTACCTGTGAGATGGCCAATACCTCGGCGACTTCGGGCAGCGCCTGCAGCGCCTGATTCATTGCCTGCCGAATGTCCTCGGCCTGTGCAATGTCGAGACTGACCGCCGTGATAAACGGCAGGCACGGGCTGGCAGCGGTGCGCGCGAGGATACGCAAACCGGCCACTTCATCGCTGGCTTCACGGGCCAGATAGTCGTAAGTCACGCTGTCGATGGCCGCCAGATCACCGCGTCGCTCTTTGAGCGCCCGCAAGCTCAGGCGATGGCCGCCGGTCAGGGACACGTCGGCAAAAAAACGCCCTTCACGCTGCATCGGCGAGAGGGCGTGGCGCAACAGGTTCATGCCGGAGTTGGAGTCTTCACTGTTAATCAGGCCGTGGCTGCCGAAGAAATCCCTGAGTTCGGTGCGGGGATCGTCAGCGCGGACCATCAACAAGCTGCAGTGGTTACCGGCAGCGCTATGGGGCAGCTCATACACCGGCCGGCCCACCAGTCGAACTTTGTCGCGCAACAGGGTCATCAGCGGATAACCGCAGGTTTGCGCCAGCAAAAGACGTTCGGATAACCAGAGATCCGGCAGTTCCAGCGCTGCACCCTGCCCGCGTTGCACGCCAAGCAAATGGCAGATGCGCGTCAACCAGGCCTCGTTGGCCTGATGAACGCGAGATGGGGCGGTGTACATGGGGAGTTGGGTGTGGGTCATTCGCTAAACCTGATCGTTACTTCAACGCATTTCCTGCGGCCGCTACCAATACCTGTAGGAGCTGCCGAAGGCTGCGAAAGCATTCTCAATGACTCGCCGCGATTCGCAGCCTTCGGCAGCTCCTACAGGACAGCGTCAGACAACTAGCTCAATGCCCAAAAAGCCCGGTATCGGATTTCTTGGCTTTTTTGTCAGCGCGTTTTTCGTCGAGGGTCTTGGCCGGTTTTTTCTTGGCGGCTTTCTTTGAATCCATGCCTTTGCTCATGATGCGTGCTCCACGTTGAGGGATCCGACCTTTGTTATACACCCATTGAGCGATCCACCCGCGTTATCATGCGCGGCTCTCCTCCCCCTGCTGCCTTACCTATGCCTGACATCGAATTCTGCCTGTTGCCCGAAGTGTGCCAGCCATTGCTGGACAAGTTCTATCGGGCCCATCGCTCGCCCATGCGTTCATCCAGCGGCTCACAGATGTGGGTCGCCCGGCAGCCGGATATCATCGGCGCGCTGTGCCTGAGGCCTGTCGCTGGCGGGTATTGGCTGACCGGTTTGTTCGTCGATCCGGACTGGCGCAGCCAAGGGATCGCCGGGCGGCTGATCGCTCAGGCGCTGAAGGACGTGGCGGGTACTGTGTGGCTGTTCTGCGATCCGGATCTGGCCGGATTTTACGAGCGCTACGGCTTTAAGCTGTCAGACGACTTGCCCCAATCCCTGGCAGAAAAGCTGATGCGCTATAGCCGGGCCAAGGCGTTGGTGGCGATGGTCACGGGCTAATGTTCATTGTGGGACCGGCTTTAGCCGGGAAGGCTGCATTCCTGTCAAAACAGATGCAGCGAATATACGGACCTCTTCCCGGCTAAAGCCGGTCCCACGGATTAAGATTACGCGGCCGACAGTTCACTCATCCGCATTCGGATCCATATCCGGGAACATCACTTCCATAAAGCCGAATTTGCTGAAATCGGTAATGCGCGAAGGATACAGACGGCCTATCAGGTGATCACATTCGTGCTGCACCACGCGGGCATGAAAGCCGTGGGCGATGCGCTGGATGGGTTGGCCATCGGGATCAAAACCTTCATAGCGGATGCTCTGATAGCGATCCACTGCGCCACGCAGGCCGGGCACTGAAAGGCAGCCTTCCCACCCCTCTTCCATCAGCGGGCTCAAGGGCGTAATCAGCGGGTTGAGCAGGATGGTCTGGGGCACCGCTTCAGCGTCGGGGTAACGCTCGCTGCGTTCAAAACCGAAGATCACCAATTGCAGGTCAACGCCGATCTGCGGCGCGGCCAGGCCCACGCCGCCGACGCTTTCCATGGTCTCGAACATATCGGCGATCAGGGTCTTGAGTCAGCCGTGCCAAACATCGACTCAGGTACAGCAGGCGCAATACGCAGCAGGCGCGCATCGCCCATTTTCAGAATGTCGCGGATCATGACAGCGCGTATCCATCGATTGAAAACAACATCCTGCCATATTTCCCGAGCAGGCTCAGATCAGGATTCTCCAGCCTTGGCCGGCAGTGGTACAGAGTGATCGCGCCCAAGGCCCGAGACGTGCTGTTTCTCGGTCGATTCAGGGGCGCCATCACCCTCTACTTTCTCACCTTTGTCTTTGCCTTCAGCCGACATGTGCTCGACCACCGCGTTCATCTCCGCGCCGAGTAACAGCACCGCCGCTGAAATATAGAAATACAGCAGCAGGACGATGATCGCACCGATGCTGCCGTACATGGCGTTGTAGTCGGCGAAGGTCTTGACGTAATAACCAAAGCCCAGCGAAGCCATGATCCACACCACCACCGCCAGTACGGAACCCGGGGTGATGAAGCGGAATTCCTGTTTCACGTCCGGCATGACGTAGTAGATCAGCGCCACCGCCATCATGAGCAGAATCACAATCAACGGCCAGCGCAAGATGGTCCAGAGGGTGACGATGAACTCTTCCATGCCGATCTGCGCCGCGAGCCAGTTCATGACTTGCGGGCCGGTGACCATCAAGGCCGCCACCGCCAGCATCATCATGGCGATGCCGATGGTGTACAGCACCGACAGCGGAATGCGCTTCCAGACCGGACGGGCTTCCACCACGTCGTAGGCAGCGTTCATGGCGCTCATCATCAAGCGCACGCCCGCCGATGCGGTCCACAGCGCGATGAAGATACCGATGGAAAGCAGGCCACCTTTGGACTGCTGCAACTGGTCAATTACCGGATTGACCTGTTCCAGCGCCTGAGGCGGCAAGACCAGCTCCGATTGCAGGCGCAACCAGGAGAAAAAGTCCGGCAAATGCAGGAAGCCGATCAGCGCAATCAGGAACAGCAGGAAGGGAAATAACGAGAACAGCATCTGGTAAGCCAGCGCCGAAGCGTAGGTCGACATCTCGTCATCGAGAAACTCACTGACCGTGCGTACCATCACCTTGCCCAGAGGCAGTTGGCGCAATTCCGAGAAAATCATGGCGTCTCCTTCGCTACATAAACTGGCGCAGCTTACACATTCAGATGGGCGGTTACTGCGCTTCTCACACAACCTCAGCACAGATAGTGGCGTTTTACCTTATCCAGTGGACTGAATCAGCCGGGAAAAGGTTTCAAAATCAGCGAATCAGAAACAACAACGGCCATCCGAGGATGGCCGTTACATGACTTCAGACCCGATAGTCGATACGGGCTGAAATAGAGCTTACGCCTTGTCGACGCCATTTTTCACGGCATCTTTGACTTTGCCTGCAGCCTGCTGAGCTTCACCCTTGATTTCCTGGGCTTTACCTTCGCCTTGCAGTTTTTTGTTGTCGGTGGCCTTGCCTACGCCTTGCTTGACGTTACCGACAGCTTCGTTAGCCATGCCTTTAACTTTATCGCCAGTGCTGCTCATAGGATTACTCCGGAATTGATGAGAGGTCATTGCCTCGACGTAATGATTGACCTGCCCGGTTTGGCGAGAGTTTCAATTATTTTTCCGAGGGTTATGTCCGTTCGTCTGCTCACGCCGGGAGTTGAAAGAGCGTCCTTTTTGAAAGTTTGCCTTTAAGTTTGCGTGCCAACCCCCGAGAATGCGCAACGCAATCAGGCGACGCCGGGCATGGCTCGACGCGCTGAATACCTTGATCCGCAGGAACGTTATGAAACTCGATAAAAAGCAGGCCATCGCACGCCGCAATCAGCAACTGGGCGGTGCCGTGCTGGGTACCAACAACACCCACTTCGCCGCGCTGAACACCAACCGCAATATCTGGTGGTTCGACCTGCCAGTGCCGCGCCTGGCTGTGGGTCAGTACGAATGGGTGCATCTGCTGCTGCACACCCCGGATACCGATGAGCTGCTGCACCTGAAAGTCACCACGGTTTTCCTGCGTGACCACATGGAAGGCCTGACCATTCGCAACAAAGGCCAGCGCAAATCCACCGTCAGCCTGGAGCTGAGCGCGGATAAGGATTCGTTCTTGAAGGACGTGCGGCCGACGGGCGCGGGTTTGAGTTTTGCCCAGTTCGTGCAGGCTTGAAGCTTTAACTTGTAGGAGCTGCCGAAGGCTGCGAATTGCGATCTGTCTGTGAACGAGCTTTCGCAGCCTTCGGCAGCTCCTACAGGGATCTAAATTGCTTCAAGCGGCCACCCGCCGCGCTACGAGGTAACCCACCGTCCCCGCCGCCGCGGAGATGAACGTCCCCCACGCCAGATCCACCAACGCCAATTGCGCAGGCCAGCCTTGCAGCGTGGCCCAGTTGGTCAGGTCGTAAGTGCCATAAGCCACCAGCCCCAGCAGAGCGCTGCGCTGTAATGCGTGAGTCAGGCTATCGCGACGCAGGGCGGACTTGACTGCCAGCTCGACCACGCCGAAGGCATACAGCAGATAGAACACCACCGCCGGGAAGATCACCGGCTTGGCGAGCATCAACGGCCCCAGCCACTCCCGATAGGTAGGCCCCATCAGCCAGCCGAGCCAGATGCCGTCCAGGATCAGGAACGTCAGCAGGACACTGAAATAAGCGCAGAGGGTTCGTTTCATCGGGGCATCCTTGTCGGTCGTCCATAACGCGCCCCGTTGAGCGCGTTGCCGCTTTGGACTGCGACTTGCCCGCAAACGATCCCTGTTCCGGTTTTTTAACGATGGATAGGCGATGAAACGTCAGACTAGCTCGATGCGGTCGGCGTGGATCACGATCTGACCCTGCTTGTACAACGCACCAATGGCCTTCTTGAAGTTGCCTTTGCTGACGCCGAACAGGTTGCTGATCACTTGCGGATCGCTCTTGTCGCTGACCGGCAGCACGCCGTTGTTTTCCCGCAGCTTGCCGAGGATCTTGGAATTCAGGCTGCTGGCAGCCTCTTCGCCCACGGGTTGCAGGCTCAGGCTGATATTGCCGTCGGTGCGGATTTCTTTGATGAAACCCTTTTCCTGCTTGCCGGCGCGCATGAACTTGAAGACTTCGTTCTTGTGAATCAGGCCCCAGTGCTTGTTGTTGATGATTGCCTTGAAGCCCATGTCGGTGGCTTCGGCAACCAGCAGGTCAACTTCCTGGCCGACACTGTAACTGGCAGGCGTTTTGTCCAGATAGCGGTCCAGACGCGCCGTCGCGGTGATGCGTCGGGTGTGCTTGTCCAGATAGACATGCACGACGCAGTAGTCGCCCGCCTGCAAGGTGCGCTTTTCTTCGGAGTACGGCAGCAGCAGATCCTTGGGCAAGCCCCAGTCCAGGAACACGCCGATGCTGTTGACCTCAAGCACCTTCAGGCTGGCGAACTCACCGACCTGAACCTTGGGTTTTTCTGTAGTGGCCAGCAGCTTGTCTTCGCTGTCCAGATAAACAAAGACATTGAGCCAGTCTTCATCTTCGCTGGGAATATCCTTGGGGATATAACGGTTGGGCAGCAATATTTCGCCGTCCGCTCCGCCATCCAGATACAGACCGAAGTTAGTGTGTTTAACCACTTGCAAGCTGTTGTAACGCCCGATTAAAGCCATGTGCAAAATACCCTCATTACGTGGGCGGCATTCTACCCGAGTTTGTCAGGGAAGACGCTGATGCCCGATGCGTCCGCCAGCCGCAGGCAAAAGCGATGAAAAATCAAGCGTTTGCCACAAGGCGCGTCGGAACAAAACCCCTCCGCTCGTCAGATGTCAGGCTGTCTAAGCGCCCGAAAATACCGGGGATGCGCTTTACGGAATAATTATCTTCTCAATTAAAACAATCGCTTAGCCGCCAGAATTATTAAATTTGCCGATCACCGGCAATAATACCTCGCCGTTTTTAGAGGGATATTTGCCAAGCAATTGTCAAGTGATTCGTGTACCATTGCTGGCCGTATCAAGTTTATATAGGTTAATGGCAGCCATGCGCGTAAAAGCATCCAACTCGAAAGCAAAGCCAGCTCCAGCCGTTGAAACGAGCGATTCGATCAACGCCCAGATTGCTGCTTTCCTCAAGTCCGGTGGCGAAATTCAGCAGATCGCAAAAGGCGTCAGCGGCCAGACCTTCGGCCCGTCCAAGCAGATCACCCTCGGCAAGAAGTAATTCTTCCCCGCTCCAGTTGTGAATCTCGATGCGCTTTGCCTGCCCTGCCTTTTTCTGAAAAGCCAGCGTCAAAGCGCCAGATTTCGATCTTCGTAGCCCCTACCGTTTCAAACTGACTGCCAGCTCCGCTGTCCATTGTTGTGCCCGTCGAGTTGATAACTGACGCGACCACGGGCAGGATGATGTCTCGAAGCCAGCCCTCTGCGGAATGCACGAATGAAGAACTGGATGCTGCTCGGCGCACTGATCACCCTGACTGGTTGTGCCTCTCATACCTGCAACAATCCTCCCGATGACGGTTACCCGTCGGGCAGCCAATGTCGTGCCGAGCATTTGCTTTATCAGAACGACATGCTCCAGGCCAAGCTGATGATCAGCGAAGCCGACCGGGAAAACTACGAACTGGCTGAAGCCATGCTGCGCCGTGCGGGCGTGGACGATGCGTCAGGTGAAGCCGAGTTCTATATGGCGGTGCTGCTGATCCGTCAGCAAACGGATCAACCGCGGGTCATCGAGTTGCTCGAAGATGCCGCCAAACGCAGGCATCCTCTGGCTATTGCGCTGCTCTCGCAACAACTGAGCATGACCGATCAGAAGAAGTCCGAAAGCTACCGTGCGCAATACGCTGAGCTGGATGTCGCCAAGAGCGGCTACCCGTCGTTTGAACAGGCGTTGGTGGTGATTCGCGGTCTGGTTATTCCTCAAAGTCAGGCGACTGCGGCAAACTGACCTATTGCGGATCGACGAACGGTCCGCCTCCTCGGTTTTTCAAAGGTATGCTTGCGAGGCTCTATCTCGCGGCTTTCTTGCGGTACCCCTTTTTTGGTGTCTTCATTGGGCCTCTGGCCATTTCAACCTGCCCCCTCCGTAATTTAAAGGAGTGAGCGCCATGCTCAATTTTCGCCGTTGCGCGCTTTCACTGGGCGCCCTGCTCATTTGCCAGTCAGCGTCCGCCCAGGTCATGGAGCGGGAACTGGGCGACTTCAGCCTGAAATTGGGGACGACCCCTACACGCAGCATGGCGCAAGGTCTGGTGACGCAAAGCGGTGCGGGTTCGTTTCATGGTGGCCTGGACCTGACCCACGACAGTGGTTTTTATGTCGGTCAATGGTCACCCAATGCAGGCGTAACGCCGGACAGCACCTTTGAAGTCGACTCGTACATGGGTTTCAAAAAACCCTTCGATCAGACCCTCGGTTACGAGCTCGGCATGATCCACTACAGCTACCCGGACACCAGCCAGCTGGACACTCACGAATTCTATGCTGGGTTGCGGGTGCTCAACAGCCGGATCGGTGCAGCCTTCAGCAACGACGTCGGCCGCCGCGACAGCACGCTGATCGTTGATCTGGGCGGCATCGAACAATTGGGGCTCGGTGTGCGCGTGCAATACGCCAACCACCAATACGACACGCCGCAACAGATCTCGGACGGCAGCATGGTCACGGGTTTCAACGATTGGTCGCTGAATCTCTCCAAGCCGTGGCTCGGGGTCGACATGAACCTGATCTACAGCAGTTCCAGCCTGAGCGGCAGCGATTGCAGTGCCTACAGCGGGCACAACCCGCAATGCGAAGGCATGTTTACGCTCAAGGCCGTGCGCTCATTTTTCTGATTCACTGAACTGCTACTCTCGGGTCTGCTCTACACATCAGGCAGGTCAATCCAGGAGTGGTCATGCGTACCCCGTTCAAAGCCTTCATTTCGTTGTTGATGGCCCTGCTGGTCGTGTCCGGTTGCAGTCGAATCGGGCTGGCGTATCGCAATCTGGACATCATCATCCCCTGGTCGCTGAGCGACTATCTGGACATGAATGCCTCGCAGAAGGACTGGTTCAACACCCGCCTGAAAGATCATCTGAGCTGGCATTGCAGCACTCAACTGCCGAGTTACCTGACCTGGCTGGACCGCCTGCAACAGATGGTCGAGACAAACCAGGTCACCGCCAGTGGACTTCAGGCCCGCACCGACGAAGCCAAGCAGGCCATCGCGCAGATCTCCCGACAGATCACTCCGTCCGCGGTGGAGTTGCTGGTGCAGCTGGATGACAAGCAAGTCCAGGAAATGCAGGCGGCTTTCGCCAAGGATCAGCGCAAGCGCGAGACTGAATTCCTCAGAGAGCCTTTGAATACGCAAATCAGCGACCGCGCCGAACGCATGGAAAAACGCCTGAGCCCTTGGATGGGCAAGCTCAATCCGGCGCAGCTGCAGCGGATTCAGGAGTGGTCAGCGTCGTTGGGTGAACAGAACCGCGCGTGGCTGGATAATCGCGCACATTGGCAGGAATTGTTTGTGACCACGGTGCAGGAGCGTCAGTCCGCTGACTTCCCAAGCCGGATCGCGAAACTGCTGCAAGACCGTGAGACTTTCTGGACTCCGCAATATCGTGTGGCCTACGAGCGCACCGAACAGGCCGCCATCTCGCTGCTGGTGGACCTGATGGCCCACAGCACACCGGACCAGCGCCAGCGCCTGCTGGCCAAGATCGCCGATACTCGCAAGGATTTTACTGATTTGAGTTGTTTGAAGGCCGCGACGGCAGGCTGATACACCGTAAATCCTCTGTAGGAGCTGACCGAGGTTACGAGGGCTGCGAAGGCGATGTGTCAGGCAGATCGCGATTCGCAGCCTGCGGCAGCTCCTACAGGGGATGCGATGTTCAGGCGATCTGGACTTTGCTTGACACTTCCTCGAACGTCGGCGGATCCAGCGGATCTTCCTGATCATCCAGCACCTGGCGCGGATGGTCGTTGCCTGGGATGCTGCTGTCGATCAATGCCAACAGCTGTGCACCGCGCGGAGTCAGAACGAAGTTTTCACCATTACCGCCCTCATCTTCCGGACGCGGCTCAATAAACCCCCGGTTGAGCAGCAACGCTTCGTACTCACCGGCGATCGCTTTCAGATGGTCCAGATTAGGCACTTCTTCGCCCTCGGCTGCCAAGGCAGCGGCGTGCTCCTCCGCATATTTGCGGGGTTTGAACGAGCCGTCGGCGCTGTTCTGCACTTCATGCAACAGACGCTCAACGAGGTCCCAGTCATAAGGCTTGTCCATTTTTATTACCTCCAACCAGCGTGGGTGATTATTGCCTACGCAGGTTGTGACACGCCTGATTGCCAGCCGTTCAGCACTAGCCTCCAGGCGGTCGCACTGAACTTTTGCCGAAAATCGCCCCTCAATCCCACAAGCCCATCATGGATATAGAGGCACTTATGAAAATCCTCCTGAGTATCGCCGCAGCAGCGACTTTGCTGACCGCCCTGCCCGCATGGGCGACGTGCACCCCAGAAGAAGCGACGGCCAAGCGCGAGCAACTGGCCAGGGAAGTCCAGAAGCTGACCGAACAGAATCCGGCCAAGGCCAAAGAGATCAACGACGAATTGCAGAAAATGGATCTGAAAACCGAGGCGGCAGAACTGCCGGATAAGTGCCAGCTGATTGATCAGCGGATCAAGGAATTGGGGACGGCGGAGAAGAAGGTGGAATAAATCCTAGCCCTGTGGGACCGGCTTTAGCCGGGAAGGCTGCATTCCTGACACGACATATGCAGAGAATGCTGTGGCCTCTTCCCGGCTGAAGCCGGTCCCACAGGTGTATGCGAGCGGGGCTTACTCAGCCGCAGGCGTTTCGGTCTTGCGCTTTTTCAGCGGGGCCATGCCGTCTTTGCTGACCAGCGACAGGGCGTCGGTCTTCGGGCGGTTGGTGATTTTGCGTTTGGTCGGGGCCTTGGCGCCGGTTTTCTTCTTGTCGCCTTTGGCGTCGGTTTTTTTCTTCTTCACGCCAACGGCTTTGCCTGAAGCCTTGACCTTCTTCGGTCCGCCGTAGCTGCCTTTGACTTCCTTGATGGTGCGGCGCTCGAAGCTCTGCTTCAGGTAACGCTCGACGCTGGACATCAGGTTCCAGTCGCCGTGGCAGATCAGCGAGATCGCCAGGCCTTCGCCGCCCGCACGACCGGTCCGGCCGATGCGGTGCACGTAGTCGTCGCCGCTGCGCGGCATGTCGAAGTTGATCACCAGATCCAGGCCCTCAACGTCCAGACCACGGGCCGCAACGTCAGTGGCCACGAGGATCTTGGTGCCGCCCTGCTTCAGACGGTCAATGGCCGCCTTGCGGTCTTTCTGGTCCTTGTCGCCGTGCAGCACGAAGGCTTTGTAGTCCAGCGCCACCAGACGGCCGTACAGACGGTCGGCCAGCGCCTTGGTATTGGTGAAGATGATCGCTTTCTGATACGTCTCGTTGGCCAGCAGCCAGTGCACGATCTGTTCTTTGTGGCTGTTGTGGTCAGCGGTAATGATCTGCTGACGCGTACCCGAAGCCAGTTCGCTGACGCTGTTGACCTGCAAGTGCTGCGGATCGTTGAGCACCTTGGCGATCATCTCGCGCAGGCCAGCACCACCGGTGGTGGCCGAGAACAGCAGGGTTTGCTGGCGATTGGAGCACTCGTTGGCCAGACGCTCGACGTCTTCAGAGAAGCCCATGTCCAGCATGCGGTCGGCTTCGTCGAGGACCAGCACTTCAACGTTCTTCAGGTCCAGGTTGCCGGCGTTCAACTGCTCCAGCAAACGGCCCGGCGTACCGATCAGAATGTCCGGCACCTTGCGCAACATGGCGGCCTGGACCTTGAAGTCTTCACCGCCGGTGATCAGACCGGACTTGATGAAAGTGAATTGCGAGAAACGCTCCACTTCCTTCAGCGTCTGCTGCGCCAGTTCACGGGTCGGCAGCAGGATCACGGCGCGAATGTCGACGCGAACCTTGGCCGGGCCCATGAGGCGATTGAGGATCGGTAATACAAATGCCGCAGTCTTGCCGCTACCGGTTTGCGCCGTCACCCGCAGGTCACGCCCTTCCAGGGCCAGAGGAATGGCCGCTGCTTGCACAGGCGTAGGCTCGACAAATTTAAGCTCGGCCACAGCTTTAAGCAGGCGTTCGTGCAGGGCGAATTCGGAAAACACGGGTGTTACCTCGACGAAAAACAAAAATACGGCGCATAGCGTAACGGTTTCGGGCGCCATAACCGAGTTTCTTTACTACCAACGGCCGATTTTGTTACGCAATTTTCCAGCAGCTCCCTTTGGAGATGCCATGAATGCTCTAATTGGCGCGCTTTTTTTCAACAGGATTTTACTCATACCCATGGATATTCAATCGTTATGGCGGCGCGTTCAGGAACTCTGGACAGTGCTTGATCAACACCCCGTGCTGCACGCCAGCCTTGGCCTCGTGCTTTTAGTGGTGGTTGCGCTGGTTTCGGGCAGACTCGCCCGCTTTCTAATTCTTTACGCAATGAAAATGCTCGGCCGACAACCGACGCTGCACTGGCTTAATGACCTGCTGCATAACAAGGTCTTCAATCGTCTGGCGCAGATCGTGCCGTCGCTGGTCATCCAGTTCGGGTTGAATCTGGTCCCGGCGCTGAGTGACACGGCCAAGAACATCATCGGCAACATCGCCCTGGCCTTCACCATCACGTTCCTGACCCTGGCGCTGGGCGCGCTGCTCAACGCCCTGCTGGACATCTACGCCCGCACCACCCACGCCCGCACCCGCTCGATCAAAGGCTACGTGCAACTGGCGAAGATGATTCTGTATATCTTTGCCGCGATCATCATCGTCGCCACCCTGATCGACCGCTCGCCATTGCTGCTGCTTTCCGGTCTGGGTGCGATGTCGGCGGTGATTCTGTTGGTCTACAAGGACACGCTGTTGTCGTTCGTCGCCAGCGTGCAACTGACCAGCAACGACATGCTGCGGGTCGGCGACTGGATCGAAATGCCTCAGGTCGGCGCGGATGGCGATGTGGTGGACATCACTCTCCACACGGTCAAGGTGCAGAATTTCGACAAGACTATTGTGTCCATCCCCACCTGGCGCCTGATGTCCGAGTCGTTCAAGAACTGGCGCGGCATGCAGCAATCCGGCGGGCGGCGCATCAAACGCAGCCTGTTCATCGACGCCAGCGGCATCCGTTTCGTGCGCGACGATGAAGAACTGCAACTCAGCCAGGTGCATCTGCTGACCGATTACATCGGCCGCAAACAGGCCGAGCTGCAGGCCTGGAACGAGGCTCAGGGCAATGTCGCCGCCCTGTCCGCCAATCGCCGCCGCATGACCAACATCGGCACCTTCCGCGCCTATGCCCTGGCCTACCTGAAAAGCCACCCCGACATCCATCCCGACATGACCTGCATGGTCCGCCAACAGGAAACCACCGCCCAAGGCGTCCCGCTGGAAATCTACTGCTTCACCCGCACCACCGTGTGGGCTGAATACGAGCGCATTCAGGGCGATATCTTCGATTACCTGCTGGCAGTGCTGCCGGAGTTTGGCTTGAGCCTGTATCAACAACCGAGTGGCGCGGATATGCGGGTGGGGTTGGCGGGCAAATGATTGTCCCTGTAGGAGCTGCCGAAGACTGCGAAAACGGCGTGTCAGGAAAAACGCTTTCGCAGCCGGCGGTAGCCCCTACAAGCCAGCGCCTACAGATATCTAAACCAACTGTGCCTTTCTCGATCCCAATCGACTGATCCACAACGACACCAGGATCAGCACCCCACCAAATGCCAGACGTCCCAGCGGTTCGTCCTGGTTCCAGATCAGCAAGTTGATCAGCAAGCCCACTGGCACATGCAACACGTTGAACACTGCCAGTGTGCCGCCGCTGACCATGCATGCGCCTTTATTCCACCAGTACATGCCCAATGCGGTAGAGCACAGGCCGAGGAAGAGCAGAACCGCCCATTGATCGGCGGCATCCGGCAGGCGCTGGGCGTTGCCGAACATCAGGAACGCGGGCAAGGCGATGATCAGTGCGCCGAGGTAGAAGTAGCCGAAACGCCGGTAGTGGGGCAAGTCGCTGGGGTAGCGGGCCACCAGATGTTTGTACAGCACCTGTCCGGCGGCGTAGGTGAAGTTCGCCACTTGCAGCAGCAGGAAGCCGCCGAGGAAGTTGCCGTCAATGCCGTCCCAGCGGATCACGCCAGCGCCCATGACCGCGACCAGTGCGGCCAGCAGTGCCCACGGGTTGAAGCGGCGGTTGAGGGCGTCTTCGATCAGTGTGACGTGCAGCGGTGTGAGGATGGTGAAGAGCAGCACTTCGGGCACGGTCAGCACCCGGAAGCTCAGGTACAGGCAGACATAGGTGATGCCGAACTGCAGCGCACCGATCACGAGCATGCCACGCATGAAGCCCGGCTCGACCCGACGCCACTGGGTCAGCGGGATGAATACCAGTCCGGCCAGGACCACGCGGATCAGTACCGCGAAGTAGCTGTCGACATGCCCGGCCAGAAACACGCCGATCAGGCTGAAGGAAAACGCCTGAATCAGCGTGACGAAAAGTAGATAGCCCATGAATGCCCCCTATTGAAGGCGGCGACCTTAGCGGGTTGATGTTGGCTGTGTCCACAAAGCGCGGCAAACACCTTTTTCTGTAGGAGCGCACGAGCAACGCGAGGCCGCGATGGCAGTGTGTCAGACAGATCGTTATCGCGGCTTCGCATTGCTCGTGCATGTATGCAGCGCCGACGATCAAAGCGCCACGCCTTGAATCGAGTCACGACAACAGCATTTTGGCGCTGCTTAGTCCGGTTTCGCCCTGACGGTCGACCCCCTTTGTTTCGGCAAAGGGGGGAAACCATTTTTCGCTGACGTACGGCCCCTGGTTCCCAGGGGTTCCTTCGCTCCGGCACCGTGGTGTGGGCACGCGCCGAAGGGCCATCCCTGGCCCAGCGGCGCTCGCTCGGCATCCATGCCGAGCGACCCACACCACGGCACCTCCACTCAGCCTCCCGACGCTCGTTTCGCGGTGTTCTCAGGATTGCGGCATGGCGTGCCATTGAGTGTGTTTCGATCAAATTCTGCAGTGAATGTTCTGACGTCATCGCGGGCAAGCGCGCTCCTACAGGGGATTGCGGTCAACTGTAGGAGTGAGCTTGCTCGCGATGACGATGGTGAATGCTAACCCAATTCAGCTGACTTCAGCAGGCTCTGACGAGTGACCGAACGCAATAGTGCAGACACCACAAATCGCGGCTTGTGGGAGGCGAACGCAGGTATTGCATAGTGGGGAGCCCGGCATGGATGCCGGTTTGCGCCGCCGAATCAATATCGAATTCCGGCCAGCGTGGTTTGACGGGGCGCTTAAGATCAAAAGCCAGATCAAAAGCAGATCAAGATCAAAAGCTGCGATGGTTCGCGCGGCTTGAATTTACTGTAGGAGCTGCCGAAGGCTGCGAAGGCGGCTACCGTTTCGCAGCCTTCGGCAGCTCCTACAGAGAATTGCGCACCCGTTGATTCCGTGGGAGCGAATTCATTCGCGAAAGGAATGGCACAAACGATGAAGATAGCGCGGCAAGATCACGCGAGAAACAGGTCGGCTGTCAGGCCGCCTCGTGAGCTTTTGATCTTAGGCGCCCCGTTAAACCACGCTGGCCGGAATTCGATATTGATTCGGCGGGCAAACCGGCAGGACGCCGGTTTAGCCGCGCTGGGCCAGGGATGGCCCTTCGCGGCGGCCGCCGAATCAATGTCGGATTACGGGCATGCCGAGCCTAGGCGAGGGACCGAGTGGTGGGGCAAGAGCGTTTTGCTTACTTTTGCGCTCTATCAAAAGTGAGG
>NZ_UUOC01000006.1 GCF_900590755.1 Pseudomonas viridiflava | reverse complement strand
AAGGAATGGATACAGGGTGTGAACGATGACACCGAAATCAACCCCCGTACTCAATCTTCTGTTGGAGCGAGGCTTGCCCGCGAAGGCCATAACGCGTTTTGTCTGTTACAACGCGTCGCTTTCTTCGTGGGCAAGCCTCGCTCCAACGGGGCACTTCATTCTTCCTGTGGGAGCGGTGCTTGCC
>NZ_UUOC01000046.1 GCF_900590755.1 Pseudomonas viridiflava | reverse complement strand
TCCGCGATCAGGACGGTGCCGACCAGAATCAGAAACGACAGGGCGAGCATCTTCAATGACGGATGCCGATTGATGAAGTCGCTGATGGCGCCCGAGCACAGCATCATCACCAGGACCGCCGTCACGATGGCCGCGATCATGACCGGAATATCGGAAACCATGCCCACGGCGGTGATGACCGAATCCAGTGAGAACACGATGTCGAGAATGGCGATCTGAATGATGGTGTAGAAGAACTGCCCCTTACCGCCCCTGGGCGTAACACCCTCTTCCTCGCCTTCCAGCCCGTGATAGATCTCCTGCGAGCATTTCCAAAACAAAAACAACCCACCACAGAAAAAAAACAAATCGCGCCCGGAAAAGCC
>NZ_UUOC01000024.1 GCF_900590755.1 Pseudomonas viridiflava | reverse complement strand
GGGCCAGGGATGGCCCTTCGCGGCGGCCCACGGTTCAAGGTCTGCGGTCGGGTACACCGAGCCTAGGCGAGGTGCCGAGTGGTGGGGCAAGAGCGTTTTGCTTACTTTTGCGCTGTTCAAAAGTGAGGCGCCGTAAGGGCGCAACCCTAAGAGGCCGCTACCGAAGCAACGGATATGTACACAAACCAACCCTGAAACATCAGATCCGAAACGTCCCCACCAGATGCTGCAACCGCGCAGCCTGTTCTTCCAGGTAACCGCAGGCATCCAGCGTCAGCTTTAGGTTGTCGACGCCCTGCTGGTTGAGGGTGTTGATCTGGGTGATGTCGACGTTAAGCGATTCCACCACGGCGGTCTGCTCCTCGGTCGCGGCGGCAACCGACTGGTTCATGCCGTTGATTTCATCAATGCGTCGGGTCACGCTGCTCAACCGCTCGCCAGCCTGGTTGGCCACCGTAACGCTGCTTTCGCTCTGGCGCTGGCTCTCGGTCATGGTCACCACCGCTTCCCGCGCGCCCACTTGTAGCTCTTCAATCATCTTCTGCACTTGCTGCGCCGAATCCTGAGTGCGGTGCGCCAGGTTGCGGACCTCATCAGCCACCACCGCGAAACCACGACCCGCCTCCCCTGCACGTGCCGCTTCGATTGCCGCGTTGAGGGCCAGCAGGTTGGTTTGCTGGGAAATGCTGGTGATCACTTCAAGAATCTGACCGATGTTGACGGTCTTGCCGTTGAGGTTCTCGATGTTGGCGCAGGACTCGCTGATCTTCGCCGACAGCTCGTTCAGGGCATCGATGGTCTGCTGCACCACTTTCTGCCCGTCACCGGCCAGTTGGCTGGCATCGGCCGATTGCTGAGAGGTGCGCGCAGCATTCTGGGCGATTTCCTGAGCGGCGGCGCCCAGTTGGTTGATCGCGGCGGCGACGCTTTCGGTGCGGTTAGCCTGCTGGTCGGAGTTGGTCATGGAAGAATTGGAAGCCCGGACCACACGCATCGCCACATCGCCCAACTGCCCGGCCGTGGACGCCACTTCACGGATCGAACCGTGGATGCGCTCAACGAAGTGGTTGAACGACTTGGCCAGCTCGCCGAACTCGTCCTGGGAGGTGATCGCCAGACGTTTGGTCAGGTCGCCGTCACCATCCGCGATATCGCGCATGGCGCGGCCCATCTGATGCAGCGGCTGCATCAACACGCGGATCAACAAGCCCAGCAGCAGGATGATGATGACCACAGAAATCACCATGGCCGTGATGGCCGAGGTGCGGAATTCGCCCAGCATGGCGTAGGCCGCGTCCTGATCCAGCACCAGCGCCACGTACCAGTCAGCCGAAGACACGCCCTCAACACGGGTCAGGGACATGATTTCCGCTTTGCCGGAGGACTGGATCTCGCTGACGCCCGCGACAATTTTCGGAGTGTTGGTCGGGTAAGCTTCGCTGATGTCTTTAAGCACCAGTTTGCTGTCCGGGTGAACCAGAATCTTGCCGCCACCGCTGACGATGAAGGCATAACCATGCCCGCCGAAGTTCAGGGAGTTGATGGTCTTGCTGATGCTGTCCAGGGAAATGTCGGCACCGGCCACACCGATAAACTGATTCTGGTATTTCACTGGTGTTGCCAACGTAACCACCAGCTTGCCCGACGAGGCAGCGATGTACGGTTCAGTCACGATAGTACCCGGTGCATTCTGCGCAGCTTTGTACCAGCCACGTGCACGCGGGTCATAGTCGGCCGCGCGATTGCCAGCAGGCACCGAGAACATCACGCCGTCCGTGCCGCCGAAATAACTCAACTGAAAGTTATCGGTGTACGCCGGGATACCGATGAAGCGCTGCAGGTCCGGGATCGCCTTGCCGTCAGCCGCGATTCGTTGCGCCATGGATTGCAATAATTGAGTACGACCCTCCAGCCAGGTTTGAATATTTTGCGTGGTCAGCCCGCCCAATTGTTGCAGTTCGGCAAACACATTGGATTTCAAAGTCTGGCGTTGTCGATAATCGTTCACGACAATAAAACAGGTAAATGCAACAACCACCACCAGAGCGGCGGCGAGCAGGATCTTCCTGCTGAACCCCAGGCTTTTCATCATCACGGATACTTCCAATACAAAAGAGTTATTACAGCGCACAGTTGTTCACTGAAACAGTGAGGTCATTGCCGCGTTTTTACGGACTCTTTGTGTAAAAGGATAGAGGGTGGGGGAAATATATTTACGGGATTCAAACATTGACTGTAGGAGCTGCCGCAGGCTGCGAACTGGATGTGCCTGACACCCCGCCATTCGCAGCCTGCGGCAGCTCCGGTGAGCAGACCGGGCGGCTTATGAATCTGCTAGCGCAAATTCGTCTTCACCAATTCAAACACTTCATCCCCTCGCCCGCTCAATACCGCGCGCATCATATAAAGGCTGAAGCCTTTGGCCTGGGCCAGTTTGATTTTTGGCGGGATACCCAACTCCTGTTTGGCAGTGACCACATCCAGCAATACCGGCCCGGGATGATCGAAGGCTTTGCGTAGTGCCGCCGGTAACTCTTCAGCACTTTCAACCCGAATACCGAGAATACCTGCGCCCAATGCAATACCGGCAAAGTTGGTTTCGTATAAATCGGTACCATGGGGTACATATCCGCCGGCTTTCATTTCCATATCGACGAAGCCCAGCGAGCTGTTATTGAACACCACCATTTTGATCGGCAGGTCCAATTGGCGGACGCTGAGTAGATCACCCATCAACATCGACAGACCGCCGTCGCCACACAGGGAAATCACCTGACGATCCGGATGCGCCGCTTTTGCGCCCAGAGCCTGAGGCATGGCGTTGGCCATGGAGCCGTGATTGAAGGATCCCAGCAGGCTGCGCTTGCCGTTCATGTGCAGATAGCGCGCCGCCCACATCGTCGGCGTGCCCACGTCGACACTGAAAATGGCATCGGCGTCAGCCTGTTCGTCGATCAGACGGGTCAGGTATTGCGGATGAATCGGTTCTCCGGGTGCCGACGGGGTTGCCAGATCGTCCAGCCCTTCACGGGCCTTGGCGTAATGCTTGAGTGCCTTGTCGAGAAAGCGTCGATCATCGTGGCGATCCAGCTTGGGCAGTAGCGCAGTCAGGGTTTCCTTGACGCCGCCCACCAGGCCCAGATCGATGGGCGTGCGGCGCCCCAGTGCAGTTGGATCGATGTCGATCTGGATGATTTTGGCGTCCGTGGGGTAGAAGTTGCGGTACGGGAAGTTGCTGCCAAGAATCACCAGGGTGTCGCAGGACAACATGGCGTGGTAGCCGGAGCTGAAACCGATCAGGCCCGTCATGCCCACGTCAAAGGGGTTGTCATATTCCACGTACTGTTTACCGCGCAAGGCATGCACCACCGGTGCGCCAAGCCGATCCGCCAACTCGACCATTTCGTCATGGGCGCCTGCACAGCCAGCGCCGCACAGCAGCGTGATCGCTTTGGACTCATTGAGGATGTCGGCCAGTTGCTGGATGTCCGGCTCGCGAGGGGTCACGCTGGGCGCCGCTGTGTCGAGCCATTTGGCCAGCGCATCCGGGGCATCGCTGAGGGCCACGTCGCCGGGCAATACAATCACTGCGACACCGCGCTGGCCAATGGCGGCGCGCAGGGCTCGCTCAAGCACCCGTGGAAACTGTTCGGGGTTACTGACCAGCTCAACGAAATGGCTGCACTCCTTGAACAGTTCCTGGGGATGGGTTTCCTGAAAATAGCCCAGGCCGATTTCCGACGATGGAATGTGCGCGGCAATCGCCAATACCGGCACCTGATTGCGATGGCAGTCGTACAGCCCGTTGATCAAATGCAGGTTACCCGGCCCGCAACTGCCCGCACACACCGCCAACTTGCCGGTGGCGGCCGCTTCGGCACCCGCGGCAAAGGCGGCGACTTCTTCGTGGCGGGTGTGCATCCAGCGGATGGTCTTGAGTTTTTCCAGGCTGTCGGTAAGGCCATTGAGGCTGTCGCCGCTAACCCCCCATATCCGGGAAACGCCTGCACTGGCGAGGGTCTGAGCGAGGTGATCGGCAATGGTTCTGGACATGCTGGTTTCCTTGTCGAGACAGAAAATTGTGGGACCGGATTGGCACGCATCAGTGATCGACCCGCTCTGCGGCGGACAGTTCAGCCAGTGTCGAGGTGCAATCTGAATTGGATGCTCGGGCTGTATGAGCTGACGAGCACCGCGAGGCTGCGAAAGCGGTCTGCCTGATACACCGCTTTCGCAGCCTCGCGGTGCTCGTCAGCTCATACAGGAGTCCTGTGTGGCTGCACACGAGGTTGCGCAGTTCTTGCGGTAGTTGTACGATGACTGTCAACATTTTTGAGTCATGTTGTGTTATCAACGACTCACTTCACCGTCAGCCAACGGTGGGCAGATCTCTAAGACAGGCAACAGCCTGATTAAACCCGCAAATAAAAACAGGAGACACAGATGCCTAATGTTCTCGGCCACAACTTCATCGCAGGCGCACGCAGCGCCCTTGGCGAGCCGCAACACAAAAGTCTCGACGCCACTACCGGTGAAGCGCTGCCTTACAGCTTCTATCAGGCGACTGACGCGGAAATCGACGCAGCAGCCCTCGCCGCCAAAGGTGCGTTTGTTGAATATCGCCAGTTGAGCCCGGCCCGTCGCGCCGAATTCCTTGATGCCATCGCTGACGAGCTGGACCAGCTCGGTGACGATTTCGTCGCTATCGTTTGTCAGGAAACCGCCCTGCCGACCGCCCGTATCCAGGGCGAGCGTGGGCGTACCAGCGGCCAGATGCGTCTGTTCGCCAAAGTGCTGCGTCGCGGCGACTACCTAGGCGCGCGTATTGATCTGGCCCTGCCGGATCGCAAGCCACTGCCTCGCGTAGATCTGCGTCAATACCGCATCGGCGTAGGCCCGGTTGCCGTGTTCGGGGCCAGCAACTTCCCGTTGGCCTTCTCCACAGCAGGTGGCGATACCGCTGCTGCACTGGCTGCCGGTTGCCCGGTTGTCTTCAAGGCGCACAGCGGTCACATGGCGACCGCCGATCTGGTCGGCACCGCGATCATCCGCGCAGCCGAAAAAACCAACATGCCTAAAGGCGTGTTCAACATGATCTTCGGCAGCGGCGTTGGCGAAGGCCTGGTCAAGCACCCTGCCATCCAGGCAGTTGGCTTCACTGGCTCGTTGAGCGGTGGCGATGCGCTGTGCAAGATGGCGGCCGAACGTCCTCAGCCAATCCCGGTATTCGCCGAAATGTCGAGCATCAACCCGGTGGTTCTGCTGCCGGATGCGCTGGCCACTCGCGGCGACACCGTGGCCAAGGATCTGGCGGCCTCTGTGGTCATGGGCGCAGGCCAGTTCTGCACCAACCCAGGCGTCGTGATCGGCATCAGCTCGCCGACCTTCAGCAAGTTCCTTGAGCAACTTCAGGAACACATGGGTGGCCAGGCGCCACAGACCATGCTCAACGCTGGCGGTCTGCGCAGCTACAGCAAAGGTGTTGAACATCTGCTGTCGCACGCTGGCGTTACCCATCTGGCCGGCAAGCCGCAAGAAGGCAAACAGGCTCAGGCCCAGCTGTTCAAGGCTGATGTGAGCCTGCTGCTCAATGGCGATCCACTGTTGCAGGAAGAAGTCTTCGGCCCGACCACTCTGGTGATCGAAGTCGCTGACGACGCCCAACTGAAAAGCGCACTGCAAGCCTTGCGCGGCCAGCTGACTGCCACCCTCATCGGTGAACAGAGCGACCTGAAGAAATACCAGTGGCTGGTGCCAGTGCTGGAGGAAAAAGTCGGTCGTATCCTGGTCAACGGTTACCCGACCGGTGTTGAAGTCTGCGAGGCGATGGTCCACGGTGGTCCATACCCGGCAACTTCCGACGCACGCGGTACTTCGGTGGGCACCTTGGCCATCGACCGCTTCCTGCGTCCGGTCTGCTACCAGAACTACCCGGATGCGCTGTTGCCAGAAGCGCTGCAAAACGCTAACCCGCTGGGCCTCAAGCGCCTGGTGAACAGCGAGTGGAACGATCAGCCAATCGCTTGAAACTGAGCCTGCTCAGCTAAAAAACGGCGCGGCCCCAAAGCCGCGCCGTTTTTGTTGGAGTCTGGCCTGGAACACATGATGGCTGTCGCTGCAGAGCGCGTCTTTGTTGATCAGGTGGAAAGCCATGAATCCCACCCCTGTTTTGAACGCTGCACCCGAATCGTCCGTCCGGCGCCCGCGTAATCTGACCCTGGCGCTGGCTAATATCCTGAGCAACATGATTGCCGATGGCCAACTCAAGGTCGGTGACAAGCTGCCTGCGGAAAAGCTCATCACCCAGGAACACGGCGTCAGCCGCACGGTGGTCCGAGAAGCCATTTCCCATCTGCAATCCCACGGCCTGGTGGAAACCCGCCATGGCATCGGCACCTTCGTCATCAGGCAAAGCGCCGATCACGTCGACCCTCAGGCAGACCGCACCTTGAGCGACGTATTGGCCGTGATCGAGCTACGCATAGGTATCGAAGTAGACTCCGCCGGGCTTGCTGCGACGCGGCGCACTGAAGACCAATTGGCGCGCATGCAACAGGCGCTGTCCGTGCTTGATGATCCGGCAGCCAGCCGTGATGAAGCCGCGGCCGCTGACTATGAGTTTCACCAGCAAATCGCCCTGGCGACTGACAACCGCTACTTCGCCGATATCACCGAACACCTTGGACTGACGTTGATCCCCCGTACGCGCCTGAATTCAGCAGCGCTGGCCCACACCGCCGTTGAGGACTACAGCATCCGGCTGCGCCAGGAACACCATGACATTTACGCAACCATCGCCAATCGCGACGCAGACGGCGCCAAAGCGGCCATGCGCCGCCATTTAAACAACATTCGCGAACGCCTGCGAATGGCGTATGAGCGGCGTGGGGTTTAAAGCAGCATTCGGCATGCTCCCTGTGGACGAAGTGGGACCGGCTTTAGCCGGGAAGGCGGCATTTCAGGCGATAAATATCGGGCTGGTGTACTGGCCCCTTCGCGGCTAAAGCCGGTCCCACTTCGCCGCGTCAATATCGAGCTCGCTCCCACAGCAATTGCGCCCAGAGAGTCATCAGCGCATCTGCAGTCACCCAATCGCCCCACCCTCCACAACATTGAACTCCCGCCACCCCACTCGTCTCGAATCCTGACAGGCAGGCCGTCGCCTGCCCCTAGAGTCGAAAGGTGCCGTCATGGATTTGAGTAAATTAGCCAGTCATGTGAAAGCAGGCGATATCGAAGAAATCGACCTGGTTGCCATGGAAGGTGGATCGTTCGTCATGCACGTGCTGGTGGCGGGAAAGTCGCAGCGCGTGGTGAATGCCAAGGGCGAGACGCTGCACGTAGCGTCGATTGAAGAGGCGCGCAAAAACCTCGCCGGTGTGCCCGAAGTTCCGCTGTTTCTGGTGCAGCCAGCGGTGCATGAAGAGATGGTCGGGCTGGACGATAGCAACCAACAGCCCTACCGCGAACCCATCCCCTTTCGTTCAAGCCTGTGACGAAGGCTGCAGCTCGGGATGATCAACGCCGACAGTGGCAAGTTCGTCCCGTAACTCTTCAATGAGCACAGCGACATCCTCCAGGGTCTTGATTTTGGAAACCGCAACGCCGGTGACCATCAAATCAACCCGACCTGTCGCGCCATCAAAAATACGGACAGTCAACGAACCGTCAGCACAGATAACACATTCACAGGCCAGCGGCAGGAAGCTGTTTTCCACCATCTGGCGGACTTGCACCAGCCAGCTCACAAGCACCTGCCTTTTCGATCTATCGTATTCAAGGTTTGCACGACGTCGCCTTAGAACCCTTTGAAGGGGTCCGAAAATTGGGCCGTCAGGTTAGTTAAACCAAGGGTAGACGTGACAGATCAATTTGCACCGGTTCAACCAGTGCATTTGCACTATTTCAATCAGGGCCTGGAACGATTATCGGCCGCGAACAGTGCCCGCTCCCGCGCCCAGACAATCGCTTCAGCCCGGCTATGCAGGCCCAGTTTGGAATACATGGTCGCCACGTGGTTGCGTACTGTATTGGGCGCCAGCTTCAGACGCGCGGCAATTTCCTTGTCCGCCAAGCCTTCACAGATCAGCCCGAGCACATCCTTCTCCCTGGCCGTCAGATCAATCAGCGAGCTGCTCGGCGGCTGTTCGGTCCTGACCTTTTTAACATTGGTCAGCTTTTCGATCAGGCTGCGGGTAAACCACGACGCATCCTGCATGACTTCCTCTATGGCATCGACCAGCTCAATTTCCGACCGCTTGCGCTCGGAAATGTCCATCAGCACCAGCAAATAGCAGGAAACGTCTTGAATACTGACGGTATCGGCGGACACCGCACAGTCGATCACCTCGTCGCCACGCTTGCGCACCTTGATTTCCATGGCTTCCAGATTGCCGGTCTTTTTCAGCCGCTCGAACAGCTTCGCGCAATTCTGGGGACCGTCAATAAAGCCGACCTCATCGACAGAGCGACCTGTCAGCTCTTGAGCGGTATAGCCAGTGGCGTTGACGAACGCGTCGTTGACCTCGACCACATGCCGGGATTCGGCATTGCACACCAGAGTGGGCACGGGGGTCAGACGGAAGGCCTTGGCAAAGCGCTCTTCGCTCTGGCGCAACGCCGCTTCAACCTTGCGTCGGGGCTCCATGTCCATGAAGGAAAACAACATGCAGTCTTCTTCGTCGACACCCAGTGGCTGGCCCGCGACTATGACCAGCTTATTGCCGCCATCGGGCAGCCTGAGTTCCGCCTGCATCTGGGGGATGGTTCCGCCATCGTTGAGGCGCTCGATGGCCAGTTCCTTGCGCTCGGCATTTTCAAGCACGTCGACTTCGTACACGGACCGGCCGATGACCTGCTCGCGGCTGTAGCCGGTCATTTCCAGAAAGCCCTGGTTAACCTTTATGTAGCGCAGGTCACTCAGGCGACAGATGACTGCCGGAGCCGGATTGGCGGCAAAGGTGCGCTCGAAACGCTGCTGGGCGCTGGCCCACTCTGTGGCATCACTCATGATCAGCACCAACAACTGCGGCTCACCGGCACTGTTGTCGAGGATCAGGCTGCGCACGCGGTGAACCCAGCACTGGTCTTCATCCTTGGCAGGCCGGACTTCCACCACCAGATCACTGAATGATTCCCCCGCCGCCACTCGGCTGATGGGGTAGTTCTCAGGAGGCAGGATGTGATTGTTGCGATAACGCAGGTTGAACCGTGAGGCATATTCCCGGGCATTGCGCCCCAGTTGCCGGACGGTCTTGACCCCGTGCATGGTCAGTGCCGCTTCGTTGGCCCACAAAATGGTTTGATCCAGTTCGATCAACATCACCCCATCGGACAGACCGGCGATGATCTCCTGCAACTGTCGTCGATTGGTTTCGTTTTCAAGGACTGCCCGACTCATTGTCACTCCGTTACCTGGCGGATTGTTGCTCACCGTCGGTTGGACAGCCGGGGGAAGCGATGAATTCCAACGAATTCACACTCACCCCAATCTTCTTCACAACAGCCAGCAACGACCGCCGCAAAAGCCGTAATAGACCGCGCAGAAGCCTCGCAATGTGCGACTCCAACCCGTGATCAAACCTTTTGCCTGGCCTGCGCTCAAATCCTGCGGCTATGTCTCCGATGTTCCCTGCAGCCTGAATCGAGAATCCAACTTGGACGTTCATACTCAACGCCGAAACAACCGTTCACTCGACGGGCTGAATTTCTTCCTCGCGGATGTGCGAGACGGACTTGGGCCGTATCTGGCGATTTACCTGCTGGCGGTGCATCACTGGGATCCGGCCAGCATCGGGATCGTGATGACAGTCGCAGCGCTGGCCGGCTTGTTGACCCAGGGGCCCGCCGGGGCGCTGATCGACCGCACGCATTACAAGCGGGCGGTGATTGCACTGGCGGCGCTGCTGGTCACCGCCAGCTGTCTGCTGCTGCCGTTCACCTCGTCATTGAGCCTGATTGCCATCAGTCAAGCGGTCAGTGGCGTCGCCGCTTCAGTCTTTGCTCCAGCCATTGCGGCCATCTCCCTGGGGATCACTGGCCCGAAGGCGTTCACACGACGTACCGGCCGCAACGAGACCTTCAACCATGCCGGGAATGCCTGCGCGGCGATGCTGGCAGGCGGTTTCGCCTACCTGTTTGGTCCGATCGCGGTGTTCTACCTGATGGCGGTAATGGCGCTGGCCAGCGTGGTTGCCGTCAGTTGCGTCTCGGCAGCAGCGATTGATCATGACGTCGCCCGCGGGCTGGATGCAGGTCTGGCACACCACGTCGACTCGCCTTCAGGCCTCAAAGTGTTGATGGGCAACAAGACGCTGCTGTTGTTTGCTGCGTGTTGCGCCCTCTTCCATCTGGCCAACGCTGCGATGCTGCCTCTGGTCAGCCAGAAGCTGGCGCAGGTCAATCTGCAATTGGCTACACCGCTGACCTCAGCCTGTATTGTCGCCGCTCAACTGGTGATGGTGCCCGTTGCGCTGCTGGTGGGCGCAAAGGCCGATGTGTGGGGGCGCAAGCCGTTGCTGTTGGCGGGTTTTCTGATCCTGCCCATCCGTGGCGTGCTGTACGTGCTGTCGGACAACCCGTACTGGCTGGTGGGCGTGCAGTTGCTCGATGGCATCGGCGCCGGGCTGTTCGGGGCGTTGTTTCCACTGGTGGTCAAGGATCTCACCCAGGGCACCGGGCGCTTCAACGTCAGCCTGGGGGTTATCTCGACGATCTTTGGTCTCGGCGCGGCCTTGAGTAACAGCCTGGCCGGGCTGGTGGTGCACAGCGCCGGTTATAACGCGGCATTCCTCACTCTGGCCGGGGTTGCGACCGCAGCATTGCTGTTATTGCTGAAGATGCCGGAAACCCTGGCTGCGCAACAGCGCCCGGGCGAAGTGGCAGAGACTTCGCTCCCGGTCGCTTGAAAGCCTCAGCGGTCAGTTGCGCGTGGAGCGTTCGCTGCGCACCCAGTCGGTCAGCAGGCTGTACGCCACCGCCAGCAGCGTCGGGCCGATGAACAGGCCAATGAAGCCGAACGCCAGCAGGCCGCCGAAGACACCCAGCAACACGATCACCAACGGTAAATTACCGCCACGGCTGATCAGGTACGGTTTGAGCACGTTATCGACACCACTGACGACGAACGTACCCCAGATGCCGAGGAAGATCGCCATGCCGTAATCGCCGTTCCACGCCAGCCAGGCCGTGGCCGGGATCCAGATCAGCGGCGGGCCCATGGGAATCAGGCTGAACATGAACGTCAGGATCCCCAGCACCAGCGCGCCCGGCACACCGGCAATCAGGAAACCGATCAGGGCCAGCACCGCCTGAGCCGCCGCCGTACCAATCACACCGTTGACCACTCGCTGCACCGTGCCCGCCACCAGGTCCAGATAATACTGGGCCTTTTCGCCGATCAGACGCTCCAGCAGGCTGAGCACGAAGGCCGCCAGTCGCGGACCGTCGCGGTAGAAAAAGAACGCAAACACCAGACTCAGGGTCAGTTCGAGAATCCCGCCGCCGATCTGCGCGCTGCGCGCCAACAGAAAATTACCCACCTGGCCAAGGTAAGGCTTGATGGTGGTCATCATTGCTGCGCCCTGTTGGTCAATGCTAGTCCAGAAACCCACCAGCCGCTCGCCGACAAAGGGGATGCTCGCCAGCCAGGTGGGCGGATCAGGCAAGCCATCGACTTGCACGTCCTTTATGAACAGCGTCACATCGCGCACATGATCGGCAAGGTTGAAGCCCAGCCACACCAGCGGCGCGGCGACCAGCAGCATCCAGCCCAGGGTCAGCACCAGCGCCGCCAGAGTTTCGTTGCCTTTGAACCAGCGGGTCAGCAAGCGCATCAGCGGCCAGCTGGCAAACGCCAGCACCGCCCCCCAGAACAACGCCGACCAGAACGGCGCCATCACCCAGACACAAGCACCGAGTAGCGCCAGGAGCAGAATCTGCACCAACAGGCGATCGTTATTGAACATGGTTTATCCAGTAAGAAAGCAGCCCAGGAAGTCGGGCTCAGAAGCGAAGCATAACGGCGAACGGGGTTAACGTCGTGTTCGCCGTGATTCAGATGCGGATCAGGTATCGCGAATCAGCGAATGACCTCGATCAGCAAGCCCGCATTATCTGCCCCGCCCGCCTCCAGGCGCGCTGCTCGCACACCCTTGGCCACCAGCGCCTCACGCCAGGCTTCGCGGTCGGGCCCTGAGACCGTGGCGCGCAGGCTGCTATCGAGATTCAGGCCACGTGAGAGCAAGGTCACCCACTCCGGCGCAGGCGCACCGTTCAACCGGGGCAAGGCCAGCTTGCCGGTGCTTTTCAATTGGCGCAGCAACGTGGCGGATGTCGGCATCAACTCGCCCAGAGGTGCTGCGGCATCAAATTGCTCGACATGCAGATAGGCCCGACGATTGCCACGAGTGATGCCGTACAAGGCCACCAGCGTGTCACTTTTCGGTTCCGCCAGGCGCAACAGCAGGTAGGCCTGTTGCTCGTCAGCGCCATACAGCTTGGCATTGCCGAACACTTCGTTGGCCCACAGGCTGCTTTCACCACAATCCCGTGCCTGGCACCAGAACAGCAACTCGGCGCCCTGTGCCTGCAACGCTTCCCGAGCCGCAGTAAAAGCCTCGGCGGAAGTGCGTTCACTGGGCAGTTGATAGGTCACGCCTGTGACATTGCCGCGAGCGCTGACCTGCCCGTCAAAGCGCAGCTGGCCGCTGATTTTACGAATCGAACCCATGGGGTAGATCCGCTCAAGCTCGGAGGCCGGACGATAATCGACGATCTCGGCGTCGGTCAGCCTGGGGACGATGGGCAGATCGCTGCTGCCAGGCACATCGGCGGCCATCACCGCTGTGCTGAGCAGTGACGCGCAGAGTGTGGCTGCGAGCGCGAGAGTGATGCGGCGCGGCGTGCTGATGGCGGCGCATTCTTCAGAATGAGGGGCTTGGGCATGCAAGGCGGGCATTTGAACAAGATCGGCAAGTTGCCGACCAGGTGCTACCGGGGTTAGGTCCGTCATGATTGATTCCTGTTTCAACCCGCCCAGCCTCGACAGTTGCCTGCCGCAAGTCAAGGAGCGGCAAAGAAGCGATTGAAACAGTCTGCAACAGCCCATGCCCCCGCTTCATCATCCAGATGCAGATGATGGCTACCTGACAGGCTTGTAACGGCAAAAGGCAGGCTCGACAGCAGTGTCTGGTTTTGCGCAAGCAAGCCTTGGGAAGCTACTACCAAATGTGTCGGACAACCAATTGCCGCGACGAACGCCATCGCCTGAGCCGAAGTGATGCGGATGGCCGAGGGCAATGTCAGGCGGCTGTCGCTGCGCCAGGTGTAACCACCCGGCACCGGCATCAGCCCGCGTTGCGCCAGCAATTGGGCCGCTTCACGGGTGACCGCCACCGCGCCCTTCATCCGGGCTTCAACCGCCTGTTCCTGATCGGCGTAGACCGGTTTGCGCTTATTGCCCAGCCGCAGCTGCGCCTGCAATGCCTTGCCCAGTTGCTCCGGCGCATTGTCGGCCTGCCCGGTGGGCGGAATAAGCCCGTCGATCAGCGCCAGCCGCTGCACCCGCTCAGGCAGCGCCCCGGCCAGGAATACGGAATGATCGCCCCGAGCGAATGCCCCAGCAGCGAAAAGCGCTGCCAGCCTAGTTGCTCGGTCACTTGCAGCACATCGTGGACGTAATCGGGCAAGGCATACCCCGCGCCGGTCGGACGATGATTGGAATGCCCATGCCCGGCCAGATCCAGCGCGACAATGCGCAAGCCCTCCAGCTTCGGTGCCAGCCGGGCGAAGCTGTTGGCGTTGTCGAGCCAACCGTGCAGCGCGATCACTGGCTGGCCGTCTTCAGGGCCGAACAGATGCGCCGCCAGCTCGATATGCGGCAGGCTCAGGCGGACTTCTTCCACAGCAGGCGTCATGACCGAACACCCTCGGACCAGCGGCCAATCAGGGCTTTCAGCAGCAAGGCAGTCTCATCGGGCTGTTCGAGGGGGAACATGTGTCCACCGGGCACCGACAGGTACTCACCCAGCGGCATGCGCCGCACCGAGCGCGCATGGTGCGGCATCACCACCCGGCTTTGCTCGCCACGTACCACCGCCAGCGGTACCTTGAGCTGGCCAGAGCGGCCGGGGCTGGTATGGGGCACGCTGCGATAAATCCTGATCTCGGTTGCCGGATCAAAACGCAGACGCAACTGTTCGCCGTCGGCTTGCAGGCCGTGCTGCAGGTAGGCGTCGAAGCATTCAGGGTCAAAACGGCGAAATAAGGTCTTGCCGGCAAAATACAGCCGCGCGGAGTCCAGATCGGCAAAGGCTTCACGACGCCCGAGGGTGCGGCCCGCCGGAGTGATCCGGTCGATGAAGCCAAAGCGCTTGGCGGCGCGGATCATCCACTGATCGGCCAGGGTCAAGACAGGAGAATCCAGCATCACCACCCCGCGATACAACTCAGGGCAGCGCAACGCGGCGTGAAAATGCAGCACACCACCCAATGAATGCCCTACGCCCCACACCGGGCCTTCCTGCTCGCGCAGGTGGTGAATCAACTCGTCCACCAGGTTGAGCCAGTTGTCATCCACCGGGAAGCGCGGGTCATGGGCATGCTGCTCCAGATGACTCACGACAAAATCCGGCCCAAGGGCCGTGAACAGCTTGCCGTAAGTGGCCGACGGAAACCCGTTGGCGTGAGCGAAGAACACCTGTTGCGACATGCCGAACATCCATTGAGCAAACCAGTGGCGATTGTGCGCACGGGCTGGCTAACCGGCAATGACTGTAAGTGCCATCGAGCATGACACTCTGGTCATTTGTCAGTACGCACTGCAGGAACTCGTGCCTCTTCGCGAGCAAGCTCGCTCCCACGGATGATCACCCGACCGGTTGGAGCAAGTGGCCGGCATCCTGACTTGCCCGGGAGTTGAGCGATGAGGTCTGCCAGGCACACCACGTTATCGTTCATCGCGGGCAAGCGCGCTCCTACAGGTTTACAGCCCTGTAGGAGTTGTCGGAGGTTACGACGCCGACGAATGCGGTGTGTCTGGCGAACCGATGTTCGCAGCCTTCGGCAGCTCCTACAGGTTCGGCGCTCTTGCGTTGGGGCGAGTGCGCGGCAGGCACAACCAAAGGCAGGTCGGCTATCAGGCCGCCTCGCGCGCTTTTGATTTGGTTTTTGATCTTAAGCGCCCCGTCAAACCACGCTGGCCGGAATTCGATGTTGAGGTGTGGGGCAAACCGGCAAGGATGCCGGTTTAGCCGCGCTGGGCCAAGGATGGCCCTTCGCGGCGGCCCCACGCCTCAATGTCGGATTCCGGGTATGCCGAGCACCAGCGAGGGACCGAGTGGTGGGGCAAGAGCGTTTTGCTTACTTTTGACTGGGCCGGCATTCCGGCTACTCAAAAGTGAGGCGCCGTAAGGGCGCAACCATAATCAGCCGTTACCGCAGCACCGGATATGTACACAAAACCAACCCCCACCCCAATGCAAATCACCGAGCCGGCGGTTCCTGCCCCAACGGCACAATCGCCACCGTCAGCCGGGAAATACAACTGGCCTTGCCCTCCTCGCTGGTCAGGCGAATGTCCCACACATGAGTGGTACGCCCGATATGCACCGGGTGCGCCACCGCCGTGACACGACCGCTGCGCAAGCCACGCAAGTGGTTGGCATTGACCTCGATTCCGACGCAAAAAAACTTGCTGGTGTCGATACACAGATAACTGGCCGAAGAACCCACCGACTCAGCCAGCACCACCGACGCCCCGCCATGCAGAAGGCCATAGGGCTGATGGGTGCGATGATCGACCACCATACTCGCGGTCAGCGAATCCTCGGTGAACGACTCGAACCGAATGTCGAGCAATTCGAGAATGGTGTTCCTGCTGTTGGCATTAAGTTGTTCCAGATCCGGCGTTGCGTACCACAGACTCATATTCAATCCTTGTCATGAAGCGCTCGTGGGTTGAGCGCTGAAAATACACCGACTCATTCCTGCCACAGTAATGCGCAAATTACCATCGGCGTCCTGCTCACCCTTGTCGCCGGTGCGTAAGAAACCGTCCGCGGTGATGGCTTGGGCGGTCTTCACCGGCTCCTTGAAATAGCCGAGCATAGTCGCCCCGCTGCGCACCTGCACTTCACCATCCTCGGCAATGCGTACCTCGACCTGCGGGCAGGGCTGTCCGATCCAGCCGCGCTTGCGCCGCCCCGGACGACAGACATGAGAGTAGCCGCAGCTTTCAGTCATGCCATAAGCCTGCAGCACGTCGAGCCCGAGACGCCGATACCAGAGCAGCAAGGCCTCCGGCATCGGCGCCGCGCCCGACAGTGCAACCTTCAACGCATCAAGGCCAAGCCCGCGTAATACTTTACGCCCTGTGTATTGGCCTATCAGCGGCAGGCCCAACAGCAGCTCCAGACGTGCAGGTGGAAGTTTTTTGTAAACGCTCATCTGGAATCGGGTCCAGATGCCGGGTTCGCCGAACAGCGCCGTGGGCCGCGCCAGCTTCAGGTCATCGAGAAAAGTATCCCGACCTTGCGCGAAAAAAACCCGTTGCCCGCCGTAAATTGAAGCCATCTCAACGAACATGCGCTCTGCGGGATGACACAGCGGCAAGTACGAGAAAAGCCGATCTTTCTCGCCGAGGCCGAACATACGGCTGCCATGGGTGGCGGCAAATCCCAATGCGCCAAAGCTCTGCATTACGCCCTTGGGAGTACCGGTGGCACCGGAGGTATAAACGATCGTCGCCAACTGGCCGGGCTGACCGCTGGGGTTGTCCTGGATGGGCGTCCAGGCTTGCAACTCTTCCCAACTGAAATCGAATTGCCAGTCGCCCAGACAACCAGGCAGGCCGATCGTGGGTATGCCAATCCGGACACCGCGGCTCATGGCGGGCCAGTCATCCAGTTTGCCGACGAACACCAGTGCTGCCTCGGAATGCTCCAGAACCTGCGCCACGGACTCAGCACTGAGTTTCGGATGCAGCGGCACTGAGACGTGCCCGGCCATCCAGATCGCCAGATCGGCAATGATCCAGTGCGCGCAGTTCCCGGAAATGATCGCAATGGAGCTGCCCTGTCGCAGCCCGCAACGCCGCAACCAGTGCGCCGCCCGCCGCGCCTGATCAGAGACGTCCGACCAGCTCAATGACAACACCTTCCCGCCTGCCAGTGGCTGGACCATAAAACACTTGTCTGGGTGACGAGCCTCACGGTCATAGAAGCGGCTCAAAGGCAAAGCTACGGCGATAGTCATTGCGACTCACTCCTTATTGTTTTTATTGGAGCAAGCGTAGTTCGGGCAGACAGAGGGCTGGATGCCGGTTATCTGAAAGGGGGTATGGAGCAGGAGTGCAGAATTGAGACTGTAGGAGTTGAGCTTGCTCGCGATAGCGTCAGATCAAAGAATAATTCATCGACGGACTTACGCTATCGCGAGCAAGCTCACTCCTACAGGTTTGGCGTTATCTCTGAGAGATCGGAGGCTCAAACATGCCGCACGCTCAACAGATCCATCCCGCCCGTCAAAGGCAATTCAGCCTCTAACTCAGCGAGGCTGGCGGTGCTCATGGGCTGCGGCTGTTGGTTGTTGCCATGCACTGCCAGGCCAATCAAGGCGCCCACCAGGGGTTGATGGCTGACCAGCAGAATGTCCTCGCCCATGTATGAATCCAGCCGCGACAGAACCTGTTTCGGATCGCTGTCAGGAGTCAGCCAGGGAACGATTGCGATCTGCTCGCTGAAACCCAGCGCCTGCCGCACCAGATCAGCCGTCTGCCGCGCACGCACGTAGGGGCTGGCGATGATGCGGGTCAACGGTTTGCCCAGCAGGTGCGCGGCGCTTTGCAGCACTTCTTCGCGACCACGGCCGGTCAACTCCCGCTCGGCATCGCTGCGGGCATGGGCCTGTGCCTCACCATGGCGCAGGATCCACACCTTCATAGCTTCGGTTCCTCGTCGCGCACAGGATGCGCAGCTGGCGGAACGCTGTGCGGTGCCTCGCCTTCGGGTGCGCGCGGCGTTGGCCAGTCGGCAAAGGGCCAGGGTTTCTGATCACTGTGGAACGTGCCGAAGCGGCCGATCTGCGCCAGGAACTGGCTCAGGCTGTCGCCGAAGTTCATCAGGCTGGCACTCGGCGCGCCGTAGATCAGGCGATACCCCACTTGCACCAGCACCACGCCGGCCAGGACCAGCTCAGCCAGTTGCCAGACCACGACAAACAGCAGCATCCAGAGAATGCGCAGCAAAATGGATTCGTTCTGCTTGAATTTCGACTCGCTCAAGACCTTCTCCCTGCTTGATGTGATTCAGTTGAAGTCCGTGGTGGAAATGAAATCGACGTCGGTCTTCGGTTCGGCGCGCATCAATTGTCCGATGACCTGTTCAAGGGTACGACCCTCGAAAAGAATTGCATGCAGACCCGCGACCAGCGGCATGTACACCTGCAACTCCTGAGCCTTGACCTTTAGCACCTTGAGGGTATTGACCCCTTCGGCCACTTCCCCCAGACGATTGACAGCCTCTTCCAGGCTCAAGCCCTGCCCGAGCGCAAACCCGACCTGATAATTGCGGCTCTTGGGCGAGGAACAGGTGACGATTAAATCCCCTACCCCGGCCAAGCCGAGAAAGGTCATCGGGTTGGCACCCTGGCTGACGGCAAAGCGGGTCATTTCCGCCAATGCACGGGTGATCAGCATACTTTTGGTGTTCTCACCCATGCCCAGCGCTACCGCCATGCCGGCGATAATGGCGTAAACGTTTTTCAGCGCCCCGCCCAGCTCGACGCCAAACCGGTCGGCGCTGGCGTAAACCCGGAAAGTCTTGCCATGCAGCACTTCCTGCACCTGCTGGCACAGCGCCTCGTCTTCACTGGCGACGACCGTGGCGGTCAACGCATGCTCGGCGATCTCCCGGGCCAGATTCGGGCCTGACAACACACCAATCCGTGCCTGTGGGGCGATTTCTTCGAGGATCTGGCTCATCAGCTTGAAGGTATCGGCCTCGATACCTTTGGTGAGGCTGACCAGCATCTTGCCCGTCAGGCGCGACACATGAGGCGCCAGCACATTGCGCAACGCGCTGGAGGGCAACGCCACGAAAACCAGCGCGCATTCTTCAAGGGTCGCGGTCAGATCGGTGACCGGTTCAACTTGCGGCAAAACCTTGATGCCCTTCAAGTAACGAGGGTTCTCCCGATTGACCCGGATGGCCTCGGCCTGCGCGGGATCACGCATCCACTGACGCACCTGATGGCCGTTTTCCGCCAGCAGGTTGGCTACGGCTGTCCCGAAACTGCCGCCACCAAGAACCGCAACAGGCTGCTGTGTGGTCATAAAAAAATCCATCTGGAGCCATCTGATCTGGCGATGCCGCATTATACGGAGCATGACGGCCGCGACCAGTGACAAACCATGTACGAAACCGCCTTGATTCGCGTGGTACCTGCGCCGCAGCCCCAGAATCCCCTCGCATTGAGCATGGAAATAACTGGCACCTCGGTTAACATGCTCCCCCTGTGCATGGATTATGTGATGACTGGACGAATGAGAATGGACACGGCTGCGGGCACCTCGGCCATGCGGATGCGCAGCACTGCAGGGGTATTTTTGTTGATTGCAACAAGCAGACCTGTTGCCATCGCCGAGCGTCGGCCATGAAAATCCGCCGCCACTGGGATATCAACACCCGCACGCAGATGATCAGCCTCGGCCCGGCGCTGTTGCTGACCCTGCTGCTGATAAGCTTTTTCACCTTCGTGCGCATTCAGGACCTGCGACAAGAGCTCAACCACACCGGCCAGCTCATCGCCAACCAACTCGCACCAGCCTCGGAATACGGGGTCATTGTCGGCAACGATGAGGCCCTCAAAGGGCTGATGCGCGCCACATTGTCGACGCCGCATGTGCGCTTCATCGAAGTTCAGGACAGCCTCAACAAAGTATTGGTCTACGTGGAACAGCCCGGGGAAATCGGGTCGCATCCTAAACAGGTAGAAATCTTCCAGGCGCCGATCCGCTCGCAGCGGGTCAAACTGGGCAAGGGATTTCTTGGCCCGGACGAAACGGTCAGTACTGCGGAGGACTATCTGGGCCGGGTGCTGGTGGGCATGTCCAATGACGCCTTCAGCGAACGGCAACAGGAAATCCTTCTCAAGGCAGGTGTCCTGGCCCTGTTTGCCCTGTTGTTCACGTTTATTCTGGCCCGACGTCTGGCATCGAGCCTTTCGCGCCCCATCAGCGCCATGGGTGATGCAGTGAAGGCCATCCAGTCTGGTGATTACCAGACGCCGCTCCCTGTGCCGGACGATGCCGAACTGGGTGATCTGGCGCGGCACATCAACAATCTGGCCTCGAACCTGGAAACCGCCAGCCGCGAACAGCAGCGCTCCATCGACGAGTTGATCAAAGCCCGGGAGGAAGCCGAGCGCGCCAACCGGGCGAAATCCGACTTCCTGGCCATGATGAGCCATGAGTTGCGCACCCCGATGAACGGCGTATTGGGCATGCTGCAGCTGCTGGAAACCACGGCCATGACCGAAGAACAGACCGAATACTCAGCATTGGCCACCGAATCCACCGAACACCTGTTGCGGGTAATCAATGACATCCTCGATTTTTCCCGCTTCGAACGTCATGCGCTGGAGATGGAAAGCATCCCGTTCAATCTGGCGGAACTGATCACGACCTCGACTCAGGCCTTCAATCACGACGCTCAGCAACGCAATCTTGCGCTGCAGTTGCGGATTCAGCCGGGGCTGGAAACATTCAGGGTGCAGGGCGATCCGACGCGAACCCGGCAAATCCTGGTCAATCTGATCGGCAATGCGCTGAAGTTCACCGAGACCGGCACCGTCAGCATCGAAGCAGGCTGGACCGCACGGCAGGCAGACCAGATTCTGTTTACCTGTCGCGTGCGCGACAGCGGCATCGGGATCTCCGCTGACCTTCTGGAATCGATGTTCGACGCCTTTCAACAAGCTGACAGTTCGATTTCCCGGCGCTACGGCGGCACAGGTCTCGGGCTGCCAATTGCCCGGACCCTGGCAGAGCGCATGGGCGGCACCCTGCAAGCCCAGAGTAATGAGGGCCTGGGCTCGGTGTTCACGCTGGAAATCCCCTTGGCTGTCGTACCGGAGGCTGCGGCGGAACAACCCCAGGATTCACTGCCCGGCCGTGCGCATGGCGAGGATCGTACCGTGCTGCTGGTCGAAGACAACGAAGTGAACTGCACGGTGATTCGCGCGCTTTTGCAGAGTCTAGGGTTTCAGGTCAGCGTGGCAACGGACGGCGCGCAAGCCGTCAGCATGGCCGGGAGTGCCAGTTACTCGGCGATTTTCATGGATTGCCGACTTCCGCTGATGGACGGTTACGAAGCGACGCGCCTGATTCGCAAGTTGCCGGGACTGGATCAGGTGCCGATCATCGCCTTGACCGCCAATGCTTTACAGGGTGATAGAGACGCCTGTTTACAGGCGGGCATGACCGATTACCTCGCCAAACCCTTCAAACGTGCTGATTTACAGCAGGTTTTACAGCGCTGGCTACCCTTTCGGACATCTGCGACTGGCGATAAATGCTAAATTACGGCAGTCTTGTTCGCTAAATCGTCCACTGGCCTCGGCTGGGTGGCAAATTTCAGTGCACAAGTGTACTTTCATTTCCCTTGTGCTGTGACTTTCACCACAACGCAATAGTCTATGGGTAGGCTGCCGGTCAGAACACTGGCGAGTCAGCCGGCCAGGACTGGCTTCTGGGGCAAGCAACGCCCCTACCTGCCGCACAAGATTATTGAGGAGCTCGCATGACCAAACAAAACGCCTTTACCCGGGAAGATCTGCTGCGCTGCAGTCGCGGCGAGCTGTTCGGCCCAGGTAACGCGCAACTGCCCGCCCCTAACATGCTGATGGTTGATCGCATCACCCATATCAGCGAAGAGGGTGGCAAGTACGGCAAGGGTGAATTGGTCGCTGAGCTGGATATCAATCCAGACCTGTGGTTCTTTGCCTGCCACTTCGAAGGCGATCCGGTCATGCCGGGCTGCCTGGGCCTTGATGCCATGTGGCAGCTGGTGGGTTTCTTCCTGGGCTGGCAAGGCCTGCCAGGTCGCGGCCGCGCATTGGGTTCGGGCGAAGTGAAGTTCTTCGGTCAGGTTCTTCCGACTGCAAAGAAAGTCACCTATAACATTCAGATCAAACGCGTCCTCAAAGGCAAACTGAACCTGGCCATTGCCGATGGTTCGGTGACTGTCGACGGTCGCGAGATCTACACCGCCGAAGGCCTTCGGGTCGGCGTTTTCACCTCCACTGACAACTTCTAAGGGTTATCCGCATGCGCCGCGTCGTTATCACTGGTCTGGGCATCGTTTCGTGCCTGGGCAATGACAAAGAGACCGTCTCCGCCAACCTGCGTGCAAGCCGCCCTGGCATCCGATTCAACCCGGAATATGCCGAAATGGGTCTGCGTAGCCAGGTTTCCGGCTCCATTGACCTCAACCTCGAAGAACTGATCGATCGCAAGATCTATCGCTTCGTTGGCCACGCGGCAGCTTATGCCTATCTGGCCATGAAAGACGCCATCACTGATTCGGGTCTGACCGAGGAGCAAGTCTCCAACCCGCGTACCGGCCTGATCGCTGGCAGCGGCGGCGCGTCGACCCTGAACCAGATGGAAGCGCTGGACATCCTGCGCGAAAAAGGCGTCAAGCGCGTTGGCCCGTACCGCGTTACGCGGACCATGAGCAGCACGGTTTCTGCCTGTCTGGCCACTCCATTCAAGATCAAGGGCCTGAACTACTCCATCGCTTCTGCCTGCGCTACCAGTGCTCACTGCATCGGTACCGCCATGGAACAGATCCAGATGGGCAAGCAGGACATCGTTTTCGCCGGTGGCGGTGAAGAAGAGCACTGGAGCCAGTCGTTCCTGTTCGACGCCATGGGCGCACTGTCCAGCAAGCGCAACGAAACCCCGGAACAGGCTTCCCGTGCCTACGACGCAGACCGCGATGGTTTCGTGATCGCTGGTGGCGGCGGCATGGTCGTGGTTGAAGAGCTGGAACACGCTCTGGCCCGCGGCGCGAAAATCTACGCTGAAATCGTGGGTTACGGCGCAACGTCCGATGGCTACGACATGGTTGCCCCAAGCGGCGAAGGCGCCATCCGCTGCATGCAGATGGCCCTGTCCACCGTTGAAGGCCCGATCGACTACCTCAACACTCACGGCACCTCGACTCCGGTCGGCGACGCCAAAGAGATGGAAGGTGTTCGTGAAGTCTTCGCTGGCAAGGCTCCGGCCATCAGCTCCACCAAGAGCCTGTCGGGTCACTCGCTGGGCGCCGCAGGCGTTCACGAAGCGATCTACTGCATGCTGATGATGGAAGGCAACTTCATCGCTGGTTCGGCCAACATCGACGAACTGGATCCGGTTGTCGCTGACATGCCGATCCTGCTCAAGACCCAGGAAAATGCAAAAATCGACCAGGTCATGAGCAACAGCTTCGGCTTCGGTGGCACCAACGCTACGCTGGTGATGAAACGCTGGCAGGGCAAGTAATCTGCCCGGCTGATAGTGGGTATTGAAAAAGGCGCCTTTCGAGGCGCCTTTTTTGTGGCTAGGCTGTAACTTTCAATCTGGCACCCGAGGCCTTTATGTCCGTCATCGTCAGCACCCTGGCACCCCAAGGCTTTCGGCACAAAGTCAGCATCAATGCCGAGCATGAGCTGTTCACCGATTTGCCGGTCTCACTGGGCGGCGAGAATTCCGCGCCCTCCCCTCATGATTATTTCGATGCCGCGCTGGCCTCCTGCAAGACGCTGACGGTCAAGCTGTACGCCCAACAACACGACATACCTCTGACAGGCATCACCGTCAGCGTCTCTCACGACGCCACTGAAGAAAGACAAGGCAAATACCGTCTCAGCGTACAGCTCAACCTTGAAGGCGACCTCAGCGACCAGCAGCGCACTGTGCTGCACCGCATCGCTGACCGCTGCCCGGTCCACAAGCTGATGACCAGCGCTGAAATCAGTATCGAAACGACACTGGCCTGAGCCATTCAGAACAGCGGGACAACTATCATGATCATCATCAAACCACGCGCCGAAGACGTTGAAGGCCAGCCCATCCTGCGCCCGCTGCCTTCAGCCAAATGCCGCAGTGTCGGTCCCTTCGTTTTTTTCGATCACATGCTGGAAACCGGCTATGTGTCGGGCAAAGGCATTGATATTCGTCAGCACCCGCACATCGGCCTGTCGACGCTCACCTATCTGTTCGAAGGGCGCCTGCTGCATCGGGACAGTCTGGGCAGCGATCAGGTTGTGGGCCCTGGCGAAGTCAGCTGGATGACCTCGGGCGCAGCCATCGCGCATATCGAACGCACGCCAGAAGACTTATTGGCCAGCGGATCGCGCATGCATGGCCTGCAGGTCTGGCTGGCATCTCCCATGAACCATGAACGGGGTGAAGGCCATTACAGCCACCACCCGGCACCAAGTCTGCCCGTTAGCGAAAGCCTGGGTATCCATATCCGGATGATTGCGGGCAACGGCTTCTGCCTGACATCGCCGGTGCCGGTTCTGTCGCCGACCATCTACGCCGAATTGCGCTTGCAGACGGCCACCACGCTGCTGATACCGACGGAGCATCAGGAGCGCGCGTTATATGTGCTGGAAGGCGAAGCGTCAGTGGACGGCCAACCCATAGAACCCCGCACGCTGGTGGTGCTGGAACCGGGTCAGGAAGTGAATCTTTGCGCAGAAAGCGATTGCCATGCGGTGCTGATCGGCGGTGCGCCACTGGATGGGCCACGACGCATGAACTGGAACTTCGTCGCCAGCGATCCGGCATTGATCGAACAGGCCCGAACCCGCTGGACGGCCGGGGACTGGCCGACAGTGCCGGGGGAAATTGGCAGGATTGAGCTGCCCTAGGGCTGCGCAGAACCTGTACGCGCCGCAGACCTGTGGGACCGGCTTTCGCCGGGAAGGCTGCATTCCAGACGGCTCATCTCTGCGCCTACTGGCCTCTTCCCGGCTAAAGCCGGTCCCACATGGAAATGCCGTCGTCTGTGGGAGCGGTGCTTGCCCGCGAGGATGGCACCCCGATGCATGGAGCTGAAACCGCGTTGTTCTTATCGCGGGCAAGCACCGCTCCCACCGGTCAATCTGAAACCTGAACCATCAGCCCTTGAACACTTCATCCAGCAAGTTATGCATCGACACGAAGGCGCGTTTGGCGGTCTTCTCGTCGTACTGCATCATGCCCGGCGTCTGTGCGTGCGGGTCGGTGAACGAGTGCACTGCCCCGCCGTAGCTCAGCAATTGCCAATCCACGCCAGCCGCGTTCATTTCGGCTTCGAAGGCCGGCAGTTGCTCTTTTGGCACCAGAGGATCGGAAGCGCCGTGCAGAACCAGCACCGCACCCTTGATGTTTTTCGCATCGGCGGGGTTTGGCGTGTCCAGGGTGCCATGGAACGACACAGCGGCCTTCAGGTTCGCGCCAGTGCGGGCCAGTTCCAGTGAACAGCAACCGCCAAAGCAGAAGCCAAAGGTGGCGACTTTATCAGCATCAACCGGGGCATCGGTCTGGGCCAGCAGTTGATCCAGCGCCGCCTGCATGCGTTTACGCAGCAGAGCACGATCATCCTTGAGCGGCATCATCGCTGCGCCTGCCTCATCATTGTTCTGCGGGCGCGTGCCCTGACCATAAAGGTCGGCCAGAAACACCACATAACCCTGCTCAGCCACAGCCTGAGCGATTTTCTCGGCGCCTTCACTGACACCCATCCAGTTGGGTGCCATCAACAGGCCTGGACGCGACGATGCATCGCCGGAGTCAAACACCAGACGGCTCTCGTACGGCTGGCCGTCGATCTGGTAAACCACTGAACGCACAGTAACGTTGCTGCTCATTGCTGACTCCTCAAGTTAGGAAGGACAAATGGGTGGTGCACAATCAGAAAACCCGCCGAAGCGGGTTTTGTGTAGCTCAAGTCATTAAACCGACAGCTCGACCAACAGCTTGTTCAGTCGGCGCACATAAGCCGCCGGATCTTTCAGGCTATCGCCCGCGGCCAGCGCAGCCTGATCAAACAGGATGTGCGACAGGTCACCAAACCGCTCTTCGCTCTGTTCGGCGTCCAGCTTGCCGATCAGCGGGTGAGCCGGGTTGAATTCGAAGATTGGCTTGGAGTCCGGCACCTTCTGCCCACTGGCTTCGAGGATCTGACGCATTTGCAGGCCCAGGTCAGCCTCGCCAATGGCCAGAATCGCTGGCGAATCAGTCAGACGATGGGAAACCCGCACTTCGCTCACCGACTCACCCAGCGCAGCTTTCAAACGCTCGATAAGACCTTCTTTTTCCTTGGCGATTTCTTCCTGAGCTTTCTTGTCCTCTTCGGAATCAAGCTTGCCCAGATCCAGATCGCCACGGGCCACGTCGACAAAACCCTTGCCGTCGAAATCGCTGAGGTAGCTCATCAGCCACTCATCGATACGGTCAGTAAGTAGCAGCACTTCGATGCCTTTCTTGCGGAAGACTTCAAGGTGCGGGCTGTTCTTGACCTGAGCGTAGGTTTCACCGGTGAGGTAGTAGATCTTGTCCTGACCTTCCTTGGCGCGCGCCAGGTACTCGGCCAGGGAAACGATCTGCTCACCGCCGTCTTCGTGGGTCGAAGCAAAGCGCAGCAGGCCGGCGATTTTTTCCTTGTTGGCGAAGTCTTCTGCCGGGCCTTCCTTCATGACCTGACCGAAGTTCTTCCAGAAGCCTTTGTATTGCTCAGGCTCGTTTTTCGCCAGCTTTTCCAGCATGTCCAGAACACGCTTGGTCAACGCCGATTTCATCGAATCGATGATCGGGTCTTTCTGCAGAATCTCGCGGGATACGTTCAGGGACAGGTCATTAGAATCGACCACACCCTTGACGAAGCGCATGTAGAGCGGCAGGAACGACTCAGCCTGATCCATGACGAACACGCGCTGCACATACAGCTTCAGGCCGCGCGGTGCTTCGCGCTGATACAGATCGAACGGCGCACGGGCTGGCACGTACAGCAACGAGGTGTATTCCAGCTTGCCTTCGACCTTGTTATGGCTCCAGCTCAGCGGGTTTTCGAAATCGTGGGCGACGTGTTTGTAGAACTCCTGATATTCCTCGTCCTTAACTTCAGTGCGAGGACGGGTCCAGAGGGCGCTGGCGCGGTTGACGGTTTCCCATTCAACAGCCGGAACCTCTTCACCTTCGGCAGCGGCCGATTCTTTCGGCAGCTCGATCGGCAAAGCAATGTGATCGGAGTATTTCTTGATGATGTTGCGCAGACGGTAGCCGTCGGCGAACTCATCTTCACCGCTTTTCAGATGCAGCACGATACGCGTACCGCGCTCGGTTTTCTCGACGTTGGCAACTTCAAACTCGCCTTCGCCTTTGGAAGACCAGTGCACGCCTTCGCTGGCAGGAACGCCTGCGCGGCGGCTGAATACTTCAACCTGGTCGGCAACGATGAAGGCCGAATAGAAGCCCACGCCGAACTGACCGATCAGGTGCGAATCTTTTTTCTGATCGCCCGACAGGTTTTTCATGAAATCGGCTGTGCCAGACTTGGCGATGGTACCCAGATGGGTGATCACATCTTCACGGCTCATGCCGATGCCGTTGTCTTCCAACGTGACAGTCTTGGCTTCCTTGTCGAAGCTCACGCGGATTTTCAGCTCAGCGCCGCCTTCGAGCAGGTCCGGCTTGGACAGTGCTTCGAAGCGCAGTTTATCAACGGCGTCAGAGGCGTTAGAGATCAACTCGCGAAGGAAAATTTCCTTGTTGGAATACAGCGAGTGGATCATGAGGTGCAGCAGCTGCTTTACCTCGGTCTGGAAGCCCAGGGTTTCCTTTTGAGTTTCCACACTCATGGTCATCAAACTCCAATCAGATGGTATTGGCTGTCAGATTCAGGCCTGAGCCTGTGCCTGACGGCGGGTTGTCATCAAAGTGGGGGCTGGGTCAGGGATTTCAAGGGCTTGCTTGCAGCAAAACCGGATAGGTTTTGGTTTAGGCGCCACATGAGGCACTGCTCCCGTGAGCCACAACGCCTCGACGCCAATGATTTTCTCGTAATAAGCCAGCACCGGGATAATGCCAATCAGGTTGGCGGCAACAACTCGCCACCCTGCCCACGGGCAAAATCCGCAAGCCTCGAGCAAAACCTGCAATGCTCAAGACCGTGGGTTCCCTCGCTTTCAGACGCCGCATATAGGCGCTGCAAAATGAACTTGAACCATGGCACCCAGAATTGATTGCCAAGCGAGTCAGAAATAAAGAAATCCATCAACTGCATGATTGGCTGGAACTTAATGAAAACGCCGATGCTCTTAGGCTCGTAGATATTCAATAAGGAGAAACACCCCATGCGTAATACTTTTGCTTATGCCTTGATGCTTGCCGCCACCCTTGGTCTTGCCGCTTGCGACAAGAAATCCGAGAACACCCAACAAGACGCCAACAAGGCCGCGCAACAATCCCAGGAGTCCATGCAAAAGGCTCAAGATAAAGTGAATGACGCTGCCAAAGAAAGCCAGGAAGCCGCTCAGAAAAACGCGGAAGCCGCAGCGCAGCGCTCACAGGAAGCCGCTGGCAAGACTCAAGAGCCAGCCACCACCAAATAAGCTGAGAAGTATTCAGACAATAAAGCCCGCTATAAGCGGGCTTTATTAGTTGCAGCTTTTATTCACGTCGCATAAGTCGATGTTTATCGCGCTTGTTATCGCAATCTATTCGCTTTACAAACATCGACCCTGCTCTCAGGCCAGCGCCTCGCTGCGCTTACCCAATACCCGATCACAGATAACGGCCACGAACAGCACGATAACCGAAGGCACCAGCCATGCCAGTCCTTGCTCGCTCAGTGGCAAGTTTGCCAACGCGTGCGGCATGTATTCGGTGAAACCGGCACCTTTGAGCGCATCGATCAGACCGAAGATGAACGCCACCAGCATCACTGGCGCAACAATGCGGCTTTGGGAATACCAGAAACCCTTACAGAAGCTCAGCGCCACCAGCACGATGCATGGCGGGTAGATCGCGGTCAGAACCGGGATCGAGAACAGAATCAGCTTGGTCAGCCCCAGGTTCGATACCAGCAAGGAGAACGCTGCCAGCAAAACCACCAGAGTTTTGTAAGACAGGGGTAATACCTTGGCGAAATACTCGGCACAGGCACAGGTCAGGCCCACAGCGGTCACGAGACAAGCCAGCGAAATCAGTACAGCCAGGAAACCACTGCCCAGCGAGCCAAAGGTGTGTTGCACATACGCATGCAGCACCGCCGCGCCATTGCTCGCCCCTGCCGCTACCGCATGGCTGCCGGAGCCGAGGCGGAACAGGCTGATGTACACCAGCGCCAGACCCACACCGGCAATCAAGCCAGCAATGATCGCGTAGCGGGTGATCAAACGCGGCGACTCAACACCCCGAGAGCGAATGGCGTTGACGATCACGATCCCGAAGACCAGCGCCCCCAGGGTATCCATGGTCAGATAACCATTGATAAACCCCTGAGAGAACGGCGCCGCAGCATACGCAGGTTCGGCAACACCAATGTCACCGGCCGGCAGCGCGAACGCGGCAATGCCGAGCACTGCCAGGGCAATGATCTTCAGTGGTGCCAGAAAGCGCCCGACGGTATCCAGCAGACGACCCGGGTACAGCGAAACCCAGAACACCACCAGATAGTACACCAGGCTATAAAGGAACAGCGCCAGCGGGCTGTCGCCAGTCAAAGGCGCCAGACCGACTTCGAACGATACCGTCGCAGTGCGCGGCGTGGCGAACAAAGGCCCCACCGCCAGGTAGCAGACCGCGGCGAGAATACCACCCGCCACCTTGCCAATCGGGCTGCTGAGCGTATCCATCGCCCCGCCGACCTTCGCCAGCGCGATGACGGTAACGACCGGCAAACCCACGGCGGTGACGAGAAAACCCAGCGCGGCGATCCACACATGTGGGCCCGCCTGCAACCCGACGATGGGCGGGAAAATGATATTGCCAGCCCCGACGAACAGGGCAAACGTCATGAAACCAAGTGCCAGGATGTCCTGACCTTTCAACACTTTCATCGAGAAAACCACACTTCAGAATCGGAAATGGAGAGCGATTTCCCGGTGAGTTTGGGAAATCCAGGCCCATCCTTTTAGGACAGACCGGGCTGCGCAGCGGCTCCTTGTGAGAGCCGCGATGCACAAAATGGCGGCTAGCCTAACCAATTTGCGCGTTTATTGCACTTATAAGGGGCGATATGGCCGATGAACGCACCGTTAAAGGACGTTACAGCCGAAATCTGTAGGAGCTGCCGAAGGCTGCGAACGGCGATCTATCAGGTAACAAGTATTCGCAGCCTTCGGCAGCTCCTACATATCCATCAACATCTGCCAAACGCACAAAGGCCACCCGAAGGTGGCCTTTGCAGGTCAATCAAATAAGCATTCGCTTATTTTTTGACTTCCCAGCCAGTCAGCTCAGCCAAAGCTTTGCCGATGTCTGCCAGGGAACGCACGGTTTTAACGCCTGCGTCTTGCAGAGCAGCGAATTTCTCGTCTGCAGTGCCTTTGCCGCCAGAGATGATTGCGCCAGCATGGCCCATGCGCTTGCCCGGAGGAGCAGTCACACCAGCGATGTAGGAAACCACTGGCTTGGTCACGTGTGCCTTGATGTAGGCAGCCGCTTCTTCTTCCGCCGAACCGCCGATCTCACCGATCATCACGATCGCTTCGGTCTTCGGGTCTTCCTGGAACAGCTTCAGGATGTCGATGAAGTTGGAGCCCGGGATCGGGTCACCACCGATACCAACACAGGTCGACTGACCGAAACCGGCGTCAGTGGTCTGCTTCACAGCTTCGTAAGTCAGGGTGCCGGAACGCGACACGATGCCTACTTTGCCTGGCAAGTGAATGTGACCTGGCATGATGCCGATCTTGCATTCGCCCGGAGTGATAACGCCTGGGCAGTTAGGACCGATCAGGACCACACCCAGCTCGTCGCACTTGACCTTGGCTTCCAGCATGTCGATGGTCGGGATGCCTTCGGTGATGCAGACGATCAGCTTGATGCCGCCGAACGCTGCTTCAAGGATGGAATCCTTGCAGAACGGAGCTGGAACGTAGATTACGCTGGCAGTAGCGCCGGTTTTGTCTACAGCTTCTTGCACAGTGTTGAACACTGGCAGGTTCAGGTGGGTAGTACCACCTTTGCCTGGAGTCACGCCGCCAACCATTTTGGTGCCGTAGGCAATGGCTTGTTCGGAGTGGAAAGTACCCTGCGAACCGGTGAAGCCCTGGCAGATTACTTTGGTGTCTTTATTGATCAGGACGCTCATTACTTGCCCTCCGCAGCTTTGACAACTTGTTGAGCAGCGTCGGTCAGGCTGGTAGCAGCGATGATGTTCAAACCGCTTTCTGCCAGTACTTTAGCGCCCAGTTCAGCGTTGTTACCTTCAAGGCGAACAACAACCGGGATTTTCACGCCGACTTCTTTCACTGCACCGATGATGCCTTCGGCAATCATGTCGCAACGAACGATGCCGCCGAAGATGTTGACCAGTACTGCTGCGACGTTGGTGTCGGACAGAATGATCTTGAACGCTTCGGTAACGCGTTCCTTGGTTGCACCACCACCTACGTCGAGGAAGTTGGCTGGCTTGCCGCCATGCAGGTTGACGATGTCCATGGTACCCATGGCCAGGCCAGCACCGTTGACCATGCAACCGATGTTACCTTCCAGTGCCACATAGTTCAGTTCGAACTTGGCAGCGTGGGCTTCGCGCGGATCATCTTGCGATGGATCGTGGAAAGCCTTCAGCTTTGGCTGACGGTACATGGCGTTGGCATCGATGTTGATCTTGGCGTCCAGGCAGTGCAGATCGCCGTCAGCCTTGATTACCAGCGGGTTCACTTCCAGCAGAGCCAGGTCGTGGTCCTGGAACAGCTTGGCCAGACCGGTGAAGATCTTGGCGAACTGGGAAACCTGCTTGCCTTCCAGACCCAGCTGGAAAGCCAGATCGCGACCCTGGAAAGGCTGAGCGCCAACCAGTGGATCGATAGTAGCCTTGAGAATCTTCTCAGGAGTGTCGTGAGCGATTTTCTCGATGTCCACGCCACCTTCGGTGGAAGCCATGAACACGATACGACGGCTCGAACGATCCACTACAGCGCCGAGATACAGCTCTTTAGCGATGTCGGTGCAGGACTCAACCAGGATCTTGGTCACTGGCTGACCGTTGGCGTCGGTCTGGTAAGTTACCAGACGCTTGCCCAACCACTGCTGGGCGAACGCTGCAGCGTCTTCTTTGCTGCGAACCAGCTTAACGCCGCCCGCTTTACCGCGACCACCAGCGTGAACCTGGGCTTTAACGACCCATTCAGTCCCGCCAATCTTGTCGCAAGCTTCTGCTGCTGCTTCCGGGGTGTCTACTGCGTAGCCTTTGGATACTGGCAGGCCGTACTCAGCGAACAGCTGCTTACCCTGATACTCGTGAAGATTCATGCTTATTACCGTCTTCGTTAGGTACTGCGCATTCGGTGCTGCACGTCTGGCGTGCCGCACCACCTGTGACCGCTACTTCGGGCAATCCCTTCAGGAAAAGCCCGTAGGTCGAGTCCGGCGGACGTTCCGCGGTGAGTCTTGCTCGCAAGGCTCACGACGGGCAGTCCGTCGTGGTTTCTCTTGTTGTCTTAACGCTTTTTACGGTTCTGGATGTGGATGGCGCCGCCATTCACAGCCAGAGCAGCTTCATGCAATGCTTCGGACAGGGTCGGATGGGAGAAGACCATCATGCCGATGTCTTCGGCACTGCTGCCGAATTCCATCGCGATTGCACCCTGCTGTACCAATTCTGCAGCGCTAGGACCAATGACGTGAACGCCCAATACGCGATCAGTCTTGGCGTCAGCAATGATTTTGACAAAACCGCCGGTATCGTTTGCTGCCATTGCGCGGCCGCTGGCTGCGAATGGGAAGGTGCCGACGTTAACCTCAACGCCTTCAGCCTTCAAGGTCTGTTCGGTTTTACCTACCCAGGCGATTTCCGGGTGTGTGTAGATAACCGAAGGAATCAGATTGTAGTTCATCTGAGCCTTGTGGCCCTTGATGCGCTCAACAACCATGATGCCTTCTTCCGAAGCCTTGTGGGCCAGCATCAGACCACGAACCACGTCGCCGATGGCGTAAACGCCCGGTACGCTGGTGGTGCAGAAGTCGTCAACGTAGATGAAACCACGCTCATCCAGGTCCACGCCGCTGTCGGCTGCCAGCAGATCAGTCGTCACTGGACGACGACCAACGGCAACGATCAGACGGTCGAAAGTAATCGACTGCTCGCCAGCTGCGTCGGTATAGCTGACCACGACTTCTTCGCCTTCGACTTTGGAACCGGTCACGCGAGCGCCCAGTTTTACGTCCAGGCCCTGCTTGGTGAAGGTCTTCAGTGCTTCTTTGGAAACAGCTTCGTCAGCGGCCGGGATAAATTTATCCAGCGCTTCCAGAACCGTAACCTGAGCACCCAGGCGAGCCCATACCGAACCCAGTTCCAGGCCGATTACGCCAGCGCCGATAACGCCCAGACGCTTTGGAACCTGTTGGAATTCCAGCGCACCGGTGGAGTCAACGATGACTTTCTGGTCAACCGGAGCCGGTGGAATGTCGATCGGACGGGAGCCCGAAGCCAGGATCACGTGGTCCGCTTCGATGATTTCTACAGTGCCGTCAGCAGCAGTCAGCTCGACTTTCTTGCCAGCCAGCAGCTTGCCGTGGCCTTGCAGAGTGGTCACGCCGTTGGCTTTGAACAGGCTGGCAACGCCGCCGGTCAGGCCTTTGACGATGGTCGCCTTGCGACCAACCATGGCTGGCACATCCATGCTGACTTCTGAAGTCGAAATACCGTGGATCGCGAAGCCGTTCTTGGCCTCGTAGAATTTCCAGGAGCTGTCCAGCAGAGCCTTGGAAGGAATGCAGCCCACGTTCAGGCAAGTACCGCCAAGGGCCAGCTTGCCCTCCTTGTCCTGATACTTCTCGATGCAGGCAGTCTTGAGACCAAGTTGCGCAGCCTTGATGGCGGCAACATAACCGCCAGGGCCTGCGCCAATCACTACCACGTCGAATTTCTGGGACATAACAAAGAGTTCCTCTTTAGCTGCGAGCTTTGAGCTGCAAGCTGCAAGCTGGCCTGTGATGTATTACAGACGAGCGTTGCAACCTGTTCATTAGGATGTAGCGACGACCAAAGCTTCAGCGCCAGACTGCTTTTACTTGCAGCTTGACGCTTGAGGCTTGCAGCTGCCGTGAATCAGATATCCAGCAGCAGACGAGCTGGATCTTCCAGCAGGTTCTTGATAGTCACCAGGAAGGTCACAGCTTCTTTGCCATCGATCAAACGGTGATCGTAGGACAGAGCCAGATACATCATCGGGCGGATTACCACCTGACCGTTGACCGCCATCGGACGCTGGATGATGTTGTGCATACCCAGAATGGCCGCTTGTGGCGGGTTGACGATCGGGGTCGACATCATCGAACCGAAGGTACCACCGTTGGTGATTGTGAAGGTACCACCAGTCATCTCGTCGATGGACAGCTTGCCGTCACGGGCTTTCTTGCCGAAAGCAGCGATGCCGCCTTCGATTTCAGCCAGGCTCATCTGCTCTGCGTTACGCAGAACCGGAACCACCAGACCACGGTCGCTGGATACAGCAACACCAACGTCGGCGTAGCCGTGGTAAACGATATCGGAGCCGTCGATCGAGGCGTTGACAGCCGGGAAGCGTTTCAGCGCTTCGGTGGTTGCCTTGACGAAGAACGACATGAAGCCCAGGCGTACGCCGTTGTTGGACTTCTCGAACAGGTCCTTGTACTTCGAGCGCAGTGCCATGACTTCAGTCATGTCCACTTCGTTGAAGGTGGTCAGCATCGCCATGTTCGACTGAGCTTCAACCAGACGCTTGGCCACGGTGGCACGTACGCGAGTCATCGGTACGCGCTTCTCGGTGCGATCGCCAGCGGCGAAAACAGGCGCAGCGGCGGCAGCGGCAGGCTTGGCAGCAGGTGCAGCGGCAGGAGCGGATTTCTTCGCTTCAACAGCAGCTACCACGTCTTCCTTGGTCACGCGGCCATCTTTACCAGTGCCTTTGACGCTGGCCAGGTTGATGCCGTTTTCTTCAGCCAGCTTGCGAGCAGCAGGTGCAGCAACCGAATCTTCGTCGCCAGCAGCAGCGGCTGGCGCAGCAGCGGCAGCTGGAGCGGCAGCTGGAGCGGCAGCTGGAGCGGCAGCGGCAGCTGGAGCGGCAGAAGCGGTAGCGCCTGCGTCCAGAGTCGCGATCAGTTCGTTGGACAGGACGATTTCGCCCTCGCCTTTAACGATCGATGCCAGCACGCCGTCAGCTTCAGCCAGCACTTCGAGGACGACTTTGTCGGTCTCGATGTCAACCAGCAGCTCGTCACGTTTGACCGCCTCGCCCGGCTGTTTGTGCCACTTGGAAATGGTGCCGTCGGCAACTGATTCCGGGAAAGAGGGGGCTTTGATCTCGATAGCCATTATCTGTAATTCCTTAATTCGGTTTCTAATGCGCGAAGGCGTTAAACAGTGAAGGCATCTTGCAGCAGTTTTTCCTGCTGTTCAGCGTGCATCGAAGCATACCCACAAGCAGGCGCTGCAGAAGCATCACGGCCGGCATACTCGAGAACGAGGTTGCGGTTGTGATTGCCCACGCTGCGACGCAAGTGATGCTGACTGCTGTACCAGGCACCCTGGTTCATCGGCTCTTCCTGACACCACACTACATTCTGCAGGTTGGAGTAAGGCGCGATCGCCTCCATCAGGTCATCTTCCGGGAACGGATACAGCTGTTCGATACGCACGATGGCAATATCTTCACGGCCTTCGGCACGGCGTTTTTCCAGGAGGTCGTAGTAAACCTTGCCGCTGCACAGAACCAGACGCGTAACCTTGGCGGCATCGAGGGTATCGATTTCCGGGATCACGGTCTGGAACGAACCTTCAGCGAGGTCTTCCAGGGTCGAAACGGCCAGCTTGTGACGCAACAGCGATTTAGGTGTCAGCACGATCAGCGGCTTGCGCAGCGGACGGATAACCTGACGACGCAACAGGTGGTAGATCTGCGACGGCGTGGTCGGCACACACACCTGAATGTTGTGCTCGGCGCAGCCTTGCAGGTAACGCTCAAGGCGTGCAGACGAGTGCTCTGGCCCCTGCCCTTCATAACCGTGAGGCAGCAACATGGTCAGACCGCACAGACGGCCCCACTTGTGCTCGCCGCTGGTGATGAACTGGTCAATAACCACCTGCGCACCGTTGGCGAAGTCGCCGAACTGGGCTTCCCAGATAACCAGCGCATCTGGCTGAGTCGTCGAGTAACCGTATTCGAACGCCAGCACGGCCTCTTCCGAGAGGAAGGAGTCATACAGGTCGAAACGTGGCTGACCGGCATACAGATTCTGCAGCGGGATGTAAGTCCCGGCGTCTTTCTGGTTGTGCAGTACAGCGTGACGGTGCGAGAACGTACCGCGACCGATGTCCTGACCTGTCATGCGGATCGGGTGACCTTCGAACGCCAGGGTCGCGTACGCCATGGTTTCAGCGTAACCCCAGTTGATCGGCAGGCCGCCGGCTTGCATTTTCTGACGGTCTTCGTAGATCTTCTGCACCTGACGCTGAACCACGAAGCCTTCTGGCAGCTCCATCAGTTTGGCGGACAGTTCCTGCAGAGTCTTCAGGTCGAAGCGGGTGTCATGACGCGCAGTCCAGGCGTGGCCCAGATACGGACGCCAGTCCACGAACAGCTCTTTGTTCGGCTCTTTGACCAGACTCTTCACAACATGCAGACCGTTGTCCAGCGCGTTGCGGTAGTCGTCGATCTTGGCCTGTACCCGCGAATCATCCAGTACACCGGCCTTGATCAGGTTCTCGGCATACAGCTCACGCGTAGTGCGCTGCTTGGTGATCTGCTGATACATCAACGGCTGGGTGCCACTTGGCTCGTCAGCTTCGTTGTGACCGCGACGGCGATAGCAGACCAGGTCGATGACCACGTCACGCTTGAACTGCATGCGGTAGTCAATGGCCAGCTGGGTAACGAACAACACAGCTTCAGGATCATCGCCATTTACATGGAGAATCGGTGCCTGAATCATCTTGGCAACGTCGGTCGCGTACTCGGTGGAGCGCGAGTCTTCCGGATTGCTGATGGTGAAACCAACCTGGTTGTTAATGACGATATGGACCGTGCCGCCAGTCTTGAAGCCGCGGGTCTGCGACATCTGGAAGGTTTCCATGACCACGCCCTGCCCTGCAAAAGCAGCATCACCGTGGAGGGAAATCGGCAGAACCTTGTCACCATTAGGATCGTTACGGCGATCCTGACGAGCACGAACGGAACCCTCGACCACTGGAGAAACGATTTCCAGGTGGGACGGGTTGAATGCCATGGCCAGGTGAACTTCACCGCCGGTGGTCATCACGTTCGAAGAGAAACCCTGGTGATACTTGACGTCACCGGAGCCCAGCTCGACCTTTTTCTTGCCTTCGAACTCGTCAAACAGTTCGCGAGGATTCTTGCCGAAGGTGTTGACCAGCACGTTCAGACGGCCACGGTGGGCCATGCCGATAACGATTTCCTTGGTGCCGTAGGAACCGGAACGCTGGATCAATTCGTCCAGCATCGGGATCAGGCTCTCGCCACCTTCCAGACCGAAACGCTTGGTGCCAGGGTATTTGGTGCCCAGGTACTTCTCCAGGCCCTCGGCCGCAGTGACGCGCTCAAGCAAGTGGCTCTGGATTTCGGCGGAAAACGCAGGACGACCACGGACGCTTTCCAGACGCTGCATGAACCAGTTGCGCTGCTCGGAATCTACGATGTGCGTAAATTCGGCGCCAATGGTGCGGCAATATGTCTGCTGTAAGGTCTCGTGGATTTCACGTAGGCTCGCTTCCTCTTTGCCAATGAACAAGTCACCGGCGCGGAAGGTGGTATCGAGGTCAGCGTTGGTCAGCCCGTAGTGGTTGATCGACAGGTCAGCTGGCCCGGATCGCTTCCACAGCCCAAGCGGATCGAGCTGAGCTGCCTGATGGCCGCGCATACGATAAGCCTGGATGAGCCGCAACACTTCGACTTGCTTCTTCTCGTGCTCGCTGCTCACGCTCCCGGCGGACACCGGTTGAGCGCGGCGCTGGTTTTTGGCCAGCAGCACGAAATGATCGCGAATCGTAGAATGCGATACATCGGTGGCAGTGTTGCCGTCAGCGGGCAACTTCTGAAAGTAGGTGCGCCATTCCTCTGGCACAGCGTTAGGGTCGTGCAGGTAGAGCTCATAGAGCTCTTCCACATAGGCAGCGTTACCACCGGAAAGGTGGGCACTGTTCCACATGCGCTGCATCACGCTTTCTTGCATGCTTGGTCACCCTCGGTAAGGGGACACCACCGGCGAAGACACCACAGCAAACCTGAGATAGTCATGTGCAGCGACTGTATCAAGCCACTAAGGATCACGCAGATAGTCCGGGTACCAGCCCGGATGCCCCTGCTGGTCTCATTTCTTCAAAATAAGAGCCGCAGCCAATAGCTGCTGCTCAGGTTAAAACTACGGCGCCGGTTGAAGCCTGCGCCGCAGCGGTTACTACGGCATTACGGTGCAACAGTCAAATCAGACGCCACTTTGCAGAAGCATGTTGCGTATATGACCGATCGCCTTGGTAGGGTTCAGACCCTTGGGGCAAACGTTCACGCAGTTCATGATCCCACGGCAGCGGAACACGCTGAACGGGTCATCAAGCGAAGCCAGACGCTCGGCGGTCTTGTTGTCACGACTGTCAGCCAGGAAGCGGTAGGCTTGCAGCAGTGCAGCTGGACCGAGGAACTTGTCCGGATTCCACCAGAAGGACGGGCAGGAAGTCGAGCAGCAAGCGCACAGAATGCACTCGTACAGACCGTCCAGCTTTTCACGCTCTTCCGGAGTCTGCAGACGCTCAATGGCCGGAGCCGGAGTATCGTTCTGCAGGAATGGCTTAACCTTCTCGTACTGCTTGTAGAAGATGCTCATATCAACGACGAGGTCACGTATTACTGGCAAACCAGGCAGTGGGCGTACCACCAGCTTGTTGCCCTTGACCACAGCGGACAGCGGCGTGATGCATGCCAGGCCGTTTTTGCCGTTGATATTCATACCGTCGGAACCGCAAACACCTTCACGGCACGAGCGACGATACGAGAAACCTTCATCCTGTTCTTTGATCAGTGCCAATACATCAAGCACCATCAGGTCCTTGCCGCCGGTATCGACGTCGAACACCTGGGTTTTAGGCGCAGAGTCGCTATCGGGGTTGTAGCGATAAACTTCGACTTTCAACATGGCAGCCACCCTTAGTAAGTCCGAATTTTCGGTTCAAACGCCGGTACAGTCTTCGGCGCAAAGTTGACTGCACGCTTGGCAACCCGCTTCTCACCTGGGAAGTACAGGGTGTGGCACAGCCAGTTCTCATCGTCGCGATCTTCAAAGTCTTCACGAGCGTGAGCACCGCGGGACTCTTTACGCACTTCCGCAGCAACGGCGGTAGCTTCGGCAACTTCCAGCAGGTTCTGCAACTCCAGCGCTTCGATACGCGCGGTGTTGAAGCCCTGGGACTTGTCGTTGATCTTGACGTTGGCGATACGACCGCGCAGGTCCGCCAGTTGGGCGATACCTTTCTGCATGTATTCGCCGGTACGGAACACACCGAAGTAGTTCTGCATGCAGCTCTGCAGCTCACGACGCAGGGTAGCGACGTCTTCACCTTCGGTGCGCTCGTTGAGACCGTTGAGACGGCTCAGCGCAGCTTCGATATTGGTGTTGCTGGCATCAGCGTATTCAACGCCTTCAGTCAGTGCTTTTTCCAGGTGCAGGCCGGCAGCGCGACCGAATACCACCAGGTCGAGCAGCGAGTTGCCACCCAGACGGTTTGCACCGTGAACCGATACACACGCCACTTCACCTACAGCGAACAGACCAGGAATGATCTGATCAACGCCGTCAGCGTCCTGGGTCATGGCCTGACCATGAATGTTGGTGGCAACGCCGCCCATCATGTAGTGGCAGGTAGGAACCACAGGAACCGGAGCAACTACCGGATCGACGTGCGCGAAAGTCTTCGACAGTTCGCAGATACCTGGCAGACGGCTGTGCAGCACTTCTTCGCCCAGGTGATCGAGCTTGAGCATCACGTGGTCGCCATCAGGACCGCAACCGTTGCCGGCAATGATTTCTTTAACCATCGAGCGAGCCACAACGTCACGACCGGCAAGGTCCTTGGCGTTAGGCGCATAGCGCTCCATGAAACGCTCGCCGTGCTTGTTGATCAGGTATCCACCTTCACCACGGCAGCCTTCAGTAACCAGTACACCTGCGCCGGCGATGCCGGTCGGGTGGAACTGCCACATCTCGATGTCCTGAACCGGAACACCGGCACGCAATGCCATGCCTACGCCGTCGCCGGTGTTGATCAGGGCGTTGGTGGTGGAGGAATAGATACGGCCTGCGCCGCCAGTCGCCAGAACGGTCGCCTTGGCGCGGATGTACATGGTTTCGCCGGTTTCGATGCAGATCGCGATCACACCCACGAACGCACCGTCCTCGTTTTTCACGAGGTCAACTGCGTAGTACTCGTTCAGGAACGTGGTCCCCGCTTTCAGGTTGCCCTGATAAAGGGTATGCAGCAGAGCGTGACCGGTACGGTCGGAAGCTGCGCAAGTACGTGCAGCCTGACCGCCCTTGCCGAAGTCCTTGGACTGACCACCGAACGGACGCTGGTAGATACGGCCCTGCTCGGTGCGCGAGAACGGCATGCCCATGTGATCCAGCTCGTAGACGGCAGCCGGGCCTTCCTGACACATGTATTCGATAGCGTCCTGGTCACCGATGTAGTCGGAACCCTTGACGGTGTCGTACATGTGCCAGCGCCAGTCATCATTAGGATCGGCAGAAGCAATGGCGCAGGTGATGCCACCCTGAGCGGAAACGGTGTGGGAACGCGTCGGGAAAACCTTGGTGACTACGGCGGTCTTGTGGCCGCCCTGAGCCAGCTGCAAGGCAGCGCGCATGCCTGCACCGCCGCCACCAATAATGATGGCGTCGAATGAAAGTGTATTTATGTTAGACATGAATCAGATACCCCAAAGAATCTGCACACCCCAGACGAAGTAAGCGAACATCGCAACGCCGCAGACTGCCTGGAAAAGGAAACGCACAGTCGTCGCCGACTTGCCCAGCGCCATCGGCGTAAGGTAGTCAGTGGCGATGGTCCACATGCCGACCCAGGCGTGAGCGCCAAGGGCAACGAGGGCCAACAGACTGAAGATACGCATTCCGTTGTGTGAGAACAGTGCATGCCAATGGGCATAGTCGAGGCCCGGGTGGGCAACGAGGTATCCGATCAGGAAAGTGAAGTAAGCCGCGAGCACGACCGCAGATACGCGCTGCGCCATCCAGTCATAGAGGCCCGAACGCGACAGGTTAGTGACGTTGGTTACCATATCCATACTCCTGCCAGAACGATTATCACCACGGACACGGCGATAACGATTTTGGAGCCCCGCTTGCCGCCTTCCAGCGTCTCGCCGATGCCCGCATCCATGATCAGGTGACGGACGCCCGCCACGAGGTGATAAAGCAGGGCAGACAGCAGGGCCCATGTCACAAGCTTGGCCAGCGGGCTGGTCAGACACGCTTTAACTTCATCGAACCCTTGTTCAGAACTCAGCGACTTGTCCAATGCATAGAGCATGATGACGAGGCCGACAAAGAGAATGACTCCGGATACACGGTGAAGGATGGACGTGTAAGCAGTGACAGGGAGCTTGATGGTCCTTAGGTCTAGGTTTACAGGTCGTTGGCTTTTCACGGCTTTTTTTCACACTGAAGAGCCCCTAACAATCAGGGCAAATTATTGGGAAGTGCACTGGTCAGGTACCCACCACCCAGGGAGTGACGACCTCCGGTAAAACAGGCCCTAAAGCCCCTGGCGGTCGGACGCCGAGTATAGACAGTTAGGTCGCTAATGACAACGCGCATACTCGCCAAAATGGTGGATTGCGCTGGCCGAAAAAAAAGCGTAAGTGGACAAAATGTCGCACCCCGGAACAACCCTCAAAGCCTTCTGAAACACGACTTTAGGCAAATTGACTTTAGAATTTATCTATCTATAGTGGTGCGGGCCCTGCGTGGGGGGCCTGTCTGATGATTTGAAGCATAAATAGGAGGCCACATGGCTGACAATAAAGCGCAGTTGATCATCGAGGGCGCAGCCCCCGTCGAGCTGCCCATTCTGACCGGCACCGTAGGTCCCGACGTCATTGACGTACGCGGCCTCACAGCCACCGGCCGCTTCACATTCGACCCAGGCTTCATGTCGACCGCCTCTTGCGAGTCGAAGATCACCTACATTGATGGTGACAACGGGATCCTGCTGCATCGCGGCTATCCAATCGAGCAGTTGGCCGAGCAATCGGACTACCTCGAAACCTGCTATCTGCTGCTCAACGGTGAACTGCCCACCGCTGAACAGAAAGCCCAGTTCGTGGTTGTGGTCAAGAACCACACGATGGTCCACGAACAGCTGAAGACTTTCTTCAACGGCTTCCGCCGTGACGCTCACCCGATGGCGGTGATGTGCGGCGTAGTCGGTGCCCTGTCGGCGTTCTATCACGACTCCCTGGATATCAACAATCCACAGCACCGTGAAATTTCGGCCATTCGCCTGGTTGCGAAGATGCCGACCCTGGCAGCAATGGTTTACAAGTACTCCATGGGCCAACCCATGATGTACCCGCGTAACGACCTGAGCTACGCCGAGAACTTCCTGCACATGATGTTCAACACGCCGTGCGAGATCAAACCGATCAGCCCGGTACTGGCCAAGGCGATGGACAAGATTTTCATCCTGCACGCCGACCACGAACAGAATGCGTCAACCTCCACCGTACGGATGGCTGGCTCCTCGGGCGCCAACCCGTTCGCGTGTATCGCTGCCGGTATCGCTGCACTCTGGGGCCCTGCCCACGGCGGCGCAAACGAAGCGGTCCTGTCCATGCTCGATGAAATCGGTGATGTTTCGAACATCGACAAATTCATCGCCAAGGCCAAGGACAAGAACGATCCATTCAAGCTCATGGGCTTCGGTCACCGGGTCTACAAGAACCGCGACCCACGCGCCACCGTGATGAAGCAGACCTGCGACGAAGTACTCAAGGAGCTGGGCATCACCAATGACCCGCAACTTGAACTGGCCATGCGCCTGGAAGAGATCGCCCTGACCGATCCTTACTTCATCGAGCGCTCGCTGTACCCGAACGTCGACTTCTATTCGGGCATCATCCTCAAGGCAATCGGCATTCCAACCAGCATGTTCACCGTGATCTTCGCCCTGGCGCGGACCGTCGGCTGGATCTCCCACTGGAAAGAAATGCTCTCCAGCCCGTACAAGATCGGCCGCCCACGCCAGCTGTACACCGGCTATGTCGCACGCGACATCGTCCCGCTGGAAGACCGCAAGTAAGCTTTACGCAACAAACAAAAGGGCTGCCATTGGGCAGCCCTTTTTTATTCCCGCACAACACACGGCATCTGTAGGAGCTGCCGAAGGCTGCGAACAGCGGCGTGGCAGAACAATCGCCTTCGCAGCCTTCGGCAGCTCCTACAGGGCACCCGTGTTTACTTCTCAGCCCTTTCCTTCAACGCTTTCAACGTATTGAACGGCGCATCGACCACGAATTTATTCGCCAGCCATGAGGGCACGCTGCCACCCGGCTCGGTATGGACCTGATAGGTCACCTGAGTCTTGTTTGCACCCTGAGGCACGAACTTCCAATATCCATCGACCTGCGCCACCCGAACAAAGCCCTTCTCTTCAGGAATGTACTTGGGCTGCCCTTCCAGCTTGCGCGTCAGGCTGCCGTCCGACCCTTCCTGAGTGGTGACCAGCAATACGGAATCGCGAGGCGTTACCGGCCATGGGGTATTGAATTGAGTGTAAGTCCAGACGTTGCCACCCTCATGCTTGAGGAGCTTTTGCGACTTGCACTCATGAATCCACGCGCAAGCACCCGCGACATCCTCCTGCAGAGCGCGCAGCTTGCCGATACTGGCATTGATCACCGTCTCGCCACGGTAGGCTTTATACTTGGAGCCAGCGACTTCACTCAACGAAACCTTGATACCGCCCTCTTCCTTCGCAACCTGCCAGTCCTCGGCATGCGCAGCCGCAGACATCAGCGCCGCAAACCCACAGATAACAGCCATTGAATGCAACGAACTCATTGTCTTATTCCTTATTGTTTAAAGTTCCAGCGGATCAATTCGGTCGCATTCGCAAAATCATGCAACTGCCGTAGCGCTCTCCCACCAGGTAATCAGACGTATCGCATCAGCCTGATCGACGCCGCACACCTCTGGCTCAGCCTTGAACTGACTGCACACCGGCGGCCGCTCAGGCTTGCCGAACAGCGCGCACAGTGATTCGACTGAAAGATGCAGGCAACGTTCTCCCGCAGGCTTGCCATGGGGCATACCGGGGATTGGAGACGTGATGGAAGGCGCGATGCAGCAAGCACCACAACCCGAGCGGCAGTCCATGACCAGCACCCCTGGAAGCGAATTGAGAAGGAGATAATAGCGGCTGAAACGAGCGTTTGAAATGCTTGGTCGCTATTGCTTGAACTTGAAGTCCAGCGCCGCGCCCTCCACATCCCGACGGTTGTCGTTGCGCATCTGCAACTGCATCTCGTTGCTCAGCAAACGACCGTTCAACTCAAAAGGCCCCTGGCCTGAGGAGTCTTCCTTGTCGCCGAACATCTGCGGCAGGATCGGCTTGCGGGTGGATGGTCGCGCGCTAGCCGGGCTTTTTTTCTCTTTGGCTGCTTCCCGGGCAAGTTCAGGCGGCAGGCTCAGGTCCAGCTTGGCGTTGCTCAGACTGGTGTCCTTCACGACCTTTTTGCTGGCGGCGACGGATTTTTTCGCGGCGGCGTCCCGCTTATTGTCAGCGGCTGATTTAGGGCTGGCCTTTGCCTGAGTCTTGGCGGGCGAGGCAGCCTTTTCCGGAGCAGCCTCGCCTTTAGCCACCACCGGCACGACAGGCACATTCGGCGACAGATCGTGCACAGGCGGCTTCACAGGCTCCACCGCCGCGCTTTTGGCATCTGCAACTGGCGCAGCGGCGACTGGCGCCTGCGCCCCTGCTTGCGAAGCCTCAGCAGCCACCTTGGGCTTGGGCGCAGGCGGATCCTGAGCGTCACAGGCACTCAGCAGAACGACAAGCAACAATCCAACGCAACGAAGAGCTTTCATGGACACACAAGACAAAGGCAGAAAAGCCTATGCTGGCCTGTTGCAAGCGTTATGACAAGACGATACCGCCAAGCCGCTGATAATTGGCACTATTGGCGCGCACTTGGACGCCCAAGGCTTCCAGCTAAATGCCGGACTCAATAGCTGACGACCGCCTCCTGACACAGCTGCTTGGCGAGCATTCCCAAGGTCATGAGCGCACGTTCAGCCTCGCGATTCCACGGGATGCCACAGTTCAAACGAATGCAGTGATTGAACTGTTCTGTATTGCTGAAAATCAGCCCGGGAGCAATGCTGATGCCCTGTTCCAGCGCACGAATGTGCAGATCCTGAGTATTTACCCGCCCCGGCAAGCTGACCCACAGAATGAATCCGCCCAACGGCCGACTCATCTGCGTGCCCTCCGGGAAGAACTGCTGCACCGCCAGCTGGAAGGCGCTGAGGTTTTTCCGATATTCCAGGCGTATGAACCGCAAATGACGGTCATATCCGCCGTTTTCAAGGTACGCAGCCACCCCCATTTGCGTGACACTGCAAGCCGAATGGGTGCTGAACGTTTGTAAACGCTGGATTTCCGCCTGATATTTACCGGCAATCATCCAGCCTACCCGCACACCCGGCGATAAGGTTTTGGAAAAACTGGAGCAATAAATGACCCGACCCAGGCGATCAAAGGCTTTGAGAGCCTTGGTTCGGCCCTGCTCAAACATCAGTTCGCCATAGATATCGTCTTCGACAATCTGGATATCGAAGTCCGATGCCAGGCGCAGCAAATGCTTCTGCCGCTCCTCGGGGATCGTGCCGCCCAGAGGGTTGCTGAGCCGCGAAGTCAGCACCAGCGCCTTGATCGACCATTGATTCGCGGCCAACTGCAGCGCTTCGAGGCTGATCCCGGTCGCCGGATCACTGGGAATTTCGATGACCTTTAGCCCCAGCAGATCAGCCAGTTGCAGCAAGCCGTAGTATGCCGGCGACTCAGCGGCAATCAGGTCACCGGGCCGGGTCAGCACCCTGAGCGACAAGTGCAATGCGTCGACGCAGCCGTGAGTGATGACGATCTCGGACGGATCCACCACCACACCTGCGTCCCGCATACGTATGGCCACCTGCCGACGCAAAGGCTCGAAGCCTGGACTGAACATGTAGCTGAACGCCCGCGGACTGTGAAAGCGCGTGACCTTGGCGATTTGCTGATGCAAGGCGCGCACCGGCAAGTAATCCACATGCGGTACAGCGGCACCCAGCGGAAACACGCCATCACGACGGGACTCCACCAGCACCTGCTGAATAATGCTGCTGCGCGTCACCAGACTGGGCCGTTCTACACGGGCAATATCGGGGGTCGAGGCGGTCAACGCGGGGGTCTGGTGCACGTAGTAACCAGACTGCGGGCGGGCGCGAATCAGCCCCTGATCTTCAAGATTGGCGTAAGCCTGCAGGACGGTCGCATGGCTGACATTGAGTTGCGAACTCATCTTGCGCACCGAAGGCACGCGCTCGCCGGGCTGATAAACGCCGCGACGAATATCTTCAGCCAGCTGCTGAGCAATTTTTTGATAAAGGAGAAGATTGGTCATCGCACCGCCTCGTTTTGCCGGAGACCTTTTTTTATGGATTCGTCACCAGAACAGTTCCGAAGTGTACTGGGACAGTTTCCACATCCGCCAGTACAACGTGCAGCTGAATTATTTTTCTATAAGCCATAAACGCCAAGGTTCAGGCTCTTTCGGCCAAAGAAAGTCGACACCGGAATCCCGTGTCGACTTTTTTCAGACTTTTTTACCTATTCGGGCCTAACTGCCCTTCTGCATCGGAGAAAACGATCTCAACCCGACGATTTTGCGCGCGGCCACGCTCCGACGCATTGGCGTTTACCGGGAACTGATCTCCATACCCCTGAACCTGGATACGCTTGTCATCAATCCCCAGATCGGTCAGGACATCCGCCACGGATTGAGCCCGGTCCTTGGACAGCTGCAGATTCTCCTGCTTATCCCCGACATTGTCGGTGTAACCCTCAATGCGCACCACGCGCTTGGGATTGAGCTGCAGGAACTGTACGACCTTGAGGATGGTGCGGTTGGCGGAACTCTTGAGTTCGGTATGCCCGGTATCGAACAGCACGTCGCCCAGAGTCATCACCAGACCGCGCTCGGTCTGAGTCGTTGCCAGGCTGACAATCTGATCCTCCAGCCACCGACCATGCTCCTGCGCGCTGGCCAGCTTGGCTTCACGCAGCGCCAGTTGCAGGCGCTGACGCTCCATCTCCATTTTCGCCAGGCGTTCGGTATTGAGCAGCAGATTGCTGTGCTCCCGGGCAATTTCGCTGTAGCGACGACTCAAGTAAGCGTAATGAGCAACATCGTTGCCCGTGCCCACATAACTCGACAGCCGCTCGGCCTTGCCTAACAGTTCACCAGCCCGAATGACATCTTTAGGCGCACTGCGCAGTACGTCAGAGTCTTCTTTGACTTTCTGAAAGTCGCTAATGGCTTGCTGCAATGCCTGATCGTTGGTCTGCTGGCCCGCACAACCATACAGTGCGGCCGAACCCATCAACACACAGACGCTCAACAGACGGGGAAGACGATTCATTGGCCTTCTCCCAACTGCTTGCGCAAGCGATTGAGACGAGTATTGAGCTGAGTGATCTGCTCTTCGCTTTTCGCGGTGAGCACTTGGGCTTCAGCCAGCCGAGCATCCAGTTCGGCCTGTTCAGCCTGCATGCGGGCGGCTTTGAAAGACTCACGGGTCATGTCAGAGCGGGCCTGAGCGAGCTTGGCCTGCGCTGCCTGAAACTCTGCCTCGTCGTCGGTAGCACCGACGGCCTTGGCCTGCTCGACTGCTTTTTCGGTCAGTTTCATTTGCTCGATGGGTGCCGGGTCGTTGGCACAGCCAACCAATGTGGCAAGGACCACTGCAGCCGATAAGGTGCGGCTATATACAAAAAAAGTCACAGAGGCATTCCTACTTGTTTGGGGCGCTGGCGCTGACCGGTTGCAGTAATTGCGCCTTCCAGATATCCAGATTACGTTTGACCGCTTCGTTCGACAGGCCGGAGGCGGCCGATTCTGTCATCTTTTTAGCCAGCTGTCCGCGCAGCCATCCGTCGTTACAGGCCGAGTTGAAGGAAAGCGCCAGATACAGGCCCGGCCTGTCCACAGGTTCTGGTTTGGCGAGCAGATCCTTGGCAAACCCGAGGGTCTGGACCATCGCCATGCCCGGATAACGACTGGCAAGTACGTAATCCACCTGGCCGAGCATCAATTTCTGAAAAGCTTCGGTCAGATTCGGTAAACGCTCCACCGCCAGTTGCGCCTTGGCCAGCGATTCAAATTCCGGCGTCAGACGAATCCGTTCGGACGCGGCACCCTTATGCCCCTGGAGATCAGCGATAGTCGTCAAGGGTAATGGCTGGTCATGACGGGTCCAGACCATGATTTCATTCTGGATCAGCGGCGGATGGATGTAGTCCAGCGCCTCCAGCTGAGTAAGACTCAGGGGCGCATCAATCAACATGTCCATGCGCCCGGCGCGCACTTCATCCAGGGCCTGACTGCGCTTGCCAGCGTAGAGCACTTCAACTTTTACGCCCGAGTCCGCTGCGATTTGCTTGATCAAGTCCGCACTGGCGCCAATCAGATGCTTGGGGTCCTGCGGATCGCGCCACAAATAAGGTGGTGCGTCAGGACTGCCCGTCACGACCAGGCGCTCGCACTTGCTTGCGGCGAAAGCCTGGTCCGCAGCGAAAAAAGGCCCGACAGCAAGCCCGATAACCAGCGCTGAAAGCAGCCGCTTCGGCTGAAACATGATGTGCCCTTCGCGTTGAAAAACAGCCAATAAAAAACCCGTTCAGCCTGGGCGCTTGAGCATGCAGCAAGCTGCAATGTCACGCTGACCAAACGAACGGGTTTATTTATAAGTGAAGAATCCGGTTTAAACCAGCTTCTCCAACTCAGGTATTGCTTCAAACAGATCCGCCACCAGACCGTAATCGGCTACCTGGAAGATCGGTGCTTCTTCGTCCTTGTTGATCGCGACGATCACTTTGGAGTCCTTCATGCCGGCCAGATGCTGAATCGCGCCGGAAATACCAACTGCGATATACAGCTGTGGCGCGACGATCTTGCCGGTCTGGCCAACCTGCATGTCGTTCGGCACGAAACCTGCGTCCACGGCCGCGCGGGAAGCGCCAACCGCAGCGCCCAGTTTGTCAGCCAAGGCGTACAAGTGCTTGAAGTTGTCGCCGTTCTGCATACCACGGCCGCCGGAAACGACGATCTTGGCCGCAGTCAGTTCAGGACGATCGGACTTGGCCAGCTCTTCGCCAACGAAGCTCGATTTGCCTGCATCGTGAGCCGCCGAAACAGCCTCAACGGCAGCCGAACCGCCTTCAGCAGCAACCGGGTCGAAACCGGTGGCACGCACGGTGATGACTTTTACCGAAGCAGACGATTGCACAGTTGCAATGGCGTTACCGGCGTAGATTGGACGCTTGAAGGTATCCGCCGATTCAACCGAAATGATCTCGGAGATTTGATCAACGTCTAGCAGGGCAGCGACGCGAGGCAGTATGTTTTTGCCGTTGGACGTGGCGGCAGCCAGAATGTGGCTGTAGCCCGAAGCCAGCTCGACAACCAGTGGCGCGATGTTTTCCGGCAACTGATGGGCGTAAGCCGCGTTATCGGCAGCCAGAACTTTGGACACGCCAGCAATTTTCGCAGCAGCTTCAGCCACGGCGCCAGCGCCCTGACCTGCAACCAGCACATGAATGTCGCCGCCGATTTTGGCAGCGGCGGCTACGGTGTTCAGCGTGGCCGGGGCCAGTGTTGCATTGTCGTGTTCAGCGATTACCAGGATAGTCATTTAGATTACCTTCGCTTCATTCTTCAGTTTTTCGACCAGTTCAGCCACCGACTTGACCTTGATGCCCGCGCTGCGAGCAGCCGGTGCTTCGACCTTGAGGGTCTTGGTCGTGGAAGCGGTAGAAACACCCAAAGCGTCAGGCGTCAGCACTTCAAGCGGCTTCTTCTTGGCTTTCATGATGTTGGGCAGAGACGCGTAGCGTGGCTCGTTCAGGCGCAGGTCGGTGGTGACGATGGCTGGCAGGCTCAACGAAACGGTCTGCAGACCGCCGTCGATTTCACGGGTCACGGCAACCTTATCGCCACTGACTTCGACTTTCGAAGCAAAGGTGCCCTGAGCGTAACCGCTCAACGCTGCCAGCATCTGGCCAGTCTGGTTGTTGTCGCTGTCGATCGCCTGTTTGCCGAGGATAACCAGTTGCGGCTGTTCCTTGGCAACAACGGCGTTGAGCAACTTGGCCACGGCCAGGGAGTTCAATTCATCAGCGGATTCAACGAGGATGGCGCGGTCAGCACCCAGAGCCAGCGCAGTACGCAGTTGCTCCTGAGCATTGGTCGGGCCGATGGAAACGACGACGATCTCGGTAGCGACGCCTTTTTCTTTCAGGCGTACAGCTTCTTCCACGGCGATTTCGCAGAAAGGATTCATCGACATTTTGACGTTAGCGAGATCGACGCCGGAGTTGTCCGCTTTGACGCGAACCTTGACGTTGTAGTCGACCACTCGTTTGACAGCTACAAGAACCTTCATGGATTCCTCGTTTCTCTCCGGTGAAAAGAAGTCGCCGGGCAGGCCTGGCGATTGATAAAGCGGTGCAGCGATCCACTTCTGGAAACAGCTTATTCGTACAGAACGAACGGGGGCTTCAATAAACAAAGCCACCAAATCAGGGATAAACGCCAGATGCCGTACATCTGGCGCACACGGGTGTGTAAACTTCGCACCGCGCAATCTGCGACCTGGATTTGTCTGTAGCGCGCTCGTGACGCATCAGAAGTGGAGGCAAGGCGATGCCAAGCCTACGACGAGCGCAAAACCGCCCGTATCTTGACCGCAACGACTTTGCCGGTCAATACGACAAAAACGCCAGTCATGAGCCGCGCAACTATGTTTTATCTGGCCTGCGGCCATTTCAAACGAACGTTTGTATTGGACCTGCCAAGTGGTGTAGATATAATGCGCCCCATTTGAACGCGCGCGGGCAATCAAAGCCCCGCGCGTCGGTTTGTACGCTGCATATAAAAAAATACTGTGAGCCTTGAGTAGGAGATAGCCTGTGGAACGCGAATTTATGGAATTCGACGTGGTCATCGTCGGTGCCGGCCCCGCCGGGCTGTCTGCCGCGTGCCGCCTTAAACAAAAGGCTGCTGACGCCGGTCAGGAAATCAGCGTCTGCGTGGTGGAGAAAGGCTCCGAAGTTGGCGCTCACATCCTTTCAGGCGCAGTGTTCGAGCCTCGCGCCCTGAACGAACTGTTCCCGGACTGGAAAGACCTCGGCGCGCCGCTTAACACGCCGGTCAAGCGCGACGACATCTATGTACTGCGCAGTTCCGAGAAATCGGTAAAAGTGCCAGACATGTTCGTGCCTAAGACCATGCACAACGACGGCAACTACATTATCTCCCTGGGTAACCTGTGCCGTTGGCTCGCCCAGCAGGCCGAAAATCTTGGCGTTGAGATTTATCCGGGCTTCGCCGCTCAGGAAGCGCTGATCGACGAAAACGGCGTGGTGCGCGGCATCGTCACCGGTGATCTGGGTGTTGATCGCGAAGGCCAGCCAAAAGACGGTCTGTATACCCCAGGAATGGAATTACGCGGCAAATACACCCTGTTCGCCGAAGGCTGCCGTGGCCATATCGGCAAACAACTGATCAAGCGCTTCAATCTGGACACCGAAGCCGACGCCCAGCACTACGGCATCGGCCTGAAGGAAATCTGGGAAGTGGACCCGGCCAGGCACGAGCAAGGCCTGGTGGTGCACACCGCTGGCTGGCCGCTGGATGACGACAACATGGGCGGTTCCTTCCTTTATCACCTGGAAAACAATCAGGTGGTGGTGGGGCTGATCATTGATCTGTCGTACTCCAACCCGTATCTGTCGCCATTCGATGAGTTCCAGCGCTACAAGCATCACCCGGTTGTTGCCCAGTACCTGGAGGGCGGCAAGCGCATCAGCTACGGCGCACGGGCAATCTGCAAAGGCGGCCTGAACTCCCTGCCGAAAATGGTCTTCCCCGGCGGCGCACTGATCGGTTGCGACCTGGGCACCCTGAACTTCGCCAAGATCAAGGGCAGCCACACCGCGATGAAATCCGGCATGCTGGCCGCTGACGCAGTGGCTGGCGCGTTGCTCGCTGGCACCGAAGGCGGCGACGAGTTGCACACTTATGTGGAAGCGTTCAAAGGCAGCTGGCTGTACGAAGAACTGTTCGCCAGTCGCAACTTCGGCCCTGCGCTGCACAAGTACGGCGCAATCATGGGCGGTGCGTTCAACTTCGTTGACCAGAATATTTTCGGTGGCAAGCTGCCGTTCACGCTGCATGACACCAAGCCGGACTACGCCTGCCTGAAACTGGCGGCAGACTCGACGAAGATTGACTACCCGAAACCCGACGGCAAACTCAGCTTCGACAAACTCAGCTCGGTGTTCATCTCCGGTACCAACCACGAAGAAGAGCAGCCTTGCCACCTGAAGCTGACCGACCCGAGCATCCCGATCGGCACCAACCTGCCGCTGTACGACGAACCGGCTCAGCGCTACTGCCCGGCCGGCGTATATGAGGTGGTGACTCAGGAAGACGGCGAGAAACGTTTCCAGATCAATGCCCAGAACTGCGTGCACTGCAAGACCTGCGACATCAAGGACCCTTCGCAGAACATCACCTGGGTGGCTCCGGAAGGCAGTGGCGGGCCGACTTACCCAAATATGTAATAGCAGGAGCATCTGTAGGAGTGAGCTTGCTCGCGATAGCGTCAGAACTGACGATAATTTATCGCCCGTAGAGTCCAATCGCTCACTCCTACAGGATCCAGCCCCTTCACGCAGGAATCCGCAGCTGCATGCCCTCTTCCCCCGGGTTTCGGTCGAAGTAGCGCTTGTACTCACGACTGAACTGCGACGTGCTTTGATAGCCGACACAATGCGCGACCTGCGCCACGCCCATGCCCTGGGCGATCAGCATCTGCTGCGCCTTGAGCAGGCGCAAACGCTTCAGATACTGCACCGGCGACAACAACGTGCTGCGCTTGAAATGCTCATGGAAGGTCGAAGCGCTCATGTTCGCCTGGCGTGCCAGGGTCTCGACATTCAACGGCTCGGCGTAATGACTGTGCAAGTAAGCCAGTGAAGCGGCTATGCGCGAGAAATTGCTTTGCTGAGCCACTAACGCCCGCAAAACGCCCGCCTGTGGCCCGCGCAACGCCGCATACAATACTTCGCGTAACCGTGACTGGCCCATGACCTGGCAATCCAGAGGATCATGCAGGCAGCGCAACAAGCGCTCCACCGCTTCACGCATTGACGCGTCCAGCACCACCGAGGTCATTGACTCAGGCGTTTGCGCTTCGACAACCTGATCGGGCATCGGCCCCATGGTCTGCACCAACTCCCCCAGCATCACCCGATCAATCGCCACCGACACGCCAAATAACGGCGCCTGTGGCGTGGCGAAGGTTTCACACATGAAGGGCACGGAAAGCGCCTGCACCAGATAATGCCCGGCGCCGTAGTCCAGGGTTCGCGCGCCGAGGCTCGCCAGTTTGCCGCCCTGAGCAATGATCATCAGGCTTGGCTCGTAAATTTGCGGGCTGCTCGCCACGTAAGTCGAGAGCGACACCACATTGACCTCAGGCAACAGCGTCGGCACAAAACCTGGACGAGTCGCCAACGGCTTGATCAGCGCAACCAGCGTGGCATTGGCATCGGAGTGGTGAGGTAACGACATGAGGCACCGAACGGAGGATTAGACAGCGGCATCATCGCAGATATGCGCGATAGAGCAATATTGGTCTTTTCATAGCCGGAGGATTAGGCATGACTCGCGGAGGAATGTTCATAGCCTTGAGTCAGCGACTCCCGGAGAATGGTTCGCCTCACTTTTGCACTCTCTCGCGAGGTAACTCCATGTACACAGCTATCGGTTACGCGGCTCAATCATCGACCGCCCCCCTCGCCCCATTGAAGTTCGAGCGCCGTGACCCGCGCCCGGATGACGTGGCCATTGAAATCATGTTCTGCGGCGTCTGCCACTCCGACATTCACCAGGCGCGTGACGAGTGGGGCTTTGCGTCCTACCCGTTGATGCCCGGCCATGAAATCGTCGGCAAAGTGACGGCGGTCGGCGCAGACGTTGCCAAATACAAGGTCGGCGATCTGGTCGGCGTGGGCTGCATGGTTGATTCGTGCCGCACCTGTGATGCCTGTAAAGCCGATCTGGAAAACTACTGCCAGAACGGCATGACCCCGACCTATGCCGGTCACGACCGCATCGACGGTAGCCTGACCATGGGCGGTTATTCCGACAGCATCGTGGTTAGCGAGCGCTTCGTGGTGAGCATCCCGGAAAAACTCGACCTGGCCAGCGCTGCGCCAATCCTTTGCGCGGGCATCACCACCTACTCGCCGCTCAAGCACTACGGCGTGAAAGCTGGCCATAAAGTGGGCGTGCTGGGCATGGGTGGCCTGGGCCACATGGGCATCAAGTTTGCCAAAGCCATGGGCGCGGAAGTCACGCTGTTCACTCGTTCGGCCAGCAAAGCCGAAGAAGGCCGTCGCCAAGGCGCTGACCACGTGGTCATCTCCACCGACGAAGCACAGATGCAGGCTGTTGCCGGTACGTTCGACTTCCTGCTGGACACCATTCCGGTGCAGCACGACCTGAACCCGTACCTGCAAACCCTGCGCTTTGATGGCGTGCATATCCTGGTAGGTCTAATCGAGCCGATCGACCCGCCAGTGAACGCTGTAAATCTGGTCATGACCCGCAAGGTACTGGCCGGTTCGATGATCGGTGGCATGGCGGAAACCCAGGAAGTACTGGATTTCTGTGCCGAACACGGCATCACCTGCGACATCGAAATGCTCGACATCCGCAACATCAATGAAGCGTTTGAGCGTGTTGTGAAGGGCGATGTGAAATATCGCTTCGTGATCGATATGGCGACGTTGAAGGCGTAATACAGTTGCCCCCTGTAGGAGCTGCCGCAGGCTGCGAATGGTGTTTGTCTGACACACCGCTTTCGCAGCCTTCGGCAGCTTCTACAGATTTCGGGATCATCCCCCCAATTCGGCTGACAACCGCGCCGCCGTCTGCTTGATCAACGGCACCAGCTCGGCCATCTTTTCCAGCGGCATGTAAGGCACGGTACTGGCGATGCTGATACCGGCAATGATTTGCTTGCTGGCGTCCCGAATCGGCGCCGCGACGCAGCGGATCGACGGTTCGTTGTCTTCCAGATCGAACGCATACCCACCCTGAACATATTCGTGCATGCGCTGACAGACCTGCTCCCAGGATTGCTCCTGATGCGCAGGCCATAGCGGGTTAGGCGTCGCTTGCGGCAGGCTAATGTCATACAACCGCTGCCACTCTCTTTCCGGACTGTCCAACAGCAGCGCCTTGCCAATTCCAGTGCGCGCCAAGGGCATGCGATGGCCCACACGAGAGCGCATCTCCGGCCCGTTGCGGCCCGGATTCTTGTGCAGGTAGAGGACTTCATCGCCATCGCGAATCGCCAGATGCACCGTATCCCCGGTCAACTGCGACAACTCATCCAGATAGGGCCGAGCCAGCATCGCCAGCGGCACTTCTTCCCGCGCCTGAAACCCCAGCTCGATCAGTTTTGGCCCCAGCAGATAGCCCACTTGCGGCAACACCCGCAGATAGCGTTCATCCACCAGACAGCTGACCAAACGATGGGTGGTACTACGCGTGGTGCCGATGCGCAGAGCGATTTCCTTGAGATCACGGGCTCCGTTTGCCACGGCCTGAACCACGCCAATGCCGCGTAAAAGCGTCTGGGTGCCAGTGGGTGCAGCCTCTTTGGAAGCACTGCCTGGTGTATCGGGAGCTTGCGACATATCAGGCCTTATCAATCAAAATGCTGGCGGCATTATCGCCGCCAGCCAGTCTGCATGCCAGCCGCTACAGTTCGATACGCTCGACCTTGCCCACTAGCAGGATGTAGGACAGCGCACCGATCAGCGCCAGAACGGCGATGTAAGTGATGGCGGGCGCGAAGGAGTCCCCGGTCGCCAGGAAGCCAATCACGATGGGCGTGGCAATCGCCGACAGGTTGCCAATGAAATTGAAGGTGCCGCCCGTCAGCCCCAGTAGACGCGCCGGAGCAAGGGTCGAAACCAGCGACCAGGTGATCGAGGCCAGACCGTTACCGAAGAACGCCAGTGCCAGGAACGCGATCACCAGCGGTGTCGAGTCGACGAAGTTCGCGCCAATGATCGAAGTCGAGATCAGCAAGCCAGCAATGATCGGCAACTTGCGGGCAAAGCCCACGGTGTGACCGCGACGGATCAGCCAGTCTGAGAAGAAACCGGAACACAGCACCCCGACGAAGGCAGCGAGAAACGGCAGTGACGCCAGCAAACCTGACTTGATGAAATCCATACCGCGATATTTCACCAGATAAGTCGGGAACCAGGTCAGGAAGAACCACAGGGTCGAGTTCAGGCAGAACTGCCCCAGATAAATACCCCACAGTTTGCGCTTGCTGAGCACGATGCCCAGATCCAGCCAGCTGAAACCGCGTTTATCCTTGGCGACATCCGTCTGAATGTCCACCAGCCCGCCACCGTCGCGGATCAACTGGATTTCAGCTTCGTTGACACCTTTGAAATCACGGGGCTCGCGATAGACCATGTACCAGATGACCGCCCAGATCACGCCCACTGCACCGGTGCTGACGAACACCATGTGCCACCCATACTGGGCCTGTAGCCAAGCCAGCACCGGGGTCAGAAACGCCAGCCCCACGAATTGCCCTGAGGTGTAGAAGCCAATCGCCGTCGCCCGCTCGCGCTCGGGGAACCACGTCGTCACCACGCGGCTATTGATGGGATACGCCGGGGCTTCAAGCGCGCCCACTGCCATACGCAGTACGAACAGCGCGATGAAGCTGGCAGCGAAGCCGAGCATGATGGTCGCGATGGACCAGAGCAGCAATGCGGCGGTGTAGAGGATGCGCGGCGGCACCCGATCCACCAGCCAGCCGCCGGGCAATTGCATGGCGGCGTAGGTCCAGCCGAATGCCGAGAAAATCAGCCCGACATGAATCGGGTCGATGCCCAGTTCAGTGGTAAGTGCCGGGGCGGCAATCGACAGGTTGCTGCGGTCCAGATAGTTGATCACCACGGTGATGAACAGCAAAACCATGATGAAAAAACGCTTGCGCGTCGGCGTCACCAAAGACGCCGCCGCTTCGAGGGTACGGGTTTGCATGAAGGGTGCCTCTTTTTATGTTTATTGAGGTCGAGTCATTGGAATGCAGCCTCTGTAGGAGCTGCCGCAGGCTGCGAAAGCGATTTATCTGACACACCGCATTCGCAGCCTTCGGCAGCTCCTACAGAGATCGAGCAGTTACCACTCCGCAAAACTGCCATCAGCATGACGCCAGATCGGGTTGCGCCAGCGGTGGCCGATAGCGGCGCGTTCCTTGACGTATTCCTCGTTGATCTCGATGCCCAGCCCCGGGCCGTTGGGGATTTTCACCATGCCTTTGTCGTAGTCGAAGACCTCGGGATTCTTGATGTAATCCAGCAGGTCGTTGCTTTCGTTGTAGTGGATGCCCAGGCTCTGCTCCTGAATGAACGCGTTGTAGCAGACCGCATCCAGCTGCAGGCACGCCGCCAGTGCAATCGGCCCCAGCGGGCAATGCAGCGCCAGCGCCACGTCATAGGCTTCGGCCATGTTGGCGATCTTGCGGGTTTCGGTGATCCCGCCCGCGTGTGAGGCATCGGGCTGAATGATGTCGACATAGCCCTCACTGAGCACTCGCTTGAAATCCCAGCGTGAGAACAAGCGCTCGCCCAGGGCAATCGGCGTGCTGGTCAGCGGCGCCAGCTCTTTGAGCGCTTCGTAGTTCTCGCTGAGCACCGGCTCTTCGATGAACATCAGCTTGAACGGGTCCAGCTCTTTCATCAGCACCTTCGCCATGGGCTTGTGCACCCGGCCATGGAAGTCGACGCCGATGCCGACGTTCGGGCCCACCGCATCGCGCACGGCGGCGACGTTGGCCAGGGCCAGATCGACCTTGTCGAAGGTGTCGAGAAATTGCAGCTCTTCGGTGCCGTTCATTTTGACCGCCGTGAAGCCCCGCTCAACCGCCTCTTTTGCAGCGCGGGCCGTGTCAGCCGGGCGGTCGCCGCCAATCCAGGAATACACACGAATCTTGTCCCGCACTTGCCCGCCCAGCAGGTCGCTGACCGAGACGCCAAGGTGCTTGCCCTTGATGTCCCACAGCGCCTGATCGATCCCGGCCAGGGCGCTCATGTGCACCGCGCCGCCGCGATAGAAGCCGCCACGGTACAGCACGGTCCAGATGTCTTCGATGTTGCGCGGGTCTTTGCCGATCAGGTAATCAGACAACTCTTCCACCGCAGCGGCAACCGTGTGCGCACGGCCTTCGACTACGGGCTCGCCCCAGCCGGTGATGCCCTGATCGGTTTCGACCTTGAGGAAGCACCAGCGTGGCGGAACGATAAATGTAGTGAGTTTGGTGATTTTCATGTGTGCGATTCTCTTGTTAGAAGTGGCGCCTTGGGCGCTCTGTTATCTCGAACAAACTGTCTTAAAAACGCTCGGTGAGCTGCTTCCAGGCGCTGACGTAGGCATTGGCGCGCTCGGCCACGTCTGCGGCGCTCATGCCCGGCTTGAATAGCCCCGAGCCCAGGCCGAAACCTTTCACACCGGCTTCGAGGAACACGCTCATGTTGTCCGGGGTAATGCCGCCCACCGGGATCAGCACCGTGCCAAGGGGCAGCACCGCCAACCAGGCCTTGACCACCGCCGGGCTCATTTGCTCGGCCGGGAACAGCTTGAGCACGTCTGCGCCTTCAGCCAGCGCGGCGAACGCTTCGGTGGGGGTCGCGACGCCAGGTGACAGGAACAAGCCCGCCTCTTTGGCAGCGCGCAGCACAGTGGGATCGCTGTGGGGCATGACGATCACTTGGCCGCCCGCCTCCTTGACCAGATTCACTTGCTGGGCGGTCAGCACCGTACCCGCGCCGATCAGGCAATCAGCGGGCAGGCTCTGACGCAGCAGCCGAATGCTGTCGTAGGGCTGTGGTGAATTGAGCGGCACCTCGATGACCCTGAAACCCGCCTTGTACAACTCGTCGCCAATGGCCGGCGCTTCTTCCGGGCGCAAACCACGCAGGATGGCGATCAAACCGTTTTCGACCAACGCTTGCTTGAGCATTTCAGACCTCTTTTCCAGTGGATACGAGCAAGCCGGCATTGCTTGCCACTTGCCATAGACCGCGCTCGGTCGCCTGCTCGGCCACCGTCACCTGAGTAAAACCGCAGGCCTTGAGCCCACGTCCATAACGCAGACACAACTGTTCGCCACCGAGCAGAATCACGGCGGGCAGTTGCGAATGAAGGGAACGCTGCATGGCTGCCAGAGAGGCCAGCTCATGACCAATCAGCACCCCGGACAGGTAGTCGGGCTGAGCGCTGGCAGCCAATTGACCGGTGAGGCCCAGGGTCCGGCAGCTGAAAATCGTCGAGAGCGGCCCTGCTGCGCCTTCAGCAGACAAGGCCACCGCGATGCCACGGTCAAACGCCGCCTCGTCGAAGCTCTCGCTGCGTGCCATGGTCCGGCCGAGAATCGTGTGGTTGCTGAGCGCGGCGAACACTTCGCCGGTCATGAAAGTATCGAAATGGACGATGCAGCCATCAGCAGCCTGAACCCATTTCGAGTGGCTGCCAGGCAAGCCGATCAGCACTGACTTGATCGCTTGGGCAGCGGGCAGACCGGCGAGCACGCCCAATACCTGGGTTTCTTCGCCGCGCATGACATTGGGCAGCGCTGAACGCTGGAGTACACCGGGGATGATGTGGACGTCGACACCGCGCTGGCTGCGCACGCGTTGCAATGCTGCGCCGAGCCCGACCACGCTGGCAGGCGTTTCGAGATAAGCGGCTTCGCGCCAGCCCTGGGCGCTGCCGACCATGCCGCAGGCAATCACCGGCAAATCTGGCTGAGCGTCGAGCCAGTCGCCACAGGCCTCGTCAAAGGCCAGTTCAAAACCGTCGCAGCATAACTCGCCGGAAATCGTTCTGGGCGTGGTGGGCAGTTGCATGATGCCCGCGCTCAAGGAGCGTTGTTCCAGGACTCGGCCGTGTTCGCCGAGTCGATAAGCTCGAAGAGAGGTCGTCCCCCAATCGAGCGCGATCAATTGCGCCTGCATCGCTTCACCTATTATTTTTTGAGCAGTGAGTGCGAGGCGGACTATAAGCCCAACAATTGATAAATCTCAATATGTAATTTTGCATCCCATATATAGGGACATAAATCGGACTGGCATTTATTCAAATACCTGTCGCATACTGCAAGCCCTCCCGTTTCTTCTACCTGCCTCGGCGTTTTTTGCCGTGGTGGTAACGTGCCTAAGAGATTTTCGACCAGACTCAATGTCTCCCAGCAATGCACGTCCCTTGTGGGACCGGCTTTAGCCGGGAAGACGCCTGCACATCCACTGCATATGCGTCGATAGAAATGCCGCCTTCCCGGCTAAAGCCGGTCCCACAGATAGCCGCCGCTCCTGACATCCGACTGACCCCACCTGCCCTCCAGCCTCATCACACGTTCAAGGACCCAAGTGCCATGAAGCGATTTCTCGTGCTCGACAGCTTTCGCGGGCTGTGCGCCCTGGCGGTGATCGTGCATCACTCCCATGCCGTGCAGAGCTTTACCGAACTGGCGTTTTTCAGACACGCCAATTACCTGGTGAATTTTTTCTTCGTGCTCAGCGGCTTCGTGCTGTACCACATCTATGCCGATCGGCTGGGCACAGGCGCGCAGTTCAAGCGCTTCGTCATCGCACGGATTTGCCGCCTGTATCCGCTGCACCTGGCGACGCTGATAGTCGCTCTGTTGTTCGAATGCCTGAAGCTGGTGATCGAGCAACGGGGCATGAGCTTTACTGTGGCGAGTTTTACCGGGGCAAAGGCTCCGGGCGAAATACTGCCTAACTTGCTGCTGTTGCAGTCCTGGTGGTCGGGCTTCAATCAGATGTCGTTCAACTTCCCGTCGTGGAGCATCAGCGTCGAGTTTTACCTGTACCTGATATTTGCCCTGATCGCGGCAGGATTGCCTGGCCCGTCTCGGCAAATCTTTGCCGGGATCGCGGTGCTGGCCTTTCTCGCGCTGTATTTCAACAGCGGCCTGTTCAGCGAAGGCGCCTTGATCGGGCTGGGCTGCTTCTTCAGCGGGATCATGACGTATCGGCTTTACGACCGATTCAAGGATCTTCATATGCCCACCCGCTGGGCCACACTGCTCGAAGCGCTGGGGCTGATGACCGTGTATCTGGCCGTCACCTACAGCGAGCCGTCCCAGAACATTTCCCTGAGCCTGTTGTTCTGCGTGATCATCGGCCTCTTTGCCTTCGAGGCTGGGTGGCTGTCGACGCTGCTGCGCACCGCCTTCTTCAAGTGGGCCGGGGTGCTGTCGTTTTCGATCTACATGACCCACACCATCGTCCTGTTCATGGTTTCGATGGTCTTGATGGCGCTGGCGAAAGTCACCGGCCTGCCGCTGTTGATCGATGTGCCCGGCGAGATACCTGACGTGGTGATTCGCTACATCAATACCGGGTCGATACTGATGAATAATCTGGTGATGGCTGTTTCGGTGGTGCTGGTACTGCTGCTGTCGATGCTGACTCACCGCTACATCGAATTGCCGGGGATCGAACTGGGCAAACTGTGGGGCCGCAAGGTGGCCGACAAGGGTGAAACCAGAGGCACCGAGTCTAGGATTTGAATGCTTCGATCAGGAAATCCGCCAGGGTTCGGATTCGCACGCTCTGGTGTTTGCGCGACGGGATAAGGAGCGAAATGGGTGCGCTGTCGAATGACCAATCTGCCAGAACCCTGACCAGTCCACCCGCCTTGACTGATTCATTGACGTCCCATTCAGAACGAAGCACCAAGCCCTGCCCCTGCTCTGCCCACTTGCGAGCGACGCTTCCGTCGTTGCTCAACATCGCGGGCTCGATGCGCAACACCCGGCGTACGGAACGCTTGCGCACATGCCAGAGGGTTACGTCCTCTTCATTCTCGCGAATGCACAGGCAGCGATGGCCGAGCAGTTCCTCCGGCGTCCGCGGCGTGCCGAATGTCGCGAGGTATTGAGGGCTGGCACATAACCATCGCTCATTGCTCGCCAGGGTGCGGGCCACCCAGGAGCTGTCGCTGATGCGCCCGATGTGGATCACCGCGTCGCTGTCATGACGATCGGGCCAAGGGGTTTCACGCAAGTCCAGATGAACCCGCAACTGCGGATGCAAGCGGGCAAATCTCGACAGCAACGGCGCGATCCGCTGGCGTCCGAAACCAAAGGGTGCAGCCAGCCGCAACGTGCCGGTCAACTGTTCATCCGCGCTCCTGAACGACTCCGGCAGCGCTTCAAGTTGCTGCAGCAATGTGGCTGACTCTGCGGCAAAACGCTCGCCTTCAGCTGTAAGGCTGAGTCGTCTGGCGTCGCGGCTGGCCAACTTCGCGCCCAGTGTTGCTTCCAGTTTACGCAGACGCATCGATAACGCTGGCGGGGAGACATTTAACCTTCGCGCTGCCGCACTCAGAGATTCCGAATGGGCCAGGGTTACCGCCAGGCGTAAATCCTCGATGGAGATCATTCAATTTTTCTTAATGATTGATGACGCGACATTGAACCACGGCTTTACCCTGGATGAGTAGAGTACCGACGTCAGCCGTCAACCAGGTACTGCAAATGACCTCCCCGCTCTCTGTGCTGGAAACACCCACCGCCGTCATCGACATCCCACGAATGCAGGCGAATATCGACCGTATGCAGCAGCGAATGGACAGCTTTGGCGTCCGTCTTCGCCCCCATATCAAAACCACCAAATGCCTGCCGGTGATCGCTGCGCAGATAGCCGCAGGGGCTTGCGGCGTCACGGTTTCAACCCTCAAGGAAGCTCAGTACTGCTTCGCTGAAGGCATTGATGACATTTTGTACGCGGTGTCCATGGCCCCCGGGAAACTGCCCCAGGCCCATGAGCTGAAACTGCGAGGATGCAACCTGAGCATCATCACTGACAGCCTCCAGGGCGCGGGGGCCATCGTCGCATTCGGGCGTGAGCATCACACGCGGTTCGATGTCTGGATCGAGGTGGACTGCGACGGCCATCGCTCCGGCCTCAACAGCGATGGGCAGACGCTATTGGACGTTGCACAAACGCTGCATGAGGGCGGGATGAACCTCAAAGGCGTATTGACCCACGCAGGCTCCAGCTATGAACTCGATAACGAAGAGGCGCTGCAACGGCTGGCCGAACAGGAGCGCCATGAATGTGTCAGTGCCGCCCAGCGGATTCGCGCATCGGGTATCCCCTGCCCCGAGGTCAGCATCGGCTCCACGCCCACGGCACTGTCGGCGCTTGACCTTGAGGGCGTCACCGAAGTCCGCGCCGGGGTCTATGTGCTTTTCGATCTGGTCATGCACAACGTCGGTGTCTGCCAGCGCAACGAACTGGCGCTGAGTGTGGTGACTACTGTCATCGGTCACCAACTGGACAAAGGCTGGGTCATCACCGATTCCGGATGGATGGCCATGAGCCGCGACCGTGGCACGCAACGTCAACAGCAGGACTATGGCTACGGCCAGGTCTGCACGCTGGGCGGCCGATGGATCGAAGGCGCATTGCTGCAAAGCGCCAATCAGGAGCATGGCATCGTGACCGTTCAGGGTATCGACGGAGCTGAACTTGAGGCTCGCTTCCCCATCGGCAGCCGCTTACGGGTTATTCCCAATCACGCCTGCGCCACGGGGGCGCAATTCCCTTATTACCAGGCTGTGGACAGCACTGGCGCTATCGAGCAATGGAGTCGTTTGTATGGCTGGTGATCCGATTGTTGCTGTTCACACCACAAACGCAGCGCCGCCCGGAGGGCATTACGCCCAAGCTGTCCGCTATCAGGACACGCTCTATATATCCGGGCAATTGCCGGTTCGCGCTGACGGTACCCATAGCGCTGACCAGCCTTTCGAGGTGCAGGCCAGCATTGCCTTGAGCAACCTGCTGGCCATCCTCAAAGACGCGGGTGCAGAGACCTGCGATCTGGTGAAGGTCACTGTCTACGTGGTGGGCATCAAGCACTGGCCCGCCTTCGACAAGTCGTATGCCGAGGCGTTAGGCGCCCATCGCCCAGCCCGCGCGGTGGTTCCCGTGCCCGAGCTTCACCATGGCTATCTCGTCGAGATCGAGGCCATTGCCCGCCTCCCTCGCCAAATCTGAAAAAGCCTCGCCCATAAAAAACGCCCCTCATGAGGGGCGTTTTTTTGTTTTGGTGTCGCCTATCAACGCTCCAGCAGGATCCGCAGCATGCGGCGCAACGGCTCGGCCGCGCCCCACAGCAACTGGTCACCCACGGTGAAAGCGCCCAGGTATTGCGAACCCATGTTCAGCTTGCGCAGACGGCCCACCGGAATGCTCATGGTGCCGGTTACTGCGGTTGGGCTCAGCTCCTGAATGCTGGCTTCGCGGTGATTTGGCACCAGCTTGACCCAAGGATTGTGCTGGCTGATGATCGCTTCGATATCGGCGATTGGCACGTCCTTGTTGAGCTTGATGGTCAGCGCCTGGCTGTGGCAACGCATCGAACCGATACGCACGCAAATGCCATCCACCGGGATCGGGCTCTTAAAGCGACCGAGGATTTTGTTGGTCTCGGCCTGGCCTTTCCACTCTTCGCGGCTCTGGCCGTTCGGCAATTCCTTGTCGATCCACGGGATCAGGCTGCCAGCCAATGGCACGCCGAAGTTTTCCGTTGGGAAAGCATCGCTGCGCATGGCTTCGGCGACCTTGCGGTCGATGTCCAGAATCGCGCTGGCAGGGTTGGCCAACTCGTCAGCCACTGCCGCGTGGGTCGCGCCCATCTGCTTGATCAGCTCACGCATGTTCTGCGCGCCGGCACCGGAAGCCGCCTGATAAGTCATGGCGTTCATCCACTCCACCAACCCGGCTTCGAACAGACCACCCAGGCCCATCAGCATCAGGCTGACGGTGCAGTTGCCGCCAATATAATTCTTGGTGCCCGCATCCAGCTGTTGGTCGATAACCTTGCGGTTCACCGGGTCCAGAACGATGACCGCGTCATCCTGCATGCGCAGGCTTGAAGCGGCATCGATCCAGTAACCCTGCCAACCGGCTTCGCGCAGCTTCGGGAACACCTCATTGGTGTAGTCGCCACCTTGGCAGGTCAGAATCACGTCGAGGGTTTTCAGCTCGTCGATGCTGTAGGCATCCTTGAGCGCAGCCACATCCTTGCCCACGGCGGGGCCTTGGCCACCGACATTGGAGGTGGTGAAAAACACCGGCTCGATCAGATCAAAATCCTGCTCTTCCAGCATCCGCTGCATGAGCACGGAACCGACCATTCCACGCCAACCGATCAGACCTACACGTTTCATCGCAACTACACCTTGTTTAAAAAGTGGGCCGTTCCTGACGAAGGTCGACGGAACGGGCCCGAGATATTACAGATTGCGCAGCGCGGCGACTACTGCGTCACCCATTTCCTGCGTACCGACTTTCGCATTGCCCGCCGACCAGATGTCGCCCGTGCGTAGACCTTGATCCAGAACCAGGCTGACGGCCTTTTCAATGGCATCAGCAGCGTCGGTCAGGTTGAAGCTGTAACGCAGCATCATCGACACCGACAGGATCGTCGCCAACGGGTTGGCAATGCCCTTGCCAGCGATGTCCGGCGCGGAACCGTGGCACGGCTCGTACATGCCTTTATTGTTGGCATCCAGCGAGGCCGACGGCAGCATGCCGATGGAACCGGTGAGCATCGACGCTTCGTCGGACAGGATGTCGCCGAACATGTTGTCGGTAACGATCACGTCGAATTGCTTCGGCGCGCGGACCAGTTGCATGGCCGCGTTGTCGACGTACATGTGGCTCAGTTCAACGTCCGGATAATCCTTGGCCACTTCTTCAACCACTTCACGCCACAACTGGCTGGAGGCCAGAACGTTGGCTTTGTCCACCGAGCAGAGCTTTTTGTCACGCACGCGGGCCATGTCGAAACCGACACGGGCGATGCGGCGGATTTCGCTTTCGCTGTACGGCAGGGTGTCGTAAGCCTGACGCTCGCCATTTTCCAGGGTCTGGCTGCCGCGCGGGGCGCCGAAGTAGATACCACCGGTCAGCTCGCGAACGATCAGAATGTCCAGGCCAGCCACGATTTCCGGCTTGAGGCTCGAAGCGTCTGCCAGCTGCGGGTAAAGAATGGCCGGACGCAGGTTGCCGAACAGGCCCAGTTGCGCACGAATTTTCAGCAGACCGCGCTCAGGACGGATGTCACGCTCGATGGCGTCCCACTTCGGGCCGCCTACAGCGCCCAGCAATACGGCGTCAGCGGCACGGGCACGGTCCAGAGTTTCGTCAGCCAACGGAACGCCATGCTTGTCGATGGCGGCACCGCCGATCACGTCGTGGCTCAGCTCGAAGCCCAGTTGATACTTCTCGTTAGCCAATTCCAGAACCTTGACCGCTTCGGTCATGATTTCCGGCCCAATACCATCACCTGGGAGAATCAGAATCTGCTTGCTCATAACATCCTCAATTTTGTTGTAAAGGCGCTGTTGCCCTGTTGCTCAGCGCCGATCTGGAATCTAGCGTTCAGCCCACAGCACCAGAACATCGGTGCTGAATGAACCGTCAGCGGTAATCTCGAAATACTCGTGCACTTCTGCGCCCATGGCTTGCTGCAAATCGCGAATCGCTACCCGCAACGCTTGCGGGGTACGCATGCGTTCCACCCACGAACTGTATTCAAGGTGCAAACGCTGGCGGCTGTGGCTGCGAGTGAACAACCCGGCCTCGCTGACCTGGCGCAACCATTCACCAGCGGAGTAGTCACGCACGTGGCTGGTGTCGCGCAGCACTTCCACGCTTTGCAGGTAGGTATCGAGCAGCGGGCTGCCGGGCGACATCACGTCAATGAACGCTGCCACACCGCCCGGCTTCAGTACCCGGCGAACTTCACGCAACGCCAAGCCCAGATCGCTCCAGTGGTGAGCCGAATAACGGCTGAACACGAAGTCGAACTCGCCGTCCTCGAACGGCAAACGCTCTGCCGGGCCACACACGGTGCTGACATTGCTCAGCCCGCGCTCCGTCGCGGCAGCCGCGACCACATCGAGCATCTGCTGCGAAAGGTCGTACGCTACCACTTCAGCCACGGCCGGGGCGACATGGAAACTCACATGCCCTGCCCCGCAACCCAGATCCAGCAACCGCGCATCGCCGCGCCCCGCCACTTCGGCCTGTAGCAGCGCAAACTCAGTGCCCTGCGCGTGCACGGCACTGCTCAGATAGGCTGAAGCCTGTTCACCGAATTGACGTTGTACGACTTGGGTGTGGGCGGAGTTGGTCATGGGATTTTTCCTGATTGCACAAAACCTGTAGGAGCTGCCGCAGGCTGCGAAAGCGTCCTGTCTGGCAAATCGATTCGCAGCCTTCGGCAGCTCCTACATAGGAGACGTCATCTCAACCGCGAAACAACCACGGCTGGCTGGCGCGGTGTTTGGTTTCGAACGCGGCAATCGCCACGTCGTCCTTGAGGGTCAGGCCGATGTCGTCCAGACCTTCCAGCAGGCAATGCTTGCGGAACGCATCGACTTCAAAACTCAGGACCTTGCCGTCAGGGCGAGTCACGGTCTGCGCTGCCAGATCGATGGTCAACTGGTAACCCTCGTTGGCCTCAACCTGCTTGAACAGCTCGTCCACCTCGGACTCGGCCAGAATGATCGGCAAAAGGCCGTTCTTGAAGCTGTTGTTGAAGAAGATGTCGGCATAACTGGACGCGATGATTGCGCAGAAACCGTATTCTTCCAGCGCCCATGGGGCGTGCTCACGGCTCGAACCGCAGCCAAAGTTTTCCCGGGCCAGCAACACGCTGGCGCCCTGATAACGGGCGTCGTTGAGTACGAAATCCGGGTTCAATGGACGCTTGGAGTTGTCCTGATACGGCTGGCCGATATCCAGGTAACGCCATTCGTCGAACAGGTTCGGACCGAAGCCGGTGCGCTTGATCGACTTGAGAAACTGCTTGGGAATGATCTGGTCGGTATCGACGTTGGCACGATCCAGAGGAGCCACAAGGCCGGTGTGCTGAGTAAAGGCTTTCATGTTGGGCTCCTTAGTGCTGAATCAATTCGCGAACATCGATGAAACGGCCATTGACCGCTGCCGCCGCTGCCATGGCCGGGCTGACCAGGTGCGTACGACCACCGGCGCCTTGACGACCTTCGAAATTGCGGTTGGAAGTCGACGCGCAATGCTCGCCGCTTTCCAGGCGGTCCGGGTTCATTGCCAGACACATCGAGCAACCTGGCTCGCGCCATTCGAAACCGGCTTCCAGGAAGATCTTGTCCAGGCCTTCGCTTTCCGCCTGGGCTTTTACCAGACCCGAACCGGGCACGACGATGGCTTGCTTGATGGTCGACGCCACCTTGCGACCTTTGGCGATTTCGGCGGCGGCGCGCAGGTCTTCAATGCGCGAATTGGTGCAGGAACCGATAAACACCCGATCCAACTGAATGTCTGTAATCGCCTGATTGGCTTTGAGGCCCATGTATTTCAGAGCGCGCTCGATGGAGCCACGCTTGACCAGATCCATTTCCTGAGCCGGATCAGGAACATTCTGATCAACGGCAAGGACCATTTCCGGAGACGTGCCCCAACTGACCTGCGGCTTGATCTGGGTAGCATCAAGCTCGACCACGGTATCGAAGTGCGCGTCGGCGTCGGACACCAGGTCCTTCCAGGCTTCGACAGCCAGTTTCCACTGCTCGCCTTTAGGTGCGAAAGGACGGCCTTCCACGTAGGCAATGGTCTTCTCGTCAGTTGCCACCAGACCGACGCGAGCGCCCGCCTCGATGGACATGTTGCAGATGGTCATGCGGCCTTCAACCGACAGATCGCGGATCGCGCTGCCAGCAAATTCCATCGCGTGACCATTACCGCCAGCGGTGCCAATCTTGCCAATCACCGCGAGGACGATGTCTTTAGCGGTCACGCCCACCGGCAATTTGCCTTCGACCGAGACCAGCATGTTTTTCATTTTCTTGGCGACCAGGCACTGAGTGGCGAGCACGTGCTCAACCTCGGAAGTGCCGATGCCGTGAGCCAGTGCGCCGAATGCGCCATGGGTCGAGGTGTGGGAATCGCCGCAGACCACGGTCATGCCCGGCAAGGTTGCGCCCTGCTCAGGGCTGATCACGTGAACGATGCCCTGACGCACGTCGTTCATCTTGAATTCGGTGATGCCGTATTCATCGCAGTTGTCGTCGAGAGTCTGAACCTGCAAACGCGACACCTGATCGGCGATGGCTTCGATGCCGCCCTTGCGCTCTGGAGTTGTCGGTACGTTGTGGTCCGGGGTCGCGATGTTGGCGTCGATACGCCAAGGCTTGCGATTGGCCAGACGCAGGCCCTCGAAGGCTTGAGGCGAAGTCACTTCGTGGATGATGTGACGGTCGATGTAAATCAGCGACGAACCATCGTCACGCTTCTTTACTTCGTGTGAGTCCCAGAGCTTGTCGTACAACGTTTTGCCGGCCATCAGCGAATCCTCATCAGGGTGTTTCTATTCTTTCTATGCCCCGGGTAATCGACCGATGACCCTTTGGCTTGTGAGGCAATGCTATGGAATATGCTTAAATAACTCAAATTCATAATTTTTATGCTTTGGATAACCAACTGGAATCTGAGAATGGATCTCGCCAACCTCAACGCATTTATCGCCATCGCCGAGACCGGCAGCTTTTCCGGGGCCGGGGAACACCTGCACCTGACACAGCCCGCCATCAGCAAACGCATCGCCGGCCTGGAGCAACAATTGAACGTACGGCTATTCGACCGCCTGGGTCGGGAAGTCAGCCTGACTGAGGCCGGGCGCGCCTTGCTGCCCAGGGCTTATCAGATTCTGAATGTGCTGGACGACACCCGCCGGGCCTTGACCAACCTCACCGGGGAAGTGACCGGTCGTCTGACATTGGCCACCAGCCATCACATTGGCCTGCATCGCCTGCCACCCGTGCTGCGGGAGTTCACCCGTCGTTACCCGGAGGTGGCGCTGGACATCCAGTTCCTGGACTCGGAAGTCGCCTACGAAGAAATTCTCCACGGCCGCGCTGAACTGGCGGTGATCACCCTGGCGCCGGACCCACACACGCTGGTCAAGGCTGTGCCGGTCTGGGATGACCCGCTTGATTTCGTCGCTGCACCGGAGCACCCGCTAGCCAACAGTGGGCCGGTCACATTGCAGGATGTCGTGCGTTACCCGGCTGTTTTCCCTGGCAACAATACCTTCACCCACCATATCGTCAGTGGCCTATGCGAAGCCCAAGGCTTGAAACCGGACATCGCCATGAGCACCAACTATCTGGAAACCATCAAGATGATGGTTTCCATCGGCCTGGCCTGGAGTGTCTTGCCTCGGACCATGCTGGACGAACAAGTGGCTCGCATTCCATTACCGGGCATACAGCTCACTCGTCAGCTAGGCTACATCCTGCATACCGAACGCACGCTGTCCAATGCCGCACGGGCATTCATGGCGTTGCTGGATGCGCAGGTCATAAAGCCCTGACACTGTTTTTCCAGACAGCTGAAGATCGTATTACTGCCTTTAATGATTTCCAGGCGAGTGATCCCATGCCCATAACTGCAGACAGTCAAACCCTCCAGCCCCTGGCCCAGCCCGGCGACTCAGAGAAACGCTTTGCGACGCTCTACAACCTGAGCCCCAACGTGGTGATCCTGTCACGGCTGGAGGATGGCCTGATCTGTGAGGTCAATCAGCAGTTCGAATCGCTGCTGGGCTGGTCCGCCGAGCAAGCCATCGGACGAACAGGCCTGGAGCTGGGCCTGTGGACCAGCCCCGAAAGCCGTCGAGAACTCATTGCCCAAGTATTGATCCACACTGAACCGGTACGCCTTGATGTTCAACTGCGGGCGCGGGATGGCCATGTGATCGAAGGCACCTTCAGTGCACTGAAGATCGAGCTTGAACAACGCCTGTATCTACTCAGCACCTTTATGGACAACAGTGCCCATATGCGTGCCGAACGGGCACTCAAAGCCAGCGAAGAGAAATTCGCCAAGGCGTTCCATTCCAGCCCCGATGCCATCACCATTACCGAGCGCGATACTGGGCGCTATCTGGAGATCAACAATGGCTTTTGCCGGCTGACGGGGTACACGGCTGATGAAGTCATCGGTCGGACCGTCTTTGAACTGGGATTGTGGACTGAGCTGGAGCAGCGCCGCCAGTTGATCCAGGACCTTGACGAAACTGGCCGGGTTAACCATCGGGAATTAACCGGCCGTCACAAATCCGGTGCACATATCATCGTTGATGTGTCGGTCGAGACCATTATCCTCAAAGATGTCGAATGCCTGCTGATGAATGCTCGAGACATCAGCGAGCTGAAGAACGCCCAGAATCAAGTCCAGCACCTGGCCTATCACGATACCCTGACCAACCTGCCGAATCGCGCTCTGCTGATGGATCGTCTCAGCCAGCAGATTGCCCTTCTGCAACGGCATAACCTGCGCGGCGCCCTGCTGTTCATGGACCTGGATCATTTCAAACACATCAACGATTCCCTGGGCCATCCGGTAGGCGACAGTGTGCTGAAAATTGTCACTGCGCGCCTGGAAGCCAGCGTGCGCATGGAGGATACGGTTGCGCGCCTGGGAGGTGATGAGTTCGTGGTGCTGATCAGTGGCCTCGAAGGCAGCCGTCAGGAGGTCACCGATCAGGTCATGGAACTGTCCGACATGTTGCGCGCATTGTTGGCTCAGCCAATGTTTCTGGACAATCAGCGTCTGCAAATCACGCCGAGCATTGGTATCGCGCTGATTCCCGATCATGGCTCCACCAGCGCCGACTTGCTCAAACGCGCCGACATCGCGCTGTACCGGGCCAAGGATTCAGGCCGCAACACTACGCAACTGTTCCACGACTCCATGCAAAAGGCAGCCAGCGAACGCTTGCGTCTGGAAAACGATCTGCGCCTGGCTCTGACCCGTGGCGAGTTCAGTCTGTGTTACCAGCCGCAAGTAGACGCCCGGGGCAACCGCATCATCGGTGCCGAAGCGCTATTGCGCTGGGAACACCCGGAAACCGGTAATCTCCCTCCCGGTCAGTTCATTCAGGTGCTGGAAGAAAGCGGGATGATTCTGGAAGTCGGCACCTGGATCCTCGAAGAAGCCTGCCGGGCAGCGGGCAAGCTGCTGCGTGAGGGGTTGATCAGTGCGCAGCACTTCAGCCTGTGCGTCAACATCAGCCCGCGTCAATTTCGGCAGAACGACTTTGTCGAACGCGTCGCGCGCAACTTGCAGCTCAACGACCTGCCCAGCCATCTACTCAAGCTGGAAATCACCGAAGGCATTGTCATTCAAAATCTGGACGACACCATTGCCAAAATGCATCGTCTGAAAGAACTCGGCGTCACCTTCGCCATGGACGACTTTGGCACGGGTTATTCGTCCCTGACGTACCTTAAACGCCTGCCGGTCGATGCCTTGAAGATCGACCAGTCATTTATCCGCGACGCCACCACCGACCCCAACGACGCAGAAATCATCCGCGCCATTGTGGCGATGGCGCAGAGTCTGAATTTGATGGTGATTGCCGAGGGGGTGGAGACTGCGCAGCAACTGGAGTTTTTGCAGCAGATCGGCTGCCATTTTTACCAGGGGTATTTGTTTAGTGAGCCGCAGGAGCTGAAGGTGTTTGAGGCGTTGTTGGCTACGGGGTGATGTTGGTGCCCCCCTGTAGGAGCTGCCGAAGGCTGCGAACATCGGTGTGTCAGCCAAACCGCTGTTCGCAGCCTTCGGCAGCTCCTACAGGGTCATCACGCCATCATTCAGGCTGCAACGCACAGCAACTTACCAATCCGCTCACAATCGGTTTCACGTCGCAGGGTGTCAAACAGTACAGTCGCTTCGGGGTAGCTTTTGGTCAGCAGTGCCAGCCATTGCTTCAGGCGCCCCGGGGCCTGGATGAGGGTCATCTTGACCAGACATTGTTCCCAGAAGGTTCGCAGGATCGGTTGGAGCTCGGCCCACGTCATCGGTACAACCTCCTCGCCCTTCTGCGCTGCGGCGATCTGCCGGGCCAGATCCGGTCGCGCCACAAGTCCACGGCCGATCATGATGTCCCTGGCGCCGCAGATTTCCCGGCAGCGGAGCCAGTCGTCAACGGTCCAGATCTCGCCGTTGGCGACCACCGGGACTTTGACCACTTCCTGGATGCGCGCAATCCACTCCCAATGAGCTGGCGGCTTGTAGCCATCGACCTTGGTTCGGGCGTGGACCACGATTTGCTCAGCGCCGCCATCGGCCAATGCCCGTGCGCAATCCAGGGCGCCGTCGGTGTTTTCATAACCCAGACGCATTTTAGCGGTGACCGGAATGTGTTTGGGCACCGCCCTGCGCACCTGACTCAGAATGGAATGCAGCAACTCGGGCTCTTTGAGCAGAATCGCACCGCCACGGGAGCGGTTGACGGTCTTGGCCGGGCAACCGAAATTGAGGTCCAGCACCGGCGCACCCAGCTCGCAGGCATAGGCTGCGTTTTCCGCCAGACATACCGGGTCAGAACCCAACAATTGCAGGCGCAGAGGCGTACCGGCGTCGGTCTTGGCGCCTTTGTGAAATTCGGACGCGTACTTATAGAAGTAATGCGCCGGCATCAAACGCTCGGATACACGGATGAATTCGGTCACGCACCAGTCGATCCCACCGACTTTTGTCAGGGCATCGCGCAGGATGTCGTCAACCAGACCCTCCATGGGCGCCAGAGCAATTTGCATGGATCACACTCTAAAAAAAGTCCGGCAGTTTACGGGGTGATGGCCGGATTGGAAACCAGCGGATGGAGCATCGCCGCACCATAACCTTCAACGAACTCGGCAGGCATGCGCTTGGGCTTGCCACTGGACAGCTCGATGCAGACGAAGGTGGTTTGCGCGCGCAGCAACGTCAGGCCGTCGCTGGGCCGTTTGAGCTGAAAGCGTCGCGTCATCTTCAGGCGCCGATCCCAGTCGACGATCCAGGTTGCCAGTTGCAATTGGTCGTCTTCATAGGCGCTGGCGAGGTAATCAATTTCATGACGCACCACCGCCATGGCCCGGTCCAGGCGACGATATTCAGTGAGGTCCAGGCCCAACTGCTGGGAGTGCCGCCACGCGCAACGCTCTAGCCAGGTGACGTAGACGGCGTTGTTGGCGTGACCCAGGCCGTCAATGTCGTCTGGCGCCACGTTGAGGTCGATTACAAAAGGCGTTGCCAGATCCCAGACCATGTTTGCTCCGTTGAGGGTAAATCTGTAGGCGAGGCAGTTTAGCTAACCTCGTCGGCAATCTGTAGGAGCTGCCGAAGGCTGCGAATCGGTTGTATCGGGCACACCGCTTTCGCAGCCTTCGGCAGCTCCTACAGGATCGTGTCCAATTTCAAATCACTGCTGACTTGGCCGCCCGCAACACACGATCAGACAGGTCACTGTCTCCCAGCGCCCGGGCAAGGGTAAGGCCGCCTACCATGAGGGCAAAATCGGCCAGCACCTTGTCCGCTTCTTCAGGGCTGGCAGAGAGTTGCGCAACCATCAACTCAAGATGCTCCTCCAGCACCGCCTGAAAGCTGGCGGGCAAGCGGGCCATGTCGCCAACCGTCGATGGCAACGGACACGCCTGCTCGGTGGCATCCCGGTGTTTGCGTGACAAATAGAAAGCAGCCACCAGCGCGCGCCGTTCATCTGAGGGCAACTGCTCATCGAGCTGAGCAACTGAAGCCCTTCGCTGGCTCAGCAAGTGGCTGAAAGCCTCCAGCATAAGGGCTTCCTTGCTGTCAAAGTGAGCATAGAAGCCACCCACGGTCAGGCCGGCAGCGCCCATTATTTCGTTGACACTGGGCTGTTCGGGCCCACGCTTGATCAATGCAGCGCTGGCAGCACCGAGGATGCGTTCGCGTGTTCTGGATTTTTTGTCTTGCATAGCCACCTCCGGATTACGCAGAGAATATTATCCTCATCATCTGGAATGGCAAGCGCACTGCTGCCCGCCTGTCGCGACAGCGGATCAATCATGAAGGGGGATATAGATGTGAAGCCGGCGAATTGATAAACGCCAGAAAAACAAAAGGGCCATTCAATAATCGAATGACCCTTGGTCTCGCAGAGCGAGAAATCGTGGCGTCCCCTAGGGGACTCGAACCCCTGTTACCGCCGTGAAAGGGCGGTGTCCTAGGCCACTAGACGAAGGGGACGCAAAACCTTCGAGCAGATTCGTCATCGACGAACCTTGGCAAATTGGTGGAGCTTAGCGGGATCGAACCGCTGACCTCCTGCATGCCATGCAGGCGCTCTCCCAGCTGAGCTAAAGCCCCAGATTTATCGCCTCGCGGCTCACATCACTTTCAAATGATGCATTTTAAAATGGCGTCCCCTAGGGGACTCGAACCCCTGTTACCGCCGTGAAAGGGCGGTGTCCTAGGCCACTAGACGAAGGGGACAAAACCTTCTTCATGCAGATGATCGGTCGCTGGATCCGGTCATCGCATTGTTTCAAGGCAGTGAAGCTTAACCTTGAAACTCTAAATTTGGTGGAGCTTAGCGGGATCGAACCGCTGACCTCCTGCATGCCATGCAGGCGCTCTCCCAGCTGAGCTAAAGCCCCACATCAGTGGACGGGGCGCATGTTAAGCGTGAGCGGCAGACCTGTCAAATTTATTTTTAACAATTTCTAAAATTTTTCGTCGGTATTACAACCACTTACCGTTCAGCCCCGCAAAGCGGGGCCGAACGGCAAGGGCTCAGTCAGTTGCTCAGGCGATGGCGCCCAGCAGCTTTTCCCATTCCTTGTTTTCTTTCTTCGAGACGCCGCCCAGCAGATCAATCGCCTGGCGCAGACGGAAACGGGTCAGGTCCGGCCCAAGGATTTCCATCGCATCGGTCACCGACACCGAATTGGCCTGGCCAGTGATCGCAGCGAACATCAACGGCATGGCATCGCGCAGTTTGAGCTCAAGGTGCTCCACTACCGCCTGAATACTGCCCATGATCCGGTCCTTCTCCCACTGACGCAGGGTTTCCAGCTTCCAGAGGATCAGTTGCATGACTTGACGCACCTGATCAGGCGACAGCTTCTTGTGCTCGAACAGCTTCGCATCCGGCGTCACGCCCCCTGCGAAGAAGAACCCGGCCAGTGGCGCTACCTGACTGAAGGTCTCTACCCTGCCCTGCACATGAGGCGCGATCTTCATCATGTATTCAGGATTCAGGGCCCAGGTCTGCAGGCGTGTGGCGAACTCTTCCACCGGCAGCTCACGCAGCCACTGACCATTGAGCCAGGACAGCTTCTCGATATCGAAGATCGGCCCGCCCAGGGAAACACGGGACAGGTCGAAATGCTCGACCATCTCCGCCAGGGAGAACTTCTCGCGCTCGTCCGGCATCGACCAACCCATACGGCCCAGATAGTTGAGCATCGCCTCAGGCATGAAGCCCATGCGCTCGTAGAAGGTTACCGAGGTCGGGTTCTTGCGCTTGGACAGCTTGCTCTTGTCCGGGTTACGCAGCAGCGGCATGTAGCACAGCTGCGGTTTGTCCCAGCCGAAGTATTCGTAGAGCAGGATCAGTTTGGGTGCAGATGGCAGCCACTCTTCGCCGCGCAGCACGTGGGTGATGCCCATCAGGTGATCGTCGACCACGTTGGCGAGGAAGTACGTCGGCAGGCCGTCGGTCTTCATCAGCACTTGCATGTCCATGCGATCCCACGGGATTTCCACTTCGCCGCGCAGCATGTCCGGCACCACGCAAACGCCTTCGCTTGGCACTTTCATGCGGATAACGTGAGGTTCGCCAGCAGCCAGACGACGGGCCACTTCTTCCTTGGAGAGCAACAAGGCGCGACCGTCGTAACGCGGGGTTTCGCCCTTGGCCATTTGTTCGGCGCGCATCTGATCCAGCTCTTCAGCGGTGCAGAAGCACGGGAATGCGTGACCCAGCTCAACCAGTTGCTGAGCGTACTTCTGATAGATCTCGCCCCGCTCGCTCTGCCGGTAAGGACCGTGCGGGCCGCCCACATCCGGACCTTCACTCCACTCGATGCCCAACCAGCGCAGCGCATCGAAAATCTGCTGTTCCGACTCGCGGGTCGAGCGCAGTTGATCGGTGTCTTCAATACGCAGGATGAACTCACCGCCGTGCTGCTTGGCGAAGCAGTAGTTGAAGAGTGCGATGTAAGCCGTGCCAACGTGAGGGTCGCCAGTAGGCGATGGCGCGATGCGGGTACGAACGGTGGTCATGGAAAATCCCGAAATAGGTCAAACAAGCCGCGAATGTTAACAGGCGCGGGGGTTGATGTGGGAGCGGTGGTTGATCGCTATCGGTGTGGGGATCTACACGTCTTTCTTGCGTACATATCCGTTGCTGCGGTAACGGCTGCTTATGGTTGCGCTTTTACAGCGCCTCACTTTTGAACAGCCGGAATGCCGGCCCAGTCAAAAGTAAGCAAAACGCTCTTGCCCCACCACTCGGTCCCTCGCCTAGGCTCGGCATGCCCGTAATCCGACATTGATTCGGCGGGCCGCCGCGAAGGGCCATCCCTGGCCCAGCGCGGCTA
>NZ_UUOC01000005.1 GCF_900590755.1 Pseudomonas viridiflava | reverse complement strand
ATGGCCCGCTTGGCATTGACGGTTCCTGGAGTTTCTAGTGGGACCGGCTTTAGCCGGGAAAGCGGCCTATCTAACGACGCAAATGCAGCGCCTGTACTGGCCTCTTCCCGGCTAAAGCCGGTCCCACTAGAGAGGTGTGTGAGCTGAAAGTTCTGGAGTTACAACCCCGCTGCCAACCGGGAACCCTGATCAATCGCCCGCTTGGCATTGACGGTTCCTGGAGTTTCTAGTGGGACCGGCTTTAGCCGGGAAAGCGGCCTATCTAACGACGCAAATGCAGCGCCTGTACTGGCCTCTTCCCGGCTAAAGCCGGTCCCACTAGAGAGGTGTGTGAGCTGAAAGTTCTGGAGTTACAACCCCGCTGCCAACCGGGAACCTGATCAATTGCCCGCTTGGCATTGACGGTTCCTGGAGTTTCTAGTGGGACCGGCTTTAGCCGGGAAAGCGGCCTATCTAACGACGCAAATGCAGCGCCTGTACTGGCCTCTTCCCGGCTAAAGCCGGTCCCACTAGAGAGGT
>NZ_UUOC01000019.1 GCF_900590755.1 Pseudomonas viridiflava | reverse complement strand
TATAGTGCGCGCCATCGGCAGGCACTGCTTACCGATACTGCCCAGATGGTGAAATTGGTAGACACGCCAGCTTCAGGTGCTGGTGACCGCAAGGTCGTGGAAGTTCGAGTCTTCTTCTGGGCACCAACTCAAACAAAACCGAGCCATGCGCTCGGTTTTG
>NZ_UUOC01000004.1 GCF_900590755.1 Pseudomonas viridiflava | reverse complement strand
GCAGCTCCTACAGGTTATGCGTCTATTCAGGAACAACGCGGACCTGGAGGAGCTGACCGAGGTTAAGAGGGCTGCGAAGGCGGTGTGTCAGAAAGATCGCGGTTCGCAGCCTTCGGCAGCTCCTACCGGTTTTGCGCTTATTCAGGAACAACGCGGACCTGTAGGAGCTGACCTAGGTTAAGAGGGCTGCGAAGGCGGTGTGTCAGAAAGATCGCGGTTCGCAGCCTTCGGCAGCTCCTACAGGTTATGCGTCTATTCAGGAACAATACGGTCCTGTAGGAGCTGACCGAGGTTACGAGGGCTGCGAAGGCGGTGTGTCAGAAAGATCGCAGTTCGCAGCCTTCGGCAGCTCCTACAGGTTATGCGTCTATTCAGGAACAACGCGGACCTGGAGGAGCTGACCGAGGTTAAGAGGGCTGCGAAGGCGGTGTGTCAGAAAGATCGCGGTTCGCAGCCTTCGGCAGCTCCTACAGGTCCGGTGTTTGATGATGAACAACGCAGGTTCATCACAGCACCAAACAAGAACCATTCGTCTTTATCGCTTGCGCACACAATAAGATATATCTTAAGGTATATCTAACGTGTAACAGGAGATGAAGAAAATGCGTGATAACCATCACCACAGTGACCACCGTCCACACCATCGCGAGCATGGCGATGGGCGGGACGGCTTTGAGAAGCGTCCCGGTCGCGAACGCGGCGGGCGCGGGCCTCGGGTGTTTGCACCAGGGGATTTGAAATTACTGCTGCTGGCGCTGATTGCCGAGCAGCCATGCCACGGCTACGACCTCATCCGCCAGATCGAAGGCATGTTCGACGGCGCTTACAGCCCCAGCCCCGGCGTGATCTATCCGACCCTGACCTTCCTGGAAGAAAGCGAACTGATTCTGGGCGATGCCCAGGGCGGCAAAAAACACTACGCCGTCACCGATGCGGGGCGGACTTCGCTGGCCGAGCAGGCCATTGCGCTGGATGGCGTGCGCATGCGCATCGACGTCAGCAAACGCTCGCTGCGCGGACATGATCGCCCCGCCGAAATCCACGAGGCTGTGCATAACTTGCGACATGCCTTGCAACTGCATCACGGCCGCTGGAGCCCGGAAGAAATCCTCCGGGTTCGCGACCTGCTCAATAACACCGCCAAAGCCATCGTTGATGGTCCCCAGACTACTTCGGAGAAGTCGGTATGAATTCACAGCAATCGATCCACCGCGTCAGCCACGAGATCAAACGCCGCAAGCTTGAAGTGCTGCGCGTAACGGACGTCACCCCCAAGATGCGCAGAGTGACGCTGCACGGGCCTGATTTGACCGGCTTCATCAGCCTGGGCACCGACGACCACGTGAAGCTGATTTTCGCCACCACCCCAGAAGAACAGGCTGCACTGGAAAACTTCGTACCGGGGTCGCCAAGTGATGGTCCCAAGCCCGTCATGCGCGACTACACTCCGCGTCGCTATGACCCGGCCAGCGGCGAACTGGACATTGATTTTGTGCTGCACGGTGAAGGTCCCGCCGCCACCTGGGCTGAACAGGCCGAGCCGGGGCAGTTCCTGCATATCGCCGGGCCGCGGGGTTCGATGATCGTGCCGGATATTTTCGACAGCTATCTGCTGATCGGCGACGAAACCGCGTTGCCCGCCATCGCCCGTCGCCTCGAAGGGTTGCCAGCCAATCGCAGTGCGCTGGTGGTGGTGGAAGTTGCCGATCAGGGCGAACAGCAGGTGTTCGACAGCCAGGCACAGGTCGATGTGATCTGGATCGTACGCGGCGAACAGAACCTGCTGGATGTCACCCGCCGCCTGGAAATGCCCGAGGGCAAGCTGTATGCCTGGGTGGCTACCGAGTCAGGCCTGTCCCGCAAACTGCGCCGGGTGCTGCTGGATGAATTCGGTCTGGAGGAAGAGTTTGTGAAGGCTGCGGGGTATTGGCGGGTTGATGGAGGGGATGGCGAATAACCGCCTGAACTCTTGCATATTTAACTATTTGAATTTCAATGTATTTTCTGTAGGAGTGAGCTTGCTCGCGATAAAGTCGGAACGACTTTCCTGCGATGGTCAATCCAGCTTTTTCACGACTGCTTCGCAGCCGATCGCGAGCAAGCTCACTCCTACAGGTTCAACGTTTGCCGCGAACTTTATCCACCCCAAGCAACCCCAACGCAATCACGACAAACCCCATCAATATCCCGCCAGCATTGGTGAACGCCTCGACGTAGCCAATGTTGCCGACATTGATGAACGGGTACATGTAGTCGCCGATGTAACTGCCTCTGAGCAGCACGTAGGAAAAGTACGCCACCGGATACAGCATCCACAGCAGCACATGCCTTAATCGCAACACTCCCTTGGGCACGTACAGCCACCAGTACAGCAGGAACGCCAGCGGCATGACATCGTGCAGCAATTCATCTGCGATCCACTGCCAGCCTTCGGGTTGCCAGAGGTGGCGCAACAGCACGTTGTACGCCAGCCCCACCAGCACAATGCTTGCCGCGATGCCGCTGCATACGGCAGGCAGGCGAAAGAAACGCTGCACTGCCGAGGTGCTGTTGGTGAGGGCGCAGGTCAAGGCAATGGCGACCAGCGTATTAGTCCATACCGTGAAGAAGCTGAAAAACCGTACCAGCCCGCCCAAGAGGCTGGCGTCATCGGCCCAGCGGCCAATCAATACCAGATAAAGCTGAATGGCCAACCCGAACCAGCCCAGGCAGGCGGCAATAAGCGTGTAGCGGCGCGATCCTTGCGCGGTTTGCATGTGTTTGCGGTACATCTGTTATTCCTTGAAGCCCGGCATTCCAGCCAGGCGATGTTACCAACCCTTGCTGCGGTGCAACTTCACATACAGCGCCTCGACCTTTTCCCTGGCCCAAGGCGTCTTGCGTAGGAACGTGAGGCTGGACTTGATGCTTGGATCGCTCTTGAAGCAGCGAATATCAATGCGCTCAGCCAGCCCCGACCACTCGTAATGCTCAACCAGTGCGTTGAGGATCTGTTCCAGTGTCACGCCGTGCAAAGGATTGGAATGGGGTGTCGTCATGCGGAACCTTCATGCTGAATGAGTACGGGCACTTCCCGAGAGCTGCGCACCTTAGCCGAGCCTTCAGACAGCGGGAAGAGCTTAGCGTGCGAAGACTTTGTATTGGCAGTCAGCTTTCGCCTCTTGAAGTGTAGGACGCTTCCGAAAAGTTCCTCTGGCGACGCGCTTAAGAGATGTTATATTGTAACAACAAATATCTATCTCAGTGTTCTAGCCGGGCTGCTTCAAGCCCATTCGCCAAGGAAATCAGCATGTCTCGCCCTTCAAAAACCTTGCTCTGGCACCTCACGCCATTGGCCACTGCCATGCTGCTCGCGTCACCCGCCCATGCGGCCAACGTAGTGGAGCTGCAGTCGCAAGTGATCACTGCCAACCCACTGGGAAGCAGCCAATTGGCATCCCCGGCAACGGTGCTTGAAGGCGATGACCTGACCTTTGCGCAGAAAGGCAGCCTGGGGGAAACCCTCAATAAACAACCGGGCGTTTCTTCGTCTTACTTCGGCCCAGGTGCCAGCCGCCCGATCATTCGCGGTCAGGATGGCGATCGGATTCGCATCCTGCGCAATGGCGTCGGCGCGCTGGACGCCTCGTCGCTGTCCTACGACCACGCGGTTCCGCTGGACCCGGTGAATGTCGAGCGCGTTGAAATCGTCCGTGGGCCTGCGGCTTTGCTGTACGGCGGCAGCGCCATTGGCGGCGTGGTCAATACCTTCGACAACCGCATCCCCACCGAAGCCATCGAAGGCATTCACGGTGCCGGGGAACTGCGTTACGGCGGCGCGGACACCACACGCAGCAGCGCCGGTAAACTCGAAGCGGGCAATGGTCAGTTCGCCTTGCACATTGACGCCAATGCCCGTGAGTTCAACGATCTGCGCATCCCCGGCTACGCCCGCACCAGCGAACAGCGCGCCAGCGAAGAAGGCACCGACAGGAAACACCGCCTGAGCAACAGCGACGGGCGTCAGGATGGCGGCGCAGTGGGCGGCTCCTACACCTGGGACGACGGTTACGCGGGTGTGTCCTACAGCAACTACGACTCCAATTACGGCTCCCCTGCCGAGCAGGATGTGCGCATCCGCATGCAGCAGGAGCACTACGCGTTTGCCTCGGAGATTCGCAACCTGGCCGGGCCGTTCACGTCGGTGAAACTGGACGCCGGTTACACCGATTACGAACACAGGGAAATCGAAGGCGGCGAAGTCGGCACCACGTTCAAGAACAAGGGTTACGAAGCTCGCGTCGAAGCCCGCCATCAGCCGATTGGCCCACTGGAAGGCGTGATCGGTGCGCAGGTCACCCGTGGCGAGTTCTCTGCGTTGGGCGAAGAAGCCTTTGTCCCGCAGACCGATACCAATGCCGGCGCGTTGTTCATTCTTGAAGAGCTGCAAGCCACAGAGCGCCTCAAGCTGAGCCTCGGCGGGCGCATCGAGCACACCACCGTCGACCCTGACGCCAAGGGCAACGAGCGTTTTGTCAGCGCCGAGAATTCCAGCAGCTTCACCGCTGGCAGCCTGTCTTCCGGCGCGATCTACACCCTGACACCGATCTGGTCGCTGGCTGCAACCTTGGGCTATACCGAACGGGCTCCGACTTTCTATGAGCTCTACGCCAACGGTGCCCACGTCGCCACCGGTACTTTCGAGCGCGGCGATGCAGGTTTGTCCAAAGAGAAAGCGGTGTCCAGCGATCTGGCGTTGCGCTTCGACAATGGCACCCATAAAGGCAGCGTCGGTGTTTTCTATAGTCACTTTTCCAACTACATCGGCCTGCTGGGCAGTGGTCGCACCTTGAATGACGATGGCGAAGAAGACGCCGACGGTATTCCGGAATACAACTACTCGGGCGTCCGCGCGCGGTTCAGTGGTTTCGAAGCGCAGGATCACTGGAAGCTTGGGCAAAACCAGTACGGCAGCCTGGCGCTGGAGTTGTCCGGCGATTACACCCGTGCCAAGAACCTCGACACCGGCGAGGCCTTGCCGCGCATCGCACCGCTGCGTTTGAACAGCGGCCTGTTGTGGGAGCTGAACAAGTGGCAGGCGCGCATTGATGTGGAGCACGCCAGCTCACAGCACCGCGTGCCAGAGAACGAATCCGGCACTGACGGCTACACCACTCTGGGGGCCAGCGCCGGGTACAAGTTTGATCTGGGTGGCAGCCAATGGCTGGCATTCGTCAACGGCGAAAACCTGACCAACCAGACCGTACGCTACGCCAGCTCGATCCTGCGCGACATCGCCCCGGCCCAGGGCCGCAGTGTTGAGGTGGGGTTGCGGACGACGTTCTGATCAAATCAATAAACGGCCACCCCGTGCAAGATGCGGGTGGCCATGAGGCGAACGCGCCCCCCGTGGGAGCGAGCTTGCTCGCGAAGGGGCCGGGACATCCGAATATATCTCTGGGGGTAGGAGCATTGCCTTCGCGAGCAAGCTCGCTCCCACCGAGAACTGTGTTGAGCGTGGAGTCCTAGAGGATTTCAGGCAAACATAGAATTTTCCGCGTTAGTTCCCACAGCCCTTCCCTCCCCCCGCACTATTGCAATCCCCGCAATGATCCATGTCAGTTTCCGCGCTGTTTACGCATCCGTTAGCCCCCTATCATTACGCCCTGCCAGCTGAACCGATTTTGCAACTGCTTTCGTCTTGCAGAGCGGTGACATAACGCCACATGCATTCCTCTCCAGATAACTCGAAAAGAACGATACCCATGTCTGCCCACACGCGACGTTTTTTGGCTTTTGCCCTGCCCGCTCCTTCCCGCCTTACCTTCACCGCCCGAGTCATCGGGCTCGCTGCCGCAGGCCTTGCGGGTTGCGTTCACGCAGCGCCCGCCTTCGACAGCGACTCACCCTGGATGCTGGGCGACTGGAACGGCAAGCGCACCGAGCTTTCACAACAAGGTTATGACTTCAAACTCGACTACACCTCCGAGACGGGTTCCAACCTGCACGGCGGTTACAGTCATGACAACGCGGTGCGCTACAGCGATCAATACGCTCTGGGCGCGCATCTGGATCTGCAGAAAATCCTCGGCTGGCACGACGCCGAGTTCCAGCTGACGCTGAATAACCGCAACGGCGACAACATCAGCAATGACCGGGTCAGTGATCCGCGCACCGGGACCTTGTCGTCATCTCAGGAAGTCTGGGGCCGGGGCAGCGTCACCCGCCTGACCCAGATGTGGTATCAGCAGAAGTTTTTCGATCAGGCATTGAGCATCAAGCTGGGCCGCTTCAATCAGGGCGAGGACTTCGGCAGCTTCCCTTGCGACTTCCAGAACCTGGCGCTGTGTGGTTCGCAAGTCGGCAACTGGGACGGCGGCACGGTGTACAACTGGCCCATCAGTCAATGGGCGATGCGCGCCAAATACCAGATCAATCCTGAGTTGTTCGCGCAGGTTGGCGTTTTTGAGCAGAATCCGTCCAATCTGGACAATGACAACGGCTTCAAACTCAGCGGCAGCGGCACCCAGGGCATGGTTCTGCCGGTCGAGCTGGTCTGGTCACCGAAAGTCGACGGCCTGCCCGGCGAATACCGCGCCGGTTATTACTACAGCACCGCCGACAGCCAGGACGTCTACAAGAGCAGCAATGGGCAGTCCGCAGCCTTGACCGATGGCACCTATCGCAGCGCGTCGAGCAAACACGGCATGTGGTTGAACCTGCTTCAACAGGTCACCAGCAAAGCGAGCGATCAGAGCCGTGGATTGAGCGTCTTCGCCAACGGCACGATGCACGACAAGAAAACCAACATGGTCGACAACTACGTGTCCCTTGGCGGTTTCTACAAAGGCCCGTTCGATGCCCGTCCCAAGGACGACATCGGCCTGGCGGTCGCGCGCATTCATGTCAATCCGGCGTACCGCAAAAATGCGACTGCACAGAATCAGGCAGCGGCGGTCTACGACTACAACGACCCGGCCTTCACGCCTTTGCAGGACACTGAATACAACGCAGAGCTGTATTACGGGGTTCACGTGAGCAATTGGCTGACGGTGCGCCCCAACCTGCAATTCATCCGCCACCCCGGCGGCGTGAATCAGGTGGACGATGCGCTGGTGGCTGGCCTGAAAATTCAGTCGTCGTTCTGACCGACGGCTGATTTCTGCTGTCATTAGTTCGTATCAACAACTAGTTTCAAAGTATTGCAGCGAATTCTTCACTGAATCCTGTGCGAAACAACAAAGCGTCAACCACTTAAATCTGTCTTGGAGATTCACACTATGAGCACTGACGGTGCTTTGAGTAGACATCGCCTGCTACCGACATTGCTCGGGGCGGTGATACTACTGATGGGCCTGGTCCTGCTGGGCCTGGGTATCAAACTGCTGCAAGTCGGCGGTTCGATGTATTACCTGCTGGCCGGTATCGGCTTCGCAATCACGGGCGTGCTGCTGATCACCGGACGGCGCGCAGCCTTCGGTCTGTATGCAGTGATCCTGTTCGCCAGCACCGTCTGGGCATTGTGGGAAGTGGGTCTGGATTGGTGGCAATTGGTGCCGCGTCTGGCCTTGTGGTTTGCCTTGGGCATCGTGATGTTGCTGCCATGGTTCCGCCGTCCTGTCCTGCGTGGACAATCTGGCGGCCTGGCCATCAGCGGCCTGACCGTCGCCGTGGTATTGGCCGGCGTTGCTGCACTGGCGAGCCAGTTCACCAACCCGGGTGAAATCAAAGGCCAGCTTGATCGCGAGACGGCTGGCACCACCAGCGCCGCGCCAGCCATGCCTGATGGCGATTGGCAGTCCTACGGCCGTACCGGCTTCGGTGATCGCTACTCGCCTTTGGCGCAGATCACTCCGGACAACGCCAACAAGCTGGTTCCGGCCTGGACCTACCGCACCGGTGACATCCCTGGGCCGAACGATCCGGGTGAAACCACTGCCGAGAACACGCCGCTCAAAGTCAACGGCATGCTCTATGTGTGTACGCCGCACAGCCAGGTGATCGCTCTGGACCCGGATACCGGCAAGGAAATCTGGCGCTACGATCCGAAGATCAGCACCCAGAACGCCGCCAACTTCAAAGGTTGGGCGCACATGACCTGCCGTGGCGTGTCGTATCACGATGACGCCGCCTATGCCGCTGCCGCGCCAGCACAAAGCCCCGCTACTCCTGCGGTTGCCAGCACCGGCACCAATGCGTGCCCGCGTCGCATCTTCCTGCCGACCGCCGACACCCGCCTGATCGCGCTGAACGCCGACACCGGTAAAGTCTGTGAAGACTTCGGCAACAAAGGCGCCATCGACCTGAGCGCCAACATCGGCACCTTCGCGCCGGGCGGCTACTACTCCACATCGCCACCTGCGGTCACCAAGGACCTGGTGGTGATTGGCGGTCACGTCACCGACAACGTTTCGGTGGATGAGCCTTCCGGCGTGATCCGTGCATTCGACGTCCACACCGGCCGTCTGGTCTGGAACTGGGACAGCGGCAATCCGGACGACACCACACCGATTGCAGCGGGCCAGACCTACACCCGCAACTCGCCAAACATGTGGTCGATGTTCAGCGTCGACGAAAAACTCGGCATGCTCTACCTGCCGATGGGCAACCAGATGCCTGACCAGTGGGGCGGCAACCGTACCCCGGCGTCGGAGCGCTTCAGCGCTGGTCTGGTGGCACTGGATATCGCAACCGGTCACGTGAAATGGAATTTCCAGTTCACTCACCACGACCTGTGGGACATGGACGTGGGCGGTCAACCGACCCTCATGGACATGAAAACCGCTGATGGCGTGAAACCGGCGGTACTGGCTTCGACCAAGCAAGGCAGCATCTACGTGCTGGATCGCAGCACCGGCCAGCCAATCGTACCGATCAATGAAATCCCGGTTCCAGGTGGCGCGGTAGAAGGCGATCACACGTCGCCGACTCAACCGAAATCCGACCTGAACTTCATGCCGCCACCACTGCGTGAGCGCGACATGTGGGGCGTGACGCCGTTTGACCAGGCGCTGTGCCGGATCGACTTCAAATCCCTGCGTTACGAAGGCCCGTTCACCCCGCCATCGCTGCAAGGTTCGCTGGTTTATCCAGGCAACTTCGGCGTGTTCGACTGGGGCGGCATTTCGGTTGACCCAGTGCGTCAGATCGCCTTCGTTAACCCGAGCTACATGGCGTTCCGTTCGAAACTGGTACCGGCTGCCGAAGTGGCTGGCGGTCCGGGTCGCAAAAGCGAAACCGAAGGCGTACAGCCAAACAAAGGCGCGCCGTATGGCGTGATCCTCGAAGCACTGCTGTCGCCGATGGGCTTGCCTTGCCAGGCTCCGGCCTGGGGTTATGTAGCTGCCGTGGACCTGACCAATCATCAGACCATCTGGAAGCACAAGAACGGCACCGTGCGTGACAGCTCGCCGGTTCCGATCCCGTTGACCATGGGCGTTCCAAGCCTGGGTGGCACGTTCACCACGGCCAGTGGCGTCGCGTTCCTCAGCGGTACGCTTGACCAGTATCTGCGTGCTTACGATGTTCGTAACGGCAAGCAGTTGTGGGAAGGCCGTCTGCCAGCAGGCGCGCAAACCACACCGATGACCTACACCGGCAAGGACGGCAAGCAATACGTGCTGGTCATGGCGGGCGGTCACGGTTCGCTGGGCACCAAGCAAGGCGACTACGTGATGGCGTTTAAACTGCCGGATTGATGGTTGTTTGATTTATCTGGTTGAAAAGGCGGCTATCGAGAGATGGCCGTTTTTTTGTGGATATGCGCATGGCTTCGCAGCGAGATTTATTCGCGATAAGCATGGGCATCTACACATCTTTTTTGCGTCCATATCCGTTGCTGCGGTAACGGCTGCTTAGGGTTGCGCCCTTACGGCGCCTCACTTTTGGGCCCAAAAGTAAGCAAAAGGCTCTTGCCCCACCACTTGGTACCTCGCTGGTGCTCGGCATGCCCGTAATCCGACATTGATTCGGGGGGCCGCCGCCAACGGCCATCCATGGCCTAGGGCGGCTAAACCGGCATCCTTGCCGGTTTACCCCCCAAATCAATATCAGCTTCCGGCCAGCGTGGTTTAACGGGGCGCCTAAGATCAAAAGCCAAATCAAAAGCTCGCGAGGCGGCCTGAAAGCCGACCTGCTTTTGTTCTGGGATACCGCGCTGTTTCTGTGCCATTCCCTTTGGGAATGAATTCGCCCACGGAATTAACGGCGTGCGCGATTCTCTGTAGGAGCTGCCGAAGGCTGCGAATCGGAAGCCGCGTTCGCAGCCTTCGGCAGCTCCTACCTCTATTCACGTAGCGCCAACCATCCCGCAGTTGATCCCCCGACCTGTTTTGTCTCCATACCGCGTCCCTTCCGGCGATCACCGAACCTGTGGGGCGCGCGGGGGTTATCTGTAGGAGCTGCCGAAGGCTGCGAATCGGAAGCCGCCTTCGCAGCCTTCGGCAGCTCCTACCTTAATTCACGTAGCGCCATCCATCCCGCCTACAGGGATCCGGTTCTGCTGTTGATCTTGCTGTTGATCTGGCTGTTAATCTGAGGCGCCCCGTTAAACCACGCTGGCCGGAATTCGATGTTGAGGTGTGGGGTAAACCGGCAGGGAAGCCGGTTTAGCCGCCCTAGGCCATGGATGGCCGTTGGCGGCGGCCCCACGCATCAATGTCGGATTACGGGCATACCGAGCCTAGGCGAGGGACCGAGTGGTGGGGCAAGAGCCTTTTGGTTACTTTTGGGCTCTATCAAAAGTGACCCGCCGTAAGGGCGGAACCCTAATCAGGCATCACCGCAGCAACGGATATGTACACAAATCACAAATCACAAACCACAAAACACCCTACTTCTCAATCACGTCCCCCCGCATCGGCGCCAACCGCGCGATCAGGCGATTCTGGTTCGGCACCGAAATCCCCTCCGCATCCATCGCATCGATCAAATCCTCAACCAGCGCATTGAAATCACTGCGGGTCAGGTTCTGGCCTTTATGTGCCTCGGCCATGCTGTCGCCCGTGTACTTGCAAGGCCCACCCGCTTCCACGCAAAGCTGCTCAACCAGCTTATCGCGCAGACGAATGATGTCGATCTTCTTGAAATGTTCGCCGATGCGCTCATCCTTAACCGCAATGATCAACATGCCTTCAACAATGCGCTGGATCCCCGGCCGCTGGCCGAGGGCGTGGTAAAGGCTGTCATCCTTGGGCGGCTGCTGGGCGCAACCGGCCAGTAAAACCAGCATCAAACAAGCAAGTAATTTCAGGCGCATGTCAGAAGCTCCCCTGAATAGACAGATAAGCCCCGTTCTGATCATCCAGTGTGACGATTTCGCCCAGCTTCGCGTAGGCCAGCACTACCGATAAATGCTTATTGGGGAAATAACCGACAAACACGTCCGCCCAATCACTCTCGCCAGCAAACGACAAGTTGTCCGGTTTTTCCCGGTACTCGACACCCAGCGCCCAGCGCGGGTTGAACAGCACGGCGACCGAACCTTCCTTGAGCAGGCTGCGGGTATCGCGGCGGTCACCGCCGAAACCCAGCAGACCGGTTTCGTTGGCGCGGCTGTAACGCACGCCGCCGTTGAGCACTACGTTGTAGCCAAAGGCGGCCCCCATGAACAGACGGCTGGCGGTCAGATAGCCCTCGACGTCCGAATCACGCTTGGCCCCAATTAGGCTGGGGATCAGGAAATCATTCTGCTTCTTGTACTCAATGCCCAGGGAAACCTGCGGCAGTGTGTCGTAGATCAGGTCACCAAACAGACGCACCTTCACGCCAAAGATGTCCTGGGTCAGATTATCTTCCGGCAGGCTCAGATTTTTCTGCAGAGTGCCCAGGTCAAATCGCTGGTGAGCGTAGGAAAACTCTACCCGGTTGCCATAGGCCACCGACATCCCCGCGACGTCCAGGGTGTAGTCCGGCAGATCCACATGGGTCGCGAAAACGCTGGTGCCCCACTCGCCCTGCTCGCCATAGCCGGTCAAAACCGCCCAGGGCGTGATGCCGCCGCCCGCAGCACCTTCGATGCTGGACGCGCCACCGGTGGCAATCAGACGACCGTTATCGGCATGGGCGATCTGTACGAAAGCGCCCAACACACAACTCAATACCACCGAATATTTGTATGACATAGCTACTGGACCATCAGGCTGGGTAGAGACAACGACTTGGCCATCCACGCTTCAAAGGCCACAGCGGTCAGCGGGCGACTGATCAGATAGCCTTGCGCTGTGTCGCAGTGCCAGCGATCGAGGAGGATGAGGCTGTGCTCATACTCGACACCTTCGGCGACGACTTTCAGGCCCAGGTTGTGGCTCATCTCAATGGTCGAACGCACGATCACCGCGTCCTCGCTGGTCTCATCCAGGTTGCGCACAAATGACTGGTCGATTTTCAGTTCCTGGACGGGCAGACGCTTGAGGTGCGCCAGCGACGAATAACCGGTGCCAAAATCGTCAATGGACAGGCTGATGCCACATTCGCGCAGACGGTTGAGCACCACCAGAGCCTGTTCCGGCTCACGCATGACGGCGCTTTCGGTGATCTCGAAAATCAGCTGCTCGGCAGAGACCCGGTATAACTTGAGCAGGCTCATGACCCGGTCAGCCAAGTCGCCGCTCAGCAAATCATCAGCAGAAATGTTCACCGACACCTGCACCAGCAGGCCGCGCTGCTTCCACTCGGCCATTTGGCGCATCGATTCTTCGATCACCCAGTTGGTGAGGATCTGAATGCTGCCAGTGCGCTCGGCGAGGACGATGAATTCGGCGGGCGACACGTTGCCAAACTGCGGGTGCTGCCAACGCAACAGTGCCTCGGCCTGGCGCACAACAGCCTGACGGATATCCAGCTTGGGCTGGTAATGCAGTTGCAACTCGCCTTTTTTTGCCGCCTGACGCAAATCACGAATCAGGCTGATCTGACGCTGGTGGGCCAGGTCGCGGCCGTCCTCGTAGACCTGCAGGCGCCCAGGCATCTGCAAGGCATCGCGACGAGCAATGGTGGCGCGCTGGAGCAATTCATCCACCGAATTGCCATGAGCCGGATAACCCACAATGCCGATGCTGCATTCGAGCACCACGTCGTTACCGTCCACGTGATGGGTCTGGCTCAGCAGGCGTTGCAATTTGTCGGCGGTTGCCACAGCGCCATCGCTGCCGATGTGATCGAGCAGCAAGAGGAATTCATTGGCCGTGGAGCGTGCCAAGGTGTCACCGGGGTTCAGGGTCGCTTTGAGTTCCTGGCCGATGTCCCGCAGCAATTGATCGGCACCGGCAGCGCCGCAGCTTTCATTGATGGCCAGATAGTTGTCGATGCCCAGACACAGCAGCGCCATGGGCCGCTGAGCAGAAATCGAGCTACCCAGACGCTCCATGGCCAGCGCGCGATTGGGCAAACCGGTCTGGGCATCATGCAATGCGTTGTGCGCCAGTTGATCCTCGCGCACCGCAATGCCTTGCTGCATGGAATTGATTGCCACGGCCAACATGCCCAGCTCATCGCTACGCGCCATGCTGACCGGGGTTTTGTAATCACCATCACCAATGCGCTTGGCGGCCAGGGCCAGTGCACGAACCGGCAAAGACACGCTGCGTGCCAGGATCAAGGTCCCGACCAGCGAAGCCAGCAGAGCAATAATCGAAATCCAGAAGATTTTTTCATCAAGCGGTGCGAACGCCATCATTGCTTTGTCGATGGGGCTTTGCAGAAGTGCGAACACCTGCTCCTGGTCGCCTTCGATGTTGTCCAGCACCATAGTCTGACTGAGGAAGCTCAAACCGCCGTGCTCAGACATGCCTATCTGCCCTTGCGAAGAATTGAGCATCAGCTTGATCAGGCTTTCGTCGAGTTCGTCCGGTTGGGTACTGACGAGCTGCCCCGGTTTGCCCCCTTCAACCGTCAGAAACGACACTTCCAAGCCACTCATGGAGCGCAGCGCCTGAGCCAGTTCACCATCCATCCCGAAACCCATGACCACACGGCCAATGGGTAGCGGAGCCAGCACGGTACTTTCCACCAGCAGATGCGGCAGACCACTTTCGGGCACGATCACCATCGATTGATTTTTGCGTTTGGCGTCGCGCAGGGAACGATCAAAACGGAACTTGGTGCCTTCGGGCACTGAAGCCACGGTGCTGGCGACCACTGTGCCATCCATGCTCAACAGGAACATGTCGCTGGCACCGATACGACCGCCGTGGTTGAGCAGCACCGAACGGATGGTCGAAGCATCGGAACTGGCCACCGCATCGCGGAAGCCGAAGTCAGCCGACATCAATTGCACGCCGTCACGCAGACGTTTGCCGCGCATGTCCATCAAATCTTCAAACACCCGCGAGCCGACTTCCAACTGAGTCTGGGCCTGGGAGCGCACCGCATCACCGGTTGCCGCCTTGACCGCGAAGAAGACCGCTGCAACCACCACCAGCAGCAGAGCGATCAATACGCAGGCAATTCGCGCCTGAAAACTGGTGCGCAGGTTCATCAGTGGGCGGCCTTGTGGAAGGCATCGCCAAACGAACTTGCAGCAGGTGCAGCCGGTGCGTTGTCGGCACTGGCTTCAACTTCGAGACTGAAATCCTTTTTCAACCCGGCAGCAGGCACGTCGAACTCGCCGCCGCTGACGGGCTGCATGTCCAGAGCTTTGGGATGCCACAAGGTGGCCGAGTAATGCCCGGCGGGTAATTGATCAAAATTCACGGTGCCATCCTCAGCACTGACTGCGAACCACGGATCATCGGTGACATAAATGTAGCCCAACATCCAGTCATGGATGTTGCAACCGAGCACTACAACACCAGGTTTGTCGAACAACAGCGGATCGGATGGGGTGCCACTGTAAAGACGCAGCTCAAAACGCTTGGCTGGCGAGAACGAATACACCTGATGGCGGATGTTATCGCTGTTGGGGAATTTCACTTCGGTATTGGTGTGCACAGCCAGTACACGCGGGGAGAATTCCTGATCGCGCTGGTCCATGTTCGCCTTGAGCGAAACAGCGGCTTTACCCGGTGGGCCTTGCAGCGTCAGCACTGCACCGGATAACGCCTTGCCATTCTTGTCGGTAACACGTGCAGAGAAATCTGCGGCGGATGCCGACGCAGCGCAAGCCAGCAAACATGCGGTTACAAGCGCGGAAATAGCTTTGTTCATATAGTCAGTCCACAACGGCAAGGCCGGATTAATGAATGCCAGCCTTGGCTACGAAGTGTCTCGCCAGCAGATTAACTGCGGCGAAGCTGAAGATCACGCGCCGAACAAGGCATTTAGCCATCATCGCTAGTATATCGACGAAAGGTCGCCTGCGGGCTGTGAACGGTTCGTTTTCCTGGCTCTCTGACAGGCTATCGACCGGGACCATTGAAACCTGAGGACCATTGCCCCATCTAAGGTTCATGTTCAATCATGCAGGTGCCCCATGAGCAACCAGCAAGCAGATTCCCAAGACTTACCCGATGATGTGGAAGGCGAGCACGAAGTGACGCTGAACTCCAACAGCACTACGCTTGCCTTGCCTGGGCAGAATCTGCCGGACAAGGTCTATATCATCCCGATTCACAACCGCCCATTCTTCCCGGCCCAAGTGCTGCCGGTCATCGTCAATGAAGAGCCGTGGGCTGAAACACTCGAACTGGTCAGCAAGTCCGATCATCACTCCCTTGCGCTGTTCTTCATGGACACGCCGCCGGAGGATCCTCGGCATTTCAACACCGATGCGTTGCCGGAGTACGGCACCCTGGTCAAGGTGCATCACGCCAGCCGCGAAAACGGCAAGCTGCAGTTTGTCGCCCAGGGTCTGAGCCGGGTACGTATCAAGACCTGGCTCAAGCACCATCGCCCGCCCTATCTGGTTGAAGTCGAATACCCGCATCAGCCCAATGAGCCGACTGACGAGGTCAAGGCTTATGGCATGGCCCTGATCAACGCGATCAAGGAACTGCTGCCGCTCAACCCGCTGTACAGCGAAGAGCTGAAGAACTACCTCAATCGCTTCAGCCCCAACGATCCGTCGCCCCTGACCGACTTTGCCGCTGCATTGACCTCCGCCACGGGCGTGGACCTACAGCAAGTGCTCGATTGCGTGCCCATGCTCAAGCGCATGGAAAAAGTCCTGCCGATGCTGCGCAAGGAAGTCGAAGTCGCCCGCTTGCAGAAAGAGATTTCTGCCGAGGTGAACCGCAAGATTGGCGAGCACCAGCGCGAATTCTTCCTCAAGGAGCAGCTCAAGGTCATTCAGCAAGAGCTGGGCCTGAGCAAGGACGACCGCAGCGCCGACATCGAACAGTTCGAAGCCCGCCTGGAAGGCAAGACCCTGCCCGCTCAGGCGCGCAAGCGTATTGATGAAGAAATCAACAAGCTCAAGGTCTTGGAAACCGGCTCGCCTGAATACGCCGTTACCCGCAACTACCTGGATTGGGCCAGCTCAGTACCATGGGGCGTGTTCGGCAAGGACAAGCTGGACCTCAAGCACGCCCGCAAAGTGCTCGATCAGCATCACGCAGGTCTGGACGACATCAAGGCGCGGATTCTCGAATTCCTCGCCGTCGGTGCTTATAAAGGCGAGATCAGCGGTTCGATCGTGTTGCTTGTCGGCCCGCCGGGTGTCGGTAAAACCAGTGTCGGCCGCTCGATTGCCGAATCTCTGGGCCGTCCGTTCTATCGCTTCAGCGTCGGCGGCATGCGTGACGAGGCCGAAATCAAGGGCCACCGTCGCACCTACATCGGCGCCCAACCGGGCAAGCTGGTGCAGGCGCTCAAAGATATGGAAGTGATGAACCCGGTCATCATGCTCGATGAAATCGACAAGATGGGCCAGAGCTTCCAGGGCGACCCTGCTTCGGCATTGCTGGAAACCCTGGACCCGGAACAGAACGTCGAATTCCTCGATCACTACCTGGACCTGCGCCTGGATTTGTCCAAAGTGCTGTTCGTCTGCACCGCCAACACCCTGGACTCAATCCCCGGCCCGCTGCTCGACCGGATGGAAGTGATTCGCCTGTCGGGTTACATCACCGAAGAAAAGCTCGCCATCGCCAAGCGTCACCTGTGGCCGAAGCAACTGGAGAAAGCGGGCGTTTCCAAAGCCAGCCTGTCCATCAGCGACACTGCCCTGCGCTCCGTTATCGAAGGCTACGCCCGGGAAGCCGGTGTGCGTCAGCTTGAGAAGCAACTGAGCAAAGTGGTGCGCAAAGCGGTGGTCAAACTGATCGACGAACCCAAATCCGTCATCAAGATCGGTCCCAAGGACCTTGAAGCGTCACTGGGCATGCCGGTATTCCGCAACGAGCAGGTACTGGCCGGGACCGGCGTGATCACCGGTCTGGCGTGGACCAGCATGGGCGGCGCAACCTTGCCGATCGAAGCGACCCGCATTCATACCTTGAACCGCGGCTTTAAACTCACTGGGCAACTGGGTGAGGTGATGAAGGAGTCCGCGGAAATCGCCTACAGCTACGTCAGCTCTAACCTCAAGCAATTTGGCGGTGATCCGACGTTCTTTGACGAAGCCTTCGTGCACTTGCACGTTCCGGAAGGCGCCACGCCAAAAGATGGCCCGAGTGCGGGCGTGACCATGGCCAGCGCTCTGCTGTCCCTGGCCCGCAATCAGGCGCCGAAAAAAGGCGTGGCTATGACCGGCGAACTCACCCTGACCGGGCATGTATTGCCGATTGGTGGAGTACGCGAAAAAGTCATCGCGGCCCGCCGGCAGAAAATCAACGAACTTATCCTGCCGGAACCCAACCGCGGTAACTTCGAAGAACTGCCGGATTACCTGAAAGAAGGCATCACCGTCCACTTCGCCAAACGCTTTGCGGATGTGGCGAAGGTGTTGTTCTGATGGAATGAGTTCTGTTGGAGCGAGGCTTGCCCGCGAATGCTGCTTCATGGGCTTACTAGATAGGGCGGATGTACTGGCCTCTTCGCGGGCAAGCCTCGCTCCAACAGAAACGCACAAAGGGCAAATTCCTCCCCATCGGTTATGCTCCGGTCTCGTCCGAAGACTGGAGCCACCATGCCCCCTGCCCGTCTGTTACTCCCGCTAAGCTTTTCTCTCCTGGCTGCCTGTGTGCAGCACCCCAAGCAGATCGTGACCCTGGAAGAACAAGGCGATTGCCCGCTGACGCTGAAAACCGGACAAACCCTGATGCTGACCTTACCCAGCAACCCCACTACGGGTTTCCGCTGGCAGGTGCAGAACCCGGCGCAGTCGATCCTGCGCAGCCTCGGGCCTGAGGTTTACAACAACCCGGAAGATAAAAACATGGTCGGCAGCGCCGGTCAGTCGGTCTGGCGTTATCAGGCAGCAGCCTCTGGCAATGGCCGTCTGACGATGGTCTATCAGCAGCCCTGGGCACCGGAAGTGGCCCCTGAACAGACCTTTGATTGCGCAATAACCGTCAATTGAGGATCTTTTGCCACCCTGCGGTCAGATGATGTTTCGGCTTGGGCGCGGATTTGGCTAAAATGCCGCACTTTTCAGCCCGCCGCCGGAATCACCGTGAGCAAAGAACCCGACCGCATTTTCGCCCAGCCCCTGGCCCAGGTGCCGGACTTCGCCTTCAACGAAGACGTGGTGCGGGTATTCCCGGACATGATCAAGCGTTCGGTGCCCGGTTATCCGACCATTGTCGAGAACCTCGGGGTGCTCGCCGCGCAATTCGCCCAGCCCAATACCGTGCTGTATGACCTGGGCAGTTCTTTGGGCGCTGTCACCCAGGCGTTGCGCCGCCATGTGCGCAGCGAAGGTTGCAGCGTGATCGCTGTGGATAACTCGGCGGCCATGGTCGAGCGCTGCCGTGAATACCTGAATGCGCAAAACTCGATGTTCCAGGAGTTGCTGCCCGTTCAGGTCATCGACGGCGATATCCTCGCGCTGGAATTTCAACCAGCCTCGGTGGTTGCCCTGAATTTCACCCTGCAATTCATCGCGCCCCAAGAGCGTCTGGCTCTGTTGGGTCGCATTCGGCAATCGCTGGTGCCGGGCGGTGCGCTGATTCTCTCCGAGAAACTGCGCTTCGAGGATGATCAGGAACACGCCTTGCTCACCGACCTGCACATCGCCTTTAAACGCGCCAATGGCTACAGCGACCTGGAAATTGCCCAGAAGCGCAGCGCCATCGAGAACGTGATGAAACCCGACAGCCTCGAAGAACACCGCCAGCGCCTGCTCGATGCGGGTTTCAGCAAGGTGGTGCCGTGGTTCCAATGCCTGAACTTTGCCTCGTTGATTGCCCTGCCATGATTGATCTTGCTCCTCTGGTCCGCCGTCTGGCCGGCTCGCCTCTGGCTGAATGGGCCAACAGCCTGCAGGCCCAGCTCGACACGAAAATGGCCAAGGGTCATGGCGATCTGGAGCGCTGGCAAGGCGCACTGAATGCCTTGCCTGATCTGATGCCGACCCGCATTGATCTCAAGGACAGCTTTACCCTCGATGTCGAGTGCGACGATGAAACCCGTGCGCAGACCCGCGCCGCGCTGATGGGGCTGTCGCCCTGGCGCAAAGGGCCCTTCGATGTATTCGGCGTACATATCGATACCGAATGGCGTTCGGACTGGAAATGGTCACGGGTTGCGCCGCATCTGGATCTCAACGGCAAGCGCGTGCTGGACGTTGGCTGCGGCAATGGCTACTACCAGTGGCGCATGCTCGGCGCCGGTGCGGAGAGCGTGATTGGTGTCGATCCAAACTGGCTGTTCTTCTGTCAGTTCCAGGCCATGCAGCGTTACCTGCCTGATCTTCCCGCGTGGCACCTGCCCTTCGCCCTGGAAGACTTGCCTGCGCGACTGGAAGGCTTCGACACGGTGTTTTCCATGGGCGTCTTGTATCACCGCAAATCGCCCATCGATCACCTGCTGGCTCTCAAGGATTGCCTGGTTAAAGGTGGCGAACTGGTGCTGGAAACCATGGTGGTGGAAGGTGACGTGCATCAGGTGCTGGTGCCGGAAGACCGTTATTCGCAGATGCGTAACGTGTGGTTCCTGCCGTCAGTGGCCGCGCTTGAGCTGTGGCTGCGCCGGGCGGGCTTCGTTGATGTGCGATGCGTGGACGTCAGCGTGACCACCACCGATGAACAACGCGGTACGGAATGGATGCGCTATCAGTCTCTGAGCGACTTCCTTGACCCGCAAGACTCGAGCAAAACCGTAGAAGGCCTGCCCGCGCCAATGCGCGCGGTGATTGTGGGGCGTAAGCCGTAAGTCAGGCCATGATGATTCCCCTGTGGGTATATCTTCACCTGCAACCCGGAAACCTGTAGGAGCTGCCGAAGGCTGCGAACGGCGGTGAGTCAGGCACACCGCCTTCGCAGCCCTCGTAACCTCGGTCAGCTCCTACAGGTCTGGAGGCAAACCAGGATTTTGCGGTTCAATTCAGGCTTTGTACGCAGCAGCCACAATCAACGCTTTCATCTCTGCCACAGCCGATTTAAAGCCAACAAACAGCGCGTGGGCCACCAAAGCGTGGCCGATGTTCAGTTCGTTGATGCCTTTGATGGCCGCTACAGCCTCGACGTTGTGGTAATGCAAGCCATGACCGGCGTTGACGATCAAGCCTTGAGCCAAGCCAAACGCCACGCCATCAGCGATGCGCTGTAGCTCGTCAGCGACTTCGGTAGGGGTTTGTGCATCGGCGTAACGCCCGGTATGCAACTCAATGGCAGGCGCACCAACACGCTTCGACGCTGCGATCTGGCGTTCGTCGGCATCGATAAACAGCGACACTTCACAGCCGATCTTGCTCAGCCGCTCAACAGCGGCCTGAATGCGTGCTTCCTGACCGGCCACGTCAAGGCCGCCCTCGGTGGTCAGCTCCTGACGGGTTTCCGGCACCAGGCAAACGTGGGCCGGGCGAATGCGCTCGGCGAAGGCCAGCATTTCCTCGGTGACGCCCATCTCGAAGTTCATGCGGGTTTGCAGCACGTCCTTGAGCAGCAACACATCGCGCTCCTGGATGTGTCGACGGTCTTCGCGCAAATGCACGGTGATCCCGTCGGCACCGGCTTCTTCGGCATCCAGCGCGGCTTTGACCGGGTCCGGATAACGCGTGCCTCGGGCCTGGCGCAAGGTGGCGACGTGATCAATGTTTACGCCAAGCAGAATGCGGGTGCTGTGGGTCACGGGTGTCTCCTGAAATATGATCGAAACAGGTCGATGAGCATAAAGCCTGATTACGGCTTGCGAAACAGTTCGCGACTGACCAATGGCCTACCGCCCAGATGCACGGCAAGCGCCTGACGCATCAGACGCTTGGCCGCAGACAAGGCGCCGGGTGCGCTCCAGTCGGCTTCTGCCATGGCCAACAATTCAGTGCCTTGAAACAGGCCGGGTTGCAGCATATAGACGCGCTCAAGCCCGGCATCCACTTGCAGACGATACATCCCGCCAGCATCCAGAGGCTCTCCGTTGACGTCGGTATCCAGCGCGAAGCCATAACCGAGGTCATCCAGCAGCCGCCATTCGAAGGATCGCAGCAACGGCTCCAGCGGCCGACCTTCGGCCAGCGCTTGCAGCGTCGCGGCATAGTGATCGAACACCCCAGGATGGGGATCTTCGGCAGGTAACAGCCGGATCAGCAGCTCGTTGAGGTAAAGCCCGCTGAACAGCGCCTCCCCCACCAGCCAGCTGGCGACGCCGAGACCGTCCATCCGGCCGACATTCTTCAACTCGCCCCGACCACGAAACTCGACTTCCAGTGGCACGAACGGCCGTGCCAGTGTGCCCGCCTTGCCGCGCGCACTGCGCAGTACCGCGCGCAGCCGACCTTGAGGCGTGAGGAAGTCCACCAGCGCGCTGGTTTCCCGGTACGCCCGGCTGTGCAACACGTAAGCAGGTTGGCCGATAGGCACGCTGATCATTCAGGCGGCTCGAAGGGAAGCGAAGGCGTTACAGGCACATCCGGTACTGCCAGGAAGGCAGCACCGGATGATCAGGCTTACAGGTCGCCGTAGCCCAACGAACGCAGGGCGCGCTCGTCATCGGACCAACCGCCTTTGACCTTGACCCAAAGATTGAGCATGACCTTGGAGTCGAACAGCAGCTCCATGTCGCGGCGCGCGTCGGTACCGATACGCTTGATGCGCTCGCCCTTGTCGCCAATGATGATTTTCTTCTGACCGTCACGCTCGACGAGGATCAAGGCGTGGATGTGCAGGGTTTTGCCCTGCTGCTTGAACTCTTCGATTTCCACGGTGATCTGGTACGGCAGCTCGGCACCCAGCTGGCGCATGATCTTCTCGCGGACCAGCTCGGCTGCCAGGAAGCGGCTGCTGCGGTCGGTGATCTGATCTTCCGGGAAGAAGTGATCGTTTTCCGGCAGGTGCGAGGCGATCAGGCCTTCCAGCGCGTCGAGGTTGTGGCCGTGCTGCGCCGAGATCGGCACGATGGACGCATTCGGCAGCTGAGTCTGCAGCCACTCCAGATGCGGCATCAATTCGGCCTTGTCTTCAAGACGGTCAGTCTTGTTGATCGCGAGAATCACCGGGCCCTGCACGTACTGAACGCGCTCAAGGACCATTTGGTCTTCGTCAGTCCAACGAGTGCGGTCAACGACAAAGATCACCACGTCGACGTCTTTCAACGCCGCCGAAGCGGTCTTGTTCATGTAGCGGTTGAGGGCTTTCTCGCCATTTTTGTGCATACCGGGGGTGTCGACGTAAATGGCCTGAATGGCGCCTTCGGTCTTGATACCCAGCATGTTGTGGCGAGTGGTCTGCGGCTTGCGCGAGGTGATCGCCAGCTTCTGACCCAGGATATGGTTGATCAGCGTGGACTTGCCCACGTTTGGCCGGCCAACGATGGCGACATAGCCACAGCGTGTTGCAGTTGAATCAGTCATTGCCGTTCTCCACGCCTAGGGCGATGAGTGCGGCGGCCGCTGCTACCTGTTCGGCAATGCGACGACTGACACCCTGACCCCGGCTTTTTTCATTCAATAAGGTGATCTCGCACTCGACGAAAAACATTCGGCAGTGCGGTTCGCCCTGGATATCCACCACTTCGTAACGCGGCAGCTCACAGGCGCGGGACTGCAGAAACTCCTGCAGTCGGGTTTTCGGATCCTTGTTGGTGTCGACCAGCGTCAGGCTGTCGAACTCGGTGGTCAGCCACGCCAGCACACGCTCGCGGGCCATTTCCATACCGGCATCAAGGTAGATCGCACCAATCAGGGCTTCCAGGGCATCGGCCAGAATCGACTCACGACGGAACCCGCCGCTTTTCAACTCACCGGAGCCCAGACGCAGGTACTCGCCAAGGTCGAAACCGCGCGCCAGCAAAGCCAGGGTTTCACCCTTTACCAGACGCGCCCGCAGCCGGGACAACTGGCCTTCGCGGGCCTGAGGGAAGCGGTCGAACAACGCTTCACCGGCAACGAAATTGAGGATGGCATCACCGAGGAATTCCAGGCGCTCGTTATTGCGACCGGCAAAGCTGCGGTGAGTCAGGGCCAGAACCATCAGTTCCTGATCTTTGAAGGTGTAGCCGAGCTGACGCTCCAGGCGACTCAAGGAAACTGTCACAGGTTACCCACGCAAAAAGTATCGTCGAACATCACGGCCAGATGGCTCAGTGGTTCACGTTGTTCATATTTCAAATGGGCAAGAAGCTTATTGTTCTTAACCGTCACGTTTAACGCCTTGTTCAAATCTACATCCTGAATGCTATTGGGTGGCCAGTGTCAGCTCGCCCAAATGACATACGGCGCTGATAAACACAGCGCCGCATCGATTACTTGATCAGCCCGACTCGCGAGAAGTTGGGGAAGTGACTGAGCTTGGGCTCAGGCCAGCTCATCCATACCGCGAACGCCTTGCCGACAATGTTTTTGTCCGGGACCATGCCCAGCTCATCCTTGGGAATACTCGGGTCATCCCAGTAACGGCTGTCGTTGGAGTTGTCGCGGTTGTCGCCCATCATGAAGTAATGGCCAGCCGGGACAGTCCACTCACGGTCAGGCGGCGCGCGGTAGCGGCTCATTTCCTGACGAATTTCGTGTTCGACTTCGCCAAGTTTTTCGCTGTACAGCTCGGCGCTGCCCAACGTACCCGGCTCGGTGCCGATCAACTGTTTAGCGACCAGCTCACCATTGACGAACAGTTTCTTGTCGCTGGTGTAGCGAATCTGATCGCCCGGCAGGCCAACCACGCGCTTGATGTAGTTGACGCTAGGATCGCTAGGGTAGCGGAACACCATCACATCGCCGTGTTTCGGCTCACCGATGGAAATCACTTTTTCATCGATGACTGGCAAACGAATCCCGTAGGAAAACTTGTTTACCAGGATGAAGTCACCCACTCGCAGCGTCGGGATCATCGAGCCTGACGGAATCTGGAACGGCTCGACCAGAAACGACCGCAGAACCAGAACGATAAACAGAACAGGAAAGAAGGATTTGCCGTATTCAACCAGCAAAGGTTCCTTGTTCAAGCGTTCAACGATTTCAATATCCGGCTGGCTGACACTGCCCTGATAAGTCGTGATGGCTGTCCGGCGGCGAGGCGCCAGGACAACCAGATCGAGCAACGCCAGAAAACCGCACACGAACACAGCGATGACCAGCAACAGCGGGAAATTTAGTGACATAGGACCTGACTATTCCAACCTGAGCACTGCAAGGAAAGCTTCTTGTGGAATCTCCACGTTGCCAACCTGCTTCATGCGTTTTTTACCGGCCTTTTGCTTCTCCAGCAATTTACGCTTACGGCTGACGTCGCCGCCATAACATTTGGCCAGTACGTTCTTTCTGAGTGCCTTGACGGTTGTACGCGCAATGATCTGGCCACCGATGGCTGCCTGGATCGCTACGTCGAACATCTGCCGTGGAATCAGTTCTTTCATCTTCTCGGTCAACGCACGGCCTTTATAAGCCGCGTTGTCACGGTGGACGATCAATGCCAGGGCATCAACCTTCTCTGCGTTGATCAGTACATCCAGTTTCACCAGATTGGCGGACTGGTAACGGTCAAAATGATAGTCCAGCGACGCATAACCGCGACTCACCGACTTCAGACGGTCGAAGAAGTCCAGAACCACTTCGTTCATCGGCAAGTCGTAGGTCACTTGCACCTGGGTGCCCAGGAACAGCATGTCGTGTTGCACGCCGCGCTTTTCAATGCACAGGGTAATGACGTTACCCAAGTGCTCCTGCGGCACAAGAATATTTGCCCGGACGATAGGTTCGCGCATGTCTTCAATGGTCGACAGGTCCGGAAGCTTGGAGGGGTTGTCGACGTGAATGGTTTCACCGGTCTTGAGCAGCAACTCGAAAATAACCGTTGGCGCCGTGGTGATCAGGTCCAGGTCGTATTCACGCTCCAGACGCTCCTGGATGATCTCCATGTGCAGCATGCCGAGGAAGCCGCAACGGAAGCCGAAGCCCAGTGCGTCAGAGCTTTCTGGCGAATACTGCAGAGACGAGTCATTCAGCGTCAGCTTTTGCAGCGCTTCGCGGAAGTCTTCGAAGTCATCCGAGCTGACCGGAAACAGACCGGCGTAAACCTGTGGCTGGATGCGCTTGAAGCCTGGCAGCACTTCAACGTCCGGCGTGGTGCTCAAGGTCAGGGTGTCACCCACCGGGGCACCATGAATGTCCTTGATACCGGCGATGATAAAGCCTACTTCACCGGCTTTCAGGTCAACAGTTGCGGTGTGCTTGGGGGTAAACACGCCCACGCTGTCCACCAGGTGCATCTTGCCGGTGGACTTGACCAGAATCTTGTCGCCCTTCTTCACCCGGCCATGGCGAACACGTACCAGGGAAACAACGCCCAGGTAGTTGTCGAACCAGGAGTCGATGATCAGCGCTTGCAGCGGATCTTCGATATTGCCGGTCGGTGCCGGGATGGTGTGAACCAGACGCTCCAGCACCAGATCGACGCCCATGCCGCTCTTGGCGCTGCACGCCACGGCATCAGTGGCATCGATGCCGATGATCTTTTCGATTTCGTCTTTGACGCGGTCCGGATCGGCCTGCGGCAAGTCCATCTTGTTCAGTACCGGCATGACCTCAAGGCCTTGCTCGATAGCGGTGTAACAGTTGGCAACCGACTGGGCTTCAACGCCCTGGCCAGCATCGACCACTAGCAAGGCACCTTCGCACGCGGCCAGGGAACGGCTGACTTCATAGGTGAAGTCGACGTGGCCCGGGGTGTCAATGAAGTTCAGCTGGTAGGTCTTGCCGTCATTGGCCTTGTAATGCAGCGTAACGCTGTGCGCCTTGATGGTGATCCCGCGCTCACGCTCGAGATCCATGGAGTCAAGCACCTGCGCTTCCATTTCGCGCTCGGACAAGCCACCGCACATTTGAATGAAGCGGTCGGCCAGCGTCGACTTGCCATGGTCAATGTGGGCGATGATGGAGAAATTACGGATATGACTCAAATCACTCACGGATCAACACTCAAAAAGGTTGCAGGCAGATTGCCCGCCGAAAAATAGCCGGGAATTGTACCTGAACTAAGCCTTGGGCGTCACGTTTGCAGGCGACTGGTTCAGGAATGGGTCAGTATTGGCAACGCATTTGTGCTAACAAGCCCGGACCTGTAGGAGTGAGCTTGCTCGCGATGGCGTGGTTTCAGTAGGAACATTCAGTGCGCATAAACCGAATCGCGGCAGGACACCTCTAGTATTCCTGCAACTCAGCAATCAAAGCGCTGCGTCTTGAATCGGGTAGCACTAACAGCATTCGGGCGCTGCTGAGCCAGGTTCCGTCCTGACGGCCGGGTCACTTTTGGTGCCAAAAGTAACCAAAACCTCTGCGCTGGCGTACGGCCCCCGCTTCGCGGCGGTTCCTTCGCTCCGGCACCGTGGGGCGGGCACGCGCCGACGGGCCATCCATGGCCCAACGGCGCTCGCTCGGCATCCATGCCGAGCGACCCACCCCACGGCACCTCCACTCAGCCTCCCGACGCGCATTTTGTGTCGTCTGTGAAAATCGCGGCAGGAAAAGCCAAAGCAAAAAGCAAATCTGCGTTGCAGATTTTTAGCATCACTAACTTCTTGAATCGCACCCTGCTTTTTTGATTCTGGAGACCTGCGCAAAACGTATGGCCGACATAAATTGCGACTTGTGGCCGGCCGAGCGCAGGTATTGCGTAGTGGGCAACCCGGCATGGATGCCGGGTTAGCCGCACCGGGCCATGGATGGCCCATTGCGGCGGCCCACGGAGCAATGCCGGAGCGAGGGAAGTCTGAGCCTTGGCGAAGACCCGGACAAAGGAGCGGGAGCGTTTTGCTTACTTTTGCGCTCTATCAAAAGTGAGGCGCCGTAAGGGCGCAAAGGTGAATCAGCGCCACCTCCGATGCTGGATATTCACGCGATTTATGACGCTCACAACCGCGTACCAACAGCATCCAGTCCCTTCACCGACAAATAACCCATAAAAAAACCCCGCACTAGGCGGGGTTCTTTTTGGTACAGCTAACGGGTGAAGCTGGGTTACATCATGCCGCCCATGCCACCCATGCCGCCCATGTCTGGCATGCCGCCGCCAGCTGGAGCCTTGTCGTCCGGAGCGTCAGCGATCATGGCTTCGGTGGTGATCATCAGGCTGGCGATCGAGGACGCGGCCTGCAGAGCAGAGCGAGTCACTTTAGCCGGGTCCAGGATGCCCATTTCGATCATGTCGCCGTATTCGCCGGTAGCAGCGTTGTAACCGAAGTTACCCGAACCCTGCTTGACCTTGTCCACAACAACGCTTGGCTCATCGCCGGAGTTGGCAACGATCTGGCGCAGTGGAGCTTCTACAGCGCGACGCAGCAGAGCGATACCAACGTTCTGATCAGCGTTGTCGCCTTTCAGTTCGGAGATAGCCTGCAGGGAGCGAACCAGTGCCACGCCGCCGCCAGGTACCACGCCTTCTTCAACGGCTGCACGGGTTGCGTGCAGGGCGTCTTCAACGCGGGCTTTCTTCTCTTTCATTTCAACTTCGGAACCAGCGCCGACCTTGATTACCGCAACGCCGCCGGACAGCTTGGCCAGACGCTCTTGCAGTTTTTCTTTGTCGTAGTCCGAGGAAGTGTCGCCGATCTGCTGACGGATCTGAGCGATACGACCGTCGATGTCAGTGCGAACGCCAGCACCGTCGATGATGGTGGTGTTTTCTTTGTTCAGCACAACGCGCTTGGCATTACCCAGGTGTTCCAGGGTGGTGGTTTCCAGGCTCAGGCCGATTTCTTCGGAAACAACGGTACCACCGGTCAGGACAGCGATGTCCTGCAGCATTGCCTTGCGACGGTCGCCGAAACCTGGAGCCTTGACGGCTGCAACTTTCACGATACCGCGCATGTTGTTCACAACCAGAGTCGCCAGGGCTTCGCCTTCAACGTCTTCGGCAACGATCAACAGCGGACGGCCAGCTTTGGCCACTGCTTCCAGAACTGGCAGCATTTCGCGGATGTTGGAGATCTTTTTGTCGACCAGCAGGATCAGCGGGCTGTCCAGCTCGGCAACCATGGTGTCCGGCTTGTTGATGAAGTACGGGGACAGGTAGCCACGGTCGAACTGCATGCCTTCAACAACCGACAGTTCGTTTTCCAGACCAGTGCCTTCTTCAACGGTAATAACACCGTCTTTGGTCACTTTTTCCATGGCTTCAGCAATGATGTCGCCGATGGAGTTGTCGGAGTTGGCCGAGATAGTACCAACCTGAGCGATTGCTTTGGTGTCGGTGCAAGGCTTGGACAGCTTCTTCAGCTCGGCAACGATGGCGATGGTCGCCTTGTCGATACCGCGCTTGAGGTCCATCGGGTTCATGCCGGCAGCGACGGCTTTCAGGCCTTCGTTGACGATGGCTTGAGCCAGAACGGTTGCAGTAGTAGTACCGTCACCAGCGTCATCGTTGGCACGGGAGGCAACGTCTTTGACCAGCTGCGCGCCCATGTTCTCGAAACGGTCTTTCAATTCGATTTCTTTGGCAACCGAAACACCGTCTTTGGTGATCAGAGGAGCGCCGAAGCTCTTCTCGATGATCACGTTACGGCCTTTAGGGCCCAGCGTTGCTTTTACTGCATCAGCCAGGACGTTTACACCGGCGAGCATTTTCTTACGGCCAGAATCGCCGAATTTAACTTCTTTAGCAGCCATGATCGATCTTCCTTAAATACTTGGGGTAGTAACGGAAACTAGTGGGGTGACTCAGGCTTCGACGACCGCGAGAATTTCGTTCTCGCTCATCACCAGCAGGTCTTCGCCATCTACTTTCACAGTGTTGCTGCCGGAGTACGGGCCAAACACCACTTTGTCACCCACTTTCACGGCCAGCGCACGTACTTCACCGTTGTCCAGCACGCGGCCGGTACCTACAGCGAGGATCTCGCCACGGTTTGGCTTTTCAGCAGCCGAACCTGGCAGAACAATACCGCCAGCAGTTTTGGATTCTTCTTCGCTGCGACGGATTACGACGCGGTCATGCAGAGGACGAAGCTTCATTGTCGATCTCCTAATTATGGTTTTTGAGCGGCTGGTGACGACACCAGCGAGTTAAAACATCCGGCGTTGCCGGTTACGGTTCGACGAGCGAACCGCAGAATACGGTCTGGCGTAACTGCCAGAAACCTTGCGGTGACCCATACATAAGGGCGGGCTAGGTGATTACAAGGCCGGTCATTGATTTTTTTTGTCGAGATAACGTCGTGCGCAAACAAGTGCGGCACCCGCAGGCGCCGCACAGTAGGGCTATCAGCGACTTTACTTGTCGCGATGCTCGAACTCGCCCTCGATCACATCCGGCTTGCGAGTCGGTGGATGAATCGAGCCCGGACGGCCCGGATCGTTGCTGGCCGGCATATCTTCAGCGAAAGCACGCTGACGCAGAGCCTGCTCTTCGGCACGCTTGCGCATCTTGTTGACCAGCAGGGTGCGAGTGAACGGCAGCAGGCAGATGATGCCCAGCACGTCGCTGATAAAACCCGGCAACAGCAGCAGACCACCGCCGACGGCGATCATCAGGCCGTCCAGCATTTGCTGGGCAGGCAGCTCGCCACGGGACAGGCTTTCCCGCGCGCGCATCGCGGTCGCGAACCCGGCCACGCGGATAATGAACAGCCCCGCCAGGGAGGTCATGACCACCAGAAGGAAGGTCGCGAAGAAGCCGATCGACATCCCTACGCGAACCAGAATGAACAGTTCCAGCACAGGAAAAAGCAGGAACAACAGCAGAAAAACACGCATCAATTCAATTCCTCAACGCAAGAATGCCTTGCAGTAGACCCTACGTGACGTCAGAAAAGCGTGAATTCAAGCCTCCTGCCCCACAGAATCGGGCCATTTTTGCGCGTGAGCCAATTGGGTCAAGGCTTCGCGCACTTGTTTCGGCGTGTTACTGGGCTCACTGAAAGCCAGCCAGTATAGGCGCTGACCGATCCGCAAATGCATGCCTTCACTGTCGATGCCCACCAATTGCGCAGGTTCGCTCTGGGGCAGACCGGTCAGTTGCACATAGTGCGCGATGGCTTTTGCGTGGTCGGCATTCATGTGTTCGACCATGCTGGTTTCAGCAGCACCGGCGAATGGATTGGCCAGCGCGACGTCATCGAGCCAGTGAATCGCGCCAAAACCTCCGATGAAACGGTAGCGCACCGGCGTCAGTACCCAGAAATCGAAATCATGGGCGCTGTGATAGCTCTGGGATTCAGGAAAGTAACGGTAGTAACGCAGTGCAGCGGCTTCGATGGCATCGGCATCAACAAGTTTTTCAGCCTCGGCCATGACAGTCACCCGCCCGGTCGCCTGAACATCATCAGCTTCACGCTCACCCACCAACAGCGAGCATTTCGGGTCTTTGCCCAGGTTGTGGGTGTGCTGAGCGATACGGCTGATCAGGATCAACGGCCTGCCCTGCTCGTCCAGGCAATACGGCACCGACGAGCCAAACGGGAAGCCGGGCATGGATTTGGAATGGGTGGACAACACACCCCGGTATTCCTTGAGCAGAAGTTCGCGAGCCTGCCGGGAAGCCTTTACGCTCATTTGGGTCACTCCTTGAAGGTGATAACGACAACCTGCCAATTGGGCACGCGGATGCGTCTCAATGACAAGAAAAATTATCGAAGGAGGGAGGTATTACGGATATCACGCGGACCTGTAGGAGCTGCCGAAGGCTGCGAACCGCGGTGGATCAGACAAACCGCGGTTCGCAGCCTTCGGCAGCTCCTACAAGTTAAGCGAGTTCTATTACCAGGTCACACCAAACCCAGCGGTGTAGCGGGTCTTGTCCAGGTCGCCTTCGTCGGAGCCGCTGATGACGTTCTTCTCGGCCTTGAGGTTAAGCGAAGCCCAGTCGGTGACCTTGTAGCGCAGGCCCACTTCGGCATCCAGCGAGTAGTCAGCGACGCCACTGATTGGCTTGCCCAGCTCACCATTGGTGAAGAACTCGACTTTCTTGCCGATCAGGAAGCGGTTGTAGTCCCAGGTGCCGGCAACCGAATAGAAGTTGTCCTTGGCACCGGTGTTGTATTCGAAGTCTGTACGGTTAAGCAGTGAGCCCAACTTGAATGCGCCGAGTTCGTCATCCCAGAACTGGTAACCAGGACCGGTACCGACGGTGCGCTGGCGGGCCAGGTCTTCGACCTTGTCGCGTTTGTAGCTGATCCGGCCATCCCAGAACCAGTTTTCGGTCAGGAAGCGGTCGATGGAGTATTCAGCGCTCCAGTTGTCAGTGTTGACCACGTCATCCTGGGTTTCGCGGTTGTAATCGCCTTTGGCGTTGTGACGCCATTGGCCATGCCGCGCAGAGGTCTTGAACGCGATGTTGTAATCGTCGGTGTCGTTCTCGGCTTTCTGGAAATCCAGTGCCGCGTCGATATTGCCCTTCCACACCAGGTCCGTGATGATCGGCTTGGGCTTGAGGATCTGCTGGATGCTTGCCAGCTCGACGGTCTTTGGCGCGTCGCCATTGGCGAGGATGACCTTGCCATCATCGGCAGGCTGCAACGACTTGGCGACTTCGCCCTGATACTGATCCTGCTTGACCATGAGCTTCTGATCGCTTTGCAGGGTTTTGACCTGCTTCATGTCCAGCGGGATAGTCCCGCCGTAAGCAGTGTCAATCACCAGCTTGCCGCCATCGAACAGCTTGATGGTGCCGGTAATCTTGTCACCATTCTTCAACCAGACGGTATCGGCAAGAAGAGACGTGGATGCGAGGGAGACTGCGAGGCACAACAAGGTTCTGGTCAGCATAAGCAAATACATAGGCTCAGTTAGCGGAAAATCGGGCACTGTCCTGAAGAAGGACAACGTCAAGGCAATCGAAGACCGCCGCGGGCATAGAATGCACAGACCGTAGGATTATTCCGTAGTTCCATGAACACCTGCACACAACCTTATATACAGGAATAAACCCGTGATTGACGAGGATGCGCAGCAATCATCGGCAAATGAGCCTTCTGCTGCCGAGGTCAGACGCACAGCGCTGTATCTGACCCTTCATCAAGTGCCGGAAGGCAAAGTGGTCAGCTATGGGCAGCTGGCCGAGCTTGCCGGCCTTGGCCGCGCCGCGCGCTGGGTTGGGCGCACGCTGAGCCAATTGCCGGACGACACCTCTCTGCCATGGCACCGGGTTATTGGCGCGGGCGGTAAAGTCAGCCTGCACGCCGGAACGGTCTCGGGCGACGAACAGCGTGCCCGTTTGCGCGCCGAAGGTGTGTTTGTACAAAACAATCGGGTAGATATCCGGCGCCATGGCTGGCGCCCGATGGAGCACAGCGGTTAGAGTGCGCCCTTTGTTTTCGTAACCTGAGGCAGACTCCAGCCCATGCCCCGTAAAACCTGGCGCGCCGCGCTCGCCGCATATGCCAGCCCCTCGACGTTAGTGCTGTTATTGCTGGGCTTTGCCGCTGGCATGCCTTACATGTTGGTGTTTTCAACCTTGTCGGTCTGGTTGCGTGAAGCCGGGGTCGCTCGCGAAACCATCGGCTATGCCAGCCTGATCGGCCTTGCCTATGCATTCAAATGGGTGTGGTCACCGCTGCTCGATCAATGGCGCCTGCCGTTGCTGGGCAAGCTGGGCCGTCGCCGTTCCTGGCTGGTACTGTCGCAATCGCTGGTGATCCTGGGCCTGATAGGCATGGGCTTCTGCGATCCGCAACAGCATTTGTCGTGGTTGATCGCCATTGCCGTGGTGGTGGCCTTCTCGTCTGCGACTCAAGACATCGCCATCGACGCCTATCGCCTGGAAATCGCCAACGACACCCAACAGGCCGCCCTCGCCGCCAGCTATATGTCTGGCTATCGCGTGGCGGCCTTGCTGGCCACCGCTGGGGCGCTGTACTTCGCTGAAGGCTTCGGCTCTACCGGTTTTGCCTACAAGCACTCGGCGTGGACCGGCACTTACGTGCTGTTCGGCTTGTTGATGCTGCCTGCGCTGATCACGACACTGGTCATGCGTGAACCGCCCGTGGCATTGCGCACGCAGCTGTCGGCGGCGCGTTATGGCTTTACCCATCAGCTGGCGTCGGTATTTGTCCTGATTGTGTTGCTGGTCTCGGTTCCAGCAATGTTCACTCAGCTCTATAACACCGACTTCGCCAGCGTGCTGTTTCAGGGCACCAGCTGGATGGATCTGCTGCTGGAAGACCGCGCCTTCCTGCGCGCCATTCTGTACACGGTCCTGACCACCGCCTGCCTGTCGTCCATGGGCCGACGTGGTCTGGCGCCGGTTCTGACCCCGATCAACGACTTTATCCTGCGCTATCGCTGGCAGGCGTTTCTGCTGCTCGGGCTGATCGCGACCTATCGCATGTCGGACACGGTCATGGGCGTCATGGCCAACGTTTTCTACATTGACCAGGGTTTCACCAAGGATCAGATCGCCAGTGTCAGCAAGATTTTCGGGCTGATCATGACGTTGCTGGGGGCTGGTTTTGGCGGGCTGTTGATCGTGCGGTTCGGCATCATGCCGATTCTGTTCATCGGCGGCCTGACGTCGGCGGCGACCAATATTCTGTTTCTGCTGCTGGCCGACATGGGCCCGAACCTGAAAATGCTGGTGCTGACCATATCCCTGGATAACTTCAGTTCAGGGCTGGCGACGTCAGCCTTTGTGGCGTACCTGTCGAGCCTGACCAACCTCAAGTTCTCGGCCACGCAATACGCGCTGCTCAGCTCGATCATGCTGCTGTTGCCGCGGCTGATTGGTGGATATTCAGGGGTCATGGTGGAGAAGTTCGGCTATCACAACTTCTTCCTGATCACCGCCCTGCTGGGGGTGCCGACGCTGATCATGATCATCCTGCAGTGGAGCAAGGAAGCGCGTCAGGACAAGGCGGCTGAAGAGCTTGAAGTGCAGAAGCCTTCGGATTTGTAGTCGCTTTACCCCTGTAGGAGCTGCCGCAGGCTGCGAATAGCGTTGTGCCAGATACCGCCATTCGCAGCCTGCGGCAGCTCCTACAGAATCACAGCTTGTCAGGGAAAACGCAGTATCTGTAGGAGCGAGCTTGATCGCGATAGCGGTGTATCAGTGAAGAAATTTTCGCCTGATAAACCGCCATCGCGAGCAATGTAGAGCGCCACCCCGGTCGCTCCTACAGATTGGAATCTCCAACAGGCTTACTGCGGCGCTGCCTGATCCTGCACCACTCGAATCACCCGCTGTGGAAACGGGATCTCGATGTTGGCGGCGCGCAGGCGGTCGCGGGCTTCGGCGTTGAAGCGGTTGGACACATCGCCGAAATCACCGGTTTTGACCCACACCCGCAGCGACACTGTAATCGAGCTGTCGCCCAAAGCAGCCACCACGGCCTGTGGCGCAGGATCCTGCAAAACGCGAGGGTCATCAGCCATGTCCATCAACACTTGCAGCGCCTGCTTCAAATCAGCCTCGTAATCCACACCCACATCGAAAGTGATCTTGCGCGTCGGCTGGCGATTGGTGTTGGTGATGATCCCGTTGGACAGATTGCCGTTAGGCAGGATCACCGTCTTGTTGTCGCCGGTACGCAGTACGGTGTGGAAAATCTGGATGTTATCGACGGTTCCCGCCACACCCTGTGCCTCGATCCAGTCACCGATCTTGAACGGACGAAAGAGCAGAATCAGCACCCCGCCAGCGAAATTCGCCAGGCTACCTTGCAGCGCCAGACCAATCGCCAGGCCCGCAGCACCGATAGCGGCCACGAACGAGGTGGTTTCCACGCCGATCATCGAGGCGACGCTGACCACCAGCAGAATCTTCAGAATGATATTGGCCAGGCTGCTGATGAAGCCCTGCAACGCCAGATCGGCATTACGCAGTGCCAGCAGCGCGCCAACCTTGGAGGTCAGACGGTTGATCAGCCACCAACCGATGGTCAGAGTGACCAGGGCCAACAGCACGCGGCTGCCGTATTCCATGATCATCGGCAGCCAGGCCTGGGAGGCCTTCACCAAATGATCGACTTCGGCATTCAAATCCATCTTTTTCTCCTTACGATTCGCGAAACCGGGCGCTGAACCCTCAGATCAAACCTGAGGCTCCAGCCCCTTGCACTGGCCTGGGAAGCAGAGAGAACAAAGAGGTTCCCAGGCGTCCCGGCCAGACAATCAGTCGCGGAAGTTGTTGAACTGCAGCGGCATACCGAATTCATGACCGCGCAACACGGCCATGGCTTCTTGCAGATCATCACGTTTCTTGCCGGTAACCCGGACCTGCTCGCCCTGAATGGCGGCCTGGACCTTGAGTTTGGCTTCTTTGATATGAGCGACGATTTTCTTCGCCAGCTCCTTGTCGATACCTTCCTTGAGCACGGCGTCCTGCTTCATCTGCTTGCCGGATGCAAACGCATCTTTGACTTCAAGGCATTTGACGTCGATCTTGCGCTTGACCAGGCACAGCTTGAGGATTTCGATCATCGCTTCAAGCTGGAATTCAGCCTCGGCCGTCAGGTTGACGGTCAGGTCCTTTTCCTTGAATTCGAACTCGCCTTTACCTTTCAAGTCGTAGCGACGGTCCAGCTCTTTGATGGCGTTGTCGACGGCATTAGTGACTTCGTGTTTATCCAGTTCGGACACTACGTCGAACGAGGGCATGTCATTTCTCCGGTTAAAAGGCGTATGGAAACGCCTGGCTTGTCATTATTGAATCGCGGTTATTATAACGAGACTTTTCCCGCGTTCACTGCGAGCGTTCCATGTCGACAACCGATTTGCCTATCTTGCGCCCATTGATTTGCATGGCAGTGATCAATTGATGTCGGTCACCTGGCATGTTTTGGGGGCCGGAAGTCTCGGCAGCCTGTGGGCAGCGCGTCTTGCACGAGCAGGCGTGCCGGTGCGTTTGATCCTGCGTGATGCCGCGCGACTGGCGGCCTACGAGGCCAATGGCGGGACCATCACTCTGATTGAGCAAGGCATTGAGAACACGCTGGCGATCAGCGCCCAGAGCCTCGACAGTAATGAGCCCATCCACCGACTGCTGCTGGCCTGCAAGGCTTACGACGCCGAGCAGGCAATCGCTTCGCTGGCGTCACGACTGAGTCCCAACGCGGAAATTGTCCTGCTGCAAAACGGCCTGGGCAGTCAGGATGCCGTCGCTGCGCAGATCCCCCAGGCGCGCTGTATCTTCGCGTCGAGCACCGAAGGCGCGTTTCGTCAGCAGGATTGGCAGGTGGTTTTCGCAGGCCATGGCTACACCTGGCTGGGCGACCCTCGGAATCCAACGCCACCGGCCTGGCTTGAAGAGCTGCATCACAGCGGCATCCCCCACGAATGGACACCGGACATCCTCACCCGGCTGTGGCGCAAACTGGCGCTCAATTGCGCGATCAATCCGCTGACCGTCCTGCATGCCTGCCGCAACGGCGGCTTGCTGGAGCATCACTGCGAAGTCGCCACACTTTGCGTCGAACTGACTGAGCTGCTTGAGCGCTGCGGCCAACCTGCCGCCGCACAGGACCTGCACAGCGAAGTGCTGCGGGTGATTCAGGCCACGGCCGCCAACTACTCGTCGATACATCAGGATGTCGCTCAGGGGCGGCGAACCGAGATCAGTTACCTGCTGGGTTACGCCTGTGCGGCCGCTGAACGCCATCAATGTGCAGTCCCACATTTGATGCAGCTGAAACAGCGGCTGGTCGAGCTTCTGGTGAATAAAGGGCTGCGTTCGGAGTAGGGTTTGCTCAACCGCCAAACTGCGCGCTACCCTGAATACTTCCCCTCAGTGTGTGATTCGCCTCATGTCATTGCGCCAACGCCTGGAAAACCTGCCGGTCGGCCAGAAGCTACTGGCAGCCCTGCTGGTCTTGCTGACCACTGTCCTGCTGGTGGCTAACCTGACTTTCATCAGCGCCGCTTACTATATTTCTCAGGAAGCCATGGCGCCCCAGGCCTTGCAGACCATTGGCCGACTGATCAGTAACCCCAATCTTGCCGAGCAGGCGCTCAGCTCACCGGCCAACGCCGAAGCACTGCTCAAGGAGCTGAAAAGCTACGGTCCGCTGCGTGCGGCGGCCCTGTACGACAACAACGGCGAGCGTCTGGGGCAGTTGCAACAAGGCGACAAACTCCAGCTGCCGACGCACGTCAAAGACATCGATACCTGGCGCATCACCGAGTTTCGCAATACCCAGGTCATTCCTGTGCCGAAAGCAGGCCAGACACCGGGCCACCTGTTATTGGTGGCCAGCAGCGAATTACCCACGGCGTTTTACACCGGCACCCTGACCGCCAGCCTGGGCATTCTGGTGTTCAGCGTGTTGCTCTGGCTGATCATCGCCAGGCAGATCCGCCGACTGATTACCGAGCCCATTTACCAGCTCGAAGAACTTTCCCGGCAGGTCACTCGGGAAGAAAGCTATGCGCTGCGGGCCGAGCCGGGCAATAAAGACGAAATCGGCAGTCTGGCCGAGGCGTTCAACACCATGCTGTCGCGAATGGAAGCCCGGGAGCAGCAACTCAAACGCGCCCGGGACGACTCCCAGGAAGCCTACGATCAGGCTCAAGGCCTGGCCGAGGAAACCCGCAACACCAATCGCAAGCTGGAACTTGAAGTCAAAGTGCGCAGCAAGATCGAGAAGAAGCTCACCGGGTTCCAGAATTACCTGAACAGCATTATCGATTCCATGCCTTCAGCGCTGATCGCCCTCGATGAACAACTCTACGTCACCCAGTGGAATCAGGAAGCCAGCGCTCTTTCCGGGACGCCGCTGGACGAAGCCCTCAACCAGCCGATCTTCCTCGCCTTTGCGCCAATGAAGACCTTCCTGCCGCAGCTCAAGCAGACCGTCGAACGGCATCGGGTCACCAAGATCGAGCGTGTCACCTGGATCAAGGACGAGGAGCGTCGCCACTATGCCCTCACCTTCTATCCCCTGACCGGCGATGCGGGCCGTGGCGTGGTGATCCGCATCGATGACATCACTCAGCGGCTGTCTCTGGAAGAAATGATGGTTCAGTCCGAGAAGATGCTGTCCGTGGGCGGGCTGGCGGCGGGCATGGCTCATGAGATCAACAATCCGCTGGGCGCGATCCTGCATAACGTGCAGAACATTCGCCGCCGACTGTCCAGCGATCTGCCGAAAAACATCGAACAGGCCGAAGCTGACGGCATCGAGCTGGAAACCGTGAACCGCTATCTTGTCAGCCGTGAGGTTCCGCAACTGCTCGATGGTATTGCGCAGGCAGGGGCTCGAGCCGCGAAAATCGTCAGCCACATGCTCAGTTTCAGTCGCCTCAGCACCCGGCAGATGGCGCCTTGCGACCTGCCCGCACTGATTGATCAGGCACTGGAAATCGCCAGCAACGACTTTGATCTGACCATCGGTTTCGACTTCAAGGGCCAGGCCATCGTCCGCCAGTTCGACCCAGAGTTGGGCCCCGTGCCTGGCACGGCCAACGAGCTTGAACAGGTGCTGCTCAACCTGCTGAAGAACGCCGCCCAGGCCATACATCAACGGCCGGACGACAGCGAACCGGGGCGGATCATCCTGCGCACCCGGCTCAATCCGCCCTGGGCGGAAATTCAGGTGGAAGACAACGGCGTCGGCATGTCGGAGAACGTGCGCAAGCGGACGTTCGAGCCGTTTTTCACCACCAAGGAAATCGGCCAGGGCACCGGCCTTGGGCTGTCGGTGTCGTATTTCATCATCACCAACAATCACAAAGGCCAGATGGAGGTTCAATCCTCGGTCGGCCAGGGCACCTGCTTTACCTTGCGTCTGCCATTGGCGGGCAGTCAGGTGGCAGTGCCGGAAGCGGTTATTTCACCGCTATGACGGAGCAATAAGAATGGGCTTTCGCTTGTCGAAAATTTACACACGCACCGGCGACGCTGGGGAAACCGGGTTGGGCGATGGGCGTCGGGTGCCGAAAGATCACCCCCGCGTCGAAGCCATCGGCGAAGTGGACACGCTCAACAGCCAATTGGGCCTGCTGCTCGCCGGGTTGGCTGAACAGGCCGTTGCGAATCCTCAGCTCAATGAGGTGATTGAAGTGCTTGCGCCCTGCCAGCATCGACTGTTTGATCTGGGTGGAGAGCTGGCGATGCCGGTTTATCAGGCTCTGGATCAGGCAGAAATCGATCGACTGGAAGCAGCCATCGACCTGTGGAACGAGGAGCTGGGGCCACTGGAAAACTTCATCCTGCCCGGCGGCTCGGCACTGATCGCCCAGGCTCATGTCTGCCGCAGCCTGGCCCGCAGCGCCGAACGCCGCTGCCAGCACCTCAACGCCGCAGAGCCACTGGCCGGGGTTGGGCTGGCGTATATCAACAGGTTGTCGGATTTGCTGTTCGTCGCCGCCCGCATGATCGCCAAGCGTCAGGGGATTGCGGAGATATTGTGGGAGGCGGCGAAGAAGCGGTAGATCTACGGGTTTACGTGGCCTTTGTTGGAGCGAGGCTTGCCCGCGAAGAACGATTACGCGGTTTGCCTGATACACCACAGTGGATGCTTCGCGGGCAAGCCTCGCTCCAACAGGGGAATGTGGGGTCACTCCCCCGGCCAGAACGCCCGGATACCCGCCACACCCTGCGCACCGCTCTGCCAGGCTTGCTGTTGCTCAGCCGGGCCAACCCCGCCGAGCAGGTAAACCGGCTTGCTGAAGCCTGCAATCAACTGCTGCGCCTGTTCCCACCCCAAAGGCTGAGCCTCCGGGTGAGTCAGGGTTGGCTGCACCGGTGACAAGGTCACGAAATCGACGCCCATCTGTTCAGCCAGGCTCAGTTCTTCAGCGTTATGGCAGGAAGCCGCTAGCCAGCGCTCCTTGGGAAACGGACGACCGTTGGCCGCCAGCTTGCGCAGTTGCGCCGAGGTCAGGTGCCAACCGGCAGCGGGGAAATCCCCCAACCATTCCAGCGGCCCTTTAAGCATCAGTTGCGCCTTGCCCGCACACAAACCCACCGCATCCACAGCCAGGTCACGATACTGCGGATCGTAGCCATTCGGCGCCCGCAGTTGAATCAGCTTGATGCCACCGGCAATTGCCTTCTGGATCCCGCGCAGCAATTGCGGGGTTTCCAGTTCGCCAGGAGTGATGAGGTATTCACCGGGCAGACGCGCCGCCGCGACTATGGGCTGATTGGCCGCGGGGAATTCGTAGTTCGGCAATTCGCGATTCGAGACCCAGGCCAATGGCTGGCCTTCAACGCCGTGAGGCTCGCCCGTGAACGCCGAAACTTCCCAGACATCCAGCAACACCTGTTTGTCGGGGTAATCATGCTGAATCTTGATCAGCGGACGCGCCTGGGTGACCACGATGTTCAGCTCTTCCTGTAGCTCGCGGGCCAGGGCAGCTTCGACGGCCTCGCCTGGCTCGACCTTGCCGCCAGGAAACTCCCACAACCCGCCCTGATGCTGGCTGTCGGCGCGGCGTGCGATAAGGATCCTGCCGTCAGCTCCACGGATGACGGCGGCAGCTACATGAACTCGTTTCACGCGGGGGTTTCCTCTAGAGCGGCCTGTTGCCAACGCTGGAAAACCGGCCATTGATAGATGGTGTCTACGTACGCAGCAGCCTCAGCGGGCAAGACCACCTGATAGGTGCGCAGACGGATGGCAACCGGCGCGAAGAAAGCATCGGCAGCGCTGGCTTTGCCAAACAGAAACGGCCCGCTTTCAGTCGCAGCGGCGCGGCATTCGGCCCACAGCTGAAAGATGCGTTCGATATCGCCTTGGGTATCCACAGGGATAACTTCCAGCGCTTCGTCGTGGCGCAAGTCCATCGGCATGTTGGAACGCAGGCCCATAAAGCCGCTGTGCATTTGCGCACAGGCTGAACGCGCCTGGGCACGGGCTGCGGTGTCAGCTGGCCAGAGACCGGCGGCGGGGAATTGTTCGGCGAGGTATTCGATGATTGCCAGAGAATCGGCAATCGTCCCGTGCTGGGTTTTCAACAGCGGCACTTTGCCCGTGGGCGAGTGCTCCAGCATCAATTGCTTGCTGTTCGCCTGATTCAGGCGAATCAACTGTTCGGTGTAAGGCGCACCGGTCATGTACAGCGCCAATGCTGGACGCACGGACCAGGAAGAATAGCGTTTGTCGCCGATGATCAGGTGCAGGGTCATTTCAGTGTCCTTGCTCAAATGAATGAAGCGCAACCGTGGGACCGGCTTTAGCCGGGAAGAGGCCAGTACATTCGACGCATTATGGTCGTCAGGAGTGCCGCCTTCCCGGCTGAAGCCGGTCCCACGGGTTTCGCATTAACGCCTTACGTGCGGTATTCCGCGTTGATCTTCACGTACTCGTGGGACAGGTCGGTGGTCCAGATGGTTTCGCTGCAATCACCACGGCCCAGCTCGATGCGGATGGTGATTTCTGCTTCCGCCATGACAGCCGAGCCTTGTTCTTCAGTGTAGGTGGTCGCGCGGCAGCCTTTGCTGGCGATGCACACCGAACCCAGGAATACATCGATCTTGCTGACATCCAGATCCGGCACTCCGGCACGGCCGACGGCAGCCAGGATGCGGCCCCAGTTTGGATCGGAGGCGAACAGTGCCGTCTTGATCAGCGGCGAGTGAGCCACTGCGTAGCCGACATCCAGGCATTCCTGGTGATTGCCGCCGCCGTTGACTTCGACAGTCACGAACTTGGTTGCGCCTTCGCCGTCACGCACAATGGCTTGAGCGACTTCCATGCACACGTCGAATACCGCTTTTTTCAGCGCGTCGAACAGCGGGCCTTTGGCTTCGGTGACTTCAGGCAGATTGGCCTGACCGGTGGCAATCAGCATGCAGCAATCGTTGGTGGAGGTATCGCCATCAATGGTGATGCGGTTGAACGACTTGTTGGCGCCGTCGCGGATCAGGTCCTGCAGAACGCTCTGCGAAACCTTGGCGTCGGTGGCGATGTAACCCAGCATGGTCGCCATGTTCGGGCGGATCATGCCCGCGCCTTTGCTGATGCCCGTCACGGTGATGGTCACGCCATCGATCTGGAACTGACGGCTCGCGCCTTTTGGCAGCGTGTCAGTGGTCATGATGCCGGTGGCCGCAGCAGCCCAGTTATCCACAGACAGATCATCAAGGGCGGCTTGCAGGGCGCCTTCGATTTTTTCCACAGGCAGCGGCTCGCCGATCACACCGGTGGAGTAAGGCAGCACGGCCGACGCATCAACGCCGGTCAGCTCAGCCAGTTTCGCGCAGGTACGCGCAGCGTTGGCCAGACCTGGCTCGCCAGTGCCCGCGTTGGCGTTGCCGGTGTTAGTCAGCAGGTAGCGAACCGCGCCGCCCACACGCTGCTTGGCGAGGATCACCGGAGCTGCGCAAAACGCATTAAGGGTGAACACGCCCGCCACGCTGGAGCCTTCGGCGCAGCGCATGACCACGACGTCTTTGCGACCTGGGCGTTTGATGCCGGCCGAAGAAATACCCAGTTCAAAACCGGGAACCGGGTGCAATGTCGGCAAAGGACCAAGACCAACAGCCATGAGGTGCGCTCCTTGAAAGATTGTCTGCGCCGCCCGTTTCGGTACGGCAATCGATTGTAAAACGCCGCGACGGCAGAGCCGGTCGCGGCGTTGGTGCTACAGGTTCAAATCAAGGCTTAGTTGATCTGACCGTGGCAGTGTTTGTATTTCTTGCCCGAACCACACCAGCACAGCTCGTTGCGGCCTTGCTTCTGGTCATTGCGGACCGGCAGCGTTGCCACTTCGACGCCCTCTTCAACCAGAGCTTCCGGCTGCTCGAGGCCCGGTGCTTCGGCGTGTTCGAACTGCATGCGCTGGGCCAGTTCTTCGGCGTCGCGACGCAGGCGAGCTTCCTCTTCTTCCGGATCTTCGCGGCGGACCTGAACGTGTGACAGCACACGGATGGTGTCGCGCTTGATCGAATCCAGGAGTTCCTGGAACAGAGTGAAGGATTCGCGCTTGTATTCCTGCTTCGGGTTTTTCTGAGCGTAGCCGCGCAGGTGGATACCGTGACGCAGGTGGTCCATGGTCGACAGGTGGTCTTTCCACAGGTCGTCCAGTACACGCAGCAGAATCTGCTTCTCGAAGGTACGCAGTGCTTCGGCGCTGGCTTGCTCTTCCTTCTCGTTGTAAGAAGCGAGCAGCTCTTCCATCAACTTGGTGCGCAGGGTTTCTTCGTGCAGGTGATCGTCTTCGTCCAGCCATTGCTGAACCGGCAGCTTCACGCCGAAATCGGTATCCAGCGCAGCTTCCAGACCTGCAACATCCCACTGCTCAGGCAGCGACTGCGGCGGAATGTGCTGGCTGATCAGGCTGTTGAGGACGTCCTGACGGAAATCGGCAATGGTGTCACCAATGTTGGTCGCAGCCAGGAGGCTGTTACGCATGTGGTAGATCACTTTACGCTGCTCGTTGGAAACGTCGTCGAACTCCAGCAATTGCTTACGGATATCGAAGTTGCGACCTTCAACCTTGCGCTGCGCCTTCTCGATCGCGTTGGTCACCATGCGGTGCTCGATCGCTTCGCCGGACTGCATGCCCAGCGCCTTCATGAAGTTCTTCACCCGATCAGAGGCGAAGATGCGCATCAGGCTGTCTTCCAGAGACAGGTAGAAACGGCTGGAACCGGTGTCGCCCTGACGACCGGCACGGCCACGCAGCTGGTTGTCGATACGGCGCGATTCATGGCGCTCGGAAGCGATCACATGCAGGCCGCCCGCTTCGATCACTTGCTGATGGCGTTTCTGCCAGTCGGCCTTGATCTGCGCGATCTGCTCTGGACTTGGATCTTCCAGTGCCGCGACTTCCACTTCCCAGTTACCGCCCAACAGGATGTCAGTACCGCGACCGGCCATGTTGGTGGCGATGGTCAGCGCGCCCGGACGACCGGCTTGCGCGATGATCTCGGCTTCTTTTTCGTGGAACTTGGCGTTCAGAACCTTGTGACCGATACTTTCCTCATTGAGCAGACGGGACATGTGCTCGGAGGTTTCGATGGTCGCGGTACCCACCAGCACCGGACGATTCTCGGCCAGACAGGCCTTGATGTCGGTGACGATGGCGGCGTACTTCTCTTCCGCCGTCAGGTAGACGAGGTCGTTGAAGTCCTTACGCGCCAGCGGCTTGTTCGGCGGAATGACCACGACGGACAAGGTGTAGATCTGGTGGAATTCGAACGCTTCGGTGTCCGCTGTACCGGTCATGCCAGACAGTTTGTTGTACAGACGGAAGTAGTTCTGGAACGTGGTCGAAGCCAATGTCTGGCTTTCGGCCTGAATGTTCAGGTTTTCCTTCGCTTCGATGGCCTGGTGCAGGCCTTCGGACAGACGGCGACCCGGCATGGTACGACCGGTGTGCTCATCGACCAGCAGAATCTGACCGTCCTGAACGATGTATTCAACGTTGCGGTTGAACAGCGTATGCGCACGCAGACCGGCGTAAACGTGAGTCAGCAGACCCAGGTTGTGCGCCGAGTACAGGCTTTCGCCTTCGGCCAGCAGGCCGACTTCGGTGAGCATTTCTTCGATGAACTGATGACCGGCTTCGTTCAGCTCAACCTGACGGGTTTTCTCGTCAACGGTGTAGTGACCGGCTTTGGTGACCTCGCCTTCCACTTCCTCGATGTGCTGCACGAGGCGCGGGATCAGACGGTTGATTTCGGTGTACAGCCTGGAGCTGTCTTCGGCCTGACCGGAGATGATCAGCGGCGTACGGGCTTCGTCGATGAGGATCGAGTCCACTTCGTCGATTACGGCAAAATTGAGCTCGCGCTGGAACTTGTCTTCCATGCTGAAAGCCATGTTGTCGCGCAGGTAATCGAAACCGAATTCGTTGTTGGTGCCGTAGGTGATGTCGGCGGCGTAGGCTTCACGCTTTTCTTCAGGCGGCTGGAATGGCGTGACGATGCCGACGCTCAGGCCGAGGAATTCGTACAGCGGACGCATCCAGTTGGCATCTCGACGGGCCAGGTAGTCGTTCACGGTAATCACATGAACGCCCTTGCCTGCTAGCGCATTGAGGTAGACCGCCAGCGTACCCACCAGGGTCTTGCCTTCACCGGTACGCATTTCGGCAATCATGCCTTCGTGCAAGGTCATGCCACCGATCAACTGGACGTCGAAGTGGCGCATGCCCATGACGCGCTTACCGGCTTCACGAGCAACCGCGAAAGCTTCAGGAAGCAGCTTATCGAGGGTCTCACCTTTGGCTAAGCGGGCCTTGAACTCTTCGGTCTTGGCACGCAATTGCTCGTCCGAAAGGGCCACCATTTGCTCTTCGAAGGCATTGACGAGTTGAACCGTCTTGAGCATGCGTTTGACTTCACGCTCGTTCTTGCTTCCAAAAAGTTTTTTTAACAAAGGCGCAAACATATCGACAGGATCTTCCACACATAGGAATGGAGGGCGGCCCCGTGAGTCGCCCGTGCAGCCCTCATGGCCGCATGCGAACGAGCATTCTACCCGGAAACGAAGGAGAGGAAAGTGGCGTTATTCCACGATGCTGGCACAGCGCTGTGACGGGGCTGTCTGTAGATAGGGTCTTTTTCGTCAAGTTCAACCCATGAACAGAAGAAGTTACCCATTGATTTTGCGCACAAAAGCCCGGATTGGCGGCGGACACCGGTGAATCGGGTGCTTTCTGCTAACATGACGAACTTGTCACCTCAGGTCACCCGCTCATGGCATTTCGTCCCCTCACCGCCCGGGCACCCGCTGTTCTGTTGCGCGAAGCCAAACCGCTGAAGGCGATTTTTCATCATGCGCAGCGTCTTGGTCATCTGCAGCGCCTGCTGGAAAGCCAGCTACAACCTGCTGCTCGCGAACATTGCCACGTCGCATCTTGGCGTGAAGGCAGTCTTTTATTGATCGTTACCGACGGTCATTGGGCCACGCGTCTGCGTTATCAGCAGAAGCGGTTGCAGCGACAACTGGTCGCGTTCGACGAGTTCGCGAACCTGACGCGCATTGTGTTCAAGGTGCAGCCGCCGTCCGCTCGTCAGGGAGCAGCGGGGCATACGATGGATTTGTCGCCGGTTGCGGCTGAAAGTATTCAGGCCACGGCTGATGGGATTACTGATCCGAAGCTGCGGGCGGCGCTGGAGCGGTTGGCGGCGCATGCTAAACCCAAGGATTGATCGGAAACTCTGTGTGTTGCTTGCCCGCGATAAGCATGAGTTCCGTTTGTGTACATATCCGTTGCTTCGGTAACGGCTGCTTAGGGTTGCGCCCTTACGGCGCCTCACTTTTGAAAGCCCAAAAGTAAGCAAAAGGCTCTTGCCCCACCACTCGGTCCCTCGCTGGCGCTCGGCATGCCCGTAATGCGACATTGATTCGGCGGGCCGCCGCGAAGGGCCATCCCTGGCCCAGCGCGGCTAAACCGGCATCCATGCCGGTTCACCCGCCGCCTCAATATCGAATTCCGGCCAGCGTGGTTTGACGGGGCGCCCAAGATCAAAATCAAGATCAAAAGCCAAATCAAAAGCGCGGGGGCGAGGCGGCCTGAAAGCCGACCTGTTTTGTCTCCACACCGTGTTCCTTCCGGCGATCACCGAACCTGTGGAAGCGGTGCTTGCCCGCGATAAGGTTTCGCTGTTTTTACCTGCACAATCCCGTCCAGCCTTATCGCGGGCAAGCCACGCTCCCACAGAACTGACGGCGGGCGGGGTTTTCTGTAGGAGCTGCCGAAGGCTGCGAATCGGAAGCCGCCTTCGCAGCCTTCGGCAGCTCCTACCTTAATTCACGTAGCGCCAACCATCCCGCAGTTGATCTTGATCTGCTGTTGATCTGGCTTTTGATCTTAGGCGCCCCGTCAAACCACGCTGGCCGTAAGCCGATATTGATTCGGCGGGTGAACCGGCATGGATGCCGGTTTAGCCGCGCTGGGCCAGGGATGGCCCTTCGCGGCGGCCCGCCGAATCAATGTCGGCTTACGGGTATGCCGAGCACTAGCGAGGCACCGAGTGGTGGGGCAAGAGCGTTTTGCTTACTTTTGACTGGGCCGGCATTCCGGCTCCATCAAAAGTGAGGCGCCGTAAGGGCGCAACCACAAGTGGCCGTAACCGAAGCAACGGATATGTACGAAAAATATGCTGATCAAAGCCACGCTCCCAAATAGATCACCTACCATAAGCACAACTATCAACGCCCACCCCACACCCTCTCAAACTCCGACGCCCCGGCCTTGAGCAGCCCCGCCTGAACCAGCAACGGAGTAACCATCGCATCCGGTTCGACCTTGCCATTGAGCTTGATCCGCCCAACCGCAGGCTCCATCCATGCCTCAAAACGATGCTCGCCCTCCCGTTGAACATCCGCCAATAACCGCAAACCTTCACGGCACTCCAACCTGAGCTGAGCAGTACCCAGCACCACCGTCCATGGTGTGATCAAGGCCAGATCACGACCACGCAGCTCGCCCTCACTGGACCTGCACCTCGCGCCGCTTCCCTTGATGTGCACACTACCCTGCCAGTCACCATCCACCACAAAGCCAGTCAGAGGCGTCATCTGCCGCGCAGCGGGAGCCAGTTGCGCCTGCCAGGCCCAAGGCCAGCCGTTGAATTGCAATGCCCAGTTCCGCTGCTGAAAACCCGCAGTCACGTCGCCTTCGCCTATCCAGGGTTGAAAACGCCAGGCCAGAGGACCAAGCGGACCGAGCCTGTCCATGCGTCCGCTCCAAAGGGTGCCGGTCACCGCCACCGGTTGCCAATCCGGAGTCCAGGGTACAAACCGAGCGACAAAGGCAGCCGGTATGTTCAACAGCAGCGTCAGAACAAACACCGCAACACCCAGCCCCCAGAGCTTGCGCGTCACGGCCGGCCACCTGTGCGGCTGACGTCCACGCTGAACACCAGCCCCTGATGCCCTTGCTCAAGACTCCAGCGCAGCGGACGCCCACCTTGAGCCTGGATGCTGCTCAGCAATTGCGGCAATGCTTCGGCACGGGTCAGCTCGCCTTGTAATTGCCAGACATCGCCACGCTGTTCAACCCGCGTGAGCATCAGCCCTCGGGCGCTGGCCAGCGCTTGCCAATATTCGCTGGTGAAGGTCACGCCCGGCGCCAACGCCTGAGCCTGCTGAGCCAGCATCGGCCACTGACGCAACTCTTTACCCAGCGCCAGCAAGGGTCGGCCGATCAGGACCAGCAACAACGTCAGCACCACCACCCATCCGGCCAGTAGCGTGTAGCGACGGCTGGCGGGCAGCGCGGCGAAAGACAGGGAACTGCGCGCAATAAAAGCCTTCATGGCTGCCCGTCCAGATTGAAATTCAAGGTAAGCAGAGCAGTTTTCGCATCCGGCTCCACGGTGACTTTTGCGCCCACTGTACGAGCCATCGCCTGCCAGTGATCCGTCTCTGGAGCAGGGCTGCTGCCGCTGAGGACAACGCGCCAGCGCTGCCCGTCGAAATAACTGCCGGATACGCCCCAGTCCTGCTGTCCCTCAAGCCACTGCTCAACGGCGTGTTCCAACTCAACCATCTGCTGCTGACGGGTTCGCCAATCGAGCTGATCAGCGGATAGCCGAGCCAAAACCCGCTCGGCCTGCCGGGCGCTGGCGACGGGACCAGTGACGGCTTCAACCTGTGCCTTCCAGACCGGCACCTGTTGCCAGAATTGCCCAAGGGCCACTGCGCCCCAAATCAACGCCAACGCTGCACAAGCGCCCAGAAGGCGACGCTGGGTTTGACTAAACAGCAGCGTGCTTCGCCGTTTTTTGGGCTTGCGGGAACCGACCAGCAGATTCGGCAGGCGCTGCAACGGCGCCCATAGCGAGGGCCAGACTCCAGAGATTTCTTGCTGCGGACGCTGCCACTCCTCCGGCAAATCCCCCAACACTTCGGGCCAAACCAGCCAGTGCTGCACACCGTTGGCGTCCGCGCGTTTCACGCAGGTGTACTCACCGCAGGACCAACGCAGCACCTGCTCAGGCGCAAGCTCCGGCAACAGCTGCATCTCTGCCCAGACATGACTGACCGAGAAACCCAGCGCTTCACACTCATCCAGCCAGCTCATGACCCGTGCGCGTTCAACCACCAGCAATTCCAGATGCCCACCCACCCGTGACAGGCAGCTCACCTGAACCTGATCCACCGGCTGCTGCAATGAGTCTTCCAGCAGCTGCGGCCATTCATGGGGCTTGAGCCCTGGCGGTGCAGGCACCTGAAAATGGCTGGTATGGGCAGCCGGGACGATCAGCGCGATGGCGTCCTTAGCGAAGTGCGCAGGCGGCGGCCCGTCGCCGAATTCCGTGCCGGGCAGGCGTCGCCATTGCCATGGGTCTGCTGCATGGATACCCGGACGCACCAGCAACCACTGTCGCGCGGCCGACCGCTCGGCACGCCAGCGTTCAAACAGCTTCACGGTTGAGTCTCGGGCAAATTGAAGGTGCAAACATAAGGCGCTCCATGACGCTCGAATTCCAGTCGCACACCCCGGTCAGGTTGCTGGGCGACGGTAGAAGGAAACGCCAGCCAGCGGGTTCCCTGATAAAAACTGAACTGGACCTCGTCGATGTCAGCCAGCTGTTCCCGACGCTGCCATCGGGCAGCACCGGCGGCGTAAAGATCGGCTGAGGTCCAGATGTTCAAGCTGCCTTCACGGGGGCTGAACTCAAGGCGTTGCCGCTGCAAGCGCGACTGGCCCTCAACTTCGGGCCAGGCGGTCAAGGCCACCCACTCAAGTTGTTGCGCGGCAGGCTTCCAGGCGAGCCAGGCGATTGGCAGCGGCAGGCGCTGTTCGTAAAGCTGGCGCAGCACCAGACCGTCCATCCGCCGCTCCAGAGCCAGACAGAATTCCAGCACCAGCGGCTCGTTCCCAGGCTCCGACAAACGCTCGCGCACGCTCAACCAGCCATTGACCAGTGCGGCCAGCACCACGCCAAGCACGGCGGTCAACGCCATGGCGACCAGCAATTCAACCAGCGTCAGACCTTGCTCAACTCGCTTCACGGCCGCACCAGAAACAAGGTGAAATGCCCCAATGGCTCGCGCTCATCCCGAGCGGCAAACAGCGCCAGTTCCCCGCGACGCAAATTGCGCACGCCGGTCATGCCCAGATCCAGACGCCAGTGGCAGGTCATTTCACCCTGACGCAACTCACCACGCACTTGGTTCGCTGTGGGCCAGTAACGCTCTACGCCAAACCGCGCTTCCAGCTCCCGGGCACAAAGGCTGCCAAGTCGATGCTGCTGAACGGCCTGATGCACGCTGATACGCTGGCGCAACATCTGACTGACCATCACCGCCATCATCGCCGCGATACCCAGGGCGACCATGACTTCCAGCAAGGTAAAACCCCGTTGGCGCTTCATGGCAGATTCACTTGGGTCAGGCTGTTGTCTACGCGCCACTCCCAGCGTTGCTGGCCTTCGGGCCAGTGCCAATTGATCACCGCCGCGCGCGCCACACCGGCAGGCGTGAACACCACCTGAGGCTCCGCAGACACCGGCCAGTCGGCGCTCAATTGCGCAGGCCAGGGTTTGAGCCGCGTCGGCTCAACCCGCCAGCGGGAGTTGTCTGCGCCCGACTGCAAACGCACGAATTCCGGTTGCTTGCCATTCCAGCGCAAGCCCAGCACTTGTCCGCTATGCCGGGCCTGGGCCGCTTGGATCCGCGCCTCTGCCGCCAATTGCTGCAAGGCTTGCTGGATCGGTGCCTGGCCGGAATCCAGCCACGCCACGCTCATGGCGCTGAACAAGCCGACGATCAGCAACACCACCAGCATTTCCAGCAGTGAAAAGCCCCGCGCACGCGTCACGCTCAGAGGTTCCAGTTACCGATATCGGCGTCAGTGCCCTCGCCGCCCGGCGCTCCGTCGGCGCCCAGGGAATAGATATCGATGCGCCCATGCTCACCGGGAGCCTTGTAATTGTAAGCATTGCCCCACGGGTCAGCGGGCAGGCGACGAATGTAGCCATCGGCTCGCCAGGCGCGGGCCAGCGGTTCGACTTTCGGTGTGCTGGTCAGGGCGTTCAGACCCTGCTCGGAGCTGGGATAACGCAGGTTATCCAGGCGATACATGTCCAGCGCCTGCTCCAGGGTGGACAGGTCCGCCAGGACTTTCTGGCGCATGGCCTTGTCCTGATTGCCGAGTACGCTGGGCGCAACCACCGCGATCAATAGGCCGATGATGAAAATCACCACCATGATTTCCATCAGCGTAAAACCGCGCTGGCGCTTGGGTTTCAGAAGGGGCATGAGAAGGTTCTCCATGGGTTAGAAAGCGAGCCCTTGATTGAGCTGCATGATCGGTAGCAACACGGCCAGCACGATGAACAGCACCACGCCGCCCATCACCAGAATCATCAATGGTTCGAACAAGGCCATGAGCATGTCCACGTGCCGGGTGAAGCCGCGTTCCTGGTTGTCGGCCACCCTTTCGAGCATGTCTGGCAGGGTTCCGCTGGCCTCGCCGCTGGCGACCATGTTGAGCAGCAGCGGCGGAAAGTGACCGGCAGCGTTGAGGGCGCGGTGCAGGCTGACACCGCCTTCGACCTGCTCGCGAACGGTGGTCAGGGTGCGATGGATTTCCCGGTTGCTGACTGTCGCGGTCGCCACCTGCAAGGCCTCCAGCAACGGCACGCCGCTGCCCACCAGAATCGCCAGGCTGCGGGCCAGTCGGGCGCTCTCCAGCACGATCAGCAGCGCGCCGACTTTCGGCAGGCGCAACAGGCTGCGATCCAGACGCAAGCGCCAGTGCGGTTTGCGCAGCAGAAATCCGCACAGCAACCCGCCGAGCACTGCCAACAGCAGCAGCCATGGCCCGACAGTGACCAGCCCTTTGCTGATGCCGATCAGCAGTTGCGTGATCACCGGCAGGGCTTGCCCGGTGTGGCTGAATTGCTCGGTGAGTTTCGGGACCACGAAGGTCATCAGGCCAACCACCACCAACATCGAGACCAGCATCAACACAGCCGGATAAATCATCGCGGTCCGCGCTTTATGCCGCTGGCGCTGAACCTGTTCAAGGTGTTCCGCCAGACGCTCAAGCACCGGCGCCAACTTGCCGGAACGCTCACCGGCTTCCACCAGCGCACAGTACAAGCCGTTGAATAACCCGCCCTGGCGGCGCAGGCTCTGGGCCAGGCTGTGGCCTTCGCCAAGGGCGCCGCGCACGGCTACCAGCAAGTTGCGAATCGCTGGTTCCGCGAGTTGCCGTTCAAGGGTCGACAAGGCATCGACCAGGGCGATCCCGGCACTCAAAAGCGTCGCCAGTTGGCGAGTGAGTTCACACAGCTGGCTGTGATTCAGACGCTGGCCACGCGGACTGCGAGAGGCCGAATTCTGAATCTGCAATTGCCGGGTAAACAGCCCCTGCTCGCGCAACAACTGCCGGGCATGGCGTTCGTTTTCCGCCTGAATGCTGGCCTTGCGGGTGCGTCCAGTCGGGTCAAGGGCCTGATAGCGATACGTCGGCATCGGCTAGCCCCGCACCGCGCGCAGCACTTCGGCGAGACTGGTCTCGCCACGCCGCAGGCATTCGCTGGCCATGGCCGCCAGGCTTTGACGTTTGTCCGCGAGATACTCATGCATGGCCACTTCGCTGGCGCCGTCGTACAACATGGCGATCAGCCCAGCGTCCAGTTCAATGAATTCGTACAACCCCATCCGCCCGTCATAGCCGCTGCCCTGACAGGATTCGCAGCCCTGGGGATGAAAGCTGTGTTCCAGTTCTGCCAACTCAGGCCATAGCGCTCGCTCGGCGGCCTGCAACGGTTGCGCGGTGGCGCAATGGCACAGGCGACGCACCAGCCGTTGCGCCAGCACGCCTTTGAGGGTCGAGGCAATCAGGAAGGGTTCGATGCCCATGTCGCGCAGCCGGGTCACGGCGCCCACTGCGCTATTGGTGTGCAGAGTCGAAAGCACCAGGTGCCCGGTGAGGCTGGCTTGCACGGCGATCTGTGCGGTTTCCCGGTCACGGATTTCGCCGAGCATGATCACGTCCGGGTCTTGGCGCAGAATCGCCCGCAAGCCATTGGCGAAGGTCATGCCTGCGCGGGGGTTGATGGCGGTCTGGCCAATGCCAGTGATGGCGTACTCCACCGGATCTTCCACGGTGAGGATGTTGCAGGAGCCGTCATTCAGGCTGTTGAGGCTGGCATAGAGTGTGGTGGTTTTGCCGGAACCGGTGGGCCCGGTGCTGAGCACGATGCCGTTGGGTCGCGACAAACAGGCACGCAAACCCAGCTCCACTTCCGTCGGCATGCCGAGGTTGTTCAGGTCCAGCAGTCTGGCTTGTTTGTCCAGCACCCGCATCACTACCCGCTCGCCATGGATCCCCGGCAAGGTCGAGACCCGGATATCCACTTCCCGCCCGCCGGAGCGCAGGGTAATCCGCCCATCCTGGGGCTGGCGTTTCTCGGCGATGTCCAGCCGGGCCATGACTTTGATCCGCGAAACCAGCATCGTCGACAGCGCTCGGGGTGGTCGCAGTACTTCGCGCAAATGACCATCGACCCGCAGCCGAATCACCAGCGTCGCCTCGAAAGTTTCCACATGGATGTCTGAAGCGCGCAAACGCAAAGCTTCACCGAACAGGCCATTGATCAGGCGAATGACCGGCGCGTCGTTGTCGTTCTCCAGCAGGTCTTCGATCTTCGGCAGCTCACTCATCAGGCTGTCGAGGTCCACCTGCTCACCGATGCCTTCGATCAACGCGGCGGTGGCCGATTCGCCAGACTGATACAGCGCGCCGAGACGCGCTTCGTAATCAGCGGCCGACAAGTGCTCGACGCCGCACGGCAAGCCATGGGCGCGGATCACCTCTTGCAGAATGTCGGTGTCGCCATCGGCCCGCAGCAGCAATCCCCAGCCATGGGTTGCGGGGACTTTCGCCACGCCGCTCTGGCGCGCAAGCCTATAAGGCAGCAGCGCACTCACCATGAGCCTTGATCCATACGCTCCCGGCTGGCGGGAAACAGTTGCAGCAGGCTGTCGCTATCGGCCAGGTTCGGCAGCGCCAGGGAGGTTGCGGTCTTGAGGTTGCGGTATTTCTCGCTGCTGAGCTGCGCCAGGGTCTGACCGTCGCGCACGATGCGCGGGCGGATGAACACCATCAGGTTCTGTTTGACCCGCTGTGAGGAGTCAGAGCGAAACAGTCTACCGATCCCTGGGATGTCGCCCAGAAACGGCACGCGCTGATCGCTGGTGGTGGACTCGTCACCGATCAGGCCACCGAGCACCACCAAGCCGTTGTCCTCGACCATGACCTTGGTCTTGATCTCGCGCTTGTTGGTGATCACGTCGCTGGCGGTGGCGCTCTCGGCAATCGATGAGACCTCTTGCACGATGTCCAGACGCACGGTGTTGTCGATGTTGATCTGCGGCTTGATGCGCAACTTCACACCCACTTCCTTGCGCTCGATGGTCTGGTACGGGTTGGTGTTGTTCTGGGTCACCGAGCCGGTGACAAAAGGCACTTCCTGGCCTACCAGGATCGAGGCCTCGGCGTTGTCCAGGGTCAGCAAGGTCGGCGTTGATAACAGATTGAAACCGCTCTGGCTTTTCAACGCGTTGAGCAATGCGAGGAAATTCAGCCCGCCGCCGCTGAGGTTGCCGACGCCGGCCGTCACGCCCTGCACGCCAGACAGCAACTGCCCAAGACCGGTGGTGTTATTGGCCTGAGCCAACGCCCCGACTGCGGTCACGCTGGCGGCATTGCCGCCGCTGAAGTTGATGGCGCCAGCGCCAAAGTTGTCGCCCTGAAACAGCCACTGCACGCCCAGCTCTTGAGCGCGGGTGTCGGAGACTTCAGCGATGATCGCCTCGACCACCACCTGCGCGCGGCGAATATCCAGTTGCTCGACGATGTTGCGATAGGCCGTCAGCTCGCTGTCCGGGCCGACCATCACCACTGCGTTGGTTCCCTCTTCGTATTCCATGCGAATGCCAGTGGTGCTGACTGGCGCGGCTTTTTCACCGTCCTGAGCACCGGCAGCCGGGGCCGCAGATTCCTGGCTCAGTCCGCGCAAAACCTTGACTACTTCCGCAGCGTTGGCATGGCGCAGGTACATCACCACGGTGTTGGCGTTGTGCTGCGGGTCGTAAGGTTTATCCAACTGTTTGAGCAGCGTGCGAACCCGTTCGCGGCTATCGACACTGCCGCGTACCAGCAAGGCGTTACTGCGCGGGTCGGCGACAACCTGGGCGCTGTCGGCCCCCTGTTCGCGCGCCAGCAGCCGAGTGACCAGTTGCGCCGTGTCATTGGCGTTGGCGTTTTTCAGCGGTAGCACTTCCAGGGGCTCCTGGCTAACCTGATCGAGCTGCACCAACAGGCTGTCGATGCGGTTCAGGTTGCTGCGCCAGTCGGTGATCACCAGCAGATTGGCCGACGGATACGGCGTGATTACGCCCACACGAGGGTCGATCAAAGGCCTGAGGATATTGAGCATCTGTTCGCTGGCGGCATTGCGCACGCTGAAAACCCGCGTCGCCATGCCGTCATTGCTGTGCGCGGCATCGCGCTTGGACTCCACCGGAACTGGCTCCAGACGTGCAGCCTGATCCGGGACGATCTTGACGCTGCCGTTGGGCAGGTCAACCGCCGCAAAGCCTTGAGCGCGCAGTTGCGAGAGGAAGATCGCATAGATTTCATCGCCGCCCAGCATCTCGTTGCTGCGCACCGTGACCTTGCCCTGCACGCGCGGGTCAATGATGAAGGTGGTCTTGGTGATCCGCGAAACACTGTCGATAAACTCACTGAGTTCAGTATCGACGAAATTGACTTCGTAGACCGGCTCTTCTTCGGCAAAGGCGCCTGTCATCGTCAACGCGCACAACAGAAGGGCCAGACGCAGTGGTTGCTTGAGGCTGATGGTGGTCATGCTTATCCCTGTTGCTTGAAGCCGAAAGACGGGCGTTGTGGAGGCCAGGCCAGACGCTCGCGCTTGCCGTGGTTGTCGAGGATCAGTCCCAGCTCATCGATGTCATGCAGGACAATGCCGGGGGCCAGTTTCTGGCCACGGATCAGGCTGCGCTGGCGTTGCTCGTAGCGCAGCACCACCACTGAGGCGCTCAGTGGTGTGGCCTTGAAGCCGCCGAGGTATTTAATGTCGAGGGTGGTTAGGGGTAGCTCGTTGCTCAGGACTGGCCCGGCGGTTTTCCAGTGGCGGCTCAACAGTTGCGCCACGGGAGCGTTTGGAGTGCTGGCAGCCACGGTCTGAGCCAGGCCATGCCAGACCTGAAGCACACACTGCGCCGCCAGCCAGGCCAGCAGGATCACCAGCGCGACGTGGCTGATGCCGGGCAGACGGCTCAAATGGCAGCCTCCCGAGGATGCCAACCCGGATGCCCTTGCACGTAGCGCATTTGCGGCAATTGCAAACGGGTGATCTGCCAACCGGCCGGGCGGGCACGCAGCCAGGCCTCGACATGCTGCCAAAGGGGTTCGCCCGCCTGAGCATCGAAGCCCAGGCTGAAGGTCCGACACTGCCCGACTGGTTCGCTCAAGCCGGTGATGCGTTTGCCGCTGGCGCTGTAAGTGACCTGCCAGGCTTGCCCTTGCAGACGCGGCAGATCCTGGCTGTTGTCCAGCAGCAGCGGCTCACCGAACAGTTGCTCGGCGGCGTTTTCCAGCACACGGGGAATCTGTTTGGCGGAGACGTCAACCACCGGAGCCGGATAGCTGGCGGTCAGGCTGATGAGGTGTTCACGGGTGATCATCTGCCCTTGGGCCAGAGGCGAGTCGTAGCGCAAACCGGGCAGCAACACCGCGCTGTCCGGGCGTTCCGCCAGGGCATCATGCAGCAGTCGATCCCAACTGCCGCCACGCACGTCCCGTCGCCAGAGATTTTCCGGCGCCGCTGCCAGTGGCTGGTCGAGCCAGCCGGCGTGAGCGGCCCGCTGCTGTCGCGCCAATTGACCGAGGCGCTGAGCATGCACCTGATCCGCAGCGCTCAAGCTGTTTGCCAATGCCGGGTGAAAACGTGCAGCGAACTGCCACTGCCCGGCGACCTGCTGACAACGAATGCGGAACGCGCCGCTGGCCCGAACGCCACCGAAAATCACCGGCACCCGCTTGCCCGAGGCTTGCAGCACTTCAACCGGCTGCGGCCAGAAATCCTGCCCACGGGCGCACAACACCAGATCGACCTGTGACAGCCGTTCCGCCAGCCAGAATCCCGGCCCGGTCCCGGCATCCGCCAGGGCGATCACCAGATCGGCGTCGGCACGGGCACGCTCCAGCGCCGGTTGCAGGCTGTCGTGCCATTGTTTGAGGGAGACTTTCTGGTCACGGGCGTAAGGGTCAGTGATGCCCACCACCGCAATGCGGACGCCGCCCCGTTTGAAGAAGGCGACGTCTTCGGTGCCGAGCCTTTTACCGGCATCAACCGCCAGCCCGGCAGCCAGTACCGGATGAGCAAACTGGTGATACAAACCGCTGCAACGCTGCGGCCAGAGCAGACGTTCGTCGCTGCTGACGCGGACTTCAGTGCCGAGCATTGCGCTGCCTTGAACCCCCGACAATCCTTGGGTCAGATAGGCCAGGCCACTGCCATTCCAGCATTGACCGTTTTCCAGAGTCAGGCTGTTGCCCTCACCCGCTTCGGCACGCATCCCTTGCAGTAACGCACCCAGTACCGGATAACCACCGGTTTCTATTTGCTGGCCCAGACTGGCGTCCAACAAGCTGTTGAGTTGACGCTGCTCGGGCGCTTGAACATGGGCGTTAGTTCCGCTGATCCACGGTGCTTGGCCAATGCGCGTCGCAGGTCCCAGTCGTGTTGCGGGAACTACCGGCTGCCCCGGCTGACGCGCATCCAGTGTATCGGCGACATACAGCAGATCGACGCTACGCCCGTCCATCCCAGCACCCGGAACCTGCAGGCTAGAGCAAGCTGACAGCAACGGAGCCATGGCCCCGACTGTCATCCACCCCAATACATCGCGCCGCGCCATTGAAGCCATTGTTCTCGCACCCTGAGGCTAATTCTTCACAGGGGCGGCATATTGGCGATCACTAATGACAGTTTGATGGCAGTTTCTTTAACTAGACGCAGATGCGCTACTTGAAACAATTGGTAATAACTACTTGGATCGTTAGATGCTTTCTTAATAAAACTGCCGTCGAATCATCACACTCGACTTTTACAGTCCCGGTTCCTTTCAAAACCAACTTCATAAAAGGACCTGATGAATGAGTCGTAACACCGGCGATAACCAGAACCGCAACGCAAGCGACAACGAACCGATGTCCTCCGTGCTCGATACCTTTCTGAGCCGTCGTACCGTGGTGCGTGGTGGCCTGGGTGCTGCCATTGCCATGATTGCGGGCACCGGCCTGACCGGTTGCTTCGACAGCGGTGGCGGCAGCAGCGGTGATGACACTCCCGCACCGACTCCGACTCCGACGCCGGAACCGACTCCGGATCCAGTCAAGAAGCTGGCCCTGGGTTTCACCTCGATCCCGGGTTCGCGTACTGACGCTGTCACGGTTGCCGCCGGTTACACCGCTTACGTCCTGGCCCCGTGGGGCACGCCGTTGAACAGCACCGCCAAAGCGTGGAAAAACGACGGCACCAACACCTCGGTTGATCAGGCCAACTCCATGGGCATGCACCATGACGGCATGCACTTCTTCCCGATCAATGGCAGCTCCACCGATGGCCTGATCGCCATCAACTTCGAATACATCGACGAAGCTGCCTTGCACCCGGCTGGCCCGACACAGGTCAACGGCGTTCGCCCGGCAGAAGAAGTGCGCAAGGAAATCAACGCCCACGGCGCTGGCGTCGTGCGTGTGCGTAAAACCGGTGACCGCTGGCAGGTGGTGGACAACGATCCACTGAACCGCCGCTTCACCACTGCTTCGGTCATGAACCTGTCCGGTCCGCTCAAAGGCACCGACCACGTTAAAACCAAGTTCTCCACCGACGGCAGCCGTACTCGCGGCACCAACAACAACTGCGGCAACGGCTATACGCCGTGGGGCACTTACCTGACCTGCGAAGAAAACTGGCCAGGTATTTTTGTGAACAAAGGTACTCGCCCGGCTGATCAGGTGCGTATCGGCGTGGCCACTACTGCGGGCAACTATGAGTGGGAAACAGCGGCGGGCGATGCCACCGAAGTCAACGATGAATTCGGCCGTTTCAACATCACCCCGCGCGGTGCTGCGGCGACTGACGACTACCGCAACGAAGCCAGCACTTATGGCTATATCGTGGAAATCGACCCGTATGACTCCAGCACGCTGCCGGTCAAACGTACTGCGCTGGGCCGCTTCCGCCACGAAGGCTGCTGGCCAGGCCTGACTACTGTCGGCAAGCCAGTGGTGTTCTACATGGGTGACGACTCGCAGAACGAATACCTCTACAAATTCGTCTCCACCGCACTGTGGGAAGCAGCGGATGCCACGCCGAGCAATCGTCTGGCCACCGGTGCCAAGTACATGGACAGCGGCAAGCTGTATGTCTCGCGCTTCAACGCAGACGGCAGCGGCAACTGGCTGTTGCTCGACGTGATCACTCCGACCACCGACGGCAGCACCCTGGGCACCAAGTTCAAAGACCTGCCGGGCATCATCCTCAACACCCGCGGCGCAGCGGATGCGGTGGGCGCAACGCCGATGGACCGCCCGGAATGGACGGCGGTGAACCCGCTGAACGGCGAGGTCTACCTGACCCTGACCAACAACACCAGCCGCACCGTGCCTAACGCTGCCAACCCCCGTATCAACAACAAACACGGGCACATCATCCGCTGGAAGGATGCTGATAATCAGGTGTCGTTCACCTGGGATATTTTCGTCTTCGGCGCCAACGCCGCAGGTACCGCCGACCTCAACCGTTCCGGCCTGACCGAACTGAACCAGTTCGCCAGCCCGGATGGCATGAGCTTCGATAGCCGCGGGGTTCTGTGGATCCAGACTGACAACGGCGAGTCGACCCTGACCAGCTACACCAACGATCAGATGCTCGCGGTCATCCCGACCAATCTGGTAGACGCCGCAGGTAAGGAGGTGCCGGTCAACGCTCAGAACCAGGTGGATCTGCGTCGCTTCTTCGTCGGCCCTAATGGCTCCGAGGTGACGGGCATCGCGTTCACGCCGGACAACAAAACCATGTTCATCAACATCCAGCATCCGGGTAACTGGCCATCGACGGACGTCGCCACCACGGTAACGGTCGGCAAAGTCCGCCCCCGGGCTTCAACCGTAGTGATCCAGCGCGCTGATGGCGGCGAACTGGCGGTCTGATGCGACAAGCTGCAAGCCGGGGTTGCCCGGTTTGCAGCCTCCACCAAGCACAACATAACCATCTGGATTGGAATGCTTTCCCTGTAGGAGCGCGCTTGCCCGCGATAGCGTTGGCACAGTCAAAAAATCATTGCCTGATCCAACGCTATCGCGGGCAAGCGCGCTCCTACAGGTGCTATGTTTCCTGCTCCTCTACCTACCTCCCCACCTGCCGCTCACGAATTACAATCGCCTGAGCAGGCACTCGGCTATGCCACTTCACCACGCCCAACGCCTCAATTCGGTATTGGCTGCGAAATACTTGATCGTCCAGCCGCACTTCAAGTTGCAGCAGAAAGTGATCGCTGTTGAGCTGCAAGCCTTCACTCAGTTGCGCGAATGCTTCGTCGTCCATGGCGCCCATGGCCTGACGCAAGGCGCTGGCGTCGGCATAACCGCCGGCGGGTCGGGCGCTGATCAGGCGGGTCAGTTGTGCGCGGCCGATCTTGCCCTCGTACATCGCCTCCAGCAACGGCAACTCATCCAGGTTCAACGCATTTGCATTCAGGCGCCAGCCCGAGGTTTCCGGCAAGGCGCACAAGTTGCGATGACGTTGTTCGCGGTTCTGATCAGCAGGGAGCAACAGGTTCAGCTCACTGGTATCCACCATCATCTGATTGGCAGCCAGGCGCGGCGGAGCCAGTCGCAGATATTCATTGTTTTCGGCGCCTTGAGAACGGCTTTGATGGTCAGCGTCCAGCCAATCGGTGAGGCTTTGGGTCAGTCGTTCGGCCGCCATGTCTTCGCCCAACAGAAAAGCCAACTGCCTTTGTGCACGCTCGGCTTCCGGCCCAATAAGGCTGTTGACGTTGAAGCAGCGGTGCAGATCGATGATGCGGATGCTCGCTTTGCCGCCTTTGAAATCATAAGCAAGCGGCTGGCCGCGTAACGCTTGCCAGAACAATGGGCTGGCGCGCCAGAGCGGATCCTTCAACGCCTGCCCGGCAAAGGCCAGCGCTGCGCTTTCCACCGAGCGGGCCTGCACACGCTGCTGCAACAGGCGCACGCTATCGACCTCCTGCCGCCCCTGCTCGACCATCCACGCCAACCCTGCGGCAAGCATCGCCAGGGCCACCAGCACCATCAGCAATGCCGCGCCTTGTTGTCTGTTGCTATCCATTTTCCGGCCTGCGTTTTCAACGACAGGCGTCAGTCAACACCGTCAATGTTTCAAGCAAGTGGCAGGCACTCGAAAAGGTCTCGAAAGCTTAACCGCCTCGTCACAATCGGCCGCCAAAATGCCTGTTTACATTTCAAATCAATAACCTGGCAAATCAATCAACTGGAGAAGCGTCGTGGGCGGAATCGGAATCTGGCAACTGGTGATCGTGCTGTTGATCGTAATGATGTTATTCGGCACCAAACGCCTGAAAGGACTTGGCGCCGATGTTGGCGATGCAATCAAGGGCTTTCGCACCTCCATGGGCAGCGATGAAAGCAAGCCCGAGAGCACCCCGAACAGCTGCCTGAAAGACAGCACTCAGGCCTCCACCCAAACCGAACACAAACACTGATGTTCGAGATCGGATTCACCGAGATGCTGTTGGTGGGAGTGGTCGCCCTGCTGGTGCTGGGTCCAGAACGTTTGCCCAAGGCAGCAAGCACCGCCGGCCGCTGGATTGGCCAATTCAAGCGCGGCCTCAATGGCATCAAGCAGCAGATGGAGCGCGAGCTGGATGCCGAACAACTGCGCAAGGAGCTGGATCAACAGCCGCTACGTCAGCTTGAACAGGAATTGCGCGAAGGTGTGCGGCTCGACACTCCGGCGATAACCTCGACCGCTTCCGGACAGACCTCATCATGAGCAGCCTGGAATCTCCCGCGCCACTGACCATTTCAGGCCACCTGCGCAAATTGCGAACATTGCTGGTGCGCAGCATCCTGGTCATCGTTGTGCTGTTCGTCGGGCTGTTTCCTTTCGCGCAAAAGATCTACACGTTTATCGCGGCGCCGCTGCGGGTGTTCCTGCCCGAAGGTGCCACGATGATCGCGACCAGCGTCACCTCGCCACTGATGGCGCCGATCAAGCTGACCATGATGATCGCGCTGTTTCTGGCCATGCCGCTGATCCTGCACCAGGTCTGGGGCTTTATCGCGCCAGCGGTCTATCGCCAAGAGCGCCGCACTGCCATCTGCCTGTTGATCGCCAGTGTCTCGCTGTTCTACGGCGGCATGGCGTTCGCCTTCTATCTGGTTTTCCCGATGATGTTCGGTTTCTTCGCCAGCGTGACCCCTGAAGGCGTGGAGATGATGACCGACATCGGCCTGTATCTGGATTTCATTCTTGCGCTGTTTCTGGCCTTCGGCCTGGCGTTTCAGATCCCGGTGGCGACCTTTCTGATCATCTGGGCGGGCATCACCGATGTGCAGACCCTGAGCAAAAGCCGGCCCTACGTGATCGTTGGCTGCTTTGTTGTGGGCATGCTGCTCACACCGCCCGACGTGTTCTCCCAGACCATGCTGGCGGTACCGATGTGGATGTTGTTTGAGTTGGGGTTACTGGCTAGTCGGTCGATTTCTCGCCCGCAGCAACAGTCAGAATCCACCCAAATCCTGTAGGAGCTGCCGAAGGCTGCGAATGGCGGTGTGTCAGACAAGCCGCCATTCGCAGCCTTCGGCAGCTCCTACAGATTCGGCTGCCTCTTGCAAAACCCCATAAAAAAAGGCCGCCCGAAGGCAGCCTTTAAAAACAACAAAAAGGAAGGAGAGTAAAACTGACCTTACACGGCCGCTACTGGGCGCATGTAAGAAATCGGTGCGGTACTGGCGTCCTCGAATGTCACGACTTCCCAAGCATCAGTCTGCTCGATCAAGGCGCGCAGGAGACGGTTGTTCAGTGCGTGGCCAGACTTGAAGCCACGGAACTCACCAATCAGGCTATTGCCCAGCAGGTAGAGGTCACCGATTGCATCCAGAATCTTGTGTTTGACGAATTCGTCCTCGTAACGCAGGCCGTCTTCGTTCAGTACGCCATCTTTATCAACCACGATGGCGTTTTCAACACTGCCGCCGAGTGCGAGATTGTGCTTGCGCAGGTACTCGATATCACTCATGAACCCGAACGTACGGGCACGGCTGACTTCCTTCACGAAGGAAGTGCTGGAGAAGTCCACGCTTGCGCTTTGAGTGCGATCGCGGAAGACCGGGTGATCGAAATCGATCTCGAAACTGACCTTGAACCCTTCGAAAGGCACGAAAGTAGCGCGTTTACCGCCCTCTTCCACTGTGACTTCCCGCAGGATCCGGATGAATTTCTTCGGCGCGTCCTGTTCTTCCAGGCCTGCCGATTGAATCAGGAATACGAAGGGACCCGCGCTGCCGTCCATGATCGGGACTTCGGAGGCAGAGAGTTCAACGTAGGCGTTATCAATGCCAAGGCCAGCCATGGCCGAGAGCAAGTGTTCGACGGTGTCGACTTTGACATCACCGCTGACCAGCGTGGTCGACAGTGTGGTGTCTCCGACATTTTCCGCACGGGCAGCAATATGCACGACGGGGTCGAGGTCAGCACGAACAAACACGATGCCGGTATCCACAGGCGCTGGCTTGAGGGTCAGGTAGACCTTCTCACCGGAGTGCAGACCGACGCCTGTGGCACGGATAATATTTTTCAGGGTGCGTTGTTTAATCATGGCATTGGCCGCTTCAGCGCAAGTTGCGAACTGGTATCAACAAAGGCTGGCGATAATAGCAGACCCGGCCTTTGCTGAACACCAATCACCCTAATACCCCTGATACATTTCATCAATCGGCCTGACGACGCAGGAAAGCCGGGATGTCCAGGTAATCCAGATCGTCGTTAGGATTCATCTTCGCCGCGGCTGTAGCGCCTGCGTGTGCCTGATTGCGCATCACGGTAGGTCGATCCAGGTCACGGTAGTTGACCGACGGCAGTTCCTGACGAGCAGCAGGCTGTTGCGCCTGAGCCGCGTGAGAAGTCTGCAGGGTGTTGTCGATAACCTTGGTCGGCTTCTCGATTTTCGCGCCCAGACCGGTGGCAACCACTGTTACGTGCAGCTCGTCGCGCATGTCCGGATCGATAACAGTACCGACCTTGACCATAGCGTGCTCGGAGGCGAACGCTTCGATGATGCTACCCACGTCGGAGTACTCACCCAGAGACAGGTCAGGACCGGCGGTGATGTTGACCAGGATGCCGCGAGCGCCCTGCAGGTTGACGTCTTCGAGCAGCGGGTTGCGAATGGCTGCTTCGGTAGCTTCACGTGCACGGTTCGGACCGCTGGCGCAGCCAGTGCCCATCATCGCCATGCCCATTTCGCTCATCACGGTACGCACGTCGGCGAAGTCGACGTTGATCATGCCCGGACGTTTGATAATGTCGGAGATACCGCGAACGGCACCGGCCAGTACATCGTCAGCCTTGGCGAAAGCCGACAAGAGGCTTGCGTCTTTACCGAGGATGGTCAGCAGCTTCTCGTTGGGAATGGTGATCAACGAGTCGACGCTTTCGGACAGCATGCGAATGCCTTCGTCGGCGATCTGCATACGCTTGCGACCTTCGAACGGGAACGGACGAGTCACCACCGCAACGGTGAGGATGCCCATTTCCTTGGCCACTTCAGCAATGATCGGTGCTGCACCGGTACCGGTACCGCCGCCCATGCCAGTGGTGATGAAAACCATGTTGGTGCCCTGCAGAACTTCTGCAATGCGCTCACGATCTTCCAGGGCAGCCTGACGGCCCACTTCAGGGTTGGCGCCAGCGCCAAGACCTTTGGTAACACCTGTACCCAGTTGCAGGATGGTACGCGCGCCGATGTTTTTCAGCGCTTGAGCATCAGTGTTGGCGCAGATGAATTCCACACCTTCGATGTTGCTCTTGACCATGTGATTAACGGCGTTGCCGCCGCCACCACCAACACCGATAACTTTGATTACCGGGCTTTGCGGGACGTTGTCTACGAGTTCGAACATTTTCCCTCTCCTTTCATTTCTCTAGTTTTTTTTGCCTGGTGCCCACTGCCGCCATTTACTGCTTTGAATCCTAGAAATTGCCCTGCACCCAGCGCTTGAAGCGTTCAAGCACTGGAGCCTTGGGTTCATCTCCGTAGCCACTATTGCTACTGCTGATGCCGGACAACGAGTAGCCGTCAGACTGCTTTTGCAGGCCGTACAGCAACAGACCGACACCGGTGGAATAAATCGGGTTACGCACAACATCTGCGAGCCCTTTGACGCTATGCGGCACACCAAGGCGCACCGGCATGTGGAAGATTTCCTCGGCCAGTTCGACCGCGCCTTCCATTTTCGAGGTACCGCCGGTCAGCACGATGCCGGCCGGGATGAGATCTTCGTAACCGCTGCGACGCAGCTCAGCCTGAATCAGGGTGAACAGCTCGTCGTAGCGCGGCTCGACCACTTCGGCCAATGCCTGACGCGACAGCTCGCGCGGTGGACGATCACCCACGCTTGGCACTTTGATGGTTTCACCGGCACCGGCCAGTTTGGCCAGGGCGCAGGCATAGCGAATCTTGATCTCTTCGGCGTATTGCGTAGGAGTACGCAAAGCCATGGCGATATCGTTGGTCACCTGATCACCGGCAATCGGGATCACGGCGGTGTGGCGAATCGCGCCTTCGGTGAAGATGGCGATGTCAGTGGTGCCGCCGCCGATGTCCACCAGGCACACGCCCAGTTCTTTCTCGTCGTCGGTCAGAACCGAGTAAGCCGAAGCCAGCTGTTCCAGAATGATGTCGTCGATTTCCAGACCACAGCGACGCACGCACTTCTCGATGTTCTGGGCGGCGTTCACTGCGCAGGTCACCACATGCACCTTGGCTTCCAGGCGAACACCCGACATGCCCAGTGGCTCACGAACGCCTTCCTGGTTATCGATCACGTAATCCTGCGGCAAGGTGTGCAACACACGCTGGTCGGCCGGGATCGCAACAGCCTGGGCGGCATCCAGCACACGCTCCAGATCCGCCGAGCTGACCTCACGATCACGAATCGCAACGATGCCGTGGGAGTTCAGGCTGCGAATGTGGTTACCCGCCACGCCGACGAACGCCGAGTGAATACGGCAGCCCGCCATCAACTGGGCTTCCTCCACTGCGCGCTGGATCGACTGAACGGTGGATTCGATATTCACCACCACACCCTTCTTCAGGCCGCGGGATGGATGGGTACCGATACCGACGATTTCCAGCGTGCCATCGGCCGAGACTTCGCCTACCAGCGCCACCACCTTGGAGGTGCCGATATCCAAGCCAACGATCATTTTGCCGCTTTGCACGTTTGCCATGGTCCTGCCTCTTATCAATTCTTCGCGACGGCGGGTTTGTCCGTCGGAGGCGCTACCTGCTCACGCCACCCGACGGCAAGGCCGTTGGAGTAGCGCAGGTCGATGCGCGCAATATTCGTGATCTGTTCTTTAAGCGTTTTGTCGTAGATGGCGATAAAGCGGCGCATCTTTTCCACAAGGTGATCGCGTCCCAGCAACAGCTCGATACCAGGACCTGCACTGCCCGCGCCCGTGGTCAAAAACCAGCTGCCACGCTCACGTAATTCCAGTCGTGCGATGGAGAACCCCATAGGGCGCAACATCTGGCTCAACACTTGATACTGCTGCATCACCTGCTGCTGGGCCCGTTGTGGGCCGAACAACTGCGGCAGATGCTCATAATTGGCCAGCTCGCGCGGTGTGAAAGCTTCGCCCTGATTGTTCAGCAGAGCTTCATCACCCCAGCGCGCCACTGGCAGTTGTTCTTCCAGACGGATCACAACCTGATCCGGCCATACGCGACGTACTTCCGCGTGGGCGATCCACGGCATCTTTTCCAGCTCGCTGCGCATGGCAGCCAGATCGATGGTGAAAAAACTCGCCGCCACATAAGGTGCTATCCGTTGTTGCACCGCTTGCTGGCTGATGTAACTCAAATCACCCTGCACGTTGATCTTGGTAATCGGGCGGTCGGCGTACGGCAGCAGACGTTGTGCGCCTTCATACGCGGCAAAACCCAGCGCAACCATCAACACCAGCCAGCCCAGCTTCTTGAAGAAACCGCCCAACTGCGCTTTCGGCAGACGCGCCGACAGCGGTTCCTTGGCAACCATGCGACTGGCACCACGCGGCACTGGCTTGCGGCCAGGTGCTGGGGGCTGATGACGCGCCGTCGCGTTCATGACTTAGCCTCGCCCCTGAACGCTGTCAGCCAGAATGGCCAACACCAGTTGCTGGAAATCCAGACCTGCAGCACGGGCCGCCATCGGGACCAGACTGTGGTCGGTCATGCCCGGCACGGTATTCACTTCCAGCAGCCAGAACTTGCCATTGGCGTCCTGCATGACATCGGTGCGCGCCCAGCCGGATACGCCAACGGCTTCGCAAGCACGAGCGGTCAGTTGTTTGAGTTCATGTTCCTTGGTGTCATCGAGGCCGCACGGAATCCGATACTGGGTATCGTCAGCCACGTACTTGGCGTCGTAGTCGTAAAAACTGTGAGGAGTGCCCAGGCCGATGGGAGGCAAAACCTGGCCACGCAGCGAAGCGATGGTGAACTCCGGACCTTGAATCCATTGCTCAACCAAAACTTGCGAATCGTAGGTACTGGCGGTTCTCCAAGCGACGATCAATTCTTCGACGCTGGTCACCTTGGCCATACCGATACTGGAACCTTCATGAGCCGGTTTGACGATCAAAGGCAGGCCCAGTTCCGCAACTGCAGAAATACAATCGGATTCGTTGCCAAGCACCGCGTGCAAAGGTGTCGAGAGGCCCAGACTCTGCCAGACCTGCTTGGTCCGCAACTTGTCCATTGCCAGCGCCGAAGCCAGTACGCCGCTGCCGGTGTAAGGGATTTCCAGACACTCCAGCAGGCCCTGCATGGTGCCATCTTCGCCGCCACGGCCGTGCAGAACGATGAACGCACGATCGATCTTTTCGCTGACCAGACGCTGCAGAAAATCATCACCCACATCGATCCCGAAAGCATCGACGCCAGCGCTCTGCAAAGCCGCAAGCACAGCCTGCCCTGACTTCAGCGAAACCGGACGCTCGGCGCTCTTGCCACCGAACAGCACCGCGACGCGGCCGAAGTCTTTCGGCTCGACGGTGGAGCGCAGGAGTGATTGCAGGATCGCAGTCATTTCAGCTTCCCTTCAGTCGGGGCGATGACAGCACCAACGAACAACGGGCTTTTCAGCAACTGCGGAGCCAGCCCGCCAATGTCACCGGCACCCTGGCAAAGCAGAATGTCGCCGGGACGCAGCAGCGGCTTGACCAGCGGAGCCAACTCGACGCCGCGCTCGATGTAGATCGGGTCCAGTTGACCGCGCTGACGAATGCTGTGGCACAGGTTGCGACTGTCAGCCCCCGGGATCGGCTCTTCGCCTGCCGGATACACTTCCATCAGCAACAGCACATTGGCTTCAGCCAGTACCTGCACGAAATCGTCGTAGAGATCACGAGTCCGGCTGAAACGGTGCGGCTGGTAAACCATCACCAGCCGACGATCAGGCCAGCCACCGCGCACGGCATTGATCACAGCTGCGACTTCGCGCGGGTGGTGACCGTAGTCATCGACCAGCATGACGTTGCCGCCTTCGACCGGCAGCTCGCCGTACACCTGGAAGCGACGGCCCACACCCTGGAAGCCGGACAAGCCCTGAACGATGGCCTCATCGCTTACACCTTCATCGGTAGCAATCGCGATGGTCGCCAGGGAATTGAGCACGTTATGGTTGCCCGGCATGTTCACCGAGACATCCAGCGGCTCACGATCACGACGCAGCACGGTGAAGAACGTCAACATGCCAGCCTGACGCACGTTGATCGCACGCACGTCAGCGGTTTCGCTGAAGCCGTAAGTCACAGTCGGGCGTTTGACCTGAGGCAGAATTTCGCGCACCACAGGATCATCGATGCACACAACGGCCAGACCGTAGAACGGCAGGTTGTGCAGGAATTCGACGAAGGTTTTCTTCAGTTTGTTGAAGTCGCCTTCGTAGGTTGCCATGTGATCGGCGTCGATGTTGGTGACGACAGCCACCAGCGGCTGCAAGTGCAGGAAGCTGGCGTCGCTCTCGTCGGCCTCGGCGATCAGATAACGGCTGGTCCCCAATTGCGCGTTGGTACCTGCTGCATTGAGCCGGCCGCCGATCACGAAAGTCGGGTCCAGACCACCAGCGGCAAACACCGAAGCGATCAGGCTGGTGGTGGTGGTTTTGCCATGGGTACCGGCAACCGCGATACCGTGGCGATAGCGCATCAGCTCGGCAAGCATTTCCGCGCGCGGCACCACCGGAATGCGACGCTCAAGGGCAGTCGCCACTTCCGGGTTGGAGGTGTTCACGGCACTGGAAACCACCAGCACGTCGGCACCCACGGTGTTTTCCGCGCGGTGGCCGATGAAGATGTGAGCACCGAAGGATTCCAGACGCTCAGTCACCGGGGATGCCTTGAGGTCGGATCCGGACACTTCATAGCCCAGGTTCAACAACACTTCTGCAATTCCGCACATGCCCACACCGCCGATACCGACGAAGTGGATGCGGCGGATACGGCGCATTTCCGGCTGTGGCATCGCGCGTTGATTCTCAACCATGGGCCACCTCCAGGCAGATATTCACGACAGTGTTGGTTGCATCAGGCTTGGCCAGCCGGCGGGCGGTACGAGCCATGGTGTTGAGTTGTTCGGGTTGCATCAAAACCTCTGTCAGGCGCGCCGCCATCTCGGCTGCGCCAGTTGTCGCTTGTGGCATGACGAAGGCAGCGCCTTCATGAGCCAGATAGTCGGCGTTACGGGACTGGTGGTCGTCGATCGCATGGGGCAACGGCACCAACAGCGACGGCAGCCCGGCCGCCGCCAGCTCACTGATGGTCAACGCGCCTGCGCGACAGACCACCAGGTCGGCCCAGCTATACGCTTGAGCCATGTCTTTGATGAACGGGGCGACCTGCGCCTCGACACCTGCAGCGCGATAGCGCTCGGAGGTGATTTCATCGTGATTCTTGCCTGCCTGATGGAACACTTCAGGCCGCAATTCGGCAGGCACCTGGGACAGCGCCTCCGGCAATAATTTGTTCAGCGGTTCGGCACCCAGGCTGCCGCCCAACACCAACAGGCGCGCCTTGCGCCCGGCCAGTGCCTGACGCGGGGTTTCCAGGAACAGCTCGACGCGCACGGGGTTACCAGTAGTACGGCGCTTGTCGGAAGCGGCAAAGGTATTCGGGAAAGCCTCGCATACGCGGCTGGCGAATGAAGCCAGGCTGCGATTGGCGGTACCGGCCACGGCGTTCTGCTCGTGAATGATCAGCGGCACTTTGCCCAGCTTGGCAGCCAGGCCGCCCGGACCCGTCACATAACCACCGAAACCCACCACGCAAACAGGTTTCAGCTCACGGACGATCTTGCGCGCCTGTATCAATGCCTTGAGCAACATCAGCGGCGCCTTGAGCAGCGACAAACGACCCTTGCCACGCAGGCCAGTGACATTGATCAGATGCAAGGCGAACCCCGCCTGCGGAACCAGTTCGTTCTCGATGCCGCGCGGGGTGCCGAGCCAGTGCACTTTATAGCCGCGCGCCTGAAACTCGCGGGCACAGGCCAGCGCAGGGAATACGTGCCCACCGGTACCACCGGCCATGATCAGCACGTTATCGTCCATGTTTAGGCTCCTCGGCGAAGTCACTCTCGTTGAACTCGGCTTCTTCGCTGCCCATGTTGTTGCGCGATTCCCACTCGATCCGCAGCAGCAGACCCAGGCTTGCGCAGCAGATCACCAACGAGCTGCCGCCGTAGCTGAGAAACGGCAAGGTCAGACCTTTGGTTGGCAGCAAACCGACGTTCACGCCGATGTTGATCAGGAACTGGCCGATCCACAGAAATGCCAGACCGTAGGCCACGTAAGCACCGAAGAACTGCTTGGCGCGCTCGGCCCACATGCCGATGTACATCGCACGGATACTGACGAACACGAACAGGCCGACGGTCAGCAGCGAGCCGACTACGCCAAGCTCTTCAGCCAGTACCGAGAACACAAAGTCAGTGTGAGCTTCAGGCAGATAGAACTGCTTCTGCACGCTATTGCCCAGGCCAACGCCCAGCCACTCGCCGCGACCGAACGCAATCAGGGCCTGGGTCAACTGATAGCCCGAGCCGAACTGATCGGACCAGGGGTCGGTAAAGGTAATCAGGCGCGCCATCCGATACGGCTGCGCTTGAACCAGCACGAACACCGCGCCGACCGCCAATGCAACCATCAGGCTGAAACGGAACAGACCAACGCCGCCCAGAAACAGCATCGCCGCCGCTGCGCCCATCATTACGACGGTGGCACCGAAGTCAGGCTCCATCAGCAGCAGGCCCGCCATGGGCAGCAGCACGATGAACGGCTTGAAAAAGCCCATCCAGCTTTCGCGCACTTCTGTCTGGCGACGAATCAGGTAGCCGGCCAGGAAGATAACCACGAAGACCTTGGCGATTTCCGAGGGCTGAACGTTGAACGCGCCGAAACCGATCCAGCGCATCGAACCGTTCACCTCGCGCCCGACGCCTGGTATCAACACCATGATCAGCAGCCCGAAAGCGCCCAGTAGCATCATCCAGCCCAGACGCTGCCAGGTGGCGACCGGAATCATCATGGTCACGCCGCAAGCGCCGATGCCGATGATCATGTAGATCAGGTGGCGGGTCATCATGTACAGAGTGTTGCCGGAGTTCACCGCCGCCACTTCTGAAGAAGCCGAGGTGATCATCACCAGGCCCAGGCCCAACAGGGCGAGGCAACCGGCGAGCATCGGGAAATCCACATCAATGCCGCGACCACTGATCAGTGGCGACGGGTAAGGCTTGATCACGCCGAAGATCATGACAAGTCCCCCACGGCTTGCGCGAACAGACGACCGCGCTCTTCGTAGTTTTTGAACATGTCGAAACTGGCACAGGCAGGAGACAGCAACACCGCATCGCCCGCTTGAGCGATCTCGGCGCAGCGCTGCACGGCTTCATCAAGGGTGGCAACGCGGATCAGGGCAACATCGTCGCCCAGCGCTTTGGCGATCAACTCGGCATCACGGCCGATCAACACCACCGCGCGGCAATGGGCCGCTACCGGCGCACGCAGGCCGCTGAAGTCAGCACCTTTGCCATCGCCGCCAGCGATCAACACCAGCTTGCCGGGAATATCAGCCCCCAGGCCTCCAATGGCTGCCAGGGCAGCGCCAACATTGGTCGCCTTGGAGTCGTCGTAATAGCTCACGCCTTCAAGCTCGCGCAACCACTGGCAGCGATGCTCCAGACCGCCAAAACTACGCAGGCTATTAAGCATCGACTCCATCGGCAAACCGACCGCATGACCCAGAGCCAGGGCCGCCAGGGCGTTGGACTGATTGTGAGCGCCACGGATTTTCAGTTCGCGGACGGGCATCAGGTTGTCGAACTGGAAGGCGAGGTATTTTTCGCCATTCTCTTCGCGCAGACCGAAGCCATGGAAATCGGGTTTGTTCAGGCCGAAGGTCCAGCACGGCAGACCTTCACCGATCAGCGGACGGGTCAGCACGTCCTGACGGTTGACCACCACCTGACGCGCGCCACGGAATACCCGGTGCTTGGCCAGATGATAAGCAGGCAGGCCGCTGTAGCGATCCATGTGGTCTTCGCTGATATTCAGCACGGTCGCCACTTCGGCGCCCAGCTGATCAGTGGTTTCCAGTTGAAAGCTGGACAGCTCCATCACGTAAAGCTCGATGTCATCGTTGAGCAGATCCAGCGCTGGCGTGCCGAGATTGCCGCCCACTGCCACACGCTTGCCGGCCGCGGCAGCCATCTCACCCACCAGCGTGGTGACGGTGCTTTTCGCGTTCGAGCCGGTGATGGCGATGATGGGCGCTTTCGCGTAACGCGCGAACAACTCGATATCGCCGGACAGCTTCACGCCTCGCGCCGCTGCTTGCTGCAGGGCCGGAGTCGCCAGGGCCAGACCCGGGCTCACGTAAAGCTCGTCAGCACGGCACAGGAATTCGACGTCCAGTTCGCCACAACGCACATCCACCTGCGGATACTCGCGACGCAGGGTCGCCAGCTCCGGTGGATTTTCCCGCGTATCGGCAACAGCAAACGACACGCCCCGGTTCGCCAGGAAGCGAACCAGGGACATGCCGCTCTTGCCGAGGCCGACAACGATGCGGAAATGGTCTGAAGCGATAAGAGACACTCGTTCTACCTCAGTTTCAGCGTGGCAAGGCCGATCAACACGAGAATCACGGTGATGATCCAGAAACGGACGATCACGCGTGGCTCGGGCCAGCCCTTGAGTTCAAAGTGGTGGTGGATCGGCGCCATGCGGAATACGCGGCGGCCGGTCAACTTAAAGGATGCAACCTGAATGACGACTGACAGGGTTTCCATCACGAACACACCGCCCATGATGAACAGGACGATTTCCTGACGAACGATCACGGCGATGGTGCCCAGTGCAGCACCCAGTGCCAGCGCGCCAACGTCGCCCATGAACACCTGGGCCGGATAGGTGTTGAACCACAGGAAGCCCAGCCCGGCACCGATCAGGGCACCGCAGAACACAATCAATTCACCTGCGCCCGGCACATACGGAATCAGCAGGTATTCAGCGAATTTCACGTTACCCGACAGATAGCAGAAGATACCCAGCGCGCCGCCAACCAGTACGGTGGGCAGAATCGCCAGACCATCCAGGCCGTCGGTCAGGTTGACCGCGTTGCTGGAGCCGACGATCACAAAGTAGGTCAGCACGATGAAACCGATGCCCAGCGCAATACTGGCGTCCTTGAACATCGGAATGATCAGCGTCGTCTCAACTGCCGATGGCGCGGTGACATAAAGGAAGATCGCTGCGCACAGGCCGAAGACCGACTGCCAGAAATACTTCCAGCGGCTCGGCAGGCCTTTCGAATTCTTTTCGATGACCTTGCGATAGTCATCCACCCAGCCGATACCGCCGAACAGCAAGGTCACCAGCAGGACAACCCAGACATAACGGTTGCTCAAGTCAGCCCAGAGCAAGGTGCTGATGCCGATTGAGGACAGAATCAACGCGCCGCCCATGGTCGGTGTGCCCGACTTGGAAAGGTGCGACTGTGGCCCGTCATTACGCACGGACTGACCAATCTGGCGCATCTGCAAGGCGCGGATCATCCAAGGCCCGAGGCACAGTGAAAGCGACAGTGCCGTAAGCACGCCGAGGATCCCGCGCAGCGTCAGGTATTGGAAGACTGCGAAGCCTTTGTGGAACTGTTGTAGAAATTCGGCCAACAGCAGCAGCATTAATGTTTCTCCAGGCTGGAACCGCATAGGGCGGCCACGATGTTTTCCATCGCAGCGCTACGCGAACCCTTGATCAAAATAGTGGTGTTCGGATCCTGCTCGGCGCCAAGCGCTGCGATCAGGTCGGTCTGATTTGCAAAATGGCGCGCATGCTCGCCGAAGGCGTTGACGGCATGCGCCATCAGCGGACCAACGGCATACAGCGCAGACACTTTGCCAGCGGCGTAGGCACCTACGTCGCGGTGACCTTGTTCGGCCCAATCGCCCAACTCGCCGATATCGCCCAGCACCAGAACAGTCCGCCCGGTAAAACCGGTGAGGATGTCTACGGCGGCGTTCACGGAAGTCGGGTTGGCGTTATAGGTGTCGTCGATCACACGCAGACCGTTCAGCGCGAGTTGCGCGACGGTGCGGCCTTTGACTGGCTGAACGGTATTCAGCCCGGACACGATGCCATCCAGCGTGACGCCCAGCGCATGGGCCGCAGCGGCGGCAGCCAGGGCATTGCCCACGTTATGGGCGCCGAGCAGGTTCAGTTGCACAGCAGCCGAACCGTCAGGGCTGCAAAGCGTAAAGCCAGGGCAGCCACGGGCGTCGCGTGTCAGGTTTTGAGCGTGGAAATCAGCGCTTTGATCAGCAATGGCGAAGCTCACCACCTGACGATCACCTGCGCGGGCTTTCCAGATCGGGAATGCTTTGTCTTCTTTATTGAGTACAGCAACGCCGACGTTATCGAGGCCTTCAAGGATTTCGCCCTTGGCTTCGACGATCTTGTCCGGCCCGCCGAACTCGCCCACGTGCGCGGTGCCAGCGTTAGTGATCACCGCGACATGGGGTTTGGTCAGGCTCACAGTGAACGCGATTTCGCCCACTCGGGAAGCGCCCAGCTCTATGACGGCAGCCGCGTAGTCCGGCGCCAGCGCAAGGAGTGTCAGTGGCACGCCCAGTTCGTTATTCAGGTTGCCCTTGGTCGCGAGCACGGCACCTCGGGTGCGCATGATGCTGGCGAGCATTTCCTTGACGGTGGTCTTGCCGCTGGAACCGGTGATCGCTGCAACAGGCTTGTCGACAAAAGCGTTGCGATTGATCGCGCCCAATTGGGCGAGCGCCTTGCGGGTATCCAGCACCACCAGTTGTGGCAGCGTCGAGCCCGGCACTTCATGTTCAACCAATGCACCGACCGCACCTTTGGCAGCCACCTGATCCAGATAATCATGACCGTCGAAACGCGGGCCAGTCAGGGCAACAAACAACTGCCCTGGCACGATGGCACGGCTGTCGATGCTCACGCCTTCGAAGGTGCAATCGGCACCTACCAATCGTGCGTCGAGTACGGTTAGCAATTCACTGAAGGACAACGGCTTAAGCATCGGCCACCTCCCATGCAGCCAGCGCTTTGGCAGCTTCTTCCAAATCGGAGAAATCCTGTCGCTGGCCGTTGATTTCCTGGTAATCCTCATGCCCTTTGCCCGCCAGCACGATCACGTCGTCGGCGCTGGCGCCGGCGATGATTTCGGCAATGGCCTGGCCACGGCCTTCGACAAAGCGCACGTTCTGCACAGCGCTGAAGCCCTGGCGAATGTCATCGAAAATCTGCGTTGGCACTTCGCTGCGTGGGTTGTCGTCGGTCACCAGCACGCCATCGGCCAGACGCTCAACCACTTCGGCCATCAAAGGACGCTTGCCGCGATCACGATCGCCGCCGCAGCCGAACAGGCAAAGCAAGCGACCCTTGGCGTGGGGGCGCAACGCGGTGAGCACTTTTTCCAGCGCGTCAGGCGTATGGGCGTAATCAACCACCACGAGCGGCTTGGCTCCACCACCCAGACGCTGCATGCGTCCGACCGGGCCTTCCAGCTGTGGCAGGACTTTCAGAATTTCGTCCAGCGCATAATCCAGACCCAGCAAGGCGCCAACGGCAGCCAGTACGTTGCTCAGATTGAAACGCCCCAGCAGACTGCTGCGCAGCAGGTGCTGACCTTGCGGAGTCACCAGCGTGGCGCGCACACCGTCATCGCCAAACTTGGCGTCGCGGCAGAACAAGTAAGCGCTGGAATCTTCGAGGCTGTAGGTGATCAGCCGTGATTCACGCTTCTCTGCGGCCAGGGTGCGACCGAACTCGTCATCAATATTGAGCACCCGGCAACGCAGATCGGACCACGCGAACAGCTTGGCCTTGGCCTCGCCATAGGCCTGCATCGTGCCGTGATAATCCAGATGGTCGCGGGACAGATTGGTCAGCACTGCTACATCGAACGCCAATGCGGTAGCACGCCCCTGATCCAGACCGTGGGAAGAAACTTCCATGGCCACAGCGCGGGCGCCGGCCTTTTTCAGGTCGGTCATGGTCGCCTGCACGGCAATCGGGTCCGGCGTGGTATGGCGACCGCTCTGCAAGGCACCATAGAAACCGGTGCCCAGCGTACCCACGATGCCGCAATGCTGACCCAACAGATCCAAAGCCTGAGCGACCAGTTGGGTCACGCTGGTTTTGCCGTTGGTGCCGGTCACGCCGACCAGATTCAAGCTACGGCTTGGATCGCCATAGAAACGCCCGGCGATGTCCGAAAGCTGCGCAGCCAGGCCCTTGACCGGAATCAGTGGCACGTCGGTGATCGGTAGAACCTTTGCCCCTTCAACTTCATAGGCAACAGCAGCGGCACCACGCTTCAAGGCATCGGCGATATGATCGCGGCCATCGAAGTTGGCACCCGGCACGGCCAGAAACAGATCGCCGCCCCGAACGTTACGGCTGTCCAGAGTCAGTTCGCGAATCATCAGATCGCTGGGCGCGTGGGCGAAAATCTTGTTCAGGCTGGACGACATTAACCACGCCCTCCTTTTACGACCGGCGCCGCATTGACTTGCTCTGGCGGCGTGGCGACGAGGTTATCCGGAGTGACGTTCATCAGGCGCAAGGTCCCCGACATCACTTTGCTGAAAACAGGCGCAGAAACCAGACCGCCGTAGTAGCCGCCTTTGCTCGGCTCATCGATCACCACCACGATGGCGTAGCGCGGGTTGCTCATCGGGCCGAAGCCAGCGAACAGCGAGCGGTAGGAGTTTTCGGCGTAGCCCTTGGTGCCCACCGACGTCTTACGTGCGGTACCGCTCTTGCCAGCGACGTGATAGGACGGCACACGGGCGCGATATACACCGCGCGAATCCTCGATCACCGCCTGCAACATGGTCTGCAGGGTCTTGGCGGTTTTTTCCGGGATGGCCTGGACTGCCGTCGGCGGCGCGTCGCTTTTCAGAATCGTCAGCGGCACGATTTTGCCGTTGTTGGCCAGGGCTGCATAAGCGTGCACCAGCTGCAACGCGGTTACCGACAGGCCGTAGCCGTAAGACAGGGTCGCGGTTTCAGCTTTACGCCATTCACGGTAGTTAGGCAGGTTGCCGACGCGCTCGCCCGGGAAACCCAGACCGGTGTACTGGCCCAGACCGACACGCTGCATCGCCTGGAAAATCGCCTCGCCGCCTACATCGAAGGCGACTTTGCTCATGCCCACGTTACTGGAGTTGATCAGAATACCGGTCAGATCGAGGATCGGGCCTTCGGTCTTGGTCACGTCGCGAATGGTGTATTTGCCGATCTGCAGCGTGCCGGGATAAACCTCAACCTTGTCGGTAGGTTTCCAGCGCCCGCTGTCCAGCGCAGCCGTCATGGAGATCGGCTTCATGGTCGAACCTGGCTCGAACACGTCAATGATTGCACGGTTACGCATGGCGGCAGGCACCATGGTCCGGCGGTTGTTCGGGTTGTAGGTCGGCGAGTTGACCATCGCCAGCACTTCGCCGGTCTTGACGTCCATGATCACCATGCTGCCGGCCTTGGCTTCGTTCTCGACGATCGCGTTACGCAGCTCGCGAGTTGCCAGATATTGCAGGCGCAGATCAATAGACAAAGCCAAGGTCTTTCCAGCCTTGGCGTTTTTGGTGACCTGAACGTCTTTGATCAGTCGACCGCGTCGATCCTTGATGACCTGCCTTCTGCCCGGCACGCCAGCGAGCCAGTCGTCATAGGCCAGCTCGACCCCTTCACGACCGTGGTCGTCAAGGTCGGTAAAGCCAACCATGTGCGCGGTCACGTCACCCGCAGGATAGAAACGGCGGAATTCTTCGATGCCATAAACACCTGGCACTTTAAGATCCAGTACCGCCTGACCATGCTCTGGCGTCAGGCCGCGAACCAGATAGATGAACTCTTTACCGGATTGCGCTTCCAGCCGCTCGGCGAGGGCCTTCGGCTCTTGCCCGATGGAGGTAGCCAGTGCAGCCCACTTGCTCTTGTCCAGCTGCATTTCTTTCGGGTTCGCCCACAGCGTGGTAACCGGCGTACTGACGGCCAGCGGCTCGCCGTTACGGTCGGTGATCAGACCCCGGTGCGCAGGAATAGGAATATGTCGCAGGCTGCGTGCATCGCCCTGCTCCTTGAGGAAGGTGTGGTCGACCACTTGCAGGTCGATGATCCGCCAGCAGATGGCAGCCACAAGAATCATCAGCAAGCCGACAACGACCCGGAAGCGCCACGGATACAGTGCGCCCTCAAGCTTCATCATGGCGCCACCATCCGAACTTCGGCGGCACTCGGGATGCGCATTTTCAATTGCTCGGAAGCCAACTGCTCGATACGGCTGTGGGCGGTCCAGGTGCTCTGCTCAAGAATCAAGCGGCCCCATTCGGCCTGAGCCTTGTCCCGCACACTCAGTTCCGAGTAGAGCGAGTTGAGCAATTGACGGTTCCAGTGAGCGCTGTACGAGACACCAATCGCTGAAACGAGCACAGCCACGAACAGCAACAGCATAATGAAGCTGCCGCCGGGCAATGGCTTGAGGAAAAGCCGGCTCACCTGAGCTTCTCCGCTACGCGCATGACAGCGCTGCGTGAGCGGGGGTTGGCTTTGGTTTCGTCGTCGGAGGCGAATTGTGCCTTGCCGTGAATCTTGATTTTCGGATCGAACGCCTTGAACTGGATTGGCAGATCACGCGGCATGTTGTCCGCTTCACCTTTAGCCAGTTTGCGCATGAAGAGTTTGACGATGCGGTCTTCCAGGGAATGGAAGCTGATCACTACCAGACGGCCACCGATTTCCAGTGCGTCAAGTGCTGCTTCCAGACCGGCTTCCAGATCACCCAACTCGTTGTTGACGTGGATGCGCAAGCCCTGGAAAGCACGGGTCGCAGGGTTCTTGCCCTTCTCCCATGCCGGGTTCGCAACCTTGAGCACTTCGGCCAGATCAGCGGTGCGCTCGAAAGGCTGGGTTTCGCGACGTGCGACGACCGCAGCCGCCATACGCTTGGAAAAACGCTCTTCGCCGTATTCCTTGAAGACACGGGCAATTTCTTCAACCGGAGCAGTGGCGATGAACTCTGCCGCGCTGACGCCACGGCTCGGGTCCATGCGCATATCCAGCGGGCCGTCATTCATGAAACTGAAGCCGCGCTCCGGATCATCCAGCTGCGGCGACGACACGCCAAGGTCCAGCAGAATACCGTTGACCTTGCCCGCAATCCCGCGTGCTTGAGCCTCCGAGCCCAGCTCGGCGAAGCTGCGCTGCACAATGACAAAGCGGCCGTCTTCGGCCGCTAGCGTTTGCCCGGTGGCAATTGCTTGGGGATCCTTGTCGAAACCTAGCAATCGGCCATCAGGGCCAAGCTTCTGCAATATGAGTCGGCTATGCCCGCCACGCCCGAACGTGCCATCCATATAGCAGCCATCAGTGCGCACCGCGAGAGCCTCTACGGCTTCTTCGAGCAGTACGGTGATGTGGGTAAAGCCGCTAGTCATAGTCACAGGATCAGGTCACGTAATTCATCAGGCATCGCGCCAGGTTGTTGAATGGCCGCCAGATCCGCATCAGCAAGAGCGTTCCAGGCGTCCTCGTCCCACAGTTGAAACTTATTGAGCTGGCCTACCAACATCACGCGCTTATCCAACTTGGCATATTCACGAAGACGTGGCGGAACCAGAAAACGACCACTGCCATCAAGCTCGAGGTCCACCGCATTACCGATCAACAAACGTTGCAGGCGACGGTTTTCTTCACGAAATGTTGCAAGGTCACGCAATTTGGCCTCGATCAGCTCCCACTCGGAGAGCGGGTAAAGGCATAAACAAGGATCAACCGCGTCAATTGTTACGATTAACTGGCCTGCGCTACGCGAATCCAACTCGTCACGGTACCGGCTCGGCATAGCGAGACGGCCCTTTGCATCGAGATTGATAGCGTTTGCACCACGAAACACAGGCGCTTTCTCCGAATTCTAACTTTTTGCGTTAAAAAAACCCACTTCACGCCACTTTCTGCCACTTGCGCACACTATAGGAACGCGCCCACCACACCGTCAAGGCACGGTCCTAAGGAAAACCCTTACATAACTGAGATTTACGAGTGTTTTGCGACGTCTGACGCGAATTTTGCGAGCGTTCTGACAGATAATTCCGACACAGCTCAAACAGCTGCGCGCCGAAGTTAAAGTGATTTGTGAGGTTTAAGATTTTTTTGGTATTACGAGGGGGTGTAATGCGGATGAAACGAAGGGAGAAAAAAAGGTGGAGAGTCGATCTGTAAGCCGGGTTCTGTCGAGGACAGTCATTCCTCTACGACGGCCATCACTGGACGTCTTTAGCAACCTACCCGGTTCCAGCGCGGGCCACGCCTTGGAACCCTATTTGGTCTTGCTCCGAGTGGGGTTTACCTTGACCACGACCTGTTGCCAGACGTGCGGTGCGCTCTTACCGCACCTTTTCACCCTTACCGGCGCCGAAGCGCTTAGGCGGTTATTTTCTGTGGCACTTTCCGTAGGCTCACGCCTCCCAGGCGTTACCTGGCACTCCGCCCTATGGAGCCCGGACTTTCCTCCCCCCCTTAATTGCGAACAATAAGAGGCAGCGACTGTCCAATCGACTCTCCGGCGCCAAGGTTAGCGGCACAACCCGCGCAGAACAAGCTTTAAAACGTCGCAGGCCCGCGCCGCAGCGCTTTATTCGCCCTTTTGCTTGTCTAGCGCCACCTGATACAGCAGGTTTTTGCGCACGCCGGTAATTTCAGCTGCCAAGGCCGCGGCACGCTTGAGTGGCATCTCTTCAAGCAGCAAATCCAGAATTCGCCGCGCTTCGCTACCGATCACATCTTCATCTTCCGGCTCGGTCCAGCCAGCCACCAACACCACACATTCACCACGCTGCTGATTGCTGTCGCTTTCGACGAATTCGCGCAGCTCGGCCAGCGGCAGGCCTTTGAGGGTTTCGAAGGTTTTGGTCAGCTCGCGGGCGAGCAACGCCGGGCGCTGAGGACCGAACACCAGCTCCAGATCCTGCAGACACTCAAGAATCCGGTGCGGAGCCTCGTAGAAGATCAGGGTACGCGGCTCTTCCTTGAGCAATTCGAGCCGCGCCCGACGCCCAACGGCCTTGGCAGGCAGAAAGCCTTCGAAGATAAACCGGTCAGACGGCAAACCCGCTGCCGACAAGGCGGCGATCAATGCACAGGCGCCCGGCACCGGCACCACGGCAATCCCGGCAGCCCGAGCCTGCCGAACCAGGTGATAACCGGGGTCGGAAATCAACGGCGTACCCGCATCCGAAATCAGCGCAACGCTATCGCCAGCCAATAACCGGGTAATAAAACGGCTGCCTTCGTCGCGCTCGTTATGCTCATGACAGGCCGCCAATGGCGTGGATATGCCGAAATGCTGCATCAATCGCATGGAGTGACGGGTATCCTCGGCAGCAATCAGCGCAACCTCACGCAACACTTTCAACGCCCGCACGCTCATGTCATCCAGATTGCCGATAGGTGTGGCTACTACATAAAGCGAGCCCGCGGCGGAATTCAAAGCAACTGGAGCAGTCAAAGCGCAGACCTCATGGTTTGTTACCCTACAGGGGTGATGGGTTTGCATTGTACAGACTACGACTGCAACGAATGACCCGCACACTCACGGAAGACCGAAAAAGGAAGGGAAAGTCATGACTGACTCACTCCAGCAGCACATTGAAAACAGCCGCAATGACGCTTGTTTGCCTATGCTGCGATCTATATCACTGCTTTAAATGGCTTTAAATGCCGTCGACGTCGCACCCATGCCAGCGCTTGGGTACAATTCCCCGCTAATTTGCTCGAGTATCAGGACCCTATACATGATCGCTTGCCTGCGGCTGTTCTCTGCCCTCTGCCTCGCTGCCCTATTGGCCGCTTGCGCCAGCTCGCCTTCGTCCAGCCTTGGCGAACTCCCTCGTACCCCCGACGCCAGCATCGAGCAACTGCTTGATCAGGCCGCGACCGCCAAGACGCCAGATCAGGCAGCACTGCTTCGCCTGAGCGCCGCTGACCTGGCCAATCGGCAGAACAATCCTGGTCGCGCCGCGCAGATCCTTGCGCAGGTACAGGTAGACTTGCTCAAGCCTGGCCAACAAGTATTTGCGGTCACCCTGGATGCCGAGCTGGCGATGGGTCGCAATCAGCCCAAAGCTGCGCTGACTGCACTGAACCACCCGAGCCTGCAACGTCTGGGCGAGCTTTCCGTAGAGCAACAGGTGCGCACCCAGACCGTTCGCGCCCGCGCCCTGGAAGCTGACGGCCAGATTCTTCCGGCCATTCGCGAGCGGGTATTCGTCGGCCCACTGTTGCAAGGTGCCGAACTGGCCGCCAACAACGATGCGATCTGGACGATGGTTGCCGCGCTGCCACCTGAACAGCTACAAAGCACAACCACTGACGACTTCGGTGGCTGGCTGGATTTGGCGCGCACCATCAAAGGTGCTGGCACCCTTGAGCAACAACAAGCCGCCATCGACACCTGGAAAGCAGCACACCCGAAACATCCGGCAGCCATCCAGCTCCCTGAGAAGCTGGCTCAACTGCGCGCTCTGACCAGCGAGCCACTGACTAAAATCGCGTTGCTGCTGCCCCAGGAAGGTCCGCTGGCAGCTGTCGCCAAAGCACTGCGTGAAGGCTTCATGGCCGCTCACTATCAGGCTCAGCAAGCCGGGCAGAACCCGCCTGCGATTCAGGTATTCGACAGCTCGCGCCTGACTTCCATGGACGAGTTCTACCGTCAGGCACAGGCCGCTGGCGTGCAACTGGTGGTTGGTCCGCTGGAAAAGCCACTGGTCAAACAACTCAATAGCCGCCCTCAACTGCCTATCACTACTCTGGCGTTGAACTACAGCGACGCCAGCACCGAAGGCCCGCAGCAACTGTTTCAGTTTGGCCTTGCCGCCGAAGACGAAGCCCGCGAAGTAGCACGCCGTGCCTGGGCTGATGGCAAGCGCAGCGCCGTTGCCATGGTGCCGAAAGGCGAATGGGGTGACCGCGTTCTTGAAGCCTTCCGTCAGAGCTGGCAGGCCAAAGGCGGCAAGCTGATCGCCGCTGAGCACGTTGATCAACCGGTTGCACTGGCCCAACAAGTGGCAGACCTGTTCCAACTGCGCAACAGCGAAGGCCGCGCGCAACGCCTGCAGAGCACAGTAGGCACACAAGTCGCTGCCCAGCCGACGCGTCGTCAGGACATCGACTTCATGTTCCTCGCCGCAACGCCGCAGCAAGCTCAGCAGATCAAGCCGACCATGGTTTTCCAGTACGCCGGTGATGTGCCGGTGTATGCCACTTCGCACTTGTTCACCAACAGCAACGACCATGCGCAGTACATGGACCTTAATGGCGTCCTGTTCTGTGATACGCCGTGGTTGTTGAGTTCCACTGACCCACTGCGTCAGCAAGTGATCACTCAATGGCCAGCAGCGGCAGGACCTCTGGGTCGCCTGTACGCCATGGGTGTGGACGCCTATCGTCTGGCACCGCGTCTGAGCCAGCTTAAAACCCTGCCTGAAAGCCGCGTTGACGGCCTGTCCGGTAGCCTCAGCATGAGCCCGACCCGTCGCGTAGAACGTCAATTGCCATGGGCCCAATTCGTCGATGGCAAGATCCAGCGCCTGCCGGACACCGCGCCGTAAATGCAGGGCAATACCCGCCTGAACGCAGGGCGCGAGGCTGAGGCCTACGCCCTGCGGCATTTGCAGCAGCATGGATTGCAGCTGATTGCACAAAACTGGTTATGCAAACGCGGTGAGCTTGATCTGGTCATGCTCGACGGAGATACAGTAGTATTCGTCGAAGTTCGCTACCGGCGACATTCCGCCTGGGGTGGAGCGCTGGAAAGCGTTGATTTTCGCAAACAGGAAAAGCTCATTCTCGCGGCGCAATTGTTCCTCCAGAAAGAGACTCGATGGGCCGATGCAGCGTGCCGGTTTGACGTCGTAGCGGTAGAGGGCAATGCCAAAAGCGGCTCTCCCCTGAGCTGGATCAAGCATGCTTTCGAATGCTGATCCCTGCCGAGACACAGGCAAAGTTCAAGCCTTATGCAACACACCACACCCAACACCGATTTTCGCTCCTTGCTTTGCGGGCTGCACAGATGTGTGCCGGGAAGCCTTCAGGACACTTCTGAATCCGCCCGAATAGCCGCGATACGCTCTAACTAAGGTCACCCAGATGGACATGCAATCCCGAATCCGCCAGCTTTTCCAGGCCAGCATCGACGCCAAGCAGCAGTCAATGGAAGTGCTTGCGCCCTACATCGAGCAAGCCAGCCAGGTGATGGTCAATGCGCTGCTCAACGAGGGCAAAATGCTTTCTTGCGGCAATGGCGGTTCGGCCGGCGATGCGCAGCACTTTTCCTCCGAACTGCTCAATCGTTTCGAGCGTGAGCGCCCTAGCCTGCCGGCCATTGCACTGACCACCGACAGCTCGACGATCACCTCGATTGCCAACGATTACAGCTACAACGAAATCTTCTCCAAACAGATCCGCGCCCTGGGCCAGCCGGGTGATGTGCTGCTGGCGATTTCCACCAGCGGCAATTCGGCGAACATAATTCAAGCGATCCAGGCCGCACATGATCGCGAAATGATTGTCGTAGCATTGACGGGACGCGACGGCGGCGACATGGCCTCGCTTCTTTTACCGGAAGATGTGGAAATCCGCGTACCGGCAAAAGTGACCGCACGAATTCAAGAAGTCCACCTGCTGGCGATCCATTGCTTGTGCGATCTGATCGACAGCCAACTGTTCGGGAGTGAAGAATGACCCCTAATCGCCTAAGCCTGCTGGCCCTGACGCTGTGTCTGAGCATCAGCGGATGCAGTTCGGTCCTGACAGCCACCCGCGACAACCCGATCGACGATGATCGAGGCACGCGCACCTTCGGCAGCAAGATCGATGACTCGCTGATCGAAACCAAAGCGGCAGTGAACATTGCCAAAGCCAGTCCGGACCTGGATGACAACTCCCACATTGTCGTCACCAGCTATAACGGCATTGTGCTGCTCGCTGGCCAGACGCCTCGCGCCGACCTCAAAGCGCTGGCAGAAAAGGAAGCCAGCGCTGTACAACGGGTGAAGAAGGTCAACAACGAACTGCAAGTGATCGCACCCTCGTCTCTACTGGCTCGCAATAACGACGCCTGGCTGACCACCAAGATCAAAAGCCAGATGCTCACCGACAGCGCCATCCCCGGCTCACGCATTAAAGTCGTGACCGAAAACGGCATCGTTTATCTACTGGGTCTGGTGACACAACAGGAAGCCACTCGCGCCACCAACCTGGTGCAGGGTGTCTCCGGCGTGCAAAAAATCGTGAAGCTGTTCGAGTACATCGACTGATCACAGCCGCTTGTAACAAAAGCCACGCAAGAAAAAGGCGACCCAAGGGTCGCCTTTTTCTTTGGCTGGATTACTTCACTACTTTCAGACTTGGCCGGCCGGTTGGGCGAGGTGGCTCGTCATCAGGTGGAGTTTCGTCATCCTGCTCGATGCTTTCATCGTCTTCGAACGGAGGCTCCAGATCGAAAACCATACCCTGACCATTCTCCCGGGCATAAATGCCCAGAATCGCGCCCACAGGCACGTACAGGGTATGCGGAACGCCGCCGAAGCGACCTTCAAAGCTGACGGCGTCGTTATCCATGTGCAGATGGCGAACAGCAGACGGAGAAATGTTCAGGACAATTTGTCCATCGTTGGCAAACCCTTGCGGGACCTGCACTGATGGATATTCCGCATTGACCAGCATATGCGGGGTGCAATCGTTATCGACGATCCACTCATAGAGAGCACGAATCAGATAAGGGCGACTGGAGTTCATCAACGGCTCCTTAGGCCTTAGCGCATGTCACGTTCGGCAGCAGACAGACTTGCCTGAAATGCCTCACGCGCAAATTGGCGCTCCATATAATCAAGCAACGGCTTGGCAGGCCGCGGCAATTCGATACCCAGCACGGGCAAGCGCCAGAGTATGGGCAATAGACAGCAATCGACCAAGCTTTGCTCGTCACTGAGGAAAAAAGCTTTCTCGGCGAACAGTGGCGAAACGCCGGTCAGACTTTCTCGCAGCTCTTTGCGCGCCGGAACCCGGGCGCTTTCCTTGCTGCGCGGATCCAGAATCAGATCCACAAGTGCACACCAGTCACGCTGGATCCGATGGATCAGCAGGCGGCTGTTGGCACGCGCCACCGGATAGACCGGCAGCAAAGGTGGATGCGGATAACGCTCATCCAGATATTCCATCACCACCGTCGACTCGTACAACGCCAGGTCACGATCGACCAGGGTAGGCACGCTGCCGTAGGGATTTACCTCGATCAATTTCGCCGGGTGAGTACCCGACACAACATCGATGATTTCGGCGCTGACACCTTTCTCGGCGAGCACAATGCGTACGCGATGGGAATAGTGGTCGGCGGGGTCGGAGTAACAGGCCAACCGGTTGGTCACGCCCATGGCGGTCCTCCTCGCTTGTTGAATTTATGGGAAACAGAAAAACGAAAGCGCCCTCGGACGCCTCCCGCAACGACCGCATTGAGGCAGTGATCATTGCGGGCGACAAGATAGCTCATTTACGCGATGTAAATTCTGCAATCTTGCCGTCACAACGACATTTGCCCTGCGTTTATTGCCTCGGAAGGCGCCCGAAGGCGCGATGTGTTGCCTTGGCGTTACAGAATCAGTGGACATCCTTCCAGTATTCGCGCTTGAGCAGATAGGCGAAGACGAAGAAGAAAGCCAGGTAAAGCAGCACATAGGTGCCTATACGTTGATGCTGAAGCTTCACCGGATTCGCTGAGTAGGCCAGGAAAGTCACCAGATTCTTGACCTTCTCGTCGAACTGCTCCTCGTTCAAGCTGCCGGTTTTCGGCACGATGGTCAGTTGATCACAGGCTTCATGGGTCAACGGCGCACCGGTCAGCGGGTCGAACTGCTTCTTGCCATTGTCGACCACCTGAACTTGTTTGCAGCCTACGACCTGTCGACCTTGCAGGCCCACCAGCACGTTAGGCATGCCGACATTGGGGAACACTTTGTTGTTCACGCCCCACGGCCGGGCCGGGTCTTCGTAGAACGAACGAAGGTAGCCATACAGCCAGTCAGTACCGCGCACCCGAGCAACCAGCGTCAGGTCGGGCGGCGCAGCACCGAACCAGGCCTTGGCATCGTTGGACTGCATGCCGATATTCATGTGATCGCCGATCTTGGCCCCGGTAAACACCAGCTTGTCGAGCATCAACTCGTGGGGAATACCCAGATCGTCGGCCACACGCTCGTAACGCTGGAACTTGGCGCTGTGACAACCCATGCAATAGTTGGCGAAGGTCCGCGCACCGTCCTGCATGGCAGCCTTGTCAGACACATCGATGTCGACGCTTTCCAACTCAGGACCACCGTGTTCGGCGGCAAATGACAGCATTGGCAGAGCAGCAAGAATCAATACCGCAAATAGCTTTTTCATCAGCCAGTCACCCTTTCTGGAACCGGTTTGGTCTTTTCGAGCCGGGTATAGAACGGCATCAGAATGAAGTAGGCGAAGTACAGGAACGTACAGACCTGCGACAGCAACGTGCGCCCAGGGGTGGGAGCCAGAACGCCCAACACGCCGAGGATCACGAAAGACACACAGAACACCAGTAGCCAGATTTTGCTCAGCCAACCCTTGTAGCGCATGGATTTGACCGGGCTGCGGTCGAGCCAGGGCAACACAAACAACACGGCAATCGCGGCCCCCATGGCCATGACACCCATCAGCTTGTCAGGGATGGCGCGAAGAATTGCGTAGAACGGCGTGAAGTACCAGACCGGGGCAATATGCTCAGGCGTCTTGAACGCGTTTGCCACCTCGAAGTTGGGTTTTTCGAGGAAGTAGCCACCCATTTCCGGGAAGAAGAACACAATCGAGCAGAACACGAAGAGGAACACCACGACGCCGACAATGTCTTTAACGGTGTAGTACGGATGGAACGGAATGCCATCCAGAGGGATGCCGTTTTCGTCCTTGTGCTTCTTGATATCGACGCCATCGGGGTTGTTCGAACCCACCTCATGCAGCGCCAGAATGTGCAGCACGACCAGCCCCAGAACCACGATGGGCAGCGCAACCACGTGCAGCGCAAAGAAGCGGTTGAGGGTAATCCCTGAGATCAGATAATCGCCGCGAATCCATTGGGTCAGATCGTCACCGATGAATGGAATCGCGCCAAACAGCGAGATGATCACCTGCGCCCCCCAATAGGACATCTGGCCCCATGGCAGCAGATAACCCATGAAGGCTTCAGCCATCAGCGCCAGGTAAATCAGCATGCCGAAGATCCACACCAGCTCGCGCGGCTTTTGATATGAGCCGTAAAGCAGGCCACGGAACATGTGCAGATACACGACGATAAAGAATGCCGACGCGCCGGTGGAGTGCAGCAGACGCAGAATCGAGCCGTATTCGACGTCGCGCATGATGTATTCAACAGAAGCGAATGCCTCTTCAGCCGATGGCGTGTAGCTCATCGTCAGCCAGACGCCGGTCAGGATCTGATTGACCAGCACCAGCAGGGCCAGAGAACCGAAGAAGTAGAAGAAATTGAAGTTTTTTGGCGCGTAATACTTGCTGAGATGGTCTTCCCACATTTTGGTGGCGGGAAAACGGGCATCTACCCAATCCATGAACTTGCTCATTACGCGCTCTCCTGATCGACGCCAATGACAATGATATTGTCCGACTCATAGGAATGCGGCGGCACTGGCAGATTCAAAGGCGCAGGTTGCGACTTGTAGACTCGGCCAGCGAGGTCGTAGTGAGAGCCGTGACACGGACAGAAATAACCGCCCACCCAATCTTTCCCCAGGTCGGCGGGAGCTACTTCAGGACGGAAAGTCGGGGAACACCCCAAGTGGGTGCAGATGCCGATCAGCAGCAGGATTTCCGGCTTGATCGAGCGGACAACGGGGTCAACGTAAGTGGGCTGGACCGAGTTTTTGGATTCAGGGTCGGACAACTGGCCCGTGATTTTCCCAAGATTGCCCAGGATTTCTTCGGTACGACGAACAATGAAAACTGGCTGGCCGCGCCACTCGGCGATCATCTGCTGCCCTGCTTCGATCTTGCTGATATTCACCTTCACTGGTGCGCCCGCAGCTTTCGCCTTGGCACTGGGAAACCATGACCCCACGAACGGGACCGCAGCCCCCACCGCTCCTGCTGCGCCAACCACAGATGTGGCCGCCACGAGGAAGCGACGCCGGCCTGCATTCACGCCGTCATTGCTCATTCCGTCCTCTCCCATCAGCTATGTGGCCTGTTTAATCAGGCGTCTAGTTAAATAAAAATTTAGGTGTCTAAATTTTGCCGAATGGTAAATAGAAACCCTTCAAAGTACAAGGGAATTACTTTAGCCGAAAAGCCACAAGCCTTGTAATCCGGGGCTTGCGCGGAATGAGTCACGTTGTCACATGTATAATAGACGCCCACAAAAAAACGCCCAGCTCCGTGAGGAGGCTGGGCGTTCTTTTTGAACGAAGAGCGAATTAACGCTTCGAGTACTGCGGACGCTTACGCGCTTTACGCAGACCGACTTTCTTACGTTCAACTTCACGAGCGTCGCGAGTAACGAAGCCAGCTTTGCGCAGAGCGCCACGCAGGGTTTCGTCGTACTGCATCAGAGCGCGAGTGATACCGTGGCGGATTGCACCAGCTTGACCACTTACACCACCGCCGATGACGGTGACGTAGATGTCGAACTTCTCGACAGTCTCAGTCAGTTCCAGCGGCTGACGAACTACCATGCGGGCAGTTTCGCGGCCGAAGAAATTGTCCAGCGAACGGTTGTTGATGGAGATGTTACCGGTACCTGGACGCAGGAAAACGCGAGCAGTTGCGGTTTTGCGACGGCCGGTGCCGTAATTTTGAGTAGCCGACATAATGAACTATTCCGTTAAAACTTCAGTTCTTGGGGCTGCTGAGCAGTATGAGGGTGTGCAGTGCCCGCATAGACTTTCAGCTTACGATACATGTCGCGACCCAGCGGGTTCTTAGGCAGCATGCCTTTAACCGCGGTCTCGAGCACGCGCTCAGGAGCTTTGGCGATCAGCTTTTCAAAGTTGATCGACTTGATCCCGCCCGGAAAACCGGAGTGAGAGTAGTAGATTTTGTCGGTGGTTTTAGCACCGGTAACGCGGATTTGCTCAGCGTTGATAACAACGATGTAGTCACCGGTGTCAACGTGCGGAGTGTATTCCGGCTTGTGTTTGCCACGCAGACGGCTAGCGATTTCTGTAGCCAGACGACCGAGGGTCTGACCAGCAGCATCGACTACGAACCACTCGCGCTGAACTGTTTCCGGTTTAGCAGTATAAGTTTTCATTATTTAGCCTCAGGGGCCGCCCTGATAAATTGAGACGGCGGATCTTACTTAATAGATCGTACTTTGACAAGCAGTATGTCAAAGGCAGCCGGCATAAAGACGCTGCCGAGGGCTCGGGTCGGCGCATCTGTCATACGGCAAGATGTTTCTCGGCAGATGGAGCATCACTTCCATCGCAAAGAGCCGGCGGATTATGCGGATTGCGAAATAAATTTCAACCTGCTTTTATGGCTCTCCCAATAAAGGAGACGCAAATGGATTACCGCCAACTCGGCAGAACCGACCTGAAAGTCAGTGCCATCTGCCTTGGCACCATGACCTGGGGTGAGCAAAACAGCGAAGCTGAAGGCTTTGCCCAGATCGAACGTGCCAAATCCGCCGGGATCAATTTCCTCGATACCGCCGAGATGTATCCAGTCCCGCCGAAGCCGGAAACTTACGCCAGCACTGAAAAAGTCATCGGCAACTGGTTCAAGAAACAGGGCGACCGCGCCGACTGGATCCTGGCCAGCAAGATCGCCGGCCCCGGCAATGCCATCGAACACATCCGTGGCGGCAGCCTGAAACACAACCGCGAGCACATCGTCGCCGCACTGGACGCCAGCCTGGAGCGCCTGCAGACCGACTACCTCGACCTTTATCAGCTGCACTGGCCGGAACGCAGCACCAACTTCTTCGGCAAACTGGGTTACACCCACACCGACGAAGACTTCACGCCACTGGAAGAAACCCTCGACGCACTGAATGAGCAGGTCAAGGCGGGCAAGATTCGCCACATCGGCCTGTCCAACGAAACGCCGTGGGGCACCATGAAGTTTCTGCAACTGGCCGAAAGCCGCGGCTTGCCACGTGCGGCATCCATCCAGAACCCGTACAACCTGCTCAACCGCAGCTTTGAAATCGGCCTGGCTGAAGTGGCCATTCGCGAGCAATGCGGGCTGCTGGCTTATTCGCCACTGGCATTTGGCATGCTGTCCGGCAAGTACGAAAACGGCGCGCGTCCAGCCAAAGGTCGTCTGAGCCTGTACAGCCGCTTCACGCGCTACTTCAATCCGCAATCGGAGGCTGCCTGCGCGCGTTATGTTGCCCTGGCCCGCGAACATGGTCTGGACCCGGCACAAATGGCCCTGGCCTTCGTCACTCGCCAACCGTTCGTGACCAGCAACATTATTGGTGCAACGACGCTGGAACAGCTGGACAGCAACATCGCCAGCTTTGAGCTGAAATTGTCTGACGAGGTCTTGGCCGGTATCGAGGCGATCCACAAGGATCATCCGAATCCTGCGCCTTAACATGGCCCTCTAGATTTTGTGGGACCGGCTTCAGCCGGGAAGAGGTCGGTACAGCCGATGCATCAAGGCCATTTCAAATACCGTCTTCCCGGCTAAAGCCGGTCCCACAAGGCCGCTCCCAGCACTGCCTACAAACTCCGGGCAATGATCTCTTTCATGATTTCATTGGTCCCTGCGTAAATACGCTGCACTCGCGCATCGGCCCATGCCCGGGCGACGGGGTATTCCCACATGAAGCCGTAGCCACCATGCAGCTGCACGCACTCGTCGAGCACCTTGCATTGCAGGTCTGTGGCCCAGTACTTGGCCATGGCAGCGGTAGGCACATCCAGTTTGCCCTGTAGATGCAGCTCCAGGCAGCGATCAATGAAGACCCGGCCGATCTGAATCTCGGTGGCCATTTCCGCAAGCTTGAACCGGGTATTCTGAAAATCCGCAATCGCCTGACCAAACGCCTTGCGCTCGCGGGTGTAATCCAGCGTCCATTGCAACGCAGCTTCAGCAGCGGAGAGCGCTGCGATAGCCACTGTCAGGCGCTCTTGAGGCAACTCCTGCATCAAATAGGCGAAACCCATGCCCGCCTGCCCCAGTAGATTGCCCTTGGGCACCCTCACGTCCTGAAAGAACAACTCCGAGGTGTCCTGAGCCTTCATGCCGACCTTTTCCAGACGCTTGCCCTTGTCGAAGCCCGGCGTGCCAGCTTCGACCAGGAACAGGCTGGTGCCTTTAGCCCCCGCTTTCGGGTCGGTCTTCGCGACCACAATCACCAGATCCGCCAGATAGCCATTGGTGATGAAGGTCTTGGAGCCATTGATCACGTACTCGTCGCCATCCAGCACAGCGGTGGTCTTCACGCCTTGCAGGTCCGAGCCTGCCCCGGGCTCAGTCATGGCGATGGCCGTAACGCGCTCGCCGGAGATCAGTTGTGGCAGGTATTTCTGCTTCAGGGCTTCGCTGCCGTAATGCAGGATGTACGGCGCGACGATGTCCGAGTGCAGGGAAAAGCCAATTCCGGTCAGACCAAGACGACTGATTTCTTCGATCACAATGGCGCTGTAGAGGAAGTCCACCGCCATGCCGCCGTACGCTTCAGGCAGATGCGAGCACAACAGCCCCTGCTCCCCCGCCTTGCTCCAAAGCTGACGATCGATATGGCCCTGCTTTTCCCACTGCCCATGAAAAGGCGCGGCCTCGCGCTCAAGGAACTTGCGCACGCTGTCGCGGAACAGCTCATGTTCCAGGCTGAAAAGGGTTCTGGGAATCATCTGTCACCTCTTGACTGGGTTAAGGTCGGGACTGACCAAAGCCTATGCCCCTCAGGTGTGCGAGGACACTGGACACATCCGACAAAAAATAAGACGATCCAGCCGCTGCATGGCCGCTTTCCCCTTTTCGTATAAAAATAAAAGACCAACAGAATATGCCGACCCAAGCCTCCACGCCCTTGCGGCGCGTCAGTATCCTGGCCATAGACGGGGTGTTCGCCTCCACGTTGATGCAAGCCAAGGACTTTTTCCATATCGCCAGCCTGCGCTACAGCAAACAGCTGGGCCAGGGCAGAAAACCCGCATTCGAAACCCGACTGGTCAGCCCGGACGGCAAGCCCGTGACCAGTTTCAGCGAAGTGGTTTTGCCGGTTGACGGCGCGCTCGGCCAGAGCGATGTGATCGTGATTCCGGCGTTCTGGGACGACTTTGACAATGTGCGCGAACGCTATCCACAAGTGATCCCCTGGCTGCGCGAGCAACACGCCAAGGGTGCCGTGCTTTGCGGCGAAGCCAGCGGGGTTTTCTGGCTGGCCGAATCAGGCCTGCTGGACGGCAAGGAAGCGACAACCTACTGGCGATATTTCAGCGAGTTCAGTGAGCGCTTTCCGAAGATTCTGCTCAATCAGGAGAAACACCTGACAGACGCAGACAATCTTTACTGCGCGGGCGGCACCACATCGGCCTGCGACCTTTACATCTATCTGATCGAACGCTTCTGCGGTGCCAACGTTGCACAGACCGTCGCGCGGGACATTCTTTACGAAGTGCAGCGCAACTATTCACCCGGCCGCATGGGCTTCGGCGGGCAGAAGCTGCATCAGGATGTGGTGATTCTGCAGATTCAGCACTGGCTGGAAGAGCACTTTGCCGACAAGTTTCGCTTCGAGGACGTGGCGCGCGAGCATGGCATGAGTATTCGCAACTTCATGCGCCGCTTTCAGGCGGCCACCGGCGACAAACCGCTGCACTACCTGCAAAGACTACGCATCGAGACGGCCAAGGGCTTGCTGTCCGGTACGCGCAAGAGCATCAAGACCATCAGCTACGAAGTGGGCTACGACGACGCCAGCTTCTTCGCGAGGCTGTTTCGTCAGCATACGGAGTTGTCGCCGAATCAGTATCGGCAGCAGTTTCAGCAGGCAGCTTAACGGGTATCACCTGTAGGAGTGAGCTTGCTCGCGATAGCGGTGTGTCAGTTGCACATTCACATACCGACATAACGCTATCGCGAGCAAGCTCACTCCTACAGACCAATGACCGCTAGGGTTTGTGCGCGCGCGACAGGAACTCGTGGGACTGCATTTCCAGCAATCGGCTCAAGGTCCGCTGGAATTCGAAGTTCAAACGCCCGCCGGTGTACAGGTCTTTCAGCTCGACTTCCGCCGAGATGATCAGCTTGACGTTGCGGTCGTAGAATTCGTCGACCATGTTGATGAAGCGGCGGGCGATGTCGTCGGTGGTGACGCTCATTTGCTCGACGCCACTGAGCAGCACAGCGTGGTAGATCTTGCCCAGTTCGATGTAATCGTTCTGGCTACGCGGGCCGTCACACAGTTCGCGGAAGTCGAACCAGGCCACGTCATCACAGGTGCGCAGGGCACGAATTTCCCGGTTTTCGATCATCAGCACGTCGTTTTCGACGGTCTGCGCGCAGTCCGGCGTCAGCGCCTTGAAGCTCTTGCGCAGGCTTTCCTGAGCTGCTTCGTCCAGCGGGAAGTGGAACAGCTCGGCCTGCTCAAGGTGACGCAGCCGATAATCCACACCACTGTCGACATTGACGATGTCGGTGTTCTGCTTGATCAGAGCGATGGCCGGCAGGAAGCGCGCACGCTGCAAACCATCCTTGTACAAGCCATCAGGAACGATGTTCGACGTCGCGACCAGGGTCACGCCGTTCTTGAACAGCTCTTCCATCAGGGTGCCAAGGATCATCGCGTCGGTGATGTCCGAGACGAAGAACTCGTCGAAACAGATCACTCGCGCTTCATCGGAAAAGCGCTTGGCGATGATGGTCAGCGGGTTTTTCTCGCCCTTGAGGGTCCGCATCTCTTCGTGCACGCGCTTCATGAAGCGGTGGAAGTGAGTACGAACCTTGCGCTCGAACGGCAGAGCTTCGAAGAAGGTATCAACCAGGTACGTCTTGCCCCGACCTACCCCACCCCAGAAGTACAAGCCCTTGACCGGCGCCTGCTCCTTCTTGCCGAACAGCTTGCCGAACATGCCCGGTTTGCTCTGGCTGGCAGCGACCAGATCGTCATACAGACGCTGCAAATGACGCACAGCAGTCTCCTGCGCCGCGTCGTGGAAGAAGTCAGGGCGTTTCAGATCAGCTTGGTATCGTTCTAGAGGGGTCATATTCGCTAGCAAGGCAACAAAAACGGGTCGTCACTGTAGCGACGGCCCGCCGGGTTGGCAATTAGTCCTGTTGAGGCGTGAGGGCCGACTTGAGGCTTTCGATGGCCGCATCACGGGTAGACGAATCGGCAAATGCCGGGCTGTCTGCCACGCATTGGCCATCAAGCCAGAGGGTGAAGCTGCCGGCTTCGCTGCGAATATCCAGCTCGCCGCCCTGCTGCAGCTGCTTGCTGACGGCGCCTGCCGCCTTGCCATCGGCAAAATTGCGCGACAACAAGAGCTGCTCGCCATCGGCCGCCAAGAGACGGAAACGGAAACTACCGTCGTCTTCGCGGAAGCTGACAAAACGTGCGCCCTTGACGGCTTTCTTCTTGCCGGTTTCGGCTACTTGCACGCTGCTGCGGAATGACCGCAGGCCGACCGCTTCGCGCAGTTCGCCCAAAAACGGCGTGGCGACTTTGCGGGCCTTCTCGGCGCCTGCGAGCAGGATGTCTTCCAGATCGGCCGGGCGCTCGATGAAACGGTGATAGCTCTCACGCGCCTCGCCCAGCTCTTTGTCCAGTAGGGTGAACAGACGATTCTTCGCCTCGCCCCAACCCAGACCTTGCAGCAACTCGGAACGGAACTCGGCGTTCTGCTCAGGAGTGGCAAAAGCCGAATACAAGGTGAACAGGTGCGAGTTGTCTGGATCCTTGGCTTCGCCCGGCGCTTTGGAGTCGGTGACGATGCGCGAGATCGCGTCTTTCATGTCTTTGCTGCTGCTGAACAGCGGGATGGTGTTGTCGTAGCTTTTCGACATCTTGCGCCCGTCCAAACCTGGCAGCGTCGCAACGCTTTCCTCGATCAAGGCTTCAGGCATGACGAAAAATTCTTTGCCCTGACCGAACAGGTGGTTGAAGCGCTGGCCTATATCACGCGCCATTTCCACGTGCTGGATTTGATCGCGACCAACCGGAACCTTGTGCGCGTTGAACATCAGGATGTCGGCAGCCATCAGCACCGGATAGCTGTACAAGCCCATGGTCACGCCCGCGTCCGGGTCTTCGCCGGTCTCGACGTTCTTGTCCACCGACGCCTTGTAGGCATGGGCGCGGTTCAGCAGGCCTTTGGCGGCCACACAGGTCAGCAACCAGGTCAGCTCGGTGATTTCCGGGATGTCGGACTGGCGATAGAAGGTCACGCGATCCACGTCCAGGCCGGCAGCCAGCCAGGTCGCAGCGATTTCCAGACGCGAGCGCTGAATGCGCAGCGGGTCATCGCATTTGATCAGGGCGTGGTAATCGGCCAGGAAGTAGAACGAATCAGCATCGCTCTGGCGGCTGGCAACGATGGCCGGGCGAATAGCGCCCGCGTAGTTGCCAAGGTGTGGCGTGCCGGTGGTAGTGATACCGGTCAGGATACGAGTGGTCATGGCGGGTCGCTTATGGTGCTGTGATCAATTCGAAAGGCGCGGCATGACCAGATCCTTCAGATCGGTCAGCTTGCCGTGAAAAAAGTGTCCGCATTCTGCCACTTTCAGCAGCTCGTGTGGGCGTGGCAATGCGGCGGACCAGTCGTAGACCAGTTGCGGATCGACCACTTCGTCGGTTTCCGGCTGGATCACTGTCAGCGGGCAGTTCTGCGGCAGCGGGTTTTGCTCATTCAGGCGCATGACCGCAGGCGCGACCATGAACAAGTGGCTGAGGTTCTGCCCTGTGGCTTCCAGACGACCGGCGAGGCTGGCGGCGACGAAACCGCCAAAGGAAAAACCGAACAGGGTCAGGGGCAGATCAGGGTGTTTTTCCAGAAACCAGCGAGCAACCGCCTGGCCGTCTTCGATTTCCCCCGCCCCGGCTTCGGACGTGCCGTCACTGGCGCCGACACCACGATAATTGAAACGCAATGTAATCAGGCCTGCGTCGCGAGCCGTGCGTTGCAAGGTCGAGACGACCTTGTTGAGCATGGTGCCGCCCTGGATCGGATTGGGATGGCAGATCAAGGCCAGGCCCGTCGCATCGGGCAGATCCAGGTAAAGCGCTTCAAGTTGACCCACCGGGCCATCGATCAATACAGGGGTTTCGCGCATGAGCAAGAATGAACTCCGTGACCTCGCAATGGGTCGACTCGTCTAGCTGATTGTCTGCCATTAGCGTATCCGTGAGCGTGTCGCGGTATACAGAGCAGGTTCGAGCCGTTAACGTAAAGCAAAGCCGTTTATAGAGGAAGGACTCGTGGAACTCTCGCTCTTAGTTTGGTTGTTGCCGACCATTGCACTGGTTGTCGGTGTCGTCATCGGATTTGCGGTGGCGCGCCTGCTGCCCAACGCTGCCCCCAACGGAACACAGCGCCAGCTGGATGACGTTCAGGAGCGTTTTGATACCTATCAGAACGAGGTGGTCACTCACTTCAACAGCACGGCTAATCTGGTCCAGAAGCTCTCTCAGAGCTACCAGGACGTACAGGAACACCTCGCCGAAGGCGCCAACCGTCTGGCGACCGACGAACAGACTCGTCAACGCCTGCTGGCGGCGCTGCATCCGGAGGCCAACCAGATTCAGCGTGATCGCCTGACACCACCTCGCAGCACCGAAGCGCCGAAAGACTACGCACCCAAGACCCCCAACGCTCCAGGCATGCTCGACGAGCACTACGGTTTGAAAAAGCCGTAAGCGACTGGCCGCGAACAAGCCCGCCACTCCTTGAGAATGGCGGGCTTTTTTGTGTCTACCAGGATTACGCCCACCCCGTAGGACTGGCTTTAGCCGGGAGGGCAATATTCATGACGAAAAAGTTGTGCCGCTTGTACCGACGCCCTCCCGGCTAAAGCCGGTCCTACGGGTTCGATTTATGCCCGCAGGTGACTTGATGACGCATCCAGCCTTATCGCGGGCAAGCACCGCTCCCACAGGAGAAACCATGCTCCTGTGGGACCGGCTTTAGCCGGGAAGAGGCCAGTACATCCACCGGATACGCGTCTACAGAACCAATGCCTTCCCGGCTAAAGCCGGTCCCACTGGATGTTCCCTGCCAACAAAAAACCCGCCATCTCTGGCGGGTTTTTGTTTGCAGCGGACGAAGCTTAGATCGCGCCGCGGCTGCGTAGCAGTTCCAGCACTTGCTTGACGCTTTCTTCCAGGTTCAGCGACTGAGTGTCGATGACCAGGTCGGCGTTGAGCGGTACATCGTACGGGAAGGACTCGCCCGGGATGTTGTCGCCGTCAGCTGCGTACAGACCTTGCGGGTCACGAGCACGGCAAGCGGCAGGCGAAGCTTGAACGTAAACGGTCAGCAGGCGATCAGCGCCAATCAACGACTTGGCTTGCTCGCGGCCTTCAGCATCCGGCGCAACAAAGGCTGCCAGGGTGATCAGACCCGCCTGATTGAACTGACGCGCCACGTGAGCAGCACGACGCCAGTTTTCAGTGCGTCCAGCGCGATCCTGTGGCAGACCTTTGTTCAGGTCGTGACGCAGGTTCTGACCATCCAGCACATACACCGCACGGCCCATGTCGAACAGCTTGCGCTCGACCGCATACGCCAGTGTGCTCTTGCCCGCGCCAGACAGGCCGCTGAACAACACGGTAGCCGGTTGCTGGCCGAAACGCTGTGCGCGCTCTTCAGTGGCGACGTGGGCCAGTTCACCATGGTGATTGGCGCCCGCTCCACCGACCGGTTTGGCGATAATCATGCCCGCCGCGACGGTGCCGTTGGTCAAACGATCGATGACGATGAACGAACCGGTGGTGCGGTTGCTGTCGTAACCGTCCAGCGCGATGGCCGAATCAAGGCTGATCTTGACGCGACCAATCTCGTTGAGGCCAAGGGAGCTGGCAGGCCCTTCAGCCAAAGTGTTCACATCAACCCGATGGGTAATGCTGGCAATCGAACCCGGCACATAACTGGTGGCGCGCTTGATGTCGTATTTCTTGCCCGGCAGCATCGGCTCTTCAGCCATCCACACCAACATGGCGTCGAAGGCATCAGTGACCTGTGGCACGTTGTCGGCATGTACCAACAAGTCGCCACGGGAGATATCGATTTCGTCTTCCATGGTCAGCGTCACAGCCTGACCGGGCCCTGCGTTCTCCAGCTCACCTTCAAAGGTGACGATGGATTTCACGCGGCTGCTCTTGCCCGAAGGCAGCACGACGATTTCATCGCCTTTGTGGACGATGCCGCTGGCCAGGGTGCCCGCAAACCCACGGAAATTCAGGTTCGGACGGTTCACGTACTGCACCGGGAAACGCATGTCGGTGTAGTTGCGGTCGTTGGCGATCTCGACGGTTTCGAGGATTTCCATCAACGACTGGCCGGTGTACCAAGGCGAACGCTCGCTCTTGTTCACCACGTTGTCGCCTTTGAGCGCCGACATCGGCACAAAGGCCATGGTGGTCGGTTTGAAGGAGATACCTTCGGCGAACTTCAGGTAATCGGACTTGATCGACTCGAAGACACTTTCGTCGAAGCCATTGAGGTCCATCTTGTTGATGGCGACCACGATGTGCTTGATGCCCAGCAGCGACGCGATGTAGCTATGGCGGCGGGTCTGGGTCTGCACGCCGTAACGGGCGTCCACCAGAATAATGGCCAGATCACAGGTCGAAGCGCCGGTGGCCATGTTGCGGGTGTACTGCTCATGGCCTGGCGTATCGGCAATGATGAACTTGCGCTTGGCCGTGGAGAAATAGCGGTAGGCAACATCAATGGTGATGCCCTGCTCACGCTCAGCCTGCAGACCGTCAACCAGCAACGCCAGGTCGACATCGTCGCCCGTGGTGCCGGATTTCTTCGAATCGCGGGTGATGGCTTCCAGGTGATCTTCGTAGATCATCTTGGAGTCGTGCAGCAGACGCCCGATCAGCGTGCTCTTGCCGTCATCGACGTTGCCACAGGTAAGAAAGCGCAGCATTTCCTTGCGTTCGTGCTGGCCCAGATAGGCGAGGATGTCCTCGCTGATCAAATCAGATGCGTGACTCATTTCATTCGAGCTCCGAGCTGTAAGCTTCAAGCGGCAAGCTTGTCAGCGTACAGCTAGTCAGAAATTTTATTGATCAGCCCGCAAAGCATTTTTGAAAGCTCACGGGTTTCGATAATCCAGGCTGCTGCAAGTGGCTCAGCGATGTAACCAATTTCACTGCCAATAATGAGCTGAGTTCTCAGCTCGCCGCAGGATGCCTTCGCAATCCACAAAAAGCGGCATTTTTCCTTTGCAGTGAAACGCTCCATACCTTCCGCAATATTGCTCGGTACCGACAGCCCTGAGCGCGTAATCTGACTCCTGAAAGCCAGATCGGGACAGGATGCCATTTCCTTATAAAGGTTGACCGCCAAAGCCTTGGCTCTTTGCCAAACCAAGAGTTTCTCGAAATCCATTTCGATCGCCTGCTTTTGATTCGCTTGCAGCTTGCCGCTTGAAGCTTGTAGCTGCTCTTTAGAAATACCCCTGACGTTTCTTTTCTTCCATCGAACCTGCGCCATCGTGATCGATGACTCGGCCCTGGCGTTCGGAAGTTCGCGTCAGCAGCATTTCCTGAATGATGTCGGTGAGGGTGATGGCCTCGGACTCGACTGCGCCCGTCAACGGGTAGTCGCCAAGTGTGCGGAAGCGGACCTTCTTCTTGACGATGCGCTTCTTGTCTTCATCGGACAGATGATTACGCAGACGGTCGTCGTCGATCATGATCCAGGTGCCGTTCATCTCGATGACTTCGCGCTCAGCGGCGAAGTACAGCGGAACAATCGGGATGCTTTCCAGGTAGATGTACTGCCAGATGTCCAGCTCGGTCCAGTTGGACAGCGGGAACACGCGGATCGACTCGCCTTTGTTGACGTTGCCGTTGTAGACATTCCAGAGCTCTGGACGCTGGTTCTTCGGGTCCCAGCGGTGCTTGGTGTCGCGGAAGGAATACACGCGCTCTTTGGCGCGGGATTTCTCTTCGTCACGGCGTGCGCCACCGAAAGCAGCATCGAAGCCGTGCTTGTCGAGCGCCTGCTTCAGGCCCTCGGTTTTCATGATGTCAGTGTGCTTGGCGCTGCCGTGGGTCAGCGGGTTGATACCCTGCGCGACGCCATCGGGGTTGACGTGGACGATCAGGTCCAGGCCCAGATCCTCGACCATCTGGTCGCGGAATTTGTACATTTCCTGGAATTTCCAGCGGGTATCGACATGCATCACCGGGAACGGCAGCTTGCCCGGGAAGAACGCCTTGCGCGCCAGATGGAGCATGACGGCGGAGTCTTTACCGACGGAGTACAGCATCACCGGGTTATCAAACTCGGCGGCGACCTCGCGGATGATGTGGATGCTTTCCGCCTCCAGCTGTTTCAGATGCGTCAGTTTATCGACCATGGTTACTCACGGGTTGCGTTCGTTTTTAGACCGGACAACGCCCGGGACGGCCAGCGGGCCGTGTTCGAGGCGGCACTCTAGCACAGCGCCTTCTTCTATTCAGGAGGCCAGATAGAACGAAACGTTCTATGGATATACCCCCTCGTTTGGGTGCTCAGACCGGGTTCGGACAATCGATGAACAAGTGTTCAAGGGCAAACCGCCGGGCCAGATAGTCGCCCAGGGCCTGCACGCCATAACGCTCAGTCGCGTGATGGCCGGCAGCGATAAAGCTGATGCCGTTTTCCCGGGCGCTGTGAACCGTCTGCTCAGAGGCCTCGCCGCTGATAAACAGATCGACCCCGGCCAACACAGCCTGATCGATGTAGCCCTGACCACCACCGGTGCACCAGCCCACGCGACGAATCATCTCGCTGCCTTCGATCAGCAAAGGCTCGCGCCCCAGCGCCTCCTGGACACGACGGGCGAAATCACGAGGCATCAGCGGCTCGTTGAGGGACCCGACCAGACCAACGACCCGAGCATTATCCGGATCAAGCGGACCTTCGACCGTGATGTCCAACTGACGAGCCAACTGCACGTTATTGCCGACTTCAGGGTGTACATCCAGAGGCAGGTGATAGGCCAACAGACTGATGTCGTGCTTGAGCAGGGTTTTCAGGCGCCGCTGCTTCATGCCGGTGACGCACGGATTCTCGCCTTTCCAGAAGTAACCGTGGTGCACCAGAATCAGATCGGCCTGCGCCTCGACCGCAGCATCCAGCAAAGCCTGGCTGGCGGTCACGCCGCTGACGATGCGCATGACCTGCGGCCGACCCTCGACCTGCAGGCCGTTAGGGCAGTAATCCTGAATGCGTGAACTGCCCAGATAACGATCGGCTTCTTCTACCAGAGTGCTGAGCGCAACAGCCATAAAAGACTCCTTGATCGGTGGTTTTGAGTGGCTTGGGTGTGTCTTTGAATGACCATCCGTTAGGAAGTTCTTAATTTACAAGACACGACCTCAAGTGCTCGTATAATGCCGCCCATTATGGCGCAGATGGGCAACCGGCCGCAGCGCCGGATTTACTTTCAGGATTCGTTCAATGCTCAAGGCACTGCGGTTTTTCGGTTGGCCATTGCTGGCCGGTGTGCTCATCGCTCTTCTGGTTATCCAACGCTTCCCGGCGCTGGTTGGCCTGCCAAGTCTGGACGTCAATCTGCAACAGGCGCCACAGACCACCAGCGTCCAGCAGGGCCCGGTGTCCTACGCGGACGCGGTCAGCATGGCTGCCCCCGCAGTGGTTAACCTGTACACCACCAAAATGGTCAACAAGACCGCGCGTCCGCTGTTTGAAGATCCCCAGTTCCGGCGCTTCTTTGGCGACAACCTGCCTAAGCAGAAGCGCATGGAGTCCAGCCTTGGTTCGGGCGTGCTGATGAGCCCGGAAGGCTACATCCTCACCAATAACCACGTGACCACCGGCGCAGATCAGATCGTCGTCGCCCTCAAGGACGGCCGCGAAACCATCGCCCGTGTGATCGGCAGCGACCCGGAAACCGACCTCGCGGTCCTGAAGATCGACCTCAAGAACATTCCATCCATCACCATCGGCCGCTCCGACAGCATCCGCATCGGCGATGTCGCACTGGCAATCGGCAACCCGTTCGGCGTCGGCCAGACCGTGACCATGGGCATTATCAGCGCCACCGGCCGTAATCAGCTGGGCCTGAACACTTACGAAGATTTCATCCAGACCGATGCGGCGATCAACCCGGGTAACTCCGGTGGCGCACTGGTGGACGCCAACGGCAATCTGACCGGGATCAACACGGCGATTTTCTCCAAGTCTGGTGGCTCACAGGGCATCGGCTTTGCGATTCCCACCAAGCTGGCGATGGATGTCATGAAGTCGATCATCGAACACGGTCAGGTGATTCGTGGCTGGCTGGGTATTGAAGTACAGCCGCTGACCCAGGAGCTGGCTGAGTCCTTCGGTTTGAAGGATCGTCCGGGCATCGTCGTAGCAGGGATTTTCCGCGATGGGCCGGCGCAGAAAGCCGGTTTGCAGCTGGGCGATGTGATTCTGAGCATCAATGGCGAACCCGCCGGTGACGGCCGCCGCTCGATGAACCAGGTGGCCCGCGCCCGACCGACTGACAAGATCGCCATTCAGGTCATGCGCAACGGCAAGGAAATGAAGCTCAGCGCCGAAGTCGGCCTGCGTCCACCACCAGCGCCTGCAGCGACACCGGTTGAAGAGCAGTAACAGCATCAATCCTGTAGGAGCTCACGAGCACCGCGAGGCAGCGATAGCGGTTTGTCTGACAGATTGCTCTTCGCAGCCTTCGGCAGCTCCTACAGGATCGCTGCGTATCTGAGATAACAGGCAACCTGTAGGAGCTGCCGAAGGCTGCGAACATCGGTGTGTCAGGCAAAACGCCTCGCCAACAAGTTGGCTCCTACAGGAACTGCATTACCACCCCGCCAACCCATCCAGCAGCGCCTGATTCTGCTCTGGCGTGCCGATGCTGATGCGCAGGAACTGGGCGATTCGTTCTTGCTTGAAGTGCCGCACGATCACGCCTTGCTCACGCAGCTTCGCGGCGATGCCTGCTGCATCGTGTTGCGGGTGGCGGGCGAAGATGAAGTTGGCCGCTGATGGCAGCACCTCAAAACCCTTGGCCTGCAATTCGCTCGTCAGGGCTTCACGGCTGGCGATCACGGCCTTGCGGGTGAAGTCAAAGTGCTCACGATCCTCAAAAGCAGCCGCCGCGCCGACAATCGCCAGGCGGTCCAGCGGATAGGAGTTGAAGCTGTTCTTGACCCGCTCCAGCGCCTCGACCAGATCCGGGTGACCCACCGCCAGGCCAACACGCAGACCGGCCAGCGAGCGGGACTTGGACAGTGTCTGAGTCACCAGCAGGTTGGGATAGCGGTTCACCAGACCGATCGCGGTCTCGCCACCGAAGTCGATGTAGGCTTCGTCGACAATCACAACCGAATCAGGGCTGGCCTTGAGCATCGCCTCAACAGCCTCCAGACCCACAACACAACCGGTCGGTGCGTTCGGGTTGGGGAAAATGATCCCGCCGTTCGGCTTTGCATAGTCCTCAACACGAATCTGGAACTGCTCGTCCAGAGGGATCGCGTCGAACTCAATGTCGTACAGCCCGCAATACACCGGATAGAAGCTGTAGCTGATATCCGGGAACAGCAGCGGTTTGCCGTGCTGGAAGAACGCATTGAAAGCGTGTGCCAGAACCTCGTCGGAGCCGTTACCCAGGAAGACCTGATTGGGCTTCACGTCGTAATAGTCAGCGACCGCCTGCTTGAGCAGGTCGCCGTTCGGGTCCGGATAAAGGCGCAGGTCATCGGTCAGCTCGGCGCGCATGGCAGCCAGGGCCTTGGGCGACGGGCCGTAAGGGTTTTCATTGGTATTGAGCTTGGTCAGTTTGGTCAGCTTGGGCTGCTCGCCCGGCACGTACGGCACCAGACCATTGACGAAAGGACTCCAGAATTTGCTCATGTTTACTTCCCCTGCCCTTCGCTATCAATGATGCGGTACTCGGCGCTGCGTGCGTGCGCAGTCAGTGATTCGCCACGAGCCAGTACCGATGCCGTTTTACCCAGTTCCGATGCACCCTGCTCCGAGCAGTAGATGATCGACGAACGCTTCTGGAAATCATAAACACCCAGCGGCGAGGAAAAGCGCGCTGTGCCGGAAGTCGGCAGAACGTGGTTGGGACCTGCGCAATAGTCGCCCAGCGCTTCGCTGGTGTGGCGACCCATGAAGATCGCACCGGCGTGGCGGATCTGCGGCAGCCAGGTTTCAGGATCGGCAACCGACAACTCCAGGTGCTCCGGAGCGATGCGGTTGGCGACTTCGATGGCTTGCTGCATGTCAGCGACCTTGATCAGGGCGCCACGGCCATTGATCGACTTGTCGATAATCTCCGCGCGCTCCATGGTCGGCATCAACCTGGCGATGCTGGCGGCCACCTTGTCGAGGAACTCGGCATCGGGGCTGACCAGAATGGCCTGGGCGTCTTCGTCATGCTCGGCCTGGGAGAACAGGTCCATGGCGATCCAGTCCGGATCGGTCTGGCCATCGCACACCACCAGAATCTCTGATGGACCGGCGATCATGTCGATGCCTACTTGCCCAAACACATGGCGCTTGGCGGTGGCGACATAGATGTTGCCAGGGCCCACAACCTTGTCGACCCGGGGCACGCTTTCAGTCCCGTAAGCCAGCGCAGCAACAGCCTGCGCGCCACCGATGGTGAACACCCGGTCGACACCGGCAATACAGGCCGCGGCCAGTACCAGTTCGTTCAGCTCGCCACGGGGCGTAGGCACCACCATCACCACTTCAGTGACACCGGCGACTTTCGCCGGGATGGCGTTCATCAATACAGAAGACGGATACGACGCCTTGCCGCCCGGAACGTACAGGCCTGCGCGATCCAGCGGCGTGACCTTCTGGCCCAGCACGGTGCCGTCGGCTTCGGTGTAGGTCCAGGAATCCTGTTTCTGCTTTTCGTGGTACATGCGCACACGATCAGCGGCCTTTTCCAGCGCCGTGCGCTGTTCCGGGGTGATGCGGGTCAGGGCCAGTTCAAGACGGGCGCGGGGCAGAATCAGGTCAGCCATGGAAGCGACCTGCAAACCGTCAAAGCGCTGAGTGAACTCGACCAGTGCCGCATCGCCACGCTCGCGCACAGCCTTGATGATGTCGAGTACGCGCTCGTTGACCGAATCATCGGACACGCTTTCCCAGCTCAGCAGATGATCCAGATGATGTGCGAAATCCGGGTCAGCAGCGTTGAGTCGGCGAATTGCAGTCGGTGCGGTCATAGCGAGAGCCTCATAGGAATGGCAAAAACTCAGGCGCCCTAAACTAGCAGTCGATCCGCTTGGGCACCTGAGAATTCTGGCTATGAGGCGGATAGACGGGCGCGACTCAAGGCCGCGCAGGTAAGTCAGCCGCGGTGTCGGGACTCCACTGCATTGCGCAGGGTGTCGATGAGCGACTGGATACGGGCGTGCTGCATCTTCATGGAAGCCTTGTTCACCACCAGACGCGAGCTGATGGTGGCGATCAGCTCCTGAGGCTCCAGGCCATTGGCGCGCAACGTGTTGCCGGTGTCGACAACGTCGATGATCTTGTCAGCCAGGCCAATCAGCGGAGCAAGCTCCATGGAGCCATACAGCTTGATGATGTCGACCTGACGGCCTTGCTCGGCATAGTAGCGCTTGGCGACATTGACGAACTTGGTCGCCACGCGCAGGCGGCCTTTAGGCTCGACGGCACCAATGGCACCGGCGGTCATCAGGCGGCACTTGGCAATCTGCAGATCCAGTGGCTCGTACAGGCCCTGGCCGGTGTATTCCATCAGCACATCTTTACCGGCAACACCCAGGTCAGCGGCGCCATGTTCGACATACGTCGGAACGTCGGTGGCACGCACGATCAGCAGGCGCACGTCGGCCTGAGTCGTGGGGATAATCAGCTTGCGGCTCTTGTCCGGATTCTCGGTAGGCACAATGCCTGCTTCAGCAAGAAGCGGCAGGGTGTCGTCGAGGATGCGGCCCTTGGACAATGCGATGGTCAACATGGGAAACGTCAGTCCTTATCAGGAAGCTTTTGTTCGCACGCAAGCGGCGTCGAACAAATCCTCATGCCCAATCAAGGCGGCACAAGGTGAAACGAATCATGTGCTGCCCGACGCCAGATTGGGCTCGGGCAGCAAATCACAGACTACTAGCCCGGAACGCGACGGATCTTGGCGCCCAGCATCTGCAGTTTCTCTTCGATGCACTCGTAGCCACGATCTATGTGGTAGATGCGATCGATCAGGGTGTCACCCTGGGCAACCAGCGCGGAAATAACCAGGCTGGCGGAGGCGCGCAGGTCGGTTGCCATGACTGGCGCACCTTTGAGGACCTGGGTACCGGTGACGATTGCAGTATTGCCTTCGACCTGAATCTGCGCGCCCATACGATGCATCTCGTAAACGTGCATGAAGCGGTTTTCGAAGATGGTTTCGATGACTGCGCCAGTGCCTTCGGCAATAGCGTTGAGCGAGATGAACTGCGCCTGCATGTCAGTCGGGAACGCCGGATACGGAGCCGTGCGCACATTGACGGCTTTAGGCCGCTTGCCGTGCATGTTCAGCTCGATCCAGTCCACACCGCTGGTGACTTCAGCCCCTGCTTCCTGAAGCTTGAGCAATACCGCTTCAAGGATGGTTGGATCGGTGTCCTTGACCTTGACGCGGCCGCCAGTGGCAGCAGCTGCAACCAGATAGGTGCCGGTCTCGATACGGTCGGGCATGACTTTATAAGTCGCCGAACCCAGACGCTTGACGCCATCGATGGTAATGGTGTCAGTACCGGCGCCGTGAATCTTGGCACCCATGGCGATCAGGAAGTTGGCCAGATCGACCACTTCAGGCTCGCGGGCGGCGTTCTGCAGAACGCTGCGACCGTTGGCCAGGCTCGCGGCCATCATGATGTTCTCGGTACCAGTCACGCTGACGGTATCGAAGAAGAAGTTGGCACCGTGCAAGCCGCCTTCCGGCGCCTTGGCCTTGATGTAGCCGCCTTCCACGTCGATGACCGCGCCCATGGCTTCAAGCCCACGGATGTGCAGGTCAACCGGACGCGAACCAATGGCGCAACCGCCAGGCAGGGCAACTTCAGCTTCACCGAAGCGGGCAACCATCGGGCCGAGTACCAGAATCGAAGCACGCATGGTTTTAACCAGCTCATACGGCGCGATCAGGGTCTTGATGGTGCGGGCGTCGATTTCAACGCTGAGCTTTTCGTCGATCACAGGCTCGATGCCCATGCGACCGAACAGCTCGATCATGGTGGTGATGTCGTGCAGGTGCGGCAGGTTCTGCACGGTCACCGGCCCATCGGCCAGCAACGTAGCGGCAAGAATCGGCAGGGCAGAGTTCTTTGCCCCGGAAATGCGGATTTCGCCATCAAGACGAACGCCGCCAGTAATAATCAGTTTATCCATTAGAATCTCGACGCCAATTGGCTCAGGTGCGCTCGGCCCATGCAGCGCGGCTGAAAAATTTCATAGTGACCGCGTGGATGCTGCCATCGGCGATCCAGGGGTTCAAATGCGCATAGATTTGCTGCTGACGCTTGACGGGGCTCAGGCTAGCCATCTCATCGTTGATCACGTTCAGTTGGAAGTTGCAGCCTTCGCCTTCAACTTCGACCTGAATCTCGGGCAGCTTTCCTTCAAGGAAGCTCTTAACTTCTACGGCGTGCATGCTTAACCTCGATTGGCGCCCGACGCGCGCGGGTCGGCCATCATACAAAAAAGCCCACTCAAAGCGAACCCCGCATAGCAGGACCCGGACGGGGGGCTTTCATTGTGAATCATTAATGTTCGCTAAACAGCTCGGTCAGCTCAGATACCTGGGCGATCTTGCGCATGTCATCAGGCATGGCGCGAACGCTTACGGATTTACCAGCATCACGCGCATCACGCATGAATGCCAGCAACAGGGCCAGACCTACGCTGCTGGACTTTTCAACCCCGGAGCAATCGAGCACGACGCTCGACAACTCGCTTGAGTTGATCAGCCCGGCACCCTGCTTGCGCAGGGCCGGACCGGTGCTGTAATCCAGCACGCCCGTCAGCTGCAACTCACCTGGCGCACCAAGGCGAACGGCAGCCTCACTCATTGGGCAGCCTTTTCAGCAGCTTCGGCGGTCACTTCTTTCGCCTTGGCTACTTCGCCAGCCCAATTGTTGATGGTGTTATCCAGATCGTTGCCGTTGCGCTGCATGGAGTCCGCGAACTGGTCACGGAACAGCTTGCCTATATTGATGCCGTTGATGATCACGTTACGCACCTTCCATTCACCGCCCAGTTTGACCAGGGTGTAGGAGACTGGATAAACAGCGCCATTGTTGCCCTTGACCTGCATGTCAACGCTGGTGCGATCAGCCCCTTCGGATTTTTCCGGGGAAACAGTGATGCCCTGATTGTTGTATTCCAGAAGTGCGTTGCCGTAGAACTGCATCAGGCTGCGCTTGAAGTTTTCCTGGAAGCGCTGCATCTGGGCCGGCGAAGCGTTGCGCGAATACTTGACGGTCATGATGCTTTTGGAAATGCCGTCAGCATCGACAACAGGCCCGACAATGCGATTCAAAGCGTCATAAAAGGCGCTTGGATTGCTCTTGTATTGTTCTTTGTTCGCTGCCAGATCGCTCAGCAATTCCTTGGTGGTGCGATCCACCAGATCATGAGCGGACGGTGTGGCGGCAGCATTGCCAAGCATCGGTAACAATGCCAGCAACACCAGCAGACCACGGCGCACGATAGAGATCATGTAAAAGCTCCTCATTTAGCGTCTTTACTCACGGTATTGAGCAGGAATTTTCCGATCAGGTCTTCCAGCACCAGGGACGACTGCGTGTCATGGATGGTGCTGCCATCCTTGAGCAACCCGTCGTCGCCACCGACGCTGATACCCACATATTTCTCACCCAGCAAACCGGCCGTCAGGATCGATGCAGTGGAATCAATAGGCAGGTTATCCACCTTTTTCTGCACTTCCATCGTTACCCGACCAGTGAAGGTATCGCGATCCAGATCGATCGCCGTGACCTTGCCAATCGTGACGCCCGCCATGCTGACCTTAGCTCTGACAGTCAAACCGGCGATATTGTCGAAATTTGCATAAAGTTTATAGCTGTCGGTGGTGGCACTGGCGCTCAGACCGCTGACGCGCAGGGCAAGCAGGAGCAGAGCCAAAATCCCGGCCAGCAGGAACAGGCCGACACCGGTTTCGATGGTGCGGTTTTGCATCAGAAATCTCCAAACATCAAGGCGGTCAGAATAAAGTCCAGGCCCAGTACGGCCAGCGAGGCATATACGACTGTTTTGGTCGTGGCGCGACTGATCCCCTCTGAAGTGGGCTCGCAATCGTAACCCTGGAACACGGCGATCCAGGTCACAACAAAGGCAAATACGACGCTCTTGATAACGCCATTGATCACATCGCCGCTAAAAGAAACACTGTTTTGCATGTTCGACCAGAAGGAGCCTTCATAGACGCCCAACCAGTCAATGGCCACCCAGGAACCTCCCCAGATGCCGACGACGCTGAAGATCATCGCCAGCAACGGCAGCGAGATGAACCCGGCCCAGAGCCGCGGCGCAACGATGTACTTGAGCGGGTCGACACCAATCATCTCCAGGCTGGACAACTGCTCGGTGGATTTCATGTTGCCGATTTCAGCGGTCAAGGCAGAACCTGCGCGACCGGCAAACAATAAGGCAGTGACGACGGGACCAAGTTCACGCAGCAGCGTCAATGCGACCATCTGACCGACTGCCTGCTCGGAGCCATATTTGGCGAGAATGCTGAATCCCTGCAGCGACAACACCATGCCGATGAACATGCCCGAGACGACAATGATCGCCAGGGACATAACGCCCACTGAATACAGTTGCTTGACCAGCAGCTGAAAACCGCCGCTGATGCCGCCGCGCCCGAACAAGGCGTGGACCAGGAAGATTCCTGAGCGGCCAAATACCGTGACAATGTCGATTGCGGCTCGCCCCAGCAGGCGAATCCGCTCCATTAATGACTTCTTGCGCATCAGCGCTTCCCCAAAAGATCTTCGCGATAATCCGCTGCCGGATAGTGAAACGGCACAGGCCCGTCCGGGTCGCCGGTCATGAACTGACGAATGCGCGGGTTATCCGAGCTCATCAGTTCCTGCGGCGTGCCCTGCCCCAGTACCTGCCCATCGCCAACCACATAAAGGTAATCGGCAATGCTGGCGGTCTCGTCCAGATCATGGGACACCACGACACTGGTGATGCCCAGCGCATCATTAAGCAGTTTGATCAAGCGGACCAGAACACCCATAGCAATCGGGTCCTGCCCCACGAACGGTTCGTCATACATCAGAATCTGCGGGTCGAGGGCAATGGCCCGGGCGAGCGCGACCCGACGCTTCATGCCGCCGGACAGCTCGTCAGGCATCAATTCGAGGGCGCCACGCAACCCCACCGCCTGCAATTTAAGCAGCACGATGTCCCGGATCATTTCTTCCGGCAGCTGGGTATGGACACGCAACGGGAACGCCACGTTCTCGAACACATCGAGATCCGTGAACAGGGCACCGCTCTGAAACAGAACCCCCATGTGCTTGCGTGCATCGAACAGATCGCTACGCGACAGTTCGGGCAAATTCTGGCCGTTGACCCACACCTGGCCTGCTGTGGGCCGCAACTGGGCACCCATCAGACGCAGTAGAGTGGTCTTGCCGCTGCCCGAAGGCCCCATGATGCCGGTGACTTTGCCACGGGGAATGCGAATATCGATATTTTCGAAGATGCTGCGCGTACCGCGCTTGAAGGACACGCCCTTCAACTCGATCGCGTAGGCGTTATCGGCGCTCATCTAAACTCCTTGCGATACAGCCTTACGCTCAGCTGCCGGGCCTCTGGCGGGCGACATGCTGTCTAGGTAGACCGAACAAGCCGCGAACTATACCACCGCAGTATGGCGCGCCCAAGAGCGAACCCGGCCCAATGAGTAACCGCACGCTTATTTGCGACATGCCCTGCAACTCCAGAGGGCGCATATGTAACAGGAACAAGACAATTAACCCGCTGGCGACGATCAGACGTGAGGGATTCGCGCATTACCGCTATAATCGCCGCCTTTTAGCAGCCTGATCACTCTACGCATGAACCAGACCAACGACCTTATCCAGTCAGCACAGCGCACTATTCGCCTCGAAATCGAAGCCGTTGAAGGCCTCTTGGGCCATATCGACGCCGATTTCGTACGTGCCTGCGAGATGATCCTGGCCAGCAAAGGCCGGGTCGTCGTGGTTGGGATGGGCAAGTCCGGTCATATCGGCAAGAAAATCGCAGCCACACTGGCGAGCACCGGCACCACTTCGTTTTTTGTTCACCCGGCCGAAGCCAGCCACGGTGACATGGGCATGATCACGTCCGAAGACATCATTCTGGCCCTGTCCAACTCGGGCACCACGGCAGAGATCGTGACTTTGCTGCCGCTGATCAAGCGTCTGGGCATAAAGATGATCGGCCTGACCGGCAATCCGGAGTCGACGCTGGCCAAGGCTGCCGACGTCAATCTGAACGCCCATGTGGTGCACGAAGCCTGCCCGCTGAACCTTGCGCCGACCTCGTCAACCACAGCAGCACTGGTGATGGGCGACGCTCTGGCAGTCGCTTTGCTGGAAGCCCGCGGTTTTACTGCCGAGGACTTCGCCTTTTCACATCCAGGCGGAGCACTGGGTCGGCGCTTGCTGCTCAAGGTCGAGCACGTCATGCATACCGGCGATCAGCTTCCTAAAGTCCAGCGCGGCACACTGCTGCGCGACTCGCTGATGGAAATGACCCGTAAAGGCCTTGGCATGACGGCCATCCTTGAAGCTGACGGACGACTGGCAGGCATCTTCACGGACGGCGACCTGCGCCGCACCCTGGATCGCCCCATCGACATCCGCCTGACCACCATTGATGAAGTGATGACCGTGCACGGCAAAACCGCTCGCCCGGAAATGCTCGCAGCCGAAGCGCTGAAAATAATGGAAGATCACAAGATCGGTGCGCTGATTGTCGTCGATGAAAACGACCATCCTGTCGGCGCATTCAATTTGCAGGACCTGCTACGTGCAGGCGTCATGTAAAGGAGACCTGTAAATGACCACGGATCTGCTGCAACGCGGCAAGAACATCAAGCTGGCAATTTTCGACGTGGACGGCGTGCTGACCGATGGCCGCCTGTACTTTCTGGAAGATGGCAGCGAGTTCAAGACCTTCAATACACTGGACGGCCAGGGCATCAAGATGCTGATCGCATCCGGCGTAACGACGGCTATCATCAGTGGGCGCAAGACGCCCGTGGTAGAACGCCGGGCAAAGAATCTGGGCATCGAACACCTGTACCAAGGGCGTGAAGACAAACTGGTGGTGCTCGACGAACTACTGGCTCAATTGGGCCTCAATTACGAACAAGTCGCCTATTTGGGTGATGATCTGCCAGACTTGCCGGTCATACGACGTGTAGGCCTGGGCATGGCAGTTGCCAATGCGGCCAGTTTCGTACGGCAACACGCTCACGGCATTACACAGGCACGCGGCGGAGAAGGCGCCGCGCGCGAATTCTGCGAACTGATCATGAGCGCTCAGGGCAGCCTTGAAGCCGCCCACGCCGCCTACTTATAGAAGCCATTTATGTTCAGTAAAAAAATTCGAACGTTTGTTGTTCTAGGCGTGCTGGCATTATTGCTGGCCGCCGTGGGCTACTGGAACATCAGCCCCGAAAGCTTCATGGATCAGCCAAGTGCTGCGGTTGACGAGAGTGCGATCGACTTCTACGCGATCAATGCCCGCAGCGTGCAGTACCTGCCTGACGGCAAGTTGCAGTACGAAATGACCGCCGACAAGGTCGAGCACATCAAAGCCACCGACGTGACGATGCTGACCACGCCGGACCTGCAGATGTACCGTGGTGCCCTCTTCCCCTGGCACGTCCAGAGCAAGACCGGCGAGGTTTCCCCGGGCGGCGAGCAGGTTGAGTTGATCGATTCGGTGCGTGTAGCACGAACCGACGAGAAAAACCGTACGACCATTATCACCAGCAGTCGAATGACTGTATTCCCCCAGAAGCAATATGCGCAGACCGAGCAAGCCGTTAGAATCGACGGCGCAGGCGGTGTGACCACGGCCAAGGGAATGAAAGCGTATTTGAACGAAGGCAGGATGGACCTGCTTTCTAACGTAAGAGGACAGTATGAGGCTCGTTAAAACCCTTCCTTTTTTGCTTGGCCTGGGCGCAGCACTGGGAAGCGCGAGCGCCTGGTCCCTGCCGACTGATCGCGATCAGCCGATCCACATCCAGTCCGACGACGCACAACTCGACGACAAGAAAGGCGTTGCCACTTATAAAGGCAGCGTAATCATCACCCAGGGCTCGATGAAGATCACCGGTAATACAGTGACCATCACGCGTAACGCCCAGGGCGAAGTCGATGTATTTACCGCAGTGGGCAACCTTGCTTATTACGAGCAAAAGCCCGCCGTGGACAAGCCAATCGTTCAGGCCTACGCGATCACTATCCAGTACTACGCGGCCCAAGACCGCATTGTGCTGATCGACAAGGCAAAGGTCATCAATGACGGCAACACGTCCGAAGGCGAGAAAATTGTCTACGACACCGTCAAGCAGATCGTCAGTGCCGGGCGCGCCAACGGTGGCAGCAAAGTCACCACGCCACGTCCTCGCATCGACATGGTGATCCAGCCGAAAAAGAAAACTGACCAGCAGAAGGCCCAGTAATGGCGACGCTGAAAGCCCAGCATTTGGCTAAAAGCTACAAGAGCCGCCAAGTGGTTCGCGATGTGAGCATTTCAATCGAAAGCGGTCAGATCGTTGGACTACTGGGCCCGAACGGTGCCGGCAAGACCACATGTTTCTACATGATTGTCGGGCTGGTACAGGCCGATCAGGGCCGCGTCCTGATCGACGACCTGGACGTCAGCCACCAGCCGATGCACGGACGCGCTCGCGCCGGGATCGGCTATCTGCCTCAGGAAGCCTCGATCTTTCGCAAGCTGTCGGTCTCGGACAACATCATGGCGATCCTCGAAACACGCCCTGAGCTGGACCGCGCCGCGCGCAACAAGGAACTCGAAAGCCTGCTGCAGGAATTTCACATCACGCACATCCGCGACAACCTCGGGATGAGCCTGTCCGGTGGTGAACGCCGTCGCGTCGAGATCGCACGCGCTCTGGCAACATCGCCGAAGTTCATCCTGCTGGACGAACCTTTCGCCGGTGTTGACCCCATTTCGGTTGGCGACATCAAACAGATCATTCATCACCTGAAGGCCAAAGGCATCGGCGTGCTGATCACTGACCACAACGTCCGTGAAACTCTGGATATCTGCGAAACGGCCTATATCGTCAATGACGGGCAATTGATCGCAGAAGGCGACTCGGAAACCATCCTCGCAAACCAGCTGGTGAAAGAGGTCTACCTCGGACACGAGTTCCGCCTGTAATTGCGGGCTGCCTGAGCAGCCGGAAGACCAAGGCCTGGGGTATTTTCTGGTGATGCAGCATTAAATGCCATCACACCCTAGGCAAACACTTCGGTTTCAGGCATATAATTTGCTTATGTTGGCGCCCCGGCGCTCTGTAGTGGATGGCGCATGTGCGCCGGCGAATAAGGTGTTAAGCCCCAGCCATGAAACCATCGCTAGTCTTGAGAATGGGCCAGCAGCTGACGATGACACCGCAGCTGCAACAGGCCATCCGCTTACTCCAACTGTCTACACTGGACCTCCAACAGGAGATTCAGGAGGCACTGGAGTCCAATCCTATGCTGGAACGCCAGGAAGAAGGCGACGATTTCGATAACGCCGATCCACTGGCTGACAACATCGAGCAAAAGCCCAACCCTGACGTTCAGGAACCGACCTACCAGGAATCCGCGCCGACCGTGGACAACCTTGAGGAAGGCGACTGGAACGAGCGCATTCCCAACGAATTGCCGGTCGATACCGCCTGGGAAGACGTTTACCAGACCAGCGCCAGCAGCCTGCCAAGCAACGATGACGACGAGTGGGATTTCACCACCCGCACCTCGGCCGGTGAAAGCCTGCAAAGCCACCTGCTCTGGCAATTGAATCTGGCACCGATGTCGGACACCGACCGCCTGATCGCCGTGACCCTCATCGACTGCATCAACAATCAGGGTTACCTCGACGAAACCCTCGAAGAAATTCTCGACGCCTTTGATCCCGAGCTTGATATCGAGCTCGACGAGATCGAAGCCGTGCTGCACCGCATTCAGCAATTTGAACCGGCTGGCATCGGCGCGCGCAATCTGAGCGAATGCCTGATGCTGCAATTGCGCCAGCTACCGGCCAAGACTCGCTGGCTGCCTGAAGCACAAAAGCTGGTCAGTGACTTTATCGACCTGCTCGGGAGCCGTGACTACGCGCAGCTGATGCGCCGCATGAAGCTCAAGGAAGACGAGCTGCGCCAGGTTATCGAACTGGTGCAGAGCCTAAACCCGCGTCCAGGCTCGCAAATCGAGTCCACCGAAGCCGAATATGTCGTTCCCGATGTGATCGTACGCAAGGACAACGAGCGCTGGCTGGTGGAGCTCAATCAGGAGTCCGTGCCACGCCTGCGGGTCAATCCTCAATACGCAGGGTTCGTGCGCCGGGCAGATACCAGCGCCGACAACACCTTCATGCGCAATCAGTTGCAGGAAGCTCGCTGGTTCATCAAGAGCCTGCAGAGCCGTAACGAAACGCTGATGAAAGTGGCCACTCAGATCGTCGAGCATCAGCGCGGCTTCCTCGAATATGGCGACGAGGCGATGAAGCCGCTGGTTCTGCATGACATCGCTGAAGCGGTCGGCATGCACGAATCGACGATTTCTCGCGTGACCACGCAAAAATTCATGCATACCCCGCGCGGTATTTACGAGCTGAAATATTTCTTTTCCAGCCACGTAAGCACGTCCGAAGGCGGTGAGTGTTCGTCCACAGCCATTCGCGCGATCATCAAAAAACTGGTTGCCGCGGAAAATCAGAAAAAGCCGTTGAGTGACAGCAAGATCGCTGGTTTACTGGAGGCACAAGGCATTCAAGTAGCCCGTCGCACAGTCGCCAAGTACCGCGAATCACTTGGCATCGCGCCCTCCAGCGAACGTAAGCGACTGATGTGACGAGAGGCCCTGTAACGACCTTGCCCATGCAGGTCGTACGCAGCCCAGGTTGCTAGCCACAGCGTTCCAGTGGCAGGCAAAAGCCTGCCTCTTTATGCACTGGCAATAAGGAGAAAGCGGTATGCAAGTCAACATCAGTGGACATCAACTGGATGTGACCGACGCGCTACGCGACTACATCAACGAGAAACTCGGACGATTAGAGCGCCACTTCGACAAAATAACCAATGTGCAGGTCATCATGGAGGTCGAGAAGCTGAAACAGAAAATCGAAGCCACCCTGCACATCCCCGGAGGGAAGATCGTCGCCAATGCGGAGCATGATGATATGTACGCCGCGATCGATCTTCTGACCGACAAGCTGGATAGACAACTGCTCAAGCATAAGGAAAAGCAGATCGGCCACCTTCAAGGTGCGACGGCTCGCTGATACCCCCAAAAAATGATCCGAATTGAAAATATCCTGACCCCCGGCCGTTCACTCGTGAACGCGCCGGGCGGCAGCAAGAAAAAAGTCCTCGAACAAATTGCCAGCCTGATCAGCAGAGAAGTGCCTGATCTGGATGAACAAACTGTTTATGAGAGCCTTATCGCCCGTGAAAAGCTGGGGTCGACCGGCTTTGGTAATGGCATTGCCATTCCACATTGCCGCACGAAGAACTGCGCCTCCCCGATCAGCGCCTTGCTGCATCTGGAGGCTCCTGTTGATTTCGACGCCATCGATGGCGCGCCCGTTGACCTGCTGTTCGTTCTGCTGGTCCCGGAAGCGGCCACCGATGCGCACCTTGAACTGCTGCGCCAGATAGCCAGCATGCTTGACCGCAAAGAAGTACGTGATCGTCTGCGTAGCGCTCAGAGCAATCAAGCGCTCTATCAAGTGGTACTGGACGAGCAGAACGGGCATTAAATCATGCGGATGATCATCGTTAGCGGTCGCTCAGGCTCGGGCAAAAGCACGGCGCTGGATGTATTGGAAGACAACGGTTTCTACTGCGTTGACAACCTTCCAGCCGGGCTGCTTCCCGAACTTGCCGAACGCGCGCTGATCAACACCGAACTGGCTGAACCTCTGCTGGCGGTTTCCATTGATGCTCGCAACCTGCCCAGCCATCTGACCCGCTTTCCGCAAATGCTTGAAGAAGTCCGGTCACGCAATATCCAGTGCGATGTGCTGTATCTGGATGCGGACGAATCGACCCTGTTCAAACGCTTCTCGGAAACCCGCCGCCGCCATCCGCTGAGCAATGCCCATCGCTCGCTCGCCGAAGCCATCCGGGATGAAACCACCTTGCTGGGGCCGATCATCGATCTGGCCGATCTCAAGATCAACACAACCCATCTGAACCTGTACCAGCTTCGCGACACGCTCAAGCTGCGGCTGCTGAACAAGCCTGAACCGGGCACGGCGTTCTTGATCGAGTCTTTTGGTTTCAAGCGTGGCATGCCTATTGATGCCGACCTTGTGTTCGACGTGCGCTGCCTGCCCAACCCTTACTGGAAGCCAGAGCTGCGCGAGCAGTCGGGCCTGGATCAGCCGGTTGTTGACTACCTGGCCGCACAGCCTGATGTCGAAGAGATGTTCCAGGACATCTTCGCCTACCTCAACAAGTGGCTGCCGCGCTTCGCGGCCAGTAACCGCTCATACGTCACGATTGCCATTGGCTGCACCGGCGGGCACCATCGTTCGGTTTACCTGACCGAGCGTCTGGGTCAGGTCCTGCAACAATCCCTCAAAAATGTTCAGGTCCGCCACCGCGACCTAAGCTGAAAGGACTTTCCCTGCGATGCCCGCTCGTCAAATCACCATCATCAACAAGTTGGGCCTGCACGCCCGCGCCGCCGCCAAATTCGTTGGTGTTGCGGGTAAATTTCCCTGCCAGATCCGCGTTGGCCGCAGCCCCGACAGCATGGTTGATGGCAAAAGCATCATGGCCGTCATGATGCTCGCTGCCGGCAAAGGCACGGATATCCACCTGCTGACCGAAGGCGATGACGCACAGGCAGCGCTGGATGGGCTGATCGAGTTGATCGAAAACAAGTTTGATGAGGGTGAGTGAGTAGGACTCGCTCGCGCTGTCGCCCATGATCCTGTAGGAGCGCGCTTGTCCGCGTTACGATTTCAAGGCGGACATATTTTTCGCTTGTACGGATGTCATCGCGGGCAAGCGCGCTCCTACGGAAATGCATTTCAAACCGAAAATACTGCTGTGGGCAGATAACCTCCCCGTATCAATGGGTACACCAGATACGAAAAATCCGAAGTCCTTTAGAACTTCGGATTCAGGTCAGTCAAAACTGGAATTGACCCAGTTCAGCTACAACTGATCACCCCTTCTTCACAAACTCCGACTTCAGTTTCATAGCGCCAATCCCGTCGATCTTGCAGTCGATATCGTGATCGCCATCAACCAGACGAATATTCTTCACCTTGGTGCCGACCTTGACCACCAGGGAGGAGCCTTTGACTTTCAGGTCTTTGATCACGGTGACGGTGTCGCCATCCTGCAGGGTGTTGCCCACGGAGTCCTTGATGACCTTGACGTCTTCGGCTGCTTCAGCGGAGCCGTCGGCGGACCATTCGTAGGCGCATTCCGGGCAGATCAGCTGGGCGCCGTCTTCGTAGGTGTACTCGGAATTGCATTTTGGGCAGGCAGGTAAGCTCACGGGATTCTCGCGTCGAAGGGTAAAAACCATGGATTATAAGTGGTTTTACCCTTCACGAGGGAGTGAATGTCACTGGGCCACTTTTCAGCGCTCAACCCAGCGCCGTGTCCATGACCATCATCAGGCAAAAACCGGCGATCAATCCCAGGCTCGCGATCCTGTCATGGCCATTTCGCCGCGACTCGGGAATGATTTCCTGAGTGACCACCAGCAGCATCGCGCCAGCAGCGAATGCTAATCCCAAGGGCAGCAACATCTCGGCCACCCCCACCAGCCATGCGCACAGCAGGGCGAAAACCGGCTCAACCAACCCGGACGCGGCACCAATCAGAAACGCCTTGAAGCGCGACATTCCGGCGCCTGCCAAGACTAGCGCAATGACCAGCCCTTCCGGCACATCCTGAATAGCTATACCCATGGCCAGGCTATCGGCATCCGGCAAGCCGCCACCCGCCGAAACGCCAATGGCCATGCCTTCGGGAATGTTGTGGGCGATGATCGCGATCACGAACAGCCAGATGCGCGGCGCGATGGTCGGCAGTTCCTCACCGCTCAAAGGCGACCCCTTGGAGACCGTGTGATCGACCACAAACAAGCCAACCGCCCCCAGGAATATCCCAAGGCTGACCAGACCGCCTGCGCCCCAAGGCGTGAAGCCAAGGTTTTCCCCGGCGGCAAGGCCCGGCACGATCAACGAAAACGCCGTCGCTGCCAGCATGACCCCGGCGCCGAAACCTAACAGGCCATCGGATACCGAAGCTGGCATGCCCCTGATGACCAGCACCGGGACCGCCCCCAATGCCGTGCCAAGGGCGCAAACCGCTCCGCCCTCCAGCGCCCGCATGAGACGCGGCTCCAGATTCAACCATTCAAGGCCGTGTGCAACCAGGAGCGCCATACCTGCCAACAGCAGAACCGAACCCAATGCCAGGCGAAACAACCGCCCACTGCTGATGGTGAGTATTTCCGTGCGCATAAACTGCCTTGGATCTAATTATTGGAGATTCAGGCCAGCGCAGCCTGATAACGACGAGCAACTTCCGCCCAGTTGATGACGTTGTAGAACGCGTTGATGTATTCCGGGCGACGGTTCTGATAACGCAGGTAGTAAGCGTGCTCCCAGACGTCCAGACCGAGGATTGGCGTGTTGCCATTCATCAACGGGCTGTCCTGGTTGCCGCTGCTTTCCACCACCAGCTTCTTCTCGGGGGTGACGCTCAACCATGCCCAGCCGCTGCCGAATCGGGTCAGGGCCGCTTTAGTGAAGGCATCCTTGAAGGCCTCAAAGCCACCCAACTGCTCGTCGATCGCCTTGGCCACCGGGCCTTCAGGCAAACCGCCACCGGTGGGTGCCATGACCGCCCAGAACAACGAGTGATTGGCATGCCCGCCGCCCTGGTTGATCACGGCCGGGCGCAGTTTCTCTGGCAGTTGACCAACAGCGGCGACCAGTTTCTCGATTGGCCATTGAGCCCACTCAGTCCCCTCGACGGCAGCGTTGAGGTTGTTGATGTACGTCTGGTGGTGCTTGCTGTAATGGATCTCCATGGTTTGCGCATCGATGTGCGGTTCCAGGGCGTCGTAGGCGTAAGGCAAGGCAGGCAAGGTAAACGGCATATCAATGTACTCCGTAGTAGAGGCCGGACGTGGCAGCGGCATTGCGCTGCAAGGACGAACGAGAGTGTTCGCCACCACTGTTCAAGAGCCGATGGGTTCGCGGGTATTCGCCGTGCTCGCTGATGAAACTCAGCAGCTCGGCATAGGTTTTACTGCTGTGGCGCAATGCGGCCTGGCGCAATGACGGCGGAAAGCGCTGATCCTGCATAACCTGAAGCAGCCGCTGATGGATCGCGCACAGATACTCGGCGCTCTCCTCCGGCTGGCCCAGGCTCAGATGCAGGTCGGCCAGGTTATGGTGGGAAATGACACAGGCGGCCACCGCTTCATCAGGGTTGGGCCAACGTTCGAACAACACCTGAGCCAGGGCCAATGCCTGCAGATACAGCTCGCGAGCGTCAACCAGCTCACCCGCATTGAAACAGTGATTGGCTTTTTCGATGGTGCGTTTCCAATGCTCCATGGCACAACTCCTCAAGCGATGGCCGACAGGTCAGATCCCGCCAGCGGTGAGCTTTTCCGGATCCAGCAACGCTTCCAACTGGCTGCGTTGCAGGTCGGTGTGTTCGAGGGCGACGTCGATAATCGGCCGGCCCTGTTTGTAAGCGGTCTTGGCGATCTCGGCGGCCTTCTGGTAACCGATGATCGGGTTCAACGCCGTCACCAGAATCGGGTTACGGGACAACGCTTCCTTGAGTTTGGCTTCGTTGACCTTGAAGGTGGCGATGGCCTTATCCGCCAGCAGGCGGCTGGAGTTGGCCAGCAGCTCGATACTGCTCAACAGGTTCTGGGCGATGATCGGCAACATCACGTTGAGCTCGAAATTGCCCGACTGCCCCGCCACTGTGATGGCTGCGTCATTACCGATGACCTGGGCAGCGACCATGGCAGTGGCTTCCGGGATCACCGGATTGACCTTGCCCGGCATGATCGACGAACCCGGCTGCAGGGCTTCCAGTTCGATTTCACCCAAACCCGCCAGCGGGCCGGAGTTCATCCAGCGCAGGTCATTGGCGATTTTCATCAGCGAAACGGCGGTGCCCTTGAGCTGGCCGGATGCGGCAACGGCGGTGTCTTGAGAACCGATCAGCGCGAACAAGTCCTTGCCCGGCACGAATGCCACGTTGCTCAAGCGGCTCAGATGGCTGCTGAAGCGCTTGGCAAACTCAGGGTGGGCGTTGATCCCGGTACCCACGGCAGTGCCGCCTTGGGCCAGCGCCTGCAAGCTTGGCAGCAGCGCTTGAAGATGTTCGATGTTAGCGCGGATCTGCTGGGCCCAACCGTTGAGCACCTGGCTCATGCGCACCGGCATGGCGTCCATCAGATGCGTCCGGCCGGTTTTGATGAACGGATGCACTTCATCGGCCTTGCGCTCGATCACCTGCACCAGATGCGTCAGCGCTGGCAGCAGCTGCTCATGCAGAGCCAGGGCGGCGCTTACATGGATAGTCGTCGGAATGATGTCGTTGCTGCTCTGGCCGCAGTTCACGTGATCGTTGGCGTTGACCTTGTCACCCAGCACGCGGCTGGCGAGGGTTGCGATCACTTCGTTAGCATTCATGTTGGTGCTGGTGCCGGAACCGGTCTGGAACACATCTACCGGGAAATGCGCCATGTAGTCGCCGCTCAGCAATTCCTGGCAGGCACTGACAATCGCCTCACTCTGCCCGGCAGAAATCTGCTCCAGCTCAAGGTTGGCATGGGCGGCCGCAGCCTTGGCGAGCAGCAATGCACGAACGAACTGCGCGGGCATGCGCAGGTTGCTGATGGGGAAGTTATTCACCGCACGCTGAGTCTGGGCGCCATACAGCGCCTCGGCCGGGACCTGTAATTCGCCCATGCTGTCGCGTTCGATACGGGTATTACTCATCGGAGTTTCCTTGCACCAGTTCAGTGAGAGAGATCGAGGGTTGCAGCAGGCAGGTCGCCAATTGCCAAGTGCAGGCCTGCCAACGCTGTTGGTCAGCCGGGGAATTGATCAACGCTTGCAGGTCACGCAGCGGACGCCACGCCTGATCAACGCACAGCGAGCGCCAATGCCAGGGCAGCATGGTGTCGCGGGCGGTATCCATGAGCAGTCGAAAGGAGGTTTCAGCAATCAGGCGTTGAGGGGTGGCGGTGAAGCGCGCCAGATAGCGGCCTTCGGCCAGATAGTGGTCAATCAGCCGTGGCTCGTCTGGCTCGAAGGCGCAACGAATTCTGAAACTCAGCGTTCGCCAGTTTTCCAGATGCGCAGGAAGCGGATGCAAAACAGGACCCATGACCACGGCTCATTTTGGATAATGATATTCATTATTAAATGATATTGAGAATCAAAACAACCGTGGAGGGTAAAGGGTTTTAGATGAGCACAAGGACAGGCGGGGCAAAAGCGATGCCTTGTAGGAGCTGCCGAAGGCTGCGAATGAGGTGTGTCAGGCAGATTGCCTTCGCAGCCTTCGGCAGCTCCTACAAGAAAAGATGAATCAGCTACCGGCCACGGTCATGCGCTCGATCAGGACCGAGCCAGTGCGGATGTTGCTGCGCAGTTCAAGATCGCTGCCAACGGCGACGATCTGCTTGAACATGTCGCGCATGTTGCCGGCAATGGTGACTTCCTGTACCGGGAATTGAATTTCGCCATTTTCGACCCAGAAGCCAGCCGCTCCACGGGAATAATCGCCGGTCACCATATTCAGGCCGCTGCCCATCAGTTCGGTCACCAGCAAACCGCGACCCATACGTCGGATCAGCGCCGCCTGGTCTTCAGTGCCGTGGGTCACGAACAGGTTGTGCACGCCGCCCGCGTTAGCCGTACTCGGCAAGCCGAGTTTGCGACCCGAATAGGTGCTAAGGATGTAGGAAACCAGCTCGCCATTCTCGACAAAGGGCTTGGCATAGGTCGCCAGACCATCGCCGTCGAACGCCGAACTGCCCATGGCGCGCATCAGGTGTGGACGCTCATCCAGGGTCAGCCATTCAGGGAACAGGCGTTGACCGATGCAGCCTTCGAGAAACGAGGATTTGCGATACAGATTGCCGCCGGAAATAGCCCCCAGAAAACTACCGAACAAGCCACCCGCCAACTCAGCGGAAAACAACACCGGCACTTCACAGGTCGGCACCGGACGAGCACCCAGACGGCTTGCAGCACGTTCGGCAGCCTTACGCCCGATGCTAAGCGGATCGGCCAGCAACTCGCCCTGGCGACTCACGTCATACCAGTAATCACGCTGCATCTGGCCTTCGCCCTCGGCGATCATCACGCAGCTCAGACTGTGGCGGGTCGAAGCGTAGCCACCGATAAAGCCATGGCTGTTGCCATAAACCCGGCAACCCTGATGGGTATTGAGGGTGGTGCCATCGGCGTTCTTGATCCGCGCGTCGGCATCGAACGCCGCGGCTTCACAGATCAAGGCTTTCTCGATGGCTTGCTCGGGCGTGATATCCCAGGCGTGGAACAGGTCGAAGTCCTGCTGCTCCTTGGCCATCAAGGCCGCGTCAGCCAGACCGGAGCTTTCGTCTTCAGAGGTGTGTTTGGCGATGGCCAATGCCGCAGCAACCGTTTCGCGTATGGCATCCGCGCCACTGGCAGAGGTGCTGGCCGAGCCCTTGCGCTGGCCGACATACAGGGTGATACCGAAACCCTGGTCGCGGTTGAACTCGACGGTTTCGACTTCGCGCTGACGCACCGAAGTCGACAACCCCTGCTCCAGAGACACCGCCACTTCACAGGCACTGGCGCCCTGACGCCTGGCTTCGGCAATGATTTGCTCGACCTGTTCCTGCAGTGCGGGCAAGGCTTGTGGGCCGACGCTTTGTGATGCACTCATGACTTTCTCCATCAAATTCTGCTTTCGGCACGAGCCGAATACCGAGCGGGCCGGACAAGAGGCCCCCGACTGGTTATCATGGCGGCGTTTATTTGCGGACTGCCCCCATGGTTGATTCTTACGACGACTCCCTCGACGGGGAGAAAAGCAAAACCCAGGTCAAACGAGAGCTGCATGCTCTGGTTGATCTTGGCGAGCGCCTGACGACACTCAAGCCTGACTTGCTGGCCAAGTTGCCCTTGACCGACGCCTTGCGTAAAGCACTGGCCGATGCGCCCAAGCACACTGCGAACATCGCACGCAAACGGCACATCATGTTCATTGGCAAGCTGATGCGGGATCAGGATCTGGACGCCATTCTGGTGCTTCTGGATCAACTCGATGCCTCCACTCGCCAATACAACGAACGTTTCCACGGTCTGGAGCGCTGGCGTGATCGCCTGATCGCAGGCGACGACGCGGTTCTCGAATCGTTTGTCGGTGACTATCCGGAAGCGGATCGTCAGCAACTGCGTTCGTTGATCCGTCAGGCTCAACACGAGCTGGCGCAGAACAAGGCACCAGCTTCCAGCCGAAAAATCTTCAAGTACATTCGTGACCTGGACGAGAAGCAACGCGGTTTGCGTTAACTTCACGGCCATTCTGTAAGACCGGCTTCATCCGGGAGATTTATTCCCGGCTAAAGCCGGTCCCGCAGAAGCCGGTCACAGGCTCACGCTATCAACCCCCTGTACCGCCCACCGTGATCGCATCGATCTTCAGGGTCGGCTGACCCACGCCTACTGGAACTGACTGACCGTCCTTGCCGCAGGTGCCTACACCGCTGTCCAGCGACAGGTCGTTACCGACCATCGACACCCTGCTCATGGCTTCCGGGCCGTTACCGATCAGCGTCGCGCCTTTGACCGGCGCCGTGATTTTGCCGTCTTCGATCAGATACGCTTCGCTGGTGGAGAACACGAATTTGCCGCTGGTGATATCCACCTGACCACCGCCCAGATTGGCGCAGTAAATGCCGCGCTTCACCGAAGCGATGATTTCCTGTGGGTCGCTCTGCCCGGCAAGCATGTAGGTGTTGGTCATGCGCGGCATCGGCAAGTGCGCGTAGGATTCGCGACGACCATTGCCGGTTCGGGCGACGCCCATCAGACGCGCGTTGAGCTTGTCCTGCATGTAGCCCTTGAGGACGCCATTTTCGATCAGCGTGGTGCATTCGGTCGGCGTGCCTTCGTCATCGACGCTCAGCGAGCCGCGACGGCCAGCCAGCGTGCCGTCATCGACGATGGTGCACAGTTTGGACGCGACCATCTCACCCATGCGGCCGCTGTAGGCCGAACTGCCCTTGCGGTTGAAGTCGCCCTCCAGGCCATGGCCGACGGCTTCGTGCAGCAACACGCCTGACCAGCCGGAACCCAACACAACGGGCAACGTGCCGGCTGGCGCGGGAATCGCCTCAAGGTTGACCAGCGCCTGGCGCAACGCTTCACGGGCATAGCCCATGGCGCGGTCTTCGCTGAGGAAGTAGCGGTAATCGGTTCGTCCGCCACCGCCATGCCCGCCACGCTCGCGACGGCCATTCTGCTCGACGATGACGCTGACGTTGAAACGCACCAGCGGGCGCACGTCGGCCGCCAGGCTGCCGTCAGTGGAAGCAACGAGAATCCGCTCCCAGACCCCGGCCATGCTCACGGTGACTTGTTGAATACGCGAATCCAATGCACGAGTGGCCACGTCGACACGCTTGAGCAGCTCGACCTTCTCGGCACGGGTCATGACTTCCAGCGGGTTATCCGGCGCATAAAGCTGGGCCACATCTTGCGAGGTGAAAGCCTGCACCGTGCCGTTCTGGCCAGCGCGGGAAATCGACCGGGCAGCGCGAGCGGCGGTGGTCAGGGCTTCGTGGGTGATTGCGTTGCTATAGGCAAACCCGGTTTTTTCACCCGATTGCGCACGCACGCCAACACCCTGATCAAGGTTGAAGCTGCCTTCTTTGACGATGCCGTCTTCCAGCGACCAGGATTCAGAAATCTGCCCCTGGAAATACAAATCGGCGGCATCAATGCCTGGGCCGGCCAGCTCGCCCAGCACCGATTGCAAGCTGTCGAGGTTCAAGCCACCAGGTGCCAGAAGGTGTTCGCTGACAGAGGACAAGTCGCTCATATTCACTCCGAGGTCTGCACAGGCCGCAGCAATGCGTCCTGCGAAAAAAATCGCCGGTGACTGGACACCGGCATCCGCGCCCGTATGGACGCCTGTTCTTCACTGTCGCGTTCGGCCAGCAGCACGGCTTCACCCTGTGCCTGCTCAGCCAGGATCCGACCCCATGGGTCGATGATCGCGGCATGCCCGTATGTTTCCCGTGGCCCCGGATGAACCCCGCCCTGCGCGGCCGCCAGCAGGTAGCACTGGGTTTCGATGGCTCGCGCCCGGATCAGAATGTCCCAGTGCGCCGCGCCAGTCACGGCGGTGAAGGCCGACGGCGCGGTGATCAATTCAGCGCCTGCAGCACGGAGCGCGCTATACAACTCAGGAAAGCGCAGGTCGTAGCACACGCTCAAACCCAGACGCCCCACCGGCGTGTCGGCAACCACGACATTGCTGCCATGAGCATAGTCATCAGATTCCCGATAGCGACCTCGCGCGTCAGCAACATCCACATCAAACAGGTGCAGCTTGTCGTAGCGTGCAACCTCCTCGCCGTGTTCATCAATCAGCAAGGAACACGCTGTAACTTTGCCATCAGGCCGATCATTCGGTGGCAGCGGCAAAGTCCCGGCAACTATCCATAACTTGAGGTCGCGGGCGGCGAGTTTCAACCATGGCAGGATCGGGCCTTGCCCTAGAGCCTCTGCCCGGCCGATATCCGCGACATCGCGACGCCCCATGGCGGCGAAGTTTTCCGGCAGCACAGCCAGCCGCGCACCGGAGGCCGCAGCCTGCTCCAGCAGTTTGCGAGCTTGAGCCAGATTGCCCAGTACATCGCTCTGGCTGACCATTTGAATCACGGCAAAAGACATGGGGGCCTCTTATCAACAAATCGCAAAAATTCGATTGAAATGTATTTCCTGTAGGAGTGAGCTTGCTCGCGATTGCGTTGGTTCAGCGAAGAAAGTATCGCCTGATCGAACGCCATCGCGGGCAAGCGTGCTCCTACGGGTGTTGAGGAGATGGCTCCCACTGTACTCCACCGCCAACTACTGAGGCTTTTCGAACGGCTTGTCGAAGGTAATCTTCGGCTCTTTCCACGGCCCCTCGACCTTGTACTGCACACTGGCGAAACGTGCGACACGGTCACCGAGCAGCTTGTCCACCAGGAATAACGCACCGCCAATGGCCGGCGCACCGACGATCAACGCAGCGATGGGCAGGTTGTTGGTCACCGGCAAGGTCACCAGCAACTTGGCATCAACACGATCCTTGACCATGTCCAGGGTGCCGTTGAGTTCAAGATTGCTTGAAGGTCCGGTCAGCGTGATGGGGTTGCGCGTCACGTAGACACCGTCACTCGCCACCAGCAACCCTTTGACTCGATCGTAGCTCAAGCCTTTGCCCAGCAAGTCGGAGAAATCCAGACGCAGGCGTCGACCGATGGAGTTGAAATTCAGCAGGCCGAAGACGCGCAATGCCGACGCGCCGCCTTCGACTTCAACGAACTGGCCTTGGCGCAGCGTCGCGTCAAGGCTGCCGGAGAAACGCTTGAGCGCCACCCAGGCGGGCGAGCCCGGCCAACGACCGTCAGCGTTCAGCTCGAAATCTTCGCTGGTCACCGTTGGCGCAAAACCCCAGCCTTTGAGTACATCGGCCAGGTTCTTGCCGTCCATGCGGCCTTTGTACCAACTGCTGGTAGAGCCGGGTGCGCCTTCCCAGACGCCTTCACCCTGCAACAACAAACCTTTGAGGCCCATGCTCACGTCGGAGAAACGCACGCCAGTGGCGGTCGGCCGGGTTTTCAACGACCAGGCGCCCACCAGTTGCTCACCCTGGAAAACCTGAGTGATCTTGATGTCCATCGCAGGCACTTTGCCGGGGTCGACATCAGCCAGTGGGTCAGGGGCGTTCTCGACGACTGCCGCGTTCGGATCAGAAGCAGGAAGCCGTACGTAGAGCAGATCGATGCCGATAGGCGCGGCTTTGGCGTCTGGCAGGGTCGCGCTGCCTTTGATCAATTGGCTGTCCAGTGCCAGCGTCCAGGCGGTGTCGCTGCGCTTGAGTTTCACATCCGCCTGATCCAGCGTGGTGCCCATGGCGGTCAGTTTGCCAATCTGTAGATCAACGTTATTGACCAGCTGCTTGGCGCTGCCGCCTGGATCTTGCCCCGCGTATTTGCCAATCATGGTCTGCCAGGGCGCGATATCCAGTTCGCTCAGCGAGCCGCGAACCCGCAGGCCTTTGGCGTCCGGCACGATTGCACCACCCTCCCCGAGGAACAATTCGCCACGGCCATCCGCCAACTTGCCGGGCGGCGAGGCGAAAGCCAGGCTGGCAAGGTTGCCGTAGCTGAAGTTGTAACGCCGCTCAGGCCCTTGCAGGCTCATGCGAAACTCGCTGTCCCGCCCATCGTCCGCCAGCTTGCCGAACGGAGCAGGCAAGTCGATGACAGTGCCTTTGAGACTGGAGTTGATCCGCAGCTGGCTGTCGTTACCCAGCGTCAGCTGCAATTGATACGGCAGCTCGCCCGAGACCGGCAAGGCTTGAGTCACACCCAACCATTCGCTGAGTTTCGGCACCGCAATCTGGCCGTTGGCAACCACACGGGTGAGGTTGGCTCCCGGTTTGCCCTCGGCCGCAATTTCAGCGGTGATCGGGCGGTCGAACGCCTGCGCGCGAATACCTTTGCCGCTCAAGCCCTTGGCATTATCGAAGCGAAAATCGCCTTTGAGCTGCGTCAGTTCCAGCACCGGCTCGCTGATCTTCAGACGAGCCTTGTCGGTGCTGAAGTCCACGGCGATCTTCGGCTCCTGGCCTTTGACCAGCGGGATGTCGAGCTGCAGCTTGCCATTGATAGGCCCTTCGGCCTGCCATCCGGCGAAGGTACTGGCAGTGCCAATTGGCGCTTCTTGCAGGATTTTCACGCCATCGGCCAACGCGCCGGAGAAATCACCGTCCACCAGCAAGTGGCTGGGTTGCCCGGCGGGCGCGTGAGGAATATTGACCCGCACATTGCTGACATCGGTATTGAGCAGCTTGCCCTTGCTGGCCTTGATCCGCACACCGCTGTTCTCGACGTAGACCTTGCCGTCAACGCCGGTCAATTGTGGCCAACCGGGCTGGAATGCGAGGGTCGCGTCGCGGACCTTGAAAAACAGACTGATGACCTGCGCGGTGCGCGGCGCATCCTTGGTCAGCGAGCCCTGATACTGAAAGAAGCCCTGATCGACCTTGCCGCCAACCACTGCTGTGCGCAGCCATTCATCCAGCGCGGGGCTCAGGACCGCAGGCAGGTATTTGCTGGTGTAGCTGCCGTCGCCATCGACCATGCCGACGCGCAGGTCCATGTAATCTTCCTGGGCGCGCTCATGATCCAGATGCAGACGAATCAGGAAGTCAGCCGCAATCTTGCCTTCATCTCCCAGCACCTTGATGTACGGTGCGATGAGGGTGAAGGTTTCGCTGTCCAGCTTCCAGGTCAGGCGCGCGTTGGCTTTGGGGTACGTCCAGGGATTATTGAAAATCGGGTACAGGTGCAGCATGAACTTGTCTGAGGCCAGGCGCAGTTCGCCCTGCCCCAGATCACCGCTGATGGCGCCGCTGACATTCCCGGCAGCCGGGGCGCCGTGGTAAGCGTTGAAGCCGACGTTTTCCAGATTGGCGGCGAAACTCAGACGTTTGTCGCCCTCAGCCTGAGGACGCAAATCCAGCAATACATTGCGCAGCGCCCCGGTGACCTTGAGGTTGTGCACGACTTCCATCAGCAAATCAGGCAGCGGTGCCATGGATTCCAGCAAAGGAGTGATGGGTGTCAGGTCCAGTCGATCGGCTTGCACATGCCACAGCTCTTCCCGCTCAGCCGTCGCCGCCTGCTGATTGAGCTGCACGCGGCTTTCCCAGCGTTTTTTGCCCAGGTCCATCGCCAGGGAGTTGACGTTGACATCAAAGCCTTCATCCGTGCGACGGAACCAGGCGTTTAGCGCCAGATTGTCGATTTTCGACGCTTTACGCGCGGCATAACCGGCTTTTATCTGCGGCGCGTTGAGCCGGGCAACAGCGGTTTGCAGATTGCCCTTGCCCCAGGTCAACCAGAATTCGCCGCCGGCTTTGAGTGTGGAGACAGTCACCTGACGGGTCAGGCTTTTCGGCAACCAGTGTGCCCAGTCACTTTGCGGCAAGCTGAGGTACACATCCGCTTCAGCGTCTTTCCAGGCTTTGGCCTCAATCCGCGAGCGGACATTCAGCGCCAGAGGCTGACCATCCGGCAGGGTCAAGCGCGCATCCAGACGCTGACGAGACGAACCCGTCGCCAGGCTGACATTGACGTAAGTGAGGGTCAGAGGCGCCTGCCCGAACGGCTGCAAGGTCACCTGACTGTTGGACAGAGACAATCGAGAAACCATCTGCATCTGGTTCAGCAACTGCTCGGGATCAAGGGGCTTGTCGTTGTTGACCGGCAGACCTTCCAGCGCCCAATGGCCGTTCTGGTCTTCCTTCACGCTGACCTGCAAACCTTCGATCTGCACGTGAGAAAGGCGCAGATCCCACGCCAGCAGGCTGGCCCAAAGATCGGGTTCGGCGCGCACTTCATCCAGGCGCACGGTATTGGCACCCTCGCCCAGCATCACATCATTGGCGATGAATACCGGCGAAAAACCTCGCCAGCTACCCTCCAGACTGCCGATACCCAAAGGCATACCCAAAGCGGTTTGCGCCTTGCTCTGAACCTCGACGCGATAACCGGCGACCAGCGGCGTCAGCTGTCGGCCCACGCTGACATACAGCGCCGCTAGCACGACTACCAGGGCGCAAAGACTCAGGCTCCAACGGGTCAGGGCTGCGACAAAACCTGTCAGACGGCTCATGTCAGAGCCCTCGCGAACCGCAGTGCATTACCGACGACTTGCGTGAAATGGCCCGACTCAATCGTGCAGGTGCTGTCAGGGATTTGCTCATTGCTCACGCGTATTTCTCGTTATAACGGCTTCCCTGCCGCTGGCCCTGGGGCACCGTTATCAGTTCATTCGGCAAACGCGCCTCTTCAGAGAAGCATCAGGTCAGAGCAGCACCACGTCGTATTGTTCCTGGGAATACATGGTTTCTACCTGAAAGCGGATCGTGCGGCCAATAAAGCTTTCCAGCTCCGCCACATTGCCCGACTCTTCGTCGAGCAACCGATCCACAACTCTCTGGTTGGCCAATACACGGTAGCCCACCGCCTGATAGGCGCGGGCTTCACGCAGGATTTCACGGAAAATCTCGTAACAGACCGTTTCCGGGGTTTTCAACTTGCCGCGGCCCTGGCAAGCGTGACAAGGCTCACACAGCACCTGCTCAAGGCTCTCACGGGTCCGCTTACGGGTCATCTGCACCAAACCCAGCTCGGTGATGCCGATGATATTGGTCTTGGCGTGATCGCGCTCCAGCTGCTTCTCCAGGGTACGCAACACCTGGCGTTGATGCTCACCGTCTTCCATGTCGATGAAGTCGATAATGATGATGCCGCCCAGATTGCGCAGGCGCAGTTGCCGGGCAATGGCAGTGGCCGCTTCCAGGTTGGTCTTGAAGATGGTTTCTTCCAGATTGCGATGGCCAACGAACGCACCGGTGTTGACGTCGATGGTGCTCATGGCTTCAGCCGGGTCGATCACCAGATAGCCACCAGACTTGAGCGGCACCTTGCGCTCCAGCGCTTTCTGGATCTCGTCTTCTACGCCATACAGGTCGAAAATCGGCCGCTCGCCAGGGTAATGCTCAAGACGATCAGCAATCTCCGGCATCAATTCGGCGACAAACTGCGTGGTTTTCTGGAAGGTTTCCCGGGAGTCGATACGGATCTTTTCGATACGCGGACTGACCAGATCACGCAGGGTGCGCAGTGCCAGACCGAGGTCTTCGTAGATCACGCTGGGCGGACTGACGGTTTTGATCTGCTCACCGATCTGATCCCAGAGGCGGCGCAGGTAACGGATGTCCATGAGAATCTCATCAGCACCGGCGCCTTCAGCAGCCGTGCGCAAGATGAAACCGCCCGCCTCCTTGATGCCTTCCAGCGCGACGCAATCGGTGACCACTTTCTTCAGACGCTCGCGCTCGGCTTCATCTTCGATCTTCAGCGAGATCCCGACGTGCGCAGTCCGGGGCATGTACACCAGATACCGCGAAGGGATCGACAACTGCGTGGTCAGCCGCGCGCCCTTGCTGCCGATCGGGTCCTTGGTGACCTGCACCACCAGACTCTGACCTTCATGAACCAGCGATGCGATGCTTTCCACCGCAGGGCCTTCACGCATAGAGATTTCCGATGCATGAATGAACGCGGCACGGTCCAACCCGATGTCGATGAACGCAGCCTGCATGCCGGGTAAAACCCGCACGACCTTGCCTTTATAAATATTGCCGACGATGCCCCGGCGCTGGGTGCGTTCGACATGCACCTCTTGCAGAACACCGTTTTCGACCACTGCCACACGCGACTCCATCGGTGTGATGTTGATCAGAATCTCTTCACTCATGGCTTTTCACCTTCCAGGCATTGCCAACAGGGTATGCCGAAATGGCCGAGCAGTTCTGCGGTTTCGCACAGCGGCAAGCCGACTACTGCAGAATAACTGCCTTGCAAGCCTTCGACGAAGATGGCCGCCAACCCTTGAATGGCGTAGCTACCCGCCTTGTCACGAGGCTCGCCGCTGGCCCAATAGGCTTGTATTTCGGCAGGGGAAATCCGGCGAAAGCGCACGCGACTGCTGACTACTCGGGTTTCGCAACCCTGCGGGCCCAACAGGGCAATAGCGGTCAATACCTCATGCTCCCGGCCAGACAATGCGGTGAGCATCGCCGAGGCATCGGCCTCATCGACCGGTTTGCCGAGGATTTGCCCATCCAGCACCACAGCGGTGTCCGCCCCCAGCACGCAACCTTGCTCGCCAACCAGCGTCGCCAGCCCGGCCTCAGCCTTGCCGCGGGCCAGCCGCTCGACGTACGCCGCAGCAGATTCATCAGAGAAGGGGGTTTCGTCGATTTCGGCGCTGAGCACCTTGAAGGGCACGCCGATCTGAGTCAGTAGTTCCCGGCGGCGCGGCGAACCTGAAGCCAGAAAGAGCTGGGGCATGGGGACATCTCCGTGTCGATGATCGTGACGTCGGCTTGCGCGAAGCTTTGCGCGCAGGCCGACATTCACGCTGCGTCAGTTGATTTTCAAACGCTTGCTCAAACCTCGCAGGCCATAGCTGACCCATGGCCACAACAACGCGCTGACCAACGCTGGCAGTACCAATGCGAGGGTCGGCTGGCGGTTGCCGGTCAAGGCACTGAGCCACAGCTGCGCCAGTTGGGCGAGGCCGAAAACCACTAACAGAATCAGACACTGCTGCCACATGGGGAACATGCGCAAGCGCTGTTGCAGGGACATCACCAGAAAGGTGATCAGGCACAGCGTCAAAGCGTTTTGCCCGAGCAGCGTGCCATACAGCACGTCCTCCATCAGCCCGAGCAACCACGCGGTGACCATGCCCACCTTATGAGGCAGGTACAGCGCCCAGAACGTGACCAGCAGCGCCAGCCACAACGGGCGGAAGATCTCCATGAATTGCGGTAGAGGCGAAACGCTCAGCAACAGGCCGATTGCAAAAGTGAACCAGACGACCCACCCGTTGCGCCCCGAGGCGTGACTAACCATCGATTCTCTCCCGAGGAGCGGCAGGCGCAGTGGCCGGCGGCTGGGTCGCGGCGGGCTTGACCGGCGGTTTGCTGGCAGGCTTCACAACGGGTTTAGGCGCAGGCGTCGCGGGTGTATGAGTTGCCGGTGCAGCCGGCGTGGCCGCAGGCGCAGCGGCAGGAGCAGCAGCGCCATGACTGGCCGGAGCAGAACGCGAGGCAGCAGGCGCAGCACCCGTGGCCACCGGTGCAGTAGTTCCGGCGTTGGCAGCTCTCTCGGATTCCTGCGCCTGAGCCGCTTCAGCGGCGCGCTCTTCCGGCGAGCGACCATCGGAAAACACCAGCAACAGGTAACGGCTGCGGTTCAGTGCTGCAGTGGGCACGGCCCGCACAATAGCGAATGGTTGGCCGGAGTCATGCACGACCTCCTTGACCGTCGCCACCGGATAACCGGCCGGGAAACGCTGACCCAGGCCGGAACTGACCAACAGGTCGCCTTCCTTGATGTCAGCGGTATCCGCTACGTGACGCAGCTCAAGCCGCTCCGGGTTGCCGGTGCCGCTGGCAATCGCCCGCAGCCCGTTACGATTAACCTGCACCGGAATGCTGTGGGTCGTATCGGTCAACAGCAGAACCCGTGAGGTGTAAGGCATCAGCTCGACCACCTGACCCATCAGGCCACGGGCGTCGAGCACCGGTTGACCCAGGACAACGCCATCGCGCTCGCCCTTGTTGATGATGATTCGGTGGGTAAACGGGTTCGGGTCCATGCCGATCAATTCGGCAACTTCGACCTTTTCATTGACCAGCGCTGAAGAGTTGAGCAACTCGCGCAGCCGAACGTTCTGCTCGGTCAAGGCGGCAAGCTTTTGCAGGCGCCCTTGCAGGAGCAAGGCTTCAGTCTTGAGTTTTTCGTTTTCGGCGATCAGCTCGGTACGGCTGCCAAACTGGCTGGCAACGCCTTGATACAGACGTTGCGGCAGATCGACGATCCAGTACGACTGCATCAGTACCAGCGACATCTGGCTACGCACGGGTTTGAGCACGGTAAACCGCGCATCAACCACCATTAGCGCTACCGATAACACGACCAGCACCAACAGGCGCACGCCCAGCGATGGGCCTTTTGCGAAAAGCGGTTTAATAGGCCGCTCCTCCGGGGCAAGATTTCAATCGGCTGTTGTTATTAATGCGACTGTTATTCATGCGACATCAAACCGGCCTGGACAGATGGAAGATTTTTGCGTGAGCCTAACGCACACAGGTAGCCAAAGCGCTACCTGTGTGCGAACAGCTGCATGATAGGTGCTCGCCGCGAATTATTCGCTGGAGAGCAGATCCATGGTGTGCTTATCCATCATTTCCAGCGCACGGCCACCGCCACGCGCTACACAGGTCAGCGGGTCTTCGGCAACGATGACCGGCAGACCTGTTTCCTGAGCCAGCAGCTTGTCGAGGTCACGCAGCAAGGCGCCACCACCGGTCAGTACCAGACCACGCTCGGCGATGTCCGAAGCCAGCTCTGGAGGCGATTGCTCAAGCGCGCTTTTCACCGCCTGGACGATGGTCGCCAGGGATTCCTGCAGCGCTTCGAGCACTTCGTTGGAGTTCAGAGTGAAGGCACGTGGAACGCCTTCCGCCAGGTTACGGCCACGCACGTCAACTTCACGTACTTCGCCGCCCGGGTAGGCAGTACCGATTTCCTGCTTGATGCGCTCGGCAGTGGATTCGCCGATCAGGCTGCCGTAGTTGCGACGCACGTAAGTGATGATGGCTTCGTCGAAACGGTCGCCGCCTACACGTACGGATTCAGCGTAAACCACGCCATTGAGCGAGATCAGGGCGATTTCAGTGGTACCACCACCGATATCGACAACCATCGAACCGCGAGCTTCTTCAACCGGCAGGCCGGCACCGATCGCAGCAGCCATTGGCTCTTCGATCAGGAACACTTCACGAGCACCGGCGCCCAGCGCGGATTCGCGAATGGCACGACGCTCAACCTGGGTGGATTTGCACGGCACGCAGATCAGCACACGAGGGCTAGGCTGCAGGAAGCTGTTTTCGTGAACCTTGTTGATGAAGTACTGCAGCATCTTTTCGCACACGCTGAAGTCGGCGATAACGCCGTCTTTCATAGGGCGAATGGCCGCGATGTTGCCTGGAGTACGGCCGAGCATGCGCTTGGCTTCCATCCCGACAGCGACGACGCTCTTCTGGTTTCCGTGGGTCCGAATGGCCACAACTGATGGTTCATTCAGAACGATACCGCGCTCACGCACGTAAATAAGGGTGTTGGCAGTGCCCAGGTCGATAGACAGATCGCTGGAAAACATGCCACGCAGTTTCTTGAACATGGGAAAGGGACCCTAGGGAACGCGTGGGTAAAAAAGTGCGGCAAACTCTAACAACGACAGGGATTTTGGGCAAGGAGCCAATATGTTAAATTAGCGGTTTTTCCGAGCATGACCCTAGACGTTCGCGGCCTTATGACCGTAGAAATGCGATAGTGTTCCTCAATCTAACACACGGATACCCTCCGTATGCATTCCACTGGAGAACCCCATGGCGCTTGATCGCTCCGACGTGGAAAAGATCGCTCATCTGGCCCGACTTGGCCTGAATGACGCCGATATCCCGCGTACTACCGAAGCACTTAATAGCATTCTCGGGCTGGTTGACCAGATGCAAGCGGTCGATACCACCGGTATTGAACCCCTGGCTCACCCCCTTGAAGCGTCCCAACGCCTGCGCGAAGACGTGGTCACCGAGCGAAATCGCCGGGAAACCTATCAAGCCATCGCACCAGCGGTCCAAGACGGCCTTTATCTGGTTCCAAAAGTCATCGACTAAGGGAATGTGCCTTCAATGCATCAAATGACTCTGGCCGAGATCGCTCGCGGCCTCGCCGATAAAAAGTTTTCTTCCGAAGAATTGACCCGTGTCCTGCTCACGCGTATTGCGCAGCTCGACCCGCAGCTCAACAGCTTCATTACCCTGACCGAAGACCTGGCGATCACCCAGGCGCAAGCTGCCGACGCCCGTCGGGCTGCCGGTGAAAACAATCCGCTGCTGGGCGCGCCATTGGCCCACAAGGATCTGTTCTGCACCCAGGGTATCCGCACCAGCTGCGCCTCGAAGATGCTCGACAACTTCAAAGCGCCGTACGACGCCACCGTGGTCGCGAAACTGGCCGCTGCTGGCACCGTCACGCTGGGCAAGACCAACATGGACGAATTCGCCATGGGTTCGGCCAACGAGTCGAGCCACTACGGCGCGGTGAAAAACCCGTGGAATCTTGAGCACGTGCCTGGCGGTTCGTCCGGCGGTTCGGCCGCTGCCGTTGCCGCGCGCCTGCTGCCTGCCGCGACCGGCACCGACACAGGCGGCTCGATTCGCCAGCCTGCCGCACTGACCAACCTGACCGGCCTGAAACCGACCTACGGTCGTGTGTCGCGCTGGGGCATGATCGCTTACGCCTCCAGCCTTGATCAGGCAGGTCCCATGGCCCGTACGGCTGAAGACTGCGCCCTGCTGCTGCAAGGCATGGCCGGTTTCGACCCGCAGGACTCCACCAGCATCGACGAACCGGTTCCGGATTACAGCGCCAGCCTCAACAGCTCACTGCAAGGCCTGCGCATCGGCATTCCGAAAGAATACTTCGGCGCCGGTCTGGACCCACGTATTGCTGACCTCGTGCAACAAAGCGTCAAGGAGCTGGAAAAGCTCGGCGCGGTGGTCAAGGAAATCAGCCTGCCGAACCTGCAACACGGCATCCCGGCTTATTACGTGATCGCTCCGGCTGAAGCCTCTTCGAACCTGTCGCGTTTCGACGGCGTGCGTTTCGGCTATCGCTGCGAAGACCCGAAAGACCTGACCGATCTGTACAAGCGTTCCCGCGCCGAAGGTTTCGGTCCGGAAGTACAACGCCGGATCATGGTCGGTGCCTACGCGCTGTCCGCTGGTTACTACGACGCTTACTACCTGCAGGCGCAGAAAATCCGTCGCCTGATCAAGAACGATTTCATGAACGCCTTCGCCGAAGTGGACGTGATCCTCGGCCCGACCACGCCTAACCCGGCCTGGAAAATCGGCGCCAAGACCAACGACCCGATTGCCGAATACCTGGAAGACTTCTACACCATCACCGCCAACCTCGCGGGCTTGCCAGGCTTGTCCATGCCAGCCGGTTTCGTCGATGGTCTGCCGGTAGGCGTGCAATTGCTCGCTCCGTATTTCCAGGAAGGCCGCTTGCTGAACGTTGCTCACCAGTATCAGCAAGTCACCGATTGGCATCTGCGCACGCCTAGCGGCTTCTAAGGAGAAAACACATGCAATGGGAAGTCGTCATCGGGCTGGAGATTCATACCCAGCTTTCGACCCAATCAAAGATTTTCTCCGGTAGCTCTGTCGCTTTCGGCTCCGAGCCCAACACCCAGGCCAGCCTGGTTGACCTGGGCATGCCGGGCGTTCTGCCGGTGCTTAATAAAGAAGCCGTGCGCATGGCCGTCAAGTTCGGTCTGGCGGTAGACGCCGAGATCGTTCAGCACAACGTATTCGCCCGGAAAAACTACTTCTACCCGGACCTGCCAAAGGGCTATCAGATCAGCCAGATGGAATTGCCGATTGTCGGCAAAGGCCACCTGGACATCACCCTTGAAGACGGCACGGTAAAACGCGTCGGCATTACCCGCGCGCACCTTGAAGAAGACGCGGGCAAAAGCCTTCACGAAGACTTCAGCGGCATGACCGGCATCGACCTTAACCGCGCTGGCACTCCGCTGCTGGAAATCGTTTCCGAGCCGGACATGCGTTCAGCTAAAGAAGCCGTGGCTTACGTCAAAGCCATGCACGCACTGGTCCGTTATCTGGGCATCTGTGACGGCAACATGGCCGAAGGTTCGCTGCGTTGCGACTGTAACGTTTCGATCCGCCCGAAAGGCCAGGTCGAGTTCGGCACCCGCTGCGAGATCAAGAACGTCAACTCGTTCCGCTTCATCGAGAAGGCGATCAACAGCGAAATCCAGCGCCAGATCGATCTGATCGAAGACGGTGGCAAGGTCATTCAGCAGACCCGCCTGTACGACCCGAACAAAGACGAAACCCGCGCCATGCGCAGCAAAGAGGAAGCCAACGACTACCGTTACTTCCCCGATCCTGACTTGCTGCCGGTGGTCATCGAGGACTCGTTCATCGAAGAAACCCGCGCCACCCTGCCGGAATTGCCGCCGCAGAAGCGCGAGCGCTTCCAGAGCCAGTTCGGTCTGTCGGCCTATGACGCCAGCGTCCTGGCTTCGAGCCGCGAGCAGGCTGACTACTTCGAAAAGGTCGTGAGCATCAGCGGTGACGCCAAGCTGGCCGCCAACTGGGTCATGGTCGAGCTGGGCAGCCTGTTGAACAAGCAAGGCCTGGAGATTGAAGAATCGCCAGTCAGCGCCGAGCAGCTGGGCGGCATGCTGCAGCGCATTACCGACAACACCATTTCCGGCAAGATCGCCAAGATGGTCTTCGAGGCCATGGCCAATGGTGAAGGCAGCGCCGATGAAGTCATCGACAAGCGCGGCCTGAAGCAAGTCACCGACAGCGGCGCCATCGAGTCGATGCTCGACGAAATGCTCGCCGGCAGCGCTGAACAGGTCGAACAGTACCGCGCCGCTGACGAAGCCAAGCGCGGCAAGATGTTCGGCTTCTTTGTCGGTCAGGCAATGAAAGCCTCCAAAGGCAAAGCCAACCCGCAGCAGGTCAATGAACTGCTGAAGAAGAAGCTGGAAGGTTGACACTGAAACATCCATAGGCAATCACCTGTAGGAGCTGCCGAAGGCTGCGAAGCGATTACTCTGATACACCGCTTCGCAGCCTTCGGCAGCTCCTACAGGGGCGCCTTAGCTTCCACTCTTCAAGGATCGCACTCCATGCTGCGGCTTCTCGCTGCCTCTGCCCTGCTCTCCCTGCTCGCTGGTTGTGCGGCCACCGGCATTATCGACCCTCGCGGTTACGATGAAACCGGCAGCGCTTCGTACTACGGCGCTCAGCACCACGGCAATCGCACCGCCAGTGGCGAACGCTTTGATCAACACGGCTTGACGGCCGCCCACCGGCGCCTGCCCTTTGGCACTCGGGTGCGGGTGACCAATCTGAACAACGACAAAACGGTTATCGTGCGTATCAATGACCGCGGCCCGCATACACGCGGACGATTGATTGACCTCTCCCGTGAAGCAGCCGAACAATTGGGCATGCTGCGCAGCGGCACCGCGCCTGTGCGCGTACAAAGTCTGGTCGACTGACTAAGGACGCCCCGAATTCTAGAACTATTCTCCCTGCCACCCCTCGACGTCCTGCAATGGGCCATTGGCCTCGTGCTGCTGGTGATCGGCGCACTCCTGTCAGTACGCGCCGCCGTGAGCCTGGCGACCACGCTGCGGATTCGCCCCCTGTTCATCGGCCTGACCTTCGTCGCACTGGGCAGCAGCGCGCCGCAAATGGCGGTTGGCCTCCAAGCGGCGTTCAGCTCAAGCGTCGACATCGCCGTGGGCAGCGTTGTGGGCGGCACGATCTTCAATGTGCTGGTCACGCTAGGCCTGTGCGCGCTGATCATCCCCTTGCGCGTGACTCGCCAACTGGTCCGTCTGGAAATCCCGCTGATGATTGCCGCCAGCGTGCTGGTGTTTGCCCTGTCAGCCAACGGCGTGCTGACGAAGCTTGATGGCGTGTTCCTGCTCACCGGCCTGGTGATTTATCTGATCATGCTGCTACGCCAGTCCGCGCAGGGCTTTGCCTATCGTCCATCCGGCAGCCCGGTCAGCCCGCGTCAGACCGGCCCATTGCTGCTGCGTCTGGGCGCGTTGATTGGCGGGATCGCCTTTGTAGTGATGGGCAGCCACTTGCTGGTGGCCGCCTCCGTGGTGATTGCCGTAGACCTGGGCTTGTCCGAGCGAGTCATCGGCCTGACCGTGATTGCGGTCAGCACCTCACTGCCAGGCCTGACCACCTCGCTGGTGGCTGCGCTGCGTGGCGAACGGGACATCGCGGTCGGCAATGTGATCGGCAGTACGCTGTTCAACCTGCTGGGCGTGCTGGGCATCACCGCCCTGATCGCGCCCGAGCCGCTTTCGGTATCGCCCAACGCCCTGGAGTTCGACTTGCCGGTGATGCTCGGCGTGGTTGCGCTGTGCCTGCCGTTGTTCTATTCGGGCTACCGACTGACGCGCCTTGAAGGCTTGATGCTGTTGGCGCTGTATGCAGTTTACGGTCTGCACATCGTGTCGTTCACCACCGGCATGCCCCTGGCGGAGCGGCTCGAAAGACTGATGCTGGTTTACGTCCTGCCGGTGCTGGCTGCGGTGGTGATCTTCAGCACGTTCCGAGCCTGGAAGCGTCAGCACTAAATCCAGCCGCCCCATTGCAGGATGAAGATCCCGATATTGGTGGTGACAGCCGCCGCCAATGTCGTGATGACGATAATCGCCGCCGCCAGTTGGTGATTGCCATTGGCGGCGCGGGCCATGACATAGCTTGAAGCCGCCGTCGGGCTGGCGAAATACAGAAACAGAATCCCCAGCTCCGCGCCGCGGAACCCGCACAGCCAGGCGGCCAGAGTGCAGAGCACCGGCAAGGTGACCATTTTCATCACACTGGCGCTGATCGCCAGTTCGCCGCTCTGTCGCAATGAATTCAGGGAAAGGGTGCCACCGATGCAGATCAGGGCCAGTGGCAAGGTCATTTGCGCCAGGTAGTTGCCCGAGGTCTCGAACCAGTGGGGCAAGGGAATCTTGAAGTAGGCGAAGGGCGACGCAAGGATGATGCTGATGATCAGCGGGTTGCCCAGCACGCTTTTGAACAGGCTCCACGGGTCGGACTTGATCACCGGACTGTAAACCGCGAGGACGATGGTCGACAGTGCGTTGTAGAACAGAATCACCAGCGCGGCGAGGATAGCCCCCAGGGAAATCCCGTAGTCACCATACATGCTGGCCGCCAGCGCCAGACCGATCACGCCGTTGTTGCCGCGAAACGCACCCTGTACGAAAACCCCACGGTCCGCGAGCGGTACCCGCCAGATAGCCCAGGCCCAAGCGAACGCAAAACCTGCCAGGGTAATCACGGAGAAGAAGATCAGCAGCGACGGCTGCAAAGCCGCCCGCAGGTCCGCATGGATGATGCCGAGAAACAACAGCGCAGGCATCGTGACGTTAAACACCAGACTCGACGCAGTCATGATGAAGCCGTCATCGATCCAGTTGATGCGCTTGAGCAGCACGCCCAGAAACAGCATGGCAAAGACCGGCGCGGTGATAGCCAGGGTTTGGTAGAAAATTTCCAGCATGCGTTAAACCCTGCCCCGTCGTTAGGTGGCTAATAATAAGCCAGCATAGACGAGAGCGGGGTAGGGATTTGCTGGCTGATCAGGTTGCAGACGATACAAAACCTGTGGGACCGGCTTTAGCCAGGAATGGGCCGATACAGTCAACGCATTTGTATCGCCAGTGATGCCGCCTTCCCGGCTAAAGCCGGTCCCACTAAGTTCGACCCTCAGCCAGCCTCTCGCGCAGGCACCAGCTTCTCCTCAAACACCGAAACCCCATCCAGATCCCGCAAGGTCACGGTCATTTCTGCGCTCTGGCCGTCGATGTTCACTTCGCCGAAGAATTGAAAGCCTGCAAATGGCGAGGTGTTTTGAGCCGGTGGTGCCTTCTGAAAGACCAATTCAGGACCGAAGGTTTTATCCAGCGCATTAGGTCCGAAGCTGCCAGCGTTCAACGGCCCGGCAACGAACTCCCAGAACGGGTCGAAGTCCTGAAAAACCGCCCGATCTGGCTGGTAGTGATGCGCTGCGCAGTAATGCACATCGGCGGTGAGCCACACACAATCACGAATTTTCTGCGCACGCAGAAAGCCCAGCAGCTCAGCGACCTCCAGCTCGCGTCCGGCAGCAGGGCCGTCGTTGCCGTTGGCGATGGCTTCCCAGCGCGGCACACCGGGGCTGACTTCGCCATCCGGCACACCGAGGCCAATCGGCATATCGGCCGCAATGACTTTCCACTGGGCGTTGGAGGCCTTGAGTTCGGCCTTGAGCCAGTCCAGCTGCGTGCGGCCAAGGAAGGCAGTGGTGATCCCCGGTTTATCGGCAAGGTTGGCGTCATTGCCGTCGCGATAGCTGCGCATGTCCAGCACGAATACGTCGAGCATCGGCCCGTAGCTCATCTTGCGATAAATCCGCCCGCCGTTATCGGCCTGCTGCAAACGCATGGGCGCGTATTCGAGAAAAGCCTGCCGCCCACGAGAGGCCAGCAACTGCACATCCTTGACCTTGTAACGGTCGTCGAGCTGCTTGCTGGGCGACCAGTTATTGGTCACTTCATGGTCGTCCCACTGCCAGATCTGCGGCACTTCGGCGTTGAACCGACGCAGGTTGTCGTCCATCAGGTTATAGCGGTAAGCGCCGCGATATTCGTCCAGGGTCTCGGCCACCTTGCTCTTGGCTTCGGTGGTGATGTTGCGCCAGATGCGCCCGCCTTCGGTGGTGATCTGCGCCGGGACCGGGCCATCGGCGTAAATGGTGTCGCCGCTGTGGATAAAGAAGTCCGGCAAGCGCAGGCGCATGGCTTCATAGATGCGCATGCCGCCAATGTCCGGGTTGATACCAAAGCCTTGGCCGACGGTATCGCCACTCCAGACAAAACGCAGATCGCGCTTTTGCTGAGGCACGCTGCGCAGGTGGCCAAACCAGGGTTCGCTGGTCACCCCTGACTGTGCATCTTCGAATTGCACGCGGTAGAAAATCGCCTGATCAGCGGGCAATTCGCTGAGCTCTACCCGGGCGGTGAAATCAGTGCGTTGATCGGCAAGAGCCGACATCACGCGGCGCGGATTGGTGAACATGCTGCGGGTGTCCCACTCCACCACCATGCGCGAGGGCCGGTCGCTGCGGCTCCAGACCATAGCGCGATCCCCCAGCACGTCGCCGGATTGCACCCCGTCGGTAATCCTTGGTCGATCCTGGACCGATGCGATAACCGCAGGCGCCAGGCCCGGCAGCAACAGGCCTGCCCCGGCTACCTGAATGATGCGGCGGCGTGTCAGATCGAACTGAGTCATGAGTATTCCCCTTGGAAAGTAAGGGGAAAAGCTAGCAGGGCAAGGTTGGGGAAATGTGACAGCCGCTTACTGAACACCGTGGGACCGGCTTCAGCCGGGAAGAGGCCAGTATATTCTCCATATCTTTGGAGCCTGAAATACCGCCTTCCCGGCTGAAGCCGGTCCCACGACTCGCCATCATGCACCTGCCGGCGCAACCTCCATCTCCACCGCTTCCGGCCGCTTGAGCAGCGCATACGCCACGCCGGTCACCAGGCTACCCGCGACAATCGCCAACAGGTAAAGCAGCGCGTGGTTGATGGCGTTGGGGATCAGCATCACGAACAGCCCACCGTGGGGCGCCATCAGTTTGCAGCCGAAATACATCGACAGCGCACCGGTCAGCGCGCCCCCGGCAATACTCGCCGGGATCACCCGCAGCGGGTCTTTGGCAGCAAACGGGATCGCACCCTCGGAGATAAAGCACAGGCCAAGCACGAATGCCGCCTTGCCCGCTTCGCGCTCACTCTGGGCAAATTTGCGCTTGGCGATAAAGCTGGCGATGCCCATGCCAATCGGCGGCACCATGCCAGCAGCCATCGCAGCGGCCATCGGCGCGTAGCTCTGGGAGGCCAGCAAGCCAACCGAGAAAGCGTAGGACGCCTTGTTGATCGGGCCGCCCAGGTCGACACACATCATCGCGCCCAACACCACACCGAGCAGAATCGCGTTAGTGGTGCCCATGGTTTCGAGGAATTGCGTAAGGCTTTCCAGCAGACCAGCAACCGGTTTGCCCACCGCATAAATCATCAGCAGGCCGGTAATCAGGCTAGCCAGCAACGGAATGATCAGGATCGGTTTGAGCGCTTCAACGCTGGCAGGCAAACGCACGTAACGATTGATTGCCCAGGCGCTATAACCGGCAATGAAACCCGCTGCGATACCACCGATGAAACCCGCCCCAAGGGTGCTCGCCAACAGACCACCGATCATGCCCGGCGCCAGACCTGGACGGTCGGCAATGGAATAAGCGATATAACCGGCCAGTAACGGCACCATCAGTTTGAAGGCGGCCTCGCCACCGATCTGCATTAGTGCAGCGGCCAGAGTGCCTTGTTCCTTGAACGCTTCGATACCAAAGACAAACGACAGCGCAATCAGCAAACCACCCGCCACCACCATCGGCAACATGTACGACACGCCGGTCAGCAGGTGCTTGTAGACACCGGTTTTTTCCTGTTTGGCCGGCCCTTTCGAAGCACTTTCGGAAGATTCGACCTGCGCTTCAGCCAAGGCTTTTTTCAGGGTGGCTTCGGACTGTTTGAGTGCAATGCCGGTGCCACAGCGATAAATCTTCTTGCCTGCAAACCGCTCGGTATTGACCTCGATATCGGCGGCCAGCAGTACCACGTCAGCCTCGGCGATAGCTTGAGGGGTCAGCGGATTGCGGGCGCCCACGGAGCCTTGGGTTTCGACATGCAACTCATAACCCAGACGCTTGGCGGCCTGTTGTATCGCTTCGGCGGCCATGAAGGTATGCGCCACGCCGGTAGGGCAAGCGGTGACCGCGACCAGGCGCGGCACTTTGCCAGAACTTGCAGCAGGCACCGCCACAGCAGCATCGGGTGCGGCGTAGACGGCGGCTTGCTCGCTGGCGCGATGCAGAAAACCGTCCACGTCCTGCAACGCATGGGCAGGCGTATCCTGAAACAGGCGCTTGCCGACAAACCGCGTCAGGTCGACTTCGCCGGTATTGACCACCAGCACCCAATCCGCCGCCGCAATCTGTTCGGCAGTCAGTTTTGGTTCGGGGTTGCGCGGGTCAAAGACTTCAACGCTGGTGCTCCAGCCCATGCGCTGGGCGGCGGCATCCAGCAGCCGGGCACTGAGTACGCTGCTGACTTTGCCGTTGGGGCAGGCCGTCACAATGATTAGATTCATTACCAGTTCTCTCTTGTTATCCAGTGCACGATCAACTGAATTGAAATGCATTTTTGTAGGAGCTGCCGAAGGCTGCGAAGGCGGTGTGCCTGATCCATTGCCTTCGCAGCCTTCGGCAGCTCCTACAGATGATCACGAACCTGTGATCTCTTATTTTTCCGCGAGAGTCCGCACATTCACCCCGCCTTCAAGGCGTTTGAGTTGTGCGTTGTCGGTGATGCCAAATCCGATCTGGGTCACGGCCATGGCCGCAATTGCCGTGGCGGTGCGCAGGGTCTGCTGCGGGGGGTGGCCACTGAGCAAGCCGTGAACCATCCCTGCCAGCAGCGAATCCCCGGCACCCACGGTGCTGGCAACCGTCACTTTCGGCGGCAGGGATTGCAGCGCGGTATTGGCGCTGAACCAGTGCACGCCTTCCGAGCCCTGAGAAATCACCACATGCTCAATCCCCCGCGCCCGCAGATTCGCGGCAGCTTCGGCCTGGGCGGCGATGGAAATGATCGGCGCATCCAGCGCATCGGCCAGTTCTTCGGTGTTGGGCTTGATCAGCCACGGGCCAGCGGCCAGTCCGGCACGCAAGGCCAGGCCGCTGCTGTCCAGCGCGACTTTGAGCCCAAGGTCTTTCAAGCGCACCAGCAATTTGTGCAGCCATTCCGGGCTGACACCACGGGGCAGACTGCCAGCGACCACCACCGCATCGAACTGCGCGGCAATCTGCTCGACCCGCACATACAAGGCTTGCTGGGCTTCTTCACTGACCATCGGGCCTGGGCCGTTCAGATCAGTGATGCGCCCGGATGCTTCGGCCAGCTTGATGTTGCTGCGGGTTTCACCAGGGACACGCACGAACTCATCGACAAATCCACGACGAGCGAACAGCGCCTCGAACGGCTGCTGATTGTCGATGCCCAGAAAGCCGGCGACCGTCAGCTCGTGGCCCAGATCGGCCAGCACCTGAGCCACGTTCAGGCCTTTGCCTGCGGCGTGGCTGAGCATGGCTTCGCTGCGGTTGACTTGCCCCAGTTGCAGCGGGCCCAACTGTACGGTCAGGTCCAGCGCCGGGTTCATGGTCAGGGTCAGGATCTTGGCCATTTACAAAGCCTCCACTAGGGCACGGACTTCGGCGGCACTGCCCACCGTCAGCGCGTTTTGCGCCAGTTGTTTCGCACTGCTCAAATTCAGCTCCCGCACGCAGGCTTTGACCTCGCCGATGCTGCGCGCCGAAACACTCAACTCATCAACACCCAGGCCGACCAGCACCGGCACCGCCAGCGGATCTGCCGCCAGCTCGCCACAGATGCCTACCCATTTGCCATTGGCATGGGCGGCACGCACGGTGATGTCGATCAGTTGCAGCACCGAGGGGTGCAAACCATCCGCCTGGGCCGAGAGCGTCGGATGGCCACGGTCGATGGCCAGGGTGTACTGCGTCAGGTCGTTGGTGCCGACGCTGAAGAAATCGACTTCCTTGGCCAGCACCGGCGCCAGCAATGCAGCAGACGGCACCTCGATCATGATCCCGATCTGCAAGTCAGCCACCGGAATTTCCAGACGCAGGCGCTCGGTCATGTCCCGTGCCTGACGCCATTCCTCAAAGGTGCCGACCATGGGGAACATGATGCGCAACGGGCGATTGTCAGCGGCGCGCAGCAAGGCACGCAGTTGGCTTTCCATGATTTCAGGACGCTGCAGGGTCAGGCGAATACCGCGCACCCCGAGGAACGGGTTTTCTTCTTTATCGATGGGCCAATACGGCAGCGGTTTGTCGCCACCCACGTCCAGGGTGCGCACCACCAGCGGCCGACCTTGCAGATCGTCCAGCACGCGGCGGTATTCGGCTTCCTGGGTTGCTTCATCGGGTGCCTGGGAATGGGCCATAAACAGCAATTCGGTGCGCAGCAGGCCAATGCCTTCAGCGCCCTGCTCAACGGCGGCCGGCGTACCGGCGCTGTCGCCGATATTGGCAAACACTTCCACGGCGTGTCCGTCACGGGTGACCGCAGGCTCCATGCGTTTTTCGGCGGCGGCTTGCAGACGCTGTTCACGGTTGTCGCGATCTTCAGCGGCACGACGCAGCGTGTCTGCATCCGGGGCAACGGTCAGGCGGCCTTTCTGGCCGTCGAGCAAGAGCACGGTGCCAGGCTTGAGCAGCAATACGCCATCGCCAGCCCCGACGAGCGCCGGAATGCCCAGCGCACGGGCGACAATCGCGCTGTGCGCCGTCGCGCCGCCACGAGCGGTGAGAATACCGGCGACCTGGATTGGGTCTAGCCGGGCCACATCGGAAGGCCCGACTTCGTCCATGACCAGAATGTACGGCTCGTCCGGCGCGACCAGCGTTTCGATGCCGCAAATCTGCGCCAGCACCCGGCGGCCCACATCACGCAAGTCCGCAGCACGTTCGGCCAGCAACGCGTCGTGCAGTTGCTCCTGCTGACGGGCTGCGCTGTCGATCACGCTGGCCCAGGCCGCCGCAGCGCTTTCGCCCTGCTTCAGGCGCAACGTCACTTCGCCGCTCAGTTCCGGGTCGTCGAGCATTTCCAGGTGAGTGATGAAAATCTCGCGAATCGCCTTGGCTTTGCTGCGCTCGATCAGGCCCTGAATGTCCTGACGCACTTCCGCCAAGGCCTTTTCCAGCCGCTCGCGCTCGGCCGCGACGGAATCGCCCTGCATTGGGTAGTCGAACGCTTGCAGCACTTGAATATGCGCCGGGCCAATGGCGATGCCCGGCGATGCAGGCACAGCGACGATCTGGCTGCCATCGACCGGCGCAAGGGTTTCCTTCGGCAAGATGGCGGCAACCGGCGTCGGCGAGGTGCCGGATGGCAGTGGCTCGATTTCTTCACCCAGGCCCTGCTCGACCGCAGCCAGCAGCGCAGGCAATGCATCGGCGGCGATGCTCGGCTCGGCAATGAATTCCAGCACCTGACCGCGTCGTGCGCCGAGGCTCAGCAATTTGCTCAGGCTTTTCGCCGAGACCGCGCTTTCGCCGGTGTCCACAACCCGCACACGTATTTCGCCGTCGAACTCTTTAGCGAGCTGGGCGAGGATCTTCGCCGGGCGGGCATGCAAGCCGTGGGCGTTGGCCAGCGGTACATGCTGTGTCGGCCATTCAGCTGGCAGCTCGCCGCCCAACGCCTGCAATACCGCGCGGTTGCTGGTGGCCTGGCCCAATTCATGGCCACGGCCTTCGATCAGCAATGAGCACAAACGCTCCAGCAAGGCCTGATGCGCTTCACCCAGACTCGCCAGGCAAAACAGCCCGGTCAGGGGTTGGCCCAGATAACGAATCGGTTTGTCCGGGGTGACGAAAGCCAGGCCGGGACGCTTGACGGTTTGCTCGCTGTGCAACCACCACAAACCATCGCCCAGGGACAGGGCCTCGACTTGCTGGAGCACGGCCGCGAAACCGTTATTCACGCAGTCGGCCTTACGCAGCAGGCGCGCGCCGCGCCAGACCAGTTCTTCGAAATCGTCGGCAGACACCCCAAGGCTGATCAGCTGGTTATCCAGCGCCAACTCTTGCGGCGCGCCTTGCAGCAATTTGAGCAGCGCTTCGGGGCTGTCGGCCTTGCGCAGCGCTTGGCCAATATCTTCTTCACCCAGGGCGCGGGTCAGGAGCTGCAATAGGCGCAGGTGTTCGTCGGATTTGGCAGCAATACCAATAGCCAGATAGACGATATGGCCATCGCCCCAGTCCACCCCTTCGGGGAACTGCATCAGGCGCACGCCGGTGGCAAATACCTGATCACGGGTTTCAGGGGTGCCGTGGGGGATGGCGATGCCTTGGCCGAGGAAGGTCGAACCCTGTTTTTCACGGTTCTGCAAACCTGTGAGGTAGCCGTCAGCCACAAGCCCGTCGGCAACCAGAAGGTCAGCAAGCAGCTGCAAAGCGGCGGATTTATCCACAGCCGTCTGGCGCATGGATATTTGCTCTATGGTGAGTTCGAGCATGCCTGTCTCCTTAACAGCGCGGGTGGGCGCCTGTTTCTTGTTTTAAGAACGATCAAGAGCTGATCGACAGCTTAGGTGATGCTCGCGAATGAACATCTGACATCACCTCGGGCGCAATGACGGCAACCCGAAAAAAATTTGCTGAATCGTTTAATCTGAATAACCGGGCACGTTACTCGATTTAGTCGGCGTGTTGAACCCCACTCGGTCCGAACCAGCCCGGCAATAGCAAATAAAAGTGAGAACTTCTTGGTGGACCATGGTCTGCTGTCATGATCAGCCCAGATCAGCGAAAATGGCCGCTGATTGATGAGGCGCTAATAACAAAAGGAATCACGAGTGAAGCTCAGTGATATTGCACGTCTGGCCGGAGTCTCCGTTACGACCGCCAGTTACGTGATCAATGGCAAGGCCGAACAGCAGCGCATCAGCAATTCGACTGTCGAACGGGTTCAGGCCGTTGTCGAAGAACATGGATTTCGTCCCAATCCCCAGGCCGCAGGGCTGCGCAGTCGTCATACGCGCACCCTGGGTTTCATCCTGCCGGACCTGGAAAACCCCAGTTACGCGCGGATTGCCAAATTGCTTGAGCAAGGTGCGCGGGCTCACGGCTATCAGTTGCTGATCGCCAGTTCCGATGACGATCCCGTCAGCGAACTGCAATTGCTGCAGCTGTTTCGTGCCCGACGCTGCGACGCGCTATTCGTCGCCAGCTGCCTGCCCGCCAGCGACGACTGTTACCGCGAGCTGCAAAGTAAAGGCATGCCGATCATTGCCATCGACCGGGAAATGGACGCCAAGCACTTCTGTTCAGTGGTCAGCGACGACCACGACGCCAGCCTGCAACTGACCCGCAGCCTGTTAGAGACCCGCCCCGCGCACATCGCTTTGATTGGCGCACGCCCCGAGCTAAGCATCAGCCGGGCGCGCAGCAGTGGTTTCGAGGACGCGCTGAATGGCTTCGACGGCCAGGTCATCATCGAGCACGGCGAAGCCTTCAGCCGACAGTGCGGGCAACGCTTGATGCGCGAGGTGTTCGATCGCCTTGGGCATTTCCCGGATGCGCTAGTGACCACGTCCTACGTGCTGTTGCAGGGTATTTTCGATGTGCTGCAAAGCCGCGCGGTGAATCCGGCGCAGTTCCATCTAGGCACGTTCGGCGATACCCAGTTGCTGGACTTCCTGCCTCTGCCAGTCAACGCCATGGCTCAGCAGCATCAACTGATCGCCAGCGCTGCCCTGGAGTTTGCCCTGGCCGCCATCGAGAAAAACCACTACGAGCCCGGCGTGCACGCCATCGTGCGCACGTTCAAACGACGCATCCACGAGGCCTGATGTGAAGCTGATCGACACCCACACCCACCTGGATTTCGCTGATTTCGACACTGATCGTGCAGCGATCCTCGCTCACTGCCAAACCTTGGGCGTGGAGCGGATGGTGGTGCTGGGGGTATATCAGCGCAACTGGCAGCGGGTCTGGGATATCACCCTTGAAAACCCGGCGTTGCAGGCGGCGTTTGGCTTGCATCCGGTGTACATCGACGAACACAGACCCGAGCACCTCACCGAACTGCGGGGCTGGTTATCTCGGCTGCAAGGCCATCCGCAGCTGTGCGCCGTGGGGGAAATCGGCCTGGATTATTATGTCGAAACCCTCGACCGGGATCGTCAGCAGCAGGTTTTCGAGGAGCAGCTGCAATTGGCAGCGGACTTCAATCTACCTGCCCTGCTGCATGTTCGGCGCAGCCACGCGGATGTCATCGCCACGCTCAAGCGGTTCAAGCTGCAGCGTAGCGGCATCATTCATGCGTTTGCAGGCAGCCGGGAGGAAGCGCGGGAGTACATCAAGCTGGGGTTCAAACTCGGCCTGGGCGGCGCCGCGACCTGGTCGCAAGCGCTGCGCATGCATCGCGTCATTGCTGAGTTGCCGCTGGACAGCGTCGTCCTGGAAACCGACTCCCCGGACATGGCCCCCGCCATGTACCCCGGCCAGCGCAACAGCCCGGAGCATTTGCCGGAAATCTGTGAAGCGTTGGCGAAGTTGATGGGGGTTACGGCGCAACAGTTGGCCGAGGCCAGTAGCCGGAATGCGTGCGAGTTGTTTGGGTGGGATCAAGGTGACTGAATCCCCTGTGGGACCGGCTTTAGCCGGGAAGGCATTATCTAGAGCGATACAAATGCAGAGGATGTACCGGCGCCTTCCCGGCTAAAGCCGGTCCCACTAGGGTTCGCAAATTAAGAACTCAACACTGGTGCTCAAATCAACAACGTCCACAACGCAAATCCGGCATACCAGACAATCGCTGCACGCACGAGCAATTCCCAGAGCACATCCAGGCTGTTGACGCCCTCCGCGCCCACCACTGGCGCGGGCACTTCACCCGCGACGCAGCCGATTTTGCTGATCAATTGTGCGGCGCTGATATTCCAGTTGAGCAGTTCGTGCAACATCACTCGGCTCACAGCCACGAAATTGCCCACCAACGCGAAGCTGGCTGCCAGAAGGCGTACCGGCACCCAGTCGAAAGCATGGCGCAATTGCCCCGCGTTTTCCGCGACGCCGGGCGTTTTGGCGTGTTCTGCGGCCAAGGCCAGCAGACGATAGGCCAGCGCGGCAACCGGCCCAAGCAGGGCGTACCAGAAAATCACCGCAAAGAAACTCTGATAAGCCTGCCACAACAGATGGCTCTGCACGCCGCGCAGCAGCTCTTCGGCGTTATCGGCCTGCACGCCCATGTCACGCTCGGCCACATGCACGGCGGCTTGCGCATCCCCGCGTCGGCACGCATCTCTAAACGGACCGAGCGCCGCCAGCAGATCACCTCGGCCGAGGCTGTAAATCAGCACCAGCACATGAATCGGCAACGCCAGCCAGCCATTGGCCACAGAACCCAGCACCAGCAGAATCAACGCCAGCAGCAGGACCGGCAACAGTACAGTCAAACCCAGAATCAGCCATGGACGCGAAGCGGTTCGCGGCCTGGACTCAAGCCTGGCCAGTTCCGCCAGCCAGGTCCCGTCACGTTGCACACGCTGACGCAGCGCCGAGAATTTCTCTATCAGGACCGCCAGCAGTAACACCAGAAAACTCATTGCCTGTTCCTCGTATCAATCCTGCAAGGCCGCTTTATAACGCGGCCATTCGAAATAAGGTCCCGGATCAGTCTTGCGACCGGGCGCGATGTCGCTGTGACCGCAGATGCGAGCCGCCGTGATGGCTGGAAATACCGACTGAATCTGCCGGGTCAAATCGATCAGGGCCACATATTGGGCATCGGTGAAAGGCTGTTCATCTGTGCCCTCCAGCTCGATCCCCACGGAAAAGTCATTGCAGGTCTCCCGGCCCTCGAAGCTGGAAACCCCGGCATGCCACGCACGATCAAGACAAGAGACGAACTGAGTGACCTCGCCATCACGCTCGATCAGAAAATGCGCCGAGACCCGCAAATCGGCAATCCCTGCAAAATACGGATGTTCAGTGACATCCAGCTGATTCTGGAAAAACGCCTGCACTTTGCCGGTCTTGAACTGCGCAGGCGGCAAGCTGATGTTGTGGATAACCAATAAAGACACTTCACCCAAAGGGCGCGCATTGAAATTGGGCGATGGGCAGTGATGCACGCCGAGGCACCAGCCGCTTGCGCAATCGAGTTGCATGAAGGTTCCTTGTAAGGAAATTCGATAGGGGCAAGTATGCCCGCGATGGAGGAGATAGGGGGGAGTAAATCGGCGATGGGTTTTGTAGGAGGTGTCAGGATCAGGGAAATATTTCAGGCCTGCCTGCAAGCCCTGAGGCGCCGCAACCCAGTGGGACCGGCTTTAGCCGGGAAGAGGCCGATGCAATCACCGTCGATGATTGTCTGAGAGACCGCTTTCCCGGCTAAAGCCGGTCCCACAGGGTCGCGCCCATCCAGGTCTTTTGCTCTGCCCGGATCAAGCGCCCTTGAGCTTCCGCAAATTCCCCAGCACCGACTCCAGCGCCCGATCAAACAGCAGCGCATCGTCCAGCAAGCGTATGGTGCCGCGACGAAATTCCACGGCCAGGCCCATGCGGGTTTTCTCCAGGACCTTCATGCCGGTGCGATTGACGAACACATAGCGACCACTCGGCTCGACAATAGCGGCCAGCTTGCAGCGCAGCCTGTGCTCTTCATCTTCCTGAATCTCGACCCAGCCACCCAGGCGCAACTTGTCGACCTGAGCCAGCCCAGCGTCATCATCAGGCAAGCGCAGCACAGGCTCGTTGAGCAGCTGTTCGCCCGGTGCAATCAGGACGATTTCCTCAACCACTTCGATCATCACCGGGCCTTGGAGCGCTTCGCTTTCATGCAAGGCTGATTCGCTGCCATCGGTGCTGTCATGCGCCTCCTGAAGGCGCGAGAAATGCTGGAAGGCCTGCACATGCAAAGCCTCCAGCTGACTGAAAAATTCGCTGGTGGCAAACGGATCGAATGCGGCGCTGGTCAAGCCTTCGCGCAACGCTTTGAGCAAGCCTGGCACCAGGTTCAGAAGACGCTGGCGAGCCTCGACTTCTTCGTGGGGCTCGACGCTCCAGATCAGATCATCCATGGCGACCAACCCGGCCTGCCATTCTGTGGATTCATCGCCATGCTTGAGGCAAGTCAGCAACAACACTTTGCTCCAGGCTTCCTGAAGCAAGCGGACGACGACTTCCGGCAGGACCTTACCCAGCAGGCGTTGATTCAATTCCTGCTGCACCCGCTGGCGCGCCAGCTCGGCGCGGGCTCGGCCTTCCTCGGCGTCGCGGGTGCGCTGCTCAAGCAGTTCGCTTCGGCGGCGCTCATCGGCGGTAAATGCCAGGAAATCCACCAGCAACTCGGAAAATATCGCCGGATCATCGACAAAATCATTCAGCAACCGCTGCACAATCTGCTCGACGCGCACGTACAGCGAGTCCCGCTGATAATCATCGCGCCCGCCCCAACCCAACGCGGCAGACGCTATCTCGTTCAACAGACGACGCGCCGGGTGGCTGCCACGGCTGAAAAAACTTTTGTCGATGACCGCAACCTTGAGCATCGGGATTTGCAGACGGCCAATCAATGCACGTAGCGAGGGTGGCAGGTTGCGGTCGTCGAGAATGAACTCAAAGAGCATCGCGATCAGGTTGATGACGTCTTCATCGACCACTCCGACCACCCGGAACTTGCCGCTTTTCATGCTGACCCGCGAAAGCAGCTGCTCCAGCTGGTTGCGCATGTCGAAGTCTTCCGGCGCATCCGCAGGCGGCACGTATTGCTGCATATGGGACAGCAAGCGCAGCAAATCCTGACTGGAGATCGGCCGGGCCTCGGCGCTGGGATCATGCCGCGAGACCAGATTGCCTCGCACCTGCAGCAGCAATTCCTGCAGGGCCGAAAATACTTCCTGCACGCTGTGGTCGAGTTTTTCTGCCGCCTGGGCCAGTGCCGGTTCGGAAAACTCCTCACTGGCGCGCTCGCGGGGCGGTCGGGCTGCACGGTCCGTGGAGCGTCGCGTGGGTAGTGCTTTGAGCTCAGGCAGGACGCCGGTGGCAATCAGCAGCTGATTGGCTTCGTCATACAGTTGATCGGCGTCAGCCAGCACGTATTTTTCGAACAGCTTGAGGATGATCAACTTGACCTTGATCTCCACCCCCAGACTTCTCTTGGCCTGCAGGAAAAAATCGCACAGCATCGCCGGCCCCATAGGGTTGGATTCGACGGTCAAGGATTGGGTAATCAGGTGGTTCAAACGGGTGGTCAGTTGGTCCAGGGCGACGCCATCGCGGCTCAGCACCTTGGAGACCATGGCATCCACTGCGACGGTTTTTTCAAGATCGTCGTTGTGCACCAGCGCCAGCTTGTCGAAAGACACCGGAGTGGGGATCGACGGCTCGGTAATCTGATATTGGCCGATGCGCAGGAAGGCTTCGTAGAATTTGTCGAGAAAAGCCCGCTCTATGCTTTTGCGCTTGAGGCGCAAGTCGCGCATGGCTTCAAAAAAACTGTTCTGCTCGGTGTTGTTGTGCGCCCGATCGGCCATTTCAAACAGCGTGTCGTCGGCGTTATCGAACAACTCCTGAAGCGCGTCCTTGAGTTGCTGCGCGGCTTTGTCACGGACCTGAAGCAAGACGACAGGCAGCCGCGCCAAGGGCGAATTCAGCGCCTGGTCAGCGTTTGCCTTGTTCAACGGCACCACTTTATCGTCGTTCTGCATCAAGCCACCTGCCAGCGAACATCTCTCGACCTCTTCACAAACCGGGCACTTCGCACTACGTCAAATGTATGACGCCAATTACAAGGCGCATTATGTTGCAAACGATATCCGATTAGCCAGCGAAGTCTGCAGTCAGCACTTGAACCGGTTCAGACGGATTAACGTGTGCAGCGATAGACAGCGAAAAACGCGATCCATCGCAAACCGATTTGAAAAACCGACCAGCTGTCGTTGCGATACACAGCTGGCGCGCCTGTTATAGGGCGGTTAGCTGTGGCCCCGGCAGTCGCCTGCCTTATACTCCGGCCATCTGAAATTGGAGTCCGCTATGCCGAATTTACAACTCGCCACCCTGACCGCCGAGATCGAAGCCAACGTGCGCCGTGCGTTGCTGGAGGATGTGGGCAGCGGCGACATCACCGCACAATTGATTCCCGCCGAACGCCTGGCCAAAGCCACGATCATCTCCCGGGATGCGGCAGTTATCGCGGGCACAGCCTGGGTCGATGCGGTGTTTCGCCAGTTGGACCCGCGGGTGGCAGTGCATTGGCAGGTGGTGGACGGTGATCGTGTACAGCCCAACCAGGCGTTGTTTCATCTTGAAGGTCCGGCCCGCTCGCTGCTGACAGGTGAACGTAGCGCGCTGAATTTTCTGCAGATGCTGTCCGGCGTTGCCACCAAGGCACAGCATTACGCGGATATGGTCAGCGACACCCAGGTCAAACTGCTCGACACCCGCAAAACCCTGCCAGGCCTGCGCATGGCACAGAAATATGCGGTGACCTGTGGTGGCTGCCATAACCATCGCATCGGTTTGTTCGACGCCTTCCTGATCAAGGAAAACCACATCGCGGCCTGCGGTGGTATTGCCGAAGCGATCACCGCCGCCCACAAAATCGCGCCCGGCAAACCGGTGGAGATCGAAGTGGAAAGCCTGGACGAACTGCGCCAGGCGCTGGATGCAGGAGCCGACATCGTGATGCTCGACGAACTGAGCCTCGATGACATGCGCGAAGCGGTCCGCCTGAACGCCGGCCGCGCCAAACTGGAAGCCAGCGGCGGCATCAACGACGAGACCCTGCGGGTGATTGCTGAAACGGGTGTGGATTACATCTCCATCGGCGCGCTGACCAAGGATGTGAAGGCGGTGGATTTATCGATGCGGTTGAGTCTCTGAAGTCGTGGATCGTTGACGTCCGGCGGACGCGATCTAGTGGGACCGGCTTTAGCCGGGAAGACAGTATTTCAGCCACAGATGATGTTTCGGATGTACTGACCTCTTCCCGGCTAAAGCGGAGCGCCGCCCGCCCGGTCCCACTTGATGATTCCCTGTGCAGAGCGCTTGCCCTGAACAATTTTGTACTAACCTGAACACAGCATTTAACAACAACTACGCATCGGCCTGAATCGTTGAGCAGTCGGCATGGGCTGAGAAGGAAACACGCCTATGACTGCTCAGTTCAATTTCGACCCTTGCGCAACCTATGACGTAAGAGCCGCCGACCAGCGCCATCCGGTATGGCGCATCCAGAACCGCAGGGTTTACGCCTACCTCGAACACGACCCACGCCGGGACTGGAGCGGCGACATCGGCATCCTCGTCCTCTCCCCGCCCCAACGCCTGGTCGACCACGACGGCCACGACATGGCCTATATAGACGGCCCCAAAGTGCGGTGTGTGGATGGCAGGAAATTTGGTTTGTTTGAGGTCAAGGCCTGACCGCTTTTGTTTAAAAAGCGGAAACGAAAAAGCCCGATCCGGATGGATCGGGCTTTTTGTGAAAATGCTCAGCCTCGCCGGGCTTGCGCCTCAAGCATTACACGCGCCTGCTGCTTGGTCGCCTCAGTCAGCACTTCGCTGTAAATACGCTTTTTTTGATCGGATTTCGCGTGACGAATAAAATCCGCAAATGAAGTTTTTGAAGAGTCCGATTTCGTCGAAGTCATTGATGCGTCTCCGGTGGTATCCCAAACTGAGCAGCCAGACTAGCTCGTGTGTGGCGCTCGGGAATGTGGTAATCGATCTTATCGACTCCCGCCTTGTAAAGCCGCCCAGAATTGTCGATGTGTTTGAGTAGCACATCCACATGGACGTTCGAGCCGTACTCTAGCTTAAGAGCATTCACTACGTCACGCGCCGCAAAATACTGCTCGACGAAGTGTTCAGGCCTGATCCGTCGCCCCTCAGTTTCTTCGCGCGCCTTCACGAATTCCCAGGCGAGCAACGGGTTCTGGTACACATAAAGTATCTGCACGAACCGACCTTTCCTTAACGACCGGTCCACGTTCCGTCTCGCAATATCGAGGTTGGAAAAAGTACCGTCGAGAAGAAACGACTGCCTCTGATCCAGGGCAAAATCCAGAATTTTTTCGACCAAAATAGAAACTCCGCCTTGGAAAAGCCAAGCATTCCCACCTTTATAAGCTTCGAACTCGCTGCGCAGATCATCAAGATCAATCCGCAAGATAGCCGTGTCGGCAAACAGGTTGAGCAACGCCACTGAAACTTCGGTTTTCCCTGCCCCAGGCGACCCCGCCATAAATACGGAGACAGGCTCGTCTTCCGGTGGATATTGCGTTTTGTCCGTATGACGTCGGGCAATGATTTTTTTATTGGTGCGGGCAAAGGAAATAGCTTCGTCACAGATTCTTTGTTCAGCAGGCGTCATTCACGCAACCCTTGGTCAAAACCGGTAGCGCCTCATCCAGGCACTTGGAGCATAGCTTCGTTTCTTTCCTCAAATTGAAGGTGAAAGGTTTAGTTACCTCTTTCAGTGCCACTGAGCACATGCGTTTGATTTCAGGGTTCCGGAGCAGCCGGGACTGGAGCGGCGACATCGGCATCCTCGTCCTCTCCCCGCCCCAACGCCTGGTCGATCACGACGGCCACGACATGGCCTATATAGACGGCCCCAAAGTGCGGTGTGTGAATGGCAGGAAGTTTGGTTTGTTTGAGGTCAAGGCCTGACCGCCTTTGTTTAAAAAGCGGAAACGAAAAAGCCCGATCCGGATGGATCGGGCTTTTTGGGTCTGCGGTGCCGAAAACAGGAATCGAACCTGCGACCTTCGCGTTACGAGTGCGCTGCTCTACCGGGCTGAGCTATTTCGGCGATCAATTGACAATACTAGCCAAACTCTAGCTACGGACGCCAAAAGCTCGCTAAAACGTTTGTTCCACAGTACAGACGCTGCATTAATAAAATAAGCAGCGTCTGAGCGCACTGAATCAAGCAATTATGGGCAGCCGCCTTGGCCAGGTTTCAAGCCTCGGTTGGCGTCACAGATAGTACCCGCGCCAGTAGTCATCGCCCATGTCATGTTCGCGTTACCGCCTGCGAAAGTAGGAGTAAGGGTGAACGTGAGGCCGACGCCAGCAGCCGTTGTTGCTAAACTTGTCCCCGAGATCACACCACCTGCGGTAATACCCAGACCGACTGTGTTAGGGGTGGCAGCCAAAGCTGGCACTCCGTTACTCCCTGGGCCGCATGCCGCCAAGGCACCTGTTTCCATAGCACACAAACTGATAGCGTTCTTATAGGACGCAATGTCGTTCACGGTCGCAGAAGCCCGCGCTCGAGAGGTGTAATCACTATATTGCGGAATGGCCACAGCAGCCAAAATACCGACGATCGCAACAACGATCATCAACTCGATCAACGTAAAACCTTGTTGTACTGCTTTCATAGGACTGCTCCGGTGTGTCAATAAGGTGCTATCTGAACATGACATAGCATAGGTCGTGCCAATCCGATTTCCATCATGCTTTGTTGCTAATCCCTCTGTTCCCCCCCTTAATCCGGCCACCAATAGCCGCACAAACTGACAATTTTCGTCACCTTGCGCTGCGTCATTGGCAGCGTCGTCTGACTAAGCTATAAACCACACACAGTATGGGTTTGGTGGTGTTATGAGTGATGTTGTCCTGACCGGTCTGGCCAAACAATTGGTCGTCGCCGAACTTCTTGATGAAAAAGTGGCGCAGCAGGCTTATCAGCAAGCGCGACGCGACAAGGTTTCACTGATCAGCTATCTGGTTCAGAACCGCCTGATGAAGGCGCTGACTCTGGCGGAGATGGCCTCGGATCAGTTCGGCGTACCCTTCCTGGACCTCAACGCTGTGGACAAGGAAGGCCAGCCCAAAGAACTGGTCAGCGAAAAACTCATTCGCCAACACCACGCCCTGCCCCTGTGGCGGCGCGGCAACAAGCTCTATATAGGCATTTCCGACCCGACCAGCCATCAGGCGGTAACTGATATCCAATTCAGCACCGGCCTTAATGTTGAAGCCATTCTGGTTGAAGACGACAAGCTGACGGAGGCCATCGAGAGGCTTTTCGACAGCCACAGTTCCTTGAATTCCATTGCCGATGTCGATCTCGACATGGAAAGCCAAGCCGCTGATGACGTCAAAGAAACATCCATTGCAGGTCAAGATGACGCCGACGATGCCCCGGTAGTGCGTTTCGTCAATAAAATGCTGCTGGATGCCATCCGCTTGGGCTCCTCAGACCTGCATTTCGAACCCTACGAGAAGTCGTTCCGGGTCCGGCTGCGTACCGATGGAATCTTGCATGAAGTTGCCAAACCGCCGATCAATCTCGCCAACCGCATCGCTGCGCGCCTGAAAGTTATGGCCGGGCTGGATATTTCCGAGCGTCGCAAACCTCAAGATGGCCGCGTTAAGTTACGGGTTTCGAAAACCAAAGCCATCGACTTCCGGATGAACACCCTGCCAACCTTGTGGGGCGAGAAGATCGTTATGCGAATTCTCGACCCTACCAGCGCGCAAATGGGCATTGATGCTTTGGGTTATGAACCAGAACAGAAGCAGCTGTATCTAGACGCACTGAAACAGCCACAGGGCATGATCCTGGTCACTGGTCCTACTGGATCGGGTAAAACCGTATCGCTTTATACCGGTCTTAATATCCTCAACACCGTGGACATCAATATCTCCACAGCCGAGGATCCGGTAGAGATAAACTTAGAGGGGATCAACCAAGTCAACGTGAACCCACGTCAAGGAATGGACTTCTCTCAAGCCCTGAGAGCTTTTCTGCGTCAAGATCCCGACGTAATTATGGTCGGCGAGATCCGTGACTTGGAAACTGCTGAGATCGCCATCAAGGCATCGCAAACTGGGCACATGGTGTTATCTACGTTGCACACCAACAGCGCCGCAGAAACTCTGACCCGTTTACACCATATGGGCGTGGCGGCATTCAATATCGCCACCGCCATTAACCTGATCATTGCCCAGCGCCTCGCGCGCAAGTTATGCCCGCATTGCAAGAAGGAGGCAGACATCCCACGAGAGACCCTCATCAAGGAAGGGTTCCCTGAGGACAAGATCGGCACCTTCAAGATTTATACGGCCGTTGGCTGCAACCTGTGCAACGGCGGCTATAAGGGCAGGGTGGGTATTTACGAAGTGGTCAAGAAAACTCCAGCACTGGAGCGCATCATTATGGAAGAAGGCAACTCGCTGGATATTTCCATTCAGATGCGCAAAGACGGATTTAACGATTTACGCACCTCCGGGCTGATCAAAGCCATGCAAGGCATTACCAGCCTTGAAGAAGTCAACCGCGTGACCAAGGATTAAGCATGGCGAGCAAAGTAGCAAAAGTCATTGTTTACAATTGGGAAGGCACTGACAGACAAGGCGCGAAAACTATTGGTGAGATGAGCGGGACCAACCCGGCGTTGATTAAGGCGCAACTGCGCAAGCAGGGCATCAATCCCACCAAGGTGCGCAAGAAGCCGGTCTCGATTTTTGGTGGATCGGGGAAAAAAATCAAACCTCTGGACATCGCCTTCTTCACTCGGCAGATGTCGACGATGATGAAGGCCGGGGTTCCACTGCTACAGTCCTTCGATATCATTATTGATGGTGCTGACAACCCCAATATGCGCAAACTGATCGAAGAGTTACGAGATGACGTCGCGGCGGGCAACAGCTTCGCCACAGCGCTGAGGAAAAGACCGCGCTACTTTGACGATTTGTACTGCAACCTAGTGAGTGCTGGCGAACAATCTGGTGCTCTGGAAACCCTGCTGGCCCGGGTCGCCACCTATAAAGAAAAGACAGAAGCGCTAAAGGCAAAAATCAAAAAGGCGATGACTTACCCTATTGCAGTAATGATCGTTGCCGCCATTGTCACCGGTATTTTGCTGATCAAGGTAGTTCCGCAGTTCCAGCAGGTCTTTGCCAGTTTTGGCGCTGAGTTACCTGTGTTTACCCAGATGGTGGTCGGACTTTCGGAGTTCACCCAAAAATGGTGGCTGGGGATTTTGGGGACAATTGTTGCTAGCGTCTTTATCTTCAAGCATCTCAACAAAACGTCCGAGGAGTTTAGAAACCGGATGGACCGAATCCTGCTCAAGATGCCAATCGTGGGTCAGTTGATCTACAAGTCATCGGTAGCACGTTTCGCCCGGACCCTATCCACCACTTTTGCCGCAGGAGTTCCATTGGTAGAAGCGTTGGAATCGGTGGCAGGGGCCACTGGCAACGTCGTGTTCCGTAATGCAGTAAACAAGGTCAAAAATGATGTTGCCACTGGTATGCAACTTAACTTCTCGATGCGCAGTACGGGAGTTTTTCCATCGCTGGCAATCCAGATGACGGCCATTGGCGAAGAATCTGGTGCGCTGGATACCATGCTCGACAAGGTCGCTACCTTCTACGAAGACGAGGTGGATAATATGGTCAACAGCATGACCAGTCTGATGGAGCCAATCATCATGGTCTTCCTTGGTGTAGTGGTCGGTGGGCTAGTGCTTGCGATGTACCTGCCTATCTTCCAGCTCGGAAATGCCATCTAACCATGCTGATCCTCGACTTCCTGGCCAGCTCCCCCCTGGCCTTCGTTTTATCCGCGCTGATCCTCGGTTTACTGGTAGGTAGCTTTCTCAACGTACTGGTCTATCGCCTGCCGATCATGATGGAGCGGGACTGGAAGGTTCAGTCCCGGGAAATGCTCGGTTTGCCTCCTGAAGCCACCGGGGAAACCTTCAATCTTGTTCTGCCCCATTCCCGCTGCCCGAAATGCGCCCATCAAATCCGCCCATGGGAAAACCTTCCGGTAGTCAGTTACCTGTTGCTGCGCGGCAAGTGTTCTAGCTGCAAGACGCCCATCAGCAAGCGTTATCCGCTGGTGGAGTTGGCCTGTGGTCTGTTGTCGGGTTTTGTGGCCTGGCATTTCGGTTTCGGCTGGCCAGCAGCGGCGATGTTGCTGCTCAGTTGGGGCCTGTTGGCCATGAGCCTGATTGATGCCGACCACCAGTTGCTGCCGGACTCACTGGTGTTGCCGCTGCTGTGGATCGGGCTGATCGTCAATTCGTTCGGGTTGTTCACGACCTTGGGCGACGCGCTATGGGGTGCGGTGGCGGGTTATCTGACGTTGTGGTCGGTATTCTGGCTGTTCAAGCTGGTTACCGGCAAGGAAGGCATGGGTTATGGCGACTTCAAGTTGCTGGCCATGCTCGGCGCTTGGGGTGGCTGGCAGATTCTGCCGCTGACCATCCTGCTGTCGTCGCTGGTGGGTGCGGTGCTGGGGGTGATCACCTTGCGTTTGCGCAATGCTGAAACCAGCACGCCGATCCCCTTCGGTCCTTATCTGGCCATCGCGGGGTGGATCGCTTTGCTCTGGGGTGGTCAAATAACCGACTCTTATATGCACTTCGCCGGTTTCAGATGACCCAAGCTGCTTTCAAACCCTGGATTCTTGGCCTCACAGGCGGTATTGGCAGTGGCAAAAGTGCCGCTGCCCAGTGCTTCATCGACCTCGGGATTCATGTGGTTGATGCCGACCACGCCGCGCGCTGGGTGGTTGAGCCCGGTCGCCCTGCTCTGCCGCTGATTGCCGAGCACTTTGGCCCGACGGTACTGCAAGCCGATGGCACCCTCAATCGCACGGCCTTGCGCGGCCTGATCTTTCAGGACGCCGAACAACGCCGCTGGCTTGAAGCCCTGCTGCACCCGCTGATCGGCCAGGAAATCCGCCGGGACCTGGCCAGCGCCACGTCGCCCTATGCGATTCTGGTTTCGCCTCTGTTGATCGAATCCGGGCAGTGGAAGATGGCCCGCCGCATTCTGGTGATCGATGCACCGCAACAGCTGCAAGTGGAGCGCACCATGCTGCGCGACAGCTCAAGCCAGGAGCAGGTGCAGGCGATTCTCAAGGCGCAGGCCAGTCGTGAAGATCGATTGAGTCGTGCCGATGATGTGCTGGTCAATGACCGGGACACCGCCTGGCTGAGAAGCGAAGTCGAGCGTCTGCATCATTTCTATTTAACTTTGCCGGGAGAACAGGCATGAGCACACCAACAACTGTCGACTGCCCAACCTGCGGCGCCCCTGTGGAATGGAGCGCGGCCAGCCCATCGCGGCCTTTCTGCTCCGAACGCTGCAAGCTGATTGACCTGGGTGCCTGGGCTTCAGAAGAACACGCGATTCCGGTCAGCCCGGATGCTGAAGACGAGATGTTTTCCGGGGATTTTCCGGAGAGGCATTGATCACTTTAAAACCTCGTTGCCGTCTGTAGGAGCTCACGAGCAGCGCGAGGCAGCGATAGCATTTAGCCTGACACACCGCCATCGCTGCCTCGCGCTGCTCGTGAGCTCCTACAAAAACAGCAGTTCAATTTAGAGCGAGCCTTATTCATCCTTCCACGGCGCCGACAAATAACGCGTGCGGTTGAAGGTTTCCAGCAAGTGGGGGCTGAAGACCACCAGGGCGCTGATGATCATGCCGTTGATGAACGCCTCGGGAAAGATGATCAGCCACAGGTAGCCGATGAAGTCCTCAAGGAAGATCGGCATCTCGAAGATACTGTCGAACCAGAGCACAGCCAGCGCCAGCACCAGGCACAGCAGGCTTGCCAGCGCCGCAGCCAGAAACCCCGAGCAGAAGATGTAAACAAACGGGCTTTTCGGCTGCGCCCGCTCCACCAGAATCGCGCAGGCTTCTGTGACCAACACCGGCAAGCCGATAAATAACAGGCCATTCACGCCCAGTGCAGCCAGATCCTGCCGCCCCAACGCCAACAGCCCCAACTGTGCCACCAACCCGCCGATGATCGCCAGTGGCCAATCCAGCAGCAGAGTCACGGCCGTCATGCCGATGAAATGGTAGGAAACGCCGGTGTCGAAATCCCGCCGCACCAGCCACAGTAAAAACAGCGCAAAAACCGTGGCGAACAGCACGTGTTGCCGACGGCTATCGGTGAACAACTCGATCCACGACGCCCGCCAGACCGCCCAAACCAGTAGCGGCACATAGAGTAGCCAGCCGAGAATCATGGTTTGTGGGGTCAGGACCAGCGCGCCAATCATGGTTTTTCAAGTGCCTCGCGAAGTGCGTCAGGGCCGTTGAACTCACGGCGCTCTATCAGCTTGCCGTCTTTGAGTTGGAGCCACTGAACGGCGGCCGGATCACCGCCGTAGCCTGGCGCGATCTGCGCCTCGCGGTCCAGTGCTACCCGATAAGAGTAGGCCCTGCGCATCTTGGGCACCGCAAAAAACTTGGTGACATAGGCCGGCATGGGTTCGATGTTGGCGATGAACACGGTTTTGCGGGCCTCAAGAAAACCTTTGGGTTTGTCCTTGAGTGCCTTTTCCATGATCTTGCCCGCGCTCATGCTGCTGGCGACCAGGATTGTTTGAGTTTTTGGTGGGTCCATGACGTAGGGCTCGTCGAATTGATCGAACAGGCTCCAGGTCGGCACCGAATCACCGATTTCAATGGCCTGAGCGGCGAACGGCAGCAGGGTCAACAGCAGGAGGGTCCAGAGTTTCAAGGGGGCAAATCTCCCGGATGGATGCGTGGGCGGACAAGATAGCGGAAATGAGGCGATGCTGTTGGAGCGAGGCTTGCCCGCGAAGAACGATTACGCGATCTTCCTGCACAACCGAGTCGAATCGTTCGCGGGCAAGCCTCGCTCCAACGGGATCTTTACCGACCGCCACGAATCCTTCTTCCAGTCACCCCAATTTGAACGCTAAGCTTGGCCTATGGATGACTCAGACTACCTACGCCTGCTCACGATCCAGGCCGAACAAGCCAACGCGTTTCTTTCCAATGCGCGCAAGTGGGAGCGTGAGCGATGGGTTTGTCAGCGTTTGCTGCAAGGTCTGAACATCGCGCACCGCAACGAAGACTTCGTTGCGGCGGGTCAGGAACCGCCTGACGTGCTGTTTCGCGACGCCTGCTTCGAAGTGTTTTTCGTGCTGGATGAAGGCCGTCGCCTCAATGATGAATGGCGCGAAGAACTGGCTCGCCGACGTGGGGCGTTTTCCCTGAGCCAACTGGTCCGGCGCGAAGCCAAGCCCAAGCGCATCCCGGCGTCGGATCTGTTACAACGCCTGGGGCCGACCTTGCGCAAGAAAGCCCATAACTACAAAGAACGTGGCCTGGACCTCGGTGAGCTGGATATCATCGCGTTTACCAGCCTGAAACGCGAAGTCCTGGACTTGAACAGCCACTTCCCTCCGCCCACCGAGTACCTGCGCCAAGGCTGGCGCTCCCTGTCGCTGGTCGGGCCGACGTTCGCGAGAGTACTGTTCGCCCACCCCGATGCCCCGGATTTCCTGCGGACCAACCTGGGTCGCAGTGTCGTATTTGATGTTGGAATCAGCTTATGAGCCCTTTGCAAGAACTGCTGGCGGATGTCCCGCAAACCGGCCGCGTGCGCTGGATCGGTGTACGTCCCGAATCCCGTGGCGAGATGATCGAGCTGGAAGCCGTGGAAGCCCGCCGTGAAGCAGGACTGACCGGCGACCACGCCCGCCCTGGTCCACGTAACGCCCGTCAGGTGACGCTGATTCAGTGGGAACACATGGCCGTCGTCAGTTCATTGCTGGATCGCCCCGCCGATCACCCCATCGTGCCTCAGGACTTGCGGCGCAATCTGGTGATCAGCGGCATCAACCTGTTCAGCCTCAAGGGCCGTCGTTTCAGGATCGGCCAGGCCATTCTGGAAACCACCGGCTGGTGCCAGCCCTGCGCCCGGCTTGAGCAGCGCCTGGGTCATGGCACCTTTCAGGCGGTACGCGGGCATGGCGGAATTACTGCGCGAGTGATACAAAGCGGCATCATTCGCCTTGATGATCCATTGCGTGTCGAACCCCTGGATTTCATCGTCGAATAATCGTCCTCTTTTGTGAGGCTCCCATGTCCAGCCGCCTGAACCCTGAAGACCAAAAGCGTGTCGAAGAGTACCTGCAAGCCCCTCAGCATCAAGTCGAGCGCCGGCCCTTCCGGCCGTGGCTGCTCCTGATCGTGGTGGTTGCGGTGGTGGTTGCCCTTGGTCTGTTGAGCCGACTTTTGAGTTATCTGACGCTATGAGCAGCACTTTGGCGCTCGCGCAGATCGACTCCGCCTCCCCGAATTCCTTAAACCTTATGAGATATCCCTATGACTCATCGTATTGTCATCGTTGGCGGCGGCGCCGGCGGTCTGGAGCTGGCGACCCGCCTGGGTAAGACCCTGGGCAAAAAAGGCAGCGCAGCCGTGACCCTGGTCGACGCCAACCTGACCCACATCTGGAAACCACTGCTGCACGAAGTGGCGGCAGGCTCGCTCAACTCCTATGAAGACGAGCTGAACTACGTGGCACAGGCCAAGTGGAACAATTTCCAGTTCCAGCTCGGGCGCATGACAGGCCTTGACCGCGCAACGCGCCAGATTCATCTCGCCGCGACGCTGGATGAAGATGGCCTGGAACTGGTTCCGGCACGCAGTCTGGAATATGACTCGCTGGTGATTGCCGTAGGCAGCACCACTAACGACTTCAACACGCTGGGCGCGGCTGATCATTGCCTGTTCCTCGACAGCCGTGCGCAGGCTGAAAAATTCCACCAGCAATTGCTCAATCACTACCTGCGCGCCCACGCCGGGCAAACCGATATCACCAAGGAAATCACTGTAGCCATCGTCGGCGCGGGGGCAACCGGGGTCGAGCTGGCCGCTGAACTGCACAACGCCGCTCATGAACTGGCGGCTTACGGCCTGGGCCGGATCAAGCCGGAAAACCTGCGCATCACCGTGATCGAAGCTGGCCCGCGTGTATTGCCTGCTCTGCCGGAACGCATTGGCGGGCCTGTGCACAAAACCCTGGAAAAGCTCGGGGTGACGGTGCTGACTAATGCGGCGGTAAGTGAAGTGACCGCCGATTCGTTGATTACCGCCAATGGCCAGGTGATTCCGGCGCAGCTCAAGGTTTGGGCGGCGGGTATTCGTGCGCCTGGTTTCCTTCAGGAAATCGATGGGCTTGAGACTAATCGCATCAATCAGCTGCAAGTGCGCACGACCCTGCAGACCACCCGTGATGACAACATTTTCGCCTTTGGCGATTGCGCAGCCTGCCCACAGAAAGGCTCGGACCGCAACGTCCCGCCACGGGCTCAGGCCGCGCACCAGCAGGCGTCGTTGCTGGTCAAATCCCTGCGCCAGCGCATCGAAGGCAAGCCATTGCCGGAGTACAAGTACACCGATTACGGCTCGCTGATTTCCCTCTCGAAGTTCTCCGCCGTGGGTAACCTGATGGGCAATCTGACCGGCAGTGTCATGCTCGAAGGCTGGTTGGCGCGGATGTTTTACATTTCCCTGTACCGCATGCATCAGATGGCACTCTACGGCACCTTCCGCACCCTGATGCTGATGCTCGGCAGCCGCATCGGCAAAGGCACCGAACCGCGGATGAAACTGCATTGATGCGCGCTTGACGTTTTTGTAGGAGCGCGCCCGTCGTCCGACGCCGCGCTGTCGCGCAGTAAATATTGGGGGCTGTAGGAGTGAGCTTGCTCGCGATCGGCTGCGAAGCAGTCGTAAAAAATGGTTTCACCACCGAAGGAAAGCCGTTCCGGCTTTATCGCGAGCAAGCTCACTCCTACAGAAATAAGCTCTCCAATTCAAATAGTTATTTTTTGATGAGCGCGCTCAAGCAACGCGAGGCCGCGAAAGCGATTTGTCTGACACGCCCCCTTCGCAGCCCTCGTAACCTCGGTCAGCTCCTACAGAATCCATGTGATCCGTTGGAGATCGCCCATCTTCCCGACGCCCCGCTGTCGTTCAGCAAACATAGATCTGTGGGACCGGCTTTAGCCGGGAAGGCGGCAGTTCTGCCGATGCAAATGTATTGAATGTACCGGCGTCTTCCCGGCTAAAGCCGGTGCCACAGAAAAGCATTTGAACTCAGAATGTTGGTTCGTGTTGATATGCGCGCGCGTGCCCGCCATCAACGATAACGCGGTGTGTCTGACATACCGCCTCGCCAACAAGTTGGCTCCTACAATTCTTGCGCCATACATGGCATCCATATCTAAAAACGACAGTGATGGCATTCGGCTTCTTTAGCGCCATCCACACAGGCATACTCGATCCTCATGCGGTTCCATGACATGGATATTGAGGATTTACGCAACGAGGCCAGCACTTCGCTTTGCCGATCATTACCGTAAAGCCGACCGCATATCCAGCGCATCGCTAGGTATCAATCAGCGCCTGACGGCAGTCCACGCCATTGCGCAGAACAACGCCAGGGATGTGGTCACGCTCATCCAGTGCAGTGAAGGCCTGTCGCCCATGGCGGTTCGTCTTGAGGCATTGGGGGCGGCGTTTGCGGTGAAGAGCTGAATCGCAAACCTATCTGGATTGCACCGTTTGATCTGTAGGAGCGCGCTTGCCCGCGATGGCGTCCGGTCAGTCAACGATGATGCGATTGGTCCATCGTCATCGCGGGCAAGCGCGCTCCTACAGGGGTTGATCGCGAGATATCAGTGAGCCGCGATTTCTTTAAACCGACAAATGCTCATAAAGAATCGTCGCGCCGACCAGCATCAGCACCACGCCCCCGACAATCTCCGCACGCTTGCCAACCATTGTGCCCAGCACTCGGCCGAGCATGACGCCGATGGTCACCATGGTCATGGTCGCCAGACCGATAGCACCCGCCGCCACCAGAATATTCACATCGACAAAGGCCAGACCCACGCCCACCGCCAGCGCATCGATGCTGGTGGCGAAGGCCGTGACAGCAAGAATCAGAAATGAATGCTGGCCCGGCTTTTCTTCCTCGCTTTCATCCTCGTGCTTCAGACCGTTGTAGATCATGTGCAGGCCCAGGATCAGCAGCAGGGTGAACGCAATCCAGTGATCCCAGCTTTCCACGAAACGCGACGCCGCGTGGCCGATGGCCCAACCAATAATCGGCGTGATCGCTTCGATGACACCGAAGATAAGACCGGTGCGCAGGGCTTCGATAAAACGGGGTTTGTGCAGGCTGGAGCCTTTGCCGATAGCCGCTGCAAAAGCGTCTGTGGACATGGCCAGCGCGAGGAAAATCAGGGAAATGGGATTCACGGTTTTTTCCAGTCGGGCTATGAGTCAACGACACATCCACACGCCCGACTTTAGGCATGGATGTGTCGCTGGTCTCACCAACCAAAAGGTGTTCGTACCACGGCTGCTGCCGAGAATGTTGATACGAACGCTTCCGAGATAACTCAGAAGCAGGCTACTCCCCAACGAAGACCGGCATCATAACTGCTGTTTCATGAAAATGTTGTTAAACAGCTGAAAGCTTTCACTATTTCTTTTGGCTGTATGGAAATACAAATGACGAAACACTTAACGAGAAAGCGTGTCATTTACGAATAGTATATATTCTCGATTTTCACCGGCTCGACCCGATACCTATCCAGGTCTGCGTGGGCCAGCCCAAAGGATGTTTTTTCATGAGCCGCCGCCAACCCAGATCCCTTTCATACGCGAAAGCACTGTGTGCCGGGGCCAGTCTCTGGTTCGCCGCGCAGTGTGTCCAGGCCGCCGACGCGCCGCAACGCTGGGTGTCTGCCGGTGGCTCGGTGAGCGAATGGATCGTTGAGCTAGGCGGCAACTCCCATCTGGTGGCCGTTGACACCACCAGCCAGCATCCTGCCAGCCTGGAGCAATTGCCGAAGATCGGCTATCAGCGTCAACTCAGCGCCGAAGGCATTCTGGCGCTGGGGCCTGATTTATTGGTGGGTACCGAGGAAATGGGGCCGCCGCCGGTACTGGAGCAATTGCGACGAGCATCGGTGCGGGTCGAAGTGCTGTCGTCTGAAGCGAGCCTGAGTGCTCTTGAAAAAAATCTGAACCACATGGGCGCATGGCTGGGCGATCCCGGGCAGGCCAAACAGCGGTTTGCGGCGTTCAGCGCTGATCTGCAAAAGTTGTCCACACGTCTGGCAAGCAACAAGGATGAAGCGCCAAAGGTATTGCTGCTGGTGGGCGGCGCGGGTGATCGGCCCTTGGTAGCGGGCAGCGACACCGTTGGCGCGTGGCTGCTGGCTCAGGCGGGCGCAAAAAATCTGGCCACCCACACCGGTTACAAACCGCTATCCAATGAAATGCTGGTGGGCCTCAATCCATCCTTCATCGTCATTGCTGACCGTCGCGCGAATGGTCCGGCTGCCGCGCAAGCCTTCATCGCTCAGAACCCGGGCCTGGCCAACAGTCGCGCCGCCAAAGAAAAACATCTGCTGCCGCTGGACGCGACTTTGTTGGTTGGCGGCCTCGGGCCACGCCTGCCTGCTGCGGCTGAGGCTTTGGCCAACACCTTTCACCCAAGCCTTGCGTCAGCGGCCGCTCAGCAACCATGACCGCAAGGCTTCAGGCGAAACCTCTTCTGCTAGGGCTTGGCGTCTTGATGCTGATCAGCGTTCTGGTGTCCTTGACTCTGGGCCCGCTGAATCTGGCACTGGCGGATACCTTGAGCGCGCTGGCCCATTTGGCCGGGCTGCCCGTTGATGCCAATGAGCAGGCATTGCTGGTCATCGGCCAGATCCGCCTGCCCCGCACCTTGCTCGGCATTGCCGTGGGCGCGGTGCTGGCGATTACCGGCGTCGCGACTCAAGCCTTGTTTCGCAACCCGCTGGCCGATCCCGGCCTGATCGGCGTATCCACCGGGGCTGCCTTGGGCGCAGCGTTCGCCATCTGCCTGGGTGGCATGGCTGCTCCGTTATGGTTCCAGCCTTACCTGCTTTCCATCTGCGCGTTCGCCGGTGGCCTTGGCGTGACGGCGGTGGTTTACCGCCTGGGCTCACGTAATGGCCAGACGCGGGTCGGCATCATGCTACTCGCCGGGATCGCGATTACTGCCATGGCAGCGGCATTGATCGGTTTGCTGGGCTATCTGGCGGACGACGCGACCCTGCGCCAATTGACCTCCTGGAACCTCGGCAGCCTCAACGGCGCCAGCTATGCCCGTCTCTGGCCATTGCTGCTGATTGCTCTGGGCGTGGCAGCCTGGTTACCGCGTCGCGCTGCAGCCTTGAACGCCCTGCTGCTTGGCGAATCCGAAGCCAGGCATCTGGGCATCGAAGTCGAGCGGCTCAAGGCCGAGCTGGTCCTGTGTACCGCGTTGGGGGTTGGCGCGGCGGTGGCCGCGGCAGGCCTGATCGGTTTTGTCGGGCTGGTGGTTCCGCATCTCTTGCGGTTACTGGCCGGTCCCGATCATCGACTGCTGCTCCCCGCCTCGCTTCTGGGCGGAGCCAGTTTATTGCTGTTGGCCGACACCCTCGCCCGTATGTTGCTGACCCCTGCCGAAATGCCGCTGGGCATTGTCACGGCGTTGCTGGGCGCACCGTTCTTTCTGTACCTGTTGATTCGGCGGGGGATCTGATGCTCAGCGTCTGCGGGCTGAGCCTGCAAACCGGTGACAACTGGCGCCTGCGGGACATCGAACTGGTGCTGCGCGAAGGTGAAGTCCTGGGCGTGCTTGGCCCCAACGGCGCCGGGAAAAGCAGCCTGTTTGCCGCCTTGAGCGGTGAGCTGGCGCCGACGATGGGAACGGTCCAACTCGAAGGCCAGCCGCTGGACAAATGGTCCGGTCGCGAACGCGCGCAACGCATGACCGTACTGCCGCAAACCTCGACCCTTGAGTTTGATTTCATCGTGCGCCAGGTCGTCGGCTTCGGCCGCTTGCCCCACGCCAGCGGTGCCCAGGTGGACGCTCAAATAGTTGACGAAGTGCTGAGTCGTTGCGCATTGCAGCACCTGAGCGAGCGCACTTATACGCAACTGTCCGGCGGCGAACGTCAGCGCGTACAACTGGCCCGGGCCCTGACTCAACTGTGGCCCGCGGTGCCGGGCAAGACGTTATTACTGGATGAGCCAACAGCAGCGCTGGACCCTCGCCATCAACACGCAGCCTTGCAGCTGGTCCGGCAACTGGCGGCCGATGGCGCGAGCGTGGCGTTGGTCTTGCACGATCTCAACCTGGCAGCGCGTTACTGTGATCGTCTGCTGCTGCTCGCCGAAGGCCGGATCCAGGCACTGGGCTCGCCCGCCGAAGTCCTGCAACCGCAATTGCTGCACGAGGTTTTCGGGCTGGAAGTGTTGATCCATGATCATCCGGTGGACGGCTATCCGGTGGTGATTGTTCGTTAGCTGTTCGATGACTCTGACTTGAAATGCTTCCCCGTAGGACCGGCTTTAGCCGGGAAGAGGCCGGAACAGCCGCCATATAGGTGTAGTCAGAACAGCCGCCTTCCCGGCTAAAGCCGGTCCCACGTACTATGTTTGTTGCGCGAATGCTCGGCGTCCCAACATTGACAAGGTCAATAGCCCCGACGATCATTCGCGCCGAACCGGACATGGAAAGCGGTGATGATCATCCCCGATACATTCTGGAAGCGACCCGGTTGGCTATTCTGCGCGCTGCTTCTGCTTATTCACTTCGTCAGCGTCAAGCTGACCTTCTTCTGCGCCGTTACGCAGGACCACGTCGTGGTCGTCTGGCTACCCAATGCCGTTCTGCTGGCGGCACTGCTGCGCTCCGAGGGCCGACGTGCCCCGCTGCTGGCCGCCGTCACCTTCAGCTCTGATGTGCTGGGCAGCCTGGGCGAATTCGGCTGGATGGAAGCCACCCTGCTCAGCGCCGTTAATCTGACTGAAGTCATCATCACTTTCCTGTTACTGAAACGTAGCGGTGCCAATCTGCGATTGCAGCGTCTGGACGACCTGGTCAAGTTCCTCCTGACCGGGCCATTGATTGGCGCTCTTACGGCCAGCCTGCTGGCAGGCATCATTTTGCAGCAAGTTTCCGGCGCAACCAGTGCTTATCTGACCCTGGTCCGTTTGTGGTGGTTTGGTGACGCCCTCGGCCTGCTGATCTATACCCCGCTGTTGCTCGCATTCATCCAGCCATCACGTCAGCAAAAGCGCATAACCCGATTCGACCATATCTTGCTGGCCGTCACCCTGTTGATGTTCGTTGCTGCTGCGGCCGCCCATTATGGTGGAGGAATGGACGAGTTTACGGTCTCACCAACTCTGCTGTTGCCAGGTGCCGCGGTTATTGCCTTTCGCTTTGGCATCCGCTGCACTGCGATTTTCGTAGCACTCGTTTCTCTGTCAATCACCTTGATGATGACCTCGGGCCTCAAGCCCTTTGGCGATTTACCCATGCAATTGCAGGTGCTGCGCGCTCAGGAGTTTATTTTCACCTTGTGCCTGATCGGCATCGGCTTTGCGGTACTTCTGGAAGAGTTGCAAGTGCGCGAGCTTGAGCTGGAGAGCCGCGTTCGGGGTCGCACGCTGGAGCTGGAACGTTCAAACCTGCAACTGGCGGCGATCAGTAACACCGACGGCTTGACCGGCATCCCCAACCGCCGTCAGTTCGATGAAACCCTCAAGAGCGAGTGGAACCGCGCCCAACGCAATGGCCAGGGCTTGATGCTGGCAATGCTCGACGTGGATTTCTTCAAGCAATACAACGATCACTACGGCCACCAGGCCGGTGATGACGCCTTGCGGCAGGTTGCGCTGGCGCTGCAGACCCACGTGCGGCGTAGCGGCGATTTCGTTGCACGCTACGGGGGTGAAGAGTTCGCCATCATTTCCCAGTCCAGCAGCGAAAATCACGCGGTGATGACCGCCGAGATGGTGTGTCAGGCGATTGAAAGCTTGCAGCTGCGCCATGAGACATCCCCGTTCAAAAATCTCACCGTCAGTCTGGGTGTTGCGCTCAGCATCCCGGACGAACAGAACACCACCACCGGCCTGCTGAAAGCTGCAGACGCGGCGCTGTACCACGCCAAACAGCGGGGGCGGAATCGGGTGGAAGTGGCTCAGGAATGAACTAACCATCTCTGTAGGAGTGAGCTTGCTCGCGATGCAGTGTGTCTGTTGATAAATTACCGTCAGACCTAACGTCATCGCGAGCAAGCTCACTCCTACAGGGCATTTGGGCTGCGACTTTAGAGTCTGCAGACGCAAAAAAGCCCGATTCAAGCACAAGGCTTAAATCAGGCTTATTTGTAAATATGGTCGGGGTAAGGGGATTCGAACTCCTGACATCCTGCTCCCAAAGCAGGCGCGCTACCGGACTGCGCTATACCCCGTTTGAAACTTTTTAAAGACGCCTCAACCAGCCGTCTGCGATTTGATGCGAATGGCACCAGATCTTTAAGATTCGGCCCCAACATTGCTGTTGAGGCCAAAAATGGTGGGTCGTGTGGGATTCGAACCTACGACCAATTGGTTAAAAGCCAACTGCTCTACCAACTGAGCTAACGACCCAAAAATGGTCGGGGTAAGGGGATTCGAACTCCTGACATCCTGCTCCCAAAGCAGGCGCGCTACCGGACTGCGCTATACCCCGATACAGCTACATTTTGAAATCTGGCTCCACGACCTGGACTCGAACCAGGGACCCAGTGATTAACAGTCACTTGCTCTACCAACTGAGCTATCGCGGAACTTATCGATTTCAGATGCAACTTCTACAACTTTACAACCCTGAACTAACGCGCTGTTAACTTGTTAATTCAACCTCTTCGCTGTGTTTGCATCGCTGCGTTCACGTCTCTGAGGCGCGCTATTCTACAATTTTAAAAAGAGGTGTCAACCCCTTAAATTGCTTTTAAGACAATGATTTGCGATTTTTTTTCAGATGGCCTTTCAGCCCTCGCAAATCCTTCTATATAGCAACGCCAGGATCACCGGCGACAAACATCACCGGCGAACCTGAGCGGCGAATCCTATCAGTTGAACACGATCTCGTCATCGACCACGGTGCCGGTGACGCTGGAACCCGGCATGAAGCTGCCAGACAGGATCAACTGCGCCAACGGGTTTTCGATCCAGCGCTGTATGGCACGTTTGAGAGGCCGCGCACCATACACCGGGTCGTAACCCACCGCGATGAGCTTATCCATCGCCTCGGGGCTCAGCTCCAGCGACAGCTCACGCTCGGTCAGACGGCTGCGCAAGCGAGCCAGCTGAATATCCGTGATGCCAGCAATCTGATCGCGGGCCAACGGCTCGAAGATCACCACTTCATCGATCCGGTTCAGGAACTCCGGCCGGAAGTGAGTACTTACCGCATCCATCACCGCCGCGCGTTGCGCTTCACGATCACCCGAAAGCTCGATGATCTGTGCCGAGCCCAGGTTGGAGGTCATGACGATGACGGTATTGCGGAAGTCCACAGTACGCCCGTGGCTGTCAGTCAGGCGGCCGTCTTCGAGCACTTGCAGCAAGATGTTGAACACATCCGGGTGCGCTTTCTCGACCTCGTCCAGCAGGATCACAGAGTAAGGCTTGCGTCGCACAGCTTCGGTCAGATAACCGCCTTCTTCATAGCCGACATAACCTGGTGGCGCACCAATCAGGCGAGCCACGGAGTGTTTCTCCATGAACTCGGACATATCGATACGCACCATGGCTTCTTCGGTATCGAAGAGGAACTCGGCCAGCGCCTTGCACAGCTCGGTCTTGCCCACGCCGGTCGGGCCCAGGAACATGAACGAGCCACTTGGGCGATTCGGGTCGGACAACCCGGCACGGGAGCGACGCACCGCATTGGAAACGGCCACCACGGCTTCGTCCTGCCCGATCACACGGTTATGCAACAGGCTCTCCATCTTCAGCAGCTTGTCGCGCTCACCTTCCAGCATTTTGGCCACTGGAATGCCGGTCCACTTGGACACGACCTCGGCGATCTCTTCCTCGGTGACTTTGCTGCGCAGCAACTGGTTTTCAGGCTTGCCGTGCTGGTCGACCATTTGCAGGCTGCGCTCCAGGTCCGGGATGATCCCGTACTGCAACTCAGCCATGCGGTTCAGGTCGCCACGACGGCGTGCGGATTCCAGCTCCTGACGCGACTGCTCGATTTTTTGCTGAATCTGGGCAGAACCGGTCACTTCGGCTTTTTCCGAGGTCCAGATCTCCTCCAGGTCGGCGTACTCACGTTCCAGGCGAACGATTTCTTCCTTCAGTTTTTCCAGGCGCTTGATCGCGGCTTCGTCGTCTTCTTTCTTTAAAGCCTGGGCTTCGACCTTCAACTGGATCAGGCGACGCTCAAGACGGTCGAGCACTTCCGGCTTGGAGTCGATTTCCATACGAATGCGGCTGGCGGCTTCGTCGATCAGGTCGATGGCCTTGTCCGGCAACTGGCGATCCGTGATGTATCGGTGGCTCAGTTTGGCGGCAGCGATGATCGCGCCGTCAGTGATCGCCACTTTATGGTGAACCTCATAGCGCTCTTTGAGGCCACGCAGGATCGCAATGGTGTCCTCCTCGCTCGGCTCATCCACCAACACTTTCTGGAAGCGACGTTCGAGAGCGGCGTCCTTCTCTATATATTGTCGGTACTCATTGAGGGTGGTCGCGCCGACGCAATGCAGCTCGCCACGGGCCAAGGCAGGCTTGAGCATATTGCCCGCATCCATGGAGCCCTCGCCTTTACCGGCGCCGACCATGGTATGCAACTCGTCGATGAACAGGATGATCTGCCCGTCCTGCTTGGACAGCTCATTGAGCAACGACTTCAGACGCTCCTCGAACTCCCCGCGGAATTTTGCACCGGCAATCAGCGAGCCCATGTCCAGGGACAGCAGACGCTTGCCCTTAAGGCCGTCCGGCACTTCACCATTAATGATGCGCTGGGCGAGACCTTCGGCGATGGCGGTTTTACCCACGCCGGGCTCGCCGATCAACACCGGGTTGTTCTTGGTCCGGCGTTGCAGGACCTGAATGGTGCGACGAATTTCATCATCACGACCGATCACCGGGTCAAGCTTGCCCTCTTCGGCACGCTTGGTCAGGTCGACGGTGTATTTGTCCAACGCCTGACGGGACTCTTCGACATTAGGGTCGTTGACCGCCGAGCCGCCGCGCAGGTTGGTAATCGCATTCTCAAGCGCCTTCTTGCTCACACCCTGGCCGAGCAGCAATTTACCGAGCTTGCTGTTCTCGTCCATGGCCGCCAGCAACACCAGCTCGCTGGAAATGAACTGGTCGCCTTTCTGCTGCGCGAGACGATCAGCCTGATTGAGCAGGCGCGCCAAATCCTGGGACATGTTCACGTCGCCGGTGGGGTTCTGGATTTTCGGCAGTTGGTCGAGCTCTTTGCTCAATTCTTTGCGCAGGCTGTTGATGTCGAAACCTACCTGCAGCAGCAACGGCTTGATGGTGCCGCCCTGCTGATCAAGCAGCGCCTGCATCAAATGCGCAGACTCAATGGCCGGATGGTCGAGACCTACCGCCAGGGATTGGGAATCAGATAACGCTAACTGTAATTTGCTGGTCAATCTATCGATACGCATTAGTCACCTTCCTATATAAGCAGGCCGGAGCAAATAAACACACCTATGAAAAAAACCTGCTGGATGCCCACTACATGCGGGCAGTTGCGTGAGATTCAAGCTGAACTTGATTGACGTAGATCAGCGTTGCACGAAGAAGTCTAGATGATCGTACGTTCCACAGTCACCTCGGTCCTGTAGGAGCTGCCGAAGGCTGCGAATCGCGGTGTGTCAGCATTACCTCTTTCGCAGCCTTCGGCAGCTCCTACAGAAATTGTGCTGAAATTCGCGAAGTGGCCAGGCCCTTCAATACGGATTCAGACATGCCGCCGCAGAGAAAAAAATCAGGCGCGATCAATCCAGATCAACGAAGCAAAGCGGCCATTGCGGGCGCTTTGGCGGTAGGAATAGAAGCGGGGATCGGTAACGGTATCGAAACCACCACCGTAAACGGCGGTAATCCCGCGCGCAGCCAGTCGCAAACGGGCCAAGGCATAAATGTCGGCCATGAAGCGGCCTGGATTCCTGCTGGGTATAAATGCTGCGTCGGTTTGCGGATGCGTGCTTATAAAAGCCTCGCGAACTTCAGCACCAACCTCGAACGACTTTTGACCTATGGCTGGACCGAGCCAGACCAATATTTGGTCGGGAGATACGTCGAGGCTATCGGCAGCCGCTTCCAGCACGCCCGACGCCAAACCGCGCCAGCCCGCATGTGCGGCCGCCACGCGATTACCGGCCCGGTCGCAAAACAGGGCTGGCAGGCAATCAGCAGTCATGATGGTGCAAGCAATGGCGGGTGTTGCAGTCCAGCTGGCATCAGCTTCAACGACCTGAGTCGGATCTGCCTCTGCGACTACAGTGCCATGCACTTGCTTGAGCCACGCCGCGTGAATATTTAGCTGCGAGGTCAAGCGAAGGCGATTGGCAGCCACGGCCTCTGGGTCGTCATCAACATGATCCCCGAGATTGAAGCTGTCGAACGGCGCCAGACTGACGCCGCCGCTGCGGGTGGTGACGCACGACTTGATCCCCGCAGGCGCGGGCCAGTCAGGGATCAGCCACTCATTCACCCGATGAACGCCTCGCGGTCCTGCTTGAGCAGCGACAGCAGCCAGACGAAATCGTCAGGCAGCGGCGATTCCCAGCTCATGCGCTTACCGGTGGTCGGATGATCCAGCTCAAGGAAGCGAGCATGCAGCGCCTGACGCGGGAAGGTTTTCAGCGAATCGACCATGGTCACGCTGGCGGCTGGCGGAATACGGAAACGACCGCCATACGCCTGATCGCCCACCAACGGATAGTTGATGTGCGCCATGTGAACGCGAATCTGGTGAGTCCGACCGGTTTCCAGCTTGACCCGCACGTGGGTGTGGGAGCGGAAACGTTCGAGCACACGGTAATGACTCACCGCCTGCTTGCCGCCTTCCATCACCGCCATGCGCTGGCGTTGCTGACCGTGACGACCGATAGGCGCGTCGATCTTGCCGCCTGCCGTGACCACACCGATCACGATGCACTCGTAGATACGGCTGACCGTGCGGCTTTGCAGCTGGGTAACCAGCTGGGTCTGGGCCTGAATCGTCTTGGCTACCACCATCAGACCGGTGGTGTCCTTGTCGAGACGGTGCACGATACCGGCGCGCGGCACATTGATAATGTCCGGCACATGGTGCAGCAAGGCGTTGAGCAGTGTGCCATCGGCGTGACCCGCAGCAGGATGCACCACCAGACCGGCAGGCTTGTTGATGACCAGAATCTGGTCGTCTTCGTAGACGATATCGAGTTCGATGTCCTGGGCGACCCATTCTCCCTGGGCCTCCTGCTCGGCAATCAGTTGCAGAACAGCACCACCGTGCACGATGTCACGAGGGCGCAATACGCCTCCGTCCACCGTCAAACGGCCGTCCTTGATCCAGGCAGAAAGGCGCGAGCGCGAGTGCTCAGCGAATAATTGTGCAGCGACTTGATCGAGGCGTTGACCGCCCAATTCGGACGGCACCTCTGCGCGAAGTTCTATATTTTCGGACATGGCCAGACTAGGTGGCGGCTAGCCTTTGGTTTCGGCAGCGCGCTTGTGGTTAAATACGGCGTCTTTTGCCCCGGGGGTTCCGCGGGGTGCTCATCATAACAGGACGGTCTCGCCCAAGACAGCGACCGTTATAGGGACGCAAGCCGCCATGCAAGTGAAACACCTGCTGCTGATCGCCATCCTCGCACTCACCGCTGCCTGCTCGTCGAAGGAAGTGATCGACGAGAACCTCAGCGAAGTCGAGCTGTACCAGCAGGCGCAGGCCGACCTGGGCAACAACAGCTATTCGACCGCCACTGACAAGCTCAAGGCGCTGGAGTCGCGTTATCCGTTCGGGCGCTATGCCGATCAGGCTCAACTTGAGCTGATCTACTCGAACTACAAGAACGGCGAACCTGAGGCCGCGAAGTCTGCTGCCGAGCGTTTCATCCGTTTGCACCCACAACACCCGAATGTCGACTACGCCTACTACATGAAAGGCCTGACATCCTTTGACCAGGACGTTGGCCTGCTGGCGCGCTTCCTGCCACTGGATCAGACCAAACGTGACCCGGGCGCAGCACGTGACTCGTTCAACGAGTTCGCCCAGCTGACCAGTCGCTATCCGAACAGCCGCTACGCGCCGGACGCCAAGCAGCGCATGATTTATCTGCGCAACCTGCTGGCTTCCTACGAAATCCACGTAGCCGATTACTACCTGACGCGTCAGGCCTATGTAGCCGCCGCCAATCGTGGCCGCTACGTCGTCGAAAACTTCCAGGAAACCCCATCCGTGGGTGACGGCCTGGCCGTGATGGTCGAGTCTTACCAGCGCTTGCACCTGGACGATCTGTCTGCCACCAGCCTGGAAGTGCTCAAGGCCAACTACCCGAACCACCCACAATTGGTCGACGGCCAGTTCGTACCTCGTGAAGCCGAGGCCGACAACCGCTCGTGGCTGTCGAAGGCGACACTGGGTCTGATCGAAAGCAATCCACCGCTGCCGCCGGGCCAGACCCGCGCCAACCAGGATGTGATCCGTCAGTACCAGGACGCCAAAGACGCAATCCCGAAAGAGCTGCTGCCGGAAAACCAGGCAGAACTCGATGAACAGGAGCGCGAAGCGGCAGAAGCGGCAGGCACTAACGACCGTTCGTGGTTCAGCTACATGACGCTGGGTCTGTTCGACTGATCCATGCGTGTATAAAAAAAGGCCTTCGGGCCTTTTTTTTGGCGAGTACAACGCAACCATGTGGGACCGGCTTCAGCCGGGAAGAGGCCATGACATCCGATGGATCTGCTGAATCTGGAATACTGCCGTCCCGGCTAAAGCCGGTCCCACATGCAAGCCCCAGAGACACAACCCCCCTCCTTCGCTACACTGCGAAAATCTCAAATCACTAAGCTGGAAATCATGGTTCGCTTAATTATGTGGGTCGCGCTGATCGCTGCGGCTGTGTGGTTTATCAAGCGTCTGATCAACCCTCCCGCGCCGCGCCGCAAACCCACTGCTTCTGCCCCTGAAAGTGCTGCGGCGCCCATGGTCCGCTGCGCTCAATGCGGTGTGCATTTGCCACAAGACCGAGCGCTGAGCCAGGCCAATCAATGGTATTGCAGCGAGGCGCATCGGCTAGAAGGCCCCGCTACACGTGATCGTTGAAGCACTGTCACTTGGCAGTCCTCAGGCTCAGCGAATACTGCGGCTTTATCACCTCTATCGGCTGACCATCGGCATCATGCTGGTGCTGTTGGTTTCCAGCAGCCTGGATACCGAGCTGCTGGAAATGGCCAACACGGATCTGTTTCGCGCCGGGTGCTGGCTGTATCTGGTGTTCAATATTCTCGTCGTGGTGCTACTGGAACGCCCCAGCAGCAAGGGGCAGCTTTTTGCCCTGGCAATGGCCGACGCGCTGCTGCTTTCCGGACTTTTCTATGCCGGTGGTGGGGCACCCAGCGGCATCGGCAACGTGTTGATCGCCTCGGTCGCCATCAGCAACGTGCTATTGCGCGGGCGCATCGGCCTGCTGATCGCCGCCGTATCCGCCATCGGCATTATCTACCTAACCTTTTACCTCAGCTTCAACAGCCCCTCCGCCGCCAACCATTACGTACAGGCAGGTTCGCTGGGAGCGCTATGCTTCGCGGCGGCTTTGATGGTCCAGGCCCTAACCCGTCGTTTGCTGATCAGCGAAGCCCTGGCCGAGCGACGGGCCGCAGACGTCGACAACCTTGAAGAACTCAATGCGCTGATTCTGCAACGCATGCGCACCGGCATCATCGTGCTCGACGCCCGGCGGCGCGTGCTGCTGGCCAACCAGAGCGCGCTGACCTTGCTGGGCCATGAACATCTGACCGGTCAGGTGATCGACAGCTATACGCCGCAGCTCGTGACCCGGTTGCGCCAATGGATCGTTAATCCGGCGCTGGACCCCCACAGTATTACCACCAGCGTCAGTGGCCCGATCCTGCAACCCGGTTTCGTTGCCCTCAATCGTGGAGACCAACGTCAGACGTTGATTTTCCTCGAAGACCTGTCTCTGGTATCGCGCCAGGCCCAACAGCTCAAACTCGCCGCGCTGGGCCGACTGACCGCCAGTATTGCCCACGAGATTCGCAACCCTCTAGGCGCGATCAGCCACGCAGCGCAGTTGCTCTACGAGTCCGAAGACCTGCACGGTGGAGATCGTCGGCTGGGGCAAATCATTCAGGACCAGTCCCGGCGCATGAACCGGGTCATCGAAAACGTCTTGCAGCTGTCCCGGCGGCGAGACGCAGAGCCCGAGTTACTGGATCTGCAAACCTGGCTAGAGGCGTTCGTAAATGAAGCCAGGAGCCAGCTTTCGCCGGATCAGAGTGTCCACCTGGATATTAACCCTGCATCGCTGACCACGCGCATGGATGCCGAACAGCTCAATCAGGTGGTGAGTAATCTGTTACAAAACGCTTTGCGCTACAGTGGTAAGCAGAACGAGCGCGCACAGGTGTGGCTCAGGCTGTTTCAGGACCCGTTGAGCGACCAGCCGATTCTGGAAGTCCTCGACGATGGGCCTGGCGTGGCCAACGAGCACATGACCAAGTTGTTCGAACCGTTTTTCACCACCGAAAGTAAAGGCACTGGCCTGGGCCTTTATCTTTCACGGGAGCTTTGCGAGAGCAATCAGGCGCATCTGGACTACACATTTCGGGAAGGTGGCGGCAGTTGTCTGCGTATTACCTTCGCCCACCCGTTGAAGTTGAGTTGACCATGAGCCAACGGCCAAAGATCCTGATTGTTGATGACGAGCCCGATATCCGCGAACTCCTTGAGATCACGCTGGGCCGGATGAAACTCGATACCCGCAGCGCCCGCAACGTCAAGGAAGCCCACGACTGGCTGGCACGCGAGCCTTTCGACCTGTGCCTGACCGACATGCGCCTGCCCGACGGCAACGGCCTGGAACTGGTGCAGCACATTCAACAGCGCCATGCCCAGGTGCCTGTGGCGATGATCACCGCCCACGGCAACCTCGATACCGCCATTCACGCGCTCAAAGCGGGTGCATTTGATTTCCTGACCAAGCCCGTGGACCTGGGCCGCCTGCGGGAGCTGGTCAACAGCGCCCTACGCCTGCAAACCCCCAGCCAGCCCGAGCGCAGCATCGACCGCCAACTGCTGGGCGATTCTGCTCCTATCCGCGCCCTTCGCCAGCAGATTGGCAAACTGGCGCGCAGCCAGGCCCCCATCTATATCAGCGGTGAGTCCGGCAGCGGCAAGGAGCTGGTTGCCCGATTGATTCACGAACAAGGGCCAAGGGCCGAGCGGCCTTTCGTGCCGGTCAACTGTGGTGCGATCCCGACCGAGCTGATGGAAAGCGAATTCTTTGGCCACCGCAAAGGTAGTTTCAGCGGCGCCCATGAAGACAAACCCGGACTGTTCCAGGCGGCCAACGGCGGAACTCTGTTTCTTGATGAAGTCGCGGATCTGCCCATGGCCATGCAGGTCAAATTGCTGCGTGCGATTCAGGAGAAATCCATCCGTAGCGTTGGCGATCAGCAAGAGTCGGTGGTGGATGTCCGGGTGCTGTGCGCGACCCACAAGGACCTGAGTACCGAAGTCGCTGCCGGGCGATTCCGTCAAGACCTGTATTACCGGCTGAACGTCATCGAGTTGCTGGTCCCCTCCTTGCGCTCGCGCCGCGAGGACATCGAGCAACTGGCCGCCCATGTTCTCAAACGTCTGACCGGCGATCAGCCACCCGCGCAGCTTGCCCCACAGGCATTGGAAGCCCTGAAAAGCTACCGCTTTCCCGGCAACGTGCGCGAGCTGGAGAACATCCTTGAACGGGCCTATACGCTGTGTGAAAACGACCAGATCCACGTCACCGACCTGCGTCTGGTCCATGCCGCACCCGCCGAGCAGGACAGCGCCAACCTGGCGGACATCGACAACCTTGAGGACTACCTGGAAAGCATCGAACGCAAGCTGATCCTCCAGGCCCTGGAAGAAACCCGCTGGAACCGCACCGCTGCTGCCCAACGCCTGAACCTGTCATTCAGGTCCATGCGTTATCGGTTGAAGAAGTTGGGGTTGGAGTAGTGTATCTGTAGGAGCTGCCGAAGGCTGCGAAGGCAATGTGTCAGGTAGATTGCCTTCGCAGCCTTCGGCAGCTCCTATAAAATCCCGCTGACCCGCCCATCCGGCGCATACGGCGCAGCATCAATCACCGGTTCACGCCCCAGCAGCAGATCCGCCAGCAACTGACACGAAGCCGGTGCCAGCACCAGACCATTGCGGTAATGACCGCAATTGAGCCAAAGGCCGTCAAAACCGGACAGCGAGCCAATATACGGAATGCCTTCCGGCGAACCCGGACGCAAGCCCGCCCAGTGCCCGACGACTTCGGCATCAGCCAACGCCGGAATCAACTCGACAGCCGAAGCCTTCAGACTTGCCAGCGCCATCTCCGTAGGGGTTTTGTCGAACCCTTCATGCTCCAGCGTACTGCCAATCAGAATATGCCCGTCCCGCCGTGGAATCGCGTAACGACCTTTGGCCAGCACCATACTCGGCAGAAAATCCGCCGCGCATTTGTACAAAATCATCTGGCCTTTGACCGGTTCCACCGGCAATTCGAGGCCAAGTGTCTTGAGCAGCGCACCGCTCCAGGCCCCCGCTGTCAGCACAACTTCATCAGCGAGAATGTCGCCGTTGGCCGTGGATACGCCCTGCACCCGCTCGCCATCGCGAACAAAGCCCAGCACTTCGCACTGCTCGATCAGCGTGACGTTGGGCATGGCCATCAACGCGGCTTTCAGAGATTTAACCAGTCGTGGATTGCGCACGTTGGCGACATTGGCCATGTAAATCGCGCGGCTGTAGCCCTCCCCCAGCACCGGCACCGCGTCATGAACGGCCGAGATGTCCACAGCACTCAGCGGCCGGTTTTCCCGCGCAGCCCATTCGAGCGCCTCACGCTCGTCGTCCAGACCCAGCCAGTACAAACCAGTGGTGTGAACTTCAGGGTCAATGCCGGTCCGGGCGAAAAGGTGCTCCGCCAGCTGCGGATAGAAGTCCTGCGACCAATGCGCCAGCGCCGTGACTGCCGAGCTGTAACGCCACGGGTAAAGCGGCGAAACAATACCGCCACCGGCCCACGAAGACTCCAGCCCCAGACCCGAACGATCCAGAAGCGTCACATGTTCAACCTCAGAGGCGAGGTTGAACGCCGTCAACAAGCCGATGACACCGCCACCGACAATCACAACCTGCTTGGACATCATGCTCTCGTTCTGAAAAAGGGCTCAGCGGCCCCAGCAGTCTTTGGTAGCCAACCCCGTAGAGTTGCTGATTTTACCGGTGTTGGTGATCACGAAGTTGCCGCACTTATCGCCGTTCATCATGGTTGAGGCAACCGGCGTCGCGGTCAACGTATAGCTCTGCGTGTCACGGACGGCTGCAATCGAGTAATAGGTATTACCAGCAGAAAGAGTCAGAGGCGAACCCGCAACATCGCTATATTGCCCCCGTTGAGAGTAATACCTTTCCAGCGCCTGAGTCTGTTCCGACAATAGACTTGCGATAGCTGAGCGCTGGCTACGCTTCGTGTACTCGGTGTAATTGGGATAAGCGATGGCCGCCAGAATACCGACAATTGCCACCACAATCATGAGCTCGATCAAGGTAAAGCCGTTGGATCTCAAACGCATGGACCGCACTCCTTACTGAATTTGTCGCCACATGATGCGTTGGTAGACGTTGGCACTGCCGCCTTTCTCAAGAATCTTCAGAACCCCTGCACCGCTGGAGTCGAGAACATATTTATTGTCGTTGGTCGGAGTAACCCCCGCCACGATGGAGGCAAGGTTCGGGATACCGGTGTTGAATGCCAATGCAGAAACAATGGTATCGGTACTGCTCACATCGCCATCGCCATTGGTATCGAGCACCTGATAAGTGAGCATCCCACCCTTGGCGGCATCAAGCTCGAACAGCCGACCAATGCCGACGCTTTCGCACGGATCAGGAGAGCTCACCGCCGCAGTGGTGAAAATGATCCGGTCGCGGCTGGTCTGCGCCGGGTAAATGATGCGCTCACCGACATAAGGATCGGTCGTCGACAATGGCAGGTACCAACCACTCTTCACCGCCCAGTCCACGTCATTACTGGTGGTAGTGAAATACGTATTGTTGTTGCTCTTCACTGTGGTGCTAATAGCCTGGGCCTGCAGGTTGGCCTGAGTGATATCGCCGATGCCGCCGTCCTTGTCCCAGATGGCATAGAACGCTTGCGGATCAGAGGTGGTTTTATCGGACAGCTCACTGAACTTGCCAGTACCGACGTAGACCATCTTGCCGTTGACCGGGTGATCGATCAGCAGCGGCTGCGCGGTGATGGGCTGCACTTTGTACGTAGTGGTTGTGGTACCCGCGACAGTAGTCGTCGTCGCGGTTAAGGGCGCGGAAAACAGAGGCTTGCCGCCAAAAGCAACGCCCCAGCCAGTTGCAGCAGCACCGCTCATATCAAACTTCCACAACCTTCCTTTCAGGTCGCCAGCGTACGCCGCCTGAACCACGTTCTGTGAGTTGACCTTGAGCTTGACCGACGACAAGCCATTATCGGCGTCGTTAGCCATGGGCGGCACTGGAATCTCTTTGATCAGCGCCCCGGTATTGGCATTGAGCACGAACAGAGAAGCCTTCTGTGTGCTGCTTCCGTAACCGTTGCCCAAGACGACGATACCAGTGCCATCGGCCATACGCGCCACTTCCGGCTTGGAGTAAGCGTAACCAAGGTTGTTGAACGGATTACCGGTATTTGGAGTATCCGGGGCTTTGACTTCCCAGAGCACAGCAGGAGTGCTGTCGGTGCCTTCAAACAACTTCACGGCAAAATACGCCTTACCGCCTGCGCCAGTGCCGCCGAATGCAACCGTCCGCCATGATGAGGTAGAAGTAGCCTGTGTATCGAAAACCGACAACGGGCCATCCACGGTAAATCTATGCTTACTTACGGCATAATCTGTAGTTGCCAGCGTATAGAGGGAAGGCAGCACGGTGGACGGCATGTAAGCGAAACGCTGCGCGCCGCTGTCCGCATCAATGACATGCATAAACCCGTCATTGGCGTTTACCACCAAGCTGCCAACCATTTTAGAAAGTTTATTGGCGAGGAATGTCGAGTAGTCTGTGCTAGTTCCGAATGCTGTGTTCGTCTGATCTTTTCGCAGCGCCGTTGCCAGTGTTGAGTTGACGATGTCACCCAGGTATTTGCTACGGGTTCTAAGCCCGTTAATAGCATTGCCTTTAGACCAGGAGATCAGATTGGTCCCCGTTGTGACCGGAATCGTCCCAGGAATACTCTGATCCAGAGCCGTGCGCTGAGCAGTGGAAAAACTCAGATATTCAAGGTCGATAGCGGCCCCATTACCATCTGTATTCCATGACTTGTAAGGGGTTGCGATTGCGTGTGTACTTTTGATGGTATCGTCCGTAGACCATTTTTGCTCATTCAGCGCACCACTTGTAGAGTCAAGGTTGAACGCCTTGATGGTGCCGTGCCAGTCGGCAGGGTCATACAGCGTTTGGTAAAAAATCGTACCCGTGACCAACGTAGACGAGTTAGCCGCGCCCGCACCACCCGAACCTGCCTTGGAACTGATTTCACTCAAGACCGATTTCAAGGCGGTTGATAGCTGATCAATATCGTCAGCCTGGAAATACGTCCCATGACCATAGGCAGCAGCATCGATCATCATCTGATTGGTCAAAGCAAAACCAATGGTATACGTGCTCATATTCTGTTTGAGAAAACCGTCCGTATTCCAGTTCTTTTTCGCCAGATCGAGTGCAGGCGTAGCGCCTGGCTTACGCATATCAATGTCGTAAGCAAACTTGGCAACGTCATCAAGATAGAGGGTGTCACCGTCAGCATTGGTACCTGTATTAGGACCATCACTTGTTCCTGTGCTGTTGTCCCAGTTTGGCAATTTCAACGCAGGCTTGGGGTCCGTAACGTACTCCGGATCAGTACTTGGAAAGTCCCTATCATTGGAGGGCAATCCATCTGTAACCACCACACCGTAGTTTTTTTGGCAACGGTATTGAATAGGGCTGGTGTAGTTCAGGCCGCTCGGCGAATACGATGACATCTGCCTGAAGTAGCGGGTTATCTCATAATAGGTTTCAGCCAGAGCAGTACCGCCACTCGGATACAAATCGGCGATGGCCGCCTTTAGTTTCTCGGCGGGCGAGTTGGTTCCCGTAGCAGATATATCGGCAACATCGAACTTGATGCGACTGGAATTCCCGGTATTCAGTGTCGCCAACCCCATACGCACCCCGGGATTATCAACGACCAATGACGTGGAAACGCTTTTGGCAACTTCCATTCGGGTCAGTTGCGGAATGAGGGATGCGTTCCGGTAATTGACGGTTGTCTGGCCAGCCTTCTTGGCCCTGGCTATCAGATAACCGATGTACCTGGCACTGTATAAAGTATCGCCGCCATATTTGGCGTTAGGCAAAGAAAAACAGAAGAGCGTTCCATATATGTCATAAAAGGCTGAGTTAGACCCAGAGCATGACGATGAGTTGAAATCACTGTAATAGTTATTTTCGGATGTAAGCTCGCCCGATAGCGTGCAGCTATTCCTGTTGCATGTTAAGTATCGGAAAACCCTGCCATAGTCAGTGGTGTCACTGTAATCAGTAGGTCGGGTCATGTGCGTCATACTGCCCGAATTATCGATAAGCAACATGACATTGGAAGGCACGACCGACGCACTCAGCAGCGGAACCTGTGACGGACCAAACGCATATGCTGGAGCCATGACATATAACGCCAATAACACCCCGTAGAAGTACTTCAAGCCACGGCGTAGCGTTTTAACAATTGGCATAGATACTCTCCAGCACGGTGACTGATGTGCCTTGCTTGGCTGATGCGGTTACGCGATACAAGGTCACTGTGCTGTTTGCCGAACAGGTGGGGGGACGGCTGATAGGGGTTGTGGTGGTGCCGATATTTTGCAGGGCATACACGGCGTTAGTGCCAGCCTGGACCCAGGTCACACCCGATGCACCACCACCCGCGGCTGGAAAGCCGGTAGCTTCGCCTGGAGGCGCACAGGTTGCGGGCGTCGTGCACTTGGCCAGGACGAAACCCGTCCTCTGGATCTCGGACTCGCCCAATCGCAACGCCGCCTCGGCAAACTGGAAGGACTGATTGCGCACCATCACGCTGCCGGACATTTTTTCCTGCATGGTTGCGTTCTGCATCGCTGACACGCCCAGCAATGTCAGCAACAGCAGGAAGATCAGGCTGACCACCAGCACCATGCCTTTCTGGGGCGACGGCAAGTTGCGTCTATGTGTACTCATTGCATGAAGCCCCTTCAAAACCGGTTACGCACGGCAGCGACCACGTTATAAACCTGATCCCTGACCTTGCCGGTTGGGTCATACAGCGTCAGCCCGATGCGCACACTGCGGATGTTCGCTGCGTTGCCGGCGGTAATCGCACCGGTGTAAGTCATGGGAGAACCCGCGAGGCCAAAATCGATGGTCAGAGTGCGGACGTTGCTGAGAAGTGGCTGTGCATCGGCGGTTCCCACGGCGACTGTCAGGTTAGTGCCGGTGAACACGTAGGTCAGTTGACGCAACGGGAATGCGACTTGCCCGGGAGATGGAGACTGGGTACCGGGATAGAGCTGCGTTGTGCTTTGGCAATCGGAAAGAATCGTCCAGGTTGGTGTACCACCCGATCCACCAATATCAGCGGTGATCAATGTCAGCGTGCTGTTGGCGTTGTTCCATAGGATCGGGTTGTTGAACGCCGCGGGTTTAACCGTCAAAGCGCCGCTTGCAGGCGTGAGGTTATCCACACTCAAACAACCGAACATCCCCGTCATGCGGATTTCCTGCATCATTTTGCTCAGTACAAACCGGGCATCTTCCTGCATGCGTGCCGAGGTGTTCTGGCTCGTGTAGGTGCCACGGGAGGCGACGAATATCTGGATCACGCCCATGGAAATCACCAGCCCCAGTACCAGGGCGACCATGATTTCGATCAGGCCGAAACCTCTGGAAAACTTCTTCATGGTGTCACCACAGTCACGCCCACTTGGGATTTGAGCTCGAATGTCCGCAGAGTCGCGCTAGCGGCTGAAGCAGAGAGTGCAACGTCACTGGCGCCAGTGGCGCGGGCATCGTTCCAGTAAATAGTGATGGTCACTTCTCGGCCATTGATAGCAATCTTGCTGTTCGCACCATCGGCACCTGCGAATGCAGTTACATTGGTCCTGAAGTTGGCCAGGTCCTGAGATCTGGCATCGGTACCCGCCACAGGTGCAGAGGCCAACGAGCCCAGCGCATAAGTTGCCAGGACATTGGTTGCCCCGTTACCTACTGCGTTGCCGTCTACGTTGGCGCGAATCCTGTCCATCATGTCGTAGGCAATGAAACTGGCCTGGCTGGTCATGGCCGAGCTGTCGGTGTACTTGAGGGCATTCAATTGAATAGCTGCGGCTCCCAGGATGCCAATGGCCAGAATCAATACTGAAACCAATACCTCAATTAAAGTCATGCCCTTCTGGTGACGTTTGCATCCACTGCTCATATTCAGCTTCCACTCAAAGCGATTCGACCGTTCAAGCCTATAGTCACGGTCCTGACATTGCTGCCCAATGTGTAAGTCATTACGACAGCTGCAGCCGGGGCAGACAGGCCGCCCAGGTTATTGAACTGCAGGGCACTCACGCTGGTGCCAGTGGTAGTCGCCATGGTCACCGTGGCGCCACTGCTCATGGCTGCAACAATACGGATGGGAGTCGCAGTCGCATCGGAAGACACCATCACTTTCAATTCAGTAGTCCAGGCAGTTCCTGAGGTCGGAAGCACGCTCATGTTCACTCCTCGGTTTATCGCCTCAAGCCGCGCAAAGTTGAGTGCTCGCTGTAGATCACTTACTTCGGAATCCGCCTTGGATTTCTGAATGATGCTGCTGAAATTCGGCACGGCAATGGCCGCCAGTATCCCTACCAGAGTCACAGTGATTAACAATTCGATAAGGGTGAAGCCCTTGGCGCGGCGGGTCATTGAGTGTCTCCTTAACGTTACGACTATAGGGCAGCAGTCGCGTCCCAAGGCTGACAGGAGGATATACGGTTGTTTGGCTGGGACGAATGCCCGGATGGCGTTCTGCTGAAAATAATTCCAGGGAGGAAAGCACATGAAACAGTCCGGTTTTACGCTTATCGAGCTATTTGTAACGTTGCTGGTGATTGGGGTTGTGGCGAGTATCGCGGTTCCGGCGATGGCTGAAATGGTCACCGCACAGCGGCGGTTTGATGTGGCGCAGCAGTTGGCGAGTGGATTACGCACGGCGCGGGTGGAAGCCATCACCCGCCATCAGGTGATACTGCTGCACGCAATCGACGACGACTGGAGTAAAGGCTGGAGAATCAGCACCAACCCGAGCGGCAAGGGTGCGGGCGATGAGCGTAATGTGCTGCTGACAGAACGAAGCTTTGGCGGAAAAGTTCCGATAGCGGCGAGGCTTCGAGACAGACCTTACGTGAGCTTCAATAGCCTGGGGGCTACAAGCACTTCGAACGGCAGGCTATTCATCTGCGATCAAGAGGAAGCCGTCAGCCATTACGAAGTGATTATTGCAGTAACCGGGCGCGTGACGATTGAAAGCCGGAAAAAGCCCGAAGAGCGTTGTGGCTGAAACGCCGCCTCGCCAACAAGCTGGCTCCTACAGGACAACGCTGCGCCTGGAAATGTGCACGATCTGTAGGAGCTGCCGAAGGCTGCGAAAGCGATCTTTCAGATACACCGCTTTCGCAGCCTTCGGCAGCTCCTACAGGTTGCGTGTCACAACAGCGACTTGACCCGCAATTCCTTGGGCATGGAGAACGTGACGTTTTCTTCGCGGCCAGCCAGTTCATCTGCGCCGGTTGCGCCCCAGGCGTGCAGTTGCTGGATGACGCCGCGCACCAGCACTTCCGGAGCTGACGCACCAGCGGTGATTCCGATGCGTTCGACACCGTCGAACCAGCTGCGCTGCATGTCTTCGGCGCCGTCGATCAGGTAGGCCGGGGTCGACATGCGCTCGGCAAGCTCACGCAGACGGTTGGAGTTAGAGCTGTTCGGGCTACCAACCACCAGCACCACATCGCATTCGTCAGCCAACAGCTTTACTGCGTCCTGGCGGTTTTGCGTGGCGTAGCAGATGTCGTCCTTACGCGGGCCTCCAATGGCCGGGAAGCGAGTGCGCAGCGCATCGATCACGCGGCTGGTGTCGTCCATGGATAAGGTGGTCTGGGTCACGAAGGCCAGTGCTTGCGGGTTGCGCACCTGCAGATTGGCGACATCTTCTTCATCCTCGACCAGATAGATCGAACCGCCATTGCTGGCGTCGTACTGCCCCATGGTGCCTTCGACTTCAGGATGACCCTCGTGGCCAATCAGGATGCATTCACGGCCATCGCGGCTGTAGCGAGCCACCTCGATATGGACCTTGGTCACCAGCGGGCAAGTCGCATCAAAAACTTTCAGGCCACGGCCGGACGCCTCGGTACGCACGGCCTGTGAAACACCATGGGCGCTGAAGATCACGATGACGTCATCCGGCACCTGATCCAGCTCTTCGACGAAGATCGCACCGCGAGCGCGCAGGTCTTCGACGACGAATTTGTTATGAACCACTTCGTGGCGCACATAGATCGGCGGACCAAACACTTCCAGGGCTCGATTGACGATTTCGATCGCACGATCCACTCCAGCGCAGAAGCCGCGGGGGTTGGCGAGTTTGATTTGCATAGGTGCCTCGTATGTACGTGCGGAACAGCCCGGCATATGCCGGGCTCAGGTTCAGACTTTACGCTTAGAGCGCCTTGACCTCGAAGATTTCCACTTCGAACGTCAGGGTCTTGCCTGACAGCGGGTGGTTGAAGTCGATGGTCACTTGCGCGTCATCGAAAGCCTTCACTACACCCGGCAGCTCAGTATTGGCCGCATCGTTGAAGATCACCAGCAAACCTTCCGACAGCTCCATGTCCTGAAACTGCGAACGGGGGATGATCTGCACGTTTTGCGGGTTCGGCTGACCGAAGGCATTTTCCGGCTGGACTTGCACGGTGCGCTTGTCCCCAGCCTTGAAGCCAAAGAGCGCCGCTTCAAAACCGGGCAGCAGATTGCCGTCACCCACCTTGAACTTGGCCGGAGCCTTGTCAAAAGTGCTGTCGACCGTGTCGCCGTTCTCCAGGCGCAAAGCAAAATGCAGGGTGACTTCCGTGTTCTGACCGATGCGTTGCTCGGTCAATAACTGTTCAGTCATTAACGGTTTCTCCGGTTTTCTTGCTCTTGAACATATCCAGCGCCAGCATGATCGCGCCTACAGTGATCGCACTGTCCGCAACGTTGAACGCCGGAAAGCCGTGTTCTTTCCAGTGGACGAAGATGAAGTCAATCACATGCCCGATGGCCACGCGATCGTACAAATTACCCAGCGCGCCGCCCAGCACCAGGGCCAAGGCGATGGCCAACCAGGTTTCATCCCGTCCCAGACGCTTGAGCCAGACAACCAGCACTGCACTGACCACGATAGCGATCAGGGCGAACAGCCAGCGCTGCCAGCCCGAACTGTCGGCCAGGAAGCTGAAGGCCGCGCCGGTGTTGTAGGCCAGCATCCAGCTGAAGTAGTCCGGAATTATCACGATCTGCTCGTACAATTCCAGGCGGTTCTCGAAGTAGTACTTGCTTGCCTGGTCAATGACCAGAACTAGCAAGCTCAACCAGAGCCACGACAAGCGACCAACGCCCGACTTAGGCATAGTGACGAACCTCGCCCGTGCCGCTGATGTTATCGACGCAACGACCGCAGATTTCCGGATGCTCCGGGTTCACGCCGACGTCTGCGCGGTGGTGCCAGCAACGAGCGCACTTGGCGTGGCCGGACTTGACCACTTTCAGCTTCAGGCCAGCGACTTCAGTCACTACCGCATCAGCAGGGGCGTCAAGCAGAGGCGCAACGCTGGCTGTGGAGGTGATCAGTACGAAGCGCAGTTCGTTGCTCAGTTTCGACAGGTCAGCAACCAGCGAGTCTTCAGCATACAAGGTCACTTCAGCCTGAAGGTTGCCGCCAATCGCCTTGGCCGCCCGCAGGTTTTCCATTTCCTTGTTGACCGCGACCTTCACCGCCATGACCCGCTCCCAGTAGGCGCGGTCCAGCTCGAAGTCAGCAGGCATTTCGCTCAGCCCCTGATACCAGGTGTTGAGCATCACCGATTCGTTACGCTCGCCCGGCAGGTACTGCCACAGCTCATCGGCGGTGAACGCCAGGATCGGCGCGATCCAGCGCACCAGCGCTTCGGAGATGTGGAACAACGCGGTCTGACACGAACGACGTGCAGTGCTATCGGCCGCCGTGGTGTATTGACGGTCCTTGATGATGTCCAGATAGAACCCACCCAACTCCTGCACGCAGAAGTTGTGGATCTTGGAGTACACATTCCAGAAGCGGTATTCGCCGTAGTGCTCTTCCAGCTCGCGTTGCAGCAGCAGCGCGCGGTCCACCGCCCAGCGATCCAGGGCGAGCATCTCTTCTGCTGGCAGGATGTCTGTTGCAGGGTTGAAGCCGCTCAGGTTCGAGAGCAGGAAGCGTGCAGTGTTGCGGATCCGCCGGTAGGCGTCGGCGCTGCGTTGCAGGATCTGATCGGAAACCGCCATTTCGCCGGAGTAGTCAGTGGCCGAAACCCAGAGACGCATGATGTCTGCGCCCAGGGAATCGTTGACCTTTTGCGGAGCCACGACGTTGTTCAGCGATTTGGACATCTTGCGACCGTTCTCGTCGACGACGAAACCATGGGTCAGCAATTCGCGGTACGGGGCGTGGTCGTCCAGCATGCAGCCGGTCAACAGTGACGAGTGGAACCAGCCACGGTGTTGGTCGGAGCCTTCCAGGTACAGATCTGCACGCGGGCCGCTTTCGTGACCCATCGGGTGTGAGCCGCGCAGTACGTGCCAGTGAGTGGTGCCCGAGTCGAACCAGACGTCCAGCGTGTCAGAAATCTTGTCGTACTTCGGCGCTTCGTCACCCAGCAGCTCAACGGCGTCCAGCTTGAACCAGGCCTCGATGCCTTCTTTCTCGACGCGCAGGGCAACTTCTTCCATCAGCTCAACGGTGCGTGGGTGCAGTTCGCCGCTTTCCTTGTGCAGGAAGAACGGGATCGGCACGCCCCAGTTGCGCTGGCGGGAGATGCACCAGTCAGGACGATTGGCGATCATCGAGTGCAGGCGAGCCTGACCCCATGCCGGTACGAACTGGGTATCTTCGATGGCTTTCACAGCCCGCTCGCGCAGGGTGTCGCCAGTCTCAGGCTGCTTGTCCATGCCCACGAACCACTGCGCCGTGGCGCGGTAGATCAGCGGCGACTTGTGACGCCAGCAGTGCATGTAGCTGTGAGTGATGGTTTCGGTGTCCATCAGGCTGCCCACTTCGACTAGCTTGTCGATGATGTTCTGGTTGGCCTTGAAGATGAACTGGCCACCGAAGAACTCCAGCGACTCGACATACACACCGTTGCTCTGCACCGGGCTGATGATGTCGTCGTTGGTCACGCCGTAGCTTTTGCTGATCACGAAGTCGTCGACGCCGTAAGCAGGCGAGCAGTGAACCACGCCCGTACCCGCGCTCAACTCGACGTAGTCAGCCAGGTAAACCGGCGACAGACGATCGTAGAACGGGTGACGGAAGTTGATCAGCTCCAGCGCCGCACCGGTGGTGGTGGCAAGGACGGTGCCTTCCAGCTTGTAACGAGTCAGGCAGCTTTCAACCAGCTCGGATGCCAGTACCAGCAACCTGTCGCCCACATCTACCAGCGAGTATTCGAACTCGGGATGAACGTTCAGCGCCTGGTTGGCCGGGATGGTCCACGGCGTGGTTGTCCAGATCACGATGGACGCAGGCTTGCTCAGGGAATCCAGGCCAAATGCAGCAGCCAGCTTGGCCTCATCGGCAATCGGGAACGCCACGTCGATGGTGGAGGATTTCTTGTCCTGGTATTCGACTTCAGCTTCAGCGAGGGCCGAGCCGCAATCGAAACACCAGTTCACAGGCTTGAGGCCCTTGAACACGAAACCGCCTTTGACCATTTCTGCCAGGGCACGGATTTCGCCAGCTTCGTTGGTGAAATCCATGGTGCGGTATGGATTGCTCCAGTCACCCAGTACACCTAGACGGATGAACTCGGCTTTTTGACCTTCGATCTGCTCGGCGGCGTAGGCGCGGCACAGCTCGCGGGTCTTGTCCGCAGGCAGGTTCTTGCCGTGAGTCACTTCAACCTTGTGCTCGATCGGCAGACCGTGGCAGTCCCAGCCCGGAACGTAAGGCGCGTCGAAGCCCGAAAGGGTTTTCGAGCGGATGATCATGTCCTTGAGAATCTTGTTAACGGCGTGACCGATGTGAATATTGCCGTTGGCGTAAGGAGGACCGTCGTGCAGAACGAACTTTGGACGATCCTTGCCAATTTCGCGCAGCTTCTGGTACAGGCCAATGCTGTCCCAGCGCTGCAGAGTTTGCGGCTCGCGCTGGGGCAGGCCGGCCTTCATTGGGAAGGCGGTGTCCGGAAGGTTTAGCGTGGCTTTATAGTCGGTCATTTCAGGCTCTTGGTTAGCGGTTGGCCATGCCAATGGGCACGGGCGGCGGCGACGTCCGCATTGATCGCCGTCTTGAGCGCCTCCAGTGAGGCGAAACGCTGCTCATCACGCAGCTTGTGGTGGAAAGCCACCGTCAAACGCCGGTCGTATAAATCACCGGCAAAATCCAGAAGATGCACTTCAAGGTGGGCACTGCCATCACCTGCCACAGTCGGGCGCACACCAATGTTGGCGACCCCCGGCCAGACTTTGCCATCAACACTCGCACTGACCAGATAAACCCCGGTCAGCGGAACGCGACGACGCTTGAGTTGCACGTTGGCCGTGGGCGTACCCAGCTGGCGAGCCAGCTTCTGGCCATGCAGGATGCGCCCGGTAATCCGGAACGGGCGACCGAGCATCCGCTCGGCAAGGGCGAAATCCGCCACTGCCAGGGCGTTGCGCACCTTGGTACTGCTGACGCGAACGCCATCGATCTCGACAGTCTGTGCCGCCTCGACCGTGAAGCCACGGGCATCGCCCGCTTGTTGCAGGAAGTCGAAGTCGCCGATTCGGTCGCAACCAAAACGGAAATCATCGCCCACCTCAAGATGTTGGATACCCAGCCCCTGAATCAGCACCGTGTCGACGAATTCCGCCGCGCTGAGCTTGCTCAAACGCTGGTTGAACGCCAGGCACAGGACTCGATCCACGCCCTCGGCCGCCAGCAGCTCAAGCTTGTCGCGCAGGCGCGCCAGACGTGCAGGAGCGGTGGCAGGGGTGAAAAATTCACGGGGTTGCGGCTCGAAAATGACCACGCAACTGGGCACGCCCAACTCGACAGCACGATCACGCAAGCGCGCCAGAATAGCCTGGTGGCCCCGGTGAACACCGTCAAAGTTGCCAATAGTGGCGACGCAGCCCCGATGCTGGGGGCGCAGATTATGGAGGCCTCGAACCAGCTGCATAACGCACTTCTTGCTCATAAAGTGGCCGATTATAACCACACACAGCCCCGGACGACAGGCAACTCACCGAGGCAAAACAACAGTCACCGGCCTGTAACGCAAAAAACCGACGACCACCCGCTACTCCTGCTGCTTACATCACCGCGCTACGGGCGAAATCTTTCAGACGAAAACCCAGCAACAGCAGTGATGCAAAGTAGGCGACCAGCCCCGCTGCAACCAGCCCACCCAGGCGAATGAAGCGCTCCAGCATGTGCCCTTCGCTCCACTCCGGCATAACGTGCATCAGCCCGAGCAACACGCCGGACATCACGCCAACCGCCAGCACCAGCTTGAAGAAAAACTTCGCCCACCCCGGCTGAGGCTGAAACAAATCCTGCTTGCGCAACTGCCAGAACAACAACAGAGCATTGATACAGGCACCCACACTGATCGCCAGCGCCAGACCGGCGTGTTGCAACGGGCCGATGAAAATCAGGTTCAGCAGTTGAGTCACTATGAGGGTGAAGATCGCGATTTTCACCGGGGTGCGAATATTTTGTTGCGCATAAAAACCCGGGGCGAGGACCTTGATCACGATGATGCCCAGCAAACCTACCGAGTAAGCGATCAATGCTCGCTGAGTCATGGCTGCGTCCATCGCGTCGAATTTACCGTACTGGAACAGCGACACAGTCAACGGCTCGGCAAGGATGCCCAGTGCCAGGGTGCACGGCAGCACCAGCACGAAACACAGACGCAGGCCCCAATCGAGGATTCGCGAATATTCGTGGCGATCCTTGTTGGCGTAGGTTTTCGAGAGAATTGGCAACAGGATCGTGCCCAGCGCTACACCCAGCACCCCCGACGGCAATTCCATCAAACGGTCGGCGTAGTACATCCAGGACACCGAACCGGCTACAAGGAACGAGGCAAAAATCGTGTTGATAATCAGAGAAATCTGACTCACCGAGACGCCAAGGATCGCAGGCAGCATCTGCTTCATGACCCGCCAGACGCCACTGTCGCGCAGATTCAGACGAGGCAGCACCAGCATGCCGATCTTTTTCAGGTGAGGGAGTTGGTAGAGCAGTTGCAACAGCCCGCCCACCAGCACGGCCCAGCCTAAAGCCATCACCGGCGGATCGAAGTACGGCGTCAGGAACAGGGCAAAGAAGATCATGCTGACGTTAAGCAGCGTCGGCACGAAAGCCGGAACGGAAAACCGGTTCCAAGTGTTGAGAATCGCGCCCGCCAGGGAAGACAGGGAGATCAGCAATATATAAGGAAAGGTCACCCGCAGCAGATCCGAGGTCAGTGCGAATTTCTCCGGTGTATCGGCAAACCCCGGCGCTGTCGCCCAGATCACCCAGGGCGCAGCCACGATACCCAGCAGCGTGACCACGGCCAGCACCAGGGTCAGCAAGCCCGTTACATAAGCCACGAAGGTGCGCGTGGCTTCCTCGCCCTGCTGGCTTTTATATTCCGCAAGGATCGGCACGAATGCCTGGGAAAAAGCGCCCTCGGCAAAGATCCGACGCAGCAGATTGGGCAGTTTGAAGGCAATGAAGAAGGCATCCGTGGCCATTCCGGCGCCAAATGTGCGCGCGATGATGGTGTCGCGAATAAAGCCCAACACCCGTGAAAGCAGGGTAATAGAGCTGACGGCGGCCAATGATTTGAGTAGGTTCATTAAAGAATTTAGCGCCTTGGCTAAAGGACCGGCGATTAACCTGCCCGTTTGTGCGATACTCCGCGCCGCAAAAGCTCAGAGCCAAAGCCGGCGAGTTTACAGGTCGCGCACGGGAAATAAATATCCCGGTCGAATACGGCCACCGCTCGGCGGAACATCTCGACGACCCTTGACAATCAATTCAGTCATCGGCATGATTCGCGGCCTATTTTGTAAGCTATTTCCTAAAAAGTCTTTCGAGGAGCTCGACGGTGGCCAACACACCTTCCGCCAAAAAACGTGCAAAACAGGCTGAGAAGCGTCGCAGCCACAACGCCAGCCTGCGTTCCATGGTTCGTACCTACATCAAGAATGTAGTTAAAGCCATCGACGCAAAAGACGCTGAAAAAGCGCAAGCTGCTTATGTTCTGGCTGTTCCTGTTATCGACCGTATGGCCGATAAAGGCATCATCCACAAGAACAAAGCTGCTCGCCATAAAAGCCGCCTGAATGGTCACATCAAAGACCTGAGCGTTGCTGCTGCAGCCTAAGCGATAAGCTTTAGCTGTTAAAAAACCGACCCAAGGGTCGGTTTTTTGTTGCCCGCGATTTGAGATCCATGACCTGTAGGAGCTGCCGAAGGCTGCGAATTGCGGTCTTCGAGATACACCGCTTCGCAGCCTTCGGCAGCTCCTACAGAACCTTCACTTACGGCGCAGGCGCTGGCGACCACGGCAGGATTGGAATCGCTGTCACCGCATTCTGCGGGCTACCTTCGATGATCCGGTCGCTATAGACCAGGTACACCAAGGCGTTACGCTTTTTATCGAAGAAGCGCACCACCTGCATGGTCTTGAACACCAGCGAAGTACGCTCCTTGAAAACCTCATCACCATCCTTGAGGTTTTCCTTGAAGTGGATTGGCCCGACCTGACGGCAGGCAATGGAGGCCTCCGCACGATCTTCTGCCAGACCCAGACCACCCTTCACCCCGCCCGTCTTGGCGCGCGACAGATAGCAGGTCACGCCATCGACCTTCGGATCGTCAAAGGCCTCGACCACGATGCGGTCGTTGGGGCCCACAAGCTTGAACACCGTCGACACCTGACCGATCTCTTCAGCTGAAGCCAGCATCGGCAGCACCAGCAAAGCCCCGAGCAATCCTTTCAGTACGCGCATTACGTTTTCCTTATCTGTAAAAGATTCCACGCCGTAGTCCAGCAAACGCGAGACCTGTAGGAGTGAGCTTGCTCGCGATGGCGTCAGGTCAGGCGATGATTTATCGGCAGGAATATCGCTATCGCGAGCAAGCTCACTCCTACAGGTCAGCGTTTCGATTCAAACCAGAATCAGGTTATCCCGATGCACCAGCTCAGGCTCAGCCATATAGCCGAGCACGCGAACGATAGCTTCAGAGGACTGACCAATGATTTTTTGCGCCTCAAGGGCGCTGTAATTACTCAGACCCCGAGCGATTTCACGCCCATCCGGCGCAACGCACACCACCATCTCACCGCGACGGAAACTGCCTTGAACCAGCTTGACCCCGACCGGCAGCAGACTTTTGTGATCTCGAGTAAGCGCAGCGACAGCACCATCGTCCAACACCAGAGTGCCACGGGTTTGCAGGTGGCCAGCCAACCACTGCTTGCGCGCAGCGAGCATTTCGCGCTCAGGCGATAGCAGCGTGCCTAGACGCTCACCCGCCTTCAGACGCGCCAGCACGCGCTCAATGCGCCCACCCACAATGATCGTGTGCGCACCGGAACGAGCCGCCAGACGTGCCGCACGGAGCTTGGTCTGCATGCCGCCACGACCCAGCGCACCGCCGGTGCCACCCGCGACCGCATCCAGCGCCGGATCATCGGCCCGCGCTTCGTAAATCAATTGCGCTTCAGGGTTATTGCGCGGATCCGCATCGAACATGCCATCGCGATCAGTGAGGATGACCAACAGATCCGCCTCGACCAGATTAGCGACCAGTGCAGCCAGGGTGTCGTTGTCACCAAAACGGATTTCGTCCGTCACGACGGTGTCGTTTTCGTTGATGACCGGCACGACACCCAGCTCGACCAGCGTGCGCAAGGTGCTGCGAGCGTTAAGGTAACGCTTGCGATCCGACAGATCGTCGTGAGTCAGAAGAATCTGCGCCGTGTGACGGCCATGTTCGGCAAAACTGGATTCCCACGCCTGAACCAGACCCATCTGACCGATTGCGGCAGCAGCCTGAAGCTCATGCATGGCACTGGGTCGGGACGTCCAGCCCAAACGGCTCATACCGGCAGCCACAGCCCCGGAAGACACCAGCACCAATTCAACGCCCGCCTCATGCAGCGCCACCATCTGCTCGACCCAAACACCCATCGCCGAGCGATCCAGCCCCTTGCCATCAGCCGTCAGCAAGGCACTGCCAATCTTAACGACCCAGCGTTGGGCACCTGTCACTTTGCTGCGCATCATCTTCCAACCTTAGCCAGAGAATTTTGGTAGATACAAATTCAAGATATCAGATACAAAAACGCCGCTTATAAATAAGCGGCGTCTAGTTTACTGCAGAGGATCAGTCGCGGACGTAAATGATTTCCGGACCATCCTCATCATCCACATCTTCTTCATCCCAATCATCGTCACCGATGTCATGCACGCTCTTCACGCCGCTACGGCGCAGGGCACGCTGATCATCCAGCGCTTGCAGCTGCGCACGCGCCTCGTCTTCGATGCGCTGATCCAGCTCGGCCAGTTCTGCGGCATAACCAGGCTCCTCGGCGATACGCAAACTGCGCTCTTCGAGGTAACGCATGATATCGCGGCTCAGCTGCTCAGTGCCTTCTTTGGCGATTGCCGAGATGACATAGACAGGACCCGTCCACTCCAGACGATCGACGATCTCCTTGACCCGAGCTTCATGCTCTTCTTCAAGGATCTGGTCGCACTTGTTCAACACCAGCCAGCGATCACGCTCGGCCAGGGACGGGCTGAACTTGACCAGCTCGTTGGTGATGATTTCTGCGGCGTCCGGTGCACTGCTTTCATCCAGCGGCGCCATGTCGACGAGGTGCAGCAGCAGGCGAGTACGCGCCAAGTGCTTGAGGAAGCGAATCCCCAGACCTGCGCCATCCGAAGCACCTTCGATCAGACCTGGAATGTCTGCAACCACGAAGCTTTTCCAGCGATCGACACTGACCACACCCAGGTTCGGCACCAGGGTCGTGAACGGATAATCGGCCACTTTTGGCTTGGCTGCGGATACAGAACGGATAAAGGTACTTTTGCCAGCATTCGGCAAACCCAGCAGACCAACGTCAGCCAGCACTTTCAGCTCAAGCTTGAGGTCACGCTGATCACCCGGCTTACCCGGAGTGGTCTGACGCGGAGCCCGGTTGGTACTGGATTTGAAACGGGTGTTACCCAGACCGTGCCAACCACCCATGGCAACCAGCAGACGCTGACCAGCCTTGGTGAGGTCGCCAATGATTTCCTGGGTGCTGGCGTCGATAACAGTGGTGCCGACTGGCACGCGCAATACGAGTTCTTCGCCCTTCTTGCCGGTGCAGTCTGCGCTGCCACCGTTCGAACCGCGCTCAGCGTCGAAGTGACGGGTGTAACGGTAGTCAACCAGGGTGTTGAGGTTTTCGTCGGCGATCATGAAGATCGAGCCGCCATCACCACCGTCGCCGCCGTTAGGGCCGCCATTCTCGATGAATTTTTCGCGACGGAAGCTCATGCAACCGTTGCCGCCATCACCGGCTTTTACTCGAATGGATACTTCATCTACAAATTTCATAACGCACGCCTCCCGCCACAGGGACGAGCAGAACAACATAAATTACATAAGGCTCTTGCAAAAATGAGCGTTGCGATACCGATCAAAAACCAGCGACCTCAAAGGTCAACATCACAACAGCCCGCACAAACAGTTTTGCAAGAGACTCACCAAAGCCTTTTACAGCCACATCCTTCAAAAACGAAAAAGCCCCGTCGCGAGACAGGGCTTTTCCAGCTGCTGCATGATTACGCTGCGGAGACTTCAGTCTTCGGAACGATGCTCACGTAGCGACGACCGAAGGCGCCTTTAACCTGGAACTTGATCACGCCTTCCACTTTCGCGAACAGGGTGTGATCTTTGCCCATACCAACGCCGTAGCCAGCGTGGAATTGGGTGCCGCGCTGACGCACGATGATGTTGCCCGGAATGATTGCCTGGCCGCCATACATCTTAACGCCAAGGCGTTTAGCTTCTGAATCGCGACCGTTACGGGTACTACCACCAGCTTTTTTGTGTGCCATGAGTCAATTCTCCTAGTGAGGGATTAGGCTGAAATTAAGCCTGAATACCGGTGATTTTGATCTCGGTGTACCACTGGCGGTGGCCCATACGCTTCATGTGGTGCTTACGACGACGGAACTTGATGATGCGAATTTTGTCGTGGCGACCTTGGGAGATCACTTCAGCTACAACGGTAGCGCCGGCAACAACTGGTGCGCCGATGTTAACGTCGTCGCCATTGGCAACCAACAGAACGCGATCAAAAGTCACGGATTCGCCGGTAGCGATTTCCAGCTTCTCGATCTTCAGGTATTCACCTGGAGCAACTTTGTATTGCTTGCCACCGGTAACGATTACTGCATAAGACATGGTATTTCTCCGTAAATCCTGCTCACCCAGCTCTTTATAAGTAGAGATATCGGCTGGCATGGCTGCTTGGGGCTGGAACGGCCCGGTCGCAATTGCGTAAGGCAGGTGCTGCCCAGGAAAGTTAGGGTGCGCGATTGTACGCAACGCATCGCACGGTTGCAAGAGGGGGGATGTCATACCTTGACACGCTCTAACCCGCAACCTAGCATGCGGCGCAACCCTTCTGGAGCACCTCTCGCTGATGCAACCTCAAGCCTTCTACCGCGCGGTGGCGGACGATTTCAGTGCCGTCGACGTCATTATCAAGAAGCAGCTGACGTCGCGGGTACCGTTGGTCTCGAAAATCGGCGACTACATCACCTCTGCCGGCGGCAAACGCCTGCGTCCATTGCTTGTGCTTCTCTGTGGCAAAGCACTGGGCCGTGAAGGTGATGACCTGCGCCTGCTGGCCGCCACCATTGAATTCCTGCACACCGCGACCCTGCTCCATGACGACGTGGTCGACATGTCCGGCATGCGCCGTGGCCGCTCGACCGCCAATGCGCTGTGGGGCAATGCGCCCAGCGTGCTGGTCGGTGACTTCCTTTATTCGCGCTCATTCGAAATGATGGTCGAACTGGGCTCGATGCCGGTGATGAAGATCCTGTCGAAAGCGACCCGAGTGATCGCTGAAGGCGAAGTGTTGCAGCTGTCGAAGGTCCGCGACGCCAGCACTACCGAAGAAACCTATATGGAAGTGATTCGCGGCAAGACAGCCATGCTGTTCGAAGCCTCGACCCACAGTGCCGCCGCCCTGTGCAACGCCACTGAAGAGCAGAGCGAAGCCCTGCGCACCTTCGGCGATCACCTGGGTGTGGCGTTCCAGCTGGTAGACGACTTGCTCGACTACCGTGGCGACGCGGAAACCCTGGGCAAGAACGTCGGTGACGATCTGGCCGAAGGCAAGCCGACCCTGCCGCTGATCTACACCATGCGTGAAGGTACAGCCGAACAGGCTGCTCTGGTTCGCCAAGCCATTCAGAAAGGCGGTCTTGAAGACCTGGAAAGCATCCGTAACGCCGTCGAAAGCGCCGGCGCCCTGGACTACACCGCACAACTGGCCCGGGATTACGTCGCACGCGCCATCAAGTGCCTGGACGCCCTGCCGCCGAGCGAATACCGCGACGCGCTGGTGGAGCTGAGTGAGTTCGCGGTAGCCCGCACGCACTGATCGTCCGCTGTAGCCAAAGAGCCCGTCCATGTGACGGGCTTTTTGTTGGCACCAACAAACCTCTGTAGGAGCTGCCGAAGGCTGCGAAGCGGTGTGTCAGAAGGATTGCCTTCGCAGCCTTCGGCAGCTCCTACAAGGAAATGCGTTCAACCCGTAGCCTGACCCACATCAACCACTCAGCATAAAATGCGAACAATTCTCAATAGAGACTTGCTATTCCGCCAATAAGAATTATTCTCATTGAAACTTTTCAAGGAGAACGACATGACTTATCTGATTGATGCCTGGCTGGACCGGCCACATCCATATCTGCGCATTCTGCATCGAGAGACAGGTGAGGTTTGTGCGGTACTGGAGGAGGAAGCGCTGGATGAACTGCGCGATCAGGGCGATCTGGATGTGCATGACCTGAGCTCAAGCGAACCGATCGTGCTCAAGGAACTGGTGCGTAATCTCTTTCTGTTCTGCTATGCACGGGCGTTGCGCCCTATCGCTGAGCTGCACTGAGCATGAATCTGTCTTTGGTCAGCGGTGCTGAACGAATCACCGGGATTCGTTCAGCACGCCACTGATTGACGGTAAGTCGATCAGAGAACGTCGAGCAGCTCGACGTCGAATACCAGAACGCTATGCGGGGGGATGCTGCCAACGCCTTGAGCGCCGTAAGCCAGCTCGCTCGGCACGTGCAGACGCCATTTGCTGCCAGCGCTCATCAGTTGCAGGGCTTCCGTCCAGCCCGGGATCACGCCGCCGACCGGGAATTCAGCAGGCTCGCCACGCTCGTAGGAGCTGTCGAACACGGTGCCGTCGATCAGCGTGCCGTGGTAGTGAGTACGAACCTGATCTTCGCGCGATGGCTTGGCGCCGTCACCGGTGGTCAGTACTTCGAACTGCAGGCCGGAAGCCAGCGTGGTCACGCCTTCGCGCTTGCCGTTCTCAGCCAGGTAGGCCAGGCCAGCGCCTGCAGCTTGCTCAGCCTTGGCGGCTGCTTCGGCTTGCATGATTTCGCGGATGACTTTGAAGCTGGCGGACATTTCTTCAGCGCCCACACGGCTTGGCTGACCGCCGAATGCATCGGTCAAACCAGCAATGATCGCTTCCAGGTTGACGCCCGGTGGCGGGTTGTCGCGCAGTTGGTCGCCCAACTGACGGCCAATGCCGTAGCTGACGCGGGTTTCGTCGGTGGACAGGTTGACTTCGGACATATCACTGCTCCGCAAAGGGAGCGCTCAAACAAAGCGCCCCGAACCAAAAGGGCGAGAAGCCTAGCACATCGGATGCGTTATATGACTTGTAGGAGCTGCCGAAGGCTGCGAAAGCATCGTGTCAGGCAAATCGCTTTCGCAGCCTTCGGCAGCTCCTACAGGACAGACGTTCTGGCTGTTACCACTTCGAAGCAAAACTGATCGGCACCCGTAGCGCTTCTCGCTTATCTACCGGCATGCCGCACATTTCGTCGTGGACCACTGCGTGAATCAGGTGGAAAGGCACGGGTGGCAATTCCCGAAGCAGTTCGCGGGCGTGCTCGACCGAGCGCAAGTGCAGGGTTTCGCCCCGCTCGCCCCTGAGCAACTGCACCGAGCCCTGGGAGCGGGCTTCGAGCAAATAGATACCGCCTTCAATAGATATCAGGTTCAGCTCGTCGACAGTGCCTGCATTGAGATGCTCGGCCAATTCGTTTTCGGTCATCTGCAAATCCCTCGTTGAATGCGGGTGGCTGTCCACGGTAACGGATTTCGGCCGCCGGAAACGACGCCGCCCGTCCATCTTTCGATGGCCGGGCGGCATTGTGTTGCGCATCACAGGATCAGTGTTTGGTGACTTTATCCAGATAACCCATGGCGCATGCCGAAACAACGAAGGTCATGTGAATGATCACGTACCACATCAAATGCTCCGACTCGATGTTCTTGGCATCCATGAACACCCGCAGCAGGTGAATGGAGGAAATCGCCACGATGGAGGCCGCCACTTTCATCTTCAACGACGAAGAATCCATGGTACCCAGCCAGTTGAGCTTCTCTTTGCCTTCATCGATGTCCAGCTGAGAAACGAAGTTCTCGTAACCGGAGATCATCACCATGACCAGCAGACCGCCCACCAGCGCCATGTCGATCAGCGACAACAGCACCAGAATCAGGTCCGCCTCGGCCAAGGCAAAGACGTTAGGCAGGACGTGAAAGATCTCCTGAAAGAATTTCAGTACCAGAGCCAACAAACCCAGAGACAGACCGAAATACAGCGGAGCCAGCAGCCAGCGCGAGGCATACATGGCATTTTCGACAAAACGTTCCATTGAAACTCACAGGTAGTTGGAAATGCCGGCGAGTATATCAGCCCATCAGGAATTCGCAGAATGTGACCTAAGGCCGCGCAGGGCGGGCCGAGACAACGCAACCACTGCTGCCTTTCACGTGGATCACGGGAAGAGCAAGGTCACGTCCAGGGGTCGGATCAGAACGGCGAGCTGCGCTGAATCCGTGAGGTGTCGGCATTGATGCGACGTAACTCGCTTTGCAAATGCAAACCCCAGATGGGCATGTCATCGACCTGCTGATAGCCATGCAGGGCAAGGCTTTCGGCGATGGCGGTCATGACCGACTCAGCAGCCGTCGGCCCGGGAAAAGGCCCCTGGCATTTGATAGCGGAAGGTTGTTCCCCGGACATTCCGGCGGCAAACAGCAACGTCCACATGCCGTTTTCACCTGAAAGGGGGCGTATCGAACATTCGATTCGGGTCATCAGACCCAGGCATTGGCGGGTAAGACAGAGGCTGCGCGTCATGGCGAGCTCCTTATTGGCTACGGTATTCGCCGCACTCGAAGTGCTGAAAGGCGCGTCAGTCCCTTTGACAACCGTGGTACCGAGACAGGATAGAAGAAATAGGGGATTGGGAAAGGTCGGGGGATGAACGGTTTTGCCGGTCTGTCGTGGGACCGGCTTTAGCCGGGAAGGCGGCATTGCTGACGATACAGATGCATCGGTCATTCAGGCCTCTTCCCGGCTAAAGCCGGTCCCACGTCGATTCATATCAGACCGCCAATAATTGATCCGCGTGCTTACGCCTTTAACTCAGGCGCCAACTGCGCGGGCTCCTTCTCCAGTTCTTCCTTGAGGTCTTCATCGCTGAGCATTTCGGCGATGTCGCGCAAGCGCTCGACGACCCGGGCGTTGACGCTGCCTTCCGGGAATTCGCCATTCTCGTCCGGCTCGCCCGCAGGCTCGCCCACCAGCAGGCTCAGGGCTTCGTCGGCCTGACGCACCGCGTACACATGAAACTGCCCGGCGCGCACGGCTTGCAGCACGCGTTCATCGAGCATCAGAGTCGCGACGTTGGCTTGCGGGATGATTGCGCCCTGCTCGCCCGTCAGCCCACGTGCTTCGCAGAGGCGGAAGAAGCCTTCGATCTTCTCGTTGACGCCGCCTACCGCCTGCACTTCACCGAACTGGTTAATCGAGCCGGTAATAGCGAAGCATTGCTTGAGCGGCGTTTTCGACAAAGCCGAAATCAAGGTGCACGCCTCGCCCAGCGAAGCACTGTCGCCATCCACATAACCGTAGGATTGCTCCAGCGCGATGCTCGCGGAAATCGCCAAGGGGAATTCCTGGGCGTAGCGGCTGCCCAGATAACCGGTGAGGATCATCACGCCTTTGGAGTGGATCGGCTGGCCGAGATTGACCTCACGCTCGATGTCGACGATCCCGCTGCCGCCGGGATAAACCGTGGCGGAAATACGCGCAGGCACACCAAAGGCAGAATCGCCGACTTCCAGCACTGTCAGGCCATTGCATTTGCCGACCGCCGCGCCATCCGTGTCGATGAGGATAATGCCCGCCAGCATGTCGTCGAGAATCCGCGCAGAAACCCGCCCGGTGCGTGTGGCCTTGGCCTTGAGGGCGCGTTCGATATGGCCTGCGTCGGTTTTATCGTCGCTGGCCAACTGGCGAATGAAATCCGCTTCGCTGACCAGTTGGAACAAGTCACCGATACGCGCCGACAAACGCCCCTGATGCTCGGCCAGCCGCGCGCTGTAAGTCGCAAGACGTGCCACGGCATCGGCCGTCAACGGCGCCATGCCTTCTTCAGAGGTGCGGGTTTTCAGCAACTGGGCGAACTGCTCCAGAGTTTCGTCATACATCGGGATGTCTTCATCGAAGTCCACCAGTACGCGGAACATCTCCTGGAAGTCCGGATCCAGGTCTTGCAGGGTGTAATACAGCGAACGGGCGCCGATGATGATCACTTTGACCTGCAACGGAATCACCTGCGGAGTCAGGCTGACCGTGGCCAGACGGCCCATTTCACCCAAGGGCGATTCCATCTTCAGCTTGCGCGACTGCAAGGCACGCTTGAGGGCGTCCCAGACAAAGGGCTCGCTGAGCATTTTTTCCGCTTCCAGAATCAGGAAGCCGCCATTGGCGCGATGCAGCGCGCCGGGGCGTAGCTGGCGATACGTGGTGTAGAGCGCGCCTTGGTCGGTGCTGTATTCGATACGCCCAAACAGGTTGTCGTAAGTCGGGTGCGGTTCGAACACCACCGGTGCGCCGCCACTGGCCGAGTGACCGACCACCAGGCTTGGGCTGTATTGCTCTTCCAACAGTTTGCGCGCCTGGGCGTCGGTCTTGCTGTCGTCGACCAGTTGCTCGACCACGGTTTTCAGCAGGTAAACCTGCATGGCTTGCAGATAGGCACAGACCGCCGCGTTTTCGGCGTATTGCTCGGACAACGGCGCCAGCAAAGGCTGCAACGCCAGGGTGATGGTCTCTTCGTTCAACTGACGCATCTGGTTGCTGGATTCACGCTTCCATTGCGGCAGGCTGGCGAGCTCTTCGTTGAGGCGCTCTTCGAGGCCGGAAATATCTTCGTGAAAACGCTCGCGATCAGCCTCAGGCAACTGCGAGAACTCCGCCTCATCCAGCGCCTTGCCATCGAGCATCGGCGTGAAGGCGATGTTGGTGCTGTCGCGGTACAGGGCGATGTCTTTTTCCAGCGCCAGACGCTCGATCACGTCCAGCGCCTTGTCGTAACGCTGGTTGAAGGCGCGATCAATGCTGCTCTTCTTCTGCTGATACGACGGGTGCTCGAACACTGCCGGGAAGGTGGCCAGCAGATTGTCGATCAAACCACCGATGTCGGTGATGAATTGATGGGCGCTGCCCGGCGGCAATTCCAGGGCACGGGGTTCGCGAGGCTCATCGAAATTATTCACGTAGACCCAGTCACACGGGGTCTGCAGGCGTTTGCCTTCGGCTTTGAGATAGCGCTTAACGAACGAGAATCGGCCAGTGCCGGGCTCGCCCATGACAAACACGTTGTAACCGGGGCGCGGCATGGCCACACCGAATTGCAGGGCTTCTACTGCTCGTTCCTGGCCGAGCACACCGCGAAAGGGCTCCAGATCATTGGTCGTCGAGAAGCTGAACTGTTCAGCGGAAAAAGGACGTGTCAGCGCTTCAGGCGCAAGACGCAGGCTGGCAGCAACAGTATCGGGCATCGGGCATCCTTACATCAGGCGGGGCAGATGGCGGCATTCTGGCGCTCGCTGCCCGCGACATGCAAGACAGGAAAATCCTTAAAGCATCAGGCAGCGGGCAATGCCCACGACAGAGCGGTTATTCCAGGCGCTTTTTTTTCAACAACATTTTGTAATAAGCGGCGGAACCCTTGTATCGCGCCTAAGCTCCAAGTCTGGGTGTACCAGTCATTGAACAACTGGTCGCCTTGGCGCATCTGAAGCCATGAACCCTGACCCTTGGTTGAATATAAAGAGAATAAAGCTATGAAACGGATTCTTCTCGGTACTCTCTTCGCAGCTGTTTCCATCAACGCTATGGCCCAGGCTCCTGGTGGTCCGGATTGCGGCTGGGGCAACATGTTGTTTGAAGGTCAGCGCGGTACTCCCGCTCACTTCCTCGCATCGACTACCAACGGCACCTCCGGTAACGCCACTTTCGGCATGACCTCGGGCACCAATGGCTGTTCCACTAACAGCGCGCTGACTTACGGCGGCAAATCCTGGATTGCCATGAATGGCATGATGGACGAGCTGTCCAAGGACATGGCGATGGGTCAGGGCGAAGCACTGACTACCTACGCGGTAGTTCTGGGCGTTGCACCGCAAGACCGTGCGCATTTCGCCGCAGTCACCCACGAGCACTTCAATCAGATTTTCAGCAAGGCCGACGCCACCGCTGAAGACGTTCACACCAACACCCTCGACGTGCTGAAAAACGATCCAACCCTGGCGAAATACGCTACCCAGGCATAAGCTCGTGGCGCCCGCCCCTCTGTTCAGAGGTGCGGGCGTTGTTTTGCCTGCTGCGCCCTGCTTCATGAAAAGCCCGACTCCCTGAATAGTTGCTTTCTATGCTCAAACGCCTTGTGTATCTGGCGCTCTGCGTCTGCACCCCGCTGTCCGCCGCGCAACACGCGAGCGATGAACGTTTGCAGCAACTGGCCAACGAGCCGTTCTGGATTTCACTGGGGCACTACGAAACCGCCAAGCTCGGCGGCTGGCGCAGCTATGTCGACGACCCCAAATTCTTTCTTTCGGCTGACGGTGCACACGACCCTAAGGCCGAATTGAGCGCGACCCTTGATGCGATTTATGCTCCCGCCAGCGCCGGCGAGAAACATGCGCAATGTGTTTATCCATCCCGCACCCGCTGGTTGAAGGATCAACTACACCTCACTGACCTGCCGACCCTGGAGTGCAAAGAGTTCACCCAGTGGTTCAAGGACGTCGCGCCTGACAGCGCGGTGATGATCTTCCCGGCTGCCTATCTCAACAGCCCATCTTCAATGTTTGGCCATACGTTGCTGCGCATCGATCAGGCGGACGTGAAAACCAACAACACCGCCTTGCTCAGCTATGCGATCAACTTCGGCGCCTACATCGAAGGCATGGACAACAGCATTCTGTATGCCTGGAAAGGTCTGGCGGGCGGCTATCCCGGCCTGTTCGCCTTGGTGCCCTACCAAGAGAAGCTCTCCGAATACCGCAGCCTGGAAAACCGCGACCTGTGGGAATACCACCTGAACCTGACGCCGGAAGAAACCGGGCGCATGGTTGAGCACGTCTGGGAACTCAAGCAGATCCGCTTTGGTTATTTCTTCTTCGACGAAAACTGCTCCTATCGCCTGCTGGAATTGCTGCAGGTGGCGCGTCCAGGTTTGCAGCTGACCGAGCAATTTCCCCTGACTGCGATCCCGACCGATACCGTCAAAGCGGTGAAAGCAGCGGGTCTGGTTGAGAAAATCGACTATCGCCCTTCCCGGGAGCGCGAACTGCTTGAACGCGCCAAGCCGCTGGACAGCACCGAGCAGCAATGGGTGCTGGATGTCAGCGCCGATCAGAAGCAGCTGCAGAATCCGCAATACCAGGCGCAACCCAAAGAGCGTCGCGCCTTGATTCAGGATGCGGCTTATCGCCTGGAACGTTACCGCGCCAACGGCCTGGAACGAGACAGCGAACGCTCCCAGCGCAGCTTCGAACTGCTGCGGGCAATTAACCAGAATCCACCGCCGCAATTGGACATTCAGCGCCCCGGTTTGCCGGAAGACGGCCATGAGTCCCGCACTTGGCAGGCAGGCGTCGGCACACGTGATGACAAGGCCTTTGCTGAATACGGTTTGCGCATGGCGTATCACGACTTGAATGACAACGCCTACGGCTTCCCACTGGGCGCGCAGATCGAGATCCTGCAACTCAAGCTGCGCCAGTACGAAGGCAATCACTGGCAGCTGCAACAACTGGATCTGGCGACCATTCGCTCGCTGACACCGCGTAACGAGTTGCTGCAACCCTGGTCGTGGCAAGTGGCTGGTGGCCTGGAGCGGGTGTTGGGCAAGCATGGCGATGAAACACTAGTCTCTCACGTCAATGGTGGCGCGGGCGGTACCTGGCAACTGGGCGAAGGCGTATTGGGTTTTGCGCTGGGCACGGTGCGGGTCGAGCATAACAATGACTTCGCCGAGTTCGTCTCACCGGCCGCCGGGTTCAATACCGGCGTGCTGTGGCGCAACCCGCTGGGCAACCTGAGCCTGGAAACCAAGGGCGACTACTTCACCAACGGCGAAGTACGCCGCAATATCAGCCTCAATCAGCAGTGGGAACTGTCGCGCAATCTCGGCCTGCGCCTGAGCGCCCAGCGCGAGTTCAGCCAGTTGAGCTCGCCGCAGAATGAAGTGATGCTTGAGGTGAAGTGGTATCACTATTGATGTGATGCTATGGCGTTCAATTGTGGGACCGGCTTTAGCCGGGAAGGCTGCAGTGATGACGATACAAATGCATCGAACGCGCTGCCCTCTTCCCGGCTAAAGCCGGTCCCACAATGATCAAAACACCCGACGAAACTAAACAGGACCCGCTATGGCCCAACTCTGACTAGAGGAGAAAAGCCATGAGTCGCGCGTTCGTCAATGAAGACAATGCCGCTGCTGACGCCAGCCAACCGGTAGAGCGTCTGGTCAGCGAGCAACCCAATTACGTCACCGCCCACGGTCTGCTGCAGTTACAGAACCGTGTCGCCGAGCTGCAAGCTCTGCACAGCGAACTGTCTGCCAAAGGCGAAGACAACGACAAACAGCGTCTCGCCGATCTGGAACGGGACCTGCGCTACTTCAACAGTCGCCTGCAAAGCGCCCAAGTGGTCACCCCCGCAATTTCCACGGAAAAGGTCCAGATCGGCAGTTGGGTGACCTATGTGGATGAGGAGAACACCGAGCATCGGGTGCAGTTGGTGGGCGAGGATCAGGCTGACGCTGCTGCCGGGCTGATTAACTGGGCGTCACCGCTGGGCCGGGCGCTGGTCGGTGCGCTGAAGGGCGATGAGGTGCTGTGGAAACGTCCGGCGGGGGATCAGCAGATCGAGGTTCTTTTGATAGAGCCGGATGTTTGATCGCCTGATTAGCATTGTGGGACCGGCTTCAGCCGGGAAGAGGTTGATACAGTCGCTAAAAATGCGTCGTCAGAAACATCGCCTTCCCGGCTAAAGCCGGTCCCGCTTATGGTTGCGTTTTAAGACTATCCACAAAAAACGGAGCCCGAAGGCTCCGTTTTTTTGTACCACCTGATAAATCAGGCCAGTTTCTTGTGACGTACCCGGTGTGGCTGGGCAGCCGCGTCGCCGAGGCGCTTTTTGCGGTCGGCTTCGTACTCGGTGTAGTTGCCTTCAAAGAACAGCGCTTGCGAATCGTCTTCATACGCCAGGATGTGGGTCGCAACCCGGTCCAGGAACCACCGATCGTGAGAGATCACAATGGCGGCGCCAGGGAAGTCCAGCAACGCCTCTTCAAGGGAACGCAGGGTTTCCACGTCGAGGTCGTTTGAAGGTTCGTCGAGCAGCAACACGTTGCCGCCTTCCTTCAGGGTCAACGCCAGGTGCAAGCGACCGCGCTCACCACCGGAGAGGTCCTTGACGAACTTCTGCTGATCGCCGCCCTTGAAGTTGAAACGACCAACATAGGTGCGGGACGGGATTTCATAGTTGCCGATGCGGATCTGGTCCGAACCATCGGAAATCTGCTGGAACACCGTCTTGCTGCCATCCAGGTCGTCGCGGCTCTGGTCAACGCAGGCCAGTTGCACGGTTTCGCCGATCTCGATGCTGCCGGAGTCTGGTTGCTCCTTGCCCATCAACATGCGGAACAGCGTGGATTTACCCGCACCGTTGCCGCCGATCACGCCCACGATGGCGCCTTTAGGCATGGCGAACGACAGGTTGTCGATCAACACGCGGTCGCCGTAACCCTTGCTGACGTTTTTGAACTCAATGACCTTGTCGCCCAGACGCGGACCGGCCGGGATGTAGATTTCGTTGGTTTCGCTGCGCTTCTGGAATTCCTGGGACTGCATTTCTTCGAAACGTTGCAGACGCGCCTTGGATTTCGACTGACGCGCCTTGGCGCCCTTGCGAACCCATTCCAGCTCTTCTTTCATGGCCTTTTCATGGGCCGACTGCTGCTTGGATTCCTGGGCCAGACGATCCGACTTGGCTTCCAGCCAGCCCGAATAATTGCCTTCATAAGGAATGCCAGCGCCGCGGTCGAGTTCCAGAATCCAGCCAGCGACGTTGTCCAGGAAGTACCGGTCGTGCGTGATCGCAACCACGGTGCCCGGGAAATCGTGCAGGAAGTGTTCGAGCCAGGCGACGGAATCGGCATCCAGGTGGTTGGTTGGTTCGTCGAGCAGCAGCATGTCAGGTGCAGACAGCAGCAGACGGCACAGGGCCACACGACGCTTTTCACCACCGGACAGCACTTCGACCTTGGCATCCCAGGCTGGCAGACGCAGCGCATCGGCGGCTACTTCAAGCTGGCGGTCAAGGTTGTGGCCATCGGCCGCTTGCAGGATCGACTCAAGCTTGGCCTGTTCCGCAGCCAGCTTGTCAAAATCGGCATCCGGTTCGGCATATTCAGCATAAACTTCGTCAAGACGCGCCTGGGCGTTCTTGATTACGCTGACGGCCTCTTCGACCACTTCACGGACGGTCTTGGTAGGGTCCAGTTGCGGTTCCTGAGGCAGGTAGCCGATGTTCAGCTCCGGCATCGGGCGTGCTTCGCCGTCGAATTCGGTATCGACGCCAGCCATGATTTTCAGCAGCGTGGACTTACCCGAACCGTTCAGGCCGAGAACGCCGATCTTGGCGCCCGGGAAGAACGACAGAGAAATATTTTTCAGAATTTCCCGCTTCGGCGGCACAACTTTGCTCAGCCGATGCATGGTGAAGACGTATTGAGCCATGGAATAAAAACCTGGTTTGTGACTGTTAACTGGTATGTGACGTTGAATGAGGCGAGAGCTTAGTGCTCTGTCCCGAAAAAAGCTTTTATTTATCGGTGGGACTTGCCACCGCACAGATCCAGGCCTTGACTCAGTGATCAGGGCGGATCGGCAATGCTTCGGGAGTTGGATCAAATTTTGCAGTACGCTCTGGCGCGCATGCGTCGCGACTAACAGGATACTGCCCGTGCAGTGGAGTCACTCATGCAGAAGTCGGCAGAAGCTGCGCGTTGCGCAAAGCTACCCGAATGCGTACGCCAGGGCAAACGGTCCGGCCCAACGGGGCTGGCACTTAGCCACAAGTCAGGGCATGCTAGGCGCCGTTTGGGCGACCGGCTTATAGTGCGTTCCTCGCTCGTATTCACCGTGTCAGCCCAGTAGTCAGGATCAAAGCTTGTCGACTCCAACCCCACCCTACTCATCAAAGCGCAGCGCAACAAGCGCGACGGCTTTAGCTTTGCGCGGATCCTTGAGAGGAGCGTTGGCAGCACTGGCCTTGTTCGTGCTGCTGTTCATGCTATGGCAATTGATCGAAGAGTTTCGTCAGACCCAGGGCAGCCAGCGTCAGCGCAGCATTGATAACAGCTTGCAGATGGCCGATCGGCTGACATTGAACATGAGTCTGGGGTCGAAAATCGCCCTCAACGTGCTGGGTGGCAATATAGCCCCACAAACGCCGGAACAGCGTTTGGCCCTCCTGGATACCCTGCGTCAGTCCTTGCCCGCTCTGCGCAGCATCGCCTGGATGAACGCTGCCGGTGAAATCACTGCGGACACTGCCGCATTCAGCAATGACACGGATGCACTGAAACAATCGATGCAAGCGGCGCAGGGTGTGTCCTTTTACTACGACAACCCGGAAGACGCCGCGCAGGTCTACATGCTCGTGCGTCAGGCCGATGAGACAGACAATTATTACTGGGCGCTGCGCCTGTCCACTGACGCCCTGAAGCGCCTCACACGCCAGTCGATTCTGGACTTCCAGCCCGTTTGGCGCCTGGAGAACCGCAGCACCGAGCGTTTACTCTACCGAGACGTACCCAGCAGCAACGACCCCACCGTCAGCAGCGTCGGCGAGTTCGAAACAGTAATGCTCAAACCCCTGAGCAATAGCAACTGGCAACTGCGTGGGCTGTTTGATGCCAGCCAGAGCCGCCAGGATCTGATCCTGCCGCTGCTGGGCAAAATCCTGATCGGGCTGTTGTGCTCGATTGTGCCGTTGCTGGCACTGCTAAGCCTGCGCCGTCGGCAACGTCAGCTGCATGAAAGCCGCCGCCGCTACCACGGTATTTTCGAGGGCGCCGGGGTCGCGATCTGCGTGCTCGATATGTCGGGTGTGCCGGACTACCTGGAAACGTTGCGCGTGCACAGCGGCGACGATCTCGACACATTGCTGCGCAGCCAGCCGGGGCAGCTCAACGCATTGCTTCGGCAAGTGCGTGTCACCGAAGTCAATCAGGTTGCGTTGAGCCTGCTGGACGTCAACTCCAGCCAGGAAGCCTGGCAAAAGCTGATAGAAGGGTGCCCACGCAGCCGCCAGGGCATTGGCGAAAACCTGATAAGGGCCGTACTCGCCAACCAGCATCAACTGGAACTGGAAATCCGTCTGACACAGGAGAGCGGCGAAGACCAGTACCTATGGCTCGTACTGCGCCTGCCGCGAGAGCCTGACGACCTGGAAGCGGTCATCCTCACCATCGGCGACATCACCAGCCGCAAGCAGGTCGAACTGTCCCAGCAAGAGCGCGAAGGTTTCTGGTCCGACGTCGTACGTACCGTGCCGGATCACCTGTATGTGCAGGACGTACTCAGCCAACGCATGATCTACAGCAACCACAACCTTGGCCGGACGCTGGGCTACAGCAAGACCGAACTGCTGCGCATGGGCGAGTTCTTCTGGGAAATCCTCCTGCACGCTGAAGATGCCGAAAGTTACCAGGACATGCGCCTGCGCCAACGCCATCGCGGGCACAGCGAGTTGCTGCAATGCCAGCTGCGCTTCCGCGCGCGGGACAACAACTGGCGACGGTTCGACATCCGCGAACAGGCGCTGTCCCGGGACAAGGATGATCAAGTCACACGCATCGTCGGCGTCGCCAAGGACATTACCGAACAGCTGGAAGCGAGCGAGTCTCTGCGCGACAGCGAAAAACGCTACCGCATGCTGGCCGAAAGCATCAGCGACGTGATTTTCTCCACAGACAACATGCTCACCCCGAATTACGTCAGCCCTTCGGTGCTCGGTATGCTGGGCTACAGCGCCGAATGGATCCTCAAGCACGGCTGGAACTCCACAGTCGCCAACCCGCAACAACTGGCGGGCATCCACGCGCTGTTCGAACGCATCACCCGAGTGCTGGATAAGCCGGATGAACTGGCAAAACTGCGCCACGCGATCCCGACTCAGCTATTCCTCTTTGACTGCCTGCGCGCCGACGGACGCAAGATCCCCGTCGAGCTGCGTCTGGTGCTGGTCTGGGATGAGCAAGGCAACTTCGAAGGCATTCTCGGCGTCGGCCGTGATATCAGCCAGCAACGCCGGGCGGAAAAAGACCTGCGCATGGCGGCCACGGTTTTCGAGCATTCCACGTCGGCGATTCTGATTACCGATCCGGCGGGCTACATCGTCCAGGCCAACGAAGCGTTTACCCGTGTCAGCGGCTACGAGGTTTCTCAGGTCCTGGACCAGTTGCCGAATTTGCTGACGGTGGACGAGCATCAGGAAGCGCACCTGAGTTACATCCTCAAGCAATTGCATCAGCGCGGTAGCTGGGAAGGTGAAGTCTGGCTCAAACGCCGCAGCGAAGAGCATTATCCCGCCTGGGTCGGGATCACGGCGGTCCTCGATGACGAAGGCGATTTGGCCAGCTATGTGTGCTTCTTCACCGACATCAGTGAGCGCAAAGCCAGTGAGCAGCGCATTCATCGTCTGGCCTACTACGACGCCCTGACTCATCTGCCTAACCGTTCGCTGTTCCAGGATCGCCTGCATTCGGCGCTGCAACAGGCCGAGCGGCAACAGGCCTGGGTCGTGCTGATGTTCCTCGACCTGGACCGATTCAAACCGATCAACGACTCCCTTGGCCACGCCGCCGGCGACCGCATGCTTCAGGAAATGGCCATCCGCCTGCTGGCCTGTGTTTCCGATGACGATACCGTGGCGCGCATGGGTGGCGACGAGTTCACCCTGCTGCTGCAACCGAGCCCGACCCGGCAGATTGCGCTAAACCGCGCCATCAATGTGGCGGAACAGATTCTGACCAGTCTGGTCACGCCTTTCGTGCTGGAAGGCCGTGAGTTCTTCGTCACCGCCAGTATCGGCATCGCTCTCAGCCCGCAGGATGGCCACGAGCTGAGCCAGTTGATGAAGAACGCCGACACCGCCATGTACCACGCCAAAGAGCGCGGCAAAAATAACTTCCAGTTCTATCAGGCGGACATGAATGCCACGGCACTGGAGCGTCTGGAGCTGGAAAGCGATTTGCGCCATGCCCTGGAACAGAAGGAATTCACCCTGTTCTACCAGCCGCAATTCAGTGGCGATGGCAAACGTCTGACCGGTGCCGAAGCGCTGCTGCGCTGGCGTCATCCGCGACGCGGGCTGGTGTCGCCGGTGGAATTCATTCCGGTGCTTGAAGAGCTTGGGCTGGTGGTTGAGGTCGGCGACTGGGTACTGACCGAAGCCTGCCGACAGCTCAAGGAGTGGCATCAGGCCAAGGTTCGCGTGCCAAAAGTCTCGGTGAACATCTCCGCCCGGCAGTTCGCCGACGGGCAGTTGGGTAACCGCATCGCCAGCATCCTCAAGGAAACCGGCCTGCCGCCAGCGTGCCTGGAGCTGGAGCTGACCGAAAGCATCCTGATGCGCGAAGTCGACCAGGCGATGCAAATCCTCGCCGGCCTCAAGCGTCTGGGCCTGAGCATCGCGATTGACGACTTCGGCACTGGTTATTCGTCGCTCAATTACCTCAAGCAGTTCCCTATCGACATCCTCAAGATCGACCGCACCTTCGTCGACGGCCTGCCGTCCGGCGAGCAGGATGCGCAGATCGCCCGGGCCATCATCGCCATGGCCCACAGCCTCAACCTCGCGGTCATCGCCGAAGGCGTGGAAACCCACGAACAGCTGGAATTCCTGCGCGAACACGGCTGCGATGAAGTGCAAGGCTTCCTGTTCGGCCGCCCGATGCCCGCCAGCCGGTTCGAGGCGCAGTACAGCAATGATGCGCTGTTCATGTTTGATTGATTGGGGCCGCCTGCGGCGGTTTGAATCAATTGGGCATGAACAGCAGCTGCAAGCTTCAAGCGGCAAGCTACAAGTAAAAGCAGCGTGAAGGGCAGCTACAAGCCTCAAGCTTCACGCGCTTCTGCTTGAAGCTTGAAGCTTGGAACTTGAAGCTGCGTCTAGACAACATGACTTCGTTTCATATCACTCCAGAAAGCGCTTGGGTTAGAATGCCCTCCTTTTCTGCCCCGATCCCTGAGGACCGCCATGTTCAGCCGTGATTTGACTCTCGCCAAGTACGACTCCGATCTCTTTGCCGCAATGGAGCAAGAAGCTCAGCGCCAAGAAGAGCACATCGAGCTGATCGCTTCGGAAAACTACACCAGCCCAGCGGTGATGGAAGCTCAGGGCTCGGTCCTGACCAACAAGTACGCCGAAGGCTATCCAGGCAAGCGTTACTACGGCGGCTGCGAATACGTCGACGTGGTTGAGCAACTGGCTATCGACCGCGCCAAAGAGCTGTTCGGCGCTGATTACGCCAACGTTCAGCCCCACGCTGGCTCGCAAGCCAACAGCGCCGTTTACCTGGCTCTGCTGCAAGGCGGCGACACCATTCTGGGCATGAGCCTGGCCCATGGTGGTCACCTGACCCACGGCGCCAGCGTCAGCTCGTCGGGCAAGCTGTACAACGCTGTTCAGTACGGCATCGATGGCAACGGCATGATCGACTACGACGAAGTCGAGCGTCTGGCCGTTGAGCACAAGCCAAAAATGATCGTGGCCGGTTTCTCTGCCTACTCGCAGATCCTGGACTTCCCGCGTTTCCGCGCAATCGCTGACAAGGTTGGCGCTTACCTGTTCGTCGACATGGCTCACGTGGCCGGTCTGGTTGCTGCTGGCGTTTACCCGAACCCGGTGCCTTTCGCTGACGTGGTCACCACCACTACGCACAAGACCCTGCGTGGTCCACGTGGCGGCCTGATCCTGGCTCGCGCCAACGCCGAGATCGAGAAGAAGCTGAACTCCGCCGTATTCCCGGGCGCCCAGGGCGGCCCGCTGGAGCACGTCATTGCCGCCAAGGCCGTGTGCTTCAAGGAAGCGCTGCAGCCTGAGTTCAAGGCTTACCAGCAACAAGTGGTGAAAAACGCCAAGGCCATGGCCGGTGTGTTCATCGAGCGCGGTTTTGATGTGGTTTCCGGCGGTACTGAAAACCATCTGTTCCTGCTCTCGCTGATCAAGCAGGACATTTCCGGTAAAGACGCAGACGCAGCCCTGGGCCGCGCCTTCATCACCGTCAACAAGAACTCCGTGCCAAACGACCCACGCTCCCCGTTCGTCACCTCCGGCCTGCGCTTCGGCACACCGGCAGTGACCACTCGCGGCTTCAAGGAAGCAGAGTGCAAGGAACTGGCCACCTGGATCTGCGACATCCTGGCCGACCTGAACAACGAAGCCGTGATCGACGCAGTACGTGAAAAAGTAAAAGCCATCTGCGCCAAACTGCCGGTATACGGCGCTTAATCAGCCCCGTTTGCAGCAGTAATAAAAGCCCCGGTTCGTGAGAGCCGGGGCTTTTTTGTGGGTTCAGGAAATATAGGCAAACATCGGACCTGTAGGAGCTGCCGAAGGCTGCGATGGCGGCGTGTCAGGATTATTGCTTTCGCAGCCTCCGGCAGCTCCTACAGAAACGCATTTCAATTCAAGGATCGTATTTTGTTCGATAGAAGGCCGTTCAACCTGCGACTTTGGCAAACCCCGCCCGGATCTTCTCCTCCGGCAACTCATCGGCAATGAACACGATCACGCTCTCGCGCTTTTCGCCCTCCTCCCATTCGGTGTCCCAATCGAAGCCATACAGCTTCAGCACGCCCTGAAACACCATGCGTCGCGGTTCGCCAGCGATGTTGAGCACGCCTTTGTAGCGCAATAGCTGGGAGCCGTGTTCTTCGAGCAGTTCGTTCATGAACTCACTGAGCTTGTCGATATCCAGTGGCGCGTCTGTACGCAGGACCAGGCTGGAGATGCGGTCGATTGAATTGCCTGCCGGTGCCAGCGGACGCAATGTCATGCCACCGCCCAGATCGGCATTCAGATTAAAGCCGCGTACATCCAGCAGCTCGGCCAGGTCGATGTGGCCGTGGTCTACGGTTCGGATCGGGGCACGGCGGTTGATGCGGGTCAGACGCGCGCTGAGGGCATCGAACGTGGCGTCGTCCACCAGATCACGCTTGCTCACCAGCAGTCGGTCAGCAAAACCGATCTGCGCCTGAGCGATGGTCTGGGCCAGATGGGTGTCGGCATTGGCTGCGTCCACCAGAGTGATGATGCCGTCGAGGATGTAACGCTCGCGCAGCTCTTCATCAATGAAGAAGGTCTGCGCCACCGGGGCAGGATCGGCCAGCCCCGTGCATTCGATCACCAGGCGGTCGAAGGCGATTTCACCGCTGTCCAGACGCTCCAGCAGCAGGAACAGCGCCTTGGTCAGATCGGTATGGATGGTGCAGCAGACACAACCGTTAGACAGGGTCATGACTTGTACCGGCTCGGCGCCCAGCAGCTGGGTGTCGATACCGGCATCGCTGAATTCGTTCTCGATCACGGCGATTTTCAAGCCGTGCTCGGTCTTGAGCAAATGACGCAGCAACGTCGTCTTGCCCGCGCCAAGAAAGCCGCTAAGGACCGTGACGGGGATGGGTTGCGGGGTGGTCATGGGTGCTCCTTACTTATTAACAACACAAAACAACTGTGGGAGCGGTGCTTGCCCGCGATAAGGCTGGATGCGATTCACTTTAGATCGCGTCCAGCCTTATCGCGGGCAAGCACCGCTCCCACAGGTTAACTGATGCAGTGGATCAAAAATTCAACCGATCAACAGCACTTCGGCCCACCCTTGCCGCCGTATCGGGCTTCCTGGCGTTCCCGGAAGAACGCTTCGTAATCCATCACCGGCTTGTCAGGGTGTTTGACCTGCATATGCGCGACGTAGTTGTCGTAGTCGGGCATGCCCACCATCAGGCGCGCGGCCTGACCGAGGTATTTCCCGAGGCGACTCAGGTCATTGAACATATGCAGTTCCTCTCTTCATCAAACCTGGGTCGGAGTCGTCAACGCCTGGAAAGGCGCTTCCTTGTCCGTGCGTTCTTTGTTGCCCCATGCCGCAACGCCGACTTTCAGCGCGTAGAACAGGATGCTGAACACCACGAACAGGAACAGGATCGTCAAAGTCGCGTTGGTGTAAGCGTTGAAGATCACGTGCTGCATCTGGTCCATGGTCTTGGCCGGAGCCAGGATCTGACCGGCGTCAGCAGCGGTGCTGTATTTCTTGGCCAGGGCCAGGAAACCAACAGCCGGGTTGCTATCGAACAGCTTGATGAAACCAGCGGTCACGGTGCAGATCAGCAGCCAGGTGGCTGGCAGCATGGTCACCCAGATATAACGCTGACGTTTCATTTTGATCAGCACGACCGTCGCCAGCATCAGCGCGATACCGGCCAGCATCTGGTTGGAGATCCCGAACAGCGGCCACAAGGTGTTGATGCCACCCAGCGGATCGATCACGCCTTGATACAGCAAGTAGCCCCAGAGTGCCACGCAACCACCGGTGCCGATGGCGTTGGCGGTCCAGGACTCGGTACGTTTCAGGGCTGGCACGAAACTGCCCAGCAAGTCCTGCAGCATGAAGCGACCGGCACGGGTACCGGCGTCTACAGCGGTCAGGATGAACAGCGCTTCAAACAGAATCGCGAAGTGGTACCAGAAAGCCATGGTGCTGGCGCCCGGCAAGGCCTGGTGCAGGATCTGCGCGATACCGACCGCCAGGGTTGGCGCGCCGCCAGCACGGGCCAGTACGGTGTTTTCACCGATGTCCTTCGCCACTGCAGTCAGTTGCTCAGGCGTAATGGCAAAGCCCCAACTGCTGACCGTCTGGGCCACAGTCACCACGTCACCGCCCACGATTGCAGCCGGGCTGTTCATGGCGAAGTACACACCAGGCTCGATCACCGAAGCGGCAACCATGGCCATGATCGCTACGAACGACTCCATGAGCATGCCGCCGTAACCGATGTAACGGGCGTTGGTTTCGTTATCCAGCAGTTTCGGCGTAGTGCCGGAGGAGATCAGCGCATGGAAGCCCGATACCGCACCGCACGCGATGGTGATGAACAGGAACGGGAACAGCGTACCTTTCCAGACCGGGCCGGTGCCGTCGGTGAACTGGGTCAGCGCAGGCATTTTCAGCTCAGGCGCGAGGATCAGAATGCCGATGGCCAGAGCAACGATGGTGCCGATTTTCAGGAAGGTTGACAGGTAGTCACGTGGCGCCAGCAACAGCCAGACCGGCAGCATCGCCGCGACGAAACCGTAACCCACCAGCATCCAGGTGATCTGCACGCCAGTGAAAGTGAACATCGGCGCCCACTCAGGACTGGCGGCAACCATGCCACCGACCCAGATCGAGAGCAGCAACAGCACCACGCCGATCACCGAGATTTCGCCAATGCGGCCCGGGCGGATGTAGCGCATGTAGATGCCCATGAACATCGCGGTCGGGATGGTCGCCAGCACGGTGAACATGCCCCACGGGCTTTCGGCCAGGGCCTTGACCACAATCAGCGCCAGCACCGCGAGGATGATGATCATGATCAGGAAGCAGCCAAACAGCGCGATGGTGCCGGGGATGCGGCCCATTTCTTCACGCACCATGTCGCCCAGGGAGCGACCGTTACGGCGTGTGGACAGGAACAGGATCATGAAATCCTGTACCGCACCGGCCAGTACCACACCGGCAATCAGCCAGAGCGTACCGGGCAGATAGCCCATCTGCGCCGCCAGAACCGGGCCGACCAGAGGGCCAGCGCCAGCGATGGCAGCAAAGTGGTGACCGAAAAGAATGTGTTTGTTGGTCGGCACATAGTCCAGACCATCGTTGTTGACGACCGCCGGAGTGGCGCGCAGCGGATCGAGCTGCATGACATGGCGGGCAATGAACAAACTGTAATAACGATACGCGACCAGGTAGATGGCAACCGCAGCGACCACGATCCACAAGGCGTTGATTGCTTCTCCGCGGCGCAAGGCCACGACCCCAAGGGCAAAAGCCCCGACAATTGCGACGATCAGCCAAGGCACATGGCGCATAAGGCTATTATTATTTTTCATTTTTTATATTCCAGCAGATGACTAGAAGACCAGCCACCGGAGTTTAGCTCTGTCGGAGCGAAAGGCCACCCCCCACGAAGGTCTAGAGCAAAAAGAACCAATAGGCGGCAAAGCGCCCGGCGCCGAGCCAATAGCGCACCAGAACAAGGCGTGTTTTGAGTGTTGTGAAGTGTAAAGCTGAAGCCAAAAACTGTTCGCTTGCGCGGATCGGGTCTATCGTCGGTACAGACGACGCTGCTGACCGGCGTTGAACCGCTGATAACTGTCAGGCGATTCCAAGAGAAGTGACGCGATGACCGACTCCAACGCAGACCGCAGACGTTTCAAGCGCATTGCCTTTGATGCGAAGACCGAGCTTCGTCAGGGCGAAAAACGCTGGCAGGTTCAACTGGTGGACCTGTCTCTCAAAGGCATGCTCATCGAACGTCCCGAACCCTGGACCGCCGAGCCCGACGAGCCTTTCAGCGCAGATATCAAACTGAGCAACGAGGTCCACGTGCAGATGGATGTGCACCTGACCCACGATGATCACGGGCAACTGGGTTTTGTCTGTGAACACATCGGGCTGGACTCCATCAGCCATCTGCGGCGACTGATAGAGCTGAACCTGGCCGACCATGATGAGCTGGAGCGAGAGTTGGCGGCGTTGATAGAGGTGTGAGGTGCCTAAGTTTCTATCAACTGTAGGAGTGAGCTTGCTCGCGATTCGGTGCGACACTCAAACCATGTTTTGCTGACATGACGCCATCGCGAGCAAGCTCACTCCTACAGGTTCCAGACACACCAGCCCTATAAAACTACTCAAACAACGCATCCAGCGCCTGCTCAAGCCGCGTCACGGCAATAACCTGCAAACCCGGCGGCGCTTCTTTCGGGGCGTTGCCTTTGGGAACGATGGCCCGCTTGAAACCATGTTTGGCCGCTTCCTTGAGACGCTCCTGGCCACTGGGCACCGGACGCACTTCGCCTGACAGACCCACTTCGCCAAACACCAGCAAGTCATGGGGCAGCGGCCGATTGCGCAGGCTGGACATCACCGCTGCCATCAACGCCAGATCGGACGCCGTTTCCAGCACTTTGACGCCGCCTACCACGTTGAGGAAAACATCCTGATCGTGGGTCGGAATTCCCCCATGCCGGTGCAGAACCGCCAGCAACATGGCCAGTCGATTCTGATCCAGGCCCAGGGTCACCCGACGTGGATTGGACATGTGGCTGTCGTCCACCAACGCCTGCACTTCCACCAGCATCGGCCGGGTGCCTTCCCAGGTCGCCATCACCACACTGCCTGGCACTTCTTCCTGGGCGCGGGTGAGGAAAATAGCCGAGGGATTTGAAACTTCCTTCAGGCCCTTGTCGGTCATGCCGAACACGCCCAGCTCGTTGACAGCGCCAAAGCGATTCTTCACCGCGCGCAACAAACGCAGACGACCGTCGGACTCACCTTCGAAGTACAGAACCGTGTCGACCATGTGCTCCAGGACTCGCGGCCCCGCCAGCGCGCCTTCCTTGGTGACATGGCCCACCAGGAAAATCGCCGTGCCGCTCTGCTTGGCGTAGCGCACCAGCAGCGCTGCGCTTTCGCGCACTTGGGAAACGCCGCCGGGGGCCGACTGCAGTTGCTCGGTAAAAATCGTCTGGATCGAGTCGATCACCATGACCTTGGGCTTTTCGACCTTGGCGGTGGCGATGATGTTTTCAATACAGGTTTCGGTCATCACCTTGAGCTTGTCCTGGGGCAAACCCAGACGCCGGGCGCGCATGGCAACCTGCTGCTGGGATTCCTCACCCGTGACGTACAGGGCAGGCATGCGTTCGGCGATGGCGCAAAGGGTTTGCAGGAGGATCGTGGATTTGCCGATACCGGGGTCGCCACCGATCAATACCACGGAGCCGTCCACCAGCCCACCACCTAACACCCGGTCCAGCTCGGCGGAGTTAGTGGAGAAGCGCGGGATTTCCTCGACGCTGACTTCAGCGAGCGTGCGGATCTGGGTCTGTGACCCGGTCCAGCTGGAGCGGCCGCTGGGGGGCGCGGCGCTGCCACTTTCCAGCACGGTCTCGACGAGCGTGTTCCAGGCACCGCATTCAGTGCATTGCCCGGCCCATTTGGGAAAAGTCGCGCCGCATTCGGTGCAGCCATACAAGCGTTTGGCCTTGGCCATGACAACCCCACTGTAAAAGTTGGCAATCATAACGCACCTCACGCTCCCGCGTTCGTGAGCCTCAATGGCAGCTTTTTGCTATCTGCGATAAAACTTCCCCGGCACAGTCCGGTCGACTAAAGGTGCCCAGCGCAAAGCGTGCAGCTGTCTTACACTGCACTGGACCCAATAATCTGTAACAAGGAATATCCCATGAGCGTACTTAGCGAGTTCAAAGCCTTTGCCGTCAAAGGTAACGTGGTCGATATGGCCGTCGGTATCATCATTGGTGCGGCATTCGGCAAGATCGTTTCGTCGTTCGTCGGCGATGTAATCATGCCGCCCCTGGGGCTGCTGATCGGCGGCGTTGATTTCAGCGACCTTGCCGTTATCCTGCGTCCGGCAGAAGGCGCGGCGCCAGCGGTGGTGCTGGCTTACGGCAAATTCATCCAGACCGTGATCGACTTCATCATCGTCGCCTTCGCCATCTTCATGGGCGTAAAAGCGATCAACCGCCTCAAACGCGAAGAAGCCAAGGCCCCAAGCCTGCCACCGACTCCAACCAAGCAAGAGTTGTTGCTGGGTGAGATCCGCGATCTGTTGAAAGAACAGCATCAGCCGGCAGCGCCGATCACGGTGGATCCGAAGCACCCGCTTTAAGAAGCGCAAACCCTGTAGGAGCTGCCGAAGGCTGCGAATGGCGATGTATCAGAAGTATTGCTTTCGCAGCCTTCGGCAGCTCCTACAGGCGAGGTTTCACAAGGCAATTACCAATAATTCTCCACCACCACCTGCCCCGGCCGGCGAGTCAGGTTGAGGTTCATGTCCCGCGCCTTGAGCAAGGCTCGGGTGTCTTCGATCATTTGCGGGTTGCCGCAGATCATCACTCTGGAGCACTCGGGGTTGAGCGGCAGGCCTGCGGCTTTTTCCAGCTCGCCATTCTCGATCAACTGCGTGATCCGCCCGTTCAGCGCACCGGGGATCTGCTCCCGGGTGACCACCGGCACGTAGATCAACTTGTCCGCGAACTCAGCCAGATAATCGCGCTCCGTCAACCCGGCAATCAGCGTTTGATAGGCCAGTTCCCTGGATTCTCGCGCGCTGTACACCAGCACGATGCGTTCAAACTTCTCCCACACCTCGAAATCCTGAAGGATCGACAGGAACGGCGCGACCCCGGTGCCTGTGGATAACAGCCACAGATCCCGGCCGTCGACGAAACGGTCCACCGTCAGATAACCCGTGGCCAGCTTCTCGATCAACAGGCTGTCGCCTTCACGTAGGCGGCTCAGCTCACTGGTGAACTCACCGTCCGGCACGACAATTGAGAAGAACTCCAGAAACTCATCATGGGGCGAAGACACCATGGAATAAGCTCGCCAGACAATGCTGCCGTCAGCCTTGGTAACGCCCAGACGAGCGAATTGCCCGGCTGTGAACCGGAAACCCGGATCGCGCGTGGTGCGCAAGGTGAACAGACTGGGTGTCAATGGCGTCACGCTGATGAGCGTCTGCCGGGTGTATTTTTCGGCGCTGGCGGTCATGTCTGATCCGGCCTCCTGCAAGTAAAAACTGGCGGTTAGTGTCCCGCAAAGCGTGGTGGATAAACACCGTTGGTTTGTAGTGGTATGAAAAACACACACCTGTAGGAGCTGCCGAAGGCTGCGAATGCGGTGTGTCAGCTAAAGAGCTTTCGCAGCCTTCGGCAGCTCCTACAGGACTTGGGTAAACAGACCACCGCTGTTAGACCATTTCTCTCTTGGCCCTATAGCGGCACGCCAATGTCCAATCCCGGCAGCGCCCGGCGAGGCCCGTTCTATAACGTTTGGGCTTCACGGTTAAATCCTCGCGGGATAAAACGCCAGCATTCCATTTGTCTGCCAGCCCTTTATGTCGCATTTGCGCGACCTTTTTTTTCCTAAACTCAAACAGCAAAACTGAGGACATGGACTAAAGGACTTGGAGAAGCACGGAGGCAATATGGGGTCGGTTTCATTGGAGAACTTGCGTAGGTATGCCCGTCAGCAGCCTCTCACCACGCGAGAAGTCGAAATACTGAAATGGAGTGCGGAGGGCAAAACGGCGGCTGACATTGCCATCATTTTGAGCATGAAAGAACGCACGGTGCATTTTCACGTGGCCAACGCGATCCAGAAAATGGGGGCCTGTAACAAGATTTCGGCGGTGGTGCAGGCAGCATTAAGCGGGATGTTTTGAACCCGGCAGCATGGACCGGGGAAACGAAGGGGTGCCAACCGGCGAAAAGCACGTAAAATCACCGGCTTTTGACGATTCGTCAATTACCCAGAGTTTCCCCGCCCATGCCGCTGCTTGATACGCCGTTCGCCCAGCTCGATCTCATTCGCCAACCGGAACAGCAGGACGAACCGCTGCAGGCGTTCGATGCTGCCGATGAATATTTGCTGAACTTTGTCGCCGAGCAGGGGCTGACACTGCAAAGCAAAGTGCTGGTGCTCAACGACAGCTTCGGCGCTCTGGCGGCCAGTCTGGCCCAGCATGCGACGGTCACCAGCAGCACCGACTCCTTCCTTGCTGCCCAGGGTCTACAGAAAAACCTGACGCGCAACGGCATGGCCTACGACGCAGTGACCATGATCCCGGCCAGCGAAGCCTTCAGCGGGCCATTTGACTGGGTGCTGATCCGAGTGCCGAAAACCTTGGCACTGCTGGAAGAACAACTGATCCGATTGCAAGGCCAATTGGCGCCTGACGCTCGGGTGGTCGCGGCGGCCATGGTCAAACATTTGCCGCGCTCGGCTGGCGAACTGCTCCAAGAATATGTCGGCCCGGTCAGCGCTTCACTGGCGGTAAAAAAAGCCCGGCTGCTGTTCGCTACCCCAGAGCCAAAGGTAGTCGTCGAGTCGCCCTACCCAACCCGCTACAAGCTGGATGATCCGGCGATTGAACTGCTCAACCACGCCAACGTTTTCTGCCGCGAAGGTCTGGACATCGGCACCCGGGCGTTCCTGCCTTATCTGCCGAAAAACCTCGGCTCGGCGCGAGTCGCTGACCTGGGTTGCGGCAACGGGGTATTGGCAATCGCCAGCGCGTTGAGCAACCCGCAGGCGCATTACACCCTGGTGGATGAGTCGTTCATGGCCGTTCAATCCGCTGCCGAGAACTGGCAAATCGCACTGGGTGATCGCGACGTGACGCTGCGCGCCGATGACGGCCTGGCCGTTCAGGTACCAGATTCGCTGGACGTAGTGCTGTGCAACCCGCCCTTCCACCAGCAACAGGTGGTGGGCGACTTCCTCGCCTGGCGCATGTTCCAGCAAGCCCGCAATGCCCTGGTGCCCGGCGGCGCGCTGTATGTGGTCGGCAACCGTCATCTGGGTTACCACACCAAACTGGCCCGGCTGTTTCGTGGCGTAGAGCAAGTGGCGGCTACGCCGAAGTTTGTGATTCTTAAGGCGCGCAAGTAGCCAAGCCCCTTCACGATATTTGTGGGACCGGCTTCAGCCGGGAAGACGGTATTTCATTGCACGCATATGCAGTGAATGTACTGCCCTCTTCCCGGCTAAAGCCGGTCCCACAGGTCAGGTTGTCATTCTCTGGATAAAAAAAACCCTCCACGAAGGAGGGTTGAAAACCGCGTCGATGGGACGCGGGATGGGATATGCATTTCAGTGGGTGGTCAAACCCGCAGCGTTCATGAACAGCCGCAGCAGGCTGGCGACGATGAACAGTGCGAAGACACTGGCGGCCCAGATGCCAGCCAGCCAGGCCAGCCGCTGCCACAGCGGCTTTTTCATCGCCGGGTCTTGCTCGTCATGAAAAGATTCTTTGCCAGACATCGCCAGTCTCTCCTCTCTCTATAACTGCTAGTGGTAGCCGTCTTCGTGGGTGACCTTGCCGCGGAATACGTAGTAGCTCCAGAAGGTGTAACCCAGAATGAACGGGATGATGAACAGCGTACCCACCAGCATGAAGCCCTGGCTCTGCGGTGGTGACGCGGCGTCCCAGATGGAGATCGACGGCGGCACGATGTTCGGCCACAGGCTGATGCCCAGACCGCTGTAGCCGAGGAAGATCAGCAACAGGGTCAGCAGGAACGGCGTGTAGTTGGCATAGCGCGCCACGGCCTTGAACAAACCGTACATGGTCACCAGCACCAGGATCGGCACCGGCAGGAACCAGAACAGGTTCGGCAACGAAAACCAGCGGGTGGCGATATCAGGGTGAGCCAGCGGCGTCCACAGGCTGACAACGCCCATCACCACGAGCACAGCGATAGCCAACGGACGTGCCAGGTCATGCATGGCTTTCTGCAGTGCGCCTTCGGTCTTCATGATCAACCAGGTGCAACCCAGAAGCGCATAAGCGACGATCAGCGCCAGGCCACAGAACATGCTGAATGGCGTGAGCCAATCCAGGCCACCGCCAGCGAACTGGCGATTGACCACCGGAATGCCGTCGATGAATGCGCCCAGTGCAACACCCTGGAAGAAAGTCGCCGCCAGCGAACCGCCGATGAAGGCTTTGTCCCACAGGTGACGTTTTTCGTCGGTGGCCTTGAAGCGGAACTCGAACGCCACACCACGAAAGATCAGGCCCATCAGCATCAGGATCAGCGGCAGGTACAGCGCCGACAGCACCACTGAGTAGGCCAGCGGAAAAGCGCCGAACAACGCAGCACCACCCAGTACCAGCCAGGTCTCGTTACCGTCCCAGACTGGCGCAACAGTGTTCATCATCACGTCACGGTCGCCGCTGTCTTTCATGAACGGGAAGAGAATCCCGATGCCCAGATCGAAGCCGTCCATGACGACGTACATCATGATGCCGAAGATGATAATCACGGCCCAGATAAGCGGAAGATCAATACCCATGGCTCAGTTCCCCTTACCCAGACTGTCGTGATTGTCGCCATCTTCTGCACCTTCAGTTGCAGCAGACAATGGACGTGCCGGAGTGCGTTGCTGGCCTGGACCACCTTGAGGCGTGTGCTCAACGTAGGTTTTAGGTCCTTTGCGCACCAGACGCATCATGTAACCCAGACCCGTACCGAACAGCAGGAAGTACACCACCACGAACAGGACCAGAGTGATGCTCATCTGCGCCACGCTGTGACCGGACGAAGCATCGGCGGTGCGCATCAGGCCGTAAACAACCCAGGGCTGACGGCCGATTTCAGTGGTGAACCAGCCGGCCAGGATCGCGATCAGGCCAGACGGCCCCATCCACAAGGCCAGGTAAAGGAACAGACGATTCTGGTACAGCGAGCCGCGCTTGCGCAGCCACAGGCTCCACAGACCGGTGAAGATCATCAGGAAGCCAAGGCCGACCATGACCCGGAACGACCAGAACACAATGGTCGAATTCGGACGGTCTTCAGGCTTGAATTCCTTGAGGGCCGGTACCTGTTTATCCAGGCTGTGAGTCAGGATCAGGCTGCCCAGGTACGGGATTTCAACGGCGTACTTGGTGCGTTCTTCTTTCATGTCCGGCAGGCCGAACAGAATCAGAGGGGTTGGCTCGTCGCCGACGTTCTCCCAGTGGCCTTCGATTGCAGCGATTTTCGCTGGCTGATGCTCAAGGGTATTCAAGCCGTGGAAGTCACCCACGACGGCCTGCACCGGAGCCACGATCAGCGCCATCCACATAGCCATGGAAAGCATTTTGCGCACTTGCGGCGTATCGCGACCGCGCAGCAGATGCCAGGCAGCGGACGAGCCGACGAAGAATGCCGTCGCCACGAAGGCAGCGATGGACATGTGCAACAGGCGATACGGGAACGACGGGTTGAAGACCACGGCGAACCAGTCCGTCGGGATCACTCGGCCATCGATGATTTCGAAACCCTGTGGGGTCTGCATCCAGCTGTTGGAGGCCAGAATCCAGAATGTCGAGATCAGGGTGCCGATGGCGACCATGACCGTCGAAAAGAAGTGCAGATTGCGGCCAACGCGGTTCCAGCCGAACAGCATGACGCCGAGGAAGCCTGCTTCGAGGAAGAATGCGGTGAGCACTTCGTACGTCAACAATGGGCCGGTGACGGCGCCGGCAAAGTCGGAGAAGCGGCTCCAGTTGGTACCGAACTGGTATGCCATGACCAGACCGGAGACCACACCCATGCCGAAGTTGACGGCAAAGATCTTCGACCAGAAATGGTACAGGTCACGGTAAACGTTGTTATGGGTCTTCAGCCACAGGCCTTCGAGCACAGCCAGGTAACTTGCCAGACCGATGGTGATGGCAGGGAACAGAATGTGGAACGAAATGGTAAACGCGAACTGAATTCGGGCGAGCTCAATTGCATCTAAACCGAACATAGGTCTTCCTCTATCAGGTGATACGGCTGACGACCCGAGGCCAACAGCCACTGCCCCTACGGTTTATGAGCCTTGCGTCACAAGATTGTTCGATCTTGTTTCGCGTCTCGGGGAGTCCGTCAAGCCGCCTGTCGCTTCTTATGCCTTTGGGGCATTGACGCAGATCAACTGACCGTCAAAGAGTAGTCGTATTTGGACATGTCGACCGTGTGGTCTTTTGTCGCGTGGCGAGTTGCCTCAGCAGGCAAACCCCACCTGCAAACCTTGTAGGAGCTGCCGAAGGCTGCGAATGGGTCGTCATGAAAAATGCTTACGCAGCCTTCGGCAGCTCCTACAAAAAATAGTGTTTGCACGCACATGTCAGGTCCAGATTTGTTTATTGATTGGATCCCTTTTCATGCAACGCATTGTTACAAACTGGTAATCTGCACACCCCTCCCGCCTGGCTGCTGTTGCTCATGTCGACTCAAGCACCTGTGTTGTTGCGCCATCATCGTCCATTTGTCGCGTTCTGGTTTGCCCGTATCTTTACTGCCAGCGGTTTTCAGATGCTGACCGTGGCCATTGGCTGGAACCTCTATCAACTGACCGGCAACGTGCTGGACCTGGGCTTGGTCGGGCTGGTGGAGTTCGCGCCGCGCGTGTTGTTCATGTTGCACACCGGGCATGTGGCCGACCGCTATGACCGACGCAAGGTGGCGGCGATTTGCCAGACGGCTCAGGCGTGCATCGCCCTGGCCCTGTTCATCGGCAGCAGCACCGACAGCGTTACACGGGAAATGATCTTCATCCTGGCCTTCGCACTGGGCGCTTCCCGCTCATTCGAAATGCCCACCACCCAGGCCTTGCTGCCAAGCATCGTGCCCCCGGCACTGTTCCCACGGGCGGTGGCCGCCGCGCAATCGGCTCAGCAATCGGCAACCATCGTGGCTCCGGCGCTGGGCGGCTTCCTTTATGCGTTTGGCAGCAGCTGGGTCTATGGGCCGACGGTACTGCTCTACGTCATCGCCTGCTCGCTGATGCTCAGCCTGCCCGCCCGGCAAACGCCGCTCAACAAAGGCAAGGCGACTTTGCACTCGCTACTGGCCGGGATTCGCTTTATCCGCAGCCGCCCGGACGTGCTGGGTGCCATCTCGCTGGACTTGTTCGCTGTGCTGCTGGGTGGCGCAACCGCGTTGCTGCCCGTCTTCGCCAAGGACATCCTGCTCACCGGCCCATGGGGCCTGGGCATGCTGCGTTCGGCACCGGCGGTCGGCGCGCTGGCCATGTCGCTGTGGCTGGCGCATTTCAATGTTGAACGGCATGTGGGGCGGGTGATGTTCACTGCCGTCGGGGTGTTCGGCGTGGCGACCATTGCCTTTGGCCTGTCGACGTCGTTCTGGTTTTCCATGGCGGTGCTAGTGGTGCTGGGCGCAGCGGACATGATCAGCATGGTGATCCGCGCTTCCTTCGTGCAACTGGAAACCCCCGATGAAATGCGCGGCCGGGTCAGCGCGGTCAACGGGCTGTTCATTGGCGCGTCGAATCAGTTGGGAGAGTTTGAATCAGGCCTGACGGCGCACTGGTTTGGCGTCGTCCCGGCGGTGGTCATGGGTGGCGTCGGTACGCTTGCGGTAACCGGCATCTGGATCAAACTGTTCCCGACTCTGGCCAACCGCGATCGCATGCGCGATGTGGTGGCTGAGGCGGATGAGGTGAAGGTTTAGGCAACGCATCCGAAATCTGGGCATATATCCCTGTAGGAGCTGCCGAAGGCTGCGAATAGCGATGTGTCTGACACTCCGCTTTCGCAGCCTTCGGCAGCTCCTACAGGTCCCGTGTCGGCCTTAAAGCACCTTATCCAACGTTATCGGAAAGTCCCGCACCCGCTTGCCGGTCGCGTGGTAGATCGCATTTGCCACCGCTGCCGCCACTCCGACAATGCCGATTTCCCCGACACCTTTAGAACCCAGCGCGTTGACGATATTGTCTTCTTCCTCGACAAAAATAACGTCAATGTCGCCGATATCGGCATGAACCGGCACGTGGTACTCCGCCAGGCTGTGATTCATGAAGCGCCCGAGGTTGTGGTCGGTCTGGGTTTCTTCGTGCAGTGCCATGCCGATGCCCCAAACCACGCCGCCAAGAATCTGGCTGCGGGCCATCTTCGGGTTGACCACACGGCCCGCCGCAATAGCGCTGACCACCCGGCTGACGCGAATGCTGCCCAGGTCTTCATCCACCTGCACCTCAACGAATACCGCCGAATGGGTGGCCGTTGCATAGCCTTCGCGTTTCTTGTCCGGCTCGGCGTCAATCTGCACCTCAAGGCCATCCGGCAGACCGCTCAGCACTTCGCTCAACGCCAGCCGATGATCCCCCAGATTCAGATAACCCTCGGCAACGGTCATCTGATCCGCCCGAGCTGAAGCAAACTGCGGATCCACCTGACACGCCACTTCGAACAATTTCAGGCGCAACGCCTTGCTGGCCTGCTGCACCGCCGTGCCGACTGACGACACGGTGAACGAGCCACCCTGTAAAGGCGCGGTGGGCAGGGAGGAATCCCCCAGCAAGAACGTCGTGTCGGCAACCGAAACGCCCGCCCCCGCCGCTGCAATCTGGGTCATGACGGTGTAGGTACCGGTCCCGATGTCGGTGGTGGCACTGCTGACGGTCAGTTTGCCTTCAGCATTAATGTGGGCCTTGGCGCTGGCCTTCATCTGCATGGATTCCCACACGCCACCGGCCATACCCCAACCCACCAGCTGTCGGCCTTCGCGCATGCTGCGCGGTTCCGGGTTGCGTCGGCTCCAGCCAAAACGCTCGGCACCTTGGGCATAACAGGCGCGTAGCTCTTTGCTGGAATAGGGTTTGTCTTCATTGCCGTTACGCTCGGCGAAGTTGATCAGGCGCAGTTGCACCGGATCGATAGCCAAGGCGCAGGCCAGTTCGTCCATGGCGCATTCCAGGCCGATCACGCCCAACGCGGCACCGGGTGCACGCATGTCCAGCGGGGTATAGACGTCCAGTGGCGCGAGCTTGTAACTCAGCTCGACGTTGTCGCACTTGTAGAGCATGCCGCTCCACTCGACGACATGTTCAGTGAAGTCTTCAAAGCGCGAGGTCTGGCCGATAGCCTCGTGGGCCACGGCCATCAACCGACCGTTGGCCGCCGCGCCCAGACGCAAATGCTGCAAGGTGCGCGGGCGATAGCCGAAGGTGAACATCTGTTGACGGGTCAATGTCACGCGGACCGAGCGCTTGAGCTCCAGCGCCGCCATCACGGCCAGTGGCAATTGATATTGCGGGCGCAAACCCGAGCCGAACGCACCACCGACAAAGGCCGCGAACACGCGAATCTTCTCTTTATCGATGTTGAACACTTTATGCAGGTAGTCCTGGCAGTTCTGCGTGCCTTGGGTCTTGTCGTGGATGTGCAGGCTGCCGTCGGCTTGATAAAGCACCGTCGACGCATGCGGCTCCATCGGGTTGTGATGTTCAACCGGGGTGCTGTAATGGGCATCGACGCGCAGCGCAGCACCGGCAAACTCGGCCTGAAAATTACCCCGAGGCTTGGGCAGTTCAGCGGGGGCTGGGTGGCTTTGCTCGCTGACCGCTAGTAGATCGGTGTGGTGAGGCTCCACCAGGTATTCGATCTTCACCAGCGAACCGGCATAACGCGCCAGCTCCAGGGTTTCAGCGACAACCAGCGCCAGGGGCTGGCCGCTATACAGAACCCGGTCGTTGTACAAAGGCCGGAACGGCGAACCCTCTGCCGAGTCGGCGTCTTCGTAGCTTTCGTCATAGCTGGCGAGCTTGGGCCGGTTCTTGTGATCCAGCACCATCACCACGCCCGGCACACGCAAGGCATCGGTGATGTCGATATGAGTCACGCGGCCGCGAGCAATAGTGCTGGACACAACGCTGCCATACAGCAGACCGGTTTCCGGGTATTCCCCGGCGTACCGCGCGCCACCCGTGACTTTAAGCTTACCGTCGACTCGGTCCAGAGCCTGGCCGATTGGTGATACGGGCGTATTCATCGGGCATCTCCTCCCACGGCAGCATCGCTCAAGGCGCGAATGATCGCCCGGCGTGCCAGTTTGACTTTGAAAGCGTTGTGCTCAAGCGGCTCGGCATGGGCCAGCAAGGCATCGGCAGCGGCGGCGAAGCTGTCACGGGAGACCGGTTTGCCGATCAGCACCTGCTCGGCCGCTTTGTCGCGCCACGGCTTATGGGCGACGCCGCCCAGGGCCAGACGCGCACCCCGAATGATGTCGCCATCAAGGTCCAGGGAAGCGGCAACCGAGATCAGCGCAAAGGCGTAGGACGCCCGATCACGGATTTTCAAGTACTGGCCCTGGCCGGCGAAACCTGGAGCTGGCAACTCGATAGCGGTAATCAGCTCGTCATCGGCCAGTTGGTTATCCCGCTGGGGCGCATCGCCGGGCAGCCGGTGAAAGTCGGCGAACTCGATGCTGCGCGGCCCCGCCCGACCTTCGACATGCACCACGGCTTCCAGCGCCGCCAGTGCCACGCACATATCCGACGGGTGAGTGGCGACGCATTCATCGCTGGCGCCGAGGATCGCGTGGATTCGGTTCAGGCCGTCCCGCGCCGGGCAGCCAGTGCCAGGTTCGCGCTTATTGCACGGCACCGTCGAGTCGTAGAAGTAATAGCAACGCGTGCGCTGCAGCAGGTTGCCGCCGGTGCTCGCCATGTTGCGCAACTGCGGCGAAGCGCCAGCCAGAATCGCCTGGGACAGCAGTGGATAACGTTCTTCGATCAGCGGATGCCAGGCCAGGTCGGCATTGCTCACCAGCGCGCCAATCATCAGCCCGCCCTCAGGAGTTTCAGTCACCTCGTTGAGCGGCAAGCCAGTGATGTCGATCAGGTGCTCGGGGCGCGTGACGTTTTCTTTCATCAGGTCGAGCAGATTGGTGCCGCCAGCGATAAACCGGGTCGCAGCGCTGCTGAGGTTGACCGCTTCGCTGACGTTGTTCGGTCGGCTATAAGTAAACGGATTCATCGGCTGCCCCCTGCTTTTTCGAACCTGCCTGTTGCTTGACGGGACGTTTGTGGCAGCGCTTCTTCCACAGCAGCGACGATGTTGCTGTACGCGCCGCAACGGCAAAGGTTACCGCTCATCAGTTCCTTGATCTCGGCAGTGCTGCTGGCTCGGCCTTCGTTGGCCAGCCCGACGGCGGAGCATATCTGCCCCGGCGTGCAATAACCGCACTGGAACGCGTCGTGTTTGATGAATGCCTGCTGCATGGGGTGCAACTGGTCGCCGTCTGCCAGGCCTTCGATGGTGGTCAGCTCGGCGCCATTGCACATGATCGCCAATGTCAGACAGGAGTTGATGCGTTTGCCGTCGCGCAACACAGTGCAGGCGCCGCACTGGCCGTGGTCGCAGCCTTTTTTGCTGCCGACCAGATCGAGTTGGTCGCGCAGCAGGTCAAGCAACGTGGTCCACGGCTGAACAGTGAGCTGTCGCGCCTGACCATTGAGCGTCAGGGTAATCGCATGGCCAGCGAAATCCTGGGATGTTGGTGAACTCATGGGAACCTCACGGTAGGTATTCAAACAGCGCAGTTTTCTGCGTCTTAAGGGGTACGACTTGTGAGGTTTGGCAATCGTTCAGGGTTTTTGATGGGGTGTTCAACGGGCGGTAACAGACTCTGTGGGACCGGCTTCAGCCGGGAAGGCTGCAGGCCAGTCGATAAATGTGTAGCGGATGTACTGGCCTCTTCCCGGCTAAAGCCGGTCCCACATAGAAACGCGATCGTCTGGGGAGCGAGGCTTGGTCTGGGCAGCATTCAGACGACAAGGGCGCCGCGGTGTATCGGTGATGACCGATTCTGTGGGACCGGCTTTAGCCGGGAAGGCTGCAGGCCAGTCGATAAATGTGTAGCGGATGTACTGGCCTCTTCCCGGCTAAAGCCGGTCCCACATAGAAACGCGATCGTCTGTGGGAGCGAGGCTTGGTCTGGGCAGCATTCCGACGACAAGGGCGCCGCGGTGTATCGGTGATGACCGATTCTGTGGGACCGGCTTTAGCCGGGAAGGCTGCATGCCAGTCGATAAATGTGTAGCGGATGTACTGGCCTCTTCCCGGCTAAAGCCGGTCCCACGGGGGGGTATTTCATTTCATTGGCACACCATTCATCACCAGGCAGTCATAAACCTGCGCGGCTGGTATCATGCGCGGCTTTTTCCGACCGGCACAAAATCCGCGGACCGCTCTGGCAGTCTGTGCTTTGCTGTTTGAGTCGATTCATTCACGGCGCAGGCGCGTCACCGGGGAGCCAGACATGCTGGAACGGCTGTTTCAACTCAAGGCACACAACACCAATGTGCGCACCGAGATTCTCGCGGGCGTCACGACCTTTCTGGCGATGGCCTACATTCTGTTCGTCAACCCGAGCATCCTCGGCGAAACCGGCATGGATAAAGGCGCGCTGTTCGTCGCCACCTGCCTGGCAGCCGCCATCGGCTCGGCGACCATGGGCATCATCGCCAACTACCCGATTGCCCTGGCACCGGGTATGGGCCTGAATGCGTTCTTCACTTACACCGTGGTGCTGCATCTGGGCCATACCTGGCAGGTAGCGCTGGGCGCGGTATTCCTGTCGGCGGTGATGTTCTTCATCCTGTCGATCTTTCGCATCCGTGAATGGATCATCAATAGCATCCCGCTGCCCCTGCGTTCGGCGATTGCTGCCGGTATCGGCCTTTTTCTGGCGCTGATCGCCCTGCATAACGCAGGCATCGTGGTCAGCAACCCGGCGACCATGGTCGGCATGGGCGACCTGAAGCAACCCGCGCCGGTGCTCGCCACCCTGGGCTTCTTCCTGATCGTTGCCCTGGAAAAGCTCCAGGTCCGTGGTGCCGTGTTGATCGGCATTCTGGCGGTTACCATCGTCTCGATCCTGCTGGGCGTCACGCCATTCGGCGGCATCGTATCCGTGCCGCCATCCCTGGCCCCGACCTTCCTGCAGCTGGACATCAAGGGCGCCTTTGATATCGGCCTGATCAGCGTGATCTTCGCCTTCTTGTTCGTCGACCTGTTCGACAACTCAGGCACCCTGATCGGCGTCGCCAAACGCGCCGGGCTGATGGACAAGAACGGCCATATGCCAAAGATGGGCCGCGCACTGATCGCCGACAGCACCGCTGCCATGGCCGGTTCGCTGCTGGGTACTTCGACCACCACCAGCTACATCGAATCCGCCGCGGGCGTAAGTGCTGGCGGCCGCACCGGTCTGACGGCCATCGTGGTTGCGATCCTGTTCCTGCTGGCGCTGTTTTTCGCCCCGCTGGCAGGCAGCGTTCCGGCGTTCGCCACCGCTCCGGCCTTGCTGTTCGTGGCCGTGCTAATGACCTCCGGCCTTGCAGAAATCGACTGGGATGACCTGTCGGTGGCCGCGCCGGTGGTGATCACTGCCCTGGCGATGCCGTTCACCTATTCCATCGCCAACGGCATTGCCTTTGGCTTCATCGCCTGGACAGGCATCAAATTGTTGTCAGGCCAGTGGCGCCAGCTGAATCCCGCGCTGGTAATCCTGTCGATCCTGTTCGTTATCAAATTGGGTTGGTTTCCGGCATGAGTGCGAGTATTCCTTTCGATCCGGCGAGCTACGACACGCAGCTCGCCGCCAAAGCCGAGCGTCTGCGTGAATTGCTGGCGCCGTTCGACGCCCCCGAGCCGCAGATTTTCGACTCGCCCACGGCCAACTACCGGCTGCGCGCCGAGTTCCGCCTGTGGCGCGAAGACCAGAAGCGCCACTACGCGATGTTCACCCCGGGCGATAACAAGAACCCGATCCTGCTCGACGGCCTGCCGATTGCCAGCCTGCGCATCAACGCCTTGATGCCGGTGCTGCGTGATCGCTGGGAAGCCAGCAAGGTGCTCAATCACAAGCTGTTCCAGGTGGACTTCCTGACCACCCTGGCGGGCGATGCCATGATCACCATGTGTTATCACCGCCCGCTGGATGACGAGTGGATGGCCGAAGCCGAGCAGCTGGCTGCGGACTTGGGCGTCAGCCTGATTGGCCGCTCCAAGGGGCAGCGTCTGGTGATTGGTCGCGATTATGTGACCGAAGAGCTGGACGTTGCGGGTCGCACCTTCAGCTATCGCCAGCCCGAAGGCGCCTTCACCCAGCCCAACGGCACGGTGAACCAGAAGATGCTCGAATGGGCCTACGCCGCCCTGGGCGACCGGGAAGATGATTTGCTGGAGTTGTATTGCGGCAATGGCAACTTCACCCTGCCCCTGGCGACCCGGGTGCGCAAAGTGCTGGCCACTGAAATCAGCAAGACGTCAGTCAACGCCGCCCTGAGCAATCTGGCCGATAACGCTGTGGATAACGTGACCCTGGTGCGTCTGTCCGCTGAAGAATTGACAGAAGCCTTGAACGAAGTGCGCCCGTTCCGCCGCCTGCATGGCGTGGATTTGAAGAGCTACGAGTTTGGCAGCGTGTTCGTCGACCCACCTCGCGCCGGGATGGATCCGGACACCTGCGAGCTGACCCGTCGTTTCGAGCGCATTCTGTACATTTCCTGCAACCCGGAAACCCTGGCCGCCAACATCGCCCAACTCAACGACACCCACCGTGTGGAGCGTTGCGCATTGTTCGACCAGTTCCCGTATACCCACCATATGGAGTCGGGGGTGTTGCTAGTTAAAAGGTGAGGTATTCCCTTGTAGGAGCTGCCGAAGGCTGCGAATGGCGGTGTGTCAGGCAAATCGATTTCGCAGCCTTCGGCAGCTCCTACAGGGTTCACCTGCAGTCAGTTACAACGCTTTTATCTGCCCGATCCCCACCCCCTGCGGCCCTTCGCCGATGCCGTTTTCCAGCGGCGCACCAAAGGCATCCAGACTGATCTGGAAGCGATCACCCGGCCGGGTCTTGATGCCGTCGGCGAACGACAAGGTCGCGGTGCCGAAGTAGTGAATGTGCACATCCCCCGGCCGCAAGAACTGCGCGTACTTGAAGTGGTGATACTCAAGGTTCGCCAGGCTGTGGCACATGTTGTCCTCGCCGCTGAGAAACTCCTTTTCCCACAGCACTTGCCCATCACGCAGCACGCGGCTCATCCCGGACAAATGACGTGGTAACTCGCCCACTCGCAGCTCAGGGCCATAGGCGCAGTAACGCAGCTTGGAATGCGCCAGATAAAGATAATTGCGGCGTTCCATGACGTGGTCGGAAAACTCGTTGCCCAGGGCATAGCCAAGCCGATACGGCTGACCGTCGTCTCCAATCACGTACAAGCCCGTCAGCTCCGGCTCCTCACCCGCATCTTCAGCAAAAGCAGGCACCGGGAAGTCCGCGCCAGGGCGCACGACGATGCTGCCGTCGCCCTTGTAGAACCACTCGGGCTGCGCACCGACCTGGCCTGCGGCCGGTTTGCCACCCTCGATGCCCCACTTGAAGATTTTCATGGTGTCGGTCATGCCCGCTTCGACCTCACCGTCGTGCTGATGCATCTTGTCCCGGGCCGAAGCGCTGCCCAGGTGGGTCAGCCCGGTACCGCTGATCAGGCAATGGGCCGGGTCTTCATGGTCCAGTGGCGGCAGGATCTGACGGTTTTGCAGGAGCGCAGCGTAATCAGGCCCCGGCTCGGTGCCACGGCTGGCGACTTCATCGGCCAGGCTTTTACCGGCGCGAATGGCGGTCAGGGCCAGCTCACGGGTGCTTTGAGTTTCACGTACAACATTGACCCGCTCACCCTCGACGACGCCGACCTGGCGTTGTCCGGATTGGGTTTGGAATTGGATTAGGCGCATTAGGTGTCTCTCCACAGAATTAAATCTGTAGGAGCGAGCTTGCTCGCGATCGGCTGCGCAGCAGTCGTAAACCCTGCATTCGGTTTCGCCTGCCACACCGCATTTACCGTATTTGCTGCCGGTCCCCGGCAGATCGCGAGCAAGCTCACTCCTACAGTCGAGCGTTATTCGATGATGTTGAAATCACTCAGGTACTCATCGGAGATTTCCAGCCCAAGCCCCGGTTTGTTGTCATCCAGTTGGATGTAACCATTGACCGGCTGTGGCTCGCCCTTGAACACGTAGTAGAACAACTCGTTGCCGACTTCGACGTCGAACACCGGGAAGAACTCGGCCATCGGCGAGGCGGTGGTGGACATGGTCAGGTGGTAGTTGTGCATCTGCCCGGCGTGGGGGATGACCGGTACCGACCAGGCTTCAGCCATGGCGTTGATCTTGCGCGCTGCGGTGATGCCGCCGACGCGGTTGGTGTCGTACTGGATCACGTCCACGGCGCGGCGTTCCAGCAGGTCTTTGAAGCCATAGGAGGTGAATTCATGCTCGCCGCCAGAGATCGGCATGATGTTCATCTTTTTCAGCTCGATGTAGCCTTCGATGTCATCGGCGATCACTGGTTCTTCCAGCCAGCGCGGCTCGAACTCGGCCAGCTTCGGCAACATGCGGCGGGCGTATTCCAGGGTCCAGCCCATGTAGCACTCCAGCATGATGTCCACGTCGGGACCCGCCAGCTCGCGCAGGGCACGCACTTGTTCGATGTTGCGACGCATGCCCGCAGGGCCGTCTTTCGGGCCATAACCGAAACGCATTTTCAGCGCGGTGAAGCCTTGATTCAGATAGCCCTGGGCTTCTTCGAGGAACAGATCCAGGTTGTCGTTGGCGTACAGTTTCGAGGCGTAGGTCCAGATCTTTTCCTTGGTCCGGCCGCCCAGCAGCTTGAAGACCGGCTTGTTCACGGCCTTGCCCATGATGTCCCAGATGGCGATGTCGATGGCCGAGATGGCCGCCATGCCGATGCCTTTGCGACCCCAGGCGTGGCTTTGGCGATACATCTTCTGCCAAATGTATTCGTTGTCGAACGGGTCTTCGCCGATGGCGATGGGGGCCAGGTAGGTGTCGATGATTTCCTTGGCCACACGCGGTGCCAGGGCGCAGTTACCGATGCCGACGAGACCGGTGTCGGTTTCGATTTCCACCACCAGCCAACCGTGGAAACGGAACGACCCCATGGCGTCGCCGCGTTCGAAAAGGATATCGCTGGCATTGGTGCAGAAGTGCGCTTGAGGGGGAACGACCTTGCCTTTCCATTCGAAGACACGGGTACGAATCGCTTTGATTTTCATGGGTACATTTCCTTAATGCGCCGGTATGTCCTGCATGGCGCGGGACCGGCTTTTTGTAGTTGTTGATCGACAAGTCGATGGGGAAATTTAGCCAGTTGGGAGGGGTGACGGCTAATCACTTATGCGTATCCAGTGATAGCTTGGGGTGATCGGTTGTGAGGGATGTGGAGCGCCGAAGTTATCGGGTCCAGAAACTGTTGGAGCGAGGCTTGCCCGCGAAGAAGCCAACTCGGTATGCCAGACATACCGAGCTATCGTTCTTCGCGGGCAAGCCTCGCTCCAACAGTGTTACGGCGTTGAATCAATAAGAACTACGCCCCATCCGGCAGGCAATCTCGAAGGCCTGGCGGATTGCCCCGACGTTGGCTTTGCCCTGCCCGGCAATATCGAACGCAGTGCCATGCGCTGGCGTGGTGATCGGGATTGGCAAGCCGCCCTGCACGGTCACGCCACGGGAGAAGCCCATGAGTTTGATCGCGATCTGCCCCTGGTCGTGGTACATGGTCACCACCGCGTCAAACGCGCTGGCATCGCCCTGCACCTTGAGGAAAATCGTGTCGCCAGGGTACGGGCCATCTGCGGCAATGCCCTGCTCCTGCGCGGTTTTCACAGCCGGGCCGATGATGTCCAGTTCTTCGCGGCCGAACGAGCCGTTGTCGCCGTTATGCGGATTCAGGCCACACACCCCGATGCGCGGACGCTCCAGACCGTTGCGTTTGAGCGCCGTATCGATCAGCCGAATCGCTTCCACGACGCGGTTCTGATTGAGCATGCCCGGCACCGCTGACAGCGCCACGTGAGAAGTCACGCGAGAGGTCCACAGGTTGTCCAGCACATTGAATTCACAGAACGGACCATCAAAGCCCAGCAGCTCGGCGAACCAATGCAATTCGTCGCTGTGGGCCATGCCCGCCATGTGCAGCGAGGTTTTGTTCAAAGGCCCGAACAACACTGCATCGGTGGTTTTCGCAGCCGTCAGCTCGACGGCGATTTTCAGCGTGTCCAGGCAATAACGGCCGCCGATGACACTGGCTTCGCTGCGTGCGAATTCCCCGGAGGCATTGCCACGGAAGTTGTAAAACAACGGCGTGTCGTCGATGAAGTTCAGATCATCCAGCGACTCCACCTGACGATACGGAAACTCCTTGCCCGCGATCTGCATGCCGCGCTGCATTTCTGCTTCGTCGGCAATCAGAATCACCTGGGCCTGGCTGCGCACCTGCGGCTCGGCCAGCAAGCGAGCAATCAACTCAGGGCCGATGCCTGCCGGGTCACCCAATACCATCGCAATTCGGGTCTTGCTCATGCTTGATTCCTCATCTGTTCGTGCCACGTCTGCGCAGTGGCTGAAGGCTCACAACGATAGACACGTTGCGCGTTGCTGTAGAAAAGTTGTTGCTGCTCGGCCTGTGGCAGGTCGCGAACGATCTGCTTGAAGCCGCTGTAAATGTCGTCGAACGAGCCGCACAGGCTGTCCACAGGAAAGTTGCTGGCAAACATCGCCCGCTCTGCGCCGAACATGGCGATGATCTCGCGCACGATCCAGGCGTTGTCTTCGGCGCGCCAGGGCTTACCACGCTGACCGAGACCGGAAATTTTCACCACGACATTGGGCTGCTCGGCCAGTCGGCTCATCGCGGCATGCCAACCGGCCAGCCCTTGTTCGCTGCGATCAGAAGGCAGACCGGCGTGATTGAGGATGATCGTGGTTTCAGGAAAATCCCGAGCCAGCAATTCGGTTTCCGGCAGGTTCCACCAAGGCGTCTGCAAGTCGAAATGCAGACCCAGCTCATGCAAGGCGGCAAAGCTGCGCCGCCAGTGTTCGTCACTCATCAGGCTGCGCTGGGTACCCACGTGCTCGGGTGACTCAGGGCCACCGGGCTTGTGCCTTACGCTGCGCACGCCTGCGAAGGATGCTTGGGCGCTGAGCAGATCGATAGCGTCCGGGCGATCCAGCCAGGCCTGAGCGACGATGGCATTGGGCACCCCATAGCGGGCGGTCAGTTGCTCGACAAAGCGCGTCTCGCCAATCGGGTCGCTGGGGTCCCATTCGGTTTCGACGTAGACGGTCTGCACCACTTGATGCGGGCCTGCATCGGCGAAGTATTCCGGCGGCAGGTAACGCCGCTTGATCGCCGAGTAGTCGCCGTATCGAAACGGGATGTTCGCACCCTCGGCCAGCCACGGATGGTAGTTGGTCTGCGGGTCCCAGAAATGATGATGGGCGTCGACGATAGGGCCGTCGTACAAATCAGACATCTGCCACCTCGCGTTGGCCATCAAGGCTGATAAACAGCGTGGCCAGGACAAACAGCGCCGCGCAGATGGCGAAGAAGGTCAGCACCGCGCCAAAGCCACCGAAATATTGCAGGATGACCCCGACCAGAATCGGCACGAAGATCCCGCCGATGCTACCGGCCAGATTCATCACGCTGCCGATCAAACCGACACGAGCCGGTGCCGCCAGCAGCGCCGGGAAGCTCCAGTACAGGCTGCCCCACATCAGAAAGAACGCAGTCATCGCTAACACACCGACGGCTGCAAATGGGTTGCTCAAGGTCGGCAGCAAGACCAGCGCGCCCAATGCCACCAGCCCCGAGAAGGTCAGCAGGCCCTTGATCGCCAGGCCACGACGCACGCCTTTGCGAATCAGGCCGTCGCACAGAAAGCCGCCAGTCAACGAACCCAGCGCGCCACAGATAAAGATCACGAAGGTCGCGGCGCCGATGCCTTTGATGTCAAAACCACGGGCTTGGGCCAGATAGCTTGGGCCCCAGGTCAGCAAGCCGAAATAGACCATCGCCCAGCTGGAGCGGCCTACCAGCAGGCCGGTCAGGGAACGCGCGGCGATGCCCAAGCCTTTGACTTGTGCACGTGCAGCTTCGGCAGCGGGCGTGGCACGACCGGCGTTGATCTTGTCCAGCTCGGCCTGATTGACCTGCGGGTGCACGGAAGGATCGTCGCGCAGATAACGCCATGACACCCAACCCAGCAGCAGGGTCGCGACGCCGGCAATGACGAAGGCCATGCGCCAGGAGTCGAGTGTTGCAATCAGGTAGGCAATGATTAATCCGCCCAGCGCCACACCCAGGGGGCTGCCGCTGTCCATCATCACTGCGCCCCGGCTGCGTTCGCTCGGCGCCAGCCAGAGGGAAATCAGTTTGCCGCCGGAGGGAAATAAAGGTGCTTCAGCCGCACCGAGGAACATCCGCGCAAACAACAGCGACACGCCCCCGGTCGCGAATCCGGCCAGCACTTGAAAGGTGCCCCACAACCCAGTGGACCAGGTGATGACGCGACGCGGGCCAAAGCGGTCGATCATCCAGCCGCCAGGGATCTGCAACAGCGCGTAGGCCCAGAAGAAGCTGCTGAGGATCAAGCCCTGCATGCTCGGGGAGAGTTCGAATTCCTTGGCGATGGTGGGCATGGCGATGGACAGCGAGACCCGGTCGATCAGGTTGACCATGGTCAGCAGGAAAATAATCGCGAAAATCCGCCAGCGCACTGACGTGGCTCGGGCCGTCGTGGCAATCGCCGGATTGGATGAAGCGGGGGCGACACCTGCGTCTGACAGATGCACGGGAGCACTGGAACGATCCATGGTGCGTACCTCGTTTTTATTGTTTTTGTTGTGGTGTTGCTGTGGCGATCACTATCCGAGGCGAAGTGATAACCGTCTAATCAAAAAAATACATACGGTGATAACCGTGGAGTATCGCTATCCCAGTAGGCCTCACCCAAGACTGAGAACGGCATTGTGTCCGACACACCCTCTTCGCAGCCCTAGTACCTTGGTCAGCTCCTACAAAGCCGGGTTACCGCGACCTGTAGGAGCTGCCGCAGGCTGCGAAAGCAATGTGCCTGACTCGCTGCCATTCGCAGCCTTCGGCAGCTCCTACAAAATCAAACCCGCGCCTCACCAGACAAACCGCGCCAGGGGATCAAAAAACTATCGCCTACAGCACCAACCTATAACCCCAGGCTATCGGTGTATCCAATGTTTTGAGTAGACGCCAGCGCAATAGCTTCCCACACTCGACCCAAGATTTGCCGATGCCCGTGTCGGACGAATCGCTCAAAAAACAATTACAAGAAATAGAGGTTTCATCATGCGAACCGCATCTCTTCGACGCGCGTCCAGTCTTCTGCTCGGTTGCACTTTATTGACTGCCGGCACCCTCCCCGCCCTTGCTGCCTGGCAGCCCGACAAGAATGTCGAAATCATCGTTGCCGGTGGTCCTGGCGGCGGTACTGACCAGTTGGGCCGTCTGATTCAGTCGATCATCACCACCCACAAATTGTTAGACGTGAACACCGTCGTCCTCAATAAAGGCGGCGGCAACGGTGCCGAGGCGTTTCTGGACATCAAGATGTCCGAAGGCGATGCCGACAAGCTAGTGATCGGCACCAACAATATTTATCTGCTGCCTCTGGTGTCCAAGCTCGGTTATCAATGGCAGGAGCTGACCCCGGTCGCTGCCGTCGCTGAAGATGACTTCATCCTCTGGACCTACAAAGACGCGCCCTGGAAAGACGCAAAAAGCTTCTACGAGACCGTCAAGGCGGACCCTTCCAAACTGCGCATGGGCGGCAGCCAGTCCAAAGATGTCGACCAAACGCTGACCCTGCTGCTGAACAAAACCACTGGCAGCAAGCTGGTGTACATCCCGTTCAAAAGCGGCAGCGAAGCCTCCACGCAATTGGCAGGCAAACACATCGCCGCCAACGTCAATAACCCCAGCGAAAGCATCAGCCAATGGCGCGGCAATCAGGTGCAACCGCTGTGCGTATTCAGTAAAGAACGCATGAGCTACACCGAAAAAGTCGCCGGGGACAAATCCTGGGCCGACGTGCCTACCTGCCACGAGCAAGGTCTGGGTGTGGATCAATATCGCTTCCCGCGCACCGTATTCATGCCCGGTAAGGTGACCGCCGAACAGCGCGCCTTCTACACCGAGCTGATGCGCAAGGTATCCGAAGCGCCTGAGTTCAAGGCCTACGTGACGCAAAACGCGCTGGTGCCGACCTTCCTCGAAGGCGATCAACTCTCCGCGTATATCCAGCAGGACACGGCCCGCGTCACGCCTGTGTTCAAGGATGCCGGCTGGTTGCGCGAGTGATTTGACCCTGCCGGACAATCGTCCGGCAGCCTTCCAAACTGGAGGTTTTCCATGCCCCATTCTTCTGAAACAACCGCGCTGGTCGGCACTCGCTGGGTCGAATTCGGCCTGGCGCTGTTCACCCTGCTGATCGGCGCAGTGGTGATGTACGGCAGCGTTGAACAAGGTATCGGCTGGGGCGACGCTGGCCCCGAGCCGGGTTATTTCCCGTTTTACATTGGCCTGCTGTTGAGCTGCGCCAGCCTGGGCAACATCGTGCTGACGCTGGTTCGCTGGAAAGCCCTGAGCATTGGTTTCGTCAGCCGCGAACAGTTTCGCAGCGTGTTGTCGGTGTTCATTCCAATTGCATTGTTTGTAGGCGCCATGCCATTCACCGGCATCTATATGGCCTCGGCGGTGTTTATCGCCTGGTTCATGCTGCACGACCGGGTTCGGCCCAAGCCTTACGGCAAGCTGATGGTGTGCACGGTATCCGGCGGCGCGGTGCTGGCCAGCTACCTGATTTTCGCCTTGTGGTTCAAGGTTCCGCTGCACGCAGGCCCTGTCGGTGACTGGCTGGCGGTTGCCGGGAGATCGATGCTATGAGCGAGTTCGACTCCCTGCTGCACGGCATGAACCTGATCCTCACCCCCGGCCATATCGGGTTGATGGTGGTCGGCGTGCTGCTCGGTATTCTGGTCGGCGTACTACCAGGCCTCGGTGCGCCTAACGGCGTTGCGCTGTTGTTGCCGCTGACTTTCACCATGTCGCCAGTGTCGGCCATCATCCTGCTGTCGTGCATGTACTGGGGCGCGCTGTTCGGGGGGTCGATCACTTCGATCCTGTTCAATATTCCCGGCGAGCCGTCATCGGTGGCGACCACCTTTGACGGCTACCCCATGGCGAAGGAAGGCCGCGCCGCTGAAGCCCTGACCGCTGCCTTCAGCTCCGCGCTGATCGGTGCGCTGGTGGGTGTGATGCTGCTGACGTTTCTGTCGACCCGCATCGCCGAGTTCGCCATGTCGTTCAGTTCACCGGAGTTCTTCGCGGTGTACCTGCTGGCGTTCTGTACCTTCATTGGCATGAGCAAAAACCCGCCGCTGAAAACTGTGGTGGCGATGATGATCGGTTTCGCCATGGCGGCAGTAGGCATGGACACCGTGTCCGGCAACCTGCGCCTGACCTTCGACCAACCGATCCTGATGACCGGGATCAGTTTTGAAGTGGCGGTGATCGGCCTGTTCGGTATCGGCGAAATCCTCTGCACAGTAGAGGAAGGCTTGGTATTCCGGGGCGAACATGCGCGCATCACGCCCATGGTGATCCTGCGCACCTGGGCCAAACTGCCGCGCTATTGGCTGACCATCGTGCGCAGCACCATCGTCGGCTGCTGGATGGGCATTACGCCGGGCGGTCCAACCGCTGCGTCATTCATGAGTTACAGCCTGGCGCGGCGCTTCTCGAAGAACCGCGACAACTTCGGCAAAGGCGAACTGGAAGGCGTGATTGCGCCTGAGACCGCCGACCACGCCGCGGGCACCAGCGCTTTGCTGCCAATGCTGACCCTTGGCATTCCGGGCTCGGCCACGGCGGCGGTAATGCTGGGCGGTTTGATGATCTGGGGCCTGCACCCTGGGCCGACCTTGTTCGTCGAACAACACGACTTTGTCTGGGGCCTGATTGCCAGTATGTATCTGGGCAACGTGGTCAGCCTGATCGTGGTGCTGGCGACCGTACCGCTGTTTGCCTCGATCCTGCGCATTCCGTTCTCGATCATTGCTCCGATCATCATCATGGTCTGCGCCATTGGTGCGTACTCGGTGCATAACTCGCTGTTCGATGTGGGCCTGATGCTGGTGTTCGGCGCGCTGGGTTATCTGTTCAAGAAACTCGGTTATCCGATTGCGCCCCTGGTGCTGGCGGCGGTGCTGGGCGACAAGGCTGAAGATGCGTTCCGCCAGTCGATGCTGTTCTCCGATGGGCAACTGGGTATTTTCTGGTCCAACCCGTTGGTGGGCAGCCTGACCACCGCCGCGCTGCTGATGCTGTTCTGGCCGCTGATTTCCAAAGCGATCCAGGGCGCACTGGGCCTGCGCAGCCGTCACGCCAGCAAACCGAAATCGGTCTTGTGAACACGATGGGGCTGGCAACGCCTGAGATTTCTTGTCAGGCTCAGCCCCAGTCTTTTTCACGAGCCAGCCCCATGACCCGAATTCCTGACGCCAATGTGATCCACAGCCGCCTGCGCCTGCGCCAGTTGCGGCTGATGTTGGCACTTCAGGAACTGGGCTCGCTGCGTCGCGCCGCTGACAACATCGGCATGACCCAACCCGCCGCGACCAAAATGCTCCATGAAGCCGAAGACCTGCTGGGCGTCGAGCTGTTCGAACGTCTGCCCCGTGGCATGCGCGCCACGCCGTTTGGCGAAACCGTAATTTATTACGCGCGCATGGTATTTGCCGAGTTGAGCGGCATGCGCGAGGAACTGGTTGCGCTGGAATCCGGCAATCTGGGCCGGGTCGCGGTCGGGGCCATCCCGGCGCTGGCTTCGGGCCTGCTGACGCGGACCATCGCCGACCTGAAGAAAAGCCACCCGCGCCTGTCCATGAGCATCCAGGTCGATACCAGTGATGTGCTGGTCCAGGCCTTGTTGCAGGATCAACTGGATGTGGTGCTGGGCCGGATCCCCGGCGGCGCGCGGGCTGAAGAATTGCTGTTCGACAGCCTCGGTGAAGAAGAACTGTGCGTGGTGGCTGGCGCGCAGCACCCCATGGCCAATGCCACCGAACTGGGTTGGGCCGAGATGCAGAACATGACCTGGGTGCTGCAACAACATCCCAGCCCCATGCGCTCGATCATCAATCAGGTGTTTCACAATGCCCGGGTCGATATTCCCAGCAGCATCGTCGAAACCACTTCGATCATGACCCTGCTGTCCCTGGTGCAGCAGACCGACATGCTCGGCGTCACCCCGCTGTCGGTGGTCGAGGACTATCCGGGCCGCCATTTACTGGCGGTGCTGCCCATCAAATTCGAAGCCCGTCTGCCGCCTTATGGCCTGATCACCCGTCGTCATCGCATCCAGTCTTCGGCCATGCAAGCGTTCATGAACTCGGTGAAGAGTGAACAAGGCGTGATCCGCAAGTGATAACGCCTCAATGATGGCGAACTAATCCACAATCCTCTCCTCTACTCCTGCGCAAGATGTACGTCGTTCAACTCCCATTCAGCTTCCGCGTCTGACAATTGGACTGGCGCAGTTTGTGGGTAGCAGCGACACTCCTTACAGGCTAAGAAGAGGATTCCCACATGCTATGGAAAAAGGGTCGCCGCAGCGACAATGTTGTGGACGCGCGTGGCGACGGTGGCGGCGGCGGTGGGATGCGTCTGGGTGGCAAGGGTCTGGGCATTGGCGGGGTGATCATCATCGTCGCCATTGGCCTGTTGACCGGCCAGGATCCGATGCAGATCCTCGGCCAACTGACCGGCCAGGGGACTCAGGCCCCGGCCACCACCGAGACGCGCCAGGCCCCGCCGGCCAATGACGAACAGGCTGATTTCGTCCGCTCGATTCTCGGCGACACCGAAGACACATGGCGCGCGACCTTCCAGCTAAACGGCCGGCAATACAAGGACCCGACCCTGGTGTTGTTCAGCGGTCAGGTGCAGTCCGCGTGCGGCTATGCAACATCGGCCAGCGGCCCGTTTTATTGCCCGGCGGACCAGCAGGTCTATCTGGACATGGATTTTTTCCGGGAGATGTCCCAACGCTTCAAGGCAACAGGTGATTTTGCCCAGGCTTATGTGATCGCGCACGAAGTGGGCCATCATGTGCAGACCCTGCTGGGTGTTTCCGCCAAAGTGCAGCAGGCGCGCCAGAGCGGCCAGCGCATGGAAGGCGCCACTGGTTTGCTGGTGCGTCAGGAGCTTCAGGCAGATTGTCTGGCAGGTGTTTGGGCCTTCAATGCACAAAAGCGTTTGAACTGGCTTGAGCCGGGTGATATTGAAGAAGCACTGAACGCCGCCAACGCCATTGGCGATGATCGACTGCAACAGCAAGGTCAGGGCCGTGTGGTGCCTGATTCGTTTACTCACGGAACATCCGCTCAACGCGTGCGCTGGTTCAAGACCGGCTTCGCCCAGGGCCAAATCAACCAGTGCGACACATTCGCCGCCAAGAGCCTCTGACCCAATGATGAAACCGCTTCTGATCCTGTCGTTAAGCACTCTTCTGAGTTTCGCCGCTCACGCCGAGGATCAGGCGGTCAAATCCATCAGCCCGGACCGGCTGATGGTCAATGGCGCACAGGCCACACTGGGGCTGAGCCTGAACTGGACCCAGCCACGGCCGCAGATTGAACGCGCGGTGATCGTGCTGCACGGTCGGCTGCGGAATGCGCCGACCTATCTGCGCAGCATCGAACGGGCCGCCAACCAGTCCAAACAACGCAACAAGACCCTGCTGATCGCGCCGCAATTCCTCGATGAAAAGGACGTTGCAGCGCATCACCTGGCCGACAACATCCTGCGCTGGCACGCCAACGACTGGATGGCGGGCACTACGTCCGTCGGGCCCAAGCCGGTCAGTTCGTTTCTGGTCATCGACCATATCCTCAGGCGTCTGAGCGACAGCAAGCTGTTCCCGAACCTGAAGGAAATCGTCATCGCCGGGCACTCAGGTGGCGCCCAGGTGGTACAGCGCTACGTGATGATCGGCGGCAAGGAAGACGTGCTGCTGATGAAGGAGAAGATCAAACTGCGTTACGTGATCGCCAACCCATCGTCCTATGCGTACTTTGATGGCGAGCGTCCGGAGCCTGTTACAGCGGCGGCCTGCCCTGGCTTCAACGAGTGGAAGTACGGCCTGAATCACATGCCAAGCTATGCCGGCAAAGTGAAGGCCGCAGATATCGAACAGGATTACGTGAAGCGTGATGTCACGTACTTGCTGGGGCAGAACGATACCGACCCGAAACACCCGGCACTGGACAAGTCATGCAGCGCCGAAGCCCAAGGCCCTTACCGCCTGGCGCGGGGTCAGAACTACTTCAAATACCTACAGAAACGCCATCCTGAAGGGATCAACCAACGGCTGATCGTCGTGCCTAACGTCGGCCACAGCGGCAACGGCATCTTCACCTCGCCGGAAGGGCAGGCTGTGTTGTTTAAAGATCTCTGAAAAACGATTCAGGGTTGGAAACCACTCCTGTGGGACCGGCTTTAGCCGGGAAGAGGCCGGTACATCCGCCGAATCTGCATCGGCTTGAAAACCGCTTTCCCGGCTAAAGCCGGTCCCACAAGGAGACTGCAACTACTCCAAAAGGGCTCGCAACTCCACGCAATCCTGCGCATGCCAATCGGTCAGCTCTGGCCAGGGGTTTTGCGGGAGGTTGACCAGAATGGTTTTGGCCCCGGCAGCACGTCCGCAATCCAGATCGAATCTGTAATCGCCCACCATCACCATCTGCGCCGGATCAACCTGCCAGGCCTTGGCCAGGTGCAGCAAACCGGCAGGATCGGGTTTGTGAGCAGCTTCGTCGCGACCGAGAATGTCGTCCACCGCAAAACAATCCGCCAGGCCAATCGCCTGCAGCGTAACGTGGGCCAGCTCCCGTGCGTTGCGGGTCAGGATGCCGAGCCGATAACCGCGCCCCGCCAATTCCCGCACCAGCTCAACCGCCCCGCTCGCCGGTTGCGAAGCCAGGGCCAGCTCGCGCTCGTGCTCCAGCAGCCAGGCGTGTTTGGCCGCTGAGACATCAGCAGGCAAAGCCGCCAGATGTCCCAGAATGTCGTGATCCTGCGGGATGTCCAGCGCGCGTTTGATCGCCGGGAAATCATGGGCAGCGATGGTCAGGGTGCCGTCCATGTCGAACACCCAGTGGCGAATCCCGGAAAGGCTCATGCCCAGTCCTTGCGATGGCGAATCAAGCCTTCCTGGCTGACCGACGCCACCAGTTGCCCGGCCCGGTTGTACACGCTGCCACGGGAAAAACCACGGGAATTACCGGCCCACGGGCTGTCCATTGCGTAAAGCAGCCAGTCATCGGCGCGCAGATCACCATGGAACCACAGTGAGTGATCCAGGCTGGCGACCTGCATATCTTTCTGCCAGACCGTTTTGCCATGAGGCAGCAGCGAGGTGGTCAGCAGGTTGAAGTCCGAGGCGTAGGCCATCAGGTATTTATGCAGCGCGGGGATTTCCGGCAACGAGCCATCGGCGCGGAACCAGATGTATTTGACGGCTTCGGTAGGCTGCGGGTTGTACGGATCAGTCGCAGTCACCGGGCGGAATTCGATGGGTTTGGGGCACAGCATCTTGTCGCGCATGTGTTCCGGGATCAGGTGCGCGCGCTGCTGCATCAGCTCAAGCTCGGACGGCAGATTCTCGGGGCCGACGATTTGCGGCATCGAGGTCTGATGCTCGAAGCCCTGTTCGTCATATTGGAAGGAAGCGCTACAAGTGAAAATCGGCTGGCCTTTCTGGATCGCCGTCACCCGGCGCGTACTGAAACTGCCGCCATCGCGCACCCGATCAACCTGGTAAACCACTGGCAGCCCGGCATCCCCAGGGCGCAGAAAATAACCGTGCAACGAGTGAACATGCCGGGCATCTTCAACGGTCTGGCTGGCTGCCGACAGCGACTGGCCCAGCACTTGCCCGCCGAACAACTGGCGAAAGCCAAGGTCCTGGCTGCGGCCACGGAACAGGTTTTCTTCAATCGGCTCCAGGCTCAACAACGCCACCAGATCATCCAGCACTTGGCTCATTCAACACTCCTCGCATAAAACAGTCCGGCCACGCTCCAGCGCGACGCAAGCCGAAATGATACAGGCTTTAACGGCGTTTTCCTGTTCAGGCTCGCAGGGTTTCCAGCCATTGTTGGCGACTGATGCGATACAACACGTGGCGGCGCAAAGGATGCCCCTCCTCCAGATTCGGGTGGTCGAAGTCGTCTGCAGGGTCGGTGGTCATGCCGATAGCCTGCATGACTTTTTGCGATGGCTCATTGCTGACCGAGGTAAACGACACGATCTGATCCACGCCCAGGCGCTCGAAGCCGCAGCGCAGCGCCGTCCACGCCGCTTCACTGGCATAGCCGAACCCCCAATGCTCGTGGGCCAGCCGCCAGCCAATTTCGATGGCTGGAGTGAAGTGAGCCTCAAAGCTCACCACCCCCAGGCCGGTAAAACCTATGAACTGGTTAGTGTCCTTGCGCTCCAGCGCCCACAGCCCGAAACCGAGTTCGGCAAAGTGACCACGCACGCGTCCAATCAGGGCGGCGCTTTCCAGACGACTCAAATGCTCAGGAAAATAGCGCATGACGTGAGGGTCCGCACACATGTCGGCGAACGCAGGCAAATCGTCATCTCGCCACTGGCGCAGCAACAATCGCGCGCTTTCCAGCTTGAGTATCGGGTCCATCGGTTGTCTCCCATAACCATTGGATCTTATGTTGCCAGCCTAACCTTGCGCTGGTCGTATGCCGGGCATAACTGGCACTATCCGGCTTCGACCCCTGACCGGACGCAAAATGTCCCTGCCACTCATCTATCACGAGGATTACAGCCCGGACTTCCCGGCTGATCATCGTTTCCCCATGGACAAGTTCCGCCTGCTGCACGATCACCTGATCGACAGCGGCCTGACCACGGACGCGCAACTGCTGCGTCCAAATGTCTGCCCTGATGACATTCTAGCTCTGGCTCACGATCCTTCTTATATACGCCGTTATATGGACGGCGACCTGTCCCGTGAAGACCAGCGCCGTCTGGGCTTACCGTGGAGCGAAGACCTGGCCCGGCGCACCGTGCGTGCAGTGGGCGGCTCGTTGCTGACCGCCGAGCTGGCCCTTGAACATGGCCTGGCCTGTCACTTGGCGGGCGGCACCCATCACGCACATTACGACTATCCGGCGGGCTTTTGCATCTTCAACGACCTGGCTGTGATCAGCCACTACCTGCTGCAAAGCGGGCGCGTGGGCAAAGTCCTGATCTTCGACTGCGACGTACACCAGGGCGATGGCACGGCGCGGATTCTGGCCGATACTGACGACGCTATTACGGTCTCGCTGCACTGCGAAAAAAACTTCCCGGCCCGCAAGGCGCAGAGTGACTGGGACATCCCGCTGCCCATGGGCATGGGCGATGAGGATTACCTGAAAGTCGTCGATGACCTGCTCAACTACCTGCTGCCAATTTATCAGCCGGATCTGGTGCTGTATGACGCCGGTGTCGACGTGCATCAGGACGATGCGCTGGGTTATCTGAAACTCACCGACGCCGGAGTCGCCGCCCGGGACGAAGCCGTCCTGCGCCACTGCATCGGCCGAGACATCCCGGTCATGGGCGTGATCGGCGGCGGCTACAGCAAAGACCGCCACGCCCTGGCCCGCCGCCACGGCATCCTGCACCACAGCGCGCAGAGGGTTTGGGTTTCGGAGGGGTTGTGAAGCTATTAATTGGAATCTCCGTGGGACCGGCTTTAGCCGGGAAGAGGCCCGTCAATCCAGTTGAACGTGCATGGCAGGAATGCAGCCTTCCCGGCTAAAGCCGGTCCCACAAGGAATGCGGTGTGTCAGGCAAGGCCCGTCGCGAATAGGTAGAATGCGCCACCCGAACGCAAAGATATGCACCTCACCATGACCGACTCCCACACCACCACTCCCCCCTGCGTCGCCATCATCGGCGGTGGCCCTGCCGGGTTGATGGCGGCTGAGGTGTTGAGTCAAGCCGGGATCAAGGTTGATCTTTACGACGGCATGCCGTCGGTGGGCCGCAAATTCCTGCTGGCCGGTGTCGGCGGTATGAACATCACCCATTCCGAGCCATACCCGGCGTTTCTGGCCCGCTATGCCGAGCGCGCACCGGAGATCGCTCCGCTGCTGCGCGACTTCGACGCCGATGCGCTGTGCAAGTGGATTCACGACCTGGGGATCGAGACCTTCATCGGCAGCTCCGGCCGAGTGTTCCCGAAAGACATGAAAGCCGCCCCGCTGCTGCGCGCCTGGCTCAAGCGCCTGCGCGACGCTGGCGTGACGATTCATACCCGCCATCGCTGGCTGGGCTGGGATGCCGAGAACAATTTGCGTATCGCGCATCCAGACGGCGAAACCGCCCTCAAAGCCGACGCAGTGCTGCTCGCGCTAGGCGGCGCCAGCTGGGCGCGACTGGGCTCCGACGGTGCCTGGCAACCCTGGCTGGAACAGCGCGGCGTTGACGTCGCTCCGCTACAAGCGTCCAACTGCGGCTTCGAAGTCGCGCAATGGAGTGAGCTGCTGCGCAGCAAGTTCGCCGGGGCGCCGCTCAAGAACATCGGCATTGGCCTGCAAGGCCAGACCCCGCGCCTGGGCGAATGCGTCATCACCGATAAGGGCGTAGAAGGCAGCCTGATCTATGCCTTATCGGCGCAAATCCGCGAAGAAATCAACCAGAACGGCGCATCGACCATTCTGATCGACCTTCTGCCCGGCAAAACCGCCAACGCAATCCAGACCGCCCTGGCCAAACCTCGCGGCTCGCGCTCGATGTCCAAGCATTTGCACAGTCAATTGGGTATTGATGGGGCCAAAGCCGCCCTGTTACGCGAACTCGCTCCACGTGAGGCGTTCGACGATCCAACGCTGCTAAGCCAGGCGTTGAAAGCCCTGCCACTGAAACTGGTCAAAGCCCGACCACTGGACGAAGCGATCAGCACGGCCGGCGGTGTAACCTTCGCATCCATGGACCAGCGCCTGATGCTCAAGCAACTGCCGGGCGTGTTCTGCGCGGGCGAAATGCTCGACTGGGAAGCACCTACAGGCGGGTATCTGCTGACGGCGTGTTTTGCCAGTGGGCGGGCGGCTGGATCAGGAATTCTGGAATGGCTACGAGAGCGGTAATTACGCGCACTGTGGGACCGGCTTTAGCCGGGAAGAGGCCCGTTAACCCAACTGAGCAAGGATGGCAGGAATGCAGCCTTCCCGGCTAAAGCCGGTCCCACGGCCATTCCAATTCAGCATTTTCATTTCATCGTGCCCAGGCCAACACTGATTCAGGACCAACATGAACCTCCAAGAACTCACCCAACGCCTGCATCGCATCCGCGATCAAAACGACTGGCAGCAGTTTCACAGCCCGAAGAACCTGGCGATGGCGGCCAGTGTGGAAATGTCCGAGCTGGTGGAAATCTTCCAGTGGCTCACCGAAGACCAGTCCCGCCAGCTACCACCTGAAAAACTGGCCCATGCCGGGCAGGAAGTCGGCGACATCATTTTGTATCTGCTGCTGATGTGCAGCGAACTGGGGATCGACATGGACACCGTGGTACGCAGCAAGCTGGCGGACAGTGAACGCAGGTTCGCCAAATGAGTGATCGTCACTTCGACCAGTTGGCCACGCGCTTCGCGGAAAAAATCTATGGCGGGGCCAAAGGCGCGATTCGTCTGGCGGTGCTGCAAGCTGACCTGACCGAAGCGCTGCCTGAGCGACCATTGCGAGTGCTGGATATTGGCGCTGGCCTGGGGCACATGTCGCTGTGGCTGGCCGAACGCGGCCATGACGTTACCTTGGCTGAACCTGCCGCCCCCATGCTCGAAGGCGCTCGCCAGCGGTTTGCTGATGCCGGTCAAACCGCGACGTTTATCCAAGCGCCCTGGCAGGACCTGCTTGAACAACTTCACGAGCCTTATGACCTGGTGATCTGCCATGCGGTGCTGGAATGGCTGGCTGAACCCCATACGATCCTGCCCGTCTTGCACAAACTGACCAAGGCTGACGGCTGGTTGTCGCTGGCGTTTTATAACCGCGATGCGCTGATCTACCGCAACCTGCTCAAAGGCCACTTCCGCAAGATGCGCAAGAATGATCTGGCCGGAGAAAAGCAAAGCCTGACCCCGCAAGAGCCACTTGATCCCCGTGAATTGGCGGCGCAACTTGAAGGCCTGTGGCGGGTCGAAACCCAGAGTGGTGTCCGCGTGTTTCACGACTATATGCCAGTGGAATTCCAGGCCAAGGTGCAATTGGCGGATTTGCTGGAAATGGAACTGGCCCATCGTCGACATCCCGCCTATGCCGGGCTGGGGCGCTACTTGCATTGGGTATGTCGGCCGCTCTGACCGACTCAACGTTCACCTGTCCTCAAGCCATCGGCGGAGGTCATCATGCAACGCCGCATCGCTGTGTTAATGCTCTGTCTGGGCCTTGCCGCCTGCCAGAGCGACAACCCTTATCGTGCCAGCTCCAGCCCGATACCTCCCGCCCCTGTGCAGGCGAGTACGGGCATCGACATGAGCGCTTATCCCGCTGCGCCCCGTGATTATGGCCGCTATCGCAACTGGAGCTGGCTCAATGGTCGGCTGCCGGGTGGATCGGCGTGGGCTGACTCGGCACAGATCGCCGAAGCGGTCAGCAATGGCCTCGATCAACGTGGCTTGCGCCCTGCCCGCACGGTTCAGGCAGCCGACCTGGCGGTGGCCGCCGAAACCCGCATGGAAACCCGACTGCGCCAGGTGCGAGACGACTATTACGACCCGTATTACGGCGGCGCAGGCGTGGGTTATGGCCGTGGTCCGTATTACGACGGCTACCGCTATGGCGGTTATGCCTCTGTGCCCATCGTGCGCACCTATCAGGAGCAGGTGGTGGTGATCAACATCAGCCTGTTCGACGCTCGCAGCGGGCAACCGGTGTGGAGCGCCAGCGCGGAAACCCGCAGCGACGGGGATCAAGCCGACCGCAGCAAGGCGTTGCGTCAGGCTGTGCAAAAAGCATTGACCGCGTATCCTCCTTCCTAACGTCTTCGGAGAACTGCCATGTTCCGCCGTCTTGCTGTGTTGTCTCTTTTGCTGATGCTCGGTGCCTGCCAGACCAACCAGGTCAGCCGTGATTTTGATGCTCACCGCGACTTCGGCGGTTATCGCAGTTGGGCCTGGAAAGAACCGGGCATGCAATATCAGCCGGACGATCCGCGAATCAAGAGCGATCTCACCGAGCAACGCATTCGCCAATCCGTCACTGACCAGCTGGACCAGCGCGGCTTGCGTCAAGCAGCAGCGGGCACCCGAGCGGATGTGAATGTGCAAACCTGGCTCATCGTTGAAAACCGCCAGCAACTGGTCAGCACCAACTACGGTGGCGGCTGGGGCCCATGGGGCGGCTACGGCTACTGGGGCGGCCCGATCAGCAACGAAACCCGTAGCGTGGATTACAAAGTCACCACCCTGCAGATCGACCTGTTCGACGGCAAGGACGGCAAACTGATCTGGCGCGGCAGCACCGAACAGATCCTCAGCCAGAACAGCACCAACCCGGCCGACCGCGAAAACCTCATCCGTCAGACCGTGGCGAAAATCCTGGAACAATATCCGCCGCATTGAGATGAACCATCCCCGCCGGAAACTGTAGGAGTGAGCTTGCTCGCGATAGCGTCCTGTCTGACAGCGCACTTTTTAATGACAGACCGCAATCGCGAGCAAGCTCACTCCTACAGACGATCACCGAACCCGTTGGAGCGTGTGGGCGGCATTCCGACTTGCCCGCGAACCAGGCGCAGCGGTGTGTCAGGCAGACCGCGTCATCGTTCTTCGCGGGCAAGCCTCGCCAACGGGGATCTGATTTCTAATGTGGGAGCGGTGCTTGCCCGCGATAAGGCTGGACGCGGTTCACGTTAGATCGCGGTGTCAGTATCGTCGGAATGCCGCCCAGACCAGGCACTGCTCCCACAGCGATACTCCCAATCGCTCACGGCACACTCTCCAACCCTTGACTACACTCCCCTTCACTGCGGGTGAGTTAGCGATGGTTGTAGCCAAAGGAGTGCTTGATGTCTCCCCTGAACAGTTATGCCTCCGTTCACGGAAGGCAGCGTGGTGCCATTGGTTTACTGGCGGCGATGACCTTGGCGCTGGCCGTTTTATGCATGTTGGTGGTCATCGACAGCGGGCGTCTGTATCTGGAAAAACGCTCCCTGCAACGAATCGCGGATGTGGCAGCGCTGGAAGCGGCCAGTCGCAAGGGGAACTGCACCGCAGGCACGGCCACGAGCTACGCCAACCAGAGCGCTACGCGCAACGGCTTCACACCTGGCAACGACGGTCGCACAATGACTACCCGTTGCGGCACGCTGTCGCTGGACCTCACCAGTCGCCGAACCTTCGCCGCCGACGCCAGCAAAGCCCAGGCCATTCAAGTCGTCGTCAGCCACAGCGTGCCACGCAGCATCGCCGCCGGCATTGGTGCGATGTTCGACTCGACACCCACGCCAGTAGATATTCAGTTGAGTGCGACGGCAGTTGCAGCAGCCGAACCGCCTTTGGCATCGCTTTCAATTCGCAGTGCAGCCCTCGTCATTACCTCAAGTACCGCTCCACTGCTCAACGCGGTCATCGGCGGCATGCTTGGTGGCAGCCTGAACCTCACCGCTCTCAGCTGGAACGGTGTGGCAAACACCAAGCTCAACCTGCTCAACTATCTGGACAAACTCAAGACCGAACTCAATCTCACCGCCGTCGGCTACGACGAAGTACTCGGCACCAATGTCGCGGCCGACAAGCTGCTTCAGGTCATGCTTAACGTCCTGCAAACCAGCGGCACCCTCGACAGTCGGGTCAGCCTCGTCGACCAACAAGCATTGGTGGCGGCGGTGGGGAAAACTCAACTGGCATTGGGTGATCTGATCAAGATCCAGAGTGGAACCGATGTGGCGGCATTCAAGGCAAATCTGGGTCTACTGGACGTGATACAGAGCCTGGCGCAACTGGCGAACAAAAAAAATGGCATCGCAGCGACCGCGCAGGTCGGCCTGCCTGGGCTGTTGAACCTCAAGGTAGAAACCAAAGTCATCGAGCCCGCACAGCTCTCTGCCATCGGTGACCCGAGCAAGATCAACCCCGGCATCCCTGTCCAGAACGATCCAAACAGAATCTACGTGCGCACCGCACAAATGCGCGCATTGGTATCGGTCGACCTGCCGGTGTTGGGCGTTGGGCCGACTGCAGCAGTGCTCGACAAAGCCACGTCCCTGGTGGGCAGCCTGACCCCGGTACTCAATAGCGCTCTGGGTCTGGATATCAAAGGCCTGCTCAAAAGCGTGACGTGTCTGTTGGGTGCCAGCTGCATGGTGACCAACCCTGTACTTCTGAACACCACAGGCTCCAACGGCGCAGGCCCGCGCATCGACCTCAGCCTGTCTCTATCCAGCGCGGAAAGCTACGTCACCGGTTACACCTGCAACAGCAATACCGACAAGAGCCTCACGTTCACTACCAACACCGCATTGGTCAGCGCCAAACTCGGACTGATCGACGAAGCCGCAGCTTTTCCCGCCAGCACCGACCCTGCTGCAGTCGTCGCCAGGCCTATTCCAGTGGTTAACATCACCACCCAGACCTGCAAACAAATCGGCGGGTTTCTGGGTAGCTGCACGACCCCCGTCGATTTTGGTGGCGGCGGAGTCGGCCTCAGTTTCAATACCGTGGATCAATTGCCTTTCGGCAGCCTGTCCCCCACAAGCCTTACAGTCAGGGCCCCCAACCTTCCAGAGGTCGGCGAGACACCGCACTACGACGTCAGCGCAGCATCAAGACTACCCAGCACGCTGCTTGATGGCGTGGTGTCCGGAGTGAAAGTGGACGTTTACAAGGCCGTGACCCCAACGATCATGGGCAGCGTGATAACAGGCGCGGCATCGTTGGTGGGCGACCTTCTCACCGCACTGGATGGCATCGTCGATGGCGTTCTCAAACAGCTGCTGTCCACCGTGGTCGACCCGCTGCTCGCCGCACTGGGCGTGACACTGGCGCCCGCTGATGTCGGCACCAACCTGAGCTGCAACTTCGGCCAGGCCACCTTGGTGATCTGAGGCTGGAATGCTTTTCTGTGGAGCTCACGAGCAGCGCGAGGCAGCGATAGCGGTCTGTCTGATACACCCCGTCATCGTTCATCGCGGGCAAGCGCGCTCCTACAGGGTCCTGTGGTATCAGGACGACTGGGCGCCGCCAATCGGCAACACAATCTGAAACCTTGCCCCCTCTTCCACATTACTGACGCTCAGTTGCCCGCCCATCTGGTCAACGATGCCGTAGCTGACGGACAGGCCAAGGCCGGTGCCGACGCCGATCTCCTTGGTGGTGAAGAAGGGTTCGAAAATGCGGTCCAGCAGGCGCGGGTCGATGCCGCCGCCGTTGTCTTGCACGGACAGAATGATGTGTCGCTCGTCCTGCTCGGCGGTGACGCTAATCCAGGGTTGCAGGTCGCGATCTTTCTCGCGCCGTGACAACAACGCGTCACGGGCGTTGACCATCAGGTTGATCAGCACCTGCTCCAGCTGATCGACGTGGCCCATGACCAGCCCTGTGGTGGCGGTCTCGCCCACCCGAATGTCCACGCCCTTGCCTTTCATGCCCTCAGTAAGCATCCCCAGCGTACCTTCAACTGCCTGCATGGGGTCGAACAGCCGCTCCTCGACCTCGGAACGACGGCCGAAGACCCGCATGTGGTCCACGGTGCGGGCCGCGCGCTGGACCTGGGTGTCGATGCGTTTGAGTTTTTCAGTGAGGTATTCAATGTCTGCCTCACCGTTACCCAGTCGCTTGAGCACGTTGACCACTGCCATGCGCATGACATTCAGCGGCTGGTTGATCTCATGGGCCAGGCCCGTGGCCATTTCCCCGAGGGTGGCCATTTTCGCGCTCTGGTTGAGCTGCATCCGCGAACGGCGCACGTCGGTGTTGTCGCGCCCCACCGCCTGGATCTCGATCAACTGCCCCTGATCGTCGAATACCCCACGGTCTGCCCAGACCCACCAGGCGTATTCGCGTCCAGGCAATTCGAGACAGATTTCTTCCGTGCTCACCGGCGACTCGGGGGTCAGCAGACCAATGCGCTGCATAAAGGCTTCGCGCTGCTCGGCAGACAACCAGTCACCCAGATTCACGCCCACCAACTGCTCGGGCGTGCACTCCATGTAGGTGGCCAGCGGGCGGTTGCCGAAGTTAAGGATCAGGTCAGGGGTGTAGCGACAAATCATCGCCGGCGAGTCTTCCACCAGAATCCGGTAACGCTCTTCGCTTTCACGCACGCGCTCGGTGGCAAGCGTGGCATCGGTCACGTCCAGCCACAGGCCCACCGCCTCCTGGGGGATGCCCAGGTCGTCACGCAGCAGCTTGGCTTCATCGAGCAGCCAGTGATAAACCCCACCCTTGTCCCGCAACCGATAACGACGACTGACGAAACCTTCGCGCAATAATTGCCGGGTGCGCTCGAACCAGATTTCCCGGTCTTCGGGGTGGATGTACTCACTCAGCTTGCCACCGACGCATTCCTCAAGGGTCCAGCCCAACAGCGGCCGCAAACTGTCGCTGAAGAAAGTCGGTTCCAGGCTGCCTTGGTCGTATCGTTGCACATAGATCACCGCCGGCGAGCTGGCGATGAGGTTATCCAGTCGCGCATGGGCCACAGCGGCCTCGGTTTCCTGATTCTTGATGTCACTGACATCCAGCATGAAACCCAGCACCCGGCGGCTCTGACCTGCGCCAAGGGTCTGCCCCTGAATCCGGAACCAGACGGTTTCCTGCGCCGCATCGGGCTGCAGCAGACGCACGCAAAACAACATCGCCGTATCGGTGTCGCGCAGCTGCGCCAGGCGGCTGGACAACTCCTGACGATCGGCCGGATGGATCAGGGTCAGCCACTCGACACGCGGCATGCGCTCTCGGGCCGCAAGGGTGTGCGCCAGTTGTGGCGCCAGCAGCATTTCATCGCTGGCGGGCAGAAACTCCCACCAGCCAGTGCCGAGCAAATCCTGGAGCACTGACAGACGCTCCACGTCATGCCGATTGCTTTGGTCGGACAACCTGAACAGCACGGGCCCGGCCAACGCTGAACTCAGATTGAGCCACTCGCGCTCGCTCAAATCCGGGACCTGTTCCCAGGCTCGATAGAAACCAAATAACAGCCACGCCTTGGCCACGCCGTCACGACTGTGAGGCAAGGCAAAACCATCGGCATTGCCGAAAGCGCCTTGCAGCGGGACAAGATCCTGACTGGAGTTGAAGTCCAGTTGATGGGCAATGCTGGCGTCGAGCCGATCCAGCCCGGTGCCCAACCGCTGGCCGGTCTGCCACAACTCAGGCGCAGTGTGTGCGCTGTAACGGGCGTAAACCCGCCAGCCTGCGCCACCGCTGTCCGGCAAAGCCAACGCCAGACACGGCACATGCCACAGCTGCGCCAGCTCTTGAAGCTGTTCGGCCACCACTTCCTGCAGACGGTCGGTACCACAGGCGCGAATCCTTTCAGCAACTTGCCCCGCCATGCGCAGGCATTGCTGTCGGGTTCGGGCCGCGCTGGCTTCTTCCATCAGGTCGCTGATATCCAATAACTGCAACAGCCAGCCCTGGCCCCGCGCCTGTACCCAACCGCGAGCATGCAGGGTGTGGCCCAATCCGGCATCGAAGTCCAGATCCAGCATATGGCCTTGCCAGTCCCGCGGCTCGCCTTCGACCACCAGCGCACTGTTGGGCAGCAGCAGGCTGATCAATCGCTGATTGCTGACATTCACCGCAGCCAGCCCCAGACGTAGCAGTAACGAAGGGCTGATGCTCTGCACCCGGCCCTCTTCATCCAGCAGCAGATACCAGTCGGCACCGATCGGCTCCGGTTCCATGGACGACTTGGATGCCAACGGCGCAACAGGTGCTTCGGTGCGCCCCAGCCAACGACTCAGACGGGTTTTATCAAGGGACAAGTTGCAGACTCGCTTCAGCAGAAAGGTAGGTCGGCAGGCGAGGAACCTCGCCGATGACGGGCAGACTCAATACGGGCAGAATCCGCTGCAGGTTTGCTTTCGGATAGGCAATACGCGCCTTGAGTACGCCAGCGGTGTAGGTGACGTAGGTGTACTGCTGCACGTCCTGAGCCAGGCTCGCCGGCATCCAGTTCAATTGCTGGGTCAGCACGCCCTGAGCCTGAGTCACGATCAGGTTGCTGTAGTTATTGATGGTCGGGCTCAGCGCCACGCTGCGACGCACCGCTTCACTGGTGGCCGCATTGAAAGACTGCATCATCAGCAACGGCAGGCTATAACTGACCAGTGCATAGAAGACGCCAAAAAAAATAACAAAGACTGCGGCAAACTCAATGGCTGCTGCACCCTTTTGTTTCCGGCCACTTACAGTTCGCTTAACCTTGTACATGTCGACGTCAACCCTGACAGTGCTTCCTCAAACAGCATAGATACATTACGCAACACAGGATGTTTTTTAAACGATGGAATTACTCATCCTTTGCGCATGGCTCGCAACGTGCGCCATTCAAGACGCACGCCAGCGACAGATTTCCAACAGGCTGACCATTGGCGTCATCGTATTGGCGTTAGTTTATTTATTGATCACCGGTCGGACCTGGCTGGGCGCTGAGGCCGCAGAAGGAGGATGGGCATTATTGATCTCGCTAGTGTTGACGCTGCCGGGTTACTGGCTCGGCAAGCTGGGCGGCGGGGATTTGAAACTACTGGCGGCACTGGCCCTGGCGAGCGACCGTTCGGTCTTGCTCGGTACGCTCATCGGAGCGGGGCTGGCCATGCTGTTGTGGGTTTTCATCCGTCAAAAATCCTTCACCATTGAAAATCATGAACTTACACCACCTGAAATTCACACCAATATAAACAAGCCAAATAAACAGCCATTCGCCCCTTTTCTATTTTCAGGATTTCTCCTGTTCGTGCTAGCTTTCCATCTGTCGTGAACTACGGTTAATACTATGTACATAGTGAGAAAGTAGGGCTACGTTAATTAGGAAATCCCGCAACGCATCGCCTTTACGAACAGTCGTATGGATTAGGTGAACTCATAAGAGTCAGTTGTATCTCGCACGAAAGGAGTTCCGCGTGATCAAGCAGTCGGCTATCAAAATACTCGTGGTTGATGATCAACCCATGATCGTTGAAGAACTCGCCGAGTTTCTGGAGAGCAGCGGTTATAAGTGTGTGCCTTGTTATTCCAGCAGAGAGGCCCTGGAACAGTTTCGCACCGATCCTGAAATCGGAATCGTGCTGTGCGATCTGGACATGCCAGAGCTCAACGGCATTGAACTGGTCGAGGCCATGAAACAGCTTGCCGGTAAACGTCGGGTCTTCGAAGCTATTATGTTGACCGGCCGCGCCGAGAAGCAGGATGTCATCAAGGCATTGCGCGCCGGTGTTGCCGATTACTACCAGAAGCCGGTCAACCTCGAAGACGTGCTCGAAGGCATTCAACGCCAGGAAGCGGCTTTGCAGGAACGGCAGAAAAACTACCAGCAATTGGGCAACCTCAACGAGAAGCTGCAGTTTCTTGCGGCGTCCATTGACGACCTGTATCAGGATCTGGATCGGGTGCAACGCCCACCGTTGCTCGACTCGGCAGACGCCGGGAACGCAGAGGCCGACCTGGACACCTCCGCGCTATTCGCCCCGCTCTCGCCACGCCAACAGGATGTGGCGCGGCTGGTGGCAAAAGGTCAGACCAACTACCAGATTGGCTGTGAACTGGGCATTACCGAAAACACGGTCAAGCTCTACGTTTCGCAAGTCCTGCGCCTTACCCACATGCACAACCGCACGCAACTGGCGCTGGCGTTGTCGCCGAATCGGCAGCGGGTGGGGGCGCATTGAGCCAAGTTTGCTCTCGAGTTGGAATGGTCCTGTAGGAGTGCGCCCGTCGCGCAGCAAACATTGGCCCTGTAGGAGTGAGCTTGCTCGCGATCGGCTGCGAAGCAGTCGTGAAAAAAGCTGGATTCACCACAGCAGGAAAGCCGTTCCGGCTTTATCGCGAGCAAGCTCGCTCCTACAGGGGTCCGTGTTTGCGCCGTTATTTTCCCGAAATCTTCCCGCCCTTCTCCTGATCAAAAAACTCCGGAATCTCATGGCTGTAGCTGTTGAGCCAGCGTTGCAGGCTTAGGTCGCGCTCTGCCGGGGTGGCGGTTTGTGGTGTGGGCGAGGCGGCCTTGGCGCTGGGTTGCAACTGCAGCCAGGCTTCAGTCTGTTTCTGTTGTTTAGACGAGGGCCCGGGATCAATCGCCCAGGCGCTGGATGCCAGGCTTAACAACGCGATGCAGACAATTTCACGCTTCATGTCGGGCTCCGATCTTGAGTGTGCGGCGGCTGTTTCAACTCCAGCGCCCTGGCCTGGGCTTCGCCGACTTGCTGGGGCGAAAGCCCGGCGCGGGTGACCAGTTGCGCCGCCTGCTTCCAGTTGTCCTGATAGATCAGCAACGTCACCAGATTCATGGCCGCCAGCGAATCGGACTGTTTAAGTTCCATGGCCGTCAGAAACTGAAAACGCGCCTGATCAATCTTCAATTGATTGAGGTAAACCACGCCCAGGTCATTGCGGATTTTTTCATCGGTGGGCGCCAGTTTGACGGCGGCCAGCAGGTGCTCCTGCGCCTTGGCATTGTCGCCCCGAGCCGCCGCCAATTGCCCCAGACCATGTTCACCCTCGGCAGCACGGCAGGTACCGAGCAGGCTGCGGTACAACGGCTCAGCCTCGTTGCTGCCCAACAGACGCAGTACCCGGGCCTTGCGCAAACGCACTTCGGCCAGGCTGTCCGGCAAGCTTTCAAGGTTGGCGAGGCTGGCGTGCAGGCGGCCTTCGTCGGCCATGTCCTGAGCCAGATTCAGAGACAGTTGCTGGTCGGAATCCGGCTTGGGGCAAACACCTGTGTTTAACGGCAACAACCAGGGCGCGCTGCCATCGCTGGCGCATCCGGTGAGCAGAGCAAGGGCCAGTGCAGCGATGAGGGTTTTCATTGTTGGTTTCCTTCCAGAATTTGGCGTCGGCCCTGTAGGAGCTGCCGCAGGCTGCGAATAGCGGTGCAACAGACAAACCCATTCGCAGCCTGCGGCAGCTCCTACAGGGCACGCACTCCCCATCACGACCCCAACGCCCGGCTGATCGCGGTAAACCCCGGTCCGGCCAGGACGATCAGCAATGCTGGAAACAGGAACACCATCATCACCACCGACATCTTGGCCGACAGTTTGGAGATGTACTCCTGCAAGCGGGTCAGGCGGCGGTCGTCGATCAGTTGCTTGAGCGACAGCAATGACTTCATCGCGCCGCCGCCTTGATGGATCAGTTGATTGAGGATCACGCAGGTGTCGCTGAATTCATCCACCTCCAGAATCACTGCGGTTTTACGAAGCTCCTCACCCAGTTCAAGTCCGGAATCGACCCGCGTCAGAATCAGGTTCAACTCCGAAGAGAGCACCGGCAAAAGCTCTTTGCCCTCGTTGCTGAGCACCCGCAAGGATTGCTCAACCGCCAGGCCGGACTCGAACAGGATGCGCAGCAACGGGATGAAGGTAGATATCTCCACCGCGATCTGTTTCTGCCGACCCTTGGCAGCGGCGGCCAGCAAGCGCTTGGGCAGCAGATAACCGAGGCCCAGGGCGAACAGCGGGGCAATCAGCGGATGCTCGACGTCCGGAAAGAACAATATCTGCGCCAGGATCGTGGTCCCCAGCGCGGCAGCTGGCACGCCGATCTGGCATGCAGCAAACAGCGAACGCTTGCTCGCCCGCCGCCAGCCGATGCGGTTGAGCAGCACCTGAGTTTCGTTATCCAGACTGACCGCGCGCTGCCCCAACGGTGTATCACCCAGCAGCCGCAACAAACTGCCGATGCGGCTTTCACGGATCATCTGGCCCTGCAAACGCATCACGACCTGGCGCTCGTTACGACGCTGACGGGCCAGGTTATAAAGCAGCAAACCGGCAGCAGCGAGCAGCATCAAAGCACTCAGGATCAAGGCCATCTCAAATGCTCCGCAACATGCGCCACAGCGCCAGACAACCCAGCACCTGCATGGTAAAAGCCACCAGCAACATCATCTGACCGCTGGGGTCGTTCCACATGTGCATCAGGTAATTGGGGTTGGTGATCAGAAAATAGCCCGCCATGCTCACCGGCAATAGCGCCAGCACCACAGCGGTCATCCGGGTTTCGCCGGTCATGGCCTTCAATTGACGCACGCCCTGTTCGCGCTCGCGGATCAGCCTGATCAGGTTTTCCAGCAACTCGCTGGCGTTGCCGCCGTAGCGGTGGTTGACCTTCAGACCCATGGCAAACAAGCGAAACTCGTCGCGTTCATAAAGTTCGGCAAAATCCCGGGTGGCATCCGGCAGGCTGACGCCTAACTGCACGTTGCGCTGGATACGGCTCATGCCGCTCTTGAGAGGCTGGTTGGCGGCCTCAATGCCGTTCAGGACCGCATCGGACAGGGTGCGCCCGGATTTGAGGCTGCGCACTGTGTGATCCAGCATCTGCGGCAATTGCTCGATCATGCGCGCCACCCGCTTGCGATAGCGCCAGCTGATGAACATGCGCAATACCAGCGGCGGCATAAGGACACCGAGGGCGGCACCGACCCAGCTATCCGTCACCATGCCGATTAAAATACACAGCCCCCAGACCGAGAGCCCGATCGACAGACCTTTGGCGGGTAAATCAAGGCCCGCTCGCAAGAACGCCCGATTCAACCGCTCCCAGCCAGGTTTTTCCGTCTCCACCTCCGGCTGCCCTTCGACCAGACGCAGCATGATCTTTTCGCTGGCACTGCGACTCAGGCTGAGACGAAACAGATAGACCCCCGCCGCCAGAAACAGCAGAAAAATCAGACCAAGCAACAGTGCAGCGTTCATGGCGCTCTCCCCGCTTCAGTAGTGAGCACGCAGCTTGTCGCCCGCCGGGTTTACCGCTTCGCGCAGGAAGCCGTAACCGGTGCGCCGATCAAGCCGGAACAGGGTGTTGGTGACATACACATCGTCACGAATACCCACCACTTCCACCACCTCACTGACACAGCGTCGGCCATCGGGCAGACGTGCCAGTTGAATCACCACGTCCAGCGCCGCGCAGATCATCTGGCGCAGGGTCTTCTCGGCAATCGACCGACCTGTCAGGCCCACCAGCGTCTCCAGACGCAGCAGCGCGTCCTGAGCATTGTTGGCGTGCACGGTACTCATCGAGCCGTCGTGGCCGGTGTTCATGGCGGTCAGTACGTCGAGCACTTCCACGCCACGAATCTCGCCGAGGATGATCCGGTCCGGACGCATCCGCAGGGCGTTGCGGATCAGGTCGCTGGCGCGCACCTCGCCATGCCCTTCGGCGTTGGGCGGCCGGGTTTCCAGACGCACCACGTGGGGGTGGCTCAATTGCAGCTCGGCCACGTCTTCGATGGTGACCAGCCGTTGGTGCGGGCTGATCAGCTGGCTCAACACGTTGAGCAAAGTGGTCTTGCCCGTGCCGGTGCCGCCGCTGACCAGAATGTTGCAGCGCTTGCCCACCGCCTCTTCAAAGAAATCGAAAATCGGCTGATCAATGGTTTGCATCGCCACCAGGTCAGCGCTCTTGAGCATGTCCTTGCGAAATTTCCGGATCGACAGACACGGCCCGTCCAGCGCAATCGGCGGGATGATCGCGTTGACCCGGCTGCCATCGGGCAGGCGCGCATCGACCATCGGTGAAGACTCATCCAGCCGCCGCCCGAGCGGGGCAAGAATGCGCTGCATCACGCGTTCGACGTGGTGCGAATCGATGAAACGCAGATCGGTGTGGTGCAGCACGCCATCGCGCTCGACGAAGACTTTGTTCGGCCCGTTGACCAGAATTTCCGTCACCGAACTGTCGCGCAGCAGCACTTCCAGCGGGCCGAAACCGGTGAGTTCATCCACCAGTTCTTCAGCCAGGCGCTCCATTTCGTAGCGTGAAATCGCCAGGCGCAGGCGGCCGATGTATTCGGCGACTTTATCGGTAACGAATTGCGCAAGGACTTGCCGCGCCCCTTCCAGCAGGTTGCGGCCGCTGTCTTCAATGGCATCGATGATGTAGCGATGCAGGACCAGTTTCAGCCCTTGCGGGTCGCTGCCATCGGGCTGGTTGCGCGACGCAACGCCAAACAGTTTTTCCGGCATTAGCGAATCCCTCTTAACCGACTGAACCAGCTGTCACTGGGCTTTTCGGCGCCGACGGAATGCCGCGCCAGATTCTCGCCGAGGCTGCGCAAACCGGAGCACAGCGACTCACGGGGCGACAGCTCGAACAGCGGCACGCCTTGATTCTTGGCATTCAGGCGCAGCTCCGGACTGAACGGCAATACCGCCCGGGCCGGCATATCAAAAGTCTTTTCCAGGGTTTCGGAATTGGGCGCGACGGCCTTGAGGTAGCGGTCGATGAGCAAGCCTGCGTGTTGCAGTTTCATGCCCTTGCTGCGCCACAGATTCAGCGTGGCCAGATTGCGTCGGCACTCCAGCACGCTCTGATCGGTGTACCACAGCAGTTGGTCGCAGTGGCTGACCAGTGTGCGCAACGCCTCGCTGTCCGGCTGACCGACGAGGTTCACCACCACATGCTGGAAATGCTGCCGCAGGGCGCTGAGCAACATATACAGTTCGGCCGCGCTGGACTGCTCCAGACGGTCGTCGGCTTCGGTATAAGCCAGGATGCGCAGCCCGTCGGCGTGGGTGGTAAACGCGCTGTCGATCAGCGTCGCATCGAGCCTGCGCAAATGGCGCAAGGCGTCACCAAAACTGAAGGAAGACTCAAGCCCCAGCAACGACAGGCTATCGCCGCGGGGCAAGCCCAGGTCCAGCAGCAGTGTACGCTGCCCGGTTTTCTGCACCACCAGCGCCAGATGGCTGGAAATCAACGCGCCGTCGCCGTCACATTGCGCGCCGTAGAGCATCGACAAACCGCCGATATTGGGGTTCTGCGCCACCGGCGGCAGACGCTTGGTGAGGCGCCTGACCAGCCCCGCCACTTCACTGGAACGCGAGCCGTAAGCGACGAAATCCCGGGCACCGGCGCGCATGGCGTTGAGCACCAGCTGGTTATCCATGCCGTCGCCCAACGCAACGATGGCCAGCATCGGCTTGGCTTCCAGCGCACCTTCGATCAGCGCGCTCTGGGCCATTAAATGCTCACGATCCAGACCGATGAAGACCACGCTGGCGAAGGTCACGTCCACCAGTGCGAGCAGATCATCCAGACTGCCGGAACCGGCGCTGACCACCTGCCCCAACGGCGCCAGTGCGCCTTGCAGCCATTCAAGGTCCGTGGGGGTTCGGGTGATTGCCAGAAACGTCTGGCTCAGGCTCTGGCTCATTGCGACAACCCGCTGCGCTTGTCGAAATTGCCGTTCTCCAGGAAGTACATCCGCAGGAAGCTCGGGTCGTAGTTACGCAACTGTTCACCCGGCAAGGCAGGCAATTGGGCATTGACCGCCAGCGGCTGGACCAGATGCGGTGTGACGATCATCAACAGCTCGCTCTCCTCGCGGTTAATCGTCGAATTGCGGAACAGCGCGCCCAACACCGGAATGTCGCCAAGCCCCGGGAATTTATCCACACCCGATGCATTGCGGGTGCGAATCAAACCGCTGATCACGAAGCTCTCACCGTCAGCCAACGAGATGCTGGTATCGGTACGCCGCACATTGAGGGCGGGCACCGTGGTCCCGGCAATCGTCACGCCAGCGCTGTAATCCAATTCACTGACCTCCGGCGCCACCTTGAGCAGAATGCGATCACGCCCCACGACGGTCGGCGTTACCGTCAGGCGTACGCCGAACTCCTTGTACTCGATGGAAATACCGTTGCCCTCGCCATTAGGCACAGGCACCGGAAACTCTCCCCCTGCCAGAAAGCTCGCGCTTTGCCCGTTCAAGGCCACCAGGCTTGGGCGCGCCAGGGTGTAGGCAAAACCACTGCTTTCCATGGCATTGAGCATGCCCAGCACCTTGCTGCTGCCGCCGCCCCAGACGATGTTGAAGGTGTCGTTGTTCAACGGGATCACGGTGTTGGCGCGATAGATCTGGCCGATGTTCCCAGCTGTCGCGTCAGTCACCGAAGGCACGATCCCTGGAGTCACGCCGATACCCGGCACCGTCCCCGGAGCACCAAACAGAAAGTTGTTCGAGCCCTTGCCGAAGATCGAGGTGCTGGCTTCCTTGAGTTTGGTGCGGTTGACTTCGACGAAGCGAATATCGGTCTGAACCTGGCTGGGCAACACATCCCCTCCAGCCAATACAACTTTGTCAGTCATCGCTGCCGTGGCACGACCTCGCACGAACACCATGCTTTGCCGGGGCGATGTCGAACATGCAGTCCAGACCATCAGGCTGGTGGTGCCAGGCCCGACGCCGGTTAGCAGCAAGCCGTCATTACCGTTGACAAGCACGTCGGCGATTTTTGGATCGCCTATAGCCACCCGAGTAATTGCCACCGATGAGCGAATGTCCTGCTGCAAGCCTTGATCGACTTCCAGCACCCCAGGCAACGCCGCCAGCGCCGCGCAATTGTTAGCGGCGGCCGAGGCAAACTCGATACCGCCTATTGTCAGCACAAGCGCCCAGAAAACAGGTTTCAGAATCGGCACGTAACCACTGCTCATGCACTGCATCCTTGCTCAAAATCACGGGGTTTGTTGCGAAGTCTGCTGCGTGGGCTGCTGTGCAACCTGAGCTCCGCGAATGACTTCAACCGGACGCGGGCCGCGAGGTGCCTGGGTGCCAGTTGGCGAACGCACCGGAGCACCGAGGCTCAATTGGGAAAACTGCTGAAGATCGCGCCGGGCAGTGTCCAGACGCACCGCGATAGCCTCGCCATTGCTGGTGCCTTCACTGGCCCAGTACTGCTCAAGATTCTTTTCCTCGGCACTGCGCACTGCCAGACGCAACACCCCGCTCTGGGTGGCGAGCATCAATCGGCTTAACAGAACTTGCGGCACGGCCACTACAACAGTGCGGGCTGTGGCGCGTCGCTGTTCCTGTGCCAGACGCTGTTCGGCAGTCAGGCTCTGCGCGGATTTGCCGTCCAGGGTCGGGCCCAGCATGTCGCCGACGCTCAGCACCCGTAATGCCGGTACTGCGGTCTGGCTGGAACGGTCAGCATTCGAGCCGTCCTGAGGCAGGTACAGCAGAACGTCAACGTAATCCCCGGGGCTGATCTGTCCGCCCGCGCCGATCACTTCATCGACCATCAGGGCCAGCGCGCGCTCATTGGGACGAATCATCCGCGCCAGCGCGCCACCGGATTCAAAGCTGCTTTGGCTGAGCCAACTGCCAGCGCGCAAGGTCTGCCAACTGCTGCGGCCCACGACCGCGTCAATGGAACTGAAGCTGTCGGCGGGTGCGACTTTCAGGCGTTCAACTAAGAGGTCTTCGGCCTTGAGGGCAACGTACGGCGGCACGTCCCGCAGGACGATCACCACCGGTTGGCGGGTTGGGTCTTCAACAGTTGGCGCAATGGCGGGGGCAAGCGGCGCTTGTACAACCGGTGCCTGAACGGGCGCAGGTAATGGCGCAGGCTGACGAGTGACCGCCAATCCCCAATAGCCAGCGACCAGCGCGCCGAGTAAAAACAAGACAGCCAGAATCATGGTTAGACGACTGCTCATAAACGCCCCCACTTCACCATTTGCGCTACAACTCCAAACCAAAAGAAAACTTCGCAATCAGGTAGTTATGAACATCAATCGACACGTTATTGAAGGTAGCGCAGGTCTCGAAAAGCGCCATCGTCCTACGATAATTTCATGCAGGGATAATGTCGGCAGGCGTGGAGAAACCGATATATAACTTTGCGGTTAATACTTAGATACTGTTGTGGCTTTTGGTAAGCGGCGCAATGCTGTCAGGGCGATGGATTGTTCATGCACGACCGTATTACCCGCGTCACAGGACGCAAGGAGAAGTCAGATGTTCCTAACCAAAATCAATGCAGGCGCCAAACGCCTGATTAAAAACAAAGACGGTGCGTCGGCGATCGAATACGCAATCGTCGTCGCCATGGTTGCACTGGTGCTGTTCACCATGGTCACTCCAGTGGGGAACGCTATTAAGACCAAGTTTGAGTCAATCGTAACGGCTCTCGGAGGTACCAACACGACAACACCTTCAGGCAGCTGATCAATGAGAGCGTGGTCATTCTCAACCATGGAAATCTACGATGGTCAGGCCTACCCGCCAGCAACTGTTGTTAGTGGATGATGAAGAGGACGCCAACGAAGAGCTGGCTGAATTGCTGGAAGGCGAAGGCTTTTGCTGTTTCACGGCGTCCTCGGTCAAACTCGCTCTAGAGTTGCTGACCAAACATCCGGACATTGCGCTGGTGATTACCGACCTGCGCATGCCCGAACAAAGCGGCCTATCCCTGATTAAATTGCTGCGTGAACACACCTCACGCCAGCACCTGCCAGTGATCGTCACCTCAGGCCATGCCGACATGGATGACGTCACCGATCTTTTGCGCCTGCAAGTGCTGGATCTGTTCCGCAAACCGATCTACCACGTCCGCCTGCTGGAAACCCTCAACACCCTCTTCCCGATGCCGCAGGTTTATTCGACCGGGCGGTGACATACAACAAATACCTGTACCTGTAGGAGTGAGCTTGCTCGCGATAAGGCCGGAACGGCCTTCAACCGGGTTTCGATTCAAATCCCCTGCCAGCGCTTCGCACTGGATCGCGAGCAAGCTCACTCCTACAGCATGCCGTTCTGATGCAATCCAACTCACAACTGATAACTAAAACTCAACGTATACCGCGGTTTGCGGTTAAGGCTGTCCAGGCCTTTATCCGACATGGGTTTGGCGGCTTCCAAGGCGATGTTGTAATAACGCGCATCACCAAAACGCAAACCCGTGGCGAACGACGAGAGTTTGGAATCCTTGACCGGCAATTCATTGAACCAGGTGCGCGCCGCATCCAGCACCACATAGGGTTGCAGCACTTTCACCCAGTTGCCGTCACGGTTGAAACTGTAGTTGACCTCATAGGCCACGCCCCAGCCTTTATCGCCCGATGCCTGATCGTTCGGATAACCACGGGCGAAGTTCTGCCCGCCAAACTGGGCACGCTCGCTGTCAGGCAAGCTGTCGTCACTCCAATACAACGCGCCGGATAACACGCCCTGCCAGCGTTCGAAAAACTTGTCGCTCTGCACCCCGGAAAGACGCGCCCGAAAGAAATCCAGGTCATACAACTGATCATCGGTTTTCGCACCCAGGCCATCGATGCCCTGATACAAACCGCCACTCAAAATACGCAATTGGCTCGCCGTGGATTTGCGCCAGTCGCCTTCAAAAGCCAGCGCGCGAATATCGGTCTGGTTTTCAATGCTCAGCGGAAAACCGATCACCTGATAACGGGTTTTATCATTGACCGCATACAGCCGCGCCCCAGCGCTGAGCCACTCATCCTGCGCGGCTATAAACGGATGGCTGAAGCCCACGGAAAGCCGATCGTTCTCGCGATGCTGCTTGAGCTGAATGCCGTTTTCCAGATTGAGCCTTGTCCTCGGATCACTGCGGTAGCGAGCCCCCCACACATTGAGCTGGGTGCCTTCGGTATTCAGGTACTGGCTGTAATCCAGGCGGTAGTAATGCTCTTTGTCATCGCCGGGCGGGAACAGGCCACTCAAGGTCAACTGCTCGGCCATGGCGGTCTGGGCATTGCTGCTGACGCCGAGTAGCGCCTGGGTGCCCTTGCGGTTGTCTTCGGTGAGGCTCAGGCTGCTGGTGAAGGGTTTGCGGGTGGCGGACGCGATCAGTGTGGTCGCGCCATCGGTGGTACCCGGTGGCGGTGCCTTGGCCTGCAATGTCAGGCCGGGCACGCGGCTCATCAAAGCGGTGTAGCGTTCAAACGTCTTGCGGGTCAGCGGCCGCTCCTGACGAATCTTGTCCACCAGTTCTTGAAGGTAGGCCGAGACCCGACCCACATCGCCCTCCAGCTGATAGTCGCGGATATAACCTTCGACCAACACCACCCGCACCAGGCCTTGATCAAAATCCTGGGGCGGCAAAAACGCGTACGACAACAGATAGCCATCGGCCTGATAACGCTGGGTGATGCCGCGTGTTGCCTCGATCAATTCGGCCAGGGTCGCTTCGCGATTCAGCAGCGGCTGATAGGCTGCGCCGAGTTCTTCCAGCGGGTAGACGCTCCCGCCTTCGATACGGATTTTGCGCACCGCCACCTTGGTATTCATCATCAGCGGCGTGGCATCGGGGGCGCCGGGCGTGGGCAGTTGCACGGAGGGCGTCACCGGCCGATAGGCATCAGCGGGGAGGTTGGGAACCGGCAAGTTACGTTGGGCATCATTGCTATTGAGAAAGGCGGGAAAGGTCTCGGCATGAACCAGACAGGACGTCATGGACAGACCCAGCACTACGGCGGGAAAACAGGCACGCATAAGGACACTCCATGGCCAGAACTGCAGCGGTATTTGCCTATAAAAAAAGACAGGGGATCATGTCGACTCCCCTGTCTGAACAAGCGTAGGCGCTGTTTGAAAAGTCGCTACCCATGCACTACTTACTTCTGGGAACTCAGCAAACCTCCACTCAGACCACCGCCTAGACCGCCTGTTACACCACCGAGCAAACCACCCACTACGCCTGTCGTTCCGCCTGTGCCAGTTGCACCACCGTTAACCAGGCCGCCGACTTGCGCCACGGTTGATCCCAGACTGCTAACGGTTGTGCCAAGCGCGGTACCTACAGGATTGTTGCTGACTGCTGCCACGTTATTACCCAGACTGCTGACTGCACTGCCGACCTGAGCCACCAGGCCGTTGACCGGGGCACCGAGCCCGGTAGCGCCGCCGACCTGTTGCGTGATGCTCGCCACACCCGATACCACTGGAGTGACTGCCGCACTGATGTTGCTGGTCAAGGCTGCTACCGGAGCTGCGACGGCGCTGTTGGCGATACCACTGCCACCCAACACCGTACCCAGTGAAGCGACAGTGGCACCCACTGCACCGCCGCTTACACCTGTTGCGCTGAGCAGACCATTGCTGCTGCCCAGATTCAGGCCGTTGCCGACACCGGCAACCACCCCGCCAACACTTTCCACCAGACCCGCGCCGCCGAGGCCAGGGAAGTTCACGCCACCACCGGTGCTACCGCCCAGATTGCCGGTGATCCCACCGAGCAGACCTCCTACGCCTGTGCCTACCGAGCCCGAACCTGTACCGCCACCCGAGACTGGAGTGCTGGACAACAAGCCGCTGGCCGCACCAGACACATCACCCAACCCGGAGACCGTGCCACCCAGCCCTGCGGCCAGCATGCTGGTGTTGCCTTCAGCCCCGGCCAGGCTGCCACCGACGCCGTTAAGTGCGCCTTTGACACCTTGCAGCAAGCCATTGACCGGGGTATCCAGGCCAGTCGCGCTACCCACTTTAGTCGTGGTGGATTCAAGCATCGCAACCACCGGCACCAGCCTGTCGCCCAACGCATTGGTGGCTGCACCCAAAGGCCCACTGGTGGTGGCTGCACTCAAGGTGTCGCCGAGCATGGTGACCTTCTGGCCGACGCCATCCACCACATCACCTACCTTGCCGACTACCGTGCCTACCAGCGGAACCTGTTCGATTTGCGATGACGCGGCGAACCTCGACACACCACGGCCCAGCGAAGAAACACCAGTACCCAGGTCACCTGTTGCTTCGCCAACACTGGAAAGCGTCACGCCCACCGCATTGCTGTCAGTGCCCAACGTCCCCAGGCCATCCGTCAGGCCGGTGCCAACGCTGTTGGTCGCAACACCCAGGGAAGAAATCAGGCCACCGGTGCCCTCGGTGAGGTCGGCGTTACCGGCAATAGGGATCATCGCCACCACGTCACCCACCCCGATCACTGCATCACCCAGACTGCTGAGCATATTGCCGCTGGCAGCGCTGGTGCGGCTCACTGCAAAACGGCGGACCGCAACCGGTGTAGTGCCGCCGTCGGTGCCGTCGGTGCCGCCCACGTCAGTACCGCCGGTGCCGCCACCCGTGCCGCCGCCTGTGCCGCCACCGGTTCCGCCACCTGTACCTGCACCGGTTCCATCGCCTGTCCCGGCAGTGCCGTCACCGATAGTGCCGCCAGTTCCACCGCCAGTGCCACCACCGGTACCGCCGCCTGTTCCAGCGGTGCCTTCGCCAGTAGTGCCACCCGTTTCGCCAGTCGTCCCCTCCGTCCCAGCTGTTGCCGATGAGCTGTCTACATGGCTCTTGGAGCCACCACCGCCACTGCTGCAACCACCTAATCCGACAGCGAGAATAAGGGTCAATACAGCACCAGCTCTCAACAACGACTGAGATTGAGTTTTCATAGCGAATCCGTCCACCATCTGTTGTTTTTCAGGCTCCCCGTTGTTGCCGGGGGACAACCCTGTCCATGGCTCAATAACAATCCTTATTAGCCGTGCGAACAACTTACAACTTGGTATTAACCGGATGGATAAGGGGTAATGGCTATTAATTTAAAACCTTATAAATCAGTTACTTGAATATTTTTAATACTGACTAAACCAAAGTATATAGTCGTAAGTTACGAGGTATTAAACGCCATCAATGCATTTTGTATGAACCCGATTTCTGTAGGAGCGCGCTTGGTCTGGGCCGCATCCGGACGATGGCGTCAGGCCAGTCGATAGATATGTCGGCAGAAAGACCGAATCGCGGGCAAGCGCGCTCCTACGGGGTCTGAGGTAGTCACAAGATACGAGGTTTAAAACACCATCAATGTCTTTGGGATGAACGCTCAATCCACCACCTCAAAAACCACCCGCGCGGTCTGGCCGCTTTCATCGAGCACGCTCAGCTCGACGCGGCCCAATCGGCTCAGGGTCGGGTTGAAGCTTTCCTGACTCTGGGTATCGGCCATGGGAACACCGTCGATGAACCACCAGCGCCGACCACTGCCGCCCAGTGCCGAAAGCTTCAAACGCAACGCCTGACGGCTGCCCGCCGGCAAACGCAGGTGATCGCCTTCACGCACGCCCACAATCGATAACGGCGTCGCGAGGTTCAAGCCTTTAGGCGGGCAATCAGGGTCAATCGCCGGCAAGCGCGCTTCACGGCGTTCGCTTCGCAGCAGCCACGGCTCCAGGGGTGCAGGCCACAGAGCGATATCCCGAGCCTGCGCCCCCGGACAGCTGGAGTCGACTCGCAAGCCTTGAGCATTGACCCAGATTTTTTCCTGCAAACCCAAACCCAACGGCTGATCGAGAGCCTGCAAGGTAGGCGGCGTGGTGCCATCGAGGGTCCAGGCGAAACGCTGTCGACGGCAGTTGGGATCGCTCTTGTTCATCGGCTGCCCCAGGGGCCAGCAGATAGCCGCTACCCCGACGTTGGCGGGCACCGCCTGGATCGGCGCAGCAATGCCCCGCTGACTGTCGCGGTTTGCCAACACATCATGGACCTGCAGCATCAGGGGCGCAGCCGACGCTAGCCCGAACTGGCCTGGCACCGGTGTGCCATCCGGGCGGCCAATCCAGACGCCCACCAGAAAGCGCGGCCCGACACCAATTGCCCAGGCATCGCGAAAGCCATAACTGGTGCCGGTTTTCCAGGCCAGTTGCGGCCGCTGCACCAGCTCGGCATGAGGATCGAGATCGGGCCGGGACTGGCCGCTGAGGATCTTGCGAATAATCCACGCTGCACCGGGCGACATCATTTGCCGGTTGCGCAATGGTGCATCCGGTTGCAAGCGAATGTCAGCGCTGCGTCCGCCACGAGCGAACGCGCTGTAACCGCCCACCAGATCATCCAGACGGCTACCGACGCCGCCCAGAATCATCGCCAGATTGGGTTCGGCCAGCGGCGGCAAGGTCAGCGGCACGCCGCCGTTGCGCAGTTCACCAGCAAAGCGTTTCGGCCCGTAGGCTTCCAGCAGCTGCACGGCGGGCAGATTGAGGGACATCGACAACGCCGAGCTGGCCGCCACTGCGCCGCTGAAACCCGCTGCAAAATTACCCGGCCGATAGTCACCATAACGACGCGGCACATCCTGCATCAGGGACTCGGAATGGATCAGCCCGGCATCTATCGACAGCCCATACAGAAACGGCTTGAGGGTCGAGCCCGGTGAACGCAGCGCGTTGATCATGTCCACATGGCCGAAGCGCTTGGGGTCGTTGATGTCCACCGAGCCGACATAGGCGCGCACCGCCATGTTTTGCGCTTCGACCACCAGAATCGCCGCCGAGGTGCGCTCCGGCAAGCGTGCCCGCCACCCCAGCAACAGGTCTTCAAGGCGTCGCTGCAAACCGGCATCGATTGTGGTGCGAATCAACGGTGGGCTGTCAGGCCGGTTCAGGCGGCGCGCCAGCAACGGCGCAAGGCTTGGCTCCTGACGTGGCGCCAGCAATAGCGGCTCTTCAAGGGCTTCATTGACGGCGACCTGCGGCCAGACCTGAAACTCGGCCAGACGCCTGAGCACCTTGTCTCGCGCCGCTTGTGCGCGTTGCGGATGACGATCAGGACGCAAGCGGCTCGGCGCCTGGGGCAGCACCGCAAGCAATGCGGCTTCAGCGCGGGTCAGTTGCTGGGGCGACTTGCCCAGGTACGCCCAACTCGCTGCCGCCACACCCTGCAACGTCCCGCCAAACGGCGCACGGTTGAGGTAAATGGCGAGGATTTCATCCTTGGATAAATGCCATTCCAGCTGCATCGTCCGCCACAGCTGTCGGACTTTGCCATGCAACGTCCGTGAATGCGGATCGAGCAGCCGCGCCACTTGCATCGACAGCGTGCTGCCACCGGAAACCACTCGCGCACCACTAAGGTTCTGCCAGGTCGCACGCACCAGCGCCAGAGGGTTTACGCCGGGGTGGCTGTAGAACCAGCGGTCTTCGTAGGTCAGCAGCGCCTCGATGTAGTAAGGCGAGACCTGAGCACTGGACACCGGATAGCGCCACACCCCATTGGCATCGGCAAACCGCCACAACGGCGTGCCATCCTCGGCCAGAACCACGCGGGCAAGATCGTCCTTGGGCAATGGCAGCGGCCATATGCGGTCGGCGAGCCAGAGAAGGGTGATGAGCAAAAGCAAACCGGCGACAAGCCAGCGGCCAACGCGGAGCATCCCCTGTAGGAGCTGCCGAAGGCTGCGAATCGGTTTATCTGACGCACCGCTTTCGCAGCCTTCGGCAGCTCCTACAGAAAATCTGCGTCGACTCAATCGCGACAATATTCCCGGTCTCAAGGCAAAACGCCTTTACACTCCAGGGAACTCCCCGCAACAACCGATAGCCAAAGCGAACAGTCGCCTTTTTTCATGACCCTAATCAGGACGCACATATGCAGGTAGAAAGCTTTTTTGAATGGTTGGGCCAGGCGCTAGGCGCGGTGATTCGGTTCATCGTCGACAGCCTGGATTGGTTGTTCAATATCTTCGCGCATGCTGGCGGTAACTTCGTTGAGGGTCTGTCTCGCACACTGGGCATGGACACCTCGCTGATCAGCATCGCAGCGCTGATCGTCGGGCTGCTGTTTTTGTACTCAGCTATCCGCGCCTTCATGCGTGCCTCGATCATCATGGGCATCATCTGGCTGATTCTGGGCTTGTGGCTGTTGAGCTGGATTATTCATTGATGTGATTTACCTGTAGGAGCTGCCGAAGGCTGCGAAAGCGATTTGCCTGACGTACCGCTTTCGCAGCCTTCGGCAACTCCTACAGGAAATTGTCGTTACTTACCCTTCACCACCATCTGCGCAGCCGCTTCACCCAGGGCCTGCCAGTTCGGGCGATACATCGACTCCACTTGCGGCGGCGGTACGCGGTAGATACCTGGCGTCACGGCGCGGGCCAGATACAACAGGTGCACCGTGTTGTAGCCGTTCAGGTCCAGCGCTGCCACGTAACGATCACCGCGATATTCCTGATGCTTGATGCCCGCGTTCTCCATGGACTCGCGCCACTGTTTGACTGAATCGCTGGCATCTTCCAGGCTCGCAGCGCTCTGAGCCAGGTTCTGGTTCTCCAACTCCAGCCCCGCAGGCAACAGGTCCACGACCAATGCATCCGGCACCCGTTGCTGAGCTTTTACTTCGATATGCACCAGCAGCAATTGGCCGCTTTTCAGCGCACCGATCTGTGCCGGTTCGCCATCCAGGCTCAGGTACTCGCGACGGATGCTGAGGTTTTCGCCCCCAGCGGCGGGCGGCTGGGTCGGATAACCCGAGATCGTCAGTTGCTGATACAGCGTCGCGCTGCCCTGATTCTGCACCGTCATGGGCGATGCAAGCAGCGGGCCGTCGAGCTTGATGCCCGGCTGCTCGTTGCTGATATCGCGGGTTTGCGAGCCGCTGCTTAGGGTTGCCGCCCATTTGCTTTCCGGTTTGCTCAGCAGGCCACGGCCCGCCAGGAACAACGCGTTGCGCTCCTGAGTGGACAGATAACGGTTGGCCGCGACCTCATCCGCCAGAGCAAACAGACGCTGATCGCGTTTGTCTGCCGCCAGGTTGTTCTCTTCCAGCAGTGACAGGATCAAGGCCTGATCGCGCAGCGGGCTGCCGTAATCGGCCAGCCATTCGCTGCCTTTGCGACTGGCCGCCAACCCGGCCTGCATGGCCTGATCGGCGCGGGGCTTGTCGCCCATTTTTTCCAGCGCCACCGACAGCTGCACCAATGGCAAGCCAGAACGCGCATCGGTCCGGCGATCGAACAGGCTGCGCAACGCGCCCAGTGGCGCCTGCTGACTGCGAGCCAATACCAGCCCCGCGTAAGCCTGGACCGCAAAGCGAGTGTGTTCGGCGTTCTGGCTGTAGCTGACCTCAATCAGATTGCGCTCCTGCAGGTAACGCAGCAGACGCTCGTTGGCTTTCTTCAAAGCGTCCGGCGGTACGGCGAAACCCTGGTCACGGGCGCGCAGCAGGAAGTCAGTGACATAGGCCGTCAGCCAGTATTCCTCTTCGCCATCGGCATTCCACAGGCCAAAGCTGCCGTTGTGGCGTTGCATGCCCAGCAGGCGCTCGATGCCCAGCTCGACTTTGCGCTTGCGCACTAAATCGGTTTCGCCCTTGATGCCCAGGCGTTTCAGGGTGTCAGCGTCGGCATACAGCGACGGATAAAGCCCGCTGGCGGTCTGCTCCAGGCAGCCATAAGGGTAGGCTTCCAGTGCGCGAATCTGCTCGCCAAGGTTCAGCGGTGGTCGGCTCGATACCGAGAGCATGGCCTCGCGACCGGCCGGTTCAAATGCATCGAGCGCACCTTCCGGCAGGCTCCACATCTGGTCGTTGATGGCCGCGCGGTAGTGTTTGAGGATCGCCGGATACGCAGGGCGCACGCCAATGGTCCACTCACGGGAGAACGGCGGCAGGTTTTCGCCCGGCAATACCAGCCCCTGCACCACAACCTTGAATTTGCCCTGCCCCAGACCACCCAGCGCGCGCACCGGAATGCGCAACGTGGTGCGTTGGCCCTGGGCCAGTTGCACGGTCTGGTTCAGCTCGCCGTTGGCCATGTTCAACTGGCCATCGGCACTGGCTTGCACGGTGAGTTTCTGAGCCGCGCCGGACAGGTTCGACAGGTCCAGCGCAACCGTGGTCTGGTCACCACCGGCCAGGAAGCGCGGTGCGGACAGCTCGGCAATGATCGGCGCAGCCACCACGGTTTTCGCTTCAGCCATGCCGTAACGCTCGCCGGTCCAGGCTTGAGCCATGATGCGCAGCTCGCCGTTGAAGTCCGGGATATCGACGCTGACTTCACCTTCGCCCTGCTCATTCAGTGTCACCGGTGCGCTTTGCAGCGCCACGATGGTCACCGAGGTGTCAGGCCGCTTGCCGCCCTTGGCCAGGGCGTCACCACCGAAAGCCAGGGTCGCCAGACGATTGCGACCGGCTTCGATGAGCTGCCCATAAACATCCAGTTGGTCAGCACCGTACTCTTTGCGCCCGAACAGACTGGCGAACGGATCCGGCGTGGCGTAACGGGTGATATTGAGGATGCCGACGTCGACTGCCGAAACCAGCACATGCACTTCTTTGGGCACGCTGCCGTCGGCGTTTTTCGCGGCGACCTTGAGTTTCAGCGGTTGCTTGGGACGCATTTTTTCCGGGGCAGTGACCGTCAGCGCCAGTTTGCGTGGCGAACGATCCAGCGGCAGATGCAGCACGCCCACCGCACGTTTTGGCGTGACATTGGCCTTGCGCTCGCCAGGACGAATCACCAGCGCGCTGACGTACAAATCATGACGGGACCATTTCTTGTCCAGCGGCACATCGAAGGTTTTGCCCTCGGCCGGCACGTCGATTTCCTGCCACCAGAGCGGGCCTTCGCTGGACTCGACCAGCAGATAACCTTTACCGGCGGATGGCGGCGTCACGGTGACCTTGGCTGTGTCGCCTTCGTTGTAGCCAGGCTTGTCCAGCGCCAGCTTGACCTGATCGGGCCTTACTGCGCCGCCCTCCGCGTTGTCCTGCCAGCGGTAACCGGCCCAGAAACGCATGCTGCTGATCAAGCCGGTTTTCGGGTCTTCGACTTCGACGCGGTATGGGCCCCACTCAACCGGGAAGCTGACCTTGGCGGTCGCGCCCTGTTTGATGTTGATCGTGGACTCATCGAGGTTGAGGAATTTTTCATTGAAGTGATAGCTCCAGCCGTCACCGTCCGAGTAGTTCCAGTAGTAGTCGCGACGCTCGCGCACCAGCCGGACCTTCAGGTTATCGGCCGCCAGCTTATTGCCCGCGAAGTCGGCCATCAGCACCTCGAACTCCACCGGGCCATCGCCATCGGTCTGCGGCATGCCGTCGGCTTCGTCGTAATACTCGTCACCACCGTTCTGCTTGCTGCCAAACAACGGCCGCAAGCCTGGCATCTGCTCGGCAGGCCAGACCGGCTGCACCACGCGGCGGGTGATCGCCCGGCCACCGGACTCTTGCAGGCTGGCTTGCAGAATCAATTGCAGCGGCGATTTGGCCTTGGACCACTGGCTTTCCAGGTCCAGGCTCAGCAGGCCTTTTTCATCCAGAGTGCTGGCATCGTATTCCAGGTCCTGCTTGAGTTCCTGCTCGGTGATCGAACCGAACTGATAACCCGGCAGACTGGCGACTGCCTCACGCAGCGGCCGTACATAAAGCAGATTCAACAGGCTGTTGCCTGACGCTGGCGCGCCGTACAGGTAGCGGCCCGAGATTTCGAATACGGCGTTATCGGCCGGGGCAATAGGTGTGTCGCTGCCTTTGATTTCCAGCGCCAGACGCTCGGGCAGGAAGTCTTCGACCTGAAATTCGTAGAGCTGCGGTTTGCCGTCACCCAGGTCGAACACCAGCTGCCAGCGACCGGTCGGCGCCTCTTCGGCCAGTTGCAGCTGATACTGGTAGAGGCCAGACTTGTCCGCCTCCCAGACAAACTTGCGGCTGACCTGCTCGTCGGGTCGACGCACTTCAACGGTGATCGGCTGCGGCTTCACGTCCTTGCCATCGTTGTCGCGCAGCAAGCCGTTGAGCAGCACAGTTTCGCCGGGGCGATACAGGTCGCGCGGACCAAATATGAAGAATTGCAGCGGGTGCGCTTTGGGGCCAGTGATGTCGAATTCGGCCAGGTCCAGCGCCGAGCTGTCCAGACGCAGCATGCTGGTCTGATCGTCCTTGTGCGCAAGCACCACCGCCGCCTTGGCGGTTAACGGCAGCTGGGCGTGGCCGGCATTGTCGGTCTTGGCCTGACCGATCACTTTGCCTTCGTTGTCGTACAGCTCCAGCTCGACACCGCTGAGGGCTTTACCGCCTTCCAGCGCCTGGGTGAAGGCGTCCAGACGATTGGCATAGCGATGCACCGACAAGCCGATATCACTCAAGGTGAAGATCGTCGCCGGATTGGCATAAGAGTAACTGCCCGATGCCCGCATCACGGCCAGATAAACGCCCGGTTGTTGCAGGGCCTTGATGCCCGCAATCGGCAGCAGCAGGGTTTCCCTCGTGTTGCGTGCAGGGTTCAGGTCAAAGCGGCCTTCGTAGACCAGCTCGGCCCGGCTCAGCAGTTCGTTGGACTCGTAGTATTCAAGGCTCGACGCCCCCCGCCAGCTGCTGAGGAACGACGGCAAAGCATCGGCTTTGATCCGGAAGAATTCGACGTTGACCTTGTCTACGTTCAGCGCGATCACCGGCAAGCCTTCAGCCAGGCGGGTGGGCAACAAACTGCCCCGGCTGGCGAAACCGACCGTGGCTTTGAGGTCGGCGGTTTCCAGACGGCTGATGAACTCTGCGGCGAGTTTCACTTTGTTGACCGCCAGCAGACCGGCATCAACTGTGAGTACCAGTTTGCGTTGCGGCTCAAGATGGCGCAGGCGCAGCTCCATCAGATTGTCGGAAAGCTCCCAGGCGCCGTCGACCTTGCCATTCTTGCTGTCCACCAAGTGCAGTTTTTCGGCGAACTTCTGCTCCGGGTCCAGTGGGATCGAGAAGCTCACCGATAACGTGCTCGCCCCGTCGACCTGAATTTCCGAGACATCGACCACGGTCAGGTCACGCCCGGCGTAGCGTTTGCTCAACTCGGGGAGGTCCACTGCCGGCTTGGGCTTGCCTGATTCCACCGCTGCAGACTGCGTAACCGGCGCGGAAGCAGGAGCAGGTTTGTCGGGAGTGGAGGAATCACAGGCGCTCAGCAGCGCAAGCGCGCAGGCCAGAAACAATCCTTTGTTAAACATGGGGCACTCATTTGGCGACGGGTGAGAGGAGGTGACTATATAGCAGCCACGTGACCGGGTATGTCGAAGCGCAAAATAGACCTCCGGTTTGAGACTTTGTTCTCAGGGCTTGTTGTAGGAAAAGGACACGCAATCTGTAGGAGCTGCCGAAGGCTGCGAATCGCGGTAGTTCAGAAAGAATGCTTTCGCAGCCTGCGGCAGCTCCTACAGAGAAAAATGCGCTTGGCTGTAGAACGATGACTACAATGCCCGCCTTGCCCGGGAGCCTTCATGTCCACCTTGCTCAACGACTGGCGTCATCGCCCCACCCATCACCGGGTCTGGGCATTGGCGGCGCCGATGATCCTTTCCAATATTTCCGTACCGCTGGTGGCACTGGTCGACAGTGCCGTCATCGGTCATCTGCCCCATGCCCATCAACTCGGTGCAGTGGCGGTGGGTTCGACGCTGTATACCTTTCTGGCCTGGACCATGGGCTTTCTGCGCATGGGCACCACCGGGTTTGCTTCCCAGGCGGCTGGCCGTAGCGATGGCTCGGCATTGCGCCAGATTCTGCTGCAAGGTCTGTTGCTGGCCATGGGCCTGGCAGTGCTGCTGGGCGTGATCGGCCTGCCGTTCAGCCATCTGGCGCTGAGCATGATGCAGCCGTCTTCAGACCTGCAGCAGCTCACAGAAGAGTTCTTCCACACGCGGCTGTTCGGCCTGCCCGCCGCCTTGGCCGGTTATGCACTGGTGGGCTGGTTTCTCGGCACCCAGAACGCCCGTGCGCCACTGATCATTCTGCTGACCACCAACCTGCTCAACATTGCCTTGAATCTATGGTTCGTCATTGGGCTCGACTGGGGTGTTGTGGGCTCGGCCCGCGCTTCAGTGATCGCCGAGTGGACCGGCGCCCTGCTCGGCCTGGCCCTGGCCCGCAAAACCCTGCGCCTCTGGCCGGGCCACGTGGCGTGGGCCGCGCTGAAACTCTGGCACAACTGGCGCCCGCTGCTGGCGGTCAATCGCGATATTTTCATTCGTAGCCTGGTGCTGCAATCGGTGTTTTTTCTGATCACCGTACAAGGCGCCCGACTCGGAGATGCAACCGTTGCGGCCAACGCCCTGCTGCTCAACGGCCTGTTAATAACAGCCCATGCGCTGGACGGTCTGGCCCATGCAGTGGAGGCACTTTGCGGCCACGCCATCGGCGCTCGGGACAGGAATGCCTTGCGTCGTTCATTGACCGTCGCAGCAGGCTGGTCGCTGATTGCCAGCGTCGCGTTCGCCTTGCTGTTCCTGTTGGCGGGCCACTGGTTTATCGCCATGCAGACCGACATCGTCGACGTCCGGCAAACGGCGTTCATCTACCTGCCGTATCTGGCCGCGCTGCCGCTGCTGGCGGTCTGGAGCTATCTGCTTGATGGCCTGTTCATCGGAGCGACACGCGCCCGCGAAATGCGCGACACGATGCTGGTCAACATGCTGCTCATCGCGCCGATTGCCTGGATGCTGCATGACCTGGGCAACCACGGCCTTTGGCTGACGTTGCTGACCTTCATGTTACTGCGCGCCCTGACACTGGCGTTCGTCACCTGGCGGTTGAGCAAAGCCGGTGCGTGGTTCAGTGGGCAGTCCGGACACTAATTGCTGTTTTCGTCATTACCATTGGCATTGCCACCGACGAACAAGACTTTCGGACTACTCAGTTTCACACCTGCGGCATCAATCGTCAGTTGACTGTCACCGACACGAAAGGACATTTCCCGTCCCTCTTCCCACGTGATACGCGCGCCATCGTCGATCTGCATCCACGGTTCATCGCCCATCACGGATGCCAGCCCAAGCTGGACCTGGATCATCTCGGGGCGTGTCGGCTGAATCGGCCCGCTCGACATCAGATCGTTGGGGCTCCACACGCAGCCAATGATCATCGGCCTGTCTATATCTCCTGACTCGAAGCTCACCATCACCTTCATGCCGCCCAGCAAGCGGGTGCTCAACTGCGTGCTGACCGGCAACCAGCAATAGTTGTGAATGGCCCCGTGACCCTGCCCCACCCAGTCAAACAGCGCCTTGACCCGACCTTCAGCATCACGGCTGACCGGCTCACCTTCGACACCGACAATCTGCGCCCGATGCAGCGACGCCGGATACCTGCGCACTTGAGGCCTGGGCTTGAAACCCGCCTCCCAGGGCGCGACCTTGAAGTGGTTGATGTACATCGGCGGCTCATGCCCGGTTGCCGCCTCCATTTGCCGGGGATCAAAGCCCTGATGGACCACTCGCGTCACCAGCCACAGGTGATTCAATGCGACATCGGGATGGCCTTTGAGCGGCAACAGATAACCGGCGGCCACAAATGGCAACGTGCTTTCACCCTCGCCCCCTGTTCGGGAGTTATCAACCTGGTCGTCAAGCTCGGTACTTGTTGAAAAACGCACCACCCCCGGCTGCATCAGAGCTTGTTTGAAATTGGCAACCGGTGCCCGGAGAAAGCCACGCAGGCCTTCGCCAAACACCAACTCATGCCCCTGCCGGGAATGCTGGAAATGGAAGTGAATCCCCTCTTCGGCGCACAAACGCTGGACCAGTTCCAGGTCGGTCTCCCGGTATTGCGCGCAGTACTCCCGCAGACGGGGCTCAGCCTTCAGGTCGAAACGATAACTGTGTTTACGAATGCCGTGCTCGTGCAGCACCTGGCGAATGATCTGGGTGGCGGTCATGCACTGAAATATTCGCGGCGTATAGCGCTGAGCCAGACACGCCAGCCGAGGCCCGATGGTCAGCTGATAGCACGCGGAGCCCGGCCTGAAGTGGCTGCGCATCACCCCCTGAACCTGCCCGTGAATCCCGCAATCGCGCCCTTTGAAACTCAGAAAGGCCGCCTTGTACATAAGGCTTGGCACATCCAGCCAGGGGTCATCTATGAGCACTTCGAGCTCAAGGGCAAAAGGCTCGCTGATAGCCTGCGTACCGGTGAACGACAGCACCTGTAAATCCTGGAACAGAGGATCAATGTCCAAACGAAAGTGATGTGCGGCAGAACCGGCCATGTGGTTTGTCTCTACGGGGGAAACGGCCGTGGATTTTGGCCGAGATGGCCTGCCGGGTAGAGAGCGAAACGCAGAAAAGGAAGTTGCCTACAGAAAAAAAGGAAAGTGGAGTGCATGCAGTTGTAGGAGCTGCCGAAGGCTGCGAAGGCGATGTATCAGGTATTCCCGCTTCGCAGCCTTCGGCAGCTCCTACAGATGCTCATCAGATCATCAAGACGACAGGTAAGAAGACCGCGTCAGCCCCAGGCGCAATGCGTCCAGGAAGTAAGTGCGCTCGCGCGGGGTGATGTTGGCGCTGGCGACCTTGTCCCGGTAATGGGTCATCAGTTCTTCCGGCGACAAATGCACATAGCGCAGCATGTCTTCGATGGTGTCGTGGGTCTCGATGCCTGCCGAGTAAACGCTGCCATCCGGGTTCTGGTAGATGTTCACCGAGTCGGTATCACCGAACAGGTTGTGCATGTCGCCCAGAATTTCCTGATAGGCGCCGACCAGGAATACGCCCAGCAAGTAGTCTTCGCCTTCGTTCAAGCCATGGACCGGCAGGCTGGTTTCGATGCTTTGCTCGTCCACGTATTGATTGATCTTGCCATCGGAGTCGCAGGTCAGGTCTTGCAGCACCGCACGACGCATCGGCTCTTCGTTCAAGCGATGCAGCGGGATGATCGGCAGCACCTGATCAATCGCCCAGGTATCCGGCAGGCTCTGGAATACCGAGAAGTTGCAGATGTACTTGTCGGCGAGCTTGTCGTTGAGTTCGTCCAGCACCTGACGGTGGGAGCGTTGACGGGCTTTCAAGGAGTTGTGCAAACGGCGGCACACCGCGAAGTAGCACTGCTCGCCCAGAGCTTTTTGCGCCAGGGTGATTTTGCCGTCGGCGTACTGAGCGGCGATGTCACTGTTGTAGTGAGTCGCGCGCCAGTAGGTCTCGGTGACCATCTCGATATCGGTGGGGCCGAGCAGGTCGATCAGCCATTGCAGGGTTTCCGGCAGGCTTTCCTTGTCTTCGATCACCGGCACTTCGTCGTTGTGCTTCTCGACGTCAGTCACCTGCACCACCAGCATGGCGTGGTGCGCGGTCAGCGAGCGACCGCTTTCCGAGAAAATATGCGGATGCGGCAGACCCTGCGCGTCGCAGAATTCCTTGAGCATCCCCACCACGACACCGGCGTAATCATCCATGTCGTAGTTGATGGAGCTGGCATTGCGCGAGTGAGTACCGTCGTAATCGACACCCAGACCGCCGCCCACGTCGATGTGATCCACCGGCAGGCCCAGGTTGCGCAGCTCGCCGTAATAGCGGATCGCTTCCTTGAAACCGTGCTGATAGTCCGCTAGGTTGGCGATCTGCGAGCCCATGTGGAAGTGCAGCAGGCGAATGCCCTGGTCCAGACCGGCTTTACGGAAACGCTCGACCACCGAGAGCAATTGCGCAGCAGACAGACCGAACTTGGATTTCTCACCGCCGGTGTCAGCCCACTTGCTCGATGCCAGGGAAGACAGGCGCACACGCAGACCAACTTGCGGCGCGACTTTCAGTTCAGCGGCTTCTTCGATGACCAGCTCAACTTCGGATTCTTTCTCGATCACGATGAATACGTTGTGACCCAGCTTCTGGCCCATCAGCGCCAGACGAATGAATTCACGGTCCTTGTAACCGTTGCAGACGATGGTGCCGCCTTTGGGAGCAAGCGCCAGCACAGCCATCAGCTCAGGCTTGGAGCCGGCTTCCAGACCGATGGAAACGTTTTGCGTGGCGATGATGTTCTCGACCACCGCTTCCTGCTGGTTGACCTTGATCGGGTACAGCGCGGTGTAGACGTTCTGGTAATCCAGACGCGCGATGTTGCTGTCGAACGCGCCGGTCAGCTGACGTACACGGTCTTGCAGAATATCGGGGAAACGCACCAGCAGCGGCAGGCTCAGCCCGCTTTTGCGCAAGTCATCGACCTGTTCGTAAAGATCGATAGGCGAACTGTTCGGCCCATTGGGGCGAACTTCAACGCGACCGGCTTCGTTGATTGCGAAATAACCGGCGCCCCAATGGCGGATCCCGTAAACGCTGCGGCTGTCCGCAACGGTCCATTGGCTGCCATCGTCTTTACGTGTGCGTCGTACGGACATCGAAGTCCCCTATAAAAAAGTCGGGTGGCGCCAGCCGAAATTCAGGCTGGGCGCAGTGTAAAGCGTGCAAATGACGGTTTGGTGCTGGCCGCCTGTGTGCAATAGACCGGCGATGCAACGCAGAGTTTGCATTGCTCGCGCCGGACATCAACCGCCGGATTTCTTGGCCTTGAAGCCTTGCTTGACCAGCTCGGCCAGCAGCAGCTCAACGTGGTCGCCCTGAATCTCGATGACCCCGTCCTTGAGCGCGCCGCCGGTGCCGCAACGCTGCTTGAGCGCCTTGGCCAGCTCCTTGAGGCCGTCTTCAGCCAGGGGCACGCCAGTGATGGTGGTCACGGTCTTGCCGCCACGGCCTTTGCTTTCGCGGCGCACACGGGCAATGCCATCCCCTTCCGGGATCAGTGTTTGTTTACAGATGCAGGCATCAACGGGCTGACGACAGTCGGGACAATGCCGTCCTGCGTCGGTGGAAAACACCAGGCCACCCAAAGCGGCGAAGGATGAGGCTTTTTTAGCCACCGGAAATCCTCTTGTTGAGGACTGAAGATTAGTCGACCTGCGCATGACAGCCAGCCGACGCGAAGCCCCACTCTGGCAGGGGCAGCGCAACTGGACGGAAACCCCGGCCAGCTTGAAAAGGTCGCGCAGTGTAACGACAAAAAGCCCGGTTGCTAAGGGCCAATGTGCGCCAATTTAGTCGGGATTTGCGACGTGGGGGTTTGCTGTGGGTGACGTATCTGTAGGAGCTGCCGAAGGCTGCGAAAGCATTCCCTCTGACACACCGCGGTTCGCAGCCTTCGGCAGCTCCTACAGGGAAGCCAGATACCGCTTCAACGCCGCCAACGAATCCGGGCAATAAGGCTTGTGTTCGGTTTCGCCCATCACCTCGTCGACCGGGATGAATCGCGCCTCAAGCACTTCTTCCGGCTGCAGCCTCAAAGGCCCGTCCCAGACAGCCGAAAACACCGCACACCAGACCCGGTTGCCGGGCTGGTCAAAGAAAAACTGCTCATGAGCACGCAAAGCCACGCCACTCACACCCAGCTCCTCTTCCAGCTCGCGAGCCGCCGACTCGGCATAGCTTTCGTGAGCCTGGACCATACCGCCCGCAGCCACATCCCAATAGCCGGGATAAATAGCTTTGCTCAGGGTCCGGCGATGCACACACAAATCACCAGCGGAGTTGAACACCAGAATATAAGTGCCCCGCCCGATCAGACCGCGATCACGCAACTCGGCCCGGCCAATGGCGCCGAGCAGGTTGTCCTGCTCGTCGACCCAGGCAATCTGTTCGGCGTCCGAGGCGGCGCGGTGCGCGGCCTCGTCTGAAGGGAACGACATCAATCAGCCTTGCGACAGCAATTGACGAAGGTCAATCACGGCAGCGTTAGCACGGGAAATATAGTTGGCCATAACCAGCGAGTGGTTTGCCAGTACGCCGAAAGCGCTGCCATTCAGAACCATCGGGCTCCACAGCGGCTCTTGGGAAGCCTCCAGCTCACGAATGATCTGGCGCACGCTGACCGTAGCGTTCTTCTTGGCCAATACATCGGCGAAGTCGACCTCGATAGCGCGCAGCAAATGCGAAAGCGCCCACGCCTGACCACGTGCCTCGTAGAACACGTTGTCGATCTGCAGCCATGGCGTCTCGACGATTTCTTCGTCAACCTGCAGCACTTCGCCCGGCTTCACGTCGACAATGGCTTCGGTTTTCAGGGTGCTATTGAGCTTGACCCGGCCAACACTGGCCGACAGACGCTGAGACAGCGAGCCCAGGCGAGTATTCACATCGCCAAGCCAGTTATTCAGGTTGTCAGCACGGGCGTAGAACAAGGCGTTCTTCTGACCTGGATCAGAAAGCCGCGCCTGATAGCGGTTCAGAGCCGAAATACCTTCACGGTATTGGGATTCGCTCGAAGGCAGCACCCAGCTGTTGTTGTTGAAGTTGAACAACGGCTCAGCACGGGCCAGGTCGCCGTCTTCAGCCGACTGGGATTGTGAACGGGCGAAGTCTTTACGCAACGCACGGCTCAGGTCTCGCACCTGGACCAGCACGCCGTATTCCCAGCTAGGGATGTTATCCAGCCACAGGCCTGGCGGCAGACGGTCGTTGGACAGGTAACCGCCGCGCTTGTCCAGCAGTGTCTGGGTCACAGTCTTCAGGGTTTCGACGGTGGTGTAGCCAATCACCATCTGCTTGCCTTCACGCTGAGCCGCAGCCTGCGCGTTCTGCTGGACCGGGAATAACGCGGGCTCACTGCTCCAGTACCAACCGATCAGCAAGGTGACCACCAGATAAATCGCCACCAGCGCACCCAACGCACGGCTGTAAAACAAACCGCCCAGATACCCCCGGCGCTTGGCTGCCGCAGGTTGATCAACCCGGTCACTCGCGCTACCCGCGCGGTTCTTCCAATCCAGCATGGCTATGTCCCTTTCAAATCACGGATTCAGTGCTCTGACCGCAACCTTACAGCAAGGTGCGTTTTGCCGGTACGCGGGGTGGGTGGTTTTGTTGAGAAGGCGTTGCGCGGGCTGCACGGCTGGTAGGAGCCAACTTGTTGGCGAAGCTGTGGTTCAGGCAGCGCGCATCCAGATAACTCGCCAACAAGTTGGCTCCTACAGGATCAATGTCTGGCAGACCGATTACGACAAACCAGAAACCTCCTACAAGGTCAGCCATTGGCTCCGACTGGCTACGCTTCGAATATGCTGGACACGCCCCCAAGCAATTCGAGACATCAATGCCCCGGACTGAGAAAGAACTGATCGAACGCGACGCCAAGCGCAATATTGGTGAAGAACTTCTGGCGTCGATACAGGGCGTAAAAGCTGGCCGCCATACCGTGACTCTTCAAAGCGAGGCAGTGAAAGCGCGCGGCACACGCTGAAAACTCATGTCTCAGAATCACGCGCGCAATACGCCAAGAGGCCCTACCACGACCCGATGACATATCTGTTAACGACAGCCAGCCAATTGTTGCCAATTATTTGACTTACGGCACTCTTGTTACAGAAAGAGAGGTGCTAGCATAGCGCCAGCAGTCGTCCTCAGCGAAATTTCAAGTAGCCAGGCCATGAACGAGTCAGAAGACCCTAGTCGCGACCGTCTCAAACATCACTTTGCTCAGCGAGTCATTCATCAGGCGCGTCAGATTCTTGAGGCGTGGCAACGGCTGCAGCAAAGTGAGTGGTCGGCTGTGGATATGGCCGAGTTCAAGGATTCGAACCAGCGATTGCTGCGTTTTGCCGAACGATTCGAGCAGATCGAGCACGTGGAGCTGGCTCGGGCAATCGGTGTTTCCCTTGACGCCGTCGACGCCAATCGTGGGCGTTTAAGCAGTGACCTGATCACTGAACTCAACCGTTTGATGCAGCGGCTGTCACGCACGGGCCTGCGTCATGGCGATCGATTCGAACAAACCTCGTTGCCGCCACTGCGCAAGCCTATCTATATAGCCTTGCAGGATTACGAACGCGCCGAACGCCTCAGCAAACAGCTGGAGTTCTTCGGCCTGTTCGCCCAGGCACTGGAGGGTTACGAGACTTTCAATGCAGCCATGACCCAGCGTCATCCGGCAGCGATTGTGATTGATGTGGATTTCTGCGGACCGGGGGAAGGCCTGAAACTGGCCGCTCAAGTGCAGGAAGGGCTGGAGCAGAAACTTCCGTTGTTGTTTTTCAGCCACCACGAAACCGACACGCCCACCCGGCTGGCAGCGGTGCGCGCAGGCGGTGAAGAATTTTTGACGGGCACGCTGGAAGCTTCAAGCCTGCTGGAAAAAATCGAAGTGCTGACCTGCGTGGCGCAGTACGAGCCTTATAAAGTGCTGATCATCGACGATTCCCGCGCCCAGGCCACTCACACCGAGCGCTTGCTCAACAGCGCTGGCATCGTGACTCGTACCCTGCTGGACCCGATCCAGGCCATGGCCGAGCTGGCTGACTTTCAGCCGGACTTGATCATCCTCGACATGTACATGCCCGGCTGCACCGGCACTGAACTGGCCAAGGTCATTCGGCACAATGACCGTTATGTGAGCGTGCCGATTATTTATCTGTCGGCCGAAGACGATCTGGATAAGCAGCTCGACGCCATGAGCGAAGGCGGCGATGATTTCCTGACCAAGCCGATCAAGCCGCGCCATTTGATTACCACGGTGCGCAACCGCGCAGCTCGGGCACGCAACCTCAAGGCGCGCATGGTCCGCGACAGCCTGACCGGCCTGTATAACCACACGCATATCCTGCAACTGCTGGAAGACTGCAGCTTCCGCGCAAGGCGTGAAAACCAGAGCCTGTGCTTCGCCATGCTGGATATCGACCACTTCAAGAAGGTGAACGACAGCCACGGCCATCCCATGGGCGACCGAGTGATCAAAAGCCTGGCGCTATTCCTCAAGCAGCGCCTGCGCAAGACCGATTACATTGGCCGTTACGGCGGTGAAGAATTTGCCATCGTGATGCCCGACACCGAACTGCACAACGCGCACAAGGTGCTGGATGAAATCCGCCGGCGCTTTGCCGAGATCAATTATCCGGCGCAGCCTGCGGACCTGTTTTGCACCTTCAGCGCAGGGGTGGTCGAGCTGAGCGACAACGACGACGCCCTGATGCTCGCCTCTCGTGCTGACGATGCGCTATACCGGGCCAAGGATGCGGGACGCAATCATGTGCATTGCAGCAACGATGCCGCGCAAAGTGCGCTGATGTTGGCGAGTGCTGCGGAGAAGCACTGAGCATTGCACAACCGCAGGACCGTTGGAGCGAGGCTTGCCCGCGAACCAGTCGACTCGGTTTACCAGAGACACCGCGCAATCATTTTCGCGGGCAAGCCTCGCTCCAACAGTTATGCCACCTCGAAACACTCCGCTATCATGCGCGGACTTTCGAGATACGAGACCGCCATGCGCCGTTTGTTATGCCTGTTGCTGTTGATTCTTGCCCTGCCCGCCACTGGCGCTGGCCTGCTGGATAGCCGACCGAGTTCTACGCTGGGCGGTGCGGCGCTGGATAACAGCAAGGATTTCCTGCCCGTCCGTCAGGCCTTCCAGCTCAACCTGATCGATGCCACACCGGAATCCATCAAGCTGCGCTTCGTCGCCACTGAAGGCTATTACCTTTATCGCCACCGCTTTGCGTTCCGCACCGAGCCTGCCGATATCGGCCTCGGGGCTGCGCAGTTACCGGACGGCGAAAAGAAACACGACGAGTATTTCGGCGATGTCGAGGTCTACCACGGCATTCTCGACATCGATCTACCCCGTAAGCCCGGCGATAACCGGCCCTTCACCCTGCTGGTGACCTATCAAGGCTGCGCCGATAAAGGCCTGTGCTACCCACCTGAAACCGAACGCCTGAGCATTGGCGACACCGGCGCTGCGTCTGCTGTGGCCATTGCGCCCGGAGCCACCAGCACCGGTTGGAGCTGGAAAGAACTGGCGCTGTTCTTCCTCGCCGGTATCGGCCTGACTTTTACGCCCTGTGTATTGCCGATGCTGCCGATCCTGTCCGGTGTCGTGCTGCGTGGTCAGGTTGGCGGGCTGCGCGGTTTCAGCCTTTCCCTGGCTTATGTCCTGCCGATGGCGATCAGTTTCGCGGCGCTCGGCGCCCTGATGGGCATGTTCGGCGCGGGCCTGAATCTGCAGGCGCGCCTGCAGTCAGCCTGGGTGCTGGTGCCGTTTTCGCTGTTTTTCGTGATTTTCGCCGTGGCCATGTTCGGGGCTTTCGAACTGCGTCTGCCGCAAGCCATCAGCACCCGCCTGGACCGCATCGCGGGCAAGACCGAAGGCGGTTCACTGTGGGGTGCAGCGGTGCTCGGCGTGGTTTCCAGCCTGCTGGTTTCGCCCTGTGTTTCGGCGCCGCTGGCCGGCGCGCTTCTTTATATAAGTGCCAGCGGTGATGCGCTGGGTGGTGCATTGAAGCTGTTCGCGCTGGGCCTGGGTATGGGCGCTCCGCTGCTGCTGGTCGCAACCGGCGGCGCGACCTGGCTGCCAAAAAGCGGCCCATGGCTGGTGACGGTCAAGAACGCCATCGGCGTGTTGCTGCTGGGGCTGGCGATCGCGTTGCTGAGTCGCGTCCTGCCAGGGCAAATCACTCTGCTGCTGACCGGGCTACTGGCCGCTGGCGTTGCGCTATTCCTTGGCACGCTGGAACTCACCGCGAAAAATACCCGACAACGACTGGCTCAACTGCTGGGTTTGTTTTTACTGGTCTATGCTCTGACCTGCTGGATCGGCGCCTGGAGCGGCCAGACCGATCCGACCCGGCCATTGGGGCGTGCAACATCGGTCTTTAGCGGTAATGGCAGCGTCGCGGCCAACACCTCTGACTGGCAGACCATCACCACGCCTGCTGAACTGGACCGGGTATTGAGCGAGGCGAAGAGCGCGGGCCAGCCGTTGCTGCTCGACTGGTACGCCGATTGGTGCATCAGTTGCAAAGTGATCGAACATGAGGTTCTGCCGGCCCCTAACGTGATCAGCCAGCTCAAAGGCTACCGCCTGATCCGTTTCGATATGACTGAAAGCAATGCCGAGCAACGCGCATTACTGGACCGCTATAAATTGTTCGGCCCACCCGCGCTGCTGATTTTCGCTAAAAACGGGATTGAACGCGCCGATGTGCGGATCGTCGGCGAAATCGACGCGAAGGGCCTGATAGAGCGGTTGATTAGAGTAAATGACCCAATTTAGCGAATGAGTCACAAACTTTTCGCGAACTTCGGTAATCGTGCCAGCTATTGCAGTTAACTGGACAGTACAAGGATGTTTGCGGCATAGTCGCCGGGCTTTGATGCTCGCAACCATTACAAGGAACATCCGATGGCGACTTTTCTGGTACTGCACGGCCCCAATCTGAACCTGCTCGGCACCCGCGAACCGGGGATCTATGGCGCTGTAATTCTGGCCCAGATCAATCAGAAGCTGGAGCAGCAGGCCCGCGATGCTGGCCACCATCTGATGTTTCTGCAAAGCAACGCCGAGTACGAATTGATCGACCGCATCCATGCCGCTCGCGATGAAGGCGTGGATTTCATCCTGATCAATCCGGCTGCCTTTACGCACACAAGCGTGGCAATACGTGACGCGCTGCTGGGTGTGAGCATCCCATTCATCGAAGTGCACCTGTCGAACGTGCACAAACGCGAAGCTTTCCGCCATCACTCCTACTTTTCAGATGTTGCTGTAGGCGTGATCTGCGGCCTTGGCGCCAGCGGTTACCGACTGGCCCTGGAGGCCGCCATGGAACAAGTGGCCATCAGTTCGAAACCATGACCGCCCAGCCAATGGCTGCGCAGCACGGCTCGAACCGCTAACAACTTTTACCCCTGACCGACCCTTGGGAGTTGATGATTAATGGATATCCGTAAAGTCAAGAAACTGATCGAACTGCTGGAAGAGTCTGGCATCGACGAACTGGAAATCCGTGAAGGCGAAGAATCCGTACGGATCAGCCGTCACAGCAAGACTCCAGCACAACCGTATTACGCTCCGGCGCCAATGGCAGCTCCAGTTGCCGCGCCAGCAGCTGCTCCGGTTGCAGTCGTTGCAGAAGCTCCGGCGGCACCGAAACTCAACGGCACCGTCGTCAAATCGCCAATGGTCGGTACCTTCTACCGCACCCCGGCGCCTACTTCGCCAGCATTTGTCGAAGTCGGCCAGACCGTGAAGAAAGGCGACACCATCTGCATCGTTGAAGCGATGAAAATGATGAACCACATCGAAGCTGAAGTCAGCGGTGTGATCGAATCCATCCTGGTAGAAAACGGTCAGCCGGTTGAGTATGACCAGCCGCTGTTCACCATCGTTTGAACCGGGGAGAGCCTGCGATGTTGGAAAAAGTCCTGATCGCCAACCGCGGCGAAATCGCCTTGCGCATCTTGCGTGCCTGTAAAGAACTGGGCATCAAGACCGTCGCGGTACATTCCACGGCAGACCGTGAGCTGATGCATCTGGGCCTGGCGGACGAAACCGTCTGCATCGGTCCGGCGCCAGCCAACCTGTCGTACCTGAACATTCCGGCCATTATCTCGGCTGCGGAACTGACCGGCGCCACGGCGATTCACCCTGGCTACGGTTTCCTGGCTGAAAACGCCGACTTTGCCGAGCAGGTAGAGAAATCCGGCTTCGCCTTCATCGGTCCCAAAGCTGAAACCATCCGCCTGATGGGCGACAAGGTTTCTGCCAAGGACGCCATGAAGCGCGCCAACGTGCCAACGGTTCCAGGTTCTGACGGCCCACTGCCGGAAGACGAAGAAACCGCGCTGCGCATCGGCCGTGAAGTCGGCTACCCGGTGATCATCAAGGCCGCCGGTGGCGGTGGTGGTCGCGGCATGCGCGTTGTGCACAAGGAAGAAGACCTGATCGAAGCGGCCAAGCAGACCCGCGCTGAAGCGGCTGCCTGGTTCAGCAACCCGATGGTCTATCTGGAAAAATACCTGACCAACCCACGTCACGTGGAAGTCCAGGTGATTTCCGACGGTCAAGGCCAGGCGATCCACTTGGGCGACCGTGACTGCTCGCTGCAACGCCGTCACCAGAAAGTTCTGGAAGAAGCGCCAGCACCGTTCATCGACAAACAAGCCCGCAAGGACGTGTTCGCAGCCTGCGTCAAGGCGTGTGTGGATATCGGCTACCGTGGTGCAGGTACTTTCGAGTTCCTGTACGAGAACGGCCGTTTCTACTTCATCGAGATGAACACCCGCGTCCAGGTAGAGCACCCGGTTTCGGAAATGGTCACCGGTATCGACATCGTCAAGGAGATGCTCAGCATCGCCGCCGGCAACAAACTGTCGTTTACTCAGGATGACGTTGTCATTCACGGGCACTCGCTGGAATGCCGGATCAACGCTGAAGATCCGAAAACCTTTATCCCGAGCCCAGGCCTGGTCAAGCACTTCCACGCGCCAGGCGGCAACGGCGTGCGGGTCGACTCGCACCTGTACAGCGGTTACAAGGTTCCGTCCAACTACGACTCGCTGATCGGCAAGCTGATCACCTGGGGCGCAACCCGCGACGAGGCCATGGCCCGCATGCGCAATGCCCTGGACGAAATCGTGGTCGACGGCATCAAGACCAACATCCCGCTGCACCGTGATCTGACCCGTGATGAAGGCTTCTGCGAAGGCGGCGTCAACATCCACTATCTGGAACACAAGCTGGCTAATCAATAAGCCCGTTTGCTCCAGCACAACAAAGCCGCTTTCAAAGCGGCTTTGTTGTTTGTGGCGCAGCACAGTAAACTTGCGCGTTTTCCGCTGCACGCAATTGCAGATCATTTTTCACACGAAGGTAACCCGCCATGCCCTGGCTGCAAGTCCGTCTCGCCATCAGTCCAGAACAAGCCGAAACCTACGAAGACGCCCTTCTTGAAGTCGGCGCCGTATCGGTCACGTTCATGGACGCTGAAGATCAGCCGATCTTCGAGCCGGAACTCAACACCACGCCGCTGTGGTCGCACACGCACCTGCTGGCCCTGTTCGAAGCCGACACCGATGCCGATCAGGTCCTGGCGCACCTGCGCCTGCTGACCGACGCAGAACTGCCAGAGCACATGAGCGAAGTTATCGAAGATCAGGACTGGGAACGCAGCTGGATGGATAACTTCCAGCCAATGCGTTTCGGCCAACGCCTGTGGATCGTGCCAAGCTGGCATGCTGCGCCGGAACCCGAGGCAGTCAATCTGCTGCTCGATCCGGGCCTGGCGTTCGGCACCGGCACTCACCCGACTACCGCCTTGTGCCTGGAATGGCTCGATGGTCAGGACCTGAAAGACTGCAACCTGCTGGACTTCGGTTGCGGCTCGGGCATTCTTGCCATTGCTGCCCTGTTGCTGGGCGCGAAACAGGCTGTCGGCACCGATATCGACGTGCAGGCGCTGGAAGCGTCCCGCGACAATGCCGGGCGCAACAACATTGCACCCGAGCTGTTCGAACTGTACCTGCCAGAAGACATGCCGCAGCAGCAGGCCGACGTACTGGTCGCCAATATTCTTGCCGGTCCGCTGGTTTCGCTGGCACCTCAGTTGGCAACGCTGGTCAAACCCGGTGGCCGCCTGGCCCTTTCCGGCATTCTTGCCGAACAGGGTGCAGATGTCGCGGCAGCCTACGCTGATACCTTTGACCTTGATCCGATCGCCAACCGTGATGGTTGGGTTCGCATCACCGGCCGTCGCCGTTAATCGCTGCCTGAACCGGATAGCCGCATGACCGACAGTTTTGTCACCCAGTGCCCGCACTGCCAGACCAGTTTCCGCGTCAGCCACGCCCAGTTGAGTGTGGCCCGTGGCGTGGTCCGTTGCGGGGCCTGCCTGCAAGTGTTCAATGCAGCAAAACAACTGTTGGAGCAGCGCAGCAACCAGGCGATGGCGTCACAATCTCCGGAGCTTGTGGCGGTGCAACCTGCCCCGCTGCCGGAAGTCGTCGAAACGCCCTCTGCCTTGCCGGTTGTCCACGTTGCAGCGGAACCAGAAGCAGAGCCCGAACAAACACCCGTCGAACCGTTTCACGCACCCGAGTCCTGGCGAGTCAATGCGCTGGACCTGGACAGCATGGACCTCGACGAGGAGCTGGCCCGCCTTGAACAGCGGGAAATCCAGCTGCCTGAAACCTTCGGCCGGGACAATACCCGAGACCACCATCAGGATAACCACCCCTCCTTCACTGCCCAGCGCGACAGCGCACAGACCGAAGGCGACGATTGGGTCGACAGCCTGCATAACGATGATGTCAGCCAGCTACCCGAGCTGAACGCCGAAGTCATAGCGGATCCAGACCTGACAGAACGCGAGACCCGGCAGGAGGAGCTCGACGGTAGAACCGAGCCTTCATTCTCCTCAACTGTCGCCGACATCGAAGACGACGAACCAATGGCGCCGGTGCAGAGCCAGCGCAAAGCCCCGCAAAGCGAACCTCACAAGGCCCCGCACAAAGAATCTCCCGGACGTTTCTCTGCCGTCGATGATCACGACGACCTTGATGACCCACAGGACGATATCGACGAGCCGGAACCTGATCCTCGTTCCAGGCGCGCTCGTTCCGAACCGGGCGTGCGCGATCAGGCACTGCTGGACCTGACCGACGATCCGCTGCAACTGGAATGGCAACGCCCTAAATCACGCTGGGGTCGCAAACTGGCCTGGACGCTACTGACGCTGCTGGCCCTCGCCGGTCTGGCTGGGCAATACGTCTGGTATCACTTCGACGAACTGGCGCGCCAGGATCAGTATCGCCCGTGGTTTCAGATGGTCTGCCCGCAAATTGGCTGCAAAGTGCCCACCAAGGTTGACATCAGCCTGCTCAAGAGCAGCAATCTGGTAGTCCGCAGCCACCCGGAATTCAAAGGCGCACTGGTGGTGGATGCAATCATCTACAACCGGGCCGCCTTTTCTCAGCCTTTCCCGCTGCTGGAATTGCGCTTTGCCGACACCAGTGGCCAGCTCATTGCCAGTCGACGCTTCAAGCCGGGCGAGTACCTGAGTGGCGAAATCGCCGGCAAGGAAGAGATGCCCCCCCAGACGCCGATCCATATCGCGCTGGACATTCTTGACCCTGGCGCCAAGGCCGTGAACTACAGCCTGAGCTTCCGCTCCCCGGAGTAACATCCAGCGTTGGCCGCCCGGCGTAAAAACGGCCACTGATCGGACACCGATCAGTAACCCGGCGACCTGTAAGGCCTTGTCCCAGCGATGCCAACTGGCAAACCGTTCTCGCTCAGGCAATAACTGTTCAGATTTTATCCAATTCAGCCTTTATCCAGTCATCGAGAGCGGGTATCATGCCAACCCTTTTTCTCACTCTGGATTCGGTCTGAAAGGCGCGCAAGCACTGTCAGATCGGGCCTGAGCGGATCGTGTAGGAAATGCATTACACACGGTCTGCCACGATTCGGCCCCAACAACAGGCACACCTATGTCGGCGGTACGCATCGGTCCGTATACATTGCAGAACGGCTTGATTCTCGCCCCCATGGCGGGCGTCACCGACCAGCCCTTTCGTCAGCTCTGCCGCCAACTGGGCGCAGGTCTGGTGGTTTCGGAAATGGTCACCAGTGACATGAGCCTGTGGAACAGCCGCAAATCGCGTCTGCGCATGATCCACGAAGGTGATCCCGAGCCACGCTCGGTACAGATCGCCGGTGGGGACCCGCAAATGCTTGCCGATGCAGCGCGCGCCAACGTCGAACTGGGTGCGCAGATCATCGACATCAACATGGGGTGCCCGGCCAAGAAAGTCTGCAACAAGGCCGCGGGCTCAGCACTACTGAAAGACGAACAATTGGTGAGCGAGATCCTGCAGGCAGTGGTTGCTGCGGTTGATGTGCCGGTCACTCTGAAGATTCGCACCGGCTGGGACCGGGATAACAAGAACGGCCTGACCGTGGCGAAAATCGCCGAACAGGCCGGTATTCAGGCATTGGCCGTCCATGGACGCACCCGTGCCGATCTGTACACCGGTGAAGCTGAGTACGACACGATTGCTGCGATCAAACAGGCCGTTTCGATCCCGGTGTTTGCCAATGGCGATATTGATTCACCCCATAAAGCCCGGTATGTGCTGCAAGCCACCGGTGCCGACGGGCTGTTGATTGGTCGGGCCGCTCAAGGGCGCCCGTGGATTTTTCGCGAAATAGAACACTTCCTTCGCACCGGCGAAACACTTCCGGCGCTGCAATTGAGTGAAGTGGAACGCATTCTGCTAGAGCATCTGGCGGCGCTCCACGTTTTCTACGGCGATGTGCTGGGCGTGCGAATTGCGCGCAAGCATGTTGGCTGGTATCTCGCAACCTTGCCGGGCGCCAGGGAGTTCCGCGCCCACTTCAATCGTTTGGAAGATACAGAAGCACAATGCGCCAACGTTCGCGAGTTCTTCAGCGAACGCGACAAAAGCCCGGAAACAGGGCAAGAAAAAGAGGTGGCCGCATGACGATGATGACTGAGACTTTAGTGAGTGGAACGACACCCGTGAGCGACAACGTCAATTTGAAACAGCACCTCAACACGCCGAGCGAAGAGGGCCAGACCCTGCGCGGCAATGTCGAGAAGGCGCTGCACAATTATTTCGCCCACCTTGAAGGTGCTGCCGTCACTGACGTCTACAACCTGGTGTTGTCGGAAGTCGAAGCACCACTGCTCGAATGCGTGATGAACTACGTCAAGGGCAACCAGACGAAAGCATCCGAGCTGCTGGGCCTCAATCGCGGCACCTTGCGCAAGAAACTCAAGCAGTACGATCTGCTTTAAGTATTCCAGAGACACAAAAGGCGACCCGCTGCTGCGGTCGCCTTTTTTGCTGATTGACTCCTTTTGCTTTTGATGGAAATTGAGATGACCGACCAGACTACCCGCCTGCCGATCCGCCGCGCCTTGATCAGTGTTTCCGACAAGACCGGTATCCTTGAATTCGCCCGCGAACTGGAAGCCCTCGGGGTTGAAATCCTGTCCACTGGCGGCACGTTCAAGCTGCTGCAGGACAATGGCGTCGCAGCGGTAGAAGTCGCCGACTACACAGGTTTCGCGGAAATGATGGACGGCCGGGTCAAGACCCTGCACCCGAAAATCCACGGTGGAATCCTGGGTCGTCGCGGCATCGACGATGACATCATGAGCGAGCACGGTATCAAGCCAATCGATCTGGTGGCGGTCAATCTCTATCCGTTCCAGGCAACCGTCGCCAAACCAGGTTGCGACCTGCCGACCGCTATCGAGAACATCGATATCGGCGGCCCGACCATGGTCCGTTCTGCTGCCAAAAACCATAAAGATGTCGCGATCGTGGTTAACGCCAGCGACTACGCTCAGGTGCTGGAAGGCCTCAAGGCTGGCGGTCTGACTTACGCCCAGCGCTTCGACCTGATGCTCAAGGCGTTCGAACACACTGCTGCCTACGACGGCATGATCGCCAACTATCTGGGCAGCATCGACCAGAAGGCCGAAACCCTGAGCACTGAAGGCCGCAGCGAATTCCCGCGCACCTTCAACAGCCAGTTCGTCAAGGCTCAGGAAATGCGTTACGGCGAGAACCCGCATCAGAGCGCGGCGTTCTACGTTGAAGCCAACCCGACCGAAGTCGGCATCGCCACTGCCACCCAGTTGCAGGGCAAGGAATTGTCCTTCAACAACGTGGCCGATACCGATGCAGCCCTGGAATGCGTGAAAAGCTTCGTCAAACCAGCCTGCGTTATCGTCAAGCACGCCAACCCGTGCGGCGTTGCAGTCGCCCTGGATAACGAAGGCGGCATCCGTCAGGCCTACGAACTGGCTTACGCCACCGACACAGAATCCGCTTTCGGCGGCATCATCGCCTTCAACCGCGAGCTGGATGCTGAAACAGCCAAGGCCATCGTCGAGCGTCAGTTCGTTGAAGTGATCATCGCACCGAGCGTCAGCGCCGAAGCGCAAGCCGTGGTTGCCACCAAAGCCAACGTTCGTCTGCTGACCACCGGTCAATGGGCCATGGAACGCGAAGCAGCCTGGGACTACAAGCGCGTCAACGGCGGCTTGCTGGTACAGAGCCGTGACATCGCCATGATCACCTCCGCCGACCTCAAAGTCGTGACCAAGCGCGCCCCAAGCGAGCAGGAAGTTCACGACCTGATCTTCGCCTGGAAAGTCGCCAAATACGTTAAGTCCAACGCCATCGTCTACGCCAAGGGCCGTCAGACTATCGGCGTCGGCGCTGGCCAGATGAGCCGCGTCAACTCCGCTCGTATTGCTGCAATCAAGGCCGAGCATGCTGGCTTGCAGGTTCAGGGCGCAGTCATGGCTTCCGACGCATTCTTCCCGTTCCGCGACGGCATCGACAACGCAGCCAAGGTGGGCATCACTGCGGTGATCCAGCCAGGCGGCTCGATGCGCGACAACGAAGTGATTGCAGCGGCAGACGAAGCTGGCATCGCCATGGTGTTTACCGGGATGCGGCATTTCAGACACTAACGTGTCAGCGGCAAGTTTCTAGCTGCAAGCGGCAAGCAAAAGCATATATTCATCGCTGTTGCTTGCCACTGCAGCCTTATTAATTCAGAGCCGTGAGCCACATTTTTAAGAGCAGCACGATCCGCTTTTACTTGTCGCTTACAGCTTGCAGCTTCTCCGAAGGAGTCTTTTTTTGAATGTACTAATCATCGGCAGCGGCGGCCGCGAACACGCTCTGGCGTGGAAAGTCGCTCAGGACCCGCGTGTCGCGAAAGTTTTCGTTGCTCCGGGCAACGCTGGCACCGCCATCGAAGCCAAGTGCGAGAACGTTGCAATCGACGTATTGGCCCTTGAGCAACTGGCCGACTTCGCCGAGAAGAACGTGTCCCTGACCATCGTTGGCCCGGAAGTGCCGCTGGTTGCAGGCGTCGTCGATCTGTTCCGCAGCCGTGGTCTGGATTGCTTCGGCCCAACCGCTGGCGCCGCTCAGCTGGAAGGCTCCAAAGCCTTCACCAAAGACTTTCTGGCCCGTCACAAGATCCCGACTGCCGATTACCAGAACTTCACCGAAATCGAACCTGCGCTGGCTTACCTGCGTGAAAAAGGTGCTCCGATTGTCATCAAGGCCGACGGCCTGGCAGCCGGTAAAGGCGTGATCGTCGCCATGACCCTGGGCGAAGCCGAAGACGCAGTCCGTGACATGCTGGCTGGCAATGCTTTTGGCGAAGCCGGTTCGCGAGTGGTAATCGAAGAATTCCTGGATGGCGAAGAAGCCAGCTTCATCGTCATGGTCGACGGCAAAAACGTACTGCCAATGGCCACCAGCCAGGATCACAAACGTGTCGGCGACGGCGACAGCGGCCCGAATACCGGTGGCATGGGTGCTTACTCCCCGGCGCCGGTGGTCACCGCTGAAGTCCACCAGCGCGTGATGGACCTGGTCATATGGCCGACTGTCCGAGGCATGGCCGACGAAGGCAACGTTTACACCGGCTTCCTCTATGCTGGTCTGATGATCGACAAAGCGGGCAACCCGAAGGTTATCGAGTTCAACTGCCGCTTTGGTGATCCGGAAACCCAACCGGTGATGCTGCGCCTGCAATCGAGCCTGGTTCTGCTGGTCGAGGCCGCGCTTGCTCAGGCACTGGACAAAGTCGAAGCTCAATGGGATCCACGCCCAAGCCTGGGCATCGTGCTCGCCGCTGGCGGCTACCCTGGCGATTACGCCAAAGGCGCAGCCATCAAAGGCCTGGACGATGCCGCGCAACTGCCGGGCAAAGTGTTCCACGCCGGTACTGCATTGAATAATGGTGACGTGGTGACCAGCGGTGGTCGCGTATTGTGCGCAACCGCCATGGGCGACACAGTGGGCGATGCGCAAAAACACGCCTATGCTCTGGCCGCAAAGATCGATTGGGAAGGTTGTTTCTACCGCAACGACATTGGCTACCGCGCCATTGCCCGTGAGCGCGGCGAAGACCAGGAATAAGTCTTCGACCGGTTATCGTCAGGTCGGGCGGTTGATCACTGCCCGGCCTGGGGGTTCGGATAAATGACTCATTGTTTTGAAAAGTAATAAGGCATTCATCTACGAAGGGATTTCAAAGTGCGCTGGCTCAGGATTGCCAAAAGTTTAACCGTCGGGTTGCTCGCCCTGCTCTTCGTGCTGTCGGCCCATGCCGAGCCGAGCGCGGGTTGGTCAACATTGCTCGACAATCAGGCAAGCCTTCAGTTGAGCGATGTCCGCTCGGCCCGCTATCAGAATGAATTCAGCCCCACCGGGCTCGACCAGGTAACCGCCGCCGACCGCAACGGTGCGCTGTGGCTGCATTACCGTATGCTCCCTGACGATCACGAACAACTGCTGCGCATCTTCGCGCCCGATCTTGCCAGTCTTGACCTGTACGTTCTGGACGGTGAAAACATCGTCAATCATTCCCGCACCGGCAACGACGTTCCACCGCAAAGCCAGATCCTGCGGGCCACCGACTTCATGCTGCCGCTGCCCCAGCGCGACACCCCGCTGGATATCTACCTGAGGCTGGTTTCAACCCAGCAGCTACGCCCGAACATAACATTGGAATCTGCCATCCTCAGCGCTGCCGACGAGCGCGAGCCGTTTCTGTTCGGCTTGCTGTTCGGTTCACTGGCAATGCTGATCGTGCAGAACCTGACTCGTTACGCGCACACCCGCTCCCAGACCAATCTTTGGCTGGCAGCATGTGAAGGTTTGCTGGCACTCAGTGCGCTACTGCTGCTGAACCTGCTCACACCATGGCTCAAGACCTGGCACATTGCGCAAACCCCAAGCGCCCATTTGACGCTGCTACTGGCGGCGATAACGGGCCTGAAGTACACCCATAGTTTCTTTGCCCACCATCAGAATGTCCTGCTCAACAGGCTATTGATGGGCAGCATGCTGACGATCACGCTGGGCGGTTTGCTGGTGTTTTTCGTCGACACCCTGCCACTGAACCTGGTGACATTCGCCCTGGTGACCCTGTCGACACTGAGCATTCTCCTGACATCGGCATGGCATTGGCAACGCGGCTACTGGCCTGCACGTCTGTTCGTCGTAGCAATGATCACGTTCAACATTGGCTGCCTGGTGATCCTGCCAGCCCTGCTGTGGCTGACCTGGATTTCTCCACAATGGCTGATCCTGACCTTACTGGCCGTGTTCTGCGGCAGTGGCCTGCTCATGAGCATCGCCATCAGCGAACGCCATCGCAGCTTTACCGAAGACAACTTCAGCATCAGCCGGGACGAAGCCGCGAGCACGGCAGAAATCAACGCCAAGGCAGAATTTCTGGCCAAGATCAGTCATGAGATCCGCACTCCCATGAACGGTGTGCTGGGCATGACCGAACTGCTACTGGGCACTCCGTTATCAGTCAAACAACGGGATTACGTGCAGACCATCCACAGCGCGGGCAATGAGCTGCTCACGCTGATCAACGAAATCCTCGACATCACCAAGCTCGAATCCGGACAGATCGAGCTTGATGATGTGCAGTTTGACCTCAGCGCCCTGATCGAGGACTGCCTGAATATCTTCCGCGCCAAGGCCGAGCAGCAGGATGTCGAGCTGATCAGTCTCATCCAGCCGCAAGTGCCGCGTGTCATCAGTGGCGACCCGACACGCCTGCGACAGACAGTGCTGAGCCTGCTGGAAAACGCCCTGAAGAAAACCGACGAAGGCGAAATCCTTGTGCTGGTGGCACTCGACAGCAGAGCAGGCAAACCGCGCCTGCGCATTGCCGTGCAGGACAGCGGCGAAGCCATGAGCACCAGCGAACGCGATGCATTGCTACAGGCAGAATTGCACAGCAAGAACTTCATGGCGGCCAGCAAACTGGGCGGGCATCTGGGGCTGGTCATTGCCCGGCAACTGATCCTGCTGATGGGCGGTGAGTTCGGCATCCAGACCGGGGGCAGCCAGGGCAGCACGCTGTGGCTGAGCCTGCCACTGGACGCCAGTCGTCTTGAACGGCCGCCTCTCGATCTGGACAGCCCATTACAGGACGCTCGAGTGCTGGTCGTCGATGACAACGACACCTGCCGTAAAGTGCTGGTGCAGCAATGCAGCTCCTGGGGGCTGAATGTCAGCGCCGTTGCTTCCGGCAAAGAAGCCCTGGCGTTGTTGCGCACCAAGGCTCATTTGCGCGATTACTTTGACGTGGTGCTGCTCGACCAGAACATGCCAGGCATGACGGGTATGCAGTTGGCGGCCAAGATCAAGGAAGACCCGAGTCTCAACCACGACATCCTGCTGATCATGCTCACCGGGATCAGCAATGCACCGAGCAAGATCATCGCCCGCAACGCCGGGATCAAGCGCATTCTGGCCAAACCCGTGGCGGGCTATACGCTCAAAACCACCCTGGCTGACGAGCTCACCCAGCTAAACAAAGGCATATCGGCCCACAGCCCCACCCCGATAGCCAGCAACCCGGTCAGCGTGCCCGGTGACTTCCGGATTCTGGTCGCCGAAGACAACACCATTTCCACCAAAGTCATTCGCGGCATGCTCGGCAAGCTGAACCTGCACCCTGATACCGCCAGCAATGGCGAAGAAGCGCTAAGGGCCATGAAAGCCCAGCGCTACGATCTGGTGTTGATGGACTGCGAGATGCCGATCCTTGACGGCTTCACCGCCACCGAGCAATTACGAGCCTGGGAAGTCGGTAATCAGCGTGTGCGCACCCCGGTCGTCGCCCTCACTGCCCACATCCTCACCGAACACAAGGACCGCGCACGACAGGCTGGTATGGACGGGCACATGTCCAAACCGGTCGAACTCTCCCAACTGCGCGAGCTCGTCGAGCATTGGGTTGCCCAGCGCGACAAGATCCGGGCGCTGACATCGGCCGGCAATCTCTATCAACAAAATTGAGCGTGGCCTTCACAGCCATACCGATTGTGCCCTGATAGACTCCCCCACGTTATTACCTGCCGCCGAGCCAAGCCATGCTCCACGTGTTGTTCAGCGTTTATCTGAAGATGCTGGTGCTTTACAGCCCATTCTTCGTTCTTTCCTGCTTCATCAGCCTGACCCGCGGCCATTCGCGTAAAGAGCAACACCGCCTGGCCTGGAAGGTGGCGCTGGGAACACTGGTCGCCAGTGTTCTGCTCTACCTGTTCGGTCGAGTAATTTTCAGCGTGTTCGGGATCACCGTCGATGCGTTCCGTATCGGCGCAGGCAGCGTGCTGTTCATCTCGGCGCTGGCCATGGCTCAGGGCAAGTCAGCGGTACAGACCGACAACGTCCAGCAGGATGTCACCATCGTCCCGCTGACCATCCCGCTGACCGTTGGCCCCGGCACAATCGGCGCGCTATTGGTCATGGGCGTAAGCCAGCCACACTGGGATGACAAACTCACCGCGATTCTCAGTATTGCCCTGGCCAGCTTCACCGTGGGTGTGGTGCTGTATTTGTCTAACCACATTGAACGGATTCTGGGTGACCAGGGCTTGCAGATTGTCAGCCGGTTGATGGGCTTGTTTGTCTGCGCCCTGGCTGCTCAGATTATCTTTACCGGCGTGCAGGGATATCTGGTGCGGTGATGCGGATTTGAGCGGCTGCAAAGCACACCTTAAATAGGGTGGATCGCTTCTCGGGCGTGATTATCCAGAAACGATTCTACTTTTTGTAGATACCGCTCGTAGGTCGCCGAGCTGAAGCGGTACTCTCCGCCCGAAATCGTCACCGCTATCTTTGATCGCGACCCTTCAAACCAACTGCTCTCGGTAGTGGCGATAAGCATCTCCAGGCCGCAAAAAAGCATCTCTACTCGCCCACGAGAATCCCTGCGGCAGGGGATGATCTGGACGTTTTCACTTCGCTCCCTGCTGAACCAGTTGCGGAAGAAAGCCTTGCCGTCCTTACTGCGCAGCAGTTCCAGGAATGAGGAACTGGCGAGGCGCTCCAATCCTCGATTCTCTCCGGTCTCCAGCGCATCACTGACAACCGAATACAGATCTCTGGGATCGGTTAACACCAAGCGCTCGCCGGGCAGCGCATCGGTGATTTCGAAGCCATTTTTATAAAGCTCCAACTGGTAACGGTCGATCCATTGAGCCCAGTGTCGTTTGCGGTTATATCGGTCGCTGGCGTTAATCTCGGCATAAGCGAGACAGTCCAGAATGTCCGCCTTCTCCTCAGCCGGGACTGCAAAAAAAGAAATGAGGTTGGTCCCCCCGAGCAAAATATTGGAAGGGTTATTCATTTGCCGGACCTCCCTCCAGAGTGATCAGCAGATCGTTTCTTGCGGATCCCACTTCGGCAACGATGCGCCCTCTGACCCGCCGATATTGCCGCTCAATGAATTCCATGGAAACGACGGTGATATCCAGATTGCCAATCGTTCGCTCGGCCGCAAAATGCGCGGCCATGCCAGGTTCACTGATCGGCAGGAGCATTTTTGACGAGAGGAACACCGTGGTAATCAGCGCCCCTGGGCCTACGAAGCTGATTTGCAGCGCAAGGGAGGCTTGAGTCCGATCTGGCCGCGCGTCCACTGTGTACTCGCGCAATAACGCCAGCCCGGCATGATCGCCAGGTGCACCCCGCAGTTGAGCCAGAAACCGCTGGAAGCGCGCAACCAGGGTTGCTGGCAACGTGGACCCGAGCAGCGCAAGTAACCGCTGATCCAACTGGAAAGATGCCTGGCTGTCATCACTATACTGCTGACTATCTTCCCGAATACCAAGCCAGCCAAACAGCGTCATAAGCTTCTTGCACTTGCCACTCCACTCTTCAACATTGTCGTATTTCTGGTATTTATCTGAAGCGGACAACTCCATATACAAACTGGAGTTTATGACATCGTCTTTGCGCTGTTGGCTGACACCGTCTGCAAAAAACAACACATGGCCGGCACTTACATAAGTGTTACACATCCCGTCATCCATTACGGCCTCGCTTATCAGTTTGAAAACGGGCTGCCGCAGGCGGCAGCCCTGATGAATGGGCTTACTTGATACTTGCAAACTCGGCAATGGCCTCGTTGGTCAGGTACTCATCAACCAACTTCTCAACACGACGCCATTGACGATGATTTAATATCGTCGCGTTTTCGCCCCGCTCAATAGCGACCGAGGAGGTATTGAAATCCCAGAAGAGTACATTCGTGACGCTCAATTGAACCTTGATTGTCACGACCGCCATTGCCAGCAGCACGTCTCCGTCTGCCGTCTCTACACCGGAAACTATCGCAAAACTCACGTCATTAAAGCGTTTGACTCCACGCTGGAACAATTCAAGCGGCTTATCCTGGGCCTTCAGGCTCTCAAAGGCGCTACCGACTAAACCGAGCAACAGCTTGGCGCTCAGCGGCCCCGAAACGGCAGAGCCAATCAAACGAGTCAAGATGTCCAGCCCGATCTTGTCCATGGTCAGGCGAGTATCGGTCGCCTGATACTCGCCATAACGGGCACTGGTCGAGGGAAAGCCACAGGTTTTCATCGAGTTCATGAACGTCTCATACCACTCGACGTTTTTCCGCGAGTTCCCCGCTCTGGTCATGGCATATTGAACCGCATCACAGACAATTTCTTTATTGCTGCTCGACATGCCTCCAGCGATGGACACCAAAACATTCTCGACCACGGCTGCGGTATCTTTCCCAGCCTCGTCGTCCAGACGGGCAAGGTCGCTCAGGCGACTCATAGCGTTGTCAGTCAAGCTATCAAACTGTTCCAAGTACTTCATAAAATTCCTTTTTTGTTTGTCATATCCTTCATGGACAACTCAAAACTAGCGCACACCAACAGTTGCGTCTAGAGCACTGCGAACGCCTATTTCTCAGTAACAAGAAAGCTGCCTACCGACTCTGGTACGTCGAGAAACAATCACTAAAAAACCTGCAAATCACCGGAGAGCCAGCAAACACAAGGCACAGGGAACAACCAAGAGAAGTAATATGGCGCGCCAGTTATCACAACGCAGAATTGTCAGCGTGCTAATAACGATTAACCAACACGACTTGATAACCAGCGACTACCTTAATTAAGGAAAAATCTTACACTGACAGACGGAAATAAAAATGATGAAAACAGCCATTACCCGTTCACGGCTTGCGCAATGAACGGGACAGCAGAGTTAGCCTGGCGCTTTGTCGCCATACCAACGCGGCGTGTAAACCCAATGACGCCCATCTGCTCGGGGGAAGGTGCAGGTGGTCGATGAGCCGATCAACACCATGGTGCGCATGTCCACTTGGTCAGGAGTAAGTTCGCCCAGGGTGATGATGCGTAGCGTTTGCCCAGGCCGCCCAATGTCGCGCCCCAGTGTCACTGGGGTTTCGGGGCTGCGGTGCTGACGAACGATTTCCAGAGCGCGGCCCAGTTGCCATGGGCGCGAGCGGGAAATCGGGTTGTAGAAGGCCAGCGCCAGATCGGCTTGCGAAGCCAGGTCCAGGCGTTTTTCGATGACATCCCAGGGCTTGAGGTTGTCCGACAGGGACATCACGCAGAAGTCATGCCCCAGCGGGGCACCAGCCTGAGCGGCGGTCGCCAGCGAAGCGGAAACACCCGGCAGGATTTCCAGCTCGACGTTATGCCAGTCGGCATTGCTGGACTCATGCAGGGCTTCGAGCACTGCCGAGGCCATGGCGAATACACCTGGGTCTCCAGACGACACCACCACCACCGAACGCCCGGACGCAGCCAGCTCAAAGGCATGCCGTGCGCGCTGCATTTCTTCTCGGTTGTCGGTGCAGTGCATGACCTGATCAGCGCGGAACGGCCCAGCCATGCGCACGTAAGTCTCATAACCCAATATATCGTTGGCCTGAGCCAGTTCGGCTTTGACGGCTGGCACCATCAGATCAGCAGCGCCGGGGCCAAGACCAATCACTGCCAGCCTTCCACGCGCTTTACCGATCTGCTGAACATCCAACGGCTGCGGCGCGACGGCGATAGCCAGCCCGTCATTGACGTTGATCGGCGGCAGCAGTTGCGGCACCGCCTGGGTGGCCATTTCAAACGCTGAAGCCGGAGCAACGAAGCGCAACGGCACGTCCAGTTCACTGGCTGCCTGATGCAGAAACGGGTCGGCCATTTGCGAATCAGCCGCCAGCAGACAAGCCAGTGACTGCACGGCGATGCCTGCGCCATGCAGCGCAGCACGCACCTTAACACTCAACTCGGCGTCAATATTCGTCACCGCAACCGCCACACTGCGCGGGTAGATCAGCAATTCGTTGACCGAGGGCGAGCGTTCGACACAACTGACGTGAATCGCCAGTTGCGCATGTTCGTCTTCCGGCAGTTGCGCCTGATCCAGCCACGGCGCAGCGCCTTCGATGCGCACGCTTTCTCCGGACAGCAAATCGGAAACAAAGCGTTTGCCCAGCTCCAGGTCGCCCAATGCATAGCCGGTTGGTGGGTTGAGCAGGCAGGTGCCAAAACGGAGTTCGCCGCTGGTGGTGATCGCAGGGGCAATGCCCAGACCCGCCGCTATCTCGCGGGCCATGACGTTGACGCCACCCAGCCCGCCCAGCAGCGGAACCACCGCGCTGCCGTCTTCGGCGATGGCCAGCACCGCAGGCTCTGCGCCTTTTTCCAGCAACAGCGGCGCGAGGGTGCGGATTACGATGCCCGCAGCACACAGGGCAATGATCGGCGTGTTCTGCTGATAAAACTGACGCAGCGTGGTGCCGAACTCGCTGTAGGTGCGATCCGCGCCTTGCACCCGGTCAATCAGGCCGTAGACCAGAGAATCCGGATACAACTGTTGAATGCGTTGCGCTGTGGCGAGGCTGCCATTGCCCAGAATCACAATGGCCGGGATGTTATGCGCCATCAGCCTTGCCACCTTTCGCCCGGAACAATGATCAGCGAGAAGTACGGCGACGACATCGGGACCACTTCGTCCAGCGGGACAATTTTCTGGTTAGCCATGGTGGCGCGCTCAACGTACAACGCGCGCTCGGCCAGCCCCAGTTCTTCAAGCACCTGGCGGACTTTCGGGAAGTTGCGCCCCAGCTTCATGATCACGGCCGCGTCGGCATCAGCCAGTTTGCGCTTGAGTTCATCATGGGACAGCACGCCCGACAGCACCGACAGGCTCTGATTGCGATACACCAATGGCGCGCCGAGTACTGAAGCGCCGCCCAGCATGGAGCAGACGCCCGGCACCACTTCGGCCTCGTACTTATCAGCGAGGCGGTCGTGCAGGTACATGTAGGAGCCGTAGAAGAACGGGTCGCCTTCGCAGATCACCGCCACATCGCGCCCGGCATCCAGATGCGCCGCCACATCGACGCTGGATTCGTCGTAGAAATCGCTGATGACTCTTTCGTAGGACATCGGCGCAGGCAGCGCTTCAGTGGTCACCGGATAGACCAGCGGCATCAGCGTCTGGGCGTCCTGCAAATGGCCCTCGATGATGCCGAAAGCATTGCCCTTCTTGCCCTTGGCAACGAAGTAGGCAATCACTGGCGACTCACGCAACAGGCGCAGTGCCTTGACGGTAATCAGCTCCGGGTCGCCGGGGCCGACGCCCAGGCCAATCAATCGACCGCGTGCCTGCATCATTCGATCTCCGTGGCCAGTGCGTTGACCGCGGCCACCGCCATCGCGCTACCGCCACGGCGACCCTGCATGATCACGAACGGCACGCCACGGCTGTCGGCGGCGAGCATGGCCTTGGATTCGGCAGCGCCGACGAAGCCCACCGGGAAGCCGAGGATGAGGGCCGGTTTTGGCGCGCCTGCATCGAGCATTTCCAGTAGATAGAAGAGCGCCGTCGGTGCGTTGCCGATGACTACAACACTGCCTTCCAGATGCGGACGCCACAGTTCCAGCGCCACAGCAGAACGGGTATTGCCCAGATCCAGAGCCATTTCCCGCACACCTTCATCATGCAGCGTGCAGATGATCTGGTTGTTGGCGGGCAGACGCGTGCGGGTAATGCCCTCGGACACCATGCGCGCGTCACAGAGGATCGGCGCGCCCGCGGCCAACGCATCACGCCCGGCCTTACCTGCACCTTCCGAGAAGCGCAGGTCTTCGATGACCTCGACCATGCCGCAGGCGTGGATCACGCGAACGGCTAGTTTTTCCAGGTCGGCTGGGATCGTGTCCAGACGCGCTTCCGCACGAATGATCGAGAAGGAGTTGCGATAAATCTCCTGACCATCGCGGATGTAATCAATCATGGGTGTTGCTCCGTGAGTCGGCGATCAATAACGCGCCGGCTGCTTCAATAGTGAGGTCACGCGCTTGCAGGGCACCAAAACCGGGCTGGCCTGCGTCGCGAAAATAAAGGTCGTAATGGCCGGGGGAAACCGCCAGCAACGTCACCGAGGCCAGATGCGCCGCCGCGCATGAACGCTTGCAGGCCGACAGATGCACCGCGCGGCTGATACCGCTGCGTTGCAATTGCCCCGCCAACAGCCGCGCATCCGCCTTGGTATCGGCCTGGCCTTTGACGCAATCGGTGGAGCCGGTGCAGGCAATGATCTGCGCCAAGGGTAGCTCAGCCGAACACAGCAGCCCGCCGGTTTGCAGCGCCTGCAAAACTTGCGGGGCGTGCTCGGCAGGGACATTAGGCAGCAGCAGGCTTTGCCAAGGCGTAAGGCGCAGGCTGCCATCGCCGAAATCAGTGGCCAGTTGCGCAACCGAGGTCAGCATCGCCGGATCCAGACGCCCCAGAGGCGCAACGCCGCCGACCGCGACTTTGCCCGGTTCTTGCTGCGGATAAATGCCGATGTGCTGATTGGCATTGATCGCCTGACGTCGCTGACAGGTTACTTTTTGATCAACACGTAAAGGAAAGCCCAGACGCATCTGCAACTGCTGCAACATCTGCTCAGGCGATTGCTCGGCCAACAGATGACGCATGCGCACCTGCTCCGGGCGTGCGATGTCGAGAAACAGCTCCAGCACCGCCAACACCAGTTCAAGCCCGTTAGCCACCGGGACCGCCGCCAGCGGCGCATCATCCGCCGGGCAACCGGCCAGCCCAAAGCCCAGCAGGACTTCGCCGTCGATGTTCATCGCCGACAGCCAGAGATCGTGGGGATGTTCGAGCATCACCAGCCCTTCGCCGCCATCCAGCGACAAGGCGAACTTGGGGGACAAGTCGTGAAAACACGGGTTGTTCTCCAGCGCGGTCAGAATCTGCGCGGCCAAAGGTCGCACATCCAGCAGCATCTGCGGGTCCAGACCTGCCGTGGGGCTGAGCATCAGATTGCGCACGTCGTCGCTGTCGGGGTTATTCGGCCCAAGGCCAGCCGCCAACAACGTATCAATCAGCCCATCCTGCTCATCGCCGATGCCGCGAATCTGCAGATTGGCGCGGTTGGTAACTTCGATCACGCCCTTAGCATAGCGCTGCGCAGCCTGAGCCACAGCCTGCGCTTGAAGCGCCGTGATCGAGCCGCCCGCCAGTTTGATCCGGCAGATCCCGCCGTCCAAAGCCGGGACGATACGCAGCAACCCCGGACAGGCCGAGGGGCGTAGCGATGCGGTTGGCGTGCGAGCGGACTTCTGCTCGGTCAATGGATCACCGTCATTTAGGTCTGACATTTAGGGCTGAAGCGACACGTTGTGCCCGATGGCGCGGTATTATGCCTGCTTTGTCCGCAGGCATGAAAAGCCGCTCTGTCGGAAGATTGGATTGAGGTAAGCAAATGTCGCCCTGGCTGACAGTCGTGGGAATCGGTGAAGACGGTTACAAAGGCCTGGGCAAGAACGCCCGGCACGCCTTGCTGCGTGCCGATCAGGTGTTCGGCGGGCCGCGTCAACTCGACTTGCTGCCACCGTGCATCAAAGCAGAACGTCGCGCCTGGCCGAGCCCGTTTTCCCTGAATCCGGTGGTGGAACAGCGCGGTGCTGAGGTTTGCGTGCTGGCCAGCGGCGATCCGATGCTGTTTGGTGTGGGCGCCAGCCTGACGCGAGTGGTCGCAATCGAAGAAATGCTGATCCTGCCTGCGCCCTCCTCCTATTCATTGGCGGCGGCACGGATGGGCTGGCCACTGCAAGAGGTCGTCACTCTGTCGGTGGTTGCCCGGCCGCTGGCAGCACTGAATGCGCAACTTCATCACGGCGTGCGCTTGCTGGTCCTGAGCAACGATGGCAGCAGCCCGGCGGCGATTGCCGGTTTGTTGCGCGAGCGGGGTTTTGGGCCGAGCCCCATGACCGTGCTGGAACATCTGGGCGGTCCCGCCGAGCGTCGTGTGGACGGGCTGGCCAGCGAATGGGCCAACCCGGACATTGCTGCGCTGAATCTGGTCGCTATCGATTGCCGAGCCGATGCCAGCGCCCTGCGTCTGTCGCCGCTGGCTGGCTTGCCTGACTCGGCGTTTGAGCACGACGGCCAACTGACCAAGCGCGATGTGCGCGCCATCACCCTGGCGCGTCTGGCGCCGGTGCCGGGCGAGCTGCTGTGGGATGTCGGCGCCGGTTGTGGCTCCATCGGCATCGAGTGGATGCGCGCTCACCCCACTTGCCGAACCCTGGCGATCGAGGCCGATGAAGGCCGTCAGCAACTGATCGAATTCAACCGCGATGCCCTGGGCGTGCCAGGCCTGCAATTGGTGCGCGGCAGTGCACCTCAGGCCTTGACCGGACTGGAACAGCCGGACGCGATTTTCATCGGTGGCGGCGTCACTCGCCCCGGCGTGCTGGAGGCGTGCTGGCAGCAATTGCGCCCGGGTGGACGCTTGGTCGCCAATGCCGTGACCCTGCAAAGCGAAGCCGCGTTGATGGCCTGGCGTGATCTGCATGGCGGCGAACTGACCCGCATCCATATCGCCCACGCCAAACCCTTGGGCGAGTTCGACACATGGCGTCAGGCCTTGCCGATCACCCTGCTGGACGTGGTCAAACCCTGATGCGTAACGAAACCGCCGAACAACCCGCCCCGTTGCGCAGTGGCCTGACCACCGGCAGCTGCGCCACGGCCACCTGCCTGGCAGCGGCGAGATTGTTGCTGGGTGGGGAAGTCAACGACGCGGTGGAAATAGTGCTGCCCAAAGGCAAACAGGTGCAGATGCGCCTGGAGTTCTGCCGGTTGATTTCAGGGGGTGCGGAAGCCGGGACCATAAAAGACGCTGGCGATGACCCGGACGTAACCCACGGCGCACTGGTGTTTACGCGGGTGCGGCTACTGGAAATCCCCACAGTGACGTTTATTGCCGGTGCGGGCGTTGGCACCGTCACCCGACCAGGGCTGGTCCTGAAAGTCGGCGAACCGGCGATCAACCCGGTGCCGCGGATGATGATCATCGAGCACCTGCAAAAGCTCGCTGACGAAACCGGCTACGGCGGCGGTTTTGAAGTCACGGTCAGCGTCGAAGGCGGCGAGGCCCTGGCCCTGAAGACCATGAATCCGCGTCTGGGCATTCTCGGCGGCCTGTCGATTCTCGGCACCAGCGGCATCGTACGGCCGTTTTCCTGCGCGGCTTATATCGCCTCGATTCACCAAGGCATCGACGTCGCCAAAACCAATGGCTATCAACACATCGCCGCCTGCACCGGCAACGCCAGCGAAGACACCATGCGCCGGGTTTATCAAATGCCGGACATTGCCCTGATCGAAATGGGCGACTTCGTTGGCGCGGTGCTCAAACATCTGCGCAAGGTGCCAGTGGCCAAACTGAGCATCTGTGGCGGGTTCGGCAAGATCAGCAAGTTGGCCGCCAAACACATGGACCTGCACAGCCGCCACTCCAGCATCGACCTGCCACAGCTCGCACTTTGGGCAGCGGATGGCGGGGCTGACGAAGCGCTGCAGCAGGCGATTCGCGACGCCAATACCAGCCAGCAGGCACTGGCGATGTGCGCCGCTGTGGGCGTGCCGTTGGGCGATATCGTGTGCCAGCACGCGCTGGACTTCGCGCGCAGCGTGGCGCCGGAGCAGGTTAGCGTGGAAGTCTTCGCCATCGACCGCCAGGGCGGCATTGTCGGCACAGCGGGGGTGGCATCGTGAAGCGGCTGCTGTTGCTCGGCGGTGTCACCGATGCGCTGGCGATTGCCCGCACGCTTGGGCCGCAGCACATCTACAGTTTGGCGGGCGTAGGCCGGGTGCCGACTGATCTGGCCTGTGAAGTGCGGGTCGGCGGCTATGGCGGCGCGCAAGGCCTGGCGCAATTCATCACCGAGCAAGGTATCGATTTATTGGTGGACGCGACTCACCCCTACGCCGCGCAAATCAGCCACAACGCCGCCCGCGCAGCAGCACTGGCCAAGGTGCCTTGCTGGGCGCTGCGTCGACCCGCCTGGCAGGCCAGTGCCGATGATGACTGGCGCGAAGTAGCCGGCTGGAATGAACTGATTGTGGCCCTCCAGGCCTTCAAACGACCGCTGTTCACCCTGGGGCGCGAGCCGTTGCAGCATCTGGATGAAATTCCCGAACAGCAGTTCTGGACCCTGCGCGCATTGGAAAACACGTTAAGAGATTTGCCAAGCCACGAGCGTTGCGAAGTCATCGGCGCACGAGGGCCTTTTTTGCTGGAAGACGAGCGCAGGCTTTTTCAACAGCGCAACATTGATGTGCTGATCAGCAAGAACAGCGGCGGTGATGCCACCGAGGCCAAGCTTGAAGTGGCGCGGGAGTTGAAGGTGCCGGTGTTGATATTGAAACGGCCGGATTTGCCGGAAGTTGATCGGGAGTTTGATTCCGGTCAGGCGTTGATTGAGGCGTTGAAGGTTAAGATGCATGCCCTGTAGGAGCTGCCGAAGGCTGCGAAAGCATTCCTATGGCAGACCGAATTCGCAGCCTTCGGCAGCTCCTACAGGTCTTGGTTGCATCAACTGGAGAGATACGATGTTCAAACACTTGCTGCTCCTGACAGCGCTGTTGCTGCCAGCCAGTTACGCCAGCGCCGAGGACTATCGCCTTGGCGAGCTGACGATCGCCAGCCCGTGGTCCATGGAGTTGCCGCCCAATGCGCCAACGGTTGCGGCGTACTTCGTGATTCACAACAACGGCAGCACCGCAGACACGCTGATGAGCGTCGACACCCCAATCGCAGGCTTGGCCCAGCTTCACGAACATGTCCACGCCAATGGCCTGATGAAGATGCAGCCAGTGCCGAGCGTCGAGGTTGCAGCGGGTGGCGATGCGGTATTCGCACCGATGGGTTATCACGTGATGTTGCTGGAGCTGCAAGACAAGTCCAGACTCACCGACGGTCAAACCTTCCCGCTGACCCTGCACTTCGAAAAGGGCGGAGAGGTCACGGTGCAGGTTCCGGTGATGAAACAAGCGCCTGACGCCGTCAAACACAGCCACTGATAACAGATTGAAATGAGCCACAAGCGCCTGACAAACAGCCGATCAACTGCGCAACCTCGGAGCAACCGAGGGGCGTGGCTGAGCCTGTTTGCCATGCTGCTGATTTTCGTCGGGCCGCTGATTTCCCAGTCGATGCCGATGGAACATCACACCGGCATGTCGATGCCTTCATCGATGCCCATGTCTGCGATGCCCACGTCTGCGTCCATGGACATGCCTGCACAGGGTTCGGAGCACAGCGCGCACCATCAGGCAGCGGCGGCCAGCGATAACAGCGTCGACCACGCTTTATGGGCCAAGTGCGGCTATTGCACCCTGCTGTTCAGTTGCCCGGCGCTGATCCAGAGCGTTGCGATCATTGCCCTGGCAGCGGCCAGACCCGCCGACCTTTTCAATGCGCTGACCCAACCCGGTCACGCCCGCAGCAGTATTTTCCCCAACGCCCGAAGCCGCGCCCCGCCTCTGTTCGCCACGCTATAAATCCAATTTGATTACGCACCCCGCCCACAGACCCGGTCTGTCGGCGGGCTGCGTCGTGTGCCGCTTGATGGAGGGCTTTGCCCGTGTCCAAACCACCTGTTTCCTTCTATAACCTCGCCTGGCGCTGGCATTTCTACGCCGGTCTTTTTGTCGCCCCGTTCATGATCATGCTGTCGCTGACCGGGATTATTTACCTGTTCAAACCCCAGCTGGACAACCTGATGTACAGCGACCTGCTGCACGTCACGCCCAGCCACCATCAACTCAGCGCCGAACAATTGCAGCAACGGGTGCTGAGCAGTTATCCACAGGCTGCTGTCAGCAAATACTTTCCGCCGCTGAACGCAGAGGGCAGCGCGCAATTTGTGGTGCGCGAAAGTGGCCGAGAGCTGAACGTTTTCGTTGACCCGTACCGGGGCGAAATCCTGGGTACGCAGGATGCCAAGTTCAATCTGCAAGCTATCGCGCGGCTCGTACATGGCGAGTTGATGATTGGCACCGTCGGTGACCGGCTGGTGGAGCTGGCGGCGGGCTGGGGCATCATGCTCGTCGTCTCAGGACTTTACCTGTGGTGGCCGCGAGGCAAGTCCCCGGCAGGCGTGCTCTGGCCGCGTTTCACGAAACGGGGTCGGCTACTGTGGCGGGATTTGCATGCAGTGACCGGCTTCTGGGGCTCGGTTTTTTTGCTGTTCATGCTGATTAGCGGCATGACCTGGACCGGTATGTGGGGCAAGCAATATGCAGCGGTGTGGAACACCTTCCCCGCCGCCATGTGGAATGACGTGCCCAAATCAGACCGGCAGGCTGGCGAGCTGAATACCGGCAGCGTGCAAACCGTGCCCTGGGCGCTGGAGAACACGCCTATGCCGGTTTCAACCGGCGAACACGCCGAGCACATGAACCACGGCAGCATGCACGCGGGACCGGCCGCACCAAGAGTCACCCTGCAACAGGTGGTAGATATTGCTACCGAACGGGGCATCGAGCCGGGCTACAGTATCACCCAGCCAAAAACCGCCGACGGCGTGTTCACCGTCTCGGTATTCGCCGATGACCCGCGCAATGACGCCACGCTGCATATCGATCAATACACCGGCAAGGTGCTGGCGGATGTGCGCTGGAGCGATTACAGCGCGGTGTCCCAAGCCACTGAAATGGGCGTGATGCTGCACGAAGGCAAGTTTTTCGGCTGGTTGAATCAGCTGCTGATTCTGCTGGTGTGCCTGATGATTCTGCTGGGTTCGGTCAGCGGCCTGGTGATCTGGTGGAAACGCCGCCCGGCAGGTGGCCTGGGCGTGCCGCCGCTGCGTCATGATCTGCCGCGATGGAAAGCCGCGATGGTCATCATGTTCGGTCTGGCCGTGGCCTTCCCGCTGGTGGGGGCTTCGCTGGTGGTGGTGTATGTGATGGATCGGTTGGTGTTGTCGCGGTTTGTGAAACCGGCTACCGCTTAACCCCTGTAGGAGCTGCCGCAGGCTGCGAAAGCAATCTGTCAGATACACCGCAGTTCGCAGCCTTCGGCAGCTCCTACAGAATCAGATCTGATGAACGTTCCTCAACATGAGCAACCCGACATGCACCTCGCCACGCTGATCCGTACAATGCCCGTTTGCTTGCCTGGCGCTGTTCAATGTCGTCCCTGACGCTTACCGATATCACCTGGTCGCCGATTGAGTCGGGCCACTGTCATCACCACTTCAAGTTGCGTGACGCAAGCCTGTATGTGGCGCCCGGTGAATTTGTCGGGTTGATCGGTCCCAATGGCAGTGGCAAGACCAGCCTGTTGCGCTGTGCCTATCGGTTCAGCCAGCCGTTGCAGGGCGACGTTTTGCTGGGCGATGAAAACCTCTGGCAGCGGCCGCCACGCTGGTGCGCGCAACGTGTGGCGGTGGTGTTGCAGGAATTCCCCGACGCCTTCGGCCTGACCGTCGATGAGGTGGTGGCCATGGGGCGCACACCGCACAAGGGCCTGTTCGACGGAGACACTCAGCAAGATCTGCAGATCATCCGCGATGCCTTGACCTGCGTCGGCATGCAGGGTTTCGAGGATCACGCCTTCGCGACGTTGTCGGGCGGGGAGAAACAGCGGGTGATTCTGGCCCGCGCCCTGACTCAACAACCGCAGTTGCTGATTCTCGACGAACCCACCAATCACCTCGACCCACGCTATCAGCTCGAACTGCTGCAGCTGGTCAAGCGCCTGAACATCGGCACGTTAGCGAGCATCCACGACTTGAACCTCGCCGCTGCGTTCTGCGACCGCCTGTATGTCATGGACGGCGGAAAAATCGTCGCCAGCGGGACGCCCGCAGAAGTCCTCACCGTCGACCTGCTGCGCCAAGTGTTCGGCGTAGAAGCACTGGTCGATAGCCATCCCGTTTCCGGTTACCCACGTATTACCTGGATCACTCACCCATGAAGTCAGTTATCACCGTTTTCTGCCTAGGTCTGCTCTCCTTTTCCGCCTGGGCCGAAACCACTCACTATCCGGTCACCATTACCAGCTGCAACCGGCAGGTGACCTTCGACAAGGCCCCGACCCGCGCCGTCAGCCATGACATCAACATGACCCAAATGATGCTGGCGCTGGGGCTGAAGTCGAGCATGGCCGGCTTCAGCGGGATCAGCGGCTGGAAAACCGTCACTCCCGAGTTGCGCAACAGCCTGGAGGGCTTGCCGGAGTTGGCGGCCAAATACCCCTCGGTTGAAACCCTGCTCAATGCCAACGTCGACTTCTTCTTCGCCGGTTGGGATTACGGCATGCGCGTGGGTGGCGACCTCACCCCGCAAACCCTGGCGCCGCTGGGGATCAAGGTCTACGAGCTGACCGAGTCCTGCGCCTTCGTCATGAAGCGCGAAGCGGCCAGCCTGGATGACACCTACACGGACCTGCGCAATCTGGGGCGGATTTTCAACGTACAGGACCGCGCCGAACAATTGATCGCGCAGATGCAGCAGCGCGTGGCGAAGGTTCAAGCCACGCTGCCTGCCACCAAGCCTCGGGTTTTTCTGTACGACAGCGGTGAAGACCGGGCCATGACCTCGGGCCGACTGGCCATGCCTCAGGCACTGATCACCGCCGCCGGGGGGACCAACATTCTCGACGACATCGACGCCAGCTGGACACGGGTCAACTGGGAAACCGTGGTCGAGCGCAATCCTCAGATGATCATCATTGTCGACTACAGCGAAATAACCGCCGAGCAGAAAATCCAGTTCCTGCTCAACAACCCGGCCCTGCAATCGGTGGATGCGATTCGCAACAAGCGTTTCATCGTCATTCCTTATGTAGCGGCCACGCCCGGCATCGAAAATATCGACGCCATCGAAACCCTGGCAGCGGGCTTTCAGGGCAAAGCGCTGCCGGGCAAAAAACAGTGAAGTTCCACCTGCCACCGACGCTGGTGGGCCACGACCGCTACCGTTTGCTGTTAGTGGTGCTGGGCTTCGCCTTGCTGGCGTCCTGCGTGCTGTCGCTGGGGTTCGGCTCGGCGTCGGTGCCAGCTTCTGTGGTCTGGCAGATTTTGCTGCACAAGGTGTTTGGCTTCGTGCCTGATGCGCAGACCTGGACTGCGGGTCAGGAACATATCGTCTGGCTGATCCGCGTGCCACGCATGTTGCTGGGTGCGCTGGTGGGCGCGGGGCTGGCGTTGACCGGCGCGGTGCTGCAAGCCACCACGCGCAACCCGCTGGCCGATCCGCATTTGCTGGGCGTGACTTCCGGGGCGACCCTGGGTGCGGTGATTGTGGTGTTGCATGTGGGCGAGCTGATCGGCGTTTTGACCTTGCCGTTGGCGGCGTTCATTGGCGCGCTGTGCAGCATGTTGATGGTCCTCGCCATCGCCAGCCGCCAGGGTCGACTGGACAGTGACCGGCTGTTGTTATGCGGGATTGCCGTGTCATTCGTGATGATGGCGCTGGCCAATCTGCTGCTGTTCATGGGCGATCATCGAGCCAGTTCGGCGGTAATGTTCTGGATGCTCGGCGGGCTGGGGCTGGCGCGCTGGGAGTTGCTCGGCATCCCGGCAATCAGTGTGCTGATCGGCCTGGTGTTGCTGCTGGCCATGGCCCGTTCTCTGAATGCGCTGATGGCTGGGGAACAGACCGCCGTGACCCTGGGGCTCAATGCCCGCAACGTCCGGGTCAAGGTGTTCCTCATTGCTTCGTTGATGACCGGGGTGATGGTGTCCATCAGCGGCTCCATTGGTTTTGTCGGGCTGATGATCCCCCACATCGCCCGGCGTCTGGTGGGCGCCGAACATCGCCGGTTGTTGCCGGTTTGCGTGTTGATGGGCAGCATTTTCCTGGTATGGGTCGACGTCGCCGCCCGCACCCTCATCGCCCCGGAAGATTTGCCGATTGGCGTTGCAACGGCAGCGATTGGTGGGTTGTTTTTTATTGGGTTGATGCGCAAGAGGTGAGGCTCAAGGAGGTTTCTGCTAAAGCACGAAGCTTGGGCTAGCGACGTGGGACCGGCTTTAGCCGGGAAGGCGGCATTTCAGACAATAGATACGTTATGGATGTACTGGCCTCTTCCCGGCTAAAGCCGGTCCCACTAGAAATATGCGTTGCAGGCCAACATAGAATTTCCCACAGAAATCACCCCAAGCACCAAATCAGCGCACCCTGACGCACCACCCCACCAGACAAGACCTGATCTGGTGCGAAATTTCCTGTCCAACCCGTCAGCTTCCCGCACTGGCGCGCTATTTCGTGCCTTGGCCCAGCCTTTGCAAAACAGCTTTCAGATATGCGTTATCTCGTGCGCCCCATCGAAATCCAATAACGGAGCTAGCCCCATGAAGCGTCGCAGTCTGATCAAAGCCTTCACCCTGTCCGCGTCTATCGCCGCCATGGGTCTTACATGGACAGTTCAAGCCGCCGAAACCATCAAAGTCGGCATCCTGCACTCGTTGTCCGGGACCATGGCGATCTCGGAAACCTCGCTCAAAGACATGGCGTTGATGACCATCGACGAAATCAACGCCAAGGGTGGCGTCAACGGCAAGATGCTCGAAGCAGTAGTCGTTGACCCGGCTTCGAACTGGCCGCTGTTCGCGGAAAAAGGCCGTCAGCTGCTGACCCAGGACAAGGTTGCCGTGGTATTCGGCTGCTGGACCTCGGTGTCCCGCAAATCGGTTCTGCCGGTGTTCGAAGAACTCAATGGCCTGCTGTTCTACCCGGTTCAGTACGAAGGCGAAGAAATGTCGCCGAACGTGTTCTACACCGGCGCAGCGCCTAACCAGCAGGCGATTCCTGCGGTCGAGTACCTGATGAGCGAAGACGGCGGTGCAGCCAAGCGTTATTTCCTGCTGGGCACCGACTACGTTTACCCGCGCACCACCAACAAGATTCTGCGCTCGTTCCTGCACTCCAAAGGTGTAGCGGACAAGGACATCGAAGAGGTCTACACCCCGTTCGGCCACGCTGATTATCAAACCATCGTTGCCAACATCAAGAAGTTCTCTGCGGGCGGCAAGACGGCTGTGATCTCCACCGTCAACGGCGACTCCAACGTACCTTTCTATAAAGAACTGGCCAACCAGGGCCTGAAAGCCACCGACGTTCCAGTTGTAGCGTTCTCGGTAGGCGAAGAAGAACTGCGCGGCATCGACACCAAACCTCTGGTCGGCCACCTGGCGGCGTGGAACTACTTCCAGTCCGTGGAAAACCCGGTCAACACCAAGTTCGTGGCGGACTGGAAAGCCTACGCCAAGAAGAAAAACCTGCCGGGCGCAGACAAAGCCGTGACCAACGACCCGATGGAAGCCACCTACGTGGGCATCCACATGTGGGCGCAAGCGGCCGAGAAAGCCAAATCCACCGACGTGGATAAAGTCCGCGAAGCCATGGCCGGCCAGACCTTCGCCGCACCATCGGGCTTCACCCTGACCATGGACAAAACCAACCATCACCTGCACAAGCCAGTGATGATCGGTGAAGTCGAAGACGACGGTCAGTTCAACGTCGTCTGGCAGACCAAAGAGCCGATCCGCGCCCAGCCGTGGAGCCCGTACATCCCAGGCAACGACAAGAAGCCGGATCATGCGGTGAAGAGTAATTAAGTAGCTGGATGTTTGATCGCCTCAGATGGGGCGGTCGAACGCATCTTCTGTAGGAGCTGCCGAAGGCTGCGATGGGGTTTCCCTGATACACCGCAATCGCAGCCATCGGCATCTCCTACAGCCAGCTCCTACAGGGTCGCCAGATCCAGTAGATCTGGATGCCTTTCAGGACACCCGCCATGCCCAACATTCTGTACCGCTTCATCTTCGCCCTCGCCCTACTGCTGCCCGTCGCGGCGCAGGCCAGCGATGCTGGTGATTTCGTGGCGGCCAGCTCCGCGCAACAAGCCGAACTGCTCGAAACATGGGCGGCCAAACCTGTTCCGGCACGTACCGAGCTGATCATTGCCCTGCAAGAAGGCCGAGTTGCTGCCGACAGCAGCAAGCGCGCCTATATCGAAACCGGTGACAAATTCGTGGCGGTCGATGCACCCGTTGCCGATGCTGCAACCCCCGATGAACCGCGCAAACTGCGCCTGAATAACCGCCTGCGTGGCCTGGTCGATACCGCTCTGGCCAGCCACCAGCTATTGGCCGCCGAGCCAAAACTGCGTCTGGCTGCCGCGCTGCAACTGCAAAAATCCGCCCGCCCAGCACAGCTGCCACTGCTCAGCGTGCAGGTCACCGATGAAAAAGACGACGCCGTCCATGACGCCCTGAGCCTGGCACTGGCCAATCTGCAACTGGTGGATTCCAGCCCGACTGTGCGACTGGCTGCCGTGCGACTGCTGGGTGAAACCGGCGATCCACTGGCGCGTACCCGTCTTGAAAGCCTGCTCTCACCCGGCGTGGAAACAGATGCCACAGTGCGTCTGGCCGCCGAAACCAGCCTGGCGCAAGTCAAACGCAAACTTATGATCGGCGAGATTCTCGGCCAGGCCTTCAGCGGCATGTCGCTGGGCTCGATTCTGCTGCTCGCCGCATTGGGTCTGGCTATCACCTTCGGCCTGCTGGGCGTGATCAACATGGCCCACGGTGAAATGCTGATGCTCGGCGCGTATTCCACCTACGTCGTGCAGTTGATGTTCCAGCGCTATGCGCCGGGCGCCATCGAGTACTACCCGTTGATCGCGTTGCCGGTGGCGTTTTTCGTCACGGCGGCGATTGGCATGGCGCTGGAACGCACGGTGATTCGCCATTTGTACGGCCGACCGCTGGAAACGCTGCTCGCCACCTGGGGCATCAGCCTGATGCTGATCCAGGCAGTGCGCCTGGCCTTTGGTGCGCAGAACGTTGAAGTCGCCAACCCTGAATGGCTGTCCGGCGGGTATCAGGTACTGCCCAACCTGGTGCTGCCATACAACCGCATCGTGATCATCGCGTTTGCGCTGTTTGTGGTGGTGCTGACCTGGCTGCTGCTGAACAAAACCCGCCTGGGCCTGAACGTGCGCGCCGTGACTCAGAACCGCAACATGGCCGCCTGCTGCGGCGTGCCCACCGGGCGCATCGACATGATGGCCTTCGGGCTGGGTTCGGGTATCGCAGGGCTGGGCGGTGTCGCCCTCAGCCAGATCGGCAACGTCGGCCCGGATCTCGGCCAAAGCTACATCATTGATTCGTTCCTGGTGGTGGTGCTCGGCGGTGTCGGGCAACTGGCCGGTAGCGTCATGGCGGCCTTCGGCCTGGGCATCGCCAACAAGATTCTCGAACCACAGATCGGCGCCGTGCTGGGCAAGATCCTGATCCTGGCGCTGATCATTCTGTTTATCCAGAAACGTCCGCAAGGCCTCTTCGCACTGAAAGGACGGGTGATCGACTGATGAACCAACCCTTGATGGTCACCGCTGCACAAAAAATCGGCCCCAAAGGCACGGCGGCGGTGGGCGTGATCGTGCTCGCGATCTTGCTGGCAATGCCGCTGTTGTCCTTGCTGCCTGCCGACAACAGCTTTCAGGTGTCGGCCTACACCCTGACTTTGGTAGGCAAGATTCTCTGTTACGCCATCGTCGCCCTGGCGCTGGATCTGGTCTGGGGTTACGCCGGCCTGCTGTCGCTGGGCCACGGCCTGTTCTTCGCCCTGGGTGGCTACGCCATGGGCATGTACCTGATGCGTCAGGCCGCTGGCGATGGCTTGCCCGCGTTCATGACCTTTCTGTCGTGGACCGAAATGCCCTGGTACTGGGCGGGCACCGATAACTTCCTGTGGGCGATGTGTCTGGTAGTGCTGGCCCCCGGTTTGCTGGCGCTGGTGTTCGGCTTCTTCGCCTTCCGCTCGCGGATCAAGGGCGTGTATTTCTCGATCATGACCCAGGCCCTGACCTTCGCTGGCATGCTGCTGTTCTTCCGCAACGAGACCGGGTTTGGCGGCAATAACGGCTTCACCAACTTCCGCAGCATTCTGGGGTTCAGCATCAGTTCGCAAGGCACTCGGGCCACGCTGTTCCTGGCCACGGTGATTCTGCTGGTGGCCAGCCTGTATATCGGCTGGCGTCTGGCCCAGAGCAAATTCGGCCGGGTGTTGACCGCCCTGCGCGACGCGGAAAACCGCCTCATGTTCTGTGGCTACGATCCACGGGGCTTCAAACTGTTTGTCTGGGTGCTGAGCGCGGTGCTGTGTGGTTTGGCGGGTGCGTTGTATGTGCCGCAAGTGGGCATCATCAACCCCAGCGAAATGTCGCCGACCAACTCCATCGAAGCCGCTGTATGGGTCGCCCTGGGTGGGCGCGGGACGCTGATCGGTCCGCTGCTGGGCGCGGGTGTGGTGAATGGCATGAAGAGCTGGTTCACCGTGGCCTTCCCGGAATACTGGCTGTTCTTCCTCGGCGCGCTGTTCATCATCGTCACGCTGTACCTGCCTAAAGGCGTGATCGGTTTGCTCAAGAAGAGGAGCGAACAATGAAAACCACTCCGACACCTGCGTTCATGCTCGAACCCATTCTTGATCCCAACTCTGATGCAGGCACCAGCCGCGACGCTATTGGTCTGGGCCAGAGCGTCGGCAAAGGTCTGAACACCCGACACGGCACGATCCTGACCCTGGAAGACATCAGCGTCAGCTTCGATGGTTTCAAGGCCCTGAACGACCTGAATCTGTACATCAGCGTCGGCGAGCTGCGTTGCATCATCGGCCCTAACGGCGCGGGCAAGACCACGCTGATGGACGTGATCACCGGCAAGACTCGCCCCAGCCATGGCAAAGCCTGGTTCGGCGAAACCCTGGACCTGACCCAGATGAGCGAAGTTGAAATCGCTCAGGCGGGCATCGGCCGCAAGTTTCAAAAACCCACGGTGTTCGAAGCCCTGAGCGTGTTCGAGAACCTGGAACTGGCGCAGAAAACCGACAAATCGGTATGGGCCAGCCTGCGAGCAAAGCTCAGCGGCGAAGAACGGGATCGCATCAACGAAGTACTGGAAACTATTCGCCTGACCTCTTCCATGCAACGCCCCGCTGGTTTGCTATCTCACGGACAGAAGCAGTTTCTGGAAATCGGCATGTTGCTGGTCCAGGACCCGCAATTGTTGCTCCTGGACGAGCCGGTGGCGGGCATGACCGACGCCGAAACCGAATTCACCGCCGAGCTGTTCAAGAGCCTCGCGGTCAAGCATTCGCTGATGGTGGTGGAACACGACATGGGCTTCGTCGGCTCGATCGCCGACCACGTCACCGTCCTGCACCAGGGCAGCGTATTGGCCGAAGGCTCGTTGGCGGATGTGCAGGCGGATGAGCGGGTTATCGAAGTTTATCTGGGGCGCTGAAGCGCCCAGCTGCAAGCTTCTAGCTGCAAGCGACAAGCTAGAAGCGAACGCAAAACCTGCTTTTTCTTGAAGCTTGAAGCTTGCCGCTTGAAGCTGATGAATCGAGGAATTCAAATGCTGCACGTTAGCAAACTTCATCAATACTACGGCGGCAGCCACATCCTGCGCGGTCTTTCCTTTGAGGTGAAGGTCGGCGAAGTGACGTGCCTGCTGGGCCGTAACGGCGTGGGCAAAACCACCTTGCTCAAAGTGCTCATGGGCCTGCTGCCTGCCAAAGAGGGCGCGGTGCAGTGGGAAGGCAAGACCATTACCGGATTCAAACCCCATCAACGGGTGCATTCGGGGATCGCTTACGTGCCTCAGGGCCGTGAGATCTTCGGGCGGCTGACAGTGGAAGAAAATCTGCTCATGGGGCTGTCGCGTTTTCCCGGTTCAGAAGCCAAGGAAGTACCCGCGTTCATCTACGAGTTGTTCCCGGTTTTGCTGCAAATGAAACATCGACGCGGCGGTGACTTGTCCGGCGGTCAGCAACAGCAACTGGCGATTGGTCGCGCCCTGGCCAGCCGCCCGCGCCTGTTGATCTTGGACGAGCCGACCGAAGGCATTCAGCCGTCGGTGATCAAGGAAATCGGCGCTGTGATCAAGAAGCTCGCGGAACGCGGCGATATGGCCATTCTGCTGGTTGAACAGTTCTACGACTTTGCCGCCGAGCTGGCCGATCAGTATCTGGTGATGTCCCGTGGCGAGATCGTCCAGCAGGGCCGTGGCGAGAATATGGAAGCCGAAGGCGTACGTGGTCTGGTGACCATCTGATATGTATTCCGTTAAGGTGCTCAACCAACGAATCAGGATCGTCGCACAATGAATCTGCCCGCCCACACCGCGTTGTTCACCCCCAGCTGGCATGCCGAGCTGGAGCTGGGCTATGGGCGTTTTGGTGATACCACGCGGCCAACTCAGCGCAGGCACAAAGGCCCGCTGCGGGTGCAAAAGCATCTGTACGCCGAAGGCCCGCAAGTCTGCCAGCACATCATCGTTCACCCGCCGGGTGGTATTGCCGGTGGCGACCGACTGGACATCAGCGCCAGCGTCGGCCCCGATGCCTGGGCACAACTGACCAGCCCCGGCGCGGCCAAGTGGTATCGCGCGGCCGGTTCGGCTTATCAACAGCTCGATCTGAAAGTGGCACCCGGCGCGACCCTGGAATGGCTGCCCCAAGAGACCATCGTGTTCAGCGCCGCCCAGGCTGAACTGACCACCCGCATCGAGCTGCAAGGCGATGCGAAGCTGTTTTACTGGGACGTCGTGGCGCTGGGCAGACCGGCGAGCGGCGAGCGTTTCGAGCGCGGGCATTTTCAGTCGCATCTGGATATTCGCCGGGACGGCCAACTGCTGTGGCATGAGCGGCAACGCATCATCGGTGGCGACGGCTTGCTGGATTCGCCCATTGGCCTGAATGGCAAAACGGTATTTGGCACGCTGCTGGTAACCGGCGATGTGGGCAGCGAATTGCTCGAAGCCTGTCGCTCGCTGCCCAGTGCCGTGCACGGCGATCTGACTCAATTACCCGGCTTGCTGGTGGCACGCTGTTTAGCGGATGAGGCGCTGCATGCCCGGGGCTGGATGATCGAATTATGGAAACTGCTGCGCCCGGCGCTGCTTGGCCGCGAAGCAGTGGCACCAAGAATCTGGAGTACCTGACAGCCACATTTTTTCTGTAGGAGTGAGCTTGCTCGCGATAAAGTCGGAACGACTTTCCTGCAATGGTGTGTTCACCATTTTTTGCGACTGCTTCGCAGCCGATCGCGAGCAAGCTCACTCCTACAGGTAACTCATCGCTTATATGGACTAAACATGGACCTGACCCCACGCGAAAAAGACAAGATGCTGATTTTCACCGCTGGCCTGGTTGCCGAAAGGCGTCTGGCCCGGGGTGTGAAGCTCAATTATCCAGAGGCCATGGCCTATATCTCGGCGGCGCTGCTGGAAGGCGCGCGAGACGGACAGACCGTGGCCGACCTGATGCATTACGGCACCACGCTGCTGAGCCGTGAACAAGTCATGGAAGGCATCCCGGAAATGATCCCGGAGATTCAGGTCGAAGCGACCTTCCCGGACGGCACCAAGCTGGTCACTGTGCATCAGCCGATTGCCTGACCTGCATCTAACAAGACTGTGGAAACGAACATGACTAATTCGATTCGCGACGCGCTGCCCGCCGATCTGCCAGGCATTCTGGCGATCTACAACGACGCCGTGCTCAACACCACCGCGATCTGGAACGAGCAACCGGTTGACCTGGCCAACCGTCAGGCCTGGTTCAATGCGCGCCAGACCCAGGGCTATCCGATTCTGGTAGCCATCGATGATGAGCAACAGGTGGTGGGTTATTCGTCCTTCGGCGACTGGAGGCCCTTTGAAGGTTTCCGTCACACCGTGGAGCATTCTGTTTACGTGCGCGCCGACCAGCGCGGCAAAGGCCTGGGCCCCAAGCTGATGAAAGCGCTGATCGACCGTGCCCGGCTGTGCGACAAACACATGATGGTGGCGGCTATCGAAAGCGGCAACGCAGCCTCCATCGGTTTGCATGAGCGACTAGGCTTCATCACCACCGGCGCTATGCCACAAGTGGGCACCAAATTCGGACGCTGGCTGGACCTGACGTTCATGCAACTGGACCTGTCGCCCGGAGCATCGGCGCCACCGTCACAAGCACCGGCTAAATAACCGAGAGCATCCACTGAGAGGCGCCCATGAATCCTGCCCAGCTACGACGCGTCACCATCGAAAGCTTTGCCCATTACCGACAAGGGCTGGCGAAGTTATTGCTCGACGCCGTGCAAGGCGGGGCGTCGGTGGGTTTCATGGCCGACCTGGATGCTGATCAGGCGTCTGCCTGGTGTGACGGCCTAAAGGAAGACGTCGCTAATGGCAGCCTGCTGTTGTGGGTGGTGGTGCAGGATGAAAAAGTCCTGGCCAGCACGCAGCTCGCCCTGTGCCAGAAAGCCAACGGCCTGAACCGTGCCGAGGTGCAGAAACTGCTGGTTCACAGTGAGGCACGCCGACGGGGCCTGGGCCAGCAACTGATGCAGGCCCTTGAACAAGCGGCCCGCCAGCTCAAGCGCGGCCTGCTGTACCTGGACACCGAAGCGGGCTCCGGCGCCGAAGCCTTTTACAGCGCCCTCGGTTACAGCCGTGTCGGCGAGCTGCCCAATTACTGCCAAAGCCCGGACGGCCGCTACGCGCCGACCGCTATCTATTTCAAGACTCTGGGACAACCCGCATGATTCCTGGCGAATATCAGATCCAACCCGGCGAGATCGAACTCAACGCCGGCCGCCGCACAATCAGCCTGAACGTGGCCAACAGTGGCGACCGCCCCATTCAGGTCGGCTCGCACTTTCACTTTTTCGAAACCAACGACGCACTGACTTTCGACCGCGCCGCCAGCCGTGGCATGCGCCTGAACATCCCGGCCGGCACCGCCGTGCGCTTCGAGCCGGGGCAGTCGCGGGATGTGGAGTTGGTGGATCTGGCCGGGTTGAGGCGGGTGTTCGGGTTTGCGGGGCGGGTGATGGGCGATCTTTGATCCCCGCCCCCCCGCGCCCTGTAGGAGTGAGCTTGCTCGCGATCGGCTGCGCAGCAGTCGCAATATCAGTGAACACACCGCTGCTGGAAAGTCGTACCGACTTTATCGCGAGCAAGCTCACTCCTACAGATCAGCGCCTGCTCAGACATATTTTTTGAATTCAAGGAATCGCCATGAAGATTTCCAAACAAGCCTATGCCGATATGTTCGGCCCCACCGTGGGCGACCGTGTGCGGTTGGCCGATACCGAGTTGTGGATCGAGGTCGAGAAGGACTTCACCACCTACGGTGAAGAAGTGAAGTTCGGCGGTGGCAAGGTCATCCGCGATGGCATGGGCCAGGGTCAGTTGATGGCTGCCGAAGTGGTCGACACGCTGATCACCAACGCGCTGATCGTTGACCACTGGGGCATCGTCAAAGCCGACGTCGGCATCAAGAACGGCCGCATCGCCGCCATCGGCAAGGCCGGTAACCCAGACATCCAGCCGGACGTCACCATCGCCATCGGTGCAGCCACTGAAATCATCGCTGGCGAAGGCATGATCCTCACCGCGGGCGGCGTCGACACCCACATTCACTTCATCTGCCCACAGCAGATCGAAGAAGCGCTGATGAGCGGCGTCACCACCATGATTGGCGGCGGCACTGGCCCGGCGACCGGCACCAACGCGACCACCGTGACCCCAGGTCCGTGGCACATGGCGCGCATGCTCCAGGCGGCTGATTCGTTCCCGATGAACATTGGCTTCACCGGCAAGGGCAACGTCAGCCTGCCCGGCCCGTTGATCGAGCAGGTCAAAGCCGGTGCCATCGGCCTCAAGCTCCACGAAGACTGGGGCACCACTCCCGCCGCCATCGACAACTGCCTGAGCGTCGCTGACGACTACGACGTGCAGGTGGCGATTCACACCGACACCCTGAACGAGTCCGGCTTCGTCGAAACCACCCTGGCAGCGTTCAAGAATCGCACCATCCACACCTATCACACCGAAGGTGCGGGCGGCGGTCATGCGCCGGACATCATCAAGGCCTGCGGCTTCCCGAACGTGCTGCCCAGCTCCACCAACCCGACTCGGCCATTCACCCGCAATACCATCGACGAACACCTGGACATGCTGATGGTCTGCCATCACCTGGACCCAAGCATCGCCGAAGACGTGGCCTTCGCCGAAAGCCGCATCCGTCGAGAAACCATCGCCGCTGAAGACATCCTTCACGACCTCGGTGCGTTCTCCATGCTCAGCTCCGACAGCCAGGCCATGGGCCGGGTAGGCGAAGTGATCATGCGCACCTGGCAGACCGCCGACAAAATGAAAAAGCAGCGTGGCCCCCTGGCTGAAGACGGCCCCGGCAACGACAACTTCCGCGCCAAGCGTTACATCGCCAAATACACCATCAACCCGGCCATCACCCACGGCATCAGCCATGAAGTGGGTTCGGTGGAAGTCGGCAAATGGGCGGATCTGGTGCTCTGGCGCCCGGCGTTCTTCGGCGTCAAACCGACCCTGATCCTCAAGGGCGGCGCCATCGCGGCCAGCCTGATGGGCGATGCCAACGCCTCGATCCCGACACCGCAACCGGTGCACTACCGCCCGATGTTCGCCAGCTACGGCAGCTCGCTGCACGCCACCAGCCTGACGTTCATCAGCCAGGCAGCGTTCGATGCCGGCGTGCCGGAGTCACTGGGGCTGAAAAAGACCATCAGCGTGGTCAAAGGCTGCCGCAACGTGCAGAAAAAAGACCTGATCCACAACGACTACCTACCCAACATCGATGTCGACCCACAGACCTACCAAGTCAAAGCCGACGGCGTACTGCTCTGGTGTGAACCGGCGGATGTGTTGCCCATGGCGCAGCGGTATTTTCTGTTCTGATCCTCAGCCGGGGCTTTCCTCCGAAGGCCTCGGTACCGGGGTGCTGTTAGTTGCATCGCTGTTCTCCACGCTGGGACTTTTGCTCGGATCCTTCTGCTTGAGGGTACCTAGAAAAGTGCCACCGCGGCCCAGCAACCCTAGCGCCTGAAGAGAATCGTTTACTGCATCCAGAAGCCCTAGGTCTTCCGAACTGGGCGTGCCACTCAACGCTCGGCGCACTGCAAGGTAAAAGCCAAGTTTTCCGAAACCGACATCGTCAAGCTTGTTGCTTTTTCTGGTGACGATGGCTTGGGCCGCCTGATTGATTTGAGTTTCAACAAATTGTTCGAAGTCTGCCTTTGACATGATGGTTCTCCAGAGGTTATCCCCCGCAGACCAACCTACGCCCGCACTTTTCGGTCGTCTACTGACAGAAATGACAGTACCCGTTGATCACAGCCTCGAAACCTTCAAGACAAAGGCTGTAAGATGCGCCATCTCAGTTAAAGCTCCCGCAGCAAGGTAACCGGTCATGCGTCTCTCGGACTTCATCGTTGCTCATGTAGATCGCATCGTCGACGAGTGGGAAAGCTTCGCCAAAACCATCAAACCCGCCGCTGACTCCATGAACAGCGTCGAGCTGCGCGACCACTCCAAAGAGATTCTGCTGGCCGCTGCACGGGACATGAACACCGCGCAGAGCAAAAGCGAGCAGAAGGCCAAGTCCCAAGGCGCAGACCTGCAGAAAACCCCAAGTCTGGACGTGGCCGCTGCCAGCCATGGTGAACTGCGACATCTCGTCGGCTTTGACCTGGTGCAAATGACGTCTGAATTCCGTCACCTGCGCGCCAGCGTTATCCGCCTTTGGGTTGAAAGCCTGACAACGCCGGACCTGGCTTACTTCACCGACATGATCCGTTTCAACGAAGCCATCGACGAAGCACTGGCCGAGTCCACTGCCGCGTATGCCGAACAGGTTGAGCGCTCGCGGGATATATTTCTGGCGATCCTCGGCCATGATTTGCGCGCCCCGTTACAGGCGGTGAGCATGTCCGCCGACCTGCTGGCGCGCAAGACCGAGCTGGATGCGAAATCCCAGGGCTATGTGTCGCGAATCAAAAGCAGCACTCGGCACATGGGCGCGATGGTCAGCGATCTGCTGGAATTCGTGCGCAGCCGTCTGGGCGCCAGCCTGCCGGTTGATCGCAAGCGCATGGACCTGGCAATCGCCTGCAAGGAAGCCGTCGCCGAAGCCTGCGCCGGTCAGCCTGAATCCAATCCACGGGTGGAGATTGAAGGTGACACCGTGGGGCTGTGGGATCGTGGCCGCATTGATCAGTTGCTGCAGAACCTGATCGGCAACGCCCTGCAACACGGCGTCGCGGGGCAGGAAATCTTCATCAAGGTCAGTGGCGAACAGGATCACGTGCAGTTGATCGTGCATAACCTGGGTGATCCGATTTCCGAAGATGCCATTGGCAGCATCTTTGATCCGCTGGTGCGCAGCATCACCGAGGGCGTAACACCCCACGGCCCTTCCACCAGCCTTGGCCTGGGGCTGTTCATCGTCAAGGAAGTGGTCAACGCCCACGGCGGCAGCATCACCGTGACCTCGAATGTGGGGGATGGGACGACGTTTACGGTGGTGTTGCCCAAGAGCGTTTAGCAGCGTTTCCGTCGTGGGACCGGCTTTAGCCGGGAAGAGGCCAGTACCGGCGCTAGATCTGTATCCACAGTCATCCCGTCTTCCCGGCTAAAGCCGGTCCCACATTTGACCTCTCACCATCCAAACGATCATCACCCCGCCAAAAACCGCCCCAACCGCTGCTTGAGCATGCGGTTTTCAGCGCGTACCTGGTCCAGTTCATCGAGCAAGTCCAGCGCCAGGGCGACACCTTCCCACTCCAGTGCCAGCTCCCGCTGCAGCCGGGCGGCGCGGCGGGCGGTGATCAGGGCGTGATCATCGAACAACCACTCTTCGGGCTTGCGCCCCTGAGGTTCGAGAATGCCGTGTTCGACGATTTCGATCACGTAGGCGGCCGACATGTCGGACACCTGACAGAATTGCTTCATATCCAGTTCTACGACCACAGTGGTCATGATCAATTACTCCATTGAGCCCTCGGGTCGAAGGCGGCCTTGTCGGCCAGCGTTTTCCACAGCTCTTTGGTGGCGTCGTTGGAAGGCGGCATGACCACTTTGATCTGCGCCAACAGATCGCCACGTTGCCCTTGTTTGTTCAGCAGACCATTGCCCTTGATGCGCAAGCGCTGGCCGTTCTGGCTGTCAGGACGAATGGTCAGGTTGATCTTGCTGGTCAGGGTCGGGATCGCGACCTTGGTTCCCAATGCAACTTCCCACGGTGCCAACGGCACGGTGATGATCAGGTCGTTGCCTTCAACATCAAACTTCGGATGCGGCGCGAAACGAATAATCAGGTACAAATCACCGTTTTCACCGCCCGCCACACCCGGAGCGCCCTGGCCTTTGAGGCGAATACGCTCGCCATCGGCAACCCCGGCAGGGATTTTGACATTCAGGGTCTTGGTGATGTCCGCCACGCGCTGACCAGCGGCATTGTGTTGCGGCACCTTGAAGCTGACCTGCTTGGACTCGGCCGACAGTGTCTCTTCAAGGAAAATCGCCAGTTCCATTTCCACGTCCTGCCCTCTACGGCCCGGGTTGTGAGAGCGCCCGCCCTGCTGACGACCACCGAAGATCGAGCTGAAGAAATCCGAGAAGTCGCCATTGTCGCCACCGCCAAAGCCGCCTGCCCCACCACGGCCCTGCCAGCCCGGTGGTGGCTGAAACGGTCGGCCCTGTTGCCCGTATTTGCGAATGTCGTCATATTCGGCACGCTTTTCCGGGCTGCTCAGCACTTCGTAAGCTTCGCTTGCTTCTTTGAATTTGTCTTCGGCGCCCGCCTCTTTGCTGACGTCCGGGTGATACTTGCGCGCCAACTTGCGATAGGCGGTCTTGATCGCCTTGTCGTCCGCAGTCGGTTCCACCGCAAGAATCTTGTAATAGTCTTTGAAGTCCATCTAATGCTCGTCCCCGGTTATGCCGTGCGCGCGTTTGCGCTGTGCACAGCATCCTCCAATGTGAGGTATTTGGATCTAATACGTTGAGGTGTATCGGCCGCCAAACCCGCTCACTTGATGCCTCAAATGTTCGACGGCACGGTTTGCTGACAATTCCCTGAAGATTGGGGGTCAGATCGATTAGTTCAAGTCAGGCGTGCAAATACAGATATCTGTGTATAAGTGACGGTTGGCCTACGCAACCGTCGTGCACTGGCATACACTGCGCGGCCGTTTTTTGACTGGAACGTAAAAGACATGAATGACCAATCCCCGGCCCGTGCCTGTGGCATCGACTTTGGCACGTCCAATTCCACCGTCGGCTGGCTGCGCCCCGGCATGGAATCGCTGATTGAGCTGGAGGACGGCAAGATCACCCTGCCTTCTGTGGTGTTCTTCAATATGGAAGAACGTCGCCCGGTCTACGGTCGCCTGGCGCTGCACGAATACCTGGAAGGCTACGAAGGCCGCTTGATGCGCTCGCTCAAGAGCCTGCTGGGTTCCAAGCTGATCAAACACGACACCAGCGTGCTCGGTACGGCCATGCCGTTCAAGGACCTGCTGGCGCTGTTCATCGGCGAGTTGAAGAAGCGTGCCGAGGCCAATGCCGGTCGTGAATTCGAAGAAGTGGTGCTGGGCCGCCCGGTGCATTTCGTCGATGACGACATAGGCGCCGACCAGGAAGCCGAAGACACCCTGGCTGAAGTCGCGCGCAAGATCGGTTTCAAGGAAGTTTCGTTCCAGTACGAGCCTATCGCAGCAGCCTTTGACTACGAATCCACGATCACCCGCGAAGAGCTGGTGCTGATTGTCGACATCGGTGGTGGTACGTCGGACTTTTCTCTGGTGCGCCTGTCCCCGGACCGTCGCTTCTATGACGACCGTCACGAAGACATCCTGGCCACCGGCGGCGTACATATCGGCGGGACTGACTTCGACAAGCAGTTGAGCCTGCAAGGCGTGATGCCGCTGTTTGGTTACGGCAGCCGGATGAAAAGTCAGGCCTACATGCCGACCAGTCACCACATGAACCTGGCGACCTGGCACACCATCAACTCGGTTTACTCCCAGAAGTCGCAACTGGCGCTGGGCAGCATGCGCTATGACATCGAAGACACTCAGGGCATCGACCGTCTGTTCAAGCTCATCGAACAACGCGCCGGGCACTGGCTGGCCATGGAAGTGGAAGAAACCAAGATTGAACTGACCCACAGCGAAACCCGCCACCTGCCAATGGATCGCATCGAGCCGGGGCTGAGTGTGGATTTGAGCCGGGTAATGTTCGAAGCCGCCATTGATTCGCAGCTGGAGCGCGTGCGTAACAGCGTATCGGAATTGCTGACCAAGGCTGGCGCGCGGGTCGATCAGGTCAACACGGTGTTCTTCACCGGTGGTTCAAGCGGCATCCCGGCCCTGCGCAACAGCGTCTCGGCCATGCTGCCCAACGCGCGTCATGTTGAAGGCAATATCTTCGGCAGCATTGGCAGTGGATTGGCGATTGAGGCCAAAAAACGCTATGGCTGAGAAGCGGTTACAAGCTGCAAGCCTCAAGCTGCAAGTTAAAAGCGGGCCGTGCGCCTCTTGAAGCTTGCAGCTTGAAACTGCGCAGCTACACCAACCCCTCCCGCTGCAACTCGCTCTTCAAATACGCATAGTAAATCGGCCCGGCCACCACGCCTGGCAGGCCGAAGGCTGCTTCGAAGATCAGCATCGCCATGAGCAATTCCCAGGACTTGGCGTTGATCTGCCCGCCGACGATCCGTGCGTTGAGGAAGTATTCGACCTTGTGGATCACGATCAGGTAACCCAGGGCCGCCATCGCCACCCAGATCGAGATCGACATGCCGACGATGAAGATCAGCGTGTTCGACATCAGGTTACCCACCACCGGCAGCAGGCCGAGCAGGAAGGTCATGATGATCAGGGTTTTGGTCAGCGGCAGATGAATACCGCACAACGGCAGGACGATCACGAGGAATACCGAAGTGAACGCGGTGTTGAGCAGTGAAATCTTGATCTGGGCAAACACGATGTTGCGAAACGCCTTGCTCAACAGGCTCAGGCGATCAAACAGCGCAGCCGCCAATGGCTTGCGGGTGTGCACATCGGAGATCCGCTGCAGGGCGATGATGGCGCCCAGCACCATGCCAATCAGCATGGTCACAAACATGTGCGCGGCGCCTTTGCCGATCAGTTGCAGTTCGCCGACGTGTTTCTGTATCCACTCGCCCAGGGAGATGCGGAATTCAGCGGCACTGGCGGGCAGATAGCCATCCACAAATGGCGGCAGCTGACCGCGAGCGCGATCCACCAGGATCATGAACTTGTCGAGGGAGGCACCGGGGTTTTCCGCCTCATGAAGCACAAAGCTGAACGCGCCGGCGAATATCAGCGCCAATACGCTGACCACCAGAGTCCCCAGCAACGCCACCGCGACCCAGCGGGCACGCTCACCGGCGATCAGCCTTTGCAGTTGCGGGGTGAGCATGTTGACCAGTTCAAATACCAGCAATCCGGCGAGCAGACTTGGCAAAAGCTTGAACGGCAAAACCATCAGCAGGCCGCCGAACACGAGAATCCAGCTGGCTATCAACACTTGTCGCGAGGAAAACGTTGGCATATAGCCTCAAAACGAACGGCGCAAAGAGGCAGGCAGTCTGCCAGCGTTCTGAGCTGGCGACCAGTGATCAGACGACCTGAGGCACCGAGAGTTTTGGGGTAGCTGCAAAGCGCCGTCAGGCAAGGCCCGGAATCCAAGGATTCAGGGCGTTTGCTTGATGTTTATCAGGGGCTTACACCGTCGGGAAAATTATTTCTTCTTGAGACAATCGCTCATGAACGCCTTGCGAGCATCGCCCTTGAGGGTTTGAGTGGTTGCCGTCGCGTTGCAGGTTTTCATTTTTTCCTGTTGAGTCGCCGGCACTGAAGCCTTGAGGCAGGTGCTCATGAATGCCTTGCGTTCATCACCCTTGAGCGATTTGGCAGAGGCATCGGCGTTACAGGTCGTCATCTTGTTCTGTTGAGCGGTCGCGGCAAAACCCTGAGCGCTCAACAGCAAGGTGACCAGCAATAAAGGGACGCGCAGCACTTTCATTGTGTTTATCTCCGGCAATTCTTTATCGCGGCTCACGACCGCACACAGCGGCTGTGCCCGATGACACAACCTGTCACGCAGTGTAGACAAAGAATGCTGCAAACAGATGCTGCGCTACCTTTCAACCTGCCGTTTGCGCGTCCCAGGCGTGCTCGTTCACCGGGTCATTGCTCGACTCATCGTGAGCTTCAACGCTGTGAATCGACACGTCGGTAATACCGGCGGCATGGGGCATTCCCGGTTCTGACTCACCCGCCTCAGACTGATCGTCATCGAGGGTCACGTGATGTTTGTGCGCCAGCTCCTGCACCACCTCGATGATCGGAACATCAAGGTTCTCGATCACATCCACATGGTGCTCACCCGCCAGGGTGTATTCGATTTCGTAGTGCTCTTTATCGCTCATCGCATCACTCCAATACCGACCACCTGGTCGGCAAACTACGAACAACGGCTCAAACAACTAAAGACCGGCGGCTTTGAGACGCGCGGCATGCTCAACGAACAACTTCACAGGATCGACACCCTTGCCCACCAGGCCGAGGCTCTGATTGACGATGTCGAAATGGTCGAGCGGGTAGTTGTCACCTATTACGGTGCCCAGGTGAGAACTGAATCTGCCGACCATGCCATCACATTGACCTCGCTCTTTTGTGAACGTGCGAGCGAATATTCGACAGGTAACATTTGTGCCATCAATTCGGTTGCGTCCCTTGTCGCTGAGCCCCGGCTGCAAGGTGCCTGACCACGAGTAATAGCGCACACCGTTGACCAATTCCTCGCCCTGCCCGCCCCAGGTTTTCGGCAAGCCCTGGGGATATTGGCTGTTGAATAGCTCAACACCTGCAGTGGTCAGTGAATGGTGTGAGGCGTCCACATCAGTGGGCAGACGAGTGCCGCGATAGCCGGTGTCCAGCACGGCCATGATTGACGCCAGCAAACGAATCAAACCGTTGAGCAGCATCCCGCGCAAGGTGTGCATGGGGAAGTTCTTTTCCAGGAAGTCGGCCAGCTCCGAGCCGTGATTGGGGCCCGCAACCGATGTTACCGACGCCACCATCTCTGGATGTTTGGCCGCCACATAACGAATCGTCAGCGCGCCCTGGCTATGGCCGATGAGGTTGACCTTCTCGGCACCGGTGTCGCGCAGGATTTCCCTGATGCGGTCAATCAACTGCTCGCCGCGCACTTCCGAAGAGTTGACAGCCGAAACCATCACCGGAATCACCGTCGCCCCGCCACGCCGCAGCGCTTTGACGATGCCGAACCAATACGGGTAGATCACCAGGCGCACAAAGCCCAGCAAACCGGGGACCAGCACCAATGGATAACGCGTCGCCTGTTCCTGGGTCATGGCGTAGGCCTCTTTGTCTGATCAGTTAATAGGATGACTGAACCATAGCGGCAATTGACTCAAACGCAGGCCCAGCATGGCGCGCTTCAATGACAATCCGCCGCGCGGCGTGTGGTGATGCCCCATCGCCATCAAATAATCGAACCTTCCCGCATGTCCAATGCTCCAAGCTGCAACGGGCCAACAATGGCTCTGTCATTGGAGTGGACTTTCATGATCAAAAAGAGCCTCGCAGCTATGTTCGTTTTCGCCGCGGTCAGCGGTTGCGCCAACACCACCGTGCAAAACCCGGTGGATTTCGTGACCTATCGCAACGAGCCGATTGTCAAGCAGGTCGAGAACGGCATGACTCAACAGCAAGTGCTGACCATCGGTGGCACGCCTTCCACCCGCGTGCAACGCAAGGTTCACCCTGGCACCTGCAACAACTATGTGATGAACAAAGACGGTCACGAACAGGTCTACCACGTCAGCTTCGACGCCAACGGCCGCGTCGACAACAAGGGTTTCATGACCTGCGAGCAACGCGAAACCAACGAACGCAACATGTAAACCGTTCGCTGATACGCAAAAAGCCCGATGCATGCATCGGGCTTTTTCTTGGGCGTAGCTTTTATCGCGTAGAGCGCTGAATCCGTTAGAAAACCAGCTTGAACAAGGCGATGACCACAATCAGGCCGATCAAGAAGATGATTCCGATGGTGCTGCCTAGAAACTTGAGCATGGTGTATCTCCATAGATTTTTGTGTCTCAAGTCTGGGACCGCAGCGTGCGACAGTCGTTTCTTAATATTTCGCTATGAGCCTGCGAGGCTAAATGTAATAAAACTTTTCTGCGCATCAGCTACTCACAGCTATTACCGATCCCGCCGGGCGCTGGCCAGAACCTTCATTGGCTGACGCATCAGAGCGGGACGCAAACCTGATGAGTTATGGAGATACCTGATGAGCCAAGAACAGCAATTGTCTGATGTCAGCAGCCTGCGCCAGCGTGCGCGCATGAACGTCGAGAACGGTGCCGTCACCGAAGGCTACAGCGCCGACCGCGAAACCGTGCTGCGCTTGCTCAACGAGTCACTGGCCACCGAGCTGGTCTGCGTACTGCGCTACAAACGCCACTACTACATGGCCACCGGCCTGAAGGCGAGCGTGGCGGCAGCGGAGTTTCTGGAGCACGCCGAGCAAGAAGCCGAGCACGCCGACCAACTGGCCGAACGTATCGTGCAACTGGGCGGCGAGCCCGAGTTCAACCCGGACCTGCTGTCGAAGAACTCCCACGCGCAGTATGTGGCGGGTAATACGCTGAAGGAAATGGTCTACGAAGACCTGGTGGCCGAACGTATCGCCATCGACAGCTATCGCGAAATCATCCAGTACATCGGCGAAGACGACCCGACAACCCGTCGCATCTTCGAAACCATCCTGGCTCAGGAAGAAGAGCATGCCGATGACATGGCGGATATTTTGAAAGACCTGACGTAAGGCTGACGCAATACCAAAAACCAGGACTGAGTCCTGGTTTTTTTTATGTTCGTGGTCACCTGTAGGAGCTGCCGCAGGCTGCGAACCAGTCTCCCTGACGCACCGCTATTCGCAGCCTGCGGCAGCTCCTACAGGTCGATGATCTATTGCACCGTCTTCGGCGCCTTGCCCGCGCGCATCTGCTCCAGCAACGGCGCGCACTGATTGGGTTCACCGCCGCTTGGGGCGACCAGGGCCAGCAGGCCGGCGGCAGGTCCGGCCACCGCCCCCAGCAACACCATCCCGGCACCGCGCAGCAACAGCGGACCGGTGTGCACGCCCGCATCCGGCTTGGCGAACGGCCCGCGCACGTAGAGCGGCGAACGCAGGGAGAACACCCGGAAGCCTTTGGACTCAGGTTTGATCTCCATATTCAGCTGCTCGGTCTTGAAGTTGGCCGTGCCGTCGATGTAGATAATCGCGTTCTCGGTATCGAACACAAACAACCGCGTGCTCGCCAGCCCGTCCTTGATGTTCAGGTCGGACGCCGCGCAGTTGATCTTCACGTCTTTGTCGCCAAACAACCGACCGACCACGTAGTTGCCCACGTTCAACCCGGCGATTTCCATCAGGCTGCGGCTGATCGCGCCGTCATTGACCAGCATCTTCAGATCGCCATTGGCCGTGCCCAGCAGAGCCGCAATGGAGTTGCCCTTGCCGCTGATATCGGCATCGCCGTTGAGTTCACCAAAGCTGGTTTTCATCGGTTCAAACGTCGGGAACAGCTGCTTGAGCTTGAGGTTGCGCGCGGAAATCTTCGCTCGCCCCTGAAGCGGTTGGTTACGACCATCCAGACGAATGTCGGCATCCAGCTTGCCGCCCGCGACACCGAAGCGCAGGGGTTGCAGGCTCAGTTGACCGTCGTCCAGCACCACATGGGTATAGAGGTCGGAAAACGGCAGATCCGGGCTTTGCACGATGCGCTTGCCGGTGAACTCCACGTCAGCGTCCATGGCACGCCAGCGATCGGTCTGGAACTGCTCCACCGGCAGCACTTTGCCCGCCGGTTGCTTGCTGTCGCCGCCACGCTTTTTCTGCGCGGCATTGGAGTCCGCGCCGATCAGTGGCGCAAGGTCGGTGAACAACAGTTGATTGGAAACCAGCGCGCCGGTCAGCTTGGGCCGTGGCTGGCTGGCGACGAAACCCAGATCGCCATGAATATCGCTGTTGCCGATCTTGCCGTTGAAGCCTTCGTAGCGGAAATTCGCGCCAGCGGCGTCATGTAATTTGGCGATGAGTCGGCCATCGGTGGAATACGCCGGGGAATCCGGCAGGGTCACACCAGTCAGCGGATACAGGTTGCCCAGGCTGCTGCCCGACAACTTCAGGCGCAGATCCAGCGCGCCCAGATTCTGCGGGTCAGTCACGGTACCGGCCACAGCAGCACGGGTGTCGCCGACCTGCACATCAATCTGCACCGGGAACGGTTGCGCCGCATCCTTGAGCGCCAGCAAGCCACCCACCTTGCCGGTGCCATTGAGCTTCTGGCCCTTGTACTGACCTTTGTAGACCAGGCCAAACGCATAGTCCTGAGGGACGATGCCCTTGTCCTGGACTTTCTTGGCTTCGCCGCTGCCGACGATGTCACTGAACGGGATCGGTTTGCCCAGCGGATCGATCACCACATCCACCTGGGTGTTCAAGGTCTGATCATTGAAGCTGACCAGGCCTTTGTCGAATTTGATTGCGCCGATATCCAGCACCCAATTGGAAGGCTTGGCGTCGGGGTCGGATTTGGGTAAGTCGAAGACCCAATTGGCGCGGCCGTCAGCCAGACGTTCCAGTTTGGCATCAGGGCCGGTGAGGTCGATGCGCGGGATAACCACCTGCTGAGCGATAAGCGGCAGGGGCGAAAGACGAAACTCGACGCGTTTGAGGGTGACCATCTGCGGGGTTTTCGACCACTCAGGGTTGCCCAGGCTCAGGTCGTCAGCCACAAAACGCGGCCATGGCACCCAGGCGCGCCAACCACCTTCTTCCGGTTCGCGCTGCCAGATGACTGCCAGATTGCCGTTAATGGCGAATGGGCGATGCAGCGCCTCGCTGACTTTTTCATTGAGAGTCGGTTTGATCCGATTCCAGTCAAAGGTGGCGATCACAATGACCAATACAGCCAGCACCAACAACACAATGGCGCCCGTCCAGGCGAACACTTTACGACTACGGGTCATTGCAAAACTCTCCAGATGACAACAGGCCGGCCCTGGCCTTGTTGCTTACGACTTTGTACTTCGACTGACAAACGCCGCGAGGGTTTGATCGGGTTTGCAAATTACGGCATCGGGTCGAGTGAACCGGAGTGCGCCGCTGACTTGTGGGACCGGCTTTAGCCGGGAATGCGGCGTTCCTGTCGATAAATTTGCGGAGAGTGTTCCGGCCTCTTCCCGGCTAAAGCCGGTCCCACTGGTTTGCGCTAACCCAGGGTTTACGCCGCCCCCACAGATCACCATTGATTTGCTAGAGTGCTGCGCTGTCACTCAGAATTTGTCCGCTCCCATGCTGCCCCGTGCCGAACAGAAACAACAGACCCGCCACGCCTTGCTCGATGCAGCACGTACGCTCATGGAAAGCGGGCGCGGTTTCGGCAGCCTGAGCCTGCGAGAAGTGGCGAAAACGGCAGGCATTGTACCCACCGGTTTCTATCGGCACTTCGACGATATGGATCAGTTGGGCCTCGCTCTGGTCAGCGAAGTCGGCCAGACCTTTCGCGAAACCCTGCGTCTGGTGCGCCATAACGAATTCGTGATGGGCGGCCTGATCGATGCTTCAGTGCGCATCTTCCTCGACGTGGTGTCAGCCAAGCGTTCGCAATTTCTGTTTCTGGCCCGTGAGCAGTACGGCGGCTCGCTTCCTGTGCGTCAGGCGTTGTGCGCGCTACGCGATGGCATCAGCGCCGACCTGGCGACCGACCTTGGAACCATGCCCAAATGGCAGCACCTGGACCCGGCAGCCCTGTCGATCCTCGCCGACCTCGTAGTGAAAAGCGTGTTCGCCATGCTCCCCGAACTGATCGACCCGCCCAGCGAAAACCTTCCCGCGCACATGACGCCGCAAGCAAAGATCACACACCAGTTGCGCTTTATCTTCAATGGCGCCAAGACCTGGCGGGGGCTGGGCAATTTGTAATCAGGTCCCGCAGGCACAAGCCTCGTAGGAGCGCGCTTGCCCGCGATTCGATCTTAAAAATCACCTGATTTAGTGCCTGCAAAAATGTCATCGTCCGGATGCGGCCCAGACCAAGCGCGCTCCTACAGAAACCTCACTACGCATCCGTTTTGGTGCGCCATGCCCATATAGCACCAATAAGGTGCGATATTTTTTCGAGCGGTAAAACTTCGCACCTATTCCGTCAGCTTTTTCCTACAACCTGCACTGTTGGCAAGCCCCTTGCTCTGCTTTGAAGCATCGCAATTAGCTGGAAGCCTTCCGATGCTGGTGATTCATAAACGGATCGACACCCAAACCGAATGGGCCGCAGAGCTGCATTTGAATTTTGAAGCCCGCAGCAAAAGCCGTCTGCGCTGCTACAGCGCTGAAGGGGAAGACGTTGGCCTGTTCCTGGAACGCGGCCAGCAGCCCCTGCGCGATGGCGAGTTTCTGCAAGCCGAAGACGGGCGCATCGTGCGCGTTTGCGCTCGGCCAGAAGCATTAATGCATGTGACCTGCAGCAGCAGCTTCGAGCTGACCCGCGCGGCGTATCACCTGGGTAACCGCCATGTGGCCCTGCAAGTGGGCGACGGCTGGCTGCGCTTGCTGGACGACTACGTGCTCAAGGCGATGCTTGATCAACTGGGCGCAACCACCGAATCCATCGAAGCACCGTTCTCACCCGAACATGGCGCCTACGGCGGTGGCCATCACCATTCCCGCGCGGGCGAAGAAGATTTCAACTACCCGCCACGCCTGCACCAATTTGGCGTGCGCCTGTGAACAGCGCCTGGGCGCTGCTGCGCCTGGCCAGTCCGCAATTGCCGATTGGCGGCTACAGCTACTCCCAGGGTCTGGAAATGGCGGTGGAAAAATCCATCGTGGTCGACCCGCTGACGGCTTCGCGCTGGATCAGCGATCAATTGCTGCTCAATCTGGCGCGCTTTGAAGCCCCGCTCCTCCTCGCCCACTGCACGGCAGCGGCCGATGAAAACTGGTGCCAGTTGCTGCAACTGAGCGAAGAGCACCGCGCCAGCCGAGAGACCCGCGAGCTGCATCAGGAAAGCCGGCAGATGGGCTATTCGTTGCAACAACTGCTCAACGGCTTGCCGGAACTGGATCGTCCAGCTCGCAACTTCCTCGCTCAGCTGGACGAACCGCATCTGGCCCTGGGCTGGGCGCTGGCCGCTCGCGCCTGGCAGATCAGCCCACAGGATGCGCTGGCCGCCTGGTTATGGAGCTGGCTGGAAAACCAGCTGGCGGTGCTGATGAAAACCCTGCCGCTGGGTCAACAGGCTGCACAACGCCTGACCAGCGAGCTGCTGCCTTTATTGCAACAGGCTCAGCAACACGCCACAGAACTTGATCCGCAACAGATTGGCAGCGCCCCGTTTGGTCTGGCATTGGCGAGCATGGCTCATGAACGTCAGTACAGCCGACTGTTTCGATCCTGATTTTTTTAAACAATAGAACTTACGCACTAGAGCTCAACGGAGAGCTCAACGGAGAACTCAATGAACAGCCAACCTCTGCGCGTCGGCATCGGTGGCCCGGTCGGGTCCGGCAAGACAGCCCTGACCCTGGCGCTGTGCTTGGCCTTGCGCGAGCGCTACAACCTCGCGGTCGTGACCAACGACATCTATACCCGCGAAGACGCCGACTTTCTGGTGCGCAACGAAGCCTTGGCGCCGGAGCGCATCATTGGCGTGGAAACTGGCGGTTGCCCGCATACGGCGATTCGTGAAGACGCTTCGATCAACCTGGAAGCCGTTGACCAATTGAACCGCCGTTTTCCGGGTCTGGACCTGATCATCGTTGAGTCCGGCGGCGACAACCTGTCGGCGACTTTCAGCCCGGAGCTGTCCGACCTGACCATCTACGTGATCGACGTGTCGGCTGGCGACAAGCTGCCGCGCAAAGGCGGCCCGGGTATCTGCAAATCAGATTTGCTGGTGATCAACAAGATCGACCTGGCCCCGCTGGTGGGTGCGTCCCTGGAAATGATGGACAGCGACACCAAGAGGATGCGCGGCGAAAAGCCTTTCGTCTTCAGCAATCAGAAAACCGGCCAGGGTCTGGAACAGATCATTGCCTTTATTGAGCGCCAGGGTCTGCTGACCGAAGCGGCATGATGAATCTCTCTCAAGGAAGCTTTGCATGAACTACACAAAAGCCTTCGGCGCCCTCGCGCTGCTCATGGTCCCGGCCCTGGCCTTCGCCCACCCTGGGCATGGCGATACCGGTTTGATGGCGGGCATCGGCCACCCTATTGGTGGCCTGGACCACTTGTTGGCGATGCTTGCCGTTGGCCTGTGGGCGGCGCAGCAAAAAGGCGCCGCGCGCTGGGCGTTGCCGTGCACTTTTGTCGGCACCATGCTGATCGGCGGGCTGCTGGGTTTTGAAGGCCTGAACCTGCCAGCGCTGGAAAGCGGCATTGCAGCTTCGGTATTGGCGCTGGGCCTGGCAGTCGCGCTGGCTGTCCGCCCGCCGCTGTTCATGGCAGTGGGCGCGACCGCGCTGTTCGCCTTGTTCCATGGCGTTGCCCATGGTCTTGAACTGCCAGAGATGTCCAGCCCGGTGGCCTACGCCGTCGGCTTCGTCACCGCCACCGCTGCGCTGCATGCCGCTGGTTACGCTGTGGTGCGCTTCCTGCCAGCAGCGGCTGCGCCGTTGGTGCGGATTGCCGGGGCAGTTTCAGCCGCTGCGGGTGTCTGGTTGCTCACAGCCTGACTTGACAACACCCTGTAGGAGCTGCCGCAGGCTGCGAATCGCGGCGTGTCAGGCACATTGCTTTCGCAGCCTTCGGCAGCTCCTACAGTTAACTACCCATGATTTGTGTCTCACCCCAATTCCCGCTCCTGCTACCATGTCGCGCAATTCGCCCCTGCCGTGACGCCAGCCGATGCCTGATGTTTCCAGCTCCGCCTCCCTGCCTGACCTGAACGCTGTTTTTGCCCGTATTCAGGCGCATTTTCTTCAGACGATCGTACCGGTCTGGCTAGGCCCTGGCTGGAATGCCGAGTTGGCGCTGCCTTATGAAGCAGTGGACGCCCAGCACCAGCCGCTGCCACCGGTGCGCTATCGCGCCATGGCCTGTGCCCGGCAGTTGTTTTTGTTTTCCAGCCTGATCGATCATCCGTCGGTACCAGACGCCGCATCTCGCGCCGCCGCGTTGTTTCGCTCCCTGCAACGGCATTTCCACGATGCCGAGCATGGCGGCTGGTTCTACAGCATTGACCCTCAGGGCGCACCGCTGGATCGCCGCAAGGATTTGTACACCCACGCCTTTATCATCTTCGCCTGCGCGCATTACTGGGGCAGAGTGCGTGAGCCATTAGTGGAGTCAGTGCTCAATGCCGCGCTGAATGTCGTCGCTGAGCGCTTTGCCGACGACGACGGCCTGTATGAAGCGGTGCTCAACGAAGACTGGACGACGCTGGACAGCGGCCCGTTGCAGAACCCGCTGATGCATCTGGCCGAAGCCTTTCTGGCCACGATTGAAATGCGTGATGACAGCGCAACCCGTGCCGCACTGGATGCCCTGACGGACGCCATGCAGCGACGCTTCGTCGATACCGAACACGGTGTGATGCTGGAGAAGCCGCTCACAGCTGTGGATAACTGGTACGAGCCGGGGCACCAGTTCGAGTGGTTCTTCTTGCTGGAATCTTCAGAGCACTTGCGCGGCATCCCGTTGCACCGTTCGCTGACCACGGCCTTCGCTCATTCCGAAGCTCAGGGCGTCGACCCACGGGCAGGCGCTGTAGTGGCAATGCTGGAAGCGGATGGTCGAATCAAGGACGGCACCCAACGGATCTGGGCGCAAGCCGAATACCTGCGCGCCCTGACCCTGCGACCGGGCAGTGAAGCGGCACTGAGCCGTCAGCTACTGGCGCTGCAGGCAAACTTCCTGCACGACACCGGCTGGAACGAGTGCCTGGACAGCAATGGCAACGTCAGCCGCAGCGACATGCCGTCCACGACGCCTTATCACCTGGCGACGTGTTACATCGGCTTGGCGCGGTATTTCGGCTGAAAACCTGTTGGAGCGAGGCTTGCCCGCGAACTGGGCGGCGCGATATAGCAGGAATACCGCGTCATCGTTTTTCGCGGGCAAGCCTCGCTCCAACAGGCCAATCAATTCTCAGCCATCAACCACGCGTACGATCAATCGCCAGGCCTGCCCAGGTCTGGCTGACCGGCATCAGCTCCAGGCTGTTGATGTTGACGTGAGCCGGGGTGTTCATGATCCAGAAGATGGTCTCCGCGATGTCCTGCGGCTGGATCGGCTCGGCACCTGCGTAGGTCGCGTCGTACTTGCTCTGATCACCACCGAAGCGCACCAGCGAGAACTCGCTTTCACACAGGCCTGGCTCAAGGTTGGTAACGCGCACGCCCGTGCCGACCAGATCGTTGCGCAGGTTCAGGGAGAACTGGCCTACGAACGCCTTGGTGCCGCCATACACATTGCCGCCCGGATACGGATAGTTGCCCGCCACCGAACCGACGTTGACGATGCTCGCCCCGCGACCATGGGCAATCAGGCGCGATAGCAGTAGACGCGTGCTGTAGACCAGCCCCTTGATGTTGGTGTCGATCATGGTGTCCCAGTCATCCAGGCTGCACTTGGGTGCAGGATCGATACCCAGCGCCAGACCGGCGTTGTTGATCAGGCCACGAATAGAAGCGAACTCGGCTGGCAGACCTTCGATGGCGGCTTCCATGGCGGCGCGGTCGCGCACATCCAGTACCAGCGTGTGAACCTTGGTCTGCTTCGACAATTCAGCAGCCAGGGCGTTGAGACGCTCTTCACGGCGACCGGTCAGCACCAGCGACCAGCCCGCTTCAGCGAAGCGGCGCGCACAGGCTTCGCCGAACCCGGAAGTAGCGCCAGTAATGAACACAGTGGAAGTCATTTCATTCTCCTGAAGGGGTTTGAGGCAATCAGCCCTGTTGATAACGATCTAGATAGCCCGGCAGCATGCCGCCCAGATGGATTGCGGGCAAGTCTGTGGATAAACATCCGTGATTTTGTATAAAAAATGATCAACTTGCGACAGACCAGGCCGGTCAAGGCCTGTAGCCGGTTTTACCCACCTTATCCACAGCCAGGCGCACAAATTCGGGGGGCAAGTGTTTTGTGCACAAGTCGCGGATTACGAGGGCTGCAGCCTGGCCAAGAAGATTTTTACCTTGACCTTGGGTCACCGCGTGTAAAGCCAGTGTTACAACATCCGCCTGAGAAATTTCCTACAGCCGCTTGAGGCCATATCCCATGCCGGTTTGCGGACTCTTTCCAACGCTTGCCCACAGACTTATCCACAGGCATAGGACGCAAAGGAACTGTATGAAAAACCAGCCTTCAAGCCGTTGACAAATGGCCATCCCGCACGCTGAAAAACCACTGATCACTTTTTAACCATGAAGCTGGAGGCCGCGGGAATAAAGGGCTGTAGACAGCTGCACCCACGTTATTCACAGGCAGTTCCACAGTAAACCTGAACAAGTCAAAAGCGTGACAAAACAACCATTTGCAGCGGCTTTATGTCGCGGTTTGAAGGGGCGTCAAAATTGTTTTCCACAATTGGCGAGCTAGCCGCGCATCCGTTGGAGCGAGGCTTGCCCGCGAAGAACGATAACGCGGTATTCCGGCGGTACCGAGTTGTCTGATTCGCGGGCAAGCCTCGCTCCAACAGGTGACCTTCGACCATTCAATGCCCGCCCAGATAAGCGTTGCGCACTTCTTCGTTGACCAGCAGCTCCTTGCCGGTGCCGCTGAGGCGGATTTCGCCGTTGACCATCACGTACGCCCGGTCAGACAGCTTCAGCGCGTGGTTGGCGTTCTGCTCGACAAGGAAGATGGTCATGCCGGTCTGCGCCAGTTCCCGCAGGGTCGCGAAGATCTGTTTGACGATGATCGGTGCCAGGCCCAGGCTCGGCTCATCGAGCAGCAGCAGTTTCGGGCGGCTCATCAGGGCGCGGGCGATGGCGAGCATTTGCTGTTCGCCACCGGACATGGTCATGGCGCGCTGGTTACGACGCTCCTTGAGACGCGGGAACAGCTCGAACATGCGCTGCATGTCTTCGGCCGAGTGCTTGTCGCCAATGGGGATGGTGCCCATCATCAGGTTTTCTTCGACGGACATGTCGGGGAATACCCGGCGGCCTTCCGGCGACTGCGCAATGCCGTTGGACGCGATGTAGTGCGACGACTTCTGCGTGATGTCGGTGCCCTGATAGATGATCTGCCCGCTGGCCGCACGAGGCTGGCCGAAGATCGACATCAGCAGCGTCGACTTGCCTGCGCCGTTGGAGCCGATCAGGCTCACGGTTTCACCTTCATTGATGTGCAGCGAGACTTTCTTCAGGGCCTGAATCGGCCCGTAGAACACGTCGATCTCTTTCATTTCGAGGATCGGCTTACTCATACCAACTCCTCTTCATCAGCGCCCAGATAGGCCGCGATCACTTTCGGATCGTTGCGGATCTGTTCTGGCCCGCCCATGGCAATCACGTTGCCGTGGTCGAGCACCACAATATCGTCGGAAATGCCCATGACCATGCCCATGTCGTGCTCGATCAGCACGATGGTCATGTCGTGTTCGTCGCGCAGCAGGCGGATCATGCCGCTCAGCGCTTCGGTTTCCTGAGGGTTGAGGCCCGCAGCCGGTTCGTCGAGGCAGATCACTTGCGGGCGGGTGCACATGGCCCGGGCGATTTCCAGGCGGCGTTGCTGACCGTAGGACAATTCACCGGCCAGTCGGTTTGCGCAATCCACCAGATCCACCACTTCCAGCCAGTAGAACGCCGTGTTGATGGCGACTTCTTCAGCCTCGCGATAGCCCTTGGTATTGAGGATGCCCGCCAGCATGCTGCGGTTGACCCACATGTGCTGGGCTACCAGCAGGTTTTCCAGTACCGACATTTCCTTGAACAGACGAATGTTCTGGAAGGTCCGCGCCAGCCCTGCCCGGTTTACCAGGTGTGTGCCGCCGAACATCTTGTAGTAGACGCGACTCAGGAAGCTTTTCGGCGACACAAAGTCCGAACCCTTGAACGGCTCGCCCAGCAGCTTGATCACGTTGGTGGTCTCGCCGCGGGTGTGCAATTCAATACGCCCGCCGGTTGCCTTGTAGAAACCGGTGAGGCAGTTGAACACGGTGGTCTTGCCCGCGCCGTTAGGGCCGATCAGGGCGAAAATCGAGTTGCGTCGCACCTGGATGCTGACATCGCTGAGCGCCTTGATGCCGCCAAAGTGCATCATCAGGTGTTCGACGGAAAGAATGATTTCGTTGCTCATGGAGCTACCCCCTTGCGTGGATTCACACCGGTACGGCTGATCCGGATCAGGCCGCGTGGTCGCCAGATCATCATCAACACCATCAATATCCCGAACAGCAGCACCCGGTACTCGGCGAAGCTACGCAGCAACTCTGGTGCAACGGTCAGCACGAATGCAGCAATCACCACACCCACGGTCGAACCCATACCGCCGAGCACCACGATGGCCAGAATCAGCGCCGACTCGAAGAAGGTGAAGGATGTCGGGTTGATGAAGCCCTGATAGCTGGCAAAGAACACACCCGCCAGACCTGCAGTCGATGCGCCGATGGTGAACGCCGAGAGCTTGACCAGCACGTGGTTGAGGCCCATGGCCCGGCAGGCAATTTCGTCTTCACGCAATGCTTCCCAGGCGCGACCGACCGGCATGCGGGTCAAGCGATGTTTGACGTACAGCACGGCCAGCACCACCAGGAACAGCACCGCGTAGATGAAGATGAATTTCAGGTCCGGGTTGTAATCGAAGCCGAAAAACTCATGGATCGGCACGCCACCCTCTTTGGCACGACGGCCAAACTCCAGGCCAAAGAAAGTCGGAGAAGGCACCGGCACGCCGTTCGGACCGCCAGTGAACGACAACCAGTTGTTCAACACCAACCGGATGATTTCACCGAAGCCCAGGGTCACGATGGCCAGATAGTCACCGTGCATGCGCAAGACCGGGAAGCCCAGGATGCAGCCGGCCAAAGCTGCGGCGATGGCCGCCAATGGCAACGCCGACCAGAAACCCAGCCCCAGATACTGATAACCCAACGCCAGGCCATAAGCACCGATGGCGTAGAACGCCACATAACCCAGGTCGAGCAAACCGGCCAGGCCCACCACGATGTTCAAGCCCAGACCGAGCAAGACATAAATCAGGCCAAGTATGACCACGGTCAGCACGTATTTATCGGCAAACACCGGGAACACGATGGCAATCACCACCATGGCCGGAATGATGAAGCGCAGACGCGACTTGTAATCCGGAGCCAGTACGTGGACACCCGAGCCCGAGCTTTCGAAACTCTGGGCGATGCTCACGCCTTTTGGGGTCTGCATGAACAGGCTCAGCAAGAACCGGCCGACCATGACCACGCCGACCAGTACAGCGACCCGGGTGGGTTGCAGATTGAAGCCATAGCCGTCGAGCACAACGCCGACAATCGGGCCGAACACAATCAGCGCCAGCAAGCCAGCGATGACTGCGTCGATCAGGCTTTGTTTGATATCGATGGATCTGATAGGAGCAGACATAGTTATACCTTCGCCACGAGTGGGCGACCCAACAGGCCTTGAGGACGGAAAATCAGAATCACCACCAACAGGCCAAAACTGAATACGTCTTTGTAGTCGGAGTTGATCAGACCGGAGAATTGCGACTCGGCAACCCCCAGGATCAATCCGCCCAGCATCGCGCCCGGCAATGAGCCGATGCCACCCAATACCGCTGCGGTAAACGCCTTGATGCCGATAACGAAGCCGGCATAGAAGTCAAAGGTGCCGTAGTTCATGGTGATCAACACACCGGCCAGGGCCGCCATGGCTGCACCGATGATGAACACGTAGGAAATGACCCGATCAGTGTTGATGCCCAGGATCGATGCCATTTTGCGATCCTGTTGGGTCGCGCGGCACATCCGGCCAAGCTTGGTGTACTTGATGATGTAGGTCAGCACGCCCATGCCGACGAAGGCTGCAATCAGGATGAAAATCTTGGTGTAGGTGATCTGCACGAAGCCGCTGCCAATCTCGAAGCGCCACGCGCCTTCGAGCAGGGTCGGAACGCCTTGCTGGCGTGGACCTTGGGAAATCTGCGCGTAGTTCTGCAGGATCAGGGAAATACCGATGGCGCTGATCAACGGGGCCAGGCGTGTGGAGTTACGCAACGGCTTGTACGCCACTCGTTCGATGACAAAGCCGTAAACGCCTGTCACCACGATGGTGAAGATCAGTGTGCCGAGAATAAGGAACGGGAACGACTCAACCCCGAAGAAAGACAAGACGGCCAGACCGATAGCGGCCAGGTACGCGGAGATCATGTACACGTCGCCGTGGGCGAAGTTGATCATGCCGATGATGCCGTAGACCATCGTGTAACCGATGGCGATCAACCCGTAGACCGACCCGAGGGTCAGACCGTTGACCATTTGCTGCAGGAAAATACCGTCCATCACGCACGCTCACGAACTTGAAAGGCTGATGATGCAGGCCCAAAGCCCCCTTGTGAGAAGCACGGGCCCCATCGAACAGCTGACAGAAGAACTTCGGGGTCGCGACCATGCGTCCCCGCTATCAAGACGAACTGGCGCCCGCAGACACCAGCCCGGCTAAAGGTTTATTTACTTCTGCTTTTCAAGCTGGTGGTACTTACCGTCTTTGTCCCACTGGTAAACCACGTAGTCGGAGACTTTCAGGTCGCCTTTGGAGTCCCAGGCTTTTTCGCCCATGACGGTTTTCACCGGGTGAGCCTTGAGGAACTTGGCGGCGTCTTCGCCCTTGTTGGATTTGGCACCGTTGAAACCGGCAGCCAAGGCCTGGACCGAAGCGTAGGCGTACAGGGTGTAGCCTTCAGGCTCATAGCCGGACTTGCGGAAGCCATCTACCACGGCCTTGCTGTCTGGCAGCATGCGCGGGTCGGCGCCGAAGGTCATGTACACGCCGTCGACGTATTGCGCGCCGCCAGCAGTGGTGACTAGTTCATCGGTTACAACGCCGTCATCGGACATGAATTTCACGTCTTTCAGACCTTGTTCACGCATCTGGCGAACCAGTGGACCGGCTTCCGGGTGCAGGCCGCCGAAGTAGACAACATCAGCACCAACGGAACGGATTTTAGTGACCAGGGCGCTGAAGTCTTTCTCGCCACGGGTCAGGCCTTCTTCCAGCACAGGTTTCACGCCACGTGCGGTGAGCTGCTTGGCAGTCGCATCCGCCAGGCCTTTACCATAGGTGTCTTTGTCGTTGATGACGGCGATTTTCTTGCCTTTGAGTACGTCAACGATGTAGTCGCCAGCCACGATGCCCTGCTGGTCATCACGGCCGCACATGCGGAACATGGCGCCAAGACCGCGCTCGGTAACCGTCGGGTTGGTCGAGCCTGGGGTGATCGCGATGATGCCCGCCTCGTCATAAACCTCGGACGCTGGAATCGTCGAAGACGAGCAGAAGTGACCGACGATACCGGCAACTTTGTCTGAAGCCGCTTTGTTGGCTACGGCAACCGCTTGCTTGGGTTCGCAGGCGTCGTCGTAGGCCGTCAATACGATTTTCTCGCCGTTAACACCACCAGCGGCGTTGATTGCGTCAGCAGCTGCTTGAGCTCCCTTCATGTATTGCTCACCAAACGATGCGTTGGCGCCAGTCATTGGCCCCGCGACACCAATCTTGACGTCAGCCTGAGCAAACGAAGACACGCCCAATGCAGTAGCGACTGCAATTGCCAGAAAGCCTTTCCTGTAAAACGTCTGCGACATGAGTGGTGCTCCTGAGGTTTTTTTTGATTAGCACTGCAACTACCCGATTGCTCAGAGCAAGTGGCGTGCCATTCGTTTTTTATTCTGATGAAACTCTCGAATTTGCTTGCCTTGATCCCTCTGCAAGCCGCGCGGACAGGCCGTGCAACCCACTTGAAGAGCAAAGGTGCAACCTTACTCAGATAAAGCGCAACCGGAACAAAAATACATAGCAACCTAACCACCCAGCTACGTACAACCCGGCTGTAACAGCATGCGTCACCGAACTGCACACCCGCGGTGCGCTCGCGCTACGAGACGCACCATTTGAGGTTAGCAAGGAATTTGTCGAGCATAGCCCTGTTGGAGCCGGACTTGCCCGCGAAGAACGATGACGCGGCCTGCCTGACACACCGCGGTGCCTGTGGGAGCGTGTGGGCGGCATTCCGACTTGCCCGCGAAGAACGATAACGCGGCCTGCCTGACACACCGCGCCCCCTGTGGGACCGGCTTTAGCCGGGAAGGCTGCGTTTCAGACGACACACATCAGGCGCCTGTCCCGGCCTCTTCCCGGCTAAAGCCGGTCCCACGTCGCAGGGCACACCCCAACAATCAATCGAACGTAATACCCTGCCATACCGCGAAGAACGATAACGCGGCCTGCCTGACACACCGCGCCCCCTGTGGGACCGGCTTTAGCCGGGAAGGCTGCGTTTCAGGCGACACACATCAGGCGCCTGTCCCGGCCTCTTCCCGGCTAAAGCCGGTCCCACTTCGCAGGGCACACCCCAACAATCAATCGAACGTAATGCCCTGCGCCAGCGGCAGTTCCAGCGAGTAGTTCACAGTCGCGGTCTGACGGCGCATGTAGGCGCGCCATGAGTCGGAACCGGATTCGCGGCCACCGCCGGTTTCTTTCTCGCCGCCAAACGCACCGCCGATTTCCGCGCCGCTCGGGCCGATGTTGACGTTGGCGATGCCGCAGTCACTGCCCAGAGCCGACATGAACTGCTCAGCCTCGCGCACGTCGGTGGTGAAAATGCACGACGAAAGCCCCTGCGGCACAGCGTTGTTCAAGCGCAGTGCTTCGTTGAAATCTTCATAACCGACTACATAAAGAATCGGCGCAAAGGTCTCATCGCGAACCACATCGCTCTGCTCAGGCATTTCAACAATGGCCGGAGAAACGTAGTAAGCATTAGGGAATTTGTCTTCCAGCTGACGCTTGCCGCCGAACACCTTACCGCCTTCACTCAAGGCCTGCTCCAGGGCGTCCTGCATGTTTTCGAAGCTGTGCTTGTCGATCAGCGGGCCGATCAGGTTGCCTTCCAACGGATGGCCGATGCGGATTTTCTCGTAAGCGGTTTTCAGGCGGGAAACGATTTCTGCCTTGACCGACTCATGGGCAATCAGACGACGCAGGCTGGTACAACGCTGGCCAGCAGTACCCACGGCACTAAACAAGATGGCGCGCACGGCCAGATCCAGATCAGCACTCGGGCTGAGAATCATGGCGTTGTTGCCGCCCAGTTCGAGGATGCTGCGAGCGAAACGTGCGGCCACTTTCGGAGCCACTTCACGCCCCATTCGGGTGCTGCCGGTCGCACTAATCAGAGCCACGCGCGGATCGTCTACCAGCGCTTCACCTGCATCGCGACCACCAATGATCACCTGAGCCAGGTACTTTGGAGCGTCTGCAAATTCGCTGGCGACCTTGTCGAACAGCGCTTGGCAGGCGAGACCCGTCAGCGGGGTCTTTTCCGACGGTTTCCACAGCACCGAGTTACCGCACACCAGCGCCAGGGTGGTGTTCCACGCCCAGACGGCGACCGGAAAGTTGAACGCACTGATCACACCCACGACGCCCAGTGGGTGCCAGGTTTCGCGCATGTGGTGGCCAGGACGCTCGGAAGCGATGGTCAAACCGTACAGCTGACGGGACAGGCCGACCGCGAAGTCGCAGATGTCGATCATTTCCTGAACTTCACCCAGACCTTCCTGGGTGATCTTGCCTGCTTCCCAGGAAACCAGTTCGCCCAGGTCAGCCTTGTGCTTGCGCAACGCTTCGCCAAACAGACGGATCAGCTCGCCACGACGAGGCGCCGGCACCTTGCGCCAGGCTTCGAAAGCGGCGTCGGCACGGGTCACTTGCTGCTCGACTTCAGCAGCGCCTTCCCAGCTCACGGCACCGATACGGCTGCCATCAATCGGCGTATGAACAGGCTGGTCGCCCTTCTGGTAAAGCGCGGGATCGACACCGAGGCGGGTTAGCAGGTCGGTAAGCATGTTCTCTCCTGATTTCGGGAATGCTGAAAATACGGGTAAATACTCAGCCTCTAGTAATAACTGGCCTTAAGCCCATCAACAAACGACCATTAAGCGAGATATCATTCCTTTTATTCATGCTGCTCCCCTGCAGCGGTATCAGGATCGGAAAAGGCCCGCGCATGCTCAATAGACGTCACCTGCCATCGATCACGGCGCTGCAATGCTTTGAAGCTGTCACCCGACATTTGAGCTTCACCCGTGCCGCCGAGGAGCTGAACCTCACCCAGAGCGCGGTCAGCAAACAAGTGGCCCAACTTGAAGAACTGGTGCAGCACTTGCTGTTTCGCCGCATTCGCCGCCGCCTGCAACTGACCCCGGCGGGGGCCCTGTATCTGGGGGAGGTGCGCAAGATCCTCAGCCAGATGGAGATGTCCACGCACTTCCTGCGCTCCTATGGCGGCGAAACCGAGGTATTGCGAGTCTCCACGCCTTCGACTTTCGGTGCGCGCTGGCTGGTCCCGCGCTTGAAAGGCTGGCGTTTACGCCATCCGCATATTCATCTGGATGTGGTCAACGAGCAGGAAACCGACGACCTGATTCAAAGCCGTTGCGATTTCACGTTCTATTTCGGCCAAGGCGCGCGGCCGGGTGCGGAAAGTGTGCGGCTGTTCGGTGAAGAGCTGGTGCCGGTCTGTGCGCCGAGCGCCTTGCCTGCAACACCTTTCACCGATCCAACACAACTGACCGACCTGGTCCTGCTGCAAAACGCCAACCGCCCGCAAGGCTGGCACGACTGGTTCGACAGCCAGGGTTACCACACCGAGCACAGCTATCACGGGCCGCGCTTTGAAACCTTTTACATGTGCATCCGAGCGGCGCAGGTGGGCTGCGGCGTCGCGCTATTGCCGCGCTTTCTGGTGGAAGAAGAACTGGCCGACGGCAAGCTGGTCATCCCCTGGCAACACGCCCTGCCCAGCAGCGACGCCTATTACATGGCCTACCCGGAACACGCCGCCGAAGTGCCGAAGATTCGGGATTTTGCCAAGTGGATGCTGGAGCAGTTGGAGGCCTGATAGCCGGCCCCGTTGGAGCGAGGCTTGCCCGCGAAGAACGATTGCGCGGTGTATCTGTAGACACCGAGTCGATCCATTCGCGGGCAAGCCTCGCTCCAACGGGTGAGGGATCAATCCCTGACGCCAGCATTCCGGCTGCCAACCCACAGGGCATAGTTTTTTATGCCTGTAACCGAAGCAAAACGCTGCCTATATTCCGGGAACTTCGGGTTTCAGCCTTGGTAGTACGCAATTGCAGCGATGTGGTCACTCCCGTCCTTATCTCTCTGCGGACGACAACGCTATGGAAGCAAGCCACCTTGCATCGACTCGCTCACTGCCCTGGTTGAATGATCGTTACGTGAGCGCTTTGCTGCTGGCGCTGCCCGTGACGCTGATCCTCCTGGTGATGATGATCAATAACCACGGGATGTTCGTTTACACCCTGGACGATCCCTACATTCACCTCGCACTGGCCAAACAGATTTTCCACGGCCACTACGGCATTAACCCAACCGAGTTTTCCGCGCCTTCGTCGAGCATTATCTGGCCCTTCCTTCTGGCGCCATTCGCGGTGTTTGGCAGCGCAATGGATTTTGCGCCGTTCATCCTGAACCTGTTGTTCACCGCGCTGACCATTGCCCCGCTGGTCAAACTCCTCGACGGTATCCGCCCCCTCAATAAGCTGATCATTCTGGGCGGCTTTTTCATCGCTATTAATCTATATGGCCTATTGTTCTCGGGGATGGAGCACACGCTGCAGGTCTATCTGGTGGCTGTCATTGCCTGCGCCATCGTGAAGAAAGAATTCGGCCCCGTCGCTGCTACGCCCATGGCGCTGTATATCGCGTTGATCCTGCTGCCGCTGACCCGTTACGAAGGCTTGGCAGTTTCGCTGCCAGTGCTGGCCTACATGTTCTGGCAAGGGGAACGACGTAACAGCGTGATCAGCGGGGCAATCATCTTTGTATCGGTGGTGGCCTTTTCGCTATTCCTTAACCATCTGGGGTTGGGCTACGTCGCCTCTTCGGTGCTGTCCAAAACCGGCGAACCAGGCCTGAATACGCTGCTGTTCAACATCAGTAATCAGATTGACCGATACGGCTGGGTGATCCTCGTTCAGCTGTTCGTCTGTGCGTTGTTTTTCGACAGGAAACCGCTGGTGCTGATGCTGCTCGGCGTAGCACTCCTGCACACCCTGTTTGGCCGCTCGGGTCAGGGCCGCTACGAGATTTACTGGCTGATGTTTGTCGGGGTTTTCGCGTTGCAGGCCTGCCAGCTGCGCATGCGCGAGGGGTATATGACTGCGCTGTTCGGCATGTTGCCTGCCGGCTCTGCCCTGCTGGTGTACTTGACTCTGAGCGTACCGCTGGCGTCTGCAGCGATCTATAACCAGCAATATTTCAGCGGGGAGATCGTTCGTCAGTTGCACGAGCCGGTTGCGGTCAACGATCTGGGCCTGGTGGCGCTGCACGGCGATCAATACATCCTCGATTTGTGGGGACTGGGCAGTATCGAGGCGCTGAACTATCGCAAGAACGAAACAGGCGTCGAATGGATCAAGAAAATGATGAACGAGAAGCACGTTCACTATGCATTTGTGTACAAAGAATGCTTCCCCGAAATCCCCGCCAACTGGATCGAAGTGGCAGAAATGCGACTGACCATTCCCCGAGCTTTGGCGCTGTCAAAAAGTGTTTTCTACTACGCCACGGATGCTGAATCCGCGAAAAAACTGCGAGCTGTGATGGAGCGGTTCAGGGATCAGAATCCGCAGGGCAAGTTCGTCATGACGTTCAACACCCAGAACTTGTAGGAGCTGCCGAAGGCTGCGAACGGCGGTGTGTCAGACGAACCGCGTTCGCAGCCCTCGTAACCTCGGTCAGCTTCTACAGGTCAGACATACGCCCACCAAAGAAATCTGCCCCTCTCCCCGCCTGCGCTGGCATTATGTCGGCCATGTCAAAAACAAACGCAATGGACGCTCGATGGCTCTGCCACGGGACGCCAGTGACAGTTGATTCATACTTCGTTTGGCCGCGTCTGGCGGCCGGTCCTGCTGGAGCGACCCAATGAGCGAGAGCGCTTTCTCCAATCGCATCGTGCAAAGTTTGCTCGACACCGATCTGTACAAGCTGAGCATGATGCAGGCGGTGCTGCATAACTATCCCAACGTCGATGTCGAGTGGGAGTTTCGCTGCCGCAATGGCGAAGACCTGCGGCCGTACCTGGGTGAGATTCAGCAACAGATCAAGCAGCTCTGCGACCTGTCACTGAGCGCCCAGGAGCTGAATTTCCTGGAGCGGATCAACTTCATGAAGCCGGACTTCCTGAGGTTTCTCGGTCTGTTTCGCTTCAACACCCGGTACATACAGACTTCCATCGAAGACGACCAACTGTGCATCCGCCTGCAAGGGCCATGGCTGCACGTGATCCTCTTCGAAGTGCCAGTGCTGGCGATTGTCAGCGAAGTGCGCAATCGCAATCGCCACCCGGACATTCTCCTTGGCCAGGCGCGCGATCAGTTGTATCGCAAGTTCGATTGGCTGACCGCCAACGCTGAAGCCGACGAGCTGGCCGCGTTGAAAGTCGCCGACTTTGGTACCCGCCGACGTTTCTCCTATCGAGTTCAGGAAGAAGTGGTCGATGTGCTCAAGCGTGACTTCCCCGGTCAGTTCGTCGGCACCAGTAATGTGCATCTGGCGCGCAAATTCGACCTCAAGCCTTTGGGCACCATGGCCCACGAATGGATCATGGCGCACCAGCAGCTCGGGCCACGGTTGATCGACAGCCAAAGTGCCGCTCTTGATTGCTGGGTCCATGAATACCGGGGTTTGCTGGGTATCGCGCTGACCGACTGCATCACCACCGATGCGTTTTTGCGTGATTTCGATCTTTATTTCGCCAAGCTTTTTGACGGCCTGCGCCACGACTCCGGCGACCCGGTGAAGTGGGCCGAAAAATGCATTCTGCATTACCGCAAGCTCGGGATCGATCCCATGAGCAAGACGCTGGTGTTCTCCGATGGCCTGACATTACCCAAGGCGCTGGAAATATTTCGTGCTTTGCGTGGTCGCATCAATGTCAGCTTCGGAATTGGCACTAACCTGACCGCAGACATTCCGGGCGTCGAACCCATGAGCATCGTCCTGAAAATGACCGCCTGCGCAGGGCAAGCCGTGGCCAAAATCTCCGATGAGCCGGGCAAGACTCAGTGCAAGGACCCGAATTTCGTTTCATACCTGAGGCATGTGTTCAAAGTGGCAGATTGATCTGCAACCCTGAACCATTGGCCACATAGCCGTTATCACTTAGCTGCCAACCCTTACAAAGGAGTGAATCATGCAAGCCGTACAGCTCCAGATCGCTGAACAGCTCAAGGTCCAGCCACCTTTCGCCGACGAGAGCGCGCTTCAGGCGGAAGTTGCCCGACGTATCGTTTTCATTCAGGACTGCCTGATCAATGCCCGGCTCAAGACCCTGGTACTGGGCATCAGTGGCGGCGTTGACTCATTGACCGCAGGCCTGCTGGCCCAGCGCGCGGTTGAAGAACTGCGCAGCAGCACCGGCGACACCGGCTATCAATTCATCGCTGTGCGCCTGCCGTATCTGGTGCAGCACGATGAACATGAAGCCCAGGCTTCGGTGGACTTCATCAACCCGGACGTGCGCCACACGGTGAACATCGGCGGTGCGGTAAAAGCGCTGGCCACTGAAATCAAATCCTTTGAAGGTCAGCATGCTGGAGCAGTGGATTTCGTGCTCGGCAATACCAAGGCGCGCATGCGCATGGTGGCGCAGTACACCATCGCGGGTGCGCATCAGGGTCTGGTGATCGGCACGGATCACGCGGCAGAAGCGGTGATGGGTTTCTTCACCAAATTTGGTGACGGCGCCTGCGACCTGGCGCCGTTGAGCGGGCTTGTGAAGAACCAGGTGCGCTCGATTGCCCGGCACTTTGGCGCTCCGGAATCGCTGGTGGAGAAAGTCCCTACCGCCGACCTGGAAGACTTGATGCCCGGCAAACCGGACGAAGCGTCACACGGCGTGACCTACGCCGAGATCGATGCCTTCCTGCACGGCGAGCCGGTGCGAGAAGAGGCGTTCAAGATCATCTGTGATACGTACACCAAGACCCAGCACAAACGGGAATTGCCGTACGCGCCTTGATGGCCAGCAGCTTTTGGGCTGATGCAATTTTGTGGGACCGGCTTTAGCCGGGAAGGCTGCAGTACATCAAACACATAGGTGTCGGATGTACTGGCCTATTCCCGGCTAAAGCCGGTCCCACAAGACCTGAGGGTTACTTCAGCGTCACCGCACCTTTCATGATGCTGATGTGGCCCGGGAATGAGCAGAAGAACTGGTATTTTTCAGCCGGGTCCAGCTTCGACACGTCGAAACTTACCGAGTCCTTTTCGCCCGCGCCGATCAGTTTGGTGTGGGCGATGATGCGAGAGTCGTCGGCTTTCAGGTAATCCTTGTCGGCACCCGCCGCCATGCCTTCGCTGGCGATGGCTGGCGCGTCAGCTTCTTTGCTCAGCACCCAGTTATGGCCCATGACGTTTTTCGGCAAGCTGCCTGAGTGGGTAAGCTCGACGGTAAATGTCTTGCAGGTCTTGTCGATTTCGATGGCCTTGGTGTTGAAGGACATCTGGTCGGTGGAGTCGACCGTCACGCTGCACTCTGCTGCCAGCAGATGACCACTGGCCAACGTCAGCAGGGAAACGGCAACTAGCTTGCGAATCATGGGGAATCTCCAGGGCAGGTATTTTAATAATTGGGTGAAAGAGTGCCTGATGTCCGGTCAGGTTCCAATGACCTGCGTCAACAAGGCTCAGTGGCGTCTGGCTATCAGGGTCATGGAGAGAATCAAACAGCCAGCAGCCGGCTGCCCGAGCAACATGAGCCATCGCCGTTCATCAGCCAGACCATCAGGGAAGCCATCATGCCGCTCAATAACCTTTTCCGTAACCTGTTCGCCGCTTATGCCTGTGCCGCCTGCGGCTGTGATTCAGGCGAATCCGAGGCGTAATTGCCGCAGATTAGTGACGAAAACTGCCCGCCCGAAATTAAGCCTTTGCACCATCGGACGCACAACGCTGTGTGTCCGGCGCCGTTCTCAGGCAGAATGGCGGCATTTCCAGCCCGAACAGAGGATCGCCCATGGCTAAACCTAATTACTCCTTCGCCAAACGTCAGAGAGATCTGGCCAAAGAGCAGAAGAAAGAGGAAAAGCTACAGCGCAAAAATGCTGCCTTGGCCGAAACCACCGCTGAAGGCGAAGCTGTTGAAGGCGAAGAGCCTACCGACGACGCGCCGCAGGCTGATCAGGCGACTACTGACGACAAGCCAGCAAGCTGATTTCGCCTGCCGGAAATGTTTACCCGCAAGCATGACGACGTGGGACCGGCTTTAGCCGGGAAGAGGCCGGGACAGACACTAAATCTTTCCCTACCGAGCGACCGCCTTCCCGGCTAAAGCCGGTCCCACAGACCGCTCCCACAAATGGGTCATTTGCACCCAGACTTCACCCCTCAATCGGCATCACCGTCACCCGCACTTCCGGGTCATGGTTCCCGCCGCCCAGAATTACCCCGCGCAACGGCGAAACGTCCGAGAAATCCCGCCCCCAGGCCAGGCTGATGTGCTCAAGTGCAGGCTGTACGTTGTTGGTCGGATCGAAATCCACCCAGCCCAGCACCGGACAAAACACCGAAACCCAGGCATGTGACGCATCGGCGCCGATCAAGCGTGGCTGCCCCGGTGGTGGCTGAGTCAGCAGATAGCCGCTGATGTAGCGCGCCGACAAGCCCCGCGAACGCAGACAGGCCAGCATCAAGTGGGCGAAGTCCTGGCAGACACCGCGACGGGTTTCCAGCACCTCCACCAGCGGAGTTGCCACTTGTGTCGCCTCACCGTCGAAGGTGAACTCGGTGAAGATCTTCTCCATCAACGCCTGCACGCAGAGCATCAACGGCTGGCCCGCTGTGAAGCAATCGGCCGAGAACTCGATGAACGACTGCTTCAAATGCACATACGGCGACTCGAAGCGGTAACGACAGGCTTCAAGAATGTCTGCCGACATCGGCCGGGTGCTGTACATCATCGCGTTGCGGGTGCTTTCCCAGGCCGGAGACTGTTGAAAGTCCAAAACAGGCCGCTCCAGCACTTCAACCCGCAAACGCGCATTGACCTGCAACTCATCGTGGGGCCGCTCGAACGCCAGACGTGTCAGCGGGTTGCCAAACACATCGAACTCGTCCCGGCGAATAGTCGGGATCGGGCTGATCAACAGTTGCTGCTCGGTGCAACGCTGCCAATCACTAGGCCGCGGCCAGAGATGCGCCAGCTGTTGGGCCAAAGAAACCGGGCTGTCGTATTTGTAGTGCGTGTCGTGAAAAATCTGGTAATGGGCGCTCATCAGACGGACACCGTGCGCTGGCTGATATCGTCAACGTGGGCGAAATGGCGCAGGGCCAGGCGATCAGACACCTGCCCGCTGGCATCGCCAATGGTTTGCAGCAGATCGGCAAGGCCATCGAGCACGGCCCGCAGGCTGCTTTCACCAAACAAAGGGTTCTCCAGGCAGCCCAGATCGAAGCTCGACAGCCGGCGCACCAACGTACCCAGGCTTGCGTCTCGCGGCGCGCCGAAATCTTCGTTCAAACGGTTGAGCGAGCGCGACACCAGCTTGAGCTGGAACAGCACCGCGTGGGGGTTCTGATCGTCGAGCAAGAGCAAGTCCAGCACCGGTATCAACTGCGGCACTGCCAGATAACGGGAGCGATAAGTGATGCTGCTGTTGCCCAGTTCCAGCAACCATTCCAGCCCGGCCTGATCGGTCGCGGCCACGCCCCGCAGGAACGCTGCCAGGCTGGTACTGAGGAACTTCAGGCGCTCGACACGCCGGCCAATCATCAGGAAACGCCAGCCTTCGTCGCGCGTCATGTCGTCCAGAGCGAAACCCGAGAGGGCCGCCAGGGACATCACCAGTCGATTCAGGAAATCCAGCAGTTCGCCGAAGTCCGGCTCTTTAGCTTCAAGGCTCATGGCTTCGCGTTGCAGTTCGACCAACGCCTGCCAGTTTTCCCGGGATAGCTTGCCGCGTACCTGCGAGGCCGCCCACTGCAAGCGTTGCAGATTGGCACGCAGGCTGAACGGCCACTCTTCGCCGAGAAGGGCCGCCAGCAGCCGCTCATGCAATTCGCCGCCCTCTTCCTCATCAGGCAGCAGGTTCAGGCGCTCACCCAGCGCCACGGCAGCCTCAAGGGCCACAGGATCATCGCCGTCCACGTAACGGGCCAGCATGATGCGCAGCAGCCGGGCGCTGTTGTCGCAGCGTTCGCAATAACGGCCGAACCAGAACAGGTTTTCCACGACCCGCGACGGCAGATAGGGGTCGCGGCGGATCAGGTCATGAACGCCCAGTGTGCGCTGGCCTTTCCAGGGTTCACCGGCCTGGGAAAGCTCGCCGAGCACCCAGGTGTCTTTGCTCGCACCGCCGCGCTGCATCGACACCACATCGGCATCGGCTTCGGCGGCGACCCGGGTCAGGCCGCCGGGCAGCACACGATAGCCGTCGTTGCTGGCCACGGCATACACACGCATGCCGATGGCCCGTGGCTGCAACTGCTCGCCGTCCGGCTGCCAGATCGGCGCGTGGGAGAGCTGCGCCAGTTCCTGGGCGACATAAGCGTAAGGCCGCGCCTGCATGCGCAACGCCAGCTTCTGCCGTTGCGCCTCATTCAGATCCCGGCCGAACACCGGCGCGAAACTCTGGGAAGGGAATGCAGGCTTGATCAGCAGTTCCGGCAACTTGGCCAAGGCTTCGGCCAGTACAGGGGGCTCGCCGCACCACCAGGTAGCGACCGACGGCAGGATCAGGTCTTCGCCAAACAGGTGCTGACAAATTTTCGGCAGAAAGCCCAACAGGCCCGGCGACTCAAGTACGCCGCTGCCCAAGGCGTTGGCCACCAGCACACGGCCTTGGCGCACGGCTTCCAGCAGACCGGGAACGCCTAGTGCCGAATCGGTACGCAATTCCAGCGGATCGCAGAAGTCATCGTCCAGACGACGCATGATCGCGTGAACCCGGCGCAGGCCGCTGAGGGTCTTGAGGTAGACCGTCGCGTCTCGCACCGTGAGGTCGCCGCCTTCAACCAGCGGATAGCCCAGCTGACGTGCCAGATACAGGTGCTCGAAATAGCTTTCATTGAAACGCCCCGGCGTCAGCAACACCACCAGAGGTGTTTCGTTGTTGACCGGGGCCTGACGCGCCAGGGTTTCCTGCAACGTGCGGAAAAATCCGGACAGATGTTGAACCTGCAAGTCGCGGTAGGTTTCCGGAAAGGCGCGGGACACGATCTGGCGGTTCTCCAGTGCGTAACCGGCACCGGAGGGCGCCTGGGTACGGTCCGCAGTCACCCACCAGCGGCCATCGGGAGTACGGGCCAGATCCACGGCGTACATGTGCAGGAAAATGCCTTCCGGCGGCACCACGCCCTGGCACGGCCACAGGAAGTTGTTGTGACCAAACACCAGTTCGGCGGGCAGCAGGCCATTGGCGATCAGGGTTTGCGGGCCATAAAGGTCGGCCAGCACAGCATTGAGCAAGCGTCCACGCTGCGCGATGCCGGCTGCAACGTGCTGCCACTCTTCAGCAGGAATCAAATGCGGCAGCAGATCCAGCTCCCACGGCCGGTCGGCGCCCTTGGGGTCGGCATAGACGTTGTACGTGACACCGTTTTCCTGAATCTGCCGGGCCAACAGGGCCTGGCGTTGCATCAATTGCGCGGGAGTACTGCGTTGCAGATGCTCGTACAGGCGTTGCCAATGCGGGCGAACGGCACCGCTGGCATCAAGCATTTCGTGATAGGTACCCGGGAACAGCGGGTAGCGGTCAAGCAAATCGGGCATGGAAGGCTCGGCAGAGACTAAAGATTTCAGATTAGCGCAGTCAGATGTCAGCCAATGAACGGTTGCATCGGGCTGGCGGAATTACTTTTTATTAACTAACGATACCGGACTCCTGTAGGAGCGAACTTGTTCGCGAGACGTCAGACCTGACACACCGCCTCGCGAACAAGTTCGCTCCTACAGGTTCCGCTCTATGCCTGCCAGCCTCTCAATGCAAACGCATATCCAGCGTCATCGGCAGTTCATCATTAATGCTCAGCAGTGGCACTTCCAATTTGCCGGGGGTGTGGCCGATCCTGAAGAACCGCGCCAGACGCCGGCTTTCCGCTTCGTTGGCGTTGACCGGTAACGTCTCGTAATTACGGCCGCCAGGATGCGCGACATGATACTCGCAGCCGCCCAGGGAGCGCTGCATCCAGGTATCGATCAGGTCGAATACCAACGGCGCATGCACGGGGATGGTCGGTTGCAGGCAGTTGGCCGGTTGCCAGGCGCGATAACGCACACCCGCAACAAACTCGCCAACTCGCCCTGTGGGCTGCAATGGTATCGCAACGCCATTACAGGTCAGTACATATCGTGTCGGCGGCAGGCCGCTAATCTTGACTTGCAAGCGCTCCAGGGACGAATCCACATAACGCACCGCGCCCCCTGCCGAGCCTTCTTCACCCAGCACATGCCAGGGTTCAAGAGCCTGACGTATTTCCAGGTCGATGCCACTGACGGTGTAATCGCCGACTTTCGGGAAGCGGAATTCCAGATGCGCAGCGAACCAGTCGGCGCGTAGCGGGTAGCCAGCGCTGTTCAACTCTTCGATGACGTCAGCAAAATCCTGCTCGATAAAATGCGGCAGCATGAATCGGTCATGCAGTTGCGTCCCCCAGCGGGCCAGCTTCGCAGGGGCATACGGCTCACGCCAGAAACGCGCCACCAGCGCACGCAGCAACAACTGCTGAGCCAGGCTCATGCGTGCATGGGGCGGCATTTCGAAGGCCCGCAACTCCAGCAAGCCAAGACGGCCAGTCGCGCCATCCGGGGAATACAGCTTGTCGATGCAGAACTCGGCGCGGTGGGTGTTGCCCGTGACGTCGATCAGCAAATTGCGCAGCAAACGGTCGACCAGCCACGGCGCGACCTCTTCGCCGGGTTCAGGCATTTGCGAAAAGGCCAGTTCCATTTCATACAGCGAATCGTTACGCGCTTCGTCCACCCGTGGAGCCTGGGAGGTAGGACCGATGAACAGGCCAGAAAACAGGTACGACAGCGATGGGTGGTTGTGCCAGTAACTGAGCAGACTGCGCAGCAAGTCAGGACGGCGCAGGAAGGGTGAATCCCCTGGCGTCGCGCCGCCCATGACAAAGTGGTTGCCGCCACCGGTGCCGGTGTGGCGACCGTCGATCATGAACTTCTCGGTGGTCAGGCGCGTGAGGCGTGCCTGCTCATAGAGGAATTCCGTTCGCTCGACCAACTCGTCCCACGTTGCAGACGGCTGAACGTTGACCTCAATGACACCTGGGTCCGGGGTAATCCGGAAATTGGCCAGACGCGGATCGCTCGGCGGCTCGTAGCCTTCCAGCAACACAGGGCAGTTCAGCTCTTGGGCCGTAGCCTCGATAGCCGCCGTCAGTTCCAGATAATGCTCAAGCTTCTCCAGCGGCGGCATGAACAGGTACAAGCGCCCTTCCCGGGCCTCGGCACACAGCGCCGTGCGGGTCAGCCAGTCGGCGGATTCGTCGATCTTCGGCATACGCTCGGCGTTGGCGTCATCAGCTTCCTTCAGACCGCTGAGTTGCGACTGAATCTGTTCGCCATCCGGCAGCTCCGCAAAGTCCTGGTTATGGTCGGTGGGATGGATGAACGGATATTCCGCCGCCTTGACCCAAGGCTGGGAAGCCAGCGGCAGTCGATAGCCCAGCGCCGAATCACCCGGCACCAGACGGCAATGGTTGTCACGCAAATACCAGCGGCCGCTCTGCCAACGATCACCGTCAGCGCTGCGCGCAAGCGGCAACACCTGACCGATGATTTTATCCAGGCCCTGAGCGAAGACCTTGCGCAAGCGCGCCCGCTCCAGCTCATCCCCTAGACGCGAATCCTCGGCGCTGACGTTGGCAGGCAGCGCACCTTCGCGCCACAGGTAATAGAAGTTGTCTTCGTAAGCCGGGAACACAAAGCGTGCGGGTAGCTTCAGGCGTTCGGCAACACTGGCCAGAAACTTCCCGGCCAGCTCGCCGGTGGCGCCGTAGTCCTGGGTTTCTTCGGCGATCAGCGCATTGTTGCGCCACACCGGCTGACCGTCCTTGCGCCAGAAGCAGTTCAGCGACCAGCGCGGCAATTGCTCGCCGGGGTACCACTTGCCCTGGCCGAAATGCACGATACCCAGCGGCGCGTAATGGGCGCGCATGCGCTGAAACAGCTCGGCAGACAGTTCACGTTTTTTCGGACCCAGCGCCGCAGTGTTCCATTCAGCACCGTCTCGATCATCGATGGACACGAAAGTCGGCTCGCCGCCCATGGTCAGGCGCACGTCGTCGCGGGTCAGATCGCTGTCGATCTTGTGCCCCAGCGCCTGAATTTCGGCCCACTGCTCTTCGGTGTACGGCTTGGTGACACGCGGTGCTTCCCAGATCCGGCGGACCGACATCTCGTGGCTGAACTCGGTTTCGCAAGGTTCAACCAGACCACTGATCGGCGCTGCCGATGAAGGCTCCGGGCTGCACGCCAACGGAATGTGCCCCTCGCCCGCGAACAGGCCGGAGGTAGCATCGAGCCCGACCCAGCCAGCGCCGGGCAGATAGACCTCGCACCAGGCGTGCAGATCAGTGAAGTCCACATCGGTCCCGGACGGACCGTCGAGCGCTTCGACATCAGCCTTGAGCTGGATCAGATAGCCCGATACAAACCGCGCCGCCATGCCCAGATGGCGCAGCAACTGCACCAGCAGCCACGCCGAATCGCGGCACGAGCCGGAAGCGTTTTCCAGCGTGAATTCCGGGGTCTGAACGCCGGGTTCCATGCGGATCAGGTAGGCAATGTCCTGGCTCAAGCGTTGATTCAGGCCTACCAGAAAGTCGATGGCCGGCAGCGGCGTGCGGTCGATACTGTCCAGATAAGCGGCAAAGCGCGGCGAAAGCGGCAGCTTTTCCAGATAAGGCGCCAATTCGCGCTGCTCTTCGCTGGCATAGAAGAACGGGATCTTCTCGGCATAGGGTTCGAGGAAGAAATCGAAGGGGTTGAACACCGCCATCTCGGCGACCAGATCAACCTCCACGCGCAGCTCGTTGGTCTTCTCGGGGAAAACCAGACGCGCGAGATAATTGCCTTGGGGGTCTTGCTGCCAGTTGATGAAGTGATTTTCAGGCAGCACTTTCAGCGAGTACGACAGAACCCGGGTGCGGCTATGAGCGGCCGGACGCAGGCGAACAATCTGCGGGCCCAGTTCAACCGCTCGTTCGTAGCGGTAATGCGTAACGTGGTGCAAGGCAATATGAATCGACACGGCGTGCCTCCTGCGAGCCTGGACGGTAATGGAACCGCGCAAGACTTATGCCATCCGGGCAAATACGGCGGTTCCTCGGTGGCGAGGCAGAACCAGGCACCATTAAAGCGCCCGCCATGCCCCGCAGTGCAAGCGTTGCACAGAAATAAGGCGTGGGGAGGGAAAATTTCAGGTGGGGGACCTTCACGAGGCGCTGCAGGCTGCGAAGGCGGTTTGTCAGAACAAACGCTTTCGCAGCCTTCGGCAGCTCCTACTTCAGACCGGTGGAGGTCGAAGTACTTTGGGTGCGGTTAGTAACTGTAGTGAATGGTGACGGTGTCTACGCCGGCGGCAGCCCCGTGATTTTTACCTCCTGTCACCCTATGCATAATCGTGACTCTGGCATGTTTATCAAAGGTATATGAATCAAACTTATGCGTTATGCCGGAGGAGTTAGGTTCAATGTTTTCACAGTCAGTGGGTTCATTTGCGAGAGGTTGATAATAGCAAAGCTTCACTGTCTCAAAAAGATTATCAGGGTAATGGGTTGTCCTCCAACTGATGCCTTCCAATTTTTTAGGGGCAAGAAATAGTTGGGTGTTAGGGAGAAAGTGGCTGCTCAAGACTGGAAAGGATGCCAACCCAAAACCAGCCTTCGCGACCACAATCCGAGAAGGCTTTAAAGATTTCGTTATCGTTCTCTCCGCCGCAAAAATAGAGGTTGATCCGAGAACGAGAACCATAGCAATAGTTATATATTTTTTCATGAGCATTCCTTGTTGTTGTTACAGTAATTGCCCATCAGCTTATCTAAAACTTCTCACTGCGTGACATACATATGTACTGCAAAACAAACACCTCAAACGCGCAACGCAGGGCATCGCGCGCCGTCAGTATACGAGTGCATGCGTTCTACTTTAACTTCGGCCTTTTTTGAAGACTCTCAGGCCGGACCTGGACCTCGGCGCTCTTTTCTTCTGTCGGCTCTCTACCCACTGAACCGGAGCCAGCCCTCAAGCGGCCGAGTATCGTGAACAGGCTTTCAGACTTGCCAAGGAGACTGTCCAGCTCAGCGTTCTCCAGCTGCGCGGCAGACGTCGCCTGCTTCGCCTCATCGTCCCTGGCCACCCCATCGCACGTCCTTGGAGGCCGCATCACCTCCTTGGACGCTGTAACGATGGATCTAACAGCTACATCTCCAACTGGATAAGCGGAGAAACACTCATCAAGTTCCAGACCTGCACTTCCCTCCGCAGAAAACCGGTTGACGACATGTTCAAGAAACCTCCAATCATCCCTATGACCTCGTCCCCGAAAACCCGGATCAAGGGCAAAACGTAGAAAATCCTGATCCAGACGAGTGCTGCTCATCGCAGATCCGTTCAATATCCGCGCAGCTGCAGCGGTGTCGCTATCGTTGAACCTGACCGATAACTGCCGCCCCTGACCATCATAGCTGTGACCGTCATTTGTGTTACTTAAGAGCCGACCATCATTGAGCTGGCGATAATCGCCAAGACTTCTGGCGATATCATCAACATATCCAAGGTCTACGCTCTGATCCTGGGCATAAGCGTAATAGATCTCAGAAAACAGCTCACGATCCTCTCGAGTTAAAAATTCAAACTGACTACGGGACATGTTTTCCATGTTCATGCCATGTTTACCATCGACAACTCGCGGCTCTACCCCATCAAACAGGCGATCCACCAGTAACTGGCGACCCAAGGTTGCGGCCGTACTATTTTTGGTGGCATATAAATTCACCTCGGCTGCACTCGGCCGAATATAAGCTGGCTCAGGGAGCGCCTTTGTAATTTCCTCCTGCGGATTGACCAGTTGCTCACCTGCCTTGCGTTGCAGATCAGTTGCAAAGCCTGCCGGATACTGCGCCTGCTCAATGGCGGGCAGTGATTTGAAGTGGGCCAGCGTTTCACTGAAAAAACCGGTCATGTTGCCTGTGGCGTTGTACTCGCTTAGCGCCCGAGTTGTGGCGCTTTTTCGCCAAAGCTGCTCTTGCTCGGCGGCTTCCTGCCGAGCTGATGCACGCTCGCCAACCGAGAACTCACCGCCCTCGTCGTAGGTAATCAGCGCCAACTGGTCTCGGGGCATGCCTTTGAACGCTTGGCTGTCTGCGGTACTGATCGATAGTTCGCTTAACGCTTGCGTAGCTTTTTGACTCAGGGCTTGCGGGTCGAGTGTTGCGTCACGGTCCTGCGCTCGCACCGCCGCTGCACTGAGCTGACGGGCCAGGTTCGAAACCTGGGTTTCCGGATTGGTATCGCTGCTATCCGCAACCGCGCCCTCTGAAGCAAGCGACTTGGTTTCCAGCAGCGGAACCACAACCTGAACCCTGACCGAGCTACTTTGATTGTTGACTACCACCATGACGACTCTCCATGACTAAGGCCGCTGGCGAGCGAGCCCTTGCGTTGAAAAATCGAGCATAAAATGTCATGCCGCGGCTGAATGTAGGAGGTCTTACGCGCAGGCGTAGGACCAGTCTTGATTCGCTTTTAGTGTGTGGTGGATCGCGTTGGGCGGATGGGGAAGAGATAGCCGAATCGGTAGGAGCTGCCGAAGGCTGCGAAGGCGGTTTGTCAGAAAGAACGCTTTCGCAGCCTTCGCCAGCTCCTACACAGCATTTGTGAGTTTTGCAGTTATAGCGACGTTAGTAGCTGTAGTTAATAGTGACTGTGTCTACGCCCGCCGCAGTGCCATAGTTTTTTCCACCGAATACTAAATGCCGAATTTTAATACCAGCATGCAAATCGAATTCATACGAGTTGAATTCATGAATCACGCCCGAAGAATTTGGATTGACATCGACACAATGATCCTCCCCGCTGAAGTTATAAGGTCGCGAGTAGCAGATCTGAACCCGCTCACCAACATTATCCGGATAGTATGTCGTACTCCAACTAACACTTCGCAACGTCTTGGGAGCGAGAGTCAATGCATGGCTTGGAAAATCCGAACGCTGCACAGGGAATTGCGCGAGCGCTCTTGGCCGTTACAACTCGATCAGGCTTTACAGATTTGGTGATGCTCAGCTCTGCCGCAAAGCTATAACCAGACACGAAGGCAAGGGCCACAGCAATAGTTATATGTTTTTTCATGAGTTATTCCTTGTTGTTTGTTAAGTAATCTGCCAGCAGCCTACCTAAACGTTTACGCTGCGTGAGATACATATATATGTGCAATGAAAAAACCTGCACACACGCGCAACGCTGAGCATGGCGCGTGTACAACAAGGAACGGTACTCGCTCGCTACTTTATACGAGGCCTACTCACAAGGCCGCTCATGGGTAATTGACCTTCAACGCCCTGAGCCTCTGAGGGTCGTCCGCCCCAGATATTAGCCCTGGCTTTCATGTTCTGGAGCATCATGAAGAGTCCACCCTGCTTACCGAAGAAACCTTCCAGCTCCAGGCGCTCAGGCTCTGCAACAGGCGTCCGCTCATTCGCCAAATCGGCCGCGCCATCCTCTTCACTTGCCCCACCACAGCCCCTTGGACGCACCATCACCTCGCTCGATGCTGTAAGTATGGAATTAACCGGTATCTCCCCAACTGGATAGGCAGAGAAACACTCGTCAAGTTTCAGCTCTGGACCCGCGGTTGCGGAAAACCGGTTCACAACATGTTCGAGAAACCTCAAATCAGACCTATGCCCTATCCCTTCAAAGCCCGGATCAAGGGTAAAACGCAAGAAGCCTTGATCGAGGCGAGTGCTGTTGATCGCAGATCCGTACAGTATTCGGGATGCGGCAGCGCTATCCCTTTCGTTGAACCTGACCGAGAGTTGTCGACCCTGACTATCAAAGCAATTTCCATTATTTATGTTAGCCAAAATCCGACCGTCATTGTATTGACGATACCTCGCCAATCTATTGATGACATCATCTACATAACCTAGATCTACGTCCTGATCCTGCGCATAGGAATAATAGACTTCAGAAAACAGCTCACGATCTTCTCGCGTTAAAAACTCGTAGGGGCTGCGGTATATGTTTTCAATACTCATCCCATGCTCCCCACTCACAACCCGCGGCTCACGCCCATCGAACAAGCGACTCACCAACAACTCCCGGCCCAGCGTCGCGGCAGTACTGTTTTTGGTGGCATATAAGTTCGCCTCGGCTGCAATCAACTTGGTATACGCCGTCTCAGGGAGCGCCTTTGTAATTTCCTCCTGCGGATTGAGCAGTTGCTCACCTGCCTTGCGTTGCAGATCAGTTGCAAAGCCTGCCGGATACTGCGCCTGCTCAATGGCGGGCAGTGATTTGAAGTGGGTTAGCGCTTCACTGAAAAACCCGGTCATGTTGCCTGTGGCGCTGTACTCGCTTAGCGCCCGAGTTGTGGCGCTTTTTCGCCAAAGCTGCTCTTGCTCGGCGGCTTCCTGCCGAGCAAGAGCACGCTCGCCAACCGAGAACTCACCGCCGTCGTCGTAGGCAATCAGCGCCAACTGGTCTCGGGGCATGCCTTTGAACGCTTGGCTGTCTGCAGTACTGCTCGATAGTTCGCTTAACGCTTGCTTAGCCTTTTGACTCAGGGCTTGCGGGTCGAGTGTTGCGTCACGGTCCTGCGCTCGCACCGCCGCGGCACTGAGCTGACGGGCCAGGTTCGAAACCTGGGTTTCCGGGTTGGTATCGCTGCTATCCGCAGCCGCGCCCTCTGAAGCGAGCGACCGGGTTTCCAGGAGCGGAACCGCAACCTGAACCCTGACCGCGCTACTTTGATTGTTGACTATCACCATGACGACTCTCCATGACTAAGGCCGCTGGCGAGCGAGCCCTTGCGTTGAAAAATCGAGCATAAAATTTCATGGCGCAGCTGAATGTAGGAGCCCTTACGCGCAGACGTAGGACCAGTCTTCTTTCGCTTTTAGTGTGTGGTGGATCGGGTTGGGCGGAGGGGGAAGAGGCAACCGAATCTGTAGGAGCTGTCGAAGGCTGCGAAGGCGGTGTGTCAGAAACAACGCTTTCGCAGCCTGCGGCAGCTCCTACAGGAACGAGGTGTATCTGAAATAACGCGGGTGAATCTGGAGCTGCGTCAGGCGCTTTCGCAGCCTTCGGCAGCTCCTTTAGTGAGCAGCTGTTAGCGCGGAACGACTGGCTTGCGCTTGGGCGGTTTAGGGCCTTTGCCTTTGGCGGCATCCATGCGCTCTTTCGCCGCTTGCTTGTTACGAGCCATGGCGGCGGCCTTGGCTTCTTCACGTTTGTCCCAAGGCTTGCTGCCGTCGCTGCCACGGGGTGGCAGGCCGGTGTGCTGGGTCTGGATCAGCGTTGTCTTCGGCGTTTTAGGGCTGGCCACTTTATGGCTACCGGCTGGCGTCGAGTTCTTGCGACGGGCGCTCTGGTAGCTGTCGGTGGTCGGCTGATGCGACGGGATCAGTTGATCCTTGCCCGAGCCAATCAGGTCGGCGCGGCCCATGCGAATCAGTGCCTCACGCAGCATCGGCCAGCCTTTCGGGTCGTGATAGCGCAGGAACGCTTTGTGCAAACGGCGCTGGTCTTCGCTCTTCACGATGGTCACCGCATCGCTCTTGTAGGTGACCTTGCGCAGCGGGTTTTTGCCCGAGTGATACATGGCCGTAGCCGTGGCCATCGGCGACGGATAGAACGCCTGCACCTGGTCGGCACGGAACCCGTTGCCCTTGAGCCACAGCGCCAGGTTCATCATGTCTTCATCGGTGGTGCCCGGGTGGGCGGCGATGAAGTACGGGATCAGGTACTGCTCTTTGCCCGCCTCTTTCGAGTACTTCTCGAACATGCGCTTGAACTTGTCATAGCTGCCAATGCCCGGCTTCATCATCTGATTGAGCGGACCTTCCTCGGTGTGTTCCGGGGCGATCTTCAGGTAACCACCGACGTGGTGCGTCACCAGCTCCTTGACGTATTCCGGCGACTCGACCGCGAGGTCGTAGCGCAAGCCGGAAGCGATCAGGATTTTCTTCACACCCGGCAACGCACGGGCGCTGCGATACAGCTGGATCAGCGACGAGTGGTCGGTGTTCAGGTTCGGGCAGATGCCAGGGAATACGCAGGATGGCTTGCGGCACGCCGATTCGATTTCCGGCGTCTTGCAGGCGATGCGATACATGTTCGCGGTCGGGCCGCCAAGGTCGGAAATGACCCCGGTAAAGCCTGGCACCTTGTCGCGAATCTCTTCGATTTCACGAATGATCGATTCTTCGGAACGGTTCTGGATGATGCGACCTTCGTGCTCGGTAATCGAGCAGAAGGTGCAGCCGCCAAAGCAGCCGCGCATGATATTCACCGAGAAGCGGATCATGTCGTAGGCCGGGATCTTTTCCTTGCCGTACGCAGGATGCGGAATACGTGCGTAAGGCATGCCGAACACGTAGTCCATTTCTTCGGTGGTCATGGGAATCGGTGGCGGGTTGAACCAGACATCGACTTCGCCATGCTTCTGGACCAGGGCACGGGCGTTGCCCGGGTTGGTTTCCAGGTGCAATACACGGTTGGCGTGGGCATAGAGCACCGCATCGCCACGGACCTTTTCTACCGACGGCAGACGGATGACTGTTTTGTCACGGGTCATGCGCGGGCTGGCCAGGATCTGCACGACTTTGGCTTCGTTCGGGTCTTCGACCGGCCCCTTTTCCTGCTCGATGGCGCAGGCCTGGGTGTCCTGGGTATTCACATACGGGTTGATGATCTTGTCGATCTTGCCTGGACGGTCGATACGGGTGGAGTCCACTTCGTACCAGTCTTTTGGTGTGTCACGGCGAATGAACGCGGTGCCGCGCACATCAGTAATGTCTTCGATCTTGTGGCCGTAGGACAGACGCTGAGCTACTTCGACGATTGCACGCTCGGCGTTGCCGTACAGGAGAATGTCGGCGGCGGCGTCGATCAGGATCGAGTTGCGAACCTTGTCCTGCCAGTAATCGTAATGGGCGATACGGCGCAACGAGGCTTCGATACCGCCCAGCACGATAGGCACGTGCTTGTAGGCTTCCTTGCAGCGCTGGCTGTACACGAGGCTGGCGCGATCCGGGCGTTTGCCGGCCATGCCGCCTGGGGTGTAGGCGTCGTCGGAACGGATTTTCTTGTCCGCGGTGTAGCGGTTGATCATCGAGTCCATGTTGCCAGCAGCGACACCGAAGAACAGGTTCGGCTCGCCGAGCTTCATGAAGTCGTCTTTGGACTGCCAGTTCGGCTGGGCAATGATCCCGACGCGAAAGCCCTGGGACTCCAGCAGCCGGCCGATGATTGCCATGCCGAACGACGGGTGATCCACGTACGCATCACCGGTGACGATGATGATGTCGCAGGAATCCCAGCCAAGCTGATCCATTTCTTCCCGGCTCATGGGCAGGAAAGGCGCAGGCCCGAAACATTCGGCCCAGTACTTCGGATAGTCAAATAACGGCTTGGCTGCTTGCATGTCGGAACCTACGTTTGCACGTTGGAAAAATCGCGGGCGCGGAATATAGCACAAATTTTGATCAAATCCGACGACAGTGGTCGGATTAATCTTTGCCTTGTATAGATGGGCAACAAGTCGCCATAACAACGATAACTATCTACCGCCGCACCTGCATACCCATGCAGTTAGCTTGCCTTTTTGTGCCCGGAACATCCTCCGGGGCGCACCCGATAAAGGCAATCCACCATGACACACACCATAGACACCGCCCTGATGACCAGTGAAACCTGGTCCGCCTATCAGGCCCTGGCACTGATCGAGACACAGCTTGGCGACTCTCTTGCCAGCCTGAGTAACAATCAACGCCAGCGTTATCTGAAACTCTGCCGGATAGAACCCCAAGCGAGGCAGTATCTGGCCGAGGCCATCCAGGGCTTCAAAAGCAGTTTTGAAAACGACGCCTATACCGCGCTGATGCAGTTGTTCCAGACAAGGACCGGCCAGACCCTTGACCTGCATAACACCTGGCTGCACACCCGCGTCCTTGAAATCCCCCAGCGCCAGGACGCCAAGGACCCTATCGAGTTACTGAGCACTCTGTTCAGTTCACGCACCAAGCGCGCTCTGGCCGATAACGCACCCCGTGAACGGGTCATGTCTACGACGCTGTGGCAGGCAGCGAAAGATAATTTCGCCTTTCACCTCTCCAGCCGCCTGCATTCAGGCCTGGATTTTCAACGCGCCAGCGTGATCAACACGTCTGCCTATGGCTCAGACGCTCATACCGTCGAGCATCTGGGTGTAGCCCAATGTATCGACATCATTCGCGAGTTCGATCTGGCTTCACGCTTGCGCAGGGCTCTGGCCAGCCATCTGGCGACGACCCTCAACCCACTGATTTTTGCTCATCGCAAAGCCTGTTTCGAACTGGACTTGCTGGAAGCGATACGCAGCAACAGGCTGTCAAGCGATGGCCTTGACCAGAGCGCACGACTGATGGAAGCGCTGACGAAAGAAAACGCACTCAAATGGCAGTTCTTCCACATTTATTTCGGCTGGCAGCTATTACCAACGCCCACCACGGTACCTTTGCCTTTCTGCGTTTTCTCGCTGCCGGACGGCTTGGGAGTGTTCAGTTACTTCCCGAATCGCCCCCAAGGCGTGTTGAGATATCACCGCAGTGCGACGGATGCCATTACCTCGTTGCGGGAGCAGATTTCCGCAGACGCCAAGGCCAACCGGATCGACTGGCTGTTGCGCCCCCTGTCGCTCGCCGATCAGGCCACGTTGCTCAGTGAACTCAAAAACACCGCTGTCGATGAAAACCAGCTGAACTGGATGGCGAAGCAGCTCTACACCGCATTCAGCAGCCGTAGTCCGGCCACTGAGCGGATCTATATCCGCGCCGAGATCGGCCAGCCAAAACCCTCCACGCATTCTCTGCTGACCGCCATGGAAATGCGCCAGAGCCTGACACTCTTCAACGATCTGCGAAGCATCGCAACGTCAACAGCCAGCAAGGATTGGGAGCAAGTCAAAAAGACCCTGCTGCACATTGGCAGTGAAATCCTTGAACTGCTGACCCTGCCTGCTCCAGGAGGTGTTACCGGGCTCAACCGTCTGATGATGACCGCCAGCCTGGGGACGCTGACTTACAACGCGATCAGTGCCAGCGAAGCGTTCGCCCGTGGTCAGTCTGCAGACTTTGTCCAGGCGCTTGGTGATATTGCTGAGCTGGTGATCAGCGGTCGCATCCAGATGGTCGGCGCAAAACTTTCAGCACAGCGTACCCAACACTTGATCACCTCCCTGGGAAAGCCACGGGCCGCGCAAATGCCCAACGGTGAACGTCGCCTCTGGCTGCCCGACCTGCGCCCCTATACAGAACACGATCCGCGACTGCTGAACGGCTTGAGCGCCAACCCGGCAGGCCTGTTTGAGACGGGCGACAAGACTTATGCGCGGATTCAGGTGGATGAACAGGTCAGAATCGGCGAGCTGGTTTTTGACACAGATTTCAAGCAATACCGACTCAAGCACCCCGACCCGCAGCAGTATCAGCCGTTGTTGCGCCATGACCCAAGTCGCGCTCATTGGCGGCTGGCGCCAGCAGACGTGAGCAACCTGACCAGCACCGAACTGCTGCAAACCATGATGCGGCCGGACATGCCATCCCTCAGCCGTGAGGATGTGCAGTATCTGCAAGCACTGACACAGGTCGAGCGCCCACAACTGGAAGCCGCCTGGAACGGCGACGCCCCCATACCCTGGGCCCTGGAATTCGCCACTCACGATCTGCAACTGCTGCGCACAGAGGGCCAGCGCGACCTGATAGACCAGGACAACTACTCAACAACACTGGCGCTGCGCCTGCGCTTCAGGCACCTGCCCGAAGCCGCGGCTCGGGAGCTAGTGCGCGTGCACCCTGCGCTGAAAAACATCAACCGCTATGCAGCGCTAGACGCAGAGCAACGGGCAGCCGTCGACAAGGCCCAGCTACAAAGCCGACTGATCCGGGCACTCAACACCCTCAACGACCCCAAAGGCCGTGGCATGGGGCCCGATGCAGAGGCCATTGCCTGCAATCTGCTCAGCGTCCAGCCGGGCTGGCCGGCAGATCTGTGCATACAGGTCTATCAAGGTGTGCAGGACTTCAGCGGCAATATCGTCAAGACCAATAAGCTGCTGGGCACTTACGGCGATGAGTCCGCCAGCAACGCCGTTATGCTTGCTCGACTCGACGAGCGTTACGCGGGATACGACCAGACCAACGCCGACATGCTGCAGCCCGGCGGTACTGACTTCCCCTTAATGTCGGCGCTGTTGCGCACATTGACTGACGCTCAGCGCAACGATTTGAAATATCAGCTGCATGATGGACCGAAACTGGCAGCGGCCATTCTGAGCCAGGCGCAACTCAACAGAGACGTGCTGGGAGACCTGCTGCCGACACCCACCACCTTCGACCTGAGTGCCGATCGACTCGCGGCATTCCAGCTGGTGAATGACTACAGCAGCACAAAAGCTGACAGCGACGGTCTCTACACCGACACTGGCAAACTGTATGTGTGCATTGATGGTGATTTCTTCCAGGTGCTGCGTGATCGTGGCGCTTCCAGCCCGGGTCGCCAAGTCATGCGCATTGTAAGGCCTGGCGACCCGGTTACTGGCGATGCTGACAACCTCTACGTATCGAGCCGAGGCGGCCGCAGCGAGGCAATTACCCGAGATGCGCAAGGTGTTTGGGTCGGGGCTATCACCGGCTTGAGCGGCGGCAGCCCAAAGGTCGATCGTCTGAAGGCCATGAGAGAGAAGACCCTGGCTGAACGACAGCAATACATCGATAGCGAACTTCTCTTGCAGAATGTCTTGTCAGAGTTCGAGGCGCATTTCAACCAGCCTGCCTCCAACACCTACTTCCTGCTGGCGGGTGGTGATTATTACCAGCTCAAACACATGACCCACCAACACCTGCACGTTCAGGTGTTGCGTCATCGCAAGGCTGCCACGACCGACTTCGAGGATCTGCCGCCGAGCGTCCCGCTGAAGCGTGAAGCCCTGATTAGCTCAATCGTCGAGCTGGAAAACATCGACCAAAGCTACAGCCGTATTTCCGATCTCTATCAGGGCATCAGCACACTGGAACTGGAAACCATGAAATCCACCAGCGCGGACGCTGATCTGGATATCGCGATCTATTTCCTGAAGTACAAACCCATGCAAGATGCCAACGCGAACGTCATCTCGCTGATTGATCGGTTCAAGGCACTGGTTCACGACGAGATCGACCGCTTACTGATCAAGCTTGATGAGTTTCCGGTCGCACCGGAGCCGCAGACTCGTCGTCCACCGAGCCCCGGCAAAGGACGGGCCCCTTCGAAGGCGAAGCCCACCGTCGCAGCGCCGCCGACCGCGCCAAAAAACCGGGTGGAGATTGTCACCCAGAGCAACGCTGTCTTAAGTGGCAAACCACGCAGCGATAATCCCAACATCGTGGACATTCTCGACAGTCGCGGCCAGCGCAAAGCCACTTATCTGCGCTCCAGCGACGGCCAGTACTGGGTTGAGCACCTTGCCACCCAGACGCCTTCTCCCAGCACAAGCCAGGCAGCTCCTCCCACATGGGAACCCTATGGCACTGCAGCGCAAAAGCTGCTGAGAGAGGCGACGCACTGCGAATCAGTGGCCGACTACCTGGGTCGCAAAAAAGGCTCAGCGCCTTCCGCGCCGGAAGGGTTGCTCGAATATCACGCCAACCGCCTGGAAGAACATGCTCAGGAAATTCAGGAGATAGCACCGCAACTGGCCGATGCACAACAGAGCCAGCAAGCCATGGCCATGGGCAACCAACTGCGTGAAAAAGCCCAATACCTCAGGCAGAAAGGCCGGACGCTGCGCATTGATCTGATCATCAGCAACAATGCGCCGGCCGCCAATGACCTGCAGTATCTGGCCGACAGCAACAACCTCAGCGTGCGTAAAACCCGACAGGAACGTATAGCCCTGGAGCGAGCGGGCTCCAGTAGACAACAGCCGCCGCGGGACTACATCGACGAGTTCGAGTTGAAGATCAAAGACCGCAATCAGGTCTGGGCCTATGCGCATCTGCATTACGCAGAACGCGCCAGCGATGCCTTGGCTTTTAGCGCGGCGCACTTGAAACGCCCGGAACAGCGATTCCAGGGCGCCCAGCTGCAAATCCAGGAGGCGCAAGCTGGCCGCCGCTATGAAATACATCGGGGCGCCCTGGGAAAAGCTCAGGTGCAGGACATTCTGCTGTCAGAGCATTTCGCTTAAGGGGCTTTAGTCTTCGTCGAAGTTGTAACTGCCCGGCGCAAGGTTTTCAAAGCGGGTGTATTTACCGATAAACGCCAGCCGAGTGGTACCGATAGGGCCGTTACGCTGTTTACCGATGATGATTTCCGCGATGCCTTTGTGCTCGGTTTCCGGGTGGTACACCTCATCCCGGTACACGAACATGATCACGTCAGCATCCTGCTCGATCGCTCCGGATTCCCGCAAGTCGGAGTTGATCGGGCGCTTGTTCGGCCGTTGCTCCAGGGAGCGGTTGAGCTGGGAAAGGGCAACCACCGGGCAGTTGAATTCCTTGGCCAGGGCTTTCAACGAGCGGGAAATCTCGGAAATCTCGTTGGTCCGGTTATCACCCCCGGAACCCGGAATTTGCATCAACTGCAGGTAGTCGATCATGATCAGGGCGATGTCGCCGTGCTCACGCACCAGACGCCGGGTCCGGGCACGCATTTCTGACGGGCTGATGCCAGCCGTGTCATCGATGAACAGTTTGCGTTCGTTGAGCAGGTTGACCGCCGATGTCAGGCGCGGCCAATCGTCGTCTTCCAGGCGACCGGCACGGACCTTGGTCTGGTCGATACGGCCCAGGGACGAAAGCATACGCATGATCAGCGATTCACCTGGCATCTCCAGCGAGTAAACCAAAACCGCCTTGTCGCTGCGCAGTACCGCGTTCTCCACCAGGTTCATGGCGAAGGTGGTTTTACCCATGGACGGACGGCCGGCGACGATGATCAGGTCAGACGGTTGCAGTCCGCTGGTTTTTTCATCCAGATCGGTATAACCCGTCGACAGGCCGGTAATCGCATTATCGGTGTTGAACAGGGTATCGATGCGGTCGATGGCCTTGGTCAACAGGTCGGTCACGCTGACCGGGCCGCCGGTTTTCGGGCGGGCTTCCGCGATCTGGAAGATCTGCCGTTCGGCTTCGTCGAGAATTTCGGCGGCGTTACGGCCTTCAGGATTGAAGGCGCTATCTGCGATTTCGGTGCTGATACCGATCAACTGGCGCAGCGTCGCGCGCTCGCGAACGATCTGCGCATAGGCCTTGATGTTGGCGACCGATGGAATGTTTTTCGCCAGTTCGCTGAGGTAGCCCAGGCCGCCGACTTGCGACGTCTGGCCTTCCTTTTCCAACTGTTCGGCCAGAGTCACTACGTCGATGGGCTGGTTCTGGTCAGCCAGACGAGCGATGGCGCGGAAGATCAGGCGGTGGTCATGCCGATAGAAATCACCATCCGACACCTGATCGAGCACGCGTTCCCAGGCGTTGTTGTCCAGCATCAGACCGCCGAGCACTGCCTGTTCGGCCTCGATGGAATGAGGCGGTACCTTCAGGGCAGCGGTTTGCAGATCATATTGCTCGGGTGCGGAGATATCGTTCATGACCACTCAGAATCAGGGGTTGTGAAAAATCAGAGGTTGTAAAAACCTGTGGTACAGAAACACAAAGGGCACGACCTGTGAACAGGATCGTGCCCGATGTTAATCCTCTGGCGAGCAAGCCGCCAGACGATTAGTACTGCTTAAGCAGCCACCACAACAACGCGTACGGTTGCTTCTACGTCGCTGTGCAGGTGCACGGCTACGTCGAATTCGCCAACGTTGCGGATAGTGCCGTTCGGCAGACGAACTTCGCTTTTTGCAACTTCAACGCCAGAGGCGGTCAGTGCATCAGCGATGTCGTGGGTGCCGATCGAACCGAACAGCTTGCCTTCGTCACCAGCGGTGGCAGTGATAGTCACTTCCAGCTCAGCCAGTTGGGCAGCGCGAGTTTCGGCAGAAGCTTTTTTGTCTGCAGCCAGTTTTTCCAGCTCGGCACGACGCTCTTCGAACGCTGCAATGTTAGCAGCGGTCGCAGCGGTAGCCTTGCCGTATGGCAGCAGGTAGTTACGACCGTAACCGGCCTTAACATTTACTTTGTCGCCCAGGTTGCCCAGGTTAGCGACTTTTTCCAGAAGGATCAGTTGCATGTGAAAATCCTCTTAACTTTTAACCTTCACCGTTCGCAGGGCCATTACCTGCATCTTTCGATGCACGGCGACCGCGAAAATCAATCAGGCTGTCGACAATGGCTAACAACACCAGCAACGGATAGGTCAGCTGCATGAACACCAGCAGCGTTATGTACATCCCCACCAGCCAGAATCTGGCCAGTCGCTTTTCAGCCACCAGCCCGTGAATCAGGGCCAGCCCGGCGAATACCAGCGGTACGCTGCACAACGGTGTGAGCATCGCCATTTGAGGACCGAAGTTCGGTCCTACAAGCATGCACACCAGCAGCACCAACGCCGGTACCAGCGGGAGTCTCACGGCGCGAAATTCACGCCCGAAACCTCCAGGGTTGTACAACAACGCTTGCCAGTAACGCCCGATTATCAGGCTCAATACACTGACGATTTGCAGCAAGGCCGCTATCAGGCCATTCAGGACCGGTGCAATCAGTGCTCCAAGGCGCGCTCGCTCTTCTACGGACATCTGATCGTAGAGACCGGAAAGCATGGCCGGCAGGTGTTTCTGCAACTCCTGCGACATCGCCTCAATCGGTTCGCGGAAAACCGCGCCCAGAACCACTGCATACAACAGACCCAGCGCTACGCTGACCAGCAGCACGCGGACCCAGGATTCGCTGGCGCGTAAAACCATCGCCAACCCCAGCGACCCGACCAGCACCATAAAGATGCGTGGGTCACCGAAATACCACCAGAACAAAGCTGGCAGCAGAGCCCAGGCAATAATGCCAAAAGCATCATTCAACCCGCGCCGCAGGAGCACAAGGCAACCTGCAGCAGCACTCAACCAGAACAACAACGGCAATACCGCACATCCGACCACTACGAGAGTGGCCTGCATGCGGCCGCGCATGATGAATTCAGCGATGGCGCGCATGCGTACTATCCCTTGTTACTTGTCGACTACCCGGTCTCAGCGGCCGTGGCTGTCGGTGTAGGCCAGCAGGGCCAGGAAGCGGGCGCGCTTGATAGCGGTGGCCAGCTGACGCTGATAACGTGCTTTGGTACCAGTGATACGGCTTGGAACGATTTTGCCGGTCTCGGATACATAGGCTTTCAGAGTGTTGAGATCTTTGTAATCGATCTCTTTCACTTCTTCAGCTGTGAAGCGGCAGAATTTACGACGACGGAAGAAACGTGCCATGTAATTGGCTCCTCAAAAGGTCCGTGGATTACTCGTCAGCGTTATCGCTGTTGTCGCTGTCATCACCATCAACGCCATCGGCGCTGTCGGAGTGCTCAGGACGATCGCGACGCTCACGGCGCTCGCTGCGGTTTTCTTCTGCCTTGAGCATCTCGGACTGACCGGTTACGGCTTCGTCGCGACGGATGACCAGGTTACGGATCACAGCATCGTTGTAACGGAAGTTGTCTTCCAGCTCGGCCAGGGCCTTGCCAGTGCATTCAACGTTCAGCATCACGTAGTGAGCCTTGTGAACATTGTTGATTGCATAGGCCAGTTGACGACGGCCCCAATCTTCCAGACGGTGGATTTTGCCGCCGTCTTCTTCGATCAGCTTGGTATAACGCTCAACCATGCCGCCGACTTGCTCGCTTTGATCCGGGTGGACCAAAAAGATGATTTCGTAATGACGCATGAATGCTCCTTACGGGTTGTAGCCTGCCGCTTATTAGCGGTCAGACAAGGAGTGAATGACACTGTTAGTCTTGCTCAGGGACAGGCACATTCGCGCCTGCCGTGACAGCAAGGGGCGCAATTGTAGGGAAGGCGGAGGATAGGTGCAAGGCAATTGGTGAATATTTGAGCAATTGCCTGAAAGCATCTGTAGGAGCTGCCGAAGGCTGCGAAGGTCCGCAGGACCCTCGTCGCGATTGAAGGCCAATCGCAGCCTGCGGCAGCTCCTACAGGGAGATTACTTCTTGCTGCCAGCTGCTTTTTTAACACTACGCTGACGCATGGCTTCGAACAGACAAACACCTGTCGCCACAGAAACGTTCAGGCTGCTGACGCTACCGGCCATTGGCAGACGCACCAGGTAGTCGCAATGCTCGCGGGTCAGGCGACGCATGCCTTTGCCTTCGGCACCCATGATCAGGATGGTCGGGCCGGTCAGGTCCTGCTGATACAACTCTTGCTCAGCCTCCCCTGCCGTGCCAACAACCCAGAGGCCGCGCTGCTGAAGCTTTTCCAGAGTGCGCGCAAGGTTGGTCACCGCCACCAACGGAATAACTTCCGCCGCGCCGCATGCAACTTTACGCACCGCAGGCGTCAAGGTAGCCGATTTGTCTTTAGGCACCAGAACCGCCAGCGCACCGGCCGCATCTGCGGTGCGCAAACAGGCACCCAGGTTATGCGGATCGGTGATGCCATCAAGCACGAGAATCAGTGGCGCGCCTTCGGTGCGATCAAGCAGCTCATCGAGCATGGCTTCGCCCCAGACCTGGCTCGGGCTGACTTCAGCGACCACACCCTGATGCACGCCCTCTACCCAGACGTCCATTTCGCGACGTTCGGCCTGACCGACCGACACGCGATTCTGGTTGGCAAGCTCGACCAGCACCTGAACGCGAGGATCGTTACGACCTTCGGCCAGCCAGACTTGCTTGACCCGCTTGGGGTGATGACGCAACAGCGCTTCTACGGCATGCACGCCATAGATTTTTTCCAACGAACTCATGACTTGGCCTTAGGTTTACGTGCTCCGCCGCTTTTCGCAGCGGGAGCAGAACCCGCTTTAGGCGGGCCTTTACGGTGTTTGCTTGGCTTGGCAGGCTTGCCCGAAGACGACGGGCCGGACTCTGCCCTACTCGGCTTTCCCGACGATGCCTTGCTACCACCCTTCGCTTCTGCCAGCAGAGCCTGTTTCAGCTCGCGACTTTTACGTACTTCGGCATTTTTTGCAGCAGCATCGCTTGGGCGGTAGGCTTCGGTTTCAGCTTTAGCCTTGGCTGGACGCTTGCTCGGTGCACGACCTGAAGCGGCTTTTTCAGCCGTTTTTTCAGCAGCAGGCTCAGTTTCGGTACCGCGACGCTTACGACCAATCGGCGCGCTGATGGTCTTTTCAGCCATCTCGAAATCAATCTTGCGCTCGTCGAGGTCAACGCGCATGACGCGCACTTCAACGGTATCGCCCAGGCGGAAGCTGCGACCGGTGCGCTCGCCCGCCAGACGGTGATGCACAGGGTCGAAGTGGTAGTAATCACCCGGCAACGCAGTCACGTGGACCAGACCTTCGACGTAGATATCGGTCAGTTCAACGAACAGACCAAAGCCGGTGACGGCCGTGATCACACCCGGGAACGACTCGCCCACGCGGTCTTTCATGAACTCGCACTTGAGCCAGTTCACAACGTCGCGGGTTGCTTCGTCGGCGCGGCGCTCGCTCATCGAGCACTGCTCGCCCAACTGCTCCAGCGCGGCTTCGTCGTATGGATAGATGCGCGCTTTCGGAATGATCGTCCCGCCCGCACGACGAACGTGCGGCGTGTCCTGCTTGGAGCGGATGACGCTACGAATCGCCCGATGCGTCAGCAGATCTGGATAGCGGCGAATTGGCGAGGTGAAGTGCGTGTAAGCCTCGTAATTCAGGCCGAAATGGCCGTTGTTGTCCGAGCTGTAAACCGCCTGACTCAAAGAACGCAGCATCACGGTCTGGATCAGGTGGTAATCCGGACGACCGCGAACGGTTTCCAGCAATGCCTGATAATCCTTTGGCGATGGACCATCCTTGCCCTTGTGCAGGGAAAGACCCAGCTCACCCAGGAAAGCGCGCAGTTTCTCAAGGCGCTCAGGTGGCGGACCATCGTGGACGCGATACAGCGCAGGAATTTCATGCTTCTTGAGGAATTCAGCGGTCGCCACGTTGGCTGCCAGCATGCACTCTTCGATCAGCTTGTGTGCGTCGTTACGGGTGGTCGGACGGATTTCGGCAATCTTGCGCTCAGTGCCGAAAATGATCCGGGTTTCCTGAGTTTCGAAATCGATCGCACCACGAACATGACGGGCACCCAGCAGAACTTTGTACAGCGCATAGAGCTGCTTCAAGTGAGGCAACACTTCAGGGTATTCGCCACGCAGCTGGCGAGCTTCTGTGGTTTTCGGCTGCTCCAGCATCGAGCTGACCTTGTTGTAGGTCAGGCGAGCGTGGGAGTGGATCACCGCTTCGTAGAACACGTAGTCGGTCATTTCGCCGGTCTTGGAGATGGTCATCTCGCAGACCATGGCCAGACGATCAACATGCGGGTTCAACGAGCACAGGCCGTTGGACAGTTGCTCAGGCAGCATTGGAACGACGCGCTCGGGGAAGTACACCGAGTTGCCGCGCACTTGCGATTCTGCATCCAGCGCCGAACCGATCTTCACATAGCTCGACACGTCGGCGATGGCGACATACAGCTTCCAGCCACCGGAGAACAGACGCAGCTTGCCCGGTTTCGCTTCACAGTAAACCGCATCGTCGAAGTCGCGAGCATCTTCACCATCGATGGTCACGAATGGCAGATGACGCAGATCGACGCGATTTTCTTTGTCTTTGTCTTCAACTTCCGGCTTGAGCTTGGCCGCTTCCTTGAGCACCGCTTCAGGCCAGACGTGAGGAATATCGTAAGTGCGCAGCGCGACGTCGATTTCCATGCCCGGAGCCATGTAATTGCCCACGACTTCGACGATATCGCCTTGCGGCTGGAAGCGCGGCGTTGGCCAGTGGGTGATTTTCACCTCGACGAACTGACCGATCTTCGCGTTGTTATTGCGCCCCGGCGTTACCAGCACTTCCTGCTGGATTTTCGGATTGTCTGGAATGACGAAACCGATACCGCTCTCTTCGAAGTAACGGCCAACCACCGACTCGTGAGCACGGGAGATGACTTCGACGATCACGCCTTCGCGACGACCGCGACGATCCAGACCGGAAACCCGTGCCAGAGCACGGTCGCCATCGAACACCAGACGCATCTGCGCCGGGCTCATGAACAGGTCGTCGGAACCGTCATCAGGGACCAGAAAGCCGAAACCATCGCGATGCCCGGAGATGCGCCCCAGGATCAGGTCCAGCTTGTCCACCGGCGCGTAAGTGCCGCGACGCGTGTAGATCAACTGAGCATCGCGCTCCATGGCTCGCAAACGGCGGCGCAGGGCTTCGATCTGATCTTCAGTTGTCAGGCCAAATTCTTCCACCAGCTGCTCACGGGCCGCGGGCGAACCGCGCTCGGAGAGGTGAGCCAGAATCAATTCACGGCTGGGGATAGGGTTTTCGTATTTTTCCGCTTCACGAGCGGCCTCGGGATCGAGGGACTGCCAATCGGCCATTAGAGAGTTTTCACCTTGTCTATATGCGGGTTAGTTTGGCATACACCTATTGAAACGGGAAATTTCAGACACACACAGCGCGCAAAAGGTCGCTGAAAGGTACGCAAAACCCCATTAAACGCCACTCGCGAAATTTTCCGAATAATTTTACCCCCAAGGGGTTTACAGCTTAAAAGGCGCTCCGTATAGTGCGCGCCATCGGCAGGCACTGCTTACCGATACTGCCCAGATGGTGAAATTGGTAGACACGCCAGCTTCAGGTGCTGGTGACCGCAAGGTCGTGGAAGTTCGAGTCTTCTTCTGGGCACCAATTTAGAGCTGGAGATTACATCAATCTCCTGACTCTCACAAAAACCCGCGAAAGCGGGTTTTTGCATTTCAGCGCTCTGGTTTATGCGCTTGGGTTCATACGGCGCGTTTTGATTTATTAAAATCAAAACAGGGGTTTACAGATCAAAAGGCGCTCCGTATAGTGCGCTCCATCAACGGCGTGCAACGCTACTGATACTGCCCAGATGGTGAAATTGGTAGACACGCCAGCTTCAGGTGCTGGTGACCGCAAGGTCGTGGAAGTTCGAGTCTTCTTCTGGGCACCAACTCAAACAAAACCGAGCCATGCGCTCGGTTTTGTGCTTTCTGGGGTTTGAAAAAGGTAAGCCCTGTTGGAGCGGCCTTTGTGAGAGCGGTGCTTGCCCGCGATAAGGGCAGCGCAATTCTAATGTGAATCGCGTCCAGCCTTATCGCGGGCAAGCACCGCTCCCACATAAAATCACCGCAACCCGCGAGATCGTCTCAAGCCCTGAACTGCCCCAGGCTCGCTTTCAACTGCGCAGCCAGTCCATCCAGCAATTTGCCGCTGACCGTGGTTTCTTCCACCACCTGGGCCGCACGCTGCGCCTGAGCATGGATCACTTCCACACGCCCTCTCACAGCCTGCGCGCCTTCGGCCTGATGCACCGCCGCCTTGGTTGCCAGACCAATCGCTGCATGGACCTGCTCAACAGACTCCTGCACCGACTGCTGCAGCCTGGCGCTGTTACGCAGCACGGCCAAACCTTCGTTTGCTTGACGCCCCGCCAGACCAATCGCCGCGACCGCTTCCTTGGCGCCCGACTGCAATGCGCCGATATGCGCCTGAATATCACCGGTGGAGCTTTGCGTCTTGCTGGCCAGCGCCCGAACCTCATCGGCGACTACCGCAAAGCCGCGCCCCGTCTCACCCGCTCGCGCAGCTTCAATGGCGGCGTTCAAGGCCAGCAAGTTGGTTTGCTCGGCGATGCCATGAATCACTTCAAGCACCACCTCAATCTGCTCGCTCTGCAGAGCCAGCCGCTCGATGACTTTAGAACCGGTCTCAACCTGGCCTGCCAGCGCTTCGATCAAACCGCCTACCTGATTGGAAGTGCGGGTGTTTTCATCAGTCGCATGACGAATATCCACCACTTGTTGCAACGCAGCCTGCATCGCATGGCTTTCCGATTGCGCCTCATCAGCCATTTGCGCCAGAGCCTGCAGACTTGCCGCCACTTCGTCGCGTTGCAATTGCGCAGCAGCGCCAGCCCCTGCATTGCGCTGACTCATGGCATTGATTTCTACACCCGTACGCTGCGCCACATCACCGGCCTCGCGCACAATCGGTTGCAGCTTGGCGACGAACCGATTCACCGCGGCCGCCATGTCGCCGATTTCGTCATTACTGTCGAGTTTGACGCGCTTGGTCAGATCGCCCTCCCCAGCAGCCAGATCATCCAGCGCAGCAATCAACAACTTCAATTTGCTGACAACACGACGCCCCAGGACAACCGCAAGCAACAGCAACACACCCAGCCCTACCAGCGCCAAGCCCATACCGATGCGCCAGCGCAAGGCTTGCGCGGCTTCCTGAACGGCAGCGCCGGTATTGGTCGCCATTGCTGACGCCGCGGCTTGCGCGGAGTCGAGACGGGTTCGTAACGCAGCAGAGCTTTCTTTCGCTGCGCCCACCAGACTGTCAGAGACCAATTGCTCGCCACTGGTGATCAGCGTCGCGAAACGCTTGTCCAGTGCGACGAGGTTTTCTTCAACTGTAGCGGTGGAAACCGCCATGCGTACCTTGCCGATTTCCACGCCGTTAGGGCTGATCGAAGCCTCCACGTAGTAAACGGATGAGTCGGTTTTCGCAGCGTTCAGGACCTTGTCCATCGCCCGCTCGCCCTCGCCCTTGGCAAGCAACGCCTGAATGACTGGGCTTTCACGGTTCAGGTAGCGGGTCAGGTGCTCACCGGCAGCGTCGTCGTAGATCACGAACAACACGTTCGGATTGCGCTGGGCGCGACGTGCGAATTCGGACAGCGTCGGCGTGTCGTTATCCCACATGGCACGCGGGGCAACCGCGGCCAACAATTCCGCCATGTCGGTGGCCGAGTCCTTGAGATCTTTCTCCAGCGTGGTGCGCAATTGCGCCTGCTCGTCTTTGAGACGGGTGGACAGACCAACACTCAAGCGCTGACGGGTGCTGCTCGCGAGATTATCGAGGTTGGTGGTTACATCGCGACTGGCCTGCTCAAGCTCGGACGACAAGTGTTGCGAATCTACACCCAGGCGCGCGGCAAGATCAGCCTCCAGCGCGGTAACTGTGCTCCGGGTCAGAGCGACGGCAACCAGCACTTGCACCAAAAGAGCAATGCCAAGAGCAATGAATACGGGGCGCAGCAAGCGGCTGCGCAAAAGAGAAAGGACAGCTGACACGGGGGAATCCCTCCACCACTGGCGCCATTAAAATGATGGCACCTTTTCTGACGGTTTCTACAGCAATCGCCGTGCCGCTCCAAGGATTAGCTGGTCGCCCAGTAATTAGCGCCCGTGGGACCGGCTTTAGCCGGGAAGGGGTCGGTACATCCTATGCATCTTCGTCGTCAGCAGTGCAGCCTTCCCGGCTAAAGCCGGTCCCACGTCGATTGCGTTCATGGTTAGCACCTTAAAGCAGCCAAAAAAAAGGGCCGCTTGCGCGACCCTTCTTTTTGTTTCAACGACTTATCAGGCAAACGGGTGACGCAACACGATGGTTTCGTTGCGATCCGGCCCTGTCGAAATAATGTCGATCGGCGCACCGACCAACTCTTCCAGACGTTTGATATAAGCGCGAGCGTTGGCTGGCAGCTCTTCAAGGGTCTTGGCACCCAGAGTCGACTCGGTCCAGCCCGGCACTTCTTCGTACACTGGCTTGAGGCCGATGTAGCTGTCAGCGTCGGTTGGCGCGTCGATCACAGCACCGTCTTCGTTCTCGTAGCCCACGCAGATGTTGATGGTCTCAAGGCCGTCGAGCACGTCCAGCTTGGTCAGGCAGATGCCCGAGATGCTGTTGATTTCGATAGCGCGGCGCAGGATGACGGCGTCAAACCAGCCGCAACGACGAGCGCGGCCGGTGGTTGCACCAAATTCGTGCCCACGCTTGGCCAGGAATGCACCAATATCGTCGAACAGTTCAGTCGGGAACGGACCCGAACCAACGCGAGTGGTGTAAGCCTTGGTGATACCCAGGATGTAATCCAGGTACATCGGCCCCATGCCCGAACCGGTGGCGATGCCGCCAGCAGTGGTGTTGGAGCTGGTGACATACGGGTAGGTACCGTGGTCGATGTCCAGCAGCGAACCCTGTGCGCCTTCGAACATGATGTCTTTGCCAGCGCGGCGCATGTCGTGCAGCGCAGCAGTGACGTCGAGCATCATCGGTTTGAGCAGTTCGGCGTATTCCATGCACTCATCAAGAGTTTTCTGGAAGTCGATGGCCGGCTCTTTGTAGTAATTGACCAGTACGAAGTTGTGGTAATCCAGCAGCTCGCCCAGCTTGGCAGCGAAGCGCTCACGGTGGAACAGATCACCGATGCGCAGGCCACGACGTGCAACCTTGTCTTCGTAAGCCGGGCCGATGCCGCGACCGGTAGTACCGATCTTGTGCTCGCCACGGGCCTTTTCACGGGCCTGATCCAGTGCAACGTGATACGACAGGATCAGCGGGCAGGACGGGCTGATGCGCAGACGCTCGCGCACTGGAATGCCTTTCTCTTCCAGCTTGATGATTTCGCGCATGAGAGCGTCAGGCGCAACCACCACACCGTTACCGATCAGGCACTGGACGCCTTCGCGCAGCACACCGGACGGAATCAGGTGCAATACGGTTTTTTCGCCGTCGATCACCAGGGTGTGACCAGCGTTGTGGCCACCCTGATAACGAACTACAGCGGTAGCATGTTCGGTCAGCAGATCAACGATCTTGCCTTTGCCCTCATCACCCCATTGGGTGCCCAGGACTACGACATTCTTACCCATAACACTTGTCCTCATTCACGCAAACTTTGTGTCGGCGGCGGCCGACAGGAAAACTCAAGAAGCCAGCGGCACTACCTGCCAACGCTCGCCATGCTGAATCAATTGCCGATCGCAATCGGCCTCACGCGCTGCGCCCACTTGCTGCCCAGGCAAAGCCTGCACAACACGCTGGCCTTCACTGCGCAACTGGCAAACCTGCTGCCAGAGTGCCGCATCCGTGCTGTCCGGCATCCAGATACCGCCAGACGGCAGTTCGATTTCCGCACTCCCCAGGGTCACCAGGGTTTTCAAGTCCGTAGAGAAACCAGTGGCCGGGCGAGCCCGACCGAAATCCGCACCGATGTCATCATAGCGGCCGCCCTGAGCGATGGATTGACCCATGCCCGGAACGAATACCGCGAACACAACACCCGTATGGTAGTGATAACCGCGCAGCTCACCGAGGTCAAAATACAACGGTAACTCAGGGAAACGGGCTGCCAGACGCTCAGCGACGGTCAACAGGTCATCCAGCGCCGCCAGCACAGGTGCAGGCGCACCGGCCAGACGATCACGGGCCGCAGCCAGCACTTCGCGGCCACCACACAGATCAACCAGCGCACGCAGCATCGCGGCCAGATCGGCAGGCAGGTTGGCGGTCAGCTCGATCACTTCATCAATGGCCTTGCGTTGCAGGGCATCGAACAGTTGCTGCTCCACTTCACCGGACAAACCGGCAGCGCGAGCCAGACCACGATAGATCCCCACATGCCCCAGGTCCATGTGCACTTCAGGCACATCGGCCAGTTGCAGGGTCGCCAGCATCAGGCTGATGACTTCAACGTCGCTGCTCGGGCTGGCATCGCCGTACAACTCGGCACCCAGCTGAATCGGGCTGCGCGAGGACGACAAGGCGCGCGGCTGCGCATGCAGCACGCTACCGGCGTAGCACAGGCGGCTCGGGCCTTCACGACGCAGGGTATGCGCATCGATGCGCGCCACTTGCGGCGTGATGTCAGCGCGAAAGCCCATCTGCCGACCCGACTGCGGATCGATCACTTTGAACGTGCGCAGATCCAGATCCGAACCCGCGCCAGTCAGCAGGGATTCGAGATATTCGATATGAGGGGTGACTACGAACTCATAGCCCCAGCTCTGGAACAGATCCAACACCTGGCGGCGCGCTACTTCAATGCGCGCCGCTTCTGGTGGCAGTACTTCTTCGATGCCATCTGGTAGCAGCCAGCGGTCAACCGTTGCCATTACGCCTTTCCCCTATGATCCGGGCGGCCAGCCATGAGGCGAGCCTTGAGTAAAGCAGACAGTGGTCACCGCCCTGCGCTCATTCTTGCGGGCACGGCGAGCGCCCGAGAATGGCCTTGTGGACCACTGTCCTCGAAAAATCTTGCCGCTTCGCCTGTGCAGGCTACGGCCAATCAATCGTGCAGACGCAAAAAAGCCGGGAATTTCCCGGCTGCCGCATCATACACACGTTTTACCGCGTGATCACCCCGCCAGACGGTTTTGCCGCCCGGCGGGAAGATTATCTACGGCTTGGATTTTTCCAGATAGCGGAAGAAATCACTGCTTGGATCCAGCACCATCACGTCGCTTTTGTTCGCGAAGCTTTCACGATAGGCGCGCAGGCTGCGGTAGAACGCATAGAACTCCTGGTCCTGACCGTATGCCTTGGAGTAGATCGAGGAAGCTTGTGCGTCACCGTCACCGCGAGCCTCTTCAGACTCCCGATACGCTTCAGCCAGCAACACTCGACGCTGACGATCGGCGTCGGCACGGATGCCTTCAGCCAGCTCGTTACCCTTGGCGCGGTGCTCACGTGCTTCACGTTCACGTTCGGTACTCATCCGTTCGAAAACGCTGCGGTTCACTTCTTTCGGCAGGTCGATAGCTTTGACCCGAACATCGATGACTTCAATGCCCAGCTCTTTTTCAGCCATGCGGTTCAGCGAAGCCGTGATGTCAGCCATCAAGGCATCCCGCTCACCCGACACAGCTTCGTGCAGGGTGCGTTTACCGAACTGGTCACGCAAACCGGATTCAAGACGACGCGACAGACGATCATCTGCGACCTGCTTGAGCCCGGAAGTAGCGGTGTAGAACGTTTCAGCGCTCTTCACGCGCCACTTGGCGTAGGCATCAACCATGACCGCTTTCTTTTCCAGCGTCAGGAAGCGTTGTGTCGGTGCGTCCAGCGTCAGCAGGCGACCGTCGAACTTGCGCACCTGGTTCACATAAGGAACCTTGAAATGCAGGCCCGGCTGGACATCAGCCTGTACCACGCGACCAAATTGCAGCAGCACTGCGCGCTCAGTCTGGGACACGATATACAGGCTGTTCCAGGCAACGACTGCCAGCACGACCGCAACAATCAGGGCGATCAGCGATTTATTGCTCATCAGCGACTCTCCCTTGTACGCACATCGCGCTGCTGAAGCTCAGCGGCGCGAACGCCAGCGTCAGCACCAGTAGCGGCCGCACCGGTTGTCGGGGCAGAGCTGCCGTTACGGCCACTTTCGATCATCTTGTCCAGCGGCAGATAAAGCAGGTTGTTGCCGCCCTTCTCTCCGGTCACGAGAACCTTGCTGGTATTGGTGAACACCTCTTGCATGGTGTCCAGGTACAGACGTTCACGCGTGACTTCCGGAGCCTTGCGATACTCGGCAACCAGTTTGGTAAAGCGATCAGCCTCACCCTTGGCGCGCGAAATCACTTCATCACGATAACCGTTGGCGTCTTCGATGATGCGCTGGGCCTGACCACGAGCTTCCGGGATAACCCCGTTGGCGTAGGTTTCAGCCTGGTTGCGCGAACGTTGCTCGTCTTCACGGGCACGGATCACGTCATCGAATGCTTCCTGCACCTCCCGAGGCGCGGCAGCACTTTGTACGTTGACCTGAGTCACGGTGATACCGGTGCGATAGGTATCGAGGAAACGTTGCAGACGCTCCTTGATTTCGCTCGCCATCAACTCACGACCTTCGGTCAGCACCTGGTCCATCGCCGTGGAACCCACGACATGGCGCAGCGCACTCTCGGTTGCGTGTTGCAGGCTGACTTCAGGCTGATCGACGTTCAGTACGAAATCCTGCAGATTCGAGATCTTGTACTGCACGGTCAGAGGCACCTCGACGATGTTCTCGTCTTCGGTCAGCATCTGCCCTTGTTTGCTGTAGGCACGCTCGCGAGTCACGTTTTCCATGTACTTGCGATCGAACGGCGGGAAATAGATGTTCAGACCCGGCCCTACGGTTTCGTGGTACTGACCGAAGCGCAGCACAACCGCCTGCTCCTGCTCGTCGACCACATAAATGGCGCTGTAAAGCCAGATCGCGACCAGCACGACCAGCCCGATGCCCAGCAGGCCGAAACCGCCGCCCTTGCCTGAGCTGCTGCTACCGCCGCCATCACCACTGCGTTTCTTACCACCACCGAACAACCCATTCAGGCTTTCCTGTAGCTTTCGGAAGGCCTCGTCGAGATCCGGTGGCCCCTTGCGGTCGCCGCCCTTGCGCTTACCACCCCAAGGATCCTGATTATTCGAGTTGCCACCCGGCTCATTCCAAGCCATAGCGCTCTCCATCTGATAAAGCAAAGACGCGCCCACGGCGCGCCGACCAATGCTACAGAATGCCCGAGAATGCCGTACAACGGCTTTCTCACGCTTTTATTGCAAAGTGTGTTGCTCGATGAATTCCAGCGGCTGCAGTCCTTCGCGACTCACCAGGCGATTGAATTCAACTCGCGGTAAACGTACTGCCAACAGACTAGCCCCATCTTCGTCGTGCTCTTCACTCTGCACGGCGCCCAATTCGAAGAACTGGGCACGTAGCCGAGCCAGACGCTGAGGCAGATGCAGGGTGCCGATGAACATATCGTCACCCAGCAATTCGGCGATGGCCTGCTTGAGCAGGTCCAGCCCCCGACCATCACGGGCAGACAACCAGACACGCTGCGGTTTGCCGTCGGCATCGCGTTGTATCTGCGGGTCTACCCCTTCAAGCAGGTCGAGTTTGTTATACACCTCAAGTATCGGCAAGCCCTCGGCACCGATCTCGCCGAGCACCACCATGACCTGTTCGATCTGTGCCATGCGCTCAGGCTCGTGAGAGTCGATCACATGCAGCAGAAGGTCAGAGTTGCTTGATTCTTCGAGGGTAGAGCGGAACGCTTCGACGAGTTTGTGCGGCAGATGGCGAATGAAACCCACGGTATCTGCCAGCACTATAGGCCCAAGGTCGTCCAGTTGCAGACGGCGCAGGGTCGGGTCGAGGGTAGCGAACAATTGATCTGCGGCGAAGACGTCTGAGTCGGTGACCGCGTTGAACAGGGTCGATTTGCCGGCGTTGGTATAGCCCACCAGTGAAACCGAAGGGATATCGGCGCGTTTACGACCGCGCCGGGCCTGCTCACGTTGGCTGCGAACTTTCTCCAGTCGGCCTTTGATCTGCCGCAGACGCACCCGCAACAGACGGCGGTCGGTTTCCAGCTGGGTTTCACCCGGACCACGCAGGCCGATACCGCCGCCCTGACGCTCAAGGTGAGTCCAGCCGCGAACCAGCCGGGTACTCATGTGCTCAAGCTGTGCCAGCTCGACCTGCAATTTGCCTTCATGAGTACGCGCACGCTGCGCAAAGATGTCAAGAATCAGACCCGTACGGTCCAGCACACGACACTCGAAAACTTTCTCGAGGTTGCGCTCCTGGCTGGGCGTAAGGGTGTGATTGAAGATGACGATATCGGCCTTTTCAGCTTTGACCTGGTCGCGAAGTTCCTCGACCTTGCCGCTGCCTATCAGATATTTGGCCGATGGCCGATGACGCGGCACGTTAACAAACGCGACGGTATCGGCGCCTGCCGATATGGCCAACTCCTGAAACTCCTGCGGATCTTCGCGCGCCTCAGGGTCCTGACCATCCAGATGAACGAGAATCGCGCGTTCACCACCACTGTGGCGCTCAAAGAACAAAGCAGACTCCTATCAGGCGTTACCTGGCTCAGCGTCGCCCTGCTCACCTTCGTTTGCGCTAGGCAGACGAATTGGACGAACTGGAACAACGGTAGAGATGGCGTGCTTGTAAACCATTTGGCTGACAGTGTTCTTCAGCAAAATGACGAACTGGTCGAAAGACTCGATCGTGCCTTGCAGCTTGATACCGTTGACGAGATAAATCGAAACCCCAACCTTTTCTTTACGTAGGGTGTTCAAGTAAGGGTCTTGTAGCGAATGCCCTTTTGACATGTGCCGCACTCCTTTAAGGATCAATAATAATTCGAATTCAATGGGCTTGAACCGCCACCCCCCAAGGATAGACGGCTATTGCAAGGACTCAGCTCAATATGGAGACCGACCCCAGGTATTTCAAGGCGCGTGGCAGATTGTCGCAAGCCAGGCTGTCCAACCAGTTCAAATCTTCCCAGCTGCGTAGCCAGGTGAACTGTCGTTTGGCCAACTGGCGCGTGGCAATGATCCCCCGCTCCTGCATTTCAGCATATGTCAGCTTGTCGTCCAGATGATCCCAGACCTGGCGGTAACCAACGGCTCTTATCGACGGCAACCCTGAATGCAGGTCGCCTCTTGAGCGTAATGCCAGAACTTCGTCCAGGAACCCCTGATCCAGCATATTCGAAAATCGTGTTGCGATACGCTCGTGTAACACCTTGCGATCTGCCGGAGCAATGGCCAGGTTCGCGACAGTATAGGGCAATTGCGGTCTACCAGAAGCCGCAGCATCAGTAGTTTGCGCAGTTTGTTGTTCTCTATGTGCTGTCATGCTCAAACCGCTGACCCGATAGACCTCCAGCGCACGAATCAATCGCTGAGGGTCATTGGGGTGGATTCGCGCCGCCGACACCGGATCCACCAGCGCCAGTTGATCGTGCAGAGCCTGCCAGCCATGGGCTGCGGCCTGCGCTTCCAGTTCTGCGCGAATCCCTGCATCAGCGGCTGGCATATCCGCCAGACCGTCCAGTAGAGCCTTGAAATACAACATAGTGCCGCCGACCAGCAGCGGAATTTTTCCGCGGGCGGTTATTTCCGCCATCGCAGCGAGTGCATCGGTACGAAAATCCGCTGCGGAGTAGCTCTGCGCGGGGTCGAGAATGTCCACCAGACGATGGGGAAATTCCGCCAATTGCTCTTTGGAAGGCTTGGCGGTGCCGATGTCCATGCCGCGATAGACCAGCGCAGAATCAACGCTGATCAGCTCGCAGGGCAGGACTTTGCAGAGTTCCATGGCCAGATCGGTCTTGCCGGACGCCGTCGGCCCCATCAGGAAGATGGCCGGAGGTAGAGCGTTCATTCAACGACCGCGCAGAAAGAGTTTGTCCAGATCATCCAGGCCCATTTGGGTCCAGGTCGGTCGGCCATGGTTGCATTGACCGCTACGCTCGGTGTTTTCCATATCACGCAGCAGGCCGTTCATTTCCGGGATCGCCAGACGGCGGTTGGCCCGGATCGCTCCGTGGCAGGCCATAGTGCCGAGCAGTTCGTTCATGTGCGCTTGCACCCGGTCGCTGGTGCCGTATTCCATCAGATCGGCCAGCACATCGCTGACCAGCCGGTTGGCTTCGGCCTGCTTGAGCAACGCAGGTATTTGCCGGATCGCCAGGGTTTCAGGCCCCAAACGCTGCAATTCAAAGCCTAGACGCTGGAAGGTCGCGATGTGCTCTTCCGCACAATCGGCTTCCCGCTGGCTGACGGCGATGGACTCAGGCACCAACAGCGGCTGCCCGCTCAGGCCCTCGCTGGCCATGGCGATTTTCAGGCGTTCGTACATGATCCGCTCGTGAGCGGCGTGCATGTCCACCAGCACCAGACCCAAGGCGTTTTCCGCCAGGATGTAGATGCCTTTGAGCTGCGCCAGTGCGTAGCCCAGCGGCGGGATGTCGCCCTGCGTCTCAGGTAACGAAACCGCCGGCGAACCCGGCAGCGGCGCATAAAACTCGCGATAAGCGGTTTGCGCTTCCGCAGCCGGCAATGCCGCCGTCGGCCGTGGCGTGTACTGATATTGATAACCCGCGCCGGCGCCTGAACCTGCCGGTGCTGAATACGGCTGACCCTGGGGCTGTTCCAGCAAATTCCCGGCCAGACGCATTTCGCCCTGAGGCCCGAACTCACCGGCCTGCGGGCCAGTCGGACGCTCAACGGCAGTCACCGGAGCCGAACCTGCCAGTTGATCCTCAGGCCGCACATCACCCAGCGCCCGGTGCAGGGTGCCGTAGAGGAAGTCATGGACCATGCGCCCGTCACGGAAGCGAACTTCGTGTTTGGTCGGGTGCACGTTTACATCGACCACCGCCGGATCGACCTCAAAAAACAGCACGAAGGTCGGGTGACGGCCGTTGAACAGCACGTCGCGATACGCCTGACGGACCGCGTGGGCCACCAGTTTGTCGCGCACCGCTCGGCCATTCACAAAGAAATATTGCAGATCCGCCTGACTGCGAGAAAACGTCGGCAGCCCGACCCAGCCCCACAGATGCAAGCCGTTACGCTCGATCTCGATGGGCAGCGCCTGCTCCAGGAAGCCCGGCCCGCAAATCGCTGAGACACGGCGCGCACGAGCGGTATCGTCGTTGGCTTCGTGCAGGCTGAGGATGGTTTTGCCGTTGTGGCGCAAATGGAACGCCACGTCGAAACGGGCCAGCGCCATGCGCTTGATCACTTCTTGCAGGTGATCGAATTCGGTTTTTTCCGCCTTGAGAAACTTGCGTCGCGCCGGGGTGTTGAAAAACAGATCGCGCACTTCAACCGAGGTGCCCACCGGATGGGCCGCAGGCTGGACACGGGACGCCATGTCGCGACCTTCGGTTTCAACCTGCCAGGCCTGATCGGCATCGCGGGTGCGGGAAGTCAGGGTCAGGCGTGCCACGGAGCTGATCGACGCCAATGCCTCGCCGCGAAACCCCAGGCTCATGACCCGCTCAAGGTCTTCCAGCTCGCGAATCTTGCTGGTCGCGTGTCGCGCCAGGGCCAAAGGCAAATCGTCCGGCGAGATACCGCTGCCGTCATCACGAACCCGCAACAGCTTGATCCCGGCCTGCTCCACGTCGACATCGATGCGCTTGGCACCGGAGTCGAGACTGTTTTCCAGCAGCTCTTTAATGACCGACGCGGGCCGCTCGACGACCTCGCCCGCTGCGATCTGGTTGGCCAGCCGTGGGCTGAGCAGTTCGATGCGCGCAGCGGTCAGGTGCGCTGTGCCCGATTCAGCCGGGATATCCAGCTCAACGCTGTCCACGAGTAGATCGGTCATGGCTGAGTCGCTACCTCGGAGCTAGGGATTTTCAGGTCCTGGCCAACGCGCAACTCATCGGACTTCAGATTGTTGGCATCGCGCAGCACCGAAGGGCTCATGTCGTAACGCGCGGCGAGCATGGACAGGCTTTCACCCGGGCGTACTGTGTGGTTGCGCGGCCCTTGGGCCAGCTTGCCGTTATCCCGTAGCCAGGCGATGTACGTGCCCTGCGGCGGGTTCTGCTGGAAGAACTGGCGCACGCCCGCGCTGATGGAGCGCGCCAGCGCCTGTTGGTGTGGCGCGGAGCTGAGCTTGTTGGCTTCGGCATTGTTGGAGATGAAGCCGGTTTCCACCAGGATCGACGGGATGTCCGGCGACTTGAGCACCATGAAGCCCGCTTGCTCGACCCGCTGCTTGTGCAGCGACGTGACGCGGCCAATGTTGCTCAGGACTTTCTGGCCGACGTTAAGGCTGGACGACAACGACGCTGTCATCGACAGATCCAGCAGCACGCCTGCCAGCATCCGGTCTTTATCGTCCAGGCTCACGGCACCGGCACCACCGATCAAGTCGGACCGGTTTTCACTGTCTGCCAGCCAACGCGCCGTTTCAGACGTCGCACCACGCTCGGACAGCGCAAATACCGAAGCACCGAAAGCCGCCCTTGAAGGCGCGGCGTCAGCGTGAATCGAAACGAACAGGTCGGCCCCCTTGGCCCGGGCAATCTCTGTACGCTTGCGCAGCGGGATGAAATAGTCCCCGGTGCGGGTTAGCTCTGCACGGTAGCCCTTCTCGGCACTGATCTGCCGTTGCAGCTCTTTGGCGATGGACAGCACCAGGTTTTTCTCTTTCTGGCCGCTGCTGCCGGACGCGCCCGGGTCTTCGCCGCCGTGGCCCGCGTCGATCACGATCACGATGTCGCGTTTGCCATTCGGCACCGGCGTCAGCTTGATATCGGGCTTGGCAGGGCTGACCGGCACCGCGGGCGCAGTGGTCGCGGGGGTGTTGGCGATAATCGTCGGCGTCGGGTTGGCATCTGAGGCCTCATCGAACAGGTCGACCACCAGCCGGTTACCGTACTGCTGGTTCGGCGCCAGGGTGAAGCTTTTGGGCGTTACAGCCTTTTTCAGGTCGATGACCACCCGCAAATCGGTAGGCGTGCGCTGTGCAGAGCGCATGCTGGTGATCGGCGTATTGGCCATTGGCACATTCAGTGGCCCGGCAAGGGTCGCACCGTTGATATCAATGACCAGACGATCAGGGGATGTCAGGGTAAAGACGCTGTGCTCAACGGGTCCGGTGAGGTCGAAAACCAACCGTGTGTTATCCGGTGCACGCCATAAGCGGACACTTCGTACTTGTGACGCTGCCAGCGCATCAACAGCCAGGGCTGTCAAAAGCAGACCCACTACAGTAACCAGCGCGCGAATGCGCATACCTAACCCCATTTCTATTTGAATTCCAACGCCAAAGCGGCACACCAGGTTTCGCCACGCGAGCCCGTCGGGCTCAAAGTCAGTGCTCGACCTTGCGCATGCGGCCTAATGGTAATGGTCAGGTCAGGCTTTGGCAAAAAGCCTGCACCACGCTGAGGCCATTCGATCAGACAAAGGGCATCGCCTTCGAGGTAATCGCGGATCCCCAGGTACTCCAGTTCCTCTGGATCGACCAGTCGATACAGGTCGAAGTGAAACGCCCGCACGGCTCCCAATTCGTAGGGTTCGACCAGGGTGAAGGTAGGGCTCTTGACCGCGCCGACATGTCCCAGTCCCCGGATGATGCCTCGGGACAGGGTGGTTTTACCGGCACCAAGATCACCTTCAAGAAAGATGATCCCGACCCCTTGGGTCACGTGGGCAATACGCGCACCAAAGCTGGTCATGGCCTCTTCGCCGACCAAATGCAGCGTTAACTCAGACACGGTTGTTGCTCCTCCAATAACTGACGAATGGCCGGAATCACATCACTGGCCGCCAACCCGCGGCCCATTTTGCCCATCTGCTCACCGGCGCTGGCATGCAGCCAGACGCCCAGGCAGGCGGCATCGAACGGATTCATTTTTTGCGCCATCAGGGCGCCGATCAAACCCGCCAGCACATCCCCCAGGCCGCCCGTGGCCATGGCCGGATGGCCGCGATCACAGAGCGCCAGACGACCATCGACATCGGCGATCAGGCTGCCGGTGCCTTTTAGTACGCAGACCGCCTTGAACTTATCGGCAAGCGCGCGGGCAGCAGCAGGACGATCGGCCTGGACTTCTTTAGTGCTGATGCCCAGCAGACGCGCGGCCTCCCCTGGGTGCGGCGTGATCACGCAGCCTTGGGGCAGGCTTACAAAACCTTGTGCCAATTGATTGAGGGCGTCGGCATCCCAGACTTGCGGGCGGTCGGCGTTGGCGGCAGCGGACAGCAGACTGCGCCCCCATCCAGCCTGACCCAGACCAGGGCCCACCACCAACACGATGGCCGGCTCGATCAGCGCCATCAATTGATTGGCCGACAGAATGGCGGCGCTCATGACTTCAGGCATGCGCACCAGCGCAGCGGGGATATGTTCAGCGCGAGTCGCCAGCGTGACCATGCCCGCGCCGCTTCGTAACGCGCTCTCGGCCGTCATTAACGTTGCGCCACCGAAACCATGATCGCCGCCGATGACCAGCACCCGCCCGTACATGCCCTTGTGGGCAGTGCGCGGACGTGGCGCCAAGCGAGGCAGATTGAACGAGTCCAGGCGGGTCGCGCTGGTGTGCGCCTGGGCCACGATAGCGGGGTCAGCCTGAAGGTCATCGAACACCAGCTCACCGATCAAGTCAGCCGCGTCCCCGGTCAGCAGGCCCAGTTTCAAGCCGATGAAGGTCACTGTCAGGTCGGCGCGCACCGCAACGCCAAGGGTTCGCCCGGTATCGGCGCCGAGCCCGGAAGGAATATCCACTGCAACCACCGGCAGACCGCTGGCATTGATGGCCTCAATGGCCGAGGCATAAGGCTCGCGCACCTCGCCATTCAAGCCCGTGCCCAGCAACGCATCCAGCACAATGCCGCGCAGCGGTTGGCTGGCCCACGCCTGAATATCGACACCTGCCGCCACCGCCTCGGTGTGAGCAGTCGCTGCATCGCCTTGCAACGCAGCTGGATCGCCGACCGCCAGAACCTGAACGTGCCACCCGGCCTTGCGCGCCAACCCGGCGATCAGATAACCGTCGCCTGCGTTATTGCCGCGCCCGGCCAGCACCGTCAATTCATGGGCATCGGGCCAGTGCCGACGCAATGCGCGCCAGGTGGCGTGCGCGGCGCGCTGCATCAAATCCATGCCAGCAGTACCCGCCGCGATGAGTCGCGCGTCGAGGTCGCGGACCTGCGCAGCGTCATACAGCGCGTCGGGTAATTGGGGTTTCGTGATGACCATGCGTCTCTAGGCTCCGATGTCTGGCAGAATTATACGCACCTCCACCCGGTTTCTCCTTGCGCATGCCCGTTATAACTGTTGATTCACCCAATACTATTGACCTCGTCGCCCTTGCTCAATCGATCAAGGAGTGGGGCCGTGAGCTGGGCTTTCAGCAAGTCGGGATTGCCGGGCTGGATCTCGCCGAACACGAGCAGCACCTTGAACGCTGGCTTGCGGCGGGCTATCACGGCGAGATGGACTATATGGCAGCGCACGGCAGCAAACGTTCGCATCCGGATGAGCTGGTGCCAGGAACCTTGCGCGTGGTGTCCCTGCGCATGGATTACCTGCCCGGCGACACCGAGATGACTCAGCGCCTGGCCGAGCCGGAAAAAGCCTACGTTTCACGCTACGCACTGGGTCGCGACTATCACAAGCTGATCCGCAAACGCGTGCAGCAGCTTGCCGAACGCATTCAAAAGGCCATCGGCCCGTTCGGCTATCGCGCCTTCGTCGACAGCGCTCCGGTGCTGGAAAAAGCCATTGCCGAACAGGCCGGGCTGGGCTGGATCGGCAAGAACACCCTGGTGCTGAATCGAAAGGCCGGAAGTTTCTTCTTCCTCAGCGAGCTGTTCGTTGATTTGCCCTTGCCCGTGGACGCGCCCCACGCCACCGAACATTGCGGGCGCTGCACGGCATGTCTGGACATTTGCCCGACGGCGGCGTTTGTCGGGCCTTATGTGCTGGATGCTCGACGCTGTATTTCCTACCTGACCATCGAGCTGAAAACCGCGATCCCGGAAGAATTAAGGCCGCTGATTGGCAACCGGGTGTTTGGATGCGATGACTGTCAGATTGTCTGCCCGTGGAACCGCTTCGCGCGCCCGACCGATCAAAGCGACTTCCAGCCTCGGCACAACCTGGACAACGCCGGTCTGGCCGAGCTGTTCATGTGGGACGAGGATAAATTCCTCAGCAACACCGAAGGCTCCCCTCTGCGCCGCGCTGGCTATGAACGCTGGCTGCGCAATCTGGCGGTGGGCCTGGGCAATGCGCCGTCGACCATCCCGGTGCTGCAAGCGCTGGAGGCGCGCCGGGAATATCCGTCGGAGTTGGTTAGAGAGCATGTGGAGTGGGCGTTGCGGCAGCATGAGCAACGATGATTTATCTGCAATCCCTTGTGGAACCGGCTTTAGCCGGAAAGGCGGCATTTCAGGCGATGAATATGCCGCGAATGTACTGGCCTCTTCCCGGCTGAAGCCGGTCCCACACCTTGCAGGCGAACATCGAATCTCCCACAGGGTTAGTGCTCATCGCCCTTGTAGACAAACTTCGGCATATTCCAGTTGAAGCGGATCGCCAGCAGGCGCAGCAGCAGGCCGCCGAACAAGGTGATCAGGATGCTTTGCTCCTGAGGCAACTGCAGGTGCTGACACAGCAAAAAGCACCAGGCCGCGAGGAACGACACACTGGCGTACAGCTCCCGACGAAACACCAGAGGGATGTCGTTGCAGAAAATATCCCGCAGGATGCCGCCGAATACCCCGGTGATCACGCCGCACACCGACGCCACCAGCAAACCGGTCCCGGTTTCCAGCGCGGTCATGCAGCCGATCAGGGTGAACGCCACAAGCCCCAGCGCATCGAGCACCAGAAACAGCGAACGCAGGTGGCGCATCAACGGCGCGATGAAGATCGTCAGCAAGGCCGCGACGCTGGTCAGAATCAGGTATTCCGGGTGCTTGACCCACGTCAGCGGGTAATGCCCGAGCAGCACATCCCGCACCGAACCGCCGCCCAGGGCCGTCACGCAGGCAATCAGCACCACGCCAAACCAGTCCATGCCCCGCTTGCCAGCAGACAAGGCGCCGGTCATGGCTTCAGCGGTGATGGCGATCAGATAAAGCATCAACAACATGGCGGCAGTCCCTGCGACAAAGCCGCGCAGTTTAGGGCAAGCACCAAAAGAGGGCAAAGCTTGAAAGCACCGTCTCTGTAGGAGCTGCCGAAGGCTGCGAAAGCGACCTGCCTGACACTACGCCGTTCGCAGCCTTCGGCAGCTCCTACAGAGATCAGTGCTCGCCTCAGACTTTTATGAAATGCTCGCGATAGAACCGCAACTCAGCAATGGATTCTCGGATGTCATCCAGGGCCAGGTGGGTGCTGCCTTTCTTGAATTTCAGCTCAGGCGACCAGCGGGCAGCCAGTTCTTTGAGCGTGGAGACGTCCAGGTTGCGGTAGTGGAAGTAATTTTCCAGGGCCGGCATGTGCCGATAAAGGAAGCGGCGATCCTGGCAGATGCTGTTGCCACAGATCGGCGAGCTGCGCTCCGGCACCCACAGCTTGATGAACTCAAGGGTCTCGGCTTCGGCTTCAGCCATGCTGATGGTGCTTTCGCGAACCCGCTGGGTCAGGCCCGAGCCGCCATGCTGACGGGTGTTCCACTCGTCCATCTTCGCCAGGGTTTCGTCACTCTGGTGCACAGCGATGACCGGGCCTTCAGCCAGGGTATTGAGTTCGCTGTCAGTGATGATCGTAGCCATTTCGATGATGACGTCGGTGTCCGGGTCGAGACCGGTCATTTCCAGATCGATCCAGATCAGGTTCTGCTTGTTCTGCATATGTTGGCTCCTCAGCTTAGGCGCGCAGTTTAGCTCACCCCGGCATGCTAGACTCCCCCGCGTTTACTTATCAGCTGCTTTATCACTCGGAACACCCATGGCCAAACGCCAACTCAATCGTCGTCAAAACTGGCGCATCGAAAAAATTCAGGGCGAGCGCGCCGCGCGCGCTGCCAAACGTGAGTCCCAGACTCTGGAAACGCTGGAGGGTGGCGATCTCGGCCCCGAGCAGACCGGGTTGGTGATCGCGCACTTCGGCGTACAAGTCGAAGTCGAAGCCCAGGACGGCGAGCAAACCGGTCAGGTATTCCGCTGCCATTTGCGGGCCAACCTGCCCGCTTTGGTCACCGGCGACCGTGTTGTCTGGCGTGCCGGCAACCAAGGCATCGGCGTCATCGTCGCGCAACTGCCTCGTACTACCGAGCTGTGCCGCCCCGACAGCCGCGGCCAACTCAAGCCGGTTGCGGCGAACGTTGATCTGATCGTGATCGTGTTCGCGCCCATGCCTGAACCCCACGCCAATCTCATCGACCGCTATCTGGTTGCAGCCGAGCATGCGGGCATTCGGCCGTTGCTGCTGCTGAACAAATTCGATTTGATCGACGAACAGAACGCTCCGGCGCTCAATGCCCTGCTGGAGGTTTACCGCACGCTGGGTTATCCGGTGCTGGAAGTCTCCGCTCACCACGGCGATGGCATGCAGCAGCTGCAAACACAGCTGGATGGCCACATCAGCGTGTTCGTTGGTCAGTCCGGCGTGGGCAAGTCTTCGCTGGTCAACAGCCTGTTGCCGGAAGTCGAAACCCGGGTCGGTCCGCTGTCCGAGGTGTCCGGCCAAGGCACGCACACCACCACTACCGCCCGCCTGTTCCACTTCCCCCGTGGCGGCGACCTGATCGACTCACCGGGTATCCGTGAGTTCGGCCTGGGCCATGTGAGTCGTGCTGATGTCGAAGCAGGCTTCATCGAGTTCCACGAACTGATCGGCACCTGCCGATTCCGCGACTGCAAGCACGACCGTGAACCGGGATGTGCTTTGCTGATCGCCCTGGAAGAAGGCCGCGTGCAGCAACAACGCATGAACAGCTACCGCTCGATCATCGCGAGTTTGCCGGAAAGTAGTTACTGACCGCACCCTGCAGGAGCTGCCGAAGGCTGCGAATGGCGGCGTGTCAGGGATACAGCCTTCGCAGCCTTCGGCAGCTCCAACAAGTTGTGCGGCGCACAAAAAAGCCCGGACTCTCACAAGTCCGGGCTTTTCACTTGCAGCTTGAAGCTTGCCGCTAAACCGCTAGAACGTCAGTTCTTCGTCTCTTGCATCTTGATCGTACCGTCTTCGAACAGGTTCATCTTCTGTCGAATTTCGTGCGGCTGGGCGTAGGCCTGTGGATCATCCGGCGGCTGGATTCTTGGATTGACGGGCGCAGCAGGTGCTGGCGCAGTGGCCGGGGCGTTGTTCTCGCCGCCCCTGTAACTCTGACTGCCTTCAATACGCTGCATGGCTTTCTTGGTCAGCACCACAATGTCGATGCGGCGGTTGACCGGGTTTTGCGGATGCTCGCGATCAAACAGCATCGACGACGCATAGCCGACTACCCGCGCTACCTGATTCTCCGGATAAGTACCCGCAACCAGCGCACGACGTGCCGAGTTGGCCCGATTGGCCGACAGTTCCCAGTTACCGAACTCGCCATTACCCACATAAGGCTTGCCGTCTGTGTGCCCGCTGATACTGATTTTATTCGGCACCGCTTTGATGGTGTCTGCCATGGCCAACAAAATGTCTTCGAAATAAGGCTTGAGCCGCGCGCTACCCAGGTCGAACATCGGCCGGTTATCAGCGTCTGTGATCTGGATCCGCAGACCATCCTGAGTAATCTCGAAATGGATCTGATCCTTGAATTTCTGCAGGTCAGGGTTCTCGTTGATCTTGTTCTGCAGTTCTTGCAGCAACAATTCCAGGCGCTCTTGCTCTACTTCTTCGGCCTTGGCTTCTGCCGTGTCGGATTCGATAGGCACGGTGTCCGGGGTCGGTGTGGATTTGACCTCCGGGTTCAACGTCTGGTCAGGAGACATCTCCGGCGAGCCGCCCAGGTCAATCACGTAGGGCGAGCCGCTGTCAGAGAACCCGACCGGGTCCTTGAAGTAACCGGCGATGGCGATCAACTGTTCTGGCGTGGCTGAAGACATCAGCCACAGCACAAGGAAGAAGGCCATCATGGCGGTCGCGAAGTCGGCGAAGGCGATTTTCCATGCCCCGCCGTGGTGACCGCCTTCATAGCGCTTGACGCGCTTGATGATTATCGGCTGATTATTTTCCATGAATCAGCGACCGCGAACCGCTTGCTCCAGCTCACTGAAGCTGGGCCGGTGAGCGGGATAGAGAACCTTGCGACCGAACTCGACGGCCAGCGAAGGCGGCATGCCCGAAGCCGAAGCAACCAGCGAAGCCTTGATGGCCTCGTAAACGTTGAGTTCTTCCTTGGCATCGTGCGCCAGGGAAGTGGCCAGCGGACCGAAGAAACCATAGGCTGCGAGGATACCGAAGAACGTACCTACCAGCGCCGCGCCTACGTGGTTACCAATGGCAGCCTTGTCGCCATCACCCAGGGACGCCATGGTCACCACGATCCCGAGTACCGCCGCAACGATACCGAAACCCGGCATACCGTCCGCCACACCGGTCACGGCGTGGGAAGGGTGGCCAAGCTCTTCTTTGATGCTTTGCAATTCCATGTCGAACAGGCCTTCCAGCTCGTGAGGAGCCATGTTGCCGGACGACATGATGCGCAGGTAATCACAGATGTAAGCGGTCATCCGCTCGTCTTTCAGAACACCGGGGTACTTGGCGAAAATCGGGCTGGCCGCAGCATCCTCGATATCCCCTTCGATCGCCATCATGCCCTCACGACGGCTTTTGTTGAGGATCTCGTACACCAGGCCCAGCACTTCCAGATAGTACGCATGCGTGAAACGAGTGCCGAACATCTTCAGCGACTTCTTGATCACGTGCATGGTCATGTAGCCAGGGTTGGCCTGCAGGAACGCGCCCAGTGCCGCACCACCGATGATCAACACCTCGAAAGGCTGGATCAGCGCGGCAATCTTGCCGTGAGAGAGGACGTAGCCCGCGAGCACGCTCGCGAAAACCACGATGATGCCGATAATTTTAGCCATAGGTAGAAAGTACTTACTGAGTCGGGTTCAGGGACATGTGCGGAAGTTCTTGAAACTCTTCTTCTACTTATCGGCATATGTGGGCCAGACTATAGGCAGAAAATCTGAAAAGCCAGATTCCCCTTGAACGGTTGACCTCAAAAGGCTGTCCAAGCCGCTTGGTTCCGCGTTTAGCTTCGCAGTGTCTACTCCCTAAAATGTTCAGTCGCACGGGCCTGATGCATGCCTCCAGATACCTCGACACCGCTGCACGTTCCGAAGACGCTTGATGCCTGGCTGCAGCAGCTCGACAGCATCGCGCTGCCGGTGCCGGCGATCAGTCACAGCAAGGTTCGCAGCGCGCTGAACGACAGCAACCGTTCGCTGCGTGACATCGCAGACTTGATGCAGGACAGCCCGGCGCTGGTATTGAGTGTGATGCGAGAAGCCAACCATAAAAGCACTGGCCTGACAGAACCTGCCGAGAGCCTGGAAGTGGCGATCACTCGGCTGGGACTGGCGCGTACCGAGGTGCTGCTCAACAGATTGCCCGCCCTTGAGACGGCAAAAATCCCTGCGACTTTTCGCCAGCTGCTGCTGATCAGCCAGCATGCCAGCCAACAGGCAAACGGCTTGTTCGCCAGCCGTCTTGCGCGTCTGTGGCAGGACATCCACCTGGGCAGCCTGCTGTTTCTGTCGCCACTCTGGCCCATGGCACTGGCGCACCCGAAGCTGCTGGATGAATGGGAATTGCGGGTCATCCATAAGGGCGAGTCTGCCCGAATCGTGGAAAAACAGTTGTTCGGTGTCGGCCTGCTCGAACTGTGCGTCGAGCTTGCGACATTGTGGCGCCTGCCGGTCTGGGTCACTCAAGGTTACAAATTACTCATCAGCGAACGCAGGCAATTGGTCAAGGCACTGCATATCGCCCGGGCCATCGACGATCCGCTGCAACAACAGCAATTGATGGACGCCGACCCGAACCTGCGTCGCTGGTTTAACCAACCGGCCAATACCGTGCTGCTGGGCAATGGCCTCGCACTTTCGGCACAACAGGCATGGGATAGCCCGCATTGCCTGCGCTGGGAGCTGCTGACCAGCCTTTATCTGCAACAAAGTCTGGGCGATGTTCAGCAGCAGGCGCACCAGAATGCCGTGAGCAGTGCCCGACACCATATCGCCCACGGCTTATGGCATCCCGCCGAAGCGTTACTCTGGCCTTGGGAAACTCGGCGCATTCACAGCAAACTGAAGGCTGCGCCAATGCCTTCGCCCGAGCTGCTGCAAGACTGGCGCAAAAACTGCGCACAGCTATTGATGGACCCTTCGCCGTTCAGCAACGCCATGCACCTGACCACCTCGGCACGTGACGCTCTGGTGTCCTGCGGCATGGAGCGAGTCATGCTGCTGATGATGGACAAGACCGCGACCTTGCTTCGCGTGCATCAAATCGCGGGCCTGCGCAGTGAAGCGGCAACGGTGGTGTTCTCTATAAAAGAAAGCACCGTGTTGCAGCGCCTGCTGACGCAGCCAACCCAGTTACGCATGACGCCCACCAATATCGAGCAGTTCTCGGCACTGCTGCCCGGCAACCTCAAGGCTTTGTTCCCCGGCAAGCACTGGCTGATCCGCTCCCTGAGCAGCAACAGCAAAGTGATCATGCTGGTGGTTGCAGATCAGGGCGGCGGGCCGCTTTCGGAAACCTCTGTGCAGGCTTTCGGAAAAACCTGTCAATGCATCGAACGGGCGCTGACCAGCTTTAGTGGCCGCAAAGCCTGACAGCTGGGCTACAATTCGCCACTTTTTTATTGGAGGCTGCACATGTCCGTCTTCTCCGGCCTGCCGCTGGTTATCGAACCCAGCGAGCTCATGGAACGCCTTGAGTCCCCGCAATTAATCCTTGTGGACCTGACCAGCCGCGCCCGCTATGACGCCGGACACATCCCCGGCGCACATTTTGTGGACCCCAAGCGCACGCAGCTGGGGCTACCTCCGGCGCCCGGTTTGATGCCTGCCAAAGCAGATCTCGAAGTACTGTTCGGTGAGCTGGGCCATAACCCTGATGCCGTGTATGTGGTCTATGACGACGAAGGCGGCGGCTGGGCCGGGCGCTTTATTTGGTTACTGGATGTAATCGGCCATAGCCAATACCACTATGTCGACGGCGGTTTGCTCGCCTGGCAGGCGGCCGGTCTGCCTTTGTCCACCGAGGTTCCAGCCGCTGCGGGCGCATCAGTACCGCTGACATTCCACCCGGAACCGACCGCCACCCGCGAATACCTGCAAAGTCGCCTCGGCGCCGCCGATCTGGCAATCTGGGACGCACGTGGCCCGACCGAATATTCAGGCGAGAAAGTCCTGGCCGCAAAGGGCGGACATATCCCGGGCGCGGTCAATTTCGAATGGACCGCTGGCATGGATCCGGCGCGCAACCTGCGCATCCGCGAAGACATCGCTGAAATCCTCGATAACCTGGGCATTACCGCCGATAAAGAAATCATTACTCATTGCCAAACGCACCACCGCTCCGGCTTCACTTACCTTGTGGCCAAGGCGCTGGGCTACCCTCGCGTCAAAGGGTATGCAGGTTCCTGGGGCGAATGGGGCAACCACCCGGACACGCCTGTAGAGCGTTGATTGGCCGGCACACTTATTACGAACACGTTTAGGAATTTTGATGAAAGAGCGTCTGTTTATCCTCAGCCAGTACCTGCTGCCGCACCACCTTCTGTCACGTCTGGCGGGCTGCGTGGCCGAATGCCGTGTGCGTTGGTTCAAAAATGCCTTCACCGCCTGGTTTGCTCGCCGCTATCAAGTGGACATGTCCCAGGCTCTGGTAGAAGACCTGGCAGCCTACGAGCACTTCAACGCCTTTTTCACCCGCGCATTGAAACCCGGCGCACGCCCGCTGGACGAAACACCCGGCGCGATTCTGTCCCCGGCAGACGGCGCGATCAGCCAATTGGGCCCGATCGAACAAGGCCGTATTTTCCAGGCCAAGGGTCACAGCTTCAGCGTGCTTGAGCTGCTCGGCGGCGATGCTGCACTGGCTGCGCCGTTCATGGGTGGCGAATTCGCCACGGTTTATCTTTCGCCCAAGGATTACCACCGCGTGCACATGCCATTGGCGGGCACTCTGCGGGAAATGGTTTACGTCCCGGGCCGGATTTTCTCGGTCAACCAGACCACAGCGGAAAACGTGCCTGAGCTGTTTGCACAAAACGAACGTGCGGTCTGCGTGTTCGACACCGAGCGCGGGCCGATGGCCGTCGTACTGGTCGGCGCCATGATCGTTGCGTCCATCGAAACGGTATGGGCAGGGCTGGTCACGCCGCCAAAACGCCAACTGAAAACCTTCCGCTACGATGAAGCTGCACGGGCCCCTATTCACTTGGAGAAAGGCGCGGAGATGGGCCGTTTCAAACTGGGTTCGACGGCCATCGTCCTGTTTGGTCCGAATCAGGTGAAGTGGGCCGAGCAACTCGCGGCGACCTCCCCAGTGCGTATGGGTCAGGCACTGGCGTTGCCGGTCGAAGCCTGACAAGGTTGCAATAGTGGCATGGTGTGCCACTATTTTGGAATTGCGCGGTCCCACTAACGTCCATCTGTCCGCTTAGGCGCGCCACAGCGCGCCCTTAGGGCTGCGGCAGATGGCCGATGCTGGTAAAGTCCAACCATCGGTTCTGTAGGACACTTCGCATTGTATTGACGCAGATATCATCTTCCGTCATGGGGAAATGCTATTTGGTACGTCGTTCAGAGCAACCGTTCGGGCCTAAGTAGTTGGAGTCAGCCTGTCACATGAGTAATTTGAGCCTTCCTGTGTTGTTGCGTGTTCCTACGCCGACGCAGTCGAGCCTGACTTTCTGTGAAGCCAACCCCAAGGATCTCAAGCGTTGGATATCAACGCTGCCCAAAGCAAACCTCGGCGAAACCGCCCGCCAGCTTTACCAGGGTCTCAGTGAACTCAATCAACTGCTGACTCCCAGCGAAAACCGCCTGCAACTGCTCGAACTGCTTCGGCCTGAAGTCTATTTCGTGTGCAAGCACCTGGAGCGGCACTTTCTCAACCAGGCGGTGGTGCTGGACGAACGTCCGCGCAAAGTCGCCAATTTGTGTCAGGCACTGCAAAACCACTTGGGTGTTGGCTACAAACTCATTGCTCAGCGCGTGTCTGCGCGCCTGACCAAAGACCGGGTGCCGCTGCTGACCACCGCCCTGCAACGTGCCTTGCACTGCCTCAACGGCCCGTTGATCCGCGCGACTCAATTGTATTGCCCGGTGCAGGATGGCCTCTGGCTCGAACTGCATCAGCTCTACCTGATTGCTTGTCAGCATCAACTGCAAAACATCCCGGTCAATGACGAACAAGCCACCCATACCCGCGCGCTGACCGTCGAACAGACCTACATCATCGGCCTGATGATGGGTTGTTCGCGCTGCAACCAGATGCGCCAGCTCAATATCGGACGCCTGGCCGATGTGCTCGACGCCTGGAGCCCGCTGGTGCGCCTGCAATCGCCAGTCGACGAAAGCAGCCTGTTCGCGCTATCGGCAAAGCAGGACAAGCCACCGCTCTACAAGTCGCTGTTTCCTGAAGAGCAGCACGCCAGTTTGCTGGGCATAAACACCCAGGCGCTGTCGGCAATGATCAATCGCTATCTGGAGACGCCGGTCGAGCAGCGCTCGCAGCTACCGTTACTGGTGCCCCAAGGTTTCACCATCGATTTCCTGCAACATCTGGCCGTAGTCTGGGGCGACGTGGCCGAGCGCACGTTCCAGCGCACTGCCGGGCAAGGTCAGCTTTCCCTGTGTATCGGCATGAGCGCGCTGCACTACTACCTGGCGGGCGAGCGTTCGTTCAGCGAAATGCTGCAACTGCCCGCGCCCAAGGCTGCCGAGTTCAAGCTGGAACTGGTCAGTGACAAAACCGATGACCCATGGGGCAACGCTTTTGACACTCAGCGGGGCAATACCTCGGAGCATTTGCTGCCGTACGAGGAAATCGAGTACCAGCAAGCCGAGGCCGACGGTGGCGAATCGGCTTCCAACGCGCAGCAAGGCTTCCCCACCTTCGACCTGCAGATCGTCAATCACAGCCCCGGCGGTTACTGCCTGGCCTGGCCCAAGGAAGTGCCGCCGCAGTTGCAGGCAGGTGAGCTGATCGGGATTCAGGATTACGCCGGACAAGGATGGAGCATCGCGGTCATCCGCTGGGTGCGTCAGGTCCGCACGGGTGGCACGCAGATGGGCATTGAGTTGATCGCCCCGCTCGCCCAGCCTTGCGGCCTGCAAATCGTGCGTGATGGGCAGAACAGCCCGTTCATGCGCGCCCTGATGCTGCCGGAAGTCCGCGCCATGGAACAACCCGCGACGATATTGGCCCCGCGTCTGCCCTTCAAGGAAGGCAACAGCGTGATCATCAATATCGCCGGTGAACAAATGCGCGGTCTGCTGGGCACTCAACGCGCCAGCAGCGGCAGCTACAACCAGTTCGAATACGAAACCTTCGAAACCCCCGTCGGCTCCGAAGGCGGCACACCGAAACCGGATCAGGAATTTGATTCGTTGTGGACGTCGTTGTGACAACCCGCGATCACCTGTAGGAGCTGCCGAAGGCTGCGAATCGCGTTGTGTCAGATACGGCGCTTTCGCAGCCTTCGGCAGCTCCTACAAGTTCAGGGTATATCAGCCGCGGCCTTCCCGATCCCGAACGCCCAACAGGTACAGCACCCCATCCAGCCCCAGGGTCGAGATCGCCTGTTTTGCCGACTGCTTGACCAATGGCTTGGCCCGGAACGCAACGCCCAGCCCGGCAATGGCCAGCATCGGCAAATCGTTGGCACCGTCACCGACAGCAATGGTCTGCTCCAGGCTCAGCCCCTCTTTTATCGCCAGCTCGCGCAGCAAGTCAGCCTTGCGTTGAGCGTCGACAATCGGCTCAACCGCCACACCGGTGCACTTGCCATCCACCACTTCAAGCTCATTGGCGAACACGTAATCGATACCCAGTTTCGCTTGAACCTGTTTGGCAAAATAGGTGAAACCACCCGACAGAATGGCCGTCTTGTAGCCTAGGCGCTTGAGTTCGGCGAACAGATTCTCTGCGCCTTCAGTCAAGCGCAGCGACGCACCGATTTCATCGAGTACGCTGACGTCCAACCCATTGAGCAAAGCCATGCGCTCTTTAAAACTGGCACGGAAATCCAGCTCGCCACGCATGGCGCGCTCGGTGATTTCAGAGACCCGATCACCCACACCGTAAGCCTTGGCCAACTCGTCGATGACTTCGGCTTCGATCAGGGTCGAGTCCATGTCGAACACAGCCAGCCGGCGGTTACGGCGGTACAGCGAATCCTGCTGGAAGGCGATGTCGATGTTCAGCTCCTGAGCAACACTCAGGAACTCAGCCTGCAAAGCCTGAGGATCAGAAGGCTCGCCACGCACCGAAAATTCGATGCACGCTTTGCTCTTGTCAGTGGGCGCATCCAGCGGCGTGCGCGCCGACAGGCGATCGATCTTGTCGATGTTCAGCCCGTATTGCGCCGTGATGGCGGTGACCCGTTGCAACTGCTCGGCAGTCACCTTGCGGCTCAGCAGCGTCACGATATGCCGCGAGTGACCCTGGCTGTCGACCCAGCGCTGGTAGTCGTCTTCGGACACCGGCGTGACGCGCACCTGCTGATCCAGGCTGGCGGCGGTTGAAAGCAGTTTCTTGAGGACCGACGCGCCCTGTTCGGTGCCCGGAATTTCCACCAGGATGCCGAACGACAAGGTGTCGTGGATCACTGCCTGACCAATGTCGAGGATGTTCACCTCACCTTGAGCGAGCACGCCAGTGATGGCCGAAGTGAGACCGGGACGGTCTTCACCGGTGATGTTAATCAGGACGATTTCGCGCAAGGGACACCCCAGCAGTGGAAAAAAACCGCATTCTAACCACTTTCAGTGACCATCGGGCACAGGCAGCGCTTTGCCGCTACAGGGTCGGTCGTTATACTGCGCGCGAACTTCACCGAAAGAGCCGTGCTCTGTGAACCGGCCCACGCCAGTTAAAACCGATAATTTCTTCCTGCTCATCTTCCGTGCACTGCGTCATCGCCGTGTACCGATTGCATTGCGCATTGCCAGCCATAACGTGATCCTCGTCGCTCTGGCGCTGGTGATCTACGCCGGCGTCATGGGTCTGCAGTTCAAGCAGGCCATGCATGAGCAAGCCGATGCGCTGGGCCAGGCGTTGACCACGCAAACTGCGACCTCCGCCACGGAGCTGCTGGTGTCCAACGACATCCTCAGCCTCAACGTGCTGCTGGGCAATCTGGTCAAGAACCCGCTGGTGGCCCATGCCGCAATCTACAGCGTGGATAACCGCATCCTTGCCGAAGCCGGCCAGCGTCCGAAAAACGGTCTGCTGGGCGAAGCCGAAGGCCTGTACGAAATAAAAATCACTTTCCAGGACGTGATGGCCGGGCATTTGCGCATCAGCCTGGACATGTCGCAGTTCCAGCAGCCGATGACCATCAGCCTGCAGAGCATGGGCATTCTTGCCGGTATTCTGCTGGCGCTGGCCCTGGCATTGAGTCTGCGGCTGGGCCGCCACATCTCCACGCCTCTGCTGCAACTGCGGGTCTGGCTGCGCGATATCGACCCGTACACCCCGGCCGTGGAGCGTCAGGATGAAATCGGCGATCTGGCGCGCCAGCTGCGTACCTCTTTCGCGCCGCCTGTGCCGGAACCCGAGCCTGAGCCGGAACCTGAATACGCCGAAGAGGCATCAGACGATCCGTACCTGGATGCCGACGACGAGCCTGAGCCGGTGGTGAAAGGTCGCGCTCAGCGCGAGCCGGGTTTCGACGAAACACCAAAGACGCCGCGCCTGCCAGCGCCGCCGATCCAGCGTCGTCTGGTTGCCGAAGAAGATGAAGAAGACGATGACGGCGAAGATCCATTTGCCGATCTGCGCGACAGCTCCAGCCCGGCGCCAGTCGTCAGCAAAGCTCCCGTTGTACCCAGCATCCCGCAACCGAGTGCCGTTCTGGCGGTGCAACTGGGTTCTCAGGACCAGCTGCGTCGCCTGCCCCGTGCTCGCCTGACCGATCTGCTGCAACGTTATCGCGATTGTCTTGATCAGGCGTCCTCGCTGTACGAAGGCGAGCTGCATACCCTGAACGACGGCAGCACCTTGATGCTGTTCCACTTCCAGGAAAGCGGCGACGACTACCTGACCAATGCGATTTGCTGCGGTGAACTGCTGCGCGCGTTGAGCCATGCCTTGCAGATTGAAGTCGCCGACAGCGGCATAACCCTGCAATTGCAACTGGGCCTGACGTTGGGCGAAGGTTTGTCCGGCCTGAGCCAGATCGACCTGCTGCTGACCGAAACCGCGCAGGACGCGCTGGCTCTGTCTCAGCACAGCCGCAATCTGCTGCTGGTAGAGCGCAAGATCAACGACGACGCACTGGTTCGCCAGCGCGCCCGTATTCGCCCTATCGCCAGCCCGGAAGGCGCGTGCTGCGTCGAGCGCCTGATGGAGCCCTACCCGTCAATGCTCGAACGCCAACTGGCGCGCATGCACGAGACGCGCAAGGCGTGACTGTCACGCATAACGAACTGTAGGAGGACCGGGGTGGCGTTCCACCTTGCTCGCGATCCGGTCTGCCAGCCGATGAGTTTATCGACTGAACTAACGCTATCGCGAGCAAGGTGGAACGCCACCCCGGTCCTCCTACAGGAAAGCATCGTGTCATTCAGTCGCTCCAACTCCTGACGCTTTGATCTTCCTCCCCCGCCACTCAATCAACCTGCGCCCTAAGGCCTGGCCCTTTACCTCGATGTAATGGTGGGTCACCACTGACACCATCACCACGACCAGAAAAAACACGATAGCCAGCACGCTATTGCCCAGCGCACTTCCTGTATCCAGATAACGCCGCCCTTCGAAAATCGTCGTCAGTTGCTGCCCGGTCCGCTGTTCAAGGACGATGAACACTGACATCAGGCAGAACAACACCGCCACATGGGTCATGTACATCGAATACGACAGGCGCCCCAATAACGCCAAGGGCCGCGCCTTCAATAAATTTGATAACCGGCCAGCCTCAAAGGCAAAGATAAAGACCACCGGACAGAACAGCAGACTCGCCACTAATGACTGATTGGCAAAGCGCGTGCTGTTGACCACCGCGACGCTGATCAGCGCAGCGCCCTCAAGCCAGGTCATCAACGTCTTGTCAGGCTTCCAGCTACGGCCCAAGGCGCTAAACAGTCGGTATGTCAGTGCACCAGCAAAAAAACACGACAGCCCAGTCAGCGCACGCTCGGTCAGCACTGGCACATGGCCGAAAAGCAGGGCAAATGCCGTCAAAGAAACCAGACCCCAGACCCAATACCGCATCGCGCCACTGAGCAGCATGAACGCCGCGAAGATGAGGTACATGTAGTACTCGACGCTGATGCTCCAGGACGGGTAGTTGAAAGACATGGTTTCAGTCAAAGGCGTCCAGGCCTGCACCAGCAGCAGGTTTGGCAGAAATTCGGAAGGCGCGAAAGCGCCGGTAAAGGGTGCGTAATTCAATTCCACCCCTTTTTTGATCGCCAGCACCTTGAACGCTTCCAGCACGACAAAAACCGCCAGCATCACCCAATGCAGCGGCACCAGCCGGAAGGTTCGGGAAACAAGAAAAGTCCGGAAGTTCAGCTCCTTTCTGCTGCCGTAGGCGTAACACAACACAAAGCCGCTGAGCACGAAGAAGAAGTTGACCAGCAAATCGGCATTGCGAATGAACACCGACTCGGTAAAACCGCTGACCAGCTGGATATGAAAAAACACCACGCACGCGGCACAGATGCCCCGAAAACTGTCGAGCACGTCGAAACGATGAATCGCATTCATGGCTGTACTCCCAGGGAGCGGGTATCAAAGGCGGGACTTGTTTTGCAGAAATGCGGCATGGCTACCGCAGCACCTTGAAGGCAGGCGCGGCAAATACGATAGAAAGAAGGGGGGTGATGCGAGGCCCTTACGTTAGGCAGCGGGCGGCAACGTGTCAAGCCTTGAGGTTTCTCACATTCCCGTAGGAGCGCGCTTGCCCGCGATAGGTTTCAGAGCCAGCATATTTGTAGATTTTGCGAACGCCATCGCGGGCAAGCGCGCTCCTACAGGCCCATTTCGGCTGAACGACCACGTTGTGTCAGGAACACTCCGAGATATCTGCCCACAAAAAAACCCGCATCTCTGCGGGCTTTTGTCGAACCTAGAAGCGGAACACTTCCAGATCGGTACGGATCGGCGAAGCCATGGGGATCTTGGGTTTTTCGGGCTCTTTGGCCTTGGCCACCGGGGCTTTTTTAGGCTCTTCCACGGGAGCCCAGGAAATCGGCTTCACCGCAGAACTCAGCTGATCAGCCAGGCGTTGCAGCAAGACACCCTGCGCACGCACCTGATCAGCAGACGTCCCGGCATGCAGCTCTTCCAGGTGAATGATGCGGCTGTCACGTACCTGGCCCTTGCGGTCCAGCAAACGCCACTGAGCATCCAGAATCGCAGGCTGTTTGGTGCCCGAGTCCAGACGCGTGATAGACAGCACCACTTGTACATCCGGGGTGAAATTGGCAACTGCCGGGGCCAGGACGACACGCTGGCTGTCCAGTTTCCATGCCAGCTGGCGCAACAGTAATTGATCAATATCCGAAGAGAGGCTGCCAGCCCAGCGACCATCGGTCGACGCAGTCAGGCTGCCATCAGGTTGGCGCTGCAACAGGGTTTCGCGTTGCAGATAGTCAGCCACCGAAACCGGGCCGAGCAAAACAGCCAACCCGGTCGTGCGTGTTGGCTGGCCGGGTGTACCACTGTCGAGCTGATAAAGCGCTGTCGGCTGTTGCGTACTGCAACCAGCCAGACCCAAAACACCGGTCATCAACAAAACAACGGGAAGGCGTAGAAGATTCATCATCCCATCCAGGTGGCTGCCGCCAGGCGAACCACAGTGTAAATACTCACAAATTCGTGCAGGCACTCAGCCACGCTGGCACCTCAAGACGTCATATCATCCGTGAATATGCGCTATGACTCCAGCGATTATGCGTCGATCTTCGTGGCAAAACGAAGACCGATAGCTCTAAATCGACATTAAGAAGCGTTTTCCACCAATAGCGCATCGACGCGCTGGAAGCCACGAGGCAGTTTGTTACCGCGTCGGCCCCGCTCGCCCTTGTAATGTTCAAGGTCATCAGGCTTGAGCGACAGGTTGCGTTTGCCCGCCTGCAACACCAACGTCGCGCCCTGCGGGATCACGGCAATATCCGTCACATACTCTTCGCGGCTGGCGACGCGATCACCCGGCACACCAATGATCTTGTTGCCTTTGCCTTTACTCAGCTGCGGCAGATCGCTGATTTTGAAGATCAACAGACGACCTTCCGTGGTCACTGCGGCGAGCCAGTTCTGCTCACGATCCGCCACAGTACGCGGCAGCATGACCTTGGCGCCCTTAGGCAGGCTCAACAGGGCCTTACCGGCCTTGTTCTTGGCTTGCAGGTCTTCGCCCTTGACCACAAAACCGTAACCGGCGTCCGAGGCAATCACATACAGCGCGTCGTCTTCAGGCAACAGCACGCATTCGAAAGTCGCACCTGGCGGCGGCTGTAACTTGCCGGTCAACGGCTCGCCCTGACCTCGGGCAGACGGTAGGGTATGCGCCGCCAGCGAGTAACTGCGCCCGGTGGAGTCGATAAACACCGCGTATTGGTTGGAGCGCCCCATGGCAGCGGTCTGGAAACCATCCCCCGCCTTATAGGAAAGCCCGGTGGCGTCGATGTCGTGACCTTTGGCCGAGCGAACCCAGCCTTTTTCCGAGAGCACCACCGTTACTTTCTCGTTGGGCAGCAGGTCATGCTCGGTCATCGCTTTGGCTTCAGCGCGCTCCACGATTGGCGAGCGGCGATCATCGCCATAGGTTTCGGCATCTTTGATCAGTTCAGTGCGCACCAGCTTCTTGAGCTTGGCTTCGCTGCCCAGCAGCGCCATCAGCTTGGTGCGTTCTTTATTCAGTTCATCCTGTTCGTTGCGCAGCTTCATCTCTTCCAGACGCGCCAATTGGCGCAAGCGCGTATCGAGGATGTAATCAGCCTGGATTTCGCTCAGTTCGAAGCGCTCGATCAGCTTCGCCTTCGGATGCTCCTCGGTGCGAATGATGTGGATCACTTCATCCAGGTTGAGATAGGCAACGAGCAAGCCGTCCAACAGGTGGAGGCGACGTTCGACCTTGTCGAGACGGAATTGCAGGCGGCGACGCACCGTGCGTACGCGGAACTCCAGCCATTCCACCAGCAATGCGCGCAGGTTTTTCAGCTGCGGTTTGCCGTCCAGACCAATGATGTTGATGTTGACCCGGTAGCTGGATTCCAGATCGGTGCTGGCGAACAGGTGCTGCATCAGCGCTTCGTGGTCGACCCGGCTGTTGACCGGGATGATCACGATGCGGCATGGGTTTTCGTGGTCAGACTCATCGCGCAGGTCGGCAACCTGAGGCGCCTTGGACGGTTTGGCCTGCATCAGCGCGGCAATCTGCTCCAGCACCTTGGCGCCGGATACCTGATGCGGCAGCGACGTAACGATGATGTCGCCGTCTTCAACATGGTAAACGGCGCGCATGCGCACCGAGCCCTTGCCGGTTTCGTACATTTTCAGCAGATCGGCGCGGGGGGTGATGATCTCTGCTTCGGTCGGGTAATCCGGGCCCTGAATGTGCTCGCACAGCTCAGCAATAGTGGCTTTGGGCTCATCAAGCAAACGAACACACGCCGAGGCCACTTCGCGCAAGTTGTGCGGCGGTACGTCAGTGGCCATGCCCACGGCGATACCTGTGGTGCCATTGAGCAGGATATTCGGCAAACGTGCAGGCAAAACCGCAGGTTCGTCCAGCGTGCCGTCGAAGTTAGGGACCCAGTCCGCAGTGCCTTGACCCAGCTCGCTGAGCAGCACTTCGGAATAGCGCGACAGCCGCGCCTCGGTGTAACGCATTGCCGCGAAGGACTTCGGATCATCCGGCGCGCCCCAGTTACCCTGGCCGTCAACCAGTGTGTAGCGGTAGCTGAACGGTTGAGCCATGAGCACCATGGCTTCATAGCAGGCCGAGTCGCCGTGGGGGTGGAACTTGCCGAGCACGTCGCCGACGGTACGCGCCGACTTCTTGTGCTTGGAATCGGCGTCCAGGCCCAGTTCGCTCATGGCGTAGATGATGCGTCGCTGCACAGGCTTGAGGCCGTCGCCGATATGCGGCAAGGCACGGTCCATGATCACGTACATGGAGTAGTTGAGGTAGGCCTGTTCGGTGAAGTCAGCCAGTGATCGGCGTTCTACGCCATCCAGGCTGAGGTCAAGGGAGTCGCTCATGCGTGCCTCATTATTTCGTCGTCTGGCGCAGCAGCATGGTGCCGCCGCGCTGGGTGAATTCGAGTTGTTTCATTGCGCTCATGCCCAGCAGCACTTGTTCTCCGTCCAGACCGGGCACCACCAGGGCGCGCACGTTGTTCAGGACGATGTCGCCCAGCTGCAGGCGTTCGATGGACGTTCGAAAGCCCTCGCTGCGGCCATTGGCGGTGCTGACCCAGACCGGCGCACCCCGTTGCAACTGCAAGGTGTCAGCCACCTCGCCCGGAATCGCTACATCGGTGGCCCCGGTATCCAGCAAAAACTGCACGGCATGATTGTTGATCTTGCCCGTGCTGACGAAATGCCCCTGACGATTGCCCACCAGTTGCACTTCGATGTAACCATCACCGTGTTGCGAGGTGACGACCGCGTTAGGGTTTTCCTGCCGCTGTTCCCATTCGCCAAAGTAACGTGTCGCCAGAAACAACGCCGCCGCCCAGGCCAGAACCATCAACACCTTCCCCGCACGTTTACCGGGAGGTTGCTGGCTCATGGTCATTCGCTCCAGCCGCCATCCGGCGCTGCGAAACGCCAGACAATCGGGCGTTTCTCGCCATCGGCGCGTTCACCAAAATTGTTATCTACACCAACCCAGGCGCCCGTCTCATCGACGACCAGCGCTTCGGTCAGGCCGAACTTCTGATCGTAAAGCCGATGGGGCTTGAGCGCCTCTGCGGAAAACGACCAGCAACGTTCGCTGGCACCTGTTTGCAGCGAGCGACGACAGATGCGGTAGGCCGAGCGCTCCAGGGCATACAGCTTGCCGTTGAACAGGGACAGATCAGCAAAGTCCCGGGATACCGATTTGCCGCCCACTTGCGGCGGTAAAACTTCCTTGCCCGGCTCGGTTCGCAGGACGCAACTGCCTTCGCAGCGCCAGTTATCGTTTACGCGGCTCACCACCAGTAATCCGCGTTGTTCCCGCTCGGCCGCCAACCACAGGCGATCGCCTTCGGGGCTGATCGCCAGGCCTTCAAAGATGGCGTTGAAATGTTGCAGCATGCCTTTGGCCCGGGCTTGAGCCACCAGTTCGGCAGGCAGTTTCAACCAGACAGGGCTGCCCTCGACCGGCACTTTGAGGACTTCGGCGTGAGCTTCGCTGACCACGTATTTGTTGCCTGCGGTGTCGCAGCTGATGCCTTCGAAATCCAGACTGCCGCCCCGGACGAAAGACGAGAGTTTGGCCAGGGAGCGTAAATTGGCGGGTAAATCGCTTTCTGGCGCCTCCGGAACATCGATGGTGTCCGCCTGGGCCTGCCAGACGGTTTGCGCCCTGTCCATGCGATACAGCAGGTTGTCGTCACGATCAGAAATCGCCCACAACTGGCCATTGCACACCGCCAACCCTGACAGATTGCCGCCGACCATACCGTCCACCGGATGCTCGGAGACCAGTTCCAACTGCTTCAGCGGGACTGCGAAAGCCGTAGTGGCAGCCGACATCAAAATCCCGGCCAGCATCAGCATCCCGTAGGAGCGCGCTTGCCCACGATGGGGCCGGAACATCCGACACATATCTGCAAGCAAAGACAACGCCATCGCGGGCAAGCGCGCTCCTACAGATTGGCGAATCCCGCCTCGCATCAAGTCAGGACCTCGGCGAGGTTGCCTTTGGACTCCAGCCAGTTTTTACGATCACCGGCGCGTTTTTTCGCCAGTAGCATGTCCATCATTTCCGAGGTCGCGGCGAAATCGTCCAGGGTCAACTGCACCAGACGGCGGGTGTTGGGGTCCATGGTGGTTTCGCGCAACTGCGGCGGGTTCATTTCGCCCAGACCTTTGAATCGCGTGACCTGCGGTTTGCCGCGTTTCTTCTCGGCCACCAAACGATCAAGAATCCCGTCGCGCTCGGCTTCATCCAGCGCGTAATAAATGTCTTTACCCAAGTCGATGCGATACAGCGGCGGCATAGCGACGTACACGTGACCGGCATCCACCAACGGACGGAAATGCTGGACGAACAAGGCGCACAGCAGCGTGGCAATGTGCAGCCCGTCAGAGTCGGCGTCGGCCAGGATGCAGATCTTGCCGTAACGCAGCTGGCTCATGTCCGCTGCGCCGGGATCGACGCCGATGGCCACGGCAATGTTGTGCACTTCCTGGCTGGCGAGGACTTCACCGCCATCGACTTCCCAGGTGTTAAGGATCTTGCCGCGCAACGGCAGGATCGCCTGAAACTCTTTATCCCGCGCCTGCTTGGCCGAGCCGCCTGCGGAGTCACCTTCCACCAGGAACAGCTCGGAACGCATCGGGTCCTGCCCGGCGCAGTCCGCAAGCTTGCCAGGCAATGCCGGGCCTTGCGTGATGCGTTTGCGCTCGACTTTCTTGCTTGCCTTGAGACGACGACCAGCGTTGTTGATCGCCAGTTCAGCCAGCTGCATACCCAGATCGGAGTTCGCATTGAGCCACAGGCTGAACGCGTCCTTGACCACGCCGGACACAAACGCCGCCGCCTCACGTGAAGACAGACGCTCTTTGGTCTGGCCGGAGAATTGCGGCTCCTGCATTTTCATCGACAGGACGAACGCAATCCGCTCCCACACGTCTTCCGGCGCCAGCTTCACGCCACGGGGCAGCAGGTTGCGGTATTCACAGAACTCGCGCATCGCGTCCAGCAAGCCTTGGCGCAAACCGTTGACGTGAGTGCCGCCCTGCGCCGTAGGGATCAGGTTGACGTAGCTTTCCTGCACGCTGTCGCCACCTTCCGGCAGCCAGAGCAGCGCCCAGTCGACCGCTTCTTTATTACCGGCGAAGCTGCCACAGAACGGTTCGTCCGGCAGGCGCAGGAAATCACTGACCGAATCCTGCAAATACGAGCGCAGGCCGTCTTCGTAATGCCATTCGACTTTCTCGCCAGTGGCTTTGTCTTCAAAGCTGACCAGCAGCCCCGGACAAAGCACAGCCTTGGCCTTGAGCACGTGCTTGAGGCGGCTGACGGAAAACTTCGGGGTATCGAAATATTTAGGGTCCGGCGCGAAATACACGCTGGTCCCGGTATTCCGCTTGCCGACGGTGCCGACCACGGCCAACTCCGAGGCTTTATAGCCGTCGGTGAAGGTCATTTCATATTCGTTGCCATCGCGTTTGACCCGGACCTTGACCAGGGTCGACAGCGCGTTGACCACCGAGATGCCCACGCCATGCAGGCCGCCGGAGAACTGGTAGTTCTTGTTGGAGAACTTGCCACCAGCATGGAGCTTGGTAAGGATCAGCTCGACACCCGAAACACCTTCTTCCGGGTGAATATCCACAGGCATGCCACGGCCGTCGTCGGAGACTTCCAGAGAATTATCGGCATGCAGGATGACCTGCACCGATTTGGCATGACCGGCCAGGGCTTCGTCGACGCTGTTGTCGATGACTTCCTGGGCGAGGTGGTTCGGACGCGAGGTGTCGGTGTACATGCCCGGACGCTTGCGAACCGGGTCGAGGCCCGAGAGGACTTCGATGGCGTCTGCGTTATAAGAGCTAGCGCTGGGAGTGGCCATGGGGTCTCGTCATCAGAAATTCGTGGAAAAACCTGTAGGAGCTGCCGAAGGCTGCGAACAATTTGAACCAAACGGTGAGATTCGATCCATTCGCAGCCTCCGGCAGCTCCTACACTTGATCTGGGTATTGCAACAATTCAGGGGCAAATCCGGCAAAACTCAACAGAGCTGGCAACTGCGCAGCGAAGCCTTGATAGCTGTGGTCGCCGCCTGCCTGGATACGCAACGCGCATGCCCGGTAGAACGTTTCGGCGCGCCGATAATCAAGGGTTTCGTCGCCAGTCTGCAACCAGACCTGATAACGCTGTGGATCGTGCGGCGCAGGCACTTGCAGCTCAGCCAGCGCGTGAACATGGTCGTGGGTCAACTCCCAGGTTTCACCGGTGTAGAAGTTCTGCTGGGGCCCGACAAACCCGTCAAACAGCTGGTGCGGATTGACAGCCGGGTTGATCAACACCGCATTGAGGCCGTGACGCTCTGCCAAATGAGTCGCATAGTAGCCGCCGAGCGAGCTGCCGACCAGCAGCGGCCGACCGAGCTCGGCAATCGCCGATTCCAGCTGGACCATGGCCTGACGCGGATGGTGATGCAATTCGGGTACGCGCAGCTGCTCACTCAGCCCCAACGACTGCATCAGCGCAATCAGCTGGGTGGCTTTTTTCGACAGCGCCGAGCTGTTCAGGCCGTGAATATAAAGCAGAGTGGGTTGTTCGTTGTTCACGCCGTCCGCTCCTGGAGCACTGAAGGGTGCAAAGCCGCGCAGTTTACAGGGACTAACCGGGAAAGACTCGTTTACCTATGTTTCAGGGTAAAGATCAGTAACCGTCGCCGCCGTAGTCCACTTCAAAATCAAAGCCGACCACCCGAGAGACGCCAGTTGCCAACCGTCCGTCGTCGTGCAGACGCAGCCAGCGGTAGCCGGGCGCCGTGGTATCAACCTTGAAATCGACACTGCCCGGCGCGAACTGGATACAGGTGGACGGCGACGCCAGCAGCCTCACGTCATTGCGCATCTGGTCATATTCCTGATGCACATGCCCCCAAAGCACCGCCCGTACTTGCGGAAAACGCTCCAGCACGGCAAATAAAGCATCCGGATTGCGCAAGCCGATCGGGTCCATCCACGCACAACCAATAGGCACCGGATTGTGATGCAGACAGACCAGATGATGGCGCTCAGGGGCTTCACTTAGGGCTTGGACCAATAACTGCAACTGCTGATCCTGCAGATAACCGGGCACCGAACCCGGCACCGAGGAATCCAGCAAGGTCACCCGCCAGTTGCCGATATCGATCACCGGATCAAGCAAATCACTCTGCTGCGCGGCCTGGTGCATCTCCAGCGATTCATCATGATTGCCGGGAAACCAGCGCTTGGGAGCCTGAATTTGATCACTTAACTGCCGAAACGCCTCGTAAGACTCGACACTGCCGTCTTGCGAAACATCGCCACTGGCAACCAGCAGATCCACATGGGGCTGCTCGGCCAGCACCAACTCAATGACTTTCTGCAGACTCTCGCGGGTTTTCATGCCCAGCAGCGTGTCCTCCGCCGTGGCGAACAAATGGCTGTCGGATAGCTGGACGAGCAAGACTGAGTCAGTAACGGGGACGTTGGGCAAAAGCCATCTCCTTGGGGCAGAGTCTGGCGATTATGGTGGGAAGCTGACGGGTCGGCAAATCGGGGAATGAGCGGTGGGTCGCAGATACGAATTTCCGTAGCTCACGAGCAGCGCGAGGCAGCGATGGCGATGCGTCTGACACGGTGTGATCCCTGTGGGAGCCGAGCTTGCTCGCGATAAGGCTTGACCCGATTGACCTGCTATCTGCGTCACCTGCATCGCGGGCAAGCACCGCTCCCACATGAGCTCATTCCAAATCAGACTTCACCGCACCGCCTCAAACTCATGCCCACACGCCAGGCAATGGCTCAACCACTCACCCAAAAACAGATTCAACTGAGCCTTTTCATCCGGCTGGTGCATTTCCGCGTTGGGATATGGGTAGATACCGCGAAAGCGCCGCGCATGTTCGGCGCCGATCACTTCAGCCATGCGCGCGTCGTGGTAGACCTGCACTTCCAGGCTCGGGATCGGCAGCCATGGCAGGCTGTGTTCCTGGCGCACCTGCAAGGTAGTGGTGTAGGGGCAATCGAGCAGTACTTCAACCGCCAGCACGCCAAGCATTTGATCGCCTTGAGTGACGGCGACGCGGCGTGAGCGCTGGGCGTTGCGCATGTCCGGCAGCAAACGCATCAAGCGCGCATAGTTGGCCTCGCAGGCAGCTTGCAGCCCGGCAAGATCAACTCGGTAGCGCTCGCGCATCAGATTCACGACCATAACCCCCTGACTTCGGTGCGGTTCAATGCCAGCCATTGCAGCGCAATGATTGTCGATGCATTGATGATTCGCCCATCGCGCACGGCTTGCAGTGCATCATCAAATGACCACACCGTGACGCGGATATCTTCACCCTCTGACTCCAGCCCGTGCAATCCCCCCGCCCCCTCACTTTCACAGCGCCCCAGGAACAGGTGAACAAACTCATCACTGCCGCCGGGTGAAGGAAAGTATTTGGTGATCGGCCACAAGGCGCTGAAGACAATCCCAGCTTCCTCCTCTGCTTCGCGGTGAGCAACTTCTTCTGGTTCTTCCGCTTTGTCGATCAGCCCGGCCACCAGTTCGATCAACCACGGGTTGGCGGTTTTCTCCAGCGCGCCCACCCGGAACTGCTCGATCAACACCACTTCATCGCGCTTGGCGTCATACGGCAGCACGCAAACCGCGTCGTGACGCACGAACAGCTCGCGACTGATTTCGGTGCCCATGCCGCCTGCAAACTGCTCGTGACGCAGATACAATTTGTCCAGTTTGTAGAAGCCCTGGAAGCAGTTCTCGCGTCGGGTTATTTCAAAAGCAGTCGGGGTCGATCGGGTCGGTTCAGTCATGTGGTTCTCGCTTGGTGCAAATCGTAACGTGACGCCATCCTAACGCGCATCGCCAATCAGATGCAGCCCCCTTGAAGATGCAGGGTAGACGGCCAATAGCGAAACGAACTCTAATCCGCCCAGCGGCGAACCGATGTGTTTGTTTGCAGTCCAAGCAGCCTGAACTCGAACAACGTAACCGTCTTCATTGCCACCGCAAAGGATCAACATGTCGTTATTGAGGATCGCTTCACTGGCTTGTCTGGCACTCATGCTGGGCGCCTGTCAGAGCCTGTTCCAACCCAATTTCCGTGCGCCACTGCAAGTGCAGCGCGACGCGTCCGAGCTGATCAAGCCGGGCTGTACCACGGCCGATTGTCCGCTGGTGAATATCGACACGGTGCATTTTGCCGATGAACCGAAGCTGGACGCCATCGTGCAGAAAACCCTGCTGCAACTGACCCGCAGCGATTCGAGCGGCCCGCTACCGGCTACGCTCAAGGATTATCAAGAGCAGTATCTGCGCGACTCACAAGGTCGCAACGCCAGCTATCTGCAAGCCAAGGTACGCGAGCAGCATGACGGTATCGTGGTCGTCGAGCTGTCGAGCTATCTGGATACCGGCGGCGCCCATGGCGCACCAGGCCGTGCGTTCATCAACTATTCACGCCAGCAACAGAAAGTACTGACCCTGGCGGACATGATCGTGCCGGGTAAAGAAGCCGAATTCTGGCAGAAGGCTGAACTGGCGCATCAGGGCTGGCTGGTATCGAGCAAGCTCAACGAGGACGCCGACTTCCAGAAAACCTGGCCGTTCAAGCGCACCCCGCATATCGCCCTGACTTACGGCGCGTTCATCCTCAAGTATCAGGTGGACACCATCGCGCCGTATTCCATGGGCCATATCGAGCTGAAGATTCCTTATCCACAGCTCAATGGCATCCTCAAACCGGAACTGTTCCCCGGTCGCGGTTGAGTTTTTTGCCCAGCAACAACTGCAGCACGCCAGCGACAATCAGCGCTGGCAGTGTTGCGCCGACATCAGGGTAAAGATTGGCCAGCAGGTGATAGGTGCTGACCCCGCCCAGCCACGCCAACAAGGTCATCCAGCGAAAACCGACCGTCGCCGCCTGGCTGCTGCGCCCACGCAGAATAAAGTGATCCACCAGCACCACGCCAAACAGCGGCGCAAACACCGAGCCGATCAGCAGCAGGAAGTTCTGATACTGGGCCAGTGGCGCGAAGCAGGCGATCAAGGTGCACAGCACGCCAATCCCCAAGGCCAGATGCTCGACCTTCACGCGTGACAGCATGCTGCTGGAGACCGCCGCCGAGTGAATATCGGCAAAGGCGTTTTCCGACTCGTCGAGCAGAATCAACAACAGCGGAATCCCCAATCCAGCCCCCGCCAGCGCCAGCAGCAACGCGTTGACCTCACCGCTTGGCGCAAACGCCAGGGTGTAGGCCACGCCCAGGCTCATCAGCCAGAAGTTACCGATGAAGAAGCCCAGTGCCGTGCCGCCAAAGACGTTTTTCGCCCGTTTGCCGAAACGCGAATAGTCGGCAATCAACGGCAGCCACGACAGCGGCATGGCGATAGCAATATCGAAACCCACCGCAAACGGCAGCGAACCATCACCGGCTTGAGCCCAGAGCGCAGGCAGATCAGCCTTGGTGAACAGATTCCAGGTCAGCCACAGGCATGCCGCCAATAGCAGCCAGATGCCCCACTTACGCAGAATCTGCCGGACAAACGTCAACGGCCCGCTGACCGCCAGTAATGTCGCCAGACCGCCAAAGAATAGCGTCCAGAGCAACGGGCTGGTCCATAGACTCCCTTCGCCAAAGGCCCGCGTGCCAAGCAAGCTGGCGGCATCGCGCATGACGATGATTTCGAACGAGCCCCAACCCACCAGTTGCAGCAGATTGAGCAAAGCAGGCAAAGACGCGCCTTTGCTGCCAAGGCTGAGTTTCAGCGCGGCCATGGACGACAGGCCGGTGTCGCTGCCAATCACGCCCACAGCCGCCAGCAGCAGAACGCCAACCAGCGTGCCAAGAAATATCGCCAGCAACGAGCCGGACATCCCCAACCCGGGCGCCAGCAAGGCACCGGTTTGCAGGACCATCAGGCCGATACCGAGGGAGAACCACAAAGAAAACAGATCCCGCCCGCCAAAGACGCGTTTAGCGGCGGGGACGGGGGAATCGGGAGAGTAGGTACTGGGAGTGGTCATAGGTAGTCTCATTCTGAAACAGCTGCAAGCTGCAAGCCACAAGCCACAAGCCACAAGTCAGAAGCAGAAGCAGATCTGCTTCTACTTGAAGCTTGTAGCTTGCCGCTTGCGGCTCAGATTTTTTTATAAAGCTGACTACCTTCCTGCTTGAACCGCTCGGCCTGTTCCGCCAGCCCTTGGGCGACGTCCAGGTCTATCGCTTCAATTTTCTGGTTGGCCGCGTATTCACGGACTTCCTGAGTGATTTTCATCGAGCAGAATTTCGGTCCGCACATGGAGCAGAAATGCGCGACCTTGGCTGAATCCTTCGGAAGAGTTTCGTCGTGGTACGAGCGCGCGGTATCCGGGTCCAGGCCAAGGTTGAACTGGTCTTCCCAGCGGAATTCGAAGCGTGCCTTGCTGAGTGCGTTATCGCGGATCTGCGCGCCGGGGTGGCCTTTGGCGAGGTCGGCTGCGTGAGCGGCGATCTTGTAGGTGATGATCCCGGTCTTCACGTCATCCTTGTTCGGCAGCCCCAAATGTTCCTTGGGCGTGACGTAGCACAGCATCGCGCAACCAAACCAGCCGATCATCGCCGCGCCGATACCCGAAGTGATGTGGTCATAACCCGGTGCGATGTCAGTGGTCAGCGGGCCGAGGGTGTAGAACGGCGCTTCGTCGCAGCACTCCAACTGCTTGTCCATGTTCTCCTTGATCAACTGCATCGGTACGTGGCCAGGACCTTCGATCATGGTCTGCACGTCGTGCTTCCAGGCGATTTTGGTCAGTTCGCCGAGGGTTTCCAGCTCGCCAAACTGCGCAGCGTCGTTGGCGTCGGCAATCGAGCCCGGACGCAGGCCATCGCCTAGCGAGAAGCTGACGTCGTAGGCCTTCATGATTTCGCAGATGTCTTCGAAATGGGTGTAGAGGAAGTTCTCTTTGTGATGCGCCAGGCACCACTTGGCCATGATCGACCCGCCACGGCTGACAATCCCGGTGACGCGCTTGGCGGTCAGCGGTACATAGCGCAGCAACACGCCAGCGTGGATGGTGAAGTAATCGACGCCCTGCTCCGCCTGCTCGATCAACGTGTCGCGGAACAATTCCCAAGTCAGGTCTTCGGCAGCGCCACCGACTTTTTCCAGCGCCTGGTAGATCGGCACCGTACCAATTGGCACCGGCGAGTTACGAATGATCCACTCGCGGGTTTCGTGGATGTGCTTGCCGGTGGACAAGTCCATCACCGTGTCCGACCCCCAGCGAATGCCCCAGGTCAGTTTGGCGACTTCTTCTTCGATTGAAGAACCCAGCGCGCTATTGCCGATATTGCCGTTGATCTTCACCAGGAAGTTACGGCCGATGATCATTGGTTCAAGTTCGGTGTGGTTGATGTTGGCCGGGATGATAGCGCGGCCACGGGCGATTTCTTCACGAACGAATTCGGCGGTGATTTCCTTAGGCACGCTAGCGCCAAAGCTGTGACCGGCGTGTTGCTGAGTCAGCAGGCCTGCGGCGCGGGCTTCCTGCAGCTTCATGTTTTCGCGGATCGCGACGTATTCCATCTCGGCCGTGATGATCCCTTGCCGCGCGTAGTGCATCTGGCTGACGTTCGCGCCCGCCTTGGCCCGACGCGGGTTGCGCACATGGGCGAAGCGCAGGCGGGTCAGCTCGGCGTCGGCCAGACGCTGTTGACCGAAATTCGAGGTCAGGCCATCAAGGCGCTCAGTGTCGTTACGCGAATCGATCCACGGCGAGCGAACATCGGCCAGGCCTTTGCGCACGTCGATAATGACGTTCGGATCGGTGTACGGCCCGGAGGTGTCATAAACCGTGACCGGGGCGTTGATCTCGCCGCCGAAGTCCGTGGGCGTCACATCCAGATGGATTTCGCGCATGGGCACACGGATGTCCGGGCGCGAGCCCTGAACGTAGATTTTTTGCGAGCGGGTAAACGGCTGCACCGATCCGGAATCGACTTGTGCGGATTCACTCAAATTGGCGGCGTTTTTTAGATTTGTACTCATCACGGGCTCTCCAGACATCATCCAGCGGCGGATTAATTGTCGGAGCGAACCTGAAGACGAAAAGGCGCACCTGAGGCGGTGCTGAGTGTCGAGCGGAGGTATGGCGGCTCATCAACTGAACCAACGACCCCGGACGACACTCAAGAGGACTCGCCGGGAGACGAGAAATCTTGTTCCCTACGCAGGCGCTAACCTGATCAGGTTCAACGGGATCCGGTTTAACCGATCTCAGCCTCACAGCAAGGCACCCCGACAAGAACGTCGCCAGTCTAGTCGGGACGAGCGCGGAACGCCAAGTCTGTTTTAGCAACGCTCGATAAATGGCCGTTATGCCGGATTGTTGCAATCACCCCCAACCACTACACTCGCTAGCTTGGTTTCTATTCAGAACCGGCAAAATAATGATCAACAGGGAATGCACCATGTTGCGCAAACTTTCATTGGCTGTCGCCGTGTCATGCGCTTGTAACGCAGGTGCCTGGGCGGCGGACTTGCCGCTGCCGACCAAGACCGGACTGGTCAATGTCTACCAGGAAGCCGTGGACAACAACGCCGACCTTGCTGCCGCCCGAGCCGATTACGCCGCCCGCAAAGAAGTCGTGCCCCAGGCCCGCGCAGGCTTGCTGCCGAACCTGTCCGCCGGTGCCGACGTCAACAACACCCGAACCAGCATCAACCAGCCCAATATCACCGCGACCCGCAGCGGCACGGTGTATCAGGCAACCTTGAGCCAGCCGATCTTTCGCGCCGACCGCTGGTTCCAGTTGCAGGCCGCTGAAGCCGTCAACGAGCAGGCCGCGCTGGAGTTGTCCGCCACGGAACAGAATCTGATTCTGCAAAGTGCCGAGGACTACTTCACCGTGCTGCGCGCCCAGGACAATCTGGCCTCGACCAAGGCTGAAGAAGCGGCCTTCAAACGCCAGCTGGATCAAGCCAACGAGCGCTTCGACGTCGGCCTTTCCGACAAGACCGACGTGCTGCAGGCGCAAGCCAGTTACGACACCTCGCGCGCCAACCGGATCATCGCCAAGCGTCAGGTTGATGATGCGTTTCAGGCGCTCGTCACTCTGACCAACCGCGAATACAACGCCATCGAAGGCATCGTCCACACCTTGCCGGTGCTGGCTCCGGTGCCTAATGACGCCAAGGCCTGGGTGGATACCGCCGCGCAACAGAACCTCAATCTGCTGGCCAGCAACTACGCAGTAAACGCCGCCGAAGAAACCCTGCGTCAACGCAAGGCCGGGCACGCACCGACCGTTGATGCCGTCGCTCAATATCAGCGGGGCGACAATGACGCGTTGGGCTTCAGCAACCCCAACTACACCGGGCAGAGCTATCGCGGCGACGTTGAGCAGCGCACCATCGGCTTGCAAGTCAATATTCCGATCTACAGCGGTGGGCTAACCAGCTCGCAGGTCCGCGAGGCTTATTCACGTTTGAGCCAGAGCGAGCAGCGCCGTGAAGGTTTACGTCGTCAGGTGGTGGAAAACACTCGTAATCTGCATCGGGCGGTGAACACCGACGTCGAGCAGGTTCAGGCGCGCAAGCAGTCGATCATCTCCAACCAGAGCGCTCTTGAGGCCACGGAAATCGGCTATCAGGTGGGTACGCGCAATATCGTCGACGTGCTGGATGCCCAGCGCCAGCTCTATGCCTCGGTGCGCGATTACAACAACACCCGCTACGACTACATCCTCGACAACCTGCGCTTGAAACAGGCGGCGGGCACGCTCAGCCCTGGGGATTTACAGGACCTGTCGCGGTATCTGAAAGCCGACTACAACCCGGACAAAGACTTCCTGCCGCCAGACCTCGCAGCGGCGGCGAAGAAGAACTTCGAAAGGCCGCCGCAGCGGTAAAAAGAGAACCCAATACCTGTAGGAGCTGCCGAAGGCTGCGAAAGCAATTTAGCTGACACATTGCTTTCGCAGCCTTCGGCAGCGTCTACAGGGGCCGTTGCAGCAACCGCCCAATCCCATCCAGTAACCGCTGCAACGCCCCTTGATTGGCCTTCATCACCTGCAATCCAGCCTCAGCCATCTCCCGGGCCAATTGCGGCTGATCGAACAATCGCTGTACGGCCGCAGCCAGGCTCTGTGCATCAGTGATTTCAGTCAGCGCCTGGGCATTGCGCAGCATCGCGGCGATTTCCAGGAAGTTGAACAGGTGCGGGCCGCTCAACACCGGCTTGGCCAGTGCGGCAGGTTCCAACAGGTTATGGCCGCCGTTAGGCACCAGACTGCCCCCCACGAAAGCCACATCAGCCAAGGCATAAAGGAACAGCAACTCGCCCATGGTATCGCCCAGCAACACCTGTGTTTCAGGCGTAACAGGCTGCGCGGAGGAGCGTCGGACAGTGGCGAAACCCTGCTGCACCGCCAACTCATGCATGCTGTTGAAACGCTCAAGATGACGCGGCACCAGAATCAGCAGCGCGTCAGGATGGCTCGCCAGCAGCTGACGATGCGCCGACAAGATACTTTCGTCTTCCCCGGCATGAGTGCTGGCGGCGATCCATACCGGACGTCCCGTCGCCTGCCATTGCTCACGCAACTGACCCGCTTCGGCCACCAATTGCGGGTCGATGGTCAGGTCAAACTTAATCGAGCCGGTTACCGAAACGCACTCGGGCCGTGCACCAAGATCCCGAAAGCGCTGGGCCTCGGTTTCAGTCTGCACGGCGAGCAAGCTCATCTCGCTCAGCATCGGCCGGGTCAGCTTGGCGAAGCGGGCATAACCTCGGGCGGAACGCTCGGACAAACGACCATTGGCCAGCACCACGGGAATGCCGCGCTTCGCACACTGATGAATGTGATTGGGCCACAGCTCGGTCTCCATGATCACGCCAATCACCGGCCGCACATGATTCAGAAAACGCCCCGCCGCCCATGGCAAATCGTAGGGTAGATAACAGTGCTGAATGTGCGGCTCATTGGCGAATAACGCTTTGATGCGCTCCGAGCCAGTGGGCGTCATGCAGGTCACGGTGATCGGTAGCTGTGGATAACGTGCCAGCAGCGCGCGAATCATCGGCGCCGCGGCGATGCTTTCACCCACGGAAACAGCATGCACCCAGATACCGCCCTGCTGCACGGCGGGCAAGCCAAGGGCGAAACGCTCGCCAATTCGCTGCCGATAAGCAGGCGCCTTGCGCGCACGCAACCACAGTCGCAAGGCCACCAGCGGCAGACCCAGATGAAACAGCAGGGTGTATAGAGTTCTATTCATGGGCGCGGAGTTTATCGGAACCGCGACACCTGTGGGAGCGGTGCTTGCTCGCGAAATTCTGTGCTGCCCTGCAATGCATATTCCTTGTGGGACCGGCTTTAGCCGGGAAGGCGGCATTTCAAACGACCCTTTGTAGAGGCTTGACTGGCCTCTTCCCGGCTAAAGCCGGTCCCACATGAGAACGCGCTCGCTCCAACAAATCTTGCGCGACCGAATTAACCCACCCCAAGACGGTCTAGAATGCGCAGCCTATAAAAGGAGTTATTTCATGTCTGCCTACTACCTGCTTGCCATCGCCATCTGCGCTGAAGTCATCGGCACTGTTTCGATGAAAGCCGTTAAAGGCCTGAGCACGCCACTCCCGCTGCTGCTGGTGATCTGCGGCTATGCCATCGCCTTCTGGATGCTGATTCTGGTGGTGCGCACCATTCCGGTCGGCGTGGCCTATGCGGTTTGGGCAGGAATGGGGATTGTGATGGTCAGCGTCGCCGCGTTCTTCATCTACGGCCAGAAACTCGATATCCCCGCCATGCTGGGCATGGGTTTGATCGTGGCCGGGGTGGTCGTAATCCAGCTGTTCTCGAAAACCGCCGGGCATTGAAAACCCGTTCCTCTATAATGGCGGCATTCTTCCGGCCACAGAGGTAGCTCATGCCTTCCGTTATTTCCACTGACGTCTTGATCGTCGGTGCCGGCGTTGCTGGCCTCTGGCTCAACGCCCGCTTGCGTCGCCAAGGGTTTTCTACCGTATTGGTGGAGAGCGCCAGCCTGGGCGGCGGACAAAGCCTGAAGTCGCAAGGCATCATCCACGGCGGCGCCAAATACGCGCTGCACGGCGCGCTTTCGGGTGCGTCGGAAGCCATCGCTGACATGCCGCGTCGCTGGCGTGAAGCCCTGGCGGGCTCCGGCGAACTGGATCTGTCCGGCGTGCGTCTGCTTTCCGAAGCTCACTACCTGTGGTCGCCGGGCACGATTGCCGGCAACCTCACCAGCTTCTTTGCCAGCAAGGCCGTGCGCGGTCGTGTCGATCAGGTCAAGGGCGCTGACTTGCCTCCTGCCCTGCAAGACCCGAAGTTCAAGGGCAAGGTCTATCGCTTGGCTGAACTGGTCATCGACGTCCCGAGCCTGATCGAACGCCTGGCCGAGCTGGCCAATGGCAGCCTGCTGGCAGGGACCGATCTGGAGCCGCTGGTGGATGGCGAAGACCTGGTGGGCATGCGTGTCGATGGTCTGGATATTTTTGCCCAGCGCGTGGTGCTCTGCGCGGGCGCGGGCAATGCCGAACTGCTGAAAAAGCTCGGCGTGGCGCAACCGACCATGCAACGTCGCCCGCTGCATATGGTGCTCGCCAAAGGCGCCAGCCTGAAGCCGCTGTACGCGCACTGCCTGGGCGGCGGGCCGAAACCGCGCCTGACAGTCACCACTCACCCGGCCGCCAATGGGCAATGGGTGTGGTACGTCGGTGGCGATGTGGCCGAGGCCGACGGGGTAGCCCGTAACCCGGAACAGCAAATTGCAGCGGTTAAAAAAGAACTTGGCACTTTGCTGCCCTGGATCGATCTCAGTCAGGTCGAGTGGGCCACCTTGCGGGTTGATCGCGCAGAACCGGCGCAATCCGGGCTGGTACGACCAGACAATGCGTTCCTCAGCGTACAGAACCGGCTGATGGTGGGCTGGCCGACAAAGCTGGCTTTGGCACCGGACTTTTCCGACCGGGTTCTAGCGGCGTTGTCCTACGACGAAGTCCACCCGACGCCACAGCCGTCTATGAGCGGGCTGCCGATACCACCAATGGCCATACCGGTCTGGGATGAATTGCTGCCATGAGCGTAAAAACCCTCCACGGACTTCACCGCCCACTGGGCAGCACCGGGCTGAGCATTTCGCCGCTGGGCCTGGGCACCGTCAAACTCGGCCGGGATCAGGGCGTCAAATACCCCAGCGGCTTCACCATTCCTGACGACGTTCAGGCGCAGATGCTGCTGAAGATGGCCCGAGACATGGGCATCAACCTGATCGACACCGCTCCAGCGTATGGCACCAGCGAAGAGCGTCTGGGGCCGTTGTTGCGCGGTCAGCGTCAGGATTGGGTAATCGTCAGCAAGGTCGGTGAAGAGTTTGAGCAGGGTCAGTCGAGCCACGACTTCAGCGCCAAACACACGCGGATGTCGGTGGAGCGCAGCCTGAAACGTCTGGAAACCGATTTTATCGATCTGGTGCTGGTGCATTCCGACGGCAATGATCTGGCGATTCTCAACGACACCGAGGTGTATCAGACCCTGGCCGAGCTGAAACGTGAAGGCAAGATTCGCGGCTTCGGCTTCTCGGGCAAAACCGTCGAAGGCGGCCTGCTGGCACTGCGCGAAGGCGATTGCGCCATGGTCACGTACAACCTCAACGAACAAGGCGAAAAGCCTGTGCTCGACTACGCTGCTGCACACGGCAAAGGCATTCTGGTCAAGAAAGCCCTGGCCAGCGGTCACGTTTGTCTGAGCCCGGGCGTGGACTCAGTGCAGGCCAGTTTCGAACTGCTGTTTGAGCATCCGGGCGTCGCCAGTGCTATTGTCGGGACCATCAATCCGCTACATCTGGCCCATAACGTAGCCACTGCTGCTGCCGTGATTCGCCGTCCAGCCTGATGTAGGCGGCCGACCCCAACGCAAGAAGGAGCCGATATGCCGCGAACCCTGATTCGGAAGAATCCCAGCAACTTCAAAACCCTGCCGTTATATGTCGAAGCCACGCCCGAGGGCCTGAACTACCAAAGCATCGGCATGCCGCTGAACTTCACCCAGACCCTGCAACGCCGCCGCAAGATTGAAGTGTCAGACACCGAGCGCTTCTCCACCGAACTGGCCAACCTCGGGGTTTCGGTACGCCTGACGCTGAACTGGCAAGGCCGGGATTATTGGGTGCTGGTGCGGCAGAGAAGGCAGGACCGTGGCGACGTGGTGCTCAAGCTGATTTCCGGTTACGTGCCCGCCCACGAGCTGAATCTGCCGCTGCACACGGCGATTCAGGAAGTGGCCGAAGAATGCCTGATCGAAACACCTCAAGGCTGGCTGAGCGGGCGTTTCAACGAAACCTGGCTGCCTGCGCCTTACGCCGCAGCGCTGCACTATCGAGAGGCCATGCCCTTTCGCCTGACGCCATTGTCCGGCGCAGCGCGCCCAGTACGTTGCGGCAGCATGAACTTGATCGAACGGCCCAGGGCTTACGTGCATCTGCCCACCGCATCACTGCAGTTGATCTACGACATGCGTCTTGAAGTCCCCAAGGAAGCCCGACCCTTAAGCCTGTTTCATGTGGATGAATGCCTGGAAAACGACCAGTTGGTCGCCCGTCTGAACCGCAGCAAGCCTGACTTGTATCTGATGCCACTGGAAAACGGCGTGCCGCTGCCGGAGCTTTACACCCTCAAGCGCGACAAGCTGACAGCCGCCGGCACTCGCGGCCTGTATCTGGCAGAGAGTTTTGCAGCGCAGGAAGGTTGGGTAGTTCGCGAAGAAAGAATTCGCTGGAAAGACTGGCTACGCCAGCAAGGCCTGACGCCACCACCGAAAAAAACCGGCCTCAAACGCCTGACCGGCAAGGCCAAGCAGCTGTTGCAGTTGGTGACGTTTAAAAGCTGAAAACCAGTCCTGTTGGAGCGAGGCTTGCCCGCGAATTAAACGCTGCGGTGTGTCAGATACACCCCACCATTATTCTTCGCGGGCAAGCCTCGCTCCAACACATCACAGACTCACTGCCCGCGGATCTTCTCGACAATCGCGGTGGTCGAGCTGTTTTCCACCAGCCCCAGCACCCGCACTTCGCCGCCGTAGGCCTGGACGATATCCGCGCCGACCACTTGATCGATGCCGTAATCGCCGCCCTTGACCAGCACGTCGGGTTTGACGTGGCTGAGCAGGTTTTCCGGCGTACCTTCCGAGAAGCTGATCACCCAATCCACAGCGCCTAGACCAGCCAGCACCGCCATACGACGGTCAACGCTGTTGATCGGACGGCCAGGGCCTTTCAGGCGGCTGACGGAGGCGTCATCGTTGACCGCCACAATCAGGCGATCCCCTTGAGCCCGCGCCTGCTCCAGATAGGTCACATGACCGGCGTGCAAAATGTCGAAACAGCCGTTGGTGAACACAATCTTTTCTTTGTGGGCACGGGCGTCATCGATGGCCAGCAGCAGCTGTTCCAACGTCAACACACCACGCTCGGAGCCTTCCTCGCGCTGGATGGCGCGACGCAGTTCCGGGGCGCTGATGGCCGCAGTACCCAGCTTGCCTACCACGATGCCAGCGGCCAGATTCGCCAGCGCCACGGCATGGGGCAGTTCTTCGCCAGCTGCGATGGCAGCTGCAAGGGTGGAAATCACGGTATCACCAGCGCCGGTCACGTCGAAGACTTCACGGGCACGGGCTGGCAGATGCAGGGCCGGGAACCCAGGACGCAGCAAGGTCATGCCGTGTTCGCCACGGGTCACCAGCAAAGCGCCCAGCTCCAGCTCACTCATCAACTGCGCACCCTTGGCGACCAGCTCGGCTTCGTCTACGCAATGGCCGACGATGGCTTCGAACTCGCTCAGGTTAGGGGTAATGACGCTGGCCCCGCGATAGATCGCGAAGTCCTTGCCCTTGGGATCGGCCAAGACCGGGATGCCGCGCTCACGAGCGGACTTGATAAGCGCCTGATGGTTTTTCAGGGCGCCCTTGCCGTAGTCGGACAGGACCAGCACCTTGATACCGTCGAGCAGCGCGTCGACTTCAGCGCTCAGCGCTTCGGCGTCGGTAGCGAACGGTTCTTCAAAATCAATGCGCAGCAATTGCTGATGGCGGCTCATGACCCGCAGTTTGACGATGGTCGGCTGATGCGCAATGCGCTGAAAACGCGCGCGAACGCCCGCAGCCTTGAGGCTGTTGGCCAGGCTTTCGGCAGCTTCATCTTCACCCGTAACACCCACCAGCGAGGCGGGCGCACCGAGCGCGGCAATGTTCAAGGCAACGTTGGCGGCACCGCCTGGACGGTCCTCGATCTGCTCCACCTTGACCACAGGCACAGGCGCCTCCGGCGAAATCCTTGAGGTGCCGCCATGCCAATAGCGGTCGAGCATGACATCGCCCACTACCAAGACTGGTGCTTGATCGAAACGCGGCATGGACAACTTCATCGAACAACCCGTAACTAGAATGAACAGGGGCGGAATCTTAGCACAGGGTTTGGGGAGGCTTGGGATTGCAAATGAATCTTGATGAGCCAGGCATCGCGCCATTTCACAGCCGACATCAAACCTGTAGGAGCTGCCGCAGGCTGCGAAAACTCTCAGACTGCCCTACCGCTATTCGCAGCCTTCGGCAGCTCCTACAGGTCTCAGTACCCTTAGATCGCCCCAACCGGCTTGGGCTCGTCCAGGCCCATGGCGTGCAGCCGCGAGTAATAGCCGTTCTGCGCCAGCAACTGGGTGTGGGTACCGCGCTCGACGATCCGGCCGCCGTCCATGACCAGGATCAGGTCGGCCTTCTCGATGGTCGACAGGCGGTGTGCGATGACCAGCGTGGTGCGCCCGTGCATGGCGTTATCCAGCGCTGCCTGAATGTGGCGTTCAGACTCGGTATCCAGCGCAGAGGTGGCTTCATCGAGGATCAACACCGGCGCGTTTTTCAGCAGGGCGCGGGCGATTGCCAGACGTTGGCGCTGACCACCGGACAGCAGCACACCGTTTTCGCCAACCTGAGTATCCAGTCCTTCAGGCAATTGCTCAATGAACTCCTTGGCGTATGCATCCGCCGCAGCGGCTTCAATATCAGCACGCGGCGCCCCGGCCAGATCGCCATAGGCGATGTTGTTGGCGACGCTGTCGTTGAACAACGTGACGCTCTGGGTCACCTGGGAGATATGCCGACGCAGGTTGCGCAGCTGATAATCGCTGATCTCCACGCCATCGAGCAGAATCTCGCCGACACTGTGCTGATAAAAGCGTGGCAACAGGCTCGCCAGTGTCGACTTGCCGCTACCGGAACGACCCACCAGCGCCACCATCTGCCCAGGTGCAACCGAAAAGCTGATGTCGTTCAACACCTGCCGCTCAGTACCCGGATAGGTGAAGCTCAGGTTTTTGACTTCAAGATGACCGCTAACCCGCTCACGCTCGACCGTACCGCCGTCGACTTCGGGCTCTACGTCCAGTTGCTCGAAGATGCTCTCGGCGCCAGCAACACCCTTTTGAATGGTCGAGCTGACTTCCGATAGCTGACGAATGGGCTTGGGCAGCAGGCTCGCAGCGGTGATGTAAGCCACCAGATCGCCCGCTGTCGCGTCACCACGCAGATACAACACCAGAAACATCAGCACCGCCATGGCGGTGTAGATCACCAGTTGCAGCATCGGCGTGTACAGAGCGCCGGTCTTGGTCATGCGCAGCTGTTTATCGGTGTTGCTGGTACTGGCTGCGCCGAATCGGTCTTGCTCGTACTGCTCGCCACCGAAGCTGCGAACCACGCGATAGTTCTGAATGGTCTCGGAGGCCACGTGAGTCACGTCTCCCATGGCAACCTGAATCTTTTTGCTCTGCTTGCGGAATTTCTTGCTGGCGCTGCCGACCATGGTTGCGATCAGCGGCAAAATGGCCAGCATGACCAGAGTCAGCTGCCAGTTCATCCACAATAGATAGGCGAACAGGAAAACAATGGTCAGACCTTCACGAATCACCACTTTGATCGCATCGGTCGCAGCACCTGTGACCATGGTGACGTTGAAGGTGATGCGCGAAATCAGGTGCCCTGAGTTATGGGTGTCGAAGTAGCGGTTAGGCAGGACCAGCAACTTGTTGAACAACTCGACCCGCAGATCGTGAACCAGCCCGAGAGAAACCTTGGCCAGAAAGTAGTTACCCAGAAAAGACCCCAACCCTTGCCACGCCGCGATCAGAACGATCAGCAGGGGCACGGCCTGCAGCAGTTGCAGATCACGCAAATACGGCACGTTGGGGAACAGCACCGCTTCGGGATTACTCAAGCCATCCACGAAATACTTGAGAATGCCCGCCAGCATCGGCTGGGTCGAAGCAAAGATAACGAAACCTATGATACTGACCAGGAATATCCCTACATACGGACGCACGTAGGACAACAAGCGAAAGTAAATTTTCATGCTTGATGGGCTGGACGATTCGGAGGATGTCATGAGAATCCGTCAGGTATAAAAAGAGGCCGAATTGTATCACAAGCGCTTTTCGCTACTGCCTGCTGCGGTAACATAGGCGGCTTTCAGGCCCCTGGGCGAAGAATCCGGAGTATCGATGCAAGCGCTTGATCATGCACATTACCTAGGCTTGGTAAAAGGCGCCGAAGTCCTCGAAGCCGATGCCACGGGTGATAAAGTCCTGCGACTGGCCGATGGCTCAATGCTGAAACTGTTTCGACGCAAACGGCTGATCAGTTCAGCGGCCTGGTATCCCTACGCTCAGCGCTTCGCGGATAACTGCGAGACTCTGGCCCAACGCGGCATTCCTTGCCCGAAGGTCATCAAGGTTTTCCGTGTGGCGCAGATCCAGCGCGACGCGGTGCATTACACCCCCCTGCCCGGCCAGACCCTTCGGCAGGTAATGAACGAGGCAACCAGCGGCGATGAATTGCGCGCGCAGCTGGGGAGTTTCATCGCCGAACTGCATGAGAAAGGGATCTACTTTCGCTCGGCGCATCTGGGTAACGTGATCCTCACCCCTGAAGGCGCCCTCGGCCTGATCGATATCTCGGACATGAAAACCTCCCGCCGCCCGCTGCACAAAAGCCTGCGCCTGCGCAACTTCAAGCACATGCTGCGCTACACGCAGGATCGCGAGTGGCTGATCGGGGATAACAACCCGGCGTTCATCAATGGCTACCTGAACGCGCAGAGCCTGTGCGTCGTTGAAGAACTAACGACGGCAATGGGCTGAACGCAAACCTGTTGGAGCGAGGCTTGCCCGCGAACATTGGCGACGCGCAATATCTGATTCACCGCGCCAACCGATTCGCGGGCAAGCCTCGCTCCAACAGATTAATGCGGTTGAAGCCTGCGCTCACGCACCACCCGGCCATAAATCAGCACCGCAGGCAGCAGCACCAGCAACCAGAGTTCATCCGGGTTACCCACCAGTTTGCTGCCATCAAAGTTGAGCATCACCAGCGCCGCCGCTAGGTACCAGCCCCAACCGTCGCGCAGGCGCACGGCGTGCCAGAGGGTCAAGGCCATCACCGCGATGAACAGCACCAGCGAGATAGCGCCGGTGTACAGCCCCATCGCCACGAAAATGTTGTGTGGATGCTGAATCGCGATTCCACCGGTGAGGGTTTTAGTGGTCACAAACTCCACGCCGCAGCCCAACAGCCAACCGCAGTTGCGCCACTCGCCGGTCATGATCTCGAACAGTTCGACACGATAGGAATCGCCTCGGGCGAAGAGCAATTGCACCCACTGCTCGTGCCGACACAACCAAAGGGTCACACCGGCGAGCACCGAGATCACCAACAGCGTCAGCAGGCCGCGCATGCGGAAGCGATAAACGATGTTGAGCGCCCAGAGTCCGCCCAGGAAAACAGCGCCCACCAGCCCGGTCCGGGTTTGCATGACCAACGCGACAGCGATCAGGGTCAGCACCATTGCGCAGCCCGTCTCGATCCAGCGCTTTTCCCGGCTCCAGACCGGCATCGCCCGCCCCAGGGCGCAGACCAGCCATATGCTGGCGTAAATCACGTTATCCAGTCGGCTCGTCAGGATGGCCACACGCTGCCCAAAGACGAACTGCCCGGTCATCCAGCTATGAATACTCGAAGCAAAGATATAAAGGCAGATGATCCAGAACTGGCTGCGAATGAACCGGCTACTGTTGAAAAACTCGATATTGGTCAGCCCGGCGACCACAAACACGAACAGCCCGACATAGGCGACGTGCTTGTAGAACTGGAAATCCGCCGAATAAAACGCGGGCACCAGAAACCACACGATGAACACCAGCCAGGCCCAGCCCAACGCGCCGCTGAACATACCGGCGGCGCGGTTGCGGATCAGGAAGAACAACCCCGGCAAAGCGATCAACGCATAAAACAGGTTATTGGTGAACTTGGCCGAATCCCACAGGATAAAGCTCAAAATAAAGGCAACCAGAGCTCCGCTGAAATAAGCAGCGACCTTGCCCGAGTCTGTGTGCAGCTTGTCAGCCAACATTACTGAATGCCCAACCTATGATGACTCCGACAACCAGCACCGCCAGCAATTTAATACGATCGCGAAGCTTGCGCCGCTGTTTGTCTACACGTTCCTGAGGGACTTCGACGTGGTTGCCGAAGCCGGTGTGCAATACCGCGTCGTTTTCGAGGATCAACGCATAACGGTTTTGCGCGGCATAAATACCGGACAACTTCTTTTCGCCACTGTGCGCGGCGTAGGGTGCATGCTCTTTGTAATCAGCAAGACGACGCAGACCGGGGTTGAACGAGAACCCCTGCCACTCGGCCTTGTGCGAGCCCAACTTGTAAAAGGGAATGCCCTGCACCACTTCCCTGGCATTGAGATACATATAAGGGCTGTGGACCAGCAAATCATGGTGATAGCTGCGCAGCCAGACCTGCAAAGCCTGCGGGTCGTTTTCCAACAGGGTCATCGACTCTTCGACAAAGCCTGGGCGGTAGAAATCCCAGTCGTCCTCGCAGTGGAACACCCAGGATGTTTCGATCAGCGCATAAGCGGCATCCACCGAGCGCATCTGACCCAGCTTCGGGTTGTTGATGATGAAGCGGGTAAACGGGCGCCAATGCTCGGGAAGGCAGGACTCTACCTTGGCATCCCCGGAATCTTCGGTGATCAGCACGGCGCGAATCGGCGCGGTATTGAATCGGTCAAACGTTTCAAGCGTACGCGTTAACAGGTCAAACCGTCCGCAACTGGTGACTACCAGCGTGATATCGCTACTTTCGCTGAACTGCATCATCTGTACTCAATCATTGAAATTTCAAAGGCGATCACAGCCCCAACCGAGACTTCAGGCGGCCCAGCCAGCTCATGGCTGGCATGGCACGCAACGGCGCACGCATTTCTTCAACAATGGCCTTGCCCAGGGCATGAAATGTAAAGCGCTGCTCAGCCAGCGCCCGGCCATTATCGGCAATCTCCCGGGCCAGACTCTGGTCATCGCGCAACTGCGCCAGCTTGACCTGCAAACTGGGTATGTCTTGATACAGGACGATGTTGTGCATGTCGACAAAACCCAGCGCGCGGTTCTCCTCGGCGCCCTGATCGTAGGCCAGCAGCACACAACCGCAGGCCATGGCCTCGAAGTTTTTGATCATGTACTCGCCCATGCCCACATCGGCGCTGACGAAAAAACGAATCCGGTTCAGGGTCTGGCAATATTCCTCGCCGGACTTGGTGCGGGTCACCACCAGATTCTCAACCCGGCCCAGCTCATCCAGCAGCGCCTTGCGCCCGCTGTAAGCCACACTGTTGGTGCTGCCCACGAACGCCAGTTCGATATCGCGTTCACGATTCTCGCCCTGCAGCAGACTCTGGTCATAGCCCTTGGGCACGAACACCGCATCGAAGCCCTCTGCCCGTAAGCGTTCGCTGACCATGAACCCGGAGCAGATCACCCGCGCCCACGGCAGCTTGCGGTAATAGGCGCTGAATTCGCCGGTGTATTTGCAAGGGATGTAGTTCTGATAGGCGTCGTGTTCGAGGATCACCAGATTGGGGATCGTGCGAATGAAGCCAACCTGACGAATTTCATGCTTGAACCGCAAGAAAAACACGATCCGGTCGTACTGGGTGACGTCCACTTCGCGGCGGAAATAGCCTCGCAGGTTACGCTGCTCGGCAGACGTCAACCAACGGGTTTCGCACTCGCAGTGGGCAGCGATGCCTTCATACAAACGATCCAGAATGGCACGTTGTTCTTTCTGAACCAGAAATAGAACTCTCATTATTTTCCTTGCAGTACCGCAGCCTGCTGAATCAAATCTCTCGGCGCCAGAACAATTCGTGTCGGCGAACAGCCTTTCTGAAGAACTCGTTTTCACCCTCTGCCGGCCATTGTCGCCCCGCCAGCTTGCGCTGCAACCAGCGGCGCACTCGGCGCTTGAACGGCATGGGCGGCTGCAGGTCGTGCATCATGCCAAGGGCCATGGCCTTGTCACGTTGCTGAGCGACAGTCAGACCAAGGCTGTAGGGCGTCAATTGCAACGACGGATCAAACACCGGCGGCAATCCGATCCCGTCATAGGCATTGCCCATCGGCCAGCGATCATTGTCGTGAAGGTGATTGGCGTAGCCGAGAATGACTTCCGGCTGCCATTCGAGGCCTTGCAGCGCTTCCATCACCGCCGCCTGGGAACAGATATGGTCCGGGTGCGGATCGATCGCCGGGTGCGGCATGACTAAAACCTGTGGCCGAGCGTGCAACAACAGCGCCCGCAAATCGGCGAGCAGATTGTTCCAGGTCGGCGCTCCGTCCTGATCGCCGGGCAAGCTCATGGCATTGAACTGGCGAAACAGGCGCGTATCGAGCAAATCGGCTTCACGGGATGCAATGGGCTGATCCGGCGCGGCCTGCATGGCGGGCAGTTGCAGGCAGAAGTAACCGAGCTGCACACACTGCGCTTGCGGCACGCCACCCCAACGCGGAACAGCAACACTGTCCCAGGCCCGCAGCCTGCCCTTGATTCGCGCGGCTTCGGCGCGGTCCATACCCATGGCCTGATAATGCTCGGCTTCGATTTCGCCAGCGGTCAGGGTCACGACCCAGGTGTCGACGGCCTGACTGTACAGCCCGAAAGCCGCCAGCTCTGCGTCATCCGCATGGGGCGCGATGACCATGACCCGTTGCTGACGTGCATCTGGCTGACGGAAAAGCCACAGCCGCGGCGTGCCGCTGAGGGTGCAGAAACGGCCCTTCAACTGCAACGATCCTGCCGCCAATGATGGCCCAAGACCACTCAGATTCAGATAGCGCAGGCCATCGACGCCACGTTCGAAGGTCTGCCGATCACTGACACCCTCACCGGACAACTCGACAACCGGGTCAAAAAACCGGCCCAACAAGGAGGCACGCACCTTCACCGCCAAGATCAGCGTTTCATCGCCGGTCAATTGCAGGGGCGTATCGCAGCGCAGATGTCCGCCATCCAGACGCACGCCCGCAACTTCAGCATCGGCAGCAAAGTTGTATTGGTAATCGTCTTTCGGGGAATAGAACAGATGGTCGGCGAACCAGGCTTCGTGGGCCACCCAGGCAACTATCGCCAACAGAATCGGCAGCCACCACGCAACACAAACGCCAACCACAATCAGCACAAGCAGGCCGATCAGCAGCGCCACCCGCTTGTTACGGCGATGGCGCTTGAGCAACTGCTGCTTGCGGCTCAAACCTGAAACACCGGTACGGGGTTGCACCAACGGTCCTTGTACTCACGATCTGCGCGGCCAAAAGAGAAACGCAGCGGTTTGCCAAGGTTGCGCGCATCTTCCCAGGCACTTTGGGTGTTGATGAAACTGAGCACACTGCCAGGGCTGAAATCCCGGGTTTCCGGGTCTACTCCGCCGTTGACGTACTCGACGCTGATCCACTGCGGCGACTCAGCGCGATAAACCAGTTGAATGGCAATCGGCGCATCGTTGAGAAACACCACAGAACCGATCAGCATATCGCGCAGCAAGTCGATGACTTCGGCCTTGTGCTCGGCACCGGTAGCGGCGAATCCCCAGCGCCGCTGGAACAGGTCGCAATACATGCGGGCCAGTTCGGCGCTGGTGAAATCAGTGACCGGGCGAACAACACCGCCCGCCTCTTCCAGCAGGCGCAATTCACGGCGCTGGTTGTAACGAAACTTCTTCGACAGTTCTTCCGGAGTTCGCGCCATGGCCAGGGACTCGGCTTGAGGCTTGAGGGTGCTGACGCGACCTTCATTGAGCGACGACAGGTAACGCCCACGATGGCGAACCGGCACCTGAACATCGTCGGCAATCGGCAGAATCAGCTCGGCATTACCCAGGTCAAACAGACCTTTCTTGCCCGCGCTTTTCAGCACGTCCTTGGAAAGCGCCAAGGAGCGCCCCCAGGTTGGAACTGCCGCCTTGAGTTCGCCGTCCTGTTCCCAGCCCAGATAACGCACGGGGATCTGCGCCAACTGCGCCAGACGCTCGACCACCATGGGGTGTGTCGCCACGCTACCGCCATAAAGCTGCCAGGTTGTCTGGTAGGTTTGGGCGTCGATCAATGTCCAGCCACGCTCACGCCAGCCTTGAAATCGGTTGAGCATCAGGACTCCGCAATCAGGCTGGTGACTTGCGGCAGACGCCAGAACACATCGCGTACCGCCTGATCCGAAAACCGCTCTCGTAAACGCAGCAACATCAATTCGGCACAGGCCTGGCGCTGTTGATCATCCAGATTCGCCAGATGAATCAGCCCATGTGCCAGGCGCTCATCATCAGCGAATGGGAACAATACGCCCACGCCTTCAACCACTTCCTTCGCCCCGCCACACGCGGTCGCCAGCAACGGCACGCCAGCGACCATGGCCTCCAGCAGCACCATGCCGAATGGCTCGTGATCAGAGCTCAAGGCGAATACATCGAATGCTTTGTAATATAGGCTCGCTTGGGCCACTTGCCCAAGAAACAACACCTGAGAACCAATACCCAATTCCAGCGCCAATGCCTTGAGCTTTGGCTCAAGCCGACCCTTGCCAAGAATCGCCAGCTGGCTGTTCTGTGGAAGGCTGGGTAAAGCCTTGGCAAAACCGCGCAGCAACGTGGCCTGATCCTTGTCAGGATGCAGCCGCCCGACATTGCCGACAATAAAGGCCGACGCCGAAAGACCCAGCTCGACGCGCGCCTGCTCGGCGGACAACTGGCTGGCTTGCAACTGCTCGATATCGATGCGGTTGTACAACGTCTGAATCCGGCCGGTCGGCCAGTTCGGCAGGCTCTTGCGCATGTCGTCGCGCACGGCATCGGACACACCCAGCAGACTCAAACGCCTGCGGAACAGGTGCGCGAAGAGCTTGCGGGTACGTCGCTGATAGTCGCCAAAGGCATGGTGTACGCCAATCACCGGCAAGCGGGTTGCCAGTAGCGCGATGTACACCGGTTTGAAGCGATGGGCGATGCAGAAGCTGAAATTACGCGACGCCGCGATCTTGCGCAGATCGCGGATAGCCCCCAGCTTCAGGCCCCGAACCGAGGCCGAGCTGCGTTCAAGAAACAGCACTTCATCGGACGCGCAACCCGCCGCCACGTCAGCATCAGCCGCGCCGGTCAGGAATACCGTGGTGACACGGTAACCCTTGCCGACGAACAGGCTGGCGTACTGCCGGGCGCAATCGAGAAACGGACCGTCATAGCCGTGACAGAACTGCAGCACATGGCGCTCAGCCGAGCGTGTCATAAGTTTCCACGCCGTCTTTGACCACCAGGATGTCTTCCATGATCAGGTACTCGAGATCCGAGCCGAAGAACATGTTCAGGGCATCCGTTGGCGAGCAGATCATCGGCTCGCCACGGCGGTTCAGCGAAGTGTTCAGTGACACGCCGTTGCCGGTGAGGTTTTCCAGCGCTTTCATCATGTCGTAGTAGCGCGGGTTGTACTCGCGCTTGAGCACCTGGGCGCGGGACGTGCCGTCTTCGTGAACGACTTCAGGCACGCGGGTCTTCCACTCTTCAGCCACTTCAAAGGTGAAGGTCATGAAGGGTGCAGGGTGATCAATCTTGATCATCTGCGGCGCGACGGTGTCGAGCATCGACGGGCAGAAAGGCCTCCAGCGCTCGCGGAACTTGATCTGATGGTTAATGCGATCAGCCACGCCAGCCACGCTCGGGCAACCGATGATCGAACGACCACCCAGTGCGCGCGGACCGAACTCCATACGGCCCTGGAACCAGGCAACCGGGTTCCCCGCGACCATGATTTGCGCGATGCGCTCAGGGGTGTTTTCGATCTGGCGCCAGACCGGCTTGCTCGGGTGACGGGCACAGGCCGCGATCACATCTTCATTGGTGTACGACGGGCCGAGATAGACATGTTCCATCTTCTCGACCGGCACGCCACGGGCATGGGAAACGTAAGCCGCAGCGCCCACCGCAGTACCGGCGTCGCCGGAAGCGGGCTGCACGAACAGCTCTTTGACTTCCGGACGGGCGATGATTTTCTGGTTCAGCTTCACGTTCAGCGCACAGCCGCCCGCGAAGGCGATCTTGCCGGTTTCCTTGAGGATGTCGCCCAGATAATGGTCCATCATCTGCAACGCCAGCTTCTCGAACAGCGCCTGCATGCTTGCCGCGTAGTGGATGTACGGCTCGTCGGCGATATCGCCTTCACGCTTCGGACCCAGCCACTCGATCAGCTTCGGCGAGAAGTAGAAACCCTTGCCCTTCTCTTTATAACGACGCAGACCAATGACGTTGGCCAGCTCGGTGTTGATCACCAGTTCGCCGTTTTCGAAAGTCGCCAGACGCGAGAAATCGTACTTGCTGGCATCGCCATACGGCGCCATGCCCATCACTTTGAATTCGCCGTCGAGCATCTCGAAGCCAAGGAATTCAGTGATCGCGCCATACAGGCCGCCCAGGGAATCCGGATCGAAGAATTCTTTGATCTTGTGAATCTTGCCGTTTTCGCCGTAACCAAAGAACGTCGTGGCGTACTCGCCCTTGCCATCGATCCCCAGAATCGCGGTTTTCTCTTTGAAACCCGAGCAGTGGTAAGCGCTGGAAGCGTGAGCCAAATGGTGCTCGACCGGCTCGATCTTGATCTTCTTCGGATCAAAACCCAGCTGCTCCAGGCACCAGACGATCTTGTTGCGATAGCGCTTGTAGCGGCGATTGCCCATCAGCAGCGCATCAAGCGCACGATCCGGGGCGTACCAGTAACGCTTGGCATAGTGCCAGCGCGCCTTGCCGAACAGGCTGATCGGCGCGAACGGAATCGCCACCACATCAACGTCGGAAGGCTTGATACCCGCTTGCTCAAGACAGAACTTCGCCGACTCGTAGGGCATGCGGTTCTTTGCATGTTTATCGCGAACGAAGCGCTCTTCTTCCGCCGCGGCCACCAGCTTGCCGTCGATGTATAGAGCTGCGGAAGGATCATGGCTAAGGGCGCCGGACAGGCCAAGGATCGTCAATGCCACTAGGGTCTAGCCTCTTTAGTCTGCATGCAGGCGCCAGGCGCCCGAGAAAAATGTGTGTCCCCGCAGCGGGCGAGGATCAGCTAAAGCGCGGGATTATAGCGTAATGGCGGGGGGATTTGCTCGTCATTGAGGTCAGTGGTCCGAGCACGCAATCAGGACTAGGCCAAACCCTGTCCTGATTGCGTGTGCCTGTTTAGGTCCTCTTTGCCTTGACGTTTTTTTCACGCTCAGTGGCTTTGCGTTCCGTCAGAAATATCTCCTTCGGCATCTTGAAGCCGCGCAGCTTTAGCAGCGCAAGCGGCCCCGCGCCCATTTCCGTGCGCATGTGCCAGTTCAGGTCCTGACCGTCGGGGGCTTTGATGACGAGGTGGTAGCGGCTTTCGCCGTCATCGAGCAGGGTGACTTTGGCGTTTTCCAGTAGGCGGATCAGGCCCCAGGTGCCTTGGTAGTCGCCGTACAGGCGTTCGCTGGTGTAGACGCTGGTCCAGCGCAGTTGCGCGCCGGGGTAGTCGCTGCGGCCGGGCCAGTCGAAGCGTTGCCATTTTTCTCGCTGGTTGAAGTAGTGGTGGGTCACGCCGTTGACGGTGAAGGTGGTGTCGATGATCTCCGCCACGGCCTTGCCTTGCAGGTCAAAGCTCAGGCCCAGGCCGCCGTCGGTGTAGAGCACATCGGCCACGTGGCTGAGTTGGTTGATAGCCGTCAGGAATTGCGGGTTCAGGCGCAGACCCTGGCTGTGCCGGGAGTCGGCCACCCACTGGCCGCCTTCCTTACGCAGGATCCCGGCCAGTTGGCTTTGCAAGAATTGTTCGATGTGGCCAGAGTTGGCGCGGATCATCTGCCCGAGCATGGGCAGCGAGACGTCGCTGTCAGTGGCGGCAAACGGATAACGCCCGGTGAAGGCCTTGTCCCATTCGTTGACGACTGCGCGCTGCCACTGTTTATTCAGGCTCGCCGCCGAGGGTTGCAGGACTTTTTGCCAGGCCTGATCCAGTGGCTGCACAAACAACGTGTTGCCCACCGAACCCCACTCGGCACCGAGGCTGGCGGCAATCAAACGGCCGTAAGCCTGGGTGTCGGTCAAGTCGACGCTGTTGCCCTGAAACACAGTCTGCGCCATGGCCTGGGTCATTTCCTGCGGGTTGGGGGCATTGCTGATCTGTTGCAGCTTCAGCCGCACCCGCGTAACGCGAGTGAGGAAGGCTTGCAGGCTGAGTTTTTCATCGCCGTGCGTGTCTTCCTGGGCTTTGCCGAGCAGCGCCAGTAACGGGCCGAAGGTGGCGTCTAATGGGCCGCGCGGACCCAGACCCGAGCGGGATGCCCGCCAAGGCGTCGCGGGTTGCCGTTCCTGTCTTCAACTACACCCAGCCAACTCTCCTCGGGCGGCCAAGTATTGTCTCCCTCGCTTTGCGCCCGTTGCAGCGGCAGGCTGAACCACAACCCACGCAACGGCGCTTGACGGGCAACGTAACCCAACAAGGGCGAGAGCGCCTTGCGCCAGCGGGCAATGCCTTCAGTTTGCAGGTCGTAGGACAGCCGCCACAAAAAGTCATGGCTCATGGTTTCCTCAACCTGGGCGATACCCAGCTGCTGCAAAGGCTGGACCAGCTCGCCCAAACCAGCTTCCAGTTGCTCTGCCGTGAATGGCGCAGGCAACAGGCAACCCACCGGCTGCTCCTCCCGGCCATCCTGCTTCCACTCGCTGGCGCAGACCTGCCACACATACAATGGCAACTGCCAGCACAGCGTCTGAGCCAAACCCTGAACCTGCTGAACCCCGACTCGCATCGCGGCACCGTCCGCGCTCTGGTTTTTATCCAGCGCCCAGACCACACCATCCAACGGCCGCCAGCGGCTCAGGCCGTGCCATCGCTTGAAGGCGTCAGAAAGGTTTGTCTGGGTACTGCCGCCCCACAGCAACACCGTGTTCTGGCCGATCAGCCATTGGTGTTGAGTCAAGCCGGGGGCGATGGCTTCGATCTGCTCGGGTTCGCCGATGACTAGGAGGACGCGGGTTTTGCGGCGCCAGAGGCGGCCGTGGTCTCGCGTTAGCCGAGTACGTAGCGCCCGGCAGGTATCAGGCTTGGCAACTTCAGGTTCAGGAACAGTTGGCAGTGACTGGGCGCTGAACATCAGGTTGCGGATGCCATTAAGCACAAACTTCCACACCAGCAATACGGCAATGGTTGCCAGCACCCAGCAGATCAGAGCCTTGAGCAGCAGCTCGCGCAGCGCTGCAAGTTTGATCGGCTGGGCACCGCCCCAAAACCACCACGCCACGCCAACCACAATCACAACCACCGCCAGGACAGCAGCGATCAACAGCGCCGTTCGCCCGGCGGACATTTTGGGCGTTTCAATTACTTGAGTCATTTGATTCAACAATTCCTAGAGCCAGGGTGTGCTGAGGATCGCTCGCCAGCCACGCACAAGGTTTCCCTTGGTATTGAGCAAGGGAAGCCGCCAAGGTCATTGCGACCATGGCCTCCAATTCGCCCAAGGCACCAAAGTTTGCGTCCTGCAGGTTTTGCCGGATGTCCCAGCCGATGTCGGACAGGTCGGGCACATCGGGTTGAGAAAACAACACGCACTTGGACGGCGGGGCCGCTAATTCGCTTTGTTGTAAAACGCGCTCGGCCACCGACGGCAGGGTTTCGGTGTCGGCTGCATACCATTCGCCTCGGCTAAAAAGCACGCCACCCTGCAGGGCAAACAGCCACAGCACGGCAGACTCACCTGACAGCAAGGGGGGCTCGCGCTGGATAGATAGCGATTGGCAACCGGCACACAAAATGCGGGCGCCTGATGGTGCGCGCTGCAATTGATCAATGATGGCGTCCAGGCTATCGATGCCCTGCCAAGCCTCAGGGGTCTCGGGCAATTCAACCTGTGGCCAGGACTTCGCCATCTGTTCAACAAAGGCCTGCCACGCGGGAACCGAGCCTTGCCAGTAACACTGCAAAGGTCGCAATTCGATGGGTTCGACCTGTTGTTTTCGCCACTGCAACGCCAGCAATACAGCCAGTTGTTGTTCCCGCTCGGCGCGGTCTGGGCCAAACACATGAGCCAGCCGAAGCGCCTTACCCTCAGGTGTCTCTATCGGCTTGGGCGGCTTGGAGTCAGAACTGAACAACCCTTGCCGAAACTCAGGTGTGCTACAGGCAGGCCCCAACACCGCCACGGCCTGGAAGTCCGTCCGCTCAGCTCATCGGTCAGTTATCCACTGATCCACAACCCGGTGGTATCGGCCGTTGCAGATGTTGCCGGTGATCAGAAAATGAGCAATTACTTCAGTTATCTTCTGATCAATGCCGATACTGCTGCCCATCCTGAACGGCGCTGGGTTGCATTGCTCGATCAAAAACTGGCCAATACCTGGCAACAAGTCCCAGGCATCGCCGAGCTGCACGGTGCAATCAGCATCCGCGTGCAAGACGTGGCCCAGGGGAGGCCGACGCTCATCAGCCGGGATATCGAAGCCACTGGCACGGCATTCGGCAAGGCCGACTTCAAGATTGAAATGGCCAACCCGCTGATCAGGGAGCAAAGCATCTCCGTCGTAACACCAGCCGTAACAAACCTACCGCCAAGCCAGCTGGATAAAGCGCTGCATCGACAAGTCCACGGAATCGCGGGGGATGAAATCGACAATACCTTTGTCGGCAAGCCTGGTTTTGAATGGAAGGAAACCGGTGAGTGGCAGGCAATCGATGCGCAAAACTGGCCCGTTGAAACCCCACCTACCGCCATTCAGTTATCGTTGTCCGATACGGTCTACGGCATGCCTGCCGACACTCGAAACAGCCTGCATGAGTTGATCAACTTCGAAAGAAAGGGACTGCACTCTCAATTTTTCATCGCGAACGAAGAATACTCGTTGGTTCGCGACAGCTTTTTCAATCTGCGCACCAAACTCCAGAAAGACGCGCGCAAGATTATTGCCCACGAGTTACCAAGCCGACCGACAGTACCCTCCGTGTCGCCAGGAATCAGCCAGGGTGATTTGCTTGAAGATCTTTATCAACATACAAACGGCGTGGTGATTGGCGAAAAACACTCATCCATCGCCAGCAAAAAACTGATCATCGACAGCATGCCGCTGCTGGCCCGGCAAGACGTGAAGACGCTGTACCTGGAGCACTTGCTCAGCGACGTGCACCAGGCAGACCTGGACCGTTTCGTCGAAACCGGTCACATGAGCAAAACCCTGCTCCATGACCTGAAGAAACTCGACCTCGGCCATCAGACCGACGCCGATGGCATCTACACCTTCGAGCAACTGGTGATCAACGCACGCGCCAATGGCCTGGAGGTCAGGGCTATCGACTGCGCCGCCAGTTACCACATCAGAGAAATTGACCATCCTGCGCTTTCCACACGACAGCAAATGTTCAGCTACTTCGCGTCGCGCACGATACGCAAACATCAGGAAGTCATGGGCGCACACAAGTGGATTGCGCTGGTGGGTAACAGCCACGCCAACACGTACGAGAAAATCGTCCCGGGCCTGGCCGAGCTGGAAGGCGGCATCGGTATCCGAGTGGTTGATGTTAGGCCTGGCCAGTCTCAGGGTGTTTTTATAGATCCCGGTCAGAAAATGAAAATTGGGCTGACCGACCGACAAAGCGTCATCAAGAGTGATCTGCGGCTGGAGATGGAAACCCTCAAACCGTTGGTGCCGGTGAGGCCTGCACAATCGCTGCCTGTTTCTGAACGCTTGACCAGGCCGGGGTTGTTCCTGATTGAGGAAAGCACCGACAACCTGCCGGTTATCGTCCATCGCTCACGAGACAACGTGATCCATCGCACGCCGGTAAAGGTTAATGCCCAGGGCGAGGTTTATATAGAGCGAGCCACTTGGTCCACCGTGCACCAGAAACCTTTCGAGGATATGGATGCGCTGATTGTCGGCCTGGAGGAGATAAACCTGACAAGGGTGGCGTGAGCATTCTCCGGATAAACGCCGATCCGTAGGAGCGCCCACTCGCTCCAACGGAGACCGATTATCCCCTGTGGGACCGGCTTTAGCCGGGAAGGGGCCGGGACATGCGCTGCACATGCGTCACCTGAAATGCCGCCTTCCCGGCTAAAGCCGGTCCCACTAGAAATGCGCATTGCACACAGCTCCAGCGTTTACAAAACCCGTGGCAGACGCTGCTCCAGCAATTGGTGCAGCGCACTGTCGGCGGGCCAGTTGCGCATGAAGCGGGCGCGATCACGCGCGAAGGCAGTGGCGAATGAGCTTTGCGAGCTGTGCTGACACATGGCGTCCAGATCGATCAACGCCCAGCGATCCTGATGCCAGAACACGTTATGGCCTTTCAGATCGCCGTGGCTGATGCGCTCGCTGATCAGTTGCTGGAAGAGCTTATCCAGCGCAACCAGCTCACTTTCCGGCGCGTCACCCGAGGCGACATAAGGCGCGAAACGCTCGATGATGTCCGGCCCTGGCAAATACTCAGTCACCAGATACGCCTTGCTGCGCAACCCCAGCACCCGTTTTTCCAGCAAAGCCAATGGCTTGGGCGTAGCGATGCCGAGGAACAACAGGCGGTTGCCTTCACGCCACGAATGCCACGCCCGGCTCGGGCGCCAGAAGCGCTTGAACCAATGGGCAACATCTTTGATGTTGTAGCGCTTGATCACCAGGCTGCGGCCATTGACCTCAACCCGCCCGACGCTCGCCGCACCACCGGTTTTATACAGGTGACCCTGGTCGAGCAATTCATCCGCCTGGGCAAGTACCGGTAACATCGCGGCCTCTTCTTCCCGGCGAATCGCCCGCAATCCGGACGCTCCGTCTTCCACGCTGAAAAGACTGCAATCACGCCCAGCCTTTTCCAGATAATCCTTCAGGCGCCAGCTGCGAACCTTGTCGATCTGCTTCTGCAAGGCTTCCATCGGCAGGCCGTGTTCGCCATTGCTGAGCAGGTAATGCACCAGCAATTCTTCGGTGAACGGCTCAAGGGACTTGGGCAACTGGGCAAAGAACACCCCGAGGTTTTCCAGCACCTTTTGCCGGGACAGCGGCTTGCCGGCTTCTTCGACGCGGATTCCCGCACCGTCGATCAGGTACAGCTTGCCGTGGCTGCGCAGCAGATTGTCCAGATGCAGGTCTTCCTGCCACAACCCTTTGGCGTGCAGTTGCGCAATGGCCGATAACGCTTCGCCCAGTACCGTTTGCTGAGCATCGTTGAGCGGGGTCTGGTTTTCGACTTCAGCCCAGGCATCGCCAAGGCTTTGCGACTCCAGAAACTCGAACAGCAGCCAGCCACCTTCGTTCTGCTCAAGACCATCAGCCAGCAGCAACGGCGTGGTCATGCCTTGTGCGGCCAGCAAGCGCACGCCTTCCAGCTCGCGCTGAAAATGCCGTGGGGCCTTTTGCCCGACCAGCAATTTGGCCAACACCGGTCGACCGCGCCACACGCCTGCGCCTACATAGCGCTGACCGGGCAACACCCGCAGCAGAGTCAGCAATTGCAGCTCGGCGGGACCTGCTGCATCGGCCAACGCCAGGTTGATCGGCAAGGCGGGGCTGCGGCCTGCGTTCTTGAGTTCAGACAAACGCATCAACGGATCTCTTCGTGTTCGCGGTGCGTACCGCGTTTGTGGCTGCCGCGCTTGTCGAGCCGGGCGTACCAGTCATCCACCAGCGGGCTGTCGATGCCGGAGTGCAGATAAGCCGCCAGCAATTCGCGTACGTGGGCTTCACTCCACATCGGTGCGCGACGCAGCAGCGGCTCCAGATCCTTGACCCGGTCACGTCGGCCAAACAGCGCTGGCCGGGTTTTCTCCAGGTCGATCAGCTGTGCCCGGTACATGCCAGCCTTGGCCCGCATGAAAATATGTTTGGGGTAGAAGCAGCCATGAACCTGCCCGGCAGCGTGGAGCGTCTGCGCCAGATCGCCACACGCCTGCAGGATCGCTTTCTGCTGCGCAGCGTCCATTTCAGACCATTGCTGGAGCAAAGTGTCCAGATCGGTCCAGCCATCCAGCGCTCGGGTCATGAGAATCGCCCGACGCTCACCGTTGACCCGACTTTCGCCATAAAACACCGCATGCAGCGCCGGGATACCCAGTTGCTGATAGCGGCTGATGTTGCGAAATTCCCGGGAGAACGACGGCTCACCAAACGGATGATGCAGAGTGCGAGTCAGGTAATTGCTCTGACGTTTCAGATAGAAGCCGGAGCCTTCCAGCTCCATGCGAAACACGCTGCTCCAGCCGCCACGGCCGGTATTGGGCTCATCAACAGCTTCAAGCTGGACCTCCCACAGCGACTCGAAATCAGCCAGGCCGTGGCGCTCAAGCAATGGGCGCTCGCTGGGTGCAATGAAAACGGTCATTCGCGTCCCTCGAAAAAGCTGACGACATGGCGGATGCGTTTCTTGTCGGACTCATTCAACCGGTCGCGTCCTCGATATTGCAGATAGAAGCGCAAGCGCTGGGTGTTGGACAGATGGTATTTCGCCAGCTTATCCAGACAGGCCAGGTCCTTGGTGATCCGGTAACGCAACATGAAGCTCCACCAGAACGCACCGTTGGGGCAATCGATCAGGAACACGGTGCCTTGATCATCCACCAACAGGTTGCGCCACTTCAGGTCGTTGTGAGTGAAATTCTGGTCATGCATGGCGCGAGTGTAGCGGGCCACCTGACGGCTGATGGCGTCAACCCACGAACGGTCGGCCAGCCGCGGGTCGTCACGCTTGGCCAGGGCAGACAAATCTTCGGTATTGGGAAGCTCGCGAGTGATCAGTGCGCCCCGGTCGTAAGCCGCGCCTTTGCGCTCAAGGCCCCAGGCCACCACTTCGGCGGTCGGGATGCCCCATTTGGCGAAGCGCTTGAGGTTCTGCCATTCCGAGCGGACCCGTGGCTTGCCCATGTAACGGCGCAGGCCTTTACCGGCGCCGACGTAGCGCTTGACGTAATAATTGATCCCGTCGCGCTGCACCTTGATTACTTCCGACAGCGGATCGCGAGTCAGGCGCTCGCCTTGCAAAGCAAAAACTGCGTCCAGGCTGCCAAAGTCTTGCTCCAGTGAAGCGTAATCAGATTCCAGATTCCAACCCGCCATCAGAGCGCATCCCCGTAGCGGACTTTGCGCTGATAAAGCTTGTCGGCTTTCGCTTCCAGCCAGCTCAGCAGCCTGGCTTCGTCAGCCAGAATCTGCCGCAGCGGTTGCTGGAAATAACCCTTGAGGAAACGCAGCTTGTCGCGGCGAGTCAGGCCGATGTCCAGCGCGGAAAAGTACAGCGCGGCCAGATCCTTGTTGCGCCAGCGCGGAGTGATCACCCGGCGCGTCTGGGCGCGGTGCAGATCGATCACCGACAGGCGGAAATCATCCGCCGTCACCGGTTTATCGGTGTGCAGCAGGAAATGGCAGATGTAACAGTCGCGATGGTTGACCCCTGCGCGATGCATCATCCCGACCATGCGCGCCACCTCGGCGATGAATGCCCGTTTCAGGCGCGGCTCTGGCGGCTCGTTGCGCCAATTGATGCTGACGTCTTCCAGGCTCTCGGTCGGTGCCAGCTCTTCGGTGACGATGAACGAATGCTGCGCCGCCGGATTGCTGCCGCGCTCGCCATAGGCCACGGCGGTCATGGTGGCCACGCCGACTTCTTTCAGGCGGGCGATGGCTTTCCACTCCATGCCCGCGCCCAGCACCGGCAGTTTGGCAGTGATCAGGTTCTTGCCGATTTCGCTCCAGCCAATGCCTCGATGGATCTTGACGAAGAAACCGCGCCCATCGACTTCGGTGCGCAAAGTGCGTCGACCTTCGAGTTCGCGATACACCTGACCGTCCAGGCGCTCGACTTCGGCGAACGCATCGCGTCCTGCCCAGAGCGTTTTGAACGGTTCAGCGAGGAACAACTTCATGGGTAGTGCTCCGCCAGAATCACATCCGCCGCGTGCTGCGGCATGCTGTAAAGATCAGCCGAGTCAGCAAAGGCCAGACCGTTTCGGCCCCACTTGGCCCGTGTTGCATCGTCAGCCAGCATGGTTGCCAGGTATTGATTGAGTTGCGCCTGCTCGAACGGGTCATCCAGCACCAGTCCGCTATCGGCCTCGGCGATGTAATGCGCGTAACCGCACACTGCGCTGACCAGCACCGGCAAGCCCGCCACCAGAGCTTCGAGCAGCACGGTGCCGGTGTTTTCGTTATACGCAGGGTGAATCAAGATGTCGGCCCCCAGCAGGAAACGCGGAATGTCGCTGCGGCCTTTCATGAAGGTGACATGTTCACCCAGGCCCAGCGCCGCGCTTTGCAGCTGGAATACTTTGGGGTCGTCCTGGCCGATTACAAACAGCCGGGTACGTTTTTTAAGGTCGGCGGGCAATGCCGCCAATGCTTTGAGGCTGCGATCCACGCCTTTGGTCTTGAAGCCCGAACCGATTTGCACCAGCAGTAAGTCATCGTCGCCCAGCCCGAATTCCTTGCGGAATTCGGCACGAATCTGCGGCGCATCAGCTGGCGCGCGGCGATCCTGGGCAATGCCCGGCGGCAACAGGTGAAAGCGCGACAACGGGGTGTCGTAATACTTGATGAACAGCGGCTGCTGCACTTCGGAGATCATCAACACCTGGGTTTTCGCGTCTTTGGCGAACACCGCTCGCTCGTATTCGGCAAAGTGACGATAGCGACCCCATTGGCGATAGAGCGAATGACGCAGGGTTTGCGCCTTGTCCTCGAAGCAGCCGTCGGCAGCGTAATACACGTCGAGGCCGGGCATTTTGTTGAAGCCGATCAGGCGGTCCACCGGACGCTTGGCAAGGTCAGCCTCCATCCACGCGCTGAGCTTTTCATTGCGTCGATGGTTGAAGAACGCCTTGACCGGCGCCACCAGCACTTCAAACCCCGGAGGCACATCGCCCTCCCAGATCAGGGTGTAGACCCGGATCTTGTGCCCACGCTGCTGGCATTCCAGCGCGATACGCATGAAGTCGCGTTGCAGCCCGCCGAACGGGAAATATTTGTACAGCACAAAAGCCAGTTGCATCAGCCTGGTTCCTTTGCCAGCAACAGCGCGCCCAGTTGGCTCGCTACTCGCTCGGGATTCAAACGAGTGAAGCACATCGGCCACTCGCGTTTCAGATCGAACTGACGGCGGTCTTCGTCCGTCGGTTGATAGGTGCATTTCTTTTGCAGGCAAGGTGCACAGGCCGGGTAATCCCCCGCCAGATGCACCTGCGACTTGCCATAAGCGCCCGTCAGGCCCGGATTGGTCGGGCCAAACAGGGAAACCGTCGGCACATCCAGCGCTGCTGCCAGGTGGCCAATGCCGGTGTCGACTGCCACACAGGCCTGAGCACTGGCCAGCACTTGAGCGACGCCAGCGAGGTTGAGTTTAGGCAACACCACGGCGTGCTCCAGCCCGTGCGCAATGCGCTCGGCCCGGGCCTTTTCCAGCGGGTTCCCCCACGGCAAGCGAACCTGCAGACCGCGCGCAACCATGCGTTCGGCCAGTTGCCGCCAATACAGCTCGGGCCAGTGCTTGGTGTCCCACGTCGTGCCATGCAGAAATAGAACGAATGGCGGCTTATCTGCATCGGCGCTCTCACCTGCACTGCGAAGCAGACGAGCACGATCCAGACCGTAATCCCCAAGCCCCGCTGGCACCGCATAACCCAGCGCCTGACCGAATAATTGCCGCAAACGCTCGACGGCATGTTGCCCGCGAGGCACCGCGAACGTTTGATCGTAGAACCGGCTGGCCAGCGGCTCCCGTGCAGAATTCTTGTCCAGTCCGGCGACCGGGGCTTTGACGTAGCGTGTCAGCCAGGCACTTTTCAACAAGCCCTGGGCGTCGATCACCAGATCGTAGGGCGTGTCATGCAAACGCTTTTTGAAGCGCCGCCACTCGCCGCTCTTGAAGGTCTGCCAGAGGTGTTTCCGCCAGCGGCGAATAGCCACCGGGATCACTTCGCCAACCGCCGGGTGCCAGGTGGGAATCTCGGCGAAACCTTCCTCAACCACCCAGTCGAACTGGATACCCGGCACGGCGCGCGCCGCATCGGTCAAGGCTGGCAGCGCATGAATCACGTCGCCAAGGGATGAAGTTTTGATCAGCAAGACCCGCAAAATCAGGCGACCTCCACCGGCGTGCTGCCCAGATTACCCAGCGCTTGCACCACCGAATCGGGCTCCAGAAGGCGCAGGCAATTGTAGTGACCGAAGCGGCAGGTGCGGTCAAAGCATGGGCTGCATTCGAGGCCCAGCCGCACCACTTCCACCTGATCAGCCAGCGGCGGCGTGAAGCCCGGCGACGTCGAACCGTAGACTGCCACCAGCGGACGATTCAGTGCAGCGGCAACGTGCATCAGGCCGGAGTCGTTGGACACCACGGCATCGGCACACGACAGCAGATCGATGGCTTCGGCCAGGGAGGTGTCGCCGCTCAGATTCATGGATTCTTCGCGCAAACCAGGGATCAGCCGCTCGCGAATGCTTTCGCCCACGGGATGATCCTTCTTCGAACCGAACAGCCAGACTTGCCAGCCTTCGCGGATCTTGGTTTCAGCGACTTTGGCGTAATGCTCGGCCGGCCAGCGTTTGGACTCGCCAAACTCAGCGCCGGGGCACAGCGCCAACACGGGGCGATCCAGGCTCAGGCCAAACTTGGCCAGCGCTGCATCACGGGTCGTGACATCGATGCGCAGGTCAGGCTTTGGATAGGGCTGCGGCAGCGTTGCACCCGGCTCATAGGCCAGGGCCATGAAACGCTCGATCATCAGCGGGTAGCGCTGTTTGTCGAGGGTCCGCACGTCATTGAGCAGGCCATAACGAAATTCGCCGCGCCAGCCAGTCCGCTTGGGGATACCCGCGAAGAATGGCACCAGCGCAGATTTCAGCGAGTTGGGCAGGAGAATCGCCTGATCGTACTGGCCTTTCAGGGACTTGCCGATCCGCCTCCGCGTCGCCAGCTCCAGTGCGCCGTGGCCCAGCGGAAAGCTCAGGGCCGCACGCACTTCGGGCATACGCTCAAGGATCGGACGGCTCCACTCGGGGGCCAGAACATCGATCACGCACTCGGGATGGCGCTGCTTCAGACATTGGAACAGCGTTTGCGCCATTACCATGTCGCCTACCCAGCTAGGCCCAACGATCAGAATTCTCATGTTTCATCCAAAAACGACCAGAAACGATCAGGGAGGCCGATCAGACTGCGTGACGTTCCCACACAACCCGTCGCCTCCCTGTCATAGCTTTATATAGTACCGACGCATCAGATTTACGTGGGACCGGCTTCAGCCGGGAAAGCGGTAGCACTGACGCAACAAATGCGGAGGATGTACTGGCCTCTTCCCGGCTAAAGCCGGTCCCACAAGGAGTTGCATCGCTCAGCTCAGCTCAACCCCATCTCACCCCAGATCCGCAGCACTTCACGCCGTTCGACTGCAAACTGATCACCGGCCACAACGCCGGCCTGGTTCTGCAAAGCCTGGCGGTGAGCCGCCGAACGGTATGCCTTGTACGCCTCGCGCAGCAGGCTGGCGTCAGCGGCGGGCATAAGCCCGGCCTCTTCCAGCCCTTCAAGAATACGAATGTTATCTGTGTAACGCAGCAGCGCCGGATGTTCCCGGGACCACGCCAAGGCCGCGTATTGCACCATAAATTCGATATCGACGATACCACCGGCGTCCTGCTTGAGGTCGAACAGCACCGTCGGCGAGAACGCATTGGCTGCCGTCCCGGCCGCGGTGGCCTTGGTCCCGAGGTTGCCACGCATCTTGGCGCGCATCTCGCTGACCTCCTGGCGCAGCTTGTCCAGGTCGCGCTCGCGGCCTAGCACTGAGGCGCGGACTTTCTCGAAAGCCTCACCCACACCACGACTGCCCACCAGCACCCGGGCACGCACCAGCGCCTGATGTTCCCAGGTCCAGGCTTCGTTTTCCTGATAGCGGGAGAACGCCCCAAGCGAACTGACCAACAGCCCCGACGCCCCCGACGGACGCAAGCGCATATCCACTTCATACAGCTGGCCGGAGTTGGTCTGCGCAGTCAGCAAATGAATGATCCGCTGCCCAAGTCGGGTAAAGAACTGCGCGCTGTCGATGGGCTTGGCGCCATCGGTTTCGGCTTGCAGATCGCCATCATGGATGAACACCAGATCCAGGTCCGAGCCATGCCCCAGCTCGATGCCACCGACCTTGCCGTAACCGACGATGACAAAGCCCGGATCGCACAAACTGCCATCGGGACGTGACGGTGTGCCGTGACGGGCCACCGTATGCCGCCAGGCCAGAGCCAGCACTTGTTCAAGAATCGCCTCGGCCAGCCACGTCAGATAATCGCTGACTTTCATCAACGGCAGGCTCTCGGTGATTTCCGAAGCGGCCACCCGCAACCGATGGGCCAGTTTGAAGTGGCGCAAAGCTTCCATTTGCTGCTCAAGGTCGTCTTCCGGGATGCGCGTCAATCGTTCGCGCAATTCAGCCGCCAGCTCGGGCGCCAAAGGCGGGCTGAAGAGACGGCCTTCGTTCAGCAACTCATCCAGCAGCAACGGGAAGCGTGCGATCTGTTCAGCAATCCACGGGCTGGCCGCGCAAAGGGTCAACAAACGGCGCAAGGCATCGGGGTTTTCGGTGAGCAGCACCAGATAAGCCGAACGCCGGGCCACCGCTTCGACCAGCGGCAGCACACGCTCAAGCACCAGATCCGGGTTGGCATGCTCAACCGCCTGGGCCATCAGCCGTGGGATAAATGCATCAAGCCGCTCACGCCCCAGCCGCTGCATCGAACGCAATTGCGAGCTGTGACGCAGGTCATTGAGGTTTTTCAGGGCTTTTTCGGCATCAACAAAACCACCGGCCAACAGCTGGCGACTGGCGGCATTCTCGTCCTGGGACTCTTCCCACAAAGGCAGCCATTCGCCGCCCACCACGATTTCGCTTTCGTCCTGCTGCTCGTCGTCCGGGTCTGAATCCGGGTCGGCGATGACCTGACGGAAATGCCAGGACACCCGCCCGCGCCAGTACATCAACCGCTCATGGAAGCTCTGCCAGTCGGCAAAACCGAGCATGAAAGCGATGCGCGCCTGATCCTGATCGCCATCGGGCAGCATCTGCGTCTGGCGGTCGGCGATCGCCTGGATGGCGTGCTCGGTATAACGCAGGAATTCATATCCCTGACGCAGTTCGTCAGTCACCGCTGCGGGGAGATAACCCTGACCTTCGAGGATTTTCAGCACTTTAAGCAGCGGACGCTGTTGCAGGCTCAGATCACGACCGCCGTGGATCAACTGAAAGGCCTGAGCGATGAACTCAACCTCACGAATGCCACCCGCGCCGAGCTTGATGTTCTCAGCCATGCCTTTGCGTCGCACTTCCTGCTGGATCAGCTGCTTCATGGTGCGCAGGGCTTCGATGGCCGAGAAGTCCAGATAACGGCGGTAAACGAAAGGTCTGAGCATATCCAGCAACTGTTCGCCCGCCGCCTGATCACCACCCACGACCCGGGCCTTGATCATGGCGTAGCGTTCCCAGTCCCGGCCCTGATCCTGGTAATACTGCTCCAGCGCATTGAAGCTGAGCACCAGCGCCCCGGATGAACCGTAAGGCCGCAGGCGCATATCAACGCGGAACACAAAACCATCAACGGTGATCGGGTCCAGCGCCTTGATCAGGCGCTGCCCGAGGCGAATGAAAAATTCCTGATTGTCCAGCGGCCGCTTCGCCCCCACGGTTTCGCCGCCTTCGGGGTAAGCGAAGATCAGGTCGATATCCGACGACAGGTTCAGCTCCACCGCGCCGAGCTTGCCCATGCCCAGAATCACCATCTGCTGCGCTTCGCCGCTGCGCCGCCCGGTGGGGGTGCCGAACTGCTGGCAATGGCGCTCGTACAGCCATTGATAAGCCAGATCGATGCTGCCGTCGGCCATCTCCGACAGGTCGCGACAGGTTTCCACAAGGTCGGCCTGACGGCTCAGGTCACGCCAAATGATCCGCACTTGCTGGCGTGTGCGCTGGCGACGTAGATTACGTCCCAACTCGTCTTCACTAGAAGCTTCAGACAGCGCTGTCGCAATCTGCCCGCGCAGTTCGCCGGGTGCAAAGCTGCGCTCCAGCTCACCGCTTTCAGCAAGTTCCAGCAGCATCTGCGGGTCGCGGCACACTTGCTCGGTGACGAAATCGCTGGCGGCGCAGACGCGGTCGAACGCAGCACGTCGCGATTCAGGCCATGCGTCGAAAACAGCCGTCGCGCCATCAGCGGCAGCAGCGAGAGAGGTGCGAAACGTCTGTTGCGCACGAGTGACTAAAGGCAGCAGGATGGCCGGAAGATCGGCCAGCAAAGGGAGGCTCATGGTCTATCCTAGATCGGCGTGCGAAAGACGCAGTACCATGAACGAAACACTCATGACACTGACCGGACTGTCGAACAAAAGTCATAAATTGCTGGAATAGTAGATTTCCCGGCAGCTGACGACCGTTTTTAGCAGATTATGTTTATTTTCTACCAACCGTAACGATTTATCTCACAACATCGAAGGAGCGTTTTGGATGCTCCGCTGTAGTTTTACTACTGCCCGTACGATTCGAAAGGCTGAAATGACGAACGATTTGTAGTAAAACTACACGCCGCCGGACCAACCGCCGGTAATCCAAGAATTTATGTCGTCTGCCCACAAGGCCAGTCGCAAACACTCAGGCAACCGATTCTGGAAGCCTTTCCGCCCTGGAGCAAGCCATGCAAGACCTCGATCCCGTCGAAACCCAGGAATGGCTGGACGCCCTGGAATCGGTTCTCGACAAAGAAGGCGAAGACCGTGCTCACTACCTGATGACCCGTATGGGCGAGCTGGCCACCCGTAGTGGTTCGCAGCTGCCTTACGCCATCACCACGCCTTATCGCAACACGATTCCGGTGACTCACGAAGCACGCATGCCTGGCGACCTGTTCATGGAACGCCGCATTCGCTCGCTGATCCGCTGGAACGCGTTGGCCATGGTTGTCAAAACCAACCTGAATGACCCAGACCTGGGCGGTCACATCTCCAGCTTCGCATCCAGCGCCACGCTGTATGACATCGGCTTCAACTACTTCTTCCAGGCTCCGACCGACGAACACGGCGGCGACCTGATCTACTTCCAGGGTCACGCATCGCCAGGCGTTTACGCCCGTGCGTTCATGGAAGGCCGGATCACCGAAGAGCAGATGAACAACTTCCGTCAGGAAGTCGACGGCAAAGGCCTTTCGTCTTATCCACACCCGTGGCTGATGAAAGATTTCTGGCAGTTCCCGACCGTTTCCATGGGTCTGGGTCCAATCCAGGCGATCTACCAGGCGCGCTTCATGAAGTACCTGGAGCATCGCGGCTACATTCCTGAAGGCAAGCAGAAAGTCTGGTGCTTCCTGGGCGACGGCGAGACCGACGAGCCGGAATCCCTGGGCGCCATCGCGCTGGCCGGACGTGAAAAACTCGACAACCTGATCTTCGTCGTGAACTGCAACCTGCAGCGCCTTGATGGCCCGGTTCGCGGCAACGGCAAAATCATCCAGGAACTCGAAGGCGTGTTCCGTGGTGCTCAGTGGAACGTGACCAAAGTAGTCTGGGGCCGTTTCTGGGACCCACTGCTGGCCAAAGACGTTGACGGCATCCTGCAACGTCGCATGGACGAAGTCATCGACGGCGAGTACCAGAACTACAAAGCCAAAGACGGCGCGTTCGTACGTGAACACTTCTTCAACTCGCCAGAACTCAAGGCGATGGTTGCTGATCTGTCCGACGACGAAATCTGGAAGCTCAACCGTGGTGGCCACGACCCGTACAAAATGTACGCGGCGTACCATCAAGCCGTTAACCACAAGGGTCAACCGACCGTGGTTCTGGCCAAAACCATCAAAGGTTATGGCACCGGTGCTGGCGAAGCGAAGAACACTGCGCACAATACCAAGAAGGTCGATGTCGACAGCCTGCGTCACTTCCGTGACCGTTTCGACATCCCGGTCAAAGACGACCAGCTGGAAGCCCTGCCATTCTTCAAACCAGAAGAAGGCAGCGCCGAAGCCCGTTACCTGAGCGAGCGTCGCGCCGCACTGGGCGGTTTCGTGCCACAGCGTCGCGCTCAAAGCTTCAGCCTGCCGACTCCGCCACTGGAAACCCTCAAGGCGATCCTGGACGGTTCCGGCGACCGCGAAATTTCCACCACCATGGCCTTCGTGCGGATCCTGTCGCAACTGGTCAAGGACAAGGAAGTTGGCCCGCGCATCGTTCCGATCATCCCGGACGAAGCCCGTACCTTCGGTATGGAAGGCATGTTCCGCCAACTGGGCATCTACTCTTCCGTCGGCCAGCTCTACGAGCCAGTCGATAAAGAACAAGTGATGTTCTATCGCGAAGACAAGAAAGGCCAGATTCTCGAAGAAGGCATCAACGAAGCAGGCGCCATGTCCTCCTTCATCGCTGCCGGTACTTCGTACTCCAGCCATAACCAGCCGATGATTCCGTTCTACATCTTCTACTCGATGTTCGGTTTCCAGCGTATCGGCGACCTGGCCTGGGCCGCTGGCGACAGCCGCACCCGTGGCTTCCTGATCGGCGGCACCGCCGGCCGTACTACCCTGAACGGCGAAGGTTTGCAGCACGAAGACGGTCACAGCCACATCCTGGCTTCGACCATCCCGAACTGCCGCACCTTCGACCCGACTTACGGTTACGAGCTGGCTGTGATCATCCAGGACGGCATGCGCCGGATGTTCGAAGAACAGCAGGACGTTTTCTACTACCTGACCGTGATGAACGAATCCTACGCCCAGCCAGCCATGCCGGCCGGTGTCGAGGAAGGCATCGTCAAGGGCATGTACCTGCTCGAAGAAGACACCAGGGAAGCGGCGCACCACGTCCAGTTGCTGGGCTCGGGCACCATCCTGCGTGAAGTTCGCGAAGCGGCGAAAATCCTGCGTGACGAATTCAACATCGGTGCCGATGTGTGGAGCGTTACCAGCTTCAACGAACTGCGTCGCGACGGCCTGGCCGTAGAGCGCAGCAACCGCATGCACCCTGGCCAGAAGCCAGCGCTGAGCTACGTTGAAGAATGCCTCAACGGCCGTAAAGGTCCGGTGATCGCATCGACCGACTACATGAAACTGTTCGCTGACCAGATCCGTCAGTGGGTTCCGACCAAGGAATACAAAGTCTTGGGCACTGACGGTTTCGGCCGCAGCGACAGCCGCAAGAAACTGCGTAACTTCTTCGAAGTCGACCGTCACTTCGTGGTGCTGGCCGCTCTGGAAGCCTTGGCTGATCGTGGCGATATCGAACCTAAGGTGGTGGCTGAAGCCATCGTCAAGTTCGGCATCGACCCTGAGAAACGCAACCCACTGGATTGTTAAGAGTCTGCTTCGAGATCGTATAGCGCGCTGAAAAGGAGCGGCAAAGCAGCCAGAGATGCGGAATTTACGGACGTAAATGAGCATTGAAGGCTGTTTTGTTGTAACTGACTTACACAGCGCAATCGAGAGTGAACAGGTTCTCCGAAGGAGAGACATTGTGAGTGAGCTAATTCGCGTACCCGACATCGGCAACGGTGAAGGTGAAGTCATTGAGTTGATGGTCAAGGTCGGTGATCGCATCGAAGCCGACCAGAGCGTTCTGACGCTGGAGTCCGACAAGGCGAGCATGGAAATCCCTGCTCCCAAGGCTGGCGTCATCAAGACCATGAAGGTCAAGCTGGGCGACCGCCTGAAAGAAGGCGACGAGCTGTTTGAGCTGGAAGTTGAAGGCGAAGCTGCCGCTGCGCCTGCTGAAGCTGCTGCCCCTGCTGCTGCCGCTCCGGCTCCGGCCGAGAAGCCCGCTGAAGCCGCTCCTGCACCGGCCGCCGAGCCAGCAGCTGCCGCCGCTGAAACCGTGCAAGACATCCACGTGCCGGACATCGGTTCGTCGGGCAAAGCCAAGATCATCGAACTGATGGTCAAGGTTGGCGACACCATTACCGCTGATCAATCGCTGATCACCCTGGAATCCGACAAGGCCAGCATGGAGATTCCTTCTCCAGCCGCAGGCGTTGTCGAAGCCATCCTCGTCAAGCTGGAAGACGAAGTCGGTACCGGCGACCTGATCCTGAAATTGAAAGTAGCTGGCGCTGCACCTGCCGCTGCACCGGCTCAAGCCGCTGCTGCTCCTGCTGCCGCACCTGCCAAGGCTGAAGCTGCACCGGCTGCTTCACCTGCGCCTAAAGCAGAGGCTCCGGCGGCTGCGCCAGCTCAAACTGCTGCAGCCCCCGCCAAAGACGGCGCCAAGGTTCACGCAGGCCCGGCGGTTCGCCAGCTGGCCCGTGAGTTCGGCGTTGAGCTGGGTGCTGTCAGCGCCACAGGCCCACACGGCCGTGTGCTGAAAGAAGACGTGCAGGTTTACGTCAAGGCCATGATGCAGAAGGCCAAGGAAGCTCCAGCGGGCGGCGCAAGCGGCGGCATGGGCATCCAGCCGATTCCTGAAGTCGACTTCAGCCGTTTCGGCGAAATCGAAGAAGTGCCGATGACCCGCCTGATGCAACTGGGCGCTACCGGTCTGCACCGCAGCTGGCTGAATATTCCGCACGTAACGCAATTCGACCAGGCCGACATCACCGACCTGGAAGCTTTCCGCGTCGCGCAGAAAGCCGTTGCCGAGAAAGCGGGCGTCAAGCTGACCATCCTGCCTCTGCTGCTCAAGTCCTGTGCCTTCCTGCTCAAGGAACTGCCGGACTTCAATGCATCCCTGGCGCCAAGCGGCAAAGCGATCATCCGCAAGAAATACGTGAACATCGGCTTCGCCGTGGACACCCCGGAAGGTCTGCTGGTCCCGGTCATCAAAGACGTCGACAAGAAGAGCCTGCTGCAACTCGCTGCCGAAGCCGCTGTACTGGCCGAGAAAGCCCGCAGCAAGAAATTGTCGGCCAACGAGATGCAGGGCGCTTGCTTCACCATCTCCAGCCTCGGCCACATCGGCGGGACCGGCTTCACGCCGATCGTCAATGCGCCTGAAGTGGCAATCCTGGGTGTCTCCAAGGCAACCATGCAGCCAGTCTGGGATGGCAAAGCGTTCCAGCCGAAGCTGATGCTGCCACTGTCGCTGTCCTACGATCACCGCGTGATCAACGGCGCAGCTGCAGCGCGCTTTACCAAGCGTCTGAGCGACTTGCTGGCTGATATTCGTACGATCTTGTTGTAAGGGCTGACTGGGAGACCCGCTTTCCTCTGTGGGAGCGGTGCTTGCCCGCGATAAGGCTAGACGCGGTTCACTTTTAGACCACGCCTGACCTTATCGCGGGCAATCACCGCTCCCACATAAGCACTATTCCAGCTCACTTATCTTTACTGGCAAGGATCGCGCAATACACCTGTTTCACCGAGCCAAACCGCTCGACCTCAACCCCGCCAATCTGGCGGGGCTTTTTTTGCTACGCACTTCTCATTTGTCGAACGAAATAACTTACAACGACAGTTCCGGTAAGCCCCCCCGTAAACCATTGATTTAGAGCAGTTGTATCAAGCCGGGTACAGAACTCTTGATCGCGGCCGAAACATTTATAGCACTAAGCCACCCTGCTCCCTTGTCAGCCAGTGCTGCATGATGCAACCTTGCCATACGCGATGTGAGAAGGGCCCTGCCCCGCACGCGATCAGTATTTCCGAAGCGAGTTTCCTTCATGAAGAGCCAACCTGATGCTGCCGGTAGAACGGTAGCCGAGGTAGTGACGCAATTGCCGGTGCCCTCGCGGCTCGGCATGCTGCGTTTCGAACGGCTGAATGAAGCCAACTGGGCGCTGCTCTACCTCGATCCTAACTGCGAAAAACAGTTCGGCCTGGCTGCCGTGGAACTCTGCGCCTTGTTGGGATCGCCTTACGCCAGCCTCATGGAGCCCGAAGCTCGCTATCAAGTGCACGATGTCATTCAGTCGCAGCTATCGGTTGCGACCCACTACACCGTGCATTACACCCTGCACACCGCCCATGGCCCACTCGGGGTCATTGAAACGGGCGAAGCCTACAAACAGCACAGTCGTCATTTATTGCGCGGCTACCTGATGGTGGTTGATGGCCTGGTTGGCGAAAGCGGCCTGAATGCCAGCCCTGACCTTGAAACCCAGAACTCGCGCCTGCAAATCGCTCTGGAGCTCAACCAGCGTGCGCAGAAGGAGCAGCTCGAGCACCTGGAACGGGTTCGGGCACAACAAGGCTTGATCCTGCACCTGGCCCGCCAGCGGTACAGCACCAATAATGCGCTGCAGGAAGCCGCAGAACTGATCACCAAAAGTGCCTGCGAAATTTACGACATCGCCAGCGCCAGCATGTGGAACCTCAACGGCCAGCGCCTGGATCCGATTGCCGAATATCGCCGCCAGAACAAAGAACACTCTTTACCACTGCCTATCGATATCAGCCTCTACCCGAGCTATCTCGAAGCGCTGCACAACAGCCGCGCCATCGACGCGCATGACGTCCAGCTGGATCCGCGCACCCGCGAGATGGCTTCCAGCCTCAAGCCCCGGGACATCAGTGCGATCCTCGACGCCAGCATTCGCATTGATGGCCAAGTGGTGGGCGTGCTGTGCCTTGAGCAGAAGGGCAGGCCACGGCCTTGGCAGTCGGATGAGATCGCGTTCGCCGGTGAGCTTGCCGACCAGTTCGCGCAAGTGATCAACAACCAGACTCGACGTAGCGCCACCAGCGCGCTGCACCTTTTCCAGCGTGCCGTCGAGCAAAGCGCCAGCGCGTTTCTGCTGGTTGATTGCAACGGTCTTGTGGAGTACGTGAACCCGAGCTTCACGGCCATCACCCAATACACCACCGATGAAGTCCACGGGCACAAGCTTTCATCACTGCCTGCTCTGGAAAACCTCAGCGATCTGCTGCAAGACGCCAACTCCAGCCTGGCCAAAACCAACAGCTGGCAGGGTGAGTTCAAGAGTCGTCGGAAAAACCTGGAACCGTACTGGGGCCAGCTGTCGATTTCCAAGGTCTATGGCGACAACCGGGAGTTGACCCATTACATCGGCATCTATGAAGACATCACCCAGACCAAGCTGGCGCAGCAGCGCATCGAGCGTCTGGCCTACACCGACAACCTGACCAATCTGGGCAACCGTCCGGCGTTCATCCGCAATCTGGACGAGCGCTTTGACCGCGACAGCGACACGCCCATGAGCCTGTTGCTGGTGGACATCGACAACTTCAAGCGCATCAACGACAGCCTCGGCCACCAGACCGGCGATAAATTGCTGATCAGCCTTGCCCGCCGCTTGCGCAATACCCTGAGCCCGAGCGACATTCTGGCGCGTTTTGCCAGTAACGAATTTGCTGTGCTGCTTGACCAGACGGGCCTTGAAGCCGGGCAGAGCGTTGCCAGCCAGGTGTTGGCCACTCTCGACAAGCCGATCTTCGTCGACAACCAGTTGATCAGCGTGACCGGTTCGGTCGGTCTGGCTTGCGCGCCCCTGCATGGCCGCGATCCGCAGACCCTCATGAAAAACGCTGGCCTGGCCCTGCACAAAGCCAAAGCCAACGGCAAACATCAGGTGCAGGTCTTCACCGAAGCACTCAATGCCGAGGCCAGCTACAAACTGTTCGTCGAGAACAACCTGCGCCGCGCCCTGACCCAGAACGAACTGGAAGTTTTCTATCAGCCCAAGCTGTGCCTGCTCAGCGGTCGCTTGCTGGGTATGGAGGCTCTGCTGCGCTGGAATCACCCGGAAAAAGGCATGATCCGTCCGGACCAGTTCATCAGCGTTGCCGAAGAGACCGGGCTGATCATTCCGATCGGCAAATGGGTGGCGCGCGAATCCTGCCGGATGAGCAAGCAATTGACTGCCGCAGGTTTCGGCAATCTGCAGGTCGCGATCAACGTGTCACCCAAGCAGTTCTCCGACCCCGAGCTGGTAAGCGCCATTGCGGCCATCCTCAAGGACGAACAGCTCGACGCATCGCTGCTGGAGCTGGAACTGACCGAAGGCTTGTTGCTGGAAGCCACGGAAGACACCCGCCAGCAGCTGGACTCGCTGAAGAGAATGGGGCTGTCGCTGGCCATGGATGACTTCGGCACCGGTTATTCGTCGTTCAGCTATCTGAAGAAATTCCCCATCGACGTGATCAAGATCGACCGCAGCTTCATCCGGGATATTCCGGATGATCAGGACGACATGGAAATCACCTCCGCAGTGATCGCCATGGCCCACAACCTCAAGCTGAAAGTAGTCGCCGAAGGTATCGAAACCGCCGCCCAATTGATGTTCCTGCGTCGCCATCGCTGCGATGTTGGCCAAGGCTACCTGTTCGATAAACCGATCCCCGGCAGCCAGCTGATCGAGAAACTGCGCCGCTATCTGCGTGACCCGTCGGCCTGACGGGCTTTCCTGTGTCCGGGTGTTTCGGGCACACTAGCTTCCTCTCAAATTCGCTCCCTGAACTGTTGGAGCGAGGCTTGCCCGCGAAGGGGTCGCATCAATTTCAAAGTTTGCATCGGATGTACCGTCCTCTTCGCGGGCAAGTCGGAATGCCGCCCACTCGCTCCAACGGATTCTCATTTGTCTTGGCCGTCCCACAAAGAGGAAAAGGCTCATGGCTCTACGCTCGGAAATTCTCGTGAACAAAAACGTACTCCCTACCGCCGAACAAGCCCTGCCGGGCCGTGAAACACCCATGTCCCTGCCGGAAACCCACTTCGTCAATGGCAACCCTCTGCTGGGGCCGTTCCTCAGCAACGTGGACTTCGCCATCTTCGGCCTGGGCTGCTTCTGGGGTGCCGAACGCCGCTTCTGGCAACGGGATGGCGTCGTCAGCACCGTCGTCGGCTATGCCGGTGGCTTCACGCCGAATCCGACCTACGAAGAAGTCTGCTCCGGCCTGACCGGGCACACCGAAGTGGTGCTGGTGGTCTACGAACCGGAAAAAGTCAGCTACGACGAACTGCTGACCCAGTTCTGGGAACTGCACAATCCAACCCAAGGCATGCGTCAGGGCAACGACATCGGCACTCAATACCGCTCGGTGATCTACTGCACCACCCCTGATCAGCTTGCCGCCGCCAAGGCCAGCGCAGCGGTGTATCAGGCTGAACTGACCAAAGCCGGGCTGGGTGAGATCACCACCGAAATCGACCAGGCGCCGACTGTGTTTTTTGCCGAGGCGTATCACCAGCAATACCTGGCGAAGAATCCGCAGGGTTATTGCGGGATTGGCGGGACGGGTGTGTGCATGCCGGCGAGTCTGGCGGGGAATTAAGTCAGTTCATGTCGTGAGACCGGCTTTAGCCGGGAAGTTGTCAGGTGGCGCACCGCAGGATTGATTGAGCTCATACCGGCCTCTTCCCGGCTGAAGCCGGTCTCACTAAAACACAGCGCGCACCTAGGGGGCCGGCTTTAGCCGGGAAGGCGTCAGGTGGCTCACCGCAGAAGTGATGGCGCTCATACCGGCCTCTTCCCGGCTGAAGCCGGTCCCACTAAAACACAGCGCGCACCTAGGGGGCCGGCTTTAGCCGGGAAGGCGTCAGGTGGCTCACCGCAGAAGTGATGGCGCTCATACCGGCCCCTTCCCGGCTGAAGCCGGTCCCACTACAAACACAGCGCGCACCTAGTGGGACCGGCTTTAGCCGGGAAGGCGTCAGGTGGCTCACCGCAGGATTGATTGAGCTCATACCGGCCCCTTCCCGGCTGAAGCCGGTCCCACTGAAAACACAGCGCGCTGGACATGTTCAGATAACCATTAGTGATGTTTGAAGCTGCATCGCCCTTTATTGTTCGCCTTCACACTGAAGAAGGGCAAGGGAATGCAAGGGCACACACATGAACGTTCTTTACGTATTGGTCGCTACTCCCAACCAGGAAACAGCTACCTCGTAACCTGTGTAGTGAAGGATCGCTTGCCCATATTCAACGATTTCCACATCGGCCGCATGGTAACCAAGGAATTGAGGAATCTTCATGACTCAGGATTGGTGTACTCGCTAGCGTGGGTCGTTATGCCCGACCATCTGCACTGGTTATTCGAACTCAAATCAGGATCACTTGCGACACTCATGCAATCGCTCAAAGGCCGTAGCGCTTTTGCGATCAACAAGGCATATGGTGCGAAAACGCTAATCTGGCAGAAGGGCTATCACGATCGCGGGGTCAGGGCTGAAGAGGATCTCACCGAAATGGCTCGGTATGTAATCTACAACCCCATGCGAGCTGGGCTGGTTAGCCATCTAAAGCACTACCCATTGTGGGATTGTGAATGGATACCCTAGTGGGACCGGCTTTAGCCGGGAAGGCGTCAGGTGGCGCACCGCAGGATTGATGAAGCGCAAATGGCACCCTATCAACCGATCACCATCGGTCTGCCTGAGTCTTCGCGCCGGAGGGGCGGTGTAATTCCTAATCCAGGTGCCCGCCAGAATAAAACGCCGACGTCCTATATTTCCTCGAAATAACAACCGCATCTCGCGATAAAAGCGCTGGCATTACTTCAAATAATTCTCACACCTAACACTGCAAACAACGCACTACTAAAACCAGGCCACTACACTAACATTCGAGTACATACCCCTGATCCCTCCAACACGGAGACATCACTCCATGTTAAAAGTCTTACTAGTAGCCACTGTCATAACACTCGCAAGTTGCGCTTACACATCAAACTCAGCCAACACACCCACTCAGCAACCGCCGCCCAAAGTGATGCAAAATGGCACGGGGGAATTGGTGGCATGGCAACTTAACGAGCGTTTTAACGAAACCCGCGCTAACTGCGGGGCTGCAACACAACCGGCGTTTCTGTGTAGTGGCGTGCTCATCAGATATACCCGATATAGCCCAAGCTCTCATGTCTGGGATAACTCTATAGAGTCCCACAGAAAAGGCGGCGTTTCCTTCGCGTGGCTGAGAACAGACTCACAATTCCTAGAGCTACTGGGGGATAACGGCTATCTCTTCTCACCGCCCTTTTATGGCATTGGGAAATTGGCGCCAGAAGTGCTTTGCTCGTTCCCCCAGACTGCGCTCTCGTTCCTGCGGGAGGGAACAGGCTGTGGCGCAATGCCAAATGTACCGATCAGTGGACCCTGCCAATCCCAGGGTGTTACTAGCGGAAGCGGTTGGTATGACCATTACATGGCGGGCGGAGGAGGACAGGAAACTGAGTGCGGCTTCGATGTAAGGCGGGTCTTAGGTGCTGGCGCAACGACCGCTTTTATCGCGAACCTAGAGGCAATGGAGATTTTTGCCCGTAATCACGGGGGGTGGCTTAGCATACGTAGCAATGAATTAGTGCTTGCGGTATGGCCTGACGGCCAAGGCCGCGACCTGCCCTTACAAGCGTTTTGGTATAGCACCGCCTGGAATATTGGGGATCGTGAAAATGCGCAACGCAATCAGCTTGATTTTAAAAACGTAACAGGTCTCAGTGTACCTATCATTGCTATTCAAACCCTACATACGGCGGAGGAGTTCAGATTCGACTACCTACCCGAGGATCAAGTTATTGATATCCCTTAAAGCGCTGCCGAGATCTCACGATTGATCTCAACGCTTTCCTGGTCACTCCATGACCCTCCAATTGAAAGTAATATATCCATTAAGCGTCAACTCATGAGCGGGCGCTTGTTCAGAGCACCCAAAACTAATACCTGCCAGATATCAGGCCCTTATTAGACGCAAAATGATTATCTGAATTGTCATGCTTCTCCTGCAGGATCGTAGACGCGCCTGGACAACGGGTGATCTCCTGCCAGTATCACCACAGCCATCCAAACGCGCGCCACAAGCCCTCTATCACTCCGCTATCAACCAATCCATCTTCCAGTCACCCTTGGTCTGCCCCAGTTTCTGCGCCAGATACGGCAGCAGTTCGCGCAGTTCTTCTTCCAGGCCCCAAGGCGGGTTGGCGATGACCAGGCCTGAGCCGTTGAGGCTGGCCGGGGTGTCCAGCGGGTGGACGTGCAGCTCGACGCGCAACAACTTGGGTGCGCCGGTTTCAGCGAGGTCCTGATAAAAACGCTTGAGCGAGCGCTGGTCTTTCACCGGATACCAGATAGCCGCCACGGTCTGGCGCATGCGGCCGATGGTTTCTTTCAGGGCCACGGCGCAGCGCTTCATTTCGTCGAGCTGTTCGAAGGGCGGGTCGATCAGCAGCACCGCCCGCTTCTCACCGACAGGCAACAGCGCGCGCGGAACATGCCAGCCTTCGCCCAGGTGCACGGCGACGCGGCGGTCACCTTTCATGTTTTCTTTCAACAGACGTCCATCTTCCGGGTGCTTCTCGTTGAGGAGCACACGGTCGTTGGCGCGGGTCGAGCGGCGGGCGATTTCCGGCGAACCTGGGTAATAACGCAGCTCGCCGTCGGGGTTCATGTCATGCAGCAGTTGCATGTAATCGGCCGCCAATGCAGGCAGATCCGGCGCATCCCACAGGCGGGCAATGCCTTCCAGGTATTCGCCGGTACGATTGGCCTGATCGCCTTTGAGGTCATAAAGCCCCAGCCCGGCGTGGCTGTCGATATAGGCGAACGGCTGCTCCTTGCGGGCCATCAGGGCAAACAGGCGAGTCATGATCAGATGTTTGAGCACGTCGGCGTGGTTGCCGGCATGGAAGGCGTGGCGGTAATTCATGGCAGCTCCTCGAAGGCTGCGCAGTTTAGCAAAAGCCAGAGGGACAGATCAGGTCAAACGCTGCGCAGGACGCAATCAGGCAAACGTGAAGTCATCGGCATAGAACCTTGTCCGTCCCGGAAGATGGGTAATGTTCGACCCGCAGGACCCGCTTTAGCAGGGAAGGGGCCCATACATCCGGTGCGTTTTCAGGATGGGTAAAAGTAGCCTTCCCGGCTAAAGCCGTCCCACATAAAGTCGCCAGGGTCACCACTTGAACCGGTGGACAGGTCGGGCGAAACCCACGTGAAGGTCGGGGGAGGAATCGGGGGCGATGCCTCGACGGTGACATCCCAACACTGCGACATCGCTCCATTGCGTACGCACAGGCTAAAGCTATGGCTGCCGACTGTGGCATCAAGCCTTACTGACCACGCACCTCCAGACATGATCCGGGTGGTGGTTTGCAATACGCCGTGATCGAGAACAAATATTTCGGTGCTTGCCCGACCTCGGCCAAACAGGATCAGGCCGGGGTGAATTGTGGTGCAGGGGTTTTCAAGGGAATTGCATCGGCCGTCGACGATACGGGTGATCGTGAGCAAGGCTAAAACGCAAGGGGGCGGGGAGTAAATATTCATCGTTCATATACATTCGTTTATGTCAGTTTTCCTGACAACAGCATTATGTCAGCGCGATGATTAACTTGGAGTATCGCCTACAGGAGTTCAATTAACGACTTTCAAAAACGATAAAGATAGACTCATCGGCAATTATCAAATAACAAAGCGTTATCTTTTGTTCTAGCCACAACGATATTCACAGCCCCCCACACATTTCGATGGCGTGGTTGCCCCTCACCCATGGAGTCGTCCCACGGGTCGGATGCTTTATGCCCGTTTACCAACGTCCGAAAACGACCTGATCATAGCCATGCCGGACAACCCTCTTGCCGCCATGATCGACCGCTACCAGAATCGCTCCATATCTCACAAGAAATGGAGCGCTCCGGATGATGCATGCCGACTTGATTGACCAGGAAGACTTGATCAGCCAGCTCAGGGCAATCGGCTTCGAAACGCCCTCAGGTGCCACCGCCGAGCAAGCATGCGCGCAAGCCGTGTGCGGCCTGAGCGAGGGCCGCGCCACCGCACTGAAGTGCATGGTGGAGAAGATGCTTAGCGGTAGCGCGACTCTCTTGCCGGCGGTGAGGCAAGCGATTGATCAACAGTTATTGCCTGGGTTGGCGGAGTTCAAACAAGGGCGAGGGTAAACCCAAGGTCGTGGGACCGGCTTTAGCCGGGAAGGCGTCGGGTATCACACCGAAGAAGTGATGGCGCTCATACCGGCCCCTTCCCGGCTGAAGCCGGTCCCACTGAAAACACCGCGCGCTCTTAGTGGGACCGGCTTTAGCCGGGAAGGCGTCAGGTGGTACACCGCAGGATTGATTGAGCTCACACCGGCCCCTTCCCGGCTGAAGCCGGTCCCACTGAAAACACAGCGCGCACACCGAAGAAGTGATGGCGCTCACACCGGCCCCTTCCCGGCTGAAGCCGGTCCCACTAAGGTTGTGTGCGCTCTCGAATCTGGCGTTACAACCTGACACTCGCAAACGTCGACTCGTTACGCGCCTGGCTCAACGCGGACAGCGGGCCGGAGAGTGGCGCCAGCACCATGGCTTGCGGAATCGGCATCATGGCGACTTGCTGGGTGGTGTTGGAGCCTACGCGTTCGTCGCGCGGCGGGATGCCGAAGTATTCGCGGTAGCACTTGGAAAAGTGTGGCGTGGAAACAAACCCGCAAACCGAGGCGACTTCGATAATCGACATCGGCGTTTGCTTGAGCAATTGCCGAGCGCGGATCAGGCGCAACTTGAGGTAGTAGCGCGACGGCGAGCAGTGCAGGTATTTCTGGAACAAGCGCTCCAGCTGACGCCGGGAAACTGCGACGTAAACCGCCAGCTCATCCAGGTCAATCGGCTCTTCCAGATTGGCTTCCATCAGCGCGACGATTTCCTGCAGCTTCGGCTGATTGGTGCCCAGCATGTGCTTGAGCGGCACGCGTTGGTGATCCTGTTCATTACGAATGCGCTCGTAGACGAACATCTCGGAAATCGCGGCCGACAATTCGCGGCCATGATCGCGACTGATCAGGTGCAGCATCATGTCCAGAGGCGCGGTGCCACCGGAGCTGGTGAAGCGGTTACGGTCCAGGGTAAACAAGCGAGTGCTCATGGCCACGCGAGGGAAAGCCTCTTGCATCGAGGCCAGACATTCCCAGTGCACGCTGCAATCAAAGCCATCGAGCAGACCGGCACAGGCCAGCGCCCAACTGCCGGTGCACACCGCGCCCAGACGTTTGGACTGACGCGCCTGGCTCTGCAGCCAACTGACGTGTTCGCGGGTCACGGTGCGCTGAATGCCCACGCCGCCGCAGACAATGATTGTGTCCATCGGCGGCGCCTTTTGCATCGCGGCGTCGGGGGTGATCTGCAGACCATCGCTGGCCCAGACCTGGCCGCCATCGACGCTCAATGTGGTCCAGCGATACAACTCGCGACCGGACAACTGGTTAGCCATTCGCAGAGGTTCAACCGCTGACGCGAGGGAGATCAGAGTGAAGTTATCCAGCAGCAGAAAACCGATGGATTGTGGTGCGCGATTCTGGGGTTGGGCCCCGGAGTTGAACGAATTCATCACAGTGTCTCCTCACACAAAGCGGTTGGAGGCCTCAGGCGGAGGCTCTTTTTATTGCCCTATGCGAAGCAGGGCTTTGTGATGACTACGCAAATGCCATGCCTAAACTTGAATGGCCATTCAATAACCCCTGAAAACGACGTCGTGATGTGTCTATTCAGCAGCGACGCGGGTTGTCGATTTGCGACGTAGGCGAGGGATGCGAGCCACATGGCAAGGGATGGATGAGCACTTCGGTAGCACTTGTGTCAGGGAGAAACCGGCCGTCGCGCGACAGTGTCACTCAAAGCACGGAGCGGTGTGCCACCACACTCCATGGACGTAGCATTGCGCCATGTTCATTGGCTTTCGCGCCAAAAGGTGGCGGGTGATGAGGTGGGTGATCGATAAGTGAGCAGTGCTCCCATGCTTACACTGTAGGAGCTGCCGAAGGCTGCGAAATAGTTCTCCTGACACACCGCTTTCGCAGCCTTCGGCAGCTCCTACAAGAATGCATACAGGAGAGCCAAGGGAACATCCCGCCCAAATAACCCTCCAAAACCACCGGGGCAGAGGTGCTGAGCGGGTCAGCGGGTCTTGATCCAACTGCTACGCTGAAGCTGCAACCACCGCAAACGCTGCATCATCGGGCTATTGCCAGAGGTTGCCGCATCCCACACCGACTCACTCATGCCCACCAACGCCGCCCACCAGTCAAAGGGTTGTCGCGCGCCGGTTTTCGACGCTTTTACACAGCAAAAGTGCCCTTGCGGCATGGAAAAAAGCTGTAAACGACGTCACCGGCACTGGATACGACCCCCTATGTACTGGTTACGACCCCCCCTGTAGGCGTTTGATTTTTGCTGTTACATGATCGGTATCGACTCAATCGCCAGCCGCAGTGAAAGAGCCTTGATCAAACGCTTTGTACTACAGCCGAAAAAAACACAAACCGCATTGGCTCGTTTAGCTGATGACGAGAAGAAAATCCAAAGGGAGTGCTCTTGATGAAAGGTTCTAAATCGCTGCTACTGGCTGTCGCGTTAGGCATACCGGCGCTGGCCCAGGCGGCCGAGCCCGCACAGTGCAGTACGGTCAATTTTTCCGATGTCGGCTGGACTGACATCACCGTCACCACAGCAGTGACCAGCGCAGTGCTGGAGTCCCTGGGTTACAAAACCAAGACCACGATGATTTCCGTACCTGTGACCTACAAGTCCCTGGCTGACGGCAAGAACATGGACGTGTTCCTCGGCAACTGGATGCCGACCATGGAAAACGACATCAAGCCGTATCGCGATGCCGGCACCGTGGAAACCGTACGCGCCAACCTGGAGAACGCCAAGTACACCCTGGCGGTGCCAGAAGCGCTGTATAACAAGGGCCTGAAAGATTTCTCCGACATTGCCAAGTTCAAGAAAGAGCTGGACGGCAAGATCTATGGCATCGAGCCCGGCAACGACGGCAACCGCCTGATCCAGAGCATGATCGACAAGAATGCTTTCGGCCTGAAAGACGCCGGTTTCAAAGTGGTTGAATCCAGCGAAGCGGGCATGCTTTCGCAGGTTGATCGCGCCTCGCGTCGTAACACCGATGTGGTATTCCTGGGCTGGGAACCGCATCCGATGAACACCCGTTTCAAGATGAAATACCTGACCGGTGGCGACGAGTTCTTCGGCCCGAACTTCGGCCAGGCGACCATCTTCACCAACACCCGCAAGGGCTACGCTCAAGAGTGCAGCAACGTGGGTCAATTGCTGAAAAACCTGTCGTTCACCCTGCCGATGGAAAGCACCCTGATGGGCAAGGTTCTGGACGACAAGCAAAAGCCTGACGTCGCCGCCAAGGCGTGGCTCAAAGCCAACCCGCAGGTGCTCGACACCTGGTTGGCCGGCGTAACAACAGTGGACGGTAAACCAGGCCTGGAGGCCGCCAAAGCCCAGCTCACGAAGTAATCCGACAGGCAGGCGGGTTCGCTCGCCTGTTGTCCCCCTTTCCTACCGTAAGCGGAAAATCGATACCATGCTGACTGATCATAAAATCCCTCTTGGCGAATACATCGCGGCCTTCGTCGACTGGCTGACCCAACACGGCGCCAGTACTTTCGACGCGATCGCTTCAACGCTGGAAACGATGATCCATGGCCTCACGTTTTCGCTGACCTGGTTCAACCCTTTCGTCCTGATCGGCCTGATCGCCGTTCTCGCCCACTTCATTCAGCGCAAGTGGGGCCTGACGGTTTTCGTGATTCTGTCGTTCCTGCTGATCCTCAATCTGGGGTACTGGGAACAGACCATGGAAACCCTGGCGCAGGTGCTGTTCGCCACCTTCGTCTGTGTATTGATCGGCGTGCCGCTGGGCATCATTGCTGCGCACAAGCCGATGTTCTACACCATCATGCGGCCGGTTCTGGACTTGATGCAGACGGTGCCAACCTTCGTTTACCTTATCCCGACTCTGACCCTGTTCGGTCTGGGCGTGGTGCCAGGTCTGATTTCCACCGTAGTGTTCGCCATCGCCGCGCCGATCCGTCTGACGTATCTGGGTATCCGCGATGTGCCCCATGAATTGCTGGATGCCGGTAAAGCCTTTGGCTCTTCGCGCAGCCAACTGCTGACCCGCATTGAACTGCCCTACGCCATGCCAAGCATTGCCGCCGGTATCACCCAGTGCATCATGCTGTCGCTATCGATGGTGGTGATCGCGGCACTGGTGGGCGCCGATGGCCTGGGCAAACCGGTGGTCAACGCACTCAATACCGCCGACATCGCACTGGGCTTCGAAGCGGGCCTGGCGATTGTATTGCTGGCCATCATGCTCGACCGCATCTGCAAACAACCCGAAGCTAAAGTGAGGGCTGACGCATGAGCATTATCAAGTTCGATAACGTCGACGTTATCTTCTCCAAAGACCCCCGCGAAGCGCTCAAGCTGCTCGACGAGGGCATGACCCGCGACCAGATCCTGAAAAAAACCGGCCAGATTGTTGGTGTCGAGAAAGCATCCCTGACTGTTGAGAAAGGCGAAATCTGCGTACTGATGGGCCTGTCCGGTTCGGGCAAATCCAGCCTGCTGCGCTGCATCAACGGCCTCAATACCGTGAGCCGTGGTGCTCTGTACGTGGAGCACGAAGGCTCGCAGATCAACATCGCCAACTGCACCCCCGCCGAACTGAAACTGATGCGCACCAAACGCATCGCCATGGTGTTCCAGAAGTTCGCCCTGATGCCCTGGCTGACGGTGCGCGAGAACATCAGCTTCGGTCTGGAAATGCAGGGCCGTCCGGAAAAAGAACGCCGCAAGCTGGTGGATGAAAAACTGGAGCTGGTGGGCCTGACTCAATGGCGCAACAAGAAGCCTGACGAGCTGTCCGGCGGCATGCAGCAGCGCGTCGGCCTGGCCCGTGCGCTGGCGATGGATGCCGACATTCTGTTGATGGATGAACCCTTCTCCGCTTTGGACCCATTGATTCGCCAGGGCTTGCAGGACGAGCTGCTGGAACTGCAAAGCAAGCTGAGCAAGACCATCGTTTTCGTGAGCCACGACCTGGACGAAGCCCTCAAGCTCGGCAGCCGTATCGCGATCATGAAAGACGGCCGCATCGTGCAGTACAGCGTGCCTGAGCAAATCGTGCTCAACCCTGCCGACGAGTACGTGCGGACTTTCGTTGCCCACACCAACCCGCTCAACGTTCTATGCGGCCGAAGCCTGATGCGCACGCTGGACAACTGCACCCGCGTCAACGGCTCGGTGTGTCTGGACCCAAGCGTGGATTCCTGGCTGGAGCTGGCCGAAGGCAACACCATCAAAGGCGCACGCCAGGGCGCGGGTCAGCTGGACCTGCAGAACTGGACGCCGGGCCAACCGATGGACAGCCTGGATCGCAAGCCAACCCTGGTGCATTCCAACATCGGCATGCGCGACGCCCTGCAAATCCGCTACCAGACCGGCAACAAACTGGTGCTGCAGGATGGCAACCAGGTGGTGGGGATTCTTGGGGATAGTGAGTTGTATCACGCGCTGCTCGGCAAGAATCTGGGATAGAGAAGCAGCTACAGGCTACAAGCCTCAAGCTGCAAGCACTGGCATCCCGGTCAGCTTGAAGCTTGGGGCTTGAAGCTTGCCTCTAGCTTTTTATTGATTGAACGTTCAATCAAAAACCTTTAAGGTGGCGGAGCCCTTCCGGGCAGTGCATCAGTCCGGCGAACCAGGAGATTTGAGCCAATGCCCAAGGTCGGTATGCAACCCATCCGCCGTCAACAGTTGATCCACGCCACGCTAACTGCGGTGGATCAAGTCGGCATGGGCGAGGCCAGCATTGCGCTGATTGCTCGTCTGGCAGGTGTTTCCAACGGCATCATCAGCCACTACTTTCAGGACAAGAACGGCCTGATCGCGGCCACCATGCGCCACCTGATGAATGCCTTGATCGACAACGTCAGCGAACGTCGTCAAGCCCTCACTGATGACAGCCCACGGGCGCATCTGCAAGTGATCATCGAGGGCAACTTCGACGCCAGCCAGGTCAATGGCCCGGCGATGAAAACCTGGCTGGCCTTCTGGGCCACCAGCATGCACCAGCCGTCTTTGCACAGGTTGCAGCGGATCAACGATCACCGCCTGTATTCAAACCTGTGCTGTCAGTTCCGCCGTGTATTGCCACTGGAGCAAGCGCGTAGCGCGGCTCGCGGCCTGGCGGCACTGATCGATGGTCTGTGGTTGCGCGGCGCTCTGTCAGGCGATGCCTTCGACACCGAGCAGGCGCAACAGATCGCTTACGAATACATGGACTTCCAACTGGCGAAAGCGGTGAGCTGAAACGTTTCACTTTGATGAGCCCAGCACCGAACGACTGCATCGCGGCGTTGCCCAATTTGTCACGGCAACCTGACGCGAGTCATCGCCAGCCCCTTAAGAATTGCGAGGACTTTATGGCCCGTTTCGAACAGCAAAAACTCTACATCGACGGCGGTTACGTCGACGCCACCAGCAATGCGACCTTCGACGCCATCAACCCGGCCAACGGTGAAGTGCTGGCGCAAGTGCAACGCGCTTCCAAAGAGGACGTTGAACGTGCAGTAGTCAGCGCCGAAAAAGGCCAGAAAATCTGGGCCGCCATGACTGCCATGCAGCGTTCGCGCATCCTGCGTCGCGCCGTGGACATCCTGCGTGAACGCAACGATGAACTGGCCGCACTGGAAACTCTGGACACCGGCAAAGCCTTCTCCGAAACCAAATACGTCGACATCGTCACCGGCGCCGACGTGCTGGAATACTACGCAGGCCTGGTGCCCGCCATCGAAGGCGAACAGATCCCGCTGCGCACCTCTTCTTTCGTCTACACCCGCCGCGAGCCTTTGGGCGTCGTTGCCGGTATTGGCGCGTGGAACTACCCGATCCAGATCGCCCTGTGGAAATCCGCGCCAGCCCTGGCGGCCGGTAACGCGATGATCTTCAAGCCGAGCGAAGTCACTTCGCTGACGACCTTGAAGCTGGCAGAAATCTACACCGAAGCGGGCGTTCCGGATGGTGTCTTCAACGTCCTGCCCGGCACCGGCGCAGAAGTCGGCAGCTGGCTCACCGAGCACCCGCGTATCGAGAAAATCTCGTTCACTGGCGGCGTTCAAACCGGCAAGAAAGTCATGGCCAGCGCTTCGGGCTCTTCCCTCAAGGAAGTGACCATGGAGCTGGGCGGCAAGTCGCCGCTGATCATCTTCGACGACGCCGACCTGGATCGCGCCGCCGACATCGCGATGATGGCCAACTTCTACAGTTCCGGTCAGGTCTGCACCAACGGCACTCGGGTGTTCGTACCCAATGCGCTGAAAGCCGCGTTCGAAGCCAAGATCGTCGAACGCGTGAAGCGTATTCGCGTCGGCAACCCGGAAGACGAAAACGTCAACTTCGGCCCGCTGGTCAGCTTCGCCCACATGGAAAACGTGCTGGGCTACATCGCCTCCGGCAAAGAGCAAGGCGCACGCCTGCTGATCGGTGGCGAGCGTTTGACCGAAGGCGAATTCGCCAAAGGCGCGTTCGTGGCCCCAACAGTTTTCACCGACTGCCACGACGAGATGAAAATCGTCCGCGAAGAAATCTTCGGCCCGGTGATGAGCATCCTCGGCTACGACACCGAAGAAGAAGTCATCCGCCGCGCCAACGACACCGAATTCGGTCTGGCGGCCGGCATCGTCACCAAAGACCTGAACCGCGCCCACCGCGTGATTCACCAGCTTGAAGCCGGCATCTGCTGGATCAACGCCTGGGGCGAATCGGCGGCAGAAATGCCGGTCGGTGGTTACAAGCAATCGGGCGTGGGCCGCGAAAACGGCATCAGCTCTTTGGCGCAGTACACAAGGATCAAGTCTGTTCAGGTTGAACTTGGTGAATACGCCTCCGTTTTCTAGTCAGCGTAGTGGGACCGGCTTCAGCCGGGAAGAGGCCCTTACATCCAATGCAGCTCTGTTGTCAGGAATGCAGCCTTCCCGGCTAAAGCCGGTCCCACGTTTTCGAACGCACTAGCGCACTTGCATGGGGTGCAAGGGGTCGAATGATCACGTCATTCCCCCTCCCCGACTACTTTCAAAGAGGGTGCAGTAATGTCCCAGGAATACGACTACATAATTGTGGGGGCCGGCTCGGCCGGTAACACTCTGGCAGCCCGTCTCACCGAGGACGCAGGCGTCACCGTTCTGCTGCTTGAAGCAGGCGGCCCGGACTATCGTCTGGATTTCCGTACACAAATGCCCGCTGCACTGGCATTCCCGCTGCAAGGCCGTCGCTACAACTGGGCCTACGAAACCGATCCAGAGCCGCACATGGGCAATCGCCGGATGGAATGCGGCCGCGGCAAAGGTCTTGGCGGTTCTTCGCTGATCAATGGCATGTGCTACATCCGTGGCAACGCCATGGACTACGACGGCTGGGCGAAAAATCCGGGGCTGGAAGACTGGACCTACGCCGATTGCCTGCCGTATTTCCGCAAAGCGGAAACCCGTGACATCGGCGCCAACGACTATCACGGCGGCGACGGTCCGGTCAGTGTGACCACGCCTAAAGCCGGTAACAACCCGCTGTTCAACGCCATGGTCGAAGCGGGCGTGCAAGCCGGTTATCCGCGCACCGATGACCTCAACGGTTATCAGCAGGAAGGTTTCGGCCCGATGGACCGCACCGTGACGCCCAAAGGCCGCCGCGCCAGCACCGCCCGCGGTTATCTGGACGAAGCCAAGAAGCGCTCGACCCTGACCATCGTCACCCACGCCCTGACCGACCGGATTCTGTTCGACGGCAAGAAGGCTGTAGGCGTTGCGTACCTGGTCGGCGACAACGACACCCGCATCGAAGCCCGCGCTCGCAAGGAAGTCTTGCTCTGTGGCGGTGCGATTGCTTCGCCGCAGATCCTGCAGCGCTCGGGCGTCGGCCCGGCTGAAGTCCTGAATGCGCTGGACATCCCCGTGGTGCATGACCTGCCTGGCGTTGGCCAGAATCTTCAGGATCACCTGGAGATGTACCTGCAATATTCCTGCACCAAACCGGTGTCGCTGTATCCGTCCCTGCTGTGGTGGAACCAGCCCGCCATCGGCGCGGAATGGATGTTCCTCGGTACCGGCATCGGCGCCAGCAACCAGTTCGAAGCGGGGGGGTTCATTCGCTCCCGTGAAGAGTTCGAATGGCCGAATATTCAGTACCACTTCCTGCCGGTGGCGATTAACTACAACGGCACCAAGGGCGTGCAGGAGCACGGTTTCCAGGCGCACGTCGGGTCGATGCGTTCGCCGAGTCGTGGCCGGGTTCAGGTGAAATCCAAGAACCCGCGTGACTACCCGAGCATCCTGTTCAACTACATGTCCAGCGAGCAGGACTGGCAGGAATTCCGCGACGGCATCCGCCTGACCCGGGAAATCATGCAGCAGCCGGCGCTTGATCAATACCGTGGCCGAGAAATCAGCCCTGGCATCGAAGTGCAGTCTGATGAAGATCTCGACACTTTCATTCGTGAACATGCCGAGACGGCGTATCACCCGTCATGCTCGTGCAAGATGGGCACCGACGAAATGGCCGTGGTCGATGGCGAAGGTCGTGTGCATGGCATGCAGGGTCTGCGGGTCGTGGATGCGTCGATCATGCCGCTGATCACCACCGGCAACCTGAACGCGCCAACGATCATGATCGCCGAGAAAATCGCCGACAAAATCCGCGGCCGTGCGCCGTTGCCGCGTAGCAATGCTGACTACTTCGTGGCTGCTGGCAAGCCAGTGCGTGGCAAGCCGGTACGGGAAGTGAGCCGTACGGCTCACTGATACCGCAATACCCTGTAGGAGCTGCCGCAGGCTGCGAATGGTTGGGCCACACCTATTCCGGATTGGCCATTAAACCGCTTCGCAGCCTGCGGCAGCTCCTACAGGTCTGTGCATCACCCGCCACACTTGCTACCGACACGGCCACAGGCCTAATCTAACGCTAAATCTCCCCGCTTCAGTCGACAAGCCGGCAATGACTGGCCACGAGGCTTACACATGTTTGATGTAGTTTCTTCGAGCAAATGGCCCACCGGATACTTGATCAACCCTAACGCCGAGCCACTGGACCCGAAGTGGCTGACCGCTTTCAGCAAGATTCCTGCGGCGGCCGTCAGTGACTGCCTGGGCCGTAACGTCGGTGGTCTGGGCCTTAAAGCTTTCCACGGCAATGCACCGATGCTCGGCAGCGCGCTGACTGTGCGCGTGCGTCCCGGCGACAACCTGATGATCCTCAAGGCGATGCAGATGGCCCGCCCCGGCGACGTGCTGGTCATCGACGGCAGCGCCGATCTGACCCGCGCCGTGTTCGGTGGCATCATGCGTGCCATGGCCCTCAAGGCTGGCATCGTCGGCGTCGTGATCAACGGCGCACTGCGTGACCTGGACGAATGGCAGACCGGCGAACTTCCGGCCTATGCCATCGGCGGCGTCCATCGCGGCCCGAGCACTGACGGCGGCGGCGAAATCAACGTACCGATTTCCTGCGCAGGCATGTTGGTAATGCCCGGCGACCTGATGATCGGCGATGGCGACGGTGTAGTTGCCGCAGCCCGTGCCGAGCTACCTGAATTGCTGGTGCGCTGCCAGGATTTGCTGGCCCGTGAAAAAGCCACCCTGGCGGCCATCGAAGCCGGCACCCTGGACCCGGATCGTTTCGACGCCATCCTGCGTGCCAAGGGTTGCCCGTTGTAAGCCTGAGCATCCGTTACCCCTGTAGGAGCTGCCGAAGGCTGCGATAAGGTCGGAACGACCTTCATGTACCTTGAACTCTGCGGCTGCTTTGCAGCCGTTCGCAGCCTGCGGCAGCTCCTACAGGTATCGCGTCACTCCAAACAAGGAACGTCCCTGCATGTTCGATCTCTCCGCTCTGCTCTCTCAGCGGTTTGCCGCCCTGCAGAGCCGCGCCCAGTTCTTTTCTCTGCGTTATGTCCGTCAGACCAGCCAGCACTTGTGCGTGCGCAAGAACGTCGCCGAGCCGCCGCATTTGAGCAGCGACGAAGGCGCGATGCTGACCGTGCGCCTCAATGGCGTGGAAGCCTACGCGGCTACCCAAGACTTATCGCAACGCGGCCTGCAAGCGGCTCTGAAACAAGCCGAACAACACGCCTCACGCCTGGCGCCCCATGCGCTGCTCGATCTAAGCGATCAGCCCGTGGCAACCGCGCGCGCCGATTACCTGTCGCCTCATCTCAACGACGCCTTTGCGCCGCTTGCCGACTGCATCGCATTGCTGATGAACGAATCCAACGCTGTCCCCAAAGACGAGCGATTGGTGAACTGGCAAGTCAGCCTGGGCCTGGAGAACGTCGAGCAGATCTACCTGAACAACGCGGGCGCGCAGCTCCGTCGAGCCCAGCGTTTTGTCTATCCGGGCATGACCGTCACCGCGTTCGACGGCAGCGACAGCCAGACCCGCAGCCTGGGCCGTGACAATTTCGGCCAGCAAGGCGGCGCGGAAGTCATCAGCAATTGCGGGTTGGTGGGTGCCGCCGCTCAGGTGGCCGATCAGGCTCTGCAACTGATCATGGCCCCCAACACCCCGAACGGCCCACGCGATCTGCTGTTGATGCCGGACCAGATGATCCTGCAGATCCACGAATCCATCGGCCACCCGCTGGAGCTGGATCGCATCCTCGGTGACGAGCGCAACTACGCGGGCACCAGCTTCGTCAAAGCCAGCGACTTCGGCCATCTGCAATACGGCTCCGAGTTGCTGAACGTGACCTTCGACCCGGAAATCCCCGAGCAACTGGCCAGCTATAGCCACGACGACGATGGCACCGCAGCCAGCAAGCAATTCCTGATTCGCAACGGCTTGCTGGAGCGTCCGCTGGGTGGTGCGCTGTCGCAATTCCGCGCCGACATGCCCGGCGTCGCCAACAGCCGCGCCTGCAACTGGAACCGTCCGCCCATCGACCGCATGGCCAACCTCAACATCGAGCCTGGGGATAAGTCCCTTGAGCAGTTGATCGGCGGTATCGAACACGGCGTGCTGATGTCGACCAACCGCTCGTGGTCCATCGACGACGCGCGCAACAAGTTCCAGTTCGGTTGCGAGTGGGGCCAGTTGATCGAGAACGGCGAACTCAAGGGCGTGGTGAAGAACCCCAACTACCGGGCGATTTCCGCGCAGTTCTGGAAAAACCTCAGCGCCGTGGGCGACGCCAGTACCTTCAAAGTGCTCGGCACACCCAACTGTGGTAAAGGCGAACCCAACCAGGTCATACGCGTGGGCCACGCCTCGCCTGCCTGCGTTTTCAAGCAAGTCGATGTATTCGGAGGGGATGCCTGATGTCGCATCAACAGCAATTTCAGGCACTGGTGCAGACGCTCAAGGCAACGATCGCCGAGCAAGAACACTTCACACTGGCCTACAACGCCGAAGAGTCTGACTTCATTCGCTTCAACCACGCCAAGGTGCGCCAGGTCGGCCACGTGCAGCAGGCCAGTGTGACCCTCAAACTGATCGACGACGAACGTCATGCAGATTTGCAGCTGACCCTGTGCGGCGACGGCGAAGTGGACGCCCAGCGTCTGGCCGATGCTTTGCAGCAGTTGCGGGCAACCCTGACGCTACTGGCGAAAGACCCGTACCTGAAGCCCAACACCGAGGCCTGGCAGAACACAAATGTTCAAGACTTGCCATTGCCTGACAGCGAACATGTGGTCGAGCAAATCGCACGCCTTGCGCAAGGGCTGGATCTGGTGGGTTTCTATGCGGCGGGGCCGTTGTATCGCGGCTTTGCCAGTTCATGGGGCGCGTTGGGCTGGCATCAGGCCAACAGCTTCAATTTCGACTGGAGCCTGTTCCACGAAAACGGTCAGGCGGTGAAAGCCAACTATGCCGGGCATGAATGGAGCGACATCGCTTTCGCCCAGCGTTTTGGTCTGGCGCGTGAGCAACTGGAGTTTCTCGGCAAGCCGCTTAAAACCCTCGGCCCCGGCCAATACCGGGCCTATCTGGCTCCGGCGGCCATGGACGAAATCATCGGCATGCTGAGTTGGGGTGGCTTCTCGGCGCAATCGCTGGCGACCAAGACCAGCCCATTGCAGCGGCTTTACAGCGGCGATGCACAGCTCAGCCCGCTGGTGAGTATCGATGAGCAGGTAAGCGGTTCGTTGTCGCCGGCGTTTTCCGGCGAAGGTTATCCACGTCGGGATTTGGCGTTGATCGCCAATGGCAAAGGCCGCGAGCAATTGGTCGGTTCGGCCAGTGCGGCAGAATACGGCTTGCAGGCCAATGGAGCAGAACCCTGGGAGTCACCGAGTTCGCTGAGTATGGCGGCAGGTAGCCTGGCGCTGGAGCAGATTCTGCAAAAGCTCGGTACTGGCCTGTACATCGGCAACCTCTGGTACCTCAACTACTCCGATCAACCCGCTGCGCGCCTGACCGGCATGACCCGTTTCGCGACGTTCTGGGTCGAAGACGGGAAGATCCAGGCTCCGGTAAGCACCATGCGTTTCGATGACAGCGTCTACAGCCTGTTAGGTAGCTCGCTGGAAGAATTGACCACCGACCGGGAACTGATCCTCTCCACAAGTACCTATAGTCAGCGCCAGACCGCTTCCAGCCAGTTGCCGGGGGCGCTGATCAGCAAATTGACCCTGACGCTTTAAACGAGACCGTTGGAGCGAGGCTTGCCCGCGAACGAGCGCGAAGCGGTCGCAAGACCTGTATTGCAGTTCATTCAGGTGTTTCCAGGTCGAGCATTCAGCGACCGCTTCGCGCTCGTTCGCGGGCAAGCCTCGCTCCAACAGAGATAGACACATAAGGACCCCCATGCCGACCACCACCCCGCTTCTGGATGAAAAAACCCTTCGCTGGTTGCCCTGGGTTGTGGCGATTGCGTTCTTCATGCAGAGCCTGGACGGCACGATTCTCAATACCGCGCTGCCTTCAATGGCGCGGTCCCTGGCTGAAGATCCGCTGCGCATGCAGTCGGTGGTCATCGCCTACATGCTGACCATCGCCCTGCTGATCCCGGCTTCGGGCTGGATTGCGGACCGGTTTGGCATCAAACAGATTTTCTTCAGCGCCATCCTGCTGTTCAGCTTCGGCTCGCTGCTTTGCGCAATCTCCAACTCACTGGGCATGCTGGTCGGTGCGCGAATCGTTCAAGGTCTAGGCGGCTCGTTGATGCTGCCCATTGGCAGGCTGATCGTGCTGCGAGCCTATCCGCGTTCGGAGCTGGTGCGGATCATGAGCTTCATCACCCTGCCCGGCCTGCTCGGTCCGCTGATGGGCCCGACCATGGGCGGCTGGATGGTGGAGTACCTGAGCTGGCACTGGATCTTTCTGATCAACATTCCGGTGGGCATTATCGGTTGCTGGGCGGTGCATCACTTCATTCCCAACCTGCCCAGCGGCGGCCGGACCCGTTTCGACGGCGTCGGCTTCGCCCTTTTCGGTGCGGCCATGGTGCTGATCACTATTGCACTGGAAGGCCTGGGCGAATTGCATTTGCCGCACTTGCGGGTGGTGTTGTTGCTGTTCGCTGGTTTCGGCTGCCTGGCGGCGTATTGGCTGCGGGCCGGGCATGTCGATGCGCCGCTGTTTGCGCCTTCGCTGTTTCGCACTCGCACCTTCGCCGTGGGCATCCTGGGCAACCTGTTCGCCCGTCTGGGCAGCGGTGCCCTGCCGTTTCTGATGCCACTGCTGCTGCAAGTGGCACTGGGTTACTCGCCGTCCCAGGCAGGGATGAGCATGTTGCCTCTGGCTGCAGCGGCGATGTTCGCCAAGTCGGTGGCGCGCTGGCTGATCGAGCGTCTGGGCTACCGGATCATCCTGACCGGCAACACGTTGATGCTCGGCATCCTGCTATCGAGCATTGCGCTGATTGACGCACAAACGCCGTACTGGATGTTGCTGGTACACCTTGGGTTGCTGGGCGCGGTCAACTCCCTGCAATTCACGGCCATGAATACCGTAACCCTGATCGACCTCGACGACGCCAGCGCCGCCAGCGGCAACAGCCTGTTGTCGGTGGTGGCGCAGTTGTCCCTGAGCTTCGGCGTGGCCTGCGCGGCAGCGTTGCTGGGCGGCTTTACCGAGCAAGTCTCGACCGGCGAAGTGAGCAGCCTGCTGGGTGCCTTCCAGCTGACCTTCCTGACCGTGGGCGTCATGGCGATGCTGGCAGCGGGGATCTTCCTGCAGTTGCCGTCGCGTGAAGCAAAAACCAAAGCCGCGTAGCACCGCCTTTGTGGGACCGGCTTTAGCCGGGAAGAGGCCGGTACATTCGATGCATCTGTATCGTCAGGAATACCGCCTTCCCGGCTAAAGCCGGTCCCACAAGTGATCACCCATAGGCTCAGCCCAACTGCCACCCAGCGGGAGCGAGCCTGATAGCCTCGTGACCTGATACACTGCGCGACATTTTGTTTTGCAGGTCCACTGTCGTGACTAACACCGCTTTCAATACTTTGCCCCTGTCTGCCGCCATGCTGGGTAACCTGGAGTCCCTTGGTTATGCCGAGATGACGCCGATTCAGGCGCAGAGCCTGCCGGTGATTCTCAAGGGCATGGACCTGATCGCCCAGGCCAAGACCGGCAGCGGCAAGACCGCCGCCTTCGGCATCGGCCTGCTGAATCCGATCAATCCGCGCTACTTCGGCTGCCAGGCACTGGTCCTGTGTCCGACCCGCGAGCTGGCTGACCAGGTGGCGAAAGAAATTCGTCGTCTGGCCCGCTCCGAAGACAACATCAAGGTGCTGACCCTGACCGGCGGCGTGCCGTTTGGCCCGCAGATCGGCTCGCTGGAGCACGGCGCGCACATCATCGTCGGCACTCCAGGGCGCATTCAGCAGCATTTGCGCAAAGGTTCGCTGGTGCTGGATGGCCTGAACACGCTGATCCTCGACGAAGCCGACCGCATGCTGGACATGGGCTTCTACGACGCCATCGCCGACATCATCGAGCAGACCCCGAAAAAGCGTCAGACCCTGCTGTTCTCTGCCACTTACCCGGTAGGCATCAAGCAGCTGTCGTCCAAGTTCATGCGCGACCCGCAGACCGTCAAGGTCGAAGCACTGCACGCTGACAGCCAGATCGAGCAGATTTTCTACGAAATCTCCCCGGAAGACCGCCTCGACGCCGTCGTGAAAGTCCTCGGTCATTTCCGTCCGCAGTCCTGCGTCGCGTTCTGCTTCACCAAGCAGCAATGCCAGGAAGTGGTGGATCACCTGACCGCCAAGGGCATTTCCGCCGTCGGCCTGCATGGCGATCTGGAACAGCGTGATCGCGATCAGGTCCTGGCGATGTTCGCCAACCGCAGTACGTCGGTACTGGTTGCCACTGACGTTGCGGCTCGTGGTCTGGACATCGATGCGCTGGACATGGTGATCAACGTCGAGCTGGCCCGTGATTCCGAGATGCACATTCACCGCGTCGGCCGTACCGGTCGCGCGGGCGAGAAAGGCATCGCAGTCAGCCTCGTTGCCCCATCGGAAAGCCAACGCGCTCGCGCCATTGAAGAAATCCAGAAAGCCTCCCTGCGCTGGGAACAACTGGACAGCCTGAAAAACGCCGGTGGTTCGCAGCTGATCCCGACCATGAGCACCCTGTGCATCGGCTCGGGCCGCAAAGACAAGCTGCGTCCAGGCGACATCCTCGGCGCACTCACCGGCGAAGCTGGCATCCCGGGCGCTCAGGTGGGCAAGATCGCGATCTTCGACTTCCAGGCCTACGTGGCTGTTGAACGCGGCGTCGCCAAACAGGCGCTGGAGCGTCTGAACAACGGCAAGATCAAAGGCAAATCGCTGCGCGTCCGTATTCTGTAATTTTTCCCTGTAGGAGCTGCCGCAGGCTGCGAACAATCTGGAACACCATGGTGATCTGACATTTGTTCGCAGCCTGCGGCAGCTCCTACAGGTGAAACACTCTCACACCCCGAGGAAATCGCTTTGCCCGTTACTGACGTTGTGATCATTGGCGCTGGCGCCGCAGGTTTGATGTGCGCGCTGACCGCCGCTGCTCGGGGGCGCAAGGTGATGCTGATCGATCACGCCAACAAGCCCGGCAAGAAGATCCTCATGTCTGGCGGTGGGCGCTGCAATTTCACCAACATGTACACCGAGCCGAGCAATTTCCTGTCGCAGAATTCGCATTTCTGCAAATCGGCTCTGGCGCGCTATACCCAGTGGGACTTCATCGAAATGGTGGGCAAGCACGGCGTGCCCTATCACGAGAAAAAACTCGGCCAGTTGTTCTGCGATAACAAGTCCAGCGACATCCTCGAAATGCTCCTGGACGAATGCAAGCAAGCCGGTGCCAGCCTGCACATGGACACCTCCGTACAGCAGATCGAGAAAACCGAGACCGGCTACACGCTGGCCACGACACTGGGCGCTATCAACTGTGAATCTCTGGTGATCGCCACTGGCGGCCTGTCGATTCCAACACTGGGCGCGACCGGCTTTGGTTATCAGGTGGGCAAGCAGTTCGGCCACACACTGCTGCCAACCCGCGCCGGGCTGGTGCCGTTCACCATCACTGATCAGCTCAAAGAGTTGTGCACCGAGCTGTCCGGCACGTCGGTGGATTGTCTGGTCAGCTGCAACGACACGAGTTTCCGCGAGAACATCCTGTTCACTCACCGTGGCCTGAGTGGCCCGGCGATTTTGCAGATTTCTTCGTTCTGGCACCCGGGCGATGCGGTGGAAATCAACCTGCTGCCCGACCATGACGTCGCCAGTTGGCTCACCGAGCAGCAAGCCGAACGGCCGAACAGCGAACTGAAAACCCTGCTCGGGGAAATCTTCACCAAGAAGATGGCCAACCTGATTGCCGAGCAGTGGTTCGTGTCCAAGCCGATGAAGCAGTACACCCATGCTGAACTGGCTGACATCGCGGTGAAGCTCGGCTCCTGGCAGGTTGTACCGGCAGGCACTGAAGGCTATCGCACCGCCGAGGTCACCCTGGGCGGCATCGATACGCGGGAAGTGTCGTCCAAGACCATGGAATCGCTGAAATCACCGGGGCTGTATTTTGTCGGTGAAGTGCTGGACGTCAGCGGGCATCTGGGCGGGTTCAACTTCCAGTGGGCCTGGGCGTCGGGGTATGCGGCTGCGCAGTTTGTTTAGCAACCGATTGCACCTGTGGGACCGGCTTTAGCCGGGAAGAGTCCAGTACATCCGATGCATCTTCAGCGATTGGAATGCAGCCTTCCCGGCTAAAGCCGGTCCCACTGGATGTGGGGGAGTGCGCCAACACACAATAAATTTCACCAAGCTGATGTACAGACCCGGCTCATGCCTGTACATATCCACCTCAGCATTGATCAATCGTGAAACAGCTCCTCTATGGCCTCGAAATCTCTTCGTCATACTTTCCGCCGTCTGTGGGCGCTGGATAAATTCAGTTACAGCGTTCGGGTCTTCATTGCCCTGACCGGCAGCATGGCGCTGTGCTGGTATCAGAATGAAATGGGCCTGCTGATTCCGTTGTTCCTGGGGATTATCGCCTGCGCCCTGGCCGAGACCGACGACAGCTGGCAAGGCCGTCTGAACGCTCTGGCGGTAACGCTGGTGTGTTTCAGCGTTGCAGCACTGGCCGTTGAGCTGCTGTTTCCCTATCCATGGATTTTCGCCATATCGCTGGCGGTGGCCAGTTTCGCGCTGACGATGCTCGGCGCGCTGGGCGAGCGTTACAGCGCTATTGCCTATGGCACGCTGATTCTTTCGGTGTACACCATGATCGGCGTCGATCAGCGCGGCGGTGAGGTGCTGGACTTCTGGCACGAACCGATGCTGCTGGTAGCGGGCGCGGCCTGGTATGGCTTGCTGTCGGTGCTGTGGCAGATGCTGTTTTCGAACCAGCCGGTGCAACAGGCGCTGGCACGGTTGTTTCGTGAGCTGGGCCAATACCTGAAGCTCAAGTCCAGCCTGTTCGAGCCGATTCGCCAACTGGATGTCGAAGCCCGGCGTCTGGAACTGGCCCAGCAGAACGGTCGGGTCGTGGCCGCGCTGAACGCTACCAAGGAAATCATTCTGCACCGGGTCGGCAGCGGTCGTCCCGGCTCGAAAGTCAGCCGTTATCTGAAGCTGTACTTCATTGCTCAGGACATCCACGAGCGCGCCAGCTCATCGCACTATCCTTACAACTCTCTGGCCGACGCGTTCTTCCACAGCGACGTGCTGTTCCGTTGCCAGCGCCTGTTGCGCCAACAAGGCTCGGCCTGCATAGCGCTGTCCGAGTCGATCCAACTGCGTCAGCCGTTCATCTACAACGACAGCTTTGCCTATGCCATGGAAGACTTGCGCGCCTCGCTGGAGCATTTGCGCATTCAGAGCAATCCGGCCTGGCGCGGCCTGCTGCGCTCGTTGCGCGCACTGGCGAACAACCTTGAAACCCTGGATCGTCTGCTCAGTGATGCCAGTAATCCTGATGCCGTGGCCGACGCAACTGACAGCTCGTTGCTGGACCGGTCGCCACGCAACCTCAAGGACGCCTGGACCCGTCTGCGCCTGCAGATGACCCCGACATCACTGCTGTTCCGCCACGCCTTGCGCCTGCCACTGGCGTTGATGGTCGGCTACGCGATGGTGCATTTGATTCACCCGTCGCAGGGTTACTGGATCATCCTGACCACGGTTTTTGTCTGTCAGCCGAGCTACGGCGCGACCCGGCGCAAGCTGGGGCAGCGGATCATCGGCACTGCCATCGGCCTGACCATCGGCTGGGCATTGTTCGATCTGGTCACCAGCCCGATTCTGCAATCGATGTGTGCCGTGCTGGCCGGGGTGGTTTTCTTCGTCAACCGCACCACGCGCTACACCTTGTCGACGGCGGCCATCACCATCATGGTGCTGTTCTGCTTCAATCAGGTGGGCGACGGCTACGGGCTGTTCCTGCCGCGCCTGTTCGATACGTTGCTGGGCAGCCTGATTGCCGGTCTCGCGGTGTTCCTGTTCCTGCCGGACTGGCAGGGCCGACGCCTGAACAAAGTGCTGGCCAACACCCTGACTTGCAACAGCATTTATCTGCGCCAGATCATGCAGCAATACGCCAAGGGCAAAAGCGACGACCTGGCTTATCGCCTCGCCCGACGCAACGCCCACAATGCCGATGCGGCGCTGTCCACCACCCTGGCCAACATGCTCATGGAGCCAGGGCATTTCCGTAAAGAAGCGGACGTGGGCTTTCGCTTTCTGGTGCTGTCGCACACCCTGCTCAGTTATCTGTCCGGGCTTGGTGCGCACCGCGAGACCCAGTTGCCCACCGAAGTCCGTGAGCACCTGATCGAAGGTGTGGGCGCGACGCTGGCGGCCAGTATCGATGAGATCGCGCAAAGCCTGGCCGAGAAGCAGACAGTGGCCATCCACAGCGATACCGAAGAAACCCTGGCCACCGAACTTGAGCTGATGCCCGACGAACTGGATGAAAGCCAGCGACTGGTCCAGACGCAACTGGCGTTGATCTGTCGCCAACTGGGCCCGCTAAGAACCCTCGCCGCGCACTTGATCAAGGCACCCGAGCCCGTTACAGACCATGCCGCTTGAAGGTTGCTTCGTAACTGCCGTCAGCTTTCATGGCAGCAATTTCCCGATCGAAATCGGCGACGATCTGCTCATGACGCGGGTTTTTCAGGCTGACCAGAATATGCAGGCTGTTCTCGGTCAGCGGTTTGGGTAGAAACGCCAGATTGTCGCGAATATTCTTCATCTCCCGGGCCAGGTAATAACGGGCCACGAACTCATCTTCCACGGCCAGATCAACACGTCCCGCCGCGACCATTCGGGCAGCCATGGTGAAGTTGCTGACCGGGACCTTCTCCAGCAGCGCGTCGTTATCAAATTCCGGGGAATAGCTATAACCGCGCACCACGGCAATGGGCCGTGTGTACAGCTGGCTGAGATCGCGATATTCGACGCTTGACCGGCTGCGCTTGAGAAAACGCACGCGATTGACCAGATATGGCGCCGAGAACTCGCCCAGCAGGGTCCGGTCTTCGCTGTACCAGGCATTGACCAGCACGTCATAGTGACCTTCGCCCAATCCGTGCAAGGCGCGAGCCCAAGGGACCTGGTGGTATTCAGAGGTGTAACCGGCGCGCGCAAGTGCGGTAGTCACCAGGTCAGTGGCAAGACCGTTATTGAGCAAAGAAGCATCGGTGAACGGTGCCCAGGCATCGGCAACCAAACGAAGTTTATCTGCCGCACCGACCTGAGCCGTCAGCAGTAGTCCCAGCAAACCTATGGCTCGAAGCAAACACGGCATGCTCATGTTCCTGAGACGGTAAAACCCGAGTAGTCCGTACCAACAAATACTGGCACGTCGCCTGTATTGAAGCTGCATTCCGACCTTTTCACAACTCATACGAAGGTTGCGTTTTGTGCACTGGCGCAGCAAAAAATCCATTAAATGACCCACTTCCTGTCTGTTGACCTGCCCGCAGTGCATTCATCTCAGGGTTTTATTGGGTATCTGCCAGGATGCGTTTAGTATTCCCCCCAGATTTCCTCTGCGAGTCAGCGACATGCCTATCAACTGGATCTGCAAACACCATACCGACCTGAGCAAGGAACAGCTCTATGCCATCCTGAAATTGCGCGCAGAAGTGTTCGTGGTCGAGCAGCAATGTGTGTATCTGGACGTCGACGGGCAGGATCTGATGGGCGACACCTGCCACCTGATGGCCTGGCAGGAAGACCGTCTGGTCGCTTACCTGCGCTTGCTCGACCCGATCCAGCAAGGCGGCGATGTGACCATTGGCCGGGTAGTGACCGCGCCATCGATCCGCAGCCGTGGCATCGGTCATGAGCTGATGGAGCAGGCGCTGGAGAACGCAGAAAGGACCTGGCCCGACCAACCGATCTATCTCTCGGCCCAGGCGCATTTGCAGGGTTACTACGCGCGATATGGTTTCGAGCCGGTGGGCGAGGTGTATCTGGAGGACGAAATCCCGCACATTGGCATGCGCCGCGACCTCGAATGAGGCACAACGCCATGCTCAGGGGTAATCCAGCACCGTTTTGATTTGCCCCAGGTGAGCCGCAATCCAGCTTTTGTCGATGGCGCCCCAGTCACGAATCCGATAGTGCCCGGCATGATTGCGGCCGCCATCGAGTTGTTCGAATTCACACTGAATATCCAGATCCGCCAACGCCGCAATCGTGTCCTGCGCAGTGCGACGCGGCATGCCTGTGGCGTCTACCAGCGCAGGTACGCTGCTGGCGATTTCGCTATCGATCAGATACGCCACGTACAGACGGCGGTAGAAACTGGTTTTGGTTTTGCTGATGTCCATATTGGTCCTTGAATGAGCGGCACTGCTGATCTTTTGTGGGAACGGCCGGGCGGCGTTCCGCTTTAGCCGGGAAGAGGCCGGTGCATCCATTCCATATCTGACTACAGAAATATCGCCTTCCCGGCTAAAGCCGGTCCCACTAGGTCGCGCCGAGCCGAACCCTACTGCATATCCCGCCACGTCAGATAAATCCGCAGATCAAACTCGATCTGGTGATACCCCGGCTGCATGTGTTCGCAGAGTTTATAAAACGCCTTGTTGTGGTCCGATTCCTTGAAGTGCGCCAACTCGTGGACGACGATCATTTCCAGAAACTGCGGCGGCGCTTCCTTGAACAGCGACGCCACGCGGATTTCCTTCTTGGCCTTGAGCTTGCCACCCTGAACCCGGGAAATCGTCGTGTGCAGACCCAGCGCGCGGTGGGTCAGGTCCAGGCGGTTGTCGAACAGCACTTTATCGATGCTCGGCGCGTTGCGCAGGTGTTCCTGCTTGAGCGCCAGCGCGTAAGCGTACAGCGCCTTATCGCTCTGCACGGCATGCCGGTCGGGATAACGCTGCTGCAGGTAGTCACCCAGTTTGTTCTGGGCGATCAGCTGGCGCACCTGATCCTGAAGCGCGGGCGGGTAAGCCTGAAGGTATTTGAGAGGAGCGAGCATGAGCCGTAACACTGAGTCCAAAGGCGCCAGTGTACAGAACTCAAACGGACTTGATGGCCTGCCAGTCAAATGTCAGCGGGAAGTCCAACGCATCTTCGGCGACCATCGGCCGTGCAACCAGAAAGCCCTGAATCAACTGGCAGCCGTTGTCGGCCAGCCATTGATACTGCTCGATGGTTTCGACACCCTCGGCGATCACCAGCACATTGAGGTTGCGACACAAGTCGATAATGCTGCGCGCCACCGCAGTATCACGCGACGAAGTGAGCATGCCTGCGATGAAGTGCCGGTCGATCTTCAAGGTATCGATATCAAGGTTGCGCAAATGGGTGAGGGAACATTCGCCCACGCCGAAATCGTCCAGTGCGACGCTCAGGCCGATGTCATGCAAATGCCGAATCTGGTTGCGGCTGTGCACCAGGTTATGCACCAGTGAAGCCTCGGTGATCTCGACCTCCAGTTGCCCTGGCTTCAGATTGAAGCGCTGCATGGCGCGCCTGATTTCAGCGGCCAGATTGGGCATGCTGAACTGAGTCGGACTGACACTGACGCTGAGCACCAGCCCTGCGCCGAACACCTCATCCCAACGGCTACGCTGTTCGGCGCCCTGCTCGAAGATCCAGCTGCCCAGCTTGTTGATCAGCCGGGTTTCTTCCAGAAGCGGTATGAACAAGCCCGGAGGCACGTCACCAGCGCTGGGGTGTTGCCAACGCAGCAGCGCCTCGAAACCGCGCAGACGACCGTCCGCAATAGAAACCTGGGGCTGATAGACCATGGAGAAATCCTGGCCATCGATGGCGGTACGCACGCTGTTTTCCAGCATCAACCGTGAACGGGCGCGACCATTCATGTCTTGATCGTAGAACCGATACTGCTGACGCCCTGCCCGCTTGGCTTCGTACATGGCGATATCAGCCGCCCGCAACAGCCCGTCAAGATTGGAGCCACAATCGGGATACGTCGCGATCCCGATGCTGGCGCCGAGGGTGACGTCCACACCATCCACCTGACGCCTGACCGAAACCCGCTCGATGAGTTTTTCCGCCACTTTGGCGGCGTGCTCGGGGAAGTCCAGCCCTTCGATGACCACGGTAAATTCATCACCGCCCATTCGAGCCAGGACGTCGTAGGGACGCATGCAGTCCTTGAGTTGCTGGGAGACCCAGAGCAAGACCTGATCCCCGGCATCGTGCCCAAGGGAATCATTGACCCGCTTGAAGCCATCCAGATCCAGGTACAGCACCACGAGAAACTTGCCGGCATGTTCATTGCGCAACAACATGCCTTCGACCGCCTGATAGAAGCCGCGACGGTTCAACAGACCGGTCAGGGCATCGGTCACTGCCTGATGTTCCAGCTGCTGGTAAAGATCGCGCACGACTGACATGTCGAGAATGCTGAACACCATCGCCTTCTGCTCCACCGGCAGCGGCGCGCAAGACAACGCAACAGGCAGTTGGCAGCCTTCACTGGTGCGCAGCACCGCATCGTGCAGTCGGTAGATTTCAGCGCTGCGGTAATGCCGATAGAACCCGGACTGGGTCCACTCAACCACCTGCGGCTCGGCCAGGTAATCAATCACGCTGGTTCCGTTGAGCTGCTCGACGCTGGCACCCAGGAGGCGGCAAATGGCGGGGTTGGCGAAGTTGATCAGGCCGGCTTCATTGACCACCAGAATCCCTTCGTCAATGTTGTCCAGCACCGAGGCATTGAAGGCTCTGGCCGCTTCCAGTTCCAGCGACAGTTTTTGCAGGGTGCGGCGATTCTGTTGCTGCTCCAGCAAGGCCTGGACTTTGGGCTTGAGCACATTGGGATCGAAGGGTTTGAACAGGTAATCGATAGCACCGCTGGCGTAACCGCGATGCACCGCGTCCTGAGATTGCTCATTGGCGGTGAGGAAAATAATCGGCGTCAGCCGAGTGCGCTGGCTGCCACGCATAAGGCGCGCCACTTCAAAACCATCCATGCCGGGCATCTGCACATCCAGCAGCACCAGGTCCACTTCCCGCTCCAGCAACACGGTTAGCGCTTCAATGCCCGAGCTTGCCGTGACAATGCACCAGTCTTGCCTTTGCAGAACGGCGCACATCGTCACCAGATTTTCCGGATAGTCGTCGACGACCAATAAAACCGAACGGCCATCACTTGCCTTGGTGGTTTGCGCGCATTCCATGCTGCTTCTCTTATGTTGGTTCGACGCTAAAAGCGGAGGCTGAGCCCCTCATCCGAATGGATCCACTCTAGTCCGGTATTTGAGAAACCAGAAGTCCGCTAGCGAAATGCCACTAAGAAAGCACTCATAACCCGACTAACGGTAGGTTTGCGCAGGCCGTTGCTGAGTATGTCCTGTGGCGAATGTGACATTACTTTGACGCCATCCGTCGGGCATTTTTCAGTTAACAGGAACTATTTCAGAACGTATAACAATTGCCCGCAAAGGCTTGATCCAGACGCGTAGTTAATGGCAATGAGACATAACGGATAACTGAAAATGGTAGACATGGCATCGTGGAATCTGAGCATTCCTGTGGGTTCGCCCCCCAAAACTGTTGAGACATCGGCGCTGGTCAAAGGCTATGACGGCAAGTACTTCCGGTCCGAATCCGGACACATTTTTTTCTGGTCGCCGGTAACCGGATCAAAGACCGCCAATGCCAAATTCCCACGCAGCGAACTGCGTGAAACCTGGGCCGATGGCACGTTGCATAACTGGATGTATCCGGATGCGGACAACTTTCTGAATGCCACGCTGGAAGTGAATCAGGTGCCTTCATCGGGCAAGATCGTCATCGGCCAGATCCATGCATATGGCAGCACCGAGCCCATGCTCAAGGTCGAGTACCAATACAAGGACGCCACGCACAACGGCAACATCGTCGCCAAGGTTCGCAATCGCTTTGATGACAAGGAAAGCCGCGTGATTCAGATCGCTGAAGGCGTGCCGCTCAATGAGCGATTCGATTACATCATCCACTTGAGCCCCGGCGGCGCGCTGAGCGTCAGCGCCCGAGGCAAAAACTGGAACACCCCGATCAGCGCCACCTGGCGAGACAAGCCGCTGTACTTCAAGGCCGGGGTTTACGTGCAGGACAACAAGGGCTACAGCAGCGAAGGCGGCAAGGCCACCTTCTATAAGCTGGATATTGATCACAACAGGACGTAGCGCATCACACAACCCTGTGGGCTGGCACCAGACCGTGGGACCGGCTTTAGCCGGGAAGACAGCATTCCAGTCAACAAATATGTCGCGAATGTACTGGACTCTTCCCGGCTAAAGCCGGTCCCACAGGTCACAGGTTGATTTAGCGGGTAGCCGCCTTGAACTCCTGCTCTGCCAGATCAAAGCGGTTTTGCATGCTCGCCGACGGGCCTTTGCCGATCAGGCTGAACACGATGATCGCGATGCTGGCGAAGATGAAGCCAGGGATGATTTCGTACAGACCCCAGATACCCAGTTGCTTCCAGACGATCACCGTGATCGCACCCACCAGTACACCAGCCAGCGCGCCGTTGCGGGTCATGCCTTTCCACAATACCGAGATCAGCACCACTGGACCGAACGCAGCACCGAAACCAGCCCAGGCGTAGCTCACCAGACCCAGTACGCGGTTTCCAGGGTTTGCCGCCAGAATGATGGCGATGATAGCGATCAGCAGCACCATCCCGCGACCAACCCAGACCAGCTCTTTCTGCGAAGCGTTTTTGCGCAGGAATGCCTTGTAGAAGTCTTCAGTCAAGGCGCTGGAGCACACCAGCAACTGGCAGCTCAAAGTGCTCATCACTGCAGCCAGAATGGCCGAGAGCAGCACGCCGGTTACCCATGGATTGAACAGCAGCTTGGCCAGTTCGATAAAGACACGCTCAGGGTTTTCCGTCACCGGGCCCGCCACTTCAGGGTGCGCCGAGAAGTAGGCGATGCCGAAGAAACCCGCTGCGACCGTACCGCCCAGACACAGGATCATCCAGGTCATGGAAATGCGGCGCGCACTGGCAATGGACTTCACCGAATCCGCCGCCATGAAACGCGCCAGAATGTGCGGCTGACCGAAATAACCCAGCCCCCAGCCCATCAGGGAAATGATGCCGATGATGCTGGTGTTCTTGAACATGTCGAAGTTGGTTGGGTCCTTGGCTTCAATCGCCAGGAACGTCGCATCCACACCACCGGTGGCCAGCAGCACAATGATTGGCGTGAGGATCAGCGCAAAAATCATCAGCGTCGCTTGAACCGTGTCGGTCCAGCTCACAGCAAGGAAACCACCGACGAAGGTGTACGCGATGGTTGCCGCAGCGCCAGCCCACAAGGCCGTCTCGTAAGACATGCCGAAGGTGCTTTCAAACAGCCGCGCACCGGCGACGATGCCCGAAGCGCAATAGATGGTGAAGAACACCAGAATGACTACCGCCGAGATCACCCGCAGCAGACCGCTCTTGTCTTCAAAACGGCTGGAAAAGTAGTCCGGCAGGGTCAGGGCGTCGCCGTTGTGTTCGGTCTGTACGCGCAGACGACCGGCTACAAACAGCCAGTTCAGATAAGCACCCACGATCAAGCCGATGGCAATCCAGCTCTCCGACAGGCCTGACATGTAAATGGCACCCGGCAAGCCCATCAACAACCAGCCGCTCATGTCCGAAGCACCCGCCGACAAGGCCGTCACGACGCTGCCCAAGCTGCGTCCGCCCAGAATGTAATCGGAGAGGTTATTGGTCGAGCGATAAGCCATCAGGCCAATCAGAACCATTGCTGCGATATAGATCACGAACGTGATCAGGGTGGGATTGCTGACAGTCATTGTATTTCGCCTGGGCATTGTTTTTATAAACGCCAACTGCCGTCACACCGTGACGTACCGAACCTTCGTCCGATCAAAAGCCAGCCATGCTTACCGGGTTTTTCGGGTGAAAACCTCAGTTATTGGAGCATTTCTCAATCGTGGTTGCGACATTGCGACGCATCCTATTCAACAACTCGAGGCCGGTGCAACCTATTTACCGCTGAAAAGTTGCACCTGCCCGCAGGATTTTTCTGTTTTTGACGAATGGATGCCTCATTCCAGAGCATCACATACCTTCTACCAGAGCCCTAGGCACCAGGTTCGTGCAGGCTCGTCAGGGCAAATCAACCGTTTGGCAGCAGACAGAAATAATCAATGAAAAAAGGGTTGCACCCGGTTGCACCCGACGAGACGCATCGATAATCTTGTCCGACAACCAAGGCCACAATGCAGTGGCACGATGAGGACAGCACATGGCGACCACCACCCTGGGTGTCAAACTCGACGACCCGACCCGCGAGCGATTGAAAGCAGCCGCTCAGTCCATTGACCGGACTCCGCACTGGCTTATCAAACAGGCAATTTTCAATTACCTGGAAAAGCTCGAGGGTGGTGCAACCCTTTCGGACCTCAACGGTAGCGCGACGAAAGACGGTGACGACCACGGCGATTTGCCAGTGGACGCAGCGCACCAGTGCTTCCTGGAATTTGCCGAAAGCATCCTGCCGCAATCGGTCCTGCGCGCAGCCATCACCGCCGCCTACCGCCGCCCGGAACCGGAAGTGGTGCCGATGCTCATCGAGCAGGCACGCCTGCCAGTGCAGATGGCCGAAGCCACTAACAAGCTGGCCGCCTCAATCGCGGAAAAGCTGCGCAACCAGAAAAGCGCTGGCGGCCGTGCGGGCATCGTTCAGGGTCTGCTGCAGGAGTTTTCCCTGTCGTCCCAGGAAGGCGTGGCACTCATGTGCCTCGCCGAAGCTCTGCTGCGCATCCCTGACAAAGGCACTCGCGATGCACTGATCCGCGACAAGATCAGCACCGGCAACTGGCACCCGCATCTGGGCAACAGCCCTTCTCTGTTCGTCAACGCGGCGACCTGGGGCCTTTTGCTAACCGGCAAGCTAGTCTCGACGCACAACGAAGCGGGCCTGACCTCCTCCCTGAGCCGCATCATCGGCAAGAGCGGCGAGCCGATGATCCGCAAAGGCGTGGACATGGCGATGCGCCTGATGGGCGAGCAGTTCGTCACTGGTGAAACCATCGGTGAAGCCCTGGCCAACGCCAGCCGCTTCGAAGCCAAAGGCTTCCGCTATTCATACGACATGCTCGGCGAAGCCGCACTGACCGAACATGACGCGCAGAAATACCTGGCCTCCTACGAGCAGGCGATCCACTCCATCGGCAAGGCTTCCCACGGCCGTGGCATTTATGAAGGCCCGGGCATTTCCATCAAGCTGTCTGCCCTGCATCCGCGCTACAGCCGTGCTCAGTACGAGCGCGTCATGGAAGAGCTGTATCCGCGCCTGCTGTCCCTGACCCTGCTGGCCAAGCAATACGACATCGGCCTGAACATCGACGCCGAAGAAGCAGACCGCCTGGAGCTGTCGCTGGATCTGCTTGAGCGCCTGTGCTTCGAACCACAGCTGACCGGCTGGAACGGCATCGGCTTCGTGATCCAGGCGTATCAGAAACGCTGCCCGTATGTGATCGACTACGTGATCGACCTCGCACGTCGCAGCCGTCATCGCCTGATGATTCGTCTGGTGAAGGGCGCGTACTGGGACAGCGAAATCAAACGCGCCCAGGTCGAAGGCCTTGAAGGCTATCCGGTCTACACCCGCAAGGTGTACACCGACGTCTCCTACATCGCCTGCGCCCGCAAACTGCTGTCGGTGCCGGAAGCCATCTATCCGCAATTCGCCACGCACAACGCCCACACTCTGTCGGCCATTTACCACATCGCCGGTCAGAACTATTACCCCGGCCAGTACGAATTCCAGTGCCTGCACGGCATGGGCGAACCGCTTTACGAGCAGGTCGTGGGCAAAGTGGCCGACGGCAAGCTGAACCGACCGTGCCGCGTCTACGCTCCGGTGGGCACCCACGAAACATTGCTGGCTTATCTGGTACGTCGCCTGCTGGAAAACGGCGCCAACACCTCTTTCGTCAACCGCATCGCCGACCAGTCCATCTCGATTCAGGAACTGGTAGCCGATCCGGTAGCGAGCATCGAGCGCATGGCCACGCAGGAAGGCGGTTTCGGCCTGCCGCACCCGCGCATCCCATTGCCGCGTGACCTGTACGGCGCAGAACGCGCCAACTCCAGTGGCATCGACCTGGCCAACGAACATCGTCTGGGCTCGCTGTCTTCAGCCCTGTTAGCCACCGCGCATAACGACTGGAAAGCGGCGCCGATGCTGGGCTGCCCGGCCGGCGAAGGCACGTCAACTGCGCTGCTGAACCCATCCGACTTGCGTGATGTGGTCGGTCATGTGCAGGAAGCCAGCCTGGAAGATGTCGACAATGCTTTGCTTTGCGCCCTGAGTTCCGGCCCGATCTGGCAGGCCACACCGCCCGCCGAGCGCGCCGCAATTCTGGAACGCGCCGCCGACCTGATGGAAGCCGAGATCCAGCCACTCATGGGCCTGTTGGCTCGCGAAGCCGGCAAGACCTTCGCCAACGCCATCGCCGAAGTCCGCGAAGCAGTGGACTTCCTGCGCTACTACGCCGTCCAGGCGCGCAATGATTTCAGCAACGACGCCCATCGCCCACTCGGCCCGGTGGTCTGCATCAGCCCGTGGAACTTCCCGCTGGCAATTTTCAGCGGTCAGGTTGCCGCTGCACTGGCCGCCGGTAACCCGGTCCTGGCGAAACCCGCCGAGCAGACTCCGCTGGTGGCCGCTCAAGCCGTACGCATTCTGTTGGAAGCCGGTATTCCGGAGGGCGTGGTGCAGCTGTTGCCAGGTCGCGGCGAAACCGTCGGCGCGCGTCTGGTCGGTGACGATCGGGTCAAAGGCGTGATGTTCACCGGCTCCACCGAAGTCGCCCGTCTGCTGCAACGCAACATTGCCGGTCGCCTGGATGCTCAGGGCCGTCCGATCCCGCTGATCGCCGAAACCGGCGGCCAGAACGCAATGATCGTCGACTCCTCGGCGCTGACCGAACAAGTGGTTATCGACGTGGTTTCATCGGCGTTCGACAGCGCCGGTCAACGCTGCTCCGCTCTGCGGGTTCTCTGCCTGCAAGAAGACTCGGCCGATCGCGTGATCGAAATGCTCAAGGGCGCCATGGCTGAATGCCGTCTGGGCAACCCGGAGCGCCTGTCCGTGGACATCGGCCCGGTCATCGACGCCGAAGCCAAGGCTGGCATCGACAAGCACATTCAAGGCATGCGCGATAAAGGCCGCACGGTCTATCAGGTCGCCATCGCCGACAGCGCGGAGATCAAGCGCGGCACTTACGTGATGCCAACCCTGATCGAGCTGGAAAGCTTCGACGAGCTGCAACGGGAAATCTTCGGCCCGGTGCTGCACGTGGTTCGCTACAAGCGCAAAGAGCTGGACCAGTTGATCGGCCAGATCAATGCCTCCGGTTACGGCCTGACCCTCGGCGTGCACACTCGTATCGACGAGACCATCGCCAAGGTCATCGACAACGTCAACGCGGGCAACGTCTACGTTAACCGCAACATCGTCGGTGCCGTGGTCGGTGTACAGCCATTCGGCGGCGAAGGCCTGTCGGGCACCGGTCCGAAAGCTGGCGGCCCGCTGTACCTGTATCGCCTGCTGTCGACTCGTCCGGTGGATGCCATCGAACAGTCCTTCGTGCGTGGCGATACACTGGCAGCGCCGGACACCCGCATGCGTGAAGCCATGAGCCAACCGCTAAAGGCACTGAAAACCTGGGCAGCCAGCAATCAGCAACCTGAGCTGGATCAGCTATGCAGCCAGTTTGCGCTGCAATCGCAAAGCGGTATCACCCGCCTGCTGGCTGGCCCGACCGGCGAGCGCAACAGCTACAGCATCCTGCCTCGCGAGCATGTTCTGTGCCTTGCCGAAGCGGAGAGCGATCTGTTGACCCAACTGGCTGCCGTTCTGGCCGTGGGTAGCAGCGCGGTCTGGCCGGACAATGCGCTCGGCAAGCCACTGCGTGCTCGCCTGCCGAAAGAAGTCCAGGCGCGGATCAAGCTGGTTGCCGACTGGAGCAAAGACGAGGTGCTGATCGATGCGGTTCTGCATCACGGCGACTCGGACCAGTTGCGCGAAGTCTGCGAGCAAGTTGCTCAGCGTGCAGGCGCCATTGTCGGCGTCAACGGCCTGTCCCATGGCGAAACAAACGTTGCACTGGAGCGCCTGGTGATCGAACGCGCATTAAGCGTCAACACCGCCGCAGCGGGCGGTAACGCAAGCCTGATGACCATCGGTTGATGGTTTGAGTGGCAACTGAAAAAAGAGAGCTTCGGCTCTCTTTTTTTTTAATTTGATTCGCATTACTTGACAACTAAACAGCTTCTTGATTCGCTGAAAATTAAGTTTTATATACCTCAGACGCTACATAAATATTACCTTTTAAAAAACTCTAAAAACCACACAAAAAAATTATTGCACCCTCTGAACTGTTGTGATTAAACGCATTATCGATTGATCAACAAGCATCTCTCGAAAAACACATAATTACCGCAATCAGAGATTAAACAAATGACTCAAACTCAACGTAATGAGCTGGACCCAACATTTGGTGTAAATGGCAAACTCGACGTCCGTCCGCCAGGCAACTTCCGCAATGACCTGTCCAACCTGGCCCTGGATGCGACCGGTCGCCGCTTGATGATCTATGGCTCCTACGAGCGGGAAACTCCTGACCTGCCGATCCCAGGCGTTGGCGCCCTCATTGATGATGGTGCCTTTGACACCCGCTTCGGTGATACGCAGGATGGCCTGACCACGGTGCCCCCCGTTAACCTTGCAGCCAGCGTCAGCAGCATCGCCAGGCTGACCGACGGATCATTCTTTGTTACCGGCGCAGCATACAGCCAACTTCCACTGATCAACTATGATCAGAACGGCAAGTTCATTTCCATCCGCGATATCGCCGTGGGTCCGCAATCCTCAACGCCGCGACTATTGGGTCTGGATGACAAGTTCCTGCTCGCCACATCAAACCGCAGCGGCGGCGTCGTTCATCGCCATCACTTTGACGGAGAACAAGACGGTAGTTTTGGCAACGCAGGCATCGCAACTTTCCTGACCGGTAATACATATGTATCTACCCTGCATATGGCGCGCAGTGTTAATACCACGGCGTTCTATTTGGCGGGCGAAGTTGGTAATGACGGTTTTATCCTGCGCATGAATGACGCGGGCGAACTGGATCTGGGTTTTGCCGACGGCGGCGTGTACGCGGTCAGGATGATCGATGCCCGTTACACGGCATGCCGCCGAGTGATCGAGCTCGGCAACGGCAAAATCGTTGCACTTATCAACAGCTCAAACATCGACAATAGCGCGACCAGTTACCTGATTGGCCTGACGAGCACCGGACAAATCGACGTGGCATTCAACCGCGGCGAGCCATTGCGCGTCCCGGGCGAAATTGGCGAAGACATGGCCCTGCAAGCAGACGGCAAAATCCTGGTGGCCCATCGTGGCGTGATGACTGGGAACAAACTGACCCGTTACTTCCCGGATGGCGGGCTGGATATCGAATTCGGCACCGATGCCACCGGCTCAATCACCTTCACCGACGAGCAGATCGGCTTCGTTAAAAGCGTGACGGTCCAGCCTGACGGAAAAATCGTTGTCGGCGGGACTTCCGGCTCGACTACTACGCTGTTGAGGTTGTTGGCGTAACGAACTCGCGCAGTATTCCGTAGGAGCGCGCTTGGTCTGGGCCGCATTCGGACGATTGGATTATGCACACGACATATTCATCAACTGACCGGACGCCATCGCGGGCCAGCGCGCTCCTACGGGACCTGGGTATGGCACAGCCCCCACCATCACCCAAATCAATCATCCTGTGCAGCCCAAAAACACCGGCCTAGACTCTGACCACTCCAACAAAAAGGTACAGGGTCATGTCCGAGTTGCTGCTCAGTTCCCGCAATCTGGCGTTCGAACTCTATGAGGTGCTGGACGCCGAAGCCCTGACCCGGCGTGAGCGGTTTGCCGAGCACAATCGGGAGACCTTCGACGCGGCCATCGGCACAGCACGCACCATTGCCGAAAAGTACTTCGCCCCCCACAACCGCAAGGCCGATGAAAACGAACCGCGCTATGAAAACGGCGAGGCGCTGCTGATCCCCGAGGTCAAGCCAGCAGTGGATGCGTTTCTTGAGGCGGGCTTTCTGAACGCATCGCGCAGCTTCGAAGACGGCGGCATGCAATTGCCGACGCTGTTGTCCCAAGCCTGTTTCGCGCACTTTCAGGCCGCTAACGCAGGCTCCACGGCTTATCCATTCCTGACCATGGGCGCGGCGAATCTGATCGAAAGCTTCGGCAGCGATGAACAGAAACAGCGCTTCCTGCAGCCAATGATCGATGGCCGCTTCTTCGGCACCATGGCGCTCACTGAACCTCATGCCGGGTCATCGCTGTCGGACATCCGCACCCGCGCAGAACCTGCTGAAGACGGTACTTATCGCCTGCGCGGCAACAAAATCTTTATCTCCGGGGGCGATCATCAGCTGTCAGAGAACATTGTTCACATGGTCCTGGCCAAGCTCCCGGATGCGCCTGTCGGTGTCAAAGGCATTTCCCTGTTCATCGTGCCGAAGTTTCTGGTTAACGAAGACGGCAGCCTCGGCCCGCGCAATGACGTGATCCTGGCCGGGCTGTTTCACAAGATGGGCTGGCGCGGCACAACCTCGACGGCGCTGAACTTCGGTGATAACGGAAACTGTGTCGGCTATCTGGTGGGCAAGGCGCATCAGGGCTTGAGCTATATGTTCCAGATGATGAACGAAGCGCGCATCGGCGTCGGCATGGGCGCCGTGATGCTGGGTTATGCGGGTTATCTGTACTCGCTGGATTACGCCCGCGATCGGCCACAAGGTCGCCTGCCAGACAATAAAAGCCCGGACAGCGCGCCGGTGCCCATCATTCAGCACGCAGACGTGCGACGCATGCTGCTCACGCAAAAAGCCTATGTCGAAGGTGCGTTCGATCTGGGCTTGTATGCCGCCAGACTGTTCGATGACACCACCACCGGAGAAACCCCGGAGGTCCGCCAACAGGCCCAGCAGCTCCTGGATTTGCTGACGCCCATCGTCAAAGCCTGGCCTTCGGAGTTTTGCCTGAAGGCCAACGAGCTGGCGATCCAGATTCTTGGCGGCCACGGTTACACCCGGGAATACCCGGTTGAGCAGTATTACCGCGACAACCGCCTTAATCCGATTCACGAAGGCACCAACGGCATTCAGTCCCTGGATTTGCTGGGGCGCAAGCTGGCGCAAGAGGGTGGCGCGGGACTCAAGCAGTTGTTGCGGCTGATTGCCGACACCTGCCAACGCGCTCAAGCCCATGAGGCATTGACCGAGCTGCACCAGCCGCTGCAACAGCTGGTGGCGCGCCTGCAAGCTGTGACACTCGGCCTGCTGGGTGATCTGGCGCAGGGCAAGGTCAACGCAGCGCTGGCCAACTCGGCGCTTTACCTCAAAGCATTCGGTCATACCGTGATCGGCTGGCGCTGGCTGGAACAGGCGATTCACGCCCAACAGGGCCTCGCCAATGGCAACCAGGCCGATAAGGATTTCTATCAAGGCAAACTGCAGGCGGCGCGCTACTTCCTGACCTGGGAAGTGCCCAGCTGCCATCACGAGCTGGCGATTCTTGAAGCGCGGGACCGCACTTGCCTGGACATGCAGGAGAACTGGTATTAAGCCCGCAAACCTCAGGTTGCTCCGTTCTACTGTGGGACCGGCTTTAGCCGGGAAGGCGACATTTCAGGCGATAAATATCGGGTGGATGTACCGGCCTCTTCCCGGCTAAAGCCGGTCCCACAGAAAATGTGCATTGCAGGCAAACATAGTATCCCCCAGAGATTCCGCCCTCTTCTGTACCCATTCATCCCCTGCTAAACACCCCCGTTTACGCAATCAACAGCAATGCTTTGACAGCCAACCAATTCAACAGGTTAGAATCCCTTGGCACGCTGACTGCATGGTCATAGCGCACGCACTTCCTTTTTGATCGTTTTCTGTCTGGAGTACCGCCCTTGGATGCTACGACCATCAACAGCCTGTTCTTGATCGGCGCGTTGCTGGTGGGTGCAAGCATTCTGGTCAGTTCGCTGTCGTCACGCCTGGGCATCCCGATTCTGGTGATCATCCTGGCCGTGGGCATGGTGGCGGGTGTGGACGGCGGCGGGATCATCTTCGACAACTACGCCACCGCGTATCTGGTCGGCAACCTCGCGCTGGCGGTGATTCTGCTCGACGGCGGCCTGCGCACGCGGGTGTCCAGCTTCCGGGTGGCGTTGTGGCCAGCGCTGTCGCTGGCAACCGTTGGCGTCCTGATTACCACGGCACTGACCGGCATGGTCGCGGCCTGGCTGTTCAACCTGAACATGATTCAAGGCCTGCTGATCGGGGCGATTGTTGGCTCAACAGACGCCGCAGCGGTGTTCTCGCTGCTTGGCGGCAAGGGCCTCAATGAGCGGGTGACCGCCAGCCTGGAAATCGAATCCGGCAGTAACGACCCCATGGCGGTGTTCCTCACCGTCACCCTGATCGACATGCTCGCCAGCGGCCAGACCAGCCTGGAATGGAACCTGCTCGGCCATCTGGTCCGGGAATTCGGCATTGGCGGCATCATCGGTCTTGGTGGCGGCTGGGTCATGTTGCAGCTGGTCAACCGCATCAATCTGGCCACAGGCCTGTACCCGATTCTGGTGATCGCCGGTGGTTTGGCGGTCTTCGCCCTGACTAACGCCATCCACGGCAGCGGTTTTCTGGCGGTTTACCTCTGCGGCCTGGTGATGGGCAACCGGCCGATCCGCAGCCGCCACGGCATTTTGCACATGCTCGACGGCATGGCATGGCTGGCGCAGATCGGCATGTTCCTGGTGCTGGGCCTGCTGGTCACGCCTCACGACTTGCTGCCGATCGCGATCCCCGCGCTGGGTCTGGCGCTGTGGATGATCCTGTTCGCCCGACCGCTGTCGGTGCTGGTAGGGTTGCTGCCGTTTAAAGCGTTCCACGGTCGCGAGAAGGTGTTTATCGCCTGGGTGGGCCTGCGCGGCGCGGTGCCGATCATTCTGGCGGTGTTCCCATTGATGGCGAACCTGCCCAACGCGCAGCTGTATTTCAACCTGGCGTTCTTTATCGTGCTGGTCTCGTTGTTGGTTCAGGGTACAAGCCTGCCGTGGGTGGCCAAGCTGCTTAAAGTGACGGTCCCGCCAGAGCCTGCGCCGATTTCCCGTGCGCCGCTGGAAGTGCACGTCACCAGCGAGTGGGAGCTTTTTGTCTATCGTCTGGGCGCCGAAAAGTGGTGTATCGGCGCTGCATTGCGCGAGCTGAAGATGCCCGGCGGCACGCGTATCGCCGCCTTGTTCCGCGGGCAACAGCTGCTCCACCCGTCGGGTAGTACCACACTGGAAGTCGACGATCTGCTGTGCGTCATCGGCCATGAACATGATCTTCCTGCATTGGGCAAACTGTTCAGTCAGGCGCCGCAACGGGGTCTGGATCTGCGCTTCTTCGGTGATTTCGTGCTCGAAGGTGACGCGCAGCTGGGTGCCGTGGCGGCGCTGTATGGCCTCAAGCTTGACGGCCAGAATGGCAACATCCCCCTGAGCCAGTTCATCGTGCAGAAGAATCGCGGCGCGCCAGTTGTGGGTGACCAGATTGAATGGAATGGAACTATTTGGACAGTTGCGGTGATGGAGGGGAACAAGATCCTTAAAGTCGGCGTCAGATTCCCCGAAGGTAGCAGCCCAGGTCCTGGGTTGTTCCTCTAAACTGCCCTTCTATTCGATCAGCTCGACCGGTGTCTATGTTGCCCCTGCGTACTCTGTTTGCTGCCCTCCTGCTCGGCCTGTCTCTGTCTTCCTTCTCTGCTGTGGCTGCCGACCCGCCCAGCAGCGAAGCTGTCCAGCAGAGCCTGGATAAAATCGCCGACCGTAAACTGCCGGACGCCGATCAAAAAGCCTTGCAGCAGGTGCTTGAACAGACCCTGACGTTCTTGAACTCCAAGACCGAAAACGAGCAGAAGCTGGCGGCCCTCAAGCACCAGTTGGGCGACGCGTCCAAGCAGATCAACGAAAACCAGCGCGAGCTGACGCGCCTCAAAGGCACCCGCATCATCCCCGTGGCTCAACGCTATGGCAGCCTCGACGTGCCGCAGCTGGAGCAAATGCTCAGCCAGCGCAGCACCCAGCAAAGCGACCTGCAAAAAGCGCTGAGCGATGCCAGCAGCATGGTCATCACCGCCCAGACCCGTCCGGAGCGCGCCCAGGCCGAGATCAGTGCCAACCAGACTCGCGTCCAGCAAATCAACGCCATCCTCAAACTGGGCAAGGACAACGGTAAAACCGTCAGCGCCGACCAGCGCAACCTGCTCAACGCCGAACTTGCTGCGATCAACGCCTTGACCGTTCTGCGCCGCCAGGAACTGGCCGGCAACAGCCAGTTGCAGGATCTGGGCAACAGCCAGCACGACTTGCTGGTGGAAAAAGTCAGCCGTCAGGAGCAGGAAATCCAGGAGCTGCAAACCCTGATCAATGACAAGCGTCGTGCACAGTCGCAACAGACCGTGACGCAGTTGTCTTTGGAAGCGCAGAAAGCAGGCAGCAGCAGCCTGCTGGCGACCGAAAGCGCCGCCAACCTCAAGCTCTCCGACTACTTGTTACGCGGCACCGATCGCCTCAACGAGCTGACCCAGCAGAACCTCAAGACCAAACAGCAACTGGATAACCTCACCCAGAGCGATCAGGCCCTGGATGAACAGATCAACGTGCTGCGTGGCAGCCTGTTGCTGTCGAAGATTCTCTACAAGCAGAAGCAGTCGTTGCCGCACCTGCAACTGGACAAAGGCCTGGCTGACGAAATTGCCGACATCCGCCTGTACCAGTTTGAGGTCAATCAGCAGCGCGAGCAGATGAGCAGCCCGGTTGCCTACGTGGAAAAGCTGCTGGCGACCCAGCCGCCGGAAGACATCACCCCGCAACTGCGCAAAACCCTGCTGGACCTGGCCGTGACCCGCAGCGACCTGCTGGAGCGCCTGAACCGCGAACTCAGCTCGCTGCTCAATGAATCCATCACCCTGCAACTCAATCAGAAGCAGTTGGTGAGCACCGCCAGCAGCCTGCGCTCGACCCTTGATGAGCAAATGTTCTGGATCCCCAGCAACAAGCCGCTGGATGTCGAATGGTTTCAGGGCATCTGGCCGCGTCTGGAAAAGCAGGTCGCGACACTGCCACTGGCCTCAAGCGCCAGCGAGCTGAGCGACGGCCTGACTCAGCGCCCATTGCTGTTCCTGCCACTGCTGCTGTTGATCGGCGTGCTGACCTGGAAGCGCAAGGCGCTGTACGGCAAGCTAAACCGGCTGCACGCCGACATCGGCCACTTCAAGCGTGACAGCCAGTGGCAAACACCACTGGCGATTCTGATCAACGTGTTGCTGGCGGTCCCACTGGCCTTGGCCCTGGCGCTATGCGGCTACGCGCTACAGATCGACGCTCGCGGGCAAAACGCCAATCTGGGCGAAGCCTTGCTGCAGATCGGTCTGGCCTGGCTGGTGTTCTACACGGCTTACCGGATTCTCGCGCCGGGCGGCGTTGCGCAGTTGCATTTCCGCTGGGAAAAGGCTCAGGTCGAATTCCTTCAGGGCTGGGTCCGCCGCCTGGGTCTGGTGGTGCTGGCGTTGGTCGCAGTGGTTGCCGTCGCCGAGCATCAACCGGCGGCGCTGGCCGACGATGTGCTGGGCATCGGTGTGGTGCTGACCTGTTATGCACTGATGACCTGGCTGCTCAGCCGTCTATTGCTGACCAGCCCGACCCACCAAAATGCTTCGCTGTTTCGCAGGGCGTTAGGGCTGGCCTTCACGGCCCTGCCCATAGCCCTGTTCATGGGCGTCTGTTTTGGCTACTACTACACTGCGCTGAAACTCAGTGATCGGCTTATCGACACGCTGTATCTGGTGATGTTCTGGCTGGTGGTGGAAGCCGCTTTCGTGCGTGGCCTGGGGGTTGCCGCACGGCGTCTGGCTTACCAGCGTGCACTGGCCAAACGTCAGGCCGCCAAGGAAGCAGGCGATGGCGACATCGTCGTCGAAGAACCGACTCTGGATATCGAACAGGTCAACCAGCAGTCGCTGCGCCTGATTCGTCTGGCGCTGCTGGCCGGTTTTGTTGGCGCGCTGTACTGGGTCTGGTCGGACTTGATCACCGTGTTCTCGTACCTGGACAACATCACACTCTACGAATACACCAGCGGCACCGGCGCAACCATGAGCATGGTGCCCATCAGTCTGGGCGACATGATTGGCGCACTGGTAATCATCGGTATTACCTTCGTGCTGGCGGGCAACTTGCCCGGCTTGCTGGAAGTGCTGGTGTTGTCGCGCCTGAGCCTGGCTCAGGGCAGCGCTTATGCGACCACTACCCTGCTGTCTTACGCGATTGCCGGTATCGGTTTCGTTTCGACCTTGTCGGCCCTCGGCGTGAGCTGGGACAAGCTGCAATGGCTGGTGGCGGCGCTGTCGGTCGGGCTGGGTTTCGGCATGCAGGAAATCTTCGCCAACTTCATCTCCGGCATCATGATCCTGTTCGAACGCCCGGTGCGGATCGGCGACACCATCACCATCGGCAATCTGTCGGGCACGGTCAGCAAGATCCGCATCCGCGCCACGACCATCACCGACTTCGACCGCAAGGACATCATCGTCCCGAACAAGACGTTCATCACCGGGCAACTGATCAACTGGTCGCTGACCGACACCATCACCCGGGTGACTCTCAAGCTCGGTGTGGATTACGGCTCTGATCTGGATCTGGTACGCAGCCTGCTGCTCAAGGCCGCACGTGATAACCCACGGGTGCTCAAGGATCCTGAACCTATCGTCTACTTCCTGAACTTCGGCGAAAGCACCCTGGATCACGAACTGCGCATGCATGTACGCGATCTGGGCGACCGCAACCCGGTGCTCGACGAGATCAACCGCTTCATCAATAAAGAGTTCAAGAAGCAGCACATCAACATCTCGTTCCGGCAAATGGAGGTCTATCTCAAGAACCTCCACGGCCAGGAATACAAACTGGTGCCGACCGACGAAGAACCAAAACCGACCGGACCGCTCAAGCTGGAGCCTTCCGAACCGATCAAGCCAGCACCGAAAGATGCGCCCGAGCCGCCGGAGCTTAGGCTGGATTGAAAACAGAACTTGTAGGAGCTGCCGAAGGCTGCGAAAGCCATGTACCTGACACACTGCTTTCGCAGCCTTCGGCAGCTCCTACAGAAGTTAGCCCTGTCGGCTGGACGCATCCCAATCAACCCAGCAGAATGCTCGGACATTCTGCTGGAGATGGCCCTTGAAAGCCCTCGACGAACTGACCTTCGACAACCGCTTCGCCCGCCTCGGCGATGCGTTCTCCGCTTCGGTATTGCCCGAGCCCATCGCCGATCCGCGTCTTGTGGTATCCAGCGATGCGGCCCTTGCCCTGCTCGACCTGGACCCTGCTCAAGCCGAGCTGCCGTTGTTCGCCGAAATCTTCAGCGGTCATAAGCTCTGGGCAGACGCCGATCCGCGGGCGATGGTCTATTCCGGCCACCAGTTCGGCTCCTATAACCCGCGCCTGGGCGATGGCCGAGGCCTGTTGCTGGGCGAGGTCTACAACGAGGCTGGCGAACATTGGGACCTGCATCTTAAAGGTGCCGGACAAACGCCCTACTCGCGCATGGGCGATGGCCGCGCCGTGTTGCGCTCCTCGATTCGCGAGTTTCTGGCGTCCGAAGCCTTGTTCGCGCTGGGCATCCCCAGCAGCCGCGCCGCCTGCGTGATCGGCTCCAACACCCCGGTATGGCGTGAAAAACAGGAGCGCGCCGCCATGGTTCTGCGCCTGGCGCAAAGCCACGTGCGCTTTGGCAGCTTCGAGTATTTCTACTACACCAAGCAGCCGGAACAACTGAAGGAACTGGGCGAGCACGTACTGGCCATGCACTTCCGGAAGTGCCTGGAGCAGGACGAGCCCTACCTGGCCATGTTCAGCGAGATCGTCGAACGCAACGCCGAGCTGATCGCCAAATGGCAGGCCTATGGCTTTTGTCATGGGGTAATGAACACCGACAACATGTCGATTCTGGGCATTACCTTCGACTTCGGGCCGTTCGCGTTCCTCGACGATTTCGACCAGAACTTCATCTGCAACCACTCCGACCACGAAGGCCGTTATGCCTTCAGCAATCAGGTGCCCATCGCGCAATGGAACCTCAGCGCCCTGGCTCAGGCCTTGACGCCGTTCATCAGCGTTGAGGCGCTTAAAGAAGCCATTGGCCTGTTCCTGCCGCTCTATCAAGCCCATTACCTGGACCTGATGCGCCGCCGCCTGGGCCTGACCAGCGCCGAAGAAGACGACGAACAACTGATCAGCAGCTTGCTCAAACTGATGCAGAACAGCGGTGTGGATTACACCCTCTTCTTCCGCCGCCTCGGTGACAACCCGGCATCGGATGCATTGCGCGCACTACGAGACGACTTCGTCGATATCAAAGGCTTCGACGCCTGGGGCGAAGACTATATGGCGCGAATTGCACGGGAAGACAACGGTAGCGAAGAACAACGTCAGACCCGCATGCATGCGGTAAATCCCCTCTACATCCTGCGCAACTATCTGGCGCAAAAAGCCATCGATGCAGCAGAAGACGGCAACTATGAAGAAGTCCGCCGTCTGCACAAAGTGCTCTGCAATCCGTTCACCGAACAACCGGGCATGGCTAGCTACGCCGAGCGTCCGCCTGAGTGGGGGAAGCACCTGGAGATAAGTTGTTCGTCGTAGGTGTTGGATTGGGCGGGCTGGGCGTTTTCTGAGAAGACTCCACGACTTCGTCGCCCTGCTTTTTGGCCGCCTTGTTGTCCGGGTAGCGGTGTCCGGCGAGGATTTCGAATAGGGTCAGGATGCGGAATTCGTCTGTGTTGGCGCTGACGGGGGCAGAGGCGGGAGCAGGAGCCTTCTCATCCTTTATGACTTTGCTTGCGCTCTGGGGCTGTTTCGCATCAGTGGTCTGCTCTTCCTTTTTCTTTTTGGGGTCCTGAATACCCGCCAGGATTTCATATAAGTTCAAATTCCGGTCGTTTGGCTTGGCCGGACCTCCATGCTCTTTGATACTCGTTAGTAGCCGCCCTTCATAGCCTTCGTCATACCGCGCTTGCTCAATGGCTGGCAAAGCTCGGTAGTGGTCGAGGCATTCAGTCATGAACTTGGGTACTCGACCACCAGTACTATCCGACTCCTGCCAGCCCCGAGCCATTAGACCTGCTCGCCATTGCTCCTCCAGATTATTGCCATGCCGATAGGCAGCGCACCTCTCGTTAGCCGTGTAAGCCCCCTTGTCGTCATAAGCAATCAGCGCGGCCTGTTCGCGGGTCAGACCTGCGAATGGATTTTTAGCGGTAGGATCCTGGGCGGCTGCTTTGTTGACGTAAATCGTGGCCTGCCGGGCCCGCTCAAGCAGTTCAGGATCATCGGTTTTCGGGACTTCAGCGTCGTGGAGGGCTTTTTTTGCACTGGTGGATTCAGGCGAAATATGGGCAATTGATTTCGTTACAAACTCACTTAATTGTTGGCGGGTCAGGCTTTTGTCGCGAGCCTCAGCGCGAACAGCACTTTCACCCAGCTGTTGGGAAAGTGTGGATACGCTGGCGGTGTCGGTTTTCACCGATTCAACTTGTGTTGATTTTTTTAATTTAGCCGCCTCAGAGTACCGATCTTCAATACGAGCATTTATCGTACTTATAGCAACGGCGGTGCAACCAGAAAAACTGACATCACGCATAACTACAACCTCCTGGAATGATCACTTAACAACAGTGCAGCGCCACTAAACATTCAACACCGCACTGTTATCTGAATAGACTAAACATCCATTACTTCATCACAAACTCCACCGCCCAGGCATGAGCTGCGTAATTCACCGTGGTAATTTTCACCTCACATCGGGCTCCGCCTTCTGCCGTGGCGTTTTTATTCCATTTCGGTACACGAACGCCATTTTGAAAACCCTTGAGGTAAGTCGTCGTAAAATTGCAAACTTTGCTTCCTGCACGGTAAGTGACGACCGCATAGTTAGCATCGGGTGAAATATTACTTTGAACCCGATAATGGCTCATCGATCCCGATTCCACTTCGGCAATTGGTCGGGGCCGAGCGTTTAGCTGGGTGCTCAGCCCATTCTGACCCACCGCATGGTAAGAAACTTTTTCAGCACTGTTATTTTTAAACGTGACATCAACTGCAGGCCCAGCCTGAACCATGCCCGAGGTGACTACCAACGCCAACGCAACCGGCGCTAGCACATTGAAATTCTTCATTCGATACACCTATATAAATTTGTTTTGTCTTTTATTGAAACCTGAAAAAAATATATCCAATCAAAAAATCACTTACAACTATTCGAACGAATAGAGAACAGGTTTCACCCAGCATTTACGGGGAAATCCCGACTTCAAATAAATCAAATTTCAGAAACTTCGTTATTCCCTGTAAGAAGCGCCCTACAAGAACGTTAATTCCTACAAAACCAACTATATTTATTTACCACCACTAACCCCTGTAGGAGCTGCCGAAGGCTGCGAAACGATTCAACCTGACCCACCGCCTTCGCAGCCTTCGGCAGCTCCTACAGAACATCATTCAATCGAGGGGTCTAATGCGGTGCTGTTGCGCAGTACAATCCCCCCACTCACTTCCCTGGAGCCTTTATGAGCGAAGCCATGTTGATTCCCTGCCCGCACTGCAACGGGCTGAACCGTATCCCTGCCGAACGGCTGGGTGATCAGCCCAAGTGTGGGCGTTGCAAGCAGGCGGTGTTGTTGAGCAAACCGTTTGATCTGACCCAGGGCGATTACGCCAGCCAGATCAAAGGCGATTTGCCGCTGCTGGTGGATGTCTGGGCCGAATGGTGTGGGCCGTGCAAATCCTTCGCGCCGATTTTCGAACAGGCGGCCGCAGAGTTGGCTGGGCGCTGTCGACTGGCCAAACTGGACAGCGAAGCCAATCAGCAGCTGTCGGGCCAATTGGGTATTCGTTCGATTCCGAGCCTGATCCTGTTCCGTGATGGCAAGGAAGTCGCCCGCCAGAGCGGTGCATTTCCACTGCAACAACTCTTGGGCTGGTTGAAAAGCCAAGGCATATAACTTTCAGACTTTTCCTGTAGGACTTGTCCTATTAAGCATTTGGGCGCCCTTCCTTGGGCCATATGCTCCTACGCTGTGCTTTCCGATGAGCGTTCAGGGAAGGAAAAGCAAATGGCATATGCAGTCAGGGAAGGCGATCCAACCAGCACCGGCGGTTTTGTGGTGTCGGGCTCGGCAACTCAACTGGTCGAGGAGCGCAGGCTGGCGCGGATGGGCGACCCGGTGTGGTGCCCCGCCTGTGAAAAGGTCGGTTATATCGTCCAGGGCAATCCGACCTTTATTGATGAATACATGGCTGTTGCGACCCAGGGCCACGAAGTGCAATGCGGCTGCGAGCGTGGCACCCACACCCTGGTCGCCACCCAGCAAGACCTTGCGGCGGATATGGATGCGGCGATTGAGATTCCGCGGGATATGGCGGAAGAGGCGAAGCTGAGAGCCGAGAAAATGACCCTGGCTCGCAAGGCTGGTTAGCCGACGTGGGACCGGCTTTAGCCGGGAAAGCGGTATTTCTGACGACCCATTATCAGTGACCGTTCCGACCTCTTCCCGGCTAAAGCCGGTCCCACAACGGTTGCGGCGTCTCACTAGACCTGCGCATTGGTCTCCAACATATGGTGCAGCTCAACGAACTGCTGGCTCAGCTTGTGCCGAGGGTCCAGATAGATCAGCGGCATGCACGCCTGATGGGACTCACGCATTTTCACCGAGGCATTCAGGTAAACCGGCAATACCGGCAAGCCCTCGGCGATCAATTCGTCGAGAATCTGCTGCGGCAGGCTAGCCCGGGGCTGGAACTGGTTGACGATGATGCCCTCAACTTCCAGATCTTCATTGTGATCTTCCTTCAACTCGTCAATTTCCTTGATCAGGCCGTACAGCGCCTGTCGCGAAAAACTGTCGCAATCAAAGGGAATAAGTACGCGATCAGCAGCGATCAAGGCCGAAACCGCATAGAAATTCAGGGCCGGCGGTGTATCGATATAAATACGCTCGTAATCGCCATCCAGCTCATCCAGCAATTTTCTGAGCTTGTTGATCTTGTGCTTCGCCTCAAGCTTGGGCTGCAGGTCTGCCAGCTCGGCAGTGGCGGTCACTACATGCAGGTTGTCGAACGGGGTCTCGTAGATATCGACCTGGTTCTTTTTCGAGAATGGGCCGGACGACAGGGTTTGCTTGAAAAAGTCAGCGATGCCCATGGGGATGTCATCACCGGTCAGGCCTGTGAGGTAGTGGGTCGAATTCGCCTGAGCATCAAGATCGACCAAGAGCGTGCGATAGCCCTCATTCGCGCTGACCGCAGCCAGATTGCAGGCAATGCTGGATTTCCCCACACCGCCCTTCTGATTGAATACCACCCGACGCATGGAATGACCTCCTTGGTGCCTGGAAACAGTTGGATAAAAAAGATAGAGGCTCTGGAGTCTATGCAAAGCACATGACAAGGGCGAGTGCTTACCTGCTCCGCAGAGGTTTTCAGACCACAATGGGTAACAATTCCGACCAGATAAGCAGTCGTTACGGACATTTTTCTTTTTTACAAATTGCTACTATCCATCCTCACCGGGATAATGCCCGACACTTAATGAAACACGGATGATGGCTCGCAATATCAGAGCGATATCGTAGTAGCAGTAGCCCGCAGGGGCGGGAAGTTAACTCTTGATTACGTTCAACATCGCACAATGGCGCGCCTGGGCTCCCGGCCTGACGAACGTCGAAGATTGGCAGCAGTGGAGCCAGCATCCGACGCCTTTGCAAAGCAGCGATGAGGCCCCGGACGTGTCGTTCCTCCCAGCCATGCAGCGCCGCCGTCTCGGCCGCCTGGCACGTATGGCATTTGCAGTGGGCTGGCCGCTCGCGCAAGGCCATGCACGACTGCCGCTTGTATTCGTCTCTCGCCATGGCGAAACGCCCCGCACCTTTGAAATCCTCTGTGACGTGGCCGCCAACGAGCCGCTCTCGCCTACTCAGTTCAGCCTCTCGGTGCACAACGCCGTGATCGGCCTGTGGTCGATCCTGCGGGGTGAAACCAGCGAAATGACCGCATTGGCTGCTGCCGGAGACGGTCTGGAGCACGGCGTATTCGAAGCCGCCGCACTGCTGGCCGAAGGCGCTCCGGCGGTACTGGTCATCGTTACTGAAGAACAACCACCACAGGCCTACTGCGACTGGATCGACGATGTTCCATTTCCTTACGCCGTGGGCCTGCTGCTGACACCGGGCACGGACTGGCAACTGTCGTTGAAACCCGGCAGCGAAACCTCGCCCCGTACCCAATGGCCACACGCCCTTAACCTGCTGCGAATCTTGAACACCGCCCAGAGCGCCTGCGAACACCCTTGGAAAAACCGGTTATGGAACTGGCAACGCAGCCCTTGAACAAAAGGCAGGACGCCTACTACTGGCGCCTGTTGGCCACCGCTCTGTGTTTTGCCCTGTTCGGGTTGGGTGGCCTGTGCCTGCGGCTGCTCTATTTCCCACTGCTGCGCTGCTTTCCCGGGGATGCCACTCACAAACGCGATCAAGCTCGAAGCACCATCAGCCGGCTGTTCTGGTTCTTCATTCAGTGCATGGCCCGAAGCGGCGTGCTGACCTACAGCATCGAAGGCGCCGAGCGGCTGGGGCGGCCAGGGCAGATGATCATCGCCAACCATCCCTCGCTGATCGACGTAGTGTTCCTGATCGGGCTGGTGCGCGGCGCCAATTGCGTGGTCAAGCACAGCCTCTGGCAGAACCCCTTCACCTGCGGCCCGGTGCGCTCCACTGCCTATATCAGCAACGACGGCAGCGCTGAAATGCTCGACATGGCCGCCGACGCCCTGCGCGACGGCCAGACCCTGATCGTGTTCCCCGAAGGCACCCGCACCCAGCCGGGTTGTGCACCGGAGTTCCATCGCGGTGCGGCGGCAATTGCATTACGTGGTGCCTCGGTGATCACGCCGGTCGTCATTCAGGTCAGCCCGACAACACTGACCAAGGCCGAGCCCTGGTATCGCATCCCGTTCAAGCGTGTGCACTTCAGTTTGCGTGTCGGCGCCGATATAGATCCAGACACCTTTGCTGAGCTTGGGCCCGCGCCCATTGCGTCGCGCAAGCTCAACGATCACCTGCACCACTATTTCATCAGGGAGCTCGCCTTAGATGAGCGATCTACACCGTGACATCAAACAGCTGATCATCGACGCCCTGGGCCTCGAAGACATCAGCACCCACGACATCGGCAACGATCAGATCCTGTTCGGCGAAGGCCTGGGCCTGGATTCGGTCGACGCCCTTGAACTGGGGCTGGCTATCCAGAAGCGCTATGGCATCAAGATCGATGCCGACGCCAAGGACACCCGCAATCATTTCACCAGCGTAGACAGCCTTGCGGCGTTCGTCAGCGCCCGGCAAGCGGCCTGAGGATTGGACATGCAAACCCGTGAAGACATCTTCGAAACCCTGCGCGTTGCGCTGGTTGAGTTGTTCGAACTTGAACCTGAGCGAGTCACTCTGCAGGCCAACCTTTATCAGGACCTGGAAATTGACAGCATCGATGCGGTGGATCTGATCGACCACATCAAACGCAAGACCGGCAAGAAAATCGCCGCCGAAGAGTTCAAATCCGTACGCACCGTCAATGATGTCGTCGAGGCGGTATACCGTCTGGTCAACAACGCCGCATGAAGCGGCTGATTGGCCTGAGTCTTTTGCTGGCCGGCGTGCTTTACCCGTTCGCGGTGTACTACGGCAGCGCCCACTTTGCGCCCTGGCAGTTTGCATTGCTGCTGGGAGTTCTTTGGCTGGGGCGCGCGCTGACCGCTGCAAAGGGCGCTGGCACGTTGATCACAGCGCTGATTGCATTGGGTTTCTGTGTGCTGTTGGGGTTGGTCGACAGCCCGGCGTTATTGCGCTGGTATCCGGTATTGATCAGCGCCTCGATGCTGAGTCTGTTCGGCTTGAGCCTGATCTACGGACCTCCGATCGTCGAGCGTCTGGCGCGTATCCGCGAGCCCGAGCTGCCTGAAGTTGCTGTTCGCTACACACGGCAGGTGACCAAGGTCTGGTGCTGTTTCTTCATGGCCAACGGGCTGATGGCAGCAGCCCTGACGCTGTGGGCACCGCTGACCTGGTGGGCGCTGTATACCGGGCTGATTTCTTACGGATTGATGGGCCTGCTGTTCGCAGGCGAATGGCTGGTCCGCCGCCGAGTCAGAGGCGCGGCATGAAATGGAATGCATGAACCAGATGGTTGTTGACTGGATAGACCCTGAGCGCCTGTTGCTCGACCCGCAGCCCGCCCGCGCGTTGACCCAGGCACCCGAGCTGAACCACGGGCAATTCTGCGTCCAGGCCCTGAGCATCGCGGCAGGCCTGCAGGCCCGTGGCATCAAGCGGCTGGCCCTGCATCTCGAAGATGCGGGTGAGCTGGCGATTGCCCTGTTTGCAGCGTGGAGGGCAGGCGTCAGCGTTCTGCTGCCCGCCGACCTGCAAGCTCAGACCCGCGAACGCTGGTCCAGCCATGTGGACTGCTGGCTGACCGATCAGCCAGACGACGGCAAGCTGCACGACTTGCTCGCTGATCCACTGCCCCCAGCCTTGCTGGATCTGGACGCATGCAGCCTGAGCCTGTGTACATCCGGCTCTAGCGGCGAGCCCAAACTGATCGAAAAGCGTCTGCGCCAGTTGGCGAACGAAGTCCAGGCGCTGGAAGACTTGTGGGGCAAAGACCTGGGTGCGGCCTGCATCATTGGCAGCGTGGCGACCCAACATATCTACGGTTTGTTGTTCCGTGTGTTGTGGCCGCTGAGTGCTGGACGGCCTTTGGTGCGCAAACAGCTGCCTTTCCCGGAAGACCTGCAACGCGCCAGCCGCGAACATCCAACTTTTGCCTGGGTTGCCAGCCCCGCACTGCTCAAGCGCATGGGCGACAACCTGGACTGGCCCGGCCTGAGCAAAGTACGACGGGTGTTTTCATCCGGCGGCGCCCTGCCTGCCGAAGCGGCCAGTAGCCTGCAACAACGCCTTGGGCAGTGGCCGACCGAAATTCTTGGCAGCTCCGAGACGGGCGGCATCGCCTGGCGCCAGGGTGAAAACCTCTGGCAAGCGTTCGCAGGTGTTGAACTGGGCCAGGACGCCGATGGCGCGCTGCAGATCAGTTCGCCCTACCTGCCTGACGGTCACGTCGAGCAGACAGCCGACGCGGTGCGCATGAGTGCTGATGGGCGTTTCGAGCTGCTGGGCAGGCTGGATAGGGTCGTCAAACTGGAAGAGAAACGTATTTCCCTGCCGCTGCTGGAGCAAGCGCTGGTCGCCCACGAGTGGGTCAGCGAAGCGCGTCTGGGGGTGGTTCAGGAAAACCGTGCGTCACTCGGTGCGCTGCTGGTGCTTAGCGACAGTGGCCTGCATGCCTTGCGCAATCAAGGTCGGCGCACCCTGACCGAAACCTTGCGTAAACACCTGAGCGGCCACTGCGAAGCCATCGCCCTGCCCCGTCGCTGGCGCATGGTGCGGCAGTTACCGCTCAATGCTCAGGGCAAGTTGCCGCAAGCTGATGTGCAGGCGCTGCTGATTGCTCCACGCGGGCAAGCGCCGGAGATCCTCAAGCAAGAACAGATCGAGGGCGAGTGGCACCTGGATTTGAGCGTGCCACCGGACCTGGCGTATTTAAGCGGGCACTTCCCGACAGCCCCGGTTTTACCCGGTGTGGTTCAGGTCGATTGGGCCCTGGCAATCGGTCAGCGCCTGCTGGATCTGCCGCCGAAATTCGCGGGCATGGAGGTGCTGAAGTTCCAACAACTGGTCCGCCCCGGCGACCGGATCAGCCTGAGCCTGCGGTTCGACGCCGAACGCAGCAAGCTCTACTTCGCCTTCCGCAACGGCGACGCGCCCTGCTCCAGTGGGCGGATATTGCTGGAGGTGGGTGGTGATTGATTTCAAGCACACCAACGCACCTGTAGGAGCTGCCGCAGGCTGCGAACCTCGGAGTGTCATTCACACCGCCTTCGCAGCCTTCGGCAGCTCCTACAGGAACCGCATTCCAATGCTGAGGTGCGGCCATGCATAACCCCTGCGCAATCATCCCGGTGTTCGATCATGAATTAGCCGTGCCTGCTGTGGTTCAAGCCGTGCGCGCCGCGGGTTTGCCTTGCGTGCTGGTGGACGACGCCAGCAGCCTGGCGTGCGCGGCGGTGCTGCGGCAATTGGCCGAGGCGGATGAAGTCTATCTGGTGACCTTGCCCGTCAACCAAGGTAAAGGCGGCGCGGTGATGGCAGGCTTTCGGGAGGCCTATCGTCTGGGCTTCAGCCATGCCCTGCAAGTGGATGCCGATGGCCAGCATGATCTGGCGGACCTGGGTTTGTTTATCGATACCTCACGCCAGCAGCCCGACGCCCTGATCTGCGGCTACCCGCAATACGACGCCAGCGTGCCGAAAGGCCGTTTGTATGCCCGGTACCTCACCCACTTCTGGGTCTGGGTCAACAGCCTGTCGCTGCAGATCAAGGACTCCATGTGTGGCTTCCGGGTTTATCCACTGGCTCCGGTCCTGCATTTGATCGACGGCGTGCAAATTGGCAAGCGCATGGATTTCGATTCGGAAATCCTGGTGCGCCTATCCTGGCGCAATCAGCCCATGCACTGGCTGCCGACCAAAGTGCATTACCCGCAGGATGGCCTGTCGCACTTCAGACTGTTCCACGACAACGCCCTGATCTCGAAAATGCACACCAAGCTGTTTTTCGGCATGCTGGCGCGCTGGCCGTTGATCCTTTGGCGGCGGTGGTTGCCATGATCGGTTTATCTGTAGGAGCGAACTTGTTCGCGAGGACCCTCTACCAGACGCCGAGGATTTGTCGAATGTACGGAAGCTCTCGCGAACAAGTTCGCTCCTACATGGGGAGTGGGCGATGAGCGATAAACACTGGGCCAAACATGAGGAGCGCGGTAGTTTCCTGCTAATGAAGCTCACCGCCTGGGGCGTGCGCCATCTGGGGCGGCGGGTGCTGAGCCCAGTGCTGCATGGCATCGTGCTGTATTTCTTTCTCTTTGGTCGCAGCGCCCGCAAAAGTGCCTGGGAATATCAACGGCGTTTGTCCGAGACCAATGCCCAGCCAGATCTGATGCCCACCCATAAAAGCGTGTTCGGCCAATTCATGGCCTTCGCTGATTCGCTTCTGGACAAGCTCGACGTGTGGAACGGCAAGCTGCGCCTGGAGCAGATTGAAATCGTCGACCCGGCTCTGCTGCGCAAACAACTGCGCGGCGAGCGTGGGCAGATGCTGGTTGGCGCGCACCTGGGCAATCTGGAAGTCTGTCGCGCCCTGGCCGAACTCGGTGAAAAAGTCACCATGAACGTGCTAGTCCACACCAAGCACGCCGAACGCTTCAACCGTTTGCTGGGCGAAGCGGGTGCGACCAATCTGCGGCTGATTCAGGTCAGCGAGCTGGATCCGGCGGTCATGCTGCAACTGAGCCAGCGTCTGGACGATGGCGAGTGGCTGGCCATCGCCGGTGATCGCGTGGCGTTGCACGGCGGACGCAATGCGCGGGTCGATTTCCTCGGCGCCAAGGCTGCTTTCCCCCAAGGCCCATGGTTGCTGGCCGGACTGCTGAAATGTCCGATCAATCTGCTTTTCTGCCTCAAACGCCCAAGCGGTTATCAAGTGACGCTGGAACCCTTCGCCGACGCCATCGAATGGCGTCGCAGTGATCGCCAACAAGTCATTGCCCACTGCGCCCAGCGCTACGCCGACCGCCTCGGCCACTACTGCCTGCAAGCTCCGCAGCAGTGGTTCAATTTCTACCCATTCTGGAAGTCCGATGACGAATCAAGTTCCTGAGCCGGTTACTTTCGGCGAGCGCGCGTTGCAGATCGAAGACGTACTGGCCTTGGCCAATCGCCAGGTCCCCACTGTTCTGCAAAGCGACAGCGCCTACCGCCAGCGTATTGCCAAGGGCGCGCAGTTTCTTGATTCGCTGCTGGACAAGGAAGGCGTGATTTACGGCGTCACCACGGGTTATGGCGATTCCTGCGTGGTGGCCGTCCCGCTGCAACATGTCGAAGCCTTGCCTCGTCATTTGTATACCTTCCACGGCTGCGGTCTGGGCAAGTTGCTGGATGCCCAGGCCACCCGCGCCGTGCTCGCCGCCCGTTTGCAGTCGCTGTGCCACGGGGTTTCCGGGGTGCGCATCGAACTGCTGGAGCGTTTGCAGGCATTCATTGAGCAAGACGTGTTGCCGCTGATTCCGGAAGAAGGCTCGGTGGGCGCCAGTGGCGATCTGACGCCGCTGTCTTACGTGGCCGCGACGTTGTCCGGCGAACGTGAAGTGATGTTCCGTGGCGAGCGCCGTCAGGCCAGCGACGTGCATCGCGAGCTGGGTTGGGACCCGCTGGTGCTGCGCCCCAAGGAAGCCCTGGCGCTGATGAATGGCACCGCAGTGATGACCGGTTTGGCCTGTCTGGCCTTTGCCCGGGCTGACTACCTGCTGCAACTGGCAACCCGCATTACCGCAATGAATGTGGTCGCGTTGCAGGGCAATCCGGAGCATTTCGACGAGCGTCTGTTCGCGGCCAAACCTCATCCAGGGCAGATGCAAGTCGCCGCCTGGCTGCGCAAGGATCTGGCCATCGACGCACCGACTGCGCCGCTTCACCGCTTGCAGGATCGTTACTCTCTGCGCTGCGCACCCCATGTGCTCGGCGTTCTGGCGGATAGCCTGAACTGGCTGCGCTCGTTCATCGAAATCGAACTGAACAGCGCCAACGACAACCCGATCATCGACGCCGAAGCCGAGCGCGTGTTGCACGGCGGGCATTTCTACGGCGGGCACATCGCGTTCGCCATGGACAGCCTGAAAACCCTGGTGGCCAACGTCGCCGACCTGCTGGACCGGCAACTCGCCCTGTTGGTAGACGAGCGTTACAACCATGGCCTGCCAAGCAACCTGTCCGGTGCCCCGGCTGATCGGGCGATGATCAATCACGGTTTCAAGGCGGTGCAGATCGGCACCAGCGCCTGGACCGCCGAAGCGCTGAAAAACACCATGCCAGCCAGCGTGTTTTCCCGCTCCACTGAATGCCACAACCAGGACAAGGTCAGCATGGGCACCATCGCGGCCCGGGATGCGATTCGTGTGCTGGAGCTGACCGAGCAGGTCGCCGCCGCTACGCTGATCGCCGCCAACCAGGGCGTCTGGCTACGCAGCAAAGCTGCCGATGCCCGTCCGCTGCCGCCAGCACTGGCCGCCATGCATGAACAACTGGCGGTGGATTTCCCGCCAGTCATCGAAGACCGGGCGCTGGAAGGCGAATTGCGTCTGTGCCTGCAACGCATCGCTGATCAACACTGGAGGTTGCATGCGCAGTAAAGGCGTACTTCACGTTGATACCGAGGTGCTGGTGCCGTTTTTCGACGTCGATTCGATGAACATCGTCTGGCACGGCCATTACATCAAATACCTGGAAGTCGCCCGCTGCGCACTGCTGGACCACATCGGCCACAACTACACGCAGATGCTCGAATCCGGCTACGGCTGGCCGGTGATCGACATTCAACTGCGCTATGTACGTGGCGCGGTGTTCGGCCAACGCCTGACAGTTCGCGCCAGTCTGGTGGAGTGGGAGAACCGTTTGAAGATCAACTACCTGATCAGCGACGCCGAAACCGGCGAACGCATGACCCGCGCCAGCTCGATCCAGGTGGCTGTGAGTGTGGAAAGCCGCGAGATGCAACTGGCTTCGCCGAAAGTCTTTACCGATGCGGTTGAGAGGGTGTTGGGATGAACCAGACATATCCCGTTGGAGCGAGGCTTGCCCGCGAACCCAACAACTCGGTCTGCCAGGTAAACCCCGTTATCGTTCTTCGCGGGCAAGCCTCGCTCCAACAGGGCTCCCGCTTGAAAAGACTTCTGGGCTTGCTGGCCCTGCTCTGCCTCTCCCCCCTCGCCCACGCCTTCGACCTGCAACAGCTCAGCGAGCAGCTGGCCAAACCGGTGGTGGTGCGCGGTAATTTCATTCAGGAAAAACACCTGCGTGCCCTGCCTCAGCCGTTGATCAGCAAGGGCCACTTCGTGCTGGCCAGGGAATCCGGTCTGCTGTGGCTGTTGAACAGCCCGATCAAACAGGATTACCGCATCAGCGCAGCGGGCATCGCCCGACGTGATGCCGCCAACGGCTGGCAGCTGCTGCCCAACAAGAGCGCGGGAGCCGAACAGAATCGCCTGTTCCTGGCGGTCTTACAGGGTGACAGCAGTGGCTTGCAGCGCGACTTCGAGTTGCAGCTCAAGGGCGACGCCAGCGAATGGCAACTGACCCTGATCCCCCGCTCGCTGATGCTTCAACAAGTGTTCAAGCAGATCAACATTGAGGGCGGCCAATTGGTGCAGCGCATCGAACTGCTGGAAACCCAGGGCGACAGCACGCTGCTGAAGATGATCGACAGCCAGAGCGTGCCAGCCTTGAGCGATGCGGAGCGTAAAGATTTTGCAGACTGAACGCCTGATGCCGCGCCTGTTCCTGATCCTCCTGTTGGCGGTGCTGGTCCTGGCAGGCTGGCAATGGCGTGACGGCGCGCCGCTGTCCGCCAACCTGATGGAACTGGTGCCCGGCACCAGCCCTGACCCACTGGAACTGCTTGCCGAACAGCGCATGCAGGAACCATTGAACCGCGAAATGCTGGTATTGGTTGGCCACAGCGATCGGCAACAGGCCATCGAGCTGGCGAAAAAGCTGGGCGAGCAATGGCAAGCCAGCGGCCTGTTCGAAAAGGTGCAATGGAACCTGCAAGCGGATCTGCCCGCCTTGCGTACACAACTGCTGCAAGGCCGCCTGGCGATGTTGCCTGCGGCTGATCGAGCCCAACTGATCCAGGACCCGCAAGCGTTCATTCAGCAGCGCGTGCAAAGCCTGTTCGATCCGTTTACCGGTTTCAGTCTGGTGCCCAGCCAGGACGACTGGCTCGGCCTGACCGGGCGCATTCAGAACGGCATGCCGAAACACGGCTCGGTGCAACCGGACATCGGCAGTGGCGCACTGATTGCCGATGCCGATGGCAAAAGCTGGGTGCTGCTACGTGCCCGGACTCAAGGCAATGCGTTCGACATGCAGCTGCCATTGCACGTCGCAGACTTGCTCGGCGCTGCTCGGCAACAGGCCGCGCAGGTCAACGGCCAGCTGCTGGCCGCCAGCGGTTTACTGTACGCCGCCGATGGTCAACGCCAGGCCAGTCGGGAAATCACCTGGGTAGGCGGCGGGGCCACAGCGGGCATTCTGCTGCTGTTGTTACTGGCATTCCGGCGCTGGAAGGTATTGCTGGCGTTTGTACCGGTACTGGTCGGCATGCTGTTCGGGGCGGTTGCCTGTGTCGCCTTCTTCGGTCACATGCACGTCATGACACTGGTGCTCGGCTCCAGCCTGATTGGCGTAGCGGTGGATTACCCGCTGCATTACCTGTCCAAAAGCTGGACCCTCAAACCCTGGCGCAGCTGGCCCGCCGTGCGCCTGACGCTGCCCGGTCTGAGCCTGAGTCTGGCCACCAGTTGCATTGGTTATCTGGCCCTGGCCTGGACGCCATTCCCGGCGCTGACACAAATCGCGGTGTTCTCCGCTGCCGGGCTGGTCGGCGCGTATCTCACCGCCGTCTGCCTGCTGCCTGCCTTGCTCAACAACACCGAGCTGCGTCCGGCGCAATGGCCGCTGGCTCTGGCAGAACGCATGCTGGGCTGGCGCGAAACCTTGCTCAAGCGTATTGGCACGCCGATCCTGCTGACCTTGCTGCTGTTGTTCTGCGCCGCTGGGCTGTGGCAGTTGACCACCAAAAATGATATCCGCCAGTGGGTGTCGGCTCCGGCCGCCCTCACTGACGAAGCCCGCACCATCGCCCGCATTACCGGCTTCCAGCCCACCAGCCAGTTCTTTCTGATACGTGGCAAAGACCAGCAGCAGTTGCTGGAACGGGAAGCAGCCCTGAGCCAGCGTCTCGACCAACTGGTAGGGCTTGAAGAATTGCAGGGTTACCTGTCTCTGAACCAATTGGTCGCCTCTGCCGCCGATCAAAAAGCAGTACGCGATGCGCTGGGGCAACTGGCGAATCAATGGCAACCCCTGGTGGAAGTCGGCGTACCGGCTGCTGCCTTGCAGGCGGAACTGACGCAACTGCAAGCGCTGCAACCACTGGATATTGCGACTGTGCTGGCCGGGCCATTGGGCGAGCCATGGCGCACGCTGTGGCTGGGCGACACTGAAGACGGCGTCGCGGGACTGGTCAGTCTGCAAGGCCTGAATGATCCCGCCTTGCTGCGGTTGCAGGCTCAGGATCTCCCCGGCGTGCAATTGGTGGATCGTCTCGGGCAACTGAACAGTGTGTTCGCCGCAACGCAGATCAGCGCCGCCGAACTGAAACTGCTGTCCTGCGTATTGATCGTGCTGCTGTTGGTGGTGCCTTTCGGATTGGGCGGCGCACTGCGCATTGTCGCGCTGCCGTTGCTGGCGGCCTTGTGCAGTCTTGCCAGCCTGGGTTGGCTCGGGCAGCCGTTGACCCTGTTCAGCCTGTTCGGCCTGCTGCTGGTAACAGCCATCAGTGTCGATTACGCGATCCTGATGCGCGAACAGATCGGCGGCGCCGCCGTGAGCCTGCTGGGCACGCTGCTGGCGGCGGTCACCACCTGGCTGTCGTTCGGGTTGCTGGCTGTTTCGGGCACCCCGGCCATCAGCAACTTCGGTTTGTCGGTGAGCCTGGGGCTGGCGTTCAGTTTCATGCTCGCGCCCTGGGCCGCCAGCAGACCTGCGCCTACAAGCGAGGTTGTTCAGTGATGACGCTGCTGTTCTGGCTGATGGCCTTGCTGATGTTTGCGCTGGCGACTCATCTGGGTCGCTATCTGGGCCTGATCCCGATTGTCAGTCAGCTGCTACTGGCAACGTTTTGTCTGCCGCTGTTGATGCTGTTCTGGATCGAGCCCCATTGGCAAATTAGCGGTGCGCAACTGGTTGCGCCGGTCTGGCTGAAAGCCCTGTACGGCCTCAGTTTCGCCATGGTTTTGGGGCATATTCTCAGCGATGTGATCGACGTGAAGATGGACCGCCAGAGCCTGAAAATCGCTCTGCCGAGTTTCTGCGTACCGTTCATGGCCGGACTTCTCTGCGCACTGTGGGCTTTCCCCGCCCAGCCGTGGATCAGTTCGTTGGCGTTGGGGCTGGTGTTCGCCATTACCGCGATTCCGGTGCTGTATCTGTATCTGCAACACATCGACTATCCCCCCGAGGCGACCCGGCGACTGGTGCAGACCGCGATCTTCATCGATCTGGCGTGCTGGAGCCTGTTCGGCATCGCGCAGGGCAGCCTGAATCTGACCAGCCTGTTGCTGCCGTTGCTCGGCGCTTGCATGCCATTGCTGTTGCGCGCCGTGCGAGTGCGCCAGCCCGTGATATATAGCCTGACGTTCTTTGCCCTGCTGGTGGTCGCCGAACACTACAAGCTCAATGCATTGATTCTCGGCATCGGTTACCTGCTGTGCATGGCGCGCCTGAAACAACCCTGGGTGCTGCCGATCAGCGCACAGTGGTTCAAGCGTCTGCAGACCTGGCTGGCGATCCCCCTGATCCTGACCTTCGGCATCGTGCAGATCAATGTGCACAGCGCCATGGACAGCCTGAGCTGGAGCCAACTGACAGCGCTGATTCTGCTGCCAATTGCCAGCAAGATGCTCGGCAACTGGCTGGGCCTGCGCTGGGCGCCGCTGTCGTTCCCCGGCGCCAGCCGCTGGCGGGAAAGTGTCCTGCTGAATATTCGCGGCTTGAGTGAAATCGTTTTCCTCAACCTGCTGCTGCAACAACAGCTGATAAGCCCGGCGCTGTACTTCGCGCTGATGCTGATGAGCCTGATCGCCACCCTGCTGCCCGCGCTACTGGGTATGGGCCGCGCGCCGTTGCCGCGTTCAAACACCGTCGAACACGTAAGGAAATCTTGTGCCAATAACTGATAGGGAAAGCCGCACCGTCGTCGTCATCGGTGCTGGCCCCGCCGGTGCAATTGCCGCGACGCTGCTCAAGCGCAAAGGCCACGACGTGTTGATCATCGAGCGCCAGCTGTTCCCGCGCTTTTCCATTGGCGAAAGCCTGCTGTCCCATTGCCTGGATTTCGTCGAAGAAGCCGGCATGCTCGAAGCGGTCAAAGCTGCCGGATTCCAGAAGAAGAACGGCGCGGCGTTCGCCTGGCGCGATCAGTACAGCGCATTCGATTTCGGCGACACCTTCACCAAGGGCCAGCCATCGACCTTCCAGGTCCAGCGCGGCACTTTCGACAAACTGCTGGCCGATCAGGCCGAGTTGCAAGGCGTGGAAATCCGCTATCAGCAAGAGATCATTGCGGGAGATTTCGAAAGCCCCCAGCCCGTGCTCAGCGTGCGTCGCGAGGACGGCAGCGAGTATCAGCTGCAAGCGCAATTCGTACTGGATGCCAGCGGTTATGGCCGGGTATTGCCGCGCTTGCTCGACCTTGAAGCGCCGTCCAATTTCCCGGTGCGTCAGGCGGTATTCACCCATATCGAAGACCATATCGACCCGGCGAACTTCGACCGCGAGAAGATTCTGGTCAGCATCCACCCCGAGCACCGCGACGTGTGGTTCTGGTCGATCCCGTTCAGCAATGGCCGCTGTTCGCAAGGCGTGGTGGCCAATGCCGAGCGCTTCAAGGACAAACCTGAAGACCTGGACGCTTGCCTGCGCGAGTTCATCAACGAAACCCCGCACCTCAAAGACCTGCTCAAAGACGCAGTCTGGGACACTCCGGCGCGGACCATCGGCGGCTATTCAGCCAACGTCAAAACCCTGCACGGCCCAGGCTTTGCGCTGCTGGGTAACGCCGCGGAATTCCTTGACCCGGTGTTCTCCTCCGGCGTGACCATTGCCATGCGTTCGGCGAGCATGGCGGCCGGGGTTCTGGATCGCCAGCTGCAAGGCGAAAGTGTCGACTGGGAAACTGAATTCGCCAAACCACTCAAGCGCGGCGTGGACACCTTCCGTGCTTATGTCGAGGGCTGGTATGAGGGCACTTTCCAGGACGTGATTTTTTACCAGGACGGCACCGAAGACATCCGCCGCATGATCTGCGCGATCCTCGCCGGTTATGCCTGGGATGAGCGCAACCCGTTCGTCAGCGAACCCAAGCGCCGATTGCGCATGCTGTCTGAAATCTGCGCGAGCACGCCGCAATGAGTGGTCCGTTTCTGAGCGACAGCTATGTCGAAGAAACCCGCTTCGGCCTGTGGTTTCTGCGCAGCCATACCTGGCAGCATCGAGTGTTGCGCGTCGCGATAGACGACCTGCGCAAGCTGTTCGAGGGTGCGTTGCCGAGCGAGCCGGTCTTGCTGGATGCCGGTTGCGGCCAGGGCAAGTCCTTCAAACACTTACGTCAAGTCTTCGCCCCGTCGCGCCTGCTTGGCGTGGACGCTGACCCCGACAGCCTGACCATGAGCCGCGCCGAAGCCCGCGCACACGGCATCAATGTCGAATTGATCGGCAGCGACTGCGCGGCCCTGCAACTGGCCGATGCCAGCGTCGATATGCTGTTCTGTCATCAGACCTTTCACCATCTGGTGGAGCAGGAAAAAGCGCTGGCCGAGTTCTATCGCGTGCTCAAGCCCGGCGGCTATCTGCTGTTCGCCGAATCCACCGAGGCCTACATCGACACTTGGGTGATTCGCTGGCTGTTCCGCCATCCGATGCACGTACAAAAGAGTGCCGAGCAATATCTGCAAATGATCCGCGACCAGGGCTTCCAGTTCGGGCCGCAGAATGTGTCCTACCCGTACTTGTGGTGGAGCCGCTCCAAAGACTTCGGCCTGCTGGAGCGCCTGAAACTGCGCAAGCCAGCGCCAGTCGGCCAGCGTGAAGAAACCCTGGTTAACGTCGTGGCCCGCAAGCCGCTTGAAGGAAGCAACTGATGATTCGCGCGTTCTTGATAGGCTGCCTTCTGTTGTTGAGCGCCTGCGCCAGCCAGACGCCGCTGCCCACTGCAATGCCGCACTTGCAGTTGCCCATGCAATTGCATATACAACGCCAACTGGCCGATCAGCGTCAGGACTGGCTGCTGGTGATCCAACAGGAAGCGACCGGCTTGCGCTGGTCGTTGATGGACCCGCTGGGTATTCCCCTGGCCCGTCAGCAGTTGATCAATGGTCAGTGGCAGGCCGACGGCCTGTTACCACCCAATGCCGAAGCCCGGGAATTGTTTGCCGCGCTTTTGTTCGCCCTGACACCCGATCAGGAGCTCAACGCCAGCTACCCACAAGCCATGCGCCGGGGCACGCAACGCATATTCGATGCCCGCTGGGGCGTTGAGTACAGCAGTTCCGACACCTTCAGGCTGGTGATTCTGGGCAACAAAGACGGCAAACGGCTGGACTACGGTGTAAGCCCGCTGAATAACGAGCGTGCTCCATGACCGCCTATCTGAACGCGTTGGGCCTCAATTGCGCGCTGGGCAACGACCGCAGCGAAGTCGCCCGCAGGCTCTTTGCCGCCGACGATTCAGGCATGGTGACCGAAAGCGGCTGGGTCCCGGAACGCAGTCTGCCGGTGGGTGCGGTCAAGGCGCAGCTGCCTTCGATCCCGGCTCGGTTGGCCGAGCACAGCAGCCGCAACAATCAACTGCTGCTGGCGGCTGCGCTGCAGATCGAACCGCAGATCCGTGATGCCATTCAGCGTTATGGCACGGATCGTATCGGCGTGATTCTGGGCACCAGCACCTCGGGCATCGACGAAGCCGGTCATGGCATCGGCGCCTGGCTGAACGATCAGCAGTTCCCGGCCGACTACCACTATCAGCAACAGGAACTGGGCGCTCCAGCGAACTTCCTGGCTGAGTGGCTACAACTGAGCGGCCCCGCCTATGTGATTTCCACCGCCTGCACGTCCAGCGCCCGCGCCCTGCTCAGCGCCCGTCGTGCACTGGACATGGGCCTGTGCGACGCCGTGCTGTGTGGCGGTGTCGATACGCTGTGCAAACTGACGCTCAATGGTTTTTCTGCCCTGGAAGCGGTGTCGCCCCAGCGCTGCAATCCGTTTTCACGCAACCGGGACGGGATCAATATCGGCGAAGCCGCTGTGCTGTTCCTGATGACCCGTGAAAAAAGCGCCGGGCATTCCATCGCCCTGCTGGGTGCTGGCGCCACCTGCGACGCGCACCATATTTCCGCGCCGGAACCCACTGGTCGGGGCGCTCGTCAGGCCATGCAGCAAGCACTGGATAATGCCCGGCTCGACGCGTCGCAGATCGGTTATCTGAACCTGCACGGCACCGCCACTCAGCACAACGACGCCATGGAGAGCCTCGCGGTCGAAGGGATTTTCCCGAACGGCGTCCCTTGCTCATCCACCAAACCCCTGACCGGCCACACCCTCGGCGCGGCCGGGGCGTTGGAGGCGGCGTTTTGCTGGTTGAGTCTGGCCCCGGAAAATACGAACCGTGCACTGCCGCCACAATTGTGGGATGGCCAGGCTGACCCGGAATTGCCCGCCTTGCAGTTCACCGACAGCGAATCGCGTCTGGCCCACACGCCACAGCGCTACCTGATGAGCAATTCGTTTGCGTTCGGTGGCAACAACATCAGTTTGATTATCGGAGACGCAGCATGATCGATTGGCCGCTCGCCGAACTGATCCCTCACGCGGGCGACATGATCCTCATTGACGAGGTTCTGTCGTTCGACGCTGAACAGATTCACACCCGCACGACCGTCAAGCCCGGCGGCCTGTTCAACCGCGCCAACGGCGACATGCCCGCCTGGATTGGCGTCGAGCTGATGGCCCAGAGCGTCGCGGCCTATGCCGGTTGTCAGGCGCGCAGCCGGGGCGAAGCGGTAGCGCTGGGCTTCCTGCTGGGCAGCCGCAAGTTCGAATGCAACGTGGAACACTTTGCTGCGGGCAGCGAACTGACTATCCATGCTTTGCGCTCATTGCAAGACGACAACGGCATGGGCGTGTTCGAATGCCGCCTGACGGCCCAGCCAACTGAAGGCCCGGCCATTGAAGCCTTTGCCCGCCTCAACGTTTACTGCCCGCCCGAAGCGGCAAATTATCTGGCTGAAGGAGCCCCGGCATGACTGACTCGATACTGGTCACAGGCTCCAGCCGTGGCATTGGCCGGGCCATCGCCTTGCGTCTGGCACAGGCGGGTTTTGATCTGATCCTGCATTGCCGCAACGGGCGCAGCGAAGCCGAAGCGGTTCAGGCTGAAGTCGTTGCCCTGGGCCGCAAGGCGCGGATTCTGCAATTCGACGTGGCCGACCGCGAAGCCTGCAAAACCATCCTTGAAGAAGACGTGGAAACCCACGGTGCTTATTACGGCGTGGTACTCAATGCCGGACTGACTCGCGACGGCGCTTTCCCGGCCCTGAGCGACGATGACTGGGACGTGGTGCTCAGAACCAACCTCGACGGCTTCTACAACGTGCTGCACCCGGTAATGATGCCGATGATTCGTCGGCGTGCGGCGGGGCGGATTGTCTGCATCACGTCCGTTTCGGGCCTGATCGGCAATCGCGGGCAGGTCAATTACAGCGCGTCCAAAGCCGGTGTGATCGGTGCCGCCAAGGCGCTGGCCATCGAGTTGGGCAAACGCAAAATTACTGTCAACTGCGTCGCCCCCGGCCTGATCGATACCGCCATGCTCGACGAAAATGTCCCGGTGGATGAACTGATGAAAATGATCCCGGCACAGCGCATGGGCACCCCCGAAGAAGTCGCCGGGGCGGTGAATTTCCTGATGTCGGCAGAAGCCGCCTACATCACCCGCCAGGTACTGGCCGTCAACGGAGGCCTGTGTTGATGAAGCGCGTCGTCGTCACCGGCATGGCCGGCATTACTTCACTCGGCAGCACCTGGGACAGCATCGCCGCCAACTTCGATGCCAACCGCAGCGGCATTCGGCGCATGGCCGAGTGGGATCGCTTCATCGAGTTGAACACCCGGCTGGCTGGCCCGATTGATGACTTCGTCGTGCCGTCCCACTGGACCCGCAAACAACTGCGCAGCATGGGCCGGGTTTCCCGGCTGGCGGTGGGCGCGTCCGAACAAGCCTTGATCGACGCAGGCCTGCTCAACGACCCGATCATCCGTGATGGGCGCATGGGCACCGCGTGTGGCTCGTCCACCGGCAGCACCGACGAGATCAAAGCCTTTGGCAACATGCTGCTCAACTCGGTGGCTGAAGGGCTGAACGCCAACTCCTATGTGCGGATGATGCCGCACACCACGGCGGCCAATATCAGCATCTTCTTCGGCCTGACCGGGCGTTTGATCCCGACGTCCAGCGCCTGCACCAGCGGCAGCCAGGGTATCGGCTACGCCTACGAATCCATTAAGTTCGGCCGTCTGCCGCTGATGCTGGCCGGTGGCGCCGAAGAACTGTGCCCGACCGAAGCCATGGTCTTCGACGCGCTTTACGCCACCAGCCTCAAGAACGATGCGCCGCAAACCAGCCCGCGCCCTTACGACAGCGGCCGCGATGGTCTGGTGATCGGCGAAGGCGGCGGCATGCTGGTGCTTGAAGAGCTGGAACATGCCCAGGCCCGTGGCGCGCACATTCATGCCGAGCTGGTGGGTTTCGGCAGCAACGCCGACGGCGCTCACAGCACCCGTCCGGAACAGGCCACCATGCGCCGCGCCATGGAACTGGCCCTGGAAGACGCCAACCTGCCGCCCGAAGCCATCGGCTACGTCAACGGCCATGGCACCGCCACCGAACAGGGCGACATCGCTGAAACCCTGGCCACCAGCAGCCTGTTTGGCTCGCGCATGCCGATCAGCTCGCAGAAGAGCTTTCTCGGTCACACCCTGGGCGCCTGCGGTGCGCTGGAATCGTGGTTCTGCATCGAGATGCTCAATCGCGACCGTTACATCCATACGCTCAATCTGGACGAGGTCGATCCGCAGTGCGGTGATCTGGATTACTTGCGCGGTGAGCCCCGGCAGATGAGTCACGAGTATGTGATGAACAACAATTTCGCGTTTGGTGGCGTCAATACTTCGTTGATTTTCCGCCGCTGGCATTGAATTGATTTAACTATGGAGTAAAGGGAATGAATCTGATCCACCGCATCGTCGCCTTGATGGCACTGGCATTAGTGCTTGGAGGCTGTACCAGCAAGCCGGTGTACAACGCCAAGGAAAACTTCTCGGGCAATATGGGCTTTAGCAACGACCAGATGAGCCGCGCCATCGTCACCGCGCTCAACGACCGACAGTGGGTCGTGCAGTCGGTCAAACCGGGCATGATCAAGGCAGCGATCACCGTCCGTGAGCGTCACCATGCCGAAGTCGACATTCCGTACACCCCGACCTCATTTGAGATTGATTACCGCAGCAGCACCGGCCTGGACTACAAGGACGGCAAGATCCACGGCAACTACAACCGCTGGGTCAACAACCTGCGCTCCAACATCCTTAAAGAGCTGTCGATCGATCCGACCATAGAGCAGGTCAACGATCTGGGCATCGTCAAACAAGGGGCCGAAGACGCCACGTACCTGAGCTTCAGTGAAGGGGTGAAACGCGCCACCGCAGCAGGCTTGCTGGACGGCAGCGTGAAGTTCTACCTCGCCGGGCAAACCCTGCCGGCTCAGGTGCATAAACTGGACACCGTCAGCAGCAGCCGCAAAACCAACGGCAGCAACAAATCCGATGAAGAGGCGTGCTATTGGGCCCTGCAGTCGAGCCTGATCACACTGCAAAACGCCGCCAAGAAAGCCAAGGCCAATGCCGTGATCAACATCGCCAGCGTCGACCAGCGCAGCCTGTACAAAGACACCGAGAAATTCCAGTGCCGCGCCGGTTTGCTGATTGCCAGCGTTGCATTGCGCGGTGATCTGGCGCAGATCAAAGAGTAATCCTGGCGTCTGTTTGCGGGTAAATGCATACCCTGTGAGAGCGAATTCATTCGCGAATAAATTTGCTCCCACCGGATTATCAGTGTTCTCAACTACTGTTCGGGTACCGCAACATTCATGCATACGGGCACACCGTTGGAAAGCAATTCGGGCTCATTGCAGGTGCCGACGCTCATCACTTTATCCATCCAGTTACGATAGAAACCGACACGCGTGTATTGCCCAGCATCAATTAGCCCACGACTCACCAACCCAAGCCCGACATACTCACCGTTCTGGATAAACAGCAACGGCCCACCGGAATCTCCTCCTCGAGGCATGTCATCAGCACAGACATTCAATGCAGGATCGTAGTTGGTATCGGGATAGCCTTCGGGCACATCGATGCACCTTTGGGTTTCAAGTATTTTCCCGTTGGCGTGGTAGAGATGATCAGGCATCTGCCCTGACTCCGTTTGCCCGAACCCCGCCAGGAAAACTGCCTCTCCAACTTGCTCTTGTCCCTCGCCACTGTGCAGTTTGAGAAAGTGAGTGCTTTGAGCCGGGCGTTTGAGTTTCAGCAGGGCTATATCGTATTGGCCACTGCTGCGATGGGCGTCAGCGCCTTTTGAGTAGGGTTCCCAATCCTTGAAGTCTGCTGGAATATAAGCCTGCTCGATTTCAACCGTATCAAGGCTTATCACCGTTGGACGGTACTGCTCCATCCCGATCTGGACGTGGAAAGGTGACTGACCGCGAATACAGTGAGCGGCCGTCAGCACCCAACTTGGGGCGACTAATGCTGCGCCGCAAATATGTCGCCCACTCTGCTCCGTCACAGTACTGAAAAAAGGATAAGCGCCGGGTGGCGTGGGCGTTCCGCCGACGATCCTTTCCTCCGCGGTGGCTGTCAGCGCTATAACGAAAAGACTTAACGCAGTAACGCTTCTGTTCATGGCTCTCTCCTTGATTCCATGTTCAGCATTTGAATTTACAGCTTGAGCGCTTAAGGTAATCCTTGGCTACATTTGGCGAAACTGTCAGAAATGACAGTACAGCCCGACGCAGACCTTTAGAAGCTCACCGAGGTTACGAGGCCAGCGATGGCGGTGTGTCAGACAGACCGCCATCGCGGCCTCGCGGTGCTCGTGCGCTCCTACAGATTTGCTGTGTACCTGAAGAAACACATCGCCTGTAGGAGCTGCCGAAGGCTGCGAATGGCGGAGTGTCAGACAC
>NZ_UUOC01000028.1 GCF_900590755.1 Pseudomonas viridiflava | reverse complement strand
GAGGTCCTGGCGGTTCAGGTAACCACGGGCCAGGCCAGCGCCGCCGACGTAGAGTTCGCCGATGCAGCCTTTGGGGACCGGGTTCAGATTGGCGTCCAGCAAATACCAGGACAGGTCGGCCAGGGGGACGCCAATCGGGCTGCCTTGGGTTTTTATGTCTGCTGTGGTGATTACTCGATGGGTGACATGCACGGTGGTTTCGGTGATGCCGTACATGTTGATAAGTTTTGGTGATTTATCGCCGAAGTGATCGAACCAGGGTTTCAGGCTTGGTACATCCAGGGCTTCGCCGCCGAACACCACGTAGCGCAGGGCAAGGTTTTGCTGCGCTGCGCAGGCTACGTTTATCAAGGGTTTGAAGGCAGATGGGGTCTGGTTCAGGACTGTGACTTTTTGTTCGATCAGCAGGGTGTGGAAGTCCTCTGGGGAACGGCTCACGGCGTGGGGCACGATCACCAGCTTGCCGCCGTACAACAGCGCGCCAAAGATTTCCCAGACCGAAAAGTCGAAGGCGCAGGAGTGGAACAGCGTCCACACATCCTCCGGGCCGAAGCTGAAGTGTTCGGCACTGGCCTCGAACAAACGCAGTACGTTGGCGTGGGTCAACAGCGCGCCCTTGGGCTGGCCGGTGGAGC
>NZ_UUOC01000003.1 GCF_900590755.1 Pseudomonas viridiflava | reverse complement strand
GAGGTCCTGGCGGTTCAGGTAACCACGGGCCAGGCCAGCGCCGCCGACGTAGAGTTCGCCGATGCAGCCTTTGGGGACCGGGTTCAGATTGGCGTCCAGCAAATACCAGGACAGGTCGGCCAGGGGGGCGCCAATCGGGCTGCCTTGGGTTTTTATGTCTGCTGTGGTGATTACTCGATGGGTGACATGCACGGTGGTTTCGGTGATGCCGTACATGTTGATAAGTTTTGGTGATTGATCGCCGAAGTGATCGAACCAGGTTTTAAGGCTTGGTACATCCAACGCTTCGCCACCGAATACCACGTAGCGCAGGGCGAGGTTTTGCTGTGCTGCGCAGGCCACGTTTATCAAGGGTTTGAAGGCGGATGGGGTCTGGTTCAGGACTGTGACTTTTTGTTCGATCAGCAGGGTGTGGAAGTCTTCCGGCGACCGGCTTACGGCGTGGGGCACGATCACCAGCTTGCCGCCGTACAACAGCGCGCCAAAGATTTCCCAGACCGAAAAGTCAAAGGCGCAGGAGTGGAACAGCGTCCACACATCCTCCGGGCCGAAGCTGAAGTGTTCGGCACTGGCCTCGAACAAACGCAGTACGTTGGCGTGGGTCAACAGCGCGCCCTTGGGCTGGCCGGTGGAGC
>NZ_UUOC01000014.1 GCF_900590755.1 Pseudomonas viridiflava | reverse complement strand
GGCAGGACGCCGGGTTAGCCGCGCTGGGCCAGGGATGGCCCTTCGCGGCGGCCCACGGTTCAAGGTCTGCGGTCGGGTACACCGAGCCTAGGCGAGGTGCCGAGTGGTGGGGCAAGAGCGTTTTGCTTACTTTTGACTGGGCCGGCATTCCGGCT
>NZ_UUOC01000012.1 GCF_900590755.1 Pseudomonas viridiflava | reverse complement strand
ACCGTGGTGTGGGCACGCGCCGAAGGGCCATCCCTGGCCCAGCGGCGCTCGCTCGGCATCCATGCCGAGCGACCCACACCACGGCACCTCCACTCAGCCTCCCGACGCTCGATTCGGCGGTGTCTGTGAAATCGCGGCAGGAAAAAAACAAAAGCAAATCTGCGTTGCAGATTTTTAAAGCACGGCCTTGAGTCACCCTATGCCCGCAAACGAAATCCGCCAAGCCAGGCTGAACTCACTCCTTACTCAAATCAACCAAGGGCTCTTTGCGCACTTCGGTCTCACGTCCGGCCTGGATGTCTTTGACCTTGCCCAGCGCGCCATCAACTGCGGCTTTGTCGGCCAGCAGGCTGTAGCTGATCTGGAACTGGCGTTGCTGTTTTGGCTCGATGGTCGGCACCAGATTCAGTGGTCGTTGATAGCGGCGGTTGTAGGAAAAACTGGTGCCCGGTTCCAGACCGGTCACGTAACCCTGGCCTTTGGTGTCGGTGTTTTTCCATAGTGAGAACACCGGCAACTGCTGAGTATTGAAACCCAGCGACACACCCAGGTTGCCTGCCTTGTTGTGCAGGACCGTAAGGGTGTCGCCCTTGGCGTCGGCGTAGGGCACGACGTTGTAAACGGTTTCGTCGTAATCCGGAGTCGGGCCGCGATAGGTTTGCCAGTCGCCAAGATCAGCCTTGGCCTTGTCGTTGAACGGCGACACCTGTTTCACCGGCGCCGCGAAACGTGCGCCCTGCTCCAGGAATGGCGTGCTGAAGTTGCTGTGATACAGCGCCTGATATTCCTTCGGATAGTCGCCGTTGTTGGTCAGGGTGTCATTGAGGGTAAAGCGCGTGCTGCCGGGCTCGGTCACCAATTCGGTCTGGACAGAAAAATCGACTTTCTTGAATGCCTGTTCCTTGAGCTCGCCTTTGAGACGGATGGCGTAAGGCGGGGTTTCGTCTACGTGCAAGGTGACTTTGCTGGCCGGAATGTTTGCCGCCCGACCGTGCAGGGTCAGCAGCTCGCCGTTGTCCATGCCAGGATGCCCGACCCACTCATAACCACAGCGGGTCACCAGCTCGTTGAAGCCTTCCAGCCAGCCCAGGCCGCCGCGCCCGTTGAGTTCGATGAACGCCGGGTTGACGATGTCTTTCACGGGAGAATCCCAGCCCATGCGCACATCGCCCACAGAAGCTTGCAGCACGTTCATGCCACGGGTCGGCACCACGGAGAGCTTCATCGTGCCGTTATCGATATCAATCACGCTCACGCCTTCCTGCCGACCACCATGCAAGGTGCGCATCGTTACGGTGAAGGGTTTGTCGGTCTTGACTCCAAGCTGGGCGCTGGTGAATTGCTGATTCTGGGCAGGTTTGTCGGTATCGAGCAGCACGTAGTCCCAGGCGGCGGCTTGTGAAGCGACGGCAATCGCACTGAGGCCGAAAAGCCAGGCAAGAGGTTTCATGGGTAGTCCTTATTGGAATTATTGGATTTGCAACCACGACTGAATCGGGTTAATCGATTCAGCTACACCCCGAGTCTAGTCAATGGCCTGGAAAACAGGAAGCAGCAAACAGGAAACGCCACTTGGACAATTCCTGATAAAAACATGCGCACAAGAAAAAGCCCGATGACCACGCAAAACAGGGATCTATCGGGCCATGCACCCAGGAGCGGGAGGTGCCAAGGGAAATTCGCTACAACATTTGGATCAATGAAGAAGGGTCAGGCCACCTGTGCCAGCTTGGCGATGGCCTGGTTCATGCCTTTTTCAACGAAGTCGCCACCCATGTTCAGGCCTTCGGCGTGAATGAAAGTGACATCGTGGATGCCGATAAAAGCCAGCACCTGACGCAGGTAGGGTTCTTGATGATCCAGCGCGCTGCCCGCGTAGATGCCGCCGCGAGCGGTCAGGACGAAGGCACGCTTGCCAACCAACAGGCCTTGCGGGCCGGTTTCGCCGTACTTGAAGGTCACGCCAGCACGCAGCACGTGGTCCAGCCAGGCTTTGAGGGTGCTGGGGATCGCGAAGTTGTACATGGGCGCAGCCAGCACCAGCACGTCTGCGGCTACCAGTTCGTCGGTCAATAGATTGGAGCGATCCAGCGCGGCCTGTTCGATGGCGCTGCGCTGTGTATCGGTTTTCATCCAGCCGCCCAGCAGGGTCGAATCCAGATGCGGGACCGGCTCTTTGCCCAAGTCGCGAACGGTGATCGAGTCGGCAGGATGTGCGGCTTGCCATTGGCCGATGAATTGTTGAGTCAATTGGCGGGAAACCGAATCTTGCTGACGAGCGCTGCTTTCAATGATCAGTACGCGGGACATGGGCTGTGGCCTCCAACGAATAATGTGTTTCGATGGAGTGCAGATTAAACAGGACCATATCGATTAAAAAGCGTAAATAACTGCTTCAAACCATCTAATAAATTGTTTTATCGGTGACCGGACTCTACTCTGGTCTTAGGTAGACCACCTGTAGGAGCGCGCTTGCCCGCGATGGCGTTGGGTCAGACGATATTTCTTTGACTGAACCACCGCAATCGCGGGCAAGCGCGCTCCTACAGGTCCAGCGCCTGCCATAAAACGCAGCACGCCCATGCCAGCCTTATTCAGGCTTGCAGCTCAGACTGATGCGCAGCTTGATGATGCTGCGGTTGAATTTGGCGGACACGTCCACGCTCTTTTTCGCGGCCACGGTGATGCGCCGGGTGCGCGGCGCCTCGGGGCCGTTGCGGAATACCACGCTGCACTTGGCGTCAACAGTGCCGTAGTTGTTCACCGTGATGGAGCCGGTGTCGTAAAAGGTATCGTGGCTGGTGTAGTCGACTTCGACGCCTTCGTAGTGCTTTTCCACTTCGATGGGGTAAGCCCAGGCAGTCAACGGCAGCAGTGCCAGCCACACACAACAGAATCTGTTCATCGGCAGTCTCCAGAGAGGGACTGGCAGATTAGGACAAAGCGCAGCAAAAGAGGAGCTACACATGAAAGCCCCCCGCGTCACCCTGGATCAGTGGCGAACCTTACAAGCCGTGGTCGATCACGGCGGTTTCGCCCAGGCAGCCGAAGTGCTGCATCGTTCTCAGTCGTCGGTGAGCTACACCGTGGCCCGCATGCAGGACCAGCTCGGCGTGCCGTTGTTGCGCATCGACGGGCGCAAAGCCGTGCTGACCGAGGCTGGCGGCGTGTTGCTGCGTCGCTCTCGGCAACTGGTCAAACAGGCCAGCCAGCTCGAAGACCTGGCCCACCACATGGAGCAGGGCTGGGAAGCCGAGGTTCGTCTGGTAGTGGACGCAGCCTACCCCAATGCGCGTCTGGTGCGCGCCCTGACCGCGTTCATGCCCCAGAGCCGGGGTTGCCGTGTGCGTTTGCGTGAAGAAGTGCTGTCCGGCGTCGAAGAAGTGTTGCTCGAAGGCGTCGCCGATCTGGCCATCAGCGGTTTCAGCATCCCCGGTTATCTGGGCACTGAGATGAGCGCCGTGGAGTTTGTCGCAGTCGCTCACCCGGAACACGCCCTGCATCAATTGCATCGCGAGCTGAATTTCCAGGATCTGGAAAGCCAGCTGCAAGTGGTGATCCGCGACTCAGGTCGTCAGCAACCCCGCGACGTGGGCTGGCTGGGTGCCGAGCAGCGCTGGACTGTGGGCAGCCTGGCAACAGCGGCCACCTTCGTCAGCAGCGGATTGGGCTTTGCCTGGTTGCCGCGCCATTTGATCGAACGCGAGCTGCGCGAAGGCGTGCTCAAGGCGCTGCCCATGGATAAAGGTGGCAGTCGCAACCCGACCTTCTATCTTTACTCCAGCAAGGACAAACCTCTGGGCCCGGCTACGCAGATTCTCATCGAGCTGATCCGCACCTTCGACACCGCGCCACTGACCGCCGCTTTCGCCGCACCGCAACAGGCCTGAACCCGTTAGATCAGAACCCACACGCCAGACAAGGAGCTGTCCATGGCCCATTTCGAACATGACGGTTGCTCACTGCATTACGAAGAATATGGCCAGGGCCCGCCCTTGTTATTGCTGCACGGTCTGGGCTCCAGCTGCCGGGACTGGGAATATCAGATTCCGGTATTGGCCGAACAGTACCGGGTTATTGCCATGGACATGCGCGGTCATGGCCGCTCGGGTAAACCTCGGGAGCGCTACAGCATTCGCGGCTTTGCCGGGGATGTCGAAGCCTTGATCGAGCATCTGAATCTGGGGCCGGTGCATGTCCTCGGGCTGTCCATGGGCGGCATGATTGGCTTCCAGCTGGCGGTGGATCAGCCGCATTTGCTCAAAAGCCTGTGCGTCGTCAACAGCGCACCTCAAGTGAAAGTCCAGAATGCCAATGATGTCTGGCAATACGCCAAACGCTGGGGCCTGGCGCGGCTGCTGAGCATGGAAACCCTCGGCAAGGCGATTGGCCGAAACCTGTTCCCCAAGCCAGAACAGGACGACTTGCGACGCAAAATAGCCAGTCGCTGGGCAGAAAACGACAAACGTGCCTATCTGGCCAGCTTCGATGCCATCGTGGGCTGGGGCGTGCAGCCCAAACTGTCGCGCATCACCTGCCCGACACTGATTGTCAGCGCCGATCGGGACTACACTCCCGTGTCGCTCAAAGAGGCCTACGTAAAGCTGATCCCCCACGCGAAGCTGGTGGTCATCAAGGACTCACGCCATGCCACGCCGCTGGACCAACCTGAGGAATTCAACCGCGTGGTGCTGGAATTCATCAATGGCGTACCGGTCTGAATAGCACTACCCGTTTGGTTAAACCGCCTGAACACTGGGCAAGAAATGCCAAACGTGATTACCTTGCGGCCTGTACTCGAACAATGATCGCAGTCGAAACCACCTAATCAGGATCAACTGAACCATGCTGAAAAAAATCGCTATCGCCGCCTGCTCCGTGATGTTCGCTACCAGTCTTCTGGCCGCGACACCCGCCAAGCAGACTCATGTCCTGCTCGATACCAGCTTCGGCGCGATTGAAATCCAGCTCGAAGACGCCAAAGCGCCGATCAGCACCCAGAACTTCTTGGGCTACGTCGACAGCGGCTTTTACAACAACACGATCTTCCACCGCGTGATTCCGGGTTTCATGGCCCAGGGCGGCGGCTTTACTGCACAGATGATGCAGAAGCCGACCAAGGACCCGATCAAGAACGAAGCTGAAAACGGCCTGCACAACGTGCGCGGCACTGTCGCCATGGCCCGTACTTCGGTGGTGAACTCGGCCACTAGCCAGTTCTTTATCAACACCAACGACAACGCCATGCTCGACCACGGCACCCGTGATTTCGGTTATGCGGTATTCGGCAAAGTGGTCAAAGGCATGGACGTGGTCGACCAGATCGTCAACGCCCAGGCTGGCAACAAACAAGGCATGCAGAACGTGCCTATCGACCCGATCTATATCAAGTCTGCGAAACGTATTGATTAAGCAGTGACGGATGCGCATGAAATCTCTCGAAGCATTCAAGGTTTCATGCGGTCCGATCAGAGGACTATCCGCTCAGTAAGGAGAGCCCGCCTAACTCGTGGGCATCATCGCCAATGTTCTATCGTCGTTTTGAAAAACTGATCGACATTTTCCGTGACGCCCCTACCGATGCTCCCCCGAATAAAGTCCTGGCGTTTTACATCTACTACCTGCGTCAGGTCTGGCCGAGTTTCGCCGCACTGTTAGTGGTTGGCCTGATCGGCGCCTTGATCGAAGTTGCGCTGTTCAGCTACCTGAGCCGCATCATCGACCTGGCCCAAGGCACGCCCGATAAAGATTTCTTCAGCATCCACGCCAGCGAGTTCATTTGGATGGCGGTGGTTGCTCTACTGTTGCGGCCGATTTTCGTCGGCCTGCACGACCTGCTGGTGCACCAGACCATCAGCCCCGGCATGACCAGCATGATCCGCTGGCAAAACCACAGTTACGTGCTCAAACAGAGTGTGCGTTTCTTTCAGAACGACTTCGCCGGACGTATCGCCCAACGCATCATGCAGACCGGCAACTCGTTGCGCGACTCCGCCGTACAGGCCGTAGACGCCCTCTGGCACGTGCTGATTTACGCCATCAGCGCTCTGGTGCTGTTCGCCGAGGCCGACTGGCGCCTGATGATTCCGCTGCTGGTGTGGATCGCTGCCTACATTCTCGCCCTTTGCTACTTCGTGCCTCGAGTGAAGGAACGCTCGGTGGTGTCTTCCGATGCGCGCTCCAAACTCATGGGCCGTATCGTCGATGGCTACACCAACATCACCACGTTGAAGCTGTTCGCTCACACCAATTTCGAACAGCAGTACGCCCGTGAAGCGATCACCGAACAGACCGAAAAAAGCCAGCTGGCCGGTCGCGTCGTCACGGCCATGGATACCGTGATCACCAGCATGAACGGCATTCTGATCGTGACCACCACCGGCCTGGCCCTGTGGCTGTGGACTCAGTCGCTGATCTCCGTCGGTGCCATCGCACTAGCCACCGGTCTGGCGATTCGTATCGTCAATATGTCCGGCTGGATCATGTGGGTGGTCAACGGCATCTTCGAAAACATCGGCATGGTCCAGGACGGTCTGGCGAGCATTTCCCAGCCGGTCAGCGTCACCGACCGCAAACCTGCGCCGCGTTTGAACGTGGCCAACGGCGGCGTGAAATTCGACGGGGTGGATTTCCATTACGGCAATGGCAACGGGATCATTCACGGTCTGAATCTGGACATCAAACCGGGGGAGAAAATTGGTTTGATCGGCCCTTCCGGTGCGGGCAAATCGACGCTGGTGAACCTGCTGCTGCGTATGTATGACGTGCAGGACGGACGCATTCTGATCGACGGTCAGGACATTTCCCACGTGTCACAGGAAAGCCTGCGGGAACAGATCGGCATGATCACCCAAGACACCTCGCTGCTGCACCGTTCGATTCGGGACAACCTGCTTTACGGCAAACCGGACGCTACCGATGCGCAACTCTGGGAAGCGGTGCACAAGGCGCGGGCTGATGAGTTCATTCCGCTGCTGTCCGATGCCGAAGGGCGCATGGGTTTCGAGGCGCATGTGGGTGAGCGCGGCGTCAAGTTGTCCGGTGGTCAGCGTCAACGTATCGCTATCGCTAGAGTGCTGCTCAAGGACGCGCCGATCCTGATCATGGACGAAGCCACTTCAGCGCTGGACTCGGAGGTTGAAGCCGCCATTCAGGAAAGCCTGGAAACCCTGATGCAAGGCAAGACCGTGATCGCCATCGCCCACCGCCTGTCCACCATCGCCCGGATGGATCGGCTGGTGGTCCTGGAAAACGGCAAGATCGCCGAAACCGGCACCCACGCCGAACTGCTGGCCCATGGCGGGTTGTATGCGCGCCTATGGCAGCACCAGACCGGTGGGTTTGTGGGGATTGATTGAGGTTAGCCTGCAATGCGCCCCAGTAGTGGGACCGGCTTTAGCCGGGAAGAGGCCATTACATCCATTGCATATGTATGGACTGAAATGCCGCCTTCCCGGCTAAAGCCGGTCCCACAAGATTTGGATTGATTAGGAGAGTGACTTCAGATCTGTGGGAGCGACCGGGGTGGCGCTCCACCTTGCTCGCTCCCACAAAGTCAGCATCAGCCCCGCCCACGTGTATTAGCCAAGGTGAACTGTAGGAGCTGACCGAGGTTACGAGGGCTGCGAAGGTGGTCTGTCTGACACACCGCTGTTCGCAGCCTGCGGCAGCTCCTACAGACAGCTCACTCAAACCTGCCGATACGGCAACGCCCCGCGGGCATCTTCGGCGTAGGCCAGGATGCCGACGCGTTCCTGATCCAGAAAATCACTCACCGCGTCCTTGAGGCCTGGGTGTGTCAGGTAATGCCACGAATGGGTGATCACCGGTTCGAAGCCACGAATGAGCTTGTGTTCCCCTTGCGCGCCCGCGTCGAAACGTTTGTAGCCATGAGCAATGGCGTAATCCATGCCTTGATAAAAACACGTCTCGAAGTGCAGCCGGTCGAACTCGGCCAGGCAGCCCCAGTAGCGGCCATAGAAACTGTCGCCGCCCAGCAGGCTGAACGCCATGGCCACCGGCCGTGCTCCCTGACGGGCAATGACTACGCGAATCGCTTCGGGCATGCGCTCGGCCAGCAGGCTGAAGAACTCGCGAGTCAGATACGGCGACTGCCCACGTACCTCGTAGGTGTTGGAATAACAGGCGTAGACAAAATCCCACAACAGCTCGCTGAGTTGATGGCCTTCCAGCCAATCAAACTCAATGCCCTGCCCTGCCACTTGCTCACGCTCCTTGCGCATCTGCTTGCGCTTGCGCGAACTCAGGGCGTCAAGGAAGTCCTGAAAGTCCCGATAACCACGATTCTGCCAATGAAACTGGCAGCCATAGCGCTGCAGCCAGCCCGGCTGCTCATCAAGAAACGCATCCGCCAGCGGGTCGGTGAAGTTGACGTGAGCGCTGGACAGCCCCTCAGCCTCCAGATAACCCGGCAGGCTGTTGAGTAGTTCAATACCCGCCTCAGGTGAAGCCGACAGAATTCGCGGCCCACTCACCGGGCTGAACGGTACCGCCCCCAACAGCTTGGGGTAGTACGCGATGCCCGCCCGACGGCAGGCGTCCGCCCAACTGTGATCGAACACGTACTCGCCGTAGGAATGCCACTTGCGATAGGCGGGCATGGCTGCGACCAGTTCACCGTCCCGGTAATTGAGCACATGTTCGGCTTTCCAGCCCGAGCGCGGCCCCAGGCTGCCGCTGTCTTCCAGGGCGCTGAGAAAGGCGTGACGCACGAAAGGCTGATTGCCGGGCAAGAGCGCGTCCCATTGCGAGGACACGATCGTGCTCAGGCTGTCGAGGGTCTGTACAGGCATGCGCAATTCTCAAAGGCGGCTCAGATGCGCCGAGTATCCCCCATTGGCGAGAATTGTTCACGATCAGTCAGTGCGGTCCGACGTCAGGCCGGCTCCGAGGCCAGCAGGGCAATATCAGCGGTCAGTTGCAGCGCTTTTCTGTCGACGGCCCGTTTAAGCTCCTGAAAAACCGTATTCACATTATTCAAGTAGTCATCGTCGGTCATGGTCTCGTGCTGTCCGTCGAGCAAGTCCTGCCGCTCATGAAAAGGCAGTCGGACCTTGTCGAAGTCCTGTTGAAAGTGATCCTCCAGGAACGTCATCCAGTCCTTTCGGGCAATCAGCGACTGAAGAAATTCAGGCGTGCTTTCCCTCGCCAGCACCCGCGCTTTGGCGCTATCGAGCATGCTCTCATCCACCCCGGAAATGCCTTCGAACAACATCCCTTGCGACTGCCCCGGCAACGCCAGCTCCTCGCGCAGGCGAGTGGGATAGACCAGCCTGACCTCAACCTGATCCAGGCGAGGTTGAGTGACGACCCGGGCATTGAAGTCTTCCAGGGCAAGTCTCTCCAGCTCATCCAGACGTTCCAGGCCGCGCATCAACTTGAACATGTCCACCGGGGTTTTGCCTCCCGGCAGCGATTCCAGCTGGAAAACCTGCACCCGGATGTCCAGCATATTGAAAGTGATCATGGTGCCGTCGCCGCAGGTTTCCGGATGCGCCGCCAGGGCGAACAGTTCTTGCTGCAACGCTTCAGACCCGGCCAATGCATCGATCATTCGCCACAGGCGCTCGGTCAACAGGCGACGGTTGTCCCGGTAGTCAGCGGTCAGGAGCAGGTCATTGACCAGTAGCTTGAACGCCTCGGCACCCGGCTCACGCTGCAAGGATTCCCAGCGCCTGTGCTGCTGCTCGTCACCGGTTTCAGCCAGCCACTGAGCGGTCGTCCGCGCCCAGCTATCCGCCTGAATGTTACCTATCCCCATCCGCACCAGTGCCACTTCGTCAAAGAGGATCGCTGCCCTGGCAATGGTCTGGGCATTGAGCGGGTTCTGATGCAGACGTAAATAGAGCCTTGTGCGCCCGGCAATCGCGCGAAGGGTCTGCTCATCAATGGCAGTGATCTGGTTGCGACGCAAGTCGACGTGCCTCAACGTCTCACGTACATCCAGCCCGAGTGGCAGGGTGGGTAGTCCGCAGTCCCTGAGGCGAATTTCCACCAGCGCCGGCCAGCGGCTGACATCCAGAGGTGCAGTGATATTGATATCTCGCCCCTCCAGCAACAGGACTTTCAACAGGCTCAGACGCTGCAAACAGTGCATCCCTCGCCCATCGACATGGATCGGGTTATGGCTCAGGGTCAGGGTTCGAAGGTTGGTCAGGCGATCCAGTACCTCTGGCACTGACTCAATTCGGTTGTTGCTCAGGGATAACCTGCGCAACTCGGGGAATCGTCTGACAAAGGCCTGGGCACCGCCCGAGGTCAGGGCAATGTTTTCAAGCCTCAAGGCCTGCACGTGGTTAAAGTTCGCCGTGATTGGCGGTAACGCGCCTATATCCAGATTGACCAGATTCAATTGATGCGCTGAATCCGCGACGCTGGAATCAATCCGCGACTCGGGCTGTCGGCGCCAACAAGCCAGAATGGCCAGCCGTGCTGCTTCCCGCGCATCGGCGCTGACTCCGGCCAGTGGCTCAGGATGCGCGTAGCGAGCCTGCGCCACCCAGCCATCGAGGACGTGTTGCAGCGTCGCGTATTCCTCGTTCAACTCGTTCAAGCGAGCCCTGACCCAGTCCTTCTTCGCCAGAGTGGTCCCCGTACAGCCCTCAGCCAGAGCCTGCAGAAAGACGGCAATCTGATGGAACGAGAACTGCGGGTACAGCCCCTTGACCGCCAGTTCCGGGGAGTAGGCCGGTGCGTTGGTTCTCAATCTGTTAAACAATCCGCGCACACGACTGCTCAATCGATAACCGATTCGCCCGTCATCCGAGCGCGTCGGCCATATGATCCGTGGCTTGCTCTGCTGCATACCCAGCGCCCGCTTGGCCTTCGACCGTTGCGAAGTCGCGAGATCGCCCAGCAACTCCTCCAACTCATGCACGTCGTGGGTCAACCGGGTTTGACTGGACAGGGTATTGCAGAGGGTAGTTCGCAAGCGCGAGCTGCCAAGCAGCGTGCGCTCGCCTTGAGGGGTAAAAGTTTGATAGTCGTTATCGGTCCGCACCAGCACTACGTTCACATCAGACGCGGCAGTGCCGGTACCACCGGTGCGGTAGATCAGCGGGCCGTCGAAGGTATTTTTTGCGCATTTCAACCACAAGATCCCGGGGCCACAAAGCCAATGAGTGGATCAAGTCCAGGCTGACCACATCGCTGTCAGGGCTTTCCATGTGCAAATACAAACTTTCCAGAGCATGGTTGACACGCAACTCCTGCACGTATTCACGGGCATGCTCGGCAAGGCGCAGTGGAATGCGCCCGGTACTGCTCATGCGCTGCAATTCGACGCTGTCGCCGAGCCTGATAATTTCCCTGGCGACCCTTACAGGCAAGCTCGGGAAGTCTCGCTGTAACAGTTTGATCAAAGGGTCGGGAGAGCGAGTTCTAGCGGTATAGATCAGATCAAAAAGACTTCTGCGCCGCCCTCTGGCTTCAGCCGCAATACGCAACGCCAACTGCTGCGCGCGGCCTGGTGTTGTCTGTACATTGACCAGCAGCGATTCAACCTCAACCGGCTGCAATCCATGCAGCAGGCCTGCCAGAAGTGCCTGCATGTGTCCGGGGGTGTAAACCACATCGACCGTGCGCGAGGCGCTTTGCCCTTTAGCATGCCTGCTCAGCACATGGCCTCGAGCATCCACCCTGCGCAGTGCGCGATGCTCCGGCCAGCCTGGCATCCTTACGATGAAATCCAGATACGGATCGATGGATGAAATAACCCCCTTGTCCGAAAGCCCACTGTGGTCCACAGACCCCATCTTTTGCATGAGATCGATGAAGTAAGTGACTTCCTTATCGATCAGAAAGCGCTGTATGCAATCGATCAACAGCGCAGGAGGCTCCAGCTTGTCCATGTGAATCTGGCGCAGCAGCGCCTCGTCTGCCTGGGTGATCCGCAGGATCTGTCGTATCTGCGAATCAGTAAGCGGCACGTAGTCGCCATGCAAACGCCGGAAGGCTTGGAAGGCATCCCAGCCCATGGGGTTTTCACCTTCAGCACGCCACGCGCCAGCGCCGTTGGTCTCCAGTATCGGCGAGTATTTCTGCCGGCCATCCGGAGTGACCACACGCCACTTGTTGAGCCGCGAATCGAACACAATCTGGTAATAATGGCTGCCCATGGACAGCCAGGTTTTGCCATGAGCCCGGAACAGGCTGCGGTCATCCAGCGCAGCCGCTTTGGGCAACGTATATGACTGCTGCAGGGACTCAAGATCCGGCTTCCACAAACGGACTCGGCCGTCTTCAGACTTGATCTGAGCCAGGCCCTCGACAAACGCTGACGGCTTCGCCAGGTTGCGCAGCTGTCGCAGTTCAAGGGGGTGCAGGTCGGTGATTTCATCCTCATTGGAGGCATCGGATGGAGCACTGGCGTCACTGTTGGCTGCAGCTTTGAGTAAATCCTGAAGCGCCTCGACGGCTTGCTTGCCATCCTCATAGATTCTTGCGAGTCGCTCGTATTCCCTGGCCACCTTCGGCGCTGCCGTCAGAACGAGGTCTTTGCCAATTTCGTAGAGCTGATTCAGAGCTTTTTCCTCATCGCCCTCAAGCCAGGCCTCTGCTCCGATGAAGGCATCTTTTGCAAGATCACGTACTTCGGAAGCGGGCAGGAAAACATCGCCAAGGTCAAAGCCAAAATGAATAAGGCCCGTGAATACTTTCCACGGATCCAGCGTGGATTGGCTTGTGCCGTACTCCACTGGTACCGCGAGCTCTTTGGCATCGACAACGAGCTTGGCGACCGCCTGTTCATACAAATCTTTAAACGGATGATTCTTCCAGGGCGTCCGGCATAGCGCCAGATCCGCCCCAGGATCAAAGCTGCCACCCGGGTTGAGCGTTCGATGCAGTTTGTCAAAAAACGCAGAATAGTCTTTGACATCAATAAAGCGGGCGAAGTAAACACGGTAGCTGGCGTCGTTCAGGCTCACGCGCAAATAATCAAGAAATGCAGCGACCGAAGCATATTCCTTGATCGGATGGCGCGGCTCCCCAGGCATATAGACCACCAGGGGACCATCGTCATTTTCCGGCGCAACACCGGCCTGATGCTTGGCCAGATGAGACTCGATCAACAACACGCCATGCAACGCAATACCCCAGTCGTCTTTTGTCTCAAAGAGTGCAGCAGAACAGTACTGCACCGGCCCGCCTCGCCAGACAGCACGTCCACCAGGCTTCGCGACTTCCAGCAGGACTCTATAGGCCTCTTCGCTGATATCATCTTTCATCCGCGCGATATGGCTCAGCACTTCAAAGCGACAGCGCTCCTTGAGAATAAAAGCCTGTTCAACCACCGATTTGTTTTTGAGCACACTGTTCACATGCGCCAGGTACTTGCCGCCCAGATCCAGCGATCGGCACATGTGCGCAAACGCAGTCGGGGTGATGTCAATAAAGCCGGTCGAACAGGCTATTTTTGCACCGCAGATATCTTCAAGTTTCCCGATGATCAAGCCATCACGCACGGGTGGAAAAGCCGCTGTTCGGTAATACAAACCCGACGCAGGATGACACTTCCTGTCAGCCTTGAAGTTGCGCAACGCGGCCAGAAGAATGGGTTGTACATAAGCCTGAACAGAAGGCTGGGTAGCGGCAATGTCCTCCAGATAAACATGCCGACAGTCGACCTCCAGGCCGAACTCTTTGCGCAGCTGCTCATTCAACAATGGCAGGGCAAAGTCATGAATGGACTTGAGCGGTTTAATCACCGTGGCAAAGGCCCGCCGGGCGGCCAGGCTTTTAACCTGGCTTTTATATAACGCCATCTGCAACGAGGCTTTATCAGGAGTGTAACGGGTAAACCACTGTTCCAGGTGTTGCGCCAGAAGGTCCTGATTCGGGTAGTTGTCGTAAAAACTGATATCCAGATCCATCGTTCATTCCGTAGTCATTTCAATGAAATGGCAACGGTAATGAGCTGGACTTCACCCAGTGACATACACAGTTATCGCGCAGTCCAGTGGGACCGGCTTTAGCCGGTAATGGGTCAGTACATCCGTGTCGACTGCACTGTCGCCTTCCCGGCTGAAGCCGGTCCCACTGCAACCATTCTGACCAGCGCAACTCACCCCGCCAGGCAAAAAGCCACCATTCACCCGAAAACGTGCGGGAGGCTCTGGACCGCACTTCCTGGCGAAAGTTGCATTGTCATCGACGTGCAATTGCACTGCCACTTTTCTGTAATAACCCCCAGCGATACTGGCGCCAGTTTTTAGAACCGAGGGTACTAACCCTCAAAGCGCCCTGCCTGTGGGGCGGATTTTAAGGGTGACCTGCCGTCACCCTAAAACCGAGATATGGAGTTCACTATGCGTCTTGTTTCTACACGTACTGCCGCCGCCCTGTGTGGTGGTCTGGTTCTGGCCATCAGCGTTCCGGCCAATGCCGCAGTCGACGCCAAATTGCTGGACATGCTCAAGGCCAACGGTTCGATCAACGCCGCTCAATACAACGAACTGCAAACCGAACTGGCCAAAGACCAGGCAGCCCAGAAACAAGCACTGGCAGACGTGCAGAACACCAAATCGGCCACTCAGAGCGAGTTCGAGAAGAAAATCGCCTGGGCTGCCAAGACCCAATTCAAAGGTGACGTCCGCGTTCGTCAGGAAACCATCAACATCGATGGCCAGACCAACAGCCAGGACAAAGACCGCCAGCGTATCCGCGCTCGTCTTGGTGCTTACACCGAAATCAACCCGCAGGTGAGCACCGGTATCCGTATCGCCACCGGCGGTAGCAGCGACGCACGCTCCACCAACCAGGACCTCGACGGCTACTTCGTCAAGAAAGACCTGTGGCTGGACCTGGGCTACATCGACTACGCCCCGACTGCGGTGAAAAACCTGCACGTGATCGGCGGCAAGATGAACCAGCCCTGGGTCAGCATGGGCGACGTGATCTGGGACGGCGACATCAACCCGGAAGGTCTGGCCACCACTTACAGCATCCCGCTGGGCGGCAAGTCCGAGCTGTTCGGTAGCGCCGGTTACTACACCCTCAAAGACAACATCGACGGCGAAGGCACCCAGTTCCGTCACGACCTGAGCATGACTGCCGGCCAGTTGGGCGCGAAATTCGCACCCACCGACAACCTGAAAGTCACCGTCGGTGGTAGCGTTTACGCCTTCGACAACGACAAGGACAGCGCTGCCCTGCGCGTCAACGGCAACACCACCAACCAGTTCCGTCTGTACGAAGGTTTTGGTCAGGTTGATATCAGCGGCCTAGGCCTGCCACTGGCGCTGTACGGCCAGTACGTTGTCAACAACGACAGCACCGACGATCAAGACACTGCCTGGTTGGCCGGTGTGAAGACCAAGGTGTTTGGTTTTGGTCTGGACTACAACTACCGCGATACTCAGCGTAACGCAGTGGTTGGCGCCTTCACCGACTCTGACTTCGCCAACGGCACCACCGGTTCGCGCGGCCACAAGATCAAGGTCGGCTACGAAATCGACAAGAACTTCTCGGTCGGCGCAACGTACTTCCTGACCAAAGCTGACTACGCCGTAGCCAGCCAGCGCGATGCAGACGCCAACACCCTGCAGCTGGACGTAGAAGCGAAATTCTGAAGAATCAGCTAGAAGCTGCAAGCCACAAGCTGCAAGTTTGAAGGAGGCTTGAAGCTTGTGGCTGCGCAGCCCGACATCGACCTGGCGGATCCCCATCATCCGTTTCGCCAGGTCAATGTCGGGCTTTTTTGTTCTTTGCAGTCATGACCTGTAGGAGCTGCCGAAGGCTGCGAACAGCGGTGTGCCAGACGCACCGCCTTCGCTTGCGCAACCGGGCCCTACCCGGCCACATCACTCTGCACCACCTCCTCTTGCAGCACCTCCCCGGCAATGGCCTCTGACAGGCTTATCGCCAGGGCGTCTACTGCTGCGCGGCGCTCTTGAGTGATCACTGCAACCTCATCCAGATATTTACGGCTATCGAGTGCCAGCAAGCGTTCGCTGAACGGGGTCTTGACCGGTTCAAAGCGGGCCTCGAAGTGATGTTCCAGATACTCCATCCAGAGCTCGCGCTTGATCAACGATGCCATGAAAGCTGCGCTGCTTTCTCGGGCAAGGATCCGTCGCCGCGCAATATCGAGCTTGTCCGGCGTCACGCCCGACAGGCTGCTGAACAACATGCTGCGTGGCTGGGCGGGCAAACCCCGTTTCTTGGCCAGACCCCCTCGATAACCGAGCCTGATCTCAGCCTCATCGACAGTACCGCGCTCGCGCAGGCGGGCGGCGATATCCTCTTGGGCAATGATTTCCACCTGATCAAGGCGCTCCAGACTCCGGGCGAGCTTGAACAATCGGGCCGGCTGCCTGGCCTGCGTCGTAGAAGCCATGATTTCGAAGACCAACACATGAATTCCCAGATTGGAAAACACAATGGTCACCCCGTCACCGCACGTCATCGGATGGGCCGCCAGGGTGAATAACTGCTCGCGTAATCGTGCATCGACTGATACGACATCCAGCACGTGCCATACCCGGGCCGTCAGCGCTTCGCGGTGCCGGGTGAAATCGGCGGACATCCTCAGGTCACCCAGAATCCGGAAAAAATCTGTGGAGTCCGGCTCGGCCACCAGATCAGTCCATTGCTCGACGCGGGGTTGCAAAATTTCGTTTTCCACGCTGACAAACCACGGCATGCCGGGGGGGCAGCAGCACCGGGGCGTGTTGCTGGGTTTCACTCAGCCCCAGGCGGGTTCAATCGCCAGACGTCTTGCGCAGTCATGGAGCAGCGCTGGGGATTTGAGTTTCTGTACATGGACCTGACGCATCAAAGCTTCGTCGGCACCGGTGATGGTCAGCACCTTCTGCATGCCTTCACGGGTCAGGGATTGCTCGGCTGAACCCAAGCGTCTGAACGCTGTGGTTTCATCCCAGCCCAGCGGATTCTCGACTTCGCTGCGCCACGCCCCGCCACCATGATGCTCGATCACGGGCGAGTAAGGCTGGGTGCCGCGAGGATGCTTGATGCGCCATTGCTGCACATTGGTATCGAGTTCGATCCGATAGAATCGATCCCCCAGCGGCAGCCAGAGTTGGCCCTGCATCTCAATGCGTCCATGAGCATCGGCCGGCAGCCACGCAGGCAATTCAACGCCATGACCGAAGGGGTTCAGCGCAGGCTTCCAGAGTCGAATACGGCCATTGCTCAAGCTGAGCTGCCGCAGGCTTTCGACAAACACAGAGGGTTCAGGCGCAGGTCGGACACCCGCAGCCGCCCCTAGCACAGCAGCGCTGGCAAGGTTTCCAGCGATGTCGAACAGGTGATCAAAGGCCTCGTTGAGATCCCCATGATCCCATTCTTCGACGGCGACAAAGAATTCATGCAGTAGCTGACCGGCCGCCACCACGCTCATGATTTCCCCCAGTACGGGCACGAAAAAGCCCATGGTATTGAGCAGGGTCAGGCCAAGGGCTTCGAAGCCTTGCAGCCTCTGCACGCGAGCCTTTTGGTCCTCATCGCGGGAAGGCACCGCAATCACCCGCGCATCGTCGCAAGTCTTGCTGCGCAAGTGTTCGTACAACAGGTCAAAGGGCGGCTTGCAGCAAGGTTTGTTTATGCGGGGCAAGACGTCGAATCGATACGGCCTCTTCGTAACGCATCGTCACCAGCTGGAAGGCATTGACATCCAGCTGAACGCCGAAGCGCTTGTACAACGCCTGCTCCAGCAAGGGCTTGGCAAACTGCTCGACGGGAACCAGCCGAGTGCGCAACGGCTCCACGGCACGTCGGGAAAACTGGCTGTACAACAGGCTTTTGCGCAGCGCATCGCGCAGCTCCTGAGACGCTTTATAAAACCAGGCGGGCAGGCGCGCCTTGAGAAAGTCGTAGTTCAAGTGGCCGGAATCAAAGGGAATGGCGTCGCTGCGTGACGCAGATTCATCGACAGACATATTGAATACCTTGTAGGGCATGGAAGAAGCCATACAAGGTATTGAGCAGATCCCGGTCAGGTGTAATAGCCGGGTATGACATCGAGGGTTTTTGCGTCAATTACAGACGTCAGAATCGATATGGGCTTTTCTGTAGACCGTGAAATCACGTGGGATCGGCTTTAGCCGGGAAGACGGCATTTCAGATGATAAAGAACGGTGGATGTACTGGCCTCTTCCCGGCTAAAGCCAGTCCCACGACATCGCGCCAATATCGTGAGATCACTCCTATGGAGCGGTTCTGACCCGATCAGTCCAGTAAGCAGGGTCTTGGGGAATTCGAGGTTTGCGTGGTCGCTGCCGACGGGGGTAACGTCAGGTGAGCCGGTGCCCAGACGGTTGTAGGAGCTGCCGAAGGCTGCGAAGGCAATTTGCCTGAAAGAACGCGCAGACTTCGGCAGCTCCTACAGGGGCCTCACCGCTTGCGCAGAATCACGCTGCCAATGGAATAACCGGCACCGAACGAGCTCAATACGCCCAGCGCACCGGTCGACAAATCGTCCTGATATTTGTGCAGCGCAATCACCGAACCCGCCGAGCTGGTGTTGGCGTAGGTATCAAGAATCACCGGAGCCTCTTCCACCGTGGCTTCGCGGCCAAGCAGCTTTTTGACGATCAGGTGATTCATGCTCAGGTTGGCCTGATGCAGCCAGAAGCGCCGCACATCGCCGACGTTCAGGCGGTTTTCCTCAAGGTGTGCGCCAACCAGATCAGCCACCATCGGACATACTTCGCGGAACACCTTGCGGCCTTCCTGCACGAAGAGTTTGTCCGCAGCGCCTTCGCCTTCATCCGAGGCGCGGTTGAGGAAGCCGAAGTTGTTGCGAATGTTGTTGGAGAAACTGGTCAGCAATTTACTGCTGACGATATCGAACTGATAAGGCGAAGTGGCCAGATCAGCACGTTCGACCAGCACGGCAGTGGCCGCATCGCCGAAGATGAAATGGCTGTCGCGGTCGCGGAAGTTCAGGTGGCCGGTGCAGATTTCAGGGCTGATCACCAGCAAGGCGCGGGCCTGGCCAAGCTGCACGCTGTTGCTGGCCGCCTGGATGCCGAACGTCGCCGACGAGCAGGCAACGTTCATGTCGTAACCAAAACCCTGGATACCCAGCGCCGCCTGAATTTCGATGGAAATCGCCGGGTAAGCCCGTTGCAGATTGGAGCAGGCCACGATGACCCCGTCGACATCAGCGGCGGTCTTGCCAGCGCGCTGCAACGCTTGCTCGGCAGCGGCCACGCCCATCTGACAGAGAATCGACCACTCGTCGTTGGCGCGCTCCGGCAAACGCGGCTTCATACGCTGCGGGTCGAGGATGCCAGCCTTGTCCATGACAAAACGGCTTTTGATGCCGGAGGCTTTCTCGATGAAAGCAGCGTTGGACTCGGTCAGCGCCTGCACTTCACCGCGCTCGATGGCGCCGGCGTTCTCGCTGTTGAATTGAGCAACGTAAGTGTTGAAAGACTGCACCAGCTCTTCGTTGGAGATGCTGTCGGCCGGGGTGTACAGGCCTGTGCCGCTGATGACGACGTTGTGCACGGTCGTTCCTCTCTTATTGATCAATGCAGGTTTCGACCTGCTCGACGGTACGCCAAACCCAAGACATGGGACAGACGTACCAATATAAATACGTAGAAAACCCACAGCGCGTGTAAAACCGGGCAAACGCTTCAGGTTTCAAGGGGCGAAGTGTGCCATATCGGCGAAGTTTTGGCGCTATGCACACAGGTGAGCGGCAATAAACAGGACCTGGCCTGTTCGGTGGTCTCCTTGATTGATCTGGCGCGGGGCGCCGTGGAAAAATCTCTGCCCTGCACCGAAACCGCTAGGCAAGACAGCAAAAGGCTGCGAAGGCGGTTCGCTTGATACCCCTTGGCAACCTCTTGAAGTGTCTCCCCCCATTCAACGGCCCTTTTGGCAGACCAGAAAAATTTCCTTCGGCATCTTGAAGCCGCGCAGCGAGCAGCGCCAGCGGCCCCGTGCCCATTTCCCTGCGTAGGTGCCAGCCAGGTCCTGACCGTGCAGTTAGGATTGAATCCGGCCTGTAGTGGAGACCTCCGCGGGTGGGCGCTGCGCTCTTACTAAGGGGCGGAATCTCTACATGTTAATGCACCGGCTCTGGGCTGTTGACAACGCAGCGCATAGTTTTATCGGCGACAAGAAACAGGTCATTGCTTGAAAAACGTCCAAGTGGTGCCTGCGCCGTTCTGTGCACGTTAATTCCGACGGGCCAGTATGGGTTCGCGACGTCTTGCCCACGCATCACTTTCGTGAAATGACCGAGATGATCTTTGAATACCGGTTTATCTGGCCCCTGAGGATCTTTCAATGGGGAGCTTTTATAGTATTCAGGATCATACCAATCGCTCACCCACTCATAGCCGTTGTCCGACATTGAATACACCCCCAGAGGATTTGAAGGAAACATGTCTACTGGCAGAGGCGTAAAACTTTCAGTTTTCCAGCCCATCTCTTTTGCGAACGTCACTCGGTTTTCCCTACTGGAAATATTAATACCTTTAGGGTCGTATGACGCAGTTATGAAGCTATAGGGCTCCGCCCGGTACGTACCATCATCGGTTGCAACAGCTAGGAATTGCCCACGACTACGGGCCGCATATTCCCATTGCGCCTCAGTAGGCAGGCGAAAATCCAGTTTCGTGACGGATGCTAGCCACCCGCAATATTTTTCGGCCTCATACCAATCAACATGGGCAGGCGTATTGGGTAGGGAATTAATATCACCCCACTTTTTTTTGTTTATTGTCCCTCGATCCCGCAGCAGTAGCCCATTGGATTTCAGGTAGAACTGATACTCCGCATTGGTCACCTTAAACTTATTGATAAAGAAAGTACTGAGCTCGACTGGATGCACGGGCTTGCTATCCTTGTCTTCATCATAGTACGTCTGCTCGGGGCCATATTGGGCGCCAAAGTCGCCCATTAAAAACTCGCCGCCCTCTACATACACGAGATTTTTTTCACCTGGTTTATGAACAGCTGCAGCTCCGCCGGTGATAACTGCACCGGGGTGGGGGCCGTGGGTTCAGGGGATTGCTCACAGGCTGCCAGAATTAAGACAATGGACATGATTGAGACAGTCTTTATAATACTTATTGGTTTCACGGTCATCACGCATACTCACTCGACTCAGGCGCACACGGACCAAATACGCAGCGTTGTGGATAATGATAATTTGGCCCGCTATTGAATTTGTAGTAGGAGGTATTATTCATGGCCAGGGCATAGCCTATGGCGCTGGTTTTTTTCAACCGATTAAAAACCTGCATCAGTTCCTGTTTGGCTTTGATCAAATCCTCATCACGGTTATATCCTTCCTGCAGAAAGCGGACTAAATGTGCCTCCTGCACTCTCGCTACCTCAGTGGCAGAAGTTGCCCCAACCAGGCTCGAGCCATCTGTAGTCATGTGGCACAATACTTTTTCCCACTCAATGACCGTTTGGATACTCGTCAGCACCCAAATGACCGCGTCCTTTCGATCTTTATAAATATCAAGCAACGGGGTTCTGTTCTCCATGTCAATGTGATCGAGTTTTCCATGCCGCGTTAACAAATACAGGAGAATACCTTTTGCCTCAGGAGTGTGGAGTAGCAGGTCTTCCTTAAATTCAATGACACTTCTGGCCAATCGATTGCGCCCCTTTGAGGCCTCCATATTTTTCTGGCCTTCGTCCATGATGCTTTCCACAAATTTCTCGAGGTCATCAGCTATGTCGCGAGGTGTCTTTACAACCCAATTTATTCCTCCGTATACATTTCTCTCGATAGTGGCCATCCGCATTACACAGTATTGGCTATACCCTTTGAATGCATCCCTGTCGATCACTTCAAAAAAACTATAATCCAGGCTATACAATTGATAAACCAACCAAGCCCCAAACTCCACAATAGTGGAGGCATCAACTTCAGCAATAAAACCACCCTTCGCGCCAGCGCCCCAACACAGGCTCGACGCTACGTGGAAGCAAAACTTCCCGTTCAGAAATGTGCAATAGAACTTGAATCCGGCCCCCGCGCCCGCCAGTCCCGCGATATTGCTACCGACGGTGCAAAAATCGGTGTATTCACCCGTGGATCGCAAAATGGGCGGCAACGGTTTCGCAAGATCAGGCGGTGGGTTGGGCTTTAACCATTGCAGGGAGCCTTTAATGCTGCCTTCTAATCGGGCACCGGCGAACACTTCGCCACCAAGGTGCAGACCTTCATCTTTAGCATCCATCGCCTTGTAAAACTTGATGCCAGCATCTTTCCGCTCCCGGAAGCGCGGTAAACGCCCGCCAGATTGTCCAACAAATGCTTGCTGACCACCTTTAGTTACCACTTGCACCTGCGCTTCCAATTGCAGCGAGGCTCCAGCGAAACCGCTCAGTTCAGCTTCTCCCCGGAGGCGAAGCATACCGAGGTTGATTTGCTGACCGTCATCTAGCTGCATGGCGAGCTTCCAACCGATCCGGTCTGGGGCATAGAACTCTCGTTTTACGAACCCCGAAGCCAAGGCTAGGCTCGACTTTGATTCACCTTTGAACGCCAGTTGACCTTTGTTCGGATCAAACTCAGCATTCATGCCAACGTTCGACACAAAACGCATGAACTGCGCACCACCGGTCACATCAACATTGCCCTTCTCGTCTGCTTCACCCTTTAAGCTATGGGTCCAACTTTCCGCCCAATCAAAAAGGGCGTCGTTTTTGTTCAGCGTGTCCAGATCGAAATCGGAGCCCATCCACTTCATGACCTTTTGCAAGTCAAGCTTCGCCTTTGGCTTTTGCAGGCCTGTAAGCTGCTTCGTGAGCTTCTGCATGTCAATTCGGACGTTGCCATTTTTATCTATGTTGTAGATGCTTTTGGCGCCGCCTTTCTGGTCACTACTTTTCAGCGAAACCAGATGAAGCTTCAGGCCTTTCTCGATTTGACTGAAATACGCCTTTCTAACGTAGGCATAGCGGGTCGGTTTGATTCCGCCTTTACTTTTGGCCCCTTGCCCCAAAACAGGGATAAGCTCGACGACATCGTCATAACTCATCCCTTTAACAGAAAGATCGCCTAACATCTTTTTCAGTGCTGCCCGTTGTTTCTCCAACTCCTGCTCCGCGTAATCCACTCCCTTAAGATCATCTTCCCTCTCAGCTTGTGAAAGCGCTAATGTCGCTTCTTTCGCGTAGAACTCCAGCGCGCCGGAATAGTTAGTGTTCGCCTCGTGAAACGCATCCATGCTTAACATCATGCCGCGCCAATGATTCTCGAACGCGGTTGCTTCACAGGGACTGATGAAGACGAACTCTTCGGTCTCCGGGCGGAAGTAGCACTGCATCCCCCGGTCATGAACTACCCTTTTGGAGCCCTGCTTACAAGTCTGATTGGTAGCCACTGGCTTGTTGGCTTCATTCATGTTTTCGGACTCCACGATCATTCAAAAAACAGCTCGGAGGTTTGCGTGTCGAGTCCGTGGTGAACTTGGGTATCACCGTTCTCGTCTGTCACGCCACGCAGCACGTGCCCATCGCTTGTCTCGATTCGATAGGGCCTGTGTGCTCTGGGCGCCTTGTGATCCGGGTCATTAACTTGATAGTTGGCAGACCTGGGGAACTTATAAACAGGGTCTTGCAGCACCATCGGCGTGAGCGCCTTTTCCAGTGACGCCGCCCCGCCCCAGGCGATGTTGTCGTTCTTGATGCGCACGTCTCCCGGTGCGCCTATTTCGATGGAGCCGTCCTTGAGCTTGATGTAGGCACCTCGGCTGACCAGCGTGATTCCCTCCGCAGCATTCAGAGTGATTTCGCCATTCACGCGGTTGAGCGTCAGCGCTTTGTCGGCAGCCAAAGTCATGGCATCGCGCTGCGCCTGGATATGGTTGCTCATGTTTAAGCCTCCCGCGACGCTTGCAGCGCCTGGCTGCCAAGCAAGCCGAACAGAAAACTTGCACCCATGCGGGCGAGTTCAATGTACAGAAAGGTATGCCGCAATAATGCGCAGTTGTTGTTTATAAACACGAATAAACATCCCTTTAAACAAACCAAAGACAAATAAACGAATTACACGGCCAGCACTATCAATGCACTTCGATTGGAACGCTTTGAACAAGCTTCCAGCGCTAGCAATGAATATGTTGCAAGAGATATGCGGCTGGCTGGAGCGCGCAACAATGGATCATCTTTGGCCTAGATTCCATACCCACACCCGGGATTAGGAAATTTCGCGCGTAGTATCGGAAAAGACCTACAAACGCCCTGCCAATCAGCAATGCAGAACTGTTTCATTCACTTCCAGTGAAAGGGCTACCAAAGCCGAGACGGGTCACAGCAATTATGGATTGCGGGTGACGGGCTAGTCCTTGGCCGAAAAAAGCCGCAACTTTGCACGTTGTCGAGTGGGGTGTCAGTCAGGCTTCAGAGCCGGTGCTTGTGGGAAATTTCTGTGAGCTTTCTATTCGCTGGCAGATCTTTCTGGATGGAGAGCCTTAAAACAACTATCTGAATTGAACGCTTTTGCTGTAAGAGATTGCCTGACCTGACGCCATCGCGGGCAAGCGCGCTCCTACGGGTCCCATGTTTGCTGCGCGCCAGCGCTGTGTCAGGAACAATGCCAGACCTCCAGGTAGCGACGATCCGGTATGTCTGCGAAACCGAGGCGCCTGCTTCGCAGGCAAGCCTCGCTACAACAGGGACCGCCGACAGCAATGACCTACCCCTCCACCTGCCCCCACTGCTTGCTCAGGCGTTTGTCGGACACTGGCATTTTGGTCCCCAGTTGCTGGGCAAATAGTGAGACGCGGTATTCCTCCAGCCACCAGCGGTAGGTGGTGAGTTCCGGGTCGCGTTTGCCTTCCTGAGCGTGTTTGCTGGCGCGGGCCTGGTATTGGGTCCACAAGCCCGCAAGCTCGATGCTCCAGACCCGGTCTTTCTGGACCTGGCCGGGGAGTTTTTCCAGGCGCATTTCGATGGACTTCAGGTAGCGCGGCAGTTCCTTGAGCCACAGCGCCGGGGTTTCCCGGACGAAACCCGGATAGACCAGATGGCCCAGCTGCGACTTGATGTCGTTGAGCGCTACGGCTTCGGCCAGGTTGATCTTGCCTTTGAAACGCTTCTGCAAACCGTGCCAGAGCTTGAGGATGTCCAGGGTCAGCTTCGCCAGACGTTCAGCGTGTTCGGTCCAGGCGCCGCGTTTGCGCTCGGCCAGGGCCAACAGCCCGGCGCCATCGCGCGGCAAGGCGGCTTCGCCTTCCAGCACGCAGCTGTCGAGGCTGGCCAACAGGATGTCTTCGACCAGCGCATCGATGCGCCCCAGGTCCCGATGCAACAAGGCCAGCTCGGTTTGCCCCAGCAGTTTGCTGCGCAGGAACTTGGCGGGCTCGGCCAGCTGTTGCAGCAACAAACGCTGCAAGGCGCGACGATGCTGATATTCCGCTTCGGCAGCCGTGGAGAAGCGCCCTTCCTTGACGGTGCCTGCCTCTTCCACCAGCGCCGGATAAACCGTCATCGACAACCCGGCGATGTTCTGCTGAGTTTTTGCCGCCACCGGGGCGAAGACTTTGGCCTCCACCGGTTGCTGGCTTTTCGCCGTTTGCGGCACCGCCAATGCAGCCTGGCTCGCCTCGGCAAAGCGCGCGGTCAACTCGTCCAGCTCGCGGCCTTCGCCGAGGAATTTGCCGCTGCCGTCGACGATTTCCAGGTTCATCTTCAAGTGGCTTTCAAGCTGCTGCGTCGCTTCGGCCCAGGCTTCGTCGCTGACCCGCGCACCGGTCATGCGCAGCAGTTCGCGACCCAGCGCCTGAGGCAAGGAACCTTCGCCAAAGGTAATGCGCTGCAACGCCGCCTTGATGAAGTCCGGCACCGGCACGAAGTTCTTGCGGACCGCCTTGGGCAGATTGCGCACCAGGGCAATGCATTTGGTTTCCAGCAGCCCCGGCACCAGCCACTCCAGACGCTCGGCGGGCAGCGAGAGCAATAGCGGCGCTGGCACGCGTAGGGTCACGCCATCGCGAGGATGGTTGGGCTCGAAGTGATAGGTCAGCGGCAGGGTCAGATCGCCCAGCTTCAACGTGTCCGGGTAGTACGCAGCGGTGACTTCGTTGGCCTCGCGAGCCAGCACGTCTTCTTCGCGCATGATTAACAGCTGCGGATTCTTCTGGCTCTCGGTCTTGTACCAGTGATCGAAGGTCGCGGTCTGATGAATCTCGGCCGGGATGCGCGCTTCGTAGAAACTGTACATCGTGTCTTCGTCCGCCAGAATGTCGCGACGGCGGGCCTTGGCTTCCAGTTCGTCGAGGGTTTCCAGCAGCTTGGCGTTGGCGCTCAGGCACTTGGCCCGGGTATTGATCTCACCACGCACCAGGCCTTCGCGGATAAACAGCTCGCGGGACACCACCGGATCAATCGGGCCGTAATGCACGGGCCGGCGACCGATCACGATCAGCCCAAACAAGGTGATCTGTTCAAACGCGACAACTTGGCCTCGCTTCTTCTCCCAGTGGGGTTCGAAGTGGTTTTTCTTGATCAGGTGCCCGGCCAGGGGTTCGATCCAGTCGGAGTCGATCTTGGCGACCATGCGCGCATAGAGCTTGGTGGTTTCCACCAGCTCGGCGGTCATCAGCCATTGCGGGCGCTTTCTGCCAAGGCCGGAGGATGGATGGATCCAGAAACGCCGCTGACGCGCACCCAGGTAATCGCCCTCGTCCGCTTTCTGGCCAATCTGGCTGAGTAAACCGGACAGGATCGCCTTGTGGAATTTCGGGTAATCGGCCGGCTCTTTGTTGACCGTCAATTGCAGGTCGCGGCAGATCAGGCTCAACTGCCGATGCGCATCGCGCCATTCGCGCAAACGCAGGTAATTGAGGAAGTTGCGGCGGCACCAGTTGCGCAGCGGACTGGCAGTCAAGGCCTGGCGCTGCTCTTCGAAACCGCGCCACAAGTTGACCAGCCCGGCGAAGTCCGAGTCTGCGTCTTTCCATTGTGCGTGGGCCTGATCCGCTGCCTGTTGTCGCTCCGGCGGACGCTCGCGAGCGTCCTGTACGGACATGGCGCTGGCGACGATCAACACTTCCTGCAAACTGCCCTGCTTGGCCGCTTCCAGCAACATGCGACCCATGCGCGGGTCCACCGGTAAGCGCGCCAGCTGGCGGCCCAGAGGTGTCAGTTGGTTCTCACGATTGACCGCTGACAGCTCCTGCAACAGGTTGAAACCGTCGCTGATGGCTTTGCCATCCGGCGGCTCGATGAACGGGAAGTCGGTGATCTCGCCGAGGCGCAGATGCAGCATCTGCAGGATCACGGCGGCGAGGTTGGTGCGCAGGATTTCCGGGTCGGTAAATTCCGGACGTCCGTTGAAATCTTCTTCGCTGTACAACCGCACGCACAACCCAGGCTCGACCCGACCGCAGCGGCCTTTGCGCTGGTTGGCGCTGGCCTGGGAAACGGCTTCGATCGGCAGGCGCTGAACCTTGGCGCGATAGCTGTAGCGGCTGATGCGCGCGGTACCCGTGTCGATCACGTACCTAATGCCGGGCACGGTCAGGGAGGTTTCCGCGACGTTGGTGGCCAGCACCACACGGCGACCGGGGTGGGACTGAAAAATCCGTTGCTGCTCGGCTGGCGACAAGCGCGCGTAGAGCGGCAGAATTTCCGTGTGTTTGAGTTGCGCCTTGCGCAGCATTTCGGCAGCGTCGCGGATTTCCCGTTCGCCGGGCAGAAACACCAGCACATCGCCGGGGCTCTTGCGTTCGCTGCGCTCGAAAGCGGCCAGCTCGTCGAGGGTGGCAAGAATCGCCTGATCGACGGTCAGGTCGTCTTCGACACTGTTGCCCTCTTCGTCCTGCTGGGAAGTCAGCGGGCGGTACCAGGTTTCTACCGGAAAGGTGCGTCCGGAGACTTCGACGATAGGCGCGTCGTTGAAGTGCTCGGAAAAGCGCTGCAAGTCGATGGTCGCCGAAGTGATGATGACTTTCAGGTCCGGGCGACGGGGCAACAGGGTTTTCAGGTAACCGAGCAGGAAGTCGATGTTCAGGCTGCGTTCGTGGGCTTCGTCGACGATGATCGTGTCGTAGCGCTCAAGAAAGCGGTCGTGCTGGGTTTCGGCCAGCAGGATGCCGTCGGTCATCAGTTTGATCAGGGTGCTGCTGTCGCTCTGGTCTTCGAAACGGACCTGATAACCGACCAGGGCGCCCAGCGGAGTACCCAATTCTTCTGCGACCCGGCTGCCGACACTGCGCGCCGCAATCCGCCGCGGCTGAGTATGGCCGATCAGGCCGTGTTGGCCGCGACCTATTTCCAGGCAGATTTTCGGCAGCTGGGTGGTTTTACCCGAGCCCGTCTCGCCCGCGATGATCAGCACCTGATGCTTGAGCAGCGCTTCTTTGATTTCGTCGCGCTTGGCGGCAATCGGCAGGCTGTCGTCGTAACGAATCACCGGCACGCTTTCACGCCGCGCCGTGACCTGGGCAAACGACGCCTGCACCTTGGCTACCCACTGCGCCAGCTTCGCCTCATCGGGCTTCTTGCGCAGCTCATGCAACTGGCGACGCAAGCGATGACGATCGCTGATCATCGCGTGGTCGAGGTTCTTCAGGAGTTGGTCAATCGAGGGCGTTTGATCGGTCATCAGGTGCGCAAGGTCTTTTGATGGGTGCAAAGGCGGGGATTGTCGCAGATTTGGCGGGGATGATGCAGATGCGGTGTTTTTGGATGATCACAACTTCCATAGGTGTGATCTCAGTGATCTCAATAATGGCGCGATGACGTGGGACCGGCTTTAGCCGGGAAGAGGCCGGGACCGTCACTGATAATGGGTCTTCAGAAATACCGCTTTCCCGGCTAAAGCCGGTCCCACGTCGCACTTCATCTGCGGGCAATACTAGAATCCCACAGGGGATCGCGCGTTCTGTGGGATCGGCGCAAAACGGGGTCTTACTTCTTCAACCCCAGCTTTTTCAATTCCTCATCACGCAATTCGCGGCGCAGGATCTTGCCGACGTTGGTGGTGGGCAGCGCGTCGCGGAATTCGACGCTGCGGGGTACTTTGTAGCCAGTCAGGTTGGCGCGCATGTGGTCCATGACTTGGTCTTTGGTCAGGGTCACGCCGGGTTTGACCACGACGAAGATCTTGATGGCCTCACCGGATTTTTCGTCCGGTACGCCGATGGCCGCGCATTGCAGCACGCCGGGCAAGGTCGCCAGCACGTCTTCCAGTTCGTTGGGGTAAACGTTGAAGCCGGAAATCAGGATCATGTCTTTCTTGCGATCGACGATGCGCATGTAGCCGTCCGGCTGGATCAGCGCGATGTCGCCGGTCTTGAGCCAGCCGTCGGCGTCGAGCATTTCATCGGTGGCTTCCTGACGCTGCCAGTAGCCCTTCATGACTTGCGGCCCCTTGATGCACAGTTCGCCAATTTCACCCAGCGGCAACTCTTCACCAGCATCATTGATGACTTTGCACAGGGTCGATGGCACCGGGATGCCGATGGTGCCGATCTGGATGTGCTGGTTGGGGTTCACGGTGGCAACCGGGCTGGTTTCGGTCATGCCGTAGCCTTCGCAGATGGCGCAGCCGGTGACTTCTTTCCAGCGCTCGGCAGCGGCCTGTTGCAGGGCCATGCCGCCGGATAGCGTGACTTTCAGGGAAGAGAAATCCAGGTTGCGGAATTCCTGGTTATTGCACAGCGCCACGAACAAGGTGTTGAGACCGACAAAACCGCTGAACTTCCATTTCGACAGCTCTTTGACCATGGCAGGCAGGTCGCGGGGGTTGCTGATCAGGATGTTGTGGTTGCCGATCAGCATCATCGCCATGCAATGAAAGGTGAACGCGTAGATGTGATACAGCGGCAATGGCGTGATGACTATTTCACAGCCTTCATGCAGGTTGGAACCCATCAGCGCCTTGCATTGCAGCATGTTGGCGATCAGGTTGCGGTGGGTCAGCATGGCGCCTTTGGCAACGCCGGTGGTGCCGCCGGTGTATTGCAGAACCGCCACGTCGTTGGCGGCTGGTGAAGCTTCGGTGAACGCCTTACCACGGCCCTTGCTCAACACGTCGTTGAACTTGACCGCTGCTGGCAGGTGATACGCCGGGACCATCTTTTTAACGTACTTGATGACGCTGTTGATCAGCAGGCGCTTGAGCGGCGGCAGCATGTCCGCCACTTCCGTAACGATCACATGCTTGATGCCGGTCTTGGGCACGACCTTTTCGGCCAGATGCGCCATGTTCGCCAGGCACACCAGCGCTTTGGCGCCGGAATCGTTGAACTGGTGCTCCATTTCCCGCGCGGTGTACAGCGGGTTGGTGTTGACCACAATCAGCCCGGCGCGCATGGCACCGAATACCGCAATCGGGTATTGCAGGACGTTGGGCAATTGCACGGCGATACGGTCGCCGGGTTGCAGGTCGGTGTGATGCTGGAGCCAGGCGGCAAACGCGGCGGATTGCTCGTACATCTCACCATAAGTGAGGGTCTGGCCCAGATTGCTGAAAGCCGGCTTATTGGCGAAACGCTCGCAAGACTGTTTCAATACGGCCTGGACGTTGGGGTATTCGTCAGGATTGATCTCGGCAGCAATGCCGGACGGATACTTGTCCTTCCAGAAGTTTTCAATCATGGAAGCCGGCTCCTCAGCGACAGCGAATTCTTCACATCGCTTATACGCGATGATTTTCTTGTGTTTTGGAATTTTGCGGTTAACGCTTCGTTGCTTATGACTGGGTCAAAAGCGCGCCGAGAGTAGCAGCTTTGCAATAGGCCGCCTAGAGGCAAAGAAGGCCCCTACAGTCACATAAATGACTCAAGAATTGATAGCAGTCACGATTAGAGCTTTAGGCCTAATTGTCGCGAATATGGCTGAAATGGCTGGGTTAGAGCAGTAGTTCCATGCCTGTAGGAGCTGCCGAAGGCTGCGAAGCGATGAGTCTGATGCACCGCTGTTCGCAGCCTTCGGCAGCTCCTACAGAAATCATGCTTGCCCTTAAGCAATATCCCGCAATTCCCTCCTGAGGATCTTGCCCACTGGCGTCATGGGCAGTGAGTCGCGCAGTACGATCTGTTTCGGGACTTTGTAGGCGGTGAAGTTCTCTTTGCAGTAGATCTTCAATTCTTCAACGCTGACCCCGCCTTCGCGCGCCACCACAAACAGCTTCACCGCCTCCCCGGAGCGCTCGTCAGGCACGCCGATCACTGCGCAATTGGCGACGCCGGGATGAGCCATGACCACGTCTTCGATTTCATTGGGATAAACGTTGAAACCAGACACGATGATCAAATCTTTCTTGCGGTCCACGATACTGACGAATCCGTCGGCGTCGATGACTGCGATGTCGCCGGTCTTGAACCAGCCGTCGCTGTCCAGCGCTTCAGCGGTAGCTTCCGGGCGGTTCCAGTAGCCCAGCATGACTTGCGGGCCTTTGATGCACAGCTCGCCCCGCTCGCCCAAGGCCAGTTCATTGCCTTCGTCGTCGATAACCTTCATGGCCGTGCCGGGCACCGGAATCCCCACGGTACCCAGGCGCGACTTGTCGCCGTAAGGGTTGCTGCTCGCCACGGGCGAGGTTTCGGTCAGGCCATAGCCTTCGACGATCCGGCAGCCCGTCATCTGTTCCCAGCGTTCGGCTGTAGCCTTGACCAGCGCGGTGCCGCCGGAGTTGGTGCTTTTCAGGCTGGAGAAATCCAGTGTCTTAAAATCCGGGTGGTTCATCAGCGCCACGAACAGCGTATTGAGGCCGATCATGGCCGAGAAACGCCACTTGCCCAGCTCTTTAATAAAGCCGCCAATGTCCCGTGGATTGGTGATCAGGATGTTGTGGTTACCGCTGACCATCATGCACATGCAGTTCGCGGTGAACGCATAGATATGGTAGAGCGGCAGCGGCGCGATCATGATCTCCTTGCCTTCCTGAAACACCGGGCTGCCGTCATTGCCATGCTGTGACATGCAGGCGTAAACCTGCTGCATGTTGGCGACCAGATTGCCATGGCTGAGCATCGCGCCCTTGGCCAGGCCCGTGGTGCCACCGGTGTATTGCAGCACGGCCACGCTTTCAAGGTTCAGCGGCACAGGCTGCAACTGATGACCACGACCGGCACGCAGGGCGTTTTTGAACAGCGTCGCCTGTGGCAAATCGTAAGCCGGTACCATCTTCTTGACCTTGTCGACGATGGTGTTGACGAGCCAGCCTTTGGCGGCAGACTGCATGTCACCCATGCGCACTTCGATCAGGTATTGAATGTTGGTGTCGGGCAGCACTTCCTGGACCAGCTTGCCGAACAGGTTCAGATACACCAGCGCCCTTGCCCCGGAGTCCTTGAACTGGTGACGCATTTCACGCGCGGTGTACAGCGGATTGGTGTTGACCACGATCAGCCCGGCGCGCATGGCGCCAAATACCGCGATCGGGTATTGCAAGAGATTGGGCATCTGCACGGCGATACGATCACCGGGCTTGAGTTCGGTGTGCTGCTGCAACCATGCGGCGAACGCGGCTGAATGCCGGTCCAGCTCCGAATAGGTCAGGGTCACGCCCATATTGCTGAATGCCGGCCGGTCGGCGAACTTGCGACAGCTGCGCTCGAACACCTCGACCACCGACTTGTAGGCCTGCAGATCGATGCCGGGCGTTACCCCTGTCGGTCGTTTGTCATTCCAGAAGTCAGGTTGCATTTGTTTTTATCCTCTTACCTGAGACTGTGTTGCCAGCTATATAGAGCGGCGCTTGCCGGACGTTAGCAGCTAACGGCGCGAAGGCAAATATGACGCGGTGCAACATCATTACCATGAATTACAGAGCTGACCGGCCTGCGATTGATCATCCGCTATACACTCCAGAGAACGGGCCTTGGCAAGTTGTGCCAGCGCGGCTCAGGGAGTTGTCATGAAACACCATGCCTTTTGGCTCGACGCCAGTGACCACAGCCGCCTGTTCGTCAACACCTGGCTGCCTGACCTGCCGCCCAGAGGGGTGGTCATGCTCGCTCATGGCATGGCTGAACACAGCGGTCGCTACGCCAGGCTCGGTGCCGCGCTCTGTGAGGCAGGCCTTGCTTTATATGCCCAAGATCAACGCGGCCACGGCAAAACGGCGGCTCAGGGTGTACTCGGACATTTCGCTGACCAGCAAGGCTGGAGCAAGGTCGTCGGCGATCTGGCCAGCGTGAATCAGGCGATCGGCCAGAGGCATGCCGAAGTGCCAGTGTTTTTGCTGGGCCACAGCATGGGCAGCTACGTTGCTCAGGCTTATCTGATGCACCACGGCGCAGGTTTGCAGGGGGCGATTCTCAGTGGCTCGAATTTCCAGCCGGTGACGTTGTATCGCTCAGCCCGCCTGATCGCACGCGCCGAACGGCTGCGCCAGGGCCGCACCGGGCGCAGCAAGCTCATTGAATGGTTGTCGTTCGGCTCGTTCAACAATGCCTTCAAGCCGGTCCGCACGCCGTTTGACTGGCTGAGCCGCGACCCCAATGAAGTCGACCGCTACATGCAGGACTCCCTGTGCGGTTTTCGCTGCACCAATCAATTCTGGTTTGACCTGCTTGGCGGGCTGCAGCAAATCAGCAAGCCGAGCAACCTTGCGCAGATTGATCCGGGATTACCGCTGCTGATCATTGGCGGTGAATGTGATCCGGTGAGTGAGGGCAAGCGTCTCAAGGATCTAGCCGACGCATTGGTCGCGGCGGGCCACCAGATGTTACAACTGAAAGTCTATCCACAGGCGCGGCACGAAGTGCTTAACGAAACCAACCGGGATGAAGTCATGCGTGATGTAATCCACTGGCTGGAACAGGCGCTACAACAGCCTAGACCGCGCCGGGCGGAATAACCCTTTCACTGCCGATGTAAATCCATCTTCAATTGTTCAGGATCACCCATGACACAAGTTACCAACACCCCTTACGAAGCCCTCGAAGTCGGGCAGACCGCCAGTTTCAGCAAAACCGTGGAAGAACGCGATATCCAGTTGTTCGCGGCGATGTCCGGCGATCACAACCCGGTGCACCTGGACGCTGAATACGCAGCCTCGACGATGTTCAAGGAACGCATCGCCCACGGCATGTTCAGCGGCGCCTTGATCAGCGCGGCCGTCGCCTGCGAGCTGCCTGGGCCGGGCACTATTTATATCGGTCAGCAGATGACTTTCCAGAAGCCGGTAAAACTGGGTGACACCTTGACCGTGCGCCTGGAAATTCTGGAAAAAATGCCGAAATTTCGCGTACGCATCGCGACCCGGGTATTCAACCAGCGCGATGAGCTGGTGGTGGACGGCGAAGCGGAAATTCTTGCGCCACGCAAGCAGCAGACCGTGACGCTGACCACCCTGCCGGCGATCAGTATCGGTTGATACCAAGCCACTGTAGGAGCTGCCGAAGGCTGCGAAGGCGGTGTGTCAGGCACCATCCCTTCGCAGCCTTCGGCAGCTCCTACAGGATTGCATTTCAATTCAGGCAAACAAAAAAAAGGCGACCTAAGTCGCCCAAAATGCCTTGCGTGCTCTTTTTATTGGAAGGCCTCTGCCTTATTTGCGTTTTTGCGAGTCCTTCCAGATGAATAGTCCGAAGCCTGCGAAGAACACCAGCATCAGGCCAACGGTTACGACACCGGCCACCACCACATTGTCGAGAAACATAACCGCGCCTCCTGCTCTGTTGTCCCTGTTCGATGGAGCTAGATTAACCAGAGCTGGCGGGATGGAAATTGACCCAAATCAATAGCACCGCACGCTCGATCAAAGCGCGTGCAGATAAGTGATTTGGGTCAAGGGTATGGGGGGGACAGAAACAGATCCCTGTAGGAGCTGCCGCAGGCTGCGAATAACGGTGGGTCAGGAAAACCGCTTCGCAGCCTTCGGCAGCTCCTACAGACAGGGTATTTCCAGGAATAGACTCAACGCTTCTTCGGCTTCTTCTTCGATTTCTTCTTGCCCGCTTCAAGGGGCATGGCCTGCTCGAATGCGTTGCGCACTTCGTTCAGGCGTTTATCGTTCAAATCGTGGACCCGCTTGGCGCGCTCGGCGCCCAGGTCGATCAGCTTTGCGTCTGTGCTCATGGCCAGCAACTCTCGAACACGTGGAAGTTGGGCCAATAATGCGCAATCGCAACCGGCATGACCAGCTTTCTAGACCTGCACGTCGACCCACAGCCCCTGGCGAGGCTCTTCGTCCATCAGAGGCACGACGGGCACGGTGTGATCGGCATTCAACGCAACCCCCGGTACCGCCAGATGCTCGGGTTCATCTGCGCCTTGTTCACGACGACGCTGCTGCTCGTCATGACGCTGCTGCTCTTCAAGCAACAACCAGGCATTTTGCTGCTCTTCTTCATTGCGCAGGTCAATGTTGGTCTCGCTGGGAGCTGCCTGAACAGGTGCGACAGGAGGAATGTCTGGCACCTGTTTAGCCGGGTCCATTTGCGAAGTCACCGGAACCGCACTCAAGGGAAGCGTCTGGATGAACATGATTTTTATGCTCCTGTTTGAGTGGGTGTCGGCCGCCTGTTCGTCGACTTGACCCTGTAAATGAGAAACTTTCGACTATGTTTTTGGCAACTAGTGCCTTAACAGGCTTAATTTGCCGGGAACACGGGACAAAAAGTCGCGTTTTGTCATTGCGCCTTTGGCCTGAGCGGCGTGTTCCGTTAACATAGTCGGCTTTTTCAAGGCGGGAGACAGGCAGCATGGCGCAGCAGTATCAACCGGGGCAACGCTGGATTAGCGACAGCGAAGCCGAGCTGGGTTTAGGCACCGTTCTGGCACAGGACGGCCGCTTGTTGACCGTGCTCTATCCGGCCACTGGCGACACGCGTCAGTACGCACTGCGAAACGCGCCGCTCACGCGGGTACGTTTCTCTCCGGGCGACGTGATCACTCACTTCGAAAACTGGAAGATGACCGTTCGCGAAGTCGACGACGTCGATGGCCTGCTGGTCTATCACGGCCTCAACGCCCAGAACGAAACGGTCACCCTGCCGGAAACCCAGCTGTCGAACTTCATTCAGTTCCGTCTGGCCACTGACCGCCTGTTCGCCGGCCAGATCGACCCGCTGGCCTGGTTCTCCCTGCGTTATCACACTCTGGAACACACCAGCCGCCAGTTGCAGTCCTCTCTGTGGGGCCTGGGTGGTGTGCGTGCGCAGCCTATCGCGCACCAGTTGCACATCGCCCGTGAAGTCGCCGACCGTATCGCGCCACGGGTATTGCTCGCGGACGAAGTAGGTCTGGGCAAGACCATCGAAGCCGGTCTGGTCATCCACCGCCAACTGCTGTCCGGTCGCGCCAATCGCATCCTGATTCTGGTCCCGGAAAACCTGCAGCACCAATGGCTGGTGGAGATGCGCCGCCGCTTCAACCTGCAAGTCGCGCTGTTCGACGCCGAGCGCTTCATGGAAAGCGATGCCACCAACCCGTTCGAAGACACCCAGCTCGCGCTGGTTGCTCTTGAATGGCTGGTGGAAGACGAAAAAGCTCAGGACGCGCTGTTTGCGGCGGGCTGGGATTTGATGGTGGTCGACGAAGCTCACCACCTGGTCTGGCACGAAGACAAAGCCAGCCCTGAGTACTCGCTGGTCGAACAACTGGCTGAAGTCATCCCCGGCGTGTTGCTGCTGACCGCAACCCCGGAACAACTGGGCCAGGACAGCCACTTCGCCCGTCTGCGACTGCTGGACCCGAACCGTTTCCACGATCTGCATGCGTTCCGCGCCGAGAGCGAAAACTATCGCCCGGTAGCCGAGGCCGTGCAGGAGCTGCTGGATAAAGGTCGCCTGTCGCCCAAAGCGCAGAAAACCATCCACGACTTCCTCGGTGCCGAAGGCGAAACGCTGCTGGCCGCTGTCAACGACGGCGACGAAGAAGCTGGCGCGCGCCTGATCCGCGAATTGCTTGACCGCCACGGCACTGGCCGGGTGCTGTTCCGTAACACCCGTGCCGCCGTTCAAGGTTTCCCTGAGCGCAACCTGCACCCGTACCCGCTGCCCTGCCCTGCCGAATATCTGGAGCTACCGATTGGCGAACACGCCGACCTGTATCCGGAAGTCAGCTTCCAGGCTCAGCCCGACGCCAGTGAAGAAGAGCGCTGGTGGAAGTTCGACCCGCGTGTCGACTGGCTGATCGACACCCTGAAGATGCTCAAGCGCGTCAAAGTGCTGGTGATCTGCGCCCACGCTGAAACTGCCATGGACCTGGAAGACGCCCTGCGCGTGCGTTCCGGCATCCCGGCCACAGTTTTCCACGAAGGCATGAACATCCTTGAACGCGACCGCGCTGCTGCGTACTTCGCTGACGAAGAGTTCGGTGCACAAGTGCTGATCTGCTCGGAAATCGGCAGCGAAGGTCGCAACTTCCAGTTCGCGCACCATCTGGTGCTGTTCGATCTGCCATCGCACCCGGATTTGCTCGAACAACGCATCGGTCGTCTGGACCGTATCGGCCAGAAGCACACCATCGAGCTGCACGTGCCGTTCCTGGAAACCAGCCCGCAAGCTCGGCTGTTCCAGTGGTATCACGAAGCGCTGAACGCCTTCCTCAATACCTGCCCGACCGGTAACGCCCTGCAACATCAGTTCGGCCCGCGCCTGCTGCCGTTGCTGGAAAGCGCCGACGATGATGAATGGCAAGCCCTGATCGACGAAGCCCGCGCCGAGCGCGAGCGACTGGAAAGCGAACTGCACACTGGCCGCGACCGCCTGCTGGAGCTGAACTCTGGCGGTGCTGGCGAAGGCGAGGCGCTGGTTGAAGCGATCCTTGAGCAGGATGACCAGTTCACCCTGCCGATCTACATGGAAACCCTGTTCAATGCGTTCGGCATCGACAGCGAAGACCATTCGGAAAACGCCCTGATCCTGCGCCCGAGCGAAAAAATGCTCGACGCCAGCTTCCCGCTCGGCGACGACGAAGGCGTGACCATCACTTACGACCGTAACCAGGCACTGTCGCGCGAAGACATGCAGTTCATCACCTGGGAACACCCGATGGTGCAAGGCGGCATGGATCTGGTGCTGTCCGGCTCCATGGGCAACACTGCCGTGGCGCTGATCAAGAACAAGGCGCTCAAGCCGGGCACTGTGTTGCTTGAACTGCTGTACGTCAGCGAAGTGGTTGCGCCGCGCTCGCTGCAACTGGGTCGTTACCTGCCGCCAGCCGCCTTGCGCTGCCTGCTCGATGGCAACGGCAATGATCTGTCGGGCCGGGTTTCATTCACCACCCTGAACGACCAGCTCGAAAGCGTGCCACGGGCCAGCGCCAACAAGTTCATCCAGGCTCAGCGTGACGTGCTCAACCCGCAGATCAATGCCGGTGAAGCGCGTATTGCGCCGAAACATGCTGAACGTGTGGCCGAAGCCCAGCGTCGTCTGGCAGCCGATACCGAAGAAGAACTGGCCCGCCTGACCGCCCTGCAAGCCGTCAACCCGACGGTACGTGACAGCGAACTGGTTGCCCTGCGTGAGCAGCGCGAACAAGGCCTCGCGATGCTGGATAAAGCAGCGCTGCGTCTTGAAGCGATTCGGGTGTTGGTGGCGGGGTAAGCTGACTTGGCTTGAAACCTCAGCGCCTGAATCGCGGGCAAGCACCGCTCCCACAGAAGGAACGCAATCCTGTGGGAGCGGTGCTTGCCCGCGATAAGGGCTATACGGTTTTGAGCCGTTCCACCATCAAGCCACCGAAACAACCGGCTCACCCGCCACCATCCCCTCCTTCATCCGCAACGCATCCCGACTGAAGCACCGCGACGCCAGGTACAGAAACACGAGGGTCAGGCCCAGTGCCACCGGAATCAGGTACATCGCATCGTGCAGGCCAACCGCCTTGAACGCCTCGCTCATCTGCTCAGCCCCCGCCGCTGCCATGGCCGCATGGGCGAAGTGGTCCGAGAGCAAACCCACCACCACCGGCCCTAAACCGCCACCCAGCAGATACAACCCGGCGAAGAACAGCGCCATGGCCGTGGCCCGCAATCGGGGTTCGACCACGTCCTGAATGGCTGTGTAGACACAGGTATAAAAGTTGTACGCGAACAGCCAGCCAAGGCTGAACACCCCAACGAACACGCCAATCTCGATACGCCCGGCATGCAACGCATAAGCAGTCGCCAGGGTTGCGATCAACATGCTGCCAGCGGCAAATAACAGGCGACCATTGGCGAAATGCTGATGCAGTTTGTCAGCCACCCATCCCCCCAGCGTCAGGCCCACCAGCCCGGTAATGCCGACGATGATGCCAGTGGCGACCGCCGCTTCCTGCAACGGGAGCAGGAAGTAGCGCTGCAACATCGGCACCATGAATGAATTGCAGGCGTAGGTCGCGAAGTTGAACGTCAGGCCCGCCAACACCAGCCAGCCGAAAGTGGGGACCGATAGCACCCGGCGGATAGGCTTTTCGATTTTCTCTTGCGACATCCGCACGCTTTCTGCCGCGCCACGCGTGGGCTCGCGGATGAAGAACATGAACACCGCCAGTACTAGCCCCGGTATCGCCGCAATGAAGAATGGCGCCCGCCAACTGTCGAACGCCTGCACCATCGCGCCAATGGTGAAGAAGGCCAGTAGTAATCCCAACGGCAGCCCCAACATGAAAATGCCCATGGCCCTTGCTCGTCGATGGGCGGGAAACAGATCACCAATGAGCGAATTGGCCGCCGGTGCATAACTGGCCTCGCCGATGCCAACGCCCATGCGTACCAACAGAAAGGTCCAGAAGCTGCCCGCCAAGCCATTGAGCGCCGTCAGCCCACTCCACACCGCCAGGCCCCATCCCATGATTTTCTTGCGCGAGCCGTTGTCAGCCATACGCCCCAGCGGCAAACCGGCAATGGCATACACCAGGGTGAACGCCGTACCAATGATCCCCAACTGGAAGTCGCTGAGCTGCCATTCCTTGCGGATGGGCTCGATGATGATGGCGGGGATTGTGCGGTCGAAGAAATTGAACAGATTGGCCAGGAACAACAGAAACAGCACGCGCCAGGCGTTGGATGCCTGAGGTGAGGGGGTCGGTAAGCTGTGCATGCGAGGCTCCCTGTTTTTTTTGTTATGGGCAAATCATTGCAATCGTGAAGCAGGCTAGGACGGGTTACAGGGTTTGTCGCGGAACATCATTGGCGTAAATGACCGGATATGTGCCCATTACGATTGATCTCGACCATTCAATAACATCTGCATTGGAATGCTTTTTCTGTAGGAGCGCTTGCCCGCGATGACGTACGCAAAGCCAACATATAGGCTGGCTGAAAAAACGCATCGCGGGCGAGCGCGCTCCTACAGCGGTCGGAGTTAATGCACAAATGGACGTTTATAACCATTAGCTATTAACTTAATTCCAAATCGGTTGGACCACCGATGCCATTAATACTGGCACCATTTTTTCAGCTCCTATACTCAGCTCGTCTTTGCCACAGTTCTGGTGGTCAACCCTGGTATTGAACATATAGGGCTTGCTATGGAATGGCTGGGTTTGCATCTGTTGTCCGGGCAGCCGCCCGAGGGAATGCTGCTCCTCGACTGCATGCACAACATGTTTCTCATGGCCCTGTCGTACGGGGTCATCTGTGCTGCGTGCTTCGCAACGCTGGATATCGGCGACCGGATCATTCACGTCGAGAACCAGCGCAGCCGACAGCGCTGGCAAGTGTTGGGTGCGCTGTGCCTGGCGGGCGGTGTGTGGGCGATGCATTTCATCGGCATGCTGGCTTTCGAAACACCCATGCCGGTCAGCTACGACCTGCCGGTCACCGTCGCGTCGCTATTCATTGCGGCGATTTCCGGCGCGTTCGCCATTCGGGCCATCAGTCAGGAAGTGCTCGGCCCTGGCCAGTGGCTGCTCAGCGCAATCGGCATCGGCCTGGGCGTTGGGGTGATGCATTACATGGGCATGTCGGCATTGCGCTCACCCGCCATTCAGTATTACCAGCCTGGCCCGTTTGGCCTATCGATCCTCATGGCGGTCCTGTGCGGGGCGGTCTTTCTGCTGCTGCCGGGCTACTTGCGCCAAGGCAGTGGCCCGTTCCATCAAATGCTCAAATATGGCGCCAGCATGCTGCTCGGCGCCGGTCTGCTGGGCACCCACATGATGGGCATGTGGTCGCTGATGTTGGTGCTGCCTGCCAATACGCCCCTACAGTCAGCCGACCCCGAGAACGGCATGCAACTGGGGCTGACCATCGCGATCATTTCGCTGCTGATCATCGGCGCCAGCATCAGCGCCTCGATGGCCGACAAGAAGCTGCAAAGCAAGGAGCACGACCTGCGTCGGGTCAACGCCTTGCTCAGCCAGCTGGATGAGGCGCGGATGTCGCTGCAACAGGTGGCGCATTACGATGCCCTCACCAACCTGATGAATCGTCGCGGCTTCAATCAGATTTTCGCCGAGAAGCTGACCGAGCACGCGGCCAGCAACGGCATGATGGCGGTGATGTTTCTCGACATCGACCATTTCAAGCGCATCAATGACAGCCTGGGCCATGACGCCGGCGACGACCTGCTCAAAGCCATCGCCGACCGCATACGCAGCGCAACCCGCGCCGATGATGTCGTGGCGCGCTTCGGTGGCGATGAATTCTGCATTCTGATCAGCCTGCACAACTATGACGAAGCCGAGCATCTCGCCAGCCGGGTCATGTCCAAAATGAAAGAGCCCATTGCCCTGGCGGGCCGCCATATGGTCATGACCACCAGCATTGGCATCAGCATCTACCCGCAGGACGGGCAAACCTGCGACGAATTGCTCAAGCACGCGGATCTGGCGCTCTATCAATCCAAAGGCAACGGTCGCAACCGGCTGCATTTCTTCAGCCCCAACCTCAAGACCAAAGCCAGCCTGGAACTGCAACTGGAGGAAGAACTGCGCGATGCCTTGCAGGAAGACACGCAGTTGCAGGTGTATTACCAGCCCATCGTTGACGTACGCACCGGCCAGGTCGCCAAGCTCGAAGCCCTGGTGCGCTGGGAACATCCGCTGCATGGCCTGCTGACCCCTGACCGGTTCATTGATATCGCCGAAACCAACGGCCTGATTGCCGATCTGGATAACTGGGTGCTGCGCCGGGCCTGTCGTGATCTGGGCCTGCTCAGCGGCGACGGCCTGGAGAACCTGATCATTGCCGTCAACTGCTCGGCGCTGAACCTGACCCGTGAAGACCTCATCGACGACGTCCAGGCGGCCCTGAAAGCGGCCAATGTTCCAGCGCGACGTCTGGAGCTGGAAGTCACTGAAAATGCCCTGATGGGCAATATCAGCAGCACCATCGGCCTGCTTCAGCAGATACGCAGCCTCGGGGTTTCGCTGTCCATCGACGATTTCGGCACTGGCTATTCATCCCTGGCCTACCTCAAGCGTCTGCCGCTGGACACGGTGAAGATTGATCGCTCATTCATCGTCGACATACCCCGCTCCGCACAGGACATGGAAATCGTGCAAGCCATCATCGTCATGGCCCACACCCTGCACCTGAAGGTGGTGACCGAAGGGGTGGAAACCTCGCAGCAAAAAGACTTCCTGACCCAGTATGGCTGTGACTATCTACAGGGCTATCTGATCAGCAGGCCATTACCGCTGGATCAGGTGCTGTCACTGGTGCAGAAGCTTAACGTGCGTAGACCGGTCGGAGTACCTTCAATCGAGGGTAGCTCGGTGCCGTCCCGCGGACGCGGCGTCTGGATTCAAGGCCCGGCGCGCTGAGCCAGACACAGCTGCAGGAGCTGCCGAAGGCTGCGAATGGCGGCGCATCAGGCAACCGAATTCGTCTATCTGATTTGGAACGCTTTCCGTGGGACCGGCTTTAGCCGGGAAGAGGCCGATACATTCCCCACCTGCTCATCGTTTGGAAGGCCGCCTTCCCGGCTAAAGCCGGTCCCACATCACGTCAGCTCATTCTGGGAAATCCATTGAGATATTTCGCTACCCCGCGCCCCCGGGGCAGTTACCAGACTTCCCAATCAATCCTGCAATTCGCACCAAAAACGACCACCTATATAGATGGCGCCCTATCCTGGATCAGCACCCAAGGTGCCACTACTACTGCCCAGAGTACCGGATCGCGTTCCACAAGCCCTAGCGCCCGCGACTCAGACACTTTTTCCACCTGACCGCTGGCGAGCCAGGCGCTGACTTTATCCGCCTGGTTTTCGGCCACCGCCTGCGCCACTTCGATCAGATCCAGAGCCGGCTCGACCCACAACAGGGCACCCCGGGCAAAGAACGGTTGCAGCTCCGTCCAGGTAATAGATGCCGTCTCGCCGAGCAGTTTGGCATAGAGGGTGCTTGGTTCTTCGCTCATGGGTTTCACCGAATAGAAAATCGGCGCAAATGATAGCGCCGACTCTGCTCAAGACAAACCCAGAAACAAGTAATCGGATGCAGGGAAGATCAGGAAAACCAGGGGTTTGAAGGTGGATTGAACACATCTACCTGCATGATTCTGTATCTTTCTTTCATTTAAGCGACATCAACCGATATTGTCCCCTGCAGCCAGCTTTTCAAGGCATCGACCGGCGCTCTAAACTGTTCCGGTACAGTTGTCAGGGGCTTGATCGGGATTAACATCCGATCCTGCGGCATTGGCATCAGGATTATAAAAACTAAAACACAAGAGTGGAGCATCATGACTAAGGGTACCAAGAAGCTTTCCAAGCTGTTTGCCGCATTGGTTATGGCGGGGGTTGCCAGCCATTCGTTCGCAGCAGATACCATCAAGATCGGCATCGCAGGTCCTAAGACCGGCGCAGTTGCCCAATACGGCGACATGCAGTTCAGCGGCGCAAAGATGGCCATTGAGCAGATCAACGCTAAAGGTGGCGTCGATGGCAAGAAACTCGAAGCCGTTGAATACGACGATGCTTGTGACCCGAAACAAGCGGTCGCGGTAGCCAACAAAGTGGTCAACGACGGCGTCAAGTTCGTGATCGGCCACCTGTGCTCCAGCTCCACCCAACCGGCTTCGGACATCTACGAAGACGAAGGCATCATCATGGTGACCCCGGCTGCAACCAGCCCGGAAATCACTGCTCGTGGCTACAAGCTGGTATTCCGCACCATCGGTCTGGACAGCGCTCAGGGCCCGGCGGCTGGCAATTACATCGCCAAACAGGTCAAGCCTAAAGTCGTTGCAGTTATCCACGACAAGCAGCAATACGGTGAAGGCATCGCCACCGCCGTCAAGCAGACCCTGGAAAAAGACGGCGTAAAAGTCGCTCTGTTCGAAGGCATCAACGCTGGCGACAAAGACTTCTCGTCGCTGATCGCCAAGATGAAACAAGCCAACGTCGATTTCGTTTACTACGGCGGCTACCACCCTGAGCTGGGTCTGATCCTGCGTCAGGCTCAGGAAAAAGGCCTGAAAGCCGGCTTCATGGGTCCGGAAGGCGTGGGCAACGCATCGATCTCGCAAATTGCTCAGGATGCATCCGAAGGTCTGCTGGTAACATTGCCGGCTTCGTTCGATCAGGACCCAGCCAACAAGGCTCTGGTTGAAGCGTTCAAGGCCAAGAAAGAAGACCCAAGCGGCCCGTTCGTATTCCCGTCCTACGCAGCAGTTGAAGTGCTGGCAGAAGCCATCACCAAAGCCAAAAGCGAAGACACCACGAAAGTCGCCGAAGCCTTGCGCGCCAACACGTTCAAGACACCAACCGGCAACCTGTCCTTTGATGAAAAGGGTGACCTGAAAGACTTCAAATTCGTGGTCTACACCTGGCACAAAGACGGTACCAAGACTGAAGCGCCTGTGAAGTAAGCATTCGCTGAAGGTTGAACCCCAGAGCCCACTGCAACCGCAGTGGGCTTTGTTTTACGAGCGCCCTCAGTCCACAAGACTGTCTAACGCTGAACATCTTGAAACCGTCACCAGTGATTCACTGGGCTTGTATCCAACGTGGACACATACCACGACGTGCAAGCGGCCAAAGACTTCACCAGTGAAACATAGAGCAGGTTTTTAGGAGCACGCTGTAATGCCCGAGATAGATATCTATCACTTTTTCCAACAGCTGGTTAATGGCTTGACCATTGGCAGCACTTACGCCCTGATCGCCATCGGTTACACGATGGTCTACGGCATTATCGGCATGATCAACTTCGCCCACGGCGAGGTGTACATGATCGGTTCCTATGTGGCGTTCATCGCCATTGCCGGCCTGACCATGATGGGCCTCGACAGCCTGCCATTGGTGATCACCGCCGCATTTGTCGCCAGTATCGTGGTGACCAGTGCCTATGGTTACGCCATCGAACGTGTGGCTTATCGCCCGCTGCGTGGCAGCAACCGCCTGATTCCACTGATTTCTGCCATCGGCATGTCGATCTTCCTGCAGAACTCGGTTTTGCTGGCTCAGGACTCCAAAGACAAGTCGATCCCCAACCTGATTCCCGGCAACTTTGTGTTTGGCTCGGCCAGCACACATGAAGTCGTGATTTCTTACATGCAAGTGCTGATCTTCGTCGTGACCCTGATCGCGATGCTCGGCCTGACCTGGTTCATCTCCCGCTCTCGCCTGGGTCGCGCCTGCCGCGCCTGCGCCGAAGACATCAAGATGGCCAACCTGCTGGGTATCAACACCAACAACATCATTGCCCTGACCTTCGTCATCGGTGCCGCACTGGCAGCCGTCGCGGCAGTATTGCTGAGCATGCAATACGGCGTGATCAACCCCAACGCTGGCTTCCTGGTAGGCATCAAAGCCTTCACCGCGGCGGTATTGGGCGGCATCGGCAGTATCCCGGGCGCGATGCTCGGTGGTCTGGTGCTGGGTGTGGCCGAAGCCTTTGGTGCCGACATTTTCGGCGACCAGTACAAGGACGTGGTGGCGTTCGGGCTGCTTGTATTAGTGCTGTTGTTCCGGCCGACCGGCCTGCTTGGCCGTCCGGAGGTTGAAAAAGTATGACCCGCAAACTCAAATCGGCGTTTTTCAGCGCCCTGTTGGTGCTGGCTGTCGCCTACCCGATCTTCGGCCTTAAACTGGAAATCGTCGGCGTCAACCTGGCCGTTATCGGCGCCAGCACAACCACCACCAGCGTGATCTTCATCGGCGCAGCCCTGATGTTCATGCGCGTGTTTTTCCATGAGCAGCTTTCGGCCATGTGGCGCTCCTCGCCGAGCATGCCGTTGGTGCCCGCCAAAGCCAGCAGCTTCCTGACCCTGCCGTCGACTCAGCGCTGGATCATCCTTGGTCTGGTGCTGGTTGCACTCGTCTGGCCGTTCTTCGGCTCACGGGGCGCGGTGGATATCGCCACGCTGATCCTGATCTACGTGATGCTCGGCCTGGGCCTGAACATCGTGGTCGGTCTGGCCGGTCTGCTGGACCTGGGTTATGTCGGCTTCTATGCCGTCGGCGCCTACAGCTACGCCCTGCTGTCCCACTACTTCGGCCTGGGTTTCTGGATCTGCCTGCCGATTGCCGGGATGATGGCGGCGCTGTTCGGTTTCCTGCTGGGCTTCCCGGTACTGCGCCTGCGCGGTGACTACCTGGCCATCGTGACCCTGGGCTTCGGTGAAATCATCCGCTTGCTGCTGCGCAACATGACCGACCTCACCGGCGGCCCGAACGGCATCAGCAACATCGAGAAACCGACTCTGTTCGGCCTGTCTTTCGAGCGTAAAGCCGCCGAAGGCATGCAGACCTTCCATGAGTTTTTCGGCCTGCAGTACAACTCGATCAACAAAGTGATCTTCCTGTATCTGGTTGCCTTGCTGCTGGCACTGGCTGCGCTGTTCGTGATCAACCGCCTGCTGCGCATGCCCATCGGTCGTGCCTGGGAAGCACTGCGCGAAGACGAAATCGCCTGCCGTGCACTGGGTCTGAATCCGACCATCATCAAACTGTCGGCTTTCACCCTGGGTGCTGCGTTCGCCGGTTTCGCTGGTAGCTTCTTCGCCGCGCGCCAAGGGCTGATCACACCGGAATCCTTCACTTTCATCGAGTCGGCGATCATCCTCGCCATCGTTGTACTGGGTGGCATGGGCTCGCAACTGGGTGTGATCCTCGCCGCCATCGTGATGATCCTGCTGCCTGAGCTGATGCGTGAATTCAGTGAATACCGCATGTTGATGTTCGGCGCCATGATGGTGCTGATGATGATCTGGCGTCCTCAAGGTCTGCTGCCCATGCAACGTCCACACATGGAGCTGCGCAAATGAGCCGCCCAATTCTTGAAGTCAGCGGCCTGAGCATGCGCTTTGGCGGTCTGCTGGCGGTGAACGGCGTAGGCCTGACCGTCAATGAGAAACAAGTCGTGTCGATGATCGGCCCCAACGGGGCCGGCAAGACCACAGTGTTCAACTGCCTGACCGGTTTCTACAAGCCAACGGCAGGGACCATCCTGCTAAACGGCGAGCCGATCCAGGGTCTGGCCGGTCACGAGATCGCCCGTAAAGGCGTGGTCCGGACCTTCCAGAACGTGCGTCTGTTCAAGGAAATGACGGCGCTGGAAAACCTGCTGGTTGCCCAGCACCGTCACCTGAACACCAACTTCCTGTCCGGCCTATTCCGCACCCCTGCGTTCCGTCGCAGTGAACAGGAAGCCATGGACTACGCCGAGCACTGGCTGGACGCGGTGAACCTAAAGGAATTCGCCAACCGTACGGCCGGCACCCTGGCTTATGGTCAGCAGCGCCGTCTGGAAATCGCCCGCTGCATGATGACCCGTCCACGCATCCTGATGCTCGACGAGCCAGCAGCAGGGCTGAACCCCAAGGAAACCGAAGATCTCAAGGCGCTGATCGGCGTGCTGCGCAACGAGCACAACGCGACCGTTCTGCTGATCGAGCACGACATGAAACTGGTGATGAGCATTTCCGACCACATCGTGGTGATCAACCAGGGCACGCCGCTGGCCGATGGCACGCCGGAACAGATCCGCGACAATCCTGAAGTGATCAAAGCCTACCTGGGGGAAGCGTAAATGCTGCAGTTCGAAAACGTTTCCACCTTCTACGGCAAGATTCAGGCGCTGCACGGCGTCAATGTCGACGTCCGTCAGGGCGAGATCGTGACCTTGATCGGGGCCAACGGCGCGGGTAAATCCACGCTGTTGATGACCTTGTGCGGCTCACCCCGTGCCCACAGCGGCAGCATCCGTTACATGGGTGAAGAGCTGGTGGGTCTGGAGTCCTCGGTGATCATGCGTAAAAGCATTGCCGTGGTGCCCGAAGGCCGCCGGGTGTTTGCCCGTCTGACGGTTGAAGAAAACCTCGCCATGGGCGGTTTCTTCACCGACAAGGCTGACTATCAGGAGCAAATGGACAAGGTGTTGTACCTGTTCCCGCGCCTGAAAGAACGCTTCAACCAGCGTGGCGGCACCATGTCCGGCGGCGAGCAGCAGATGCTCGCCATCGGCCGCGCGCTGATGAGCAAACCCAAGCTGCTGCTGTTGGATGAACCTTCTCTGGGCCTGGCACCGATCATCATTCAGCAGATTTTCGAGATCGTCGAACAGCTGCGCCGTGATGGCGTGACGGTGTTCCTGGTGGAGCAGAACGCCAACCAGGCCCTGAAGATTGCCGACCGGGCCTACGTACTGGAAAACGGTCGTGTGGTTATGCAAGGCACCGGCGAAGAATTGCTGGTAGACCCGAAAGTGCGCGATGCGTATCTGGGTGGTTGATACGCCCCTGCAATAAAAAAACGGCCTGCGGGCCGTTTTTTTTGAACAAACACGCATTTCTGTAGGAGCTGCCGAAGGCTGCGAATGGCCGTGTATCAGGATGACCGCTTTCGCAGCCTGCGGCAGCTCCTACAAGCCAGCTCCTATAAGCCAGCGGCTAAAGGGTCGCTTCTTCACTCACCCCCAACCTTTCCAACGCCGCACTGCTGCGCTGAAACCATCCCAGCAGATAATCCGCCAGCACCTGCATCCGCTTGGGTAACTCGCCCTCATAAGGGTGAACCAGGAACAGCGGCGACGTACTGGTCTGATACTCCGCAAACAGCCAGTGCAAACGACCATCGTTGATCTCGCCATGCACCATGTACGAAGGCAATCGAGCAATACCGGCGCCCACGAGCGCAGCCTTCTTCAACAATCCATAGTGGTTACTGGCAAAGGTACCGTTGACCTGGACCCGGGTCAGCTCGTGATTCTGGTGGTACAGCCACTCATCACGGCCGCTGTAATGGCTGTTGAGTAAACACTTGTGAGAGGTCAGCTCCTGGGGCGTTCGCGGGTGGCCATGCTGCGCCAGATACGCGCCGCTGGCACAGGTCAACTCCTGCATCGCCAGCAGCGGTTTGGCGATCAGCCGCTCATCGCTGGCGACATAAGAGCGGATGGCCAAATCAAAGCCATCGCGACGCAGGTCACGAAAGCTGTTGTTGAGTTCCAGCTCGATCCTGACCTGTGGATGCTGCTCGGAGAACTCCGTCAGCAAGCCTTCAAAAAAAGTTTCACCCAGAGAAACCGGCGCAGTCAGGCGAACTTCGCCGACCATCTCGTCACGCATCAGCGCTACGATATTGCGCGCCCGCTCCATGCTCGCCAGTAGCTGCTGACCTTGAGGCAACAGCGCCGCGCCAGCCGAGGTCAGATTCAGACTGCGAGTGCTGCGATGCAACAGCATCACCCCATAGGTCTCCTCCAGATGGCTGATGCGCTTGGACAGGTAACCCTTACTGCAACCCAGGCGCGCCGCAGCAGCAGTGAAGCTCCCGGCGTCGATGAGTACCGCAAAGCCCGCCAGGTCATCTATCTCACTCACGATTGTTTCCTTATGAGAACCAAAGGTTGCCTATTAGCACTCTTATCGACTGCAAACAGCCACCTTACACTGCCTGCTCACCTTTGTTGAAAGACGCTCAGGAGCAATGCAATGAAAATTCTGTTGATTGGAGCCAGCGGCACCATCGGCTCGGCCATTGCCAAGGAATTGGCCCCCCGTCACGAGATCGTGCGCATCGGCCGCACCAGCGGCGAAGCGCAGGTGGATATTAGTGATAGTGGCTCCATCCGAAAACTGTTCGAACGGGTAGGCAACTTCGATGCGCTGGTCTGCGCGGCGGGCAATGTCACCTTCGCACCACTGGCTGACATGAGTGAAAAAGACTTCGCCCTCGGCCTGAAGGACAAGCTCATGGGCCAGGTCAACCTGCTGCTGATCGGTCGCGAATTTGCCAACGACGGCGCGTCTTTTACCTTCACCACCGGTGTGCTGAACCGTGACCCGATTCGCACCGGCGCATCGGCCAGTCTGGTCAATGGCGCGCTGGATGCGTTCGTGCGGGCTGCGGCCATCGAAATGCCCCGCGGCATGCGGGTCAACTCGGTGAGCCCAACCGTTCTTGTGGAAGCAATGGACAGCTATGCACCTTATTTCCGGGGGTTCAAACCGGTTCCCGCAGCCGAAGTCGCCCTGGCCTACGCCAAAAGTGTCGAGGGCCTGCAGACCGGTCAGGTCTATGTGGTTGGCTGATGCCTCTTGTGATGACGCCGCAGGCTGAGTAACGTGGCGGCACATGTCTGGAGACCACCCAATGTTCGCTGCTCGTTCCGCCCTGTTTTTCGCCATGCTGCCGCTGTTCGCCGGTTGCCAGATGCTCGGTTCCAAGCCTGAAACTTCTGTATCCAAGGCTGGCTGGGTCCGCATGCAGGGCAACCTGACCGGTGAAGGCGGCAAGCTGCTGTTCCAGCCTTGCAACGAACAACGCCGCTTCGTCGTCAATGATGCAGGCAACACGGGCATCCTGCAGGAGTCTGCAGCCCTGGCTGACAAATCCGGCAAGGTGTTTGCCGACCTGCGTGGCACCTTTGTCGCTGGTAAGGCGGCCAACACCGACGGCCAGCTCGATCTGCGCCAGGTGTACCGCGTGGAACGTCCGGATCAGAACTGCGAAGACCCCAACTTCAAACGCCTGACGCTGCACGTCAACGGCAACAACCCGGCGTGGAACGTCAACGTCAGCGGCAAAGGCATGGTGATCGAGCGCTTGAACAAGGACACCATTGCCGTGCCCTATGTTGAAGAACAACTGCCCAACGGACGCTTCAGCGTCAGCAGCGAAGCCAATGGCCAGACCATGGAACTCTGGGTCGCGCCGCAACGCTGTGTGGATAGCAGCAACGGCTCCGTCCAGCACCTCACCGCCGAACTGCGCCTCAATGGCCAGACCGTGCGCGGCTGCGGGTATTACGGTGGGTCGCGGGATGATTGATAGGACGATGGCCACCTACTGATCTTTGTTGGAGCGAGGCTTGCCCGCGAACAGGACGACGCGGTTAGCCTGACACGCCGCGTCATCGTTCTTCGCGGGCAAGCCTCGCTCCCACAGTTGAATCGCGATCTTATGTGGGAGCGGTGCTTGCCCGCGATCAGGACGACGCTACGCTCGAGACAAGCCACCACCCCGGCCCACCCCAATGTGGCTTATAATCCCCGGTTCTTGTAGCGCTGTCGGGCTGATCCTGCGGCCCGGAAACTGGATTTTTTCATGTTACGAATCACCGAACTCAAGCTGCCGATCGATCACCCGGAAGAAGACCTGCGCCCTGCTCTTTTGCAGCGCCTGGGTATCGACAGCGAAGCACTGCTGGACTTCACCCTGTTCAAGCGCAGCTACGATGCGCGCAAGAAGTCTTCCGAGCTGTGCTTCATCTACACCATCGACTTTGAAGTCCGGGACGAAGCCGCGCTGCTGTTGCGCATGGCCGATGATCGGCACATCAACCCCGCGCCGGACGTCAGCTACAAGGTTGTCGGCCACGCGCCGGATGGCCTGACCGAACGCCCCGTGGTCGTGGGCTTCGGGCCATGCGGGATCTTCGCTGGGCTGTTGCTTGCACAGATGGGTTTCAAGCCGATCATTCTTGAGCGTGGCCGGGAAGTTCGCCAGCGCACCAAGGACACCTGGGGCCTGTGGCGCAAGAACGTGCTGAACCCCGAGTCCAACGTGCAGTTCGGTGAAGGCGGTGCCGGGACCTTCTCCGACGGCAAGCTGTACAGCCAGATCAAGGACCCGAAATTCCACGGTCGCAAGGTGCTGCACGAGTTCGTCAAAGCCGGTGCGCCGGAAGAAATCCTCTACGTTAGCAAGCCTCACATCGGTACGTTCCGTCTGACCGGTGTTGTGGAAAACATGCGCCATCAGATCGAAGCGCTGGGCGGTGAAGTGCGCTTCGAACAGCGCGTCACCGACGTGCTGATCGAAGACGGCCAACTGCTGGGTGTAGAGCTCGACGGCGGCGAACGCATCGAGTCCCGACACGTGATCATGGCTTTGGGGCACAGCGCCCGTGACACCTTCCGCATGCTGCACGGGCGGGGCGTTTACATGGAGGCCAAACCTTTTTCCGTGGGCTTCCGGATCGAACACCCGCAATCGCTGATCGACCGCGCCCGCCTGGGTAAATATGCCGGGCACCCGAAGCTCGGCGCGGCCGATTACAAACTGGTGCACCATGCCAAGAATGGCCGTTCGGTCTATAGCTTCTGCATGTGTCCGGGCGGCACGGTGGTCGCGGCGACTTCCGAGCCAAACCGCGTAGTCACCAACGGCATGAGCCAGTATTCGCGTAACGAACGCAACGCTAACTCGGGCATCGTGGTCGGGATCACGCCGGAAGATTATCCGGGCGGTCCATTGGCGGGTATCGAGTTACAGGAGCGCCTGGAATCCCACGCTTACCTGCTCGGCGGCAGCACTTACGAGGCCCCTGCGCAGTTGGTGGGTGACTTCATTGCAGGCAAGGCGTCCAGCGAGCTTGGCAGCGTAGAACCGTCCTACAAGCCGGGGGTAAAACTGGTGGACCTGGCAGACGCCCTGCCCGCTTACGCCATCGAAGCAATCCGCGAAGCACTGCCAGCCTTCGATAAGCAGATCAAAGGCTTTGCCTTGCACGACGCCATCCTGACCGGCATCGAAACCCGCACCTCGGCACCACTGCGCATTACCCGTGGCGACACCATGCAGAGCCTGAACGTCAAAGGCCTGTTCCCGGCAGGCGAAGGTGCAGGTTATGCGGGCGGGATTCTGTCTGCTGGTGTGGACGGCATCCGGATTGCCGAGGCGCTGGCGCGGGATATGTTGGGGATTGAACTGTAGGAGTGCGCCTGTCTTCCGAACGCCGCACTTTCGCGCAGCAAACATAGGACCCGTAGGAGTGAGCTTGCTCGCGATCGGCTGCGAAGCAGTCGTGAAAAAAGCAGCATTCACCGCCGCAGAAAAGCCGTTCCGGCTTTATCGCGAGCAAGCTCACTCCTACAGAAAAACCGTTCTAATTCAGATGTCATTTTTCAATGAGAGCGGCTTTAGCCGCGAGTTATAGATCCTGCGCAGGGCCGACATCCTTGCGGCTAAAGTCGCGCCTATGGACCGTATTTGCTGCGCGAGAGGGCGGCGCTTTTCAGACAATTCCTACACTACAAAAAGACCCGTCTGACCAGCAAACCGACTCTCCTGACAGACCCGGAAACACTCTAAATAATCCCTACTGCTTATAACAAAAACGAATATAACTTTTGTTTTAAAGACAGTAAGTCCGGGTTAGGGTGTCGCTCCTTTTGCATGAATGGAGCGCGAATCTTGCCTCTACGTAACTCTGTCATTCGTTTTTTTCAGCTTGAAGCAGCGGGCGGTCTGTTACTGATCGCCGCCGCTGCTCTGGCCCTGATCATCAACAATTCCCCGTTGTCCTGGCTGTATAACGCCTTCCTCGATGTGCCCGTGGTCGCCCAGATCGGTGCGGTCAAGATTGCCAAACCGCTGTTGCTGTGGATCAACGACGGCATGATGGCGCTGTTCTTTCTGCTGATCGGCCTTGAGGTCAAACGCGAGGTGCTTGAGGGCCATCTGTCCAAGCCCTCGCAGATCGTCTTGCCGGGTACGGCGGCCATTGGCGGCATGGTGGTTCCGGCGCTGATCTTCTGGGCCATGAACACCGGCGATGCAGCAGCCATGAACGGCTGGGCGATTCCCATGGCGACTGATATTGCGTTCGCCCTCGGGGTTCTGGCCCTGCTGGGCAAGCGCGTCCCGGTGTCGCTGAAACTGTTCCTGATGACCCTGGCGATCATCGACGACCTGGGCGCCATCGTGGTGATCGCGCTGTTCTATTCAGGTGAGCTGTCGAACCTCTCGTTGCTGATCGCTGGCGCGGCCATCGTGGCCTTGATCACCATGAACAGACTGGGGGTTCTCAAGCTCGGGCCTTACTTGCTGATTGGTCTGGTGCTGTGGGTTTGCGTCCTGAAAAGCGGTGTCCACGCGACGCTGGCGGGTGTGGTGCTGGCCTTCTGTATTCCAATGCGTGCTCAGAACCAAAAGTCCTCGCCCTTGCTGACCCTTGAACATGCCCTGCACCCTTGGGTCGCGTACGGCATCCTGCCGCTGTTTGCCTTCGCCAATGCCGGTGTGTCTCTGACGGGCGTTACCCTGGAAAGCTTCACCCATCACGTCCCTATGGGCATCGCGGCAGGCCTGTTGCTGGGCAAGACCCTCGGGGTGTTTGGCCTGACCTGGCTGGCGGTCAAAGTCGGGATGGCGAAGTTGCCAGCCGGCGCGAACTGGGGCCAAGTACTGGGCGTATCGATCCTGTGCGGCATCGGCTTCACCATGAGTCTGTTTGTGGGCTCGCTGGCTTATGACCCGGCCACCAGCGCGTACGCGGGCGCGGACCGGATGGGGATCCTGACGGGATCGATTCTGGCGGCGTTTATTGGCTATGCGGTTATGGCGGTCAGTAGCAGAAATAGCCAGACAGCCTGACCTAGTGGGACCGGCTTCAGCCGGGAAGAGGTCGGTACCTCCAATGCCTTTTTGTCGTCAGAAATGCAGCCTTCCCGGCTAAAGCCGGTCCCACTAGACAAACAAAAACCCCGATCACCAGGATCGGGGTTTTGTGTATCAAGACACTACAAAAGCATCGCAGACCTTAGTGTGAAACCCGGCTGGTGCCATTGACGCTCATGATGCGCACGCGCTCGCCGACACGGAAAATTTCATTTTCCTGCACCTGCTGCACGTAGGCACGCATGCTGCCGTCGTCTTCACGAACGGTAATCTCCACGCCCTGAGTCCGGGTCAAACCTTCCTCTGTCGCAGAACCCAGCAGACCACCGGCCACCGCACCAATCACCGCCGCGACGATACTGCCGCGACCGCCGCCAATCGCGCTGCCGCCCACACCGCCGACGATTGCACCGGCACCCGCACCGATTGGCGTCTTACTGCCTTCAATCTTTACCGGCCGCAGAGATTCGATGGTGCCCAGGCGAACCGTCTGCACTGTCCGCGCTTCATCACGGGAATAGGAATCACCGGTCAGGTTCGACATGCAGCCACTGAGCGACAGTGCCATAGCAGTGAACGAAACCAGCAGAACAGACTTACGCATAGGGGTATCTCCAGAGGAACATGCAGCCATTAGACTCCGCACTATTGGCGCTGTCACCTGCCGCTCCTCGCTAATTTGTTTTCATTCAGGCGCGATACAGCCCGACGCCATGTACCCCTATGACGGGTTCGCTGGCGAATAATTCAAACAAACTGACGTTCAGGGAGCGAGGCGTTCGCGAATCCACTGACTCTCGTCGAGACGATAATTCAGACGGTCATGCAAACGGCTGGAACGACCTTGCCAGAACTCGATGCGCTCGGGCAAAAGCCGGTAGCCACCCCAATGTGGCGGGCAATGTGGCTGGGTATCAAGGAAGCGCTGTTCGGTGGCGGTGATCATGCCTTCAAGCTCGGCGCGATCGGCAATGACCTGACTCTGGGGCGAAGCCCAGGCACCCAGTCGGCTACCCAGCGGACGAACCTGAAAGTAAGCATCAGACTCTTCAGGCGTGACCTTCACCACCCGCCCCTCGATGCGTACCTGACGCTCAAGGGTTGGCCAGAAAAACGTCATGGCGGCAAACGGACGCGCCGCCAGCTGTTGGCCCTTGGCGCTGTCGTAGTTGGTGAAGAAGGTAAAACCCTGAGAATCCAGGCCTTTGAGCAGCAGGATGCGGCAGTGGGGACGCCCGTCTTGATCAACGGTCGCCAGCGTCATGGCATTGGCTTCGACCGGTGCCTGCTCGGTTTTGACCGCTTCTGCAAACCACTGGTGAAACAGAGCAAACGGCTCCTCTGGCGATTGTGCTTCGGTTAAACCATCGCGGGCGTAGTCGCGGCGCATATCAGCCAGAGACTGGGTCATGACGCTTTCCTTGAATTGAAAAAAGTCCGGGGACTGACCCGCGCCGCCAAGCGCGAGTCAGCAAAGCGTTAGTTGCTGGCCTGATCGGTCGCCGCTGGTTTTTTCTTCACGGCAGCCTTGGCCGGTGCGGCTTTGGCAGGTGCAGCCTTCTTCGCCGGAGCGGCTTTTTTAGCAGCTGGCTTGCTGGCGGCGGCAGCTTTCTTGGCTGGAGCCTTGGCGGCAGGGGCTGCTTTGGCCGGAGCCGGGGCAACGGCGGCAGCTGGCTTGACGTCCTGAGCGGCAACCATAGTGGCCGACGGCGGCAGCGCGTATTTGCTCATCAGGGCAACCATGGTGTTCTGTGGCGTCATCATGATTTCCACGCGGCGGTTCAGCTTGCGACCTTCGGCGCTGTCGTTGGCAGCACGCGGCATCACGGCGCCCATGCCACGCAGGCTCAGACGATTACGCTCCAGGCCGCTGAGGCGGAAAATCGCGGCAATGGATTGCGCACGTTCCTGGCTGATTTTCTGGTTGGCGGCAGCGACACCGGTGGTATCAGCGTGACCGAGGACCAACACGGCGGTTTTCTGATCGCCTTCCACGATCTTGGCCAGACGGGTGATCGGGCCCAGGGTTACCGGCAGCAACATGGCAGGACGGTCCGGGTTGAACGAGCTATCCACCGGCGCGGTAATCACCAGCAGGTCTTCGCGGCGCTCCAGTTCGAATGGGCTGTCCTTGATCGCCAGGCGCAGGCGCGGCTCGTACTCATCCAGCCAGGCCTGAGTCACTTTTGGATCGATCTTTGGAGCAGCGGCAGGAGCGGCTTTCTCATCACTGCCAAACGGCCACCACCATTTGCTATCGGTCTCGGACTTGGCAACCAGAGGCGGCACGCTCTTCGGCGCAGGCTTGGCAGCAACATCAGCTTTTGCGTCAGCGCTGTCGCTGGATGCGAACGGCCAGTACCAATGGGTGCCGCTTTCAGCTTTGGCAACAGGCTCGGCAGGTTTGGCTTGCGGGGCCTTTGCCGTTGCAGTATCGGCGACCGCGTCCGGGCCGGAACCGAACTGCCACCAGCTACTACCTGTATCGGCGGAATTATTTTGAGGGGTTTGCGCACAACCCGTGACGGCAAGACACAAAGCGATTGCGAGGCTTTTGGAAGACGACATGAATGACCCACAAAAATTAGTAATGAAAAGAACCTGGCCAGAAAACAATTTGGCAGCGCCCATATAACACGCCTAAACGCCCAGTTGGAAAAGGAAACCGTCGCACGGTTCCTGATACAGCCCATTAACTGACAGTCGGTATGAAACAAGCACTTAAGGGCACAACTTAGCGCAAACACTCACCAAGGATACGCGCCAGGTTTTGCGCACGCGGGTCCATCAGCACGTAGGGGCCCAGCGTGTTGACGACAAAACCAAACGCCACATCCCGGTCCGGGTCGGCGAAACCGATGGATCCGCCAGCGCCAGGGTGACCGAATGCTTTGGCACCCAGGCCGTAAGTGGCGTTGGGTACGTCCGGCTGATCCAGCATGCAACCCAGTCCGAAACGCGTCCGGGTCAGCAGAGTTTTGTCTTCGCCAACGCTGTGTTCGCGAGTCAGCTCATTGAGCAGCTCGGACTCCAGCAGGCTGCCATCGAGTAGACCGGCATAGAAGCCTGCAAGGCTTCGGGCATTGCCGTGACCATTCGCGGCGGGCTGCTGCATGCGGCGCCATTCCGGCTTGTTGGTGCTGGTCATGATCGAAGGCGGGTTGGTGAAGGCTCGGGCCGTCATCGAAGTCGGTTCACGCATAGTGGTTTGCACCAGACGCTGCGCCGCCTCATCACCCGGGTTGCCCTTGCCACGGGCCACATGGGCGACGCGGTAGAACTCCTCGTCGCTCAGACCAACATGGAAGTCCAGGCCCAGCGGACGCGAGATACGTGCGGCGATGGACTCACCCGGCCCACGACCGTCAGCCCGGCGCAGCATCTCACCCACTAACCAGCCGTAAGTGATTGCGGCGTAACCATGGCCCTGCCCCGGCGTCCACCAGGGTTGTTCGGCAGCCAGCGCGTCCGTCATGGCGGTCCAGTCGTAAAGCGCTTCGGCGGGCAACATGTGGCGCAGCGCGGGTAAACCGGCCTGATGACAGAGCAATTGGCGCAGGGTGATCGCAGCCTTGCCGGCCTCGGCAAACTCGGGCCACAGACGAGCGACAGGTTCATCCAGGCGCAGCTTGCCTTCATCGACCAGTTGCAGCGCAGAGACGGCAGCGAAGGGCTTGGTGCAGGAAAACAGGTTAACGATAGTATCGCTGTGCCAGGCCTCGGCACCGTCCTTGTCGGCAGTACCCGCCCAGAGATCGACAACCGTTTCGCCACCGACCTGAATGCACAACGCCGCACCGCGTTCCTGAGGATCGTCGAAGAGTGCGGCAAACGCTTCACGCACTGCTTCGAACTTGAGCTCGAAATGACCCTGAATCTGCACCCGCTGGCTCCCGGATTGGCTGATCGAAAAATGGCGTGCATTGTTTCAGCGATTGAAGGGTTTGTGAACAGATGTGGGTCAATGCACTTTTTTTGTGGGACCGGCTTTAGCCGGGAAGGCGGCATTTCAGGCGATCAATTTCGGGCGGGTGTACTGGCCTCTTCCCGGCTAAAGCCGGTCCCACATAAAAACGCGGTCGTATATGGGTGCGGTGCACCAGACTCAGGAAATCTCACGCCTGAACGGCGGCAGCGCATTGAGGATCGCTTTGCCATAGCGCTGGGTCACTACGCGGCGGTCCAGCAGGGTGATAGTGCCGCGGTCTTCTTCGGTGCGCAGCAATCGGCCGCAGGCCTGGACCAGACGCAGCGAAGCATCCGGCACCGCGATTTCCATGAACGGATTGCCGCCACGGGCTTCGATCCATTCGGCAAGCGCCGCTTCCACCGGGTCATCCGGGACCGCGAACGGGATCTTGGCGATCACCACGTGTTCGCAATACGCCCCCGGCAAGTCGACACCTTCAGCAAAACTCGCCAGACCGAACAGCACGCTGGAATCACCGCCATCCACTCGGGCTTTGTGTTTGTTGAGGGTTTCCTGCTTCGACAGGTTGCCCTGAATGAACACCTGCTTGCGCCAGTCCCGCTCCAGCCCATCAAAAACGTCCTGCATCTGCTTGCGCGAGGAGAACAACACCAGCGTGCCCCGCGAGCCTTCCACCAGACTCGGCAACTCACGAATGATCGCCGCCGTATGCGCCACGGAATCCCGTGGGTCGGCCTTGAGATCCGGCACCCGCAGCACACCAGCATCCGCGTGATGGAACGGGCTGGGCACCACAGCCGTAACCGCCACCTTGGGCAGGCCGGCACGCATGCGGAAGCGGTCGAATTTGCCCAGCGCAGTCAGCGTGGCGGAGGTCACCAAAGCGCCATAAGCCACGTTCCACAAGTTGCGACGCAGCATCTCCGCCGCCAGGATCGGGCTGGCATTGACCTCGATGTCGAACAACGCACCGCTGTCGGCCAGGGTCAGCCAACGTGCCATGGGCGGGCTGTCTTCCGGGTCTTCAGCGGTGAAGGCGGTCCACAGTTCCCAGTTGCCATGGGCGCGGGCCAGCAGACTGCCAAACAGTGGATACCATTCTTCGGCCTGATGGCTGGCGATGCCGATATTGACCTCACCGTCCATGCCTTCCTTGAGAAGGTCGGCCAGACGGGTGAACAGATCATCCAGGCGGGCAAAGCCTTTCTTCAACTCGATGCCCATCTCGCGAATATGCTCGGGCACCACGCCGCCAATGAATCGATGCCGTGGGCGCTCGCGGCCCTGCATGTCTTCACCGGCGCGGAAATCTGCCAGCTGTTCGCAGGCGCTGAACATGAATTGCTGCTGCGCCTTGATCTCACGGGCCAGTTCCGGCACTTGTTCGATCAACTTGCCCAGGTCACCCGGCAATGGATGTTGGGCCAGCAGTTTGGCGAGGTTCTTGGCGGTCTGTTCCAGCCAGTCGGCTGTTGAACGCAAGCGCGTGTAATGGGCGAAATGGCCGATGGCCTTGTCAGGCAGGTGGTGGCCTTCGTCGAATACGTACAGCGTGTCACGAGGATCGGGCAATACCGCGCCGCCACCGAGGGCGAGATCCGCCAGCACCATGTCGTGGTTCGTCACGATCACGTCGACTTTTCCCATGCCTTCGCGGGCTTTATAGAAGGCGCACTGCTGAAAATTCGGACAATGTCTGTTGGTGCACTGGCTGTGGTCGGTGGTCAGCCGTGCCCAGTCCTGATCTTCCAGCGCCTGAGGCCAGCTGTCGCGGTCCCCGTCCCACTTATTGCCGGCGAGCTTTTCGATCATGCTGGTAAAAAGCTTCTGACTGGCCTCATCGACTTCGATCTTGAAGCCTTCTTCCTCGAAAAGCTGAGCAGTGGCGTTTGTGGCGTCGCCTTCCTGCAAGAGCATGTCGAGCTTGGACAGGCACATGTAACGGCCACGACCCTTGGCCAGGGAAAAGGTGAAATTCAGCCCGCTGTTACGCATCAGGTCGGGCAGGTCCTTGTGGACGATCTGCTCCTGCAACGCCACGGTAGCCGTAGCGATGACCAGACGCTTGCCCGCCAGCTTGGCGGTGGGAATGGCGGCGATGGCATAGGCCACCGTCTTGCCAGTACCGGTGCCCGCTTCCACCGCGACCACAGCGGGGTCACTGGTGCGCCGACCCTCTTCATCGGTATCGATGTCGCCCAGCACCTTGGCGATCTCGGCGATCATCAAACGCTGGCCGTAGCGAGGCTTGAGGCTCTTGGCTTCGAGGAAACGCGAGTAGGCGCCCTGGATCTGGGATTTGAGTTCGTTGCTGATCATGGTTCGGTCGTGGGCTCGGGCGTTACAGGCATCGGCGAAAATTAAAGCATAAAAGCTGGATATATCTTCAGTAGTTCCAGCAGGCGGCTATCATACCCCGCAAATTCCATCCGCGCAGAACGGAGTACCTGATGACACCCTTTTCCCTCGTCTACACCTTGCATGTTCTGGCCGCCCTGATCTGGGTCGGCGGCATGTTTTTCGCCTGGATGATCCTGCGCCCGGCGGTTGTCAGCGCCTTACAGGGCCCGGCTCGTCTGAAATTGTGGCTGGAAGTGTTCCCACGGTTTTTCGTCTGGGTCTGGGCGGTTGTGGTGGTCTTGCCGATCACCGGCGTCGGCATGATCCAGTTGCAATTCGTCAACTTCCAGACCGCCCCGCGCTATGTGCAAGTGATGATGGGCTTGTACGTGGTGATGACCGCACTGTTCATTCGTCTTCAGTCATTGCAACTGCCGGAACTGCGCCGGGCTGTTGAAACGGAACAGTGGGCTGAAGGCGCGGCGGTGATGGGCCGGATTCGGCGATTGGTGGGCGTTAATCTGCTGATCGGGTTGGCAGTGGTGGCCATCGCAGCGGCCAGACCGAATTTCTAAGCGACCCTGTAGGAGCTGCCGAAGGCTGCGAATTGCGCTGTGTCAGGCACGCCATCATTCGCAGCCTTCGGCAGCTCCTACAGATTTTCTACAACCGCTGCACCGTCACCGCACCGGCAGGCCCAGCCGCTCCAGGCTGCCCCGCTTCACCGGCACGACCAGCCTTGCCACCATCTGCGCGATAAACAATACAACCCTTCGACGCGCCGCCTTTGCCGGGTTTGCCGCCAGCGCCCGCCAGACCGCCGGGGCCGCCCTGGACGTTGACCTTGATGTGTTCGGCCGGAAAGCTCAGCGGCAGTTCCAGCCGCACCTGTGCGCCCGGCGCGCCGTCGTGGCCATTGCCGCCGTTGTCGCCGTCATAACCTTTACCCGCGCTGCCAAAGGTGCAGCCTGGAGCCTCGCCGTTGGCGCCATCCAGACCGACATAACCCGGCGAGCCAGCACCGCCACGGGCATCGACGAACAATTCGCTGCCGTCCAGATGCTCGATGCGCAAGGTCAGGTTACGACCCGGCAACGGTGGTTTTTCATAAGTACCCGGCGCGCCGCGAGCGGTGATCTGGCTGCCGTCCCCGAGCTTTCCATGGCTGACCACCAGGTTAAACGGCTGACTGCCGGAGACGATGGCAATTCGCGCCTCATGACCCAGCACCAGCTGATCGACCTTCACCTCGATGAGGCCGGACGGGATCAGCAAGGTGCCGTAATCCTCGACCTCCAGACGTTCCAGTTGCAGCACGCTGGTGTTGCTCGGCAAGCGCATCAGGGAATGGGGTTCGACGCTGACGCTCTGGGCCATGGCAAGCGGGCTGCAAAGTGCGGCAAGTAGACAAAGCTTACGCATGGGCTCGCTCCCGAGAAGGTTTTGGCAAGGATTGAATATGGAAGATTCCGAACACAAGAATGTGCAAACGATCACGCCAGGGATGACGGCGACCGCGCAGGCTGCCATTGAACAGCAGCAACTCAAGCACGTGCGTCAGCGCCAGCAGGCTGCCAGCGAGTTTGATTAACAGCGCGAACGGCGTCGGCAACACCATGACCAGATTGACCAACACCACCAGCCAGAATGCTGCGGTTAAAAGCTTTCCCAACCCCCAAAAAACCTTCATTACCTGAATCTGCTCCTGTGCAGTCTGCGTCATTGCATTTACGCGAACGCTTATCGTTGTGCATTTTTTCTGCGCGCACAGTAGACGCCCGCATGGGGAAATATGCCAGCACGCTGCCAAAAATTCTTCAGGACAAAGGATCAACCGCTGAACGGCTGCACATCGGCATTGACCCGGCACGAATGCCGGGCCAACAGAGGGCTGAAAATCAACGGTTAATCTGGATTTCCACGCGACGGTTCAACGCACGACCATTGGCGGTCGAGTTGTCTGCTACCGGGCGGGATTCGCCTGCACCTTGCACCGAAACGAATGAGCTGCGAGGGATGCCTGAGCTGACGAGGTAGTCAGTCACGGACATGGCGCGCTTCTCGGACAGTTTCTGGTTGTAGGCATCACGACCGACGCTGTCGGTGTGACCGCTGACGCGCAGTTGGGCACTTGGAGCCTCGCGTTTCAGGCGAGTGGTGATCAGATCGAGTTTGGATTTATCAGCGGCGGTCAGACGTGCGGAGTCGAATTCGAACAGCACGTCATTGATGACGATGACTTCTTCTTTGACAACCACCACTTCTTCGACCACAACTGGCGGCGCTGGCGCTACCGATGGGCAGCCCGTGGCGTCGACCGCGACACCTTTAGGCGTGTCCGGGCATTTGTCGATGCTGTTTTTCACGCCGTCGCCGTCATCGTCGCCATCACCGTGTACCCAGCAATAGGCACCCGCCATGACGCCCACTGCGCCGCCCAGGCTGGCAGCGACGGCTGCGGTCTGGAACGCGCCCGCCGCCGCCCCCGCGACACCCCCGCCCAGGGCACAGAGTGGCCAGTCGGTCTTCTGTAAACCTGCGCAGCCGGTTAAAACGCTGGTGATTAAAATCAGAGGCAATGCTGTCCGGATCATTCTCATTAATTTTCTCTCCCAAGGGTTCGGCCCAATGCGCCGCTTCAGGAGTAAAGACAGCAAAGTGCCAGTTCGCCACTTTGGGCCTTGTTTTGTTGGGTTTCAGGCAAATCAGACCCCTGTAGGAGCTGCCGAAGGCTGCGAATAGCGGTGTGTCAGGTACATCCATTCGCAGCCTTCGGCAGCTCCTACAGGGTCAAACCCGGGACTAGGCCCACGCCCCTGCACACGCTAGTCTTACCGGCCCAAGAGAGGATTTTTGATGACTGATGGCTTTTCCACGCGCACGCCCCAGCAAGCTCTGGCCGCCCTGCTCGATTTGCAGGCCCCCAAGCGTCTGCTGTTGATCGGAGCCGAGGCGTTTCCTGCGTTGCAGGCATTCCAGGAAGCACACCCCGACACCCAGATCGCCCACGCAAAACCCGGCCCGTTGCCGGTAGATCTGGCCGGGCAACGCTTTGATCTGGCGCTGGCGGTCGACTGTCTTGAACACATGCCCAAGCGCGACGGCCTGGAACTGCTCGGCGGGATTCGCAACCTCAACGCCAGCCGCATCGCGGTGCTGGCCGATCTTCAGGCCTGCGGCTGGAAGACCACGGACTTTTTCTCCCTGGCGTTGCAGGCCAGCGAACGCTTCGCCCGAGACGAACAGGTGTTGACCCTGTTCACCTATGACTTGCGCGAATACAAGCAAGTGCCCGACTGGCTCAACTCAAGGTTCTGGGCCAATCCCGAGAATTTTGGCAAGTACTGGTGGTGATTCATGAATAGCGCTATTTGCCCCTGCGGCAGCGGGGACCTGCTGGCAACCTGTTGCGGGCCTTTCCACGCCGGGCAGCCCACGCCCTGCGCCGAAAAACTCATGCGCTCACGCTACAGCGCTTACGTGCTGGGCCTGATCGATTACTTGCTGGACACCACCCTGCCAGTGCAAAAGGCCGGACTGGACCGGGACGCCATCAGCCAATGGAGCTTGCAGAGCACCTGGCTGGGGCTCGAAGTGGAAAGCTCGGAAGTCTTCGGCGGCAAACCCGAACACGCCTTCGTCACCTTCACGGCGCGCTGGCATGACGGCGCGGGCGAGCACAGCCATCGGGAGCGCTCGTCCTTCGTACAGAATCAGGGCCGCTGGTATTTCATCGACCCGACCGTAGGCCTCAAGGCCGGGCGCAACGACGCTTGCCCGTGCGGCAGTGAACAGAAATACAAGAAGTGTTGCGCGAGTTACGCGGCCTGATTGCTTCAGACCGCCTTTACGTCAAAGCAGACGCAAATGAGAGATATCCGGCACCAGCACGGTGTGCGATTCAACGGCTTGGCCAAGGTCGCTGCCCACAGGAGCGATGCTGAGCAGGGACAGGTCCAGCGCCGGGGCAACCGGGGCGGGTTTGTGGTCCTGCAGGTCGCTTCCTACCTCGAACAGCTCCAGATCCGGCGCATCGACCTCGACAAAAGCAGCCATGTAGACGTCTCGGGGTGCAATCTGCAATCGACCCGGCGCAGAGGACGCTGCTGAAACCAGTGGTTCAACTTCGCCGGGCATTGCGACAACTTCAGCCACGGCGCCTGCACGTTCCAGGGTCGAGCGATATTTCTCTGCCGCTGCCGCGTCCAGATTGTTTTTCAGGACCAGCCGTCGCCCGGAAAACAACAGCGCCAGACGCTGGGCATCGGCCTGGAACAGCTTGCCAAGGTTGCTCTGCACCAGATCCAGCTGGGCGCCTGGGACCAATTGGCCACTGAATACAATTTCGTATAGGTTCATCAGTCATACTCTGACAGCACGTGCGAGGAGTATGCCGCAGCCTTATCAAAAAGGAACGGGCCAGTCGCTTTGCCAACGATGGCCCTGGGTGGGCCACAAATGGAGCAAGACCATGTTTGCAAAGGCCTGTTTGAGAGCAGATCGCTCCAGCACATCGAACACATATCTCTGTAGGAGTGAGCTTGCTCGCGATGGGATTTGGCCGTCGGTCCATTGTCGCCTGATCGGACGCTATCGCGAGCAAGCTCACTCCTACAGAAAAAACGCGGCTGTTTTTCTGATTCTGGCACTGATGTCGCTCCTCACCGGCTGCTCCTCCTGGGTCACCAGCGGCTATCAGGAATCCGAGGTCCGCCTGCTCAAGGTGGAAGTGGTCAAAGCCAAGTTGTTGCAACAGGATTTCAAGCTGCACTTTCGCGTGGACAATCCCAATGATCGCAGCGTGCTGGTGAGGACTCTGCGGTACAAGATCATGCTGAAGGAAGCGATGCTGGCCGAGGGCGAGTCCAGCGAGTGGTTCGTGGTCGAGGGGCATAGTCACAAGAATTTCGTGGTGCCGATCCGCACCAACCTCTGGCAGCATCTGAAATACATCTCCAAACTGTTGAAAAAACCCGATCAGGCGATCCCGTATCGGCTTGAAGGCAAACTCAAGACCGGCTTTTTGTTCCGTCATAACGTGCGTATTGGGCGCAACGGCGAGATAATCCCCAGCGATCTAATTCCGGAGTAACCCGATGAACCAGCAAGCCCACGTGCATGGCCCAGACTGCAACCACGACCATGACCACGATCATAGCCATCACGATCACCAGCACGGCCACGTCCATGGCCCGAACTGCGGTCATGCTCATCAAGAGCCAGTGCGCAACGAGTTGAAAGACATAGGCCGCAACGATCCTTGCCCATGCGGCAGCGAGAAGAAATTCAAGAAGTGCCACGGCGCGTAAATCGCGACGGGTATTGGAAACGGCCTGCATTGCAGGTCGTTTTCATTTGTGCAGGCAAGGCTCAGCGGAGTAAAACAGGCGGCAGTTGCTTCCCGTGCATCCTGTAACTACCCCTTCGCGGGCAAGCCTCGCTCCAACGGGCCGGCGCCTGTTGGAGCGAGGCTTGCCCGCGAAGGGGGCCGTGCTGGCACAACAAAGTGCGAGTGAACCTTAAGAGCAGTGGGAGACTTTCGATACATTGAAGCTCGTACCACCCGACTGGAGCCTCCTGATGATTGATCTGCATTACTGGACCACACCCAACGGCCATAAAGTTTCCCTGTTCCTTGAAGAGGCCGGCCTGCCGTACAAGATCTTCCCGGTCAATATCGGCCAGAACGATCAGTTCAAACCCGAATTCCTGCAAATCTCCCCCAACAATCGCATCCCGGCCATCGTCGACAATGAGCCGCTCGACGGCGGTGAGCCGATCAGCCTGTTCGAGTCCGGTGCGATCCTGCTGTATCTGGCGGAAAAAACCGGCAAGTTCATCCCTCAGGATTTGCGCGGTCGTCAGGAAGCGCTGCAGTGGCTGTTCTGGCAAATGGGCGGTCTAGGGCCGATGGCCGGGCAAAATCATCACTTCAACCGCTTCGCCCCGGAAAAGATCCCCTACGCGATCAAGCGCTATGTGGATGAAACCACCCGTTTGTATGGGGTATTGAACAAGCGTCTGGCAGATCGCGAGTTTGTGGCGGGCAGTGAATACAGCATCGCCGACATGTCGATCTACCCGTGGATCGCGCGGCACAGCTGGCAAGACCAGGACTTGAACGACTACCCGCACCTCAAGCGCTGGTATGACGCCATCGCCAATCGCGATGCCACCAAACGGGCGTATGCGCTGGTTGAGCAGGTGAATCCGCAGACGCCTTAGACAGGTTGGAGCGAGGCTTGCCCGCGAAAAAGTCGGAACGACTTTCCTGCGATGGTGAATCTTCTATTTTGTCGACTGCTGCGCAGCCGTTCGCGGGCAAGCCTCGCTCCCACAGGATCACTCCCTAGGCAGCATCCACCGAAAGATCCTGAAATAAACTCTCTCTCCCCGCTTGCGCGGTGCCTGCGCGCTCTCTAACGTAGCGCCTTTTATACGCCACCCCCGCAGGAGCTTCGCCCATGGCCTCGCCAGCCCTTTTCAGAGTCGTACCCCGGTTCGGTGCTGTTGCCGCCTCGGTGGGTTTGCTGAGCCTTGCCGGCTGCCAGATTGGCGGGGGCGATACCGATACCCTGTTGCCGACTTCCGGCAGCGTTGCCGTGAAAGGCCTGGCGCAGAACGTCTCGCTGCGGCGCAATAGTCTGGGCATGCCGCTGATTGAAAGCAGCACCTTCCACGATGCCCTGTTCACCCTGGGCTACGTGCACGCCAGCGACCGCATCAGCCAGATGTTGACCATGCGCCTGCTGGGTCAAGGGCGACTCTCGGAAATGGCCGGCCCCAGCGCGCTGGATGTCGACCGCCTGATGCGCTCGGCGAATCTGAAAAAGAGCGCCAGCGAGCTGTACAACGCTTCAAGCCCGCGCCTGCAACGCTTCTTTGAAGTCTATGCGCGTGGCGTCAACGCCTGGCTGTTCCGCTATCGCGACAAACTCCCGGCTGATCTCGCCAGCTCCGGCTACCGCCCGGATTACTGGAAGCCTGAAGACTCGGCGCTGATCTTCAGCCTGCTCAACTTCAGCCAGTCGGTGAACCTGCAAGAAGAACTGTCGTCGCTGGTGCTCGCCCAGAAAATCGGCGCGGACAAACTGGCCTGGCTGATCCCGACCTATCCGGATGAAGAGCTGCCCTTTGCCGAAGCGGAAAAACTCAAAGGGCTGAACATCGGCGCGCAAGTCTCCGGGCTTGGCGAGTTGAACAAAGTCGCCCTGCAACTGACCGACCTGAACATGCTGGGCATTGCCGCCTCTAGCAACTGGGCCATCGCCCCGCAACGCAGCCGCACGGGCAAAAGCCTGCTGGCCAGCGACATGCAGCTGCCTGCCGGTTTGAATTCGGCGTGGAGCTTCGTGCAGATTCGTGCCCCGAAATATCAGGCCTCCGGCGCAACCATCGCGGGCTTGCCCCTGGTACTGAGCGGCTTCAATGGCAAACTCGCATGGTCGATGTCGTCTGCCATGGGCGACAACCAGGATCTGTTTCTGGAAAAGCTCAAGCGCGAGAACAATCGACTGATGTACCTGGCCGACGGTAAGTGGCTGCCCGCTGCGGTCCATCAAGAAACCTTCATCGTCAAAGGCGCCAGCCCGATCCGCGAAAACGTTTACGAAACCCGTCACGGGCCACTGCTCAACAGCAACCTGGGTACAGGTCAGTTGGGCAATGGCCTGGGTATCGCCCTGCAAACCCCGGACGTCAAGGACGACAAGAGCCTGGATGCGTTCTTCGATCTGTCCCGCGCGCCTAAAGTGGATAAAGCCTTCGACACCACCCGCGAGATCCGCGCCGTCACGCTGAACATGGTGTTTGCCGACGCCTCGAATATCGGCTGGCAAGTCACCGGGCGCTTCCCGAATCGTCGCGAAGGCCTGGGTTTGCTGCCATCACCGGGCTGGGAAAGCCGTTACGACTGGGACGGTTTCGCCGACTCGATGCTGCACCCTTATGACCAGGACCCGCAGCAAGGCTGGATCGGCACCGCCAACCAGCGCACCTTCCCCAAGGGTTACGGCATGCAACTGTCCAACTCGTGGAAAACCCCGGAGCGCGCCGAGCGTATTGCCGAGCTGGCCAACAGTGGCAAGCAGGACACCCGCAGCGTAATCGCCATGCAATACGACCAGACCACCACTTTCGCCGCCAAGCTGCGCAAGATGCTGGAAGCTCCGGGCATGGTCAAACCGCTGAAGCAGGCCATTGATGCCCTGCCGGAAGCCGAACGCAACAAGGCCCGTGAAGCGTTTACCCGGTTGATGGCATTTGACGGCAAGTTGCTCGCGACCTCTGCTGATGCCGCGCTGTACGAGCTGTTCCTGCAGGAAAGTGCCAAGCAGATCTTCCTCGACGAATTGGGTCCACAGACCTCTGCGGCCTGGAAGGCGCTGGTGCAGAACGCTGGCCTGTCTTACTCGGCACAAGCCGATCATCTGTTGGGACGTGAAGACAGTCCGTATTGGGATGACGTCACCACGCCGCAGAAAGAAGACAAACCGGCGATTCTGGCCCGCAGTCTGGCAGCCGCCATCACCGCCGGGGACAGCCAGTTGGGCGCGGATCACAAGGCGTGGCAATGGGGCAAACTGCACCGGGCAACCACCCAGGGCACTGAGTTTGCGGCCAATGATTTCAATCGCAGCGCCACCGCGATTGGCGGCGACCACAGCACCTTGAGTGTTTCGGCTTCCCCTTGGGGGCAGAGCTTCGACAGCCCGGTGGTGCCGAGCCTGCGCATGATCGTCGACTTCAGCCAGACCGAACCGATGCTGGGCATGACCAACATCGGCCAATCCGGCAACCCCGCGAGCCCGTATTACACCAACAGCATCGAGCCATGGCTCAAGGCCCAGTACCAGTCGATCCCGCTGCAACCGCAGAACGTCGAACGCGGTTATGGCAACAAGCGATTGACGTTGGTGCCGGGGAAATAGCACCACGGCCCTACACAAATCCGTGGGACCGGCTTTAGCCGGGAAGAGGCCAGTACATTCTCTACATAGGGTGTGTCAGGAATGCAGCCTTCCCGGCTAAAGCCGGTCCCACGGATTGAAGTCCCGCTCAAGGTTCTTCGAACTTCCTCATCCCCTCCGCCTCATAACTAACAAGCCCATCCAGTCGGTCATTCCATGGATCTTGTTATCGCGCGCCCTGAAGGTTTGTATTGCCCGCCCGGGGACTTCTATATCGATCCGTGGCGACCGGTAGAGCGTTCAGTGATCACCCACGGCCACGGCGATCATGCCCGTACCGGCAACGAACACTATCTGGCCGCCGCGCCCGGTGAAGGCATCCTGCGTTCCCGCCTGGGCCAGGACATCAACCTGCAAACCCTGGAGTACGGCGAAACTCTGCTGCACCACGGGGTGAAATTGAGCCTGCATCCGGCAGGCCATGTGCTCGGCTCGGCGCAGGTTCGGCTGGAATACAAAGGCGAAGTCTGGGTCGCGTCCGGTGACTACAAAGTCGAACCGGATGGCACCTGTGCGCCCTTCGAACCGGTGCGTTGCCACACGTTCATCACCGAATCGACCTTCGGCCTGCCGATCTATCGCTGGCAGCCGCAGTCGGAAATCTTCGCCGGGATCAACGACTGGTGGCGGGCAAATGCGGCGATCGGAAAAGCCAGCGTGTTGTTCGCCTATTCGTTCGGCAAAGCGCAACGCATCCTGCACGGCATCGACCCACAGATCGGGCCGATTCTGGTCCACGGCGCAGTCGAGCCCTTGAACCGTGTGTACCGGGAAGCCGGGGTGCGAATTCCCGAAACCTTGTACGCCGGTGATTTCAAGAAAACCGACCCGGCTTTGCGCCAGGCCTTGATTCTCGCCCCACCTTCAGCTGGTGGCAGCAGCTGGATGAAGCGCTTCGGTGAGTTCAGCGATGCCTTCGCCAGCGGCTGGATGATGCTGCGCGGCACCCGCAGGCGGCGCGGTGTGGATCGCGGCTTTGTGCTCTCCGATCACGCCGACTGGCCGGGGCTGCTCTGGGCCATCGAGCAGACCGGCGCCGAGCGGGTCATGGTGACCCACGGCTCGGTGGGTGTGCTGGTGCGTTATCTGCGTGAGCAAGGCCTGGACGCCCAAGGCTTCGTCACCGAATACGGCGACGAGGACGATGTTTCAGCCCCAGAGGTGCAACAGAGCGAGCCCGCGCCAGCAACAGGCAGCGAGGCCCCGGCATGAGAGCCTTCGCCGAACTCTATTCCCGGCTCGACGCCACCACCTCCAGCAACGCCAAACTCAGCGCCATGCGCGACTATTTCGCCAGCGTTCCGGCAGAGGATGCAGCATGGGCGGTGTACTTCCTCGCCGGTGGCCGCCCTCGTCAGTTGGTGCCCACCAAGCTGCTACGCGAACAAGCGATGACTCTGGGCAACCTGCCGGAATGGCTGTTCGAAGAAAGCTATCAAGCGGTGGGTGACCTGGCGGAAACCCTGTCGCTGCTGTTGCCCGAAGCCGTGCACAGCTCCGATCAAGGCCTGGCGATCTGGATGGAAGAAAAGCTCCTGCCCCTGCGAGGGTTGCCACCGGAAGAACTGGCTGAACGCCTGCCCACCTTCTGGGCACAGCTGGACCGCATCAGCCTGATGGTCTGCATCAAATTGATCACCGGCAGCTTTCGTGTCGGCGTCTCCAAACTGCTGGTGACCCGCGCCCTCGCTGCCCTGGCCGATATCGACAGCAAGCGTGTGGCGCAGAGATTGGTGGGCTATACCGACCTGTCCAACAGGCCGACGGCCGAAGGCTTCCAGAAGCTGATCGCACCGGAATCCGAAGACGAACACGCTCAGCGTGGCGGCCAGCCCTACCCGTTCTTTCTTGCCCACGCCTTGCAGCAACCGGTGGATCAGTTCGAAACCCTGCTCGGGCCCGTGGATAACTGGCAGGTGGAATGGAAATGGGACGGCATTCGCGCACAACTAGTGAAACGCGACGGCCGAGTGTGGATCTGGTCGCGGGGCGAAGAGCTGGTTACCGACCGCTTTCCCGAGCTGCAAACCCTGGTGCACAACCTGCCAGACGGCACGGTGATCGATGGCGAAATCGTGGTCTGGAAAGCACCAGAACCCATGGCCCCGGAAAGCAAAGCGTTTGAGCTGGATACTCAAGGCACCGAACAGTCCGCACCCTCGGTTCAGCCCTTCGCTTTGCTGCAACAACGCATTGGCCGCAAAACCCTGGGCAAGAAGATCCTTGAGGAAGTGCCGGTGGTGCTATTGGCCTACGACCTGCTGGAGTGGCAAGGTCACGACTGGCGCAGCCGCCCGCAACAAGAACGGCGCACGCAACTGGACAAATTGATCGACGACTGCAAAAGCCCGGTGCTGCTGCCCTCCCCGGTGATCAGCGCCAAGGACTGGCAGGATTTGGCTGAACAGCGTGAAGCCTCCCGCAGCCTCGGGGTGGAAGGCATGATGCTAAAGGCCAAGGACGCGCTGTACGGCGTGGGCCGCACCAAAGACATGGGTGTGTGGTGGAAGTGGAAGGTCGACCCGTTCAGTGTCGATGCCGTATTGATCTATGCGCAGCGTGGCCACGGCCGACGCGCCAGTCTTTACAGTGATTACACCTTCGCCGTCTGGGATGGCCCGCCGCAAGCCAGCGAGCGCACCCTGGTGCCATTCGCCAAGGCTTATTCCGGCCTGACCGACGAAGAAATGCGCAAGGTCGACGCCATCGTGCGCAAGACCACGGTGGAAAAATTCGGCCCGGTGAGCAGCGTGACGCCGACTCTGGTGTTCGAATTGGGGTTCGAAGGCATCGCCCTTTCGAAGCGCCACAAGAGCGGCATCGCCGTGCGCTTCCCACGTATGTTGCGCTGGCGCCAGGACAAGTCGGTGGCCGAGGCCGATAGTTTGTCGACGTTGCAGGACCTCCTGGGTTAGGATTCCGCACTTTTTTGGGGCTAGCGAATAATCACGCACCACGTTGGAGCGAGACTTGCCCGCGAAAGCATTCGACCAGTCACAATAAATGAGTCTGCTGTAATGACCTCTTCGCGGGCAAGCACCGCTCCCACAGTTCAAAATTGGTGGCACTCCGATAGCAGTCACCATTGCGACAACTCCGTACATTTAAAACGCACGTTCGTATCTTTGGTTCGGAAATTGCTATCTTCTGTGGTCTGGCACCCGCCGGTAGCAAGCCTCGCGTGTTCCCAACGCTCAATTTGGTTTTAAGGACTGAACGATGAAAAAAGCATGGCTGACCCTTTCTGCATTGGCTGTTTGTCTCGCAGCTGGCAATGCAATGGCCAAGGAATACAAGGAACTGCGCTTTGGCGTCGATCCTTCTTATGCACCTTTCGAATCAAAAGCCGCTGACGGCAGCCTGGTAGGCTTCGACATCGACCTGGGCAACGCGATCTGCGCCGAGCTGAAAGTTAAATGCAAATGGGTTGAAAGCGATTTCGACGGCATGATTCCTGGCCTGAAAGCCAAGAAATTCGACGGCGTGATCTCGTCGATGACCGTTACCCCGGCCCGTGAAAAAGCCATCGACTTCTCCAACGAGCTGTTCTCCGGCCCGACTTCCCTGGTGTTCAAGAAAGGTGCAGGCCTGACTGCAGACCCAGCGAGCCTGAAAGGCAAAACCGTTGGTTACGAGCAAGGCACCATTCAGGAAGCCTACGCCAAGGCGGTACTGGACAAGGCTGGCGTTAAAACCCAGGCCTACGCCAACCAGGATCAGGTTTACGCTGACCTGACGTCCGGTCGTCTGGATGCTTCCATCCAGGACATGCTGCAAGCCGAACTGGGCTTTCTGAAGTCGCCACAAGGCGCTGGCTACGAAGTGAGCGAGCCTGTGGACAGCGAACTGTTACCGTCGAAAACCGCTATCGGTATCGCGAAAGGTAACAAAGAGCTCAAGGCACTGTTGGACAAAGGTATCAAAGCGTTACACGACGACGGCAAATATGCCGAGATCCAGAAGAAGCACTTCGGCGATCTGAATCTGTATAGCGGTAAATAACACCCCGACGCCCATGGATTTCGGCGATGATCTCGCGCCGATTTCCATGGGCGTTTTGTTTTATTGACCGTCAAAGGCTTTACCCATGTTCGAAACACTGCTGCAAACCCTTGGACTCTCCTCCTTCAGCCTCAAAGGCTTCGGCCCGCTGCTGCTCGAAGGCACCTGGATGACCATCAAATTATCGCTGCTGTCGCTGCTGGTGAGCATTGTGCTCGGCCTGATCGGCGCCGGGGCAAAACTGTCGAGCTCCGCGATCTTGCGTGTGCCGGCGCAGCTGTACACCACGCTGATCCGGGGCGTTCCGGATCTGGTGTTGATGCTGCTGATTTTCTACAGCCTGCAGACTTGGCTCAGCCAACTGACCGACGCCATGGACTGGGACTACATCGAAATCGATGCCTTCAGCGCTGGCGTGGTGACTCTCGGCTTTATATACGGGGCGTATTTCACCGAAACCTTCCGGGGTGCGATTCTCTCCGTACCGCGCGGCCAGGTAGAAGCCGCCACCGCCTACGGCCTCAATCGCGGCCAGCGGTTTCGCTATGTAGTTTTCCCGCAGATGATGCGCTTCGCCCTGCCCGGCATCGGCAATAACTGGCAAGTGCTGCTCAAGGCCACCGCGCTGGTCTCGATCATCGGCCTCGCCGATCTGGTCAAAGCCGCGCAGGATGCCGGCAAAAGCTCTTATCAGTTGTTTTACTTTCTGGTGCTGGCCGCGTTGATTTACCTGCTGATCACCAGCGCATCCAACTTTGCCCTGCGTTGGGCTGAACGGCGGTATTCCGCAGGCAGCCGGGAGGCGCAACGATGATCGAACTCCTTCAGGAATACTGGCGCCCCTTCCTTTATAGCGACGGCGTACACATCACCGGTCTGGCAATGACCATGTGGCTGCTCAGCGCTTCGATCGCCATCGGCTTTCTGGTCTCGATTCCGCTGTCCATTGCCCGCGTATCGCGTACGTTTTGGGTTCGCTGGCCGGTGCAGTTCTACACCTACCTGTTCCGTGGCACGCCACTCTATATCCAACTGCTGATCTGCTACACCGGTATCTACAGCCTGGAAGCGGTGCGCGCTCAACCGTTGCTCGACTCGTTCTTTCGCGATGCGATGAACTGCACGATCCTGGCCTTCGCCCTGAACACCTGCGCGTACACCACGGAAATCTTCGCCGGTGCGATCCGCAGCATGAACCACGGCGAAGTCGAAGCCGCCAAGGCTTACGGCCTGACCGGATGGAAGCTCTACGCCTACGTGATCATGCCGTCGGCACTGCGCCGGTCGCTGCCGTTCTACAGCAACGAAGTGATCCTGATGCTGCACTCGACCACCGTGGCCTTTACCGCCACCGTGCCGGATATTCTCAAGGTCGCTCGAGATGCCAACTCGGCCACCTTCATGACGTTCCAGTCGTTCGGTATTGCAGCGATTATTTATCTGTGCGTGACCTTCATTCTGGTCGGCCTGTTCCGTCTCGCCGAACGCCGCTGGCTGGCCTTTCTCGGCCCGGCTCACTAGGAACTGTCTATGCGTCACGACACACACGATCTTATTGCGCCGGTGCCCGGCACCGCGCGGCAGATCCATAGTTTTCACTACGGTCCACAAGACGGTGCCTGCAAGATCTATATCCAGGCCTCGCTGCATGCCGACGAATTGCCGGGGATGCTGGTTGCCTGGTACCTCAAGCAGCGCTTGAGCGAACTCGAAAATGCGGGCCTGCTACTGGGCGAAATCGTGGTGGTACCGGTGGCCAACCCCATCGGTCTGGAACAAGTCCTGATGGACACGCCGCTGGGCCGCTACGAGCTGGAGAGCGGGCAGAACTTCAATCGCTGGTTTATCGACCTCAGCACCGAAGTGGGCGATGCGGTTGAACATCAGCTAAACGACGATCCAAAGCACAATGTGCAGCTGATACGTCACGCCCTGCGCTCGGCGTTGCACGCTCAGCCTGCGGGTACTCAGTTGCAATCCCAGCGCCTGATTCTGCAAAAGCTGGCATGCGACGCGGACATGGTGCTGGACCTGCATTGCGACTTCGAATCCGTCGAGCATCTGTACACCACGCCTGAAGCCTGGCCGCAGGTGGAACTGCTGTCGCGTTATCTCGGCGCCCAGGCCAGCATGCTGGCGACCGATTCCGGCGGGCAGTCCTTCGACGAGTGCTTCACCCTGGTCTGGTGGCAATTGCAGCAACGCTTTGTGGACCGGTTCGCGATCCCCATGGGCAGTTTCTCCGTGACCCTGGAGCTACGCGGTCAGGGCGATGTCAGCCACGCGCTGGCCTGCCGCGACAGTCAGGCGCTGATCAACTACCTGATTGCCTACGGTGCCATCGGCGGCGAAGTGGCAGTAGCGCCGCAATTGCTTTACCCGGCCACTCCGCTGGCAGCGGTTGAACCAGTCACCACCCCGGTCGGCGGCCTGCTGGTGTTCTGTACCCAGCCCGGCGAATACGTCGAGGCGGGGGAACTGATCGCCGACATCATTGACCCCATCAGCGATGCCGTGACGCCGGTTCACACCACCCATGCCGGCTTGCTCTATGCCCGCTCGTTGCGCCGTATGGCCACCGCCGGCATGGCCATCGCTCACGTCGCAGGCACCGAAGCCTATCGCAGCGGCTATCTACTTTCTCCTTAAGGACTGCCTGTCATGTACAAACTGACCATCGATGGCCTGCATAAAAGCTACGGCGATAACAAAGTGCTCAAAGGCGTTTCGCTCAAGGCCAGCAGCGGTGATGTCATCTGCCTGATCGGTGCCAGCGGCTCGGGCAAAAGCACCTTCCTGCGTTGCATCAATTTCCTTGAGCAACCCGACGACGGCGCCATGAGCCTGGACGGCCAGCAAGTGCGGATGGTCAGCGACGCTGGCGGTATGCGCGTTGCCGACCCGGACGAGCTGCAAAGCATTCGTACGCGACTGGCCATGGTGTTCCAGCATTTCAATCTGTGGGCGCACATGACCGTGCTGGAAAACATCACCATGGCCCCGCGCCGGGTGCTGGGCGTGTCCAAAGCGGAAGCCGAGGCTCGGGCGCGCAAGTACCTGGACAAGGTCGGGCTGCCCGCTCGCGTCGCCGATCAATACCCGGCGTTTCTGTCGGGTGGCCAGCAGCAGCGTGTGGCCATTGCCCGTGCCTTGGCCATGGAACCGGAAATCATGCTATTCGACGAGCCTACCTCGGCCCTCGATCCGGAGCTGGTAGGTGAGGTGTTAAAAGTGATTCAAGGCCTGGCTGAAGAAGGCCGGACCATGATCATGGTCACCCACGAAATGAGCTTCGCTCGCAAAGTCGCCAACCAGATCGTGTTCCTGCACCAGGGCCAGATCGAAGAGACCGGCCACCCGGATGAAGTGCTGGGCAATCCCAAGAGCGAGCGGTTGCAGCAGTTTTTGAGTGGGAATTTGAAGTAAGAAGCACCCTGGGCAAAACCTGTGGTTTGCTCGCAAGCGGATTTGAATAAGTGGGACCGGCTTTAGCCGGGAATGCGGCATTTCAGACGATAGATATCGGGAGGATGTACCGACCTCTTCCCGGCTAAAGCGGAGCGCCGCCCGGCCGGTCCCACTAGAAAGTGCATTGCAGGCCAACATAGAATCTCCCAAAGGTGGCTCATCAACCTTCGGTAAAACTAACCCCTCCCCTCTGCTGTCTCTGAAATACCCCCTAATCAGAGCACACCGCAGCGCATGAGCAGACCCAAAGATTTCGCTCAGCAATGGTTTTCGGCACGCGGCTGGAAGCCTTTCGCTTTTCAGAAAGAGGTCTGGTCCGCCGTCAAGCAAGGGCAATCGGGTCTGCTGCATGCCAGTACCGGCTCTGGTAAAACCTATGCGGTATGGTTCGCGGCGCTCAATCGGTTTGCCCAGGCCAACAAACCCGCTACCGACGAAAAGCCTCGCAAGCGCAAACCACCGGCCGCACCGCTGAGCGTGCTGTGGATAACCCCCATGCGCGCCCTGGCCGCCGACACCGCGCGAGCATTAGAAGCGCCGTTGGGGGATTTGAACATCCCGTGGACCGTCGGCCTGCGCACAGGCGACACCAGTAGCAGCGAGCGCGCCAAACAAGGCCGACGCCTGCCGACAGCGCTGATCACCACACCCGAAAGCCTGACCCTGCTGCAAACCCGAGCGGATGCCATGAGCACCTTTTCGAGTTTGAAAATGGTGGTGGTGGACGAATGGCACGAGCTGATCGGCAACAAGCGCGGCGTGCAATTGCAATTGGCGCTGGCCCGCCTGCGCCAGTGGAATCCGAAACTGATCGTGTGGGGCGTTTCCGCGACGCTGGGCAATCAGCAGCATGCCCAGCAGGTTTTGCTCGGTGACGACGGCATCAGTGTCCAGGGGAAGGTCAGCAAAGAGCTGTTGGTCGACACCTTATTGCCGCCTGCCATTGAACGCTTCCCGTGGGCGGGGCATATGGGCCTGCGCATGTTGCCGCAGGTACTGGCTGAAGTGGAAAGCAGCGCCAGTTGCCTGCTGTTCACCAACACGCGTGCGCAATCGGAAATCTGGTATCAGGCGCTGCTGGAGGCTCGACCAGACTGGGCTGGGCTAATTGCTCTGCATCACGGCTCTCTGGCCCGTGAAGTGCGCGACTGGGTCGAGCGTGCGCTTAAAGAAGGTCATCTCAAAGCAGTGGTCTGCACCTCGAGCCTGGACTTGGGTGTGGACTTTCTTCCGGTGGAACGGGTGCTGCAGATCGGCTCCCCCAAAGGCGTGGCGCGGCTGATGCAGCGTGCCGGTCGCTCCGGCCACGCCCCCGGTCGCCCTTCGCGGGTCACTTTGGTGCCGACCCACAGTCTGGAGCTGGTGGAAGCCGCAGCCGCCCACGACGCGGTGGCGGCGCGGATGATCGAACCTCGAGAATCGCCCCACAAACCACTGGATGTGCTGGTCCAGCACTTGGTCAGCATGGCGTTGGGTGGTGGCTTCGACCCGGATCAGCTGCTGATTGAGGTTCGAAGCGCTTGGGCCTATCGCGATCTGAGCGATGAAGAATGGCAGTGGGCACTGGCCTTCGTGCGCCACGGCGGCCATTCGTTGACGGCCTATCCGGATTACCGGCGTGTGGAGCCGGACGAGCAGGGCATCTGGCGTGTGCCGGACGCGCGCTTGGCACGACGCCATCGCATGAGCATCGGCACCATCGTCAGCGACGCCAGCATCAACGTTAAATACTGGAAGAAAGGCGGCGGTGGGGGTTCGCTGGGCAGCGTCGAGGAAGGCTTCATCGCCCGACTGAAACCTGGGGATGGTTTTTTATTTGGCGGGCGCTTGCTGGAATTGGTCCGGGTCGAAAACATGACCGCCTACGTGAAACGCGCCACCACCAAAAAAGCCGCAGTGCCGCGCTGGAATGGCGGGCGAATGCCGCTTTCAAACGAGTTGGCCAATGCCGTGGTGACAAAATTCGATGCGGCGGCTCGGGGAGAATTCCATAGCCCGGAAATGCAGGCAGTGAAACCTTTGCTGGAGATCCAGCGGCAATGGTCCGCCCTGCCCCGGGAACAAACGCTGCTGGCCGAAGCCCTGAAATCCAGGGAAGGCTGGCATCTGTTTCTTTACCCTTTCGCCGGGCGACATGTGCACTTGGGCCTGGCCAGTTTGCTGGCCTGGCGCTTGAGTCGACATGAACCGCTGACCTTCTCCATCGCCGTCAACGACTACGGCTTCGAGCTGCTCAGCGCCACCGAGGTGGACTGGAGTACTCACCTGAATACCGAGCTGTTCAGCGAAGAGCACCTGCTGGCGGACATCATGGCCAGCCTCAACGCGGGCGAACTGGCCCTGCGGCGCTTCCGGGAAATCGCCCGCATTGCCGGGCTGGTGTTCTCGGGCTATCCCGGCGCCCCCAAAAGCAACCGCCAGTTGCAGGCCTCCAGCGGGCTGTTCTTTGAGGTATTCAAACAATATGACGCCGGTAACCTGCTGCTGACTCAGGCTCAGGAAGAGGTGCTGCGTCAGGAACTGGATGTGGCGAGGCTGGAGCACACTTTGCAACGGATCAATCAGCGGACTCTGGATTTGCACATCATCAAACGGGCCACGCCCATGGCCTTTCCGCTGCTGGTGGAACGCATGCGCGAAAGCCTCAGCTCGGAAAAACTCGCCGACCGGATCGCCCGAATGGTGCGTGATCTGGAAAAAGCCGCCGGGCCTGACGCCACATGAGCCCTCACCTTTCGATCACTCTGGCAGGTGCTGAACTCTGGCTGCTGGCGGACAAAGCCGTCTATTACCCTGACTATCGCGCGCTGTTGATTGCCGATGTGCATTTCGGTAAGGCGGCGGCCTACCGCAAGCTCGGCCAGCCGGTGCCCCACGGCACGACGCAAAACAATCTGGATCGCCTGGATAATCTGCTCAAGCGCTACCCGTGTGACAGGTTGATCTTTCTCGGCGACTTCCTGCACGCACCAGAGTCGCGAGCGCCCGCTACGCTTGAGTCCATTGCCCAGTGGCGCTCTCAGCACCCGGCGCTTGAAATCACCCTGATTAGAGGGAACCACGACAAACGAGCAGGCGACCCTCCGCCGGCGCTGAAGATCGAAACCGTCCCGGAACCCCTGTTGCTGGGACCTTTTGCTCTGCAACACGAGCCTGACCCGCACGCTACACATCATGTATTGGCTGGGCATGTGCATCCGGTCTACCGGCTGCGCGGGCGCGGGCGGCAGTCGCTGCGCCTGGCCTGTTTTTATCTGCGTGGAAGCATGAGCCTGCTGCCCGCATTCGGTGCGTTCACCGGCGGGTTCAATATCGAAGCGACTCAAGACAGCAAGATATTTGTGGTGGGAGACGGGACGATCTGGGAAGCGAGCTGAAACGGTTCAACCCGACAGTATCGCTCCCTGTTTGAGCTTTAATCCTGGGAAAAACATACACCCATGACGAAGCTGGCCAATGGATGCGCCAGCATGTCATGAGTTGAATTCATGCGACAGGAGCGGGAGGTGGCTCATCCGGCAGGGTTGGTTCACCGGGTTCTGTCGGCTCTGGGTAATCGTTCGGGCTATCTGGATCAGGTTGTCCGGGGATGCCGCCGCCAACCATGTTCAGCTGCGGTTGGGCGAGTAACGACCAGGCTAGCAGACCAACATGATTCTCTCGCGGGTCAGGCCCTTCGGCGCTGGCATTCGATTGCATCTTCATAAAGGCACTCCTGAGCGTTAGCTCCCTCCCGGATCGGGTGAGAAGGAGCGGTTCAGTCAATAGAGTGCCGAAATGAGGACTAATTCAATTTCGCCGTGATCAACGGTAACAAATATCTGATCAATCACGCACGAGGCAGGGTTACACCGCGCTGACCCTGATATTTGCCGTCACGATCCTTATAGGAAATTTCGCATTCCTCGTCGGACTCAAGGAACAGCATCTGCGCTACGCCTTCATTGGCGTAGATCTTTGCTGGCAAGGTGGTGGTGTTGGAGAACTCCAGCGTCACATGACCTTCCCATTCCGGCTCAAGCGGCGTCACGTTGACGATGATCCCGCAACGGGCGTAGGTGCTTTTTCCCAGACAGATGGTCAATACATTGCGCGGAATACGGAAGTATTCGACGGTGCGGGCCAGGGCAAAGGAGTTCGGCGGGATGATGCAAACGTCGCTCTTGATGTCGACGAAGCTCTTCTCATCGAAGTTCTTCGGATCAACGGTAGCGGAATTGATGTTGGTGAAAACCTTGAATTCATCCGCGCAACGCACGTCGTAGCCGTAGCTGGAGACGCCGTAGGAGATCAGCCGGTCAGCGCCTTCACCACGCATCTGGCGCTCGACGAAAGGCTCGATCATGCCGTGCTCTTGCGCCATGCGGCGAATCCACTTGTCCGATTTGATGCTCATGGCAATGTCCTGATAGCGAGGTGAAAAAATATGTCCGGCATCTTACCGGGCGCAGGCGCTGCGTTCAAAGGCTGTGCAAGGGGTGTCGACAGAAGCTTTGCACGCTAATGGAAATAATCCTCATCAGAGTGTTGGCACGTTACAAAAAAAGCGTTAAGGTGGCGTCACTGTGTTGCTTGTGTCACTGAGAATCTCTACACGATGTTGAATTTCGATCCAACCATCTCCAAGAATTTTTCCTGCTCTTTGCACTCAGTCTCGGCCAGGGTTCTTCCTGAGTCGCAGTTAACTTTGTCCAAGGAGATACACCATGTCTAATCGCCAAACTGGTACCGTTAAGTGGTTCAACGATGAAAAAGGCTTCGGCTTCATCACTCCACAATCCGGTGACGACCTGTTCGTACACTTCAAAGCTATCCAATCCGACGGCTTCAAAAGCCTGAAAGAAGGCCAACAGGTTTCTTTCATCGCTACCCGCGGTCAGAAAGGCATGCAAGCTGAAGAAGTTCAAGTTATCTAACTTGTACTTATTCGCTTAAAAAGAACCCCGCTTCGGCGGGGTTTTTTTATGCCTCTAGAAAACCCCGGCCCTCTAGGAGCTGCCGAAGGCTGCGAAAGCGGTCTTCCTGACACACCGCCATTCGCAGCCCCAGGCAGCTCCTACAGAGCCAGCTCCTGCAGAGCCAGCGTCTATAGAAAATCCCCCATCAATCATCGCTAACAGAAATACTCGGCATCGCAGGGCTCGCCGCTTCCTGCAACACAATCCGCGCCCCCACGTGGCGCGCCAGTTCCTGATAAACCATCGCAATCTGGCTTTCCGGCTCGGCAATCGCCGTAGGCTTGCCTGCATCGGCCTGTTCACGAATCAGCATCGACAAGGGCAGTGACGCCAGCAACTCAACGTCATACTGCGCAGCCAGCTTCTCACCCCCGCCCTCACCGAACAGGTGCTCTGCATGGCCGCAATTGGAGCAGATGTGCACCGCCATGTTTTCCACCACGCCCAGCACCGGAATGTTGACCTTGCGGAACATCTCGACGCCTTTGCGCGCATCCAGCAACGCCAGATCCTGCGGAGTAGTCACGATGACCGCACCGGCCACCGGCACTTTCTGCGCCAGGGTCAGTTGAATATCACCGGTGCCCGGCGGCATATCGATGACCAGATAATCCAGGTCATTCCACGCGGTCTGGGTGATCAATTGCAGCAAGGCACCGGAGACCATCGGGCCGCGCCAGACCATCGGCGTGTTGTCGTCGGTCAGAAACGCCATGGACATGACTTCAACGCCATGGGACTCAATCGGCACAAACCACTTCTGATCCTTGATTTTTGGCCGCGTACCCTCAGGGATACCAAACATCACACCCTGACTCGGACCGTAAATATCCGCATCAAGAATGCCGACCCGCGCACCTTCACGCGCCAGGGCCAGGGCCAGGTTGGCCGCCGTGGTGGATTTGCCCACCCCGCCCTTGCCCGAAGCCACGGCAACAATGTTCTTCACATTGGCCAGGCCGGGGATTTGCCCTTGAGCCTTGTGCGCTTCGATCACGCAGCGGATATCGACCTTGGCCGACGTCACGCCATCGAGACCTTCAATAGCAATCTGCAGCATCTGCGCCCAGCCGCTCTTGAACAATCCTGCGGCGTAGCCCAGTTCTAGCTGGACACTGACACGCTCGCCCTCGATTTCGATGGCGCGAACACACCCGGCAGTCACCGGGTCCTGATTCAAATAGGGATCGGTATATTGGCGAAGGACGGCTTCCACCGCTGCGCGATTAACAGCGCTCATGGGCTACTCCCGAATAAAGGCAGACTAAAACAGGCGGCTATCCTAACTCTTCTGCGGAGCCTGAGCATGCGGCGGTCGAAAATGTCTCTGAAAACGCAAACTGCTTTCGTCGCCGTCGTAACCTCTGACAACGCCTACAGGACAGAGGCGTGCCTGAAAAAACACAAAACTGTAGGAGTGAGCTTGCTCGCGATAGCGTCAGATCAGGCATCAACTTATCGACTGAACCACCGCAATCGCGAGCAAGCTCGCTCCTACAGGGAAATACGTCAGATTCAGAGGATCAATTCCTACAGTCAGCGCAGGATGAAAAAAATCGCTCAGACCTTTATAGTGGCCGACCTCCGTTTCACTTCAAGTAGCCGAGCCCCATGTCCGAGCCACGCAAGATCCTCGTCACCAGCGCCCTGCCCTATGCCAATGGTTCTATCCACCTTGGCCATATGCTTGAGTACATCCAGACAGATATGTGGGTGCGCTTTCAGAAGCATCGCGGCAACCAATGCATTTATGTCTGCGCGGACGACGCTCATGGTTCGGCAATCATGCTGCGCGCCGAAAAAGAAGGCATCACTCCGGAGCAGCTGATCGACAACGTCAAGGCCGAGCACAGCGCGGACTTCAGCGACTTCCTGGTGGACTTCGATAATTTCCACTCGACACACTCGGATGAAAACCGCGAGCTGGCGAGCATGATCTACACCCGCCTGCGTGATGCCGGGCACATTGCGACCCGCTCCATCACCCAGTATTTCGACCCGGAAAAGAAAATGTTCCTGGCCGACCGCTTCATCAAGGGCACCTGCCCGAAATGTGGCACTGAGGACCAGTACGGCGACAACTGCGAAAAATGCGGCGCCACCTATGCGCCCACCGATCTGAAAGACCCGAAATCGGCGATTTCAGGCGCAACGCCGGTGCTCAAGGATTCCAAACACTTCTTCTTCGATCTGCCCGCCTTCGACGCCATGCTGAAAAGCTGGACCCGCAGCGGCACTCTGCAGGACGCCGTGGCGAACAAGATTGCCGAGTGGCTGGACGCCGGGCTGCAGCAGTGGGACATCTCCCGTGATGCGCCGTACTTCGGTTTCGAGATCCCTGACGAGCCGGGCAAGTATTTCTATGTGTGGCTGGATGCACCCGTAGGCTACATGGCCAGCTTCAAGAATCTGTGCGCCCGCCGCCCGGATCTGGACTTCGACGCCTACTGGGCCAAAGACTCCACCACCGAGCTGTACCACTTCATCGGCAAGGACATCGTCAACTTCCACGCCCTGTTCTGGCCAGCGATGCTCGAAGGCGCGGGTCTGCGCAAGCCGACCGGTATCAACGTTCACGGCTACCTGACCGTCAACGGCCAGAAGATGTCGAAATCCCGCGGCACCTTCATCAAGGCGCGCACCTATCTGGACCACCTGTCGCCGGAATACCTGCGTTACTACTACGCAGCCAAACTCGGCAAAGGTGTGGACGATCTCGACCTGAACCTCGAAGACTTCGTGCAAAAGGTCAATTCGGACCTGATCGGCAAGGTGGTGAACATCGCCAGCCGATGCGCCGGCTTCATCCACAAAGGCAATGCCGGCGTGATGGTGGCCGAGAATGCTGCGCCAGAGCTGACCGACGCCTTCCTGGCCGCCGCGCCAGGGATCGCCGAAGCCTATGAAGCCCGCGACTTCGCCCGTGCCATGCGTGAAATCATGGGCCTGGCCGACCGTGCCAACGCCTACATCGCGGAAAAGGCCCCCTGGTCGCTGGCCAAACAGGAAGGCAAACAGGACGAAGTTCAGGCGGTCTGCGCACTGGGCGTCAACCTGTTCCGCCAATTGGTGATCTTCCTCAAGCCTGTACTGCCGCTGCTGGCCGCCGACGCAGAGAAGTTCCTCAACGTCGCGCCACTGACCTGGGATGACCACAAGACGCTGCTGGCCAACCACCAGTTGAACCCGTTCCAGGCGCTGATGAGCCGTATTGACCCGGTCAAGGTTGAAGCCATGACCGCCGCCTCCAGGGAAGACCTGACCGCCAGCGCAACGGACACCGGCGCGGCGCCTGAAGGCAACGGCGAGCTGCTTAAAGAGCCACTGGCTGGCGAGATCGAGTTCGATGCGTTCGCGGCTGTGGACTTGCGCGTGGCGCTCATCCTCAAGGCCGAGCATGTCGAAGGCGCAGACAAACTGCTGCGCCTGACACTGGATATCGGCGACGAGCAGCGCAACGTGTTCTCGGGCATCAAGAGCGCCTACCCGAACCCTTCTGAACTGGAAGGCCGCCTGACGATGATGATTGCCAACCTCAAGCCACGGAAAATGCGCTTTGGCATGTCCGAAGGCATGGTGATGGCCGCGGGCCCTGGCGGCGAAGAGATCTACCTGCTCAGCCCGGATAGCGGTGCCAAACCGGGTCAGCGCATCAAATAAAGCGGGTAGCAGCCCGATAGTAGCCGTGCCGCTGCTATCGGGTTTGTTTTATCTGGATGCAAGTCTATGTTTCGCTGCTAGCCCATCGCTCCGTAGGACCGGCTTTAGCCGGGAGGACTGCATCTGTGGCGAAACAGATGTCGCGGCTGTGTCGACCTCCTCCCGGTCAAAGCTGGTCCTACGAGACATACATTCAGCCGCGCAGAACAAACTAACCTTTGCAAATCCCATCACCCGCTCGCAACCCGGCAAGACCATGAACCTTATTCAAAACATCGATGCCCTACTGCCACAGACTCAGTGTGGCAAATGCGGTCACCCGGGCTGCTTGCCTTATGCTCAAGGCATTGCTCAGGGCGAGGCGATCAACAAATGCCCGCCGGGCGGCGATGAAACCATTGCCGGGCTGGCGCATTTGCTGGACCTGCCGGTGCTGAATCTGGATCTGGAACGCGGTCATGCCCCGCCACAGGTGGCATTCATTCGCGAGGCAGAATGCATCGGCTGCACCAAATGCATTCAGGCCTGCCCGGTGGATGCAATTGTCGGCGCGGCCAAGTTCATGCACACCGTAATAGTCGATGAATGCACTGGCTGCGACCTGTGTGTGGCGCCCTGCCCCGTTGACTGTATCGACATGCTGCCCATTTCAGCGGGTCAGACATCGCTCCCTTCGTCGAACGTCATCGCCATCACCGGCGACCTGGCCCAGACACCGCAAGAACGGCAGACCCGCAATCGTAAACGCGATCATGCACGCCAACGCTTTGAGTCCCGCAATGCCCGACTGCGGCGCGCGGACGAGCGGCGGCAGGCAGAGCGCCTGGCCCGCGCGCAAAAGCCGTCAGCTGCCCCTGCACTGCCTCCGCCGCCCTCCGAAGCCGGTGACGACACGGCAGTGAAGAAAGCGCGGATTGCTCTGACCATGAGCCGTGCTCAACTGAACAAATCACTCAAGGCATTCGGTCATCCGCCGATTGCCGAACAGGCCGCACGACTGGTCGAACTGCAAAGCGAATACGAAGCTGCCGAGCAGGCATTGGCCGGGCTTCTGGCCGGGACACCGGTCGAAGTTGTGGCGGCGCAGGCAAAAGTAGTCACCGCAGACGTCAAGCGGGCCAAGGTTCAGCTGGCCATGGCACGCGCTGCATTGAAAAAAGCCCAGACGCTGAGTGCCGATCCGGAACAGATCGCCCACTTGAGCGATCAATTGCGCTGCGCTGAACAGCTTCTTGAGTCAACGGGACAAGTGCCCGCCGGTACTGCCCACGCTGAAACCATCCCATCCAGAGAAGCGCTCGGATCATGAACACCGCCAAGCGTAAGGAAATCTTCCGCCGCCTCCACGAAGACAACCCCGATCCCAAGACTGAATTGGTCTATACCACGCCATTTGAACTGCTGATCTCGGTGATTCTGTCAGCGCAGGCAACCGACGTGAGCGTCAACAAAGCCACTGCGCGCCTTTACCCGGTGGCCAATACCCCGCAGGCGATCTACGAACTGGGCGTCGAAGGGCTTTCGGAGTACATCAAGACCATCGGCCTGTACAACAGCAAGGCAAAAAACGTTATCGAAACCTGCCGAATTCTGGTCGAACTGCACAACGGCGAGGTGCCCCAGACCCGCGAGGCGCTGGAGGCCCTGCCTGGCGTCGGGCGCAAGACTGCAAACGTGGTGCTCAACACCGCTTTTCGGCAGATCGCCATGGCGGTGGATACGCACATCTTCCGGGTCAGCAATCGCACCGGTATCGCGCCCGGCAAAAACGTTGTCGACGTTGAGAAGCAACTGATGAAATTTGTGCCCAGGGATTACCTGCTGGATGCTCACCACTGGCTGATCCTGCACGGTAGATATGTCTGCCAGGCTCGCAAGCCTCGCTGCGGCAGTTGCCGGATAGAAGACCTTTGCGACTATAAGGACAAAACCTCCGACGATTGACTAATAGAGGTTCAGGTGCTCAATCGATTGAAAAAATCTTTTTTACCCGCTCGCAGATAGCCGCTATAAGGTCCGCCAATGACAGCCCAAACCTGGAGTCGACTTTATGAGCACTGACAAAGAGCAATTAGACGTAGACGACGATTTCATCGCAGTTGAATCCGACGACAACGAACCTGCGCCGGTGGAGCCAGCCAAGACCAACCTCAGCAAACGTCGCACCATTGATAACATGCTGGAAGAGCGTCGCCTGCAGAGACAGCTGGCTGATTACGACTTCGATATATGATTTTTGATGCACCTGAATGCCCTGCATCCAGCCACCGAGGCCTCAGGCGCGAGAAGCCCGGGCACCTACCCCAGGGATGAGCAGCAGACATCTGCCAATAAATGACCAGCACTGGCTTGCAGGCTGGTCGAATCGATATTCAAACCAGGCCATTGCGCTGCGCAAGCTCGATCAAGTCCACCAGAGAGTGCGCGTTAAGCTTAAGTAACAATCTGGTTTTATAAGTGCTGACCGTTTTATTACTTAAAAACATTCCATCTGCAATTTCCTTATTGGTTTTGCCCCGCGCCAGCTGCTGCAGCACCATCATTTCGCGACCTGACAGACGATCAACCATATCCGCTTCACTGGCATTCCCCATGCTGGAGCGAACGGTATGCAACGCCTGATTCGGAAAATAGCTATAACCGGACAAGACCGCCTTTATTGCACTCAACAGTTCAGTGAGGTCCTGCTGTTTGCAGACATAGCCTGCCGCCCCGGCCTGCATGCAGCGCATCGAGAAATGGCCTGGCGCCTGGGAGGTCAGGATCAGCACCTTGAACGGCAATGTCATGGCAGACAAACGCGCGATGACCTCCAGGCCGTCCAGCTTGGGAATGCCTATATCAAGAATCACGATATCGGGTAAATGCTCACGAGCCAGTTGCAAGGCATCCACGCCGTTGTCCGTCTCCGCAATGACCTCATAGCCATGGCGCTCCATCAGCATGCGTACGGCAAGGCGAATGACGGGATGATCGTCCACGATCAGCACTTTATTCATGGGCAGTCCACTTTTCGCTATTCGAATATTCAGGGTACGCACAATAGCTTAGTCGTTTAGTGCTTTGCATGGCGCTTACCCCTTACCACCAACAGCAAGAGACCATTCCCACTTTTATAACGGAATATTCCTACAAGATCCCGCCAATATGATGCAAGCCCATAGCTTTTCAAGAGGCCACCCATTCAGCGTCTGATTGTCTTTGTGACTGCTGGAACGGCGAGATAGAGCGCCGCGAATCCAGCAAAATAATTATCACTGTTACGTCAAGCATTTTTCTAATACCTCTTTGGACTAATCAAACGGGCTTAATACCACTGACAGACCAACCCGCCCATCTGGCGCAATAACTGGGTATGACAGGCTCGGTAGTAGCTTGTCGCCACCACGAAAACATTAACGACTGAAACTCGAGCAATCGTTGCAACCTGGCATTACTGCTGACGAGCTTGACACCGCCAGTGAATGCTGAAAATTCCGATACCGCAAAAGATACACCTCCTTGAGCAATGACGATCCACACAGACTCGGACAGGACGTTTCAGTCCGCCCCGTAGTGACGTTTAGAAAATACACATTTTTAATCAGCTATTTGTAAACATATGTATTTTGCGAAATGTCCTACATGCATTTAGGACATTCCTGAAAGCCGCGTCTGACAGACAGCGTGCGCCATCCCAAAAAAACCAAAGGTGGGGTGCTGAAAGCACAAATCAGACAACTGATGCCCACACATAGTTACCGCACATAAAAAACGACAATAAGATTAAGTATGAGTGCGAGGTTCTCGCCAATGTTAAAGCTCATTCGACACTCAGCTAATACTATATATGCTCGCAAATCCATACTTCCCATTACGAATAGGAAATGGACTACAAAACTAACAGACACTGATAATAACTATGTAAGACATGGAAAGAACAGATCAGGCAATCGAGGCAAAGACCCTTTTTTCACTTGCAAATTCTATTACCAGTCGTTACTTTTTTAACAGCAACTCACTGGTGCCATTTAGTACAGCCACGACATAAAGCCCTTAATCCCTTAAACCGATGCGATTTTGATATTTTCAAATAGCATTATTTATAGACTTTGCCTGATAGCGCACCGAAAGGACTCAAGCAACATAAATAGGGTCGATCAGAAGCAGCTTACCTCTGAGTGGGCTCAACCAGGCCTGACGATCCTTTACTTGAATTGGCCATGTGTATAACCCTGTTCAAAAAGGAATATCCCATGAATAAGAAAACCACCCGTGTCTCGGCTGTTGTCCCCGAGACACTGGATCTTAAGGCTGCTGTTGAGCAATTCGTAGCCCAGGGTGGCGTTATCAACATGATACCCATCGGCGAGTCCTGCACGAGCGTCTCGCTCCCCATCCTTGTCGCTTCACGCACGAGCGATGCGCAGGACGACAACACTGAAAAAGTGGGGCTATTGAAGGAGCTGGTCGCTAAAGGAGCAGGCTTCTCATCACTTCAACTTTCATTGAAGATGAATCGAAGGGACATCAAACAACTGGCGGTTGATCACGGTATAAAAATCACCGTCAGCAAACCGCTTGGCAATCCGCAACGCGCCTGTCGTTATGACCCCGCTGATGTGGACGATACGGTCGCGGGGCACGCCATGCACTACTCCAGCCTGGGGTACAGCGCCCCGGAGATAGCAGAGATTCTGGGGCTGACGCTCCGACAAGTCTGGAATATCGGAAAAGCCTACAGATTCGAATTCAAACAGAACGAAGATGACTGACTTCGCCAATCGCATTAGCTGTTAACTACACGAGTTTTATACGGAGGACACCTCAATGAAAATACTCACACACCTGCTCAACCCCATCAGCATCATTGCAATATTTGCCGCCCTTTGTGAAGCGTCTGCTACAACAGTATTACCGTATCTGGATAACGAAAACCGCCAGGTCTACTTATGGTTTTTAATAGCGTTCCCGTCCGCGCTTGTTGTGATGTTCTTTCTGACGCTCAACTTCAACAATAAGGTGCTGTACGGGCCCTATACGCAAACCAGAAAACCAAACGTCAGGCCGGAGGAGGAAGCAGAGGACATTACCCAGGACGAAGAGCCGCCCACAGCGAAAGAATCGAATCACCTAAGAGGATCAAAATAAACGGAATGTAAATTCGACTACTAAACGCGTATCACCAAGAAGCCATTGCCCGCGGATCACGATGCCGAATAGAAAGGGGGGCCGCTATTGAAGATAAACCTGGCATCGCACTGTTACGCCAGACCTCAATACATCATCAAAGATGCAGCACCCGAGAGGATGCTGCATCTTTACGCAAGGGCTACTGTTTAAAACAGTTTACGACCCTTGTTTGCCGCAATACGCATGCGCAGCGCATTGAGCTTGATGAAGCCTGCAGCGTCAGCCTGGTTGTATGCGCCGCCGTCTTCTTCGAAGGTGGCGATGTTGGCATCAAACAGCGACTCGTCGGACTTGCGACCGGTCACGATGACGTTGCCTTTATACAGCTTCAGACGGACCACGCCATTCACGTGAGCCTGGGAAGCGTCGATCATCTGTTGCAGCATCAGACGCTCAGGGCTCCACCAGTAGCCGGTGTAGATCAGGCTCGCGTATTTCGGCATCAGCTCATCTTTAAGGTGAGCGACTTCGCGGTCCAGGGTGATCGACTCGATGGCGCGGTGAGCGCGCAGCATGATGGTGCCGCCCGGAGTCTCGTAGCAGCCACGGGACTTCATGCCCACATAACGGTTTTCAACGATGTCCAGACGGCCGATGCCATGCTCGCCGCCGATGCGGTTGAGGGTAGCCAATACGGTTGCCGGGGTCATCTCGACGCCGTCCAGCGCCACGATGTCGCCGTTACGGTAAGTCAGTTCCAGGTATTGAGCGGTGTCAGGCGCGTTCTCCGGGGAGACGGTCCAACGCCACATGTCTTCTTCGTGCTCGGTCCAGGTGTCTTCCAGCACGCCGCCTTCATAGGAGATGTGCAGCAGGTTGGCATCCATGGAGTACGGGGATTTCTTCTTGCCGTGACGCTCGATCGGGATCGAGTGCTTCTCGGCGTAGTCCATCAGCTTCTCACGGGACAGCAGGTCCCATTCGCGCCAAGGGGCGATCACTTTCACGCCTGGCTTGAGAGCATAGGCACCCAGCTCGAAACGAACCTGGTCGTTACCCTTGCCGGTAGCGCCGTGGGAGATGGCGTCAGCGCCGGTTTCGTTGGCGATTTCGATCAGGCGCTTGGCGATCAGCGGACGAGCGATGGAAGTACCCAGCAGGTACTCGCCTTCGTAAACAGTGTTGGCGCGGAACATCGGGAATACGAAATCACGCACGAACTCTTCGCGCAGGTCGTCGATGTAGATTTCTTTCACGCCCATGGCCTTGGCCTTGGCGCGTGCTGGTTCGACTTCTTCGCCCTGACCCAGGTCAGCCGTAAAAGTCACCACTTCGCAGTTGTACGTATCCTGCAGCCACTTGAGGATTACCGAAGTATCCAGGCCACCGGAATACGCGAGAACTACCTTGTTTACGTCCGCCATGCCATCACTCCACCGGGTTGTACGGAAAACCGGTGAGTCTACCGCTCAAATGCTTCGATTTACAGTAGCGCGACAGCTTGTGACGATGAAGCGACAGTTTCAGTCAAGCGAGCGACGGACGGTACAGGCTGATCAGACCTTCGCAGAAGGTCCGATGGAGGCCACGGGCGCAGGCTTTTCATCAGGGGCCACACGCTCCAGATGGACGTTGACCCGGCGGTTGCGGGCGCGATTGGCATTGTTGGTGTTCGGCGCCAACGGATAGCGCTCACCATGGAAACGCAGGGTGATCTGCTCTTCCGGAATGCCCTGGGCCTTGAGGTAATCCATGACCGCCAGCGCACGGCGGCGGGATAGATCCCGGTTGGTCAGGCGATTACCACTGTTGTCCGAGTGGCCATCGAGCTCGATGTGGTTGACCGTCGGATCAGCCTTTAAATAAGCCACGATGGTTTGCAGTCTGCTCTTGGCCTGAGCGTCAAGGTCGATGCCTCCACCGGGAAAGCCCACCTCGGCCTGTTTGACCTGGTCGTAATTCATCGGCAGAAGCTTGGCGACGCACTGCTGATAGTCACCAAAGGCTTTGTTGAACTTGACCGGCAACAGGCGCACTTCGGTGGTGCCACCCACGTCTCGCGAATAATGACGGATCACCGGGCTGCGACCGTCCATCAGACCGCTGATCAGACGACCGGCCTGGACCTGTGAACTGCTGAACGGAAACTCGCCGTTGCTGACCCGCACGGAACCCAGATTAATGTCGCCACGACCCGGCTGCCAGGGTGCGGCAGCAGCGATCAACGTCGCCGAGCCTGCGCCCATCATGTTGCCGGCAGACTTGATCCGGAATGTCGCCTGCTCACCGGCGCGGCGCACGAACTCGCCCGCACCGAAGTCGGTGATAGGTTGGCTCAGGCGGCACTCGAACTGATCGCCCTCAACTTTCCACTCGATGCTTTCCAGACGCGTCTGGAAAGTAATAGCCATCGCTGGGAGGCTGGCGAACACGCTGAGCAGGGCTAGAAATCGCTGGCGCACGGGAGGCTCCACAAAAAAATACGGCATAACCAAAAAATGCTTCCTACAACGGGCTATCGGTAACTTCCTACAAAACTTGATAGCGAGTGCCTGAGAGAGTCTTTTCCGGTAGCATTCCCAGCGAGTTTGACCCGCCTGGAATCCCCAATGTCCGACCGCCTGACCCTTCTGCGTCCCGACGACTGGCACATACACCTCCGCGATGGAGCTGTATTGCCCCACACCGTTGCTGACGTTGCGCGTACTTTTGGCCGCGCCATCATCATGCCTAACCTGGTTCCTCCGGTACGCAATGCGCAGGAAGCCGATGCCTATCGACAGCGCATTCTGGCCGCACGTCCTGCTGGCAGCCAGTTTGAACCGCTGATGGTGCTCTACCTCACCGACCTGACCCAGCCCGAAGATATCCGTACGGCCAAGGCCACCGGCTTCGTGCACGCCGCCAAGCTGTACCCGGCTGGCGCGACAACGAACTCCGATTCGGGTGTGACCAGCATTGACAAGATCTTCCCGGTTCTGGAAGCCATGGCCGAAGTCGGCATGCCGCTTCTGGTGCATGGTGAAGTGACCCGCAGTGAAATCGATGTGTTCGACCGCGAGAAGATGTTCATCGACGAGCACCTGACCCGTGTGGTCGAGCGCTTCCCGACGCTGAAAGTGGTGTTCGAACACATCACCACCGGCGACGCCGTGCAGTTCGTCAATGAGGCCTCGGCCAACGTTGGCGCGACGATCACCGCGCATCACTTGCTCTACAACCGCAATCACATGCTGGTTGGCGGGATTCGGCCGCACTTCTATTGCCTGCCGATCCTCAAGCGCAATACCCATCAGAGCGCCTTGCTTGACGCGGCCACCAGTGGCAGCACCAAGTTTTTCCTGGGCACCGACTCGGCACCACACGCCCAGCACGCCAAGGAAAACGCCTGTGGTTGTGCCGGTTGCTACACCGCCTTTGCTGCGATCGAGATGTACGCAGAGGCATTCGAGCAGCGCAATGCACTGGACAGACTCGAAGGTTTTGCCAGCCTGCACGGCCCTGCTTTCTACGGTTTGCCTGCGCCAAAAGACACCATAACGCTGGTCCGTGAAGAATGGACCGCGCCCACCAGTCTGCCGTTTGGCGAGCTGTCCGTAATACCGCTGCGCGCCGGTGAAAAACTGCGCTGGCGTCTGCTGGAGAAACACGCGTGAGTGAAGATCATTTCGACGACGAACAGGAAGGTCATGGCGGCGGTTCGCGCCATCCGATGGCGGCACGCTTTCGCGGCTATCTGCCTGTCGTCATCGATGTAGAGACCGGTGGCTTCAACTCGGCCACCGACGCCCTGCTGGAAATCGCTGCTGTCACTATCGGTATGGATGAACACGGGTTTGTTTTCCCGGAGCACACCCATTTCTTCCGTGTCGAGCCGTTTGAAGGCGCCAACATCGAAGCTGCGGCGCTGGAGTTCACCGGCATCAAGCTGGATCACCCGCTGCGCATGGCCGTGAGCGAAGAAACCGCGCTTAACGATATCTTTCGTGGCGTGCGCAAGGCGCTGAAGGCCAATGGCTGCAAACGCGCCGTGCTGGTCGGTCACAATGCCAGCTTCGACCTGGGCTTCCTGAACGCAGCCGTCGCGCGCCTGGACATGAAGCGCAACCCGTTTCATCCGTTCTCCAGCTTCGACACCGCAACCCTCGCTGGCCTCGCCTACGGTCAGACCGTACTGGCCAAGGCCTGCCAGGCTGCCGGCATCGACTTCGACGGCCGTGAGGCGCACTCAGCGCGTTACGACACCGAGAAGACCGCCGAGCTGTTCTGCGGCATCGTCAACCGCTGGAAGCAGATGGGCGGCTGGGATGATTTTGATGATTGATCAGCGCGGTTGAAATCCTGCGTTGTTTGCACTGACGCCATCGCGAGCAAGGTGGAGCGCCACCTTGCTCGCGATGGCGTCGTCACATGCGCCCCAAAATCTGAGGAACGACGCAACTACACCTACCCCACCCTCACCACTCATCGGAATCCAAGAAACCTTCTCAATGAGTTTTGACAAGCATTCTCATTAACATTAGTATCCCCGGCAACGAGAAATTACAGCGATGGTTCTCACTTATGTATGTATGCCTCTGCCAGGGTGTCACTGACGGTCAAATCCGCGATGCAATATTCGAGGGTTGCTGCAGTTACAAAGATGTACGCGAAACGCTCGGTGTTGCCACCAAATGTGGAAAATGCGCCTGTCTTGCCAAGGAAGTGGTACGCGAGACCCTGACCAAAGTGCAGAGCAGCCAGGCAGCACTGGCTTATCCAGCAGAATTTTCAGTCGCCTGATTTAACCGAATTCAAAGAACCGGACTGTGTGTCCGGTTTTTTTATGTCTGTAATTCAAGCGCTTAGGACCAAGATGCGGAACACAAACATTCTTATTCCTATTTATTTTCACTTATTATTCAATAACTTAGGTTTGACACAAGTTTAAGTGCAGCTCAAACTCGCGCTTTATATACACAAGCCATTGGCAGGACCTCAAAAATGAAAGGCGACATTTCAGTCATCCAGCATCTCAACAGGATCCTCGGAAACGAGCTGGTCGCGATCAATCAATACTTTCTGCATGCCCGCATGTATGAAGATTGGGGTCTGAACAAACTGGGCAAGCACGAGTATCACGAATCCATCGATGAGATGAAGCACGCTGACAAGCTCATCAAGCGCATCCTGTTTCTCGAAGGCCTGCCTAACCTGCAAGAGCTGGGCAAGATCCTGATCGGCGAGCACACCAAGGAAATGCTTGAGTGCGACCTGCGAATCGAACAGAAAGGCCTGGCCGATCTGAAAGCTGCCATCGCTCACTGCGAAGTAGCCGGTGACTTCGGTAGCCGTGACATGCTCGAAGAGATCCTCGAGTCCGAGGAAGAACACATCGACTGGCTGGAAACCCAGCTGGGCCTGATCGAAAAAATCGGCATCGAGAACTACCTGCAATCGCAGATGGGCGAAGACTGATTCGTCAGATCGACCGGTAACGAAAAAGCCCCGCTTTCTCTCGAAAGCGGGGCTTTTTTTTACCTGTAGGAGCTGCCGAAGGCTGCGAATTGCCTCATTCGCAGCCTGCGGCAGCTCCTACAGGTTCCGGGCCATTATCAAGCCTCGGTATTACCCGCAGCAGCCTTGGCCGTTGCTTCTTTGACCAAGGTCGGCAAGGAGCCGTCAGCCATCATCTCGGTGATGATGTCGCTACCGCCGACCAGCTCGCCCGCTACCCACAGTTGCGGGAAAGTCGGCCAGTTGGCGTACTTGGGCAGGTTGGCGCGGATTTCAGGGTTTTGCAGGATGTCGACGTAAGCGAACTTTTCGCCACATGCCATCAACGCCTGGGAAGCTTTTGCCGAAAAGCCGCACTGCGGGGCATTCGGAGCGCCTTTCATGTAAAGCAGAACGGTATTGTTCGCGATCTGATCTTTGATCGTTTCGATGATATCCATGGAACACCTCGGCTTAACTTTTGCGACTCAGTTGTCGACACGGTGGCGCATTGTAACGGAAACCCGAGCGTGGTGCTCAGCCTTCCCTATCGCAACCACAGGTGTGATCTCAATAACCGCGCGATGTTGTGGGACCGGCTTCAGCCGGGAAGAGGCCGTGAGGGTCACTGACTATTCATCGTCAGAAATACCGCTTTCCCGACTAAAGCCGGTCCCACGCCCACCATGGATTCGCCCACCTCACGCCGCTGCAACCTGCACGCAGACCCCATTAAGGACCGCATTGCCGGACAGGCTATCAAGTTCGCGCTCATCAGTCAGGTCGTTGGCGCTGGCCCCCGGTTGAGCGCGGGCGATTTCCATCTGCACCCCGGGCCGTCCATGCCCCCAGCCATGGGGCAAACTGACCACGCCCGGCATCATCTCGACGCTTGCCAGCACCTGAACCTCAATAACCCCAACCCGGGAGCTGACCCGCACTTGCTGCCCGTCACTCAAGCCGCGCGAGGCCAGGTCGTCCGGATGCATCAGCAACTGATGACGCGGCTTGCCCTTCACCAGTCGATGGTAGTTGTGCATCCAGGAGTTATTGCTGCGCACATGCCGACGGCCGATCAATAACAGCTCGCCAACCTCGGGATTAGCCAGCGCGGCAAAACGTGCCAGGTCGGCCATGATCACTTCTGGTGCGGCCTGAATGCGGCCATTGGCGGTTTTCAGGCGCGGGGCGAGATTCGGTTTCAAGGCGCCAAGGTCTACGCCGTGGGGATGCTGCGCCAGCGTCGCCAGTGAAAGCTGATACTCCGAGCTGTCTCCATACAATCCGCCGCGCAAGCCACGATCAATCATCTGCGCCGGAGCCATAGTGGGCTTCAGCTCGCGCCCGGCCTTGCTGGCAAAAGCCTTTGCCAGACCGACGAAGATTTCCCAGTCATGCAGCGCACCTTCGGGCTTCTCCAGAATCGCCCGATTGAACCGGCTGACGTTACGCACCGCAAACATATTGAAGGTGGTGTCGTAGTGATCGTTCTCCAGCGCCGACGTGGACGGCAGAATCAGATCGGCATGGCGCGTGGTTTCATTGATGTACAAATCAATGCTGAGCATGAACTCCAGCCCTTCAAGGGCTTGGTCCAGCTGGCGGCCGTTGGGCGTCGACAAGACTGGGTTGCCCGCCACCGTCACCAGCGCTTTCACCTGCCCTTCCCCGGCGCTGAGCATTTCTTCAGCCAAAGCTGACACCGGTAACTCCCCGGCATACTCAGGCAGCCCGGAGACCCGGCTTTGCCATTGGTTGAAATGCCCGCCAGACGTAGAAGCCACCAGGTCCACAGCAGGTTCAGTGCACAGCGCGCCGCCCACGCGATCAAGATTGCCGGTCACCAGATTGATCAATTGCACCAGCCAATGGCACAGGGTGCCGAACTGCTGGGTCGAGATGCCCATGCGCCCGTAACACACCGCCTTGTCGGCAGCGGCGAAGTCCCGCGCCAACTGACGGATCTGCCCAGCCGGCACGCCACAGCGGGAGCTCATGGCTTCGGCGTTGAAACCTGCAATGGCGGTACGCACCTGATCGAGACCGTCCACAGGCAATGGGCTTTCACGGGTCAGCCCTTCTTCGAACAGGGTATTGAGCAGGCCAAACAGCAAGGCCGCATCGCCACCGGGCCGCACGAACAGGTGCTGATCGGCAATCGCGGCAGTTTCGCTACGCCGCGGATCAACCACCACCACTTTGCCGCCACGGGCCTGAATCGCTTTGAGGCGCTTTTCCACATCCGGGACGGTCATGATGCTGCCGTTGGAGGCCAGCGGATTGCCACCCAGAATCAGCATGAAGTCGGTGTGGTCGATGTCGGCGATAGGCAGCAGCAGGCCGTGACCATACATCAGGAAGCTGGTGAGGTGATGAGGCAACTGATCCACAGAGGTGGCCGAATAACGATTGCGGGTCTTCAGCAGGCCGAGGAAGTAGTTGCTATGGGTCATCAACCCGTAGTTATGCACGCTGGGGTTGCCTTGATAAACCGCAACAGCGTTCTGACCATGGCGCTGCTGAATGTCCAGCAGCCGCTCGGCCACCAGATCGAAGGCGGCCTGCCACTCAATGGGATGCCACTGATTACCCTGGCGACGCATGGGTTGGCGCAAACGGTCTGGATCGTTCTGGATATCTTGCAGGGCGACGGCTTTGGGGCAGATATGCCCACGGCTGAACGTATCAAGCGGATCGCCCTTGATGGAGGTGATCGTCGATTCGTTGTCAGCGCTGGTAGTGATCTCGATGCTCAAGCCGCAAATGGCTTCGCACAGATGGCAGGCACGGTGGTGGAGGGTCTTGGTCATGGCCAGCCTCATATTTTTGTCGTTGCGACCTGAACGGGTCACGCCAACGAAACTATGGAGGGTGGCTTGTAACTACGCCAGAGACGTTCGTCTCATGAATCGGCCAGCATCAGGCAGGCAGATGGGCAATTAGAATTGCTCTTGTGTAGGAGCTCACGAGCAACGTGAGGCAGCGATAGCGGTGTGTCTGATACACCGCCATCGCGGCCTCGCGGTGCTCGTGCGCTCCTACAGGGATAGCGCCAGGACGATATATCGCAGGGATCAACCGCCGATCGGGGTGATTTTGCGCTGCAACTGGATTTCGTGAACGGTCTCGATCTGCTCTTGAGCAACGTGCACGCCGGTCAGCTCGCCGATCAGACGCCAATGATCATCAAGGCCGGAGCTGATGGTTGCCATGCGGTCAATCATGTGTCGGCCAGCGGCGCGGGTGACTTCATCTTCACTGCGCAGGAGTTCGAAGGACATGGAGGTCATCGAAGCAGTCAGGTGCGTCAGGGTCCGAGCGGTGAGCCCGAGCAATTCCGTCAGCTGTTTTTCCTTTGATTCCATTCGATAGCCCCTTGTTAGCCTCATGATGGCACGCTGGGCATTTATAACTCACCCCGCGCTTTTATGAAACGGGACATTTCTCCGTCCCGTGAAGCGCATCGCATAAGTGATCTGATCACGGTCTGGACTGTTGCAATATCGGCACTAATTGCAATATCGCGGGCGCTCAGTGTACAAATGCTCCTCTTGACCGACCCGCGAAGCCCCAGGCCTTCGGATTCGGCCGTAACCAGGCATCGCTGTATCAGTCGCACAATGGCCCATGATGGCCCGAGCGTGTTGCGAAACATTGCAAAGGCCTTATAAATCAAAGCTGCTATTGGTAAGACGCGACATTTTTTTATACCATCGCGCCTTCCCTATTCGTCGCCCCGAGCGGCTTCCGCCGCAGGTCTCGCCCGTTTTCCCGATAAAACCCGGCTTTGAGCACCTGCGGTCTGTTGCAAAAAAGGTAGTTAATCATGAACCCCAGGCACTTTCTCTCGATGATGGATTACAAGCCAGAAGAGCTCCTGCGCTTGATTCATCGCGGCGTAGAGCTCAAAGACCTGCGAAATCGTGGCGTGCTTTTCGAGCCGCTGAAAAGCCGGGTACTGGGCATGGTCTTCGAGAAATCTTCGACTCGTACCCGTGTTTCGTTCGAAGCCGGCATGATCCAACTGGGTGGTCAGGCGATCTTTTTGTCGCCTAGGGACACCCAATTGGGCCGTGGCGAACCGATTGGCGACGCCGCGCGAGTGCTTTCGAGCATGCTTGACGGGGTGATGATCCGGACTTTTGCCCACAGCAACCTGCTGGAGTTCGCAGCCAATTCCCGGGTGCCCGTGATCAACGGTCTGTCCGACGATCTGCATCCCTGCCAGTTGCTGGCCGACATGCAGACCTTCCTTGAGCACCGCGGCTCCATCAAGGGCAAGACTGTTGCCTGGATCGGCGATGGCAACAACATGTGTAACAGCTATATAGAAGCGGCGATCCAGTTCGACTTCCAGCTGCGTGTTGCCTGCCCGGCAGGTTACGAGCCGAATCCTGAATTCCTGGCGCTGGCAGGTGATCGGGTTACCGTACTGCGCGACCCGCGTGAAGCAGTCGCAGGCGCGCATCTGGTCAGCACGGATGTCTGGACCTCCATGGGCCAGGAAGAAGAAACCGCCAAACGCATCGCGTTGTTCACGCCGTTCCAGGTGACCCGCGAGCTGCTGGATCTGGCCGATTCCGAAGTGCTGTTCATGCACTGCCTGCCAGCCCATCGCGGCGAAGAAATCAGCCTCGACCTGCTCGATGACCCGCGTTCCGTGGCATGGGATCAGGCGGAAAACCGTCTGCATGCACAAAAGGCATTGCTGGAATTCCTCATCGCGCCGTCCTGCCTGCCGGCATGAGCCAGCCACTGCTGCTGAACCTGCGCGACCTGGCCTGCGGTTACCAGGATCAACGTGTGGTGCAGGATCTCAATCTGCACCTCAATGCGGGCGACATCGGTTGCCTGCTGGGTTCATCCGGCTGTGGCAAGACCACCACACTGCGCGCCATTGCCGGGTTTGAACCGGTCCACGCCGGGGAAATCACCCTGGCGGGGGAAGTCATTTCAAAGCCGGGCTTCACGCTGCCTCCGGAAAAGCGCCGGATCGGCATGGTGTTTCAGGACTACGCGCTGTTCCCGCACTTGAGCGTCGCCGACAACATCGCCTTTGGCATTCGCAAACATCCGCGCATCAAGCAGGTGACTGACGAGCTGCTGGAGCTGGTCAATCTCGCGGCGCTCGGCAAACGTTTCCCCCATGAACTGTCCGGCGGCCAACAACAGCGGGTCGCGCTGGCACGTGCTTTGGCGCCAGAGCCACAGCTTCTGCTGCTCGACGAGCCATTCTCCAATCTGGATGGCGAACTGCGCCGACGCCTCAGCCATGAAGTGCGGGACATCCTCAAGGCACGGGGTACCAGTGCGATTCTGGTGACCCACGACCAGGAAGAAGCCTTCGCGGTCAGTGATCATGTTGGGGTGTTCAAGGAAGGTCGTCTTGAGCAGTGGGATACGCCCTACAACCTGTATCACGAACCACTGACGCCATTTGTCGCCAGCTTTATTGGTCAGGGCTATTTCATACGCGGCTTGATGGTGGACCCGCAGTCGGTGCAAACCGAACTGGGCGTACTGCAAGGCAACCGCGCTTACCCTGGCAGCAAAGGCAGCGCGGTTGAGGTTCTGCTGCGACCGGACGACATCGTCCATGCGCCAGACAGCGAGCTTAAAGCCCGGGTGACCAGCAGAACCTTCCAAGGCGCCTCAACCCTGTACCGCCTGCAACTTCCTACTGGCACGCAGCTGGAAGCTGTCTTCCCGAGCCATGCAGATTTTCTGGCTGGCGAGCAGGTCGGGATCCGGGTTGCGGCAGAGCATCTGGTGTTGTTCCCGGTGGCCGGGAGTGTGCCGGTGCAGAAGGCGGGTTAACCGCTGCAGGCCCAATGATCAGCTGTTGGAGCCGAGCTTGCTCGCGAATAACGATAACGCGGTGTGCCTCGACGATCGCAGCGCCCTATTCGCGGGCAAGCCTCGCTCCAACGAAAACGATGGGTGCCTGTTGGAGCCGAGCTTGCTCGCGAAGAACGATGACGCGGTGTGCCTCGACGATCGCAGCGCCCTATTCGCGGGCAAGCCTCGCTCCAACGAAAACGATGGGTGCCTGTTGGAGCCGAGCTTGCTCGCGATGAATGATGACGCGGTGTGCCGGACACACCTCCATACCTGTGGGAGCGGTGCTTGCCCGCGATAAGGCTGGACTGGATTGACCTGATATCTGCGGCAGCCCTATCGCGGGCAAGCACCGCTCCCACATTTGCCTGACAACCCGCGCCGCCTGATTCGCGAGCAAGCTCGCCCCCAGATGAGACCTCTTCACCCCCGCCCAACCGGCGCAAAGATAGCATTGGTGTGCTCAGCCAGCACCGCTGGCGACAATTCCACTTCAAGCCCACGCCGCCCGGCGCTGACGTAAATCGTTGCGAATGCCTCGGCGCTCTGATCAATAAAAGTGCGCAGGCGTTTCTTCTGGCCCAGGGGGCTGATGCCGCCCAGCAAATAACCCGTCGAACGCTGCGCCGCGGCTGGATCAGCCATTTCGGCCTTCTTGGCCTTGGCAGCATTCGCCAGTGCTTTCAGGTCCAGGGTGCCGACAACAGGCACCACGGCCACCAGCAATTCACCCTTTTCAGTACTCGCCAGCAACGTCTTGAACACCTGCGCAGGCTCAAGCCCAAGCTTTTCGGCCGCCTCCAGCCCATAAGAAGCAGCCTTGGGATCGTGCTCGTAACTGTGGATACGATGTTCGGCGCGAACTTTTTTCAACAGATCCAGTGCAGGGGTCATGCAGCGCTCCAGTGGGAAGTTCGAAGTGTTTCAGGGGCCTACTTTAAGCGATCTTTGCCGCGCATGCCCCGCATTGCTGGGGCCGAGGAGCAAAAACCATCACGGTAAAACGACATTTCCTACAACGCGGATCAATACACCTGAAGCTGACCCAGTCAAAATATGCCTACCCGTTCATTTCCGACCTTTGACAGCATTCATTCATGTCTATATTTTTTCGTTTCCGAAAAGACACTGGAACTTTAGTGCTAACGGAGGTCGAATCCGATGTCGCGGATGGGGTTATCCACGGCATGTTTAAAAGATGAGCACTGGTGATTTCACACAGCGCCGCACAAGAACAAAAAACGAGGTTTCCATGACAATCGAACTGCAACAACCAACACTGAAAGGCCAGTGTGTCGCTGAATTTCTCGGCACGGCCCTGATGATTTTTTTCGGTACCGGCTGTGTTGCAGCGCTCAAGGTCGCGGGTGCGACTTTCGGTCTTTGGGAAATCAGCATTATCTGGGGCCTGGCGGTCGCCATGGCCATCTACTTGAGCGCCGGTGTTTCCGGGGCTCACTTGAATCCGGCGGTCAGCATCGCGCTGAGCCTGTTTGCCGGTTTCGAAAAACGAAAACTGCCGTTTTATATCGCCGCTCAAGTCGCTGGCGCGTTTTGCGGCGCGGGCCTTGTTTATCTTTTGTATATCAGCCTTTTCTTCGAATTCGAACAAACTCACCAAATGGTGCGCGGTTCGTTGGCGAGCCTGGAACTGGCATCGGCCTTCTCCACCTATCCCAACCCGGCCATTTCCGTAGGCCAGGCGGCATTGGTGGAATGTGTGATCACCGCCATCCTGATGTGCGTAATCATGTCCCTGACTGACGACAACAACGGCTTGCCCCGTGGCGCCCTCGCCCCGCTGCTGATCGGCCTGCTAGTGGCATTGATCGGTGCCTCCACCGCGCCGCTGACCGGCTTTGCCATGAACCCGGCGCGGGATCTCGGTCCTAAACTGATGACATTCCTTGCAGGTTGGGACGAAATGGCGTTTACCGGTGGTCGTGATATTCCCTACTTCCTGATTCCGATTTTCGCGCCGATTCTCGGTGCTTGCATTGGCGCAGCCGGTTATCGTGCGTTGATCGCGCGCCACCTGCCGCAAGCCGCTGTTGACGAAGAGACCAACACCGACGCAGCGACCGGAAAAGTCTCGGCTTCATCCTGAATGTCGCTGGTTCGGTTTCAAAACAGAAAAGCAAACTTCACCCAAGCACAAGGCAATCGACATGACTGACACTCAGAACAAGAACTACATCATTGCCCTCGATCAGGGTACGACCAGCTCTCGTGCAATCATCTTTGACCGCGACGCCAATGTGGTGAGTACCGCGCAAAGTGAATTCGTTCAGCATTACCCGCAGCCAGGCTGGGTCGAACATGACCCGATGGAAATCTTCGCCACACAGACCGCGTGCATGACCAAAGCCCTGGCTCAGGCTGATCTGCATCACAATCAGATCGCCGCCATTGGCATCACCAACCAGCGTGAAACCACGGTGATCTGGGAAAAGGACACAGGCCGTCCGATCTACAACGCCATCGTCTGGCAGTGCCGCCGCAGCACCGAAATCTGCCAGCAGCTCAAGCGCGACGGGATGGAGGAGTACATCAAGGACACCACCGGGCTGGTCATCGACCCGTACTTCTCCGGCACCAAGGTCAAGTGGATCCTCGACAACGTCGAAGGCAGCCGCGAACGCGCCCGCAATGGCGAGCTGATGTTCGGCACCATCGATAGCTGGCTGATCTGGAAATTCACCGGCGGCAAAGTTCACGTTACCGATTACACCAACGCCTCGCGGACCATGCTGTTCAATATCCATACCCTGGAATGGGATCAGCGCATGCTCGATGTGCTGGATATCCCACGCGAGATGCTGCCGGAAGTGAAAAGCTCTTCCGAGGTCTATGGCGAAAGTAAAAGCGGCATCCCAATCGCAGGCATTGCGGGCGACCAACAGGCTGCGCTGTTCGGGCAGATGTGTGTCGAGCCAGGTCAGGCTAAAAATACCTATGGCACCGGCTGCTTCCTGCTGATGAATACCGGCAAAAAAGCCGTCAAGTCCGCCCACGGCATGTTGACCACCATCGGTTGCGGCCCACGTGGCGAAGTGGCCTATGCCCTGGAAGGCGCAGTCTTCAATGGCGGCTCCACCGTACAGTGGCTGCGCGATGAACTGAAAATCATCACCGACGCTGTGGACACCGAGTATTTCGCAGGCAAGGTGAAGGACAGCAATGGCGTGTACCTGGTGCCTGCGTTCACTGGTCTAGGCGCTCCGTATTGGGACCCGTATGCCCGTGGCGCGTTGTTCGGCCTGACCCGTGGCGTGAAAGTCGATCACATCATCCGTGCCGCCCTGGAATCCATCGCCTATCAGACCCGCGACGTACTCGACGCCATGCAACAGGACTCCGGCGAACGCCTGAAATCCCTGCGGGTCGATGGCGGCGCGGTGGCCAACAACTTCCTGATGCAGTTCCAGGCCGACATTCTGGGCACAACGGTCGAGCGCCCGAAAATGCGCGAAACCACCGCCTTGGGTGCCGCTTACCTGGCGGGCTTGGCCATTGGCTTCTGGAGCAGCCTGGACGAGCTGAAAAACAAGGCAGTCATTGAGCGCGAATTCGAACCGCAATGTGCCGAAGAAGAGAAAGAAAAGCTCTACGCTGGCTGGCAGAAGGCCGTCTCGCGTACCCGTGACTGGGAACCGCACGAAAACAACGACTAATCGGCCGTTTATGGAGGGGCTGCAGGATCAGTGGTATTGAGTTTCCGGCTGACAGGCCGAAAGGCCTGCGGCATCATGGTCGCCATTTGGCGGCCTGAAGGACACTCACAACAATGAACCTGCCACCCCGTCAACAGCAGATCCTCGAACTGGTCCGCGAACGCGGCTATGTGAGCATCGAGGAGATGGCCACGTTGTTCGTCGTGACCCCGCAAACCATCCGCCGGGATATCAATCAGCTCGCGGAATCGAACCTGTTGCGCCGCTACCACGGCGGCGCAGCCTATGATTCGAGCATCGAAAACACCGCCTACGCCATGCGTGCGGATCAGATGCGCGATGAAAAACAGCGAATTGCCGAAGCCATCGCTGCGCAGATCCCTGACCATGCCTCGCTGTTCATCAATATCGGCACCACCACCGAATCCATCGCCCGCGCCCTGCTCAACCACAACAACCTGAAAATCATCACCAACAACCTGCATGTGGCGTCGATTCTGAGCGCCAAGGATGACTTCGAAGTCCTGCTCGCTGGCGGCAACGTACGCCGTGATGGTGGCGTGGTGGGTCAGGCCAGCGTCGATTTCATCAATCAGTTCAAGGTCGACTTCGCTTTGGTAGGCATCAGCGGTATTGACGAAGACGGCAGTCTGCTGGATTTCGATTATCAGGAAGTGCGCGTCTCCCAAGCGATCATCGCCAATGCCCGGCAAGTGATTCTGGCGGCGGACTCCAGCAAATTCGGCCGCAACGCAATGGTCCGCCTGGGCTCGATCAGCCTGATCGATTGCCTGGTCACCGACCAGCCCCCGGTGCCAGCGCTGATGCAACTGCTGACGCAGAACAAGATTCGGTTAGAGGTGGTTTAGCCTTTCTTTGCCCCCTGTAGGAGCTGCCGAAGGCTGCGAACAGGGTCGCTTCTGATATACCGCCGTTCGCAGCCTTCGGCAGCTCCTACAATTTCGCACGCCTGCGCTCCTTCGATGTTCACTTTTGTTCATTCCCACCCTTCCAATCAGTATTTTCAATAAATACCGACTGGAAGACCCTTCACTATTGAGCTATGATTTTCGGAAATGAACATAAATGTTCGAATTCAATGTTCGAACGATAAACTCAGGAGGCTCTCCGATGCCCCATTCCACCTTGCCAACGCCACCACTCTCCGAGGTCTACGACATCGCCGTCATTGGTGGCGGTATCAATGGAGTCGGGATTGCAGCAGACGCCTCCGGCCGTGGTTTGTCCGTGTTCCTTTGCGAAAAAGACGACCTTGCCAGCCACACCTCATCGGCCAGTAGCAAGCTGATCCATGGTGGTCTGCGTTACCTCGAACATTACGAATTCCGTCTGGTACGCGAAGCCTTGGCCGAGCGCGAAGTGCTGCTTGCCAAAGCGCCACACATTGTCAAACCCATGCGTTTTGTCTTGCCGCACCGCCCGCATCTGCGTCCGGCATGGATGATTCGTGCCGGTCTGTTCCTCTATGACCACCTGGGCAAGCGTGAAAAGCTGCCGGGTTCGAAAAATCTGCGGTTCGGCAGTGACAGCCCGCTGAAATCGAACATCACCCGCGGTTTCGAATATTCCGATTGCTGGGTCGATGACGCCCGTCTTGTGGTGCTCAACGCCATGGCCGCCCGTGAAAATGGCGCGCACATTCACACCCAGACTCGCTGCCTGAATGCTCGTCGCAGCGCAGGTCTGTGGCATTTGCATATGGAGCGCGCTGACGGCACGCTGTTTTCGATCCGTGCCAAGGCGCTGGTCAACGCAGCTGGTCCGTGGGTGGCCAAGTTCATTCGTGACGACCTGAAGCTGGAATCTCCTTACGGCATTCGCCTGATTCAGGGCAGCCACCTGATCGTGCCGAAACTGTACGAAGGCGAAAACGCATTCATCCTGCAGAACGAAGATCAGCGCATCGTGTTTGCGATTCCGTACCTGGAGCGCTTCACCATCATCGGCACAACCGACCGCGAGTATCAGGGCGACCCGAGCAAGGTGGAAATCACCGACGGTGAGATGGACTACATGCTGAAAGTGGCCAATGACCACTTCAAGAAGCAGCTAAGCCGCGATGACGTGCTCAACACGTACTCGGGTGTGCGTCCGCTGTGCAATGACGAATCCGATAACCCGTCGGCCATCACCCGGGACTACACCCTGTCGTTGTCGGGCAGCGCTGAAGAAGCACCGATCCTGTCGGTATTCGGCGGCAAGCTGACCACCTATCGCAAGTTGGCGGAATCGGCCATGGCGCAGCTCGCGCCATTCTTCAAGCACATGAAGCCAAGCTGGACTGCCAAAGCCAGCCTGCCGGGTGGCGAAGACATGACGACGCCGGCCGAGTTGAGCGCCGAGCTGATCAAACGCTTCGCCTGGCTGCCTGCTGAAATCGCGCAACGCTGGTCGCGTACCTATGGCAGCCGCAGCTGGCGTCTGCTGGACGGCGTGCAAAGCCTTGCCGACATGGGCGACCACCTCGGCGCTGGCCTGTACACCCGCGAAGTCGATTACCTGTGCAGCACCGAGTGGGCGACGGCGGCAGACGACATCCTGTGGCGCCGCAGCAAAATCGGCCTGTTCATGACCGCCGAAGAACGTGCTGGTGTTCAGCAATACCTCGACACCGTGGCCCGCAATAAAGGTGCGTTTGCGGCAGCGTGATCTGCAACCTGACCCTGTAGGAGCGACCAGGGTGGCGCTCCACCTTGTTCGCGAGGCGTCTGTACTGCTGATAGATAGATGTCGCCCTGCAGACCGCCCTCGCCAACACGTTCGAGCTGTTCCTGAAAAAACACAGAACTGTAGGAGCGAACTTGTTCGCGAGGCGTCTGTACTGCTGATAGATAGATGTCGCCCTGCAGACCGCCCTCGCCAACACGTTCGAGCTGTTCCTGAAAAAACACAGAACTGTAGGAGCTGCCGAAGGCTGCGAAAGCGGTCCATCTGATCCACCGCTTTCGCAGCCTTCGGCAGCTCCTACAGGACTACCATCCCCATTCGGATTCCCGAACACCCCCTCCCCTTTAGTTCGGCATCCCGGACGCCCAACCTCCCCGCTCGCCCGCCTAAAAAATTAAATCCCATATAAATCAGCAAGTTAATCAGACCAAGCCGCGTTGGCACGCCTCCTGCTCTACACTTTATGTCGATCGCTTTCTACGTAGCCTTTGTCTGATGGCCGCTGCTGAAGCCTTCGCCTTGACAGGCGGACCCTATTATTCAGGTCCCATAAGAAAAACAAATCCGAGGATATTTTGATGCGCATCGTTCCCCATCTTCTGGGCGCAGCCATTGCTGCTGCTCTGATCAGCTCTCCAGTTTTCGCCGCCGAATTGACCGGCACACTGAAGAAAATCAAAGAGTCCGGCACCATCACCCTCGGGCACCGCGATGCTTCGATTCCTTTCTCCTATATCGCTGATGCTTCCGGCGTGCCGGTTGGCTACTCCCACGATATCCAGCTGAAAATCGTGGAAGCCATCAAGAAAGACCTGGACATGCCGGACCTGAAGGTCAAGTACAACCTGGTTACCTCGCAAACCCGTATCCCGCTGGTACAGAACGGCACCGTTGACGTTGAATGTGGCTCGACCACCAACAACGTTGAGCGCCAGCAGCAAGTCGACTTCTCGGTCGGCATCTTCGAAATCGGTACCCGCCTGCTGTCCAAGGCCGACTCCTCGTACAAGGATTTCGACGACCTGAAAGGCAAGAACGTCGTGACCACCGCAGGCACCACGTCCGAGCGCATCCTCAAGGCGATGAACGCCGACAAGCAGATGGGCATGAACGTGATCTCCGCCAAGGACCACGGCGAATCCTTCCAGATGCTGGAATCGGGCCGCGCTGTAGCGTTCATGATGGACGACGCCTTGCTGGCCGGTGAAATGGCCAAGGCTAAGAAACCGACCGATTGGGCTGTGACCGGCACTCCACAGTCGTATGAAATCTACGGTTGCATGGTGCGCAAAGGCGACGAGCCGTTCAAGAAAGCAGTGGATGACGCCATCGTTGCGACCTACAAATCCGGCGACATCAACAAGATCTACAGCAAGTGGTTCGAACAGCCGATCCCGCCAAAAGGCCTGAATCTTATGTTCCCGATGAGCGACAAGGTCAAAGAGCTGATCAGCAACCCGACCGACAAAGCGGCTGACGACAAAAAGGCTTAATCGCCCGATAAAAAAGTTACTCCTGAGACAGCCCAAGGCTGTTTCAGGATGCCGTGCTTGCATCTGCATCGATCAGAGGGGAGACCCTGATGAATTACAACTGGGACTGGGGTGTTTTCTTCAAGTCCACCGGCGTTGGCAGCGAAACCTATCTGGACTGGTTCATCTCAGGTCTGGGCTGGACTATCGCCATTGCTGTCGTCGCCTGGATCATCGCTTTGCTGCTGGGCTCGGTACTGGGTGTCATGCGCACCGTACCGAATCGTCTGGTAGCGGGCATCGCCACGGTTTACGTGGAAATCTTTCGTAATGTGCCACTGCTGGTACAGCTGTTTATCTGGTACTTCCTGGTGCCGGATCTACTGCCTGAAGGGATGCAGGAGTGGTACAAGCAAGACCTGAACCCGACGACATCCGCGTTTCTCAGCGTGATTGTCTGCCTGGGTCTGTTCACCGCCGCACGGGTTTGCGAACAAGTGCGCACCGGTATTCAGGCGCTGCCTCGTGGTCAGGAATCCGCCGCACGCGCCATGGGTTTCAGCCTGTCGCAGATCTACTGGAATGTGCTGCTGCCCCAGGCTTACCGGATCATCATTCCGCCGCTCACCTCCGAATTCCTCAACGTGTTCAAGAACTCGTCGGTGGCTTCGTTGATCGGCCTGATGGAGTTGCTGGCGCAGACCAAACAGACCGCCGAGTTTTCCGCGAACCTGTTTGAGGCCTTCACCCTGGCGACGCTGATTTACTTCACCCTGAACATGAGCCTGATGTTGCTGATGCGCTTGATCGAGAAGAAAGTCGCGGTGCCCGGCCTGATTTCCGTGGGGGGCAAATAATGGACTTTTCCGGAATCAGCCAAGCCATTCCCGGCATGTGGAACGGCATGGTCATGACCTTGCAGTTGATGGCTATGGGCATCGTCGGCGGTCTGGTGCTCGGCACTATCCTGGCGTTGATGCGTTTGTCGTCGAGCAAGCTGCTGTCGAATATCGCCGGCGCTTACGTCAACTACTTCCGCTCCATTCCGTTGCTGCTGGTCATCACCTGGTTCTACCTGGCGGTGCCGTTCGTGCTGCGCTGGATCACTGGCGAAGACACGCCCATCGGCGCGTTCACCTCCTGCGTTGTGGCTTTCATGATGTTCGAGGCGGCCTACTTCTGCGAAATCGTCCGTGCCGGTGTGCAGTCGATTTCCAAGGGCCAGATGGGCGCAGCCCAGGCACTGGGCATGACCTACGGACAAATGATGCGTCTGATCATCCTGCCCCAGGCCTTTCGCAAGATGACCCCGCTATTGCTGCAGCAGAGCATCATTCTGTTTCAGGACACCTCGCTGGTTTACACCGTTGGCCTTGTGGACTTCCTCAATGCTTCCCGGGCCAGCGGCGACATCATTGGCCGCGCCAATGAGTTCCTGATCATCGCCGGTCTGGTGTACTTCACGATCAGCTTTGCCGCCTCGGTGCTGGTGAAGCGTCTGCAAAAAAGGTTCGCCGTATGATTTCCATAAAAAACGTTAACAAGTGGTATGGCGACTTCCAGGTACTGACTGATTGCAGCACCGAAGTCAAAAAGGGTGAAGTGGTGGTGGTTTGCGGGCCGTCCGGCTCGGGCAAATCGACCTTGATCAAATGCGTGAACGCCCTGGAACCGTTCCAGAAAGGCGACATCACCGTTGATGGCACCTCGATTGCCAATCCGAAAACCAACCTGCCGCAGTTGCGTTCGCGGGTGGGCATGGTGTTCCAGCATTTCGAGCTGTTCCCGCACCTGACCATCGTCGAAAACCTGACCATCGCGCAGATCAAAGTCCTCGGCCGCAGCAAGGCCGAAGCCACTGAAAAAGGTCTGAAGCTGCTGGACCGCGTCGGGTTGTCCGCCCACGCCAACAAGCATCCGGGCCAGCTTTCAGGTGGTCAGCAACAGCGTGTGGCGATTGCCCGTGCGTTGGCCATGGACCCGATCGTCATGCTGTTCGACGAACCGACCTCGGCCCTTGACCCGGAAATGGTCAACGAAGTGCTCGACGTGATGGTGCAACTGGCCCACGAAGGCATGACCATGATGTGCGTAACCCACGAAATGGGCTTCGCCCGCAAAGTGGCGAACCGCGTGATCTTCATGGATCAGGGTCAGATCGTTGAAGACTGCGAAAAAGAAGAGTTCTTTGGTGATGTCAGCGCGCGTTCCGAACGCGCCCAGCAGTTCCTGGCCAAGATTCTTCAGCACTAAGCAATACCTGACAGCGGCCTGGTTCTTGATGGAATCTGGCCGCTGTTCGGCTCAGGACGACTGTGATGAAATGCGACCCCAATCTCTATCGCGCCGCGCCGCCATCACTCGCCGTGAAACCCCGTCTGATTCGCCACCTGTTTCTGCCCCCGCTGATCATGCTGCTGATGTTCGGCCTGGGCTACATCGCCTATCTGTTCAGTGAACACAACGGCATCAAAACCCTGAGCGAGAGCGGCGAACGCCAGCTTGAACTGCACGCCCGCACCCTCGAAAGCGAAATCAACAAATACACCTATCTGCCTAGCGTGCTGGAACTGGAGTCCAGTGTTTCAGCGCTGCTCAACGACCCGACCCCAGAGTTGCGCGGCGAGGTCAACGATTACCTTGAAGGCTTGAACCGCCGCAGCCGCAGCCGGGCCATCTACGTGCTCGACACCACCGGCCGGGTACTGGCCACCAGCAACTGGCGCGATGCCGACAGTTATCTGGGCGAAGATCTGTCATTCCGCGCCTATTTCCAGGATGCCGTGCGCGGTCAGCCGGGGCGTTTTTATGGAATTGGCAGCACTACCGGCGAACCCGGTTATTACCTGGCCCACGGGCTGGAAGAGAAAGGCAAGATCGTCGGCGTCGCCGTGATCAAGGTTCAGCTCGAGGCGCTTGAACAACGCTGGCAACGGGCGCGGCTGGAAGCCTTCGTCAGTGACGAGAACGGCATCATTATTCTGTCCAGCGACCCGGCTCGCCGCCTGAAGTCAGTGCGCCCGCTGACTCCGGAAATCAAGGAGCGCCTGGCCCGCAGCCTGCAATATTACTGGTGGCCGCTCAACGAGCTGGTGCCGCTGGAGCGTGAGCTGCTGTCCGAAGGTGTGGAGAAACTCACCTTCCCGGCCAACGTCAGCGTCGACCACGAACACAAGCAAGTCAGCTATCTGGCCCAGACACGGCAATTGAGCGACACGCCCTGGCACCTGACCCTGCTCACCCCGCTGGAAGACCTGCGCCGGGAAGCTGGCAGCCAGGGCATGCTGGTGGCAGTGGCCTGTGCTTTGGTGGCGTTCCTGTTGATTGCCTGGAATGAGCGTCGCAAGGTGCTTTCCACACGGTTGGCGGCTCGCGAAGCATTGCAGGCAGCCAATGACGAACTCGAACGCAAGATCGCCGAGCGCACCGAGCACCTGCGCGCCAGCAACGAGCGCCTCAAAGGCCAGATTCGTGAGCGCAGGCAAGCCGAAGACACCCTGCGCAAAGCCCAGGATGAGTTGGTGCAAGCGGGCAAACTGGCGGCTATCGGGCAGATGTCTACGAGCATTGCTCACGAACTGAACCAGCCGTTAGCGGCGCTGCGCACGCTATCCGGCAACACCGTACGCTTCCTCGAACGTGGCGCATTGGAAACTGCCAGCACTAACCTGCGCACCATCAACGACCTGGTTGATCGCATGGGCCGTATCACCGCCAGCCTGCGGGCCTTCGCCCGACGCGGTGATGACAAGGGCCAGGCCAAATTGAGCAAAGCAGTGGATGCAGCCTTGCAGTTACTGGCTGGGCGGCTGGAAAACTTTTCCCTCACCTTGCATCAGGACTTCGTTGACGCCGAACTGATGATCGACCAGACCCGGCTGGAGCAGATTCTGGTCAACCTGATCGGCAACGCTCTGGACGCGATGCATGCGCAGCCGCTGCCTGAGCTTTGGCTGGAAGGCGCGCTGTTCGAAGATCGCTATCGCCTGCTGGTGCGCGACAACGGCCACGGCATCGACGACGAAGCGCGCAAGCATCTGTTCGAACCTTTCTTCACCACCAAACCCGGCGAGCAAGGCCTGGGGCTGGGCCTGACCCTCTCCGCCAGCCTCGCCGCCGCCACCGGCGGCAGCCTGAGCGTTGAACACCCGGACAGCGGCGGGACGCAGTTTGTGTTGTGCTTGCCGGTGGTGGCGGGATGATCGCCGCAGATCCGGGGGAAATTCACATTTCCAGTGGGACCGGCTTTAGCCGGGAAGGCGGCATTTCTGACGACGCCTATGTTGAGAATGTACCGGCCTCTTCCCGGCTAAAGCAGGTCCCACATGAGAGCAGGATCGATTTCCAATCAAAAATTTTCGTCGCGCCTGATGAGACCTTCAAATGACCACTGACCTGACCGTACTCATCGTCGAAGACGACCCCCATGTCTTGCTCGGCTGCCAACAGGCCCTGGCGCTGGAGGACATCCCCAGCGAAGGCGTGGGCAGTGCCGAAGAAGCACTGGCGCGGATCGGCGATAACTTTGCCGGGATCGTGATCAGCGACATCCGCCTGCCGGGCATCGACGGGCTTGAGTTGCTGAGCCGCTTGAAAGCACGGGACGCCAGCCTGCCGGTGGTGCTGATCACCGGCCACGGCGACATCTCCATGGCGGTCAGTGCCATGCGTGATGGCGCCTATGACTTCATGGAAAAACCCTTCTCCCCGGAACGCCTGGTGGAAGTCGCCCGCCGCGCCCTTGAGCAACGGGGTCTGGCCCGGGAAGTCTGGTCGCTGCGCAAGCAACTGGCGGAACGCAATTCGCTTGAAGGCAAGATCATCGGCCGCTCCCCTGCCATGCAGAACCTGCGCGCCTTGATCGCCAACGTCGCCGACACCTCCGCCAACGTGCTGATCGAAGGCGAAACCGGCACCGGCAAGGAACTGGTCGCCCGCTGCCTGCATGATTTCAGCCGCCGCCACGCCCAGCAGTTCGTGGCCCTGAACTGTGGCGGGCTACCGGAAACCCTGTTTGAAACCGAGATTTTCGGCCACGAATCCAATGCCTTTACCGGCGCAGGCAAGCGCCGCATCGGCAAGATCGAGCACGCCCACAACGGCACGCTGTTCCTCGATGAAGTTGAAAGCATGCCCATCAGTCTGCAAATCAAACTGTTGCGGGTGCTGCAGGAACGCACCCTGGAACGGCTGGGCTCGAACCAGAGCGTCGAGGTGGATTGCCGGGTCATCGCCGCGACCAAATCCGATCTGGACGAACAGAGCAAAGCCGGGCAATTCCGCAGCGACCTGTATTACCGCCTGAACGTCGTGACCCTGGAACTGCCGCCATTGCGGGAGCGTCGCGAAGACATTCTGCAATTGTTCGAACACTTCCTGCAGCTGTCTTCCCTGCGTTTTGATCGCGAGGCGCCGCAACTGGACCCGCAAACCCTGTCCAGCCTGATGAGCCACGACTGGCCGGGCAACGTGCGCGAACTGCGCAACGTCGCCGAACGTTTCGCCCTGGGCCTGCCGGCCTTCAAGAAACCCAACACCCAGGTTGAAGCCCAAAGCCTGGGCTTTGCCGAAGCCGTCGAAGCGTTCGAAAAAAACCTGCTTAGCGAAGCCCTGCAACGCAGCGGCGGCAACCTCAGCCAGGCCAGCCAGGAACTGGGCATGGCCAAGACCACGTTGTTCGATAAGGTCAAAAAGTATGGGTTGGGGTGAGGTTTAACCGACCATTTCGCCGGGCTCACTGCCGACCGGACCTGTAGGAGTGAGCTTGCTCGCGATGGCGATGTGTCAGTCAACATCGCCGCGGCCTGACACACCGCCATCGCGAGCAAGCTCACTCCTACAGTTAATTAGTATTTCAAATTTAGAAAGGGGACTCTGTGGAGTTGCTTTTCAAAGCCCTTATCGGCGCTGCCGTCGTGGTCATCCTCGCCGCGCTGGCCAAGACCAAAAACTACTACATCGCAGGTCTGGTTCCGCTGTTTCCGACCTTTGCGCTGATCGCCCATTACATCGTTGGCAAAGGCCGTTCACTGGACGACCTGAAGACCACGATCCTGTAGATTCCACGGTTGATGCAACCCTGTAGGAGCTGACCGAGGTTACGAGGGCTGCGAATGCGATCGGCCTGACACACTGCGGTTCGCAGCCTTCGGCAGCTCCTACAGAAAACAGTTACTTCTGTTCAGCCAATATCTGCCGAATCGCCCCCACGAACACCTCAACCGGCTGGCCGCCGGATACGGCGTATTGATCGTTGAAGACGATAGTCGGCACCGAGCTGACGCCACGGGAAACCCAAAGCTGCTCTTGCTCACGCACCTCTGCGGCAAATTCATTGCTGCTCAGAATCGCTTCTGCACGCATGCGATCCAGGCCCACTTTCTGCGCCACGTCCGCCAGCACGCGATGGCTGGAAGGGTCCGCCAGTTCAGTGAAATAAGCCGCGAACAACGCCTCTTTCAGCGCCTGCTGCTTACCTTCCAGCTCAGCCCAATGCAGTAACCGATGAGCATCGAAGGTGTTGTAGATACGACGATCGCCCTGGGAAAAGGTGAAGCCCAGCTCAGCGCCGCGTTGGCGGATATTCTCGCGATTAGCCTCGAACTGCTCCGGGGTCGAGCCGTACTTTTCGAAGATGTGCTCGTTCAGGTCCTGCCCTTCAGCGGGCATGTTCGGGTTCAGTTCGAAAGGCTGGAAATGAATCTGCGTGCGCACTTCATCGCCCAGTTCGGCCAGCGCTTCGTTCAAGGCGCGAAGCCCCACTACGCACCAGGGGCAGGAGACGTCGGAGACAAAATCGATTTTCAAAGGTGTGCTCATGGCAGGCTCACTCGGATAAAGAAAGCCACCACGATACGCCTAAGTCACCTGTATGTTCAAAGCTGCGCCATATGTCGGCCGTCTTCGTGCTGGGCTTTGAGGTAAGGCAGCACGGCGCCCAACAGCGGCGCTTTGAAGGCTTCCTGAAAACGATGCGCCAGGCCAGGAATCAAGCGCAGCTGGCTCCCCTGAATATGCGCCGCGACGTGTACGCCATGCATCACCGGCAACAGCGGGTCTGCCGTGCCGTGCACCACCAGTACCGGCAGACGCAAACGGTTGAGCAGTTCCACCCGGCTCGGCTCGGCCAGAATCGCCAGGATCTGGCGCTTCACGCCTTCTGGGTTGAACGCTCGGTCATAAGACGCCGCTGCCTGTTCCAGCAACGCCGCACGGTCATCCTTTATGGTCGGGCTACCCAGTGCCGCGAGCAAATCGGCCTGTTGTTCAAGGGCCGCTTCCCGGTTCGGGGCGCCGCGCTCGGCCAGCAATTGCATCAAGGCCGGGTTAGGCATCGGCAACCCCTGAGCGCCAGAACTGGTCATGATCAGGGTCAGGCTTTCGATCCGCTGCGGTGCGATATCGGCCAGGTGCTGAGCAATCATGCCGCCCATGCTGGCGCCCAGCACATGAAATTGCTGAACATTCAAAGCGTCCATCAAACCCAGCGCGTCGTCGGCCATGTCGGTCAACGAATACGGGGCTGAAACATCCAGACCGAGCTTATAACGCAGCACTTCATAAGTGAGGTTGGGGTTGGCGGGCGGGCTGTTCCAGGTTGAGAGGCCGACATCGCGGTTGTCGTAACGAATGACCCGATACCCCTGCTGACACAGTGCGGCGACCACTTCGTCCGGCCAGTGGATCAACTGACCGCCCAGGCCCATGACCAGCAACAACGCAGGGTCGCTTTCATTGCCGATGCTCTGATACGCCAGGCGCACCTCATGAAGCTGAGCCATTTGCACAGGGACGTTGACGTCACATCGAGAAGCCGCGAACGACGGCAGGCCGCACAAAAGAGCGGCCAGAAAAAGAAAAACGCGCATAGCAAAACACCAACAAACAAATCCCCAGTAGGCAACGAGTGTGATGAAGTTTTGCCAAGCGCGCTGCCACAGTTGCGTGACAGTTTGATGAAGGGGGCTGAGTGGTCTTATTTATACTTTCTGTAGGAGCTGCCGAAGGCTGCGAAAGCGATCTTTCTGAAACACTGCATTCGCAGCCTTCGGCAGCTCCTACAGGGCTCTGCATCAGGCCAACTGGCTACGAAGTCGCCGTGCCGCCGCCACCATATTCACCAACGCCGCTTCAGTCTCTGGCCAGGCGCGGGTTTTCAGGCCGCAGTCGGGGTTGACCCACAGACGCTCGGCGGGGACATGCTGCACGGCCTTGGTCATCAAGCGGACCATCTCTTCAGTGGCCGGCACTCGTGGCGAATGGATGTCGTAGACGCCGGGGCCAATGTCATTCGGATAATCGAACGCCTTGAAAGCTTCCAGTAATTCCATGTCCGAACGCGAAGTCTCGATGGTGATCACATCCGCATCCATGGCCGCGATGGACTCGATCACATCGTTGAATTCGCTGTAGCACATGTGAGTGTGGATCTGTGTTTCATCCCGCACGCCCGAGGCGCACAGGCGGAAGGCTTCTACCGCCCAGTCCAGATACTCCTGCCATTGCGCACGACGCAGGGGCAAGCCTTCACGGAACGCCGCTTCGTCGATCTGCACGATCCTGATCCCGGCGCGCTCCAGGTCCACCACCTCATCACGAATCGCCAGCGCCAGTTGCTGCGCCTGGGCCTTGCGGGAAATATCATCCCGGGGGAACGACCACATCAGCATGGTCACCGGGCCGGTCAGCATGCCCTTCATCAGCTTGTCGGTGAGGCTTTGCGCATAGCTGATCCAGTCCACAGTCATGGCGTGCGGGCGGCTCAGGTCGCCGAAGATCACCGCCGGTTTCACACAGCGGGAACCATAACTCTGTACCCAGCCAAAGCGGGTAAACGCATAACCATCCAGCTGCTCGGCGAAGTACTCAACCATGTCGTTACGCTCCGCCTCGCCATGCACCAGTACGTCCAGCCCCAGTTGCTCCTGAACCTGAACCGCATGGCGGATTTCATGGCGCATGGCGTCGTGATAATCGTTGGCCGACAACTTGCCCTGCTTGAAGGACTGACGGGCCAGACGAATCGACGCCGTCTGTGGGAAAGAGCCAATGGTAGTTGTCGGAAACGCCGGCAAATTCAGGCGCAACCGCTGCTGTTCGATACGCTGGGCAAACGCCGACTGACGCTGGCTGTCTTGCGCTGTGATGGCCGCCAGACGTGCCTGCACCTCAGGCTGATGAATCCGCGTCGACTGCTGACGACTGAGCTGCACAGCGCGGCTGGCGCTCAAAGCGCTTTGCACCAGGGCGCTGCTGGTTTCATTAAGGGCGGGCTCATTGAGGGCGGTGCTCAGCAGCGAGATTTCCGCGCATTTCTGCACCGCAAAGGCCAGCCAGCTTTTCAACTCGGCGTCGAGTTGGTCTTCACGGCCCAGATCAACCGGGCTGTGCAACAGCGAGCAGGAACCGGCGACCCAAAGGTTGTCGCCAAAACGCTGCTGGGCTTCACGCAGTTGATCCAGCGCCTGCTCCAGATCGCAACGCCAGACATTACGGCCGTTGACCACGCCCAGGGACAGCACTTTATAAGTTGGCAGACGATCCAGCACCGCCGCCAGTTGATCCGGTGCGCGCACCAGGTCGATGTGCAACCCGTCCACCGGCAGGGAAACCGCCAGCCCGAGGTTGTCTTCAAGGCCCGAGAAGTAGGTCGCAACAAGTTTTTTCAGCGGCGAATATTGCAGGCTGTGGTAGGTGCGCTCGAAGGCGTTCTTCCAGTCCTGTGGCAGATCCAGACCCAGAATCGGTTCGTCGATCTGCACCCACTCCACGCCCTGCCCCGCCAGCCGCCCGAGGATTTCCCCGTACAACGGCAGCAAACGTTCCAGCAGGTCGAGCTTGTCGAAGCTGTCGCCCTTGGCCTTGCCCAGCCACAAATAAGTCAGCGGGCCGATCAACACCGGCTTGACCTTGTGGCCCAGCGCACGGGCTTCGTCGACCTCTTCGAACAGTTGCTCCCAGCTCAACTGGAAGCGCTGATCCTGAGTAAATTCCGGGACCAGATAGTGGTAGTTGGTATCAAACCACTTGGTCAATTCCTGAGCGTATTGCTCTTTGCCGTGGGCACCGTTGCAGCAAGAGTCAGCACCGCGCGCCATGGCGAACAACGTATCCAGCGTCGGCAGGCCGCGGGCATTGAGGGTGCCGCTGAAGCGCTCGGGAATAACGCCGAACGTCAGCGAATGGCTCAGCACCTGGTCATACCAGGCGAAGTCGCCCACGGGCAGCAAGTCGATACCGGCATCTTTCTGCAGTTGCCAATGAGTGGCGCGCAGCTGGCGACCGACTTCACGCAGGCCGTCCTGATCCAGATCGCCCTTCCAGCAGGCTTCCAATGCTTTTTTCAATTCACGATCAGCGCCGATGCGCGGAAAACCAAGATTGTGGGCCAAGGCCATGATGCGTCCCCTCTAAAAGATGGCGCTATTGTCGACAGCCGAGGCAACATGAGACAAACTCATTGTTTTCGTGTTGATCACAAAATCTATTCATGGAGCGCCCAAGGTGCTGGAAATACGCCACCTGAAAACCCTGCACGCCCTGCGTGAAGCCGACAGCCTTGTAGAAGCGGCGGAGCGCCTGCATCTGACACAATCGGCGCTGTCCCACCAGTTCAAGGAGCTGGAAGAGCGCATGGGCATGCAGCTATTCGTGCGCAAGACCAAGCCGGTGCGCTTCACCAGCGCCGGTTTGCGTCTGCTGCAACTGGCCGATGCCGTATTACCGCAACTGCGCGGCGCCGAGCGGGACATCGCTCGTCTGGCAGGCGGGACCGCCGGACGCTTGCACATGGCTATCGAATGTCACAGCTGCTTTCAGTGGCTGATGCCGACCATCGACCAGTTCCGCGATGCCTGGCCGGAGGTCGAACTGGATCTGGCCTCAGGCTTTGCCTTCGCGCCCCTGCCCGCCCTGGCGCGTGGTGATCTGGATCTGGTGGTGACGTCTGATCCGCTGGAGCTGGTGGGCATTACTTATGTGCCGCTGTTCACTTATGAGGCGATGCTGGCAGTTGCCAATCAGCATCCACTGGCGGCCAAGCCGTACATCGTGCCCGAGGATCTGATCAAGGAAACCCTGATCACCTACCCGGTTGAGCGCGACCGGCTGGACATCTTCACCCGTTTCCTCGAACCCGCCGATATTGAACCGGCTCAAGTGCGGACTTCAGAACTGACGGTGATGATGATGCAACTGGTGGCCAGCGGCCGTGGCGTGTGCGGTATGCCCCATTGGGCGCTGCACGAATACAGCTCGCGGGGCTACGTGAAGGGCAAGCGCCTGGGCGAAAAAGGATTGTTCGCTACACTCTATGCCGGTGTCCGCGCCGACATGCTCGACGCGCCGTACATGCGCGACTTCCTGCTGACCGCCAAGGACACCTCGTTCTCGACGCTGGATGGGGTGAGTGCGGTGCGATAGAGCAGTGCCTAAATCCTGTAGGAGCTGCCGAAGGCTGCGAAGGCGGTCAATCTGACACACCGCATTTCGCAGCCTTCGGCAGCTCCTACAGAGCGTGTATCGAATTCACTACACCGTAACGATTTCACTACGGAATACGTAACTCCACGGCCGCCAAGGCTTTGATCCATCGAGAATTTGTAACGCGATACAAGCTGTATCGATTTCGCTACAGAACAGTCCGACAAGGTCAGCCACAGAACTCACAAGCCATTGATTTACAAGATAAATAAATTATTGGCCGCATATTTGCTAAGTGATTGTCATCTATATGCACGCGCCAGCCGCGAGCGGTAAGTCACCTTAGGAGTATTTATGAGCGAGTTGCGATTCACTGTCGATCACGAATGGCTGCGTGCCGAAGCCGATGGCAGTGTCACCGTAGGCATCACGCCTTACGCGCAAGAGTCCCTGGGTGATGTGGTTTACGTGCAATTGCCTGAGCTGCAGACCTACGCTCAGCACGCTGAGGCCTCTGTGGTGGAATCGGTAAAAGCCGCCAGCAGCATCAACATGCCTCTGGATGGCCAAGTGGTTGAAGTCAACCAGGCCCTGGACGCCACTCCTGAACTGGTCAACGAAGACGCCCTGGGCGCTGGCTGGTTCTTCCGCTTTATTCCCCAAGATGCCAGCGCTATCGATGGCCTGCTGGATCAGGACGCTTACGACCGCCTGATCAAAGCCAACGCCGAAGCCTGAGGAGCAGACCATGACTGATCGTATTGAATTGAGCACCAACAACGAATTCATCGCCCGTCACATCGGCCCCCGCGCCGCTGACGAACAGGCCATGCTCGCCACCCTGGGCTTCGATTCCCTGGAAGCGCTGAGCGCCAGCGTCATCCCGGAAAGCATCAAAGGCACCAGCGTGCTGGGCATGGAACCAGGCCTGAGCGAAGCTGATGCACTGGCCTCGATCAAAGCCATCGCGGGCAAGAACCAGCTGTTCAAGACCTACATCGGTCAGGGCTACTACGGCACTCACACGCCAGCGCCGATCCTGCGCAACCTCCTGGAAAACCCGGCCTGGTACACCGCTTACACGCCTTACCAGCCAGAAATTTCCCAAGGCCGTCTGGAATCGCTGCTGAACTTCCAGACCCTGATCAGCGACCTGACCGGCCTGCCGATCGCTAACGCCTCGCTGCTCGATGAAGCCACCGCCGCTGCCGAAGCCATGACCTTCTGCAAACGCCTGAGCAAGAACAAGAGCAGCCACCAGTTCTTCGCTTCCAGCCATTGCCACCCACAAACCCTGGACGTGCTGCGCACCCGCGCTGAGCCACTGGGGATCATCGTTGTGGTGGCTGACGAAGCAGAGCTGACCGATGTCAGCCCGTTCTTCGGCGCGCTGCTGCAATACCCGGCGAGCAATGGCGACCTGTTTGACTACCGCGAACTGGTCGAGCGCTTCCACGCTGCCAACGCACTGGTTGCGGTTGCAGCTGACCTTCTGGCCCTGACCCTGCTGACCCCGCCAGGTGAGTTCGGCGCCGACGTGGCCATCGGCAGCGCCCAGCGTTTCGGCGTACCACTGGGTTTCGGTGGCCCGCACGCGGCTTACTTCTCGACTAAAGATGCGTTCAAGCGCGACATGCCGGGCCGTCTGGTCGGTGTTTCGGTGGATCGTCATGGTAAACAGGCGCTGCGTCTGGCCATGCAGACCCGCGAGCAACATATCCGTCGCGAGAAAGCCACCAGCAACATCTGCACCGCCCAAGTGCTGCTGGCCAACATTGCCAGCATGTACGCCGTTTACCACGGCCCGCGTGGCCTGACGCAGATTGCCAATCGCACACATCAACTGACCGCGATCTTCGCCAAGGGCCTGAGCCAGCTGGGGCTGAACGTCGAGCAGGAATATTTCTTCGACAGCCTGAGCCTCAAGACTGGCGCCGACACCGCAGCGCTGCACGCCAAGGCACGCGCCCAGCAGATCAACCTGCGTGAAATCGACGCAGAACGTCTGGGCCTGTCCTTCGACGAAACTACCTCCCAGGCTTCAGTTGAAACCCTGTGGGCGATCTTCGCTGGTGAAGGTCAGCAACTGCCGGACTTCGCAGCCCTGGCGCAAAGCGTCGAGTCCCGTCTGCCGCAAGCTTTGTTGCGCGAATCGGCGATCCTCAGCCACCCGGTGTTCAACCGCTATCACTCGGAAACCGAGCTGATGCGCTACCTGCGCAAACTGGCCGACAAGGACCTGGCACTGGACCGCACCATGATCCCGCTGGGCTCGTGCACCATGAAGCTCAACGCTGCCAGCGAAATGATCCCGGTGACCTGGGCTGAATTCGGCAACCTGCACCCGTTCGCCCCGGCTGAACAAAGCGCTGGCTACCAGCAACTGACCGACGAACTGGAAGCGATGCTCTGCGCCGCTACCGGTTATGACTCGATTTCCCTGCAACCCAACGCCGGTTCGCAGGGCGAATACGCAGGTCTGCTGGCAATTCGTGCCTATCACCAGAGCCGCGGCGACGAGCGCCGCGACATCTGCCTGATCCCGTCGTCCGCCCACGGCACCAACCCGGCCACCGCCAACATGGCGGGCATGCGTGTTGTGGTTACTGCGTGCGATGCTCGTGGCAATGTTGACATCGAAGACCTGCGCGCCAAGGCCATCGAACACCGCGATCACCTCGCCGCGATCATGATCACTTACCCGTCGACCCACGGCGTGTTCGAAGAAGGCATCCGCGAAATCTGCGCCATCGTGCACGACAACGGCGGCCAGGTTTACATCGACGGTGCCAACATGAACGCCATGGTTGGCCTCTGCGCACCGGGCAAGTTCGGCGGCGACGTCTCGCACTTGAACCTGCACAAGACCTTCTGCATCCCACACGGCGGTGGCGGCCCGGGCGTTGGCCCGATTGGCGTCAAGTCGCACCTGACCCCGTTCCTGCCGGGCCACGCCAAGATGGAGCGCAAGGAAGGCGCGGTCTGCGCAGCGCCGTTCGGCAGCGCCAGCATCCTGCCAATCACCTGGATGTACATCAGCATGATGGGCGGCGAAGGCCTCAAACGCGCTTCGCAACTGGCAATCCTCAACGCCAACTACATCTCCCGTCGTCTGGAAGAACACTACCCAGTGCTCTACACCGGCAGCAGCGGTCTGGTGGCGCACGAATGCATCCTCGACCTGCGCCCGCTGAAAGAAACCAGCGGCATCAGCGTTGATGACGTGGCCAAGCGCCTGATCGACTTCGGCTTCCACGCGCCAACCATGTCGTTCCCGGTAGCTGGCACCCTGATGATCGAGCCGACCGAAAGCGAATCCAAAGAAGAGCTGGATCGCTTCTGCGACGCCATGATCAAGATCCGCGAAGAAATCCGCGCGGTTGAAAACGGTTCGCTGGACAAGGAAGACAACCCGCTGAAAAACGCCCCGCACACCGCGGCGGAAATCGTCGGCGAGTGGACCCACCCGTACAGCCGTGAGCAAGCGGTGTATCCGGTTGAATCGTTGATCGACGGCAAATACTGGCCACCGGTAGGTCGCGTCGACAACGTGTTCGGCGACCGCAACCTGATCTGCGCCTGCCCGTCCATCGAGAGCTATCAAGAGGCTTGATCCGCCATGTAACTCCCTTGTAGGAGCTGCCGAAGGCTGCGAAGAGGCCGAACCTGCTTCGCAGGTTTTCGCAGCCTGCGGCAGCTCCTACAGGGACTTCATCCGCCTCTTCAAAAGGATTGAACCATGACCACCGAACAACTGCTCACCACCCCGCTCCACGCCCTGCATCGCGAACTCGGCGCCAAGATGGTGCCTTTCGCAGGCTACGACATGCCTGTGCAATACCCCGCTGGCGTGATGAAAGAACACCTGCACACCCGTGAAAAAGCCGGGCTGTTTGACGTATCGCACATGGGCCAGATTCGTCTGACCGGTGCCGATGCGGCCCAGGCGCTGGAAGCGTTAGTGCCTGTGGATATCATCGATCTGCCCGTTGGCATGCAGCGCTACGCGATGTTCACCAACGAAACCGGCGGCATCCTTGACGACCTGATGGTTGCCAATCTGGGCGACGATCAACTGATGCTGGTGGTCAACGCCGCCTGCAAGAACGAAGACCTGGCCCACCTGCAAAAGCATCTGGGTGGTCACTGTGAAATCCAGCCTCTGTTCGAAGAGCGCGCCCTGCTCGCCCTGCAAGGCCCACAAGCGGTAACCGTGCTGGCACGCCTGGCGCCGGAAGTCGCGAAAATGACCTTCATGCAGTTCGCCAGCGTCAAGCTGCTAGGCGTGGACTGCTACGTCAGCCGCTCCGGCTACACCGGCGAAGACGGCTACGAAATTTCCGTCCCGGCTGATCAGGCCGAAGTCCTGGCGCGTCGCCTGCTGGCTGAGCCGGAAGTCGCACCGATTGGCCTTGGCGCTCGGGATTCCCTGCGTCTGGAAGCCGGTCTGTGCCTGTATGGCCACGACATGAACACCGAAACCACGCCTATCGAAGCCAGCCTGCTGTGGGCGATCTCGAAAGTCCGTCGTGCCGATGGCCCACGTGCTGGCGGCTTCCCCGGTGCCGAGCAGGTTTTCGCGCAACAGCAATCGGCTCCGGCCCGTAAACGCATCGGCCTGCTGCCACAGGAACGCACACCCGTGCGCGAAGGCACAGACATCGTCGACGCCGACGGCAACTCTATCGGCACTGTTTGCAGTGGCGGCTTTGGTCCAAGTCTGGGCGGCCCGCTGGCGATGGGTTATGTCGATAGCGCCTTTACTGCACTGGATACCCCGGTATGGGCAGTAGTACGCGGCAAGAAGGTCCCTATGCTGGTTACAAAAATGCCTTTTGTGGCACAACGTTACTTCCGCGGTTGATAACCAGTGTCAAAAAAATGCGGCCGATACATCTATTGTCCGGCCGCGTCTATAACCCTCCCTATTCGCACTAAACAACGGCATAAGCGTCAACGCGGCGCACTCGAACAGTGCGTTTAAAAGTTAAAAACTATCGATTAAACCTCAGCAGTAAATATTCTTAAAACCACGGTAAAACCGCCTGTGGCCGGGCCTCGCGCGGGGGTTGTTTTTGTAACAAGAGTTAGCGTAGAGTTTCCCAACTGCGTTTGCATGGGTCGCTGAATCTGGACCTGGTCAGTAGCTCTAGTCGTTGCTACAACCCGCTCTACGTTCCTGTTTCCTGCAACCAGTCCAGCGCTCTTTCATAAGGAAGAGGCTGTCATCAATTCAAGTTCCAGGGAATAAGAAAATGTCCACACGTCAGAGCGGTACCGTCAAGTGGTTTAACGACGAGAAAGGTTTTGGTTTTATCACACCAGAAAGCGGTCCGGACTTGTTTGTGCACTTCCGCGCTATTCAAGGCAATGGCTTCAAAAGCCTCAAAGAAGGCCAGAAAGTGACCTTCGTTGCAGTGCAGGGCCAGAAAGGCATGCAGGCTGACGATGTTCAAGCTGAAGGCTAAGCCCTGGAACAGGAAAAGCCCCTGATATTGATATCAGGGGCTTTTTTATGGGTGCGATTCCGTAAAATGGATTTTTTTAAGGTTTCGAGATAAGGCCATGTCCAGACATATGCTTCGTCCGCAAGGTGACTTTCCCGCTGCAAGTCTGGGCCGCCGTCTCGCTGCCATCTGCTACGACGCGCTGCTGTGCTTCGCGCTGCTGTTGGTAACGGCCTTCATTTATAAGCTGGTGATGATGGCGTTCATTGGCGAGGCCAGGCTCAAGGCGTTGTCGGAATCGGGATCGCTGGATGGCGACCCTTTATTGTCGGCGATTCTGTTTCTGGTGCTGTTCGGTTTCTTCGCCAAGTTCTGGACTCACTCGGGGCAGACCCTGGGCATGCAGGTATGGGGCATCCGGGTGCAGAACGCCGATGGCAGCGGGATCAGCCTGATGCAGGCGCTGCTGCGCTTTATGGTGTCTATTGCTTCGTGGCTGTGTCTGGGGTTGGGTTTTTTGTGGGCGCTGTATGACAAACGCAAGCGCGGCTGGCATGACCTGTATTCCAATAGTCAGTTGGTTAGGGTGCCGAAGGAGAAGTAGCTACAACCCTGACTTTCGCTGCACAGATTCAGAGTACATATCCGTTATCGCGGCGAGCTGAAATTACGGTTCCGCCCTTACGGCGGGTCACTTTCGAAAAGCGCGAAAGTAACCAAAGCGCTCTTGCCCCACCACTCGGTCCCTCGCCTAGGCTCGGCATACCCGTAATCCGACATTGATTCGGGGGGCCGCCGCGAAGGGCCATCCCTGGCCCAGCGCGGCTAAACCGGCATCCATGCCGGTTCACCCCCCGAATCAATATCGGATTACGGCCAGCGTGGTTTGATGGGGCGCCCGAGATCAAAATCACAATCAAAAGCGCACGAGGCGGCCTGAAAGCCGACCTGTTTTTTTGTATGTGCCTGACGTGCCGTATTGGTCGCTTGCGCCATCGAATTTGTCCACAGGAAGCGATGGTGTGCACAATTTTCTGTAGGAGCTGCCGAAGGCTGCGAATCGTCCGCCGCCTTCGCAGCCTTCGGCAGCTCCTACCCTGAGCCACGCAGCGCCCAACATCCGCGCCTTTGATCTTGATCTGCTTTTGATCTTAGGCGCCCCGTTAAACCACGCTGGCCGAACGTAGGCCTTGAACCGTGGGGTGCTCTTGATTAAAAAAAGGGGCAGGACGCCGGGTTAGCCGCGCTGGGCCAGGGATGGCCCTTCGCGGCGGCCCACGGTTCAAGGTCTGCGGTCGGGTACACCGAGCCTAGGCGAGGTGCCGAGTGGTGGGGCAAGAGCGTTTTGCT
>NZ_UUOC01000044.1 GCF_900590755.1 Pseudomonas viridiflava | reverse complement strand
GTTAAAGAGCGGTTGGTTGATTCTTTCGTCTCAACCGAGGCGCGCATTCTACAGCAGCCTCTGTATCTGTCAAGCGGTTATTTTAAGAAGTTTTCCAAGTTTCCTTATCAACTTCAACCACTTGCGCTTCGATCAACATCACGTTGCTCGTTAGCGGGAGGCGAATTCTACAGCGTTACAACCTGCTGTCAACTACCTTTTTCACCGCTTTCGATCAACTTCATCGAAGCCTCTTCTTCGCTACCTGAACCGTCCAACTCATTGATTATCAAGGAGTTTTTCGTTCTGCCTGCGCCAGAAGAGGTGCGAATTATAGAGAGATTCGAGAAGGCGTCAACCCCTTATTTCACTAAATTGTCATATCTTCATGAAACACCCTAAAACAAAGGGGCGAGCCTTACGGCCCGCCCCTTTTATAAGTACCTACTTACAAGCTAGGAAACGCGAATTGCGATGCTTCATGGCTTGCACGTTGCGGCCAACGCTGAGTAATTGCCTTACGGCGCGTATAGAAACGCACCCCGTCCGGCCCGTAGGCGTGCAGATCGCCAAACAGCGAACGCTTCCAGCCGCCGAAGCTGTGATACGCAACAGGCACTGGCAGCGGCACGTTAACGCCCACCATACCCACTTCGATCTCATCACAGAACAACCGGGCAGCTTCGCCGTCACGGGTGAAGATGCAAGTGCCATTGCCGTATTCGTGATCGTTGATCAGCTGCATAGCCGCTTCAAGGCTATCGACGCGCACGATGCACAGCACCGGGCCGAAGATCTCTTCTTTATAGATGCGCATCTCAGGGGTGACCTGATCGAACAGGCAGCCGCCCATGAAGAAGCCATCTTCATTGCCCGCAACACTCAAGCCACGGCCATCGACAACCAGCTTCGCACCCGCCTGAACGCCGTCTTCTATATAGCCACTGACTTTATCGCGATGCTGACCAGTCACCAGAGGCCCCATGTCCAGCCCGCACGTGGTACCCGCGCCAATTTTCAACGAAGTGATTTGCGGCACCAGCTTGGCGACTAATGCATCGGCAATCTGATCGCCCACACAGACCGCGACCGAGATGGCCATGCAGCGTTCGCCACACGAACCATAGGCCGCACCCATCAATGCGCTGACCGCGTTGTCGAGGTCGGCATCCGGCATCAGCACCGCATGGTTCTTCGCCCCGCCCAATGCCTGAACGCGCTTGCCACGTGCAGCGCCTTCTTTATAGATGTACTCGGCAATAGGCGTAGAGCCTACGAAACTCAGCGCTTTGACTTCCGGCGCTTCGATCAGCGCATCTACTGCCGCCTTGTCGCCGTGCACGACATTGAGCACCCCTTTAGGAAGACCGGCTTCGTGCAGCAACTGGGCGATCAACAAGGTGGAGCTTGGATCGCGCTCTGATGGTTTGAGAATGAAGCAGTTGCCGCAAACAATCGCCAGCGGATACATCCACAACGGCACCATGGCCGGGAAGTTGAACGGCGTAATGCCGGCCACTACACCCAAGGGCTGGAAGTCAGACCAGGCATCGATGTTCGGCCCGACATTGCGGCTGTATTCACCCTTGAGGATTTCAGGTGCGGCGCAGGCAAATTCGACGTTCTCGATGCCGCGCTTCAACTCACCTGCCGCATCTTCCAGGGTCTTGCCATGTTCTTCGCTGATCAACTGCGCGATACGGCCTTCGTTCTGCTCCAGCAACTGCTTGAAACGGAACATGACCTGGGCACGTTTGGCCGGAGGCGTATTGCGCCATGCCGGGAACGCAGCCTTGGCCGAGTCGATCGCTTGTTGCACGGTTTCGCGACTGGCCAAAGGCACTTTATGAATGGCCTGGCCGGTCGATGGATTGAATACGTCGGCAGTGCGGCCGCTGTCGGTAACAAACTGACCATCGATAAAATGTTGAATGGTGCTCATGAAATGACTCCAAAGCAGGCGCGGACGTATCCGCGCCTGTCACTTATATAGAAGGGTTAATCAGTCGATCTGGTTCAGCGCTTCGCCAACCGCATCGAACAGACGATCCAGGTCCTGCGGCTTGCTATTGAAGGTTGGGCCGAACTGCAGGGTGTCGCCGCCAAAGCGCACATAGAAACCGGCTTTCCAGAGCTTCATGCCCGCTTCGAATGGGCGAACGATGGCATCGCCATCACGTGGAGCGATCTGGATAGCGCCAGCCAGACCATAGTTACGAATGTCGACGACGTTCTTCGTGCCCTTGATACCGTGCAGCGCGCTTTCGAAATGCGGCGCAACTTCGGCGGCTTGCTGCACAAGGTTTTCCCGTTGCAGCAGATCCAGCGCAGCAATACCGGCGGCACAGGCCACCGGGTGCGCGGAATAGGTGTAGCCGTGGGGGAATTCCACCGCATATTCAGGGGTAGGCTGATTCATGAAGGTCTGATAGATCTCGCTGCTGGCAATCACCGCACCCATAGGAATGGCGCCGTTGGTGACTTGCTTGGCGATGCACATCAGGTCCGGCGTCACGCCGAAGCTTTCAGCGCCAAACATCGAACCGGTACGACCGAAGCCTGTGATCACTTCGTCGAAGATCAGCAGGATGTTGTGCTGATCGCAGATTTCACGCAGGCGCTTGAGATAACCCTGCGGTGGAACGATCACCCCGGCAGAGCCAGCCATTGGCTCGACGATGACGGCCGCGATGTTCGAGGCGTCATGCAGCTCGATCAACTTGAGCATCTCATCGGCCAGCGCGATACCACCCGCTTCCGGCATGCCCTTGGAATATGCATTGCTGGCCAGCAAGGTGTGCGGCAGATGGTCGACATCCATCAGTTGACCGAACATTTTGCGATTGCCGTTCACGCCACCCAGGCTGGTGCCCGCCACGTTAACGCCATGATAACCACGGGCACGGCCGATCATTTTGGTCTTGCTCGCCTGGCCTTTGAGGCGCCAGTACGCGCGAACCATCTTCACTGCCGTATCGGCGCATTCGGAACCGGAGTTGGTGTAGAAGACGTGATTCAGATTGCCAGGGGTCAGCTCGGTGATTTTCTCAGCCAACTGAAACGACAGCGGATGGCCGAATTGAAACGCCGGCGAGTAATCCAGAATGCCCAGTTGCTTGGAGACCGCTTCTTGAATCTCTTTGCGGGTGTGCCCTGCGCCGCAGGTCCACAGGCCAGACAAGGCGTCGTAAATCTTGCGTCCCTTGTCGTCCGTCAGGTAACTGCCGCTGGCCGCCACGATCAAGCGCGGGTCGCGCTGGAAATTGCGATTGGCGGTGTACGGCATCCAATGAGCATCAAGCTTCAATTGGCTGGCGATAGACATGTCGGACGATTCAAAACTATTCATCAGAACGGACCTCGCTGGAGCGCTGGGCGGTGAGTGGGTACAAATTGTTGATGCAGCTAAAGTGCCACGGGGATAAAGTCGGAAAAACCCAACTTTTATGATCTTCAGTTAGCCGATTACTAAACTATGAGCCGTCGTCCCGATCCATTGGCACAAGTCAGCGATTTCGATATTCGATTGCTGCGCATCTTTAGAAGCGTAGTCGAGTCAGGCGGTTTTTCTGCGGCGGAAAGCGCGCTGGGTATCGGTCGTTCGGCCATCAGCCAGCAAATGAGCGATCTCGAACAGCGGCTGGGGCTGCGTTTGTGCCAGCGCGGTAGAGCCGGCTTTTCAGTAACGGAGGAAGGCCGCGAGGTCTACCAGTCAGCTCTGCAACTGCTGAGCGCGCTTGAGAGCTTCCGCACCGAGGTCAACGGTCTGCACCAGCACTTGCGCGGCGAGCTGAACATTGGCCTGACCGACAACCTGGTCACCCTGCCCCACATGCGCATCACCCACGCGCTGGCTCAGCTCAAGGAGCGGGGCCCGGACGTGCACATCAATATCCGCATGATTGCGCCCAATGAAGTGGAACAAGGCGTGCTCGATGGCCGTTTGCATGTCGGCGTGGTCCCACAGGCCAGCGCCCTGTCGGGGCTTGAATACCAGGCGTTGTACAGCGAGCGTTCGCTAATGTATTGCGCGGTGGGCCATCCGCTCTTCTATATGGAAGATGCGGCCCTGGATGATTCGCGACTGGCAGAACAAGATGCTATCGCCCCGACCTTCCGCTTGCCCGCAGAGATTCAGGCCCATTATCAGGCGCTCAATTGCACAGCCAGCGCTTCGGACCGCGAAGGCATGGCGTTTCTGATTCTGACCGGGCGCTACATCGGTTATCTGCCGGACCATTACGCCAGTTTCTGGGTGCAGCAAGGGCGGTTGCGAGCACTGAAGCCTGCTTCACGGTTTTATGACCTGAGCCTTGTCTCGGTCACGCGCAAAGGCCGTCGCCCCCATTTGGTGCTGGAAAGCTTTCTGCAGACGTTGGCTGCTACACGGTGAAACATTCGAACGAGTTTCTGTAGGAGCTGCCGAAGGCTGCGAAAGCGATATTCCTGACACACCGCGGTTCGCAGCCTTCGGCAGCTCCTACAAATCCTGAGCGCGACGCAAAAACCTGAGCACTTGGACAGCTTTTTGCAGAGATGTTGTTACAAACAATATCGAGACCACCTCATGCAGCCCGAAGCCTCAACCAGCAGCGATCTGATTTACGGCCTGGATGATCGCCCAAAACCCTTCCCCGCGATCCTTGCCGCGCTGCAACACGTGCTTGCCAGTTTCGTCGGGATCATCACCCCGCCGCTGGTGATTGGCTCAGCGCTGGGGCTGGGTGCGTACATGCCGTACCTGATCAGCATGGCGTTGATGGTCTCGGGTGTAGGCACTTTCATCCAGGCTCGTCGGCCATTCGGCATCGGTGCCGGGATGATCTGCCTGCAAGGCACCAGCTTTGCGTTTCTGGGCGCAGTGTTATCGGCGGGTTTTCTGGTCAAGCAGCGCGGCGGCAGCCCGGAAGACATTCTGGCGATGATCTTCGGCGTATGCTTTTTCGGTGCCCTGGTGCAGATCGTATTGAGCCGCTTCATCGGCCAGTTGCGCCGGGTCATCACGCCACTGGTGACCGGCATCGTAATCACGCTCATTGGCGTCAGCCTGATCAAGGTCGGCGTGACTGATCTGGGCGGCGGCTTCAATGCCCCGGACTTCGGTGAGCCGTTGAATCTGGCGCTGGGCGGTTTCGTGTTGCTGGTGATCATCCTGCTGAACCGCTCGAACACGCCCTGGATACGCTTATCCGCCATCATTATCGGTTTGGCGGTGGGCAGCCTTGCGGCGTGGTTCAGCGGAAAGCTTATCCCGCACTCGGTCAGTGACCTGCCATTGATCAGCGTGGCAATCCCATTCAAGTTCGGTTTCGCCTTCGACTGGAGCGCTTTCCTACCCGTCGCGCTGATTTATCTGATCAGCACTATCGAAACCGTCGGCGACCTGACCGCCAACTGCATGCTCGCCAAAAAGCCAATCAGCGGCCCGAGCTACATCGCCCGGCTCAAGGGCGGCGTGCTCGGCGATGGCGTCAGTTGCATGATCGCCGCAACATTCAGTGCATTCCCCAACACCACATTCGCCCAGAACAACGGTGTCATTCAGCTGACCGGCGTCGCCAGTCGCTATGTTGGCCTGTACATCGGCGCGGTGCTGTTCATGCTTGGTCTGTTCCCGACTATTGGTGCCCTGCTCCAGCAGATTCCCAAGCCGGTCCTGGGTGGCGCAACCCTGGTGATGTTCGGCAGCGTGGCTGCCGCAGGTGTACGGATTTTGTCCCGAGCGCCACTGGATCGCCGCAGTATGTTGATCATCGCCACGTCATTCGGCGTCGGGCTGGGTATCGCGGCGCAACCCGCGTTGCTGCACCAAATGCCCAAGCTGGTGCAAAACCTGTTTGATTCGGCGATCACCAGCGGCGGCATCACGGCCATCGTGATGTGCCTGCTGTTGCCGGAGGACAAGGCAAGCGCCGGAGATGAAGAACCTGTAGCCGAAGTTGAGCCATCGATTCACTAATTGCTGAAGATGTTGAACGGTTAACACGATTTTACCGCGCCAACGCTTGTCGGATTGGCGCGGGTACGTTATCTGTGCTGCGTCGCACCCCATGATCTGTCCGGAACTGCCCATGACCCTCGAAGTCCCTGCGCACAGCACTCTTGGCACCAAGCCTGCCAGCCGTATTCGCCAGAAGAATGAAGAAGCCATTATCAAAGCCGCCGAAGACGAATTCGCCCGTCACGGCTTCAAAGGCACCAGCATGAACACCATCGCGCTGAACGCTGGGCTGCCCAAGGCTAATCTGCATTACTACTTCACCAACAAACTTGGGCTGTATATCGCGGTACTGAGCAACATCATCGAGCTATGGGACAGCACCTTCAATAACCTGAAAGTCGAGGATGACCCTGCCCTGGCCCTGAGCCGTTACATTCGCGCGAAAATGGAGTTCTCCCGGCGCCAACCCCAGGCGTCACGGATTTTCGCCATGGAGATCATCAGCGGCGGCGAATGCCTCAACGAATATTTCAGCCAGGATTACCAGACCTGGTTCCAAGGCCGTGCCAGCGTTTTTCAGGCCTGGATCGATGCGGGGAAAATGGACCCCGTTGACCCCGTGCACCTGATCTTCCTGTTGTGGGGTAGCACGCAACACTACGCCGACTTCGCCACACAGATCTGCCAGGTCACCGGCCGCACGCGATTAACCAAGCAAGATATGGAAGTTGCGGGTGACAATCTGATCCGCATCATTCTCAAGGGTTGCGGCCTGACACTGCCTGACGCTTAAATCGATGTTTGAAATGACGTAAATCCCGTCGACAGCTGGAACCCACGCATGTCCTTTACTCTGGTTGGCCCTTGCGAGTTTCGCGAAGAGATTCGCAAGAGCCGCTTCATCACCCTCGCCGCGCCGATCAGCAGCGCCGCCGACGCACAAGCGTTCATCGAGCAGAACAGTGATCTGAACGCGACCCACAACTGCTGGGCCTGGAAGCTGGCCGATCAATATCGCAGCAACGATGATGGAGAACCGGGCGGCACCGCTGGCCGCCCGATTCTGGCAGCCATCGAAGCCCAGGAATTCGATCAGGTGGTGGTGTTGGTGATTCGCTGGTACGGCGGCATTCAACTGGGCACCGGCGGACTGGCCCGGGCCTATGGGGGCGGCGCCAATAAATGTTTGCAACAGGCCGAGCGTCTGCCGTTGATCAATCGAGTTCCGATAAGCCTGTCGTGCAGTTTTAGCGAGCTGGCCCTGGTCAAATTGCGGCTCGCAGAATTGAACGGCCTGGTGCAGAGCGAGGACTTCACTGCGAACGGCGTGGAGCTGTCGATTGCGGTCGGGCCGGAGCAGGTGGAGGTTTTGCGCAGGCAGTTGGCGGATTTGAGCCGTGGGAGGATTGTGTTGCAGCAAACCTGAAGTGATCGTTTGGATTTGAATGCTTTCCCTGTAGGAGTGAGCTTGCTCGCGATAGCGTTACGTCAGCCGTCAACTCTTCAACAGCTATACCGCTATCGCGAGCAAGCTCACTCCTACAGGATCTCGTAATAGCAGCGCGACCAAGCGGTTCTTCAAATCTCGCACTTGCACACATCTACTGTGCATCCGCCTGTGGATAAGCTGAGCACATGAGCCTGCAAGGCTTGCAGGCCATGCCTTTCGGGCAGCTGATCATTTTTCATACAGAAACCCTGCCTGGGAACAAAAGGTCTGATAAAACAGCCCGTTAAAGGCGCTTATCGCCTCTGGAACCAAAGCCCTGACGGTTTATATCGAGCTTTTTCGCTTGCGCACATTTCCTGTGGAGCACTCTGTGGATAACAGGTGCAACGCTCGCTCCAGCGCTTGATGCAGCTCACTTGGCCCTGGCTGTACGTTTTTTGCACAATCGGCATGGGCGATATTGAATCAATTGAGCGAGGGCGCGCCCTGAACTGGTGCCGAGGCGGATCGTCTACTCTGAAACTGATCGCGACGCCATTTTCAAAAACCTGGCTGAAACCCATATAGCTCCGGGTTTACGGGCTAATCACGCCGAGCCCGACAAAAAACCTGACTACCTGGCCAGGAAATTGCTTTATCCACAGGCGATCCTTCTTACCTTGAGCCTGTCATGCCAAACCCTGCGACCCTTGCGCGCCTGCAACTGCGCGCCATCAGCAAGCGATATCCCGGTTGTCTGGCCAACGATGCCATCGACCTGAGTATTGAGGCGGGAGAAATCCACGCGCTACTCGGCGAAAACGGTGCGGGCAAAAGCACCCTGATGAAGATCATCTACGGCGTCACGCAACCTGACTCCGGCGCTATTGTCTGGCAGGGCGAGACCTTGACCATGCGCAATCCGGCACAAGCCAGGAGCCTTGGCATCGGCATGGTGTTTCAGCACTTCTCGCTGTTCGAAACCCTGACCGTTGCCCAGAACATCGCCCTGGCCATGGGCGGCGCGGCAGGCACGCCGAAACAACTGGAACCGAAAATCCGTGAAGTGTCGCAACGCTACGGCATGGCAGTCGAGCCGCAACGACTTGTCCACAGCCTATCGATTGGCGAACGGCAGAAAGTCGAAATCATTCGCTGCCTGATGCAGGACATCCGCCTGTTGATTCTCGATGAGCCGACGTCGGTGCTGACGCCTCAGGAAGCTGACGAGCTGTTTGTCACCTTGCGTCGCTTGGCCGAAGAAGGCTGCAGCATTCTGTTTATCAGCCACAAACTGGGTGAAGTCCGAGCCTTGTGCCACAGCGCGACAGTGTTGCGCGGCGGCAAGGTCTCCGGGCATTGCATCCCAGCACAATGTTCCGACCTGGAACTGGCACGCTTGATGGTCGGCGATGCCGAAGGCCTGACCGCGCAGTATCCGAAGGTCGCGGGGCAAGCGCCGTTCCTTAAAGTCGAAAACCTCTCGTGGCACAACCCGGACCCGTTCGGTTGCTCGCTGGTCAACGTCAATCTAGAAGTGCGCAGCGGTGAGATTGTTGGTATCGCGGGCGTTGCAGGTAATGGCCAGGACGAACTCCTCGCCCTGCTCAGTGGCGAACAAACCCTGAGTAACACACTGTCACCGACGATTCGATTTGCGCAGGCCAATGTCGGCCATTTGCGTCCCGATGCGCGGCGTAAAAACGGTCTGGCTTTTGTCCCGGCCGAACGTCTGGGCCATGGCGCAGTGCCGGAACTGAGCCTGACCGACAACGCCCTGCTCACGGCCTTTCAGCAAGGTCTGGTCAGCAACGGTCTGATTCAGCGCGGCAAAGTTCGGGCGCTGGCGGACGAGATCATCAAACGCTTCGCAGTGAAGACGCCCGATGCTCAAGCGCCAGCCCGCAGTCTGTCTGGCGGCAACCTGCAGAAATTCATCCTGGGTCGCGAGATTCTGCAGAACCCGAAACTGCTGGTCGCCGCGCACCCGACCTGGGGCGTGGATGTGGGTGCGGCAGCCGCGATTCATCGAGCACTGATCGCCCTGCGCGATGCGGGCGCGGCGATTCTGGTGATTTCCGAAGACCTCGACGAACTGTTCCAGATCAGCGACCGCCTCGCCGCCCTGAGCAGCGGTCGGCTTTCGCCGCTGGTGCCCACCGCCCAAACCTCCCCCGTGCAGGTCGGCGGCTGGATGGCTGGCGAGTTCGACGCCCCACCGTCTGTTCAACCTCAATTCCAAGCCGCCGCGCTTAATTAACGGAGCTTCCGATGCTGCTTTCTCTGGAACCGCGCGGGCAACAATCGCGGGCCATGCTGTGGTTTTCCCCACTGCTGGCCGCCGTGTTGACCCTTATCTGCGGCTCGTTGTTGTTTGTCGGCCTCGGCCTGGATCCGCTGGTGACGTTGCACACCTTGCTCATCGCTCCGGTGAGTGACTGGTACGGCGTCTCGGAACTGATGGTCAAGGCTTTGCCGATTCTGCTCTGCGCATTGGGCTTGGCGGTCGCTTATCAGGCGCGTATCTGGAACATTGGCGCTGAAGGCCAGTTGCTCCTTGGTGCCCTGGCCGGTAGCGCGGTTGCCGTCAATATCATCGACATGGAAAGCCGCTGGGCTCTGGTGCTGATCCTGTTGGTCGGCACTCTTGGCGGCGCGGCGTGGGCCGGGTTGACCGCCTGGCTGCGCACGCATTTCAACGCCAATGAAATCCTCACCAGCATCATGCTCAATTACATCGCGCTGAACCTGCTGCTGTTCTTCGTGCATGGCTCACTAAAAGACCCGGCCGGGATGAATTTCCCGGAGTCCGCGATGTTTGGCGATGCCAGTCGCCTGCCTCTACTGACTGAAGATGGCCGCGTACATGCCGGGGTGTATTTCGCGCTGCTCGCGCTGGTGGCGGTCTGGGTTTTGTTGCAGCGCAGCTTTGTCGGCTTTCAGATCAAAGTGCTGGGGCTGGATAAACGCGCTGCCGGTTTCGTGGGGTTTCGCGAAAAACGTCTCGTCTGGCTGGCGCTGTTGATCAGCGGCGGGCTGGCCGGGTTGGCCGGGGTCTGCGAAGTCACCGGTCCCATTGGGCAACTGGTGCCGCAGGTTTCGCCGGGCTATGGCTATGCCGCGATTACCGTGGCCTTTCTTGGTCGCTTGAATCCAATCGGCATTCTGTTCGCCAGCCTGCTCATGGCGCTGTTGTATCTGGGTGGCGAAAGCGCACAAATGACTCTGAACCTGCCGCAAGCCATTACCCAGTTGTTTCAAGGGATGATGCTGTTCTTCCTGCTGGCCTGCGACGTCCTGATCCTTTATCGCCCGCGTCTCAAAGCGCGCTGGAACAAACGCCAGACGGCACCCGCCGCTACAGGAGCCGTGTGATGGATATCGATCTGCTGAGCAATATTTTCTTCGCCATGATTCGCTGCGGCACACCGCTGTTGCTGGTGGCGCTGGGTGAACTGATCTGTGAAAAAAGCGGCGTTCTCAACCTTGGTCAGGAAGGCATGATGCTGTTCGGTGCGGTGATCGGTTTCATCATCGCCCTGAGCACCGGCAACCTGTGGCTGGGTGTGTTGCTGGCGATGGTTGCCGGGATGCTGTTGTCGAGTCTGTTTGCCGTGGTCGCGCTGGTGTTCAACGCCAATCAGGTGGCCACGGGGCTGGCGCTGACCATCTTTGGTGTCGGGCTTTCGAGCTTTGTTGGCGCGGCCTGGGTGGGCAAGCCATTGCAGGGCTTCGAGCCGGTTGTGATTCCTTACCTGAGCGACATACCGCTGATCGGCCGGATGTTCTTTGCTCAGGACATTCTGGTTTATCTGTCCTTTGCCCTTTTCGCGCTGGTGGCCTGGGTACTGCTGAAAAGCCGTGTCGGCCTGATCATTCAAGCCGTCGGTGAAAACCCGGACGCTGCCAGCGCCATGGGTTTGCCGGTGTTGCGAGTGAGAACGCTGGCTGTGCTGTTTGGCGGCGCAATGGCGGGGCTGGCCGGGGCTTATCTGTCACTGGCGTACACGCCGATGTGGGCAGAAAACATGAGCGCTGGCCGTGGCTGGATTGCCCTGGCTTTGGTGGTGTTCGCCAGCTGGCGGGTGTGGCGTCTGTTGTTGGGCGCTTATCTGTTTGGCCTGGCGAGTATTCTGCATTTGGTTGCCCAAGGTGTCGGCCTGGCGATCCCGTCCAATCTGCTGGCGATGCTGCCGTATGTGGCGACCATCGTGGTCCTGGTGCTGCTGTCACGCAACGCCCTGCGCACCAGGCTGTATGCGCCGGTTTCGCTGGGGCAACCTTGGCAGGCGGGGCATTGAAGAGCTGACGTCTACCCGTTGGAGCGAGGCTTGCCCGCGAAGAATGTTAATGCGGTATTCCTGATTAACCGCGTCGGCTGATTCGCGGGCAAGCCTCGCTCCAACAGATTCATCGCCCTGCTTTGCGCACCGGCAACAACTGCAACACCGCCCACATCAGCTCCAAGATCAGAAAACCAACCAGCAGCTGCGATGCGCCCTGCATCAGCGCGTATCCCTGCCATGTCGCGAACAATAGCCGCCCCGCCGCGTCATAACGTCCGAATATCTGCTGCGGATCGCGAATCCGCAGCACTGACCACACGCAGACAATCGAACCCAGCAAGTTGGCCATCAACATATGCATGGGTTCAAAGGGCGGCAAGTCCCCCGGTACATTCCAGGTCTGGGCCAGTGCCGACAGCAGCCCATGCAACGCGGCGAAACTCCAGGGTGTGACGAAGGCTGCGGTGACGATCAGGTCGTACCAACCGCTGGCGCGGACCAGTTGGCGATAGTGTTGCGGGTGCCACATATAAAACGCTCCTGCGTATTGAGTGTTTCAACAGGCTAAAGCCTGGAGTACGCTCCAGGGTCAACCCCTCAGGACTGCGGACTATGCGTATTGGTGAATTGGCCCAGGCCACGGCCGTCAGCCGCGACACCCTCAGGTTTTATGAAGAGCGAGGGTTGATCGCCGCACAACGCAGCGCCAACGGCTATCGGCACTATCCGAGCGAGATGGTGCAGCTGGTGCAGTTCATCAAAACCGCGCAACGTCTGGGTTTCAGCCTGAACGAAATCGGCCACAGCGTTGCCGAACTCTGGAAAGCCCCCTCGCCCGATCTGGCCATTGCTCAGTTGTTGCGCGACAAGCTGATCCTGATCGAAACCCGCATCGCCGAACTCGGCGAGCTACGTACCGAACTGCAAAAACGTCTGGGGCAAAGCTGCCCGTTAAGTCCATGACCGTTTTTTTTAATGGAGAAGACTTTGATGTCCGATAACAAAACCGCACTGATCATCGGCGCCTCCCGTGGCGTGGGTCTGGGCCTGGTCAAACGTCTGACCGAACAGAACTGGACAGTGATCGCCACCGTTCGTGATCAGCAAAAGGCGACCGACCTCAAGGCCGTACCTGGCGTGCGTATCGAAACGCTGGATATGGACGACATTGCTTCGCTGGATGCCTTGAAAGACACGCTGCAAGGTCAGGTTTTTGATGCGCTGGTGATCAACGCTGGAATCATGGGCCCACGCCCGCAAAGCGTTGAGGCCGTGACCAACCTTGAACTGACGCAAATATTCCTGACCAACGCCATAGCACCGATTCGTCTGGCCGAGCGTCTGGTGCCGCAAATCCGCCCGAACGGCGGCGTGCTGGCCTTCATGAGTTCCAGGTTCGGCAGCGTGACCTGCCCGGACGGCGCAGACGCGGCGCTGTACAAAGCCAGCAAGGCGGCACTGAATTCCCTGACCAACACTTTCGTCACGCAACTGCCAGAACCGCGCCCGACCGTGTTGTCCTTGCATCCGGGCTGGGTGAAAACCGATATGGGCGGCGAGAATGCTGCCATCGACGTCGAAACCAGCACCCGCGGCCTGGTTGAACAGCTCAACGCCTATGCGGGTAAGGGCGGGCATTATTTTGTGGATTACAGAGGCGAGTTGATTCCGTGGTAAGACCTGTTGGAGCGAGGCTTGCCCGCGAAGAACGATAGCGCGGTACGCCTGGTAAACCGCGTCGTCTGAATTCGCGGGCAAGCCTCGCTCCAACAGATTGTGCATCACAGGCCCACAGAGATTTTGCATAGACCCCAAATCCAGTTAAAATCCCGCCCTCGCTGCTGCACAGCACCGGCGACCCTGGATCAGCAGACAGGGCAACACTGAGCTGGCGAACCTGAACCCTATTTTCAGAGGAGCCGGCAAAATGCCCGCGATCCGTATCTGGTTGAAAAATCCCCTCGCTGTTTTCACCGCCAACAACCTCGATGCACGAGGCGGTCTGGTGATCGAGAACGGCGTCATCGTCGAAATGCTCGCCACCGGCCAGCAACCCAGCGCACCCAGCGATCAAGTCTTCGACGCCCGCGAGCACGTGCTGCTACCCGGTTTGATCAACACCCATCACCACTTCTACCAAACCCTCACTCGCGCCTGGGCGCCGGTGGTCAATCAGCCGCTGTTCCCGTGGCTCAAAACCCTGTATCCGGTGTGGGCGCGTCTGACGCCTGAAAAACTGGCGCTGGCCACTAAAGTCGCGCTGGCGGAGTTGCTGCTGTCGGGTTGCACCACGGCGGCGGACCATCACTATCTGTTCCCGGATGGCCTGGAAAACGCCATCGACGTTCAGGTCGAGAGCGTCCGGGAGTTGGGCATGCGCGCCATGCTCACTCGCGGGTCCATGAGTTTGGGCGAAGACGACGGTGGCTTGCCACCTCAGCAAACCGTGCAACAGGGCGAAGTGATTCTGGAAGACAGCCAACGGCTGATCGAGCGTTATCACCAACGCGGTGTAGGCGCGCAGATTCAAATCGCGCTGGCGCCCTGCTCGCCGTTCTCGGTCACGCCGCAAATCATGCGCGAAAGCGCAACGCTGGCGGAAAAACTCGACGTCCGTCTGCACACCCATCTGGCCGAAACCCTGGACGAAGAAGACTTCTGCCTCCAGCGGTTCGGCTTGCGTACCGTGGACTATCTGGACAGCGTCGGCTGGCTCGGCCCACGCACCTGGCTGGCCCACGGCATTCACTTCAACCCAGACGAAATCGCACGCCTTGGGGCGGCCGGGACCGGCATCTGTCATTGCCCGAGTTCCAACATGCGTCTGGCTTCGGGGATTTGCCCGACACTGGACCTGATCGCCGCTGGCGCGCCATTGGGGTTGGGGGTCGATGGTTCGGCGTCCAATGATGCGTCGAACATGATGCTGGAAGCGCGGCAGGCGCTTTATATCCAGCGCTTGCGTTACGGCGCGGAGAAAATCACCCCGGACCTGGTGCTCGGCTGGGCCACCAAAGGTTCGGCACAGTTGCTCGGCCGCAGCGACATCGGTGAGCTGGCTGTAGGCAAACAGGCGGATCTGGCGCTATTCAAACTGGACGAACTACGTTTCTCCGGCAGCCATGATCCGGTTTCCGCATTGCTGTTATGCGGAGCAGACCGGGCGGATCGGGTGATGATCGGTGGCCAGTGGCGGGTTATTGATGGTCAGATTGAGGGGCTGGACGTGAAAGGTTTGATTGCCGATCACAGCCAGGCGGCGCGGGAGTTGATTGGCGGTTGAAAGCCCTTGTAAGAGCTGCCGCAGGCTGCGAATGGCGGTGTGTCAGACACATCGAATTCGCAGCCTTCGGCAGCTCCTACAGGTTTGATACGGCTAAAGCCCCAACAACGACAACATGATGAACGTCGCGAACAGCACGAAGTGGGTCATGCCCTCGATGGCGTTGGTTTCGCCGTCGTTGAGGTTGATCGCACTGACCAGCAAGGTAATGAAGATCATCACCGTCTGCACCGGGGTCATCGCCATCTGGAACGGCTGGCCGGTGTAGAGCGCCATGGCTTCCATTACCGGTACGGTCAGGATCACCGTCGACAGCGACGCGCCCAAGGCGATGTTCACCACCGACTGCATGCGGTTGGCCAAGGCCGCACGCAAGGCGGTCAGAATCTCCGGCGCAGCGGAAATGGCGGCCACCAGAATCGCAGTCATCACCGGCGGCGCACCGGTGCCTTCCAGGCCCAAGTCAACGGTCTTGGACATCACCTCAGCCAGCGCACCGATCACCACCACACCCAGCATCAGCGTGCCGATGGACAGCGTCAGATTGACCGGCGCACTTTCTTCGGCGGGTTGATCTTTGCGCTTCTTTTTATCCGGGTAGCTGTAGCTGAAGAAGTAACTGTGCGGCCCGACCTGCATGCGCAGGAACAGGGTGTAGAGCACGATCATCGCGCCAATGGTGAACGCCGAATACAGCTTCCAGTCACCTTCGGGAATGAACTCCGGCACCACCATGGAAACGCCCATGGCAGTCAGGATCATCACGCTGTAGGTGCGCGCCGAATCATCGTTGTAGGACTGTTCACCGTGTTTGAGCCCGCCCATTAAAGCGGCCAGGCCGAGGATGCCGTTGATGTCGAGCATCACCGCCGAGTAAATCGTGTCCCGCACCAGAGTGGGCGAAGGCTCGTTACTCATCATGATCGCCAGGATCACCACTTCCACCAGCACCGCTGACAGCGTAAGGATCATGGTGCCGTAAGGGTCGCCGACTTTTTCAGCCAACTGTTCGGCGTGATGGGCTACCCGCAACGAGGCGCAGACGATGAAGCCGACCAGGGCAATCCCGGCCGCGAGCGCAACGCCCTGGCCGTTATTGAGGAAAAAGTGTTCGAAGGGATAAGCAACGAAGGTGGCGATGATCGCCAATAGAAGAAACTTTTCTTGCTTGAGTATCGAGCCCATTGAATACCTTTAAACCTTCACACATGAACCGTCCGGATAACGCGTCCAAGGCGTTGAGAGTGCTGAGTGTAAGCAAAGGTTTCAAAAGTGGTGAATTAGTCATGGCGAAGAGTCCCCGTGGGACCGGCTTTAGCCGGGAAGAGGCCGGTACATCCGCAGCATATCTAGCGTCAGGACCATCGCCTTCCCGGCTGAAGCCGGTCCCACAGTCGTCCGAGCCACTGCACCACTTCGCGGCAGCCTTAGCGCTGCGTGCACCGCAGGGTGTCATCACAACCACAGGGAAAACTCGAGAAAGCCGCGCCCTGTCATTAACTGTCCAGTTGGTCAGTTTTTTGCATTGCTCAAGCAACCCGCTAAGACGGCCGTGCCAACAAAACTCCAAGGAGCTAGACCCGATGCATTCCACCATTCACCCGCGTCGCCCCCTGAAAAAATTGCTGTGCGCCATGGCTGCGGTTGTCGGCCTGAGTTCGAGCCTGATGGCGTCGGCAGCAGACCCGTTGAAAGTCGGCTTCGTGTACATCGGTCCGATCGGTGACCACGGCTGGACTTACCAGCACGAGCAAGGCCGCAAGGCGATGGTTGAAGCACTGGGCGACAAGGTCACCACCAGCTTCGTCGAGAACGTGCCAGAAGGCGCGGACGCCGAGCGCGTGATCCGCAACATGGCCAAAGGCGGCTACGATCTGGTGTTCACTACCTCGTTCGGTTACATGAACCCGACCCTGAAAGTCGCCAAGCAATTCCCGAAAGTGACCTTCGAACACGCCACGGGCTACAAGCAAGACAAGAACATGGGCACTTACCTGGCGCGCACCTATGAAGGTCGCTATGTCGGTGGGTTCCTGGCAGCAAAAATGACCAAGACCAAGAAGATTGGTTACGTTGCGTCCTTCCCGATCCCGGAAGTATTGCGTGACATCGACGCCATCCAGCTGGCCTTGAACAAGTACAACCCTGGCACCGAGATCAAAGTGGTGTGGGTCAACTCCTGGTTCGATCCAGGCAAAGAAGCCGACGCCGCCAACGCGCTGATCGACCAGGGCGTGGACGTGATCTTCCAGCACACCGACAGCCCGGCGCCGATCCAGACCGCCGAACGTCGTGGTGTGTACGCGGTGGGCTACGCTTCGGACATGGCGCACTTCGGTCCGAAAGCAGTGCTGACCTCTATCGTCAACAACTGGGGTCCGCATTACATTCAGGCCACCGAAGGCGTGATCAACGGCACCTGGAAATCCCAGGATTACTGGGGCGGGTTGAAGGAAGGCACGGTTGAGCTGCCGATCAGCGACATCGTTCCGGCTGACGTGAAAGCTGAAGCGCAGAAGATCATCGCAGACATCGAAAGCGGCGCTTTCCACCCGTTCACCGGCCCGATCAAGGACCAGACCGGCACCGTGAAAATCCCGGCCGGCAAAGTCGCGACCAATGCTGAACTGGCTTCGATGAACTACTACGTTGAAGGCATCAAGGCGGATTTGCCTAAATAAAAAGCGGCACTGCGAGACCTGTAGGAGCCAACTTGTTGGCGAGGCGATGTTCCTGGTTAAGCAGGTCCAATGCCTCGCCAACAAGTTGGCTGCTACAGGTAAATATTCATAAGGACATACACCGTGAACCAGCTCCCCATCATCGACATCGCCCCGCTCTACAGCGACGACCAAACCGCCTGGCAAGCTATTGCCCAGCAAATCGACAAGGCCTGTCGCGAATGGGGGTTCTTCTATATCAAGGGCCACCCGATCAGCGAAGAGCGGATCGAACAGGTGGTGGGTACTGCGCAACAGTTCTTCGCCCTGCCGCAAGCCGAAAAACTCAAGATCGACATCACCCAGACCCGCCACCATCGCGGCTATGGAGCTATTGCCACTGAACAGCTGGACCCCAATTTACCCAGCGACCTCAAGGAAACCTTCGACATGGGCTTTCACCTGCCCGCCGATCATCCTGATGTCGCCGCAGAAAAACCATTGCGTGGCCCCAACCGCCATCCCGAGATGCGCGGCTGGGAAGCGCTGATGGAGCAACACTATCTGGACATGCAAGCCCTCGGGCAGAAGCTGCTCCAGGCGATCACTGTTGCACTGGGCATTGAGCGCGATTTTTTCGACAAGCGTTTCATCGAGCCAGTCAGCGTGCTGCGCTTCATCCACTATCCGCCGCGCCGCACCGCCACCAGCGCCGAGCAGCAAGGCGCCGGGGCTCACACCGATTACGGCTGCATCACCCTGCTGCATCAGGATTCGGCTGGCGGCCTGCAAGTGCGTGACGTGCGTGGGCAATGGATCGACGCGCCGCCGATTGAAGGCACGTTCGTGGTCAACATCGGCGACATGATGGCGCGCTGGAGCAACGACCGTTATGTGTCGACGCCGCACCGGGTCATTAGCCCGCTGGGAGTTGATCGCTATTCGATGCCGTTCTTCGTCGAGCCCAACCCGGACACGCGCATTGAATGCCTGCCCGGTTGCCAGAACGAAGGCCAGCCGGCGCGCTACCCTGCCACTACCTGTGCGGAATTTCTGTTATCCCGATTCGCCGATACCTACGCCTATCGAAGGGAGCCGCAAGCGTCGTAATTGAACCGCTTGGTCAGGTTTTGCCCCTCCGGCAGTTCGACTCTGTAGAATGCTGGCGATCTGCACCTGATGAGAAAAGAACATGTACGACTGGTTAAACGCACTGCCCAAGGCAGAACTGCACTTGCACCTCGAAGGTTCGCTGGAGCCTGAGCTGCTTTTCGCACTCGCCGAACGCAACAAAATCGCGCTGCCGTGGAATGACGTGGAAACCCTGCGCGGGGCTTATGCGTTCAACAATCTGCAAGAGTTTCTCGACCTGTATTACCAGGGCGCGGACGTGCTGCGCACTGAGCAGGACTTCTACGACCTGACCTGGGCATACCTGGAGCGTTGCAAGGCGCAGAACGTGATTCACACCGAACCGTTCTACGACCCGCAAACCCATACCGACCGTGGCATCCCGTTCGAAGTGGTGCTCAATGGCATCGCCGCTGCACTCAAGGATGGTCAGTCGAAGCTGGGCATAAGCAGCGGTCTGATCCTCAGCTTCCTGCGCCACTTGAGCGAAGAAGAAGCCGAAAAAACCCTCGACCAGGCGCTGCCGTTCCGCGATGCCTTCGTGGCTGTTGGTCTGGACAGTTCAGAAATGGGCCACCCGCCGAGCAAGTTCAAGCGGGTATTCGATCGGGCCCGTAACGAAGGCTTCCTGACCGTGGCGCACGCCGGTGAAGAAGGCCCGCCGGAGTACATCTGGGAAGCTCTGGACCTGCTGAAAATCCAGCGTATCGACCACGGCGTGCGCGCCATCGAGGACGAGCGCTTGATGCAGCGGATCATCGACGAACAGATCCCGCTGACCGTCTGCCCACTGTCCAACACCAAGCTCTGCGTGTTCGATGACATGGCCCAGCACAACATCCTGCAGATGCTGGAGCGCGGCGTGAAGGTCACGGTCAACTCAGATGATCCGGCCTATTTCGGCGGTTATGTGACCGAGAACTTCCATGCGCTGTATACCCATCTGGGTATGACTCAGGACCAGGCGAAACGCTTGGCCCAGAACAGCCTGGATGCACGCCTGATCAAACCTTGATCTGAGTGCTCGTCAGGCGGCAGCGGCGATCTTGTCGATCTCCCGCTGCCCGCTGGACGAAACCTGCAAGGTGTTGGACTCTTCTGTGGTGCGCAACCAGCCCATCTGAATGAACAGCTGCAACAACCCGGCTCCCAATGCGCCACCCAGATGCGCAGAGGGCGGGTCCCGTTCGGCGCAGGCACACACCGTTTCCCGCTGACGCAACGCCAGTGCCGGTATGTAGATACCGCGCTCTGCAAACTTCGCGATACCGACGCTGGTCACTTCGACCCGCTGCTCCTGCTGCTCAATCCACCCCGCTCCGAGCAATCGCTGATACAACTCTGCAGCCATCTCACCGCCCAGGTGATCACAACAGATCTGCGCCTGACGCAGCGGCATGGCGGGCATGGGCTGGGCGACATTACGGTTGATCTGATTGGCGCTGACCTGTGAAGCACTCGCCAGCGCATGAAGGGCCGCGCCGACCTGGGGACCGGCCAGGCGGAAGAACCGTTTGCGACCGCGAACCTCTTGCTTGACCAACCCCCCCGTAGCAAGCCGAGCCAGATGCGCCCCCGCCGACGATGTGGTCAGGCCTGCAAGCAGGGCCAGTTCATTGGCGGGCCGAGCGGTGCCATCCATCAAGGCCCAAATCATTGCGCTACGCTTGGGGTCAGCCAGCAGCGTCGCAATGTGACTGACGCACGGTGCATATTCCATAGGTTCACTCCCTGTCCAGACTTCATCTGCTTCGATCAGATACTTAGCGGAGTTGATGTCAGGCGCAGATCCAACTCCGGCTGCAAAGTATAATCCTTGTAATTATCAACCCAAATAACGTAATAAACCGCGACCTCGACTCAGGCGAGAGTTCGGATTGAAAGTTACAACTTCAGCCAGCGGTCAAAAACAGCAACCCCGCACAAAAACTCCCTATTCTCGGGCATATCCGGCAAAACCACCGATAGCCCGGCGCGCGTAATGCCCATCAAACTGATAAAAATCACGCAACAAAATAAGACGACGAACACACTGCATATTCGCAGTTCGTCGACGTTATTGATATTTAGGCAGGTGATTTTCCGAACTATCCGTAGGATAAATCCAACTTCGGTGTAGTCGTTTAATACAAGTTACGGTAGGAATTAAAGCAAACAGTAGATAGGCAGACCCTGTGGGAGCAAGCTTGCTTGCGAAGGCGATGTGATCGGCTCAGAAAATCTGCCGGATGTACCGCCCTCTTCGCGAGCAAGCTCGCTCCCACAGATGACCGCCTGGCATGACACCATCGCGAGCAGGGTGGCGCGCAACCCCGGTCGCTCCTACAGATATCAGTGATCAGCCCTGCGCCGCCGCATCACGCCTGTACTGCAAACGACGAGTCAATACCGACAGCGTCACCGCCAGCACGCCACACAGGCTGATAACCAGCGCCATCGGCACCGCCGTGCCGTCGTGCAACACGCCCACCAGCGCCGCAGCGGCTGCGGCCACGCTGAATTGCAGGCAACCGAGCAACGCCGACGCGCTGCCCGCCCGCGCCCACTGGCCGTTCATCGCGCAGGCTGACGCATTGGGGATGATGCAACCCAGGCTGGCGATGCAGACAAACAACGGCAGCAACAGCGGCCAGAGTTGTTCGGTGCGCAGACCAGCAACCGCCAGCAACGTCAACGCGGCCGCCAGATAAATCCAGATCGTTCGGGACAGCAGGAACGCAGGGCCTTTTTTGCCCACCAGCCGCGCGTTGAACTGCGCCACCAGAATGAAGCCCGCCGCATTGGTGCCGAACAGCCAGCCGTAATGCTCTGCCGGGACGCCGTACAACTTGATGAACACGAACGGCGAACCGGCAATATAAGAAAACATCCCGGCCATGGCGATGCCGCCTGTCAGCGCGTGACCGAGGAAAACCCGATCTCCCAGCAGGCGACGATATTGCGTGAACGCACCCGACAAAGGCGGTCGCGGATGACTCGCGGGCATGCTTTCCGGCAAGCCGAGGGCCACGGCCAATGACGCCAGCGCACTAAACGCGGTCAGGCTGAGGAAGATCGACTGCCAGCCATAGAGGTTGACCAGCAAACCACCGAGCATCGGCGCAAGAATCGGTGCCAGGCCCATCACCAGCATCAATTGCGAGAACACCTTGGCCGACTGCACGGCATCGCATTTGTCACTGACAATCGCCCGCGCAATCACCATACCCGCGCAGCCGCCCAGCGCCTGGATGAAGCGCGCACCAATCAGCCATTCCAGGTTCGGCGCAAATGCACAGGCAAGCGATCCGAGGGTGAACAGCGAAACCCCGAACAACAACGGAACCCGCCGCCCGAAGCGATCAGCCACCGGACCGTAGGCCAGTTGGCCGATAGACAGGCCCAGAAAGTAGGAGGCCAGGGTCAGCTGGACATGCTTTTCATCCGTGCCGAAAGCCAGGGCAATGGCCGGGAAGCCAGGCAGATAAAAGTCGATGGCCAAAGGGCCGAAGGCGCTCAAGGCACCCAGAATGAGGATCGTGCGAAGGTTCATCAGACATCCAGACAGTATTCAGTGCAGCCCGATAGTTTAACCGGGGCTGTACGGACTGAGTGTCAGGGAAGGGTAATTAATTCGCGATGATGATCTGTAGGAGCTGCCGAAGGCTGCGAAAGCATTCTTCCAGATTCACCGCTGTTCGCAGCCTTCGGCAGCTCCTACAGGTGAATTTCGATCATTTTCAACCCGCCACCTGCGCCTGATACCCCTCTTCCACGATCAAACCAATAATCTGCTGCGCCGCCAAATCGCTTTCGACGATCACTTCACCGGTGGGCAGGTCGATCTGCACGATGGCGCTCGGGTCTTGTTCCCTGATCGCGCCGGTGACGGCTTTTACGCAGTGTCCACAGGTCATGCCTTGCACATTGAATCGCTGCATGGGGTGCTCCTTTTGACGTAGTAAATAGGTACGGACAGCATCTTTGACCTTGCCATCGTGGCAAGGTCAAGTTTCTCTTTTGCCTGCCGGGCTGGTATTCGGCGCAAGGCTCGGCCAAGCTGCATCATCACCGTCTACCTCAGGAGTATCAGCAATGCGCTGGTCAGTAGTGAGCCTCTTCGGCATTCTCGGTCTGTTGGCTGCTTCCCCTGCGGTCCAGGCCGATCAGGATTATGGCGTTCTGATCATTTCCCGCGAACGGCTGGAAGTCGCCTCATCCTGTGAAATCGGCATCTATATTCAGGACCAGCTCGCGGGCCGGGTGTTCCAGGAGCAGTCGGTATCGTTCAATTTGCCTGCGGGTGAAGTCTCGATTCGTCTGCGCTCGCTGCCAGGTCAGGTGTTTGGCTGTGATCCGGGCATGGAAGCGCAGAGCAATACCAAAATCAGAATCCAGGCCGGCGATATTCTCAAATACCGGATCGCTACCAACCTCAATGGCTGGTATCTCAAACGCGCTGACCTGAACTATTGATCTGGACTTGACCTTCACCTCGTGGAAAGGTTGATCCTTGCAGGCAACGCCTTCAGGGAGAATGAACATGGTCAACCCGCTCAACTTCGATCTGCCGATTTCCGGCATGACCTGCGCCAGCTGCGCAGGTCGGGTCGAGCGTGCGCTGAACAAAGTGCCGGGGGTCAAGACAGTCAGCGTCAACCTCGCCAACGAACACGCGCACATTGAAACCAACGGCGAACCCGACAGCGCCACGCTGATCGCAGCAGTCACCAAAGCCGGTTATGGCGCCACCCTCGCCCAAGACCCGGCCCTCACCGCCGATCAGCAACACAAACGTCTGAGCCGGGAACGCTGGGCGCTGATCTTCGCCATAGCCCTCGCCCTGCCGTTAATCCTGCCGATGCTGCTGCAACCCTTGGGCGTGTACTGGATGCTGCCTGCCTGGGCACAATTCGCGCTGGCCACCCCCGTGCAATTCATTCTCGGCGCCCGCTTCTACGTGGCGGCCTGGAAAGCGGTGCGGGCCGGTGCCGGCAATATGGATTTGCTGGTCGCGCTGGGCACCAGTGCCGGTTACGGGCTGAGCGTTTATCAATGGGTGAGTACGCCTGCGGGCAGCATGCCGCATCTGTATTTCGAAGCCTCAGCAGTGGTCATCGCCTTGGTGCTGCTGGGCAAATACCTGGAAAGCCGCGCCAAACGCCAGACCGCCAGCGCCATCCGCGCGTTGGAAGCGTTGCGACCCGAGCGCGCCCTGCAAGTGATTGATGGCCAGGAGTTGGACGTGGCAATCAGCGCCCTGAATCTGGGCGATCTGGTGCTGGTCAAACCCGGCGAACGCTTCCCGGTGGACGGCGAAGTCATTGAAGGCCAGAGCCACGCCGACGAAGCCCTGATCAGCGGCGAAAGCCTGCCAGTGCCGAAGCAGGTCGGCGACAAAGTCACCGGCGGCGCGGTCAATGGCGAAGGCCGTCTGTTGGTGAAAACCACAGCGCTGGGCACTGAGACGGTGCTGGCACGAATCATTCGTCTGGTAGAAGACGCCCAGGCGGGCAAGGCCCCTATTCAGAAACTGGTAGATCGGGTCAGCCAAGTGTTCGTGCCCACGGTGCTGGTGATTGCATTTCTTACCCTCGGCGGCTGGCTGGTGGCCGGGGCGTCACTGGAAATTGCGCTGATCAACGCGGTCGCCGTGCTGGTCATCGCCTGCCCTTGCTCCCTCGGCCTGGCAACCCCGACCGCCATCATGGCCGGTACTGGCGTCGCAGCCCGTTACGGGATTTTGATCAAAGACGCCGAAGCGCTGGAGCGCGCCCATGAGGTCACCACAGTGGTGTTCGACAAGACCGGCACGCTGACCTCCGGCACCCCGCAAATCGCCCACTTGAGCGCCAAGGGTGGCAATGAAGAACAAGTGCTGGAATGGGCCGGGGCCTTGCAGCGCGGCAGTGAACACCCCCTGGCCAAGGCCGTGCTGGATGCCTGTCGGGAATGGCGACTCAGCCCGCCGAACGTAGAAAACAGCCACTCACTGACCGGCATCGGCATTGCTGGCACCCTCGATGGTCGGGAACTGGCGCTGGGCAATCGCCGCCTGCTGGAGCAAAGCGGCCTGGCCATGGACGAACTGGCCGATGCTGCTCACGCCTGGGAAGCTGAAGGCCGCACCTTGTCCTGGCTGATCGAACTGAGCCCGAACCCTGCGGTGCTCGGCCTGTTCGCCTTCGGTGACACACTCAAGCCCGGCGCCCAGGAGGCGGTGCAACAACTGACGGCACGGCACATCAGCAGCCATCTGCTGACGGGCGACAATCAGGGCAGCGCCAACGTGGTCGCGCAAGCGTTGGGGATTCGCGATGTCCACGCCGAAGTCCTGCCCGCCGACAAAGCCGCGACCGTCGCTGATCTCAAGCGACATGGTGTGGTGGCGATGGTCGGCGACGGGATCAACGATGCCCCGGCGCTGGCTGCGGCGGACATCGGCATCGCCATGGGCGGCGGCACTGATGTGGCCATGCATGCGGCGGGCATCACCCTGATGCGTGGCGACCCGGCACTGATTCCGGCCGCGCTGGACATCAGCCGCAAGACGTACGCCAAGATCCGCCAGAACCTGTTCTGGGCCTTCGTCTATAACCTGATTGGCATTCCGCTGGCGGCATTTGGCTTTCTCAATCCGGTGCTGGCCGGAGCGGCGATGGCGTTGTCCAGTGTCAGCGTGGTGAGCAACGCGTTGCTCCTCAAGACGTGGAAACCTGAAGATCCGGAGGCCAAGCCATGAACATCGGACAAGCCGCGAAACAAAGCGGCCTCAGCGCCAAGATGATCCGTTATTACGAGTCCACCGGCTTGCTCCCGGCCGCCCATCGCAGTGACAGCGGCTATCGGCTGTATGGCAAGGACGACCTGCATACCCTGGCGTTCATCAAGCGTTCGAGGGACTTGGGCTTTTCTCTGGAGGAAGTTGGCAAGTTGCTGACCCTCTGGCAAGACCGGCAACGGGCCAGCGCGGACGTGAAAGCATTGGCCCATCAGCACATCGTCGAGCTGAACCAGAAGATCGAAGAACTGGCGAGCCTGCGCGACACCTTGCAGGAGCTGGTCGAACACTGCCAGGGCAACGACCGCCCCGATTGCCCGATCCTCAAGGATTTGGCGTCGGGTGGGTGTTGCGGGTGAATAAGACGCCTCTGTTTTGTAGATGCCTTCTTGCCTTCAACGAGCAAGGAGATTCCAACGCTGCTCGCGCAATACCTGTAGGAGCTGCCGGAGGCTGCGAACCGCGGTGTGTCAGACAAACCGCCTTCGCGGCCGTCGTAACCTCCGGCGGCTCCTACAGGATCGAGGTGTGCCTGAAATAACGCCGGATCTGTAGGAGCGGCGCGCATCGCGAGGCCGCGATAGCGATCTGCCTGACACACCGTGGTCGCGGCCTCGCGTTGCTCGTGCGCTCCAACAGAAAAATCACATGATTCATTGTGTAGCGGACTTCCAATGACACAAAAAAACCCGGCCGAAGCCGGGTTTCTTTTAACAACCGATCACTGCATCCAGGGCGGAGGCGGTTCTTCGGCGGTTTTTCCTGGTGGTGCATCATCGGCAGCACGGGCGGCCTGGCGACGGTCTTCGTCCAGACGCGCCGCTTCGATTTCACGCAACACGCCGCCAACATCGGCTTCGTCTTCCGGCTCATCGAACTCGCCGGTCAACACGGTCGCTGGCGACAAAGTGCCCGCCTCGTAGAACGACCACATTTCCTTGGCGAACTTGGTTTTCTTCAATTCCGGCGCGAAACGCCCGAAATACGAAGCCATGTTGCCGACATCGCGCTCAAGCATGCTGAACGCATGGTTGTTGCCCGCGGCATCGACCGCTTGCGGCAGGTCAATGATCACCGGCCCGGTCGGCGTCAGCAGCACGTTGAACTCGGACAGGTCACCATGCACCAAACCGGTACACAGCATCAGTACGATCTGCTCGATCAGAAACGCGTGATACTCGCGCGCCTGATCCGGCTCCAGCGTTACATCATTAAGACGCGGGGCGGCATCGCCGTACTCATCGGCGATCATCTCCATGAGCAATACGCCTTCCAGGAAGTCATACGGCTTGGGAACACGAACGCCAGCGCCAGCAAGACGAAACAGAGCCGCCACTTCGGCGTTTTGCCAGGCGTCTTCTGTTTCCTTGCGACCGAACTTGGAACCCTTGGCCATCGCCCGGGCCTGTCGGCTGTTACGAACCTTGCGGCCTTCCTGATACTCCGACGCTTGGCGGAAACTGCGTTTATTCGCCTCCTTGTAAACCTTGGCACACCGCAGCTCATTGCCACAGCGCACCACATAAACAGCTGCCTCTTTACCGCTCATCAGCGGGCGCAGCACTTCGTCCACCAGACCGTCCTCGATCAGGGGTTCAATGCGTTTAGGAGTTTTCATCAGCTTTTATTGTGGGTCCTTAGTTACCAAACACGCGATTGTTGCCCGTTATACGGCAATCCTCCGCCAGCGAGTAGTGGGCGCTGACGTTTGATGGCGATAGATTGTGTCGGAAAATCTTCTGACATCACGCTATCAAGCAGCTTTCATGCCGTGGCTGACCACAAATCGACTAACAGGCAAATGTAGGAAATATCGCTTATTGCCTGAACAGTTCGCCTGGCGTGAAACCGAACAGGCCTTTGAACGCTGCAATAAATGCCGAAGTGGAATCGTAGCCACAGGCCAACGCGGTATTGGTCACGCTGTCGCCGTTTTCCAATGCACCCAGCGACGAAAGCAACCGCGCGCGCTGCCGCCAGCCACGAAAGCTCAGGCCGGTTTCGCGCTGAAACAGACGCATCAAGGTTTTTTCCGAAGCGCCCAGGCGCATTGCCCAATCCTGCAAGGTGATCAACTGGCTCGGGTTCTCGATCAGCTCGTTGCACAGTTCGAGCAACCGCGGATGACGAGGCAAAGGCAGCGAAAAGCCCACCTCCGGCAGATGCGCCAGTTGATCCATCAGCACCTGGACCAACCGCGCTTCGCTGCTGTCGCCCAGCGGATAGGCGGCAGGCAGCAGGCAAAAACTCTTGATCAGCTCCCGGGCCAGCGGTGTCACTTCCAGAACCCGGCAACGCTGCGGCGCCCATTCGCAATCTTCTTTGCGCACATAAAGGCTGCGCATTTCGGCACGCATGGACGTTACCACTTCATGCTCAAGGCCAGCCGGTATCCATACCCCCCACTGCGGCGGCGCAAAAAAGCTGCCTTCAGCGGTGTGCACGCCCAACACGCCACTGATGGCGTAGGAAAACTGCACCCATTCATGGCGATGGGGCGGCGTCCATGAGCCAGCACTCAGGCTTTCGGCGCGGGCGTACAATGGCCGCGGCAGTTCCGTAATCTCCGGGATATGCCGTGCCGGTATCTGCCGCTCGCTTCCTGGCCGATGCATAGAAGTTGTCCGTTAGTCGGTATGGAATGGCCTTATGTCGCAAGACGGCAGTGTACGAGTGGTTTACCCTGCGGACATCTATTTTTACAAACAATCTGCCGAGCGCTTATGTCAGTCCTCAAACATCTCAAACGCGTCGTCACCGACTGGTTCCTCTGCGGCATGGTCCTGGCGACGGTGCTTGCCTACTTCTTCCCCGGTTTTGGTGCCACCGGCGGCGCCATGCATGCTGAATGGGTGATCAACATCGGCGTGTTCGTGGTGTTCTTCCTGCACGGGGTCAACCTCTCCAGTGAACAGATCAAACATGGCCTGAAGAACTGGCGCCTGCACATCATGGTGCAAGCGTTCACCTTCGTGGTGTTCCCGGTGATCTGGCTGATCTGCAACAAGGCCTTCGGCTCGCACATTCCGGCGCTGTTGATGCTGGGCTTCCTGTACCTGTGCGCTCTGCCTTCGACGATTTCCTCATCCGTCGCCCTGACCGGCAGCGCGGGCGGCAACGTACCGGCGGCTATCCTCAATGCCAGCATGTCCAGCGTGTTCGGGATCTTCATGACCCCGTGGCTGGTGAGCCTGGTGGTTGGCACCGGTTCGAGCGGGATTGATCTGGGTTCGACGCTGCTGAATCTGAGCCTGCTGTTGCTCCTGCCGCTGATACTCGGTCAGCTGGTGCGGCCGCTGATCGGCAAGTTTTTCGCCAAGCACAAGAAGTACACCAACCTGATCGACAAGATCGTGATCCTGTTGCTGGTTTACGCAGCATTCTGTAATTCGATGGTTTCGGGCCTCTGGCAAACCCAGGGCAACTCGGTGATCGCCATGGCCTTTGCAGGCAGCGCGATTCTGCTGGTAGTGATTTTGCTGCTGACCACGGGCAGCGCACGGGTATTGAAATTCAACCATGCCGATAAAGTCGCGGCGGTGTTCTGCGCCACCAAGAAATCCCTGGCAGCGGGCGCGCCCATGGCGGCGTTGATCTTCGGCAACAACCCGGGCTTGGGTTTGATCCTGCTGCCGATCATGATCTACCACCCGCTGCAGTTGATCGTGTGCTCGGTGATGGCGGAGAACTATGCCAATCGCCACAAACAGCAGCTGTCGGCTGAAGCACTGGAAGAAGCACGCGCTGCGTAGGCTCTACCCCGTTGGAGCGAGGCTTGCCCGCGAAGAACGATAACGCGGTACATCTGAATAACCGTGTCGTCACATTCGCGGGCAAGCCTCGCTCCAACGGGGTCAAGCGCTCACCGCTCCAGAATCGCCGTTACCCCCTGCCCGCCCGCAGCGCAGATGGAGATCAACCCGCGCCCCTGCCCGGCAACACTCAGCAGTTTGGCCAGGTTGGCGACGATCCTTCCTCCAGTCGCGGCAAACGGATGACCAGCGGCGAGTGAGCTGCCTTTGACGTTCATTTTGCTGCGATCAATCGAACCCAATGGCGCATCCAGCCCCAACCGCGTCTGGCAATAGTCCGCGTCTTCCCAGGCCTTGAGCGTACACAGCACCTGAGCGGCGAAAGCTTCGTGGATCTCGTAGTAATCGAAGTCCTGCAACGTCAGACCATTCCTCGCCAAGAGCCGAGGCACCGCATAGGCCGGGGCCATCAACAGGCCTTCCGCGCCGTTGACGAAATCCACTGCCGCCGACTCTCCATCACGCAAATACGCCAATACCGGCAGGCCTCGCTCTGCCGCCCATTCTTCACTGGCCAGCAACACCATCGACGCGCCATCAGTCAGCGGTGTGGAATTGCCAGCGGTCAAAGTGCCTTTGGCGCTGCGTTCGAACGCTGGTTTCAAGCTGGCAAGCTTTTCCAGGGTCAGGTCCGGGCGCAGATTGTTATCGCGGTTGAGGCCGAGAAATGGCGTCATCAGATCGTTCTGCCAGCCTTCGCTGTAGGCCGCCGCCATTTTCAGGTGGCTTTCCAGCGCCAGTTGATCCTGCGCTTCACGAGGGATACCCCAGTGTTGAGCCATCAGCTCGCAATGCTGGCCCATGGACAGGCCGGTACGTGGCTCGCCGTTACGTGGCAATTCGGGCTTGAGGTTATGCGGACGCAGTTTCAGCAGCAGCTTGAGTTTGTCCGCCATCGACTTGGTGCGGTTGACCTCCAGCAAGATATTGCGCAGGTCTTCGTTGACGCCTATCGGAGCGTCGGACGTGGTGTCCACACCGCCCGCAATCCCGCATTCGATCTGCCCCAAAGCGATTTTGTTCGCCACCAGCAGCGCCGCTTCAAGCCCGGTGCCGCAGGCTTGTTGCAGATCATAAGCTGGGGTTTGCGGCGACAGACGCGAGCCCAGCACGCACTCGCGGGTCAAGTTGAAATCCCGGGAATGCTTGAGCACCGCCCCGGCCACCACTTCGCCCATGCGCAAGCCATGCAGATTGAAGCGCTCAATCAGGCCTTCAAGCGCGGCGGTGAGCATGTCCTGATTGCTCGCAGAGGCATACGGCCCATTGGAGCGAGCGAACGGGATACGGTTGCCACCGACAATGGCGACCCGGCGTGGCTGATTCATTGAAAACTCCCTTTCTGGATACAAAAGCGCTGATGAACAGCGTAGGGCTGCCTCGAACGATTGTCGCCCGAGTGTGGTCCATTCCTTTGAACCCCGACTCAAGGAGAGTGTTCCATGCCGTCTGATCGCTACATTGATTTTGCCAATTCTGACCTGGGCAGCCGACTGGTCGGGGCTATTGGCCTGCCAAAACCGGTCAGACTGGAACGCTGGCAGGCCGGACGCCTGCGCCCTATCGAAGGCACCCTTTTGATCAGCGCCGGGCCATTGGCCGATCAGGTCAGAGGGTTCGCCCAACGCCTCACCGACTCCTTTTATAGCTTCGGGGCAGAAGTGACCGGTGCGACTGCATGGGTGGCTGATCAGGGGCCAAAAATCAAAGCCGTGGTATTCGACGCCAGCGCCTTCGCCAACACCGAGGATCTGAAGCGGCTACGGGAATTCTTCCAGCCACTGCTGAAGAATCTCGATCACAGCGCGCATATCGTGATCCTCGGCCACGCGCCCGCGACCTTTGACGATCCGTTCATCGCCAGCACTCAGCAGGCGCTAGAAGGCTTCAGCCGCTCGCTGGCCAAAGAGATGCGCAACGGCGGCACCGTGCAATTGTTGCAGGTGGACAGCGGCGCAGAAGATCAGCTTGAAGGCGCGCTGCGGTTTTTCCTGTCGCCGAAAAGCGCATACGTGTCCGGTCAGGTGATTCGCTTGAGCCCGTGCCCGGCGCAGGTTCAGGACTGGAGTCGGCCATTGAGCGGCCGCAAAGCGCTGGTCACCGGCGCGGCTCGCGGGATTGGTGCTGCCATCGCTGAAACCCTGGCGCGGGATGGTGCCGAAGTGGTGTTGCTCGACGTACCTCAGGCCAAATCAGATCTTGATGCCCTGGCAGCACGGCTTGGTGGTCAAGCCCTGACGCTGGACATCTGCGCTGCCGACGCCGCCAGCCAGTTGATCGAGCATTTGCCAGGTGGCATCGACATTCTGGTGCACAACGCCGGGATCACCCGCGACAAGACCCTGGCCAACATGTCGCCTGATTTCTGGGATTCAGTGCTGGCGGTCAACCTTAATGCGCCGCAAGTGTTGACCCAGGCGCTGCTGGACAGCGGCACGCTGCACGATAACGGCCGCGTCGTGTTGCTGGCTTCGATCAGCGGGATTGCGGGCAACCGCGGGCAAACCAATTACACCACCAGCAAGGCCGGCTTGATCGGTTTGGCGCGGGCCATGGCGCCGTCGCTGCACGACCGCGGGATCAGCATCAACGCCGTCGCACCGGGCTTTATCGAAACGAAAATGACCTCGACCATGCCATTCGCTTTGCGTGAAGCCGGGCGACGCATGAGCTCGCTAGGTCAGGGTGGTCTACCTCAGGATGTCGCCGAAGCCGTTGCCTGGCTGGCTCAACCAGGCGCCGGAGCTGTTAGCGGACAAGTATTGCGGGTGTGTGGTCAGAGCGTTATCGGCGCCTGATCCGCCCCACCTCATAGAGCAAGGAGAAGCATCATGAGTGCTCACTGGCGTTACCTGGATTCACTGCCCACCCTGCCGAATCTGTTCATGCACGCAGCGTTGAAGCGCAAAGTCACCGGTACCGAACTGCCAGAAATCGGCCTGCGCTGCTGGACCATGGTGGAACCCGAGAAACTGGCCAATTACCGCACCGTGTGTGGCTTCAGCGAAAGCAGTTTGTTGCCGCCGACCTTTCTGCATGTGCTGGCGTTTCACTTGCAAATGCAGTTGATGACCGACAAGGATTTCCCCTTCCCGCTGCTGGGGCTGATTCATGTGGGCAACCGAGTCAAGATCCATCGGCCATTGGGCGGCGTGAATAAGGTGTATGTCGGTGTTCACGTGGAAAACCTGCAACCTCACGCCAAAGGCGCAACCTTCAGCCTGATCACGCAGGTCGAAGATTCTCTGGGTCTGCTGTGGGAAGAAGAAAGCGCCATGCTGTGCCGCGACGTGACGCTGGAAGGCACGCCCCCTGACGATTTCGAACCGGCTGCGCTGGCGGTGACCGAAGTTGGCCGCTGGCAGGCGCCAGCGGAAATTGGTCGGCGTTATGCCAAGGTGTCCGGCGATTACAACCCGATCCACTTGAGCGGACCGAGCGCCAAGCTGTTCGGCTTCCCTCAGGCGATAGCCCACGGGATGTGGCTCAAGGCGCGGACCTTATCGGTGCTGGTTAATCATCTGCCAGCCTCGAATCTGGACATCAGTGTGCAATTCCACAAACCGGTGCGCTTGCCCAGTGAAGTGGTGCTATCCGCCAGCACCGCCGGTTCCCACGGCCAACTGCGCCTGGAAGGCGCGCAGGGGCTGGTGCATATGGTGGGGAGTTGGCAGCCAGCGGTGGAGTGAGGGTTTGCAGGCAAGCGACGCTCTTACCGACAATGACGTGGGACCGGCTTTAGCCGGGAAGAGGCCAGTACAGCGAACGCAAATGCTGCGAATGGAATACAGCCTTCCCGGCTAAAGCCGGTCCCACGACAGTTGTTTAGATCAGATCAAGGCTTTTTCTTGCGCGGGCCGGTGTTGAAGACCGGGACTTTGCGCACAGGCTTGACCGCCACTGGTTCCGGCGCCGCATCGCCACTGTCGACCCATTTGCCCAGGTTGCGCTTGCCGCCGCCTGATACTTTAGGTTTTTTCGGTTTCTTCGGTTTTTTCAGAATCTGCCCGGTAGCGTCAGTAGCAGGAACGCGATGCTCAGGCACAAAATCCGGCTCTTCTTCGCGACGCAACGTCTGGCGAGTCAGGGTTTCGATGGCCGACAGCAACTCGACTTCATCCGCGCACACCAACGAAATAGCCTCTCCCGTCAAACCCGCACGGCCGGTCCGACCGATGCGGTGGATGTAATCCTCGGCCACGATAGGCAGGTCAAGGTTGACCACGGTCGGCAAGTCATCGATGTCCAGACCACGAGCCGCAACGTCGGTCGCTACCAGAATCTGCACTTCACTGGCTTTGAAACGGTCCAGCGCGCGCTGGCGTGTGGCCTGCGGCTTGTCGCCATGGATGCCGTCGCAGCTAATGCCCAGCCCTTGCAGGCGATCCACCAGTTGATCAACGCCCACCCGAGTCTTGGCGAACACCAGCACCTGGGACCAGCGCTGCTTTTTCAGCAGGTGGATGAACAGCTCAGGCTTACGCTTCTTGTCGACCGTCACCACCCATTGCTTGACCGAAGACGCCGCCACGTTGCGCGGGCTGACTTCGATGGTCAGGGGATCGTCGAGCATCTGCCCGGCCAGCTCACGGATGGCGTCGGAGAAGGTTGCCGAGAACAACAGTGTCTGACGGCGCTTGGGCAGCGCTTTATAGATGTCGCGCAGCTCTTCCGAGAACCCCAGATCAAGCATGCGGTCCGCTTCGTCGAGGATCAGCGTCTGCAGCTGCGTAAACTTCACCGCGTTCTGGCGATACAGATCCAGCAAACGGCCCGGCGTGGCTACCAGCACATCAACGCCTTTGCGCAGCTTCATCATCTGCGGGTTGATGCTCACACCGCCATACACCGCATACGTGCTCAGCGGCAGGTGTTCGGCGTATTGGCGGATGTTCTCGTGAACCTGCTCGGCCAACTCGCGGGTCGGCACCAACACCAGCGCGCGCACGGTATTGGGGGCCACTTTCGGGCCTTCCAGGGTCAGGCGTTGCAGCAGCGGCAAGGCGAAACCGGCGGTCTTGCCCGTGCCGGTCTGCGCAGCGGCCATCAGGTCGCGCCCGGCCAGCACTGGCGGGATCGCCTGCGCCTGCACAGGTGTCGGCGTCTGGTAGCCGAGGGTTTCAAGAGCGCGCAGCAGGGGTTCGATCAGGCCGAGTGTGGCGAATGTCATGGGAGTACCGTAGGGAAAATCAACGCAAGGCGCGGAGTTTACCCTGTCCACGCCCATCAAGTCAGAGCAAAGCGGCGGGATTAGAAACCGCGCTGGCGCTTGAGGGCTTCGCTGATTTTCGCCGCCGGGACTTTTTGCAGGGTGCAGAGCAACTGGTGAGAGATCCCGGCGATGCCATGGGTCTGGCGCAATTCGTTGGTCAAGTGCGCGGTGAGGTTGGCCGCCATCTCGGCATCGGCCATGGCCCGGTGAGCCTTGCCGGTGTTGGGCAGGCGGGCGTAGCTGGTCAGGGTGCCGAGCTTGTGGTTGGGCGCGCCGGGCATCAGGCGTCGGGCCAACAGCATCGAACAGGCAAAGCTTTGCTGACGGCTGCGCTCGATCAGGGACAGTTCGTAGTCCCAGAATTTCTGGTCAAACGAGGCGTTGTGCGCGACCAGCGGAATAGTGCCGACGAAGTTGGCCACATCATCCATGACCCGCTCGGCAGATGGTGCCGTGCGAATCATGCTGTTGCTGATGCCGGTCAGCGCCTCGATGAAGCCTGGAATGCGTACACCGGCGTTCATCAGGCTTTGATAGCGATCAACGATGCGCCCCTGCTCCATGATCACCACGGCGATTTCCGTGGCGCGGCAACCCTGGTTGGGGGAGATACCAGTGGTTTCAAAGTCGATGACAGCTACACGTTCCAACACTTCCTGAACCCTTCATAAATCAACGTAAAAGCAACGCGCCTTCAATGGGCACATAACGGCTGGCGGCGCGGATCAACGAATTGGCGGTCAGACCCGGTACGCCGTAGGCCACCGCTTCGACGCCATGTTTGCTGATGATGCGTTCGAGCAACAGATCGAAATCGCCATCGCCGGAAGCCAGGACCACTTCATCCACGTGCGGCGCGACGTCCATGATATCGATGGTGATGCCCACATCCCAGTCGCCTTTGGCCGAGCCATCGCTGCGCTGGATGTACGGTTTGAGTTTCACGGTGAAACCCAGGTTGCGCAGGATCTGCTGGAATTGCTGCTGTTTGCTGTCGCCACGGTCGATGGCGTAGGCATAGGCCTCGACAATCTGCCCGCGCTTGCTGATGTCAGCCCAGAGCGCGGCATAGTTGAAGTGGCAACCATGGGCCTGGCGGACGGTGTAATAGAGGTTCTGTACATCGGCGAACACCGCGATTTTCTTCACCGGAACTCCTCAAGACGCGATTCAGAATGAATCGGCGCTCAGTATGCCAGTTATGACACGGCGGTGCCGCTGCACGAATGGATAGGTCGTGGGACCGGCTTTAGCCGGGAAGGCTGCATTCCTGACGCAACGAATGCATTGGATGTACCGGCCCCTTCCCGGCTAAAGCCGGTCCCACAAGATGTCGGTGCACCCCGAACTTCAGCGGGATTCAATCAAACAAACGAATCATCATCCCCACCATCAAAACCGCCACCGTCGTCCCAGCCACCGCCTTGACTGTTGTCGTAGGAATCATTGCTGGTGACCTGTTCCTGGCCATCGTTCCAGCCGCCGGTGTCAGTGTTGCCGTGATCAGCGACCTGGGCGGGTTCTTCCTTGATCACTTCAACCACTTCCTCAGGCTGGTTGTGATGGCCGAACATGCTGCTCAGCCCTTGCGCCAACATCACGCCACCGGCCACACCGGCTGCGGTTTGCAGCGCACCGCTCATGAAACCGCCGCCCCGTGGGGCCGGCTGCTGCGGCGCGGCGTAGTTACCGCCCTGCGGCGCGTTATAAGGCGGCGGGCTGGAAGGACCGGCATCGCGCCAGCCACCACCCGATGGAGGGCTGGCCGGGCGTGGCTGGGAAAAAGACTGCTGAGGTTGCGCTTGCGGCTCACGGGAGCCGCCACCGCCGAAAATGCTCGACAGGAACCCGCCGCCGCCTTGCGCAGGAGCGGAGGAAGGCTGGGTTTTGGCCTGCTGCAACTCGGCCTGGAGTTTCTGAATCTGCTCGTCGCGCTCTTTTAGCTGCTGAGCGAGCTGATTGACCGCCGCTTCCTGCACCAGAATCGCCTGCGCCATGTAATACGGCGCGGCCGGTTGTCCGGTGAGATGCTCCTTGATCCTGGCTTCAGCCCCGCTGTCACGCGGCGCGGAAGCGGTTTCGGCACTTTTCAGTTTGGTGAAAAGACCATCGATCAGGGTTTGCTCTTCGCTGTTCATGGCGACCTCGTTAGATTGCCGTTAAATATCTTTGCCGGGCACAGTTGCCAGGCACAAGCATGGTAATGGGGCTGATCCAGGGCGTTTCAATGGCCTGTCGCAAATGTTAAGAAGGCTCTGGCCCGTGTCTGGTTAGCCAGCTAAAGTGACCGCCTGCTTTTTTCCTGCGACTTTTTCTCATGAACCCGCTGACTATTCTTACCGACTCGCTGTACTTTTTTCGACGCAATCTGGCGAGCATTCTGACGCTGTGCCTGCCGCTGGTGATCCTCGAAGCCCTGGCCAAACAGGTATTGAGCAACGCGCTGCCGGGCAATGCATCATCGGCGTATGAGTTGCTGGTCGGCCTGTTGTTCTACCCGCTGTACACCGGCGCCCTGATTCTGTTTCTTGATGCCCGCAGCCGAGGCGAACAGCCCGCAGCCCGCAACCTGTTGGCCATGGCGCTGCGCATGTGGCCGACGTTCGCGGTGATGTCTGCCCTGAGCACGTTGCTGATCATGTTCGGCCTGTCACTGTTCTTCATTCCCGGCATCTGGGTGATGGTCAAACTGGTGTTCTCGGAATACCTGCTGGTCCTGCGCGGCCTGACGCCGCTGAACGCCATGCGTGGCAGCTTTGCGATGACTAACGGGCATTTCGTGCGCATTCTGGCCTGTGTGCTGTGCATCTATATCCCGCTGTCCCTGCTGGAAGGCGTCGCGGTCTATCTGCTGGACCCACAAAACGTTGGGGTAAGCTTCCTGATCGACACCGCCAGCAGCTTCCTGCAACTGTTCACCAGCGTGGTGATGTTCCGCCTTTTCATGTTGATCAACGAGCCTGCCCAGCCGGAGTAATTGCGAGCTGTGGGCTATGCTCCTGTCACATATCTTTGACTGAACGCCCTGCGTTCTAAGCCGAGCCGATGAACCGCTTGACCCGTTTCATCCTGATTCTTGTCTTGCTGGCCGGGCTGTTGCTCGGCCTGATCTACACCCTGACCTGGCGCCCTGCCCCTCGGGAAGAGATGCTCGTGACCTGCAACTCACCCGCGCCCCTGCTGGTGCCGGGGCAAGCGCTAAAGGTCATGACCTGGAATGTTCAGTATCTGGCCGGCAAGCGCTATGTGTTCTGGTATGACATGGCCGATGGCAGCGGCACGGATGATCGGCCGACGCCTGAAGACGTTGCCTATAACCTGGACGAAGTGGCGCGGGTGATTCGCGATGAACAGCCGGATATTGTCCTGCTACAAGAGGTGAACGACGGCGCGAAGAACACCGACTACCACAATCAACTGGCACTGCTGCAAGAGCGCATCACCGACCTTTACCCGTGCAGTTCGCAGGCCTTTTACTGGAAAGCCGACTTCGTCCCGCACCCGCGCATCGCCGGTAGCGTCGGCATGAAGCTGGCGACCCTCAGCCGCTACAACATTGACCGCGCCGAACGCATTCAACTGCCGGTTCGCAGCGCCAATATCATCAGCCGTCAGTTCCAGCCCAAACGCGCCTTGTTGGTGAGCTATCTGCCCATGCGTGACGGTGGGCATCTGGCGTTGATCAACACCCATCTGGATACCTTCAGCGAGCGCGACGACGCCCAGCAGCGGCAGGTTCAGGTGACCAGCAAGCTACTCGACACCTTTGAAGCCAGCGGCACGCCGTGGTTGATAGGTGGTGATTTCAACCTGTTGCCGTTGGGCCAATATCAGCGCCTGCCAGCAGAACAACGAGGGGCGTACCAGGCGGACAGTGCGCTGCATGTGCTGTGGGACAAATACCCGATGATCCCCAACAACACCGAAGTGGGCGGCATTGATCGCGCAAAATGGCTGACCTATTTCCCCAACGACCCACGCCTCAGCGGCCCTGACCGGACGGTGGACTACCTGCTCCACAGCCCGCGAATCAAACGTGTGAGCGCCAGTGTTCGTCAGGAAGACACGCGGCTGATTTCTCCGCACCTGCCAGTGATTGGGCGGTTTTTGTTGCCGGTTTTGCCGTAGAAACTCTTTCGCCCAGAGAACTCTGACCCTGTTGGAGCGTTTTCATGTGGGACCGGCTTTAGCCGGGAAGAGGCCAGTACACCCGCCCGAAATTGATCGCCTGAAATGCAGCCTTCCCGGCTAAAGCGGAACGCCGCCCGGCCGGTCCCACTAGGAAGTGCATTGCAGGCCAACACAGAATCTCCCACAGAGACACCATGGCCCATCACTTCCTCGGCTTGATCCGCGCCGTCGGCTCGGCGATCAGCGGATCATCCGGCCAGTAATGCTTCGGATAGCGCCCTTTCAAATCCTTCTTCACCTCGGCATAGGTGCTGCGCCAGAAGTTGGCCAAATCCTGGGTCACCTGCACCGGGCGGCGTGCGGGAGATAGCAGGTGCAGTTTGACGATCTGTCGGCCATTGGCGATGCGCGGGGTATCGGCCAGGCCGAACAGCTCTTGCAGGCGCACCGCGAGAATCGGCGGGTACTCGCTGTAATCAAGCCGCACAGACGAACCGGACGGCACGCTCAAGTGATGCGGTGCCAGCTCGTCCAGCCGCTGCGGCAGCGGCCAGGGCAGCAGATTATGCAGGATCGAGGACAAATCCAGATTGCTGAAATGGCTGAGCCGGGAGACCTTGCCCAGATACGGCAGCAGCCAGTTTTCCAGGCGATCCAGGAGCCCGGCATTGCTGACATCCGGCCATTCGCTGCTGTCTTTTTGCTGCAAATCCAGAGTGCGTAACAAGCCGACCCGGGCCTGCCACTGGCGCAGTTCAGGAGTCCACGGCAGCAGTTCCAGACCTTTGCGCCGCACCAGTGCCAGCAGCGCCTGACCTTTAGCGGATTCGTCCAGCCCGGTCAGCGGCTCGCGACTCAGGATCAACTCACCCACCTTGCGCTGGCGCTCGGCACGAAACACGCCTTCGCGCTCGTCCCAGTCCAGTTGATCAAGCTGAGTCACTTGCTCGGCCAGCACCGAATCGAACAGCGCCGGATCAAACTCAGCCGCCAGATAGATACGCTCTTCGCGCTGGCCTTGACGACTACCCAAATCGGCAATCACCAGCCAAGGCTGCTTCATCAGCGCATCGACCTCAGCAAACAGTGCTGCCCGACCATTGGCTAGACGATATTCCGCGCCACCGGGTTTACGCTGCTGGGCGACGCGATCGGGATAAGCCAGGGCCAGCAAAGCGCCCAGCCACCGCGGGTGACTCGGGTCGCTGACCGGTTCGGTCGCCGCCCCCCGCAGATAGCCACGATATTGCCGGGATAATTGCCTGGCCCGCTGCACACCGCCCTGAGCACCGCGGGCCGCACGCTCGGTGCCTTCCAGCAAACTCAGGCGGCTATGCAGATCCGCACCGCCACCACGCAGAATGTCACGTTCGCCCAGCAAGGCCGCCACGTCACACGCCAGACTGCCCAGCCCCAGCGCCTGACCGCGCAACAGCAAATGGGCGATACGCGGATGAGCGGGGAGTTCAGCCATGGCCTGACCGTGGGCGGTGAGTTTGTAGTCTTCGCCCGGCACTCGGCTCAATGCGCCGAGCCGCACGAGCAAATCCTGGGACTGGGCATACGCCGCTGCCGGAGGAACATCGAGCCACACCAGTTGCGCAGGCGTCACACCCCAACGCGCCAGTTGCAGACCCAGCCCGGCCAGATCGGCCTGAAGAATCTCTGCCGCGCCATAAGCGGCGAGTTGTTCATGCTGGGCTTCGGACCACAGCCGATAACACACGCCCGGTTCCAGCCGCCCCGCTCGCCCGGCACGCTGAGTGGCGCTGGCCCGGGAGATGCGCTGGGTGTCGAGCCGGGTCATGCCGCCGCCGGGATCGAAACGCGGGACCCGCGCCAGACCGGCATCAATCACCACCCGCACGCCATCAATGGTCAGGCTGGTTTCGGCGATGTTGGTGGCCAGCACGACTTTGCGAATGCCTTTGGGTGCAGGCTCGATGGCGGCGCGCTGGGCGTTAAGGTCCAGCTCGCCATGCAACGGGCACAGCAGAATGTCGCTGCGGCTGCCTAGCGCGTCGGCCAGTTGCTGATTGACTCGACGAATCTCCGCCTGTCCCGGCAGAAAAACCAACAGGCTGCCGCTTTGATCATTGATCGCATCCAGCACGGTTTGGACCACGCGGGGCTCAATGAACTCGCCGGGCTGAAACGGCCTGCCCCACTGCATCTGCACCGGGAACATACGCCCATCGCTGCGCACCACTGGCGCATCGTTGAGCAGACTGGAAAGCCGCTCGCCCTCCAGCGTCGCCGACATCAGCAGAATCTTCAGGGGCTGGTCATCACGAAACAACTCACGGCCATTAAGGCTCAGGGCCAAGGCCAGATCGGCATCAAGACTGCGCTCGTGGAATTCATCAAAGATCAGCAAACCCACGCCTTCCAGCGCCGGATCGTCCTGCAAGCGCCGGGTCAGAATGCCTTCGGTGACGACTTCGATTCGGGTGTTGGGGCCGACTCTGCTTTCGAGGCGGATGCGATAACCCACGGTTTCGCCAACTTTCTCGCCCAGCTCACTGGCCAACCGTTCAGCCGCTGCCCGCGCCGCCAATCGCCGGGGTTCGAGCATGAGAATGGTCTGCCCGGCCAGCCATGTTTCTTCCAGCAACGCCAATGGGACACGGGTGGTTTTACCCGCCCCCGGCGGCGCCTCAAGCACCGCTTCATGGCGATCGTTCAGCGCTTGGCGAAGATTGGGTAAAACGGCATCGATGGGCAGGGAAATCATGGGGGCTTCCGGTGACCCTGCGCTCAGGCTGGGAAAAGGGGAGTTGTTTGACGTACTCACCAAACGCCGGAAACAAAGAGGCCCCGCAAGCGGGGCCACAACATAACCTAGTCTCGTCACCGTTTCTGTAACCCGGGAGTGGAGTTGCTAGGGCAGCGGGGTGAATTTACCACAACCTCCAACACCGTCAAACCCAAAGACCGAAACTGAATATCTTGAATCAATCTGATTTCAACGAAAAAAACTGGCCGTGTACCCTTTCGTTTTGGCTGGAAGGATGGGCCCAACCAGCTTGATCTCAAGGAGTCATGGTTAGCTATGGTTTGGCAAACGCTGGAGGCAAAGCTCTCCGCCCCGAGGATGTCTCGATACCTTCAAGGCAATAAAAACAGAGAGGTCCGAGCCGCTGAAGCTTATGTCCACAACATGAAGATTGCCGAGTCGTTCGTCTCAATCTTTCATGTTCTCGAAGTCTCTCTGCGTAACGGGATTCAGAAGGAGATGGCTCTGGAATATGGCAGAGATGATTGGTACGAAGACTGGAGCACGAGTGTAAATCCACATCTACAACGGCTCTACAGCAAGGTTGCAGAGGCGAAAAAAACGCTACGCGGCAGAAGCGTTCCGCTCACCCCAGACAATGTCGTAGCCGAACTCAGCTTCGGCTTCTGGACGTCATTGTTCAACCGGGCAACCATCATCAGCTTTTCAAAACCGTTAATGCGAGTTTTCTACTCCTGTCCCAAGCGGATGCGTCAGCCTGACCACATTCGCACTCGATTAAATAAGGGACGGGATCTGCGCAATCGTTGCTTCCACCACGAACCGCTGCTGTGGCACCCCCTGCATGAGCTGCACAGGGACATCTCGGAGGTGATCAAATGGATTGACCCAAACCTGTATGCCTGGATCAGAACCCATGACAGAGCACCCAGCACACTCGCTGCCTGGGTCAAATGGAAAGACGCCAGTGACTCTACGCTGGATCCCCCGTCAGCCTAAACAACAACTCCAACCCCTCAGGCCAAACCCCATATCCAGTCTGCCCATTGATATGCCCGGCGTTTTCCAGCCAGACCAGTTCACTGCCCCAGGCCTGGCTGAAGGTTTTTGCGCGCTCGGGGGTGACGTAGGGGTCGTCGGTACTGGCGACTACGATGGTCGCGAACGGCAGGCGTTGGGTCGACATGGGGGTGAAGCCGCTGGTGCCCGGTGGATAGCTCGGGGCTTCGGTGTCGCTGGGTGCCACCAACAGGGCGCCACGGACTTTGCGCGATTCGGGGTATTGCTGCGCCCAGAGGGTGATCAATGTCACGGCCAGGCTATGGGCGACCAGTACCACTTCACCGTCAGCCGCCTCGATCTCTTGATTCAGGCGCTCAACCCAATCGGCGGCAATTGGCGTCTCCCAGTCCTGCTGCTCGACCCTGTGAAACCCCGGGAACTGACGCTCCCAGTGGGATTGCCAGTGGGTCGCCCCTGAATTGAACAGGCCTGGCAAGATCAAAACCTTGGTTGTCATCTTTCATCTCCGTTGAACACAGCATAGATATACCTGAAAGAACGAATAACCTGTAGGAGCTGGCTGTAGGAGCTGCCGCAGGCTGCGAAAGCGGTGAGCCTGACACACTGCGATTCGCAGCCTGCGGCAGCTCCTACAGGACCGTGGTATAGCTGGAAACACGCAATATTCATCGCTCTGCGTTGCCAGCCTTGTATAGTTGCCCCTTCACTTCATGGAGATGTTCATGCGCATTCCTTCCCGTTTCATTGGCGGCGTTATGGTCGCTACTCTGCTGACCCAACTTACGGCGTGCGGCAGCATTTTCTATCCGGACCGACGCGGTCAGATCGATGGCAAGATTGACCCGGCGATTGCCGTGCTCGACGCCGTCGGCCTGCTGTTCTACGTGATTCCCGGCCTGATTGCCTTTGGTGTGGATTTCGCCACCGGCGCGATCTATTTCCCTCACGGCCAGAGCGCGCAGATCGATCCACACAAACTGCAACCGGCCATCAACGCCGACGGCAGCGTGGACAACAGCAAACTGCAAGCCATTCTGGAAACCGAACTGGGCCGCACGCTGCCACTGAACGACCCACGCCTGATCCAACATCGCGGCAGTGTGCAGCAGCTGGCAACCTTGGGTCTGGCGCCATCTGCCTGAATATGATTTGAAGGAAGCACCATGAGCACCAGCCTTGAACACGCCCGCCTGTTGCGTCTGGCAACCCGGGCTTCGCTGGCGGTCGCCAGTGTCCTGATCGTCGCCAAGGCGGTGGCGTGGTGGCTGAGCGGTTCGGTCAGCCTGCTGGCAGGGTTGACCGATTCGCTGCTCGATGGCGCAGCGTCGTTTTTGAATTTGCTGGCGGTGCATTACGCATTGCGCCCTGCCGATGACGACCACCGTTATGGCCATGGCAAAGCCGAAGCGTTGTCCGGGATGGCGCAAGCGCTGTTCATTGCGGTCAGTGGCTGTTTGATCGGCTTTCAGGCCGTGGAACGGATTCAAAACCCGGAACCGATAAGTGCCGCTGGCGTCGGTATCGCCGTCATGCTGCTGTCACTGGCATTGACCGCTGCGCTACTGACGCTGCAACACAAGGTGGTCAAAGAAACCGGCTCTGCGGCGATTCGCGCCGACTCTCTGCATTACCGCTCAGACTTGCTATTGAACGTCGGCATCCTCACGGCACTGGTACTGGCCTGGTTCGGCTGGCAAAGCCTGGATGCGTGGTTTGGCCTTGGGATTTCGTTGTACATCCTCTGGAGTGCGTTCCAGATCGCCCGGGAAACCATCGCAGTGCTGATGGACGAAGAATTACCGGTGGATGTCAGCGCACACATGCTTGAACTGGCGTGCAGCGTGCCCGGCGTGCTGGGTGCCCATGACTTGCGCACGCGGATTTCCGGCAATCACTGGTTCGTGCAATTGCACTTGGAGTTGCCAGGCAACCTGACCCTGTCGGTCGCCCATGGCATCAGTGATCGAGCGGCCGAGGCCATTCACCGGGAATACCCGAAGGCCGAGGTGCTGGTGCACGCCGACCCGCAGGAAGTCGTGCGCCCAACACCGGTTTGACGATCAATTGATGGTGTAACCGCGCCCCATCAGGCAAGCCACCATGGAGCGGCGGTAAACCTGGATCATCGCCGGGGCGTTTGGCGAGTTCGGGTCTGCAGGATCGAAGGCGCTTTGATCCACAGACCAGCGATAACAATCGTACTTGTCCTGCGCGACCTGCTCCTGGCTTTGACCATTGTTGGGATAGGCAATCGGATCGTAGGCGCTGCTGGCCGGCATCTGCTGGGTATAAGCCGATTCAACGTTTTGCGGCGGATAGACGACTTCGTAATCCTGGCTATCGCGCTGGTAGGTGTAGTACGTCCCGGCCGCCAGGAAGAACAGCGCGCTGCCGACCCACACCTCTTGCGAATACGAAGGCAGGCTGCGCACGCGCATGCCATAGGGTGGCGTCACCACGACATAGCGCGGGCCTTGCGGGCGATACCAATAACCATCGGAGTAAAAATAATCCTGCCCCCGGTATGGCAGCCGTGAATAGCTGCCCGGTACGCGATCAGTCACGTAGCCCGGACGATATTGCGGGCCATTACCCCAGCCATTGCCGTGCCCGTCTGGTCGACCGGTCCAGTGATCGTTGGGGCGGTAGTCGCCTCGGTTGTTACGGGGACCATTGTCCTGGTAGTAGCCCTGGCGTGGCGGCTGGGTCTGGCGCGCTTCACCGGGGCCGCTCTGAATCGGCAGATTGTTCTGGCGCTGCTGCAATTGCTGACGCTGCTCGATCTGGCGTTGCTGGATCTGTTGCTGCTGAATCTGCTGTTGTTGCTGACGATCAACCTGACGCTGCTGCATCTGCTGCTGTTGAATCTGCTGTTGCTGCTGGCGATCCACGTCGCGAATCTGCTGATTCTGTTGCCGCTCGACCTGGCGCTGCTGATTCTGTTGTTGCTGAATCTGCTGCTGTTGCTGGCGATCCACATCACGAATCTGCTGATCCTGCTGACGCTCGACGCCGCGCTGCTGGTCCCGTTGCTGTTGAATCTGCTGTTGCTGCTGACGGCGCTCATTCTGCTGCTGTTGCGCCGCATTGGGCTGCCCGCCGCGATTCATGTCGCGGGGCGGTTCGTCCCCGGCCAACGCCTGAGCACTCATGTTTAGACACAACAGGCTGATACCCGCCAGATGCCAGATGCCCGATTTCATGCTTTCCTCACAGGGGTGCCGGTGTATACGAATAGGACTGCGATATTGATGCGCCGTTCGCCGCATGCTATCAGCACGCCACTAGCAGTGGACATAATCCTTGCGCAAGAAAAAGGGGGCCTCGCGGCCCCCTTTGGGAATTTCGTCCTGGCTCAACGCTTGTGGCGTCGGCTCACCTCATGCCGTCTTCTGGACAGTATGCAGCCCGGGGGCCTGGCCAACCCTTTGGGGCTGGAGGCCGCAGCTGGCCTGATTTGGCGAGCCGCGCTGGACGCTATGTCCGGGCAGTGATTCTGTTAAAAAGAATAGGCCTGAGGGCGTGGCAGATGATTGCGAAAATTGCTCTATAAAACATTACTTGCGCAATTTTTAACTTCAGATGAATAATTCAGCGCAATCCAACCAAGAAAGGTGAAGTTCGTGAGCAAACTCGACAGATATGACCTGAGCATTTTGGCGGAATTGCAGCGTGACGCACGTATCTCCAATCAGGAATTGGCCGAGCGCATCGGTCTGTCGCCATCGCCTTGCTCACGGCGGGTCAAACAGCTTGAAGATGACGGCTATATCGTCCGCCAAGTGGCACTGCTGGACCGTAAGAAGCTCGGTCTCAATCTCACCGCCTACGTGTTGATCGGCATGGACCGCCACACACCGGAGCGCTTTGAGAACTTCGAGATGCACATTCGCAACCTGCCTCAGGTCCAGGATTGCAGCCTGGTAACCGGGATGGACGCGGATTACCAGCTTAAAGTCGTGGTGCCTGACATGGATCACTACCAGAAACTGCTGTTGGGCCACCTTACGCGCATCGAGGGCGTGACCAGCGTCAGGTCGAGCTTTGTCCTGAACCAAGTAATCGCCAGTACCGAGCTACCCTTGATACACCTGCGTAACTGATTGGTCGGAGATCACCATGGACCCCGCGGTATTTGAAGAATGGATGATGACGATCCTGGTCACCATCCTGATCGGCTTCATGGGTTTTATCGTCTGGGACCTGGCCAGGAAATCCAAGGCCGGACGATTCGGCACCATCATCCTGTTCTTCGTACTCGGGCTGGGGATCATGGCGTTTGTGATCAAGAGTGTGGTGATTGCTTATATCGAAAGCTAAACAGCGGATCGACCTGAAACGCAAGCCCTGCAGGAGCTGCCGAAGGCTGCGAATGGTTTTGCCAGACACACCGATTCGCAGCCTTCGGCAGCTCCTACAGGTTCAACCGGCACTCCTCACAACTTCGCAGGCACCTCCCGCCACTGCCCCTGATCCAGCCCTTCAATACTCCAGTCCCCAATCCTGACCCGGACCAGCCTCAGCGTTGGCAAACCAACGGCGGCGGTCATGCGTCGTACCTGTCGGTTGCGACCTTCCTTGATGATCAGCTCCAGCCAGCTGGTGGGCACGCTCTTGCGAAAACGCACCGGTGGATCGCGCGGCCACAGTTGTGGCTCGTCCAGCTGACGAGCCTGAGCGGGCAAGGTCGGGCCGTCGTTGAGCTGCACGCCATCGCGTAACTGTTGCAACTGCTCGGCAGTTGGCTCGCCCTCGACTTGCACCCAGTAAGTCTTGGGCAGCTTGTGTTTGGGGTCGGCAATGCGCGCTTGAAGCTGGCCGTCGTTGGTCAGCAACAACAGGCCTTCGCTGTCCCGGTCCAGCCGACCTGCCGGATAGATACCGGGGATGTCGATGAAATCCTTGAGCGTCGCCCGCCCCTCGCCATCGCTGAACTGGGTCAGCACGTCGAATGGCTTGTTGAACAGGATGAGCTTCGGTTCGGCAGGCGGAGCCTTGGCGACACGGCGGTTTGCACCCGGACTGGCAGGGCGACGAGCGGGGGGACGCTGGATACGGGACATGAGATTTCGGTAATCGGAAAACAGAAAGGGCCACTTTAGTGGCCCCTTGTGCAAATACCAAACACTTAACGGAATGGTGGCTCGTCGAAGCTGCGCAGTTTGCGCGAGTGCAACGAGTTCAGCTCGGCACGCAGCAAGTCCAGAGCAGCGATACCAATCTTCAAATGCTGGCTGACCGCACGCTCATAGAATGCGTTGGCCGAGCCCGGCAGTTTGATTTCGCTGTGCAGTGGTTTGTCCGACACACAGAGCAAAGTGCCATACGGCACCCGCAGACGATAACCCTGAGCGGCGATGGTGCCACTTTCCATGTCTACCGCTACGGCGCGGGACAGGTTGATCAACGGACGCTCCTGAGCCCAACGCAGTTCCCAATTGCGATCGTCGTAAGTCAGCACGGTGCCGGTCCGCAGACGTTTTTTCAGATCGTCGCCGCGCTCGCCGGTGATTTGCGCGGCCGATTCCTGCAAAGCCATCTGCACTTCAGCCAGGGCCGGGATCGGAATGTGCGGTGGCAATACCCGATCAAGAATCCCGTCGCGACGCATGTAGGCGTGCGCCAACACGTAGTCGCCAATGGTTTGCGATTGGCGCAGGCCGCCGCAGTGGCCGATCATCAGCCAGCAATGTGGACGCAGCACGGCCAGGTGATCGGTGATGTTCTTGGCGTTGGACGGGCCGACACCGATGTTCACCAGCGTCACGCCGTGACCGTCTTCAGCGATCAGGTGGTAAGCCGGCATCTGGTAACGGTGCCAGACCACGCTGGCGACGATGGCCTGAGCCTCGCCGTTATCCATGGTCTTCTCGACCACGACGTTGCCGGGCAGCACCATGCGCACGAAACGCGGGTCTTCCCGCAGTTTTTCCAGGCCATGCATGATGAACTGGTCAACGTAGCGGTGATAGTTGGTCAGCAGAATCCACGGCTGGACATGACGCCAGTCGCTGCCGGTGTAATGCACCAGACGACGCAGGGAAAAGTCCACCCGGGCGGCATCGAACAAAGCCAGGGGCAGAGGATCGGTGTTGGCCCAGTCGTACAGGCCATCGGCGATACCGTCAGTAGCGGCGGACAGGTCAGTGCTGGGGAAAACCCGCGCCAGCGCCGCAGCCGTCACGCCGGAACCCGCCAGTTCGTCGCCCTGCTCAACCACGTAAGGGTAAGGAATGTTTTGCTCGCTGACGCCCACTTCCACGGTGATGGTGAACTCGGCCATCAACGGTTTGAGCTGTTCGAGCAGGTATTTCCGGAAAGCCGCCGGATGAGTGACGGTCACGCTGTAAGTGCCCGGCAACTGGACTTTGGCGTAGGCGCGAGTGGTCAGCGGCACTTCGCCGTGGCAGTGATACGTCAGACGTATTTCAGGATAGCGAAACAGCGACCGTTGCTCGGCATCCGGCTCGACACGGTCTTTCAGATAACGCTTGAGGGCCAGGCTCAACGCGCTGGTCGCACGCTCATGCAGCGCAGCAAGGCGATCGACAGCCTGCTCGGCAGTTTCAACGACAATAAAGTTTTCAGTCACGATTCGTATCCTTCTGATCTTGCAGGCCTACATCTTGCCTGCATCCTTGGGGGAAGGCACTAGGTCTCAGGGAATCTGCATCTGTAGGAGCTGCCGAAGGCTGCGAATCCATGTATCAGGCAAACCGCCTTCGCAGCCTTCGGCAGCTCCTACAAGGATTAGATCTGTGGTGAAGAGCGCATCACCAGCGCCTCGACATCCACGCCACGCGGCAAGGTGCCGTACACGCCGCTGCGCGACGCCAGGCGGCTGGCGATGAAGCCATCACTGACTGCCGAGTTACCCGCCTCAAGCAACAACTTGGCCTGCAACGCCACGGCGATGTCTTCGGTCAGTTGTCGAGCACGGTACTGGATGTCGCTGGTATCCCGGAACGCCGCTTTCAAGCGATCGATATGCAGCGCCAGGTCCTGATCGCCATGGCCGTCGCCCAACTCATCGAACAATGTATCCAGCACACCGGGCTCTTTTGAAAGCGCGCGCAACACGTCCAGGCACTGCACATTGCCGGAGCCTTCCCACGTCGAGTTGACCGGCGCTTCGCGATAAAGCCGCGGCATAATACTGTCTTCCACATACCCCGCGCCGCCCATGCATTCGGCGGCTTCGTTGATCATGGCTGGCGCGCGTTTGCAGATCCAGTATTTGCCCACGGCCGTCACCAGCCGGGCGAAGCGGGCTTCGTGCGGGTCTTCCAGATGATCCAGCGCCCGCCCCATGCGCAGGCTCAAGGCCAACGCGGCTTCGCTTTCCAGCGCCAGATCAGCGAGGACGTTCTGCATCAGCGGTTGCTCGGCGAGCACCCGGCCACCCACTGTGCGATGAGCGCAGTGGTGAGCGGCCTGGGTCAGAGCCTGGCGCATCAAGGCGCTGGAGCCGACCATGCAGTCAAAACGGGTCATGGCGACCATTTCGATGATGGTAGCCACACCGCGTCCCTCTTCACCGATCATCCAGGCAAACGCGCCCCGGAACTCCACCTCGCTGGAGGCGTTGGACCAATTGCCCAGTTTGTTCTTCAGACGCTGTATGTAGAACTCGTTGCGAGTGTCATCCGGACGATGCCTGGGCAGCAGGAAACAACTCAAACCTTTGTCGGTTTGTGCCAGGGTCAGGAATGCATCGCACATGGGCGCCGAGCAAAACCATTTATGCCCGATCAACTCATAAGCCTGCCCCGGCCCCGGCGCGCCAACCGGGTAAGCGCGCGTGGTGTTGGCACGAACATCGGTGCCACCCTGTTTTTCAGTCATGGCCATGCCGATGGTCACGCCAGCCTTGTGAGCCATGCCGACGTTGCGTGGGTCGTATTGGGTGGCGAGTATTTTCGGCAGCCAGTGTTCGGCCAGGTCAGGTTGCAGGCGCAGTGCCGGGACGCTGGCGAAGGTCATGGTCAACGGGCAACCACTGCCCGCCTCAGCCTGGCTGTGCAGATAACTCATGGCGGCCCGCGCGACATGTGCGCCGGGTTGGGGATTAGTCCAGGGTAACGACGGAATGCCATGCTCCACCGCCGTGCGCATCAACTCGTGATACGCGGGATGAAACTCCACCAGATCGATGCGATGACCATAGCGGTCGTGGCTGGCGAATACCGGCTTGTTCTGATTGGCAAGAAACCCCGCAGCCATCAACGGCCCGCCGGCCAGTGCGCCGTAGGCGTCAATTCGCTCCTGAGCCCAACCCGCGCCGAAGCGCTCAGCCCACTGTTGCAGCGGCAGATCGATGCGGTAGAGATTGGCGCCATCCAGTGAAGGCGGCTGATTGGTGACTTCGTGGGTTTCGGCGAACTGATGCAGGTTCATGACGCACCTCCTTCATCAACAAAAAATACGCCCCCCGTAGGAGCAGACGAGCAACGCGAGGCAGCGATGGCGGTTTGTCTGACAAGCCGCCATCGCGACCGTCGTAACCTGCGATGGCTCCTACAGAAAAACGGCGTGCCTGACGAAACGCAAAATCCGTAGGAGCTGCCGAAGGCTGCGAAATCGGTATGTATGACACACCGCAATCGCTGCCTCCCGTTGCTCGTGAGCTCCTACAGGCTGCGATCATGAACCGCTCAAAGCCCATTAAAAAGCGCCATACCCGACGAATCCACGGCGCTTTTGGCATGTCCGGCTCACACACCAGTGCGCAGCCGGGACGCCGGCGTAACGGCACCGCCTGGCTGTGCCCCACGCCGCAACGGCACGCTGACGATAAAACAGCTTCCCTTGCCCGACTCGGACCGGTGGCTGAGTCGACCACCCTGCAACTCCATCAACTGCGAACAAATCGCCAGGCCAATCCCCAGCCCTCCATATTGGCGAGTCAGCGAGCCATCGACCTGAAAGAAATGCTGATACAGGGTGGCTTCGTCCAGCCGTCCGAAACCAATACCGCTATCGATGACCTCGACGAACAACTGCATCGCGCCCGCCCCCTCGTGCTGGCTCCGGACCCGAACCATGACCGCCCCACATCCCGTGAACTTGATGGCGTTGTCGACCAGACAGTCCAGACATTGACGGAGTTTGCCGACATCGCCGATGACGCTGTCTGGCAAGTTTTCAGCCATTACGATGGAGAAATGCAGGCCCTTGGCCTGGGCCGCTGCCGAGAAACGCTCGCGCAGCTGCACAAACAGACCGCCAAGGCTGAAGGGTTCGTTGATCAAGCTGACGCGCCCGGCCTGGAGCTCGCTCAAGGTCAGGATCGAATTGACCAGGTTCATCATGTCTTCGGCAGAGCTGGCCGCCGTCTGGTGATACGACGCAAGCTCCGGGTCCAGTTCAACGGTCTGCATCAACTCCAGCGAACCAATCACACCGTTCATCGGGGTACGCAGTTCGTGGGTCAGCGAGGCGAGGAATTCATCCTTGAGCCGATTGCTCGCCGCCAGTTGCTGGTTGGCTCGCGCAAGGTTCTCGCTGGCCTCGCGCCGAACCTGAGCATGCTCTTCACGGCTCTGATTGATACGCGCCGCCAGGGCCATGGACAGCAAAGCCGCTTCCAGCGCCGAACCGATCTGGTTGGCGTACATGGTGAAAAACGAATGGGGGAAATAGCCCATCAGCATGCCGGCATGGATCGAGCTACCCAGCAGAAACGCCGACCAGGCGACCACGAAATAACACGCAATCGGCACCTTGTGGACCATGGCGGTAATGCCTGCAACAAACACCATCACAGTGAACGTCAGCACGACCGCGCCGGACAACCGCAATGCCAGGCCGAGGTTCGGCACCAGGCTCAACGCCATGATCAGCCCTGCGGCCACCATCAATAGCACCAGCGAGCGGTCAAGCCAGAGACCAATGGCACGGGTCTGCAGAAAGGTCCTGGAAAACTGGCAGGCAAACAAGATCGACAGCATCAAGAGGAAGACCGGCGCCAGATTGGCCAGCCATGGGTTCTCAGGCCAGAGAAACTCGACACCGATGCCATTGAGGGAAATCTGATAGAGGGCAAACGGCGCGATATACAGCACGTAGTACAGATAACTGGCGTCGCGCACGCCCACATAAATGCACAGGTTGTAGACCAGCATCACCAAGAGCACGCCGAACAGCACGCCCAGTACGTACAACCTGGACGGCTGATCCTCCAGATAAGCGCTGGCGCTCCACAGCGCAAGGGGTACCTGCATCGAGCTTGAACTCTTGACCCTGAGGTAAACCGTCTTGCTCTGCCCCGGGAGCAAAGGCAACTCGAACAGATAGTTGTTCTGCTTTATCTGACGACTGTGGAAGGGCAGCATATCGCCGGTCTGCCAGGCCAGCTTCTGAGTGCCATCGGTATCCGGCAGATAGAAATCGACGTAATCCATCGGCGGGTAGGCCAGCTCCAGCAGCCAGTCGCGATGGACTCTGGCGTCCCTGGGCCGATACAACAGGTCGACACGCAACCAAAACGCCGAGCTTGAAAACCCCGCATTCAGCGATTCGGTGCGTAGCGGCTTGAAGCTGTCGGACATAGCGGGCGAGCTGACGTCACTGATGGTCGCATCACCATTGATGTCCTCGAACACCTCGACCCCACGGCTTAGCGTCATGCCGCGAGTGCTCTCATCGAATTCGACGGCACCGGCCAACTGAGGCAGCAAGAGGACCAGCATGATCAGCAAATAGCGCATATAGCCCCGGAAGGTACGTCAGACTGGCGTCGCTGGCCTCCTTCCATTGGAGCGACGGTCTTTAGCTTGTCCTGATTTTGTAGAGTAGTTCGAGACCGCACTGTGACAACTACGGGATACGACCTCCGGTTGCGCCAGAAGGCACGGCTGGCCCGAGTACTATCGTCATCGCGACACTGGCTTTGACATCAGCCCCAGAGCATAGCTGGCAAACGGCTAGTAACCATAGCGTTAAAAATAGACAGCGAACGCTCTAGCACGGTACTTACAGGCTTTTTTACGTTTTAACCGCATAAATGTCATATCTGCCCTGCCTTCTCGAAGTCGCCTCGGCAGCTAAGAAAATTCCCAAGCCGATAAGCGGCCTGGAAAAAAGTTTAGTGGTAAGCTCGCGCTCCATGAATATTTACTCCTCCCGCCCTGTTGTCCTTTGTCTCTCCGGCCACGACCCTAGTGGTGGCGCTGGCTTGCAGGCAGATATCGAAGCCCTTCTCGCTCAGGGTTGCCACGCCGCTCCGGCAGTGACGGCGCTGACCGTTCAAGACACAGTCAATGTCACTGACTTTCGGGTGCTTGACCGTGAATGGGTGCTGGCCCAGGCCAATGCCGTACTCAACGACTCGACGGTCGCGGCAGTGAAACTCGGCATGCTGGGTTCGCTGGAAATGGTCGACACCGTGGTCGAGCTGCTGTTGGCCCATCCGCATCTGCCAATTGTCTGCGACCCGGTATTGCGCGCGGGTGGCGGTGGGCAGCTGGGCAAGGATGAAGTCGGCTACGCCATGCGCGAGCGCTTGCTGCCGCTGGCGACCATCGCGACGCCGAATCTGCCGGAAGCACGCATCCTCGCCGAGTTGCCGGAAGGTACGGCGGACGAATGCGCGGCGAAACTACTGCCCTTCTGCGAGCACCTGCTGATCACCGGCGGGCATGGCGATGAGGAGCAAGTGCACAACCGTCTTTATATCCGTGGCGGCGAAACCCGAACCTTTACCTGCCAACGCCTGCCCGGCAGTTATCACGGTTCCGGCTGCACGCTGGCCAGCGCGCTCGCGGGCCGCCTGGCCCAGGGCGAAAATCTGATCAGCGCGGTGCAGACGGCGCTGGACTACACTTGGCGGACGTTGCGCGATGCCGAACAGCTGGGCAAAGGACAATTCGTTCCCCGCCGCCTGCCCCTGGATTTCTGCTCGTAACGCCACGTGATGAGGCTCCAACCATGAAACTACGTGGCCTTTATGCCATTACCGACAGTCAGCTGTTGGCCGGCAAATTTTTGTCCTATGTCGAAGCCGCCCTCGATGGCGGCGTCACGCTGCTGCAATACCGTGACAAAGGCAGCGACGAGTCCCGTCGTCTGCGCGAAGCCACCGAACTGCTCAAGCTGTGCGAGCGCTACAAAACCCGGCTGATCATCAACGATGACGCTGATCTGGCCGCACGGCTGGATGTGGGCGTGCACATGGGCCAGACCGACGGTTCGCTGACGGACGCCCGAGGTTTGCTCGGCCATAAGGCCATCGTCGGCGCGACTTGCCATGGCAGCCTGGAGATGGCTGAAAAAGCCAAAACCGAAGGCGCCAGTTACATTGCTTTCGGCCGTTTCTTCAATTCCAACACCAAGCCCGGCGCGCCAGCCATCGAGCTCGACGTGTTGCGCCAGGCCCGCGCCCGCTTCCACCTGCCGATTGCGGTGATCGGCGGCATCACCCTGGAAAATGCTCCCCCGCTGGTCGAGCACGGTGCTGATCTGCTGGCCGTTGTCCACGGCCTGTTCGGCGCCGAAAACACTCAGGAAGTCACCCGCCGCGCCCGCGCCTTCAACGCCTTGCTGAAAAAGCCCTGACCGCGCCGCCCCTATTTCGATTAAGCCAGAGACCTGATCATGTCCCGTTCTGAAACCTTGTTCGCCAACGCTCAAAAACACATCCCCGGCGGCGTGAATTCGCCCGTTCGAGCCTTCAAGAGCGTGGGCGGCACGCCGTTGTTCTTCAAACATGCAGCGGGCGCCTACGTCACCGACGAAGACGACAAGCGTTACGTTGACTACGTGGGTTCGTGGGGCCCGATGATCCTCGGCCACAGCCATCCAGAAGTGCTGGACGCCGTGCGCAACCAGCTGCAACACGGTTTGTCCTACGGCGCGCCGACTGCCATGGAAACCGAGATGGCCGATCTGGTCTGCTCCATCGTGCCGTCGATGGAAATGGTCCGCATGGTCAGTTCAGGCACCGAAGCGACCATGAGCGCGATCCGTCTGGCCCGTGGTTTCACCGGCCGCGACAGCATCATCAAGTTCGAAGGCTGCTACCACGGTCACTCCGATAGCCTGCTGGTAAAAGCCGGTTCCGGCGCATTGACCCTGGGCGTGCCGAGTTCGCCGGGCGTGCCAGCCGCTTTCGCCAAACACACCCTGACCGTGCCGTTCAACGACCTGGCGGCGGTTAAAGAGTTGCTGGCCGAAGTGGGTCAGGAAGTCGCGTGCATCATCGTTGAGCCAGTAGCAGGCAACATGAACTGCGTACCGCCTGCACCGGGTTACCTGCAAGGCCTGCGCGACCTGTGCGATGAGCACGGCGTGGTGCTGATCTTCGACGAAGTGATGACCGGTTTCCGCGTTGCCCTTGGCGGCGCCCAGGCTTTCTACGGCGTAACGCCGGACCTGAGCACCTTCGGCAAAATCATCGGTGGCGGCATGCCGGTTGGCTGCTTCGGCGGCAAACGCGAAATCATGTCCCACATCGCGCCGCTGGGCCCGGTTTATCAGGCGGGCACCTTGTCCGGTAACCCGCTGGCCATGGCCGCCGGTCTGACCACCCTGCGCCTGATCAGCCGCCCGGGTTTCCACGACGAACTCAGCGACTTCACCCGCCGCCTGCTCGAAGGCCTGCAACAACGCGCCGACGCCGCTGGCATCCCGTTCGTGACCACCCAGGCGGGCGGCATGTTCGGTCTGTACTTCAGCGATGCGAAGGAAATCGTCACCTTCAATGACGTCATGACCAGCGACGCCGACCGCTTCAAGCGCTTCTTCCACCTGATGCTCGAAGGCGGCGTCTACCTGGCCCCAAGCGCATTCGAAGCCGGCTTCACCTCCATCGCCCACGGCGACGAAGAACTGAAACTGACCCTGGATGCAGCCGAGAAGGCGTTTGCGGCGTTGAAATAAGTGCCGCGAGCGTCCAGTGGGACCGGCTTCAGCCGGGAAGAGGCAGGTACATCCACAATATATGTACCGTTAGAAATGCAGCCTTCCCGGCTAAAGCCGGTCCCACGGAATCTCCACACCCCTTAAAAACGGGCTTTTCAGCCCCGCGCAGCAGAAATTCCGTAAAGACTTTGTAAGGTTGGCCTCGCTTATTTCATAATGCGCAGCCAGCACGTTTAGCTGGACGGGTCCGCCCGCACCTTTTTCAGAGGTAAGTCGATTCCCATGAACCGCACCGGCCGCACCCTTGCATTGGGCTGCCTGTTGCTTATTCATCCCCTGCTGGCGAATGCAGGCGGCAACTCGTTGTTAATCCCAGCGGTGGGTCGTTGCACCCTCAATACCCAGCCAGACAACCTGCCCGCAGCGCTTTCGGCCTGTCAGCAGGCTGCCGATTCCGGGGATGCACAAGCACAATACGAGTTGGGCGAGTTTTACTACGACGGTAAACACGCACAACGCGATCTGCCCAAGGCGCTCGGTTTTTTCGAGAAAGCTTCGCTGCAAGGTCATGCCCAGGCGCAATACCAGCTGGGGCTGATGTTCTCGAAGGGGGAAGGCGTGCAGGCCAATAATATTCAGGCGTATATCGTCCTGAAGATGGCCTCGGTCAATGGTTCTGAAGACGCACTGGATGCCGCGGATGAAGTGTCGGAGCGCATGCAGCGCGACGAGCTTGAAGTCGCGACCCAGGTGCTGGGCCAGATTTTCCGCAAATACCTGCTGGAACTGCAAACTGCTGAAGGTCGCACACCGTTCAGACCGCTGCCGTAATCGCTCGATCCGGCAGCTCCATCTATTTCCGTGGCTTTACTTGTCCGTCATCGGCATCGGAAACGGCATCACGTTGCTGGTGCCCCGTGCTTCGCTGATTTTCGGTACGCCGACCCGCTCGACTTCGTCGATGCGCACAATCGAATGCATCGGCACAAAGCTGCGCACCACACCTTCGAATTGCGCCTTGAGTTTTTCTTCACTCGGGTCCACCACAACGGTCGTGCGCTCGCCGAAGACGAATTCCTCCACTTCCAGAAACCCCCACAGATCACTTTGATAGATCTGCTTGGCGTACATCTCGAACACCTGGCCCTGGTTGAGGAAAATCACCTTGTAGATTGGAGCTTCGCGTTTGGTCATATAGGGCGGGTAAGAATCGGGGGCTTAAAAGAGGGCGCGAACTATAGCATGCCCGTTCGATAGACGACGCTAGGAACCAGCGACCCACGCCACTATAATGCGCGGTTCTTTGAACCACCTGATGACGGACGCATGGCCAAGAAGCTTTATATCGAAACCCACGGTTGCCAGATGAACGAGTACGACAGCTCGCGCATGGTCGATCTGCTGGGCGAACATCAAGCCCTGGAAGTCACCGCTCGTGCGGAAGATGCCGACGTCATCCTGCTCAACACCTGCTCGATTCGCGAGCGCGCTCAGGACCGGGTCTACTCCCAACTGGGCCGCTGGCGCGAACTGAAACTGGCCAACCCCGAAATGGTGATTGCTGTCGGTGGTTGCGTGGCCAGCCAGGAAGGCGCCGCGATCCGCGATCGCGCCCCGTACGTGGACGTGGTTTTCGGCCCGCAGACCCTGCACCGTTTGCCGGAAATGATCGACGCTGCGCGCATCACCCGTCTGCCGCAAGTTGATGTCTCGTTCCCGGAAATCGAAAAATTCGACCACCTGCCGGAGCCTCGCGTTGATGGCCCGAGCGCTTATGTGTCGGTGATGGAAGGCTGCAGCAAGTACTGCACCTTCTGTGTGGTGCCTTACACCCGTGGCGAAGAAGTCAGCCGGCCGTTCGACGATGTGGTGGCAGAAGTCATCCACCTGGCCGAAAACGGTGTGCGCGAAGTGACGCTGCTGGGCCAGAACGTCAATGGCTACCGCGCCACGACTCACGATGGGCGCCCTGCTGATCTTGCCGACCTGATTCGGGTGGTTGCGGCTATCGATGGCATCGACCGCATCCGCTACACCACCTCGCACCCGCTGGAGTTTTCCGACAGCCTGATCCAGGCCCACGCTGAAGTACCGGAGCTGGTCAAACACCTTCACTTGCCGGTGCAATCGGGTTCGGACCGGATTCTTGCGGCGATGAAGCGCAATCACACCACGCTGGAATACAAATCCCGGCTGCGCAAACTGAAAGCCGCCGTACCGGGCATCAGCATCAGCTCGGACTTCATCGTCGGTTTCCCCGGCGAGACCGAAAAAGATTTCGACAACACCATGAAGCTGATTGAAGACGTGGGTTTCGACTTCTCCTTCTCGTTCGTCTACAGCCCGCGTCCGGGCACACCCGCCGCTGACTTGAAAGACGACACCCCGGAAGCACTGAAGAAAGAACGCCTGGCCGCACTGCAACATCGCCTGAATCAGCAGGGTTTCGAGATCAGCCGACAAATGGTCGGCAGCACCCAGCGCATCCTGGTGACCGATTATTCGAAGAAGGATCCTGGCGAGTTGCAGGGCCGTACCGAGAACAACCGGATCGTCAATTTCCGCTGCGACAACCCCAAGCTGATCGGCCAGTTCGCCGACGTGCACATCGACGATGCCCAGCCGCACTCGTTGCGCGGGTCTTTGTTGAACTGAACCTTTGTTGGAGCGAGGCTTGCCCGCGAATGCGTCATATATGGCGCATATGCGTTGTCTGACACTCCGCCTTCGCGGGCAAGCCTCGCTCCAACAGACCCGCTATCACAACCTTTCTCAAGTCAAAGCTTTCGCACACTGGTCACAGGGTTTATCCTTCGTTTCACCTCAATTGCCCCAGGGCGGCTAAAAACGACCTTGAACGTACAAGTCGAACCACTTCGTTTTACCCTCGACCCCTTCGAGGCCTATCGCTTCGCAAATCTGTGCGGGCAGCTGGATGAGAATCTGCGCCTCATCGAACAGCGCCTGAACATCGAAATCCGCAATCGCGGAAACCAGTTCGAGCTGATTGGCGATCCCAAACAAACCACTTCGGCCGAAAATCTGCTGCGCCGCCTGTACCGGGAAACCAAGAGTACGGAGCTGTCGCCGGATATGGTCCACCTGTTCCTTCAGGAATCAGGCGTCGAAGAGCTGGACAACCATCCTGCCGCCGATCCTGGCGTGGCCCTGCGCACCAAAAAAGGCATGATTCGCCCCCGCGGCCTGAATCAGCAGCGCTATGTCAAAGAGATCCTCGGCAACGACATCAACTTCGGCATCGGCCCGGCGGGCACCGGCAAGACCTATCTTGCAGTGGCTTGCGCCGTGGACGCGCTGGAGCGTGAACAGATCCGCCGCATCCTGTTGGTGCGGCCGGCTGTCGAAGCGGGTGAAAAACTCGGCTTCCTGCCCGGCGATCTGGCACAGAAGATCGACCCGTACCTGCGCCCGCTCTACGACGCGCTGTACGAAATGCTCGGTTTCGAATACGTCGCCAAGCTGATCGAAAAACAGGTGATTGAAGTCGCCCCGCTGGCCTACATGCGCGGTCGTACGCTCAATAACAGCTTCATCATCCTCGACGAAAGCCAAAACACCACCGTCGAGCAGATGAAGATGTTTCTGACCCGGATCGGCTTTGGCTCCACTGCCGTGATCACCGGTGACATCACTCAGGTGGACTTGCCCAAGGGCACCAAGTCCGGCCTGACCCATGTCATCGATGTGCTCAAGGACGTGCCGGGCATCAGCTTCACGCACTTCAAGCCTAAAGACGTGGTTCGCCATCCGCTGGTGCAGCGCATCGTCGAAGCTTACGAGCGTTTCGAAAATCGCCTGGACAACACGCAGCCGGCCCCGGACAACTCATCACGGGAATACCGCCGCGATGCTTGAGCTGGACCTGCAACTGGCGAGTGAAGCAAGTGTCCCAAGTGAAGCCCAGTTCCGCCTCTGGTGCGAAATGGGCTTGCGCATGCGCAGTGCCGATTCGGAGCTGACCATCCGGCTGGTGGATGAAACCGAAGGCCGCGAGCTGAATCACACCTGGCGTCACAAAGATTACGCAACCAATGTGCTGTCGTTCCCTGCCGACGTGCCCGACGATATGTTGGACATCCCGCTGCTGGGCGACCTGGTGATCTGTGCACCGGTCATCGCCCGTGAAGCCCAGGAACAAGGCAAGGCGCTGGACGCACATTGGGCGCACATGGTTATCCATGGCTGCCTTCATCTGTTGGGTTTCGACCATATCGACGATGAAGAAGCCGACGAAATGGAAGCGCTGGAACGAACGTTGCTTGGGGAGTTGGGCTATCCCGACCCTTATGCTGACGACGAAAGCGACGAACATCCACATTCAGCAACACCCAGCAAGGACAACGAGTAAGGGCTATGAGCGAAGATCGATCGAGCAACGGGCAAAAGTCATGGCTGGGTAAGCTCACCCAGGCTTTTGCCCATGAGCCGAAAAACCGCCAGGAGCTGCTAGAGCTGCTGCGCGAAGCCCATCAGAACAAGTTGTTGGACAGCGAAGCGCTGGCCATCGTCGAAGGCGCCATCCAGGTGGCTGACCTGCAAGTGCGGGACATCATGGTCCCGCGCTCGCAGATGATCAGCATCAAAGCCTCGCAAACGCCACGGGAGTTTCTGCCTGCGGTCATCGACGCAGCTCACTCGCGCTATCCGGTGATCGGCGATAGCCACGACGACGTGCTCGGCGTGCTGCTGGCCAAGGATCTGCTGCCCCTGATCCTCAAGGAAAACGGCGGCGACGGCGACATCAAAAACTTGCTGCGCCCTGCCACCTTCGTGCCGGAATCCAAGCGCCTGAACGTGCTGCTGCGTGAATTCCGCGCCAACCACAACCACATGGCCATCGTCATCGACGAATACGGCGGCGTGGCAGGTCTGGTGACCATCGAAGACGTGCTGGAACAGATCGTCGGCGATATCGAAGACGAACATGACGTCGAAGAAGACAGCTACATCAAGCCGCTGCCAAGTGGCGACTTCCTGGTCAAGGCGCTCACGCCTATCGAAAGCTTCAACGAGTTTTTCGACAGCGAGTTCTCTGACGACGAATTCGACACCGTTGGCGGGTTGGTGATGAGCGCGTTCGGGCATCTGCCCAAGCGTAACGAGATCACCGTGATCGGCGAGTATCGTTTCCGGATTCTCAACGCTGACAGCCGTCGTATTCACTTGCTGCGTCTGAGCCCTGTCACACGCACGTAACGCAACCCGCTTTAAGGAATGTAAATGCGCTGGATCACCAACCCCGGCTGGCCCGGTAACCTGCTGGCCGTGGTGGCTGGCGCGCTTACCACCTTCGCTTTAGCCCCCTTCGATATCTGGCCACTTGCCCTGGTGGCGCTGGCCTTTTTCTATCTTGGCTTGCGCGACCTCAGTCCACGTCAGGCCTCGGGTCGGGGCTGGTGCTTCGGCTTCGGCCTGTTTGGCGCCGGCACCAGCTGGATCTACGTCAGCATCCATAACTTCGGTGGCGCATCGGTGTTGCTGGCAGGCTTTCTCATGCTGCTGTTCATCGCCTGCATCGCCTGGTTCTTCGCCCTGCCCGCCTGGCTATGGGCACGCTGGATTCGCCGCAATGAAGCGCCGCTGGCAGACGCCCTGGCGTTCGCTGCGCTGTGGCTGGTTCAAGAAGCATTCCGGGGTTGGTTCCTCACTGGTTTCCCGTGGCTGTACTCCGGCTATAGCCAGCTCGACGGCCCGTTGTCCGCACTCGCGCCTATCGGCGGGATGTGGCTGATCTCCTTCACCCTCGCCCTGACTGCTGCGCTGCTGTGCAACGTGCCACGGCTGCGGGCACGCAAATCGTTTCTGGCGGCTGGCGTGGTGCTGCTGCTCGCGCCCTGGATTCTCAGCTTGGCACTCAAAAGCTACGCCTGGACGTCTCCGGCTGGCGCGCCCCTGAAAGTCGCGGCGATGCAAGGCAACATCGAGCAGCAGATGAAGTGGGACCCGCAACAGCTCAACGCGCAGCTGGCGCTGTACCGCGACATGACGTTCCGCTCGCAGCAAGCAGACCTGATCATCTGGCCGGAAACCGCCGTGCCGGTGCTCAAAGAGTCCGCTGAAGGCTATCTGAAGATGATGAGCCAGTTCGCGGCTGAACGCGGCTCGGCGCTGATTACCGGCGTTCCGTTGCGCGAATTGAGTGGTCGTAACGAATACCGTTACTACAACGCCATTACCGTAGTGGGCGAAGGCGACGGCACTTACATGAAGCAGAAACTGGTGCCCTTCGGCGAATACGTGCCGTTGCAGGACTTGCTGCGTGGTTTGATCGCCTTCTTTGACCTGCCGATGTCCGACTTCGCTCGCGGCCCTAGCGATCAGGCGATGCTGCAAGCAAAGGGTTATCAGATTGCACCGTTCATTTGCTACGAAGTGGTGTATCCAGAGTTCGCTGCCGGGTTGTCGGCGCAAAGTGAACTGCTGCTGACGGTCAGCAACGACACCTGGTTCGGTACCTCCATTGGCCCATTGCAGCACCTGCAAATGGCTCAGATGCGCGCTCTTGAAGCCGGTCGCTGGATGATCCGTTCGACCAACAACGGCGTCACCGCGCTGATCGACCCTTTCGGCAAAATCACTACCCGCATCCCGCAATTCGAACGCGGCGTGATGTACGGCGAAGTGGTGCCCATGCACGAGTTGACTCCGTACCTGCGCTGGCGCTCCTGGCCAATGGTATTTGTCTGCGTGCTGCTGATCGGCTGGGCGCTGGTGGCAAGCCGGATATCCAAGACGGTTTAGGGTTACGCATGTCCCCTGTGGGAGCGGTGCTTGCCCGCGAAGAACGATCATGCGGTATGTCTGGCTAACCGCGCCGTCCCTATCGCGGGCAAGCCTCGCTCCCACAGACGACCGCGTTTCCATGTGGGACCGGCTTTAGCCGGGAAGAGGCCGGTACATCCGCTGCATATGCTTGAGCAGGAATGTAGCCTTCCCGGCTAAAGCCGGTCCCACGAATTAAAGCAACTCATGGATAAACCCACGGATAAACCAGCAACCCCGCCGCTTCATTAAGCAACTGCCCGCTCTGCCACATCGCCCGGCTTTCCGGGAGCCAGCCGCCGAACACTCGGGCGTTGTCTACGCCGAGGAAGCCCACCGGCGCGCTGACCACGCTGAATCCTGCCTTTTCAAAACTCCAGCGCGAGCGCGGCATATGCCAGCCCTGGGTCACCAGCACCACACGCTTGATGCCCAGCGGCTGAAGGATAGCGGCAGTCATCGTGGCGTTTTCCCAGGTGGTACGGCTCAAGCCTTCCTGCCAACGGACTTCGACGCCAAAATCGTTCTGCAACGACTCCGCCATGATCGCGGCTTCGCTGGGCGGCTCACCATAGTGCAGCCCGCCCGTGGTCAGAATCGGCAGGCCTGATGCTTTCGCCAGCCGCGCCGCGTAGCGCATCCGCTCGAGGGCTACGCCGGTGGGAATGTCTGTCCCCCAGCTCCGATCATTACGCTCCCGCCCAGACCCCAGAATCACAATAGCGTCAGCCCGCTGAGCAAGAGTCGCCCATTCGCTGCGCGGCAACGGCGCGTCCTGCTCGATAAGACGCGCCGCCGACTCAACCACCACCGGCAGACTCATCAGCCACAGCCCACCCAACCCCAGCGCAAAGCAGCCTGCCGCCAGCCGAGGCCGCGAGCGGCGCACGAAAAACGCCAGCAGCAGAAGCAGGAAGAAAATACCGGGAGGCAGCAACAGGGTTTTGAGCAGGTAGCGAATAGGCATCAGGCATCTCCGAAGATGCCCGAAGCCTAAAATGTTTGATGCTAAGCAACAATGCTTATGAAACAGGCACGCAGCCTGTAGGGGTTATCGCTTGAATAGATTGCTTGAGCTGTGGCGACTCAACTTTGCCGACGTAGCGCAGCGTTTTCGATCCTTCAGCCAGATAACCTTGGCTGAACGCGACAACATTGGCACCGCCTCGGCGGACTCTCGCGACACAATGGAACTGCCCTTTGGAACGGCACTTTTAAGTTCGCCATCGGCCACGATGGCACCCTTGTTCAGGTAAGCCTCGATAAAATCGAACTCGGCTGGGCTCAAGCCGCGCAATTCCAGCTCTTCAGGCCACTCGTCTCGCAACCGGACCGCTGTGCTTGCAGATTCCAGGGCAAGCCCCAGACGATTTATCAAACGTTCATACACCTCAGGATCTGTTGCTGTGTGCTGCAGCTCTGTCATCCGCTCACCTCATCGAAGATAAACATACCCTCTCCAATGAGCTTAGCGCTGCTGTCAAAACCGGTGCATTGCAGCGACAAACGGCGGCCGCAAGCCGCTGAACAGGCCCTTTGCCGTAATCAGCCAAGCAATCAGCGTTTCCCTCGATAGTCGGCGCTCATGTATGCTACGGCGCTTCCTGTAATTCCACTTCCGCTCCCTTGAGCTGGAACGCACCGCACAGGCAGTCTCATTGTCCGGCAAGCGGTGCCGACCTGACTCGGCGATGCCACGAAGAGGTCAAGGGTCACCAATCTTTAGTAAAAAGTAGCCATGCACGAACTCTATCAGCCCCGCGAAATCGAAGCCGCCGCCCAAACCTTCTGGGACGAGCAAAAGTCTTTTGAAGTCAGTGAACAGCCAGGCAAGGACACCTTCTATTGCCTGTCGATGTTTCCTTACCCTAGCGGCAAGCTGCACATGGGTCACGTGCGCAACTACACCATTGGTGACGTGATCGCCCGCTACCAGCGCATGCAAGGCAAGAACGTTCTGCAGCCGATGGGCTGGGACGCATTCGGCATGCCGGCAGAAAACGCCGCGATGAAAAACAACGTCGCGCCGGCCAAGTGGACCTACGAAAACATCGCCTACATGAAGACCCAGCTCAAAAGCCTGGGCCTGGCGATCGACTGGTCCCGGGAAATCACCACCTGCAAACCTGATTACTATCGCTGGGAACAGTGGCTGTTCACGCGCCTGTTCGAAAAAGGCGTGATCTACCGCAAGAACGGCACCGTGAACTGGGACCCGGTCGACCAGACCGTTCTGGCCAACGAGCAAGTGATCGATGGCCGCGGCTGGCGTTCTGGCGCACTCATCGAAAAACGCGAAATCCCGATGTACTACTTCAAGATCACCGCCTACGCGGATGAGCTGCTGGAGAGTCTCGATGAACTGCCGGGCTGGCCCGAGCAGGTCAAAACCATGCAGCGCAACTGGATTGGCAAATCCCGTGGCATGGAAGTGCAGTTCCCGTACGACCAGGCTTCCATCGGCGAAGCGGGCGCACTGAAAGTCTTCACTACCCGTGCCGACACCCTGATGGGCGCGACCTATGTTGCCGTGGCTGCCGAGCACCCGCTGGCGACCCTGGCTGCCCAGACCGACGCGCAGTTGCAGGCCTTCATCAACGAATGCAAAAGCGGCAGCGTCGCCGAAGCTGACGTCGCTACTCAAGAGAAAAAAGGCCTGCCGACGTCGCTGTTCGTCGAGCACCCGCTGACCGGCGAAAAACTGCCTGTCTGGGTCGCCAACTACGTGCTGATGCATTACGGCGATGGCGCGGTCATGGCTGTACCGGCTCACGACGAGCGCGATTTTGAATTCGCGGTCAAATACAACCTGCCGATCAAACCGGTCGTACGCACCAGCGCTGGCGATGAAACCCCTGCGCCATGGCAAGCGGCGTACAACGAATACGGCACGCTGATCAATTCCGGCGAGTTCGACGGCCTGGACTTCGCTGGCGCCTTCGACGCCATGGAAGCGGCGCTGACCAAGAAGAGCCTCGGTCAATCCCGTACCCAGTTCCGTCTGCGCGACTGGGGCATCAGCCGTCAACGCTATTGGGGCTGCCCGATCCCGATCGTGCATTGCGACACCTGTGGCGACGTGCCGGTCCCGGAAGACCAACTGCCAGTCAAATTGCCAGAAGATGTGGTGCCGGACGGCGCAGGTTCGCCGTTGGCGCGCATGCCTGAGTTCTACGAGTGCAGCTGCCCGAAATGCGGCGCACCGGCCAAGCGCGAAACCGACACCATGGACACCTTCGTGGAATCGTCCTGGTACTTCGCCCGCTACGCCTCGCCTCACTACGAAGGCGGCATGGTCGATCCCAAAGCGGCCAACCACTGGCTGCCGGTCGATCAATACATCGGCGGCATCGAACACGCGATCCTGCACCTGCTCTACGCACGCTTCTTCCACAAGCTGATGCGCGACGAAGGCCTGGTCACCTCGAACGAACCGTTCAAGAACCTGCTGACTCAAGGCATGGTCATCGCCGAAACTTACTACCGTCTTGAAGCCAACGGCAGCAAGACCTGGTACAACCCGGCTGACGTCGAGCTTGAGCGCGACAGCAAAGCCAAGATCGTCGGCGCCAAACTGATCAGTGACGGCTTGCCGGTCGAGATCGGCGGCACCGAGAAAATGGCCAAGTCCAAGAACAACGGCGTCGACCCACAGTCGATGATCGATCAGTACGGCGCAGACACCTGCCGCCTGTTCATGATGTTCGCTTCGCCACCTGACATGAGCCTGGAATGGTCCGACTCGGGCGTTGAAGGCTCGCACCGCTTCCTGCGTCGTGTATGGCGTCTGGCTCAGAGCCACGTGGCACAAGGTCTGCCGGCTGCGCTGGATATCGCTGCACTGAATGACGAACAGAAAGTCATCCGTCGCTCGATTCACCAGGCCATCAAACAGGCCAGCCAGGATGTGGGGCAACACCACAAATTCAACACCGCCATTGCTCAAGTGATGACGCTGATGAACGTCCTGGAAAAAGCCCCTCAGGCTTCGGCTCAAGATCGCGCTCTGTTGCAGGAAGGTCTGGAAACCGTCGCCCTGCTGCTGGCGCCGATCACGCCGCACATCAGTCACGAGCTGTGGAACCAGTTGGGCCATGCGACCCCGGTCATCGACGCGGGCTGGCCAGTGCTGGATCAAACCGCACTGGTTCAGGACACCCTGCAACTGGTGATTCAGGTCAACGGCAAGCTGCGCGGGCACATCGAAATGCCAGCCAGCGCGACTCGCGAAGAAGTCGAAGCGGCCGCCCGCATCAACGAAAACGTGCTGCGCTTCATTGATGGGCTGACGATCCGCAAAGTGATCGTCGTCCCTGGCAAGCTGGTCAACATCGTCGCAAGCTGAGTGGATCAAGCGCCCTGGTGAGCACCGGGGCGCTGAACATATTTCCAGGGGACGCAGTGTCGGCCCAAACGGATTCAATGGGAGCATCAAGATGATCAAACGCAATTTGCTGGTGATGGGCCTCGCCGTATTGTTGAGCGCCTGTGGCTTCCAGCTGCGTGGCACCGGCAGTACCGAGCTGTCCGTGAAAGAACTCGACGTCAGCGCGCGTGATGCCTACGGCAAAACCGTGAAACAGCTGGTTCAGGTTCTGCAAGGCAACGGCGTGAAGGTTTACACCGGCGCACCGTACAAGTTGGTAATCCTCAACGAACAGGAAACCCAGCGCTCGGCGAGCACCACTGGCTCGGGTCGTTCGACTGAGTACGCGCTGACCAACACCCTGGAATACCGGATCAATGGGATCAAAGATCGCGAGCTGACTTACAACAAGGTCACGGTCGACAAGATCTACGTACATGACGGCAACAACCTGATCGGCTCCGACCTGGAAGCTGGCCAGGTACGTACCGAAATGCGCAACGACATGGTGCAGAAGCTGGTTGCCCAACTGCAACAGCTGACACCACAGCGTCTGGACGAACTGCAGGCCAAAGCTGACGCCGTAGCCAAGGCCGAAGCCGATGCGCTGGAAGCGGCACAGAAAATCCGCGACGAAACACCGCAACAGTCGCCGATCGAAATTCCGTCCCGCTAAGATTGCTCGGGGTCAGCTGCATGCTGGCCCCGCAATTTCCACCTGAAATGCGCTTCCCTGTAGGAGTGAGCTTGCTCGCGATTCGGTCTATCAGCCCCCGACGTGTCGTCTGGAATTACGCTATCGCGAGCAAGCTCACTCCTACAGATGTTCTATGTTTGCCATCAGGCAGCGCGGTGTCAGGGACACCGGGAAATCTCCTATGAAACTCGCACCCGCCCAACTCGCCAAAAACCTGCAAGGCACCCTCGCGCCGGTCTACATCGTCAGCGGTGACGACCCGTTGCTGTGCCAGGAAGCTGCCGACGCCATCCGTGCAGCTGCGCGCCAACAAGGTTTCGACGAACGCCAGGTATTCAGCGCGGATTCCAGTTTCGACTGGGGCACCTTGTTGCAGGCCGGCGCCAGCATGTCACTGTTTGCCGAGCGCCGGCTGCTCGAACTGCGTCTGCCCTCGGGCAAGCCCGGTGACAAGGGCGCTGCGGCGCTGATCGAATACTGCTCGCGCCCTGCCGAAGATACCTTGCTGCTTATCAGCCTGCCCAAGCTCGACGGTAGCGCGCAGAAAACCAAATGGGGCAAGGCGCTGGTCGAAGGGGCGCAAACCCAGTTCGTACAGATCTGGCCCGTGGATGCAGGCCAACTGCCGCAATGGATTCGCCAGCGCTTGTCACAGGCCGGGCTGGCGGCGACTCAGGACGCCGTAGAACTGATCGCTGCGCGTGTTGAAGGCAATTTGCTGGCTGCCGCTCAGGAAATCGAAAAGCTCAAACTGATGGCCGAAGAAGGCCAGATCACGGTGGAAACCGTGCAGGCGGCCGTGGCAGACAGCGCGCGCTTCGATGTTTTCGGGCTGACCGATGCAATCCTCAACGGCGACGCTGCCCACGCCTTGCGCATGCTGGAAGGCCTGCGCGGTGAGGGTGTCGAGCCACCGGTGATTCTCTGGGCGTTGTCCCGAGAGTTACGGGTGCTGGCCAACCTGGCGCTGCAATTCAGCCAGGGCATGCCATTGGACAAAGCGTTCAGCTCGGCCCGCCCGCCGATCTGGGACAAGCGCAAACCGCTGATGAGCAAAGCCCTGCAACGCTATTCAGCCAAACGCTGGGCAGAACTGTTGATGGACGCGCAACGCATCGATGCGCAGATCAAAGGTCAGGCGATGGGCTCGCCGTGGAGCAGCCTGAGTCGCCTTTCATTGCTGATGGCGGGGCAGAGACTGGCGTTGCCGGCGGAGTAAGACTCCTGCAAATGTTGGCTCTGCCTACCCCATATCCTGTGGGAGCGAGCTTGCTCGCGAAGAGGCCGCCACATTCAACACATCTATTTCAGCCGGACCATCGCCTTCGCGAGCAAGCTCGCTCCCACAGGACCCAGTCCACCCCCCCCTTACAGAGCTATGCTCGATAGCACAGATCAATTAGACACCGCCGTCTTCAAAGCCGATCATCAGCGCCGTTTCTTACCACCCCAGAGAGCGCTTGCCATGAAAAAGCAAAAGCGGCCCAACAAGGCCAAATCCATCATTGCCCAGCCATTGTTCCGCAGCCGTCAGGAACAACCCGGCAAAGGCAAAGGCAGCTACCGCCGCGAAGCCTTCCAGTCTAAAAGCTGGGAGGCTTCTTACTTTCTGGCAGCCTGAAACATGGCAACTTTCACCCAGGGCCCTTTCCGTCGGCAGGCATGGTAAGGTCTGCATCTAACGGTAATACCTTGGACCCCAGCATGCCCTCTTGTTTTTCCCGTCGTTGGCAGTTGCGCCAACTGATCGCTGCCTCCAGTCTCGTCCTGTTAGTTGCCTGCGCCGAGAAACCCACCGCAGCCGACGCCATGCCTCTTCCTGTTACCAAGAATGTGCAGGTCACACCGGTCGCCGCGCCTGCGCCGGTTATTGCTGTGGATGGCAATCTCGATATTCAGCCCACCATGAGCTTCGGCGAATGGCAGGCAGGCTTCCGTGAGCAAGCGCTCCGGGCCGGTATCCGCGCGGATATTTTTGATCGGGCCTTCACGGGCGTGACCCCGGACATGAGCGTGGTCAAAGCCGACCGCAGCCAGCCAGAGTTCACCCGCCCGGTGTGGGAGTACCTTGACGGCGCTATTTCCGAAGCACGTGTGCGCAAGGCTCAGGCACTGACGAATCAGTATGCCGACGCACTGCAAAGCATCGAACAGCGCTATGGCGTTGACCGCAATGCGCTGGTCGCGGTGTGGGGCATGGAAAGTAATTTCGGACAGTTCCAGGGCTCCAAGTCAGTGATTCGCTCGCTGGCGACACTGGCCTATGAAGGGCGCCGTCGCGGCTTCGCTCAGGATCAACTGCTGGCGGCCCTGCAAATTCTGCAACATGGCGACGTAGCACCTGAGAGCATGATTGGCTCGTGGGGCGGCGCCATGGGGCAAACCCAGTTCATCCCGACGACTTACAACACCCATGCGGTGGATTTCGACGGCGATGGCCGCCGTGATATCTGGAACAGCCCGACGGACGCCCTGGCATCTACCGCGCACTATTTGCAAAGCTCCGGCTGGCAGATGGGCCAACCTTGGGGTTATGAAGTCACCCTGGCACCGTCTTTCGACTACGCACTGGCCGACGCGTCGACCCGTAAGAGTCTCGCTGAATGGCAACGCATGGGCCTGACCTTGCCTAACGGCTCGCCCCTGCCCGCCACCGCCCTGCAACAACAGGCCGCCCTGCTGCTGCCAGCCGGCCACAAAGGCCCCGCATTTCTGGTGATGGATAACTTCCGGGCGATCCTCAAGTACAACAATTCGTCTTCCTATGCGCTGGCTATCAGCCTACTCGCGGCACGCATTCAAGGCGGAGGTTACGTCGTGGGCGAATGGCCACGCGGCGATGTGCCGCTAAGCCGCTCTGAGCGCATCGAGCTGCAAACCCTGCTGACGGCCAAACGCTATGACGCAGGCAACCCAGACGGCATCATCGGGGCCAACACGCGCAAAGCGATTCGCAGCGCGCAGCAGGCTTATGGCTGGCCAGCAGATGGGTACCCGACGCAGGAGTTGTTGCAGAATCTGCGTAGACCATAAGTAACCTGTAGGAGCTGCCGAAGGCTGCGAAAGCATTCTGAAGTGCACCCCAGAAGTTGGACACCCAATCCAACCTCTGGGGTGTTTTCATGAGTAAGTACACAACGCAATTCAAGCTATCAGCGATCACCGTCTTTCTTGAGCGAGGCAGAGGCTTTCGCTTTGTAGCCGACCAGTTCCAGATGGACCCGACCTTGCTTCGTCGTTGGGTGGAAGCCTACCGTTTGCACGGCGATGCTAGCCTGCGGGTTCGTAACAAAAGCTACAGTCCTGAGTTCAAGCTCAGTGTTCTTCAGCGCATGTGGCGAGACAACCTGTCTTTGCGCCGTGTGGCGGCACTTTTTAACCTTGGCAACTCGACCCAAGTGGGCAGATGGCAACAGCAGTATTACAGTGGCGGCTTCGAAGCCCTGTCTGCAGGGAAAGGATTGAGCATTGCTATGCCGCCGCCAACTGACAAAATTCCTGACCCGACATCGCCCAGTGATGATGACCTTTCGCACGCGGAGCTGCTGATCAAGCTCCGCAAGCTCCAAGTGGAGAACGCCTGGCTAGAAAAGCTCAAGGAGTTCCGGGAGGAGAAGAAAAGGCAGGAGCAGGCGAAAGCCGCCGGCAAAAAACCACGATAGTCACTGAGTTGCGAGAGCATTTCGCACTCGATGAACTGCTTGAGACTGCAGATCTGGCGCGCAGTACTTATTACTACCAGCTCAAGACCATGGCGGCCGGGGATCGATTCGCCTCTGTGAAAGCCTCCATCCAGAGCATCCAGGCCGCACACAAAGGGCGTTATGGTTATCGCAGGATGACCGCTGCGCTACGCAACATCGGCCAGGTAGTGAACAGTAAAGCGGTGCGAAGGTTGATGGACGAATTGGGTCTTAAGTGCACGGTGCGCCCGAAGAAATACCGCTCGTACCGCGGCCTGATGGGTGAAGCTTCGCCCAATACACTGGCTCGCGATTTCGAGGCCGAGCAGCCGAATCAGAAATGGGTCACCGACGTTACTGAGTTCAAAGTGGCGGGTGAAAAGCTGTACTTGTCCCCGGTGCTGGATCTGTACAACGGCGAGATCATCGCTTATCAAACCGCTACCCGACCTCGCTATACCTTGGTGGGCGATATGCTGGAGAAGGCTCTGGAACGGTTGCCGGAGACCGCCAAGCCCATGCTGCACTCGGATCAAGGCTGGCACTATCGCTACCCGGATTATCGCCAGCGCCTGGAAAAAGCAGGACTGGAGCAAAGCATATCGCGCAAAGGAAACTGCTTGGACAACGCTACGATGGAGAGCTTTTTTGGCACACTGAAGTCGGAGTATTTTTATCGCGAAAGCTTCGACAGCGTGGCGCAGCTGCAAGCCGGGCTGGAAGAATACATCCGCTATTACAACCATGATCGAATCAAAATGAAGCTGGGCGGACTAAGCCCTGTAGCGTACAGAGCTCAGTCCGCGATAGCCTAGCTAAACGGTGTCCAGGTTTTGGGGCGCACTTCATTCCTTCAGGCACGCCGCCATTCGCAGCCTTCGGCAGCTCCTACAGAATCGAAACTCATAAAAAAGGGCCGGATAGTGATATCCGGCCCTTTCTGCTTTCAGCTTTGGTCGAGCGATCAGACCATCGCTTTAACGGCGATCTTGGCCTGCTCGTCGGCGTGGTACGAAGAGCGTACCAGCGGACCGGACGCCACGTTCTTGAAGCCCATCTTGTAACCTTCCTCGGCGAACCAGGCGAAGGTGTCCGGGTGCACGAAGCGCTGCACCGGCAAGTGGCTGCGCGAAGGCTGCAGATATTGACCCAGGGTCAGCATGTCGATGTTGTGCTCGCGCATGCGCTTCATGACTTCGATCACTTCTTCGTCGGTCTCGCCCAGGCCCAGCATCAGGCCGGATTTGGTCGGTACGTGCGGGACCATTTCCTTGAAGCGTTGCAGCAGGGTCAGCGACCACTGGTAATCCGAACCCGGACGCGCAGCCTTGTACAGACGCGGCACGGTTTCCAGGTTGTGGTTGAAAACATCTGGCGGCTCGGCAGCGGTGATTTCCAGAGCGACGTCCATGCGACCACGGTAATCCGGGACCAGGGTCTCCAGCTGCACGTTAGGCGACAGCTTGCGGATTTCGCGGATGCAGTCGGCAAAGTGCTGAGCACCGCCGTCACGCAGGTCATCGCGGTCAACCGAGGTGATCACTACGTACTTGAGGCGCAGGTCGGCAATGGCTACCGCCAGGTTCACCGGCTCGTCGGCATCCAGTGCTTTCGGACGACCATGGCCTACATCGCAGAACGGGCAACGACGGGTGCAGATGTCACCCATGATCATGAAGGTCGCGGTGCCGCCGGAGAAGCATTCGCCCAGGTTCGGGCAGGAAGCCTCTTCGCAAACGCTGTGCAGTTTGTGTTTGCGCAGCAGTTGCTTGACGCGATCGACCTCGGGAGAAACCGGAATGCGCACGCGAATCCAGTCAGGCTTCTTCGGCAGATCGACGGTCGGAATGATCTTCACCGGGATACGCGCAACTTTTTCCGCGCCACGCAGCTTCACGCCCGCTTCGACTTTCGGACGGGCAACGCGCTCGGAGACGTCGACGGTTGGGATCAAGGTTTGCACGGAGCCTGTTTGTACGGCTTTGGCCGCGGTATCAGTCGCAGTAGTCATAATCAGTCGATTCCGCCCGTTAGGGTCGTCTGCTCAGCGTAGTCGAGGTGTTTGACGAGCTGCGCGCGCAGCCGGGCACTTACCTCGGCAAATTCAATCGGGCCTGCATGATCGCATAGCTGGGTCATTGCCAGCCCTGCGTACCCACAGGGATTTATTCTTCGAAACGGTTCAAGGTCCATGTCGACGTTAAGCGCCAGGCCATGGAACGAACGGCCATTGCGAATTCGCAGCCCCAGGGACGCGATCTTCGCTCCATCGACATACACACCTGGTGCATCAGGCTTGGCAGCGGCATTGACGCCGTAACTGGCCAGCAAGGCGATCAGGCTGTTTTCGATGCGGGTTACCAATTCTCGTACGCCGAAACCCAGGCGTTTCACATCCAGCATCAGGTACACGACCAGTTGGCCGGGCCCATGATAGGTCACTTGGCCGCCACGATCGACCTGTACCACCGGAATATTGCCCGGCAGCAGTAAATGCTCAGGCTTGCCGGACTGCCCCTGGGTGAATACCGGCGCGTGTTGCAGCAGCCAGATCTGATCCTGCGTGTCCTTGCTGCGCTCATCGGTAAAGCGCTGCATGGCGTGCCAGGCCAGTTCATATTCGACCTGACCCAGCTCGCGAACACCCAGACTGGCGCTCATCAGAGCACCATGTGCACGAGACCCGTAGCGCGTAAAGCGCTATTGATGTCACGCAACTGATCTTCGCCTGTAGCAACGATATGCAACTGGATGGTGGTGTACTTGCCGTTGCTGCTTTGACGCTCGGCAAGGGTCGAGATGTCGATCTTGGCGTGTTTGGCCAGAATCTCGATCACGCTGTCTTTGAACCCTACGCCGGTGTCCCCGATCACTTTGATCGGATAGTCATCGCAAGGGAATTCGATTTTGTGCGACTTGACGTCGGAATCTGTCATGGCAGTAAAGTTCTCACAAGCCGTGAAGACAAACGCGCCCACTCAGGGTATGAGCGGACGCGCGAAGGTTGGCGCTGTAACTGTTATCAGTTGAACAGGCCGTAGAAGAACAGGCGAATGCTATCCCACACGCGGCGGAAGAAGCCACCTTCCTCAACAGCATCCAGTGCGATCAGGTTGGCAGTGTGGACGATTTTGTCTTCGTTCTTCACTTCAACCTTGCCGATCACGTCGCCTTTGGCGATAGGTGCGGTCAGTTGCGGGTTCATGGTCATGCTGGCGGTGAGCTTTTTCATCTCGCCTTTTGGCATGGTCATGCTCAGGTCTTCAGCCAAGCCAGCCTTGACCTGACGCTCGGTGCCTTTCCAGACCGGCGCTTGAGCCAGTTCGGTGCCCTTCTGATAGAAGTTCTGGGTTTCGAAGAAACGGAAACCGTAGGTCAGCAACTTCTGGGTCTCAGCCGCACGAGCCTGCTCGCTGCTGGTGCCAAACACTACAGCGATCAGGCGCATGCCATCACGTACAGCAGAAGAAACCATGCAGTAGCCAGCTTCGTCGGTGTGACCGGTTTTCAGGCCATCGACGGTCTTGTCGCGCCACAACAACAGGTTGCGGTTAGGCTGCTTGATGTTGTTCCAGAAGAACTCTTTCTGCGAGTAGATCGCGTAGTGAGCCGGGTCTTCGTGGATGATCGCGCGAGCCAGGATCGCCATGTCGTGAGCCGACGAGTAGTGCTCAGGATTCGGCAGACCGGTCGGGTTCATGAAGTGGCTATTGGTCATGCCCAGATCGGCAGCCGTCTTGTTCATCATGTCGGCGAAAGCGTCTTCGCTACCGGCGATGTGCTCGGAGAGCGCAACGCTGGCGTCGTTACCCGACTGAATGATGATCCCGTGCAGCAGATCGCTGACGGTGACCTGGCTGCCGACCTTGATGAACATCCGCGAACCGCCGGTGCGCCAGGCGTTTTCGCTGACGGTCACCGGGTCGTTTTCACCGATCTGGCCACGACGGATTTCCAGAGTGGCGATATAGGCGGTCATCAGTTTGGTCAGGCTTGCAGGCGCAAGGCGCTGGTCGCCATTGTTCTCGACCAGAACGTTACCGCTGCTGGCGTCCATCAGCACATAGGCCTTGGCGGCCAGTTGCGGTGCGGATGGCGTCATTTGCTCGGCCGCCCAGGCAGCCGGAGTGATGATCAGCGGTACAAGCAGGCACAAGCGTTTTGCAAAGGTGGTGATGTTCATCCGTCTCTCGAAATTGCTAATGGGCAAACATGCCCTCACGGGCAAAGCTGAACGGGCCTGTGGTAGCGGTAACGCTGCCAACGACCGGCGGTGCCAGGCTTGAATCCTGACTCACGAGGTTGCCTGTTCGACAGACAAACCCATGGACAGTTGCCTGCACTTTGCTCTGATGGCAAATCCGCTGGCAGACAACCGTAAACCAATCCGTCCCGGACGCATCCGGGTCGTGAACGGCGTTAATTCTGTGCTGCTATCAATCCAGTGCTGCGATCAATCAAGTGTTACGACACTCGGTTGGCCCAGGTTGGCCGACCTTACGCTGTCTTGCATCTGCTGGGCTTCACCCTGCGTCCCGATCGGTCCCATCCGCACTCGATAGAGTGTCTGCTGGTTGCGAGCGATCGAACTCACGAATACCGGAGCCCGAACCATCCCGCTCAGTTTCGACCTCAGGAGTTCCGCAGCGTCCGGGTTGGCGAAGGCGCCCACCTGGAGATACAGCCCAGACGCTGGTGCGGAACCGTTTTTTTTTGCGTCGTACTGCAACGGTACCGAAGGCGCTGCGTGCTGCTGCGGTGGCGGCGTGTATTGCTCGATAGTCCCGGCAGAGGCCACCAGCGCAGGCGGCGTCGCTTGCGGCATGACCTGCGGCTGATTTGGCAGCAGCGGCGTCGGACGGCCATTCTGCGCCAGCCATTCTTGAGGGTCGATACCTTCGACCTTCACCCTCGCGGTGCCGATTTCGGCGTAACCGAGCTTTTTGGCTGCCGCGTAGGACAAATCGATGATCCGGTCGGAGTAGAACGGCCCGCGGTCATTGACCCGCAGGATCACCGTACGGTTGTTGTCCAGGTTGGTCACACGCACATAGCTGGGCAGCGGCAAGGTCTTGTGCGCCGCGCTCATGCCATAAAGGTCGTAAACCTCGCCATTGGCGGTGTTCTGGCCGTGGAACTTGGTGCCATACCAGGACGCCGTGCCCGAAGCGACATAACGCTTGGAGTCACTGAGGGGGAAGTAGGACTTGCCCAGCACCGTGTACGGGTTGGCTTTGTAAGGGCCGGTGTGGATGGTCGGCGTCGCATCCGGGATGCGCGAGATATCCACGTCCCACCAAGGTGCTCCGTCCTTGTGGGCGCGGTTGATGTCCAGGCCCGGCGGTGAGGAGATACCGGCCGAGCCTTTCTGCACGGGGCGGCTTGGGGACGAACAGCTGACTACCAGCAACGACAGCGCGGCACAAGCCATCAACTTCAACGAGGTCACGATCGGCAGCGCCCGCATTATTTGGCACCCCGGGCTTGAACCAGACGCTCAGAAAGCTGATGCACAGTCATGGCGTACATCACGCTGCGGTTATAACGAGTGATTGCATAAAAATTCTTCAAACCCATCCAGTATTCAGGGCCGTTCTCGCCTTCCAGCTTAAAGGCAGTGACCGGCAAGTCGTCGCGAAGCGCATCATGACTCGCCCAGCCCAAGGCTCGCAACTCCCCAACGGTTTTTACCGGCTCAATTCCAGTGGTCAGGCCTTCATCGACACGATCACCGCGCACGCTGGCAAGGCTGACCACCGGCTCACCGGCAACCCAACCGTGGCGCTGAAAGTAGCTCGCCACGCTGCCAATCGCATCGTCCGGGTCGTTCCAGATATTGATGTGACCGTCACCGTCAAAGTCCACGGCGTAAGCCCTGAAACTGCTCGGCATGAATTGCGGCAAGCCCATGGCCCCGGCATACGAGCCTTTGAGCGTCAGCGGATCGACCTGTTGTTCACGGGCCAGCAGCAGGAACTCACGCAGCTCTTTGCGGAAGAAGTCGGCACGCGGCGGATAGTCGAAACCCAGAGTCGAAAGTGCGTCGATCACCCGATAATTGCCAGTATTGCGGCCGAAAAAGGTTTCCACGCCGATGATCGAGACGATCACCTGGGCCGGAACACCATATTCCTGTTCAGCCCGGGCCAGCGCCGCTTCGTGCTGCCGCCAGAAGTCCACACCTCGCGCAATCCGCGCGTCAGTGATGAACATCGGCCGATATTCCTTCCATTGCTTGACCCGTTCGGCCGGGCGCGAGATGGCGTCCAGTATCGCCTGTTTGCGCTCCACTTCCCGGAACACATCCATCAACTGTTCGCCCGCGAAACCGTAGTCGCGAGTCATCTGGCCGACAAATTCAGCGACCTGAGGTGAACCTTCATAATCTCCGGCGAATGCTTCCTGCACAGACCCAAGAATGCCAACCAGCCCGACCATCGGAGCGTATCGAGCCCAGCTACGCACAACTTGCATTGAATTCTTCACCTTAATCAAACCTGTGCGATCCATTTACGATGTGTATGAATCGACATCAAAACTCCAAACGCTGACAGCAGCGTCACCAGCGAAGTTCCTCCATAACTAATGAAGGGCAGCGGGACACCAACCACCGGCAGCAGGCCACTGACCATACCGATGTTGACGAAAACGTAAACAAAAAACGTCATCGTCAGGGCTCCAGCGAGCAACTTGCCGAATAACGTCTGGGCCTGGGCGGTAATCACCAGGCCGCGGCCAATCAGCAGTAAATAGATCAACAGCAACGCGCAAATCCCCACCAGCCCGAACTCTTCGCCCATGACCGCGATGATGAAGTCGGTGTGGCTTTCCGGCAGGAAATCCAGGTGCGACTGAGTGCCCAGCAGCCAGCCTTTGCCGAATACACCACCGGAACCAATGGCGGCCTTGGACTGGATGATGTTCCAGCCGGTGCCCAGCGGATCGCTCTCCGGATCCAGAAACGTCAGGATTCGCTGCTTCTGGTAGTCGTGCATGATGAAGAACCACATGGCGACAGCCACAGGCACCGCAGCAGCGAGCACGCTGATGATCCAGCGCCAGCGCAGGCCCGCCATGAACAGCACAAAAGTACCCGACGCCAGGATCAGCAGCGACGTGCCGAGATCCGGCTGGCGGACAATCAGTGCAAACGGCACACCAATCAAGGCCAGACTCACTACTACGTGTTTCAGGTGCGGCGGCAGGGTGCGCTTGGACAGATACCAGGCGATGGTGGCGGGCATGATGATCTTGAGAAATTCCGAGGGCTGAAAGCGGATCACCCCGGGAATGTTGATCCAGCGGGTCGCGCCCATGGCGTTATGCCCCATGACATCCACAACCACCAGCAACAGCACGCCCGTGACATACAGCACCGGCACCCAGCGAGCCATGAATCTGGGCTCAAGCTGAGCGATCACGATCATCGCCACCAGACCGATGCCGAAGGAGCTGGCCTGTTTGATCAGCAGGTCCCAGTTCTTGCCACTGGCCGAATACAACACGAACAGGCTGCCCGCCGCCAGGGTCAGCAGCAGGATCAGCAATGGCCCATCGATATGAATGCGCTGCAAGAACGTGGCGCGGCGGCGCATCACGTCTTCGCTGGAAAGAATGCGGTCGAAATTACTCTTGACTGGCACTGGCCGCAGCCTCCACGGCATGAGCGCCGCCATATTCAGGTTTTAGAGTTCCGTCAGGGTTAAGCAGCCAGGCATCCATGATCTGACGGACAACCGGGGCCGCAACCCCGGAGCCGGACTCGCCGTTTTCCACCATCACCGAAACAACGATTTTCGGGTCATTGGCCGGGGCAAAACCGACGAAGAGTGCGTGATCGAGATGTCGCTCCTGAACCTTGGAGCGATCGTATTTTTCGCCCTGCTTGATCGCTACGACCTGCGCCGTACCACTCTTGCCGGCGATCAGGTACTGAGCGCCCACCGCAGCTTTACGCGCAGTGCCTCGGGCGCCGTGCATAACCTGCTGCATGCCGTGGTTGACCTTGTCCCAGTCCGAGGGGTTACGCAGGATGATGTTCGGCATCGGGTTCTCATCGACTGGCGGCTGGCCTTCGATGGTTTTGGCCAGATGCGGCCGGTTCCAGACACCTTTGTTGGCGACTAGCGCCGTGGCTTGCGCCAGCTGCAACGGTGTGGCCTGCATATAGCCCTGACCGATCCCGAGAATCAGCGTCTCGCCCGGGAACCAGGCCTGACGCCGGGTCGCGCGCTTCCAGTCGCGGGACGGCATAAGGCCAGGAGACTCTTCGAACATATCCAGCGAGACCTTCTGACCGATACCAAACTTGTTCATATAGCTCGAGAGTCGATCAATGCCCAGCTTGTGGGCCAGATCGTAGAAGTAGGTATCGTTGGAGCGCATGATCGCGGTATCCAGGTCCACCCAGCCGTCACCGGTTCGGTTCCAGTTGCGATATTTGTGATCGTAGTTGGGCAACTGATAGAAGCCGGGGTCGAACACCCTGCTCGACGCATTGACCACTCCGGCGTCCAGACCGGCGATGGCAACCGCAGGCTTGATGGTTGAACCCGGCGGGTAAAGGCCTCGCAGAATGCGGTTGAACAGTGGCCGATCAATGGAGTCGCGCAACTCGGCATAGGCCTTGAAGCTGATGCCGGTCACAAACAGATTCGGGTCAAAGCTGGGTGCACTGACCATCGCCAACACTTCGCCGTTACGCGGGTCCATGGCAACCACTGCGCCACGGCGGCCAGCCAGTGCGGCTTCGGCGGCTTCCTGAAGTTTGATGTCCAGGCTCAGAACAATGTCCTTGCCCGGCACCGGATCGGTGCGCTTGAGCACCCGCAACACGCGGCCGCGAGCGTTGGTTTCTACTTCTTCGTAACCGACCTGACCATGCAGTTCGTCTTCGTAGAAGCGCTCGATACCGGTTTTGCCGATGTGGTGGGTGCCGCTGTAATTGACCGGATCGAGAGTTTTCAGCTCTTTTTCGTTGATCCGGCCCATATAACCCACCGAATGCGCGAAATGCGCGCCCTGCGGGTAATGCCGCACCAGCTGCGCCACGACTTCCACGCCCGGCAAGCGGAATTGATTGACCGCTACCCGAGCGATTTGCTCTTCGGTCAGCTCAAACAGGATTGGCACCGGCTCGAACGGACGGCGCCCCTGCTTCATGCGTTTTTCGAAGATGATCCGGTCGTCCGGTGTCAGTTCAAGCACTTCGACAATGGTGTCGAGCACCTGCGTCCAGTCGCCGGAGCGCTCGCGGGTCATGCTCAGGCTGAAACTGGGCCGGTTATCGGCAATCACCACGCCGTTGCGATCAAAGATCAGGCCACGGCTTGGCGGGATCGGCTGCACATGGACACGGTTGTTTTCCGACAGCGTCGAGTGATAGTCGTACTGAATGACCTGCAGGAAATACAGCCTGGCGATGAGCACACACACCAGCAACACAACAGCCACAGCCCCGACCACGACCCTGCCGCGCACCAGACGTGCGTCTTTCTCATGGTCTTTTAGGCGGATTGGCTGAGACATTCAGGGCGCGTTGCTATTTGTGATAAGGGTGCCCGGACAGAACCGTCCAGGCGCGATAGATCTGCTCACCGATAAGGATGCGCACCAACGGGTGCGGCAACGTCAGTGGCGACAGCGACCAGCGCTGCTCGGCGCGTGCACAGACCTCAGGTGCAAGGCCTTCCGGCCCGCCCACCATGAAGTTCACCGTGCGCGAATCAAGGCGCCAGCGGTCCAGTTCCACCGCCAGTTGCTCGGTGCTCCAGGGCTTGCCGTGGACTTCGAGGGTGACAATCCGCTCGCCCGGCTGCACTTTCGCCAGCATGGCCTCGCCTTCCTGACGGATAAAGCGTGCCACGTCGGCGTTCTTGCCACGGGTGTTGAGCGGGATTTCCACCAGATCGAGGGCCAGTTCGGATGGCAGACGCTTGGCATATTCATGCCAGCCTTCTTCCACCCACTTGGGCATGCGCGAGCCAACCGCGATCAGACGCAGACGCACAAAGACCTCTTACTGCTGGTCTTTGTTGAGCTTGAGGAAATGCTCATGGGTGTTTTCAGGGTTGTGGTGCTTGCCATCGCCCGAACGGCTCAGCTCAGCGCCTTTCCACAACCGCTCCAGGTCATAGAACTGACGAGCTGCGGCGGTCATCACGTGCACGATGACGTCGCCCAGATCGAGCAGAACCCAGTCGCTGTCGCCCTTGCCTTCTTCGCTCAAGGATTTCAGGCCAGCGGCCTTGACCTTGTCACGAACGCTATCGACCAGTGCGTTCAACTGACGGTTGGACGTACCGGTGCAGATCAGCATGTAATCGGCGATGCTGGTTTTGTCGCGCACGTCGATGGTCAGGATATCGGTGCCTTTCACGTCTTCCAGGGCTGCAATCGCAACCTTGATGACTTCTTCACTGCTCATTTTTTGCTTTGTCATATAAAACTCATTTTGCTCGTATGTATGGGAACACAGTTCTCATGTAGGAGCTGCCGAAGGCTGCGAAAGGGCTTGCAGCACCCTTCTTGCATCTTCAATTCAGCGAGCGCTTCGCACTCGATCGCAGCCTGCGGCAGCTCCTACACTTGGTTTCAAACGGGTATCCGTGAATACCGTTCACTGCATTCCCTCAGTTTCTCGGCGCATGGTACAGCCCGTGCGCATCGATATAGGCCAGTACTGCGTCTGGCACCAGAAAACGTACCGACTTCCCGCTGGCCAGCAGTTGGCGGATCTGGGTGGCAGACACCGCTAACGGGGTCTGCCAGACGAATGTAATCTGTCCGCCCGGCCCTTTCAGGGCCTTTGGATCGCTGACTGCGCGTGCCGCCAGCAGATTGCGCATGGCATCTGGCGACTCGCTGTCTGCGTCCGGGCGCTGCAACACCACGATATGGCAGTGTTCCAGTAACTCTTCCCATCTATGCCAGGTTGGCAGGCCGCAAAAGGCGTCCCAACCCAGCAACAGGAATAACTGGTCCGCTGCGGCCAGTTCGGCGCGCATCGATTCCAGCGTGTCAATTGTGTAAGACGGTTTGTCCCGTTTCAGCTCACGGTCATCCACCGTTAACGGCGCGACACCGGCAACTGCGCATTCAACCATCGCCAGACGGTCCTGCGCGCTGACACTCGGTGTATCGCGATGCGGTGGCCGGGCGCTGGGCGTCAGGCGCAACTCATCAAGGTCCAGCAACGCAGCGACTTCCAGTGCGCCACGCAAGTGACCGATATGCACCGGGTCGAACGTGCCGCCCAGAATACCGATGCGCTTTGGCAAGACCGCAGCGGCCTCGACTACAGCATCCGCAGGCGTTCCCGCGTGCTGCACAGGCTCGCTCAAGTCAGGCTGGCTCCTGTCCGCGCAACTGGCCGTCGCCGATCACGATGTACTTCTCGCAGGTCAGCCCTTCCAGACCGACCGGACCGCGGGCGTGCAGCTTATCAGTAGAAATGCCGATCTCCGCACCCAATCCGTATTCGAAGCCATCGGCGAAGCTGGTGGGCGCGTTGACCATCACCGAACTGGAGTCGACTTCAGCCATGAAACGGCGGATCTGCCCCTGATGATCGGAGACGATGGCGTCGCTGTGATGCGAGCCGTAGTGATTGATGTGTTCGATGGCCTGATCCAGCCCGTTGACGATCCGAATGGACAGAATCGGCGCCAAGTATTCAGTGTTCCAGTCTTCTTCGGTGGCCGGGATCGCCTCGATCAAATCGCGAGTGCGCTCGCAACCACGCAATTCGACGCCCTTTTCACGGAACTGCGCGGCCATCAACGGCAGGAAGTCCGCGGCGATGGTCTGATCCACCAGCAGGGTTTCCATGGCGCCGCAGATGCCGTAACGGTATGTCTTGGCATTGAAGGCGATACGCTGGGCCTTGGTCAGATCGGCATGGGCACTGACGTAGACGTGGCAGATGCCGTCCAGATGTTTGATCACCGGCACACGGGCGTCACGGCTGACGCGCTCGATCAGGCCCTTGCCACCACGCGGCACGATCACGTCCACGTATTCAGGCATGGTGATCAGCGCACCAACGGCGGCGCGGTCGGTGGTTTCGACGACTTGCACCACGGCAGCAGGCAAACCGGCCTCGGCCAGACCGCGCTGAACGCAAGCGGCGATGGCACGGTTGGAGTTAATCGCCTCCGAACCACCACGCAGAATGGTTGCGTTGCCGGACTTCAGACACAGACTCGCGGCATCGATGGTCACGTTCGGACGCGACTCATAAATGATGCCGACCACACCCAGAGGCACACGCATCTTGCCGACCTGAATACCTGACGGGCGATAGCTCATGTCGCGAATCGCGCCAATCGGATCGGGCAGATTGGCCACCTGACGCAACCCGACGATCATGCTGTCTATACGTGCGGGGGTCAGGGCCAGACGCTCAAGCATGGCGGGTTCAAGGCCATTGGCACGACCAGCGGCCAGGTCCATGTCATTGGCGGCGGACAACTCGGCACGAGCCTCATCCAGAGCGGCGGCAGTGGCGAGCAGCGCACGGTTTTTCTGCGCGGTGCTGGCACGGCCGATCACACGCGAAGCTTCGCGGGCGGCGCGACCCAGGCGGGTCATGTAGTCAAGAACGGACTCAGTCATGGTCTCAGAGGTCTTGGCAGAGAGGAAAGCGGCCGATTATAGCCGTCGAGCGACACTAACGACAGCGGTGACAGGCGGATGGTCGATAACTGAGTGAAATAGGTGGATATGGACGCCCGCAATCCTGTGGGAGATTCACCTTTCGCCTGCAATGCACTCTGCTAGTGGGACCGGCTTTAGCCGGGAAGGCGGCATTTCTAACGACGAATATGCAGAGAGTGTTCCGGCCTCTTCCCGGCTAAAGCCGGTCCCACATGGGAATGCGCTCCTACAGAAGAGAATGATCGAGCCCAAGCATCGCATTCAGCTCCAATTAAGCCCCGCATTGCTATGATCAGCGCCCGATCACTTCAAATATCCCGCCATGCCCATTGCCCTGCCCGACAGTTTCTTCAACCGCGACGCCCAAGTGCTGGCTCAGGCCCTGCTGGGCAAGGTCATCCGCCATAAGGTCGGCGAGTTGTGGCTGGCGGTGCGTATCATTGAAACCGAAGCCTATTACTGCGCCGAAAAAGGCAGCCACGCTTCGCTGGGCTACACCGAAAAACGCAAAGCGTTGTTTCTCGATGGCGGGCACATCTATATGTACTACGCGCGGGGTGGTGATTCGCTCAATTTCAGCGCCGAAGGCCCGGGCAATGCGGTGCTGATCAAATCAGCTTACCCCTGGGTCGATGAGCTCTCAGACGCCAATAGCCTGGCGCAGATGCAGCTTAACAACCCCGACGCCAGTGGCGAAATGCGTAGCCCCGGCCGTTTGTGCGCAGGCCAGACGCTGCTGTGCAAGGCGCTGGGCCTGAAAGTGCCGGTCTGGGACGCGAAACGTTTCGATGCAAATTTGTTGCTGGTCGAAGATGTCGGCCAAACGCCACCCCGTATCATCCAGACCACGCGGCTGGGCATACCTGCGGGCCGTGACGAACACCTGCTGTACCGCTTCGTCGATGCCGAATACGCCCGGTTCTGCACACGGAACCCGTTACGACGCGGTCAGGTCGAAGGCCGCGACTACTTTTTTCTCGATCAAGGAAACTGAACCATGGGCCCATGGCTCGACAGCATCACCGGCTGGCTGGCAGTAAACCCCTCCTGGCTGAGCGCGGCGATTTTCCTGATCGCGTTTATCGAGTGCCTGGCGATCGCCGGGATCATCGTGCCGGGCACTGTGGTGCTGTTCGCGGTCGCAGCGCTTGCCGGGAGCGGGATTCTGCCGCTGAGCGAAGTGCTGTTGCTGGGTTTCATCGGCGGCATTCTGGGTGATGTGGTTTCCTACTTCATCGGTCGCCGATTCCACCAGAACATCCGGCGCCTGCCGGGCTTGCGCAGCCATCCGGAGTGGATTGGCGGCGCAGAGACCTATTTCCAGCGTTACGGTATCGCCAGCCTGTTGGTCGGGCGATTTATTGGCCCGCTAAGGCCGATGCTGCCCATGGTGGCGGGCATGTTCGATATGCCCTTTCCGCGCTTTGCGGCAGTCAGCGTGCTGGCTGCGGCGGGCTGGTCGATTGCTTATCTGTTACCGGGCTGGGCGGCTGGTGCAGCAGTACGGTTGCCGCTGCCTGAAGGTTTCTGGCCTGAGGCAGCCGTAGTGGGTGGCGGGCTGGCGGTGCTGGTCGGGGTGAGCATCCAGACCAGCCTGCGCAGCAAAAAATACGCAACCGAGATTATGGCAGCGACCAGCGCAATCCTATTGGCGGGGATATTTTTCGGCTGGCCGCATCTGAGCCAGCTCGACAACGGCATCATGACGTTGATCCAAGAGCACCGAAGCACCGTGCTCGACCAATTCGTGATCGTGGTCACCGGCATGGGGGACTTCCGCACTCAGCTCTATGCAGCCGCATTGTTGTTAGTGCTGTTGCTGATCACCCGCCAATGGCGCCATGCCGCTTTTGCGTTAATCGCGACGCTGGGCACCGCACTGGCCAACGGCAGCATGAAATGGGTATTCGCCCGCGCCCGGCCCGAGGTGTTGCTGGAACCGCTGACCACTTACAGCATGCCAAGCGGCCATAGCTCGGCATCGTTTGCGTTTTTCATCACATTGGCGGTGCTCGCGGGGCGCGGGCAACCGGTGCGATTGAGGCTGACCTGGCTGATGCTCGGCGGCATGCCAGCAATCTCCATCGCCATGTCGCGGGTCTATCTGGGGGTGCATTGGCCAACCGACGTGCTGGCGGGGATGTTTCTGGCGTTTACGTTCTGCGCGATCAGCCTGTCGATCGTTCAGCGTAAATCGTCGTTGAGCGCATTGCCCGTGCGCATCTGGTGGCTGATATTGCCGTCACTGGTGGCGCTGTTCGGCATATCGGCGCTGCATTCATTGCCCCATGCGGTGCTGCGATATCAGTATTAACACCTTCAGACAGCGCGGTTTCCTGTAGGAGCGAGCTTGGTCTGGGCCGCATCCGGACGATAAAGTCGGAACGACTTTCCTGCGATGGTGAGCCCAGTTTTTTTTTACGACTGCTTCGCAGCCGATCGCGAGCAAGCTCACTCCTACAGGATGGGCCGGGGTGTTCCAGGAATAATGGTGAGCACCCACAAAAACAGAGCAATGCCGCTCAAACCTGCATATCACCCTGCATTTCATCGAGCAGGTCCTGGATAGCGTCGAGGCGGTCTTCGGGGTCGTCGATTTCCAGCAGGCCGATCTTGTCCTGATCGGCGAATGGCAACAGGTAGGCCAGTTGGTTGCCCAGTGATTGCTGACCGCTGGCAGTCAGGCCCATGTTCAGCGCCGCGACCATCGGGTGCTCAGCCAAAGCCGACAGCAACGCCACAAGGTCAGCGTCTTCTTCCTGAAGCGGGCGCTCCTGGGCTTCGTCGAGCCACTGCACCTGCGCCACCAGCAACTGGTCGCGCTGAGCTTCGGCGCTGATCACCCGAAAGCGCCGCCCGCCTTCAACGCGAATGCCAAGCAGGCCGTTATCCTGAGTCTGAAAGTCCCGCACCAGCGCTTCACAGCCGATCAATGAAAAGCCGGCCGGTGCCTCGCCGACTTCACTGCCTTCGGTAATGCACACAATGCCAAAACCTTCGCCCTGCTTCATGCAGCGGCCGATCATATCCAGGTAGCGCGCCTCGAACAGCTGCAAGTCCAGAATGCAGCCGGGAAACAGCACAGCGTTCAGCGGAAACAGCGGCAACGTCATAGCTATCACCCTCAAACGACCAACGACACCGCCAACGGCAGAAACAACGCCGTTGCGACACCCATCAAACTCATGCCCAACGCGGCAAACGCGCCGCACTCTTCACCTTCCTGCAAGGCCAGCGCAGTACCCACGGCATGCGCCGTCAGCCCCAGCGCCATACCCCGTGCCGCCGGGTTTTCTACTCCCGCCAGGCTCAGCAGCCCAGGCCCGAGTATCGCCCCCAGCACACCGGTGATCAGCACGAACACCGCCGCCAGCGCTGCCACCCCGCCCAGTTGTTCGGCCACCAGCATGGCAATGGGCGACGTCACGGATTTGGGCGCCATGGTCATCAGGATCATGTGCTCGGCACCGAACCACCACCCCAGGGTCACGCAAAGCCCGGTTGCGAACACGCCGCCCACTACCAGCGTAGTTAAGGTCGGCCAAAGCAACAGACGAATTCGGCGCAGATTCAGATAAAGCGGCACGGCCAGCGCAACCGTGGCCGGGCCGAGCAGAATGCTGAGGATCTCGGTGCTTTTGCGATACTCCGAATAATCCACACCGCTGCTGAGCAACACCACAATCAGCACCAGCATCGACACCAGCACCGGTTGCAGGAACACCAGACGGGTTTTCTCGTAGGCGGCCAACGCCAGTTGGTAAGCGCCAAGGGTAATGGCGATGCCAAACAAGGGATGATGGATCACCGAGACCCAGGCGCCATGCCAATCAAGATTCATGGTGGATCCTTTTTCGCGCCTGACGATCGATCAGCTTTTGCATCAACCAGCCAGCGAAGGTCAGGCTGATCATCAGCGACAGCACCAACGCACCCACGATGGCCCAGAAATCAGCAGCAATCGCCGTGGCATAGACCATCACGCCAACCGCAGGCGGCACCAGCAACAGTGGCAGGTAACGCAGCAGGCTGCTGGCCGCCAGGCTGATGGGTTCACTGACTTCGCCACGAAACATGAGAAAAGCCAGCAGCAGCACCAGACCAATGATCGGCCCGGGCAGAATCGACAGAAACAGATGATTGAGTGCAGTGCCGAGCAATTGGAACAGCACCAGCCACGTCAGGCCTCGTAGCAACATAAAAAGCTCCAGCAAGTTGGCGGCGACATTATAAGCACGCAGGGCCAACGGCTATAACCCGTCATTCGCACGCTTGGGCTTGCTTGACCAATCCGACTCTCTCTGCTGATCTTGCCCGGTACTGCGCAGGCAAAATCCTACGCAATAAAAAGCAAAAAGTGACAACCAGTCAAAAACAAGGAGAGTAGACATGCCTTTTGTACCTGTTACAGAGCTCAAGAGTTACGTTGGCAAGGAACTGGGACGTTCCGAATGGCTGACCATCGATCAGGAACGCATCAACCTGTTCGCCGAAGCGACTGGCGACTACCAGTTCATTCACGTCGACCCGGTCAAGGCCGCTCAAACGCCATTCGGCGGCACCATCGCCCACGGTTTTCTGTCTCTTTCGCTGATCCCCAAACTGATGGAAAACCTGCTGGTGCTGCCCGAAGGCCTGAAGATGGTCGTCAACTACGGCCTGGACAGCGTGCGGTTCATCCAGCCGGTGAAGGTCGACTCGCGCGTTCGTCTTAAAGTCGATCTGACAGATGTGACTGAGAAAAAACCCGGTCAATGGCTGCTCAAAGCCACGGTCACGCTGGAGATAGAGGGTCAGGAAAAACCGGCCTTCATCGCTGAACCGCTGTCGATGTGCTTCGTGTAACGTCCGCAAAACACCGCTAAAACACGAAACAGTCGTTACAGACTGTTTCGTCTATCTAACGCGCTACGGCATACTCCCCTCGGCTGCGCACCCGGTCTTCCAAAGACGTCGGCTGCCCACGCCTGGAACCATATTTTTCGGGATAGACCATGCGCGCGCTTGTACCACTGGCTCTGACACTCCTACTCGCTGGCTGTGGAGACGGCGAACCGCTGTCACCTCCGGACGCACGCCTGCCGGATGGCGGACGCTATCGCGGAGACGTAGTCAACGGCCTGTTGCAAGGTCAGGGCCGCATCGACTATCCCAACGGCAGTTGGTACGCCGGTGAGTTTCACAATGGCCTGTGGCACGGCAAAGGCGAATGGCACGCCAGCAATGGCGACACCTATAAAGGCGGCTTTGCCAACGGGCTGTTCGAAGGCCAAGGCACGCTGACCACCCATGGCGGTGTGTACGTCGGCGGCTTCAAGCTGGGCCGCCGCGAAGGCGAAGGCACACTCAAAGAGAAGGGCCTGACTTATCGCGGCGGTTTCAAGGCCGACCAGTACGACGGGCTTGGCCGCATAGAGCTCGACGACGGCAGCCAGTATCAGGGTCAGTTCGCCCACGGCAAACCCAACGGCGAAGGCCAGCGCAGCGATGCCAGCGGCAACCAGTTCAGCGGTAAATTCGTCAACGGCAAACTGGAAGGCAACGGCAGCTTCAACAGCGCGGACGGCGATCAATACGCGGGCGGCTTTCGCAATAATCAGCTCAATGGCCGTGGTCGTTATGAAAACAGCGACGGCGACGTCTGGGTCGGTCAGTTCAAGGACGGCGCGCTCAACGGCAAAGGCGAGCTGATCGGCGCTGATGGCAGCCATTATCAGGGGCTGTTCAGCAATTGGCGGTTCTCCGGCCAGGGCCGCTTGCGCCTGGTGGATGGCAGCGTTTATGTCGGCCAGTTCAACGAAGACACCTATCAAGGCCAAGGCACCCTGACTCCAGCCCAAGGCCCCGTACTCAGCGGCACCTGGGCCAACGGCCAGCTGGTTCGCGACGCCAAGGGCAAGTTGCTGCCCGACCTGCTGGAAGCCGGCATCCTCGCCCAGGGTTCACTGCTGGAAAAGGCTCTGGCCAATGTGCCGGTTTCGACTCCGTCCGTTGAACTCTTCAGCCTGGTGGTCGGCGGCGACGGCAAGCAAAGCGTCTTTCTGCGCGAAGCGGACTACGTGAACAACTTGCTGGCCTCGCGCTTCGGTGCTTTTGGGCAGATCACACTGGTCAACCATCGCGATCACCTGATTGATCGGCCGATGGCAACCCGTGAAAGCATTACCCGCGCCGTGCAAACCCTTGCCCAACGCAGCGGGCCGGAAGATCTGGTGTTCATTTACCTGACCAGCCACGGCACTCACGACCACGAACTGGTTCTGGACCAGCCTCGCCTGGAGCTGGCGGACTTGCCTGCCGACGAGCTCGCAACGGCGCTGGCACCGCTGAAAAACCGCGACAAGGTGGTCGTGATTTCGGCCTGCTATTCCGGCGGTTTCATCCCGGCACTCAAGGATGAACGAACCCTGATCATGACCGCATCGCGAGCCGATCGCGTATCCTTCGGTTGCTCGGAAGAAGCCGACTTCACTTATTTTGGCGACGCGCTTTTCGCCAAAGCTCTGGTGGAAACCGACGACCTGCAACAAGCTTTCAATGATGCAAAAAATTTCGTGGCCGAGCGTGAAATCGCCGAGAACTACGAAGCGTCCGAGCCGCAAATCTGGGCGCCAAAAGGTGTCATCACCCACTGGCAACTGTTGCGCAAGCAGCAAGCCGAGCGGGCACTCAATACCACGATCACTCGCAAGGAAGCGAAGTCGTCCGCCAGCCACTAAGCTGTCGGAATCAAGGGAGAAATGTATGTACTTGACGCCACGACACATCCTGCTTGCCGGCGCGACCGGTCTCACGGGCGAACACTTGCTGGATCGCCTGCTCAATGAACCCACAGTAAGCCGCGTGCTGGCCCCGACCCGCCGCCCGGTACCGGAACATTCACATCTGGAAAACCCGGTCGGCGACTTGCTCACCCTGCTGCCCGGCTTGAGCGGACAGGTCGACATCGCCTTCTGCTGCCTGGGCACCACCATCAAGAAGGCTGGTTCGCAGGAAGCGTTCAAGGCCATCGATCTGGATCTGGTGGTGGCGTTCGGCAAGCGCGCACGGGAAATGGGCGCACGGCATTTGCTGGTGATCAGCGCCATCAACGCCGATCCGACATCCAGCGTGTTCTACACCCGCATCAAAGGCGAAATGGAACAGGCCCTGATTGCTCAGGACTGGCCACAACTGACCATCGCCCGCCCCTCGCTGCTGGTGGGCAACCGCTCGGAACAGCGCCTGGCCGAACAACTGGCGGCACCGCTGGCCAAGCTGATCCCCGGCAAATACGGCGCCATCGAAGCCTGCACTTTGGGCTGGGCGCTGTGGCGTCTGGCGCTGGAAGAGCAGGATGGCGTGAGGATTGTCGAGTCGGATGAGTTGAGGCGGTTGGGGAAGTAAGCGAACGCTAAAGCCGTGTCATCGTGACGTGGGACCGGCTTTAGCCGGGAAGGCGATATTGCTGACGAGGCATTTGTGTTGAATACACTGGCCTCTTCCCGGCTAAAGCCGGTCCCACAAGTTTGCACAGCCCCCATACCCGCTATAACCCACCCGAAGCGCCAAACCCGACACCCGCCGCTGTTAACAATGAAAGCGGCAACAGCAGCGTATCCAACAAAGCACTCGCCGGCAGGTCCAGCCCCGGATAACTCGGCGCCTGCGCTCCAAACCGGTCCATCGCACAGCAACCACCCTGCATCGCATACAGATCCAGCCGCGTGCCGGCATACACCAGCGGAGCGCCGGGTTGGGCGGCGTTGAGGGTGCGGGCGGTGGCGCAGCCGCTGAGGCTCAACGCCAGCGCAACCAGCAGCAATTTATTCATCAGCGCTCAAATGATGCTCACCCCAGCGCGGCAGCATGTCCTGCGGGATGTTCAGCAGATTGAGAATCCGCGCCACGACGAAGTCGATCAAATCGTCGATGGTTTGCGGCTGATGATAAAAGCCCGGCGAGGCGGGCAGAATCACCGCGCCCATGTTGGACAGCTTGAGCATGTTTTCCAGATGGATGCTGGAAAACGGCGCTTCACGGGGGACCAGAATCAGCTGCCGACGCTCTTTGAGGGTCACATCGGCGGCGCGCTCGATGAGGTTATTGCAGGCTCCCGTGGCGATGGCTGACAAGGTGCCGGTGGAGCACGGCACCACCACCATCGCGCTAGGTGAGCCGGAACCCGAAGCCACCGGCGACATCCAGTCTTCCTTGCCATAGACCCGAATCTGCCCGGCAGCAGCGCCGGTATATTCAGTCAGAAAGGCCTGCATCATGGTCGGCTTGGGCGGCAGCGTGACGTCGGTCTCGGTCGCCAGCACCAACTGCGCCGCCTTGGAGATCAGAAAGTGGACTTCGCGATCTTCACGGACCAGGCAATCGAGCAGGCGCAAGCCATACTGCGCGCCGGACGCACCGGTCATCGCGACCGTAACGCGTTCCGGGCCGCTCATTGCAAGGCCTCGGCGAGTTTGCCGTGTAGGCCGCCGAACCCGCCGTTGCTCATGATCACCACGTGAGTGCCCGGCTGAGCTTGGCTTTTAACCCGCGCGATGATCCCTTCGAGGGAATCACTGACCACCGCAGGCACGGAACACAGCGCAGCAGTGGCAGCCAGATCCCAGCCCAGATTGGCCGGCGCATACCAGACCACCTGATCGGCCTGCTGCACGCTTTCCGGCAAGCCGTCGCGGTGCGCGCCGAGCTTCATGGAGTTGGAACGCGGCTCGATGATGGCGATCAGTGGTGCGTCGCCGATCTTTTTGCGCAGACCGTCCAGCGTGGTGGCGATGGCGGTCGGGTGGTGAGCGAAGTCGTCGTAGATGGTGATGCCGCGCACTTCCGCGACTTTCTCCATGCGCCGTTTGACGCTTTTGAAAGCGCTCAAGGCCTCAACGCCCAACGCGGGCACCACGCCCACATGCCGCGCTGCCGCCAGGGTCGCCAAGGCGTTGGCCACGTTGTGTTGGCCGGTCATGCCCCAATCGACCGTGCCTTGCACTTCGCCTTCGAATATCACTTCAAACTGCGAACCGTCGTCGCGCAGCAAACGCGCTTGCCACTGGCCGCCCTGGCCGGTGGTCTGCACCGGCGTCCAGCACCCCATCTGAATCACGCGAGTCAGCGCAGGTTCGGTGGTCGGATGAATTACCAGACCTTCACTCGGGATGGTGCGCACCAAGTGGTGAAACTGACGCTCGATGGCGGGCAGGTCGGGGAAGATGTCCGCGTGATCAAACTCAAGATTATTGAGGATCGCCGTACGCGGCCGGTAGTGCACGAACTTGGAGCGCTTGTCGAAGAAGGCGCTGTCGTATTCGTCGGCTTCCACCACGAAAAACGGCGTGCCACCCAAACGCGCGGACACCGCGAAGTTCTGAGGCACGCCGCCAATCAGGAAGCCAGGGCTCATGCCCGCGTGCTCAAGCACCCAGGCCAGCATGCTGCTGGTGGTGGTTTTGCCGTGGGTACCCGCCACGGCCAGAACCCAACGACCTTGCAATACGTGATCAGCCAGCCACTGCGGCCCCGACACATACGGCAAACCTTTATTGAGCACATATTCCACAGCAGGATTGCCACGCGACAGGGCGTTGCCGATCACCACCAGATCAGGTGCCGGGTCCAGCTGTGCGGGGTCGTAACCCTGCGTCAGTTCAATGCCCTGAGCCTGCAATTGAGTGCTCATGGGCGGATAGACATTGGCGTCGGACCCGGTCACCCGATGGCCCAACTCTTTGGCGAGCACCGCCAGCGAACCCATGAAAGTGCCGCAAATACCAAGGATATGAATATGCATGACCACCTCTTAAAACGTCCGCGCAGGTTAGCTCACAGAGGGTGAAATGGCACTTAGTGTTTGTCGGGAAAGAGCTGGCACAAACCTAGTGGGACCGGCTTTAGCCGGGAAGAGGTCGCTACATCCGCTACATCTATATCGTCAGGAATATCGCCTTCCCGGCTAAAGCCGGTCCCACCAGGTGCCCCGTGCTCCATCAGGTGCACACGGCAAGGTCCACCCCTTTGCTCTACGCTTTGAACAAGCGCACTATTCCAGAGCGATGTTCACGTCAGCTCTCCCAACAACAAAAAATCAGGAGAAATCACCATGCGTTACGCACATCCCGGTACCGAAGGCGCTCTGGTCAATTTCAAGGAGCGCTACGGCAACTACATTGGCGGCCAGTTCGTTGAGCCGGTCAAAGGCCAATACTTCACCAATACCTCGCCGATCACCGGCAAGCCCATCGCCGACTTCCCGCGCTCCACTGCCGAAGACATCGAAAAAGCACTGGACGCCGCCCATGCTGCCGCTGACGCCTGGGGCACGACCTCAGTGCAGAACCGTTCGTTGACCCTGCTGAAAATCGCTGATCGCATCGAGCAGAATCTCGAGATTCTGGCGATCACTGAAACCTGGGACAACGGCAAGGCGATCCGCGAAACCCTCAATGCCGACATTCCTCTGGCAGTCGATCACTTCCGTTACTTCGCTGGTGTGCTGCGCGCTCAGGAAGGCAGTGCTGCCGAGATCGACGGCAATACCGTGGCGTATCACATTCACGAACCGCTGGGCGTGGTCGGGCAGATCATCCCGTGGAACTTCCCGATCCTGATGGCCGCCTGGAAACTCGCACCGGCGTTGGCCGCAGGTAACTGCATCGTGCTCAAGCCCGCCGAGCAAACCCCGCTGGGCATTAGCGTATTGATGGAATTGATCGGCGACCTGCTGCCGCCCGGCGTACTCAACGTCGTACAAGGTTATGGCCGCGAAGCCGGTGAAGCGCTGGCCAGCAGCAAGCGCATTGCCAAGATCGCCTTCACCGGCTCGACCCCGGTTGGCTCGCACATCATGAAACTGGCCGCCGACAACATCATCCCGTCCACCGTGGAGCTGGGCGGCAAGTCGCCAAATATCTTCTTCGAAGACATCATGAGCGCCGAGCCTGAGTTCATTGATAAAGCCGCTGAAGGCGTGGTGCTGGCGTTCTTCAATCAGGGCGAAGTCTGCACCTGCCCTTCCCGTGCGCTGGTTCAGGAGTCGATCTACCCGCAGTTCATGGAAGCGGTGATGGCCAAGGTCCTGAAAATCAAACGTGGCGATCCGCTGGACACCGACACCATGATCGGCGCCCAGGCTTCGCAGCAACAATTCGACAAGATCCTCTCTTACCTGGAAATCGCTCAGGGCGAAGGTGCCGAGCTGCTGACCGGCGGCAAGGTCGAGAAAATGCAGGGCGACATGGCGACCGGTTATTACATCCAGCCGACGCTGCTCAAAGGCAACAACAAGATGCGCGTGTTCCAGGAAGAAATCTTCGGCCCGGTGGTGAGCGTCACCACGTTCAAGGACGAGGCGGAAGCGGTCGCCATCGCCAACGACACCGAGTTCGGGCTGGGCGCTGGCCTCTGGACCCGGGACATCAACCGCGCTTACCGCGTGGGCCGGGCGATCAAGGCCGGTCGGGTGTGGACCAATTGCTACCACCTGTACCCGGCGCATGCCGCGTTCGGCGGTTACAAAAAATCCGGCGTCGGCCGCGAAACCCACAAAGTCGCGCTTGAGCATTACCAACAGACCAAAAACCTGCTGGTGAGCTACGACACTCATCCGTTGGGTTTCTTCTAACTATTAGCGGCTAGTCATTCCCTGTAGGAGCTGCCGAAGGCTGCGAAAGCAATCCGTCAGATACATCGCTTTCGCAGCCTGCGGCAGCTCCTACAGGGATTTTGGGCGCACCAAAACGACTCACAAAACGCCCCAACCCACTGCATCCACGACACACCTCCCCCCGTAATTGGCGACTTCAGCCACGATGGAGTATTAATTGCTTACGTTGCTGTCCTCTCCCCGAGATTGATCCGGGGCGTTATGGAGATTGTGTATGGCAAGCTTTTCTCACTCTGTCGGTGCGCAGACTTATCGCTTCGACAGCCTCAAGGATGTCATGGCCAAAGCCAGCCCGGCACGCTCCGGAGATTTCCTCGCGGGCGTAGCGGCGCAGAACGATGCTGAACGGGTTGCCGCGCAGATGGCGCTGGCCAATATCCCGCTCCAGCACTTCCTTGAAGAAGCGCTGATCCCGTATGAAGCCGACGAAGTCACCCGTCTGATCATCGATACCCACGACAAGCTGGCCTTTGCACCGGTCAGCCATTTGACCGTAGGCGGCTTTCGCGACTGGCTGCTCAGTGACCAGGCCCATGAAACCAGCCTGCGCGCCCTCGCCCCCGGCCTGACGCCAGAAATGGCCGCCGCCGTGTCGAAAATCATGCGCGTGCAGGATCTGGTACTGGTGGCGCAGAAAATCCGCGTCGTCACAAAGTTTCGCGGCACCCTGGGCCTGCGCGGTCGCCTGTCGACCCGCCTGCAACCCAACCACCCCACGGACGATCCTTCGGGCATCGCCGCAAGCATTCTCGACGGCCTGCTGTACGGCAACGGCGACGCCATGATCGGCATCAACCCTGCGACCGACAGCACGTCGTCCATCGTCGCGCTGCTGGAAATGGTCGATGCAATCATCCAGCGCTATGACATCCCCACTCAAGCCTGCGTGCTGACCCATGTCACCACCTCGATTGAAGTGATCAACCGTGGCGTGCCCGTGGACCTGGTGTTCCAGTCCATCACCGGCACCGAGGCGGCCAACTCAAGCTTCGGTATCAACCTGAACCTGTTGCAGGAAGGCTATGAAGCCGGTTTGAGCCTCAATCGCGGCACGCTTGGGCAGAACCTGATGTATTTCGAAACGGGTCAAGGCAGCGCGCTGTCCGCCAACGCCCATCACGGCCTTGATCAACAGACCTGCGAAACCCGCGCCTACGCCGTGGCTCGTCATTTCAAGCCGTTCCTGGTCAACACCGTGGTTGGCTTCATCGGCCCGGAATACCTGTACAACGGCAAGCAGATCATCCGCGCCGGCCTGGAGGATCACTTCTGCGGCAAGCTGCTGGGCGTGCCCATGGGCTGCGACATTTGCTACACCAACCACGCTGAAGCCGATCAGGACGACATGGACACCCTGCTGACGCTGCTGGGCGTGGCGGGCATCAACTTCATCATGGGCATCCCCGGTTCCGACGACATCATGCTCAATTACCAGACCACTTCCTTCCACGATGCGCTCTACGCCCGACAGACACTGGGCCTGCGCGCCGCGCCGGAGTACGAAGCGTGGCTGGAGAAAATGGGCATCTTCACCCAGGCTGACGGCCATGTGCGCTTTGGCGACAGCCTGCCGCCTGCCTTCCGCAACGCTTTGGCGCACTTGTCATGAAGGACGAGCTGATGAACGAGCCGACTCTTGCCCCGGTCCCGGATACGCCAAACCCTTGGCTGGAACTGCGCCGCCTGACTCCGGCGCGCATCGCCCTGGGGCGCACGGGGACCAGCATGCCCACCGCCGCCCAGCTGGATTTTCAGCTCGCCCACGCCCAGGCCCGGGACGCCGTGCATTTGCCGTTCGATCACGTGGCGTTGAGCGAACAACTGAACGCCAAAAGCCGGGAAACCTTGCTGCTGCACAGCGCGGCAGCGGATCGCGACAGTTATCTACAACGTCCGGACAAAGGCCGTCGCCTGGACGAAGCCTCGGCGCAGAGCTTGCGCGATTATGCCGCCGCAGACCCTGGCAGCATCGATGTGGCGGTGATTGTTGCCGACGGCTTGTCTTCGCTGGCTGTGCATCGCCATACCGTGCCGTTTCTGGAACGTATGGAGGAACTGGCAAGCGCAGAAGGCTGGACACTGTCACCGGTGATTCTGGTGGAACAGGGCCGAGTCGCGATTGGCGACGAAATCGGCGAACTGCTGGGCGCAAAGATGTCGGTGGTGCTGATTGGCGAACGCCCTGGCTTGAGTTCGCCAGATAGCCTTGGTCTGTATTTCACCTACGCGCCGAAGATCGGCCTGAATGACGCGCACCGCAATTGCATCTCAAATGTGAGACTTGAAGGCTTGAGCTATGGGATGGCCGCTCATCGTCTGCTTTACTTGATGCGAGAGGCCTGCAAACGACAGTTGTCGGGAGTCAACCTCAAGGATGAAGCGCAATTGCATAGCCTCGAAACCGACGAGCCCCTGAATACCAAGGGCAACTTCCTACTCGCCGGCCCCTCGGACTGATCATTAGATTGCGCTTTCTAAACTCATTCGACAGCATCGGTTCGCACGCTTGATCGGAGCTTGTACCGTTCGTCGCTAGCCATCGTGAAGTTGAGGCCCAAACATGCGGATCATCAAAGCCACACTGGAACACCTGGACCTGCTGGCACCGCTGTTCGTCAAATACCGGGAATTCTACGGGGAGCTCCCCTACCCCGACTCGTCCCGGGACTTTCTGGAAAAACGTCTGACCCGGGATGAATCAGTGATCTACCTGGCGATGCCCATTGATGACGACAAGAAAGTGCTGGGTTTCTGTCAGCTTTACCCGAGCTATTCCTCGCTCTCGCTCAAACGGGTGTGGATCCTCAACGACATCTATGTCGCTGAAGATGCCCGCCGCCAACTGGTGGCCGACCACCTGATGCGCGCCGCAAAAAAAATGGCCAAAGACACCCAGGCCGTGCGCATGCGGGTGTCCACCAGCGCCAACAACGAAGTGGCGCAGAAGGTCTATGAATCCATCGGGTTTCGGGAAGATACCCAGTTCAAGAACTATGTTTTGCCGATTAACGAGGACTAATGGGACGGCTCAATCCGAACATGTGAATACCGCCCGCTGTGTGAGCCCTATGTTGGATTGCAATCATTTCTCGTGGGACCGGCTTTAGCCGGGAAGAGGCAGGTATGGCTGCCGAAATCTGTCGTCTGGAATGCAGCCTTCCCGGCTAAAGCCGGTCCCACAGGTTCGCGAAGGCGGTAGCGTGGACGACAAATCGCCAGGCTGCTCGCGATGCCGCAATACCCTGTAGGAGCGAACGTGTTCGCGAGCGGGCCGCCCGGTCAGCATCTTGGCAACTGACACACCACGGTCCGAAATAAACCGCTGGCAGATCGATTGCCTCGCCAACAAGTTGGCTCCTACAGGTTCGCCACTCACCCCCTCCATCCATTCTGCTTCTATAATCCCGCCGCAACCTCTCAAGTAGTTAATTCCGCACGCGGCCCGGTTCTGGGCCGCCGCTATTGGTGCCTTACATGGATTTCAACCCGCTCGACCTTATTCTCCACCTGGATGTCTACCTAGACTTGCTGGTGACCAACTACGGCACCTGGGTTTACGCGATCCTGTTTCTGGTGATTTTTTGTGAAACCGGCCTGGTCGTGATGCCATTCCTGCCAGGTGATTCATTGCTGTTTATTGCGGGCGCAGTCGCAGCTGGCGGAGGCATGGACCCGGTACTGCTTGCCGGCCTGTTGATGGCAGCGGCGATCATCGGCGACAGCACCAACTACATCATCGGGCGTACCGCCGGTGAGAAACTGTTCCGCAACCCGGACTCGAAAATCTTCCGTCGCGATTACCTGATGCGCACCCACGAGTTCTACGACCGACATGGCGGCAAGACTGTCACCCTGGCGCGCTTCCTGCCAATCATTCGGACGTTTGCCCCTTTCGTCGCGGGCATTGGCCGGATGAACTACCCGCGGTTCCTGGGCTTCAGCGTATTGGGTTCAGTGGTATGGGTTGGCAGCCTGGTCACTTTGGGCTACTTCTTCGGCAACGTGCCCTTCATCAAGAAAAACCTGTCGGTGCTGGTGCTGGCGATCATTCTGATTTCTCTGCTGCCCATGATCATCAGCGTGCTGCGCGGACGCATGGCCCGCTCGGTGAGCGCGCGCTGAAGAATGTGGTCGTTCAGCAAATGGCGTCGGCAGCGCAGGCTCGCAAAGAACCCGGTGGCACCCAAGCTGTGGCAGCGGGTGCGCCAGGGCTTGCCGATCCTTGATGGCCTGGGCGCCGAGCAAGACGCCCTGCTGCGGGAAAACAGCGTGCTGTTCCTGCAAGACAAACACATCAGCAGCCTGCAAGGCGTTGAGCTGAACGACGAACAGCGCCTGCATCTGGCCGCACAGGCGCAATTGCCACTGCTCAACCTTGGCGACCTGAACTGGTATCAGGGTTTCCACGAGCTGGTGATCTACCCCGACGACTTTGTCAGCCCCCAACGCCACCGCGACCCCAACGGCATCGAACACGAGTGGGACGGCGAGCACAGCGGCGAGGCCTGGCAACAAGGGCCGGTGATCCTCGCGCTGCCCGGCGTGCTGTCGAGCGGCGGTTGGGATGCCTATAACCTGGTGATCCACGAACTGGCACACAAGCTCGACATGCTCAATGGCGACGCCAACGGCCTGCCGCCCCTGCACAGCGACATGCGGGTCAGCGATTGGGCCAACGTCATGCAGCACGCCTACGACGATATGAACCGCCAGCTTGATGAGCATCCCGATCTCGAAACCGTCATCGACCCTTACGCGGCCGAAGACCCTGCCGAGTTTTTTGCCGTCACCAGCGAGTACTTCTTCAGCGCACCGGACCTGCTGAATCAGGCCTATCCTGCGGTGTACGAACAGCTCAAAGCGTTCTACCGACAGGACCCACTCGCGCGTCTGCAAACGCTGCAGCGCGATGAACCTTCCTACCAAAACCGGGACTAACGCCTACAGGCCGCCGCGCGTGGCAACACCAACAGAATATGCCTATAATCCGGCCCACTTTTTGGCTTAACCAGCCAAAGCCGTCTGGTCAATCAAGGGGGGCAATGCCCAATGAGCTACAGCAAGATTCCGGCCGGTAAAGACCTGCCGAACGACATCTACGTCGCGATCGAAATTCCGGCCAACCACGCGCCGATCAAATACGAAATCGACAAAGATTCCGATTGCCTGTTCGTTGACCGTTTCATGGCTACGCCGATGTTCTACCCGGCCAACTACGGTTTTATCCCTAACACCCTGGCTGACGACGGTGACCCCCTCGACGTGCTGGTTGTGACGCCTTATCCGGTGTCCCCGGGTTCGGTCATCCGCGCTCGTCCAGTTGGCATCCTGCACATGACCGACGACGGCGGCGGCGATGCCAAAGTCATCGCAGTCCCACACGACAAGCTGTCCCAGCTGTACGTGGACGTGAAGGAATACACCGATCTGCCACCCCTGCTGCTGGAGCAGATCAAGCACTTCTTCGAGAACTACAAAGACCTCGAAAAAGGCAAATGGGTGAAGATCGAAGGTTGGGGCGACGCTGAAGCTGCCCGCACCGAGATCATGAAATCGGTTGCCGCTTACAAAGGCTGATCGATAGCTGTATCAAAAAGGGGTATCTGCCAGCAGATACCCCTTTTTTATTGCCCTTGCCCTGCCGTTTTATTGAAGCACAGGAGGCAACAATAATTTTTTTTGCTAAACATAAGTTTAAAGATCGATCTTGATATAAAAACTCACTAAACAAGCCGTTACGCAGTTGATAAAGGGTTAAACATAAAACTCATGTTTACACGCAAATTACGTATTACAGAATAAGCCTACAAATCCGCCAAAACCCCGTAATCCCTGGGGCAAGCGACAATCAGACCTAGCACTCATTTGAACACCTCGTTTATTTAAACCAGTTCACGACCGCCGTAAACTCGTTGCCATGAATACATCAGGTGATCGACTCCGCGCCCTCCTCAGGGAGTGCCATCTCTCAGCCACGGACTTCGCTGCCAACCGCAAAGTCACGCCTCAACACGTGAACAACTGGTTCAAGCGCGGTATCCCCATGGCGCGCCTGGAAGAGGTGGCTGAATTATTGAGCGTTAACGCACGCTGGTTACGCTATGGCGAAGGCCCGAAACATCCCAGCGAATCCGCCAACGAAAACAGTGGCGGCGACTCCATCCCCATGCAAAGCGGAAGAAGCTTCTCCCGCGGCGATGTGGAAGTCCCGATCTATAAAGAAACCGAATCCGATAACGACCAGACAATCATCGCCGAGGCGCCCGGCAAAAAAATCCGCCTGCCTCTGCATGTCCTGCAAAGCATGAACATCAGCGTGGATAACGCCATTTGCGTGGCCATGATCGGCAACAGCATGGCGGACAAAATACAGGCAGGCTCACTCATTGGCATCGATCGCGGCCTGACCCGCATCATCGACGGCGAAATGTACGCCTTGGAACACAGCGGCATGCTGCGCGTGAAATACCTCTACCGCCTACCCGGCAACGGCCTGCGACTGCGCAGCCACAACAGCGCCGAATACCCCGACGAACTGTTCACCGCCGAACAGATCGAGGAGCAAGGCATTCGGGTGCTGGGCTGGGTGTTCTGGTGGTCGACGCTCAATATTCAGCGGCCAACGTTGCCGTTTAGGTGATGCATTCCATCGCGCAACACGGCCCGTGTAGGAGCGCGCTTGCCCGCGATGAACGATAACGCGGTCTGCCTGCAACACCGCGTTATCGTTCATCGCGGGCAAGCGCGCTCCTACAGAAAAAAGCATTTGAACCCAAAGCAACACCGTGACAAAACATTTCAACACTGGGCAAGCGCCCCTAATCTCAGTATCCTCACCGCCATCCCGGCCCGAGGCACACCCCGCCCCGCAGCCGACGGTTACGCGAAGCCGAAACTCTGGCGGCGTAACCATTCAAATTAGCGCCACTCGCTGAGCGCACCTGTTAAAGGCGAGCACGGTTTGCCAAAAACAAACCAAGCTCGTCCTTGAGAAGCCGGCCACAAGCCGGCTTTTTAATGTCTGAAATAAACCAGCTCAGTTCCGATAAGAGGCTTCATGTGTCACCTTCCTGACTCGCCTCCAATATGATCGCAAGGTTGTTGCGAGGGTCGGCGAGGTAGTGAACAGGATCATCGAAGCAAGAGATATCCACCAACCAGCTCGAAAGCAGCTGAGCAGGTATTGGTTGATCCAGACACTCGCGATCCGGGCGGTGTAATCCTGCGGGCCACGCCGATGCAGTTCCTCAATCTCTGAGGCCTTGTAAAGCGTCTTGAGCGGCGACGCATTTTTGAGGAAACGCTCTGGATAGTCCACGCCAGATTCGGCGTAGTCCAATACCCTGAAATTGGTGCTCAAAATGCAATCCCAAACCTTCAACGTGCTTTGGCGAACCTGACAAGGATGGGTAAGTTTGATATCTATGCCCTGCATGCGCATGGCGCCAAGCATGATGGACTGCTCGGGGATCATGCGAATACAAGTATGGCCTACGAAGTTTCCAAATGGGTTGCGACAGGGTCTGCTGCGCAAAACCTCCTGCGCCTTGAGCAGCGGCTGCGCCCAAAGCGCGAGCATTGCCTCACGAGTGCCAAACTGCACCAGATCAGAAATGTGGAACAGCATCGGCACCTTTTTCGGATTGCGGATATAGAGCGTCGTGAGAGTGATGGGCGTATCGAATAGTTTCCCGCCACCAGCATCATTTGGCTCAGGCTCGCCTATTACGGCCAGAGCAGCGCTGTTCAGATTATGATCAGCGCGAAGTTTCATGACATACCGTCTCTTTGCCGCTTGAACGCCGACATGTGTTGAGACGAGCATTCGGTTGGTATTGACCTGATTACCGTTGTGATCCCGGAAGCAGCCCGGATCATCCGAAAGCACTAACTGATCAGCCATAAGGCCCGAGACGTTTTCATCACGCCAGGTTGAAACGATTATTTCAGCTTGCGGCAGGTAAGTTCTGATGGATGCTATGCAGCTGAAAATATTACGGTCTGGGCCCTGGTTGCGAAACAGAGGCCCTTGAATAACTACGCTTATTTCGCTTGAGTCGACAGGGGCGAGATCACGCATACACTTCAATCCTTGGCTATCAGTTGGCTATTGAGCTTCTCGGCGAGCATCAGACTCAGTGCAACCACAGTGACGGTGGGGTTTCGTGATCCACAGCGCGGAAACAAGGCAGCACCAGCCACGAATACGTTATCCGTGCCTTTGAGTTTGAAATCTGGATCAACGACGGCGCGAGGGCCATTGTGCATTCCCAACATGCCCACCAAGTGGTGCGTACCGAACGCATGCATGTAGTGTTTACGCTCGACCGAACGCAGCGGTTTCGCGCCCAGCTTTTCCAGCTTGGTATAGATGTCCGCGATGATCTGGTTGTAGTGGATTTTGTTCTGGTGATACCCATCGGTATTCATCGCTATCATGCCGTCGCGAAACGACATGGATACATCCCATTCGGGCGGGATCTCCAGCAATACATACAGGCTTAGCGTCGATCCTAGCTCGCGAATTGCTTCCTCCAGGCGCCAATCATTGATCTTTTCAAGATCAAGAGCCGCTGCCAAAACAGTCTCATCAGAAAGTGTCATCAGCCCCAGAGTCGTGTATTCGATGCCGCCAAGCACTCCAGAGAGCTCCGGGATTACTATTTGAGCAGCCGTGTTCACTTGAAAAAAAGGAATTTCAACACCCGGTAGAACACATGCCAGTTCTGCTACTGCGTGATCCTGATAATGATGCCCCAGCAGATCCTGCGGCGTTTTACCCGGAAGATTGCTTTTACAGAGCAGTTTCAAAGACTCAACGCCGTGAGCTGCCACCACCACCTGGTTGAAACCTATAGTTATTGGGCCATTCTCCGTTACGCAAATGGCCTCGACTGCCCTGCCTCCTTCAAAACGCAAGCGATCAACCATCACACCATTCAGGACATTGGTATTACCCCGGATATGCAAGGCTCGGGTTTTGGCATCCATAGGGCAAAGCTCACAGTCTCCAGCCCCCATACAAATACCTTGACCAAGGCCTCCTTCGATCGACAGGTTATGCGCCTGGGCACCAATGTAAGCCTTAGGAAAATAGGGGTGGAGAGCTTGATGCCACTTTCGTGCCCCCTTGATTTGAGCCGTTGGGCAGCGACCATCCGGATCTTTTTCATCCGCACTTATTCTCAGCAAACCCTCGGCAACGTTATAGAACGGTTTGATGTCCTGATAAGTGAATGGCCAGGAGAAATCGGCACCTTCATTCGCGAACACGTTTTCTGAAAGACGAAAGCTGAGACCTCCCCAATGATTGGAACAGCCCCCATCCACCAAGATGTATTCGGACGCGCAGTCATCGGGCAAACGCTCAGGCCGGTTGAAATTATGCTTCGACTCGTAGGCTTTTCGAATCAAAGCATGATGAACGCTTGCCGTGTCCATCTCCTTGAAGCGCTGACGTCTTTCGAAAATATTGAATTTCTCGCCACGTTCAACAATCAGGCTTTCAGCATGCAATGAACCAGCGACCGTCCTGCCGGCAAAGCCATTGCCGATAATCAGCGTATCAATAAACATAATTACTCGACAACTCGGTAGAATCCAGGCACGCCAAACTTTTTGGAACGTGCATCAGCAATAAATAATTCTCTATTATGATTGACCACCTGTTCCATAAAGGGTTGGCGATCGTGGTCAGTCAATTGATGAGCGAGTAGTTTGAGCAGTACCTCGGGGGAGATCCCTGCCAACTCAATTCCCGCTGTCGACACCATAAAATCTTTAGCGCCACTTTCTCGAGCAAGGTCGCTCTTGGTCATAACTGTAAGCCGATGCCCTGCGAGCGCCCCTCCGAAGAATAAAAGACCGGTTACAAATACTCTTCGCTTCAAAACAACCTCTTCGTTACGAATGTTACTTCAGGCGATAATCCGATCAGACAACTTTCAGGAAGTAACTGTAAATCCGCTGAAATATTTGCCGGATGCGGCGTAAAATGTTCCGAGGCATAGGTAAGCTGGCGAGAACTCTCTCAAAATGAATAACCATGATCAGCTTTCTGATTTGGGAGGAATCAGCAAGAGCGCTATTACTTATCGATAGATTGTTGAACGATTCATTGAGCGCCCGCGCATACATGCCCAGCGTGACCACGGGCACTGAAAATATTATGCTGCAATTACGGAGCTTGGAATTGAGGTAGCTATATCTAGAAAGTTTCAAAATGAAATCGGTACAAGTCTCATGATCATGTCGACCAAAGTCAATCAGTACCCAGCGACTATCGATGCTGTCCATCCGCTCAGCAACTTTATTAGGTTCGACGCTGCTTGAGATACTGTCACTCTGGAATTCTTCGAGCTTGAACTGCGCATGTTCGGCAGGACCACTACCCGAAAAATCGCGGAGATTGAAGCGATCGTCCACCACAACGACGGGCACTCTCGTCCCTTGCTCGAGATTGATACATGACATTAGGCTGATCAATTCCTGCCCGGAAGGCTTCGGGTCTAATTGAGAGATTATAAAAATGTTCACCGAGAAACCTTGGTATAGGACCTAAAGGGGGTCGAATTGTAGATAGACTTAAATGCAGCACCAAAGCTTTCGAAATAGAAAATCCGCCCATTATTCTTGTAAATACGAATAGCTGAAATCAGAACCCCTGGTAATGACAAAAAATCATGATGGAAAAATCCCGATTGGTCTTTCGCAAACCAACAATCGAAAGCGCGCTGACGTAACATATTGCGAATTTCGCAGCTCTCGGTGATCAATGTTCTCTTGGCTTGAATAGGATCAAGTAGAAAGCGTCGAAGAAGAAACTCCTGTCGAGTATTAGGAAGCTGATCAAAGAGAACCATTTTTTCAAAATCAGAAATAAATTCTCGCACAGTCTCTATATCATTTCGGAATGTGGACTGCTGAATCACATCATTGATCAGCTCCACCCAAGGTCGGGGGCCAATGGTTTTTATGCCGGTCGGGACCGCGATCACAGAACTGCCAGAAGCATATTTTTTTGCAAACTGACGAAGTTTGGTCAAAGCGGTTTCAGTGGATACCTTGATCAGGGGCTTTTTCTTCAGTAACGAAAGATAGAACGGGCCAGTATGAGCAAGACGCCCGCTCTCGGACTCTACTGATGTCTCCACACCTAATAATGCACGAGAAGTGACTGACTGGGTAATGCCCAGTGGATTCACACGACTAGGGATACCAGCTTTTGAGGCACGGATTCCGTGTTCTATGTCTTCAAATTCGACCCAGTACAGGGCCTCATCTAAAGGGTTGGCATTCCAGACTTCTTTGCGGCAGATATAAAGGCTTCCTGTTGGATAGCTCACATCTTTTCGATAACGCATCGGGCTGGCGAAGCAAAAGCCGGTACGCTCAATTTCTGCAAAGATCGACGGAGCAATCGTCGTCGCCTCACTTGACTCACGATGCAGCCCCTTCAATCCCCGGGCAATCTCACCCAGGGCCATACCGTAGTCCGAATAACGACGCGGGTGCATGCCGAGGCGATTGTCGAAAAACATGCTCTGCAGGGTCATTAGCGGATAACGCGGACCGAAGCGGCGAACCATTTCTCCAAAATGTTTTGGCAAAAAAACGCGGTCGTGAAGGATTACAAGGTTGGCGTATCTGGCCTCATGAGCGAGCCGGTTCTTTTTCTTGCAGATCTGCACAGGCGGAGCCGTAATGTCCTCGCCAACGATGCGTACCTGATCGAAGTAAGCAAAATTACTCCCCGGAGTACCGCATAGAAGGATCTCTTTGTTGGGTATGTCGATTTCCAGAATGCGCTTTACAACGGCATTCAGAACCGTGGCATCTTCAGGCCCGACGGGTATGCCAAAGGTCCAGCTATCCAGATCGTCATCGGTCTCAGCTTTCAACCTGGAAACCTTCTGGTAAGTCACAGACGTGGGCGAGCGCGTAACGGCCTTGAGAGCGCCGGAGAAATACTCACGATCCAGATAACACTCCAGTGGGGCATCCTCGATAACCGTAAGCTTCTCGCCGACATTCAGGAAATGGGCTGCATCCCATAGCAGCAAAGGCGCCAGCGGCGAGTCGCTCTGCACCCCATAGAAACAGTACGACCCATCGCCATACATATCCAGCGGCCGAATCGCTGCATGCAATTTCTTGATGACCTGATCGGGCTTCAGCGAGGCGTGCCTGCGGAACGAGACCAGATTCGAGCACTCATGGGGCAAGTTAAGGTCTGCCGGAAGCTTGCGAAGCGCGCCCGCGGTGACGTAACCCAGACGCGGATGGTGTTGGAGATGGGTAGTTTTCATAGTCAGACGACGTACTTGTCGTTGAGGGCGCCGGGCACTTTTACGACCACGGTAACCGCATCGCTCAACGCTTCGAATGACGTTATGTCACCTGGCTCAAGGATGATGATGTCCCCGGCGCTCCAGACCTGATCACGCATCCTGACGCTTCCGGAGAGCAGCACCGTTATCTCGGTCGCGATCTTGTGATAGTGCGCGGCTTCCTTATCACCCACGTTGTAATTTTTAACCCCCACCTCACAGGACTCAGTGCTGAAAGCCGTAGGCTCAAAACCACCTACAAACCAGCCTTTGACCATATCTTCGAGCTGTGCAGTTTTCATCGCGCTGCTACCGTTTCAAACGCCTGAAGCTGGCTCTGTGTTTTCAATGGTCGGTACTGCGACGGCTCGATACGGTAAGTGCCGATTTTCTTGTGTCGCAGCACCAACTCGTTGAGAGTTGGGGCGATAAAAAAATTATTATTGATCTTGGCATCTTTGCGGATCATGTCCTTGGCGGCCGCAACGAACTCGGCACCCGACTCGAACCAGTACATACCTGCAATGGCGTGGGGGCTGATAGGGTTTTTCTCTGCGGCTTCAACCACACGATTGTCGCTATCCAGACGAACGAATGAATAACGCGGGTGCAAAGATTTAAAGATGACAACCCCTGCGTCTTCGCTCTGATTACGGAATGCAGTAACGACGTCCGTGAGCGATATATCCAGGGCGTCACTGGTACTCAGAATCAGCAGCTCGTCGTCGCTGTCAATTTGCTCGCTCGCCAGCAAAGCCGTGCAGGCGGCACCGCAGGTGACCTCATGAACAGGAAGAACACTCGCAGCTGGGTGCATTTGCTGGACCATATTGCGCAAGTGGAATTTGCTGATGTCGCAGTTCGAGAACATGCAGATAATCTGCTGAGGATCGAGCACTGCGCAGCTATCGATCAAAGTTTGAATCAGAGGCTTGCCGCCGCACTCAGACAGATATTGCGGGTACTCGCCATCGTCTGACTGGGACTCACCTTTCTTACCCGAAAGAAGGATTATATTCAGCGCGCTCACAGGCCAGCCTCCTTGCCAGAGTTGGAGTTCACTTCTTCAATCTTGCCCAGAATGTTGGCGAGGTTAACGTCAGCAGTTTCTGATACGACCAGGACATGAGCGCCAGAGGCCTTGGCCGCCTTGATGCCGTTCTCGTTGTCTTCGACGATCAGACACTCTTCGGGCTTTAGAGCCAGACTCTGGATGGCCTTGATGTAGATGTCCGGCGCAGGTTTGGCCTTTTGCACGTCTTCGTTGGAGAGTTGCAAATCGAGATACTGGTCGAGGCTTGCGCGATCCATCATCACCTGCACGGTATTGCGTATCGAATTGGACGCGACAGCTAGCTTGTAGCCGAGCTTCTTGAGTGAAGAGAGTGCGTACTGGTGCACAAACGTCGGCTTGCACTGACCGTAAACGATCTCCATGGTGTAGATCTGCTTCATCTCGTTGATGAATTTATGCAGAGCAACCGGCAGGTCACGCTCGACGCTGAGCATGTCGAGCTTGCGCGAGGTTGGCAGACCGTCATACGCGGTGAGGTGCTCATGGCGATTGATGTTGTAGCCAAAAAGGTTGAGCGCCTTGTTCAGCGCATCGTAGTGCCATTCCTTGGCTTCAATGAGAACGCCATCCATGTCGAAAATGACTGCCTTGATCATGATTGCCTCACTGGAAAAATTTATTTGCGTCTGCAGGTCTATCGGTACACAGCATCAGCCCGTCCTGCGACTTGAGGTCCGATAGCTGGCGCCAAAGTACTTCAGGGTCACGCCCATGCAGCTCTGGAGAAACAACGCAAACCTGCTTGCCCTGAACCAAGAGATCAGCGACGACCTTGTTGGAAAACCAGTCCCCTTCAAAGCCATCCAACCAGACCCCGGCTGCTTGCCCGATCAGGACGGGCGCCACCTCTACGTCACTAATTCGGGTGTAGGTCGCGATGCCTTCCGTGAGATAAGCGCGCATGTCAGGTATCGACATATCGAAGACAAACCAATTGGTATGGCCGTGCCGCTCGAATGTCTTCTTGAGGGCCATGGCCATGCCGTCAGCCTTGACGTTTATCGCCAGGGGCAAATTGCGACCGGCCATGATTTCAAGCAGGGCATCGACGCTCAGTTCGTTGCCAGAAGGCATGTCGTGGGAAATCACCAGCAGACCCGCAACATCGCGCACATCCGTCTCAGTGCCAAAACCCAGGTCGAAAGAACGGTGAAACGCCTCAGGCAGGTTACGTTCTGGCTGCTGATGCCAATAGCCGCGATGACTGATGATTCGCATGTCAGGCCTCCTGGGGCGAGGTCGCGTGTCTGCTTATAGGTAACGACAGGAATAAATCCAGATCCGCTGGAATACCCAGTCCATACATGCCCTGCCCCTCTGACCCAACGTTGTAATGAATGACACTTGCACCCTGACCGAGCATTTCGTTGTAGGCGGGGGCAACATAAAACTCGCCATTGACGCGCAGGTTTTTATCGAACATCGACTCAAGAGCGCGTACTAGCTCGCTGCCTGTGCGAAAGTTATAAATACCTACAGTTGCTTCGTCGGAAATAACTTCTTTTTCAACCACTCGATCAATCAGACCTCGAGAATCAAAACCAACGAATGACCACTTGGGATCATTGGCTTTCATGGTCATGATCAAACCTTCAGCGCGGCTGTGGTCCATAGCCCGTAGATAGGCATTTATATTCACGCCTACGTATTGGTCGCTATTGGCAATCATTACAGGGTGTTGGTTGTCGATCAGGTGCTTCGCGGCATAGACAGTGCAGGCGGCGCCCTCAGTAATACCATCGAGCTCAACGATATCGCAGTTGGGCGCCCAGGCGTTAAGCTTGTCCTTAAGTTTGTAAGCGACAACATGTTTCGCCTGACAAATAAAAATAAATTTGTGCGGTTGATCCGGCGTCAAATTGTCGATAACAACCTTGATCATTGGCACTCCGTGCACTGGAATCAACGGCTTAGGGTCGCTGAATCCAGCAACTGCAAAACGACTTCCGGCCCCAGCCATTGGAACAATAATTTGCAACATGTAGACACCCCTGTAGACTTGGTGAGCAGACCAATACGAAGACTTGACTTATAAATCGTTCAGAAACAACCTTGCTCGACTACGCGACCCTGTTCGAGGGTCAGATAGCGCTGACAAAAACTTTGACCCTCTCCGCGCGAGTGAGTAACTAGAATCAGCGCCATCCCATCATCTTGCATCTCGCGGATTCGTTGATGACACTTCTGCTTGAAGTCTTCGTCGCCTACTGCCAAAACCTCATCAGCCAGCAGCGTTTGTGGCTCGACGTGAACGGCTACAGAAAAACCCAAACGCATATACATACCTGAAGAATAATTCTTTACCGGCGTATCAATGAAGTTCCCTAGCCCGGAAAAGTCGACGATGTCATTGAACCTTGCACGCGTTTCTTTATTGCTCAGTCCGAACAGGCTCGCATTGAGATAGATATTCTCCTCACCGGTCAGATCTGGATGGAAACCCACTCCCAACTCTATGAGCGGCGCTACCCTGCCAGCAGTGGTCAGCCTTCCGCTGGTGGGAGCCAGAATTCCGGAAACCAGCTGCAGCAGCGTACTTTTGCCCGAGCCATTATGCCCGACCAATGCAAGCGACTCACCCTTTCTCAATGAGAACGAGATATCTTTTACAGCCGTGAATTTCTCGACCCGCTCACGGTGTCGGGGGTCGAAAAGACCCAGAAATTTTTTCTTCAATCCACCCCGGTTGTGACGAAGCGTAAATTCCTTGGTGAGATTTACAGCATTAATGACTACATCACTCATAAGTGCTCCACCAAGGCATCAACCTTCCTGAACATAAACAAACCCACGAGCAGAGAGATCGCTCCCATCAGTACGCAAACGATCAGGTTGCTTGAACTCGGCACCACACCTTCATGGAGAATATCATTGAAACTATTAAAGTAAGGCGCGACTGGATTGAACATGACTATCGCAGAAACATCAGAGGGCAGAGCAGAGGCAAACCACACAATGGGTGTAAACCAGAAAAGTAACGGAACAAATACATCCACCAGATGCTTGGTATCACGCACTGTTACCTGAAACACACTGAGCATTAGCCCCACCCCCATAATCAGCGCCATAAAAGAAACAAGGATAATGGGGTAGTAAAATATTGCCTTGGTTACCACGCCACCCAGCACCTTGAACAGCATGGCATAGACCAGCATCGCTCCAAGCCAGAAAACTAAAATAGTGAGCACACCGGAAATCGGCAACAGTAGGCGCGGGAAACGCAGCTTGCGAATCAAGTTGCTGTTATTGATCAACCATTCCCCGCTCTGCGAAAGCGTCTGTGCCAACAACATCCAGTGTACTACCCCGGTTACCAGATGTAGCGCAAAGCGATCCTGATTACTTGGCAAAATGTAAGTAAATACAATGAAATAAGTGAGCGTAACCACGAGCGGATTACCCAGCGACCAGACAAACCCCAAGGTCGCTCCCATATAGCGTATCTTGACTTCCTTGGAAACAAGATTCATGACAAGATCACGCCATTTGGTGATCCCCGGATTTAGCAGTGATGTCATAGGTTGTCCAGCTAACACTCAAAAAAGTACGATTAAAATAATCACCCAGTTGCGCACATGACTTTTTTTGTAATGCTTTTTCGGGCGTGCATAATCTCCTCTTTCGATAAGAAAAGCCTATCAGCCGATTCATCAGTGTTTGTAGGAAATTTCTCAAGATAGAAAGCGAGCGAAGACAACCAGGCAAACGAGCGCCCGGTTGCCCCCCTAAAAAATCAAATCCCTTCCATCTCCGCCGAAACCTCATCCTCCGCCTTCTGATACTGCAACAGCGGTATCTCCACCAGCGCAACGTGCATGGGTGTGAAGTGGCTTTCTTCTTCGGTGTCGATGGTGCTCAGGCTGATGCCCATGGGGAAACCGGAATAGGCGTCGAGGACGAGGTTGTAGAGGTCGGCGTTGGCGGCGCGCACTTTGTAGGCGGTGCCAGTGGCCGAGTGGATGAAGCAGGTGGACATGAAGTCCAGGGTTTCGTCGTCCTTGAGCTCGAACTTGTCGACGAATGTGTGGATGAGCTCCTGGGTGGAGGGTGAGTTGCAGTTTTCGAAGGCATAGCCATCCCAGAAGTACTCGGCCAATGCCCGATAGAGTTCGGGCACCATGCAGGCTTCGTAGTCCCAGCCCAGGTCCCAGGCATCGTCGTCGGGCGGGCCTGCGGCATCGTCAACCAGCCTGATCCGCTGGATCTGCTCAGGATTGATGATCAATTTGCGGTTGTTCAAGGTGCTGACCACCAGCCAGCGCGGCTCATCGTGCTCGGTGCCCAGCGCGTCTCTGATTCGCGAGTACTCGCCGAGGGTCACGGGATACCATTTGCAGTTGCTCTGGCCGACCATCAACAGCCCCAGGTATCCCCAGAAACCATCAAAAACCGAATGCTCGCCGGAGAACCAGTGCCGAGACGCCATTTTTCGGCCGCTGGCCTGGAATTCGATCAAGTCATCGACGCTGGTTCCCAGCATTGTTGCGATATCGCGCAAGGTCGGGGCATCGGGCTCGGCACTGCCATTTTCCCAGCTCTGGACCAGCGGCACGGGTACGTTCAGGTCACTGGCGAAATCGGCCTGCGTCACCCCTAAAATGGCGCATATTTCTCGTAGTCGTTGCATTCAAAACTCCAACCTTCAGATCATCCAGAACACCACAAACGCTGGGTGCGCCCCAAGCAGGCGGGCAATCAGAGCGTCGTGGCAATTGCCGAAAGAAAGGTATCGGCCATATGTCAGGCGAGTTCGCCGCCGCGTTTATTGAATGCGTAGGGGATTACGTAAACGGCTGAAGGACGTTTCCTACACGCCAACTAAAGGCATAACTTCCGGACGGACGAATGGGAGGCTCAAACGCCAGTTTTAACGGCACTTGCAGCTCATTTTCAGCCCGAGTGATTTGCCCCCAAGCCCTCGCTCTGCTAGTGTCGCGCCGGTTTAACCTCTACCGGAAAAGCGCCCATGGCCCGCAAGAAAGCTGCACTGGATTTCGAACAATCCCTCGCTGATCTGCAAACGCTGGTAGAGCGTCTGGAGAATGGCGAGTTGTCTTTGGAAGACTCGCTGACCGCCTTTGAGCAAGGTATTCGCCTGACCCGCGACTGTCAGGGCGCATTGGCGCAGGCCGAGCAGAAAGTGCAAGTATTGCTGGAGCGCGACGGTGAGCTGGCTGAAGAGCCATTCGACGCGGAACAGCCCGAATGATCGCGAACTACCAGGCATTGAGTCAGAGCCGCGTGAATGCGGCGCTGGAAGGTCTGTTTGCAGCACCCGCCCCGGAGTTGACCCGCCTTTACGCCGCCATGCGCTACAGCGTGATGAACGGTGGCAAGCGTGTGCGTCCATTGCTGGCCTATGCGGCCTGTGAAGCGCTGGGCGGCAAAGCTGAAGACGCCAATGGCGCAGCCTGCGCGGTGGAGCTGATTCACGCTTACTCGCTGGTCCACGATGATTTGCCTGCCATGGACGACGACGATTTGCGTCGCGGCCAGCCGACCACGCATAAAGCCTTTGATGAAGCCTGTGCGATTCTCGCCGGTGACGGCCTGCAAAGCCTGGCGTTTACCGCCCTGCTCGACCCGCGCCTGAGTTCGCGGGATGCCGACACGCGTCTGCTGATGGTCAGCACGCTGGCTCTGGCGGCCGGTCCTGCGGGCATGGTTGGTGGTCAGGCCATCGACCTGGGTTCGGTAGGCCTCAAGCTGGATCAGGCGGCACTGGAATTCATGCACCGGCACAAGACCGGCGCGCTGATCGAGGCCAGCGTCAAGCTCGGTGCTCTGGCCAGCGGCTATGCCGATCAACCCCGGCTTGATGCCCTGCAAACCTATGCCCGAGCCATAGGCCTGGCATTTCAGGTGCAGGACGACATTCTCGACGTCGAAAGCGATACTGAAACCCTCGGCAAACGCCAGGGTGCGGACATTGCACGGGACAAGCCTACCTACCCGGCGCTGCTGGGGCTGGAGCCTGCACGGCAGTACGCCCTGCAGTTGCGCGATCAGGCGATTGAAGCGCTGCGGCCTTTCGACGCATCCGCAGATCCCTTGCGTGAACTGGCGCGATATATCGTTGAACGGCGCAACTGAACCACTGCGCCCCTGAAATAACCCGAACCGGCCTCGTTTCAACAGGTCACAGACTTGTGTTTCACAGGTTTGCCTGCGCATCCGCCACTGCACTTCATGGGCAGCATGCGATGCATCAGGTAAACTGCCGCCTCTTTTACTTATAACGATTCGCCTGATGCCCACGACGTTTAAAGAGATCCCCCGCGTGCGCCCGACCACGCCGCTGCTCGACCGTGCTGACACGCCGGACGGCCTGCGTCGCCTGGGTGAAGCCGAGCTGGAAGCACTGGCCGATGAACTGCGCCTGGAGCTGCTCTATTCCGTTGGCCAGACCGGCGGGCATTTCGGTGCCGGCCTTGGTGTCATCGAGCTGACCATCGCCCTGCATTATGTCTTCGATACCCCGGACGACCGTCTGGTCTGGGACGTGGGCCATCAGGCGTATCCGCACAAGATTCTCACCGGCCGTCGCCAGCGCATGAACACCCTGCGCCAGAAAGACGGTGTGGCCGCCTTCCCGCGTCGCAGCGAGAGCGAGTACGACACCTTTGGCGTTGGCCACTCCAGTACTTCAATCAGCGCCGCGCTGGGCATGGCGATTGCCGCCCGACTGCAAGGCAGCGATCGCAAGTCCATCGCGGTGATCGGTGACGGCGCGTTGACTGCCGGCATGGCTTTCGAAGCGCTGAACCATGCGCCGGAAGTCGCCGCCAATATGCTGGTGATCCTGAACGACAACGATATGTCGATCTCGCGCAATGTCGGCGGGCTGTCGAACTATCTGGCGAAGATCCTTTCCAGCCGCACGTACACCAGCATGCGCGAAGGCAGCAAAAAAGTGCTGTCGCGTCTGCCGGGTGCCTGGGAAATCGCCCGCCGTACCGAAGAATACGCCAAGGGCATGCTGGTCCCCGGCACGCTGTTCGAAGAGCTGGGCTGGAACTACATCGGGCCTATCGACGGCCACGACCTGCCGACCCTGATCGCGACGCTGCGTAACATGCGCGACCTTAAAGGCCCGCAATTCCTGCACGTCGTGACCAAAAAGGGTAAAGGCTTCGCGCCGGCCGAAGTCGATCCGATCGGTTATCACGCCATCACCAAGCTTGATCCGCTCGACGCTCCGGCCAGCGCGCCGAAGAAAGTCAGCGGGCCGAAGTATTCCGGTGTGTTTGGCCAATGGATCTGCGACATGGCCGAAGCTGACTCGCTGCTGGTGGGCATTACGCCTGCGATGAAAGAAGGCTCGGACATGGTCGACTTCAGCGAGCGCTTCCCGGAACGCTACTTTGACGTCGCCATCGCCGAGCAGCACGCAGTGACGTTAGCGGCAGGCATGGCCTGTGAAGGTGCCAAGCCGGTGGTAGCGATCTACTCCACCTTCCTGCAGCGCGGCTACGACCAACTGATTCATGACGTGGCGGTGCAGAACCTTGATGTGCTGTTCGCCATCGATCGCGCCGGTCTGGTGGGCGAAGACGGCCCGACGCATGCGGGCAGCTTCGACTTGTCTTACCTGCGCTGCATCCCCGGTATCGTGGTGATGACGCCGAGCGACGAAAACGAACTGCGCTCGATGCTCAGCACCGGCTACCTGCACAACGGCCCGGCGGCTGTGCGCTACCCGCGCGGCACCGGCCCCAATGCGGTGATCGATAGCGGCCTGGCGCCTATCGAAATCGGTAAGGGCGTTGTTCGTCGCACTGGGCAGGGGGTTGCCATTCTGGTGTTCGGCGTGCAATTGGCCGACGCACTGAAAGTTGCCGACAAGCTGGACGCCACCGTGATCGACATGCGCTTCGTCAAACCCATTGATGAAGAGCTGATCCGCGATGCAGCGGCCAATCACGAGCTGCTGGTGACCCTGGAAGAGAACGCCATCATGGGCGGTGCCGGTGCGGCAGTCAGCGAGTTCCTGGCTCGGGAAAACATCCTCAAGTCCGTGCTGCATCTGGGCTTGCCGGATGCTTACGTCGAACACGCCAAGCCTGCGCAAATGCTGGCTGAATGCGGACTGGACGAAGCCGGGATTGAAGCGGCGATCAATGAGCGGTTGGTGTTGATTGGCTGAGGTCCGTAACCCGTAAAAAGGCGCTCATTGAGCGCCTTTTTTGTCTGTGCAGCGCATCCCTTGTGGGACCGGCTTTAGCCGGGAAAGCGGTTTTTCTTACGACGAAGATGCAGCGCCTGTGCCGGCGCCTTCCCGGCTGAAGCCGGTCCCACGGTATAGGTCGTATTTCAAACCAACTGCCGAGGTATTCGGTAGAGATACAACAGCACCACACTGGAAAACCCCAACAGCAACAGCGGCACCAGCTCAAGCCCAACGAACACGCCCAGTGCGGCAATCCACGCGGGCAGTCCGGCAGCCAGAAACGCAGTGCGGCGGGCATCGGCCAGGTTGATCCAGGCGGCGGGTTCTTCAGAGGTGTCCCGTGCAGCGCCGGCGGCGATCAACGCGTGTTTGTAGCGGCCGAAGGGCTTGAGGCTGACGAACATCGAGATCAGGCCGACGACGAAGAATGGCATCGCAAGCACTGGAAAGACGGCATTACTGCTATCGAAGGTATTACTGACTACAAACAGCGGAGCCAGAGTCAACACCAGTTGCCACCACCACGCGAGGGTGAAGCGGCGTCTGGTGTTGTTGCGGTTCACGCGCGATCAGCCTCGCCCTGGTGCTCGTTGCCCATCATGTGCCCGAGCTTGCCGGCTTTGGTCGCCAGATACAGTTTGTTGTGCGGGTTGTGCCCGGTGTGCAGCGGCACGCGCTCAGCGACGTTGATGCCCATCTCGGTCAGGGCTTTGACCTTGCGCGGGTTGTTGGTCATCAAGCGCAGGGCGTCGACACCCAGGTGTTGCAGCATCGGCAGACAGATGGCGTAGTCGCGCTGGTCGGCGGCGAAGCCCAGACGTTCGTTGGCTTCAACGGTGTCAGCACCGCCATCCTGCAATTCATAGGCGCGGATTTTGTTCAGCAAACCAATGCCACGGCCTTCCTGACGCAGATACAGCAACACGCCACGACCTTCGGAAGCGATGGCGCGCAAGGCGGCTTCAAGCTGGGAGCCACAGTCACAGCGCTGGCTGAACAGAGCGTCACCAGTCAGGCATTCGGAATGGACGCGGCCGAGCACCGGAGCGCCGTCAGATACGTCGCCCAGGCTCAGAACCAGATGTTCGCGACCGGTCGCATGCTCAAGAAAGCCATGCATGGTGAATTCTGCAAATGGGGTAGGCAGCTTGGAGGCGGCTACAAATACGACGGGCACCGTGTGCTCCTGATCAGTATGGGACTGGAAATTCGCAAGGCACGCATTGTAACAGCAGGTCCGGGCGGACGCTTAGGCTGAATTGTCGAGCATACCGATCAGGAAGTTTGATTGATGGCTTAGCCATGTTGGAGCGAGGCTTGCCCGCGAAGAACGATGATGCGGTATGTCTGACAGACCGCATCGCCTGATTCGCGGGCAAGCCTCGCTCCAACAGTGCAACCAGGTTCAGATCCACGCCCAGGCCCAGACGATGCCCTGCATTGCCACCCAGGCGAATACCCCGGCCAGGACGTCGTCGAGCATGATGCCCACGCCGCCATGCACATGCCGGTCGATCCAGTGAATCGGCCACGGCTTGAGAATGTCGAAAAAGCGAAACACCAGAAAACCCACCAACAGCCAGACCCAGCCTTCGGGCACCAGCCAGAGAGTGATCCACATGCCGACCATTTCGTCCCAGACGATGCCTTCGTGGTCATGCACGCCCAGGTCCTTGGCAACTTTGTCGCACAGCCAGAAGCCGAACAACATGGTGATGCCCAGCATGAGCCAGTAACCCCAGTCCGGCAGCATCTGCCACAACGGGATGAACGGCACGGCGACCATCGAGCCCCAGGTGCCCGGCGCTTTGGGCAGCGTGCCGGAGCCGAAGCCAAAGGCCAGGAAATGCCACGGATTAGTCCACACCGAGGGTGGAACGAACTCCGCCGGGACTTGCTTGGGATGATCTGTCACGGTGTCTCCCGAAAATGTTGGTAGCCGCGTGCCAGGACAGGAATGTCGTGACCCTGGTTATCGATCAACCCGACGCCCTCGCCTGCCTCGACACGTCCAATGACGTGAATGGGCAGGTCGGCGTCGAGCAAACCCTGCAAATGCTCAGCTGGCAATGTGAATGCCAGCAGATAATCGTCGCCACCGCTCAAGGCGGCCTGTTGCGCAGCGGCTAGACCGAGCAGCCCCAGCAAGGGTGGCGAGACGGGCAATTTGTCTTGCTCGACCAGCAGCCGAACCCTCGACGCCAGCGCGATGTGCCCGCAGTCGGCCAGCAAGCCGTCCGATATATCCAGCGCCGCACTGGCTTTGCCACGCAGCCCCAGGCCCAGGGCAAATTGAGGTTGCGGTGACCAGTAGCGCGCCAGCAAAGCCTCTGCGATAGACGCCTCAGCACTGCGCTGGTTCAACACGAGTGGCAATGCACCCGCCGCATCACCCAATGAGCCGCCAACACACAACAGGTCACCAGGTTTTGCACCGCTGCGAGTCAGGGCCAAACCCGCTGGAACGCGGCCGAAAACGGTCAGCGTAAGGCTCAGCGGCCCGCGCGTCGTGTCCCCTCCGACCAGCCGTAACCCGCAACGCTGCGCCATAAGGTTCAAACCTTGGACGAAGTGTTGCAGCCAATCAGCGGAGACGTCGGGAAGAGTGAGAGCAAGGGTGAACGCAACAGGAGTCGCGCCCATGGCAGCCAGATCACTGGCAGAGACGGCGAGTGCTCGCTGCCCTAAAAGAAACGGATCGCAGCCATCGGGGAAGTGCACCCCGGTGACCAGCGTATCGGTCGAGACCGCCAACTGCTCGCCAGGCGGCAGCGTTAGCAAGGCACAATCGTCGCCGATCCCCAGCGCAACGCCCTCGCCCTTCTGCGCGCAAGGCGCGGCAGCGAAGTAATTGCGGATCAGCTCGAACTCGCCCATCGGGATCTCTTGTTGTGCTTGGCGTTACACCCGTGGGAGCGAGCTTGCTCGCGAAAGGGCCAGCGAATCCAACGCATTTCTGGCGACTGGACTACCGCCTTCGCGAGCAAACTCCCACGGGGGCATTGTGTTCAGCTTGAAATCTCAGCGCTTGAACGCTTTGACTTCAGCTTCACGCAGGCGCGGGGCCAGTTTGTCGAGGACGCCGTTGACGAACTTGTGGCCGTCGGTGGAGCCGTAGACTTTTGCCAGCTCGATCCCTTCGTTGATCACCACGCGGTACGGAACATCAACGCGCTTGAGCAGCTCGTAGGTGGACAGGCGCAGGATGGCCAGTTCAACCGGGTCGAGTTCTTCGATGGTCAAGTCCAGGCACGGCTTGAGGGCGGTGTCGATTTCGCTCTTGTTGGTCGGCACGCCGCGCAACAGTTCGCTGAAATAAGGCGCATCAACGTCGGTGAAATCGTTATCGACGCGGAACTGCGCTTCGATTTCATTCAGCGAATGACCCGCCATGTGCCACTGGTAAAGCGCCTGGGTCGCGAGCTTACGGGCTTCGCGACGCTTGACGCTTTTCGATGGCTTGCCAGCATCGGCCGGCTTGGCATCGCGCGGGTTGAACTGATCGCTCTCGTCAGAAATCACTTGGCCTCCAGCTGCGACAGCAGACTTACCATTTCAAGGGCCGACAACGCAGCTTCTGCGCCTTTGTTGCCAGCCTTGGTGCCGGAACGCTCGATGGCTTGCTCGATGGTGTCAACGGTCAGTACGCCGAAGGCAACCGGCACGCCGAACTCCATGGCAACCTGGGACAGGCCTTTGACGCATTCGCCCGCCACGTATTCAAAGTGCGGGGTACCGCCACGGATCACCGCGCCGAGGGCGACGATGGCAGCGAACTCGCTGCGCTGAGCAACTTTCTGCACAACCAGCGGAATTTCGAAGGCACCCGGAGCACGGATGATGGTGATGTCGCTTTCTTTTACGCCGTGGCGTACCAGAGCATCAACAGCGCCGCTCACCAGACTTTCCACGACGAAGCTGTTGAAACGGCCAACTACCAGAGCGTAGCGGCCTTGGGGAGCGACGAAGGTACCTTCGATGGTCTTCAGGGTCATTCGTGTAAGTCTCGTATTAAAGAGCAAGCTCGCCTTGGGGCGGGCTATAGGGATATTGGGCCACGAAACAGATTAGCCGGTGGTACACCCAAAAGCGCACCACCTGACCGTCTTTTATTCGGAGGGCACGTATTCTACAACTTCCAGATCGAAACCGGATATCGCATTGAACTTCATTGGTGAACTCATGAGGCGCATTTTACGCACGCCCAGGTCACGAAGTATCTGCGAACCGGCGCCGACCGTGCTGTAAGTGGTCGGTGTCTTGACCGGCAACTGCCCGGCCGTCTCCCGGATATGCGCCAGCAACACGTCGCCATCCAGCGGGTGGCCCAGTAGCAACACCACACCGCTGCCCGCGTTGGAAACCGCAGTCATGGCAGCCCGCAGGCTCCAGCGGCCGGGCTGTTTGACCATCAGCAGGTCGCGTAGCGGGTCCATGTTATGCACCCGAACCAGGGTCGGCTCTTCTGCGCAAATCTTGCCCAGGGTCAGCGCCAGGTGAACATCGCCTTCCACGGAATCGCGGTAGGTCACCAGATTGAACTGGCCCAGTTCGCTGTCCATGGGCTGCTCGGCAATCCGCTGAACGGTACGTTCGTGGATCATGCGGTAGTGAATCAGGTCGGCAATAGTACCGATCTTGATGTCGTGTTCCAGAGCAAAAGCTTCCAGCTCGGCGCGACGGGACATGGTGCCGTCGTCGTTCATCACTTCGCAGATCACACCGCTGGGCTCGTAACCGGCCATGCTTGCCAGATCGCAAGCAGCCTCGGTGTGACCGGCGCGAGCCAGGGTGCCGCCCGCCTGTGCCATCAGCGGGAAGATATGCCCAGGGCTGACAATGTCTTCGGCTTTGGCGTCTTTGGCGGCAGCGGCCTGCACGGTACGAGCGCGGTCTGCGGCGGAGATGCCGGTGGTCACGCCTTCAGCGGCTTCGATGGACACGGTGAACTTGGTGCCGAAACCGGAACCGTTGCGCGGCGCCATTAGCGGCAACTTCAGGGTTTCGCAGCGCTCACGGGACATGGGCATGCAGATCAGGCCACGCGCAAAGCGGGCCATGAAGTTGATGTGCTCGGCCTTGCAGCATTCGGCGGCCATGATCAGGTCGCCTTCGTTCTCGCGGTCTTCGTCATCCATGAGGATGACCATCTTGCCTTGGCGAATGTCTTCAACCAGTTCTTCGATGCTGTTGAGCGCCACGCGGCACCCCCTTCAATTCAGGATTTGAGGTAGCCGTTGGCGGCCAGAAAGCTTTCGGTGATGGTGCCAGCCTGCCCTTTCGAGGAATCGGCGGCTTTGTCGCCCATCAACAGACGCTCCAGATAACGCGCCAGCAAATCCACCTCAAGGTTGACCTTACGGCCCGGACGGTAGTCGGCCATGATGGTTTCAGCCAGGGTGTGCGGCACGATGGTCAGCTCGAATTCGGCGCCATCAACGGCGTTCACCGTCAGGCTGGTGCCATCAACCGTGATCGAACCCTTATGGGAAATGTACTTGGCCAGCTCACGAGGTGCGCGCACCTTAAACTGGATGGCCCGGGCGTTTTCTTCGCGGGAAACAATTTCACCGACGCCATCCACGTGGCCGCTGACCAGATGGCCACCCAGGCGCGTGGTCGGGGTCAGAGCTTTTTCAAGATTCACCGGGCTGCCGGTCTTGAGATCGATAAACGCCGTCACGTCGAGGGTTTCGCGGCTGACATCAGCCCAGAAGCCATCGCCCGGCAGCTCTACAGCCGTCAGGCAAACACCGTTGACGGCGATGCTGTCGCCCAGTTTGACGTCGCTGAGATCGAGTTTGCCGGTTGCCACATAAACGCGAACATCGCCGCCTTTAGGGGTGATGGCGCGGATGCTGCCGATGGATTCAATAATGCCGGTAAACATGGGTCCTCCAGGAGAACAAGGCCAGCGCGCTAAGCGAAAGGCCGAAATTATACGCCGGGTGTGAGCTTTGGAGTGGCAATGACTCGCCAGTCATTGCCAACTGCGCGCATTTCCACAATTTTCAGCTCCAGCGCCTCGCTCATCTGCGCCAACGGCAGGTCGAGCAAAGGGCGAGCCGATGAGCCCATGAACTTGCCCGCGATGAAAATCTGGAACTCGTCCACGAGGCCAAGGCGGGTAAACGCGCCCGCCAGACGTGGGCCAGCTTCGATCAACACGTCGTTGACGCCACGGGCCGCCAGTTCCACCAGCAGTTTGCGCAAGTCCACATGCCCGTCGCTGGCAGCCAGCGCCAGCAGATCGTGACCGGCGTCGTGATAGCGCTCGCGGGCCGACGCTGCCGCGCAAGTGACGACCAGCGCGTGGTCGGCCTGAAAGAACGGCGCATCCAGCGGCACCCGCAAACGGCCGTCGATCAATACCCGCAGCGGCGGACGGGTCATGGCCAGGGCCGTCAGCTCGGCATTCAGGCCCAGCTCATCGGGGCGCACGGTCAGGCGGGCCTTGTCGGTCAGCACCGTATCGGCACCGGTCAGCACGACGCTCGATTGCGCGCGCAAACGCTGCACCGCCGAGCGGGCTTCAGGGCCGGTGATCCACTGGCTTTCGCCGCTGGCCATAGCAGTACGCCCATCCAGACTCATGGCCAGCTTGACCCGCACATACGGCAGGCCTTTGGTCATGCGTTTTAGAAATCCTTTGTTCAGCGCCCGGGCTTCGTCTTCCAGCACGCCGCACTGCACGCCGATACCGGCATTCATCAAACGCAGCAGACCGCGACCGGCTACATCCGGATTGGGATCCTGCATGGCAGCGACAACCCGCCCGACGCCGGCGTTGACCAGCGCATCAGCACAGGGCGGCGTGCGCCCGTGGTGGCTGCAGGGTTCGAGGGTGACGTAAGCGGTCGCGCCTTTGGCCTTGTCGCCCGCCTGACGCAGGGCGTGAACTTCAGCGTGAGGCTCACCGGCCCGGGCGTGCCAGCCTTCGCCGACAATCTGCCCGTCGCGCACGATCACGCAGCCAACCCGAGGGTTTGGGTGGGTGGAGTAAATGCCTTTGCGCGCCAGCTCCAGCGCGTGCGCCATGTAATGCGCATCCAGCACGGTTTGCTCAGTCAACGGGGCACTCACTCTTTGGCGGGCTCGCGAGCCAGACGGTCGATTTCTTCGCGGAATTCGTTGAGGTCCTGAAAACGTCTATAGACCGACGCGAAGCGGATATAAGCCACTTCATCAAGCTTTTGCAGTTCGCCCATGACCAGATTGCCGACCACCAGGGATTTGACCTCGCGCTCGCCGGTCGCCCGCAACTTGTGCTTGATGTGCACCAGCGCAGCTTCCAGGCGTTCGACGCTCACGGGACGCTTTTCAAGGGCCCGCTGCATGCCGGCGCGCAGCTTTTCTTCGTCGAACGGCTGACGGCTACCGTCTTGTTTGATCAGCCGCGGCAACACCAGCTCGGCGGTCTCGAAGGTAGTGAAACGCTCACCGCACGCCACGCATTCGCGACGACGACGAACCTGTTCGCCTTCGGCAACCAGGCGTGAATCGATGACTTTGGTGTCATTGGCACCGCAGAAGGGACAGTGCATGGTGGCAGGCAACAAAAATAGGAAGGGCCGCCATGGTAGCGCATCCCGCTCGCAAGACAAGTCTTGGGCTTTGCGGTATATAGACGCGCAACTGGCGCAGTGTTCAGCGATACTGCGCGTTATCGGGCTATTCATAGGCATGCCTGTCCGGGCTGTTCCGTCAATGAACGGTAGCTGCTGTCCTTCGTATTGGTTTTTTTGTTGGAGCTGTTCATGACGCTACGACCACTTGTTTTGCTGGGCCTGGTCGGCCTGCTCGCCGCTTGCAGCAGCAATGAGCCCCCTAATCCCGTGGCGGCCAAGCCTGCTTCGGCGCCAGCTATCAAAGCACCCGCTGGACCCGGGCCGCTGCAACCTTTTCAGCGGGAACTGAGCGGCCAGTTGCTGGGCGTGCCCAGTGGCGCGGAAGTCGAGCTGGCATTGCTGGTGATCGACGAACGCGGTCGTCCGCAAAAGCTGCTCACTAGCACGGTCTTGCAGGGCAACGACAAATCCCTGCCCTTTCAGCTGCGTTTCAACCCGGAAGCCTTCCCCGCCGGTGCCCGTGTCGAGTTGCGCGGTCGCGCCAGCAAATCAGGGCAATTGATCCTGCATCTGCCATCGCTGCGCATTGAACAACCCAATACTCAGGCGCTGGGAGCTTTGCAGTTCGAAACGGCTCCATGATTGCACCACCCTCCCTGCAACAGGCGCTGAGCGAATTGCTCGGCGACGCCCGCTTGGTCGCCACGCCTCTGCCGGAAACCGATCTGCAACTGTGGCTGATCGACGCCGACAACATGGACCGCGCTTTCAGCCCCGAAGAAACCCGCCGCATCCTCGATGAGCCGCCGTACTGGAGTTTCTGCTGGGCCAGCGGCCTGGCACTGGCCCGGTTTCTGGCGCAGCACCCACACTGGGTGGCTGGCAAGCGGGTGCTGGATTTCGGCGCGGGTTCAGGCGTTGCGGGGATTGCGGCCGCGAGAGCAGGCGCGCTGGAAGTGGTGGCGTGCGATCTTGACCCGCTGGCCTTGGCAGCCTGCCGCGCGAACGCGGAACTCAATGGTGTGCGGCTCAGTTATTCGGCGGATTTCTTTACCGAGGCGGATCGCTTCGACCTGATCATCGTCGCCGACGTGCTCTACGACCGCGCCAACCTTCCCCTGCTCGACCAGTTCCTCAGCCGTGGCCGCCAGGCATTGGTGGCGGATTCCCGGGTGCGGGATTTTCAGCATCCGGCTTATGAGCGATTGGGCATCTTTGAAGCGCATACCTTGCCGGATCTGGCTGAGCCGTATGAGTTTCGCAACGTGAGCCTGTATTACGCTCAGCGCTGCGGCTGAATAGATTCCTGTAGGAGCTGCCGAAGGCTGCGAAAGCATCCTCATGCCAGACCGAATTCGCAGCCTTCGGCAGCTCCTACAGAAAACCCACCACCTACACACCGCTTTGCGCAAACCAGCGCGGGCTTTATAGTTGGCGGCATTCAGATTCCCCCGAGACTCGCAATGAACCAGGATACGACCTACATCTTCGACGCCACGGCGGCGACTTTTCAGCAGCTGGTCATCGACAAGTCTTTCGACCAACCGGTGCTGGTGGATTTCTGGGCTGAGTGGTGCGCGCCGTGCAAGGTGCTGATGCCGCTGCTGGAGCAAATTACCGAGAGTTATCAGGGTGAACTGCTGCTGGCGAAGGTCGATTGCGACGTCGAGCAAGACATCGTCGCCCGCTTCGGCATTCAAAGCCTGCCGACTGTGGTGCTGTTCAAGGACGGTCAGCCGATTGATGGCTTCACCGGTGCGCAGCCTGAGTCGGAGATCCGCAAGATCCTCGCTCAACACGTGGTCATGCCGCCACCGAAGGCCGCCGACCCGTTGAAGCTGGCGCAGGAGATGTTCGCCGAAAGCCATTTCGCCGAAGCTGAAGCGGTGCTGCAGCAGATCCTCACCGAAGACAACACCAATGCCGTGGCGCTGATCCTTTACGCCCGCTGTCTGGCAGAACGCGGCGAGCTGGACGAAGCCCGAGCGGTGCTGGATGCAGTGAAAACCGACGATCACAAAGCCGATCTGGCGGGTGCCCGTGCGCAGCTGACGTTCCTGGCCGAAGCCAAGGCGTTCCCGGATGCTGCTGACCTCAAGGCACGTCTGGCGCAAAACCCGCAGGATGATGAAGCCGTGCATCAACTGGCGATTCAGCAGCTTGCCCGCCAGCAATACGAAGCGGCGCTGGAAGGCCTGCTCAAACTGTTCATCCGCAACCGCAACTACGCCGAAGGTCTGCCGCACAAGACGCTGCTGCAAGTGTTCGACCTGCTGGGCAACGACCACCCGCTGGTCACGGCTTATCGTCGCAAGCTGTTTGCTGCTCTGTACTAAGCGTCGGTTCCTATCCAGCTGTAGAGCGGCGCGTCCTGCCCGCTCTCGACCTTGACCTGTGAACTGTGGCGCAAGCGCACCAACAAGCGCTTGCCCGCCGCTGTGCTGCCGGTCAGCCCTTCCAGTTGATCCAACAGCTCTGGTCCGTTGATCTGCCCGGCTTTTTGCAGTAGATCCAGGGCGATCTGCCAGATCTTGTCGTCCTGAGTGGCGGGCTTGCTGGCAACAGCGGGTGCGGCTTCAGGCTTGGCCGCCTTGAGCTGCGCGCCCAACTGCGCCCAATCCCCTTCATCCAGCTCCAGCGTCAAATCCACCGGCCAATCGCCGACGGTTCCACGGATACGCAACATGGGTGCTTCCTCTTTTTGCAAGGCGGACATGCTCGCATAGATTGGCCTTTTCGCGCTGAACCTGTAGGAGCTGCCGAAGGCTGCGAATGTGGTGTGTCAGGATTGTTGCTTTCGCAGCCTTCGGCAGCTCCTACAGGTCGGTGTTCACAACTCAACCTGAACGAACCGGAATTCCTACTCACGCCCACCGCAATAATTGTTATAAGATCACATAACGATTTTTTACCAACCATGTCCGGAGTCTGTTTTTATGCGCCGCCTGCTGCTCGCCTTGCCTTTCGCTCTGCTTCCCCTCGCCATGGCTCATGCAGCTCCGGAACATGATCACGACCATGAACACGGCAGCCTTGGCGCGCATGAGCATGGTGTGGGTCGGCTGGATGTGGCACTCGAAGGTCGGACCCTTGAGTTCGAACTGGACAGCCCGGCAATGAACATCGTGGGTTTCGAGCACGCTGCCACCAGCGCTGAAGACAAAGCCAAACTTGTCGCCGCCAAGGAAGTGCTGCTCAAGCCTCACGCCTTGTTCAGCGTGCCGGAAGCGGCCGAGTGCAACGTGGTTGCCCAGAAGCTGGAAAGCCCGCTGTTCGGCGACAAGCCAGACGCCGATGACGATCATGACCACGAAGCCGGCGGCCACGATGAGCACGAGCACAGCGAAATCCACGGCACTTACAAATTCACCTGTAACGTCCCGGCTGTCCTGAAAACTCTCGACCTGACGCAGATCTTCAAATCTTTCCCTGCAACCCAGAAGCTTCAGGTTCAACTGATCTCGCCGAAAGGCCAGTCGGGTGCCGAAGTGCGTCCTAGCAACCCAAGCCTGAAGTTCTGATTTCATCAGCGTTTGAAACCGACCGGGCTTGCCCGGTCGTTTGGTTTAATCAAAGGCACCTCCGCTATGACCCAAGCACTTATCGAACTTAGCGACCTTGGCTTCAGTTGGCCGGGGCATGCGCAGTTGCTGGATATCCCGGAGTTTCGTCTCCAAGCGGGCGAAACCCTTTTTCTCAAAGGCCCGAGCGGCAGCGGCAAGACCACCCTGCTCGGCCTGTTGGGCGGCGTGCAGACGCCCAATCGCGGCAGCATTCGCCTGCTGGGTCAGGAGCTGACGCAGCTGTCCGCGGGTGCCCGTGACCGGTTTCGGGTTGACCACACCGGTTACATCTTTCAGCAGTTCAACCTGCTGCCGTTTCTGTCGGTATGCGAGAACGTCGAGTTGCCGTGCCACTTCTCCAAGCTACGTGCAGAACGGGCGAATCAGCGCCACGGCAGCGTCGAACAAGCCGCCACGACGCTGCTGGCTCACCTGGGCCTGAAAGACCCGGAAATGCTTGGCCGCCGCGCCGACTCCTTGTCCATCGGTCAACAGCAACGGGTCGCCGCCGCACGCGCCTTGATCGGTCAGCCGGAGCTGGTGATTGCCGACGAGCCCACCTCGGCGCTGGATACCGACGCCCGCGAGGCGTTCATCAAGTTGCTGTTCGCCGAATGCCGCGAAGCCGGCGCCAGCCTGTTGTTTGTCAGCCATGACCAGAGCCTGGCCCCGCTGTTCGACCGCAGCCTGTCGTTGTCCGAACTTAATCGCGCCGCCGTCGCCGCAGAGGTTTGAGATGTATTTGTTTCGTCTAGCCATGGCCAGCCTGGCAAACCGCCGCTTCACGGCATTCCTCACTGCGTTCGCCATCGCCTTATCTGTCTGCCTGCTGCTGGCGGTCGAACGGGTGCGAACCGAAGCGCGCGCCAGTTTTGCCAGCACCATCAGCGGCACGGATTTGATCGTCGGCGCGCGTTCAGGCTCGATCAACCTGTTGCTGTATTCGGTGTTCCGCATCGGCAACGCCACCAACAACATTCGCTGGGACAGTTACGAAGAGCTGGCGAACAGCAAACAGGTGAAATGGGCGATCCCGATTTCCCTGGGCGATTCCCATCGCGGTTATCGAGTGATGGGCACCAACGAAAGCTATTTCGAGCATTACCAATTTGGCCGCCAGCAGCATTTGCAGATGGCCGAAGGTCGCGAGTTTCAGACGGATCCGTTTGAAGTGGTGCTCGGCGCGGAAGTCGCCGACGCTCTGAAGTACAAGTTGGGCGACAAGCTGGTGCTGGCCCATGGCGTGGCGGTGGTCAGCCTGGTCAAGCACGATGACAAGCCATTCACCGTGGTGGGGATTCTCAAGCGTACCGGCACCCCGGTGGATCGCACGCTGCACATCAGTTTGGGTGGCATGGAGGCCATTCACATCGACTGGCAAAACGGCGTGCCCGCCCACGGCGCCGGACGCATTTCTGCCGATCAGGCGCGCAACATGGACCTCACGCCCAAAGCCATCACCGCGTTCATGCTGGGCCTGAACAGCAAGATCGCCACCTTTGCCGTGCAGCGCCAGATCAATGAATTTCGTGGCGAGCCGCTGCTGGCGATTCTCCCCGGTGTGGCGCTTCAGGAGCTGTGGAGCCTGATGGGCACGGCGGAAAAAGCCTTGTTCGTGATTTCCCTGTTCGTTGTGCTGACTGGCCTGATCGGCATGCTCACGGCGATTCTCACCAGCCTCAACGAACGTCGTCGGGAGATGGCGATTCTGCGCTCGGTGGGCGCGCGGCCGTGGCACATTGCAACACTGCTGATCATGGAAGCCTTCGCCCTGGCGCTGGCCGGGGTGGTGAGCGGCACGGTCCTGCTGTATGTCGGCATCGCCGCCGCTCAAGGCTATGTGCAAAGCAACTACGGTTTGTTTCTGCCGCTTTCTTTGCCCAGCGAATATGAATGGACGCTGCTCGGTGGCATTCTGGCGGCCGCGCTGCTGATGGGTGTTGTACCCGCGTGGCGTGCCTATCGGCAGTCGTTGGCCGATGGTTTGTCGATCCGTTTATGAGGACGTTGAACATGCGGCGCTTGTTGCTGGTTTTGCTGTTGTCGGTCAGCTCACCGTTGTGGGCGGCCGAACCGCGGGTGCTGACGTGGGAAGACATGATCCCGCCTGACGCACCGAAAATAGCGCCCATCACAGCACCAATTCATAACCTGTCCGGGCTGTCCGATGCGCTGTCGGTAGAGTCCGCGCCAGCAGCTCACCAACAGGCGCCCCATGCGCCGGTGGTCAAGGCGCTGGACGGGAAAAACGTTCGCCTGCCTGGCTACATCGTGCCACTGGAAGTCAGCGAGGAAGGTCGGGTGATCGAATTCCTGCTGGTGCCTTATTTCGGCGCGTGCATCCACGTGCCGCCACCGCCGTCGAACCAGATCGTGCATGTCACCAGCGAGCTGGGTGTGAAGGTCGAGGAGTTGTATCAGCCGTACTGGATTGAAGGGCCGATGCAGGTCAAAGCCACCACCAGTGAACTGGCCGATGCGGGCTACCAGATGGAAGCCGACAAGATTCTGGTTTATGAGTTGCCTGATAAATAAGTGTTCAGAGGCTTCATCGCGATTTCATTGAGCTGTGTCAAAGCCGCCCTTTTGCCGGGCCGTAACATTGGCAACAGACAACTTGAACCGCCTTTTGGAGCCCCCATGAACAAGACCTTGCTCAGCGCTTCCCTTTTCGCGCTGGCGCTCAGCGCCCCTTTCGCCGCCCAGGCTTATGAGGCCGGTGATTTCATCGTCCGCGCCGGTGTGGCGCATGTCGAACCTAACGAAGACAGCGGCGAAATCCGTCTGGACGGCAGCAAGGTCTCCGGCACCAAGGCGACGGTAGATGGCGAAAACCAGCTCGGCCTGACCTTCGGCTACATGATCACCCCGCACGTGGGTATCGAACTGCTGGCAGCGACTCCGTTCAGCCACACTGTTTCGGTCAAAGGTCTGGGCGCTGGTCTGGACGGCAAGCTGGGTGATATCAAGCAACTGCCACCGACCTTGTCGCTGCAGTACTACCCGATGGAAGCTTCGTCAAAGTTCCAGCCATACGCGGGTATAGGCATCAACTACACCACCTTTTTCGATACTGACTTGACTGGCAATCGCAAGAGCCAGGGCTTCAGCAACCTGAAACTGAAAGACTCGGTGGGTCTGGCCGGTCAAATCGGTATGGACTACCTGCTGACCGACAATATCCTGCTCAACGCCTCGGTCTGGTATGTGGACATCGACACCGAAGCGACCGTTGATGGTCCGTCGGCCCTGAGCGTGGGCAAGACCAAGGTTGATGTGGATATCGATCCTTGGGTTTACATGGTTGGTGTGGGTTACAAGTTTTAAGAGAACCTGTTGGAGCGAGGCTTGCCCGCGAAGAACGATAACGCGGTGTATATGCAATACCGTGGTGCCTGATTCGCGGGCAAGCCTCGCTCCAACAAACAAAAAAAGCACCTCACGGTGCTTTTTTTGTGCGCCTCAGTCTGGGGTTATCGCCCCAGCAACCTCGCCAACCCAACCTTCAACGGCGTCGGCTCACCCAGGGTGAACCGCGCCAGCAAACGCTGGTTGTTGGCCCGTGAATGGCGGATGTCGCCAGAGCGTGGAGGCTGGTAGGTGACTTCAGACTGTTTGCCGACCACTTCCGCCAGCGCGGCAAGCAGCTGATTCAAAGAAGTCGTTTTGTTCAAACCCACATTGACAGCGCCGGGCTCGACTTGCGGCAGATCCAGCGCCTGAGTCAGCAGCTTGACCACGTCGCCGACGTAGAAGAAATCCCGGGTTTGCTCGCCATCGCCAAACACAGCGATGGGCAGGCCTTTCTCGGCGCGTTCGGCAAAGATGCTGATCACGCCGGAGTACGGCGAGGACGGATCCTGGCGCGGGCCGAAGATATTGAAGAAGCGGAAAATCACCGGCTCCAGACCATGCTGGCGGCCATAGAAATCCAGGTAGTGTTCGCTGGACAACTTGTCCGAGGCGTAGGGCGTCAACGGTGCCTTGGGCGTGTCTTCGCTGATCGCCTCGCCTTCGCCATTGTTGCCATACACCGCAGCGCTGGAGGCAAACACCACGCGCTTGATGCCCGCTTCACGCATGGCTTCGCACACGTTCAGGGTGCCGATGAAGTTACTTTGATGCGTGCGCACCGGGTCGTCCACCGAGGCTTGCACTGAAGCCACCGCCGCCAGATGCACCACCGCTTTGCAGCCTTCGGCGGCGCGCGCTACCAGTGCAGCGTCGGCGACATCGCCTTCGATCAGTTCAACCCGTGGGTTATCCAGCGGCAGGTTGCTGCGTTTGCCGGTGGACAGATCATCCAGCACCCGCACCGCATGGCCCTGGGCCAAGAGCGCATCCGTCAGGTGTGAACCGATGAAACCGGCGCCGCCGGTGATGAGAACAGGAGCATCAGACATGTCGGTAGTAACGATCCAGAAGGCTCGGCAACCCGGCACGCCAGGCGCGGGGCTTGATACCGAAGGTATGGAGGATTTTCTTGCAGGCCAGCACGCCGTGTTGCGGCTCATCACTTGCATCGGCACCGGCGGCATGGGCCTGGGCGGTGGGCGACTCAATCGCCAGCGGATGCAACAGATGGGCTTCGGTCAGGATCGCCTGCCCCAGCGCCAGCGGCGTGGTGGCTTCGTGACCGGCGTAGTGGTAAGTGCCCCACAACGGCGACTCGCAATCGAGCTGTTTGAGCACCGCGATGATCACCCGCGCGGCGTCGTCCACCGGGGTCGGATTGCCACGGCGGTCATCGGCCATCAGCAGTTCTTGCGGCAGCTTGGCGCGGGTCAGGAAACGACCCAATACGCCGTCGGTGCTGTCATCGAGCAACCAGCCGAAACGCAGCAACAGGTGCTGCGGGCAAGTAGCGCGCACGCTTTGCTCGATACGCAATAAAGCCTGACCGCGTAACCCGAGGGGCACCGGCTCGTCTTTCTCGCTGTAGGCGGTCGCACGGGAACCGTCGAACACGCGGTAGCTGGACGGCTGCAACAGGGTGATGTTGTGGTGTTGGCACAGCTGGGCAAGACGCTCGACCGAGCGTTCCTGGCTGGCCAGACGCGACTCGCTTACCGATTCCGCCTGAAACCAGTCGAAATAGTAGGCAAGGTTGATCAAGGCATCCGGACGGGTGTCATCAAGCAGTTGCGTCAGACTCGCTGCGTCCCAGCCGTCTTGCGGCGGACGCGGTGCCAGGAAGCCAATGTCTTCCTCGGCACCCAGACGAATCAGCGCCTGCCCAAGGGCATTCCCGCCGCCCAACAGCATAAGGCGCATTCGCATAGAGTCAGCAGGCTCGGTATCAAATTCATTGAAAACATAAGTGTAAAACGCCAGCAAACATACCACGTTGCCGCTTATCCCCCAACCGTTAGGGTTTGTGGGGGGGTTCCATGGAATACATTCTTGTAGGAGCTGCCGAAGGCTGCGAAAGCAATTTGTCTGAAACACCGCCTTCGCAGCCTTCGGCAGCTCCTACAGTCAGCGGCTACAGCGTTACTCAACACCACCGATCAGAGGCGCTTGCATCTTCACGCCCACACCCTCATTAATTTCCCCATGAATCTTCCTCATATCCCAGACCCGGCGCTCGACGGTTTTCATCCGGCGGTCAGCGCGTGGTTTCGCAGTACGTTCCCAGCGGTGACACCCGCTCAGGCTCAGGCGTGGCCGTTGATCAAGGCGCGGCGTTCGACGCTGATTGCCGCGCCCACCGGCTCCGGCAAAACCCTCACGGCGTTCCTCGCGGTACTCGATGATCTGGTCCATCAGGGCCTTGAGCACGGAGGTGAATTGCCCGAGCAGACTTTTGTGGTCTACGTCTCGCCCCTCAAGGCGCTGTCCAACGATATCCAGATCAACCTGCAAAACCCGCTGGCGGGCATCACCGCGCAATTGGAGCGCATGGGTCTGCCGCCGCTACGTATTACTACAGCTGTGCGCACCGGCGATACGCCGCAGAAAGATCGAGCGGCCATGCGCAAGACCGCGCCGCATATTCTGGTGACCACGCCAGAATCGCTGTACGTGCTGCTCGGCTCGGATTCAGGGCGGCGCATGCTCGCCAGCACCCGCACGGTGATCGTCGATGAAATCCACGCCATTGCCGCCAGCAAACGGGGCAGTCATCTCGCTTTGACCCTCGAACGTCTGCAAGCGCTGTGCGCCGAGCCTTTGTTACGCATCGGCCTGTCAGCTACGCAAAAGCCCATCGAATTGGTGTCCAGGTTTCTGGTCGGCGCCGACCCGATCAAACGTCCCTGCGCCATCGTCGATATCGGCCACGCCCGCCCACGGGATCTGGGCATCGAGGTGCCGCCCGTGGCACTCGGGCCGGTCATGGCCAATGACGTCTGGGAGCTGGTGTACGACCGCCTCGCCGAACTGGCCCGTGAACACCGCACCACGCTGATTTTCGTCAACACCCGGCGTATGGCCGAGCGCATGGCCCGGCATCTGAGCGATCGCCTGAGCAAAGACGCGGTCGCCGCGCATCACGGCAGCCTGGCCAAGGAACAGCGCCTCGACGCCGAACAACGCCTCAAGCGCGGTGACTTGCAGGTGTTGATCGCCACAGCGTCGCTGGAACTGGGGATCGATATCGGCGACGTGGATCTGGTCTGTCAGATTGCTTCGCCGCGCTCTATCTCCGCGTTTCTGCAACGGGTCGGCCGCTCCGGGCACCATGTCGGGGGCACGCCCAAAGGTCGGTTGTTCGCCACCTCTCGGGACGACTTGATCGAGTGCGCCGCACTGCTGGACTGCGTAAGGCGCGGAGAGCTGGATATCTTGCAGATTCCCAAGGCGCCGCTGGATGTCCTTGCGCAGCAGATCGTCGCCGAAGTGAGTTTGCAGGAGTGGCACGAACAAGCGCTGCTGGATATGTTCCGTCAGGCGTCGCCCTATGCCGAGCTGGACGCCGACCACTATCAAGCCCTGCTGAGTATGCTGGCCGAGGGTTACAGCGGTCGTCAGGGTGTGCGCAGTGCCTATCTGCATCGCGACGCGCTGACCCGGACATTACGCGGGCGGCGGGGCAGCAAGCTGACGGCCGTAACCAGCGGCGGGACCATCCCGGACAACGCCGACTACAGCGTGATCCTCGAACCCCAGGCGCTGAACATCGGCACGGTCAATGAAGACTTCGCCGTGGAAAGCATTGCTGGGGACATCTTCCAGCTGGGCAACACCTCGTATCGCATCCTGCGCATCGAGACCGGCCGAGTGCGAGTCGAAGACGCTCAGGGCCAACCGCCGAATATTCCGTTCTGGCTCGGTGAAGCGCCGGGGCGCAGCGATGAATTGTCCTTCGCGGTCGCGCGCCTGCAAGGGCAGATCGACGAACTGCTGGGCGCCCACCCTGGCGACTTGCAGCCCTGCACCGACTGGCTGATCGACACGTTGGGGCTGAACCTGGCCAGCGCCGAGCAACTGGTGGATTACCTGGCGCGGACCCGTTCGGTGCTGAGCGCGCTGCCGTCCCAAGACACGCTGATCATGGAACGTTTTTTCGACGAGTCCGGCGGCACGCAGCTGATCATCCACACGCCCTTCGGCAGCCGGGTCAACCGCGCCTGGGGTCTGGCGCTGCGCAAACGCTTCTGCCGCACCTTTAATTTCGAATTGCAGGCCGCCGCCAGCGAAGACGCCATTGTGCTGTCGCTGTCCACCAGCCATAGCTTTGCGCTGGATGAAGTCTGGCGTTATTTGAATTCCAACAGCGCCGAACATCTGCTGATTCAGGCGGTGCTGGATGCGCCATTGTTTGGCGTGCGCTGGCGCTGGAACGCTGGCACGGCCTTGGCCTTGCCGCGTTATAGCGGCGGACGCAAAGTTGCGCCGCAACTGCAACGGATGAAGAGCGAAGACTTGATCGCCACGGTCTTTCCCGACCAGATCGCCTGCCTGGAAAATGTCGTCGGCGAACGGGAAGTGCCGGAGCATCCGCTGATCGAACAAACCCTCGATGATTGCCTGCACGAAGCCATGGACGCCGAAGGCTGGCTGACACTGCTGCGGCGCATGGAAGCCGGCGAGGTGCGGTTGATTGCCCGGGATTTGCCCGCGCCTTCGCCCCTCGCTGCCGAAATTCTCAACGCACGGCCTTATGCCTTCCTCGACGATGCGCCTCTGGAAGAACGCCGCACCCAAGCCGTGCTAAACCGCCGCTGGAGTGATCCGCAATCCTCAGACGACCTGGGTGCGCTGGATGCCGAGGCCATTGTAGCGGTGGGCGAAGAAGCCTGGCCGCAGCCGCAGAACATCGATGAAATGCATGAAGCGCTGATGAGCCTCAGTTGCATAGGCGGTGCCGAGGCGGGAACGCGGCCGGAATGGATGAAATGGCTGGAGACTCTGGCCCGTTCAGGCCGGGCAACGCGCTTGCAGGTCAGCGCTGATCAGGCGTTGTGGATCGCCATCGAGCGTCTGACGTGCCTGCGAGCCATTTATCCACAGGCTGAAATACATCCGCCGCTTGAGGCGCTGCAGGATTTCGATGAGGCCTGGGAACGCGACGAGGCGATTGTCGAGGTGGTTCGCGCCCGCTTGAGTGGCTTTGGTCCACTGCCGGTGGCTGAGATTGCCCAGCCGTTAGCGCTAAGCGCCAGCAGCATCGCTCAGGCATTGGCGAGACTGGAAAGCGAAGGCTATGTATTGCGCGGACGCTTCAGCCCCGGCGCCAGCGAGGATCAATGGTGCGAGCGGCATTTGCTGGCGCGGATTCATCGCTACACGGTCAAGCGCCTTCGCCGGGAAATTGAGCCGGTGTCGTTGCAGGACTTCATGCGTTTTCTGTTCGACTGGCAGCATTTATCCGCCGCTACCCGCAGCCAGGGCCAGGCCGCGCTGCCGGAAATCATCGGCCAGCTGGAAGGCTTCAGCGCCGCAGCCGGAGCGTGGGACAGCGATCTGTTGCCCGCGCGACTGAAGGATTACTCGCAAAGCTGGCTAGATGAAATCTGCCGTTCGGGCAAAGTCGTCTGGACTCGTTTGGCCGCCAACGGCAAACCCGGCGCCGCTGCACTGCGCAGTACGCCGATTGTGTTGTTGCCGCGCAGCCAGGTGAACCTGTGGAGCGGGCTGACCGGGCAATCGTCACCCGAAGAGTTGTCACTCAAAGCGCAGAAAGTGCATGCCGCATTGAGTAGCCACGGCGCGATGTTTTTCGATGAGCTGGTCAGCGAAGCGCATCTGTTGCGCACTGAATTGGAAATCGCCTTGCAGGAGTTGGTCGCGGCGGGGCTGGTCAATGCTGACAGTTTTGCCGGGTTGCGCGCGCTCATCACGCCCGCCAGCAAACGCTCGGCCCATACCAGCCGGCGTAATCGCGGCGCGTTTATCGGGGGTATGGACGATGCCGGGCGCTGGGCGTTGTTGCGGCGCTCGCCGCTGTCGGTCGCCACTGAGAGCAAGCGCCCTCAAGCTATCGACCCGGCGGTTCTGGAGCACATAGCCATGACCTTGCTGCGCCGTTATGGCGTGGTGTTCTGGCGCCTGCTGGAGCGAGAGGCAGATTGGTTGCCGAGTTGGCGAGAGTTGTTGCGCACGTTCCACCGGCTCGAAGCACGGGGAGAGATTCGCGGTGGTCGGTTTGTCAGCGGATTGGCGGGAGAGCAATTCGCGTTGCCTGAAGCGATCCCGGTTCTGCGGGAAATCCGCAAGCGGCCACTGGATGGCAGCCTGATCAGTTTGAGCGGCGTCGACCCGTTGAATCTGGTTGGCACCCTGCTGCCGGGTAGCAAGGTTCCGGCGCTGGTGGGTAATCGTCTGGTTTACCGAGATGGCATCCCGGCGGCTGCAACCATCGCGGGTAAACCACAGTATTGGCTGGAGCTGGATCAACAGGCCATGGCACAGGTGCGGGATCGGTTGTTGCGGTGAGGCCGGGATTTCTCGATCCCTGTGGGAGCGGTGCTTGCCCGCGATAAGGTCTCAGTGATTGGCCTGTCGAATCGCGGTGCCCTTATCGCGGGTAAGCACCGCTCCCACAGACGATCATCGAACCTGTTGGAGCCGGGCTTGCCCGCGAATCAGTCGACGCGACTTGTCAGTTACACCGCATTATCGTTCTTCGCGGGCAAGCCTCGCTCCCACAGACGATCATCGAACCTCTTGGAGCCGGGCTTGCCCGCGAATCAGTCGACGCGACTTGTCAGGTACACCGCATTATCGTTCTTCGCGGGCAAGCCTTGCTCCAACGGGTTCGCCGTTACGGCTTCACCGGCGGGTTTTCCGAGCCGTCAACGTTCACCACATTGCCCTTCCCTGACGCCGGTTGTGCGTCTCTGTCCACTGACAGCTGTTGCACATGCCCGGCATTGGGGCTGATCACGGTCTGTGGATAAGTTTGCGCGAAGCGCACGTCGCCTGATTTATCCACAAGCTTTTTCAGCCGCTCGTTGAACGCCCGACCCACGCTGTATTGCCCACCGGACGATGTACGGAACTGCGCGGTCAGCACCACGCCATTCAGATCCATGCGGTCTACGCCGAACACTTCCAACGGACCTTGCAGGTTGCTCTTGAGCAGGATGTCCTCGGAGATCGACTGGCCGGTTTCGCGGATCAATGACAAGGCACTGTCGATGTCCGAGTCATAGGTGAATTGCACCGAGAAGAACGCGTAGGCGAATTGCCGGGACTGGTTGGTCACCGCCTTGATCTGCCCGAACGGCACCGAATGCACAAAGCCCTTGCCGTCACGCAAGCGCACAGTGCGGATGGTCAGGCTTTCAACGGTCCCCGAATGGCCAGTGCTGAGCACCACCCAGTCGCCGATGGAAAAGGTGTCTTCGATGATGATGAACAGACCGGTGATGACGTCCTGCACCAACTGCTGGGAACCAAAACCGATGGCCAGACCCACCACACCAGCACCCGCCAGCAGTGGTGCGACATTGATGCCCAGGTTGGCCATGGTGGTAATGGCGCAGATCACCACCAGAATGATTTTGATCGCGTTACGCAGCAGCGGCAGGATGGTCTTGATCCGCGTGCTCGGCTGGCGATTGGAGCGATGATGAACCGGCGGCTTCAGGGCTTCCTGAATTGCCGTATCCAGCACCACCCACAGCAACCAGGTGACCAGAAAGATCAGGCCGATGCTGCTCAGGGATTCACTGATGACCCGGCCCACGCTATTGCGCTGGGCAAACTCGAACATCGAGAAGCCCCAGATCCGCCCGAGAATTTCGATGAACGAGACCGCGAGAATAATCCGCATCACCGCATGGGCCAGGCTTAGCAAGCGCTCGCGGTAGACATGCACGCCCCGCGCGCGGATTTCGGCAGGTTTGAAGATGTGTTGGAAAACAGTACTGAGGAACACTGTGCCGATCAGCAAAACTGTAGTGAACAAGGCGCAGCGCAGGGCTTTCTGGCTGTCTTCGCCAGCGCCAATCAGGCTCACCGCCGAGACCAGGATCATCAGCAGAATCGGCAAATGCCAAAGGTTGGAGAATATCTTCAGCGACTGTTGCAGCGCAGGTTGTGCCAAGCGACTGCTGAGTTGCCGATTACGAATCAGATGCGCGATGGGTCGTCGCACCTTGATGATCAAAATGCAGAACACCACGGAGGCGAACAAGCCGGTGAAGACCGCCACGCTGGTGGTGACGTTACTGCCGATCTGCCGGGCGATCTGCGGGCTGGTCAGGGCATCGCTCAAGGCAGCAAGGAAGCCGATGACAAAAAGCGGTTTGGGCGCGTAGCGGCGGATCATTCGCACCGCCGCGCGTTTATGCCCGTAGTTGAACATCACGATCACGCACAACAACACCGAGGTTGAAACGATGCCGCTGCTGGTCGCATAGGCGAAGCACAACGCCAACGCGCGGCCTACCGAGAGATCCATGAGATGGCTGACGGATAACGTCACCGGCAGGCTAATGATGGCTGGCAAAGTGTAAGGCAGCACATAACCGATCAGCGCCTGGCTGCGCTCGCGAATCAACATGAACGGTCGGCGATTGATGCGTACCGCAATGAAACTACCGAGGATGGTCAGCACGGCAAAGGTGCCGATCCACACCACCGACAGCATGACAAAGTCACCTACCGCGCCCCACTGGGTTTCCGGCGTCGGCTTGCTGACCAGCTTATCCAGCTCGTTGGCAGCCCGGTCCGCTCGCAAGCGCCAGCTGTCCAGCCAGTTGCCGTCCAGGTCGAGCTTTTCCTGCACATCGTCAATGCTGGAACTGATCGCACCCAGCAACCCGCCTTGAAGGAGGATTTCCGGGGCTGCGGGTTCTTCGGGGGCGGCTGCAGCGGCTGGAGCAGCGGGCGCTTCAGCAGCCTGAAGGTGGACGTTGCCAACACACAACAACATGAACAGCAGGAAGATGGACTTGAAGTTCGGCAAAACGCGGGGTTCCTCGCTATCGGCGGCACGGGTTATCAGCAGCACTAGAGACTGATCAACTGCCCCACAAGTTCGGTTTTGGACCATGAATACGTAAGGCGACCGCCGGAGAATCGATACCGAACCTTTGCCTCAGGCGCTGCGTCAGAACTTCACAAGACGGTCAGCGCCGCCCGTATTACGTCGGCCGATAGAGGCAACTTCGATGCTCATTCACCCTCAAGCACACTATCGTCCCTACGCTGATGCCTCTGGCGGATGGGGCTCGGCAAAGTCCGTGATGACCATCCTGTGGCGTGAACAGGCACTGATCAAAGCCCCGCTTGCCCTGACCCGGCAAAACAAGCCCGGCGGCTTTGCCTGTGTCAGTTGCGCATGGGCCAAGCCCGGCAAGCCACACTCCCTGGAATTCTGCGAAAACGGCGCCAAAGCCACGGCCTGGGAGCTGACGTCGCTCAAGACCAGCCCTGAGTTCTTTGCTCAGCATTCAGTCACAGAGCTGTTGCAATGGCATGGCTACGACCTTGAACAGCACGGCCGCCTGACCCATCCGCTGCGTTATGACCCGCAAACCGACCACTATCGGGAAACCAGTTGGGAACAGGCGTATCAGGAAATTGGTTCGCAACTGCGCGCCCTGGAACCTGACAGCGTGGCGTTTTACGCCTCGGGCCGTGCGTCGCTGGAAACCTCGTTCATCTATCAATTGTTCGCCCGCGCCTACGGGACCAACAACCTGCCCGACAGCTCGAACATGTGCCACGAAAGCACCTCCGTCGGCTTGCAGGAAAGCATAGGCGTGCCGGTGGGCACCGTGACGCTGGATGATTTTCAGCACACCGACTGCATCTTTTTCTTCGGCCAGAACGTGGGCAGCAACAGCCCACGCATGCTCCACGACTTGCAGGACGCCCGCCGTCGCGATGTGCCGATCATCACCTTCAACCCGATCCGCGAGCGCGGGCTGGAACGCTTCGTCAATCCGCAATCGCCCACGCAAATGCTCGGCCCGGACTCGACCATCATCAGCACCCAATATCATCAGGTGGTGATTGGCGGTGACATTGCGGCGGTGATGGGTATCGCCAAAGCACTGTTTGAAATGGACAAAGCCGCGCTGATCAAAGGCGAGCCGGCTGTTATCGATCAGGTGTTCATCGCCCAGCACACCGAGGGCTTCGGGGAGTTTGCCGCGATGGTCCGCGAGGTGGAATGGGCCGAGCTGGAAACACGCTCAGGCCTCACTCGCAGCGCCATGGAAGCCGCTGCCACGGTTTACGCCCGCAGTGAGCGGGTGATGATCGTTTATGGCATGGGCATCACTCAGCATCGCAAAGGCGTGAGCGCGGTACAGATGCTGGTCAACCTGCTGTTGCTGCGCGGCAACATCGGCAAGCCCGGCGCAGGAATCTGTCCGGTGCGCGGCCACTCCAACGTGCAGGGCCAGCGCACCGTCGGCATTAGCGAAGACCCGGGCAAAGTTCCTGTGGATAAAATCGAGGCGTTGTTTAGCTTTCATGTGCCAACCAAAAAGGGTCGCGCCACGGTGGAGACGTGCGAAGGCATCCTCGACGGTAGCGTGCGGGGTTTCATCGGGCTGGGCGGCAATTTTCTTCGCGCCATTCCGGACACCTCACGCATGGAGCCTGCCTGGAAAAACCTGCAATTGAATGTGCAGATTGCGACCAAACTCAATCGCACGCATCTGGTGACGGCCAAAAACACCTGGCTGCTGCCCTGCCTTGGCAAGATTGAAATCGATCGGCAGAACGGTCATGCACAAAGCTACAGCACCGAGGACAGCACCGGTTGCATCCATGGCTGGAAAGGCAGCGCTGAACCGGTGAGCGAGCATGTGCGCGCTGAAACCACCATCGTGGCGAATCTCGCAAAAGCCACTTTGTCCGGCAGTGAGCGCATTGACTGGGATGCCTGGCGCACGGACTACGCGAACATTCGCCAAGCCATCAGCGAAGTCTATCCGGAGATTTTCCACGACATGGAAACCCGCATGTGGGAGCCGGGTGGTTTTCACAAACCGGTGGCAGCGGCGCAACGGGAATGGAAAACCGAAAGCCAGCGAGCGCAGTTCATCACTCCGTCACTGCTGGCCGAAGACAAGGATTTTGAACAGAGCCAGGAGCGCAGAGATGTACTGCAGCTGATGACGCTGCGCAGTAACGATCAGTTCAACACCACAATTTATGGCTTTGATGATCGCTTTCGCGGCGTCAGCGGCACCCGGACAGTGATTTTCATGAACCGCAACGACATCATCCGGTTGGGCTTTGCGGCCGGAGAATGGGTCACCCTGACCACCGCTGTGGAGCCTGAAGTCATCCGGCAGGTTGGGCCGATGCAGATCATCGCCTACGACATCCCCGAAGGTTGCAGCGCCGCTTACTACCCGGAATGCAATCCGCTGGTGCCGCTCTGGCACCACGCCGAACGCAGCAAAGTGCCTGCCGCGAAATCCGTGCCGATCATTCTAAGCAGCGCAACGGCTCCGGCTGATCGCCACAACGTGGTTCCGCAGAGCGATCAGGTGGTTTGAAACCGCACGCCACAATCGCTGTGGGAAATTCTATGTTTGCCTGCAATGCACATTCTTGTGGGACCGGCTTCAGCCGGGAAGGCGGCATTTCAGACGATAAGTATCGGGTGGATGAACTGGCCTCTTCCCGGCTAAAGCCGGTCCCACTGATGGAATGCAATCTATGTGGGACCGGCTTTAACCGGGAAGGCGGCATTTCAGGCGATAGATATTGGATTGACGTACTGGCCCCTTCCCGGCTGAAGCCGGTCCCACTGATGGAATGCAATCTATGTGGGACCGGCTCTAGCCGGGAAGGCGGCATTTCAGGCGATAGCTATCGGGGGAATGTACAAGCCCCTTCCCGGCTAAAGCCGGTCCCACAGGATCGCGCTAATTTGAGAATCATCGGGTTCACCCAGGAAGGCTGCGTTAGTTACAAATCCCGCTGCTTGCGAAACTGTCCAGGCGGCATGCCATGGGCGTTGCGAAAGCGACGGGAGAAGTAGGCTTCGTCGGCGAACCCGCAAAGTCTGGCGACTTCGCCTACAGGCTTGGTGCCAGTCAGCAGCAGCGTGCGGGCCAGGTGCATGCGCCGCTCCAGCACCAGTTCGCTGAAGGTCTTTCCCACCTCCTTGCGTAACCAGTGCGTTAGGTAATTGGGCGATAAGAACGCGGCAGAGGCGGCCTTTTTCAGGCTCAGGTCTGGATCACTGAGGTTCTTGCGCACGTATTCCGACATCCGCGCCAGCGCATCGCGACGGCTGCGCTCGGCTGCGTTGTCGTCAGCGAGAATTTTGATCTGCTCGGCGAACCGCTCACAGACCGTGCCGATCAGCTGCAACAGACAGCCCTTGAGGATTTCGCGAGTGCCGAACTGACGCTGCTGATCCAGGCGACGCATGCGGATCAGCAACGCTTCGATCTCACCGAAGTCGGCTTCGTCGAGAATGAAATCCAGGCTTTCCTGAAAACGAAACGGCGACAACTCCGGCGCCAGGGCGATAGGCACGTCTTCCAGATCCAGCGGATCGCACTGCAATTGCGGCAGCAGGAAGGTCTGGGCGAAGTTGATCAGCAGAAAATTGCCAGCGTCCGGATGCGGAATCAGGTGCAGTTTGTGCGGCAGGATAAACGCCAACGCATGACGCGGGAACGGCCGGATCACGCCGCCAATGTGCTGCACGGTGTCACCGCCGAGATTGATCTGAATCTGAAAATACTCATGCCGATGCGGCCCGGTTTCGGCGCTGCGGGCATGCTTGTCACGGATGTAGAAATCGGCCCGCTCGCTGCGTTGCTGCATGCCATAGGTCGGCGCTGGCGTTGCTGAATCCATATCGATACCTCGTGTAAAAAATACGGCTGCGGCTAAGCCACGATCTTATTGTCAGACGTCCCATGACTTAAATCCGTAAAAATATTTCCCAGCTATTGGCTGGCGATGTCCAAAAGCAAATCCATCACTTCAAATCTTGCAAGCCCTCTAATTCGCATGTTTTGCCCAATTTTCACGATTTATCGCTTGTTCGCGCGCGCTGTAATTTTCTTGGACAAATACTGAGCAGCCTGTCTGGAAATTAAAAAACAGTCTAAGCGTTTGATTGTTTTTACATCGTCGTACGATCACTTTGGGGCTGCAATTTAACTCGATACCAATAAAAACAATGAGGAATTCTCATGTCGAGCTCCCCTGATATTCAGGCGATCGACACCCGTGTCGCCGCACCCGCAGCCGCACCGGTTCGTCTGCCTTCCCGTCGTCGCTGGTTCATGCTTTCGCTGTTGTTGATCGCCACGATCATCAATTATGTGGACCGGGTAAACATCTCCATCGCCGCACCCTTCATGGCCAAGGATCTTGGGCTGGATAAAGTCGAAATGGGCCTTATCTTCTCCGCCTTTGCCTGGACTTACGCGTTTGCTCTGGTGCCCGCCGGCTTCATCGCTGACAGATTCCGCTCACGGATCACTTACGGTGTATCGCTGATCTCATGGTCAGCGGTCACGGTCTGCCAGGGCTTGGCGGGCGGGTTCGCCTCGCTGTTCGGCCTGCGTTTGGCAATCGGTGCCATGGAAGCGCCGGCCTTCCCCGCCAACAGTCGCGCCGTTACCGTCTGGTTTCCTGCCAGAGAGCGTGGCCTGGCCAGCAGCATTTATGTCTGTGGCCAGTACCTGGGCACGGCACTCTTCACGGGCCTGCTGCTCTGGCTGGCGACCACTTATGACTGGCGCCACGTGTTCTACAGCACCGGCATCGCGGGCATCATCTTCGGTATCGCCTGGTTGTTTCTGTATCGCGACCCGCTGTTCTGCAAGAAGGTCAGCAAGGAAGAACTGCAATACATCGAGGACGGCGGCGGCCTGGTGAAAGCCAGCAAGGACAAAAACAAATTCAAGTGGGGGCAAATTGCCGAACTGCTGAAGTATCGCCAGATCTGGGCGATTTGCATCGGCAAGTTTGCCAGCACGTCGGCACTGTACTTTTTCCTGACCTGGTTCCCCACTTACCTGATCGAAGAACGTCATCTGACCATGGTCAAAGTGGGGATCTTCGCTGTGCTGCCGTTCATCGGCGCCACCGTCGGGGTACTGCTGGCCGGAGCGATTGCCGACTGGATGATCCGCCGCGGCTATTCCCTGTCGTTCTCCCGCAAGTTGCCGCTGGTGGTGGGCTCGGCGCTGGGCATGTCGATCATGCTGGTCAACTTCACTGACTCCAACGAAGTGTGCATTGCGCTGCTGACCATCGCCTTCTTCGCCCAAGGCATCGCGTCGTCTTCGTGGGCGGCGGTGTCGGAAATCGCGCCCAAGGAACTGATTGGCCTGACCGGCGGCGTGACCAGTCTGGCGGCCAACATCGGCGGGATCGTGACACCGATTGTCATCGGCCAGATCCTGCATGTTACCGGCTCGTTTGCCTACGCGTTCTGGTTCATCGGCGGTGTCGCGCTGATCGGCACGCTCTCGTATTCGTTGCTGCTGGGCAAGATCTACCGCATTGAATTGAAGACCCGCTAACGCAAAAAGAATGTGTGTGACCTTATGCCTGCTCTTGGCAATGGCGTACGCGAGTACGCCTTTTTTATGGCTCGCATTCGCCGTGTTTACTCCAGTTTGAACACCGCTTTGTCCAACTTTGGCCGCTGCCGATCCCGTAGGCTGATCGTCAAGAAGGCTCTAGATCAAGGAATAACAATGATTGATTACGTGTTCGAACCCGGCCTGATCCGCAGTTTGCCCGTGGCCAATAGCACCGCACGCTTTCCCGTCGCGCGAGTGTTTTGCCTGGGTCGCAATTATCACTGGGGCGACTCGCAAAACGCCCCACGAGAAATGCCCGCGTTCTTCATGAAGCCCTCCACCTCGGTGATCGATGCCGAGGGCGAGCTGGACTTTCCGCCGCTGACCGAGCAGTTCTGCCACGAGATCGAACTGGTGGTCGCCATCGGCACCGGTGGCTTCAACATCGATGAAGCGCAGGCGCTGGACCACGTGTGGGGCTACGCCGCCGGTCTGGATCTGACCCGCCGCGATTTGCAGATGGCGGCCAAAGCGGTGGGCCAGCCCTGGGAAGCAGCCAAGGCCTTCGACGGTTCGGCACCTATCAGCCCCATCCAGCCCGCCAGCACTCTGGGACATCCCAGCCAAGGCGCGCTATGGCTGAACGTCAACGGTGTGGAACGCCAGCGCTCGGACCTTGAAAGCCAGATCTGGTCGGTTGGCGAAATCGTCAGCCGCCTGTCGCAGTCGATCCGGCTTATCCCCGGCGACCTGATCATGACCGGCACTCCGCCCGGCGTGGATGTCCTGCAATCCGGTGATGTGATCAGCGCGGGCATCGCGGGCATCGGCAAATTCGAAGTACGCATTGGCGGCCGTCATGCGGCCTGATCCAGAAAATGATTGAAACGGAGATATAACAATGACTGACAATTCCCTCCCGAAAATCGCCTTGGTCACCGGCGCTGGCAGCGGCATCGGCCGTGCAGTCGCTCTCGGTCTGCTGGCTGATGGCTACAAAGTCGTGGTCACCGGACGACGTCTGGAACCGCTTGAGGAATTGGTGGCACTGGCCGCCGAGCAAGGCGGCGAAGCACTGGCGGTGTCCTCTGATGTGCGCGATCCAGCCAGCGTCGAGGCACTGTTCGCCACCATCGAAGAGGTTTATGGCCGAGTCGATGTGGTCTTCAACAATGCCGGCGTCAACGCTCCAGCCGTGCCGATGGACGAACTGCCGGTGGAGAAGTGGCTGAACGTGATCGACACCAACGTCACCGGGGTTTTCCTGTGCAGCCGTGGCGCCTTCGGCCTGATGCGCAAACAGTCGCCCCAGGGCGGACGCATCATCAACAACGGTTCGATTTCCGCCCACACCCCGCGCCCGTTCACCGGGCCTTACACCGCCAGTAAACACGCGGTGCTGGGGTTGACCAAGAGCCTTGCCCTGGACGGCCGCGAATTCAACATCGCCTGCAGCCAGATCGACATCGGCAACGCGCTGACCGAGCTGTCCGTGCGCATGACCAAAGGCGTGCGCCAGGCCAATGGCGAAACCGCCGTGGAGCCGATGATCGACGTGAAGCACATTGCCGATGCTGTGCGTTACATCGCCAATCTGCCTCTTTCCGCCAACGTGCTGAACATGACCGTCATGGCCACCAACATGCCTTTCGTCGGCCGTGGCTGATCAATCTTTCCGAATTTGCTTGAGCGAGAACGCCATGAAACCTGAAATCCTGCAACTGAGCCCTATCCTGATCCCCGAGATCAACGCGCGGCTCAACGAGCTGTACACCGTTCGCCCGTACTTCCAGCAAACGGACAAGGCCGCTTACCTGCGCGAACACGGCGCCAACATTAGCGGCGTGGTGACTGGCGGCCACACTGGCATTACCCGCGAGGTGATGGAGCAATTGCCTGCCATAAAAGTCATTGCCGTCAATGGCGTCGGCACTGACGCGGTGGACCTGGCCTACGCTCGGGACCGTGGTATTCATGTCACCGCGACCATTGGCGCGTTGACCGAAGACGTGGCTGACCTGGCTATCGGCTTGTTGATCTCTGCATGCCGTGGCCTGTGCACAGCCGACCGTTACGTGCGCAGTGGCGCATGGCCGCAAAGCCCGACGCCATTGGCGCCGATCCCGTTGGCCCGCCAGTTCAGCGGCATGAAAATCGGGATCGTCGGCCTGGGTCGGGTCGGTCGCGCCGTTGCTACCCGCGCGGCTGCCTTCGGTTGTCCGATCAGCTACACCGATCTGAAGGCCATGGACGACGTGCCATACACGTTCGTCGCCGACCTGGCCGAACTGGCTCGGCACAGTGACGCATTGATAGTCGCGGCCGCAGCCGACAAAGCCAAAGGCATCATCAACGCGCAAGTGCTGGCAGCACTGGGCGACGAAGGGTATCTGATCAATGTAGCGCGCGGCAGTCTGGTCAATGAGCCGGACCTGCTTGCGGCACTCAAGACGGCTTCGATTGCCGGCGCAGGCCTGGACGTTTTCGTCGATGAGCCCAATGTGCCGAGCGAGCTGTTCGAGTTGGAATCCGTCGTGCTTCAACCCCACCGCGCCAGCGCAACCGTGCAAACCCGCACCCGGATGGGCGAAATGGTTCTGGCCAGCCTGGCGCAAGGACTGGCGGGAGAAAAACCAAGCGCTGCCGTTCTTTGATCTGAACTCATCGCTTGACGGGGTAGAACGGTCGTTCTACCCTTTGCCGCATGACCAAGACATCGACTACCGCAGTGCAGGACAAAATCCTGCAAACCGCCGAGCAACTCATTTATCAGAACGGGATTCATGCCATGGGCATGGATTTGCTAGTACGGACCTCCGGCGTGGCACGCAAAAGCATCTATCGCTACTACGCCACCAAAGACGAAGTGGCCGTGCAGGCCTTGAGCGTGCGCGATCAGCGCTGGATGCATTGGTTTCGCAGCGAAACCGACAAGGCTCCCACTGCCCAGGCGCGCATTCTTGCGATGTTCAGCGTGCTCAAAAGCTGGTTTGAGTCCGAAGGCTTTCGTGGCTGCGCCTTCATCAATACCGCAGGCGAAATCGGTGATCCCGCAGACCCCGTGCGCCAGCTGGCAAAAGTCCACAAGCAAAAGCTTTTGGACTACTGCCTGGAGCTGTGCCAGCCATTAAACGTGGCACATCCCGAAATCCTGGCCAAACAGCTGCTGATATTGATAGACGGCGCCATCACCCTCGCATTGGTCATGGGCGATCACAACGCCGCCGACAATGCCCAGGACATGGCACAGCTGCTGTTGACCTCAGCCCTGAAGGATCCTTCTCCCGCCACACGCTCATCACCCGATTGACCATCCGGAGGTTCTGCCATGTCATTCAGCAACGAAACCCGCCCGCCTTTGCCGCCCTTCACCCGGGAATCCGCCATCCAGAAAGTCCGCCTCGCCGAAGACGGCTGGAATGGCCGTGATCCTGAAAAGGTCTCGCTGGCTTACACCCTCGACACGAAATGGCGTAACCGCACCGAATTCGCCAGCAACCGCGAAGAAGCCAAAGCCTTTCTGACCCGCAAATGGGCCAAGGAGCTGGATTACCGGCTGATCAAAGAACTCTGGGCCTTCACCGACAACCGCATCGCCGTGCGTTACGCCTACGAATGGCACGACGATTCAGGCAACTGGTTCCGCTCCTATGGCAATGAGAACTGGGAATTCGACGCCAACGGCCTGATGGCCAACCGCTTCGCCTGCATCAACGACATGCCGATCAAAGAGTCCGAGCGCAAATACCATTGGCCGCTCGGTCGCCGTCCGGATGATCATCCGGGGTTGTCGGAGTTGGGGTTGTAGTTGGCCGAAACCCCTAATATCAAATCGGAAATAACTGCTGGATTAGATGTTTTTCTGTAGCAACACCCGCCGCGTTATCGCGGAGCAAACATAGGCCCCTGTAGGAGCGCGCTTGCCCGCGATGAAGGATGACGCAGTGTTGAAGGCATACCGCGTCGACTGCATCGCGGGCAAGCGCGCTCCTTCAGACACAAGCATTTCGGTTCAGATAGTTATTTTATGTGTGATAACGGCTGCGAAGTGCACGGAGAACGAGGCCACCTCTACCGAACATCAGCCAACAAAAAGCCCGCAGCGTGGGAGCGCTGCGGGCTTTTGGTTTAGCCAGATGGAGCAAATTTCCTAGAACGGAATATCGTCATCAAAGCTGTCGAAATCCGCTGCCGGTTGTGGCGCCTGCTGTTGCGGGGCCGGGCGGGATTCGCGCTGTGGCTGCTGCTGTGGCGCGGACTGCTGAGGGCGCGACTGCTGTGGACGTGGTGCGGAGTTCTGATAACCGCCGCCACCTTGACCTTGTGGAGCGCCGTCGTTTTGTGGACGGCCGCCCAGCAATTGCATGGTGCCTTGCATGTCGACGACGATTTCAGTTGTGTAACGCTTGATACCGTCTTTTTCCCACTCGCGGGTCTGCAGTTTGCCTTCGATGTAGACCTGGGAACCCTTGCGCAGGTATTCGCCAGCGATTTCGGCGACTTTGCCGAACATCGACACACGGTGCCATTCAGTCTTTTCGACTTTCTGACCGGTTTGTTTGTCGGTCCACTGTTCGCTGGTCGCCAGACTCAGGTTGGTCACGGCGTTACCGTTAGGCAAGTAGCGAACTTCGGGATCCTGGCCGCATGTACCGACCAATATGACTTTGTTAACCCCACGGGCCATAACGCTCTCCTAGGCTTCGCACGCTTCTGTCGCTGGGTTGACCATCCGTTCCAGAGACGCGCGATCCAATAGTTCTGTGTCTAATTTGATGTATATGGCCGCCTCTTCGGCAACCACCACTGCATCCGTTACGCCATTCACGGCCTTTATTCTTTCAGCCAGCCCTGCATCACGCTGCGCCTCTGGCGACAACGGCAGACGAAGGCTCGTCACATAAGGCGGCTCACGCATGGTCACTGCAACGGCCAGCCAGATTGCAGCCAGCGCCGCGCCTCCGAGGAAAACCACGTCAAGGCCGCCATGCTGGAACAACCAGCCGCCGAGTATCCCACCTGCGGCCGAACCAAGGAACTGGCTAGTGGAATAAACTCCCATCGCCGTACCTTTTCCGCCCGCCGGTGACACTTTGCTGATCAGCGACGGCAAGGACGCTTCAAGCAGGTTGAACGCGATGAAGAATACCACTGTACCTATCACCAGCGCTCGCAACGTATCGCCGTACGCCCAGAAGAATAGCTCAGTGAGCATCAGCACGCCGACAGCGCCGATCAGCACACGCTTCATCTGACGCTTTTTCTCACCATAAATGATGAATGGAATCATTGCGAAAAATGAGATCAGCAGCGCGGTGAGGTACACCCACCAGTGCTGTTCCTTGGGCAAACCGGCTTTTTCCACCAGCGCCAGGGGCAAGGCCACGAAGCTTGACATGAGCATCGCGTGCAACACGAAGATACCCAAATCCAGACGCAGCAGATCCGGATGACGCAACGTCGGCCCCAGCGCCTGACGGGCAACGCCGGACTCACGATGCTGCAAGGTGCCGGTGTTGTGCGGGACAACGAACGCCACGATCAGGATGCCGATCAAGGCCATCCCGCCTGTCGCCAGAAATAACCCGGACAGGCCGAACGCGCTGGTCAGCAACGGACCGACCACCATGGCAATAGCAAACGACAGACCGATGGTCATGCCAATCATGGCCATCGCCTTGGTGCGATGCTGCTCGCGGGTCAGGTCGGAGAGCAAAGCCATGACCGCAGCGGAAATCGCACCCGCGCCCTGCAGAATCCGACCGGCGATGATCCCCCAGATGGAATCAGCACTGGCGGCCAGCACGCTGCCCAAGGCAAAGATGATCAGGCCGAAATAAATCACCGGCCGCCGACCAATGCGGTCAGAAATGATACCGAACGGAATCTGCAAAAAGGCTTGAGTCAGGCCGTAAGCGCCGATGGCCAGGCCGATCAGTGCGGGACTTGCCCCTGCCAGGTCCATGCCATAGGTCGCCAGTACAGGCAGAACCATGAACATGCCAAGCATGCGGAACGCAAAAACCAGCGCCAGACCGCCTGCCGCACGGGTCTCGCCGCCGCTCATTCGTTCGCTGTGGGGATCGTGCATGGAAAAACCTCATGTGAACCGGCGGCGATTCTACCAGTCCCATCGATTGACGGGGTATATCGCGACGCTATGACGCGTCTAGATGACACAGTCTTCATTTAAGCCTGTGACACTGATTCGATAGTGTGCATCCATCCAGTATTTCACCGTATACTCCTACGTTTTCGACGCCCGCCAAGCGAGGCCAGTTTGGACAAGATCCTGATTCGTGGGGCCCGAACCCACAACCTGAAAAACATCGACCTCACCCTGCCACGCGACAAACTGATCGTCATTACCGGGCTTTCCGGTTCTGGCAAATCGTCGCTGGCCTTCGACACACTCTACGCCGAAGGGCAGAGACGTTACGTCGAATCGCTCTCTGCCTACGCCCGCCAGTTTCTGTCGATGATGGAAAAGCCGGACGTCGACACGATTGAAGGCCTGTCGCCCGCGATTTCCATCGAGCAGAAGTCCACGTCCCACAACCCGCGCTCCACCGTGGGCACCATCACCGAGATTTACGACTACCTGCGCCTGCTGTACGCCCGGGTCGGTCAGCCGCGTTGCCCGGATCACGACATCCCGCTGGAAGCCCAGACCGTCAGCCAGATGGTTGACCTCGTCCTGGCCCAGCCCGAAGGCAGCAAGCTGATGTTGCTGGCGCCGGTGATCCGTGAGCGCAAAGGCGAGCATCTGTCGGTGTTCGAAGAGCTGCGCGCGCAAGGTTTCGTCCGTGCCCGGGTCAACGGCCGTCTATGTGAACTGGACGAGTTGCCCAAGCTGGATAAACAGAAGAAGCACTCCATTGATGTAGTCGTCGACCGCTTCAAGGTCCGTGCCGACCTGCAGCAGCGTCTGGCCGAATCCTTCGAGACCGCGCTGAAACTGGCAGACGGCATCGCTTGGGTTGCGCCCATGGACGACGAGCCTGGCGAAGAGATGATCTTCTCTGCCCGCTTCGCCTGCCCGATCTGCGGTCACGCGATCAGCGAACTGGAACCCAAGCTGTTCTCGTTCAACAACCCGGCTGGCGCGTGCCCGACCTGTGATGGTCTGGGCGTGAAGCAGTTCTTCGACATCAAACGTCTGGTGAATGCCGAACTGACGCTGGCCGAAGGTGCGATCCGCGGTTGGGACAGGCGCAACGTTTACTACTTCCAGATGCTCGGCTCGCTGGCCAAACATTACGATTTCAGCCTGGAAGTGCCGTTCAAAGAGTTGCCCGCCGATACGCAGAAGATCCTGCTCAACGGCAGCGGCTCGCAGAATGTCGACTTCCGTTATCTGAATGATCGCGGCGATATCGTGAAGCGTGCTCACCCATTCGAAGGCATCGTGCCTAATCTGGAACGTCGCTACCGGGAAACCGAGTCGGCCACTGTGCGTGAAGAGCTGGCCAAGTTCCTAGGCACTCAGCCTTGCCCGGATTGCCGTGGCACGCGTCTGCGCCGTGAAGCTCGTCACGTATGGGTCGGCGAGAAAACTTTGCCTGCCGTCACGAATATGCCGATTGGCGACGCTACCGAATATTTCGGTGTGCTGAAGCTGACCGGCCGTCGCGGCGAAATCGCTGACAAGATCCTCAAGGAGATCCGTGAGCGTCTGCAATTCCTGGTCAACGTCGGTCTCGACTATCTGACTCTGGACCGCAGCGCCGACACCCTCTCTGGCGGTGAAGCCCAGCGTATCCGTCTGGCCAGCCAGATCGGTGCGGGCCTGGTCGGCGTGATGTACATCCTCGACGAACCTTCCATCGGTTTGCACCAACGTGATAACGACCGGCTGCTCGGGACGCTCAAGCACCTGCGAGACATTGGCAACACGGTGATTGTGGTCGAGCACGACGAGGACGCGATTCGCCTTGCCGATTACGTCGTCGACATCGGGCCAGGTGCCGGTGTGCATGGAGGACATATCGTTGCCGAAGGTACGCCGGACGAAGTGATGTCGCACCCGGATTCGCTGACTGGCAAATATCTGTCCGGTCGCGTGAAGATCGAAGTCCCGGCCAAGCGCACGCCTCGTAACAAGAAGCTGTCCCTGAACCTCAAAGGCGCCCGTGGCAACAACTTGCGCAACGTCGATCTGGAAATCCCTATCGGCCTGTTGACGTGCGTAACCGGTGTTTCGGGTTCGGGCAAGTCGACACTGATCAACAACACCCTCTTCCCGCTCAGCGCCACAGCCCTCAATGGCGCGACCACGCTGGAAGCCGCAACCCACGACAGCATCAAGGGTCTGGAGCATCTGGACAAGGTCGTGGATATCGACCAAAGCCCGATCGGCCGCACGCCACGCTCCAACCCGGCGACCTATACCGGGCTGTTCACGCCGATCCGTGAGCTGTTCGCTGGCGTACCGGAATCACGCTCGCGTGGCTACGGACCGGGGCGCTTCTCCTTCAACGTCAAGGGTGGGCGCTGCGAGGCTTGCCAGGGTGACGGCCTGATCAAGGTGGAGATGCACTTCCTGCCGGACATCTACGTCCCCTGCGATGTCTGCAAGAGCAAGCGCTACAACCGCGAAACCCTTGAGATCAAGTACAAGGGCAAGAGCATCCACGAAGTGCTGGAGATGACAATCGAAGAAGCTCGCGTGTTCTTCGACGCCGTGCCCGCGCTGGCGCGCAAGCTTCAGACGTTGATGGACGTAGGTCTCTCGTACATCAAGCTGGGGCAATCAGCGACGACGCTGTCGGGCGGTGAAGCTCAGCGCGTGAAGCTGTCGCGCGAGCTGTCCAAGCGCGATACCGGCAAGACGCTGTACATCCTCGACGAGCCGACCACTGGCCTGCACTTCGCGGATATCCAGCAATTGCTCGATGTACTGCATCGTCTGCGCGATCACGGCAATACAGTGGTGGTGATCGAGCACAACCTGGACGTGATCAAGACCGCCGACTGGCTGGTGGATCTGGGTCCTGAGGGTGGCTCCAAAGGCGGGCAGATCATCGCCGTTGGTACGCCTGAGCAAGTCTCTGAAATGGAGCAATCCTACACAGGGCACTACCTCAAGCCACTGCTGCTTCGCGACAAAGCCTGACGGTTTACGCCAGGCAACAAAAAAGCCCCTGTCATGCGAATGACAGGGGCTTTTTAATTATTGCCGTCGGCGGAATCAGAACTGCGATTGCAGGTAATTCTCCAGACCGATGGTCTTGATCAGACCCAGCTGCTTTTCCAGCCAGTAGGTGTGATCTTCTTCGGTGTCGTTCAACTGAACACGGAGGATTTCGCGGGTAACGTAGTCCTTGTGCAGTTCGCAGAGCTCGATGCCCTTGCACAGTGCCGCACGAACCTTGTATTCCAGGCGCAGGTCGGCAGCGAACATCTCAGGCACTGTAGTGCCTACATCCAGATCATCCGGACGCATGCGTGGCGTGCCTTCCAGCATCAGAATCCGGCGCATCAACGCATCGGCGTGTTGTGCCTCTTCTTCCATCTCGTGGTTGATACGCTCGTAGAGCTTGGTGAAGCCCCAGTCTTCGTACATACGCGAATGGACAAAATACTGGTCACGCGCTGCCAGTTCGCCAACCAGCAACGTGTTCAGATAATCGATTACTTCCGGGTGGCCTAGCATCGCCCACATCTCCATGCTTCAAAGTGCATAGTCTGAACCAACACACCCCGAAGGTCACTTGGTCAGGCGCAATAAAGTGACCAAAAGCATCGAAAAATGGGGCTTTTGATGCGAAAAACCGCCCAAATGAGGGCGGTTCTGTTTATCACTTCGACTCAGCCCAGCTGAACGCCCAACGCCTTGGCCACGCCATCGCCATAAGCTGGATCGGCTTTGTAGAAATGCTGCAACTGACGCTGCACGACATCGCTGGAAACGCCGCCCATCGCACCTGCAATGTTATTGATGAGCAGCGCTTTCTGATCATCATTCATCAGGTTGAACAGTTTGCCAGCCTGGCTGTAGTAGTCGCCATCCACGCGATGATCAAAGCGATCAGCCGCGCCGCTAAGCGCCAGTGCTGGCTCCCCATAGCGAGAGTCCTGTTTGGGCGCGTCTGAGTAGCTGTTTGGCTCGTAGTTGGGAGCCGAACCGCCGTTGGTGCCAAACGCCATGGAGCCGTCACGCTGATAGCTGTGAACAGGGTTCACCGGCGCATTGATCGGCAGTTGCTGGTGGTTGGTACCGACTCGATAACGGTGCGCATCCGCGTAGGCAAATACACGACCCTGCAGCATGCGGTCTGGGGACAAGCCAACACCCGGCACCATGTTGCTCGGGCCGAACGCAGCTTGCTCCACTTCAGCAAAGTAGTTCAGCGGGTTGCGGTTGAGTTCCAGCTCACCAACTTCAATCAGCGGGTACTCTTTCTGCGACCAGGTTTTGGTCACGTCGAACGGGTTTTCGTGGTGGGCAGCAGCTTGTGCCTCGGTCATCAACTGAATGCACACGCTCCATTTCGGGAAGTCACCCTTCTCGATAGCGCCGAACAGATCACGCTGGGCGTAGTCAGGATCAGTGCCCGCGATACGCGCAGCATCAGCTGGAGCGAGGTTCTTGATGCCCTGCTTGGTCTTGTAGTGCCATTTGACCCAATGACGCTCACCAGCAGCGCTGATCAGACTGTAGGTGTGGCTGCCGAAGCCGTGCATGTGACGGTAGCCGTCAGGAATGCCACGATCTGAAAACAGAATGGTGACCTGGTGCAACGCTTCAGGCGAATGCGACCAGAAGTCCCACATCATTTGGCCACTTTTCAGGTTCGTCTGAGGCAGGCGCTTTTGCGTGTGGATGAAATCAGGGAATTTCAGAGGGTCGCGAATGAAGAACACAGGCGTGTTGTTGCCGACGATGTCCCAGTTGCCTTCTTCGGTATAGAACTTCAGCGCGAAACCGCGCGGATCGCGCTCGGTGTCAGCCGAACCACGCTCGCCACCCACCGTGGAGAAGCGCAGAAAAATCGGCGTCTGCTTGCCTACCGCCTCGAACAGCTTGGCACTGGTGTACTGGGTGATATCACGGCTGACAGTGAACGTACCGTGGGCACCCGAGCCTTTCGCATGGACGCGGCGTTCAGGAATGTTCTCACGGTTGAAATGTGCGAGCTTTTCGATGAGATGAAAATCATCAAGCAACAACGGACCACGCGGGCCAGCTGAGCGGGAATTCTGGTTATCAGCTACAGGCGCGCCGCTGGCGGTTGTAAGCGTTTTATTCTGGCTCATGAAATCTACTTCCTCTGTCAGTCTTTGAACTGCCGGCTAATTGGCTGGGAGGGAGTATTGATCATCCACGTTACAGCCACAAATTCATTAAGTTGTAGCCGTCGATAGAAAATTACTAACACCCTCGCCGCCGACATATTGCAGAGAGCTGTGTAGGGAAGCTTGTACAAACGGTGCTTTTCTCACGGGCACAAAAAACCGGGCGCTAGGCCCGGTTCTTTGTTTCAGACTGACGTCTTACTCAGCGGATACAGCTTCACCGCCAGCAGGACGATCAACCAGCTCGACGTACGCCATAGGCGCGTTGTCGCCAGTGCGGAAACCGCACTTGAGGATGCGCAGGTAGCCACCCTCGCGGGTTGCATAACGCTTGCCCAGATCGTTGAACAGCTTGCCAACGATTGCTTTCGAACGAGTACGGTCGAAAGCCAGACGGCGGTTAGCCAGGCTGTCTGTTTTGGCCAAAGTGATCAGCGGCTCAGCAACGCGACGCAGTTCTTTAGCTTTCGGCAGTGTAGTTTTGATCAGCTCGTGCTCGAACAGCGACACCGCCATGTTTTGAAACATGGCCTTACGGTGCGAGCTAGTCCGGCTCAGGTGACGACCACTTTTACGATGACGCATGGTTCATTCCTTACCAAACACAACGTTCGGTGATTACGACGATCAGGCAGTCGCCTTGTCGTCCTTCTTAAGACTTGCCGGCGGCCAGTTGTCGAGGCGCATGCCGAGGGACAGACCACGGGAAGCCAGGACGTCTTTGATCTCAGTCAAGGACTTCTTGCCAAGGTTTGGAGTCTTCAACAATTCTACTTCGGTGCGCTGAATCAGGTCGCCGATGTAGTAAATGTTCTCCGCCTTGAGGCAGTTGGCCGAACGTACAGTCAGTTCCAAATCGTCAACCGGACGGAGCAGGATCGGATCGATCTCGTCTTCCTGTTCGATTACCACTGGCTCACTGTCACCTTTGAGGTCGACGAACGCAGCCAACTGCTGTTGCAGAATGGTTGCAGCACGACGGATAGCCTCTTCCGGATCCAGAGTACCGTTGGTTTCCAGATCAATAACCAGCTTGTCCAGGTTAGTACGCTGCTCGACACGGGCGTTTTCCACCACGTATGCAATACGGCGAACCGGGCTGAACGAAGAGTCAAGCTGCAAGCGACCGATGCTGCGGCTTTCGTCTTCATCGCTCTGACGCGAGTCTGCTGGTTCATAACCACGACCACGAGCTACGGTGAGCTTCATGTTCAAGGCGCCGTTAGACGCCAGGTTAGCGATTACGTGATCGGGATTAACGATCTCGACATCATGATCCAGCTGAATATCGGCAGCGGTAACCACCCCCGAACCCTTCTTCGACAAGGTCAGCGTAACTTCGTCTCGACCGTGCAGCTTGATAGCCAGACCTTTAAGGTTCAACAGGATTTCAATTACGTCTTCCTGTACACCTTCGATGGCGCTGTACTCATGGAGTACACCGTCAATCTCGGCCTCGACTACTGCACAGCCGGGCATGGAGGACAACAGGATGCGGCGCAGCGCGTTGCCCAGGGTATGGCCGAAACCACGCTCGAGAGGCTCGAGAGTGATTTTGGCGCGGGTTGGACTGACAACCTGCACATCAATGTGGCGGGGTGTCAGAAACTCATTTACCGAAATCTGCATGGATGCACCTATTTTCTAGCCCTTACTTGGAGTAGAGCTCGACAATCAGGCTTTCGTTGATGTCGGCGGACAGATCACTGCGAGCTGGAACGTTTTTGAAGACGCCAGATTTCTTCTCAGTGTCTACTTCTACCCATTCTACGCGGCCACGTTGGGCACACAGATCGAGAGCTTGGACAATGCGCAGTTGGTTCTTAGCCTTCTCGCGGATAGCAACCACGTCACCAGCACGAACCTGGTACGAAGGTACGTTAACGGTTTTACCGTTTACGCTGACCGACTTGTGCGAAACCAATTGACGGGATTCTGCACGCGTCGAGCCGAAGCCCATGCGATATACAACGTTGTCCAGGCGGCATTCGAGCAGTTGCAGCAGGTTCTCACCAGTAGCGCCTTTCTTGCCGGCAGCTTCTTTGTAGTAACCGCTGAATTGACGCTCGAGAACGCCATAGATACGACGTACTTTTTGTTTCTCACGCAGCTGAGTACCGTAATCGGACTGGCGACCGCGGCGTTGGCCGTGGATACCTGGAGCTGCTTCGATGTTGCACTTGGATTCGATAGCGCGAACGCCGCTCTTCAAAAAGAGATCGGTGCCTTCACGACGAGCAAGTTTGCATTTTGGACCAATGTAACGAGCCATTTCTTACAGTCTCCTGGATTACACGCGGCGCTTCTTCGGCGGACGGCACCCGTTGTGCGGGATTGGCGTCACGTCGGTGATGCTGGCGATCTTATAGCCACAGCCGTTCAAAGCACGGACAGCAGACTCACGACCTGGACCTGGACCCTTGACGTTAACGTCGAGGTTCTTCAGACCGTATTCCAGCGCAGCTTGACCAGCACGTTCAGCAGCTACTTGAGCAGCGAACGGGGTGGACTTACGTGAACCGCGGAAACCCGAACCGCCGGAGGTAGCCCAAGAAAGCGCGTTACCTTGACGATCGGTGATGGTGACGATTGTGTTGTTAAAAGAAGCGTGGATGTGGGCGATGCCATCAACCACCGTCTTTTTAACTTTTTTACGAGGACGAGCAGCAGGTTTTGCCATGACTAAATTCCTGTCGTTGCGCTGGTGCGATTACTTGCGGATCGGCTTACGCGGACCTTTGCGAGTACGCGCGTTGGTCTTGGTACGCTGACCGCGCACTGGAAGACCACGACGATGGCGCAGACCGCGGTAGCAGCCCAAATCCATCAAGCGCTTGATTTTCATGTTGATTTCGCGACGCAGGTCACCTTCAGTGGTGAACTTCGCCACTTCGCCACGCAGCTGTTCAATCTGCTCGTCGCTCAGATCTTTGATCTTTACCGCTGGGTTAACCCCAGTGGTTGCACAGATTTTCTGTGCAGTGGTGCGACCAACACCATAGATGTAGGTCAACGAGATAACAGTATGCTTGTTATCTGGAATGTTAACGCCTGCAATACGGGCCATTCAGTGGGACTCCAATTGACAGCTACCTACGCCCCGGAAGCCAAGAAATAGGGCGCGAGATAATATCGCTGTAATAACAAATAATCAACCCAGCAGCGCACTAGCTGCTGGGCTTAAGCACAAATCACAATCAGCCTTGGCGCTGTTTATGACGTGGTTCCGCGCTGCAAATTACTCGAACAACACCTTCGCGGCGAATAATCTTGCAGTTACGGCACAGCTTTTTCACCGATGCACGAACTTTCATTACCAGCTCCTCGAACCTTATGGGTGCTTCAGCGCAGCATGCCGCTGCCGTAGCCCTTCAGGTTGGCTTTCTTCATCAGGGATTCGTACTGGTGCGAAACGAGGTGCGATTGTACTTGGGACATGAAGTCCATAACAACCACTACCACGATCAGCAACGAGGTCCCGCCAAGGTAGAACGGTACGTTTGCTGCGACCACCAGGAACTGGGGGAGCAAGCAGACGGCCGTCATATATAGAGCACCGAACATGGTCAAGCGGGTCAGAACGCCATCAATATAGCGTGCAGACTGCTCACCTGGACGGATACCCGGAATAAAGGCACCGGACTTCTTCAGGTTTTCCGCTACGTCTTTCGGATTGAACATCAACGCCGTATAGAAGAAGCAGAAGAAAATAATCCCTGCACTAAACAGCAGAATATTCAACGGCTGACCAGGAGCGATCGACTGTGAGATGTCCTGCAACCAGCCCATACCTTCAGACTGGCCGAACCAGGCACCCAACGAAGCCGGGAACAGCAAGATGCTGCTCGCGAAAATAGCTGGAATAACGCCAGCCATATTCACTTTCAAAGGCAAGTGGCTGGTCTGCGCAGCGAAGACCTTGCGGCCCTGCTGACGCTTGGCGTAGTGAACAGCGATACGACGCTGACCACGCTCAATGAACACCACGAAACCGATGATCGCTACTGCCAGCAGACCGATGGCGACCAAGGCGAAGATATTGATATCACCCTGACGTGCAGACTCGAAAGACTGCCCAATCGCTCTCGGAAGACCGGCGACGATACCTGCGAAAATCAACATCGAGATACCGTTACCAACACCGCGCTCGGTAATCTGCTCGCCTAACCACATCATGAACATCGCACCAGCCACGAAGGTGGTGACAGCAACGAAGTGGAAGCCGATATCTGCAGAGAAAGCAACGCCCTGACCGGCCAAGCCAACGGACATGCCGATAGCTTGAACCAGGGCCAGAACGACGGTGCCGTAGCGGGTGTACTGGCTGATCTTGCGACGGCCAGCTTCACCTTCCTTCTTCAACTGCTCCAGTTGCGGGCTGACGGCGGTCATCAGTTGCATGATGATCGATGCCGAAATGTACGGCATGATCCCCAGTGCAAAGATGCTCATCCGTTCCAGCGCGCCACCGGAAAACATGTTGAACAAGCTAAGAATGGTCCCCTCATTCTGTCGAAACAGGTCTGCGAGTCGCTCCGGGTTAATACCTGGAACCGGGATGTGTGCGCCTATTCGGTAGACGATAATCGCCAGGAACAGAAAACGCAGACGAGCCCAGAGTTCAGACATACCGCCTTTGCCGAGCGCAGAGAGAGCACCTTGCTTAGCCATTTATTCCTCGAACTTGCCGCCAGCTGCTTCGATAGCCGCGCGCGCACCTTTGGTGGCTGCGATACCTTTGATGGTGACAGCGCGAGTAACCTCACCGGACAACATGATTTTCACACGTTGTACGTTTTGGTTGATCACGTTGGCATCCTTCAGGGACTGCACAGTTACAACGTCGCCTTCCACTTTAGCCAGCTCGGACAGACGCACTTCTGCGCGGTCCATGGCCTTCAGGGAAACGAAGCCGAATTTTGGCAGACGACGATGCAACGGCTGTTGGCCGCCTTCAAAGCCCGGAGCAATGGTGCCACCGGAGCGGGAGGTTTGACCTTTGTGGCCACGGCCACCAGTCTTACCCAAACCGCTACCGATACCACGGCCCGGACGATGCTTTTCGCGACGGGAACCCGGCGCTGGACTCAGATCATTGAGTTTCATCGATTAACCCTCGACTCGCAGCATGTAGTAAGCCTTGTTGATCATCCCGCGATTCTCGGGAGTATCCAGCACTTCTACAGTGTGACCGATGCGACGCAGACCCAGACCTTTAACACACAGTTTGTGGTTAGGAATGCGACCGGTCATGCTTTTGATCAGCGTTACTTTAACGGTAGCCATGATCAGAAGATCTCCTTGACACTTTTGCCGCGCTTGGCAGCAATAGACTCAGGAGATTGCATAGCTTTCAAACCTTTGAAAGTGGCGTGAACCACGTTTACCGGGTTAGTCGAGCCATAGCACTTGGCCAATACGTTCTGAACACCAGCAACTTCCAACACTGCGCGCATAGCGCCGCCAGCGATGATACCGGTACCTTCAGAAGCAGGCTGCATGTACACCTTCGAAGCGCCATGAGCAGACTTCATTGCGTACTGCAGAGTAGTGCCGTTCAGATCAACCTGGATCATGTTGCGGCGAGCAGCTTCCATCGCCTTCTGGATCGCAGCAGGCACTTCACGTGACTTGCCACGGCCAAAACCAACACGCCCTTTACCATCACCAACCACGGTCAACGCGGTGAAAGTGAAGATACGGCCGCCTTTTACAGTCTTTGCAACGCGGTTAACTTGAACCAGCTTCTCAATGTAGCCTTCGTCGCGTTTTTGGTCGTTATTTGACATAACTTAGAACTCCAGCCCGCCTTCACGAGCAGCATCAGCCAGCGCCTTGACGCGGCCGTGGTACTTGAAGCCAGAACGGTCGAAAGCCACTTGTGATACGCCGGCGGCTTTCGCACGCTCAGCAACCAGCTGGCCAACCTTAGTGGCCGCGTCGATGTTGCCAGTGGCAGCATCACGCAGTTCTTTGTCCAAAGTCGAGGCGCTCGCCAAGACTTTGCTGCCGTCGGCCGAAATGACCTGGGCATAAATGTGCTGCGAAGAGCGGTACACGCAGAGACGCACGACTTCTAGCTCGTGCATTTTCAGGCGTGCTTTGCGAGCGCGACGCAGTCGGGTAACTTTTTTGACGGTCATTAGCTATGCCCTACTTCTTCTTGGCTTCTTTACGGCGGACGACTTCGTCTGCGTAACGCACACCTTTGCCTTTGTACGGCTCAGGACGGCGGAAGTCGCGGATCTCAGCGGCCACTTGACCAACCAACTGCTTGTCGATACCTCGGATGAAGATATCGGTCTGGTTGGGAGTCTCAGCGGTGATGCCTTCCGGCAGTTCGTAATCCACTGGGTGCGAGAAGCCAAGAGCCAGGTTCAGCACTGTGCCTTTTGCTTGCGCTTTGTAACCAACACCGACCAGCTGGAGCTTACGCTCGAAGCCTTGGCTTACGCCCTGGACCATGTTGTTAACCAGTGCACGAGTGGTGCCGGCCATTGCGCGAGTTTGTTGATCGCCATTGCGAGCAGCGAAACGCAGCTCACCAGCTTCTTCAACAATCTCAACGGACGAATGGATGTTCAGATCTAGAGTGCCCTTGGCACCCTTCACCGAAAGCTGCTGGCCGACGAGTTTAACTTCGACGCCTGATGGCAGCTTAACGGGGTTCTTAGCTACGCGTGACATGCTTATCCCCCCTTAGAACACTGTGCAAAGCACTTCGCCGCCGACACCGGCAGCGCGCGCAGCACGATCCGTCATCACACCTTTGCTGGTGGAGACGATAGACACACCGAGACCGCCACGTACTTTTGGCAGATCATCGACGGACTTGTACTGACGCAAGCCTGGACGGCTGACGCGCTTCACTTCTTCGATGACTGGACGGCCTTCGAAGTACTTCAGCTCGATGGACAACAGCGGTTTTGTTTCGCTGCTGATCTGATAACCCGCAATGTAACCTTCGTCCTTCAGGACTTTTGCTACAGCTACCTTCACGGTGGAAGATGGCATGCTTACGACGGGCTTTTCAGCCATCTGGGCATTACGGATACGAGTTAGCATGTCCGCTAACGGGTCCTGCATACTCATGGGCTAGACGCTCCTAATACAAAATAATTAGCCTTGCGGCTACAGCTTATCGCCGAACAAACCGGGCAAATGGAAAACACGGGCTCAGGCGAGCCGGCAATTCTAGGCGCACCCCAGAAATGAATCAAGCCCCAATAGGGGCTTGATTCAAATTCAGGCTCTATTCCGACCAATCGCTTGCACGATCGGCCGGAATTTCGCGAGAAAGGCGTATTACCAGCTGGCTTTAACCAGACCTGGTACGTCACCACGCATTGCAGCTTCACGCAGCTTGTTACGGCCGAGGCCGAACTTGCGGTAAACGCCGTGCGGACGACCAGTGATGCGGCAGCGGTTGCGCATGCGCGCAGCGCTTGCGTCACGTGGCTGCTTCTGCAGAGCTACGGTAGCTTCCCAGCGTGCTTCTGGACTTGCGTTCAGATCCACGATGATTGCTTTGAGCGCTGCACGCTTAGTGGCGTACTTGGCAACGGTGAGCTGACGCTTCAGCTCACGGTTCTTCATGCTCTTCTTGGCCATTTTCCTACTCCAATCAGTTGCGGAACGGGAATTTGAAAGCACGCAGCAGAGCGCGGCCTTCATCATCGTTCTTGGCAGTGGTGGTCAGGGTAATGTCCAGACCGCGGAGAGCATCGATCTTGTCGTAATCGATTTCCGGGAAAATGATCTGCTCTTTCACGCCCATGCTGTAGTTACCACGACCATCGAAGGACTTGGCATTCAGGCCGCGGAAGTCGCGAACCCGAGGCAGGGAGATCGACAGCAGACGATCCAGGAATTCATACATACGATCGCGGCGCAGAGTCACTTTGACGCCGATCGGCCAACCTTCACGGACTTTAAAGCCAGCGATGGATTTCCGAGCGTAAGTCACAACGACTTTTTGACCGGTGATCTTTTCCAGGTCAGCAACAGCGTGCTCGATGACTTTTTTGTCGCCGATCGCTTCGCCCAGACCCATGTTCAGGGTGATTTTGGTAACGCGCGGAACTTCCATCACGTTCGCGAGCTTAAGTTCTTCCTTAAGCTTCGGAGCGATTTCCTTCCGGTAAATCTCTTTTAGTCGTGCCATGGTCTTCTACCTAGCAGTGTTCAAGCATCAACCGCTTTTTGGGTCGACTTGAAGACACGAATTTTCTTGCCGTCTTCAACTTTGAAACCAACGCGGTCAGCCTTGTTGGTTGCGCCGTTGAAAATGGCGACGTTAGAAGCGTGCAGTGGCGCTTCTTTCTCGACGATACCGCCTTGTACGCCCGACATCGGGTTAGGCTTGGTATGACGCTTCACCAGGTTGATCCCACCAACGACCAAACGGTCATCAGCGAGAACCTTGAGCACCTTACCGCGCTTACCTTTGTCTTTGCCGGCGATCACGATGATCTCGTCGTCACGACGAATCTTTTGCATGTCGGATCTCCTTACAGCACTTCTGGGGCGAGCGAGACGATCTTCATGAACTTCTCAGTACGAAGTTCACGGGTCACTGGCCCAAAGATACGGGTGCCGATCGGCTCTTGCTTGTTGTTCAGAAGAACAGCAGCGTTGCCATCAAAGCGGATAATGGAGCCGTCAGCACGACGAACGCCGTGGCGAGTGCGGACTACAACAGCAGTCATCACTTGGCCTTTTTTAACCTTACCGCGCGGAATTGCTTCCTTGACGGTTACTTTGATGATGTCACCGATACCAGCGTAACGACGATGGGAGCCACCCAGCACCTTGATGCACATAACGCGGCGTGCGCCGCTGTTATCGGCCACATCGAGCATGGATTGAGTCTGAATCATATAATTTCTCCGACCCCTAGCCCTTAGACTTCCACAGCGCGTTCGAGAATATCAACCAATGCCCAAGACTTGGTCTTGGCTACGGGACGAGTTTCACGAATCGTGACTTTGTCGCCGATGTGGCATTGATTGGTTTCGTCGTGCGCGTGCAGCTTAGTCGAACGCTTAACGTATTTACCGTAGATCGGGTGCTTAACGCGACGCTCGATCAGAACGGTGATGGTCTTGTCCATCTTGTCGCTGACAACACGGCCAGTCAGCGTACGGACGGTTTTTTCGGCTTCAGCCATGATTACTTACCTGCCTGCTGGTTGAGCACAGTCTTCACGCGAGCAATGTCACGCTTAACTTGCGAGAGCAGGTGAGACTGCCCCAACTGGCCAGTTGCTTTCTGCATACGCAGATTGAACTGGTCGCGCAGCAGGCCGAGCAGTTGCTCGTTCAGCTGCTGTGCTGATTTTTCACGAAGTTCATTCGCTTTCATCACATCACCGTCCGTTTAACGAAAGAGGTGGCGAGTGGCAGCTTTGCAGCAGCCAGGGCGAAAGCCTCACGCGCCAGCTCTTCAGTAACACCCTCGATTTCATACAGGACTTTGCCTGGCTGAATCTGGGCAACCCAGTACTCCACGTTACCCTTACCTTTACCCATACGAACTTCGAGGGGCTTTTTGGTTACAGGCTTGTCCGGGAACACACGGATCCAGATCTTGCCGCCACGTTTTACGTGACGGGTCAGAGCACGACGCGCTGACTCGATCTGACGGGCAGTGAGACGACCACGAGCAACAGACTTCAGCGCATATTCGCCGAAGCTGACTTTGCTACCGCGCAATGCCAAGCCACGGTTGTGGCCAGTCATCTGCTTGCGGAACTTCGTACGCTTTGGTTGCAACATTTGGCGTACCCCTTACTTAGCAGCTTTTTTACGAGGCGCAGGTGCTTGTGGTTTCAGTTCTTCTTGGCGACCACCAATTACTTCGCCTTTGAAGATCCAAACCTTTACACCGATCACACCATAAGTGGTGTGAGCTTCGTAGTTGGCATAGTCGATGTCGGCACGCAGGGTGTGCAGTGGCACACGACCTTCGCGATACCATTCAGTACGTGCGATTTCAGCACCGCCGAGACGACCGCTCACTTGGATTTTGATGCCTTTGGCACCAATGCGCATAGCGTTCTGTACAGCGCGCTTCATAGCGCGACGGAACATTACACGACGCTCCAGCTGCTGAGCTACGCTCTGCGCAACCAGCATACCGTCGAGCTCCGGCTTACGGATCTCTTCGATATTGATGTGCACAGGCACACCCATTTGCTTGGTCAGGTCCTGACGCAGCTTCTCAACATCTTCACCTTTCTTCCCGATAACAATACCTGGACGAGCGGTGTGGATGGTGATGCGTGCAGTCTGAGCCGGACGATGGATATCGATACGGCTTACGGACGCGCTTTTTAGTTTGTCTTGGAGATACTCACGCACTTTCAGATCAGCGAACAAGTAGTCCGCATAAGTCCGACCGTCTGCGTACCAGACGGAGGTGTGCTCCTTGACGATTCCCAGGCGAATGCCAATGGGATGTACTTTCTGACCCATCTCTTCGACTCCGTTACTTGTCAGCAACCTTGACAGTGATATGGCAAGACCGCTTGACGATGCGATCAGCACGGCCTTTGGCACGTGGCATGATGCGCTTCAGCGAACGCCCTTCGTTGACGAAAACGGTGGAGACCTTGAGGTCATCAACGTCTGCGCCTTCGTTATGCTCGGCGTTGGCTACGGCCGACTCCAGCACTTTCTTCAGGATCTCGGCGGCTTTCTTACTGCTGAAAGCCAACAGGTTGAGCGCTTCGCCCACCTTCTTCCCGCGGATCTGGTCGGCGACCAAGCGGGCTTTCTGGGCGGAGATTCGAGCGCCCGACAACTTAGCGGCTACTTCCATCGTTCCTTACCCCTTAACGCTTGGCTTTCTTGTCTGCCACGTGCCCACGATATGTGCGGGTACCGGCAAACTCGCCTAGTTTATGGCCGACCATGTCTTCGTTCACGAGAACTGGAACATGTTGACGACCGTTATGCACAGCAATGGTCAAACCGACCATTTGTGGCAGGATCATCGAACGACGCGACCAGGTTTTCACCGGTTTGCGATCATTCTTTTCCGCCGCCACTTCGATCTTCTTCAGTAGGTGAAGATCAATAAAAGGACCTTTTTTCAGAGAACGTGGCACTGTCGTATCCCTCTATTTACTTGCGACGACGGACGATCATTTTGTCGGTACGCTTATTACCACGAGTCTTCGCGCCCTTAGTCGGGAAGCCCCACGGCGATACCGGATGACGACCACCAGAGGTACGACCTTCACCACCACCATGTGGGTGGTCAACCGGGTTCATGGCAACACCACGAACGGTTGGGCGAACGCCACGCCAGCGTTTGGCACCAGCTTTACCCAGGGAACGCAGGCTGTGCTCGGAGTTCGAGACTTCGCCCAACGTTGCACGGCACTCGGAAAGCACTTTACGCATTTCACCCGAACGCAAACGCAGGGTAACGTAGACGCCTTCACGAGCGATCAGCTGAGCCGAAGCACCAGCGGAACGAGCGATCTGAGCACCTTTACCTGGCTTCAATTCGATACCGTGAACGGTGCTACCAACTGGGATGTTACGCAGTTGAAGAGCGTTACCTGGCTTGATTGGAGCCAAAGCACCTGCGATCAGCTGATCGCCAGCACTCACGCCTTTAGGGGCAATGATGTAGCGACGCTCGCCGTCTGCGTAAAGCAGCAGTGCGATGTGAGCAGTACGGTTTGGATCGTATTCAATACGCTCGACAGTGGCAGCGATGCCATCTTTGTCGTTGCGACGGAAATCGACCAGACGATAATGCTGCTTATGACCACCACCGATATGACGGGTAGTAATACGGCCATTGTTGTTACGACCACCAGACTTCGATTTTTTCTCGAGCAGCGGTGCGTGAGGAGCGCCTTTATGCAGCTCCTGGTTGACCACCTTGACCACAAAACGGCGGCCAGGGGAAGTCGGTTTGCATTTAACGATTGCCATGATGCACCCCTTCCTTACTCAGCACTGCTGCTGAAATCGAGATCTTGGCCTGGCTGAAGGGAGATAACTGCCTTCTTCCAGTCATTACGCTTGCCCAGACCGCGAGCAGTACGCTTGCTTTTACCCAGAACATTCAGGGTAGTTACACGCTCTACTTTCACGCTGAACAGGCTTTCGACGGCCTTCTTGATTTCCAGCTTGGTTGCGTCAGTAGCAACCTTGAAAACGAACTGACCTTTTTTGTCTGCCAGAACCGTAGCCTTTTCGGAAACGTGCGGGCCAAGCAGAACTTTAAATACGCGTTCCTGGTTCATCCCAGCAGCTCCTCGAATTTCTTCACGGCCGACACAGTGATCAACACTTTGTCGTATGCGATCAGACTAACTGGATCGGAACCTTGAACGTCACGTACATCTACGTGCGGCAGGTTGCGAGCAGCCAGGTACAGATTCTGGTCAACAGCGTCAGACACGATCAGGACGTCAGTCAGGCCCATGCCAGTCAGCTTGTTCAGCAGATCCTTGGTTTTCGGTGCTTCAACAGCGAAGTCCTGAACCACGACCAGACGATCAGTACGAACCAGTTCAGCAAGGATGGAGCGCAGTGCTGCGCGATACATCTTCTTGTTGAGCTTCTGAGAGTGGTCCTGTGGACGTGCTGCGAAAGTGGTACCGCCGCCACGCCAGATTGGGCTACGGATAGTACCGGCACGAGCACGGCCAGTACCCTTTTGACGCCATGGACGCTTACCGCCGCCACGAACATCAGAACGGGTCTTTTGCTGCTTGGTGCCCTGACGACCGCCAGCCATGTAGGCTACGACTGCCTGGTGAACCAGTGTCTCGTTGAACTCGCCGCCAAATGTCAGTTCGGAAACTTCGATCGCTTGAGCGTCATTTACGTTTAATTGCATGTCAGCTTCCCCTTAACCGCGAGCCTTGGCTGCTGGACGTACAACCAGATTGCCGCCAGTAGCGCCAGGAACAGCACCTTTGACCAACAACAGATTGCGTTCAGCGTCCACGCGCACTACTTCCAGGGACTGCACGGTCACGCGCTCAGCGCCCATATGACCGGACATTTTTTTGCCCTTGAATACACGACCAGGAGTCTGGCACTGGCCGATAGAGCCTGGGACGCGGTGGGATACGGAGTTACCGTGGGTGTTATCTTGCCCGCGGAAATTCCAACGCTTGATCGTACCCTGGAAGCCTTTACCTTTGGACTGACCGGTTACATCAACCAGTTGACCAGCAGCGAAGATTTCAGCGTTGATCAGATCGCCAGCTTGGTAGTCGCCTTCTTCAAGACGGAACTCCATGACAGTACGACCAGCGGCAACGTTCGCCTTAGCGAAGTGGCCAGCTTGAGCAGCTGTAACACGCGAAGCACGACGCTCGCCGACAGTGACTTGCACTGCACGATAGCCATCGGTCTCTTCAGTTTTGAACTGGGTGACGCGATTCGGCTCGATCTCAATGACCGTAACCGGAATGGAGACACCTTCTTCGGTGAAAATACGGGTCATACCGCATTTACGACCGACTACACCAATAGTCATGTTGTAAACCTCATGAGTGTACGGGGCTTTCACCCGCTATGGCCGCCCATTTCAGAGCGTTACACGACTAAGACCCAAGTCTTAGCCGAGGCTGATCTGCACTTCCACACCGGCTGCAAGATCAAGCTTCATAAGCGCATCAACGGTTTTATCCGTTGGCTGGACGATGTCCAGAACGCGTTTATGAGTACGGATCTCGTACTGGTCGCGCGCGTCTTTGTTGACGTGCGGAGAAACCAGAACGGTGAACCGCTCTTTACGAGTCGGCAGTGGAATTGGACCACGCACCTGAGCACCAGTACGTTTCGCGGTTTCCACGATTTCCTGGGTGGATTGGTCGATCAGGCGATGGTCAAAAGCCTTCAACCTGATACGGATTTGCTGGTTTTGCATTGGATTCAGACTCCAGATTGCTGTTCCCACCGAGCGCAATACGCCCGTTTAAAGGAGGCGCAATTCTATAGATGGGCTGACAGGGTGTCAACCCAATAAAAAAGCCCCCGCAAGCGGAGGCTTTTTTTCAAATCATCGCTTACGCAACGATTTTGGCTACGACGCCAGCGCCGACGGTACGACCGCCTTCACGAATTGCGAAACGCAGACCATCTTCCATTGCGATTGGCTTGATCAGGGTAACGTTAACTTTAACGTTATCACCTGGCATAACCATCTCAACGCCTTCCGGCAGTTCGCAGCTACCAGTTACGTCGGTAGTACGGAAGTAGAACTGTGGACGGTAGCCTTTGAAGAAAGGAGTGTGACGACCGCCTTCTTCTTTGCTCAGAACGTAGATTTCAGCTTCGAACTGAGTGTGCGGCTTAACAGTACCTGGCTTAACCAGAACCTGACCACGCTCAACGTCGTCACGCTTGGTGCCACGCAGCAGAACGCCACAGTTCTCACCAGCACGACCTTCGTCCAGCAGCTTGCGGAACATCTCAACGCCAGTGCAAGTAGTTTTGGTGGTGTCACGCAGACCCACGATCTCTACTTCTTCCTGGATCTTGATGATGCCACGCTCAACACGACCGGTAACAACAGTACCACGACCCGAAATCGAGAATACGTCTTCGATTGGCATCAGGAATGGCTTGTCGATAGCACGAACTGGTTCTGGGATGTAGCTGTCCAGAGTCTCAACCAGTTTCTTAACGGCAGAGGTGCCCATCTCGTTGTCGTCTTGGCCGTTCAGAGCCATCAGAGCAGAACCGATGATGATCGGAGTGTCGTCGCCTGGGAAGTCATAAGTGCTCAGCAGATCGCGCACTTCCATCTCAACCAGTTCCAGCAGCTCAGCGTCGTCTACCATGTCAGCCTTGTTCAGGAAGACAACGATGTACGGAACGCCTACCTGACGGGACAGCAGGATGTGCTCGCGAGTCTGAGGCATCGGGCCGTCAGCAGCGGAGCAAACCAGAATAGCGCCGTCCATCTGAGCAGCACCGGTGATCATGTTTTTTACGTAGTCGGCGTGACCTGGGCAGTCAACGTGCGCGTAGTGGCGAACGGCCGAATCGTATTCAACGTGAGCGGTGTTGATGGTGATACCGCGAGCTTTTTCTTCTGGTGCGCTATCGATTTTATCGAAGTCGACTTTAGCCGAACCGAAAACTTCGGAGCAGACGCGAGTCAGAGCAGCAGTCAGAGTGGTTTTACCGTGGTCAACGTGACCGATGGTGCCAACGTTGACGTGCGGTTTGTTACGTTCAAATTTTTCTTTAGCCACGACAGTGAACTCCTAGCCTAAAGGGGCTGAATCAGCCTTGTTTTTTAACGATAGCTTCGACGACATTCGACGGAGCTTCGGAGTATTTGGAGAATTCCATGGAGTAGCTCGCGCGACCCTGAGACATGGAGCGAACGTCGGTCGCATAACCGAACATCTCACCCAACGGTACTTCGGCGCGAATCACTTTGCCAGAAACCGTATCTTCCATACCCTGGATCAGACCACGACGACGGTTCAGGTCACCCATCACGTCACCCATGTAGTCCTCAGGTGTTACAACTTCAACCTTCATGATCGGCTCAAGAACCACACCACCACCTTTGGCAGCAAGTTGCTTGGTCGCCATGGAGGCTGCCACCTTAAACGCCATCTCGTTGGAGTCGACGTCGTGGTAAGAACCATCGAAAACGGTTGCCTTCAGGCCGATCAGCGGATAGCCGGCAACAACACCGTTCTTCATCTGCTCTTCGATACCCTTCTGGATAGCAGGGATGTATTCCTTAGGAACAACACCACCAACTACTTCGTTCACGAATTGCAGACCTTCCTGACCTTCGTCAGCCGGTGCAAAACGAATCCAGCAATGGCCAAACTGACCACGACCGCCGGATTGACGAACAAACTTGCCTTCGATTTCACAAGCCTTCGTGATCTTCTCACGATAGGAAACCTGTGGCTTACCGATGTTGGCTTCGACGTTGAACTCACGGCGCATCCGGTCAACCAGGATGTCCAAGTGCAATTCGCCCATGCCAGAGATGATCGTTTGACCAGTCTCTTCATCAGTTTTGACGCGGAAAGACGGGTCTTCCTGAGCAAGTTTGCCCAGAGCGATGCCCATTTTTTCCTGGTCATCCTTGGTTTTAGGCTCAACGGCAACCGAAATAACCGGCTCCGGGAAGTCCATACGAACCAGGATGATTGGCTTTTCAGCCGAGCAGAGGGTATCACCAGTGGTGACGTCCTTCATGCCGATCAGAGCAGCGATGTCGCCAGCGCGTACTTCTTTGATCTCTTCACGTGTGTTCGCGTGCATTTGCACCATACGACCAACGCGCTCTTTCTTGCCTTTAACCGAGTTGATTACGCCGTCGCCGGAGCTCAACACGCCCGAGTAAACGCGAGCAAAGGTCAAAGTACCCACGAATGGGTCAGTAGCGATCTTGAACGCCAGAGCCGAGAACGGCTCGTTGTCGTCTGCATGACGCTCCATTTCAACAGTCTCGTCATCCGGGTCGGAACCCTTGATGGCAGGAATGTCTACTGGCGCAGGCAGGTACTTGATCACAGCATCGAGAACCAGGGGAACACCCTTGTTCTTGAAAGAGGAACCGCAAACAGCGAGAACGATTTCACCAGCGATAGTACGCTGACGCAAAGCGCCTTCGATTTCCGCGATGGTGAGTTCTTCACCTTCGAGGTATTTGTTCATAAGCTCTTCGTTGGCTTCGGCAGCTGCCTCAACCATGTTGCTGCGCCACTCTTCAGCCAGCTCTTGCAACTCGGCCGGGATAGCTTCGCGACGAGGGGCCATGCCCTTGTCAGCGTCATCCCAGTAAACCGCTTCCATGGTCATCAGATCGATCTGACCCTGGAAGTTGTCTTCAGAACCGATAGCCAATTGGATTGGCACTGGAGTGTGACCCAGACGCTGCTTGATCTGACCGATCACACGCAGGAAGTTCGCACCAGCACGGTCCATCTTGTTTACGTAAACAAGACGTGGAACGCCGTATTTGTTGGCTTGACGCCATACGGTTTCCGACTGAGGTTCAACACCCGAGGTACCACAGAACACAACAACCGCGCCATCGAGTACGCGCAGGGAGCGCTCTACTTCAATGGTGAAGTCAACGTGGCCCGGGGTATCGATGATGTTGAAGCGATGCTTTTCGAACTGCTTGACGGAGCCAGCCCAGAATGCAGTTGTAGCAGCGGAAGTAATGGTAATACCCCGCTCCTGCTCTTGCACCATCCAGTCCATGGTCGCGGCGCCATCATGCACCTCGCCCATTTTGTGGTTTACGCCAGTGTAAAAAAGGACGCGCTCGGTGGTGGTGGTTTTACCAGCATCCACGTGAGCAACGATACCAATGTTACGGTAGCGGTTAATCGGAGTAGTACGAGCCATAAAGCCCTCGCAAAATTAGTGACACCAGAATTAGAAGCGGTAGTGCGAGAAAGCCTTGTTGGCTTCAGCCATACGGTGCACGTCTTCACGCTTCTTAACTGCAGCACCTTTACCTTCAGCGGCGTCCAACAGTTCGCCAGCCAAACGCAGAGCCATAGACTTCTCACCGCGCTTGCGCGCGAAGTCTACCAGCCAGCGCATTGCCAACGCATTACGACGGGACGGACGAACTTCAACCGGAACCTGGTAAGTAGCACCGCCTACACGGCGCGACTTCACTTCGACCAGCGGAGCGATGGCGTCGAGAGCTTTCTCGAAGATTTCCAGGGGGTCGCTGTTCTTGCGTTCTTTAACCTTTTCCAGCGCGCCATAAACGATACGCTCGGCAACGGCTTTTTTGCCGCTTTCCATCACGTGGTTCATGAACTTGGCCAGAATTTGGCTTCCGTATTTTGGATCGTCAAGCACTTCGCGCTTGGCTGCTACGCGTCTTCTTGGCATGGATAAGCCCTCAAACGGTCTTCAGGTTAGCTCGGGACCACCACCCGTCTGGGTGCGCCCGACCTTACTCTTATCGACTCAGAAAAATAGAAATCTGCATTTTTGTCACAGGAAGCCGCTACTACTTAGGCTTCTTGGTACCGTACTTCGAACGACCCTGGTTACGACCTTTAACGCCGGAAGTATCCAAAGAACCGCGAACGGTGTGGTAACGAACACCTGGCAAGTCTTTTACACGACCGCCACGAATCAGGACCACGCTGTGCTCTTGCAGGTTGTGACCTTCACCGCCGATGTACGAGGAAACCTCGAAACCGTTGGTCAGGCGCACACGGCATACTTTACGCAGTGCCGAGTTAGGTTTTTTCGGCGTGGTGGTATACACACGGGTGCATACGCCACGACGTTGCGGGCAGTTCTGCAGCGCAGGCACGTCGGATTTCTCGACGATACGCTTACGCGGCTGACGTACCAGCTGGTTGATAGTTGCCATCTACTAGCTCCACTGTTGTCTTGCGACGCTATTGTCTTGCAAGAAAAGCAAAATGGCAGGACGCGAGTCCCGCCAAATTTAGGGGTACAAGAGTCTAAAGAGGATCTTGGCCCCAGTCAAGGCAAAGCCCCGGCCCTCACCCTCACAGAGCGACAGAATTTACCTGTCACTCAATGAGAAAGAAAGACCAGGGCCCTACTCTCAATTACCGCTGGAGTTCAACGCTTCAGTCAATGCTGCTTCGACTTCGCTAGCGCTGACACGCAACGGCTTGTCTACTTCACGGCGACGTTTACGTTCGCTGTGATAAGCCAGACCGGTACCGGCCGGGATCAAACGACCTACAACCACGTTTTCTTTCAGGCCGCGCAGGTAATCGCGCTTGCCGGTTACCGCTGCTTCAGTCAGTACGCGGGTTGTCTCTTGGAAAGAGGCCGCGGAGATGAACGATTCAGTGGACAACGACGCCTTGGTGATACCCAGCAGAACACGAGTGAACTTGGCGACAAATTTCTCGTCGGTGTTCAGACGTTCGTTTTCTACCAGAACGTGAGTCAACTCCATCTGGTCACCTTTGATGAAGGTGGAATCACCAGACTCGGCAATCTCAACTTTACGCAACATCTGACGCAGAATGGTCTCGATGTGCTTGTCGTTGATCTTCACGCCTTGCAGACGATAAACGTCCTGGATCTCGTTAACGATGTACTTGGCCAGCGCACTCACACCCAGCAAACGCAGGATGTCGTGTGGATCGCTCGGGCCGTCGGAGATAACTTCGCCGCGGTTTACCTGTTCGCCTTCGAAGACGTTCAGGTGACGCCACTTCGGAATCAGCTCTTCGTACGGATCGCTGCCATCGTTCGGGGTAATAACCAGACGGCGCTTGCCTTTGGTTTCCTTACCGAACGCGATGGTGCCGCTGACTTCAGCCAGAATCGACGCTTCTTTCGGACGACGGGCTTCGAACAAGTCGGCAACGCGCGGCAGACCACCGGTGATGTCACGGGTTTTCGAAGTTTCTTGCGGGATACGAGCGATAACATCACCGATCGCAACCTGCACACCATCCGCAACGCCAACCAATGCGTTAGCCGGCAGGAAGTATTGGGCCGGTACGTCGGTACCTGGCAGCAACAGATCCTTACCATCGACACCCACCATCTTCACAGCAGGACGAATATCTTTGCCCGCTGCTGGACGGTCTTTGGCATCCAGAACTTCAATATTGGTCATACCGGTCAATTCGTCAGTCTGACGCTTGATCGTGATGCCTTCTTCCATGCCCACGTAGGTCACGGTACCTTTCATTTCGGTAACGATTGGGTGGGTGTGCGGATCCCACTTGGCAACGATCGAACCAGCGTCGACCTTGTCGCCTTCCTTGACCGAAATTACTGCGCCGTAAGGCAGCTTGTAGCGCTCACGCTCACGACCGTAGTCATCAGCGATTGCCAGCTCACCGGAACGCGACACAGCAACCAGGTGACCATCCACTCGCTCAACGTGCTTCAGGTTATGCAGACGGACGGTACCGCCGTTTTTCACCTGAACGCTGTCGGCTGCGGAGGTCCGGCTTGCAGCACCACCGATGTGGAACGTACGCATTGTCAGCTGGGTACCCGGCTCACCGATGGACTGTGCAGCGATTACGCCGACAGCTTCACCAATGTTCACCTGGTGACCACGAGCCAGATCGCGACCGTAGCACTTGGCGCAAATGCCATATCGGGTTTCGCAGCTAATTGGCGAACGAACGATAACTTCGTCGATGCTGTTCAGCTCGATGAACTCAACCCATTTCTCGTCTACCAGCGTACCGGCAGGCACGATGACTTCGTCGGTGCCAGGCTTGAATACGTCACGGGCGATAACTCGACCCAATACGCGCTCGCCCAATGGCTCAACAACGTCGCCGCCTTCAATGTGCGGAGTCATCAGCAGACCGTGTTCGGTACCGCAGTCAACTTCGGTAACTACCAGATCCTGTGCAACGTCTACCAGACGACGAGTCAGATAACCGGAGTTAGCTGTCTTCAACGCGGTATCCGCAAGACCCTTACGAGCACCGTGAGTCGAGATGAAGTACTGAAGTACGCTCAAACCTTCACGGAAGTTAGCGGTAATCGGCGTCTCGATGATCGAGCCGTCCGGCTTGGCCATCAGACCACGCATACCAGCCAACTGACGAATCTGTGCTGCCGAACCCCGTGCGCCGGAGTCAGCCATCATGTACATCGAGTTGAAGGATTCCTGATCAACTTCGACGCCGTGACGGTCGATAACACGCTCTTTGGACAGGTTCGACATCATCGCTTTCGAGACTTCGTCGTTCGCCTTGGACCAAAGGTCGATTACCTTGTTGTACTTCTCGCCCTGAGTTACCAGGCCCGAGGCGTACTGACTTTCGATTTCTTTAACTTCTTCGGTAGCAGCATCGATGATGCGAGCTTTTTCATCAGGGATAACGAAGTCGTTAACGCCGATGGAAACACCCGAAATCGTCGAGTAGGCAAAACCGGTGTACATCAACTGGTCAGCGAAGATAACGGTCTCTTTCAAACCAACTACGCGGTAGCACTGGTTGATCAGCTTGGAGATCGCCTTTTTCTTCATCGGCTGGTTGACCACGTCGTACGACAGGCCTTTTGGCACAACCTGGTACAGCAAAGCACGGCCGACGGTAGTGTCGACAATACGAGTGCCGCTCACGCTGCCGCCGTCACGGTCGTTTACAGTTTCGTTGATCCGCACTTTGACTTTTGCATGCAGCGCGGCTTCGCCGGCGCGGAATACACGGTCAACTTCCTGCAGATCCGCGAACACACGACCTTCGCCTTTAGCGTTGATCGCTTCACGAGTCATGTAGTACAGACCCAATACAACGTCCTGCGAAGGAACGATGATTGGCTCACCGTTAGCTGGCGACAGAATGTTGTTGGTCGACATCATCAGCGCACGCGCTTCGAGCTGTGCTTCCAGCGTCAGCGGTACGTGTACAGCCATCTGGTCGCCGTCGAAGTCGGCGTTGTACGCAGCACAGACCAGAGGGTGCAGCTGGATAGCCTTACCTTCGATCAGTACCGGCTCAAACGCCTGAATGCCCAGACGGTGAAGAGTTGGTGCACGGTTCAGAAGCACCGGGTGTTCACGGATTACTTCGGCGAGAACGTCCCAAACCTCTGGCAGCTCACGCTCAACCATTTTCTTGGCAGCTTTGATGGTCGTGGCCAGGCCACGCATTTCCAGCTTGCCGAAAATGAACGGTTTGAACAGCTCGAGAGCCATCTTCTTCGGCAGACCGCACTGGTGCAGACGCAGGGTCGGACCAACGGTAATTACCGAACGACCCGAGTAGTCAACACGCTTACCGAGCAAGTTCTGCCGGAAACGACCCTGCTTACCCTTGATCATGTCAGCCAGGGATTTCAGAGGACGCTTGTTCGAACCAGTGATGGCGCGACCACGACGGCCGTTGTCGAGCAGTGCATCGACAGCTTCCTGCAACATACGCTTTTCGTTGCGCACGATGATGTCCGGAGCGGACAGATCAAGCAGGCGCTTCAAGCGGTTGTTACGGTTGATCACTCGACGATACAGATCGTTGAGGTCGGAAGTCGCGAAACGACCGCCATCCAGCGGAACCAATGGACGCAGATCTGGCGGCAGAACCGGCAGAACAGTCAGGACCATCCACTCAGGCAAGTTGCCCGAACCCTGGAAGGCTTCCATCAGCTTCAGACGCTTGGACAGCTTCTTGATTTTGGTTTCGGAGTTGGTTTGCGGAATTTCTTCACGCAGACGGCCAATCTCGTGCTCCAGATCGATAGCGTGCAGCAGTTCACGGACAGCTTCAGCACCCATGCGGGCGTCGAAATCATCACCGAACTCTTCCAGCGCTTCGAAGTACTGCTCGTCGTTCAGCAGCTGACCTTTTTCAAGGGTGGTCATGCCTGGATCGATAACGACATAGCTCTCGAAGTAGAGAACGCGTTCGATATCACGCAGGGTCATGTCCATCAGCAAGCCGATACGGGACGGCAGGGACTTCAGGAACCAGATGTGGGCAACAGGCGATGCCAGTTCGATGTGAGCCATACGCTCACGACGGACCTTGGCCAGTGCAACTTCAACGCCGCACTTCTCGCAGATCACACCACGGTGTTTCAGGCGCTTGTACTTACCGCACAGGCACTCGTAATCCTTGACCGGGCCAAAGATCTTGGCGCAGAACAAGCCGTCACGTTCAGGTTTGAACGTACGGTAGTTGATGGTTTCCGGCTTTTTAACTTCACCGAACGACCACGAACGGATCATCTCAGGCGATGCCAATCCAATACGGATGGCGTCGAACTCTTCGACTTGACCCTGGTTTTTCAGCAAATTCAGTAGGTCTTTCAAGGCCTTTCCTCCTGGCGGAGCAGAGGGCAGTCATACCGACCCACCCTCGATTCGCGTCACGTGTTATTCGGTTTCCAGATCGATATCGATGCCGAGCGAACGAATTTCTTTGATCAACACGTTGAAAGACTCGGGCATGCCCGGCTCCATACGGTGATCGCCATCCACGATGTTTTTGTACATCTTGGTACGGCCGTTCACATCGTCCGACTTCACTGTGAGCATTTCTTGCAGAGTGTAGGCCGCGCCGTACGCTTCCAGCGCCCACACCTCCATCTCCCCGAAACGCTGACCACCGAACTGAGCCTTACCACCCAGCGGCTGCTGGGTAACCAGGCTGTAAGAACCAGTGGAACGCGCGTGCATCTTGTCGTCCACCAAGTGGTTCAGCTTCAGCATGTACATGTAGCCAACGGTAACCGGACGCTCGAACTTGTTGCCGGTGCGACCATCGAACAGCTGCATCTGGCCGCTTTCTGGCATATCTGCCAGCTTGAGCATTGCCTTGATTTCAACTTCCTTGGCACCGTCGAACACCGGGGTAGCCATAGGCACACCGTTACGCAGGTTCTTCGCCAGATCCAGGATTTCTTTATCGCTAAAGTCTTCCAGTTTCTCTTGGCGGCCACCGATTTCGTTATAGATCTCGGTCAGGAACTTACGCAGCTCAGCAACTTTACGCTGCTCTTCGAGCATGCGGTTGATCTTCTCGCCCAAACCTTTGGCCGCGAGGCCCAGGTGAGTTTCAAGAATCTGACCAACGTTCATACGCGAAGGTACGCCCAGCGGGTTGAGAACGATATCGACCGGGGTGCCATTGGCATCGTGCGGCATGTCCTCAACCGGCATGATCACGGAGACCACACCTTTGTTACCGTGACGACCGGCCATCTTGTCGCCCGGCTGGATGCGGCGACGGATTGCCAGGTAAACCTTGACGATCTTCAAAACACCTGGAGCCAGGTCATCGCCCTGCTGCAGTTTGCGCTTCTTGTCTTCGAACTTGTCATCCAGAAGACGGCGACGATCAACGATGTAAGCCTGAGCTTTCTCGAGCTGCTCGTTCAGAGCATCTTCAGCCATGCGCAGCTTGAACCACTGACCATGCTCAAGACCGTCGAGAATTTCGTCGGTGATGTCCTGACCTTTCTTCAGACCCGCGCCGCCTTCGACCTTGCGGCCAACCAGAGCGGAACGCAGACGTTCAAAAGTAGCACCTTCAACGATACGGAACTCTTCGTTCAGGTCCTTGCGGATCTCGTCGAGCTGAGTCTTCTCGATGGACAGTGCACGAGCATCACGCTCAACGCCGTCACGGGTGAAGACCTGAACGTCGATGACAGTACCTTTGGTACCGGTAGGTACGCGCAGGGAGGTGTCTTTAACGTCGCTGGCCTTCTCACCGAAGATAGCGCGCAACAATTTTTCTTCCGGAGTCAGTTGGGTCTCGCCTTTCGGAGTGACCTTGCCGACCAGGATGTCGCCAGCGCCTACTTCGGCACCAACGTAAACAATACCGGCTTCGTCCAGTTTGTTCAGTGCAGCTTCACCCACGTTAGGGATGTCTGCAGTGATCTCTTCAGGCCCAAGCTTGGTATCACGCGCCACACAGGTCAGTTCCTGAATGTGGATCGTGGTGAAACGGTCTTCCTGAACAACACGCTCGGACAGGCAGATGGAGTCTTCGAAGTTGAAGCCGTTCCATGCCATGAACGCGATGCGCATGTTCTGACCCAGAGCCAGCTCACCCATATCGGTGGACGGGCCGTCAGCCATGATGTCGCTACGCTCGACCCGATCACCTTTGCTCACCAGCGGACGCTGGTTGATGCAGGTGTTCTGGTTGGAGCGGGTGTACTTGGTCAGGTTGTAGATGTCGACACCAGCTTCACCGGTCTCAACTTCATCATCTGCAACGCGAACCACGATACGGCTTGCATCAACGGAGTCGATAACGCCGCCACGACGAGCCACGACGCAAACGCCGGAGTCGCGAGCAACGTTGCGCTCCATGCCAGTACCTACCAGCGGCTTGTCAGCGCGCAGGGTTGGTACAGCTTGACGCTGCATGTTCGAACCCATCAACGCACGGTTGGCGTCGTCGTGCTCAAGGAACGGGATCAGAGAGGCCGCAACCGAAACAACCTGCTTCGGCGAAACGTCCATCAGCGTCACGTCTTCTGGAGCCTTGACGGTGAACTCGTTCAAGTGACGAACAGCTACCAGCTCGTCGATCAGGACCTTCTTGTCGTTCATTGCCGCAGAAGCCTGGGCGATAACGTGGTCCGCTTCTTCGATAGCCGACAGGAATACGATCTCGTCAGTTACCAGCGCGTCTTTAACAACACGGTACGGGCTCTCAAGGAAGCCGTACTGGTTGGTGCGCGCATAGGCTGCCAACGAGTTGATCAGACCAATGTTCGGACCTTCCGGCGTTTCAATCGGGCATACACGACCGTAGTGAGTCGGGTGTACGTCACGAACTTCAAAACCAGCACGCTCACGAGTCAAGCCACCAGGGCCGAGTGCAGAAACACGACGCTTGTGAGTAATCTCGGACAACGGGTTGTTCTGGTCCATGAACTGCGAAAGCTGGCTGGAACCGAAGAACTCTTTGACCGCGGCAGCAACCGGCTTGGCGTTGATCAGGTCCTGAGGCATCAGGCCTTCGCTTTCGGCCATCGACAGACGCTCTTTGACCGCACGCTCAACACGCACCAGGCCAACGCGGAACTGGTTTTCAGCCATCTCGCCAACACAACGAACACGACGGTTACCCAAGTGGTCGATGTCGTCGACGATGCCTTTACCGTTACGGATATCCACCAGCGTCTTGAGAACGGCGACGATATCTTCTTTGCACAGAACGCCCGAACCTTCGATCTCGGTACGACCGATACGGCGGTTGAACTTCATCCGGCCAACAGCAGAGAGGTCGTAGCGCTCTGGGCTGAAGAACAGATTATTGAACAGCGTCTCTGCTGCGTCCTTGGTAGGCGGCTCGCCTGGACGCATCATGCGGTAGATCTCGACCAAAGCTTCCAGCTGATTGCTGGTGGAGTCGATCTTCAGCGTGTCGGATACGAACGGACCACAGTCGATATCGTTGGTGTACAACGTTTCGATGCGAACAACCTGAGCCTTGGCGATCTTGGCCAGGATTTCAGTGTTCAGCTCGGTGTTGCACTCAGCGATGATCTCACCGGTGGCTGGATGCACGATGACCTTGGCAGTGGTACGACCCAGGACGTAGTCCAGCGGTACTTCCAACTGCTTGATACCGGCTTTTTCCAGCTGGTTGATGTGGCGAGCGGTAATACGACGACCCTGCTCGACAATAACCTTGCCCTTGTCGTCCAGGATATCCAGGACAGCAATTTCGCCGCGCAGGCGCTGAGGCACCAGTTCCAGGCTCAGGTTTTCACCTTGCACGTGGAATACGTTGGTGGTGTAGAAAGCGTCCAGGACCTGTTCGGTCGTATAGCCCAACGCACGCAACAGTACCGAAGCAGGCAGCTTGCGACGACGGTCGATACGGACGAATACACAGTCCTTAGGATCGAACTCGAAGTCCAGCCACGAACCGCGGTAAGGAATGATGCGAGCGGAGTAAAGCAGCTTGCCGGAGCTGTGCGTCTTGCCGCGGTCGTGGTCGAAGAACACGCCCGGGGAACGGTGCAGCTGGGAAACGATCACACGCTCGGTACCGTTGATAACGAAGGTACCGTTCTCAGTCATCAGGGGGATTTCACCCATGTAGACTTCTTGCTCTTTGATGTCCTTGATCGCTTTGTTCGACGATTCTTTGTCGAAAATGATCAGACGGACTTTTACTCGCAGAGGTACAGCGTAAGTCACACCGCGCAGCACGCACTCTTTGACATCAAATGCCGGTTCGCCCAAGCGATAACCTACATACTCCAGCGCAGCATTGCCGGAGTAGCTGATGATCGGGAAAACGGATTTGAAGGCTGCATGCAGACCGACGTCGCGGAACTGATCTTTGGTCGCTCCCGCTTGCAGGAATTCGCGATACGAATCCAGCTGGATGGCCAGGAGATACGGCACATCCATTACGTCCGGCAACTTGCTAAAGTCCTTGCGGATACGTTTTTTCTCAGTATATGAGTAAGCCATCAGCGTTCCCCAGCTTGGTCACCTGCTTGTTTGGCTCCTCCCGACGGGAGCAGCCAGAAAATCGTGCAAACCCCTTGGTTTGCGCCACCATCACCGGTGGTTTTTACACGTCATGGACGCCAGCCTAGCCAGTCATCTATAACGGAAAAAGGCCGGTGGCAAGAGCCACCAGCCATCAGCCTTTCGCTTTACGCTTGGGCTGGACACTCAAAGTCGATACTTATTTCAGCTCGACTTTAGCGCCTGCTTCTTCCAGCGTAGCTTTGGCTTTGTCAGCAGCGTCTTTCGCAACTGCTTCCAGAACCATTGCTGGAGCGCCGTCAACTACAGCCTTGGCTTCTTTCAAGCCCAGACCAGTCAGCTCACGTACAGCCTTGATCACGTTAACTTTCTTCTCGCCAGCTTCCAGCAGCATGACATTGAATTCAGTTTGCTCTTCAACAACAGCGGCAGCAGCAGCTGGACCAGCCGAAGCGGCAGCGGCAGTAACGCCGAACTTTTCTTCGAAGGCTTTGATCAGCTCAACAACCTGCAGAACGGACATTTCGCCAACTGCGTTGAGGATATCGTCTTGAGAGATAGACATGAATCTAATTCCTGAATTGGGGACGGCCTACGCGACCATCGAAATAAACAAAAATACGCGAAAGAAGGTACGGAGCCTTAGGCTGCGGCCGCTTCTTTTTGGTCGCGAATAGCCGCCAGAGTACGAGCCAACTTGCTGGTAGCGCCTTGAATCACGCTCATCAGCTGGGAGATTGCTTCGTCACGGGTCGGCAAGGTTGCCAGTACGTCGATCTGATTAGCTGCGAGGAACTTGCCCTCGAACGCAGCTGCCTTGATCTCGAACTTGTCCTGACCTTTAGCGAACTCTTTGAACAAACGGGCGGCAGCACCAGGATGTTCGTTGGAGAAAGCGATCAAGGTCGGGCCGGTGAACGCGTCGTTGAGGACACTGTAATCAGTGCCTTCGACTGCACGCTTGAGCAGGGTGTTACGTACAACACGTACGTAAACGCCAGCTTCACGAGCCTCTTTACGGAGTCCGGTCATTGCGCTTACTGTCACGCCACGGGCATCAGCCACGACAGCAGACAGAGCGACTTTGGCAGCCTCGTTGACTTCAGCGACGATGGCCTTCTTGTCTTCGAGTTTAATTGCCACGGGTTTAACTCCTGCTTGTTACCGTTTCATCTGGCCGAAGCCGGATGTCGTTTTGGTGTCTGATTCGGTAAGGAACCGGGAGCACCATCTGCGTAGGCTTATTTTTTAAGACTTACGTCGCCTACGGTCTTGGATAGCCCCCGCCAGGCAGGGACCCCAATTTTTCACTGGCACGTAGAACGCACCAGTATTGTCTTACGCGTCCAGCGAACCTTGGTCGATCACCAGGCCTGGGCCCATAGTTGTGCTCAACGTAACTCGCTTGACGTAAATACCTTTCGAAGAAGCTGGCTTGATACGCTTCAAATCAGCGATCAGGGCTTCAACGTTTTCCTTCAGCTTGACTGCGTCGAAACCGACCTTGCCAACTGAAGTGTGGATGATGCCGTTTTTGTCGGTGCGATAACGAACCTGACCAGCCTTGGCATTCTTGACGGCGTTAGCAACGTCAGGAGTAACAGTGCCGACCTTAGGGTTAGGCATCAAACCACGTGGACCGAGGATCTGGCCCAGCTGACCAACAACGCGCATCGCGTCCGGGGAAGCGATTACTACGTCATAGTTCAGGTCGCCGCCTTTCATTTCGGCAGCCAGGTCGTCCATACCAACGCGATCGGCGCCGGCAGCCAGAGCAGCTTCAGCAGCAGGGCCCTGGGTGAACACAGCAACGCGAACAGTCTTGCCAGTGCCGTGTGGCAGCACAGTAGCGCTACGAACAACCTGGTCAGATTTACGCGGGTCAACGCCGAGGTTTACAGCAACGTCAACAGACTCGCTGAACTTGACGGTCGACAGCTCAGCCAGCAGCGTTGCTGCGTCGGTGAAGCTGTACGATTTGCCCGGCTCGATTTTAGCCGCGATAGCTTTTTGGCGCTTAGTCAGCTTAGCCATTACACACCCTCCACGTTAAGGCCCATGCTACGAGCGGAACCGGCGATAGTACGCACGGCCGCTTCCATGTCAGCAGCAGTCAGATCCGCATTTTTTGCTTTAGCGATATCTTCCAGCTGTGCACGAGTCACGGTGCCAACTTTAACGGTGTTCGGACGTGCCGAACCGCTAGTCAGACCAGCAGCTTTCTTCAGCAAAACCGAAGCAGGGGTGCTCTTTGTTTCGAAAGTGAAGCTACGGTCGCTGTAGACAGTGATGATCACTGGAGTCGGCAGACCTGGCTCAAGACCCTGAGTACGGGCGTTGAAGGCCTTGCAGAATTCCATGATGTTCACGCCATGCTGACCCAGAGCCGGACCTACTGGCGGGCTTGGGTTAGCTTGAGCGGCTTTCACTTGCAGCTTGATGTAAGCGGTAATTTTCTTGGCCATGAGGCACTCCAATTACGGGTTCAAACGCCAATTAAGGCTCCCCGGTTACTTGCACGTTTATCCCAGTGACGAAAAAACCCCACAGCCTACGGCTACGGGGTATGGGATTCTCGCTCAGTTAGACCTTTTCGACCTGACTGAACTCTAGCTCCACCGGGGTGGAACGACCGAAAATGAGCACCGCGACCTGAATCCGGCTCTTTTCGTAGTTAACTTCTTCAACTGTGCCGTTAAAATCGGCAAACGGACCATCAGTAACACGAACAACCTCGCCCGGCTCAAACAGAGTCTTAGGCTTCGGCTTGTCGCTACCGTCCGCTACGCGACGAAGAATCGCATCAGCTTCTTTATCTGTAATTGGCGCAGGCTTATCAGCAGTACCGCCAATAAAGCCCATGACACGAGGGGTATCCTTGACCAAGTGCCAAGTACCTTCATTCATGTCCATCTGAACCAGCACATAGCCAGGAAAGAATTTACGCTCACTTTTGCGCTTCTGGCCGTTACGCATCTCCACCACTTCTTCAGTGGGGACCAGAATTTCGCCGAAGCCATCTTCCATGCCAGCCAGCTTCACACGCTCGATCAACGAGCGCATTACATGCTTTTCGTAACCCGAATAAGCATGCACTACGTACCAACGCTTAGCCACGGGACACCCTTAGCCAACAATCAAGGAAACAAGCCAGCCGAGCAGGGAATCAAGCCCCCACAACAGCAACGCCATAACCAGAACAACAGCCACAACAATCAGCGTGGTCTGCGTGGTTTCTTGGCGAGTCGGCCAAACGACTTTACGGATTTCGGCTCGTGCTTCCTTGGCGAGAACAAAGAAAGCCTTGCCCCTACCAGTCTGCAGACCTACAAATGCAGCAGCACCAGCCAGCACGAGCAGGACCAGGACGCGATACAGGATAGGTTGAGCTGAGTAGTATTGATTACCGACAACCCCGACCACTACCAGAGCGACCACAACCAGCCACTTGAGCAGATCGAAGCGAGATTCTTGGGCTTCAGCCTTGAGAGTCATCTACGGTAATCCTGTGAAAAGAAAGCCAGATACAAGCTATTGAATCTGGCAGGTCAGGAGGGAATCGAACCCCCAACCTACGGTTTTGGAGACCGTCGCTCTGCCAATTGAGCTACTGACCTAAAAGCAAAATCAGGCCGACCAATATGCCAGCCCAACAAGAGTTTTTCAAGCGTATTCAGCATTTTGCTGAATCTACGCCCTACCACACCAGCGAAAACAGCACCGATGCAGCCGGTAAAACAAAGGCAGATATTTGCATATCTGCCTTTATAATGGAGCTCTTGAGCGGATTCGAACCGCTGACCTCACCCTTACCAAGGGTGTGCTCTACCAACTGAGCTACAAGAGCGAAACCTATGCACCTACAGCAAATCTGGAGCGGGTGGCGGGAATCGAACCCGCATCATCAGCTTGGAAGGCTGAGGTTCTACCACTAAACTACACCCGCACAACTTGCTGCAATTGCTTAAAATTTGGTGGAGGGAGAAGGATTCGAACCTTCGAAGTCGTAGACGTCAGATTTACAGTCTGATCCCTTTGGCCGCTCGGGAACCCCTCCTGAACGAGGCAGCATTCTCAACTCATGCTACCCTTCTGTCAACCTTTTTCTCATTAAAAACCTGAGGTTACAAACGTTGACTCTAGCTTAGCTGTAGCTTGGAACAAACCAAGCACTGCGAAGCGGGCGCCATTCTATGCAAACTATCCTGCGGTTGCAATGCCCGAGCACAACATTATTTTGTTTTTTAATTCAGGGAAATCCTGAACCAAAGCTTCTACCAGACTTTCACCCACTAACCGACGGCTGTCAGGGTCGATCTTCAACCAATATCCACTCATACCTGGCTGTCGCGCGACCTGGAGCTGCGATCTTACGTCGAGACTGGTCAAGCGCTGCGCCACTACCAGAGCGTCGCTCTCCCGTACGAAGCCACCCAGGTAAAGGCAGCTGTCATCCGACTCACGCTCAGCCCTGGGATCAGATTCAGCGAGAAGCTGAATGTTTTGCTGCTCCGCCCGATGAAGGGAGAGAGGCAAAACCTCTTTCGCCCGCAACGGTGCCTCCTGCTGATGCCATACGTAATACAGGCCGTTAAGCATCAGCAACAGTAGAAATAACCACCTCATAGATACCTCAAGGCAACGGACAAGCCAGGGAAAGTCCAACGAAGATCAGATCAGGCACCAATTTCGCCCCAGCCATACTATCTTTCACAAGCTCGGCATCCCCACCCGTTACGAATAGCAGGAAATCATCCCCCCAATGCTGCCGAGCAATCTCCACCTGGGTAGCTACAAACCCTCGGATCATCAATGCACACCCGCGCTCCACCGCCTCGGCAGTCGATCGACCCGGCAGGAAGCTCGAGTGGGCTTGCTCGGCCGCCGCATCGTCATAGCGAATCCGACGCGTATGTGTACGCAGCTGACTGCGCATCAAGGGCAAGCCGGGACAGATGAAGCCGCCAAGATGCTGCCCGTCAGAATCAACGAAATCGGAGGTGACTGCCGTGCCAAGATCCAGAACAACGCAAGCCTTGCCCGCAATACTGTAAGCACCGACCAATGCAAGCCAGCGATCCATCCCTAGCCGCTCATAGTCCTCGTAGCCGTTTGAGACCCCCATCAACATGCGCGAGGGTTTCGCGCAAACGGTTGCAACCCCAAAGCGTTGCGCAATTGCAGAGCTCAGCTTGAGCGTTTCCTCAGCATTACGAACACTGACAAGGCGACTGTAGCTCAGGCTGAGCCCCGCGATGCCGGAAAGCGCCTCAAGCAATGCCTCATCTGAATCCACTACACCGCCAGAGATCAATTCGGATGATCCCCGACCGATTACCCGCCACTTAATGAAGCTATTTCCGCAATCGAGCTCAAGTATCATTACGTAGCCTCAAGCTAAGCTCACCACCACTGAACACTTTCTCGCTATCTCCAACCTGTAGCCGCAGCGCACCCTGTGAGTCAATGCCCAACACAACGCCATCAATAACATCAGCGCCGGCATGAAGACTGACAGCCGAGCCTTGCCATAGATGGCTGCTCTCCCACTCCCCCCTCAGAGACTCAAAGCCTAGCTTTTGGTGAATAGCTAGATACTCATCAATATTCACGCTCAACTGGGTCGCCAGGAAGCTTCTATTTACCAGTACACCCGTCTCGAGCCGAAGCGATGTCCACAACTGATCTACCTGACTAGTGGCACGCATGTTCACGTTGATGCCCACACCAATAATGACGTGACAAACATCCGCTGGATCGCCAACTAGCTCCAATAATATGCCTGCAACCTTGCGGCGCCCTACCAGTACGTCGTTAGGCCACTTTAAACCCACCCCCTGAACACCTGCATCACGCAGCGTTTTCAGTACAGCCAACCCAACGACCAGGCTCAAACCTTCGATCTGACGCATACCACCCGCAATGCGCAGGGCGAGACTGTAGTAAAGGTTCTCACCAAAAGGACTGGCCCACGCACGACCTCGTCGACCTCGGCCTGCTGTTTGACGTTCAGCCATCACAACAAAAGGAGCCGGCTTCTGCTCAGCTATCAGCTTCAGAGCTGCGGCATTCGTTGAATCTATGCTTTCGTATATCACCACTGGCCAACCAGGAAATCCGTGACCCGCACTGACACCCCCTTCATCCAGCAACGCGAGAGGACTGCCAAGCTGATAGCCTTTACCGCGGACCTTATGGATCTCGATTCCTAACTCCGACTCCAGAAGCTGTAACTGCTTCCATACGGCGCTACGACTTACCCCCAGAGCGCTACCCAAGGCTTGGCCAGAATGGAATTTCCCGTCCCCGAGGAGCTTCAACAACGTCAGCATCTAGTAATCGCCCAGGAAAGAAGGCTCGCATCATAGCCATGCAGATGAAGACTGCATAGAAACAGTGCACATAAATAGAAAGAACAACCTGGAAGTAGTCCGACTCTCATGCGACACACCGTGGGGGAGCTAGAGTAGCGTGCCTGATATACACCGCAATTCGCAGCCTGCGGCAGCTCCTACGGGCGGTCTGATGTTTTCCGAGCAGACAAACAAAACCCCTGAACGCGTAAGCGATCAAGGGTTCTGGAATTTAATCTTGACGATGACCTACTCTCACATGGGGAAACCCCACACTACCATCGGCGATGCATCGTTTCACTGCTGAGTTCGGGATGGGATCAGGTGGTTCCAATGCTCTATGGTCG
>NZ_UUOC01000002.1 GCF_900590755.1 Pseudomonas viridiflava | reverse complement strand
GGCCATCCCTGGCCCAGCGCGGCTAAACCGGCATCCATGCCGGTTTGCACCGCCGAATCAATATCGAATTCCGGCCAGCGTGGTTTAACGGGGCGCCTAAGATCAAAAGCCAAATCAAAAGCTCGGCGGCGGCCTGAAAGCCGACCTGCTTTTGTCTGTGTTTGTCTCACTGTATTCGCTGTCTGCACCACCGCCTGATTTTCTGTTGGAGCCGAGCTTGCTCGCGAAGAACGATAACGCGGTGTGCCTGATAGACCGCCTTCGCAGCCCTCGTAACCTCGGTCAGCTCCTACAGGTCCGTGAAATGCCAGAAAAAACGCCAACCCTGTAGGAGCTGCCGAAGGC
>NZ_UUOC01000021.1 GCF_900590755.1 Pseudomonas viridiflava | reverse complement strand
AGCAAAACGCTCTTGCCCCACCACTCGGCACCTCGCCTAGGCTCGGTGTACCCGACCGCAGACCTTGAACCGTGGGCCGCCGCGAAGGGCCATCCCTGGCCCAGCGCGGCTAACCCGGCGTCCTGCCGGGTTGCCCACGGTTCAAGGTCAGCGTTCGGCCAGCGTGGTTTAACGGGGCGCCAAAATCAAAAGCAGATCAAGATCAAGATCAAGATCAAGATCAAGATCAACTTCGGGGATGGATGGCGCTACGTGAATTAAGGTAGGAGCTGCCGAAGGCTGCGAAGGCGGCTACAGATTCGCAGCCTTCGGCAGCTCCTACAGGGAATTGCGCGCGCCGCTGATCCCGTGGGAGCGAGCTTGCTCGCGAAGGCAATGGCACAAACAACGAGTATCGTGAGGCACGCACACCAGACAGGTCGGCTTTCAGGCCGCCTCGCGCGCTTTTTATTTTGGGCGCCCCGTTAAACCACGCTGGCTGGAATCAATGTCGGATTACGGGCATGCCGAGCACCAGCGAGGTACCGAGTGGTGGGGCAAGAGCGTTTTGCTTACTTTTGGCTGGGCCGGCATTCCGGCTTCTCAAAAGTGAGGCGCCGTAAGGGCGCAACCAATCGCAGCCGTTACCACAGCAACGGATATGTACGCAAAAAAAGTGTGCAGATACCCCAGCACGATAAAAAAAACGGCGCGGTTTACCTGCCGGATACTTGTTTCGCCTTCCTCACCGACTCCCCACCCGACGGATCAAAACACTGGCTGTCATACCGCGGGCTTTTGCACTGAGACACCGCGGTGGGCGGCGGTGGGCGGTCTTTTTGATACTCCTTGTAGCTCTCGGTCTCATACACGGTGACGTGGGTGCGGCCGCTGACTTTCAGGAACTCCGTAGCTTTGAGGTTGATCTTGTGGGCGTGGTCCACTGGCTCGCCTTCGCGCAGCATTTTCGGTGGGCCGTGCCGCTGGATGGCGATGTCAGCGGCACTTTCCGGGCTGCAGGGAATTGACGCGAAGCTCACCTGCCCCAGGGGCGATGTGCATTTGAATATTTCGCTGTATGCCGGGCCGGCCACAGGCAAGGCGACGAGGGTGATCGCCAGCGATGTCCATTTCATGATGTGTCTCCGTGGATGGCGCAAAGCTACCATTTGAGCTGTATCCAACCCAGAAATTTTTTGCACCAGGCGAAGCAGCACCTCAGATTCAAGCGTCCTTTTTGCCGGTCAGAAACAGGTGAAGCGAGTGGGCCATGCTGTTGAGCTGCGCTTCAAGCGCTTCAATCTGTTTACGGTCAAGTGCATTGAGAGGCAGTTGCGCACCGAACCCGGCTTGCGGTTCGGCGACGACCAGTGGCTTGGCTACGAGACCCAAAGTCTCTCTTAAAAGCCCGTTGATCAAGGTCTGGTAGCCCATGCCTTGTTCATCTGCCCGCGCCCGCGCAGCGTCGAGCACGACGTCGTCCAGCATGATGGTGATTCGGCTTTTACCTCTGGCGGGCGCTACCGGACCGCGTTTTGCATTGGAAAAATCGTATTGGTCTTTCATGGGTTCATGCACCTTGGTACTGAATGGTTTCCTGTGGCTGGGCCTTTCTTGCAGAGATCAGTCGGATGAAATTCGGGTCGCGGTAGACGTACACCACGACCAGTATCTGCCCGCTGCCATCGGCCCCGATTGTGACCCAGCGTTGCTCGTCATGGTCGTTGTCTTCGACGGTGAGGGCGATGGGGTCGTACAGGACCGCTTCGGCATCAGCCAGGCGAACCCTGTGTTTGGTGAAGTTTCGTGTGGCTTTTGCTGCGTCGAACTGAATTCTGAGCTTCATTATGCATATCTTATATGTATGTTGAAAGAGGCATTTTTACCTGAGCAAATCACCGAGGCAGATCAAGGCTAGTCGTGCGAGGTAGCACGAGCCTGGCGTTATTGTTTCCAGCTGTTGGGGCAGGCTGCTCGCTTGCGACGTAACCTCAACCTTTCACAAAACCGTTATTCAACGGTCATCCGCGATTCACCCCGCTGAAATACCCCAGGCCTACTGTCGATTGCACCCAAGGCAATCAGACAGAGAACAACGCCATGCACCCAGCCATCAAGCCAGCAATTCTGGTCGAACGTCTCAACAAGACTTTTGCACGCAAGCCCGCGCTGGTTGATCTGGCGTTGTCTATACAACACGGTGAAATGGTGGCGCTGATCGGCGCATCGGGTTCGGGCAAATCAACCCTGTTGCGCCATCTTGCCGGACTGGCCTGTTGTGATCGCAGCAACGGCGGCAGCGTGCAGGTGCTGGGTCGTGAGGTGCAGGCGGCGGGCCGACTCAATGGCAAGGTGCGCAAGCTGCGTTCCGATATCGGTTACATCTTCCAGCAGTTCAATCTGGTCAATCGCCTGAGCGTGCTGGACAACGTATTGCTCGGTTGCCTGGGGCGCATGCCTGGCTGGCGGGGCAATCTGGGGCTGTTTAATCAAGAAGAAAAACAGCGTGCCTTGCAGTCGCTGGATCGGGTCGGGCTGGTTGATCTGGCCGGGCAACGGGCTTCGACGCTTTCTGGCGGACAGCAGCAGCGGGTGGCGATTGCCCGGGCACTGACCCAGCGCGCCGAAGTGATCCTGGCGGATGAACCCATTGCCTCCCTGGACCCCGAGTCCGCCCGCAAGGTCATGGAAATCCTCGCCGACATCAACCGCACCGACGGCAAGACCATTGTCGTCACCCTGCATCAAGTCGATTACGCCGTGCGCTATTGCCCGCGCGCCGTGGCCCTCAAGGGCGGGCGTATTTATTTCGATGGCGATGCACAGAACCTCAGCAGCCAGTTCCTCAACGACCTTTATGGGGCTGACGTGGACACCAGTCTGATGATTTCCGATGAAGGCCGGCGCAGTCGCGAAACCCCGCGTCTGGTGCTGGCCCGTAGCTGATTCCCAGCACTAAAAACAACCGCCAAACCTTACTCAGGAGTGCTTCCATGTTGAACCGTATCGGTCGCTTCGTTGCGTCTGCCGCCTTGTTGAGCAGTTGCCTGGTGGGCGCGTCCCACGCTGAAGAGAAAGTCATCAACTTCGGCATCATGTCTACCGAATCCTCGCAGAACCTGAAAAGCATCTGGCAGCCGTTTCTGGATGACATGGGCAAGAAGACTGGCCTGAAAATCAACGCCACTTTCGCCTCCGACTACGCCGGGCTGATTCAGGGCATGCGCTTCAACAAGGTCGACGTGGCCTGGCTGGGCAATAAGGCGGCCATGGAAGCCGTGGACCGTTCCAATGGCGAAATCTTCGCCCAGACCTCCGCCGCCAACGGTGCGCCGGGTTACTGGAGCGTGATCATTGCCCGCAAGGACAGCCCGATCAATTCCGTCGAAGACATGCTCAAGAACGCCAAGACCCTGACCTTCGGTAACGGCGATCCAAACTCCACTTCGGGTTATCTGGTGCCGGGCTACTACGTGTTCGCCAAGAACAACGTGGACGCTGCCACCGCGTTCAAGCGCACTTTGAACTCCAGCCATGAAGTCAACGCCCTCAGCGTTGCCAAAGGCCAGCTGGATGTCGCGACCTTCAACACCGAAAGCTGGGACCGTCTGGAAGTCACCCAGCCGGACATGGCCGCCAAGATCAAGGTGATCTGGAAGTCGCCCCTGATTCCTTCCGACCCGATGGTCTGGAGCAAGGCGCTGTCGGACGAGAACAAAAACAAGATTCGTGAATTCTTCGCCAGCTACGGCAACACAGACGAAGAAAAAGCCGTGCTCAAAGGCATGCAACTGGGCAAGTTCCTCAAGTCCAGCGACGACCAACTGTTGCCGATTCGTCAGCTGGACCTGTTCAAACAGCGCACCGAAACCCTGGCCAGCACCAGCCTCAGTGCCGACGAGAAGGCCAAGCGTCTGAAAGATATCGACGCCGGCTTGAGCAAGTTGCAGGAACGCCTGACCGAGCTTGAGAAGAAGAATCCGGCCAGCGCCGGTTGATTGAGCAGGGCGCGCAGATGATGCGCGCCCAACTTCCGCTGAACAGGATTCGACTATGACCAGCACTACCACCCACGCGGCCTATGTCCAGGCAGTCGGCAAGCGCAGTTGGCCGCAGTATCTGGGCCGGGGCCTGTTTCTGGCCATGCTCGCCTGGGCCTGGCACGGCGCCGAGATGAACCCGCTGGCGCTTTACCGGGACTCGGCGAACATGGCGACTTTTGCCGCCGACTTCTTCCCGCCGGACTTCCACGAGTGGCGCTCGTACCTCAAGGAAATGATCGTCACCGTGCAGATCGCGCTGTGGGGCACGGTGCTGGCGATTGTCTGCTCGGTGCCGCTGGGCATCCTGTGCGCCGACAACATCACCCCCTGGTGGATTCATCAGCCGTTGCGCCGGGTCATGGATTCGTTTCGCTCGATCAACGAAATGGTGTTTGCCATGTTGTTCGTGGTGGCCGTGGGGCTTGGGCCGTTTGCCGGGGTACTGGCGCTGTGGATCAGCACCACCGGCGTGCTGGCCAAATTGTTCGCCGAGGCGGTGGAAGCCATCGATCCCGGCCCGGTGGAAGGCGTGCGTGCCACAGGTGCCAGCGCATTGCAGGAAGTCATCTATGGGGTGATCCCGCAAGTCATGCCGCTGTGGATTTCCTACGCGTTGTACCGCTTCGAATCCAACGTGCGCTCGGCCACGGTGGTGGGCATGGTCGGCGCGGGCGGGATCGGCGTGATCCTCTGGGAAAACATCCGCGCCTTCCAGTTCACCCAGACCTGCGCGGTGTTGCTGGTGATCATCCTGGTGGTGAGCTGCATCGACATCGTTTCTCAGCGGTTGCGTAAGCAGTTTATTTAGATGAGATCTCCAGACATCCGAGATCTGTGGGAGCGGTGCTTGCCCGCGATTGGGTTTGCAAATTATCGCGGGCAAGCCTCGCTCCCACAGGATTCGGTTCCACCAGGAAGTTACGTGTTGGTGATTAAAAAGGTGTTTTTTAGCTATGGACATGTCTAGACATCCCACCGAGCCGGTGTATCAGGAACTGGCCAATATCCTGCGTAGGGAGCTTGGCAGTTACACCGCTGGCGACTACATGCCAGCCGAAGTTCAGCTGGCAGCGCGCTTCGAGGTCAATCGCCACACCGTGCGCCGTGCCATTGATGAGCTGGTTCGCGAAGGCAGCGTGTTACGCCGTCAGGGCAAGGGCACGCAGGTGTTGGAGCGGCCGTTGATTTACCCGATGCAGGCTGATAGCGCCTACAGCCAGTCGCTCTCGGCTCAGGGCATTGGTGTCGAAGCCTTGCTGCTGCAGCGTCGGCAATGCCCGGCCAGTGCCGAAGACGCCGAACATCTGCAGCTCGATGAATTCGCCGAGCTGATCGAGCTGCACACCCTGCGCAAACTCGACGGCCATCCGGTGAGCCTGATCCGCCACCGCTTTTGCGCCACGCGCAGTGAACTGTTGGCCAGCTACAGACGCGGTTCGTTACGTCAATTCCTGGCCGAGCGCGACCTGCCGTTGACCCGCACCTTGAGCCTGGTGGGTGCGCGTCTGCCCAGTCGGGAAGAGGCGGATCTGTTGATGATGCCGCGCCACTTGCCCGTGCTCACGGTGCTCACCGTTTCCCGCGACAGCAGCGGCAATCCGGTGGAGTTGTCCCGCTCCACCAGCCGCTCCGATCGTTTCCAGTATCAGTTCATCGTCTGATGGAGATGCCTCCCATGAAACCCGCAACAGACCCTGCCATTACCACCCGCCAACGCTGGATCGGCGTGCTCGCCCGCGCCGTGGGTGACGAGTTGAACCGCCACGAATCGGCCCTGCGAGATGCCGAATACCAGCTGATCCGCGCTCCGGAAATCGGCATGACCCTGGTGCGCGGGCGGATGGGCGGCACTGGCGCGCCGTTCAACGTCGGTGAAATGACCGTTACCCGCTGCGTGGTGCGCCTGGCTGACGGGCGCACCGGCTACAGCTATCTGGCTGGCCGCGACAAACCCCGCTCCGAACTGGCGGCCCTGGCCGACGCGCATCTGCAAGGCCCGCAACAGACTCACTGGCTCAACACCCTGATCGAACCGCTGGCCCAGGCCCAGGCCCTGCGTCGCGCCGAACAGGATGCGGCGACGGCCGCCAGCAAGGTTGAGTTCTTTACCCTGGTCCGAGGAGAAGACTGATGAACGCAGCGCTTTTGCAACCGGCATTTGCCGATCCGGTACTCGACGCCCAACGCAGTTTCCGCGCCGCCCTCAAGGCCTTGGCGGGCCCCGGCGTGATGCACACCCTGCAAGCCGCGCAACGTCCACCGGCGCTGGCCGGTCTGGATGCGGCCAGCCACGCGCTGTGCCTGGCATTGCTGGATATCGACACGCCGCTGTGGCTGTCTGCAGCCTTCGACACCCCGGCGATTCGCGCCAACCTGGCCTTCCATTGCGGCTGCCCGATTGTCACCGAGCGTCAGCACGCACGCTTCGCCTTGCTCGACCAGAGCCAGCTGGATGATCTGGGCGGTTTTGATCTGGGCAATGACCGCTACCCGGACCAGTCCTGCACCTTGCTGATTCAGTTGCCGAGCCTGGGCGGCGGCCCATCGTTAAGCTGGCGCGGGCCGGGCATTGAAAGCGAAAACAGAGTCGCGTTGCCATTGACTGATGGCTTCTGGCGCGAACGCGAAGCTCACAACGATTTCCCCCGTGGTCTGGACGTGTTCTTCCTGGCGGGCAACGACCTGCTGGGCCTGCCGCGCAGCACCCGTGTCGCACACAACGTGCAGGAGCGTGCCTGATGTACGTCGCCGTGAAGGGTGGCGAACAGGCCATCGATAACGCCCACCGCCTGCTGGCGAAAAAACGCCGGGGCGATACTTCCGTCGCTGAACTGGATGTCGAGCAGATCCGCCAACAACTGCCACTGGCAGTCGCGCGGGTCATGACCGAAGGCTCGCTGTACGACGAACAGCTGGCCGCGCTGGCGATCAAGCAGGCGGCGGGGGACATGATCGAAGCGATATTCCTGCTGCGCGCCTACCGCACCACTTTGCCGCGCTTCAGCCCCAGCGTGCCGATTGATACTTCGGACATGCAGCTCAACCGCCGACTCTCCGCGACCTTCAAAGACCTCCCCGGCGGGCAACTGCTGGGCCCGACCTTCGACTACACCCACCGGCTGCTGGATTTCAGTCTGCTGGCCGACGGTCAATACCCGGGGCCGCAAGCCCAGGCCAAAGCAACGGTCGAACCGTGCCCGCGGGTGTTGGGGCTGCTGGCCAAAGAAGGTCTGATCAAGAACGAGACCGACAGCGACGAACCGGTGCCCGACATCACCCGCGACCCGCTGGAATACCCGGCCAGCCGTGCCCAGCGCTTGCAGGCACTGGCCCGTGGCGACGAAGGTTTCCTGCTGGCCTTGAGTTATTCGACCCAGCGCGGCTACGGCCGCAATCACCCGTTTGCCGGGGAAATCCGCATCGGCGAAGTCGAGGTCTGGATCGAGCCGGAGGAGCTGGGCTTCCCGATTGCCATTGGCGCCATCGAAGTGACCGAGTGCGAAATGATCAACCAGTTTGTCGGCTCGGGCTCGGAACCCGCGCAGTTCACCCGCGGTTACGGCCTGGCGTTTGGTCATGCCGAGCGCAAGGCCATGGCCATGGCGCTGGTGGATCGCTCGCTGCGGGCGGAGGAATTCAACGAAGAAATCCAGTCCCCGGCGCAGCAGGAAGAGTTCGTCCTCGCCCACTGCGACAACGTCGAGGCGGCCGGTTTCGTTTCTCACCTGAAATTGCCGCACTACGTCGACTTCCAGTCCGAGCTGGAACTGATCCGCAAGCTGCGCGCACCTGCCCAAAAGGAGCCCAAGCCATGAATGCCTATCAGCAGGCGCACCCGCAACGCGACGAAGCCTACAACTTCGCTTATCTGGACGAGCAGACCAAACGCATGATCCGCCGCGCCTTGCTCAAGGCCGTGGCGATCCCCGGTTATCAGGTGCCGTTTGGTGGGCGGGAAATGCCGCTGCCCTATGGCTGGGGTACCGGTGGCATGCAACTGACAGCCGCGATTCTCGGGGCTGAAGATGTGCTCAAGGTGATTGACCAGGGCGCAGACGACACCACCAATGCGGTGTCGATCCGCCGCTTTTTCGCCCGCACCGCCGGGGTCGCCACCACCGAACGTACTCCCGAAGCGACCGTGATCCAGACCCGCCACCGGATTCCGGAAACACCCTTGAGCGCCGATCAGATTCTGGTCTATCAGGTGCCGATTCCCGAGCCGCTGCGCTTTATCGAGCCCTCGGAAACCGAAACCCGAACCATGCACGCCCTCAATGATTACGGGGTGATGCACGTCAAACTGTACGAAGACATCGCTACCTTCGGCCACATCGCCACCAGCTACGCCTACCCGGTGATGGTCGACGAGCGTTATGTGATGGACCCGTCGCCGATCCCCAAATTCGATAACCCAAAACTCGACATGAGCCCGGCCTTGATGCTGTTTGGCGCAGGGCGGGAAAAGCGTCTGTATGCCGTGCCGCCGTTCACTCGGGTGACGAGTCTGGATTTTGAAGATCACCCGTTCCAGATCCAGAGTTGGGAACACAACTGTGCTATCTGCGGCAGCAGCGATTCCTATCTGGATGAACTCATTCTCGACGATTCGGGTACCCAGAGCTTTGTCTGTTCCGACACCGATTACTGCGCTCAGCGCCTTATTCAGCAACAGGCCCAGCAACAAAGCCAGCAACATGTCCAGCAACAGGAGGCGGGCCAATGATCAGCGCACGCGCCATCAATGACAGCAGCACGCTGCCGGACACGGCCCAGCCGCTGCTCAACGTCCGCGATCTGACCCGTCTCTATGGCCCGGACACTGGCTGTCAGGGCGTGAATTTCGAGCTGTATCCGGGGGAGGTGCTGGGCATCGTCGGCGAATCCGGCTCAGGCAAGTCAACCCTGCTTTCCCTGCTCAGTGGTCGCTGCCCACCAGACCGGGGCGGCATCGACTACCGAGGCAAGGACGGTCGGGTGCTGGACCTGTACAGCGCCAGCGAAGCCGAACGCCGCACGCTGCTGCGCACCGAATGGGGCTTCGTCGAGCAGAACCCCCGTGATGGCCTGCGCATGGGGGTGTCCGCCGGAGCCAATATCGGTGAGCGGCTGATGGCCCAGGGCGTGCGCAATTACCAGCAACTGCGTGGCGCGGGGATCGACTGGCTGACCCAGGTCGAGATCGATCCGCTGCGCATCGATGACCTGCCGCGAACCTTCTCCGGCGGCATGCAGCAACGTCTGCAGATCGCCCGCAATCTGGTGTCCAGTCCGCGACTGGTGTTCATGGACGAGCCCACCGGCGGGCTGGACGTCTCGGTGCAGGCGCGCCTGTTGGACCTGCTGCGCGGCCTGGTGCGTGAACTGGATCTGGCGGTGGTGATCGTCACCCACGATCTGGCCGTCGCCCGGCTATTGGCCGATCGCCTGATCGTCATGCGTCGCTCGCGAATAGTGGAAACCGGCCTGACCGATCAAATCCTCGACGACCCGCAGCACCCGTACTCGCAGCTGCTGGTGTCGTCGGTCCTGCAATCGTGATTCGTCTTTTGGAGGATGTCCGATGAATACGCTGATCGAGGTCCGCGACCTCTCGAAAACCTTCACCCTGCATCAGCAGAACGGCGTGGTGTTGAACGTGCTGCGCGGCCTGAACTTCAAGGTGCGCAGCGGCGAATGCCTGGTGCTGCACGGGGATTCCGGGGCGGGCAAGAGCACGTTGCTGCGCACTTTGTACGGCAATTACCTACCGGCGGGCGGCAGCATTCGCGTGCAGCACAACGGCCAGGCGCTGGAACTGGTGGGGGCTGAACCTCGCGAGGTGCTGGACGTGCGCCGTCAGACCCTGGGCTATGTCAGCCAGTTTTTGCGGGTCATCCCTCGGGTGTCCAGCCTGGATGTGGTGATGGAGCCAGCCTTGGCGCGGGGATGGTCGAAAGCCGATGCCAAGGCCCGTGCTGAAGATTTGCTCACGCGGCTGAACATCCCGCAACGCCTGTGGCAACTGGCGCCGGGCACCTTCTCCGGTGGCGAACAACAGCGCATCAATATCGCTCGGGGCTTCATGGTGCCCTGGCCGGTGCTGCTGTTGGACGAGCCCACCGCATCACTGGACGAGCGCAATCGTCAGGTGGTGCTGGAACTGATGAACGAAGCGAAAAGCGCAGGTGCGGCACTTATCGGCATTTTCCACGACCGCGCTGCCCGGGAAGCCGTGGCTGATCGTTTTCTCGACATGACCCCGTTGGACTTCACCGCCAAGGAGTTGCTGCAATGCTGACCGAACAGATCTTGACCAATGCCCAAGTGGTCATCGCTGACCGTGTGTTCAACGGCACAGTGGTAGTGCGCGACGGGCTGATTGCCGAGGTGCAGGAAGGCCGCAGCCAACTGCCTCGGGCGCTGGATATGCAGGGCGATTATCTGCTGCCGGGTCTGGTGGAACTGCACACCGACAATCTGGAAAAACACCTCTCGCCACGTCCCGGCGTGGACTGGCCATCGGCTTCGGCGGTGCTCAGCCATGATGCGCAGATCATCTCGTCCGGGATCACCACGGTGTTCGACGCGCTGTCCATCGGCGACGTCAACCCCAAGGGCAAGCGCATGCAGCAACTGCCGGCGATGCTCGAAGCCATCGCCAGTGCCAATGCAGCGGGCTTGACCCGCGCCGAGCATCGTCTGCATTTGCGCTGCGAAGTCTGCCACCCGGACACCTTGAGCGTGTTCCGGGATCTGGTGGAGCAGCCGCTGGTGCAGTTGGTGTCGGTGATGGACCACTCGCCGGGCCAGCGCCAGTTCGCCCTGGAATCCAAGTACCGCGAGTACTACATGGGCAAATACCACCTGACGACGGCGCAGATGGATGAGTTCATCGTCGAGCAGGTGGCCAACTCCCGTGAATACAGCGACCGCTATCGCCAGGCGATCGTCCAGGACTGCCTGGCGCGGGGCTTGTCGGTGGCCAGCCATGACGACGCCACGGTAGCCCACGTCGAGGAATCGGCGGGTTACGGCATGAGCATCGCCGAATTCCCCACCACCCGCGAGGCAGCGCAGGCTTGCCGGCGGTTAGGCATGAGCGTATTGATGGGGGCGCCCAATGTCGTGCGTGGCGGTTCCCACTCCGGCAATGTGGCGGCGGCGGATCTGGCCAGACAAGGGCTACTGGATATTCTCTCCAGCGATTATTATCCCGCCAGTCTTTTGCAGGCGGCGTTCACGCTGGCCTGGCAGGACGAACATTGCACGCTGCCGCAAACGGTGGCGATGGTCACTCTAGCTCCAGCGGTTGCGGCGGGGCTGGAGGATCGCGGTGAAATTCGGGTCGGGCTGCGTGCCGATCTGGTCCAGGTTCGGGCGCAGGGTGCGATGTCGGTCATTGTGCCGGTCATCCAGCAGGTCTGGCGGCAAGGCAAGAGGGTGTATTGATGGCAGGCAGGTTGATCTATCTCATCGGGCCGTCCGGTTCCGGCAAGGACAGCCTGCTGGATGCGGCCCGTGAAGAACTGAACCGGCGCGGCTGCAGGGTGGTGCGGCGGGTCATCACCCGTTCGGCTGAAGCAGTGGGCGAAGCGGCCCAGGCGGTCAGCGTCGAGCAATTCCTCGCCATGCAGGCTCAGGGGGAATTTGCCCTGAGCTGGCAGGCCAACGGCCTGTATTACGGCATCCCCGTGGAAATCGATACCTGGCTGGCCGAAGGGCATGACGTGTTGGTCAATGGCTCCCGTGGGCATTTGCCTGAGGCACGGCAACACTATCCGGATTTGCTGGCGGTGTTGCTGACCGTCAACGACAGCACCTTGCGTGAACGTTTGCTGGCCCGGGGGCGGGAGTCGGTGGCCGACATCGAAGCCCGTCTGCAACGCAATTCGCGGTTTGCCGTTGAACTGCTGGCCAGTGATCCGGCGCTGTTCGTGTTGGACAACTCCGGGGCGCTGGGGCAAACCGCCGAGCGGTTATTGCAGCGCATTGCCAATGAACCCGCATGCGCCTGACCTTGCTTGGCACTGCCGATGCCCGACAAGTGCCGGTGTATGGCTGCCAGTGCACGGCCTGCGTGGCGGCATTGCTTGACCCGCGCTTGCGGCGTTTGCCGTGCAGCGCGCTGATCGAGTGTGATGATCAGCGCTGGTTGATCGACAGCGGCCTGACCGATCTCACCGAGCGTTTTCCGCCGCGCAGCCTGAGCGGCATCCTGCAAACCCATTACCACGCCGATCATGCCCAGGGCCTGCTGCATCTGCGTTGGGGGCAAGGGCTGGTGATCCCGGTGCATGGTCCGGTGGATCCCGAGGGTTTGTCGGATCTGTACAAACATCCGGGGATTCTCGATTTCAGCCAGCCGTTCAGCGTTTTCGAGACTCGTGATTTTGGCACGCTGCGAGTTACCGCCTTGCCGCTGGTGCATTCCAAACCGACGCTGGGGTATTTAGTTGAAGGTCAGGGCAGGTTTGAAGGTCAGGGCAGGCGCATCGCCTACCTGACTGACACCGTCGGTTTGCCTGATGCGACCCGGGAATATCTGCAACGCGAGCCACTGGATGTGCTGGTGCTCGACTGCTCGATGCCGCCGCAACCCCAGGCACCTCGTAACCACAATGACCTTAATCTTGCCTTGCTATCCATTGAGCAACTGCAACCGGCCAAAGCAGTGCTGACCCACATCGGCCACAGCCTGGATGCGTGGTTGATGGAGCACCGGCATGAATTGCCAGAGCGGGTGGTGGTTGGCAGGGATGGGATGGTGGTTTAGCAAGCACATTGAACCCGTGGGAGCGAGCTTGCTCGCGAAGGCAATGTTCCTGCCCACAGAAATATATTCGGATGTACCAGTTTCTTCGCGAGCAAGCTCGCTCCCACAGATAAACTGCCCCTACATGAACAGCGTTCACAACGAGGCTCCAATGACCACCCAACCCTACGCCACAACCGCCCCGACTCGCGCTGAAGTCGATGCTTTGCCCGGTGCCACGCTGATCCAGTTTGGCACTGACTGGTGCGGCCACTGCAAAGCTGCGGAGCCGCTGGTGAACACGGTTTTGAAGGATTATCCGAACGTTCGCCACCTGAAAATCGAGGACGGCAGCGGCCGACGGCTGGGGCGTTCGTTTCGAGTCAAGTTGTGGCCGACGCTGATCTTCATGCGCGATGGCGTCGAGCTAGGCCGTCTGGTGCGACCGGGCAATGTCAGCCTGATTGAAGAAGCGTTCGAAGGGATGGTGCGGGAGGGGTGAGCTCTGGATCGGTAGGTATGTAACCTGTGGGAGCGGTGCTTGCCCGCGATAAGGACACCGCGGCTTCATGTTAGATCACCGAAACCTTATCGCGGGCAAGCACCGCTCCCACAGGTGGGGCGGGTTTTACCCACCCGTCATATTCATGAACCGCACCACCTGCACCTCATCGTTGACGCTGAAATTATGGCTCCAGGGTTTAAGCTGCATGGCGTCGATGATGGCTTTTTCGAGTTTTTCCGGTTGGCCGGGGTTGGCTCGCAATACCGCTTTGAGGTCTGCGGAGTGCTCGTTGCCCAGGCACAGCAGCAGGCGGCCTTCGACGGTCAGGCGCACCCGGTTGCAGGTCGCGCAGAAGTTATGGCTGTGAGGCGAGATAAAGCCGATGCGGATGTCCGGCGCTTCTGCCACACGCCAGTACCGGGAAGGGCCCTGGGTGGATTCGGTGGAGTGGATCAGGGTGTAGCGCTCGGCGATGCGCTCGCGCACTTGATCGCTGGAGTAGAACGACTCGGCACGGCTGTGATCGCTGATCACGCCCAGCGGCATTTCTTCGATGAAGGAAATATCCAGCTTGCGGTCGATGGCGAAGGCCACCAGGTCGTTGATCTCGTGATCATTGCGGCCTTGCATCACCACGCAGTTGAGCTTGGTGTGGACAAAGCCCGCCGCATTGGCCGCGTCAATCCCGGCGATGACCTTACTGAGATCGCCCGTACGGGTCATTTCCTTGAAGCGCGCAGGGTCGAGGCTGTCCAAGCTGATGTTGAGGCGCGAAACTCCGGCGTCAAACAGCGGCTGGGCGAGTTTCTCCAGCTGTGAGCCATTGGTGGTCATGCACAATTCGCGCAGGCCGGGCAGGGCGGCGATCTGTTGGCAGAGGCCGACAATGCCGGAACGCACCAGCGGCTCGCCACCGGTCAGACGAATTTTCTTCGTGCCCAAAGCGACAAACTGTTCGGCGACCTGAAAGATTTCTTCCAGAGACAGGATCTGTTGCCGGGGCAGAAACGTCATTTCTTCAGCCATGCAGTACACGCAACGGAAATCGCAACGATCAGTCACAGACATCCGCAGGTAATCCACCTTGCGCGCAAAGCCGTCCATCAGAATTCGGTCAGACATTTCCACCTTCTCAACACATTCTCCAATCAGCCTCGTAGCACCACGATCAAAGGCAAGTTGCTTACTGTCGGCGAGCTGGCCGCCGATGTCACGCGCTAATCGGCAAAGGCTGATTCATCCGTCAAATTAACCGAGTGCAAATGTCACGGTCCAATCGCTTGTAACAATAGGCTCATCGACCGGCTCGATTGCCGATCTACGCCGATATCAGCCATTGAGGCCGAACGTCAGCCTGACCCGCGCACCGCCGCCTTCACTGGCCGCGATATTGTCGCGCAGCACGTTTGCGCCGCAACGCTTGCACAGGGCGTCGGTCAGGCTGATGACCGGGGAACGGCCATTGCTGCCAAAACCGGTCAGGATTTCAGCGCTGAAACCTGCACCCTGGTCTATAACGCTGATCTGGGCGGTATGGCTGTCCAGATTGACCAACTGCAATTCGATACGGTTGCTATTGCCATGCTTGATGGCGTTGTCCAGCAGCTCGTTGAGAATCAGGCCCAGAGTGGAGGCCGTCTGGAATGAGACATGCACCGACTGGGTTTCGCTGCGCAGGGTCATGGTCCGGCTGTGCTGGGCGTTGATCACTCCTCGGGCCAGGCTGGGCAGAAATTCGGCCAGGTCAACCTGACCTTTGCCATAACGATGCAGTTCGTCCTGCACGGCGCCCACCCCAACCACTCGGGTAATGGCCGATTGCATGAGAGTCTTGGCTTCATCGCCCCGGGCACGCATTTTGGACAGTTGCAGCAGGCTGATGATCAATTGCAGGTTGTTCTTGACCCGATGATTGAGCTCGGCGAGCAACACCTGTTGATGGTCTTCAAGCCTGCGTTGTTCGGTGATATCGATGCAGCTGCCGAAGTAACCGGCAAACTCGCCGTTGCGATAGAACGGCGCACCATTGTCCAGCAGCCAGCGGTATTCGCCGTCGTGGCGGCGGACCCGATAAGGCAGGGTGAAAGGGGTGCGACTATCGAACGCCTCATGGTAGCCGTCGACGCAGATTTTGAGGTCTTCGGCATGGACATCGTCCATCCAGCCATAGCCGATCAACTGCTGTTGGGTTTTGCCGGTGAAGTCAGTCCAGGGCTTGTTGAACCAATCGCAATGCCTGTCGACTCTGGCACGCCAGATCATCACCGGGGCGTGGTCGGCCAGCTCTCTGAACTCAAGTTCGCCCAGCGTCGCCGGATCAGCCAGAGAATCACTTTCCAGCTTCATGCGCACTATCCATAGGCAATCGCGGGTTTGTCGTGAATATTTCCAGTGCCCCACAGGTCGGCAACGTCGAGAACTCCTGGCCGTCAAGCAATGCCTGAGCAACCTGTGCGCAATGGGTCAGATCTTCCGGCGCATAAGGTTTGCGTAACAGGCCCAGCGCTGCGTCGGTGTTGGCATGGGCGGAAATAACCTGGCCACTGACAAACATCGACGTCATACCGTGGCGGGCCATCAGGGCGCGCGCTAGGGCGATGCCTTCATCATGGCCAGCCAGATTGATGTCGACGAACGCGATGTCTGCCTGTTGGTCAGCGGCCAGTTGCAGCGCATGAGTGACGTCATGGGCCGGGCCGATCACTTCGTGATGTTCAGCCAGGGTCGCAGCCGCCAGCAGGGCCAGGATGGGATCGTCTTCTACCAGGAGAATGCGCATGTTTAATATCTGCTTGTGGGGCGATTACCGCAAAACGCCGGCCCTTTGATGACCGAAAAACGTAGAAGCGCAAAGGGTTTTGCTGGGTGCAAAACTACGTCGTTAAAGATTGGGCTGTGCCACTGTCAATTGGTTCAGACGTATCCAAAAATACATACAAATGAATGTAAGCGTTCGATTGTTACGGATTTCGATGACCTTTGCTGATGCTGCGTTCGTACCACTCCAGCAACGGCTGAATGCTGACCCCGTGCAGCAGAATACTCAGCGCAACCACCGATAGCGTCATGCCGATGCTGACTTGCTTCACGTCTTCGGGAAGCCCATGGCCCAGGGCGAAGCACAGGTAAAACAGGGTGCCGATGCCGCGAATTCCGAACCAGCCCACCAAGGCTTTTTGTGGGCGACTCAACAGATTGCGGCTCACCAGCAGCCAGACCGCCACGGGCCGGATGACACAAAATAGCGCCAGCCCCAGACCAATCGCGCGCCAATCCCAGTACAACGCCAATGAGGCGCCGAGCAAAGTGATCAGCAACACCTCCATTGAGCGTTCCACCAGGCTGCTGAACGCAAGCATGTCACCCATCATGACCCCGGCTGCGAGTTGGGATTCGCTCAGGTCCTGTTCTTCGGCCACCGTCGCGCGCTCGACGTTACCGCTCAAGTGGCCGATGACCGGCTGAGCCAGGTGCTCGGCGGGCACCTCCGACTGAGTGATCTGCGCTTCGGCCTGACGTAATCCCAGGCCGGCGGCAAACACCGACAGAAAGCCAAAGGCCCCCACGGTATCGGCGACCACATACGACACCGCAATCAAGGCCAGGGCCAGAAAGTCATTGGGAGAAGTGGTGCTGTCGGCGTTTTTGATGCGCAGATAAATCATCAGATGACCCACGCCACGGCCCATGCCATAGCCGATCAGCAACCCGGCGGGCACGCCCCACGCCAGATTTTTCAGCGCCCAGTGCTGGATCCAGTCCAGATCGCCACTGCCGTGGGTCAGAAATAACAGGGCGAAGATCACGAACGGGAAAGCCGTACCGTCGTTCAACCCTGCCTCGCCCGACAAACCGAAGCGCACACGATCAAAGTCCTGAGCGTTATTGACCTGCACCAGTGACGCCAGGACCGGATCAGTGGGCGAGAGCATTGCCCCCAGCAATAGGGAAATACCCCAGGACAGATCAAACAGGTAATGGGCGGCCAACGCCGTGCCCGCGACGGTCGCCACCATCACCGGCCCGGCCAGCCAATAGGCCGAGCGCCAGGCTTTGCTGCTTAATGGCAGGCGTAATTTGATCCCGGTGCTGAACAGCGAGAACAGAACGGCGGCTTCGGTGAGCCGCTCCAGCCAGTGGGCGGCTTCGCGAAAATCCAGCTTGAGCACATCCAGCCCCACGGGGCCGATAGCAAAGCCAAACGCCAGACAAACCGCCGAAGTGGTGACCGGCATCCAGCGTAAATAGGAAGACGTCAGCGCGAGCATCATCAGCAGCGCGCCGAGAACCGTCATTAAAAGGATGAAACTCATACGGCGTGGGCTCTCACAACAATGCTTCGCAAAAAACGAAGCAATCAGGGTTGTGACTGCTCAAGGGCGGGATAGTTGAAACATTTGGTATTGAAAAGCAAGGAGCGTGCGAAGAAGGCTGAGACAGTGGCCCTGAAAGACCCCGATCCCTGTAGGAGCTGCCGAAGGCTGCGAAACGGGTTTACCTGAAACACCGCCTTCGCAGCCTTCGGCAGCTCCTACGGATTCCACAATCCTGTAGGAGCCAACTTGTTGGCGAATAGGGATGACGGGAAGGCGGCATTTCAGGCAATTAATTTCGGGCGGGTGTACTGGCCTCTTCCCGGCTAAAGCCGGTCCCACTGTGAACGCGGTCGCCTGTGGGAGCTTGCTCGCGAAGAGGCCAACACATCCGATGCATCTTTAGCGGCCTCAATATTGCCTTTGCAAATGAATTCGCTCCTACAGGTCCGGTTTGAACTACCGCTCCACAGTCCGGTTCCAGCGCGCATTCCACTCTGGGCGCAACTGGTTGACCTGGTCCCAATCGATGGTCACGGCGGTTTCCAGGTATTTGTTCATGGCGTCGACCTGGCCTTTGGTTTTCTCGGTGGTCGGGGTTTTGGGGTTGGACGGGATCTGGTCACCAAATTCCAGTGCAGGCGCCTGAGCTTCCGGAGTCAGCAAGTAAGCGGCCAGTTTCTGCGCCAGCTCCGGCTGATCGTTTTTCGCGATGGCGCACTCGGCCACGTTGAGCACCACGCCACCTTCTTTAGGCGGGGCGTATTCCACCGGCACGCCTTTGATCTTCAGCGCGGTGACCTGGGTCGGGGTCAGCGGGAACACGGCTGCTTCGCCGGTCTGGACCATCTCCGAGATCTTCGCCGAGCTGGCGATGTATTCCAGCACGTTCGGGCCGATGGTTTTCGGCCAGGCCTTGAAACCCGGTTCAACGTTGGTTTCGCTGCCGCCCTGAATGCGGTTGAACATCAGGAAGCCATGCAGACCAAAGGTAGAAGAGGCCATGGACTGGAACACCACTTTCTCCTTGAACTTCTTGTCCGCCAGATCCATCCACGACGTCGGCGCCGCCCAGCCTTTTTCGCTGAACATGTTGGTGTTGTACGCCAGACCGGTCACCCCAAGGCTCACTGCAGCGGCTTCTTCCTTGATCTTGGCTTTGGCCGGCATGTCGGCCAGACCTGGGCTGGGTTGCAGCTTGTCGCAAAGCCCCATGGAGATCGCGCGATACATGATGCCGTCATCGAGGAACATCACGTGCATTTGCGGGTTGTCCTTGCTGGCCTGAACCTTGGCGAGGATGTCCGAAGAGGTGCCGGGTACGATCACGACTTTGACGTTGTTGGCTTTTTCAAAGGCAGGCAGCACCTGGTCGGCATAAAGACGTTCCATGGTGCCACCGTTCATGCCCAGGTAAAGGGTGGGCACGGCATGGGCTGAAGAGGCGACCAGCAAGGTGGCCAAGGGCAGGCAGGAGAGAGCGATACGTTTTACGTTCTTCATTTAAGCGACCTTCCTCTATGCGGTGAACAAAGTGTGCAATGAATGAATCAGTGGCTGATGCTTTTAACGCTTTGGGCAGTCTGTTGAAAACGGCGGATGGAAAACCCATCCAGGGAAATCGTGGATTGGCCGGTGCAGACATATTCCGCCAGGGCCTCGCCGGCAGCAGGACCGATCTGAAAGCCTGAGCCTGCAAAACCGAAGCCATGCAGCAGGCCCGGCTGCGTGATGCTCGGGCCCAGTACCGGTTCGCGATCTGGCAGATAACCTTCGGTGCCGCTCCAGGTGCGAATCGCCTGCGCGCCTGCCAATGGTGGGTAAAGCTCGGCGGCATTGCGCAGGATTTCCAGCACCGCAGCCTGGCCCGGCCGGGCTTTGCTCGGGTCCAGCGCAAAGCCCTGACCGCCGCCCAGCACACAGTTGCCTCGGGCGACTTGTCGGGCATAGATTCCGCCACCTTCGACACCGGTGCTGACGTCCATGAACATCGGCAGCGGCTCAGTGACCAGCATGGCCGGGTGGCCGGACACCATGGGCACCGGCTCGCCGAATTGCGCTGCCAGCGTTCCCGCCCAGGCACCGGCGCAGTTGAGCAGCCAGGGCGCGCGAAGGGTCAGGCCGTTGGCAGTCCGCACTTCAAACACCCGACCGTCATGGCTGACCTCGATCACTTTGGCCTGTTCGAAAATTTGCGCCCCGGCCCGTTGGGCAGCCCGAGCAAACGCTGGGGACACCAGGCGCGGGTTGGCGTGGCCGTCGTCGGCGCACAGTGAAGCACCGACCGCCACGTCACCAGCCCAGGCAAAACGCGCGCGCAATTGTTCGCGGTCGAGCAATTGCAGGTCCAGACCAAAGCCGCGGCTGGCCTCGGCATAGGCGCGCAGGGCGTCCATGTCCTGTTCGCTGCGGGCCAGTTTCAGGTGGCCGGAGCGCAGGTATTCGCCGTCGATGCCGATCAGTTCCCGCAGCCCGCTCCAGATGGCGTGGGCGCGCTGGGACAAGGGCAACTGGCTCAATGGCCGACCCTGACGCCGCACGCCGCCATAATTCACGCCGCTGGAATGCGAACCGCAGAAGTCCCGCTCCAGCAACGCGACGCGTCGGCCTTTGGAGGCGAGGGCCAGGGCAGCAGAAGCACCGACGATGCCGCCGCCGATGATCAGCGCATCGGTTTCAATGACCTGAGTCATGGCTGATTCTCCAGACCGAACGGCAGTGGCTTGATCGGTGCCTGACCACGCAAGCGTCCCACGCCTTGCAGCTCCCGTCCGCTGCACTGGGCGACAATTTCGGTCGCCGCCAGCCCGCACATGCGTCCCTGACAGCGGCCCATACCCACCCGGCACATGGCCTTGACCCGATTGATTTCCCAGTGACCTTCGTTGACCGTGGCGCGAATTTCACCGGCGCTGATTTCTTCGCAGCGGCAGATGATGGTTTCATCCGGAACCTTTTCTGCCCACTCCTCGGGGAACGGGAAGGCGGTTTCCAGCCCGTGGCGAAAACGCTCGATGTCCGCCAGCTTGCGCTGTAAGTGTTCGCTGCGCACGGCGTCGATGGGCAGGCCGTTGTCTGCCAACAGGGCCAGTGCAGCAAGCTCGCCCGCCATCTCCGCTGCGTCGGCACCCATGATGCCCGCGCCATCGCCTGCCAGATAAACCCCCGGCACGCTGCTGCGCCCGGCGTTGTCGCGGTTGGGCAGCCAGGCGCGGTTCAGAGGACTCCACTGGAATTCACAGCCGAGCAGGTCCGCCAGTTGGGTTTCGCTGCGCAGGGCATGGGCGAAGGCCACCGCATCGCCGTCGAGTGTTTGTGGTTCGCCGCCCGCTTGCCATTGCACGCCAGTCACGCGTTTTTCGCCGTCGATCCGTTGCAGCGTCGCGCCTTGATGTACGGCAATGCCATGGGCCGTGAGCCAGGCGCGGTAATACAAACCTTTGGCCAGGGTCATTGGCTGACCGAACAGCGCGGGCAGGGCGCGACATTGTGCGGAGAATGGCGCGCTGTCCAGCACCGCCACCACCTTGGCCCCGGCCTTGGCGTATTGATAAGCCACCAGATACAAAAGAGGGCCGCTGCCCGCGAACACCACCCGCTCACCAATGGCGCAGCCCTGATACTTCAAGGCAATCTGCGCTGCACCCAGGCTGTACACGCCCGGCAGCGTCCAGCCCGGCACCGGCAGGATGCGGTCGGTGGCGCCCGTAGCGACAATCAGATGGCTGTAGTCGATGGACCCGGCTCGGCCTTCACGCACCACATCGAGCCGATGATCTTCAGCATTCCAGACCAGGGTTTGCGGGCGGTAGTCGATGCTGGTCGCCAGTTTATCCATGGCCTGATGCACCGCCGTCGCTTTGCTGGCTTCGAAGCCATACAGCGCCTTGGGTTGGCGGCGAAAGTTTTCTGGCTGACGACGATAAATCTGCCCGCCACCGCGCAGGCCTTCGTCCACCAGACAAGCGTTGACGCCATGGGCGTGCAAGGTCTGTGCGGCACGAATCCCGGCCGGGCCAGCGCCAACGATCACCACTGAAGGGTGTGTATTGGCAGTCATAGCTGGCGCCCCGGATCACGGCTGACCACCTGGCCTTGCTCCAGCAGCGTCGAGCAGGCGCGCACCCGGCGGCCGTCACCCAGCCGCACCCAGCAATCCTGACAGGCGCCCATCATGCAGAAACCGGCACGGGGTTCGGCGCTGAAATCACTGCCGCGCAGGTGCTCGCTGCAGGTCAGTACCGCCGTGAGCAGGGTGTCGCCCTGCAAGCCGCTGGCGGGCAGGCCATCGAGGGTGAAGGCCAGGGCCGGACGGTCTTGTTCGACCAGACGTTTGAACAGTGCCATGAGGTTCGCGCTCCCCGCCTCGGATTAATGTTTGCCGACCAGCACCCGATCCAGGCCATACACCCGGTCGAGGACGATCATGGTGGCGGCGGTCAGGGCAATGACCAAAGCCGAAACGGCGGCCATCATCGGATCGATGGACTCCGTGGCGTAGACGTACATGCGCACCGGCAGGGTTTGCGTCGAAGGCGAGGTGACGAAAATCGACAGGGTGACTTCGTCGAAGCTGTTGATGAACGCCAGCAACCAGCCGCCCGCCACACCGGGCAAGATCATCGGCAAGGTGATCTGCCGGAACAGCGTGAAGCGGCTGGCGCCCAGGGATTCGGCCGCCTGTTCCGCGCTACGGTCGATGCCGATGGCCGCTGCAATCACCAGCCTCAACACATAAGGCGTGATGATCACCACGTGGGCCAAAGTCAGCCAGAAGAAGCTGCCATTGACGCCCATCAGGGCAAACAACCGCAGCAAGGCCACACCCAGCACCAGGTGCGGAATGATGATCGGCGACAGAAACAGGCCGTTGAGGAAGTTGCGGCCGGGAAACTGATGACGGGTGATCGCCAGCGCAGCAGGCACAGCAATCAAGGTCGCCAGAGACGCAGCAACGAAGGCGAGGATCAGGCTGTTATAGAACGAGTCGATAAAGTCGGCGCGCTCGAAGATCGCCCGGAACCAGCGCAGGGAAAAGCCTGAAGTCGGCAGACTCAGGGTGTTCTCCGGCGTGAACGCCACCAGGCAGACCACCACCAGCGGGGCCATCATGAACACCACCACCAGGGCGTGAAACGACAGGGCCAAAGGACCGTTTTTAGACATGGCTCATTCCCCCAGGGTTTTCTTGTAGCGGCCTTCGACCATGCGGTTCCAGGACAGCATGACCAGCAGATTGACCAGCAACAGCGCCACGGCAATGGTCGCGCCCATGGGCCAGTTCAATTCGGAGAGGTATTGGTCGTAGACCACGGTGGCCACCATCTTCAGACGACGACCGCCCAGCAGACCCGGGATCGCAAACGAACTCGCGGACAGGCCAAACACGATCAGCGTGCCGGACAACATCCCCGGCATGATCTGCGGCAATACCACCAGACGCATGACCTTGGCCTGGGTCGCGCCCAGAGACAGCGCGGCCTGTTCGGCAGCCGGGTCGAGCTTTTGCAGCGAAGTCCAGATCGGAATGATCATGAACGGCAGCATGACGTGGACCAGCGCGATGATCACCGCGAACGGCGTGTAGAGCATCTTGATCGGTTGCCCGCCCAGTGCCTGGATGCCCTGATTGATCAGGCCATCTGCACCCAGCAGCAGACTCCAGCCAAAGGCCCGCACCACCACGGAAATCAGCAGCGGGGTGAGGATCAGAATCAGGAAGATCGAGCGCCACGGCGTGCCCATGCGGCTGAGGATATAAGCCTCGGGCACACCGATGACCACGCAGAGCAGGGTGACCAGCGCACTGATCCAGAAGGTGCGCAGGAAAATCTCGTAGAAGTACGAGTCAGTCAGCACCTCGCTATAGTTCGCCAGGGTATAGGAGTCACTTTTGACCCCTACTTCGTAGTCGAACACGTTAAACGACAGGATCAGTGTCAAGGCCAGCGGCACCAGCAGCAGGCAGGTGAACATCACCAGTGCCGGGGCCGACAACAGATAGCCGCGACCGCCGCGCCGCACTTCACTCATCAGGCTCATGGATGCACCTCGTCGGCGTCCAGCACCCGCAGCAACCCGGCCTGCCAGTCCATGCCCACTGCGGTGCCTTCTTCCATGGGCGCGTCGCCGTCATTGCGGCGTACCACGGTGATTTCGCCGATGGCGGTTTCGATGCGATACAGCCACTGGCTGCCGAGGAAGTAACGGGTAATGACCTTGCCTTGCAGGCGTCCGGAGCCAGCGGCCACCAGATCGATCTTCTCCGGGCGCAGGCTCAAGGTCAGCGCGCCGTCACCCGGCACCTGGCGCACTTGCGCGCAGCCCTGGCCGTCCAGATCCCCTGGCAGCATGTTGGCCTTGCCGACGAAACCAGAGATGAATCGGGTACGCGGGTGTTCGTAGAGTTTGTACGGCTCGTCGATCTGAGTGATGCGCCCGGCTTGCATGACCACCACGCGGTCGCTGATGGACAGGGCTTCGGCCTGATCGTGGGTGACCATCAAGGTGGTGATGCCAACTTCGCGCTGGATGCGGCGAATCTCGAATTGCATCTCTTCCCGCAGATTGGCGTCGAGGTTGGACAGTGGCTCGTCGAGCAGCAGCACCGGCGGCTCGATCACCAGCGCCCTGGCCAGTGCCACACGCTGACGTTGCCCGCCGGACAGTTCGCGAGGGTAGCGTTGGGCATGCTGACTCAAGCGCACCAGCTCCAGCACCGTAGTCACGCGGCGCTGAATATCTGCTGCCGGCACTTTGCGCATGCGCAGGCCAAAGGCGACGTTATCGGCAACGCTCATGTGCGGGAACAGTGCATAACTCTGGAACACCACCCCCAAGCCGCGGCTGCTGGGTTTGGCATGGGTGATGTCGCGGCCATCGAGCACGATGCGCCCGTCGCTGACGTCAACGAAGCCGGCAATCATTTGCAGGGTAGTGGTCTTGCCGCAGCCGGACGGCCCAAGCAGAGAAACGAATTCGCCTTTCTCCACCGCCAGGTTGGTGGCGACTACCGCGTCGATAGCGCCGTAGCGTTTGGAGAGACCTTCAAGCTGCAAAAAAGCCATAGCTGCGTTCCACCTTTGATCACGCACAGAAGTACGTTGTTGGTTTGGGCAGATGCGAAATGAAATTTTGCAGTTGCTGTGGACGTTGGTGCTCGATCTGAGTCGGCTACCAGGTTTTGTTCAAATCGCCCTGTGGACTGAGATTAAGACGAAGACTAGGATGGGCGAAAGAGAGAATTTCACTGAATGGTATATTTCTTTCAGTTCTTTCGATCATTGAATTAGTTATTGGTAAACGACCATATGAATTCCACTGAGCGGAATGAAAATCCAAAAGACACAGGCGTCGGTGCGGTGTCACGGATGTTTGCCGTGCTGCGCTGTCTGGGGGATTGCCCGGAAGAAGGCGAGCGGGTCACACAACTGGCGCAGCAAGTCGGCCTCTCGCAACCCACCACCCACCGTCTGCTGCGCAGCCTTATGGACGAAGGCATGGTCGAGCAGGATCAGCGCAGCAAGCGCTATCGGCTGAGCATCGAGTTCTTCGCCCTGGCCGCCAAAGCGGGCAAGACCGGCAACCTGCGAGAAATCGTCCGGCCCAGCATGCTGCGGCTTTCCGCGTCGTTGGGCGATTCGCTGTTTCTGCTGGCCCGCAGCGGTTTTGATGCCATCTGCCTGGACCGTAGCGAAGGTCCTTATCCGATCCGCACCTTCACCGGTGACATCGGCGGCCGCGTGGCATTGGGCGTGGGGCAGGGCAGTCTGGCTATTCTGGCTTACCTGCCCGAAGAAGAGCGCGACACGGTGATCCGTTACAACCTGCCGCGCCTCAAGGACTTCCACCTGTACGACGAAGTCTTCCTGCGCTCGGAAGTCGAAAACGTCCGCCGCCTGGGCTACGCCGCCCGCAACACCGGAGCCTTGCCGGGGATGGCGGGCCTGGCGGTGCCAATCTTCGACCGCGAAGGCCGCTCGGTCGCCGCCCTCAGCGTCGCCACCATCAGCGACCGCCTCGGCCCGGACCGCCTGCCCACCGTTGTCGAACTGCTCAAACGCGAAGCAGCAGTGATCAGCGCGCGGATCAACCCGTTCGATCCGTCGTTGAGAAGGCCGAGTCAGGTGTTTGGGCAGGTGGATTAACGTTGACCGGCGTCTATTCAGACACAGCAAGGCCCTGTAGGAGCTGCCGAAGGCTGCGAAGGCGATATTTTGACACACCGCCATTCGCAGCCTTCGGCAGCTCCTACAGATTGTGCGGTGGATCTGAAAACCACAGAACCTGTAGGAGCTGACCGAGGTTACGAGGGCTGCGAAAGCGGTGTACCTGACACACCGCCTTCGCAGCCTTCGGCAGCTCTTACGGAAAAAGTATTTCAATCGGAATGCGATTTGGCGATACGCATCCATACCTCGAGACACCCACAACGACATTCGCAAAGCTTGTAATGCCCCGGCCGCATCGGCAACATCCGCAGCATGCGGCCGGGTCGGTCAGGGAATTACGAACAGCAGTGGTTGGTTGATGAGCGACGACAGTAAGGATAACCAGTCGAAAGATCATGGCGGATTGCTGGATTTTCCGCTACGCGATAAAGCCGAGCGCTTGCAGCTGGCGCTGGATGCTGAGGCGATTGTCGGCACCTGGGTGTGGGATGTGCCGGCCAATCATGTGATCGGCGATGCGCGTTTCGCCGTCTCTTTCGGCATCACTGAGCTGCAGGCGGCCGAAGGTTTGCCACTCGAGAAAATGACCGCCTCGATTCACCCTGATGACCGGGCGCGGGTCGAGGCCGAGATCGTTGCTGCGCTTGCCCGTGGTGGTTCTTATCAATGTGAATACCGGGTCATGCAGCGCGATGGCAACTATCGCTGGTTTCGCGCAAATGGCCGGGTCGAATACGACGGCGAAGGTCAGCCCAGCCGCTTTCTCGGGGTATTACTCGATATCGAAACCCGGCGCAACGCCGAAGCCGAGCGTGACCGGATCACCTCTTTATTGCGCACCTTTACGGCAGCCGTTCCTGGCGTGGTCTACGCCAAGGATCTGGAAGGTCGAATGCTGGTTGCGAACCACGGCACCACCGAGCTGATCGGCAAATCGCCAGAGTTCTACATTGGCAAAACCGACCTGGAGTATCTGGCTGACAAGGAGCAGGCGCGGGTGATCATGGCCACCGACCAGCGGATCATGCAGGCTGGCGTGGTTGAGCAGGTTGAAGAGGAAGTCCGTCTGGCCGATGGTTCGGCTGCAACCTGGCTGTCGGTCAAGTCGCCGTTGCGCAACGAGGCTGGCGAAATAATCGGTCTGATCGGGTCATCGATTGATGTGACCGCGCGCAAGCAGGCCGAAGCGGCCGTCCAGGAACTCAATCAAACCCTGGAGCAACGCATCCTTGAGGCGGTCAGCGAACGTGAGGCCATTGAAGATGTGTTGCGCCAGTCGCAGAAAATGGAGGCGGTGGGCCAGTTGACCGGCGGCATCGCTCACGATTTCAATAATTTGCTGGCAGGCATTTCCGGCAGCCTGGAACTGATGCAGATGCGCCTGAATCAGGGCCGGGTCGCAGACGTCGAGCGCTACCTGACGGTGGCGCAGGGAGCAGTACAACGTGCGGCCTCCTTGACCCATCGCCTGCTGGCCTTTTCCCGGCGTCAGACCCTGGCGCCATTGCCCACTGACGTGAACAGCCTGATCAGGGGCATGGAGGAGTTGATCAGCCGCACGGTCGGGCCTTCGATTGAGATTCAGGTGCGGGCCGCCAGCGATTTGTGGACGGCGCTGATTGATCCTGCACAGCTGGAAAATACCCTGCTCAATCTGTGCATCAACGCTCGGGATGCCATGCCTGCGGGTGGGAGCGTGGTGATCGAAACCAGCAATGAATGGCTGGAGGAGGGCAGTGAGCTGGATCAGGATCTGCCGGCAGGCGAATACCTGAAGGTCTGTGTCAGCGATACCGGCTGCGGCATGAGTCCCCAGGTGATCGCCCGAGCCTTCGAGCCGTTTTTCACCACCAAGCCGGTCGGCGCGGGGACCGGCTTGGGCCTGTCGATGATTTATGGCTTTGCGCGCCAATCCGGCGGGCAGATCAGAATCCGGTCCGAGATCAACCAGGGCACCACGGTCTGTCTGCACCTGCCTCGTCATCGTCGGGTCGCTGAGGCGCCGATGGTTCAAGGGAATATCAGCGATATTCCGTTGGCGGGGGAAGGTGAGACCGTGCTGATCGTGGATGACGAATCATCCGTGCGCATGCTGGTCACCGAGGTGCTGGCCAGCCTGGGCTACGTTGCAATTGAGGCGGCGGACAGCCTGGCCGGGTTGCAGATTCTGCAGTCAGACGTGCGCATTGATTTGCTGGTGACCGACGTTGGCCTGCCTGGCGGAATCAATGGCCGGCAGATGGCCGACGCGGCCCGGGTCAACAGGCCGGAACTGCCGGTGCTGTTCATCACCGGTTACGCGGAAACCGCAGTCCTGGACAAAAGCCACCTGGAACGTGCGACCGATGTGCTGACCAAGCCGTTTTCTCTGGAAGCGCTGGCGTCGCGTATCAAGGAGTTGATTCGCGGTTGAGTCTTGGCCACCGCAAACATGGATCTGTGGGACCGGCTTTAGCCGGGAAGGCGGCGTGTCTGTCAGTACATATTTGGTGAATGTACCGCCATCTTCCCGGCTAAAGCCGGTCCCACAGGTAAAGCATTGCTGCGTATCACTGCACCCCAAACATCGCCGTCCAGTAAATCCCCGCATCGCTTTTAGGGTCTACCGCGTAGGCGGCGCCCAGTTCGTGGAAGGCCGGGTTCATGAGGTTAGTGCAATGGCCGGGGCTTGCCAGCCAGCCATCCACGACCTTGCGCACGGTGTCTTGCCCTGCGGCGATGTTTTCGCCGACCTGCTGTGCCACGTAGCCTGCCAGTTCAGCCCGATCTCCCGGCGTGCGGCCATCGCGGTCTTTGTGATCGAAGAAATTGTTATTGGCCATGGCCCGGCTGTGGGCCTCCGATGCGGTGGCCAGGCTGGCGTTCCAGGTCAGCGCCGGTGCGGGGTTGAACGGCTGGCCTCCACATTGGCGAGCCTGTCCGCGTGCGGTGTTGACCATGGTCAGCAATTTCTGGCCCTCGGCCTGCCAGTCACCCAGGCGCGCGGTCAGCAGTGGACGCGCCAGCACGATCCGCCAGTCCCGGCCTTCGCGGCTGACACCGATATCGATGAACTGCGGGTCCAGGACCACCTGGCAAAAACTTTCCTGCAGGGTTTGCATGGCGGACTGGGCATCACGCGGCCCAGACAGGCTGATCGCCTGCACGTTAACCATCGGATAGGTGGCCCGCGCCATGGCCTGCTGCAAATCCACGGTGCTGGTGGCCGACAGCACCAGACGTGTATCGGTGCTCAGCGGGGGCAATTCCTGAGAGACCTGGCTGCCGCAGCGCTGGGCCTGATTGCGATAGCTGTTGATGGACTCAACCAGCTGTGACTCTTCGGACGCCACTGCGGTGGCGGTAAATACTAATCCCAGCGACAAGGCGGCAAGACGCATAAAAGATGGAATGATGCGCATGAATGTCTCCTTGAACTGACAGCGCCCATGATGCGCGATTCTTCCCGCACGGCGAAACGCGATTTAAGCTCGCGCCCATATTGACGACTCAAGACGTAGTCAGTTCAGCCACAGGCCCGGTGGATTTCATCTTCGGGCCTGCACTGTGCCTGTTCAAACCTTAAAAATTGCCCTTCAGCGCCTCTAGCCCGCCATCATAGAGGCCTTGGAACAGGGCTTCGATTTCAGCATCCGAGACGCCATCCGGGGTAAAGCTGCCGGACCAGGTGATCACCGTTTCCTGATCTCCAGAGGCACTGACCTGCAAAGTCGCCAGGTAATTGGTGGCCGGAAAGGGCCCGGTATCGATCGAATAGCTGTAGGTGCGATTGGCGTTATCGTAGGTTTGCAGACGCTCGACAATGACTGCGCCGTCCGCAGTGGTGAGTTTGCGCACCCGGCCGCCTTCAAGTGCTTCGCTGCTGGCAATGAAGGGCAGCCAGTCCGGCAGGGCAAGAAAACCGCCGACCAATTGCCAGACTTTATCAGCCGATACCGGCACACGGATGTTCGCAGAAGCGGTTGCCATGATGTTTGCTCCAGTTAGCAAGGGGTGAAGAAGGGCTCAGGGGTGTACCTTACAGGCACGTGGGGTTGGGATAACAGTGAAGAAAAGGCCGATGATGTCCTTTCTTAGGCCTGGGCCGGTTCCGTCCGAACGTGTCCATCGTCCCGGACGCTGCGCTGTCGTGCAGCAGACACGATCCCTGTAGGAGTGAGCTTGCTCGCGATCGGCTGCGAAGCAGTCGTGAAAACAGCTGGGCTCACCATAGTAGGAAAGTCGTCCCGACTTTATCGCGAGCAAGCTCACTCCTACAGGTTAAAGGTTCGCGCAGACACGACCCGGTAGGCACGAGTGCTTTACTATCCCGACCCTTAGGATCCCAGAGACGTTAAGCATGTTTTCCTCGCTTGTATTGAATGGTCGTGCTGTGTCACCTGCACCGCCGCAAACGTTGGTCCCCTGGTGGAGTTTCACCAAAACGGTACTGGCCGCTGCCGCCCTGACGCTGGTTCGCGATGGGCTGATTGCGCTGGATGACCCGATGGAGGAAGGGCCATTCACACTCAGGCAACTGCTGCGCCACGAAGCCGGGCTGGCCGACTATGGCGCGCTGGCTGAATACCACGCGGCGGTCGCTGCGGGTCAGCGGCCGTGGCCAGTTGCCGAGATGCTTGAGCGGCTGGATGCTGGGCGATTGCGTTACACCCCAGGCGAAGGCTGGGGCTATTCCAACGTCGGTTATTTGTACGTATCCCGGTTGATCCAGAGTGTGACGGCGCTGGAGATTGAACAGGCGCTGATCCAGCGGGTGCTGGCCCCTCTGGGTTTAACCGACGTCCGACTGGCCAGGACTGCCGACGACCTCAAGAACGTGATGATGGGTACAGCCGCTGGCTACGATCCCGCCTGGGTGTATCACGGTCTGCTGATCGGCACCTTGACCGACGCCGCCTTGCTGCTTGATGGCTTGCTGGCCGGGCACATCTTCCCGCCAGCGCTATTGCGCGAGATGCAAACGGCCCGGGAGCTCGGCGGTCCCATCCCTGGTCGGCCCTGGCTGAAACCGGGTTACGCCCTTGGCCTGATGCAGGGTCCGGATGAACAGGGTCTGTTGCTCAGTGGCCACACGGGCGGCGGGCCGGGCAGTGTGGTGGCGGTGTATCGCAGGATGAATGAAGGTGCCACGGCGACTTGCGCGGTATTTAGCGAGGGGGCCGATCAGGGCAAAGTCGAGACTGAAGTGGTGCGCCAATTGGCGGCAGCTTTGAATGTCTGCAAGTCCTGAGCGCGGCCCTGTTCGGGCCGCGCTATCTGGACGACAGCCTTACAACTTGAAGCGGCTGACCAGGGTATTAAAGGACACCGCCAGATTTGACAGGTCCTGGGTGGACGCATTGGACTGATGAGCACCGGCCGCCGTCTGGGTCGACAGGTCCTGAATGTTCACCAGATTGCGATCCACTTCCCGGGCGACATTGGCCTGTTCTTCCGAAGCGCTGGCGATCACCATGTTGCGGTCATTGATCTGCGAGATGCCATCGGCAATGACTTCCAGGGCCTGGCCGGTAGCCTGAGCCAGGGACTGGGTGTCGTTGACCAGTGACTGGCTTTTACCCATGGCCTTGACCGCCTGATCGGCGCTGGTTTGAACGCTGTTGATCATGCCTTCGATTTCCCCGGTGGAAGCCTGGGTACGCGCGGCCAATGCACGGACTTCGTCAGCAACCACGGCAAAACCACGGCCTTGTTCGCCAGCCCGCGCCGCCTCGATGGCGGCATTGAGCGCCAGCAGGTTGGTCTGTTCAGCGATGCCGCGAATCACATCCAGCACCTTGCCGATGTCGCGCACTTGCACCGCCAGCTCTTCGACCATGGTGGTGGAGGCGGCGATTTCAGTGGTAGCACTGTTGATCGCCGTCACGGCGTCCCGAGCCTTGTTGCGGCCGTTGCTGGCTTCCTGGCTGGTGGACCGGGACGCTTCGGATGTGGACACCGCATTGCGCGCCACTTCTTCCACCGCAGCGGTCATCTCTGTCACCGCCGTGGCGGCCTGTTGGATTTCGTCGTTCTGGCGCACCAGATCGCGACTGGAGGTTTCAGTCACGGCATTAAGCTCTTCAGCCGCCGAAGCCAGTTGATCAGAGGCGCTGGCGATCTGCTGGATCGTGCCTTTGAGGCTGTTTTGCATATCATCTAGCGCGCTGAGCAGTTGCCCGGATTCGTCGCGCCCGGTGCTGACGATGTTCTGAGTCAGATCACCCTTGGCGATGCGTTGAGCGCTGATGACGGCGGTCGCGATAGGTCGGCTGATCAGGCGGCTGACAAACATGCCCAGGCCAAATGCCGCGATAAACGCCAGGACGATGCCGGTATACAGCGAGTTGTTCGCCGAAGACTCCATTGCCCCCGCTTCCACGGTTCCTTCGCCGATCTGGCGGTTGTTGGAGTCAATCATCACGGTCAGTTGATCCATGATCTGACGATAGGATTTCTGCAGATCCCCCAGCAGCAAAGCCCGGCCGTTCTCGACGTCGCCTGCAGTCATCAAGGCCACGTAACGTTGCACGATGGCCTGGTAGGCGGGCCAGTCGCGTTCCATCTGGTCACCCGCGCTACGTTCATCGTCGGCCAACGGCGTCGCTCGGTAGGTCTTGAACGCCTTTTCGCTAGCCAACTGGTTGGCTTTCATCGACGCCAGGTATTCATCCTTTACGCTTTGTGGCGCGTTGGAGGTAGTGGCGACGTACAGCCGGTACATATCCCGAGTCTGGCCCACGGCCTTGGTTTTGGCCTCAGCCGTGTTGGCAACGGAAAGCAGATTGTTACTAAACACCGATTTCAGGCTGGTAGACAGCTGCGAAACGCCTCGGCTACCCAGCGCACCCACGCCCAGGGTAATGAAGGCGCAAATGCCAAAGGCAGTAATCAGTTTGGTAGACAGTTTTGCATCGTGAAGCCAGCTCATTTGCGCGTCCTGCTGAGTATTGTTCTTGGGGAACGGGGAGTGGGCGTCGCATGACCTCGGAGTCGGCCAGCGAGTCTAGGTGAATCTATCGGCGGAGCTGTCTAGTTCTAAAGGGTTACTTGATGTTACTCCGCCATTAGTGTGCCTGGCTTGAACAGATGTGCGGAATGTTGAACTAAGGCTCTAGCTCGCGGCTCGAACCTCCAACTAACTTAGAAAGGGAAACACCCGATGTTGAAAACTCTTGCCTACAGTCTGATGCTGGCTTCCACGATTGGCCTGGCCGCTTGCGACAGCAAATCCGAAGACAAGGCCCAGCAAGCCCAGCACCATGCCGAGAAGGCAGAGGACAAGGCTCAGGAAGCGGCCAAGGAAAGTGCCAAAGCCGACAAGGCGACTGCCGAGTCCAAAGAAGCCAAGGCCGAAGAAGCTCAAACCTTCGTGCCAACCATCCAGACCCCGGAAAGCACCCAGAACGCGCCGAAGAATTGATGTAGTTGGGCGGCAGCTCTGACACTGCGCCTCGTGGGACCGGCTTCAGCCGGGAAGAGGCCCGTATATCCACTGCATAGGTGTCGATAGAACTGCCGCCTTCCCGACTAAAGCCGGTCCCACTGTTAGATGTTGCCGAGCGGTGAGGTTGTGTCACACGCAGCGCAGGATCAGGCAATCACTCAGAAGGATCGGACTAATCACTGCAGCGTCACCGCCTTAGTCTGGACGGGTATTGAGTTCATCTCTCATCACTCGCTCTCCAGACAAGGATAAAAATCATGTCCAGCATCAACAACAAAGTCATCGTCATTACCGGCGCCAGCAGCGGGATTGGCGAAGCCACGGCTCGGCTATTGGCAGAGAAGGGCGCGAAGGTCGTTCTCGGGGCGCGTCGTACCGAGCGGCTTGCTCAGCTGTGCGAGGACATTCGTGCTGCCGGTGGTAGCGCGCAGTATCAGGCGGTGGACGTTACCAGCCGCACCGACATGCAGGCCTTCGTCGATTTTGCCGTCAGCCAGTACGGGCGGGTCGATGTGATCGTCAATAACGCCGGGGTCATGCCGCTGTCCAGACTCGACGCATTGAAAGTCTCCGAGTGGGACCAGATGATCGACGTCAACATTCGCGGGGTTCTGCACGGCATCGCCGCTGGCCTGCCGCTCATGCAGCAACAGAAATCCGGGCAGTTCATCAATATCGCGTCCATCGGCGCCTATACCGTCAGCCCGACGGCCGCGGTCTATTGCGCCACCAAGTTCGCGGTGCGGGCGATTTCCGAAGGCTTGCGTCAGGAGGTCGGCGGTGACATCCGTGTGACCGTGATTTCCCCCGGCGTCACCGAGTCCGAGTTGGCAGAGAGCATTTCCGATGAAGGCGGCAGGGCATTGATGCGCGAATTTCGCAGCATCGCCATCCCGGCCATGGCCATCGCCCGTGCAATTGCCTACGCGGTTGAGCAACCGGCAGATGTCGACGTCAGCGAACTGATCGTACGACCCACCGCCAGCCCTTATTGATCTTCGGGAAAAGCATTCGGGGGCGTCTGGCGCGGGCCAAACGCCCTGAATCAACACTTGTACGATGACTTGTCAGCCTGTAAAACGAGCATCCCCGTCCAATAAAAAATAAACGGAGATGCACCATGGATTCATCGCCATCTGACATGGCCGCCAACAGCGGCCGCCGCTCATTCCTGAAAACTTCGCTGGCCCTGTCGGCAGGTGTTGCCGCGTTAGGCAGTGCTGCGTTGCCTCGGTTGGCCAGCGCTGAGCCGCTCAGTCAGCGTTACCCCGACCCGTTGGTCAATATTCTTGACGACAGCTTCCTGGACCTCCGCGTCTTCAACGCCAGCGTTGAGCGTCTGGCCACTGGCTTGCGCTGGGTGGAAGGGCCGGTCTGGGTGGGCGATGGGCGTTATTTGCTGGTCAGCGACATTCCCAACAATCGCATCATGCGCTGGGATGAAGTCACCGGTGCCTTGTCGGTCTACCGCGAGCAGTCCAATTTCTCCAACGGCCTGTGCCGTGATCGCCAAGGGCGTTTGCTGGTCTGCGAAGGTTCAACCACCAGCAAAGAAGGTCGGCGGATTACCCGCACCGAATACAACGGCAGCATTACCGTGCTGGCTGACAGCTTCGAGGGTAAACCCTTCAATTCACCTAACGATATTGTCTGCAAGCGCGACGGTTCGATCTGGTTTACCGACCCTCCGTTTCAGACCGGCAACAACTATGAAGGGCACAAAGTCACGCCGGAATTGCCCCACGCGGTTTACCGCATCGATGGCGGCAACGGGAAGGTCAGCCGGGTCATTGACGATGTGAACGGGCCGAACGGCCTGTGCTTCTCGCCTGACGAGAAGATCCTGTATGTAGTTGAAGGGCGGGCCAAGCCCAATCGAATCATCTGGGCCATCGCCGTTAACGACGACGGTACTCTGGGCTTGCGTCGCAAACATATCGAGGGTCTTGATTACGCAGGTATCGACGGCATCAAGTGCGATGAAAGCGGCAATCTGTGGTGCGGCTGGGGTGGCAATGGCGATCCCAAGGCGGACCTGGAGAAGCTCGATGGCGTGCGGGTGTTCAACCCGGAAGGCAAAGCCATCGGGCATATCTCCTTGCCAGAACGCTGCCCGAACCTGTGCTTCGGCGGCCGTGAAGGTAACCGTCTGTTCATGGCTGGCAGCCACTCCGTGTATTCGCTGTTTGTGAATACACGGGGTGCGACGTTCGCCTGATCTTTAGGCGCCTCCAACGCCTCGCTGTAGTGGGACCGGCTTTAGCCGGGAAGACAGTATTTCTGCCAACGATGATGTTTCGGATGTACTGACCTCTTCCCGGCTAAAGCCGGTCCCACGAGACCGGATTTCGCCAGGTGCGGCATCTCACTTCAAAACCAGCAACCGATAAACCCCGGCCTCGCTTTCAATCCCATGGGTATCGTGGGTGAAGCCGGGAAATGACGTGTCAAAGCTCTCAAGTGCCTTCAGATAACCCAACAGCGGCCCATCCGCAGGCCCTGCGTTTTCGCCCGGCATCAGCAGCGGAATCCCTGGTGGATAGGGCACGATGCCGGTGGCCACAAGGCGGCCAGCGGCCTCATCCAGGGTGACCAGCTCGACTTCATTCCTGACCAGTTTTTCGTAAGCTTCCACCGGGCTGTATTCGGCTTGCGGCAACATGCCGAAGGCCTGGGCCATGGTGGCGGTGGTGCGGTTTTTCTTCATGGCGATGAAAATGTCTTCGGCCAGATCCTTCAGGCCCATTCCGGCGTAGCGCTGTTGGTTGGCCGTCAGCAGATCGGGCAGGCACAGCTCCAGTTCCAGATTGCTGTCGTAATCGCGCTTGAAGTCCAGCAGGGCGTTGACCAGCGTGCCCCATTTGCCTTTGGTGATGCCGATCGAGAACAGGAACAGGATGGTGAAGTCCGTGGTTTTCTCTACCACGATGCCCTGGCGACCCAGATACGCGGTGAGCACGCAGGCCGGGATGCCGAAGTCCAGAAGATTCCCGTCATCGCCCATGCCGGGGCTGAGCACCGAGACCTTGATCGGGTCGAGCATGCAGTAGCCTTCTTCTATATCGCCAAACCCGTGCCAGACCTCATTGGGGTGCAGCACCCAGCAATCCGGCTCGGTCTTGAGGGTGTTGGCATCTACTTCGTGAAACGGCACCTGAGCCCCATCAACCCTCACCACGGGTGGCTGCCAGCAGGAGAAAAACCAGTCGTCGCCCTTGCGCATCTCGCTGTTCATCCGCGAAATCACCTGGCGAAAAGCAATGGCTTCTTCGATGGATTCCCCTGTCAGAATTTCTCCGCTGGGCGCTTCCATCATCGCCGAGCTGACGTCGCACGAGGCCATGATCGCGTAGTTGGGCGAGGTCGAGGCATGCATCATGTATGACTCGTTGAAGCGCCCGTGGGGGATTGGATTGCGGCCATTGCGCACGTGGATCATCGAGGCCTGGGACAGTGCCGCCAACAGTTTATGGGTGGACTGAGTCGCGAACACCGTCGGCTTGCTCGGGTCATGATCGTCCGGGCTGCCGTGCATGGCGAAGCGGTCGCGGTACAGCGGATTGAAGCGCGCATAGCCATACCAGGCTTCGTCAAAGTGCAGGCGGTCGACACTTTGCCCCAGCAGTTCTTCAACCCGAGTGACGTTGTAGGTCAGGCCGTCATAGGTGGAGTTGGTGATGATGGCGTGGATCGGCGTCTGGTCGATGCCTTCGCGCACCAGCGGATTGTTGGCGATGGCGGCCTTGATGCCTTCCGGGCTCAAGGTTTTCGGCAGAATCGGGCCGATGATGCCGTAGCGGTTGCGGGTCGGTACCAGGTAGGTCGGGATCGCGCCGGAGAGCGTCATCGCATGCTCGGCGGATTTGTGGCAATTGCGGTCGCACAGGGCGATCTGGTTGCGGGTCACGCTGGCCATGAGGATGACCCGGTTGGACATCGACGAGCCGTTGGTCACGTAGTAAGTCCGGTGCGCGCCAAAGACTTTCGCCGCATAACGTTCACCCTGGCCAATCGGACCGCTGTGATCCAGCAGCGAACCCAGTTCACCCACCGAAATCGACAGGTCCGAGCGCAGCAGGTTTTCTCCGAAAAACTCGTAAAAGGCTCTGCCTGCGGTGCTTTTCAGAAAGGCTGTGCCACCCGCATGCCCCGGCGTATGCCAGGAATATTCATAGCTGCGGGCAAACTTCAGCAGGGCGCCGAACATCGGTGGCAAAACGGCCTGACGATAGCGTTCGATGGCCGCCAGAATACGGCCACTGAGAAACCGGCTGGTGTCTTCGGGCAGCCAGATGAAGTCATCGGCGTGCTGCATGACTACCAGTGGAATGGTGGACGCGGTGCTGCGGTCGCTGATCAGGAAGACCGGGACTCGGGTATTGCGCTCGCGCAGATTGGTCAACAGCTTGATGCATTCTTCATGGCCGTCGCTGCGGTCCATCTCCCAGCTGAGCAGCACGCACTGCACGGCGGGGTCCGAATGGATAATCGAGTTGGCGTCGGCCAGGCTTTCCGAGACCAGCAGGCTGATGGAGCGCTCTTCAACGTCAGCGAGCAGTTGATTCAGGGCGCGGCCAAATACCGTGCGTTTGTCAGGCGCGCTGCTGACCAACAACGCAAGCATGCCGAGCAGATGGCGGTTCTCGCTCATGATCTAGCCTCCAGAACAGTGGAACTCAGGCTGTTGACGGGTACCGGCTCGCCGCTTAGGTGCTGGGCGCTGACGGTCTGTACCGGGACGCTGTTATTGAGCGCCTCCAGACGAATCAGCCGGTTGTTGACGAAGCCGAACAGGGTGTAACCGAAAATGGTTGCCACGCCGCCGAGCATCAGCGCCTGGGCGCCGGAGCTGTACAGCGCCAGATAACTGTAAGCGGCGGCGATGGTGGCGACGATATTGGTGATCAGGGCCGTACCGGGCGGTACGTTGGAGACTTTCTGCATGGTCAGCAAAGCGGCCATGGACAGGATGTACGGCACCAGATTGGTCACCACCGCCAGGTTCACCAGAATGTCGAACTGCTTGCTCAGGTCCGGGCTGATTGTCAGGAAACCCAGGGCCGTTTGTGCCGCCAGCAGGATCAACATGCCAATGATTGGCGTGCCTGCCTTGTTGGCTTTGGAGAAGATCGGGATGAAATAACCCGTATCAGCCGAGCTTTTGAACACCTGGGCAATCGTGAATTGCCAGCCCAGCAAGGAGCCGATGCAGGCCAGTACCATCAGGCCCATGACCAGGCTGCCGATCATCGGGTTGAACATCTTGGCGAACACCAGCCCGAATGGGGCTGTGGATGTCACGAGTTCGGCGTTGTCGACAATGCCTGCGATGACGTTGGTGGAGACGATGTAAATCACCGCCGCGCCCAGCGTGCCGCCCAGTACCGCAATGGGCACGTTTTTCTCTGGATTCTCCACTGCATCGGTATTGGCGCAGGCCGATTCCAGACCTAGAAATGCCCAGAGGGTAATGGCCACCGAAGCGCCAGCGGCCTCGAACCAGCCCTTGTCATGAGGATTCCAGCCTGCGGCATAAATGCTGCTGTCGAACCAGAACCAGCCGATGGTCGACACCAGTACCACCGGGGCAATAACACCCCAGACTGTAATCGCACCAATTCGCCCGGTTATCCTCGCGCCGCCGAAGTTGGCAAAGGTAGTAATCCAGAGTAAGGCAATGGTCGCCAGCCCAACTTGCATAGAATCAAGCTGCACATTAAACAGTACTTGTATATAACCTACGGCAGTAATGCTGATGGCCACATTGGCAATAAGTAGCGAAAGGCCATATGTGTAGTTGGTCAAGTAGTTGCCGGCTTTGCCGAAGGTGTATTCGGCGTAACCGCCCATTCCGCCGGTCTTTCGGCTCAACATGCCGCATCGGGCAAAGGCATAGGCCAATGCCAGTGAGCCTGTGGCGGTGACTATCCAGGAGAGAATTGATATGGCGCCGACTTCGGCCAGTTTCGACGGCAGTAGCACAATGCCGGAGCCCAACATATTGACGGCAGTCAACATAGTTAACTGGCCAACGCTCATCTTCTTGGCGGCTGACATTCCATTGCCTCTTACAAGTTGCGAAGGGAATGATAGCTATAGCAGATGATTATGAGGGCGCCAGTTTATTTGTCAGAAGAGTGCACCTTTATTGATCAGCGTCGTGCTAGTTCATGTTTTATGCACTGTTCATAATAGGTTTGCTTAATGGCGGCCGGTTTCAGCCGTGAAGTGCTTTTATAGGTCTGCTCGGTAATGCCCATGGCGGTCATGCGCATCCAGGGTTGGGTAAACTTGCGGTTCTGCAACTTGTTCCGTGCGCCATACAGGGTGACGCCAGATAGCTTGGCTTCCTGGGCTCCGGCGGCTATGCCCGAACCCCAGGTGCACATCGAGCGCCCGCTTTTGCTGACATCTTTGGCCTGCGCCCCAAGAGATACACCCGCCAGCGCGACAGTTGCGACGGCCAATACAAGAATCCGCATAAAAACCAATGCCTAACCTGCTGAAAAGACAGCGAGTTTGCCAAGCCCGGTGAAGGCGAGGGGCCAGCTATTAGAGTTATTTCAGGACATTTTTCCAGGGGCTCAACTGAAGTGTCGTTTCAGGGCATGAGGCGCCCCAGGAACATCCATGTTGATTTTGCGCCAGGCTGCCTCAGCAAAACTGTAAGCCGAGAACGCAATCAGCCCCAGTGCGACGATCATCAGCACGATGCCGCCTGCGGGTAGGTCCTGCAATCCATTGAGGGCGTCCTTGAGCCCCGGCGGATGCATCGCCTGATAGCGCGAGCCGCTGACGGCCAGCAAGACGGCGATTTCGATAAAGGCCACGCCACGGGCAATCAGACCAAAGCGCGACACCGGGGTGACGTAGCGCATGACCGCTTCATCGGCATCGAAGTACTGCTCGAATGTGGCTTTCCAACCTTTGATGATGTGGGTGATGCCCACGCCCAGAGGGACGAGTGCTACCAGGTAGACCAGAATGTTCGAATGGTCCCAGGACAACAGCCAGGCCAGCAAGTCCTGGGTTTTGCCGCTTGAATCTCCGGAGCTGGCCAGGGCGCTGATCAGCAGGCCCAAGGCAAAAAATGCCAGCGCGCCATAAGTGATGCCGCCCACCAGCAGGCCTGCGCGGATCACCAGACCTTTGAATTCATTGCCGTGGTGGTCAACATCACGTGTTGCCTGCAACACTCGCCATGCAGCAAAAGCGAGGAGACCGACCACCACCAGCGCGACCATGAAGTTGCCGAACGGCTGGCTCAACAGTGCTTCAAGGCTGCTGTGGCTATCCGCAGGCTGGGAAGAGCCTTGCGCGGCGAGGACGGCGAAAATTCCGATGATCAAATACACGACACCGCGAGCGGCATAGCCCCCTCGGGCAAGTAAAACAAGGCCACGTTGCGCGGACATAAAGGCATATTCCTTAAAAGTGATACAGCAACAGACCGGGAGCAGGCGTAGGGGTTCGGTTGGATTGGGAAGGGGCGAGGTGTCATATGGGAATGCGATCGTCTGTGGGGGCGGTGCTTCCCCGCGAATCAGGCACTGCGGTGTGCCTATAGGTTCCGCGTGATAACAGGCATCCCACGGTTCGGTAGGAGCGAACTTGTTCGCGAGGAGGCCATTACATCCGGTGAATTTTCATCGTCTGGAAAGCAGCTCTCGCGAACAAGTTCGCTCCTACAATGGATTGCGGATCGCCCACTAAACCGCGTCATCGTCCGAGTGCGGCCCAGACCAAGCGCGCTCCTACGGGTGATGCGATCTATGTGGGTGATTCTCGGTTGGCCTGCAATGCACATTCCTGTGGGACCGGCTTTAGCCGGGAAGGCGGCAGGTTTGACGACGCATATGCAGAGAATGTTCCGGCCTCTTCCCGGCTGAAGCCGGTCCCACAAGG
>NZ_UUOC01000025.1 GCF_900590755.1 Pseudomonas viridiflava | reverse complement strand
GGCTCGGTGTACCCGACCGCAGACCTTGAACCGTGGGCCGCCGCGAAGGGCCATCCCTGGCCCAGCGCGGCTAACCCGGCGTCCTGCCGGGTTGCCCACGGTTCAAGGCCCGCGGTCGGCCAGCGTGGTTTAACGGGGCGCCCAAGATCAAAAGCGCGGCGGCCTGAAAGCCGGCCTGTTTGTTTGAACTTACCGCCCTTTCTTCGGTGCGTGATCCATCGCCTTCGCGAATGAATTCGCGGATTCAACGACGTGCACAATTCTCTGTAGGAGCTGCCGAAGGCTGCGAATCGGTAGCCGCCTTCGCAGCCTTCGGCAGCTCCTACCTCAATTCACGTAGCGCAACCATCGCCGCCTTTGATCTAGATCTGCTATTGATCTGGCTGTTGATCTGGCTTTTGATCTTAAGCGCCCCGTTAAACCACGCTGGCCGGAATTCGATATTGATTCGGCGGTGCAAACCGGCATGGATGCCGGTTTAGCCGCGCTGGGCCAGGGATGGCCCTTCGCGGCGGCCCGCCGAATCAATGTCGGATTACGGGCATGCCGAGCGACAGCGAGGGACCGAGTGGTGGGGCAAGAGCGTTTTGCTTACTTTTGCGCTGTTCAAAAGTGAGGCGCCGTAAGGGCGCAACCCCCAGTGGCCGTTACTCCAGCAACGGATATGCACACAAAAAACCTCAGAAAAAATGTCCAGATACTCATGCCGCGATCAAGTTGAACGCGGTTCACTTTAGATAGCGGTGTCCTTATCGTCGGAATGCCGCCCAGACCAAGCCACGCTCCCACACCTTGTATCCACCCAAATCAAATACATCTGTATCTGCAACTCTGGCCCCGCAACGTTTAAACTGCGCCTTTGCAACGCTATATGTCGCATTGTCGACAGTCCGCGAAAAACCCGGTTTTACGCTGTAACAAGTTGTCGCCTGGCGGCAAGGTGCAGGCGTAATCAGTCCTTACAATCCTCCCATCGCTCGCCAGATTCAGGCGAGCGTTCCTCTTCAGGAGACTCCGATGTCCGTTGAGCAAGCTGCGGTGCAACGTGCCGATTTCGACCAGGTAATGGTCCCCAATTACGCTCCAGCCGGGTTCATCCCTGTGCGCGGTGCGGGTTCCCGGGTGTGGGATCAGTCGGGCCGTGAACTGGTGGATCTCTCCGGCGGGATCGCCGTCAACGTGCTGGGCCACTGCCATCCGGCGCTGGTGGGTGCCTTGACTGAGCAGGCCAACAACCTCTGGCACGTGTCCAACGTGTTCACCAACGAGCCAGCCCTGCGCCTGGCCAAGAAGCTGGTGGATGCCACCTTCGCCGAGCGCGTGTTCTTCTGTAACTCCGGTGCCGAAGCCAACGAGGCCGCATTCAAGCTGGCCCGCCGGGTTTCCCACGATCTGTATGGTCCGGAGAAATACGAAATCATCGCGGCGCTCAACAGCTTCCACGGCCGTACCCTGTTCACCGTGACCGTTGGCGGTCAGTCGAAATATTCCGACGGTTTCGGCCCGAAGATCACCGGCATTACCCACGTTCCGTTCAATGATCTGGCTGCGCTTAAAGCTGCAGTTTCGGACAAGACCTGCGCCGTGGTGCTGGAGCCGATTCAGGGCGAAGGCGGCGTATTGCCCGCTGAGCTGGAATATCTGCAAGGCGCTCGCGCACTGTGTGATGAGCACAAAGCGCTGCTGATCTTCGACGAAGTGCAAAGCGGCATGGGCCGTAGCGGCCAGCTGTTTGCCTACATGAATTACGGCGTGACCCCGGACATCCTCTCCAGCGCCAAGAGCATCGGCGGCGGTTTCCCGATGGCGGCCATGCTGACCACCGAAAAACTCGCCAAGCACTTCGCTGTCGGCGTTCACGGCACCACTTATGGCGGCAATGCGCTGGCCTGTGCAGTGGGCAACGCGGTGATGGACGTGGTCCACACCCAGGAAGTGCGCGATGGCGTGAAAGCCAAGCACGCGAAGTTCAAAACCCGCCTGGAGAAAATCGGCCAGCAATACGGCGTGTTCACTGAAGTTCGCGGCATGGGCCTGCTGATCGGTTGCGTGCTGAGCGAGGCCTGGAAAGGCAAGGCAAAGGACTTCTTCAACGCCGCCGAGCATGAAGGCGTGATGATCCTGCAAGCCGGTCCTGACGTGGTGCGTTTTGCGCCAAGTCTTGTGATCGAAGACGCGGATATCGACGAAGGTCTGGATCGATTCGAGCGCGCTGTTGCCAAGCTGACTCAGGCTTAAAGCCGCTGCAAGCTGCAAGCCTCAAGCTTGCAGCTGACCCTACTGCCCTTTGGGCATTTTTCTGTGCCGGCTTTGACCGGTCTGTTTTCTGGTAAGGAGTGGCACCATGCTCGTGATGCGCCCTGCGCAAATGGCTGATCTGGCGGAGGTCCAACGCCTCGCTGCCGACAGCCCGATTGGTGTCACGTCCTTGCCTGACGACGCTGGCCGTCTGGGCGACAAGATCGCTGCATCGGAAGCGTCGTTTGCGGCTGAGGTCAGCTTCAATGGCGAAGAGACCTACTTCTTCGTCCTTGAAGACAGCGACAGCGGCCGTCTGGTGGGCTGTTCCGGGATTGTCGCTTCGGCGGGTTATTCCGAACCCTTCTACAGCTTTCGTAACGAGACATTCGTTCACGCCTCCCGTGAACTGAAAATCCACAACAAGATTCACGTGCTCTCCCAATGCCACGACCTGACCGGCAACAGCTTGTTGACCAGCTTCTACGTGGTGCCGGAGCTGGTGGGCAGCGCCTGGTCGGAACTCAACTCCCGTGGCCGTCTGCTGTTTGTCGCCAGCCACCCGGAGCGTTTCGCTGATTCGGTGGTGACCGAGATCGTCGGTTACAGCGATGAAAACGGCGACTCTCCGTTCTGGGACGCTATTGGCCGCAACTTCTTCGACCTGAACTACGCCGCCGCCGAGCGCCTGTGCGGGTTGAAAAGCCGGACCTTCCTGGCCGAGCTGATGCCGCATTACCCGATCTACGTACCGCTGCTGCCGGACGCCGCCCAGGAAGCCATGGGCCAGGTGCATCCACGGGCGCAGATCACTTTCGACATCCTCATGCGTGAGGGTTTCGAGACTGATCACTACATCGACATCTTCGACGGCGGCCCGACCCTGCATGCGCGGGTCTCCGGGATTCGCTCCATCGCCCAGAGTCGTCTGGTGCCGGTCAGGCTCGATCCCGAGAAATCCACCGACACAGGTTCCGGAGGTCGGTTGTATCTGGTCGCCAACGGCCTGCTTCAGGATTACCGGGCGATTCTGCTGGAGCTGGACTGGGCGCCGGGCAAGCCGGTGGCGCTGAGTCTGGCTGCTGCCGAGGCATTGGGTGTCGGTGAAGGTGCCAGCGTTCGGGTAGTAGCGGTCTAGTACGCGGTTCGTTTGTGAATTGCAGGTTTAGCGAGTTTCGCCGGTTCCCGAGGGAAGCGGCATTGAGGAGATAGCATGATCGTTCGTCCCGTAAGCAGCAGTGATCTGCCCGCGCTGATCGAGTTGGCGCGCAGCACAGGCGCTGGCCTGACGACTTTGCCTGCCAATGAAGAGCGTCTGGCGCACCGGGTCGGCTGGGCGGAAAAGACCTTTCGCGGCGAAGCCGGGCGTGGCGATGCGGACTATCTGTTCGTGCTGGAAGACGACGATGGCCGGGTGGTGGGCATCTCCGCCATTGCCGGTGCGGTCGGCCTGCGCGAGCCCTGGTACAACTATCGTGTGGGCCTGACCGTCAGCGCCTCTCAGGAGCTGAACATCTATCGGGAAATCCCGACGTTGTTTCTGGCCAACGACCTGACCGGCAACTCTGAACTGTGCTCGCTGTTCCTGCACAGCGACTTCCGCAATGGCTTGAATGGTCGTCTGCTGGCGAAAGCACGGATGCTGTTCATCGCCGAATTCCCGCAGTTGTTCGGCAAAAAGATCATCGCTGAAATGCGCGGCATGTCCGATGAAAATGGTCGCTCGCCGTTCTGGGAGAGCCTGGGTCGACACTTCTTCAAGATGGAATTCAGCCAGGCGGATTACCTCACCGGTGTCGGTAATAAAGCTTTTATCGCTGAGCTGATGCCCAAGTTTCCGCTGTACTCGTGCTTCCTGTCCGAAGACGCACGCAGCGTGATCGGCCAGGTGCACGCCGATACCGAGCCGGCGCTGACGATGCTCAAGGCCGAAGGTTTCAGCTATCAGGGTTACGTCGACATTTTCGACGCTGGCCCTGCCGTTGAGTGCGAAACCGCCAAGATCCGCGCGGTGCGCGATAGCCAGCCGTTGGTGTTGGCCATTGGTACACCGGGTGATGATGCAACGCCGTTCCTTATCCACAACCGCAGACGCGAAGACTGCCGGATTACCGTGGCGGCGGCGCGCTTTGCCGCTGGCACCCTGGTGGTCGACCCGGCCACGGCCAAGCGCTTGCGCCTGAGCGCCGGTGATAGCGTCCGCGCGGTGCCGTTGTCGCCTGCACGGGAGATCAACTGATGAGCACGCTTTACATCGCAGGTGCCTGGCAAGCCGGGCAGGGCGAGGCGTTTGAGTCCCTCAATCCGGTGACCCAGCAGATGCTGTGGGCCGGCCAAAGTGCCAGCGCCGAGCAGGTTGATCAGGCAGTGCTAGCCGCGCGACAGGCGTTCCCGGCTTGGGCAAAACGTACGCTGGATGAGCGCATCAACGTGTTGGAGGCGTTTGCCGCCAGCCTGAAAAATCATGCTGATGAACTCGCCCATTGCATCGGTGAGGAAACCGGCAAGCCGCTGTGGGAATCGGCGACAGAAGTGACCAGCATGGTCAACAAGGTCGCGATCTCGATTCAAAGCTACCGCGAGCGCACCGGCGAGAAGAGCAGCCCTCTGGGCGACGCCACCGCCGTTTTGCGCCACAAGCCCCATGGCGTGGTGGCCGTATTTGGCCCGTATAACTTCCCCGGTCATTTGCCCAACGGCCATATCGTCCCGGCCTTGCTGGCGGGCAACGCCGTGCTGTTCAAACCCAGTGAGCTGACCCCGAAGGTTGCCGAGCTGACAGTTAAATGCTGGATCGAAGCCGGGTTGCCAGCGGGTGTGCTCAATCTGCTGCAAGGTGGCCGGGAAACCGGTATTGCGCTCGCGGCCAATCAAGGCATCGATGGCCTGTTCTTCACCGGATCGAGTCGCACCGGCAATGCGCTACATCAGCAGTTCGCCGGTCGGCCGGACAAGATTCTCGCCCTGGAAATGGGTGGCAATAACCCGCTGGTCGTCGATCAAGTGGCGGATGTCGAGGCTGCGGTTTACACGGTGATTCAGTCGGCGTTCATTTCGGCAGGGCAGCGCTGCACCTGCGCCCGCCGATTACTGGTGCCTGAAGGGGCGTGGGGTGATGCTTTTCTGGAACGTCTGGTGCAGGTCACGCGGACCATCGAAGTGGGTGCCTTCGATCAGCAACCGCCGCCATTCATGGGCTCGGTGATTTCCCTGCATGCAGCCGATGCATTGCTCGCCGCCCAGGAGCAGTTGCTCGCCAATGGCGCTTTGGCGCTGCTGGAAATGACCCAGCCGCAGACCACCGCGGCATTGCTGACGCCGGGCATTATCGACGTCACCGAGGTCAGTGATTCTCTGGACGAGGAGCTGTTCGGGCCGTTGCTGCAGGTGATTCGCTACGTTGATTTCGACAGTGCGATTGCGCTCGCCAACGACACTCAATACGGGTTGGCAGCAGGTTTGCTGTCCGATTCCGAGGCGCGCTATCAGCAGTTCTGGCTGGAAAGTCGCGCAGGTATCGTCAACTGGAACAAGCAACTGACCGGCGCCGCCAGCAGCGCGCCGTTCGGTGGGGTTGGCGCCTCGGGCAACCATCGAGCCAGCGCGTACTACGCGGCCGATTATTGCGCCTACCCGGTGGCGTCGTTGGAGAGCAGCAGCTTGACGTTGCCCGCGACGCTGACGCCAGGGGTGCGGTTGTGATGACGCGTTCGCAGCATTCGGCAGCTATCATCAAAAATGATCTAACTACCTGAATTTTAATGATCTTTCTGTTGGAGTGAGCTTGCTCGCGATAGCGTCAGGTCAGTCCATGATTTATTGATACGCAAACCGCATCGCGAGCAAGCTCACTCCTACAGGGATCGTATTTGTTGCGAGACGGGAGATCTCCTACAGGATGATTGTAGGAGCTGCCGAAGGCTGCGAAGCGGTCATTAAGATGTGTAGCTATAAGAACAGATAAGAACAGATCCACGGAGCCGAGCCGATGAAATCATACGAAGTCAATTTTGACGGCCTGGTCGGGCCGACGCACAACTACGGCGGGTTGTCCTACGGTAACGTCGCGTCCCAGAGCAATTGCCAGCAATCCTCCAACCCTCGCGAAGCGGCGCTGCAAGGCCTGGCGAAGATGAAGGCGTTGATGGACATGGGCTTCACTCAGGGTGTACTGGCCCCTCAGGAACGCCCGGACGTGGCTGGCCTGCGCAAGTTGGGTTTTGCTGGCAGCGACGCTCAGGTCATCGAGCAGGCGGCAAAGCAGGCCATGCCCCTGCTGGCCGCCAGTTGCTCAGCGTCCAGCATGTGGGTGGCCAATGCCGCCACCGTCAGCCCCAGCGCCGACACCGCCGACGGCCGCGTGCATTTCACCGCTGCCAACCTGGCCTGCAAATATCACCGCAGCATTGAGCATCCCACCACCAGCCGCGTGCTGGGGGCGATGTTTGCTGATCAGCAACACTTCGCTCATCACAGCGCTCTGCCATCGGTAACCCAGTTCGGTGACGAAGGCGCCGCCAACCACACCCGTTTGTGCCGGGACTACGGCGATGCGGGCGTGGAGTTTTTCGTGTTTGGTCGCAGTGCCTTCGACAGCCGCTATCCAGCGCCGCAAAAGTACCCGGCACGCCAGACCCTGGAAGCGTCCCAGGCCGTTGCTCGCCTGCACGGCTTGAGCGAAAACGGCGTGGTCTACGGCCAGCAGAATCCGGCGGTGATCGATCAGGGCGTGTTCCATAACGACGTGATCGCGGTGGGCAATGGCGAAGTGCTGTTCTATCACGAGGACGCCTTCCTCCATACCGAGCGGCTGCTCGGCGAACTTCAGGACAAACTGGGTCGTTGTGGTGGCCAGCTCAAGGCCGTTTGCGTGCCTCGGGCTGACGTTTCGGTGGAAGATGCCGTGCGTTCCTATCTTTTCAACAGCCAGCTGTTGTCCCGGGCTGATGGCTCGATGCTGCTGATCGTGCCGGAAGAATGCCGCAGCAACGAGCGTGTCTGGCGCTATCTGCAAGGGTTGCTGGCCGGTGCCGGGCCGATCCGCGAGGTCAAGGTGTTCGATCTCAAGCAAAGCATGCAGAACGGCGGCGGCCCTGCTTGCCTGCGGCTTCGGGTCGCGCTCAATGAAACCGAGCTGGCGGCAGTCAATCCAGGGGTTATCATGACCGCGCCGTTGTACGCCACCCTGACTCGATGGGTCGACAAGCATTATCGCGATCGCATGAGCGAGGATGACCTGACCGACCCACAATTGCTGCTTGAATGCCGCACGGCACTGGATGAACTGACGCAAATCCTTAAACTGGGCGCGGTCTATCCTTTCCAACTCGTCTGAACTTAGAGAATCCCGATCATGAGCGACACCCTGCAATTAATCCTTGAAGACACCGATGGCACTCAGCTGGAAACTTCCTGCACCCGCGTCGCCGTCATGTGGCAGGGCAAGGAACTGTGGATCCAGCACGACGGCCGCGGCCAGTTGCTGATCGGCGTTGACGTCGAAGAAGGCGATGCCGAATACGCCAACCTGCTGCTGCGCCCATTGGCCACCAACCTGGTCAGCCTGCAACTGGAAATGGAACCTGCCGATGTGGGTGACGGCGAAGAGCATGTGCATGGCCCGGATTGCCAGCACGACTGATTGAGTCTCTGAAGGAAACTGCCCATGCTCGCCCTCGGCAAACTGCTTGACCTGACCCTGGCTGGACGTGAACCAGCGGAAAAGACTCAAACGACCGTCGGCGGCGTGCGGCTGCGCTGGCTGAGCGAGGGCGCGCTTGAAGTGCGTCCGCCTCAGGACCACGACAACGGCACCGACTTGCTGTTGTCGGCTGGCATCCATGGCAATGAGACTGCACCGATCGAGCTGCTGGACGACCTGATCCGCAGCATTGCCCGCTGCGAATTGAAGCCGCGGGCCCGTATTCTTTTTCTGTTCGGCAACCCCGAGGCCATGCGCCGTGGGGAACGTTACGTCGAGCAGGATGTAAACCGGCTATTCAATGGCCGACACGAACTCAGCGGTGGCTCCGAAGCGTTGCGCGCCTGTGAGCTGGAGCGGCTGGCGGCCACGTTTTTCAGCGTGCCGGACCGCTACCGTCTGCACTACGACCTGCACACTGCCATTCGTGGCTCGAAGATCGAACAATTCGCGCTGTATCCCTGGAAGGAAGGCCGCGCTCACTCCCGTGTTGAATTGGCCCGACTGCGCGCTGCGGGCATGCAGGCGGTGCTGCTGCAGAACAAATCCTCCATCGTGTTCAGCGCCTACACCTACGACAAGCTGGGGGCGGAGGCTTTCACCCTGGAACTGGGCAAGGCGCGGCCGTTCGGGCAGAACGCCGAAGTCAATCTGAGCCTGCTGCGTACTCGTCTGCAACAGATGATCGAAGGCAACGAGCCGGAGCTGGATGAGGACCTTGAAGGGCTACAGCTATTCAGTGTGGCGCGGGAAGTCATCAAGCACAGCGACGCTTTCCGGATGCACTTGCCACTGGATGTGGAGAACTTCTCGCCACTGGCCAAGGGTTATCTGTTGGCCGACGACCTGAGCGATTCACGCTGGGTGGTGGAAGAGGAGGGGGCGAGGATTATCTTTCCCAATCCCAGAGTGCAGATTGGCTTGCGGGCGGGGATATTGATTGTGCCTGCCAAGGCTGATGGGTTGCTTTGATACGGTCTCTGTAGGAGCTGCCGCAGGCTGCGAATGCGGTGTGTCAGGCAATGATTCATGTCCAGACAGTGTGCATTCGCAGCCTGCGGCGGCTCCTACAGGTATGCGGTGTGCTTACCCGACCTTCTTCTGCCCCTCACTGCGACGCAACGCACGCACCTTGGCGACGGTGTCGGCGCAGGTCTTCGCTGCTTCCTGACCTTTATGCAGGAAATGCTCGAAGAAGAACTTCTGATGCTCTTCGCCAGCGTGGAAGTGGTGCGGGGTTAATACCACCGAGAACACCGGCACTTCGGTTTCCAGCTGCACATGCATCAGGGCGCTGACCACGGACTGAGCGACGAACTCGTGACGGTAGATGCCGCCGTCAACCACCAGCGCCGCGCCGACGATGCCAGCGTAGCGGCCGCTGTTGGCGAGCAGTTTGGCGTGCAGCGGGATTTCAAAGGCGCCGCCAACTTCGAAAAAATCGATGTCCGCTTCGGTGTAGCCATGGTTAGCCATCTCGGCGACGAAGCCGATTTTGCTCTGATCGACAATATCCTTGTGCCAGCAGGCCTGGATAAAGGCGATGCGCTCGTTTGCGTGGCTTTTGGCTTTGCTGTCAATTGCGGTGGGTTGCATCAGTTCTGTCTCCTGTCTATGAAAAAACAGGGCGCTTTGGATCGAAAGGGATGCCAGGGTACGACCGCCAGCCCCACGAAAAACGTGGCAATGCTCGCGAAACGATCCGGTGGTGCCAATCCCGTTCTCTCTTCATCCGGACTATAACCGTCGGCCCCGGAATCCAACCGGGTCTGCTGACCTCACCGAAGTGAGCGCTCGCGGGCTAAACGCATTGCGCGTCATTACCGCCGGTGGGGAATCGCACCCCGCCCTGAGAACGTTGCCGTCGATATTTTTCTTCGGCGGGGCAGTTTTTATCACAGATCTCTGCAATGTGCATGGATGCTTTCCTACAGTGATGCGTACTTTTTCTTATAACGAATCCTTGGAATTGCCGATCAATACCTTGATTATCCAAGTCACAGGCCTCAGAACTGAGGTTCGCATTCTTCAGGGAGCTTCATCGTGACGGTTATCGATTTGCGCAGCGACACAGTGACCCAACCCACTGCCGGAATGCGTGCAGCCATGGCGCTGGCACCCTTGGGTGACGATGTGTATGGCGAAGACCCGACGGTCAATCAACTGGAAGCAACCCTGGCCCACCGCCTGGGTTTCAAGGCTGCGCTGTTCGTCCCTACCGGCACGATGAGTAACCTGCTCGGTTTGATGGCGCACTGTGAGCGCGGCGATGAATACATCGTCGGCCAGCAGGCGCACACCTACAAATACGAAGGTGGCGGCGCGGCAGTGCTGGGTTCGATTCAGCCTCAGCCTCTGGAAAATCAGGCCGATGGCTCGCTGGATCTGGACCAGGTGCTGGCCACCATCAAGCCGGACGATTTCCACTTTGCCCGCAGTAAATTGTTGGCCCTGGAAAACACCATGCAGGGCAAAGTGCTGCCGATGAGCTATCTGGCGGCGGCGCGTAAATTCTCCAAGGCCCATGGCCTGGCACTGCATCTGGACGGCGCGCGGTTATACAACGCGTCAGTCAAACTGGGTGTCGATGCCCGGGAGATCACTCAGCATTTCGATTCGGTGTCGGTCTGCCTGTCTAAAGGCCTGGGCGCGCCGATTGGCTCGGTGCTCTGTGGCTCTGAAGCCTTTATTGGCAAGGCGCGCCGCTTGCGCAAAATGGTCGGTGGCGGCATGCGTCAGGCCGGTTTGCTGGCGGCGGCAGGTCTGTACGCCCTTGAGCACCACGTCGAGCGCCTGGCTGACGACCACGCCAATGCGGAGCTGCTGGCTGAAGGCCTGACAGAGCTGGGTTATGAAGTTGAACCGGTGCAGACCAACATGGTGTACGTGAACATCGGCGACCGCGCTCAGGCCCTCAAAGCCTTTTGTGCCAAACGAGGGATTACCCTCGGCGCCGCGCCACGCTTGCGCATGGTCACGCACCTGGATGTTTCCCGCGAACAGATCGAGCAGGTCATCGCTGCATTCGCCGATTTTTCTCGTACTTGAAGTGCCGATAGTCCAGTAGCTTGTGTCTATCGTACAAACAGACTGTACCGGCGACGCAACGCCTATATAATGCGGCCCTTTGCCGTCGCTACGTCACTTGACGTTTTGCACTTGCCTCTGGCCGCAGTCTCCGTGGAAGAACCTATGAAAAGCGCAGAAATCCGTGAAGCCTTCCTTGGCTTCTTCGAAGAGCAGGGCCACACCCGTGTAGCCTCCAGCTCCTTGATTCCGGGCAACGACCCGACCCTGCTGTTTACCAACGCAGGCATGAACCAGTTCAAGGATTGCTTCCTGGGCCAGGAAAAGCGAGCCTACACCCGCGCCGTGAGCAGCCAGAAATGCGTGCGCGCCGGTGGCAAACACAACGACCTGGAAAACGTCGGCTATACCGCACGTCACCACACCTTCTTCGAAATGCTGGGCAACTTCAGCTTCGGTGACTACTTCAAGCGTGACGCGATCACCTACGCCTGGACCTTCCTGACGTCGGAAAAGTGGCTGAACCTGCCCAAGGAAAAACTCTGGGTCACGGTTTACGCCACCGACGACGAAGCCTATGACATCTGGACCAAAGAGATCGGCGTGCCTGCCGAGCGCATGGTCCGCATCGGTGACAACAAGGGCGCGCCTTACGCGTCGGACAACTTCTGGACCATGGGCGATACCGGCCCGTGCGGCCCTTGCACCGAGATTTTCTTCGATCACGGCCCGGACATCTGGGGCGGCCCACCGGGTTCGCCGGAAGAAGACGGCGACCGTTACATCGAAATCTGGAACAACGTTTTCATGCAGTTCAACCGTACTGCTGATGGCGTGCTGCATCCGCTGCCAGCCCCGTCGGTGGACACCGGTATGGGCCTGGAGCGCGTCAGCGCCGTTCTGCAACACGTCAACTCGAACTACGAGATCGACCTGTTCCAGAGCCTGCTGGCTGCGGCTGCAAAAGCCATCGGATGCACCAATGACAATCAGGCGTCCCTGAAAGTCGTGGCTGACCACATTCGTTCCTGCGGTTTCCTGATCGCCGACGGCGTGCTGCCTTCCAATGAGGGTCGCGGCTACGTGCTGCGCCGCATCATTCGTCGCGCCTGCCGTCACGGCAACAAGCTGGGCGCCAAGGGCAGCTTCTTCTACCAGATCGTGGCCGCGCTGGTTGCCGAAATGGGCACTGCGTTCCCGGAACTGACCCAGCAGCAGGCGCACATCGAGCGCGTGCTCAAGGCTGAAGAAGAGCAATTTGCCAAGACCCTGGAGCAGGGCCTGAAAATCCTCGAACAGGATCTGGCAGACCTGAAAGGCACCGTGGTGCCGGGCGACGTAGTGTTCAAACTCTACGACACCTATGGTTTCCCGATGGACCTGACCGGCGACATCGCCCGCGAACGCAATCTGACCCTCGACGAAGCAGGTTTCGAGCGTGAGATGGACGCCCAGCGCGTGCGTGCCCGTTCGGCCAGTTCGTTCGGCATGGACTACAACAGCCTGGTCAAGGTTGACGTGGCCACCGAGTTCACCGGTTACAAGGCTACCCGTGGCGACGCGAAAATCGTTGCTCTCTATAAAGAAGGCCAGAAGGTCGAGCAACTGGGTGAAGGCGAAGAGGGTGTGGTGATTCTCGATACCACACCTTTCTATGCTGAATCCGGTGGCCAGATTGGTGATGGCGGCTACATCAGCGCTGGCGAAGTACGCTTTGACGTACGTGATACCACCAAGACCGGTGGCGCGTTCCTGCACCACGGCATCGTGGCGTCGGGCACCCTGACTGTTGGCGCATCGGTGAGCACCGAAGTGAACGCAGAAGTTCGCAACGCGACGGCCCTGAACCACTCCGCGACTCACTTGCTGCATGCAGCATTGCGTCAGGTGCTGGGCGAGCACGTTCAGCAGAAGGGCTCTTTGGTCGACAGTCAGCGCCTGCGCTTTGACTTCAGCCACTTTGAAGCCATCAAGCCTGAGCAACTGAAAGCGCTGGAAGACATCGTCAACGCTGAAGTGCGTAAGAACACTGCGGTAGAAACGGTAGAAACCGATATCGAAACCGCGAAGGCGCGTGGCGCCATGGCGCTGTTCGGCGAGAAGTACGGCGACAGCGTGCGGGTCCTTAGCATGGGCGGTGATTTCTCCGTCGAGTTGTGTGGTGGTATCCACGCCAACCGTACCGGCGACATAGCAGTATTCAAGATTGTCAGCGAAGGCGGTGTTGCCGCTGGCGTTCGCCGTATTGAGGCAGTGACCGGCGCAGCAGCGCTTGGCTACCTCAATGCCGCCGAAGATCAACTCAAGGAAGCCGCGACCCTGGTCAAGGGCAATCGCGACAACCTGCTGGACAAACTGTCGGCTGTGCTTGAGCGCAACCGTCTGCTGGAAAAGCAACTGGAACAATTGCAGGCCAAGGCAGCCAGCGCAGCGGGCGACGACCTGTCTTCCTCCGCACTGGATGTCAAAGGCGTGAAAGTGCTGGCCGTGCGCCTGGACGGTCAGGATGGTAAAGCGCTGCTGGCGCTGGTCGATCAATTGAAAAACAAACTCGGTCGCGCAGTGATCCTGCTCGGCGGTGTGCATGAGGACAAGGTCGTACTGGTTGCAGGCGTAACCAAAGACCTGACTGGCCAACTCAAAGCCGGTGATTTGATGAAACAGGCTGCTGCTGCCGTAGGTGGTAAAGGCGGCGGTCGTCCTGACATGGCGCAAGGTGGCGGTGTTGACGCAGGTGCGCTGGATGCGGCGCTGGCGTTGACTGTACCTTTCGTCGAGCAGGGTATTTAAGTCGACCTGTGAGGTCCGCTGCGTTGCAGTGGGCCTGACGCTTGGATTTGAACGTTTAATGGGCGCCCTTAATCGGGCAGAGGCGGCTTTGAGATGGCTTTGATCGTACAGAAGTTTGGCGGCACTTCGGTGGGCTCTGTAGAGCGTATCGAGCAGGTGGCCGACAAAATCAAGAAATTCCGCGAAGCGGGCGATGACCTGGTGGTCGTGCTGTCTGCCATGAGCGGTGAAACCAACCGCTTGATCGAGCTGGCCAAGCAGATCAGCGATCAGCCGGTTCCCCGTGAGCTGGACGTGATCGTCTCCACCGGCGAGCAGGTGACCATCGCGCTGCTGGCGATGGCGCTGATGAAGCGGGGCGTGCCTGCGGTGTCTTACACCGGCAATCAGGTGCGCATCCTGACGGACAGCGCCCATAACAAGGCGCGAATCCTGCAGATCGACGATCAGAAAATTCGCTCGGACCTGAAGGCCGGTCGCGTTGTAGTCGTCGCTGGGTTCCAGGGTGTAGACGAGAGCGGCAACATCACGACCCTGGGTCGTGGCGGCTCCGACACCACCGGCGTAGCGCTGGCGGCGGCCCTCAAGGCTGACGAGTGCCAGATCTACACGGACGTCGACGGTGTTTACACCACTGACCCGCGCGTGGTTTCCCAGGCTCAGCGTCTGGATAAGATCACCTTCGAAGAGATGCTGGAAATGGCCAGCCTCGGTTCCAAGGTCTTGCAGATCCGTGCGGTCGAGTTTGCCGGCAAGTACAACGTCCCGCTGCGCGTATTGCACAGCTTCAAGGAGGGTCCAGGCACCCTCATAACAATTGACGAAGAGGAATCCATGGAACAGCCGATCATTTCCGGCATCGCTTTCAACCGCGATGAAGCCAAGCTGACCATCCGTGGCGTGCCAGACACCCCGGGCGTAGCGTTCAAGATTCTCGGCCCTATCAGCGGCGCGAACATTGAAGTCGACATGATCGTGCAGAACGTCGCGCACGATAACACCACCGACTTTACCTTCACCGTGCATCGCAATGACTATCAGGCGGCCTTGCAGGTGCTTGAAGCCACGGCTCGCGAAATCAGTGCCCGTGAAGTCATTGGTGATACCAAGATCGCCAAGGTGTCCATCGTCGGTGTCGGCATGCGTTCACACGCAGGTGTTGCCAGCCGCATGTTCGAATCCCTGGCCAAGGAAAGCATCAATATCCAGATGATCTCCACGTCTGAAATCAAGGTTTCGGTGGTGATCGAAGAGAAGTATCTGGAGCTGGCTGTACGTGCCCTGCACACGGCTTTTGAGCTGGACGCTCCCCGACAGGGTGAGTGATGCATCGGCAAAGGGCGCGGTCTGACCGCGCCCTTTGTGTTTTTGAAGGCGGAACCTGTGCTTTTGTTTTCGTCGGTCGATACGCTGGTAACAACCGCGATGAGTTCGCGGGCGTCGCCTTCTGGCTATGCAGCTGTAGTCCCTGAATGTAATCCGTGAGGAGAAAGGTATGCTGATTCTGACTCGTCGGTGTGCAGAAAGCCTGATCATTGGTGATGGCGAAATCACCGTGACCGTGCTCGGCGTCAAAGGCAATCAAGTGCGCATTGGTGTCAACGCACCCAAGGAAGTGGCCGTTCACCGTGAAGAGATTTACCTGCGTATCAAGAAAGAGAAGGACGAAGAACCAAGCCATTAATTTTTATTGAATTTTTGGTTTGCAAACGGGGAAAAGGGTGGTTATTATACGCCCCGTGTTGCGGAGAGCTGGCCGAGTGGCCGAAGGCGCTCCCCTGCTAAGGGAGTACACCTCACAAGGGTGTCGGGGGTTCGAATCCCCCGTTCTCCGCCATTATTTGCTTAGTACGTTGTTTCTGGCTTTAACAGTAAGTTATTGAATTTACTAGAGAAAGTGCTTGACCAGAAGATTCAACGGCCTATAATGCGCGGCAACAAATGCACTCGTAGCTCAGCTGGATAGAGTACTCGGCTACGAACCGAGCGGTCACAGGTTCGAATCCTGTCGAGTGCACCATTTAAGAGTTGTTTGCAGTAATGCAAGTGACTCTGCTTCAACCAGCGGTAATCTGGTTTATCAATTGCTAATGCACTCGTAGCTCAGCTGGATAGAGTACTCGGCTACGAACCGAGCGGTCACAGGTTCGAATCCTGTCGAGTGCACCAAATACCAAAAAGCCCGTATCGTCTGATACGGGCTTTTTGCTTTCTAGCGTTTGCCTTTTACACAGCCGTTCTCGTCAAACGTCACCTGGCTGCTGCGTCCCTTTTTCTCTTGATACACATATCTAGTTTCGCCATTTCTGCTGACCACCTTGTCTGGCCTGCCTAATAGGCTCTCCACATCTCTGACTGTCATGCCAGCTGGCGTCTGCTGATTGATGATCGCGCGTCGGCGTTGATCTGCATTCAGGCGATTTCCGCAGCCGTCATCTCGCTCGCCGACGACCACAATCTCCGGGCCGCGCAATGGGGCTATTTGTTTGCGCTCCAGCTGCTCTACAAATGGCAATAGGTGAGTGGTGCTCCCTGGCGGTGCGTTGTAAGCCTCCTGCCATTGCATGGCGTGCCCGGCAGGGCAGCCCAGAGAAGTGAACGTGACGTTCCCTCTGGCATCTTCACAGCGCTGAACGCTTGAGGCCTGAAGGAAGTGGACGGAGCTGAGCAGGGCGATCCCCAAAAGCAGTCGGACTTTGAATGGCATGCGGCGTCTTCCGTGACGGGTGTTGCGCAAGCCTAGCCAATGTCCTTTTCGATGGCGAAGGTGTTTTCTTGGCTGAATGTGACGTCCCAGACCTTAGTGATTAACTTTGTGTCGCAAGCACTTGTTATAGCCAGAATTTTGTAGGGTGCGATTCGATCAGCCGGTGTATGATTGCGCCCGTCAGCCCCGCCGGGGCTTGTGGAAAACCTCCATGGACTTACCCAGTAGCAACTCAACAGCTTGTTTTACCAATCATGCATTAACTGATTGATCTCCCCGGCGTGCTCCGCTGCTGGGAGTGGAGTTCGCCTATGACCGAAAGAGAAGTTAAAAAAACGCAGGAAAGCCTTCAGGATCGTCTTGCTCAAGTAATCGAGCTCCTGCAGCGCCAGCGTATTGTGGAAGATTTGACCCATCGCCAAGAGGGTCAAAATCAGAATCGCGTAGAAAACCTGGTTCATCGGCAGAACCTCGTCGAGCTGCAACGCAAGCTTGATGATCTTCACTCCGCCGACGTCGCTTACATCCTCGAAGCTCTGCCTCTGGACGACCGCCTGACGGTCTGGCAGCTGGTCAAGGCTGAGCGCGATGGCGACATTCTTCTTGAAGTGTCCGATTCCGTAAGGGAAACGTTGATCGCCGACATGGACGATCACGAGCTGCTCGCGGCTGCCAAGGAAATGGACGCCGACGAACTGGCCGACCTGGCTCCCGAGCTGCCACGGGATGTCGTTCACGAGTTGATGGAGGCGCTGGATACTCAGCAGCGCGAGCGCGTTCGCTCGGCCCTGTCCTACGACGAAGAACAAGTCGGCGCCCTGATGGACTTCGAGATGGTGACTATCCGCGAGGATGTCAGTCTTGAAGTCGTGCTGCGCTACCTGCGCCGCCTGAAAGAGTTGCCAGGCCACACGGACAAATTGTTCGTAGTCGATTACGACGGCGTACTCAAAGGCGTACTGCCGATCAAGCGTCTGCTGGTCAACGACCCTGATAAACAGGTGTCGGAAGTCATGGCCAACGATCCGGTGAGTTTCCACCCGGATGGTGACGCCTATGAGGCTGCCCAGGCCTTCGAGCGTTACGACCTTATCTCCTCGCCGGTTGTGGACAAGAACGGCAAGCTGATCGGCCGTCTGACCATCGACGAAATGGTTGACTTGATTCGTGAAGAAAGTGAGACCGAAGTCCTCAACATGGCCGGTCTGCGAGAAGAGGAAGATATTTTCGCCTCAGTCTGGCGCTCGCTGCGTAACCGCTGGTCCTGGCTGGCGGTCAATTTGATCACTGCGTTCGTGGCTTCTCGGGTGATTGGTCTGTTCGAAGGCTCTATCGAGAAGCTGGTGGCGCTGGCCGCGCTGATGCCCATTGTCGCCGGGATCGGCGGTAACTCGGGTAACCAGACCATCACCATGATCGTGCGGGCCATGGCCCTGGACCAGGTCAATACCGGCAATACCCAGCGGCTGCTGCGTAAAGAGCTCGCGGTGGGGTTGATCAACGGCGTTGTGTGGGGTGGGGTGATTGGTGTGGTGGCCTACTTACTCTACGGCAGTTGGTCGCTGGGCGTAGTGATGACTGCGGCGATGACGCTCAATCTGCTGCTGGCGGCGCTCATGGGGGTTACGATCCCGATGACCCTGGCCAAGCTTGGACGAGACCCGGCCATGGGGGCGAGTGTGATGATCACTGCCATGACGGACAGCGGCGGATTTTTCATCTTCCTCGGGCTGGCGACTATCTTCCTGCTCTGACTTCGTTCTCTGAGTCTGCAGCACAAAAAAAACCGCCCTAGTTGGGCGGTTTTTTATTATTGCGGAAAGGTCCTACAGCAATTAAGGCGATCGGACTGCAATAAAAAGCCAGCAACTACGCTGGCTTGAGAATTTAGCTACAACGGTCAGTCTTCGTTATCTGCTGCCAGTTCCGTGTCATGAGCGATCAGGGAAACAAGTGCATTCTGCTGGCGGTGGGAGAGTTGGCGAAAACGCTGCAACAACTCGCGTTCATGCATGGACAGCTCAGGGCTATCAAGGCGTAGGCTAGGCTCATCGCCCAGTGCGCCTTCCTGAATCAGGCTTTGTTCGAGACGAGCAATGATCTCGGAGTTCATGCTGCGATGGTGGTTTTTAGCTACCTCTTGCACGCGGTTACGCATGCCATCAGGTAGACGTACAACGAACTTGTCAGCCGTACGGCTGGAATAAGTAGCCTGTTTCATAGGGCTCATATATTTAACCGGTTAGTTCAGGGGAAGGCGGTTCTAGCAAGTCGCCGCAAGATGTCATCCTGTGACAGTCTTTTTGGCGAAATGTTCAACCGTGTTATCAAAGAGGCCAGCATCATGCCTCAATGTGCCGGATCCTTGGCGTCAATTCTGTGACAAATATTGACTCAGATAAAGGCGTTTAGCCAGCACCAATTATCAGAATTGCGAGCGGATCTGCAAAGATTGCTACCGCTCAAGCGTCCTGCGAATTTCACGCTGTCCCTCTGAATGCAAATTGCCATGATGGCTATCTGTCAGCTTAGAGGGTTATCCACAAAATACTAATGCTTGCCGACGGGCGTAATGCCGGGTGTCCGCTCGCGGCCGCTGAAGCAGCAGGCAGGCGTTGGCCTGGGCTTGGAATAACCGGAGATCGGATGGGAGTGGTGTGGCGCAGGGGTGTTTCGGGATCAGCGAAGAACGGGGTCAAATTTGAAGCGTCGGCCCAGAATCAAAGCGACAACGAATAAAACGGAAAACAGGCCAGCTGCAATTTTCATCACGCTGCTCAAGCTCTGCGCTGTCGCAGGAAGCAGAAGGTCAACCGCTACAGCCATGATGGCCAGGATGATGAAGGACAAAGCAGATTTGGACATGGCTGTTCTCTTTGGTGGGTGGTCTCGGGGGTATCACTGGGGGAGTGGATTATCAGAAAACCCAGCGCTGCTCGCCGGTCGCCACTGGAATGTTGACCGCGTTGTCATTGGCCAGAATTGCAGCCTGACCGCTTCGCTCGGTCATCACGGCCAATTGCGGTGCCTGACGCATCAGATGATGTGGCTGTGCCTGAACGGCAACTTGCTCGGTTTTTCCGTCGTCCTGAAAATGGAACGCCACCAATGCGACCAGGGCTGCTGCATTCAACACTGATAGGGCGATGTTCATTTTCGGTTTCCTCCAACGGACTTTCTTTAAGAAGGGTCTTTGTTGAAGAGAGTATTGCAGTCTGCATGCCAACTTTAATGAGGATAAAAATCCATATAAATCAATGAGTTAATGGTACGATTCGCGGGGCATTGCATGCGTTTTGCAATGATGGCTTTTTGGGGTAGTGCAAAATGCATGATGACGCGCAAAACCCCCTGTTTAAACGGAAAAGGACCACAGCCCTGTAAGCCAAAGACGACATGACAAAAGCGACCGGTGCCGTTAACATGCACGCCGTCTCGTTGGCGCCCATTCTGGTGCTGACCATTGTGTCCCAGTAGCTCAATTGGATAGAGCATCCCCCTCCTAAGGGGAAGGTTGGCAGTTCGAACCTGCCCTGGGACACCATCTCGCTACCTGACTTTGACCACCACTTTCCCCTTGGATCGACCCTGTGCCAAATAGGTCAGCGCATCCTTTGCCTGCTCGAATGGAAAGACCTTGTCTATCACCGGCTTGATGTGTCCTGCATCCAGAAGTTGACCGATGCTGGCAAGTTGTTTGCCGTCCGGACGAACGAAGTGGAACGCGTAGCTCACGTTGCGTTTCTTGCTCAATGCCCTGATCCTGCGGCTCATCAGCCCGAACACGACTTTGAAAAAAATCCCCATTTCTCGTGCGACAGCAAAGTCAGGATCCAAGGGGCCGACGAGGGAGACGATCTTGCCGCCTGGCTTCAGGATCCCCACAGATTTCTCAATCGTGTCGCCTCTGATGGTGCCCAGTACCGCGTCATAGTTGCTGAGCACGTGTTCGAATTCTGTTTTCTTGTAGTCGATGACTTCGTCGGCACCGAGGCTGCAGACCCATTCGACGTTGCCAGTGCTCGTCGTCGTTCCCGCTCTGGCGCCCATGTAGCTGGCGAGTTGGATAGCGAACGTGCCGATCCCTCCAGACCCTGCGGGAATGAAGACTCTCTCGCCCGCACGAAGATTGAGGCGCTCTTTCAGGGCCTGCCAGGCGGTAAGGCCTACCATCGGAATAGACGCCGCCTGCACAAAGTCCAGGCTTGCAGGCTTCAGGGCCGCAGCGCTTGCGGGGACCACCGCATATTCTGCAATTGAGCCATTGCCGGAATCGAAAACGCTGGCAAAAACGGCGTCGCCTGGCTTGAAGCGGGTGACGCTACTGCCGACCTTGATGACCACGCCAGCCAGATCGCTACCCAGCGTGGCTGGAAGTTGAAAGCGTAAGACGGCCTTGAAGGTACCCGCTGGAATCATGTTGTCGATGGGATTCAGGCCCGCGGCGTGGACCTCAACCAACAACTCATCCGGCCCGACTTCAGGGCAGGGGATTTCAGCGAAACCTATCTCCGGCTCCTTGCCATAACGTTTGAAGGTAAGGGCTTTCATGCTGTGTTTCACCATCGTCTAAGTTTGAAAAGAGTTGGGCAGGAAGGCCCAAGAGCGCTTGAGCGGCCATTGGTTTGGGTCGTAAGGAGTCAAATACAGGAGCGAATTTAATAATGATGATCTAAATCTAAAACGTCAATATTTATGATGTCACTCATCATCTATGTATACTCGGCAACTGTTCCGTTTCATTGAATCAGGCGAGTTTTGATATGAAGGTCAGCAAAGCGCAGTCACAGGCAAACCGGGCACATATCGTTGAGACCGCATCGGAAGTATTCCGTGAGCGCGGTTTCGATGGCGTTGGTCTGGCGGACTTGATGGGGGCAGCGGGCTTCACTCACGGTGGTTTCTACAAACACTTCGGATCCAAGGCCGACCTCATGGCGGAGGCCGCTGCGTGCAGCCTTTCAGAGATGGCCGATAAATTCGTCGGAGTCGATCCGGCCTCGTTCATCAGCGAATATCTCTCACGCGAGCATCGAGATAATCCTGCTGCGGGTTGCACGATGGCTGCACTCTGCACGGATGCATCCCGCCAGCCAGAAGCGGTCAAACAGGTGTTTGCCGATGGCATTGAGCGTCTGTTGGAAACACTTACAAACGACGGCGTTGAGAGGGACGCGGCTGCGCAGCGGGTGGTGCGCGCAGGCCGGATTGATGCGATAGCTCATCTGGTGGGGGCGATCATCCTTTCAAGGGCGTGCCCGGATGATTCGCCGTTGTCTAATGAAGTCCTGGATGTTTGCCGCACTTCAGCGCTGGCTCGGCTGGGGGTATAGGCGCCGCGTCCCTGTGTGGACGCAGGCCCTTTGCAGTGCAGTCCCGAGACTCAGAAACCGATGGTTGCTGACACCAGGTAGGTTCTCGGGGTGGAGAGCGTCAAGCCTGGCTCGCTGTCATCCGAGGCGCCAGCCGAACTCCAATAGCGTTTATCCAGCACGTTTTCCACGTTGGCGCGCAGGGTGATGGCTTTGCCGTCGACCTTGAAGGCATAGCGTGCGCCCACGTCGAACCGCTCCCACGAGTCGATTTCCTTGCTGTTGGCCTGGTCCAGATACTGGGAACTGGAATAGATCCCGCGGCTGGTCAGGGTCAGGCCCTGTACGTTAGGTATATCCCACTCGGCGCCCAGGTTGACGTTGTATTCCGGCGTGGCGGGCGCCCGTTTACCGTCGAAGGTGCCGTTGAGGGTATTGGTCAACTCGCTGTCGATATACATCACGCCGCCGAGCAGGCGGAAACCCTTGAGCGGCTCGCCGAATACGCTCAGTTCCACACCATTATTCTCACGCTTGCCGTTCGGGCCGAAGACCCGGGTCGTGGCGTTGGTCTCGTACGCCGGTTGCTTGATGCGGAACACGCTGGCGGTGAGGGCGAAGGCGCCCAGGTCATACTTGGTCCCGACTTCGATCTGGCGGCTGATGAACGGCGGGAAAATCTCGTCTTCGTTGACCGAAGTCGACGGAGCGATCTTACCTTGGCTCAGGCCTTCCATGTAGTTGGCGTACACCGACAGTTGATCGGTGACCTTGTACAGGATGCCCCCCGACGGCGAGACTTTTTCCTCGTCGTAGGCGGTGTCGCCTTTCACGCCGTCTGACCAGTCGTCCACCTTCACCCGTTGCCAGCGTGCGCCGAGGGTCAGTAGCAAGCGGTCATCGAAGAAGCCGAGAGTGTCGGACAGCGCCACGCCGCTGAAACGGTTTTCGGTATAAACCTTGGCGTCCTGGCGGGTGGGGTTGGCGGGAGTGGGGGTTGTCACCGGGTTGTACAGGTTGCTGGGTGACGCCGCATAGCGAGCGCCGCCGTTCTCGAAGTCCATGTAAAAGTAGCTGGCAGCCAGATTGATTTCATGGCTCACGGGGCCTGTGTGAAACCAGTTGCGAACCCCCGCGGTGCCGGTCCGGACATTTTCGTCGCGGGTAAAGTCACGGGGCTGGACGCTGAAATCACCCGCATCGTTGGTGATGGGAACCCCATGGCGCAGGAAGTCGTGGTCGCTTTTGCGGGCACCCACGCCGCCGTATAGCATCACCGAATCGCTGACATCGTATTCAGCGTTCACTGCGCCAAAGGTATCTTCGGTACGCGCCTTGCTCCAGGACTGAGCATAGTTGCGGTGCACGTCATTGGCGTTGGGCACTTTCGCGTTGGCGCCGATCTGGACGCGTTCCTGGGGTGCATCGGTGTTGCGTTCGGTGTGTCCGATATCGGTCGAAAGCCGCAGGCGTTCGCCCCGGAAGTCCAGGCCCAGCACGGCCATCTCGCGGTCAACGCTCTGGTGATCCCATTCGGTGTCACCCGATTGCTTCACGCCATTGAAGCGGATGCCGAACTTGCCCTCGTCGCCGAATCTGCGACCTACATCCACAGCGGTGCCTAGCTGATTGTTCGAGGCGTAGCTGCCGGTGAATTCGGTGATGTCCTTGTCAGTCGCGCGCTTGGGCACCACATTGATGCCGCCGCCGACACTACCTCGTGGCGAGATTCCGTTGAGCAACTGGCTCGGGCCCTTGAGGATGTCCACGCGGTCGGCCATTTCCATGTCGATGGTGTAGGTCGGCAGAATCCCATACAGACCGTTATAGGAGACATCGCTGTTGAACAGGCTCAGACCGCGGATGGTGAACTGTTCATAGCGTCCGCCTGCCGGGTTGGTTGCGCGCACCGACGGGTCGCTGGCGATCAGGTCGCCCAGGGTTCGGGCCTGCTGATCCTTGACGGTCTGGCTGGTGTAGGTGGTCATGCTGAAGGGCGTTTCCATGAAGTCCCGCGAGCCCAGCAACCCTTGCGAACCACGGCGCGCGACCTGGCCACCGGCATATGCCTGACCATCGGTTGAACCGCTGGCACCGAGAATCGAGGTGGGTGCCAGTTGCAGGCTGCCGCTTTCTGGAGCCGGGCTCAGGATGTAGGCGTGCTCAGCCACCGGTACGAGTTGTAGGCCTGAGCCTTGCAACAGTTGCGAGAAGCCTTCTTCAACGGCGTAATCCCCCGACAAGCCTGCGCTGTTGCGGCCGCTCACCAGCGCTGGATCTACCGACAGATTGACGCCGGCCAGCCCGGCAAAGCGCGTCAATGCAGCACCCAGGCTGCCAGCGGGCACCTCGTAGGTGCGCCGTTCAGTTGACTCGGCCCAACTGGAAGAAATCAGAAGTGGGCTGCAACTCAACGTCATCAGGAGGCTGAAGTGCAGCAAGGGTCGCAAGCGATAAGGCGAAGCTGGGGGCATGGAAGTAAGCTCTCGTATTTTGTTCACTTACCTGGAATGACCGGTGAGGCGAAAAAAAGGGACAGGGATCGTGGAGTTTTTTTCAGATCTCATTTTCCGAAGCCCCAGGCTGGGCTCAACTGTGGATAAGCGAGCGTATCTGAATGTTTGAGATTTTCTGAGCTCACGAGCACCGCGAGGCAGCGATAGCGGTTTGCCTGATACACCGCCATCGCGGCCTCGCGGTGCTCGTGCGCTCCTACAGGGATCGTGTCTGCTGCGCGACAGCGCAATACAGCCGTCGCTGGCAACCAAGCATTCTCAATCCCTCGCCATTATTCCGGCTCCAGAAAAATGGCGCCGCGCCGATAACCTGTCTAGATTGCGAAGAGCGCCGAGCCAAAGCGTTGGAGTGGAGCCTGATGTAGAATCTCTCTGCTGGCGTAATGCTATTGGCTAGTCATTAAGCGTCGCAAATGAGCCGCGAAGTGGGACCCTTCGATCTGTCTGCTCTTAGGCTCATCTTATTTCCTCCCCGACAGGACCCCTGATGCTGGCGTACAACCAAAAAAAGTTTCTTATCGTCGATGACTTCTCCGACTTCCGCAGTTCGGTGCGTTCCATGCTGCGCGAATTGGGCGTGAAGGAAGTGGATACGGCTGACACCGGCGAGCAAGCGCTGAAAATGTGCGCGCAGAAGCGTTACGACTTTGTCTTGCATGACTTCAATCTGGGTGACGGGAAGAAGAACGGCCAGCACGTGCTTGAAGACCTGATGGTCGACCGGCTGCTGAGCTACGAGGCCGTATTCATTATGGTCACGGCCGAAAATAGCCAGGCCATGGTGATGAGTGCATTGGAGTGGGAGCCTGATGCTTACCTGACCAAGCCATTCAACCGTGCGGGTCTGGCCCAGCGTCTTGAAAAGCTGGTGCAGCGCAAGACCATGCTCAAGCCAATTTTGCAGGCGCTGGATCGCGGCAAACCTTCCGAGGTGCTGGCGGCCTGTGTTGCCTTGACCACGCAAGATCCGCGTTATGCGCCCCTGTGTTTGCGCTACAAGGCTGATGCGCTGCGTGACTTGAAACAATATGAGCCGCTGGAAGCCTTCCTCAAATCCATCCTCGCTGATCGCCCGACTCCATGGGCCTTTGCCGCGTTGGGGAATTTGCTGCTCAAGCGCAACAAGGCGGCCGAAGCGCAGACGGTTTTTGAAACCGCGGTAAAAGCCTTCTCCGGCATGCCGATTCTTTACGATGGCCTGGCCGAAGCGCTGGTTGCACGGGGCGACACAGTGCGCGCTCAGAAAGTGCTGGAAGACGCCGTGCGAATCTCGCCGCTGGCGGTGCGTCGGCAAACGCTGCTGGGCAAGCTGGCGCTGGACAATCAGGATTTTGACGGCGCTTCCCGGGCCTATCGTCAGGCGGTGTCCCAAGGGCAGTTCTCGCGTTTCAAGAACCCGGAAACCAACCTCGGCTTTGCCGAGGCATTGATTGCCCGTGGCGGTGACCAGGGGCTGGATGCCAGGACCCGTGTCGAGATCAATCAGACCCTGGGTGAAGTCTCCAAAGATAACGGCGATGATCAGGGCGTGCAGGTCCGGGCGCGGCTGATGAAGGCCGCCAGCGTGCAGCATTCTGATCCGGAAATGGCAGCAAAGCTGACCGAGGACGCCATGGGGCGCCTGCAGAACATGGATCAGTTTCTCAGTGCAAACGCCGCGCTGGCAGTGGCTACGCAACTGAAAAAACTTGGCCACGCGGACGCCGGAGCTGGCGTGCTGAAGACCTGTGCCGAGATCTATGGTGATGATCCGGCGGTCATGCAGGGTATCGCCAAACAGACCGATGATCCGGCGATTCTGGGTGCCAATACAGCGGCAATCGATCTCAATATTCAGGGCGTGCGCAGCTACAAGGGCGGCAATCTGGCCGAGGCTCAGGATCTGTTCCGCCGTGCTCTGGCGCTTCAGGCCAAGAACATCAGTATCGCGCTTAATCTGGCGCAGGCCTTGCTGCACTCACTGGCATCCGTCCCTGATGCGGCGAAGCTTGAGGAATGTCGGACTTGCCTGAAAATGGTCGGCAAGATGCCAGCTACCGATCCGCGTTTCGAGCGATTTCAAAAATTACAGAGCAAGGCGTTTGGAGCATGAGCGAAAAGGATGCAGGTCTGGATTTCTCCATGGTCATTGCCTCTACCGTACATGACATGAAGAACTCGTTGGCGTCACTGATGCAGGCCCACGGTCAGTGGCAGGGGCGCTTGAGCGAAGAGCAGAGAAACACACCCGAGCGCGGTGTCATCGACTACGAATTCGCCAGTCTCAACGGCATGATGGTGCAGCTGCTTGGGCTGTATAAGCTGGAGGTCAACCAGCTTCCCCTTCGGCCTGAATACCATGAAATGGACGATTTCATTGAAGCGCAGCTCGCCTGGCATGAAGAAGTGCTCAGCAGTCGTGGCCTGGTTGCGACCTTTGACGTGGAAAGCCTCTGCCCATTGGGTTTCTTTGATCGCGAATTGATCGGCTCGGTCGTCGCCAACGTCATCATCAACGCCATCCGCTTTGCAAAGCATTCGATACTGATCAGCGTCCGCGAAGAAGAAGGACAGGTGGTCATCACCATCAACGACGACGGTCCCGGCTATCCGCCGAGCATGATCGAGTTTCAGTCCGACTATGTGCAAGGCATCAATCCGGTGAGCGGCAGTACCGGCCTGGGCCTGTACTTTGCTGCGCAGATCGCCGCGCAGCATCAGCGCAATGGTGTTTGTGGGCGGATTGAGCTGGCCAATGGCGGGGCGCTGGGTGGGGGGGCGTTCAGTCTCTATCTGCCCTGAACTCTATGATTGCAACGGCAGGCGCCTTGCCTGTCGCTAGCTGACGGGCGAATCATCTCTGTTTGTTTTTCCATGAGTCTCAATTCCACTTCTGAATAACCTGTCAGACGGTGCCGCGCCGTTTTTTTGGCTATAGGGCAGCGGCCTCGGGGCAGGGAAAACCGTGAGCCTTACGGAGTAGGCCTCCTGGAGGGTCTCGCACTCCTTGGTTCGATTATTGCTTTCGTCCTTCTAGCGTGTCAGGAACCAATTGCACACGTCGAATCCGGTATTTTTGAGTGTGGGAGCAGTAGAGATGGAAGACAAAGTCATAGCGTTGATCGAAGAGGCCATGGAAGCAGATACCGGTACCCTGAAGCTGGGGCAGCCTTTGGACTGGGACTCCATCGCCGTTGTGACCTTCATGGCGCTGGCTGATGAACATCTGGATAAAACCCTTTCAGCCAATCGATTGACCAGCTGCGTCACGGTCGATGATGTGGTCGCTCTGGTGGCTGAGCAGTAATCCTTTTTCTCGAGGCAGAGCCAGTCGCCGGGTGATGCGGTGCGTTAAAACCAGATTGGGCGTGCCGCTGGCCGTGGATAGCCAGGCGCTGTAAATCGAGCTGGTTTTAACCGCCACGATTCATTCGATGCGGACATATGAGAAACAAGTGCAGTGTTTTAGGTAGGGTGAATGAAAAGTTCGGCGTCTGAGCTAATTTCGCGAACATTGGTCAATGCTTATTGGCATCCGCTGTGTATGCGGACCCAGATTTCGGCTGACAAGGATTTTGTACGTTTCAATGTGCTTGATTTTGAAGTGGTGGTCTTCAACGACAAGGGTAATTTAATAGCCTTTGATAATCGTTGCCCCCATCGTGGCACGAGATTTTTTACCGAGGATCAGGGTAATCAGAGAATCATCTGCCCTTACCACGGTTGGAGTTTTGCATCAGGAACGTTGCGCGTCCCGAATGCCAAGTCTTTCGAAGGCTGTGACATCGGCAAAGCAAATCTGAATTTTTTCGAGCTCTCGGTATGCGGTGATCTGGTGTTTTTTTCCGTCACTCCCGAAACCTCGTTGAAAGCGCAGTTGGGCGAAGACATCTTCACCTTGCTTGAGAAAATAACCACTGGATTGGACGCGTGCGCTGATTTCAATCGCTACGGCTTTGAAAGTGACTGGCCTATTTCGCTTGAAAATGCACTGGAGCCTTACCATATCCCGATGGTGCATCGCGACACCCTCGCTACCCTGAAACTGGGCGTTGGCCACAATTACTTTTCAGGGCAGAACTCCATCTGGTATGCCCCCGTTGAAAATGAAAAAGTCGAGCGACGTCTCACCAGCCTGAATAAATACTTCAGCGTGGATGAGCCCTATCAGGGCTACATGAGTATTTTCATTTATCCGTTTTCGATGCTGTCGTCGACTTTCGGCTACTCGTATTCCATGCAGAATTTCTTCCCGGCCATGCGTGCCGATCTGACCTACTTCACAAGTCAGTTGTATCCCGCCCCACTGACAAATGAGCGGTATTCGGAGATTGCATCGGCCTTTATTACCTCTACCGCCGCGGTCAATCGCCAAGTGTTTGAGGAAGATCATTCGATTTGCAAGCGGGTGCCCGCTGACACCTGGTCCTGGCAGCCGCCGCGTTATGTCAATGTGCTGGAAGAAAAACTTTTGCACTTCAGAGCTTCGTGTGCTGAACGGGCGGCTCTGTTGGGGCTGACTCAGGAAGTATCGTGAAGGAGGTCCTATGAGCGATAACTCAATGTTGAACACCGGTGCGCCAGTGCGCACGGCTCAAAATGTAAATGTCTCCGGTATTGCCTGTGCATTGCCTGGCACGGTTTCCAGGGTCAGTGATCTGGCGGACCGTTTTGGCGAAGAAAACATCACGAAGATTATCTCCAGTACCGGTGTCGAACAACGCCACGTGGTCGCAGACGAATGCGCGTCCGATCTCTGTGTCAAAGCTGCCGAGCAACTGATACTGGACATGGCGATTGATAAGGCCAGCATCGATACACTGATTTTTGTCTCCCAGACTCCAGATTACACACTGCCCGCAACGGCCTGTACTTTGCAGCAGCGGCTGGGATTGCCAATCTCCACTGCGGCTTTTGATGTCGCGCTGGGGTGCTCCGGTTATGTCTACGGATTGTGGTTGGCGTCTACCTTGATTTCTGGGGGAGGTAGCCGTCGGGTCCTGTTACTGGTGGGCGACACCATCAGCAAATTAGTGGCCGAGGGAGACAGGGCAGTGGCGGCGCTGTTTGGCGATGCCGGATCGGCAACACTTCTGGATTTTGATTCCGAGGTGCCTGAAATACCTTTCATACTCGGCACTGATGGGAGAGGCGAAAAAAACCTTATCGTCCCGGCTGGCGGCTTTCGGGATCGTCAAGGTCAGGATTTGTCATCCTCGGAAGAGGGTGTGCGCGGCCCGTTTGATCTTTATATGAATGGCGCAGAGGTATTTGCCTTTACCCTGGCCAGAATTCCCAGTCTGGTTAAAAGCTTGCAAAGTATCGCGACCGATAAGGGTCAGGAACTGGATCGTTATGTTTTTCACCAGGCCAACACCTTCATGCTGGAACACCTGGCGAAGAAAATAAAACTGCCCGCCGAGAAGGTGCTTCTCAATATCAAGAATGTCGGTAACACCAGTGGCGCTTCTATTCCGTTGGCGTTATGCCTCAGTCATGACCCGGCAACAGGGTTGACGGGCAATTATCTATTGGCCGGTTTCGGGGTGGGCTATTCCTGGGCCGGATGCAATGTGCAGTTTTCCAATACATGGATAAGCCCCTTGGTGTTTACACATGATCAAGGGAGTGGCGCCCAGTGAGCGTTAACCCTTTTTCCCTGACGGGCAAGCTCATCATGGTGACCGGTGCATCATCTGGTATCGGCCGAGAAGTGGCCGTCTGGTTGAGTAGGCAGGGTGCCAGGTTGATTCTCGTTGCACGCGATCCCGAGAGGCTCGAAGGCACGCGGTTTGAATTGGAAGGCCCGGACCATAGCATTGAGATATTCGACTTTCTTGGCGAGCAGGATACGTCCGCGTGGATGAAGAATCTTGCACGTCAAACCGGTGCGCTCGACGGGATTGTCCATGCCGCAGGGGTGCAGATGCCCATGCCCATCCGGGCAATGAGCCTCGACCACTGGGAAAAGCTGTTCGCAACCAACGTGACTTCAGGGTTTTCTCTGATCAAGGCCTTCAGGCAGAAAGGCGTCTGCAATCGCGACTCCAGTATTGTGCTTCTGTCGTCGGTGATGGCCCAGGTCGGTGAACCTGCATTGCTGGGTTACTGCGCGAGCAAAGGTGCCGTGGAGGCCATGGTTCGTGCGGCTGCCATTGAATTGGCCCGTGAGGGTATTCGGGTCAATGCCGTCGCGCCAGGCGTAGTAAAAACCGAAATGTCGGCGAAGCTGGAAGGCTTGGTAGGCGAAGGCTCGATGAATGCGATAGAGCAAAAGCACCCGCTGGGATTTGGAACGCCCCAGGACGTCGCTTATGCCGTCAATTATCTGCTATCCCCAGCCGCCCGCTGGGTGACAGGAACATCACTGGTTGTTGATGGGGGGTACCTGGCATCATGAAAACCAAGCATCTGATTATCGTTGGCGCGGGTGGGTTTGGGCGTGAAGTGCACGCGTGGCTTAAAGACTGGATAGCGGTTAACCCAGGCTGGGCCATTGGCGGATTTATCGACGATACCGCAGGCTCATTGAATCGCTTTAATCATTACGCTGATATCCGGTCCACGATTGATGCCTATGAACCGTCGCCCACTGATTATCTCGTGTGTGCTATCGCCAAACCTGGTGACAAGAAGACCGTCGTCGAAAAGTTGCTCGCCAAAGGCGCGCAGTTCTTTACGCTGGTGCACCCGTCGGTGGTCATGGGCGAGAACGTCCAGATAGGCCAGGGTTCGGTTGTCTGCCCGTACACAATTTTATCGGTTGACCTGGTGGTGGGCGCCTTTGTCACCATCAACTCTTCCTGCACCATTGGTCACGACAGTTCGATTGGTGACTTCGCGACCTTGAGTGGTCACTGCGATGTCACGGGCGGAGTGGTGCTGGAAGAACAAGTGTTCATGGGCTCGCACGCCTCTGTTTTGCCCAGTGTTCGTATAGGTGCCCAGGCTATCGTTGGTGCTGGCAGTGTCGTGCTGCGCAAAGTAGCACCGGGAACCACGGTTTTCGGCGTGCCCGCCAAACGCATATCAGGATAAAAAAAGTTATGGGACGTTACGCTCGAATTTCAGCCATTGAATACGAACTACCCGCTCAGTTGCTTGATAATGCGACGCTGGCCCGAGACTTTCCCGAGTGGGATGTTGACAAGATATTCTCTAAAACCGGTATCAATGAGCGGCATATTGTTGCCGAAACAGAGACCGCATCGGACCTTGCGTTTCGTGCCTGCGAAAAGCTGTTTTCCAACACCGAGATAAGCCGTGGCGATATTGACGGCCTTGTCTACTGCACCCAAAGCCCTGATTACGTGCTGCCTGCGACAGCCTGCATTTTGCAGCACCGATTGCAGTTGCCCACTCAATGCGCGGCCTTTGATTTCAATCAGGGATGCTCTGGTTTCGTTTACGGGTTGGGGATTGCCAAAGGGCTGATTGAGTCCGGTCAATGCAAGAACGTGCTATTGGTGACTGCCGAGACGTACAGCCGTTATATCAATCCACAGGACAAGAGTGTGCGCACCTTGTTCGGTGACGCAGCGGCAGTCACTCTTCTGCAGGCAGTCGAGGATCGCCCGCACCTGGAACGTTTCCGCTATGGCAGCGATGGCGCGGGTGCCGATAATCTCATTGTCCCGGTGGGTGGCGCACGCCGCCCATTGAGCGCTACCGAGAAGCCCGCTGAATATCAAGACGACAGCGGCAATGTTCGGTCCGACGCCGATCTCTATATGAACGGGCCTGCCATTTTCGAGTTTTCGATGACGCGTGTACCGCAGTTGTTCAACTCTCTATTTGATGACGAGTTAGCTGCCAGCGCTGTTGATTTGTTTGTCTTTCATCAAGCCAACCATTTCATGCTGGACGCGCTTCGTCGTCGCTTGAAGGTGCCGGTGGAGAAGTTCGTCACCGAGTTCAGCCATTGCGGCAATACGGTGTCCTGTACGATCCCCATCGCCTTGAAAGAGTCGATGAACAAGGGCCGTATCAATGAGGGTACTGTCATTGCTGCGCTGGGCTTTGGCGTGGGCTATTCATGGGCGGGATGCATGATCCGCTGGTGATCTGTCTCTTTCGGGCAACACCAGACAGGACCTTCACCCCGGGCAGTGAGGGTCCTGTTTATCTGATTATTTAGCCGGGTTTGCGTCAGCTCTCAGTTGTGCGAGTTCTTTTTCATACTTAACCAGCTTGAGTATTCGTGAGTTCACGAAGTGCCGGGTGATATTTTTTGCCGAGTAGAAAATATCGGTCTGCCATTCGCCACATATCAACTCTTGCCCGGTGGGGTCGTCGGCGGGCTGCACGATAATGTCGGCCATGATTCGATCGATGCCTGAAACGTTGGGGCCTGACTCATGCCACAAATGGCTGTTCATGATGACGAAATCACCGGGAGCAAGTTCGGGAGTTATGCTGGGCCATTGAATATCAAAGCTGGCCGGGTTGATTTCACCGGCATCGCCGAGCATGCCCAGCCGATGTGAGCCGACGTGGAACGTCATCCCGCCGTTATCCTTGTTAGCGATACTCAATGGAATGAAGACACTGCATTTGTTCAGGTTGCCGACGTGATAGCAGCTGTCCTGATGCAGGAAGACCTTGTTCGGGCTGAGCTTGTCCTTGATCACAAAGCGATGGTTATACAGCGCAATGTGATCGCCCAGAACCTGCTTCATGGTGTCGGCAAAAAACGCCTCGCGATACATATGAGCCAGGCCATCAGGCAATTGCTCATTCAGCGAAACCGGGTTGGCCTGATTCACTTGTCGGCCTTCCTGCATCAGCGAGTCGTGGAACGTATTCCACTCACTTTGCCAGGATTCGATGAGCGCTCGCGGAATCGCATTGCGCATGACGAACACACCGGTTTTACGAAACACTTCAAGATCGAATGTTTCGCAATCAAGCTGACCAACGAGTGATTCAAGCGCTTCGGTTGTACTGTTCATGGCGGTCTTCATATGTAGCGGAATTTCAGTTCACTGTCCTTGCTCTCCTTGAACTTGTTGCATCGGGCGAGGACGTTGTATTTGATTGGGAACAGCTCGCGATCCGGGGTTTCCAGGATATCGATTTCGACGATATCGAAGTCGCGCAGCAGCACGTTCCAGCCGTGTTCAGTGATACGCCAGCAGTCAGGGGTAGGGCCGTGAATACGCCAGTTCAAAGGGGCCGAGATCAGCAGATAACCCTCATGTTTCAGAATCCGTCGGATCTCTTTAATGGTGTCGAAAGGGTTCAACGTATGCTCAATGACTTCCATGCAGACGACACAGTCGTAGGCGCTTTCGGCGATGAAGTCGTTAACCTTGGTGATGTCGCCCACCAGGGTCGGGCCGTAAGTGTCGACAATGTCAAAGGTGTCCACGGCAAAGTTGCCGAAGCTTTCACGCACAAGAGAGCGTTCCTGAGGTCCGACTTCCAGCAGTTTACCGGTCTGATCCTTGAGTTTTTCCGCAGCCCGCTTGACGAAGTTGTTGAGGTGATCCCGGGCGAGCTGGAAAGTATCGTTGTCGAATTTAGAAGGTGTGGCCATGGTAAGAAATCCTGTTTTTGTCTGCGTGATGCACGGGTTAAAGACAATAAGTCATCGGATTGAAACGAAGCGCCGTTTCATCCGATGAGGTGAATTCGGTCAAACGATCATTCGCCCAGCCATATTTTTTTCCAGGCGTCGAGATTGACGTCCTGTAACAGCCAGTCGTTCTTCACCTGCTGCTTAAGTTGATCACCCATTTTTTCAGCAGTATCCAGGTCATTGATATGAGCCTGAATCGCTTCTAGCCAGGCTTGAGCCTGATTAGCCACGCGGGTCACGGACAGATCACCCTTGTAGCAACCCACATCGCTGCAAATGACCGGGACGGCACAGGCACCCAGCTCAAGCAATGCGAGGTTGCTTTTGCTTTCGTTAATCAAGGTTTGCCGCGCGGGTGCAACAGCAAGGTCCAGATTCAGGCTGGCCAGGATGCCGGGGCGTAGTTCGCCGTCGACAGCGGTACGCAGTTCCCGTACGTAAGGCCGCAGATTAGCGGGGCAGGGGCCCATGACGATCCAGTCAACCGTGTTGGCAAGCTGCTTGATGACCTCGGCGATCAGCGCCAGGTCATCGGCCTGATCGGCACTACCGATCCAGCCGACTCGCGGCTTGTTGCCCGTGCGTCGCAGCGACTTCAGGTTTGCCCAGCGATCGGCATCCAGTCGCGTGGGAATAACCTGAATATCCCCATGGATATCGGACAAGACCGCTGCCAGTGCTTCGGTTGGAACCACCACGCGGTCAACCAGGCTCAAGCCTTCGCGCAGTTGTGCATGGATGTCCTGGCCATGGGCCGACGGACGCAGGGCTGAGTGCGGATATTGCTCCAGATCGTAGACTTTGAACGTTTTGGTGAACGTCTTCAGCAACTGCAGGTTTTGCAGTTCCTCAGCGTTAATCGGGCGCTGAATCACGATGCTGTCCGGATTCAGTCGCAAGATTTGCGGAATCGACAGGTGTTCGTGGCACAGGATTGCGTCGACTTTCATGTCGTTGCGCAGCGAAGCAAGGGGCGCCGTGAGGCGCTCACTTCCCAGGCCTGGCGCTCGCAGCGGTTGCACCAGAACCACTGGCAACGGGCGCCACGACAGAGGTCGCCAGGTCAATTCGTTGTTGGTTTCCAGTTGGGCGTTCTGTCCGTTGGCCCACAGGTTTTCGTTGTAGGCCGGGTCGCGCAGCATGGCGGGCAGCCATTTTTTGTAAATGGCATCTTTTTCCTGCGCGAAGCGTGCATCCTTGATGGCTTGCTCTTCCGTGTCCAGCTTCGACTGGCTGACGTGGGCCTCGTGAAGCAGAACGGTATAAGGAGTCCAGACAGTAAGATGCCCGGTGGCCTTGACCTTCAGACAGAGATCGACGTCGTTATAAGAAACCTTGAAATCTGTTTCTTCGAGCCCGTTCACTTCTTCATATAGCGATTTGCGGATCATCAGGCAGGCACCGGTGACGGCGCTGTAGTTCTGGTCCGTTTGTAACCGCTGCATGTAGCCCTGAGCGTCCCCGGGTTGGGTGATGAACAAGTGAGAGGCCGGGCCGTTGAGCCCCATGACGACGCCAGCGTGCTGAACGGTGCCATTGAGGTACAACAATTTCGCACCCACGATACCGACTTCAGGGCGCAGTGCATGATTGAGCAGATTTTCCAGCCAGTCATTGTGCAGGACAGCGGTGTCGTTATTGAGCAGCACCAGGTATTCACCACGTGCCTGCTGGGCCGCCATATTGTTGATGGCTGAATAGTTGAATGCGTGGGGATAACGCAGCACGCGGATCTTTGCGTCCTGCATCGCTTCTACACCGGCAAGCCACTGCACTGCGTCCTCGGCTTCGCTGTTGTTATCCACGATGATGATTTCATAGTGTGGATAGCTGGTTTTCTCAAAGATGCTTTCAATGCACCGTTGCAGATAGCTGAGCTGGTCCCGGGTTGGAATGATGATCGACACCAGCGGCTGGTGGGTGTGGCCATAGTTGACCCGATAAAGCTTGCGCTGGGGCTGGGCAACCGAGCTGTTCTGGTACCCTCGGGTGTAAAGATGACGCTGGATGGCAGCTATTTCGTCCGGGTTCTCTTCCAGAGGATCTGCGTCATATTCCACCAGCGGCTCGGTTACGTGGGCCAACCCTTCCAGGCCCTCGCTCTCGATCAGGCGCAGTATCAGATCCAGTTCAAGCGCCTGGGGCAATGCAGCATTGAATCCGCCGGCATCCAGAGCACTCTGACGATTGAAAAACCAGTGTTTGCTCATCGCCATGGGCAGGCTGAGCAGGTAGTCGAGGTTGAAGTCCGGACGAAATGCCAAGCCTTTGACACCGCTGGACTGACGGACGATTTCGTCGCCATAAATGGCACGACAGCCTGGCTCGTCAAGAATCTTGATCGCCGTGCGCTGCAAGCCGCCCAAGGTAAACACGCTGCCTGCGCTGACCTGCACCATCCAGTCGAAGTCATATTCCTGCAGCACTTGATTGAGAACTGCAGGCTTGTCATAAGCCTTGCATTCCAGCCATTGCAGGCGCTGCCCAAAAACACTGCGAGGCAGATCGTTTCTGGGCGACAGCACGAGTATATGCAGGCGCGCAAAGGACGGGCACGCGTTGACCAGGCTGGTCAGCGTCGTCATGAGTCGATCCGGCTGGTTGTGCGGGTCGCTGATGACGATGCCGAAGGATGGGCCGCCTTCATTCAAGTCCATGTAGCGATTGATCAGCGTCTGCTGGACCGTCGTGGGAGCATGTTTGCCAACCCAGGCGTTGACTTTCTGGTTCGCTGTGGCAATAGGCGATTCCCAGGTAAAGCAGGCATGCAAATCCATGCGCGTGAAATTTTCAGGATTTGAAAGTGGCGCGACCTTTACCAGCTTGTTGTCGGCTATTTCCCGGCGCCAGCCCAGTTCATGGGTCATTTTGTAATGGTTGGCATGACCGGCGTCCGAGATTCCAGGGTTCTCCCGGGCGTGGTTGCTGCTCTGCAGGTTCGATACGCGGAAATAGGAGAGCGGACGCTGCAACATTGCCACATCACCCTGGCGCAGAAGCTTCAGATAAAGCGCTACGTCGCCCAGCCAGTGAATGGATTCGCCGTTAAGCGACATGATCTCGTCACCATAGGCCAGGACGTCCGCTCGCCGGCACATTACACAGGTGGGTTCACCAATGAAGTTCAGCGGCCATTGCGAGAGGAACGAGGCAACCTCCGGGCCATCGAGCACCACGTTATGTTCGAACGGAAAGGCGGTGACCGAGTAGCCTTGAAGGAACTCGCCGTTTTCGTCGATGACCCTGCGCGCCGAGGTCGCGATCGAAATATTGGGATTACGCTCCATCACATCAAAAAGCAGGCGTACGCAATCGGGTACCAGAATGTCGTCGTCATACAGGAACTTGACGTAGTCCCCTTGCGCCAGGGAAACGCCACGGGCCGCGTTGAGGGCTTCACCCAGAGACGAGTCATTACGGAAGTAGCGGATCGGAAAACGACTGGATTCGCGCTTCTGTTCGACAATGGTTCGGATGGAATCATTACGACAGTCATCGGTCACCACGATTTCAATTTCATCGTGGTTCTGGCGCATGGCGCTGACCAGAGCGGCTTCAAAAAAGTCAGCCTTGTAGGCAGGGATGACAATGCTGACCAGTCGTGAAGAATTCATCTGATTACCTTGGTATTAAAGGGTAGAAGCCTGTGTTCCGAAAGGATTCGAATCCGGCTATCACTTGCGACCAATATAAAGAACGGACTTGTCCGTAATGCCATGTTTAGTGAAGGTGCCAGGACTGAATGCGTCAGATCCCAACGCAGTAATCTGAAACCCGCCTTTTGCCAGTCGAGCCAGAAAGTCATCTTTGGCATACATGCGAATGTGATCGTCCTGACCGAAACGCGCCCAACGCTCAGTCACATCTTTTTCGTCCGGGTCTTCATCGGTCTCGGTCGCCGTCAACAGGATAGGCACCATGAGAATGGCCGAGCCCCCAGGGGCGAGTACGCGATAAAGCTCGGAAATGGCCGCTGCGTCGTCAGGCACATGTTCCAGGACGTGGGAGCAGACGATGAAATCGAAGGAATTATCGGCGTAGATATTCATGTCAGTAATGTCGACCACGTCGTCGGCCAACGGCGAGAACAAGTCGCCGGAGCGATAGATCGAGTCAGGGATGTCGCGCAGAAATCCGGACAATATCGGCGCTGGCGCGATATCGAGTATGCGTAATGGCCTGCCCTGCGGACGCTCCAGCAACTGCTGCACAAACAATGAATACAGCCGGTCACGATCGGACGAGTTGCAGACCGGGCAGCTGTATTGCCCGATATTCATGGTCTCGAAATCTTCACCTGAGTAGTGAACATTGAGGTTGTGAAGAAATTGCAGAAAGCCCACGGGCAGCGGGAAAAAATTGGGAAAGCGGGATGCACAAAGCGGGCACGTACGCATTACAGGTTCTCGCTGTTGGCAGTGACAATAACGTCGATGATGTTGGCAAATTCGTCATCGGACAGACTGTCGAAAATGGGCAGGCAAAGTATCCGGTTCGAGCGGTCTGTTGCGACCGGCAGGCTGCCGTCTCGCGCTGACTCGAAGTTCCGGTACATTGAAAAGGTTGAAATCAGCGGATAAAAATAGCGGCGTACCAGAATGTCGCGGCTGCGGAATCGCTCATACAGTTGGTCGCGAGCCAACGGAAAATCATCGCTCACCAGAATGGGAAAGTAAGAGTAGTTATGCTCTTGCTTGGGCGACCAGGCGATATCAATACCTGGAACCTCGGCGAGTATTTCCCGATAGCGCGTGTCGATGCGCTTTCTTCTAAGCAAGGCGTCGTCAATGTACTTCAACTGGAGCAGGCCGAAGGCCGCATTGATTTCGCTCATCTTGCCGTTGATACCCGGCGCGACGACCGTGACTTCATCGGCGAAGCCGAAGTTTTTCAGGTAATCGATGCGTTTCTTGGTTTTCGCGTCGGGGCAGATAATCGCGCCGCCTTCGAAGGTGTTGAACACTTTGGTCGCGTGAAAGCTGAGGATCGACAGATCCCCGTGCCTGAGCAGGCTTTGCCCTTCGTGACGGACCCCGAACGCGTGGGCGGCGTCGTAGATGACCTTCAGGCCGTGGCGATCTGCGATTCGCTCAATGGCCTCCACGTCGCAAGGGATTCCGTAGCAATGCACCGGCATGATCGCCGTGGTTGCCGGAGTGATGGCTTGTTCGATTCGCTCAGGGTCCATGTTGTAGGTCTTGGGGTCGATATCGACGAAGACCGGCTTCAATCCATTCCAGAGCAAAGAGTGCGCGGTGGCCACGAAGGAGTAGGGCGTGGTGATGACCTCGCCCGTAATCCGCAAGGCTTGCAGCGCGGTGACCAGTGCCAGTGTACCGTTGGAAAAAAGCGAGAGGTGCTCGACACCCAGGTACTCGGCCAATTCTTTTTCGAGTTGCGCGTGAAACGGTCCTCCGTTAGTCAACTGCTTGCTGTCCCATATTCTTTCCAGATAGGGCATGAACTCTTCAAGAGGAGGGAGCAGAGGGCGAGTGACTGGAGTGGTTCTGGCCATTAAGTGCCGCACTTCTTTTTCAGGTTATTGAGCATCCCAGCCCACGGAGCCGAGGGATTTTCCTACACCTGCGCACTGCCATAGAACTGACGCTCGCACAGGTCAGGGAAGCAAAAGCAAAAACCCGGCCAATCTTGATCGTTGGGTGTCGGCGCCATGTGGGTGTGAGGAGTTAATGCCCTCGGTCATGGCTCGGTTTTTTCCATGGTTTATCCTTTACTTCTTGTGCTTGATATTACGCACGGGCGATGCGTATTTTGTACACGTCGCCGCAGGGCGGCTTAACACAACTCTTGAACGCAACTAAGGATTGGTTTCATGACCAGTGAGGGCAGCCATTCACTCGCTCAGCGTTTGAGCGGTATTGATGAAATTGAATGCGTCACGCCAGACCTGAACGGCGTGCCCCGGGGCAAGGTCATGACTGGCCAAGGCTTCCTGGAAGGCCGGCGCTTGCAGATGGCGCGGGGTGTTTTGCTGCAATGCATCATGGGCGGTTACCCACCGTCGCGTTTCTACGGCAGCGACGACGGCGACGTTGCAATGAGCCCCGACCCTCGGCAAGTTCATCCCTCGCCCTGGAGTACCGAGCCCCGCGCGCTGGCTATTTGTGATGTCGAGGAGCTGGGCGGCGGCGGTTGCAGCCTGTCCACCCGTCAGCAGCTGAAAAGCGTCATCGCTCGCTACGCCGAGCGCGGCCTTGCACCGGTGGTCGCTACCGAGCTTGAGTTTTTCGTCTTCGCGCCCAATCCGGACCCGGCTCAGGCATTCCAGCCACCCAAGGGGCTGGATGGTCGACGCGAGGACGGCCACTCTGCCTTCAGCATCAGTTCCAACAATGGCCTGCGGCCGTTTTTCAACGAGGTTTACCGGTGCATGGCGGCGCTGGGTTTGCCTCGCGATACCTTCATGCACGAAATGGGCGTCAGCCAGTTCGAGATCAACCTTTGGCACGGCGACCCATTGCTGCTCGCCGATCAGACTTTTCTCTTCAAACATCTGCTCAAGGAAGTGGCCCTCAAGCATGGCTTGATTGCGGTGTGCATGGCCAAACCTCTGGCGCACACGGCCGGCAGCTCAATGCACATTCACCAGAGTGTGGTGGAATCCGCCACAGGCATCAACGTCTTCAACGACGAAGCAGGGCAGGCCACCCCGGCGTTCAGGCACTTCATTGCCGGGCAGCAAGCGTGCATGGCAGATTTCACGGCGTTGTTTGCGCCGAATGTGAATTCCTATCAACGTCTGTGCCACCCATTCGCCTCGCCAAACAATGCGTGTTGGTCCCATGACAATCGGGCAGCAGGCTTGCGCATTCCCGCCAGTGCGCCGGTGGCGAGACGTGTGGAAAACCGTTTGCCGGGTGCCGACGCCAACCCTTATCTGGCCATCGCCGCCAGCCTTGCAGCGGGGCTGTATGGCATGGAGCGCGAGCTTGAGCCGACGGCGCCGATTCAGGGTGAAATCCAGGTGCCCGATCATTTGTCATTGCCATGTACCTTACATGCCGCTGTGGAACGTCTGAAACGCAGTCAGTTGGCCAAGGAACTGTTTGGTCATGAGTTTATCGAAGGCTACATCGCATCGAAGAGTATGGAATTGACCAGTTTCCTCGATGAAATCACCCCTTGGGAGCGGCGAGTTCTGGCTGCCCAGGCTTAATACGCTGTTTAGGAGTCATCCATTCTGATGGCTCCCTATTTTTGGAAAGTCGATGCGCCAAATCTGGAAGTCTTTTCAGGGTCTCTATTTCGCTTCGCTGATGATGTTGATCGGCTCGGGTCTTTTGAGTACTTACCTTGCCTTGCGCTTGTCTGCCGATCAGGTGGACGGGCTGTGGATCGGTGCCTTGATGGCGGCGAACTATGTCGGCCTGGTGCTGGGTGGCAAAGTGGGGCACCGGCTGATTGGCCGGGTAGGGCATATCCGGGCTTATGCGACGTGCGCCGGTGTTGTCGGCGCGGCGGTGCTGGGCCTGGGGTTGATTAACTGGCTGCCGGCCTGGCTGTTTCTACGGATGATCGTCGGCCTGGGGATGATGTGTCAGTACATGGTCGTTGAGAGCTGGCTCAATGAGCAGGCTGCAGCCAAGCAGCGGGGTAAGGTGTTCAGCGGTTACATGATCGCGTCGTACCTTGGCCTGGTGTTGGGCCAGATGATTCTGGTAGTGCATCCGGGGCTTGGGCCGGAGCTGTTGATGCTGGTGGCGATGTGTTTCGCCCTGTGCCTGGTGCCGGTTGCCATGACTCGCAGCATCCACCCCGCGCCTTTGCATCCGGCGCCGTTGGAGCCGCGTTTCTTTATCAGTCGGGTGCCGCAGTCGCTGACGACCATTCTGGGTGCCGGGCTGATGATCGGCTCGTTTTACGGTCTGGCGCCTTTGTATGCCGCGCAGCAGGGCTTATCCACCGAGCATGTCGGTATGTTCATGGGTACCTGCATCATGGCCGGGCTGCTGGTGCAGTGGCCATTGGGTCTGCTGTCGGATCGTTATGATCGCGCCAAGCTGATGCGAGCCTTCGCCGGTATGTTGGCGGTGGCGGCGCTGCCCCTTGCCGTACTGCCGAGCATGCCGCTGGAAGTGCTGTTCGTGGTGGGCTTCATTGCTTCAATGATCCAATTCAGCCTGTATCCGCTGGCCGTGGCGTTTGCCAATGACCACGTCGAGGCCGAGCGCCGGGTGTCGCTGACCGCCATGTTGCTGATGACCTTCGGCATCGGCGCGAGTATTGGGCCACTCGCCGCCGGTGCGCTGATGCAAATGCTCGGCAGCAACATGCTCTATGCGTTCGTCAGTTTCACGGCGTTCGTGCTGGTGTTGTTGATTCGTCCGAAAGCAGTGACGCACTTGCACCAGGTCGACGATGCACCGCTGCACCACATCGCGATGCCGGACAGCATGTCAAGCTCGCCACTGGTAGTGGCGCTGGATCCACGTGTTGATGAGCAGGTAGTTCAGGATCAGATGCAGACGGCGGTCGAGCCTGTGGTTGAGCCGGAGCCCGAGCCCGAAGAGGTCGTTGTGGCGACGGCTGTGGAGGATGAAGAGATCAACCGGCCGTAGGGACTCGCAATTGGGCGGCTTTCTGTAGGAGCTGCCGAAGGCTGCGAAGGGGATACTACTGATACACCGCTTTCGCAGCCTTCGGCAGCTCCTACAGGTATTCGCAGCAACAAAAAAGGCGATCACGCATTACTGCGGGATCGCCTTTTTTCATCTGTTAACCGTCAGAAGTCGTCGTCTTTATCGAAACGACGGGCTTCGCGCTGCAGTTGGTAGACGAAGCGTTCAACCTGACGCTGCACCAGCCCGCTCATGTTATGGAAGCGAATCCCGGCGAAGGTGGTGTTGACCCTTTCTTCGAAGTGCAGATACCGCAGTTCCACGGGGGCAGTCATGGTGCCGAACGGCAGTTGGGCGACGAAGCGCTCATACACCTGACCCAGTTGCATGCGCTCTGACAAATCGCCCTCAAAGCGCAGCTTGCAGCCGGTGGCCGAGATATCAAGCAGTTTGCCAGCCAGGGGGAATTTGAGTTTGTCGCCACCCATCTCGATGCTGACCAACTGGGCGAGCTTGAGAGCGGCGCGAAACGCGTTGCGGCGCTGGTGGTAAATGACTTCGCCAGGCATTGCGCCGCGATACAGACGCTGCCCGTCAACCTCGACGATGGTCATCTCGCCGGTGCTTTCCCAAGCAATACGAACGCCGTCGTGAAAGCCTTCTACACGGTATGCCTCGCCGTTGGACAGGTACTTTTCACCGTCGCGCGGGATCATTTCGTCCAGAGCAATGACATTGCTATCACGATCAACTTCGATCAGATAGCTTTGAAAACGTTGGGTGCGCTCATGAAAAGTAATGATCAGCGGATCATGACTCTCAAGAAGCAGCCGCAAGTTGGCGGCAATTTCCAAAGGGGTGTTGAGGACCTTTGGGGGCTGCGGAGCATCTTCCGCGCTTGAGCCATTCACTTTTTCCATCTCCAGGCAAAATACGACAGCAACGCGATGGCAGGCATTTTGCCAGCATGCAAGGCGCCTTGATACAGAAAGTTACGCTTGGCTTAACGGGCGAGGTTTTGCTCGGCCCGAAGTCGAACCCCGGCTGTCATACAGCGTGGGACTATCGCCTGTCAGTATTTGCAATTGATGGGCGGTAGCGACCTGCTGCATCTTGATTGAGCCGCCATTGTGCTCATTCAGCGCTTGGCATTCAACGATCAGCGCGCTCAATTCATCACCGGATTTGATCAGTGTCTCGCCCAGGGACGAGTTCTTGGCGAGTTCCAGCAGACCTTTGCGGTCGGGACTCAAACCAAGGCCTGCGAGTATCTGGCTACGCTTGCGGCCATGCTGTTCAAGCAGAATCACCAGCGCCTGTTTCTGCGCCAGTATGTGCTCGAGTTGGCCCATGTCGCGACCGAGCAGGGCAACGGATTCGGCCTGCAGAAGCTCCAGCAATTGCTGGGCCGGGGCCATGTCATCGGTGATCAATTGCAGCAAATTGGTATCTTGCATCGCATGCTCTGGTTTTTAAGCGTCCAGAAGTTCCAGCGCGAGCAGTGGGCTAGCGTTGGGCTTCGAAATTAAGCATCTTGCTGGCTACACGGTTGCTGTCGACCTGATAGCTGCCATCAGCGATTGCCTGCTTCAATTCGGCTACACGAGCGCTATTGACGGTTGGCAAGTCTTTGAGCTTGTCAGTGATCTTTTGCAACTGTTGAGCCTCACCGCTCAGTTGAACGGATTCACCCGCACTACCGGTTTTTTCCAAAGAGCCGGTTGCTACTGTCGACTCTGTCTTGCCTGCTTCTTTCGCGCTACCGGTGCGGTTAGTGCCGCTTACCGGTGTTGCGCTGTTGAGCCTGTTGAAATCAATGACCATGATAAAAATCCTCTGGTTGATTGGACGCTTGCCATGGTTTCGACCAGATCCGGGGAAACTTTAGCCATTAATGTGAAAACCACGTGACGTGCACGAGGAGATTGACCTCACATTGTGTGGACTTGTTTCGCAGTCTAGGAAAAACAAGCGTTTGATGCCAGCGGATTGTCAGCTCACATGGGCGCCTCCACCTGTCCGGCCCCAGTGATGTTGGCCTTGATAACACGGTTTGAATTCAGGTTGCGCACCCGTATTTGCTCGTTGAAAGCCCCGTCGGACAAGGCCTCGCCCGGCATGCGCACGGAAATGCTGCCGCTGCGTGCCGTGATGACCACCTGGTCGCCCTTGTGCACCATCTGCGGTTGCTCAAGAAAAGACGGCGCAATGATCTGATCGATGACCGTTGGTCGGAGGACTTTCTGCCCTACAGCCTGATCCATGGCCGAGAGAAAGCCTTGGCCTAACTGCCCGATGTCCCGTTCGCGCATGGCCACGTCGTCTTCGCTGACAATTGCATCGCGTTTGAGCGGGCGAATGGTGGTAACCACGTTGCGGAACAGCCGTACCTCGGCGGGCACGAACACCGTCCAGGGCGACGAGCCTTCACAGCGCACTCGGACGCTGACCCGGCCGACAGGACGCGGGCTTTGCAGGGCGGCTGTCAATTCCTTGTCGCAATAAGCCATACGCAATCGAGGGTCGAGCTGGCGGACTTCGATTTCGTAGCGGCCTTCGATTTGGCTGGTCGCTAAATACTCTTCAACTGTGAATTCAAGAAACCCCTGCGTGACGCCGATAAGCTGTTCAGGCAATGTGAAACTCTCGGCGCGGCTGTATCCCGACATGCCAGAAAGACACAGCAACATCAGCGCGCTCCACAGGCTGAGCGTGTGAAGGGTCGAGTGTCGGGAAAATGTCGTTTTGGTATTCATAACGTATAAATAGCAAGGCCCGTGCCGCATACCTGATTCAGGTGCTGGGGTGATCGGTTGCTTTGGAATGGGAGTCGGAGCATGGCCGGTGTAATGGATTCGGTGAACCAGCGAACGCAGTTGGTTGGACAGAATCGCCTTGAGCTGTTGTTGTTCCGTCTCGACGGCAAGCAACTGTATGGGATCAACGTGTTCAAGGTGAAAGAGGTGCTGCAATGCCCCAAACTCACCGTGATGCCGAAATCCAATCGGATCGTGCGCGGTGTGGCGAATATTCGCGGTGGCACCATCCCGATCCTCGATCTGGCCATGGCCACGGGGTTGCCGGGGCAGACGTCGCTGGATCATGCTTTTGTGATCATCACTGAATACAACACCAAGGTTCAGGGGTTTCTGGTGCATTCAGTCGAACGCATCGTGAACATGAACTGGGAAGAGATCCATCCACCACCCAAGGGCACGGGTCGTGATCACTACCTGACGGCGGTGACGCGGGTCGATAACCAGTTGGTGGAAATCATCGACGTCGAGAAGATTCTTTCCGAAGTGGCGCCGATGTCCGAAGCGGTATCGGTGGGCGTTATTGATGAAGCCACCCACCATAAGGCGGTGTCACTGCGGGTTCTGACCGTTGATGACTCGTCGGTGGCGCGTAAGCAGGTCAGCCGTTGTCTGCAGACCGTCGGTGTGGAAGTGGTCGCACTCAACGACGGTCGCCAAGCGCTGGAATATCTAAAGCAGTTGGTGGCTGACGGCAAGAAGCCGGAAGAAGAGTTTCTGATGATGATTTCCGACATCGAGATGCCGGAAATGGACGGTTACACCCTGACCTCCGAGATCCGCAATGATCCACGGATGCAAAAGCTGCACATCGTTTTGCATACTTCTCTGTCTGGTGTCTTTAATCAGGCTATGGTGAAGAAGGTTGGCGCGGATGATTTCCTTGCCAAGTTCAGACCTGATGACCTTGCGGCGCGGGTAGTGGACAGAATCAAGGCGGCAGACAACAGCTAGGGGCGTCGCTCCTGGCGGTTTCATATGATTTGAGAGGCGGTACTTTGGCTACGGGTAATTTGGATTTCGAGCAGTTCCGGGTCTTTCTGGAAAAAGCCTGTGGCATCCTCTTGGGTGAAAACAAGCAGTATCTGGTATCCAGTCGTCTCAACAAGCTGATGGAGCAGCAGGGCATCAAAACCCTGGGCGAATTGATTCAGCGCATCCAGACCCAGCCGCGCAGTGGTTTGCGCGAGCAGGTCGTGGACGCCATGACGACTAACGAAACCTTGTGGTTTCGCGATACCTATCCGTTCGAAGTCATGAAAAACAAGGTTCTGCCGGAAGCGATAAAGGCCGCCCCGAATCAGCGTCTGCGTATCTGGTCGGCGGCCTGTTCGTCGGGTCAGGAACCGTATTCGCTGTCGATGACGATTGACGAGTTCGAGCGCAGCAACCCGAGCCAGCTCAAGAGCGGCGCGCAGATTGTGGCGACCGACCTGTCCGGTTTGATGCTCACCAACTGCAAATCCGGAGAGTACGACAGCCTGGCGATTGGTCGCGGTCTGTCGCCGGATCGCCTGCAGCGTTACTTCGATGTGAAGGCGCCGGGGCGTTGGGCGGTCAAGGCACCGATCAAGAGCCGCGTGGAGTTCCGGGCATTCAACCTGCTGGATAGCTACGCAAGCCTGGGCAAGTTCGACATCGTGTTCTGCCGTAACGTATTGATCTATTTTTCGGCTGAAGTGAAGAAAGACATCCTGCTGCGCATCCATGGCACGCTCAAGCCGGGCGGCTATCTGTTCCTCGGTGCCTCCGAGGCGCTTAATGGTTTGCCGGATCACTACCAGATGGTGCAGTGCAGCCCGGGGATTATTTACCAGGCTAAATAAAGCTTTGTGGTTGGAAGAGAAAGAGACCTTCGGGTCTCTTTTTTATTGGGGGTAAGACTCTCCTGTTGGAGCCGGGCTTGCCCGCGAAGAACGATAACCTGATTCGTCAGATTGACCGAGTCGTCTGATTCGCGGGCAAGCCTCGCTCCAACGGGCATGGCAACACTGGCAACTTTACGGCACCTCCCTTGCCGCTTGCCTCCCCGGCAGCGGAAATCCATTGCCGCTTTTCTGGCATCCCACTTGCCACCTTGGCCTGCAAGCCCCTGAAACATTGCGTTTCAAGAAGTGGCACGCGGTTTGCTATATCACTGGTAAGCAAAACCAGTTACGACAATCTGGTCAACCGGCAAAGGTTTCCCCGACATGAGCATCAACTTCGATAAAGCGTTAGGCATCCACGAAAAAGCCCTGAGCTTTCGCGCCCAGCGTGCCGAGGTGTTGGCTAACAACATCACCAACGCCGACACGCCGAATTACAAGGCTCGTGATCTGGAGTTTTCGTCGGTGCTTGCCGCCGAGAGCGACAAGGTCAAGAACGGCACCTTCGCGCTGAACAAGACCAACAGCCGCCATATCGAAGCTGAAGGCGTGGGCGAAACCGACGGCACGCTGCTGTATCGCACGCCATCGGCACCTTCGCTGGACCAGAACACCGTTGATGCTCAAGTTGAAAGCGCCAACTACGCGGAAAACGCCGTGGGCTTCCAGGCCAGCTTTACCTTGCTCAACAGCAAATTCAAAGGGCTGGTTGCAGCCATCCGTGGAGAGTAATTCATGTCTCTAGCCAACGTTTTCAATATTGCCGGCAGCGGCATGAGTGCTCAGACCACTCGGTTGAACACCACCGCCAGTAACATCGCCAACGCCGAGACCGTGTCTTCGAGCATGGACCAGACCTACCGCGCACGTCACCCGGTGTTCGCCACCGTGTTTCAGCAGAGCCAGAGCGGCGGCGGTTCGCTGTTCCAGGAGCAAGGCGAAGCAGGGCAGGGCGTACAGGTCAACGGCATCATCGAAGACGCGTCGAACCTCGAAGCGCGCTACGAGCCAAATCACCCTTCCGCCGACAAGAACGGGTACGTGTATTACCCGAACGTGAATGTCGTCGAAGAAATGGCTGACATGATCTCTGCCAGTCGGTCCTTCCAGACCAACGCGGAAATCATGAACACCGCCAAAACCATGATGCAGAAAGTCCTGACCCTCGGTCAGTGATAAGGGGCGAATAAAATGGCTGTAGAAAACGATGTTTCGTCGACGTTCATAAACTCGCTGCAGAATCCGACTGCGACGGCTACCCAGTCTTCCAGTAACGCGCTGGGCAAAGATGCATTTCTGCAATTGCTTGTCACGCAGATGAAGAACCAGAACCCGCTGGACCCACAGGACAATACTCAGTTCGTGGCTCAGCTGGCGCAGTTCAGCAGTCTGGAAAGCATGCAGAACCTGACGTCCACTGTTGACACGATTGCCACCAGTTACAAGTCGTCCCAGGCGCTGCAGGCTTCCTCGCTGGTGGGTCGTTCGGTCATCGTCAGCGCGAGCTCGACCGTTGTCGACACCGCCAAGGGCATGACCGGTACGGTTGTCGTACCGTCGTCCAGCGCGGCTACCACGCTCAAGATTTCCGACGCTCAGGGCAATGTGGTCAAAACCCTTGATCTGGGTGCTCAGGCGGCCGGGAACACCAGTTTCACCTGGGACGGCACCAACGAAGCGGGTGAAGTGGCCACAGCGGGTACTTACAACTTCGTCGCAACCGGCTCTCTGAATGGCACCTCAACTGCGTTGGCGACCAACTTGCCGGCGACGGTCAACAGTGTCACCACCGGCGTCAATGGTGCGGAAATGACGCTTAATCTGGCGAGCGGTCAAAGTATCGCTCTGTCCAAAGTGCAAACAATCGGAATTTAAGAGCCGACTCGACGGCGAAGGAGTGTTACATGTCATTCAATATCGGTCTTAGTGGGCTCTATGCTGCAAATAAAAGCCTCGACGTTACCGGCAACAACATTGCCAACGTCGCGACCAACGGCTTCAAATCGTCCCGCGTAGAGTTCGCTGACCAGTACGCGCAGTCCATTCGCGGCACGTCCGGCAACACCAACGTCGGTAGCGGTGTGACCACGGCTGCTGTTGCTCAGCAGTTTACTCAGGGCACCTTGACCACCGGCACAGGCAACAGCCTGGATCTGGCAATCAACGGCAACGGCTTTTTCATGCTCAGCGATAACGGTGAAAAGCTTTATACCCGTGCTGGTGCATTCCATACCGATAAAGCAGGTTATGTGGTCAATAGCGACGGCATGAACCTTCAGGGTTACAACGTTGATGAAAACGGCAACGTGGTTGCTGGCGTGCTGAGTAACCTGCGCGTTGACTCTTCGAACCAGGCGCCTAACCCGACTGGCAGCATCACGATCACCAACAACTTGAACTCGTCGTCCACGGTGCCAACCATCACGCCGTTCGACCCGACCAAAGTGAACAGCTACAACAACACATTCAGCACCGCCATTTATGACTCTCAGGGTAATGAGCACTCGCTGGATCAGTATTTTGTAAAAACCGGCACTAATACCTGGTCCATGTATAGCCTGGTTGACGGCCGCAGCATTTCTGACCCTGTCGGTAACGCCACAACTACTTGGGACAAGATTGATCTGACCTTTGATTCCAGCGGTAACCTGGATGCGAGCGCTCTTCCGACAGTTGCTCAAGGTAGCGGCATGACGGTCGAGGCTGACGGTACTTTCACTATCAAGGCTGCCACGGGTACGCCGCCAGCGGTGGGTACTGGCTGGATTCCGGCGATGAATACCGGTACGGCTGCTACGCCTCTTTGGGTCGCCAACGGTGCTTCGGCTCGTTCCACCGGTACCAAGCTGGACATGCTGACCATGACCCAGACTGCTTCCGTGTCAGGTGCAATCACCAAGACTCAGGACGGTTACGCGACCGGCCAGATCAGCAACATGAGCGTTGACTCGACGGGTAATCTGTTTGCCAGCTACACCAACGGCCAGTCCAAAGTAATTGGCCAGGTCTCGCTGACCAACTTCGCCAACGTACAGGGTCTGTCTGCCGCCGGTGGTACAAACTGGCGTGAGACTTTTGCATCGGGCGTGCCGGTGAGTGGCGCTCCGCAATCCGGTACGCTGGGTAATATCACGGGTCAGGCGCTGGAAGACTCCAACGTCGACCTGACGGCCGAACTCGTTAACCTGATCAAAGCGCAAAGCAACTATCAGGCAAACGCGAAGACTATTTCGACCCAGGCAACCATCATGCAGACCACTATTCAGATGACCTGATAACGGTCGCTGGATAGCTGTAAAAAAAGCCCCTTTTCGAAGGGGCTTTTTTGTGTCTCTTTGAATCGTAAATTACTGATATTTTTCGTTTTTTTATTTGCGGAACTGTCCCTCAAGCGTCTTGGAAACGTCCTACGCAGGGTAGTGTGAGAATAAAAACTCCTTAACCAATACCGTTTTCGGTAGGGAGTTTGATATGTCGTTCAATGTGTCTATCAGTGGAATTCACGCGGCCAATAAAAGACTGGAAAACGCGGGCAACAACATTGCCAATGTCGGAACCATCGGCTTCAAGTCCTCGCGTGCGGACTTTGCGGCCTTGTATCCGGCGAGCCATCTGGGCAGTGGCGGTCATGCTGTTGGCGGCGGGGTGCGCCTTGCCAGTGTCACGCAGAACTTCAATGAGGGTGACAACATCTCCACCAATGGCCGGCCTCTGGATATGCGTATTCAGGGCGGTGGTTTCTTTGTCGTCAGTGACCGTGGCTCTGTCGCGTACACCCGGGCCGGAGCTTTTCAGAAGGATGCCGAAGACTTTGTGGTCGACAGCGAAGGCGGGCGGTTGCAGGGCTTTGGCGTCGATGACAAGGGTCAGGTCATGGATGGCGTGCGCATGGATATGAAGATTGATATGTCCAATATGGCGCCGAAATCCACTACGCGAATCTCTGAAGCCGTCAATCTGGATGCTTCCAGGGCATCGCTTGCGCAACTGCCCAAGTTCAGCCCCACGGACCCGGCTTCTTATACGCGCATGACCAGCCGGACGATCCAGGATAAAGGTATCGCCCCGGCAGCGGGAGCCGACCATGAACTCAAGCAGTACTTCGTCAAGAGCGAAGATAATCAGTGGTCCATGTACATTCTGATCGATGGCCGCAATCCGGTTGACCCGGCGAGCGCAAGCCCGATGCACGTAACGTTGGACAGGGCTGCAGATGGAACACTGCGCTATTCAGCCAGCAGTCAGCATGTGCAGAAAGTCTCCAACAGTGAGTTTTCCCTCAACGGTTGGGTACCGGCGAAGTTTGAAAGTCAGCATTGGATGGCCAGTGGTGTGCCCAATGGCGGCCTGGTGTCATTGGGGCTTGATGATGGGGCTGGCAGTGCCCTTGCCGATGCGGATCCGGTGATGGTGCGCCCAGTCCCGGAGTTTGATCCGAAAGACGTAAACACCTACAGCGCGGTTTTCGCCAGCCCGATCTTTGACAGTCAGGGCAACCAGCATGAGATGAAGCGTTACTTCGTCAAGGACGGTCACAACAGCTGGCAGATGCACCTGCTGGTCAATGGTCGTAACCCGCAAACACCAGAGTCCGATTCCCCCCTGACGGCCCGCGTCGTATTCAATAGCAATGGCACGCTGAGGTCGCTGACCGGTGCATCCGGCCTGGCCATGAACAATGGAGATTCCTTGCAGTTGCAGGGCTGGGTGCCAGCGACGCTGACGTATGGAGGCACGCGTCAGGAAAGCTGGGTGTCCAACGGCGCAGCGGCCAGCGGCGAAGGCATTGCCATCGACTTCAGCAGCGTGACGCAATTTAATGCGCCGACATCGCGTGCTTCGCAATTTGTCGACGGGCATGCCGCGGGGTCCATGAACAGTTTGAGTGTCAGTCGCGATGGGCTGCTGCGGGCGGGATTCAACAACGGGCTATACCGCACGATTGGTCAGGTGATGCTCGCCAGCTTCTCCAATGATCAGGGCTTGCAGCCCACCAGTGGTAATCGCTGGGCAGAAACCCAGGCGTCCGGGGTCGCGACATACGGCGCTCCTGGCTCGGGCATCCGGGGCAGTGTGAAAGGTGGAGCATTGGAGGGGTCCAATGTGGTTCTGGCTGATGAGCTCATTGAACTGATCCAGGCTCAGACGGCGTATCAGGCCAACTCCAAGGCCATTTCCACGGAGGCGACGGTGATGCAGACGTTGATTCAATCCACCTGATGTCTCTTTGTCTCTGTGGGAGCGAGGCTTACCGGCGATGACTGTTGGCGCGGTGCGCTTGACAAAACCGAGGCGCCCGAATCGCGGGCAAGCACCGCTCCCACAGGGACGGAGATCCTCCGTTGGAGCCGGGCTTGCCGGCGAAGAAAGATGACTCGGTATCCCTGACAGACCGAGTCGCCTGGTTCGCGGGCAAGCCTCGCTCCAACGGGTTCGGCGATCATATGTGGGAGCGAGGCTTGCCCGCGATGAACAATAACGCGGTATGCCTGACAGACCGAGGCGCCGGTATCGCGGGCAAGCACCGCTCCCACAGGGACGGAGATCTTCCGTTGGAGCCGGGCTTGCCCGCGAAGAAAGATGACTCGGTATCCCTGACAGACCGAGGCGCCTGGTTCGCGGGCAAGTCTCACTCCAACGGGTTCGGCGATCATATGTGGGAGCGAGGCTTGCCCGTGATGAACAATAACGCGGTGTGCCTGACAGACCGAGGCGCCTGGTTCGCGGGCAAGCCTTGCTCCAACGGGTTTGGCGATCATATGTGGGAGCGAGGCTTGCCCGCGATCAACGATAACGCGGTAAGCCTGACAGACCGAGGCGCCGTTATCGCGGGCAAACACCGCTTCCGTAGGGACAGCGATCCAGAGGATTCATTTCAACGCTCAAATCGAACAATCGGCTTTGACGAAATAACCCTTCAGCCGTTTCCAGCCTTCGCCGGGGCTAGTCTGGGCGCAGACGATGCGATCGGCGCCCTGCCACTTGTAGTAGCGGGCAGGTGCGGCCTGGCTGGTGGCTGAAACCAGAATCAAGGCTGACGCAATGATCGGCAAGAGGCTTGCAAGTGCTTTCATTTAGGGAGTATTGCCTCGCGGTTCGCGTTGTCCGTCAGCCTATCATTCGCCGGTTTTGCGCAGTGACAATTTTAGTCGGCTTACGCATTTTTCATCAGCGATGTAGTTTTTTTGGCGGTGGGGCAGGCCAGGTTGGCCAAATGTGGCAGTCCGCCGCCGCATTCTGCTCATGCGGCATCCCTGGCAAACCAGACGCGCCTGTTTTTGCTGATGAATCAGTGCTTTGTATCAGGCCTGACAAGTTGGACCGGAAATTGCTTTATCCCTCTCAGAACAGCTACAGACGGCAAGCGTCTGTCAGAGGAGGATGACTGTGGATAAGTTGCTTTACGTCGCGATGAGCGGTGCATCTGAAAACGCCGTTGCGCAAAAGGCTCATGCCAACAACCTGGCGAACGTTTCGACCAACGGGTTTATGCGTGACCTGGAGCAGGCGCGTTCGATGCCGGTATTTGGCGAGGTTCAGCCCTCGCGTGCCTATGCCATGAGCGAAAGTCCCGGTACAGACTTCAGTGGCGGCGCGATGATCGACACCGGTCGTGAGCTGGATATTGCCGTCAAGGGTGATGGCTGGATTGCGGTCCAGACCCCGGATGGTGGTGAGGCTTATACCCGCAGTGCCGGCATGAATATCGATGCTCTTGGCGTGTTGCGGGCTGGCAATGGTTTGCCGGTCATGGGCAACGGCGGGCCGATTGCCGTGCCGCCTCAGCAGCAGATTGAAATCGGCGCCGACGGCACCATCAGTGTTCGCTCGCTGGGTGAAAGCGCTCAGGTCATGGCTCAGGTGGACCGCATCAAGCTGGTCAACCCGGACATCAAGACCATGATCAAAGGCCCGGATGGCTTGATCCACACCAAGAGCGGTGCAGCTGCGCCGGCCGATGCGAACGTTCAGGTCGAGTCTGGCTTCCTCCAGGCGAGCAACGTCAGCGCCGTGGAAGAAATGACTTCCGTGCTGACCTTGTCCCGCCAATTTGAATTGCACGTCAAGATGATGAAAACAGCCGAGACCAATGACGAGTCCGCGGCGCGCATCTTGCAAATGAGCTAACTATTGACAGCTTGCGTCGGTAACCCGACGCACGAGGAGAGAACCAATGATTCCTGCACTATATGTCGCCAAAACCGGTCTCGCCGCTCAGGACACCAACCTGACGACCATTTCCAACAACCTGGCCAACGTGTCGACCACCGGCTTTAAAAGTGATCGCGCCGAATTCCAGGACTTGCTCTATCAGATCAAGCGCCAGCCGGGTGCTCAGTCGACCCAGGACAGCGAATTGCCGTCGGGTCTGCAACTGGGTACCGGTGTGCGCATCGTCGGCACGCAGAAAAACTTCACGGCCGGTAGCCTTGAAACCACGTCGAACCCTCTGGACCTCGCGGTCAATGGTCGTGGTTTCTTCCAGGTCATGCAGCCGGACGGCACCATCGCGTATTCCCGCGACGGTACTTTCCACCTGGATTCCAACGGTCAGATCGTGACTGCCAATGGCTACGCTCTCGAGCCTGCCATTGTTGTGCCGCAGAATGCCCAGACCTTCACGGTCGGTCAGGACGGCACCGTTTCCATCACTCTGGCTGGTCAGACTGCAACGCCGCAAATCATCGGCAATATTCAGACTTCCGACTTCATTAACCCGGCCGGCCTGCAAGCCATCGGTGGCAACCTGTATCTGGAAACCGCTTCCAGCGGCGCGCCACAGGTCGGCACACCGGGTCTGAACGGTCTGGGTACAACGCTGCAGAACACCCTTGAAGCGTCCAACGTGAGCACGGTTGAGGAGTTGGTCAACATGATCACCACTCAGCGCGCCTACGAGATGAACTCCAAAGTGATCTCCACCGCTGACCAGATGCTGCAAAACCTGACGCAAAACCTGTAACACCTTGATTGTCCTGTTTGATCTGTTGCTGCACCCGCTCAATCCGATAAGGCGCCTGTTCGGCGCCAGCTACACCGCGAGGTTTTAAGTGTCATGAAACGGCTTCCTGTTCTGCGGTTTTCTGTGTTGGTCACTGCCCTTTGCGGGGCAGCGTTATTGACTGGCTGTGTTGCGCCTTCCGCCAAGCCCAATGACCCTTATTACGCGCCGGTGATGCCGCGTACGCCGCTGCCAGCAGCCGCGAACAATGGCTCGATCTATCAGGCAGGCTTCGAGCAGAACCTGTATGGCGATCGCAAGGCATTCCGGGTGGGTGACATCATCACCATCACGCTTTCCGAGCGGATGGCGGCAAGCAAGGCCGCCACCTCGGCGATCAGTAAAGACAGCACCGCGAATATCGGCCTGACTTCGTTGTTCGGTTCGGGTTTGACCACCAACAACCCGATTGGCGGTAATGATCTGAGCCTGGGCGCCGGTTACAACGGTGCGCGCAGCACAGCCGGGGACGGCAAAGCGGCGCAGAGCAACAGCCTGACCGGTTCGGTCACCGTAACGGTCGCTGATGTGATGCCTAACGGCATTCTGGCGGTCCGTGGCGAGAAGTGGATGACGCTCAACACCGGTGACGAGCTGGTGCGCATCGCAGGTCTGGTCCGCGCCGATGACATCGCCACCGACAACACCGTTTCGTCCACCCGTGTGGCCGATGCGCGCATTACGTATTCAGGTACTGGAGCATTTGCCGATTCCAGCCAGCCAGGCTGGTTTGACCGGTTCTTCCTCAGCCCGTTGTTCCCTTTCTGATAGCGGGATAAACATGATCAAGCTCAAGCAATTGATAGCGGCGGCACTGCTGTTGTCCACAGCGTTTGGCGCACACGCCGAGCGTTTGAAGGACATCGCCAGTATTTCCGGCGTACGGGCTAACCAATTGATCGGTTACGGTCTGGTGGTGGGGCTCAACGGTACGGGCGACCAGACCACTCAGACCCCGTTCACCTTGCAGACCTTCAACAACATGCTGGCCCAGTTCGGCATCAAGGTGCCCACCGGTTCGGGCACTGTGCAGCTGAAAAACGTTGCGGCAGTGGCGGTGTATGCCGACTTGCCAGCCTTCGCCAAACCGGGTCAGACCGTCGACATTACCGTTTCTTCGATCGGTAACTCCAAGAGCCTGCGTGGCGGCGCGCTGTTGATGACGCCCATGAAAGGTGTGGACGGCAACGTGTACGCAATCGCACAAGGCAACCTGGTAGTCGGTGGTTTTGACGCCGAAGGTCGCGATGGTTCGAAGATCACCGTCAACGTTCCGTCTTCTGGCCGCATCCCGGGTGGTGCTTCGGTAGAACGTGCCGTGCCGAGTGGTTTCAATCAGGGCAACACCCTGACTCTGAACCTCAACCGTTCGGACTTCACCACCGCCAAACGCGTGGTGGACAAGATCAATGATCTGCTCGGCCCGGGCGTTGCCCAGGCGCTGGACGGTGGTTCGGTGCGCGTGACTGCGCCTCTGGATCCGGGTCAGCGCGTCGATTATCTGTCGGTGCTGGAAAACCTCGAAATCGATCCGGGTCAGACGGCCGCGAAGGTCATCATCAACTCCCGTACCGGCACTATCGTGATCGGCCAGAACGTCAAGGTCTCGCCGGCCGCCGTGACCCACGGCAGCCTGACTGTGACCATCACCGAAGACCCGATCGTCAGCCAGCCAGGCGCATTGTCTGGCGGTCAGACGGCTGTGGTGCCGCGCTCTCGAATCAATGCTGCGCAGGAACTGCACCCGATGTTCAAGTTCGGTCCGGGCACCACGCTGGATGAAATTGTTCGTGCCGTTAACCAGGTGGGAGCTGCGCCAGGTGACTTGATGGCGATCCTTGAAGCGCTCAAACAAGCTGGCGCGTTGCAAGCCGACCTGATCGTGATCTGAGGAAGTTGTCCATGGAAATGCCCAAGAGCGCGGTTTCTTCAGGTGTTGATTCGGGGGCTTACACCGACCTCAATCGTTTGAACGCCTTGAAGAATGGCGACAAGAACAGCGATGCCAACCTGAAGAAGGTGGCGCAGGAATTCGAGTCGCTGTTCGTCAGCCAGATGCTCAAGGGCATGCGCCAGGCCAACGAAGTGCTGGCCAAGGACAACCCGATGAATACGCCGGCGACCCGGCAGTATCAGGAAATGTACGACCAGCAGTTGGCGATCACCATGTCCAGCAAGGGCAACGGTATCGGCCTTCAGGATGTGCTGATGCGTCAGCTGTCCAAGACCAAGAACATGCAGACCGCGGCGACCGATACTCAAGCGCCGGTCACTGATGCGAAAGCCGCGACCACCGCGACTGCCACCGGCGTTTACCAGCGTCCGTTGTGGGCGACACGTTCGGCTGCCGGTGACGCCGCAGCCGCTGCGCATGCCGGAGCGGAAGGGCGCAACGATATCGCGGCGCTCAATTCCCGACGTCTGTCATTGCCGAGCAAGCTCACTGATCGCTTGATGGCGGGTATCGTGCCGTCCGGCGCCAATGTCCTGTCACCGACCGCGCGCAGCGCTGCGGGCGCATCGAAGACCGACGGCAGCAACGGCGACTGGACGATGGACCCGAATCTGGCACCGGCCACGCCGCAGTACGTGCGCAGCATGGCTCAGCCGCCGCTGGCGCCAGCCAAGAAAGCGTTCGGCAATTCCGACGAATTCATGGCGACCATGTTGCCGCTGGCCAAGGATGCTGCCGCCCGTATCGGTGTCGATCCGACGGTGCTGGTAGCACAGGCCGCGCTGGAAACCGGCTGGGGCAAGTCGATCATGCGTCAGCAAGACGGCAGCAGCAGCCACAACCTGTTTGGCATCAAGGCCACCGGCAGCTGGAATGGCGGTCAGGCCCGGGCAATCACCAGCGAGTTTCGTGAAGGCAAGATGGTCAAGGAGACGGCGGACTTCCGTTCTTACGACTCCTACGCCGACAGCTTCCACGACCTGGTCAGCCTGTTGCAGAACAACAATCGCTATAAAGAAGTCGTGAATTCGGCCGATAACCCAGAACAGTTTGTAAAAGAATTGCAGAAAGCCGGATACGCCACTGATCCGGACTATGCCAGCAAGATTTCGCAGATTGCGAAGCAGATGAAGAGTTACCAGAACTACGCAGCAGCCTCGGGCTCTTCCACGACTTTATAAGGCTTTAATCATGTCACTGATTTCAATTGGGCTCTCAGGGCTGACTGCAAGTAGTGCCGCGATCAGCACCATCGGTAACAACACGGCAAACGTGGATACCGCGGGTTACTCGCGCCAGCAGGTCATGACCACAGCTTCGTTGCAGCAGAATATCGGCGCCGGTTACATCGGCTCCGGCACAACGCTGTCCGACATCCGTCGGATCTACAACGGCTACCTGGATGCCCAGTTGCAAACCAGCACCGCATTGGGCGCTGACGCCACTGCCTATTCGACTCAGGCGAGCAAGACCGATACCTTGCTGTCGGACACCGCCACCGGTGTTTCCACGGTGCTGGCCAAATTCTTCACTGACATGGCTACGGCGTCGGGCAAGGCTACGGACGCCTCGTCCCGCGCAACGTTCATGACTACGGCAGGCTCGCTTGCCGGTCGCTTCAACTCGATTTCCGCTCAACTGACCTCGCAGAACGACAACCTCAACAGTCAATTGACCGCCCTGGCCGGGCAGGTCAATAAACTGGCTAGCAGCATTGCCGATCTCAATAAGCAGATCACGTCGTCCGCAGCGTCTGGCGCCACGCCCAACACATTGCTCGATACGCGCAATGAGACGGTCCGTCAGCTCAATGAGCTGGTGGGTGCCAAGATTGTTGAGAACAACGGCAGCTACGACGTTTATATCGGTACGGGGCAGTCCCTCGTAACCGGTTCGACTGCCTATAAGATGTCTGCAGTGCCAAGCAGCGATGATCCATCGCAATTGAACCTGAAGCTGACTCAGGGGCAGGGCAACAGCTCTGACATCACTGATGTGATCACCGGTGGCAGCATCGGTGGCCTGCTGCGCTATCGCGAAGAAGTGCTGGTGCCGGCGACCAATGAGCTGGGGCGCGTAGCCCTGGTGCTGGCTGACAAGGTCAATACTCAATTGAGCCAGGGCGTCGATGCCAATGGTGATTTTGGTGCCAACCTGTTCAAGGACATCAATGATCCGACCCTGACCAGCCAGCGCAGTATTGGCGACGCCAAGAACAGTGCGGGCTCAGGCAACCTGAATGTCACCATCACCGACAGCAGCAAGCTGACCGGTGACGACTATGAAATTACCTTCAATGATGGCGACAGCACTGCGACGCCGCCCGTTGCCGGGGACAATTTCACCGTACGCCGTTTGCCCAATGGCGCGCTGGTAGGTACCGGCAAGCTGAGCGATCCGACGACGACTTCGTTTGAAGGCTTCACGGTGGCGCTGCCGACACCTCAGTACGTCAATCAGAACGACACCTTCAAGGTCACCCCAACCCGCAACGGCGCTTCAGGCATCGCAGTGGTCATGACTGATCCGAAGGCGCTGGCCATCGCCGCACCGCTGACCGCGACCGCCGGTGCGAGCAACAGTGGCTCGTCAAGTTTCACCCAGCCGGTATTGAGCGCTACGCCTGCCAACGCCAGTGCAGCGGCCATTGCCGCGCGCAACGCCGCCGTGGTGGCTAACGCCCCGGTCAAGCTGTTGTTTGGCGCGGTTGCTGCCAACGGCACCCAGACCTACAGCCTGCTGGATGCCAAAGGTAATGCAGTGCTGGACGGCAATAGCCAGCCGGTTACCGGTTCCATCGTTCAAGGGCAGAACAACGCCCTGGATCTGAAAGTGGGTTATGGCTCTGCGACCCCGCAGGACACCTACACGATTTCCATGACCATCAGCGGCTCCCCGGCTGCCAATGACACGTTCAGCATCGCGATGACGCCTGCCGGTTCTTCCGACAACCGCAACGCCCTAGCAACCCTTGAATTGCAGACCAAGCAAACCGTGGGTGTTTCCGGCAGCGGTACGGGCACCAGCATTTCGGCCACGTATGCATCGCTGGTTTCGGGCGTTGGTACCAAAGCCGCTCAGGGTAAAAGTGATGTGACAGCGACGACGGCGGTGATCGCCTCGGCCAAGGGTGCGCGAGATGGCGTGTCCGGTGTTTCCCTTGATGAAGAAGCGGCCAACCTGGTCAAGTACCAGCAGTACTACACAGCCTCTTCGCAGATCATCAAGGCGGCACAGACCATTTTCAGCACGCTGATCAACAGCCTTTAAGGAGTCGTAAACCATGCGTATTTCAACTGGCCAGTTTTACGAAGTCAGCGCTGCCAACTACCAGCGTACCTATGCCAACGTGATTGCCTCGGGCAATGAAGTTGCCAGCCAGGTCAAACTCAATACCGCCTCCGACGATCCGGTGGGCGCCGCGCGCGTGCTGCAATTGCAGCAGCAGAACGCAATGCTGGCGCAGTACAAATCCAACATCAGCACGGTCAACTCCAACGCCACTCAGGCCGAGACCGCGATGGAAAGCATCAAGGTCGCGTTGCAGCGTGCTCAGGAACTGATCATCGGTGCCAACAATGCCACCTTTACCGACAAGGACCGCCAGGCAAACGCCTCGGAACTTGTAGGGATTCAGAAAGAAATCGCCGGCCTGATGAACAGCCAGGATGCGAGTGGCAAATACCTGTTCGCCGGTTCCAAGGTGGACACGCCGCCCTACGCGCTCAACGCAGACGGGACCTACAGTTACAAAGGCGATCAGACCTCGATCATGGTCGCGGTTGGTGATGGCTTGCAGGTTGCCAGTAACACCACCGGGTGGCAGGCCTTTGAACAGGCGGTCAACACCACTCGTACCACAGCAACCCCTACGGCCATGAATGACGGCAAGGTTCAGTTGTCCGGTGGCATCGTGACCTCGTCTGCGGACTACAACTCCAAGTTCATTTCTGGCCAGCCGTACACCATCAGCTTCGAGAGCAGCACCCAGATCAAGATCCTGGATGCCGGCAATAATGATGTAACCGCTGAAGCCAGTCAGGCCGGTGCGTTCAGTTCGGCGAATGCGTCGAGCCAGAGCGTGACCTTCCGCGGCGTCACCATGAACCTCAATGTCAACCTGACTGACGCCGAGCGTGCGACCACGGCTGCAGCGGATCTTGCGGTTACAGGTCACACCTTCAATCTGGCCATTAGCGCCAGCGACGTCAGCACCACTCGCACGCCGAGCAATGCTTCAACGGCTGTGATCAGCTCGTCCGTGGTGACCAATGCCTCGGACTACAACAAGACCTTCCCTGAAGGCGGCGCAATCATGCGCTTTGAAACCAGCGGGACGATGTCGCTTTACAGCGCACCCTATACCGCTGGCGACACCCCGGTCTCCACTGGCGCGCTGGTAACCACTGCGCCTGTTCCGCCTGCGACTACACCAACGTACTCGGCGACCGCTTCGGGCGTCACCTTCAACTTCAGTGAAGCCCCTCAGGTCAACGACCAGTTCGTCGCCAACAGCACCACCAATCAGACTCAGAACGTTCTGAACACTCTGACGTCAGCGATCAAGGCTCTGCAGACGCCTGCCGACGGCAATCCAGTGGCTCAGCAGAAACTGCTGGCGGCAATGGATTCGGCGCTGGGTAACGTGAAAAGCTCCCTTGATCAGATCGGCACCGCCATTGCTGACGGCGGCTCTCGCCAGAACGTGGCAACCGCCCAGGGAACGACCAACGACACGCAGTCTGGCTCCAATGACACCGAGCAGTCGAGCATTACCGATGCCGATCCAGTGGCATCCATCGCTAAACTGACCTTGCAGAAGACTATGCTTACCGCATCGCAGTTGGTATTCACCCAGGTGTCGCAGCTGAATTTGTTCAGCAAGCTATAGTCAGTCGTTGCAGACATGATGGCCGGCTAATTTACCCATTTTCTAGCGGCCGGGACGCTTCAAGTGAGCGGAGCGTCCTCCGCTCATGAGTTACGACTTTGAAAAATCTTCCTCTCGTCAGTATCGTCATTCCCGCCTTCAACCCGACTTTTTTCAGAAAAACCCTGCACAGTGCGTTGAATCAGGATTACGGCAATCTTGAAGTGATTGTTTGTGATGACAGCCGTGACGACAAAATCAAAGATATTTACGACTCGTTGGCAGGGCTGACGCAAACAACCCTGCGCTATGTGAAGAACCCGACTCGCCTGGGATTCGTGGGCAATCTGCTCAAGTCCCTCAAGCAGACGAAGGGAACTTACATAAAGTTTCTGTGCGACGACGATCAGCTCTTTTCCGAGTGCATCTCGCAGCAGGTCCAGCAGTACATCGACAACGACGATGTGACGCTGGTGATTGCTCAGCGTTTTCTCTGGGACGCTGATGATATCCAGCTGCCTTCACGGATCGAAAACTCTCCGGTAGCGCCCGTTAGCGGTTTGTTCAAAGGCACCGACCTGCTGCCGGTCATTGAATCCTATCCTTCCAATTTTCTCGGCGGTTTGAGCAGTGCCTTACTGCGCCGCTCCGATGTCTCCGAATTCTTGCCAGCCCTGGCCAGCGCAAAGCCAAGCTTCGTGGCACTGTTGGATCTGGCGCTTTATACCTGCCTTCTGCGTCGCGGCAACATGGTTGTACTCAATAACGTTTTGATCGTCGAGCGCCTTCACCCTGGTCGGCTATCTCTTCAGCAGTTCATGCTTGACGAGATCCCGGATGAGCGTGAGCTGATGGTCGAGATGGTTGCAGCCGGAAGCCACGAAGCCGCGCCCGCCAAGGGCTGGATTCGCTATGTGGTGCTCGGCAATGCCCACCAGGCGCCTCGGGTCTGGGAGGAGTGGTGTCTGGGCCGCTCGCTGGGGGGGCTCTGGTCGAGCTTGCCGGAGAGAGTCGGCAGTTCCACGCAAAGTTTTTCGGCCTTTTATGCGCAATGGCTGGCCTGCCGCAATCTATCGCCTGCGCAAACCAAGCTGTTGCCTGAAACCGTATCTCGCTGGCCACTGCAGCCGAAAATCGTCCCGGTCATTATCGACAGGGATGGTCGTTCGTCGGTGCTGAATATGACGCTCGCCAGCATCGCCCGGCAGGCCTACAGCGCTGAGTTGGTTCTGGTGCTGTCGGTCAACTGCAAGGAAGTTGCCCTTGAAGGTCATGTTTTCAGAGTTCCTTTGCAGGGCGATGGCATAGAGCAGCTCAACGAATTACTTCCTCAGCTGAACGGGGCGCACTGGTTTTACATGCTGCGTCCGGGTGATCGTCTGGTGGAATCTGCATTGCTGATGATCGCCGAGCGAGCAGCCACCCATGCTGAGCTGCGATGCATTTATAGCGATGAGGGCGGTCTGGTTGGCGGAGAGTCGGGCGCTCCGGTCTTCAAGCCCGACTTCAATCTGGACTTCCTGCGCGGTTACCCCTACGTAGGACGCTGCCTTGCGTTCCAGCGCGAGAGTTTTATCGCGTTAGGCGGCTTCAATGCAGAGTTTGGTGAGCTTGCGCCGCACGACCTGATGTGGCGCATGCTTGAGAACGATGGCGAAGCAGCCATCAAGCATATCGCGGATATTCTGCCGGAGTGCCAGTTCGGCTTTGCCCAGTGGCTCGCGCTGCCGGACGTTGTTGAGCAGAATCCACGGGTAGTGCAGGCTCATCTGCAGCGTTCCGGTATCGCTCATCAATTACGTGCCGACCCGCGCGGGATGGCGAACCGGATTGATTATCTGCATGCCGATCAGCCTCTGGTTTCGATTATCGTCGCTCACAAAGATCAACTGGGTGCCTTGCAGCGTTGTATCGACTCACTCCTCGAAAAAACTGCCTATGGCCACTATGAGATCCTGATCGTTGACCATCTGAGCCAGCAACCGGAAGCTCAGGAGTGGTTGCGCAGCATGGCGCTGGTGGGTGGGGAAAAAGTGCGTGTTGTCAGTTACTCCGGTGCCGAACAACCGAGCAGCGCTGCACTTCGCAATTTTTCAGCGACCCATGCGCGCGGTCAGTACCTGCTGTTTCTGACTCCCTACGCGGTGATAACGCAGACCAACTGGCTCAATGAAATGCTTAACCATGCGCAACGGCCCGAGGTCGGCGTGGTGGGGGCCAAGCTTTACAACTCTCAAGGGCTGGTGCTGCACGCTGGCGTAATTCTGGGCATGGAAGGGACCGCGGGCTTCCCGTTCTATGGCGAGGACATGAATGCTTCGGGTTACATGGATCGACTGCAAGTGGTCCAGAACTTCAGCGCTGTGGGCGCCGATTGCCTGATGGTTCGCAAAAGTGTTTTCGAAGAGGTGGGCAGTCTCGACGAAGAGACGTTCACCCAGGCTCTCTGCGAAGCGGATCTGTGCCTGAAAATACGCGATGCCGGATACCTCGTGGTATGGACGCCTCACGCAATGGTCGCATTGGGCAGCAAGTCGCTGATGGCACAGGATGTCAACCGACTCAGCAGCGAAGTTGAACTGTTCTACCACCGCTGGCTGTCGGTCATCGCGCGTGACCCGGCCTACAACCATAACCTTGTACTCCGGGGCGGCAGCTACCGGCTTGAGCCTGGCTTGCGAACCGGCTGGTCGCCATTTTCGACCCGCCAACTGCCCAGCGTTCTGGTATTGCCGATCAACGCCTCGGCGGTGGGGCACTACCGGATGACCCAGCCATTCATTGAGCTGGAGAAGGCTGCGCGTGTGGTTGGGCAGATTTCCTATGAAGGCCTTTCGCTGATTGAGCTTGAGCGTCGATCGGCTGATGTCATGGTTTTTCAAGGTCGTTATTCAGATACCGGTATTCAGGAAATGTCGCTCATCAAGCGTCACCTCAATACCCGTCGAATTTATGAGCTGGATGATTACCTGATCAAGATCCCGGCGAAAAACGGCCATATGCGCAATATGCCCTCTGAGCAGGACATGGAAAGGCTGCTGCGTGTAGGGACTTCACTCTGTGATCGGGTGGTGGTCTCCACCGATGCGCTGGCCGACTCGATGTCTGACATGCACCATGACATCAGGGTCGCCCCCAATATGCTGACCCCTGCGCTTTGGGGCAACCTGCGTTCCAAGCGCAGAACCTCGACCAGGCCGCGAGTCGGTTGGGGCGGTGGCACCAGCCACACCGGGGATCTTGAAGTGATTGCCGAGGTGGTCCGCGAACTCGCGAATGAGGTGGAATGGGTGTTCTTTGGCATGTGCCCTGAGGCGTTGCGCCCCTATATCCACGAGTTCCACCCCATCATCGGCATGAATGAATACCCGGCCAAGCTGGCGAGCCTTAATCTGGATCTCGCGCTGGCTCCGCTGGAGTTTCACCTGTTCAACGATTGCAAAAGTAACCTGCGCCAGCTGGAATATGGTGCCTGTGGTTATCCGGTGATCTGTACCAACACCAAGGCGTACGATAACTACTTGCCTTGCACACGGATCATGACCAACAGCACGCAGGAATGGCTCGATGCGATCCGCATGCACCTGGCCGATCCTGATGCCAGTTACCGTATGGGTGATGAGTTACGCGAGACAGTGCTGCGTGACTTCACCCTCAGAGGCAACAACCTGTTGAACTGGGTCAACTGCTGGCTGGCCGATTAAACCTCTCGCTTGTCCCCTCCCAAGGCCCAACCCCGCGTAATCGGGGTTGGCGCACTTTGTGCTTGTACCCTGACACTGATTTTCAATTGCACGATTTACGACGCTCCTGAGTGAGTCGGCAAAGCGCCGCCACATCGCGGGGCTTTGATGTAAAGAGCCTTGGCTGGGCGAAAGCCGGATTGCAGTCGCGTCAAAATCCAGACGTGAGCGCGGTCCACTTTTGAAGGTTCACCTATTTGGTTTTCAGCGCGTTTGCGATCTCGTTAACCGGGCTGAAGACAAGTCACTTACTTTGGGGATGTATGAATGGTTAGCAGTGTGAGTGAAGTTTCCCGGATGAAAAATGCTGACCTGGCATTGCTAACCAGGCTCGTCACGTTAGTTGTAGTGAACCACGATCGGCCGGCGTTTTTACTTCGCACCCTTGAATATTATCGCGACTATCAGGGGCCTGTTCTGGTGCTGGACTCCTCTGCTGAAGCGAGCTCCGGGATTGCGCAGACATTCCCTGGCGTCACTTACCTGCATGTGCCTCAGCTCCACACGGCATCACCGCACGCCAAGGTGGCTGCAAACCTCGAGCACGTGAAGACGCCTTACACGGTCTTCGCCGCCGATGACGGGTTTATCCTGCAAGACGCTGTGGCCGAGTGTGCCGCTTTCCTTGAGGCCAACCCTGACTACGGTGTCAGCCAAGGCTACAGCCTGGGCTATGTCAGCCTGGGTAATCAGGTCAATTTTTACCGTTACGACCGCACGGGCCGTGAGGATTACTCAGCACAGGACTCGCAGGCGCGTCTCATGGACCTGGCCAGCGAGCCTTGGCCGTTATCCGCCGCCCATGGCGTGATTCGTACCGAGCTGGTCAAAGGCTGGTATGAAGCTTTGCCAGAAGCTACCGGCCCGCAATGGCTGGCGCTTGGCTTGACGTATTTCCTGCTTGGCAGTGCCAAGGCACGCGTGTTGCCTATCGCCTATTCGGTCCAGGATGCCAGTGAAGAACACGGCGTCACGCGGGATTCCGTATCAGCCGCTTTGAAGAACGCAGATTCGGCGTCCAGGGCCGAGCGCGATGCATTCGCCGCTTTCCTTGCCACCGCCATTGCAACTGATGGCGCAACCGACGGCCCGGCCTTCGTGCAGAAGTTTTTTGCAGCCCTGCGTAACGTATTGCCTGGCTCCGCTGCACTGACCAGCGATTTGCTCTTCGAATCCACGCTGAAAACTCCGCTCGAAGACCTCACGCGTCGTTTCCAGCCTACGCAATTTGTCGAGCTGCCGTTTTACAACAAGGCTTTTTTTGACGAGCTGGCACACATCGAGTTTCTGATCCAGGCCCTGCCGGCCGGGCGCGAACAGCTCCAGCAACTGGAAGGTATCTGGGTCCGACAGGACGCTGCGCTGAAGGTCCACGCGACGGACAGCCAAGAGACCATTGTGGTTCGTTTGTGGGCTTCCCTCGATCTGAATCCGTATAACCGAAATATCGTCAAACCATTGGCGCAGAAGCTTGCACATTTGGGCGAGAGTGAAGAGTCTCAAGGCATGTTCGCCTGGCTTGAGCGTCTGGAAAAGGTTTCGGCGCCTGATCGTCACGCACTTCTGAACACCACGCCGTCCGGGCAGTTGCTCAATTGGTTGAGCGCCAGGACGCCGACAGCGGGCCAGGCTCAGACAATTGGTCGCTATGTGGGTCAGCATGCAGGCGGTCCGCAGATCGGCATCATGCTGCTTGATCTGTCCGACTCGGCAGAAAAACTGCAAATCACCCTGGACAGTCTGGTCGAGGGGCAATTCAAATCCTTCAAGATTGTGGTGCTGACCACGGGTGTACCGCCGACTGCCACCGTTGCGCAGAATACGCTGCACTTCGTCAAAGTCACCCCTCATGACTATGTCGAAAAACTCAACGTTGCCGCCCGTCAGGCTGCGTGCGACTGGCTGATGCTGGCCGAAGTCGGCGATCAATTCACAGCGAGTGGTTTGACCATCGCCAGCCTTGAGTTGATGGGCGCACCGGACTGTCGTGCAGTCTCGGGCGATGAAATTCATCGCCAGGGCAGCGGCGCCCTGGTCGATGTCTTCCGCCCGGGTTTCAATCTGGATCTGTTGCAAAGCCTGCCCGCACTCATGGCTCGCCACTGGCTGATCCGCAAGGATGTTTTCCTCGAAGCGGGTGGCTACTCCGCTGATTTCGGCGACGCGTTGGAGTTCGAATTGATCCTGCGTCTGATCGAGCGTGGCGGCATGAGCTGGCTGGCCCACCTGGATGAGCCGCTGTTGATCTGCGATGCGCCGCTATTGGCCGACAATGAACAAGAGCGCCTTGCACTGACCCGCCACCTCACGGCCCGTGGTTATAACGCGCGGGTTACCCAGGGGTTGCCAGGCACCTACCGAGTTGAATACCGCCACGGTGTGCGCCCGCCGGTGTCCTTGATCATTTACAGCAAGGATGACCTGACGTCCCTGCAGAGCAGCGTCAACAGCATTCTGTTGCGCACTCGCTACACCGACTACGAAGTGATTATTGTCGACGACCGCAGCGAGTCGCCGAAACTTCTGGAGTGGCTGGACCGTCAGCAACACGGTGATGGCCGCGTCCGGGTGATCAAAAACGATCAGGGCCTAAGCCCGTCTGCGCTGCAAAACGAAGCGTGCCGACAAGCCAGAGGCCAATACCTGGTGTTCCTGTCAGCAACCAGCGAAGTGGTCAATCCGAACTGGATCGACCTGATGCTCAACCACGCTTTGCGTCCTGAAGTGGGTGTAGTCGGTCCCAAGCTGGTCGACCGCAAAGCCAGAGTCGTTGAGGCAGGTCTGATCCTGGGCTTCGATGGCGGAGTGAGTGCCGCCTTCGCCGGTTCTGATACAGCCGCCCCCGGCTACATGCACCGTCTGGCGGTAGAGCAGAACTACTCTGCTGTCTCCGGTGCATGCCTGATGGTGCGCAAAGAGTTGTTCGATGCGGTGGGCGGTCTGGACGAAGCCGAGTTTGGCGCCGCTTACAGCGATGTCGATCTGTGCCTGAAGATTGGCCAGAGTGGCTATTTGATCGTCTGGACCCCTCAGGTCCAGTTCATCAGCCAGGCGCAGCGCTCCGATGACCCTGTGGCACTTGCCGCGCTGCGTACCAAGTGGGCAGGCCCGTTCGCCCATGATCTGGCCTACAACAAAAACCTTGCGCTGACTGGCGAAGCCTTTGGTCTGGCGGCCGCCGCCAGCGTGGACTGGTCGCAGTTGCTCGGCTAGGCCACTACGGTCTGAGGATGCAGGGATGTTCAACGGCAAATCAATCTTCATCTCTGGCGGCACCGGCTCGTTCGGCCGCCAGTTCATCCGCACCCTGCTTGAGCGCTACCAGCCCAGGCGGGTGGTGGTGTTCTCGCGGGACGAACTGAAACAGTACGAAATGCAGCAGGAGTTCAACGCTCCCTGCATGCGTTTCTTCCTGGGTGACGTGCGCGATGCCGATCGGTTGCTGCAAGGCATGCGCGGCATCGATTACGTGGTGCATGCGGCGGCGCTCAAGCATGTGCCAGCAGCCGAATACAACCCGACAGAGTTCATTCGCACCAACGTCAATGGCGCCGAAAATATCATTGCGGCGGCCATCGCCAATGGCGTGAAAGGCGTGATTGCCTTGTCCACCGACAAGGCCGCCAGCCCGATCAACCTGTACGGCGCAACCAAGTTGCTGTCGGACAAGCTGTTCGTCGCCGCGAACAATATCGCCGGGGATCAGGCCACCCGTTTTGCGGTCGTACGCTACGGTAATGTCGCCGGTTCCCGGGGCTCCATCGTGCCGTTCTTCAACAAGCTGATTGCCGGTGGCGCCAAGGAATTGCCGATCACCGATCCACGCATGACCCGCTTCTGGATCACGCTGGATCATGGTGTCGACTTCGTGATCCAGAGCTTTGCGCGGATGCATGGCGGCGAAGTGTTCGTGCCGAAGATTCCGTCGATTCGCATTGTCGATCTGGCCCAGGCCATGTCTGCTGACCTGCCGCACAAGCTGGTGGGGATTCGTCCTGGTGAAAAGCTCCATGAGTTGATGGTGCCGCTGGATGATGCACGCATGACCCTGGAATTCGCCGATCACTACACCATCGTGCCGTCGATTCGCTTCAACAATGTCGACACCGACTTCAGCTTGGATGCCACAGGCGAGCAGGGCAAGCCGGTGGACGATGTCTTTGAATACCGTTCCGACATCAATCCGCACTTCCTCTCGGTGGAAGAGATCGGCCAACTGCACGCCGATATCACGCCATGATTCCTTACGGTCGCCAGAGCCTTGATCAGGCAGACATCGACGCGGTGGTCGAGGTGCTTGAGTCTGACTGGTTGACCCAGGGGCCGACCCTTGAACGCTTCGAAGTCGCCGTGGCCGAACGCTGCGAGGCGGCGTTTGCAGTAGCGGTGTGCAATGCCACGGCGGCGCTGCACATCGCCTGTCTGGCGGCGGATCTGGGGCCCGGTGATCGGCTGTGGACCACGCCCAATACCTTTTTGGCGTCGGCGAACTGCGGGCGTTATTGCGGCGCCGATGTGGATTTTGTCGACATCGACCCGCTGACCTGGAATCTCGATGCTCGCGCCTTGGCAAGCAAGCTGGAAAGCGCCGAGCTTGCCGGTCTGTTGCCCAAGGTGGTGGTAGCAGTCGCCTTTTCCGGGCAAAGCTGCGACATGCGTGCTATTGCCGCATTGGCCCGGCGCTACGCCTTCACCCTGATCGAAGATGCCTCCCATGCGGTGGGCGCCAGCTATGCGGGCCGCCCTGTAGGGTGCGGTGAATTTGCCGACATGACGGTGTTCAGCTTTCACCCGGTGAAAATCATCACCACCGGGGAGGGCGGCATGGTCTTGACCAATCGCCCTGAATTGGCTGAACGCCTGCGCAGACTGCGCAGCCACGGCATGACTCGCGATCCTGCGCAGATGGACGAACCCAGCCACGGCCCCTGGTATTACCAGCAAGTGGAATTGGGCTTCAATTATCGGATGACGGATATCCAGGCCGCGTTGGGGTTGTCGCAGTTGGGCAAACTGGACGGCTTTATCGCTCGGCGACGTGCCCTGATCGACCGCTATCAGGCAGCCCTTGCCGAGTTACCTTTGACCTTGCCGGGCTTACAGGCCGAGGCGCAATCGGCCTGGCATCTCTATGTCGTGCGTCTGCAAACCGAGCAGATCAAGTTGAGCCATCGAGAGGTTTTCGAGGCTTTGCGGGCGGCCGGGATTGGCGTCAATCTGCATTACATCCCGGTGCATCTACAGCCGTATTACCGCGAACTGGGGTTCAAGCCGGGGGACTTTCCCGAGACTGAACGTTACTACGCACAAGCCATCAGCCTGCCGGTCTTCCCGGCCATGAGCGATGTGCAGCAGGATTACGTGATCGAGCAGTTGCAGCGTTTGCTCAAACCCCTGGCCCGTTAACGTCGGGCCATTACTGAATGGATGGCAAAGAGCTGACATGCGTGAATTGACCGAGCAGGAACAGTTCTGGCGCGGCGAGTTTGGCGACGACTACGTTGAGCGCTGCCAGGGCGACGCGTTGATTGCGGGCAACCTGGCGCTGTTCTCAAAAGCGCTGGCCCGCACCCAGCGCCTCAATAGTGTGCTGGAACTTGGCACCAACATAGGCAATAACCTGGCGGCGCTGCATCAGCTGCTGCCCGCCTGTGCGCTGACGGGCGTGGAAATCAACGACAAGGCCCACGCCCAGGCTCAGGCGCGAGGAATTGCCCAGGTCTGGAAGGGCTCATTGTTCGATTATGCGCCGCAGCAAACCTTCGACCTGACCCTGATCAAAGGGGTATTGATCCATCTGGCACCGGAGTTGCTGCCGACGGCTTATGCCCAGCTGTATGACCTGAGCAACCGTTACATCCTGATCGCCGAGTACTACAACCGGTCGCCGGTAGAAGTTTCCTACCGCGGCAACAGCGGCAAGTTGTTCAAGCGTGATTTTGCCGGTGAGATGCTGGATCGCTACAGCGATTTGCAGCTGCTGGACTACGGTTTCGTCTATCACCGGGACCCGCAATTCCCCAGCGATGACATCACCTGGTTCCTGCTGGAAAAACGTGCGTGAACGCCATCGCAATCATTCCGGCCCGTGGCGGTAGCCAACGGATCCCGCGAAAAAACCTGAAGCTGTTCAACGGCGAGCCGATGATCGTCTGGTCGATTCGTACAGCCCTGGCCAGTGGCTGCTTTGCGCAGGTGATTGTCAGCACTGATGACACCGAGATTGCCGAAGTTGCCCGAGCCCATGGCGCCCAGGTGCCGTTCATCAGGCCTGCCGAGCTGGCGGACGCTTTCACAGGCACGGCGGCGGTGATCAAGCACGCGGTCGGGGCCTTGCTGGATCAAGGGCTGAGTTTCGATTACGCCTGTTGCATCTATGCCACCGCGCCGCTGCTGCAAGCCCGCTATCTGCAACAAGGGTTGCAGATGTTGCAGGCGGCTCCGGAAAAATCCTATGCGTTCTCGGTGTGTGACTTCGGTTTCCCGGTGCAGCGCGCTTTACTGATTAATGACAATGGCGCGCTGCAAGCCATGCACCCCGAATACCGCAACACTCGTTCCCAGGATCTGCCCGTGGCCTATCAGGATGCCGGGCAGTTTTACTGGGGCCGCAGCGAAGCCTGGCTACGCGATGACGTGCTGTTTTCGCCATCGAGTCTGCCAGTGATCCTGCCTCGCTACCTGGTTCAGGACATCGACACGGAACAGGACTGGCGGCGAGCCGAATACATGTATGCCGCGCTCAAGGCCGGTGGTGAGTTGCAGTCATGAGAGTATTGATTCGCGCCGATGCATCACGCTCGATCGGCAGCGGCCATATCGCCCGCTGCATGACACTGGGCGAAGCGCTACGCAAGCTGGGGCATGAAGTGGTGTTTGTCTGCCGCGTATTGCCCGGGCACTTGCTCGACCGTTTGCAGCAACAGGGCTTCAAGGCATTTGGCCTGGAGTACGACGCAGCTGTTGAAGATATTGAAGCCCCTTTGCCATGGCAGTCGGATATCGACGCCGTGCAGCAGGCGCTGGCTGGCGAGCCGCGTTTTGACTGGTTGATCGTCGATCACTACGGGCTGGCGAGCGAGTGGGAGCAAGCGGCGAGAGCGTTTGCTTCCAGGATCATGGCCATTGATGACCTGGCAAACCGCTTTCATGCCGTGGATCTGTTGCTGGACCAGAATTATTCGGCGAGACCCGACGTCTACGCGCCGTGGATCGACGAGCATTGCGAGACGTTGCTGGGGCCGCGTTTTGCACTGTTGCGCGAGGCTTTTCAAGTGCTGCCGCAGAAAGTGCGTGGCGAGGTCAAACGAGTCGTGGTCAATTTCGGTGGCTTTGACCCGTCCGCTCAAACCCATGGATCCATGAAGGCATTGCTGGAGTACCCGCAGCTGAGCGTGGACTTCGTCGCCGGCACTGACAACCCTGCCTGGCAGGCCATGCAAACCTTGGTAGAAGAGCATCCGAACTGGCGGCTACACAGCCATGTGACGGAGTTTGCGCAGATGATGGCCGAGGCTGATCTGTTTATCGGCGCGGGTGGCGGTACGACCTGGGAGAGGGCTGCATTGGGTCTTCCGACCCTCTGCATCGCCGTGGCCGCCAATCAGCAGCGTAATGCCGAGCTGTTGGCAGAGGCGGGCGCCCACCTTTACCTCGGCGCGCTGACGGAAACAACCTGCCAGCAGCTGCAACAAGCCATTGGCGTGTTGATCGACAATCCAGGCCTGCACCACAGCCTCGCCATGCGCTCCCGGCAATTGGTTGACGGATTGGGTGTCCAGCGAGTGTGCGTGGCGTTGGCCAGCAGGTTTTTGAAGCTGCAAGCGGCGACCGTTGATGACAGCCCGCTGTTGTTCAAGGGCCGCAATGCTGAAGGCGTTCGGCGCTGGTCTTTCAACGACGCACCGATTGATCTGGAAAGCCATGATCGGTGGTTTTCCCAAAGCCTGATCAACCCTGAAAGGCTGTTGTTGATCGGCGAAGCCGCTGACGGACCGGTGGGCGTATTGCGTTATGACCGGACCGGCGAGCGGGTTGAAGTCTCTATCTACCTGTTTCAGGGACGCGGCGGATTCGGCTGGGGCAGGGCGTTGCTGCAGCAGGGCGAGGTTTACCTGCGTCAGCATTGGCCGTTAACCCGGTTGATCGAAGCGCAGGTTATGCCTGGCAATCTCAGCTCATTGTCTCTATTTCGCAGTGCCGGTTACGTCCAGGCCGATTGCCATTTTCAGCGAGTGCTCAGCAATGACTAGTTTCAAGATCGGGTCACGGCTCATTGGCGCCGATGCGCCTCCATTCGTCATCGCGGAAATGAGCGGCAACCACAATCAGTCCCTGGAACAGGCGCTGCTGATTGTCGACGCAGCCGCCAAGGCGGGTGCGCATGCTTTGAAGCTGCAAACCTACACCGCCGACACCATGACCCTGGACATCGCCGAAGGTGAGTTTTTCATCAAGGATCCTGACAGTCTCTGGAGCGGCACCTCGCTCTACGCCTTGTATGAGAAGGCCCATACGCCCTGGGAATGGCACGCGCCGATCTTCGAGCGGGCCAAGGCCTTGGGTATGCTGGCGTTCTCCACACCTTTCGATGAAACCGCCGTGGATTTCCTCGAAAGCCTGGACGTGCCGGCGTACAAGATCGCCAGTTTTGAAAACACCGACCTGCCGCTGATCCGTCGGGTGGCGGCCACCGGCAAGCCGATGATCATCTCCACCGGCATGGCCAGCGTCGCCGAGCTGGATGAAAGCGTACGCGCCGCAAGGGAGGCGGGCTGTACCGATCTGGTGTTGCTCAAGTGCACCAGCACCTATCCGGCGAGCCCACTCAATAGCCACATCCGCACCATCGCGCATCTGCGCGAGCTGTTTGGCTGCCAGGTGGGTTTGTCCGACCACACCATGGGCGTGGGCGTGTCGGTGGCGGCGGTGGCCCTGGGTGCGACGGTCATCGAAAAGCATTTCACCCTGAACCGGGCGGATGGCGGGGTTGATGCGAGTTTTTCTCTGGAGCCTGTTGAACTGGCCAGTCTGGTGGTCGAGACCGAACGGGCCTGGCAGTCGTTGGGGCAGGTGCAATATGGCGTCACCGCTGCCGAGCAGAAGTCGTTGCAGTATCGGCGTTCGCTGTATGTGGTGCGGGACATGTTGCCAGGTGAGGTTTTCAGTAAGGATAACGTGCGGGCGATACGGCCCGGGCGCGGGCTGGCGCCGAAGCATTTCGACGCCATTATCGGGCGCAAGGCTCGATGTGCGTTGAGTCGGGGGACGGCGTTGGGGTGGGGGCTGGTTGAGTGATTGGGCGGCGGCTCTACAGGAGCCGAGCATGCTCGCGATAAGGCTGGACGCGATAGGCCTGATATCAGTGGTGTCCTTATCGCGGGCAAGCCTCGCTCCCACAGATCACCGAACCTGTGGGAGCGAATTCATTCGCGAATGGCCCTGACAACAAATGTCGTGAGGTAAGTTCACCTAAACAGGCCGGCTGTCAGGCTGCCACGCTTTTGATTTTGATCTTAAGCGCCCCGTCAAACCACGCTGGCCGGAATTCGACATTGATTCGGCGGGCAAACCGGCAGGGATGCCGGTTTAGCCGCGCTGGGCCAGGGATGGCCCTTCGCGGCGGCCCGCCGAATCAATGTCGGATTACGGGCATGCCGAGCCTAGGCGAGGGACCGAGTGGTGGGGCAAGAGCCTTTTGCTTACTTTTGGGCTTTTCAAAAGTGAGGCGCCGTAAGGGCGCAACCATAATCAGCCGTTACCGCAGCAACGGATATGCACGCAAACCGCTGTAGCAACACTAAACCCACAACCTCCCACCCTCGGCCCCATGCGCCCATTTCAACAATTTCACCCCTCGTCCCAAACGCCAGGAGTGTCATGCTCGCCGCTAAAAGGGTATAAAAGTTAGTGACCTATGAGTCACAACGGGCATCTTCACTGTATCGTGCTCGCGGGCGGTCTCGGTGGATGGCAGGTTTTACGGCCATCCGAGACAGGTTGAAACGCCCCGCAGCCCTTTTTATACGGGCTATCAGCCTTTTGATTTAAACGCGCCGCCCCTCGTGAGAGCGGTGATGTTCAGCTATTTATTACTGGGAAGCCATGATGATTGGCATAAAAAGCATAGCGAGTTATGTGCCCTCGGCCGGCGTGGACAACTACGCTCAGGGCGCTAAATTCGGCAAGGATGACGAATTCATCCTTGGCAAGATCGGCTCCGCTTTCCTGCCGCGTAAAGACGACGCCCAGGAAACCTCCGATCTGTGCGTCGAGGCAGTCAATGCCCTTTTCGCCAACAACCCGACCCTCAAGCGCGAGTCCATCGATGCGCTGATCGTCGTCACCCAGAACGGCGATGAAGAAGGGCTGCCCCACACAGCTGCCATCGTTCAGGACAAACTCGGCCTGCCGACCCACGTCGCAGCGTTCGATATATCCCTGGGCTGCTCGGGTTATGTCTACGGGATCTACGCACTCAAGGGCTTTATGGAAGCCACCGGGCTGAAAAACGGCCTGCTGGTTACCGCCGATCCGTACTCCAAGATCGTCGACCCTGAAGATCGCAACACCACCATGCTGTTCGGTGATGCGGCCACCGCCACCTGGATGGGTGAAGACGCTCCCTGGCAGTTGGGCAAGGCCAAGTTCGGCACCGACGGTTCCGGCGCGCCGCACTTGAAGGTCAGCAATGGCGTGTTCTTCATGAACGGTCGTCAGGTCTTCAATTTCGCCTTGCTGAAAGTCCCGGCGCATTTGCATGAGCTGCTGGACGAGTCGGGTCTGCAATCCACCGATATTGATGCCTTCTGCATCCATCAGGGCAGCGCGGCCATTGTTGACGCCGTGGCGCGACGCTTTGAAGGCGAGCCGGAAAAATTCCTCAAAGATATGCTGGAGACCGGCAACACCGTGTCATCCAGCATTCCGTTGCTGATGGAGAAGCATGTGATGGACGCGAAATGGAAGCGCGTGGCCTTGAGTGGTTTCGGTGTAGGCTTGTCCTGGGGCTCGGCAATCATTTATCGTCCGTGAATTGATTCCACCTCAAAACGGCGACCCAAGGGTCGCCGTTTTCGTCAGCCGGTATCCGTTATGAGCGAGATCTTTCAGCGCAGTATCGCTGTCGTGCAGCAGCGCTGGCCCGCCGTCAGCGAACGGCTACGGGCTGAAAATACTGATGCGCTGGATGCGCAGCTTGTTCAGGGGCAAGGCTCGACGCTGAGTATTGCCGGCATCCAGCTGACCAGCCGTCATGACCGGGTCAAGGAAGCGCAGCTTCAGGTCACCAGCCTGCCCACCCATAGCCCGGTGGTGCACGTGTATGGCACGGGGTTGGGGGATTTGCAGCGGGTTTTGCTGGCTCAGCCGGGCTTGCAACGGCTCTGCGTGCATATCCTCAACGGCGCCATTTTTGCGCTGGTGCTGCAATTGCTTGAGCAGGACGACTGGTTGATCGACCCGCGGGTGGAGCTGACCTATGCGGGTGAGCTCGCTGAAATCTCCCTGCCGTTCTTTGCCTTGCCCGCTGAGCTTGTGCTGGCTGATGACTTCAACGCAAAGATACGCGATCGGCTGGTCAGCGAAATCCACCTGACGTTCACCAATCGTGATTTCGACGTGCAAGCCCTGGAAAACCAGCAACAGCTGGATCAGGGGCTTGAGTTGCTGCGTAGCGATAACGATGTTGCCAGCCTGTTCGGCAGCGAGTCGGGCCGAACCATTTTTGTCATCGCCACCGGGCCAAGCCTGCAGCAGCATTTGCCTGCATTGCTGGCTGCACGCAGAGCTGCGCAACCACCGTTATTCATCTGCGTCGATACCGCCTATCGTCCTCTGCGCGAGCAGGGCATCGTCACGGACATGGTGGTAAGCATCGACCACCGCATTACTGCCAAGCACCTGCCAGGCAATGATTCGGCTCAAACCAGACTGATCTATTTCCCCAGGCTCGATGCCGACTTGTTGCGCCAGTGGCAGGGGCCGCGTTACGTGGCGTACTCCCAGAGCCCGCTCTACCAGCAAGTGCGCCAGACGATCATCCGGGGGGAGCTGTATGCTGGCGGCAGCGTGATTCATCCGGCGGTGGATCTAGCCGTGAAATTGGGAGCGAGCAGAGTACTGCTGTTCGGTGCCGACTTCGCATTCCCTGGAAACAAGACCCATACCGGCTGGAAGGATGGCGACCTTGGCCCGGCAGTCACTCATGCCCGTCACTGGGTGCAGGACGGACGTGGACAGCGGGTCAGCACGCAACTGAATTTCCGCAGTTATCTGACTGAGTTGGAGCGCTATATCGCACGGCATCCTGAAGTCAGCTTCTTCAACACCAGCCGAGATGGCGCGCAAATCGCTGGCGCCAGCTACGACCCGACCTGGACGCCAGAATGACGACCCTTGCCAGCTTCACCGCCCAGGTCCATGAATGTGCCGCCCTGTTTCGTCTCGGCCGGGATGTGGAAGGCGTCACGGTCATGGTCGACCTGTTTGACATCGCGATGCCGTTTCTCGCCAAGCGTTCTGCGGAGCAGCAGGCGAGCCTGGCAGCCGTGCTGGGGGAAATGCTCGCCTGCCAGCAAGGACAAAACTGGCTTGGCCTGGCCGATTGGCTGGAATATGAGTGGTTGGCGTTAGTCTCTGGCGAGTAACGGATAACTTGATGTGCTTCAAGTTATCCCTGTCATTATCAATGGCGTAAGAAACTTCTTACATTGTCCGTAAGCCGTTTTTCGTCTTCCGTTTTTTTTACAATTTTTTTGTGATTTGTTTTTCTTTTCACATGCGCCAGTTATGGTGCCGTGAATTCGGCTGTTTCAGGCTTGCGGTTGTTTATATTTGCTTTGTGAATTCTACGAGTATTACTGTTTTGAGCGGTGTAGTCCCTCAAGGCCATTTTTCGATCGTCGATAAATTACGTGTCAGCCAGCGGTGAGATAAAGGACTTCTCCTGTGCACCAAGGCCTGTCGTAATTAGGACGAGGAATTAAAAATGGCTTTAACCGTCAATACCAATATTGCTTCCCTGGTGGTTCAAAAAAACCTCAATCAAACCTCTGATGCTTTGAGCCGTTCCATGACGCGCCTGTCATCGGGCCTGCGGATCAACTCTGCCAAGGACGACGCGGCAGGCCTGCAGATCGCCACGCGCCTGACGACTCAGGTTCGTGGCATGACCGTCGCGATGCGCAACGCGGGTAACGCGATGTCTATTGCACAAACGGCTGAAGGGGCATTAGGTAAATCAGTGGATAACTTGCAGCGCATGCGAGAGTTGGCCATTCAATCGAAAAACGCCAACTATGGTGCACAAGATCGTGCGGCATTGAATGCCGAGTTTCAGGAAGGCATTGCCGAGTTGACGCGTCTTGCCCAAGGCACCAAGTTTGGTGCGGACATGAAGTTGCTCGATGGCAGCGCAGGGCGTATGACGTTTCATGTGGGGCCTAATGTTGGACGCACTGAAGAGATTGAACTGGTGTTGTCGGATGATTTCTCGTCTGAAGCACTGTTCAAGGCAAACAATGATTCCGCACAAGTACTTGAGGACGCCAACACTACAGGTTCGTCGCAAGTTGTGGCCGGGCAGTATTATGGATTATCCATTGATGGCAAGGGTTCTCGTAATACCGGTCCCGATGTCGTTGCATTAATGGCGGCCCGCGACGGCGCGACCAAAGCACTTACCAGCGCCGAGACCGCGCTGGCAGCTGACTCCACCAATGCTGCCTTGGTGGCGGCAAGAGACACCGCCAAAACCAATTTCGAAACTGCCCAGAAAGCGGTGGATGACATCTGCAGTCCAGCACTTGTGACCGCGCGTGATACCGCGAAGACGGCTCTGGATACCGCCGAGACCGCGCTTGCCGCCGCGCCAACCGATGCCGATTTGATCAAGGCCCGAAATCTGGCCAAGGCGGGGCTGGACGACGTGCAGAAATCTCTGGATAAGGACGCGCTGACCACCAAGAACAAACCCCTGATCGACAAAGCGGTGAATGACAACATCGATGCAACCATCGTTGCCCTGGACGCCGCGATCGAAAGGGTCAACGCCGCGCGGGCCAATATCGGTGCCAAGCAGAATCGCATTTCCAGCGCCATGTCCAATCTGGACAACATGATCAAGAACGTGAGCGCCTCCCGCGGGCAGATCGAGGACGTGGACTTCGCCGCCGAAACCGCAGAGCTCACCAAGCAGCAAACCCTGCAACAGGCCTCGACGGCGATCCTGGCTCAGGCCAATCAGCTTCCAGCGGCGGTATTAAAACTCTTGCAGTAGAAAGCTGTGCTTATATAGAAGGGCTGTTCTGGCATCTAACGCAGCGATGCCAGGACAGAAAAGACAGCAAAATGAATCAGTTAACTGGTGGGTGTAGTTATTGGGGATGGGCTTGAAGCAAGGCAGGCCGGGGGGATGTCGCAGTGATGGCAAATATTTTAAAAAAAATCCTCAAGGTCCGTGCAGGCCCGACGATAACTATTACGAAGGTTCTCTAGGCCAACCCGGCTGTAGCCAGGGCCGGAAAGCCGCAGCACCCCACTAATGAGGAATTCATCATGTCTTTAGGCGTAAACACTAACGTTGCTTCCCTGTCCGTACAGAAGAACCTTGCCAAGGCTTCGGATGCTCTGTCGACTTCCATGACTCGCCTGTCTTCTGGCCTGAAAATCAACAGCGCTAAAGACGACGCTGCTGGCCTGCAGATCGCAACTCGCGAAACTTCGCAAATCCGTGGTCAGACTGTAGCAATCAAGAACGCCAACGACGGCATCTCGATGGCTCAGACCGCTGAAGGCGCTCTGCAAGAATCCACCAACATCCTGCAGCGTATGCGTGAACTGGCAATCCAGTCCCGCAACGACAGTAACAGCAGCACCGACCGTACCGCTCTGAACGCTGAATTCGCTCAGATGTCCGACGAGCTGACTCGTATCGCTACCAGTACCAACCTGAACGGCAAAAACCTGCTCGACGGTTCGGCTGGCACCATGACTCTGCAAGTTGGCTCGAACACCGGTTCGGCTAACCACATTGACCTGGTTCTGAGCACCAAGTTCGACGCTACTTCCCTGGCTGTTGCTTCGGGTTCCGTATCGATCACCGGTACTTCGAGCGTTGCTTCTTCTGCTGGTACTCCGTCGACCGCAGCTGTTGCAAGTACTGCTACCTCGGCTGCTGTTCCAAGCTCGGCTGCTGTTGCTTCGACTGCTGGCGTAACCGGTACTGCTGGTACCAACATCGACAACGCAATCACTGCAATCGACGCCGCTCTGCAAACCATCAACAGCACCCGTGCTGACCTGGGTGCTTCGCAAAGCCGTCTGAGCAGCACCATTTCCAACCTGCAGAACATCAACGAAAACGCCACCGCTGCACTGGGTCGTATTCAAGATACCGACTTCGCAGCTGAAACTGCTAACCTGACCAAGCAGCAAACTCTGCAACAGGCTTCCACCGCTGTTCTGGCCCAGGCTAACCAACTGCCTTCCGCTGTACTGAAGCTGCTTCAGTAATTTCGGAATAAAGTTTGGCGGGAGATGCGCTTGCGTGCCTCTCCCGCTTTTTTCGTTTTGAGAGGTGATGGACATGGATATGAGCGTAAAGCTGAACTTGTCTTACCCTGCGGTTACACCAGCATCGAATACCGCCGATAAGCTGGTTGCAGCCCCTCAGGTTAGTACAGCGGTGCCAGAAGTAGCGGCTGCTACAGACACCAGCACAAGCAAGGATTCGACTTCCGAGCAATCGTCGGAAAAGCTGAAGAACGCCGTGCAGGATATTGAAAGATTTGTGCAGTCGGTCAAGCGCAATCTGGAATTCTCGATTGACGAGGAATCTGGAAAGGTTATTGTCAAGGTAATCGCCAGTGACACAGGCGAAGTGGTTCGCCAGCTGCCTTCGGCCGAAGCGCTGAAGATTGCCGACAACCTGCAGAATGCACACAGTCTGTTGTTCGACGCAAAAGTCTGAACGTGGCATGAATGATGTACCAGGTTCTTTTGCACGGCGTCATCGTCAGAAGACCGACAAAAACTGAAAGGAGATGCACATGGCAAGTCCAATCACAACAGGCACGGGCCTTGGCTCCGGTCTGGCTATCGGGACCATCGTCGAAACCCTGGTCAACGCCGATAAAGTCGCGAAACAAACGCAGATCACTACGCAAAATACCCTGGTAACGTCGAAGATTTCTGGCGTAGGTACCTTGCAAAGTGCTTTGGCTACTTATCAGACAGCACTGACTAACCTCGGCGCTGCATCATCCACGGCCTTCAATGCTTACGGCGCCACCTCGTCTGATACCGCCATCCTCGGTGCGACCGCTGACAGCTCAGCAGTAGCTGGTAGTTATGCGATTGATGTGACGCAATTGGCGACCGCCTCGAAGGTTGCAACGGCTTCGTTTTCAGGTGGAGCTACCAGTGCCATTTCGAGTGGTAACTTGAAGATCAGTCAAAATGGCACCGATTACAACGTTGATATTCCTGCGGGCTCGACCCTGCAATCGGTTCGGGATGCGGTCAACGCCTCTGCGCTGGTCAAGGCAGGTGGGATCAGTGCCAACATCATCACTGACGCTCAAGGATCGCGTCTGGTGTTCAGTTCGACCACTACAGGCTCGGGATCTGATATCACCACCAGCGGCATCGACTCGCTGACTATCGCAGCCGGTACCAAGATGGACGGTACGGCGGGCAGCGCAGGTTACGTTGGCAAGTTGGCGCAAGACGCAAAATTCACTATTGACGGCCTGGAAGTGGTCAGCGCCTCTAACACCGCGACTTCGATCAGCGGCTTGAGCCTCTCTCTTCTCAAGGAGGGCGAGTCAACAGTAACGGTCGCGCAGAATAACGACGGCCTCAAGGCGTCTCTGAATTCGTTTATCTCGGCGTATAACGCTGTGGTCAATACGATATCGAGCTTGAGCAAAGCAACTGCCGATAAGGTCACGGGCGAGTTGACGGTACCTGCCGCCATGACCGGCGACTCTTTGCCCCGCTCATTGCTGTCGCAAATGCGTGAGGTGCTGGTTACCCCGGGGCCTGGTAGCACTTTGTCGACCCTGGCACAGCTTGGCATTCGTACCGCGCAGACCGGCGGTACCTTGACGCTGGACGACACCAAGTTCACTGCCGCGATGAAAGACAAGAGCTTGGGCTCGCAGATCCAGCAGCTGTTTACTGGCACGCCGACGACTGACGGCACCAAAAGCACCGATGGGCTGCTGGCACGGATGAGTGCGGTAGTCACGCCTTACACTCAGACCGGTGGCATCCTGGCAACGCGTACCACCAGCCTGACGGCGCAGCAGAAAGATCTGCAGAACCAGCAAGACGCCTTGAACCTGCGCGTAGAGAACATGACGGCCACCCTGACCGCCAAGTACAACGCAATGGATCTGGTGGTGGCTCAGCTGAAAGCTTCGGCAACCAGCATCACGTCGTTCTTTGATTCTCTGAACGCGCAAAAAGCTGCTTCATAACAGTGATGATGCACAAAAGCCCGGCTACGATTTATCGTGTGCCGGGCTTTTGGCTTTTTGCGCTAAAGTATCTTCCTTTCGTGTCGATACTTTAGTTATACGACTCATCGCCCTTTGACGAGGTTTATAATGAACCCGATGTTAGCCCTTCGGCAGTACCAGAAAGTAAACGTCCACGCTCAGACCTCTGAGGCCAGCCCGCATCGTCTGGTACAAATGCTGATGGAGGGTGGTCTCAAGCGCATCGCTCAGGCCAAGGGCGCCATCGAGCGCAACGACATTCCAGGCAAGGGCGTTGCCATTGGCAAGGCTATCGAGATTATTGGTGGCCTGCGCGAAGGTCTGGACATGGCGAATCAGGCCGATGTGCTGGCACGCGTCGACAACCTTTATGTCTACATGATGTCGCGCCTGGCCGAAGCCAACGTCAAGAGCGATCCGAAGATTCTTGATGAAGTCATGAGTCTGCTGTTGACCGTCAAGGAAGGCTGGGATGCCATCGCAGACCAGTCTGTTCCAGCCTGAGGGATTAGCCATGAGTTCGGCACTCAAACGTATCGAAGAAACACGTGAGGCGCTGGTAGGGGCATTGGCCGAGCATGACTGGGAAGCCATCAGCAAGCTCGATCTGGACTGCCGGGCGTGCATTGAAGATGTCATCAGCCAGGAAGTGCCAAATGACCCTGAGCTACGCGGCAATCTAGAAGAACTGATGACGGTTTACCGCCAGTTGATTGATGGTGCCACGGGTGCGCGTCAGGCAATTGTCGACGAAATGACGCAAATCACCCAAGCCAAGAACGCCGCAAAGGTTTACCATCTGTTCGATTCGTGACCGGTTGGTCAAAAAGTAAAATACGCCATAAATTTGACTGTTTACGGTTTTTTGACTTAACTAGCGATGTTTACTATTTTCTGGCTTCCCGGTATTCGTAATGGCCGGGGAGGCAAGCTGCCCACCCCTGAGCGGGCATTGAGTTGACTAGGGAAGTTGCTATTGCATGTGGCGTGAAATCAAGATTCTACTGATCGATGACGATAGCCAGCGCCGCCGCGATTTAGCGGTGATTCTGAATTTTCTCGGCGAAGAAAATTTGTCCTGCTCAAGCCAGGATTGGCAGCAGGTTGTCGGCTCCCTTGCGTCCACTCGCGAAGTGCTCTGCGTGCTGGTAGGCAGCGTAAACGCCCCGGGCAGTCTGCAAGGACTCCTTAAGACCGTCGCTGCATGGGATGAGTTCCTTCCTGTGTTGATGATGGGTGAAATAAATTCTCCGGCAGAGTTGCCGGAAGACCTTCGCCGTCGCGTTCTGTCCACCCTCGAAATGCCCCCCAGCTACAGCAAGCTGCTGGATTCCTTGCACCGTGCCCAGGTCTATCGTGAAATGTACGATCAGGCCCGCGAGCGTGGGCGTCATCGTGAGCCGAATCTGTTTCGCAGCCTGGTGGGTACCAGTCGCGCGATTCAGCATGTGCGGCAGATGATGCAGCAGGTCGCCGATACAGACGCCAGTGTGTTGATCCTGGGTGAATCGGGGACCGGCAAAGAAGTTGTAGCGCGTAATCTTCACTATCACTCCAAGCGTCGCGACGCGCCGTTTGTGCCGGTCAACTGCGGCGCCATCCCGGCCGAGTTGCTGGAAAGCGAATTGTTCGGCCACGAGAAGGGCGCATTCACCGGAGCGATCACCAGTCGCGCCGGGCGTTTTGAGTTGGCCAACGGCGGCACTTTGTTCCTTGATGAAATCGGCGACATGCCGTTGCCCATGCAGGTCAAGCTGCTGCGGGTTCTGCAAGAGCGCACGTTCGAGCGCGTTGGCAGTAACAAGACCCAGAGTGTCGACGTGCGGATCATCGCTGCCACCCATAAAAATCTTGAATCGATGATCGAGATCGGCAGCTTCCGCGAAGACCTTTATTACCGCCTCAATGTATTCCCGATTGAAATGGCGCCATTGCGTGAGCGTGTCGAAGACATTCCGCTGTTGATGAACGAGTTGATCTCGCGCATGGAGCACGAAAAGCGCGGTTCGATTCGCTTCAACTCGGCGGCCATCATGTCGCTGTGTCGCCACGGCTGGCCGGGTAACGTTCGCGAGCTGGCCAACCTGGTCGAGCGCATGGCGATCATGCATCCGTATGGCGTTATTGGCGTTGCCGAGCTCCCGAAGAAATTCCGCTATGTCGACGACGAAGACGAGCAAATGGTCGACAGCCTGCGTCTCGATCTTGAAGAGCGTGTTGCTATTAATGGTCACACGCCAAACTTCGCCGCTAGCGCCATGCTGCCGCCTGAAGGTCTGGACCTGAAAGACTACCTGGGTGGCCTGGAGCAAGGCTTGATTCAGCAAGCGCTGGATGATGCCAGCGGCATCGTTGCCCGGGCTGCGGAACGCTTGAGAATCCGCCGTACCACCCTGGTGGAAAAGATGCGCAAATACGGCATGACTCGTCGCGATGGCGACGAACAGGCAGATGATTGACGCTTGTTGATTTGGCAAAAAGTCAGACCCCTGAATTTTCAGGGGTTTTTTTTCGGCACGGGGATTGCTAAGTCTCTTGCAACATACCGTTTAATGACGGTTCGCCACGCGAGAGATTACTTATGCCTCAAGCCGCCAAGATGCCTTCTGGTCCATTGCCTCAAGTGCCGCCCTCCCTGGAGCTGGAAAGCCGTCAGGGGCTTGAACAGGCGTTTCAACTGTTTAATCAGATGTCCGCGCAATTGACCGATTCCTATAGCTTGCTTGAGGCCCGGGTCTCTGAGCTCAAGGGCGAACTGGCCGTGGTCAGTGCTCAGCGCATGGAAGAGCTGGCGGAAAAAGAACGCATCGCCAATCGCCTGCAAAACCTTCTGGATTTGCTGCCCGGTGGCGTCATCGTCATTGACGCCATGGGCGTTGTCCGCGAGGCGAACCCTGCAGCTGTGGATCTGCTCGGTCAGCCGTTGATCGGCGAGCTATGGCGGCATGTGATCGCCCGTTGTTTTGCGCCACGCGAAGACGACGGTCATGAGATATCCCTCAAGGATGGTCGACGTCTTTCCATCTCAACCCGTTCGCTGGATGCAGAGCCAGGCCAACTGGTGCTGCTCAATGATCTGACGGAAACCCGTCGCTTGCAGGATCAACTCGCGCGGCACGAGCGCCTGTCGTCTCTGGGCCGCATGGTTGCTTCTCTGGCTCACCAGATCCGCACGCCACTGTCCGCTGCCCTGATCTACGCCAGCCATTTGACCGAGCAGCAGTTGCCGGTGGAAACCCAGCAACGCTTCGCCGGGCGACTCAAAGAACGACTGCACGAGCTTGAGCATCAGGTGCGCGACATGCTGGTGTTCGCCCGCGGCGAGTTGCCGTTGACCGACCGGATTGCGCCCCGTGAGCTTTTCGAATCGTTGCAGGCCGCAGCCCACACTCATACACAGGACGTGGCGGTGCGCTGGCAGTGCGATGATCTCGACGGGCAGTTGCTGTGCAATCGCGACACGCTGGTGGGCGCGCTGCTCAATCTGGTTGAAAACGCAGTGCAGGCCAGCGCTGGCCGCACTCGGTTGAAAGTTCATGCCTACGCACGCGGTGATTCGCTAAGGCTGTGCGTCAGCGATAACGGCAGCGGTATCAGCGCGGCGGCCCTGGCGCGTATCGGCGAGCCGTTCTTTACCACCAAGGCCACCGGCACCGGGCTGGGCCTGGCGGTGGTCACCGCTGTCACCCGCGCCCATCGGGGCAGCGTGCATTATCAATCCCGGCCTGGCCGTGGCACCTGCGCGATTGTCACCTTGCCGCTGATCCCTTGCTCTACTCAACAGGAAATCAGCTGATGTCGATCAAGGTATTGCTGGTCGAGGATGATCGGGCGTTGCGTGAGGCGCTGGGCGATACCCTTGAGTTGGCCGGTCATGATTTCCATGCCGTCACCTGCGCTGAAGAAGCGTTGATTGCCGCTGCGAGCGAGCCGTTCAGCCTGGTTATCAGTGACGTGAACATGCCGGGTATGGATGGCCACCAATTGCTGGGGCTGTTGCGTGATCGTCACCCGCAATTGCCGGTGTTGCTGATGACCGCCCATGGCGCGGTGGATCGGGCGGTGGATGCCATGCGTCAGGGCGCAGCCGATTACCTGGTCAAGCCGTTCGAGCCCAAGGCATTGCTGGCCCTGGTTGCCCGGCATGCACTGGGTCGTCTGGGGCCGATCGATCATGACGGGCCAGTGGCGGTCGAACCGGCCAGTGCCCAACTCTTGAACCTGGCCAGCCGGGTAGCGAAAAGCGACTCCACGGTGCTGATTTCCGGTGAGTCCGGGACCGGCAAGGAAGTGCTGGCGCGTTACATTCATCTGCACTCGCCCCGTGCCGATAAGCCGTTCATTGCCATCAACTGTGCGGCCATCCCTGACAACATGCTGGAAGCGACATTATTCGGTCACGAGAAGGGATCGTTTACCGGTGCCATTGCCGCACAGGCAGGCAAGTTCGAACAGGCCGATGGCGGTACGATTCTGCTCGACGAGATTTCTGAAATGCCCATGGGCCTGCAAGCCAAATTATTGCGTGTGTTGCAGGAGCGGGAAGTTGAGCGGGTCGGTGGCAAGAAACCGATCAATCTGGATATTCGGGTGCTGGCCACTACTAACCGCGATCTTGCTGGCGAAGTGGCGGCGGGGCGTTTCCGTGAGGATTTGTTCTACCGGCTCTCGGTATTTCCGCTGGCATGGCAGCCGCTGCGTCAACGGACTGCCGATATTCTGCCACTGGCCGAGCGTCTGTTGGCCAAACACGTCAATAAAATGAAACATGCGGCGGTCAGGCTGTCCGCGCAGGCGCAGCAGTGTTTGATCGATTACGCCTGGCCCGGCAACGTGCGGGAACTGGACAATGCCGTGCAGCGGGCGCTGATTCTGCAGCAAGGTGGGGTTATTCAGGCTGAAGATTTCTGCCTCGCAGGGCCGGTGACCGGTGCTTCGCTGGTCGCGAGTGCAGCGTCTGTCGTGAGCCCGGCTCCGGCGACGGCGGCAGCCAGCGCCCCGCTGGACCTGTCCGGCAGCGATTCGGCCGGGGCGCTGGGTGATGATCTGCGTCGCCGGGAGTTCCAGATGATTATTGACACGCTGCGGGCCGAGCGGGGCCGCCGTAAAGAGGCCGCTGAGCGCCTGGGTATCAGCCCGCGGACATTGCGCTACAAACTGGCGCAAATGCGCGATGCGGGCATGGATGTTGAAGGCTATCTGTTTGCCACCTGAATATGTTTCGGTGGTGGCGAATGTCTGTGGAGGCGTGCGGTAATTTGTCGCAGTGGTGATTTTTTTCCATCGCAATGGCAATCGCCGAGCGCTCAAAACAGAGCAGGAACAAGGTTTTGTAAGCATTTTGTAGAAAACCGAATAAATTGATGGCCTTTTGCCGTCATGTAACTGGCACCCTTGTTGCTTTGTCATGTATGACCGCTGAATCAGTGTCAAAAATCTGCGGCGCTTACGAGAGCGGCACTTACGAGAGATACGTCCATGAGCCAAGGTGTTGAATTTAATCGCTTGATGTTGGATATGCGCTCCATGCAAATGGATGCCATGGCCGCGCCGAAAGCCGCCGCCACGCCGGAAGTCGGCGCCAGCAGCTTTGCCGACATGCTTGGTCAGGCCGTGAATAAGGTCAGTGAGACCCAGCAGGCGTCCACCCAGCTCGCCAGTGCGTTCGAGATTGGTAAATCCGGCGTGGATCTCACCGATGTGATGATCTCCTCGCAGAAAGCCTCCGTGTCTTTCCAAGCCTTGACCCAGGTCCGGAACAAACTGGTTCAGGCTTATCAAGACATCATGCAGATGCCGGTTTAAAGGACGTATTGAGTCATGGCAGAAACACTCGCCGATAGCGTTCCGGCCAAGACAGGCGCCTCCGGAAAAAAGCCGTTGATGGGCCTGGCTTTTCTGGAAAACCTTTCCGAGATGACCATGTTGCGTCAGGTCGGCCTTATGGTCGGGCTGGCTGCCAGCGTGGCAATCGGCTTTGCCGTGGTGCTCTGGTCCCAGCAGCCTGATTACCGGCCGTTGTACGGTAGCCTGGCCGGTATGGATGGCAAGCAGGTCATGGACACTCTGACCACGGCCAATATTCCTTACACCATCGAACCCAATTCCGGTGCCTTGCTGGTCAAGGCTGATGACGTGCAGCGTGCGCGCATCCAGCTGGCGTCGGCCGGTGTAACCCAGAATGACGGCAACGTCGGCTTTGAAATTCTCGACAAGGACCAGGGCCTGGGTACCAGCCAGTTCATGGAAGCTACCCGCTATCGTCGGGGTCTGGAAGGCGAGCTGGCCCGTACTATTTCGTCCCTGAACAACATCCGGGCGGCCCGTGTGCACCTGGCGATTCCGAAAAGCTCGGTGTTCGTTCGTGATGACCGCAAGCCAAGCGCATCGATTCTGGTTGAGTTGTATGCCGGTCGCTCTCTTGAGCCGAGCCAGGTCATGGCGATCGTCAACCTGGTTTCCACCAGCGTGCCGGAGCTGAGCAAGTCTCAGATCTCCGTAGTCGATCAGAAAGGCAATCTGCTTTCGGATCAGGCTGAGAACTCCGAGCTGACCATGGCCGGTAAACAGTTCGATTATTCGCGTCGCATGGAAGGCATGCTCACCCAGCGCGTGCAGAACATCCTGCAACCGGTATTGGGCAGTGACCGCTACAAGGCTGAAGTCTCGGCCAACGTCGACTTCAGCGCGGTGGAATCCACCGCAGAAAGCTTCAACCCGGACCAGCCTGCCTTGCGTAGCGAGCAGTCGGTCAACGAACAACGCTCCAGCAGTTCCGGCCCGCAAGGTGTGCCGGGCGCACTGAGCAACCAGCCTCCAGGTCCGGCCACTGCGCCGCAAACTGCCGGTGGTGCTGCCGGCGGCGCTGCTGCCGCCATTGCTCCCGGGCAACCGCTGCTGGATGCAAACGGTCAGCAAATCATGGACCCGGCTACCGGTCAGCCAGCCCTGGCACCGTACCCGGCCGACAAGCGTGTGCAGTCGACCAAGAACTTCGAGCTGGATCGCTCCATCAGCCACACCAAACAACAGCAGGGTCGTCTGACGCGCCTGTCGGTTGCGGTGGTGGTCGATGATCAGGTCAAGATCAACGCCGCCAACGGCGAAGTGACCCGCGCACCCTGGAGTGCCGAGGATCTCAATCGCTTTACCCGTCTGGTCCAGAATGCCGTGGGTTTCGACGCCAGCCGTGGTGACAGCGTCAGCGTCGTTAACGTGCCGTTCTCGGCGGAGAAGGGCGAGGTCATTGCTGAAATCCCGTTCTACTCGCAACCGTGGTTCTGGGACATCGTCAAACAGGCCGTGGGCATCATCTTCATCCTGATTCTGGTCTTCGGCGTGCTGCGTCCGGTGTTGAACAACATCACCAACGGCAAGAGCAAAGAACTGGCCGGTTTCGACGATGGTACTGGCGGGTTTGGCGGCATGGGTGGCGGCGACGAGCTGTCCAACGACCGTGTCAGCCTGGGCGGTCCGCAGAGCATTCTGCTGCCTAGCCCGACCGAGGGTTATGACGCACAGTTGAACGCGATCAAAAGTCTGGTGGCTGAAGACCCGGGTCGTGTGGCCCAGGTTGTGAAAGAGTGGATTAACACTGATGAATGATCGAGCCGTCGTAACCAAGCTGAGCAAGGTCGAGAAAGCCGCCGTGTTGCTGCTTTCCCTGGGCGAAACCGACGCGGCCCAAGTGCTGCGGCACATGGGTCCCAAGGAAGTCCAGCGCGTGGGTGTGGCCATGGCTCAGATGCGAAACGTGCACCGCGAGCAGGTCGAAGAGGTCATGACCGAGTTCGTCGAGACCGTTGGCGATCAGACCAGCCTCGGTGTCGGCTCGGACGGTTACATCCGCAAAATGCTCACCCAGGCATTGGGCGAAGACAAGGCCAACGGCCTTATCGACCGTATCCTGCTGGGTGGCAACACCAGCGGTCTGGACAGCCTCAAATGGATGGAGCCGCGTGCGGTTGCCGACGTTATCCGTTTCGAGCACCCGCAGATTCAGGCCATCGTTGTGGCCTATCTGGACGCCGACCAGGCCGGTGAAGTGTTGGGCCATTTTGATCACAAGGTGCGACTGGACATCATCCTGCGCGTATCTTCGTTGAACACTGTGCAGCCCGCCGCACTCAAAGAATTGAACCAGATTCTCGAGAAGCAGTTCTCGGGTAACGCCAACACGTCGCGTACTACCCTGGGTGGTATCAAGCGTGCTGCCGATATCATGAACTTCCTCGACAGCTCCATCGAAGGCACGCTCATGGATTCGATCCGCGAGGTCGACGAAGATCTGTCGACTCAGATCGAAGACCTCATGTTTGTCTTCAACAACCTTGCGGACGTCGACGACCGCGGTATCCAGGCGCTGTTGCGCGAAGTGTCTTCGGACGTACTGGTGCTGGCGCTCAAGGGTTCCGACGAGGCGATCAAGGAAAAAATCTTCAAGAACATGTCCAAGCGTGCCGCCGAATTGCTGCGTGACGACCTTGAAGCCAAAGGTCCGGTGCGTGTCAGCGACGTGGAAACTGCACAGAAAGAAATCCTCACCATCGCTCGCCGTATGGCCGAGGCCGGGGAGATCGTCCTCGGCGGCAAAGGTGGCGAGGAAATGATTTAAGGCGCTATCAATGTCCAGCTCCAACAAAGAACCGGCCAGCGATCTGATTCGCGCCAAGGATGTCGGTGGTTTTGACGTCTGGTCGCTGCCCAGTTTCGACCCTTATGTAGAGCCTGCACCCGAGCCGGAACCGGAGATTGAAGAGCCGGTCGAGGTCATCGAGGAAGTGCCGCTGGAGGAAGTCCAGCCTATCACCCTCGAAGAACTGGAAAGCATCCGCCAGGAAGCCTACAACGAAGGCTTCGCCACGGGCGAGAAAGAGGGCTTTCACAGCACTCAGCTCAAGGTGCGGCAGGAGGCCGAAGTGGCCCTGGCTGCCAAGCTGGAAAGCCTTGAAAGGCTGATGGAGCAATTTCTCGATCCTGTCGCCGAGCAGGACACGCAGATCGAGAAATCGATGATCCTGCTGGTCGAGCACATCGCCCGCAAAGTCATCCAGCGTGAGCTGACTACCGACTCCCGGCAGATTGGCAATGTCCTGCGCGACGCCCTGAAGTTGCTGCCCATGGGCGCCACCAACGTGCGGATTTTCATCAATCCTCAGGACTTTGAGCAGATCAAGACCCTGCGCGAGCGCCATGAAGAAAACTGGCGCATCGTCGAAGACGACACGTTGCAGGCCGGTGGTTGCCGGATCGAGACCGAGCACAGCCGCATTGATGCCAGCATCGAAACCCGAATCAGCCAGGCCATCGCCAAAATGTACGACCAGATGCACGAACAGGCCCTGCATCCGGCGGCTTCCGATACGAGTATTGATCTGGACGTAGCTCCGCAATCCGCTCCGCAATCTGCTGCGTCTGCCGACACCGAGAAAGCCGATGCGCCTTGATCGCACCAGCTTCGGCAAGCGCCTGGGTTCGTACGCCGAATCCATCGAGTTGCCGACTCAGCCTTTGGTTGAAGGGCGCCTGTTGCGCATGGTCGGCCTGACCCTTGAAGCCGAGGGTTTGCGCGCCGCCATGGGCAGCCGTTGTGTGGTGATCAACGACGACAGCCACCACCCGGTGGAAGTCGAAGCTGAAGTCATGGGCTTTTCCGGCAGCAAGGTATTCCTCATGCCGGTGGGCAGTGTGGCGGGTATCGCCCCGGGCGCACGGGTCGTGCCGCTGGTGGACACCGGTCGTTTGCCCATGGGCATGGCCATGCTCGGCCGGGTGCTGGATGGCGCCGGACGTCCATTGGACGGCAAAGGCGGCATGAAGGCCGAAGACTGGGTGCCCATGGACGGCCCGACCATCAACCCCCTCAAGCGCAACCCCATCAGCCAGCCACTGGATGTGGGGATTCGTTGCATCAACGGATTATTGACGGTCGGCCGTGGCCAGCGTCTGGGCCTGTTTGCCGGTACCGGCGTGGGTAAGAGCGTATTGCTCGGCATGATGACGCGCTTCACCGAGGCCGACATTATTGTGGTTGGCTTGATCGGTGAGCGGGGTCGTGAAGTTAAAGAGTTCATCGAGCACAGCCTCGGTGAAGAGGGCCTCAAGCGCTCGGTGGTGGTGGCTTCGCCTGCGGATGACGCGCCCTTGATGCGTTTGCGTGCGGCCATGTATTGCACGCGCATCGCCGAGTATTTTCGCGACAAGGGCAAGAATGTCCTGTTGCTGATGGATTCCCTGACCCGTTTTGCCCAGGCCCAGCGGGAAATCGCTTTGGCCATCGGTGAGCCGCCTGCGACCAAAGGTTATCCGCCTTCGGTATTCGCCAAGCTGCCCAAACTGGTGGAGCGTGCCGGTAACGCCGAGGCGGGTGGGGGTTCGATCACAGCGTTTTATACCGTGTTGTCCGAGGGCGATGACCAGCAGGACCCGATTGCCGACTCGGCCCGAGGCGTGCTTGACGGTCACATCGTGTTGTCCCGGCGCCTGGCCGAAGAAGGGCATTACCCGGCCATTGATATCGAAGCGTCCATCAGCCGGGTCATGCCGTCGGTGGTCACGCCTGAGCATATGAATCAGGCACAGCATTTCAAGCAGCTGTGGTCCCGTTATCAGCAGAGTCGGGACTTGATCAGCGTCGGTGCTTATGTCGCCGGTGGGGATCGGGAAACTGACCTGGCCATTGCCTTGCAGCCGGTGCTGGTGCGTTATCTGCGCCAGGGGCTCAACGAGAACCAGAGCATGGAAAACAGCAGTGCCCAGCTTGCAGCGGTGTTCAATCCGGCTGCGGGCGGCTGATAGATCATGGCCACCAGTCGTGCAGCGCGTCTGGCACCGGTCGTGGACATGGCCGAAAGCGCCGAGCGTTCGGCCGCCCAGCGGCTGGGGCACTTTCAGGGGCAAGTGCGGGTCGCCGAAGGCAAGCTCGACGAGCTTGAACAATTTCGCATGGCCTATCAGCAGCAGTGGATCGACAAAGGCGCCAGCGGCGTCTCGGGCCAATGGCTGATGAACTATCAGCGCTTCCTCAACCAGCTGGAAACCGCCGTCGGCCAGCAACGCAAGAGCCTGGCCTGGCACCAGGACAACGTCGAAAAAGCCCGTGGCGCCTGGCAGCAGGCCTACGCCCGGGTCGAGGGCCTGCGCAAACTGGTCCAGCGCTACATCGACGAAGCCCGCCAGCTGGAAGACAAACGCGAACAGAAACTGCTCGACGAACTGTCCCAGCGCTTGCCGCGGCAGTCGCAATTCTGACCATTGCATCGGAAGTTTTCGGTTGTCTTCAGCTTTGCAGTGACTCCGCCGACGCTATCGCGAGCAAGCTCACTCCTACAGATAGAATGCGGTTTCCTGTAGGAGTGAGCTTGCTCGCGATAGCGGTGTAATGGGCAACAAAAATGACAGGGGCTGCTGAATCCTTCGGTGCAATCAATTTGCCGCCATCGCCAGGCGGTGCTACACCTTGAGTATGTGCCGAGGCTTAATCAGGAATTTCATATGTCGGTTACCTCCGAGCTATCACCTGACGGTCAACAACTGACTATTTTTGTGTCAGGACGGTTTGATTTTGCCTCGCACCAGGATTTTCGCGGTGCGTATGAGGCGCTGGGCAGTGATAAGCGTTATGTCGTGGATTTGCGCGGCACCCATTATCTGGACAGCTCCGCGCTGGGCATGCTGTTGCTGTTGCGTGATCATGCGGGCGGCGAGCGGGCGACGGTTCGGCTAGTCAATTGCACCGCCGACGTCATCACCATCCTGACCATTTCCAACTTCTCGAAACTGTTCCAGATAGGTTGATCCCTTGCCGTCATCGAGCGAGCACCTGTGCATTCTGATTGCCGACGATAGCGCCAGTGATCGCTACCTGTTGTCGACCATTGTCAGCCGCCAGGGGCACAAGGTGCTTTGCGCGGCGAACGGGGCAGAAGCCGTGGCGCTGTTCGAAAGCGCCCGGCCTCAGTTGATCCTGATGGATGCAATGATGCCGGTAATGGACGGCTTCGAGGCGGCGCGGCGCATCAAACAGATGGCTGGCGAAGCGCTGGTGCCGATCATCTTCCTGACCTCTTTGACCGAAGGCACTGCACTGGCCCGTTGCCTGGATGCGGGTGGCGATGACTTTATCGCCAAGCCCTACAATCACGTGGTGCTGACCGCCAAGATCAAGGCCATGAACCGCTTGCGGCTGTTGCAGGAAACAGTGCTGCAACAGCGCGATCTGATCTCCCGGCACCATGAGTACCTGCTCAACGAACAGCGTGTCGCCAAGGAGGTCTTCGATCAGGTGGCGCATTCCGGCTGCCTGAATGCGCCCAATATCCGCTACCTGCAATCGCCCTACGCGCTGTTCAATGGCGACTTGTTGCTGGCCAGCTACACGCCGGCAGGCCACATGCACATGCTGCTCGGGGATTTCACCGGCCATGGTTTGCCGGCCGCTGTCGGCGCCATGCCCCTGGCTGAAGTGTTTTACGGCATGACCGCCAAGGGGTTTGGCCTGGCCGAGACCCTGCGCGAGATGAACGCCAAGCTCAAGCGCATTTTGCCGGTGGATATGTTCTGTTGCGCGACCCTGCTGTGCATCAACTTCAAGCAGCGCCAGGTCGAGGTGTGGAATGGCGGCCTGCCGGATGGTTACCTGTTGAGTATCGAAACCGGCGAGCGTACGGCGCTGGTGTCTCGGCATCTGCCCCTGGGGGTGCTGGATTCCGACAGTTTTGACGACAAGACCGAGGTCTATCCGTTTGCCTTGAACGACCGTGTTTTCCTGCTTTCCGACGGCGTGATCGACACCAGTAATCGTCACGACCAGCTGTTTGGTGTGCAGCGCCTGCATGAGGTCTTTGCTGCCAATCGGCAGCCAGAGCTACTGATCGGGGAAATTCAGCAGGCTTTGACCGCGTTTGGCGGACAGGCCCGTGACGATGTCAGCATGGTCGAGATTCTGGCGGTGGAGCCTGCCGACCCCCAATTGAAAGCGGTGACCTATTCGGACAGCGGCACCTCGACGCCGCTGGACTGGTCGGCCACTTACGAATTTCGCGGCTCGACTCTCAAACGCTTCAACCCGCTGCCCTATCTGCTCCAGTTACTGCTGGAGGTCCACGGCCTGCGTCCTCAGAGTGGCGCGCTGTATACCGTGCTCACCGAGCTGTACAGCAATGCCCTTGAACATGGTGTGCTGGGGCTGGACTCAAGCCTGAAAAGCGATGCGGCCGGGTTCGCGCTTTATTACCGGCAACGCGGCGAACGTCTGGCCAGCCTGCAAAGCGGTTTCATCCGTGTGCATGTGCAGGTGGTTCCTGAAGGGGAGGGTGGGCGGCTGACACTACAGGTCGAGGACAGTGGGCCGGGTTTCAAAGTTGATACAATTCTTGCATTGCCCCCGGTGGTAAATGAGCTGTACGGTCGCGGTCTTGCGCTGGTGCGTAAGTTGAGTGAACGGGCAACGTGGTCAGCGGATGGACGCACCGCCTGTGTGGAGTTCAGTTGGGGATGACAGCCCCTTGAGTCAAGGAGTGAACACGTGTCGGCCATTCATCTGGATTACAGCGTATTAAGTGCATTGCAGGACGTCATGGAGGACGAATACCCGACCTTGCTCGACGTATTTATTCACGATTCTGACGTGCGTGTCGCCCGTTTGCGTCAAGTGACTGCGGGCTCGCCTCTGGATTTGCAGGGGCATCTGCAGGAACTGACCCTGATCGCTCACAGCTTTAAAGGCAGCAGCAGCAACATGGGCGCTGTGCAGCTCGCCGCTCTTTGTCATCAGCTTGAAGAGCAGAGTCGTCGAGACGAGGTGGCAGGTGTCGACGAGCTGCTGGTCAGCATCGATAGCGAGTATTCCACGGTGCGCCGGTTATTCGACGCCGAGCGCCAACTCTTCATCGCCCAGCCCCTCACAACTCAGCACGGCTGATCCAGCTGGCCCGTATCTTGCTATGTTCTGCGTATTCAGCTGTTTTACGCGGAGAGCGACATGCCCCTTGCCACCAATGCACTTCTTCAAGCCAACGCTGCGGCGGCGACGAAGACCAGTTCCGTCAGTAATTCGACCAAGGCTGCCGATAACGGCGGGGACGACCGCTCCAGCTTCTCTGACGTATACGCCAAGCAGGCTGAAGCCAAATCCGCCGTTCGTGACGATGCTCCGGTAAAGTCCCGAACCGCTGTTGATAAAGACAAGCAAGTGGCTGATAAAAGTGCCAAGTCATCTACTGATGATGCGAGCGCCACCGATCAGACCAGCGTTGCCGAAAGCGGCAATAATTTGCCTGTGGACCCGGCGACAGCGGTTGCCAGTGACGATGCCGACAAGGCAAGCGACGAGGCAGTGGATCCTTCATTGCTAGCGGCTACCCCCGAGCTGCCTGTGGACCCTGCACTGGACCCAACCTTGCAGGCCATGGCAGGTCAGAACATTCCGGCACCTGTGGTCGAGAAGCCTGTGGTGGACACTACTGCGGTAGATGCCAAGGCATTGACCGCGATCGCGCCAGCCGTTGTCGCTGCCCCGGTCGTCGCGGCTCCCGTCGCCGAAGAACCCTTCGACCCCAATGCCGACCCGCTGGAAGGCTTGCCCGCTCTACAGTTCGCCCTGGAAAGCCAGGCCGCCAAAGCCCAGAGCGCCCATGGCGCCAATAACGCCGGTAAAACCGCCAAGTCAGGTGAACTCACCACCGACCAGTCGCAAAACCTCGCCAATAACCTGGCGGCTCTCGATGATCAGGCTCCTGTGGTTGACCCGGCGAGCACCGAGAGCAGTGACAAGTCTTTTGAAGGCTTGCTTGACGATGGTCTCAAGGATGTCAAAGCTGCAGCGGGCGAAACCCGTGTCGATAACTTTGCCGACCGTCTGGCCGCAATGAGTCAGGCCGCGCAGCAGGCTCGTACGACAGTCGCGCCGACGAGTGTGCCCTTGATCAACCAGCCACTGGCGATGCACCAGAGTGGCTGGAGTGAAGGCGTGGTTGATCGCGTGATGTATCTGTCGAGCCAGAATCTGAAGTCCGCCGACATTCAACTGGAGCCTGCTGAACTCGGCCGTCTTGATATCCGCATCAATATGGCGCCGGATCAGCAGACCCAGGTGACCTTCATGAGTGCCCACGTCGGTGTACGTGAAGCGCTGGAAAGTCAGATGTCGCGGCTGCGTGACTCTTTCACCCAGCAGGGCCTGGGTCAGGTTGATGTGAACGTCTCCGACCAGTCGCGCAATCAGCAGGGGCAACCTGAGCAGCAGGCCAATAACAATACCCGTGGTACCAGCAACAACGGTTCTGGTGGCAACGGTGTCGAGGGTTCGACGGATGGCGGCAGCAGCGACGCAGCGGTTGCAATCAGCCAGCCGGCAGCCCGCGTGATCGGCACCAGCGAGATTGATTACTACGCTTGATGGTTGTCGCGGGCCTGAGTAACACCGCTTTTTCTGTAGGAGTGAGCTTGCTTGCGATGCGGTATATCTGTCGATAAACCATAGGCTGATAGAACGCCATCGCGAGCAAGCTCACTCCTACAGGGCTGTTCACGATCAGACGCAGCGCTCCAAAAACCCACCCCACGCAAAATCCCCCGCAACTCTGGCATAACACTTGCTCTCCCTCTGTCACGCATTAGCGAACCCCCCGAATAGTGACGGATTATTGGCATGGCGAAGAGCGACGAAGTTAAAGACCCCGCCTCGAAAGGCAAACTCAAGCTCATCATCGTTGTGATTGTGGCGCTGTTGCTGGCCGTTGGGCTGTCGGTGGGTGCGACCTGGTTCTTCATGCACAGCGCGACACCCAAGGTCGACCCTGCGGCAGCGACAGCGACTGATGCCAACGTCAAACATCCGGCTATTTTCGAGCCGATGACCCCGGCGTTCGTGGTCAATTTCAATTCCGGCGGCCGTCAGCGCTACATGCAGGTCAGCATCACCATGCTGGCGCGCAGTCAGCCTGATATGGAAGCACTCAAAGTGCACATGCCGGTGATTCGCAACAATCTGGTCATGCTGTTTGCCGGTATTCCTTTCGAATCCCTGGCGACGCCGATCGGCCAGGAAATGCTCCGTCAGAAGGCCACCGCCAGTGTTCAGGAAGTGGCCCAGAAAGAACTCGGCAAGACTGTGATCGAGCAGCTGCTTTTTACTAACTTCGTACTGCAGTAGGACCACGACATGGCCGTGCAAGACCTGCTGTCCCAGGATGAAATCGACGCGCTGTTGCATGGCGTGGACGACGGGTTGGTGCAGACCGATGGGCCGGCCGAGCCGGGCACCATCAAGAGTTACGACCTGACCAGTCAGGACCGGATTGTCCGGGGCCGCATGCCGACCCTGGAAATGATCAACGAACGTTTTGCCCGTTACACCCGTATCAGTATGTTCAACCTGCTGCGCCGCTCAGCGGATGTAGCGGTGGGCGGCGTACAGGTCATGAAGTTCGGCGAGTACGTGCATTCGCTGTATGTGCCGACCAGCCTCAATCTGGTCAAGCTCAAGCCTCTGCGCGGCACCGCATTGTTCATCCTCGACGCCAAGCTGGTGTTCAAGCTGGTGGATAACTTCTTTGGTGGTGACGGTCGTCACGCCAAAATCGAAGGTCGGGAATTCACCCCTACCGAGCTGCGGGTCGTGCGCATTGTGCTGGATCAGGCCTTCATCGACTTGAAGGAAGCCTGGCAGGCGATCATGGAAGTGAACTTCGAGTACATCAACTCGGAAGTGAACCCGGCCATGGCCAACATCGTCGGCCCGAGCGAAGCCGTGGTGGTCTCGACATTCCACATCGAACTGGACGGCGGTGGCGGCGACCTGCACGTGACCATGCCTTATTCGATGATCGAGCCGATCCGGGAAATGCTCGATGCGGGCTTCCAGTCCGATCTGGACGACCAGGACGAACGCTGGGTCAACGCCCTCAAGCAGGACGTTCTGGATGTGTCGGTGCCAATAAGCACAGTCGTGGCCCGACGGGAACTGCCGTTGCGAGACATTCTGCACATGCAGCCGGGGGACATTATTCCCGTGGAGCTGGATGACACACTGGTGATGCGCGCCAACGGCGTGCCGTCATTCAAGGTCAAGCTTGGGTCACATCAAGGCCACCTAGCCTTGCAAGTGATTGAACCGATCGAGCGGCGTTGAGTTTTGTCGACGCCGACATTTTGTTGTGTAACTGAATCAATGTGCACCGAGGACAACTGATGGCTGATGAAAACGATATGACGTCTGCTGATGACCAGGCGCTGGCCGATGAGTGGGCTGCGGCACTGGGCGAATCCGGTGACGGCAATCAGGACGACATCGATGCGCTGCTCGCTGCGGACGCCGGGAACTCGGCTGCTTCCAGTCGCATGGCGATGGAGGAGTTTGGCAGCCAGCCAAAGAACAACAACCCGGTGAGCCTGGAAGGTCCGAATCTTGACGTGATTCTGGACATACCGGTGTCGATTTCCATGGAAGTGGGCAGCACCGATATCAACATCCGTAACCTGTTGCAGCTCAACCAGGGTTCGGTGATCGAGCTTGATCGTCTGGCCGGCGAGCCTTTGGACGTGTTGGTCAACGGTACGTTGATCGCTCACGGTGAAGTTGTGGTGGTCAACGAGAAGTTCGGCATTCGCCTTACAGACGTGATCAGCCCGAGCGAACGTATCAAGAAGCTGCGCTAGTGAAGAGGCTCAAATCCCTCGTCGTTCTGCTCGCCATGCCGATTTATGCAATGGCGGCCGAACCCGCGGCGCAGGCTGCGGCACCGGCGGCCAACGTGTCACTGGCCAGCGGCATGGGTGGCCAGTTGACGCAGTTGCTGTTCGGGCTGCTGCTGGTGGTGGGGCTTATCTTTGCTCTGGCCTGGCTGATGCGCCGGGTCCAGCGTGGTGTGCCGGGCAACGCTCAGGTTATCGAGATGGTCGGCTCGCGGGCCATTGGCCCGCGTGATCGGCTGGTGCTGGTGCAGGTGGGCGATGAGCAGATTCTGCTTGGCGTTACGCCGGGGCAGATTACGGCCTTGCATGTGCTCAAAGCGCCTGTGCAAGTACCCGAGCGGCAACCGGTCAACTCTGAGTTTGCACAGCGTTTGATGGACTTGATGGGCAACAAGGTTCAGAAGGATAAGAAGTAATGCTGCGCATTCTGTTGACACTTTTGTTGGTGCTGGCGGCGCCTGTGGCGTTCGCTGCGGACCCGTTGTCCATTCCGGCGATCACCTTGTCCAACGGTGCCAACGGTCAGCAGGAATATTCGGTCAGCCTGCAAATCCTGCTGATCATGACCGCGCTGAGTTTTATCCCGGCGTTCGTCATGCTGATGACCAGCTTTACCCGGATCATCATCGTTTTCTCTATTTTGCGGCAGGCTTTGGGTTTGCAGCAGACGCCGTCGAACCAGATCCTCACCGGCATGGCGCTGTTCCTGACCATGTTTATCATGGCGCCGGTCTTCGATCGGGTGAACCAGGATGCCTTGCAGCCGTACCTGGCGGAAACGCTTACCGCTCAGGATGCCGTCGCCAAGGCGCAGGTGCCGATCAAGGATTTCATGCTGGCGCAAACCCGCACCAGCGATCTTGAGCTGTTCATGCGGCTTTCCAAGCGCACTGACATTGCTTCGCCGGATCAGGCGCCGCTGACCATCCTGGTGCCGGCGTTCGTGATTTCTGAACTCAAAACCGCTTTCCAGATCGGCTTCATGATCTTCATCCCGTTCCTGATCATCGACCTGGTGGTCGCCAGCGTACTGATGGCCATGGGTATGATGATGCTGTCGCCGCTGATTATTTCCCTGCCGTTCAAAATCATGTTGTTTGTGCTGGTGGATGGCTGGGCGTTGATCGTTGGCACCCTGGCCAGCAGTTTCGGTGGCGTATGACGTCTATTGATCGGGAGTCTGTGCAATGACACCAGAAGTAGCAGTCGATCTGTTTCGTGAAGCGCTGTGGCTCACCACCGTGCTGGTTGCGATCCTGGTGGTGCCCAGCCTGCTCTGTGGTCTGCTGGTCGCGATGTTCCAGGCCGCGACGCAGATCAACGAACAGACCCTGAGCTTTCTGCCGCGTCTGATCGTGATGCTCATTACCCTGATCGCTGCCGGTCCCTGGCTGCTCAAGGTCTTCATGGAATACATCCTGAACCTGTACAGCAGCATTCCGACAGTGATCGGCTGACCCCATGGAACCGGTTCTGGCCCTTACTGACGGGCAGATCGGCACCTGGGTGGCGAGCTTCATGCTGCCCCTGTTCCGCATCACCGCCATGCTGATGACCATGCCGGTATTTGGTACCACGCTGGTGCCGCGTCGTGTGCGCATGTATTTTGCGCTGGCGATCACGGTGGTCATCGCGCCGGTTCTGCCGCCCATGCCGCAAGTGCATGCCCTCGATCTATCTGCTTTGCTGCTGATTGGTGAGCAAATCATTATTGGTGCCGGGCTGGGGCTGTTTCTTCAGCTGTTCTTCCAGGCGTTTGTAGTGGCCGGGCAGATTCTGTCGATCCAGATGGGTATGGGCTTCGCCTCCATGGTTGACCCTACCAATGGGGTGTCGTCGGCAGTAATCGGGCAGTTCTTTACCATGCTGGTCACGCTGGTATTCCTGGGCATGAACGGCCATTTGGTGGTCATTGAAACCCTGGTAGAGAGCTTTACTACCATGCCGGTGGGCAGTGGTTTGCTGGTTTCCAACTTTTGGGAGCTGGCCAACGGTCTGGGCTGGGTGCTGGGGGCGGGGCTCAGGCTGGTATTGCCTGCCATCACCGCCTTGCTGATTATCAACATCGCCTTTGGCATCATGACCCGTGCTGCTCCGCAGCTGAACATCTTCTCCATCGGTTTTCCGCTCACCCTGGTGCTGGGCATGGGGATCCTGTGGATCACCCTGGCTGACATTCTCAATCAGTATCAACCTTTTGCGATTGACACCCTGCAGAACTTTCGCGACATGGTGAGGGCTCGCTGAGATGGCTGAAGACGAGAATGGCCAGGACAAGACAGAAGAGCCCACGGACAAAAAGCGTCGTGACGCCAGAGAAGAGGGGCAGATCGCGCGTTCCAAGGAACTCAACACCTTGGTGATCATGCTGGCTGGTGCCATCGGCCTGATCGTCGAAGGCGACAGCATCGCCCGGATGATGTCGTACTTGATGTCATCCAACTTCAGCATCACGCGTGAAATGCTGATGAACACCGACTCCATGGCGCACATGCTGCTGGTCAGTGGCAAATATGCGTTAGTGGCCATGCTGCCATTTCTTCTGGTCATGCTGGCAGCGGCCCTGATAGGCCCAATTTCTCTGGGCGGATGGCTATTCGCAGCCAAGTCCCTGGCGCCCAAGTTCAGCCGCATGAACCCTGCTGCCGGGCTCAAGCGCATGTTCTCGCCTACCGCACTGATCGAGCTGCTCAAATCCTTTGCCAAGTTCCTGATCGTGCTGGCCGTTGCCTTGGTCGTGTTGGTCAAGGATCGCAATGACCTGGTGTCCATTGCTCACGAGCCTCTTGAGCAGGCGATTATCCACAGCCTGCTGGTGGTGGGCTGGAGTACGTTGTGGATGGCCTGCGGCCTGATTTTTATCGCGGCTGTGGATGTGCCGTTTCAGCTGTACGAAGCGCACAAAAAACTGCTGATGACCAAGCAGGAAATCCGCGACGAGCACAAGAACAGCGACGGTAACCCGCAGGTCAAGCAGCGGATCCGTCAGTTGCAATATGAGATGACGCAGCGGCGCATGATGGAGTCGGTGCCCAAGGCGGATGTGATCATCACTAACCCGACGCACTTTGCGGTGGCCCTCAAATACGACCCGGAGCAGGGCGGGGCGCCGATGCTGGTGGCCAAAGGTGTGGACTTCGTGGCGCTTAAGATCCGCGAGATTGGTGCGCATAATCAGATTTTGATTCTTGAGTCGCCGGGGTTGGCGCGGTCGATTTACTACAGTACCGATCTTGATCAGGAAATCCCGGCGGGGTTGTACCTGGCGGTGGCTCAGGTGCTGGCTTACGTTTATCAGATTCGTCAGTACCATGCGGGGGACGGCAAGCGGCCTGATCCGTTGGGGGATATTACGATTCCGCCGGATTTGCAGAGGGATGAGTAGGGTGGGCTTTGGTGGTCGTTTTGATTGAGTACATATCCGTTGCTGCGGTAACGGCTGCTTAGGGTTGCGCCCTTACGGCGCCTCACTTTTGATAGAGCGCAAAAGTAAGCAAAACGCTCTTGCCCCACCACTCGGTCCCTCGCCGAGGCTCGGCATACCCGTAATCCGACATTGATTCGGCGGGCCGCCGCGAAGGGCCATCCCTGGCCCAGCGCGGCTAAACCGGCATCCATGCCGGTTTGCACCGCCGAATCAATATCGGATTACGGCCAGCGTGGTTTGACGGGGCGCTTGAGATCAAAAGCCAAATCAAAAACGCGCGAGGCGGCCTGATAGCCGACCTGCTTTGTTTTCAGACCGCGTTCTGTCGGGCAAACACCGAACCTGTGGGAGCGAGGCTTGTCCGCGATAGGGGCGACGTGGTTCGGCAGACACACCGTGTCATCGTTCATCACTCTTACAGACGATCACCCAGCCTGTGGGAGATTCTATGTTGGCCTGCAAAGCACTCTACTAGTGGGACCGGCCGGGCGGCGCTCCGCTTTAGCCGGGAAGGCGGCATTTCAGGCGATCAATTTCGGGCGGATGTACTGGCCTCTTCCCGGCTGAAGCCGGTCCCACATGAAAACGCGGTCGTATGTGGGACCGGCTTTAGCCGGGAAGGCGGCATTTCAGGCGATCAATTCTGGGCGGATGTACTGGCCTTTTCCCGGCTGAAGCCGGTCCCACGTGAAAACGCGGTCGTATGTGGGAGCGAGGCTTGCCCGCGATAAGGGCGCCTCGGTTTAGCAGGCATACCGCGCCATCGTTCTTCGCGGGCAAGCCTCGCTCCAACGGGTTCGTTGATCGTCTGTAGGAGCGAACTTGTTCGCGAGGCGGTATTCCGGTCAACGCAGGTCGGATGCCGTGCGCGGTACACCGAAAACAGGCCGGGTCGCGCGCCTTTGATTTGGCTTTTGATTTGGCTTTTGATCTTAGGCGCCCCGTCAAACCACGCTGGCCGGAATCCGATATTGAATCGGCGGGTGAACCGGCATGGATGCCGGTTTAGCCGCGCTGGGCCAGGGATGGCCCTTCGCGGCGGCCCGCTGAATCAATATCGGATTACGGGTATGCCGAGCCTAGGCGAGGGACCGAGTGGTGGGGCAAGAGCGCTTTGGTTACTTTCGTCTGGGCCAGCATTCCGGATTTTCGAAAGTGACCCGCTGTAAAAGCGGAACCATAAGACGCCGTTACCGCAGGAATAGATATACACACAAATCCAAAACCCAACACAGCCTCCTACAGAATAAACCCCACTATTTCCCCACCATTTCCACAATTGGAAAGCTTCTTGCAATAGGCCTGATCAGGTCGCCTTCGGCGTCAAAGTTTTGATTTAGCGCGCAGGTAAATATTCGGTGGATCGCTCTCAATTAGTCACCAACGCACGCAGCGGTCTGGCAGGTCTCGGACGAGGTCAGCTGGGCGTCCCGTTGCTGTTGTTGATCATGATGGCAATGATGATGTTGCCCATCCCGCCATTCCTGCTGGACGTGTTCTTCACGTTCAACATTGCTCTGTCCATTGTGGTCCTGCTGGTCTGCGTCTACGCCCTGCGGCCGCTGGATTTCTCGGTTTTCCCCACCATCCTGCTGGTCGCCACGCTGCTGCGGCTGGCGCTGAACGTCGCATCCACCCGAGTGGTCATGCTCCACGGCCAGGACGGCCACGCCGCCGCCGGTAAGGTGATCCAGGCCTTTGGTGAAGTGGTAATCGGCGGTAACTACGTGGTCGGTATCGTGGTGTTTGCGATCCTGATGATCATCAACTTCGTGGTTATCACCAAGGGTGCAGGGCGGATCTCCGAGGTGAGCGCGCGTTTCACCCTGGACGCCATGCCCGGCAAACAAATGGCTATCGACGCCGACCTCAACGCGGGCCTGATCGATCAGCCGGAAGCCAAGCGTCGCCGTCTGGAAGTGGCTCAGGAGGCCGAGTTCTACGGCTCCATGGACGGTGCCAGCAAGTTCGTCCGCGGTGATGCCATCGCCGGTCTGTTGATTCTGTTTATCAACCTCATCGGCGGCATGCTGGTGGGTATGCTGCAACACAACATGAGCTTCGCTGACGCGGGCAAGATTTACACCCTGCTGACCATTGGTGACGGTTTGGTGGCGCAATTGCCATCACTGCTGTTATCCACCGCTGCGGCGATCATGGTGACCCGTGCTTCCGGTTCGGAAGAAATGGGCAAAATGATCAACCGCCAGATGTTTACTTCCTGGAAAGCCCTGGGCGTGTCCGGCGCGATTATGATCGTGATGGGCCTGGTGCCGGGGATGCCGCACTTTTCCTTCCTCAGCCTTGGCCTTGTGGCTGGCGGTATCGCCTACATGCTGTGGAAGAAAGAAAACCAGACCAGGATCGTGGCGCTGGAAGAGGTCAAGCGTCAGCAAGAGATGCTGCCGTCGCCGACCCGTATTCAGGATTCCAAAGAGCTGGGCTGGGATGACGTGACGCCGATCGACATGATCGGTCTGGAAGTGGGGTATCGGTTGATCCCGCTGGTGGACCGCAATCAGGGCGGCCAATTGCTAGCGCGGATCAAGGGCGTGCGCAAGAAGCTCTCTCAGGAGTTGGGCTTTCTGATGCCGACGGTGCATATTCGCGACAACCTCGACTTGGCACCCAGCGCCTATCGTTTGACGCTGATGGGCGTAACCCTGGCCGAAGCCGAGATTTATCCTGATCGCGAGCTGGCGATCAACCCCGGTCAGGTGTTCGGTACGCTGAACGGCATTACCGCCAAGGACCCGGCGTTTGGCCTTGAGGCGGTCTGGATCGAAATCAGCCAGCGCAGTCAGGCGCAGTCCTTGGGTTACACCGTGGTGGACGCCAGTACCGTGGTCGCGACACACCTTAACCAGATTCTCTACAAGCACTCTCATGAGCTGATTGGCCACGAAGAAGTGCAGCAATTGATGCAATTGCTAGCTAAAAGCTCGCCTAAACTGGCAGAAGAGCTGGTACCGGGCATTCTGTCGCTGTCTGCCTTGTTGAAAGTATTGCAGGCGTTGCTCGCCGAACAGGTCCCTGTGCGGGACATTCGCAGCATCGCCGAGGCCATCGCCAACAACGCCATGCGGAGTCAAGATACCGCCGCTCTGGTTGCGGCCGTACGGGTCGGTTTGAGCCGCGCAATCGTGCAAAGCATTGTAGGCATTGAGCCGGAGCTGCCAGTTATCACGCTGGAGCCAAGGTTGGAACAGATATTGCTCAATAGTCTTCAGAAGGCGGGTCAAGGTCAGGAAGAAGGCGTTCTCCTTGAGCCGAGCATGGCGGAAAAACTTCAGCGTTCGCTGATCGAAGCCGCCCAGCGTCAGGAAATGCAGGGTATGCCAGTGATTCTGCTGGTGGCAGGTCCGATTCGCGCGATGCTTTCGCGTTTTGGACGCCTGGCTGTACCGAATATGCATGTTCTGGCTTATCAGGAAATTCCTGATAACAAGCAAGTAACCATCGTAGCGACTGTCGGGCCAAACGGCTGAGGTAGTGAGTCATGCAAGTTAAGCGATTTTTCGCCGCTGATATGCGTCAAGCCATGAAGCTGGTTCGCGATGAGCTGGGCGCTGAGGCGGCCATCATCGGTAACCGGCGCATTGCTGGTGGCGTTGAGCTGACTGCTGCGCTGGATTACAAGCTGTCGGCTCTGGCCCCGCGTGTTCCGAACATCGAGCTTGAAGACGAGCTGCGCAAAACCCAGTCACGCATTGTTTCGGCTCAGGCCGAACTCAATAACCGTGGGGAAAGCGACGGCACGGTCAATCGCCAGTTGTTCGCCGGCCTGCCGTTGGACGCCACCGACACCCACATCGAGCCGACCCTGGAAGAGCCGCCACGTCCTATCGCTCAGGCTTACGCCCCGGCAGCGGCGCCTGCGGGCAGTCAGCGCGGTTATGACTCGATGCGTTTCGAATTGAACGGCCTGCGCGAACTGCTGGAAGTCCAGCTCGGCTCGCTGGCCTGGAGTCAGCTGCAAGGCAGCCGCCCGGCGCAAGCCAATCTCTGGCGTCGCCTGCAACGTGTCGGTTTGTCCGGCCCGTTGTCCCGCGACCTGTTGGACATGATTCCTGATATTGAAGAGCCTCGTCAGGCTTGGCGCATGCTGTTGGCGCATCTGGCCCGGATGATTTCCGTCCCTGAGGTTGAGCCCCTTGAAGAAGGTGGCGTGATTGCCATGGTGGGTCCGGCGGGCATGGGTAAAACCACGACCCTGGCCAAACTGGCCGCACGTTACGTGCTCAAGTACGGCGCGCAGAATATCGCCCTGGTCAGCATGGACAGCTTCCGAATCGGTGCTCAGGAACAACTCAAGACCCTGGGGCGCATTCTCAATGTCCCGGTGACTCATGTTGATCCTGGTCAGTCACTGGCCCAGGCGCTGGAGCCACTGTTGCGCAAGCGCGTGGTGCTGATCGATACCGCCGGCCTGCAAGCCAGCGATCCGGCCTTGCGCATGCAGCTTGAAAGCCTCGCAGGTCGCGGTATCAAGTCGCGCAATTATCTGGTGCTGGCGACAACCAGCCAGAAACAGGTGCTCACTGCTGCGTATCACAGTTACAAACGTTGCGGCCTGGCCGGGTGCATCCTGACCAAGCTGGATGAAACCGCCAGCCTGGGCGAAGTGCTCAGCCTTGCGATCAGTCATGAGCTCCCAGTGGCCTATCTGACTGATGGTCCACGGATTCCTGACGATCTTCACCTGCCACGCAGGCACCAATTGGTGACCCGCGCGGTCAATGTGCAGATGCAAGAAGAGCCGAGTGAGGAAGCGATGGCGGATATGTTCGCCGACCTTTACCACAACCCCAACAAGCGGGTGGGCTGAATGAAGCTAACTTCTGGAATGTACCTGCATCGACGGTCTGCCTGGCATTGTTCTTCAGTGAACGTGCAGCCCCCAATGTGGCTTCGGTCTACGCAAGACAAGGTAATGAAATAACATGGGCAGCATGCATCCCGTACAGGTGATCGCGGTGACCGGCGGCAAGGGTGGCGTCGGTAAGACTAATGTGTCAGTGAATCTATCGCTGGCCCTGGCCGAGCTCGGCCGTCGGGTCCTGCTGCTGGATGCTGACCTGGGTCTGGCTAACGTCGACGTCTTGCTGGGGCTGACGCCCAAACGCACCCTCGCTGATGTGATCGAGGGCCGTTGCGAGCTGCGCGACGTGTTGCTGCAAGGTCCGGGCGGGATTCGCATCGTGCCCGCGGCTTCCGGCACCCAGAGCATGGTCCATTTGAGTCCGGCGCAGCATGCCGGCCTGATTCAGGCCTTCAGCGACATTGGCGACAACCTCGACGTGCTGGTCATCGACACGGCTGCCGGGATTGGCGAATCAGTGGTCAGCTTCGTTCGCGCTGCCCATGAAGTGCTGCTGGTGGTTTGCGATGAGCCGACTTCCATCACTGACGCCTATGCGCTGATCAAACTGCTCAACCGCGACTATGGGATGAATCGCTTCCGCGTGCTGGCCAACATGGCCCAGAGCCCGCAGGAAGGGCGCAACCTGTTCGCCAAGCTGACCAAAGTGACTGATCGTTTTCTTGACGTTGCCCTGCAGTACGTGGGTGCCGTGCCTTACGACGAAAGCGTGCGCAAGGCCGTCCAGAAGCAGCGTGCCGTCTACGAAGCTTTCCCCCGCTCCAAATGCTCCCTGGCCTTCAAGGCCATCGCGCAGAAGGTCGACACCTGGCCATTGCCCGCTAATCCGCGTGGCCATCTCGAGTTCTTCGTCGAGCGACTCGTTTACCAGACCAGCGCGGGGCCTGTTCAATGACAGCGAGCGGCTATCAGATGTATAGCAAGGCGTCCAAGAACTCGCAGTATGAGTTGATCGAGCGCTACGCGCCGTTGGTCAAGCGCATTGCCTACCACCTGCTGGCGCGTCTGCCTGCCAGTGTTCAGGTTGAAGACCTGATCCAGGCGGGCATGATCGGCTTGCTGGAAGTTTCGACCAAGTACGACTGCACCAAAGGCGCGAGTTTTGAAACCTACGCCGGCATTCGGATCCGTGGCGCGATGCTCGACGAAGTGCGCAAAGGTGACTGGGCGCCCCGTTCGGTACATCGAAATACGCGCATGGTCAGTGACGCAATTCGAACAATTGAGGCAAAAACAGGCCGTGACGCTAAAGATCACGAGGTTGCGGCCGAACTCCAATTGAGTCTCGATGATTATTACGGGATTTTGAACGATACCTTGGGCAGCCGGTTGTTCAGCTTCGACGACCTTTTACAGGACGGCGAACATGAAGGGCTGCATGAGGATGGCGCAAGCGGTTCGCTTGAGCCGTCGCGCGATCTGGAAGATGAGCGTTTCCAGGCTGCGTTGGCAGATGCGATCGCCAATTTGCCGGAGCGCGAGCGTCTGGTCTTGGCGCTGTACTACGACGAGGAGTTGAACCTCAAGGAAATCGGTGAGGTCCTGGGGGTCAGCGAATCGCGAGTCAGCCAGTTACACAGCCAGTGCGCAGCTCGTTTGCGAGGGCGTTTGGGAGAGTGGCGAGCGCGTTGATGCGCGATGAGCAACCCTTCATGGTTGTGATCGTGTATAAGCCGGCTGTGCAAAGCGTTACGTGGGACAGTGGACAAGGCTGGAGCCGTACAGGCATTCATTCCACGGACTTTTGAAAGGGCAGACGACTTTCATGCGGTCCGTGGATTTGCTGTGTGGTTTCATAACTGTTGATTACCAAGCCCGTCGTCGTTTTTTTCGTGCAGCCGATGTGAGCTGTGCCGGTATTGATTGAACAGCGCGTTCAGGTGCTGAACGCGTCAAAGACTGCTTGGAGGTCGAATTGGACAAGAACATGAAAATCCTCATCGTTGATGACTTCTCAACGATGCGGCGGATCATTAAAAACCTGCTGCGTGATCTGGGCTTCACCAACACGTCCGAAGCCGATGACGGGCTTACCGCGTTGCCGATGCTGGAAAGCGGATCTTTTGACTTTCTGGTAACGGACTGGAACATGCCCGGGATGACCGGTATCGATCTGCTTCGCAAAGTGCGTGCCGACGACCGCCTCAAGCACCTGCCGGTGTTGATGGTGACCGCTGAAGCCAAGCGTGACCAGATCATCGAGGCCGCTCAAGCCGGTGTTAACGGCTATGTGGTCAAGCCATTCACGGCTCAGGCGCTGAAAGAAAAGATCGAAAAGATTTTTGAGCGCGTCAATAGCTGATGTATGCCGTGAGGGCGCTATGGAGAACGACGATACGTCAATGGGCGAGTTTGAGTCGACCCTGAAAAAACATGCCACTGAGCTGGTTACGAGCCTTGAAAAGGGTCGTTTCGGCGAAGCGGTTCAATTGATTCATGAGCTTAACCAGGCACGGGATCGTGGCCTGTATCAGGAAATCGGCAAGCTGACTCGCGAGCTTCACAGCGCGATCGTCAATTTCCAGATTGACCCGAACATGCCGCAAGCCGAAGAAGTGTCCCAGATTACGGATGCCACCGAGCGCCTGTCGTATGTTGTCAGGCTCACGGAAAATGCGGCTAACCGCACCATGGATCTGGTTGAGCAAAGCACACCCCTGATGAACGGTCTGAGCACCGACGCCAAGGCGTTGAGCGCTGACTGGGCGCGTTTCATGCGCCGCGAAGTGGGTGCTGAAGAGTTTCGTGAGTTGGCGCGCAATGTCGAGGGTTTCCTGACGCGTACCGAGACAGAAAGTCATCAGGTTGCTTCCCACCTGAACGACATTCTTTTGGCGCAGGACTTCCAGGATCTCACCGGCCAGGTGATCAAGCGCGTGACGCAATTGGTCACGGAAGTGGAGAGTAATCTGCTCAAACTGGTGCTCATGGCCAGTCATGTAGACCGCTTTGCGGGCATCCAGCATGACGAAGAATCCATCCTTGCTGAAAAAGATCCACAAAAACATGTCAAGCAGGGTGAAGGTCCGCAGATTCATGCCGATAAACGTGAAGACGTTGTGTCCGGACAGGACGATGTAGACGATCTGCTATCGAGCCTGGGCTTCTAGGTCTGTTGACGGTTAATTTTAGGGAGCACCCCAATGAGCTTCGGCGCCGATGAAGAAATCCTTCAGGATTTTCTGGTAGAGGCCGGCGAAATTCTCGAGCAATTGTCTGAACAGCTGGTCGAGCTCGAAAGCCGACCAGATGATGCTGACTTGCTCAATGCAATTTTTCGCGGTTTTCACACTGTAAAAGGGGGCGCCGGCTTCCTCCAGCTCCATGAGCTGGTGGAGTGCTGCCACATCGCCGAGAACGTCTTCGACATCCTGCGCAAGGGTGAGCGTCGTGTTGACTCGGAATTGATGGACGTGGTCCTGGAAGCGCTGGATGCGGTTAACGGCATGTTCACTCAAGTGCGTGAGCGTAGCGAAGTGACTCCGGCGACGCCTGAGCTGCTGGCTGCACTGGCCCGTCTGGCGGAACCTGCTTCGGCCGATGAAGTGGTTGAGGAGGCCGTTGCAGAAGCGGCACCTGCCGAAGTCGTCGCAGAAGCGGCGTCCGATGAAATTACCGATACCGAATTCGAAGCACTGCTCGACTCGCTCAATGCCGCCAAAGAACAGGCAGCACCTGCCAGTGCTCCAGTGGCAGCTGCGGCCAGTTCTGCATCGAGCGATGAAATCACCGACTCGGAGTTTGAATCGCTACTCGACCAGTTGCATGGCAAAGGGCAGTTCGCTGTCGATGCCAAAGCACCTCCGGCTGCCGCGCCTGCCGCAGCCGCTGGCAAGGTTGAAAGCGGTGATATTACCGACGATGAATTCGAAGCCTTGCTGGATCAGTTGCATGGCAAAGGCTCGTTTGACCCTGACGCCGCTGTAGCTCCTGTAGCGGCTGCGCCAGCGGTGGCTAAGGCCGCAGCGGGCAAAGGCGATGAAATCACCGATAACGAATTTGAAGCCTTGCTCGATGAGCTGCATGGTAAAGGCAAGTTCGAGCCTGAAGTGGCTGCCGCCGCTGCCGCCGCCGCGCCTGCTGCGGTAGCAAAAGCTGCTCCTGCTCCGGCTGCTGCCAAGCCAGCGCCTGCACCTGCTGCCAAACCCGCGCCAGCGCCTGCCAAGGCTGCCGCACCTGCACCTGCACCTGCACCCGCCAAAGCGCCTGCTCCACCCAGTGAAAAGCCTGTCGCTTCAGAAGCTGAAACCACCGTTCGGGTTGATACCGCACGCCTGGACGAGATCATGAACATGGTCGGCGAACTGGTGCTGGTGCGTAACCGTCTGGTACGCCTGGGTCTCAATAGCGGCGACGAAGCCATGTCCAAGGCGGTGTCCAACCTTGACGTGGTAACGGCCGACTTGCAGACCGCGGTGATGAAGACCCGGATGCAGCCGATCAAGAAAGTGTTCGGTCGCTTCCCGCGACTGGTTCGCGACCTGGCTCGTCAGCTCAAGAAAGAAATCAACCTGGAACTGGTGGGAGAAGAAACCGACCTCGACAAAAACCTCGTAGAGGCGCTTGCCGATCCACTGGTCCACTTGGTGCGCAACGCGGTCGACCACGGTATCGAAACCCCGGAAGAGCGCGAAGCGACAGGCAAATCCCGTGGCGGACGGGTGATTCTGTCTGCCGAACAGGAAGGCGACCACATCCTGCTGTCGATTTCCGATGACGGCAAGGGCATGGACCCTAACGTGCTTCGTTCCATTGCCGTGAAACGCGGTGTGATGGACAAGGATGCTGCTGACCGCCTGAGCGATACCGATTGCTACAACCTGATCTTTGCACCGGGTTTCTCGACCAAAACCGAGATTTCCGATGTGTCCGGTCGTGGTGTGGGCATGGACGTGGTGAAAACCAAGATTGCCCAGCTCAACGGTACGATCAACATTTACTCCACCAAGGGCCAGGGCTCGAAGATCGTCATCAAGGTGCCATTGACCCTGGCGATCATGCCGACACTGATGGTCATGCTGGGCAATCAGGCCTTTGCTTTCCCGCTGGTCAACGTCAACGAGATCTTCCACCTGGACCTGTCGACGACCAACGTCGTCGATGGTCAGGAAGTGGTCATCGTGCGGGACAAGGCCTTGCCGCTGTTTTACCTCAAGCGCTGGCTGGTCAGTTCGGCCGCGCATGAAGAACAGCGCGAAGGGCATGTGGTGATTCTGTCCGTGGGCACCCAGCGTATCGGCTTCGTGGTCGATCAGTTGGTGGGTCAGGAAGAAGTGGTCATCAAGCCGCTGGGCAAGATGTTGCAAGGTACGCCAGGGATGTCGGGCGCAACCATCACCGGTGACGGCCGCATCGCATTGATTCTCGATGTGCCGAGCATGCTCAAGCGCTACGCCGCACGGCGTATTTGATCCTGGTGCCGCAGGCAGTCAACTGGCTGCGGCGCCTGATCAGGCTGCATTGAAAGCGATGAGTCTCTGCCTGTTGCAGGGCTCAGTGGTTTGCGCGCAGCCTCTAATGGAGTGTTTATGGTAGTCAAGGTATTGGTGGTGGATGACTCCGGTTTCTTCCGCCGTCGTGTCACGGAAATCCTTTCTTCAGATCCAAACATCAAGGTTGTGGGTACGGCCACCAATGGCAAGGAAGCCATTGATCTGGCGCTGTCGCTCAAGCCCGATGTCATTACCATGGACTACGAAATGCCCATGATGGACGGCATTACTGCCGTGCGTCATATCATGCAACGCAGCCCGACTCCGGTGCTGATGTTCTCTTCGCTGACCCACGAAGGTGCCCGCGTCACGCTGGATGCCCTGGACGCCGGCGCGGTGGACTTCCTGCCCAAGAATTTCGAAGACATTTCTCGCAACCCTGACAAGGTCAAGCAGTTGCTGTGCGAAAAAGTCCACAGTATTGCCCGCAGTAATCGTCGCATGGGCAGCTTCAGTGCTCCGGCATCGACGCCGACATCTGCACCGGCCCCGGCCGTCAGCGCGCCGACTGTTTCAAGTCGCTCCGCCAGCCCTGCACCTGCGCCAGCGCCCAGCCGCAGCCTGCCGCCGCGCTCCACGCCAGCCCCGGCCGAGCGCACGTCTCACGCGCATCTGTCGCCAGCGCCGAAGCGCAAAGCCTACAAACTGGTCGCCATTGGTACCTCCACTGGCGGCCCGGTGGCACTGCAGCGGGTCCTGACCCAACTGCCTGCCAATTTCCCGGCACCGATCGTCTTGATCCAGCACATGCCCGCTGCCTTCACCAAGGCTTTCGCCGAACGTCTGGACAAGCTGTGCCAGATCAGTGTCAAAGAAGCCGAGGATGGTGACATCCTGCGGCCGGGCCTCGCCTTGTTGGCGCCGGGCGGCAAACAAATGATGATTGATGGTCGTGGCGCGGTGAAGATTCTGCCGGGCGACGAGCGCCTCAACTACAAGCCTTGCGTCGACATCACCTTCGGTTCGGCAGCCAAATCCTATGGCGACAAAGTGCTGGCCGTGGTGTTGACCGGCATGGGCGCCGACGGTCGTGAAGGCGCGCGTCTGCTCAAGCAGGGCGGCAGCCACGTCTGGGCTCAGGACGAGGCCAGCTGCGTGATTTACGGGATGCCGATGGCCATCGTCAAGGCAGACCTGGCTGACGCCATTTATAGCCTGGACGACATCGGCAAGCATCTGGTCGAGGCGTGCGTCTGATGGATGTTTTGAGTCTGATTGGCCTGATCCTCGCCTTTGTCGCCATCATTGGCGGTAACTACCTGGAAGGGGGGCATCTCGCCGCTCTGCTCAATGGTCCGGCGGCGCTGATCGTGCTCGGCGGCACACTGGCGGCATCGATGCTGCAGTCACCGATGAGTGCCTTCAAGCGTGCAGTGCAGATTGTTGGCTGGATTCTGTTTCCGCCGCGCATTGACCTGGCAGGCGGCATTGATCGGGTCATCAACTGGAGCATGATCGCCCGCAAGGAAGGCTTGCTCGGTCTTGAGACCGTCGCGGATACCGAGCCCGACAGCTATGCCCGCAAAGGCTTGCAGTTGCTGGTCGACGGCTCCGAGCCACAGGCGATCCGCAGCATTCTTGAAGTGGATTTCATGACTCAGGAAAGCCGCGATATCCAGGCCGCCAAAGTATTCGAAAGCATGGGTGGCTATGCGCCGACCGTGGGCATCATCGGTGCAGTCATGGGCCTGATCCATGTCATGGGCAACCTGGCCGATCCCAGCCAGCTGGGCAGCGGTATTGCGGTGGCGTTCGTTGCGACCATCTATGGCGTGGCGTCGGCCAACCTGATCCTGTTGCCGGTCGCCAACAAGCTCAAAAGCATTGCCATGCGTCAGTCCCGCTATCGGGAAATGCTCCTTGAAGGTTTGCTGTCCATCGCCGAGGGTGAAAACCCGCGCTCCATCGAACTCAAGCTGCAAGGCTTCATGGAGTAATACCCCATGGCTCGACGTCGTCGACCCGAAGAGCACGAAAATCACGAGCGCTGGCTGGTGTCCTACGCGGACTTCATCACCCTGCTGTTTGCCTTTTTCGTGGTCATGTACTCGATTTCGTCAGTGAACGAAGGCAAGTACAAGATCCTGTCCGAAGCCTTGGTGGGCGTGTTCAACGACACTGAAAAAAGCATGAAGCCGATCCCTATCGGCGAGCAGCGTCCGGTCACCGTCAAGCCAGCCCAGCCGTTGGTCAAGGACAGCGAGCAGACGGACGCGGGCATCGGGCAGAACGTTACCGATCCACTGAAGACCATTGCCGACGACGTGCGTGCCGGCTTCGGCGACCTGATCAGTTCCAATCAGATGACAGTGCGCGGCAACGAGCTGTGGATCGAAATCGAGCTTAAATCCAGCATGTTGTTCGGCAGCGGCGATGCCATGCCCAGCGACAAGGCTTTCAACATCATTGAAAAAGTCGCCACCATCATCAAACCCTTCGACAACCCGATTCATGTGGAAGGCTTTACCGACGACCAGCCGATCAGTACTGCTCAGTTCCCGACCAACTGGGAACTGTCCTCGGCCCGTGCCGCCAGCATCGTGCGCATGCTGGCGATGGAGGGTATCAACCCTGCGCGTATGGCCTCGGTGGGTTATGGCGAGTTTCAGCCAGTGGCGTCCAATACCACTGCTGATGGTCGCGGCCGCAACCGTCGCGTGGTATTGGTGATCTCGCGAAATCTGGACGTTCGCCGCAGTCTCACCGCGACCGGCACCACCAATACTCAACAGCCGGACTCCGCCATGCGCCGTGCTGGCACACAAACTGCACCTACGCCAGTCAGCCCGGCAGCACGGGGTAATAGCGTCAATTCTTCGTCATCGGCACGTTAGTCAATTCTCGGTATGGCCACCGCCATGGCGGGAGGAAAAAACACAATGAGAGTCTGGGCAGTAGCCAATCAAAAAGGTGGCGTCGGTAAGACCACCTCCACCATCGCGTTAGCCGGGCTGTTGGCCGAGGCGGGCAAGCGCGTGGTCGTGGTCGATCTGGACCCCCATGGCTCGATGACCAGCTATTTCGGGCATGACCCGGATTTGCTCGAACACAGCGTGTTCGATCTGTTTCTGCACAAGGGCAATATCCCGGACGGATTGCCCGGCCAGCTGTTGCTGCCGACCAGCGACCAGCGCATATCCCTGCTGCCATCGAGCACCGCTTTGGCGACCCTTGAGCGTCAATCCCCTGGCCAGAACGGCTTGGGGCTGGTGATCGCCAAAAGTCTGGCGCAGCTCTGGCAGGATTTTGATTACGCACTGATCGACAGCCCGCCGTTGTTGGGCGTCCTGATGGTCAATGCCCTGGCCGCCAGCCAGCAGTTGGTGATCCCGGTGCAGACCGAATTCCTCGCCGTCAAAGGCCTGGAACGCATGGTCAACACCCTGGCGATGATCAACCGCTCGCGCAAGGTGCCGTTGCCTTACACCATCGTCCCGACCTTGTTCGACCGCCGCACCCAGGCCTCGATGGGCACCTTGAAACTGCTGCGTGACAGCTTCCCGGAGCATGTCTGGAAAGCCTATGTGCCGGTGGACACGCGTTTGCGTGACGCCAGCCGGGCGGGCGTCACCCCCTCGCAGTTCGATAACAAGAGCCGCGCAGTGCTGGCCTATCGGGCGCTGCTCAAGCATCTGCTGTCCGAACAGCTCATGGCGCAGGTGGCCTGACATGAACTCCACAGGTTTATTTTCCGAGCGCTCACAGAACCACTCAAGTCGGGCCTTACAGCGGCCGATAACTCATTCAAGCGGTAATCGCGTTACTTATTGTGTGGCACCTGTATGAACCTGAATCGGCCTGTAGAGATAGCAACACGACCGCAAGTGGCGCTGCAGTCGTATCTGGATGCGCTGCTTCAGGATGCCACTGAAGATTTGCCCGAAGTATTGCCGGTGATGCTGGCGCCTGAGCCCGAGCCCGTGGTTCTGGATGATTTCCAGGCGGCGGTCCTTGAAGAGCAGGCCCATGACGCGCGGATGCTGGCAGCGGCGACGCCGATTGCGGTAGCGGTGGCTGCACCAGCGCCCGTGGCAGTCCCGGTTGCCGTTGCAGCTCCTGTGGTAGCGCCGCCGGTGGTGGCTCGGGTCGAAGTTGAAGTTGAAGTCGAGGTGGTGCCTGAAGTTTCGGTGCCGGTGGTGGAGCTGGTTGAGCCGGTTGCAGACGTTTATCTGCAGACTGCGCAACGCAACCCGACACCGCCGCCGACCACTGACGGTCGACCTGCCTGGGCAGAAGAACCGTTCGAGTGCCTGCTGTTTGATGTGGCTGGCCTGACCCTGGCAGTACCGCTGGTATGCCTGGGTTCGATTTATCCGCTGGCAGGGCATGATTTGACACCGCTGTTCGGTCAGCCGGACTGGTTCCTCGGGATCCTGCCGAGCCAGAGCGGCAACCTGAAAGTGCTGGATACCGCGCGCTGGATCATGCCGGATCGCTATCGCGATGATTTTCGCCAGGGATTGCAGTATGTGATTTCGGTTCAAGGCTACGAGTGGGGGCTGGCGGTGCATCAGGTCAGCCGCTCCCTGCGCCTTGACCCCAACGAGATCAAGTGGCGCACCCAGCGTGGGCAGCGTCCCTGGTTGGCGGGCACAGTGATTGAACACATGTGCGCCTTGCTGGACGTTTCAGAGTTAGCCGAGCTGATTGCCAGTGGCGCGGTCAAGCAGATGCAGAAAACCAAATAATCATGAGGGGACGCAGCAAGCGTCCCCTGCACAGCACACACGCGAGGGGTTGGGGTTATGAAGAAGTCGTCCGCACAAGGTTCCGAAGATCCTATTCTGCAGTGGGTTACTTTCCGCCTGGATAACGAGTCTTACGGCATCAACGTGATGCAGGTTCAGGAAGTGCTGCGCTACACAGAAATCGCCCCTGTTCCGGGTGCGCCAAGCTATGTGCTGGGGATCATCAACCTGCGCGGCAACGTCGTGACCGTGATCGACACCCGTCAGCGCTTCGGCCTTGACCCGGTGGAAGTCAGCGACAACACCCGTATCGTGATCATCGAAGCCGACAAGCAAGTGGTCGGGATCCTGGTCGACAGCGTTGCCGAAGTGGTTTACCTGCGTCAGTCGGAAGTGGAAACTGCGCCTAACGTCGGGAACGACGAATCCGCCAAGTTCATTCAAGGCGTATGCAACAAGAACGGCGAACTGTTGATCCTCGTCGAGCTGGACAAAATGATGTCTGAAGAAGAGTGGTCCGAGCTGGAGAACATCTGATTGATTTTTGAGGTAGCAGTCGCCTTCCTGGGGGTTGCCTGGGTGGTGACGCTTGCACTGTTCCTGGCGCATACCAAGCGCCAGCGTCAGCTGGATCTGGAGCGTGATGAAGCGGACGCCAAGCGCGATCAGCGGATTCGCGAGCTGATCAGGCGTGTGGATAACTTTCAGAACGGCACCGTCAAGATGGGCGAGGCTTTGCATGAGCTGCGGGCGATTGTTGCTCCGCTGCCTGACAAGCTCACTGCCCTTGAGCAGCGAGACCCCGCCAGCCTCTCATTCGCCCAGGCCGCCCGCCTGGTGGGGATGGGCGCCAGCGTCGATGAACTGACCCAGGCGTGTGGTTTGACTCAGGCAGAGGCTCAGTTGATGAGCAAGTTGCATGGGCATAATCAGGGGTGAGGGGAGGGCGCTGCGCTGTCTGTTGTTCGGAGTACATATCCGTTCACGCGGTCACGGCCACTTAGGGTTGCGCTTTTACAGCGCCTCACTTTTGCGCTTCTCAAAAGTGAGGCGCCGTAAGGGCGCAACCCATAGCGGCCGTGACCGCAGCAACGGATATGTACACGGAGTCAGAGCCCATGATTACCCCATTCACCACTTCGGCGTAATATCCCGCTCCACCGGCGGCGCATCCGGATCCTGCCCCACCGGAAACTTGCCCTTCAAATGCCAGGCAAACGCAATAATCTCCGCAATCGTCCGATACAACGGCTCAGGAATGCTATCGCCCAGATCCATCCGCGCCAGCAGCTTCACCAACTCGGCGTTTTCATAGATCGGCACTTCATGTTCCCGGGCAATGGCCAGAATCGCCTCGGCCAGTTGATCGTCACCCTTGGCACTCAGGGTCGGCGTGTGCTGGCCATCATAGGTCAAGGCAATCGCCTGACGCGGTGTCTGCTCGGCTTGGCTCATCAGGCGTTCTCGTCTATCCAGCGTTGTTCAAGGGTCGTGCGCTTGCCCTGAGGCGGAGCGCCGTGGTTGCAGGCCAGTTCGCCCACTTCCAGGCCGGACGCCACCAGCCGCTCGCGCAGGTAATCCAATTCCTGATTGATCAATGCAGCGCTGTCCGGGCGTTCAGCCCAGAGCTGGCTCGACAGGCTGCCGCGAATCAGTTGTGCCTGGACCTGCATTGCGCCCAGCGGCTCCAGATCGAATGCCAACTCGATCTTCCAGAGTTTCTCCCGGCTCTCTTTGATTTCGCCGCTGCTCTTGTCGTCGGTCTTGTCCTCTTCGGGCGTGTCTTCGCGTTGCACTTTCACTTGCAACGGCATGATGTCCTGACCGTAACGCACCGGAATCTCCAATTGCCAAGTGGTCTGCAGATTGCCTTCGGACGTGCTGCGGGTCTGCTCAAGGCTCCCCAGCTGATGGCTTTGCAGCCGGGAAATAGCACCTGCTGCCAGCTTGAGTAGGATTTCCAGATCGTCATCCTTGCCACCGCCTTTTACCGAGCGCGAGGGCAGCGGGAAGTTGATGGGCAGAGCGGGTGGCGCGACCAGCCCCAGCGTGCCCAGCGCGCTGCGCAAAACCCCGGGCATGGTGCGCGTCAACATGTTGGAAGCGGCGGCTGCGTTGTAGCTGGCGCTGTCCGGCAAGCCCGGCAAAAGCTGAGCGACGACCTGCAGCAGATTGGCCTTCAGGTCCGGCATGGTCGCCGGGTTGAAGCCGGTCAGCAGCCGGGTCTCCAGGAACAGGCCGCTGTTACTGATCGCCTGTGCCACACCCCGTGGCGTAGTCATTTGTTCAATGTCCGGCAGATTTGCCAGTAACTGGTTGACGCTGGCCTGCAATGGCGCGGGAATCGTCGGGCTGTTCTGGGGCAAATTACGCAGGGCGTTGATCAGCACATCCAGTGAGCCCTGACGGTTCTGCTGGGTAGTCAGCTGTTGGGTGACCGCCAGTTGGTCCAGATTGTTTGGCAGCGGCACGAAGTTCACCGCCTGTTTGCCTTGCACCTGAGCGCTGAGCAAGGCCCCGGGGCTCAGGGGTTGCGGGCTTTCGATGGTCAGGCTGGTGCCGGCCAGTGCGGTATTGAGCAGGATCACGATCGAGCGATAGAGCGCCGGTTGTGCGGCTTGCGCAGACGTCGGCATGCCCGGGATAGCGCCTGGCAGCGCATTTGGCAGCGGCGCAGATTTCCCCGTCAGTTGATCGACAACCTCGGCCACCACCTGAGACGTCAAAACCCGCGCTTGCAGGAGGGTGCCAACGGGCAGTTTCTCCGTGTCGATGCTGGTTTGCACGTTATTCAACGCTGCATTGATCTGCTGCATGCTCATGGTCAGCGTATTGGGCGATGCTTGCGACACCAGCACGGTGGTGCCCGGCGTGAGGGGCAGGGGAGTGGTGACGTTGATGCTGGTCTGGCCGCCGTTGCTCAGGGCGATTTTGATCAGCAACTGAAAGTTCTGCTGCAACTGTTTGAGGCTGACCACCTCGGCTTCGACGGTTTCACCGGGTGGCACGAGGTTCTCCACCGGCTGCGTCAGCTTGAGCACCTGAACCGGGGAAAGGCCCGCGCGGTTCAAGGCAGAGGCCGCTGTCGTCGGCTGGAGGCTGGTGATGTCAGCTGTCATGGAATCGCGACCTGTTGAAAATGCCCTCTTGCAGCGGGACATGACATGTATAATGCCGCCCCGTCATAGGGGGGCTTAGATGCAATGCAGATGTAATGCAGGTGCAATAGAGCTGCACCCATATAACGGCCGTTTTAAAGCTGACTTGAACAGCCATTTCTTCAGACCGCGTCTCGGTGGCTGTGTTCTGATGCGACTGGGAACCCTGAATGACTCGTTCTACACCTCTTCTGCAAGCCGATGGCCTGGCGTGCGAGCGCGATTGGCGGATGCTTTTCGAGCATCTGGACCTGCAAGTGCACGCCGGTGACATGCTGCAGATCAGCGGGCCTAATGGCAGCGGTAAAACCAGCCTGTTGCGCTTGCTGTCGGGTCTCATGCAGCCAACGGCCGGGCAGGTGCTGATCAATGGCCAGCCCTTGAGCGAGCAGCGCGTGGAGCTTGCACGCAACCTGCTGTGGATTGGCCATGCCGCTGGCATCAAGGATTTGCTGACACCGGTGGAAAACCTCTCCTGGCTCTGCGCGCTGCACCGTCCGGCCGAGTCCGCCGCGATCTGGCAGGCCCTGCAAGCGGTTGGCCTGCGTGGCTTCGAAGATGTGCCGTGCCACACCTTGTCGGCCGGGCAACAAAGACGAGTAGCCCTGGCGCGACTGTATCTGGACAGCCCGCCGATCTGGATTCTGGATGAACCCTTCACCGCGCTGGACAAGCAAGGCGTGGCGCAGTTGGAGGGGCACCTCGCGGAGCATTGCGAACGGGGCGGCATGATCGTATTGACCACCCACCACACCCTCAGCCGCACACCGGCCGGTTATCGCGACATTGATCTGGGGCAATGGGCCATATGAGTCATGTGTTTACCCTGCTCGTCGCCCGCGAAGCTCGTCTGTTATTCCGGCGTCCGGCGGAGCTGGCCAACCCACTGGTGTTCTTCGCGATTGTCATCGCCTTGTTCCCGCTGGCGGTCGGTCCGGAGACGCAATTATTGCAAACCCTGTCGCCGGGTTTAGTCTGGGTAGCAGCGTTGTTGTCGGTGCTGTTGTCGCTGGATGGCCTGTTTCGCAGTGATTTCGAGGACGGTTCTCTGGAGCAGTGGGTGTTGTCGGCCCATCCGCTGTCCTTGCTGGTTTTGGCCAAAGTGCTGGCACATTGGGCCTTTTCCGGGCTGGCACTGGTATTGTTGGCGCCGCTTCTGGCCCTGATGCTCGGTTTGCCGACTCAATGCCTGCCGGTGCTGTTGCTGTCCTTGCTGCTGGGCACGCCGATATTGAGCCTGCTGGGCGCGGTGGGTGCGGCATTGACGGTCGGTCTGAAGCGCGGCGGTTTGCTGCTGGCCTTGTTGATCCTGCCGTTGTACATCCCGGTATTGATCCTCGGCAGCGGTGCTTTGCAGGCGGCGCTGCAAGGCATGCCCGCCACCGGCTACCTGCTCTGGCTTGGTAGCCTGACCGCGCTGGCGGTCACTCTGACACCCTTTGCCATCGCAGCTGGCTTGAAGATCAGCGTCGGCGAATAATTGAGGTTGTGCGCGACTGACGGTTTTCAGTCAGCAGCAAACCCGAGCAACACCGTGAGAAGGCAGCTTGATGAAAGGCAGCGTGATGAAAGACAACGCTAAACGCGGGGTGAGTTGGGCCTGGTTCCACAAGCTCGGTTCACCAAAATGGTTCTATGGCATCAGCGGGCGTTTGCTGCCCTGGCTGAGTATTGCCGCCGTCTTGCTGATCGGTATCGGTGTGGTCTGGGGCCTGGCGTTCGCGCCGCCGGATTATCAGCAAGGCAACAGCTTTCGCATCATCTATATCCACGTGCCAGCCGCGATGCTGGCCCAGTCCTGCTACGTGATGCTGGCGGTCTGTGGCGTGGTCGGCCTGGTGTGGAAGATGAAACTGGCCGACGTCGCCCTGCAAAGTGCCGCGCCCATCGGCGCCTGGATGACTGCGATTGCCTTGATCAGCGGCGCGATCTGGGGCAAACCGACCTGGGGTTCGTGGTGGGTCTGGGATGCGCGGCTGACGTCGATGCTGATCCTGCTGTTTCTGTATTTCGGTCTGATCGCGCTGGGGAACGCCATCAGCAATCGCGACAGCGCCGCCAAGGCCTGCGCGGTGCTGGCCATCGTCGGTGTGATCAATATCCCGATCATCAAATACTCGGTGGAGTGGTGGAACACCCTGCATCAGGGTGCAACCTTCAGCCTGACCGAAAAACCGGCGATGCCCGCTGAAATGTGGCTGCCGTTGCTGTTCACCGTGCTGGGTTTCTACTGCTTCTTCGGCGCGGTGTTGCTGCTGCGCATGCGCCTGGAAGTGCTCAAGCGCGAGTCCCGAGCGAGTTGGGTCAAGGCCGAAGTGCTGAAAAGTCTGGGCCAGCCGCCAGCCAGGGAGAACGCACAATGAAATTTGATTCATTCAGCGATTTCCTGGCCATGGGGCATCATGGCCTGTTCGTCTGGTCGGCCTATGGCATCTGCTTTCTGGGCCTGGCTATTAATGTGGCGCTGCCGTTGCTGGCGCGTCGGCGTTACCTGCAACAAGAGGCGCGACGCCTGCGCTGGGAGAACCAGAAGTGAATCCGCTGCGTAAAAAGCGTCTGTTGATCATCGTGGCGATACTCGCCGGTGTCAGCATCGCCGTGACTCTGGCTCTGAGCGCCCTGAAAGAGAACATCAATCTGTTTTACACCCCGACCCAGATCGCCAGCGGCGAAGCGCCTCATGACACGCGCATTCGGGCCGGTGGCATGGTGGAAAAGGGTTCGTTGCAGCGCTCTTCCGATTCCCTCGACGTGAAATTCATCGTCACCGATTTCAACAAGTCCGTGACCATCACCTATCGCGGCATCCTCCCGGACCTGTTCCGCGAAGGGCAGGGCATCGTCGCCCTCGGCAAACTCAATGCCGACGGTGTCGTGGTCGCCGACGAAGTGCTGGCCAAGCACGATGAAAAATACATGCCGCCTGAAGTCACCAAGGCGCTCAAGGAAAGCGGTCAGGCAGCGCCTGCTCCTTCCTCAACACCATCGAAGCAGGGTTGAACCATGATTCCTGAACTCGGCCATCTGGCCATGATTCTGGCCCTGTGCTTCGCTGTCGTGCAGGCCTTCGTCCCGTTGATCGGTGCCTGGCGTGGTGACCGGATGTGGATGGGCCTGGCGCAACCGGCGGCCTGGGGTCAGTTCAGCTTCCTGATCTTCGCGTTCGGTTGCCTGACTTACGCGTTCATGACCGACGATTTTTCCGTGGCCTACGTAGCGGAAAACTCCAATAGCGCGCTGCCCTGGTATTACAAGTTCAGCGCGGTCTGGGGTGCCCATGAAGGTTCGTTGCTGCTGTGGGCCTTGATCCTCGGTGCCTGGACCTTCGCCGTGTCGATTTTCTCCCGGCAGTTGCCGCAGGTGATGCTGGCCCGGGTGCTGGCGGTGATGGGCATGATCAGCGTCGGCTTCATGCTGTTCCTGATCCTGACCTCCAACCCGTTCTCGCGCATTCTGCCGCAAGTGCCCGCCAACGGCCGGGACCTTAATCCTCTGTTGCAGGACATCGGTCTGATCGTCCATCCGCCGATGCTATACATGGGCTATGTCGGTTTCTCGGTCGCCTTCGCTTTTGCCATCGCCGCGTTGCTCGGTGGGCGTCTCGATGCCGCCTGGGCGCGCTGGTCGCGACCTTGGACCATCGCCGCCTGGGCCTTTCTCGGCGTCGGCATCACCTTGGGCTCCTGGTGGGCCTATTACGAGCTTGGCTGGGGCGGCTGGTGGTTCTGGGACCCGGTGGAAAATGCCTCGTTCATGCCTTGGCTGGTGGGCACTGCGTTGATTCACTCGCTGGCCGTCACCGAAAAACGCGGCGTATTCAAAAGCTGGACCGTGCTGCTGGCCATCGCCGCGTTCTCCCTGAGCCTGCTGGGAACATTCCTGGTGCGTTCCGGGGTGCTGACCTCGGTACACGCTTTTGCGTCCGACCCTGAGCGCGGCGTGTTCATCCTGATTTTCCTGCTGTTTGTGGTGGGTGGGTCGCTGACCTTGTTCGCCTTCCGCGCACCGGTGGTGAAAAGCCATGTCGGCTTCGGTTTGTGGTCTCGCGAAACCCTGTTGCTGGGCAACAACCTGGTGCTGGTGGTGGCGGCGTCGATGATCCTGCTGGGTACCTTGTATCCATTGGTGCTGGATGCTGTGAGCGGGGCGAAGATGTCAGTTGGCCCACCGTATTTCAACGCGATGTTCGTGCCTTTGATGGGCCTGCTCATGGTGGTGATGGCGGTTGGCGTGCTGGTGCGCTGGAAAGACACCCCGGTCAAATGGCTGGCGGGTATGCTCGCGCCGGTACTGATCGGCAGCGCAGTGCTGGCAGTTGTCGCCGGGCTGGCCATGGACGATTTCCATTGGGCAGTCATGGCGACCTTCATGCTTGCAGCCTGGGTATTGCTGGCCGGGGTTCGTGACCTGTTGGACAAGACCCGTCACAAAGGCTTGATCAAGGGTTCACGCAGCATGACCCGCAGTTACTGGGGCATGCAACTGGCGCACATCGGCATTGCGGTCTGTGCGTTGGGCGTGGTGTTGTCCAGCCAGAACAGCGCCGAACGTGACCTGCGTCTGGCGCCCGGTGAATCCATGGAATTGGGCGGCTATATGTTCGTCTTCGAAGGTGCCCAGCATTATCAGGGCCCGAACTTCACCTCTGATCGCGGCACTGTTCGTGTCCTTGAGGACGGCAAGCAAGTGACCATCCTGCACCCGGAAAAACGCCTGTACACCGTGCAGCAATCAATGATGACCGAAGCGGGCATCGACGCCGGTTTCACCCGTGATCTGTATGTGGCGCTGGGCGAACCCCTGGGCAACGGCGCCTGGGCGGTGCGGGTCCACGTCAAACCTTTCGTGCGCTGGATCTGGTTCGGTGGCCTCATCACTGCGTTGGGCGGAGTGCTGGCGGCGATGGACAAGCGTTATCGGGTCAAAGTCAAAAGCAAGGTGCGTGATGCGTTGGGCCTGGAGGCTGCGGTATGAAACGCTGGATTCTGTTGCTGCCGCTGGCGATCTTCCTGGGGGTCGCGGTGTTTCTCTATCGAGGCCTGTATCTCGACCCGGCCGAACTGCCTTCGGCGTTGATCGACAAGCCGTTCCCGGAGTTCTCCCTGCGTGATGTGCAGAGCGACAGAGTCATCACACGGGCCGATCTGCTGGGCAAACCGGCGCTGGTCAACGTCTGGGGTACCTGGTGCGTGGCGTGCCGGGTCGAGCATCCGGTGTTGAACAAACTGGCTCAGCAGGGTGTGGTGATCTATGGCATCAACTACAAGGACGTCAACGCCGACGCCTTGAAGTGGCTCAAGGATTTCCACAACCCGTATCAGCTCAATATTCGCGACGACGAAGGCAGCCTTGGCTTGAACCTTGGCGTCTACGGCGCACCGGAAACCTTCCTGATCGACAGCAAGGGCATCATCCGCCACAAGTTTGTAGGTGTAGTAGATGAAACCGTGTGGCGTGAACAGCTGGCCGGTCTATATCAAGGCCTGGTTGATGAGGCGAAGCAATGAAGCGTTTGTTAGCCGCTGCTGCTCTGACACTCGGGATTGCCACGCTGGCGCATGCCGCCATCGACGCCTACGAGTTTCGCGACGATGCCGAGCGGGCGCGTTATGCCGAGCTGACCAAAGAACTGCGCTGCCCCAAGTGCCAGAATCAGGACATCGCCGACTCCAACGCGCCGATTGCCGCCGACCTGCGCAAAGAGATTTTCCGCATGCTCGGCGAAGGCCGCAGCAATCAGCAGATCATCGACTTCATGGTCGATCGCTACGGCGATTTCGTGCGTTACAAGCCAGCCCTGAGCGCCAAGACCTGGCTGCTCTGGTTTGGCCCTGCCGGTTTGCTGGCGGGCGGGCTGTTGGTGATTGGGGTGATTGTCGTGCGTCGTCGTGGCCAGGGTCGCCAGGAAAACGACGCGCTTTCCGACGAGGAGCGTCTGCGCCTCGCAAATCTGCTGGATAAGAACCGCGAATGATTGATTTCTGGCTAGCTGCCGGCCTGCTGTTGCTGGTGGCCACGAGTTTCCTGATGATCCCCGTGTTGCGCGGCCGTCGTGCGCAAAGCGAGGAAGACCGCACCGCCCTCAACGTTGCGCTGTATCAGGAGCGCATCGCCGAACTGCAAGCCCAGCAGATCGAAGGCGTATTGAGTGCCGAGCAGATGGACAGCGGCCGTGCTGAAGCTGCCCGTGAATTGCTCGCCGATACCGAAGGTGCGGGGCCATTGCGGACCTCGAAACTGGGGAAAACCTTGCCTTTGCTGGCGGCGCTTCTGGTGCCGGTGCTGGGCCTTGGCCTTTATCTGCATTTCGGTGCCAGCGACAAGGTCGAGCTGACCCGGGAGTTTTCCCAGCCGCCGGGCTCCATCGCCGAAATGACCGACCGCCTCGAACGCGCCGTCAAAGCCCAGCCCGACTCGGCCGAAGGCTTCTACTTTCTGGCTCGCACCTACATGGCTCAGGATCGCCCCCGTGATGCGGCAGCGATGTTCGAACGTGCGGTGGCTCTGGCGGGTCGCCAGCCTGAGTTGCTAGGCCAGTGGGCCCAGGCGTTGTATTTCGCCAGTAACAAGAAATTTACCCCGCAAGTCCAGGACCTGACGGCTGAAGCTCTCAAAGGCGACCCGAAGGAAGTTACCAGCCTCGGTCTGCTGGGCATTGCTGCCTTCGAAGGCGAGCGTTATCAGCAGGCGGTGGATTACTGGAAACGCTTGCTGGCAGTGTTGCCGCCTCAGGATCCATCCCGCTCGGCACTGGAAGGCGGGATTGCCCGGGCCAGCGAAAAGCTGGGTGGTAAACCTGAGCAACCTGTGGCTGAAGTGACCAAGGGCGCGACGATCAAGGTCCGCGTTGATCTGGCCGCTGATCTCAAGGCCAAGGTGGCGCCGGGTGACAGCGTATTTATCTTTGCCCGCGCAGTGGGCGGACCGCCTGCGCCCTTGGCGGTCAAGCGGGTCACCGTGGCCGACCTGCCTGCCGAAGTCGAACTCGGCGATGCAGATGCAATGATGCCGCAGCTGAAACTGTCTAACTTTCCGCAAGTCCAACTCGTGGCGCGGATCTCCCGCGCAGGTCAGCCGACCACCGGCGAGTGGATAGGCCGCGGCAAGCCCTTGGCGAGTAACACCACGGCCTTGCAGGCGCTGACCATCGACAGCCCTGATCAGTAGAGAGCACGCTTATGTATCGCGCAGCCGCACGTATTACCTTGTTGGGTCTGGTCATGGGCTTGAGTGCGTGTGCGGTCCAGCCCACCGGGCCGCGCAGCCAGGAGCCGATTCAAACCTTGCCGGGCAAACCCACACCCGGCAAACCCTCCGCCCCGGTCACCCCGAAAGCCCCGGCAGCAGGCCCGAAAACCTCCGCCAACTTCGCCCCGCCACCGGGTGGCAACAGCCACTGGGATGCCCGTCTGGGCGTGCACGTGCTGGACGACCAGACCGACACCTTCTACCGCCAGCGTACCTATTACCGCTGGAGCAACGGCTGGACCTGGTCCACTAGCCGCAACGGCCCATGGCAGGAAACTGATTCCAGCGGCGTGCCGGCGGGGTTGGGGAAGCAGTTCGGGAATTGATAGCTGACTGAAAAAACGATTTATCTGTAGGAGTGAGCTTGCTCGCGATAGCGTCAGGTTAGACGGTAATGTACCGTCAGACCCACCGCATCGCGAGCAAGCTCACTCCTACAGATCCGGATTTGCCTGATAGAACGCGAATTCTGTAGGGGCAATCGGAGGTTACGACGGTCGCGAAGCGGTGTGTCAGGCGCGCCGTTTTCGCAGCCTTCGGCAGCTCCTACAAAAAATGACCGAACACAAAAAACGGCGACCCTAGGGTCGCCGTTTTTCATTTCAATTCAGGTAAATCACTTACCCGTATAAATCTGATCAAACACCCCACCATCAGCAAAATGGGTTTTCTGCACGGTGCGCCAGTCGCCGAAGGTCTTCTCTACCGAGAGGAAGTCGACTTTCGGGAAGCGGTCGGTGTATTTGGCCAGGATCGCTGGGTCGCGAGGACGCAGGTAGTTGGCGGCGGCGATTTCCTGGCCTTCAGGGGACCACAGGTATTTCAGGTATTCCTCGGCGGCGGCGCGGCTTTGTTTCTTGTCGACAACTTTATCCACCACGCTCACTGGCGGCTCGGCTTCGGCGGACACGCTTGGGTAGACCACTTCAAACTGATCACGGCCGAATTCACGGGCGATCATTTCTGCTTCGTTTTCGAAGGTCACCAGCACGTCGCCGATCTGGTTGGTCATGAAGGTGGTAGTGGCGCCACGGCCACCGGTATCCAGAACCGGTACATGTTTGAACAGGTCACCCACGAACTTTTTGGCTGCTGCTTCATCACCGCCATTTTTCAGGGTATAGCCCCATGCCGATAGGTAGGTGTAGCGGCCGTTACCCGAGGTTTTCGGGTTAGGCACGATGACTTCCACGCCGTCCTTGACCAGGTCGTTCCAGTCTTTCAGGGCCTTGGGGTTGCCCTTGCGCACGATGAAAACCGTGGCTGAGGTGAATGGCGCGCTGTTGTTCGGAAGGCGCGTCACCCAATTGTCAGGGACCAGTTTGCCGTTATCTGCCAAGGCGTTGATGTCGGTGGCCATGTTCATGGTGATCACATCAGCAGGCAGGCCGTCGATGACCGAGCGGGCTTGTTTGCTGGAGCCGCCGAAGGACATCTGCACAGTTATGTTTTCTTTATGCTCGGCTTGCCAGTGCTTCTGGAACGCAGCGTTGTAGTCCTTGTAGAAGTCCCGCATCACGTCATACGAGACGTTGAGCAGGGTCGGTGCAGCGGCCTGTGCCGCGCCCCCGAAAGCCAGGCCAGCGGCCAGTAACGAAGCGGCGAAAAGTTTGTTCACTGCGCAATTCCTTTTTTTGTGGATGTACAGACGTTGATGGCCTGAACTTGATGGCCCGAAGTTGACGGCCCGAAATTGATGGCTTAGTGCCCGCGACTATAGCCGGGCAGGCATAGGCGCCTAAAGACTTAAAAGGCATTTGCTTATGCCTTATTTTCTACCTTCGGGAAAAGCGCGTTACCGCACCGTGAACAAAAAACTGCGCCATGTTCGTGGGCATTCTTCGAGCAGACCGGGCAATCGTGTTTGAGCTGTTCACCGCGCATGGCCGTCGCCAGTTCGGCGGTAAAGATGCCGGTGGGTACGGCGATGATCGAGTAACCGGTGATCATCACCAGCGCGGAGAGCATCTGGCCCACGGGTGTGCGGGGCACGATGTCGCCGTAACCGACCGTCGTGAGCGTTACGATCGCCCAGTAAATGCCTTTGGGAATGCTGGTAAAGCCATGCTCCGGGCCTTCGATCACGTACATCAGCGTGCCGAACACCACCACCAGGGTCGAGACGCTGACCAGAAACACGATGATTTTCTGTTTGCTGCCGCGCAGTGCCGACAGCAAGTAGTTGGCTTGCTTGAGATACGGGCTGAGCTTGAGCACACGGAAAATCCGCAGCATGCGGATGACCCTGATGATCAACAGGTACTGCGCATCGCTGTAATAGATCGCCAGGATGCCGGGCACGATGGCGAGCAAATCCACCAGGCCATAAAAGCTGAACGCGTATTGCAGCGGGCGAGGGGAGCAGTACAGGCGCAAGCCGTATTCGATGAGGAAAATGGCGGTGAAGCCCCATTCGACATAAGCCAGCAGCGCGCCGTAGTTGCTGTGGACTGCCGGGACGCTGTCGAGGATGACCACCACCAGACTGAGCAGAATGACCGCCAGCAGAATCTGGTCAAAGAGCCGCCCTTTGGGAGTGTCGGTCTGGAAGATAACGATGCGTAACTGTTCGCGGCGACTGATGCTGCTGTCCATGGTGTTTTCCGGATCGAAGATCGCGACAGTTTACGCAGGTTCGGGCGGCAGGACTGCCAAGTGCGGAACCTGTGGGAGATCTATGTTGGCCTGCAATGCACTTTTTTGTGGGACCGGCCGGGCGGCGCTCCGCTTTAGCCGGGAATGGGCCGGTACAAGCAATGCATTTGCATCGTCAGTAATAGAGCCTTCCCGGCTAAAGCCGGTCCCACAGGGGATGTACGATCCTAAACCCTGAACTGCCGCAACAACCCATTCAACTGCTCACTCAACCCGCGCAAATGCAGGCTGGCCTCGCTGGAGTGGACGGCGGCCAGTGCGGTGCTTTGCGACAGCTGCGCAGCCTGGGTGACGTTCTGGTTGATGTCCTCCACCACGTGGGATTGCTGCAGGGTGGCGCTGGCGATGGAGGCGTTGAGGCTGTTGAGGTTGCGCAATGCCTGGCTGATCGACGTGAGGCTTTGCCCCGCCTGATTGGCTTGCTCGATGGTCAGTTGCGACGAGTGGCTGCTGTCGGCAATGACTTTCACGGCCGCATCGGAATGCTTCTGCAAGCGTTCGATCATGCCCTGAATTTCCGCCGTGGACTTCTGGGTGCGTTGTGCCAGCAACCTGACTTCATCTGCCACTACGGCAAAACCGCGACCCTGTTCTCCGGCCCGAGCCGCTTCGATGGCGGCGTTGAGCGCCAGCAGGTTGGTCTGTTCGGCAATCGAGCTGATCACCTCAAGCACGCCCCCAATCTGGGTGCTTTCCGATGCCAGCGTACGGATCACTTCCACCGCCTGGCCGATGGTGCCGGACAGGTGATCGATCTGGCGCAGGCTGCTGTCGATGTTGACCTGACCCTGATGCGCCTGGGATTCAGCGTCGCGCATTTCCTTGGCTGCATGCTCGGCGTTCTTCGCCACGTCCTGGACGCCGTAGGTCACTTCATTGACCGCGGTAGCGACCAACTCCATCTGCTGCGACTGCTGCTGGCTGCGGGCCTGAGCCTGTTCAGCACTGCTGCCCAGCTCCGAAGACGCTCGCTCCAGGCCTGAGGCGGATGCCTGCAATTGTGTGATCACGCCGCGCAGCTTGGCTGTGAAGGCGTTGAAGTGCCGGGCCAGTTGCGTGACCTCATCATTGCCCTGGGTTTGCAGGGTGCGGGTCAGGTCACTCTCGCCACTGGCGATGTCAGCCATGGCCTGCACCGATTCACGCAACGGCTGCACAATACTGCGGGCGATGAGGATAACCAGCAACGCCATCACGGCGATGATTGCCAGGCTGAACAGCGCAGCATTGATCATCTGCTGGCGGAACTCTGCCTGCACGTCATCCACATAAACCCCCGAGCCAACAATCCAGCCCCAGGGGGCGAACAACTGCACGTAGGAGATTTTCGGCACCGGATCAGCCGCGCCAGGCTTGGGCCAGCGGTATTGAATCATCCCGGCACCCTTGGCTTTGGCCACGGCAACCATTTCATTGAAGACCGCGAAGCCATCCGGGTCCTTGATTGCCGAGAGGTCCTGACCGTTCAACTTGACGCTGACCGGGTGCATGATCATCACCGGGCGCAAATCGTTGATCCAGAAATAATCGTTCTGGTTGTAGCGCAGCCCGCGAATGGCATCCAGCGCCTGTTTCTGCGCCTGTTCCTGAGTCAGCGTGCCAGCGGTCTCCAGACCATGGAAGTACTCCAGCACGCCACTGGTGCTCTGCACCACGTGCATGGTTTTTTCGGCTTTGGCGGCATAGAGGTCCGTGTGCACCTGTTTGAGCAGGGCGGCTGCCAGGATGAACAGCATCAGTACGGAGACGATGAGGATCAGCCAGAGTCGGCGGCTGATGGATAAACTGCGCATGGTCATGACCGGTTGCTCCGTATTATTTTTTTTATGTGTTTCGAGCGCTTTGCGCCGTTGGATACACCACCGGGTTCAGTCTCGCCCCGATAATAGCCCTTTGATGCCTGTCGTCTAGCCACACGCTACTAAAGTGGATGTCGGCGCTGAAAGGATAAACCTGAGTGAGCGGTAGGAAGATTCTTCAAATAATTCGCGGTATGGCCAAAGGCTTACAAGAAGAGAAGAAATACGCTCTATGTTCTGTCACATTTGAGCAGTACATTGGATCCAACCCCGAAGCAAAGGAAGTGTTTCGGAATCAAGGATGATTGACCACCGCCAGGACGGCTGCTGACAGGATGTCGGATGGTCAACAAAAAACCCGCTTCGGCGGGTTTTTTGTTATCTGCGGGATAACCAGGGACGGTGTACCTGTAGGAGCTGCCGAAGGCTGCGAACAGCGGTGTGTCCGGAAAAATGCCTTCGCAGCCTTCGGCAGCTCCTACAGAGGTCAAACGATATCCGGCGCGCACCCTTTAAGCACCAACCGGATAATCGTCTGGGTCGCCGCTTCGTAATCACTGTCGTCGAGCTTGGTCTTGCCGGTGACGGTGGAGATCTGCCAGTCGAAATCGGCGTAGGTCTGGGTCGCGGCCCAGATGGTGAACATCAGGTGATGCGGGTCGATGGCAGCGATCTGGCCACTGTCGATCCAGCCCTGGATGCACTCGATATTGTGCCTGGCCTGGCCATTGAGCTGCTCGACCTGCTCCGGCGTCAGGTGCGGCGCGCCGTGCATGATTTCGCTGGCGAACACCTTGGACGCAAACGGCAGGTCCCGGGAGATCACAATCTTGGAGCGAATGTAAGCGCTGAGCACCTCAGCGGGTATGCCGTCGCGATTGAAGGGTGTCGAAGCCTGCAGGATCGGCTCGATAATGCTTTCGAGCACCTCGCGATAAAGGTTTTCCTTTGACTTGAAGTAGTAATAGACGTTGGGCTTGGGCACCCCCGCCTTGGCGGCGATGTCGCTGGTCTTGGTCGCAGCGAAGCCCTTGTCGGCAAACTCTTCACTGGCTGCGCTCAGGATCAGCTCTTTGTTGCGCTCGCGAATACTGCTCATAAACCAGAGGTTTCCTTGCCCGGTCGGCGGTTGCGCATGGTAGCACCGGCCTCGTGAACCGCTCAAGATTGCCCTTGTACGCGGCTCGCGCAGTGAATCAATGGCCCGGCGCGGCATCTATTGTGCTCTGATATTCCCTCTACGACTGTTCAAGGATATTGCCTGTGGCTGCTGGAAGCTTGCTGACCCTGTTGGATGACATCGCAACACTGCTCGATGATGTGTCGCTGGCGGCCAAAAAAACCGCTGGCGTGCTGGGCGACGACCTGGCCCTCAACGCGCAGCAAGTCACCGGCGTGTCCGCTGATCGCGAGCTGCCGGTGGTGTGGGCGGTGGCCAAAGGGTCGTTGCTCAACAAGGCGATTCTGGTGCCAGCGGCGCTGCTGATCAGTGCGTTCGCGGACTGGGCAATCCTCCCGTTGTTGATGATTGGCGGCGCGTTTCTGTGTTTCGAGGGCTTTGAGAAAATCTCCCATAAATGGCTGCATCCGGAGACCGAGCAGGAGCGTCAAGAACGCAAGCGCGCCGCCAATGACCAGAATGTCGACATGGTGGCCTTCGAGAAAGAGCGCATCAAAGGTGCAATTCGTACCGACTTCATTCTCTCGGCCGAGATTATCGTGCTGGCCTTGGGCGTGGTGTCGACCCGGCCGTTTCTGGATCAGGTTGGCGTGCTGGTGATCGTTGCAGTGCTGATCACCATCGGCGTTTATGGGCTGGTGGCCGGCATCGTCAAGCTGGATGACTTGGGTCTGTATCTGAAGAAGAGCGCCAAATCCGCGGTGCAGGGCATCGGCTCCGGCTTGTTGTGGCTGGCCCCGGTGCTGATGAAAATCCTCTCCATCGTGGGCACTGCGGCGATGTTCATGGTCGGCGGCGGGATCCTCACTCACGGCGTGCCAGCGGTTCATCACTGGATCGAAGGCGTGACTGAGCATGCCGCTCAGGCTGTGGGAGGTTTTTCGATGATCGTGCCTACTCTGCTGGACGCCGTCGCCGGTATCATCGCCGGTGCGTTGGTCCTGCTAGTGGTTACGATGGCGGGCAAGATCTGGAAACTCATCAGGGCCTGAGAGGCAAGTTGACCCCATGAACAGTCCTCTGTTTTCCAGCGTGGTGGCTTACGCCCAACAGTGCGAGCGCCAACTGGTAGAAATACTGCACTTGCGACCCAGCCTGGACCGTAAACAAGTCTCGGCCTGGGTCGACGAACAAAGCCACGCCCGGACCGACAGCGATCCACTGCAATTGCTGCGGTCGATCAATTCGAAAGTGCGAGCGGGTAAACGGTTGCCTTGGGAGTAAGCGCATAGCGCCAGTGGGACCGGCTTTAGCCGGGAAGGCTGTATTCCAGACGCAACAGATGCATCGGGTGTTCTGGCCTCTTCCCGGCTAAAGCCGGTCCCACAGGAAATGCAGTTCTATTCCAATCATATGTATTGATCAGAAAAACACTTTCACCAACAAACTCGCCGTGTTCTGGTTGGTATCAAAGAACTTGGTGTCTTCAATGCCGTACTTGTCGGACCAGTAGTCGTATTCAATACCCACATACAACTGACGCTCAGGCAAGTTGATGGCTTTGCCCAGGTCGTATTTGATTTGTGGGTTGAAGTGGACGTTGGATTTGTATTCGCCGTTGCGGTCCGATTTGTTGTCCACGACCCAGTCGATAAAACCGTCGATCAGGATGTCGGACTTGCCCACCGGAATGGTGTAGGACCAGACCGGAGTCACCTGCCAGGCGCCGTAGCCTGCGCGGTGGCCGTCTGTGTAGCGTTTGTAGAAGTTCAGCTGGAAGTAGTCGAAGCCCGGGATTTTCAAGTCGACGGCCGGGCCGATCAGGTACGACTCGTTGTCGCCTTCGCCAAACTCATAAGTGGCGGCGATCAACACGTCGGAGATCGGGCCGAATTCAAACTTCTGGCCAAAGATTTTGCCCATGGAAAGACGTGGGGAGATTTCACCGTAGTAGGTGTTATCGCCGTTGGTGGCGTCGCCTTTACCGTTGTAGAAAATCTTGTCGATGAACACGAAGTTATCGCCGTATTTCCAGCCATCAGCATGTTCGAAGGTGAACGTCTGCTGGTTTGACGGGTTGACTGCGAAGTCGCGACCGTTAAGGTAAGTCAGGCTGTTGCTCTGCCATTGCAGCAGGCCGTCGGCCATGCTTTGGCCGGATGCCAGAAGGCTGCCTGCAACTATCGCGCTGGAAATAATACGGTTCATTCATTGCTCCCCTGATGGATACATTTGGTTTGTTCTGGTGCTCTTTATGGGCACTTTTTTGCGCAGTTAAAACATGTCTGTTTGGTCAGCTTTATGTACATAGCAAGAGCTGCGCCAAGGTCGAAAAAAAAGCCACGAAAAGTCTATCGATTGCTGTTTAAGCGATCGATTCGGGTTTTTTTGAACAAAACTCGGCAGTTGACTGGTCGGTCAGGTAGTTGGCCGGTCAGTCAGGATTCAAGCCGGACGGGTTTTACTGCGGCGGCGGAGGATACTGGCTGGGATCAACGAGCTCAAGTGCTCTGGGACGGGGCGTGACGAACAATTGTGGGGCGTGTTGGGCATTGACTATTGGTGTGCGCCAGTCTCGCAGCAAACACGATCCTGTAGGAGTGAGCTTGCTCGCGATGGCGTCAGGTCAGACGAAAATTGATCGACTGACATTCCGGATCGCGAGCAAGCTCACTCCTACAGGGGGGGGGGTTAATTAGTTTGCGCACCCGACGTCACCCACGCGCCAATCAAATCTCTTTCCTGCTGAGTCATCTGGGTGATGTTGCCCAGCGGCATGATTTGCGAGGTGACGGCCTGAGCCTGGATGCGAGGCGCCAGTTGCCTGATTTGCTCAGCGGTGTCGAACATCACTCCGGCTGGCGCACTACTGAACAGCTGGCTGGTGGGTTTGGCGGAATGGCAGACCGTGCAGCGTTGCTGGATCACGCCATGGACTTTCTCGAAATCCACTGCATTCACCTTAGCGACTTCGGGCTCTGGCGCGGGCGCGGGTCTGACTTCGTCATGACGATAACCGCCAATGGCCGTCCCGGGCAGTGGCTGATACTCGATCTTCGCCAGGCCTGCCGATGGCGGTGCAGCAGGGCCAGTGACGTAAGCCAGGCAAACCATGCCCAGCGCAGCGACCGGCAGGGTCCAGGCGAATTTGTGGCTGTTGTGCCGGGTATTGAAATAATGCCGGACCAACACCGCCAACACCCCGATACCGGCCAGGATCAACCAGTTATAAGGGCTGCCGTAGGTGCTCGGGAAGTGGTTGCTGATCATGATGAACAGCACGGGCAGGGTGAAGTAGTTGTTATGTCGCGAGCGCAGCAGGCCCTTGGCGGGCAGCGATGGATCCGGCGTGCGGTTCTCGGCAATGGCCGCCACCAGTGCGCGCTGGGCGGGCATGATGATGCGGAATACGTTGCCGACCATGATGGTGCCGATGATCGCGCCCACATGCAGGTACGCGCCACGTCCGCTGAACACCTTGCTGAAGCCGTACGCAGCGGCGATCACCAGCACGAACAGAATCAAACCCAGCAGACCGGGGCGTTTGCCCAGTGCCGAGTCGCAGAGAAAACTGTAAATAAACCAGCCGACAAATAGCGAACCAAACCCCAGGGCGACGCCTTCGAAGCCGGACAGGCTGCTGCCCGGAGCCAGCAGATACAGGGTCGGGTTGGCGTAGAACACCACGCACAGCAGGGCCACGCCCGACAGCCAGGTGAAATAGGCTTCCCATTTGAACCAGTGCAGGTTCTCGGGCATGGTCGGCGGGGCGAGTTTGTATTTCTCCAGGTGGTAGATGCCGCCACCATGAATGGCCCATAAATCCCCGGACAAACCATCGCGAGGGTTAACCCGGTTGAGGTTGTTTTCCAGCCAGACGAAGTAGAACGAGGCACCGATCCAGGCGATGCCGACAATCATGTGAATCCAGCGCACGCTGAGATTCAGCCATTCCATCAAATGTGCTTCCACGGTAGTACCTTCTGCCTGTCATCACTTCACGGATGCTCAGGCCCTGCTTAGCGGTGGGGGTCGAGAACCAGCTTCTGGCTCTCAGCGAAAAAATGCTCATCGCAGTTATTGCCTGTGCCACTGCGATCAACCACCAGGAAGTCATCCCGCTTTTCGATCGTCAGCACCGGGTGGTGCCAGACGCCGCGATGGTAATTGATGCCCTGCCTGCCATTGGAAATGAAGGCGCGGACCAACTCTGATTCAGGTTCATCGCCAAGTGGCGCGACCACGATCAGAAAGGGGTTGCCGAGCAGCGGCACAAAGGCCTGGCTGCCCAGCGGATGGCGCTCCAGCATGCTGATGATCAACGGCATCTCCAGCGCCTCTGCGCGGAAAATACTGATGATCGCCTGGTCTTCCGGCGTCGCGGTCTGCACGTCGGCCAGACGATGGAAGCGCTGGGTCGAGCCGTTGTTGATCATGAAGTGATCGCTGCCGTCGGTTTCGATGACATCACCGAAAGGGGCGAAGGCTTGCTTGGTCAACGGCTCGATGGTCAATGTGCGCATGCTGGGTCTTCTGTTTTTGAATTGATCAGATCCCTGTAGGAGCTGCCGAAGGCTGCGAAAGCGGTATGTCAGTTGAATCGCTTTCGCAGCCTTCGGCAGCTCCTACAGGTAATGCGTTACTTCGAAACTTTACCCAACACCCGAAGACGACTCACCCCACCATCTGGAAATACATTCAGGCGGATATGAGTGATCGGGCCCAGGGCTTTTATCTGCTCGGCGAACTCATGTTCGGCGTGCATGCTCAGTTTCTGGCTCGGCAGCAGTTCGCGCCAGAACAGGCTCTGGGTTTCGATCTGGCTATCGGTGCCGCCCTTGACGAACGCGCCTTGGATCGAGCAACTGTCCGGGTAGTTACCCTTGAAATGCAGGGTGTCGACGATGACTTTTTCCACTTCGCCAGCGTGGCCCAGGGCGATGATCACCCAGTCGTTGCCGGGTGTACGCCGCCGTGCGGTTTCCCAGCCGTCGCCCATGTTCACGCCACGGCCAGGGTTGAGGATGTTGCTCATGCTGCCGTAATGCTCATCCGAGCAGGCCAGGGCGCGGCCGCCGTTGAGGGCCGAGACCAGATCCAGCTGTTCGTTTTCGCCCACCGCCGACCAGTCGCGGAACGGCACGCCGTAGACCCGCAGTCGAGCGATGCCGCCATCCGGGTAGATGTTGAAACGCAGGTGGCTAAACGCCTGATCCTGGGTGATGGCGTGGTAATGGTGGCTGTCGCCGTTCAGTTCCACTGCCGAGAGGATTTCGGTCCATTGGGTGTTCTCGTCCGGCTCGCCTGATGTCAGGAAGCAGGCTTCCAGCGACGCCGACGGCGGGTAGTTGCCGGTGAAGAATGAGGTGTCGATATCCACGCCTTTGATCGAGCCGGGTACGCCCAGGCGGATCACGGCGCTGTCGTAACCTTCAAAGCGTTTGCGGCGCGACTCCCAGCCGTCCATCCACTTGCCGTTATCGTCGAATACGCCTTCCTTCCACACCGCCGGAGTCGGCTGGAACAGGCGGTTGGCGTCGGCGAACCAGTCATCGGTCACGGAAATGATTTTGGTACCCAGGCGCGCATCGGCCAGGTTGACGAACTTCTCGAAGGGCGCAGCGTAAGCTTTCATTCTTTTTGTCTACCTTTTGTCTTTGCCGGGAAGAGGGCGGTTAGAGGGCTTGCAAGCGAAACAGGGCAATCTTGTTGATCTCGGCCAGGGCGCAGGCAAATTCGGCGTCGGCCGGATTATGAATGCGGGTTTCGAAGGCGGCGAGTATCTGGTGTCGGTTGCTGCCTTTGACCGCCATGATGAACGGAAAGGCGAAGCGGGTTTTGTAGGCCTCGTTGAGTTCAGTGAAGCGCTGAAACTCTTCGGGCGTGCACTCCTGAATGCCTGCGCTGGCCTGTTCGTTGGTGCTGGATTCAGTCAGTTGGCCTTGCACGGCAGCTTTACCGGCGAGGTCCGGGTGGGCGTTGATCAGCGCCAGTTGCCGGGCATGATCGGTGTTAAGCAGGATTTTGCTCATCCGGGCGTGCAGGGTCTGGATATCATCCAGTTCGCTGAGCTGGCCTTGATCGTAAGCCGCAGCGGCAACCCACGGTGAATGTTCGTAGATGTCGGCGAAGGTGACGATGAACTCGTCCCTGCTCAACGTCGAAGGTTGCAGAGTCTGGAAACGGCTCACTGCGCGGCCTCCGGTTGATAAGGGTGCTCGGCGTGCCAGTGGCGGGCGATGTCGACGCGACGGGTGAACCAGACCTGCTCATGGCTTTTTGCGTATTCGATAAAACGCTTGAGCGCCGCCAGCCGCGCCGGGCGACCAATCAAGCGGCAATGCAAACCGATGGAAAGCATTTTCGGCGCCTCGCTGCCTTCGGCGTACAGCACGTCGAACGCATCCTTGAGGTACTGGAAAAACTGCTCGCCATTGTTGAAGCCCTGGACCTGGGTAAAGCGCATGTCATTGGTGTCCAGGGTGTAGGGAATCACCAGGTGCGCCTTGCCGGTGGGGTTGTTCGGCTCCCAGTAGGGCAGGTCATCGTCGTAGGTATCGCAGTCGTAGAGAAAGCCACCTTCCTCCATCACCAGACGACGAGTGTTCGGCCCGGTGCGGCCGGTGTACCAGCCCAGTGGGCGTTCGCCGGTTATTTCGGTGAGGATGCGAATCGCCTTGAGCATGTGCTCGCGCTCTTTGGCTTCGTCCATGTACTGGTAGTCAATCCAGCGATAGCCGTGGCTGCAGATCTCGTGGCCGTCGGCGACCATGGCGCGAATCACGTCGGGATGGCGCTGGGCAGCCATGGCCACGGCGAAGATCGTCAGGGGAATATCGAACTGCTTGAACAGTTTGAGAATGCGCCACACACCGGCGCGACTGCCGTATTCGTAGAGCGATTCCATGCTCATGTTACGCTCGCCCTGCAGCGGCTGGGCTGAGACCATTTCCGACAGGAACGCTTCGGACTCCTTGTCGCCATGCAGGATATTGCGCTCCCCACCTTCCTCGTAATTGAGTACGAAAGACAGGGCGATGCGCGCATTGCCAGGCCAACTAGGGTGGGGCGGGTTGCTGCCATAACCGATCAGGTCACGAGGATAGTCAGCGCTCACTGCAAGCTTCCTTATGTTCGGGTTAACCATGCGAAGCAAGGATTGTATACAAAGTTGATCGTGGATTGTTACTACAGATTCCGGCGGAGCCTGCACCAAGCTCACTGCAAGAAACTTGCCTGACTGGTCAGGTTATCTGTAAAAAAGGCTGTTAATTCCTAAGCTCCCGTCAAATCGGCACCAATCCTCAAGCAAGCCGGTGCTTCGAATTGTCAGCGGTTTTTATTGTGTACAGAATTTTGTAAAAGTGTCTTAATTCGGCATCTTCTGGTCGCCTGTCTGCACTCAAAGGGTGCGACCGCACATTCATCACATTCAAAGCGGAGCACTGATCGTCCATGGGTAAATTGACAACGCATGTGCTGGACGCCGCCCACGGTTGCCCCGGCAACGCCATCAAAGTCCAGTTGTATCAGGTTCAGGGCGACAGCCTGCTGCTGATTGCCGAGGCTGTGACCAACAGTGATGGCCGCTGTGACGCGCCGCTTTTGCAAGGTGAGGATTACCGCTCCGGCGTTTACCAATTGCAGTTTCACGTCGGTGACTACTACCGGGCGCGGGGTACGGCATTGGCCGAGCCGGCGTTTCTCGACGTGGTGGTGCTGCGCTTCGGCATTGATGCCGGTCAGGATCACTATCACGTGCCGCTGCTGGTTTCGCCCTACAGCTATTCGACCTATCGCGGCAGCTGATTTTTTGTCAGCGATAGTTATGTAGCCGTTATGTAGTAGTTATGTAGTCACTGCGCCGGTCGCAGATTCGGGAAGCTCCAGAGACTTTGATCAATGGAGCATCACCCTTGAATGATTCGACAACCCCCGCTACCCCGGAATCTGGCGCTCACTGGACTGGACATGCCTGGACTGGCCTGGCTCGTGACCTCATAGCCTTCGACAGCCTGCCGGAAAGCTTCCCTGACAGTCTCAATCAGCAACGCATTGCAGATCACCTGCAACGCATCCTCAATTATGTGGGCGAGGCGTGTGAGCAAGTCGATGCGTTGTCCGCCTACCATCGATGGCGCGCCCGGTTTCATGCGGCTGGCGAGGCGATGCGCACGCTACTTACGAAGCCCCTCAACGGCGACGCATTGCTGGCGCTGAAACCGCAACTGGTCGCACAGCGGCAGGCGGCGTTGCTGGCCCAGGCTCAGTTACAGATCTGCGAAGGCTCGCTGAATGCGGCGGATCTGCAGCGACTCCAGTATGCGCTGGGCCTTGCAGATGAGCCGGATGATGACGTGCTGTATCTGGACGTTGGGGTTGGCGATCCGGATGAACCTGCGGTGTTCAGCGGTGCGATGATCGTCACCACTGAGCAGGCGCTGAAAACACCGAACATCAGCGAGCCTGCCTTGCTGTGCATGCCGGGGGAAGACGGCGGCCTGCAGAAATTTGCCTCGCTGAAAATATTGAAGGATCAGCTTGTTTTTACCCTTATGACCGGGTCCGAAACCACGCTTTGGCAACACGTCAGCTCTATGCAACGCGAGGCGGCCATGGTTGCGCCGATCAGTCTGGTGACCAGGGTGATTACGGTGCCGCCGATTCAGCACGGGGTGAATACCCAACTCAAGGCATACGAAAACTGTAGGAGTGAGCTTGCTCGCGATGACGGATTCGCAGACGCAGAAGATGCATCGAATGTACCGGCCTCATCGCGAGCAAGCTCACTCCTACAGGACGAATGCGATCAGGATCACTGGGGGCGTAATCTGGGTGTAGCGCTCGACCCAACCCGCGAACGGGCCATCGCGCTGATTGCCGAGCAGCAGCGGACCGCCGAATTGGTGCTGCAATTGCCGATGTGGTTGCTCAATGCGCCCCTGGAAGCGCGCCAGGAATACGCAACCCGACTGGCCGAATTCCACAGTGCGGCGGCGCGGCTGGAGTCGCATCTGGCGGCGCAGCTTCCGACCTTCGACGCTTTCACTGCTCAGAAACTGAATGCTCGCATCCAACAGGACCTCGGGCTGGATATCGACGCCGATCAACTGATCATCGATTTGCCCAAAAGCGTGCATCGCGACGTCGATATCGACCCACAGTACGGCAGCCCGCTGCATTACAAACCCTGGAAAGCCAGCGAGGCGCGGGTGCAGTCGAGCCTGTCCGAGCTGGCCCGGGAGAACTTCGACGGCCGCGATGAAAACACCATCGCCAGGCTGGGCATGCTCAAGCTTTCCTATCCGGCATCGACTCAGCCGCCGGATTTGCAGCTTGTTACTGGTGACTACCTGCTCAAGATCATTCCCGAGCTGGACATCGCCGGGCAGTATCGCAGCCTGCTGCGCTCGGTGTTTCGCCTGCGCTCACCGGTGCCGGCCGAGGATGCCGAGCTGATGATCAAGCCCTATGAGCTGCAAACCATCCTCAATGGTTTCTGCGCCCGGCAGCGCAGGCTGTTGAGCGAGGCTGGCTATGCGCTGCTGACTCAGGCAGCACAAGCTAGATCCACCGCTGAGTTGAGCCGTGCCGGTGTCCACATCAGTCGTCTGGTATTCAAGCCGGGGCAGGCGCTAAGCGGCGAACGCAGCAGTCGAACCTTGCTGGGGATCAGCGTCATTGAGCACCCGGCGAGCAGCAAAGTGCTGGTGTACCTGCCGCAGGTGCCGGACGGTGAATGCGTGATTGAGGCCGACAGCGTGCAAGACGCCCGTGAGCGTCTGATCAGCAGCTTGCTGCGCTTTCCCGCGCGGGTTGCCTGGCTGGCGTCCTGTGTCGAAAACTCCACTGAGCAAGCGGCTGCGGTGAGCTATATCAACGAAGCACTCAGGCGTGGATTCGATGGCTTTATCGGCGTGGTGCCCGCGCTGGATCTCTTGATCAGCGAGCAGCAACTGCATGTGCGCGAGGACCTGCTCTATGAGCAGTCGCGTCTCGTAGCGCGCAGTAATCACGACCTCAAAGCAGAGAACAATCAGCGCCAAAATCTGCTGTATCTGATGTTCTTCCGAGCGGTGATTTCATTCGTGCCGGGCCTGGGTGTGTTGTTCAGCGTGCAAGACGGCTGGAGCGACGGTCATGGCGCAAGCAGGGCCTTCGGCGCGGGCAAGCTTGATGAAGGTCTGGTGCTGGCGGGTAGCACGCTGCTCTCGGTGATCGACGTGCTGCTTTCGGTGATCCCAGGGGTTAGCACGGCGAGCGCCCTGGCGGTGGTTGCCCGTCGAGCGACCCGCCTGCGACAACTGGGGAGCCTAGGGCGCGCATTACCCCTAATGTCCGGGCGTTCCAGAATCAGAAATTTCGCCGGTTACGAGGCTGACGTCTCGTTGTCAGGTGCGGTGGCCCAGAGTGGAAATGACGCGGGTACCTGGCTGAAAAGCGGTGAGTTGTTCATCCATCACCAGGGCTCGGCTTATCGGGTATATCGCCGCCCGGGGGAGCAGACCTTGCGCCTGAAAAAAACCGCCGCTCATGGTTACGAGCCTCCGGTGCGTCAGGTTGCCGGTGAATGGGTTTACCACAGCGATGTCGGCCTAAAGGGCGGCGGGCGCTCGATGATTGCTGAAATATTGCTGGTTGAAGGTCATGCCAGCCCCACTTTCCAGCGCAGACAGGCGCGAGAACTATTGGATCAGTTCGACTTTCCCGCCGATCAACAGCAACGGATGGAGCTGCTGATCGCCGAGCATTACCGCAAAACCAAAACGTTGCCAGCGTGGGCCGACCCATATCGACGCCCCTCAGCAACCCCGACCGCGCCAGGGTCGACAAAACGCAAGGAGCCTGACTCGGCGCAGGTCGAACCGGACCGTCGTCCGCCACAACCCGTGGCCGGAACTTCCGGGCAAGCGGCCAGGGCTGATGCGTGGAAGGGGTGGGATAAGGCGGTGGATAATATGGCCGTTCTGGATCAGGTCAGCGTCAATCCACCGATTTATCGACTGGACTTCACCCACGATTACGACGTGATTCGCATCGACCAGAAGTTTTACGAAATACTGCCAGCTGGCGGCCAGCGCAGGACCAATACCGCGTTCATTCGCAATCCCGCCAGCCATTCGCAGACCCGTAATTTTGCCGAGCTCAGCGAAGTAATCCGGCGCAACCCTTACGATCAGCCGTTGATGGCTAAATACCAGCCGGCAGCGGGCCAGTGGGCAGTGGAAGGCCCACTTTTCAACCGCAAAATAGAGACCTACATCGCTGAGGCTCACCCCGGATTTACCGACACCACAAAACTGGTGCTGGCGCATAAGCTGTTCGAGATGGCCGACACGTCGACATCAGCCATGACTGCAACCCGGATGATCAACCTCAAAGCCACCCTCAATGCCTGGCGTACAGGTGGAACGGCGCCACTGGCGCAACTGAATGATCCGCTGCTGATGCTCAACAAGGCGCATCCGACCAATCAGGCCGATAATCAGCTGCACTGGAGCATCGGCAACGAAAGCGGACTGGACAGTTTTGAACGCCTGGATTTCGCCACCCACCACCCAGTCACCGTTGAGTGGTTAATCCGATCGGTTTCCGAGGCCAGGCTGCCGGGCGGTATCCAGAGTCTCAGGGGGGTGATGGCCGACGTATTGACGCGTAACGGCTACGAAATCCTCCATGACCAGTTGGCGGTCGGTGGGCGTGAGTTCATGGCGTTTCGTCGTCCTGGACAGGAAGAGGTCTACCTGCTTTATCTGCGTCGTTCTACCACCGGGACGATTTCGACGCCGCCCAGTGGCCCGTTCCGTGATCCTCTGGAGGGCGACGGTATGGTCGAACCCTTGATCCGCATCTACGCCGCAGAATCCATTGCCCGCACGCTGGAGCAAGCCCGTCAGCAAGGCAAAGTGATCAAGTTGTTGGGCGGAACCAATGTCACCAGCCAGTCAGAGCGTGGCACTCAGGTATTTGTCATCCGCCTGCCTGATGATATCTCCATGAACGGACGCTGACTGGCGCCGCTCAAAGGCATCGCGGTACCTGCCGGGTGCCGCAACAGCCTGTGTACAATGCGCAGACTTTTTATCGCCGACAGCCCACGAGCGCTCATGAACGAACCCTTGCCATCCCTCAAGAAACTGCCGCGCACTGCCAGAACGGTGCGCAGCGGTACCCAGGACGATATGGTTTACGCGCACATCTTCGAAGCGATTCTGGAGCAGCGCCTCGCCCCTGGTACCAAGTTGAGCGAGGAGGCTTTGGGCGAAATCTTCGGCGTCAGTCGCACGATCATTCGGCGCGCCCTGTCGCGCCTCGGTCATGAAGGCGTGGTGTTGTTGCGGCCCAATCGCGGTGCGGTGGTGGCAAGCCCGAGTATCGAGGAAGCGCGTCAGGTGTTCTTCGCCCGTCGGCTGGTGGAGAAAGCCATCACCGAGCTGGCCGTCGAGCATGCCACCGCCGAGCAATTGACCGAATTGCGCCAGATGGTCAGCGACGAGCGTGACAGCTTTGCCCGGGGTGATCGGGGTGCGGGTATTCGCCTGTCCGGAGAGTTTCATTTGCAGTTGGCGGTGGCGGCCAGGAACGCGCCGCTGATCAGCTTCCAGCGCAGCCTGGTGTCCCAGACTTCATTGATCATTGCCCAGTATGAAAGCGGCAACCGCTCACACTGTTCCTACGACGAACACAGCCGCCTGATCGACGCCATCGAAGCCCGGGATGCCAGGCTCGCGGTGGAGCTGATGATGCATCACATGGACCACATCGACAGCAAACTCAACCTTGACGACGACAACGCGTCGGCGGATTTGCATGCGGTGTTTTCGCATTTGATGTTGGGCAAAAGAAAATAGATCGGGGGGACGGGGTCCGTTGGAGCGAGGCTTGCCCGCGAACCAGGCACCTCGGTCCGCCAGACGCACCGCGTTATCGTTTTTCGCGGGCAAGCCTCGCTCCAACAGAGTGGTTGCAGGCTTCAGCTTCTGCTATGAACCAGATTCCCCGCCGAGTAGGTCTGCTGCACCACCCGATCATCCCCTAGCGTCATCAGCACAAACAGCGTCTCGGCGATGTCTTTGGACTGTTTCAAACGATAGGACAACAGCGGCGTAGCGTTGTAATCGAGCACCAGGAAATCCGCCTCATTACCCACCTGCAAACTGCCGACTCGATCCTCCAGACGCAAGGCCCGTGCGCCGCCCAAGGTCGCGAGGTACAGAGACTTGAACGGGCTGAGTTTCGCGCCCTGCATCTGCATCACTTTGTAGGCTTCGTTCAGGGTTTGCAGGATCGAGAAACTGGTGCCGCCTCCCACGTCCGTACCCACACCCACGTTGACCTTGTGCTTCTCCGCCATCGGCAAGTTGAACAGGCCGCTGCCCAGGAACAGGTTCGATGTCGGGCAGAACGCAATCGCTGATCCGGTCTCGGCCAGGCGCGCGCATTCGGCGTCGCACAGGTGTACGCCATGGGCAAATACCGAGCGTTCACCCAGCAGTTTGAAATGGTCGTACACATCCAGATAGCCGCTGCGCTCCGGGAACAACGCTTTGACCCACTGCACTTCCTCGACGTTTTCGCTGATGTGAGTCTGCATGTATAGATCGGGATATTCGCTAAGCAACTGCCCGGCCAGAGTCAGTTGTTCCGGAGTGCTGGTGGGTGCGAAGCGCGGAGTGACCGCGTAGTGCAAGCGCCCCTTGCCATGCCAGCGCTCGATCAGCGCCTTGCTGTCGGCGTAGCCTGATTCAGGGGTGTCGGTGAGGTAGTCAGGCGCGTTGCGATCCATCATCACTTTGCCCGCGATCATTCGCAGATTGAGTTGTTCAGCGGCCTGGAAAAACGCCTCCACGGACTCCTTGTGAACACTGCCGAACACCAGCGCAGTGGTGGTGCCGTTGCGCAGCAATTCCTTGAGGAAAATGTCCGCGACCTCGGCCGAATGGGCAGAGTCAGCGAACTGTTTTTCGCAAGGGAAAGTGTAGGTGTTAAGCCAGTCCAGCAGGCGCTCGCCATAGGAACCGACCATGCCGGTTTGCGGCAGGTGGATATGGGTGTCGATGAAGCCCGGCGTGATCAGCGCGTCTTTGTACTCGGTGACTTCAATGTCGGCGTCGAGCGTTGCCTGCAGTTCATCTGCGTGGCCGATGGCGACGATCTTGCCGTCCTCGACCAGCATCAGGCCGTCGGCGAAATACTGGTAAGACGCCTCGATACCGACTTCGGCCGGATCGGCGATGCTGTGCAGAATTGCCGCGCGGTAGGCTTTTTTGCTGGTGCTCATAGAGGTCTCATCAAACAAAAAAAATCTGAATTGGAATGCTTATTTCGTGGGACCGGCTTTAGCCGGGAAGAGGCAGGTACAGCCACTGCATCTAGGTCGCCAGAACTGCCGCCTTCCCGGCTAAAGCCGGTCCCACGGAAGCAGGCCATCTACAAAGGCCATGTGGGCACCTCAACTTCACTGTGCACGACTACGTCGAGAAACCGGCATCAACTTGGCAACCGGCTCCGCTCCAGCGCTGTGCTGGCCGAAGTTGACGTTATAGGTGGCGATCACTTCGGCGGCGATGGACACGGCAATCTCGATGGGCAATTTGCCTTTGACTTCACTCAAGCCCATGGGGCAGCGCATGCGTTGCAGCAGCACCTGATCAAAGCCGCGATCACGCAGGCGGTGTTCAAATTTGACCCGCTTGGTCTTGGAGCCGATCAGCCCGAAATAGCCGAAATCGCCGCGCTTGAGAATCGCTGCGGTCAATTCCAGATCCAGCTGGTGATTGTGGGTCATGACGATGCAGTAGCTGCCTGTGGGTAATGCATCGACTTCATCCAGTGGGTCTTCGGGGATGATCTGGCGCACGCTGTCAGGGATCTGCGCCGGAAATTCCTGCTCACGGGAATCGATCCAGCGCACTCGGCAGGGCAGGCTCGCCAGCAATGGCACCAGCGCCCGACCAACATGCCCAGCACCAAATACGGCGATCTGCGCCTGGGGCTGACCCATGGGTTCGAACAGCAGCACATTCACGCCGCCGCAACACTGGCCCAGGCTCGCTCCGAGGCTGAAGCGTTCCAGGCGCGTGTCCTGGCTGCGGCTGGCGAGCATTTGCCGGGCGATTTCCATGGCCTTGTATTCAAGATGCCCACCACCGATGGTGTCGAAAATCCGCTCGCCGCTGACCACCATCTTCGAACCTGCGTTGCGTGGGGTCGAGCCGAGTTCTTCGATGATGGTCACCAGCACGCAGGGTTCACCCTGGGCTTGAAGGTCGGCGAGGGCGCTGATCCAGTTAGTAGTCATTACAGTCCCTCGTTGGAGCGACCGGGGTGGCGCTCCACCTTGCCCGCGAAGGCGATTTTCCAGCCTCAAGAGATGTTTCGGATGTACTGGCCTCTTCGCGGGCAAGCCACGCTCCAACGGGGTCTAAGCGGGGTGCTTTCCTCATCTGCTCACACCCCCACAACACCCTTTCCGGCGTCGCGGGCGCGTCGATCTTCGGTTGATGGCGATAGTCAGCCAGGCTCGCCACCGCATCCTTGATCGCGCACCAGGCCGAGATGCCGAGCATGAACGGTGGTTCGCCCACGGCCTTGGAATGGAACACCGTGTCTTCCGGGTTCTTGCGGTTTTCCACCAGCTTGATCCGCAGATCCAGCGGCATGTCGGCGACCGCCGGGATCTTGTAGCCCGCCGGGCCGTTGGTCATCAGCTTGCCTTTGTCATTCCACACCAGCTCTTCTGTGGTCAACCAACCCATGCCCTGAATGTAGCCGCCCTCGACCTGGCCGATGTCGATGGCCGGGTTCAGGGACGCGCCCACGTCGTGCAGGATGTCGGTGCGCAGCATCTTGTATTCGCCGGTCAGTGTATCGACGATCACTTCGCTGCACGCCGCACCAAAGGCGAAGTAGTAGAACGGCCGACCACGTGCCTGGCTGCGGTCATAGAAAATCTTCGGCGTCTTGTAATAACCGGTGCTGGACAGCGACACCTGGCCCATCCAGGCCAGTTGCGCCAACGACTCGAAGGAGACGATCTGCTCGCCCGCACGAATGTGGCCATTGCGGAACTCGACGTCGGTTTCTTCAACCTTGAAGTGCTTCGCCGCGAACTCAACCAATCGTTGTTTGAGGATTTCTGCCGCGTTCTGCGCCGCCTTACCGTTCAGGTCAGTGCCGCTGGAAGCTGCTGTGGGCGAGGTGTTAGGCACCTTGTCGGTATTGGTCGCGGTGATCTGAATGCGATCAATGTCCACCTGGAAGACTTCGGCCACCACCTGGGCAACTTTCACGTTCAGGCCCTGGCCCATTTCCGTGCCGCCGTGGTTCAGATGGATGCTGCCGTCGGTGTAGATGTGGATCAGCGCGCCAGCCTGATTGAGGAAGCTGGCGGTAAAGGAAATGCCGAATTTGACCGGGGTCAGGGCCAGGCCTTTTTTGAGGATCGGGCTACTGGCGTTGAAGGCGCGGATCGCTTCCCGGCGCGCGGCGTACTGGCTGCTTTCTTCCAGTTCGGCGGTCATTTCTTCGAGCATGTTGTGCTCGACGGTCTGGTAGTAATGGGTGACGTTGCGCTCGGTCTTGCCGTAGTAATTGGCCTTGCGCACCGCCAGCGGGTCTTTGCCCAGATAACGGGCGATGCAGTCCATGACCTCTTCGATGGCGACCATGCCTTGAGGGCCGCCGAAGCCGCGATAGGCGGTGTTGGACGCGGTGTTGGTCTTGCAGCGATGGCCGTTGATGGTGGCGTCGCCCAGGTAGTACGAGTTGTCGGCGTGGAACATTGCCCGGTCGACGATGGACGCCGACAAGTCCGGCGAATAACCGCAATTGCCCGCCAGATCCAGCTGGATGCCGTGCAGCCGGCCATCGCTGTCAAAGCCCACGTCGTACTCGATATAGAACGGGTGACGCTTGCCGGTCATCAGCATGTCTTCGACCCGTGGCAGGCGCATCTTGGTCGGTTGCCCGGTAAGCCGCGCGACCACCGCACACAGGCAGGCCGGGCTGGCGGCCTGGGTTTCCTTGCCGCCAAAACCACCGCCCATACGGCGCATGTCGACCACGATTTTGGCCATGGACACATCCAGCACTTCGGCGACCAGCTTCTGCACTTCGGTAGGGTTCTGGGTCGAGCAGTAGACGATCATGCCGCCGTCTTCAGTGGGCATCACCGAGGAAATCTGCGTCTCCAGATAGAAATGCTCCTGGCCACCAATGTGCAGATTGCCTTGGATGCGGTTTTCCGCGGCTTCCAGCGCAGTGGCTGAGTCGCCTCGCTGGTGAGTGTGGCTGTCGAGCACGAAATGCTTGGCGCGCAACGCCTGAACCACATCCAGCACCGGCTCCAGGTCTTCGTATTCAATCACAGCAGCCATGGCCGCCTGACGGGCAATCTCCAAGGTGCGCGCTGCAACGGCGATGACCGGCTGGCCGACGAATTCCACCTTGTCGATAGCCAGCAACGGATCGCCGGGCAGCAACGGGCCGATGTCTTTAAGGCCGGGAATGTTTTCGTGGGTGATCGCGATACGCACGCCCTCAAAGGCGTAACAGGGCCCCGTGTCGACGCTGATGATTCGCGCGTGGGCTCGGTCGGACAGGCGTGCATACACATGCAGTTGATTGGGGAATTCCAGGCGGTCGTCGATATACACCGCTTCGCCAGACACATGTTTATCGGCGCTGTCGTGCTTGACGCTGCGGCCTACGCCAGTGGTCAGATCCTGTTGAAACAGGGCGATCATTTCGGCCTGGGATTTTGGCGCTGTGTGGTTAGACATAAGCCGTTACCCGCGTCTGGATATGGGGCGTTTGCAGCTCGATGAAATATTTGCGCAACAGGTTCTGGGCGCTGAGCAGGCGGTATTCCTTGCTGGCGCGGAAGTCCGACAGCGGAGTGAAATCGTCGGCCAGCGCGGCGCAGGCGTTTTCCACCGTTTCCGATGTCCAGGGCGAGCCGTTCAGCGCTTGCTCACAGGCGCTGGCGCGTTTCGGGATTGCTGCCATGCCGCCAAACGCCACTCGGGCATCAACTATCTGGCCGTCTTCGATGTGCAGATTAAAGGCCGCGCAGACCGCTGAAATATCGTCGTCCAGCCGTTTGGAGACCTTGTAGGCGCGGAATGCCCGTTTGGCGTTCGCCTTGGGCACGATGATGGTTTCGATGAATTCGCTTTCCTGCCGCGCCGTTACCCGGTAATCGATGAAGTAATCCTCCAGCGCCAGGGTGCGGCGGGTGTCACCTTTGCGCAGCACAATCTGTGCGCCCAGGGCGATCAACAGTGGAGGGGAATCACCAATCGGCGAGGCGTTGCCGATGTTGCCGCCCAGAGTGCCCTGATTGCGAATCTGCAAGGAAGCGAAGCGTTGCAGCAGTGCGCCGAAGTCCGGGTATTCCTTGTTCAGCGCGGCATAACAGTCTGTCAGCGGTGTGGCAGCGCCGATTTCCAGACGGTCGTCGAAATGCTCGATGCGTTTAAGTTCGGCGACGTTGCCCACGTAGATCATCACCGGCAGCGGACGGTGGAACTGGGTGACTTCCAGGGCCAGATCCGTACCACCCGCCAAGAGCCGAGCCTGAGGATTGGCTTCGTAAAGGTTGGCCAGATCGGCCACGGTTTGCGGCACCAGGCAGCGCATGTGGCCATTGTTTAGCTCAGGAGTGTGCAGCTCGCCGGTCTGGGTTGGCGCAATGCTGCGCAGGCGGGCGATGGTTTGCGCCTGACGCTGATCGAACTGGTCCGGCCGGCGCTGGCCGCAGGATTGCACGGCCGCCTCAAGAATCGGCCGATAGCCGGTGCAGCGGCATAGATTACCCGCCAATGCTTCATGCGCTTGATGGCTGTCGGCATCGACGCTGTTCTTTTGCAGGGCAAACAGCGACATGACAAAGCCGGGGGTGCAGAAACCGCATTGCGAACCATGGCAATCCACCATGGCCTGCTGGACGCTGTGCAGCTTGCCCCGGTGTTTGAGGTCTTCGACGCTGATCAGCTGTTTACCGTGCAGGGACGCCACAAACGTCAGGCAGGAATTGAGGCTGCGATACCGCAGGTTGTCCTGGCCTTGCTGATCGGTTTCCAGCTCGCCGACTACCACGGTGCAGGCACCACAATCACCGCTGGCACAGCCTTCCTTGGTGCCGGGCTTGTGCAAATTCTCGCGCAGGTAGTTGAGAACCGTGAGGTTGGGGTCCAGAGCGTGCTCGGTGCGCAGCTCGTTATTTAAAAGAAATTGAATCACGGCAAGTCCCCGGCGCGTCTTCTGGCGTTCGAACAGCGGTATCGATAATGGCTCGAATCTATCAGCTCTGAAGCATCGGTCAATGGTTTTCTGACCTCACAGTCAGGAAATAACATCATTCACAAATTTGCCGATTAACGGCTGTGTAATGAACTGATACGACCCAAGTGCTAAGTTTTGCTTATTTCGTGCCAGTTTCCACTCCCATGGCCCTGCGCCACTGGCCTTCGTTGGGATACACTTCGCCGCTTATTACACCTGGTTGAGATAGACATGACGTTCAAGGCGCCGGATAGCCTCGCTGAGCAAATCGCTCACCATATCGCCGAGCGGATCATTCGTGGCGAACTCAAGCCCGCAGAGCGCATCCAGGAACAGAAAGTAACGCAAGCCCTGAATGTCAGCCGGGGTTCAGTGCGCGAAGCCTTGTTGATTCTCGAACGCCGCCATCTGGTGGTGATCCTGCCGCGCCGTGGTGCGCAGGTCACCGTGCTCGATGCCCACAATGTGCAAAGCCTGTGCGCTCTGATGAGTGAGCTGTATGTGCTGCTGGGCATCGCCGTGGCCGAGAACTGGGAGGAGCAGAGCGATCTGGCGACCTTCCTGCAGATTCAGCAGCGGCTGATCGCCAGCTACGAGCGCCAGGACGTCAAAGCCTTTGTTGAGGATAGCTTCAATGTGATGCGCGCCGCGTATCCGTTCGCCAACAATCCTTATCTGCAGGAAACCGTCGATAACCTGCAGCCGTCCATGAGCCGCAGCTATTACCTGGCGCTGGATCAGCGCAAGGCCGAGATGCGCGACTACCTGAATCTGTTCGATGATTTGCTCGCCGCCGTGGTGGCCCGGGATACCGCCAAGGTACGCAGCGTGTTGACCGACTACGGTCAGCGCAGTTGCCAGCTGGTGCTGTCGGCTCTGGACGCGGGCTGACCTCATGCGCCTGAAGTGCATCAAGCTGGCGGGGTTCAAATCCTTCGTCGACCCCACCACGGTGAACTTCCCCAGTAACATGGCGGCTGTCGTCGGCCCCAACGGCTGCGGCAAATCCAACATCATCGACGCCGTGCGCTGGGTCATGGGCGAAAGCTCGGCCAAGAACCTGCGCGGCGAGTCGATGACCGACGTCATCTTCAACGGTTCGACCAGCCGCAAGCCGGTCAGCCAGGCAAGCATCGAGCTGGTGTTCGACAACTCCGACGGTACCCTGGTGGGCGAATACGCCAGCTACGCGGAAATCTCCATTCGCCGCAAAGTCACCCGGGACAGCCAGAACACTTATTACCTGAACGGCACCAAATGCCGTCGGCGTGACATCACCGACATCTTCCTCGGCACCGGCCTGGGCCCGCGCAGCTACTCGATCATCGAGCAGGGCATGATCTCCAAGCTGATCGAAGCCAAGCCCGAAGACCTGCGCAATTTCATCGAAGAAGCCGCTGGCATCTCCAAGTACAAGGAGCGCCGTCGGGAAACCGAGAACCGCATTCGCCGTACCCACGAGAACCTTGCGCGCCTGACTGACCTTCGCGAGGAGCTGGAGCGTCAGCTGGAACGCTTGCATCGTCAGGCTCAGGCCGCCGAGAAGTATCAGGAATACAAAGCCGAAGAGCGTCAGCTCAAGGCTCAGCTGTCGGCCTTGCGCTGGCAGGCGTTGAATGAGCAGGTCAGTCAGCGCGAAGCGGTGATCGGCAATCAGGAAATCGGTTTCGAGGCGCTGGTGGCTGATCAGCGCAGTGCGGACGCGAGCATCGAGCGCTTGCGTGACGGTCACCATGACCTGTCCGAGCGCTTCAACGTGGTGCAAGGGCGCTTCTATTCCGTTGGGGGCGACATTGCCCGGGTTGAGCAGAGCATCCAGCACGGCCAGCAGCGGTTGCGGCAGTTGCAGGACGACCTGCGTGAAGCCGAGCGCGCCCGCCAGGAAACCGAATCCCACCTGGGCCACGACCGCACCTTGCTGGCGACCCTGGGCGAAGAGCTGGAAATGCTCGAACCCGAGCAGGAAATCACCAGCGCCGCCGCCGAAGAATCCGCCGCGACCCTTGAGGACGCTGAAAGCGCCATGCATGGCTGGCAGGAAAAGTGGGACAGCTTCAACCTGCAATCCGCCGAGCCCCGGCGTCAGGCCGAAGTCCAGCAATCGCGCATTCAGCAACTGGAAGGCAGCCTTGAGCGGCTGGCCGAGCGCCAGCGCCGTCTGGGCGAAGAGCTTGAGTTGCTCAAGGCCGACCCGGAAGACGCCGCCATCCTGCAACTGGACGAAGACCTCGCCACCCGCGAGATGACCCTCGAAGAGCTGCACATTGGCGAAGAACAAGCGGTCGAGCGCCTTGAGCAATTGCGTAACGAACTGCAACAGGCCAGCCAGGCGCAGCAACAGGCGCAAGGTGAATTGCAGCGGCTCAATGGTCGATTGGCTTCATTGGAAGCCTTGCAGCAAGCGGCCCTTGATCCGGACACCGGAACGGCCGAGTGGCTGCGCGACCATGACCTGAGCGAACGTCCGCGTCTGGCTGAGGGGCTGCAGGTCGAGCCGGGTTGGGAGCTGGCGGTGGAAACCGTGCTCGGCGCGGATCTGCAAGCGGTGCTGGTGGATGACTTCAATGAACTGGACCTGGCCGGTTTTCAGCAGGGCGACTTGCGCCTGATCAGTGCTGCCCACGACGCCGCGCGAATTCCTGGCAGCCTGTTGGATAAAGTCGATAGCGCTATGGATCTGTCCGGTTGGTTGGGGCAGGTGCTGCCCGTGGAAACACTGGATGAAGCCTTGGCCCGACGCAGTCAATTGACGGCCGGGCAAAGCCTGATCAGCCGCGATGGCTACTGGGTCGGTCGGCATTTTCTGCGGGTGCGCCGTGCCAGCGAAGCGCAAAGCGGCGTGTTGGCGCGCGGGCAAGAGTTGCAGCAACTCGGCGTTGAGCGTGACGAGCGCGAAGCCACCCTGGCGACCCTTGAGGAACAGTTACTGAACCTGCGGGAGCAGCAATCCCGGCAGGAAGAATCCCGAGAGGAATTGCGTCGCCGGGTGCAGGACGAAACCCGTCAGCAAAGCGATTTGCGGGCCCAATTGTCGGCCGCCAAGGTCAAGGTCGAGCAACTGACCCTGCGCCGTACCCGTCTGGATGAAGAGCTGGCCGAACTGGGCGAGCAGCGCGCCATCGAACACGAACATCTGGGCGAATCGCGCCTGCAATTGCAGGACGCACTGGACAGCATGGCGCTGGACACCGAGCAGCGCGAACTTCTTCAGGCCCAGCGCGACAGTCTCCGCGAACAACTTGATCGAGTCCGGCAAGAGGCTCGTCAGCACAAAGACCATGCTCATCAGCTGGCGGTGCGTCTGGGTTCGCTGCGGGCTCAGCATGATTCAACACGGCAGGCCCTTGAGCGTCTGGAAATGCAGTCCGAGCGTCTGACCGAAAAGCGCGAGCAGCTCAATCTCAACCTGGAGGAGGGCGAAGCTCCACTGGAAGAGCTGCGCCTGAAACTTGAAGAATTACTTGAGCGGCGCATGGCGGTGGACGATGAAATGCGTACCGCCAAAAACGCCCTGGAAGATGCCGACCTCCAACTGCGCGACGCCGAGAAGCGCCGCACCCAGGCCGAGCAGCAGTCGCAACTGCTGCGCGGCCAGCTGGAACAACAGCGCATGGAATGGCAATCGCTGACCGTGCGCCGCACCACTTTGCAGGATCAACTGCTGGAAGACGGTTACGACCTTCAGGGTGTGCTGGCGACCCTCACTGCCGAAGCCAATGAGAAAGACGCCGAGGAAGAACTGGAGCGCATCGCCGGGCGGATTCAACGTCTGGGCGCGATCAACCTGGCAGCCATCGACGAATATCAACAGCAGTCTGAACGCAAACGCTATCTGGATGCCCAGAACGCCGATCTCGTGGAAGCCCTCGACACCCTTGAAAACGTGATTCGCAAGATCGACAAGGAAACCCGCAACCGCTTCAAAGAGACCTTCGATCAGATAAATAGCGGAATTCAGGCACTTTTCCCGAAAGTTTTCGGTGGTGGCTCGGCTTATTTGGAACTGACGGGCGAAGATTTACTCGATACAGGGGTGACAATCATGGCGCGCCCGCCGGGCAAGAAGAACAGCACGATCCATTTGCTGTCCGGTGGCGAAAAAGCCCTGACTGCGTTGGCGCTGGTTTTTGCCATTTTCAAGCTCAACCCGGCACCGTTCTGCATGCTCGATGAAGTGGACGCGCCACTGGATGATGCCAACGTCGGACGTTACGCCCGGTTGGTAAAAGAGATGTCGCAAACCGTGCAATTCATCTACATCACGCACAACAAGATCGCCATGGAAATGGCTGATCAGCTCATGGGTGTGACCATGCACGAGCCCGGTTGCTCGCGTCTGGTGGCGGTGGACGTAGAGGAGGCGATGGCGTTGGTGGATGCCTGATTCAGCGCCTGTAACGGCAGGTGGATAGCCCGGAATACGAAGGACTGTGCGGTAGATATCGCTTTAGACGCAAACCAGATGTAACAGACGGTGTAAAGTTACCTTTGGTCGTGCTAGTTTAATGTCCACTTTTTCTTTTCGCGTGGGCAAATTGCCAGTCAGAACATAGACTTGGCACCACGTTTTAAAGGGGTTTAGGCCCTTATTTTTAGCATTCTTCATTAGAGGCACTGGATTACATGGAAATCGGTCTGCGCGAGTGGCTGATCGTCATCGGCATTATTGTCATTGCCGGTATTCTTTTCGATGGCTGGCGCCGTATGCGCGGCGGCAAAGGAAAACTGAAATTCAGGCTTGATCGAAGCTTCTCCAACCTGCCGGACGACGACGAAGGTTCGTCCGCCGAGGTGCTGGGCCCGCCGCGTGTGCTGGATACCCATAAAGAGCCGCAGCTCGATGAGGCAGATCTGCCGTCGATGAGCGCGACTCCCCGTGAGAGCAAGCGCAGCAACAAACGCAAGGATGAGCCGCAACAAGGCGACCTCAATCTTGATCTGGATGGTCCGAGCCTGTTCACGGGCAGTGACGACGACTTCCAGGAAGAGAAACCGAAACAGCGCATCACCGAAGACAAGGACCTGCCACCGGTTGAGGAAGTCCTGGTGATCAGCGTTATCTGCCGTGACGAAAGTGGCTTCAAAGGCCCGGCGCTGCTGCAGAACATTCTGGAAAGCGGTCTGCGTTTCGGTGAGATGGACATCTTCCATCGCCACGAAAGCATGGCCGGTAACGGCGAAGTGCTGTTCTCCATGGCCAATGCCGTCAAGCCCGGGGTTTTCGACCTGGATGACATCGACCATTTCAGCACCCGCGCCGTGAGCTTCTTCCTGGGCTTGCCAGGTCCGCGTCACCCGAAACAGGCTTTTGATGTCATGGTTGCCGCTGCTCGCAAACTGGCCCATGAACTCAACGGCGAATTGAAAGATGACCAGCGCAGCGTCATGACCGCGCAGACCATCGAGCATTACCGTCAGCGCATCGTCGAATTCGAACGCCGCGCATTGACGCAGCGTCGTTGATCGGGGCGACGCACATCCTGTAGGAGCCAACTTGTTGGCGAGGCGGTCTTGAATTCCTCGCCAACAAGTTGGCTCCTACAAGGGTAGCGAGAACGCATCACCATCTGAGCAGCCTAGGCTGCTCTTTTGCTTTTAAAGAGAACACCGCATGAAATCCGCCGAAACCCGAATCCTCGAACTGCGTGCAGAACTGGATCAGCACAACTACCGCTACCACGTCCTCGATGAGCCGAGCATTCCGGACGTCGAATACGATCGGCTGTTCCACGAACTCAAGGCCCTGGAAGCGGAAAACCCGCATCTGGTGACGCCTGATTCACCGACGCAGCGGGTGGGCAGTGCAGCCTTGTCGGCTTTCACCCAAGTACGTCACGAAGTGCCGATGCTCAGCCTGGGCAACGCTTTCGAAGAAACCGACATGCGCGAATTCGACCGCCGGGTGACCGAAGGTCTGGATCTGCCAGCGGGTGACCTGTTCGGCAACGGTGCGAAAGTGCAGTACAGCTGCGAACCCAAACTCGATGGCCTGGCGGTCAGTCTGCTTTATCGCGAAGGCGCACTGGTTCGCGGCGCGACCCGTGGCGACGGCGCTACCGGTGAAGACATCAGCGTCAACGTGCGCACGGTGCGTAACATCCCGCTCAAGCTGCACGGCACCGGCTGGCCTGATGTGCTGGAAGTGCGCGGTGAAGTGTTCATGTCCAAGGCCGGGTTCGAGCGCCTTAACGCCACGCAACTGGAAGTCGGCGGCAAAACCTTCGCCAACCCACGCAACGCCGCGGCAGGCAGCCTGCGCCAGCTGGATTCGAAAATCACCGCCAATCGTCCGCTGGAATTCTGCGCCTATGGTTTGGGGCAGGTGTCCGCTGAAATTTCCGACACCCATATCGGCAACCTCAAGCAGCTCAAAGAGTGGGGCATGCCGGTCAGTCGCGAACTGAAACTGGCAGACGGTATCGACGAGTGCCTGGATTACTACCGCGACATCGGCGAGCGGCGTCTGGCCCTGACCTATGAAATCGATGGTGTGGTGTTCAAGGTCAACAGCCTGGCTTCCCAGCGCGAACTGGGCTTCCGCGCCCGTGAGCCGCGTTGGGCCATCGCTCATAAATTCCCGGCCATGGAAGAACTCACCGAGCTGCTCGACGTCGAGTTTCAGGTGGGCCGCACGGGCGCTGTGACCCCGGTCGCACGCTTGAAGCCGGTCAAGGTTGCGGGCGTGACGGTGGCCAATGCCACCTTGCACAACATGGACGAAGTGGCGCGTCTTGGCCTGATGATTGGCGACACGGTGATCATCCGCCGCGCAGGGGATGTGATTCCTCAGGTGGTGCAAGTGGTGCTGGAACGTCGCCCGGAAAACGCCCGGGCGGTGGAAATCCCGCAGACTTGCCCGGTGTGCGGCTCCCACGTAGAACGCACGCAACTGATCAAGCGCAGCAAAGGCAAGGAAACCGTCAGCGAAGGCGCGGTGTATCGCTGCGTCGGGCGTCTGGCCTGTGGCGCACAGCTCAAGCAGGCGATCATCCATTACGTCTCCCGGCGAGCGATGGATATTGAAGGTTTGGGTGACAAAACCATCGAGCAACTGGTTGACGAAAAACTGATTGGCTCGCCGGCCGATCTTTACGCGCTGACCTACCAGCAGATCGTCGACCTGGAAGGCTTCGCGGAGATTTCCAGCAACAAGCTGCTCAAGGCCATCGAGGACAGCAAGCAGCCGACCCTGGCGCGGTTCATCTATGCATTGGGTATTCCCGATGTGGGCGAGGAAACCGCCAAGGTGCTGGCGCGCTCGCTGGCGTCGCTGGAGCGGGTCAAACAGGCGTTGCCTGAAGTGCTGACGTATTTGCCGGATGTGGGCCTGGAAGTGGCGCACGAGATCCACAGCTTCTTCGAGGATGAGCACAACCGTAACGTCATTGATGCGCTGCTGGGCGAGCGTGGCCTGCAACTGCAGGATCAGGGTGAGTTGGGCGCCGAATTCGCCGCCAGCGCGACCCTGGGCGGCATGATCGACAAGCTGAACATCCCGTCGGTAGGCCCCGGTGCGGCGCAGAAGCTGGCGGACAGATTTGGCTCGCTTGAAGGCATTATCCGGGCCGACTGGCTGGACATGCGTCAGGCGTTGCCCGAGAAACAGGCCAAAGCCGTACGTGATTTCTTCGACAACCCGGACAACGCCAAGCGCGGCCTGGCCATCGAAGCTCAGCTCAAAGACTTCGGCATGCACTGGCAGAGCGAGAAAAAGGTTGTCGAAGGCTTGCCGCTGGCCGGGCAGACCTGGGTGCTGACCGGTTCGCTGGAGCTGATGAGCCGCGACGTCGCCAAGGAAAAGCTCGAAAGCCTGGGGGCGAAAGTCTCGGGCTCGGTATCGGCCAAAACACACACCGTCGTCGCCGGACCAGGTGCCGGGTCGAAACTGACCAAGGCTAATGAGCTGGGCTTGAAGGTGCTGGATGAAGAGGCGTTTGTGGGGTTTTTGAAAAAACACGATATAGCGGTGGATTGAAGCCACCTGTAGGAGCTGCCGCAGGCTGCGAACAGCGGTGTGTCAGGAGAAGCGCTTTCGCAGCCTGCGGCAGCTCCTACAAGAGCCAGCTTCAACAGGATGCTTCATCATATCCACGGAACGACCGCAACCGCCGATGATCTAGTGCTTGCACGCCCATCAGGAGATCGTCATGTACCGGTTTTTCGAACAGCTCAGCTCGCGTATCTCCGCCCCGTTTGTGGGAGAAACCCGGCGCAACAGTAAAGTCTGGCAATGCCGCTGCGGCCAGTCGGTGTTCTTCCCCAACACCCAGTGCCTGGCGTGCTCGGCCGCGTTGGGTTATCTGCCGGAACAGGGCAGGGTGGCGGCGCTAGAGCCTGGGCCGGACCAGGAAACCTGGCGCCTGAGCGACGAGCCGGGCGCGGGCCTTTACCGGCGTTGCGCCAACCTCAGTACCCCAGCCGCCTGCAACTGGTTGTTCCCGGCCCATGATAGTGGTGATTTCTGCATCGCCTGTAGCCTGAACCGGACCATCCCCGACCTGTCGATCCCTGAAAACGGCGAGCGCTGGTGCAAGGTCGAGACCGCCAAACGGCGTCTTGTGGCGCAGTTGATCTCCCTGGGCTTGAAAGTCATCCCCAAAACCCAGGACGAAGAGCGCGGCCTGGCATTTGATTTTGTTGGCGTAGACCTGGAAGGCAAACTGCCCACCACCGGCCACGCCAACGGCCTGATTACCCTGGACATCAAAGAAGCGGACGACGCCCATCGCGAGAAAATTCGTGTGCAGATGCACGAACCTTACCGCACGCTGCTGGGCCATTTCCGACATGAGGTGGGTCACTACTATTGGGATCGCCTGATTGCCAATACCTACTGGCAAGACGGTTTTCGCAACCTGTTCGGCGATGATCGCGCCAGCTATGCCGATGCCCTCGATCATCACTATCAGAACGGCGCTCCGGCAGACTGGCAGCAAAACTACGTCAGCGCCTACGCCACCATGCACGCCTGGGAGGACTGGGCTGAAACTTGGGCGCACTACCTGCACATGATGGACGCGGTGGACACCGCGCTGGGTTTTGGCATGAGCGCCCGTGACATGGATCTGGATTACCAGCCATTTCCGCTGGAAACCCTGTACGACCCGCAGCATCCCGGCGGGCCAGCCTTTCTGTCGTTCGTGAACGCCTGGATCGAACTGGCGGGCATGCTCAATGAGCTTTCGCGCAGCATGGGCCAGCCTGATTTTTACCCCTTTGTGCTCTCACCTTCCGTTATCACCAAGCTGCACTTCATCCATCTGGTGATTCAGGATGCGGGCGGTAAGGCGGATGAGGTATTGCAGGCGCAATAGCGGGCAGATGACGTGACAGGGCGGCGTTTGGAAGGCTGACCGCTCTGTCAACGCTTGGGTGATAATAAAGTAAGTTCTATATGTTTAACTTTGTTAGTTGTTGTGTGGCGCGAAATAGTTTGTAAGGTTTCAATGTGTTTCCCAACTTGTGACCAGTGGCCTGTCTTGAATAAAGTGCACGGGTTGTACAGATTCATGTGTGTCTGAAAGTTGATAAGGAAACCAATTGAACAAACTATCTATTGTCCTGCTGGCCGCGTCGTTGTCATTCGGCGGCGCTGCATTCGCGAAAGTAAATGATCCACTGAATATCGTCGGTCATTACAAATGTACTGGCTATGACAGTCATGCTGGAGCCTTCAAGGGGGATTTGACCTTCACCGTCGACGAAGCTGCCAGCCATTTTCCCCAAAGCTTTGGCGCCTATAGTTTCAAGCTCGACTTTGAGGTACTCGGCGTCAAGGCGACCTACTCGGGTTTCGCCGCCGCCCAGGGCCAGTCCCTGGCCATGTATTTCGCCAATGATGACGTGCAAGAGCCCAAGGATTACGGCGTGGGTATGGCTGTGGTGTCCCACGATCAAGACACCGCCGGGAAATACACCACCACTATTCGCAAGTCCTACTACGCCCCTGAATACATGCGCACCGCCAAAAACGGTCAACGACCAGGAGGGCGCGGTACGGAAGTGTGTGTTAAACAAAGTTAACGCAGGTTAGTTATTTCTGTAGGAGCTGCCGAAGGCTGCGAAGACGGAATTATTGACAGGCCGCCTTCGCAGCCTTCGGCAGCTCTTACAGGGCGGGCGTAGTTGGGGGTTAAATTGTTAAGACTAACCGCCGTTCATATCCAATCCTGCCCTTGTAAGCCTCACCGGTATCAATCCAGCCCTGACTGATATACAGATTAAGCGCTGGCAGGTTTTCAGCATCCACCGAGAGCATAAGCTGTTTAATATCTGGCCATGTTTTCTCAACAGCTTCTGGCAGGCCCTGTAGAAAAGCCTTGCCCAAACCCTGACCTTGCACCCGTCGATCAATCTGCAAGGCATGCAGTGTCGCTGAACCCTCTGCCGCCCACTGAGGCAGAAAAGCCCCACGTTTGAGCATGAAAAATCCTACCGGCTGATCGTCCAGCAGCAGAACGAATCCTTCGATATCAGCCGTTGGCCGAACCAGCAGCGTGTTCAGTGCGCAGTAGATATCCCCCGAGAAGGGCAGCTGCTCGGGCAGAATTTCCAGCTGATCAAGCTGCTCTCGCTGAGCCGCCGTCAGGGTTGGGTAATTTACGACCTGAGTTTTCTTCACTGTGAAAAGGCACCGTCTGACAGGAAATGTAGCAAAGACGCATTATGGCGAGTGTTTGCAGCGTGCGCTCGGCCTAAACACGTCGCTGGTCCCGCCACACAAGTGCTTGAGCCCTATCGAATTTTTTATCCTGGGTTACGGGTTGTAACTTCGCGCAAGACCGGTACAATGGCGCGGCTTGCCGAGAGGCGAGTGTCGTTATGGTGACCCCATCGGTCCCCCCGCAACGATTACCCGTGAACCTGGTCAGATCCGGAAGGAAGCAGCCACAGCGGGAACATTGTGTGCCGGGGTGTGGCTGGTGGGGTTGCCTCCATCTAAAACTCGATTTCTCACGAGCTCGCAGTCAAAAATCCCATCGTAGCTGTATGCGTCTCAGGCCGGACCTGTCGATGCTAGGCCGTCTTTGTCGGAAAGTACTTCTCCAATAGCGAATACAAAATCGCCGCGGTTTCAGCATCCAGCACGCCATCGTACTTTTGCGGGCGGAAATGCAGCTGAAATGCCCGTAGCAGATTTTTGTATCCCATCTCAGTGGATGCCGGCTTCGGGTCATAGCCATACTGGCCCAGCCTGGCGACGATATCAGCCTTACCTGGCAGCCCGCCGCTGAACTGTTGCTGGTAGCGCTGTTTGGTCGCTTCGTCGTACCAGGCCCCAACGCCTGCATCGTAGAGATCTTTCCAGGGGAAGGCCGCGCCAGGGTCGCTTTTTCTGCCGATGGCAATATCGCTGTGCCCGACCACATGGGTGGGTGTGATATCCGGATAACGTTGGATGATATTTGCAGCCAGCTCCTTGACCGCCTGGATTTGTATTGGGTTGTAGGGTGGGAACGTAAAGACCCCTTTATCCTCGGTCGCCAGATAAACGATCTCGACCCCGATGGCCGTGTCATTCAGGTTGTAGCGTTTTGCCCAGGCGCTGATGCCGGCATGCCAGGCCCGTTCACTTTCGTCTACCAGATTGAAAATCCGCAGCTCTTTGAACCCGGCCGCAATGTAGGTGGGGTCGGTCGGGTCCGGGACCAGATAATGTGCGCTCACCGATGGGCCGGTCAGGGCAGCGACGGAGCCTTTGAAGTTGACGGCGGTGTAGTGCAGAACCAGGAAGCGGGTCCGGCGGTTGAAGCCTTTGATTGAGCGGTACGTGTTGTAGTCGATGCTGTACATGCGCAGTTTCCTTTGCTGCATTGATTGGGTTTCCAAGCTAGCATCGGGTGCCCTTTGTACTGCGTTACATAGCTACCGCCAGTTCCATATGAGTAGGAGCTGCCGCAGGCTGCGAACAGCAGTGTGTTTGTTGAATAGCTCTTCAGGCATCGACAAATCTTCCGGCGAGGACTAATTTCCCCGTCTGATTCCTCTATGGCAGACCATTCGTGACCCGCCTCGACCACCTCAGCCTGATGGCGACCTACAACCAGTGGATGAACGAAAAGCTCTGCGCCGCAGCGGCCACGTTGCCTGCGCAAGAACTGAGTGCGGACCGCAAGGCGTTTTTCGGGTCGATTCTTGGGACGCTGAATCATCTGGTCGTTGCCGACATCATCTGGCTCAAGCGATTTTCGGCGCACCCCGCAGGGTTTAAAACCCTTGAGTCGATTCGCGGACTCGCGAACCCTCAAGCCTTGAGTCAGCAAATTTTCAGTGATCTCGACGAGCTAGTGGCGCAACGCCAATTCCTCGATAAAGCAATCGTCGAGTGGACATCCGAGCTGCGCGAAGCTGATCTGGATGTGACGCTGCACTACGCCAACACCGCTGGCATCAAGGCCCAGCGCGATTTCTACGGATTGTTGATCCACTTCTTCAACCACCAGACCCACCACCGCGGGCAAGCCACCACGTTGCTCAGCCAGGCGGGGGCTGATGTGGGCTCCACGGATTTGCTGGCGCTTATTGCCGATGCCCAACAGATGCATGTCGGGTCACTGTAGGAGCTGCCGCAGGCTGCGAAGACAGTGTGTCTGACCCGCCGCCATTCGCAGCCTTCGGCAGCTCCTACAGGTTTCTCGGTCCTGTAGGAGCGCACCGAGGTTACGAGGCCCGCGATTGCGGTGTATCAGACAGGTCGCTATTGCTGCCTCGCTTCGCTCGTGAGCTCCTGCACGGCAGTCTTCTTGCAGAGGCTGCGATCATATCCCGCCCGCCGTTGTCCAACCCCGGCGGCTCTGACCACCGGCCTGATCTTCGGTCGTTTGCTGCCGATACTGAAGGATCATCTGAACCTCCAGCTGCGCTGTATTCCAGCCTACTACCGACCCCCACGAGACTTGTCGATGAACGTTCTCTCCGCCAGTGATCGCGCTCACTTGTTGCGCGAAGCCACGGCGCACTTCTGGCGGCACATTGTGCCTGTTGTGCAGATCGCATTCGGCATTCACGTGGTGTTGTTCATCCTCTTTCTATTGCTGCAGTTGCCTTTGCTGGCGGTCGCCAATGCGTTCAGCATTGGGGTCTATGTGCTATGTCTCAAAGCAATCCGCATGGAGCGTTACAGCGTTGCCGGGATGTTTATGAGCGGGGAGATTATTCTTCATGCGGTGCTGGCCAGCTGGGTGCTTGGCTGGAATAGCAACTTTCACTTTTACCTCTATTGCCTGATTCCGGTCATCGCGTTCAGTTTTCAGGACCGGCGCAGACTGCGAGTTGCGCTCAATCTGACGATTATCACGGTGGCGGTGTGGGGCTATGTCATGCGTGAGCGGATGGGGCTGGATTCAGGTGTGGCTGCGCCGCTGCGCGAGGCTTTCGGTATCGTGAACGTGGCTGCCGCCACGGCGTTGCTGGTGCATGGCACGGCCTTGTCGGTGCGCTTCACCCGTTCCATGCAGCTCAGCCTGTTTCACATGGCAAGCCGCGACAGCCTGACCAATCTTTACACCCGACGCCGAATTATCGAAGGAGTTGACCAACTGGCTGGTTCGGCGAATTCGGCGATCATTCTGCTGGATATCGATCATTTCAAGCAGATCAACGACCGCTTGGGTCACGATCGGGGAGACGTGATACTGCAGCGTGTCGCCAAGGCGATCAGCAGTAACGTGCGCGTCACCGATGTGGCATCGCGATGGGGAGGTGAGGAGTTTCTGGTGCTGATGCCCGACACTTCAGAGCACGCCGCGCTTGCGGTTGCCGAGCGGATCCTGCTGGGGATTCGCGAGACTGCAGGCAAGACCGAGCGTTCGCCCTTCACGGTCACGGCCACGCTGGCGGTCAGTCAGATCCGTCAAGATGAGAGTTTTGAAAGTGCCCTGCGCCGAACTGATCAAGGGTTGTATCAGGGCAAACGGCAGGGCCGCGATCAGGTGGTGCTGGCGGGCTGAGTCGCCAGCCGTTGCCTTGGCAGGCAATCTCCGGCTTCAAGCGATGGCCACGATATGTCGGTTTTATCAGGGATGATTTTTAGCGACTATCCATTCATGTTTTGCGTTCTTTTGCCCTGTGATTGAGGTGTATCGGACGAGGGGGCGCAACATGTCGATGTTTTTTTTAGTCAAGTCTGCAGTTTTATATTCAAGTAGCGTCAGGTATATAGCATCCATTTTTATCGTGCCCGTTGGGTATAGCCAAAAAATATGAATCGCAAATTTTCATGTGCTAGCTTAAAAGAGCGCGGCACACAGTGCTTTAAGGAAGTTGTATAAGTCTGTGGGAGAGCGGTGATGGCTCATGTTTTTCATCGTTATAGTTAGCGTCAGCGCTGCGGTGTAGTTCATCGTTTGCCTTTCTGGAGGTGGGTGTGAAAAAAGTCAAGGACGTCAATGATCGCGATAGGGTGTTTCTCGATTTTACTAATGGTGATTTCAAAGGGTGGGACGTAGAGGCTTTCGGTGACGTCCATATCAAGACAGAGGGGGATAACTACTATATAGGTACTGATGAGCCCTATGCATACAACGGAGTACAGTTCAGGAAAGATATTCTTGGTATTGAAGTCGGACGCCCATACCGATTCAGTATTTCCATGCGTTCTGGAGGCGCCGTAGGCTCGAGGAAAATGATGGGTCTTCAGGTGATTTTAAATAATAATACTCCAGGCGCGCATATCGGGCTAAGAATAGAGTTGTATGATGACGAGGTTAAATCTGGAGAGTGGCAGGAGCTTAAGGGGTTTGTGCTGAAACGCATGGAGGGTGGCGCGGGTCAGGTCTGGATAAATACCTATGGTTATTACGCGATGGATATTGATAATGTATCTATGTCATTACTTCCTGAGGACAGGGCAACTGTAACTGAACAGGATGTCACCCCAGGCATTGAGCCTGTTACCAAGTTCCTGGGGTAACGTGACATAAAATTCGCCTATCTATGGAGCGCCTCGAAGGACCCGTTGCAGTCACTGCGACTACGGAAAAGACATATATTCGGCTGAGTTCTGAAGCCGGCCGCCTGGTATGGCGGCCGACGTCGTTTTTACGGATTACACGGAAAACTGCAGCGCATTGGTCAGGTCACCCATGGGCTGCTGCCCGCGAGCCAGCATGGCGTTGTCTCGCTCTTTGAGGCCGTCGAGCTTTTCCAGGTTATGCACCCGGGTGATCAGACGCAGGATCGACGCGGTGTCGTAAATCGTGTGATCGACGCTGCCTTTGCGGGCGAACGGCGAAACCACCAACGCCGGAATGCGCGTGCCCGGACCCCAACGATCACCCTTGGGTGGCGCGACATGGTCCCACCAACCGCCGTTTTCATCGACGGTAATGACCACCACCATGTTTTCCCATTGCGGGCTGTTGCGCAGCACCTTGATGGCACGGTCGATGTGGCGGTCGCCCGCCGCGACGTCAGCGTAACCGGCGTGCATGTTCAGATTGCCCTGGGGCTTGTAGAAGGTGACAGCGGGTAACTTGCCCGCTTCGGCGTCAGCGAGGAACTTATTGGTACTGGCTTCATCCCCCAGTCCGCCGTCGCGCAGGCGCTTGTTGCGCTCCTTGGGGTTCTCCGGGCCTTGCTGGACGAAGTAGTTGAATGGCTGATGGTGGTACTGAAAGTTGGGGATTTTCGGGATCCCGGTAGAGTCCTTGAACTGGTCGAGGGTGACTTGCCATGCCCCGGCATACCAGGCCCAGTCGACGTTGTTCTTCGACAGCTTGTCGCCAATGTGCTCATGGGTTTGTGGCACCAGCACATTGGGCAGGTCCGGCTTGGAGTAGTCCGGTTTCTCCGGGTCACGCAGCCAGGTTGGCCAGTAGGGCGGGGCAAGGGTATTCACGGCAAAGCCATCGGGTGTGAGCGCGCTGGGGCCGAACTGCGGCGGGCCGGTCATGGCGCTGGCTGGCGATTTTTCCAGGGGCTTGAGGCGCGGATCATGAGGATTGTCACTCTCCAGCGTGGCGATCTGCGATTTGGCAGCGGACGTCTGCGCGTTCGGATAGATCGGAGCTGTCGCGGCGATCAGGTAGTGGTGGTTGAGAAACGAACCGCCAAAGGCTCCCTGGAAGAAGTTGTCGCAGAGCACGAATTCCTTGGCGACATCCCACAGACGCAACGAATACTGGCTCTGGGCGTAATAACCCATCGGCAGTCCACCCGCATCGGCCCAGGCGACAAAGCGGTCATTCTTGCCGCCGTTGATCTGCATCTGGTTCTGATAGAACACATGCCACAGATCGCGAGTCACCAGGCTCAGGGGCAAGTCTTCGCCGTTCAGGCCTTTGAGCGGGAAGGGCGCGTTAGACAGGTTTTCCTGAAACTGGCCACCGGCGGGGTAACTCACGCCATCAACGGTTTGCGGCCCGACCTGCAAAACACCTCCCCAGGCGGGCGGTAGCGTATCCAGCAGTTTGCCGTCGCGGTCGCGCTGCTGGTAGTCGGCAGGCTTGAGGGAGGCCAACGGCTTTTCCACGCCGGGGAAGCTGCCGAACAGGTTATTGAAGCTGCGGTTTTCGGCGTAAATCACCACGACGGTTTTGACGTTATCGCGCAAGGCTTTATCCAGCGCTGCGCCGGTCAAGGCAGCGACGGGCGCTGTAGAAGGTTTGTCCTGAGCCGTGACGATACCGCTGAGGGTCATGCCTGCGCCGAGTGCCGCCATGCCACCCAGAAAACGCCTTCGGCTGGGATCGGTCTGCGATGCGTCGTCTGGTTTATCGCTCATGGAAAAGTCACTCGCCTGATTAAGTGTTACTAAAGATTTCAGGCGAGAATAGGCGCGCTTTGTGACGGCTTTGCGACAAGCAGGGGAAACAGAGTTTCTGCCTTTTCATCTCGTGAATAGAGAGGAGCCTCAGATGCGAGGCGCGGTATAGCGATCAATGATTTGCTGTATTTCACCTGAAACCCTCATGCGCACCAGTGTGCGCAGAATGCAGCCGGCAGGCTGTTCGCTGACCAGCGAGATAACTTTCAGACGCTGGCTGGCGGGCAGGTCGCGATTCACCCAGTCCAGCACCAGTTGGCTGGAGACGGCATAGTTGTAACGCCCGGCAGCCAGCTTGCGCAGGGTCTGCTCCTGGCTGCGAGCGTCCTCACGGACCAATTGATGGTTGTCGAACAGGTGTTGCAAATCAGGGTAGTTGTAGCCGAGCACGGTGCCGACCGTTTCGTTGCTGAACTGCTCGGGGTAGGGGCCGGCGGCTGTCTGCGCGGAGGCGATCAGCAAGTCGCGCTGGTACAGAATCGGCAGGCTCCAGAAGTAGTCGCCTGACAGGTTCGGCACCCAGGCTTGCGCCGCGTAGCAGCGGATATCCACTTCGCCACGCTCCAGCGCCGCTTGCACACGCAGGCGGGGCAGTACATGAAATTCAGCTCGCATGCCCACCTGACGCGAAAGGCTCTGCATGATGTCGAACAGAATCCCTGAAGTGGGCTGATAATCGTCCAGCTGGATCAGTGGCATCGACCAGCTTTCAGCGACGGAAAACCTCAGTGGCGGTTCGGCTGCCCAGCTGGGTTGGTTAAAGAGCAGTAACACTATCAATGCAATCTGGCTTCGACGCATGAGTCCCCCAACAACGAGCTTCAATAAAGCCCCTAAAGACCCGAATACGGCATGCCCTTACATTCATTTGCATAGCTTAGACAGAATAGACCAGTACACCAGATGCAATTTTGCCCCTGCTCCGCTAGCATTAGCGGTCTTCCGCTTCCCAGTTGCGACGGTTTTCGATGAGTTATCAGGTTCTTGCACGTAAATGGCGTCCGCGCTCGTTCCGCGAAATGGTCGGCCAGACGCATGTGTTGAAGGCCCTGATCAACGCCTTGGACAGCCAGCGCCTGCACCATGCCTATCTGTTCACCGGCACCCGCGGTGTCGGTAAAACCACGATTGCGCGGATTATCGCCAAGTGCCTGAACTGCGAAACCGGGATCACTTCGACGCCCTGCGGCACCTGCTCGGTGTGCCGCGAGATCGACGAAGGCCGTTTTGTTGACCTGATCGAAATCGACGCCGCGAGCCGCACCAAGGTCGAAGACACCCGCGAGCTGCTGGATAACGTGCAATACGCCCCGAGTCGCGGGCGCTTCAAGGTCTACCTGATCGACGAAGTGCACATGCTTTCCAGCCACTCGTTCAACGCCTTGCTCAAGACCCTCGAAGAGCCGCCGCCTTACGTCAAGTTCATCCTGGCCACCACTGATCCGCAGAAGCTGCCGGCGACGATTCTGTCCCGCTGCCTGCAGTTCTCACTCAAGAACATGACCCCGGAGCGGGTGGTCGAGCATTTGACCCACGTGCTGGGCGTCGAAAACGTACCGTTCGAAGACGACGCACTGTGGTTGCTGGGCCGCGCCGCCGATGGTTCGATGCGTGATGCCATGAGCCTGACCGATCAGGCGATTGCTTTTGGTGAAGGTAAAGTCATGGCCGCCGATGTGCGGGCCATGCTCGGCACCCTGGACCACGGTCAGGTGTTCGACGTCCTTACTGCGCTGATTGATGGCGATGCCCGCAGTCTGCTGGAAGCGGTGCGTCATCTGGCAGAGCAGGGGCCGGACTGGAACGGTGTGCTGTCGGAAATCCTCAACGTGCTGCATCGCGTGGCGATTGCCCAGGCGCTGCCCGAGGGTGTCGACAATGGTCATGGCGATCGTGATCGGGTATTGGCGCTGGCCCAGGCCTTGCCTGCCGAAGACGTGCAGTTCTATTACCAGATGGGTTTGATCGGGCGTCGCGACTTGCCACTGGCGCCTGATCCCCGTGGCGGTTTCGAGATGGTCCTGTTGCGTATGCTGGCGTTTCGTCCCGCCGACAGCAGCGATGCCCCGAGGCAGCCGCTAAAGACAGTGGGAATCAACCCGGCCACGGTTGATTCCCCGAAACAAGTGGCCGGTGTGACAGCAGTTGCACCGGTCATTGCTCCGGCACCGGTTGCTCCGGTTGTTGAAGCGGCGCCCGCACCTGTAGCGCCAGCACCTGAGCCGGTTGCAGAAGTGGACCTGCCGTGGAACGAACCCGCACCGTTGCCGCCGGTTGTCGATGCCGAGCCCGAGTCTGAACCCGAACCTGTCGTGGAGCCCGCGCCTGAGCCGGTGCTCGACACGGTGGCCGAGCAACCCGATCTCACGCCCATGCCGACCCCGGCGCCTGCCAGCCCGGTGCCCGACGCGCCTGAGGTCGAGTCGCTTGCAGCTGAATCAGAGCCTGAGCAGGTTGTAACGCCTGCCATGCTTGAGCGTGTTCCCGACGCCGCCTATGTGCCTGCGCCCATGGACCGCGACGACGAGCCGCCACCGGATGACGATTATGTCGAGCCGGATGTGGATATCGATCCTGCGTCCTACAGCTACCTGGATGAGCTGGCCCACGAAAGCGTGACCGAAGCGGTGGAGGCTGAACCGGCTCCTGCTTCCAAGCCGGCCACCGGTCTGGCGGCAGAGTGGCTGGACATGTTCACCAAACTGCCGATCTCGGGCATGACCAGCAGCATCGCTTCCAACTGCACCCTGATTTCCATGCAGGGCGACGCCTGGTTGCTGCACCTTGATCCTGGGCACAGCGCGCTGTTCAATTCGACCCAGCAGCGCCGTATCAACGATGCCTTGAACCAATTCACCGGGCGCACGATCAACCTGAGTATCGAGCTGATCAAACCTGAGCAGGAAACCCCGGCGCAAGCGGCCTCGCGGCTGCGGGCCGAGCGGCAGCTGCAGGCTGAAGCGTCGATTCATGCTGATCCGTTCATCCAGCAGATGCTGCAACAGTTTGGCGCAGTGATCCGGGAGGATACGATTAAGCCCGTGGACGCCCCGGTCGCTCAAACTCATTAACTGACGGCGCGACGCCAGTCGGGTCGCGCCAGGCAAAACAATCAACTTTCGAGGAGATATCCCATGATGAAAGGTGGCATGGCAGGCCTGATGAAACAGGCTCAGCAAATGCAGGAAAAAATGGCCAAGATGCAGGAAGAACTGGCCAATGCCGAAGTGACCGGCAAATCGGGCGCAGGCCTGGTCAGCGTGGTAATGACCGGTCGTCATGACGTCAAACGCATCAATCTGGATGACAGCCTGATGCAGGAAGACAAGGAAGTGCTGGAAGACCTGATCGCCGCCGCCGTCAACGACGCCGTGCGCAAGATCGAACAGGCCAGCCAGGAAAAAACCGCCAGCATGACCGCCGGCATGCAGTTGCCGCCAGGCATGAAAATGCCGTTCTAAGCGAAGCCGCTGATCAAAAATGCCAGGCCTGAGTGCCTGGCATTTTTGTTTGTGTGGATAGGGGCTTCTCTACAGGAACATCGCGTCCAGCTGCCTGCAAAACACATTTTTGTGGGACCGGCTTTAGCCGGGAAGGCGGTATTTCTGACGAGGCATATGCAGAGAATATTCCGGCCTCTTCCCGGCTAAAGCCGGTCCCACATGGAAATGCGGTCTGCTGCGGGAGCGGTGCTTGCCCGCGGTTCAGGCGCCTCGGTCTGTCAGGCACACCGCGTCATGGTTCTTCGCGAGCAAGCTCGGCTCCCCCAGACGACTGCGTTTCTATGTGGGACCGGCTTCAGCCGGGAAGAGGCCGGTACACCCGCCCTAGATTGATCGCCTGAAATACCGTCTTCCCGGCTAAAGCCGGTCCCACAACAGATATGCATTGCAGGCCAACATAGAATCTCCCACAGGCCTCCATTTGCATCCAACCGAACGCCCCAGCCGCAAGACGGTCTGCTCTACATACTCGTAGATCCAAGGAACCGTTTTGATGACCCAAGAATTGATTCTCAACCAACGCATCGTTCTGGCTTCCCGTCCTGCTGGCGCGCCGACTCCGGAAAATTTCCGTCTTGAGCGCGAGGCATTGCCGGATTTACAGGAAGGCCAGGTTCAGCTACGAACCCTGTACCTCTCGCTTGACCCCTACATGCGTGGACGGATGAGTGATGCGCCGTCCTACGCCGACCCGGTGCAGATTGACGACGTGATGGAAGGCGGTGCGGTGAGCATCGTCGAGCAGTCGCGCAATTCGCGTTTCAAGGTTGGTGACCTGGTCGTCGGCCAGACCGGCTGGCAGACCCACAGCGTCAACGATGGCTCTGCACTGCAGTCGGTGCCCAAAGACCTGCCCAGTGAATCCATGGCCGTCGGCGTGCTGGGTATGCCGGGTATGACCGCCTATATGGGCCTGATGGACATTGGCAAGCCAACAACGGGGGAAACCCTTGTGGTTGCCGCCGCCTCGGGCGCTGTGGGCTCTGTGGTCGGGCAGGTGGCGAAATTGAATGGCCTGCGTGTCGTGGGGATCGCTGGCGGGCCTGACAAGTGCCGTTATGTTATCGACGAGCTGGGCTTCGATGAATGCATCGATCACAAAAGCGATAAGTTTGCCGAAGAACTCGCCGCGGCCTGTGGCAATGGCATCGATATCTACTTCGAACTGGTGGGCGGCAAGGTGTTTGATGCGGTGTTGCCACTGCTCAACGCAGGCGCACGCATCCCGGTCTGCGGTCTGATCGCGCAGTACAACGCCCAAGGCCAACCTGAAGGGCCGAATCACCTGCCGTTGCTGATGCGCACGATGCTGACCAAGCGCATGAGCATGCAGGGTTTCATTGTGTTTGAGGCCTACGGCCATCGTCGTGACGAGTTCATGACCGAAATGACGCCGCTGGTGACCGAAGGCAAGATCACATTCCGCGAGGACATGGTGGAAGGGCTGGAAAACGCCCCCGAGGCCTTCATCGGGATGCTCGAAGGCCACAACTTCGGCAAGCTGGTTGTCCGTGTGTCGCAATAATGTGATGCACCGACACACCTTGAATTGACGCTGGACGCAGGGCGCGGGTATAAACCGCGTCTTGTGTTTTTGTCGGACCTTTCTCCATGAGCTTCAGCCCACTGATTCGCCAATTGATCGATGCTCTGCGTACCTTGCCGGGCGTGGGTCAGAAAACCGCGCAACGCATGGCGCTGCAACTGCTGGAGCGTGATCGCAGCGGCGGTTCGCGGCTGGCGCTGGCCTTGAGCCAGGCCATGGAAGGGGTGGGCCACTGTCGTTTGTGTCGCACCCTGACAGAAGAGGATCTTTGCCCGCAGTGCTCGGACGTGCGTCGTGACGACACGCTGTTATGCGTGGTGGAAGGGCCGATGGATGTCTACGCCGTGGAACAGACTGGCTATCGCGGTCGTTACTTCGTGCTCAAAGGGCATCTGTCGCCGCTGGACGGGCTTGGCCCGGAAGCCATCGGCATTCCGCAGTTGCTGGAGCGGATCAACAGCCAGGGCACTTTTACCGAAATCATCCTGGCCACCAACCCGACCGTCGAAGGCGAAGCCACTGCGCACTACATCGCTCAGTTGCTGAACAACAAAGGCCTGATCACCTCACGCATCGCCCATGGCGTACCGCTGGGTGGCGAGCTGGAGCTGGTGGACGGCGGCACCCTGGCGCATTCGTTTGCGGGGCGTAAGCCGATAGCGTTGTGATAGCTGACGCGTGCCCTGTAGGAGCTGCCGAAGGCTGCGAATCGCGGTGTATCAGGTCAATTGCTTTCGCAGCCTTCGGCAGCTCCTACAAAGGTATATCGCTACTCCGTCAACCCAAAACTGGTCAAACAGAACGTCGGGATTTGCAGGTCTTGCAGGCGTTTTGAGCCGCCCAGTTCCGGCAGGTCGATGATGGCGGCGGCTTCGTGGATCTTTGCGCCCATGCGGCGGATCAGGTTGGCGGCGGCAATCAAGGTGCCGCCGGTGGCGATCAAATCATCGAACATCACCACCGAATCGCCATCGCACAGGCTGTCTGCGTGGACTTCCAGAAACGCCTGACCATATTCGGTCGAATACGCCTCCGACAGCACGTCAGCGGGCAGTTTGCCTTGTTTGCGGAACAGGATCAGCGGCTTGTTCAGTTCATAGGCTACGATCGAGCCGATCAGAAAACCCCGGGCATCCATCACGCCGATGTGGCTGAAATCTGCCTCGATATAACGCTGGACGAAACTGTCCATCACCAGACGTGTGGCCTTGGGCGATTGAAACAGCGGCGTGATGTCACGAAAAATGACGCCCGGCTTGGGAAAGTCCACCACCGGGCGGATCAGGGCTTTGAGGGTGTGTTCATCAGCAATCATGAGAGAGGGATCCAGAGCTGGAGGCATTTGAACGTTAGTCTAAAGGCCTCTGCGCTGCTGCGCACTCTCAGCTTTCGATAGCGCCGCCCGCCAGGGCGCACAGCTGGATTGGATCGAGGATCTGGATCTCCTTGCCCTCCGCCGAGATCAGGTTGTTCTGCTGGAAACGGGTAAACACTCGGGACACCGTTTCAACTGCCAGCCCCAAATGATTGCCGATTTCGTTGCGCGACATGCTCAGGCGGAACTGATTGGCGGAAAACCCGCGAGCACGGAAACGCGCCGACAGATTGACCAGGAACGTGGCGATTCGCTCGTCGGCGGTTTTCTTCGACAACAGCAGCATCATTTGCTGGTCATCGCGGATTTCCCGGCTCATCACGCGCATCAACTGGCGGCGCAACTGTGGCAGTTGCACAGACAGCTCGTCCAGCCGCTCGAAAGGGATTTCACAGACTGAAGTGGTTTCCAGCGCCTGGGCCGACACCGGGTAAGCCTCAGAGTCCATGCCCGACATGCCTACCAGTTCGCTGGGCAGGTGGAAGCCGGTGAGCTGTTCTTCGCCGCCATCGCTGATGTTGAAGGTCTTCAACGCCCCGGAACGAACGGCATACACCGAGGCGAAGGTGTCGCCCTGGCGGAACAGGAATTCGCCTTTTTTCAACGGACGACCGCGTTTGACGATCTGGTCCAGGGCGTCCATGTCTTCGAGGTTCAAGGAGAGGGGCAGGCACAGTGGCGCCAGGCTGCAATCCTTGCAGTGGGCTTGGGTGTGAGCGCGCAACTTGACTGGCTCGGACATTACTGACATTCCTTGTGGTAAACACACATAAGTTATAAGGGTAACCCACTCACAAGGCTTCTTGCCAGCCGCATAAACAATCCGTGCAATCAAGTTTTACTGATGTCGGTCGATAACAACTTTGTAACCATCCCTTCCTGAAGAGGTCGCCGCTCATGTGGTCACCCAGTCTCACTGCCATCAGCCGGGCTTTTTTGACGGCCAACGCTGCCGCGCAGAAAAGCGCTGCTGATAAGTCAGCCTCTCAAGGCGCCGCAGGCACCAACAACAGTCAGAGCTCGCAGGTCAGCCTGTCAGCGGCGGGTCTGGCTCGGGCTGCGTTGGCTGGCTCGTCTAATTCCGACATCAAGGAAAGCGGTTTGCCGGACACGGTGCAGAAGATTCTGACCTCGGTGCGCCAGTCCCAGAAAAACTTGCAGCAAATGAATGATCAGCTGCAAGCGACCACCAACGATAAATCGCTATCCACCGAGATGCGTCTGGCCAAGCTGTCAGCGTTGCAGACGGTTTCCGGGATTTATCAACGGCAGATTAGCGACTCAAGCCGTGACCTTGCTTCGGCCATGAACGGTTTGCCGTCCGCAGACAAGGCCAAAGCCAGCATGCTGGTGCTGGCCAAGATGTAATCTGCGCATTCAGATCACCCGTGAAAAACGCTCGCGATTGTGCTGCGTCAGGTGCGCGTCAAATACCATGCAGATCGAGCGCACCAGTAGCCGCCCGGCGGGTGACACCCGAATCCCCTGAGCATCCAGCTCGATCAGCCCATCGCTGGCCATGCGTGCCAGTTGCGGCCACTGCTCGCTGAAATAAGCGCGGAAATCAATTGCGAACGCTGCCTCAATGGCGGCGAAATCCAGACTGAAATGACAGATCAGTTGCTGAATGACTGCCCGTCGCACCCGGTCGTCCGTGTTGCATACAAGACCGCGTTTGGTGGCCAGTTGATCGCTGCCCAGCAAGCCCTGGTAGTCGCTCAGGTCGCTGCTGTTCTGGCTGTACAAGTCGCCGACCTGACTGATGGCCGACACCCCCAGGCCAATCAGGTCGCAGTGCCCATGGGTGGTGTAACCCTGAAAGTTGCGCTGCAGGGTCAATTCTTCCTGGGCTATCGCCAGTTCGTCATCGGGCAAGGCGAAGTGATCCATGCCGATGTAGCGATAACCGGCCTGGGTCAGTTGCTCAATGGTGCGTTCGAGCATCAGCAGCTTGGCTTCCGGCGCGGGCAGGTCCGCGCTGTCGATGCGTCGCTGGGGCATGAAGCGTTCCGGCAAGTGGGCGTAGTTGAACACCGACAAGCGGTCCGGTTGTAGCGCGATGATTTCATCCACCGTGTGGGCGAAAGCTTCCGGAGTCTGCTTTGGCAGTCCGTAGATCAGGTCGATGTTGACCGAGCGAAACTGCAACGTGTGGGCGGCTTCGATGATCGCCTGGGTTTCTTCCAGACTTTGCAGGCGATTCACCGCGCGCTGCACTTGCGGATCCAGGTCCTGGACGCCGAGGCTGACCCGATTGAAACCCAGTTCACGCAACAGGCCCATGGTCGACCAGTCCGCTTCCCGAGGGTCTATTTCGATGCCGTAGTCGCCGGAATCGTCGTCCAGCAGATTGAAGTGCTTGCGCAACTGAGCCATCAGTTGGCGCAGTTCATCGTGGCTGAGAAAAGTCGGTGTGCCGCCGCCGAAGTGCAGCTGTTCCACCACCTGGCCGGGGTCGAGATGGCAGGCGATCATCTGGATTTCGTGTTCCAGACGTTGCAGGTAGGCCTGGGCGCGGCCGCGATCCTTGGTAATGACTTTGTTGCAGGCGCAGTAGTAGCAAATGTTCGCGCAGAACGGGATGTGCACGTAAAGCGAGAGCGGGCGCACCGCCTTGCGGCTGTCGCGCAGGGCGTGGAGCAGGTCAAAGGCTCCGACCTGTGTCTGAAATTGCACCGCAGTTGGGTAGGACGTGTAGCGTGGCCCCGCCAGATCGTAGCGGCGTATCAGATCAGAATCCCAACGAATGGCGTCGAGCATGTTGGCGTTCCCCGGATAGGCTGGCAGTGGCGGTCAGTCTAGGGAAGCCGGGTATTGCGTCTGTTGATGTGGGTCAATGGCCCATCAACCAGTGTTGATGAAGGCCGGGCAGGGTCCAGAGGCCGAACAGGATCACCGCCAGCCCGCCGGCCATACGCACGCCGCGTTTGCGCAACAGCGCGGTAGTGCGTTCAGCGGCGATGCCGGTGGCCAGCAGGACTGGCCAGGTCCCGAGGCCGAACGCGAGCATCAGCAACATGCTGTCGATGGCGTTGCCCTGGCTGGCCGACCATAGCAGGGTGCTGTAGACCAGACCGCAGGGCAACCAGCCCCAGAGCGCACCCAGCAGCAGGGCGCGAGGGGTGGTCGACACCGGCAGCAGGCGGTTGGCGAGCGGTTGAATGTAGCGCCACAAGCCGCGACCCAGACGCTCGATTCGGGTCAGGCCGCTCCACCAGCCCGCCAGATACAGGCCCATGGTGATCAGCAGCAACGCGGCAATCACTCGCATGAACATCGCCGCCGGGCTGTTTGCTACCGCCCAGCCCGCCAGCCCGATCACCAGGCCGGCAGTCGCGTAACTGAGGATGCGCCCCATGTTGTAGGCCAGCAGCAGGCGCAGGCGACGGTTGCGTTGCTCCTTGGGGATCGCCAGGGTCAGCGCCCCCATCAAGCCGCCGCACATGCCCAGGCAATGCCCGCCGCCGAGCAGGCCGAGGATCAGGGCGGAGATTAATAAGGGGAGGAGGTCAGTCATGGATGTCCAGACGAATCGAGATCCCTGTGGGAGCGGTGCTTGCCCGCGATAAACCTGGACGCGGTCGGCCTGATATCCAAGGTGTCTGCATCGCGGGCAAGCACCGCTCCCACAGGACCGTCATAGATACTGCGAAGTCTTGTTGGAGCGAGGCTTGCCCGCGAAGGCGTTTCATCGGGCCCAAAAAAGTTGCGGATGTACCGGCCTCTTCGCGGGCAAGCCTCGCTCCAACGGAGTTGCGCCTAAACATCACGCTCATCTTTCTTCTTCCCCGCCACTTCATCCACCGCCGCCTGATGCTTGGGGTCCTGGTCATCGAACAGGATGCTGTGGGCCGGGCCTTCCATGTCGTCGTACTGGCCGCTGTCCACGGCCCAGAAAAAGATGTAGATCGCCACACCGACCAGCAGCAGCGCTGCGGGGATCATGATGTAGAGCGCGGGCATAATGCCTCCGAAAGCGGCGGGCGAGTGGCGATGGTGGTAGACGGCACGCGAGTCAGGCGCAAGGCATTGAGGACCACGGTCAACGAGCTGATGGACATGCCCACCGCTGCCCAGATCGGGGTTACCCAACCCAACGCCGCGAACGGCAGCATGAGGCCATTGTACAGCCCGGCCCACAACAGGTTTTCGATGATTACCCGCCGCGTCCGCCGCGCCAGACCAAAGGCGTCGACCAGGGTTTGCAGGCGGTTGGACAGCAGCACGGCGTCAGCGCTGGTTTTCGCCAGATCAGTGGCCGAGCCCATGGCTATGCTGATGTCGGCGGCGGCCAGAACCGGTACGTCGTTGACGCCGTCACCGAGCATCAACACCTTGCGTCCCTGACGATGCAGCGCTTGCAGGGCCGCCAGTTTATCGTCCGGATGCAGGCCGCCACGGGCTTCGTCGATGCCCAGTTCCCTGGCGACTTCGGCCACCATGGGTGAGCTGTCGCCCGATAACAGTAGGGTTTTCCAGCCCCGAGCCTTGCAGGCTTGCAGCAGTTCATAAGCGTCGGTGCGCAGCCGGTCATCAAGGATCAGCCAGGCCAATGGGCCGCTGGCATCGCCCAGCAACAGATGCTGGCCTGGCTGCTCAGGTGCGGGAGGAATGTCGCTGGCGCTAAGGGCGCAGACGTACGCAGGTTGGCCAATGCGCAGGCGTTGGCCATCCACCACACCTTCAAGCCCCAGCCCCGGCTGGCTGATGACGTCTTCGGCAGCTACTGGCGCGCGGCCGAAGGCCTTGGCGATGGGGTGTTCCGAGCGGTTCTCCAGAGCCGCCGCCAGATTCAGGCAGCGGTCGGCGTTGAGTGTGCCGAGGGTTTTCACGCTGCGCAGGGCCAGACGCCCCTCGGTCAGGGTGCCGGTTTTGTCGAAAATCACCGTGTCGATCTGGTTCAGGCCTTCCAGCACATGGCCGCGGGTCAGCAGCAGGCCAAGTTTGTGCAGGGTGCCGGTGGCCGCAGTCAGCGCGGTAGGTGTTGCCAGCGACAGGGCGCAAGGGCAGGTCGCGACCAGCATGGCCACCACGATCCAGAACGCCCGCGAAGAATCGATTTGCCACCAGACGATGCCGATGACTGCTGCCAGAATCAGCGAAACCAGCAAGAACCATTGAGCGGCGCGGTCGGCGATTTCCGCCAGTCGAGGCTTCTCGTTCTGAGCCCGTTCCAGCAGCCGAACGATGGCTGACAGGCGCGTGTCATGGCCCAGCGCCAACACCTGAACCGTCAGCACGCCCTCGACGTTCAAGGTGCCTGCTGTGACCGCATCGCCAGGGTTGCGTCGTTGGGGTAGGTACTCGCCGGTCAGCAGCGATTCATCAATGCTCGACTGGCCTTCAGTGATGCGCCCGTCGGCCGGGATCACCGAACCGGGCTGAACCAATACCTGATCATTCAGACGCAGTTCGCCCAGCAGAATCCGTGTGCTTTGCCCATGCTGATCCAGCCGCAGGCATGAAGCGGGTAGCAGGTTGACCAGTTGTGCGGTGGCGGCAGCGGTGCGTTCTCGCGCCCGGCGCTCCAGATAACGCCCGGCCAGCAGGAACAGGGCAAACATGCCCACCGCGTCGAAATACAGCTCGCCGCTGCCAGTGATCGCGGTCCAGATCCCGGCAATGTAGGCGCCGGCAATCGCCAGCGACACGGAAACATCCATAGTCAGATGGCGGGTGCGCAAGTCGCGCAGGGCCCCGCGAAAAAACGGCGCACAGCTGTAAAAGACGATGGGTGTTGTCAGAAACAGCGCGACCCAGCGCAAGATGGTGTGCATCTCCGGGCTGAGGTCGATGTTGAATTCCGGCCAGGTGGCCATGGTCGCCATCATCGCCTGGAACCACAGCAGGCCTGCCACGCCCAGTTGGCGCAGGGCCAGACGGTTTTCATTGGCGAGGGTTTCGGCGGCGCGGTCGGCCTGATAAGGGTGCGCGACGTAGCCGATGCTGCGCAGCTGCGCCAGGACAGCGCTCAAGGGCAGCAGGCTGTCGTTCCAGCTCACATGCAGGCGATGATTGGACAGATTCAATCGGGCTTCAGCAATGGCGGGCAAACTGCGCAAATGCTTTTCGATAAGCCAGCCGCAAGCCGCGCAGCTGATGCCTTCCATTAACAACGTGGTTTGCGACAGCTCACCTTCGTGACGGACAAAAGGCGCCTGCACATCGGGGCGGTCATACAGAGCCAGTTCGTCCACCAGCTGCACCGGCAGAGTTTCTGGATTGGCCGAAGCTTCGCTGCGATGGCTGTAATAACTTTCCAGCCCACCGGCCACAATCGCCTCCGCCACCGCCTGACATCCCGGGCAGCACAGCTCACGGGTTTCCCCGAGCACGACGGCAGTGAAGCGGCTGCCTGCCGGGACGGGCAGGGCGCAGTGGTAGCAGGGGGTGGGGGTGGTCATGTCTTTATGGTCGCAGCGCAACACCTGTAGGAGCCAACTTGTTGGCGAGAGCGGGCTGCTCGGTGCACCAATAAGGCCCTCTCGCGAACAAGTTCGCTCTCATCAAAAAAATAACCTTCTGAATTGAACAGCTTTTTCTGTAGGAGTGAGCTTGCTCGCGATAGAGCCGGAACGGCTTTCCTGCGGTGTTGAATCCAGCTTTTTTCACGACTGCTTCGCAGCCGATCGCGAGCAAGCTCACTCCTACAGGGCCCCATGTTTGCTGCGCGAAAGCGCGGCGTCCCACCGACGGGCAAACTCCTACAGGTAATGGGTGACGGCATCATTTTTTCAAATCTTCCGCACCCTGAATCGCTTCATCACCCAGGGCCAGGTCTTTATCGTGGCTGATCTGTTCTTCTTCGAACAGCCGCCAAGTCTGCCCACCCTCTATGCCCAGCAGTTCCACGAAGCGACGGCCTTCGACCTTGTCAGTCAATTGCCCGATGTAACGACCTGGCTCGGTGCTGCTTTGGGTGAGCATGATCCGCCGATCCTTTTGCGGCTGAGTCGGTGAGATCAGGTTCAGTTCCAGGCTTTGCGGACGGCTGTTGCCGCTCAGGCGCAAGTCGGCTTCGCCGGTCAGCTCGTCCAGGTGCACGCTGGCCTTGAGCTTCAGGGTCTGGGCTAGCAGTTCGCGGTCCAGAGAGCGGTTGATGCCTTTGCCCGCTTCGTAATAGTTGTCGTTGACCAGGTTGTCCGGGTTGTTGACGGCGATGGTTACCATGGTCAGCGACAAGGTCACCGAGCAGGTCAGGATGCCGATGATGATCCATGGCCAGAGGTGCTTGTACCAGGGGCTTTGCGCAGTTGCGACGGACATGATCACTCTCTTTAACGAACTTGAGGGCCGATGAACCGGCTCTTGGTTTCGGCATGACTGTCGCCGTCGGCGTCCTTGAGGATGAAGATCACCTCGTTGGTACTCGACGGTAGCTTCTCGGGAGCGATGGAAAGCTCCACCGGCATGCTGAAGATTTCCCCGGCAGGCACCCGGAATTCGCGACGACCCTGTAGTTTCAGGTCAGGCAGACCGGTGGCGTCCAGCACATAGGTATGGTCGACCTGATCCTTGTTCATGACCTTCAGGCTATAGACGTTCTCGATCCGGCCTTCGGCGTTTTCCCGATACAAAACGCGGTCCTTACTGACGTCGAAACCCACCAGCGAGCGCATGAAAAATGCAGAAACCAGCAGGCCGATCATCAGCAGCAACACCAGCGCATAACCGATTAGCCTTGGGCGCAGCTTGTTGGTGACCTGGCCGGACAGGTTGTGTTCGGTGGTGTAGCTGATCAGGCCGCGAGGGTAATTCATCTTGTCCATGATGGTGTCGCAGGCGTCGATGCAGGCGGCGCAACCGATGCACTCCACTTGCAGGCCGTCGCGGATATCGATACCAGTCGGGCAGACCTGAACGCACATTGTGCAGTCGATGCAATCGCCCAAGCCTTGCGCCTTGTAGTCCAGATCCTTTTTACGCGGGCCACGTTTTTCGCCACGGCGTGGGTCGTAGGACACGATCAGGGTGTCCTTGTCGAACATCACGCTTTGGAAGCGTGCATAGGGGCACATGTAAATGCACACCTGCTCGCGCAGCCAGCCCGCGTTGCCGTAGGTGGCGAGGGTGAAGAAACCGACCCAGAAATACGCCCAGCCATCGGCCTGGCCGGTGACCAGTTCAGTGATCAGGTCGCGAATGGGCGAGAAATAGCCAACGAAGGTCAGCCCGGTGACCAGACCGATCAGCAACCACAGGCTGTGCTTGGCAAATTTACGCACGAACTTGTTGGCGCTCATGGGTGCTTTGTCGAGCTTGATGCGCTGGTTGCGATCGCCTTCGGTGACCTTTTCGCACCACATGAAAATCCAGGTCCAGACGCTTTGCGGGCAGGTATAGCCGCACCAGATGCGTCCGGCGTAAACGGTGATGAAGAACAGGCCGAAGGCGCTGATGATCAGGATGCCGGATAGCAGAATGAAATCCTGCGGCCAGAAGGTCGCGCCGAAGATGTAGAACTTGCGCTCCGGCAAGTTCCACCAAACCGCCTGATGCCCGCCCCAGTTCAGCCAGACGGTGCCGAAGTAAATCAGGAACAGCAGAGCGCCGCCGAGCATGCGCAAATTGCGGAATATCCCGGTAAAGGCGCGGGTGTAGATTTTTTCACGGGAGGCGTAGAGATCGACCGTGTGGTTATCGTTTTTAGGTGGCGGCGTGACGTTGACTACAGGAATGTTGTTGCTCATCGGTGTTGTCCCACGGCAGTGGAAAAATGCCTCGGTCAGTGCATGCCGCCCGGGGTCACGGCGAATCCTAGTGTAAACAAGTGTAGAAGGTGGTGACCCGGGTCAATTGACTTGTGGATGGGGGGCAGTTTTTGTGTAGGTCAATGAACTGTAGGAGCTGCCGAAGGCTGCGAATGGTGTTCTTCTGACACGCCGCTTTCGCAGCCTTCGGCAGCTCCTACAGGCAGGGGTTTATTCCGCCGCTTCTGGCTTCTCCCCATGTGACAAGCTGTAAACATAAGCCGCAAGGATATGCACCTTGTCGTTACCCTGAATCGCTTCCTGCGCTGGCATCTGACCCTGGCGGCCGTAGCGGATGGTTTGTTGCAATTGCGCGAAGCTGGAACCGTAGATAAATGCGCCAGGATGGGTCAGGTCTGGAGCGCCCATGGCCGGCGTGCCTTTGCCTTGTGGGCCGTGGCAGGCGACGCAGTTGGTGGCGAAGATCTTCTGCCCGGCGGCCACATCAGCCTTGGCATCTTCCGGCAACTTGCGGCCATCCAGTTGGGTCACCACATAAGCCGCTACATCCCGCACGCCTTGTTCGCCGACCACTTCTGCCCAGGCAGGCATCACTGCGTGGCGGCCGCCCATGATGGTGGTCTTGATGGTTTGCGGCTCGCCGCCCCAGCGCCAGTCGGCATCGGTCAGGTTGGGGAAGCCATAAGCGCCCTTGGCATCGGAGCCGTGACACACCGAGCAATTGGAGGCGAACAGGCGGCCACCCATTTTCAGGGCCTGGGGATCTTTAGCTACCTCTTCGATGGGCATTGATGCAAATTTGGCGAAGATCGGGCCGAATCGCGCCTCAGAACGGGCCATTTCCTTTTCCCATTCGTGCACGCCGGTCCAGCCCTGCTCGCCGTTGGAAAACTCGATTTTCTTCTCGTTATCCATGTAGCTGTAGCCCGGCAACAGGCCTTTCCAGTTGCCCAGACCGGGGTAAAGCACCAGATAGCCCAGGGCGAAGATGATGGTGGCGACAAACAGCATGAACCACCACTTGGGCAGCGGGTTGTCGTATTCCTCAATGCCGTCGAAGGAGTGGCCGACGGTTTCTTCAGTGGCTTCGTCGCGCTGGCCTTTGCGGGTCGACAGCAACAACCAGGTCAGGGCAAAGATGGTGCCCAGGGTCAGGACGGTGACGTACAGACTCCAAAAAATACTCATTTGCCGCTCCTGGAAGCTTGTTCCTGCTCGACCTTCTTGATGGCTTCGGGATCGTCCGCGAAGGGCAGCAAGGTTGCGTCGTCAAATTCTGATTTGCGCCGGGGGCTGAACACCCAGAGCGCCAGACCAATAAAGGCCACCATCACCACCAGAGTGCCAAGGCCACGAATCATCCCGATATCCATCAAGATCACCGTTTGCTTTTAATGATGGTGCCAAGGCCTTGCAGATAGGCCACCAGTGCATCCATTTCAGTCTTGCCCTTGACCGCGTCCTGAGCACCGGCGATGTCTTCGTCGGTGTACGGCGTGCCGAGTGTGCGCAGGACCTGCAGCTTCTTCGCGGTCTCCTTGCCGTCCAGCCGCTTCTCGACCAGGAACGGATAAGCCGGCATTTTCGACTCGGGCACTACGTTGCGCGGGTTGTACAAATGGGCGCGGTGCCAGTCATCCGAATAGCGGCCGCCGACCCGCGCCAGATCCGGCCCGGTACGCTTGGACCCCCACAGGAATGGATGGTCCCAGACGCTTTCGCCCGCCACCGAGTAGTGCCCGTAACGTTCGGTTTCTGCGCGGAACGGGCGGATCATCTGTGAGTGGCAGCCGACACAACCGTTGGCGATGTACACATCCCGGCCTTCTACTTCCAGCGCAGTGCGTGGCTTCATGCCTTCAACCGGCTTGTTGGTCACGTCCTGAAAAAACAGCGGGACGATCTGGGTCAGGCCGCCGATGCTCACGGCAATGACCATGAAGAAAGCCAGCAGGCCAATGTTCTTCTCAACGACTTCATGCTTCATCAGTGGGCTCCAACGGCAGCGATCTGGGCAGCGGCTTCAGCTTCAACCGGATCGGATGCGCGTACGGTGCGCCACACGTTGTAGGCCATGAACAGCATGCCGCTGGCGAAGAAAGCGCCGCCGACCATGCGCACGATGTAGCCCGGATGGCTGGCTTGCAGGGCTTCGACGAAGGAATACGTCAGGGTGCCGTCGTCGTTGATCGCTCGCCACATCAGGCCTTGGGTGATGCCGTTGACCCACATCGAAGCGATGTACAGCACGGTGCCGATGGTCGCCAGCCAGAAGTGGGTGTTGATCAGGCCAATGCTGTGCATCTGCGGCCGACCGAAGACCTTCGGGATCATGTGATACACCGCGCCGATGGAGATCATCGCCACCCAGCCCAGTGCGCCCGCGTGAACGTGGCCGATGGTCCAGTCGGTGTAGTGCGACAAGGAGTTGACCGTCTTAATGGCCATCATCGGACCTTCGAAGGTCGACATGCCGTAGAACGCCAGGGACACCACCAGGAATCGCAGAATCGGGTCGGTGCGCAACTTATGCCAGGCGCCGGACAGCGTCATCATGCCGTTGATCATCCCGCCCCAGCTGGGCGCCAGCAGAATGATCGACATCACCATGCCCAGCGATTGCGCCCAGTCGGGCAGGGCGGTGTAGTGCAAATGGTGCGGACCGGCCCAGATGTACAGGGTGATCAGCGCCCAGAAATGCACGATGGACAGGCGATACGAGTAAATCGGCCGCTCGGCTTGCTTGGGCACGAAGTAATACATCATGCCGAGGAAGCCCGTGGTCAGGAAAAAGCCCACCGCGTTGTGCCCGTACCACCACTGGATCATCGCATCGGTGGCGCCGGAGTAGGCGGAATAGGATTTGAACAGGCTGACGGGCAAGGACATGTGGTTGACGATGTGCAGCATCGCCGTCACCACGATAAAGGCCCCGTAGAACCAGTTGCCGACATAGATGTGCTTGGTCTTGCGCTTGACGATGGTGCCGAAGAACACCGCGCCGTAGGTGATCCAGACAATCGCCAGCAGAATAGCGATCGGCCATTCCAGTTCGGCGTATTCCTTGGTGGTGGTGTAACCCAGCGGAAGCGTGATCACTGCACTGAGAATCACCGCTTGCCAGCCCCAGAAGGTGAACGCCGCCATGCCGTCGGAGATCAACCGGGTCTGACAGGTGCGCTGCACCACGTAATAAGAGGTGCCAAACAGCGCACAGCCCCCGAAGGCGAAAATCACCAGGTTGGTGTGCAGCGGTCGCAATCGGCCGAAGGTCGTCCATTCCAGACCCATGTTCAGGTCCGGCCACACCAGTTGCGCGGCGATGAAGACGCCAAGCCCCATGCCGAGGATGCCCCAGACCACCGTCATGATGGCGAACTGGCGAACCACCTTATAGTTATAAGCGGTCGGACCGATTGCTGTGCTCATTGTCAGGTTCCACGGTTTGAATATTTATTAGAGTTTGAAGCTGGGGCGCAGGCATCGACGGGCATGGGATAAATGCTCGTCGAAGTGTCTTCTGCGGCCGTTCCAGGCATATTCCGACGCGGAGCGTAATGGAAAAACCTGTCCGAGTGGACAGAAAATTACTGGAGGGTACAGGACGTGTGAGTACTGGGACGTCAGTGGCGGACATTGGCAGTGGCTGAACGCCTTGTTTTACCTGCGATTCAGCGTCTGCGAAGCACGAATGTCGGGCACTTTCCTTTCACTTGGCCTGTGGCCAGCTTTGCCAGTCCACTAACGGGCAAGCTTAGTCGTGAAAGTCGGGGGAGGAAAGGGTGGGGCTGTGCTTTGGTCGGGTTGTGGTGTTCGCGAAGTTGGCGCTGGGCCCTTGTGGGGGCGGTGCTTGTCGACATTGGGTATGGATGTCTGCACATTTTGTTTTGGGTACATATCCATTTCTGCGGTAATGGCCACTTACGGTTCCGCTCTTACAGCGGGTCACTTTTGGCAAACAGCCCGGAATGCCGGCCCAGCCAAAAGTAACCAAAAGGTCCTTGCCCCACCACTCGGCACCTCGCTTAGGCTCGGTGTACCCTCCCGCAGACCTTCAACCGTGGGCCGCCGCAAAGGGCCATCCCTGGCCCAGTGCGGCTAACCCGGCGTCCTGCCGGGTTACCCACGGTTCAAGCTCCGCGCTCGGCCAGCGTGGTTTAACGGGGCGCCTAAGATCAAAAGCCAAATCAAAAGCGCGTGAGGCGGCCTGAGAGCCGGCCTATTTTTCAACTCGCTCGCGATTTTTTCGTATCAGCTATTTATTCGTTACCTGGACATCGCCATCGCGGGCAAGCGCGCTCCTACGATCACCCGATCCGTTGGAGCGAGGCTTGCCCGCGAAGAACGATGACGCGGTAAACCTGCCAGACCAGGTAGGCGCCTGATTCGCGGGCAAGTCGGAATGCCGCCCACCCGCTCCAACAGGGTTTGCATTTCAACTGTAGGAGTGAGCTTGCTCGCGATAGCGTTGGCTCCGGCGCAGAAGAGGTTGCAGGCCGGTTAAAATCGCTCATAAACCTCGCACCCAGTAGGAGCGCGCTTGCCCGCGATGGCGATGTTCAGGTAGCGAATAAACAGCTGACACACCAAAAACCGCGAACGAATTAAAGAACAGGTCGGCTATCAGGCCGCCTCGTTCGCTTTTGTTTTTGATCTTAAGCGCCCCGTCAAACCACGCTGGCCGGAAGCCGACATTGAGGCGGTGGGGCGCTCTTGATTGAAAAGCAGGGCATGGACGCCGGTTTAGCCGCGCTGGGCCAGGGATGGCCCTTCGCGGCGGCCCGCCGAATCAATGTCGGATTACGGGCATGCCGAGCCTAGGCGAGGGACCGAGTGGTTGGGCAAGAGCGTTTTGCTTACTTTTGACTGGGCCGGCATTCCGGCTCTATCAAAAGTGAGGCGCCGTAAGGGCGCAACCATAACTAGCCGTTACCCAGCTAATGGATATGTACCCAAAAAGATGTGTAGCTACCAACGTCTCGATAAGGTGACCGCGATCTACAGGCACATGACCTAAACCTTATCGTCGGAATGCCGCCCAGACCAAGCACCACTCCCACAGGAAAGTGAAGCGCATTTCAATTCGGGGGGATCTGGAAAAAGGGACCACCGCACCCAATTGCAGGGTGCGGCGTTGAAGGGGTCCACAGTGATGCTCTTTTTGCTACTGCGCCGGCTTGGCCGTGTCGACGAGTTGATCAGGACCCTTCGACAGGCTGAAAACATAAGCGGCCAGCAGCTGTACTTTGTCATTGCCCAACAAATCGGCCTGAGCAGGCATATGACCTTGGCGACCAAGACGAATGGTCTGCTGCAACTGAGCCAGACTGGTGCCGTAGATGAAACCGCCCGGTTGTGTGAGGTTGGGAGCGCCCATTGCTTCGGTGCCTTTACCCGTTGCGCCATGACAGGCTACACAGGTCGAGCTGAACACTTGCTGTCCGGCTGCCAGATCGGCTTTGTCATCGGCAGGCAACGGCAGACCGGCCAGGGAACGGCGCACGTACGCGGCGACGTTTTTCACACCTTCTTCGCCGATGATCGCGCCCCATCCCGGCATTGCCGCCATACGACCGCCCATGATGGTGGTCTTGATGGTTTCGGCGTTGCCGCCCCAGCGCCAGTTGGTATCGGTCAGGTTCGGGAAGCCATAAGCACCTTTGGCATCGGAGCCGTGGCATACCGAACAATTGGACGCGAACAGGCGGCCGCCCATCTTCAGTGCTTGTGGATCCTGGGCCACTTCTTCCAGGGGCATCGCGGCAAATTTGGCGAAGATCGGACCAAAACGAGCGTCCGCTTTGTCCATTTCCTTCTGCCATTCATTGACCCCGGTCCAGCCGTTTTCGTAGCCGGGCAACACGCCTTTCCAATTACCCAGACCCGGATAGAGGATCAGGTAACCCACCGCGAACACCAGGGTCCCGGCGAACAGCAAGAACCACCACTTGGGCAGCGGATTGTCATACTCCTCGATGCCATCGAAGCTGTGTCCCATGGTCTGGTCGGTGCTGCCTTTGGTTTCGCCCTTGCGTGTGCCGACCAATAGCCAGGTCAGGCCGATCAGGCTGCCGAGGGTCAGCACGCAGATATAGGTGCTCCAGAAAGTGGTCATGGCTGGTTACTCCGTACAGCAGGCTGCTCTTGTTGAAGGTGCTCTTCGGCCGGTGTGAGCAACGGCTCGTCGGCAAACGGCGCCAGGCGGGCTTCGGCGAACTCAGCGTTGCGCTTGCTGCTGAATACCCACAGCGACAGACCGATAAATGCAATGGCTACCACCAGCGTGCCAAGGCCGCGTAGATCCTGAATGTCCATGGCTCACCTCTTGCTCTTGATGGCAGTGCCGAGCACTTGCAGGTAGGCCACCAGCGCGTCCATCTCGGTCTTGCCTTTGAGGGAGGCAACCGCGCCGCTGACATCCGCGTCGGTGTACGGCACACCCAGGGTGCGCATCGCCTTGATCTTGGTTTCGGTGTGGCTGCTGTCCACTTGCTGGGTGACCAGCCACGGGTACGCCGGCATTTTCGACTCGGGCACGACGTTGCGCGGGTTGTACAAGTGCGCGCGGTGCCAGTCATCCGAATAGCGCGCGCCGACTCGGGCCAGGTCCGGCCCGGTGCGCTTGGAGCCCCACAGGAACGGGTGATCCCAGACGCTTTCGCCGGCCACTGAGTAATGACCGTAGCGTTCGGTTTCGGCGCGGAACGGACGGATCATCTGCGAATGGCAACCGACGCAGCCTTCGCGGATATAGATGTCGCGGCCTTCCAGTTGCAGCGCGGTGTAAGGCTTCATGCCTTCAACCGGCTTGTTGGTCACGTCCTGAAAGAACAGCGGGACGATCTGGGTCAGGCCGCCGATGCTAACGGCCAACACCATCAGGATCATCAGCAGGCCAACGTTTTTTTCAATAACTTCGTGTCTCATGGCGATCTCCTCAAGCCATCTGCGCGGCAGCTGCAGCGTCCACAGGGTTTGAAGCCTGCACGGTGCGCCAGGTGTTGTAAGCCATCAGCAACATGCCGAAGAGGAAGATCGAGCCGCCTGCCAGCCGCACGATGAAGCCCGGATGGCTGGCCACCAGGGTTTCGACGAAGGAGTAGGTCAAGGTGCCGTCTTCATTGACTGCGCGCCACATCAGGCCCTGGGTGATGCCGTTGACCCACATCGAGGCGATGTACAAAACGGTGCCGATGGTGGCTAGCCAGAAGTGCGCGTTGATCAGGCCGATGCTGTGCATCTGCGGCCGGCCGAAGACTTTCGGGATCATGTGGTACAGCGCGCCGATGGAAATCATCGCCACCCAACCCAATGCGCCGGCGTGAACGTGGCCGATGGTCCAGTCGGTGTAGTGGGAGAGGGCGTTGACGGTCTTGATCGCCATCATCGGACCTTCAAAGGTCGACATGCCGTAGAACGCCAGGGACACCACCAGAAAACGCAGAATCGGGTCGCTGCGCAACTTATGCCAGGCGCCCGAGAGGGTCATCATGCCGTTGATCATGCCGCCCCAGCTGGGTGCCAGCAGAATCAGCGACATCACCATGCCCAGCGACTGTGCCCAGTCCGGCAGCGCGGTGTAGTGCAGGTGGTGCGGGCCGGCCCAGATGTACAGGGTGATCAGCGCCCAGAAGTGCACGATGGACAGGCGATAGGAATAGACCGGACGTTCGGCCTGTTTCGGCACGAAGTAGTACATCATCCCCAGGAAGCCCGCCGTCAGGAAGAACCCCACCGCGTTGTGCCCGTACCACCACTGCACCATCGCATCGGTTGCCCCGGAGTAGACCGAATAGGACTTGGTCAGGCTGACCGGCAGTTCCAGGTTGTTGACGATGTGCAGCACCGCCACGGTCAGGATGAATGCGCCGAAGAACCAGTTGCCGACGTAGATGTGTTTGGTCGTGCGCTTGGCCAGGGTGCCGAAGAACACGATGGCGTATGCCACCCAGACCACGGTGATCAGGATGTCGATGGGCCATTCCAGTTCGGCGTATTCCTTGGAGCTGGTGTAACCCAATGGCAAGGTAATCGCCGCCAGCAGAATCACCAGTTGCCAGCCCCAGAAGGTGAACGCTGCCAGTTTCGGCAGGAACAGAGTGGTCTGGCAGGTGCGCTGTACCGAGTAATAAGAGCTGGCAAACAGTGCGCAGCCACCGAACGCGAAAATCACCGCGTTGGTATGCAAAGGACGCAAGCGACCAAAGCTCGTCCAGGGTAAGTCGAAGTTAAGTTCAGGCCAGACCAGTTGGGCGGCGATGAAGACGCCGAGTCCCATCCCGACAATCCCCCAGATCACCGTCATAATGACGAACTGGCGGACCACCTGATAGTTATAGGCGGTACTGTTAGTTGTGTTCATTTAGTTATATTTCCCATCCAGGCCAGGTCGGGGCGTTTACGCGCAGGTTTAGCGCCGGGTTATTGGCAGACTCATCAAAAGCGAGGCAAGCATGAGCAATGGGCAACAAACCGGTATTGACGGGGATCAATGGGCGCAGCTGGCCCAACTGGCGCAGGCCAACGGCTGGTTATGGAATCAGGCGCTCAGAGGAAAGCAGGACAAGGCAGCGACCTTGATTCTGGCGCATGGGGCAGGCGCGCCGATGGACAGTGACTTCATGAACGACATGGCTGCGCGCCTTGCCGATCAAGGCGTCAACGTGCTGCGCTTCGAGTTCGCGTACATGGCACAACGGCGGGTTGACGGTCGGCGGCGGCCGCCCAATCCTCAGGCGCAGTTGCTGGAGTGCTGGCGGCAGGTGTATGCCAGCGTGCGACCTCATGTCACTGGATGTCTGGCCATCGGTGGCAAGTCCATGGGCGGGCGCATGGCCAGTCTGATCGCCGATGAACTGCAAGTGGACGCGCTGGTGTGCCTGGGTTATCCGTTTTACGCGGCGGGCAAACCGGAAAAACCTCGGGTCGCGCATCTGGCGGATCTGAAAGCCCGGACGTTGATCGTTCAGGGCGAACGCGATGCGTTGGGTAATGAGGAAGCGGTGCAGGCTTACGCGTTGTCATCGGCCATCGACATTCTGTGGATACCTGCCGCTAACCACGACCTCAAGCCGTTGAAGTCGGCAGGCATCAGTTATGACCAATGCCTGGCCGATACCGCGCAACGCATTGCCCGCTTGCTGGCTTAACAGGGCTGGCAATGCAGGTCGAAGGCGCCATCGCTGACTTCAAAGTCGATGGCCGAAATACTGAACCCGAATTCCCCTCTGAGCCGCCGCGAGGCCACGTCGGCCTCCAGTAACGTGAGCTGTCCTGCCTGAAAATTGGCCGAGTGATAGATGATATTTTTCCAGCGTGGGGTCTGGTTATAGACCACCTTGATCCGTGGCTCGGCGGGGATCTGGTAAGTGCCCAGCGGTAAACCCTGATCGATAAACAGGCCGATGCAGGTTCGGGTCTGTCCGATCTTGCCTTCGGCAATGACTTTCCAGATCCAGTGGCTGGGCAATTCACCCAGCTCAAGGCGCATGGTGAGTTGGGCCAGCACCGAAGTGACGATCAAGGGTTGCCGGGTAACCTGCGCCTGGAAACTGCCCGCGCAAGGCTGTGGTTGAATCAACGGTTTGCGGGACATGGAAGAGGTGCTCATGAACCTTGCTCCTGGCGGGTGTTCGCGAGGGGCGTCGCACGGATGGGTGCGACGCCCCGATAGTGAGTGGTTTTCTGTTTAAGGTGTTTTGCCGGTATCTGGCTCAGCGGATACCTACACCCAGGGCGACGTTATGCTCGATCAGCTTGAAATTGGCCCCGGAGACCAGGTTCTTGGTGGAATACCATTTAGTGCCGATGAGGTTTTGCGCCAACGCCGTGGATGACCAATAAATAGCGTTGCCCATTGGCCAGCGATTGCCATAGGTGTTGTAGATCTGATTCAGCTCATCGGCGGATGGAACACGCAAGCCCTGGCTCGCCGCCGCTGCACTGGTGTGTGAGAACTTGCCGTTGCCCAACCCGACACAATGGATCACCCCGGTCACCGTAATGGGATAGCTGGCGGTGTTGCCCAAGGCATCGACCACCGAAATCGTCACATTGCCATTGCCCCGCACTGAGGCCAGACCTTCGGCATCGATTTGTGCCACCAGAGAATTGCTGGAGCGATAGCTATACGGCGCCTGCCCACCCGTGGCGGTGCGTTTTACCGTAGTCCCGGCCGGGAATGCCGGCAGCAGATCCGGCGAAGCAGGAATCAGATAAATCTTGCCACTGAGCGTGACCGGCGAAGTATCCAGCGTCAGCCCCTGACTGACCCGCAAAAACAGTGGCGTTGATACCAGCACGGTCCCTGCGCGAGCCACGCTGTACGTCACACTTGCCGAACCGCCGATGCTCTGGTTGATAAACGCCTTGGGCACATTGAACAGCAACTCCACATTCGCACCGACCACTTGGGCAGGGGTTTGATAAGCGCTGGCGCCCAGCCAATTGACCAGCACACTGTCGCCAGTGCTCATGCCTTCATAACGAACCCGCACCGTGGCGCCGGATTCGGGGATGTTTGACGGAGCGAGAACGCCATCCGGGCCGACGGTGTCCATTTGCGGCGCGGGGAGCTGCGCCAGCCCCGGCTGAATCTTCAAGGTCAGTGGTGCGGAAGTCTGCTCGCTGCCATTGGCCCGGGCGATGCGATAGTCGATGGCCACCGTCTGGCCCTTGTTCGCCTCAACCAATACCGCCGAGAACAGCAGCTCAACTTCTTTGCCCGCGTCCGCAGCAGTAATCACCTTTTCTTTGCTGTCGCTACCACGCGGGCCATTCCACTGAACCACGACCCGATCACCCACTCGCAACTCTGCGCTCGCGCCAACCAGCACCGTCGCACCATTGAGCGCATCCGCCGGGTCCAGCACATCGCCAGTGGCCTCTTTCACCACCGGCAGCGGCAACTCAGGCAGCACCAACAGCAGAAGCTTGACCGGAATCGATTGCGAATCCATCGACAGATTGCCCGCCAGGTCCGTCACCGTGTAATAGACCGACGCCTCGATGTCACCAATGCCCTCCAGAAACTCCCGAGAAAACACCAGCTCCACACGCTTCAAGCCCATGTCATCCTTATCGACGATCGCCACCGGCCCGTCTAGCGCCCCAATAACTGCGCACCACATCGCCTTCTTTCATGTCGTTGTAACCGGCGATCAGGCCCTTGAGCACATTGCCCATGTCTTCCAGTTCGGCGGAGGTGAGGCCGTTCTGGATGGCGGTGGGGAAGATGATTGGGGCGATTAAAGGGTTGCCGGGGGCGGTGCGGTCGATTTGGATGGGGGTGGATTGGGAGTCGCCGTAGACACCATTTATTAGATTGACCAGACGATACGCTAATCGGTGGTCACCGCTAGACAGTGCATCTACCGGAATTTCCAGGGTCAGAATATCGCCAGGCATGTCGCCTTCTTGAACCAACTTAACGGCACCGATAGGGTTTCCGTCCCACAGTAGTTGATAGCTGGTTTTCAACTTTACGGCGTCCCATACGGGAAAGGTAACAGTTACTGGGGAGGTCAGTGTATCGACCGGAAGTAGCCCTTCATCATTCAAACTGATATCGACTGTCGGCGGAATCAAGTGTTCATTGAGCTGGCTTTTGACGAATTTGATAGCCGTGTTGTCATTAAGCATTCTTTTATCCTCTGTATCTATGGCGTCAAGCCCGCCCTCGCTCCAGGCGAGGGCGGGTGAAGAGTGATTTAGTAGTTGCACCCAATGACAGGGTTGTACATTTCGATACGAACACGCTTGGTTCTAGAGGTTGCCGGGCTCTGGTTACTTCCTTCTGGCGGAATGACTTTAAAGTGAGCCTCTGCATAACCTTGGCAAATAAATTTTAGCGTGGCGTCGGGGACCGTGAACACATAGCCGTTGATGACATCATTGGCATCCAGTTCGCGTTCATCGTAATAGTTACCTGCTTCAATCGGATTGTTTTCCAAATCAAACGCGATGAAATAGAACTGAATGATTTGATGCCTCAGAATGTTCACGTAGGGTTCAATAGTCGCTGGCGCGCCATTGGGGTTCTCAATCGGACCGATAAGATCACCTTCGCGTAGAATGAATGAAGGTTCATCCAGACCGTCAACGCCACCCGGTGTTTCTTCCTTCGAACGGACGGTGACACTTTCAGTCAGGGAAGATACAAGATTTGGGTTGCCGAAGCGGCGTACCGTATAACGCACGGCAATAGCTGGACCGGTTCCCTGTTCCTTCATGATTTCATTCGGGATAGGAATGATCAGGTCTCGCTGTGCCGTCACATCAGTACTTTTGATCTGGTACCACTGTGGGATATGTTCTTGACCCCAGTACAGGTCCAGGTCATCGCTGATCTCGAACTCTGTTTTCCACTTGATAATGGCACGACTGTTGAGTTCATAGTCATCCTCATCAATAAAGTTGTCGTCAAGGTTCGGATTGGTGATGCTGGTACCCTGAATAACCGGTGCGTCCAGTGGTTCGGAAACAGGCAATGTCAGGTAGACATCAATACTGCTCGCCAGCGAGCTGCCCACGCCTTGACCTGCCCGGTCAACGCTGTAGGAAATGTTCGGGCTCCCCTCGGGGATTACTGCAATCGTGTCGTATGGCACGGTAATGGACAGGACGATATCTTCGTTTTCATTACCCGCTGGTAATGGCAGCGGCAAGGAAGAATTGCCGTCTCCCCAATGCAATGTAATCAAGTCCAGTGCAGCGGCATCCGGGTAATGCGGGATGTCAACGTTTACCCCGACTTTAGCTTCCGCGTAGTCAATCAGCTCACCCAATGAAGGATCGATAACAGGGGCGGGAAAGTCGTCGGGTACCTCTGCCAGCAGCAGACGGACCAATACTCCCAAGGAACGGGCGGAAGTATTGCCCGCGCGGTCAGTGACCAAATAACCAACGACGCCATTAAAGTCACCGAGGCTTTCAAGGAAGGCTCGGTCGTAGGTAATGATCACCCGCTGCAGCCCCATATCATCCGCATTCACCACGGCACCGGGGCCTTCCACGTCGCCCCAGAAGGTGCGTATCACATCATGCTTGGCCATGCCGGTATAGCTGCCGATTTCAACATCCAGTTTGTTGCCCAGGTCAGTCAATTCAGCCGAGGTCAGGCCGCCATCCACTTCTGGCGGTAGCTTGACCGGCCCCAGTTGTGGCCGACCAGGAGGGGTCAGGTCCACTTCTACTGAAGTGTCAGGGGAATCTACTTTTACACCGTTCAAGTTGTTGATTGTTCGGTATGCAAGGGTTTGAACACCTTCAATCAAATTCTCTACCGGGATCTCAAGAAACAGAGGGTCGCCTGGTTGTTCTTCAGCCAAGATGGTTTTTACCCCCCCAATTTCCCTACCATTCCATAGAGTCTGGTAGAGATGACCCTCCTGCGCAAAGTCCCAAACTTTGAACTCAAGTTTGACCGGCTGGGTCAGCGCGCTCACGGGTAGCAGGCCCTCGTTGTCCTCGTCATGAAAGGCGGCAGGTACAAAAGGGGCATCCAGGTCTTTAGGCTTGTTTGGGAACGTGCGTGTGTAGTTGATCGAAGCGTATTTTTCGGACTTATTCATTGTTTGTTCTCACTTAAAAATGGCTATCAGTAGCTCCGCTATCAAATTGAGAGCGAGCCACGGTCCGTAGTCCAGGACCTACTGAGTTCTGTTTGGCAGGTTATGCCTGCTGAGTTGTAAGACAAGGGCTTTGCCGTCGTCTCCATTTCTAACTAATAGAGTTTTCGAAAACGTGTCAAGCATGAGTTGGATATTTATTTCCTCCCCAGGTAATCCGGGCGTTCCAGCGCAAATAGGGCGTCAGTGGGGTACAGGATAGGTTTGTATTAATCGGAAATACTTTCCTACAAACCCTTGTAGTACGTAGTCCATTTCCTGCAAGTGCCTGCGGCATCTCTCACAAAACTGTCTAGGCTCTGAGCGGTAATATTTTGTTAAATGTGAAAATAATAGTTTTCTATTTTTAGTGTATGAGGCTCGGGTAGATGTCTAGGTGGGGTGGCAAGTCGTTATGCAATTTTTCATTGAGTGCATTGGCGCTTTTTATTGGAAGCGCGTCAGAGGTTAAAGCTGTCGAGGAGGAGGGGCTGTTTTTCCTTTCCAAGGCTCAGGATTCCGCTAATGAAACACGCCCTCCACGGGAAGAAATCACCGTCAATGGTAATCATATCAATGCAGTGGTCATCGATAATCGCGTGGAAAATATTGATGCTTCAGTACCAACGGATAACTATCTGGTCAGAAATCAAGGTGTATTGAATGCTCGTGGTGCGACAGTGGACTTCGTAGTCATTCAAACTCACGGGGTGGCTAATCTGAATGCTACGACAGTAAACAATGGTATGAGGATTTATAATTCTTTCGCAAACATCAATGAATCTATTATTAATGGAGCATCATTTGGCAACTATATTGGTTTGGAGGCTACCGTTGATAATTCCAATGACGAAACCGATAGATCCATAGTGACGGTTGAGGCAAGCTCCATAACCGGTGTGAATGCTGGCGTACTGGCAGGCCCGTCAAGCATGATTACGCTGTCAACCAGCACGGTGAAGGGAGCAGGCGGGATTAATCCAGGCTATTTCGGCGAAGGCGTGAGGGTGGTGGGTGGTGAGCTCAATGCAATACAAGGCAGCTATATCGAAGGTGCCAAGCAAGGCGTACGAATAATAGAGGCGGCACCATCGGTCTTCGACAAGACCAATAAGCTTGTCATCGATAATTCCTCAGTCAGAGGGTTAAACGGCTCTGCAATTTTTGTCGAGACCGCTAGAGTTGACACTGATATTAAAATCCGTAACGGCGCGAACCTCATTGCCAGCAATGACACATTACTGGAGGTCCACGGCTCAGGCCTGACAAACTTCGCAGTCGATAACAGCAACCTCACAGGCAATCTCATTGCCGACGACACCACGAACCTGAACATCACCCTGCAAAACAACGCGCAACTGACTGGCAATATCGTCAACAGCAAGCAACTGGCGATTAATTCCGGCGCGCGTTGGACGCTGGTAAAGGATGCTCAGGTCAACTCGTTGAGCCTGGATGGCGGGCGGGTGAGTTTTGGGGGGGCTGGAGATGGGGCTTTCAAGACCTTGAGCCTAAACGAGCTGTCGGGCAGCGGCACGTTCGACATGCGCATCAACCTGGATGAGCGCGAAGGGGATTTGTTGAAGGTGAATGGCTTGGCCTCGGGTGATCACCAGCTGCGGGTCAAAAATACTGGGGTGGAAGTGGTTGCGCCGGATATGCAGCCGTATCTGCTGGTGGACACCAACGGTGGCGATGCCCGGTTTTCGCTGGCGGGAACACGGGCTGATCTGGGGGTGTATTCTTACGAGCTGGAACAGCTGGGGGATGACTGGTTCATCGTCGGTTCCGGCAAGACCATCAGCCCTTCCACCCAGAGCGTGCTGGCCTTGTTTAACGCGGCGCCAAATATCTGGAGCAGCGAGCTCAGCACCTTGCGCAGCCGTATGGGCGAGGTGCGGGGCAAGGAGCAGGCGGGCGGCTGGATTCGGGCCTATGGCAGCCGGTTCAATGCCAGCACCAGCGATGGAGTGGATTACCGCAATAACCAGAGCGGGCTGTCACTGGGTGCTGATGCGCCGCTGCCGGTGAGCGTCGGTCAGTTGTCGGTGGGTTTGATGGCCGGTTATAGCAAAAACAACCTGGATATCGGTCGCGGCACCAGTGGCAAGGTCGGCAGTTACTATGTCGGCGCTTACGGCACCTGGTTGCTGGAGGATGGCTACTACCTGGACGGCGTGCTCAAGCTCAACCGCTTTCGCAACGAATCAAAAGTTGCCATGAGCGATGGGGCCAGGGCGAAGGGTAATTACGAAAGCACCGGTATCGGTGGCTCGCTGGAGTTTGGTCGGCACATCAAGTTCGCCGATGGCTATTTCCTTGAGCCGTTCACGCAACTGTCTAGCGTGTGGGTGCAGGGCGACAGTTACACCCTGGATAACGGCATGCGCGCCGACAACAACCGTACTCAGTCAGTGTTGGGCAAGGTCGGGGCTTCGGCAGGTCGCAGCATCGCTCTCAAGGATGGCGGCGTGTTGCAACCCTATCTGCGGGTGGCAGCGGCTCATGAGTTCTCCCGCAAGAATGAAGTCGAGGTCAATAAAACCCGTTTTGACAATCAACTGTCAGGCTCACGGGGTGAGGTGGGCGCAGGGGTTTCGGTGTCGCTGTCCGAGCGTCTGCAACTGCATGCTGACTTTGACTATATGAAGGGTAAAGGCGTCGAGCAGCCTTGGGGGGCGAATGTGGGGTTGAAGCTGGCGTTTTGATGCAGGCACTCGGTCTCCTGCGGGGGATTCTGGTTGGCCTGTGATGCACAGGTAGCGCATGGACCGGTGAAGCCGGTCCTACAGGTTCCATCGAGTCTGTGGGACTGAGCTTGCTCGGGAAGGACGATAACTCGGTGAGTCAGGTAAACCGCAATCTCTGTAGGAATTCACGAGCACCGCGAGGCCGCGATAGCGGTCTGCCTGTCACACCGCCATCGCGGCCTCGCGGTGCTCGCGCGCTCCTACAGAAATCATCTTTACCCGTAGCAATGGATGACCCGCAAAGAGTAGCGGCCTTTCCCGAAAGAACTCGCACGGGTTCGTTGCTCGTGCGCCCCTACAGAAAACACCTTTACCTGATAGCAATGGATGACCCCCGATGAGTAATCACCGGGGGTCTTTTTTTTGGGTCTATTCATGAATCTGTGGTGTCAGGAATCACTCATTTTCTTTCTGCCTCTTTGCCGCGTCGGCTTGGGCGGTGTCGGGCCGTCGCCGACGGTGACATGCAAGGTAGGTGAAATGCCAACCAGGTATGGCCCGCGATGGACTTCGTAGTACACCTCGACCGGCCCGTAGTGCAGATGGGTCATCAAGTCGTAGCTGACGCACAGCACCCGTACCGTGGTTTGTTTGTTGACAGTGCGCAGCAACAGTCGGGTCGAGGATTTGTTCAGCCCCCAGTAAAACACCAGCGCATCGTTGTAATGCATGGCGGAGGTACCTGGAATCTGCACGTTGATACCGCCATGGGCCTGTTCATAGGTGATGGAATGCGGGCGCACGTGTGCCAGTTTGGGTGGCCTCAAACTGCGCGAGATATCCAGCGACGGGTGCCGGATGGGCGGCTTGCTGAACTCATCGCTTGATTCGTCATCCGGTTCCGGTCCGCGCACTTCGGTAGGCCCGGCCTTCAAATCCGGAATGTATTTCGGCGCCAGCTCCGAGCATTGTTCGCTGAGGTCGTCAGTTGGCTCGGGGATGTCCAGTGGTTTGTCGTTGGAGAACTTATCGTCCATCTCATCGTCCTGAATAAATGATTGTCTCAGCTGATATGGAAGTAAACAGTGCCGATCCATGGCGGAGTTGGCGTATTAAATTGATCCGCGAGGAACAGGTCAAGTCAGACAAATCCGAATTTTGCCGGTGTAATCGTCCTTCCGATAGTTGGTCGTGGGTGGCGGCGAAACGGGAGCGATGTATCCAGGGTTCTACGCAGATGTCCGTATTTAAAGGGCTTTGCGAGGTTTTGAAAGTTACACCATTAACGGAATTTTGTAGGCCGAGTACTACAGTTTTTGCTGTAGGAACTGCAGAACTTTAAAGTTGAGGCGTTTTAATACCGAAGTGTCGGAAATTTCACTCAAGATCATAAAAAAAGTCCTGCACGCAAATGCGTGCAGGACTTAAGTGTATAGAACTCAAATGGATGTAATGGTTAGCGCTGGACGGTCAGCTCAACAGGTTGCGCCAGGATCGAGCGGTTCCCCGCACGGTCTGTCACGTGGTAAGTGATGCTGACTTTGTCACTGAACAGACCCTCCATCAGCTCCTTGGTAAAGGAGATTTCGATGGGCGTGGTGCTCAGGTTTTCTGGTCGAACACGATGGGCCGGGCCAGAGGAGCCGTTGCAGACTGTCTGGATGTAATCACCTGTGGCCTGGCCGGAATAGCTCGGGATCCGGCCCTTGAGGGTGTCACTGAAGCTGGCCTGGGCAAACATTATTGGCCCCATCAGCGGAGCACCCGGTGGGGCGCGGTCGATGAGCAGAGCGGTGGTGGGTGAATAGTTGGATATCTCGCTGAAAGGGTTGGTCGCCCGGAAGCCCAGCTCATATCGACCCTCCTGGGCCAAGAGCCTGGAGTCGAGCTTCAGGTGGATGATGTCTCCTGGCTGATAGATGTCAGACATGGTCCAGACTTCACCCACCAGTTCCTTATTCAGGGTCAGTTGGAGATAGAAGCCGGGGCGGATGGCGCTCCACAGAGTGACCTCAACGGCCACGAACTCGCCCAGCTCGACGGTGCGAATCAGACCATCCTCAGGGGAGGCAGCAGGGACGAAAGGGGCGGCGAAGTCGAATTTTTGTGTTGTGTTCATGGTTCTATTCTCAAACATTTAATCGGGGTTAGCGGGCGATGGTCAGTTCAACCGGTTACGCCGGAATCGAGCGGTTACCCGCGCGGTCGGTGACTTGATAGGTGAGGGTGACCTTGTCGCTCTGCAGGCTGTCGAGGAAATCCTTGGTAAAACGGATTTCGATAGGAGTGGTGGTCAGGTTGTCTGGTTGAACCAGGAAGGTCGGGCCTTCGGTGTTGTTGCAGAGGGTCTCGATCGTGTCTCCGGGCTCCATGCCCACGTAGCCTGGGATTTTGGCCTTGGCGGAGTCGCCCACGCTGATATCAGGTAGCAGGGCGGGTGCCAGCAGCGATGCTCCGGGGGCGGTGCGGTCGATGATGAGTGGCACTGTTTTTGAGTCCACTTCCACGCCATTTTCATGATTACTCGCGCGGAAGCCGAGAAGGTGTTTCCCCTCGTCCAGCAAATCGCGCGGGTCAATCTCCATGGAGATAATCTGGTCAGGTCCCTCGGTTTCAGACAGGGTGCGAACCGGCCCGATCAGCTCGCCGTTCAGCATGAGCTGAATGTAGTCGCCAGGGCTCATGGCGATCCAGATCCCTACCAGAACTTCGATAGGCGAGCTCAGCTCTTCGATATGCAACAGTCCATCAAGTGGATCGGCTGCCGGAACAAACGGTGCCGAAAAATCAAATTTTTGTAAGGTGCTCATTATGTTCTCCGAATCACGCCGCCATGCAGCGCGATCTCAATTAATTAAGTGTTCAGAAGTAGTTTGTAGGAAGGGTCCTACAACAAGAAAATAATCTTGTGTGTAACGCTACTTCTGGAATTCAACTAATAGGATCTTGATTTGGCTGTCAACGCGGCGGAACACTGAAAACAATGAAAAACGCTGTAGGTATCTACTTTCAGAAGTTGCCTACACGGAACTTCCATTAAGTTGATGGAATTTGTAGGACGTTGTTTGAATTTGACCTCGACCCTGTAGGAGTTGTCGGAGGTTACGACGGCGACGAATGCGGTTTGCCTGATACACCGCCTTCGCGACTGTCGTAACCTCCGATGGCTCCTACAGGTTCTGTGTTTTTTCGGGTTTGCCACCAAACCTGTACGGGTACCGCGAGGCCACGAATGTGGTTCGTATGATAAGCAGCGGTTCGCAGCCTTCGGCAGCTCCTACAGGTTGGCGTCGTTTTTTCGGGCATGCCCGACACCACCAATAAAAAACCCCGACAAACAGGTTTGCCGGGGTTGGTTTCAACGCCTGAACGCTAGCGGTTAAAACGCTCCACCAACGAATACTGCGAGTTGGCGGTGTCGGTCAGTTCGCCGCTCAGGACTGCCGAGCGCTGGGCTTCGTCGGAGGTCTGGTCGGCGAGGGTGGCGATGGTCGCGATGTTGCGGCTGATTTCCTCAGCCACGGAGCTTTGTTCTTCTGTTGCAGCGGCGATCTGCGTAGTCATGTCGGTGATGTTGGCCACCGCTTCGCTGATGCCGATCAACGCCTGATCGGCTTCCAGCACCTTGGCCACGCCTTCTTCTGCCTGACGATGGCCGGTGTTCATGGTCTGCACGGCGGCGTTGGCGGTGCTTTGCAGTTTGGCGATCAGGCCGTGGATCTGCCCGGTGGATTCGGTGGTGCGCTGGGCCAGTTGGCGTACTTCATCAGCGACGACTGCGAAACCACGGCCCATTTCCCCGGCGCGGGCTGCTTCGATGGCGGCGTTGAGGGCCAGCAGGTTGGTCTGGTCGGCGATGCCTTTGATCACGTCGACTACGCCACCGATTTCGTCGCTGTCATGGGCCAGTTGGGTGACGGTCAGGCCGGTTTCACCCACGGCTTTCGACAAGCGCTGGATGGCCTCGCGGGTTTCCCCGGCGATGTCCCGGCCGCGACGGGTCAACTGATTGGCTTGTTGGGTGGCATCTGCGGTGCGCTGGACGTGGCTGGCGACTTCCTGGGTGGTGGCGGCCATCTGATTGATGGCGGTTGCCACTTGCTCGGTCTCCACTCGCTGGCGCTCAAGGCCGGTGGAGCTGGCGTTGGCGAGGGTGTTGGACTGTCGCGCCTGACCGTTGAGTTGTTCAGCGGTGTCTTGCAGGCGCGTCAGGCAGGTTTTCATCCGCGCTTCCTGGCTGAGGATCGACATCTCAAGACGCGCTTGCGGGCCACGGCTGTCGGTGTACATCTGCGCGATCAGCGGGTCGGAGGTGGTCTGTTCCGCCAGACGCAGCAGCCGTTTGGTTCCGCGCTGTTGCCAGCTCAGCCCCAACAGGCCCAGGGGTACCGACAAACCGGCGGCGAGGGCGAAGCCCCAGCTGGTGTTAAGCCACACGCCAATCAGAAAGCTGAGTTGGCTGACCAGGATGAACGGCAGCCAGTCCTGCAACACCGGCAGCCATTTGTCACGGCTCGGGATGGCGGACTTGCCGTTGTTCAGGCGAGCGTACAGGGCTTCGGCGCGCTTGATCTGTTCGGCGGTGGGTTTGACCCTTACAGATTCGAAGCCCACGACTTTCTGGTTCTCGAACATCGGCGTGACGTAGGCGTTAACCCAGTAGTGGTCACCGCTCTTGCAGCGATTCTTGACGATGCCCATCCACGGCAGGCCATTCTTGAGCGTGGTCCACATGTGCTCGAAAACCGCAGGCGGGACGTCCGGGTGACGCACCAGGTTGTGCGGTGCCTTGAGCAGTTCCTCTCGCGAGAAACCGCTGATTTCCACAAAGGCATCGTTGCAGTAGGTGATCACGCCTTTGGCGTCGGTGGTGGAGATCAATCGCTGTTGTGCAGGAAATGTCCGTTCGCGTTGAGTAATGGGCTGGTTATTACGCATGAGCTGTCCGATCCGCTGGGCTTTGTGACGTTATCGACAAAATAACCCATTTATTGAGCGGGTATGGCAAATGACTGGCAAGTCATTGACGCCAGGCAATTGTTCAGCGGTCGAACATGGGGTAGGTGAAAAGGCTGAAATGCAGCAGATTCAGCCCGAAATGGGTCACCACTGCCGCCTGCAAGCCTCCGTAGCGGTAGGCCACGCCGTAACCGACACCAGCGATACCGGCGAGCAGCGCCCATTGCCATCCGCCGCCCAGATGTACCAACCCGAACAGCCCGGCGGACAGAACAACAGCCATCGCGCCGCCATAGGGCAGACGTCGCAATAGATGCTGCAACCCACCCTGGATATAGGCGCGGAACAGCAGTTCTTCAGTCAGGGTCACCAACAGCAGATTGTTCAGTAGCCAGAGGGTGCTTTGCTCTGGCCACTTGGGTGCCCAGCCGACAACCCCGAGGGCCGTTGCTGTGCCGAGGCAGACCAGGCTGGTGCTCAACAGCATCAGCAGCGAGGTTTTCACTGCTCGCCCTGCGCGCACCGCCGCCAGGGCCCAGGGGCAGGCAAGCAGAATCCAGAAACCGATCAGGGGTTTATCGAGATTGAGGTACATCGAGAACGGCGCGGCGTGTTCTGAAAAGCGTTGCGCGGCGATGACTCGCTCACTGAAGAACCCCGGCAGCCAATGGCTGGCCAGTGCAATGCTCAGGGCAATGAACAGCCCATGGCCGAACCAGACAACGGGCCGCTGCCTGAACTGGGTCACGCAGACACCGGCCATGATCAAAAGGCCAAAGGTGATGGTCGCGGGGAGGGTGAGGTCGCCATGGCTCAGTGCCAGGCCGTAGCCGAGGGTCAATAAAGTCAGGCTGGTCCAGCGTATCGCCGGCATGGGAGTGCTTCCTGGAATCCAATTACGCTTAAACAAGCTCGCCGCTGAAAGCAGGGATCAGCGGTGGGCGGCAAGCTTCCCTGATTGAGTGGGATCAATTCCAGTATTTTTGTCGGATTTTGCTGAAAGAAATGTTTGTGGGATGTTTCCGCTGGTAATAAAAAAGCGCAATAAAAAAGGCCGCTGGCGGGGCAGCGGCCTTTTGTCATGCAGTTGATCAGTCTTTGAGCGGTTCTACCCGGCGTGGCGCCATGAAGTACATCCAGGTCAGGGCCAGGAAGTACATGGCCGGGATCATGGTGAACAGCACACTGTAGTTGTTATTGGTGGCGGTCAGGACGGCACCGACAATCTGGGTCATGAACATCCCGCCGATGGCTGCGCACATGCCGCCGAAGCCGAACACCGTGCTCATCAGATGCTTGGGCGTGTAGTCCATCACCAGGCTCCAGATATTCGCCGTCCAGGCCTGGTGCGCGCCGACCGCCAGGGAAATAGCCAGCACGGCAACCCACAATCCACTGGCATTGGCGGCGAATACCACGCTGCAAATGGTCAGTGCGAATATCAACATCGACAGCAGCCTCGCGGTGGTGGCGCGCATGCCTCGGCCGATCAGCCAGGACGAGAGGATGCCGCCGCCGATGCTGCCGAAGTCGGCGGTCAGCCAGATCAGAATCAGCGGGATACCCATTTGCGTCACGCTGATGCCCAGGTTGTATTGCTGATTGAGAAACGGCGGCAGCCAATACAGGTAGAACCAGAACACTGGCGCGGTCAGCGAATAGGCGATGGCGAAGGCCCAGGTGCCGCGCATCTTCAGGATGTGCGAGAAAGGCACTTTGACTGGTTCGGGTTCGGCGTTGTCGTTGATGTAGTCCAGTTCGGTCTGGCTGACGCTCGGGTGTTCCTCAGGGTTGTAATACTTCAGGCGCCAGGTCACCACCCAGACCAGGCCGAGCAGGCCCATGCAGATAAACGCGGCTTGCCAGCCCCAGACCGTCAGGATGAAGGGCAGCAGCGCCGGTGTCAGCATCGCGCCGACGTTGGTCCCGGCGTTGAAAATCCCCGTGGCGATGGCCCGCTCACCCGCCGGGAACCACAGCCGCGTGGTCTTCACGCAGGCCGGATAGTTGGCTGCTTCGGTCAGGCCCAGGATGAATCGGCAGATCATGAAGCCGGTGGCCGACGTCGCCAGCCCATGAGCCCCGGTGGCGAAACTCCAGAGCAGTACCGCCAGGAAGAACGCGCGTTTGACGCCGACCTTGTCGATAAACCGGCCTTGCAGCAGGAAGCCAGCGGCGTAACCGACCTGGAACCAGAAGTTGATGTTGGCGTAGTCCATCGCCGTCCAGCTCATTTCCTTGGCCAGGATCGGCTGCATGACGCCCAGGGCGGCGCGGTCGATGTAGTTCAGCGTGGTGGCGAAAAACACCAGGGCCAACATACCCCAGCGGGTTTTGCCTACGGCCATGGCGCCGCGAAACTTTGCGCCCATGCTGGCGTGGGGAGCCGTGACTTTCCCCGTCTCTTTGGCTACATCAGATGTCGAGTGTGTATGAATCATGGTCAAGCCATCCGTTCAAGGACCCGGGTGCAAGCCGGATCGAACTGAAAAAGCGCCTCTAATCGCGGCCGACAGTGGGCCGCAACGCTCAACTAAGGGGTGTGAACCCAAGGAGCTGATTTAGGGGGGCTGGATTTTAATCAGGCTGCGGGCAATCCGATACGCGTTTCGCACAAAAGCCGGTCTGAACTGGCCCCTGTTGGCAACAAAACGAGTACTGAAGCGCTGCAAGGCGTGAGACGGCCGGCGGATAGGGCGTTATGAGAAGGCATGGGCATGAACCTGTTTTTGAAATTATTGTGGTGTGCTTGCAAGGTGTTCAAAGGGTTAGCGACGGTCGTTCAACTTCAGGCTGTTGGCCTTGTCCGACAATGTGAGGCAGATGTTGCGAGCGTCGTGCAACAGCGTCAATCGTATAAATAGCCTTTTGGGCGATTATCGAACATTAAACTAACCGGTTGGTACATTGTTAATTGCGCCAGTCGATGGCCGGGAGAATAATTCAGTCAGCCCAATCCGTCTTTTTGCCGAGCGGTTCGTTGGCTGCATCAGGCATGCGATCCCAAGAGGTCGCGATCTCACAGGAGTCAGACATGCATCGTTCGATTGCCACCGTTTCCTTGAGCGGTACCTTGCCGGAAAAACTCGAAGCCATCGCCGCTGCCGGCTTTGATGGTGTCGAGATTTTCGAGAACGACCTGCTTTACTACGATGGCAGCCCGCGCCATGTGCGGCAGATCTGTGCGGATCTGGGGATCGATATCACCCTGTTCCAGCCGTTTCGTGATTTTGAAGGCTGCCGCCGCGACCGCTTGCAGCGCAATCTTGACCGCGCCGAGCGCAAGTTCGATCTGATGCAGGAACTGGGCACTGATCTGGTGCTGGTATGCAGCAATAGCGCTGCGGATTCTCTGGGCGAAGAAAACATCTTGCTCGACGATCTATCGGCGTTGGCCGAGCGGGCCGGTGCCCGGCAGCTGCGCATTGGTTACGAAGCACTGGCCTGGGGGCGTCACGTCAATACCTGGCAGCAGGTCTGGAATCTGGTCAAGCAGATCGACCACCCGGCCCTGGGCGTATTGCTCGACAGCTTTCATACGTTGTCCCTCAAGGGCGACCCAAGCGCCATTGCGCAGATCCCCGGCGACAAGATCTTTTTTGTACAAATGGCCGATGCGCCGCTGCTGGCCATGGACGTCATGGAATGGAGCCGACATTTCCGTTGCTTCCCCGGTCAAGGTGAGTTCGACTTGCCGGGTTTCCTGGCGCCGATTCTGAAAAGCGGTTACACCGGCCCGCTGTCCCTGGAAATCTTCAACGATGGCTTCCGTGCCGCGCCGCCACGAGCCAATGCGGCCGACGGCTTGCGTTCTCTGCTGTATCTGGAAGAAAAAACCCGCTTGTTGCTGGAGCAGCAAAATCAGCCGGTGGCCAAGGACCTGCTGTTCAGCCCGCCGCCCGCGAGCACTTACAACGGCGTCGAGTTTCTGGAGTTTGCCGTTGATGACGATCAGCGGGCACGTCTGGCCGGCTGGCTGGGTAATCTGGGCTTTGCCAAACTCGGTCAGCACCGTTCCAAGGCCGTGAGCCTGATGGGGCAGGGCGATATCAAGATTGTGCTGAACGCCGAGCCGTATTCCTTTGCCCACAGTTTCTTCGAGGCCCACGGTCCGTCCCTGTGCGCCACTGCGCTGCGAGTGGAAAACGGCTCCTCGGCGCTGGAGCGTGCACAAGCATTCAAAGGCCAGCCGTATCGCGGGCTGGTCGGGCCCAACGAGCGGGAAATTCCTTCAGTGCGGGCGCCGGATGGCAGTCTGATTTACCTGGTGGAGCCTGCTGCGCCGGGTGAGTCGATCTATGACACTGACTTTGTCATCAACCCCATCGCTCAGCCCGCGGGTGGTTTGCAGCGCATCGACCACATGGCCATGGCACTGCCCGCCGACAGCCTCGACAGCTGGGTGCTGTTCTATAAGAGCCTGCTGGATTTCGAAGCTGACGACGAAGTGGTGCTGCCCGACCCTTACGGCCTGGTGAAAAGCCGGGCCCTACGCAGCCGCTGCAGCACCGTGCGTTTGCCCCTCAATATTTCGGAAAACCGCAACACGGCCATCTCCCACGCGCTGTCCAGTTACCGAGGCTCAGGCGTGCATCACATTGCGTTTGCCTGTGAGGATATCTTCGCCGAGGTCAGCCGGGCCAAGGAGGCGGGCCTCAAGCTGCTGGACATCCCGCTCAATTACTACGACGATTTGGCCGCGCGCTTCGATTTCGACGACGAATTCCTCAGCGAACTGGCTTATTACAACGTGCTCTATGACCGCGATGCCCAGGGTGGCGAGCTGTTTCATGTGTACACCGAGCCGTTCGATGACCGGTTTTTCTTCGAAATCCTGCAGCGCAAGAATGGCTATGTGGGTTACGGCGCAGCCAACGTGGCTGTACGCCTGGCAGCAATGGCCAAGACACGCAGCGGCGCGGCGCGTCAGGCAAGGCTTTGATCCATGTAGCGCAGTCGTTTTGAGCTTCGAGGGCGGACCATAACCGCCCCGATCACACCGTGGTTACCAACTAGACAATGAAAACTATCGACGACAGTGCTGTGATCGCCCCGGTGCGGGCATCGCCGACGGGGCGCAAGAACAATCCGGAGAAAACCCGCGACGACATTCTGCAGGCAGCCATTGCCGAGTTTGTCGCCCAAGGCTTGTCCGGCGCCCGGGTCGATGCCATCGCCGAACGCACCAAAACGTCCAAGCGGATGATTTATTACTACTTCAACAGCAAGGAACAGCTGTACGCCGAGGTGTTGGAAAAGCTCTACGGGGACATCCGCCGTACCGAAAGCGGGCTCCATCTGGATGCGCTTGAGCCGATGCAGGCGATTGAGCGATTGGTGGAATTCACCTTTGATCACCACGACCGTAACGTGGATTTCGTGCGCATTGTCTGCATCGAAAACATCCACAACGGCGAGAACGTCAAACAGTCACCCACCATCCGCGAACTGAGCCAGAACATCGTCAGCATCCTCGACAAGATCCTGCGCCGGGGCGAAAGCGAAGGTGTGTTTCGTCAAGGCGTTAACGCCATTGATCTGCACTTGATGATCAGCTCGTTCTGCTTCTATCGCATCTCGAACCGCCACACTTTTTCCGAAATTTTCCAGATTGAACTGGTCAATGACGAGATCAAGCAACGGCATAAGGCGATGTTGTGTGATTCGGTGATGCGTTACTTGCGGCCCTAAAAGTTATTCCTGACACCGCGCAAACCACTGTAGGAGCTGCCGAAGGCTGCGAAGGGATAAAGCCTGACACACCGCCATTCGCAGCCTTCGGCAGCTCCTACAGGTCTGTCGCGCTCAACCGCTCATGCTGTGAAAATGCCCCTGCATCCGCCCCGCATCCGCGATCTGCCCGCTAAACAACTCAAACGCCTTGACCGCCTGAAACACCGCCATGGTTCCGCCGTCCAGGGTTCGGCAACCCAGGGCGCGGGCGTGTTTGAGCAGTTCGGTTTCTAACGGGAAATAGATGATTTCCGCCACCCACAATCCCGCATGCAGCAACTCGGGTGGCAGCGGCGTGCCCGGCAATTTAGTCATGCCTACCGGCGTGGTGTTGACCAGGCCATCGGCGGCGGCCATGGCGGTCGGCAAGTCACGACCCACCAGTGCTCGTTCCGCGCCAAAGTGGGCATTGAGGTTATCCACCAGGCCCTGCGCCCGGGCCGGATCCACTTCGAAGATGCTCAATTGCTCGACGCCTTCGGCCAGCAACGCATGGGCAACCGCCGCGCCTGCGCCACCGGCACCCATCTGCACCACGCGCTTGCGCGGCACGTCATTGAGGCCACGCCGAAAACCTTCGGCAAAACCCAGGCAGTCAGTGTTATGGCCGATCCGCTTGCCGTCCTGGAACAGCACGGTATTCACCGCACCGATGCCTCGCGCTTCGGCAGACAACTCGTCGAGCAGCGGGATGACTGCCTGTTTGCAGGGGAAGGTGATGTTCAGCCCGGTGTAACCCATGCGCTGGGCACTGGTCAGCAGATTTGGCAGGGCGTTGATGTCCAGTTTCAGGGCGTCGAGGTCGATCAGGCGATACAGATAGCGCATACCTTGCGCATCGCCTTCCTGTTCATGCAGGGCAGGGGTGCGGGAAGCCTGGATACCTGAGCCGATAAGGCCGGCGAGGATGGACGGTTTGCGGGTTGTAGTCATGGCGATCGGCTCTTATTAGATGCCGCATCAGGGATCGAAAGATGCGGTTCAGCAAAATGTACCAGATGGTTAATTTTGCGGAAGAGCCTGAGGGAAGGCAAGGCGATAAATATGTGCGGTTATCGCCCTGGTGCCGTTTCTGGATTGGTGATTTCTCATGACTGCGAAATCCAAGTGGGACCGGCTTTAGCCGGGAAGGCGGCATTTCAGTCTGATCATATAGAGAGAATGTACCTGCCTCTTCCCGGCTAAAGCCGGTCCCACAGGTTCGACTAACCCTGTGGGATGCGCGCCAACTTACGAAGCAATCAACTGCCGCAACACATAATGCAGAATCCCACCTGCCTTGAAGTACTCCACCTCATTCAAGGTATCAATCCGGCACAACACCTCGACGATTTCCCGAGTGTTGTTTTCTCGGCTAATGGTCAGCCGCAGACTCATCCCCGGTTGCAGATCAGCGTGAGTCAACCCGGTGATCTCCAGCGTCTCCTTACCGGTGAGGTTCAAGCTCTTGCGACTCTGGCCATTCTTGAACTGCAACGGCAGCACACCCATGCCCACCAGATTCGAGCGGTGAATTCGTTCGAAGCTTTCGGCGATGACCGCTTTTACCCCCAGCAGATTAGTGCCTTTGGCAGCCCAGTCCCGGCTGGAGCCAGTGCCGTATTCCTGACCGGCAATCACCACCAACGGCGTGCCTTCGGCTTGATAGCGCATGGCGGCATCGTAAATCGGCATTTTTTCGTCGGTTGGGACGTGCAGGGTATAGCCGCCTTCTTCGCCGCCTAGCATTTCGTTGCGGATCCGGATGTTGGCGAAGGTGCCACGCATCATCACTTCATGATTGCCCCGACGTGAGCCGTAGGAGTTGAAGTCCCTTGGCTCAACGCCCTGTTGGCGCAGGTAGCGGCCAGCCGGGCTGTCGGCCTTGATGTTGCCCGCCGGGGAGATGTGGTCCGTGGTCACCGAGTCGCCCAGCAGCGCCAGGACTCGCGCCCCGCGCACATCTTCGATCACCGGTAGCGGCCCAGCGATATCGTCGAAGAACGGCGGATGCTGGATGTATGTCGAGTCGTCCTGCCACACGTAAGTCGCGGCCTGAGGCACTTCGATGGCTTGCCACTGCGCGTCTCCGGCAAACACTTCGGCGTATTCTTTGTGGAACATGCCTGTGTTGACTTGCTCCACCGCTTCGGCGATTTCCTTCTGGCTTGGCCAGATATCCCGCAGGTAAACCGGCTGACCGTCCGCGCCTTCGCCCAGAGATTCGCTGCTGATATCCACCCGCACACTGCCCGCCAGGGCATAGGCCACCACCAAGGGCGGCGAGGCCAGCCAGTTGGTTTTCACCAGCGGATGCACCCGGCCTTCGAAATTGCGATTACCGGACAGCACCGAGGCCACGGTCAGGTCCGATTGCTGGATGGCTTTTTCGATGGGCTCGGGTAACGGTCCGGAATTGCCGATGCAGGTGGTGCAGCCGTAGCCCACCAAATCGAAACCCAGCGCGTCGAGGTATTGAGTCAGCCCCGCCGCCTTGTAATAGTCGGTGACTACTTTGGAGCCGGGGGCCAGCGAGGTTTTCACCCACGGCTTGGTTTTCAGGCCCTTCTCCACGGCCTTTTTCGCCACCAGCCCTGCGGCCATCATCACGCTGGGGTTGGAGGTGTTGGTGCAGGAGGTGATGGCGGCGATGACCACCGCACCGTTTTTCAGGCGATAGGTCTGGCCGTTGTATTCATAGTCGGCTTCGCCGGTGACCTGATCGGCATTGCCCACCGCGACGCCGCCACCACCTTCGCTTTCCAGGCGGCCTTCGTCTTTTTGCGTTGGCTTCATTTGCAGCCCGAGAAAATCACTGAAGGCTTGGGCCACATTGGGCAGTGCGACTCGATCCTGCGGGCGTTTCGGCCCGGCAAGGCTGGCTTCGACGCTGTCCATGTCCAGCTCCAGACTGTCGGTGAACACCGGTTCCTGGCCGGGCAGGCGCCACAGGCCCTGAGCTTTGCAATAGGCTTCGACCAGTTTTACGGTCTGGTCTGGACGCCCCGACAAGCGCAGGTACTCCAGCGTCACATCGTCCACCGGGAAGAAGCCGCACGTCGCGCCATATTCCGGGGCCATGTTGGCGATGGTGGCGCGGTCGGCCAATGGCAGGTCCGCCAGGCCATCGCCGTAGAATTCGACGAACTTACCCACCACGCCTTTTTTGCGCAGCATTTGCGTCACGGTCAGCACCAGGTCGGTGGCGGTGATGCCTTCCTTGAGTTTGCCGGTGAGTTTAAAGCCGATCACTTCCGGGATCAGCATCGATACCGGCTGGCCGAGCATCGCGGCTTCGGCTTCAATCCCGCCCACGCCCCAGCCCAGCACGCCGAGGCCATTGATCATGGTGGTGTGGGAATCGGTGCCGACCAGGGTGTCGGGGAAGGCATACGTGCGCCCGTCTTCGTCCTTGGTCCAGACCGTGCGGCCCAGGTATTCGAGGTTGACCTGATGGCAAATGCCGGTGCCCGGCGGCACCACGCTGAAGTTGTCGAACGCGCTCTGGCCCCAGCGCAGAAAAGCGTATCGCTCGCCATTACGCTGCATTTCGATGTCGACGTTTTGCCCGAACGCACTGGCGTCACCAAATGCATCGACCATCACCGAGTGGTCGATGACCAGGTCCACGGGCGACAGCGGATTGATGCGCTGCGGATCGCCACCCGCTTTGGCCACGGCGGCGCGCATGGCGGCCAGATCGACCACGGCGGGCACGCCGGTGAAGTCCTGCATCAGGACGCGGGCAGGGCGGTACTGGATTTCCCGGTCCGAGCGTCGCTCGGTGAGCCAGGCGGCCAGCGCCTTGAGGTCTTCGCCGGTAACGGTCTTGTTGTCCTCCCAGCGCAGCAGATTTTCCAGCAGGACCTTGAGAGACATGGGCAGTCGGTTCAAATCGCCAAGGGTCTTGGCGGCTTCCGGCAGGCTGAAATAGTGAAAAGTCTTGGCGTCGATTTCTAACGTTTTAAGGCTTTTCAGGCTATCGAGGGAGGACATGAAGTAACTCCTTTGGACGTGTCCGCACGGTACGGACCGGGTTCTGCAAGCTGGCGTCTGCTCCGCTACAAAGGTGGCGTGAGCCGGTCATGACGATGCGTGCAATTGATGGCTGTTGTAATACTGGACCCGCCAGCCAAGCCAGTGGTTCCTGATTCGGCTATCATGCTCGCCTTTTGCGTCGCTGAGATTAACCCTCAGGTATAGGTCACCGAGACCGCCTGTTAGTGATCGCTGCTGGTCGCTGTTCAGGAGCACCCCCATGAATACTCTGTTTATGCACTGCCGTCCCGGCTTTGAAGGCGAAGTCTGTTCGGAAATCGCCGAGCACGCGGCGCGTCTTAACGTCTCCGGTTATGCCAAAGCCAAACCGAGTGCGGCGTACGCTGAGTTCGTCTGCACCGAAGACGACGGCGCCGAGCGGCTGATGAAGGGCCAGCGCTTCTCGAAACTGATTTTCCCCCGGCAGTGGGCGCGAGGCGTGTTTCTGGATTTGCCGGAAACCGATCGCATCAGCGTGATCCTTTCCCACATGGCCAACTTCGCGACCTGTGGCAGTTTGTGGCTGGAAGTGGTGGACACCAACGACGGCAAGGAACTCTCTAACTTCTGCCGCAAGTTCGAAGCCCCATTGCGCAAAGCCTTGACCGAGGCCGGAAAGCTGGTGGACGACCCGCGCAGGCCGCGTCTGTTGCTGACTTTCAAAAGTGGTCGCGAAGTGTTTCTCGGCCTGGCCGAAGCGGACAATTGCGCCATGTGGCCCATGGGCATTCCGCGCTTGAAGTTCCCACGTGAAGCGCCGAGTCGTTCGACCCTCAAGCTGGAAGAGGCCTGGCACCACTTCATCCCTCGTGATCAGTGGGACGAGCGTTTGTCCGGCGACATGACCGGCGTCGACCTTGGCGCAGCGCCGGGTGGCTGGACGTATCAATTGGTGCGCCGCGGCATGCTGGTCACCGCCATCGACAACGGCCCCATGGCCGAAAGCCTGATGGATACCGGGCTGGTGCAACACCTGATGGCCGACGGTTTCACCTACAAGCCGCGTCAGCCGGTGGACTGGATGGTCTGTGACATCGTTGAGAAACCCGCGCGTAATGCCGCCTTGCTGGAAACCTGGCTGGGTGAAGGCCTGTGTCGCGAAGCGGTGGTCAACCTCAAGCTGCCGATGAAACAGCGCTATGCCGAAGTCAGCCGTTTGTTGCAACGCATCGAAGAAGGCTTCGAAGCCCGAGGCATTCGGGTCGAAATCGGCTGCAAGCAGCTGTACCACGACCGCGAAGAAGTGACCTGCCATCTGCGTCGGCTGGATGGGAAGCGTAAGGCGTAAATTCCCCCGCCCTGTAGGAGTGAGCTTGCTCGCGATAGCGGTCTGTTAGTCGAATACGCTGTGACTGAAAGACCGCTATCGCGAGCAAGCTCACTCCTACAGGTGTATCCGGCAGGCTAAACCAACAACCCCTCCAAATGCTCAATGATCTCGTCGGTCTTGAGCACCAGCACATCGCTCTCCAGCGAATCGAGCACCACTTCCGCCGTATTGCCGATCAGCGCTGCCGGGATGCCGGTTCGGGCGACGGTGCCGATGATGGTCACAGCCGCGCCTAATTGTCGGGCGGTGAAAGGGATCAGCACGTCGGCTGGACCTTCGGCGATGTGCAGGCGCTCGTCCGTGATATCAAATTCGCTCTGAAACGCCTGGCACTGCTCCCGATAACGCGTCTCGATGCTTTCCTTGAGCTGGAACGTCGGGTTGGCTGCCGATAGCATCGGCGAGGGATGGGCGGCGATCACATGCAGGCTGGCTTTAGCCACGGCCGCGATGTCGTAGCCGTGGTCGACGATGCTGTAATGCAGCGCCTTGTGGGCACCATCCGAATTACCCACATCCACCGCCGCGAGCACCACGCCGCTGGTCCAAGGCCTGTCGGTCTTGACCATCAAGACCGGGCTTGGGCACAAGCGCAGCAGCTTCCAGTCTTCAGGCGTCAGCAGCGCTTTCTTGATCGGGTTGTCCGGGAAGTGTTGCTTGATCACCAGTCCACAGCCCTCGGCCTGCTGCACCTTGATGATGGTGTTGTGCAGATTGTCGTACCAGGCCTGCTCGGTGGTGGCCGAGAAACCTTCGTCATGCAGGCGGCGCTTGAGTTCGACCAGTACCGCGGTGTGCGGGTGCTTGTCCTTGTCACAGATCAGCAGGTGCAGATGGGCGCCCGTAACACCGGCAATCAGCCGCGCCCGTTTAAGCGCGAGGCTGTCGGCGTGGTCCGCTTCGATAACCACCAGAATGCTGCGAATCGCTTGCATGACGTGTCTCCTGAAGGCGTGATCCCTGATGCACCAGACAACTATAGTTGCACCGCGCCGAACCTGACGTTGATGCAGATCAGCGCATTTGTGTCGCCGCCAACCGGTCGCCCTCGTATAATGCGCGGCCTTGCCCATCCGGCTATTTGTGAGCCTATGTACCCGATCCCCGAAATCGAAGCCTTCCTGCTGTGCCGCACTCCCGACAAATGGGTCCAGTGCGCTTTGCAAAACCTGGACATCCTGCTGATCGACCATGCGAACAACGAGAAGAAGGCCGCCGGGGCGGCGTTCCAGTTCATGTTTCAGTACAACGACAAGTTCGATCTGCTGAGCAAGATGTCGCGTCTGGCCCGGGAAGAATTGCGTCATTTCGAGCAAGTGCTGAGCATCATCCGCAAGCGTCAAATCCCCATGGCCAACGTCAGCTCGGCGCGCTATGCCGGTGCGTTGCGCAAGCTGGTGCGCAACCACAATCCGTATCGCCTGACCGATGCGCTGATCGTCGGCGCCGTCGTCGAAGCCCGTTCCTGCGAGCGCTTCGCCGCCCTGGTGCCGCACCTGGACGAAGAGTTGGCCAAGTTCTACGCCAGCCTGCTGAAATCCGAAGCAAGGCACTTTCAGGATTACCTGAAGCTGGCGCATACCTACGGCGACAAAGCGGATGTAGACGCCAAGATCGAAGAGATCCTGTTGGCCGAGCGCGAGCTGATCGAAAGCCCCGACCCAGAGTTTCGTTTTCACAGCGGTACGCCGGTTTTTGTCTGAATCCACAGGCCTGACAAGGGCCTGTGATCTGCAATGCAAATCTCCTGTGGGACCGGCTTTAGCCGGGAAGATGGCATTTCAGGCGATACATGTGCAGAGAATGTTTCGGCCCTTTCCCGGCTAAAGCCGGTCCCACAGTTTTGCGCCTGCAGCGCGACCGCGCATAGACCCACCATCGCTCGTCCGAACACCAAGCAAGCTAATAAAAGCTTTGCCATTTGCTGCCTAAGCAGTAATATCGCCACATTCTCTGCCTAGGCAGCTAATTTGGTGAGCTCATGAAACATTTCACTCCCGAGAATCAACAGTCGACGATCATGGGCATGCTCATCGGTCGCACCAATTCGCTGAAAGATCGCCTGCTGGACAAGCAATTAGTGCCTTATGGAGTGACGTTCGCGCAGTACAAGGTGCTGATCATCGCTTCCCAGTTTGCCGTCGATACCCCTGCTGAATTGTGTCGGCACCTGTCTCTGGACAGCGGTTCTATGACGCGCATGCTTGATCGCCTGGAGCAGAAACAGCTGATTGAACGCGTGCGCTCCGCCACTGATCGCCGCCAGGTGCAGTTGGTGTTGACCGCCGAGGGCAAGGCCATCACCGATCAACTGCCGCAGATCGGCGCTGATGCAATGAATGAATTGCTCGGGGTGCTCGACGCCGAGGAGGTCGCCAGCCTGGAGCGAATTCTCAGCAAAGTGCTGGTCGAAGCAAATGACCACATCGCCATCACCCGTTTGAGTTTCAAAAACACAGGTGCCAAATGAATCCCCCGATTCTGCCGGTGCGCTATAGCCTGCTCTTGCTCGCCCTGAGCCTTGCTGGCTGCGCCAACTACAGCGGTTTGACGACCGAGGCCACGAGCCTTGAGGCGAAAAACCTGCACAGCAAACAAAGCCTGCAAGGCATCAGCCTGTCCCCGGCGGCCTGGCCGCAGCGCGACTGGTGGACAAACCTCGGTGATCCGCAGCTCAATGGTTTGATCAACGAAGCCCTGCGCGACAGCCCGGACATGCAGGTGGCCAATGCGCGTACCCACCAGGCCATGGCCTCGGCCTATGCTGCCGATGCGGCGCGGATGCCTACCGTGGACGCCGATGCCAGCGTCAGCCGGTCTCGATTGGCCCGGGACCAGGACCCGCAAGGTGCGGGCGGTCGGTACAGCACCCTGCGCAGCATGGCGGTGAATTTCAATTACAACTTCGACCTGTGGGGCGGCCAGCGGGCAGCCTGGGAAGCCGCGTTGGGCCAGGCTCGCGCTGCTGAAGTCGACGAACAGGCGGCGCGCCTGACTCTGGCAGCAGATGTGGCCCGGGCTTACAGCGACGTCGGTCAGGCTTACATCGTCCATGATCTGGCGACCGAAGACCTCAAACGCACCAGCCAATTGCTCGATCTGGGTAACCGTCGTTTGCAGTCGGGAATCGACAGCCAGTATCAATACCAGCAGACCGAAAGCCTTGAGGCCAATTCTCAAGAGGCCTTGATCGATGCTGACAAACGCCTGCGCAGCGCGAAAATCGCGCTGGCGGTACTGCTCGGCAAAGGCCCGGATCGTGGTCAGGAAATCGCCCGGCCCAACGTGCTCAAACCTGCGGTAGTTGCCTTGCCGTCTTCGTTGCCGGCCGAATTGCTGGGCCGTCGTCCGGACATCGTCGCGGCACGCTGGCGAGTGGAGGCTGCGAGCAAGAATATCGTCGCTGGCAAGACCAACTTCTACCCGAACCTGAACCTCAGCGCCGCTGCCGGTGCCGAGTCCTTGTTGGGGGACGCGATGTTCGGTTCGGCCAGCCGCTTCTTCAATATTGCCCCGACCATTTCCCTGCCGTTGTTCGACGGCGGCCGCCTGCGCGCCGATCTGGACGCCCGGGATGCCGATTACGACCTGGCCGTGGCGCAATACAACAAGAGTCTGGTACGGGCGCTGGGTGATGTCAGCGACAATATCGGCCAGTTGCGCTCTATAGACGGGCAGATTCAGGCCCGCCAGCGCGCCACCGATGTGATCCAGCAATCATTCAATACCGTGACCCAGCGCTACGGCTCGGGAATCGGCAACTACCTGGACGTGCTGACCATCGAGCAACAATTGCTCCAGTCACAACGCCAACTGGCTGATCTCAACGCCGAACGAATCGATTTGTCGATCCAGTTGATGCAGGCCCTGGGCGGCGGTTTCGAGGGCAAAGGCCCGGACGAAACCACTCCATCAACTGCTTCGCTGACTAACTCAAGGTAATCGTCATGGCCACTGCCGCTAGCGAAAACAGCACTGACACTTCCAAGCAAGACAACGTAAAAAAAGACAGTAACCCGCGCAAGCGCAAGTTCCTGCTCATCGGTCTGGCGCTGGTCGTCATCCTCGGCGGGCTGGGCGTCTGGGCCTGGCACGAGCTGTATGGCCGCTGGAATGAAAGCACCGACGACGCCTACGTGAACGGCAACGTCGTGGAAATCACGCCGCTGGTGACGGGCACTGTGACCAGCATCGGCGCCGATGATGGTGATCTGGTCCGCGCCGGTCAGGTATTGCTGCAATTCGACCCAAGCGATGCCGCAGTCGGCTTGCAAAGCGCCGAAGCCAATCTGGGCAAGACGGTGCGCCAGGTGCGCGGTTTGTACAGCAATGTCGATGGCATGAAGGCCCAGTTGGCAGCCCAGCGCGCCGAAGTCAAAAAGGCTCAGGACAACTACAACCGACGCAAGAATCTGGCAGCGGGCGGGGCGATTTCCCAGGAAGAACTGTCCCACGCCCATGACGATCTGATCAGCGCGCAAAGTGCCTTGAACAACGTGCAACAACAGTTGGCCAGCAGCGTGGCCTTGGTTGACGACACCGAAGTATCGTCCCACCCGGACGTTAAAGCCGCCGCCGCGCAGTTGCGTCAGGCGTATCTGGCCAATGCTCGCAGCACCCTGATCGCACCCGTGACCGGCTATGTCGCCAAGCGCACCGTGCAACTGGGGCAACGGGTTCAGCCCGGCACTGCGTTGATGGCGGTGATCCCGCTGAATGAGCTGTGGATCGACGCCAACTTCAAGGAAACCCAACTGGGCAAGATGCGCATTGGCCAGCCGGTTGAAATCGAATCCGACCTGTACGGCAGCGATGTGAAGTACAGCGGCACCATCGACAGCCTGGGCGCAGGCACAGGCAGCGCGTTTGCGTTGCTGCCTGCCCAGAACGCCACCGGTAACTGGATCAAGATCGTACAGCGGGTTCCGGTACGCGTTCATATCAATGCCGACGAGCTGGCCGAGCATCCGCTGAGGATCGGCTTGTCCACCGTGGTCAATGTCAACCTGCACGATCAGAGCGGTCCGGTACTGGCTCAGCAGCCGCCGAAAAAGGCCTCGTTCAGCACTAACGTCTACGAGCAGCAATTGGCCGAGGCCGATGCCGTGATCGCCCGCCTGATCCACGAAAACAGCGCAGCCAGCGGCAAGACCGCCCAGCGCTGATCCGCCAATCCACGTGCTCCGGCCCACGCCGGAGCACCGTCAAGTGTTCAGGGATTCGCGATGAGCGCCAACGCACCCGCATCATTTACGCCGCCCAGCCTGTTGCTGTGCACCATCGGCCTGTCGTTGGCGACCTTCATGCAGGTCCTCGACACGACCATTGCCAACGTTGCCTTGCCAACCATCTCCGGCAACCTTGGGGTCAGCTCGGAGCAGGGCACCTGGGTCATCACCTCATTTGCGGTGAGCAACGCCATTGCCTTGCCACTCACCGGCTGGCTGAGCCGCCGTTTTGGCGAGGTGAAGTTGTTTCTGTGGGCAACGATTCTGTTTGTGGTGGCTTCGTTCCTCTGCGGGATTTCCCAGTCCATGCCGGAACTGGTGGGCTTTCGCGTGCTGCAAGGTGTGGTGGCGGGGCCGTTGTACCCGATGACGCAAACTTTGCTGATTGCCGTTTATCCCCCGGCGAAAAGGGGGATGGCATTGGCATTGCTGGCGATGGTCACGGTGGTGGCGCCCATTGCCGGGCCGATTCTCGGCGGCTGGATTACCGACAGTTACAGCTGGCCGTGGATCTTCTTCATCAACATTCCCATCGGCCTGTTCGCGGTGCTGGTGGTGCGCATGCAAATGGCCAAGCGGCCGGTGGTGACCAGTTATCAGCCGATGGATTACGTCGGGCTTATTACCCTGATCATCGGCGTCGGTGCCTTGCAGGTGGTGCTGGATAAGGGCAATGATCTGGATTGGTTCGAATCGAACTTCATCGTCATTGGCACCGTGATTTCTGCTATTGCGCTGTCGGTGTTCGTGATTTGGGAAATGACCGACAAGCATCCCATCGTCAATCTGCGTCTGTTCGCCTTCCGCAACTTCCGCATCGGTACCATGGTGTTGGTCGGCGGCTATGCCGGGTTCTTCGGCATCAACCTGTTGCTGCCCCAATGGCTGCAGACGCAGATGGGCTATACCGCGACCTATGCGGGACTGGCGGTGGCGCCTATCGGGATTCTGCCGGTGCTCATGTCGCCATTCGTGGGCAAGTACGCCCACAAGTTCGACCTGCGATTGCTGGCCGGGCTGGCGTTTCTGGCGATCGGCACCAGTTGTTTTATGCGCGCCGGATTCACCAATGAGGTGGACTTCGAGCATATCGCGTTGGTGCAGCTGTTCATGGGGGCAGGCGTGGCGTTGTTCTTCATGCCGACCTTGAGCATTCTGCTGTCGGACTTGCCGCCTAACCAGATTGCCGACGGCTCTGGCCTGGCGACTTTCCTGCGTACTCTGGGGGGCAGTTTTGCTGCGTCGCTGACTACCTGGATCTGGATTCGCCGGGCGGATCAGCATCATGCTTATCTGAGTGAAAACATCAGTGCCTATGAACCCGCGACCCGGGAGGCGCTGAACAGCCTGGGCGGTGCGAGTCCTCAGGCGTATGCGCAGCTTGAACAGACGCTCAATAGTCAGGCTTACATGATGTCCACGGTGGATTATTTCCATTTGATGGGCTGGGTGTTCATGGGGCTGATTCTGCTGGTCTGGCTGGCCAAGCCGCCGTTTACCGCGAAAGCCGGGCCTGCGGCTGGGGGTGGGCATTGATTTTTTGGCGTGCTGAGGCCTGATGCGATGCGATGTAATGTTGCGTACATATCCGTTGCTGCGGTAACGGCCTCTTATGGTTCCGCTCTTACAGCGGGTCACTTTTGGCAAACAGCCCGGAATGCCGGCCCAGCCAAAAGTAACCAAAAACTCCTTGCCCCACCACTAGGTCCCTCGCCTAGGCTCGGCATACCCGTAATCCGACATTGATTCGGCGGGCCCGCCGCGAAGGGCCATCCCTGGCCCAGCGCGGCTAAACCGGCGTCCTGCCGGTTTGCCCGCCGCCTCAATGTCGAATTCCGGCCAGCGTGGTTTAACGGGGCGCCTAAGATCAAAATCAAAAGCTCGGCGGCCTGAAAGCCGGCTTGTTTGGGTGGAGTTACTGGCCGGTCTTCTTTGTTTGAGCTATTGCATTCGCGAATGAATTCGCTCCCACGAAGTCAACGGCTTGCGCAATTCTCTGTAGGAGCTGCCGAAGGCTGCGAATCGGGAGCCGCCTTCGCAGCCTTCGGCAGCTCCTACAATCGATCCGCGCCACACCGCCATCCCAGCCTTTGATCTTGATCTTGATCTGCTTTTGATTTTGATCTTGGCGCCCCGTCAAACCACGCTGGCCGGAATTCGATATTAAATTGGGGGGTAAACCGGCAGGACGCCGGGTTAGCCGCGCTGGGCCAGGGATGGCCCTTCGCGGCGGCCCCCCGATTTAATGTCGGATGCCGGGCATGCCGAGCCTAGGCGAGGGACCGAGTGGTGGGGCAAGAGCGCTTTGGTTACTTTCGCGCTTTTCGAAAGTGACCCGCCGTCAGGGCGGAACCCTAAGTCGCCATTACCGCAAGAATGGATATGTACACGAAAGGTGTTTAGAAACTCATGCTTATCGCGGGCAAGCCCCACAGGATCAGTGTGTCGAGGGATGAGGCAAGGCAGCTTGCGGCCCCACCCCAAACTCAAACGCCCCCAACTGAAACCCTTGCTCATCCACCTGCACCGCCCAACCCTGCTTGTCCCAGTCACCCAGCACAATGCGGCGGGCGGCCTGATCGCCGATCTGCAGCTTGTGAATGGCAGGGCGGTGCGTGTGCCCGTGGATCAGAGTGCGCACGCCAAAATGCTCCATCACCCTGGGCACCTCTTCGGGCGTGACGTCGACAATGTCGTTGGCCTTCATACTGGTTTGAGAGCGGCTTTCATTGCGCAGCTTGCGCGCCAGCTTGTGCCGCGTGCTCTTGGGTAGATGACGCAGCACGAACAAAGTCAGTGGATGGCGCAGGTATCGGCGCATCCGAATGTAGCCTTCATCACGGGTACACAAACTATCCCCGTGCATCAACAATACGGGCTCGCCGTTCAATTCGACGACGCTTGGGTCAGGCAGCAAAGTGCAGCCCGCCGCTTTACAGAACGCACGGCCAATCATGAAGTCACGATTGCCATGCATCAGAAATATTGGGGTGCCGCTGTCGCTCAGTTCGCGCAGGGCCTGACAGATCGAGCGCTGGAAAGGTGACATCGCATCGTCACCAATCCAGACCTCGAAAAAATCCCCGAGGATATACAGCGCCTGGGCATCGCGGGCACGGCCCGCGATCAGATCCAGAAACGCCCGGGTAATGTCCGGGCGTTCTTCCTGCAAGTGCAGATCGGAGATCAGCAATATCACTCAATGATCTCGGCTTTCTCGATGATCACGTCTTCAGTCGGTACGTCCTGGTGACCCGACTTGCTGCCGGTGGAAACGCCCTTGATAGCGTCGACAACGTCAGTGCCTTCAACCACTTTAGCGAATACCGCGTAGCCCCAGCCTTGAGTGGTCTTGGCGCTGTGGTTCAGGAAGCTGTTGTCAGCCACGTTGATGAAGAACTGGGCGGAAGCCGAATGCGGCTCCATGGTACGGGCCATGGCAACGGTGTACTTCTCGTTCGGCAGGCCGTTGTCAGCTTCGTTCTGGATGCTTGGGCGCTTGTCTTTCTTTTCCTTCATGCCTGGCTCGAACCCGCCGCCCTGGATCATGAAGTTGCCGATCACACGGTGGAAAACGGTGTTTTCGTAGTGGCCAGCGTTGACGTATTCAATGAAGTTGGCAACGGTCAGCGGCGCTTTTTCGGCGTTCAGCTGCAAAACGATGTCGCCATGATTGGTGGTCAATTTTACTTTGGACATATCTGAATTCGCTCTTTTGGCAGTTCATGAATGGACGCGTTATAACCCTGACGCGCAGTTTACAGAGGTCGCTACATAATTCTTTCGAGTTTTTAACTCGATGGTTTTCTTAACACGGCGCTGTAGGCAGTAGACAGCTTCGGCTATGATAAGCGCTTTGATTTAGTCGGCCTACCCTGGCCGCGCACTTGTATTGTCCAAGGATCCTATGAGCAAGCCCACTCAAGACCCCGCTGCGAATTCAAAGGCAGGCCCTGCTATTCCTACCAATTTCCTGCGCCCGATTGTCCAGGCTGACCTCGATTCAGGTAAGCACACCCAGATCGTGACCCGCTTTCCGCCGGAGCCCAACGGCTATCTGCACATCGGTCACGCCAAGTCGATCTGCGTGAATTTCGGCCTGGCTCAGGAATTTGGTGGCGTCACGCACCTGCGTTTCGACGACACCAACCCGGCCAAGGAAGACCAGGAATACATCGACGCCATCGAAAGCGACGTCAAGTGGCTGGGCTTTGAGTGGTCCGGCGAAGTGCGTTATGCCTCGCAGTATTTTGATCAACTGCACGACTGGGCTGTCGAGCTGATCAAGGCCGGCAAGGCGTATGTGGACGATCTGACCCCCGAGCAGGCTCGCGAATACCGCGGCACCCTGACCGAGCCGGGCAAGAACAGTCCGTTCCGTGAGCGCGGCGTCGAGGAAAACCTGGACCTGTTCGCGCGCATGAAAGCCGGTGAGTTCGAAGACGGCGCTCGCGTGCTGCGCGCCAAGATCGACATGGCTTCGCCGAACATGAACCTGCGCGACCCGATCCTGTATCGCATTCGTCATGCCCACCACCACCAGACCGGTGACAAGTGGTGCATTTACCCGATCTACGACTTCACCCACGGTCAGTCGGACGCTATCGAAGGCATCACGCATTCGATCTGCACCCTGGAATTCGAAAGCCACCGTCCGCTGTACGACTGGTTCCTCGACAACCTGTCGGTGCCGAGCAGGCCGCGCCAGTACGAGTTCTCGCGCCTGAACCTGAACTACACCATCACCAGCAAGCGCAAACTCAAGCAACTGGTGGACGAGAAGCACGTCTTCGGCTGGGATGACCCGCGCATGTCGACCCTGTCGGGTTTCCGTCGCCGTGGCTACACGCCGAAGTCGATCCGTAACTTCTGCGAGATGATCGGTACCAACCGTTCCGACGGCGTGGTTGATTTCGGCATGCTGGAATTCAGCATCCGTGATGACCTGGACCACAGCGCCCCGCGCGCCATGTGCGTGCTGCGTCCGCTGAAAGTCGTGATCACCAACTACCCGGAAGGTCAGGTCGAAAACCTGGAGCTGCCGCGTCATCCGAAAGAAGACCTGGGCGTGCGCAATCTGCCGTTCTCCCGGGAAATCTACATCGACCGCGACGACTACATGGAAGAGCCGCCAAAGGGCTACAAGCGCCTGGAGCCTAATGGCGAAGTGCGCCTGCGTGGCAGCTACGTGATCCGTGCCGACGAAGCGATCAAGGATGCCGACGGCAACATCGTCGAGCTGCGTTGCTCATACGATCCTGACACCCTGGGCAAGAACCCTGAAGGCCGCAAGGTCAAAGGCGTTGTGCATTGGGTGCCTGCGGCTGAAAGCGTTGAATGCGAAGTGCGTCTGTACGATCGTCTGTTCCGCTCGCCGAACCCGGAAAAAGCCGAAGACGGTGCCAGCTTCCTGGACAACATCAACCCGGACTCCCTGCAAGTACTGACCGGTTGTCGTGCTGAACCTTCATTGGGGCAAGCGCAACCGGAAGACCGTTTCCAGTTCGAACGCGAAGGTTATTTCTGCGCGGACATCAAGGACTCGAAACCAGGTCAGCCGGTATTTAACCGGACTGTAACGCTACGAGATTCGTGGTCTTAAGGAGCCTAAGTGCTTTCGATCTACAACACGCTCACCAAGAGCAAAGAAGTCTTCAAGCCGCTGGATGGCAACAAGGTGCGCATGTACGTCTGCGGGATGACCGTGTACGACTACTGCCACCTGGGCCACGGGCGCAGCATGGTGGCTTTCGATCTCGTGATCCGCTGGCTGCGTTTCAGCGGTTACGATTTGACTTATGTGCGCAACATCACCGATATCGACGACAAGATCATCAATCGTGCCCGTGAAAACGGCGAAGCGTTCGATGCCCTGACCGCGCGCATGATCGATGCGATGCATGAGGACGAAGCTCGTCTCAATATCCTGAAGCCGGATATGGAGCCCCGCGCCACCGATTACATCGACGGCATGCACGCCATGATCCAGACCTTGATCGACAAGGGCTACGCTTATGCGCCGGGTAATGGCGACGTGTATTACCGCGTCGGCAAATTCCTCGGTTACGGCAAGTTGTCGCGCAAGAAGATCGAAGACCTGCGCATCGGTGCCCGCATCGAAGTGGAAGAGGCCAAGGACGATCCGCTGGATTTCGTGCTCTGGAAAGGCGTCAAACCGGGTGAGCCAAGCTGGGAATCACCATGGGGCGCCGGGCGTCCGGGCTGGCACATCGAGTGCTCGGTGATGTCCACCTGCTGCCTGGGTGAGACCTTCGATATTCATGGCGGCGGCAGCGATCTAGAGTTCCCGCACCATGAAAACGAAATCGCCCAGAGCGAGGCGGCCACGGGTAAAACCTACGCCAATGCCTGGCTGCACTGCGGCATGATTCGCATCAATGGCGAGAAGATGTCCAAGTCCTTGAACAACTTCTTCACCATCCGCGACGTGCTGGAAAAGTATCAGCCGGAAGTGGTGCGTTACCTGCTGGTATCGAGCCACTACCGCAGCGCGATCAACTACTCCGAAGACAGCCTGAAAGAGTCCAAGAGCGCGCTGGAACGTTTCTACCACGCACTGCGCGGCCTGCCGGTTGCCGAACCTGTGGGTGGCGAAGCGTACGTCGAGCGGTTCTCCGCGGCCATGAACGACGACTTCGGTACGCCGGAAGCCTGTGCGGTGCTGTTCGACATGGTCCGCGAGATCAACCGTCTGCGTGACACCGACCTGGTGGCTGCGGCAGGTCTTGCAGCTCGACTGAAGCAATTGGCCAGCGTGTTGGGTGTGTTGCAGCTCGAAGCAGACGACTTCTTGCAGGCAGGCGCGCAAGGTCGGGTCGATGCTGCCGAAGTCGAAGCGCTGATCCAGGCGCGGCTGGCAGCTCGTGCAGCCAAAGACTGGGCCGAGTCCGACCGCATCCGCGACCAGATCACCGCCATGGGCGTGGTGCTGGAAGACGGCAAAGGCGGCACGACCTGGCGGTTGGCGGATTGATTTACTAGGGGCAATCAACCTGTAGGAGCTGCCGCAGGCTGCGAAGGCAATGTATCTGCAAGATTGCTTTCGCAGCCTTCGGCAGCTCCTACAATGTCCACGTCAGCCCCGGCCCTGTGATCAGACCACCGATCTGTGGGAGCAAGCTTGCTTGCGAAGACTATGTAACAGTCGATGTAACTACAGCGACTGTACTGGCCTCTTCGCGAGCAAGCTCGCTCCCACGGGGTCCGATTTCACCAATAATCAAGCCTCACCCCCGTCTCTCCCGTAACCGCTTATAAAGCGTATTCCTGCTCACCCCCAGATGCTTGGCCAGTTGCGAGATATTGCCTCCGACCGCCTGCAGCATTTCGTTCAAATCCTCGCCGGGGTGCACAGCGCCTATGCGGCTGAACGCGGCCACCGTTTGAACATCCGCTGATTCCATTTGCAGGTCAGCAAAGAAATCGTCCGGCAAATGCTCCGGACCGATGAGTTCATCCCCCGCCAGGGCCAGCGCTACCTGAATCACGTTGCTCATCTGGCGCAGGTTGCCAGGCCAGGGGTGCTGCTCGAACAGCTCCAGCACCTTTGCCGAAAACCCAAGAATCTGCGCGGGCTCGCGATGCTGCTGCCAGATACGCTGGACCAACGCGGTTTTGTCTGTGCGCTCGCGCAAGGGCGGTAGTTCCAGATTCAGCCCACTGATCCGGTAGTACAAATCCTGACGAAAGTGACCGGCCTGAACGTCGTCACGCAGGTGGCGGTTGGTCGCGGAGATCAATCGCACGTCCACCGGGTGCAATTCGCTGCTGCCCAACGGTTGCACGCAACGCTCTTGCAGCACACGCAACAGCCGAGCCTGGACCAACAATGGCATGTCGCCGATTTCATCGAGAAACAGGGTGCCTTTGTCCGCTTTGCGAATCAGGCCGATGCTGCCTTTATGGTGTGCACCGGTGAACGCGCCTTTTTCGTAGCCAAACAGCTCTGACTCCACCAGTTCAGCCGGGATCGCCGCACAGTTGACGGCTATCAACGGGCGGGCAGATCGGGAGCTGGCGTTATGCAGGGCTTTGACGAACACCTCTTTCCCGACGCCGGTTTCGCCGTGGATCAACAACGCAATATTCTTCTCCAGCAGCCTTTGCGCCTGCAGCACGGCCTTTTCGACCCTGGCATCTCCGAGGCTGATCCCGCTTAGCGTTACGGCGTCATGACCAACATCCGCTTGCAACGGCGGCATGGCGTGAATCCGCGACAGCTTGCGTTGCGGCCGGCGCAGCAATGCATGGAAGCGATTGTGTCCTGCGGCTTGCAGTGCGAAGGGCTGGCCTTCGGTCTGGTCAAATACCCGCGCAGCCGTGGTGTTGAAAACCTGTTCGATGTTTTTGCCCATCAGGCTGCCCCCTGACAAGCTGTCGGCGCGGCGGTTGGCACTGACGATATAACCGCTTTCATCAAGGATCAGCAGGCCGGCCCACTGGCTGTCCAGGTTGTTCAGCCCGGTGTTGAAGGTCAGCTGAAAGTGGGTGTCCTGAAACTGATCGAGGATCAGCCGGTTCTCCACCGACTGGCTCATCATCTTCACCATACCCAGGGTGTGGGAGGGCGGCAGGAAGCTGTCACTGGACACGTCCAGCACCGCGATGATGCGCCGCGCAGCATCGAAGATCGGCGCAGCCGAGCCGGTCATGAAGCGGTTTGCCTTGAGAAAGTGCTCGTTGTGTTCGATGTGCACCGCCTGCTCACAGACCAGTGCTGTGCCGATTGCGTTAGTGCCGGTGCCGCGTTCGATCCAGCTGGCACCCGCCAGAAAGCCATGGTTGCAGGACGGCTCGATGAAACGCTGAGTGCCCCACGACTTGAGCAGTTGGCCCTGATTGTCAGCCAGCAGAATCAGGCAATTGGAGTTGCTCAGGATATTTTCGTAGAACGGCAATACCTGCTGATGGGTGGTCTGCACCAGCGCCTGATGACGCTCCAGCAACTGGGCGACCTGATCCACCGGCAACCGGCCGAAAGAGGGTGCAGATTGATGACTTAGACCAAAATCCCGGCAGCGGGACCATGAGTCTCTGATGATGGTGTCGTGAGCAGGGGCTGCATTGACCATGTTGGGCTGGATCCTGAATGTGTTTTTTATAGTTTTTGTTGGATCAAGGTTGGATCTGGCACGGACGTCCAAGTCGGTGGCGTTTATGCAGTGTCGCTCAGGCCTGTTCAAAGTCAATGTTCAAAGTGTTCATCTGTTCAGTGTTTGCTGTTCATAAATGTTCAGCAATGAACGCCGATTTATGCCGTTTTCTGCGGCAAAGGCTCTGGTCTGGCCCTCCCGCAGCTTTGGCATGAATGTCGCTATCCAGAACAGGCATCTGCGCACCCCTGATAAAAAACGACAAAAAAGGGCAAGCCATGTCTCTAACGCTGGAACACGTCAATCGCGTCGTCGACGGGCAGACCTGGATCGATGATGCATCCCTGAGCTTCGAGCCGGGTTCTTTCAATGTGCTGCTCGGCCGCACCCTGTCAGGCAAGACCAGCCTCATGCGGCTGATGGCCGGCCTGGACAAGCCCGACAGCGGCCGCATCCTGATGAATGGCAAGGACGTGACTCAAGTCCCGGTACGCCATCGCAACGTGTCGATGGTGTATCAACAGTTCATCAACTATCCCGGCATGACGGTGTTCGAGAACATCGCCTCGCCACTGCGTCAGGCCGGAGTTTCTAAAGAAATCATCCAGAGCAAAGTGCTGGAAACGGCCAGGATGCTGCGCATTGAAAAGCTCCTGACTCGCTACCCGCTGGAGTTGTCCGGCGGCCAGCAGCAGCGCACGGCCATGGCCCGGGCGTTGGTCAAGGATGCCGAACTGATTCTGTTCGATGAGCCGCTGGTCAACCTTGACTACAAGCTGCGCGAAGAACTGCGCCAGGAAATGCGCGAGCTGTTTGAGGTGCGCCACACCATCGCCATCTACGCCACCACTGAACCCAACGAAGCACTCGCGCTTGGCGGAACCACCACGGTGCTGCACGAAGGGCGGGTGATTCAGAGCGGCCGCACGCCAGAGGTCTATCACCAGCCCAAAACCGTGCTGGCTGCCGAGCTGTTCTCCGAGCCGCCTATCAATTTAATGCCGGGTCGGATTCAGGGCAGCGAAGTCAGTTTCGCCAACTTTGTGCATTTCCCGCTCAACGTTGATTTACGCAAGATCGGCGACGGCGAATATCGCTTCGGCGTGCGCCCCAGCCACCTGAGCCTGGTGCCTTCCAATGACGATGACCTTGAGCTGGCGGTGACCGTGGAACTGGCGGAAATCAGCGGCTCGGAAACCTTTCTGCACGTGCGTAACGAGCACTTTCAACTGGTGCTGCATCTTCCCGGCGTGCATGCCTACGACGTCGATGCGCCGATTCGGGTCTATATCCCGACGCATAAATTGTTCGTGTTTGATGAGCAAGGCCGCTTGATTCAAGCGCCTGGCTTGCGCATGGCGAGGGTTGCCTGATGGCCGAGATCCGTTTGCAGAACCTTGCCCACAGTTACAGCAAACACCCCAGCGGGCCGGATGATTACGCGATCCGCGAGATGAGTCATATCTGGGAGCAGGGTGGGGCGTATGCCTTGCTGGGGCCTTCCGGGTGCGGCAAGTCGACCTTGCTGAACATCATTTCCGGGCTGCTCATCCCTTCCGAAGGCCAGGTGATGTTCGACGCCCGAGTGGTCAACACGCTATCGCCGGAACAACGCAACATTGCTCAGGTTTTCCAGTTTCCGGTGGTCTACGACACCATGACTGTGTTCGATAACCTGGCGTTTCCGCTACGTAACCAGGGCATGGATGAACAGAAGATTCAGAACAAGGTTCATGAAATTGCCGACGTCCTGGATCTGCAATCGCTACTGAAAAAGAAAGCCCGCAATCTGACGGCTGATGAAAAGCAGAAGGTTTCCATGGGCCGCGGGCTGGTGCGTGACGACGTGTCGGCGATCCTGTTTGACGAGCCGCTGACGGTGATTGATCCGCATCTGAAGTGGAAGCTGCGGCGCAAGCTCAAGCAGATCCATGAGCAGTTCAATATCACCATGGTTTACGTCACCCACGATCAGCTGGAGGCATCGACCTTCGCTGACAAGATCGCGGTGATGTACGGCGGGGCCATCGTTCAGTTCGGTACCCCGCGCGAGTTGTTTGAAAAACCGCAGCACACCTTTGTCGGCTATTTCATCGGCAGCCCCGGGATGAACCTGATCGAAGTCACGCCGCAAGCGGGCGGAGTGGGCTTCGGTGATGTGCACCTGCCGCTGTCGGCCGCGATGCAGCAGCGCATCGCTGAAAAGCCTTCCAGCAGCCTGAAAATCGGTATTCGTCCCGAGTTTGTGCATGTCTGGGATGGCCCTGTTGACGATGCGCTGTGTGCCGAGGTGAGCCATGTCGAGGACTTGGGCACTTACAAGATTCTCAATCTGCGTCTGGCTGGGCATGCATTGAAAGTGCGGCTCCAGGAAGACAAGCCCGTGCCCGAGGGAAAAGCCTGGATCAGCTTCCCGAGCCAATGGCTGATGGTCTATGCCGACGATTACCTGCTGGAGTCAGGCCATGAATAACAAGGTTCAAAACAACAAGGCGTGGTGGCTGGTCCTGCCGGTGTTTTTGCTGGTGGCTTTCAGCGCCATCATCCCGATGATGACCGTGGTCAACTATTCGGTGCAGGACATTTTTGACCAGTCCAGCCGTTACTTTGTCGGCACTGACTGGTTCCGGCAGGTGCTTCAGGACCCGCGCTTGCATGACTCGCTGTTACGCCAGTTCATCTATTCCGCGTGTGTGCTGCTGATCGAAATCCCTTTGGGTATTGCCATTGCGTTGTGCATGCCGACCAAGGGGCGCTGGTCTTCGCTGTGTCTGATCGTCATGACCATTCCGCTGCTGATCCCCTTCAACGTGGTGGGCACCATCTGGCAGATTTTCGGCCGTGGCGACATCGGGCTGCTGGGTTATGTGCTGAACAATATCGGCATCAGTTACAACTACGCGGCCAACGCCTCGGACGCCTGGGTCACGGTGTTGATCATTGACGTCTGGCACTGGACGTCACTGGTGGCTTTGCTTTGCTACTCGGGGCTGCGGGCCATACCTGATGTGTACTACCAGGCGGCACGCATTGATCGGGCCTCCAGCTGGGCGGTGTTCCGACATATCCAGTTGCCGAAGATGAAGAGCGTGCTGCTCATCGCGGTGATGTTGCGCTTCATGGACAGCTTCATGATCTATACCGAGCCTTTCGTGCTCACTGGCGGCGGGCCGGGCAACTCCACGACTTTCCTCAGCCAGACCCTGACCACCATGGCGCTCGGCCAGTTCGACCTGGGGCCCGCGGCGGCGTTCTCGCTGGTCTATTTCCTGATCATTCTGTTGGTGTCATGGGTGTTCTACACCGCCATGACCCACAGTGAAAAGAACTGAGGAGGCGGTCATGGACCTGCGCAAAGTCATCCCGCTGTGGATTTACCTGCTGTTTCTGCTGGTGCCGATTTATTGGTTAGTGAACATGTCGTTCAAGACCAATACCGAGATCCTCGGCGGCCTGACCCTTTGGCCCCAGGATTTCACCCTGGCCAATTACAAGGTGATCTTTACCGACGAGAGCTGGTACAGCGGCTACATTAATTCGCTGTACTACGTTTGCCTGAATACCGTGATTTCCCTGAGCGTGGCGTTGCCAGCCGCTTATGCCTTCTCGCGCTATCGGTTTCTGGGCGACAAGCACTTGTTTTTCTGGTTGCTGACCAATCGCATGGCGCCGCCTGCGGTGTTCCTGCTGCCGTTCTTTCAGCTGTATTCGTCGATTGGCTTGTTTGACACCCACATTGCCGTTGCGCTGGCTCATTGCCTGTTCAACGTGCCATTGGCGGTGTGGATTCTGGAGGGCTTCATGTCCGGGGTCCCAAAGGAGATCGACGAGACGGCGTATATCGACGGTTACAGCTTTCCGAAGTTCTTCGCCAAGATATTTGTGCCGCTGATCGGCTCGGGTATCGGTGTCACGGCGTTCTTCTGCTTCATGTTTTCCTGGGTGGAATTACTGCTGGCCCGGACTCTGACCTCGGTCAACGCCAAGCCCATTGCGGCGGTGATGACCCGCACGGTCTCGGCTTCCGGTATCGATTGGGGAGTGCTGGCGGCGGCAGGCGTTTTGACTATTCTGCCGGGCATGCTGGTGATCTGGTTCGTTCGTAATCACGTGGTCAAGGGCTTTGCTCTTGGTCGGGTCTGAGGAGTCGAAAAATGGAGTGGATGTCCTGGACACTGCCGACCGCCGTTTTCTTCGGCAGCATTGCCTTGCTGCTGGCCGGAATGACGGTATGGGAATTGCGCTCGGCCAGCATCGAGCGTCGGGGTTTTCTGCCAATTTCCACGACCCGGGGCGACCGACTGTTCATTGGCTTGTTGGGTAGCGCCTATCTGCATTTGCTGGTGATTGGCGCAACTGACTGGAGTATCTGGGTCGCCTCAGGCATTTCCCTGGTGTGGCTTTTGTTGGTGATGCGGTGGGGTTAGAGGGCGGATGGGCGAGATTTTCAGGCTGATCCGGCAAGCGATTTTCGAAGCGAGACTCAATAAGAAAAACACTGGAGGTGTCTATGTTCAATAAGAAAAACAAGCTGCGACATAGCGTGACGCTGGCGACGATGGTGATGCTCAGCGGGTTGAGCGTGTCGGCATGGGCGGATCAATACGAGGACGCGGCCAAGAAGTGGGCTGCCAGCGAGTTCAAGCCCAGTACGCTATCTGATGCCGAGCAACTCAAAGAGCTTGAGTGGTTCATCAAGGCTGCTGAGCCGTTCCGCGGCATGGACATCAAGGTGGTCTCTGAAACCCTGACGACCCACGAGTACGAATCCAAGACGCTGGCCAAGGCGTTCACCGAAATCACCGGCATCAAGATCACTCATGACCTGCTGCAGGAAGGCGATGTCATCGAAAAACTGCAAACCGCCATGCAGTCGGACAAGAGTATTTATGACGGCTGGGTGAATGACTCCGACCTGATCGGTACGCACTTTCGTTATGGCAAGGCGCTGTCCCTGACCGATCTGATGGCAAGCCCGGAAGGCAGCAAAGTCACCTCGCCGACCCTGGACCTGAAGGATTTCATCGGCACCTCGTTCACCACGGCACCGGATGGCAAGCTCTATCAGCTGCCCGATCAGCAATTCGCCAACCTCTACTGGTTCCGCGCTGACTGGTTCGACCGTGCGGATTTGAAGGAAAAGTTCAAGGCCAAGTACGGCTACGAGCTGGGCGTCCCGGTTAACTGGTCGGCTTATGAAGACATCGCCAAGTTCTTCAGCGAAGACGTGAAGGAAATCGACGGCAAGAAAGTCTACGGCCACATGGACTATGGCAAAAAGGATCCATCCCTGGGCTGGCGCTTCACCGATGCCTGGTTTTCCATGGCGGGCAGCGGTGACAAAGGCTTGCCTAACGGTCTGCCGGTGGACGAGTGGGGTATCCGAGTCGAGGACTGCCATCCGGTGGGTTCCAGTATTACGCGCGGCGGTGATACCAACGGCCCGGCGGCGGTATTCGCGACCCAGAAATACATCGACTGGCTCAAAGCCTATGCGCCGCCTGAAGCAGCGGGCATGACGTTCTCCGAGTCCGGCCCGGTTCCGTCCCAAGGCAACGTGGCGCAGCAGATTTTCTGGTACACCGCTTTCACCGCCGACATGACCAAGGCTGGCCTGCCAGTGATGAACGCCGATGGCACGCCGAAATGGCGTATGGCGCCTTCACCTAAAGGCCCGTACTGGAAAGAAGGCATGAAACTCGGGTATCAGGATGTGGGCTCCTGGACTTTCCTCAAATCTTCCGACGAGAAAAAACGCCTCGCCGCCTGGCTGTACGCGCAATTCGTAACGTCGAAAAGCGTATCGCTGAAGAAAACCATCGTGGGGCTGACGCCGATTCGCGAATCGGACATCAACTCCAAGGAAATGACCGCCCTGGCGCCTAAGCTGGGCGGTCTGGTGGAGTTCTATCGCAGCCCGGCCCGCGTGCAATGGTCGCCTACCGGAACCAACGTGCCGGATTATCCAAAGCTGGCGCAACTGTGGTGGAGCCACGTTGCTGAAGCGGTCACTGGCGAGAGGACAGCGCAACAGGCGCTGGACGGTCTGGCCAAGGATCAGGACGCAATCATGACGCGGATCGAGCGATCCAAGGTTCAGGACGCCAGCAAGTGCGCGCCGAAGATGAACCCGGAAACCACAGCGGAAGAATGGTACAGCAAGGCTGAGCAGAGTGGCGGCAAGTTCCTGGCCCCACAACGCAAGCTGGCAAACGAAAAGCCGAAGGGTGAAACCATCGCTTATTCGGATCTGCTGAAAAGCTGGGAGGCGGCCAAGAAGTAAGGCTTTGCAGGAATAAAAAACGGCACCCCGGGGTGCCGTTTTTTTATGCAGCTGAAACCTTAGCTGTGCAGGGTTTCTGCCGCATACAGGGTGTTTTCCAGCAGGCAGGCACGAGTCATCGGGCCAACACCGCCTGGCACTGGAGTGATCCAGCCAGCGCGGGGCAGGGCAGTCTCGTAGACCACGTCACCTACCAGCTTGCCATCGTCCTGACGGTTGATACCGACGTCGATGACGATTGCGCCTTCCTTGATCCATTCGCCCTTTACCAGACCCGGCTTGCCGGCGGCGACCACCACCAGGTCAGCACGGCCCACGTGGCCAGCCAGATCCTTGGTGAAGCGATGCGTCACGGTCACGGTGCAGCCAGCCAGCAACAGTTCCATGGCCATTGGACGACCGACGATGTTGGAGGCGCCCACCACCACGGCATCCAGACCGTAGAGATCAATACCGGTGCTTTCCAGCAGGGTCATGATGCCTTTGGGGGTGCACGGGCGCAGCAGCGGAATACGCTGAGCCAGACGTCCGACGTTATAAGGATGGAAACCGTCTACGTCCTTGTCGGGGCGAATCCGCTCTAATAGTAGAGAGGCATCCAGATGCGCGGGCAGGGGTAATTGCAGCAGCACGCCGTCGATGTTTGCATCGTCATTGAGGCGATCGATCAGTTCGGTCAGTTCTGCCTGAGACGTCTGCGCGGGCAGATCGTAGGCTTGCGAGATAAAGCCGACTTCCTCACAGTCCTTGCGCTTGTGCGATACATAGACCTGAGAGGCGGGGTCGCTGCCCACCAGAATCACTGCGAGGCCGGGTGTGCGCAGGCCTTGCTCGCGACGTTCGGCGACACGTTTGGCGATCTGCTGGCGCAGGCTGGCTGCGATCGCTTTGCCGTCGATTAGTTTTGCAGTCATTACGCGTGATTAACCATCGAAAGGGATTGGAAAAGAGCGCGCATTCTCGCATGCCAGCGCTCGCGGGCAAAGGCGCTTGGTCTGCATATTCACCTAACCCCTTTATCTAACTGAATTTTTTTCTAAAAAAGAGTTGACGACCTTAGGGGGCGTCTATAAGATTCGTCGCACTTGCCGGGCACAGCCCAGCACTGGTTAAGCTAGCACTGGTTGTTAGAGTGATAAGTCAGGCAGAGTTGAAGGTTGGCTCGGTTTGATTGAAAGCCTTTAATTTGTAATCGTCAAAGAATGCAGATTATATAAGTGCCCGTAGCTCAGCTGGATAGAGCATCCGCCTTCTAAGCGGATGGTCGCAGGTTCGAGTCCTGCCGGGTGCGCCATTAAAGGCAGCTTTGGCAAGTGCAAGGGCAAGTAAGACGTCACGGTTACAACGCAATATGGTGGGCGTAGCTCAGTTGGTAGAGCACGGGATTGTGACTCCCGTTGTCGAGGGTTCGATCCCCTTCGTCCACCCCATATTCAGAAAGGCGCCAGGTTAATAATCTGGCGCCTTTGCTTTAAAGATTGATTGCGGATGTGGTGGAATTGGTAGACACACTGGATTTAGGTTCCAGCGCCGCAAGGTGTGAGAGTTCGAGTCTCTCCGTCCGCACCAAGAAACAAGCGATATAACGGGTGATCCAGTTATAGCGCGCAAAGAAAAGCCGCCTAGTGCGGCTTTTTTTGTTTCAGAATTATGGTTTTTCATCCCGCCGGGCCGGTCAGCCTTGCTGCCGTCGGTCGTGCGGGATGTGTTTCGCGGAACGGAATCAACGCTCGGGCCGGGTGCAAGACGCCTTGTGCAGGGCCATGCCAGACGCGTTTCGGGCAGTTGAACGCAGCCACGGTTGTGATTCGCTGACCCTTTGATTCCCTTCTCTTTATTTGCCCTTTTTCAGTAGGGTGACTTCTTGAGTTCGACCCACTAGAATGCATGCCCTTGATTCTGGGGTCGGAAACGGCCGGCTAACGTCTGTGCAACGAGGAATATCCATGCAAGTTTCTGTTGAAAATACTTCCGCTCTTGAGCGCCGCATGACCATTGGCGTGCCAGCTGAGCGCATCGAGACCGAAGTCAACAAGCGTCTGCAGCAGACCGCACGTAAAGCCAAGATCCCGGGCTTCCGCCCAGGCAAAGTGCCTATGAGCGTGATCCGCCAGCGTTATGAAGATGGTGCACGTCAGGAAGCGCTGGGTGATTTGATCCAGGCTACCTTTTACGAAGCAGTGGTTGAGCAGAAGCTGAACCCGGCTGGCGCACCAGCTGTAGAGCCAAAGTCCTTCGAAAAAGGCAAGGACCTGGAATACATCGCGACTTTCGAAGTATTCCCTGAGTTTACTGTTGCCGGCTTCGATTCCATCGCTGTTGAGCGTCTGTCTGCAGACGTAGCTGATGCCGATCTGGACAACATGCTGGAAATCCTGCGCAAGCAGAACGTTCGTTTCGAAGTGGCCGATCGCGCTGCCCAGAACGAAGACCAGCTGAACATCGATTTCGTTGGCAAGGTTGACGGCGAAGTGTTCGCTGGCGGCTCCGCTACTGGCACCCAGCTGGTATTGGGTTCCGGTCGCATGATCCCGGGCTTCGAAGACGGCCTGGTTGGCGCCAAGGCGGGTGAAGAGCGTGTTCTGAGCCTGACTTTCCCGGAAGACTATCAGAACCTCGAACTGGCTGGTAAAGCAGCCGAGTTCACCGTGACCGTCAACACTGTTTCCGAGCCTAAGCTGCCAGAGCTGAACGAAGAGTTCTTCAAGCAGTTCGGTATCAAGGAAACCGGTATTGAAGGCTTCCGCACCGAAGTTCGCAAGAACATGGAGCGCGAGCTGCGTCAGGCCATCAAGTCCAAGGTCAAGAATCAGGTAATGGACGGCCTGCTGGCTTCCAACCCGATCGAAGTGCCGAAGGCTCTGCTGGAAAACGAAGTGAACCGTCTGCGTGTTCAGGCTGTTCAGCAGTTCGGCGGCAACATCAAGCCGGACCAACTGCCCGCTGAGCTGTTCGAAGAGCAAGCCAAGCGTCGCGTAGAGCTGGGCCTGATCGTTGCTGAAGTGGTCAAGCAGTTCGACCTCAAGCCTGACGACACTCGCGTTCGTGAGCTGATCCAGGAAATGGCTTCTGCCTACCAGGAGCCAGAGCAGGTTGTGGCCTGGTACTACAAAAACGAGCAGCAAATGAACGAAGTGCGTTCGGTTGTGCTTGAAGAGCAAGTTGTGGATACTGTTTTGCAGAAGGCTAGCGTGACCGAGAAGTCGGTCTCCTACGAAGAAGCAGTCAAGCCGGTGGAAGCTCCACAAGCCGACTGATCTGTTTTCTCGTTCGAAAACACCTACAAGCCAGCCTTCGCGCTGGCTTGTGCGTATTCAAGAAATGACTATTTGGGAGTGAATGCGAGACATGTCCCGCAATTCTTATATTCAGCAGAACTCTGACATCCAGGCCGCTGGCGGCCTGGTCCCGATGGTTATCGAGCAGTCCGCCCGTGGCGAACGCGCCTATGACATCTATTCGCGTCTTCTCAAGGAGCGAGTGATCTTTCTGGTAGGCCCGGTAGAAGACTACATGGCCAACCTGATCTGTGCGCAACTGCTGTTCCTTGAAGCGGAAAACCCGGACAAGGATATCCATCTCTACATCAACTCACCGGGCGGTTCGGTGACTGCAGGCATGTCGATCTACGACACCATGCAGTTCATCAAGCCGAACGTATCGACCACCTGTATCGGTCAGGCTTGCAGCATGGGCGCGTTCCTGCTGACAGCCGGTGCTCCGGGCAAGCGTTTCTGCCTGCCGAACTCGCGAGTGATGATTCACCAGCCACTGGGCGGTTTCCAGGGCCAGGCTTCGGATATCGAAATCCATGCCAAGGAAATCCTCTTCATTCGTGAGCGCCTCAACACGCTGATGGCCAAACACAGCGGGCACACTCTCGAAGAAATCGAGCGTGATACCAACCGCGATAACTTCATGAGTGCAGAAGCCGCGCGCGAGTACGGCCTGATCGATGAAGTCATCACTCAGCGCCCCGCTTAAATAAGCAGCTCAAAATAGGGTTGGTCGGCTCCTCTGATCACTGGCGGGCTTGAAAAAGCCCGCAATAGCCTTCATCTTGTGTTGCAAGCCTATCGGATTTGGATCGAACGAATGACTGACACCCGCAACGGCGAGGACAACGGCAAGCTGCTCTATTGCTCCTTCTGTGGCAAAAGCCAGCATGAAGTACGCAAGTTGATTGCCGGCCCCTCGGTCTTTATTTGCGACGAGTGCGTCGACCTGTGCAATGACATCATCCGCGAGGAGGTGCAGGAAGCACAGGCCGAAAGCAGCGCGCATAAATTGCCTTCGCCTAAAGAAATCAGCGGCATCCTTGATCAGTATGTGATTGGTCAGGAGCGTGCCAAAAAGGTTCTGGCCGTAGCGGTGTATAACCACTACAAGCGTCTGAACCAGCGCGACAAAAAGAATGACGACGTCGAACTCGGCAAAAGCAACATCTTGCTGATCGGCCCGACAGGCTCGGGTAAAACCCTGCTTGCCGAAACACTGGCCCGCTTGCTGAACGTTCCGTTCACCATCGCCGACGCAACCACCCTCACCGAGGCGGGTTACGTGGGTGAAGATGTCGAGAACATCATTCAGAAGCTGCTGCAGAAGTGCGATTACGATGTAGAAAAGGCCCAGATGGGCATTGTCTACATCGATGAGATCGACAAGATCTCGCGCAAATCTGACAACCCGTCGATCACTCGGGACGTTTCCGGTGAAGGCGTGCAGCAGGCCCTGCTCAAGCTGATCGAAGGTACGGTCGCTTCCGTTCCGCCTCAAGGTGGTCGAAAGCACCCGCAGCAGGAATTCCTTCAGGTTGACACCCGTAACATCCTGTTCATCTGTGGCGGTGCTTTCTCTGGTCTGGAAAAGGTTATTCAAAACCGTTCCACCAAAGGCGGTATCGGTTTCAACGCAGAAGTTCGCAGCAAGGAAGAAGGCAAGAAAGTCGGTGAGTCCCTGCGTGAAGTCGAGCCTGACGATTTGGTCAAGTTCGGTTTGATTCCGGAATTCGTCGGCCGTCTGCCGGTCCTGGCGACATTGGACGAGCTGGATGAGGCTGCGTTGATGCAGATTCTCACCGAGCCGAAAAATGCCCTGACCAAGCAGTACGCCAAGTTGTTCGAAATGGAAGGTGTGGACCTCGAGTTCCGTACCGATGCCCTGAAGTCTGTTGCCCGTCGTGCGCTTGAGCGTAAGACCGGTGCACGTGGGTTGCGCTCCATTCTCGAAGGCGTTCTGCTCGACACCATGTACGAAATCCCCTCGCAGTCCGAGGTGAGCAAGGTGGTGATCGACGAAAGTGTTATCGAAGGCACGTCCAAGCCGCTGTTGATCTACGAAAACAGCGAGCCGCCAGCTAAGGCCGCACCTGACGCGTAAGCGACAGTGCTGCTTGTGGAAATGCTGCGCAATTAGCTGCATGAATATAAAGGGGCCTTCGGGCCCCTTTTGCATTTCCTGCCTCAAGGCTTGTTTTTTCGGGGAACTACCCCCATCTTGAATTCAAGCTCATTCCTGTCCACGGCCACATGGCCGCCGTAGAGGCGAAATCATGAAAACGACCATTGAATTGCCTCTCTTGCCATTGCGCGATGTTGTGGTTTATCCGCACATGGTTATCCCGCTGTTCGTGGGGCGCGAGAAGTCTATCGAAGCCCTGGAGGCGGCGATGACAGGCGACAAGCAGATCCTGTTGCTCGCGCAAAGAAATCCTGCAGATGATGATCCAGGTGAAGACGCTCTTTATAACGTCGGCACCATTGCAACCGTATTGCAGTTGCTCAAATTGCCTGACGGCACTGTCAAGGTGCTGGTCGAAGGCGAGCAGCGTGGTTCTGTCGAGCGCTTCATCGAGATCGATGGACACTGCCGCGCAGAAGTTGCCCTGATCGATGAGGTCGATGCACCTGATCGTGAATCTGAAGTGTTCGTGCGCAGCCTGTTGGCCCAGTTCGAACAATACGTCCAGCTAGGCAAGAAAGTGCCGGCTGAAGTCTTGTCTTCCCTCAACAGCATCGATGAGCCTGGCCGTCTGGTAGACACCATGGCCGCGCACATGGCGCTGAAAATCGAGCAGAAGCAGGAAATCCTCGAAATCATCGATCTGTCCGCCCGGGTTGAGCATGTGCTCGCCTTGCTGGATGCCGAAATCGATCTGCTGCAGGTCGAGAAGCGCATTCGCGGCCGGGTCAAAAAACAGATGGAGCGCAGCCAGCGCGAGTACTACCTGAATGAGCAGATGAAGGCTATTCAGAAAGAACTCGGCGACGGCGAAGAAGGCCATAACGAAATCGAAGAGCTGAAAAAGCGCATCGATAATGCTGGCCTGCCTAAAGACGCCATGACCAAAGCGACGGCGGAGCTGAACAAGCTCAAGCAAATGTCGCCGATGTCAGCTGAAGCGACTGTGGTCCGTTCTTACATCGACTGGCTGGTTCAGGTGCCGTGGAAGGCGCAGAGCAAGGTTCGTCTGGACCTGGCTCGTGCTGAAGACATTCTCGACGCAGATCACTATGGTCTGGAGGAAGTCAAAGAGCGCATCCTGGAATACCTCGCCGTTCAAAAGCGCGTGAAGAAAATTCGCGGTCCGGTCCTGTGTCTGGTTGGCCCGCCGGGTGTGGGTAAAACCTCTCTGGCCGAGTCGATCGCCAGCGCGACCAACCGCAAATTCGTACGTATGGCATTGGGTGGCGTGCGTGACGAAGCTGAAATTCGCGGTCACCGCCGGACTTATATCGGGTCGATGCCGGGTAGATTGATTCAAAAGATGACAAAGGTGGGTGTCCGCAACCCGCTGTTCCTGCTCGATGAAATCGACAAGATGGGCAGCGACATGCGTGGCGATCCGGCTTCGGCACTGCTAGAGGTGCTCGATCCGGAGCAGAACCACAACTTCAACGACCATTATCTGGAAGTCGATTACGACCTTTCTGACGTAATGTTCCTGTGTACCGCAAACTCGATGAACATCCCGGCGGCTCTGCTCGACCGGATGGAAGTTATTCGTTTGCCAGGCTACACCGAAGACGAAAAGATCAACATCGCCGTCAAATACCTCACGCCCAAACAGCTTCAGGCCAACGGTTTGAAGAAAGGCGAGGTGGAGTTTGACGAAGAAGCGATCCGCGACATCGTGCGTTATTACACGCGTGAAGCGGGCGTGCGTAGCCTTGAGCGGCAAATTGCCAAAGTCTGCCGCAAGGCGGTTAAAGAGCATGCGCAGGAAAAACGTTTTGCAATTCGTGTCAGTGCAGAAATGCTTGAGCACTTCCTCGGTGTGCGCAAATTCCGCTACGGCCTGGCCGAGCAGCAGGATCAGATCGGGCAGGTTACCGGTCTGGCGTGGACCCAGGTGGGCGGTGAATTGCTGACCATCGAAGCAGCTGTAGTGCCGGGCAAAGGCCAGTTGATCAAGACGGGTTCGCTCGGTGATGTGATGGTTGAATCGATCACGGCGGCATTGACCGTGGTGCGCAGCCGCGCGAAAAGCCTGGGAATCCCTCTGGACTTCCATGAGAAGCGCGACACGCACATCCACATGCCAGAAGGGGCAACCCCGAAAGATGGCCCTAGCGCAGGCGTAGGCATGTGCACGGCGCTTGTTTCAGCCCTGACACAGATTCCGGTGCGTGCCGACGTCGCCATGACTGGCGAAATCACCTTGCGCGGTCAGGTTCTGGCTATCGGTGGCTTGAAGGAAAAACTGCTGGCGGCACACCGTGGTGGCATCAAGACGGTGATCATTCCTGAAGAAAACGTTCGCGATCTGAAAGAGATTCCCGACAACATCAAGGCGGACCTGCAAATCAAGCCAGTTAAATGGATTGACGAAGTCCTGCAAATTGCGCTGCAATACGCGCCGGAGCCCTTGCCGGATGTGGCTCCCGAGATGGTTGCAAAGGACGAAAAACGCGAGTCTGACTCTAAGGAAAGAATTAGCACGCATTAGTCTGGGCGGCCTGCCTTGACAGCTTTTTAGAGCCCTTGTTATAAAGCGGCTCTTCTAAGCGTCTGCAGGCCATTCAGCGCTTGTTTTTGCTACACCAAAAAAACTTAGAAACATACTCAATATAGACATAAGGGGACTTAGAGTGAACAAGTCGGAACTGATTGATGCTATCGCCGCATCCGCTGATATCCCGAAAGCCGCTGCTGGCCGTGCGCTGGACGCAGTAATCGAATCCGTCACTGGCGCTCTCAAGGCTGGCGACTCTGTTGTACTGGTTGGTTTCGGTACCTTCTCCGTCACTGATCGTCCAGCGCGTATCGGTCGTAACCCTCAGACGGGCAAGACGCTTGAAATCGCTGCTGCTAAAAAACCAGGCTTCAAAGCCGGTAAAGCCCTGAAAGAAGCTGTCAACTAAGTTCTCAAAGCCTTTGCCCAACCGAACAGAATTCATTCTGTGTCGGCAAGCGCAGCGGTAGTGCGGTCGGTTATCCGGCCTGACACACCGGGGTCGCGGTTACCAGCCCCCGTCCGCTTCGCCAGTTACGAGAAGGCGCATCCTCGGATGCGCCTTTCTTCTATCCGCTTTCTACCCACGCTCCGCGGTTGGTTAGTCAGTACAACCGTTTTGGGGGACGCATGCTGCAGAACATCAGGGACAATTCACAAGGCTGGATTGCCAAGACAATCATCGGAGTCATCATTGCCTTGATGGCTTTGACGGGTTTCGATGCGATTTTCAGGTCCACCAGCACCAGCCAGGACGCCGCCAAGGTCAATGGTGAGGAAATCACCAAGAACGAGTTGAGCCAGGCCGTCGACATGCAACGTCGCCAGCTCATGCAGCAACTGGGCAAGGATTTCGATCCTGCCTTGCTGGATGAAAAGATGCTCCGCGACTCGGCCTTGAAAGGCCTGGTTGACCGCAAGCTGCTGCTTCAGGGCGCCAGCGATGCAAAGTTCACCTTCTCCGAAGCTTCGCTGGATCAGCAGATTTTGCAGACACCTGAGTTCCAGGTCGATGGCAAATTCAACGCCGACCGCTTTGATCAGGTTATTCGTCAATTGGGCTTCACCCGTCTGCAATTCCGCCAGATGCTGGCTCAGGAAATGCTGATCGGTCAGGTTCGTGCCGGTGTCGCTGGCAGCGCTTTTGTGACCGATGCACAGGTTGAAGCTTTTGCCCGTCTGGAAAAGCAGACCCGTGATTTCGCTTCGCTGACCATTGCTGCCGACACGTCTTCGGTAAAAGTGACCGATGATGAAATCAAGGCTCACTACGATGAACACGCCAAAGAGTTCATGAGCCCTGAGCAGGTTGTCCTGGATTACATCGAACTGAAGAAATCGTCTTTCTTCGACAAGGTGCAGGTCAAGGATGAGGATCTGCAGGCGGCGTACCAGAAGGAAATCGCTAATCTTGCCGAACAGCGCCGTGGCGCGCACATCCTGATCGATGTGAATGACAAGATGACCGACGCCCAGGCCAAGGCGAAGATTGAAGAAATTCAACAGCGTCTGGCCAAAGGTGAAGACTTCGCCGCGCTGGCCAAGGAATTCTCCCAGGATCCGGGTTCGGCTTCCAAGGGCGGTGACCTGGGCTATGCAGGCAAGGGCGTCTACGACCCGGCCTTTGAAGACGCGCTGTATGCGCTGAACAAAGACCAGGTTTCTGCTCCGGTACGCAGCGATTTCGGCTGGCACCTGATCAAGCTGCTGGGCGTGGAAGCACCGTCGGTGCCTACATTTGCCAGCCTGAAAGGCAAGCTGACCAACGACGCGAAATCCCAGCAGGTTGAGCAGCGTTTCGTCGAGGCTACCAAGCAGCTAGAAGACTCGGCTTTCGAAGCTTCCGATCTGGCCCAGCCGGCTCAGGACCTTGGTCTGAAAGTGCAGACCAGTGCCCCGTTCGGTCGTGAAGGCGGCGAAGGTCTGACGGCTAATCGTGCGGTGATTCAGGCTGCTTTCAGTCCTGAAGTGCTGGAAGAAGGCTCCAACAGCAACGCTCTGGAGCTGGATCCTGAGACCGTAGTGGTGGTGCGCTCCAAAGAGCACCGCATGCCTGAGCAATTGCCGCTGGAAGCCGTTGCAACGGCAATCCGCGCCAAGCTGGTCAAGGATCACGCTGCCGAAGCAGTGAAGTCCAAAGGCGAAGCGCTGTTGGCTGGTCTGCGTGATGGCAAGATTCCATTGGCAGCCAAGCAGGATGGTCATAGCTGGAACGTCATGGAAGCGGTCACCCGCGGCCAGGAAGGCGTCGACCCGGCTGTGCTGCAAGCGCTGTTCCGCATGCCCAAGCCTGAAGGCAAGGACAAGCCGGAGTTCACCAGCCTTGCGCTGGCAGACGGCAGCTTCGTGATTGTTCGTCTCAATGGCGTGAATCAGGCAGCCGCACCGACTGATGCCGAGAAAGCTCAGTACCGTCGTTTCCTCGCTTCGCGTGAAGGGCAGCAGGATTTCGCTGCTTACCGTGCTCAGCTGGAAAGCAAGGCCAAGATCCAGCGCTTTTGATGGTTTGATCTGGCAATAAAAGAAGGCCGCTCATTGAGCGGTCTTTTTTTGGGCGCGATTCGGGCTTTGGATTCAGCGCGTAGGGTGATGTTTCTGAAGGGCAGCTGTGGCGTCTGTGCTGACATCCTCCCGGCTAAAGCCGGTTCTACGGGGTAAATCCTGTAGGTAGAGGAGGTCGCGATAGCATTTGATCAGGCAGGCAATAAAAAACCCCGTCACAAGGACGGGGTTTTTATAACGCTGTGTGGCGTTTTACGCTTGAACAACCGGGATGTTGGCGCTCGCTGCGATGTCACGGAACTCGGCGATCTGGTCGAAGCTCAGGTAGCGATAAACGTCCGCTGCCATGGTGTCGATCTGCTTCGCGTATTCCATGTACTCCTCGACGGTCGGCAGGCGACCCAGGATCGATGCAACGGATGCCAGCTCGGCCGAGGCCAGGTAGACATTCGCGCCGTCGCCCAGACGGTTCGGGAAGTTACGAGTCGAAGTCGACACAACAGTCGAGTTCGGCTCAACACGTGCCTGGTTGCCCATGCACAGTGAGCAGCCCGGCATTTCCATGCGCGCGCCAGCCTTGCCGTAGATGCCGTAGTAGCCTTCTTCCGTCAGCTGGTGAGCGTCCATCTTGGTCGGCGGAGACAACCACAGGCGGGTTGGCAGCTGGCCTTTGACCTGATCCAGCAACTTGCCCGCAGCGCGGAAGTGGCCGATGTTGGTCATGCACGAACCGATGAACACTTCGTCGATCTTCTCGCCGGCAACGCTGGACAGCAGGCGGGCGTCGTCCGGGTCGTTCGGCGCGCAGAGCACAGGCTCTTTAACGTCGGCCAGGTCGATTTCGATGATTTCAGCGTATTCGGCGTCAGCATCGGCAACCATCAGCTCAGGGTTGGCAACCCAGGCTTCCATCGCTTGAGCGCGACGTTCCAGAGTACGTACATCGCCGTAGCCTTCGCCGATCATCCAGCGCAGCAGGGTGATGTTGGAGTTCAGGTACTCGGTGATCGACTCTTTCGACAGCTTGATGGTGCATCCGGCAGCAGAGCGCTCGGCCGAAGCGTCGGACAGTTCGAATGCCTGTTCGATGCTCAGGTCATCAAGGCCTTCGATCTCCAGGATGCGACCGGAGAAGGCGTTCTTCTTGCCTTTCTTCTCGACTGTCAGCAAGCCCGACTGGATCGCGAAGTAAGGAATGGCGTGAACCAGGTCGCGCAGGGTGATGCCAGGTTGCATCTTGCCCTTGAAGCGCACGAGGATCGATTCCGGCATGTCCAGCGGCATAACGCCGGTGGCAGCAGCAAACGCAACCAGACCGGAACCGGCCGGGAAGGAAATGCCCATCGGGAAGCGGGTGTGGGAGTCACCACCGGTGCCGACGGTGTCCGGCAGCAGCATGCGGTTCAGCCAGCTGTGGATGATGCCGTCGCCCGGACGCAGGGAAACGCCGCCACGGGTCATGATGAAGTCAGGCAGCGTGTGGTGCGTGGTGACGTCGATCGGTTTTGGATAAGCAGCGGTGTGGCAGAACGACTGCATGACCAGATCGGCGGAGAAACCCAGGCATGCCAGGTCTTTCAGCTCGTCGCGGGTCATCGGGCCAGTGGTGTCCTGGGAGCCGACGGTGGTCATCTTCGGTTCGCAGTAAGTACCTGGACGAACACCTTTACCTTCCGGCAGACCGCAGGCCTTGCCGACCATTTTCTGCGCCAGGGTGTAACCCTTGTCGCTTTCGGCCGGTGGCTCTGGCAGCTTGAACAGATCGGTTGGGCCCAGACCCAGCTCAGCACGAGCCTTGTCGGTCAGGCCACGGCCGATGATCAGCGGGATACGACCGCCAGCACGAACTTCGTCCAGCAGAACCGGGGTCTTCATTTCGAAGGTGGTCAGGACTTCATCGGTGCCGTGCTTGCAAACTTTGCCAGCATGCGGATACAGGTCGATCACGTCGCCCATGTGCATGTTGCTGACGTCGAATTCGATTGGCAGTGCGCCGGCATCTTCCATGGTGTTGTAGAAGATCGGAGCGATTTTGCTGCCGAAGCAGAAACCGCCAGCGCGCTTGTTCGGCACGTAAGGAACGTCGTCGCCGAAGAACCACAGAACCGAGTTGGTCGCGGACTTACGCGAAGAACCGGTGCCGACCACGTCGCCCACGTAGGCGATCGGGAAACCCTGGCCGCGCATTTCTTCGATCTGCTTCATCGGACCGATGGAGCCTTGTACGTCCGGCACGATACCGTCGCGGGCCATTTTCAGCATGGCCAGGGCGTGCAGCGGGATGTCAGGGCGGGACCAGGCATCCGGGGCAGGGGACAGGTCGTCAGTGTTGGTTTCGCCGGTGACCTTGAACACGCGCAGGCTGATTTTGTCAGCCAGGGTCGGACGCTTCTTGAACCACTCGCCATCAGCCCAGGATTGCAGCACGGCTTGCGCGTTGGCATTGCCGTTCTTGGCTTTTTCAGCGACGTCGTGGAACGCGTCGAACATCAGCAGGGTGTGCTTCAGTTGTTCAGCAGCAACGGCCGACAACTCGGCATCGTCGAGCAGGTCGACCATGGTCACGATGTTGTAGCCGCCCTGCATGGTGCCGAGCAGTTCAACAGCGCGTTTTTTGTCGATCAGTGGCGAGGTGACTTCGCCCTTGGCCAGGGCAGACAGGAAACCGGCTTTGACGTAGGCAGCTTCGTCAACGCCAGGTGGAATGCGATTGGTGATCAGATCGACAAGGAAAGCTTCTTCGCCAGCCGGGGGATTCTTCAGCAGCTCGATCAGGCCTGCAGTTTGTTCGGCGTTAAGCGGCTGGGGCACGATACCCTGGGCGGCACGCTCTTCGATGTGTTTACGGTAGGCTTCAAGCACAGTATTACCCTCATCAGTGGTCCCAAATGGGTGTCCGGGACGCTCATCCAGCAATTGCCCGAAAACCTGCACGACGAAACTTTTTGAGTTCCTTGGTCAGGGTTTCGGCAATTCCTTACAGAAGCTGTTTTCAAAGTTTTACGCCTGCAGGGCTGTGCTGATGAAGTGTTGACGAGGGCTTGAAACCTGCGTCAACACCGACTGCGGGGTTACTTTGACTGTGCTCGTGACGCTTTGAAAACAGCTTCCAACGGACATTGGCGCCTTAAAAGGCTCGCTGATTCTACGGCAAATCTCGCGTAAAGGTAAGTTAGCCCTACACGTTCGGGGGTGATGGTTGTTAGACAAAGGGCTAATATGCGGGCTCGTTCTCGCCTGTCGTTGCCTTGTCTGCCATGCCCAATCAAATCATCAAAACGCCCTGCGTCGGCCTTTGCTCCACTGTTTACGGGGATCTGGTGTGCCGTGGCTGCAAGCGTTTCCACCATGAAGTGATCAACTGGAACGGTTACGACGAGGCCGAGAAAAGAGCCGTGTGGCTCAGGCTTGAGCAACTGCTGGTGCAGGTCATGACGGCCAAGCTGGAAGTCTTCGATGCTGGCAAGCTGCGCCAGCAACTGGAGCTGCGCAAAATCCGCTTTGTGCCCAACCAGTCGGAATATTGCTGGGCTTATCAACTGATTGCCCGGGGCGCGCGGGTCATCAGCAATATAGAAGCTTACGGTCTGGCGCTGCTGCCGGAGTTTCGTGACTGGCCGCTGCCTGATCTGCGCGACGCCATTGATCGGGAATTCTTCCTGCTGTCCGAGGCCCATTACGAGCGCTACATTGCGCCGGGCTTTTTGAAGGACGCCTTCGGAAGCTAGCGAGACAGTTGGATGCAAGCCCCGATCAAGCGATAATGCCCGCCAGTTTCTGGAGCGCTTATGTCTGACCCCATCGAAAACCACCCCGTTGATGCCATCCTTGATGCCAGCGGCCTCAATTGCCCTGAGCCGGTGATGATGCTGCACCAGAAGGTCCGCGACCTTCAGGCCGGGGGCTTGCTCAAAGTTATTGCCACCGATCCGTCGACCCGCCGCGATATTCCCAAGTTCTGCGTGTTCCTTGGCCACGAGCTGGTGGATCAGCAGGCTGCGGACGGCACCTTCCTGTACTGGATTCGCAAGAAGCTGGATTGATCGAGCCGAGATTTGCGGCTGGCGCAAATCCCACAGGGATCGCGTTTCAGTCCAGAAAGCCTTTGCAGCTTTCTATCCCGCCCGATCAATGCCTACACTGCCGCCGACTTCAGGGAGTACACCATGCGAATTGTTGCTGACGAAAATATTCCACTGCTCGATGCTTTTTTTGCCCATTTCGGCGAAATCACGCGTCTGCCCGGCCGTTCCATTGATCGGGCTGCAGTGGCGGACGCGGATATTCTGCTGGTGCGCTCGGTAACGCCGGTCACCCGCGAGCTTCTCGAAGGCAGCGCGGTACGCTTCGTTGGCACGTGCACCATCGGCACAGATCACCTGGATCTGGACTACTTCCAGCAAGCCGGCATTCAGTGGTCCAGTGCGCCGGGTTGTAATGCTCGGGGCGTGGTGGATTACGTGCTCGGTAGCCTGCTGACTCTGGCGGAAATCGAAGGCGCGGATCTGGCGCAGCGCACCTACGGCGTGGTCGGGGCCGGGCAGGTTGGTGGTCGGCTGGTCAAGGTGCTGCAGGGGTTGGGCTGGAATGTGCTGGTCTGCGATCCGCCCCGGCAAGCAGCCGAAGGGGGTGATTTCGTCAGCCTTGATGAAATCGTGCAACGTTGCGACGTGATCAGCCTGCATACCCCACTGAGCAAAACCGGCCAGCAGCCCACCTGGCATCTATTGGATGCGCAACGGTTGCAGCAGCTCAGACACGGCACCTGGTTGATTAATGCCAGCCGTGGCGCGGTGGTGGATAACGCGGCCCTGCATGACACCTTGCTGGAGCGCGAAGACCTGCAAGCCGTGCTGGATGTCTGGGAAGGCGAGCCGACGGTGAATATTGCGTTGGCCGACTTGTGCGTGATCGGCACGCCGCATATCGCCGGTTACAGCCTCGACGGTCGCCAGCGCGGTACGTCGCAGATTTACCAGGCGCTGTGTGCGTATCTGGGCCAGGAGGCCGAAATCAACCTGGCCGAGTTGCTGCCGCCGCCGTGGCTGGCGCATGTCACGCTGGACGCCGCGGCTGATCCGGACTGGGCGTTGAGCATGCTGTGCCGGGGCGTGTATGACCCGCGCCGGGACGATGCAGATTTTCGTCGCAGCCTGGTCGGTGCAGTGAGTCAGCCGCTGGCTTTCGATCTGCTGCGCAAAAACTACCCGCCGCGGCGTGAAATCGAAGGGCTGAGCGTACAGCTCAATGGCCAGTCGGAGCGTTTGCAGCAGATCGTTTCGGCGCTGGGCGCGGTTGCTGTGCCTGCCATCTGACCCGCTTGGCTAGCGTGCAAACGCCGGACAGAAAAAACCCGACAGGGCGTCGGGTTCTGAAATACGGTTGTTGCTCAACATTGTTTTAAATCCTGGTTAACAGTCCTGTAGATCAGTCTTGTTTCTCAGGAACTACCCAGTTTTTGTCGCATTCCTGACATGCAGCCTGAACCATTTCTTCAGTAATCAGGATTTCACGCCCTTGCTCATCGAGAACCGCACCGCCCACCGGCAGGGTTGGGGTGGCTCGAACCACTGGGACTTGATTGCTGTTTTCATGCAAGCTCATGGCCTGTCTCCTTCATCAGGTTTAGTGCAAATTACCGACGAGTGATGAATCCGCTGTGGCATTCCTCAGCACATCAAACGCCTTTTACTCCATCAGAATCGATGCAGAACCGCTAGCCTGCGCTTAGATCAATCGTCTATTAACACATGCAGCAGCGGTCATAACCAAGTTGACTAAGGATTATCGCCAGAGTTCATAGGCGTTGCCGTGGCGCAGACGAGTGTTAACCAGGGAAATCCCGGCTTTACAGGTGTAGGCTTTGCCGCTCAGCCTTCGCAGTAGGTCCACCCTTCATGGCTTCGTTGTTATCCAGTCGTCAACGTCAGGCTATTCGTCTGGCGGCGCAGTTCATTGCTCCGTACCGTTGGCAGGCATTGGGCGCTTTGCTGGCGCTGATCGTGACTGCCGGCATTACCTTGTCCATGGGGCAGGGCATCAAGTTGATGGTCGATCAGGGTTTCATGACCCGCTCGTCGCATCTGCTCAATCAATCCATCGGGCTGTTCATGGTCTTGGTGCTTGGCCTGGCGGTCGGCACCTTCATGCGCTTTTATCTGGTTTCCTGGATCGGTGAGCGCGTGGTGGCGGATCTGCGCAAAAAGGTCTTCGACCACCTGATCAACCTGCATCCCGGGTTTTATGAAAACAACCGCAGCTCTGAAATCCAATCGCGCCTGACCGCTGACACTACGTTGCTGCAATCGGTGATCGGCTCATCGCTGTCGATGTTCCTGCGCAATGCGCTGATGGTCATCGGCGGCATCGTGCTGTTGTTTATCACCAACCCCAAACTGACCAGTATCGTGGTCGTCGCGCTGCCGCTGGTGCTGGCACCGATTCTGATTTTTGGCCGACGCGTGCGCAGCCTGTCCCGGGAAAGCCAGGACCGGGTCGCGGATGTCGGCAGCTACGTTTCGGAGGCTTTGGGGCAGATCAAGACCGTTCAGGCCTACAACCATCAACAACAGGACAAACAGCGTTTCGCCCGCACGGCGGAAGAGGCGTTCGAGACCGCTCGCAAGCGCATTCTGCAACGTTCGTGGCTGATCACCCTGGTGATCGTTCTGGTGCTGGGCGCGGTGGCGGTGATGTTGTGGGTTGGCGGCATGGATGTGATCGATGGCACGATCTCTAGTGGCGAACTTGCGGCGTTCGTATTTTATGCGCTGATCGTGGGCAGTGCTTTTGGCACCCTGAGCGAAGTGATCGGCGAGCTGCAACGGGCAGCGGGTGCAGCGGAGCGCATCTCTGAGTTGTTGCAGGCTAAAAGCCAAATCACACCGCCGGCCAGCGACCTGCTGCGCTTGCCTGAGCGGGTCATCGGTCAGCTTGAGCTGGAATCGGTGAGCTTTGCCTATCCATCCCGTCCCGAGCGTAATGCGTTGGATAATCTGACCTTGACAATCAAACCAGGTGAAACCCTTGCGCTGGTCGGGCCTTCCGGGGCCGGGAAGTCAACGTTGTTCGATCTGTTGCTGCGTTTCTATGATCCTCAGCAAGGTCGCATTCTGCTGGATGGATCCCCCATCGCGCAGCTGGACCCTGGCGACCTGCGCCGCTGCTTTGCCCTGGTGTCTCAAACGCCCGCGCTGTTTTTCGGCAGCGTTGAAGAAAACATTCGCTATGGCAATCCAGGTGCCACGATGGAGCAGGTCGAAGCCGCCGCTCGAATCGCTCATGCCCACGAGTTCATTCTGCAGATGGCTGACGGCTATCAGACCCATCTGGGGGATGGCGGTCTGGGTTTATCCGGCGGGCAGCGACAACGCTTGGCTATCGCCCGTGCCTTGCTGGTGGACGCGCCGATTCTGCTGCTGGATGAAGCCACCAGCGCGCTGGATGCGCAAAGCGAGCATCTGATTCAGGAGGCACTGCCAAGTCTGATGAAGGGAAGAACCACACTGGTTATCGCCCATCGGCTGGCAACGGTACAGAACGCCGACCGGATTGCCGTGATTGATCAAGGGCGTCTGGTGGCGATTGGCACGCATCAGCAATTGATCGCCAGCAACCCGCTCTATGCGCGGTTGGCAGCGTTGCAGTTTAGTGTTCAGGGGGAAGTGGTTTGACAGTGTTAATGGCGGTGAACCAATCGCGGGCAAGCACCGCTCCCACAGGGGATTGCGATCTCATGTGGGAGCGGTGCTTGCCCGCGATAGTGTCGACACAAAAAGTCGTAAAGACTCAGCGGTACTCACACAGATAAGCAGTATCAACAGCCACTTTCAGCTGGAACTTGCTGTTGGCTGGCACATTGAACTGGCTGCCGGTGCTGAAGGTTTCCCAGTCGCTGCTGTCTGGCAGCTTTACGCTCAGGCTGCCGGAAATGACGTGCATGATTTCCCGCTGCGCTGTGCCGAATTCGTATTCCCCGGCGGCCATGACGCCAATCGTGGCCTGGCCTTCAGCTTGACTGAACGCAATGGATTTAACGGTTCCGTCGAAGTATTCGTTGACTTTGAACATGGCGATTCCTCGAATTGGGCTGAGAAGTGGGCTGAAATTGGCCGGCCAGTATGCCCAAGCTTTAAAACCTCGTCATCCGCTTTAGGACTGGCGTTTCACTCAACTGGGCAGAATCAGCGGCAGCAGCCGCGCGGTGTTGCGAGCGTCGGCGAGGGCGCGATGTTGTTGGCCGCTGAACTGCATTCCCGCCAGTTGCAGAGCGCCATTGAGGCCCAGAGGACGTTGCAGTTGGCGCGCCTGGGCAAAGCGTTGCTTGAGGTTGACGTAAGCCAGACTGCTGAGAATGCTGGTCAGTTGATGCTGGCGCCATTCCTGCTCCAGTTGCTGGCGATCATAGTCGCCCCAGCTAGACCAGCCGACGATTCGCGCCCGATGGTGCCCCAGCCAACGCTCGAACATTGGCCAGACTTCGGTCAGGGGCGCTGCGCTGTCGATACTGCTCTGGCTGATGTGGGTTAATTCCCGGCAGAAATTCGTCAGCAACGGCCGGCGCACGGGCCGCACGAAGCGTTCGAAATGGTCCAGCTCGCGCCCGTCCTGATTGACCAGCGTGGCACCAATCTCAATGATCTCCATTTCTGCCACCGGCCAGCCGCCTTCCTCGGTCGTGGCCTCCAGATCAATCACCAACCAGTGCGGCATGTGAAGCTCCTATACCAAAGCAATGAATTCAATTCGCATGGAGCGTAGCTACATTCATCCAGGTTCGTCCAACGGCGCGAGCTCCAGTAACACTTGCCGCCCCTTGACCTGGTCGCCGCGCACGACCTGAATCTGGTGTATGACGCCGTTGATAGAAGCCTTGAGGGGGTGCTCCATTTTCATGGTTTCCAGCACCATCAACAGCTGGCCCTGGCTGACGGTAGCACCTTCGCTGACTAATACATCGACAATCGATCCGTCCATCGGTGCCCTCAGGGTGCCGCTCCGCACGACAATGGGCAGAGCGAGGGCGTCATGAGTGCGATCAATGAAGTGCAAGGCGCCGGTTTCACTGTGCAGCCATAGATTCTTGCCCAATTGATGGCAGGGATAGCGGCTGCGCACGCCGTTGATTTCTACCCGAACTGAGCGGCCATCGCACTGGATGAGGTGAATGCTGAGCGCCTGGCCAGCGACCATAAGGTCCAGACGTGCGCCATTGCGAGTGAGGTCAACCTCGATAACCTGATCACCAATGCCCAGCAGATAGCGCCGTTGCTCTGGCCCCGTGTTGCTCCAGCCTGCCGGTTTGGAAGGGTGATGGCTGGCTGTGCCTTGGTAGAAAAGCGCAGTGGCCACCGCCACCGAGTCCAGCGTTGGCTCGCCGGGCTTCAGGCTCGGATCATCGTGCAAATGTTGCGCGATGAAACCGGTATCGACGTGCGCGTCGATAAAGGCCTGATGCCTGAGAATGCTCGCCAATAACCGCTGGTTGGTCTGCACGCCCAGCAGTACGCAGCCTTGTACCGCTCGCAAGAGTTTGCGCCGGGCTTCTTCCCGGCTGGCGCCGTGGGCAATGATCTTGCCCAGGAGCGGGTCGTAAAAGGGACCGACCACTTGTTCTTCGTTCAAGCCGTGATCGACCCGCACGCCGTCGAACAGCAGCGGTTGCCATTGCAGTACGCGGCCGGTTTGCGGCACAAAACCCTGTGCGGGGTCTTCTGCGTACAGGCGGGCTTCCATTGCGTGGCCATTGAAGCGAATCTGCTCTTGCTCAAGCGGTAGCGCTTCCCCCGACGCGACCTTGATCTGCCAGGCCACCAGATCGAGACCGGTGATCATTTCCGTTACCGGATGCTCGACCTGTAAGCGGGTGTTCATCTCCAGAAAGTAGAAGTGGTCATCGCGGGTCACGAGAAACTCCACGGTGCCAGCCCCCAGATAATTCACCGCCCTGGCGGCCTGCACTGCGGCCAGACCCATGGCCTGGCGCAACTGCGGACCGACCGCGGGGCAGGGCGCTTCTTCGATGACTTTCTGATGGCGACGCTGGATAGAGCACTCGCGTTCACCTAGGTGGATCAGGTTGCCGTAGCGATCGCCGAATACCTGGATTTCAACATGGCGCGCGCCGATCAGCACCTGTTCCAGGATCAGTTCGCCGCAACCGAACGCATTGCGCGCCTCGCTGCGCACTGTGCTGATTCGCTCCAGCAGCAGGCCAGGATGCTCAACCAGACGGATACCACGACCACTTTTGCCCGCGCTGGCTTTGATCATCAGCGGATAACCGATGCGTGCGGCTTCCCGGATGAGCGTCTCATCATCCTGCTCAACGCCTTGATAACCGGGGACGCAGGGCACGCCGATGTCGAGCATCGCCAGCTTCGAAAGGCGTTTGCTGCCCATCAGCTCGATGGCTTCGGCGCTGGGGCCAATGAATACGAGGCCAGCGACGTTACACGCACGTGCAAACGCCGGGTTCTCTGACAGGAAGCCATAACCGGGGTGGATCGCATCGGCTCCGGTGAGGCGAGCGGCGTGAAGAATGGCGTCGATGTTCAGGTACGACTGCTGCACAGTGGGCGCGCCGATGCAGACCGCTTCGTCGGCCAGTTGCACATGCCGTGCTTCGCTGTCGGCGGCGCTGAATACCGCAACTGTCCGATAACCCAGATTGCGCGCAGTGCTGATCACGTGGCAGGCGATTTCACCGCGGTTGGCGATGAGGATTTTTTCGAAAGCAGGCATGGAGCGCTCCTGAGTCGAGAATCAGCGTGTCTGGCGTTCGGCTGTGGCCTGATTGTGGCGTTCCATGAAATGCATCAGGGCCGGACGTGTGGTGGGGTACTTGGCTCTACAGGTTCGGCGATTTTCTGTTGGAGCCGGGCTTGCCCGCGAAGCACGGAGACGCGGTATGCCAAGGAAAACGGCATAGACCATTCGCGGGCAAGCCTCGCTCCAACAGAAAATCACCAAACCTGTTGGAGCGAGGGTTGGTCGCGAAAACCGATGACGCGGTCTATGGCAAAGTTGCTGGATGATGGCACCCAACAAAAAATGAGCCATCTTTTTACTATGGGTTAATTGTCTATTCGGTCAAAAAAGCCTACGGTAGCTGATTTTCAGGGGTGCGCAGTCTTGAAGTCTTTGTCTGTGCAAGTGGCGTCGCGAGCCTTGTTGGCCGCCGTCGTCGCGGCGTTGGCCATGCAGGCCAGTGCTGCGCAAGTTGTCCGCCAGGTTGTCCGTATCGGAGCCGCGCATTTTCCGCCTTACACCATCCGCCCTGAGCGTGGTGCGGACACCGGGCTTTTACCCGAGTTGGTGGCGGCTCTTAATAATGTCCAGAAGGATTTTCAGTTTGTGATCGTACCGACCTCGATCCCCCGGCGTTTTCGGGATTTTGAGCAAGGCCGCATTGATATGGCAATCTTCGAAAACCCTGATTGGGACTGGCAGCAGATCCCCCACGAAACCGTGGACATGAAACTGGAAGACGCCGAGATTTTCGTCGCACGCAAAATCCCAGGGCGCGAGCAAAGCTACTTCACTGATCTGCAAGGCAAGCGTTTGGCGCTGTTCAGTGGCTATCACTACGCGTTCGCGCAGTTCAACGCTGACCCGAAATACCTGGCCGAGCATTACAACGCGACGCTGACCTATTCCCATGACAGCAATCTGCTGATGATCCTGCGTGATCGTGCGGATGTCGCCTTGGTAACCCGCTCGTACCTGAGCGATTTCATGGCGCGTAATCAGGAAGAAGCCCGTCAGCTACTGGTGTCGGAGCGTATCGATCAAACCTACCGGCATTTCGCGCTCTTGCGACCGCAATCCCCGCTCTCCGGTGTGCAATTCGACGCCATGCTGCAACTGTTGCGTGATAACGGGCAAATGTTGAAGATTTTTCAGCCGTTCCGGATTGCCGTGCTGCCGATGGAAAGCACGCGGGCGGTCGCAGCAGACAGGGTTCAGGAATCACGTTGAAACCACGATAACAAGCAAGGCGGCGCATTCGATGCGCCGCCTTGAGCGTGTTCAGCGGTCCTTGGCTTCTTTGGCATCCATCTCGGCATTGCGCTCGTGGACACGTTTTAGCTGCTCTTCGGTCAGCGGAACCTTCTGTGCTGATTGACGCAGCATCATCAAGCCTCCGACGATCGAGCCAATTGCAACCAGCAAAATCAACCAGGCATACCAGGGCATAGGGCTCTCCTTTTTATGTAACCGTTTGAGCAGCGCCGCTGCTCAATGGTTCAAGTGTAGCGCTGTGCCTTTTTCCTGGAGGCTTCTTTTATAGAGGGTGAGTTACAGGCCGGTCAGCATCGCATCAGCCGGTGCATCGGCGCGTGATTGCGCGGTCAGGCTGAAGTAGATGAAGCCCACTGCCATGAAACCGAGGAAGATCAGACCGATCAACATGTTGAACCAGGCCATGGCGATCAGGCACACCACCGCCAGCGCCAAGGCAATGCCCGGCACGATCGGGTAGCCTGGCGCACGGAAGGAACGCTCCAGCAAGGGTTCGGTTTTGCGCAGTTTGAACAGACTGAGCATGCTCATGATGTACATCACGATGGCGCCAAATACCGCCATGGTGATCATGGCAGCGGTGAGGGTCATGCCACTCAGGTTGATCAGGCCATCGCTGTAGATCGCCGCGATGCCGATCACGCCGCCGGCGATGATGGCGCGATGCGGGGTCTGGAAACGTGACAGTTTGGCCAGGCCGGAAGGCAGGTAGCCAGCGCGGGCCAGCGCAAAGAACTGACGCGAGTAACCGAGGATGATCCCGTGGAAGCTTGCCACCAGGCCGAACAAACCGATCCAGACCAACATGTGCAACCAGCCGGAGCTTTCGCCGACCACGGTTTTCATGGCTTGAGGCAGCGGGTCATTGATGTTCGACAAAGTGCGCCAGTCACCCACGCCACCGGCAAAGAACATCACGCCCATGGCCAGCACCACCAGGGTCAGAATGCCGCTGACATAAGCTTTGGGAATGGTGCGCTTGGGGTCCTTGGCTTCTTCGGCCGCCATGGCGGCGCCTTCGATGGCCAGGAAGAACCAGATGGCAAACGGGATGGCAGCAAACATGCCGGCAATCGCCCCCGGCCCGAAGGTGCTCGAACCCGCCCAGCCATTGAGGGCAAAGTTGCTGAAGCTGAAGGCTGGCGCGACAACGCCCATGAATACCAACAGTTCGGCCACTGCCAGCACGCAGACCACCAGCTCGAAGGTTGCCGCCAGTTTCACGCCCAGAATGTTCAAGGTCATGAACACAATGTAGGCGCCGACCGCCGCGTGTTTGGGGTCAAGGCCCGGGAACTGCACATTCAGATAAGCGCCAATGGCCAAGGCGATGGCTGGCGGGGCGAAAACGAATTCGATCAGCGTTGCCATACCGGCGATCAATCCACCTTTCTCGCCAAAGGCCCGTCGACTGTAGGCAAATGGCCCTCCAGCGTGCGGGATGGCAGTGGTCAGCTCGGTAAAGCTGAAGATGAAGCAGGTGTACATCGCCGCGACCATGAGTGAGGTCACCAGGAAACCCAGAGTTCCCGCAACACCCCAGCCATAGCTCCAGCCGAAGTATTCCCCTGATATCACCAGGCCGACCGCGATCCCCCATAAGTGAAGCGTGCCCAGCGTGGGCTTGAGTTGCGTAGTCATTTTCTTCTCCCTGAGTCGATCAAATCATCGAAACATCCTGTTGCAGTCGCCATGCCAGTCGGCGAACCACTGTCGTATTGGTTCAGAAAGCGTCGTTTGCAGAACGGTTCTCGTTTGCAGGCGGGACGAAGGTGCAGCTTTGGTGCGCCAAAGGCGGTGAACTGTCCGGTTTAGGGCGTATTCAGAGCGCTGTATCGGTTCAGCTCGGCGGATCAATTACCGTCCGTGGACAGGTTCGGATACAATGCGCGCCGATTTCGACCTACCAGAGAACCCGCTCATGTCCGTCTGCCAGACTCCTGTCATCGTCGCCCTGGATTTCCCGACCCGTGACGCCGCTTTGAAGCTGGCCGATCAGCTGGATCCGAAACTTTGCCGGGTCAAGGTCGGTAAGGAGCTGTTCACCAGCTGCGCTTCGGACATCGTGGAAACCTTGCGCAACAAGGGCTTTGAAGTTTTTCTCGATCTGAAATTTCACGATATCCCCAACACCACTGCGATGGCCGTCAAGGCCGCCGCCGAGATGGGCGTGTGGATGGTCAACGTTCACTGCTCCGGTGGTTTGCGCATGATGGCGGCCTGCCGCGAAGTGCTCGACCAACGCAGCGGCCCGCAGCCGTTGCTGATTGGCGTGACCGTGCTGACCAGCATGGAGCGCGAAGACCTCGCCGGGATCGGTCTGGATGTGGAACCGCAGGTGCAGGTGTTGCGTCTGGCGGCCCTGGCTGAAAAAGCCGGCATGGACGGGCTGGTGTGTTCGGCCCTGGAAGCCCAGGCCCTCAAAGCTGCGCATCCGGCACTGCAACTGGTTACCCCGGGGATTCGCCCGAGCGGCAGCGCCCAGGATGATCAACGCCGTATCCTGACCCCGCGTCAGGCACTGGATGCCGGTTCCGACTATCTGGTAATCGGCCGCCCGATCAGCCAGGCCGCCGACCCGGCGAAAGCGCTGGCGGCGGTTGTGGCTGAGTTGGCGTTGTAAGACCCTGCGGGAATCGCGATCCCCGTTGGAGCGAGGCTTGCCCGCGAATCAGGCGCTGCGGTGTCTCAGCCACACCGCGTCATCGATCATCGCGGGCAAGCCTCGCTCCCACGGGTTCGGTGAGCCTCTGAGCGAGCTTGCTCGCGATGGCGGTGTGTCAGACAGACCGCTATCGCTGGCCTCGTAACCTCGGTGAGCGCCTACGGAGCACCGGGCATACTTCGATGCTGTAGGAGCTGCCGAACGCTGCGAACAAGGGTTTTGCGTTTACCGCTTCTAGACCTTCAACACCAACTTGCCGAAGTTCTCGCCACTGAACAGCTTCTGCAAGGTTTCCGGAAAAGTCTCCAGCCCATCGACGATGTCTTCGCGGCTCTTGAGCTTGCCTTCGATCATCCAGCCGGCCATTTCCTTGCCCGCATCAGCAAATTTGCTGGCGTAGTCCATGACCACAAAGCCTTCCATACGTGCGCGATTGACCAATAGCGACAGGTAATTGCTCGGCCCTTTGATGGCCGTGGTGTTGTTGTACTGGCTGATGGCGCCGCAAATCACCACCCTGGCCTTGGGCGCCAGCTTGCTGAGCACGGCATCCAGAATGTCACCGCCCACATTGTCGAAATACACGTTCACGCCATTTGGGCACTCGCGTTTGAGCCCGGCGACGACATCCTCGTTCTTGTAATCGATGACCCCATCAAAACCCAGCTCGTCGATCAGCGATTGGCATTTCTCCTTGCCGCCCGCGATGCCGATCACCCGGCAGCCTTTGATTTTGGCGATTTGCCCGGCAACGCTGCCCACGGCACCGGCAGCCCCGGAGATCACCACGGTGTCGCCACTTTTCGGCGCGCCCACGTCCAGCAGGGCGAAGTAGGCCGTCATGCCGGTCATGCCCAGCGCCGACAGATAGCGCGGCAACGGTGAGAGTTTTGGATCAACCTTGTAGAAACCTTTAGGCTCGCCCAGAAAATAGTCCTGAACCCCTAGCGCGCCCTGCACGAAATCTCCTACCGCGAACTGGTCACTTTCCGAGGCCAGCACTTCACCAACCCCCAGCGCGCGCATGACGTCCCCAAGACCTACCGGCGCAATGTACGACTTACCCTCGTTCATCCAGCCACGCATTGCCGGGTCCAGGGACAGATAGTGGTTTTTAACCAGAATCTGCCCGGCAATCAGCTCGCCGACCGGGACTTCCTGATAGGTGAAGTCTTCCCGGCTGGCTGCACCGGTAGGGCGTCTGCTGAGCAGGAATTGGCGATTGGTCTGGGTCATGGCAGTTTCCTCGATAAAAGGCGAAAGATTGATTGAAGTGGCTAAGCCGCACTTGGGCAAGTGAAGATTGATCAGCGAATGCGTGGTGATCCAGATCGATGATGGGCGCGCGGTGCACCTAAAACACAGAACCCGTAGGAGCGCACGAGCAGCGCGAGGCCGCGATGGCGTTTTATCAGACAGAGCGCTATCGCTGCCTCGCGTTGCTCGTGAGCTGCTACAGGACTAGGCTCTCCCGCTATCGGTCACTGTTGCCGATTGTGTAAGTCCGCCCCGGCGGACTCTGGAGCTTGTTGATGGACGCCCCCTGGATTGCATTTCCTTTCATCACTGCCTCGCTGATTCTGCTGGCGGACCTGAGCCTTTGGCAGTGGATAAACCCGCGCTGGCTGCGCTGGAAAATCGTCGGGCGTCTGGTGCTGTTTCTGCTGTTCAGCAAAGTGCTGCTGGAAGCAGGTCTGAGTCCTTTGGGTACGGTCTCCACTGACTTGACACTGTCCCGGCAGGTGCTGGCGACGGTATTGAGCATTGCCTGGTGGCTGTTCGGTGCGCGGACGCTGACGGTCCTGACCAGCGTGGTGCTGGCCCCGCGTATTGGTGGCAAAGGGCACCTGTTGCAGGACGTGCTGAGCGCGATCATCTTTCTGGTGGCAGTGGTTGCGGCTGCCGCCTATGTGCTTGATTTACCCGTAAAGGGGCTGCTGGCAACGTCCGGCGCAGTGGCGATCATCCTTGGCCTGGCTTTGCAAAGCACCTTGAGTGACGTGTTTTCCGGCATCGTGCTCAATGCCACAAAACCCTTTCGGGTTGACGACTGGATCCGGGTAGACGACATCGAAGGCAAAGTGATCGAAATCGATTGGCGCTCGACCCATCTGCTCACGGCCGAAGGCAGCATGGCGGTGATTCCCAACGCCATGGCTGCCAAGACCCGGATCGTCAATTTCAGTCGTCCGGACCATTTTCATTCGTTCAGCTTGAAGATTGAACTGTCGGTTCGGCTGCGTCCCAAACTGGTGCTGGACTCCATCGACAAAGCGCTGCAAGGCTGTCGAGAACTGCTGCCTCAGCCAGCGGCCAGCGCGGTGGTGCTGAAGGCCGGGCTACGCAGTGTCGAGTATGAAGTGACCGGCTACGTCAAATCCCGTGATCGCCGGTCTGCGGTGCGTAATCAGTTGCACGATTTGATCTATCGCCAGCTGGCGGCCAGCGAACCCCGCCAGGATCAGGTCCGGCCGGCAACTCGGATGTCAGCGGTGCTCAATACCGTGGGTGCGCTGCGGATGTTGAGTCACACGGATCTGGCGGAACTGGAGCGCCATATGCACCTCGTTGCGTTCGCGCCGCGAGACGTGATTCTGGCTGGCGGGGTGGTGCCGGACGCGCTGTATATCATCGAGTCCGGTGTCGTTTCCGTCTCTCTTGAACGTGCCGATGGATGGTCTGAGGTCGGGCGCATGGGGCCGGGAGAACTGCTGGGAGAAACCGGGTTTGTCGACCAGTCACCGACCCTTGGACGATCCTGTGCGCTGACCGATTGCATGGTTTATCGCATTGCCCTGGCGGACCTGGAGCCCTGGGTCAAGGACCACCCCGAGCTGCGCGGGGCGTTGGCCGGTCTGGCGAAATTTCGCGCCAAGGCTCGGGCTGCGATGCTGGAGAGCAAACCGGTGGCGACAGACTCACCCGGCTTCCTGCGCTGGTTGCGCAGCAGTGTCACGCGGCTGCAAGCGGGGCGGGGCGAGCGTTCCAACGATAAGCTCAGTTAAATGGCGAACAATAATCATGTAGGTAGCTCGCTAGAGCCCAGTGCACTACATTGGCTTCATTACTTGATACACGAGTTGGCAGAATGTCTTTGAATCGTATGCAAACCCTTTATCCCAATGTGCTGCGCGCCGGTGACGCGGTGGCGCTGGTTTCCCCTGCGGGCCCGGTAGCTGCCGCGAAAGTCGAAAGCGCCGCGCAAGTCTTGCAAAGCTGGGGTCTCAAGCCCCGGATTTATCCTCATGCGCTGGACACCCATTCTTTCTATGCCGGTACGGACGAGCATCGGCTGGCTGACTTTAACGCAGCCCTGGCTGACCCGGACATCCGGGCGATTTTCTGCAACCGGGGTGGTTACGGCGCACAACGTATCGTTCAGGGGCTGGATTTCGATGCCGTTCGACGTGATCCGAAACTGGTAATCGGCTTCTCCGACATCACTGCTATCCATGAAGCTCTATGGGTTCAAACGCGACTGGCGACCATTCATGGCCCTGTGGCTGCGCAATTTGAACGTGGTGGCGTGTTTACCAGCAGTGTCTGGCACGCGACCATGAGCACCGAATCGGTACGGGTCACAGCCGATGCAGCCGAGCCGACGTTCAGTGTCCGAACCGCCGGGGCGGCGGAGGGCGTTCTCCTGGGTGGCAATTTGTGCATGCTCAGTACCAGTGTCGGCACGCCCTTCATGCCGGATCTGAGCGGGGCGATTCTGTTGATCGAGGAAGTGAACGAGGCGGCTTACCGGGTCGACCGTATGCTGACTCAATTGCTCAACAGCGGCGCACTTAATGGCGTTGTGGGCATAGCTCTCGGGCAATTCACCGAGCCCAGGACGTCGGGCGCCGTTACGCCTTCCGACGTGTTGATGGAGCGCTTGTCCGGCTTGGGTGTTCCGCTGTTGGGTGGTTTGCCCATAGGTCATGGCGACATCAACTATGCCGTGCCATTGGGCACTCAGGCCTCTCTTGATGCAGATTCGGGCACTTTGCTGGTTGCTGCCGCTGCGCGTTGAGGGTCGAAAAATTTAATTTGCTCAGAAATATTCTGAAAGCGACGCCTGCATAGCTAATTGCCATTATTTGGGCGTCAACATCTTGTATATCCCCGGACCCGTTGCGAATCTGCATGATTATTGAATGGCCTGCTTGAAAGGCCATCGTGGCTTTGCTATTCCAACGGGGAAGGATCGCTATGATTTCGGCCGTGCAAGCACGTTTTGCCAATCTCGGGATGGCGAAGAAACTCGGGGTGGGCTTCACCCTGGTGTTGCTGTTGACCGCTGTAGTCGCCGCTATCGGAGTCTGGTCGCTGAAAAACATCAGTGGTCACTTTGATGGCCTCAAGCAGATGTCCTCTCTCAACAGCGAACTGCTCAAGGTTCGCCTGCTGGAGCAGGATTACGCGCTGCGCAGCGACCCTAAGGTCGCCGAGCAACTCCACGCGGGGGTCGATCAGCTCAACGCCCAGGCCGAGCAACTCAAGAGTCAGTCGCCCGCCAATCAGGCAATGATGAGCCAGGTTCAGCAAGCCCTGGCAGATTACCGAACGTCGTTCGATCAGTTCGTAGACATCAGTCAGAGCAAGGACCTGGCCCTGGAAATGGCCAGTTGGTCGGTGTCCAGTGTGGCCAATAACCTTGACGTGCTGCAGGCGGGTCTGGCCGATGACGGCACCTATGGCCTCAAGGATTCCAAAGGCGAGCAGGGTTCGGAGTTCATTGAGCAGTCCAATCAGGTCAGTCAGGTGTCGAAGCTGATGATGCAGGCCATGGATGAGGCCCGGGTGCGGCTGGACAAGAGCCGTAAAACCGGCTCGGGAGACGAGGTCAAAACCGGCAGAATTGCACAGGCCGATGAAGCCCGGGCGCTGGCTGAAGAACTCAAGGGCGTGATCAAGGATGACGGCTATCTCACGGTCATCGGCGAGGTCAGCACGCATATTGTCAATTTCAACGACAAACTCAACGAGTACACCGGGCTGCTGGCCGATGAGGCGAAGGTGTCTTTGCAACTGGCCGCCAATGCCCGGCAAGTGGTGGAGTTGGTGAAGCAGGCGTATGGCGCTGAAGATCAGTCGATGCAGGCGCAATTGCAGACCAACGCGATGCAGATCATTGGTTCATCCATCGTGGCGCTGCTGGTGGGCTTGATCGCTTCGTTGTTGATCACCCGGTTGATCGTCAAACCGTTGCGCAGCGTCATCGGCATTGCGCAGCGCATTGCAGCCGGGGATTTGAGCGGCCATATCGAGGTTTCACGTCGCGACGAGATTGGCCAGTTGATGCTTGCCATGCAGCAGATGGGCGCCGGGTTGAGTGGCATTGTCAGTGGCTTGCAGGCGGGTATCGAACAGTTGGCGACCTCTGCGCATTCCCTTTCCGCTGTGACTGAACAGACCAATCGCGAAGTCAGCAGCCAGCAGCAAGAGACCGAGCAGGTGGCCACGGCGATGAACCAGATGACCGCCACTGTCCATGACGTGGCCCGCAACGCTGAAGAAGCGGCACTGGCCGCGCAAAGCGCCGATGACAAGGTCGATAGCGGTCAGGCCGTAGTGCGCCAGAGCTTGCAGCGCATCGAGCAACTGGCCAGTTCTTCTGCGTCGGCCAGTCACAGCATCGAAAGCCTGAGTGCCGAGATTCAAAACATCGGTACGGTATTGGGGGTGATCAAGAGTGTGGCAGAGCAGACCAATCTGCTGGCGCTCAATGCCGCCATTGAAGCAGCTCGGGCTGGAGAGCAAGGTCGCGGCTTCGCCGTGGTGGCTGACGAAGTGAGGGCCTTGGCCAAACGCACCCAGCAATCCACAGAAGAAATTGAGCGGTTGGTCAGCAGCCTGCGCACCGGGGCGTCAGCGTCGGTAGCGCAGATACAGAGCAGCGGCGAGCTGGTGAAGCTGGCGGTCAGCGACGTGCTGCAAACCGAAAGCGCCCTGGGCAGCATTGCCTCGGCCGTGTCGATGATCCAACAGATGAACCAGCAAATTGCCGCCGCCGCAGAGGAGCAAACCTCGGTGGCCGAAGAGATCAACCGCAGCGTCACGAATATCCGTGCCAGCGCCGATCAATCAGCCTTTGCCATGCGTGGCAACGCGGCGTCGAGTATCGAGCTTGCGTCGCTGGGGACGGAGTTGAAGGGGATGGTGGGGCATTTCAGGTTGTAGAAAATTGCAGTGTTTTGTAGGTAATCCCCCGTCCTCCACCCGCGGGACCTGTAGGAGTGAGCTTGCTCGCGATACGGTCTACTTGGCGATTAATCATCGTCTGACCGGACGCGATCGCGAGCAAGCTCACTCCTACAAAGGCCGTGTTCATGTTCAATCTCAGCCACGACGGCCATTCAAAATCAGCAACGTCAGCACCCCCGCCACAATCCCCCAGAACGCCGAGCCAATTGAGAACAGGGTTAAGCCCGATGCGGTCACCATGAAGGTGATGAGGGCGGCTTCGCGTTCCTTTGGCTCTGTCATGGCAACGGTCAGGCCGTTGATGATTGAGCCGAACAGCGCCAGAGCCGCGATCGACAGCACCAGTTCTTTCGGGAACGAGGCAAACAACGCCGCCAGCGTGGCACCGAAAATACCGGCGATGGCGTAGAAAATTCCGCACCAGATCGCCGCGGTATAACGCTTGTTGCGGTCTTCATGGGCGTGCTCGCCAGTGCAGATTGCGGCGCTGATGGCGGCGAGATTGATCCCGTGTGAACCGAATGGTGCGGTCAGCAAAGAGGCGATGCCAGTCGCCGAAATCAGCGGCGAAGCCGGGACCTGGTAGCCGTCGGCGCGCAGCACGGCAATGCCCGGCATGTTTTGCGAGGTCATGGCCACGACAAACAGCGGGATGCCGATGCTGATGGTGGCGGCGAAGGAAAACTCCGGCGTGGTCCAGACCGGCAGGGCGACTTCCAGTGCAAAGCCGCTGAAGTCCAGCAAGCCCAGGAAACCCGACAGCACTGTGCCTGCCAGCAGCGACGCCAGCACCGCGTAACGCGGCGATACACGCTTGACCAGCAGGTAGGTGAAGAACATGCCCAGCACCAGGCCGGTGCGATGCTGGGCAGCGACGAAAATTTCGCTGCCGATCTTGAACAGAATCCCTGCCAGCAGGGCGGCGGCCAGAGACGCCGGAATGCGTTTGACCATGCGCTCGAAACTGCCGGTCACGCCGCAAATGATGACCAGCACTGCGCTGGTGATAAACGCGCCAATGGCCTCGGGATACGCCACACCGCCCAGGCTGGTAATCAGCAATGCCGCGCCCGGGGTCGACCAGGCCACAGTGATCGGCGTGCGATAGCGCAGAGACAGGCCGATGCTGCATACCGCCATGCCCATGAACAGCGCCCAGATCCACGATGAAATCTGCGCGCTGGTCAGCCCCGCCGCCTGGCCGGCCTGAAACATCAACACCAGCGAGCTGGTGCAGCCCGTCATCATGGCAATGAAACCGGCCACTACAGCGGCGGGAGAAGAATCGGCCAGAGGGCGTAGACGGGCAGGGGAAGAGGTAGTCATCAAGCGTTCCTTGAGCTCAATCAGCAACAGAGCGCCAGCCTAAACGCAGTCGTAACAAGGCATTGCGATACAGCGAGGGACGCATATGTCAGTACAGTTTTGAAGAGGTCGGGGCTGTGCTCTTTCTGTAGGAGCTGCCGAAGGCTGCGAATGGTGATGTCTTCGCGATTCGCAGCCTTCGGCAGCCCTGATCAAAAAAGGTAACTATATGAATCTGTGATCTTTCTCTGTAGGAGTGAGCTTGCTCGCGATGCGGTATGTCAGTCGATCAATCGGCGTCTGACCTGACGCCATCGCGAGCAAGCTCACTCCTACAGGGGCCGGCAGCGCGGCTTTCGGACGATAAGGAACCTCCTACAGATCACCCGGTGCTCTGTGAGGCAACGTATCCCCCAGCGCCAGGTTGACCTGCAGCCAGCCGTCCACCGCCTCGCGACCGGCTTCGGCGAAGACCCTCTGCAAAAGTTTGACCTGCTCACGGCGCAGCGCTTGCTCGAACTTGAGACCTTCTTCAGTCAGAACCAGCAGACGTTTGCGTTTGTCGCTGACGGGCGCTTCGCTCAGGACCAGATCCATTGCCATCAATTGCCGCAGCGGCGCATTGAGGGCCTGCTTGCTGACGCCGAGCACACCGAGCAGTTCTTTCACGCTCAAGCCGGGATAGCGGGCGATGAAAAACACGATGCGTTGATGCACCCGGCTGAAGCCACGGCGGTCGAGCATTTCGTCGGCCTTGGCGGTGAAGGCCTGGTAGCCGAAGAAGAACGCTTCCATGGCGATTTGCTGCGAAGCTGAATTTTTAAGGTCAAGCATATTGACGTATCTATGTCCGGCATCGTAATTTCGGTCAACCAGTTTGACTCATTTCCAATTATTTCGGCTAGCGGTGATCACTATGGCTTTCTCCGAACGCGTTTCCCGTCTTAAAAGTTCTTTGATTCGTGAAATCCTGGCGGCGGCGCAGCGTCCGGAAGTCATGTCTTTCGCTGGCGGGTTGCCCGCTGAAGCCATGCTGCCGAAGGTGGAGTGGGCCGATATGCCGGTTTCGTTGGGCCAGTACGGCATGAGCGAGGGCGAACCCGAGCTGCGCGAAGCTCTGGCCGCCGAAGCGCGAGCCATCGGCCTGCAATGCGATGCCAGCCAGGTCTTGATCGTCAGCGGTTCGCAGCAGACCCTGGACCTGGCGGCCAAGTTGTACATCGACAAAGGCACTCAGGTGATTCTCGAAGCGCCGACGTATCTGGCCGCGTTGCAGATTTTTCAGCTGTTCGGGGCTGACTGCCTGACCGTGCCGCTGCAAGCTGACGGCCCTGACCTGGTGGCCCTGCGCGAGAAGCTGGAGCAGCACAGTCCAGCCTTCGCCTATCTGATCCCGACCTTCCAGAACCCTTCAGCCGTCCGCTACAGCGAGGCAAGCCGCGATGCAGTGGCGGCGATGCTGGATGAGTTTCGCGTGACCCTGATCGAAGACGAACCCTATCGCGATCTGACCTTCGATGGCGGCAGCGCTACTCCCATAGCCAGCCGTTTGAAAAAGGCCAGCTGGATCTACACCGGGACGGTCTCGAAAACCTTGCTGCCGGGCTTGCGGGTTGGCTATCTGATTGCCAGCCCGGATCTGTTTCCCCATCTGCTGCGTCTGAAGCAGTCGGCAGACCTGCACACTAACCGTCTGGGTCAATGGCAGGCGTTGCAATGGATCGGCACAGAGCATTACCGCGAGCATTTGCAGGAACTGCGACGCTTCTACCGTCAGCGCCGTGATGGTTTCGAACTGGCCCTGCAAACGCATTTTGGCGATCTGGCCGAGTGGAACAGCCCTCAAGGCGGCCTGTTTTTCTGGCTGACCCTGAAACAGCCGATAGACACTCGCACGTTGCTGAAGGCGGCGCTGGAGCAGAATGTCGCGTTCATGCCCGGCGAGCCGTTTTTTGCAGATCCTGATGCGAACCTGGGTTATTTACGGCTCAACTTCAGCCATATTGATCCGGCGCGTCTGGATGAAGGCCTCAAGCGTCTGGCAGCGGTGGTGCGCCAGGCTCGACTGGAACACGCGGCATAAGCGGGCGAGAACAGAATTCAAAGGAGCAAAGCTATGTACAAGGTTTACGGCGATTACAACTCGGGCAACTGCTACAAGATCAAGCTCATGCTCAGCCTGTTGGGTGCCGAGTATCACTGGGTGCCGGTGGATATTCTGAACGGCGAAACCCAGACCGCTGCCTTTCTGGAGAAAAACCCCAACGGCAAGATCCCGGTGCTGGAGCTTGAAGACGGCACCTGTCTGTGGGAATCCAATGCGATTCTCAATTTTCTGGCCGACAGCACCCATTACTTGCCCAGTGAACCCCGCCTGCGGACTCAGGTTCTGCAATGGCAGTTCTTTGAGCAATACAGCCACGAGCCGAGCATTGCCGTAGCCCGTTTCATCCAGTTTTATCTGGGGCTGCCTGAAGAACGCCTCGGTGAATACCGTTCGTTGCAGAAAGCGGGTTATCGCGCGCTGTCGGTCATGGAACAACAACTCAAACGAACCCCGTTCTTAGTCGGCGACACGTTCTCCATCGCCGATATCGCGCTGTATGCCTATACCCATGTTGCTCATCAAGGCGGCTTCGACCTGATGCCTTATCCCGGCATTCAGCAGTGGCTGGAGCGGGTCAAGGAACAGCCTGGTTATGTGGGCATGCTGGATTGAGTCGTCCTTAAACCCGGCCATCGCGTTTACGGATTGATGGCTGGGTAGCGTCAGCAAGACACAATAAATTACGATTGGTCGATGTTCCCAAAGGCTCTGATGGGCTAGCGGTTGACATCCTTTCGCTATATGCGACTATTCCGCCGCCAGATCGGATGGCAATATGGAACCACAGAAGGCCTCTATTCAGCGGGTCTTTGACCATCCGGCTCTGCTCTGCATTCGCCGGTCTTCGGTTTTAGCCAGCCACTGGGCCTGGCTTGTACGTAATATTCAAAGGAATAGTAGGATCACATGGAGATAGCCACAAAGGATGGTGCACATACCTGGACGTTTGGTGAGCAACATTGGCAACAAACGCCTGATGGCCATTTCTCCCTCCAGTCCGTCGCCGCAACCAAGCCCTCAGCTTCTCTGGTAGATCTCGACTATCTGGTCGGCGCTATTGCCGTCCCTGGTTCGGACGGCAATCAGTATCTGCCTTCTACTTTTCGTTTCAGTCCCGTCACCGGCCAGGCCTTGCCCGCAGCCCGATATCAACCTGCGCATCCCTGGCTGCCGCCTTATGGCGACGGCAGCGGTTCGCGGGTCGTCATGGACGGCCAGTTGTCTGACGCGCAGTCAACGCTTAGCCGGCTGTTTGCCCGCCTGGAGCACAGTGGCGCGCGCGATCTCAACGACAGCAAAGACATCATCGAACCACCCCGCAAGAACGGGCTGAATTTCTTCGCTGCCAATCTCGGTGGTTATAGGGACGCCCTGTTCGCGCTGGGGCGCGATGGCGGCCTGTTCCTATGGCAACGCGGCTCCGGGAAATGGCTGGAGCTGCATCCAGAGGGCGCACCGATTGGTCGCTCACGGCTGGAGAACTGGGCCTGGTCGGTGAGCCTGTGTCCGGCTGAGCTGGGTCACACCATGCTGCTGGGAAGCGAAGAAGCGGCTGTGCTGGTCAAAGTCGATCCGGTCACCCTGAAATACCGCTGCCAGCGTAAAGAGGGTCGCGCGCTGGGCGGTCCGGGCGATCTCGAAGAGCGCTCCTATCTGCCGTTGCTGATGGACGATAACAGTGTGCGCCTTGTGAGCCCGACGGATTCCGGTTGGGAGAGTTTCCAGGTCGAAGGCGCTGACCCGCAGCGCATGACGCGTCTTTCGGCGCCGGTGCGTGATCGGTCCTCGCGTCGCTTGCTGTGGATTGGTGAGCACGGCTACCTCAGCCTGCGCCAGGGTTCGAATGTCCAGGCGCAATGGGTGCCATGGCCTGCGGGCGCAACGGCCCGTCCTGAGCAGGGTCCGCCATTTCGTGACGGCAGCGGTCTTTGGCAGTTGATCCTGGAAGAAGAGGGGCAGAGCTATCTGCAACTGGACTCCGGGGCCACCGATCCTTCCATACCGATCAAAGGGTATCGCCTGAGCACGGGCCACCTGAGCTTTAAGTACAACATTCGCCTGGAAAGGCCCTGGGATATCCACGATGAAAATCTGGAACCCACGACGCGCGAAGTGGTTTACCCCTTCATCGAGTTCAGCGCTGACAAGCTGCTGTTGTCGATGCGCGTGAAGCAGGACAAGCCCCTTGATGAGTTTTTCCGCAACGATCAGAAGGTCGACGCCCAATACCGTCTGGACCAGATCGGCGGGATCGGCTTTGGCCTGACCGCGCACATCAGCGAGCCGTGGAACGCCCAATGGTTCTGTTTCGATAACGCGCTGTGGCTGTATATCGACTCTTGCGGAGCGCTGTATCGATGGAAAGCTTGAACCGCTTGTTCATGCGCGGAGCCCTGGTGCTGCTGACTCTGGTCAGCAGCACTGCCTTCGCCCAACCTTTGCGTCAGGTGTTCCTGATTCAGAACTCTGGCTGGATGGAGCCGTTCTATCTGGACCAGGCTTCGCCATTCAAACCACTGGTGATCAAGCTGGCTGCCACGGCAGCCGGTGACAGCGAAGTGGTGGTCGGCGGTTTCAATCAGGCTGACAGCCAGCATCCGTCGCCGCAATGGACCTATCGTGGGCCTGGCACCCACGGCAAACTGGCCGAGAGCGTCAACCAGCTGAAACTGGTGCGCAAGGCCAGTGGTGCCTATGCCGACACCGACTTCAAGGAAGCGCTGTTGGCGGCTATCACCACGGGGCTGGAAGGTCGCGAAGGGATTGTCTGGATCGTCACCAACAACAAGAACAGTCCGAACAACAGCAGCGAAACCCAGCTCAAGAACCGCGAATTCTATGACCTGCTGCACAAAGATGCCTCCATCAGCCGCATCGCCGCCTTCCCGCAGAAAATGCCGGTCAAGGGTCCCAATTATCAAGCCAATGGTCTGATGATCTACGCCCTGGCCTATGGCAAGAATGCAGGAGCGGCGCTGGAGCAGGTTTTATCCCAGCCAGCCCTGGCCAGTCTGCTTGATGACAACCATGTGCGACTCAAGCCCTTGACTCAGTCGGCGGTGCGTTTTATCCCTACTGGCGTGCGCGACACCGAGGACGTGAGTGCTCAATTGGCACCCGATCAGCAGACCGTCGTGCTCAATATCAATGTCGACAGCTCGCCCAAGACCGCCGTGCTGCTGGGCCAGTTCGAGAACCAGTTCAACCCTTACCAGATCCATGACGCGAAAATCGACATGACCCTCGATATGCCGGGCGAAGCCTTGCAGTCGAGTATCTCTGTTGACCGTCTGACCGATCTGGAGCCCGGTGCGCGCTCCGAACCTCTGGCCATCAGCCTGCAATTGCCCGCGCTGCCGTCGCAGTGGTCCACGGACGTGATCCTGTCCAGCGGCTATCAGCGCACCGGCGCCATTGAAGTGCGCCTGAGCGAACAACAGCTGCGTATTTCCCAGGACTTCGTCAAACGGATGAACGAGCTTTTCCCCGGTGATGCTTTGCCGGATGTGTTCATCCCGTCCAGTGATGCCAGCAGTTCGGCAACCCGTTTGCCGATTGTGCTGCAGATCAGCTACCCCCTGGGTCCAGTCCTGTTATTGCTCGGTCTGCTCATAGCGCTGTTGATCGGGCTTGCCGTTCTGGCTGCGATGATGGCCGGCAAGAAAACCTTCACGGTCGCTGTTGAAGGGCTGTCCCAGCCTTATCCGCTCAAGCCGTTCAGCAGCGTTGGCGTTTATGACGCTGCGCAGAACAGAGTCGGGACCTTGAAGCGCGGCTTGTTTGCTGCGCGGCTCCAGGACGTCGCACCGGATACTGCAGTTCGCCTCAAATAACTCTCAACTCAATTTGTCCCAAGCAACTCTCTTACGAATATCAAGGAAGCTCTTACCATGGCCCAGACCAGCGCACTGCCAGCCCCGATCGAAAGCGCAAGCCCGACGAACGCGGCACCGGCAACCACCACCACTGCTCTGGGCGTCCCGGTGCCGCTGGACCTGGGACCCAAGAAGGTCGACAGCCGCGATGCGCTGATTGGTGTCGCCGTCCTGGTGGTGCTGGCGATCATCTTTTTCGTGATCAAGAACGCCTACGCCAACTGGCGGGTCCGCGAGCGCGTGGCGCCGAGCCGCGCCAATGCTTCGGGCTGGTTCCTGTTTCTGGCTCTGTTGATGGTCGCCGCCATGGCAGTACTGGCCGTGATCAACTCCAGTCAGTTCCTGGCACCGCTGTATTTCGCCCCGCTGGGCGGCGTCGCAGCCATCTCGCTGGTGGCGTGGTTGATGACTTTCTCCGCAAAACGTTGAACCTTCCTTTCGACAGTCGTTGCGCACAGCTCGCCGCGACTGTTTGCACTGTCTATCTGGATTAATGCCGACCACCGTCGGCCAGCCCGGCACGGGCTCATGGAGTTTTGAATGAACGAGAACGCACAGCCAGCAGGTGCCGCGGCAGTCAACCCGATCAGCGAGAAAATTCACCCGACGCTCTTCATCGCGCTGGGTGGCACCGGGATGAAAGTCAATATCCGCGTGCGTCGACGTATCCTCAACGCCATCTGGGGTGGCAACAGTCAGGTTCAGCAGATTTCTGATTTTCCGCTGGTGCAGTTCATCAACTTCGACCTGGATTCCGGGGAAGTGACTCAGGACGGCAAGTCGGTCAAGACTGACGTGCTGGCCGAGCAGGTGAGCTTCACCTCCGAAGAAAAGATCATCGAACAGCTCAATCTGAGCAAATACACCCACTCCATCGACGAGCTGAATCGCCATCGGGAAGTCGCCGAGTGGTTCCCGCTGACCCCGGAAAAGATCAAGCATCTGGGCATTGATCCGTCCAAGGGCGCAGGGCAGATTCGGGCCTTGTCGCGGCTGTATTTCTTCGACAAGTACCCGACCATCCGTGACAAGTTGCGTGACAAGGTCGGCCGCCTGATGAGCAACATCGGTGCCCAGGCAGACAAGTTGAAGCGACTGGGCCTGGAAATCGATCCGGGCAAGATCCGCATCGTCATCACCGGCTCGGCGGCGGGCGGTACCGGTTCAGGTTCGTTCCTGGACATGGGCTATCTGGCCAAAGCCATCCTCAAAGAGAGCAACATTGCTGGCAAGGTGGATCTGTTCTTCGTCCTGCCCGGCGGCTTCCACGCCTACAATACCGAACGTGTCCAGGCCAACGGCTATGCGGCCTTGATGGAGCTGGAAACCTGCATGCGCGGCAATCCACTGCTCAAGCACTGGGACGCCACGGACAACCTGTTCATTGATACGCGGCCGTACGACGACGTCTATATCATCGACAATTCCAACATTGCTCAGGCCAAGACCAGCGATCAGGAAGACATCTACGAGATGTTGTCGGACGTGCTGTTTACCGATTTCACCTCCCAGGATTTCGCCAACAAAAAGCGTTCGATTGCGGTCAACCAGAACCAGCACAAGATTCGCTCCTACACCGTGCGTCTGCCTCAAGACTATGGAGACAACACCGAGCTGCGCTTCCCCTGCTCGTATTCGTCCCTGGGCCAGGCGGTGCTTGATACGCAGATCGACGCCCGCCAGAACGTGCGCCTGAATCGTCAGGTGCAGCAGATGCTCAAGGCATTCTTTGGCGTCGCCAGTGCCCAAGGAACAGTCAGCGGCAATCGCCCGACGGACAAGGAACGCGACGAGTTTCTCAAAGAGCAATTGAACGTCACTCCACGCACGTTCACCGAGTTGCCGGAGTTCCTGTCCCGCGTCGAGTTGACTCAGGCGACGGGTGAATTCACTCACTATCAGATTGCCGACGACCTGCTGCAGGTCGAGGGCGATATCAGCATCACCGGCCAGATCGAGCAGAAGGTCGAAGGCCTGTTCGAGCGCCTGCAAAGTGGCGGGGCGGATAAGGATCAGTGGCTGACCCACGTGCGTGAAATCCAGCAGCAGCTGGAGCGCGACACCAAGGGCAGTTCGGTGGATAGCGCTGAACGTAACCATGAAGTCCGCATCCGCGAGAACCGCCACAAGCGGTTGGCCGAGTTGATTCGCGAAGACGCGCTGCCAGAGAAACTGTTCCGCCGTCTGGATGACGACGAGCGCGGTGGGCTGGATTACACCCTGGCGCTGGTTGAAATGCTCAAGGACCGCCTTGAGAACGAGGGCAGCGGGATCATCCCGGCGCTGGACAAGAACGCGGCGCGTTTTCGCGAGTTGTCCGAGAAGCTTGAATCCGCCGAGCTGGCCCGTGAGTTCGACCGCCTCAAGGAAACCACCGACAAAGGTCTGTTTGCCCGCTTGAGTGGCAAGGAAAAACAGGCCGACACGGTGCTCAGCCAGGTCAAAGACACCCTGCGCGAGAGCCTGCTGTTTTACGTCCGCTTTGTCGCCGCCCGCGAAGCCGCGCAATTGCTGCGCGATGTATCCGAATGGCTGGGACGCAAGGAGTCTGTGGATCACAACGGCCAGCCGATCTGGAACGGTTTCGTCGGCCGACTGCAGGACGGTCGCAATGCGGTCAATCAGTTGCTCAAGCGTATCGACACCGACATCGCCAAAATCGACGCCAGCATCAAGGAAAAACATGCCACATTGGTTCCTCTGGCGTTGGTGCAAACCGGTGAGCAGCCTGAGGGCGAGAATCCGGACGTGCGCGAATGGGCCAAGGATGCATTTAAAGATTTCGGCGGCTCGAAGGTGCTGTTTGGCAAGCTGCAAACCGAGGAAGGCCAGGAAGAGCTGCTGTCGAAACTGCGCAACAAATCGGTCCAGCAACTGCCAAAACAGGCAGCTGGTACCGATCCGTTGATGAGCGCGTTGTCTGCGCTGACGCCGGATGAGCAGCGGGAAAAGTTTCGCTTGTTGCTGCAGCGCGCAATGCCATGGACGCCGCTCAATCTCACGGGCGGGTTCAATATCGGCAAGGATCGCTACACGTGCCTGATCGGTGTGCACGACGCCAGTGAATTCAAAAGGGTTTATGGCGCCATGCTCGGCCAATGCCTGCCGCAAGGTACGGGCATGAACGCCGGGCAGATTCAGTTCGTCGAGTCGGGTACGCCGGGCAAGCTGATCTGTTTCACTGAACTGAGCGGTTTCCCGCTGCCAGCACTGACGCCGTTGCCGACGTATCTGGCCAGCTATCGCAAGGAAGGCACGGCCATCCCGTTGCACAGCCACAAACGGATCAGCCAGTTCGTCCAGCCCATCCAGTTCACCCAAGAGCAGTACCGCCAGTTCGCGGAGGACTTCAAACTCTATCTGCACGCCATTGCCCTGGGTGTGCTCAAGCGTCTGGAAAACAATCTGTACGAGTTCTACATCGACAAGGAAGATTTCACCATCGGTGATGAATTCTCGATCCGCCAGAGCGGGCTCAAGCCTGTGCAGCGCGCCGATATCGAGAACCAGGTGCGCAACAAGACGCTGCGCCTGACAGATGCTCAGGTCGCTGCCCTGGTGGCATTGTTCGACGATATGAGCCGCAGCGCGTACAAGGCACAGAAACGCATTGATGAGCAGGGCGCGTCCGAGCCGTTCCAGGCGTTCCCTTACAAGATCGCCGAGCTGCTGAAAAAGGAATATCTGGCGCGCCTCAAGCGTCAGGCGCCGGGTCAGGAAGACGCATTGGTGCGCGCTGCTGAAGCGGCCATCGGGCAGTTCACGCAGTGGGTGGCTGGCTCCAGAGCTGACGTGTATCAGGATGAAGTGCACCCTGAACACGGGGAAAAACTCAGTCTGCGTGCCGAATTCTTCAATGAGGGCTGGCTTGAGAGCCTGCTCAAACCGGTCGCTACGGCCTCTGCTGCCCCGGGCATGCCACCGGCAACCGGTATGCCACCGCCGCCACCCGCGCCAGGTGCAATCGGCAGCCCACCGCCAGTGGTGGTGCCGCAATACAGCTATCACCTGAGTGTGGCTGGCGCGTCATACGGTCCGTACACCACCGTGCAATTGCAGCAATACGTGCAGAGTGGGCAGATCACCCGTGACAGCCTGCTTTGGCGTGAAGGCATGGCTGGCTGGTTGAATGCGGGGCAGATCGGTGAGCTGGGTCAGTTGTTCCAGCCTCCCGTGGGCGGTCCGCCGCTATCGGCTGCTATTCCTCCACCGCCGCCAGTGAATTGAGCAAAGACGAGAAACCTATGTCCGTTTCAGCAAAAAACGCAAAGTTTCCCGTCGCTTGCGCTAATGGCGCTTGTGCCCAAGCGCTCTGCGGCCCGGTTAATCACTGCCCGTTCTGCGGCACTGCCGCGCAGCGCGCAGCCGCTGTGCCACTTGCGGCAGTGGGCGTCGCGGTGCCTGTATCAGCACCTGTAGCTGCAGCTGTTCCTGTTTCTGAGGCCGTTGCGCCACCTGTTGTTGCTGTGACTCCTGCGCCAGTTGTGGTTCCGGTTTCGGTAACGCAGGCGCCTCCTTCGCTTCCTGTGGCAGCGGTCAAAGCCAAAGGGCGAGGGAAAAAGATTGCCTTGGTTGCATTGGGAATCTTTGCCATCTATGGCATCAATCACATGAGCAATGTCTATGCTCAGAAGCAGATGGAGACAGCGTTGCAGGCAGGCAAGAGCTGCCTTGGCCAGAAGGACTTCAACTGCGCAATCGAAAACGCCGACAAGGTACTGAGCAATGATCGCAATGAACCGCGTGCGCTGAGCCTCAAACAACAGGCGCAAACCGGCCTGGCTCGTTGGCAGAAAGCTGAGGATGACAAGCAGGCGCGCCTGAAAGCCGATGCTGCGCAGAAGGCTTCTGCTGAACAGGCGAGGGTCGAACAGGCCCGTGTCCGAGAGCAGCAGGCTCAAGCGGCCCGCGAACAGCAGGAGCTGGACGCTCGCCGCCGTAGCGAGGAGCAGGACTTGCGAGCCCAGCAGATGCGCGAGCAACGTGCAGAGGATCAGCGCTTGCAGGAGTTGCGCACCCAGGAGCAACTGGCCCGCCAACAGCGCGCTCGCGAAGAGCAGGCCCAGACGCGCAATACCCAGCAGCGACGGCCACAGGGTTCAGGTAATTACGTCATGCCACAGAACATGATGAATGAATCCAACGTGATCTACCTGCCGTCTCAAAACGGCCAGCAGCGCAACATCCAGAACCGGAGCACGGGCCAGGGGCAAGACTCGGCACAGGACAGAATCCGCTCGATCATTCAGTAAAGGGCTTGCCTGCTGTAGGCTGAGGCCAAACCGTCGGCATTCGCTGTCGTCTGGCCTGCTGCGGCAGGCAGACTCATGAAAGACCAGAAAGGAATTCCAAGTGCGTGTATCAATGATTGCGGTGCTGACACTGATGGCGCTGGGGATCGGCTGCTCGGCCTCGGCCCACGCTGAAAATTGCGATGCCAATCAGGCGGCCATGAACGCCTGTGCCGGTAAGCAGCTGTCTGCCCTGGATGCGGATCTGAATAAGCAATATCAGGCGCAGATGGGCTATCTGAAGAATCCCGCGCAAAAGCAGGCGCTCAAGAGTGCCCAGCAGAAGTGGATCGCGTTTCGTGACGCCGATTGTTTGTATCAGGTGGGCAAGGCTGAAAATTCAGGCTCTATCTGGCCGCTGCTGCAATCCCAATGTCTGGCTGAACAGACCAGGGTACGGGTTGAGCAGTGGAAGGGTTATGTGGCGTGTCGGCAGGAGGGTTGCCCTAACTGATGTCGGGCAACCTTTAACGGGTCAGACTGCGGCGAAGCGCTGGTTCAGATAATCGATGATGACCTTGGACTCGTACATCCACACGGTTTTGCCTGCTTCTTCGATGCGCAGGCAAGGCACTTTGATCTTGCCGCCTTCGTTGAGCAGTGTCTGGCGATCCAGCTCGTTGTTCTTGGCGTCACGTAGCGCTACCGGGACGTTGAGGCGACGCAAGGTGCGACGCGTCTTGACGCAGAACGGGCAGGCGTTGAACTGATACAGGGTCAGATCCTGCGCTGATTGATCAACAGCCGCCTGAGCTTGCGGCGTGCGCTGTTTCTTCGCGGGGCGAGTGAGGAAATCAACGAGGATGACCAGTTGGCCCAGACCAACCCTTAATGCCTTGATGAACACTGTTTGAACCTCGTAGTGAGTGGCGACGGTGTAATCGCGGGGCCCGGCGATTGCTGTTGCGACAGCGGCCGGGCAGGGCGCTGATTACTTGATCAGGCCTAGGAATTCCATGCGCGTTGCGGCGTTCTCACGGAACTCACCCAGCATCACCGATGTGATCATCGACGAGTTCTGCTTCTCGACACCGCGCATCATCATGCACATGTGCTTGGCTTCGATGACCACGGCCACGCCCAATGCCCCGGTTACTTGCATGATGGCTTCGGCGATCTGGCGGCTGAGGTTTTCCTGGATCTGCAGGCGACGGGCATACATATCAACGATGCGCGCCACTTTCGACAGGCCAAGGACCTTGCCATTGGGGATGTAAGCCACGTGGGCCTTGCCAATGAACGGCAGCAGATGGTGTTCGCACAAGGAATACAGTTCGATGTCCTTGACCAAGACCATTTCGCTGGCGTCGGAGCTGAACAGAGCACCGTTGGTCACTTCTTCCAGGGTTTGCTCGTAACCGCGACACAGATACTGCATCGCTTTGGCCGCGCGCTTGGGAGTGTCGAGCAGGCCTTCGCGGGATACGTCTTCTCCCAGTTGGCCAAGGATCGCGGTGTAATTCTGTTCCAGTGTCACAGGGTTGTGTTTCCGTAAGTGGTGCTGGTCAGCAACCAACATTGCTTTCTCAATAAAAAGTATTGGCGCGATGTGGTCAGGCTGATTGGCAAAAATGCAGGGCTGAGCCTGCGATGAGCGACATAGTAACGTAGGACTGCCAGCAGTTGTATCTTCGGATGTGCGGGCCTGCTTCGCAGTGACCGGAAAGACTTGATGCTGAGACGCCCCTCAGCCCCTTATTTCAGTACCGCCGCTTGCTCGGGAACCAGACGAACTTCGACCCGCTGGCCTAATGCCCGCGCCGCACAGGCGAGAGTGGCCAATGTCATTCCGGCGTCGTTCCCATCCAGCGCACGGTCAACCGCCGTCCGGCTGGTGTGCATCCGCTCGGCCAGCTCTTTCTTGGTGACCTTCTGAAGTTTCATGGTTTGAGCAAGCTGCCAGGCAATAACACGTTTGAGTGCGGCCGCTGAAACCTCTTCGGCGAGACCTTGGTCTGCGAGAAAATCGTCGAAGTCAGATCCTATGTGCTTATTCATGAAGGGCTCTCATAATTTTGACTGGCGACGCCTGGCTGTGGCGATACCCGAAGCACTACGAAAAAAGCGAACGGCAAGAACGGGCGTGGGGCTTGGCATCGGGAAGTGTACCTAAATAGGTGCATCAAGCAATCGTGGAAACCGGATGCGCGCCACGATATCTGCTCTTTTTCGTACCTTGTGGTGCATATGTATCGCGCTTGTTACCGAGGCTCTACCAAGCCACTACAGACAACCCGCCACTCCCGCTGTCTGACGTACAGGTAACCAATACCTGCCGCATAAAGAGAGTGCATTAATGTTGGGTCGAATGATTAAAGTCGCGATGGTTGTCGCTGTGTTGTCTACGGTTTCTGGCTGCTTCCCGTTCTGGGGGCCAGGCGGCCACGGCGGTGGCGGTGGCGGGGGGCATCATGACGGCGGCGGCCAGGGTGGCCCTGGCGGTGGCGGCGGTCCTGGCGGTCATCCGTATCGCTGATCCGGGGTTGATCAGCCTGTAGTGGGTTGTACAGGCCGTGGCGGGTTATTCGTCGCGGCCTTCCATCATGGTGCGTTTCAACATGACGTAAACGGCGCCTGCGCCGCCATGTTTGGCCAGGCACGAGCAGAAGCCCAGCACCTGGGCATGCTGACGTAGCCAGGTGTTGACGTGGCTTTTGATCATCGGACGCTTGCCGTCCAGGCGCACGGCCTTGCCGTGGGTCACTCGCACGCAGCGGATTTCCAGTTTGGTGGCTTCGGCGAGAAATTCCCACAGGGTTTCCCGGGCGACCTCGACGCTCATGCCGTGCAAATCCAGGCTGCCTTCAAAGCTGATCTGGCCGAGCTTCAACTTGCGCATCTGGCCTTCCTGGACACCATCGCGTGACCAGCTCAACACATCCTCCGGCCCGACATCGATGACGAACTGATCAGACAAACCGTCTACCGTCACTGAATCGGTACGTACAGTCGCGGACTGGCGCAGTTTGTTGAGCAGTTTGCGGTCGGTCTTGGGTTTGCCGACATCCGCATACTCATGCTTGATGGGCTTGACGCCGCGCGTCTCGTTTCGGAACAGGGAAAAATCGTCGTCTTGCATGGCAGCCTCCGCTAAGGGGGCTAGTTTAACCAGGTGTGGTCTGCGCGGCGTGACAAAAATGCGAACATGCTGACGGGAATCGATCTGTAGGAGCTGCCGCAGGCTACGAATTGCGGGGTGTCAGACACATTGCTTTCGCAGCCTGCGGCAGCTCCTACCTAAGTCGGGAACAGATCAATCGTGCTTTTTCATCAAATGCGGTGACATGTTCAGACCGCTTTTACGACGCATGCGCAGGCGGCAGCGGCGCCACAGCCAGATACCCATGTACAGCACCAGCAAACCACCTGCGACCACGAATGCTGCGCCCAGCGGGCTGGCATTGAGTTCGCCCAACGCTGGGGGGCGGCCGATCAGGCTGGAAACGCCGGCCATCGTCAGCAGCACGCCCAAGGTTGCCAATAAGGCGGCAAGGCCTGCGCCGAGACGCATTCCCCAGCTGCCAGGTCCTTTGGGACGCAGGCGGCGGGCATCGAAACCATCGGATACTTTCATTCCGATTTCCTCTGAGGGTATCGGCGCTCTGACCCGGATATGACCCCGGTGGTTCCCGGTTTACGGGATTCAAAGGCAAATGCGAGCGATTAATGGATGGGCGGCTGTCCGGGTTGTTGACCGTTTTGCGGCTCATGCCGGGGTCTGGGTCAGGCCCTGCTGTCGATGAGCTGGCCGTCAGGGGCCATGAAACCCCTGTAGCCTGCGAGACGCGAGAGGCCTGAGTCAGGGTCAGATCAAGTCTCTGGTCAGCGCCAGCGTGGCGAAGTTGTCGTTCATGATCGCCATTTCGGTACGATGAACGATGTGCGCGCTGACCACGCCATCGGGGCTTGGCAGGTCGCGGGTGGCGCAGGCATCGTCAACCAGGGTGCAACGGTAGCCGTAGTCTTTGGCGGCGCGCACGGTGGTGCTGATGCTCGAATGACTCATGAACCCGCAGACAATCAGATCCAGATGACCCAGGCTCTGCAACAGATCGTCCAGACCGGTGCCGTTGAATGCATTGGGCAGGCGTTTTTCAACCACCGGCTCACCGGCTTCAGGCAGCAATTGTGGGAGGAACTCACCGCGCTCGCCCTGAGGGTCGAATAAACCGCCCACGGTGCCGAGATGGCGAATATGGACAATCGGGCATTTGGCAGTGCGGGCGGCGGCGACCAGTTGGCAGATATTGGCGACAGCCTCTTCAACGCCGGTCAGGGCCAGCGGACCGCTTGTGTACTCTTTCTGGGCATCAATGATAATCAGCGTGGCATTACTCAAAGTGGCAGCTGCATAACCGCGGCCACTGAGTTGAAACATGGTCTTTGGATCGGACATCGGGGGCTCCTTCGTGTGGGGCTTTTGCGACATTCTCCTCCGGCTGAGCGGTTATGGGAATGACGACGATGAGAAGCTCCGGTTTCTGTGGCCTGTAGAGGCATCGATCTGGCGTGCCGTGATTATGCCTTGATTGAAATGCCAGTATTCGAAAACCTTGCATGGCGGTCATTTCCGGCGGTACTGGCATTCGGGCATCGTGTGATTCGGTCATGGCTGGTAGAATCCCGAGACGTCTTTCCAAGGAGCTTGCCCCAGTGATCACATCCCGCTTGCGCACGGTGCGCGACCATATCCGTTGGGCGGTCAGTCGCTTTCACGAAGAAGATCTGTTTTTCGGCCACGGCACCGATAATGCGTGGGACGAAGCACGTCAGCTGATTCTGGGTGCCTTGCACTTGCCTTGGGAAATTGCCGATAGCTACCTGGATTGCCGTTTGGAGCTCGACGAAATTTCCGAGCTGCAACGCTTGATCGCGCGCCGCATCGACGAGCGTGTACCGACGCCATACCTGCTGGGCGAAGCCTGGTTCTGCGGCATGTCGTTCATCGTTGATGACCGTGTGCTGATCCCGCGCTCGCCGATTGCCGAGCTGATCGAAAACCATTTTGCGCCGTGGCTGGCTGACGAACCTGCACGAATTCTTGATCTGTGCACCGGTTCGGGCTGCATCGGCATTGCCTGCGCGGACGAATTCCCTGAAGCCGAAGTGGCGTTGGCCGATCTGTCCTTCGCGGCGCTGGAAGTCGCCAATCAGAATATCGAACGCCATGGCATGGATCAGCGGGTTTATACCGTGCAGGGCGATGGCTTTGACGGTCTGCCGGGTCAGCGCTTTGACCTGATCGTTTCCAACCCGCCATATGTCGATTCCGAAGACTTCGCCGACATGCCTGACGAGTATCAGCACGAGCCTGAGCTGGCACTGGCATGTGGCAGTGACGGGCTGAATCTGGTTCGGCGCATGCTCAGCCAGGCGGCTGATCATCTGAATGAAAAAGGTTTGTTGATCGTCGAAGTCGGCAATAGTCAGGTCCACGTTCAGGCGTTGTACCCGGAAGTGGATTTCGCCTGGCTGGACTTCCTGCGCGGCGGGCACGGCGTGTTCATGCTCACAGCGGCCCAGTGCCGAGAGCATCAGGCTTTGTTTCAGTCGAGAGTGTGATCCCCGCCCGCGGTAGGGAAACTGTCTTTGTCAGGCTTACCGCGCCCGCCACCGAACCCCGCTGTTCTGTAGGAGCCAACTTGTTGGCGAGGCGCAATGTCAGTCGACATGGATGCACTGGCAGTACCATCGCCTCGCGAACAAGTTCGCTCCTACAGTTAAAGCATTTCAGCGCTAAATGCTTCAACGATGTGTCGCAATCCAGATCAACAGGCCAGCCTGAAACACCGCGAACGTCACAAGGCAGGCGATGGTGAAGCGCAAGCCGCTGTCTTCGCGCTTGTACTTGTTCACCCGGTCTTCGTGCTGACGGATCGACCCTTCCTGTTCGATCATCTTCTTCTCGGCGTTCTCCAGCATTTGCGAGGCTTCGAGAATTTCGATGATCTGGATTTTGTCGTTGTTCCAGGTGCTGTGCAGGTTGCCGACCTGAACCTCTTTGAAACTGCCCTTCATGTGCTGCGCATCGGCGTAACCGACTTCGAAACCCTGGGTTTTCAGGAAGTGATCGCGACGCATGCGGGTATCTTCGTTGAGCCCGTCCTTGCTAGGCAACGCGAAGCTTTCAACTTTGTAGGCTGACCATCGCTTCTGCGCCCAGTGGATGCCTTGAGCGATGAGGAAGCGGCCGATACCGCGGTTCCATGGCTCGATCTGCAGGCCGGAGTCCGGGCCGAAACGCACGATATGGTTGACATGATCCACCCAGACATCCAGATGATTCTGCTCCCGGCGCACCCGTTGGCCCGGTAGCTGAATGTTCATGCGCAGCAGGCTCAATTCCTTGCTGTGGCGTTCAGCGCGGCCAAATTCGACGAAGCGCAGCGGCCGGCCACCGGTCGCACGATCTGTCTGCAGCGGGGCCAGGCGCAGCATCTGGAATATTTCCGGCTTGACCTCGTCCCACGGCTGCGCCGGCTTGGCTTCGGCAGACTGAGTCTGATCAGTTTTTTCGGGCAATTCGGTTGTTTCGGTCATTTAACGGCGATCCTGTCCATGGCACGGTGCAGCAAACACAGTGCCAGCAATCTCCTATCGGCCAATTTTCCAAGTCCTGAAGGGGGATACTGATTTCCTGACGTCAAATTTCCCTGATCAGGCGTCAGGTAGTGCCCCAATAAAATGCAGGATTTGCGTGGAAACCTCGGTTGCCAACGGCAGCTTCGGATTTTTGTAGGACTCCAGCTGGCGATCCATGTCCATGGGCACAATGCGCAGCACATGATTCATGCCGTCGATCAAGGCTAACTGGGCATCCGGTTTGGCTTCCTTCAGCAGTTGCGCATCGCCGACGCCCACCTGTATGTCGTGCTTGCCCTGAATGATCAGCGCGGGCACTCGCAGGTTGCCGAACGCTGCCGCCGGGTCCTGGCGAAACAGGGAGATCAGGTAGGGTTGAACGCTGGGGCGGAACACTACCTCAAGCTCGCCGGGGACATCGTTGTCAGTCTTGCCGGCCTTGATTTCATCAATCAACTGGTTGGCCCGTTGCAGCATGGGCGCGGGGAGGCGGTCGTGCAGCTGTTCGCGCAGCACCACATCCACCGGTCGACCCGTGCCTGCCACAGAAATAACTGCTGCTGCCCCGGCTTTCTCGGCAGCCAATGACGCCACCAGTGCGCCTTCGCTATGACCCAGCAGGATCAACTGACCCAGGCGCGAGTCTTTCTTGAGCTTCTGGCCCCAGGCCTGGGCGTCGGCGACGTAGCTTTCGATGCTCAGATTGCGCTCGTCGGGAGTCGCCGGTTTGCTGGCGGCCACGCCGCGTTTGTCGTAACGCACGCTGGCAATGTTGTTTTTGGCCAGAATCAACGCCAGACGTTTCATGCCGTCGTTGCGTCCGCCATCAGGATTATTGCCATCGCGATCGGTGGGGCCGGAGCCCGCAATAATCAGCACTACGGGAACCGGCGCCTTGGATTTAGGCAGCAGCAACGTGCCGTATAGCGTGCCGGTTGTCGTGTTCAGGGTGATGGGGCGTTGCAGAACCGAAGGTGTGGCAGCCTGGGCCAGGCCGGTGAGCAGCGGAAGAATCAAGGCGATAATGCGTAACATCGTTGGGCCACTATGAGTTTGGATGCCAATTGGACGCGGCCCGACCGATAAGGTTCGAGGATGAACTACACGCCGAGCCTGCGTATACTGGCGCGCCTGGTTTTCTTTATCCGGGTTTTCCTGATCTGGTTTTTTCGCTGATTCCTCGGAGCGTCCGCATGTCCGGCAACACCTTCGGCAAACTGTTCACTGTCACCACTGCCGGCGAAAGCCACGGTCCGGCACTGGTCGCTATCGTTGACGGCTGCCCGCCGGGCCTTGAGCTGTCGCTGCAAGACCTGCAAGTCGATCTGGATCGACGCAAGCCTGGCACCAGCCGGCACACCACCCAGCGCCAGGAAGCCGACGAGGTGGAAATCCTCTCCGGTGTTTTCGAGGGCAAGACCACCGGCGCGTCCATCGGGCTGCTGATCCGTAACACCGACCAGAAGTCCAAGGACTACTCGGCGATTCAGGATCTGTTCCGCCCGGCTCACGCCGACTACACCTACCACCACAAATACGGCATCCGCGATTATCGCGGGGGTGGCCGCAGTTCGGCCCGTGAGACCGCCATGCGCGTGGCCGCAGGGGCTATCGCCAAGAAGTATCTGGCGACCATGGGCATTGTGGTGCGCGGTTACATGAGCCAGCTGGGCCCGATTGAAATCCCGTTCAAGACCTGGGACTCGGTGGAAGAGAACGCATTTTTCTGCCCTGATCCTGACAAGGTTCCAGAGCTGGAAACCTACATGGATCAGCTGCGTCGCGATCAGGATTCGGTCGGCGCGAAGATCACGGTAGTGGCCGAAGGCGTGTTGCCGGGTCTGGGCGAGCCGATTTTCGATCGCCTGGACGCTGATCTGGCCCATGCGCTGATGAGCATCAACGCGGTGAAGGGGGTGGAGATCGGCGCCGGTTTTGCGAGTGTAGCCCAGCGTGGCACCGAGCATCGCGATGAGCTGACCCCTGAGGGTTTTCTGTCCAACAACGCGGGCGGCATTCTCGGCGGTATTTCGTCCGGTCAGCCAATCGTTGCGCATCTGGCGCTCAAGCCAACGTCCAGCATCACCACGCCAGGCCGCTCAATCGACATTCATGGCAACCCGGTGGACGTCATCACCAAAGGTCGTCACGACCCGTGCGTGGGGATCCGCGCAACACCGATCGCTGAAGCGATGATGGCCATCGTGCTGCTGGATCATCTGTTGCGCCATCGCGGGCAGAACGCCGACGTACAGGTGAGCACCCCGGTGCTGGATCAGCTGTAATGTTGCAAGGCGTTGCCTGGGCTACGGGGTACTGAGGTGACGCCGCTTCCTTCTGCTCAGCTGCCTTATTGGCGGCTGTCCGGTTTCTATGTCTTTTACTTCGCCTTGCTCGGCTCGACCGCGCCGTTTCTGCCGTTGTATTTCAGCCATCTGGGTTTTTCCAGTGCGCGCATCGGCGAGCTGGTGGCGATTCCCATGCTGATGCGTTGTATCGCGCCGAATATCTGGGGCTGGCTCGGTGACTACACCGGGCGACGGCTGATCATTGTGCGCGGCGGAGCAATCTGCGCGTTGCTGGCGTTTTCCTTGATTCTGTTCAACAAAAGCTATGCCTGGCTGGCGATGGTCATGGCGCTGCACGCGTTCTTCTGGCATGCCATCCTGCCGCAATTCGAAGTCATTACCCTGGCGCACCTTCAAGGCCAGACCGCACGTTACAGCCAGATCCGCTTGTGGGGCTCCATCGGTTTCATCATGACCGTGGTCGGCCTGGGGCGGTTGTTCGAGTGGTTCAGCCTGGATTTTTTTCCTCAGGTGCTGTTGATCATCATTCTGGGCATCGTCGTCAGCAGTTGGTGGGTGCCCAACGCGACGCCGCCGGTGTCGACCACCCGTACCGACTCTGGCGGTTTTCTCCGGCAACTGGCCCGGCCCGGTGTACTGACGTTCTATGCCTGCGTCGCTCTGATGACATTGAGCCACGGACCTTATTACACATTCCTGACCCTGCATCTTGAACACCTGGGTTACACCCGCGGTGTAATCGGGATGCTCTGGGCCGTGGGTGTGGGGTCGGAAGTACTGATGTTCATGGCCATGAGCCGTCTGCTGCAGCGTTTTTCGGTGCGGCAGGTGCTCATGGCCAGTTTTGTCCTGGCCTCACTGCGCTGGCTGCTGCTGGGCAGCTTCGCGGATGATCTTCTGGTCCTGCTGTTTGCCCAGCTGTTGCACGCGGCGACCTTCGGCAGCTTTCACGCCTCAGCCATTCATTTCGTGCAACGCAGTTTTGGCCACCAGCAACAAGGGCAGGGTCAGGCGTTGTATGCAGCGTTATCGGGGACAGGCGGCGCGCTGGGTGCGCTGTACGCCGGTTATAGCTGGAATACACTGGGCGCAGGCTGGACATTTACCATCGCAAGCCTGGCAGCGTTGGCCGCTGCCATCCTGGCGGCTACAAGAATGAAAGAGGAGCACTCATGAGCAGCCTGTTTGTGTATCACCAGTCCATCCCCGAGCAACCCTACAAAGTCCTGACTCACCTGGAGGATATCGCTTCCACGCTGGGTGAACATGGCGTGGGTTTCGAGCGTTTGCACGCCGGTAGTCCCGTCAACGCCGACACGAGCGAGGAAGAACTGCTCGACAGTTACCGGGTACAGATCGATACGCTCATGACAGAGCGCGGTTATGCGGTTGTCGATGTGCTCCGTGCCAACACGGCTGATCCTGCGTTACGCGCGAGCACCCTCGATGAACACCTCTGTTCTGAAGACGAAGTGCGATATTTCATCGCGGGTCGCGGGCTTTTTACACTGCATATCGATGAACATGTTTATGCCGTGCTGTGTGAAAAGAATGACCTGATATCAGTACCCGCTGGCACTCGCCGCTGGTTTGATATCGGCGAGAATCCGCGCGTTGCCGCTGTCCGCTTTTTCAGAAAAGCGCCGGGCGATGTCACCCCAACCCGCGACGGCATCGCCGCCCGGTTCGTGCAGCTCGATGATCTGTAGGGGCTTTCGCTTCCTCTGACGTCGAACAATACGCTGGTGTTCGCCGGTATTGACGAAGGCTTTAGTAGTCCACGTCCTGCTGAGAAGTAGGACGTTGCCCGGCGGCTTGTAAGAATTCACTGTTTGTTTCTTACCGTGTTTTTAAACACTTTTATTCGTGTAATTTCCTGAGCTTTCCACCTAAGGCGCCGCCCTCGTGAAGGGTCGATAAACAGCGCGCCGGGTATGGACACAGGAGCAACCCACGCTATGGCAAGTGCGCAATCCCTTCACCCGACTCCCAACCCCCTTGTGCAACAAATGGTCAGCAGCATCAATGAGCTGGACAATGATCGGGCCATCGAGAATGCCCTTCAATGGCTCTGCCGCGAATGCGGCGCTGAACGGGCCATGTTTTATCAGTTCAGAGGTTCGATGCTGCTCACGCTGGTGACATTCAATGTCGAGGGCACCTGGAGTGCTGCCTACCGGCGGTTGCGGCTGTTCACTCAGGACCCGCTGATCAAGTACTACCGTGGGCAGTTCGGTTTTCTGGATTGGCACAAAGCGTTCGAGTTGCATCCCGCCCCGGACAGCTATCGCCAGACAGTGGAAGACCATCAACTGCTGCCCGGCTGTTCTTACGGCTACACCAGCCAGGGACGCAGCTTCCAGGGCGTGACATCGATTTGCTCGCTCAACGGATTGCAAAGACCTCTTACGAGTGCCGACAAGTACTTGCTGTCGAGCCTGGTGCCGGTGCTGCATCTGGTTGGGCGAGGCACGAGCCTGCGTTCCAGAGGCCTCAGTGAGAAGGAGCTGGAGATACTGGAGTGGGCGCGCGATGGCAAAACTGCCTGGGAAATCGCGTCCATCCGCCAGATATCGGAAGCGACGGTGAAATATCACCTCAAGAGCATCTACAACAAGCTCGGTGTCTGCAACCGGGCGCAGGCCGTGGCGGAGGCTTTGTGCCTGGGGATCATCAAGTAAGTTGGAATGCCTTTCTGTAGGAGTTGTCGGAGGTTACGACGGCGACGAATGCGGTTTGTCTGGTAGGCCGCTGTTCGCAGCCTTCGGCAGCTCCTACAGGGCATGTGGTTTCAGATACATGCAGTGTATATAAAGTTATAGGTCGTCAAGTTGCTGGCGCTGGACTTTAGTACAGTTTTTTGGAGTTGATTAATATATAAAAACCCTGCCTAAAACAATTTTTCAGTCGAAAAGCGTTCATTTGTCGGCGTCAAAATTAATTCGCCATTTAAATCATGTACTTGCTGCAAAAATGTCGTGTTTTCGGACTGATTTCAATAAATTGACACCTTGATCAATCTTTGAAATTATCTCTGCGGCATTCCTGCTGATGTTTCTTGCATCCTCGCAAGGTCTTGCTGAAAGTAATGTGCCAAGGCTTCTGGTCGCCACCGCAGGGTTACCGGGCGGTAGCATTGCTTTTGATTCAGTCGTGTGAAAGCTGCCCCGCTTTTACCAAGAACCCCAACTTACTTCCTGTTAGTTGCTCGGCCCATCTCGGGTCCCGGGCCCGTCTGCGCGTGTCCGATTACTTGCTCTGAATTACGTATCAACTTGAAGTTCAAGTTGTGTCCGGGTTCATACATTAACTGCCCAACGCTCAATAACGCATCAACGCCGGGATTAATTAAAGGAGATCCGATTATGTTTGGAGACAATCTGGAAACCACGTGTGGGTGCGTTGTGGCCGGGGCAGGGCCCGCCGGCATGGGCCTGCTGTTCAACGCATTGAAAAGTGGCTCGCTGCCTGATCTGGCGCGCGATGGACTGATCATTGTCGACGCCAGTGCGAATCCGGGCGTCGGCTGCCTGGGGGAGTATCGAATAACCGCCAATTCGGTGGGTGACGTCTTTCTCGATTGCTTGCGCGACCCGGCGCTGCGTGATGTTTTCGAGCCGCTTGAGCATTCGCCAGCCTATTGGCGTATTCGCCGGCAGGCGCAGAACGCGCCGCAGTTATCGGACGTGGGCGAACTGCTGGCTGAAGCGTCGAAGCTGGTGCTGGACTTCATCGTCCAGCGCTACGGCGTCAAGCTTTGGCATAGCACCACGGTGACCGAGGTGGTCAAGGAGGGCGATGAATATTGTGTCTGGGTGGAGCACGAAGGGCGGACCCGGCGCATTCGCAGCCGCGCCGTGGTACTGAATCTGGGTGGTCAGCAGGACCCGAGGTACTTGCATGAAGGGCTGGCTGAACTGGGCTTGATGGTCCCGGCTTCGGCGACTATCAAGTCCGCCGACCAGTTACTGCGCATGAATGCGGTGCAGTTGCGTGAAACCTTCGCGCCCGCGCTTGCATCTTCGGGGCGGATAACCGTGGTTGGCGGCTCCCACAGTGCATTCTCGATGCTCGAAAACCTAGCAGACGCCCTTGAGTTCGCAGGGTTACAAGAGGTCACTCTGCTGCATCGTTCCGCTATCCGGCTGTTCTTCGAAAGTGCCGGGCTGGCTCGCGCCGCAGGTTACATTTTCGACCCGGTCAAGGATGTCTGCCCGGTGTCGGGCCGGGTCAACCGCTCAGGTGGGCTGCGTTACAGGGCTCTGGAAGTCGGGCGAGAAGTGTTGTCCTGCGGCTGGATCGGAAAAACCGGAGTGCGGGCTCGCGCCTTTCAGATACAGGGCGGTTCACTGCAGGATTACGAGCTGGCGGCGCAAGCATTGATCGAGTCCAGTGTGGTGGTTCAATGCACCGGGTATCAGCCACGCTTGCCCGTACTGAGCCATCGCGATGGCAGCCCGATTGTGCTGCGCGAGACCGAGGGTGGGCTGGATTCCGACGCCTCAGGCTGTCCGCTGGATAGCGCGGGTCAGCGTTTGCATGGGCTGTATTTGTTCGGGATTGGCGCGGGGCTTGCCGCCGACTCAAGCCTGGGCAGCGAGCCTTCATTCAATGGCCGTATTTACGGGGTCTGGCAATTCCACAACGATGCCAGTCGAACCGTTATTGAGGCGGTGATGGCGCGCCTGCAACAGCCGGTCCCGGAGGCCGCTGCCCCCAGCCGCAGTCTGGTGCAACGGCTGGAGCAGGGCATGCCGTATCTGTTTCCCGGTCTGGCTGGTGCAGAAAGCTGAAACGCGTGCGCAGCATCTTCTACGCTGAGATAGGGTTAGCACTCATCAGACACAGGAGAAGTCATCAATGCGCATCTTGATCGTTGGTGCTGGAGCGATTGGCGGTTATTTCGGCGGTCGTCTGCTGGAGGCGGGGCGCGATGTTACTTTTCTGGTGCGTGCAGGCCGGGCCGATGAGTTACAGCGCGATGGGCTGATCGTGCGCAGCGGGCAAGGCAACATCCTGTATCCCTCGCCCCCGGTGGTCATGGCCCAGATGCTGAGTGAGCCTTATGATCTGATTATCCTCAGTTGCAAGGCTTACGATCTGGACTCGGCCATGGATGCCTCTGCGCCCGCTGTGGGGCCTGATACCGCGATATTGCCCCTGCTCAACGGCATGGCCCATCTTGACCGGCTCGCTGCTCGCTTCAGCAGTGCCAATGTTTTAGGCGGGCAGTGTCTGATTTCCCTGGATCGGGATGCGTCCGGCGCGATTCTGCATCTGGGAGAGGCCAGCCAACTGACCTTCGGCGAATTGAGCGGGGCCTCAACCCGGCGCATCCTGCGGGTTGCCGAAGCGCTGGCGGATGCCGGGTTCGAGGCCAGTTTCAGCCAGCACATCCTGCAGGATATGTGGGACAAATGGTGTTTTATCGCCACCGCCGCGGGGATCACAGGCTCCATGCGCGCTAGCCTGGGTGACGTACTCAATGCCGGGGGGCAGGGGTTGCTGCTCAGCCTGTTTGCCGAGTGCGCGAATATCGCCACTGCGGCAGGTTTTCCGCTGGCAGAAAGCGTGCGCCAACGGTTCTTGAAAATCCTGACTGCGACCGACTCGCCGATGACCGCGTCGATGCTGCGCGACATTGAGCGCGGGGCGCCCATCGAAGTCGAACATGTGCTGGGTGATCTGTTACTGCGCCGTGATGCCGCTGGTTTGTCGGCACCGGAGTTAACCGTTCTCGGGTTTGCCTACACGCATTTGAAGGCGTACGAGGTCCGTCGGTTACGTGAGTCGCATTGAGGCCCGCGGGAAAAACCGCGAACCTTTGGAAGCAGCTATCCTCATAGATCAACGAACCATTGCAGTCATGAAGAGAGGTGCCCCATGCCGGTCAAGCACGATTTGTACAAGGATCTGGGTCTGACAAAAGAGCAGGTGAGCGAGCGCAGCAAGACGGACGGCAAGCTCAATAAACTGCTGGTTGAATACGGTCAGATTGATACCAGCGTGCTGGATGCAGAGTCAGGATCGGCGGGGAGCGTCAGTGATGATGAGCTGAAAAAGCTCAAGGAAAAAAGGCTGTTGATCAAGGACAAGATTGTTCAACGGCTTGAGCAGTCGTAAGGCAGGAATATGGTGTACTGCGTGAGCCATGCGCCGTGCATTCGCATGGTCACCAGGAACTGTAGGAGTGAGCTTGCTCGCGATGGCGATATGCCGGTGGATACAAGGCCTGACCTGGCGCTATCGCGAGCAAGCTCACTCCTACAGACTACGGATGTAGGTCGGACCTTCATATGGCCGAAACCTTTGTAACACTCAACCCAGCCCTGGCGTACTCTCCTGATTAAACGCCGTTTTTTGCGGATTGCTGTTTGACGGTGGGGTACTGGATTTTGCGTCGTCGACCAGCTCCTTACCCATCTGCGAAACCTTTTCATAGCCTTCAGTGGCCAGGTTTTTGGCCTTGCCCGTCAACTCGTCGCTGGCTTCTCCCATCATCCGGTTTTCCCGTTCGGTGACCGGCAATGCCGCCCCTAGCGCGGCGCCCAGGGCAATTCCGATAGCCGCCAGGGCCAGCGGTTGTTCTTGCAGCATGTAGTTGAAGCCGGACTGCGCGTTGCGAGCCTGCTGATGCAGGGTGTCAGTAGCATCATGGCTGCCCTGATTAAACTGCTGCCCTGTCGCCGATAACTTCTCGCTGACTTTATCCGTCAACTCCCCGGCCTTGTCGGTCACCTGTCCCGCCTTGTCTTTCATGCGCCTGGCGGTTTCTTCGATGCGGCTTTTGGCGTCGCTGAAACTGTCGGTGACGCTGTGGGCCATATCGCTCACCCGATCGCCGAGATGGCCAAGACTAGAAGGGCCCGAGGTTGTCGACGGGCTGCGATTCTGGTTCATCATCAGCCACAGCAAACCCACAGATGTCAGCACCGTTGGCAGCGGATTGCTTTTGACGGTGGTGGCAAGATTGCCGAAAAACTCCCCGCTGTTGCCCTTGGTGTAACTAAGGGCCTGGTCCAGTAACTGGCCTGGCGAGAATTTGCTCTCAAGGGCGTCGACGATGTTGCCGATGGCGGAGCGTTGGGCGTTGATTTCACGCTCCAGGGTTTCCGGGCTTTTTTCGGAATCGCTGGCAAAGCTTTCTTCGCTTTCAAAACTGCTGTCAATGCTCATGAGACTTTCCTCTGGATAGCGTCCTTGTCTTTTTGCAGGGAGTTGACGGTGCGTTCGGGGGTCAGGTTGGAAGCGTCAAATTGCTTCTTGCCGGACTGAATCATGATGAACCCCACGACCATCGCCACGGCGCCAACGATCAACGCCGCCAGCCACGGCTGCATGATATTGGCCAGCGCATACACGGCTGCCAGCAGAACAATGATCAGCCCCGCGAGCATGACGATCGCGCCCATGCCCACCGCCGCGACACCGGCCTTGGCCGTTTCGACGGTCTCTTTGATTTCCGCCTTGGCCAGTGCCAGCTCTTTGGTAAGCAACGCGGGCACTTCGTGAGCCAACTGGCGGATAAGGCCTACGGCGGAGGTTTCATTTTCCGGCGTTGGGTTCGAAGGAGTAGCCATCACATATCTCCTTTGGAAAGGCGGTCTTGCGCTTGCCTGTCCGATGCGGACTGCTGAGGGTTACCCGCCTGGCCGTTGTCATCCTTGCTGTCGGGATAGGTTGCATCGGCTCCCAGTGGATCAGTCGGTATGTAAGCGCCTGTCGGTCCCTGCCCTGGAGGTGCATCGGGGATGCCGGGTCTACCGCTGTGACGAACATCACCCATGTGCGGATGGCTGACGGGGAACTCCTGATCGGCCTCCACGACGGTGCTCATTCCTGCGGTGGGCCGGTTTGCGTATTGACTGCCTGGGGCGTTAGTTGAAGGGGCGATGCCGGGGGGCGACGCCGAGCCCGTCGTTGAACTTGTGCCTTGAGCAGAATTCGACGCCCGCAGGAAACGCGACAAACCAAACCCCAGCGCGACGCTGCCGGTGATGAACAGCGCGGGGTTGTCCCGGGCCAGTTTTCCGGCTTGCTGGAGAAGCTCGTCTACACTTTTACCGCGCAAGTTATCCGCCAGAGTCGTCATGTTCTGTGCGATATCGGTGACGTAGTGTGAAATCCCGAAGGTGTCATCTTCCTGCAGGTGCTCGGCGGCGGATTGAGCGCTCTGCGCCAGGGTTTCGATCTGCTGGGCGGCAGTGTCCCTGTATTGCTCGAATTGCGCCGAACCCTGTTCTTTGGCACTGGCGATTGCCGCCTGGGCGTCGTCTTGCAGGGTGTGCAGGTGATCCTCGACCGCGTTGGCCCTGTGTTCGGTGTTCCTCTGATCGGTGCTACTGCCGGGGCTGTGGGGGGTTGTGTTCATTGTCATTCACCATTGTTGCCATTCACCAAAATGAAGAGCGTGCTTGGCTCACAACTGACTACGGGCCCAGCATCGTCCATGGGTTACATGGAGTGGAGTGGCGGCTTTTACGGCGAGTTCGAGGCGGCAGACAAATGGTCTTCAACGATCAGCGTCTGAAAGTGCTGAGGCAGGCATGAGGGGAGGAGACTGGAACGAGCAGGCGTAAAAAACGGCGTCAGACGACGCCGTACGACCTGGTTGCCGGATTCTGCAGCAACCGGGCTTGAATGAGGGGTGATCTCTATTTCATTGTGGGTCTTGGTTGGGAGCCAGCTCCGCCTGGATACGTTTGTAGATTTCTTCACGATGCACAGAAACATTTTTCGGTGCGTTAATGCCCAGGCGTACCTGAAGGCCCTGAACGCCCAGAATCGTGACGGTGATTTCGTCACCGATGTTTATGCTTTCGCCAACTTTACGGGTGAGTATCAACATAATCTTTTCCTTGATGGCCTCTTGAAGCGCCTCTAGCAGGAGGCTGGCATTTGCCTTTGCGTGGTGATTGTTGCCGAGTACATCCAAATGCGTCCATCAATATGACGTTACAGGAGTGAATTTAATTCCCTCGGTACATTTTTCTGTCATCAAGGGCGGTTGCCGGCTCGACGAGCGCGCCAATTCTGCCTGTTTTTACGGGTAAAAGCCCGTATTTAGCGGAGTAGCCAACAAGGTTTTATGCCACGGCCTGAGCTGCCCTGCTGTTTCACGACACATTCGCGCATCACGGGGTTGAGCCGTCGGTATGCGTGAATGGATATCAGCGTAGGCGCAACTTTGCATATGTGCAGGACCATTCCGAAAATATTGATGGCGGGTTCGGTACATTGCGTAGGAAGAAAGGTGTCTGCTACGGGCTTTAAGGACTTAATGTTTAGCCGTTGTGTGCCGATAGCGTTTCAATATCACTCCATCGAGCCTATCGATCATGACACTGCGTAATCTTGGAATTGCCCCTCGGGCTGCGATTTGTTTTACGGTTATGGCGCTACTTGTGCTTTTTCTTGGGGTCATGAGCCTTAACAAAATGGCCGATCTGAATCAGTCGACGACCTCCATTGCGTCGGACGGGCTGGTTCCCACCCGGCTTTTGGGTGAGCTGGCGGACACCACTACCCGGTTTCGCACCATGTCTTACGTGGTTCTGGTCAATCGCGCTCCGGCGGATGTTGCCAAGGCAGAAGCAAGGCTCGACGTGCTGACCAAGAAGGCCAATCGCATCGTCGAGGATTACGCTCCTCTGGTGAGCGGCCCAGAAGAGGCCGACAAATTCCGGCAATTCAAGGAAGCCATGGGTAATTATCTGATTGCCCAGAACAAGCTGCTTGAGGTGTCACGCGCCGGTCGCGATGCCGAGATCCCGGGGTTGATCAGTGGCGACCTCAAGCGCTACTCAGACCAGATGGCGCCGTTGCTCGAGTGGATGCTGGAAGTTAACCGCAAGGATTCGGAAGCTTCCGTTGTGGACGCCGGGAACCAATACGTTAATGCGCGCAATATCATCATTGCCGTGCTGGTGCTGACAGCTCTCATGACCGTCCTTTTGGCCGTGGTCCTGACCCGCAGCATTGTTCGCCCGCTGAGTGACGCCGTGCGGGCCGCTGAAAATGTTGCGCAAGGGGATCTGACCCAGGCCGTACAAATCCAGGGCCGTGACGAGGTGACACGTCTGCAGCAGGCCCTGCATACCATGCAGACCAATCTTCGCGACACCCTGCAGCAGATTTCCGGTTCCGCGACCCAAGTCGCGTCCGCAGCGGAAGAACTCAACGCAGTCACGGAAGAAGGCTCGCGTTCGCTGCAGCAGCAGAATGACGAAATCGAACAGGCGGCAACGGCCGTCAACGAAATGACCGCCGCTGTCGAGGAAGTCGCCAGCAACGCAGTCAGTACCTCGACGGCATCGCAGCAATCGAGCTCTTCGGCGATTCAGGGCAGTCAGCGGGTGCAGGAAACCGTGACGGCCATTCAGCAGATGACCAACGATGTCGAAACCACCGCAGAGCAGGTCCGTAGTCTGGCTGGTCAGACCCGCGACATCGGCAAGGTGCTGGATGTAATCCGCGCCATTGCTGAACAGACCAACCTGCTGGCCCTCAACGCGGCCATTGAAGCCGCTCGAGCGGGGGAGGCCGGTCGTGGCTTCGCCGTGGTTGCCGACGAGGTTCGGGCGCTGGCCCACCGCACTCAGCAGTCGACTCAGGAAATCGAGGTCATGGTCAGCGGCATTCAGCAAGGCAGCAGTCAGGCCGTGGCGTCAATGCAGAACAGCAGCGCCCGCGCCCAGACCACACTGGACGTCGCCCGCAGCGCAGGTGTCGCACTGGAAGAGATCACCCGCAGTGTGGGCGAGATTTCCGATCGTAATCTGGTAATCGCCAGCGCTGCCGAAGAACAGGCGCAGGTCTCCCGTGAGGTCGACCGCAACCTGGTGAATATTCGGGATTTGTCACTGCAGTCGTCGGCCGGAGCCAACCAGACCAACTCGGCCAGCCATGAGCTGTCGCGTCTGGCTGTCGAGCTGAATCAGATGGTAGGGCGTTTCAAGATCTAGTCGCTCGGACGCCGCGCTGTCGTCCAGCAAACAACGACCCCTGTAGGAGTGAGCTTGCTCGCGATCGCATTACGTCAGGCGATGGTTTATCGACAGACATACCGCTATCGCGAGCAAGCTCACTCCTACAGAACAGTGTTGCAGTCAGATAGTTATTTTGTGTTTGATGGGACGGCACGAGCCCCCCGCGATCGCGCAACAAAGAGGGGTCCCGTAGGAGCGCGCTTGCCCGCGATGGCGTTGCGTCAGTCGACAAATTCTCGCCTGATTCAACGCTATCGCGGGCAAGCGTATCTGCGGAAAAAGCATCTTCGGCCAATTCGGGTTTATCAGACCACCATCGACAGCAGCATGATGAAGATCAGGCCAACCACCGAGAGGATGGTTTCCATCACGGTCCAGGTCTTGAAGGTTTCAGTCACGGTCATGTTGAAGTACTGCTTGACCAGCCAGAAACCGGCATCGTTCACGTGGGACAGGATCAGCGAGCCAGCACCGGTTGCCAGCACCAGCAGCTCACGGTTGACGCCCGGGATCAGGCCCACCACCGGCGCCACGATACCTGCACCGGTAATGGTCGCGACCGTAGCCGAACCGGTTGCCACGCGAATCACCGCCGCCACCAGCCAGGCCAGCATGATCGGGTTGATCTGTGCCTGCACCGCCATGTGACCGATCAGGTCGCCCACACCGCTGGCCACCAGCATTTGCTTGAAGCCACCACCAGCACCGACGATCAGCACGATGGCTGCGACCGGCGTCAGGCTCTGGTCCAGCAGCTTCATGATCTTGGTGCGATCAAAACCACGGGCCGAACCGAAGGTGTAGAACGCCAGCAGCAAGGCCGCGAGCAATGCTGTGATCGGGTGACCGATGAAGTCCATCCAGATACGGAAGGTATTGCCATCAGGCAACGCAATGTCGGCAAAGGTTTTGAGCAGCATCAGGAACACCGGCAGCAGGATCGTCACCAGAGTGATGCCGAAGCCGGGCAGGTTGGTCGCGCTGGACTCTTTGCCGATCTGATCCATCAACTCCTGAGATGGAGTGCCCGGCACGTATTTGGAAATCCACTTGCCGTAAATCGGGCCTGCAATGATTGCGGTAGGCAGAGCAACCAGCAGGCCATAGAAAATGGTCTTGCCGATGTCAGCGCCGAAGATCCCGATGGCCAGCAACGGACCCGGATGTGGCGGAACCAGACCGTGCACGGCCGACAGGCCAGCCAGCAACGGGATACCGATCTTGACGATGGACACACCGGTGCGGCGCGCCACGATGTAGACCAGCGGGATCAGCAATACGAAACCGATCTCGAAGAACAACGGGATGCCCACCAGGAACGCAGCGAACATCATCGCCCAATGCACACGCTGCTTGCCGAAGGCGCGGATCAGCGTCTGAGCGATCTGATCTGCACCACCGGAATCGGCCATCAGCTTGCCCAGCATGGTGCCCAGACCAAGGATGATGCCGACAAAACCCAACACGCCACCGAAGCCGTCCTGGAAAGCCTTCATGACTTTGTCCACTGGCATGCCGGAGGTCAGGCCGAGAAAGCCTGCGGCAATGGTCAGGGCAACAAAGGGGTGAACCTTGAATTTGGTGATCAGCAGTATCAGGCCGACGATGGTAACCACCGCGTCGACCAACAGGTAGGTGTCGTGTGTCATACCGAACATTGGATGTCTCTCCAGTTGTCTTTTATTTTTTAAAGGAGCAGCTGCATTGCACCCGCCGCAAATCCGACGGATCAGGTAATTTTCAGCAGACCCAGGCGCAAGACAGCGCTGTCTTTCGCGCTCACGCCTTTATCGGGCTCAGGACGCTTTCCACCAGGCCGCAGCTTGTTTGCCAATGTCGGCGACGGGCTGAGTTGCATCTACCACCAGTGTCAGTTCTTCGCCATAAGGCGGCTCAAGGGTCGCAAACTGGCTTTCCACCAGGCTGGCGGGCATGAAATGGCCCGGGCGATGGGCGCAACGTTCGGTGGCCATTTCCGGGGTCAGCTCAAGAAACACAAATCCTAGTCCAGGCACGGCCGCACGCAAGCGTTCACGGTAAATGAGCTTGAGAGACGAGCAGGTCAGAATTGGATGTTCGCCATTGCGCAGGGCTTGAGCCATCTCTTCACCCAGACGGGTCAGCCAGCCGGCACGGTCTTCATCGTTGAGGGGGTGACCAGCGCTCATCTTTTCGATGTTGGCCGGTGGATGGAAGGCATCGCCTTCAATAAGAATACCGCCGGTGTTCAGAGCAATTTCGGCGCCGACGACACTTTTGCCGCAGCCAGAAACACCCATTACGACGAGGGCAGAGATAGCAGAATTCGCGATTGTCACAGTTGACCACCTTTGCTGGAGACAGCGCTGTCTTTGTCAACCTTGGGGAAGGGGCGGCAACAGGTGCTTCCAGGTATTGTCATTATTTTAAATACGTTGTTCATCAGCGGACGATCCTCAGGCCAGTTGGCGGTTGAAGAAAGCATTGTCAGGGTCCGTGAGACAGCGCTACCTTAGCCCATTCGCCATATTTGGCAACCCCTCTGCTTATCCTCATGTAGTTGGCAACAGATGACTCGCATTGGTTCCCGCTCCACCGGCCGTCCGACCCTCAACGAAGTGGCGCGGCTGGCTGCTGTTTCTCCCATCACCGCCTCGCGTGCATTACGCGGTGTCATCACGGTGGCTCCGGAGCTGGTCGAGAAGGTCCGGGCCGCAGCCCAGAGCCTTGGCTACGTGGCCAACCCGGCGGCCCGGGCGCTGGCTTCTTCGCAAAGCCAGACCGTGGTGGTGCTGGTGCCATCGTTGTCCAACCAGCTTTTCATCGAGACCCTCGAAGCGATTCAGGACGTACTACGCCCCAGAAATCTGGATGTGGTGATCGGCAACTATCACTATTCCCCCGAGGAAGAAGAAAACCTGTTGCGCAGCCACCTGGCCAATCGGCCCCGCGGGCTTTTGCTCACCGGCTTTGACCACACCCCGGCGTTGCGTCAGCTTCTGGCGGCCAGTGGCGTGCCTTGTGTGCACATGATGGAGCTGGACGCGGCTAGCAATGCTTACTGTGTCGGGTTTTCTCAGGTGCAAGCCGGGGCTGAGGCGGCAAAGCACTTGCTCAGTCGCGGGCGCAAGCGCCTGGCTTATATCGCGGCGCAGCTCGACCCACGGGTTCTACAGCGCGGTGAGGGGTTTCGTCAGGTATTGAAGGAACAGGGTGTATACGACCCGGCCCTTGAGTTGCAAAAGCCGCAGCCATCTTCCATCGGGTTGGGTGGCGAGTTGTTCATGCAACTGATGACACAGCACCCGGATGTGGACGGCGTATTCTTCTGCAATGACGACCTGGCCCAGGGCGCAGCTCTTGAAGCATTGCGCCATGGGATTGCGATCCCGGAACGGGTGTCGCTGGTGGGGTTCAACGATTTGCCGGGTTCGGCGTACATGGTGCCGCGCCTGACGTCGATCCGCACACCCCGCGAGCAGGTGGGCCAGCGCGCGGCGCAATTGCTGCTGGGGCTGATTGATGGCGTCACGCAAAAACCCCAGATTGACCTGGGGTTTGAGCTGGTGGTGCGCGAGAGTTCGTGAGCGAATCAGTAACCGTGGTGCTTGAGGATTGCGTCAATGCTTTCTTTGGCCGGCCGACCGTAAAACTTCAGCAGTTCAGCGGTGCGGTTGGTAAAGAAACCGTCGGCGCCATCAGCGGCGATCTGCTTGAAATCGACCTCGTCGTCGACAGTGTACGGATGCACCACCAGGCCTTTTTCATGCGTGGCGTTGTTCATCCACTTCTTGACCAGGTCCATATAGCTCTGATCCCCGCCGTGGGTGAGTTTTGCTGAAGGTCCGGTGCCTATCGCGCCATGGGCTTTGGCCCAGTCTATCCAGGCGATGAATTCTTCCTGGGTCTTGGCTTCCTGAGCGCCGTAGTACTCGGCCTTGTCCTTGGCGCCTGAATCCTTGAACGCGACATTCGATTTTGGCTCGATCGAACCTTCACCGATCCACAGCAGAAGCACCTTGGGCACCTTCGGCATTTCTTTTTGCAGCAACACCAGGCTTGGCTTCTCGAAGGTTTGCAGCACCACGCGCCCCGGCATGTGCGCGACATTCACGTGGCCCGCTTCGGCGGCTGGCCTTTGATTCAGCCAACCGCGTTTTTCCAGGGCTTTTTTGAGGTCCGCTTCAATGCCGGGGAACTGGTTCGGGGCCTTGGTTTCGATGTACAGGCCGGGTTTGTTGTCGCCGCCTTCGGCGATGTCGATGACTTCATCCAGGGTCAGAATCTGCAAACCTGCATAGCTGGCGCGTGCCCGATCCGGATGGGCCTTGTTAAACCAGCTGCCGGCATCCAGTTGTTTGATTTCCGCCAGGGTAAAGGTGTTCAGCGGGTCTTTGCTGCGCTTGGGAAAGACCTCGGCGATGTTGGTGGTGCGCTCCAGGGTGTCATCGTGCAGTGCGATCAGTACGCCGTCTTTGGTGCGCTGAATATCCATTTCCAGATAATCCGCGCCCAGATCCCTGGCGACGGTGTAAGCCGGGATGGTTTCCTCCGGGGCATCAAAGGATGCGCCACGGTGGGCGATGACGGCCGGCCAGGGCAGACCTATTTTCGCGCTCAACGCCTTGCCCGGCGCTTCGGCGGCAATGGCTGATCCTGAGGCGAGCAGCAGAGTGGTCAGCACGCTCCCTGCCAGCACGCTGGCCAGTGGGGTCTTGAGAAACAGCGCTTTTGAAATTCCTTTCAGCATGGTCTCGATAATCCTTCTTTCGTGGTCATTGACGATCAACACGATCATTACAAATGAAGCCCGCGCAAACCTTTAGCAGTATCGAACCTGACCGGCAAGCCATCTGCCGTTCAGCGACTGCTTATGTCGCAACCAGATGAGGGCGGTTTGCAGGCTTGGGGCTGTTTGCCACCTGGTCAGGCGCTGTATGACGCACGATGCCATGCGCTGGCAGCATGCCTACTCTAAGTACCTATACGTGAATTTTTAATGTTCCTGGAAAAGGCCATTTGCTATAGGTAACCGGACGTTTGCACAATCTGACCTGCACAATTGGCTCAACTCGCGTTACTGTCGGTTTTTTTGTGAGTTTCTGGAGCCCTGCATGACAACCACCGTTCTGGTACTGGTTGAGAGTGTCAATGAGTACCTGCCGATTCTTGAAAACAGCGGATATCGGTTGATTCTTGCGCCTACTCCGGCAATGCGCGCCGAAGCTGTGGCGACGCGTGGTGAGGAGATCACTGCGGTACTGACCCGGGGGCCGCTGGGGTTTTTCGCCGAGGAAATGGCCGCGCTGCCGCATTTGAAGATCATCTGCGTGCTGGGTGCCGGTTATGAGCACGTGGACCTGCCTGCCGCCGAGGCGCGTGGCATTACCGTGACCAACGGCGCGGGGGTGAACTCGCCGACTGTGGCCGATCATGCAATGTCGCTGTTGCTGTCCATCGTGCGTGATATTCCCCAAGCCGATGCTTCGGTCCGTCGTGGTGAATGGCGCAAGATGACCCGGCCTTCACTGGCGGGCAAGCGCCTGGGTATTCTCGGTCTGGGTGCTGTGGGCATCGCCATCGCCAAGCGCGCGGCGGGATTCGATATGTCGGTGAGCTATCACAACCGCAAACCCCGTACGGATGTGGCTTTCGACTATTACGCCACTGCCCTTGAACTGGCCGAAGCTTCGGATTTTCTGATTGTCGCCACGCCCGGCGGTGCCGGAACCCGCCATTTGATAGATCGCCAGGCGCTTGCTGCCCTGGGCGCTGAAGGTTTTGTCATCAACATCGCTCGGGCCAGCGTGATTGATACCGCAGCCCTGATCGAGGCGCTGCAGCAGCAAACCATTGCCGGGGCGGCGCTGGATGTTTTCGATGACGAACCGCAAGTCCCGGATGCGCTCAAAAGCCTCAATAATGTGATTCTCACGCCCCATGTGGGCGGCCTGTCGCCGGAGGCCTCCGAAGCCACCGTGCAAATGGTAGCGGACAATCTGCTGGCGTTTTTTGCCGGTAAACCGGTGCTGACGCCGGTGCATAGTTGAGCTCAATAGCATACTGACCCTGTAGGAGTTGCCGCAGGCTGCGAATCGCGGTGTGACAGACATATGGCCTTCGCAGCCTGCGGCGGCTCCTACAGGGATTTCATTTCAAGCCAGTGCGCGAGGGCTGGATCAACCGAGGATCGTCAGAATGCTGAGCCGTCTGTTGGGTCGGGTATTGCGGGGGCGCAGTGCCACCGAGAACAAGCTGATCTGGAATCACAAGAGCATCGCATTCACTCCAGTGGTGATTGAGTTGCGCAGCCCGGCATTTGCCTCGATGCAGCAGATTCCTGCCTCTCACGTAGGATCGGCAACCGGCGGTAATCTTTCGCCTGCGCTGGAATGGACAGGATTACCAGAGCAGACCCAAGAGCTGGTACTCATCATTGAGGACGCTGATGCGCCACTGCCGTTCGCTTTTGTGCACGCTATCGCGGTGGGTATCAGCCCCCAGCGCAGTGGTTTGCCCGTCGGGGCGCTGAGCAGTGCTTCTCACGGCTTGCTTTCTCTGGGGCGCAATACTTTCGGGGGAAGCACTTACATTGGGCCACAGCCTTTGGCCGGGCATGGTCCCCATCGCTACAGTTTTCAATTGCTGGCCGTGGACCGGCCGTTGCATTTCGACATGCCGCCAAATCGCAGCCAGTTACTCAAGTCACTGGACGGCGCCGTCGTGGGGCGGGGCAGGCTCGACGGCGTTCACGAAAGGCCGTAAGCGATGGGCGGGGCAAACCGTTGCTGTCACAAATTACGGGGATATGCCAGCATTGCCCGATTGATCCATTACCGCAGGACCCTTTATGAGCCACAGCCTGACGTCAACGGCTGAACTGCACACTCAGTTGCAGATCCCTGACAGTTTGCGGATAGCGCCGAAAATGCTGTGTCATGCCACCAGCCTGCGAAAGGCCACCCGTCGCATCTCCCAGCTATACGATGCGGTGCTGGCGCCCTGCGGGTTGCGCTGTACACAACGCTCGATCCTTATTCAAATCGCACGCCACCAGGCGTCGGCATTGACGGAGCTGGCGACGATTCTGGTGATTGATCGTTCGGCCCTGGCGCAGAACCTCAAGCCGCTGGAGCGTGAAGGGTTGATTGCGGTGTCCGTTGACCCTGACGACAAGCGCAGCCGCCTGGTCAAGCTCACTCAGGCAGGGTTGGATAAACTGCTGGAATCCCAGGCCCTGTGGGAGCAGGCCCAGCAGTGCTTCGAAAAATCACTGGGCCCGGAGCAGGCCTGCGAGCTTCGGGAATTGCTGGCCAGAATTGCTGTGCTGGATTATGGCGATAGCTGTTCAGCACGAATCACGCAGGACCTGTAGGAGCCAACTTGTTGGCGAGACGATATATCTGATTACCGAGATAAAAAGCCTCGCCAACAAGTTGGCTCCTACAGGGATAAGCTAAGGATGAAGTGGCGGGATATACGCCAACGTCGTCCCCAGCGCCCACAGCAGAAACAGCACCAGCGGTGTATGCACCAACAACTGCACGAACGAGAAACCGATCAGATCCCGCGCCTTCAGCCCCAGAACACCCAACAGCGGCAGCATATAGAACGGGTTGATCAGGTTCGGCAAGGCTTCTGCGGCGTTGTAGATCTGCACCGCCCAGCCCAGGTGATATTGCAGGTCATTGGCGACCTGCATCACATAAGGCGCCTCGATGATCCATTTACCGCCGCCCGACGGGATGAAGAAACCCAGCACTGCCGAGTAGATGCCCATCAGCAGGGCATAGGTGTCGTGGGAGGCGATGCTGGTGAAGAAGGTCGAGATGTGATGCGCCAGGGTTTGCGCATCGGTGCCTTTGACCGTGGTCATCAGCGCCGCGATCGAGCCGTAAAGCGGGAACTGAATCAACACGCCAGTGGTGGTCGGCACCGCCCGGGCGACGGCATCCAGGAAACTGCGTGGCCGCCAGTGCAGCAGGGCACCGACCATGATGAACAGGAAGTTGTAGGTATTGAGTCCTGAAATCGCGGTGATCGCCGGTTTGGTAGAGAACTCGTTGAAGATCCAGCCGGACGCCAGAATCACCATCAGGATAATCAGCAGCGGGCTGTATTCCAGCCATTCTCCAGGCCGGGTGCGCGGCGGCAGGGCGGGCATGCTGAAGGCCGGGTCGACGCCGCAGGCATTGGCGTCCTTGGCGCTGTTCGGGCCTGGCGCGGTGGCATAAGCGACGATGATGGAGATCACCATCAACACGGCCAGCATGACCCCGGACTGCCAAAGGAAAATGGTTTCAGTGAAAGGAATCACCCCGGTGATGGCCAGAATCGACGGCGGCAGGCTGCCGGGGTTGGCTTGCAGTTGTGCGGCCGAGGACGACAACCCCAGCGCCCAGACTGCGCCGAGCCCCAGATAGGCCGCGGCGCCCGCAGCACGGTAGTCCATGCGCAAGTCAGTACGGCGGGCGAGGGCGCGCACCAGCAAACCGCCGAACACCAGCGACAACCCCCAGTTGAGCAACGAAGCGACCATGGAAATCAGCGCAACCCAGGCCACGGCAGAACGACCGTTTTTCGGGATGCGAGCCAGGCGGTTGATCAGTTTGACCGCCGGTGGCGAACTGGCCACCACATAGCCGCCGATCACCACGAAGGCCATTTGCATGGTGAACGGGATCAGGCTCCAGAAGCCATCGCCGAAGGCTTTGGCGGCGTCGTTGGGTTTGGCGCCCATGGCCAGGGTGGCGACGGTGACAATGACTACCGCCAGGGCGGCGAATACCCAGGAATCAGGGAACCAGCGCTCCGCCCATTTGGCGCAGCGCAAGGCAAAACGGGCGGAGCGGCTTTCTTCGATGGTGTCGACGGCCACGGGGTGAACCTCTTGTAATTATTATTGGGTTTGATGCTTGTCAAAGCCGCTGTAGGAGCTGCCGCAGGCTGCGAACTAGGCAATTCAGACACATTGCTTTCGCAGCCTGCGGCAGCTCCTACAGGTTGAGGCGATTGTTGCAATCAATCAGAAACTCATCTCCACCACATCATCCGGCACGATCAACTTGCCAGCGGTCTTGGCGACGATTTCTTCGATGCTGACGCCTGGCGCACGCTCGCGGAGGATGAACGCGCCGTCTTCGATCTCCAGGTAGGCCAGATCGGTGAGCACCTTGCGGATACATCCCGCGCCAGTCAGCGGCAGGCTGCAGCGGGGCAGTAGTTTGGATTCGCCGTCCTTGGAAGCATGGGTCATGGTCACGATGATGTTGTCGGCGCCCGCCACCAGATCCATCGCGCCGCCCATGCCTTTGACCAGCTTGCCGGGGATCATCCACGAGGCGATGTTGCCTCCCACGTCGACTTCGAAAGCCCCCAGCACAGTGAGGTCCACATGGCCGCCACGGATCATGGCGAAGGATTGCGATGAGTCGAAAATCGATGCGCCAACGCGGGCGGTCACGGTCTGTTTGCCCGCGTTGATCATGTCGGCATCGATGGTGTCTTCGGTCGGGAATTCGCCCATGCCCAGCAGCCCGTTTTCGGATTGCAGCATGACGTCGATGTTGTCAGGAACGAAGTTGGCCACCAGGGTCGGAATGCCGATGCCCAGGTTCACGTAGTAACCGTCTTTGAGTTCCCGTGCGACGCGCTGCGCCATTTGTTCGCGTGAAAGTGCCATGTTCTGAGCCTCTTATTGTTTTTGCCGCTTCCTGCCTGAGGAAGCCCCCGCAAGACGTCAAACCTGTCAGGCCTTTTTCAGGGTGCGCTGTTCGATACGCTTCTCGAACGTGCCTTGAATGACACGATCCACATAGATGCCAGGGGTGTGGATTTGTGAAGGCAGCAGCACGCCGGGCTCGACGATTTCCTCGACTTCGACCACGGTGATCTTCCCCGCAGTGGCCACCACCGGGTTGAAGTTCTGCGCGGTATGACGATAGATCACGTTGCCAAAGTGGTCGGCTTTCCAGCCCTTGATCAGGGCGAAGTCGCCGGTAATGGCCTCTTCGAGGATCACGTTGCGACCATTGAATTGCCGGGTTTCCTTACCTTCTGCCACGGGAGTGCCGTAGCCGGTGGCGGTATAGAAAGCAGGAATGCCGGCACCGCCTGCGCGCAGTTTTTCGGCGAGGGTGCCTTGCGGCGTGAGTTCGACTTCCAGTTCGCCGCTGAGCAGCTGGCGTTCGAACAGGGCGTTTTCGCCCACGTAGGAGGAAATCATCTTACGGATCTGCCGGTCTTCTAGCAGGATGCCCAGGCCGAAGCCATCGACGCCGCAGTTGTTGGACACCACCGTCAGGCCCTTGACCCCCATGCGTTTGATTTCAGCAATGAGATTTTCGGGGATGCCGCACAGGCCGAAGCCGCCGCACAGCACGGTCATGTCGTCGGTCAGCCCGGCGAGGGCTTCCTGATAAGTTGCTACTCGCTTGTCGAGTCCAGCCATGATGGGTCCGCCTTTTTTACTTTTATAGTTGTTGCCGACAGGTGTGCTGTCGGCGGAGCGTTGTCGCATCTTCTCTCGGAGGCAGTGATTTGTTAATTTTGTTTTTCTGATGGATTAATAAAGAAAACAAATATATGAACGTCAAACAACTCCGGGCGTTTCTGGCTGTGGCGCAATACCTGAGCTTCGCCCAGGCGGGGGAGCGGCTGCATCTGTCGCAACCGGCCCTGAGCCTGACCATCAAGAGTCTAGAAGAGGATCTGGGCGGGCAATTGCTCAGCCGCACCACGCGCAACGTCAGCCTGACGCCCGAAGGTGAAACCCTGCTGCCCCTGGCGCGCCAGCTACTCGCTGACTGGGATAACGCCGAAGAACTGCTACGCCAGCGTTTCACCCTGCAACTAGGCAAGGTGTCGGTGGCGGCCATGCCGTCATTTGCGGGCAACATGCTGCCCGGCGCGCTCAAGGTGTTTCGTGGCCGCTACCCACGGGTCAATGTGGCAGTTCATGACCTGATCAACGAAGAAGTGCTGGAAATGGTCCGCCATCGTCGGGTTGAGCTCGGTATTGGCTTCGAACCTGAGTCGAGCAACTCGCTGGTGTTCACGCCGTTTTACACTGACCGCTTCGTGGCCGTGGTGCCGAAAGAATCGCCCCTGGCGCAACGTCAGGAGGTGAGCTGGCAAGAGCTATTAAAGGAGGACTTCATTGCCCTGCAACGCCCGTCCGCTGTGCGCTTGCTGCTCGAACACCATCTATTGGCGCAGCACGGCAAACTGTCGGTAGCCTTCGAAAGTCATCAGTTGGCGACGGTCGGGCGCATGGTCGCCAGCGGGTTGGGGGTCAGCGCTGTGCCCTCTTTGTGCATCCAGCAAATGCACGAACTAGGCGCCCATTGCATTGCGCTGGTGGAGCCGATTATCGAGCGGCCCATTGGTTTGATGATGTTGGCGGACCACAAGCTTTCGGCAGCCGCACAAGCCCTTCGCGATGTGCTGATCGACTATGCGCAATCGCAGAATCCGCGGCTGCCAGACGTCTAGATCAAGCCTCTGGCGGCGAAACTGTCACAAATTTCACATTCCTGGGTAGTCGACTCCCGTATCGTGTTGCGGAATTACAACTAAATGTTTCTGCCAGCGCCTGCTTGCAGAAACCGACAAAAAAGGAAGAGTGCCTTGGATGTATCTTCTGCTGCCTGGCTTGTGCATGACACCCGTCTGATCATCTGTTGCCTGATCGCTATTGCCACCATCATCGTGCTCATCAGCGCGACCAAACTCCCTCCATTCCTGTCGATTCTGATCGGCACCTTCATCGCCGGTATCGGCGCGGGGCTGCCCGCCGAAGAAGTGGCCAAGGCGTTCAGCAAAGGTGCGGGCGGGATACTCGGCGAGGCGGGATTGATCATCGCCCTGGGCGCTATGCTCGGCGCGCTGATGGCTGAATCCGGCGCTGCTGATCGCATTGCTACCACCTTGCTGGGGTTCGGCAAGGGCCGTTCGTTGCCGTGGGTGATGGCGCTGGTGGCGATGGTTATCGGTTTGCCGCTGTTTTTCGAAGTGGGCCTGGTGCTGATGGTGCCGATCATTTTCGTCATGGCGCGACGCTCTGATCAGCCGTTATTGAAAATCGCCATTCCGGCACTGGCGGGCATGACCACCTTGCATGCGTTGATGCCGCCGCACCCGGGGCCGTTGATTGCGGTCAGTGCGCTGCACGCCGACCTGGGCCTGACGATGCTGTTGGGCTTTTGCATCGCGGTACCCGCAGTCATTCTGGCCGGGCCGCTGTATGGCAACTGGCTGTCGAAACGGATGGTGATCGAACAGCCCGCCGAGTTGGGTGAGCTATTTTCGGCCAAGGCTGAAAACAGTCGTCAACCCAGCTTCGGGATTTCACTGCTGATCATTCTGTTACCGGTGATCCTGATGCTCGGCAGCACCCTGGCCAAGGTCTTGATGGACCCGCACAGCAATGCCGCGCTGACCCTCAAATTTCTCGGTGAACCGCTGGTGGCGCTGAGCATCGCGGTGATCGCGGCAGTGATTTGCCTGGGCTGGGCCAATGGTCTGACTCGGGAGCACGTGAGCGGCACGTTGCGCAAAAGCATTGCGCCGATTGCCGTGTTGCTGCTGACCATCGGTGCGGGCGGCGGGCTCAAGCAGACTCTGCTGGATGCCGGTGTCAGCCAGACCATCAGCAAGGTGGCGGAAGGGGCGCACATGCCGTACTTGCTGCTGGCCTGGTTGATCGCCGTGGCTTTGCGTCAGGCAACCGGTTCGGCGACGGTGGCGACGACTACCACTGCTGGCATCCTTGCGCCGATGATGGCCGGGCTGGCAGCGACCCAAAGCTCGCTGGTCGCGCTGGCGATTGGTGCAGGCTCGGTGTTCTTCTGCCATGTCAACGATGCGGGCTTCTGGATGGTCCGCGAATACTTCGGCCTGCAACTCAAGCAAACCCTGTGGGTCTGGTCGGTGTTGCAGACCATTGTCTCGGTGGTGGGGTTGGTGGGGACCTTGCTGTTGTGGCATTGGTTGACGTGATGGGCTCAACCCCCGTCCTGTAGGAGCTGCCGAAGGCTGCGAACGGCGGTGTGCCAGAAAACCGCTGTTCGCAGCCTGCGGCAGCTCCTACAGGTTTCAGGGACATTCCCACCCGCCAATACCGACTATCAAGAGCAGTGATTTCTGCGCAAAGCGCGCCAGGCGTAGCCTTGCTTCATTCCCGAAATGAAGCCGAATCTGGAGGCCGCCATGAACCGTATTTACGCTATTGCCCTGTTGTTGACCGTTGCTGTTGTGTCCGGTTGCTCGACCCATCACGCCGTTGAATTGCGTCCTACAGCGCTGAAGAAACCCGCCAGTTGGCGATGGAAGACTTGAATCGTCGCGGTCTGTCCTTCGATGAATATCAGATTGCCAAAGCCAAATTGCAGGCTGAGCCACAGATGCAAGCCGTTCGCGCATTCGACAATCGCGGCGAGATCAGCGTCGAAAACGGCGTCGCCAGCCAGGATCGTCAGGGTTAACCGGTCAAGTACAGTGCTCTTGAAAATGATAAATGCTTGAACTGTACGGTTGGTATTTTTGCTTAACTGTCAGTGTGTTTTCCGACAATGGTTGGATAGGGTGGATGCCTGCCCTTTAATGCACGGACTGCTTCATGTCGCTTTCTTTTGATTTACTGCTCGCCTTCGCCTTGTTTGCTTTTGTCACGTCGGTAACGCCCGGCCCAAACAACATGATGTTGCTGGCCTCCGGGGTTAACTTCGGTTTCAACCGGACTGTGCCGCATATCCTCGGTATCAGCTGTGGCTTCTTCAGCCTGGTGCTGGCTGTCGGCCTGGGATTGGGTGCCGCGTTCAAGGCCTATCCGCTGCTGTATACGATCCTGCGTTACGCCGGGGCGATGTATCTGCTGTATCTGGCGTGGAAAATCGCCACCTCGGGACCTGCCTCCGATGCCTCCGGGCAAGAAGGCAAGCCGCAGACTTTCATGCAGGCCGCGCTCTTTCAATGGGTCAACCCGAAGGCCTGGGTCATGGCAGTCGGAGCCATCAGCACTTACACGCCGTTGCAGGGCTACTTCACCAATGTGTTTATCATCTCGGCCGTCTTCGCCCTGATCAACGCGCCCAGTGTCTGCGTCTGGGCCGGGTTCGGCAGCCTGTTGCGCAACGCGTTGCGCGATCCGTTCTGGTTGCGGGTGTTCAACGGGGTGATGGCGGCGCTGTTGGTGGTGTCGTTGTATCCGATGCTTAAAGATTAAGGTCAATTGCTGTGGACGACCGCGTTTTCATGTGGGACCGGCTTCAGCCGGGAAGAGGCCAGTAGATTCACTCCATTCCTATCGCCTGAAATGCCGCCTTCCCGGCTAAAGCCGGTCCCACAAGAAAGTGCATTGCAGGCCAATATAGAACCTCCCACAGGTCGTCCGTCGAGATCAAAGCGCCAACCGCAAATGCCCACCTGCCAACTTCTGCCGCGCCTGCACTCGATGCTGCAGCCCCAGGTAGAAATGCTCCAGACCCTCCTGCAAACGTTCGGTCAGTATCTCGTCCAGATCGCCGCCTTGTTCGTTGTCGCCATAGCTGATCTGGCTGTCGATGGCGAAAATCCCGTGCAGCACTTCCTGGCATTTGAGCGCCGATAACACCGGCTTCAGCGCGTAGTCCACCGCCAGCATGTGAGCGATGCTGCCGCCGGTTGCCAAAGGCAGTACCACTTTGCCATGCAGCGAGCGCTCCGGAAGCAGATCCAGAAGCGTTTTCAATGCGCCGGAAAACGATGCCTTGTAAACCGGGGTGCCGATCAGCAAGCCGTCGGCCTGTTTTACGGTTTCGATGAAGTTCAGTACCTGAGGGCTGTCGAAGCGCGCAAAGATCAGGTCTTCGGCATCGAAATCGCGGATTCGCAGGGCCTTAACGTCCACTCCTTTTGCTCGCAACCAACGGCCCGCGTGTTCCAGTACAACACCTGAACGGGATTTCAGGGCAGGGCTGCCCGACAGTGAAACTACCAGCATGCTGAATTCCTTGAGAAAGCGTCCATAAAGCAAAGCAGCATGTATGCCAGTGACTAGGGATATTTTAACTACTTGAAAGTAAAGGGATTTTTATAGGTCCGAAATCTTCGCTCGCGATTGCGTCTGCTGAATGACTGCACAACTGTTGATTCACTGTTGCCAGGTCAACACTTGGCCGGCAAATCCCGGGCAAAAAAAATCCCCGCAGTCGGCAACTGCGGAGACGTTTTCAAGCAGGTGGACTATTGAACGACCATCTTGCAGCTTGCGAGCCCGCGAGCGATCAATTTCTGAACATTGCGCCCGTAGACACCACGTTGGCCGAGCCTAACAGCTGGCTGACGAAGCGGCTCCAGCGAGTGATGTTGGCCGGACCTACGAAGATGACGTCCTGGGCCTGGAGTTCGAACTCTTTGGCCAGCAGGTAAGCGGTGGGTTTCTTGGCTTTGAGGTTATAGACGGTCGCAGGCGCGTTGGCGAAGTTTTCGGCGCCGCGGATCACATACACAGCATCACCGTCGGCGCTTTCCGGGCTCAGACCGCCGGAATTACCCAGCGCTTCGAGCAGCGTCACGCTGGTGGTGCCAAAGGAAATGACCTGCGGGTTCTGGACTTCGCCCAGGACGTAGATCTTGTTTTTCGAGTTGCTGTTCAAGTGCAGATAATCGCCGTTCTTGAGAAACACTTTGCTCAGCTGCGAATCCTTGCGGTTGAGGGCGTCGACATCAATCACGTAATCCCGACCGTCGCGGCGCAAGGTCAGCCCTGCGAGGTTGGCGTCGGTGAGATCAAGGCCGGCGACGCTGATCGCCTGGACCAGACTCAACGGGATATTGGTGATCGGCTGCGGACCGGGGCTTTTGAATGAGCCGGAGAGCAATATGCGTTGACTGTTGTAGCGCAGTACTTTGACGTCGACCTTGACCTCGGTGTACTGCGGCGACAGGCCCATGCGCAATTGTTCGCGTATCTGGCCAACGGTTTTGCCACCCGCCTGAATCCTGCCGACGTAAGGGAAGTAGAGCGTGCCGTCGCTCAACACTTCCCGGCTGTTGGCATCGAGTTGGTCCTGTGAACCAGGTGCGGTCAACTCGGGGTGTTCGAAGACGATCACCAGCAAGGTGTCGCCGGGGCCGACGACGTATTCCGGGGTTTTGTAGTTCATCAGTTCAGGCGGCAAAGGTTTTGCCGACTCTGATGCTTTCTGTTTTTGCAGTTTCAGGGTTTGCGGGGTGATATCGACCAATCGAACATCCGGCCCATCCGGGTCTTTTGCTTCGATATCACCTGGGGTCATGTGCTGCCCGGGTGCGAATACACAGCCTTGCAAAATCAGACTGGAGAGCAGCACAACAGCTAGGGTTAGCTTCATATATTCTTCCTTCCTAAAGGTGCGCTGGGCACCACAGTGATTTCATTGCATCCCTTACCAACACCGAGCGTTACGTCATTTTGTTTTTGATTGATGCACGCACCTCCTCCAGCGCCGGATGGCCTGGGTTGTCAACTTTGAAAGGGGGGGTTGGTTTAAAACGCGTTCTTGTTCAGAAAACCTTTGAACAACGTCAGCAGAATGATTTTCAGGTCCAGCCACAGCGACCAGTGTTCGATGTATTCCAGGTCGTACTCGACGCGTTTCTGCATCTTGTCCAGCGTGTCGGTTTCGCCACGCCAGCCATTGATCTGCGCCCAGCCGGTAATGCCCGGCTTGACCTTGTGGCGCAGCATGTAGCCGCTGACCTGCTTGCGGTATTGCTCGTTGTGCGCCACCGCGTGGGGCCGCGGGCCGACGATGGACATGTCGCCTCGCAGCACATTGAAAAACTGCGGCAGTTCGTCCAGCGACGTGCGCCGCAGAAAAGCCCCAAGCGGTGTCACGCGAGCGTCGTTGCGGGTGGCCTGGTTAATCACCTCGCCGTTTTCCTGCACGTTCATGCTGCGAAATTTCCAGACCATGATCGGCCGGCCGTCCAGGCCATAGCGGCGCTGGCGAAACAGCACCGGGCCAGCGGAGGTCAGCTTGATGGCGATGGCGATCAACAGCAGCGGCAGGGCAATCATCGCCAGGATCACGCTGGACAGCAGGATGTCTTCACAGCGTTTGACCAGGCTCCAGGCACCATCCATGGGCGAGTCGAAGATGCTGATGCTGGCCAGTCCGTTGATGCTCTCGCTGCGGGCATGCAGCAATTCGAACATGAAGACGTCGGGGATCAAGTACACCGATGCAGTGGTATCGCTCAAACCTTTGACCAGCTCCTGCAAATGCGGCTGAGCGGTTGCCAGGGTGATGTAGACCTTGTCGATCTTGCACTGGCGGGCGTCCTCGGTCAGTTGCTCCAGGTCGCCCAACAAAGGCAACTCTTGCGGGGCGCTGTCGGCTTGTGGCGCGATGTCATAGAAACCGAGTAACCGCAGCCCCATCCATGGTGCGCTGGAAATCGACCCGGCCAGGCGTTGAGCCACCTGACCGCTGCCCACGATCGCCACCCGGCGAGTATTGAAGCCATGGCTACGCAAGCCGTGTAACGCGCTGCGAATCAGCAGCCGATAACCGCATAACACCACCAGCACCGAGGCGAACCAGGTCATCTGGCTGTCATTGGGCAGGTTGGCGTGGTTGAGCAACAGGTAGTCCATCGACAACAGAATGACGAAGGTCAGCGCCCAGTAATTGAACACCTTGACCAGCTCGCGCAGGATGCGCTCGCCGCGCCACGAGCCGTACATCTGGTGAAACTCACTGAGCCAGTGAAAGACCAGCACCGCCAACAGGATCTGGATCCAGGCCTCGGCGCTGGAGGTGTTGGGGTCCAGCCGGCTTTGCCAATAGCCGCCCAGCACGATCACCGCCAGGTCCAGCAAACGGTGAGCAACCGAGAGCACTGATTGATGCGCATGAAGAATGCCGCGAACGGGAGTACGCATGGAGAGTGCTCACTCAGACAGATTTGATCGGGACAACCCGGGCAGTCAGGTCGCTGCTGACCAGAATGGGCGACGCCTGGGGCATCTTGTATTGGGAGGGCTGGCGGGCCAGACGCGCGGCGGCCAGACGGCTCTCGACGAAGTTCTTCATTTCCTGCTCGAAACGCTCACCGCTGAACCGCTCGGCATTGGCCCTACAGGCATGGGGCGTAATGCGATGCTGCGCGGCTTCAAATTCGCCGACTGCCGCCACCAGCGATGAAACGGTCTGGGCGTCATAAAACACCCCGGTGGGTTGCGGGTGATCCAGGCCGCAGACGGTCTCCAGCACGCCGCCTTTGCCGAACGCGATCACCGGCGTGCCGCACGCCTGGGCTTCCACCGGGCTGATCCCGAAGTCTTCTTCGGCGGCGAACACAAAGGCTTTGGCATTGCGCATGTGTTCCAGCAAAACCGCAAAGGGCTGGAAGCCCAGCAGGGTGACATTGGGCGCATTGATCGATTTCGCCTTGGCCATTTCCGGGCCGTCGCCAATCACGATCAGGCGTTTGTCCGGCATCGCGGCGAAGGCTTCGATGATCATCGGCATGCGTTTGTAGGGCACCATCCGCGAGGCGGTGAAGTAGTAATCCTGTTTGTGGTCCAGCTGGGTGAAGCTGAAGGTGTCCACCGGCGGGTAGATCACCGTGGACTCCCGGCGATAGGCCTTGGAAATCCGCCCGCCAATGAAGTACGAGTTGGCGATGAAATCATCCACGCCCGCCGATGTGCGCTGATCCCACATGCGGATGTAGTGCAGGATCATGCGCGCAACTTTGCTTTTGAAACCGGTGCTCATGCCCGATTCCAGCAGGTACTGATGCTGCAGATCCCAGGCGTAACGGATCGGCGAATGCACGTAACTGATGTGCAGTTGATCCGGGCCGCTGAGCACGCCCTTGGCCACGGCATGGCTGCTGCTGATGATCAGGTCGTAGCCGGACAGATCCAGCTGCTCGATGGCCAACGGCATCAATGGCAGGTAACGCTGGTAGTGGGTTTTGGCTTTTGGCAGGCGTTGGATAAAGGTGGTTTTCGCCACTTTGCCGTGTAGGTGCGCCCGATCCTGGTCGCTGAGAAAGTCGATCACCGAAAACAGATCGGCCTGCGGCCAGATATTGATCAGTGAAGCCAGCACACGTTCGGCACCGGCATATGTCACCAGCCAGTCGTGGACAATTGCAATTCTCATTGGAGTTCCCTTCTGTAATGCACAAGCTCTACATCAGGCGCGGGCAGGCTGCGTCTTGGCGTGGCGATTGTTGAGGCGTTTGCCCAATTGGATAAAAGGCGTTTCGATGAAGCGAAAGGACAGGGGGGCGATCACCAGGGTCAGCAGCGTTGCGAAAACGGCGCTTTGCCAGGGTGCGACCTGAGAATCCTTGAGTAGCCACCAGCTCAACAACAGCATGGAGGGGTGCAGCAAGTACACCGAGTAACTGATGCCGCCGAGCCACACCAGCAGCGGATGCTTGAGCTGCACGAAGTGGGTCAGCAGCACGAAGCTGGCAATCGCGAAGGCGTAAGTGAACAGATATCGCCCGCTGGTTTCCCCTGCATCTGCGGCCCGGCCGTAGGCGAGCAACAGCGTCGGCGGCAGCAACATCAGGCAGGCGCCTGCAACCAGCACCAGGCTGCGCGTCAACTGGCGGCTGTGTTCGCCCAGTAGCCATTGCCGCCAGATTGAGCCGAAGAACATCAGCGACAGCGCCAGTGGCAAAGCAACCGGCAGCTTGCGCTCGGTCAACTCCCGGGTCAGTGCCAGAACCAGCGCGAGCACCAGCATGCCCAGTGTCCAGCGGGTGCGAGTGGCGAGGTCATAAAGCTTGCCGCTTGAAAACAGCAACAGACACAGGCCGTAGAAAATCAGCTCGATGAACAGCGTCCAGTACAGGCCGACGACGTCGCTGAAACCCAGGAGCGTTTGCAGCATGGTCAGGTTGGCCATGACCTGTGCCCACGTCGGCATGACCCAGCCCACCAGTTGCAGCATCGGCAGATACACCAGCAACGACAGCCAGTAAGCAGGGTAGAGCCGCATGAATCGCGAGATCACGAACCGCCTTGCACCGTCGGGTACCGGGCGCAGGCTGAACGGGATCACCACACCGCTGATCATGAAAAACCACAGAACGCCGAGCTTGCCGACATCCAGCAGTTCGTGAAATAGCCAGACATCTTCCAGCAACGGTTCGTACAGATGGCTGAAGACCACCATCAAGGCCGCGATGCCGCGCAGGGCATCCAGGTAAACCAGGCGTTGCATGCCGAAACCTCACACCTTGTCCGTGGATGACTTGCCCACGGCGTGTTGGGTGTCCGGCTTGGGCTTTTTCATGCTCAATGCGTCGATACGCTGTGAGACGCGCAGGGCAGAATCGTCCCAGGAGTAGCGCTCGACATTGTTCAACCCGCGACGGCGCAAGGCGATGCGCAAGGGCATATCGACGAGAATGCGCTCCATGGCCGCGGCCATATGGCTGACATCCAGCGGGTCGAAATACAGTGCGCTGGCTTGCAGGACTTCAGGGATCGACGCCGCATTGGCCGCGAGCACCGGGCATCCGCAGGCCTGAGCTTCCAGTGGCGGAATGCCGAAGCCTTCGTATAGCGAAGGGAATACGAACGCGGTGGCACCCTGGTATTGCTCGATCAGTTCGGCATCGGTCAGGCGGCCAAGAAAACGGATCCGTGGATCGCGGCACGCCAGATGCTGCAACTCCGGGTCGGCAAAGATCTCGCTGGCGGCGCCGACAATGTGCAGTTGCAGGTTTTCATGGCCGCGCAGGGTCAGGAAGGCCTGAATCATGCGGTTGAAATTCTTGTGCGCGCTGGGTGATGAAACGGCCAGCAGGAAGGGCGTTGAGTCGTCGGTTGGCGAGGGTTTGAAAGCCCCGCTCACTGCATTGGGAATGACGAAAATCCGGTTGGTCGGGAAGCCATAAAAGGTCGAGATTTCGCCTTTGGAAAAGTTGCTGACCGTCAACAAGGTTTTCACCCGGCGCAGCAGAATCGGCGTCATGGTCCGATATAAGGTGCGAAAACTGCGCGAGTAGCTTTGCGGATAGCGCACATAGTTGATGTCGTGGTGGGTTGCGATCTGATTGCCATAAAGCATCGGCGCCGTACTGCTCAGGGACACCAGCAGGGGACGCCCATGGCGCAAGAGATACAACGGCAAATCCACCTGCTCCCACAGATGCCCGGTGTTGCGGCCAATGATCTGCACGTCCAGCGCCTTGGCGCTTTCATGCAGTTTGATGTTGTACGGCGCGACGAAGACGACATCGCTGCGCAAGCGCTTGAGGGCCAGGCAGATCTGTTCCGCAAAACGCTGCACTCCACGTATTTCCTGGGTCAGAAAGCGGGCGTTGATCACGATCATGGGACGGCGTCCTTGCGCTGGGGTCGGTTGGTAACACTGGGATCGGTGGAGCGTTTGTGGGAGCGAGGCTTGCCCGCGAATCAGGCGCCTCGGTTTAGCAGGCATACCGAGTCATCGTTCTTCGCGGGCAAGCACCGCTCCAACAGGCGATGAGTTCTGTGGGAGCGAGGCTTGCCCGCGAATCAGGCGCCTCGGTTTAGCAGGCATACCGAGTCATCGTTCTTCGCGGGCAAGCACCGCTCCCACATACGATGAGTTCTGTTGGAGCGAGGCTTGCCCGCGAATCACGCACCTCGGTCTAGCAGCCCCTACCGCGTCATCGTCCTTCGCGGGCAAGCACCGCTCCCACAGGCGATGAGCTCTGTTGGAGCGAGGCTTGCCCGCGAATCAGGCGCCTCGGTTTAGCAGGCATACCGCGTCATCGTTCTTCGCGGGCAAGCACCGCTCCAACAGGAGCACGCGATCACTGCGCAAACAACGGCGGCTTGGCGCCCAACCGGATGATTCTGGGGAATTCATTGAGCATCACCTGCGCCGAGCACCGACTGTCGTTGCAGTTCCAGGCGATGCCGGTGTCGATTTGCCCGCGTTGCGGTTGTCCGCTGTCGATCAGCATGACGTTGCCAGCCTGAACGCTGCTGGCATCTACCTGTATCGAGCGTGGCAGGCCGGTGGTCCAGGCCACCAGGATCTGTTCCGATCCTTTGGTGAAACGCAGCAAATAAGTGGCATCCAGCTCGCGGCTTTTTTCTGCGTCGTAACGGTATTCATGGAGGATCGGGCTGATGGCTTTCAAGGTCAGATACGCCGGCTTGACCGACAAATCCTGATTGAGCAGCCCGAAGTTCTGTTCCGGGTCTTCAAGGTCGTTGCCGTCGTTGAGCAAGTCGTACCACCACAGGCCTTTGATGTCCGGCAGCGTCTGGGCCAGAAAATAACTGCGAGCCAGATAAGCCGCCTGGGTCTGCTCGCTGATGCCGCATTTACCGTGGTTGCTCGGCCAACCCATCTCGGTCAGATACAACGGAACCGGTCGTGCGGCCAGCGCCCGCAGGTCTGAGTCCACCCAGCGCAACCAGGAAATCCAGCGCTCCGGGGTATGCCGCTCTTCGTGGCGACAATGCACGTACGGGTGCAGCGACAAACCATCCACATGGTTGAGCAACCCGGCTTCAATCAGCCGATCTGCAAAGCCCAGATCCATGCCCTGACTGGTCACTGCACCGGCGAGAATCGTGGGTGGTTTTTTCAGCTGGCGCAGTCTGATGGCGGTTTCTTCGATCAGGTTGCTGTAGTCACGGGCGAAAAGCGGGTCCACCGGGTTTTCCTTGTCCCACTCATTCCATATCTCGTAAAAATCCACGCTGTCGGTCAATTCCTGGCTGACGAAATTGACGTAATTGCCGAAGGCTTCCTTGATCGGCGGGTAGCGGGGTTTGGCGTAATTACCGTAATTGGGGTTGCCGTAGCCCAGCACCAGCAAGGGGCGCAATCGGTGTTCCCGGGCCTTGCTCAGATACGCCTGCCATGCCGGGTCTATGCGCAGTTGCCCGCGTCGTTGTTCGGCGGTTGACCAGTAAGCGTCGTCACGGACCGAGTCCACGCCAGCTTCTTCCAGCAGTTGCAGGGCCTTGGCCGAGGAGCTGCTTTTATTCATCAAATGGGTGTCGACGCCAATGATGAATCGCTCATCGGCCACCGCCATGCAGCTCAATAAAAGGTTTAACAGCAGTACCGTCAGGGGTTTTCGAAGCAATGTCTGGGGCGGCTTTGACATGTCTTGTCTCAATGAAGAGGCACGGTCCGGGGTTCCGGGGGACAGCTCCCTAGGCGGGTCGTGACAGCGAAAGCTCGTGCTGGGGCACCACCCTGTCCAGCAACGTCTGTACGAAAATGACTTCGTAGCTGTCCAGCATCAGATCCAGATCCGTCAATGACGCGACACTGACTCTGGCCTGGGCGCTCAACCGTGCCAGCAGCGCCGGTTGCTGATGCAATTTGAGCATCGCCACGCCGAGGGAGTCAGGGTCATCAGGGCAGCACAGCAGGCCGTTGAGCTGGTCCTGAATAATCTCTGGCAGCCCGCCCATACGGCTGGCAATCACGGGTTTTGAATAGGTGCAGGCCTCTACGGCGACCATGCCGAATGGTTCACTCCAGATGGATGGGACAATGGCCACGTCGATCTGCCTGTAGAACTGTTCGGGGGAGCGATAGCCGACGAAACTCACTCGCGGCGACGTGACCATGGCCTTGAAGCGCGCTTCATCGTCGAGCTGACCACGACCGGCAATCTGCAAGGTGGCGTCGATGGGCAGTCGTTGAAACTGCTCGATCAACCAGCGCAGGCCCTTGGGTTCTGACAAGGTGCCCATGTAACCGAAACGCAGCGGTGCGTTTTTCGCAACCGGCTCGGTGCTTTTGATACTGACCGGCTGGGCCGGGCTGGCGTTATGCACCACATAACTTCGAGCGCCTTTGAAGTAGCCCTGGGCTTGCAACGTATCGAGCATGAAGCGGCTTACACCGACCACGGTTTTTACCTGTGCCGAGCGTTGATCATGACCTCGGCGAAAGCGCTCGCATCGACCACATTGCTGCTGGCAGCTGTGCCCTTTGCTGAACATCGTGCTGGCAGGGCAGAGCAGATAAAGGTCATGCAATACCTGAACAATCGGCAGCCCGGCAGCGGTGATTTCGTCCCAGGCCGACACCGACCAGCCGCTGAGGTTGTGACACACCACCAGGTCCGGTTTTTCCAAAGCAATCACACGTTTCACGTAAGCGCGCATACCGGCGTTGTAACGGTCCCGAAGGTGCCAGCCCAACCGAGCCAGACGGCCTGGGCGCTGGGCAGTGAAGTGCCAGTAGAAGTTGCGCAACCCGGCGCGGTAGACCTTGACCTGATTGACGTTCTCCACGTGCAGACCCGGCTGCGCGCCGGTCGCCAGCACTGACACTTGATAGCCGCGATTCTTCAGACCTTCAACGGTGCGCTGAAGGATGATTTCTGCTCCGCCGCCGATGTTCGGCGCGTACAGGCTGTTGATGAATAAGGCCCTCATAGCGGATACGACTTATGCAGGCCCAGCACGCCGGACTCACCGTCTGCGATCGCTTGTTCGATCAGCCCCAGACGCTGCTCGGCCCCACGGCGTTTGGCAATCAGCCGTAACAGGCGGAAAAACACCCAGCGGTTGAAGCTGTAGAGCAGGGCCGATGAGGCCCAGATATTCTTGTCGAACCAGGCCTGATTCCGTGCGCCGTAGTAAGCACGAAGGTCAGAGCCGCCGAGCAGAAAGCTTTCATAGATGTTGCTGGTGCGGGCTTTGATGTTCCACGAGTCTTCCAGGTCATCAAGCAGTGCATCCGGAATCAGGAAAATCCGCCCGCCGCCCGCCGTGATGCGCCAGGTGTACTCGCTGTCATCGGCGTACAGCATCAAGGCGTCCAGGGGCAAACCGATCCGTTGATACAGGCTGCGATGGGCCAGCAGGCCGCCGTATGTAGCGAATGGCAATTGCACGGTGGGGATGGTTTTGTATTTGCCTTGAGGCTGGCCCCACGGCAAACGTCGCCAGATTTTGTAGGGCAACTGCGCGACGTGAAATCCGAAAAAGCTTGAGCGGCGCTGGATGGCGAAACGCTTTGGCACACCGGCGGCGATATCAGCCTGATGAGTGGGGCGGAAGCCCAGCACCGCGGCTTTGTCCTGACCATCAATGACCTGGCGCTCGCGCAGGTTTTTATGCAGCGTTGCGATGGCATTGATGGTGGGGGCGTTGTCGTCGTCCATCAGCCAGATGTATTCGGCGCCGGCATCCAGTGCGGCCTTGATTCCCACTGAATAGCCTTTGGCTGAACCGGTGTTGCTGTCCAGGTAAATGACTTCGACCTGTCCTGGCCAGGTATTGCGCAGGTTTTCCAGCGGGGCGGTGGAGGCATTGCTGACGATGATCACCCGGTCAATCAGTGGGCTTTCCAGCGAGCGGCTGACCAGTGTGTGCAGGAAGTTGAAACGGTCACCATAGGTGAGCGTCACCAGCGTTGTGAGTTGCGTCATGGTGAGGTTCCGGTTTTGAAGCGCGAATGTTGGGAGGGGCGGGATTCTGGGGTGGCGGTTGCCTGCGATACGCATATGTTGCGTGTACATATCCGTTGCTGCGGTAACGGCTGCTATTGGTTGCGCCCTTACGGCGCGTCACTTTTGAAAGGAGCCCAAAAGTAACCAAAAGGCTCTTGCCCCACCACTCGGCACCTCGCCTAGGCTCGGTGTACCCGCCCGCTGGCCTTGAACCGTGGGCCGCCGCGAAGGGCCATCCCTGGCCCAGCGCGGCTAACCCGGCGTCCTGCCGGGTTACCCACGGTTCAAGGCCATCGTTCGGCCAGCGTGGTTTGACGGGGCGCCTAAGATCAAAAGCCAGATCAAAAGCCAGATCAGAAGCCAGATCAGAAGCGTGCGAGGCGGCCTGAAAGGCGACCGGTCTGGCTGGTGTGCGTGCCTCACGATATTTGTTGTTTGTGCCATTGCCTTCGCGAGCAAGCTCGCTCCCACGGAATCAACGGCGTCCGCAATTCTCTGTAGGAGCTGCCGAAGGCTGCGAATCGGTAGCCGCCTTCGCAGCCTTCGGCAGCTCCTACAATTAATCCAAGCAACGCCAACCATCCCCGCGCTTGATCTTGATCTGGCTTTTGACTTTAAGCGCCCCGTCAAACCACGCTGGCCGTAATCCGATATTGATTCGGCGGGCAACCGGCATGGATGCCGGTTTAGCCGCGCTGGGCCAGGGATGGCCCTTCGCGGCGGCCCGCCGAATCAATGTCGGATTACGGGTATGCCGAGCACTAGCGAGGGACCGAGTGGTGGGGCAAGAGCGTTTTGCTTACTTTTGCGCTTCTCAAAAGTGAGGCGCCGTAAGGGCGCAACCCTAATCAGCCGTTACCGCAGCAACGGATATGTACACAAATATGTGTCTCTGCCCCCATCAAACCCTGGCTTCCACCCTCAGCAAGCTGCTGATCGGCAGCACCACCTTCTGCTCCCGTTGCAGCAGGTTAAGCAGAATCACTGCCCGCTCAGTGCCATCCGGAGAAAGAAAGATCGCCTCGATGTCGCACAGGCCGCCCGTATTGACCCGCACGTGCTCGCCCTGTTTGAACTGCACCTTGGGCGGCGCTGCGTTCAGGCGCTGGCGGATCTGCTCGATCAACTCATCCTGCACCGGCACCGGGGTGCCGCCGAAGGTCACGATCCTGGCCACGCCTCGGGTGGAGCGAATCGGATACCAGTTGTCGTGCACCTGATCCATGCGGATGAACAGGTAACCCGGAAACAACTCTTCTTCGCTCAACCTCCGGGGGCTGCGCTTTTTCGCTTCACTGACCTTCAACGGCCGGTAGCACTCGAAATGCTGGCGTTGCAGGTGTTCCTGAGCGCGAGCTTCCTGACGCGGTTTGGTCTGGATCAGGTACCAGCGGGCGGGGCTATGACTCATGGACATACATTCACTCCACTGCCAGGCGGGTAGGAAGGTTGAATACCGCGTCGTTCTTGCTGGCCAGCGTTGCCAGCAGATCGGGTCCGCTTGGCTGCGTGCCGTCGCACAGGCTGTAGCACTCAAGCATCGCCTGCACCTGTTCGACACAGTTGAACATCAGTACATCGATGATCGACAGATTCGGCACGAACGGCTGGCCGAACTGGCGATAAACCACATCGCCCATTCTGAAGAAGCGCACCAGCAGACCGTTGCGAGCGAAGTGCTCACGGTCGTACAGCTCTACACCGCCGACGGGGTTGATGAAGGTGGTGGCGACAAAGGTATGGGCGACGTTGATCACCCGATCCTGCTTGTCCAGGCAGGACTTCAGCTTGAGGTCCGAGCCGCGCAGGATGGGCGTGACGATATGCAGGTAGGCACACAGCTCGCGGATCGCATGCTCGGTGTACATCGCGAGGTTCTGCTGCGGGAAGCGGATCAGACGCTCCAGCAACGGCATGACCTGGGCGAAGTACGGGGCCTTGCGATAGCTCTGGCAAATCAGGTTGATCAGTCGATCGGCTTCTTCTTCGAAGGTGTCGGACAGCTGACGCTGATTGATCGGCAGGTCGAAGTGATCCCTTTTGAGCGGGAAGGTGATCAGCTTGGCTTCACCGTTTTGCAGGATCCGGTTGCGGTTTACCCATCCGGAACGGATGTATTGCAGGTCGTCGCCGAGGACGAAGACATCTGCTGCCGCGATCAGTTGGAAGTACCCCAGATAGGGGAAGAGATAAGGCTGCATCATTGCAATGGTCCTGGCCATACGTAACTCCTTGAGGGTGTGTGTGAAGCGTGCCTTCCGGTAAAGCTTTATTTGCGTGACGGGCTGTAGTTGTAGCCATACGCCGCACAGTCGTAATCAGCGGTTGAAGCCTTGCGCAGCACGCCGTTGAAGATCGCGCCCTTGATGACCACGCCGTTCTGGCCAAGCCGGCGTTTGCAGGCTTCGATTTCCTTCACGGTGGTCAGGCCAAAGCGAGTGACCAGCAGGCACGTGCCAGCCTGGCGTCCGACCAGGGTGGCGTCGGTGACGGCCAGAATCGGCGGGGTGTCGACCAGAATCAGGTCATACAGCGGTGAGAGTTCAGTGAGCATTTTGTTGAAGTTGTCATGCATCAACAGCTCTGACGGGTTAGGCGCCTGGAAGCCGCAAGACATCATGTCCAGATTGCGCACTTCGGTATGGTTGATGACTTCAGTGCTGGTCAGCCGTGCAGCCAGCGTGTCGGAAAGCCCGTGTTTAGGTTGCAGGCCAAAGATTTTGTGCAGGTAACCTTTACGCATGTCGGCATCGATCAGCAGCACCCGCTTGCCGGTCTGGGCGATGATCACCGCCAGGTTGCTGGACACGAATGATTTGCCGGCGCCGGGTGTCGGGCTGGAGATCATCAGCACGTTGTTGCGCGCTTCGAGCATGGCGAAATGCAGGCTGGTACGCAGGCTGCGCAGAGACTCCACGGCCAGTTCGGTTGGCGCCGACACGCTGAGCAGCTTCGATTCCTTGGCGCGGCCCTGGCTGTTCTTTTCCAGACGTTCCTGCTGACGCGAGTACGGCAGCGAGGCGTAGACAGGCATGCCGATGTTTTCGATGACTTCCGGGTTGTCGACACCGCGATAGAACGCCTGACGAATAAACACCATGGCCACCGCCACCAGTACACCCAGCAGCACGGCGATCAGCACGATGAGTTTCTTCATCGGTTTGACCGGTGCTTCAATGTTGGCGTCGGCGTTGTCGATGATCCGCACGTTACCGATACTGCCCGCCCGAAGAATGTCCTGCTCCTGGCTTTTGTTCAGCATCAGGGTGTACGTCTGGCTGGTGACCTGCATGTCACGGGTCAGGCGCAGCAGTTCCTGTTGAGTGATGGGCAGGGCTTCGATCTTCTTCAGCAAGCCTTGCTTCTGCGCTTCGATCTGAGAGATCTGGTTCATCAGGCCGCGATAAGTCGGGTGCTCGTGGGTGTACAGGCGTTCGATCTCCACACGCTTGAGCTTGAGCTCGGAGAGTTTTGAATCAAGGCTGACGACCTGATCGAGTACACCTTTGGTTTCAATGCTCAGGTCCACCGACTTGGCGCTGGTCTGGAAGGCATTGAGGGCAATTTCCGAGTCTTCCAGTTGCTTGCGCACGGTTGGTAATTGGGAACGCAGAAACTCAAGGCGCTGGGCTGCTTCAGCGGAGCTGCGCTCAACGTTCTGGCGCACATACAGGCGGCTGACTTCGTTGAGCACCAGGTTGGCTTTCGCCGGGTCCGGGTCCTGGATGGACAGGTAGATGATCCCCGAATCTTTGCCCGCTTCGGTGATTTTCAGGCGGTTCTGATAGATCAGCGCGCCGGTCAGGGTGCGCAGTTTGGCCACGCTGAATTCAGTCCCGGGACGGGCATTGAGGGTCGCCACCTGAATTTTTACGCCGTGGCCTTCTACTGTCTGGTTGATGGCGCCGCTGAGCAACAGGCTGCGGTCCTGGTCATACAAGGAGAAGGTGCCGGGTTTGCCAGCCACCAGAATCAGACCTTCGCCCAGCAGCCCATCGGGTACTTCCAGCTGGAATACGTCGATTTTTTCCCCGCCCCAGGCGTAGCTGGTCAAGCCGAACATAGGCTCGGCCAAGGCGTTTTCACGTTCAGGCTTGAAGGTGCGGCTCAGGTACGGGCCGATCACCGGGAAGTATTTCGGACCCTGGACGATATTGAGCTTGAGGTCTTCGACCACTTTGCCCAGTACCGCGCGGGATTTGATCAGTTCTATTTCAGTGGTCGCCTGGGAGACCGACATGGGTTTGTTGGACACTTCCGGAGTGCCTTCGATACCGATTTTTTTCGGCTCGATCTGGATCATCGCGTTGGCCTGGTAGATCGGCGTGGACAACACTGCGTAGGCCACACCCACCAGCGCGAACAGACCGACGACCGCCATGATCAAGCGTTTATGGTCGAACAATGTGCGCAAGATAGTTGCCAAATCGATCCGGGAGTCCTGGTAGTAATCCAGGGAAGAACGGTTCATAGCGGTCATTTATCTTGTTTCTCCTGACTGAAGATAAGGAAGCCAGTCGTCGACGCATCTCGAGAGCTGCTCGTAGGTCTGTTCAAAGGCTGATTTTGGTTGCCGATAGGGGTCGGCTATTTCCATCTGGTGTTGCCATTTGCCAATCAGAAAAGTCTTGCCGCGCACTTCCGGGGCGATCTTCAACACGCTTTTGAGCTGTGTGGTTTCCATCAGCAGAATCAGTTCGGACCGGTGCAACATCTGTCGGTCTATCTGGCGTGCAAGATGCGGCGTGCTGTGCACCTGATTCATCCGCAAAACCGCGTGTGCCAACGCGTCCATGGGGTGACCCTGCATGGCGTGAGTGCCGGCCGAGGCGATCTGCACATCCGGCATGTTCGCCCGTTGGCGCAGCATTGCTTCAGCCATGGGGCTGCGGCAGATGTTGCCCACGCAGACCACCAGCACGTTACTGAACATGGCCTTTGCCGATAGGGGGCATCAGGCGCTTGCCAAGATTGATGCTCATGTTGCGCACCGCCATCATCATTGCCCGCAACTTGTGCGGCGGGCCGAGTGCTGAAAGCGACAGGCAGAACACCTGCTCGACGAAGTGCTCGTAGAGCTCCTGGTTGCCCAGTCGGTGGTAGTAGTTGGCCAGGCTGCTATTGGTTTGCAGGCTCATGTGCAGTTTGCGTTGATGACTGCGCATGGAAAAAATCCCGCCCGGATGGACGCGATAGGCGGCCGGTTTGATGTCGGCGAGAAACTTGCCTTTGCCGAACGCACCCAGCAATGACCACCAGCACATGTCATTGAGGGGCGCGACTGGCATCAGCAGCTCTGGCGGCATGCTGGTCAGCACGTTTCGGAAGCAAACAGTCAGGGTCGAAATGGGCCGGGCTTTTTGCAGCTCCAGGGCGCTGGCGTCGGCGCGTAGCTTGCCCAGCAACTGAATGCCTTTTTCGCCTTCGCTGTCGAAGGCCATGGCGTCGTGATAGGTGATTACGTAGTCCGCGTGACTTTCCAGGAAGTCCACCTGGATCTGTAATTTGCGCGGGTCAGTCCAGTAGTCGTCCGCTTCGCAATAGGCGATGTAGCGCCCGCGTGCCTTGGCAAACAGCCCCGGCACGCAGGGACGCCCATGCTGGTATTGATTCACCGACTCATAGAACGGCCGGATGATGGTCGGATAGCGACGGGTGTAATCCGCGATGATTCGCGCGGTGCCGTCGGTTGACGCGTCGTCGTTGATCAGGATTTCGAAACTGAAGCTGGTTTGTTGCGCCAGAAAGCTGTCCAGGGTTTGCGCGATGAAGGCCTCCTGGTTGTAGGCCGGGCAAACGATGCTCACCAGAGGAGGGCGGGCCGTCGCGGATGCTGCGGTGTTCATGATTTCATCCATGGCTCATGTACTCGGTTTGCTGAACAGAACAAAAATTCTCAGGGCCAGAGGTTTGTAGCTCGCAGCCACCACCAGCAGGGTGATCAGGCCGCTGACCGCCAGAGCCAGGAACACGCTGAGCCGGTCTTCACCCGCGATCAGCAGGAACAACGGTTCGCTGATGGCCAGGCCGACGGCGCTCATCACGCTGATGCGAATAATGTCACGCAGCCATTGGCCGTGAAGGCCGGGGGCCAGACGCTGGTGGACGATCATCGGCCAGAGCGCGAACGACACGGCGCGCAGGGCAAACCAGGCCAGTGCTGCGCCATATGCGCCTTGGTAATGAATGGCGAGAAACATCACCGGCACGGTCACCAGCGCGGAAATCACGCTGTACCAGACATGCAGGCGCATCTGCCCATGGGCGTATTGCAGGTAAAACTGAAAGGCGCTCATGGCCATGATTGCGCTGCCAAGGGCATACCAGCTGAGGATCTGCTGGCTCCAGAGCGCAGCGCTCCAGTCACCGGTCCAGGCATAAATCAGAAACTTGCCGTGCAGGGCGATCAGGGCTGCCAGCGGAAACAGAAAGGTGCAGACAAACCGGTTGGCCGCCAGGAACAAGGCCTGCATGTCAGCCTCACGACCCTCGGCCATCAACACCGTCAGACGCGGCAGCAGGGTCTGCGCCAAGGGGTTGCTGAGCGTCATGATCCCGGTGGTAATCAAGGTCACCAGGGAGAAGTAGCCGTATTGATCCAGCGGCAGCAGTTCGGACAGCAGCACTTTGTCCATCTGCGTCAGGACGATCCACAACACCGCGGTCAGAGACATGCTCGCGGCAAATGGCAGGATCGGCTTGACCAGTGCCCAGTTGAACCCTGTCAGCCAGTGAGGCGTGGGCATTTGTTGCCAGGCACGGCCAGCGAAGATCAGGGTTTCAACCAGCCCAACCAGCACCTGGAAGGCGAAAAAATCCACAGGGTCCTGGGAGTATTGGGCGACCAGCAATAAACCGCCGAAATAACGCAAGGTCGCGATGATGATGTTGGCGACGTTGAGCCAGGCATGTTGTTCCAGACCCTGAATGCCGCTTTTATAAAGCGTTGCATACAGCCGCAGGGCAATCACCAGCCCCATCAGGCTGATGCAGTGGATCAAGGTCTGTGGTTGCAGCGCTTTGGCGTTCAGCCACTGCACGGCGATCCATGGGCTACTCAGATAAATCGCGACGCAGCACAGCACGGCCAGAGGCAGGAAAATAATCTCGAACGAGCGCAGCATTTGCCCCGTGCTGCGCTCGCTGGCAAGCGTACCCTGCTGGTGTGCGACGGCGCGCACCAGGCTGGGAGACATGCCCGCGTCAAGCAATTGCAGCCAGGCCTGCATCACCGCGAAGAACCCGATCAGGCCATACGCTTCGGCACCCAAATGGCCGAGGTAAAACGGCATGATCAGAATCCCCACCAGCAGAACATATGCCTGACCGGCATAGCTCAAGGCGGTGTTGCGGATCACTGAGCTTTTCTTATGCATGGGCTTAAACGGCCTGAGCGATGGCAGGGCTTACGTAGCGCACATCGCTGATGCTGCACTGTTCGATCAGGGTGTTGATCACTTTGTCCTGGTCGTGTTTCTGCAAGCCCGGGTAGATCGGCAGGCACAGCACACGTTCGCTCAAGGCTCGCGATTGCACTTGCGCAACTTGCGGTTGCAGGTATTCCAGGGTGTCCAGTGACGGATAGAAGTAGCGCCGAGGATTGATGTCCCGATGGTTCAGCGCCGTGCGCACGCTCAGCAACTGTTGCTCGTCACGCAGGGCAACCGGGTAGTAGCTGTTATTGAGCTGGCTGTCGGCCTCGGCCTGTTGCAGGTCGAGATAATTTTCCAGCCGGGAGGTGTAGCGGTAGGCGATTTCAGCACGCTCTTCGAGAATGTTCTCGATATCGTCAAGAATGCACAGGCCCATGGCTGCGGAAAACTCGTTGAGCTTGGCGTTGATGCCAATGCCGTCGATTTTGTCCACGTCGGCGATACCGAAATTGCAGAGCAGGAACGCGCGCTTGGCGATTTCCTCATCATTGGTGATGATCGCGCCGCCTTCGATGGTGTGGAACAGCTTGGTGGCATGGAAGCTCAGGGTGCTGACATCGCCCCAGTTGAGAACCGACTGGCCAGCATGGCGCACGGCGAACGCATGGGCACCGTCGTAGACCACTTTCAGCTTGTGTTGCTGGGCGATCTGTTCGATACGTTCGACAGCACAAGGGTTGCCGAACACATGGGTGCCGACGATCGCCGTGGTATCGGCCTGAATACGGCTTTCAATGTGCTCGGGTGAAATGTTCCAGGTGTTGGGGTCTATGTCCGCGAATACGGGGCGGATGCCTTCCCATTGCAAAGTGCTGCTGGTGGCCACAAAACTGAACGGTGTGGTCACGGCGCTGCCGCTCAGGTTCAGCGCGCGATAGGCAACTTGCAGGGCCAGGGTGCCATTGTTGGTCAGAATGATGTGTTTGACGCCCAGATAATCCTTCAGGCGCTCTTCCAGTTCGGTCACCAACGGCCCGTGATTGGTCAGCCAGCCGCGGGCATAAATGCCTTCTACGTACTTTTTGAACCTGTCGATATCACCCAGGTAAGATTTGGTTACGTTGATCATCGAAGCCTCCATGTTTGACGTTGAACGCGGTGTACTGGGAGAAGCGTCTGGGTTACATCGGTGTGGGTTGCGAGGGACCGGCGCCGGCTCGCTGGCTGGCGCGTCGGGCCCGACGCTGATTCAACTGCAGAATCAGCCGGGTGCTCAGGCTGCCCGCGTGGGGGTCGCCAAAGTGAAAGATCGCCGTGGCCCGTGTGACGTCAGGGCTACACGCCTGATTGGCATGCAAGGTGCGATAACCCCAGAACAGGTAGATGTCTCCTGGGGCAAGCGTCAGTGTTCTGGGTTTCAGCCAGCCTTTTTTGATCCCCATGACCATCAGCTTGCGAATGAAGCCGTTCTGCACGAAGGCCTTTTGCAGGACATTGAACAGTACGTTGCGATGCGCCTTGCGAAGGTTGGAGAACAACATCAAGTCGCCGCGCAACTCGCCTTCCGACGGGATGAAAATGGGCACCAGCACCGTCACCAGGCTGGCATCAAAATGGAAACTGTTTGATTCGCGCTGCCCCTGGTTGCCCTGAACACAGCGCAACACCGGGAAGATCTGCTGGCTGGTCGGCTCTGCGCCGAAGCCCTGACGGTACAGACTGGCGAGCATCTGTTTGAAGCTTGGGTCGTCCCAGATGGCCGACAGTGGGCAACCGGCCAGCGACTTTTCGCCGTGATGGGCAAAGTATTCACCCTGATGCAGTTGCGCCTGGGCTTGGGTGTAGGTGCGCAGTTGTTGTAACTCGACCGGGCTGAGCGCGCCGCTCAGTTGCGTGAAGCCTGACGCATTGATGTCGTCGGCCATGCTTTTGATCTGCTGCGCGGTCATGTCGAATGAAGCTGGCATCGGTACACATCCTTGTTGGCTTGAAGGACAAGCCCCGGGGCGGGCGATTGGGCCTGACTCCCTTGGGCTCAACACTCGTTTCGCCACGCTACCGCCCGAATCCACCGATTCAGATGCGCAGACAACTTCTTAAGATTCAATCGCAGCGCTGACCGCAGACCACGCTACCGCCACACCGAGCGAACTCAGCAATAAGCTTGTTTTAGATGAATAAAAAGACGTGCACCGGCGCTAATAACGCGTCGTACAGATAACTAACGTCTTGGGCAGAGCAAGGGTGTGTTGGTCAAACAGTTCCGGCGCATTGCTCTGTGGCAGTGCTGCACGGGCTGGGAAATGTCTGACACGCATATATATCGTTGGGGGGAAGCTTTCTGTCAAATTATTTCGTCAACATTCTGTTAAATTTTTGATAAGCGGCTTTTGTTGATATGTAAGTAATTGATTATTAAAGAAGTCAAAAAAACATCACGCGCACTGCTCTGGTGCGGTGACAGATTTTGGGCGCTTTTACAGCAGGCTGAAATCACTGTTGTCACGTGCCCGAGTCGTTTTTTTAACGCCAGAAGTTAGTCACTGTTCTGGAGTTAACTAGTTGTCTTGTTGAACCTGTGTTTTGTCTGAAGTTGGTAAATGCGGCAGTCATTAGTTTGTCACCCCTAGCGGGGTAGAAATCGGCGGAACATCTCATCCGGGCACCGAGCAGGAGGAATGGGTCAAGGGTCTTGTATTCACTCCGATTGAAGGCGATTACGCTGCTTTCAACCGTTTACGAATGGAGAGGGCACGGCTCGTAAGCGTCGGCTCAAGCTGGCGATGCATTGAAGGTGATATATCTATATCGAATATATAAATAATAATTAATGCCTTTTTGATCTATGTGGTTTGATGCATGATGCCCTTCATGGTTTTGATCTTCATGTCGCAGCAAACGCGACGCGCATTACGCAAACAGCTCGGCAGTCCGCGCTGTGCATTTCGAGGTGACGTTCATGAAAAATCTTGCGCTGTATTTCGACTACGCGGCTACGACTCCCGTTGATGAGCGTGTCATTGAAGTGATGGTGCAATGCATGGGTCGCTCGGGCAATTTCGGTAACCCGGCGTCCAGCTCCCACGGCTACGGCCGTCAGGCCAGGTCTGCTGTTGATATTGCGCGGCTGCAAGTCGCCACATTGGTGGGCGCTCAGGCGCAACAGATTATCTGGACCTCGGGTGCTACAGAGTCGAACAACCTGGCCCTGAAGGGCGTTGCTCAAAACTATGCTCAGCGTCACGGTCGTACCGCTGGCCACATCATCACCAGCCAGATCGAACACAAGGCCATTCTCGACACTGCCCAGCAATTGCACGAGGCTGGCGTGGAGGTGACTTATCTGGCGCCGGATGCCAATGGCCTGATTGCTGCCGAGGCGGTTCTGGGCGCGCTGCGCGAAGACACGTTTCTGGTGTCACTGATGCTCGTCAATAACGAGCTGGGTACGCTCAACGACATAGCCCGCATTGGCCAGCACGTACGCGAGCACGGTGCGTTGTTCCATGTCGACGCCGCACAAGGGGCCGGCAAGGTGAAGATTGATCTCACCGAACTGGCAGTGGATCTGATGTCATTCTCGGCACATAAAATCTACGGACCTAAAGGCATTGGTGCTTTATATGTCGGCCCAAGAGCCGAGCATCAGATTGCGGCTCAGATCCACGGCGGTGGTCATGAGAACGGGTTGCGCTCCGGGACCCTGGCGACCCACCAGATTGTCGGCATGGGGGCCGCGTTTGCACTGGCTCAGGATGTGTTCGAGGAAGAGTGCGAAAAGACCCGGCAGTTGAATCAACGGCTTTGTACCCTGTTGGCCGATATTCCCCGATTGCGCATCAATGGTGATCCGCATCAGCGTATTGCGCATACCCTCAGCCTGACCTTTGACAGCAACGACCTGGATCTCAATGTTTTGGGGCAGGGCATTGCGTTCTCTTCCACGTCAGCCTGCAACTCGGCAAAAAATGCCCCTTCCCATGTTTTACTGGCCTTGGGGCATGACGCTCAGGCCGCGAGCCAGACCATTCGTTTAAGTCTCGGACGCTTCACCAGCGAGGACGATATCGACCGCGCTGCCCGCCTGATCAAGGCCGCCCGAGTGCAGCCAGCGTTCTGGGCGGTTGCTCAGTCCTGACAGGTGCTCCATTATCTGCCCCGTGACAGGTCAAATTTTCGGGTCAGCAGGAGAACCAATGAGCAAGCAATCGGATACCAGCGCTGCAGTCGCGCAACGCCTCGCGCAAACGCGGGCCTTGATGAGCCGGGAGGGAATCGATGCTTACCTGGTACCTTCGGCTGATCCCCACCTTTCGGAGTACTTGCCTGGGTATTGGCAGGGGCGGCAATGGTTGTCCGGTTTTCATGGCTCAGTGGGAACGCTGATCATCACTCAGAGCTTTGCCGGTGTCTGGGCCGATAGCCGCTATTGGGAGCAGGCCACCAAAGAACTGGCAGGCAGCGGTATCGAATTGGTCAAACTCCAGCCGGGCCAGCAGGGACCGCTGGAATGGCTCGCCGAACAGGCCAAGGCTGACACGGTCGTAGCTGTTGATGGGGCGGTATTGGCAGTCGCTTCGTCCCGAACATTGGCCAGCAAACTTTACGAATGCGGCGCTCGGCTTCGTACCGACCTGGACCTGCTCACCGAGCTTTGGCATGACCGCCCGGCGCTGCCGACCAATCTGGTCTATGAGCATCTCCCACCCCAGGCGTCTGTCGGGCGCGTCGAGAAGCTCGCGCGTCTGCGTCAGGTCATCACCGAGCGCGGTGCCGACTGGCATTTCATTGCCACCCTGGATGACATCGCCTGGCTGTTCAATCTGCGCGGTGCTGACGTTTCCTACAATCCGGTATTTATTTCCTTTGCCTTGATCGGGCCTGAAAGCGTTTCCCTGTTCGTCGATTCGAAAAAGATTGATGCTCGGGTTCGCCAGAGCCTTGAGCAGGATGGCATCACATTGCTCGAATACACCCAGATTGGCGTAGCGCTGCGTGAAGTTCCCAAAGACGGTCGCCTGCTGATTGACCCGGCGCGCGTGACCTGCGGCCTTCTCGACTACCTTGATGCCGAAGTCTCGCTGGTTGAAGGGTTGAATCCGACCACGCTGTTCAAGTCCCGAAAAACAGAATCGGACACTGCGCACATTCGCCAGGCCATGGAGCAGGACGGCGCCGCGCTGTGCGAATTCTTCTGCTGGCTCGATTCGGCGCTGGGCAATGAGCCGGTGAGCGAGCTGACCATTGATGAAAAGCTGGGGCAGGCGCGGCAGCGGCGTCCTGGTTATATCTCCCCAAGCTTCGCCACCATTGCCGGTTTCAATGGCAATGGCGCCATGCCGCATTATCGGGCGACAGAACAGGAGTATGCGCAGATCGAGGGTGACGGCCTGTTGCTGATCGATTCGGGTGGTCAATACCTGGGAGGCACAACAGACATTACCCGGATGGTACCCATCGGCACTCCAAGTGCTGAGCAGAAGGCTGACTGTACGAGGGTTCTGAAGGGAGTAATCGCGCTGTCACGCGCTCGTTTTCCGAAAGGGATTCTTTCACCGCTGCTCGACGCCATCGCCCGTGCGCCTATCTGGGCTGACGGCGTTAACTACGGTCACGGGACCGGCCACGGCGTCGGTTACTTTCTGAATGTGCATGAAGGGCCGCAGGTCATCGCCTATCAGGCACCTGCCACGCCACAGACTGCCATGCAGGCGGGGATGATCACTTCTATCGAGCCTGGCACGTATCGGCCGGGACGCTGGGGCGTTCGCATCGAAAACCTGGTGATAAACCGTGAGGCAGGCAAAACCGAGTTCGGGGAATTCCTCGAGTTCGAAACACTGACCCTGTGCCCGATCGATACGCGATGCCTGATAGTAGATGCATTGACCGCCGACGAGCGTGAGTGGCTCAACAACTACCATGCGCAGGTGAATCAGCGTCTGAGCCCTCTGTTGCAGGGGGCGGCATTACTGTGGCTGCGTACCCGAACCGTCGCCATCTGACGACGCGCATCTGGCGGGCGTGCAATGAAGCCCGTTCCGCCGCTGCTTTATCAAGGATTAACCGGTTTCTTGCAAATGATGATCATACTGCGGCTGGTGTAGCCCGCGGGGTTCAGTCCGAAAGGGTAGTCCCCCGGATCTTCCACCGCATCACCCGACTTGGCGATAACCCGGTAGTTTTTTGATACGCAAGAGTCAGTCGCCATCTGGTAGCACTGGTCCCATGACGAGGAAAGTCCGGAACAGTTGATATGAATTCCACGCTTGCCCTGTTTGACGGGCTTTGATGTGGCTGCGCAGCCTGCAACTATCACGGCCATCAGCGCTATAAAAATGTACTTCATTCCCTTCCTTACCCTGGCAATTATCCAAAGCCATATGCTCGCTCGAATGTATTGCTCAGCAACCTGACTCGACACTCGTGCCAGATTCGAAAATCCGTTTCAAGCGTCGCCAAGCCCTAAACATGGCTCAACGACGTTACAAATGCTAGTGACATCTCACATCTGAGTGAAACAGTGGTCAATCTGCAGGTATCAATTGCGCGTTTTCGCGCCGTGCTGTAAGGGTCGCGCCTGCTGAAGCCATGATAATTGCGCTGATTGCCAGCCATTGAATGAGGCTCAGATGCTCACCCAGAAACAGGATGCCCGAGAGTGCGCCGAAAGCCGGTTCGATACTGGCCAGCGTGCCAAAGGTGCGGGCGGGCATGCGGGTCAAAGCCACCATCTCCAGGCTATAGGGGAGGGCAGTGGACAGGACAGCTACGGCAATGGCGGTGGGTACCAGGCTTATATCCCAAAGCGCCGAACCCGCGTGGACCACGCCAATGGGTGCAATGAAGATTGCAGCGATTAGAACTCCCAAAGCTGCAGTCTGAATGCCGTTATCCTCGCCAGCCTTTTGCCCGAACAGGATATAAGCTGCCCAGCAGACACCAGCCCCCAAGGCATAGGCAACTCCAGTCAAATCCAGGTTGGCGTTTTCCTGCCCTATAGGTATGAGCAGGAGCAACCCGACTGCAGCGAGGGCGATCCAGACGAAGTCCAGCGGCTTGCGGGACGAGAAAAGAGCAACGGCCAGCGGCCCTGTGAACTCCAGTGCAACGGCAATCCCCAGAGGGACGCTGCGTAGTGACATATAGAAAAGGAAATTCATCCCTCCCAAGGCAATGCCATAGATAAATACGGTACGTAAGGACTTGGCCGTGAAGCGGGCACGCCAGGGTTTGAGCACCAGAAGCAGGATAATGCTGGCAAATATGAGCCTTAAGGATGTCGTGCCTTGCGCGCCTACCAAGGGGAACAGCGTTTTCGCCAGAGAGGCGCCTGTCTGGATGGACGCCATAGCAATCAGCAACAACCCGATCGGAAACAGAATGGACGTTATGGGGCGTGGGTGGGTGGTCATTGGGTCTGGGTCCGCAGTCGGCAGGTAGATCGGGTAAGGGCGCTATGATGCGGAAGATTGGGCGGTTGAGCAATATATTGCTCATGGCTCATATCTCTTCTATATAGATAGAAGGGTTTGCGGCGGCTTATAACGCTTTTTGCGGAAAGTTCAATTTAATGGTTGACGGGCTTCTGAATCTCTCTATAATTCGCACCTCTTCTGGCGCAGACAGAACGAAAAACTCCTTGATAATCAATGGGTTGGACGGTTCAGATAGCGAAGAAGAGGCTTCGATGAAGTTGATCGAAAGCGGTGAAAAAAGGTGGTTGACAGCAGGTTGTAACGCTGTAGAATTCGCCTCCCGCTAACGAGCAACGTGATGTTGATCGAGGCGCAAGTGGTTGAAGTTGATAAGGAAACTTGGAAAACTTCTTAAAATAACCGCTTGACAGATACAGAGGCTGCTGTAGAATGCGCGCCTCGGTTGAGACGAAAGAATCAACCAACCGCTCTTTAAC
>NZ_UUOC01000015.1 GCF_900590755.1 Pseudomonas viridiflava | reverse complement strand
AAACCTGGTGCTCGGCACAACCAGCGTGACCACTCAAGTCACTGACGAGGCAATCGGCAGCGGCGACAGCACCACGTTGAGCCTGAGCACTTCCACGCCCTCCGGCGCAGAAGGCAGCATCGCCAACTACGCGCTGAACCTCAGCAACCCGGCGAAAACGGCCATGACCGTGACCGTCAACTACGACGACGGCGCCGGTTTCAAAGGCTCAATCGACGTTACGGTGGCAGCAGGCAGCAGCACCACTCCGTTTACCCTGACCCTGCCAGATAACGCCACTACCGGCAGTAATCCGCCGGTAGTCCTGACTCTGGGCACTCCAAGCGGCGGCAGTTTCGAAAACCTGGTGCTGGGCACGACCAGCGTGACCACTCAAGTCACTGACGAAGCCGCAGGCAGTGGCGACAGCAGCACCCTCAGCCTGAGCACCACCACAC
>NZ_UUOC01000016.1 GCF_900590755.1 Pseudomonas viridiflava | reverse complement strand
GTAAGCAAAACGCTCTTGCCCCACCACTCGGTCCCTCGCCTAGGCTCGGCATGCCCGTAATCCGACATTGATTCGGCGGGCCGCCGCGAAGGGCCATCCCTGGCCCAGCGCGGCTAAACCGGCATCCTTGCCGGTTTGCTCGCCGAATCAATATCGAATTACGGCCAGCGTGGTTTGACGGGGCGCTTAAGATCAAAAGCAAGATCAAGATCAAGATCAAAAGCACGTTAGCGAGGCGGCCTTAAAGCCAGCCTGATCTGTGTTCATACCGCGTTCCTTCGCGCGATCACGGACCAGTGGGGCATTTTATGTTGGCCTGCAATGCACTTCACTAGTGGGACCGGCTTTAGCCGGGAAGGCGGCATTTCAGGCGCCGCATATGCAGCGCATGTCCCGGCCTCTTCCCGGCTAAAGCCGGTCCCACATGGGAGTGTGGGTCTGTCTGATGTACCGCAGCGCCTGCATCGCGGGCAAGCACCGCTCCCACAGAATATGCGGTACTCGTTGGAGCGAGGCTCGCCCGCGAATCAGGCGCCTCGGTTTGTCAGTAATACCGCATCATCGTTCATCGCGGGCAAGCGCGCTCCGGGTGGAATGCGATCTATGTGAGAGATTCTATGTTGGCCTGCAATGCCCCTCTTGTGGGACCGGCTTTAGCCGGGAAGGCGGCATTTCAGGCGCCGCCTATGCAGCGCATGTCCCGGCCTCTTCCCGGCTAAAGCCGGTCCCACTTAGGGGATGTGGGTCTTTCTGATACACCGCAGCGCCTGATTCGCGGGCAAGCCTCGCTCCAACAGATCACCGATTCCGTAGGAGCGAGCTTGCTCGCGAAGGCAGTGGGGCAGACAACAAATACAGCGCGGTAAGGTCACAAAACAGGTCGGCTTTCAGGCCGCCTCGCGAGCTTTTGATTGGGCTTTTGATTGGGCTTTTGATTTGGCTTTTGATCTTAGGCGCCCCGTCAAACCACGCTGGCCGTAATCCGATATTGATTTGGGGGGTAAACCGGCAAGGATGCCGGTTTAGCCGCCCTAGGCCATGGATGGCCGTTGGCGGCGGCCCCCCGAATCAATGTCGGATTACGGGGACACCGAGCCTAGGCGAGGTGCCGAGTGGTGGGGCAAGAGCCTTTTGCTTACTTTTGGGCTTCAAAAGTGAGGCGCCGTAAGGGCGCAACCATAAGCAGCCGTTACCGCAGCAACGGATATGTACACAGAAAAGGCGAAGCCCAACGCCCTTATCCCCACCCCCCATTTTTGCTAGAATCCGCCCCCACGCCGCACACCCGGCGCTTTTTTACTGAACTCTCAACATCCGGTAGGCCCTTTGCGAGGGTCGCCACCTGGAGAAACACATGACACAGCAGCCGATCAATCAACCGATCGTCGTAGCGGCGCTATACAAATTCGTCACCCTCAGCGACTACGTCGACCTGCGTGAGCCACTGCTCCAGGCGATGGTCGACAACGGCGTCAAAGGCACCTTGCTAATCGCCGACGAAGGCATCAACGGCACGGTCTCCGGCAGCCGCGAAGGCATCGACGGCCTGCTGGCCTGGCTGAAAAAAGACCCGCGCATGATCGACATCGATCACAAAGAGTCGTACTGCGACGAGCAGCCGTTCTATCGCACCAAGGTCAAACTCAAAAAAGAAATCGTCACCCTGGGCGTTGAAGGCGTCGACCCGAACAAGGCAGTCGGCACCTATGTTGATCCCAAGGACTGGAACGCCATCATCAGCGACCCGGAAGTCCTGGTGATCGACACCCGTAACGATTACGAGGTCTCCATCGGCACTTTCGAAGGTGCTATCGATCCCAAAACCACGACCTTTCGTGAATTCCCGGAATACGTCAAAGCCAACTTCAACCCCGACGTGCACAAGAAAGTTGCCATGTTCTGCACCGGCGGCATCCGTTGCGAGAAGGCTTCGAGCTACATGCTGGGCGAAGGCTATGGCGAGGTGTTCCACCTCAAGGGCGGGATTCTCAAGTACTTGGAAGAAGTCCCGCAGGACGAAAGCCTGTGGCGCGGCGATTGTTTCGTGTTCGACAATCGCGTCACGGTGCGTCACGACTTGACCGAGGGCGACTACGATCAATGTCATGCGTGCCGCACGCCGATCAGCGCTGAGGACCGAGCCAGCGAGCATTACACGCCAGGCGTCAGCTGCCCGCATTGCTGGGACACCCTGAGCGAGAAGACCCGCCGCAGTGCGATTGATCGGCAGAAGCAGATTGATCTGGCCAAGGCACGTAATCAGCCACACCCGATTGGTCGCAACTATCGGTTGGAAGATCGCTTGGAAAACAGCTTGCAAGACCACCAGCCAGACGAGGCCTGATCCATGTCCGCGCGCCTGCTCTATGTAATGGACCCCATGTGCTCCTGGTGCTGGGGCTTTGCCGATGTGGCACAAGCACTGGTCGAACAGGCGCAGGCCAGTGGTGTGGGTGTGCATCTGGTGATGGGCGGTCTGCGCACTGGGAGCGGCGCGGCGCTGGACCCTTCCAAGCGGCGCTACATCCTTGAACATTGGCAGGCCGTGGCAGAAACCACTGGCCAGACATTCCGTTTTGAAGGCGCCTTGCCCGACGGTTTTGTCTACGACACCGAGCCCGCGTGCCGGGCGATCGTGGCCGCGCAGCAGCTGGATGCGGAGTTTTCCTGGAAGCTGGTGCGCCTGATTCAGCAGGCGTTTTACGTCGATGGCCGCGACGTCACCAAGGCCTCGGTGCTGGCTGAACTAGCCGAACAGGCGGGTTTGCCGCGTATCGAGTTTGCCGCAGCCTTCGACAGTGCTGCCCAGCTGGCTGCGACCCAGGCGGATTTTGCCTGGGTGCAGGATCTGGGCATCGCCGGTTTTCCGACCTTGCTGGCCGAACGGGATGGTCAACTGGCACTGCTGACCAATGGCTACCAGCCTCTGGATGCTCTGGCGCCGTTGCTTGGTCGCTGGCTGGAGCGTAATGCGAGTGCCTGAGCCTTCAAGCGACATGAGTGAAAAATCGGGCGCTGTCTTCAACCGATTGAGCTGGGCCGAGATTCGGCGTCTGGCTTCGCGTCATAAAAAAGCGCTGTGGATTGCCAATGGTGTTGCTGTGCTGGCGACGCTCTGCACGGTACCGATTCCGCTGCTGCTGCCGTTGCTGGTGGATGAAGTCCTGCTGGGTCATGGCGATGCCGCGCTGAAATTCATGAACCACCTGTTGCCGGACGCGCTGCAAAAGCCCGCCGGTTACATCGGCCTGATGCTGTTGCTGACCTTCACCCTGCGTATCGGCGCGCTGGTGTTCAACGTCATACAGGCCAAGCTGTTCGCCCGGTTGTCCAAGGACGTTGTCTACCGCGTGCGTATTCGCCTGATCGAGCGCCTCAAGCGTATTTCCCTGGGGGAATATGAAAGCCTGGGCGGCGGTACGGTGACGACCCATCTGGTCACCGATCTGGACACCCTGGACAAGTTTATTGGCGACACCCTCAGCCGCTTTCTGGTGGCGATGCTCACCCTGACCGGCACCGCTTCGATCCTGATGTGGATGCACTGGAAGCTGGCGCTGCTGATTCTGCTGTTCAACCCGCTGGTGATCTACGCCACGGTGCAGTTGGGCAAGCGGGTCAAACACCTGAAAAAGCAGGAAAACGACAGCACCTCGCGTTTCACCCAGGCGTTGACCGAAACCCTGGATTCGATTCAGGAAGTTCGCGCGGGTAACCGACAGGGTTATTTCCTCGGCCGCCTCGGCGTGCGCGCTCGTGAAGTGCGCGACTACGCGATTTCATCCCAGTGGAAAAGCGATGCCTCGAACCGTGCCAGCGGCTTGCTGTTTCAGTTTGGCATCGATGTATTTCGTGCCGCCGCCATGCTCACGGTGCTGTTCTCCGATCTGTCGATTGGCCAGATGCTCGCGGTGTTCAGTTACCTGTGGTTCATGATCGGGCCGGTGGAGCAGCTACTCAATCTGCAATATGCGTATTACGCCGCAGGTGGCGCGCTGACCCGGATCAACGAGCTGCTGTCCCGTGCCGATGAACCGCAGTATCGCGGCGGGGTTGATCCTTTTGCCGGGCAGAAAACCGTCGGGATCGAAATCCGTGGCCTGACCTTTGGCTACGGCGAAGACAACATCCTTGATCAGATGAACCTGAGCATCGCGCCCGGTGAAAAAGTTGCGATTGTCGGGGCCAGTGGTGGCGGCAAGAGCACCCTGGTGCAGCTGTTGTTGGGCCTGTACACCGCGCAGGCCGGGACGATTCATTTTGGTGGCGCGAGCCAGCAGGAAATCGGCCTGGAGACCATCCGGGAAAATGTCTCGGTGGTGTTGCAACACCCGGCTTTGTTCAACGATACCGTGCGCGCCAACCTGACCATGGGCCGCGAGCGCGGTGATGATGCCTGTTGGCGAGCCCTGGAAATCGCCCAGCTTGAGTCCACCGTTCGGGCCTTGCCGCAAGGGCTGGACAGCGTCGTCGGCCGTTCGGGCGTGCGTTTGTCAGGTGGTCAGCGCCAGCGTCTGGCGATTGCCCGGATGGTGCTGGCCGACCCGCGAGTGGTGATTCTCGATGAAGCCACTTCCGCGCTGGATGCCGCGACTGAATACAGCCTGCATCAGGCCTTGGCGCGGTTCCTCGATGGTCGTACCACGCTGATCATTGCCCATCGCCTGTCAGCCGTTAAACAGGCCGATCGGGTGCTGGTGTTCGATGACGGAAAGATTGCAGAGCAGGGCGATCATCAGCAATTGATTGCCGATGGCGGGCTTTACGCAAAACTCTATGGTCACCTGCAGCACATTTAGCGCTTTTGGACATTTAATTGGTCCGCGACCTTGCCAAGACTGCTTTTAACGTCTTTCTTGGTAATAGGTATCATCCTGTTAACAGCTTTGTTTCAGCTGTTTCACACTCTTGTACTTTCTTTGCTTTGCCTGCACTCCGCATCTTGGCCATGCGGGGCGGTAGCGTGCTCAAATTTGAGAACAATGCACGCTCGCGTTTATGGATTTGACCTAGGCTGAGGTCAGGACGATTTCTGATCCGGCGGCTTGTTGAGTATCTGGCATCGCTTATGAAAGGGAACCCATGAAGCAAAAGCGGATCCTCGGAAAGCCCCGCCTTTTGGGCATTGTCTGGCCTTTTATTGCCGTTGCGCTGTTTCAGGCCCTGCTGGGATGCGTCAGTCTTTACATGCTGTCGGCAGTGCGCAGCTACGTCGCGGGGGAGAGTCTGTGGTCAAAAGGCCAGAAAGACGCCATCTACTACCTCAACCAATACGCCAGCGATCGTAACGAAGAAGATTATCGGCGTTACGAGCAAGCCATCGCGGTGCCCAAGGGTGGGCACACGTTGCGCATGGCGCTGGAACAACCCAAGCCGGATCGTGAGCTGGCTCGCCAGGGCATTCTGCAGGGTGGCAATCATCCGGACGATGCGGCGAGCATCATCTGGCTGTATCTGAATTTTCGTGAATTCGATTACATGAAAAAGGCCATCGACCAGTGGAAGGTCGGTGATGCGTTTCTGTTGCAGCTCGATGAGGTCGCCCGGCAGATGCATGCGGGTATCACTGCCGGCCTGGCAAGCGATGCTGACATGGATCGCTGGAGTGAGCAGATCACGGCCCTCAATGAAAGCGTGACACCCGCCGCACGGGCATTCAGTGATGCATTGGGTGAGGGGTCACGAGGTATCCTTCGGCTGTTGCTGGTGGTCAACCTGGCGACCGCGGTGGTGCTGATTCTGCTGGCGTTGTTGCGCACCCACAAACTTCTGGAGCAACGGCACGCGTTTGCCGATGCCCTGCAGGTCGAGAAGGAGCGCGCGCAGGTCACTCTCGCTTCCATCGGCGACGGGGTGATTACCACGGATGTCGAGGGCTCCATCGTTTACATGAACCCGGCCGCCGAGAATCTCACTCACTGGAAAAACCATCAGGCCAGCGGGCTGCCGCTGGCTGCGCTTTTCAATCTGCTGGATGAAAACGACCAGAAAGACAGCTCGACCCTGATCGAGCACATTCTCAGCGGCAAGCTCAGTGGCAGCAGTGAACACTCCAAGCTGATTCAGCGCCTGGATGGCAGCACGGTTTGCGTGGCGCTGGTCGGGTCGCCGATTTTTACCGATGGCAAAGTCAGCGGCACGGTGCTGGTGCTCCACGACATGACTCAGGAGCGGCAGTACATTGCCAATCTGTCCTGGCAGGCGACCCATGATGCCTTGACCGGGCTGGCCAACCGCAGGGAGTTCGAATATCGCCTGGAGCTGGCGCTGAACGAGCTGGCGCGCCAGCCCAGCCAGCATTCGGTCATGTACCTGGATCTGGACCAGTTCAAGCTCGTCAACGACACCAGCGGGCATGCGGCGGGTGATGAGCTGCTGCGCCATATCTGCACGTTGCTGCAACAGGGCCTGCGCGAAGGCGATACCCTGGCGCGGCTGGGCGGTGACGAATTTGGCATCCTGCTGGAACACTGCCCGCCAGACGTCGCTGAAAATATCGCCAATGGCCTGCGACAGACGATCCAGAGCCTGAATTTTGTCTGGAAGGGCAGGCCGTTCGTCAGCACCGTCAGCGTGGGCCTGGTGCATATCTCCCAAGTGCCTACCACCCTGGAAGCGTCCCTGCGTTCGGCGGACATGGCCTGCTACATGGCCAAGGAAAAGGGCCGCAACCGCGTGCAGGTCTACCATGCGGACGATTCTGAAGTGTCAGTGCGCTTTGGCGAAATGGCCTGGATTCAGCGCTTGCATGTCGCTCTGGACGAAAACCGTTTCTGTCTGTACGCCCAGCAGATCGCGCCCCTGGGGTCCAAGGGTGAACACGACGGCGGCCATATCGAGATCCTTATCCGGCTGCACGATGAAGGTGGCCAGATCATTCTGCCGGACAGTTTCATCCCCGCTGCCGAGCGCTATGGGCTGATGACCTCGATTGATCGCTGGGTAGTCAGGAACGTGTTCAGCGTTGTTGCCCGTTGCATCGAGGAGGATCGCCACCGGGGGCCGATGGCGGTGTGTGCAATCAATCTGTCCGGGTCGAGCATTGGCGACGAGGCGTTTCTGGACTACATCAAGCAGCAGTTCAAAGCCTTCGCGATCCCTCCCTCGCTGATCTGTTTCGAAATCACTGAAACCAGTGCGATTTCCAATCTGGGCAGCGCGATTCGTTTTATCAACGAGTTGAAGGCCCTGGGTTGCCAGTTCTCTCTGGATGACTTTTGCGCCGGCATGTCGTCTTTCGCCTACCTGAAGCATTTGCCTGTGGACTACCTGAAGATCGACGGCGGCTTTGTTCTGGACATGCTCGACAACCCGATCAACCGGGCCATGGTTGAAGTCATCAACCACATCGGCCATGTTATGGGCAAGCGCACCATCGCCGAGTTTGTCGAGACGCCACAGATCGAACTGGCGCTGAGGGAAATCGGCGTTGATTACGCCCAGGGCTATCTGATCGAGCGCCCCCAGCCTTTTACCTGTGAAAGTCTGCACCCGCGGCCCGCTCGGGCCATCCCACTCTTATTCAGCACGCCAGGAACATTTCGCTGAGCCAGTCACTAAACAAAAGGAGCTACACAGTGATCGATACTTTCAGCAGGACAGGTCCGCTCATGGAAGCCAGCAGTTATCCGGCTTGGGCACAGCAGTTGATCAAGGATTGCAGTTTCGCCAAGGCAAGGGTCGTCGAACATGAGTTGTATCAGCGCATGCGCGATGGACGTTTGAGCCCGAAAATCATGCGTCATTATCTCGTTGGCGGCTGGCCGGTGGTTGAGCAGTTTGCGATCTACATGGCCAACAGCCTGGCCAAGACCCGCTTCGCCCGTCATCCCGGTGAAGACATGGCGCGACGCTGGTTGATGCGCAATATTCGTGTCGAGCTCAACCATGCCGACTACTGGGTCAATTGGAGTGAGGCCCATGGCGTGAGCCTTGACGATCTCAAGGCGCAGCACGTTTCCCCTGAGCTGCATGCCTTGAGCCATTGGTGCTGGCACACCAGTTCGTCTGACTCATTGGTGGTGGGGATCGCCGCCACCAACTACGCCATTGAAGGCGCTACCGGGGAGTGGTCAGCGGTGGTCTGTTCCAGCGGTGCCTATGCCGAGGCATTTCCCGAGGAATCCCGTAAACGCGCCATGAAGTGGCTGAAGATGCATGCCCAGTACGATGACTCTCATCCCTGGGAGGCGCTGGAGATTATCTGCACCCTGGCGGGTAATAATCCCAGCCAGCAGCTGCAAACCGAGCTGCGCCAGGCGGTGACCAAAAGCTATGACTACATGTACCTGTTTCTAGAACACTGCATGCAGCTGGATAAGGCCAAAGCGCCTCGTGCGCGGGTCGCTGAGCTGGAGAGCTGACACTAGCTCGCCATCGCCAGCCGATTGCGACCTTCGCGCTTGGCTACATAGAGCGCGCTGTCGGCGCGGCGCAACAGGCTGTCGGCGGACTCCGCCGGCAGCAGGGTAGAGCAGCCCAGGCTGATGGTCAGTTCCAGGCTGTGGTCCAGCATCGGATAAGCCACTTCCCGGGCGGACTTGCGCAGTCGCTCGCCGATCAGCCCCGCCGCTTCGCGGTCGGTGTTGGAGAGCAGAACCAGAAACTCTTCCCCGCCATAGCGGAAAATCCGGTCGATATTGCGCAACTGCCCCTTGATTGCCTTGGCGATGCACCTCAGCACTTCGTCGCCAGAAGAGTGGCCGTAGGTATCGTTGACTTTCTTGAAGTGGTCGATGTCCAGCATCAGCAGGGACAAGGGCTGCGTGTGGCGCCGGGCCACCTCAATCTCCCGCAGCAGCGTCTGGTCCATGGCGATTCGGTTGCCCGTCCCAGTCAGTGGGTCGCGCAGGGCGCTCTGGGTCGCCGCGCGATAGAGCAGGGCGTTACGCATAGGAAACAACAGGCAGGCCAGCAACGATTCCATCGTCGCGAGTTCTTGCGCGGTCAAGGCTTCGTCGACCTGGAACAGCAGATTGCCCAGGTGCTCGCCATCATTGCTCAGGCTGTAATGCACCCGATGATTGCCACCGCTGCCCATTTGCAAACGCAGGTCGCTGTCCCGGTGAACGTAGGTCAACGCCTTGATCGACAGCAGGCGCTGAACGCCCCGGAAGAAAATACCGAGAATTTTCTCTGCTTCCAGACTGGTCTGTAATTGCAGACCCAGCTGTTGCGTCAACTGCTCAAGATCAATGGGTGGCTGCGCGGTGCTCTGATTCTGCCGAACACCAAAGCCCAGTTTTTTCAACTTGGCCGCGTCAAAGTCAATGGCGTTAGTCTGGGTAGGAGAAATCATGGTCTCACTCCTCAGCACATATGGATGGATTGGCTGAGTTAGAGCAGGGTTTCTACAATCCAGTTCATTTAATTATAAAAAGAGGCTTTTCATAACTTCTTTGAACTGAATCGAGAAACCCAAGTCGGGCCCATTTGCGAGCCCCAGAATAAACATCATTGATAATGCAGATCCGCATCGATATTGCATCGATGCCGTTATTGCGCGTTGAGCGCCTGGCCGTTGATGTCCTGGCTGTCCGGGCCCATCAGGTACAGATAAACCGGCATGATTTCTTCAGGCGTCGGGTTGTTCAGCGGGTTTTCTGCCGGGTATGCCTGAGCGCGCATGCTGGTGCGAGTCGCGCCGGGGTTGATGCTGTTGGAGCGCACCGGGGCGACGGTATCCAGCTCATCGGCGAGGGTTTGCATCAGGCCTTCGGTGGCGAATTTCGATACGCCATAAGCGCCCCAATAAGCTCGACCCTTGCGGCCGACACTGCTTGAGGTGAACACCACCGAGGCATCCTTCGACAGCTTGAGCAGTGGTAGCAGAGTGTTGGTCAGCATGAACATCGCGTTGACGTTGATGTGCATGACCCGCATGAAGTTTTCCCCGGACAACTGCTCCAGCGGCGTGCGCGGGCCAATGATCGAGGCATTGTGCAGCAGCCCGTCAAGGTGACCGAATTCGGTTTCGATCATCGCCGCCAGTTCGTCGTACTGATGAGGCAGCGCGGTTTCCAGGTTGAACGGAATCACCGCTGGCTGAGGATGGCCCGCGGCTTCGATTTCATCGTACACCTGAGTCAGATTGGCTTCGGTCTTGCCCAGCAGCAGAACGGTCGCACCATGGGCGGCGTAGGTTTTCGCCGCCGCAGCACCAATACCGCGTCCCGCACCGGTAACAAGAATCACCCGGCCGGTGAGCAGGTCAGGGCGAGGGGAGTAGTCGAACATGGGTTACCTCTGATTTCCTGCAACCCTGGCCCTGTAGGAGCTGCCGAAGGCTGCGAATAAATGTGCCAGTCGCCGCAAATGGGGTGCAAGTGCCGATGCTTCGCAGCCTTCGGCAGCTCCTACAGGTATCTGGGCCTCAGCAACTACACAGCGCGCTATCAAGCACCTTGCGCAGTTCCAGCGGGTGATCCACCACCACGTCCGCGCCCCAGTGATCCGGGTTGTCGTTGGGGTGGATATAACCGTAGCGCACGGCGGCGGTCTTGGTGCCCGCATCGCGACCGGATTCGATATCGCGCAGATCATCCCCTACAAACAGCACGCTTGCCGGATCCAGATCAAGCATCTTGCACGCCAGGGTCAGTGGTTCCGGGTCGGGCTTGCTGTTGGTCACGTGATCCGGGCAGATCAGCAGTGCCGAACGCTCGGAAAGCCCCAACTGCTCCATGATCGGTTGGGCAAAGCGCACCGGCTTGTTGGTCACCACGCCCCAGATCAGGTTGGCCTTTTCGATATCGGCCAACAGCTCGGCCATGCCATCGAACAGCTTGCTGTGCACCGCGCAGTCGCGCTGATAGCGTTCCAGAAACTCCAGGCGCAGCGCTTCGAAGCCCTCGTCATTGGGCGACATGGCAAAAGTCGCGGCAACCATGGCCTTGGCGCCGCCAGAGATCTCATCACGGATCAGTTTGTCAGCAACCGCCGGGAAGCCGCGCTCGGCCAGCATCGCCTGACAGATCGCGATAAAGTCCGGCGCGGTGTCGAGCAAGGTGCCGTCCATATCGAATAGAACCGCTCTCAAGCGCATGGCTTAGGCCTCCCGCAGGGTCTGGATCATGTAGTTGACGTCGACGTCCGAGGCCAGCTTGTAATGCTTGGTCAGCGGGTTGTAAGTCAGGCCGATGATGTCCTGCACGGTAAGGCCCGCCGCGCGGCTCCAGGCACCCAGCTCGGAAGGGCGGATGAATTTCTTGAAGTCGTGGGTACCGCGTGGCAGCAGGCCCATGATGTATTCGGCACCGACGATGGCGAACAGATAGGCCTTCGGGTTGCGGTTGATGGTCGAGAAAAACACCTGGCCGCCTGGTTTGACCATGCGGTAGCAGGCGCGGATCACCGACGATGGGTCGGGCACGTGCTCAAGCATCTCAAGGCAGGTCACGACATCGAACTGCTCGGGCATTTCTTCGGCCAGGTCTTCGGCAGTGATCTGGCGGTATTCGACTTCAACGCCGGATTCCAGTTGATGCAGGCGGGCCACCGCCAATGGCGCTTCACCCATGTCGATGCCGGTCACGCTGGCACCGCGCAATGCCATGGCCTCACTGAGGATGCCGCCGCCGCAGCCGACATCCAGAACCTTCTTGCCCGCGAGATTGACGCGTTCGTCGATCCAGTTGACCCGCAACGGGTTGATGTCGTGCAGCGGTTTGAATTCGCTGTTGCGATCCCACCAGCGATGGGCGAGGGCCTCGAATTTGGCGATTTCAGAATGATCGACGTTGCTCATGGGATGTCCTCTTGAACTTGAAATACTTTTCAACGAGTCGGCTGAATCCAGCCGCCCCGGTCTTATTCGGTGTGCCCGGCAATCTGCTTGCCCCAGGCTTTTGCTGTTTCGCAAAGGGCCTGCTCGTCCATGCGAGTCAGGCGGCGATTGTCCAGCAACTGCTTGCCAGCGACCCAGACGTGACTGACACAGTCGCGGCCGGTGGCGTATATAAGCTGTGACACAGGATCATAGATCGGTTGGCGGGCCAGCCCGGACAGATTGAAAGCGACCATATCCGCCGCCTTGCCGATTTCCAGTGAACCCACCTCGTCCTGAATGCCCAAGGCCCGCGCGCCGTTGAGCGTCGCCATGCGCAGCGCCCGGTGGGCATCCAGTGCGGCAGCCGAGCCTGCGACAGCCTTGGCCAGCAGCGCGGCGGTGCGGGTTTCGCCCAGCAGATCCAGATCGTTGTTGCTGGCGGCGCCATCGGTGCCAATCGCTACATTGACGCCAGCCTGCCACAGTCGTTCGACCGGACAAAAGCCGCTGGCCAGTTTCAGATTGGATTCAGGGCAATGAATCACGCTGGAGTTGCTTTCTACCAGCAAAGCCATGTCGTCATCGCTGATTTGCGTCATGTGCACGGCCTGAAAGCGCGGGCCTAGCATGCCCAGGCGGTTCAGGCGCGCCAATGGACGTTCGCTGTAGTGCTCGACGGCCTGTTCGACTTCGAAGGCCGTCTCGTGAACGTGCATCTGAATCATCGCGTCCAGCTCATCGGCGATCACCCGGATTTTCACCAGATTGTCGTCGCAGACGGTGTACGGCGCATGGGGGCCGAAGGCCACTTTGATGCGTGGGTGATGCATCAGATCATTGAACAGCTGAACGCCGGTGTGCAGGGCTTCGTCGGTGTTGCGCGCGCCGGGAAAGGGGAAGTCCAGAATCGGCACGGTGATTTGCGCCCGCATGCCGCTGATATGGACCCGGTCCGCTGCCACCTTGGGGAAGAAATACATGTCCGAGAAGCAGGTAATACCGCCTTTGAGCTGCTCGGCGATGGCCAGATCAGTGCCGTCGCGCACGAAATCTTCATCGACCCACTGGCTCTCGGCCGGCCAGATGTGATCCTGCAGCCAGGTCATCAGCGGCAGATCGTCCGCCAGACCGCGAAACAGCGTCATCGCCGCGTGGCCATGAGCATTGATCAGGCCAGGGCTGAGCAGGGTCTCGGGCAGCTCAAGGGTTTGCAGGGCGGTTTGCTTCAGCGCCTCGGCGCGGGGGCCGATATAAACGATGCAGCCATCGCGAATGCCCAGGCCATGATTCTTGAGCACCACGCCAGCGGGTTCGACCGGCACCAGCCAGGCAGGCAGGAGCAACAGGTCGAGCGGGGCAGCGGCGTTCGGCATGGCGGGGCTTCCGGGCTTATTACGGGGACGGCGAAGTATACCCGAGCGTCTTGACGGGCGGCTCGCTATAATCGGCCGCTTTTGGGGCTGGCATGGGTTTTTTGAGTATGGAGTGTGCTATGCGCAATCGATTAATGGCTGCGGAGAAGGTGAAGGCCATCGATTGGCGGGGTGACGCTCTGTATCTTCTGGATCAGCGTGTATTGCCATTCACCCAGGCCTGGCTTGAGTTTAATCATGTCAGCGAAGTCGCCGAAGCGATTCGCAGCATGGTGGTGCGCGGCGCCTCGGCCATCGGCATTGCTGCCGCCTATGGCGTGGTGCTGGCGGCCCGCGCACGAATTGCCGCCGGTGGCGACTGGGTTGCCGCGCTGGAGCAGGACTTCCAGCTGCTGGCCGACTCGCGTCCCACCGCCGTCAACCTGTTCTGGGCGTTGAACCGCATGCGCAAGCGCCTGCGCCGCGCCCGGCATGGCGATCAGCCTCTGGTAGCGCTGGAAGCCGAGGCCGCTGAAATCCATCTCAGTGACCGCGAAGCCAACCTGACCATGGCACAGATGGGTGCCGATCTGATTCGTCGCCATCAAGGCAATCTGCAGACGGTATTGACCCATGGCAACGCTGGCGCGCTGGCGACCGGTGGCTTCGGCACCGCGTTGGGTGTGATCCGCGCCGCTCATATGGAAGGCATGATCGAGCGTGTCTATGCCGATGAAACCCGCCCATGGCTGCACGGTTCGCGGCTGACTGCCTGGGAGCTGGCCACTGACGGCATCCCGGTCTCCATCAACGCCGATTCGGCGGCTGCTCATTTGATGCGTACCAAAGGCATTACCTGGGCCATCGTCGGCGCCGATCGAATCGCCGCCAATGGCGATGTGGTGAGCAAGATCGGCACCTATCACCTGGCCGTCGCCGCCATGCATCACGGCGTGCGCTTCATGGTGGTGGCACCCAGTTCGAGCATCGACACGGACAGTGCCAGCGGCGACGACATCGTCATTGAAGAGCGCGATCCCCTTGAATTGCTTGAAGTGGGCGGCCAGCGTGTGGCCGCCGATGTCGAGGCCGTCAATCCGGTATTCGACGTCACCCCGGCAGACCTGATCGACGCCATTGTCACTGAAAAGGGCATCGTCGAACGGCCTGATACGGCGAAAATGACTCAGTTGTTGTGTCGTAAACGGTTGCACTGATCCTGCTTGACGATCGAGGCACTTTGGCAGCAGTGCACCCTCTAAACGGCCCTGTAAGCGTTTCTCAGGCGTCTTGTGTGCATGAAGCTCGTTTTCAGGGCTTTCAAAGGATAGGTGCCTAGCGGCGATTGTGGTAACATCCGGCGGTTTCCAGGGATGCTATCCGTAGTCATCTCTACTGCGCAGATCCAGGGCATAACTCGTTGATTTGTCGTAAGTCGCCTTCAGGCACAATTGCCGCTGGCGGCGAGCTTCGTTCATCCCGGATGGATGCACGAGGTTTCACCAGAAAAAGGAATCGAGCTTCTCATGGGCGAACTGGCCAAAGAAATCCTACCGGTCAATATCGAAGACGAGCTGAAGCAGTCCTACCTCGACTACGCAATGAGCGTAATCGTCGGGCGGGCACTGCCCGATGCACGCGATGGCTTGAAGCCCGTGCACCGGCGTGTACTGTTCGCTATGAGCGAACTGGGTAACGACTGGAACAAGCCGTACAAGAAATCCGCCCGTGTGGTCGGTGACGTCATCGGTAAGTATCACCCCCACGGCGACACTGCCGTTTACGACACCATCGTTCGTATGGCGCAGCCGTTCTCGCTGCGCTATCTGCTGGTCGATGGTCAGGGCAACTTCGGTTCGGTGGACGGCGACAACGCTGCGGCCATGCGATACACCGAAGTGCGCATGACCAAGCTGGCTCACGAGCTGCTGGCCGACCTGCATAAAGAAACCGTGGACTGGGTGCCGAACTACGACGGCACGGAAATGATCCCCGCGGTCATGCCGACCCGTATTCCAAACCTGCTGGTCAACGGCTCCAGCGGTATCGCCGTGGGCATGGCCACCAACATTCCGCCGCACAACCTCGGTGAAGTCATCGACGGCTGTCTGGCACTGATCGACAACCCGGAAATCAGCATCGATGAACTGATGCAGTTCATTCCGGGCCCTGACTTCCCGACTGCCGCGATCATCAACGGTCGCGCCGGTATCGTCGAAGCCTATCGCACCGGTCGCGGCCGCATCTATATGCGCGCCCGTTCGATGGTTGAAGACATCGACAAGGTCGGTGGTCGTCAGCAGATCGTCATCACCGAGCTGCCGTACCAGTTGAACAAGGCGCGTCTGATCGAGAAGATCGCCGAGCTGGTTAAAGAGAAGAAGCTGGAAGGCATCACCGAACTGCGCGACGAGTCCGACAAGGACGGTATGCGCGTCGTGATCGAGCTGCGTCGTGGCGAAGTGCCTGAGGTCATCCTCAACAACCTCTACGCCCAGACCCAGCTGCAAGCGGTGTTCGGTATCAACATCGTTGCCCTGATCGACGGCCGTCCGCGCATCCTTAACCTCAAGGATCTGCTCGAAGCGTTCGTTCGTCACCGTCGCGAAGTGGTCACCCGTCGTACCGTTTTCGAACTGCGTAAAGCCCGTGAGCGTGGTCATTTGCTTGAAGGTCAAGCGGTTGCCCTGTCGAACATCGACCCGGTTATCGCCCTGATCAAAGCCTCGCCGACACCTGCGGAAGCCAAGGTCGGGTTGATTTCGACCCCTTGGGAATCCAGCGCAGTCGTGGAAATGGTCGAGCGCGCCGGTGCGGATTCATGCCGTCCGGAAAACCTTGATCCACAGTACGGTCTGCGCGATGGCAAGTATTTCCTGTCGCCGGAACAGGCTCAGGCGATTCTCGAACTGCGTCTGCACCGCCTTACCGGCCTTGAGCACGAAAAACTGCTCACTGAGTATCAGGAAATCCTGTCCCAGATCGGCGAATTGCTGCGCATCCTCAACAGCGCCGTGCGCTTGATGGAAGTGATCCGCGAAGAACTGGAACTGATCCGCGTTGAATACGGCGATGTTCGTCGCACCGAGATTCTCGATGCGCGCCTGGACCTCACTCTGGGTGACCTGATCACCGAAGAAGAGCGTGTGGTCACGATTTCCCACGGCGGTTATGCCAAGACTCAGCCATTGGCGGTCTATCAGGCACAGCGTCGCGGCGGTAAAGGCAAGTCGGCCACCGGCGTCAAGGACGAGGACTACATTGCTCACCTGCTGGTTGCCAACAGCCACACCACGCTGCTGATGTTCTCCAGCAAGGGCAAGGTTTACTGGCTCAAGACTTACGAAATCCCGGAAGCGTCCCGCGCTGCCCGTGGTCGTCCGTTGGTCAACCTGCTGCCGTTGAGCGAAGGCGAATACATCACCACCATGTTGCCGGTGGACCTTGAGGCCATGCGCAAGCGTGCCGACGAGGAAGAAGGCGAAGTCATCGATGGCGAAATCGACGACGAGAACACTAACGAAACCGAAGAAGAGCGCAAGGCGCGTATCAAGGCCGCAGACAAGAAGAAGGCTCCATTCATCTTCATGTCCACCGCCAACGGCACCGTCAAGAAAACCCCGCTGGTGGCTTTCAGCCGTCAGCGTAGTGTGGGTCTGATAGCTCTTGAGCTGGACGAAGGCGACATCCTGATTTCCGCAGCCATTACCGATGGCGAGCAGGAAATCATGCTGTTCTCCGACGGCGGCAAGGTCACGCGCTTCAAAGAATCCGACGTCCGCGCCATGGGCCGTACCGCTCGCGGTGTTCGCGGCATGCGTCTGCCAGAAGGGCAGAAGCTGATTTCCATGCTGATCCCCGAAGAAGGCAGCCAGATCCTCACCGCTTCCGAGCGCGGTTATGGCAAGCGCACGGCGATTTCCGAGTTCCCTGAATACAAACGTGGCGGCCAGGGCGTTATCGCCATGGTCAGCAACGACCGTAACGGCCGCCTGGTCGGCGCGGTTCAGGTGCTCGACGGCGAGGAAATCATGCTGATTTCCGACCAGGGCACACTGGTGCGTACCCGTGTCGACGAAGTTTCCAGTCTGGGCCGTAACACTCAGGGTGTAACCCTGATCAAGCTGGCCAGCGACGAGAAACTGGTCGGCCTGGAACGCGTTCAGGAGCCATCGGAAGTCGAAGGCGAAGAGCTGATTGGCGAAGACGGTGAAGTGCTCGAAGGCGGGGCTTCGGTCATTGCTGACGAAGACGCGTCCACCGACGAGCTGCAAGCCGATGCTGCGCCGGATGAAGAAGAGTCGCAGGATTAACGCATAATCCCTGTAGGAGCCAACTTGTTGGCGAGGCGGTGTGATTTACAAAACGTCTCGCGAGCAAGCTGGAACGCGGTTTATCTGTAGGAGTGAGCTTGCTCGCGATGGCGTCATACCTGTCGATGAGTATTTGTCTGAACTGACGCTATCGCGAGCAAGCTCACTCCTACAGGGACTATGTATATTTCAGACGGTCCTGCATTGTTTGACAGAAGTAGCCGAAGGCTGCGAACGGTTCACACCGCTTCGCGGCCTTCGACGCTTCGTACTCCAGATGACCCAAGCCTGAGAAAATCAGAGCGTAGTGAGAGTGGATATGAGCAAGCGAGCCTTTAACTTCTGCGCAGGTCCTGCTGCGCTTCCTGAAGCTGTTCTGCTGCGTGCCCAGGCAGAACTTCTGGACTGGCATGGCAAAGGCCTGTCCGTCATGGAAATGAGTCATCGCAGTGATGAGTTCACTTCCATCGCCAACAAGGCCGAGCAGGATCTGCGCGACTTGCTGTCGATTCCCTCGAACTACAAGGTGCTGTTCCTGCAAGGTGGCGCCAGCCAGCAGTTCGCCCAGATCCCCCTGAACCTGCTGCCTGAAAATGGCACTGCAGACTACATCGACACCGGTATCTGGTCGCAGAAAGCCATTGAAGAAGCCTCGCGCTACGGTCACGTCAACGTGGCTGCAACCGCCAAGCCTTACGATTATTTCGCCATCCCTGGTCAGAACGAATGGAAGCTGACCAAGGATGCTGCCTACGTTCACTACGCGCCCAACGAAACCATCGGAGGTCTGGAGTTCGACTGGATTCCGCAAACCGGTGACGTCCCGTTGGTAGCCGACATGTCTTCGGACATTCTGTCGCGTCCGGTGGACGTCTCTCGCTTTGGCATGATCTACGCCGGCGCACAGAAAAACATCGGCCCGAGCGGCGTGGTTGTGGTGATCATCCGCGAAGACCTGCTGGGTCGCGCCCGTTCCCTCTGCCCGACCATGCTCAACTACAAGGTCGCGGCCGATAACGGCTCGATGTACAACACGCCGCCGACCCTGGCCTGGTATCTGTCCGGTCTGGTGTTCGAGTGGCTGAAAGAGCAGGGTGGTGTAGAAGCCATCGGCAAACTCAATGAAGTGAAAAAGCGCACGCTTTACGACTTCATCGACGCCAGCGGTCTGTACAGCAACCCGATCAACAAGACTGACCGCTCGTGGATGAACGTGCCGTTCCGTCTTGCCGACGACCGTCTGGACAAACCGTTCCTGGCCGGCGCCGACGCTCGCGGTCTGCTCAACCTCAAAGGTCACCGTTCGGTCGGTGGCATGCGTGCCTCTATTTATAATGCCGTCGACATCAACGCGGTTAACGCGCTGGTGGCGTACATGGCAGAGTTCGAGAAGGAACACGGCTAATGTCCGAACAAGAGTTAAAGGCACTGCGGGTTCGCATCGACAGCCTGGATGAAAAAGTCCTGGAGTTGATCAGCGAGCGTGCACGCTGCGCGCAGGAAGTGGCGCGGGTAAAAATGTCGACCCTCGCCGAAGGTGAGGTGCCGGTGTTTTACCGCCCCGAGCGAGAAGCCCAGGTGCTGAAGCGGGTCATGGAGCGCAATCGCGGCCCGTTGAGCAATGAAGAGATGGCGCGTCTGTTTCGCGAAATCATGTCTTCCTGCCTGGCGTTGGAGCAGCCACTGAAAGTCGCGTACCTGGGGCCGGAAGGCACCTTTACCCAGGCCGCCGCCATCAAGCATTTCGGCAACGCCGTGATCAGCCTGCCTATGGCGGCCATTGACGAAGTGTTCCGCGAAGTCGCTGCCGGTGCCGTGAATTTCGGCGTAGTACCGGTGGAAAACTCCACCGAAGGCGCGGTCAACCACACACTGGACAGCTTCCTCGAACACGACATGGTGATCTGTGGCGAAGTCGAGTTGCGTATTCACCATCACTTGTTGATTGGCGAAAACACCAAGACCGACAGCATCAGCCGCATTTACTCCCACGCTCAGTCTCTGGCTCAGTGCCGCAAGTGGCTGGACGCCCATTACCCGAATGTCGAGCGCATCGCCGTTGCCAGCAACGCCGAAGCGGCCAAGCGAGTCAAGGGTGAGTGGAACTCGGCGGCCATCGCCGGTGATATGAGCGCCAACCTTTACGGCCTGACGCGCATCGCGGAAAAAATCGAAGATCGCCCGGACAACTCCACCCGGTTCCTGATCATCGGTAACCAGGAAGTCCCGCCTACTGGGGACGACAAGACCTCGATCATTGTGTCCATGAGCAACAAGCCGGGCGCTCTGCATGAGTTGCTGGTGCCGTTCCATGAAAATGGCCTGGATCTGACCCGCATCGAGACGCGTCCTTCGCGCAGCGGTAAATGGACCTACGTATTCTTTATCGATTTCGTCGGCCATCACCGCGATCCGCTGGTCAAGGCTGTGCTGGAAAAAATCAGTCAGGAAGCCGTAGCGCTCAAGGTGCTGGGTTCTTACCCCAAAGCGGTTCTCTGAGAGATGGGGCTGTCGCGAAGCAAACACCTGATCTGTTGGAGCCAGGCTTGCCCGCGAAGCACGATGACGCGGCGTATCTTACGTGCCGAGTCGACTGGTTCGCGGGCAAGCCTCGCTCCAACAAAAAAATTATTCAGTTAGCTGCGTATTGTTTGACATGAGGTAAGCGACACATGACTGGCGACTTCCTCGCTCTGGCTTTGCCGGGCGTGCAAAAACTTTCGCCTTACGTCCCGGGCAAGCCTGTGGATGAACTGGCGCGCGAGTTGGGCATTGATCCGGCCAAGATCATCAAGCTGGCGAGTAACGAAAACCCTCTGGGCGCCAGTCCCAAGGCCTTGCAGGCTATCCGCGACGAGCTGGCGGAACTGACCCGCTATCCGGATGGCAATGGTTTTGAGCTGAAAAAGCGTCTGTCCGAACGTTGCGGCGTGCAGCCCGACCAGGTGACGCTGGGCAATGGCTCCAACGATATTCTTGAGCTGATTGCCCGGGCCTATCTGGCGCCGGGGCTGAATGCGGTTTTCAGCGAGTTCGCCTTCGCGGTATATCCGATCGTGACCCAGGCCACGGGCGCCACAGCCCATGTCGTGCCTGCCAAGGATTGGGGCCACGATCTGCCTGCCATGCTGGCGGCGATCGACAGCAACACCCGTATCGTCTTCATTGCCAACCCCAACAACCCGACCGGCACCTGGTTCGGTCCGGATGCGTTGAGCCGGTTTCTGGCAGCCGTGCCGGAACATGTGCTGGTGGTCCTGGATGAGGCCTACATCGAATATGCCCAGAGTGGCGAGCTGCCTGATGGTCTGGACTATCTGGCTGACTACCCGAATCTGCTGGTTTCGCGCACCTTTTCCAAGGCCTATGGCCTGGCGTCATTGCGGGTGGGTTACGGCCTGTCGTCGCCTGCCGTGGCTGATGTGCTCAACCGGGTGCGCCAGCCATTCAACGTCAACAGCCTTGCGCTGGCAGCGGCCTGTGCCGCGCTGGATGACGTTGATTATGTGACCAGAAGTCGTCAATTGAACGAAGTCGGCATGGAACAGCTTGAGGGCGGTCTGCGCCTGCTCGGGCTGAACTGGATTCCATCCCGAGGCAATTTTCTCGCCATTGACCTGGGTCGCGACAGCGCGCCGATCTATCAGGGGTTGCTGCGCGAGGGCGTCATCGTTCGACCGGTTGCCGGTTACGGCATGCCTAATCATTTGCGTGTGAGTATTGGTTTGTTGGAAGAGAACACCCGTTTCCTCGAAGCGCTGGCCAGGGTTCTGGCGCGTGATTGATGTCATCTCAATGAAACCCGCCGTGCCTATGATCGGGCGTCTGGTGGTGGTCGGTCTCGGTTTGATCGGTGGCTCCTTTGCCAAAGGCATTCGCGAAAGCGGTCTGTGTGGCGAAGTGGTGGGCGTGGATCTGGATGCTCAATCACGCAAGCTGGCGGTTGAGCTGGGTGTCGTTGACCGCTGTGAAGAGGATCTGGCCACGGCTTGCCGTGGCGCTGATGTCATCCAGCTGGCGGTGCCGATTCTGGCGATGGAGCGGGTGCTGGCATTGCTGGCCACTTTCGATCTGGGCGATACCGTGCTCACGGATGTCGGCAGTGCCAAGGGTAATGTGGTCAGGGCTGCCAAGGCGGCGTTTGGTGCAATGCCCGCGCACTTCGTGCCGGGGCACCCGATTGCAGGCTCCGAACAGAGCGGCGTGGAAGCGTCCAATGCACAGCTGTTCAAACGCCATAAAGTGATTCTTACTCCGCTGCCCGAGACTGATTCCGATGCTCTGGCTGTGGTGGATCGTCTCTGGTCTGCGCTGGGTGCCGACGTGGAGCACATGCAAGTCGAGCGTCATGACGAGGTGCTGGCAGCGACCAGTCACCTGCCGCATCTGTTGGCGTTCGGGTTGGTGGATTCGCTGGCCAAACGTAACGAAAACCTCGACATCTTCAGGTATGCGGCTGGCGGTTTTCGTGATTTCACACGGATTGCAGGCAGCGATCCGGTGATGTGGCACGACATCTTCCTCGCCAACCGCGAGGCTGTTCTGCGCACACTGGATACTTTTCAGACTGATCTCGACGCCTTGCGTGAAGCGATGGTCGCGGGTGATGGTCGGCAGTTGCTCGGCGTATTTACCCGGGCTCGTGTTGCTCGGGAGCATTTCGGCAAGATTCTGGCTCGACGAGCTTATGTCGAGCCTCAGGAAATCAGGGATCTGGTGTTTATCGCCAGTCCGGGCGGTAGCGTTACAGGGCGTATTCGAGTGCCGGGTGACAAGTCCATTTCCCATCGCTCGATCATGCTTGGCTCGCTGGCCGAAGGCACCACAGAAGTTGAGGGCTTCCTCGAAGGTGAGGATGCACTGGCAACTCTTCAGGCCTTTCGGGACATGGGCGTTGTGATTGAAGGGCCGCACCACGGGCGTTTGACCATTCATGGTGTGGGCTTGCGTGGATTGAAGGCGCCGCCGGGGCCGATCTATCTGGGTAATTCCGGGACCTCGATGCGCCTGTTGTCCGGCTTGCTGGCGGCTCAGGATTTTGACAGCACCCTGACCGGTGATGCATCGCTGTCGCGCCGGCCCATGAGTCGGGTGTCTGAGCCGTTGCGGGCCATGGGCGGCGTTATTGAAACGGCCGCTGAAGGTCGTCCGCCGATCACCATCCGGGGTCGCAAGACGCTCAAGGGCCTGACCTATGAAATGCCGGTCGCCAGCGCACAGGTCAAATCCTGTCTGCTGTTGGCGGGGCTGTATGCACAGGGCAAGACAACAGTAATCGAGCCGGCACCGACTCGTGACCATACCGAGCGTATGCTGCGTGGTTTTGGTCAACCGGTCAGTGTCGACGGTGCGCGGGTAACGTTGGAATCCAGTGCAGGGCTGCAAGCAGCGAAGATCCAAGTGCCTGCGGATATTTCTTCAGCGGCGTTTTTCCTGGTGGCGGCTTCTATTGCGCCGGGTTCGGATCTGTTGCTGGAAGGGGTGGGCATCAACCCGACCCGTACCGGAATTATCGACATCCTGCGTCTGATGGGTGGGGACATCACCCTGGAAAACCCGCGCGAAGACGGTGGCGAGCCGGTGGCTGATTTGCGTGTGCGTTCGGCGCAGCTTAAAGGGATTGAAATTCCAGAGGCGCTGGTGCCCTTGGCGATTGATGAGTTTCCGGTGTTGTTCATAGCAGCAGCCTGCGCCCAGGGGCGGACGGTACTGCGCGGTGCTCAGGAGTTGCGGGTCAAGGAGTCGGATCGTATTCAAGTCATGGCCGACGGTCTGTTGGCGCTCGGCGTCAGTGTCGAGCCAACGCCGGACGGCATTATTATTGATGGAGGTCAGATCGGTGGCGGGGCAGTGAATGCCATGGGTGATCATCGTATTGCCATGGCTTTCAGCGTTGCAGCGTTGTGCGCCAACGCACCGATCCAAATCCATGATTGTGCGAACGTCGCTACGTCGTTCCCAAATTTTCTCGCGCTTTGCGCTCAGGTTGGAATGCGTGTAGCGCAAGAGGGGCAGTTGTGAAAACTCAAGCACCAGTTATTACCATTGATGGACCCAGCGGTTCTGGCAAAGGCACAGTTGCAGGCTTGCTCGCGCAACGTCTTGGCTGGTGTCTGCTCGACTCCGGCGCGCTGTATCGCCTGCTGGCATTCGCCGCGCGCAACCATGGGGTTGATCTGACCAACGAAGAGGCCTTGAAGCTTCTGGCTGCGCATCTCGATGTGCAGTTTGAAACAGGGCCGAACGGGCAGGGGCAGCGGATCATTCTTGAAGGCGAAGATGTTTCGCAGTCGATTCGTAACGAACAGATCGGCAGCGGTGCGTCTCAGGTCGCTTCCTTGCCAGCCGTGCGTGATGCTTTGCTTCAGCGTCAGCGCGCTTTTCAGGAAGAGCCGGGCCTGGTCGCAGACGGTCGCGACATGGGCACCGTGGTCTTTCCAGACGCTCCGCTGAAGATTTTCCTGACCGCCAGCGCCGAGGAACGTGCCCGTCGACGTTACTTGCAGTTGAAGGCCAAGGGCGATGATGTTAGTCTGTCGAGTCTGCTAGATGAGATATGTGCACGCGACGAGCGTGACACCCAGCGAGCGGTAGCCCCGCTCAAGCCAGCGCATGACGCTATACAGCTGGATTCAACCGAATTGTCCATCGAGCAGGTGCTTGAACGCATTCTGAGCGAAATCGCGCTACGCGATATCGCGGGATGACAAAGAAGCGTGTGGGAGACCAGAAATAGTCCCGCAGGCTTTCTTTTACTTGAACGAAACCCACGTTATCTGGAGCGTGGCAGATGGGCGTATCCTTCGCCCTTGATCAACAGGAATTAAAATGAGCGAAAGCTTTGCAGAACTTTTTGAAGAAAGCCTAAAGACCCTCAACCTTCAGGCCGGTTCGATCATCACCGCGATCATCGTTGATATCGACTACCAGGCTGGTTGGGTTACGGTTCACGCCGGTCTGAAATCTGAAGGCCTGATCCCGCTGGAGCAGTTCCACAACGACGCTGGCGATCTGACCATCAAGATCGGCGACGAAGTTCACGTTGCTCTGGACGCGGTAGAAGACGGCTTTGGCGAAACCAAGCTGTCCCGCGAAAAAGCCAAACGTGCCGAGTGCTGGATCGTTCTGGAAGCGGCTTTCGCAGCTGAAGAAGTGGTCAAGGGCGTTATCAACGGTAAGGTTAAAGGCGGCTTCACTGTCGACGTTAACGGCATCCGTGCGTTCCTGCCAGGTTCTTTGGTTGACGTCCGCCCTGTGCGCGACACAACTCACCTCGAAGGCAAAGAGCTCGAGTTCAAGGTCATCAAACTGGACCAGAAGCGCAACAACGTTGTCGTTTCCCGTCGCAGCGTCCTGGAAGCCGAGAACAGTGCCGAGCGCGAAGCTCTGCTCGAGTCCCTGCAGGAAGGCCAGCAAGTCAAAGGTATCGTCAAGAACCTCACGGATTACGGCGCATTCGTCGATCTGGGTGGCGTCGATGGCCTGCTGCACATCACCGACATGGCCTGGAAGCGTATCAAGCATCCATCGGAAATCGTCAATGTTGGCGATGAGATCGATGTAAAAGTCCTGAAGTACGATCGCGAGCGCAATCGTGTTTCCCTGGGCCTGAAGCAACTGGGCGAAGACCCATGGGTTGCTATCAAGGCTCGTTACCCGGAAAGCACCCGCGTTACCGCGCGTGTAACCAACCTGACCGACTACGGCTGCTTCGCAGAGCTGGAAGAAGGCGTGGAAGGCCTGGTACACGTTTCCGAAATGGACTGGACCAACAAGAACATCCACCCTTCGAAAGTCGTACAAGTCGGCGACGAAGTGGAAGTTATGGTTCTGGACATCGACGAAGAGCGTCGTCGTATCTCCCTGGGCATCAAGCAGTGCAAATCTAACCCATGGGAAGACTTCTCTGGCCAGTTCAACAAGGGCGATAAAATCTCCGGCACCATCAAGTCGATCACCGATTTCGGTATCTTCATTGGTCTGGATGGCGGCATCGACGGCCTGGTTCACCTGTCCGACATCTCCTGGAACGAAGTAGGCGAAGAAGCCGTACGTCGTTTCAAGAAGGGCGACGAGCTGGACACCGTAATCCTGTCTGTTGATCCAGAGCGTGAGCGCATCTCGCTGGGTATCAAGCAACTGGAAAGCGATCCGTTCTCCGAGTACGTCACTGTCAATGACAAAGGCGCTATCGTTCGCGGTATCGTTAAAGAAGTTGACGCCAAGGGCGCCATCATCACCCTGGCCGACGACATCGAAGCTACCCTCAAAGCCTCCGAAATCAGCCGTGACCGCGTTGAAGACGCGCGTAACGTTCTGAAAGAAGGCGAAGAGATCGAAGCCAAGATCATCAGCGTTGACCGCAAGAGCCGCGTAATCAGCTTGTCCATCAAGTCGAAAGACGTTGAAGACGAGAAAGAAGCGATCCAGAGCCTGCGTAGCAAGCCTGAAACCGCTGAAAACACTGGTCCTACCACTCTTGGTGACCTGTTGCGCGCACAAATGGAAAAGCAGAACTAAGTTCTGACTGACCATTAGAAAAAGGGCGACTTCGGTCGCCCTTTTTTGTGGGCGCAATTCCTGTAAGAGCCAAAGGACCTGTAGGAGCTGCCGAAGGCTGCGAACAGCAGAGTGTCAGGCAGCTCGCCCTCGTAACTTCCCACTAGTCCTACAGGAACCGAGGGTGCCAATGAACTGCAGGAGCTGCCAAAGGCTGCGAACAGCGGAGCTGTTATCAAACCGCGCTTATAGCCGTCATAACCTCAGGCAGCGCCTGCAGTGCGGTTGGGCTGTATCGCAGATAATCCGTGGCCTGGCGCTGACCCCTCAATATCGACCAATAGTGACCGTCTCACATAAGTCAATACTCGGGCTGTTCAAATTCATCCGGTCATGCTAAAACCTTCGGAGCGCTTATCTAGCTGCTTGAAAAAGAAGGGAAAAATATGACGAAGTCGGAGTTGATCGAACGAATTGTCACCCATCAAGGGCTGCTGTCATCCAAGGATGTCGAGCTGGCCATCAAGACGATGCTTGAGCAAATGTCTCAGTGCCTGGCCACAGGCGATCGCATCGAAATACGGGGTTTTGGCAGCTTCTCGCTGCACTATCGCGCACCGCGTGTAGGGCGCAATCCCAAGACCGGTCAATCCGTCAGCCTCGACGGTAAATTCGTCCCGCACTTCAAGCCAGGCAAAGAGCTGCGTGATCGAGTAAACGAAGACGAAGAAGAGGGGCTCTAGGCCTCACTGAAGGAGCTACAGATGCGGATTTTGACTCGAGTTATTGCGATTGTCGTCGCGTTGATGCTCGTCGTATCGACGATAGTGTTCATTCTCGAGAACCAGCAAATGGTCTCTCTGGTTTTCCTCGGCTGGTCGTCCCCACAGCTCTACCTTGCTATTCCCGTCATTGTCGCCTTACTGGCAGGCATGATCATTGGCCCGTTCCTGGGCTGGGCAGTCGGTATGCGCAAAAAGCGCAAGCTGGACCGCCGCTCGATCTGAGCCCTGGGTGGCCTTTGCGGTTTTCCCTTACCCCTCTTGAGCCCATAAGTTGCTTCAGATAACTGAAGTGACGTGACGTGACGTCGCGACTTAAATCCTGCATCGTTTTCATGGTGGTTGTTGGCGGATTGTGCCATCGACTATGCGGATAGTTACTGCAGTTCTTTTCTTTATGTTTAGTAGGAAAATTCTTTATTGTCTGTCAGTTATTTAACTATCTGATGTCTGAAGTTATACAGTGCTGAGCTGGAGTCAATGTTTACGGGTTGTTTCGCCGGTTATTATCATGGATATAATTTTTCTGATGGGAACTTCAGCGTAGGCCGACAGTTGAAAAATATCAGCTTGCAGGCAAAATGCGCGGGCATACAGCCTTTGAGATCGTGTAATGAGTTATCCAGTTGTTATTCATCATGGTGGAGTTGAAAGTGTCACCGGCTCATGTCATCAACTGAGTGTCGACGAATATCACAGCGTCCTTATTGATTGCGGTCTTCGCCTGGACAAGGCCATATCTGATGATTCTGGTTCGATCACGGCTGACGAATTTCGCCCTGAAATGATCAAGGCGCTGATTCTCACCCATGCCCACATCGATCATGTAGGTCGTATCCCCGAACTGTTGGCTGCCGGTTACAGAGGGCCAATAATCTGCAGCGCGCCCTCGGCGCAGATGTTGCTGCTAGCGCTCGAAGACGCCAGCAAGCACCAGTTCAGTCAGGACAGGAAGCAAATCGACCAGTACCTTGCTCTGGTCCAGCGGCTGACGATCAGCCTGCCGTTCAACGCATGGCATGAGGTCATCAGTACCCCGACACTCAATGTCAGGATCCGTCTTCAGCGCGCCGGGCATATCCTCGGCTCAGCCTACGTCGAGTGCGACGTGTCTTACCCGGCGGAGCAGCGAAACAAGCGTATCGTTTTTTCTGGTGACCTGGGCTCTTCCCATAATCCACTGCTCTGTAGTCCGGCATCCCCTGAACGCGCCGACACGCTCATCCTTGAGAGCACTTACGGTGATCGGTTGCATGAGGATCGCAGCAACAGGCAATCGCGCCTGGAGGGTATTATCGACCGTGCGTTGGTCGATCACGGCACGATTCTGATACCTGCTTTCAGTATTGGCCGTACTCAGGAGTTGCTGTATGAGATCGAAGATATTCTGCGGCGCAAGGCCCTGATTGATGATGGCGATAGTGAGCACTCAGACGAGACAGGTTTACCGGTGGACTGGCCCCAGTTGCCTGTCATTCTGGACTCGCCACTTGCCAGTCGATTCACGCGTTTATATCGGGAGTTCAATGATTACTGGAATCCTGCCGCGCAAGAGCGTCTGAGTCAGGGCAGGAAGCCGCTGAGTTTCAGGCAGCTCATCACCCTCGACAGCCATGACAAACATAAACAGGTTGTTAATTACCTTGCCAGCACTGGGCGGCCAGCGATTGTTATTGCCGGGAACGGGATGTGCTCAGGGGGGCGGATCGTCAATTACCTCAAAGCCATGCTGGGAGATGCTCGCCATAATGTGGTGTTCGTCGGGTATCAGGCACCAGGGACGCCGGGTGCTGTTATTCGAAAATATGGCCCGGGGCACGGTTATGTCGACATCGATACAGAGCGCCTTGTTATAAATGCGGGGATTACTACGCTGGGTGGATATTCTGCGCATGCGGACCAAGAGGAGCTACTACGCTTTGTAACTGATATGAATAGCTGGCCGGAAGAAATACGATTGGTTCATGGAGAGTCGGAGGCGAAGAGGGTGCTAGGCGATTTGTTTAAACGCAAATACTCGTTGAGAAAGACTCCGTTGAAACTAGTTATACCTCGCCGTCCCTGAGGCCGTGAGCGACGTTAGTCGAAATTTACGTTGAAGATTTCTCTTATCAAAGTAATATTTGCACTGACTTTATTTGAGGCGTTGATTTTATGAATGGCCGGCCCGCCATGATCGCTATTACCGGCGCAACAGGTTTCGTCGGGGGCGCTTTGGTTCGCCACCTTGCAGCGCTGCCAGCGGCATACAAGGTGCGGGTTGCTACGCGTACAACTTATGTACCGCCCGTTGAAACGGTCGAGCCTATTCAGATAGACAGCCTGACGCCGGAATCGGACTGGACTGATTTTGTCAGGGATGTGGACGTGATCATTCATGCTGCTGCGCGGGTGCATGTATTAAATGACTGCGCAGCAAATCCTGACGATGAGTACTTTCGGGTCAACGTCGCGTCAACATTGAATCTCGCCGAGCAGGCTGTAGTCGCTGGTGTTAAACGTTTCGTTTTTATCAGTTCGATAAAGGTGAGCGGCGAGTCGACAAATCCAGGTGCGCCATTCACGGCGGATCAACCGGCCAACCCCTCCGATGCGTATGGAATTTCCAAATGCAAGGCGGAACAGGGCTTACGGGAACTGGCTGATCGAACCGGTCTGGAAGTTGTGATCATTCGCCCGGTGCTGGTGTATGGCCCTGGCGTGAAAGCCAACTTCTTCAACATGATGCGCTGGATGGACAAGTGCATCCCGCTTCCTCTCGGAGCCGTTGATAACCGTCGCAGTCTGGTCGCTCTGGATAATCTGGTCGATCTGATCGCGCGGTGTACCTGGCACCCGGCTGCGGCCAACCAGACGTTTCTGGTCAGCGATGGTGAAGATCTGTCCACAACCGGCCTTTTGCGTCACGTGGCCCGTTCTCTTGGCAAACCGGCGCGCTTGATTCCCGTGCCTGTCTGGTTATTGAAAACGGTCGCTTCCCTGTTGGGTAAAAAGGCTTTTTCGCAAAGGCTTTGCGGTTCATTGCAGGTTGATATATCCAAAACCTGTACGATGCTCGATTGGACGCCCCCGGTTGGCGTCGAGGCCGCCATGAACAAGACAGTGGGTTATTTCCTGGAACATAAAGCATGAGTGAGTGGTTGTGGATCGTGTTGGCTGGCTGCCTGTCGTTGATGCTGACGGCCGGGCTTCGCAGGTACGCGGTATCGAAAAGCCTGATGGACATTCCGAATGGCCGCAGTTCTCACTCGGTTCCTACGCCAAGAGGCGGCGGCGTTTCAATCGTTGTGACCTTCCTGCTGGGGCTTGCCCTTCTGGCTGCAGAGCAGCAACTGGCGATCTCATCTGTCTTGGCCTTTGCTGGTGCTGGCGGTTTGATTGCAATTATCGGTTTCATGGATGACCACGGGCATATTGCCGCCCGCTGGCGTTTGCTGGGCCATTTCGCCGCTGCTGCCTGGGCACTGTTCTGGATTGGGGGCCTGGCGCCCCTGAACATTTTTGGGGCCACCCTCGATCTAGGCTTGATTGGCAACATACTGGCAGCGTTCTATCTGGTCTGGATGCTGAATCTTTATAACTTCATGGATGGCATTGATGGCATCGCCAGCGTTGAAGCGGTTTGCGCCTGCTTAGGTGCCTGCACCATCTACATCATTTGCGGCTTTAATGAGCTCATCGGGTTGCCACTGTTATTGGCCGCTGCAGTGGCGGGTTTTCTGTTCTGGAATTTCCCGCCGGCAAAGATTTTCATGGGTGACGCCGGAAGTGGTTTTCTGGGCGTGGTGCTGGGCCTGCTGTCGCTTCAAGCAGCGTGGGTATCGCCGCAGTTGTTTTGGGTCTGGCTGATTTTGCTTGGCGTGTTTATTGTTGATGCAACCTATACGCTGATTCGGCGGATGGTGCGGGGTGACAAGGTCTACGAGGCACATAGAAGTCATGCTTATCAATTCGCTTCGCGACGTTTCGGCCATCTGCGTGTCACATGGGCAGTAGGCGTTATCAATGTGTTCTGGCTGTTACCGATAGCGATGTGGGTAGCCTTGACCGGCAATGAGGGCTGGCTCGGGATTTGCGTTGCTTACGCGCCTCTGGTTGTCCTTGCCGTCAGATTCAAGGCCGGCGAGCTGGAAACGGGCTGATTGTGCGTCCGGTTGATCTTCATATAAATGTGCATAACCTCATCCTCGCCTGATGCCCTGTAGGTTGCGTAGATGACCCCGAATGCGGAGCAAGAGGTGCTTGAAGGAATCATGGAAAAATTACGAGCTTTTTTACTGGCGCTACCACGCCGTCAAAAGCGAATAATTCAGGTTGCCGCTGACGTATTTCTGGTTTGGGCTGCGCTCTGGATGGCTTTCGTCGTGCGCCTGGGCGTAGACGATCTGATCAATCCGTTCGAAACCCATACCTGGCTGTTCACCCTTGCGCCGATTGTCGCCATTCCGCTGTTTATTCGAATGGGGCTGTACCGCGCAGTCATGCGTTACTTCGGCAACGATGCGCTGATCGCCATCATCAAGGCCGTCAGCCTCTCTGCGCTTATCCTTGGCTGTCTGGTTTATTTCTATAGCAACCATAAGCAAATCGTTCCGCGCTCCATCATGTTCAATTACTGGTGGTTGAGCATGGTGATGATTGGTGGTCTGCGTCTCGCCATGCGCCAATATTTTCTGGGCGACTGGTTCTCGGCGGTTCAGCACATGCCCTTTACCAATCGGGACGACGGTTTGCCGAAAGTGGCGATCTACGGCGCTGGTGCCGCAGGTAATCAACTGGTGGCGGCGTTGCGGATGGGCCGGTTGATGCGGCCTGTCGCGTTCATTGATGACGATGAGTCGATCACCAATCGCATGATTTCCGGCCTTCAGGTCTATAAACCCCGCCACATTCAGCGAATGATGGAAGTCACGGGGGCCCAGGAAATCCTGCTAGCGATCCCGTCTTCCACCCGGGGGCGACGCCGGGAAATCCTCGGTTTCCTCGAAGGCTTTCCGTTGCACGTGCGAAGCGTCCCTGGGTTCATGGATCTGGCGGCTGGCCGGGTCAAGGTGGACGACCTCCAGGAAGTAGACATCGCTGACCTGTTGGGCCGCGATTCCGTGCCCGCTCAGGCTGATCTGCTGGAGCGTTGCATCAAAGGCCATACCGTCATGGTGACAGGGGCGGGTGGGTCGATCGGCTCGGAGCTGTGTCGTCAGATACTGCTGCTTGGCCCGACAACACTTCTGTTGTTTGATCACAGCGAGTTCAACCTCTACACCATTGCTTCAGAGCTTGAGGAGCGTATCGCTCGTCTGTCGCTGCCGGTCAGGTTGTTGCCGATACTGGGCTCGATTCGTAACCACTCCCGACTGCTCGATATCATGAAAACCTGGGGTGTGACCACGGTCTATCACGCGGCAGCGTACAAACACGTGCCGATGGTTGAGCACAATATCGCTGAAGGCGTAATGAATAATGTGGTGGGTACGCTGAATACGGCACAGGCAGCTCTGCAGGCAGGCGTTGCCAATTTCGTGCTGATTTCCACTGACAAGGCGGTCCGCCCCACCAATGTCATGGGCAGTACCAAGCGTCTGGCGGAATTGACCTTGCAGGCATTGAGCCTTGAAGCTGCGCCGGTGATGTTCGGCGATCAGGGCAACGTGTATCAGGTCAACAAGACCCGCTTCGTGATGGTGCGCTTCGGCAATGTGTTGGGCTCATCCGGTTCGGTGATCCCGTTATTCCACAAACAGATTCAGTCTGGTGGACCGCTGACGGTCACGCACCCGAAAATCACCCGCTACTTCATGACGATTCCGGAAGCTGCCCAGTTGGTCATTCAAGCGGGTTCCATGGGGCAGGGTGGTGATGTGTTCGTGCTGGACATGGGCGAGCCCGTCAAGATCATTGAACTTGCGGAAAAGATGGTGCACTTGTCTGGCCTGAGTATTCGCTCCGAGAAAAATCCCCACGGTGATATTTCAATCGAGTTCACCGGCTTGCGCCCCGGCGAGAAGTTATACGAAGAATTACTGATTGGCGATAACGTGGTTTCAACCGAGCACCCGATGATCATGAGTGCCCATGAGGATCATATGTCATGGGACGTGCTCAAACGCTGTTTGTCTCGATTGCTGGACGCCGTAGAGGACGATGATTACACCCGTGTCAGGCATATCCTGCGGGAGACGGTCAGCGGCTATGCGCCTGACGGTGAAATCGTTGACTGGCTCTACCAGGAATTGCGCCAGGACCCAAGGCTGTAAGGATCAAGGCCTTTTATATATTTTAATTAATATAGAAGGTCTTTTTTGTAAGATAGTATTCGACGCTTCATGCAATAACTTCATGTAATAACTTCATGTAATAAGAAGCTTCGTGCAATAAATAGATACTCTTGTCTTTGTTGACAGTCGGTCAGGCTGAACTACTTTTTGAAAGCGACATAAGGAATGTTGCTTTCAATCAATGAAGTTACGGAGTTCTTGATGCGTAAATCTATTGTTTACTCGTTGTTGTTTGCTTTGTTAGGCAGTACCTCTATTGCTGTAACGGCGGCCACGGATATACCGCCCGCAATGAGTACGTCAATGAATGCACCCTCAATGAATACATCAATGCCTGCGCCTGCCATGCAGGAGCAGATGATGGGTAAAGTCAATATCAATACGGCTGATGCTGAAATGCTGCAAAAGGAACTGTCCGGCATTGGCAAGGGCAAGGCTCTGGCCATCGTTGCCTACCGCGAGGCCAATGGCGAGTTCACTTCGGTGGATGAGCTGATTGAGGTTAAAGGCATTGGCAAGGCCATCCTCGACAAGAACCGCGACAAGCTGACCGTCCAGTAATGCTCTAACCCTCCGCTGCGCAGGCCGGTCCTTGACCGGCCACTTCTGTTTTTTATTCCCCTGTTTTGAACATCTGCGATTGCAGCTAAACGCGGTCCTGTAGGAGTGACCGGGTTGGCGCTTCACCTTGCTCGCGATAGGGGTATGTCTGCAGATAAATCATCGTCTGACCTGACGCAATCGCGAGCAAGCTCACTCCTACAGGTTCCGCGTCTTCCAGGCAGGCCCCCGTACGCCTTGCTTGACACAATGAATGTCGATCGACATACAATCTATTAAATTACAGTCGTAATATCTTAATCATTGTCACGCGGGAGATTTTCAATGAGCAGCCAACGAATCGTGGTGACCGGCATGGGCCTGGTGACGCCTCTGGGCAGTGGGGTCGAAACCGTCTGGCAGCGTTTGCTCGCAGGGCGTTCGGGGATCATCCGGCTTGCGGAAGAGTTCGTGGCGGATTTGCCAGGCAAGATCGGCGGGCAAGTGCCGATGCTGGCCGACGACCCCGAAGCCGGGTTTGATCCAGACAGCGCAGTGCCCACCAAAGAGCAGAAGAAAATGGATCGCTTCATTCTGTTCGCCCTCGCGGCCGCTAAACAGGCAATCGATCAGGCTGGCTGGGTCGCCCACAGCGAACGTGACAAAGAGCGGACTGCGACGATCATTGGTTCCGGCATTGGTGGTTTCGGCACCATCGCAGACGCCGTGCGCACCACCGACAGCCGTGGGCCCCGACGTTTGTCGCCATTCACCATCCCGGCGTTTCTGGTCAATCTTGCGGCGGGGCATGTTTCCATTCAGCACGGTTTCAAAGGGCCGCTGGGTGCACCGGTTACCGCATGTGCCGCTGGGGTTCAGGCCATTGGTGATGCGGCGCGAATGATTCGGTGCGGTGAAGCCGACATCGCCATTTGTGGTGGCGCGGAGGCGGCCATCGATCGTGTCAGCCTCGCCGGATTTGCCGCGGCTCGGGCCTTGTCCAGTGGCTTTAATGAAACCCCGGAACGGGCTTCACGGCCATTTGACCGGGACCGCGACGGTTTCGTGATGGGCGAAGGGGCCGGGATTCTGGTGATTGAATCTCTGGAGCACGCGCTTGCCCGAGGTGCCAAACCGATTGTCGAATTGGTGGGCTACGGCACCAGCGCCGATGCCTACCACCTGACGGCCGGGCCGGAGGATGGCAGCGGTGCCCAGCGTGCAATGCGCGCGGCGATTGGTCAGGCGGGCATTGAGGCGTCGCAGGTTCAGCACCTTAACGCACATGCAACTTCAACGCCGGTGGGCGATAAAGGCGAGATGGCCGCGATCAAAGCGATATTTGGCGATCAGCATTCCATCGCGGTGACCTCGACCAAATCAGCCACCGGACACTTGCTGGGTGCGGCTGGTGGCATCGAAGCGATTTTTACGGCCTTGGCCATTCGCGATCAAATCGCCCCGGCCACCCTGAATTTCGATAATGCTGATGAGGCGGCTCAGGGGCTGGACATCGTTCATGGCGAAGCGCGGGCGATGGATATCGAATACGCCTTGTCCAATGGCTTCGGGTTTGGCGGGGTCAATGCCAGCTTGTTGTTGCGTCGCTGGCAGGGCTGATCAGGCCTTGTTGTCCTGTTGCTTGAGCCAGTCGCGGGCGGTTTGCAGGATCCGGTCGGAAAGCTTCGGGTCCTGAGTGCTGCGCGACAGCATCAGCGCGCCCACCATGGTGGACAGCATCACCACGCTGCTCACTTCTGAGTCAGAGCCGGGCAGCGCCTTGCTCAGTGAGGCCAGGCGCGCCTGCAACAGTTCGTCGGTGATCGCGCTGGGTTGGCCGCGCTGGCCCAGTTCGGCCGCCATGGTCGGCAGCGGGCAGCCTTTGTCCGGTGAGTCGCGGTGGGTTTCGCTCAGGTACAGATCAACGAAGGCCGACAAAGCATCTTCCTGAGAGAGCGCCTTGCTGGTGTATTCGGTAGCCTCGTCGGCAGCGCAGCGCATGGCCTGTTCTACCAGATCGTCTTTGGATTTGAAGTGCGCATAAAACCCGCCATGGGTCAGCCCCAAGGCTTTCATCAAGGGTTGAAGGCCTGTAGCGCCGATACCGTCACGGCGAAAACGTGCCGAAGCTTCATTGAGAATACGTTCACGGGTTTGAGCTTTGTGATCTTGCGCGTACCGCATACAGCGAGCCTCCCGGTATTGGCTCATGGAATGTTGGTCGACATTTTCACATGGAAGGGGGAGGGCCCGGCTATTGAGTTTTCAACTTAGGGCTCAGAAGCGTCGCCAAGGCTAAATTTGACTCACCGTTTGTCGTTTCAAGAGTAATGACCTCAATTCGTGAGCCCCAAGTATGCCTCAGTCATTACCTGTAACCGCCAGCCCGTCGTTGCGTCCGCCCAAGCCTGCTGGTGAAGTCTATCGACGTTACGACGTGCAGCTGGGCGCCTGGATTTCCCTGCGAACCCTGGATGTCGATCATGATCTGGAGCGATTTCACCGCTGGCAGAACAACCCCCGCGTGGCGCAGTTCTGGCAGGAGGAGGGAACGCTGGAGCAGCATCGCGGCTATCTGCTCAAGCTCGCCGACGATCCCCACGCATTGACCTTGATCGGTTGTTTTGACGACCAGCCGTTTGCCTACTTTGAAGCCTATTGGGCGCAAGAGGACCGCATCGGCCCGTTCTGCGACGCCGGTGACTATGACCGGGGGATTCACATGCTGGTGGGCGAGGAAAATCATCGCGGCCCGCACAAGGTCGACAGTTGGTTATCGACACTGGTGCATTACCTGTTCCGCGATGATGAACGCACCCAACGGATCGTCAGCGAACCACGAGCCGACAACGCAAAGATGATCGCCTACATGCAGGGTCAGGGTTTCGTGCGGGAGAAGGAGTTCGATTTCCCACACAAACGAGCGGCGCTGATGATCCTGGATCGGCAGCGGTTCTTCGAGCAGTGTGACTGGATTTAAGGCGAAGGGTTTTCTGTAGTGGGACCGGCTTTAGCCGGGAAGAGGATCGTACATCCGGTGCATTTGTATCGGTAGAAATGACATCTTCCCGGCTAAAGCCGGTCCCACGAGCCGGTCCCAAGAAAAAACCAGCGCGGGCAGGATGACCTGCCCGATGCTGTTCAGCGGCGCACGGACCGGGCTTCCTGCAGCGATACCTTGCGGCAGTGCACCAGGGCATCGCGAATCATGAAGTTCACCAGCGTCGGGGAGACGCCCAGTTCCTTGGCAATGTCCTTCTGCGGGACGCCGTGCAGCCTGTACATCTCGAAGGCATAGCGTGTACGGCTAGGCAGTTCGGTCAGGGCGTCGGCGATGGTTTCAAGGGTGGTGAAGTTGATGTGGGACGTTTCGGGAGAGGCACCGTGGATCACCACATTCAAGCCCTCTTCTTCGCTACCCGAATACTTCTGCTCCAGCGCCTGTTTGCGGTAGTGATCGATGGCCAGGTTGCGCACGATCTGAAACAGGTAGCTGAGCTGGGCTTTGATGGAGGAGGTGATCTGCGGGGCGGACTGCAATCTGAAGAAGGCGTCCTGCACGACGTCTTCGGCTCTGGATCGACACCCCGTGATGCGGGCGGCGATCTTGACCAGAATCAGACGGTTTTCGACAAACGCCTGGAGTAACGGTGAATCGCACGTACTTGTGGATAGTTGTTCCGGCATGGAAGTCACCTTGCAGCAATGGGCAGCTGAAGCTCAGTAGGGAAGCCCCCTACACACCGGGCAACAAATTAGGCTGGATGATAATTATTGTCAATTGAGAAATATATCTATCGGCGAGTTTCGTCAGTGTCCTCACGCCCCGAGTCTTGCTGGGCCTGAGCCTCAGCAATTTTCGTGTTACTAATTATTTTTCGACCCCATCCGTTCTCCTTGGTGACAGCCCCGACTCCCGCGCGGGCCTTTACTGAGCAGGAACACGACATGGTATTTGATCGCGAAGACCTTACATTCCAGGTGGTCTGCAACCACGAAGAGCAATACTCCATCTGGCCCGACTACAAGGCTATCCCTGCCGGCTGGCGTGCGGTTGGCGTCAAGGGTTTCAAGAAGGAATGCCTGGAATACATCGAGCAGCACTGGACTGACATGCGTCCGCTGAGCCTGCGACAGAAGATGGATCAGGACAAAGTGGTGGCCTGAAGTGAGCGCCTTCAACAGCCTTCGTCTGTTCTGCCTGCCGTATTCCGGAGCCAGCGCCATGGTCTACAGCCGCTGGCGGCGGACTTTGCCGCAGTGGCTTGAGGTTCACCCGCTTGAGCTGCCCGGCCGCGGCATGCGCATGAACGAGGCGCTGCACACCGATATCCGTGTGCTGGCTGCGCAACTGGCTCTTGAGGTCCGCTGCCAGTTGCTGACGACTCCCGACCAGCCGTACGCATTGTTTGGCCACAGCCTTGGCGGCCTGCTCGCCTATGAGCTGGCCCATGCGCTGCTGGCATTGAAGGTTGCGCCGCCACTGTGTCTGTTTACCTCCGCGACTGCCGGGCCTGCGCGGCGGGATGTCAGCGAATACCGTCAGGCCAAGACCGATGCCGAACTGATCGAGCGCCTGCGCAATCTGCAAGGCACTGCCGAAGAGGCCCTTGCCGACCGCGAACTGATGGCGCTGATGCTGCCCATTCTGCGCGCTGATTTTCTGCTCTGCGGCAGCTTCGAATACCTGCCTCGCGATCCGCTGCCGATGCCGGTGCATGTGTTCGGTGGCAAGCAGGACAGTGTGCGCGTCGAGGAGCTGCTGGACTGGCAGGACGAAACCCTGGTCGGGTTTTCCCTGGACATGTTCGAAGGCCATCACTTTTTCCTCCATGACCAGCAAGCCCCTTTGCTGCGCTGTCTGCGGCGATATGCCGAGCACCACCTGGCGCGCGCCAGTCGGCAGCGCTCACCGGCCGCGGCGGCCAGCTGATTCAGCGCGACGCCTTCAACCGCGACGCCTTCAACCGTGAAACAGGGCGCGCCCAGTGCTGCGCCTCTCATTTGTGAATTTCCGATTGCAAGCCGGACTCAGGCAGGAACAACCATGAACGACGCGTTCGAACTTCCCAACACTCTGGTGCAGGCCCTGCAACAACGTGCAGCTGATCAGCCTGATCGTATTGCCCTGCGGTTTCTGGCCGAAGATGCCCGCGAAGGTGCAGTGCTCAGTTATCGCCAGCTGGACCTGAGGGCGCGGACCATTGCCGGCGCGTTGCAGGCGCAGGTCGCTGCCGGTGAGCGCGCGGTGTTGTTGTTCCCCAGCGGTCCGGACTATGTCGCGGCGTTCTTTGGTTGTCTGTATGCCGGCGTGATTGCCGTCCCTGCGTATCCGCCGGAGTCGGCGCGTCAGCATCATCAGGAGCGTCTGCTGTCGATCATTGCCGATGCCGAGCCGCGCCTGATCCTGACCCGCAGCAGCCTGCGCGAACCGCTGTTGCAGATGAGCGAGCAATTGAATGCCGTCGATGCGCCGCAGTTGCTGTGCGTTGATAGCCTCGACAGCCAACTGGCCGCAGACTGGCGCGCGCCGGATCTGCACCCCGACGACATCGCGTTCCTCCAATACACCTCCGGCTCCACCGCGCTGCCCAAAGGCGTTGAAGTCAGCCACGGCAATCTGGTGGCCAATGAGCTGCTGATCCGCAGAGGTTTCGGCATCGATCTCAACCCGGACGACGTAATCGTCAGCTGGCTGCCGCTGTATCACGACATGGGCTTGATCGGCGGTTTGCTGCAACCGATTTTCAGCGGCGTGCCTTGTGTATTGATGTCGCCGGGCTATTTCCTCACCCGACCACTGCGCTGGCTTGAGGCGATCAGCGAGTATGGCGGCACCATCAGTGGCGGGCCGGACTTCGCCTATCGGCTTTGCAGCGAGCGAGTCAGCGACGCAGCCCTTGAACGGCTGGACCTGAGCAAGTGGCGGGTGGCGTTCTCCGGCTCCGAGCCGATTCGGCAAGACAGCCTGGACCTGTTCAGCAGCAAGTTCGCGGCCAGTGGTTTCACTGCAGACAGTTTCTTTGCCTGCTACGGCCTGGCCGAAGCCACCTTGTTTGTGACCGGCGGCCAGCGTGGGCGCGGCATTGCCAACCTTGAAGTCAGTGACACGGCGCTGGCACAAAACCTCGCAGAGCCTGGGGTGGGCAGCGTCCTGATGAACTGTGGCGCCAGCCAGCCGGAGCACGCGGTACGGATTGCCGATGCGCACTCCGGCGAGCCGTTGGCCGAGAATCAGATCGGTGAGATCTGGGCCGCAGGGCCGAGCATCGCTCGTGGCTACTGGCGCAATCCTGAGGCCAGCAGCAAAACCTTCGTCGAGCGCGACGGCCGGACCTGGCTGCGCACTGGCGATCTGGGCTTTTTGCGTTACGGCGAGCTGTTTGTCACCGGGCGTCTGAAAGACATGTTGATCGTGCGCGGTCACAACCTCTATCCGCAGGACATCGAACAAACCATCGAGCGCGAAGTGGACGTGGTGCGCAAAGGTCGGGTCGCGGCGTTCGCGGTGACTGAAAACGGCGTTGACGGCATTGGCATCGCGGCGGAAATCAGCCGTAGCGTGCAGAAAATCCTCAAGCCGGACGCGTTGATCAACGCCATTCGGCAAACCGTCGCCGAAGCGTTCCAGGAAGCGCCTGCCGTGGTAGTGCTGCTCAACCCCGGCGCGCTGCCCAAGACCTCCAGCGGCAAACTGCAACGCGCGGCCTGTCGGGCGCGTCTGGCCGATGGCAGTCTGGACAGCTATGCGCAATTCCCTGGCGAACAAAGCGAGCCCGTTGGCGTTGATGTGTCAGAAGGCTTGCAGGCGCAAATCGCCGCCCTCTGGTGCGAGCAATTGAACATCGAGCAGGTCGGTGCTGATGACAACTTCTTCCTGTTGGGCGGCAACTCCATCGCCGCTATGCAGGTCATGGCGCGTTTGCGAGAAGTGCTGGGCGTGGAGCTGAATCTGCGGCTGTTGTTCGAAGCGCCGTCGCTGGGCCAGTTCGCTGCCGAGATCGCTCGCCAGCAGAGCGCGGGCGCAATCAGCCAAGGCGCCATTGCCCAGCTGCCGCGCACCGGCGACTTGCCGCAATCCCTGGCACAGAACCGCCTGTGGATTGTCTGGCAGCTGGACCCGGCCAGCGCCGCCTACAACATCCCGGCTGCTTTGCGCTTGCGCGGCGAGCTAGATACCCAAGCGCTGGTCAGCAGTTTTGAACAGTTGATCCAGCGCCACGAATCCCTGCGCACCCGCTTCCTGGAGCGTGACGGGCAGGCCTTGCAGCGTATCGATCCGACGTCGGCGTTTACCCTGCATCAGTCGGATTTCAGCCATCTGCCAGCAAGCGAGCGCGAAGCACAGGTTGCTCAGGCGCGTGAGCAAGACGCGCAAGCTTCTTTCGATCTTGAGCACGGGCCGTTGTTGCGGGTAACCCTGGTACGGCTCGACGATCAGGAACACCAACTGTGGGTGACGCTGCATCACATCATTGCTGACGGCTGGTCGCTGAGTGTGCTGATCGACGAGTTCTCTCGCCTGTACGCCGCTGTCAGCCAGGGACAGACGCTTGCACTCGCGCCGCTGCCATTGCACTACGCCGATTACGCACAGTGGCAGCGCGACTGGCTGGCGGCAGGCGAAGCGCAACGTCAGTTGGGGTATTGGACGCAGAGGCTGGGCGACGAACATCCAACCCTGAATCTGGCCACCGATCATCCACGCAGCGCCCTGCGCACTCATCAGGCGGCACGCTTCAGCCTGTTGCTCGATGAAGGCCTGAGCACAGCCTTGCGCTACACCGCCCAGGAACATGACGCGACGCTGTTCATGATCTTGCTGGCAGGCTTTCAAACCCTGCTGCACCGCTACACGGGGCAGGCCGATATTCGTATCGGCGTGCCGGGCGCCAACCGTCCGCGCCTTGAAACCCAAGGCATGGTCGGCTTCTTCATCAATACCCTGGTGCTGCGCGGCGAGCCTGATTCACGCAAATCTTTCGCCCAATTGCTGACCGAAGCCCGGCAGGCCGCGCTGGATGCTCAGGCCCATCAGGATCTGCCGTTCGAACAATTGCTCGAAGCCTTCCCTCAGGCTCGGGAGCAGGGCCTGTTTCAGGTGATGTTCAACCACCAGCAGCGAGACCTGAGCGCCTTGCGCCGCTTGCCCGGCTTGCTGGCGGATGAACTGCCGTGGCACAGCCGCGAAGCCAAGTTCGACCTGCAATTGCACAGCGAAGAAGATCATCGCGGCCGTGTGGTGCTGCACTTCGATTACGCTGCCGAACTGTTCGACGTACAGACCGTGCGGCGCATGGCCGAGCACTTCAACAGCCTGTTACAGCAGGTCAGCGATCAGCCTTCGCAATGCATCGGTGACATCGCCTTGCTCAGCCCGGTGGAGCGGGCGCAGCAACTGGAGTGGGGGCAGGCGCCCTGTGTTGCTGCCAGTCATTGGCTGCCACAACTGCTGTCCGAACAGGCCGCACTGACCCCGGATCGGGTGGCGTTGCTCTGGGACGGCGGGCAGCTGAATTACGCCAGCCTGGACACGCAGGCCAACCGACTGGCCCATTACCTGCGGGATAAAGGCGTCGGGCCGGATGTGTGTGTCGGCATCTGCGCCGAACGCTCGCCACAACTGTTGATCGGCCTGCTGGCGATCATCAAGGCCGGTGGCGCCTATGTGCCGCTAGACCCGGACTATCCCGGCGAGCGCCTGAGCTACATGCTGCGCGACAGCGGCGTCGAGCTGCTGCTGACCCAAAGCCACCTGTTGCCGAGCCTGCCCCTGAGTGACGACGTCACCGCGATCACCCTGGATAATCTGCATCTGGACAGCTGGCCGTGCAGTGCACCGGGCCTGCATTTGTCCGGCGATAATCTGGCTTATGTGATTTACACCTCAGGCTCAACCGGCCAACCCAAAGGCGTCGGCAACACCCACGGCGCGCTGGCCGAGCGCCTGCAATGGATGCAGGCCACCTATCAACTGAGCGCTGATGACGTGCTGATGCAAAAGGCCCCGGTCAGCTTTGATGTGTCGGTGTGGGAGTGCTTCTGGCCGTTGATCACCGGTTGCCAATTGCTGATCGCGGCGCCGGGTGAACATCGTGATCCGCGCCGTATCGTCGAGCTGGTCCAGCAGTTCAACGTCACGACTCTGCACTTCGTGCCGCCGCTGTTGCAGTTGTTTATCGAGGATGCTGGTGTGGCCCAGTGCAGCAGCCTCAAACGCCTGTTCTCCGGCGGCGAAGCCTTGCCTGCGCAACTGCGTAACCGGGTGCTGGAAACCTTGCCGAACGTGCAGTTGCACAACCGTTATGGCCCGACCGAAACCGCGATCAACGTGACCCATTGGCACTGTCGAACCGAAGATGGCGAGCGCTCGCCGATTGGTCGGCCATTGGGCAACGTGCTGTGCCGGATTCTCGATAACGAGCTCAATCCAGTGCCAGCCGGAGTGCCCGGAGAGTTGTGCATTGGCGGCGTCGGCCTGGCTCGGGGTTACCTCGGGCGTGCGGGGCTGACTGCTGAACGCTTCGTGCCGGACATGCTGGGCGAGGAGGGCGCACGCCTGTATCGCACCGGTGATCGGGCGCGCTGGTCGGTCGATGGCGTCATCGAATACCTGGGCCGTCTCGATCAGCAGATCAAGCTGCGCGGGTTCCGGGTGGAGCCGGGAGAAATCGAAGCGCGTCTGCTGGCTCAAGCGGGCGTGCGTCAGGCGGTGGTGCTGCTGCGCGAAACCCACAGAGGCACGCAATTGATCGGCTGGTACACCGCCGACAATGATGTAACACCTGAACATTTGCGAACTGCCCTTGCCGTGGAGCTGCCCGACTACATGGTGCCTGCGCAATTGATGTGTATGGACAGCATGCCCCTGGGTCCTAGCGGCAAACTCGACCGCCGCGCCTTGCCGGAGCCGCAATGGCAGCAGCGTGAGTTTGTCGAGCCGCGCACCGAGCTTGAGCAGCAGATCGCCGCTATCTGGCGCGAGGTGCTGGGCCTGGAAAGTCTTGGCCTTAACGATGACTTCTTCGCCCTGGGCGGCCATTCATTGCTGGCGACTCAGATCGTGTCCCGCACCCGTCAGGCCTGCGACGTGGAACTGCCGTTGCGGGTGCTGTTCGAGGCCAGCGAGCTGCAAGCTTTTGCCGAGCAGGTGCGCCTGATCCAGCTGGCCGGGGACAGCAATCGCCAACTGCCTATCGAGCGGGTGGATCGCAGCCAACCGGTGCCGTTGTCTTATTCCCAGCAGCGCATGTGGTTCCTCTGGCAGCTGGAGCCGGACAGCCCGGCTTATAACGTCGGCGGCATGGCGCGGCTGCGGGGTGTGCTGGATGTCAGCCGGTTCGAAGCGGCATTGCAGGCGTTGATCGCCCGTCATGAAACCCTGCGCACCACCTTCCCGAGCGTGAATGGCGTGGCCTTCCAGCAAGTGCATGCCGAGGCGGATTTGCGCATGCAGTGGCAGGATATTTCTACGCTGGACGCCAGTGATCGCCAGCAACGCTTGCAGGCATTTGCCGATGCTCAGGCTCACCAGCCGTTTGATCTGGAGCGCGGGCCGCTGTTGCGCGCCTGTCTGGTCAAGGCGGCTGAGCACGAACACTTCTTCGTACTGACTCTGCACCACATCGCCACCGAAGGCTGGGCGATGGATATTTTTGCCCGGGAACTCAGCGCGCTTTACGAAGCGTTTATCGATGACCGGGAATCGCCGCTGGCGCCGCTGCCGGTGCAATACCTGGATTACAGCGTCTGGCAGCGGCAGTGGCTGGAGTCCGGTGAACGCCAGCGTCAGCTGGATTACTGGACCGCGAAACTGGGCAACGAACACCCGCTGCTGGAGCTGCCGGGTGACCGCCCGAGGCCTGCGGTGCAAAGCCATCGCGGCGGGCTGTATCGCTTTGAGCTGGGCGATGAACTGGCGGCACAGGTGCGACGCTTCAATGCCGAGCATGGCCTGACCCTGTTCATGACCATGACCGCTGCATTGGCGGTGCTGCTCTATCGCTACAGCGGCCAGCAGGATTTGCGCATTGGTGCGCCGGTAGCCAACCGCATCCGCCCGGAAAGCGAAGGGCTGATTGGCGCGTTCCTCAATACTCAGGTGCTGCGCTGCCAGCTCAACGGGCAGATGAGCGTCGCCGAGCTGATCGACCAGGTCCGGCACACGGTGATCGAAGGCCAATCCAATCAGGACTTGCCGTTCGATCATCTGGTCGAGGCGCTGCAACCTCCCCGCAGTGCGGCGTATAACCCGCTGTTTCAGGTGATGTGCAACGTGCAGCGCTGGGAATTCCAGCAAAGCCGCCAACTGGCGGGCATGACCGTGGACTATCTGGTCAACGATGCTCAGGCGACCAAGTTCGACCTCAATCTGGAAGTCACCGACCTCAATAACCGGCTGGATTGTTGCCTGACCTACAGTTGCGATCTGTTCGACGAGCCGCGTATTGCACGCATGGCCGAGCATTGGCGCAACTTGTTGCGTGGGCTGTTGGCTGAGCCGCAGCAGCGTTTGAGTGAGTTGCCGTTGTTTGATGCTGTGGAGCGTGATCAGTTGCTCGGCAGTCTGGCGGCTGAGCCGGGCCGACATGACCTGTCGAGCTGCATTCATCTGCTGTTCGCCGAACAGGCCGGCAAAACACCGGACGCCGGGGCGCTGACCTTCGCCGGACAGACCCTCAGCTACGATCAGCTCAACCGCCGCGCCAATCAACTGGCCCGAGCGTTGCGCGAGCAGGGGGTAGGCCCGCAAGTCCGAGTCGGCCTGGCGCTGGAGCGCTCACATGAAATGGTCATCGGCCTGCTGGCGATCCTCAAGGCCGGCGGCGCCTACGTGCCCCTGGACCCGGAATACCCGCTGGACCGTTTGCATTACATGATTCAGGACAGCGGCATTAGTCTGCTGCTGGGTGATGTGCAGTTGTTTGAGGCATTGGGGGAATTGCCGGCGGGGGTTATCAGCTTCACGCTGACCTGTAGGAGCGAACTTGTTCGCGAGCTCGATTTTACAGGCGCAGGAGATGCGGGGCTTGAAATGGCCTCCTCGCGAACAAGTTCGCTCCTGCAGGGGGGCGGTGAAACGCAGGTAGCGGCGGGCGCTGATATCCGTAGGAGCGCGCTTGCCCGCGATGAGGCCGGTACAGCCGCCACATATTCAGCGTCTGAAAGTCCGCCATCGCGGGCAAGCGCGCTCCTACAGGGCGGTGGTGAAATTGAGGGATTTGATCGGCTCGACATTTGTGGGAGCGAGCTTGCTCGCGAAGGCGATGTCAAATTCCCGGGAAATGTAACGCATACACTGGAAACCTACGACGACTCCAACCTGCCCAACCTCACGCTACCTCAGCATCAGGCCTATCTGATCTACACCTCTGGCTCCACCGGTCAACCCAAGGGTGTGGTGGTCAGTCATGGGGAAATTGCCATGCATTGCCGGGCGGTGATTGAGCGTTTTGGCATGCGCGCCGATGATTGCGAGCTGCATTTCTATTCGATCAATTTCGACGCCGCCACCGAGCGTCTGTTGGTGCCGTTGCTCTGTGGTGCCCGAGTGGTAGTGCGGGCTCAGGGGCAGTGGGATGCTCAGGAAATCTGCGAGCTGATCCGCCAGCAGCAGATCAACATCCTCGGCTTCACCCCCAGCTACGGCAGCCAGTTGGCGCAATGGCTGGCCAGCCAGAATCAGACCCTGCCGGTGCGCATGTGCATCACCGGTGGCGAAGCGCTGACCGGCGAACACTTGCAGCGCATCCGCGCCACGTTCCAGCCTCAGCAGTTCTTCAATGCCTACGGCCCCACCGAAACCGTGGTCATGCCCCTGGCTTCCCTGGCACCCGACACATTGGAGGAGGGCGCCGCGACTGTACCCATCGGCCGCATTGTTGGCGCACGCAACGGCTACATTCTCGACGCCGACCTGGCCCTCGTACCCCAGGGCGCAACCGGCGAGCTCTACATCGGAGGTGCCGGGCTGGCGGTGGGTTATCACCAGCGGCCGGGGCTGACCGCCGAGCGTTTCGTGGTCGATCCGTTTGCGACCCATGGCGGTCGCATGTATCGCACCGGTGATCTGGTCCGGCAGCGGGCCGATGGTCTGGTGGAGTACCTGGGGCGCATCGACCATCAGGTAAAAATCCGTGGCTTCCGCATCGAACTGGGCGAAATCGAAAGCCGTCTGCTGGAGCATCCGTCAGTCCGCGAAGCCGTGGTACTGGCGCTGGATGCACCGAGCGGCAAACAACTGGCGGGCTATGTGGTCGCAGAGGGTGATGCCGCGCAATTACGCGATGCCCTCACAGCCCATCTGCTCAGCCAGCTCCCGGAATACATGGTGCCCGCGCAGTTGATCGTGCTGGACAGCATGCCCCTGACCGCCAATGGCAAACTCGACCGCCGCGCCTTGCCCGCGCCAGACCATGAGCTCAATCGCCAGCAATTCGTGGCCCCACAGAATGAGCTGGAACAGGCCTTGGCGGCGATCTGGCGCGAGGTGCTGAATGTCGAGCGGGTCGGTCTGCTGGATAACTTCTTCGAGCTGGGCGGCGACTCGATCCTGTCCATTCAGGTGGTCAGCAGGGCACGACAGGCCGGGATTCACTTCAGCCCACGGGACATGTTCCAGCACCAGACCGTGCAGACCCTGGCCAGCGTCGCCACCCGCAGCGCGCAGATTCAGTCCGAGCAAGGGCCGGTCCTGGGCGCTGCGCAACTGACACCGATTCAGCACTGGTTCTTCGGCACTGAAATTCCTCAGCGTCAGCACTGGAACCAGGCCGTACTGTTGCAGCCGACAGATCCACTCGACCCCGGCCGATTGGAGCAAGCCTTGCGCGCGCTGCTGGTGCAGCACGACGCCTTGCGCCTGCGCTTCAATCTGAATCGCGGCGCGTGGCAAGCCGAGCACGCGCCGCTGGAGCAATGCGCGGTGCTGTGGCGCGCCGAAACCGCGTCGCCTGAACTGTTCGCTGATGCTCAGCGCAGCCTGAATCTTGAGCGCGGCCCGCTGTTGCGCGTCGTGCTGATCAGCGACGGCAGCGGGCCACAGCAATTGTTGCTGGCCATCCATCACCTGGTGGTGGACGGCGTGTCGTGGCGGATTCTGCTGGATGACCTGCAATCGGCGTATCGCGACCAACCGCTGCCCGCCAAGACCAGCTCCTTCCGCGACTGGACCCAGCGTCTGCAGGCCTACGCCAGCAGCGAGCCATTGCGCGAGGAGCTGGACTGGTGGACGACGCAACTGGTGGGCGAAAACGCTTTGCCGTTCGATCATCCCCAGGGCCGACAACAACAGGCTCAGGCCCAGACCGTCAGCGTGCGCCTTGATGCGCAACAGACCCGACAACTGCTGCAACAGGCTCCGGCGGCGTATCGCACTCAGGTCAACGACCTGTTGCTGACTGCCCTGGCGCGGGTGGTGTGCCGCTGGACCGCAGACGCTTCGGCTTTGATTCAACTGGAAGGTCACGGCCGGGAAACCCTGTTCGATGACATCGACCTGACCCGCAGCGTGGGCTGGTTCACCAGCGCTTACCCCTTGCGCCTGACGCCTCAGGATGTGGCAGACGACTCCAGCCGCGGCGATTCCATCAAAGCCATAAAGGAACAATTGCGCCAAGTGCCACACAAGGGCCTGGGCTACGGCGTGTTGCGTTATCTGGCTGACGAAACCTGTCGCCGCAGCATGGCCGCGCTGCCTGAAGCGTCGATCACCTTCAACTATCTGGGGCAGTTCGATCAGAGCTTTGCCGACGATGCGTTGTTCAAACCGCTGGACGCTCACGTGGGCCCGACCCACGACGAGCATGCGCCATTGCCCAATGCCCTGAGCATCGACGGCCAGGTGTATGGCGGCGAACTGGTGCTGCGCTGGACCTTCAGTAGCGAGCGCTTTGAGCCGGGCAACATCGAGACACTGGCCAACGCTTACCTTCAGGAGCTTGCAGGCCTGATCGCCCATTGCCTGAGCGACCAAGCCGGTGGCCTCACACCATCGGACTTCCCGTTGGCGAACCTGACTCAACCACAGCTGGATGCGCTGCCGATTTCCGTGGCCGCCATCGAGGACGTCTACCCGCTGACGCCGATGCAGGAAGGCCTGCTGCTGCACACCTTGCTGGAACCCGGCACCGGCATCTATTACATGCAGGATCGTTATCGCATCAACAGCGAGATCGACCCGCAGCGTTTCGCTCAGGCCTGGCAGGCTGTGGTCGCCCGGCATGAAGCCTTGCGCGCCTCTTTCTGCTGGGACAGCGGCGAGCAGATGCTGCAGATCATCCACAAGCCAGGTAATACGCCCATCGATTTCGTCGACTGGAGCGCCGAGCCGCAAGCGGAGCATGAAGCGCGTCTGCAAACCTTGCTCAAGCACGAGCGCGAAGCCGGTTTCGATCTGCTCCACGAAGCGCCGTTTCACCTGCGTTTGATCCGGGTCGGCGAGGGACGTTACTGGTTCATGATGAGTAACCACCACATCCTTATCGATGCCTGGTGCCGGGGATTGCTGATGAGCGATTTCTTCGAGATCTATACCGCTCTCGGCGAAAACCGCGAAGCGCAATTGCCGGTGCCGCCACGCTATCGGGATTACATCGGCTGGTTGCAACGTCAGGACATCGCGCAGTCGAAACAATGGTGGCGGGCCAACCTGCAAGGCTTTGAGCGCACCACCTACATCCCCACCGATCGGCCGTTGCTGCGCGAGCATGCGGGGCACAGTGGCGGCATGATCGTCGGTGATAGCTACACCCGTCTGGACGAACGCGACGGCCAGCGTTTGAAGGAACTGGCCCAGCGTCACCAACTGACCGTCAATACCTTCGCCCAGGCAGCATGGGCGCTGACATTGCGCCGTTTGAGTGGCGAGCTTGATGTTGTATTCGGCGTCACGGTCGCCGGTCGCCCGGTGGACATGCCGCATATGCAACGCACCGTCGGCCTGTTCATCAACAGCATCCCGCTGCGGGTCAGCCTGCCGGCCGATCATGAGCGCTGCACTGTGCTGGACTGGCTGCACGGCTTGCTCGATAGCAACCTGCAACTGCGCGAGCATGAATACATGCCGCTGGTGCAGATTCAGGAATGCAGTGAACTGCCCAAAGGTCAGCCGCTGTTCGACAGCCTGTTCGTGTTCGAAAACGCCCCGGTGGAAGTCTCGGTGCTGGACCGCGCCCAAAGCTTGAGCGCCAGTTCCGATTCGGGCCGCACCCACACCAACTTCCCGCTGACAGCGGTGTGTTATCCGGGTGATGAGCTGGGGCTGCACTTGTCATTCGATCAGCGTTATTTCGACGACCCGAGCATTGAACGGCTGCTGTGTGAATTCAAACGGCTACTCCTGGCCCTGGCAGACGGCATCGAAGGTGAGATGTCGGCACTGCCATTGCTGGCCGCCGATGAGCGGAAGTTCCTGATCGACGGCTGCAATCAGAGCCAGCACGACTATCCGCTGGAGATGGGCTACGTGCGCTTGTTCGAAGCTCAGGTGGCGGCCCATCCCCAGCGCATTGCGGCGACCTGCCTTGAGCAAAAGTGGAGCTATCAGGACCTCAATCGCCACGCCAATCGCCTGGGCCACGCCCTGCAAGCAGCCGGTGTACAGCTTGATCAGCCAGTGGCGCTGCTGGCTGAGCGCGGGCTCGATCTGCTGGGCATGATCGTCGGCAGCTTCAAGGCTGGCGCGGGCTATCTGCCGCTGGATCCGGGCCTGCCCGCGCAGCGTCTGGGCGGCATCATTGAGCAGAGCCGCACGCCAGTGGTGGTGTGTACCGAAGCTTATAAGGAGCAGGCGTTGAGTCTGCTGGAAGGGTTCTCCTGCGCAAGCAAGCCTCGTTTGCTGGTCTGGGAAGACGTGCAGCAGGGCATGGGGTCTGCGGAAAACCCCGGTGTGTACGCCGGGCCGGATAACCTGGCCTATGTGATCTTCACCTCCGGTTCCACCGGGCAACCCAAAGGGGTGATGGTCGAGCAACGCGGCATGCTTAATAACCAGTTGAGCAAGGCGCCTTATCTGACTTTGGATCAGTTTGACGTGATCGCCCAGACCGCCTCGCAAAGCTTTGATATCTCGGTCTGGCAGTTCCTCGCTGCGCCGCTGTTCGGGGCGCGTGTGGACATCGTGCCCAACACCATTGCTCATGATCCCCAGGCGTTGCTCAAACATGTCGAGGACAGCGGCATCACCGTGCTGGAAAGCGCGCCTTCGCTGATTCAGGGCATGTTGGCCGACGACCATCCACCGCTGGAACGCCTGCGCTGGATGTTACCCACGGGCGAGGCCATGCCGCCAGAGCTGGCGCATCAGTGGTTGCAGACTTATCCACAGATCGGGCTGGTGAATGCTTACGGTCCGGCGGAATGCTCTGATGATGTGGCGTTCTTCCGGGTTGATCAGGCTTCGACTCAGGGCAGCTATCTACCGATCGGGACGCCGACTGACAACAACAAGCTGTATTTGCTGGATGAAGCGCTGGAGCTGGTGCCGTTGGGGGCGGTGGGCGAGTTGTGTATCGCCGGTATCGGCGTCGGTCGCGGCTATGTGCATGACCCGCTGCGCACCGCTCAGGTGTTCGTGCCGCATCCATTCGGCGCTGCGGGGGAGCGGCTGTATCGCAGCGGCGATCTGGCTCGGCGCCGTGCCGATGGGGTGCTGGAATATGTCGGGCGTATTGACCATCAGGTGAAGATTCGCGGGTTCCGCATCGAGCTGGGTGAAATCGAAGCGCGCCTCCATGAGCAACCGCAAATCCGCGACGCGGCGGTGTCGGTGCAGGAAGGGCCGAATGGCAAGTATCTGGTGGGTTATCTGGTGGCGGTTGAGGAACAGGCTGGCGAGCTGCCGGAAATCATCAAGGCGCGGCTACGCGCTTCACTGCCCGATTACATGGTGCCGCTGCACTGGCTGATCCTCGAACAGCTGCCGCGCAATGCCAACGGCAAGCTGGATCGAAAAGGCCTGCCGAGCGTTGACATCGGCCAGTTGCAAAGCCAGGGCTACGTCCCGCCGCGCAACGAGCTGGAACAGACCCTGGCCGATATTTGGGCGCAGGTGCTGAAGGTCGAACAGGTAGGCGTGCGGGATAACTTCTTCGAACTGGGCGGCCATTCCCTGCTGGCGACGCAAATTGCTTCACGGGTGCAAAACGCCCTGCAACGCAACGTGCCACTGCGGGCGATGTTCGAATGCAGCACGGTGGAGGAGTTGGCCGGTTACATCGACAGGCTGGAATCCAGCGTGATCACCGAAGAAAAGGTGGATCGTCTGAGTGACCTGATGGCGCAGTTGGAGGCGTTGGATTGAGCGGCTTGATGCTCCTCCTGTAGGAACTGACCGAGGTTACGAGGGCTGCGAAAGCGGTGGGTCTGACACAGCGAGGTTCGCAGCCTTCGGCAGCTCCTACAGGTTCTGCGTTTTTCCAGGCACACCCCGGTCCGGTAGGAGCTGACCGAGGTTACGAGGGCTGCGAAAGCGACGGGTCTGACACACCGAGGTTCGCAGCCTTCGGCAGCTCCTACAGGTTCTGCGTTTTTCCAGGCACACCCCGTTCCTGTAGGAGCTGACCGAGGTTACGAGGGCTGCGAAAGCGGTGGCTCTGACACAGCGAGGTTCGCAGCCTTCGGCAGCTCCTACAGGTTCTGCGTTTTTCCAGGCACACCCCGGTCCTGTAGGAGCTGACCGAGGTTACGAGGGCTGCGAAAGCGGTGTGTCTGATACACCGCTATCGCTGCCTCGCGTTGCTCGTGAGCTCCCGGACGGTGGAGTTGTCTTCCCTTGATCCATCTCAAGAGCCAGCATGCCGATCTGCGCCATGCTGTCCGCTACGCTGGAGCCATGGAGACCCAATGAACACCACCTCGACCACCCCCGAACAACCGCCCGCCAAGGTCAAGGTGCCCATCGGGCTGTTGGTGGGGATTGTCGTGATGATAGGCGTCCTGTTGCTGCCATTCCCGGCGGATTTGCCCATTGCCGGACAACGCATGCTGGCGATTCTGGCCTTTGCCGTGGTGGTGTGGATTACCGAAGCGGTGTCCTACGAAGCCAGTGCAATCATGATCACCTCGCTGATGGCGTTCCTGATCGGCACTGCGCCGACGCTCAAGGATCCCTCGGTCATCTATGGTTCTTCCGCCGCGATCACCATGGCCTTGACCGGTTTTTCCAATTCGGCGCTGGCACTCGTCGCTGGCGCATTGTTCATCGCTGCCGCCATGACCCACACCGGGCTGGATCGGCGCATCGCCCTTGTCACCTTGTCGCGTATCGGCACCAGCACCCGGCGGATCATGCTCGGCGCCATCGTGGTCACTATTTTGCTCAGCCTGGTGGTGCCCAGTGCCACCGCGCGCAGTGCCTGTGTGGTGCCGATCATGATGGGGGTGATCGCTGCATTCGGCATGGATAAGCGCTCGAATGTCGCCGCCGCGATCATGATCATCGTCGCCCAGGGCACCAGTATCTGGAACGTCGGCATCCAGACCGCCGCTGCGCAAAACCTGCTCACAGCGGGCTTCATGGAAAAGATGCTCGGCGCCCGGGTGTCCTGGCTCGACTGGCTGATCGCCGGTGCGCCCTGGGCGATCATCATGTCCGGGGTGTTGATCCTGCTGGTGCTCAAATTGCTGCCGCCGGAGAGCGACAACATCCCCGGCGGCAAGGAAGCGGTGGCGCAATCGCTGGCTGAACTGGGCCCCATGAGCGGCGCGCAGAAACGCCTGATGGCGGTGTCCATCGGCCTGCTGCTGTTGTGGGCGACAGAGGGCAAGTTGCACCGCTTCGACACTACCTCAACCACCTATGCGGGGCTGGTCCTGCTGCTGTTGCCGCGCTGGGGCGTGATGACCTGGAAAGACGTGCAGTCGCGAATTCCCTGGGGCACGGTGATCGTGTTCGGCGTTGGCATCAGCCTGGGCACGGCGCTGCTCACCACTCAGGCGGGGCAGTGGCTGGGCGTGCAGGTGGTCAGCCATACCGGGCTGGATCAAGTTGGTGCTTTGGGCGTTTTCGCGATCCTTGCCGGGTTCCTGATCCTCATTCACCTGGGTTTCGCCAGCGCCACCGCCTTGACCTCGGCGATGCTGCCAATCCTTATCGCGGTACTGCAAACCCTGCCCGGAGATTTCAACCGGCTGGGCATGACCATGCTGCTGGGTTTTGCCGTGAGCTACGGTTTTATCCTGCCCATCAATGCGCCGCAGAACATGGTCTGCCTTGGCACGGAAACCTTTACCGCCCGGCAGTTCGCCCGGGTCGGCATTCCCGTCACCGTGATCGGCTACCTGCTGATGCTGGTCTTCGGCGCCACCTACTGGAAATGGTTGGGCTGGATGTAAGGCACGGTCAGACACATTCAGTAAATCCTCGCTGCGCTGGTGCGTTTCCTTAACAGGAATCTACCCGGCTGGATGGCTCGGCAGATGTCCGCTTCCTCCACCGTATGCTATCGAGGGTTTGAAGGATGTCAGTCGCCATCAGTCGCAATGAAAGTTCATCGGCGCCGTTGCGCAGCGAGCCGCACGAAACGCTGTATCACTTTGGAACGTCGCCATTGCTGGAGCGCCAGCAACAACAGGAATCCAACGCCCGCAGCTACCCGCGCCGGATCCCCCTGGCCCTCAAACGTGCCCAAGGGATCTATGTCGAGGACGTCGAAGGCCGGACCTTTATCGATTGTCTGGCAGGGGCGGGTACTTTGGCGCTGGGGCACAACCATCCAGTGGTAATCGCCGCGATTCGCAAGGTGCTGGATGACGGTCTGCCGCTGCACACCCTGGACCTCACCACGCCGGTCAAGGATCAGTTCGTGCAGGACCTGTTTGGTCTGCTGCCCGAAGACTTTGCCCGTGAGGCGAAAATCCAGTTCTGCGGGCCCACCGGCACCGACGCGGTGGAAGCCGCCTTGAAACTGGTGCGCACCGCCACCGGGCGCAGCACCGTGTTGTCGTTTCAGGGCGGCTACCACGGCATGAGCATGGGCGCGCTGAGCCTGATGGGCAGCCTCGGGCCGAAGAAACCCATGGCCGCTTTGCTCAACAGCGGCGTGCAATTTCTGCCGTACCCTTACGACTACCGTTGCCCGTTCGGCCTGGGTGGCGCGGATGGCATCAAGGTCAATCTGCGTTACCTGGAAAACCTGCTCAACGACCCGGAAGCCGGTGTTCAACTGCCAGCGGCGGTGATCGTCGAAGTGGTGCAGGGCGAGGGCGGGGTGATCCCGGCCGACCTGGACTGGTTGCGCGGGGTGCGGCGGATTACCGAGAAGGCTGGGGTGGCGCTGATCGTGGACGAAATCCAGAGCGGCTTTGCTCGCACCGGCAAGATGTTCGCCTTTGAACACGCCGGTATCGTCCCAGATGTGGTGGTGTTGTCCAAGGCCATCGGCGGCAGCCTGCCATTGGCGGTGGTGGTCTATCGCGAGTGGCTGGACAAGTGGCTGCCGGGTGCGCACGCCGGGACGTTCCGTGGCAATCAGATGGCCATGGCTGCCGGTTCTGCGGTGATGGCGTATCTCAAACAGCACGATATCGCTGCGCATGCCGTGGCCATGGGCGCGCGCCTGACCGAACATTTGCGGGTGTTGCAGCGTGACTTCCCGCAGTTGGGGGACATTCGCGGGCGTGGGCTGATGCTCGGCGTGGAGCTGGTGGACCCGGCCGGCGCTGTCGATGGTCTTGGTCATCCTCCGGCCTTCAGCAAACTCGCGCCGCTGGTGCAGAACGAATGCCTCAAGCGCGGGCTGATCCTGGAACTGGGCGGCCGCCACGGCAGCGTCGTGCGCTTCCTGCCGCCGCTGATCATCACCGCCGAGCAGATCGATGAAGTGGCGCGCCGGTTTGCCAGAGCGCTGGCCGCGGCGGTGGGGAGGGTTTAGACGCCGCTGTCTGTAGGAGCTGCCGAAGGCTGCGAACAGCGGTGCGTCAGACAAACCGCCGTTCGCAGCCTTCGGCAGCTCCTACAAGACCGATGGGGGGCTGTAACAGTGCAAGATCAGAACTCACCCCAACACTACATGCCGACTCAACAACGCCCGCAAGGCCGCTGGCTTGACCGGCTTGGGCAGAAAATCCAGACCCGCCGCATGCACCTGGGCGATCAATTCGGGGCGTCCGTCGGCGCTGATGACCACACCTGGCATCGGCATGCCCAGCCGAGTGCGCAGCCATGCCATGAGTTCGGTGCCGGTTTCGCCGTCGTCCAGGTGGTAATCCACCAGCGCCAGTTGCGGGCGCACACCTTCATCCAGCAGTGCCTGGCATTCCTCGCGATTACGCGCCGTCCACACCTGACAACCCCAGCGGGTCAGCAGGCTGTTCATGCCGATCAGAATGCTGTCTTCGTTATCGATACACAGCACCTGGGTGCCGGTCAGCGCGGTGCGTTGGGTTTCCTGAACGAGGCTGTCCGGCGGCGTCTGGTGTTGCGCCAAAGGCACGCAAACGCTGAACACACTGCCTTTGCCCGGCCATGAGCGCACTTGCAGGGTATGACCCAGCACGCGACACAAGCCATCGGCAATCGCCAAGCCCAAGCCCAGCCCTTTTTCGGCGCGGGTCTGGTGGCTGTCCAGGCGTTTGAATTCCTCGAAAATCACGCGCTGCTTGTCCTCCGGAATGCCCGGCCCACGGTCCCAGACTTCCAGGCTCAAATAAGTGCCGCGCCGCCGAACCCCCAGCAGAATCGGGCCTTTGCCATAACGAAAGGCGTTAGTCAGAAAGTTTTGCAGAATGCGCCGCAACAACTTGGCATCGCTGTCGACCCGCAACCCGGTGCCACGCACCCGGAAGTCCAGACCCTGCTCCTGAGCCAGCGCCTTGAACTCCGCGCCCAGGGTATCGAACAGCGTATTGAGGGCGAACGGCTGGCGATCCGGGGTGATCTTGCCGTTTTCCAGCCGGGAAATGTCCAGCAGGTCACTGATCAGGTCTTCCGCCGAGCGCAGCGAACTGTCCAGATGCTGCACCAGTTGCTGGGCCTCGGGGGACATGCCGTCGTCCTGATGGGACAGCGCCGCCGAGAACAGCCGGGCGGCATTAAGCGGCTGCATCAGGTCGTGGCTGACCGCCGCCAGAAAGCGCGTCTTGGACTGGTTGGCAGTTTCCGCCGTGCCCTTGGCTTCGGTCAGCGCGACGTTGAGCTGCGACAATTCATGGGTGCGTTCTGCAACCCGCTGTTCAAGGCTTTCATTGGCGCCCTTGAGGGCATGCTCGGCGTCGCGGAACGCGGTGATGTCGGTGAAACTCATCACGAAGCCGCCACCGGGCATCGGGTTGCCGATCAGCTCGATCACCCGGCCGTTGGGGAACATGCGCTCTGAAGTGTGGGCGCGACCCTGGCGCATCCAGTGCAGTCGGCGTGCGACGTGGACTTCCGCCTCGCCAGCCCCCAGCAGCCCGCGTTCGGCGTTGTAGCGGATGATGTCGGCGATGGGCCGGCCAATGCTGATAAGCCCTTCGGGATAGTTGAACAGCTCCAGATAGCGATGATTCCAGGCCACCAGCTTCAGGGACTGATCCACCACGCTGATGCCCTGGGTGATGTTCTCGATGGCGCCTTGCAGCAGGGCGCGGTTGAACTGCAGCACTTCGGAGGCTTCGTCGGCGATGCGCACCACGTCTTCGAGCTGCATGTCCCGGCCTTCGATAGCTGCCTTGACCACCGCGCGGGTCGAGGACGCCCCCAGCACACCTGCCAGCAGCCGCTCGGTGTGGGCGATCCAGTCGCCGTTGGCATTCTGGTTGGGATTGAAACCCTTGCCCTGGCGATACGCGAAACGGATGAAGCTTTGCCGGGCGCGTTCCTCACCAACGAAGCGCGCCGACAGGGTCAGCAAATCCTCGACCTGCACCGCCAGCAACGGACGGTTGCCGGTATTGACGCTGGCGTCCTGGCCGATAAAGCGCCCGGCCTGCCAGTGTTCGGAGACCCGGGTCTTGGAAATCACCGACACCCATCCGAACAGGATGAAATTACCGGCCAGGGACAGCACCACCCCTTGAGTCAGTGGCGTAATTGGCAGACCCAACGGGTTACCGTGCAGCCACGCCAGCAGGGGGAAGCTTCCCAGCGACCAGCCCAGACTCTCGGCGGAAATCGGCAGCACCAGGGTATAGAACCACAGGAAAATCCCTGCTCCCAGCCCGGCAAATACCCCACGGCGGTTGGCCTGTTTCCACCACAAAGCGCCGAACATGGCGGGGGAAAGCTGGGTGATGGCAGCAAACGCAATCTGGCCAATGGTCGCCAGACTGGCAGTCGAACCCAGCAGCCGGTAGCAGACATAGGCCAGCAGCAGGATCACCACGATGCTGACCCGGCGCACCGACAGCATCCAGTGGCGGAAGGCTTCGAACGGCCGTTCGGCGGTCTTGCGGCTGAGCAGCCACGGCAACAGCATGTCGTTGGAAATCATGGTCGACAGCGCCACACTGGCAACAATCACCATGCCGGTGGCCGCCGAAGCACCGCCGATAAACGCCAGCAACGCCAGGGAAGGATGAGTCGTGGCCAGCGGCAGGCTGATCACGAACGAGTCCGGCAGCACCGAACTGGGCAACAGCATTTGCCCGGCCAGGGCGATGGGCACCACGAACAACGCGGCCAGCACCAGATAAGCCGGGAACACCCATTTGGCCAGACGCAGGTCCTGAGGGTCGATGTTCTCCACCACAGTGACGTGGAACTGCCGGGGCAGGCAGACAATCGCCATCATCGCCACACCGGTCTGCACCACCATGGATGGCCAGTTGATGGTTTCCTTCCAGTACTCCTCAAGGCGCGGCGCAATCATGGCCTGATTGAACAGATCGTCGAAGCCGTCATACAGGCCATAGGTCACGAACGCGCCCACGGCCATGAAGGCAAAGAGTTTGACCAGCGCTTCAAAGGCAATCGCCATGACCATGCCACGGTGGTGCTCGGTGACGTCCAGATTGCGGGTGCCGAAAACGATGGTGAACAGCGCCAGAACCAGCGACACGATCAGCGCGGTGTCCTGTGCGCGGGTGCCGGTGGCGTCGGCAACCGCGCCGATCAGGATATTCACCCCGAGCACGATGCCTTTGAGTTGCAAAGCGATGTAAGGCAGAACGCCCACCAGACAGATCAACGCCACCACCACCGCCAGGGATTGCGACTTGCCGTAGCGGGCGGCGATGAAGTCAGCAATGGAGGTTATGTTTTCCTGCTTGCTGATCAGCACCATCTTCTGCAAGACCCACGGCGCCAGCAGCATCAGCACCACAGGCCCGAGGTAAATCGGCAGGAACGACCACAACTGTTCGGCAGCCTGACCCACCGCGCCGAAAAACGTCCAACTGGTGCAGTAGACCGCCAGCGACAGGCTATACACCCAGGCTCTGATCCGGGGGGGCAGCGACGTGCTGCGCCGATCCCCGTAAAAGGCGATGGCGAACATGATGGCCATATAAGCCAGGGCGACGGCCGCAATCAGCCCGCTGGACAGCGACATAGACATTCAAAGCCTCGGAAACAAGCTCGCTAGTCTCGCATGAAGGCCTCGGGTTGGAGGAGCGACTTTAGTCGTGATGGGCGCTGTACGTGCCGGCAGCAGCGTTCGTTATTGTGGATGAACATGGCTTATCTGCAAAATCGATGACCTATACATAAATTACCCATTTAGCAGATATGTGCCGCTGCCTTACCATTGCCTCACCTCACGTGAGGACTGGAGAGCACCGATGAACAGCCCGACTTTTGCGCCCCACAAACCGTTTGCACAGTTGCAGCATCCCCGGGAGGTGATTCGACAATTCACCCCGAACTGGTTCGCGGCCACGATGGGCACCGGGGTTCTCGCTCTGGCGTTGCCCATGGCGCATTCCGGCCTGGCTCCGCTGGGCGAAGCCTTGTGGCTGTTCAATATCGGGTTGTTTGTGTTGTTCAGCCTGCTTTATGCGGCACGCTGGCTGTTGTTTTTCGATGAAGCGCGGCGGGTGTTCGGCCATTCAACGGTGTCGATGTTCTTCGGGACTATCCCCATGGGGTTGGCGACCATCATCAATGGATTTCTGTTGTTTGGCGTGGCGCGTTGGGGCCAGGCGCTGGTGCCGTTTGTCGAGGCGCTGTGGTGGCTGGACGTGGCCATGGCGTTGGCTTGCGGCGTATGGATCCCGTTCATGATGTTTACCCGCCAAGAGCACAGCATCGACCAGATGACCGCCGTCTGGTTGTTGCCTGTGGTCGCAGCGGAAGTGGCGGCGGTCAGCGGCGGGCAACTGGCTGCGCACTTGCCGGATGTGCACGATCAGTTCGTGGTCATGATCACCAGCTATGTGTTATGGGCGTTTTCCGTGCCGGTCGCCTTTGGCATTCTGACCATCCTTATGCTGCGCATGGCGTTGCACAAGTTGCCCCACGAAAACATGGCCGCTTCGAGCTGGTTGGCCCTGGGACCGATCAGCACGGCCGCGCTGGGCATGTTGTTGCTCGGTGGCGAGGCTCAGGAGATATTCGCAGCCAATGGTATGTCGACCATTGGTCAAGTCGCTGCCGGGATAGGCCTGATCGCAGGTATCACCCTGTGGGGCTTCGGTTTGTGGTGGCTGCTGCTGGCGGTGCTGATCACCCTGCGCTACTTGCGTGACGGAATACCGTTCAACCTTGGCTGGTGGGGTTTCACCTTTCCGCTGGGTGTTTTTGCCTTGACCACCTTGAAGCTGGGTGCCGTGTTGAAGCTGGGCTTTTTCAACGTGACTGGCGCTACGTTGGTCGTCGTGCTCGCGGTGCTGTGGTTGATTGTCATGAGCAAAACCGTGCGCGGCGCTTACCGGGGTGAGCTTTTTGTCTCGCCCTGCATCAGCGCCCCAGGAGGCAGGTGCTCGGCGGGCAATCGTTAGGCATTGGACATTCGCAGGGCAAACGTCTTCAATGTGCCGCGGATTGGATATACGCGAACTTCAAAGCCATTCAGGACCCACGGACGATGAGCCAGCAGTCACAGTTCAATTTGCTTGGAAAGCGGCGTTTTCTGCCGTTTTTCATCACCCAGGCCCTTGGGGCGTTCAATGACAATGTGCTCAAGCAGTCGTTGATTCTGGCGATTCTCTACAAGTTGAGCATCGACGGTGATCGCTCGATCTGGGTCAATCTGTGCGCGTTGTTGTTCATCCTGCCGTTTTTCCTGTTCTCGGCATTGGCCGGGCAGTTTGGTGAGAAGTACGCCAAGGACTCCTTGATTCGTGTGATCAAGCTGGGCGAGATCGGCATCATGCTGGTCGGCGCGGCGGGGTTTATCTTCGGCCATTTGTGGTTGCTGCTGCTGGCGCTGTTCGCCATGGGCACCCACTCGGCGTTGTTCGGGCCGGTGAAGTATTCGATCCTGCCCCAGCATCTGCGCGAAGACGAACTGGTGGGCGGCAACGGCCTGGTGGAAATGGGCACCTTTCTGGCGATTCTCGCTGGCACGATCAGCGCCGGGGTGATGATGTCCACCGCGCATTACTCGATGATCGTGGCGGCGGTCATGGTACTGGTGGCGTGTCTGGGTTATGTCGCCAGCCATGCCATCCCTCGCGCTGCTGCTGTCACGCCGCAGCTTAAGCTGGAATGGAATATTTTCACTCAGACCTGGGCCACCTTGCGCCTGGGCCTCGGTCAGACTCCGGCAGTATCCCGCTCGATTGTCGGCAACTCATGGTTCTGGTTCGTCGGCGCGATTTACCTGACGCAGATCCCGTCCTACGCCAAAGAGTGGCTGTACGGCGACGAAACCGTGGTCACCCTGATTCTCACCGTATTCTCCATCGGCATCGCCACCGGTTCGATGCTCTGCGAGCGCTTGTCCGGGCGCAAGGTGGAGATTGGGCTGGTGCCCTTTGGCTCCATGGGCCTGACGGTTTTCGGTCTGCTGCTGTGGTGGCATTCCGGGCAGATGCCGCAGAACGTCATGGCCAACGATTGGCTTGCGGTGCTGGGTTTCAGCCAGGCCTGGTGGGTGCTGCTGGATATTCTCGGCATCGGCATTTTCGGCGGCTTCTATATTGTGCCGCTGTATGCGCTGATCCAGTCCCGCACCCTGGAAAGCGAGCGCTCCCGAGTCATCGCCTCCAACAATATTCTCAATGCGCTGTTCATGGTGGTGTCGGCGATTGTCTCGATCTTGCTGCTCAGCGTGGCGAAGTTGTCGATTCCGCAGCTGTTCCTGGTCATCTCGCTGATGAACATCGCGGTCAACGTCTACATCTTCAAAGTCGTGCCTGAGTTCACCATGCGCTTCCTGATCTGGCTGCTCAGCCACACCATGTATCGGGTTGAGCATCGCAACCTCGACCTGATACCGGACGAAGGCGCGGCGTTGCTGGTCTGCAATCATGTGTCGTTTGTTGATGCGCTGTTGATTGGTGGGGCAGTGCGGCGGCCGATTCGCTTTGTCATGTATTACAAGATCTACAACCTGCCCGTGCTGAATTTCATCTTCCGCACCGCCGGGACCATCCCGATTGCCGGGCGCGGCGAGGATTTGCAGATCTACGATCAGGCGTTCAAGAAGATTGCCCAGTACCTGGCTGAAGGCGAACTGGTGTGCATCTTCCCGGAAGGCAAACTGACCGGCGATGGCGAAATCGACGAGTTCAAGGGCGGCATGACCCGGATCATCGAACAGACCTCGGTGCCGGTGATCCCGCTGGCGTTGCAGGGCTTGTGGGGTAGCTTCTTCAGCCGCGATCCGGGCAAGAAACTGTTTCGTCGTTTCTGGTCGCGGGTGACGGTGGTGGCTGGCCAACCGCTGGCAGCCGATGCGTCAGGCCCAAGCGAGGCGCGGGAGCAAGTGGCGGTGTTGCGTGGCGACATGCGTTGACCCTGTAGGTTCTCTGTTGGGGTAACCCTATTACCTTGCATATCCAGCAGCGGCGGCGACGCTGATTCACCGTTGCGCCCTTACGGCGCCTCACTTTTGAACAGCGCAAAAGTAAGCAAAACGCTCCCGCTCCTTTGTCCGGGTCTTCGCCAAGGCTCAGACTTCCCTCACTCCGGCATTGCTCCGTGGGTCGCCGCAAAGGGCCATCCCTGGCCCAGTGCGGCTAAACCGGCATCCTTGCCGCTGCCTTTAAACAAAGAGCCGCACTGCGCAATACCTGCGCTCGGCCGGCCACAAGTCGCAATTTGGGTCGTTCTTACGTTTGGCGCAGGCCTCGAGAATCAAAAGCAGGGTGAGGCAGTAAGGCGTCATGCTGAAGAAATCTGCAAAGCAGATTTGCTTTTGCTTTTTCCTCCCACGATTTCACAGACGGCACAAAATGCGCGTCGGGAGGCTGAGTGGAGGTGCCGTGGGGTGGGTCGCTCGGCATGGATGCCGAGCGAGCGCCGTTGGGCCATGGATGGCCCGTCGGCGCGTGCCCGCCCCACGGTGCCGGAGCGAAGGAACCGCCGCGAAGCGGGGGCCGGACGCCAGCGCAGAGGTTTTGGTTACTTTTGGCACCAAAAGTGACCCGGCCGTCAGGACGGAACCTGGCTCAGCAGCACCCGGATGCTGTTGTTGCTACTCGATTCAAGGCTCACCACTCTGATTAGCCGGGCTACAGATATACAAGGAGCTGCAGAAGGCTGCGAAAGCGGTGCGCCAGACATAACGCTTTCGCAGCCTTCGGCAGCTCCTACAGGTGTTAATTGCTCTTCAGCCACTCATCAACCGCTGCATAAACCCCCGGTATCGCCTCACTGATCCCACTCATCCGCAAAAAGTCATGGGTCAGGCCGTGCTGGATGTTCAGGGTGACGGTTGTACCCGTAGCGCTGAGCCGTTCGGCATAAGCCAACCCTTCGTCAAACAGCGGATCGTATTCGGCCAGGCTCACATAAGCCGGGGCCAGGGCTTGCAGGTCGGGGGTCAGCAGCGGCGAGATGCGCCAGTCCTTGAGCTGTTCGGGATCCGCGCTGTAGTGCTGGTAGAACCACTGCAATGTCTCGCTTTCCAGCAGAAAACCCTCGCCGTAGCGCTGATGTGACGGCCGTTGCCGCGACGCATCGGTCACCGGATAAAACAACAACTGAGCCTTGGGCCGCAGCTGGATCAACTGAGGTTGCAGCACTGCACTGATCGCCAACACGGTCGCCAGAGTAGCCCCGGCGCTGTCGCCAGCCACGCTGACCCTGCGGTTATCGATGTTCAGTTGTGCGGCGTGCTCGGCCAGCCAGTTGGCGGCGTCCAGGGCATCGTCCACAGCAGTGGGGAAGGGCGCTTGCGGAGCCAGCCGGTAAGCGGGTGCCAGCACCGCCTGTTGACCGCTGGCGGCCAGCCGACGACAAATCGAGTCATGGGAATCCAGACTGCCCACCACGTAGCCGCCGCCATGAAAATAGAGAACGGCGGGTTGCAGATCGAACTGCTGTGATGAGCTGCGATACAAGCGCGCAGACATTGGCTGACCGTCCCGCGTTGGGATCGAAAGCTCAGTGACTTCGATGGCCCCCGGCGGGCAAGGGTCGAGCACTTGCGAGGTCTGCTCGAATTCGTCCCGGGCCTGCTGCACGCTCAACGCATGCATCGGCTGGCTTTTACCGCTCAAACGGCCGAGTTCAGCCAGTTCGAGAAATCCTTCCAGATCGGGATCAAGAGGCATTGTGGGTCCTTGTCTGTTCAGGGTGTCTGTCATGGCGTCACTGCTTCAACATCGCGCAGCAGGTGCGGCAGATTGGTCAGCAGCACCGGATGGCTAAGCAATTGATAGTGGCCCGCCGGGATGCGGATGTTGGTCGCCGCACCGCTGACCTTTGGATAGTTGGAATCGCTGGCACTGGCCGCCCACCAGCAATGGGCGGCGCTGGTAGTGCGTGGCAGGGCGTCGATTTGCAGTGACAGGCGCTTGAGATGCATGGCGACGCAAAAGGTGTGCGCCAACTCATCACTGCCAATGCTGGCATAGGCCGAGGTGGTGGGCAGTTGGGTCTTGGTCTGCTCGATCAGCGCTTCCAACTCGTCCACCGCAGGGTTCGCACCCAGGGTCAAAGGCGCAAGCTGCTCAACCGGGATGGCGAAAATCACCGCCAGGAAATTGCGCAGATCCTCACTCCAGTCCTCCAGCTCAGCGCCGGCTTCAGAGCCCGGCATGAAGCTGTCCACCAGGCCGAGAAACTCCACCTGCTCACCCTGGTTTTCCAGCTCCTGAGCGACCAGCACCGCTAATGTGCCACCCAGGGACCAGCCCAGCAGGTGATACGGCCCCTCGGCCTGTTTCTGGCGGATGTATTGCGCGTAATCGATGGCCATGGCGGCCAGGGATTCATCTTCCCAGTCACGGTCCAGCAGCATGCGGCATTGCAAGCCGTAGACGGTGCGTTGGCCTTCAAGGCAGCGGGCCACCGGCTCGTAGTCGAACACCGTACCGAACCCCGCGTGCAGGCAAAATAGCGGTGGCGTGCCAATGCTGCGGCTATTGAGTAACAGCATTGGATCAAGGTTCTGCAAGTCCTGCGGCACAAAACCGGACAGCTCGGCGATGGTTGGCTTGCTGATCATGTCTCGCAGTTTCAGCTCGATGTTCAGGTTTTCACTGGCCCGGACTTTGGACAGCACTTTGAGAATTCGCAGCGAGTCGCCGCCGAGCTCGAAGAAGTTATCGGTGACGCCGATCTGCTCGACTTGCAGCACTTCTTGCCAGATCGCTACCAGCGCCCGCTCCAGCCCATTGCGTGGGGCGATAAACTCGCGGCCCTTGAACTCTGGCTCCGGCAGCGCCTTGCGATCCAGCTTGCCGTTGGCATTGAGGGGGAATTCACTGAGCACCAGGATCTGCGCCGGGACCATGTAATCCGGCAGGTCGCGTTGCAGTTCGGTTCGCAAATCCGAGCCAGACCCATCGTCGGCACAGGCCACCACATAACCGATCAACTGTTTGCCGTTGATGGTTTCCCGAGCGACGACCACGGCATCCTTCACGCCGGTCATGGCCCGCAAGCGGGATTCGATCTCCCCCAATTCGATACGGAAGCCGCGGATTTTTACCTGATTGTCGAGCCTGCCCAGGTAGTCCATGACCCCATTGGCGCGTAGACGAACCCGGTCGCCGGTGCGATACAAACGCCCGCCATGGGCATCGAACGGGTCGGCTACAAAACGCTCGGCGGTCAACGCCGCCCGTTGGTGATAACCGCGCCCCACGCCCTGACCGCCGATGTACAACTCACCGGCCACGCCAATCGGCAATGGGTTGAGCATTTCATCCAGCACGTACAAGGTTCGCTGGCCGACCCGAGTCCCAATCGGCGCATACACCGCGCCGCAGTCTGCCAGGGCATCGACTTTCCACAGCAGCGGCGTGACCACCGTTTCAGTAGGGCCGTAGCCATTGGTGAGGAATTTCGGACGCAGGGCACGCTTGACCCGCTCGAAGTTGGCCTCGGCCACCGCATCACCGCCGAAGCAATAGATGCTGACCGGTGGCGGCGCCTGGGTCTGGCTGTCGGCATATTCGGCCAGCTGTTGCAGGTAGGCGGGCGGGAAACAGGCGATGCTGATCCGCTCGGCGTGTAAAGCATTCCAGGTTTCTTCAGGCGTCCACAGGCGATTGTCGCGCACCACCAGACAGCCGCCGCTGAGCAGGGTCGATAACCAGCGTTCCTGAGCACCGTCGAAGGCGAACGACATGAACAGCAGCTCACGGGTGTTGGGGGTCATGTCGTAGCGCTGGGCGATGGCCAGGCAATGCATGCGGATCTGCTCGTGACTCACCGCCACGCCTTTGGGTTGCCCGGTGGAGCCTGAGGTGTAGATCAGATAGGCGAGGTTTTCGGGGTGGATGGTCCGTGTGCGATGCAGACTTGTGGGAGCGATGCTTGCCCGCGATAAGGCTGGACGCGATTCACTTGAGACCTCGGTGCCCTTATCGCGGGCAAGCACCGCTCCCACAGGGGAGGCATCCAGGGCAATCAGAGGAACGCCCGTCGAAGCAAATCTTTCCAGCAAGCTCTCCTGCGTAAGCAGCACATTCATCGCTGAATCGCCGACGATCCATTCAATTCGCTCCCTGGGATAGTCGATGTCCAGCGGCACATAAGCGGCACCGGCTTTCATCACCGCGTAGAAGGCGACGATCACCTCAACCGAACGTTCCAGCGCGACGCCGACGAAGGTTTCCGGGCCAATCTCCTGGCTGATCAAAAACTCGGCCAGGCGGTTGGCGCGGCTTTCCAGTTCGGCGTAGCTCAACGTCACGCCTGCGCAGATCACGGCAATGGCATCGGGTTGTCGACGGGCGTGCTGTTCGATCAATTGCGCCAGCAGCGGGGCCGATTGTGGTGGTTCCTCCAGGCGATTGCTGGCTTGCAGCAACAGCTGTTCGTCAACGCTGAGCATGTCGAGGCTGCCCAGGGTGGCTTGCGGGTTGTTCAGCAGCCCCAGCAAAAGCGCCTCGTAGCTGCGGCGAATCTGCTCGGTGGCCTGGGCACTGAACTGATTGCGCAGGTACATGAATTCAATGCTCAGGGTTTCGTTGAGCATCACCGCCAGGTCCATGGCGAAGTCGGTTACGCCATGAGCTTTGACCTCGCCAAAGCGCAGCTCATGTCGCGAAGCCTGTTCCAGACGCTCGTCCAGTGGGTGGTTTTCGAACACGATAATGCTGTCGAACAGTGCCTGGCCGCTGTTACCCGACCAGCGCTGAATGTCGGCCAGCGATGCATGCTCATGATCGCGAATGTTCAGATTGCAGCTTTGCAGTTGCGCCAGCCAGTCGTCGACCCGCTGGCGTGGATCCGGGCTTTGCACCACCGGCAAGGTGTTGATGAACAGGCCGAGCATTTCATCAGCGTTATTCAGGCTGGCCGGGCGCCCGGCGACAGTCGCGCCGAAGCACACCGTCTGCTGGCCGGTAAAGCGCTGCAACAACAGCAGCCAGGCGGCCTGAATCAGGGTGTTGGGCGTGACCCGCAAGCGTTGCGCCTGTGCGCGCAGGTAAGCGGTTTGCTCGCGGTCCCAGCGCAGGTACAACGGCTCATGCCCGGTCAGGCTTGAATCCGGACGCGGTGCGATGGCGCTGGCCAGCAGCGTCGGGCCGTTGACCTCGCGCAGTTGATCCTTCCAGAACAGTTCCAGACTGGTTTGCGATTGGGCCTTGAGCCAGCCGATGTAATCCCGATAGCGCCCCTGTTTCGGCGTCGCCGGTTGGCCGCTGTAATGTTCCAGCACTTCGCCCAACAACCGCGAGCTGCTCCAGCCGTCCATCAGGATGTGATGGCTGGTCCAGATCAGGTAATGGCTGTTCTCGGTGAGGCGGACCAGGGTCAGGCGCATCAGCGGCGCGTGCAACAGGTCAAAGCCTTGTGCGGCGTCAGCGTCTACCTGCTGCTTGAGTTCTTCGGCGTCTACCGAACGGCCTTGCCAGTCCAGTTGCCGCACGGCCATGCACGCTTGTTTGTAGACCAGTTGCAGCGGCTCGGCCAGGGTGCTGGCCGACCAGAAACCGGTGCGCAGAATCTCGTGGCGCTGGATCGTTGCGTTCCACGCGGCCAGGAAGCGCTCCACGTTCAAGCCTTCCACCGAGACCGCCATCTGGTTCAGATACAGCGCCGCTTCGTTGGCTTCCAGGGTGTAGAACAACATCCCTTGCTGCATGGGCGACAGAGGATAAATATCCTCGATCAGCTCCAGTGGCACCGGCAGCGCAGCCAGTTGGTGAGTATTCAAGCCGCAGAGCGCGAAGGGTTGTTCATCCTGAACGGGTCGTTCTGCCAATGCGCCGCCGTCAACCCGAACCACACGGGCCAGTTGCTCGATGGTCTGATGCTGGAACAGGTCCTTGGGGGAAAACTCGATGCCCTGTTGCCGGGCCCGGCTGACCAGTTGAATCGAGATGATCGAATCGCCACCCAGGTCGAAGAAGTTGGCGCTGATCCCGACCCGCTCCAGCTTGAGCACGTCCTCCCAGATGTTGGCGATGCGCTGCTGCAACTGGGTGTGCGGGGCGACGTACCGGGCTTGGCTCCGGCTCGCGTCCGGCAACGGCAGGGCCTTGCGGTCCAGTTTGCCGTTGGGCGTCAGGGGTAGTTGATCGAGGAACATCAGTTGCGCTGGCACCATGTAGTCCGGCAGGTCCTTGCGCAGGGCGCTGCGAATCTGTTCGCGCAACGCCGTTTGCCCAGCGCCGTCTTCCACCGGTTCAACCAGCACGATATAGGCCACTAATTGCTCGCCGCTGGCGCCGGGTTGCACCAGCACCGCAGCCGCACAGATCAATGGCTGAGCTTGAAGGCGGCTTTCGATCTCACCCGGTTCGATGCGGAAGCCGCGAATCTTCACCTGATGATCAAGCCGCCCCAGGTATTCGATGACGCCATCGCGACGATAACGGCAACGGTCGCCGGTGCGATACAGCCGGGCACCGGGCGGGCCGAACGGGTCGGGCACGAAACGTTCGGCGCTCAGGCCAGGCCGCTGGAAGTAGCCACGGGCCAGGCCGTTGCCGCCAATCAGCAGTTCGCCGGCTACGCCACTCGGGGCGGGTTGCAGGTCTGCGTCGAGGATATAAAACGTGGTGTTGTCGATGGCGCGGCCAAGCCAGGGCTTGGGGTGTTGAGGGTCGAGACGATGGATCGCCGACCAGATGGTGGTTTCGGTCGGCCCATACAGGTTCCACAGTTGATCGCTGATGGCGAGCATGCGTGACGCCAGTTCATCGCTCAGGGCTTCGCCGCCACACAGCAGTTTGCAGCCCTGCAGGACATTGCGCTGGGGATGGTCCAGCAGTATGCGCCAGGTCGAAGGCGTGGCTTGCAGCGCGCTGATGCCCTGGCTTGCCACTATATTGAGCAGCGCTGCCGGGTCGAGGTTGACGCCGGTTTCCGCCAGGATCAGCCGCGCGCCAACGCTTAGCGGCAAGTAGATTTCCAGGCCGAAAATATCGAAACAGAAGGTGGTCAGCGACAGCATCCGGTCATCGGCGCTCAGCCCCGGCGCGCGGGCCATGCTGCTGATGAAGTTGACCAGCGCTCGGTGGGCCACCATCACCCCCTTGGGTTTACCGGTGGAGCCTGAGGTGTAGATCGTGTACGCCAGATGTTCGGCGTTTGTTGCAACTTCAGGATTGGTCTCAGCGTAGCCCGCCAGCCAGTCGGTTTGCGCATCCAGAATCAGGGCTTCAACCCCAACCGGGATCGGCAGTTGCGGCTGCACGGCGGCCTGGGTCAGCAGCAGGCCAATGCCGCTGTCGTCGATCATGTAGGCCAGACGGTCCTCGGGATAACCCGGATCCAGCGGCAGATAAGCGCCGCCTGCCTTGAGAATCGCCAGCAGGGCGACGATCATTTCCACGCTGCGTTCCAGCGCTACACCCACCAGCACTTCCGGGCCAACACCGCGTTGGATCAGGGCGTGGGCCAGCTGGTTGGCGCGGCGGTTGAGTTGCTGATACGTCAGTTGCTGCTCGCCGACAATCAAGGCGACGGCTTGCGGATGGCTCTGCACTTGTTGTTCGAACAGGCTGATGACGGTCAGCGCCTTAGGGTTCTGGCTAACCGGGACATTCCAGCCTTCGATGATCTGGCTGCGTTCGGTGCCATCCAGCAACGGCAGGCGGGCAACCGGCTGCTCAGCGTCGAGGATAATCGCACGCAGCAAGGCCAGCCAATGGCGGGACAGTTGCTCGATGGTGGCAGCATCGAACAGATCGGTTGCGTAGCTGATGGACGCCGAAAAGGCCTGCTCGGACAGCGACGTATTGAGGGTCAGGTCAAACTGCGCGCTGGGGGTGTTCCACGGCAGATGATCCACCGACAGTTGCGGCAGCGAGTGCGCACTCTGGCCTTCGAGGGTCCCCTGATGATTGAACAGCACCTGAAACAACGGGCTGTGACTCAGGCTGCGTTCCGGTTGCAGGGCGCTGACCAGTTGCTCGAACGGCAGGTCCTGATGGGCCTGTGCGTCCAGCGCTGCTTGGCGGACCTGTTGCAGCACTTCGCTGAAACGGATGTTCTCGTTGAACTCGGCCTTGAGCACCTGGGTGTTGACGAAAAAGCCCATCAGCCGCTCGGTTTCCGGGCGGTTGCGGTTGGCACTCGGCACGCCGACGCGGATGTCGTTCTGCTGGCTGTAGCGGTGCAGCAAGGTCTGGAAAGAGGCCAGCAACAGCATGAAGGGCGTGACGTTGTGTTGCTGGGCCATCTGCAGCAGTGCCGAGGCGAGCTGTTGATCGGTTTCGACGCTGAACTGCGCGCCGCGATAGCTTTGCTCGGCAAGGCGCGGTCGGTCAGCGGGCAGCGCTAGCACGGGTTGTTCACCGCCCAGTTGGCCCGTCCAGTACTTCAACTGACGCTCGCGCTCACCGGCGTCCATCCAGTGCCGCTGCCAGATGGCGTAATCGGCGTACTGGATCGGCAACGCTGGCAATTCGGGCTGACGACCCTGACTGAACGCCGCATAGCACTCCACCAGCTCGTTGACCATCACCTGCATGGACGCGCCATCGGAGACGATATGGTGCTGGGTCATCACCAGTACATGTTCGTCAGCGTCGATGTGCAGTAATTCCACCCGCAGCAGCGGGCCGTGTTCCAGGTCGAACAGCTTGCCGCTGGATTGGCTGATGAAGGCTTGAATGGCGGCGTCGCGGTCGGCGGTCTCGGCATCCAGCGTCTGGATGTCCAGGCGCACGGTTTGCTGATCGGCAATTACTTGCACGGGTTGTTCATCAAGCAGGCAGAAAGTGGTGTGCAGGCTTTCGTGGCGATTGAGCAACAGATCGAAGCTGCGTTGCAGTGCCGTGATATCCAGCACGCCTTTGAGGTGCAGCATCATCGGCACGTGATAGGCCGTGCTGTCAGGGTCCATTTGCCAGAGAAACCATTGGCGCTCCTGAGCGAAAGACAACGGCAAGCGCTGGAATTCCGATTGCACCTCAGGGATTGGCAGGTTGGCGGGGGAGACGCCTTCTTCGAGCATTTTTTGCAGGTACAGCCTGCGTTTTTCCAAGGGCAGGGTGATGAACCGGCGAGCGATTCTGGTGGCAACCGTGCGGTCCATCAAACTTCCTCCATGTCGTCGAACAGCGCTTCGAGCCTGTCCATTTTTGCGCTGTCCAGTTGCCCGGCCGATTGCTCCAGCCCGGCGGCGAAATCCCCCAGGACCGGCGCCTGAAAAAGTTGTTGTGGTGTGAGCTGCAAGCCCAGCTCCAGTTGCAGCCGCGACACCACCTTGATCACCAACAACGAATGGCCACCCAGTTCGAAGAAGTTATCGGTCAGGCCCACGCGTTCCAGCTTGAGCACGTCTTGCCAGATATCGGCGATTTGCTGTTCCAGCTCGGTCTGTGGGGCGACGTATTCACCTTGC
>NZ_UUOC01000001.1 GCF_900590755.1 Pseudomonas viridiflava | reverse complement strand
GGCCAGTACATCCACCCCATGTTTACTGTCTGAAATGCCGCCTTCCCGGCTGAAGCCGGTCCCACATAGAAACGCGGTCGTCTGTGGGAGATTCTATGTTGGCCTGCAATGCACTTTCTGGTGGGACCGGCTTTAGCCGGGAAGGCGGCATTTCAGACAGTAAACATGGGGTGGATGTACTGGCCTCTTCCCGGCTAAAGCGGAGCGCCGCCCGGCCGGTCCCACATGAAAACGCGTCTTCTGTGGGAGCGGTGCTTGCTCGCTACAAGGGCGACTCGGTCAAGCCGCCGTATTGAGGTACTTGCCGACGGGCTTGCTGCCATTGGTGTCGTAACGCTCGGTCAGCGCGGCAACCATGCGGCTGAGGGCCTGGGCGGTTGTGTCGTCGCTGGTGGTGGTTGAGCTGTTGCTGCCGTTTGAGGCGGTGCTTAAGGCGCTAGTGAGTTCACTGGCGCTGATGCTGCCATCGCTGTCCGCATCCAGCGCGCTGAACAGTTGCGCGCTGGTGTCCTCAGTCGAGGCCGTCGACGTCGAAGCTGGCGGGGCTGGTGGCGCAGGCGGTTGCAGGCTGGCGGTCAGTTCGTCGAGTCTGACGGTGCCATCTTCGTTGGTGTCCAGTGCATCGAACACCTGGGCGCTGTCGGCGGTGCTGCCAGCGCTGCTCAGGCCAGCGGTCAGTTCATCGCTGTTGATCGTGCCGTCACCGTCGGTGTCCAGCGCGCTGAGCAGGCTTTCGGCGACATCAGTCTGCGGTGCTGCGTCACGCGGTGGTGGCGGTGGCATCTGCATGGACGCCAGTTCACTGGCATCCAGGCTGTCGTCATCGTTGCTGTCCAGGTCGCTGAACGCATCGCTCAGGGTGACGGTAATACCGTCCTTGCCTTCGGACGAGGAAACCGCCGTCGACAACTCGTCCTTGCTGATGCTGCCGTCGCCGTCGGTATCGAGCTTGGCCAGCAACTGCTCCTGGAATTTTTTACTCGCCGCCGTACTGGCTGTCGTACTGGAGCTGGTGTAGCTCGAATAGCTGTTACTGCTGACGCCACTGATCATCAGGCTGACTCCCTCAGGTTGATTGAGCCGGTGGCGGTGCACCGGCTTATCAAGCTTCGGGGTGGCGGGTGTCGAGGGTATGTGAGCTTTGTATCGGCGCCGCTACACGTTCGGCTGGATCAAAGCCGTGGCAGGTCCAGCGTCACTGTCAGGCCGCCGCCGGGGGTTTGCCCCAGCGTCAGGTCGCCGCCCATGCGCCGTGCTGCATCTCGGGCGATGGTCATACCCATGCCAACCCCGCCGGAGTTGCGGTTGCGCGAGCCTTCCAGGCGATAGAAGGGTTCGAACACCGTTTCATGATGTTCGGGGCCGATGCCGGGGCCATGATCGACCACCACCACCTGCACCCGATAAGCCTGGTCATGAATTTCAACGTGGGCCTGACCGGCATAGCGCAGGGCGTTGTCGATCAGGTTGTTGATGCACGAGCGCAAGGCCATGGGCTGGGTCTTCAGCGGTCGACATTCGCCGCTGCACTGCACGTCATCGCCATTGTCCTGAGCGTTTTCCGTCAGGGATTCGATCAGCGCCTGCAAGTCGAGCAGCTGCACGATTTCGCTGGTGCGTTGCTCGTTCAGATAGGTCAGGGTGGCGTCGAGCATGCCGATCATGTCGTTCAGATCCTGGCTCATCTGGCCATGGAGTCTGGGCTCCTCGATCTGCTCAACGCGCAGCTTCAGGCGTGACAAAGGCGTGCGCAGGTCATGAGACACCGCCGCCAGCATGCGGCCGCGCTGCTGGACCTGTTCGCGGATGCGCTGCTGCATCAGATTGAAGGTCTGCGCCGCCTGACGAGCCTCCAGTGGGCCGCTGACTTCCATGGGTGGGCTGTCGAGGTTTTCGCTCAGGCGTTCGGCGGCTTCACTCAAGCGACTCATGGGTTTGCTCAGCGCCTTGGCGCCAAACCAGGCGGCAATCACCAGCGTAATCATCTGAAAGGTCAGCGGAACGATGGGCCCGCCAAAGGGGGGCGGTTTGCGCCGCTGCATCTGAGGTGGTGGCGGGTCGTTATTTGGCGAAGATCTCTGTTCAGTGGAGCTGGCCTGCTGCGCGGAGCTGGGTTCCGGCATCGGCGGTGGCGGCGGGAAGCCATAGATCGTGAACCACATGAGTGCCAGCAAATGCGCGAGCAGAATGGCGATCACTGCCCCCCCGAACAGCCGGGCGAACATGGTATCGGCAGAACGGATCAACCGATGTCCCTGGCGTCGAACAGATAACCCTCGCCGCGCACGGTTTTGATCAACTGTGGATTTTTCGGATCATCCCCGAGTTTCTGGCGCAGGCGCGAGACCAGCAGGTCGATGCTGCGATCAAAAGCTTCGATGGAACGGCCACGGGCGGCGTCGAGTAGCTGTTCGCGGCTCAAGACCCGGCGCGGGCGTTCGAGAAATACCCGCAACAGACGAAACTCAGCGTTGGACAACGGCACCACCAGCCCATCGGTGGCGATCAACTGGCGCAGCACGCTGTTGAGGCGCCAGGCGTCGAAACGCACGGTGGAGCGCTGATCGTTGCGGTCGTCACGTACCCGGCGCAGCACGGTCTGGATGCGCGCCACCAGTTCACGAGGCTCGAAGGGTTTGGCCATGTAATCGTCAGCGCCCAGTTCCAGGCCGATGATCCGGTCGGTGGGTTCGCAGCGAGCAGTGAGCATCAGGATCGGGATGTCCGAGGTGCCGCGCAGCCAACGACACAAGGACAAACCGTCCTCGCCGGGCAGCATCAGGTCGAGGACGATCACGTCGAAGTTCTCTTCTTCAAGGGCCTGGCGCATTTCGGTGCCGTCGGTCACGCCCCGGCACTGAATATTGAAGCGTGCCAGGTAATCGCAGAGCAGCTCGCGGATGGGTACATCGTCGTCAACGATCAGGGCGCGGGTGTTCCAGCGTTGTTCGCCTGCGGTCGCGTTGTCGGTCGGGGTTTCGGAGCTGATTTGCATGATGCGGTTGCCGCCTGGTGATGCCGCCATCACTGGCCGCTATTGATAATCAACGCTGCCCGCCATGCTACTTCGCCGGGAGGCGCGGCGAAAGGGTGTCGTGGGCGAGTGTCGTGGGCATGTCGGTAATGTATCGGCGCTGATACAAAACCTCGCAGGCCCGTCAGTGCGACCCGATTACGCCATAGTCAATGGCCAGCACCAGCGCCGCTTTCAACGAGCTGACGCCGAACTTGCGACGAATGTTACACATGTGGAAGTTAACGGCCGATTCGCTACGGCCTTGAATCCGGGAGATTTCCCAGGTGGATTTACCCTTGGCTGCCCATTGCAGAATTTCCCGTTCCTTGGAGGTCAATTGCACCCAGGCCTCATGGCCTAATACAGGTTGGTCTTGGTTGAACTGATTCATGGCGGACTCCTTGTCTGTTTGCCTGCATCCCTACGATAACTCCAGCCCGGTTTTCTGAAACCTGTAAGAAATGACAGGTGGCAGAGTGATGACAGGTGAGAAATCACCTGACCTGTAGGAGCTGCCGAAGGTTGCGAAAGCGGTTTACCTGACCCACCGCGATTCGCAGCCTGCGGCAGCTCCTACAGTCCGCTTCAGCAGTGTTCTTTACGCCATCTTTACGCCCCACGATCCCCCTCGCTCTCGTTCCTTTACGGCCTCTGTCCCGACAATTAGCCACACGCGGCAATCGCCGTAGAGACGGAGAATTTCGATGAGCGTTGTGGACGGGGTGTCGCTGTTGTTGGCAGCAGGGCTGTTCGTGTACTTGCTGGTTGCGCTGCTGCGCGCGGGCAGGAGCTGAGGCCATGCACAGTTATGACTATTTGTTGATCCTGGCTTTCCTGGCACTGGTGCTGTTGCCCGCTCCATTGTTGGGGCGTTTCTATTATCGAGTGGTGGAAGGCGAGCGGACCTGGCTGACCCCGGTGCTGCGCCCGGTGGAGAACCTCTGTTATCGCCTGTCAGGCGTGGACCAAAGCGTCGAGCAGAACTGGAAGACTTATCTGTGGGCGTTGCTGGCGTTCAACCTCGCCGGTTTCGTGCTGTTGTTCGCGATGCTGCTGGGGCAGGGCGCGTTGCCGCTTAACCCGCAGCAATTGCCGGGCATGGAGTGGTCGCTGGCGTTCAATACCGCCATGAGTTTCGTGACCAACACCAACTGGCAGAGCTACAGCGGTGAAGCCTCACTGAGCTACCTGAGCCAGATGGTTGGCCTGACCGTGCAGAACTTCGTCAGTGCTGCCACGGGCATCGCCGTGCTGCTGGCGTTCTGTCGCGGTATCAGCCGTCGCTCGACGCAAAACCTCGGCAACTTCTGGACCGACATGACCCGCGTCACGCTGTACGGCCTGTTGCCGCTGTGCATCGTGCTGGCCTTGTTGCTGGTCTGGCAGGGCGTACCTCAGAGCTTCGCTCATTACATTGATGCGCTGACCTTGCAAGGCGCCGATCAAAGCCTGCCCATGGGCCCGGCCGCCAGCCAGATCGCCATCAAGCAACTGGGCACCAACGGCGGCGGTTTCTTCGGTGTCAACTCGGCGCATCCGTTCGAGAACCCGACTGCCTGGAGCAACCTGTTCCAGCTGGCCTCTATCCTGCTGATCCCGGCAGCCTTGGTGTTCACCTTCGGCCATTACGTGAAAGACATGCGCCAGAGCCGGGCGATCATGGCCTGCATGCTGACGTTGCTGCTGATCGGCGGGGCGGTTTCGATGTGGGCCGAGTATCAACCCAATCCGACGCTGAATGTCGCCAACGTCGAACAGACCGCGCCGCTGGAAGGCAAGGAAAGCCGCTTTGGCACCACCGGCACTGTGTTGTGGGCCACGGCAACCACGGCGGCGTCCAACGGCTCGGTAAATGGCATGCACGACAGCCTGAACCCGTTGAGCGGCATGGTGGCGCTGGCCAACATGATGGTCGGCGAAGTGATCTTCGGCGGCGTCGGCGTGGGCCTTAACGGCATGCTGCTCAATGTGCTGATTGCGGTATTCCTGGCCGGGTTGATGATTGGCCGCACCCCGGAATACCTGGGCAAGAAACTGCAAGCCAATGAGGTCAAGCTGCTGGTCGCCACTTTGCTGGTGATGCCGGTGGGTGTGTTGGTGCTGGGTGCCGTAGCGGCCAGTCTGCCGGGGCCGCTGGCGTCGGTGAGCAACCCTGGCCCGCATGGTTTTAGTCAGTTGCTCTACGCCTACACCTCTGCAACGGCCAACAACGGCTCGGCGTTCGGTGGCTTCAGCGCCAATACCGTGTTCCACAATCTGATGCTCAGCCTGGCGATGTTCATTGGCCGCTTCGGCTACATCCTGCCGGTGCTCGCCCTGGCTGGCAGCCTGGCCATGAAGAAAAGCGCACCACTGGGCCTGAACAGCTTTCCTACCCATGGCCCGCTGTTCGTGACGCTATTGACCATGACCATTCTGATTGTGGGCGGCCTGACCTTCCTGCCGACCCTGGCGCTGGGGCCTATTGCCGAACACCTGAGTCTGGGCTTCTGAGGAACTGATGATGAATATTCAAGTATCCAAACTGAAAACGCCGACTGAAACCCAGCCCGTGGCCGAGCCCGTCAAAACCGGCTTTGCTGCCCTGTGGCGTCCGGCGCTGGTCCAGGCGTTCGTCAAACTCGACCCGCGGCAACTGGCCCGTTCGCCAGTGATGCTGGTGGTGGAACTGACGGCGATCCTGACCACGATCCTCTGCGTGATCCCCGATCCAGCGGTGTCCACTGGCGTGGCGGTGCAGATCGCCTTGTGGCTGTGGTTCACCGTGCTGTTCGCCAACTTTGCCGAAGCCTTGGCCGAAGGGCGCGGCAAGGCCCGGGCCGACAGTCTTAAAGCGGGCAGCGAAGGCCTCAAGGCGCGCCGTCGTGATGAGGCGGGCAATTACAGCGTGGTCAACGCCAGCGCCTTGCGCAAAGGCGACGTGGTGCGGGTCGCCGCCGGGGAAATGATCCCCGGTGACGGCGAAGTCATCGAAGGCATCGCGGCGGTCAACGAAGCGGCGATTACCGGGGAATCCGCGCCGGTGATCCGCGAGTCCGGCGGTGATCGCTCGGCGGTCACCGGCAATACCCGACTGGTGTCCGACTGGTTGCTGATCCGCATCAGCAGCAACCCTGGCGAATCCACCCTGGACCGGATGATCGCTCTGGTGGAAGGCGCCAAGCGGCAGAAGACCCCCAACGAAGTGGCGCTGGATATCCTGCTGATCGGCCTGACCCTGATCTTCCTGTTGGTGGTGGTGACCCTGCAACCCTTCGCCCATTTCGCGGGCGGCAGCTTGCCCCTGGTGTTTCTGGTGGCGCTGCTGGTCACTCTGATCCCGACCACGATCGGTGGCCTGCTGTCGGCTATTGGTATCGCGGGCATGGACCGCTTGGTGCGCCTTAACGTCATCGCCAAATCCGGCCGGGCTGTGGAAGCAGCGGGGGACGTGCACGTTTTGCTGCTGGACAAGACCGGCACCATCACCTTCGGCAACCGTCGCTGCACGGCGCTGTATGCCGCACCCGGCGTGACCCCGAAAGAACTCAGCGAAGCGGCGTTGCTGGCCTCGCTGGCGGATGACACTGCGGAAGGTAAATCCATCGTCGAATACCTGCGCAACCTGCACCCGATGGTGGAGCCGCAGCCTGCGGACCTGACCGCTGTGCCGTTCAGCGCCGAGACCCGTTTGTCTGGCGTGGATTACCAGAACCGCGTGTATCGCAAGGGCGCGGTGGATTCGCTGCTGGCCTTCGTCGACATGCAGCGCACTGACTTGCCCGCCGCGCTGGCCCGGGAAATCGACGGCATCGCCAAAACCGGTGGCACACCGTTGCTGGTCTGCGTCGATAAAAAACTGATCGGCGCGATCCACCTCAAGGACGTGGTCAAGCCCGGCATTCGTGAGCGTTTTGCCGAACTGCGCAAGCTGGGTATTCGCACCGTGATGGTCACTGGCGACAACCCGCTCACCGCTGCGGCCATTGCGGCCGAGGCCGGCGTGGATGACGTGCTGGCTGAAGCCACCCCGGAGAAAAAACTCGAACGCATCCGCGCCGAGCAGAATGACGGGCGTCTGGTGGCGATGTGTGGTGACGGCGCCAACGATGCCCCGGCACTGGCTCAGGCCGACGTCGGCATGGCGATGAACGATGGCACCCAGGCGGCGCGTGAAGCGGCCAACATGGTCGACCTCGACAGCGACCCCACCAAGTTGTTGGACGTAGTGCAGATCGGCAAGGAATTGCTGGTCACTCGCGGTGCGCTGACCACCTTTTCCATCGCCAACGACATCGCCAAGTACTTCGCGATTCTGCCCGCACTGTTTGCCGCGATCTATCCGCAGCTCGGCGTGCTGAACATCATGCACCTGGCCAGCCCCCAGAGCGCGATCCTCTCGGCCATCGTCTTCAACGCTCTGATCATCGTCGTACTGATCCCGTTGGCCTTGCGCGGCGTGCGAGTCCAGGCGGCCAGTGCAGCGGCGTTACTGCGTCGCAATCTGCTGATCTATGGATTGGGCGGGATCGTCGTGCCGTTTGTGGGGATCAAGTTGATTGATTTGATTCTGGTGGGGTTGCACCTGGTTTAAATCGGAACCTGTTGGAGCGAGGCTTGCCCGCGAAGAACGATAACGCGGTACGTCTGCATAACCGAGTTGCCCAATTCGCGGGCAAGCCTCGCTCCAACAGATCATCGCTGCTATGAGGAGCTTCACCATGTCCACCGTATTGCGCCCAGCTTTAAGCTTGCTTGTATTAATGACCATTCTGACCGGCGTCGCCTATCCACTGGTCGTCACCGGCGTCGCTCAGGTCGCTTTCCCTGATCAGGCCAATGGCAGCCTGATCCACGACGCCGACGGCAAAGTCCGTGGCTCGCAACTGATCGCTCAATCCTTCACCGGGGATGAGTGGTTCCATTCGCGCCCTTCAGCGGGCGCCTACGCCACGGTTGCCAGCGGAGCCAGTAACCTGGCGCCGAGTAACCCGGCATTGGCGGCGCGCGTGACTGAAGATGCCGCCAAAGAAGTGGTTAAAAACCAGGGCGCTGTGCCTTTGGCGCTGTTGACCACCTCCGGCAGCGGTCTGGATCCGCACTTGCCACCGTTGGCTGTGACTTATCAAGCTGCGCGGGTCGCCACGGCACGGCAGTTGCCGCTGGAAAAAGTCCAGGCGCTGATCGAGGCCAATACTTCTCGGCCTTTAATCGGCCCGCCGGTGGTCAACGTTCTGAACTTGAATCGCAGCCTGAATGAGTTACCGTCTGCGCAACGCCAAGCGCAGCTTTGAGTGAGCAATAACCGCCATGAGTGATTCCGGTCGCGCCGATGCCTTGTTAGCCGTTGCCTTTTCAGACGATAGCCGCCGCAATGGACGCGGCCGCCTCAAAGTGTTCCTCGGCGCTGCGCCGGGGGTGGGCAAGACCTACGCCATGCTCCAGGCCGCCCACACGCAATTGCGCCAGGGGGTGCAACTGATCGCCGGAGTGGTGGAAACCCATGGCCGGGCCGAGACCGAAGCCTTGCTGGGCGGTTTGCCGCAGCAGGGCATGGTCCGCTCGGAATATCGCGGCGTGACCCTGGAGGAAATGGACCTCGACGGTCTGCTCAGACTCAAGCCGAAACTGGTGCTGGTGGATGAACTGGCCCACAGCAACGCGCCGGGCAGCCGCCACGCGAAACGCTGGCAGGATATTCAGGAACTGCTGGCGGCGGGCATCGACGTCTACACCACGGTCAACGTCCAGCACCTGGAAAGCCTCAACGATCAAGTGCGCGGCATCACCGGCGTACAGGTCCGGGAGACCCTCCCTGACTGGGTATTGCAGGAAGCCTATGAGCTGGTGCTGATCGACCTGCCGCCCCGCGAGCTGCTGGAGCGCCTGCGCGATGGCAAGGTCTACGTGCCGGAGCAGGCGCGAGCGGCCATCGACGCTTTCTTCACTCAGACCAACCTCACCGCCTTGCGCGAGCTGGCGATGCAGACGGCTGCGGCCCAGGTCGACGACGATCTGGCCCAGGGTTATCGCCAGTTGGGCCGGGACGCGCCAGCCGTGCGCGGTCGGTTGCTGGTGGGCGTGGATGGCGATATTCACGCCGAGCGTCTGGTGCGCCATGCCAGCCGGGTTGCTCAGCGTCGTCATCTGCCCTGGAGTTTGATCCATGTCGACAATGGTCGACCTTTCGATGAGCAGGCCAGGGCTCGGCTGCAAAGCGCTCAGCAACTGGCAGAAAGGTTGGGCGGCGAAGTGGTGCTGTTGCGTGCAGGCGAAGTGGCGAAAACGCTGATCCAGCATGCTAGCGAGCGACGGGCCAGTGTGGTGTTGGTGGGCCAGTCACGCCCGCGTCTGCGCCGTCGCTGGCTCGGTGGCGGGGTGGCCGAGCGTTTGCTGCGTGAGGCCCATGGGCTGGAAATCAGCGTGCTGGACAGCGAACCGCTGCCGGATCAACCGCGCCTGCGCTCGTCTGGTCCCGCGCCGTGGTTCGACTACGGCTTGGCGTTGATCGCCACTCTGCTCGCCAGTGCGTTGGCCTGGGCAGTGTCCAGTGTGCTGGACTTGCCTAACATTTCTTTGGTGTTCCTCGCCGCTGTTTTGCTGGTCGCGGTGCGTACCAGCGTCGGCCCGGCGCTGGCCTGTTCGATCCTGTCGTTTCTGGCTTACGACTTTCTGTTCATGCCGCCGAGCTTCTCGCTGAATATTCAGCGCGAAGAAGACGTGCTGACGCTGCTGTTTTTCCTGTTGATGTCAGCCCTCACCGGCAACCTCGCTGCGCGTCAGCGGCGCCAGATGCAGGCCTTGCGCGACACTCAGGAAGAAACCAGCGAGTTGCTGGACCTGTCCCGCAAGCTCACTGCCGCTACCGACCGGCAAGCGGTGCTCAGCGCCGCCGGGCAGCATTTGAATGGCTGGCATCAGTTGCAGGTCTGCCTGCTCGACCGCGACGGGCAGGGCGGCTGGAAAGTGCAAAGCGGTATCGCACAGTTGACCGAGCCCGAGCGGGCAGCCGCCGACTGGGCCTGGCAGCATGATCAACCGGCAGGCCACGGCACCGGCACCTTGCCGTCCAGTGCCTGGTGGTGGTGGCCGTTATCCGGTGAAGACGGCCCGCTGGCATTGCTGGGTGTACGCCCCCGTGCCGGGGAGGATTTCAGCGCCCAGCGTCGGCGTTTGCTGGTCGCCTTGAGTCAGCCCTTGGCTCAGGCCCTGGCCCGGGCGCAACTGGCGGATGATCTGGAGGCCGCGCGCCTGCATGGCGAAACCGAACAACTGCGCAGCGCGCTGCTGGCCTCGGTGTCCCACGACCTGCGCACGCCCTTGACCGCCATGCGCGGCAGCATCGACAGTCTGTTGGCGCTGGGCGAAGCCATTCCGCTGGCCGATCGCCGGGAATTGCTTGAAGGCACCCGGGACGAAGCCGAGCGGCTGGATCGCTACATTCAGAACCTGCTGGACATGACACGTCTGGGCCACGGCGCTCTCAAACTGGCCCGGGACTGGGTCTCGCCCGGCGACATCGTCGGCAGCGCCTTGAATCGCTTGCGCGCCGTGCTGGCGCCGTTGCAGGTTCAAACTCTGGTGCCTGCTGAACTGCCGTTGCTGTATGTCCATGCTGCATTGATCGAGCAGGCGCTGGTCAATGTGCTGGAAAACGCCGCGCGCTTTTCGCCGGTCAATGGCCGTCTAGAGCTGGAAGCCGGGGCCATCGACGACGAGCTGTTCTTCGCCGTCAGCGATGAAGGGCCCGGAATTCCCGAGGATGAGCGGGCGAAGATTTTCGACATGTTTTACACCGCCGCCCGGGGTGATCGGGGCGGCCAGGGCACTGGCCTGGGGCTGGCGATCTGTCAGGGTATGGTCGGCGCCCATGGCGGGCGAATCAGTGTCGGGCAAGGCATTGATGGTCACGGCACCTGCATCACCTTATATTTGCCGCTACAGGCTCAGCCTCAGGGCGAAGATGAGTCGCAGTTGCTCACGTGAGCCAGCGCCAGGCCAGACAGACAGGACATTCATGAGTCAGACCGCAACCATTCTGGTGATCGACGATGAACCGCAGATTCGCAAGTTCCTGCGCATCAGCCTCGCCTCCCAGGGCTACAAAGTGCTCGAAGCGGCGGACGGCACCGAAGGCTTGAGCCAGGCGGCGCTGAACAAACCGGATTTGCTGGTGTTGGACTTGGGTTTGCCGGACATGGACGGCCAGCAGGTGCTGCGCGAGTTTCGCGAATGGTCGAGTGTGCCGGTGCTGGTGCTGTCGGTGCGCGCCAGCGAAGCGCAAAAGGTCGAGGCGCTGGATGGCGGCGCCAATGATTACGTCACCAAGCCGTTTGGTATTCAGGAGTTTCTGGCCCGGATCAGGGCCTTGTTGCGTCAGGCGTCCGCAGGCGAACAACCCGGCGCGGCGTTGGTGTTTGGCCCGCTGACCGTGGACCTGGCGTATCGTCGGGTGCTGCTCGACGGCGCTGAAGTCGCCCTGACTCGCAAGGAGTACGCGGTGCTGGCGCAATTGGCCCGACATCCCGGGCGGGTCATCACTCAACAGCAACTACTCAAGGACATCTGGGGCCCGACCCACACCGAAGACAGCCATTACCTGCGCATCGTCGTCGGCCACCTGCGCCAGAAACTCGCGGATGACCCCACCGCGCCGAGGTTTATCGTGACCGAGGCGGGGGTGGGGTATCGGTTGCGGGAGTATTGAACATTCTGGACTGGAACCGGGTCCGTTGGAGCGAGGCTTGCCCGCGAATCAGGCACGTTGGTTCCCCTGATGCACCGCGTTATCGTTTTTCGCGGGCAAGCCTCGCTCCAACAGAACAATCAAAGATTTTGAAATCTTGTATAAACCCACCCAATACGGCACTTTTAGCGGGCTTTGCCGTCCAACTCGCACTATCGATTTTTATCCTGAGGTAACACCGATGAAAGCCTGGATCTGCCTGCCACTTTTTGCTCTGGTACTCGCAGGTTGCGCGGGTAAAACCGGCTATCGCGACAGCTGCGCCACTCAACTGGATTCGGCCTGGCATGAGCTGGATCTGGCCAAGGCTGAAGGCTTCGCCGGAACCGTCAGCTACTCCAAAGCCCTGTCCCTGCTGACCGGTGCCAAGACCCAGCAACAGTTCGAAGCCTTCGAAGGCTGCACCAGCAAAGCCGAAAAAGCCCGCTTCTACATCCGCGAGTCCCGCGCCGGGCGTTGATCCCGACACATCAGCAATCTGTACGAGCTGCCGAAGGCTGCGAAAGCGGTTTATCTGACACATCGCAATTAGGGGCCTTCGGCAGCTCCTTGTATGTCTGCAGCTTCGACGAATCAGAGTGTTGTGCCTTGGATCGAGTAGCAGCAACAGCATTTTGGAGCTGCTTAGTCTGGTTCCGTCCTGACGGCCGGGTCACTTTTGTTTGGGCAAAAGTAACCAAAACCATTGCGCTGGCGTACGGCCCCCGCTTCGCGGCGGTTCCTTCGCTCCGGTGCCGTGGTGTGGGCACGCGCCGAAGGGCCATCCCTGGCCCAGCGGCGCTCGCTCGGCATCCATGCCGAGCGACCCACACCACGACACCTCCACTCAGCCTCCCGACGCGCGTTTGGTGGTGTTCATGAAATCGCGGCATAAAAAGCAAAAGCAAATCTGCGATGCAGATTTCTACCTGAATTACCGCATAACTTGATGTGATCGGTGGTGCGCAAATCGCACAGGCGACACCGGTTGCGACTTGTGGCCGGCCGAACGTAGGTATTGCGCAGTGGGTGAACCGGCAAGGATGCCGGTTTAGCCGCACTGGGCCAGGGATGGCCCTTTGCGGCGACCCACGGAGCAATGCCGAAGTGAGGGAATCCCGCGAAGCGGGACCGGACAATGGAGCGGGACGGTTTTGGTTACTTTTGCCACGACAAAAGTGACGGGCCGTAAGGGCGCAAAGGTGAATTAGCGTCACCTCCAATGCCGGATATGTGTGAGATTCAGGACTCCAGCAACAGAGTATCTACAGGATTTACTTACATCCTCCCCATTTTCCCCTCCTCTCTGACGAAACCACCTACGCTCACCTGTAGGAGCGAATTTATTCGCGAATGGTCGGCACATTCGACATATTGATGCCTTTGTGCAGACCGTTTTAGCCATAGGCAGTCGCCTGGAGAGTGTTTTCGATGGGCAGAAAACTCGATGAGTGCCTTAACGCCATAAACGAAGTGGTGTTGGGCAAGGAAGCGCAAGTCCGCCTGGCAATGACCTGTCTGCTGGGTGGCGGGCATTTGTTGATCGAAGATTTGCCGGGGATGGGCAAAACCACCCTGAGCCATACCCTGGCCAAAGTCCTGGGCTTGAGCTTCCAGCGGATTCAATTCACGTCTGATCTGTTGCCGGGGGATATTCTTGGCACCTCGGTGTTCGACCGCGAAACCGGGCAGTTCACCTTTCACCCAGGGCCGATCTTCGCCGAGCTGGTGCTGGCCGACGAGATCAACCGCGCCACGCCGAAAAGCCAGAGCGCCTTGCTTGAAGCCATGGAAGAAGGCCAGGTGACCATCGAGGGCGCGACCCGTCTTTTGCCCGATCCGTTTTTCGTCATCGCGACCCAGAATCCGTTCAGCCAGGGCGGCACGTTTGCTTTGCCCGAGTCGCAACTGGACCGTTTTCTGATGCGCCTGTCCCTGGGCTACCCGGCACGCTCGGCGGAGAAAGCCCTGTTGCTGGGGGAGTCCCGTCGTGACTTGCTGCCACGCCTGCAACCACTGCTCAATCACGCCGAACTGGGCTTGCTGCAAGCTCAGGCGCGTCAGGTGCGGGTCAGTGATGCACTGGTGGACTACGTGCTGCGGCTGGTGGAAGCGACCCGCAGCCAGCCGCAATTTGCGTATGGCCTTTCACCCCGGGCCAGCCTGGCGATCCTGTCGGCCGCTCGTGCCTGGGCGTTGTTGGCCAATCGCGATTATGTGATCCCCGAAGATGTGCAAGCGGTCCTGCCCTCACTGGTGGGTCATCGTCTGCGCGAACGCACCGACGCCACCGGGCAGAGCGGCGGGGCTTTGGTGCAGTGGCTGCTGCGCGAGGTGCCGGTGCTTTGATCGAACAGTTCAAACCGATCTGGCAACGCTGGCTGGCGCGACGCATTCCTCCCGCATCGCGAATCCAATTGGACCACCGGCGTATTTTCATCATGCCCACCCGTACCGGTGGCAGTTTCGCGTTGGTGCTGTTCCTGATGTTGCTGGTGGCGATCAACTACCAGAACAGCCTGGCCTACGGGCTGACTTTCCTGCTGCAGTCCATGGCTGTGCTGGGCATTTTGCACACCTATCGCAACCTCAGCGGGTTGATCCTCAGTGCGGGCGCGGCGCGTTCGGTGTTTGTCGGCGAGGCTGTGCAACTGCGCCTGAAGCTTGAAAGCGCCGGGCACGGCCATCAGGCCATTACCCTGGGCTGGGATGCCGAGACATTGCAGCAGGTAGATGTCGCCGCCGCAGGCTATACCGAGCTTGAGCTGACTTTGCCTGCCCAGCGCCGGGGCTGGCTGCATGCGCCGAGGCTGAAAGTCGAAAGCGCCTACCCGCTGAGCATTTTGCGCACCTGGAGCTGGCTGGATCTGCAACAGAGCGCACTGGTTTATCCACGCCCGTTGCCCGGCGCCATGCCGTTACTCAAGGGCGTGCAACCCCACGCCGAAGACCATGGCCAGGCGACTCAGGGGCCGGGAGTCGATGATTATCAGGGCTTGCGCCTTTACCAACCCGGCGACAACCGTCGACGCTTGCACTGGAAAGCCTATTCCCGTGGTCAGGGCTTGCTGGTCAAGGATTTCTCCGACCTGAGCGGCCACGATTTGTGCCTGGATTTCATGGCGCTGGGCGGTGATATCGAAGAGCGTCTGTCGCGCCTGTGTCATTGGGTGCTGATCCTGTCTCAGCGGCATCAGCCGTTTGCCCTGCGCTTGCCGGGGTTTCTCTCGCCGGTAGGCAGCGGCGATCAGCACCGGGAAACTTGCCTGCGGGCCTTGGCGCTATATGGGGTGCGGCCATGAACGCGGCAGTCCGCGTTGCAGCCAATGCCAGCCTCAACCAGCCGATCCCGCGTACCAGCCTGACCTGGCTGATGCTGGCGCAGGCGTTGGTGGTGGTGCCTTTTCTTCAGCACATTCCGTTGTCGATGATTGGCTTGTGGCTGGGTTGCACCTTATGGCGCATTCAGATTCTGCGCATGCGCGCCCGCAATCCCAGCACCTGGATCAAGGCCGGCTTACTGGTGGGCACCGCCGGTGGGGTTTATCTGGCCCGGGGCAGTCTGGTGGGGCTGGACGCGGGCGCTGCGCTGCTGGTGGCCGCATTCGTCTTGAAAATGCTGGAGATGCAGACTCGCCGTGACGCCCTGGTGCTGATCTTTCTGGGCTTCTTTTGTGTGGTGGTGGGGTATCTGTTCGAGAGCAACCTGCTCTGGGCAGCCTTCACCCTGTTGCCGATCAGTACCTTGCTGGCGGCGTTGATCGCCTTGCAGGAATCCTCGTCGAGCAGGCCCGGCAGCAGCCTGAAACTGGCGCTCAAGTTGTTATTGCAGGCGGTGCCACTGATGCTGGTGCTGTTTCTGTTCTTTCCCAGACTGGAGCCGCTGTGGTCGCTGCCGCAGCCCAGCAACAAGAGCCTGACCGGCCTTTCCGACAATATGGCGCCGGGTGATATCGCCGAGCTGAGCAAGTCGGCGGCACTGGTGTTTCGCGCCAGTTTTGAAGGGCCGATCCCGGAACGTAATCAGCTGTATTGGCGCTCCCTGACCCTTGAACAGTTCGACGGTCGCCGCTGGTCGCAAGCCGGACGAGCGCAAACCGTGCAGTTACCGCAGTGGCAGAAACGTGGCGATGCCTTGCGCTACAGCGTGGTCATGGAGCCCAGCGGTCGGCCCTGGTTGTCGAGCCTGGATGTGGGCGAAAGCAATCTTCCGGATGTACGGCAGATGAGCGACTTCCGCTTGCAGCGTCGGCGCCCGGTGGAGCAGTCGCTGATGTACAGCGTGACGTCCTGGCCGGACGCAACTCGCGACGGGCAACTCTCCGAAAATATTCAGCGCCAGGATCTGCAACTGCCCCAGAAGGTCAATCCCCAGGCCCGGGAATGGGCCAGCGATTTGCTGCGGCGTTACCCCAAACCTGACGCCATGGTGGCGGCGATGATGGATTACTTCGCCCGTGAACCCTATCACTACACCCTCAAGCCGCCGACGCTGGGCATCAACAGCGTCGATGATTTTCTGTTCGAAAGCCGCCGCGGTTTCTGCGCCCATTACGCCGGAGCGATGACCTTCGTGTTGCGCGCGGCGGGTATACCGGCGCGAGTCGTGGCCGGTTATCAGGGCGGGGAAGTGAATCCGGATGGCCCTTACCTGACCGTGCGCCAATTCGATGCCCACGCCTGGGTCGAATACTGGCAACCGGGTATCGGCTGGCGCAGCGTCGACCCGACTGCGGCCGTGGCCCCTCAACGTATCGAGCAAGGTCTGGAGCAGGCGTTGGCCGCCGATGAGGCGTTTCTGGCCGATTCCCCCATGTCGGCGTTGCGCTATCGCAACGTGCCGTGGATCAATGCCGCGCGTTTGAGCTGGGACAATCTGAACTACGGCTGGCAGCGGTGGGTGCTGGGCTATCAGGGTGAAGAGCAGTTGAAAGTGCTCAACCGCTGGTTCTCGGATATGCAGGCCCCGGCTTTCCTGGGTGGTCTGGGATTGGTCCTGAGCCTGCTCGGCTTGTGGATATTCAAACCCTGGCAGCGGGAAAACGATTCGCAACTTCGGCTGTTCAATGCGTTCGAACGGTTGCTGGCGCGTCAGGGGTTAAGGCGATTGCCGGGGGAGGGCGCCGAGGCGTTTTCCCGGCGGGCGGCATTGTTTCTGCCCGCCCATGCCGAATGGATCGAAGCCTTCACCCTTGAGTTTCAGGCCCAGCGCTACGCAGGCATCCCGTCGGCCCCCGCAGAATTGCGGCGCCGCTTGCGACAGCTCCGTCGGCGTTTGCCCTGGCGTCGGTCGGCGGTCAAAGACGTCCACCCATAACCGATAAGGATTGTGTCATGTCATCGATGGTTGACCACCTGGTCGCTCAGGTACTTGCGCTGCATATCAGGTTGATTGCCTGTCATGAGCGGCTCGCCGCATCCACTGACAGCGAAGCGCTGCACGATTTGCGCACTACGGTCCGCCGCTTGCGAAGCCTGCTGCGGCCGTTGCGCGGGCTGGCCGGTGTCGAGCAACTGGAAGCTGCCGCGAAAGCGGTCGGCGAGCTGACCACGCCGCTTCGTGACATGGAAGTGCTCGCCGCGCATCTGGCAGAGCAAGGCCGCACCGTGGCGGCTGATGCCCGCATCAAAAAGGTCAAACAGGCCTGGTCACGGGTGGCTACCAGTGATGAAGTCAAACGTCTGCTGGAAGTGCTTGATCAGTTCCCCGGCTTCGTTCGGGTGCAGCAGCGGCAGCAGTTGTTGGGAGGCCTGCGCAAGAGCATCGAAAAGGCCATGGACAAACAGTGGAAGCAGCTGCGCAAAGCCATCGCCGACCCCGCCCACGACCGACATCGTTTGCGCCTGCTGATCAAGCGTGTGCGCTATGCCGCTGATGCCTACCCGGAACTGAGCCATCAGCCGAAGAAGATGCAATCGCGCTTGAAAGCGGCCCAGGGCGAGCTGGGTACTTGGCACGATCATTTGCAATGGCTGGCGCAAGCCGGGCGGGAGAGTGATCTGGCGCCGTGCATCGCTGGCTGGCAGGTGGGTATCGTGCGCGCCGAGAAAAAGGCCGACGTGGCATTGGAGCGTCTGAACAAGGCCTGCTTCGGCTAGATCAACGCAGATAGCCTGCGATCCGGCCGCATGAATGGCCGATATGGCACATGCGGATCGGATGATGGCTGGTTAAGATCAAGGCCTGATGCGCTTTTTTACTCCGGGGTCCTCCATGAAGTTTTCCGAACTGATCGACGCCGTGCAGAGCAATCCGCTCGCGGTGACCATTCCTGCCGAGTGGGGTCAGGGTCGCGCCAGCTTTGGTGGCCTGGTGGCGGCACTGCAATACGAAGCGATGCGGGCGAAAGTGCCGAGCGATCGACCTGTTCGTTCTTTGGCGATTACTTTTGTGGGCCCGGCCGAGCCAGGCGTACCGATTGCGTTTGAAGTCGAGGTCTTGCGCGAAGGCAAGGCGGTAAGCCAGGTGCTGGGCCGCACCACCCAGAATGGCCAGGTCACGACCCTGATCCAGGGCAGTTTCGGCGCCCCTCGTGAGTCGACTATCTCGGTCCAGGCCGAGCCAGCGCCAGTACTCAAATCTGTGGAAGAGTGTCAGCAGCTGCCGTTCATCAGCGGCATGATGCCGGAGTACTTACGCTTCATGGACTTGCGCTGGGCACTGGGCGGCATGCCGTTCAGTGGCACGCCGTCATCGGCGATTGGCGGGTACGTGCGCTTTCGGGAGATCGAGCAGGGGAGCTTGAATGAGGCGCATCTGCTGGCCTTGGTAGACACCTGGCCGCCGGCGCTCCTGCCTCATCTGAAGAAGCCCGCACCGGGCAGCTCCCTGACCTGGACCATCGAATTCGTGCAGCCGTTGCCGGAGGTGAGCACCCATGACTGGTGCAGCTACAAGGCAGTGATCGAACACGCCAGAGACGGTTACGGCCACACCGCCGCGATGCTCTGGTCGCCGAGCGGGCAATTGATGGCGATCAGTCGGCAGACGGTGACGGTGTTTGGGTAGCTCCAACTCGGAAATCCTGTAGGAGCGAACTTGTTCGCGAGGCGATATTGCTGTGTGCGCAGGACCAGCGTCTCGCCAACAAGTTGGCTCCTACAGGGGTGCGCGTTAATCACCTAGGGCGCCGCTCCCGGCCGTGACGTTGAACGCCCAGAGCAGCAATCAGGCCGATCACTCCGATTGCCATTGAAGAAATGCTCCAGGAAAGCAGGCCATCAACGATCAACAGTGCCGCAAGAATGAACAGCGCAACGGCAACGACATGCAGGACAAGGTTGGTTGGGTGACGGTGGTTTTCCGCGTAACCGCGCCATTGCCACATGTGGAGATTCATAAGTCGCTTGCCCATTACTGCTGTCCTCTTCAAACCGCCGTCAAAACCGGCGTCGGTGTCTGAAGATTAGGCCCGAGTCAGCGTTGCTGCGAATCAAGGCTGACTATCGGTGTGATAGCGTCGCAAACGGTATTCTGTAGGAGCTGCCGCAGGCTGCGAACATCGGGGTGTCAGACAGACCGCCTTCGCAGCCCTCGTAACCTCGGTCAGCTCCTACAACGTGTTGGTTGCGCTACAACTTCAACTGCCCAATCGCTTTGCTCAACTCACCCGCCAGTGTCGCCAGTTCATCACTGGTGGTGGCCGAATCGACGGTCTGGTTTACGGTCTTTTCGGTCACGTCACGGATGCTCACCACGGCGCGGTTCATTTCTTCGGCGACCTGGCTCTGTTGCTGCGCGGCGACGGCGATCTGGGTATTGCTCTCGCGCATCTGCGCCACTGCACCGGCGATAGCCGCCAAGGCTTCACCCGCTTCCTGGGCCTGCTGCACGCATTCGTCGGCCTTGAACGAGCTGTCCTGCATGAAGTCCACGGCATCCCGGGTGCCAGCCTGCAAGGCAGAGACCATGGTGGTGATTTCATCGGTGGAGGTTTGCACACGCTTGGCCAGGTTGCGCACTTCGTCGGCCACCACGGCAAAACCACGGCCCATTTCCCCGGCACGGGCGGCTTCGATGGCGGCATTCAGGGCCAGCAGATTGGTCTGCTCGGCGATGCTGTGGATGACCCCGACCACGCCGTTGATCTTCTGGCTGTCTTCGGCCAGACGCTGGATCATCTGCGCGGTTTGCTGCACGCCGGAGGACAAACCTGCAATTGAGGTCTGTACTCGTTCCACCACCGCCTGACCTCCACCGGCCAGAGTATCTGCGGTCTGTGACTGATCGCGAGTGGCGCCTGCATGCTGGGCGATGTGATAGACCGTGGCGGACATTTCGTTGATCGCCGTGGCCACCTGATCGGTTTCGCTCTGCTGCCCGAGCATGCCGTGGCGCACATCGCTCATGCCCGCCGCAAGATGCGCCGCGCCCTGATCCAGACGTGATGCGGTCTGGGCGACGGTAGTCACGACTCGCTGATAACCGGCCTGCATGGCATTGAAGGCCTTGGCCATCTGGCCCACTTCATCGTCGCTGGCCAGGGGCACGCGGGCCGACAGGTCACCGCTTTTTTCCACGTGGAGCATGACGTCCTTGAGGGTGTTGAGCTGGCTCAGCAGGAAGCGGATCAGTAATTGCGATGCGCCGAGCATGGCCAGCATCAGCACGAATACGGCCACGGCATAGTTGGCAAAACGCGCTTCAAGAACTTGCGCCAGGCTCGGCGCGAACGCCAGGACGGCGACGCGCTGGCCATCAGCGCGGGCAATGACCTGCGCGCCGATCAGAGGCTGCTCGCCGGTCAATGGCGCACGGTTGAGTTCGATCCAGTCTTTGCCGTTGGCCAGTTCCGGTAAGGGCTGGTCCCTGAGTTTCGGTGTCTGGCCGGGGGCGAAGGTGAGGATTTTCGGATTGGACGGCAGGGCTTGTGCGGCGGGCCAGGTGCTGAGCAAGCTGGCCTGGCTCTGTGCGGCTACCCGGGCAGAATCGACCCGGGCTTGTTGTTCGAGCTGCAAGGCGTAAATCACCAGCATCAGGGTGGTGACGAACGCGACCGCGTTGACGGCCCAGAATTTGTACTTCAGGGAGAGGTTGCTAATCCAGGTGCCCATAGGAGGTCTTCTTTGGTTAGTCGTGAAAGATGTACGGCAAGGTGCCATCATCGTGCGACATTTCTCAAAGAATCACTTGATACAGGTCAAGCCAGGATCAGACGTCTTCCAGATCCTGGATTATTTCTGGTAACGCGAAGAAAGTCCGGGCTGTCAGGCTGGTGTGGGCGGCCAGATCTTCGTGAGTTTCGCCGCGATGCAAGGCCACCTCACGCAGTACTTCCGGCAGATAGGCTGGCTCATTGCGGCCATTTTTCGGTTTGGGCCGCAGGGTGCGCGGCAGCAGATACGGCGCATCGCTTTCCAGCATCAAGCGGCCTCGGGGGATGTCCCGCACCAGGGGATGCAAGTGGGCACCGCGGCGTTCGTCGCAGATCCAGCCGGTGATGCCGATGTGCAGGTCCAGGTCCAGATAACTGAACAGCGCCTTTTGCTCGCCGGTGAAGCAATGCACAACTGCCGCCGGCAGCCGATCCCGGTAGTCGCGCAGGATGTCCAACAGCCGCTGGTTGGCATCACGCTCGTGGAGAAACACCGGCATTTGCAGTTCAACCGCCAGCGCCAGATGGGCTTCGAGGACTTTCTCCTGTTGCGGACGCGGCGAGAAATCCCGATTGAAATCCAGCCCGCATTCGCCCACTGCGCGTACCCGGTTTTCTTTAAGCAGGGCACGCAACTGTTGTTCGGTGTCGGTTGTCCAATCGCTCGCCGAGTGGGGGTGAATACCCGCTGTGCTGAACAGCCGCTGAGCGCTTGGGTCCAGGTCGTGACACAACTGCAAGGCTTCTTCGCTGCCTTCGACACTGGTGCCCGTGACCATCAATTGGCAGACGCCCGCAGCATAGGCGCGGTCGAGCACCGCCTGTCGTTGTGAGGCGAAGCTTGCATTAGTCAGATTGACGCCGATGTCGATGAGCTGCATGGTGCTACCTTGAGTCGAAGATCGCTGAGGATATCAGAGCTTCGGCGTTAAAAATAAAAGCCAACATAATCAGTGGCTTGTGATTGTCATTTCAGAGCGGTGCGCAGCAAAGCGCTGTAACTGCACCTCTGTCGCTATTGAAATATCTTTTTTTTCTGTGCTTTTCGACCGGCATTTCCCTGGAGAGTGAATGATCCGAGCCTCGCTATACCTCACTGTTTCGCTGTTGGCGTTGCTACCGTTTTCTGCCCAGGCCCGACAGGCAGGCCCGCAGGCTGTCGCGCATAAAACTGCTGTGCGCGATCTGGCGGCGATTCGCAGCAGCAAGGTTTTGCGGGTGTTGGTCAACCAGAGCCGCAACAGCTCCGGAGATGTCAAAGGCGAAGAGATCGGCGTGGAATACCACCGTCTGCAAGCCTTCGAAAAATACCTCAACGCCCACGCTCGCGATGGTCAGCAGGTAACCTTCAAGGTTGTGCCCAAAGCCAAGAACCAGTTGCTCGGCGCGTTACAGCGCGGCGAGGGCGACCTGGTTGCTCCCGGTGAACTGCTCGACACCCGCAACGCCAATGGCATCGCCGCCAGCGAGCCGATCATCAGCCACGTACCGCTGGTAGTGGTGGGCGTGAGTGGCGAGCGTGGTTTCAAACACATTGAGCAGTTGTCCGGTAAAACCCTGAGTCTGTCCACGGGCAGTGCTGCCGACGATGCCGTGCATCAGTTGAATCAGCGTCTGGCCCTGAAAAAACTGCCTCCCGTTAAAATCGAATGGGTGGACCCGAGCCTGGCCGTGGAAGACGTGCTGGAGATGGTTCAAGCGAAGATTTTCCACCTGACGGTCGTCGAGCAACCGATTGCCGAACGCTGGGCCAAGGTCATGCCCAAGCTGCGGGTTGACCGGGCGCTGACCCTGAGCAGCAACAGCGACATGAACTGGTTTGTCCGTCAGGACGCGTCCATGTTGCGCGCCAGCATCGATCGCTTTCTCAAGACCTACAAGGCGCCCGCCAATCAGGACCTGGCGTTCCAGAAGGCTTATAAAAACCTGTACCGTGTTCACAACCCCTTGGCTCGTGCCGACCGCCAGCGTCTGGAGCAACTGCGCCCGACCCTGCAACGCCACGCGGATGCCCAAGGCATGGACTGGCTGAATCTGGCGGCCCTGGCTTTCAAGGAGTCCGCACTGGAGCCGGATGCTCAAGGCAGCGGCGGGGCGACAGGCCTGCTGCAAATCACACCCTCGGCGGCGAAACGGGTCGGGGTGAATAACATCCAGAGCACCGACAACAATGTGCAGGCAGGGGCCAAATACCTGGCCTTGATTCGCCGCAAGTTTTTTGCCGGGCCCAAATTCAACGAACGCGAACGCATGGCGTTCACCCTGGCCGCCTATAACCTGGGACCGGAGCGGGTTCAGGGCATGCGCCAGGAAGCCCGGCGTCGGGGCCTGAATCCGGATCAGTGGTTCTTCCAGACCGAGCGCGTTGCCATGGAACAGGCCGGGATGGGCGTGGTGACTTACGTCAACAGTGTCAACAAGTACTACCTGGCGTTTGACCGTGAGCGTGATTCGCTGGAAAGCACATCGACGGGTAAATTTACGGTTCGGAAGTAACATATCGAACAAATCGATAATCATGCTGCTTTTTTTGCGGTAGTCAGATTGGCTGGTTCGATTAAGATGGCGCCATTACTTCACTCACGGGATAAGCGTCATGAACCCAAAAATCAAAGCAGTTTTCACCACTCGCGCAGGTTTCGGCCTGACTGTTGTCCGGATTCTGGTCGGCATCATCTTTGTCGCCCACGGTAGCCAGAAGTTGTTTGGCGCTTTCGGTGGCTACGGCCTTGAAGGCACCGGGCAATATATGGCGAGCCTGGGTCTGACTCCGGGTTATCTGATGGCGTTGTTGTCGGGCAGCGCTGAATTCTTCGGCGGTCTGGGGTTGGTGGTCGGCCTGCTGGCCCGTCCTGCAGCGGCGGTTCTGGCAGCGACGCTGGTGGTAGCGATTTTCTCGGTGCACATCAGCCACGGTCTGTTCATGGCCAATAACGGTTATGAATTCGCTCTGGCGCTCTTGGGTGGTGTGATCGCGGTCTTGATCGAAGGGGCTGGCAAGTTCTCCCTGGATCAGAAGATTGGTAACTGACCGAACACAATTCTGAATTGAAATAGATTCCTTGTAGGAGCTCACGAGCACCGCGAGGCAGCGATAGCGATTTGTCTGACAGACCGCCATCGCTGCCTCGCGTTGCTCGTGAGCTCCTACAGGGTTTGATTTGACAATCAACCGGCGGCTTCTCTAGGATGCTGCCCATGCGCCGATTTAAACAACTACTTGCGGGGCGCCAGGTGAGCATGATGCTTGCCGATAGAAGCCTGAACAGGCTTCGAAATACCGCTAAAGCGTTGGATCGGTGTTGCCTCTCACCGCTGCCCAGCGGAGAACCTGAGGCTGAGACAAAACATCATGAGCCAACCTGTAATTCGCATTTCCCCGATTGCTACCCAGTTTTCCCGGCGTAATCCACAAATACTGTTATGCGGCCCCCATCAGCCGACGTTATTGCGCTATCTCGATGGCCGTCCACGACGCAACGGCGGACCGCACGCTTTCCTGATCAAGTTCGTAGAACCCACCCAGTCTCTGGCGCAGTTCAAGGACAACCAGTTCGATCTTGCCGTGGTCCTCGCTCCCGCAGCTGATCAGGTCGAAGACGTAGTGCGCCACCTGACGCGCATAGCCCATCAGGGTTTGATCACTCGCGGCTGAATGCGCAACGCCGGTCAGCGTAGGCCGGCCTTGATGATATTGGCGTGAATACAATTCTCGACGATGTTGCTGCGCAACGACCAATCGGTATTGATGATGTGGAATTTCTGAATGTAGCTGCCGGCTGATTCGGACTTGAACCATTCGTTGATTTTCTTGCTGAAATCATCCGGTACATGAAACGGCAGCACGTACTTGGCGCATTGGATGGATTGCAGCTGGTAATCAGGCTTGCGGCCTTCGGCCACTTCATCCATGAACAGTTTGAGTTTTGAGGTGCTGATCAGGTTAACCCCGGACCAGCACTGATCCACTGCGTCCCAGAATTTCCAGTGGGTGATGCTGTGTTTGTAAGCAATCACGACATTCCTGCCAGGGTGCTGCGCCCATAACTCATCCAGTTTCAAGGCGCACAGCTCGTAAGGAATCAGCCGCTCTTTAAGGCTGTTGATTATCAGCCAGGCAAGCTGATGATGGGCCTCATCCGTGAAGTTTTTGAACTGGTGAAAGTCCAGAATCACGATCTCCCTGGCTGTGCTGCCGGATTGTTCCAACTCCCTGTAAAAGCTATTGATCGCGTCCAGAATGTCGGTGGCGACGGTCCGTCCAGAGCTGGTGGCATGGTAAATCTGAAAGCGCCGAGGGTCGCCAACCGGATGTTGTTCATAGAAACAGACTCTTAAATCCAGCACCCGGATGCCGTTCCGGATCTGCTCCAGGGGCGACAGGTCCTGGGTAATTTCCTGCGGCAGGCTGATATTGGGCGACTGCTTGTCCATGCCTGCGTTGTGGGTGCCGGCTAGAATAAGTTCATCGATACGCAATGCGCCGATTTGCGGTGTACGTGCCATCCAGTTGCAATGCAGCGGGGGCGGGTTGCCGTTCATGTTGTCATCCTTGACATGTTTGAGGGAGCGCTTCTCACGTCTTGTGCACGCGCTGACGGACAGTCTGGTTTATATGATCAGACTGTCAAAGGTGGGAGAGGCTAGAGGTATTGCGAAAGGTAACGGTGGTGGATAGTTGTTGCAGGTACCCAGCCTAATGACCCTTCACTTTGAGTCGCTCCGAGAGCTTGACCAGCGTGGCCAGGGAGTCCGCTTGCATTTTGCGCATCAAGGCGCCGCGTCGGACTTTCACGGTCACTTCACTGACGCCCAGTTTTGCGGCGATCTGTTTATTCAACAGCCCGGTCACTACCAGATCCATGACCTTGCGCTCACCCTCGGTGAGGCTGACAAGGCGGCATTGCAGCTCAGCCAGCGCATCGGCTGCTCCTCGCCTCAGGCGATCATGGCTCAAGCCCCGGGAGATGGCGTCGAGCAAGTCCTGCTCACGAAATGGCTTGGTCAAAAACTCCAGAGCGCCCGCTTTCATCGCCCGCACTGACATGGGGATGTCGCCATGGGCCGTGATGAATATCACCGGCAGCAAAATACCGGAGCGCAGCATTTCATCCTGAAAGTCGAGCCCGCTCATCCCTGGCATGCGCACATCCAGAATCAGGCAGCCTGGCGCATCCGGACGTTGAAACTCAACGAATTCGCGGGTCGATCCGAACGTCATGCTATTGAGCCCGACGGAGGCCAATAAATCTTCCAGAGAGGCGCGCACCGAAAAGTCGTCATCGACGACATAAACCAGAGCGTCGGCCATGGGTGCAGCGACAGCGTCTTTCATCAGTCCTCTCTGTAAACGGTAGGCAGGGTGAAATGGAAGGTGGCGCCAATCTCCGGGTTGACGCTGGCCCAGATACGGCCCTCATGCGCTTCGATAATCGCACGGCTGATGGCTAACCCGATGCCCATGCCTTCGTTTTTCGTCGTGTAGAAGGTATCGAAAACCCGCTCGCTATCCTGTACAGCCAGACCAACGCCCTGATCGCAGATCGCGAAGTGCAGCGAGGTATGCAGGTCGTGTTCAACCGTAAGAAGCAGGATACGGCAGTCCGGGTCTATATCCCGCATGGCTTCCATGGCGTTCATCACCAGGTTCAACAGCACCTGGGGGATCTGCACCCTGTCTGCCAGCATGGGTGGCAGCCCTGAGGGAATTTCCACGCGCAGGGTGATGCCCTGCCGGTCAAGTTCGCTGTGTAGCAACTCAAGCGTGCCAGCAACCGTATCAGCGACATTCAACCACTCCTTCGTCGGAGGTTTACGCTGGGCCATGCTGCGTATCCGGGCAATGATTTCACTGGCCCGATGGGCATCGGCGATGATTCTCTTTACCGCCTGGCTGGCTTTTGCAAGGTTGGGCGGTTGCGCTGCCATCCAGCGCAGCGAAGCATTGCCGCTGGTGGCAATGGCCGCCAGCGGCTGATTCACTTCGTGGGCAATAGAGGCTGTCAGTGCCCCAAGCATGTTGGTTCGGGCGCTGCGTTCCAACTGCTCGCGGGCTTGATGCACGGCTTGCATCGCGGCAGACATGCGTAACGCCAGGTAAGTGGTACAGGCAATAGCGGCGAGGCTGATCAGACAGTTGATCAGTCCTGCTTCGGCCTCACCGAAACGTGTGAGTCGGTAGCTGACAACGGTCAATATCATGCAAATGGCCGCGATGGCGACTACACCCCGTGCGGGCAGGAAGCTGACAGCAATCAGCACCACCAGGATCTGAAATACCCCCGCCGCAATTTCCAGACTGGTGAGGGTGTCGGCTATCGTGATACCCAGCGCCAGGCCCAGCAGCAGCGCAAGGCGAATGGCCAATTTAGCCCGCTCCAGCCTGTTCTTCTCTTGCATCACTGCTCCTCTTGCCGTCGTCACCGGAAATGCATCCTGTCAGGACGGGTTTTCCAGGCTGAACAAATCAGCCGTTTCGTCATAGGCGTACAGCTCGGCGTAACGTCCCCATTGCGTCACGCAATCCAGCGTCGCAGCCGCGTCCTGCTCGGACATGAAGTCCTCCAGTTCGTCGCGAAACCGTCTGGCGGGCGCGGTGCGGCTGGAGCGATCATCCAGCACGCGGCGTACGTGAGCAACCAGAGGTACATAGCTGAGTAAATGCTGGGCGAACAGCTGTTTGCGTCCATCGACATCGGACTGCAGATAACGGCGTGCCGCTGGCAGCAATTGGATGTCGCCACCCTGCAGTTCGGCAAAGCGCATGAGTTGCAGCACTTCGGCGATCGGGAAAAGCTCATCGGCAGAATACTGCAGTGTGCTGGCCAGCGCCGGCAAGTCAGCGCGGCCATCGTACGGGTGCCCACTCACCGCCACGATCAATCCCGCCAGGGCGTTGGTCGATACAGAGGGCAGAACCATGCTGACGCCCATTCCGGGAAATAATCCCTGACGTGGCGCATCGACCTCGCCGGTGCCAGTCATCTGAACGTAGATTTGCTCGACCAGGCTCTGGAACAGCGGGTCCAGACGGTTGCGCGGTTGTGGCAGATCGACCTCGATTTCACTCATCACCCGGCCAGGGTTGCACGAGAGCAGCAGGATGCGATCACACATCAGTACTGCTTCTTCAATATTGTGAGTGACCATCAGGATTGATTTGATGGGCATCCGCCCCTCGTACCAGAGGTCGAGCAGTTCGGCGCGAAGGGTTTGCGCCGTCAGCACATCCAGCGCCGAGAACGGCTCGTCCATCAGCAGCACGTTGGGGTCTACGACCAGCGCCCGGGCCAGACCCACCCGCTGGCGCATGCCCCCTGACAATTCCTTGGGGTAGGCGCTTTCAAAACCGTCCAGACCGATCAGGTCAATAGCCGCCAAGGCCCGCTTGCGCCGCTCGGGCGCAGGCACATGCCGCGCCTCAAGGCCAACCTCGACATTCTGCAGAACCGTCAGCCATGGAAACAGCGCAAAACTCTGGAACACCATGCTCACCGAACTGGGCAAGCCATGAGGGTCCAGCGGAAAATCCACGACGCCTGAAGTCGGTGAAACCAGACCGGCTATCGAGCGTAGCAAGGTCGACTTGCCAGAGCCTGAGCGTCCGAGCAGGCCGACGATTTCGCCCTCGTTCAAACGCATGTCGACATTGTCCAGCACCAGCCGCTCCGTCCCGCCGGGAGTGCCATAAACATGCCGCACTTCGCGTACATCCACCAGGCACTGCTTGTGCATGACATTCATGTGCTTCACTCCTCAATCAAGACGCAAACGGCGTTCGGCATAGCGGTACAAAGGGCGCCACAGCAGGCGATTGAAACCGACAACAAACAGCGACATCACCACAATGCCCAATGCCACACGGGGAAAGTCCCCGGCCTCCGTTGCCTGGGCGATAAACGAACCCAGCCCCGATGCCTGCAAATGTTCATCTCCCCAGGCCACCGACTCAGCAACGATACTGGCGTTCCACGAGCCACCGGCGGCGGTCAGCGCGCCCGTGATGTAGTAAGGAAAAATCGCTGGCAAGGCGACCTGGCGCCACCACTGCCAGCCACGCATGTCGAACATTCGTGCGGCTTCGCGCAAATCAGTCGGGATCGCGCTGGCGCCAGCAATCACGTTGAACAGGATGTACCACTGCGTGCCCAGCACCATCAGCGGTGACAGCCAGATATCCGGATTCAACTGCAGGCCGACGATGGCAATCACCGCGAACGGGAACAGGACGTTGGCAGGGAACGCCGCGAGAAATTGCGCCAGAGGTTGCAGGCGCTCGGCCCACACCGGATTCAAGCCGACCCATACGCCGATGGGTACCCAGATGGCGCTGGCGATAATGATCAGCGCCGCGACCCGGGTCATGGTCGTGAGCCCAAGGCCGAAGGCATGCAACACGTCTTCCAGCCCAAGTGTGGTGCCGATAAAACGTGCGACGTACAGACTGCCGATGGCGCAGGCCACCAGCACCACACCCAGCCAGGCAACATCGGTAGCCCGAGTGAAGCGGGCGTTGGACATTCGTCTCGGCAGCACTGCGAACCCTGGCATTCTCACCAGTACGAGCCGGTCCACGATTTGGGTAACCCCACGCATTACAACAGGCATCAGGCCGGTGGCTCTTACGAGGTCATACATCCAGGAGCGCGGACGCTTTTGTGATGCCGTTTGCTCGAAACGAAACTTGTCGGCCCAGGCGACGACGGAGCGGAACAGCAACTGATCGTAAATCAGGATCACCACCGCCATGGCCGCCACTGCCCAGACGATTGCCGCGATGTCCTTCTGAGCAATTGCCAGGGCGAGCCACGAACCGATGCCAGGAAGATTGACGCTGGTGTCACCTACGGTAATGGCTTCGGACGCCACGACGAAAAACCAGCCACCGGACATCGACATCATCATGTTCCATACCAGCCCTGGCATGGCGAACGGCAACTCCAGCCTGACGAAGCGGTGAAAGGCGGAGAATTTGAACTGGCGGCTCACTTCATACAGATCGTTGGGCACCGTTTTCAGCGACTGATAGAAGCTGAACGTCATGTTCCATACCTGACTGGTGAAAATAGCGAAAATCGCCGCGCACTCCACCCCCCACTGGCGGCCGGGGAACAGCCCCATGAAAAAACTGACCGTAAAAGTCAGAAACCCCAGCACTGGCACCGACTGCAGAATGTCCAGCGCGGGCAGGATGATCAGCTCCGCCTTGCGGCTCTTGGCCGCCAGCGTGGCGATGACCAGGGTGAACAGTAACGAAACCGCCAGCGCCGCGAACATGCGCAGGGTGGTACGCAAGGCGTAGTCGGGCAAGTGGCCGAGTTCCAGTGACACCGGCGCGGACTGGAGTGCCGTCAACGGTTGGCTCATTTGCTCGACACCGTGAAAGAACAGCATCGCCCCCAGCGCCACCAGACTGAAAAAGCCGAAAGACGCCCACAGGGATGAGCCGCTACGGGGCAAGGATTGCCGGGCAGCCGAGTGCGCAACAGGATTAGCAGATGTAAGACGCATGATTCACCTCGTCAAAATCCCCAGGTAAATGCCAAAGTGCGCACGTAACCTGACCTGCGGTCGATAGCGGGACCACATGAACGGGGCAGTGAAAACCAATGTGCAGTCGCTACGAGCATGTCGCTGCAGGACGCGAGGACAAGCGCTAGGTTAGGGATTGGGGGCGCTGTTCGCCACCACGCAAAAGGACGGCAAACGATACCTTGGTATAGGGGGGCGGGTTTTACCCGGCATGGGTTTGTCGCGCTGACGTTATGATACGGTCTGCGTCGCGGCACCTTAGGCCATCAAGGTTTCATTAGCCGATATGGACCGTGCAGGCGTTATAACCTGAAAAATCCCCGTGGGAATTCGTTCTTGAGTACAAACATTATTACGAAGGAAGGTCACGATGCTCTCAAGCAAGAGCTCGACCACCTCTGGCGAGTCAAGCGACCGGATACCACTCGCAAGGTCACTTGGGCAGCGTCGCTCGGTGATCGCAGTGAAAACGCCGATTACCAGTACAACAAGAAACTGCTGCGTGAAATCGACCGCAGGGTCCGCTACTTGCGCAAGCGGCTTGAGGATGTGCGAGTTGTCGAGTATTCAGCTGAGCAGGAGGGGAAGGTGTTTTTTGGGGCCTGGGTGGAAATTGAAAATGAAGCCGGGGAAATCAAGAAATTCAGAGTCGTGGGGTACGACGAGATTTATGGTCGCAACGATTACATCTCGATTGATTCGCCCATGGCGCGCGCACTTCTGAAAAAAGAAGTGGGCGATGAGGCCATCGTACAAACCCCGAGTGGCGAAGTGCTGTGGTGGATCAATGAGATCTCGTACGGCGTACACGCTGCGCAGTAGAGTTTTCAGGGCATCTGCCGCCTCACCTGATCAGCATTGGTGCGGGGAGGGTGGCAGCGGCTCAGAGTGAGCCGCACCGTCCCGGCCTATAGGCCATCAGCCATCGCGCAGCACTGTCAGGGGGCTGACATTCAAGGCGCGGCGCGTGCCGAAAACTCCTGCACCACCGACCAGCAAGGCACCTATCACGGGCAGCAGCAACAGCCACGGGTGAGGAGCCCATTGCAGGGAGAAGGCGTAGCGATACAAGACGAAAGTCACCAGCTCGCAACCCAGGGCCGCCAACAGACCACTGACCGCGCCCAACAGCCCGAACTCGATCCGTCGCGCCTTGATCAGCAACGCGCGCTCGGCACCCAATGCACGGACCAGCGCGCCCTGGCGAATGCGCTCATCCAGCGTTGCCTGCAAGCCCGAGAACAACACCGCAACACCGGCTGCCAGCACGAACAGCAACACGAACTGCACCGCCAGGGTGACTTGATCGAGGATGCTGCGCACTTGGGCCAGTAACGCTTCGACACCCAGAATGCTGATCGCCGGGAAGGTCCGCGACAGCTCGACGATCTGCTTGTCGTTGCCAGCAGGCAGATAGAAGCTGGTCATGTAGGTGGTCGGCAAATCCTGCAAGGTGCCGGGCTGGAAGATGATGAAGAAGTTGGGCTGGAAGGTGTCCCAATTGACGTCCCGCAAGCTGGTGACCACGGCATCGCGACTCAGGCCGCCCACCGTGAAGCTCAGCTTGTCACCCAGCTTGATCTGCAAGCTTTCCGCCAGCTTGGTTTCCACCGAAACCCCCGGCACTGCGCTGGTTTCGCCGTTGGCTGGCCACCAGTTACCGGCGGTCAGGGTGTTGCCTTCCGGCAGGTTGGCGGCCCAGGTCAGGTTCAGATCACGGCGGGTCGCGTTTTCGCCCCGCGAGTCCTTGGTGACGAAGTTGTTCACCGGCTCATCGTTGATGTTCATCAAGCGGCCTGGTACTACCGGATAAAGCGGCGCAGCGTGGGGCGAGAGCTTGCTGATCTGTTGCGCGAAGGCGTCCTTCTGATCCGGCAGCACGTTGAGCACGAAATAGTTCGGCGCGTCTTTGGGCAACTGGTTCTGCCAGGTATCCAGCAGTTCGCCGCGCAGCAGGGCAATCAAGCCCATGGACAGCAGGATCAGACCAAACGCCAGGGATTGCCCGGCAGCGGCCAGCGGATAACGCAGCAACTGACCCAGACCCAGACGCCATGGCAATGAAGCACCGGCCAGCAGACGGCGCAGGCTTTTCAGGGTCAGCAACAACAGGCCGCCCAGCACCAGCGCGGCAATCACGCCGCCGCCCAGCAAGGCGAAGGTCAGCACCAGATCCAGGCTCAGGCGCCACATGATCAAGCCAAGGGCGAGCAGGGCAGCGCCATAGACCAACCAGGAACTGGCCGGAATCGGCAGCATGTCCCGACGCAATACCCGCAGCGGCGGCACTCTGCCCAGCGCAGCGAGCGGTGGCAGGGCAAAACCGGCCAGCGCCACCAACCCGGTGCCGATCCCGGCCAAGGCAGGCAGCACGCCGCCTGGAGGAACCGTTGCAGGCAGAAGATCATGAAGCAGGCCAAACAGCGCCAGTTGTGCCAGCCAGCCCAGCAGCGCACCGCTCAGGCTTGCCAGTAGGCCCAGCATCGCCAGTTGCAGGCTGAATAACACCAAGGCTTCGCTGCGCGACAAGCCCAGGCAGCGCATCAGCGCGCTGGCATCGAAACGACGCACGGCAAAACGTGCCGCAGACAGTGCAACCGCGACACCGGCCAACAGCACAGCCACCAGACTGGCCATGTTCAGATAACGCTCGGCCTTACCCAGTGCGCCGCCAATCTGCTGGCTGCCGTCCCGGGCGTCTTTTATTTCCTGGTGAGGTTCAAGGGCGGACTCGATGGCCTTGCGATAGGCGGCCAGCGCTTGCGGCGGGCCGCTCCACATTTCCCGATAGCTGACCCGGCTGCCCGGTTGCACGACACCGGTGGCTTGCAGGTCGGCGAGGTTGATCATTACCCGAGGGGTGAGGCTATAAAAGTTGCCTGCACGATCCGGTTCGTAAGTCAGTACACGGGTCAGTTTGAGGGTTTTTGAACCGACGTCGATGTTGTCACCGACTTTCAGGTCTACCGCCGGGAACAGCCGCGATTCAGCCCATGCTTCTCCGGGTTTCGGGCCACGGCCGACTTCTTCGGGTTGATACAGGTCGGCTGCGCTTTTCAGTTCGCCGCGCAGCGGATAGGCCGTGTCCACGGCCTTGATGCTGGACAACTGAATACCGGCGTCGGTGGCGATCACAGTAGAAAACACCACGATTTGCGCATGATCGAGCTTCAGTGCTTCACCGGCCTGGATTTGCTCCGGCTTGGCCGGGCTTGAGCCTTCAACGACCAGGTCGGCACCGAGAAACTCGGTTGCACGCAGCAGCATCGCGCCATTGAGGCGGGCGCCGAAATAACCGATGGCGGTGCTGGCGGCCACGGCCACCAGCAGGGCAAAGAACAGGACTCGCAATTCTCCGGCGCGAGCATCGCGCAGCAGTTGGCGAGTGGCGAGGGTCAGCAGACGGAGAAACGGCAGGCGTACCATCAAGGCTCCAGTGGGGCGACCAGGCGGCCACCTTCCAGACGAATCAGACGGCGGCAGCGATGGGCCAGGCGTTCATCGTGGGTGACCAGCACCAGAGTCGTGCCGCGTTCCTTGTTCAGTTCGAACAGCAAGTCGCTGATGCGCTCTCCGGTCTGACTGTCCAGATTGCCGGTGGGTTCATCGGCAAACAGTACGGCCGGGTCGGCGGCAAAGGCCCGGGCGATGGCGACCCGTTGCTGCTCGCCGCCGGACAACTGGCGCGGTGTGTGGGTCAGACGTTTGCCCAACCCGACGCGCTCAAGCAACACGCGGGCTTGTTCCCGGGCGTCTTTGCGGCCTTCCAGTTCCATTGGCAGCATGACGTTTTCCAGCGCGTTGAGGCTGTCGAGCAACTGGAACGACTGGAACACAAAACCCACGTGCTCGGCACGAACCCGGGCGCGTTGGTCTTCGTCCAGCTCGCTGAGGTTACGACCGGCCAGCACCACTGCGCCAGCGCTGGGCAGGTCCAGGCCAGCCAGCAGACCAAGCAGGGTGGACTTGCCGGAACCGGACGCGCCGACGATAGCCAGACTGTCGCCCTTGTTTAGTTCCAGAGAGAGTTCGTGCAGGATGGTCAGGTCACCTTCGGTGCTGGGGACCACTTTACTGAGGCTCAGAGCACTGAGAATACTTTCACTCATGGAGAATCCGATGCGTGCGTGGTTTTTAAGTGCTGGCCTGGGGTTGCTGTTGCTGTCACAAGGAGCGGCGGCGGGCACGGTGCTGATCGTTGGGGATAGTATCAGCGCGGCTTTCGGCCTGGATACCCGTCTGGGGTGGGTAACGTTGCTGGAGCAGCGCATGAAAGACGAGGGTTTCACTGACAAAGTGGTCAATGCCTCGATCAGTGGCGACACCAGCGCCGGAGGCCAGGCGCGGCTGCCTGCGCTGCTTGCGGAGCATAAGCCGGAACTGGTGATCCTCGAACTGGGCGGCAATGATGGCCTGCGCGGCCAGCAGCCTGCTCAATTGCAACAAAACCTTGCGTCGATGATTGATCGCTCCAGAGCGGCGGGCGCCAAGGTGCTGTTATTGGGCATGCAGATCCCGCCCAACTACGGGCCGCGTTACACCAATGCGTTCAAAGCGGTGTACAGCGATGTAGCAGCAGAGAAAAATATCCCGCTGGTGCCGTTTTTCCTTGAGGGCGTGGGCGGGATACCCGAGCTGATGCAGGCCGACGGGCTGCACCCGGCCGCAGGGGCGCAAGGCAAGTTGCTGGAAAATGTCTGGCCGACGCTAAAACCGCTGCTTTGAGGCTTTTCTAGCGGGGGGCTTTCGGCTAAGGTGGCGCCCCCCGATCTGGAGCCCCCCATGCCACGTCCCGCCTGGTCCTTGCACGCCTACCAAATGATCGAGCCTGACGAACAGCTCGACCTGTTCGCGTGCCAGGAAGTAAAAGTGCATCTGGTGGCCCGGCAGCTGGAACTGGGCGGCACCATTGATCGCACTTTGTGCGGGACTTTGCTGCCCGCCCAGCCGCGCTGGTCGATGGTGGCCCGGGAAGTGTTTCGTGATGAGCGGCTATGCTCGCTCTGCCGGGCCATCGTCGAGGCACAAAAGCGCGGCACCCGGCCGATCTGGCCTGAGCTGCGATTCATGGAGTAGCAGCGGTTCATGGCTGTTGTTCATCAGACAGCCGAACATGCCGTAGCCATCGCGCCGCTCCCGGTTCTGCTGGGCTGCGTGTACACTGGCTGCATCGTTTTTGTCTTCTTGCCGTCTTGCCCAAGGATTTTCCGGATGTTGTCGCGCATTCCAGCTGTTACCCGCTGTTTGTCGCTTGCTGCACTGTGTGCGGCGGGCTCCGTTTCCGCTCTGGAATTCCCTCTGCCGCCGCCGGGTGAAGACATCATCGGCCAGGTGCAGACGGTCACTGCCCGATACGAAGACACCTTTGCCGATCTCGGTACTCAGTACGATCTGGGCTATCTGGAAATGATCGCCGCCAACCCGGGCGTTGACCCCTGGTTGCCGGGCGCAGGCACGCAGATCGTGTTGCCGACCCGCTTTGTGCTGCCACCCGGTCCGCGCGAAGGCATCGTGATCAACCTTGCCGAATACCGCATGTACTACTACCCAAAAGGCGAGAACGTGGTGCACACCTATCCGCTGGGTGTGGGCCGTGAAGGCTGGGGCTCACCGATTGGCGTTACCAAGGTGATCGCCAAGACACCGAACCCGACCTGGACGCCACCGGCTTCCATCCGCGCCGAGCACGCCGCGGATGGCGACCCGCTGCCGAACGTCGTGCCAGCGGGGCCGGACAATCCTCTGGGGCCGTTCAAGTTCGGCCTGGGTATGTCCGGTTACCTGATCCACGGTTCCAACAAGAAGTTCGGCATTGGCATGCGCACCAGCCATGGTTGCTTCCGCATGTACAACAATAACGTGCTGGAGCTGGCGGGTATGGCGCCGGTGGGGACGACGGTGCGGATCATCAGCGAGCCGTACAAGTTTGGTTTGAGTGGCGGCAAGGTTTATCTGGAAGCGCATACGCCAGTGGATGACAACGGCAATCCGTCGGTGGTGGACAAGCATACGGCGGTGATCAACGCTTTGCTCAAGCGCGAGGATCTGTCCAACAACCTGCGCATGAATTGGGATCTGGTGCGGGATGTGGTGGCGGCTGAGGATGGTATGCCGGTGGAGATTGCTGTGCCGGGTGCTCCGGTGACGGCGGGTGTGCAGGATCAGATTCCGTTTCAGTGATGATTCTGAAGTGGTGATGTTTGGTGGTGTACATATCCGTTGCTGCGGTCAGGGCCACTATGGGTTGCGCCCTTACGGCGCCTCACTTTTGAAGCCCAAAAGTAAGCAAAAGGCTCTTGCCCCACCACTCGGTCCCTCGCTGATGCTCGGCATACCCGTAATCCGACATTGATTCGGCGGGCCGCCGCGAAGGGCCATCCCTGGCCCAGCGCGGCTAAACCGGCATCCATGCCGGTTTGCCCGCCGCCTCAATATCGAATTCCGGCCAGCGTGGTTTGACGGGGCGCCTAAGATCAAAAGCCAAGTCAAAAGCGCGCGAGGCGGCCTGATAGCCGACCTGCTGTTTGCGTGCGCTTGCCTCGCTGTTTCTGTTTGCAGGATTGTCTTTGTGAACGAATTCGCTCCCACGGGTACGCTGTAATACTTTGGCCAACGCTAACCTGTGGGACCGGCTTTAGCCGGGAAGGCGGCATTGCGGTCGATAAAGATGCAGTGGGTGTGCTGGCCTCTTCCCGGCTAAAGCCGGTCCCACATGGGAGTGCAGCTATTTTCAGGATATTGCCTTTTCTGTAGCTCACGAGCAGCGCGAGGCGGCGATCGCGGTGTGTCTGATACACCGCCATCGCGGCCTCGCGGTGCTCGTGCGCTCAGGGTTTTGTGTTTGTCGTGGGTTGATCACCGAACCGATACACCGAAGACGGTGAGGTAAGTAATACTTTGGCCGACGCTAACCTGTGGGACCGGCTTTAGCCGGGAAGGCGGCATTGCGGTCGATAAAGATGCAGTGGGTGTGCTGGCCTCTTCCCGGCTAAAGCCGGTCCCACATGGGAGTGCAGCTATTTTCGGGATATTGCCTTTTCTGTAGCTCACGAGCAGCGCGAGGCGGCGATCGCGGTGTGTCTGATACACCGCCATCGCGGCCTCGCGGTGCTCGTGCGCTCAGGGTTTTGTGTTTGTCGTGGGTTGATCACCGAACCCGTGCGAATTCATTCGCGAAGGCGATGGTGCAAACAACGAACAGCGTCAGGAAAGCACACACAAAGCCAGGCCGGCTTTCAGGCCGCCTCGTGCGCTTTTGATTTTGATCTTAGGCGCCCCGTTAAACCACGCTGGCCGGAATACGATATTGAGACGTGGGGCAAACCGGCAAGGATGCCGGTTTAGCCGCGCTGGGCCAGGGATGGCCCTTCGCGGCGGCCCCACGCCTCAATGTCGGATTACGGGCATCCCGAGCCTAGGCGAGGGACCGAGTGGTGGGGCAAGAGCGTTTTGCTTACTTTTGACTGGGCCGGCATTCCGGCTTTTCAAAAGTGAGGCGCTGTAAAAGCGCAACCCATAGCGGCCGTAACCGCAGAAATGGATATGTACACAATCACGAAGAGCCCAATAAAAAAGCCGACCCGGAACCCGGATCGGCTTTTTTTGCAGCAACAATCAATAACCCCGAGGGATTATTACTTGCGGCTAGCCTTGTCCAACATACGCAGAGCGCGCTCGTTGGCTTCGTCAGCAGTTTGCTGAGCTTTTTGAGCAGCAGCCAGAGCTTCATCAGCTTTGCGATAAGCTTCATCAGCGCGAGCTTGCGAACGAGCTGCTGCGTCTTCGGTAGCTGTCAGACGAGCTTCGGTTTCTTTGGATACGCTGCTGCAACCGGTGGCCAGAACTGCGGCCAGAGCCAGAGCAGAGAATTTCAGAACGTTGTTCATCGTGTTCCCCTTCAAGGACTTTTATCAAATTAGTCATCTCTCGAAAATGAGAAAATGACCGGCGTACATAGTACCCATTGTTTGTAGTAAGTAAACTGACGAAGCGCAAGAACCCGCTAATTTTCCCGGCTTTGAAAGTGTTCCGCGTTACTTTTCATGTCTTTTGGATGAAAAATATCCAACGGCCTATAACGACCGCCTGCTAGGGCCTGAAGCCCGTCAGGCCACCCTTCGGAGCAATTCCGGATTCATGCCTGCATGGATAAACATCAAACATATTCATGTTTAGCCCACGCTACGGTGACTTTCAACTCACAAGGGCGTCTCAATCGACATGATCTGGCAATGTTAGGTTCAACTGTCTGTGCAATCAGATGTTCGGTCGTGGCTTTTTACGGTCGACACGCTTGAGCATATTCCCAAATGACGCCTACTATTTGCAGGTGCTCTTTTGTTGGGATCAGCAAAGCTCTTCTCGGTGTCCAAAAACAGGCACGGGGTGGCGTAGATGTTCCTTCGCCGGAAAAACATCGGTAAGGTAGGGGTCAAATTCCAAGACCCGCGAGGAGTAGTGATGAGCGAGGCGTTGTCCATCCACCATGATCAATCCGGTCACCAGTTTGAAGTCAACATCGACGGTCACCGGGCTTACCTGACCTACATGGACCTGGGTAAGCAGACGTTGGATATCTATAGAACCTTCGTCCCCAATGCCCTGCGTGGCAGAGGCATTGCTGCAGCTTTGACCGAGCAGGCGCTCGACTATGCCGACAGCATCGGCTACACGGTCATCCCGTCCTGTTCTTATGTTGAGCGGTACATGGAGCGCAATCAGCGTCAGGCCGCGAAGATCTAATCCTGCGATTCGAATAGCCGCAATGAAAAACGCCGGGCATATGCCCGGCGTTTTCGTGTGCGCTGTCGATTAACCGCGCTGGCGGTTCGGCAGTACGTCCTTGAGCTTGGCATGCATGCTGCGCAAGGTTTTCTCGGTACTTTCCCAGTCAATGCAGGCATCGGTAACCGACACGCCGTATTGCAGGTCTGACAAATCCTTGGGAATTGCCTGACAGCCCCAATTCAAATGACTCTCTACCATAAGGCCGATGATTGACTGGTTGCCTTCCAGGATCTGGTTGGCGACGTTTTCCATCACCAGCGGCTGCAGGGCCGGATCTTTGTTGGAGTTGGCGTGGCTGCAATCGACCATGATGTTCGGCTTGATCTTCGCTTTGGTCAGTGCCTGTTCGCAGAGTGCGACGCTGACCGAGTCGTAGTTCGGCTTGCCGTTGCCGCCGCGCAACACCACATGGCCGTAGGCGTTGCCCTTGGTGGTCACGATGGAGACCCCACCTTCCTGGTTGATACCCAGGAAGCGATGGGGGCTGGAAACCGATTGCAGGGCGTTGATCGCCACCGTCAGGCCGCCGTCGGTGCCGTTCTTGAAGCCCACGGCCGAAGACAGACCAGAGGCCATTTCGCGGTGGGTCTGGGATTCGGTGGTACGTGCGCCAATGGCCGACCAGCTGATCAGGTCCTGCAGATACTGCGGCGAGATCGGGTCCAGGGCTTCGGTCGCGGTCGGCAGGCCCATCTCGGCCAGGTCCAGCAGCAACTGGCGGCCGATGTGCAAGCCATCTTCGATCTTGAAGGAGTCATCCAGGTACGGATCGTTGATCAGGCCTTTCCAGCCCACGGTAGTACGAGGCTTCTCGAAGTAGACACGCATCACCAGATACAGCGTGTCGGATACCTCGGCCGCCAGGGCCTTGAGGCGCTCGGCGTATTCGTGAGCTGCCTTGATGTCGTGAATCGAGCAAGGGCCGATCACCACGAACAGGCGATGATCCTTGCCGTCGAGAATGTTGCGCACCACTTCACGACCCTGGCTGACTGTGTGCAGTGCGGCGTCGGTGAGCGGAATTTCACGCTTGAGCTGATCCGGCGTGATCAGAGTCTCGTTGGAGGAAACGTTAAGGTCGTCAATCGGTAAATCAGCCATCGTGCTACTCATCAGTCACGTATGCCGGCCGCCAACGAACCCCGTGGGGCGAAGCCAGGCAAAGATTGAGCGAAACGGGGGACCGAACCTTAGCGCGTTAAGGCGTGCTTCGACAATGGGCAAACGGCGGTTTATCTGGCGCGGACGCCGATTACTGGCCCAGCGGCAGGCTATGTGCGAGTCTGGCCGATTTGGATGATTCCCTGTAGGAGCGCACGAGCAACGCGAGGCCGCGATGGCGGTGTGTCAGGCAGGCCGCTATCGCTGCCTCGCGTTGCTCGTGAGCGCCTACAGAAAAGCATTCCAATTCGAGTAGTTATTTCACGTTTGATGGGAGCCTGGATTTGATCGAACTTGAACTGAGCGACTTCGATATCGACCATCGGCTATTAGAGCTGCCCGGTACATCGCTCTTGATTTTTACCGGGGCCGGTTGCGCCAGTTGTCGTTACGCACGGCAAACGCTTCCAGCTCTGGATCTGCCTTTGGCGCGAATAGCCTGGATCGATGCCGAGGAAAACGGCGGGGCGGTGGCCCGTTACGAGGTCTTCCACCTGCCGGCGTTGTTCGTGGTGCGAGACGGGCAGTTCTTCGGTGCTCTGCGTGCGCCCCTGACGGCGGAGGGTATTCGGCAGGGATTGATGGGTGCGCTGAATCGCGAGCCTGACGAGCTGCCCTAGCGGTGGTATGACAAGCATTAATAAGGAGGGGGATTAATGAAGACTGAGCTCAACCGGCCGAGGATCGGCATTATTGGCACTGGCGCGATTGGCGGTTTTTATGGCGTGATGCTCGCCCGTGCCGGCTTCGACGTGCATTTTCTGCTGCGCAGTGAGTTCGAAGCGGTCAGGCAGGACGGTTTGCAGATCGACAGCGCTGTATATGGCGAGTTGGTGCTCAAGCCAGTTCAGGCCTACAACTCAGCGGCGGATATGCCGCCATGTGAGTGGCTGCTGGTGGGGGCCAAATCCACCGGCAATGTGGGGCTGGCCCCGGCGATCATTCAAGCGGCTGCGCCGGATGCCAAAGTGCTGGTGTTGCAGAACGGTCTGGGGGTGGAAGACAGCCTGCGTGAAGCGCTGCCCGATTCGCTGCACCTGTTGGGCGGGCTTTGTTTCATCTCGGTTTATCGCTCCGGTCTGGGCAAAGTGGTGCATCAGGCGTTTGGCAGGGTCAATCTGGGCTATCACAGTGGGCCAGCCTCAACCGATGAGGCGCGCCAGTCGATTGTCGAGCAGGGCGCCGGGCTGTTTCATGCGGCGGGGCTTGAGTCCGAGGCTATGGCCAATCTGGCCCAGGCGCGCTGGCAGAAGCTGGTCTGGAATATTCCCTACAATGGCTTGTCGACCCTGTTGCGTGCCACCACCACACCGTTGATGAGCGATCCGCACACCCGCGCATTGATTCAGGCGTTGATGGATGAAGTGGTGCAGGGCGCCCAGGCCTGCGGGCATGAATTGCCTGCGGGCTATGCGCAGTCGCTGTTCGCCATGACCGAAACCATGCCCGACTACCGCCCCAGCATGTACCTGGATTATCAGGAGCAGCGGCCGCTGGAGCTTGACGCCATCTACGCCAAGCCGCTGGAGGCTGCGTTGCAGGCTGGATGCGACATGGTGCGGGTGCGTATGCTGCATCAAGCGCTGGCATTTCTCGATGCCAGCAATCACTGAACATCAGGGCACAAGATCGCATGGCCATGGCGCACAGCAACAAACTGGTACTGGCAATCTCGTCTCGCGCTTTGTTTGATCTGCGTGAAAGCCATGCGGTTTACACCGCCGATGGTGTTGAGGCCTATCGCAAATATCAGATTGATCACGAGGACGAGATTCTCGAACCCGGCGATGCTTACCTGCTGGTGGAAAAGCTGCTCAGCCTCAACGCCAGTCTGAGCAAGGCGCGGGTCGAGGTGATACTGGTCTCGCGCAACAGTGCGGACACCGGGCTGCGGGTGTTCAACTCGATTCAGCATTACGGGCTGGACATCACCCGCGCAGCATTCGTTGGTGGTCGTAGTCCTTATCCGTATCTGGCGGCGTTTGGCTGCCATCTCTTTCTCTCCACCCATGCCGAGGATGTGCGCAGTGCGCTGGATGCCGGTTTTGCGGCGGCGACCATTCTGTCCGGCGGCGCGCGTCGGGCGGCCAGCGCAGAGTTACGCATTGCCTTTGACGGCGACGCAGTGTTGTTTTCCGATGAGTCCGAACGGGTTTATCAATCCGGTGGCCTGGAGGCATTTCAGGCCAGCGAACGGGAATCGGCGCGTGAGCCGCTGCGGGGCGGGCCGTTCAAGCCGTTCCTCGCGGCGCTCAACCTGTTGCAGCGCGAGTTCCCGGAAGAGACTTGCCCGATCCGTACCGCGCTGGTGACCGCACGCTCTGCGCCAGCCCATGAACGGGTGATCCGCACCTTGCGTGAGTGGGACATTCGTCTGGATGAATCGCTGTTTCTGGGTGGCCTTGAAAAGTCGGCCTTTCTCGAAGCCTTCGCCGCCGATGTGTTCTTCGATGATCAGCCGGGGCACTGTGAGAAAGCCCGGGATGTGGTCGCCACCGGACATGTGCCCCACGGCATCAGCAACGAGTTAAAAGCATGATTGTGCGGCGCGTTGACGGGCGAGGGCGTAATTGCCGTCGCAGTCGTTAGCGCGCTGCTAAGCTCAATCCATCTCCGCCATTCTGGCTGTCCGGGAGGTCGCTAATGATTCGTTCGATGCTCTATGCCACAGACCTGGGTCTGTACGCGCCTTATGTAATGCAGCATGCGCTGGCACTGGCTCGAACTTTCAAGGCCGAGCTGTACGTGGTGCATGTGGTGGAGCCAATGGGGTTGTTTGCCGAATCGGTATTACAAAGTTATCTGGGTGAGGACGCGTTGAAGGATCTGCGCAGTCAGGGGTTGAATTCGCTTATCGAAGGTATCGAGCAGAAAGTCCTTGAGGGGTTCCGTGAGGAGCTGGGTGACGGTCATCAGGATCTGGCGCTGATTCGAACCGTGAGGGTGGTGCAGGGTGATCCCTGCAACGTCATTCTGGAGCAGGCCGAAGAACTGAAAGTGGATTTGTTGATTGTCGGCAGCCATAGCCGTGGCGCCGAAATCGCCACGCCCATAGGGCGAACGGCGGCGCGGGTGCTGCAATTGGCGCAGGTTCCGGTGTATATGGTGCCGGGCTGCAGCCGAAGCGGGCGTTCAACCAATAAACCAATCGGTTGAAATCGGGCGTGCCTTTATCGTTTAAAGATGATAAAAAGTTCTAGATTTGTCGTTTCTACCATTAATCCAGTTATATACCGTCGCTGATGCCCTTGGCGTCTTCCTGCTTTGAGGGATACATATGAAGCTTCAACAACTGCGCTACATCTGGGAAGTGGCGCACCACGACCTCAACGTTTCCGCGACGGCTCAGAGCCTTTACACCTCTCAGCCAGGCATCAGTAAACAGATCCGTTTACTCGAAGACGAACTGGGTGTGGAGGTTTTCGCCCGTAGTGGCAAGCACCTGACCCGTGTCACGCCAGCGGGCGAGCGGATTATCACCACCGCAGGGGAAATCCTGCGCAAGGTCGAAAGCATCAAGCAGATTGCTCAGGAATTCTCCAACGAGAAGAAGGGCACCCTGTCGATTGCCACCACGCACACCCAGGCGCGTTATGCCTTGCCGCCGGTCATCAGTAATTTCATCAAGCAATACCCGGACGTGTCGTTGCACATGCACCAGGGTTCGCCGATGCAGATTGCCGAAATGGCCGCCGATGGCACCGTTGATTTCGCCATTGCCACCGAGGCGCTTGAGTCGTTCAGCGACCTGATCATGATGCCGTGCTACCGCTGGAACCGCTGCGTGGTCGTGCCCCATGGCCACCCGTTGACCAAGGCACCGAAACTGACCCTGGAACTGCTGGCCGAATACCCGATCGTGACCTATGTATTCGGTTTCACCGGCCGTTCCAAGCTGGACGAAGCCTTCAGCCATCGCGGCCTGGAACCCAAAGTGGTGTTCACCGCTGCCGACGCCGACGTGATCAAGACTTACGTGCGTCTGGGCCTGGGTGTCGGCATCGTTGCCAAGATGGCGGTGGACGCCAAGCTCGACAGCGATCTGGTGATGCTCGACGCCAGTGACCTGTTCGAAGCCAGCATCACCAAAATCGGCTTCCGTCGCGGCACGTTCCTGCGTGGGTTCATGTGCGACTTCATCGAGAAATTCGCCCCGCACCTGACCCGTGAAGTCATGGCCAAGGCGATCCAGTGCCACAACAAGCAAGAGCTGGAAGAGCTGTTCGACGGGGTTGAACTGCCGGTGCATTGACCCGCGCTGGTTGCTGTCGTGGGACCGGCTTCAGCCGGGAAGAGGCCGTTACATCCGATGCATTTTCTGCGTCAGGTATGCAGCCTTCCCGGCTGAAGCCGGTCCCACGAGAACCCTGCGGCCGCCGTCACACCTTCGCGATCAAATTCCCTGAATGCAGACCGCATTCCTTCTGAGTGGCTTCTTCCCACCACCAGCGGCCTTCGCGTTCGTGCTGGTTTGGCAGTACCGGCCGGGTGCAGGGTTCGCAGCCAATGCTGATGAAGCCGCGCTCATGCAGGCTGTTGTAGGGCAGCTCCAGCATGCGGATGTAGCCCCAGATTTCTTCGCTGGTCATCTGCGCCAGCGGGTTGAATTTGTACAGGGTGCGCTCGGGGGTTGAAAACGCGGTATCGATTTCCAGCGCGGCGACATGGCTGCGTGTGCCAGGGCTCTGGTCGCGGCGCTGGCCGGTGGCCCAGGCTTTCACAGTCGACAATTTGCGGCGCAGTGGTTCGATCTTGCGCACACCGCAGCATTCGCCATGGCCGTCCCGGTAAAAACTGAACAGGCCCTTTTCTTTGACGAAAGGTTCGAGCTTCTGTTGGTCCGGGCTCATGATTTCGATATCGATCTTGTAGTGCTCACGGACCTGCTCGATAAAGCGATAGGTCTCCGGGTGCAGGCGGCCAGTGTCGAGGCTGAACACCTTGACGTTCTTGTTCAGTTTCCAGGCCATGTCCACCAGCACCACATCTTCAGCACCGCTGAAGGAAATCCACAGCTCATCACCGAAATGCTCGAAGGCCAGTTTGAGAATGTCTTGTGCCGACTTGTTGGCGTAGGTCGCGGCAAGTTCGACGACGTCGAAAGGTGTGCTCATCAGGCGGTTTCCTAAAAATGGCGCTTAGGCGCTCGTAATGAGGCGGATGTTAACAAAATCTTTCAGGGAATTGGCCGGGTTGCAAGGTTCGCACCTTGTAGGAGCTGCCGCAGGCTGCGAATTGCGGTGTATCAGGCAGACTGCTTTCGCAGCCTTCGGCAGCTCCTACAGGATAAGTTTCAGATTTGCTCTAAGGTGCTCAGCAAAACCCGCACCTTGGTAAACGTCTCCTGATACTCCGCTTCACACTCCGAATCCGCCACGATACCGCCGCCGCCCCAGCAGGACACGCTACCGTCTTTGACCAGCAGACTGCGGATGGCGATGGAGCTGTCCATTTCGCCGCGTACGTCCAGGTACAGCAGCGAGCCGCAGTAAAGGGCTCGGCGGGTGGGTTCGAGTTCGTCGATGATCTGCATGGCGCGGATTTTCGGGGCACCGGTGATGGAGCCGCCGGGGAAGCTGCCGGCGATCAGGTCCAGGGCATCGTGACCGTCCGCCAGTTCGCCGGTCACGCTGCTCACCAGATGGTGCACGTTGGGGTAGCTTTCCAGGCTGAACAGCTCAGGGACTCTCACTGAGCCAATCCGGCAGCTACGGCCCAGATCATTGCGCAACAGGTCAACGATCATCAGGTTCTCGGCCCGGTCCTTGGCGCTGGCCAGGAGTTCGGCGGCGAAGGCGGCATCCTCCGTTTCATCCTGACCTCGTGGGCGGGTGCCTTTGATGGGGCGGGTTTCGACCTGACGCTGGCGGACTTTGACGAAGCGTTCTGGCGACAGGCTCAAAATCGCATCGCCATCCGGCAGCGCCAGATAACCGGAAAACGGAGTAGGGCAGGCCTCTCGGAGCGCGCAATAGGCCGCCCATGGATCGCCTTGAAAGCCCGCCTGAAAACGCTGGGCGAAGTTCACCTGATAACAGTCGCCTGCCTGGATATAGGCCTGAATCCTGGCAAAGGCAGCGCGGTAATCCTCAGAGGTGAGATCGGCCTTGAAAGGGGAGGTCAGTCGAAACGCGGGCTGCTCGGTCGCAGGTTCAGCTGTGAACAATGCCAGCAAACGTTGTTGTTCAACCTCGTCCACCGAGGGATGGCACATCAACTGCGTAGTGCCCAGCTGATGATCGGTAATCACCGCCCAGGGATAAAGCCCCAGCCGAGCATCTGGTAACCGCAAATCATCGGTAGCACCAGACGGCAGCGGTTCCAGACGACGACCAAAGTCATAGCCCAGATAGCCCAGCAGCCCGCCGGCGAAGGGCAAGTCACAGCCGATAGGTAATCGCGCATCGCCCAGGCGTGCCAGGCTTGAACGGCAGCGGGTCAGAAACGCGGCGCCGGATTCCTGGGGGACGGGCTGTAATTGCTTCAAAGGCCAGGCGCTGAGCACATCGAACCGGCCACGCTCTGCAATCGGCCGGCCGCTGTCCAGCAACACGGCACCTGGGGCATGACGGATCCTGCTGAAGTAACCGGCAGGGTTCGGGCAATAGGGCAGGGAAACGATGGAGCAGGTGGGCATACCAGGCTCTGATCAACGGCGCGGGCGGCGATTGTAACCGCCCGCGGGGGATAGGCCTAGGTTACTAGCAATATGTATACGTGCAGCTCATGCATATAGAGAGTCGTAGCCCGGGCCCTGAAAACGAGGGTTAAAGATAGTCCTCTTTTCTGGCACATATGCCGGATTAAAAACCCACCTGCTTACAGTACTCGTGGGTGCAGGCACCCCACGTTGAGCATGGAACGGCGAATAAGAACCTTCACGAGATGTAGTGTCAGAGTCTGAGGTAGAGCTACTGCGACTGCGACTGCTACCGCCGCTACTGCTACCGCCGCTACTGCTACTGCTACGCCTGATAGATTGATTATCGATATGCGGAGGTTGTGGAGGCAGCTCTGAATTACTGACTGTCGAACCCCTCCTGCTGCCTGCAGCAGCCCCACCACCCCCAAGCCTACTCCCCACTCCCACCGAGCCCCGAAAAGCTGAGCTCGGCAGTTGACCTGCCCCCAAGGCTGCAATATTCCGCAGTTGAATGACCACAGCCGGCCCAATGAGCGCTATTGCTCCGCCGACCCCAAGAAGTATCCTTCCGATACCCGACTTTTCCTCGTCGTTAGTGATAACGCCTGCAACTTCGTACCCCATGCCTACGGCCATTACCCCAATCCCAAGCAGGCCAATTCCAATTGCCAGCGACGAGCCGCCAGTCCAGGGAATGAAAAATAGCGAAACTGCGATACCGACACCGCCACCGATAACGCCGAGCCACTTCATGAAACCACCCGGCTGTTCAGGCTGCTCCGGCGGATCCACATACCCCGGATCCGGTTTCCCATACCTGTGGCCGGTCGGGTCGCGGAAGCTGATGGGGTTGCCGGCGCAATACATGTAAGGGTTGATACCGCCCCCGCCGAACGGGCTGAGGGAGTCCGGGCTGTGGAAGCGCATCAGGCCCGGGTTATAAGCCCGATAACCACGCCCCAACAGATACCAGCCGCCCACGTCTTCGCGCAGTTCGCCGTTGAACGCCAGCAGACATTGCAAATCGTCGTCCGGCTGGTCGCCATAAGCGCTATAGCCCCGAGTGTGTGGCTCATTACCCGACGAGCTTTCACCCATCACGCTGTTGGCAGCATTGGTAAGCAGCAACAAGGTTTTGCTGTCTTCGCCGTACTGCTGCTGGCCAATCGGGCGGTCCTGATCAAAGAGGCACTGGATCAGGGTATTGTCCTGCACGGTATGGCTCAGGTTGTAACCCTGATAAAACCGCTGGGTTTCGCTGCCCGTGGCTTTTTTCACGGCGACCAGATCGTCGTGGCCGTCATAGTGGTAGGCAATGATTGGCTGATCGGTCGCGCTTTTGACTTCAATCAGGCGACCTTGACTGTTGTAGCTGAGCTTTCGACCTGCCTGGTCGTTGAGCAGATGGCCGTCAGCGTCGTAGCTGAACTCGGTCTCCTGTGGATAGCTGGCATGGCTGTGGGTCATCCTGGTGAGTTGGCAAGTGTCGTCGTCTGCATAGGTGAAGCGGGCCACGTCTACGTCAGGGTCATCGGCAAATTCGCTGATACAGCGAGTAATATTGTCCAGCGCGTCGAAGCGGAATGCCTGGGATTTGATCCGGTTGCCGTAAGCATCTTTGGGCAAATCGTCACCGGTGCAGGTGTATTCCTCCAGACGACCTCGCTGGTCGTAGATGAAGGTCTCCTTATAGCTGCTTTGCCCGCCGATGTGCTGCTCGCGACTGTGCAAGTGGTCGTCGTCATACCAGACCTGGCTCAGTGTTTTGACTGGCTGACCGGTCAGGGTCATCGTGCGTTTGGTTTCCCGACTCAACGAGTCGTATTCAAACTCAGTGACCAGGGATTTCGCTCCGTGGCGGGTGGAGCTCTGGCGCAACTGACCGAACTCGTTGTACGCGAAGTCGGCCTCCAGATTGCCCTGGTTGACTTTCGCTACCCGGCCACAATCGTCGTACTCGTAAGATGTTTCGAAGCCATCGGTTACGCTGCGGGTGATCTGGCGCCCATGCCGAGAACTGGAGTAGTGCGTGTCCCGCCCCTTGCCTGAGGCGTCTGCCCGGCTCTCGAATTGCAGATGGCCAAAGCTGTCGTAAGCGTAGGTATTTTCCGGTACGCCAGGTGTTTTTTCAGTGCCGGTGATCAACGCTGTCTGGTTGTTGTACGTGTATTTGACCTTCTCATCGGCGTTGCCGTTGATCTGGATGGCGCTGGGTTGACTGGTCAATTCCAGGGTGTAGCTGTAGTCAAAAATCTGGCCGCTGGGTGAGATACGTTGGCTCGGCTGAATCTTGTCCTCCGTGTATTTGTACTGCTCAAACCGCGGGCCAACCTGCAGTTCAATCAAACGTTCCAGTCCATCGAACACCTGAGTGCCGACCGTTGACGCAGGCAGCGATTGATTGGCGGGCTGCACCTGGAGGTTGATGGGCAACTCGCTGGTGCTGTGGTCGGCGAAGCTACGGTTGATCACATCGCCACCGGGGAGGCAGGTACTGGTCATTCTGCCAAATGCATCAAATACATAGGTCGTGCTGAGGGTACCCGTACTGAGACGATGCTGCTGCTCGGTGCAATTGCCGAGCCCATCGTAGGTGTAATACAAGGCGCCGACCGTTGCGCCGCTGTCGTCCTTGCGGGTAACGGAGTCGGGTTTGTTGGAGGCGTTGAGCTCGGTAATGCTTTGGCCAGTTTTCACCGGCGGATCAGCCAGGGTTTCCTGCCAGGTGGTTTCTCTGGCGCCATTCAAACCAAAGGGCGAGCGCTCGGTGACCGTTGCGACGCCATCCGGCCCGACCACGCGGCACTGCTCGCCCCAGTCGTCATAGCCGAAGCTGCTGGTCAGCTCTAGATTTCGCTCCAGTTCGCCTGTGTCCAGCCAGTCATATTCGGTTTCTCGACTAAGGTTGCCGATGTTGTCGTATTGGGCGGACCAGGTGTTGCGGTATTGCCCCACGGGTTGCCCCGGTGTCCAGCATTGTTCCAGGAGGGGGCGGTTAAGGCCGTCCATCAAGGTCAAGGTCTTGATGCCTTTGACATCGGTCATTTGCTGGCTCGCTTGCTGACCTTGCGCAGTAGTCAAGGTGTAGCGATATTCCCGTGAGGCGGCGTGGGGCGTACCCGGCGCGACGGTTTCCTTGATGACCCGGTTCAAGGCATCGTATTCGGACCTGACCAGCACGCCGTTGACATCGGGCACGACCAGCGGTTTACCGGTAAACAACGATTGCTCCAGCGTCACGACTTTGGTGCTGCCATCAAACCCGGTCAAGGTTTCTATGGTCTGGTCCACGGTTTCTCCGGCCAGGCGGCTTAGCGGCGTGCTGTATTCGAACCTGGTCGTGGTGGTGTGCTGGTTGAGGGTTTCGGTCTGGCTTTTTGGCCGACCGTGCAGCTCCGGTTTGTCCGGTTCGTTGTTGTAGGTGCGTTGGGTGTGTTGCAACGGGGCCTGGTGGTTATCCTCGCTGCTGGTCAGGGTTTCTTCGGTTACCACCAGCCAGTCGCTGGCACCCGACGCGCTGGCCAGGGCGGGCAACGCCTGGTAGGTGTTGAGCGTGCGCAACACCGGCGCGCTGCCATCTTCGGACTCTGCCGGGTAAACGATTTTTTGCTTCAAGTTGCGCTCAAAGCGCTCCGGGTCCGCCGGGCAGCCCGGTGTGGCTTCTTTGGGGTAATAGTCGGAAGTTTCCCGCATGCCGTTGGCCAGAATCCGTTCGGTCAGGTTGCCAAACTCGTTGAACACGGTGGTTTCGACCTCGGTGCGGGTCTGGTTGGCATCACTCTGCAACGCCCAGCGAGTGGTGACGGTTTCCGGCAACTGGAACTGCGGAGGCTGATCGTCAAATGACGCCTCCTGGGCGTGGTACTTGGTGCTGACAATTTTGATGCAGTCGCCCTGTTGGGTGCGTTCTTCGGTCATCAGGTGGAAGCGGTTGAAGGTGCGAGTGACCGTGCGCACCGGCGTTGGGCCGTCCATGAGGGTCGCCACCGAACCATACTCATAGCCCACCGGCGCGCGGTACAGGTTGTCCAGGCCGTCGTCGAACCAGGGCATGGACACACCGCTGCCGAGAAAATTGTGGTTATTGTGCAGGCTGTAACTATATTCAACGACGATTTCAGGTTGCTCGAAGCCGGGCTCAGTGCGGTGCCGGGTCACACGGGGCAACGGCTGTCGCGGGAGTCCAGTGCCGTTGGTGGGGTAAACATGCCCGCCATCGAGGTACTCGATGCGTTCACGGCCGCCCACCGGAGTCTGGACTTCCACCAGGCAGGTACGACCGAATTTCTGCTCATAGAAAAAACGCCAGGAGGCGTGCTCGTCGGTGGGCAAAATGATCTTCGTGACCTGGCCCTGGCCGTTGAGCTTCATCTCGAAGCTGGCCAGCGGTTCGTCGTTGGGGCCGCTGTCCGGGTGCAGGTGCAGCTTGACGAACTGGTGGTTGGGGTCGCGCTCGATGCGCAGCAGGGTGGTGAAGGCATCGCTGATGGTTGCCAGCAACTGCCCACCCCGGAACGGTGTGTAAGTCAGGGTCACGGCATGCCCGGACGGCGAGCGAATCTCACGGGGCAAGGCCACCCGCTGGTCATTGGAACCGCCGGTCACCAGCGTCTCCACCAGACCGGATTTGTGCACCACCCGGTAGGTGTCATTGCCCTGGTTGTGGAAGTGGAAACTGTCGAGCTTTTTTTCCTTGATGGCAGGTTCTTCACCGCTGCCGGTGACTTTGAAATTCTCGCCGGTGCTCAGGGCGATCATGTTGTTGTGGGGCGTAAACTGCGACAGATTGAGGTTCCAGCCGATGCCAAAGCCGCTGTCCAGTTCGTTGAGCGGGCTGAACTGTAACTGCAACGGAATGACCGGCCCGCAGAGGTGGTTGGTCTTGAGTTCGGGGATGTCCACCGACACGGTGTATTGGCCGGTGCGCGGGTCGACGCAGTGCTGCAGAAAACCCATGAAATTGAATGCATTGGAATGCACGGCACTTGAGGTAGTCATGTCGGTAATCCTCGATAGTCCTTTATGCTTGAATCAGGATATTGAACTAGTGTTTTTGAGTCTCAGGGGATGGTTCAGATATTTTGGGCGTAGTGGGTGGCGAGGTAGACGCCGTAATTCGTACTGACGAGAGCCGATCCATTATTCCCGCATCCGGGCGGATTTTGTACCACTCGACCATTCTCAAGCCGGGTTCAATGATGGTGCCTTCGGCATGAGAAAGGATATTAATCAGCTGGCGGATAGTCGTGGAAGTTCGTTTTCGCGTGGTAATGACTTTGAAGTAGAACTCTTGATTCTTATTGTCCGTGCCTCCCGGATCTGCTGCGAAAAGAAACAGCGTCGCAGAGGGGAATTCATCGAATTGCACACTACGCGCCGCATCATTGGGGAACGCGGGATCGGGTCCGGTGAAATCATAGAGGATTGAATCTCCACTGCCCGGCGTCGGCCCGAACAGCTGGCCAGCATATTGGTCCTCGGCCCTGATAGTAACGGATCCGGGGGAAGGTAGAGTGTCGGTGGGTAGTGTTTTTTGTTTATGCTTTTTCATTGTTGGTGGCTCCGGTTTTTATAGCGCCGTTTTCAATGTTGGTAAATGTCCAGGTATTACCACAGCGTGGCGCACTTTAAGTAAATGTGAGCGTTGTAGCTGCCGTCTCTGCGCTCTCGATGAGTTAATACCTGATCTTGGGGGCAATCAAACCGCAGCTCATTTTGCGCGCCTCCATCTATAAGCTGGCCAGGAACAACTTGAATATCATTGCCCCAGTTGTCTTTCAACTTTGCGCATTGATAACGGGTGGGACCGTCTGAGTCGCCAAAATGATGGCGCCCCGTCATCACCATGTTTGGCGGGCAACTGTAAGAATGATTGTGTTCCCTCAGCTCATCGGACCAGGCCAATTCAACAGGGGTCAGATGAACAAACTGATGGACTGCGCCGCAGTGATAATAGGTTATACCTCTAGAGTCTCCTATATGGGCGGTACCAATCAGCACGGCTTCAACGAGCGGGGCTAAGAGCATACAAGTGACCATGTGGTCATACTCCTCGTGACGGGGGCTCCATTCGTAAGGAGTAATCGTAGCCGCAGCACGGGGTTTTTCGGCTGGTTTTATCGAGTCTTGACCTTGGGTTGTCTGGATCAGGCAAAAAGCACTCATTATCACAGCGTAACTCAGACATCTTTGCCATCTTTGTATTTTTGGTTTTATTCGGTCTTCAGGCATGAGTTTCATTTGCTATACCTTATATTCTATTTTGCGATAGGGTTTTTTCAAGAACTCGTCTTGACGGGTAGATATACCGTTAATTCTCAGCGGTTTAAGGTCATGACGCGCCATATACCAATACTAGGGACGACGGTCTGCGCGCGTCTCTGATTACGCTAGATGCAATTTCCAGTTTTGACAACCTAGTAGTTTTGCTAGGTTTACGGATGGGTTGTGCGGGTGTAGAACTAATCAAGTGACGATGTATCAACGCGAGATTACTCACCGGCAAGGAGCCGCTAGCATGAGTAAGGCAACTGCTTTGGCACAGGTTGAACGACCTGTTGTGCAAATTAAACAATCCCACGATCTGGCGTTAGCGGCTGCTGATGTTGACAGTGCGGGCGCGATTGCAGTGGTGCCGAGTTCTGACGAGATGCTACCCGGGGATAGATTGACGATCCGCTGGCAAGGCTTCTATGGCGGTGATCCGGAAGACGAGTGGACTGGGACACTGGTGTTAGATGAAGTTGCTATTGAACAAACGCCATCAGTGTATATACCTCGTGGCGAAATATTGTTTAGCAATGAGGCAGACGTCAGTTATGAAATCATGCACCACGATGGAACGGTCATTCATTCGCCAGTGCAACGCTTTCAAATAGGCACAACCGCTTCTGACCGTTTGGAGGTGCCCGGTATTGAGGGACATGACGCCAGCCGGCCGATTGATCCCGGGCGTTATCCGGATGGCCTTGTCGTGCAGGTTCCAGCGTACCCCGGCATGCAGCGGGGTGATTATGTAGTGCTATACGCTGATGGCGCATCGTCTCAAGCCAGCGAGGTGAAGTCGCAGCAGGTTGAGCAGGTGGCCGTTCTTGAGTTTTCCATCGACGCGCAGTGGCTTTTGGCGAATCAGGGTGCACAGGTGACGCTGATGTACCAATACGCCAGACCTGGGGTCGCCAAGACCAGTGCATCGTTGGTTTTGAGTGTGCTGCAGCCACTGGATCTGGAGCCACCAACGATCGAGCGTGCCGTCCCTGATGGTGGGGCTGGAGAACATAAAGGCGTTTTACAGGCCAGCGTCGCACTGTCAGGCGTGTACGTCCTGGTACCAGAATCGGCCCCGCTAGGGGCTGGCGATCAACTTGAAGTGCATTGGCAAGGCGCAGCTGCTGGCGGGCAACATATTGCAACGTCCCCTGCGGACACCGATGACCTGAAGCGCTTCTTCATTCCTGCGACCGCGGTAGCGGCCAATATGGGCGGGGAAGACAAACGTTTCGAAGTGTTTTATCGATTCACCCCGCTTGCGGGTGGCGTCCATGACTCCACGCCTTTTCTGTTGCGTATAGAGCCCTTGCCCAAAGGGCAATACCCGATCATTCAGTGGGTAAGGATTGGCACCACGTTGTCTCTGAAAACGGTGCCTTCTACCGGCGAGGAGCTGATGCTGGGTAGGTGGCCATTTATGGCCGTGGGGCAACTATTAACGATTGAGGCCACTGGCGTATCCCCTGCGGGGGGCGCCGCTCATATTTTTGTCCGTCAGGCCCTGCCCGTCACATCGGCTGAAGCAACGGCCCAGAAAGTATCGAGCAGGCTGTCACTTGCTTTTCTAAGAGCACTGAAGTTGTACACATCCATTACATTGAAAACTCAAGTAAGTTTTGATGGTGGTCAAACCCCTACCTACTTTGATAGCAATAGCGGCGTGACCCTTGTTGAGTAGTGTTATACAGAAATCTAAAGCCCGGTGAATACATGGATTTTTACTGGAAAGGAGTAGTGGTTCCAAGTGCGCAGTACCAAATAAAGACGACAGATACCGATACCACTGAAATAGGAGTGGACATCCCCTGGGACGTTATCAAGGAAGGCTTCAATGATCCCGCGCTGCCTGTGCACTACCGGATCAGTGCTGCCCCAGGTTTTGAGGATAATGAACAGCACTCCCGGATCACCGAAGTTAACGCTGATGCAGTGACGCCGGTTGGACCGGACCCGGAATTTCTGGGTGGCAGGGTCGGCGGGGGGGGCGTTATCTATTTGAACTGCGACTCCTTGTGGGATGTACCACCTTATACGAATGACCCCGCGATCAGAGTTCAGGTACCTGACTTGAGTCAAAAACCGATATTCCTCCCGGACGGAACTATTATCAAGATGAAATGGCGGGTGGTGGACGATGTAACGGGGGATCCTATTCCCGAAGTGGATTTTGACGATGAGATAACGCTAGGCACGGAGTACCCACGAACAGGCTTCGTCTGGCGGGTGCCTTATGCGGATTACATCGAACCGATTTTTGGCCTCTCGCAGGATGGAACTGGTCAGGTATCCTATTCCTTCACATTTGGAACGGAGGAAGCCAAGTCCGGAACAGTAGAGGGCAATGTATCGATGCATAATGGGTTAGTGCAATGCCCGCTCACACCACCGCCGCGCAAGAAAAGCTGAGGGGAGAAATAGGTCGCTTGCAGGAATGAAAATGTCTCTAGGCGATCCGTCGTCGTCCAGACGCCGCGCTGTCGCGCAGCAAACAAGTACCCTGTAGGAGTGAGCTTGCTCGCGATAGCGTCAGGTGATGATTTAGTGGCTGGCATATCACATCGCGAGGAAGCTCACTCTTACATAACAATTTCATAGGTTCAGATCGTTATTCTGTTCATGGGAGCGCCGAAAGCTGCGAAAGCGTGGTCCTTGAACGCGGTAATCCTCAGCCTTCGGCAGCTCCTACAGAGATGGTTTTATTTTTAGGAATTATTTGAAGTAAGCCGCGCGCTGGTTACTTCAAATTGGGTTGGGATGGAATCGTAAGTCGCACTAAATGGATGAAATACGAATATTTGGGAAGTCCATGCGTGCGCTGTCGGACGTTTCTACTAGCATTATCGGAAATGTCCTACATTGATTTGAGAATTTGAAGTGTAGGCTTTCGCCGCTTGCATTCCGGGTGGCGCCTTAGTTATGGCGGCCGGCTGCAAAGCAAGTCTCGTTCAATAACATCAAATTGAAGGTATTAACTTATGTCTGGGAATGGAGCTTTGCCTTTAAGCCCGCTCGCTAGAAATCTCAAACTCGGGATCTTATGCTCGGCGCTTCTGCTCAGTGCAGAGGTCAAGGCGTTAGATGTCGATCAGCCACTCACCATTGGCCCTGGTGATCCGGTGCAGAATTATCGGCTGCTGCCGGGTGGGCAACTGACTGGCGAGGGTGCTAGCACGCTCAATATATCCATGGGTAGTAGCGCTACGTTAAGCCTGAACGGTACGACGGTCACGGGTGGCTCCGTTACTGCTATCAACATGGGGGGAGGCGATGCAATTCTCACGGGCAGCACGGTCAGCACTAGCTCTCGAGGGCTGGTTCTCGGGAATTCGGTATCTGGAGGCGGCTCGACTGCGCGGGTCTATGGCAGCCAGATTAGCGGGGGCTTACTAGGCGCACTCGTCAGTCCTGAATCCACGCTCTCCCTTGATAACAGTACAGTCTCCGGAACCGGGCCTATTGGCGTTGGTATCAATGCGTTCGAAGGCGCGGTCAGTGCTGTGGGTTCAACCATTACCGGAACGCAGAATGGCGTAGTGTTTGGCGACATTGCGGGTACGTCTGACAGTGCTTTGCTCGACCTGAGCGGCACCCAGGTGTCGGGTACTGTCGGTTCAGCCCTCGTTGTGGAGGCGGGTACATCCGCGCAGATCAACGTCAACAACGGCTCGACCCTGGTGGGCGGCAACGGCTACATGCTCGAAGTCGCCAATGGCGCAACGGCGAACATGAACGTTGATAACAGCCAACTGACCGGCGATGTGGTGGCTGAAGCGGGAGGCACTGCGAACCTTACTCTGCAAAACAGCGCGAGCCTGACTGGCCGCCTGGAAAACGTTAACAGCCTGGCCGTCAACAGCCAGGCGCAATGGGTGATGGTTGAAGACAGCCAGGTCAGTTCACTGGCGCTCAATGGCGGCTCCGTGAAGTTTGGCGACCCGACGGCGTTCTACCGGTTGGACGTGGGTGAACTGTCGGGCAGCGGTAACTTCGTGATGGATGCCGATTTTGTCACCGGCGAGCATGACATGCTCAACGTCACCGGCAACGCCACCGGCAACCACACGTTGCTGATTGGCAGCAGCGGTGCGGACCCGGTTGCGGAGAGCCAGATGCAGGTGGTGCACATTGGTGGCGGCGACGCGCAGTTCTCGCTGCTCAATGGCCCGGTTGATCTGGGTGCGTTTTCCTACGACCTGATTCAGAACGGTAACGACTGGTTTCTGGACACTAACAGCAAAGTCATCAGCCCCGGCACCAGTTCGGTACTCGCTTTGTTCAATACTGCGCCAACCGTCTGGTACGGCGAATTGAGCACCTTGCGGAGCCGCATGGGCGAACTGCGGATGGATGGTGGCAAAGCCGGTGGCTGGATGCGCACCTATGGCAATAAGTACGACGTCTCGGCGTCCTCGGGTGTGGGGTATACCCAGACTCAGCAAGGGATTTCCTTTGGTGCCGATGCGCCACTGCCAGTCGGTGACGGGCAATGGCTGGTGGGTGTGCTGGGCGGTTACAGCAAGTCTGACCTGGATCTGGATCGTGGCACCTCAGGTGAGGTCGACAGTTACTACGTCGGTGCTTACACCACCTGGCTGGATGCAGAGAGTGGCTACTACGTGGATGCAGTGCTCAAGCTCAACCGCTTCGAGAATGAATCCAAAGTGCAGCTCAGCGATGGTACTCGCACCAAAGGCGATTACAAAAACAGCGGCGTCGGTGCTTCGGTTGAAGTCGGCCGGCATATCAAACTGGACGATGGCTACTTTGTCGAGCCTTACACTCAGTTGTCGGGTGTAGTGATTCAGGGCAAGGATTACGACCTGGACAACGGCCTGTCTGCTGAGGGCGACAAGACTCACTCATTCCTGGGCAAAGTCGGCGCGACGGTGGGGCGCAACTTCGAAATGGATAACGGCAGCACTGTTCAGCCCTATATTCGTGCTGCGTATGCCCACGAGTTCGCCAACAACAATAAGGTGCAAGTCAATAACAACGTGTTCAACAACGATTTGTCCGGCTCACGAGGTGAGTTGGGCGCGGGTGTTGCCATCCAGTTGACCGACAAGCTGCAAGCGCATGTCGATCTGGATTACAGCAATGGCAACAATATCGAACAGCCTTGGGGCGCGAATGTAGGTCTGCGCTACAGCTGGTAAGAAGGAAGAACAAAGGGCCGCTGCGGCCCTTTGTTTTTTTTACAGGAGTCATCTCCATGTCTACTGACAATCAACCGCTGCACGAACCACCGTATGTCAAACAAGTGCTTCCCGACATTGAGGGGGGCGAGACCAATCTGCTCCCTGCTAGTGCCGCTCAGGCAGATCTGGAAGTCTGGTTTCCTATGTTTCCAATACCTAATCCGGGTACAAGCGAAGAAAAATTGACCTTGTATTGGGATGGATCCCCCGCTGCCGAGAGGACATGGAACGCGCCTGTGGCGCCTGACACGTTGTTCGTGGTGGTCGCGCAGAATCTGCTGAGGCAGGGGGAGAATGAGATCTACTACCACTTTGTCTCCTATAACGGTACCGGAATTAACTCCGCGCCTTATACGATTACCATCGACACGATGGCGCCAGTTCTGAATACGAGTGAACGGTTAATTTTCCCGGCCGAAATTGTCACGAACGGGGTGACGGCTCAATATCTGCAAGACCATGGCGACAAGGTCGAAGCGGTTATCCCGAATTATGCCCCTATCAAACCGGGCGATGTATTGACCTGGTACTGGGATCGAGCTCCAGGCAGTCGCGAGGAGGCCGGTTCATATACCCTGACTCGACTTGATATGGGCAAACCTCTAACCGCTACCTTTGATGGCGCAATGATTGTGCGTCGTGGTGATGGCGATCGATATGCGTATTACCAGATTCGCGACCGTGCAGGTAACCCCAGCCATCATGCTTCGCCAGTCATCCTGGATGTGAGCGTCGCGCCGATATCCAGAGATTACGAATGGCCTGATATTGACCGGGCCGCGGGTTCAGGAGAGCACGTCACCTTGGTGCCCGAGGTGGCAGATTCTGGAGCAACAGTGATTGTTCCGGAGTTTCCATTGAACCCCGGTGAAGTCATCTGGGTGCAGTGGGCCGAGCTGGGACAGTTCGGCGCTTACCGTACCGCGACGCCTACGCCGGCAGGGAGCCGCCGTTACCTGATCCCTCGTGATTATGTTGCGCCGCACATCAACAGGCAGATCACGGTCAGATACGACATCGTGGACGCGTCAAGTAACCCCCATCCCTCGCGCGTGCGCCAGCTTCAGCTAGATCCATTGGATAAAGACACGCTGCCACTCCTCAGTTGTGAGGGTGTTATGGCGGGTACTCTTCGTCTTCAGGATATTCCCCTAAGTGGCGCAAAGCTCAAGATGGCGAGATGGCCGCTCATTGCGACCAGTCAGCGGGTCAAGATTGTGGTGACGGGTGTGGACAGCAACGGCGATGCGATTGAGCATGTGGCAGTGGCCAGCCATCCAGTGACTACCGATGAGTTGACCGCCGGTATTGGCTCAGCCGGCAATATCGCTGCCAATCGGGATTTCATGAGCAGGCTCAAGCACAACACTCCCTTTAGCATGCTGGTTTACGTCAGCTTCGATGAGGGTGTGACCTGGCCGCCAGAGGGTGTGCCGAATTTTCCTCGATACAACAAAGTATCGATGGTGCCGTGAACCAGGCTTGCCGCTCGCCAAGAACTTACCCGTGGGAGATTCTATGTTGGCCTGTAATGCATATCTGTTGTGGGACCGGCCGGGCGGCGCTCCGCTTTAGCCGGGAAGACGGTATTTCAGGCGATCAATCTCGGGCGGATGTACTGGCCTCTTCCCGGCTGAAGCGGAGCGCCGCCCGGCCGATCCCACATGTAAACGTGGTCGTCTGTGTGAGCAAGCTTGCTTGCGAAGGCTGTATTACAGGCGACAAATAACTATCGGAGTAATGGCCTCTCCGCGATCAAGCTCCCCACGGGTTCGAATACTCCACAGTGAAGTGCCTGAGGCATCTACGGAATTACAGGCGACATGGAATCTCGCGCAGCTCCGGGTGCTACCGAGGCTCGCCATTGCAAGCGGCGACCGCAGCTTTACACGTGCCCAAACATGTCCTGTACAAACCTCACTCGCTGTTCCGGTGTCTCCACCTCGCCATTCAACGCCAACTGCTCCAGCCGCGCCTCCACCGCCTGAGTGCGATGGGTCAAACCGCAATCATTGGCGATCTGGATATTCAGGCCGGGGCGGGCGTTGAGTTCGAGGATCAGCGGGCCTTGTTCCTGGTCCAGAACCATGTCCACGCCGATGTAGCCCAGACCGCACAGTTCGTAGCATTCGGCGGCGAGTTTCATGAAGCCGTCCCAGTTGGGCAACTGCACGCCATCCACCGCGTTGGTGGTGTCCGGGTGTTTGGTGATGATGTTGTTCAGCCAGGTGCCGCGCAGGGTGATGCCAGTGGCAAGGTCGACGCCTACGCCAATGGCACCCTGGTGCAAGTTAGCCTTGCCGCCGGATTGCCGGGTCGGCAGGCGCAACATCGCCATGACTGGATAGCCCATCAGCACGATGACCCGGATATCCGGCACGCCTTCGTAGCTGATGCTTTTGAAGATCTGGTCTGGCGTGACCCGGTACTCGATCAGTGCCCGATCCCGATGCCCACCCAGCGAATACAGACCGGTGAGGATGCTGGAGACTTGATGCTCGATTTCCGAATGGCTGACGATGCGTCCAGAAACGGTCCGGTAACGATCCTCGAAACGATCGGCAATCACCAGAATCCCGTCACCGCCTGCGCCTTGTGCCGGCTTGATCACGAAGTCGCTGCGCCCGCCAATGATCTCGTCCAGCTTGTCGATCTGCTTCTCGGTGGAAATCACCCCGTACATCTCGGGCACGTTGATACCCGCCGCGATGGCCCGTTCCTTGGTGATGATCTTGTCATCGACAATCGGGTACAGGCTGCGCTTGTTGTACTTGAGCACGTAATCCGCGTTACGCCGGTTGATGCCCATGATGCCCCGGGCTTCCAGGGCCTTCCAGGTTTTCCACCAGCCGATCATTTGAGTTGCTCTTGCTTGGATTCTTCCTTGAGGAAGGCCTTGAAGCGCATCAGCTCAGTCAGGCGGTAGCCGCGATAGCGACCCATTGCCAGCATGAAGCCCACCAGAATCAGCAGCACCGAGGGGAAGGTGAAGACAAAGTAAATCAACTGCGGGACGCTCATGATGATGTGCGCCAGGGACGCCGCAAACAGCGTACCGATGGCGACTTTCATGGCATGGCCGCCGCCGCGCTCTTCCCAGGTGATGGACAGGCGTTCGATGGTCATGGTCAGAATCACCATCGGGAACAAGGCCACCGACAGGCCGCGCTCAAGCCCGAGCTTGTGGCTGAACAGGCTGATGGCGGCGATCAGCACCACCACGAAGGTCAGCACCACCGACAGACGCGGCAGCATTTGCAGCTTCAAGTGCTCCAGATAGGAGCGTAACGACAGGCCCAGCGCGGTGATCACCGTAAACAGGATGATGCCGAACCCCAGTTGAGTCTCCCTGAAAGCCAGAGCAATCAGCACGGGGGTGAAGGTGCCAAGAGTTTGCAGGCCGATCAGGTTGCGCAGAATCAGGATCACCAGCACGCCAATCGGGATCATGACCATGATCATGAAAGTCTGCTGAGTTTGCAGAGGCAGGCCGTACAGCGAATATTCCAGGAAGTCGGCGTCGGTGCTGGCATCGGTGAGCTTGGCCAGGCGGATGGCGTTCATCTCGCTATTGTTCAGGCTGAAGGTCACCACGGCTTTTTTGCCGCCGTCGAGGGTGATCAGGTTTTCGTCGCCGGTCCACCACAGCAGGCGGTCTTGGGGCAGGCCCTGTTCACCAGTGTCCGGATTGAAGTACAGCCAATCCTTGCCATTGAAGCTGCGCAGCCAGAGTTCCGGGCTTTGCGGCTGGTCGGCTACCAGGCGAATGGTGTGGACCTTTTCCATGGGCACGTGGGCGATGGATAGCAGCAACTCGGTGATCCGCGCCTTGTTGGAGCTGGAGGTGTCACCGGCCAGCAGCAGCTTGACGTTGTTGTCGGAGAGATTGTTGACCCGCTTGATGGCCTCGGTGACGAAGGTTTCCACGTCCGCCGAATGCTGGCGTATCGGTGCGAGCAAGGCTTCGGCAGCGATTTTTTCCGGGCCTTCGACGGCAATGCTGTCGCGGAAGATCGGCCCCTTGGCCTTGAGCTTTTCACCGCTGTAGCGCTTGGTCAGCACCAGTCGGTAATACAGCGTCTGATTACCGGTGGCGCGACGTGCCGACCAGGTGACCTTGCGGTTGCCATCAACCCGGTTGACGCTCACCCCGTAGTTGTTGGAGATAAAGCTTTCATTGAGGCTGACGTAGTCTCGGGCCAGTGGTGGCACGAACATCTGCAGCTTGACCGAGTCCTTGTTGTTATTGGCGACGAATTCGACCTTGGCGTCGATATTCCACAAGTCGTCGGTTTCATCCTCGGTAACCGGGATGCCGAGCGCCAGAATCTGATAGGCCGTGATTGCGATCCCCAGTGTCACCAGGACACCAATCAGGATTTTCAGATGCAACGTAAGAGAGCGCATGGGGTTACTCGGTTCTTTGAGCGGTAATTGCACAGCCAGGCTTGCCCGCTGCGTATTTAAGGCTTGGGTCGACCAGCGCATCAAAGCGTTTCAACGCCTCGGAGCCGATCAAAAGCGGGTATTGGAAAGCACTTCGGTCGGTCAAGTTCACTTCTATGGTGCGTAAAGATGCACCCATGCACACATCGAGGCTGATAACCGGGCGTGCGGTGTACTTTTTTTCGTCATCCGGGTCGCGATCATCGGCCCGGCGCTTGATCTTGCTGACCCTGGCCAGCGGTCGTTCGATGGGGTGCGCGTGGGCGTCATCAATCGCCAGATAAAACCGCACCCAGCTTTCGCCATTGCGCTTGAAGTGCTTGATGTCCCGAGCGCTCAGTGAAGCAGTCTTGGCACCGGTGTCGAGCTTGGCGGCCACTTGCAGGTCAATGTCGTTGAGTTGGGCGTATTCGTTGAGGCCATACACCGTCTTCTCGGCAGCCATGCCGAGCAGGGGCAAAAAAAGAAGGCAGAGCAGGGCGGAAAAGGCTTTGAGTGTCATAAATCCTGGCACGGTTAGGGCGAACACCCTTGAGACTGTATTTGACTGGCGCAGTGCTATTACTGCCCATCAATTTGGGGCGCATTCTAGCATGAAGGTAGGGATGGGGCCTGTGAGGTGCGGTGCTTGCCCACGCTGAACGTGATGTGGTGGCCTGATGTACTGAGGTGTCTTTTTCGCGGGCAAGCATCGCACCAACATAAGAATGCGGTCTCTGTTGGAGCCGGGCTTGCCCGCGAAGAACGGTAACGCGGTGTACCTGTCGGACCGCGTCGCCTATATCGCGGGCAAGCCTCGCTCCAACATAAGAATGCGGTCTCTGTTAGAGCCGGGCTTGGCCGCGAAGAACGGTAACGCGATGTTCCTGTCGGACCACGTCGTCTATATCGCGGGCAAGCCTCGCTCCAACATAAGAATGCGGTCTCTGTTGGAGCCGGGCTTGCCCGCGAAGAACGGTAACGCGGTGTACCTGTCGGACCGCGTCGTCTATATCGCGGGCAAGCCTCGCTCCAACATAAGAATGCGGTCTCTGTTAGAGCCGGGCTTGGCCGCGAAGAACGGTAACGCGGTGCACCTGTCGGACCGCGTCGCCTATATCGCGGGCAAGCGCGCTCCTACAGGAATGAGGGTTATTAGACTATTGTCGACAATCTGATGGATTGCTTTGACTGAATGGCGTTGTGGCGTTAAATTCGGCCCATATTAATTTCGTGGTGTCGACAATGCTGGGTCAGGCGCAAAGCGCAGCTCCAATCCCTGAAGATTCGGAAACCCTCTCCGAAAACGTGTTCCGTCGCATTCAATCCGCCATCATCAAAGGCGAAATCGCTCCTGGCAGCAAGATTTCCGAACCGGAGCTGGCGCGAACCTATGGCATTAGCCGTGGGCCGTTGCGTGAGGCGATTCATCGGCTAGAAGGGCAGCGGTTGCTGGTTCGGATTCCCCATGTGGGCGCTCGGGTGGTTTCGTTGAGCCATGCCGAGCTGATCGAACTGTATGAGATTCGTGAGTCTCTGGAAGGCATGGCCTGTCGTCTTGCGGCCGAGCGCATGACTGCCGAAGAAATCGATGATCTGCGTCGGGTGCTGGACACCCATGAGCGCGACTCCGCGTTCCAGGCCGGTGTCGGCTATTACCAGCAGGAAGGGGATTTCGATTTCCACTACCGGATCATTCAGGGCAGTGGCAACAAGACCCTGACCCAAATGCTTTGCGGCGACCTGTATCAATTGGTGCGCATGTACCGCATCCAGTTTTCCGCGACGCCCAACCGGCCACGCCAGGCCTTCGCCGAACACCATCGCATTCTCGACGCTATCGCTGATCGGGATGGCGAACTGGCGGAATTGCTGATGCGTCGTCATATCGGCGCTTCGAAACGCAATATCGAGCGGCACTATTTAGACCAGCAGCTGGATCAGCAGCATCAAGACCAGCAGCTCGCTCCCCAAACCGACTCTGCAAACAGGAGATGAATAATGAATTCCAATAAAACCACTCCCGGCCAGCGCTTCCGTGATGCCGTGGCCAGCGAACACCCGTTGCAAGTGGTGGGCGCCATCAACGCCAACCATGCGTTGCTGGCCAAGCGCGCTGGCTTCAAGGCGATTTACTTGTCAGGCGGTGGCGTGGCGGCGGGGTCGCTGGGGGTTCCGGATCTGGGCATTACCGGTCTGGATGATGTGCTGACCGATGTGCGCCGCATCACTGACGTGTGCGACTTGCCGCTGCTGGTGGATGTGGACACTGGTTTTGGTTCGTCGGCGTTCAACGTAGCCCGTACCGTGCGCTCCATGAGCAAGTTCGGCGCGGCCGCCATCCATATCGAGGATCAGGTGGGCGCCAAGCGTTGCGGCCATCGACCCAATAAAGAGATCGTGTCCCAGCAGGAAATGGTCGACCGCATCAAGGCTGCCGTGGATGCGCGCCTCGATGACAGCTTCGTGATTATGGCGCGCACCGATGCGTTGGCGGTGGAAGGCCTGGAGTCTGCACTGGAACGCGCCGCTGCCTGCATTGAAGCCGGGGCCGACATGGTCTTCCCTGAAGCCATCACCGAACTGGAGATGTACAAGCTGTTCGCGGCCCGGGTGAAGGCGCCAATCCTGGCCAACATCACCGAGTTTGGCGCCACGCCGCTGTTCACCGTGGACGAGCTGCGCAGCGCCGATGTGTCGCTGGTGCTCTATCCTTTATCGGCATTCCGCGCCATGAACAAGGCGGCGGAAAATGTCTACGGTGCCATCCGCCGCGACGGCAGCCAGAAGAACGTGGTGGACACCATGCAGACCCGCATGGAGCTGTATGACGCGATTGATTACCACACCTTCGAACAGAAGCTGGATGCGTTGTTTGCGCAGAAGAAGCTGTAGTTTTCTGAAGGGGTTGGCTGTAGGAGCTGCCGCAGGCTGCGAATGGATGGAACATCAAACATCGCTTTCGCAGCCTCCGGCAGCTCCTACAGCCAGCTCCTACGGACCCTGATGATCTGAATTGCCAAATCCCTAAAAAATCCAAGATTGGAGAAAGCAATGGCTGAAGCAAAAGTATTGAGCGGCGCTGGCCTGCGTGGTCAGGTTGCCGGGCAGACTGCCTTGTCCACCGTGGGCCAGACCGGCGCCGGTTTGACCTATCGCGGCTACGACGTAAAAGAGCTGGCCGCCCAGGCGCGCTTCGAGGAAGTGGCTTACCTGCTGCTCTACGGCGAGCTGCCGACCCAGACCGAGCTGGACACCTACCTGGCGAAGCTGAAAACACTTCGCGACCTGCCACAAGCCTTGAAAGAAGTGCTTGAGCGCATCCCCGCCAACACTCATCCGATGGATGTCATGCGTACCGGCGCGTCGATGCTTGGCACCTTGGAGCCGGAAACCAGCTTCGATCAGCAGCGCGACGCCACCGACCGCCTGCTTGCCGCGTTCCCGGCGATCATGTGCTACTGGTATCGCTTCAGCCACGACGGCAAGCGCATCGACTGCGTGACCGATGAAGAATCCATCGGCGGGCATTTCCTGCATCTGTTGCTGGATAAAAAGCCCAGCGAGCTGCATCGCAAGGTCATGGACGTGTCGCTGATTCTTTATGCGGAGCACGAATTCAACGCCTCGACCTTCACCGCGCGGGTCTGTGCTTCGACCTTGTCTGATCTGTTCTCCTGCATCACGGCGGCCATCGGCACTTTGCGTGGCCCGCTGCACGGCGGCGCCAACGAAGCGGCGATGGAGATGATCCAGAAGTTCAGCTCAGCCGAAGAAGCCATCAAAGGCACACTCGGCATGCTGGAGCGCAAAGACAAGATCATGGGCTTCGGCCACGCGATCTATAAAGAGTCGGACCCGCGCAACGAAGTGATCAAGGGCTGGGCGAAGCAGCTAGCCGATGAGGCGGGGGATACCGTGCTGTATCCGGTGTCCGAAGCCATCGACAAGACCATGTGGGAGCAGAAAAAACTGTTCCCCAACGCCGACTTCTACCACGCCTCGGCGTACCACTTCATGGGCATCCCGACCAAGCTGTTCACGCCGATTTTCGTCTGCTCGCGCCTGACCGGCTGGGCGGCGCATGTGTTTGAACAACGTTCCAATAACCGCATCATCCGACCCAGCGCCGAATACGTGGGCGTTGAGCAGCGCAGTTTTGTGAGCATTGATAAACGCTGAGCGGGCAGGGGAGTAGCTCCACCGAATCTTTGTGGGACCGGCCGGGCGGCGCTCCGCTTCAGCCGGGAAGGCTGCATTTCTGACAACGCAGATGGGTCGGATGTACTGGCCTCTTCCCGGCTAAAGCCGGTCCCACAGGTCGCCTGAAAGGACCGGTTATAAAGCTCCCCGCCTTTTTTTGAACCACCGTGATCGAGGCCCCGCGCCATGAATTCTGAACACCGCAAACCCTTGCCAGGCACTGCACTGGATTACTTCGACGCCCGCGAGGCAGTGGATGCGATCAAGCCCGGCGCCTGCGACGGCCTGCCGTACACCTCGCGAGTGCTGGCAGAAAACCTGGTGCGGCGCTGTGATCCCGCAACCTTGACCGCGTCCCTTGAACAGCTCATCGAGCGAAAGCAGGATCTGGACTTCCCGTGGTTCCCGGCGCGGGTGGTGTGCCATGACATCCTGGGTCAGACCGCGCTGGTAGACCTCGCCGGGCTGCGCGATGCAATCGCCTTGCAAGGCGGTGATCCTTCACTGGTCAATCCGGTGGTGCCGACCCAGTTGATTGTCGATCACTCTCTGGCGGTAGAGCATGGCGGTTTCGAGGCCGATGCGTTCGAGCGCAACCGGGCGATTGAGGATCGGCGCAACGAGGACCGTTTCCACTTCATCAACTGGACCAAAAAAGCCTTCAAGAATGTCGATGTGATCCCGCCCGGCAACGGCATCATGCATCAGATCAACCTGGAGCGAATGTCGCCCGTGGTGCATGCGCTGGAAGGCGTGGCGTTCCCGGACACCCTGGTGGGCACCGACAGCCACACCCCTCACGTGGATGCCCTGGGGGTTATCGCCATAGGCGTGGGCGGGCTGGAAGCTGAAAGCGTGATGCTGGGTCGGGCGTCGTGGATGCGGCTGCCAGACATCATTGGCGTCGAGCTGACCGGGCAGCGCCAGCCGGGGATTACCGCCACCGACATCGTGCTGGCAGTCACTGAGTTTCTGCGAGCCGAGAAAGTGGTGTCGGCTTATCTGGAGTTCTTTGGCGAGGGTGCAAATGCCCTGACCCTGGGCGACCGGGCGACCATTTCCAACATGACCCCGGAATTCGGCGCCACGGCGGCGATGTTCTATATCGATCAGCAGACCCTGGACTACCTGACCCTGACGGGGCGCGAACCTGAACAGGTCAGGCTGGTGGAGACTTACGCGAAGCAGACCGGTTTGTGGGCGGATAGCCTGAAAACGGCGGTCTACGAACGCGTCCTGACCTTCGACCTGTCCAGCGTGGTGCGCAACATTGCTGGCCCGTCCAACCCCCATCGCCGGGTGCCAACCTCCCAGCTGGCGGCGCAGGGGATTTCCGGTGTAGTGGAGAACGAGCCGGGGCTGATGCCCGATGGCGCGGTGATCATCGCGGCTATCACCAGTTGCACCAACACCAGCAACCCGCGCAACGTGATCGCCGCTGCCTTGCTGGCGCGCAACGCCAACGCCGCCGGGTTGAAACGCAAACCGTGGGTCAAATCTTCGCTGGCGCCGGGCTCTAAGGCGGTCCAGCTGTATCTGGAAGAAGCCAATCTGTTGCCTGAACTGGAAGCCCTGGGTTTCGGCATCGTCGGGTTTGCCTGCACCACCTGCAACGGTATGAGCGGCGCGCTGGACCCGAAAATCCAGCAGGAAGTCATCGACCGGGATCTGTACGCCACGGCAGTGCTGTCCGGCAACCGCAACTTCGACGGGCGCATCCATCCTTACGCCAAGCAGGCGTTTCTGGCCTCGCCGCCGCTGGTAGTGGCGTATGCGATTGCTGGCACCATTCGTTTCGATATCGAGCAGGACGTATTGGGCCTTGATACGGCGGGCAACCCGATCACCTTGAAAGACATCTGGCCCAGCGACGAAGAGATCGACGCAGTGGTCAAGGCCTGCGTCAAGCCGGACCAGTTCCGCCAGGTGTACATCCCGATGTTCGAGATCAAGGCGGACAACGGCGAGCAGGTCAAACCGCTGTACGACTGGCGCGCGCCGAGCACTTACATTCGCCGTCCACCTTATTGGGAGGGCGCACTGGCTGGTGCGCGCCCGCTCAAGGGCATGCGTGCGCTGGCGGTGCTGGGCGACAACATCACCACCGATCACTTGTCACCGTCCAACGCCATCATGCTCGACAGCGCAGCCGGGGAATATCTGGCGAAGATGGGCTTGCCCGAAGAGGACTTCAATTCTTACGCGACGCATCGGGGCGATCACCTGACGGCGCAGCGGGCGACGTTCGCTAACCCTAAACTGCTCAATGAAATGGTTCAGGAAAACGGCAAGGTCAAACAGGGCTCACTGGCCCGTATCGAGCCGGAAGGTCAGGTGACCCGCATGTGGGAAGCCATCGAAACCTACATGGAACGCAAACAGCCGCTGATCATTATTGCCGGTGCCGATTATGGCCAAGGCTCGTCTAGGGACTGGGCTGCCAAGGGCGTGCGCCTGGCGGGCGTCGAAGCCATCGCCGCCGAAGGTTTCGAGCGCATCCACCGCACCAATCTGGTGGGCATGGGCGTGCTGCCGCTGGAGTTCAAACGCGGCGTCGACCGGCATACGCTGGCTATCGACGGCAGCGAAACCTTTGACGTGATCGGCGAGCGTATTCCGCGCAGCACGATGACACTGGTGATCCATCGCAAAAATGGCGAGCGGCTGGATGTGCCGGTGACCTGCCGACTGGACACGGCTGAAGAAGTCTCGATTTATGAGGCCGGTGGCGTGTTGCAGCGTTTTGCGCAGGATTTTCTGGAATCGGCTACGGCCTGAATTTGAAATGAGGCTGACCTGTGGGAGCGGTGCTTGCCCGCGATAAGGCTTAGGTGATTTGCCAGCAGAATCGCATCGCCCTTATCGCGGGCAAGCACCGCTCCCACAGGGTGGTGTTCGGCTCGCAACTGTATCAGGACAACTTTCCATGGCTTATCTACCACAAACAAAAATCCCCGCCACCTACATGCGCGGTGGCACCAGCAAGGGCGTGTTCTTCAATCTCGCCGATTTGCCCGAAGCGGCTCAGGTCCCCGGCGCGGCGCGTGACGCTTTGCTGTTGCGGGTGATAGGCAGTCCAGACCCTTACGAGAAGCAGATCGACGGCATGGGCGGGGCGACGTCCAGTACCAGCAAGACGGTGATCCTGTCGCGCAGCAGCCGGGCCGATCACGACGTGGATTACCTGTTCGGTCAGGTGTCCATCGATAAGCCATTCGTGGACTGGAGCGGCAACTGCGGCAACCTGTCTGCGGCGGTCGGTCCGTTTGCCATCAGCAGCGGCCTGATTGACGCCTCACGCATCCCGCAGAACGGCATCGCAGTGGTGCGCATCTGGCAGGCCAATATCGGCAAGACGATCATCGCCCACGTGCCGATCACTGACGGCGCGGTGCAGGAAACCGGCGATTTCGAACTGGATGGGGTTACTTTTCCAGCGGCCGAAGTGCAACTGGAATTTCTCGATCCGGCGGCCGACGAAGAGGGCGGCGGCGGTTCGATGTTCCCCACCGGCCATCTGGTGGATGAACTCGAAGTGCCCGGCGTCGGTACTTTTACTGCGACCATGATCAACGCGGGCATCCCGACCATTTTCGTGAATGCCCGGGACATCGGCTACACCGGCAGTGAGTTGCAGGGCGACATCAACGGCGATCCGAAAGCGCTGGCGATGTTCGAAGCCATCCGCGCTCACGGTGCGTTGCGCATGGGGCTGATCAAGACGCTGGACGAAGCTGCCACCCGTCAGCACACGCCGAAGGTGGCGTTTGTCGCAGGCCCGGCGGATTACATTGCCTCCAGCGGCAAGACCGTCGCGGCAGAGGGCATCGACCTGCTGGTGCGCGCCATGTCCATGGGCAAGCTGCACCACGCGATGATGGGCACCGCTGCAGTCGCCATCGGCACGGCGGCGGCGATCCCCGGCACGCTGGTCAATCTGGCGGCGGGCGGTATCGAACGTGAAGCGGTGCGCTTCGGCCATCCCTCCGGCACCTTGCGGGTCGGCGCTCAGGCGCTACAGAACAACGGCGAGTGGAAAGTGACCAAAGCGATCATGAGCCGCAGCGCACGGGTGTTGATGGAAGGCTGGGTAAGGGTGCCGGGCATCGACTTGAAATAACTGATCCGGGAACGTTCACGCCGTTTGACATTGATGCCGAGCCTCTTCAAGCCCGGCTTCGAATGCCTCCAGCCCCGCGTTGGTTTCAGGCGCGTTTTGGCAGTTTCCAGTTCGGGCGGATGAAGTGGCAGGTGTAGCCGTTGGGAATACGCTCCAGGTAATCCTGGTGCTCGGGTTCTGCTTCCCAGAACGGGCCAGCCGGTTCGATTTCAGTGACCACGCGGCCCGGCCAGAGACCTGAGGCGTCGACGTCGGCGGCGGTGTCTTCGGCGGTGTCCCGTTGCTGTTCGCTGAGGTAATAGATTGCCGAGCGATAGCCGGGGCCACGATCGTTGCCCTGACGGTTCGGGGTGCTGGGGTCGTGGATCTGAAAGAAGAACTCGAGGATCTGCCGGTAGCTGATCACCGCCGGGTCAAAAATGATTTCGATGGCTTCGGCGTGGTTGCCGTGATTGCGGTAAGTGGCATTGGGCACTTCGCCGCCGGTGTAGCCGACCCTCGTGTGCAGCACGCCGGGGTATCGGCGTAGCAAGTCCTGCATGCCCCAGAAGCAGCCGCCAGCAAGGATCGCGGTTTCGGTTTGACTGGTCATGATCTGTCCTTCTCTGTGAGAGGTGGGATATAGCCGTTGTTATAAGGGCGAGTTGCCTGATTCCAAGGTCGACCGAGGTAAACAAGGCAACCGCCTGGTCACTGCGAAACGGACGCCTGGCGAAGCGTGATGCGCGTCAACTCCGAAGGCCTGCCCAGACGCAACGCAAAGCCGGGCCAGAGTGCTGTGCCGTTGTTGACGTACAGCTGCATGCCGTCGACGTCATAAAAACCGGATACAAAACCCTCATTCGCCAAGGCAATGATCCGATCAAGCGCGAGGATCATGCCGCCATGGGTATGGCCGGACAACTGCAGCGCGACGCCCTGGCTGGCTGAGAATCGAGCGTTCCTTGGCTGGTGGTCCAGCAGAATAATCGGTGCATCTTTCGGCGCATCTTTGAGCGCCATTTTCAGGTCGGGTGCCGGGAAGCCGGTTTTCGGTGCTGTCACATCTGTGACCCCGGCCAGTACAAAGCGTGCGCCGCCACGCTGGATCAGTGTGTGACTGTTGGCCAACGGGATCATTCCCAATGAGACGAAATGCTTCATCCAGGCTTCGTTATCGAAGAAGTATTCGTGATTGCCAGGAATCACATACACACCATCCGGTGCATGCAGGTCACGCAGGGCCGCGATATCCAGAGTCCGATTGGCGATCGAGCCGTCGATCAGATCGCCGGTGACGACCATCAGGTCGACGCCCAGCGCGTTCGACTCCTTCACCACGGCGCGCGTCCACGGCTCATCAAACAGGCGGCTGATGTGCAGGTCGGTGAGCTGCAATATCTTGTAGCCTTCGAATTGCGCGGGCAGGTTTTTGATCGCGACGTCGATGTCTTTGACGGGCGGGACGCGTATGGCCTGGCTCACGCCGATTGCCGAAAGGACCAGCGCCGCCGTGCCAATGCCGTAACGCAAGCCGATTGGAATGGTCAGCCATTGCTGTCGAATCAGCATGGTCAGCAGCGTGCCCAGATCGACAATGATTTGCAGCACCGCAATCAACAGGATCGTGCCAAACCCCCAGTTGAACAGCATCACCACCAGACGCGGAAATTCCGGTGAGAACACGCTGCCGGAGGAAAACCGGGAGTAGAGGTGATATTGCGAGGCAAGCAGGAGCAGCACTGCAACCGCAATTCTGGCCGTCAGCGACCACGGCATCGGCCAGATAAAGCGGACGATGGCGTATAGGCAAGGCATGCTGAACATGAGGTGAAACATCAATGGGTTCCTTTGCAGGCTGCTGGGTTATGTCCCGCGGGGTTGGATTGAACCACGGCAGGAAAATTCGGTGCAAAGGATTGCGGGTTGTTTTGATTTGTTGCTATAGGCCCGGACAACCGTGAATTCAACAGTGGAAGATTCGATGTCGGCCTGCAATGCGCGTTTCCAGTGGGACCGGCTTTAGCCGGGAAGAGGCCGGGATAGTCACTGAAAATGTGTCGTCAGACATAACGCTTTCCCGGCTAAAGCCGGTCCCACTAGATTGAGCCAAGGTTGAGATCACACCTGCAGGAGCCGAGCTTGCTCGCGATAAGAACACCTCGGTGTGCCTGACACACCGCATCGCCCAATTCGCGGGCAAGCCTCGCTCCAACGAAATCCCCAAACCTGTGGGATTACCTTCAATGTCCCGCGGGGTTGGGAAGATTCGATGTCGGCCTGCAATGCGCGTTTCCAGTGGGACAGGCTTTAGCCGGGAAGAGGCCGGGATAGTCACTGAAAATGGGTCGTCAGACATAACGCTTTCCCGGCTAAAGCCGGTCCCACTAGATTGAGCCAAGGTTGAGATCACACCTGTAGGAGCCGAGCTTGCTCGCGATAAGAACACGTCGGTGGGCCTGACACATCGCATCGCCCAATTCGCGGGCAAGCCTCGCTCCAACGAAATCCCCAAACCTGTGGGATTACCTTCAATGTCCCGCGGGGTTGGGAAGATTCGATGTCGGCCTGCAATGCGCGTTTCCAGTGGGACCGGCTTTAGCCGGGAAGAGGCCGGGATAGTCACTGAAAATGGGTCGTCAGACATAACGCTTTCCCGGCTAAAGCCGGTCCCACGAGATTGAGCCAAGGTTGAGATCACACCTGTAGGAGCCGAGCTTGCTCGCGATAAGAACACCTCGGTGTGCCTGACACACCGCATCGCCCAATTCGCGGGCAAGCCTCGCTCCAACGAAATCCCCAAACCTGTGGGATTATCGCGTCAATACCTTCAAATCCCGTCAGCTACCTCGCAGACACTAAGGATCGCCAAAATATAAACCCGCACCATGTCGAGGTAATCGCGTTTGTGTACGCGCTCGTCCGGCATGGTGTTGAACTTGCCGCCAGGCCCGCAGACCACGCCTTGCATGCCCAGGCGCTGGTAGAAGTGCGCGGCGTCGGTGCCGAAGTAGGCGGGCGGGGTGATGATGCCGGTGGGCTGCGGTTCGCCTCGAACCTGTTGGTACGCGGCATTGACGGCCTTGACGATCAGCGAGTCGTGGGACACCTCGAACGGTGGCATCAGCGGCTGGTTGTCACTGTCGTTGATCAGCTTGGCTTGCAGGCCCGGAAATTGTTCGCAGAGTTGATCAAGCAATTTCTGCAGATCGCCCAATACGGATTCAACAGTTTGCCCAGGGGTGTAACGCGCCGAACCGCGAAGGCGCAGGAAGTCGGCGACTTGCGGCGGACGCCATTCTTCGAGATCGCGGCCCAGTGCGCCACGCACCACGCCAATGTGGCCGCGATTGACCTGTTCGTGCTCCGGCGAACGAGCACCGCTGAAGGTGATGCCGTTGATCTGCGGGATCAGTTGCACGGCCGCGGTAATCACATCCACGGCTTCTTCGCGCTTGGACAGGTGGCGGGTGTCGCCGGTCAGTTCGATGACAAACATCAGCGAGCCGACATGCAGCGTAACCGCCTGCAAATCGGTGGGCTCGGAGTTGATGAAGTAGTCGGCTTTCACGCCCTGTTCAATGGCCGCGATGGTGCCGATACCGCCCTGAAGTTCACCCACCACATAGGTCAGGATCACGTCGCCCTTGAGCTTGATGCCGGCGTCGATCAGGGTTTTCAGCGCACAGAAGTAGGCAGCGTCGCCAGCCTTCATGTTGGACACGCCGATGCCGTAGATGAACTCGTCGTCAATCTTTCCGGCCCAGGGGTCAACCGTCCAGCCTTCAGTAACAGGGTTGGTGTCCAGGTGGCCGTTGAACAACAGACTGTGGCCGCCGCCCTGGCCTTTTAACGTGCCGATGGCATTGAGGCGTTCGCCGGGCACTGGCATCAGCTCGGCGTCCAGACCCAATTCCTGCATCTGTCCGGCCATGTATTCGGCGAGTTTGCGTTCCTCGGGGGTGGCGCTGTAGCTCTTGTGCTGCACCATGCGCGCGAGGAAATCCAGGCAGTACGCCTCGTCAATTCGGTCCAGTAGCGCTTCAGGCGTCATCAAGGGGCTCCAGTTCGGTCAAAGGCTGTGGCACTGCATCGAGCAGGGCGCGGGTATAGGGATGAGTGGCGTGATCGGCCATGTTCACCGCGGGCAGAATCTCCAGCAGGTCGCCGCGATACATGACGGCGATGCGATGGGCGATCTGGCGAATCAGATTAAGGTCGTGGGTGATGAACAGGTACGCGGTGCCGTGCTGGCGACGCAGTTCCAGCAGCAGTTCGATCACCGTGGCCTGTACCGAAACGTCCAGCGCCGCAGTGATTTCATCGCAGATCACCAGCTCCGGACGTGCCGCAAAGGCGCGGGCAATCGCCACCCGCTGCTTTTGCCCACCGGACAGTTCATGGGGATAACGGCTGGCAAAGTCTTCGGGCAAACGCACTTCGCGCAGCAGTCGGGCGATGGCCGCCGTTTCGCTTTCGCCTTCCGGCAGGCCATACAAACGCAAGGGCCGTGAAAGGATCTGGCCGATGGTCTGCCTCGGATTGAGCGACGCATCCGGGTGCTGAAAGATGATCTGCACTTTGCGCCGGTAGTCGCGGTTCATCTGCGCCGGCCCCTGGATCGGTGCGCCGTCGAAATACACCGCGCCGGTGAACGGCGTCAGACCGGTCAGGGCTTTGGCCAGGGTCGATTTGCCTGAGCCTGATTCGCCAACGATGCCGAGGATTTCACCCCTCGCCATGCTCAGGTTCATGTCCCGTGCGCCCATGGACGGCGCAGTTTTGCGACGTAACAGGCTGTCGAGCATGCCAGGGCGACCGTAGCGCACGTTGAGGTCGCTAACCTGCAACAAGGGCGCGCCGCTGGCCCGAGGCTCGTTGAGCAGGCGCTTGTCAGCTGAAGGCACGGCGGCGACCAGCCGTTGCGTGTAGGCGTCAGTCGGCGCGCTGAAAATACGACCGCCGCGAGCCTGCTCGACGATGCGCCCCTGATTGAGAACGCAAACCCGGTCAGCCACTCGCGACACCAGCGCCAGGTCGTGGGAGATGTACAGCGAAGCCACGCCGGTTTCTTCCCGCAGGCGGCGGAACAATTGCAGGATCTGCGCCGAGCTGATGACGTCCAGCGCGGTGGTGGGCTCATCAAAGATCAGGCACTGCGGCTTGCAGGCAAAGGCCGTGGCGATCAATACGCGCTGCTTTTCACCACCCGAGGCTTCATGGGGAAAGCGCTTCATCATGGCGGCCGGGTCTTTGAGGTCAACGTCGGCCAGCAATTGTTCGCCCAGCTCCCAGGCCTCGCGAAAGCCCAGGTTGCGATGGCGGGTGAGGACTTCCACCACTTGCTCGCCCAGGCTCAGGGTGGGATTGAGCGAAGCGCTGGGGTCCTGGAAAATCATGCCCAGTCGGCCACCGCGCAATCCTTCGACCTGGCGCTGAGGCATCTGCAGCAGGTTCTCGCCTTGCAGGCTGATGCTGCCGCCGATCTCCCGAGCGTTGCCCGCCAGGTAGCGCATGATTGCCCAGCCCAGAGTGGTTTTGCCTGAGCCGGACTCGCCCACCAGACCCACCACTTCCCCGGCGGCCACGCTGAAGTCGATGTTTTGCAGGACATGCAGGACGCCGGTTGGCAATTGGTAATCGAGGCTGTAGTCAGCCACTTGCAAGATCGTACTCATGTGCGCTGCCCCTTGGGATTAAGGGCATCGCGCAAGCCATCGCCCAACAGATTGAAACCGATCGCCACAACGGCGATGGCCAGGCCTGGCATGAGCATCATCCACGGTGCCTGGAAGAAGTAACGGCGTGCCTCGGCGACCATCAGGCCCCATTCCGGCTGCGGCGGCTGTGCGCCCAGGCCGAGGAAGCTCAGGGTGGCGAACAGCATGATGGCGAAGGCGACGCGGATGGTCGCTTCAACGATGATCGGCGCGACGATATTGGGCAGCATTTCCCGCACCACGATGTAGGCGGTGGATTCCCCGCGAGCGATGGCGGCGTTGACGTAGTCCTGACGGCGGGCGGCGAGGGCCACACTGCGGGCGATACGCGCCATGCCGGGGACGAAGGCAATGGTGATCGCCAGCACTGCGTTGAAATCGCTGCGGCCCAGGGTGCTGACGATCAGCAGCGCGAACAGCAGGGTCGGAATCGACATCACCGCATCAAGGGTGCGCATCAGTGCTTCGTCGATGCGCCCGCCCAGGTAGCCGCTGACAGTACCCAGCAGCGCGCCAATCAGCATTGCCATGGCGGTGGCGAATACCGAAAGCGAGATAGTGGCGCGAGCACCGATCAGCACCCGGCTGAGAATGTCGCGGCCCAGTTGGTCGGTGCCCAGCCAGTGCACCAGGCTTGGCGCTTTGTAGCGGGTCAGGATCGAGATGGCTTCCGGGTCGAAGGGCGCCAGCGCTGGCCCGGCAAACACCAGTACCAGCGCAATCAGCAGAATCAGGCTGCCCAGCAGGCCTTGGGGAGTCGCCAGCAGGCGATAGAGAACGTTACGCATATTGAATTCGCCGGTCGAGATAGGCATAGGTCAGGTCAGCCACGAAGTTGACCACGCAGTAGGTCGCGGCAAGGATCAGCACTCCGCCTTGAATCGCTGGCAGATCGCGGGCGGCTACCGCCACCAGCAGTTCGCGGCCGATACCGGGAATGTTGAAAATCTCCTCGACCACGACAATGCCACCCAGCAGGTAGCCGACATCCAAGGCAACGATGGTGATGGTCGGCAGCAGCCCGTTGCGCAATGCGTGGCGCAGCAACACCCGGCGCCGGGACAGACCTTTGAGGCGTGCGGCGCGGATGTAATCGGTCTCCAGCACGTCGATCATTTCCGAACGCACCATGCGTGACACATGGGCGACCATGATCATCGACACGGTCAGCGTCGGCAGGATCAAGTGGCGAATGCCTTCCCAGACGTTATCACCAAGGGGTACATAACCCGTTGCAGGCAGCAGCTGCCAGAAATCGGCGAACAGCAGAATCAGCAGCGTGGCGGTGACGAACTCCGGCAACGACACGCCGATGTAAGACAGCACGCCGATGATCAGGTCCACCGGGCGCCCACGACGCACGGCGGCAATAATCCCCAGGGGGATCGCCACTGCCAGCATCAGCAGCAATGAGCAGCTCGCCAGCAGCAGCGAACGGCCCAGGGCATCCACCAGCGAACCGAGCACCGGCTGACCGTTGCGCATCGACACCCCCAGGTCGCCTTGCAATACGGCCATCAGCCAGTGGCCAAATTGCAGCCACGCGGGTTGATCCAGGCCGAGTTTGGCGCGCAGGGCGGCCAGGGCTTCGGGCGTGGCGCTTTGGCCCAGCAGCGTCACCGCCGCATCGGCGGGCAGCAACTGGGTGATGGCAAACACCAGCAAGGAAACGATCAGCAGGGTGTACACGACCAATAGCAAGCGCTTGGTCAGATAAGCAGCAGTCACAGGGTTATCCTCGGTTCATCCGCGCTTGGGGGCGCTGTCGTCCAGCCACGCCTGATCCAGCCGGAACACCGCGCCACGCGGGTGCAGCTGATAGCCCTGAACATAGTTGCGCTGGGCGGCCAGAACATCGAAGAAGGTCGGAATCAGCGACGGCACTTGCTCATGCATCAGCTGTTGCGCAGTGCCATACAGGGCTGCGCGTTTGACCGGGTCGTCGGTACCACGGGCTTCGGCGACAGCGGCGTCGAATTCGGCGTTGTTCCAGCGGGTTTCGTTCCAGGCAGCGTTGGAGGTGTACAGCAGCGAGAACACCGCATCGGCCGAAGGCTGCATGTTGTAGAAGCCGACGTAGAAATTGCCCTTCTTCCAGACCTGGTCCAGATAGGTGCTGTTGGCCATGGTCGAGACGTTGATATTGAAGCCGGCAGGTTTGGCCATCTCGCGAACCGCGATGCCCAGCTGAGTGCGGGTGGACGGTTTGTCCGATGCGACGAGGGTGATGTCCAGACCTTTGGGATAGCCCGCATCGGCCAGCAGCTTTTTCGCCTGAGCGATGTTGGCCTGCCGCAAGGCGATGTCCTTGTGGTAGCGATAGGCAACGTTGAGCGGGGTGTCGTTGCCCGGAGTGCCGAAGCCTTCGGCGACGAAGTCCACCATGGCGGCACGGTCCACGCACAGGGACAGCGCCTGGCGCACCCGCACATCGTTGAAGGGCGGCTGGTCGCACGCCATGTTGATGTTGAGGAACTGCCCGGACGGCACGCGCAGTGCCTTGACGCCGCTTGCGCCACCCAGACGGCTGAATTCTGTGGCCTGGGCCGAGAGCATCAGGTCAATGTCGCCGGACATCAGTGCCGAGCTTTCCGAGGACGGGTCGGGATAGACGCGGACTTCGACGCGATCCAGGTTTGGGCGCTCGGGGTCATAGAAGTGTTCGTTGCGCGCGACCACCACCATGCGCTCCGGCTCGAAAGACACCAGTTTGAACGGCCCGGTGCCCACCGCTTCACGGGACAGGCGGGTCATGTCGCCTTGCAGGATCGCGGCCGGAACGATCTTGGCCGCAGGATAGGCCAGGCTCACGGGCAGGTCTGCATAAGGCGCGCTAGTGGTCAGCTTGAGGCGCACATCATCCAGCGCTTCGACGGTCTTGATCGGGCCGATATTGCGCAGGGCTGGGGAAGCGGTTTTCGGATCAAGGATCGCTTGCAGGCTGGCCGCGACATCTTTGGCGGTGCAGGCGCTGCCGTCGTGAAACTTCAGGTTGCTGCGCAGGATGAAGGTCCACTCGGTGAGGCTTTCATCATGACTCCAGGATTGCGCGAGATCAGGCTCGGCCTGCATGTCCTGACTCAGGCGGGTCAGGCCGTTATACAGCAGCTCGCTAAGCAGGTACTCCGGGTTGACCCGGGTCAGCAGCGGATTGAGCATGCCGACCGCCTGGTCAACGCTGATGCGCAGGGTGCCACCCTTGCGGGCAGCCGCGGCGGCCCATAGCGGTCCGGAAAACGGCAGCATGGCCGCGCCCGTGACAATGGCCGAGGTGGTCAGGAAGCGGCGGCGGTTGAGCCTGAAAACTGTAGTCATGGCGATACTTCACTTAGCAATGAGTGGGAGTGGGGCAGCCAGATAAGATAGCCGTTAACCAGTCTTTGATGCCGGTCTGCGGGGCTGACAGTGATCAGTCAGGCGGTGTGAAATCAGCCGCCAGATAAGCCAGGATCGATTGCGCCAGGGCGACCAGATCGTCGCGTGTGGTGTATTCGTCAGCGGCATGGATTCGGCTCTCCGGGCGGATCAGGCCACCGAGCAGGATTTCCTGAATCCCGGCTTGCTGCACCCAGCCCATGTCCGAACTGCTCGACGAGCCGTAGCATTGAAACTGCTCGGCAGTGAAGCCAAAACCTACGCCCAGTGCGGCCTGCCAGCTCGGCCAGTGTGGGCCGGTGGGGTCGGCGACAGGCGCGAGATGGCCGATTACTTCATGCTCGACGGACAGGGCTTCGGTATCGGCCATGGCGGTGTCGATGCAGTTCTGCAGCTCGGCCATGACCTGCTCGAACGGCTCCTGCGGCGCGTAACGGCGATTGATCAGAATTTCGAACTGCGCAGGTACCGTGGAACCTTTGCTGCCACCGTGGGCTGCGGCCAGGGTCATCCGTGAAATCAGCGGCGCGCCGTTGTAATGAGGTGGCGCTGGCATTGGCCAGGCTCTCTGCTGCACCTGATTTTTCAGACTGTGCAGCGCGTTGAGCAGCGGCAGGCTTTGTTCGATGGCATTGATGGCGCTGACTGGCTCGCCGGAATGGGACGAGCGGCCTTTGACGGTGATCTTCAGGTCGATGCTGCCAAAACATCCCGCCCAGATACGCGGGGCCGCACCGCCGTTGAAACTCAGGATATGACCCTCGACCAGTTGCTGCTCAGCCAGATAGCGGATGCCAGGGTACAGGCCGCCTTCCTCATCCGTGCACAGCAACAACGACGGGCAATAACGCAGCGGCAGATTGAAACGTTGCGCAGCACGCAGCGCGGCGAGGGTGGCAGCAACGCTGCCTTTCATGTCGGCAGTGCCACGCCCGATCAACTTGCCGTCGACTTCGCTCAGTTGCAGTGGCGGCTGGGTCCAGCCATCGCCTGGCGGCACGGTGTCGACGTGAAAATACAGGCTGCAGACTTCCTGTTCACCGGGTTGCCGGGCGATCAGGTTGATGCGCTCACCATAAGCCTCGCCGCTGCGGGTCTGCCACAAGTCTTCGGGCACCGTGACGCGTCGGGTTTGCAGACCCAGCGGCGCTACCAGCGTCTCCATCAGGTCGGCAAAAGCGCCATAGCCCGCACCCGGTGGAAAGCAGGTATCCACTGCGATCATGCGTTGCAGATCATCAATCATCGAATCATGATCCGTCTCGATCGACTTGAGTGCCTGTTGCAGCCCTGCATTCGTCGTCATTCTGTTCTCGCTGTATTTCTATATAGTTTATAGTTAAGTATCACGGCGTGGCCCGTCAAGGAAAAAAGATGACCGATAGCATTGCGCCAGTTGCGTCTGGTGGCTTCACGCGATTGAGCGAGCACGACAGCGTGCCCCTGTATGAAGTGGTCAAGCGGCATATCTCGGAGGCCATTCTTCTCGGTGAATGGACCAGCGGCACGGTGATCCCCAGCGAAAATGCCCTGGCCAATGATTTCGGCGTGTCAGTCGGCACCGTCCGCCGGGCTCTGGCCGAACTGGTCTCAGAAGGCATGCTCATGCGCCGCCGCAAAACCGGCACGGTGGTAACCGGCTGGGCGCCGTTGCACAACCTGCGTTATTTCTTCCAGTATTTCCGTTTGCACAATAAGGAAGGCGCGCTGCTCAAGTCGCGCACCTCGTTGCTGGATTACCAACTCGGCGAGGCGACGGCATTTGACGCTGAGAAATTGCTGATCGAAGAGGGCAGTCCGGTCTATCGCCTGCACCGCTTGCGCAGTATCGACGGCGTGGCGGCGATGCACGAACGCTTCACCGTGGTTGCCTGCAAGGTGCCGAACTTCCCCGGCCCTGAAGAATTGCCGGAGTTGCTTTATCGCTTTCTGCTGGATCAGTACGGCCTGAGAGTAGCGGCGGTGCGCGAGCAATTGACCGCCGGGCTGGCCAATGAAGAGGATTGCCTGTTGCTGGAACTGACCGCACCTCATGCGCTGATGATCATTGATGCGGTCTCCTTCGACCAGGCCGCCACCCCGGTAATGATGACCCACCAGCGGGTCAGCACTGAGCACTTCATGTACGTCAACGAGATACGCTGAGTTGGGTAGTGGGGCGCATTGTTTGGGCACCGCATTCGCGGGCGAATTCGCACATGCATTCGGTATCCGTCTGTAGGCGTGAGCCTGGTCTGGGCGGCATTCCGACGATCAACGGTAATGCGGTCTGCCTGATGGACCGAGGCGGCCGTATCGCGGGCAAGCACCGCTCCCACAGATGCGCTTTCATGTGGGACCGGCTTTAGCCGGGAAGAGGCCAGTACATCCACCCCATGTTTACTGTCTGAAATGCCGCCTTCCCGGCTAAAGCCGGTCCCACTGGAAAGTGCATTGCAGGCCAACATAGAATCTCCCACAGGTTCGATGATCGTCTGTAGCGCGCTTGGTCTGGGCGGCACTCCGACGATGAACGATGGCGCGGTATGCCAGATGGACCGCATCAGCTGCTTCGCGGGCAAGCCTCGCTCACACAGACGCGTTTTCATGTGGGACCGGCCGGGCGGCGCTCCGCTTTAGCCGGGAAGAGGCCAGTACATCCGCCCCATCTTCACTGTCTGAAATGCTGCATTCCCGGCTAAAGCCGGTCCCACTGGAAAGTGCATTGCAGGCCAACATAGAATTCCCACAGGTTCGGTGATCGTCTGTAGCGCGCTTGGTCTGGGCGGCATTCCGACGATGAACGATGACGCGGTCTGCCTGATGGACCGCATCGGCTGCATTTCGGGCAAGCACCGCTCACACAGACGCGTTTTCATGTGGGACCGGCCGGGCGGCGCTCCGCTTTAGCCGGGAAGAGGCCAGTACATCCACCCCATCTTTACTGTCTGAAATGCCGCCTTCCCGGCTAAAGCCGGTCCCACTGGAAAGTGCATTGCAAGCCAACATTGAATCTCCCACAGGTTTGGTGATCGTCTGAGTGAGCTTGGTCTGGGCGGCATTCCGACGATGAACGATCATGCGGTCTGTCTGACGCCAGAAGGATCTGTCGGATGACGACATCCTGGCCCAAAACGTCCTCGCCGATCTGGCGGTGCGACCCGGCGGTGTCTTCGCGAATGCTCATCGGATCTGCTTTGCATTCCGGGCATACCGCTGCGGCTCGACTGACTAGCGTCCGGTCTTGAGTTTTTCGTAGCTCAGGCGCATGTCGTTGGCCCAGCCGTCGAGGACCGGTTTGACGTCGTCCAGAGTCAGTTGCGTCTGGTCGTTTTCCAAGGGTTCGCCGCTGCCCTTGCGCACCACCTGGGCCAGCACCTTATTGGTCTGCGCATCAAGGAATGCAGCCTCGGTGGCGATCTCGACGTTCTGATCGCGCCCGCCTGCAGCAGTGTTCACCGCTGCAGCCACCAGAGCAATGGGAATGACTTCATAGGGCTTGAGCCCCTCGGTGCTGGTGGCCACAGCGGTGATCGCCGGGCGCACGACGATGGTGTCGGGGCCCGGTCCCTGGGCCAGCGTCATGTTCTTGCTCAGCTCACGCTTGAGGGCTGTGTCGAAATAACGGGTGATTGATTGCAGCGCCTGCGCAGAGATCACGCCCGTTGGCTGAGGTTGCGGATAGAACTGGCTGGGTTCGATATAAACGCGGGTGTATTTATCGAATTTCACGTCCGGGTCGATCCAGCGCATGACCGGCGCACCGCTCGCGCTTTCGGCGGGCTTGAGTTGGCTGTAATCCTTCAGAAAGCCGGAATAATGACTGGGGTCGACCTGCGAGCTGGCACAACCGCCCAGCCCGAAGATGGCACAGCACAACAACGTATTGAGCAGCGGCAGTTTCATCGTATGTTTCTCGTTTTTGGGTTGGGGATGTCAGGTGTCTGGCGCATGCTCAACACTGACTGACTTATTACATGCGCAAGGTCCAGTTATTGACTTCAGGCGATTCGAGACCGTAGCGGTGTTATAGATGGCCTCCGGACCACCCATAGCGCGTGGTTGAGGTTTAGCTGTAGTTGCTCTCGATGGCGAAGAGCGGCTTATGCTCCAGCTTGCGATAGCCCGTGGATCGGGTCGGGGACCCAATCCCGGGTTCGGAGCTTGAATAACAGGGCGATGCTGTTCTGGAGCGAAAATGTCGCTCTGGGCTAACTGGGCCGTGTAAGTACTTAAGCAACGCTAGCAGCTAAATGCTTTATCGCCAGTTGTAATGGAGTAAATCTGATAATCAGTCAAATCGGCTTAACGCTACTAAAAAGTTATTAAGTGAATCGTGTGATTCCGTTGGGGTATTGGTATTTTTAAAACATGCAGTTTTTACATGACTTAGTTTGTTGGCTAACTAGTTTTTAAATAGCGAATCGTTATACATGCGCTGTCCTGTACCCAATTCCACAGCCCGGGCACACCTCGGTTTTGTAGGCGCACATAAGCACTGCGAGGCCGCGATGGCGGTTTGTCTGACACGCCGTTGTTCGCAGCCTTCGGCAACTCTTACGGGTGCGTGTCACTGGCGTGATCTCACCATGTGAGAGCATGGCCGCTTTTGCGGTGTCGATGCTTGCCGCTGTTTTCCTCACGGGGTAAACCTTGGGTAACGACCGCCGCAGGAATGGCCATGTACCCGCATATCTCGCAAGTCGACAGCGATCAATCACTGCCCCAAAGCGCCGACGTGGTCATCATCGGCGGGGGGATTGTCGGGGTGTGTACCGCCTATTTTCTGGCCGAGCGCGGTGTTTCGGTGGTGCTGGTGGAAAAGAGCGGCATCGCCCACGAACAGTCCTCACGCAATTGGGGCTGGGTGCGGACCATGGGCCGTGACGTGGCCGAGATCCCGTTGGCCATCGCCAGCCTGAAGCTCTGGGACAGCTGGGCCCGCCGCCTCAAACACGACACCGGCTTTACCCGGGCCGGAATTCTCTATGCCTGCGAATCCGAGCAGGAAATCGCTGCAAAAGTAGCCTGGCTCAAGGAAGCCAAACCCATGGGCATCGAGGCCGAGTGGCTCGATACCGCGCAGATTGACGCCCGTTTGGCTGGCAAGGCGCCGCCGTCCTGGAAAGGCGCGCTGTACACCGCCACTGATGGCCGCGCCGAACCGGACATCGCCACGGCCGCCATCGCCCAGGGTGCCCGCGCGCTGGGCGCTGAAATTTTCACCCGCTGCGCCGCCCGAGGCGTTGAAACCGAGGCGGGGCGGGTCAGTTCGGTGATCACCGAGTTGGGCGAGATCAAGTGTAAGACCGTTGTGCTGGCGGCCGGCGCATGGTCGAGTCTGTTCTGTCGCAACCTGGGCATTCGGCTGCCACAACTCAAAGTGCTGGGGTCGGTGATGCGCACCGGGCCTATAGCGGGTGGCCCGGACTGTGCCGTGGCGACGGAAAAAATGTCCTTCAGAAAGCGCGCCGACGGCGGCTACACCGTCGCGATGCGCAACACCAATATCGCGTCTCTGGTCCCGGACAGCTTCCGCTACTTCCCGGACTTTCTGCCGATGGTCAAGGCCCATTATCAGGAGTACCGGTTGCGGGTGACGGGCCAGACCTGGCAGGAAATCAACACCCCAAGTCGCTGGAACAACGATCAGCCGACGCCGTTCGAGACCCAGCGCCTTTATGACCCCAAGCCGGTGGACGCCTTTCTCGATCAGGCGCTGAAGATGATCGCCGAACAGTTTCCGGTGTTTGCCGGGGCGAAGATCGAGCAGCGCTGGGCAGGCCTGATCGACGTGACACCCGACATCGTCCCGGTGATGGATGAGGTGGCGTCGCTTCCCGGCTTTTACCTGGCCACCGGATTTTCCGGGCATGGTTTCGGGATCGGACCCGGCGCCGGGCACTTGATGGCCGACCTGATCACGGGCGATCAACCGCTGGTCAGCCCGACACCGTTTCGTTTTTCGAGATTCGCCCGGTGAGTGCCCGGCTGTTCGGGGTGGCCTGCCGTCAATTCGAGGGGCGTGCTGAAGCGTTGGGCAATGATATCGGCTTCGCGCTGCATGGCCCCCACCAGCCGCAACTGATAGTGCTCGGTCAGGCGCGAGGTCAGCAGGGCGCTGCTCAACGCCCCGATCAGTTCGCCTTCAGTGTTTCGAATCGGAACGGCGACCCCGGTGTACAGCGGAAGAATCTTGTCACTCAGCCCGCAGGTAAAACCCTGGCGCCGAAACTGGTCCAGCGCCTCGCGCACTTGCTCCACCGTGATGCCGTACTCGCGCAGCAGGCGTGGGGCGTTGTGGTTGAGGATTTCGTTGCGCTTGGCATTGGGCATGTTGCTCAGCAACGCCAGCGAGCCCTGGCCCACGCCACTGAGGACCCGGGAGCCCACGCAGTGAGCAAAGCTTTTGGTGGGGTTGCGGCCCTCCTGGATTTCCAGACACAGGGCGTAGTAACCGTCCTGCACGAACAGAAAGAAGCTGTCCTGAAACGTTTCCGAGAGCCGCATCAACGCGGGCCGGGCGTATTCTCGCAAACCACCGGTATTGCCCGCCTGGGCACCGAGGGACAGCAGCTCGTAGCCGAGAAAATAGTGCCCGCGCAGACGCGGCAGGCGCACGAATCCGTAGGACTTCATGGCTTTGAGCAGACGGTACAAGGTTGCTCGGCTCAGTTGGGTTTCAGCGCTCAGGGTTTCAATACTGGCTCCCAGTTCTCCACGAGCGGCAATGGCCTGGAGGATCTCAAAGGAGCGGTCCAGCATTTGGGTGCCAGGGGTACTGCAACGATCACTGCTACGTTGCACTCTGGGTGAAGATGAATCGCTTTGGCGCATGTCTGGCTCTCCCTGGAAACAGGCGATGACTGGCCCGTGCTCAGCCTGGGCTGACGTCAGTGCCGCCAGTGATGGTCGCCGGGCTCGGGTCAGGTATTGCTCTGCAAGTTTCGAGCCTTGAGTATTTCCAGGGCCGCACAGTTGACTGAATTGAAGGAGAACACTCATGCAACAACAACGCGTCGCGCTGATTTCCGGTGCCAATCGCGGGATTGGTGAAGCGATTGCCAGGCAACTGGTGAGCAATGGCTGGAGCGTTTCACTGGGGATGCGCACGCCGACGGCGGCACCCTGGCACGACAGCGACTCGGTGCAGGTCGTGGCCTACGATGCCACCGACACCGCTGGTGAAGCGCAATGGGTTGCCGCCGCGCTGGAGCGTTTCGGGCGGATCGATGCCGTGGTCGCCAACGCGGGTCTGATGATTCGTAAAACCGTGGTCGAAGCCGACGAGGCGGACATGGACGCGCTGCTGGACGTCAACGTCAAAGCGCCGCGTCGCCTCGCTGCGGCGGCATGGAGTGCCTTGAGCGTCAGCGGCAAGGGGCGGGTGATCATCATGGCGTCGCTGTCGGGCAAACGCGTGAAGTCCGCCGCTTCCAGCCTGTATTCAGTCAGCAAGTTCGCCGCGCTGGGCCTGGCTCACGGCCTGCGCCACAGCGGTTGGGACCTGGGTATTCGCGCCACGGCGATTTGTCCGGGCTTCGTCGCCACTGATATGGCCCGAGGCTTGAGCACCCGTGAAGACGCGCAAATGACAGCCCCTGCCGACCTGGCGTTATTGATCGGCACCTTGCTCGACATGCCCAACGAAGCCAGCGTTGCGGAGTTGAATATCAACTGCCAACTGGATGACAGCTACTGATGCCCGGGCCTCGGGTGGTACCCGTGCAGGGTGATGAACAGCTTCCTGATCGCGTGGATGTAGTGGTGATCGGTGGGGGAATCATTGGCGTGTCGACGGCATTGGAGTTGGCCGAGCGCGGCCTGACGGTGGCGCTGTGTGAAAAAGGCGGCATCGGCCATGAGCAATCCAGCCGCAACTGGGGCTGGGTACGGATTTCCCGTCGCGACCCTCGGGAGCTGCCGTTGATGGCTCAGGCCTTACCATTGTGGGACGGTCTGGCAGCGCGCATCGGCAAGGATGTCGGCTATACCCGCGCAGGCATTCTGTTCACCTGCGCCGATGACCAGAGCTACGAAGAGCACGAGCGCTGGAAACGCAATCTGGACGATTACCCGGTGAGCGCGCGGATGGTGTCCGGTGCCGAGCTGGGCAGTCTTTTGCCTGAGGTTAATCGCCTGCAGGTCAAAGGCGCGCTGTATACGCCGGATGACGGTCGCGCCGAGCCCCAACAGGCAGCACCGGCGATTGCCGAAGGGGCCAGGGCCAAGGGCGCGTTTATTCTCACCGAGTGCGCGGTGCGCGGGATCGAGCGCTCAGCGGGGCGGGTCAGCGGCGTCATCACCGAGCGTGGGCCCATCGCCTGTTCGTCGGTGGTGCTGGCGGGCGGTGCCTGGTCCAGCCTGTTCTGCTCGCCGCTGAGCGTGCATCTGCCGCAATTGAAGGTGCTCAATTCGGTGATCCGCACCACGCCTCTGGAGGGCGGGCCGCAATCGGCGATCTGGGCCAACGATTTTGCCGTACGCAAGCGCCAGGACGGCGGTTATACCGTCGCCTCAGGCCATGAGAACATTGCCGACATCGTGCCGGATTTGTTTCGCCATGCGCGGCAGTTCTGGCCAGCGTTCAAGCATGAACATGCGTCCTTGTCACTGCGTCTGGGTCAGCGGTTTTTCCAGGAAGCGGTACTGCCTCGACGCTGGGCGCTGGACGAAGCCAGCCCTTTTGAATACCGCCGGGTGCTTGATCCGGTTCCGTCTATCAGTCAATCGAACAGGGCGCTGGAGAGCCTGACCAAAGCCTTCCCGATATTCAGCAACGTGCGCATCGCCCAGCGCTGGGGCGGCATGATCGACGTTACCCCTGATGCGGTGCCGGTGATCTCCGCCGTGGACGCGGTGCCGGGCTTTTTCATCGCCACCGGCTTCTCCGGTCACGGTTTCGGCATCGGGCCAGCGGCGGGGCGGTTAATGGCCAATCTGGTGACAGGCGAGACGCCCATCGTCGATATAAAGGCATTCAGCCTGTCGCGCTTTAGCGATGGCTCGATTCCGAAACCGATTTCCGGATTCTGAGGGGAGGCCTGTGGGAGATTCTATGTTGGCCTGCAATGCAATCTACTAGTGGGACCGGCCGATCCCACATGAGAACGCGGTTGTCTGCGGGAGCTTGCTCGCGAAGGCGGCATTTCTGACGTTGAAAATGCATTGAATGCACTGGCCCTTTCCCGGATGAATCCGGTCCCACAAAAAGCATTCCAATCCAGATAGCTGTTCATTGAGGCCCCATCAAGCACCAGCCTAGAAGCTCGATCGATCGAGCCAGGTTTCATCGCTTACACGACTTCAGGCGCAAGCCACCTGCCTTTATCTCTACAGGAGCTTCAGCATGTCGCAGCGCGATGATTCGGAAAAAGGTAACAGCCTCCTCAATCCCACTCGGCGCCAGGCGTTGGCGATGGCCATTATCGGCGCGGCGGGCGTGATGCTGCCGCTGGGGCGGTCAAGCCAGTCCTTCGCGGCCATGAAGCCCACGGCCAGCGGCCAGGTCATTATCGGGCTCTCCCAGGAACCGACCGTCTTCAACCCGCACATGCCGCATATCGAAGTGGACGAGGGCATTCACTGGAACGTCTTTGATCCGCTGTTCGGGATTTCCCCGAGCGGCGAGTTCACCCCGGCGCTTGCCGTGCAAGTCCCCACCGTCGCCAATGGCGGGATCTCGGCCGACGGTTTGCAGTGGAAGGTCAAACTGCGCGATGACGTCAAATGGCACGACGGCAAACCCTTCACCGCCGAAGATGTGAAATACACCCTGGAGCTTATCGTCTCTCCCAACTTCCGCAGCGGGCGTCGGGCTGGCCACGATCTGGTGCGGGATATCACCGTGGTGTCGCCCACTGAAATCCACTGGCGTATGGAAAAATCCTACGCCCCTTATGCATCGATTCTGTCGTGGACATTCATGGTGCCCAAGCACGTGCTGTCTGCCGCCGCAGACGTGAACAGCGCGCCGTTCAACAATGCGCCCATCGGCACCGGGCCGTTCAAATGGGCCAGCCGCGTGGCGGGTGATCATATCCAGCTCAAGGCCAACCCCGATTACTACGGCACGGCTGCGCAGATCGACAGCGTTATTTTCAAGTACATCCCTGACCTGACCGTGCTCTATACCCAGTTCAAGACCGGCGACATCGACGTCACCGCCATGCAAGGCATTACTCCCGATCACTACGAAGAAGCCAAAGGGCTGGCCGACCGTGAGGTGGTGATTCTGCCTGTGGCCACGGTCGAGTCAGTGGCCTTGAACATGGATCGGCCGCAGTTCAAGGACCCGGCGGTGCGCAAGGCGCTGTACCTGGCCATCGACAAGAAAACCATCATCGACGAGCTGTATTACGGCCTGGTACTGCCCACCGAAACCTACATGCCGCAGCAGTCGGCGTACTACAACCCTGACTTGCCCAAGCAGAGCTTCAACATCGATGAGGCCAACAAGATTCTCGATGAGGCAGGCTGGAAACCGGGCGCTGGCGGGATTCGGGAAAAGGCCGGGGTGCGGCTGTCGTTCACCAACTCCACCACAGCGGGTAATCAGATCCGCGAGCAGGCGCAGCAATTCATGCAGCAGACCTGGCTGGCCATCGGCGTGGAGATGAAAATTTCCAACCTGCCGCCAGCGGTCATGTGGGGTGAATACTGGATGCAGTCGAAGTTTGATTCGGTGGTGGTGGGCATCAACTTCCTGACCGGCGCCGATCCCGATACCCGGGATTACTTCGGCTCCAGCTCGATCAGCGCCAAGGGCGGCGCCGGGCAGAACACCACGCAATACAGCAATGCCAAGGTCGATGCCTTGCTGGCCCAGGGCGCCTCCTTGCAGGACGTGGCCCAGCGCAAGGCGGTGTACGTGCAGGTTCAGCAGATCATCCGCGACGACCTGCCGATCCTGCCGCTGTTTCAGTACACCTACGTGCGTGGCTACAAGTCAAAGCTCAAGGGCTTCGCTGGCAACATCAACCTGCGTATCGAGCCCTGGAACGTGAACACCTGGTCCTGGACCTGACGGCCTGTCAGCGCCCGGCCTGTTCGCCGGGCGTAGTTGTCCTTTCAGAAGGAATACGCCATGCCCCAATACATCCTCAATCGCCTGGGCCAGAGCGCAATCGTTCTGGTGCTGGTGTCACTGATCGGTTTCATCGTGCTGAACCTGGCACCCGGTGGACCGATGTCACAATTCGCCCTCAACCCCGGCATGAGCCAGGCCGAACTGGATCGCATCGCCGAGCAGATGGGTTTGAATCGTCCGCTGATGGTGCAGTACTTCGAGTGGTTCACCCGGTTGTTCATCGGCGACTGGGGCCACTCATTCCGCGATGGCCGCCCGGTGCTCAGCGTCATTGCCGGTCATCTGCCCGCCACGCTGTTGTTGATGGGCACCGCCACTGTCTTGTCGGTGATCGTCGGCACTTGGGTCGGGGTGCTGGGTGCGGTGCGCCGCTATTCGGTGTTTGACACATTGGCCACGGTGGGGGCGATGGTGGCGTTGTCGATCCCGACGTTCTGGTTTGGCCTGGTGGCGATCTTCCTGTTTTCCCTGCACCTGGGTTGGTTGCCAGCGGGCAACATGTACACCATTGGCGACGAATCCCTGGGTGACTACGCGATCCACCTGATTCTGCCAGTGGCGGTTCTGGCGCTGGTCAACGTGGCGATCTGGAGCCGCTACATGCGCTCGGCGACCCTGGACGTTATCGATCAGGACTTCGTGCGCACGGCCCGCGCCAAAGGCCTGCCATACCGACGGGTGTTGACCCATCACGTGATTCGTAACGCCTTGCTGCCCATGATCACTCTGGCGGGGCTGCAAATTCCGACCATTCTCGGTGGCGCGCTGGTGACCGAAACGGTATTCACCTGGCCGGGCATGGGGCGGCTGTTTCTCGACAGCCTGGGCTACAGCGACTACCCGGTGATTATGGGCATTCTGATGTTCTCGGCCATTCTGGTGCTGCTCGGCAATCTGCTTGCGGATCTGCTGGTGGGCGTTGCAGACCCCCGCGTCCGACTCGGTTAAAAGGAGCATTGCACATGACCACTGCTGCGACTTATCTGCCGTCATCCCGCCGTCTGGCCTGGTTCAGCAACCCGACCCTCGCGCGTTTCATGCGCCACAAACTGGCGGTGCTTGGGGTGGTGATGATCACTCTGTTGGTGCTGGCCTGCGTGTTCGGGCCCTGGCTGCTGCCCTACAACGACCTGTCCATCGACATCCGCAATCGCTTCGCGCCGCCGCTGACCGGCAACCACTATCTGGGCACCGACGCCTTGGGCCGGGACACGGCGGCACGGCTGCTCAATGCCGGGCGGATTTCGTTGCTGGTGGGTTTTTTCGCGATGCTTATCAGCACCGTGATTGGCACCCTGATCGGTGTGGTAGCCGGGTATTACCGAGGCTGGATCGGCGCGGCCTTGATGCGCTTCGTCGATGCCTTTCTGTCGTTCCCCAGCGTGTTTCTGGTGCTGGTGCTGGCCGCGTTCATCAAGCCCAGCCCGATGATGATTACTTTGATCATCGCCGTGACCAGCTGGATGGAAATCTCCCGGATCGTCGAGGCCGAGATTCGCTCGTTGCGCGAGCGGGATTTCACCCTGGCGGCGCGCATGGTGGGCGCCAGCAATCGCTGGATCATGTTTCGCGAGCTGGTGCCGAACGCCATCGGCCCGATTATCGTGGCCGCGACCCTGACCATCGCAAACGCCATCCTGCTGGAGGCGTACATCAGTTTCCTCGGTTATGGCATTCAGCCGCCGCTGCCGAGTTGGGGCAACATGCTCAACGCCGCGCAGCAGTACCTGGGCAAAGCCCCGTGGCTGGCAATCATTCCGGGCCTGGCGATCACCCTGGCAGTGACCAGTTTCAACTTCATCGGTGACGGTCTGCGCGATGCGCTGGACGGCAGGAGTGACCTGAAATGAACGCAGATGAAAAGATCAGCGTGTCCGGCCTCAGCGTTGCCTTTCGCCGGGGCGACGGCTATGTGCCGGTGGTGCACGACATCAACTTCAGCATCCGCGCTGGCGAGACTCTGGCGCTGGTGGGCGAGAGCGGTTCCGGCAAGAGCGTCACCAGCCTTGCGGTCATGAAACTGCTGGCCCAGGCACCCAAGACCCGCATCGAAGGCAGCGCCGTGGTGGCCGACAGCAACGGCCATGCGATTGATCTGGTGGCGATGAGCGAACAGCAGATGCGCCACGTGCGCGGCAATCGGGTGGCGATGATTTTTCAGGAACCACTGACCTCGCTTAACCCGGTACACAGGGTCGGCGATCAGATTGCCGAGGCCATCCGCTTTCACGATCACCTGAGCAAAGCCCAGGCGCGGGCACGGGCGTTGGCATTGCTGGAGCAGGTGGGCATTCCTGAACCTGCGCAACGCATGGAGTGCTTTCCCCACGAGTTGTCCGGCGGGATGCGCCAACGAGTAATGATCGCGATTGCCCTGGCGATGGAGCCTGACGTGCTGATCGCCGATGAGCCCACCACCGCGCTGGACGTCACGGTGCAGGCGCAGATTCTCGACCTGTTGCGCAACCTGCAAAAGAAGAACGGCATGGCGATTCTGTTCATCACCCATAACTTCGGGGTAGTGGCGGAAATTGCCGACCGGGTGATGGTGATGTACGCCGGGCGAATCGTGGAGCAGGGCAGTGTGGCGCAGGTGCTGTCGTCGCCGCGCATGCCTTACACCCGCGGCCTGCTCGCCGCCGTACCGCGTTTCGAACACGCCGGGCTGGGTCAGGGCGATCTAGGCACTATTCCGGGTTTTGTCCCGGACCCGGCGGCCCCGCCAGAGGGCTGCGCGTTCCATCCGCGCTGTGCCTTCAGCATTGCCGGGCGCTGCGACAGCCTGGCGCCCGCGCTTGAAGAAGTTGAACAGGGTCACCAGCTGCGTTGTGTTCGTTGGCAAGAACTGCCCGCCGATCTTGCAGTCGTCCAGGGAGGCGCACGATGAAACAACCACCTTTGATCGAGGCCATCGGCCTGAAAAAATACTTCCCGGTGCGCAAGAAATTGTTCGTCAGTAGCCGGGGTCGTGATGACAATCTGGTTAAGGCCGTGGATGGCGTCGACCTTTCCATCGCCCGTGGGGAAGTACTGGGTCTGGTGGGCGAAAGCGGTTCAGGCAAAAGTACCCTGGGTCGCAGCCTGATGATGCTCGATCCGCCCACTGACGGGCATATCGTTTTCGATAACACCGAAATCACCCCGTTCAACGACCGCCTGCTCAAGCCCTGGCGCAAGCGCATGCAGATGGTCTTTCAGGACCCTTATGGCTCGCTGAATCCGCGCATGACAGTGGGCGAGATTCTGGGCATGCCGCTGCGCTTCCACAGCAAGGAACTGGACGCCCAGGGCCGCCGTGAAAAGGCGCAACAGGCTCTGGAAACCGTGGGCTTGCCCGCCCAGTATCTGGACCGCTATCCCCATGAATTTTCAGGCGGCCAGCGCCAGCGTATCGGCATTGCCCGGGCCTTGACCCTGGAGCCGGAATTCATCATGGCCGACGAACCGGTCTCGGCGCTGGACGTGTCGGTTCAGGCTCAGGTGCTCAACCTGTTTTCCCGCATCCGCCAGCAAATGAACCTGACGATGCTGTTCGTGACCCACGACCTGGCGGTGGTCGGGCACATTGCAGACCGTGTCGCCGTGATGTACCTGGGACGCATCGTTGAAGTGGCGCCGACTCGGGAGTTGTTCAGCAACCCCCGACACCCCTATACCGAAGCGCTGATGTCGGCGATTCCCATGCCGGATCCAGGGCAGCGGCGCCAGCGGATCGTTTTGCAGGGGGATATTCCGAGTCCCATTTCACCGCCGTCCGGCTGCGCCTTTCGGACCCGCTGCCCCTACGTGCTGCCCGCCTGCAGCCAGGAACGCCCGCCATTGCGCATGATCAGCCCAGGCCATGGCACGGCCTGTATCCGCGATGATTTATCGCTGATCTCGCCTCTTAATGAACAGCGGGAAGTGATGCGGTGGGAGAGTGCGGTGTGAGTTGTGGTGGGCTGCGAACAGCGGTGTGTCAGACCAATAGCCTTCGCAGCCTTCGTAACCTCAGGCAGCTCCTACAGAATCGAGGTGTGTCTGAAGTAACACCGGACCTGTAGGAGCTGCCGAAGGCTGCGAATAGCGGTGTGTCAGACCAATCGCCTTCGCAGCCCTCGTAACCTCGGTCAGCTCCTACAGAATCCAGGTGTGTCTGACGTAACACCGGACCTGTAGGAGCTGCCAAAGGCTGCGAATAGCGGTGTGTCAGACCAATCGCCTTCGCAGCCCTCGTAACCTCGGTCAGCTCCCACTTCATCCAGGTGTGTCTGACGTAACACCGGACCTGTAGGAGCTGCCGAAGGCTGCGAATAGCGGTGTGTCAGACCGATCGCCTTCGCAGCCCTCGTAACCTCGGTCAGCTCCTACAGAATCGAGGTGTGTCTGAAGTAACACCGGACCTGTAGGAGCTGCCGAAGGCTGCGAACAGCGGTGTGTCAAGCGCAATGGCGACTACCTTCGACGCAACTGCCCCGGACTCACACCCAGTCGCTGCCTGAACACGGTCGCCATATGCGCCTGAGAATTGAAGCCGCAGGCGAGGGCGATGTCTGCAAGCATCGCTGTTGAATCGCGCATCAAGGTCCGCGCCTTGGTCATTCGGCGGTCGATGAGGTAAGCATGGGGGCTTTTGCCGGTCGTGCTTTTAAACGCGCGAGTGAAATACCCTTCGGACAACCCGAGCAACTGCGCCATCGCTGTGACACCCAGCGGGCCGCCGAGCTCTGCGTCAATGAACTCGTCCAGCACGCGCATTCGACTGGAGGTGATCGAACCGATACAGGGGATCGGCAATGCGTAATGACGTTGCGAGCGTTCCACCAACGCCAGCGCCCAGCTTTCCCAATCATCCTCAACCGAGGCCTGCAACAGTGCACTGCGCATGCGCGAGGCGAGCTGTATTGCCTGTTGATCAATGCGATTGTTGAACGCTCGATCACCCGCCAACTCGACCCCATCGGTGCGGATCATCCGTAAGTACTCACCGCCGTGAGCTGATTCGGACAATACGTCACAGCCCGCCGGAACAAACGCCAGGCCATTAGGCAGGGCCGTGAACGGCTGAACCCGGTCGCTGCCGATGGCGTGCACGCCGCGCTGGCTGTCGAAAGCGAAGCCGATGGCCGATTGGGTTGATACATAGCGCGTCGCGTAGGCGCAGCCGGGGAGCAATTCAATCGCCCACGGCCCAACTTCGATCCGACGGACCGGTTCAGGCTGGGGCAATGATTGCGGGTGCTTGCGAGGGCTCATGAAACCCATACTAGCGAAGACGGCCTGCGAAAGTCAGGTCAGTTTTTTGAAAGCCACCAGGCCAACCCCGTCTCTAGACTGGCTAAAACTTTTGGAGGCTGATCATGCACAGACTGACCCGAGACGATATCGAACAGGCCGCAAGCCTGGTTTATCAAGTCATGCCTGCGACTGCTCAATACGCCTGGCCGTTGCTGGCTGAGCGCCTGTCGTGCACGGTGTGGGTCAAGCATGAAAATCACACCCCCACAGGTGCTTTCAAAGTGCGCGGCGGGATTACCTTCATGCACTGGCTCAAGCGCATGCATCCTGAGGTGAAGGGCATTGTCAGCGCCACCCGTGGCAACCATGGGCAGAGCGTGGCGCTGGCCGCGAGTGCCCTGGGTTTGCGGGCATTGATTGTCGTGCCCCAAGGCAACTCTCCGGAAAAGAACAACGCCATGCGCGGCTTCGGTGGCGAAGTGGTGGAGCATGGCCGGGACTTCGACGAAGCTCGTGAAGAAGCGGCACGCCTGGCGCAGCTGCATGGTCTGTATCTGGTCCCGCCGTTTCACACCGAGCTGGTCAAGGGCGTGGCGACTTATGCCCTGGAGCTGTTCAGCGCGGCGCCGGAACTGGATACCGTCTATGTGCCCATCGGTTGCGGGTCGGGGATTTGCGGGGTGATCGCCGCCCGCGACGCGCTGGGCCTCAAGACTGAGGTGGTGGGCGTGGTCTCCACCGAAGCTGCCGCCGCAAAGTTATCCTTTGAAGCGCGAGACCTGCGCGAGACCGCCTCGGCCAATACCTTTGCCGATGGTCTGGCCGTGCGCAAACCGGTGCCCGAAGCGTTCGCCATCTATACAGCCGGTGCGGCGCGCATCGTTGCCGTCAGCGAGGCGCAGATCAGCGAGGCCATGCGCATCTACTATTCCGACACCCATAACCTCGCCGAAGGCGCTGGCGCCGCCGCCCTGGCCGCGCTCATTCAGGAAAAGGACGCAATGAAGGGCCGCAAGGTCGGGGTGATTCTGTCCGGTGGCAATGTGGACATGTCGGTGTATGCGCGGGTGATCGGGTGAGTGATTAACGGCCTGATCGGCTGATGTTAGACTCCGCTGCCGCGCGTTGACGTTACCAGGCGTGTGGTCAAAGGGCTCGGCGCGACTCCTCAACCCCGAACCCAACCCGAACCCCGAATCGTCAGACAGGCCCCAGGGTGCGCCAATGTTTCTTAGCCTTGAAGTTCGCAGCTATCAGCAGGGAAGCCCTGACCATCATCATGACTTTGCGCAGCTGGTGCTGCCGGTTCGTGGCCGAATGCACATTGATGTGGACGGTCTTGGAGGTTGCATCGATCAGTCCCTGGCTGCGCTGGTCAGTCCTGGCTCGGTGCACTCACAGCATGCCCATGTCGATAGCCGGTTCCTGGTGCTGGACTGCGCGCCATCGGCCCTGGAGACACTCCAGATGGAGCGTCTTGCCCGGCGAATATACGTCCCGGTTTCACCGGCCACCCGACGGCTGATCGAGTTCGCCGAGTTGATCGGCAATGAGCAGTTATCCATCAGCACCTTGCAGCTGGCCCCTTTGCTTCTTTCGTCCCTGGGCTCGGACGCTGCGCATCTTTCGTCCCCCATGGAGCGGTTGGTCGCCCGGCTGCGTGCCGATCCTGGAGGGCACTGGAGCAATGAGGTCATGGCTCAGACTGCCAATATGAGCATGAGCCAACTGCATCAGAGATTTCGCCAGGCGTTCGCCATGAGCCCTCAAACCTGGTTGACCGATTTGCGTATTCGCGAAGCTCAACGGTGGTTGCGTGACACCTCTTGGCCGATAGCTGAGATTGCCTTGCGTGCCGGTTTTTCCGACCAGGCGGCGCTGACTCGTGCCATGCAGCGGATCAGCACCACCACCCCTGCGGCTTATCGTAAAGCCCAAAAACAGTCTGGGTAAAAAAGCCAACCGTTATCGACAATCTTCCTCGAGTGAGCGGCTCCAGACTGCGCGCTTTACGTGTGGAGGGAGGGTGCCATGTTGGCTGATCGATCACTGCTCAAGGGCATCTGCTACGGGGTGTGTGCGGGTCTATGCTGGGGAGTGATTTTCCTCGGGCCGCAGCTGACCCCAGGGTTGAGCGGTTTGCAATTCGCGGTCCTGAGATTCCTGTGTTACGGCGCGATATCGGCGGCTGTGCTGATGCCACGCTGGAGGCGAGTCTGCGCCAGTCTCACCTTGGCCGACTGGAAGTCACTGTTCTTGCTTAGCCTGATCGGCAACCTGATTTACTACTCGCTGGTGGGTACGGGTGTTCAGTTGGTAGGCATCGCGACCACGTCTCTGATCGTCGGGCTGATCCCAGTGCTCGTCACCCTGGCCGGGCGTCATGACGCCAATGCTGTTTCCATGCGCACGCTGTTCCCTTCGTTGTGTTGCGCTGTGGGCGGGGTAGCGCTTATCAGCTGGCATTCACTGATCAATGCCGACAGGCCTGATAACGGGTCGGGCATCTTAGGGGTGATCTGCGCAGTGGGCGCGTTGCTGACCTGGAGCTGGTTCGCGGTCAGCAACGCCCGGCGGCTCGTGCAAGTGGCCAGCATTTCCTCCCATGACTGGGCGCTGCTGACGGGCGTGATGACCGGGGCGCAGTCCCTGCTGCTGGCATTGCCGGTATTGGGCTTTCAGGCCGACGCCCATGACACCTCACAATGGCTGAATTTCCTGACGGTGGCCGCTGGCGTGGCGCTTTTATCATCGGTTGTGGGCGGGGCGTGCTGGAACCAGGCGAGCCGACTCTTACCCTTGGCGCTCAGTGGGCAAGTGCTGGTGGTTGAAACCCTGGCGGCGCTGGTTTTTGGATTTCTATGGGAAAGCCGACTGCCAGACGGCTATGAGCTGGCCGCTGTAGGGCTGCTGGTTACAGGCGTTGTCTGGTGTCTGAACTGTCATCGGGTGCCCCTGGGGGCACCGCCTGTAGAGCACGGGCACTGATTCGGCGAGTGGGAGGCGGGGTGATCTACTGAATCTGGCGCCACATGATTCGTTGAGAGCCCGCAGCACCAGCGGCCCCAGCCTCGCGGATCGGAAAGCTGTTACCTTTTGAGTCGGTCACGATCTTGACGTCAGGCGCTGGCCCGGTACTTGTCCCCGTTCCCGACACTGCTCCCAATCCCGAACTTGTCAGGATCGTCGGATTACTCGGGATCCCATTGAGAAAGGCGACCGCAGAGATTTTGGTGTCGTCACCTGTGATTCTGCCGTCGCCGGACGTATCCAGAACCTGGTAATTGAGCATGCCGCCCTTGGCCGCATCCAGTTCAAACAAGCGGCCGGTGCCGGTGCCCGCACTTGCGCAAGGGTCGAGCGACGAGACCGCAGCGGTGGTGAAGATGATCCGGCTGCGGCTGGTCTGCGCCGGATAAATGATCCGCTCGCCGAGAAACGGGTCATCGGTGCCCAGCAAGACATACCAGCCTTTTTTGGCTGTCCAGTCCACGTCGTTACTCGATGAGGTGTAGTAGGTGTTGCCGTTAAGGCCCATCACACTGCCGCTATTGATGGTCTGCGCCACCAGATCGGTCTGGACGATTCCTCCGGCCCCGGCGTCGGCGTCCCATATCGCATAGAACCCCTGTTGAGCGGTCGTGGTCTTGTCGACGGGTTCCATGAATTTGCCCGTACCGACATAGACGATTTTGCCGTTGAGCGGGTGATCCAGCAGCAAGGGCTGAACCGTGATGGGTTGAGTGTCGCCACCCGGGGCGGTGAACAAAGGCTTGGCCCCGCCAAACGCGACTCCCCAGCCGGTTGCCGCGGTGCTGCTCAAGTCGAACTTCCACAACCGGCCTTTGAGATCCCCGGCATAGGCGGCCTGCACCACGTTCTGGGCATTGACCTTCAATTTCACCGAAGACAGACCGTTGTCGGTTTCGCCGGTCACCATGATCGGGGTCTGGATCTCTTTGATCAGCGCGCCGGTGTTGGCGTTGACCACAAACAGCGATGCTCGTCCGGTGAAACTGCCGTAACCATTGCCCAGCACGACGATGCTGGTGCCATCGGCCATGCGTCCAACTTCCGGTTTGGAGTAGGCGTAGCCCAGATTATTGAATGGGTTTGCCGGGGTAGTGGTATCGGGAGCCTTTATCTCCCACAACGCGACCGGGGTGTTATTGGTTTCATAGAGTTTGATGGCGAAGTACGCCTTGCCTCCCGCGCCAACCCCGCCAAAGGCGATGGTCCGCCAGGACGTGCCCGCTTGCGCATCAAAAACCGCGACCTGGCCATCTACCGTGAATCTATGAATGCCGGAGCCATACCCAGGAGTGGCAATGCTTGCCAGTGAGGGCAGGGCGGTGGAAGGCATGTAGGCGTAGCGACGTGTGCCGTCAGCATTCAAGACATTGAAAAAGCCGTCGTTGGCATTGACCAGCACGCTGGGCGTCATGTTGGCGGCTTTGGTAGCCACGTAGCTGCTGTAGCTGGTGTCGCCCGCAATATCGGCAGATGTCTTGTCAGTGGGCATGGCGGCGATCAGCGGCGAGTTGACGATGTCCCCGAGCAATCGGGTGCGCGTCCGCAAGCTGGGGTTGGCGGCGCCCATGGTCCAGTTGATCAATTGCGCGCCACTGACGCCCGCCGGCAATCCGGTGTTGAGGGTGGCCTGTTGTGCCGCAGAAAAGTTTGAGTAGCTGAGGGTGATTTTGGTCGGCGTGGTCCCGGTGCTCCAGGACTCAAAAACAGGCGCCGTGGCCCCCGCGACAACCGTGGTGTCGGTGGACCATTTTGCCGCGCTCAATGTAAGTGTGGCTGGGTCGATATCAAAAGCATTGACCGTGCCGTGCCAATCGCTTGGATCATAAAACGATTGGTAATAGCGGGCACCGGTGCTCAGGGTGGACGAATTGGCTGCGCCTCCGCCGGTGCCTGAACCCGCCCCCGCGTAGACACTGAAAATGTCACTCAATGCCATCTGCAATGAGCCGGAAAGGCCGCTGCTGTCGTTCGCTTGATAGTACTTGCCGCGTCCATGAGTGTTGTCGGCGGCGTCAACCAGCATCTGGTTGCTGTTGATGAAACCGATGGTGTAGGTATTCATGTTCTGCTGAGGAAAACTAGTGTCATCCCAGCTTTTGAGCGCCAGATCGTTACCGTCGGCCGCTTTGCGCATATCAATGTCGTAGGCGAACTTGGCTACATCATCCAGATACAGCGTGTTGCCCTCGGCGTCGCCGCTGAGATTGGTGCCATCGTTGGCCGCATTCAGATCCCAGTTGGGCAGAGATCGAGCGGTATTGAGCACATCATCAGGATCGTTGCCGGGGAAGGTTCGGTCGTAAGTCGGCAAGCCGTCAGTGATCACGATGCCGTAGTTTTTCTGACAGCGGTATTGAATAGGGCTGGTGTATCGGGCAGGCGTCGAATTGTAGTTGGGCTGGAGGCCGCGAAAATAGCGGGTCACTTCGTAGTAGGTTTCAGCCATGGGCGAGTTGGCTGACGGCACCAGTGCATTGATGGAGTCTTGCAGCGTTTTGATGTTGGCGGTTGCCTGGGCCTGGGTCACTTGAGTCGGCTGGTATTTGGTTTTGGTGACGGGGGACAGATCGAGCACATTGGTCACGATCCGTCCGCCGGGGCCTTGGTTTCCGTTTATCGGGTCGTTGTAGGCGGCCAGCCCCATACGCAGTGTGGTGTTGGCGGCCACCAGATTAGTCGCCACCGATTTGGCCACGCTCATCCGGTACTGAGTCGGAATTTGCCCGCCGGTCACGTCAATCAGGCCGCCACTGACCGGAAAGGTATCGATCAGCCAGGATAAATAATCGGCTGTATAGCGAGTCAAACCGCCGCCAGCCGGATCCGGCAGCTTGATGCAATATTGCAACGCGCCTCGATAGACCGGCACGCCGCCGACTAGGCAATTTACCGATAACCCAAGAAGGCTGAGCGCCGACAGCTCACCTACCGATACCGTATCAGTCCCGGAAATGGTGGTCGGCGTCAGGCACGGAATCACGATTCCGAACAGACCTATGCATGTGTAGGAGTAACGCACTGAAGGCCGGGTCGTGACGGTCGAGTCAAAACTGGACGACCAGATGATGTTGTACATGCTCCCCGAGTTATCAATCATCAGCATGACGTTTGATGGCACTACCGACGAGTTCAGCAGCGGTGCGGGTGCAGGCGTAAATGCATAGGCCGGTGCCATCAGATACAACGCAAGTAGCGCACCGTAGACGTATTTCATTCCACGGCGCAGCTGCCTAGCAAGTGCCATACACACTCTCCAGTACCGACCTTGACGTCCCCTTGTTACTCACCGATGTGATCCGGTAAAGCGTCACTGTCGCCCCCCCTGAGCAGACCGATGGCATCACCACGGGGGTTTTGGTCTCGCCCAGTTTCTGGATCAGATAAAACCCTTGTCCCGACGCAATCCACTGCAGGCCCGAACTTGGCCCATCGCTGTAGGTACCGCTGGCCACCACCTTGGTCGACTCAGGGGGCGGTAAACAATAGGTGCACTGTCCAAGAGAAAAACCGTTGGCCAGGATCGAACTCTCCCCCGCACGCAGAACCGCTTCCGCGATTTGAAAAGACTGATTGCGAAAACTCAGGCTGCTGGCCATTTTTTCCTGCAGCGCGGCGCTTTGCATCGAAGAAACCCCCAGCATCGACAGCAGCAGCAGGAACATCAGGCTGACTACCAGCACCATGCCGCGCTGATGGTGGGAAAAGCTGGTTCTTGATTGGCGCATGTGATCGTCCTCTCGTGTTCCTTTAGACCCTGTTCCGTGACGCCGTTGGAGACGTTGTCCGGATAGGTAAGCTGCTGGAAAAATCCACGGCGATGCCCATCGATTTCAGTTGACGGGCGTCGTTATCAAAAAGGATGAGTGTCCTGCTGGCATAAGCCATCGCCGCCATAATTGGCGAGACGAGCAGCCCGGCAAAGTTGCTGGACGCGATGGGCGTCGGGTGAGGCGCGCTGGCTATCTGGGCAACCAGCTGACCAGCGGTCATGCTCTTTACGCGCCGACGAGGCGTATTGGCAGCCGATCACTGTTTTTACGGGGTTTTCAAACCCCTCATGAATCGGGGGAACCGGGGTGCCGAATAGGTCGCCAAACCCTGGCCGATCAGCTGTGATCAGGCGCCCTGCTAGCCTGAAATCATTGGCTCGGTCTCTCATACAGTCTCTCCTTGACAACAAGACATTAGGGGAGTGAATGCGTCCTGGACTGATTGGAGCGTAGACCATTGTTTAAATATGGCATTCCAATTGGTGTTCTTTGGGGCCCGGCGGCTCGTTATGCATGCATGCTCCACGGCTGAATTCACGCGCAGTGGCGATCCGTCCTGCATATACGTAGTCTTGCCGCATTATTTCCTATAAAGCTTCCTACAAAACTTCCAACAAAAAACAGGAGTCATCCATGCAACCGATCCGTCTCGGGCTGGTGGGCTACGGCAAAATTGCCCAGGACCAACACGTTCCCGCCATCAGAGCCAATTCCGGGTTTGAGCTGGTGTCAGTGGCGACCCAGGGGCAACCCTGCCCAGGGGTAGAGAATTTCCAGTCCTTGAGTGAGCTGCTGGAAAACGGCCCACCGGTGGATGCGATTGCGTTCTGCACGCCGCCCCAAGGGCGTTTCGCTCTGGTGCAACAGGCCCTGGCGGCAGGCAAGCACGTGCTGGTGGAGAAGCCGCCGTGCGCCACGCTGGGTGAGGCGATGGCCTTGGTCAGCCAGGCCGAAGAACAGGGCGTCAGTGGCCTGTTTGCCTGGCATTCACGCTACGCGCCCGGCATCGAAGCCGCCCGTGACTGGCTGGCGACCCGCACCCTGCAAGGCGTGCAGATCGACTGGAAGGAAGACGTGCGCAAGTGGCATCCCGGCCAGGCGTGGATCTGGCAGCCGGGCGGCTTAGGTGTTTTCGACCCCGGCATCAATGCCCTGTCCATTGTGACCCACCTGTTACCGTTGCCGCTGTTCGTCGAGGCCGCCGAGCTGCGCGTGCCCGACAACTGCCAGTCGCCTATCGCCGCGTCCATCAAAATGTCCGACGCGCAGCGCCTGGATGTTCGCGCCGAGTTCGATTTCGACCATGGTCATGATGAGCTGTGGAGCATCGAGATCCGCTGCGCCGAGGGTGTCTTGCGCCTCGATAACGGTGGCGCCCTGTTAAGCATCGACGGCGTGCTCCAGACCGTGTCGGAGGAGGGCGAATACCCAGCGGTTTATCGGCACTTTCAGCAATTGATCGGCGACAAGGCCAGTGATCTTGACCTTCAGCCGCTACGACTGGTGGCGGACAGTTTCTTTGTCGGCAGCCGGACACTGGTTGAGCCGTTTTACGATTAGCGGGTCATCAATACATGCAAGCTTGAGCTCGGATCGTCGGGGGACCGGCTTTAGCCAGGAAGGGGCTGGATATGCGGATCCGCTGTGTTGTTATCACTGCCGCTTTCCCGGCTAAAGCCGGTCCCACAAGATTGGGGGTAGTTGAAAGGTGCAGACAACCATAGAATCGCGCCCCGATTAGTCCAAAGGGGCCGAAATTGAATCAACAGACATTGTCCATGCGCCTTGAGCGTGTTGCTGCGCAGGTGCCTGCCGGTGCGCGGCTGGCCGATATCGGCTCCGATCACGGTTACTTGCCGGTGGCGTTGATGCGCCGTGGTGCCATTGAGTCCGCGGTAGCAGGTGAGGTGGCGTTGACGCCGTTTCACGCGGCTGAGCGCACCGTTCGCGAAAGCGATCTGGAACAGCAGATTTGTGTGCGCCACGCCAATGGCCTGATGGCGATCGAGCCCGCTGACGGGATCACGGCGGTGAGCATTTGCGGCATGGGCGGCGAGACCATTCGCGACATTCTTGAGGCTGGCAAAGCACGCCTGAGTGGTGAGGAACGCCTGATCCTGCAACCCAACGGCGGCGAACAGCCTCTGCGCCAATGGCTGATGGACAATGGCTATCGCATCCTCTTTGAAGAGGTGTTGCAGGAAAACCGCTTCCACTACGAAATAATCGTTGCCGAACGCGCAGCACCGGTCATCTACAGCCCTGAGCAGTTGTACTTCGGTCCGTTGTTGATGCAGGCGCGCAGTCCGGCATTTCTGCTCAAGTGGACGCGAATCCTGCGTTACAAACAGCAGACCCTGCACAACTTCGCCCGCGCGCAGCAGGCCGTGCCCGAAGACAAGCGGCAAGAAGTGGTCTGTCAGGCCCGGTGGATTACTGAGCTGTTGGCGTCAGCTCATCCAGCCTAGTGTCAGAGCGGTCAGCACCAGATAACGCGCGACTTTTGCGATGGTCACGATGATCAGAAAACTCCAGAGCGGCTCACGCATCACGCCGGCGATCATGGTGATGGGGTCGCCGATAATCGGCACCCAACTGGCCAGCAATGCCCAGCGACCGAACCGTCGGTAAGTTTCTTGAGCCTTGTCGAGTTGGTGTTGTTTCAGCGGGAACCAACGCCTGTCACGAAAACCCTCGATTGAGCGGCCGACGTACCAGTTAACAAGCGAGCCCAGCACATTGCCGAAACTGGCGACCACCACCAGCAGCAGAATCGAATAACTCTGCGAGATCAGCATGCCCACCAGCAGGGCTTCGGATTGCAGGGGCAGGAGCGTGGCAGCACCGAATGCCGCGACGAATAAGCCCAGATAGCTGGTGAGTTCAAACACGTATTTGTCGGCCGGGGTTGGTTGGGGTCGCCATTATGCCTGAGGCGACCGCGTCGCCCAATTCGCGGGCAAGCCTCCCTCCCACGGGTTCTGCGGCGTCATGTGGGAGCGGTGCTTGGTCTGGGCGGCATTCAGACGATGAACGATGACGCGGCGTGTCAGACAAACCGCGTCACCCAATTCGCGGGCAAGCCTCGCTCCCACAGGGGGCGGTGATCGCTTTTGGAGCAGGCTAACGCAGAAGCATCTGCCAGCTGCCGTCGTCTGGCTCTCCTCAATGCCCGTGCACGGTCCACGCCACGAGCCGGGCAACCATGGGCCGAACAATCAATACGCACAGAAATGCCGAAGGCATCGCCACCTGATAAGCATTCATCACATTCCTCATGTAATGTTCGTTCATTCCAAACTCGGCCAGGGTAATCACCAGGCACATCAGAAAGGCCATGATGGTCGCCATGTACAGGGCGAATACGTAGGGCGTTGCGCGTTTTGGAAAGCGAATTGCTGCTGATTTACCGGCATTGTTGGCGGTCATGGGCGAACCTCGTCACGGGGCTTTGTCGATAGAGTGGCCAAGCTAACAAGTCCCGGAGCCAGCCAGTAGACCGCCGCTGATTGAATCATTGTTAAAAATAATCAACGAATAAAGAGCGAGGGCTGGATGGATCTTCTCGGTTTGATCAATACCTTTATCCGCGTCGTGGAAGCGGGCAGCATCGCCGCCGCTGCGCGTGCCATGGGTATGAGCGCCGCCGCTGTCAGCCAGAGCATTACCCGGCTTGAGGGGCATCTGGGTGTGCGGCTGCTGTCACGCACCACCCGAACCATGGCGCTGACGGAAAGCGGCACCCGTTATTTCGAGAAAGTGCGCCACATCCCCCGAGAAGTGGAGCTGGCGTCCCAGGCCGCAGGCATTGCCAGCGAGCCTCAGGGCCCGCTGCGGGTCGCAACCACTGCGGCGTTCGGTCGCCATGTGCTGGCGTCGCTGATGCCTGCTTTCAAAGCCGCTTACCCACGCATCAATGTCGAGCTGATCAGCACCGATCGGCGCGTGGACCATAGGCTCGAAGGCATCGATGTCAGTATCCGCATTGATGCCCAATTGAGTGATCGGTTAGTGGCTCGGCGGATTGCATCCTTTGCATTCGTATTCTGCGCGTCGCCTGCCTATCTGGACCGCGCCGGGGTGCCTGGTTCGCCTGATGACCTGAAAGACCACGCCTGCCTGGTGTTTCGCTACCCCACCGATGGGCGTTTTCTGCCCTGGCATTTCATCGTCAATGGCAAGCGCGTCGAGGCGAAGGTCAATCCGGAATTCGTCTGCGATGACATCGACATGCTCGCCCGGATTGCCCTCAGCGGCGGCGGGATCGTTCGTCTTGCCAGCTTCATCGCCAAGCCCTACCTCGACAGCGGCCAATTGCTGGCGCTGTTTGAGCCCGACAGCCTTAACCGTGCCACCGCCGAGTCCGAGCCGATGGATATCTACGCGTGCGTCACTGAGCGCTCTGCGCTGAGTGCAAAAGCGCGAGCGTTTATTGATTTTCTGGAAGGCGCTATCAACTGCTGAGACTCAGGAGTGCTCCCGTCGTCCTGATGCCGCGCAGTCCCGCAGCAAACACAGATCCTGTAGGAGCGCACGAGCCCCGCCAGGCCGCGATGGCGCTCGTGGATCAGTCATTAAGATGTCAACCATAATCAAAAGTGTTGACAGTTTTGATTATGATCGACATCATAAAACGGCTTGAGCGATATCAGCTCCTACGCGGCCCACTGCACAGGCAGGCGCTGCTCCACATTTCAATGGACCTCTCACATGAAAGCTTCTGAATCCGTTCTGATCACCGGTGCCTCCAGCGGCATCGGCGCTGTGTATGCCGATCGTTTTGCCGCCAGAGGGCATGATCTGGTGCTGGTTGCCCGAGACAAGGCGCGGCTGGAGGTTCTGGCCACTCGTCTGCGTCAGGCATTCGGCGTGAATGTGGATGTGCTTCAGGCAGATTTGACTCAAAGCGCCGATCTGGCAACCGTGGAAGCCCGTCTGCGGGAGGATGCCAGCATTGGCATTCTGGTTAATAACGCAGGGGCGGCGCAGTCCGGCAGTTTTGTCGAGCAGACGCCAGACAGCGTTGCTCAACTGGTCTCCCTTAACGTGACTTCGCTGCTACGCCTTTCCAGTGCGATCAGCCCGCGTCTGGCGCAGGCAGGGCACGGCGCAATCATCAATATCGGTTCAGTGGTCGGGTTGGCGCCGGAGTTCGGCATGACGGTCTACGGCGCGACCAAGGCCTTTGTCCAGTTTCTCTCCCAGGGCATGAGCCTGGAACTCGGCCCTCAAGGCGTCTACGTCCAGGCAGTTTTGCCAGCCGCCACACGCACGGAAATCTGGGAGCGTTCGGGCATCGACATCAATACCCTGAACGACATCATGGAAGTCGGGGATCTGGTGGATGCGGCCTTGGTGGGCTTTGATCGCCGGGAGCCGGTGACCATTCCGCCGCTGGCCGAAGCCGCCCGTTGGGATGAGCTGCAAGGTGCGCGGCAAGGCCTGCTGGCGGACCTTAAGCAGTCTGAAGTGGCAGCACGTTATCGGGCTGCCGTGTAGCACAAGAACCTCGTACCTGAAGTGAAGCGATCAGCTCTCGACATTGTTGCCTGATTCGGCAGCAGCTTCAGCTTCCAGCTTGGCGCGATCGGCTTTACTGATGTATTTGGTTTTGTTGGCCGGTGCCAGTTTGGCACTGGCCTTTTTAGCGTTGGCCCGCAAAATCTGGTTCAGCTTTTTACGACGGTTCATATTTCTCGACTCGGTTTGACGTTTTTCAATGGCGCTAGCTTAAACCATTGGGCCCGATTCCCTGGCAGCTTCCTTTCACTCTGTCGTGAGTTGTTCGTACTTGCGCTGAATGCGTTCCAGTTCGCCCGAGTGGCGCAGTTGCTCCAGAGCGCTGGCCCATGCTGCAACCACGTTGTCGTCAGAGTCGTGGCTGAAGGCGATGTACAGCGATGAGCGATAAAGCTCGATGGGGATTTGTCGCAGCGTGCCGGGAGCAATGCTCAGCTGGCGGCTGTAGTACGCAACTCCCGCGTCAGTATCGCCAATAATGATCTGGGTACGCCCAGCCAGCAGCATGCGATACAGCTGCTGGTTTTCGGTGGCACTTCGGTCCAGGTTATTGAAGCCCAGTGACTGCAACATATCCGGCACCAGGCCGGCATGTCGCGTGGTGATCTGGGGCGCGCGCAGCAGTTGCTCCAGAGAAGTCACCGGCGGCACAGTCGCCAGTTGATAGGGGTGGATGGACTCTTCCACGATGGGCCCCACCCACTTGTATAACGGTTCGCGCTCCCTGGTGCGGAACATGGAGTACATGATGGTCTTGGGACGGGTTTTCAGTACGAGGCTGGCGCGCATGCTGGGCACCAGCTGCATTTCAAAATCATCGCCAGTCAGCGCCATGATGGCTCGAACGATCTCGGTGGTCATCCCGGTGAGCTGATGGTTTTCTTCGTAGTTGTACGGTGCCCACTCTTCGGTAACGACCTGATACTGATCAGCCTGCGCCGAAGGGGCCGGAATCAGACCTGAAAGCAGGCTGAGCAGCGCAACAGTGAGGGTCGAATATTTCAAATGTTCACCCTGATGAGCTGTTCTGAGTTCCAGTGCGCAACGGCCTGGACGGGCAATGCAAGCATAGACGGTTAAGCGGGGCTGACGACCCTAGTGGTCAGTGCGCGGACAAGATTGGGGACTACCGCACATTCGTGCAGCAAACACTGATCTGTAGGCACGAGCTAGCTCACTCCTGCAGAAAATCTCATGCATTCAGATTGGAATGCGTTATGTGTGGGACCGGCCGGGCGGCGCTCCGCTTTAGCCGGGAAGGGGCCGGGATACTCGCTGCATAGGCGTCGATAGAAATGCCGCCTTCCCGGCTAAAGCCGGTCCCACAGATCGGTGTTTATTGCGCGAAGGACAGTTTTTCCACTAAGCCACTCATCCCGCGTCAACTCCCATATCTCCTTGAGCATGGGCCCCGAGACAAAATGACCGTCCTGGGTCCCGATCATCCGCATGCCTTCACGCCGTGAGACTTTGCGCGAAGCTTCATTGCCCAGCGCTTTTGGCACTTGCATCACCGGCCGCCCCAGCGTCTCGAACCAGTAGGCGTTGATGACCTCGCAGGCTTCCCGGATGTAGCCGTTTCCTTGCCACGGCGGCGCCAGCCAGAACCCGCGGTTGTTACCTGGGTGGTCGTACAGGCTGATGCTGCCGATGCTGGTCTGCGGCTCATCGGCAAGGCGGATCATCCAGTGCCACTCCAGGCCTGCCGCGATGGCAGGCAGGGCGATATCACGAACGTAAGTCAGCGCGCCGTCATCCGGATAGGGCCATGGCACGCGGCTATCGAGGTAGCGGACCACTTCCCAATGGGCAAACAACACCTGGATATCGGGGGCATCGGCCAGCTGCAATGGCGTGAGTAGCAGGCGTGAAGTCGCGAGGGTTGCAGGGCTTTGCATCGCGCAGGGTCCTTTGCGGGGGATACGTATTCGGCCAACACTTTTGCAGAATGCGATCACCTTTGTCGAATCGACGTTGGCTGCCGAGGCAGGCGACTCGGCGCGCGGGGCTATATACTGCCGGCCCTCAATGTGTAGCCGGAAGAAGTTCATGCGGCAGGTTTTGCTTATCGTTGACGTTCAGGAAACCTTCAGTCCCCCCGAGTGGCTGGTGGACGGTGTGCGTGCATTTTCAGCGATGATCCCGACAATCGCGTCGGTCGAACTCCATGACGAGCAGGTCACGCCCTTCGAAAAACAGCTCGGCTGGCACCCTGCGGCCCAGGATGAAAGCCTGGTTGAAGCCGACAAGGTCTTCGTGAAGCACGGCTATGGGCCGACGGCCGAGATGCTCGAATACCTCAAACAGCTTGGCGTCGAGCGGGTATTGGTCTGTGGCATGCAAACCGAGACCTGCGTGCTTGCCGCCGGTTTTATGCTGTTCGACGCGGGCCTGAGCCCAACGTTGGTCACTGATCTGACAGTGGGATCATCGCTGGACCGGTCAGGCCAGTTGGGGATCGATCTGTGGACGCATCACTTCCGTCAGGTGGCTACTCGGGCAGAAGTGCTCGCCGAGCTGGGTGCATGAGCCCTCAGGGCTCTGGCGCAGCTAAAGCCTGTTGTGAATCATCAAGCGCTTGTCTCTCCCAGAATTCTCCCCGCGTCCTTCGCCGGCGGTAAGCCAAAGACCCGCGCATAGTCCCGGCTGAATTGCGTCGGGCTTTCATAACCCACCTCGAAAGCCGCTGCCGTGACGCTCTTTGCGCTGGCGACCATGAGCATCCGCGCCTGGAGCAAGCGAACCCGTTTCTGATATTGCAAAGGGCTAAACGTGGTCACCGCTTTGAAGTGGCGATGAAAGGCTGAAACGCTCATGGCGGCTCTTTGCGCCAGGCTTTCTACCCTGATCGGCTCGGCAAAGTCGCGTCGAATCCACTGGATGGCCAGATTGACCCGGGCCATGGCGGTATCTGGCGCGGCGATTTCCCGAAGCATCCACCCATGTGGGCCTTGCAGCACGCGAAACAGGATTTCGCGCTCGTAAGCCGGGGCCAGGGCGGTGATGGCATCAGGGTCGCCCATCAGGCGCAACATACGTACCCAGGCATCCATCAACTCCGGCGTGACGGCCGCGACCGAAAATCCAGGTTCATTTTCCGGGCGGCCAGCAGGTTTAGGCAGGTCCGTCAGCAGGGTGGTCAACACGATGGGGTCGAGAGTCAGGCTGACCGCCAGATACGGTTCGCCGGACTCGGCCGGATGCACTGCGCCCAAGGCGGGCAGCTCGATGGTCATGACGAAGTAGGTCGCCGGGTCATAGCGCAACGTACGATCACCCACCGTCATGGTTTTGCTGCCTTGCAGAATCAGGTTGATCATGGGGTCATAGACCGCCGCCAGCATGTGTTCGGGAATTTTGCCCTGAACCATCGCCACGCGTGGAATGCCTGTTTCCGTCCGGCGGTTTTCGGCCTTGGCAGCCAAGGCTCGCAATTCATTAAGTTGATTGTTCATGCCGAGCATGCTGACGGGGTCATGCCAACCATTGCAAGCAAAAAGCAGAAACAGGCAGGTTTCGGGTAGGAACCGCCGCGCCCGTCATAGCAGCGGTCCGTACTGTGGAGGCTCATTCAATCTACAGCGGAGCAAGCTCATGGGCGTTATCGTCATTACCGGTGGAAGTCGCGGTATCGGTGCCAGTGCAGCAGAACATGCAGCCGGGCGCGGCATGGGGGTCATCCTCACCTACAACCAACATCCCGAGGCCGCTGAAGCGGTGGTGCGACGCATCGAACAAGCGGGCGGCCAAGCTGTAGCGCTCCAGCTTGATGTTGCGGATGTGGGCAGCTTCGAAATTTTCAGAGAGCAAGTCGTCGCGATCCTTGAGGACAAATGGGCTACAAAAACCCTCGCAGGCCTGGTGAATAACGCCGGCTACGGTCTGTTCAATCCGCTTGAGTCTGTCAGCGAAGCGCAGTTCGACGGGCTGTTCAATGTCCATCTCAAAGGTCCGTTCTTTTTGACTCAGACCTTGCTACCCCTGCTGGAAGAGAACGCCAGCATCGTCAACCTCACCAGCGCCACCACCCGCGTGGCCACCGCCGGAGTTGCGCCTTATGCAGCATTCAAAGGCGGGCTGGAAGTGCTCACCCGCTACATGGCCAAGGAGTTTGGCGACCGGCGCATACGCGCCAACGCGGTTTCACCCGGGGCGATTCGAACTGAACTGGGTGGTGGGCTCAATGATGAATTCGAGGCCATGTTGGCCGGGCAGACGGCGCTGGGTCGCGTCGGTGAGCCCGAAGACGTGGCGCGAGTCATCGCCATGCTGTTGTCGCAAGAAGGCGCCTGGATCAATGCGCAGAGCATCGAAGTCGCGGGCGGTTACATCATCTGAACCACCGAGGAGATTGCCATGCTGGATCATATATTTCTGTCGGTGAGCGACATTGTTCGCTCCATTGGTTTCTACGAGGCCACTCTGACGCCGCTCGGCATTACCGCGCGCCATGATTTCTACGGCGAGGACGGCCCGCCTGGGCACCCTGACCTCAAAGGTTTCGGTGCCAACGGACGGATGTTCTTCTGGCTGCGCAAAGGTCAGGTGCAAGGACAGGCCGTGCATGTAGGGTTTGTCGCAAGCAGCAAAGCAGAAGTGGAGGCAGCCTACACGGCGGCGATGGCCCACGGCGCTGTGGACAATGGCGCACCGGGGGCACGTCTGCATTACGACCCGAACTATTTTGCCGCTAACGTGCTGGACCCGGACGGGTACAGTCTGGAATTCGTTTATAAAAACTGGCAGCACGTCCAATGAGCACACTTCTGATCTACGGCGCCACCGGTTATACCGGGCGCATGGCAGCACAACGGGCGAAAGCATTTGGTTTGCCTTTCGAAATAGCGGGCCGCAATCGTCAGAGTCTGTTGGCGCTCGCCGAGCAACTGGACGTTCCTTATCGAGTGTTTGATGCGGCTCCCGACGCCGCGCACTCGCTGTCTGGCATAAGCGTATTACTGAACTTCGCGGGCCCCTTTGTGCATACCGCCCAAGCGTTGATGCGGGCCTGTATTGAGGCCAGGGTGGATTATCTGGACATCACCGCCGAGATCAACGCCTATCGGTTGGCCGAGCAGATGGGCGTCGAAGCGGCGGAGGCTGGCGTGATGCTCCTGCCCGGCGTTGGCTGGGACGTCGTGCCCACGGATAGTCTGGCCATGCGTGTCGCCCAACGGGTCGCGAACCCGGTGGCGTTGAATATCGCGCTTCAGGTGCCAGGGTCCATGTCGCGTGGCTCAGCGATGAGTGTCAGTGAGATCATTGGCGCGGGGGTGCTGGCACGGATTGCTGGCGAACTTGTTTCAACCCCGGAGGCACAACCGCGCCACTTTGACTTCGGTGACGGACCGGTTCTTTGCGTGCCTTTGTCATTTGGCGATCTGGTGACCGCCTGGCATTCGAGCCGCATACCCAACATCGCAATGTTCGTGCACATCTCAGGTGAAGCTTTTCCAGAGGGGGATTTGTCGCAGCTGCCTGATGGCCCGAGTGAGCAGGAGCGTGAAGCGCACCGGGCCCGAGCGGTTGTGGAAGTCAGCGATGCTGACGGCAGTGTGTTGCGCTCAGTGATCGAGACGGTCAACGGCTACACCTACACGCCGCATGCGGCTATAGAAGCCGCGCGCCGTGTTCTGTCGGGCGATCGACGGCCGGGATTTGAAACTCCGGCACGGGTCTTCGGTGGCGGTTTCGCTGAAAGCATCGCAGGCACGATAATCACCGACCTTTAGCCGGGTCGGATGCCCCTTCCTTTGGGGAGATTCTGTGTTCCCCCGCAAGCTGACGTGGGACCGGCTTTAGCCGGGAAGAGGCCAGTGCATCGGTTGCATCTGTGTGTGGCTTGCCCGCGATAAGTTTTTGGTGACCTGCCATCAGAATGGCGGTGACTTTATCGCGGGCAAGCGCCGCACACAGACGCGCTTTCATGTGGGACCGGCCGGGCGGCGCTCCGCTTTAGCCGGGAAGAGGCCAGTACATCCACCCCATCTCTACTGTCTGAAATGCCGCCTTCCCGGCTAAAGCCGGTCCCACTAGAAAGTGCATTGCAGGCCAACATAGAATCTCCCACAGAAGCGATCTCGATATTGGCACGACACGAGCTCAGGCTTTACGCTGCACCAGCGCGTGGCTCTGCAGGTGGCGATTTGAATCTCGCCGCATCTTGCCCGGGGGGCAGGCCAAACAGTCGGGCGTATTCGCGGCTGAACTGCGAGGCGCTTTCGTAGCCAACGGTGTAGGCAATGGTCGTGGCATCCAGCGTGTCGAACAGCAGGAGCCAGCGTGCCCTGAGCAGGCGCAGGCGTTTCTGGTACTGGATGGGTGTCATGGCGGTGACGGATTTGAAATGCCGGTAAAACGCAGCCACGCTCATCTCTGACATCACTGCCAGTGGCTCGACGCGAAAAGGCTGGGTGTAGTGTTCGCGAATCCACTGGCTTGCTCGCCGTATCTGCGCCAGTCGGCCGTCCGGGCGGGCAATGTCACGAAGTACACCGCTCAACGGTCCCTGCAGGGCACGAAACAGAATCTCACGCTCAATCATGGGAGCCAGCACTGCGGCCTCGTGCGGACGATCCATGAGCCGCATCATCCGTAACCACGCGTCAATCATCTCAGCCGGAGCGCGCACCGCTTCAAAGCTCGAATCGCTGTGGCTTCTTGCGCATTTGTCCTCGTTGAGCAACAGCGTCGAGATCACTACCGGGTCCAGCGTCAGACTGACCGCCAGATAGGGCAGGTCCTCAGCTGCGCCGTGAATCTGGCCTGTGGCCGGGACATCGCAGTGGCAGCATTTGTCCGCAAAGCTCACGAGCATTTCGGGCGACTGGATATTCTGGTCAACAGCGCTGGCGTATTTGTGACCGGGGTTATCGGTGACCCACATACCGACATTGTCGAGCTTGATCGCCAGCAAGCCATTAATGTCGGCGGGGTTGTGGCAGCCGTTCGTGCGGCGGTGCCTTTACTTTCGGAAGGCGGGCGCATTGTGTCGGTCGGGACCATGTTCGCTAGTCGGGCCCCATTCCCGGGCATAGGCGACTATGCGGCCAGCAAAGCCGCAGTCGCTGCCTACAGCCGTGCCTGGGCTCGTGATCTTGGACCGCGTCAGATCACAGTCAACACGGTTCAGCCAGGCCCCATCAATACCGAAATGAATCCCGAGACCAGCGATGTCGCTCCCATGGTGATGCAAATGACAGCCTTGGGGCGTTATGGCCAGCCCGATGAAATTGCCGGGGTCGTGGCGTTTCTGGTCGGCCCGGATGCAGCATACATCACGGGCGCCACGCTCAATGTGGATGGCGGTCAGAACAGCTAGCGCTTGGGCAGTATGCCGTTGCGCCAATCCTCACTCAGTAATCACCCGCTTGATCCGCTGCGTCAGCTCGGACATTGAGAAGGGTTTGGTCAGCAGGTGCATGCCCGGCTCCAGCTGTTCTTCCCAGAGCACTGCATCGTGGACATAACCGGTGATGAACAGCACCTTCAGGTCCGGGCGCAGGCTGCGGCCAGCGTCGGCGACCTGACGGCCGTTGATGCCGCCGGGCAGCCCGACGTCGGTAACCAGCAGATCGATCTGCTGGTTTGATTGCAGCACCTGAAGGCCGCCCGCACCATCTGCTTCTTGCAGGGCGGTGTAACCCAAGTCTTCCAGTACCTCGATGATCAGCATGCGCACGGCGGGTTCGTCGTCGATCACCAGTACGGTTTCGCCCTGGCCCGCGATCGACGGCGACAGCGGAGCAGGCAAGTTATCCGGCGTAGCGGCGTTGGCCAGTGATCTGGGCAGGTACAGGGTCATGGTGGTGCCGACGTTGGGCAGCGAATCAATGTGCACGCTGCCGCCCGACTGGCGAACAAAGCCGTAGATCATCGACAGGCCCAGGCCGGTGCCTTCGCCCATGGGTTTGGTGGTGAAGAAGGGGTCGAAGGCATGGGCGATCACATCGCTGCTCATACCGGTGCCGGTGTCGCTGACACTCAGGGTCAGGTATTCGCCCACCGGCAATTCGCGTTCAGCGGCGGCGGTGGCTGCGAGGCTGCAATTGCCGGTCCGAATGCTCAGCGTGCCACCTTGCGCCATGGCGTCCCGGGCATTGATACAGAGGTTGAGCAGGGCGTTTTCCAGCTGGTTGGGGTCAACCTGAGTCAGCCAGAGGTTCGCCTCACTCTGCACCTCCACCAGGATTGCCGGGCCTATGGTGCTGCGGATCAGCTGCAGCATGCCCGCGATCAGGCGGTTGACGTCGGTTGATGTGGGTTCCAGGGTCTGGCGACGGGAAAACGCCAGCAACCGATGGGTCAGGGCCGCGGCGCGGGTTGATGCGGCGTGGGCGGCATTGAGGTAACGGTCCATCTCGCTGAAACGGCCCTGGCCCACCCGCAGCCGCAACATCTCCAGACTGCCCATGATCCCGGTCAGCAGGTTATTGAAATCGTGGGCCAGGCCGCCTGTCAGTTGCCCGACGGCTTCCATTTTCTGGCTCTGGCGCAGCTGTTGCTCCAGCAGTCGCTGGGCGGTCATATCGACGCCCACCCCGGTCCGGCGTACAGGCTCGCCTGCGCCGTTGAAGTAGGTATGACCACGGGACAGCACCCAGCGGATTGAGCCGTCAGGGTGAATGATGCGGTATTCAAGTTCCAGGTCGCCGCTTTTGATCAGCCCGTTCGACATGGTATTGCGCAGCGCCGCGAGGTCATCGGCGTGCACGTTGGCGAGGAAATCCGGGCGCTTGATACCGGCAGCGGCCTGCACCGGGTCGATGCCATACAGCTCGCTGATGCCCGCATCGCAGTAAAAACAGTCGTTGGACACTTCGTAGGTCCAGACGCCCACGCCGCTCACCGCCGAGAGGGCGAGACGGGTGAAGTCCATGGAGTCGTGCAGCGCCGTTTCGCCAGCCTGCTCGGCAGTGACATCGCGCGCGCCTGACTCGCTGACCTGAGTAATCCGCTGCACCGCCTGGCGGGCGTCTTCGACACTGGCGTAATGCCCTTCGCGCACCTGGGTTTCAAGCAGGGTAGTGAGTGCAAGGTCGAGGGCCAGGTCCCGGGGTGCCCGATAGGACATGCGCAGTTCTCTGTGCTGGAAGTCGAGTAAGGCGCGATTATCACACAACGCCGGGGTGCCCGGCTGCGTGTCGTTGCGTGTCGCAGCGCGGCGTCAGTCCAGCGCGATGAGCAGACGCCTGACTTGCTCAAGCTCCCAGGTGCTGAGCCATTGCACGGGATCGCTGCCATACCGCTGCCAGGTCTCACAGGAGCCTGCGCGGCCGTCGGGGGCCTGGCAGTATTGGCAATACGCCAATGCGCCATCGGCGGTGGAGAGATCGAGCACCCAGCCGTCTACCTCAATGGTGACCGTCTGCTCAAGCGTCGACGCCGACGCCTGTGTCTCGACCCGGCGCATGACTCGGGTTTGCAGCGCAATATCACGCAGCACCTGACAGACCTCTCGCGCCGTGAGGGGTTGGTCGATCACGGCGTCTTTCATATCCGCTTCGTCCACATCAGTACGAAAGACTGACGGCCTGCGCTCCCAGGCTGTCGTTGGACACCGCGAAGGTGTGTGGGGCGATCTGCTCAGCGGTTTGGGCCGTCGGGAGATCATTCAGACGTTCAAAGACTTGTGGGGCGCTGGAGCATAGCCCGCGCATCATGGCCGATTTTGCTTCCAGTGCTTTAGCGGTGTTCGCGTGGTTCGCTGCGATTTCACTAAGAGTTGACACGGTACATCTCCTGAAAAAATATCCGGCGCATCGCTGCGTCCTTGAGCTTCATAAGTGCTGCACCGTCAGAATAATGTCGCGCGGTGCAGTTGCAGTCGTCCTCTGCAAGCCTCACGCCAGTCAGGATGCCGGTCGGCGCTTTGCAACCATGAACAGCGTTCGGACTGGAATGCTTTTCGGTAGGAGCGCGCTTGCCCGCGATAACAGTGGTCCAGTCAGAAAATCATCGTCTGATCCACCGCAATCGCGGGCAAGCGCGCTCCTACAAACTCAGGTGATCCAGTCTGCGAGGCTTGCACGCGATATTGCTGCGAGAGCGCGCTGTCTTGCGATTCGCGCATCAAAGGGATGACTCGGTGAGCGGATTGTCTAGATACTCACCTTGCCAACATTGAGTACCAGGATTTCCATGACCCATCCCCGGATCGGCTTTGCTTGCCAGTATCGGCACCCCATTCGTGACCTGTCGCTCAGCGAGCTGAAGTCGATCGAAAGCCCGCTCAATCCACGGACCACCACCTTGCGCTGGATGGACGGCGTCGCCGCTAACGTCGCCAGGGACAAACTGGTTGAGGTGGTCACCCATAACCTCGCGGCGCAGTTGCGCTTGCTGAAGTACGTCGCCGAGCTACCGCCTACCTTGCGAATGCTGCGCCTGAGCAGTGATTTACTGCCGTTCTACAGCCACCCCAAAGTCCGCGACTTCTATCAGGATCCGGTCATCGCGTTGCAATTGAGCGACGGGTTCGCGGCCATCGGCGCCCTGGCACGCTCACTGGATATCCGCCTGTCATTTCATCCCGGCCAGTACTGCGTGCTCGGTTCAGACAGGCCGGAGGTTGTGGAGAACAGCATTGCCGAGTTCGAGTACCACGCCGACATGATCCGAATGATGGGCTACGGCGTTCAATTTCAGGACTTCAAGTGCAACCTGCACATCGCGGGCCGCCTGGGCGGGGAGGGTATTCGCGCCATCTGGCCTCGGCTGTCAGCGGTGGCGCGCAACTGCATCACGTTTGAAAACGATGAAAAGACGTACGGCGTTGATGACTGTTTGCAACTGGCTGATCTGGCACCGGTGGTGCTGGATATTCACCACTGCTGGATCCACGAGAACGACTACATCGCGCCCGACTCTCCTCGGGTTGCACGCATCATCGAAAGCTGGCGCGGAGTGCGACCCGCGATGCATTACTCGCAGCCGCCGGAGCATCTGCAGACGCTGGGTTTTAGCGAAGATATGAAACTGGAAATGGAGGCACTGCTGACGGTGGTTTCCAAGCGCGACTTGTACGGTCACAGCCTGCAAATGTGGAATCGCTGGACCAACCGCTATGCGCTGCAGTTTCTCGATCGCTTCGACATCATGTTCGAAGCCAAAGACAAAAACCTCGCGACCCTGGCTTTCTATAAAGAGTATCTGCTCAACGCGTAACGCCGGTCAGAACGAAGCAAGAATACGCCCCAGCATGGCCATGGCCTGCTCACTTCGTTCATCCCAAGGGTAGCCATAATTGAGCCTCGCACAGTTCTGAAAGCGCTGACTGGCGGAGAAGATGGGGCCGGGTGCAAGGCTTATCCCTTGCGCCAACGCCAGTTGAAACAGTTGCAGGGAATCCACCTGTTCCGGGAATTCGAACCACAGGAAGTAACCACCGGCGGGCTTGGTGACGCGTGTGTTCGCGGGGAAGTAACGGGTCGCGGCGGCCAGCATGGCGCCTTGTTGCAGCTCCAGGGTGTCGCGCAATTTCCTGAGATGTCGATCGTAGCCGCCGTGTTTGAGGTAATCGGCGATAGCGGCCTGTGCCGGAACCGAAGGTGAAATCGTGGTCATCAGCTTCAGGCGATTGATCTGTTCGGTATAGCGCCCGCCCGCCACCCAGCCAACCCGATAGCCCGGCGCAAGGTTCTTCGAGAACGAACCGCAATGCATCACCAGACCATGGCGATCCAGGCTTTTGATCGGATTGGGCGCCCGAGTGCCGAAATACAGCTCGGAATAGACATCGTCTTCGATCAGCGGAATGTCATGGTTGGCCAGCAACTCGTAAAGCATGACTTTTTTTTCCTGCGTCATGCTGGCGCCCAACGGGTTCTGCAGGCTGCTCATGAACCAGCAGGCCTTGATCGGCAAGCGTTCCAGACTGTCTTGCAGGGACAGCAGGTCCACGCCATCGCGGGGGTGAACGGGAATCTCGACGGCTTTGAGTTTCAGCCGTTCCAATACCTGAAGGCAGGCATAGAAGGCCGGGGCTTCGATAGCAACCAGATCGCCAGGTTGAGTGACGCATTGCAGGCACAGGTTTAACGCCTCCATCGCCCCATTGGTGATCACCAATTCATTGGCGGGCAAACGCACGCCGCCGATCATGTAACGCAGGGCAATCTGGCGGCGCAGCTCGGGGTTGCCGGTGGTCATGTCGCTGACGATGGCCGCTGGCGACATCTCGCGCACCGCGGTTGCCATGGATCGCGCCAGGCGGGGCAGGGGATAAAGCCAGGGGCTGGGAAACGCCGAGCCGAACGGGACCGTTTCCGGGTCCTTGAGGGAGGCCAGCACCGAGAAGATCAACTCGCTGACATCCACATCCGTGCCTTCGCTGACGTGCCTGACCAGTTCAGGCTCGACCATGCTGCTGGGGGAATATTCGCGCACGAAATACCCCGAACGCGCCCGGGCCTGAATCAGGCCTTTGTCTTCCAGCAGGTAATACGCCTTGAATACCGTTGAAGGGCTGACCGCATACGTACGACTGGCCAGCCTCACGGAAGGCACTTTTTCGCCGGGTGCCAGCATGCCGCTGCGGATCATTTCAGCGATGTCGTCGGCGAATTTTTCGTAGCGTTTCATAGGCGATGTCTGCGCGAGTGAGCGCGCATCATGGACCAGAATCTGCGCTGGAAACAGCCTCAATCAGGCGGCGAAAAAGCGGATCAGTTCGGAGGGCTGAGGTGGGAGCGATGCTTGCCCGCGATACGGCGACGCGGTATGTCAGGTAGACCGCATTATCGTTCTTCGCGAGCAAGCTTCGCTCCAACGGGGATCAGTCTGTGGGAGCGGTGCTTGCCCGCGATAAGGCAACGCGGTATGTCAGGTAGACCGCATTATCGTTCTTCGCGAGCAAGCTTCGCTCCAACGGGATCAGGCTGTGGGAGCGGTGCTTGCCCGCGAATCAGGCGACGCGGTATGTCGTGTTCGCCGCGTTATCGTTTTTCCAGATCAGGCACTGCTCCCGCAGGGGGCTCATCAATCCAGATCAGACGCCTGATGCCTTTCTGGTAACTGCCCGGATTCATCGCCCCAGGTGCGGTTGACCTTTTTGCCGCGGATCACTGCAGGGCGCTTGGCGATTTCTTCTGCCCAGCGTTGCACGTGGGGGTATTCATCGACCGCCAGGAATTCGGCTGCCGAGTACAAATTGCCCCGCACCAGTTCGCCGTACCAAGGCCAGACCGCGATGTCGGCGATGGTGTAGCTGTCGCCGCCCAAATACGGGCTTTGGCTCAGGCGTTGTTCAAGCACGTCCAGCTGACGCTTGGCTTCCATCGTGAAGCGATTGATGGCGTACTCGATTTTCTCTGGCGCGTAGGCATAGAAATGGCCAAAGCCACCCCCCAGATAAGGCGCCGCGCCCATCTGCCAGAACAGCCAGTTCAGGGTTTCGGTACGCCCGGCAGGATCGGCGGGCAGCAACTCGCCAAACTTCTCGGCCAGATACAGCAGGATCGAACCAGACTCGAAAACGCGAATCTCGGGTTGTGCACTACGGTCCAGCAGGGCCGGGATTTTCGAGTTGGGATTGACCTCGACAAAGCCGCTGGAGAACTGGTCGCCCTCGTTGATACGGATCAGCCACGCATCGTATTCGGCGCCGCTGTGCCCCAATGCCAAAAGCTCTTCCAGCAGGATCGTGACCTTCACGCCATTGGGCGTCGCCAGGGAATAAAGCTGAAAGGGGTGCTTGCCGACCGGCAATGTTTTTTCATGGGTCGGGCCGGCGACAGGCCGATTGATACTGGCAAACGAGCCACCAGACGGTGCTTCGTTCTTCCAGACCTTGGGTGGAACGTAAGGGGCTTTGCTCATGGCGAACCTCCGTTATTTGGATGATGTGTGAGGATGGGACAGGCTGAGGGCCAGTTAGGTCCAACATGTGACCTGTAGGAGCTGCCGAAGGCTGCGAATGGCTTTGTGTCAGATGAATCGCTTTCGCAGCCTTCGGCAGCTCCTACAGGTTCGCGAAATGGCTTTTTCAGCGGTGTATCAACTTATGCATCATGAACCTGTGGTCCGCCGAAAACAGCCGCCTGTAGGTCAGCAGTACCGCACCTACCGTGCCCAGGGCAGAGGAGGCTGCGATCAGGAACATGATCACGATCTGATAACGCACCGCTTCGGCAGGTGACTGGCCCGCCAGCACCTGGCCGGTCATCATGCCCGGCAAACTGACGATGCCCACCACCGTCATCTGGTTCAAGGTCGGTGTCATGCCCGCCCTGACGGCTTGTCGAGCAGCCATTTGCGCCGCTTCCCAGCGCGATCCGCCCAGCGCCAGGATCATTTCGACGGTGCTGCGCCCTGATGAAAGTTCCTGCATCATGCGCTCGATTCCCAGAGAAACGCCGGTCAGGGTGTTGCCCAGAATCATGCCGAGGATTGGAATCGCGTACTGCGGTTCGTACCAGGGCTCGATCCGGATCACCACCAGCAGGCCAATGGCCGCCACCAGCCATGAACTGCCCCATACCGAAACGACACTGTCCAGACGGCGCCCGGCGTAGGTGCGCTTGCCACGGCCGGCGGCGGAAAAACCGGCGATCAGGGTCATCAGGCACATCAACGGCAGCACCACGTACCAGTAAGCAAACTCGAACACCCAGCCGAGTATGTAGCCGATGGCGAGCAGTTGGACCACGGTGCGGATTGCGGCCCAGATCAGTTGGCGCTCCAGCCCCAGTTTCAAACCCAGGGACAGCGCGCCATTGACCAGAATCAGGCACGCGGCGATGGCAATGTCGGCGGCCGACAGGCTTTGATAATTCATTGGATGCCCCGCTCGGTAAGTACACCTGCCTGCATGTGCAGGCGGATGTTACTCATGCGCTGTGCCTGATCATGATCGTGGGAGACCCAGATGTAAGCCCGCGACGATGCGTTGTCGTGGTTGAACCAGGCCGTGACCAGCATTTCCACCTCGCGTGAGGACTGCGGGTCCAGTGCTGCGGTGGGTTCGTCCAGCAGCAGAACCTCAGGGTCCAGCTGAATGGCGCGAATCAAGGACACCACCTGGGCTTCGCCGCCGGAAAGATCGCTGGCGGACTTGTCCAGAAAATTGGCCTGCTTGCCCGCCTGGCGCAGCAGGCTTTTGGCCTGTTCAATGTCAAAGCGCTGTTGTTTCAGGGTTTTCAGGCTGTAAGGAAAACGCAGGTTATCTTCAACGCTGCCTTCGATCAGCGACGGACGTTGCGCGATATAGCAGACGCGGCTGCGGTACTGGGGGATGCAGTCGTTGTCGACCCGGCGCTGGTGCCAGAGAATTTCCCCGGAACTGGGCGCGTCAAGCAGCGCCAGCGTGCGCAAGAACACGCTTTTACCAGACCCGGACGAGCCGGTGATGGCCACTCTGTCACCGGAGCTGAGTGTGAAATCGGTGGGCTGCAGAAGCTGGATCGTGGCGCTGTGATCCATGCGGCTGAGCAGTCGGGTTTCAATCAGTGGCGTGGCATTGGTTGTCAGGGCAGAAGGGGAGGACAAGTGCTGACTCCATGCACGGTGCGTTGAATAAGTGACGTCTACGAGGTGGCGGCGAGCAAGGATAACCCAGCCAGTCTGTCAGGCGTCACTTGCCAGCCAGCGTCGCGCCCTCATTTGCCCCTCGGCAGCCCGCAAACATATCGAGGGCCGGATCGTAGACCTTGGTAAGGACCTTCAGTAAACCGAGCATCGAATGAAACAGATTGTCTTGGCTGAGCGCGGCATCACGCCTGTTTTTCATACAGTCGGTATCGACGGCAAACGACTGCTGATAGCTGTCGGAAAACCAGGCGAACATGGGTACATGTTTTTGTTGGTCGGGAGCCAGCAGGTAAGGGGTGCCATGCAGAAACAGGTTGTACTCCCCCAGGGATTCGCCGTGATCGGAGATGTACAACATGCCGGTGTCTACTTTGTCCTGATTGCTGCGCAGGATATCAATCAGGCTGGCCAGCACATGGTCGGTATATAACAGGGTGTTGTCATAGCCGTTGACGATGCTTTCTCGGCTGCAATTATCCAGGGCATTGCTTTGGCAGACAGGCGTGAACTTCTCGAATGCCTGTGGATAACGCTTGAAGTATTCAGGGCCGTGGCTGCCCATCTGGTGAAGTACCAGAACAGTGTCTTTATCCAGGTGATCAATAAAGTTCTGCAAGCCCTGCAAGAGAATTTCATCCCTGCATTCGTTGTTTGCACACAGTTGTGGATCTTTCAGATTACTCACGTCCTGCAGCGTGACCCGGTCGCAAGTGCCTTTGCAGCCGGACTGGTTGTCACGCCAGATCACCTCAAGACCCGCACGCTTGAGCACGTCAAGCAAACCTTCCTGGCTTTTTACGGTGGTGGCGTTGTAATCCTTGCGACCCATATTGGAAAACATGCACGGCACCGACACGGCTGTTTCCGTGCCGCAGGAGTGGACGTCGGTAAAAGACAGCAAGCCTTCTTCTTTCTGCAACTCAGGCGTCGTATCCCGGTTGTAACCCAGAATCCCGAAGTTCTCGGCCCGAGCACTTTCACCTACCACCAACACGGTAAGGGACTTATGAGGATGCTGGGCCCAGTCGCCAGCGAGTTTCGCGTCCTCACCTATTTTCAGAAAAGGCTTCTGGGCGGTCACCACTTGTTCCCGCAAATACCCGGCCGACGCAGCCAGGTAATTACTGGGCACCACCATCAGGCGCAATTCGTGGTGGTTACGAAACAACGATGACAACCCCTGATAATTGAGCAGGGCGCATCCGGCAATCACGGCGGCACAGGTGACACTGACCAGGGTTTTGCTGATCAGCTCACGGTGCAGACGTCGGTAATGGACAGGGGTCTTCCACAACAGGAATGAAGGCAACACACCCAGCAGACCGATATAGATAAACAGTTTGGGGGACAGTAAATCCCGGACCTCAGTGGCATTGGTTTCCGCAAAGTTGCGCAGCATACCAATGTCGATCAGTACCCCATATTGATTCATGAAGTAAGCAACACCGGCGCTGATCATGAACAACGTGATCAGCGTCGGTTTAAAAGTTTTCTGAAAAGCTAAGAAAGTAAGGGCGATATTAAATACACAAAAAATCATCACCCCGAAGGCGATGCTCAACATCAATCCTGCGCGACTGGTGTCGGTAATGGCGAACAGGTGTTTCCACAGGATAGAGTTGAAACCGAGCAACAGGAAGGCGCTGGCCAGGACGGTCACAAGTTCAGGGCGAACGACTTTGCGGTTGAGCATAGAGAGTCTACTTGCGTAAAGTTGCGGAGCGCTGACGGCTTGGCAAACACGGCGCCATCTCCAATGGAGCGGACTTTAGGCAGGCGGCCATAAATTTTTTGTGAAAACCGTGCAAGGAAAAAGTGAGAGTGCGTTTTTTCCGGGAGATTACTCGTCCACTCCTGCACTTATCTGAATAAAGCCTGAACAAACATTCACTACTAATTTTTCACATCGTTTTCACTGCTCAACTACAGCTTGCCGATTTATCATCGCGCTCTTTTAACCGATGGCCGACGGCTGCAGAACGCGCCCAACGCCAGCGCTCATATTGAACCTGTAACACCTATCGGAGCCTGTCCATGGCTATCGCAACACCGCTTCCTGCCTCTCGTCCTTTTGATTTCCGGCTTTGGCTGGGCTTTCCGTTGCTGATAATGGGCTTGCTGCTGTGGCTGGATCCTGCGGGGCTGGATTTCGCGATCGCCGAGAAAATGTACCTGCCCGGTGTGGGGTTTATCGGGCATAAGAGTTACTGGCTGGAGAACATCCTGCATGATCGCGCCAAACAGGTGGTGATTCTGTTTAGCGTGCTGGTCGTGATGGGGTTTCTGGCCAGCCTGTTCTTGCCGAAGTTGCGCGAATGGCGTCGCACCTTGGGTTATGTGGTGCTGGCCATGGGGCTCAGTACCGCGATCATCACGCCGCTCAAGGCCCTGACTGCTGTGCAGTGTCCCTGGAGCCTGAGTGAATTCGGTGGCGAAGAGACCTTCACGCCGTTGTTGGATGCGCGAGCCGAAACCCTCAAGCCTGGGCGTTGCTGGCCCGGCGGTCATGCCTCTACCGGTTTCTCGCTGCTGGCTTTGTTCTTTGCCTTGCGCGACCGCCATCCCCGTGCTGCGCGCGTTGCCCTTGGTGTAGCGCTTGGGCTGGGGGTGATTTTCTCTATCGGCCGTATGCTTCAGGGCGCGCATTTTCTTTCTCATAACATCTGGACGTTGTTGTTTGACTGGATGATTTGCGTGCTGTGTTATCGGTGGGTGCTTTATCGTCCGGGGGGTGGGGGGGAATAGGGTGGCCTTGTGTACATATCCGTTACTGCGGAAACGGCTGATTATGGTTGCGCCCTTACGGCGCCTCACTTTTGAAGCCGGAATGTCGGCCCAGTCAAAAGTAAGCAAAACGCTCTTGCCCCACCACTCGGTGCCTCGCCTAGGCTCGGCATACCCGGAATCCGACATTGATTCGGCGGGCCGCCGCGAAGGGCCATCCCTGGCCCAGCGCGGCTAAACCGGCGTCCATGCCCTGCTTTTCAATCAAGGGCGCCCCGCCGAATCAATATCGGCTTCCGGCCAGCGTGGTTTGACGGGGCGCCTAAGATCAAAAGCCAAATCAAAAGCTCGCTCCGATGGAATCGCAGATTTTCTGTAGCGCGCTTGGTCTGGGCCGCACTCGGATGATGAACGATTACGCGGTGTGCCTGATCCACCGCCATCGCAGCCCTCGTAACCTCGGTCAGCTCCTACAGGTCCGTGAAATGCCTGAAAAAACGCCAACCCTGTAGGAGCTGCCGAAGGCTGCGAAAGCGATTCGCGAGTTCACATTTCAACTGTAGGAGCGAACTTGTTCGCGAGGCGATATTCCGTGGAACGCAGGTCCAATGTCTCGCCAACAAGTTGGCTCCTACAGGGATCCGGTTCTGCGGTTGATCTTGCTGTTGATCTGCTATTGATCTGCTGTTGATCTGGCTTTTGATCCTAAGCGCCCCGTCAAACCACGCTGGCCGGAATTCGATGTTGAGGTGTGGGGCAAACCGGCAAGGATGCCGGTTTAGCCGCGCTGGGCCAGGGATGGCCCTTCGCGGCGGCCCCACACCTCAATGTCGAATTCTGGGCATGCCGAGCCTAGGCGAGGGACCGAGTGGTGGGGCACAGACCTTTTGGTTACTTTTGGGGCGTTTGCCAAAAGTGACCCGCTGTAAAAGCGGAACCATAGGTGGCCGTTACCGAGGTAATGGATATGCACCCACACCCACACCCACATCCAGACTTAAAGTTGCGTAAACACACACCGTCTCAACCCCCTCAAATCACAACTGTCATAAAAGCGTAACCTCCCACCTGCTTAATCTCCCGGCACCGCCCGTGCCAGCGGACCATCCGTACGCGGGGCGGAAACTCATTGAGAACGCCCCTTAGTGAAGGCACAATGCGTGTCCTTTTTTTGGCCGACCTTGCCGGAGGCGTCGAAATGATCAAAACGCCGTACTACCTGATCGATAAACAGAAGCTCCTGACCAACATGGAGAAGATCGCCTACGTGCGCGAACACTCCGGGGCCAAGGCTCTGCTGGCGCTCAAGTGCTTTGCTACCTGGTCGGTATTCGACCTGATGCAACAGTACATGGACGGCACCACCTCGTCGTCGCTCTACGAACTCAAGCTCGGCCGCCAGAAATTTGCTGGCGAGACCCACGCCTACAGCGTCGCCTGGGCTGACGACGAAATCGAGGAAATGCTCGAGAACTGCGACAAGATCATCTTCAACTCCATCGGCCAGTTGCAGCGCTTTGCCGACGCGTCCGCAGGCAAAGTGCGCGGTCTGCGGGTCAACCCGCAAGTGAGCAGCTCCGACTACCTGCTGGCAGACCCGGCGCGTCCGTTCAGCCGTCTGGGCGAATGGGATCCGGTCAAGGTCGAAGAAGTCATCGGTCAGATTTCCGGCTTCATGTTCCACAACAACTGCGAGAACGGTGATTTCGGCCTGTTCGACCAGATGCTGGGTACTATCGAAGAACGTTTCGGTCACTTGCTGCACAAAGTGGAATGGGTCAGCCTCGGCGGCGGCATTCATTTCACCGGTGAAGGCTACGCGCTGGACGAGTTCTGCGCGCGCCTCAAGGCCTTCTCGCAGAAGTACGGCGTGCAGGTCTATCTGGAGCCAGGCGAAGCGGCGATTACCCAGAGCGCTTCTCTTGAAGTCACCGTGCTCGACACTCTTTATAACGGCAAGCATCTGGCAGTAGTGGACAGCTCCATCGAAGCTCACATGCTGGACCTGTTGATCTACCGCCTGAACGCCAAGCTGGCACCCAGCGAGGGTGAGCACACGTACATGATCTGCGGCAAGTCGTGTCTGGCCGGTGATATCTTCGGCGAGTATCAATTCCTGGCACCCCTGGCGATTGGCGATCGGCTGTCGTTTGTTGACGCAGCGGGCTACACCATGGTCAAGAAGAACTGGTTCAACGGTCTGAAAATGCCGTCCATCGTAGTGAAACAACTCGACGGTACTGTCGAGGTGGTTCGTGAGTTTGGTTTTGACGATTACCTGTCCAGCCTTTCGTAAGCTGGCGTAGTGAGGAGAAGTAAGGAATTGAAGAAGAACGTTCTTATCATTGGTGCAGGAGGTGTCGCCAAGGTGGTGGCCCACAAGTGCGCGCAGCACAACGACGAACTCGGTCGTATTGCCATCGCGTCGCGCAACATCTCCAAGTGCCAGGCCATCATCGACAGCGTCAAGGCCAAGGGTAGCCTCAAGCAGCCCGCCGATATCAAAGCCTTCACGCTCAATGCACTGGAAATCGAAGCGACCAAGGCGCTGATCCTCGAGACTGAATCGCAAATCGTCATCAACGTAGGTTCATCGTTCCTTAATATGTCGGTGCTGCGTGCCTGCATCGATACCGGCGTTGCCTATCTGGACACCGCCATCCACGAAGAGCCAGGCAAGATCTGTGAGACGCCGCCGTGGTACGGCAACTACGAGTGGAAACACCTCGAAGAGTGTCAACAGAAGAACATCACCGCCATTCTCGGTGTGGGTTTCGACCCTGGCGTCGTTAACGCCTATGCCGCACTGGCGCAACAAAAGCATTTCGACCGCATTGACTCCATCGACATCCTCGACGTCAATGCGGGATCACACGGCAAGTATTTCGCGACCAACTTCGATCCCGAAATCAACTTCCGTGAATTCACCGGGCAGGTGTACAGCTGGCAGAACAGCCAGTGGACCACCAACAGCATGTTCGAAGTCAAACGCACCGATGATCTGCCGGTAGTGGGTTCGCAGAACCTGTACCTGACCGGTCACGATGAAGTGCACTCGCTGTCCAAGAACCTGGGCGTGCCGAACGTGCGGTTCTGGATGAGTTTCGGCGAGCACTACATCAACGTCTTCACTGTGCTGAACACGCTGGGCCTGCTTTCCGAGAAGCCGGTCAAGACCGCTGAAGGCGTGGAAATCGTTCCGTTGAAAGTGGTCAAGGCTGTGCTGCCGGATCCTTCGTCGCTGGCACCGGGCTACACCGGCAAGACCTGCATCGGTGATCTGGTCAAAGGCACTCGTGATGGTCAGCCCCATGAGCTGTTCATCTACAACGTTGCCGACCACGAAGAAGCCTACGCTGAAACCGACAGCCAGGGCATTTCCTACACCGCTGGCGTACCGCCGGTGGCCGCAGCCCTGCTGGTTGCCCGTGGGGAGTGGGACGTGCAACGCATGGCCAACGTTGAAGAACTGCCAGCCGAGCCGTTCCTCAAGCTGCTTGACGTCATGGGTCTGCCGACCCGCATCAAGGACGACAAGGGCGACCGTCCTTGGGACGCCATCGCCTGATGCTGTAAAGAACCCTGTGCGTCGATAGCGACGCGCAGGGCTTTGTGCCTTCTTCCTTCAAAACACATCACTCGCTTTCTGTAGGAGCTGCCGAAGGCTGCGAAAGCATTTTGCCTGACACGGCCCATTCGCAGCCTTCGGCAGCTCCTACAGGGGATCGCCAAACCCGTGCGAACTTGTTCGCGAGCGATGTTCCTGTGTTTGCAGGTCCGACGCCCTTGCCAACAAGTTGGCTCCTACCTCATCAACGCGCCTGCATCATCCGTAACAACGACTCGTATTGCGCCTGGCTCACCGGGACCAGGCCGGTGGCTTCCTGGGATTTCAGGAAGGCGGACAGGCCGCTCTGGTTGCTGAACATGGCCGTGCGGATCTGGTCCTTCAACTCCGGGCAGAGGGTGCCGCTGAACACATAAGGCGAATAGTAGATGGGGTCCGAGCGCCACAGGACGTCGAACGTATCGCGTTTGATTCGCCCGTTGTTCAGGTAAGCATCGACCTCAACGCTGGCCACGAACGCAGCGTCCACTCTGCTATCGAGTAACGCATCCAAAGCCTTGCTGTGGGAGCCTGCGTACACCACCGAACTGAAAAACCGGGTCAGGGGCTGGCTGACCTTTGCTGAAAACTCAAAGTTGGGCACCACGCTGCCTGAGGTGCTGGCCGGATCACTGAGTGCGACCTGGGCGCCGCGCAAGGCTTGGACTTGGTCGAAGGTTCCCCGTCGGGTCAGCAGCAATGACTGGTAATGGTTGCCTGCCGGCGTGAAATAGCCTGGGCTGATGGTCAGGCTGGCGAACGGTTCTACACGAGGATCCCGTTGACTGGCCATTACGTAGGAAGCAGGGCCGAGCCAGGCAATGTCGGCTCCTCCGGAAACCACTGCGTCGATCACGCTCTCATAGGATGAGGAGGTGGGAACCAGATCCACCGGCATATGCAATGAGTCGCTCAACCTTTCCAGGAGCGGCTGGTATTCCCGGCGCAGCACTTCCAGCGGCTTGGTGGTATTGGGGATGATCGCAACGCGCAGGCCGCGTTGGATGCATTGGGCCTGTACAGACGTTGTCAGCACCGTTGTCATCAATGACGTGGTCAAAAGTCCGGTTAGCCAGTTTGCTCGGCGCATGCGGTATCCATCGCGTTGATAAAAGGGGCGTATTCGTTGAGCTGCTGAGCGGACATTGGCCGGCTGAAATGGTAGCCCTGCACCATGTCGCAACCGGCCAGTTTCAGGCAGATGAGTTGCTCGCGTGTTTCCACGCCCTCGGCGACTACCTCCAGGCCCAGACGCTTGGCGAGGATGATGGTGGAGGCCACGATGGGGTTGTCGTCAGGGCTGTTGGACAACGGCGCAATCACGGCGCGGTCGATCTTCAACTTGGTCAGCGGCAGCGATTGCAGGTGAGCAAAGCCCGCATAGCCCTGGCCGAAATCGTCAAGGCTGATGGCCAGGCCCGCCTCGCGCAGACGTTGCAGGTGTTCGATCCCGTGGCCCTCATGATCCAGCACTGAGGTCTCGGTAATCTCCAGTTCCAGCCGTTGGGGCTGGACGTTGTAGCGCTTGAGCTCGCTCAGCAGTTTTTCGCTGAAGTCCGCCTGGCGCAACTGGATGGCCGAGATGTTGATCGCCAGTCTTGAGTCGACGCCTCGCGCTTGCCATGAGGCCAGGTCTTCACATGCCAGACGCAATACTTCCCAGCCCAGGGCCACGATGAAGCCGCTGCGCTCGGCCAGGGAAATGAACTGGTCCGGATAGAGCAAGCCAAACTCAGGATGCTGCCAGCGCACCAGCGCCTCGTAGCTTTCCACCAGCATGGAATCCAGGCGGATGAGCGGCTGATAGTGGAGCACAAACTGGCGGTCGCTCAAGGCACCGTTAAAGGCCTGTTCGAGGATGAATTCTTTGATGTCCGAGACGTTCAGCGAAGGATCGAAAAACCGATACTGGCCGCGACCCGAACGTTTGGCGGAGTACATGGCGGCATCCGCGCAGCGAATCATTTCTTCGATGTCTTGACCATCGCGGGGGCAGATGCTGACGCCCACGCTGGGGCTGGTGCTCAGTTCGTGTTCTTCGAGGGAGTAGATCGCCGACAGTTTTTCCACCAGGGTGCGCGCCCAGGTATCAATCTGTTCTTCGGTGCGTTCGCCTGCCAGCAGCACGACAAACTCGTCGCCACCAAAGCGGGCGGCTTCATCGTCTGGTTCCAGCATGCGGTTGATACGACCAGCGACCGCCTGCAACAGCAGGTCACCGGTGCGATGGCCCAGTGAGTCGTTGATCGACTTGAAGCGGTCCATGTCGATGAACAGGATGGCCAGCAATTGACGCTTGCCGCGCTGCTGAGTCAGGACCTGTGCCGCCACTTCCATGAACTGCCGGCGGTTATGCAGGCCGCTCAAATGGTCGGTGGCCGCTGCATGGCTGCTGCGCCGATGTTCGTCTTCCAGGCGACTGATCAACTGCTGATTGATTTGCTGGGCCTGCTCCAGTGCCCCGAAGGCTTCCTGTCGTCGGCGCAATACCCGCAAGGTCCAGATCAGGCTGCCGAGGATGAACACCGTCATGCACAGGTTCAGCCAGAGCTGGCGTTCGTAGGTCAGCCGTGAAGAGGCCAGAATTTCGTCGCGCTGCTGGCTGACCACCACGCTGAAGCCGCGCGCTGCCACGCGCCGGTACAGGCTTTGATACTCACCGGAGGCGGCGTATTGAGTGATTTCCCCGGCCTCCTGGCCACTGTCCGGTAGCGCGGGGCTGAACGCTGCTCCGGAAATGACAACGCCACTGTTGGTGATGCGCAGTCGTTCCCGGCCCGCGCTGTCGAGCAGCCGCATCATCCCGCTGCGGCCTAAATCAATGCGCTCGAAAAGGGCCGCCAGATAGCCGATGTCCAGTTGCACCAGCAGCACGCTGTCGAGCTCCCGGGCAGATGCATCGGTAAGCGGCAGCAGAAACGGCAGGCGCCAGTTGGGTGATGACGCGCCCGTTTGTGCACTGGGCAATCCCGGCAACAACGGCTTGAGGCCGTACAGGGCGCAATGCTGTTGAAGTTGTGTCAGCCAGTCGGCGGGCAGCTGTTGTGGTTCATCGACATGGGTGCCGGACAGCAGGCGCCCGTCTTTGCTGTACAAGGTCATGCGCTTGAGAACCGGGTCCTCGGCCAGCATGCGCACCAGACCCCAATTGCGTTGATCGCGGTCTTCGATGTCGGTGCGTGCAACTTTGCCAATGGCCTGGGCGCGATCAACCAATTGACGCAGGTTTTCTGCTGCAATGGTTGCAAGATTCAAATGTTCGGCGGCTTTGGCTGCCAGCGCCTCATGCTCGGACGTGGCTTTCTGCTGGAGGAACAATCCCCACAGAAACACCAGAGTGGCGGCGCAAAGGATGACCAGCAGCAGCCGGAGCAGGCTCAGCGAGGAAGAAAACAGGCGCATCACTTCTTATTCTTCCAGTAGCAAAACGCCACATTACTACCAGCGTGTAACAAAAATATTACAGGTCGGCTGTTCCGTAAGAGCTGCCGAAGGCTGCGAAGACGCTTTAGATGTCACACAGCGATTCGCAGCCTTCGGCAGCTCCTACAGAATGTTGGTTACATCACCACGAATATTTGACGCTGGTCAGCAAGGTACGACGCAGGCCCGGGTAGCACTCGTAGGAGTCATCACAGGTGGCGACGTATTTCTCGTCCAGCAGGTTCTGGGCATTGAGCGAGACCGTCACGTTCTTGTTGATCGGGTAGCTCGCGCCCGCATCGAACAGGGTGTAATTGTCGATGTGGTACGAGTTGGCGTTGTCGCCATACAACACGCCGGTATAACGGGCGCCACCGCCAAGCATCAGACCGTTGAGCAGGGTGTCGTGAAAGGTGTAGCTCAGCCAGGCCGACGCCATGTGTTTGGGTACGTTGGCCGGACGATTGCCTTCATCGCCACGGGTGCTCTTGGTGATTTCGGCTTTGGTGTAGGTGTAGGAGGCCACCAGGTCCCAGTTCTGATCCAGTCTGGCTTTGATCTCGGCTTCGATGCCACGGGACTGTTGCTCGCCATTGGCCACCGAGAACCCGGTGCTGACGCCGTTGACCAGTTCATTGGTCAGGGCATTGGTCTTGGTCAGGTCGTAGGCCGCCAGGGTCATGAACAGGGCGTCGTTTGGCTGGTATTTCAAACCCGCTTCCCACTGTCGCGCTTCGCTTGAGTCGAAAGCACGACCGCTGCTGTCCAGGCCGGTATTGGGGGCGAAGGACTCGGAATAGCTGATGTACGGCGCCAGGCCGAATTCCGTCAGGTAGGTCAGCCCCAGGCGGCCGGTGAACGCGTTGTCTTTCTGATTGGTGGATGCGCCAGCGTGGTTATCCAGATCGTTGTGCACGTAGTCGTAACGGCCACCTGCGGTGAGGATCCAGTGATCGTCGAATTTGATCTGATCCTGAATATAGCCGCCGATCTGCTCGATGGTCTGGTCATAGTTGATCGAGCTGATGCTGTTTGCCGCCGTTGGCCGGGTCACGCTCTGACCGTACTGCGGGGCATAGATATTCAGGTTCGGACCCTGGATCCGCCAGCGGGTGACGTCGGCATCCTGCCACGAATAATCGGCGCCCATCAGCAGTTTGTGGGTCAGTGGCCCGGTATCGAAGTCAGCCTGAAGCTGGTTGTCCAGGTTGAAGGCGTTCATGTGCTGATCGAAGCGGTCGGCGCCACGAATCGTATTGCCCGTACTGGTGTCGACACTGAACGGCAGCAGGTTCTGGAAGATCACGTCGACCTGGCCGTAACGAGCGTTCTGACGGAACTCCCAGGTGTCGTTCAGGCGATGACGGAACTCGTAACCGAAGCTGTATTGATCCTGATTCAGATGGTTGAAGCTGTGGTCACCCATCAACGTGTCGGTGGTGTGACCATCTGGTGTGCTGTACGCAAACAGCGAGCCGCCGTTACGGTCACGCAGAAAATCACTGAGCAGGGTCAGGCTGGTGTCTTCGTCTGGCGCCCAGGTGAAGGAGGGCGCGATATACAGGCGATCGTCTTTCAGTTCGTGGCCGTCGTCATAGTCCACTTGGGTGTTGGTGTCGCGCACGGATCCCACCACCCGGTAAAGCAAATGTTGCTCATCGCCCAGCGCGCCGCCGAGGTCGAACTGGCCTTGCCGCCGATCATGGCTGCCGGCTGAGAGTTGCACTTCGTTGACGTGGTTGGCTTCGGGCTTTTTGCTGACGCGGTTGATGATCCCGCCTGCATCGCCTTGACCGAACAGGGTCGACGAAGGACCTTTGACCACATCGATGCGTTCGAGTGAGTAAGGCTCGCTGCGGAAAAACGCATAGCTGTTGTTCTGCTGGCGCAGGCCATTGAGGTAGTCGCTGGTGGACTGGCCGTTGAAGCCGCGAATGAACAACCAGTCAAAGCCTTTTGGGTCCAGGCCATAGCCTTCAACCTTGACGCCGGGCACGTAGCGCAGCGCTTCAGTCACAGTCTGCGAACTCTGCGCATCCATCTGTTTGCGGGTAATCACCGAGATGGATTGCGGAACTTCGATCAGCGGGGTATCGGTCTTGGTTCCGGATGAACTGCGGGTAGCCACGTAGCTGTCTACTGGTCCTGCGGCGGATTCGACAGAGCGTCCCGAAATGCTGGTCGCGTCCAGTTGCACCGCCGAGGCATCACCGGCTCTTGGCAGCAACGAATAACTGCCATTGGCATGGGGCACTATCTGCAACTGACTGCCAGCCAGCAGTTGCCGCAAGCCAGCGTCTGTGGAATGGCGGCCGCGCAAGCCAGGGGATTTTTGTCCGCGAGCGGCATCGGGTTCGAAGGACACCGTGACGCCCGCCGTCGCAGCAAATTGCTCCAGCGCTGCACTCACGGGACCGGCCGGGATGTTGAATTCGGTTTCAACGCTGGTTTGCGCCCAGGCAGTGGGCGTGATCAGCACTGTGGCAAAAGGGGCTGCCAAGACCATGCCGAACAGTGCACGGCTGATGAGCGTATTTCCAATGGGTGACTTGCGCGGGGACATGCGGTTTCCTTTTCGCCCTGTAGCGATGATTGCGGCGTCGAGTACGCCTCTTATCTACAAAGTCGAATGAGATCGAGAATCGACAACACCCCGGGTGAAAAAATTGACTGCCGATCACTGTAGGAGCTGCCGAAGGCTGCGAAGGCGCAGTGTCAGCAATACTGCTTCGCAGCCTTCGGCAGCTCCTACAGGAAGACCGGGCAACTCAGGTCGGGCTGTTCAAACCGCCTCAACACTCACCCAGAACCGACTGAACCGGCGAATTCGCACGGGCAGGGTGGTGGTGAGGTTCTCCAGGATGATGTCGGTATCGCCCAGATGAAATGCCCCGGAAATACGCAGCCCGGCGATGCCTGGATCAAAACCCAGGTGGCCGGAGCGGTAGCGTTGCAACTCGGCGATGAAATCCCCCAGGCGCCAGTCGTTGACCACCAATATGCCGCGGGTCCAGGCATCCGCCTGAGCTTCGGCGCGCTGCACAGTGCCCATGGCATTGGCGCGGAAACTCAATTGTTGGCCGGCTGTAACGCGCACAGCGTCAGTCGAGAGCCCGTTGCGGATCTCGACCGCATGCTCCAGTACGCAAACCCGGGTCAGGTCGGCGTCGCGACGCACGATAAAACGAGTGCCCAACGCCCGGATACTGCCGTCATGGGTGTGGACGATAAAGGGCCTGGCCTGGGCGTCCGCTGCGGTTTCAATCAGGATTTCGCCGCTGAGCAAGCGCAGCTCCCGCAGTTGCGCGGTGTAGCGAATATCCACCGACGTGGCGGTGTTCATTTGCAGCTGGCTGCCATCGTCCAGCCGAACACGGCGCCGTTCTCCGGCTCCGGTGCGTTGATCGGCCATCAACAGCGGCAAATCCGTGGTCCGCCAGGCAACGCCGCCCGCAGCACCAGCGGCCAGTAGGACCGACAGAACCTTGACCACCTCGCGGCGTTTGGCCCGAGCGCTGGACAGGGTCACTCGGCCGATACCCGGCGTGACCTTGTCGAATTTTTCCTGCAAACGGGCCAGACGTTCCCAGGCTTGCCGGTGGCTGGGGTCAAGCTCAAGCCAGTTGCAATGGGCCTGGCGGGTCGCTTCGTTCAGCTCTTCGCAATGCAGTTCGACGTACCAGCGGGCGGCGGCTTCCAGGGTGGCGCGGTCTGGCGTTTGAGCGATAGACAAGGCTCAGTCTTCCACTGACAGCAGGCAATGGGTCAGTGCCCGCGCCGCGTGTTTCTTGACGGTGTTCACCGAGACATTCAGCTGCCGGCCGATTTCCACGTAGCTCAACCCATCCAGTTGGGCCATCAGGAAAATCTCCCGCGTACGCCCGCCAAGGCCATCGAGCAGCCGGTCGATTTCCACCAGCACTTCGACGATCAGAAATCGGGTTTCAGGGGACACATCGTGTAGTTCGGGGCGTGCCGCGAGGGTTTCGAGATAGGCCTGCTCAAGCGCCCGGCGCCGGAACATGTCGATCATCAGGCTGCGCGCCACGGTGCTGAGGTAGGCGCGGGGCTCGCGAAGTTCGGCCCCCTTGCGCTGGGTCAGTACCCGGATGAAGGTGTCCTGGGCAAGATCCGCTGCATGATCGACACAGCCCAGCCGTTTGCGTAACCAGCCGCACAACCAGCGATGATGGTCCATATACAGCGTGTGCACCGCGTGTTGCAGCGACGGATCGGCGGAGGACATGGCGTGAACCTGAGATCAGTTATTAGTAATGAATCTCATTTTCATATTTGTATCAGGATTTGGCAAGCCTGCTAAACGCTGGCAGGAGAGGGGCTGCGCTTGCACCTTCCGGGAATAATTGCCCACTTCTTGTGCGCAATCGGCGTCTCATATCACATCCGCTGAAAAAAGTGGCATTATGCTACCTAGAACAAAAGTACCTGATTGTAACCTGCCACTGCCAAGGATAGCCGGCCTTGAATTTGTCTGAGGTTCGCTGTAATGCCGATTATTGAAAGTTCCGACCTGATGTATCGCCAGTTGATTCAGAGCGTGGTCGATTACGCGATCTACATGCTCACCCCAGAGGGCATCGTCGTGAACTGGAATCCCGGCGCGGAGCGAGCCAAGGGCTATAAGGCAAAGGAGATCGTCGGTCAGCACTTCTCGGCTTTCTATACTCGGGAGGACATTGACGCCGGGCTGCCGGACAGAAACCTGCACGTTGCCGGGACGACCGGGCGTTTCGAGAACGAAGGCTGGCGGGTGCGCAAGGACGGTTCGACATTCTGGGCTCATGTGGTCATCGATGCGATCCGCGATGACGAGGGCGAGCTGCTGGGGTTCGCCAAAATCACCCGCGACTGCACCGAACAGCGTAAGGCACAGCTTGCTCTGCTGGAGCAGGAACGGCGCTTTCGGCTGCTGGTGCAGGGCGTTACCGATTACGCCATCTATATGCTCGACCTCGAAGGGCATGTGGTGAACTGGAACATCGGTGCGCAGCGGGCCAAGGGCTACAAGGCAGAAGAAATCATCGGCCAGCATTTTTCGGTGTTCTATACCCCCCAGGACCGAGCCAAAGGCTTGCCCCAGGCAGGTCTGGAAACGGCCCGTCGCCACGGCCGTTTTGCTGCCGAAGGTATTCGCCAGCGCAAGGACGGCAGTCAGTTCTGGACCAGCGTTGTGATCGATGCGATCCATGACGATGAAGACGGCAAACTGATCGGTTTTGCCAAGGTGACCAAGGACATCAGTGAGCGGCGGCGTTATGAGCTTGAGCTGGTCAATGCCAAGGAACTGGCCGAGCAGTACAGCAAGGAAATGACCGCGCTGACGCGCTTCCTGGATTCTGTGATCTCCAATATTCCCGCCACGGTCATCGTTCAGGACGCCGTCACCAAAAGGGTCCTGCTGGCCAATCAGCAAGCCCAGCGCCTGTTTTGCAATCGGCAGGCAAGCATGGTCGGGCAGACGGTCAGAGCGTCTTTGCAACCAAGCGTTGCTCAGTACATTGAACAGCAGGTTGAAAGGGTGTTTCGCAGTCCGGGTGTGCAAGTGGCTGAAACACTGGTCGCGACGGTTGCGGGGGATCGCACGCTGCGCAGTCGCGCCTTGTTGTGCAAGAACCTGGAAGGCCAGTCCAATTACGTGCTGTTTGTCGCAGAAGACGTGACCGACGAACTGGCAGCTCACGCGCAGATTCAGCACATGGCCCATCACGATGCGCTCACCGGTCTGCCCAATCGCACTCTGTTCAACGAGCGGCTAAGCCAGGCCCTGGAGCGTGATCTGTACACGGGCAGACTGATCGGCGTGCTGTGTCTGGACCTGGACAATTTCAAGAACATCAACGATGCCCTGGGACATGCCTTCGGCGACAAGCTTCTTCGCGCGCTGGGCAAACGGCTGCGCGGCGAACTGCGCGAGCACGATACCCTGGCAAGGCTGGGCGGCGATGAATTCGCCATTGTGCTGACTGCACTGGAGGATTACGAAGCCGCGGGCAGTACTGCGAAACGACTCATCGAAGCGCTCACCACGCCGTTTTCGGTGGAGGGGCACAGTTTGAGTGTCGGGGTCAGCATTGGTATTTCCATGGCACCGGATGACCATGAGTCTGCCCAGCAACTCCTGGGGTACGCTGACATGGCGCTGTATGAAGCCAAGCGCAACGGCCGCAACCGCCATGAGTATTTCCGCCCCGAGCTCAATGACGCTGCCCGGACCCGTCGCAGTATTGAAACCGACCTGCGCACCGCCCTGCACATGGGCCAGTTGCAGTTGCATTACCAGCCGATCATCGATACCCGTGACAAGCGCATTTCCGGTTATGAAGCCTTGATGCGCTGGGAGCATCCGAGCAAAGGCACGATCATGCCCATGGACTTCATTCCCATCGCCGAAGACACCGGGCTGATTCACGAAGTCGGCAGCCGCGCCCTCAACCTGGCATGTCGCGAGGCGGCCAGCTGGGGCACTGGGCAGACCGTGGCGGTCAATCTGTCACCCGTGCAATTCAAGAAGCCCGGTCTGGTGGACACGGTTGCTCTGGCACTTTCGGATTCGGGCCTTGAGGCCCATCGTCTGGAGTTGGAGATTACCGAGTCGGTGCTGCTGGAAAACAGCGAGGAAAATATCCGCACTTTGCGAGACCTCAAGCAGCTCGGGGTCAGTATCTCGCTGGATGACTTTGGGACGGGCTACTCGTCCCTGGGGTATCTGCGCTCGTTCTCGTTCGACCGGATCAAGATCGACAAGTCATTCGTTCGTGACATGGGACAAAGCCGCGAAGCATTGTCGATCGTCAGGGCCATCACCGGCATGAGTAACAGCCTGCAGATCAAGGTCACCGCCGAGGGCGTCGAAACCCCGGAGCAGCAAGCCCAGCTTGAGGCTGAGGGCTGCTCGCATTTTCAGGGTTATCTGTTCGGTTACCCGGTGTCGGCCGGTCAGCGGCGCAAGGATCTGGATTAAACCGCCGGTTTCTCAGCTCTGTAGCGCGGCCTCTTCGGCTGCTGCCTTCGCCGCTTTCTCGAAGCGTCGGGCGTTGAACAGGCACAAGGCCAGGGCGACGGCTGCTACCAGACCGCCGATAAAACCGACCCATGCAGAACCCAGGTGATGGACCACGATACTGCCCAGCAGCGCGCCGCCGCCGATGCCGATGTTATAAATCGCCGAGTGCAGGGCGGTGGCGACGTCAGTGGCGTCGGGCGCCAGACTGATGACCTGGGATTGCATCTGCACGCTGAAACACAGCATCGCCAGGCCCCACAAGGCGAAGACTGCCACCAGCGTATAGATGCTCCACGAAGCCCAGAACATCAGGCCCAGGCACAGGCACAACGAGCCGATCGCCAGGGCAGTGAGGTTTTTCGGGAAGCGCGTATCCAGCTTGCTGAACACCATCGAACCCAGAAGCCCGGCCAGACCAAACAGCAGCAACAGCCAGGTCGTGGTGCCTTCACTGAAACCGCCGACCTTTTGCACGAACGACTCGATGTAGGTGTAGGCCGTGAAGTTGGCCGTGACCACCAGAGCGGTGATCCAGTACAGCGACACCAGGGCAGGGCGCTTGAACAGGATCGGCAGACTGGTCAGGCTGCCGCTGTTCTGGGTGGGCAACAGCGGCAGTTTCTTGGCCAGCAGGATCCAGATCAGGCACGCCACACCGGCAATCGCCAGAAAGGTCGCGCGCCAGCCCATGCTTTCGCCCAGCAGCCGACCAATCGGAATGCCCAGCACCATCGCCAGGGATGAGCCCATGGCCAGAATACTCAGGGCCCGCGCGCGATTGCCTTCAGGTGCCAGGCGCACGGCCAGTGATGCGGTAATCGACCAGAACACCGAGTGGGCCAGGGCAATGCAGACCCGGCTGATCACCACCATGGTGAAGTTGGGCGACAGGCTGAGCACGATGTGGCTGGCGATCAACGCGCCGATGGCGACTTTGAGCAGCAAGCGCCGCTCGACGTTACGGGTCAGCAACATCATGGGCAGCGACATCAGCGACACGGTCCAGGCATAGACCGTGAGCATCGGCCCCACTTGTGCCGACGTCATGCCGAAACTGTTGGCGATGGCGCTCAGCAAACCCACCGGAGCGAATTCAGTGGTGATGAAGATAAACGCAGCTACTGCCAGTGTGCAGACACTGACCCAGCTGGTGTTTTGAGTGTCAGCAGGCGCTGTCATGAATCCTCGCAAAAACGTTGTGGCAGGTTACCCACTCAGTGGGAACCTGCTGCGTGTACATCGCGCCGTGCCGGTCGCGGTGACAATTAGACCGGCAGGGTGGCGCGCGCGTCTACAGTTCTTTCTTCATGTGTTTTTCGATTTCTTCAAGGGACTTGCCTTTGGTCTCCGGCAAGCAGAAGTACACGAACAACAGCGAGCCGACGTTGATGACCGCGAAGATGAAGAACGTCGGGTTGCCCAACGCAGCCAGCGCCATCGGGAACAGGAACGCTACCAGCGCGTTGAACAGCCACTGCATGGAGACTGCGGTGCCGGTCAGCAAGCCGCGAACCTGGGATGGAAACAGCTCTGACATCAGCAGCCAGTAAACCGGTGCGATGCACATTTGCATGAACAACAGAAACAGCAGGATGCAGGCCAGTGCGGCGTAGCTCTGGGTCAGGTTCTGCGGCATGAACGTCAGCACACAACCCAGTGCAACCTGGGCCAGGACCACCATTACCAGACCGGCCATCAGCAGATGTCGGCGACCGTAACGGCCAATCGCCCAGATACCCAGCAGCGTGGCGATCACCGATACCACACCGTTGCCGATAGTCGCGGTCAGTGCGGCATTGGTGCCCATGCCAGTGGTTTTGAGAATGATCGGCGTGTAGTACATGAAGGCATTCACACCGGTGAACTGAGCGGTGAAGCCCAGGCCGATACCAATCAGCAGCAGCTTGATCACCCAGCCTTGGCGCAACAGTTCGGAGACCGGCGGGCGCTTGCGCTGGTGAGCCTTCTGCTCCTTCATTTCCTCCACTTCGGCTTTGGCTTCCTCGGGGGTGTCGCGCAGTTTTTCGAGAACCTCCTGGGCGTCGTCGAAGCGGCCTTTGCTGGCCAGCCAGTGTGGCGACGGCGGCACAAAGAACGTACCCACCAACAGCAACACCCCAGGAATCATCGCGATAGCCAGCATGTAGCGCCAGATATGCGAAGAGCTCAGCAATGCCGCGAGCAGGGCACTGAGGACGTAAGCCAGGAGTTGCCCACTGACAATCATCAGCTCGTTGCGGCTCACCAGTCGGCCACGTTTTTTCGGGCCGGCGATTTCAGCAATGAACACCGGAACAGTGGCCGAGCCGCCACCCACCGCGATGCCAAGCAGGAAGCGCGCAGCGACCATGATCGGCACCGAAGGCGCAATGGCGGTTGCCAGAGCGCCTGCAATAAATAGCAGAGACAGCACGCGCAGCGTGACGCGACGGCCGAATCGATCAGACAGGTAACCACTGGCCAGGGAGCCGAACGCTGCGCCGACAATCAGCGACGAGGTGATCAGCCCCTCGGTAAACGCAGTCAGGCCGAGTCCGCCTTCTGATAAAGGCAGCGTCATGAACGGCAACGCACCGGCGATGATGCCGGTGTCATAACCGAAGGCCAGCGCACCCATGGTGGCAACCAGCACGGAAATGAAGATCATCCTGGAAGGCGACATCGCTTGCCCGCCCTGATCAGGTGTTGCTGGGGAGGAGATACTTGAAGGCACTGCGAAATCCTTAAGTTGAACAGTAAGGCGGCCAGATGACGCAATGGCCCAGGCTGCGGACATGGCATGTTAGGGGCCTGCCAGCCGCGCTAGTTCCGCAAAGTAACCGGATATTTCGAGCTAATTAACCGTTTCAGCTTCCCGGGTTACGGGGAGGCTGCCGATCTGGATTCGGTGATCACCTGTAGGAGCTGCCGAAGGCTGCGAACATCGGTGTGTCAGACAAGCCGCTTTCGCAGCCCTCGTAACCTCGGTCAGCTCCTACAGGTCCTGTGTTTTCTAAGACCCACCGCAAAACCTGTAGGAGTGAGCTCGCGATAGCGTCAGGTCAGTCGATGATGTATCAACTGACAAACCGCATCGCGAGCAAGCTCACTCCTGCAGGGCCGGGTTTGCTGCGAGACAGCGCGACGCCGGGGGGCTTCACCTTCAAGGCGTAGGCATGACTGGCGGCGTATAGCCCAATGTCATGGAAAACGCCCAGAGCATGAACAGCACCAGCGGCGTATGCACCAGCAACTGGGTGAAGGTGAAACCGACGATATCCCGAGCCTTCAAACCCAGTACGCCCAGCAGCGGCAGCATCCAGAATGGATTGATCAGGTTTGGCAAGGCTTCGGCCGCGTTGTAGACCTGCACCGCCCAACCCAGGTTGACCTTCAGTTCATTGGCCGCCTGCATCACATAAGGCGCTTCAATGATCCACTTGCCACCACCGGAGGGGATCAGAAAACCAAGCACCGCCGAGTACACGCCCATCACCACGGCAAAGCTATCGCTGTCAGCCACGGCAACAAACGCCGAAGCCAGATGATGAGACAAGGTGGCCCCATCGGCACCCACGGCTTTGGTCATCATGAACGCGATGGCGCCATACAGCGGGAACTGAATCAACACGCCCGCCACCGATGGCACGGACCTGGCTATCGCCGCAAGGAAGCGTTTTGGCCGCCAGTTGAGCAGCATCCCCAGCATCAGGAACAGGAAGTTATAAGTGTTGAGCCCGGAGATCACATAAATCGGGTTCTTGGTGGTGAACTCGTTGTACAGCCAGATCGAGCCCAGACCCACGATCAGCAATGTCAGCAGCGGGCTGTACTCAAGCCATTCGCCAGGACGGCGCGGCCCGTCAGCAACCTCATCAGGAACGCTCAAATCCACACCCATGTCCTGAGCAGTGCGCGCCCGGCCTTCGGTTGGCGTGGAGAACCAGGCCACTAGCATCGACACCACGATCAGCACGCCCGCCATGGTCAGCGATTGCCAAAGGAAGATGGTGTCCGAAAAAGGAATCACCCCAGTGATGTCGAGGATCGACTTGGGCAGGCTGGTGGGATTGGCCTGGATTTGCGCCGCAGCGGAACTCAGGCCCAGCGCCCACGTTGCGCCCATACCCAGATAAGCCGCAGCACTGGCCGCGCGGTAATCCATCTTCAAGCCGGTGCGACGGGCAATCGCCCTGACCAGCAAGCCACTGAGGATCAGACTGATCGCCCAGTTGAACATCGAAATGCTCATGCTGATGAACGCGACGAACGTCACTGCGCCACGGGCGGTTTTCGGCAGGGCAGCGAGCTTGTCGATCAGTTTTGCCGCAGGCGGGGAGACCGCGACCACATAGCCGGATATCGCCACCAGGGCCATTTGCATGGTGAAGGGGATCAGGCTCCAGTAACCGTCGCCAAACGCTCCGGCCACGGATTTGACCGAGGCACCGATGGACAGCGAACCAATGGCCACCAGCACCACCGCAACCGCTGCAAAGACATAGGCGTCGGGGAACCAGCGCTCGGACCAGTTGGAAACGCCGACGGCAATTCTTTCGAAAAAACCGAGGTCTTCTTTTGTTGTGTCACTTTTTTGTAGAACAGACTCTTTCATGGTTGTCTTCCTGAAGTATCGGGGCGACAGGCAGCTTCAAAAGTGATGAGGCTTTCTAATTATTTTGAGTGGTGCAGGTAAACCAGTTGCGCGGCGGCCAGATCTTCGAGTGCCGTGCCTACCGCTTTGAATACAGTGATTTCTTCGGTCGTCTTACGTCCTGGGTGCTCACCTCGGCACAGACCGGTCAGGTTCGAGCGGATATCGCTTTCGCGCAGTACGCCGCTGGCCATTGGAGCAAGCAGGTCGCCCGCCTTGAGTACCGCTTCATAGGTATCGACAAACACCGACGTACCGGCGAAACAGGGGTCATCGGTTTCGCGCATCTGCGGGGTGAAGCCGCCGATGAGGTCCAGGTGCGTGCCGTCACGCAACCACTCACGCAGGATCAGCGGTGAGGTCGAGAGGGTTGCGCAGGTGACGATGTCGGCATGAGCGCATGCGCTTGCCAGGTCGTCAGCGACCCAGGCTTCGAAGCCATCGCGCTGCAATTGCTCAACCAGCGCTGCCGCCTGGGCCGGATTGATATCCCACACCGCTACCTGGCGAATTGGCCGGACCGAGGCAAAGGCGTAGGCCAGCAGACTGGCGACACGTCCGGCGCCGACTACCAGTAGCGAATTGGCCTCCGGGCGGCTCAGAAACGATGCGGCCAGCGCCGAGGCGGCGGCGGTGCGTCGCGAGGTGATTTCGTTACCGTCGATCAAGGCCAGCGGTGCGCCGGTCTCTGCGTTGTGCAGCATGTAAGTCGAGTGCAGGCCGGGCAGGCCTTTACTGGCGTTTTGCGGGTAAATCGTCACGGTCTTGATGCCGAGAAAACCCTGCTGATTCCAGGCTGGCATCAACAGCATGCAACCAGGTGACTCGGAGTTCGGCGCAATGTTGTGGTTATGTCGCAGCGGTACTTCCACGGGTTCGCAGAACGCTGTCTTCAGCGCGGACACCAGTTTGTCGAACGGAAGTGATGAGCGTGTGCACTCGGCGTCGATAATCAGCATGTCTCACCTTGTTGTTGGGTCATATCAAGCGTCCAGGGTTATGGCACTGGTAGGGATTGCCTGGCAGGCCAGGCACACATCGGGGTCGTCTGAGCCTTCGCCTTGCAGGTGAACCACGCTGCCTGCAACGACCTTGACCGCGCAGCTTTCGCACTGGCCGACACGGCAGCCACTGGGCAGGCGCAAGCCCAGGCGATCGGCAAAGTCCAGCAGTGATCCATCCTGTGATGACCACTGATGAGTGATGCCGGTCTTGCGGAATGTCACCGCATGGCTTTGCCCTGGCTCGATCACCGGAATGACCGGCGACTTGAAGACTTCTTGCTGAATATCGAAACGTGGCACGCCCATGCGCTGCAATGCGCTGGAGAACTCACTCATCATCTGAGCCTGCCCGCACATGTAAATCAGCGGCCGGAGTTTGAGCAGTGCTCTGGGCACGTGCTCAACTGCGACTCTGCCTGCAATCTGGTAGTCGTCACCGACCCGGTCACTGCTTCGCGGGCGGCTGTAGAAATTGATGACCCGCAAGCGCGGCAATACCCGGCTCAATACATCCAGCCGTTCTTTGAATGCGTGGCTGGAGCTGTTGCGATTGGCGTAGAGCAGGAGGATTTCCGGTGTCTGTGATTGACCGCTCAAGGTTTCAAGCAGATTGAGGAAAGGTGTGATGCCAATGCCGCCCGCCAGCAGTACAAGCGGGCGCTCGGTGGTGACCGGAAGAATGAAATTGCCTGATGGCATTCGCGCCAGGAGGCTGTCACCCACCCGCAATGAGTCGTTGATGAAGCCTGAAGCCATGCCCACCTGAGGCACACCGGATTCATCGACGCCAAGTGCCTTGCGCACGGCAATGCTGTAGCCGCGACGACCTTTGACGATGGCCGAGCCGGTCAGGGAATAGGAGCGCAATACCGCTTGAGAATCGGTCTGCAATTGTACGGTGATGTGCTGGCCAGGCTGAAAGTCAGGGACGTAGCCGCCGTCACTGGTTTCGAAGCTGACGGTGCTCACGTCACTGGCCTCGCGATGCAGTGCGGTCACCCGGAACTCGCGCAAGCCTTCCCAGCGACTTTCCCGAACATCGGTGGCCGGGTCGCGACGTACATCGCAGCGATAAGCGCGCAGCGGAGATGAGCCACTGATGGGGTCCAGCGCGGCATTGGCGATCAGGCTATTGAAGTTGCTGCCTGCTCGTCCCGATAACGGCAACTCAGCCTGACCGAGGGCGTCGCATTTCTGCCACCAGCCATATTCCCCGACCACCACGCCGGGATGCAGGCCCTTGGCGATGCGGGCAACGAACGTGGCTTCGCCGCTGTCGGTCACGACCATCACGTTAGCGCCGTCATCAATGCCGCGCGCCTGCGCCAGCTCGGCGGACATCTCCAGCACGGGAAACAGTGCTTTGCGGCGCACCGACGCCAGGCTTCGATGCTGGCTGTGGCAGAAATAGCCGTTTTTCGCCGAGGTGAGCACCAGGTTGAAGAGCTTGTTTCGGGCTTCATCGGCAGGGTCGAGAGCAGAAGAACGGGGCAGGGGTGAGTAACCGTGGCGATGCAGCCGCTCGGAATACAACTCCACCAGCCCCGACGGCGTATTAAAGGCCCGGCGCCTGCCGTGCTCGGCGTACTTGCGTTCTCTGTCCGGGGTGTCGATACGCACGCCGTCCGGCTGCGCTCTGAGTTGTTCGACTGTCAGCCCCAGAGGTTCGAGCATGTAATTCCAGCCCGCTTCCAGAGAGCCACCGAAGAATCGATCCTTCAGGCCCAGGCGAACCGCCAGATCGAACACGATGTCATTGTCCGAACGTGATTGGCCCCGTGGTGAAACCATACGCTGGCGCAACTGCACCAGACGCTCTGCTTCAGCAGAAATTTCAAAGCCGATGCGCAGGCCTTCCCGTTCCCATGGGGTGTTAACCGGGAGAAAGATGTCCGCATAGCGGGCGCTTGGCGATTCGAAAAGATCGCAGTGAACGTAGAAATCCAGTTTTTGCAGGGCCTGTTCGCCCAGATGTACATCCGGTTGGGACAGCAGCAGATTGGTGCCAAACGCCATTAGGGTGCGAATGGCATAAGGCTGATGGTTGACGATGGCCTGATACAGATCCGGCGCGGTGACCCAGCCTTGGGAAGGCGGTCCCAGTGGACGCTCTGCCAGGCCCAGGGCTTTTTGCTGTTGCTCAGGGGCCAGCAGGTCAAACGACATGACCGGGTTGTAGGCCGGTTTCTGGTAGATCCGGTTACCACCGTTGCGGTCGAAGCTGCCGGTCAGTGCGTACAGGCAGGCCATGGCCCGATCGGTCTGCGAGGCATTGGCCTGCTGACCGACGCCGGACCAGGCATGAAACGCCACCCGTGATGACCCGCCGATCAGGCTGGCAGCCAGTTCAAGCTGTTCGACCGGAATCCAGGTCAGGGCGGCCACCCGGTCCAGAGTGTAGGCCGCACACGCTTCGGCATATAGCTTGAATGCCGGACTACAGGCAATCACGCCGCTGCTGTTGCCCAGTACCACCTCAAAGCTGCCCTCAAGGGCTGCGGCGTCCAGCTCGGATTTACTCAGATCACCGGACGACCGTGGCTTGCCGAGCAGCAGGTCCCAGACCACGAAGCCATCGTCATCGGCCAGACCAATATCCGCACCGCGCAACAGTTCGCCATTATCCCCGCGCACCAGTAGCGGCCCATTGCTCCAGGTGCGGACAAAGCTTTCGTCAAAGGTCTTTTTCTGTATCAGCAGGTTGGCCAGACCCATGGCCAGGGCAAGGTCGCTGCCGGGGCGCACGCGCAACCAGCAATCGGCTTCGCTGGCCAGGGCTGTTTCACGGGGGTCGACCACGATCATTTTTGCCCCGGCCTTGACCCCGGCACCGATGGCTTCCGCCTGGGCGAGCCAGGTATTACTCGGGTTGTGGCCCCACAACAGAATCAGATCGGCATGGCGATAGTCGGCGGTGGGCATGCCGCAGCCAAAGGTGAACGCATGTGCATGATCTTTATGCCAGTTGCAGATCTCGGTGGCGTAACAGGTGTTGGGGCTGCCATACAGGCGGATGAAGCGCTCGATCCAGTCGATGCTGTCGCTCAGGGGCGTGCCGCTGGGGGTGGTCACCGCGAAGGCCACCGATTCGGCGCCGCTCTCGCGGCGGGCTGTTTCCAGACGCTGAGCAACCTCGCTGAGCGCCTGGTCCCAGGAAATGACTTCCCAGCCTGGGTCGGGATGGTTTTTCGGATTGGTGCGGCGCATCGGATACAACTGCCGATCAGCGCTGTGCAGCAGTTCCGGGGCTGCTTTGCCTTTGAGGCACATGCTGTTGCCGGTGGGGTGAGCAGGGTTGGGGCGAACTTCCAGCAACTGGTCGTTCTGCACGGTATTGAGGGTGCCGCATCGAGAGCGGCATAGCGTGCAATAGCCCGTCTTTTCCTGCCGGTGATCGCCTGTCATGCGCCAAAACCGTCACTTGTAATGAGTCATGGCACGATGTTATTACTCGCCACAGTTGTATTGATAATTCAAAGATTGTTTAACGCGATATCGGAAAAATCGATGCTCCCGACCCTCAAGCAGTTGCAGCATTTCATTGCCATCGCGGACACCGGGCAAGTGTCCAAGGCAGCGCAGCGTTGCCACGTCACCCAATCGTCGATGACCGCTTCGCTCAAGGGGTTGGAGCAGAGTGTGGGCGTCTCGCTTTTTACCCGACACGCCAGCGGCGTGCGACTCACCGACGCCGGTGCGCTGTTTTTGCGCCATGCGCAGCAGGTCGAGACTGCGATGCTGGATGCGGTTGAAGCCGTGGCCGTCCGCCCGTCACAAGCCAGTGGTCCGATCCGGATTGGCGTCACCGAGACCATCTCGGCCTATGTGCTGTCGCCACTGATCAAGGCCCTGGAAAAGAAATTCCCCAGGCTGGAACCGATCATCATCGAGGATGAGCGCTCCACCATTGAAGCCAGTCTGCGGGATGGCACGCTGGAGCTGGCCATTCTGCTGGCTTCAAATCTGCCCGATGCCGATCCCTTGAGCTGCAAACCCCTGATACGTTCGCCACGCCAGTTATGGGGGCATCCTGAACATCCGTTAATGAGCGCCAATCGCGTGTGTCTCGCCGACGTGGCCGATCACGATTACATCCTGTTGGACATGGACGAGCATGTTTCCACCGTCGACAAGTACTGGAGCCATTACGGCCTGGTGGCGCAACCGCGTTTTCGTAGCGCCTCCATTGAAGCGGTGCGTAGCCTGGTTGCAGCAGGGATGGGTGTAACGGTGCTTTCCGATCTGGTGTACCGCCCCTGGTCGCTGGATGGACACCGGATTGTGCGCCGCCAACTGGCCGACCCGATACCGTCCATGGACCTGGGTCTGGTCTGGGATCCAGCCCGCACCCACAGCCAGAATTTTTTTGAATTGCAGGATTTCTTGCAGTTGTCGTTCAAGGATTTGTTGCGTGGGTGAGCTGGTCTGTAGGAACTACCGAAGGCTGCGAACAGCGGTGTGTCAGGCAAACCGCCTTCGCAGCCCTCGTAACCTCGGTCAGCCCCCGGCCGGGGTGTGCCTGAGAATACGCAGAACCTGTAGGAGTGAGCTTGCTCGCGATAAGGCCGGAACGGCCTTCAATCAGATTCAAATTTGAATCCATTGCCAGCGCTGCGCACTGGATCGCGAGCAAGCTCACTCCTACAGTAGAAAGCCATCTCTGGAGTTGTCGCAAGTTACGACGGCGACGAAAGAGGTTCGTCTGACCCACCGCTTTCGCAGCCCTCGTAAACTCGGTCAGCTCCTACAGGACCAGCGCAATGCTTGGGCTAACGACGTGGGACCGGCTTTAGCCGGGAAGGCGGCATTTCAGACGATAGATACGGAGTGAATGTACCGGCCTCTCCCCGGCTAAAGCCGGTCCCACTTCAGCACATCAAAAACTATAATCCGCCGTCACAAACAACGACCGGGGCTGGCCCATGAGCCATTGCTGGCCGCTGTTCTGCGCGGCGACGGCGTAGCGGCGGTCGAGCAGGTTGTTCAGTTGCAGCCCCAGGCGCACGTCGGGCAGGGCGTTCCAGCCCAGGTTGGCGTCGAGCACGGTGTAGCCCGGGACGTCGGCGGTGTTGGCGGCGTTGGCATAACGGGCGTCGACATAACGCAGGCCGATGCCTGCATCCAGGTCCTGGGTCAGGGCTTTGCTGAGCCACAGGTTGGCGCTGCGTCGTGGCACGTCGGTGGGATGGTTGCCCGCCCGGGATACCGCCTGGCCAGCCACGGTTTCATAGAACTTGTCATATTCGGCACGCACCAGCGCCGCGTTGGCCGAGACATGCCAGCCCTGGCTCAAAGCCAGTTCCAGCGAGGCTTCCAGACCGTCGGAAGATTGCTGACCCACTTGCTGGGTCAGGCGCGTCAGCGGGTCGGTGGTCAGCAGTTTCTTCTTCACGATGTGGTAGGCCGCCAGGGTCCATTCCCCACGTCCCTCCCAGAATTGCTGCTTGAGGCCGAACTCGGTCTGCTTTGCTTCGGTCAGGTCCATCTGCTGTTGAGTGGGGTTGAGGCTGATCAGGTTGCTGACGCCGTCTTCGCTGGTGGAGTACTGGCCATACAGCGACAGCTGATCGGTCACTGCGAACACCAGCCCGGCGCGCCAGTTGCCACCGGTCAGGCTGCGATCGCTGCGGGTGTCGGCGCGCAAGTCGTTGCGGTCGATGTGGTTCTGATCGCGACGAATCCCCGTGACCAGCGACCATCGCTCGGACAATTGCAGACGGTTTTCCGCGAACAAAGCAAAGGTGCGGGTTGTGCTGTCAGCCAGCGGCAGCAGCGGCGATTGACTCGTAAAATAGCCATCTGCCGGATTCCAAGGATCAATGTAGTCGCCGCCTACATCGCTGTACGGCGAGTTGTTGACCACCCCGAAGCGAATCCGGTTGTACTCGGCGCCCACCACGGTTCTGCTGTCCAGGCCGAACAGCGAATGATTGAAGGTGAAGCTCTGGCGGTCGCCGATCTGTTCCTGATCGTGTTTGATCTCCAGATAGTCACCGCGCAACAGCTGCCCCTGGGCGTTGCTCCAGTTATAGGCTTCGGCGTTGCGCCAGTGGCGACGGCTTTTGATGTAATACAGCTGGTTGCTGGCGCTGACGTCGTCGTTGATGGCCCAGTCGGTATTGAAGCGGGTCCATTCGTCGTTATAGCGCTGCACTGCGTTGTGCAGGTTGTAGTTCTTGTCACGGACGCTGTCGCGGTAATGGCCGTCGATCAGCGGTGTGCCGAAGTAGCTCATGGGCTCGCTGTCGCCACGCTCGTGGGCGAAGGTGATTGCCAGGTCATCCGTGGCCTGCCAGCGCAAAGCGGCGCTCAGGGCCAGGCTTCGGGAGTTGCCGTTGTCGACCCAGCCGTTGCTTTGCTCCTGATTGAGGGTCAGGCGATAACTCAGGGTGTCGCTTAGCGAACCGCCGCTGTCCAGGCCCAGTTGCTGGCGATCATCGGAGCCGTAACCCAGACGCAGCCTGTTATGGATTTCACCCTCGAATGGCTTCCTGGGGATCACGTTGATCACCGCACCGGTCGCGCCTTCGCCATACAACACCGACGCTGGGCCGCGAATCACGTCGATGCGCTCGACCATCCACGGGTCCACCGGAAAAGTCTGGGTGCCAAAACCGGTGTACAGCCGTGCGCCGTCGAACAGGGTCATCACCGATTCGTGTCCGGAAAAGCCCCGTGCCGACAGCGCCGTATTGCCATTGCCCGGCGCTGCAATGCTGGTGATGCCCGGCGAGCGGGTCACGGCGTCCTGGACGGTCAGGTTATTGCGATTGCTGATGGCCTCGGTGCCCAGGCTGCTGAGGCTGGCGGGGTTTTCCAGGGCTGTCAGATTCAGCCGTGAGCCAGCGGGCAGGGCGCGGTCAAGACTGGCCTCGCCATTGTCTGCGCGCTCGGTAATCGCGGTTGAAGGCAGGGCGACGAGATTTTCGTCAGCCGCATAGGCGGTCGTCGAAAGGGCCAGACAGGGAAGCAGCGACCGGGTCGCCAGGGTTTGAAGCAGGGATTTGCGGGACATACGATTCCAACCAAAAGGAATGAATGGATCCCGGGGGAATAACGCATGAGGAATCGCGGGCGCAAAAGCCCACGGAAACCGGCCTGCGCCCGCCCACCGCGGGTTTGCCAAAACGAAGTTGCAGGCCGGTCTCCGGGCTTGCGAGGGTCATGAAACATTCACCTTCCCATGCGGTTGCACAGTGGTCTGTCGAATGTTTCGCTCGCTTACCGTTGCGGGGGCAGCGCCGGACTAGTCATCGCAATGACGCACCGGCTTCCCGTTTCACCTCATGCTCGGCGGCATGAGGCACCTGAAACTGGCGCGCATCTGACCACCGATGAACGGTCGCGTCAATCTTCTGTGTATAGGCTCGCGAAGAACGTCTCGGCCCGCTGGCGGTCTACTCCCGCAGACGGCAGGCAGAAACCGCCGTCCGGTGGTTGCCACTTGTTCGCCAGCACTCCAAACTCTACGATCTTCGTGTGCCTGCTCGGCCGATCATCGTCAAAATGACGCTTAAGTATTGAGTAATGACCATTAACTCCGCCCCCAAACCTGTTCCATCGACTCTTAACGGTGGCGAGACCGGAGCTGCTATCAGAGCCCGTGACTGGTCGGATTCGCCCCTCGGTGCGAGGGAGCAATGGCCGGTGTCGCTGCGTTCGGCGCTGAGCATGATGCTCAACTCGCCCGAGAGCCTGTATCTGGTCTGGGGACCGGAGTTGATGTTTTTCTTCAACGACGCCTACCGGCCGATCCTTGGACCGCGACTCGCCACTGCCCTCGGGCAAAGCATCACCACCTTGTGGGCCGATGCCTGGGAGCAGGTACGGCCCATGTTCGAACAGGCATTCGCCGGGCAATCCAGCCGTTTCGAAAACCAGCCGATCAGCATGGCGCGCTACGGTGTGCCGGAGCAGACCTGGTGGACGTTCTCGTTTTCGCCGCTCTATGACGAGGACGAAGAAACGGTCATGGGTGTGCTGGTCCACACCGTGGAAACCACTCGGACGGTGCAGCTGGCGCAGCAAATGAAGTCCCGTGACGAGCGTTATCGTGAGTTGTTTCGCGGCATCGACATCGGCTTCTGCGTGGTGGATGTCAGCTTCATCAACGATGCGTTGTCCGAATTTCACTTCGTCGAAATCAACCCGGCCTTCGAAGGCATGACGCAGCTCAAGCAGATGATCAGCCAGAGCATGCGTGACCTCGCGCAGGGTCAGCCGCAGCCGTGGTTTGACGCTTATGCTCGGGTGGCCTTGACCGGCGAGTCCATCGGCTTCGATGCTCCAGCCATCGCACTGGCCGGGCGCTGGTATGAAATCTATGCCTACAAGGTGGATGGCCAGGAGCAAAACCGGGTTGCGGTGTTGTTCAAGGATGTCACCGAGACCAAGCGCACTGAATCTGCGTTGCGCGAGACCCAAGAGTTCAATAGCCGGGTTCTGGCCAGCAGCAATGACTGCATCAAGGTGATAGACCTGGATGGCAAGCTGGCCTTCATGAGCGAAGGCGGCATGAAGGTCATGGAAGTCAGCGACTTCAATGAGGTGCGGGGCTGTCCATGGCCCGACTTCTGGCAAGACCAGGGGCACCTTGACGCCAAGGCCGCGATTGCGCAGGCCAAGGTCGGTATTTCGGGACGCTTCCAAGGGGTTGCCAATACGTTCCTGGGTACACCCAAGTGGTGGGATGTGCAGGTCACGCCTATTTACGACGAGCAAGGCACCGTCGAAAAAATCCTCTGTATTTCCCGGGACATTACCGCCACCCGCGAGGCGGAAGAGGACTTGCGGCGTCTCAACGCTACTCTCGAAGAACGCGTCGAAGCGCGGACTCAGGACCGTGATCGGATCTGGCGTCTGTCCACGGATCTGATGCTGATTGCCGAGTTCAACGGTGAGATCGTTGCGGTGAATCCAGCCTGGACTCAGGTGCTGGGCTGGAGCCAGAGCGAGCTGAAGGGCAAATCGTTTCTCGATTTTCTTCATCCTGATGATGACCAGATCACGTCCGCTGCGACCCAGGATCTGGCCCAGGGCGTCAGCTTCCCCAACTTCGAAAACCGCTATCTACACAAGGACGGCTCCTACCGCTGGCTATCCTGGACAGCGGTGCCGGATCAGTCGTACATCCATGCCGTGGGCCGGGATATTCAGGTCGAACGTGAAGCCGCCGAGGCGCTGCGCAAAACCGAAGAAGCCTTGCGCCAGTCGCAGAAGATGGAGGCGGTGGGCCAGTTAACTGGTGGTGTTGCTCACGATTTCAACAACCTGCTGACCGTGGTCAAAGCCTCGACCGACTTGCTCAAACGCAGTCTGGACGAAAAGCGCCGTCGTCGTTATATCGACGCCATTTCCGACGCAGTGGATCGTGCCAGCAAACTCACCGCTCAACTGCTGGCGTTTTCTCGTCAGCAAACCTTGCGCCCGGAAGTCTTTGAAGTGGGCAAAAGCGTACGGACCATCGGCGACATGATCGGCTCGCTGACCGGTGCCCGGATTCAGGTACTGATCGAGCTCCCCGAGATCCCGTGCCATATCAATGCCGATGCCGGGCAGTTCGATACCGCGTTGATCAACATGGCCGTCAACGCCCGGGATGCCATGAACGGCGAGGGCGTCTTGAGGATTTGTGTCGAGCCCGTGCAACACTTGCCAGCGCGTCGTGCTCATGCGGCGGCGGATGGTAATTACGTGGCAGTGTCCCTGATTGACACGGGCTCAGGCATCGCTCCGGAACAGCTGCACCGAATTTTCGATCCGTTCTACACCACCAAGGAAGTGGGCAAAGGGACTGGGCTGGGGCTTTCTCAGGTGTTCGGTTTTGCCAAGCAATCGGGCGGCGAAGTCATCGTCGAAAGCCAGCCCGATGCTGGCAGCAAGTTCACCCTCTATCTGCCTCAAGCGATGCCGGTGGCGGTGGTCGATCAGCCTGTGCTCGACCCGCATCAGCCCCAGAGCGATGGCGACGGCGCCCGATTGCTGGTGGTGGAAGACAACCTGGAAATCGGTGAATTTTCCACCCAGACCCTCAGAGAACTGGGCTACCGCATTGATTGGGCGAAGAACGGCGCGCAAGCGTTAGCGATCCTCGCTGAACAGGCGCCGACCTTTCAGGCAGTGTTTTCCGACGTGGTCATGCCTGGCATGAATGGTGTGGAGCTGGCACTGGAAATCAAACGTCTTTATCCACACATGCCCATCGTCCTCACCAGCGGTTATAGCCCGGCACTGGCCCAGGGCAATTCGCAGGGTTTCACCTTCCTGCAGAAGCCTTATTCGGTCGAGGCGTTGGCGCGGTTGCTGCGTAGTGAGATCAGCGGACGTTAAACGCGGCCCTGTAGGAGTGAGCTTGCTCGCGATAGCGGTTTTCTTGCAGACATGTATCGTTTGACTGGACGCTATCGCGAGCAAGCTCACTCCTACAGTTTGACGTCACGCAGGTTACGAAATCGGTGTATCTGATACACCACTCGTCAGCCGCGCCGCACTTCGCCACTCACGCGCTTTCCCAATCAAGCAGCCCAGGCCTCCTGGGCGTTTGACGAGAGGTGAATATGGCCAACCACGAGCAAGAACCCGACTTCGATCCGGACTCTCCTGATCTTGGCGACCCGCAGATTGATCCGCCGCACCCGGCCAAAGCTCCACCCGGCAATCAAGATGTGGACGCTGACAAGCGTGTGCCGGATGAGCAATATCCGCCCTACGAAACCGATCAGTAATCGCAGCTGATCAAGCATTGAGCAGGAAGTGGCTGCCCAAGGTCGTCTGTTTGATCTGCGCCGCAGTCAGCGGACGGCTGAGGAAGAAGCCCTGTGCTTCGTGGCAGCCATAGCTTCTGACCAAGTCCAGGCATTTGAATGTTTCGATGCCCTCGGCCACGGTTCGGTAACCCAGCCGGTGGGCGAGCTGGAAGATCGACTGGGCGATGATGCAGTTGCGCGGCTTGTTTTCCAGGTCGGTGATGATGGATTTATCCAGTTTGATCACGTTGGCCGGGATTTCGTGCAGATAGGCAAAGTTACTGTAGCCAGTGCCGAAATCATCGATGGCGACATCGACGCCCAGGGCACGTATCTCTGACAGTTGGGCAAGCACTGTGGTACTGGCCCTGATCCATTCGCCTTCGGTGATTTCCACTTCGACCCTTTGCGGGCTGATGCCATGGGCGTCACAGGCAGTCTTGAGCGCCGCTGCAATGTCCAGATGCTGAAAGTCCAGCGCAGACAGGTTCAGCGATACCGTGGCTTCGGTGTCTTCCCACTCTGCAGCGGCGGCCAGCGCGTGGTCGATCACCCAGCGAGTCACCAGACTGATTTGCCCGGAGCGCTCGATCAGGGGGATGAATTCGGCGGGTGAAACCGGGCCAAACAGCGGATGGTGCCAGCGCAACAGTGCTTCGGCACTGACCTGTCGGCCGTCTTCGAGCCTGAAGCGTGGCTGAAACACCAGCGACATTTCACCGTTGGCCAGCGCGCTGGCGACTTCAAGAGTCAGGGTCATGGCACGGCGAGAGGCGCTATTGGGGTTTTCATCCCAGACGCCCCAATCAATGCCGTCCCGAGCCGCCTGGTCAACCGCGCTACGCGCCTTGCGCAGCAATTCACCGACGGACTGCTGACCGTCCTCACAACAGGCGATGCCCAAGCGGACGCCGGGCAAGGTCGAGATTGAGTCCTCGGTGCACGGCTCGCAGATCAGTTCACTCAAGGTCTGGGTCAGTTGCTGCTTCAGGTGCGCCGCCGTGGGCAGCAACAGGCAGAAATGGCGCTCGCTGATTTGGTACGCCGTGAATTTTGCGTTCACGGCCTGTTCCAGACGAGCTGTAATCATCTCGGCCTTGCTGCCAATCAGATTGCAGCCGTCATCGGCATTCGGGTCAGAGGGCCATTGGCTGTCCACCACCTCAACGACTGCCAGCAGTCGAACTGGCGAATCAGTATTCAGCCACGGTCCAGTATTGTCGGCCAGAAACTGGCGCAGATTGGGCAGGCCGCTGGCCGGGTGAGCGGTTCGGGTTTGCTGGCGCTGTTCGATCTGCGCAATGACCATCTCGGCCAGATCCTGCAATACCAGTGTTTCAGTGTGGCTCAACTGATGCGGCCATTTATCGATGATGCACAGGCTGCCGATGGCGTGACCCTCGCGGGTCACCAACGGCGCGCCCGCATAAAAGCGGATGCCGTCAGGTGCGGTCACGAGCTCATTGTCCATGAAGCGTGGATCAGCGCAGGCGTCCACAACCTGCATCACGCCGTCCTGCTGGATAGTGTGGGCGCAGAACGATTGGTTGATCGGCGTCTGATTGACGGCAAAGCCAACCCGACCGGCGAACCACTGCCGATCCCTGTCGACCAGCGATACCAGTACCGTGGGTACATCGAAATAAGCAGCTGCGAGTCGGCAGATGCGATCAAAATTTTCGCTGGCAGCGGTTTCCAGCCATTGGAGCGCGCGAACGGCGGCCAGTCGTTGTTGTTCGGCTTGTGAGGCTATGTGCATAGAGTGTTTCCGAAGTCAGCCGAATGACGGGTTCTGAGGGTTTGGCCTTTTGCCATCATAGCTGGGATGCCAGAAACTGCCGGAAGTTTCCTACGAACGGCCACCGTAATCGCTTAGCTGCGCGGATTTGCCGCTATCAGCCGCAAACCGCTGGAGACACTGCCGACCGCCGCGAACCCTGCGCCGATGGCCAGAGCCAGTACCGGACCGTGCTCGCCACTGATACCAAAACTCAAGGCAACCAGTGCCGCGCCTGTGGCCTGGCCGATCAAGCGCGCGGTGGCGATGGTCCCGCTGGCGCCACTGGCTCGTTCTCTGGGGGCGCTGGTCATCAAGGCTTTCTGGTTAGGTGCCTGGAAGAAGCCGAACCCCAATCCGCAGATGATCATGCGTATGCCGATTTCCCACGCATTGGCGTCGGCGGGCATCAACGTCAAAGAAATCATCCCGGCGCTGAGGATGGCCAGGCCGATACCGCCGAGCAGGCCCGGCGCGTACCGGTCTGAAAGTCGTCCGGCCACTGGCGCGATCATTGCGACGACCACTGACCAGGGCGTCATCAGAAAACCGGTCTGGATCGGGTCGCGTCCGAGCACGGTTTCGAAGAAAAACGGCAGCGAGACGAAGGCCACGCCCTGGGTCGCAAACGAGCAAAACGCTGTCAGGGCAGACAGCGCGAACATCGGCCGCTTGAGCAGATCCAGTGGGAACATCGGTGCCGGGTGGCCCGCTTCCCGGCGCAGCATCATGGCACCGGCAATCAGGAACACGGCCATGGCTATCAGCACGCGGTTCATCGAGCCCAATTGCGCGGCTTCACCCAGCGCGTAGATCAATGCGCCGAAGGTGATGACGTTAAGCAGGGCGGTCATCCGGTCAAACCCCAGGCTGGACGGTTTGCTGGCAGGAAGTGAGTTCCAGGCGAAGACCAGCGCAAAGACGCCGATGGGCAGATTGATCGCAAACAGCCACGGCCAGTTCGCCACCGACAGCACCAGCGAAGCGATGGTGGGGCCGGCGGCAAAGGAGGTGCCGACCACCAGCGCATTCATGCCCAGCCCGCGACCCAGCCGCTCCGGGGGAAAGATCGAACCGATCAGCGCCGCGTTGACGCTCATGATGGCACTGGCGCCCAGCCCTTGAATGACCCGGGCGATGGTCAGGGTTGGCAGCGACCACGCCATGCTGCACAGCACTGAGGAGACGACAAACACGATCAAACCGCCGAGGTAGACCTTACGATGTCCGATGACTCCGCCCAGTGCCGCCAGAGGGAGCAACGTCGCGACCGCCGCCAGTTGATATGCGTTGATCACCCAGACCGACGCAGCAGGTGAGGCGTTCAAATCCGCCGCAATACTGGGCAACGCCGTATTGGCAATGGCGGTATCGAGCGTGGCAAGGGCGATGGAGATGAGGATGGCCACCATCCCGCGAAATTCTCGGGAGGTGAGCCGGGTAGAAGGTTGTGGTGAGGCGTGGTCCATTGCCAGTGAAACTCCGCTGGGTTGGGCAGGGGTATCGATCCTGCTGTCTTATGCGGTAGTTGTGCAATGGTTTGTTGCAAATGATTTCATCTTGCTGGATCTGTAGGAGCTGCCGAAGGCTGCGAAAACATTAGCCCTGATGCACCGCAATTCGCAGCCTGCGGCAGCTCCTACAAGGTGTTGCAAAATCTCAACCCAACAAATCACTCCCCAGCTGGAAAGCAACCCACAACGCCAGGCCCGTCGCGAACAGCAGTGCGATGTTCTCGAACAGGTTGTTGCGGTATTGCTTGTCGAGCAGGGATTTCTGGTTGGACATGAACAGCAAGCCCAGAGAAATGATCGGCAAACCAATGATGTTCAGCGCGTTCACACCAATGGTCAGGGTCACGAAGTCCGGCATGCCGGGCAGCGACCAGATCAGCGGAGTGACCAGGATGAACAACATGAACCACTTGTGCATCGGGTCCTTGTGGAATTCCTTGCCGTACTTCTCGCGACGCTTTGGCTGGATGTGCTGGAACGCATCGGTGATCAGCATCGGGAATGCCGTGGTTTTACCGGCGATGCTGGCAAACAGGGTCGCGAACACGCCCACGAAGAAGATATACCAGCCCGCAGGGCCGAAGAACATTTCCAGCGCCTTGCCCAGATCCTGCAGGGTATTCACTTGCAGGCCATTGGGACGCAGGATTTCGGCACCGACCACCCAGATTGCCAGGTTGATGATGATCCCGACAAACACGGCGAACAGCAGGTCATTGCGCTGCATGCGTTTGTGTTCAGGGCCGATCCAGCCTTTCTCGCGCATCACATACGGATGCACGAAGTTGGCGATGGAACCGGCCACCGCGCCGATCACCGACACCGCTACCAGCAACGCGCCATGCACGCCTTCGTCTGGCGGAATGCTGAAGCCGATGGTGCCTTTGAGAATACCCACCACATCCGGTTTGGACATGATCGCCAGCGCCAGGAACGCCAGGGTCATCAGGGCCAGCAGGCCTTTCATGACACCTTCGATCATGGTGTAGATGTTGCGACCCACCAGCAGCCAGACCGCGATGACCACGGCGAACGAACAGAGCAACGGCTGATTGATGTGCAGCAACATCGCCAGCGCTTCGCCTGCGCCCTTGATCATATAAGCGTTGATCAGGTGGCCCATCAGCAGGGCATAACCGAGCATGAACCAGGCAAACAGCGGGTGGAGTTGGGCGTAGCCCTGAAGGATGCTCATGCCCTGGTTATTGCAGAGCTGGAAGCGCGCGATGATGTTGACGATGAGGAAGCGCAGCAGCAGCGAAACTGCCAGCACCCACATCATGGCGTAGCCGTAGTTCGCACCGGCTACCGAGGAGGTAATCAGGTCGCCCGCGCCGAGCCACGACAACACCGCGATGATGCCAGGCCCCAGCAGCTTGGTGACCTTGGCAAAAAATGTTTCGCGCACAGCAAGAGGTTTCTTATCGACGGAGCTGGTGCTCGCCATAGTGTGAATCTCCGTTGTTATTTTTGTGAGACAGTGCAAGTCGAACACAACGTCAGACGTCGTACAACATAAGAAGTTTTACAAGTGTTTGGAAATGTTGCGCAAGGGAAGGGGGATTAAGGCGGGGGAAAAGGTTTGCGTAAACCTGTAGGAGCTGCCGAAGGCTGCGAATAACGGTATTCAGAAATATCGCGGTTCGCAGCCTTCGGCAGCTCCTACAGAGGTCTCAGTGTCTAGCCGCCGTCAGTATCCACATCCGCATCCTCGCCTTGAGTGGCATGCGGATTCGGGCGCTGAATGTCGGGTTTTTCTTCGGGCTCGTAATCCGGCGTGAAGGTGTTGCCGCCCGATTGTTGGTTCTGCTCGAACTGGGTATCCGGCTGGCCTTGCGGCTTGCCTTGATTCTGCTGGCTTTGCACGGACTCGTCTTCCGGGCTATCCGGGTCGATGGCAGGGTCATTTCTGTCGAGGGTTTGCTGGCTCTGGTCGGTCATTATTGTCACCTCTGATTCATGTAGCACTTGAAGGCTTACAGGATTTCGAGGCTGGTGAATGGCGGTCGTTCGATCGATGCGATCACCGCTGGTCGATCAACTGTCTCGATGGGCGCTGTTGACTGGTAGACGACTGCCCAACCGATAGCGAGAGGAGGGGTGGATCAGTCGCACATAGGTCACGACTTTCCCGGCGCTCCAGGTCCGGCGCATCAGCAGCAGGCATGGCTCGTCGCGGGGGATTTGCAAGTGGCGGCTTTCTTCCGGACCGGGATGGCAGGCTTCGACGATGTGCTCAATGTCGTCAGGGCGAATCGCCTGAAGCAGATAACGCGCCGGTTGCAGCAGGTCACCAAAAGGCTGGTTGAGGAAGTCGGGAACGTATTCAGGATTGACGTAGCGATCCTCCAGTTGCACCGGCACGCCTTCTTCACAGTGCACACACAACACATGAAAAACCGACGCACCGGTGCTCAGTGCCAAAGCCGCCGCCACCGACATCGAAGCCGCCTCGCGACCCAGATGTAGCACCTCACAGCTGTATCGATGACCCCGGGCGATGATCTCGTCAGCAATGTTAGTGATGCGCAACAGGTTCGATTGCGGCTTGCTTTCGGCGACGAAAGTCCCGACCCCGGACACCCGGACCAGCAGGCCTTCCTCGGTCAGTTCCCGCAGGGCGCGATTGACCGTCATGCGCGACATGCCCAGCTCCTGCACCAGCCGGTTTTCCGAAGGAATCAGGTCGCCTGCTTTCCATTCGCCCGCGCTGAGCTTGCCTTGCACAAAATCCTTGGCCCGGCGATACAGGGCCTGTGGCGCGGGCGGGTTCATCAGGCCTGAGCCTCTTTGCCGTCCTGCCAGAACGCATTGCGGTCCAGATAGTTCTGCAGGAACTGCTGCAAGCGAGGATGTTCGGCGTTATGGAAAATCTGCTGCGGCGTACCCTGGGCCACCACTTCGCCCTGATCGAGGAACACCACCGAATCGGCCACCTGAGCGGCGAAACCCATTTCGTGGGTGACCACGACCATGGTCATGCCTTCCTTCGCCAGGGCCTTCATGACTTGCAGCACTTCGCCCACCAGTTCCGGGTCCAGTGCCGAGGTGGGTTCATCGAACAGCATGATGTGCGGCTCCATTGCCAGGGCGCGGGCAATCGCCACCCGCTGTTGCTGGCCGCCGGACAATTGCGCCGGGTAAGACGCCGCCTTGTGCGCCAGCCCGACCTTGTCGAGCATGGCCATGCCGCGCCGATTGGCCTCCTCGGCAGACAACTTGCGAACCCGACGCAAGGCTTCGCAGACATTACCGATGGCCGTCATGTGCGGCCACAGATTGAACTGCTGGAACACCATGCCGACATTGCTGCGCACCTGGTTGATCTGCGACTGCGGCGCGCGTTTGCGCTTTTTACCGCTGGCGGTGCTGTCCGGCGTCCAGCCCAGCAACTTGCCTTCGATGATGACTTCGCCCTCATCGTATTCTTCGAGAAACGCCATGCTGCGCAGCAAGGTGCTTTTACCCGAGCCGGACGGGCCGATCAGGCACACCACTTCAGAATGTTGCACTTGCAGGTCGATGCCCTTGAGGACGCGCACGGCGCCGAAGCTTTTGCCGACCTTTTCAAGGCGCAACATGGGTTCTCGGTCCACAGAGTTGTTCATGGATAAGCCTTGTTGCAGAGTTTGAATACTGTTCATTGTGCTGGGCCTTCCATCAGGGCTGTCGGGTCATAAAGCGGCCGACCCGGCGTTCGAGGAACATCCCCAGCCGTGAGCAGGCCTCGACCAGCAGCAGATAACCGATGCACAGCACCAGCAGGGTTTCGACGAATGCGAAGGTTTCCGAGCCAATGCCGGTCAGCACCATGGTCAGTTCCGGGATGGTAATGATCGACAGCACGGCGGTTTCCTTGCACAGAATGGTCACTAGATTGACCAGCGCGGGCAGGATGATCACCAGCATCTGCGGCACCTGGATGCGCATGATGCACTGCCAGCGGGTAATGCCCAGACAGTCGGCTGCTTCCAGTTGGCCCCGGGCCACGGACTCGAAACCGGTGCGGAAAATCTCGGCGAAATACACGCTGCCGTACACGCCGAGGCTGAGAATGCCAGCCGGAATCGGTTCCAGGCTCAGGCCGAACGCTGGCCCGGCGTAGTACACCAGAAACAGCTGGACCAGAAACGGCGTGCTGCGGATCAGCTCGATAAACACCCGCAGCGGGGCGCGCACCAGGTTATTGCCGAACAGCTGGGCAATGGCGATCAGCATGCCCAGCGCAATGCCCAGCACCACGCCGCTGGCCCAGGTGGCCAGGGTGATCATGAAGCCTGAGCCGATTTCGTCCAGGTGATCGGTAATGATGTGCGGATCGAAAATCATGCCAGATGCCCCTTCAAACGCCGCTCCAGCAAACCTCCGCAGAAGGCCAGCGGGATATTGATCAGGCAGTAGAAGGCCGCCAGCATCAGGTAGTCCTGCACGAACAGGTAATCACTGGCTGCCATGTTTTGCGCGGTGCGAGTCAGGTCCGCAAGGCCCACCACCGAGACCAGGGACGAGGCCTTGATCAGCAGGATCATTTCATTGACCAGCGCGGGCAGGGTCAGACGCACGGCCTGGGGCACGCGGATGCGCACCAGCATTTGCGTGTTGCTCAGGCCCAGCAGGCCAGCGGCTTCCAGTTGGCCCGGAGGAATGGCGAGAAAGCCGCCGCGCATGATTTCCGCAATGTATGCACCTGCCGCCAGCGATAAACCAATGATCGCCGCCACGGTGGGCGACAAATTGGGCAGGCCGATTCGCGGCAGGAAGTAATAGATGAACAGCAGTTGCACCAGCAGCGGAATGCCCCGGAACACAAAAATATAACCACCGCCCAGACGCCTGAGCAGGGGGATGGGCGACAGACGCAGGCTGCCGACCATCACGCCGATGACAAAACCTATGGCCAGCGCGGCGATAGTGACTTGCAGCGTCACCCACAGCGCGTCCAGCATCAACGGCAGGTTCTGGGTCAGCAGGGGCCAGTCGAACATTGATTCTCCTGAATAGGCAGCAATGTGAGTCTCTTGTAGGAGCTGCCGAGGGCTGCGAATGACGGTGTGTCAGAAGACTCACTTTTCGCAGCCTGCGGCAGCTCCTACAAAAACCTTTAAGCCCTCGGCTTACCAGGTCGGCGTAAACTCAGCCTTCGGCACGTCCATTTCCGCGCCGAGCCATTTTTTCTGCAGGGCGGCGAGGCGGCCATCGGCGTGCATTTTCAGGATGGCGGCATCAAGCGCAGCGATCAGGCTTTGCGATTCCGCATCCTTGCGACCCAGATACGCAAAGTAGGACTTCTTGCCGAACGGCGGCAGAATCACCTTGTACAAATTGCTGCGCTCAGCGGCGACGTAGGAGATGTTCGGCAGCGAGTTGGCCACCGCCACGATGCGCTTGGCCGCCAGGTCCGCGTAGGCCTGGTTGTTGTCGACGTATTCGCGGATCGTGACTTTCTCCGGCAGGGTTGCGGCGAAGGCCTTGAGTTCTTCCAGCTGCGCCGAGCCCTTGCCTGCGCCAACGGTTTTGCCGGAAATGTCCTCGGGTTTTTTGATGCTGTCGTCCTTGGCGCCTACCATCAGCGCAACGGTGGCTTCAGCGATAGGCAAGACGAAGTGGTAGCGTTCCTGGCGGGCTTTGGTTTCGATGATCGGGCCGGCAACCATGTCGAATTTCTTCGCCTCAAGACCTGGCAGTACGCTCGGCCACGGCAGGTCGATGAACTTGATCTTGACCCCCAGCTCCTTGCCCAGCTGTTCGAACAACTCAGCGTTAAGTCCTTTCTGTTTGCCGTTTTCAGTGAAATCGAACGGCGCAAACTGCAACTCTGTGCCAACCACCAACTCACCGGCCTTTTTCACATCGGCCAATTGGTCGGCATTCGCCAGCAATGGCAAGGCTGCCAGGGCTACGGCGATGCTCAGGCTTTTGACTGTTTTACTGAACAGGGAATCGAGTTGCATTTGTAACTCCTTCGTCTCGGTAAGGACTGTCGTCGTGGTTGTCGCTAAGCGCTGTCTGAACGCCTGACAAAGCTGCAGTTAGCGTGCCATACCGGTATATACAGGCGAGCCAACGTTTCAGCCGAGGATTTTCCCCGGGTTGAGAATGCCGTTGGGGTCAAAGCAGTCCTTGAGCTGACGCATGCTCTGCAAGGCTTCATCTGTCACCGAATGGTGCAGGAACTCGCGTTTGAGCAGGCCGATACCGTGCTCGGCCGACACCGCGCCCTGCATTTCGCCGACTGCGCTGTAGACCAGCTCTTCAATCTCAAGGATGGGCGCCGGTTGTGGCAGGGAATTGCAATCCAGGGTCAGGTGCAGATTGCTGTCGCCGATGTGGCCGAAGTACACGCTCAGGTTATCCGGCCAGCGCTCGGCCAGGCGCTGACGACAGGTGTCGGCAAAGGCACCGATCTGGCCGATGGGCAGGCTGATGTCGAAATTCAGCGGCGCCAGGCGGACCGGAAACTCGCCGGTGGCTTCGCGAATCTTCCACAGCCCGCGCGCCTGGGTCTGGGAGCTTGCAACAATGGCATCTATCACTTCACCTGCTTCGAGTGCCGCTTCCAGGGTGTGTTCCAGTAATTCCCGGGAGGCCGATGATTCCAGCAGTACGTACAGCGGGTAATCGTCCGGCATGGGGGCAATGGGGTTTTCCAGCCAGGAAACGCCCATGCGGAAGAAGTCCTGCCACATCAATTCATAGGCTTGCGGGGTGCCAGCGCTGCGCTGCACACGACGCAGCAGACTCACAGCGCTGGCGTAATCGGGCAGGGCGCAGAGCAGGGTTGTGGTCTCGCCCGGCTGGGCCGCCATTTTCAGGACCGCACGGGTAATGACCCCCAGCGTGCCTTCGCTGCCGATAAAGCACTGTTTCAGGTCGTAACCGCAGTTGTTCTTGATCATCTTGTTCATGAGATTCAACACGCGCCCGTCGGCCAGCACCACCTCAAGGCCCAGCACCAGTTCGCGGGTCATGCCGTAACGAATCACTGCGTTGCCGCCCGCGTTGGTAGCGATATTGCCGCCGATCTGGCAGGAACCACGGGCGCCCAGATCCAGGGGGAACAGAAAGCCCGCCTCATGCACGGTTTGCTGGATCTCTTGCAAGGTCGTGCCAGCCCAGACACTGACCGTTGCCGCTGCGCTGTCGATTTCTTCAATGCCGCGCAGGCGCTCGACAGACAGGGCAATGTCCCCGGCGCGTGGCACTGCGCCACCTGCCAGGCCAGTCATCCCGCCCTGGGGCACAACCGGTTGCCGGGCGGCGTTGCAGATACGCAGTGCCGCGGATACTTGTTCAGTGTTGCGGGGCAGCAATAATGCGGCCGGGCAGGTGGGGGCATGGCCAGTCCAGTCGCTGTAATGGCGTTGGCTGATGGCCTCGCCGGTGAGTACTTGAGCATCGCCCAAAGCTTCACGCAGTAGCGCCAGAGTGTGCGGCAGATCAATCATGCTTAAGCTCACCGTCAAGGAGAAAGAAAGCAGCGCAGTCGGCGGATTCAAGGTCCGCCGACCCGGAGGCGATCAGCCGTACAGACGCTCGAAAGGCAACCAACGGGTAAACGCTCCGCCTTCGACCCAGGCTCGCGCGGCGGCGATATCCGGGGCGAAGTAGCGGTCTTCGTCGTAGTGGGGGACTTCGCTGCGGATCATCGCCAGCACTTCGCTGAGTTTTTCCGAGGTGCGCAACGGCGCATGCAGATCCACGCCTTGTGCGGCACCGAGCAGTTCAATCGCCACGACGGCGCTGCTGTTACCTGCCATGTCCAGCAAACGGCGTGCCGCAAAAGTCGCCATGGACACATGGTCTTCCTGGTTGGCAGAGGTTGGCAGGCTGTCCACCGAGGCAGGATGGGCCAGGGTCTTGTTCTCGGAGGCCAGGGCCGCGGCAGTCACCTGGGCGATCATGAAGCCGGAATTGAGGCCGCCTTCCTTGACCAGAAACGCAGGCAGGCCGGACAGGGCCGGGTCTACCAGTTGCGCAATGCGCCGCTCTGACAACGCGCCGATTTCGGAGATAGCCAGGGCCAGTACATCCGAGGCCATCGCCACCGGTTCTGCGTGAAAGTTACCGCCCGACAGTACGTCGCCATCGGCGCTGAATACCAGTGGATTGTCCGATACGGCATTGGCTTCGCGCATGAATACGCCGGCGGCAAAACGCATGTGGTCCAGACAGGCACCCATGACTTGTGGCTGGCAGCGCAGGGAGTATGGGTCCTGCACACGGCCGCAATCGATGTGCGACGTGCGGATCTCGCTGGTGGCCAGAAGCTCGCGGTAAAACAGGGCCACGTCGATCTGCCCCGGCTGTCCGCGTACCGCCTGAATGCGTGGATCGAACGGCACGTCGGAGCCTTTAAGGGCTTCAACGCTCAGGCTGCCCGCAACCACGGCGGCGGTGAACAGTTTTTCGGTGGCGAACAGACCGCGCAGTGCCAGGGCGGTGGAAACCTGAGTGCCATTGATCAGCGCCAGGCCTTCTTTCGGACCTAGCACCATGGGCTCCAGACCGGCCAGGGCGAGGCCTTCGACGGCGTCCATTTCCCGGCCCTGGTGGCGCACACGACCTACGCCGATCAGCACTGCTGACATATGTGCCAGCGGGGCCAGGTCACCCGAAGCACCGACCGAACCCTGGGATGGAATGCACGGATAAACCTTGGCAGCGTACAGCGCGCACAGGGCTTGAATCACTTCCCAGCGAATGCCGGAAAACCCACGAGCCAGCGACCCGACTTTCAAGGCCATGATCAGCGCGACGCTGGCGTCATCCAGCAAAGGCCCGGTGCCGGTGCAGTGGGACAGCAGCAGGTTACGTTGCAGTTTGGCCAGGGATTCAGTGGGGATCGACGTGCGCGCCAGCAGGCCGAACCCGGTGTTGATCCCGTAAACAGTGCGCTGGTTGGCGATGATTTCGTTAACGGTACGCGTACTGGCATCCACCAATTCCCGTGCCCCCGGATCAAGCTCGAAAGGGCTTTGCTGCTGGTAAATGGCGCGCAATTGATCGAGGTCGAACTGGCCTGGAATGAGAAGAAGTGGTGAAGGCATAGCGCAATTCCTGCTTTGATTAAGGGGTAAGTCTGCCGACATTTGTGAGCCGACGCCGCTTCAGAAGCGAAGGTCATATCATCCTGTATATACAGGTAGAGCAAAAGCCGGGCCAAGCAAATAAATTCCACGGTTCGCGGGGGTTGCCGGGACGACTCGATCATCCGCTGGCACACCCTTGTCACCTAAAGTTGCACCATTTGCGGTCTTGTCGCCCAGGCATGGGGCGTCTGGAAACGTTGTGATCCTGCAACGCACCCGAACCTGTAGGAGCGCGCTTGCCCGCGATGACGGCCGCACAGGCAAGGAAACGGGTTGGCTTTAAAATCGCATCGCGGGCAAGCGCGCTCCTACGGAAGCATCGTGGTTCTGACATTTCTTTCATGCCTGATGAGCGTAGCCGGGCTTGGTGTCATAACCCCGGCACATTAAATGCTTGAACCTGTATATACCGCAGCCTTGAAACGGAGTCAGCATGACCGATACCCGCTTGCCCTTGATCGACATGACCGGCGTCCATGAAGGCGACGCCGCCAGTATCCAGCGTGTCGGCGGGGCCATTCGCGAGGCCTGCAGCGACAGCGGCTTTTTCTACATCACTAACCATGGCGTCCCTCAGGCTGTCATCGATCGGGCCATGGCCGCAGCGAAGACATTCTTCGCCTATCCCGTGGAAACCAAGCGTCAGGTTGCAGTCAACAAGCGCCACCGGGGTTGGCATGCCCTGGGCGGCGCGCTGATGTACGAAGCGACCCGGCCCGATCACAAGGAGTTTTTCAGCATAGGCCTGGAATTGCCGGAAGACGATCCAAATGTGCTGGCGGGCGAAGCCCTGCGTGGGCCCAACCAGTGGCCAGTCTTCATGCCCGAACTGCGCGAAGCCCTGGACGACTACTACGCCGCGATTGCGGTAGCCGGGGCTGACTTGTTGAAGGCGGTGGCGGCAGGCCTGGGCATAGACGAAGATTTCTTCACCGCCAAATACGACAAGCGGCTGCAGCGCACGCAAATGGTCTATTACCCACCGCACCCGCCCATGGCCGAATCTGATCAGTTTGGCGTGGCGCCGCATACCGATTACGGCTGCATCACGCTGCTGTATCAGGATGACAGCGGCGGCTTGCAGGTCCGTGAGTTGGGCTCGAACAACTGGATTGATGCGACGCCGATTCACGGCAGTCTGGTAGTCAACGTGGGGGATCTGCTGGCGCGCTGGTCCAATGACCGCTTCCGCTCGACCTTGCATCGGGTGATCAACAAATCCGGGCATGAACGCTATTCGATCGCGACTTTCTACGACCCGACCTACAGCGCCGTGGTGGATCCCTGCGACCTGGGTGTTGAACCCGGCGCCAGCCTGTACCCGCCGGTGGCGGCGGGGGATTACATCCTCAAGCGGATTGATGATTCGATGGCGTATCGGAAGAAGGCGCAGTGAATCGTGTTGCGTATTCAGCATCCGTGGGACCGGCTTTAGCCGGGAAGGCTTTAGTCGATTCACTGCATCTGCGTCGAGAGATATACCGCCTTCCCGGCTAAAGCCGGTCCCACAAAAAACACTCGAACGCAGAATGTTGTTTCATGTTTGATGAGAGCGAGCTTATTCCAACGCCTGAATCACCCGCCCGATATTGCCCTGCAACTCGGCCACCGGGTCTTCTCCATCTTCGGTCACAACCAGCAACTTGCTGCCCGCCGCTGCAATCGCCGCTTTCACAGGTTCCGGCGGCTGGCGGTGGTCCAGGACCAGAGCAACGTCGTTGTCCTTGAGGGTCTGGGTCAGTTTCTGAATGGCTTCAGGCGTCCACTGCTCGTCGGTCAGCAACGGCGTGTCGATAAGCTCCAGATTCAAGCCTCCGATCAGATAGCTCAAGCGGTCCGAGAGACTGACAACACTGAGGTTGTCGGCACTGGCCAGACTCGCTTCGCTGTCTGCTGTCAGTTTGAGCAATTGCTGCTTGAGGCTCGCCAGATTGCTCTCGATGCGCGGTTTGGCAGTCGGTGCCAGACGAACAAGGTCAGCAGCCATCACGTCAGCCATGCGTCCCATATTGTTGCTGGACAGCCATGGCTGGCTGTTCAAACCGTCGATGCCCTGGCCTGGCTGTACGGCAATACCCGGCAAGCTGCCATCCACCGGACGTGCCGCGTCGATCTCGACGATGCGGATATTGCTGCGGCGGGCGTTGGGGTAGAGGGGATCATCAGGCCAGATCGAACGCAAGCCGATCACGGCGTCCGAGTCCACCGCCAGTTTACGTAACGCATCGGCGCCACGTCCGGTGAAGTAGGCGGTCTGGCGCGAGCCGGGCAGGTTGGCTGCGGCGGCGCGTTCGAGCACCACGCCGCTGTCCTTGAGCAGAATCTGCCCGAGGCCATAGGTGATGGGCAGGCTGGCAAGCACCCGAAGCGGGGTCTTGCTGTCAGCAGCGGTAGGTGCTGCGTGTGCAGCAGAGGCAAACAGGCCTGTGAAGGCCAGGGCGAAAGTCAATGTACGCAGCATTTATCCAATATTCCCTTTGAGGCTTGGCACCGTGCCACGGGCAATCGCCGCCAGAGCGAAGGCCATGCCGGCCACCAGAATGATCGCCGCGCCCGACGGAACGGGCAGGTCGAAGACGATGGGCAGCAGAATGCCGCACAGGGTGCTGACGGTGGCAATCGCGACCGAAATCCAGAAGAAGCCTTTAAGCGACTGGCTCAGCAAGCGCGCCGCAGCCGCAGGAATCACCAGCAAGGCGCCCACCAGAATCGCGCCGATGACCTTGACCGAGGCGACGGTAATCAGCGTAACCAGGATCACGAACAGGTAATCCAGGGTCTTGACTGCCACGCCGCGCACCGCCGCCAGTTGCGGGTTGAAACTGGCCAGCATGATGCGGTTATACAACGGCAGACTCAGGGCCATGACCAATGTACCCACTACCGCCAGCACCAGCAGGTCGCTGCCGTTGACGGTGAGCACCGAGCCAAACAGCACGTTTTCCAGAATATGGATGTTGATCTTGCCGGCCAGTGTCAGCAGCAGGCTTGCGCCGAGGGCAAGAGACACCGATAGGAACACGCCAATCAGGGTGTCCGGCGCCAGACCGGTGCGGTTGCGCAGGTAATTCAGGACGATGCCAAACAGCAGGCAATAGCCGAACAGCGCGCCGTAAGGGCTGGTATAGGGTTCACCCAGCAGGATGCCGATGGCGACGCCGGTCAATGCCGCGTGGCCGACCGCTTCGGAGAAGAAAGCGAATCGCTTGACCACTACCAGGGTGCCAAGGCCGCCCAGCACCGGACCGATCAATAGCCCGGCCAACAGGGCGTTGACCACGAAGCCGTAGGCCAGCGCCTCGGGCAGATAGCCGGACGACGCCAGGCCTTGAATGAAAAGTCGAAACTGCTCGTAGTCCATTACGCGGCGCTCCCGGAGGTGGTGTCGGCAACACGGGGATGGGCCGAAAACAGGGTCAGCAGTCGATCAGGGGTCAGTGCCGTGGCGGCGGATTCGTCGAACAGCACTCGGCGGTTGAGGCCGGTTACGCGGTCGGCCAAACGTTTCACGGCCTCCAGGTCGTGCTCGATCCACAGCACGGTAATGCCCGCCTGACGCCAGTCAGTCAGCAAGCGCTCAAACACCTGAATGCCAGCTTCATCAAGGGCAGACATGGGTTCGTCGAGCACCAGCAATTGCGGTGCAGGGATCAGCCCTTGGGCCAACAACACCCGCTGGCGTTCGCCGCCAGACAAGGCGCCCATGCGCCGTTTGCGTTTGTCCTGCATGCCGACCCGCTCCAGCGCATCGCCAATCGCTGCGGCGTAATGCCGCGACAACCCAAGAAACGCCGGGCGCCGCTGGCACATGGCAGCCATGAAGTCATCCACGGTCATGGGCAAGCCACGATCAAATTCCAGTGCTTGCGGCACATAGCCAATCACGCCGGGCGCGTCAGGCCATTGCAGGCTGAGCTGACCCTGATGGGGCATCTGGCCGAGCATGGTCTTGATCAGCGAACTCTTGCCACCGCCATTCGGCCCGACCAGCGCATGGATACTGCCCGCCCGAACCTTGAAGTTGACGTGATCGAGAATCGCCGTGCGGCCCAGGGTCAGGCTGACGTCGGCGAACTCCACGCCGGGGCCGTTGCCGGCAACAGCGATTTTTTCCAAGAGGGTCATGCACCGGCCTCCTGAATGGCGCGAACGACGGTATCCAGGTTGCCGGCCATTTCTTTTTCGTACTTGTCGGCGGTGTATTCGCCGTAGGAAATGTGCGACAGGGGATAGAGCTTGACCCCGGATTCGCGCTGGATGGTTTCGACGTAGGTGGACGGGAAGTCCATCTCAGAGAAAATCACTTTCACGTCCAGCTCGCGCAGTTGATCGATGGTCTTCTTCAACTGGCTCGGGCTTGGCTCGATACCGTGGGCGGGCTCGACCACCGCTGTGACTTCCAGGCCGAATTCACGCAGCAGGTAATCGTAGGCAGCATGCACCGTGGCCACCCGCAGGTCGGCGTTTGGGGCCTTGGTCAGCTTGGCGAGGGCGTCGGCGCGCATCTGGCGCAGGCGTTTGCCGTAAGCGCGGGCGTTGGCGGTGTAGGTCTTGGCGTTGTCCGGGTCGAGCTTGCCCAGTTCTCGGGCGATGTTGTTGACCTGAGCAATGGAGGCGCTGATAGACAGGAAAGTGTGCGGGTTGACCACCTTGCCAGCGCCTCGGGCCGCAACGCCGGTGGCTGCCAGCAGCGGCACGTCCTGGTTGGCTTCGATGACCGGGATGCCAGGTTTTTCGCTGGCTTCGATCATGCGATCGGCAAAGTCATCGTGGCCGACACCATTGAGCACGATCACGTCCAGCGAACCGATGCGCTTGATGTCGTCGGCGCGGGGCTCGTAGGCATGAGGGTTGAAACCGGCCGGGATTAGCGGCACGACATCGGCTTTGTCACCGACGATATTGCTGACATAGCTGTAATACGGATGCAGGGTGATGCCGATCCGCAGACGCTTGGCGTCGGCACTGGCTAAAGGTGCGAGCAGGGTGGCCAGCAGGCCGACCAGCGCAACGCGCAGCAACGGTCGGCGTTTCAGGAAAATAGGCATGAGCAGGCAGTCTTCTTTCAAATAAGTGCGTGGGGTCAATGCTTGTGCTGGCGGGTTACGCCGGCGTCGAACTGGGCAACGACTTGTTGCCAGCCGGCCTTGATGAGGGCTGCGTCGCTGAGGTCGGCGGCAGCGCTGGCGGTCAGTGAGGCGTTGCGGTTGATCCAGATATCCGCATCCGGGCCTTTGCTGGCCTCAACCCTCAGCAGGAAAGAGCCTGCCACCGTCGGGTTCTCGCTCAGGCCAAGGTAGGACGCATCCACCATTTGCCAGGCATGAGCGCCACGGCTGACGGAGCTGGCGTCCTCGGCAAACGGCGCGAAGCCCTCGTCGGCCAGTTGCTGCGGGGTGACGGGGGTTTGCTGTTCCGGTGCGAGCAAGTGGATTTCATCCAGGGTCACCCGCAGGTCGGCGTAGATACCCTGTTCGGAGGCGGTGAGGTCGCGTCGGGCATCCAGTTGATGGGTTGCAACGCTTTGCACGTCCTGGCTTTCGCCGTGCAAACCGACGACGGCCCCGGCGACCAGCAGAATCACCGCGCAAAGCAGCAATACGTAAAGGGTTTCACGTCCGGCGCCTGCCGGTCGGACGATCTGAACGGTAGGCGTACTCATGGGGCCTGAATATCCGCTTGGTCGATTTCGACCACGTGGCCGGGACCTGCGTCAAACAGCACATAGAACTCGGATTTCGGTTTCTTGAAGGTGACGGTCGAGTCCTCGCCGAGCTTGCCGGGCACCAGAATGGTTTCGTCGTAGCCGATCACATCCAGCGTCACGCCAGGAGCGCCGCTGCCATCGGAAAAACCTCCGGTGCAGCGGATCTGTTCATTCTCGATCTGTTTGCATTCGCACATCGGGTTGTGCGCCAGGGCGGCGGTGCTCAAGCCTGCGCCGAGCGCGAACAACGCGATGGTGCCCAGCCGGCGTAGATAAAGTCTGCTGGTCATGGTTTGACTCCTTGGGTTTTCAGCCAGGCGACCGTAGCGGGGGAGGCCTGTGACAAAGGGATGGAAGCCTGATGCATCGAGCCGTCCCAGCCTTCCATGGTGATCCACAGGTCGGCGTCGGGGTCGGTACGCTCAGGGATTTGCATGAACGCGCCCATGCGATACGGCGAGCCGAAGAAAATCACCCCGGCGGCGCGCAGGCTGCGGGGCTTGCCGATCCGCAGGTAAGTCGCCTTGACCCGGTCCGCGCACTCTTCACACAGCGCGGCGTTGAAGGTCTTCATATAGCCTGAGGCGCCATCGAGCATCGGCGCGTTGCTGCGAAACTCGGCCAGACGAATGCTCCATGGCCCGACCTGAACCTCGCCAATTTCCCGTTGACCCAGGCCCGCGTCGCCGCGAAACAGCGCCATGTCGGAAAAATATTTGGGCATGAAGCCCAGGGGAATCAGCAACAGCAGGATGTTGATGTGGAAGCGCCACTTGTACCAAAGGCGGCTGAGCTTTGAGGGCGGTTTCACTGTGGCGGCCTTGTTCACAGGGTGGTCTCCGCAGTTTCGGTGGGCAGATGTGCAGTCTGGCGCTCGCTGTGGGTGGCGTCGGCTTTATGGCTGCGCTTGAGAGCGTTGAGGGTCGCTTGGGTGGTGCGTTTGGTCCAGATCAACAGCCCGCTGAGCACCATCATGCTCAGGATCAGCGCAAAGAACGTCCAGATCAGCTTGATCCAGATGCCGCCAAAGTCGCCTGTATGCAGCGGGCGCATGGATTCGGTGACGAACTCCAGAGCCGAGCGGTCCGATAGTAGATGCGAGGTGGCTATTTCCCCGGTGTAGGGGTTGATCTCTGCGGTCTGGAACATCAGCGGATACCAGCTGCGGCCCAGCACGCTGATGTTGCTGTAGGCATTGAGCGGCGCAGTGATGATGCTGGGCTCCAGCCCCGGGATTTTTTCCCGGGCGACGGCGGCGGCCTGGTCGAGGCTGATCATCGGCGCAGGGCTGCCGTCTGCAGTCAGCGGTACGCTGGCATGGGGAATGACCGAAGCGATAGGCGACTGGCTGGAAATCGTGATCTGGTTATCGAACAGAATGGCCTGGATCAGAAACCACATGCCGGTGATGGAAATCACCGCTATGAACCAGATCGACCAGATGCCACTCAGGCGGTGGAAATCACCCCAGAAGATCCGCGCGCCATGATTGAAGCGCAGGGTGGGTTTGAAGAAACCTTTCCAGAACTTCTTGTACACCACCAGCCCGGTCACCAGTGAAGCCAGCAATGGAATGCTGAGCATCGAGACCATGTACCAGCCCCAGGAGAACCCGTTGGTGAACGGCACCAGCCACCAGCCATGCAGGGCGCGGGTGAAGGCGGGGAAGTCGAACGAGGGCGCAATGCCCTGAACCGCCCCGGTGTAAGGGTTTGCATAGGCGGTGACGGTGCGACCCCCCGGGTAGGTGACCCGCACGTTGAGGGCGAAGTAGTCACCGTCCGGCTCGGAAATCCGGTTGACGATCAGGTGCGGCTCATCGCTCAGGATCCTGGTCTTGACCTGCTCGAAGCTCAAACGCGGCGCATCGGCGCTTGGCTGATTGGCGCGCATCTCCGGGTTGACCAGCCACATGATTTCCTTGCTGACCACGGCCAGGGTGCCGGTAAAACACACGATCAGCACAAAAAACCAGATCGGCAAGGCCAGCCAGCTGTGGACCAGAAACCAGATTTTGGAACGGGATTTCTTCGACATGGGGTAACGGTCTCGACTCACGGTTTGGAGCAACCCAATGATCGCTTGGGCTTGTTATGTTCACGGAAAAGCAGGCGTAACTGTTGCTGACGCGACTGCTGCATCCTTACTAAGACGAATGAGAATGAAATACCTGCAGGTTTAATTCTCATTTCAGATGTAAAAAGATGTTTCAGCGCGGCGGCTTGTCGCGTGCTATTGCACCTGTGGGGCCGGCTTTAGCCGGGAAAGCGGTATTACAGGTAAAACATATGCAGTGGATGTGCTGGCCTCTTCCCGGCTAAAGCCGGTCCCACGAGAACTGCGCATTGCAGGCCAGCATGGACATTTCCACAGAATCGGGATATTGCGCCGCAAAAAAAAGGAAGCCAGACCATCGGCCTGACTTCCTCTTGATCAGCGCAGTGAGCTTAGATCACCTGCATGATCGCCTTGCACACGGTGTCGATGTTGTTCTGGTTCAGCGCCGCAACGCAGATGCGACCGGTATCCAGGGCATAAATGCCGAACTCGTTACGCAGGCGATGCACCTGTTCAGTGGTCAGGCCGGAGTAGGAGAACATGCCGCTCTGACGGCCGACGAAGCTGAAATCCTGACCAGCAGGGTTGTTGGCCAGACGCTCGACCATCTGCTGACGCATGCCTTTGATGCGCACGCGCATTTCGGCCAGCTCTTCTTCCCACTGGGCGCGCAGCTCCGGGCTGTTGAGTACGGCGGCGACGATGGTTGCGCCATGGGTCGGCGGGTTGGAGTAGTTGGTGCGGATCACACGCTTGACCTGGGACAGGACGCGTGTGGTCTCTTCTTTCGATTCAGTGACGATGGACAGCGCGCCGACACGTTCGCCGTACAGCGAGAACGATTTGGAGAACGAGCTGGAAGCGAAGAACGTCAGGCCGGATTCGGCAAACAGACGAACGGCCACCGCATCTTCGTCGATGCCAGCGCCAAAGCCCTGATAAGCCATGTCCAGGAACGGTACGTGGCCTTTGGCTTTAACGACTTCGAGAACTTTCTTCCAGTCTTCCAGAGTCAGGTCAACGCCTGTCGGGTTGTGGCAGCAGGCGTGCAGCACGACGATGGAACCGGCAGGCAGGTTCTGCAGGTCTTCGAGCATGCCGGAACGGTTCACGTCGTGGCTGGTCGCATCATAGTAGCGATAGTTCTGCACCGGGAAGCCGGCGGTTTCGAACAGGGCGCGATGGTTCTCCCAGCTTGGGTCGCTGATCGCCACGACGGCGTCCGGACGCAATTGCTTGAGGAAGTCAGCACCGATTTTCAGGGCACCTGTGCCGCCGACAGCCTGGGTGGTCAGCACGCGACCGGAAGCGATCAGCGGCGACTCGGCACCAAACAGCAGTTTCTGCACGGCCAGGTCGTAAGCCACAATGCCGTCAATCGGCAGGTAGCCACGGGGAGCGTGTTGAGCCACGCGGATAGTCTCGGCTTCGGCAACCGCGCGCAGGAGGGGAATGCGTCCTTCTTCGTTGCAGTAGACGCCCACGCCAAGATTGACCTTGGTGGTGCGTGTATCGGCGTTGAATGCTTCGTTGAGGCCCAGGATAGGATCGCGTGGTGCCATTTCGACAGCGGAGAACAGGCTCATTTTTGTGGCGGCTCTGTGTGAGAGGTGAGGGGAAACCCGCTCTGATCCGGATGCGCCAGAGCGGTGCACAAACGGGGAGTCAGTATAGAGGCCATCTTGGCCGGGGGCGACAGCCGCGAAGGCGTTTTTTTGTGGTTTTCCGGGTTATTTATCAGTCATTAGTCATATTGCAACCGGCATCCTGTAATGCGCCGTGCCTGGACGGGTTGAAAGCCGGTGATGTCGACTCCATTTGTAGTCCCATCACTTCCTATTCTGTACGACCATTCCCTTCTTGGGAGTGGGCGCCAGCATTTCCGCAGCTTTAGAGTATGTTTTCGCACACCGTCGGGTGAAAACGTCAAAAGAGGTCCGTTATGTCCGAGTTTCAGCTCGTAACCCGTTTTGAGCCTGCTGGTGATCAGCCGGAGGCCATTCGCCTGATGGTTGAAGGGATCGAAGCCGGGCTGGCGCACCAGACCCTGCTCGGCGTGACCGGTTCAGGCAAGACCTTCAGCATCGCCAACGTGATTGCCCAGGTGCAGCGCCCGACCCTGGTGCTGGCGCCGAACAAGACCCTGGCGGCGCAGTTGTATGGCGAGTTCAAAGCGTTTTTCCCCAACAATGCCGTGGAATACTTCGTCTCTTATTACGACTACTACCAGCCCGAAGCCTACGTGCCGTCCTCGGATACCTTCATCGAGAAGGACGCTTCGATCAACGATCACATCGAGCAGATGCGTCTTTCCGCCACCAAGGCCCTGCTGGAACGCAAGGACGCGATCATCGTCACCACGGTGTCGTGCATCTATGGTCTGGGCAGTCCGGAAACCTATCTGCGCATGGTGTTGCACGTGGATCGCGGCGACAAACTCGATCAGCGTGCCTTGCTGCGCCGTCTGGCGGACCTGCAATACACCCGCAACGACATGGACTTTGCCCGGGCGACCTTCCGGGTACGCGGCGATGTGATCGACATTTACCCTGCCGAATCGGACCTGGAGGCGATCCGCATCGAGCTGTTCGACGATGAAGTGGAAAGCCTGTCGGCCTTCGATCCGTTGACCGGCGAGGTGATTCGCAAGCTGCCGCGTTTCACTTTTTACCCCAAGAGCCACTACGTGACCCCGCGGGAAACCCTGCTGGACGCGATGGAAGGCATCAAAGTCGAATTGCAGGAGCGTCTGGAATACCTGCGCAACAACAACAAACTGGTAGAGGCCCAGCGACTGGAGCAGCGCACCCGTTTCGACCTGGAAATGATTCTGGAGCTGGGTTATTGCAACGGTATCGAAAACTATTCGCGCTACCTGTCGGGTCGACCATCCGGCGCCGCACCACCGACGCTGTACGACTATTTGCCGGCCGATGCCTTGCTTATCATCGACGAATCCCACGTCAGCGTGCCTCAGGTCGGCGCGATGTACAAAGGCGACCGTTCCCGTAAAGAGACGCTGGTGGAATACGGTTTCCGTCTGCCCTCGGCGCTGGATAACCGGCCCATGCGTTTCGACGAGTGGGAAGCGGTCAGCCCGCAGACCATTTTTGTCTCGGCAACGCCGGGTAACTATGAGGCTGAGCATGCCGGGCGCATCATTGAGCAAGTAGTACGGCCGACGGGGCTGGTGGACCCACAGATCGAGATCCGTCCGGCGCTGACTCAGGTGGATGACCTGCTCTCGGAAATCACCAAGCGCGTGGCGCTGGAGGAGCGGGTGCTGGTCACCACGCTGACCAAGCGTATGTCCGAAGACTTGACCGACTACCTTGCCGACCACGGAGTGCGAGTGCGTTACCTGCACTCGGACATTGATACGGTGGAGCGGGTCGAAATCATTCGCGACCTGCGTCTGGGTACTTTTGACGTGCTGGTGGGGATCAACCTGCTGCGCGAGGGCCTGGACATGCCGGAGGTTTCGCTGGTGGCGATTCTGGATGCCGACAAGGAAGGCTTCCTGCGTTCCGAGCGCTCGCTGATCCAGACCATTGGCCGGGCCGCGCGTAATCTCAACGGCCGGGCGATTCTGTATGCCGACCGGATCACCGGCTCCATGGAGCGGGCTATCGGTGAGACTGAGCGGCGTCGCGATAAGCAGATTGCCCACAACCTGGCCAACGGCATTACCCCCAAAGGCGTATTCAAGGATGTCGCCGACATCATGGAAGGCGCGACGGTGCCGGGTTCGCGCAGCAAAAAACGCAAAGGCATGGCCAAGGCTGCGGAAGAAAACGCCAAGTACGAGAACGAACTGCGTTCACCGAGCGAAATCACCAAACGCATCCGCCAGCTCGAGGAGAAGATGTATCAGTTGGCCCGAGACCTGGAGTTCGAAGCTGCAGCGCAGATGCGTGACGAGATTGGCAAGTTGCGGGAGCGGTTGTTGGCGGTTTGACGGTTTGATGTGATTTTCTGTGGGAGCGGGGCTTGGGCGCGATAGGTGTGGGTATCTATTTGTATTTTGTGTACATATCCATTCCTTCGGTTATGGCGACTTAGGGTTGCGCTTTTACAGCGCCTCACTTTTGAAAAGCGCAAAAGTAAGCAAAACGCTCTTGCCCCACCACTCGGTCCCTCGCTGGTGCTCGGCATGCCCGTAATCCGACATTGATTCGGCGGGCCGCCGCGAAGGGCCATCCCTGGCCCAGCGCGGCTAAACCGGCATCCATGCCGGTTTGCCCGCCGAATCAAAATCGAATTCCGGCCAGCGTGGTTTAACGGGGCGCCTAAGATCAAAAGCCAGATCAACCGCCAGATCAACGGCAGAACCGGATCCCTGTAGGAGCCAACTTGTTGGCGAGGCAATGGACCTGCGTTGCCCGGAATATCGCCTCGCGAACAAGTTCGCTCCTACAGTTGAAATGTGAACCCGCGAATCAGGCGCTGCGGTTGTCAGCGCGAATCGCTTTCGCAGCCTTCGGCAGCTCCTACAGGGTTGGCGTTTTTTCAGGCACAGCCCGGACCTGTAGGAGCTGACCGAGGTTACGAGGGCTGCGATGGCGGTGTATCAGGCACACCGCGTTATCGTCCAGATGCGGCCCAGCGCGGATCGCTTTCGCAGCCTTCGGCAGCTCCTACAGGGTTGGCGTTTTTCAGGCACAGCCCGGACCTGTAGGAGCTGACCGAGGTTACGAGGGCTGCGAAGGCGGTGTATCAGGCACACCGCGTTATCGCTCTTCGCGAGCAAGCTCGCTCCCACGGAATCGGTGATTTTCTGTAGGAGCCGAGCTTGCTCGCGATGAACGATGACGCGGTTTTGTAGGGAGACCGAGTTGCCTGCATCGCGGGCAAGCACCGCTCCCACAAAGGAACGCGGCTTGCCCGCAAAAACAGGCCGGCTTTCAGGCCGCCTCGCGCGCTTTTGATTTGGCTTTTGATTTGGCTTTTGATCTTAAGCGCCCCGTCAAACCACGCTGGCCGGAAGCCGATATTGGTTCGGCGGTGCAAACCGGCAAGGATGCCGGTTTAGCCGCGCTGGGCCAGGGATGGCCCTTCGCGGCGGCCCGCCGAATCAATGTCGGATTACGGGCATCCCGAGCCTAGGCGAGGGACCGAGTGGTGGGGCAAGAGCGTTTTGCTTACTTTTGACTGGGCCGGCATTCCGGCTCTATCAAAAGTGAGGCGCCGTAAGGGCGCAACCCTAAGCAGCCGTTACCGAAGGATTGGATATGCCCCCAATCTCAAGATGCCTCAAACCGCCCGAACCAAACTCCGCAACGGCACCGTACTCTTCACCACCGGCGACTTGATCACGATATAACTGAAGTACTTCTCGATCCCGATGTTCTTGTCCAGAATCGACTCCATCAACTCCTGATAATGCTGAATACTGCTGCACAAGAAACGCACCAGATAGTCATACCCGCCACTGATCAAATGGCACTCCAGCACTTCATCGATATTGCGAATGCTCGATTCGAACTTCACAAAATCACAACGCTTGTGGTCCGACAGCGTGACCTCGGTAAACACCGTCACTGAGTTGGCGAATTTAGCCAGGTTGACGTGGGCTTCGTAGCCACTGATATAACCGGCCGACTCAAGGCGTTTGACTCTTTGCAGGCAAGGACTGGGAGACAGACCGACGGCTTCGGCGAGGCTGACGTTCGTCATTCGCCCGTCTTTCTGCAGTTGGACCAGGATATTGATATCGATACGATCGAGCTTGGTTGCAGCGTCCATGGTTCAGTCCTCGCAATTTCAAAATCCTGGCTCACGCCTCAGGCGTGCAGCGCTTTTTGATGCGCGTGGGCGAGGTCTGCCAGGCTGGCGTATTCACAGCGCTTGCCGTCCAGCGCCTGTGGTGAGTGATTCCACGGCTGGCTATGACCCCGTCGCAACGTACACACCGGAAAGTCCACCCGTTCATTCCACGGGTCATCCGTTTCTGTACTGCGCACCGGTAACAGTTCCGACCGCTCCAGTTCCAGCTCCAGTAACGCGGCGTCGAGGCTGGTATGCCAATGGTCGCTGCTGGGTTCGATGATGGCATCGAACTGAACCGGCAGACGGCTGGTCAACGAACGCACGTCGATGCCCTGGGGTGGGGCGATCAGTATCAAACGGTAAAACTTGCTCAGGTACTGAAGGGCACCTGGAACGTCTTCGAATATAGGCCAAAGATCAGAGCAGCTACTGAAAGCAACACTTTGATCCCAGTCAGCAATGGTATGCAATTGGTGAGCCAGACGCTGGTACAGCTGCCCATGAAAAGCACTGGGGCTGACCATGGTCGCGGTGCTGCTCAAGTCCAGGGCGATGCTTCGGTAGGCGCTGAGTAACTGTTCGTCACTGAGGTCTGGATTGGCTTGCACTGCCAGCGGTCGAAGCCCCTCCAGAATGCCCCGTTCTCGATCAACCAGTGTTCCTAACGAAAACCCCAATGCTCTGTAGTGGGTGACTTTCATGATTAGCTCCTGAGTTGCACGTATCGGTTCCGTCATGATCCAGTCACGCGTTACAACCCGGCACTGCTGGTCAGGCAGGCCGGTGCAGACGTGGTTTCAGCAGGCTGCGGCCAGTGCGGTGTCGAGCATCTGCAAGGCTTCTGCCACTTGTTCCCTGGTGGTCACCAATGGCGCGAGGAAGCGCACCACGTTGCGGTACACGCCGCACTTGATGACCAGCAGGCCGGCATGGCGCGCTTCGTCGATGACTTTCTGCGCCAGGGCGGCATCCGGGCTTTGTTTGCTGTCATCCGCGACCATTTCGATGGCCAGCATGAAACCCAGGCCGCGTACGTCGCCGATGCGTGGGTAGCGCTTCTGCAGGTCCAGCAGACCGTCGTGCAACTGGGCCGCCAGTGTCTCGCCCTGGCTCAGCAGATCCTGCTCTTCGAACAGGTCCATGACCGCCAGCGCCGCGGCACAGGCCACCGCGTTGCCGCCATACGTGCCGCCCAGGCCACCCGGCGTCGGTGCGTCCATGATCTCGGCGCGGCCGACGACTGCCGACAATGGCATGCCGCCCGCCAGGCTCTTGGCCACGGTGACCAGGTCTGGCTGGATGCCTGAATGCTGGAAGCCGAACATGGTGCCAGTACGGCCGAAACCGGCCTGGATTTCGTCGAGGATCAACACGATGCCGTGTTGCGTGCAGCGTTCGCGCAGGGCCTTGAGGAATTTGGTAGGTGCCGCGATGAAACCGCCGTCGCCTTGCACCGGTTCGATGATGATGGCGGCAACCCGGTCTGGCGAAACATCAGTGGCGAACAGTTCGTCCAGTTCAGCCAAAGCGTCGTCGCTGCTGACGCCGCGATAGGCGTTCGGGTAAGTGGCGTGGTAGATCTCGGCGGGGAAGGGGCCGAAGTTCTGTTTGTAGGGCTGGCTCATACCGGTCAGGGTTACGCCCAGCAAGGTCCGGCCGTGAAAGCCGCCACGGAAGGAAATTACCGCCGTGCGATTGGTGTGACCACGAGCGATCTTGATGGCGTTCTCGACGGCTTCGGCGCCGGAGGTGAACAGCACGCTTTTGTAGTGCTCTTCGCCGCCGATCATCTTGTTCAGGCGGGCAGCGACCTCGATGTAGTTTTCGTAGGCCACGACCTGGAAGCTGGCGTGGGAAATTTCACCGACCTGGCGACGCACGGCTTCGACCACACGCGGGTGGTTGTGGCCGACGTTGAGCACGCCGATGCCACCGACGAAGTCCAGATAGCGCTTGCCGTCCACATCCCACAGCTGCGCACCTTCGGCGCGTGCCGCAACAACCGGGTGAGCCGTGATGATGCCGCGAGGAATGTGCTGTTCGCGCAGGGCAAGCAGGCGTTGGTTTTCAGTCAGTGCAGAATTCATCTCAATCTCCGTGAACGCCGGTGGTGGCAGGTGATGTGATCAGGATAAGCACTGGCCGAAACCACAAGCACTGAAGTTGCCCGGGCCAGTGCTGTGATCGACTGTTTTAGGGGGAGGTTACGAAATATTTCGCTGTGGGGTGTTGAAGCTGGGTTTACCGGTTTCTGTAGGAGCTGCCGAAGGCTGCGAACAGCGGAGTGTCAGGAATATTGCTTTCGCAGCCTTCGGCAGCTCCTACATGAAATACATACCAACCGATGTTGACGGTGAATCAAACCACCGCCCGTGGCACCACAATCGTATCTTCCGGATGCAGACGCATAAGCATCGGCGAGCCAATCGGCGGCAGGCTGAGGTTGCCTTCGTGGTGGCTTGGCTGACGCAGGCTGACGGTGGGGCCGCCGTCCAGGTCGACGAACACTTTGAGGCTTTCGCCCTGGAACACGATGTCGGCAACACGCCCGCTCAAGCGGTTCCATTCCGGGCCGGATGCCGGGTTGTCCAGCAGCAGTTTTTCCGATTGCAGGGCCAGGAATACATCCCCCGAAGGCGGGATCGGTCGGGTGGTGCGCAGCGCGGTGGTGCCCAGTGTCAGGCCATTGTCGCCCCGTTGCAGTGGCACCAGGGTGCTTTCGCCGATGAAGCTGGCGACGAAGTCATCAGACGGGTGATCGTGCAGGCGACGCGGGGTATCGACCTGCACCAGTTGGCCGCCACGCATGATCGCAATGCGGTCGCTCATGGTCAGGGCTTCACGCTGGTCGTGGGTCACGTAGATCATGGTCGCGCCGAGGCGTTTGTGCAGGGCGCGCAGTTCGATCTGCATGGTTTCGCGCAGCTGTTTGTCCAGCGCTGAAAGGGGTTCGTCCATGAGGATCAGCTTGGGCTCGAAGACAATCGCCCGGGCCAGTGCCACACGCTGACGCTGTCCGCCGGAGAGTGCCGCGATGGAGCGGTTTTCGTAACCGCTCAATTCCACCGTCGCCAGCGCCTGCTTGACCCGATCCCTACTTTTGGCTGCGTTTTCCCCACGGGCACGCAACGGGAAGGCGACGTTTTCGCCCACTGTCATGTGCGGGAACAGCGCGTAGTTCTGGAACACCACGCCGATTTCGCGTTTGTGGGGCGGCATCAGCGTGACGTCGCGTTCGCCGAAATAAATGCTTCCGGAACTGACCCTTATAAAACCGCCCAGGATGCTCAGCAAGGTGGTCTTGCCCGAGCCGGAAGGCCCCAGCAGGGACATGAACTCGCCAGCCTCGACCTTGAGGCTGACGTTATTCAATGCTTTGAGGCTGCCGTAATCCTTGCACACCTGATTGACGCTGACTGATTCAAAACCTTCAGTGAAATTCATGAAGCATCCTCTTGGCAGGGCACCGAAGCTGTCGGCGTATCTGCTGTCATCTGAACACAGCCGCAAGGCCTGTTCGTGCCGTATTGGGAGGCCGGGCAAGTATGATCTGCTGCCCGGCCAGGTTTGTTCCAGACTGGATCAGATGATGTTCAGTCCAGGCCGCCGATGTGCCAGGCCTTGACCTCAAGGAACTCGTCCAGGCCGTACTTGGAACCTTCGCGGCCGGTGCCGGATTGCTTCATGCCGCCAAATGGCGCGACTTCCATGGAGATGATCCCGGTGTTGAGGCCGACCATGCCGAACTCCAGACGCTCACCCACGCGGAAGGCGCGGCGGATGTCCTGAGTGAAGTAGTAGGCACCCAGGCCGTATGGCGTGGCGTTGGCCATGCGCAGGGCCTGTTCTTCATCCTTGAAGCGGAACAGCGGAGCCACCGGGCCGAAGGTTTCTTCGCTGGCCAGCAGCATGTCAGTGGTGGCGTCCAGCAACACGGTGGGCTGCACGTACAGGCCTTCACCCTGAGGCTTGCCGCCAATCGCCACGCTGGCGCCTTTATCCAGTGCATCAGTGATGTGATGGCTGACTTTGTCCACGGCAGCGGCGTTGATCAGCGGGCCAATGGTCACGCCTTCGGACAGGCCGTCGCCGACTTTCAACTGCGCAACCGCCTGGCTCAGGCGCTCGGCGAAACGGTCGTAGATGCCTTCCTGGACCAGAATACGGTTGGCGCAGACGCAGGTTTGCCCGGCGTTACGGAATTTGCTGACCATGACCCCGGCAATTGCCAGATCCAGATCGGCGTCATCGAACACAATGAACGGCGCGTTGCCGCCCAGCTCCAGGCTCAGGCGCTTGATGGTGCTGGAGCATTGGCTCATCAGCAGTTGGCCGACCCGGGTCGAGCCGGTGAATGACAGTTTGCGCACCGCCGGGTTGCTGGTCATCTCGCCGCCGACGCCAGCTGGCAGACCCGTCAGGACGTTGAACACACCAGCGGGGATGCCCGCCCGTTCGGCCAGGACCGCAAGGGCCAGGGCGGACAGTGGGGTCATTTCCGAAGGTTTGACCAGCACCGTGCAACCGGCTGCCAGCGCCGGCGCGCATTTGCGGGTGATCATGGCGTTGGGGAAGTTCCACGGCGTGATCGCCGCGACAACCCCGATGGGTTGCTTGAGCACCACGATACGGCGGTCGGCAGTCGGTGCCGGAATGGTGTCGCCGTAGATGCGACGCGCCTCTTCGGCGAACCATTTGACGAAGCTGGCGCCGTAGCCAATCTCGCCACGGGATTCGCTCAAAGGCTTGCCTTGCTCGGCGGTCATGATCAGGGCCAGGTCTTCCTGGTTTTCCATGATCAGCGCGTACCAGACTTCCAGATAACGGGCGCGCTCGGCGGCCGGGACTTCCCGCCAAGTGGTGAAACGCGCTTCAGCGGCATCGATGGCGCGACGGGTTTCAGCGGCCTGGAGCGCAGGAACCTTGGCGATGACGTCGCCGTTGGCGGGGTTGGTCACGTCCAGAGTCGCGCCGTCATCGGCAGCGATCCACTCGCCATTGACGTAGGCGCGTTCGACGAGAAGAGAAGGGTCACGCAGTGTGTTTTTCAACATGATCAGGGTGCCTTGAGGGTCCGAACGATGGACTCATTGTAAAAATGTCAGCCCAGCGACCGATGCCGAGATGGCTGCTGGAACGGGTGGTAGATGCTGAATTTGAAGTGCTGGCGGCAGATGGTGCTGGGGGTGGAGGGTGTCGTTCCTGCCTGCATACAACCTTGTGGGACCGGCTTTAGCCGGGAATAGGCCCTTACAGTCACTGTAATAAGTTGCCTGTTATGCCGCCTTCCCGGCTAAAGCCGGTCCCACTGGTTTCAGGTTCAACTCGGTTTATTACGCCCCGCAATCACTACCAGCAGCAGCGACGCCAGGATCAGGATCGAGCTGATGGCCGCGATGGTCGGGTCGATTTCGTCACGCAGGGCGGTGAACATGCGTTTGGTCAGGGTCTGGTTGTCGCCCCCGGAAATGAACAGCGCGACCACGGTTTCATCCAGCGAAGTGATGAAGGCGAACAGGGTCGCCGAAACCAGGCTCGGCTTGATCTGCGGCAGGGTCACGGCCATGAATGCCCGGAAGCGATTCATGCCCAGGCTGCGGGCGACCATTTCCTGAGACATGTCGAAATTTCGCAGGCCCGCCAGCAGGGCGATGATCACGTAAGGCAGCGCCAGCATGATGTGCGCCAGAATCAGACCGGTCATGGTGCTGATCAGGCCGATCCGGGCGTACACGAAAAACACCCCGGCAGCGATCAGGATGATCGGCACCATCATCGGCAACAGCAGGATGATTTGCAGGGTGCGCACCACCTTCAGGCTGGAGCTGTTGATGGCATAGGCCGCGGCCATGCCCACCGGCAGGCTGACCACCGTCGTGACTGCCGCCGTAATCAGGCTGACCCGCGCCGCCGACATCCACTCAGCGCTCTGGAAGAACGCCTCATACCAGCGCAGCGACCATTCCTTGGGCGGGAATTGCAGGAAGCGGGCTTCGGAGAACGACATCGGCACCACAATCAGCACCGGCAGGATCAGGTACAGCAGAATCGCGGCCACCAGCACGGTGAACAGCGCGTGGGAAGGGCGGACCTGACGCAGATAGGCAACCAGTTTCATTTAGCGCGCTCCCAGGATGCGTTCGATAGGGATGAACTTGTTGATACCCCAGAAAATCAGGAACACCACCAACAGCAGCACCAGACCTACCGCGCTCGCGGCGCCCCAGGCGTGGTAGAGCTCGACGTTGCGCTGCACCAGCATCGACACCAGGATCGTGCGACCACCGCCCAGCAGTTCAGGGGTGATGAAGAAGCCCAGGCAGATAACGAAGACCAGAATCGAACCGGCCATGATCCCCGGCGCAGCCATGGGCAAGAACACCCGGCGGAAGGTGTAGAAGGGCTTGGCGCCCAGGCTTTCCGAGGCTTGCATCAAGTCCTGAGGGATCTTTTTCATCACCGAATACAGTGGCAGCACCATGAACGGCAGCATCACGTGGAGCGTGCCGATCACCGTGCCGGTGGTGTTATGCATCAGGTTCAGCGGTTGATCGATGATGCCCAGGTCCATCAGCGTCTGGTTGACTAGCCCCCGGCGCTGCAGCAACACCAGCCAGGCGTAGGAGCGCACCAGCACACTGGTCCAGAACGGGATGATCACGCAGATCAGGATCAGGTTGGCCCAGAAGCCATGCAGGCGCGAGGCGGCATAGGCGATGGGGAAACCGAGAAAAATCGACAGCACGGTAACGATCAGGCTGATCTTGAAGGTCAGGACAAAGGTGTCCCAGTAAATACGCTCTTCGAAGATGCGCACGTAGTTGGCCAGGGAGAAGCCTTCCTCGGTCTGCACTGATTGAAAGGCCAGCCAGCACATCGGCAGGATCAGCAGCACTACCACCATGAACAGTGCCGGGGTGAGCAGCAGCATCATCGAGGTGTTTTCCTTGCGCTCTTCGCGGGCTAGGGCGTCGCTGCTGGTCATGGGCGGCTGGCGCTGCTCGTTGCCTGCGTCAGGCACGGATTTGGCGAGATAAGCATTGGACATGTCTGTCTCCCGTCACAAGGTCTGGCTGAAGCGCCGGAGGGCGCAGTGCTTGAGTGTTGTCATATGGAAGACTCCCGAAGGGTGGGGCAGATGCTGAAAGCGGGCCTGCTGTTATAAATTCGGGTCGCTCTGCGGGACCGTCTAATCAGTAATGTACCCAGATGCCAGCAAATGAAGCCGCTGAAATGCCCTGCGCCGAAGTGCTTTATTGCGTAATCGGGCAGGCGCACGGCATGTCCTGCGTTGACCCTTGTATCTTGGGCCTTGCAGGGCGGCTGTTGGTTGAAAAGCCTGGTTGAAGGCCCTGAATTCAGGGGCTGGCGCTTTACAGCCGAAAGCGCGCCACCAGCAGGTTCAGTGAGTCCGACAGCCCGGACAACTCCTTACTGGAAGCCCCGGTCTGCTCAACGCCTGCGGCGGTTTCAGTGGACAGGCCCTGGATATTGCTCAGGTTGCGATCCACTTCCCGTGCCACTTGTGCCTGCTGTTCCGATGCGCTGGCGATCACCTGATTACGGTCGGAAATCTGCGCAACCCCTTCGGCAATCGCTTGCAGTGCGCCACCGGCATCCCGAGCCAGGCCACGGGTCTGGTTGGCCAGTTCCTGAGTGGTGCTCATCGCGCCTGCGGCCTGTTGAGCGCTCTGCTGCACGGCGCCAATCATGTCTTCGATTTCCCCGGTAGACGCCTGAGTGCGGTGCGCCAGGGCGCGAACCTCATCGGCCACCACCGCAAAGCCACGGCCTTGTTCGCCTGCGCGAGCCGCTTCGATGGCTGCGTTGAGGGCCAGCAGGTTGGTCTGCTCGGCGATGGAGCGAATCACGTCCAGCACGCTGGCGATGGCTCGGGTTCGGGTCACCAGATCACCGACCATGGTCGATGACGCGGTCATTTCCAGGACCATGCTTTCAATGGACTCAATCGCCTGCTGCACCTTGGCCTGGCCGTTCTGGGTGCGGGTGTCTGTTTCCTGAGAAACCTGAGAGGTGGACACCGCGTTGCGGGCGACCTCATCGACGGCGGCGGTCATCTGGGTTACGGCGGTAGCAGCCTGCTGGATTTCACCGTTTTGCCGGGTCAGGCCGTTGCCCGTGGCCTGGGTGATATGGCTCAGATCCCCGGCGGCAATGCCCAACCGGCTCGACGCATCGCTGATCGCGCCAACCGTGGCTTTGAGGTTGTTCTGCATGGTATGCAAGGCTTGCAGCAACTGGCCGGTTTCATCCTTGCTGTCCACCTGGATCTGCAATGTCAGGTCGCCATCGGCGACCCGTTGTGCGGTAAGCACTGCCCGGGCGATGGGGCGGGTGATAGAGCGAGTGATGAGCATGCCCAGCACCAGCGCCAGGATAAACGCCAGCGCGATACCGCCGAGCATTGAAAAGTTAAGCAGGCGAATCAGGCTATTGCCGTCCTGCTCGGCTGTTTTCGCCTGGGCTACGTTGGTGCTGACGATATTGTCGGCATCTTTCTGGATCTGCACGAAACTGATGCGCAGTTTGCCGTTAAGCAGTCGTTTCGCCAGCGGGTAGTTATCGCCTTTGATGGCGGTGAAAAACTCCTGCACCTGACCGGTGTATTTGTCCCAGTCGGCCTTGAGCTTGTCCCGGGCGGCGCTGCTTTCTTCATCAAGGTGTTGCGCCTGATAGGTGGCGAGAGTGGCGTTGACCGAGTTCTGTCGGGCGTTGAGCAGCTCGATGGTTTCGGTCAGTTCGCCATCGGTAGCGTTGTCGGCTTTTTGCGAGAGCAGAAAGTACAGAGTGCGGTTGTGAAACAACGCGGTATTGAACAGTTCGTTTACGGTGTTGATCGACACGATGGTGTTGCTTTGCAGGTCCTGCATCATGTCGCTGAGTTTCTTGTTGCCCGCCATGCCCATCAGGCCAATGACCACGGTGATCATCGAAAAAAAGATAAAGGCGATGGCCAGCTTGGCCGAAAGGCGCAGATTCTTGAAAGTGTTCATGAGCAGTCATCCCCGAAAGCCCGCCCTGTTCATCGAACCCGCACGGGGCTGAACAGGAAAATGACACGCGCGCAACGAAACGTGACCCGAACCATGTGGTCCGGGTCAGCGCTGCATCAAGTGCGTGTTGCGCGTGCGGCCTGATTACTTCTTCTGAACGAAGGCCAACCAGCGTTCTTCGGCTTTCACACCTTCGGCAGACGCCCACCATTTGGCTGACAGCAAGGCCTGACGCGAGATGTTCTGCGGTGCCGAAGGCAGTTTGGCGGCGCGTTCGGCAGGGATGGTGCCGGTCTTGAAGGCTTCCGGGTTGAGTGGGCCGTAATCGATGATCATCGGCAAGGCCGCTTGCAGCTTGGCGCTGATGGCTTCGTTGACGAACTTCATCGCCGCGTCTTTATGCGGGGAGCCTTTGAGTACGCAGAGGGAGTTGGTTTCCAGCACGCCATTGCCGTAATCGAACGCCACGGGTGCGCCATCGGCTTGTACGGCGGTGATGCGGCCGTTCCAGGCCTGAATCATGTCCACTTCGCCGTCGCTGATCAGCTGCGCCGATTGCCCACCGGAGGTCCACCAGGTGGCGATGTGCGGTTTGATTTCTTCCAGCTTCTTGAAGGCGCGCTCCACATCCAGCGGGTAGAGCTTGTCTGGCGCGACGCCGTCCGCCATCAAGGCTATTTCCAGGGTCGGGCGCGGCAGGTTACGCAGGGAGCGCTGGCCAGGGAATTTCTTGGTATCCCAGAAATCCGCCCAGGTTTGCGGGGCGGCCTTGCCCTTGAAGGCATCGGTGCGATACGCCAGGACCGTGGAGTAGCTGATGTAGCCGACGCTGTAGTCGTCTTTGAGCTCGGCTGGCAATTGCGCAGCGTTGGGGATCAACGCCAGGTCGAGTTTTTCGAACAGGCCTTCCTGCTCGCCACGGATGCAGTCGCCGGTGGGCAGATCCACGACGTCCCAGGTGACTTTGCCGCTCTCGATCTGGGTCTTGATGATGGGGTAAGCCTTGGGCGAGCTGTCTTGCTTGAGCGTCAGCCCGAGGTTTTTCGCTGCAGGCTCCAGGATGGCCTTGCTCTGCGCTTCTTGATAAGCACCGCCCTGGGACACAAAGGTGATGTCTTCAGCAAATGCCATGTTGGCGCTGCCAATGAGGATAGCCAGGCTCGCCAGCTTGAAGGTGCGGATACTGGATGCTGTCATGTGAAGGACTCCCGATGGTTGGCAGATTTTTATAAGCGAGCTGGATATTTTTGTTGTAGGTCGCTCTGCAGGACCATGGGCTTAATGTACTGGCAGTTTGATAAACGAAGCGGGCACATATTGGCGGCGCAAAAGTGCTTTATTGCGAAAATGAGGGGGTGGACGGCATGTCCTGCGTCTTTGTGGAGTACCTCTTTTTGTGTGCATATCCATTAGCTCGCATGTGCTGCGTATTGGTGAGGCAGCTCTGGTGTACATATCCATTAGCTAGGTAACGGCGAGTTATGGTTGCGCCCTTACGGCGCCTCACTTTTGATAGAGCCGGAATGCCGGCCCAGTCAAAAGTAAGCAAAGCGCTCTTGTCCCACCACTCGGTCCCTTGCTGTCGCTCGGCATGCCCGTAATCCGACATTGATGCATGGGGCCGCCGCCAACGGCCATCCATGGCCTGGGGCGGCTAAACCGGCATCCCTGCCGGTTTGCCCCACGCCTCAACATCGAATTCCGGCCAGCGTGGTTTGACGGGGCGCCTAAGATCAAAAGCCAGATCAAAAGCCAGATCAACAGCAGATCAAGATCAACTGCGGCGATGGTCGGCGCTACGTGAATCAGGGTAGGAGCTGCCGAAAGCTGCGAAGGCGGCTACCGATTCGCAGCCTTCGGCAGCTCCTACAGAAGACCCCGCACGCCGTCAGTTCTGTGGGAGATTCTTGGTTGCCCGCGATGAGGTTTTCGTTGTTTGACCTGCAGAATCGCGTCCAGCCTTATCGCGGGCAAGCACCGCTCCCACATGGGAGCGCATTAAAATTCAAGCCACTTCACTCACCCCGCAGCCCTCAACACCGACACCGGATAAATCGCCGTAAACGCCCCGTCATCAACGCTGATGGCCCGGCAGTCCACGCCATACACATGGGCCAGGTTTTCCGGAGTCAGCGTGCTGCGCGTCGGGCCGCTGCAATGCACGTGGCCGTGATGCAGCATCAGGGTGTCGTCGGCATAACGACTGGCCAGGTTCATGTCGTGGAAAATCGCCAGAGTGACGATGTTCTCCTTGCGGGTGTACGCGTTGACCGCATCGAGGATCTGCAACTGATTGGCCAGGTCCAGCGCCGAAGTCGGCTCGTCCAGCAGCAACAGACGAGGGCTGCGCACCAAGGCCAGGGCCAGGGAAATCATCTGCCGCTCACCGCCGGACAATTGCCCCGGCTGGCATTCGGCAAAACGTTGCAAACCCAGCAACTCAAGCATCTCACTGGCCTTGCGCTGGGCGTCTTTGCCGGTGGCCCAGCCCCGCGCGTTGCCATGTTGCGCCAGGAGCAGCAGCTCGTAGGTGGACAGGCGCACGTCCAGATGCGCCAGATCCTGGGCTACATAACCGATCAGTTGTGCGCGGGCGGTGGGCGAAGCGCTGAGCAGCTCGACGCCGTCGATGGTCGCCGAGCCATGGGCTTTGGTCAGGCCGCACAGGCCTTTCATGAAGGTCGATTTGCCGGCGCCATTGGCACCCAGCAATGCCAGGGTCCGGCCCGCAGCGGCGGTTACCGCCAGCCCGTCGAGAATAGTCCTGCCGTGAATGGTCACGCGGTAATCAGCAGTGGCGAAGCTCATCGGGATGTCAGTCTCCGGTCGCGCAGGATAAGGATGATGAAGAACGGCAGACCGATCAGCGAAGTCACCATGCCGATCGGCAAGACCGCGCCCGGCACGATCAGTTTGCTGGCCAGCGAAGCCAGGGTCACGAAGATGATGCCGCAGGCGATGGTCACGCCGATGGTGAAGCGTTGATCTTCACCCACCAGCAGCCGCGCCACATGGGGGGCGACCAGCCCGACAAAGCCGATGATGCCCACCACCGACGTTACGGCACCGGCCAGCAACGCAGCCAGCATCAGCATCACGGTGCGAATGCGCCGTACCGGAATGCCGAACACCACCGCTTGTTCGCCAAAGCTGCGCAAGGCTGTAAGGGCCCAGGCCTGGACCAGCACCACCGGGATGGCAATCACTGCGATCACGGCGCAGAGCGCGACTTTATTCCAGGTCGCGTGGAGCAACGAACCCATGAGCCAGAACACGATGCTTTGCAACTGATCGACACTGGCTACGTACTGCACCAGCCCCAGCAGCGAGCTGAAGACGAAGTGCACGGCGATGCCCAGCAGGGTGATGGCTTGCAAGCCGACATGACCACGGGTCAGCAGCAGGATGATGCCCACGGTGAGTAACGAAAACAGGAAGGCATTGCCGGTGACCAACAGGTCGGCACCGAAGCCCGGCAAGGCATTACCCAGGGAAAAATTAAAGGCCAGCGCCAGTGACGCACCGAACCCCGCCGCTGACGAGATACCCAATGTGAAAGGCTCGGCCAAGGGGTTGTCGAGCACGGTCTGCATCATCAACCCGGCCAGCGCCAGGCAGGTGCCCGCCAGTACCGCCATCAGCGTCATCGGCATGCGCAATTCCCAGAGAATCACCCGGGTGCTGGCATCGACGCTGTCTGGTTGCAGCAAGCCGCTGATGGCCTCGCCAAAGGTCAGGGTGCCGGAGCCGACGATCAGGTCGGCAACGAACGCCAGCACGGCGATGACCAGCAGCGCCACCAGCAGGATGCTGCGCCGCCACACCGTATTGGCGTAGCGGGTCTGGTAGCTGGTGGCAGTTGGCATGGGTTGAGCCGTCTTCGGAGTATCGATAGCGGTAGTGATCGGGGTGGTCATGATTGCTCGTCAATCAACGGTTGGCAGGTGCGGGGGAATACAGAATCGCGGGCACTGCCTTGATACCGGTCAGGCCGAACATCGCCTTGAGGCTGGCGGCGGGGTCCAGTTGTCTGGCGCTGTCCGGATAGAGCGCCTGATTGAGGTTTTCCACCGCCAGGATATTCCAGCTGCTGGCGTAGAACTGGTGATAGATGCCGTACACGCGACCTTCCTGACTGGCCTTCAATTGCGCGAAGCCGGGGCGTTTCTGCAGCAGGCTCAGGGATTTGTCGATGGCATCCTGCTGAACGTTGGCACCGAAGCCGTACGGCGGCGACACCGAGGTGTTGCCCGGGAAGCGGCTACCGGTCATTACATACACATCAGGCTGTTTGCCCAGAACGGTTTCCAGCGTGACATCGCCGGTTGCGCCCGGCAGCAGGTTCGAACCCAGGTTCACGCCACCGGCGGCTTGAATCAACTTGCCCCAGTAAACGTCGCCATGGGTGAAGCAGCAGGCCGTCGCGCCGCCTTGCCCGGCTTTGGCTTCAACGAATACCAGCGGTTTTTTCGAGTGTTTGGCGGTGATGGCTTCGACTTGGGCGAGACGGCCTTTGTAGAAGTCGATGTATTCCTTGGCCTCTGTTTCGCGGTTCAGGACTTGGCCCAGCAAGGTCACGGTTTTCTGGCTGTTCACCACCGGGTCCAGATCGCTGTCGACAAACAGCACGGGAATGTTCAGGGCTGCCAGCTTCTGGGCAACACCGGCATTTTCCAGGGAAGCCCGGGCGCGAGTCTGAAAGACCAGCAGGTCAGGACGGGCCGCGACCACGGCTTCAAGGTTCAGGTCGCCATCATCGCCGAACTTCATGTCGGTGGCCTGATTAGCTGTCTTGGGCCACTGATTTTCGAAGACTTGCCAGGTGTTGGGGTCAGAACGCTTGACGATGTTGTTCCAGGCCACGATGCGCTGGAACGGGTCGGCGCGGTCGAGGAGGGCGAGGGTAAAAAGGTCGCGGCCATCTTGCAGGACGATGCGCTTGGGCTCTTGCTTGATCTCGACCTGGCGGTTGGAAAGGTCAGTAACGGTCAGCGGGTAGGTAGTGGCATGGGCCAGGGTTTGGCCTGCCAGGATCAGACCGATACCGGCCGCGAGGTGCTTGAGTAGGTGCATAAGAGAGCCCATTCCAGATGGATGAGGGCGAATCGGTCGAGACTGGCACGACAAAACCGCCATAAAAATGTGCGGCTAGGGTAACGGAATTGTTCTCATTCGTCAGGTTTTAGCGTTTGGGGGGAGGGGTTGTTGGAGCGAGGCTTGCCCGCGAAGAACGATGACGCGGTGAACCTGACGGACCGAGGCGCCTGACTTCGCGGGCAAGCCTCGCTCCAACAGTGCGGGACCTTCTCCTACTTCGCCAATAACAAACTCGCATCAAACCCCATGCGCAAATTCCCCCAATGACGGCCTTCGAAGAAGAACGGCACGTCGATCTCGGTCATGATTTCGCCGGTGTCGCGCAGGTAGGTTTGCAGCAGGAAACGCTGGGTGTTGCTGGCGGCACGCAGGCCTATCGGATCAGCGAACATGCGCTTGTTGCGACACACCGGCAGGTCAACGGCGCGCTCACCCGTAGGTTTTTTCGAGACCCAGCTGTTGTTGACCGGGCAATAACCCTTGTTATCGACGATGAAACTCACGATGCCGCCGGGTGTGGCTTTGGTGAGGGTGTCGCATGCTTCCTGACAGATCTGCGCAAAGCGTTCGGTGTAGCTGGTGAGGTATTGCTTGGGGTCGGTGTTAGGGATCAATTTATAGCTTTGATCGAACAGATTCAGGCCTTCGCGTTGAGCGGCTGCCAGGCGCACTTGCAAGGTATCCCGGCATTGGCTCGCGCGGGTAATCGCAGCATCCAGCGCGCCATGACCGAGAACGAATTTGCCCAGCAGGGTCTGCACCCGCTCGGCCACCCCCGACAGATCGCGGGTGGCGGCGGCCGAATGCTGCATGCGTTGATCAATGGACTGACTGTCGGCGTAGATCCGGGTAACGCGCTGGTTGATGCCGGTATTGGTGTCCGCAAACTGCTGAATGTGCCCGGCGATGTCGGCGAGCTTGCCGTTGGTGGATTCGAAGTCGACGATCATGCTTTCGAAGTGCCCCGAGGCCCGCTCCACGACTTTCTGGGTTTCCTGGGCACTCTGGCTGATCTGGGTGGTTTGCTCGTGGGTCGAACTGACCTCCAGCAACATGGCGTCGATGTTCTGGGAAATGTCGTCCGTGGCGCGGCTGACGTTCTGCGCCAGGGTTCGCACTTCATCGGCAACGACCGCAAACCCGCGACCACTTTCACCCGCGCGGGCGGCTTCGATGGCAGCGTTTAGTGCCAGCAGGTTGGTCTGCGAGGAAATCTGCTGGATCAGCCCGACGATCGATTTGATGCTCGACGAGCGCTGGTTCAGGGCCGACACCAGGGTGCCGAACTCGCCCAGGCTGCGGGAGATTTCGCTGATATTGCCGGTGACTTCCAACAGCTCGGAGTAGGAGTCGCGGGCCATGCTCAGGTTTTGCGCGGTGGTGCTGGAAATGCCTTGGGTCTGATGCGAAACCTCTTCAATACGCCCGACAGCGGTGTTGCTCTCATCCATCACTTCTTTGGCGAAGCGTGCCTGATGGGTGGCGCTGTCGCTGGAGTCGCTGATGTTTTTCAGTGACCGTGCCGACTCCACGGCAATGTGTACTGTCAGGGCCTGAACGTTGCTGATGATTTCCCGTTGCTTGGCCAGAAAACGGTTGCAGGTGCTGGCCAGGGTGCGAATTTCATCGTGGGTCAGCAGCGGCAGATCCTTGGACAGATCGCCCTCACCATTGGCGATTTCTTCAAGCGCATGGGTCATGTAGGTCACTGGGCGCACGATCAGGTGGCGAAAGTAGCCGATCATGAAACTGACCATGCCCAGGGTGAACAGCGTGCTGAACAGAATCGCGTTGTTGAGGGTATCGAGCTTGGCCTCGATCAACCCCGCGACCTGCGGGTCCAGCTGCACGGTGCGCAATTGCAGCGCAATATCGGCACGGATGCTCAGGGCAATCCAGTACAACAGGGCGCTGACGAGCACCAGCAGAAAAAGGCTCGACAGTTTTTTGGTCAGCGTATTGAAGAATTGCCGCTCGATCGAGTCGTATAAAGTCTTTACCGCACCCATGCCGCTGCTCCCTGGAAAGTAACAAGTTCTATTTATTTATATTTACGTGGCTGCACTTCTGCAGGTCTCCCACACTGTTTTGAAACGAACAGAGATCCGTGGGACCGGCTTTAGCCGGGAAGGCGGCGGTTCTGCCGACGCCTATGTAGTGAGTGTACCGACGTCTTCCCGGCTAAAGCCGGTCCCACAGAAAGCATTTCAATTCCGACGTTTATTCACACCACCACATCATCCGGTTGAACATTCCCCGCCACCCGGTTACGGCCCGACGATTTCGCGTGGTACAGCTGTTGGTCCGCGCGCTTGATCAGTGTTGTGGTGTTGCCGTCCGACGCTTCAGCCATGCCGATACCGATGCTTACCGTAACCTGGCCCACGGTGGGGAAGTGCGTATTGGCGATCTTGGCCCGGATGTTCTCGGCAACTAGCGCTGCGCTCTGTTGACCCTCGATTTCTGCCAGCAGGACCGCAAATTCTTCGCCACCATAACGGGCGACGAAGTCGGTCAGGCGCACGCTGTCCTGAATGAGCCGGGCCAGATGGTAGAGCACTTCATCACCGATGGCATGGCCGAAACTATCATTGATTCGCTTGAAGTGGTCGGCGTCGATGAACAGCAGGGCGAAAGGTCGCCCGGTCCGCTCGAACAGCTGGCTGCATTCGCTGAGTTTTTCGTCAAACCGGCGCCGGTTGTAAACACCCGTGAGGGCATCGTGGGTCGCCAGTTTCAATAGCTCGGCATTGGCTTCAGTCAGCGCGGCGGTGCGTTGGGTCACGGTGACTTCCAGCGATGCATTGGCATCCTGCAGCTCGCGCTCCTTGCCGAGCAACGATTCGGTCATGCTCTGGATCGACTGCCCCAGCTGGGCGATTTCCAGCACCGAATGCTGCTGCGGGAAGGTCACGCCGGTGCGCTTGGCCTGGACCATCTTCGCGGACCGGGCCAGCGACTCGATAGGGCGGCTCAGGTGTTGCGCCAGGAAATAGGCCACCACTGCCAGTCCCAAGGCGGCCAGCACGCCGAGAGCCAACAGCTTATAAAGCAAGATATGCGCGGGGTACAACGCGCTTTCCAGCGGTTGCCGAACGATGATGTACCAAGACAGGCCGGCATCGGGCGGGGTAGGTACTGCCAACACACTGCTGACATAACCGTCGGCAACTGACCAACCCTCGGCGCTGGGACGCTGCTGCAACTGGGCAAGCAACTCGGGTCGCTGTTGGCCTGTCATCTGTTGTGGATAGAGCACGGCGCCCTGGCCATTGACGATCATCACTTCCACATCGGAGGTCGCGCCTTCCCGGGAAATCGCGGACTCGACTATCCGGGTCATCCAGTTCCAGTGCACATGAGCGCTGAGTACACCCACTACGCTGCCATCGGCGGTGCGGATCGGGGCAGCAAAATCGATAAAGCGCAACAGTTCGCCACTGGCATCTGCGGGCAGCAGCTTGGCCAGCAGCACGGCTTCATGGGGGTCGCCGGTGTAGGAACCCAACAGGCCGGCCTTGAACCAGGGCCGTTCCTTGACGGACTGATTGACCAGCAGGCCTTTGACCGCTTGCCGCACGCGGCCGTCGGTGTCAGCGACGCCCATCCAGGCATATTCAGAGTGCGACTGCGTGCGCAGCTCCATGGAGGGCAAGATGTCCGGGTCATCCAGATTGCCGCGCACCAGATGAGGTTCCCGGCTGAGCAGGAAAATCTCCAGCTGCCGCTCCCGCAATTGAGTGCCCAGCATGGTAGCGGCTGATTTCGCAGTGCTGACCAGTGCCGTGCCGCTGGCCTGTTTGACCTGACCCGTCGCGATATGCCCGACGTAGAAGCCCACGCTCACCAATGCCAACAGCGAGACGCCAGCGAACCAGAGGGTCAGGTGACTACGCAGGCTGGCTTTTATCATGGGAATAATCTGCTGAACGGAATAGTGGCATATTAGGCCTCATGCGGGCTCAGCCGCTACTTATGCTTATCATTGCTCCATCCATGGCTGTGTAATGCAAGCGCTAGGCTGGCCGATAATCGCACGCTTTATTCAGCTAAAAACCCACGCTTTATGAGCTTTTCGTGGCGATTTTCAGGTTTTTTCAGCCATCACTGTGCAGTTTTACCTCGGCGCTGAGTTTTTCTGGCAGTAACTTTCAGATATTTTTCGCTCCATTGAGCTTTTTGATATTGACCGAATTAACCGGTTAGTACATTTTCTCGGTTGCAGAACTGGCCTATGTCGCCAGCAAAACAATAAAAACAACATGGAGTTACCCCACATGCAGCAGCCTTTGCTCGCTCTTGATGTCGTCAGCCCGGCTTCGCACTGTGCCCGGCCCACGACTGCCTCGACCTCACGATTACTCGCACGCATTTCCTGAGTCACTCCATCGCAAGGTCCGTCTGCGTCACGCTGTGCGTGATGCGTCAGTCGGCTGGCGACAACTGCGAGGCATCGAAAATGACAAGAATCGTCGAGTTGTACTTCAAATTACTGAAGCTGCTGATCGTGCTGTGCATGGTCGCCATGGTGGTGCTGGTGTTCGGCAACGTGGTGCTGCGCTATGCATTCAATTCCGGGATCAGCGTTTCGGAGGAGCTGTCGCGCTGGTTCTTCGTCTGGATGATTTTTCTGGGCTCACTGGTGGCACTCAAGGAACGGGCGCACATGGGCTTCGACAGCCTGGTGCGGCGTCTCTCGGCGACCGGCAAACGCGTCTGCCTGGTCGTCGGCCATCTGCTGATGCTTTACATCTGCTGGCTGGTGTTCAGTGGCAGCTGGCAGCAGGCGGCCATCAACGTGCATGTGGTTGCTCCGGCCTCGGGCCTGTCTATGGCATTGTTCTACGCCGCCGGGCTGGTGTTCGGTGCCAGCGCTGCGGCGATCCTGATCTACGAGTTGTACCTGGTGCTGAGCGGCAAGCTGGGTGATGAGGAGCTGGTCATGGTCAAAGACAGCGACGCAGAGATCGAGCTGGAGCACGTCCAGCCCTCCCACGCCAACAACGAGAGGTCCCGACCATGACCCTGGCCATCTTTCTCGGTTCGTTGATTGGCACCATGGCGCTGGGCATCCCGATTGCCTTTGCCCTGTTGCTGGTCAGCGTGGCGTTGATGCTGCATCTCGATATGTTCGATGCGCAGATCATCGCCCAGAACCTGCTCAACGGCGCGGACAGCTTTCCGCTGATGGCGGTGCCGTTCTTCATGCTGGCGGGTGAAATCATGAACGCCGGCGGGTTGTCCAAACGCATCGTCAATATCGCCATGGCCCTGGTGGGGCACAAGCGCGGCGGGCTGGGCTACGTGGCGATCATTGCGTCCTGTCTGCTGGCATCGTTGTCCGGCTCTGCGGTGGCGGATGCTGCAGCGCTGGCGGCTCTGCTGGTGCCGATGATGATTCAGGCCGGGCACAATCGCGCGCATTCGGCAGGGCTGATTGCAGCGGGCGGGATCATCGCGCCGATCATTCCGCCCAGCATCGGCTTTATCGTGTTTGGCGTGGCCTCCGGGGTTTCCATTTCCAAACTGTTTCTGGCGGGGATCGTGCCGGGCCTGATGCTCGGCGTGTCCCTGGCCGTGGCCTGGTGGTTTGTGTCCCGTCGGGAGAACGTCGCGACGCCACCCAAACGCAGCGTCGCTGAAGTGTTGCGCACACTGCTGGACGGCGCCTGGGCCTTGGGCCTGCCGTTGATAATCGTGTTCGGTCTCAAATTCGGCATCTTCACCCCCACCGAGGCGGCTGTTGTGGCGGCGGTGTATGCGCTGTTCGTTGCTGTGGTGATCTACCGCGAACTCAAGGTCAGCCAGCTCTACGACCTGGTGCTGACCTCGGCCAAGACCACGTCAGTGGTGATGTTGCTGGTGGCGGCGGCCATGGTGTCGTCCTGGTTGATAAACGTCGCCGAGCTTCCGGATCAGTTGGTGGGTGTGCTGGAACCGTTCATGGACAGCCCGACCGTGCTGCTGATCGTGATCATGCTGTTGGTGATTGTGGTGGGCACCGCCATGGACATGACCCCGACCATCCTGCTGCTAACGCCGGTGCTGATGCCTGCGGTGATCATGGCCGGTATCGACCCGGTCTATTTCGGCGTGCTGTTCCTCATCAACTGCGCCATCGGGTTGATCACGCCGCCGGTGGGGACGGTATTGAACGTGGTGTGCGGGGTTTCAAAGATCAGCATGGACGAGATTATTCGCGGTGTCTGGCCGTTCATGCTGGCGCAGTTTGTAGTGCTGTTTCTGTTGGTGCTGTTCCCTTCGCTGGTGCTTGTACCGCTGAAGTTCTTCACCGGTTAAGCGCCGGTTGCTCGACTCACTCGACCTCTAAAAACAACATCGGAGCGTGACATGAAAAGAATGATCAAAACCCTGCTGGCGGGCGCCTGCGCCACGGGCCTGCTGTTCGCCAGCATGAGCAGCCAGGCGGCAGATATCCGCGAGCGAACCCTGCGATTCGCTTTCCAGAACGTCAAGGAACACCCACAAGGGCAGGGTGCGCAGAAGTTCGCGGATCTGTTGGCAGAGAGCAGCGGCGGCAAGATCAAGGTCCGGCTGTTTCCCGGTGGCACACTGGGCGGCGATTTGCAGACGGTCTCGGCGCTGCAAGGCGGCACGCTGGATATCACGGTCCTCAACTCGGGCATTCTTGCGGCCCAGGCACCGGATTTTGCGATGCTGGATTTCCCGTTTCTGTTCAATAACGTCGAGGAAGCCCACGCGGTGATTGACGGGCCGGTGGGCCAGAAACTGGCCGCGCAACTGGACAGCAAAGGGTTGGTCAGCCTCGGCTATTGGGACCTGGGTTTCCGTCACCTGACCAACAGCAAGCATCCGGTGACGAAGATCGAGGACATGCAGGGCCTGAAAGTTCGGGTAATTCAGTCGCCGATCTATCTGGAGACCTTCAACGCACTGGGTGCCAACCCGGTGGCCATGGCGTTCCCGGAGGTTTACACCGGCCTTGAACAGCGCACCATCGACGGTCAGGAAAACCCGTTCACGGTGATCGAAGGCAACAAATTCTACGAGGTGCAGAAATACCTCTCCGTGACCGGTCACATCTTCAACCCGCAATCGCTGATCATCGGCCAGAAAACCTGGAACCGTTTGAACGACGATGAAAAAGCGCTGATCCATGACGCTGCAGCCAAAGCCCAGCAATACCAGCGCGAGGTCACCGCCAAGAGCATGGACACCGCTCGTAGCAACCTGGCCGAGCACATTGCAATCAACGATATTTCGCCAGCAGAAATGGATCGTTTCCGCGAGAAGGTGAAGCCCGTCGTCGACAAATTCTCCCAGACTGTCGATGCCGGTCTGGTGAAGACAATGTACGAGGAAATCGCCAAGGTGCGTGCTGCGCAGTAGGCGTGTGCAGGTCGTCCTGACGTTGCGGATAACACGGGACCCTAGGAGCGCGCTTGCCCGCGAACCAGCCGCCTCGGTTTGTCAGGCACACCGCGTTATCGTTCTTCGCGGGCAAGCCTCGCTCCAACGGAAGATAACCCTGTTGGAGCCGGGCTTGCCCGCGAATCAGCCGCCTCGGTTTGTCAGGCACACCGCGTTGTCGTTCTTCGCGAGCAAGCCTCGCTCCAACGGAAGATAACCCTGTTGGAGCCGGGCTTGCCCGCGAACCAGCCGCCTCGGTTTGTCAGGCACACCGCGTTATAGTTCTTCGCGGGCAAGCCTCGCTCCAACGGAAGATAACCCTGTTGAAGCCGGGCTTGCCCGCGAACCAGTCGCCTCGGTTGGGCAGGCACACCGCGTTGTCGTTCTTCGCGAGCAAGCTCGGCTCCTACAGGAATAGCGTTATTTTGATATGTGATCTATGAATACATAATCGACAACTAAATAAATAATTAAAATATTACGTTAGATCAATTAAGCATTTCACATCATTAATCCCTTCGATTAAGTTCTTACACAGCGGCCTGACGTGGCCGCTTAGTACAGGCTCAACCCGACCCCTCGCACGGTGGAGGAGAGCAGCAGGCACTTCATCTATGCGAGGGACCTTGACCATGACTATCTAGCTTTTCTTCCTCTAGCGATCCAGCCCGGCGGGCCTACTGCCGAAACGGCGCATCCCCAATTGTTGACTCGTCACCACGCTTTTATGCAATGCGTAGCGACGACGTTCGCCTGAAGAAAATAGCTCGGCGACACGAGCACTGGTTGAGTAAACCGAATGAGCCATGCAAGCACTGTCAGTAAAAGTATTTACAGCCTGCCCAACAGCAACAATCGCCTGACCCTGGACGCCGTACCCCGGCATACCGACCTGCTGGAAGAGCGCCTGCACCGCAAGCAGCGGCTGGCGGCGGCTTATCGTCTGTTCTCCCGCTACGGCTTCGAGGTCGGTCTGGCCGGACATTTCACTGCCCGTGACCCTATCGAAACCGAGCATTACTGGATTAACCCGTTGGGGGTGCCGTTCTCGCAGATCAGCGTTTCGCAATTGCTGCGGGTCGATGCTCAGGGGCAGGTGGTCGAAGGCGACGGACTGCTCAATACCAGCGCGCTGGATTTGCATTACGGCCTGCAGCAAGCGCGTCCCGAAGTGGTGGGCATCGCTCATTTACACGGGTTCTATGGCCGCACCTGGTCGTCCTTGGCACAGCTGTTTGACCCGATCACCGCTGAAGCCGGGGCGTTTGTCGGCGATCAGGCGATATTCCCGCGCCACGCCCTGCGCAAAGCCGACGGCAGCCTGGAGCAGGACCGCGACATCGTCACCGGCGCATTCGTTGACAGCTTCGCCGGCAACAACCTGCTGTTCTGGCAGAACCATGGCTTGTGGACGGTCGGTGAAAGCGTTGAGAGCGCGGCGTGGCGTTTCATTCTTGCCGAGGATGTCGCGCGCTCCCATCTGCTGGCGCGTGCCGCCGGGGTGCCCGTGATTCCTCAGGTCGAACCCACCAATGCACAGGGCAGGGCACGTCACGAGCTGTTTGCCTGGCTCAATTTTCAGCCGCTCTGGGACGAGATCGTCGCCCAGCAGCCTGATCTCCTGGCATAAGGCGCTCGGTCATGGTTGACATAACTCGACGCCAATTATTGGCCGGTAGCGCCATTGCCGCCGCCAGCGGATTGCTCGCGCCGCTGACTGCGATGGCGGACAGTACAAAGCCGCTGCGGGTCTGGCGCTACAAAGGTTCGGCGGCGTCCTTCATGGGGCTCGCCGGGCAGCTTGATACGCCTTACCCGGTGGAATGGGTAGACATCGGCGGCGGCAATCTGGTGCTCGAAGCCCTTAACAGCGACAGCCTGGATTACGTGTACATGAGCGAAATCCCGCCGATCTTCGCCTCCATCGCCAAGGTGCCGATTGCTCTGGTGGCGACCATTCCCGGTGACGTTAGCGACATCGGCATCGTGGTCCGCAATGGCGCAGGTATCGAGCAGGTGGCCGATCTGAAAGGCAAGAAGATCAGCTACGTGCGGGCCACCAATACCCATTACTTCCTGTTGCGCCTGCTCAACCAGCACGGTCTGTCTCTGAAGGATTTGCAACCCATTGCAATGCCGATTCAGGAATCGCTGATCGCGTTCCGCAGTGGCCACGTGGATGCAGTGATCGGTGGCGGAATTTCGGTCCTGCAGGCCGAGCAGTCCGGCGGCACGCGCTTGCACAACGTCAGCGATTACCAGGGCAACACCCTGATCGCAACCACCCAGCGCATCTTGCAAGACCCTGCACGTAGCTCCCAGATCGCCGACTTTCTGCTGCGCGAGCGCGCCACCTGGGCCTGGGTGCAGAGCAACCCGGAGGCTTGGGCCCAACGGAATCAGGAAATCACCGGGATTGCCGCCGGGTTGTATCTGGAGCAGTTCCGCCTGCGCGGGGAAGGGCAGCGCATGGTGCCGATTTCCCGGCAGTCCATCGAGTCGCAACAGCAAGTCGCCGACGCCTTTTTTGAACATCAGTTGATCCGCCAGCCCGTCGATGTGCGGCCGCTGTGGCGTAACGACTTCAAGCAAATTCTGGAAAGTTGATCATGACGAAAGTGAATTCCTATGCAGTGGCCCCGTCTCTGGCGCCCTGGTTCTTCGCCGGTTTCAGCCTATTGCCCGGCCTGGCTTTTGCTGCGGACAGCAGCACCGATACCCTGGAAACCGTGATCGTCACAGGCTCCCGAGGCAGTGAGGCGCGGACCGTGACCAGCAGCCCGGCGCCGATCGATGTGATCAGCGCGCAACAGCTGGAAAAAACCGGTTCCGGCAGCCTGCGTGGCGCGCTGGAGAAAACCTTGCCGTCGTTCAGCCAGCGGCCCTCCGGCAGCTCCAACGACAGCATTGCCAGACCCTACAGCCTGCGCGGCCTCAACGGCTCCAATGTGCTGGTGCTGGTCAATGGCAAGCGCCGCCACAACAGTGCGGTGATCAATCTGGATTCCACGGCGGCTTACGGCACCAACCCGGTGGATCTGGACATGATCCCCATCAGCGCCATCGACCATATCGAAGTGCTGCGCGACGGTGCTTCGGCGCAATACGGCTCGGACGCCATCGCCGGGGTGATCAATATCATCCTCAAGCAGAACGATCATGGTGGCTCGGCCAGCACTCAGTACGGCGAGTATTACAAGGGCGATGGCGGCATAATCAAGCAGGCATTGAACGCCGGTTTTGCCTTGCCCAATGACGGGTTTTTCAACCTGTCTCTGGACGCCAAATCCCAGCAGACGGCGGTGCGCTCCCGGGATGCAACCGGGGCTTTGTATTACCCGCAAGCTGACGGTTCACCTGATCCTCGGGATGCCAGCACCGACCGCGAATTGCAAAAGAACGGCTTGCCAAAAATCAAGTCCATCAACGTCGGTTATAACGCTGAAGCCCCCCTCAATGACGACCTGACGCTGTATTCGTTTTCGACCCTGAGCAAGCGCGATGCCCGAGGCGGTCAGAATTACCGACGGCCCAACTCCACCAATATCATTCCGGAAATCTACCCGGACGGTACTGCGCCGTTCTACACCCTGGAAGAAGTCGACTATCAAGCCGCAGCGGGCGTCAAAGGCCTGTTTCATGAGTGGAACTGGGATTTGAGTTCCACCTTCGGCCGCGACAAGGGGCAGGCCGGTGCCGACGAAACCCTCAACGCCTCGCTGGGCCCTTCAAGCCCGACCCGTTTTGACAGCTACACCAACATCTTCGATCAATGGACCAACAACCTCGACCTGACCCGCGCCTTCGACGTCGGGCTGGCCAAGCCATTGCAGGTTTCCTGGGGTGCCGAGCATCGCCACGAGCGTTACAAGACTGAATCCGATGACGTGGCGTCGTGGATCAACGGCGGTTACGTCTACCCCAGCGGGCCACTGGCCGGGCAACCTGCAGCAGTCGGCGCGCAAGGCGCGATCACTCTGACCCCCGATGATGAAGGGCAAAACAGCCGCAACAGTTACGCCACGTATCTGGATCTGGGCATCAACCCCACCGAAAAGCTCTATGTGGGAGTGGCGGGGCGCTTCGAAAAATACGACGACAATTCAGGCAACACCACCAGCGGCAAACTCTCGGTGCGCTACGACTTCACACCGACCTTTGCGGTGCGCGGTACTTTGAGTAACGGCTTCCGTGCGCCGTCGCTGTCGCAGTCCACCTACGCCCAGACCTCCAACCAGTACACCCTGGTCAACGGCATTGCACAGTTCGTCGAGGCCAAGACCGCGCGTGTGGACTCGGCGTTGGCCAAGGCCCTGGGCGCCACTGATCTTGACCCGGAAAAGTCCCGCAACATCAGCGTTGGTTTCACCTACAAGCCAGTCCCGCAAGCCAACCTGACCCTGGATGCGTATCAGATCGAAATCAAGGATCGCATCGCCCTGACTGGATTTCTGTTCGGTAACGGCGTGAATCAGATCCTTCAGGAACAGGGGCTGCGACCTGGCTATAGGGTGAAGTACTTTACCAACGCCGCCGATACCACCACCCGTGGTGTGGACCTGGTCACCGATTACAAGGTCGATTACGGCCGCTATGGCAGCGTCAAATACGGCGTCGCGTTCAACTACAACAAGACCGAACTGGACAGCATCAAGTCCACTCCGGCTGGCTTGGCTTCCGGGGGGCTGGAGCTGTTTGACCGGGTTGCTCAGGGCTACCTCACTGTGGCCAACCCCAAGACCAAACTGATCCTCAGTGGTAACTGGAAGATCGACAAGTTCGACATCAACGCTTCGGTCAACCGCTACGACAAAGTCATCGCCCGGGACGCCAACCCTGCCTATGACGTGACCTACGGCGCGAAGTGGATCACCGATCTGGAAGTCGCCTATGCGGTTACCGACAACCTGGGCGTCGCGGTGGGTGCCAACAACCTGTTTGACGTGCGCGCCGACAATAACGGTTACCCCGCGGGCGACGTCAATGGCTTCCCCGAATTCGGCAGCATCTCGCCATTCGATCCCTACGGTGGCCTTTGGTACACCCGCGTGAGTTACAACTTCTGACAGGGATACGAGCATGAGCACTGCAAAACCACAGATCATCCTCGGCGCGTTCATCCCCAGCGCCGGGATCATGGGCTCCAGCTGGCGTCACCCCAGCGCTGCTGCGGACTCCTTCAAGGATTTCGGGCACTTTCGCTGGATCGCCGAAACCCTGGAAAAAGCCCGCTTTCATACGCTGTTTTTCAATGACAGCCTGAACGTCGAGCTGGACCTGCAAGCCCTGGCTCGCGGCCCCAACAGCGTGCGTTGGGACCCTTTGGTATTGATCCCCGCGCTGGCTTTGGTGACGCGGGATATCGGCTTGATCGGCACCGCCAGCACCACCTACAACGAGCCGTATAACATCGCCCGCAAGCTGGCCAATATCGACCACCTGAGCGGTGGCCGGGCGGGCTGGAATCTGGTGACTTCACTGGGCGGTGGCGAGAATTTCAATCTGGATGCTCACGTCCAGCATGCCGACCGCTATGAGCGTGCCGAAGAGTTCTACGACGTGGTGACCGGGCTGTGGGACAGCTGGGAAGACGATGCTTTTTTGCAGGACAAAGCCAGCGGAACCTGGCTCGACGTGGACAAAATGCATGTGCTGGACCACCACGGTAAAGCGTTCCAGGTCAAAGGCCCGCTCAATGCGGCGCGGCCTGTTCAGGGTTACCCGGTGATTGCCCAGGCAGGCTCGTCCGATGCGGGTCGCGCGCTGGCGGCACGGGCGGGAGAGCTGGTGTTCACCGCGCAGCACACCGTGGAGCAGGGCCAGGCTTTCTATGCCGAAATCAAACAGCGTGCAGCTGCGCTGGGCCGTAACCCGCATCATCTGAAGGTGCTGCCGGGAGTGTCCACCGTGGTTGGGCGCACCCAGGCAGAAGCCCAGGCCAAGTACGACCGGTTGCAGGAGTTGCTGGACCCGAAATCATTCCTGCGCACCATTTCGCGCTTCACCAGCCTGGGTTTCGACCTGTCTGAATTGCCATTCGACGAGGTTGTGCCGCTACCGCCGGAAACCTTCGACACCAACACCCACAAGAGCCGCCAGAAACTGGTTTTCGATCTGATCCGCCGCGAGCGTCCCACGGTTCGTCAGCTGTTCAACAAGCTGACGGCGGGTGGGCACCGAATCCTGATCGGCACCCCACAAAGCATCGCCGATGATTTTCAAGAGTGGTTTGAAGCAGGCGCGGCGGATGGTTTCAACGTGATGTTCAGCGGCCTGCACGAAGGCATCAGCGACTTCGCCGAAGGCGTGGTGCCCGAGCTGCAACGCCGGGGACTGTTTCAGCACGAATACCAGGGCCACAGCCTGCGGGAAAACCTTGGGTTGCCGTATATCAAGAATCGGCATGCGGCAGCGTCGTGACAAACGCACATCCTCACTGTAGGAGCTGCCGAAGGCTGCGAAAGCGGAGTATCAGGCACATCGCGATTCGCAGCCTGCGGCAGCTCCTACAGAAATTTCGTTCTAATTCAGAATTTCGCCCATGACCTTGAATGCTCCGTTAAAACTCTCCCGGCTTTGCCTGCTATTCATCGCAGTCAGCCTCGCCGCCTGCGGTGATAAAACCGCTGAGACAGCGAAAAGTACCGCCGTCACCCCCGTCGCTGGCGGCACGCTCAAAGTGGCCCTGGATGGCGACCCCAATTGCATCGACCCACAACAGGCGGGCAATAACACCGCGCTGAATGTCGGCCGTCAGGTGGTGGACTCCCTGACTGATCAGGACCCGAAAACCGGCGAGATCGTCCCTTGGCTCGCGACCCGCTGGGAGGTGGATGCCGATTCCAGGCGCTTCACCTTCCATCTGCGCGAAGGTGTGAAGTTCAGCGACGGCAGCCCGCTGGATGCAGCGGCGGTCAAGGCCAACTTCGAAAACATTGTCACGCTTGGGGCGCGCTCGATTCTGGGCTCGACCTATCTGGCAGGCCTGCAGGCCATCGAAACCCCCAACCCACAAACCGTAGTGATCGAATTCGGGCAGTCCAACGCGCAGTTTCTGCAGGCCACCTCGACCATGAGCCTTGGCCTGCTGGCGGCGTCGACCCTGGCGTTGCCATCCGCCGAGCGCTGCCAGGGCAACCTGCTGGGCAGCGGGCCGTTTGTGCTGAAGTCATTCGTGCATAACCAGCGGGTGCATTTGTCGCGCCACGAGGCCTATAACTGGCCATCATCCCTGGCAAGCCATCAGGGCAAGGCCTGGCTGGAGGGCATTGAGTTCGTGATCGTGCCGGAATCCGGCGTGCGCCTGGGCAGCCTGTTGTCGGGGCAGATCGATGTTGACACCGGCGTGGTGGCGCAGAACGAACAGGTACTGGAAACCCAGGGTGTGCCGTTACTGGCCCGGGCCAACCCCGGTGTGGTTTACAACCTGACGCCCGATGAAACCGATCCGCTGTACAGCGACGTGAAGGTGCGCCAGGCCCTGAGCAAAGCCATCGACCGGGAGCAATTGCGCAGCATCATTTCCCGCTACCAGAAACCGGCCACCGCATTGTTGGCCAGCAGTACTCCGTTTTACCGGGATCTGTCGCCATTGCTGGCTTTCGACCCGGACGGCGCCCGCCAATTGCTGGAGGAGGCGGGCTGGAAAGTCGGCGCTGATGGCATCCGCGTGCGCGACGGCAAGCGTCTGGCGTTGCAGCTGAGTTACTGGCAGAACGCGCCGATTCTTGAACTGGTCCAGCAGCAGTGGCGTCAGGTGGGCGTTGACCTGCGGCTGAACAAATCCACCATCAGCCAGGTATCCGCCTTGCAGGCCAGTGGCGACATGCACCTGACCTTCTTCAACCTGACCCGCGCCGACCCGGACGTGATCCGCACCGTGTACCAATCGCCGGGGCGCAACTACAACCGCCGCCAGCCGGGGTTTGTGGATGAGGTGCTGCGTGATGCCGCCGCCACACTCGACGGCCCGCAACGCCAGCAATTGATCGACCAGGCCAGCGACATCCTGCTGCGCGAAGCCCATGCCATCCCCTTGATCGAACTGGCGACCGTGCTGGCCCACGGCAAACAGGTGCATGGACTGCATTTCGAAGCGTCCTCGCGATTGCAGTTTTTTGATACCTGGTTGCAGCGATAGCCACATAGCAAACGCGAAACGTGTAGGAGCTGCCGAAGGCTGCGAATGGGGGGTGTCAGAAGGAACGCTTTCGCAGCCTTCGGCAGCTTGCTACAGAGAGCAATATCGTTTTCAGAGAGAAAACCTATGAGCAACAGTTTACTGACCATCCCCAGCAGCGATGCACCTTCGAGCTTCCCGCTCAGACAAGCATCTTTCTACCTGCTCAGCCGCTTCGGCCAGGCGCTGTTGGTGTTGTGGGCGGCGTTCAGTGTGTCGTTCGTGATTCTGTATGCACTGCCCAGCGATCCGGTGAGCATCATGCTCAATCAGCAAGGCGAACCCTCGGCTGTGGACCAACTGCAGATCGATGCCCTGCGCGCTGAATATCATCTGGATCAGCCATTGCCGGTGCAGTACGGCATTGCCTTGTGGAAGGCGTTGCACCTGGATTTCGGCAGCTCAATACAAAGCGGCGAGCCGGTGGTGCAGGCCTTGATTCAAGCGCTGCCCGCCACTGCAGCGCTGACCTTCCTGGCCCTGGGCTTTGCCTTGCTGGCGGGCATCGCCCTGGCGTTGACCGCCAGCCTGGTTAAGCGCGACTGGCTGCGCAACAGTTTGCTGGGCATCCCTTCAGTAGCGGTGTCATTACCGACCTTCTGGATCGGCTTGCTTCTGCTGCAAGGCTTCTCGTTTACCTGGCACTGGTTTCCGGCGCTGGGTAATCAGGGTTTCAGCGCGCTGGTGTTGCCTGCACTGACCCTGGCCATCCCCACGGCAGCGGTTATTGCTCAGGTGCTGACCCGCTCTCTGCAAGCGGTGCGTGCTCAGCCATTTGTGGAGGTGCTGATCGCCAAGGGGCTCAGCCCGAGTCGTCTGTTGTTTGTGCATCTGCTGCATAACGCGGCGATTCCGCTGTTGAGTCTGTCCGGGGTGATCGTCGGCAACCTGCTGGCCGGTTCGGTGGTGACCGAGACGGTGTTTTCCCGGGAGGGCGTCGGCCGTCTTGCACAAGGGGCGGTGAGCGGCCAGGACATTCCGTTGGTGCAGGGCGTGGTGGTGCTGGCAGCGGTGATTTTCATCGGCGTGAATTTGCTGGTGGACCTGCTTTATCCCTTGCTCGATCCACGTATGCAGGGAGGGGCTGGCAAATGACTGTCGCACTGAATGACGATCTGGCGCTGAACAACAGCCCGCTCAATCGCCCTCGCTGGAGCCATAAAACCCGCGTGCTGCTGCGCCGTCGTCCGTTGCTGCCGCTGGGCGTCGCGGTGTTGCTGCTAGTCCTGGCCTGGGCGTTGTGGCCAGGAGTGTTCAGCCATTACGACCCCTTGCTGGGTGTGCCAAGCCAGGCGCTGCAAGGGCCGAACGCTACACATTGGTTTGGCACCGACCAGTTGGGCCGTGATCTCTACAGCCGTGCTGTGCATGGCTCGGCGATTTCCTTGCAGGCCACGGCGCTGGCGGTGGCGATTGCCTTACTGGTGGGCATCCTGCTGGGGGTTATTGCCGGTTATTTCGGTGGCCTGGTGGATGCGTTGCTCATGCGTGTGGTGGAAGTGTTGATGGCTATTCCCTCTTTGCTGCTGGCCATGGCGATCATCACCGTGCTGGGTTTCGGCACCCTGAATATCGCCTTGGCGGTGGGGCTGTCATCGGTGGCAACTTTTGCCCGGCTGGTGCGTGGTGAAGTGTTGCGCTGGCGAACATCGGTATTTGTCGAGGCGGCGGTGTCCTGTGGTGTAGGCCCATGGACCATCATCCGGCGGCATATTCTGGCCCACGCGGCCGGGCCGGTACTTGCCTTGGCGGCGCTGGAATTCGGCAGCGCCGTGCTGTCGGTGTCGGCGTTGAGCTTTCTCGGCTTTGGCGCACCTCCGCCGCAGCCGGAGTGGGGCTTGTTGATTTCCGAAGGGCGCAATTACATGGTCGCGGCCTGGTGGTACACGACGCTGCCGGGGCTGGTAGTGGCTTCGGTGGTGTTGGCGGCGAACCAGCTGGCGCGGGCGGTGCAGGATCTACAGGGACACAAATCATGAGCGATGCCCGCAACACAGTCTTGAAGGTTGAAGGTTTGTGCATTGGTTATCAGACCCAGGAGGGTCGAGTGGACGGCGTCAGCCAGATCGACTTTGCCTTGTACCCCGGCGAAATCGTGGCAGTAGTCGGTGAGTCCGGCTCGGGGAAATCCACCACCGCAGCGGCGCTGGTGGGCTTGCTGGCCGCCAATGGTCGTATCGAATCGGGAAGTATTTTGCTCAATGGGGTTGAACACATCGCTGCCAGTGAACGCCATTGGCGAACCTTGCGTGGCAAGGTGCTGGGCTTTGTCCCCCAAGATCCCGGTTTGTCTCTGGACCCGGTGAAACGCATCGACGCCCAGTTACAGGAAGCCATGACCATCCATGGCGTACCACGCACAGCCGCACGACTGCGGGCCACGGCATTGCTTGAGGAAGTGGGCCTGAAAAATGTCCAGCGGGTCGGGCGCAGCTTCCCCCATCAGTTGTCCGGAGGGATGCGCCAGCGAGTGCTGATTGCCATTGCGCTGGCCAACGACCCGGCGCTGATCATTGCCGATGAGCCTACCAGTGCGCTGGACGTTGGCGTGCAGCGGCAGATTCTTGATCGCCTGCAGGCCCTTGCCCGTGAGCGGGGCACGGCGGTTTTGCTGATCACCCACGACCTGGGGGTGGCGTTGGACCGCGCTGATCGGGTGCTGGTGATGCATCGCGGGCGTATTGTCGAAAGCGGTGGCACCGGGCAAATATTCCATCGCCCGCAGCATGCGTATACCCGGCAATTGCTGAAGACCGTCCCGGCATTGGCGACTGTGGGCCAGCCCGCTGAGCCCAAGGTACGCAGAGCAGGTTTCGTCGCCGACCAGCCTTTGCTGGTGGTGGAGCAACTGCACAAGGATTTTTCCGGCTGGCGTAATCCGGGCTTGCCTGCGGTGAATGGGGTTTCGTTCTCGGTGGTGCGGCATGGCACCACGAGCCTGGTGGGGGAGTCGGGTTCGGGGAAATCCACCACCGCCCGGTTGATCGTCGGCCTGGAAAAACTCGATGCCGGGCGGGTGCTGTTTGATGGCGAAGACATCAGCCAATATTCGCGGCGCGACTGGCAGCCGTTGCGGCGCAGGATTCAGGTTGTTTACCAGAACCCTTACGCCTCGCTGGACCCGCGCTTCACTCTGGAACAGATCATCACCGAGCCGCTGCAAGCCTATGGCGTGGGCGATAAAGCCTGGCGCAGTGCCCGGGCCGCCGAGCTGTTGGAACAGGTAGAGCTGCCTTCGCGGCTACTGCACTGTCGGCCGGGTCAGCTTTCCGGTGGGCAGCGACAACGGGTCGCCATCGCCCGGGCATTGGCCTTGGAGCCGGAGCTGGTGGTGCTCGATGAGCCGCTCTCTGCGCTGGATGCTTCGGTGCAGACGCAGATCCTTGCACTGCTTGGCGGATTGCAGACGCGGCTGGGGCTCAGTTATCTGTTCATCTCCCATGACCTGGCCGTGGTGCGGCAAATCTCCGATCAGGTGGTGGTCATGCAGGCGGGCAAGGTGGTGGAGAAGGGCAGCAGCGAGCAGGTGTTCCAGTCGCCGACCCACGCCTATACCCGCCGCTTGCTGGCCGACGTGCCAGGTCGGCTTTATCTGGATCAACTGGATGAGTTCTCCAGAGCGGTGGCGTTGTTGCGGATTGCGATTTGAGTGGGTATGGCGCGAACTGACCAGTGTGAAACGCAGAACCTTGTAGGAGCTGCCGAAGGCTGCGAATTGCGGTGCATCAGGCAAACCGCATTCGTCGCCGTCGTAACCTCCGACAACTCACACAGAACCGCGGTGTGTATGACGCATAGCCGATGTGGCTTTTATGCATTTTCGCTCTGTGAGCAGCTCACGTTATGCTCATGGCGCATATTCTTAGCCCAAAGGGTTCGTTCGGATTTGGGCGGTTATGGATTAGCTTAGCGGCTCTTGGTAAGCCTCACAGCATCTGGCTGTGAGCAGCTCACAGACTGGATCGAGCCTGCTTGATGACTATCTCCGCCACGCCGTTTGCCAGCCCCGAAATCGCCAGTTTTGGCGACGACGCCTATAGCCGCATTCGCCGCGACATCCTCTCTTGCCGGTTGATGCCTGGCACCAGAATCACAGAACCGGACTTGATGGCTGATTACGCCATCGGCAAGAGCAGCTGCCGGATCGCGCTGACCCGTCTGTGCCACGAGAACCTGCTGCGTTCCATTCCGCGCAAGGGTTATCAGGTGGCGCCGATCACCTTGAAAGACGTGGAAGAAATCTTCGCCCTGCGTGTGCAGCTCGAACCCATGGCGGCGCGTCTTGCGGTCGGGCGTGTGGATCTCGATCAGTTGCGCGCCCTGGAAGCCGCCTGCCGGGTGCGGCATCCGGCACCGCTGTCGGAGCAGATCGACGTGTTCATGGACGCCAACAAAGCCTTCCACATGGCGATTATCGAAGCCTCTGGTAATGAGCGACTGGTGCGAACCCTGTCTGGCCTGATGGATGAGATGACCCGGCTGGTGGCATTGGGTTTCAACGTGCAGCAGACCAAACCCGAGATCAAGCACGACCACAACGCGATGATCAGCGCCTTTGAAGAGGGCGATGGCAAGCGTGCCGAGCTGATCGCCCGGCGCCATATCGAAACCTTTCAGGCCATGACCCTTGAGAAGGTCTACGACAGCCTCAGCGAATCCGGAACTTCACTGCCTCTGCTGGCCGCGAGGTTTGCCCGATGACTGCGCAGGCCACGTTTACCTTCAACGCCTCCACTCCAGCGCTCAGTCTGCAGGGCATCTCCAAGCATTTCGGTGAACTGGAAGTGCTGCGTGATATTTCCGTGCAGGTCGGGCAGGGTGAAATCCTCGCTTTGCTGGGCACCTCCGGCTGCGGCAAAAGTACCTTGCTGAATATCCTTTCCGGATTGTTGGAGGCCGATCAGGGCACCTTGCAACTGGAGGGGCTGGAGGCTGCGCAGTTCGAGGGCTGGCGTCGAGTCGCCTATATGTTCCAGGAAGACCGCCTGCTGCCGTGGCGCAGCGTGCGCAATAACGTCGCCTTCGGTCTGGAAGGTTCCGGCTTGAGCAAGTCCGAGCGCCTGGCCAGGGCCGATGCTGCGCTGAAACTGGTTGAACTTGATACGTTCGCCAAAGCCTGGCCCTATCAGCTGTCCGGCGGCATGCGTAACCGGGTGGCCCTGGCGCGTAGTCTGGTGGTGGAACCCAGCGTGCTGCTGATGGATGAGCCTTTCTCCAAGCTCGATCCGCAAACCCGTACGCAAATGCACCATGAGTTGCTGCGCCTGCAAGCGCTCAAGGGCATGACCATTGTGTTTGTCACCCACGACGTGGAAGAAGCGGTGGTGCTGGCCGATCGCGTGGTGGTACTTGAACCGCGCCCGGGCCGGATTCGGGACATCGTCAGTATCGACCTGAACCGGCCCCGTGTCCCCACTGCCGCTGATGTCAGCGAGCAGGTTCGGCAATTGCGGTTGAAGGTATGAGCAGCATGCTTTCGAACCGATTTGTCATCCTGTTTGCCCAGCGTCTGCTGCTGGTGGCGGTGTTCGCCATCGCCTGGTGGTATGCCGCCGGACGCTTGCCATCCTTTGTGTTGCCCGGCCCTGAAAAAGTCTTCGCGGCGCTGAATAATCTCTGGCACAGCGCGACCTTTGTGCATGATCTGGGCGCAACCATGGGCCGGGTGTTCAGCGGGTTTGCCCTGGCCGCGCTGGTGGGTACTCCACTGGGGCTGGCCTTGGGTTCAAGCCGCATGCTGGCGCAGTTTTTCGAGCCGATTCTGGCGGTTTTCAACACGGTTTCGTCAGCCATCTGGGCGATTTTCGCGATCATCTGGTTCGGCATCTCCGACGCGACCACGGTGTTTGTGGTGTTCATGACCTCCATGCCGCTGATCCTGACCAACGTCTGGCAAGGCGCGCAGACGGTGGAGCGGCAGTACATCGACCTGGCGCGTTCGTTTCGCATGTCTCGCGGCCAGATTCTGCTGAAGATCTACCTGCCAACGATCCTGCCGTATTTCTTTTCCGGTGCCCGGCTGGCCTTCGGTTTCGGCTGGCGGGTCTCGCTGGTAGCGGAAACCCTGGGCGCCTCCGATGGCATCGGTTACCGCCTGCGCCAAGCGGCGGACCTGGTGCAAAGCGATCAGGTGTTCGCCTGGACGATCCTGCTGGTCACGCTGATGTTGCTGCTCGAAGCGGGTGTGCTCAAACCGCTGGAACGCCGTTTGTTTCGCTGGAAAACCTCCAATCAATAAACCCTTTAGGAACTGCACCCATGCGTAAGCTTTTTGCCGCCGCAGCGTTGGCGACGACTGTTTTTGTTTCTTTCTCAAGCCAGGCCGCCGACGCGGTGCGCATTGGCTACTGGACCAGCGGCGTGAGCCTGGGTTACGGCTCGGTGCTGGAGGCCAAGGACTTCCTGGCCAAGCGCGGCATCGAGGCCACTTTCGTGCATTTCCCAGACGTGAATGCACCGATTCGCGCGCTGGCCGCAGGCTCCATTGACCTTGCGTTCGGCGCGCCGGTGGCCGGGGTGTTCAGCGCGGCGGCTGAAGGGGTGCCGATCAAGATATTCGCCGCCACTCAGCCTGCAGACGTGCAGTTTGTGGTGCCAGCCGATTCGCCGATCAAATCGGTGGCTGAATTCAAAGGCAAGAAAATCGGCATGTCGCCCACCGGCTCATCGGTGGCGGTGATCGCCGGGACGGTACTGGCGGGCAACTACGGCATTCAACCCAACGACTTTTCGCTGATTGGCGGCAATGAGTCGCGGCTGGCGCAGTTTCTATCCCAGAAACAGGTGGACGGTGCAGCGTTGCGCTCGCTGACCATCGACCAATTGGACGATGAGCTGAAGGTCAAACGCCTGGGCAGCTTCGCCGATGAGTGGAAAAAACTCACCAAAACCGATGCGGTGCCTTACATCGGCGTCGGCGCGGTGAACGCCAAACTGGTGGATGAGCATCCAGAAACCGTCGCCAAAGTCATCGCCGCACTGCGCGACACCCTGGCCTGGGGCGCGACGCACCATGACGAAGTGATCGGCATCCTGGAGAAAAGCGCCAACCTGCCAGCCAAGGACGCAAAAGTTTACGTCGGCCTGTGGGACGCCATGAATCGCGTGTCGTTCGAACCGGCGGACATCGCCACCCTCAAGCTGCAACACAAGGTCTTCATCGAAGGCGGGCTGGTCAAAGGCGAACTCAAGGACGACCTGTTCGCGACCCAGCCGTATGCAGATTCCAAAGCGCTGAAATAACGCTTCAACCCAAATTAACCCATCAGGAGAAATCCCCAGTGAGCAAAACCATGAAAGCCCTGGTACTCGATGCACACGGTGATCTTGACCGTCTGCGTGTGGTGAACGACAAGCCGGTACCGGCAGTTACCCAGGGTCACGTCGTGATCCGTGTTGGCGCGTCGTCCTTCAATTATCACGATGTGTTCACCGTCAAAGGCATGCCGGGCATCAAGGTGCCGTTGCCGGTGGTGATTGGCCTCGACCTGGCCGGGACCATCACCGAAGTGGGCGAGGGCGTCACCGGCTGGAGCGTGGGTGACCGCGTGCTGGTCAACCCGCTCAAGCCTGATGTGGGCCTGATGGGGGAAATGGTCGACGGCGGCATGGCGGAGTACGCGTTGGTGGACGCCCGCCAGCTGATCAGCCTGCCTGCAGCGGTGAGCTTCGAACAGGCGGCGGCGCTGCCGGTGGCTTACGGTACGGCGCACCGCATGTTGATCACCCACAACACCGTCAAACCGGGCGACCGGGTGCTGATCCTCGGCGCCAGCGGGGGCGTGGGCACGGCCAGTGTGATTCTCGCCAAGTTGCTGGGTGCCGAAGTGATTGCCTGTGCTGGCAGCGATGCCAAGGGCGAACGCCTCAAGGAAATCGGCGCCGATCACGTGATCAATTACCGCGACACGGATTTCTCCAAATGGGCCATTGGTCAATACGGCAAGCCACAACGTCGGACCCATGAAGGCGGCGTCGATGTGGTGATCAACTTCACCGGCGGCGACACCTGGGTACCTTCGCTCAAGTGCCTCAAACGCGGCGGCACCTTGCTGGTCTGCGGTGCGACGGCGGGCCACGACCCGGCGGAAGACTTGCGCTACGTGTGGAGCTTCGAGCTGAACATCAAAGGCTCCAACAGCTTCTACGAAGAAAACCTGGTGGGCCTGTTGGACTTGATCGCCGAAGGCAAGATCGACCCGCTGATCGACCGTGTTCTGCCCCTGGAACAGGCCGCCGAAGGCCTGGCCCTGATCCGCGACCGTGAAGTGTTGGGCAAGGTCGTCGTCAAGCCCTGACACGCGAAGCGTAGTGGGACCGGCTTTAGCCGGGAAGGCAGCATTCCTGCCACAGCAGATTTATCGAATGTACTTGCGCCTTCCCGGCTAAAGCCGATCCCACAGGGCCTCTGTCGCCCTCAAAAACAAGCCGCTCAATTAAGCAAGGAACTCACCATGACCGATACATTGCCAACTGCCGCCGACATCCAGGCCCGTTTGCTCAAAGGCCCTTACCACCAATGGCTGGGGCTTGAAGTCACTGAAGTGGGCGAGGGCACTATCGAACTGACCGCCAAGTGGCGCGAAGAGTGGGTGGTCAACGTCGAAGGCGGTTACACCCACGGCGGCATTCTCGCCGCGCTGGTTGACCTGACGGCCGATTGGGCACTGGTCTCGAAAACCGGCAAGGGCGTGCCTACTGTCGACCTGCGGGTTGATTACCATCGCGCCGCCAAAGGTGATTTGCGTGCCACGGGCAAAGTGATCAAGTTCGGCAAGCAGTTCTCGGTGGCAGAGGCCCAGGTCTTCGACGCCGAGGGTCATCTGGTGGCCAGTGGTCGTGGTCTTTATTCGACTCCTGCACCCAAGGCCTGATCATGCAAACCGCTCTGGATCATCTGGTCATCAACACTCGTTTCGAGACCGACACCGCAGCTCAAGTGTTCGCTGCGCTGGGTTTCACCCTCACGCCGCGCGGTTATCACTCGCTGGGTTCACTCAACCATTTGATGATGTTCCCGGGCGGTTACCTCGAACTCATCGGCCTGCCGCTGGGCAACCACAAATTGCGCCAGGAGGTGCTGGATAGCCCGTTGGGCATCGACGGCTTGGTACTCACCACCAAAAACGCTCATGCCACACACGCCGAGCTGGTCCGCGCCGGATTTCTGGTGCAGCCGGTGCAGCGCTTTTCTCGCCCGGTGGAGCATCAAGGCCGTGAGCTGACGGCGCGCTTTACCACTGTGCGTTTGCAGGCCAACGAATTTGCCGCGGGGCGCGTCTACTACTGCCATCACGAAACGCCCGAACTGGTCTGGCAACCGCAATGGCTGAACCATGCCAACGGGGTCACCGGGATCGTCAAACTGACGGTGCTCAGCGCTGACCCGCAGGCATCCCGGCAACGTTTTGCAGCGCTGGGGCAGCTGAACGCAGGCTTTGATCTGGATGTCGTGGATGAGGCTGTGCTGGAGCAGCGCTACGGGTATTCCGCGACACAGCTCAGCCAACGGGGCGAGCGCTTTGCCGTGATTACTCTGTGTTGCGCTGACCCTGCTGAACTGGCTCGGCTTGCCGAAGCCGAAGGGCTGGTGCACAGGTTCGAAGGCGCTCGGCTACTGATCGAAATCGCCGAATTCGAAACCCTGCTGGAGTTCGTCTCGTGAGCACAGCGTCGAAAAACCTTGGCCGGGTGATTGACCGGCAGGCTGATCGTGAAAGGGTGGCATTTGTTGGAGTAACAGATACACCCGGTCTGTTGGAGCGAGGCTTGCCCGCGAATAAGCCACCGCAGTCTGACAGATCCACACCGTTATCGTTCTTCGCGGGCAAGCCTCGCTCCAACAGGGAATCTGAGCGGTCGATCACCTACGGCCAGCTCGACGACCTGGCCGACGGCATTGCCCGTGCACTGGCGGCTCGCGGCTATGCCCAGGGCGAGCGGATTGCGCTATTGGCCGCCAACTCGATGGAGTATCTGGCGGTGGTGCTGGGCATCATGCGTGCCGGGCTGGTCGCGGTGCCGGTCAATTACAAATTCGCCAATGCCACGGTGCATTACGTCATCGCCGACAGCGGGGCCCGGCTGCTGTTTTGCGACTCGCTCAGGCTTGCAGCGGCACCAGAGGGGCTTGAACACCTGGAGTTGAGCGCCGAGGGGCTTGCCGATTTCGCAGAGCCCGGCGCTTTCGAAGCATTCCAAGCATTCGAACCCCAGTCGGACGAACCGGCGCTGATCCTCTACACCTCTGGTTCCACCGGCAAACCCAAGGGTGTGGTACTCAGCCATGCCGCGCATTTATGGGTGGTGCAGACCCGCTTGCAGGCCACACGCCTGGCTGACGAAACACCGCTGATTGCTGCGCCGTTTTATCACATGAACGCTTTGGCGCTGGCGTTTCTGAGTCTTGCGTCTCACACCACCACCGTATTGTTGCCACAGTTCACGGCCGCCAGTTACATCGACGCCATCCAGCGCCATCGCTGCACCTGGCTGACTGCAGTGCCGCCGATGATTGCCATGATGCTCAGTGAAAAGGCTTTGTTGATCGACGCTGATCTGTCCTCTGTGAGGGTGGTGCGCATGGGTTCGGCACCAGTCAGCGCCAGTCTGCTGGAGCAGATTTATCGGTTGCTGCCCGGCGCCAAAGTCATCAACGCCTATGGCACCACCGAAGGTGGGCCAGTGGTGTTCGGGCCGCATCCGGCTGGGTTAGTCAGCCCGCCGTTGTCGCTGGGTTTCGCCCATCCAAAAGTGCAACTGCGCTTGCGCGATGAAGCCGGTGAGCTTAGCGATCAAGGTGTGCTGGAACTGCGCAGCCCCGGCCTGATGAGTGGCTATCACAATCGCCCGGACCTGCCGTTGCCGTTTACCGCCGACGGTTACTACATCACTGGCGACGTTTTCGAGCGGGACGGCGACGGCTTTTACACCTTCGTCGGTCGGCGCGACGACATGTTCGTCAGCGGCGGGGAAAACATTTATCCCGGCGAAATCGAAAAGCTTCTGGAGCGGCATCCCGCCGTGCAGCAAGCCTGCGTGGTCCCGGTTGAAGACGCCATCAAAGGCCAGAAACCGGTGGCATTCGTGGTCCTGCGCGAGGGTCATCAAGCTACGGAAGAACTGCTTAAAGCCTTCGTGCTGCAACACGCCGCTGCCTATCAGCACCCGCGCCGGGTCTGGTTTCTCGATGCCTTACCCCTTGCCACGACCAACAAGATCGACCGTCGCGCTCTGATTGATCAGGCGCTTTCTGGATTGACCCACTAAGGACTGCCCATGACCATTGCCAAGTTGTTGCTGCCGTTGACCGTGCCATTGATGTTGGGCGCTACCCAGGCCCGGGCGCTGGATGATGTAACTGTCGCCCTGGCGATTCCGCCAGCGGTGCATGATGGCGCTGCCTATGCGGCGGCCGAAGAACTGGGCCTGTTCAAGGAACAAGGGCTGAAAGTCAACGTGGTGGTGTTTCAGGGCGCCGGGGCCTTGTTGCCGCAGATCGCCAGCAAGCGCGTGACCTTCGGCTTCCCGGTGGCCGAGCCGATCATTTCCAGTTACTTCAACGGCAAGGACCCGTTGCCGGTGCGCTATTTCTACAATGGCGTGCCAAGCCAGACCCTGGAGTATGCGGTGCTGGCCGACTCGCCGATCAAGACCCTGGCCGATCTCAAAGGCAAGCAGATCGGCGTGGGTGCCTTGACCTGGGGCACCTTGCCCAATAGTCGTGCCGCGCTGCGTGTCGCCGGGCTGGAGCCGGGCAAAAACGTCGAGTTCGTTGCCGTCGGTGCATTGGGCGCGGGCTTTCAAGCGCTGAAAACCGGCCGGGTCGATGCCCTGAACTTCAACAGCAGCTGGAATGACATGCTGGAGCTGTCCGGTACGCCGATCCGCCGTATTGCTTACCCGCCGGTATTTCAGGAAAACCCCGGCAACGGCTTTATCGCCCACGTCGATACCTTCAAGGAAAACCCGGACCTGATCCGCCGTTTCGGCCGCGCCTACACCCAGGGGCAACTGGTCTGCGAAGCCAACCCGACCTATTGCGTGCATGCCTTCTGGCGTCAGCATCCGGAAAGCAAACCGGCGGATGCCGATGGCAAGGGGTTGGCCGATGCACGGGAGTTGCTGGTCCGCCGTCTACGCAACACCTTGCACCACGCCGATGGCAGCAATCGGGTGCCGGGCGAATACAGCCTGCCCATCATCAAGGACGCGATTACGGCCATGGCTAAAACCGGCGAATTCCCGACCGCCGATGTGCCGGTGGACAAGATCTTCTCCAATGAATTTGTTCCTGCTTTCAGCGACTTTGATCACGCCGGTTTGATCAAGCGTGCTCAGGAGGCGAAATGAGTCTGAACTGCCGGATAGACCTGCCCGAAGGGCTCATCGATCAGCCTCGACATATCCGCTTCGATGGATTGGCACCCGGTTTGGCTGAGTTGCGCGCCTGCTTGCAGGCTGCGGATGGCAGCCGCTGGGAAAGCCGTGCGCAGTTCCTGATTGGCGAACAGGGTGAGCTTGACCTGAGCCGTGACGCCCCGCACACCGGCGACTGGCTGAGTGCCGACGCCATGGCGCTGGTGTGGTCGATGCGTCAGGTTACGCCGCCGGTCGAGGTGTTGAATCAGGAAAGCCTGACTGCGCAGCGGATTGAGCTGCAATTGACCGATGCTCAGGGCCAGACGGTCAGTGGTCAGTTTGTTCAGCACTATCTGGCGCCCGGCGTGCAGCGCGTCGAGGTGCGGCAAGCGGGGATCAGCGCGACGCTGTTTCAGCCGGCGGGTGATGAACCTGCGCCATTGGTTGTCGTGCTCAATGGTTCCGGTGGAGGCACGCCGGAGCAGCGCGCTGCGTTGTATGCCGCTCATGGTTATGCGGCGCTGGCATTGGCCTATTTCAAGGCGCCCGGTCTGGCGGAACATATCAGCGCTACACCTCTTGAGTACTTTGAGAGAGTGTTGCAATGGGCTGCTGCGGAGCTTGAGCCCAAAGACGGCTTCATCGCCGTAGCCGGGTTGTCTCGCGGGGGCGAGCTGGCGCTACTGCTGGGCTCGCGCTTCCCGGAGCTGGTCAGCGCGGTGATTGGTTATGTACCGAGTTCAGTGGTTCACGGCACGTTGCGCGCCGGTCGCCCGGAGCAACCTCGGGATGCCGACGCCTGGACCTGGCAAGGGCAGCCGCTGGCCAATGTCTGGCAAAACAACTCGCATGTTGACTGGCGACCCTTCGATGTTGCCCAAGCGCCCGGTGCGCCTATCCGTCAGGCCCCAGCGTTTGTCGCGGTGCAGCAGGACGCAGCCGCAGTCGCTCGGGCGCGGATCCCGGTGGAAAACATTCGCGGTCCGCTGCTGTTGATTTCCGGCGATGACGACGGCTTCTGGCCCTCCAGCGACTATTGCGCCGAGATCGAGGCTGATCTGACGGCGCGTGGGCACAAATGGCCGGTGGAGCATGTGCTCAATCAAGGCGCCGGGCATGCCATTGGCTTTCCCTTTGTGCCGACGACGGTCATTGCCCGGCTGCACCCGGTGGCCAAGGTGTTGATCAGCGGCGGCGGGACCCCTGCGGGCAATGCGGCGGCCAATCAGCACAGTTGGGAACGGGTGCTGGCCTTTCTTGAGCAGGCGGTTGCCGCCAAGGGTGCTGCCCAATGAGTTCGGCGCTGAGTGTTCAGCAGGTCGGCCTGACCTATGAAACCCGGCGTGGGCAGATTCAGGCGCTGCGCGACATCGATCTGAATATTGCCGAGGGCGAGTTCGTCGCGCTGCTGGGGCCGTCGGGCTGTGGCAAATCCACGCTGTTGAAACTGGCGGCGGGTTTGTTGCCAGTGTCCAGTGGTCGCATTGAGCTGGCTGGCAAATCAGTGCAAGGGCCAAGCCGACAGAGCGGGGTGGTGTTTCAGAAACCCAATATGCTGCCCTGGAAATCGGTGCTGGATAACGTGCTGTTACCGGCGAAAACCCTGGGTTTACCTATGGCTGAAGCCCGGCCGCGAGCCCTGCAATTGCTGGAGCTGGTGGGACTGCAGGCGTTCGCCAATGACTACCCGTTCGAGCTGTCCGGCGGCATGCAGCAGCGGGTCGGTATCGCTCGCATGTTGCTGCATGACCCGCAGATGCTGCTGATGGATGAGCCGTTCGCCGCCCTGGACGCCATGTCCCGCGAAGCCTTGACCCTGGAGCTGCAGCGGATCTGGAGCGTGCACCGCAAGTCGGTGTTGTTCATCACCCACAGCATTCAGGAAGCAGTATTCCTCGCCGACCGGGTGCTGGTGATGTCGCCATCGCCGGGCACCATCATCGACGAACTGGCCATCCAGCTGCCGCGTCCCCGCACCCTGGATACCCTCAACGACCCGCAGTTCACCGCGTTGTGTCACCACCTGCGGAGGCACTTCAGCCATGCGTAGATTGCTGCCTTTGTTGTACCCGCTGACCAGTCTGGCGGTATTGATTCTGATCTGGGACCAGTCGGTGCGCTGGCTGGGGATTTCCGACTATTTGCTGCCGCCGCCGCTGGCGGTTTATCAGGCACTGGCCAATGGTTTTGCGGACGGGACGTTGTGGCCGCACATCGCCGCCACAGTGATCGAAACCTTGAGCGGTTACGTGATCGGCTCGCTATTGGCAATCATCCTTGGCGCGTTGCTGGCCGAGTCCCGCACCTTCGAACGCTTCGTCTATCCGCTGCTGATTGGCTTGCAGGCCACGCCGAAGGTCGCTCTGGGGCCGATCATTCTGGTCTGGTTCGGCTTCGGCATGACCTCGAAAATCGTGCTCGTGACCCTGGTGTGTTTCTTCCCGTTGTTCGTCAACACCGTGAACGGCATCCGCCGCGCCGACCCTGAATTGCTGGATGCCTGCCGGGCGTTTTCGGCGTCACGAATGTATTTGTTGTTGCACGTGAAATTCCCCGCAGCGGCCGGTGAAGTGTTTGCCGGGCTGCAAATCGGCATCTCCCTGGCGCTGATCGGCGCGGTGGTGGGGGAGTTTCTGTCGTCGCAGAGCGGGCTGGGTTATCTGATCGCTTCAAGCTCGGTGAGCATGAACATGGCCACGATGTTCAGCGGCCTGATCCTGCTGGCGTTGATCGGGCTGTGCGGTGCGCAGAGCGTTCGCGCAATCCAGCACCGGGTCATTTTCTGGGAACCAGGCGCCGCCCGGCGGCAACCTAAAGACTGAATCAAGGAGTGCTCATGGCTTTCGATTGGCAAAACCCTTATCCGACTACTCGTATTCCGTTGTTCGCCCGCAACGTGGTGTCGACCTCGCATCCTCTGGCTGCCCAGGCGGGGCTGAACATTCTGCTGGCCGGTGGCAACGCGGTGGATGCGGCTATTGCCGCTGCAGCGATGTTGACCGTGGTCGAGCCGGTGTCCAATGGGCTGGGCAGTGACGCGTTCGCCATCCTCTGGGACGGCCAGCAACTGCATGGTCTGAACGCTTCCGGCCCGGCGCCTCAGGCCTGGGATCTCGAGCATTTTCGCAAGCGCTATGGCGAGGATGGCGCCGGGCACGCCAAGCGCCCGGTGCGTGGCTGGGACTCAGTGACAGTACCCGGTGCCGTCGCTGGCTGGGCTGCGCTGCATGAGCGTTTCGGCAAACTGCCGTTCGCCGATCTTCTTGAACCGGCGGCGCAGGTGGCTGAACGCGGTGTGACGCTGGCGCCGACTGTTGCGCACAAATGGTCGGGTGCCGTGCCGTTGCTCAATACCCAGCCTGGTTTTGCCGATGTGTTCATGCCCGGCGGACGCGCGCCGCGCACCGGCGAGAAGTTCGTGTTCAAGGACGCCGCCCGTACCTTGCGCCTGCTGGGTCAGCAGGGCGGCCGTGCGTTTTACGAAGGGCAGATTGCCGAAGCCATCGTCGGCTTTGCACGCCAGACCGGCGGGTCGCTCACGCTGGATGACTTGCGCAACTATCAGCCCGAATGGGTTGCGCCCATCGCCCAGTCTTACCGGGGCTATGACGTGCACGAGATTCCGCCAAACGGGCAGGGCATCGCGGCATTGATCGCACTGGGCATTCTGGAACGCTTTGATCTGGGGGCGTTGCCGCTGGATTCGGCACAGTCTCAGCATTTGCAGATCGAAGCCATGAAGCTCGCGTTTGCCGATATCTACCAGTACGTCGCCGACCCTTCGAGCATGGACGTCACACCTGAGCAAATGCTCGATGGCGCCTATCTCGACAGCCGCGCCAGACTCATCAACCCTAACAAGGCCAGTGATCCGGGCTTTGGCATGCCCCGCAGCGGCGGCACGGTTTATCTGAGCGCTGCCGACGAGAACGGCATGATGATTTCTTTTATTCAGTCCAACTACATGGGCTTCGGCTCAGGCATCGTGGTGCCGCAATACGGTATCAGCCTGCAAAATCGTGGGGCTGGTTTCTCCAGTGATCCGGCCTCGGCCAATGTGGTTGCGCCCGGCAAGCGGCCGTTTCATACCATCATCCCGGCGTTCCTGACCAAGGATGGCAAGCCGCAAATGAGCTTCGGCGTGATGGGCGGCGACATGCAGCCCCAGGGCCATGTGCAGACCCTGGTGCGCATGCTCGACTACAACCAGCAACCCCAGGCCGCCTGCGATGCACCGCGCTGGAAGGTCAATCGCGACTTTTCCGTGGACCTGGAAGACACCTTGGCCGCCGCCACTGTGGACGGCTTGCGTGATCTGGGCCATCGCTTGAAATCCGTGGAAGACCCGTACATGGACTTTGGTTCAGGACAGTTCATCTGGCGCCTCTCCGATGACCCGGACCATGGTTACGTGGCCGCCAGTGATAGTCGGCGGGATGGGCTGGCTGCGGGGTTTTAGGCTCGGAACTTTGGTGGCCTTAACGCGTTTCTGGCACACCTCGGTTTTGTAGTAGCTGACCGAGGTTACGAGGGCTGCGAAGGCGGTGTGTCAGACAGGCCGCCGTTCGCAGCCTTCGGCAGCTCCTACAGAACCTGTGGGAAATTCTATGTTGGCCTGCAATGCCCCTATTGTGGGACCGGCCGGGCGGCGTTCCGTTTTAGCCGGGAAGGCGGCATTTCAAGCGCTTAATTTCGGGCGGGTGTGCTGGCCTCTTCCCGGCTGAAGCCGGTCCCACATGAGAACACGGTCGTCTGTGGGAGCGAGGCTTGCCCGCGATATGGCCGACGCGGTTCGGCAGACAAGTATGAACGGTAGTGCAACCACTCAAACCCACGGATGCTGCGGGCTGTCGATCGGGCGCAGGCCATGGCGGCGGAACAGTTCGCCGTAACCCGCCACCAGAAATTGGCCGCTGCGCTGCAGCCAGTCATCGCGGCGTTCTTCGTAGACTCTGGGCAGGTAATACCAGGGCAGGCCGGGAAGGTCGTGGTGGATCAGGTGCAGGTTGAGGTTCAGAAACAGCCAGCGCCATGGCCAGCCAGCTTCGTTGATGACCGAACGATGCTCTGGTGACAGCGCCGGGCGGTGCTCGTAGAAGGAACGAACCATGGACAGCGCGAGCGCTAGAATACTGGCCAGCAAGTAATCGAAAACGCCAATGCCGCCTTGGGCCTGAACCCACCACAGCACTCCGGCCACGCAAACACTGTGGCTCAGCCACATCAGCCAGGCCTGGGCTTCACCACGGCGCAGGCGGTGCAGTTCTTCAGTCACTAAACCGATCAAGGCAATGAGCGGCCCGACCAGCAGGCGACCGCACAATGTCTTGTTCAACCAGTGCAGGCTGCGGGGGATTGTCCCGTGGAGCTGCCAGCTGTGTTCGCTGAAGTAACGGCTTTCCGGGTCGGATTGCGGGCGGGTCAGCTCTTCATCCCGATGGTGCAGCAGGTGGCTGTCCCGATACAGGGTGTAGGGGTACCAGATGGCTAGCGGCGCATAGCCCAGCACTTTGTTCAGCCAGAGCCAACGAGTCGGATGCCCATGCAATAGCTCATGCTGCACCGACATCCAGAAAGTGATCACCGGTACCAGCAAAACCAGCGTCAGGCCCCGCCCCAGCAGCGCTGAAAAATGAATCAGGCTGAACCAGGCGGTGTAGGTCCCGATCAACAGCAACCAGGTAGGCCAGTCGGTACGGGCAGTCCAGGTTGAACGCAACTGGCTGATGCGCTGTTTATGCGCGGCGTCCAGATAATTGGGCATGGAAGTGACCCGCTATGGCAAAAGAACTGTGATGTCAGGGCCACCTTAGCAATGCTGGTTATATATGAATAATCACATTTAGTTGATCTGATATATCTTTATGGAATTAAAAAATGTCCCCAACCCTGTAGGAGTGCAAGAGCACCGCGAAGCCGCGAAGGCGGTGTGTCAGGCAGACCGCTTTGGCAGCCTCGCGGTGCTCGTCAGCTCCAACAGGTTATGCGTTTACTCAGCCACAACACGACCCTGTAGGAGCTGACCGAGGTTACGAGGGCTGCGAAGGCGGTGGGGCAGACAGATCGCGGTTCGCAGCCTCGCGGTGCTCGTCAGCTCCTACAGGTTATGCGTTTACTCAGCCACAACACGACCCTGTAGGAGCTGACCGAGGTTACGAGGGCTGCGAAGGCGGTGGGGCAGACAGATCGGGGTTCGCAGCCTTCGGCAGCTCCTACAGGCTTGACTGCACTTATATTGTTCGGTCTCCCGCACGTCTTCATCTATGATGGCGCCCCTCCAACAGGCACCCAATCGCCGCGCTTTATTCAGGAGCTTCAATGGTCATGTTTTATCGGGCATCCAGGTTGTCGTCGGTTGCCAACCGTTTCGCACCTAATGTATTACGGCTCGGTATTGCTGTGGCCTGCGGGGCGGGCGGCACGGCGTGGGCGGCTGATGCCACCCGTATTCAGCTGGATGCGACCACGGTGGTCGGCGAACAGGATCAGGGTTATCAGGTCAGCCAGGCGGCCGTGGGTGGTTTTGAGCCTGCGCCGCTGATCGATACCCCCGCGTCGATTACCGTGATCAACGAGCAGATGATCAAGGATCAGCAAGCGCGCCTGCTCAGTGAAGTGCTGCGCAATGATGCGTCGGTGGGCGAAAGCTACGCGCCGGTGGGCTACTACGAAAACTTCGCGATTCGAGGTTTTACCCTCAACTCCGCCAGCAGCTACAAGATCAACGGCCGGACCATCACCGGCGAGCAGAACGTGGCCCTGGAAAACAAGCAGCAGGTTGAGGTCCTCAAAGGCCTGGCGGGCTTGCAGAGTGGCATAGCCGAGCCAGGCGGCCTGATCAACTATGTGACCAAGCGTCCGGAAGACGTGCGTTCGGTGACGGTGTCCGCCGATGACCGGGGCAGCGGATATATGGCCGCCGATGTGGGTGGGTTTTTCGGCAGCGAGCGGCAGTTCGGTCTGCGCGCCAACGTCGCTCACGAAGACATCAATTCCTACGTCGAGCATGCCGATGGCCAGCGTGATTTCGCTTCCCTGGCGTTTGACTGGAACATCAGCCCGGATGCGTTGCTGCAACTGGATGTGGAATATCAGAACAAGGAGCAGCGCTCTTCGCCGGGTTATCAGTTGCTTGGCGGCAGCGAACTGCCTCATCACGCCTCGCCCAAGACCAAGCTGGGCCACCAGAGCTGGTCCAAACCGGTGGGCATCGACTCCCTGAATGCCAGCGGCAAGTTCGAGTATCGCTTCAGCGACGCCTGGAAGGGCAGCCTCAGTGCCTCGCGCAGCAAGGTGGTGATTGACGATTACAGCGCTTTCGCCTGGGGGTGCTATGGCTCGACCAGCTGTGCCTCGACGGCGGTGCCCAACCACTTCAGCGCTGAGGGTGATTACGATGTCTACGACTTCCGCAGCCCCGACGACACACGTCGCAATGACGAAGTGCAGGCAGCGATGGCCGGTACCTTCAACACTGGTTCGCTCAAGCATGAGCTGACCTTCGGCACCAGTGCGCTGCGCCGGGTGATCGACAAGCGTGACGACATCAATGAGTGGGTCGGCACCAGCAACCTCGACGCCGAACCGGTGGACTTTGCGCCTTATCCGGGTGAGTCGGGCCCTTCGTATCGCCGTCTGGACAGCCGCCAGTACGGGCTGTTCGCCAGCGACCGGATCAGCTTCAACGAGCAGTGGCAGACCGTGCTGGGCGGGCGGGAGGTGCGGCTCGACGAGAAAACTTTCGACAGCAGCGGCGACACCATGCGCCACACCCAGCGCTATGTGTTCCTGCCCCAGGCGGCGTTGATCTACAAACCGGTGGAAAATCTGTCGCTGTACACCAGTTACAGCAAGGGCTTGTCCTTGGGCGGCGAAGCAGCCTGGTTTACCAACAACGCGTTCGAGATTTTGCCGCCGACGGTTTCCCGACAGATCGAAGCCGGGATCAAGTACGACTGGCAGCGCATCAGCCTCGCTGCTGCCTTGTTCCAGACCCGCCAGGCGTATCAGTATTCACAGCCCCAGGCGGACGGTACATTCAGCTACGTGCAGAGCGGCGAGCAGAAAAACACCGGTCTGGAGTTGTCTGCCAATGGCTGGGTCACCTCGCGCTTGCAGCTTTCGGGCAGCGTCGCGGCGATTCGTGCGCGGGTGACCGACAGCGGTACGCCTGAGTATGAAGGACACCAATCGTTGAACGTGCCCAAGTTGCGCGCCAGCCTGTATGCCGATTACAGCCTGCCGTGGATCGACGGTCTGGCATTGCTCGGTGGCGTGCAATACAGCGCAAGCAAGGCGGCGAACCGTGAAGGCAGCGTGAAGGTCAGTGATTATGCGATCTTCAATGTCGGCAGCCGCTACATCACCAAAGTGGAAGGCTACCAAACGGTGTTTCGCCTGAGCGTCGATAACCTGTTCGACAAACGCTATTGGCGTGATGCCGGGGAATACATCGGCGATGGTTACCTGTTCCAGGGCGCGCCGCTGACCGCAAGGCTCAGCGCCAGCGTGAACTTCTGATTGCTGTGTGAGGGTTGACCATGTCCACGCTTGAAATCATTGCTGTGATCGTCAACGTAATCGGCGTCTGGCTGACGGCCCGGCGCATCCGCTGGTGCTGGCCGGTGAGCGTAGTGGCGGTGTTGCTGTACGCGTGGATTTTCTACGACGCCAAACTCTACTCGGACATGCTGTTGCAGGTGCTGTTTGCTTTCTTGCAGGGCTATGGCTGGTGGCGCTGGAGCACCGGCGGGCTGGATCACGGCAAGGTTCATGTGGGGCAGTTGGCGCTGGGCGAGGCAGCCATCGGCTTGATCGTCGGTGCATTGGGCGCGCTTCTGCTCGGCAGCCTGATGGCCACATTCACCGACGCTGCGGTGCCTTGGCTGGATGCTTCGCTGACGGCGTTCAGCCTGGTGGCCAGCGTCTGGGCGGCGCGTAAATATGTGGCCAGTTGGTGGTTATGGATTGTGCTGGATGTGGTCTACGTCGGCATGTACCTGTTCAAGGACCTGCACCTTACGGCGGGCTTGTATGCGGGTTTCATACTGCTCGCGTTGTACGGCTGGCGGGAATGGCGACGGGATTTGCGGGTGCAGCGGGGGGCTGTGAGTTGACTGAGCGAAGACGCTACCAAGGAGCGATCGGCGTGCAGCTGTAACACCGCAGCGCCTGGTTCGCGGGCAAGCCCGGCTCCAACAGGTTTGCGCTTAATCTGTGGGAGCCGGGCTTGCTCGCGAAGAACGATAACGCGGTGTATCTGACAGACCGCAGCGCCTGCATCGCGGGCAAGCACCGCTCCCACAGGTTGGGTGATTCTCTGTTGGAGCCGAGCTTGCTCGCGAAGAACGATAACGCGGTATGACTGACAGACCGCAGCGCCTGCATCGCGGGCAAGCACCGCTCCCACAGGTTGGGTGATTCTCTGTTGGAGCCGGGCTTGCCCGCGAAGAACGATAACGCGGTGTATCTGACCCACAGGTTCGGTGCAAGATCATCCGTCGCTGTTAAACCGCCACACCCAACTCCAGCCGCCTGCCGGGTATCGCGTCGATCAATTCACGGGTGTAAGCCGCCTGTGGCCGCTCGAAGACCTGGCTGGCTGAACCCTGTTCCACCGTCTGGCCCTGGCGTAATACCAATACCTGATGCGCAACGCTGGCCACCACCGCAAGGTCGTGTGAAACCAGCACGTAGGCGATCCCCAGTTCGCTTTGCAATTCCACCAGCAGATCGAGGATCTGCGCCTGCACCGATACGTCCAGTGCCGACACCGGTTCGTCGAGCAATAACAGGTCCGGTTGCAGCGCGAGGGCTCTGGCGATGGCAACCCGTTGCCGCTGGCCGCCGGAGAGTTCACGGGGCAGGCGATCCAGATAGGACACCGGCAAGTGCACCCGCTCGATCAGCTGCCGCGCCGCCTGTTCCAGTTCACGCCCCTTTAGCAGCCCGAACGAGACCAGTGGTTCGATGATGCTTTCGAATAACGTGAAGCGCGGATCAAGGGCGGCGAACGGGTTCTGTTGCACCAGTTGCATGCGTCGGCGCAATGGGCGGAATTCACGCCAGCCCAGATCGGTGATGTCGCGCTCTTCGAACAGCACCCGGCCCTGCGTGGGCTTTTCCAGCCCCAGGGCGATGCGCAGGGCGGTGCTTTTACCTGAGCCGGACTCACCGACGATGGCCAGGGTCTGGCCGGGATAGACCTTGAAACTCACACCCTGCAAGGCCTGGAAATCGCTGTTTTCACCTTTGACGTAAGGCAGGCGGAAGGACTTGCCGACGTTCTCCATCGTCAGAATCGGCGCGGCGTTGGTCTGGGGTAAAACGGGGGTCTTGCGCTGGCCAAATGCGGGCGCCGCCGCAATCAGCGCCTGGGTGTACGAATGACTCGGCTTGATCAGAATCTGCTGCGGCGGGCCTTGTTCCACCAGCTCGCCGCTTTTCATCACCAGCACCCGATCAGCCCGGTCAGCGGCGACGCCCAGATCGTGAGTGATGATCAGCAAAGAAATACCTCGCTCGGCCACCAGACGCTGCAAGTGATCGAGAATCTTGCGCTGCACCGTCACATCCAGCGCGCTGGTGGGTTCGTCGGCGATGATCAGACGCGGATTGCCCGCCAGTGCCACGGCGATCAGTACCCGCTGACGCATGCCGCCGGACAGCTCGTGTGGATATTGCCGCGCACGCAGCAGGGGTTGGTCGAGACCCACTTGTTGCAGTAGCTCGATCACATCCGCATCCAGCGCCGGATAACGTCGGCCATGGGCCTGTATCAGGCTTTCAGCGATCTGCCGGCCAATGCGCAGTGTCGGGTTGAGGCTGACCATGGGGTCTTGCGGCACCAGGCCGATGGTGCCGCCACGGATCTGGCGTTTGACCCGCTCGGTGGCGTGGCTCAGGTCGGTGCCGTCCACCAGCAATTGGCCGCCGGTGATCTGGGCGTTGTCCGGCAGCAGGCCGAGTATGGCGTTGGCCAGGGTCGATTTGCCCGACCCGGATTCGCCGACAATCGCCACCGTCTCGCCTTTGGCAACCTGGAAAGAAACGCCGCGAACCGCCTGGTTCACCTGCCCGCCAGAGCGGTAGGCGACAGCCAGATCCCGAACACTGATCAATGCATCGTTGGCGCTCATCGTTGAGCCTCCTCAAGGGTGCGGGCGATGTGGTTGAAGCTGAACACCACAGCCACCACGAACAGCCCTGGCAGCAGTGAAACCCAGGGCGCGGTCATCAGAAAGTGACGACCGTTGGCAATCAGCGTGCCCCATTCGGCCGCAGGCGGTTCGGCACCAAAACCGAGGAAGCTCAAGCCCGCTGTGGCCAGAATCGCCGCGCCGAACTCCAGGGTCGCCAGCACTGCGACCGGTCCCCAGGCGTTGGGCAGGATGTGTCGTAACAAGGTGCGGGTCCAGCTGGCGCCGCCCAGACGTGCGGCTTCGACGTAGGGCAACGTCTTGACCCGCAGCACCTCGGCGCGGGTCGTGCGGGCAAAGCCGGGAATGATCCCCACCCCCACCGCGACCGCCACAGGAATGGTGCCAAAACCGATGGCGGTGACGATCGCCAACGCCAGCAGCAGGCCGGGCAGGGCCAGCAATACATCGATGAAGCGCATGATCAGCGCATCGATTCGGCCACCCGCAAAACCCGACAGCACTCCCAGGCTCAATCCACCGGCAAGGGCAATGCCCACCGCCAGTAACGCGGCCTGGACCGACAGGCTGGAGCCATGCACGACCCGGGTATACAGGTCGCGGCCCAGCTCGTCGGTGCCGAACCAGTGCAGGGCGTTGGGCGCGGTCAGCTTGTCCGTGGGTGAAGTGGCATAGGGCGCATAGCTGGTGAGCAGATTGGGCGCCAATGCCGCCAGCAAGGCAAAGGCCACCATCGCCACGGCCAGCACAAAGCCCGGTTTGCGCAGCAGCGGTCCGGTGGCTTCGATTGCGCGGCTGAATACGCTGCGACGCTGCCACAACACCGGCGCGGGCTGGGATTTCAACACCTGTTGAGTCAAACGGGCGAGGCGGTTATCGAAGAGGGTCATGGCGTCAGGAAACCTTTGGCGTGTGAGCGATGCGTGGGTCCAGCGCGGGGTAGAGCAGGTCGACGATGAGGTTGACCAGAACAAAGGCCGCCGCCGAAACAGCGACAATGGCCAGCACCACCGGGATGTCCTGGCGCAGCACTGCTTCCTGCGCCAGCCGACCGACGCCGGAGCGGGCGAAGATGGTCTCCACCAGCACGGCCCCGGAAACCGTATTGCCCACTTGCAGGCCGATCAGTGTCAGCAGCGGCAGGGCGGCATTTTTGAAAGCATGCCGGGCCTGAACCTGCCTGCGGCTCAAGCCTTTGGCGTAGGCCGTGACGATGTAGGGTTCTTTCCAGACCCCGAGAAAGCCCCGTTGCAGCACTTGGGCGTACACCGCCGCGCTGGGGATTGCCAGGGTCACAGCGGGCAGAATCAGGCTGGAGAAGCCCTGATTGCCGGTCGCCGGGAACCAGCCAAGGGTGAAGGCGAACAATTGGATCAGCAGCAAACCCATCCAGAACACCGGCACCGAAAACCCCAGTGACGGCAGCCGCGCCAGGGCAACTTTCAACGGCTGCCAGCGCACATAGGCGGTGAGGTAAGCCAGACCAATCCCGCCGATCAGCGATAGGACGATTGCCAGACCCGCCAGCGACAGGGTTTGCGGTAGCCGCTCAACCAGCAGCTCGGAGACCGGCCGGTTGAGGGTCAGCGAACTGCCGAAATCACCCTGCACCGCGCCCCACAGCAGGTGCCAGTATTGCTCGAAGATGCCTTGGTCGAGGCCGTAATAGACCTTGGCCTTGGCCAGTTCCTGGGGCGACATGGCGTCGATCTCGACCCCGGACGCGCTGAGCATGATCGACAGCGTGTCGCCGGGCAGCAAATACAGGATGAAGTAGGTGACGCTGTAGGCTCCCCACAGCACCAGTAGCGCTTGAGCGATGCGGCCAATCACATAGCGGCTCATGGCGTGGTGATCTCGATGTCGCTGAAGAACGCGAAGCCTTCGGCGGTCCAGTGGAAGTTCTTCACTTTCTTGGCGGTAGCGGCCTGCCACACGCGCTCATAGATCGGGAACGCCGAACCTTCGTCCACCAGCAGATCCTGCAACTGCCCGTAAGCCTGGGCGCGTTGCTCGCTGGCGGTGGCGGTCAGCCCGGCGTCGAACAATGCCAGGGCTTTGGGCAGGGTTTCCGGCGCATAGAGGCTGGTGGCCAGGGTCGAGCTGTTGGCTGTTCGCGGGTCGATGATGGTTTGCAGGATGATCGGGTCGGCCCGGGTCATGTAGGTGGAGGTCAGGTCGTAGTTACCGGAAGCGTTGGCCGCTGCCCACTCGGCAGTGGTCAGCACGTTGAGCTTGAGGTCGATGCCGATCTTGCGCAGTTGATCCTGAATCAGCACGTCACCCGCGGTTTCCGCCGGGGACAGGTTGTAAACCAGCTTCAAGCGCTTGCCGTCCTTGGCGCGATAACCGTCCTGGCCTTTCGCCCAGCCCGCATCGTCCAGCAGCTTTTCAGCACCTTGCGGATCGTAAGCCAGTTTGTCGCCCTGGCTCTTGAAGTAAGGCGTGGTCACGTCGTAAATGCCGGTGACCACCGGGAATTGCGGATTGTAGACGGTGGCGGCGTAGGTCTTGCGGTCGATGGCTTTTTGCAGGGCCAGGCGCACGTTGCGGTCGGCGAGAATGCGGGTGCCACGGGTATTGGGGTAGAAGTTGAGCGCCGGGCCGGGCAGTGAGCGGCTCTGAATGTTGGCGCCTTTGGACTTGAACAGGTTCAGATCGACTTCCGAGAACGGTGCCCGAGGCCAGAGAATGTCCACCTGACCTTGCACGAATTGGCCGTTGCGCACGCTCTCCTCAGGCACGTAGCTGACGTCCACCGCATTGAGATGCGCCTCGCCTTTATTGGTCACGTTCGCCGAAGGCCAGGCATAGCCCTTGCGTTTGGTCAGGCGCAGCCCGCTTTCCGGGGTGTAGCGTTCCAGCACGAACGGGCCGGTGCCGATGATGGCGCCCAGCGAGCGTTCCTTGGGCGTCAGCTTGTAAGACTCCGGCGCCAGTACCGCCAGGTTGGTGGTGGACGTGGCTTGCAGGAAACCGGCGTTGGGTTTGGCCAGCACCAGCTTGATGGTGAAGTCGTCGAGCACTTCGGCGTGGTCATAACCGGCCAGATAAGTCGCGCCGAAAGTCGTGGGCAACTGGGTGGCAAACGCCTTGTTGGCGTCGTAAGCCGCTTTCACCGCGTTGGCGTCAAATCGTGTGCCATTGCTGAAAGTGACGTCCTTGCGCAGGTGAAAGGTGTATTCCAGCGCGTTGTCGCTGACGTCCCAGCTTTGCGCCAGCCAGGGAATGATCTTGCCGTTCTGCGGGTCCTGATCGGTCAGGGATTCGGCCACGTTACGCAGCACCACCCGGTGCTCCAGCCAATAGACCTGAAACGGGTCGAGGCTGACCAGGGTGGTGTTGTCGCGGAAGAAGGTGATTTTCAGGGTCTTGTTGGCTTCGCTGTCCTGCGAAGGCGAGCAGCCCATAATCATGACGGTCGCTGCAACCACGGTGAGTAAACGAGCCAGAGGGCTGCGTTGAGGCAGTGCCGTGGGGGATTTGAAGAAGGACTGGGTCATAGGCACTCATCGAAAAATGTCCGGGAAACGCTGGAGCGATGAAGGCTCATCGAGCGTTTTAAGACCGTATTCTTCTGGATGAGAGCGGTAAAAGTCTTTTTTCTTCTAAGCTAATATATGTTCTTGTGATTATGCGGATGGATATTATGTTTTGTGTTTATACATATTCATCCGCGCCGGGCCTGTAGGAGCTGCCGAAGGCTGCGAGAGCGGTCTTCCTGATACACCGCCATTCGCAGCCCTCGTAACCTCGGTCAGCTCCTACAGATCCAGGTTACGTCTGAAAAAACACAGAACCTGTCGGAGCTCACGAGCAACGCGAGGCAGTGATAGCGGCGTATCAGACAACCCGCATTTCAACCCGGAGCGGCTTACTTACGCACGTTCTGATACAGCATCAATCGCGATGTTTCGTGCATGCCTCGGGTCAGTTCTACCAGCCGCTTGAACTCTTGCGGGTTCTGTTCTGCCACGTTGTCCAGAGGAGTCATGGACGCCAGGTCGTGGAGGGTAGGGGAGCTGCCGTCGTGTTCCATTTGCACCATGTAGTGCTGAGTCACGCCTGCAATCAACGGGAAGGTGCCCTCGCGCAGCACCAGCGGCACTACGCGCTCACCTTCAGGCGCGGGTTGCTGGATATCGCGACCCATGCCGCTGTTGCGAAATTCCATACCCGCCATGCCTGCCACTGTCGGCAGCAAGTCGACTAACCCGACCGCTTCCTTGACGTTGCGCGTCCCGAGCAGTGCCGGAGCGTGGATCAACATGGGAACGGCGTTGCTTTCCAGACCCAGCTGTTCATAGGCGGGAGGCAGGAACGGGATCTGCGCGATGCGAGTGTTGTGGTCGCCGAACAGCACAAAGATGGTGTTCTCGTACCAGCCGCCAGCCTTGGCGATTTCCATCAGGCGGCCGATGTTGAAGTCCAGCAGGCGCACCGCGTTGTACTGCTCGACACTGCGCGAACCGGCGGCCTGGACTTCAGCCAGCGTCGGGTGCTTGACCTCGAAGCCGTCATTGCTGGCGGGAATGGTGAAGGGGCGGTGGTTGCCAGCGGTTTGCACGTAGGCAAAGAACGGTTTGTCCTTGGGCAGGGCTTGCAGGATCTGATCGGTTTCCTTGAACAGGTCCAGATCGGAAATCCCCCACACGTCCACAACCGGCGATTTCCAGTCGCGCTCTTCGTACAGGCGCACGCCGTCGATGCTCTGGCGAATCAAGGCGTTCATGTTGGCCCAGCCGGAATTGCCACCGATGGTGTAGATCTTCTCGTAACCCGTGAAGGCGTTGATCAGGGTGTGCTGCTGGGTGATCAGCGGATTGCGGGTCGCGGTTTCCTGGCGGGTCACGTCAGGTACACCGCTGATACTGGCCCAGACGGTTTTCGCGGTGCCGGTCACAGGCACATAGAAGTGTTCAAAGAACCAGCTCTGCCGGGCCAGACGATCAATGTAAGGCGTCGGGTTGATCGGGTTGCCGTAGGCGCCGACGGCGCTGGTGCCCAGTGACTCCAGCATCACGAACATCACGTTAGGTGGTCGCGAGCCGGTGGCTTTGTAGGGTTGCGGCGCCTGATGACGGACGAAGTCCAGAGTCTGCGGATCAGGTTTGTCCACGCCCAGGTACTTGGCCATGACCGCGTAATGCTGGCGAACCTGAGCTTCGTCATACCGCGACTGGCCGACCTTGAGGGTGTCGTATAGGAAAATGACCGGGTTCAAGCCCGTCGCGGCAATCTGGTTGTTGCCCGAGAAGAACGCATCACTCCAGCGCAACGGCACCGGGTTTTCCAGGTTCATGTTTTCCACGCGACCTAAAATGCCCAACAGAACCGCCACCACTATCACGGCGGCGCCCCAGGTCGCTGACAGCGGATGAATGATTTTACGCGGGCGATTCAGCGTGACGCGTTCCAGACGCACAAGCGCAATCAGCACCAGGCCGACAGTGGCCAGCCAGCCCAGGGTGATCCAGATAACCGGGTAGGTCTGCCAGACCATATCCCGGGAGATTTGCGCGTCTTCGATAAAGCGCAGCACGGTGGCATTGATCCGCACGCCGAGATAGGCGTAGTGGCCAAAGTCGATGATGTAGATCAGCAGCATCACGCTCAGCGCGAGCAGCAGATAACCCCGAGCCAGCCAGCGCAAAAAGCGGCTGCCCAACAGGTTCCAGCGAGGCAGCCAGGCGAGCAGGGCGACCGGCAGCATCAGCAGAATGGCCAGCCGCAAATCGAAACGAAAGCCGATGCCCAGGGTTTCCAGCAGCGCGCTTTCAGTGCTCAGTGACTGGGCGTTGAACCCGGAAAACCCGAAAAAGAACAGCACCCGCAGCAAGGCGAACAGCACGAAGGCAATCGCCGTTGCGCCCAGCCAGTAATGCAAACGTCTCGACTGCAACCAACCCATCCATATTCCCCTGTTAAAAAGTGTCGCCAAATCTCAAGCGGATCTGGATGTGTTGTTACGGGCTGTCATCAGGCGCGTGCCGATCCGGCGCAACGCATGCAACAACAGCGCGAAGCAGCAATAAAGGCCCAGCAGCGGGTCAACCAGGTAGTCCCAGTAGTTTTGCGAAGGTTTGATATTGAGCAAGAAGGCCAGCGTCGCAACCGCCAGCATCACCACACCCAGCCAGTTGCGCAGGTAGAACAGGCCCAGGGTCAGCAGACCAAATACGATCAGCATCGGCCGAGGGCTGTAGCCGAACCGATAAGGGTCCAGCTCGCTCAGGCCCAGGGTCGCCGGGTACAGCACCAGAGCCAGGATGGCGAAGATGACCATGACCCAGGTTTTATCCTTTGGAGCAGGCGTCAGGATATTCAGCCGCCGCAGGCAGCCCCAGGCCATGAACACCAGCGTTGTGAGTGCAAGATCGTCGATGTAGCTGCGCATGTGGGCAGCCAGCGATAGCCCGCCCACCGGCAAAAAACTGGCGGCCAGCAAAGCACCCAGCACTGCGATTCTGGCCAGGCGCGGCAAACCGAAGGCGGGCAGCAGCAAGAACAGCAGCATCGCGAAGCTGAGGTGGGCCTGCCATAGATTGATCATCGCAGACGCTCCGCCAGCCATGCATCGTTGAAGGTGACGTGCTTGATGAAGGTGTTATTCCACGAATACACCAGGTGATACATGCCATCCGGGCTGCGGATGAAGTAGGGGTATTCGTACTCGAATTCACAGCCACGAGCCGTGCACACACGGGTGTCGAGGTTGCTCAGGAACTGGGCCTCAAGCGGCTGGCGAAGGCTGCCGCTGGAGCCACGGAATTCGTTGCCCATGATTTCTTTGAACGCCTCCGGGGAGAACGGGCCGCCCAGTGGATCCGGTGATTTGTCCAGATCGCCGACGGAGTACCAGTCGTCCATTTGCGCATCGGTGCCGTACAGGCTGAGCTTGAAACGCCCGTCTTGCAGGTCGTTGAGGGCAACCAGCAAACCGTGTTCCGGGGTTGCGACTGCGGCCAGCGAGGAATTGGGGTTCGACGGGTCCAGAGGGTAAGGCTCACTCCAGGTCTGCCCGGCGTCTTCGGTGCGCGTGGCCAGTACCCGATGATGGGTATTGCCGGCGTAACGCAGCAAAGCGATGCCCCGTTGCCCGTCCAATGGCACGACGGTGGGTTGCAGCGAATTGTTGCCGTGGCTGATGCGAAATTTATCGATCACATCGCCGTCTGCGCTCAAGTACAGGTACTCGGCAAATTTGCCGAGAAACTCATGGTAGACCGGCAGCCCGATGGACCCGTCGGCGTGAAACACCGGGGCCGAGCGCACCAGGGTACTGATATTGAGAAACGGCGAGGTGATCAACTGGCGCGGCGTCGACCAGTTACGCCCGAAATCGTCCGAGACCATGACATTGACGGCGCTGCCTGCCCAGCCGCCCATGGACACCGATACGTAGAACAGCCAGAGGCGATTGTCCGGCGCCAGTGCCACCACCGGGTTGCCCAGTTTGCGGATGAATCGCTGAGTGCCTTGCTGGGTAGAGGCCCGCGTGGCCAGTACCTGCTCTGCACCCCACTCACCGGTACCTGCATCGAACCGCGCAGCACGCACCTGAACGTCGGCTGCGCCTTCGCGGGAACCGGCGAACCAGACTGTCATCAGACTGCCGTCCGGCAAGGCGGTCACCGCCGAGGAGTGCACGAAGTCCACCAGCCCCGATGAGGCGAAACGGCTGGTATAGATCGGCTTGGCCACTTGCCCGGCTACCGCCAGCACGGGGCTCATCAGCGCGAAAGAGGAGTGTGGGGTTGCCGGATTGGTGAACCATGCGGTCGCAAAGAGACACGATAATGCGAGGTAGGCGCAAATGGCAGGCAGGCGAGGTCGTGTGATGCGCATGATTATTAATGGGCATCCAGTGGCCAGATCAAGCGCCGTAAACTACCACCGGCCGTAGCTGAAACGTTTTCTAACCACGGGCTATTTTGTAAGCAATTGTTTTTGCTGTAGGTTGGCCGGTCATGCCTAGCCTGGATATCGGAGTCTTTTTGTGAGTTCTTGCAGTACCAACAACACCCAAACGCCGCCACCAGCCTCCTGGTGGGCCATTCTCTGCGTCGCTCTGGGTGCGTTCGCCACCGTGACGTCTGAGTTTCTTCCGGTCGGCTTGTTGCCCGCCATTGCCCAGGATCTGGGTATCAGCATCAGCCACGCTGGCTTGATGATGGCCGTTCCCGGGGTTCTGGCTGCGCTGTCCGCACCCACCTGTATTGCACTGTTCAGCCGGGTCGACCGCAAACACCTGTTATTGGGCCTGCTGGCGCTGTTTTTCTGTTCCAACCTGGTGGTGGCGTTTTCCGAGCAGTTCTGGCTGACCCTGGCGGGCAGGGTGCTGTTGGGCTTTGCGCTGGGCGGTTTCTGGACCATCGCCGGTTCCCTAGGCCCCAGGCTTCGCCCGGGCAAGGACGGCGTACGTGCGACCGCTTATATTCTGGCTGGCGTTTCCCTGGGCACCGTCGCGGGGATTCCGGTCGGGACGCTGCTGGGCGAAGCCTTCGGCTGGAGAAGTGCTTTTGAAGCGGCGGCGGGCCTGACGGTGGTCGTCGCTTTGCTGATCGCAGTCTGCCTGCCGTCGCTACCCGGCCAACGCAATGCCGGCATCGCACAGATGCTGTCGCTGGTCGGTGATCAAAACATGCGTCGGCGCTTTGCTGCAGGCCTGTTGATTTGCGTGGGCCACTTTGCGGCTTATACCTTTATGGCGCCCTTCGTTCTGGAGGTTGCCGGGATCAGCGGGCAAACCCTGGGCAGCTTGCTGTTCGCGTTCGGTCTGGCGTCAGTGGCGGGTAATCTGGCGGGCGGCGCACTGGCCGCGCGGGATCCGGCAACGGCAGTTTTGACCATGACCGTGCTGATGTTCGCCGCCCTGGCAGCTTTGCTTGCCTTTGGCAGCAGTGCCTGGTTGTTGTGGCCGGTGGTGCTGGTCTGGGGTTTCGCCTTCGGCATGGTGCCGATCACCATTCAAATCTGGTGCTTCGATGCGTCCGGCGGCCGGATTGAAGGCGTTCAGGCGCTGATCGTCTGCGTGATCAACCTGTCGATTGGCGGCGGCGCGTTTCTGGGCGGTGTGGTTGCCGACTATGCTGGCTTCGGTGCAGTTATCACGGTCGGCGCGCTGTGTGCGTCGTTGTCGGTCGTGACTGTTCTATTGTTGATCATCAAGCAGAGACAGGTTGCTTGCGAAAGCTGACATTACTATCGCCGGAGAGCGCCCATGAAAATTGTCATCGCCCCTGATTCGTTCAAGGACAGCCTCAGCGCCGAAGGCGTCGCCCAGGCCATTGCCTTGGGCTTGAAGGAGATATTGCCCGACGCAGAGCTTGTCCAGTGCCCCATGGCGGACGGTGGCGAAGGCACGGTGGATGCGATTCTGGCGGTGATCAGTGGCGAGCGGCGCGAGGTTGTTGCCAGAGGGCCGCTGGGCGTGGAGGTGACGGCACGCTGGGGATGGCTGCCTGAATCACGCACCGCCATCATCGAAATGGCCGAGGCCAGCGGCTTGCAGTTGATTGCCCTGGAGCAACGGGATGCCTGCCGCAGCTCTTCTTATGGCACAGGGCAACTGATTCTTGATGCATTGGATGCCGGTGCCGAAAAGATCATTCTGACCATTGGCGGCAGCGCGACCAACGACGGTGGCGCCGGGATGCTCACGGCCTTGGGAGCGAAGTTTTACGATGCCGATGCAAATTTGCTGCAGCCGGGCGGTCTGGCCCTGGCGGCGTTGGCGCGTATTGACCTGGACGACATGGACCCGCGCCTGCAATCGGTGAGCTTCGAAGTGGCCGCCGATGTCGACAACCCGTTGTGTGGTCCGCACGGGGCTTCTTTTATCTTTGGCCGCCAGAAGGGGGCCAGCAGCGAGCAGATTGAGTTACTCGACAAGGCACTGGCGCGTTTTGCCGATTGCTGTGCAGCGGTGCTGGAGCGGGATGTGCGAGAAGAGCCGGGAGCCGGTGCGGCGGGTGGCATGGGGTTCGCCGCGAAAGCATTTTTGAGTGCGGGGTTCCGTCCGGGTGTTGAAGTGGTGGCCGAACTGGTCGGCCTGGCGGACAAGGTCAAAGGTGCGGATCTGGTGATCACCGGAGAAGGCCGCTGCGATATTCAGACCCTGCGCGGCAAGACCCCCATTGGCGTGGCGCGCATTGCTCGCCAGCAAGAGGTGCCGGTGGTGATCATCGCCGGGACATTGGGCGAGGGTTATGAAGGTTTGTATGAACATGGCATTGATGCCGCGTTCGCCGTGGTATCCGGCCCCATGACACTGGCTGACGCCTGCCAAAACGCCCCGCGGTTATTGCAGGAGCGGGCGCGGGATATTGCGCGGTTGTGGCAGTTGGGGCGCAACTCGTCTGTCTGACTCACGGCTGTTCGCAGCCTTCGGCAGCTCCTACAGGTTAGGTGAAGACCGCGATCCTGTAGGAGCTGCCCGAGGTTACGAGTGCTGCGAAGGCGATGTATCAGGCAGATTGCGATTCGCAGCCTTCGGCAGCTCCTACAACTCCCTGTTTTCAAATTACTGGCCTGCTGCTTCCGGCAATTTCGCAATCACCTTGATCTCGAAATCAAACCCGTACAGCCAGGTCACGCCTACTGCTGTCAGCGTCGGGTGCGGGGCGTTGCCCCAGAACTCCGGCACCACCTTCCAGATGGTCTCGAATTTCGATTGCGGATCGACCATGAATACCGTGACGTCGATGACATCGTCGAAACTGCAGCCTGCCGTGTCCAGGATCGAATTGAGGTTGGTGAAGGCCTGACGGACCTGGGTTTCCAGATCGGGTTCGGGGGAGCCTTCTTCGGTGCTGCCCACTTGGCCTGAAACGAACAGGAAACCATTGGACCGAATCGCAGGCGAGTAACGATTGCGCTCATATAACGCTCGGCGGCCAGCGGGGAAAACAACGTCACGTACTGTCATGTCATGCTCCTTGAGCGGGATCAAAGCGTGACCCCGTAAACGATGACCTGACTGTACGGGGCTTGTGTCTGATGGATAAACAGGCAACTCTGGTTATCACTGTTTGTAATCCCCAAACAATCCGTGAGATTTCGAGGCGCGAATGGACCGTTTTGATGCGATGCAGGCATTTGCCCGGGTGGTTGAAGCGGGAAGTTTCACCAAGGCAGCTGAAACCCTGCATATGAGCAAGACCAGCGTGACCCAGCTGGTGCAGCAGCTTGAAGCCAGGCTGCGGGTCAAATTGCTCAACCGCACCACGCGCAAGGTCAATGTCACGGCTGACGGTGCTGTTTATTACGAGCGAGTGATACGCCTGCTGGCTGATCTGGACGACGCCGAGACAAGCCTGTCGGGCGCAGCCAATCTGCCCAGAGGGCGGCTGCGGGTCGACGTGCCCAGCCCGCTGGCCGCCATGATTCTGGTGCCTGCCTTACCGGAATTTCATGCGCGATACCCCGATATCCAGATCGACATGGGCGTCAGTGACCGCATGGTGGACCTGATCGGCGACAACGTGGACTGCGTGGTGCGCGGCGGCGAAATGAGAGATCAATCCCTGATTGCCCGGCGCATCGGCGACTTGCGACTGGGCGTATACGCCGCGCCGGATTATTTGCAACGGCTTGGCGTCCCTGCGCACCCCCGTGAGCTCGAAGATTCGCAGCATCGTATCGTCGGCTTCCTCTGGGCGCGCACGGGCAAAGCCATGCCGTATGCCATGCGCCGCGAAGGTGAGGATGTTCGCGTTCACGGCCGCTATGTGCTGGCGGTGGATGACGGCAACGCTTACATCGCAGCCGGCCTGGCGGGCCTCGGGGTGTTCTGGTTGCCGGATTACATGGCCAGACCTCATTTGGCGAGTGGCGCGCTGGTGCCATTATTTGAAGAGTGGCAGCTTGATTCGATGCCGCTTTATGTCGCGTTCCCGCCAAACCGGCACATCAGTCTGAAATTACGGGTGTTTATTGACTGGGTTATTGAGTTGATGGCGCAGCATGCGCCTCTTTCTGTCAAAGCCATTTCATGAATAACGGAAATTAGCGAACACTATTTCTTTGATCTTCATTATATTTTTCAGCTACATATTAATATTCACGGAAGTTTATTTTTATCGAATAACACTCGAATGGGTGCATACTCGACTCAACGGCCTTTCATAGGGTGTCTTTATCTCAAGGATATCGTGTGCTAATAGCCCTTATGCGTTGTATTTAAAGGGAATAACTATGGAGGACGGCAAATTATCTTCCCCTGCGGGTTTTATCGAGCCGGTCGTTGACGGGGCCACTGCCAATGAGCCGCTGGACGCCGCGGTGCGGGCCCTGGGGGCCAAGCAGGCGGAGCAGGATCATTTAGTCAGTAAACTGGAAAAAGCCCATGTCCAGTTGCTGCAATCCGAGCGTCTGGCGACTATCGGCCAACTCGCTGCCGGGGTGGCTCATGAAATCAATAACCCGGTGGGTTATGTATTTTCCAATCTGAAAACCCTTGCCGGTTATGTGGACGATTTGTTGCGCATTATTGATGCGGTGGACAGCGTCTCGGACCTGGATGAACTGCGCCAGCTCAAACTCACCCTTGAATATGACTACATTCGCAATGATGTCGAAGCATTAATCGTCGAATCAGAGGACGGCATTGAGCGGGTGAAGAAAATCATCACGGCGCTCAAGGATTTCTCTCACATAGAGGAAGAAGAGTTTGTTCAGGCCGATCTGGTGCGAGGTCTCGAATCCACATTGAACATGGTTAACAACGAACTCAAGTATAAGTCCGAGGTGGTCAGGGAGTTCGCGGTTATGCCTGAGGTGCAGTGTATTGCGTCGCAGATCAATCAAGTCGTGATGAACCTGCTGATCAACGCCGCTCACTCGATTGAAACCTTCGGGGTCATCACGTTGCGCTGTGGTCATCAAGGCGGTTGGGTCTGGGTTGAAGTGCAAGACACCGGAAGAGGCATCGAGCCCCAGGTGTTGAGCCGTATCTACGACCCCTTTTTCACCACCAAGCCAGTGGGGCAGGGCACGGGGCTGGGCCTGACCCTGTCGTACAACATTCTGCAAAAACACCATGGGCGTTTTGATGTGCACAGTGAGCCTGGGCAGGGCTCGCGGTTTCGTTTCTGGCTGCCGGTGAGCCAGCCCGGTATGCAGATGCACAGCAACGTGTCGAATGCGTAGGAGCTGCCGAAGGCTGCGAAAGCATTGCTCCTGATGCACCGCCATTCGCAGCCTTCGGCAGCTCGTACAAGTTATCGAGTTCCAGTTTTATGAGGCCAGGCAAACAATGAAAAACGGTCACGTAGTCAGCCAGATCTACATCCATCTGGTGGCGTTTGCCCTGGTCGCTTTCAGCGTGGTCGGGCTGTATGGCTTTTTGTTCATCGATGCCGCCAACCGGCTCAAGGTGCAGAGCCTGTCGGATGTGGCAGTGGCCGGCTTGCTGATTGCCGCAGGGTTGCTCAGCGCCGCGCACAATCGTCATCGGCTCGGTGCCTTGTTTGCCGGCCTGTTGATTGTGTTGTGTGTCTACACCCTCTTGCACAACATGGCAGCACCGGGTCTGGAGCGGGATAGCTCGTGGATCACCGGGCTGTTGCGGATGCGCAGCCCATTGGCTGCCTTGTTGGGCCTGACCGGCGCGGCGCTGGCCTGCGCGCATCTGGGTGCGCCGGGTAAATGGTTGGCCCGGGGTTACGGTATCGGGCTGGTGCTGATCATTTTCACGACCCATGTCAGCTCTTGGTGGCCTGCGCTGGATATCGAGCGCATCGGCTTTCGGATCGAACTCAATTACATTGCGCATCTGTTCCTGATAGCGATCGGCGGCGCATTAGTACTGTTGCCGCTGCTGCCTGACAATCGCAGCCTGCTGATGGATCGCCTGACCGTCGCGGCCGGTATCTGTGGGACATTTGCCACTGTCATCACCTGGTTCTTGCTCAGCCAGCAGCACTTTGCCAATCAGGATCCGACCGACAGTTTCGCCGTGACCTACCTGCCCAATCTGATTCTCGGGTTGGGTCTGATTTTCAGCTTCCTGATCATGACCAGCCAGCGCCTGGCGCGGCTGGCGCTCAAACACGCCGAGCATCTGCGGCTGGCAAACCATGCGCTGCAAGCCAGCCTGCGCGAGCAAGCCAGCCTTCAGGCGTTGAACCAGCGCATCGTGGAGTTTTCCGAAGATATTCTCTGCTCTCTGGACGAGCACTGTCGCTTCACCCAACTGAGCCCGTCGACCCTGATCGTGCTGGGTTACCGGCCCGAGGAAATGCTCGGCCAGTCGATTTACGGTTATCTGCTGCCTGAAGATCGGGTGCCCACCCAGGCCACGCTAAAGGCGATGATCGAAGGAGGCGAACGGCATCATTTTCGCTGCAGTTTCAGGCGCGAAGATGGCGAGGTGGTCCACTTGCACTGGACCGGGCGCTGGTCGGCCAGTGAGCGCACATTGTTTGCCATGGCGCACGACGTGACGCCGCTGGTAGGCAGCGAAAGCTTTTACCGCTCGCTGTTCACCTTCAACCCTGATCCAGTGTTTTCCTTTGACCTGGCAGGGCGCTTCACCAGCGTCAATCAGGCCGGCTGTGCTCTGGCCGATTACAGCGAGGAAGAGTTGCTGGGCGAGCATTTGTCGGTGCTACTGCACAACGAAGACCCCTCCAAACTGGCTGACTACATCAGCACCGCCATCACCGGCGGCTCTTTGCGCGACGACGGCCTGCTGCGCACGCGCAGTGGGCAGTTGATCGACGTGGGTCTGACTCACTTGCCGATCATCATTGATGAAAAAGTGGTGGGCGGCTTTGGCATCGCCAAGGACTTCAGCGAGCGCAAGCGCACGTTGCGGGCCCTGCGCGAGGCCTTGCAGCACTCCGAGCATCAGGCCGAGTTGCTGGGCGGCTTGAGTGAAACAGCGGTCAACATCAACAGCATCATTAACAGCCATAACCAGAACGACACGTTGCTTGACTACATGGCTGAACGCTTGCGTCTGCTGCTGGGGGCGCACCAGTCGGTCATCCACCTGAGCGCCACGGCGGACGGTGCGCCGGCGATCTATTCGGCTTCGTTGTCGGAGAAGTATTCGGACTGGCCGGCCGATCAACTGGTCAGCGATGAGCCGGAATTCAGCGCCAAGATTCGTGACACCAATCAGCCGATCCTGCTGACCCGTGACGAACTGGACAATCATTCACGCTGGCACGCCAAGGGCGCCATGGTCAGTTCGGCGCCTGCCAAGTGCGGCTGGCTGGCAGTCCCGCTCAAGGATCATGACGGCACCAATCTGGGCCTGTTGCAGCTGTCGGACAAATACGAGGGCGATTTCGATCAGGACGATCTGGCCATCGCGCAGCAATTTGCGCAAATGGCCGTGGCCGTCATGAAAAACAGCCAGTTGGTGCAGGTGGTGCTGGCGGGCGAGCGTCGCTTGAAAACCCAGCTGGAGTTCACTTCTGCGATCACCAACAGTGTCAGCGAAGGTCTGCTGGCGGTGGATCGTCAGGGGTTGTTGACCTTCATCAATCCCACTGCTGCATCGCTCCTGAACCAGCCAGCGCAAGCATTGCTGGGCCAGGCCCTGGGGCAGTATTTGCCGCTGGCGTTGAGCGACAGCGACCACAGCGCGCGCACCAGCAGCTACCACGGCGAAGTCGGCCCCGGACTGCTGCCACAAGGCGAGCGTTATCTGGCGTTCGACAGCGCGCCGCTCATCAACGACGAAGGTCTCCAGGGCTGGGTGGTGGCGCTGCGGGATATTTCCGAGCAGAAGCGTTTTGAGTCTGAGCTGGCCTATAACGCCAGCCATGATGTGCTGACCGGGCTGCCCAACCGTGCCTTGCTGGAAGATCGTCTGGTACAGGGTTGTACGTTCAGCGTGCGGTACAAGCGCACCCTGGCGGTCATGTTCATTGACCTGGATGGTTTCAAGCCTATCAACGACAGCCTGGGGCACAGCGTCGGTGATTTGATCCTCATCGAAGTGGCGCGGCGCATGGAACAGCAAGTCAGGCCGGGCGATACCGTCGCGCGCATGGGCGGCGATGAGTTTGTGATCATCCTGCCGGATCTGGCCAAAGATGAGGACGTGTTGCTGGTAGCCAATCGTCTGATCGAAAACATTGCCCGGGTCTACACCATCGACGGCACCGAACTGCAGGTGACCGCGAGCATGGGCATCACCCTGAGCGACGGCCGCATCGAGCAGCCCATGCAGCTGATTCAGCAAGCCGATCTGGCAATGTACAAGGCCAAGCAGCAGGGCAAGAACAACTGCCAGTGGTACACCGAAGACCTCAATCAGAAAGTCAGTGAACGGGTGTATCTGCGCAACGAGCTGCAAAAAGCCATCGAGGCCCAGAGCCTGCAACTGTATTACCAGCCTCAGGTCGATGCGCGCAGCGGTCGGGTCACTGGCTACGAGGCATTGATGCGCTGGCAGCACGCCGAGCGCGGCTTCATTGCGCCGATCCAGTTCATTCCGGTAGCCGAAGATACCGGGCAGATCATTCCCATGAGCGAGTGGGCGATCACCATGGCCTGCCAGCACGCCCGAATGTTGTTCGATCAGGGCTGGAAGGACCAGGTCATGGCGGTCAATATTTCGCCCATGCAATTCCAGCGGGTCAACTTCGTCGACTTCGTGAAAACCACCCTTGAGCAGACCCGCTTGCCTGCGGAGCTGCTGGAGCTGGAAATCACTGAGTCGGTGCTGATGGATAACGCCGAAAAAGCCATCGCCACTTTGCATGAACTCAAGGCGATTGGCGTGCACATTGCCATCGATGATTTCGGCACCGGCTTCTCCAGCCTCAGCTATCTCAAGCGTCTGCCTATCGACAAGGTCAAGATCGATCGGTCCTTTGTTGGCGAGATCATCAGTGATCGCAGCGATGCGGCCATTGCCCAGGGCATCATTTCCATGGCCCATCACTTGGGCTTGAAAGTTATTGCCGAAGGGGTCGAGAACGAGCCCCAGGCCGATTTCCTGAAAAGAAACCAGTGCGATACGTTCCAGGGTTATTACTTCGCCAAGCCAATGCCGTTCAAGGATCTGGAGCTGTTTCTGATTGAACAGCAGGCCCGATTGCAGGTGCTGCGCCCGTCAAGAAGCATCCATGCCGGGGAGCGGACGCTGCTGTTGCTCGATGATGAAGTGAATATCCTGCGGGCGCTGAGCCGGGTATTGCGCCGGGATGGCTATCAGATTCTGGTAGCCCGCAACGCCCAGGATGCCTTCGCCTTGCTGGCCAAACATGACATCCACGTGATCCTCTCCGACCAGCGCATGCCGGAGATGAGCGGCACCGAGTTCCTCAGTCGCGTCAAAGACCTGTACCCCAACACCGTGCGCATCGTGCTTTCGGGCTATACCGATCTCAAATCGGTGACGGATGCCATCAACCAGGGGGCGATTTATAAATTCCTGACCAAGCCGTGGGATGACAAAGAACTGCGCACCACCGTGTCCCAGGCGTTCCAGCATCATGATTTGATTAAACACAAAGAGGATTTGCCTGCGGCGACGTGAAGGCGCGCCATTGCGGGGAAATGTTGGACGTGTGCGAGCGGAGTCCGGCATTTTTTACGACTGCTTCGCAGCTGATCGCGAGCAAGCTCACTCCTACAGGGGCGGGGTGAGTCTGGAAGAACGCAAAACCTGGGGCGCGCTTGCCCGCGATGAACGATAACTCGGTGTGACAGGCAGACCGAGTCGGCTGCATCGCGGGCAAGCGCGCTCCTACGGGCAATGGTTCATTTCATACCCACGCGCTTGCGCATCTGGGCGGTGATGGTCTGTCTGGTTTTTGCCATGTCGGCCCAGGGGTCGCTGTCCAGTTCCGCCAGGCGCTCATGGACGTTGTGGATCGTCCACAGATTGGCGCCTTTGATTTCCTTGATCTCATCCCGAAAGATCGGCACCGATACCGGCAAGCCTTCGCGTGTCCGTGGGGCGTAGGCGCAGATGGTGGTGGCGCCCAGGCCGTTGCGCAGGTAGTCGATGAAAATCCGTCCGACCCGATTCTTGGGGCCCGAGACTGCTGAAAACCGGTCAGGCAACAGCTTGGCGATGTGTTTGACGATGGCGTGGCTGAAGTCTTTGACCGCATCCCAGTCGGCTTTCGGGGTCAGCGGCACGACAATGTGAATGCCTTTGCCGCCGCTGGTCTTGAGGAAGGATTTGAGGCCCAGTTCATCCAGCACCGTCAGGGTCAGTTGCGTGGCTTCGACCATGCTTTTCCATGGCAGGGCCGGATCAGGGTCCAGGTCGAGAATAAAGCGGTCCGGCCGTTCAAGGTCCTTGGTCACCGCGTTCCAGGTGTGCAGCTCGATGGTGCTCATCTGCACGGCCCCCACCAGCGCTTCGAGGTTATTGATCAGCATCACCGGCTGGCCGGTCTGCTCTTTGCCCAGGGTCTCGATGCCGGGTATCGCCAGGCGCTCGGCATTTTTCTGAAAGAACAACTCGCCGCTGATGCCTTCCGGCGCGCGAACCAGTGCCACAGGTCGATTCTTCAATTGTGGCAACAGCCAGTCCGATATACGGATGCAGTAATCCGCAAGGTCTCGCTTGGTGGCGCCGCTGACAGGATCGATGATGCGCTCGGGATGGGTGAGCCTGATTTTTCCCGAGGTAGGGGTTTCAACGGTTTTTGGCGCAGCTGACTTGGTTTTTGGCTTGGCTGACTGGGCGGCTGTCTTGCGACGTTTCTTCTCAGTGACCGCCGGAGCAGGGCGCTCCTCGGTGATGGATTTGGCGGGCTTGTCCGTGCGCAGGCCCTGGAACACCGCATGGCGCACCGAACCCTCTTTGGTGATCTCGGCAAAGGCCACCTCCGCCAGCAGTTCGGGTTTGAGCCAGTGCACGCCTTTGGCTTCGAAGCCGGTAGGCGGGTTGGCGACGGCGGTTTTCTTGACCTCCAGTGGCGTCAACTGGGCGTGAATGCTGCTCAGCGTGGCCTCATTGAAGCCGGTCCCGACTTTGCCCGCGTAACGCAGCTCACCGCTGTCGGCATCGTGCAGGCCCAGCAGCAGCGCACCAAACTTGCTGCGTGCGCCTTTTGGCTCAGTGAAACCCACCACCACGAATTCCTGTCGACGTTTGCACTTGAGTTTGATCCAGTCACCACTGCGCCGGGACACGTAGCTGCTCCCCACACGCTTGCCGATCAGGCCTTCCATGTTCATCTGGCAGGCGGTGTTGAGCAGAGCGTCGGGGGTTTCGGAAAAGTCTTCGGAGAAACGCAGCACTTCATCCTCGCTGCGCTCCAGCACCTTGGCCAGCGCGGCCCGACGCTGTTCGACCGGAACCTGACGCAGGTCCATGCCGTTGAGGTAGGGCATGTCAAACAGGTAATAGCTGATAGCGTCGCTGCTGCCGACTTCGAAGGCATTCTGTAAAGCCTGAAAGTCAGGTACTCCCTGCTCGTTGGCGACCACCATTTCGCCGTCGAGCCAGGCGGAATCCAGGTCCAGGCTGGCCAGCGCTTCGGCCTGACGTGGCAGTTTATGGGTCCAGTCGTGACCATTGCGGGTGAACAGCTGGACCTTGCCTTCGTTGATTTTGGCCATGATCCGGTAGCCGTCGAATTTGATCTCGTAGCGCCAATCGCCTTCGGGGGCCGAGTCCACCAGGGTCGCCAGTTCAGGTTTGATGCTTTCCGGTATTGCCGCGGCTTCGGCATTGCTGAGCGGTGTCTTGGTAGCGCTTTTGTTTGAGGCCGCCTTTTTCGGCGCGGCCTTAGAAGTCTTGTTTGCAGTGGAAACCGGTTTGACGGGTTTGGGGTCTGCGGCTTTCGCACTGGTTTTTTTTGCTGCCTTTTTCGGTATCAGGGTGCGCTCACTCAGCACGCTGTGCGGCTCGGCTTCAACCACGTCGTATTCGGCGCCGGGGCGGGCGAAGTCGTCCTGATGCTTGATGAGAAACCACTGTTCCTTTTTGCCGGGCATATGGGTTCTCACCAGATTCCAGACACCACCAAGTTTTTCACCGACCAACTCGAATTTGAGGCGACCCTTGGCGTAGGCTTCGGCGGGATCGGAAAGCGGATTCCACACGCCCCGGTCCCAGACGATGACATCACCGGCGCCATAATGACCTTCCGGGATGCTGCCTTCGAAGGTGGCGTAACTGATGGGGTGATCTTCGACGTGCACCGCCAGGCGCTTGGTTTTGGGGTCCAGAGATGGACCTTTGGGGACTGCCCAGCTTTTCAGCGTGCCATCCAGCTCCAGGCGGAAGTCGTAATGCAGGTGCGAGGCGTCGTGCTTCTGGATGCAGAACTGCAAGGCATGGGCCGGTGTCGCCGCCTTCTTTGCACGGCCTGAGCCGCGTTTGGCCTTGGCAGCGCCAGAGGGTTCGGGCGTCGCGTCAAAGTCCCGTTTGCGGTTGTATTCGTCCAATGCCGCGCTCATGGCTGGTCTCCGTGCGGTGATAAGCAGCAGAACGCGCTCGACTACGGGAGTTCCGGCGTCGGGATCACCGGTCCTGGCGGCGCCCAGTGATCAGCCTGATGGCATCAAACTGATGGCTTCTATGGCGAAAGGCTTACACGCGAATAGGACTATCTGCCGTTTACATAATGGCTGCCGAGGCCCAATCTAGAGCCATCAACTGAAGCACAGGAAGGGCTTCAGCGGTCAAGGATGATCACCATGGCTTGGATGCTACCGACAGGATGTTGGAATGGTTTTGATGAAAAATAACCCGCTTCGGCGGGTTTTTTATTGGGCGCATTAAACTCACCGCTGGGCGGGCTAATTGCGGGTGAACCTGGCTGCAGGTGAACTTGGCGGGGCAGGGTACTTCTAAGCTTCAACTGAATACCTAGAGGTTGCCGTGTCGAAAATAATTACGTCCCCTGCTGCTTTGAACGAGGAGAGCGAGCAGGAAAACCGGATTTTCGCTTCGCCCAAGGAGCGTCTGGACTTCTATCGCAACGAAATCCACTTCGAAACCACCAACCTGTCCAGCCGCACCAACGCCTACCTGTCCGCCCAGGCTTTTCTGGTGATTGCCTATGCATCGAGCATGGCTAACGTGAATCCCCAATGGGGCGTGATTTTCACGCTGGTGGTCCCGCTGATGCTGGCGATATTCGGTGTGGTCAGTTCGCTCATGGCCTGGCCGGGGATCAAGGCTGCGTGCGACATCATCGACCATTGGTATCTCAAACAGAGTGGACTGCTCAGAAGTGATCCGATGATGGGCCAGGCCTACGATGATTCACCGCTGTTCAGCAGTTGGGAGTCCACCGATAAAGGCCACAAGACCGCGCTGCTGTTTTCCAAACGCACGCCCTGGATGTTTTTCGTGTTCTGGCTGTGTCTGGGGACGTTTGCTGTTTTGGTGCATGTGGTTTATCCGGTGGTTTGACGGCGCGCCTGGAATGCTTTGTGTGGGACCGGCTTCAGCCGGGAAGAGGCCCTTACATCCACTGCACATGTGTCGACAGAACTGCCGCCCTCCCGGCTAAAGCCGGTCCTACGCAACCGAGTGTCTTCTTTGGATGAATCCTGTTTATAGTGGCGCCTTCAGCACTTTGCTTGTCAGCAGCTGCGCCAAAACAAACAAGAGAGACAACGATTGATCGAACGCCGTCAATTCAGTGGCTGCATGAAGGGCAAGAACCTTCGTTATGTGGATGAAAGCCGCAAAGCGCCCGCGCGGCAGACCCATACGGGTTTCCTGTTGCTTGAGCACTTTTCGCTGCCGGCGTTTACCCAGGCACTGGACACCATCGTCACTGCGAACCTGCTGCGCCCCAAATTATTCAGCACCCGGACATTTGGTCTGCAAGAAGCGGAGGTCATCAGCGATCTGGGGCTGGTTATCCGGCCTGATGGACGCATTGATCTGCAGGCCCTTAAAGAGCTGGATCTGCTGGTTATTTGTGGGGGCTATCGGACTGAGCTTCACGCCAGTGATGAGTTCATCAACCTGCTCAAGGCTGCCGCCGATGCGGGTATTATCCTGGCCGGTTTGTGGAACGGCGCCTGGTTTCTCGGGGTGGCGGGTTTGCTTGAGGGCTATCGCTGCGCGATTCATCCGGAGCATCGTCCTGCACTGGCGGAGATCTGCAAAGTGACGCATGTCACCAGCGAGCCGTTTGTGGTGGATCGGGATCGACTGAGCGCTTCAAGCCCGTCTGGCGCCTTTCATATGGCCCTGGAGTGGATAAAGGAACTGCACGACAAAGCTCTTGTGGAAGGCATCGAAGATATCCTTTCATTCGAAGAGTCGCGTTATCGGCGCATCAAACCGTCCCGGCACATCTCCGTCAGTGCGCCATTGCGCGAGGTGGTCAAGCTGATGGATGCCAATCTTGAAGAACCGCTGGAGATGGACCAACTGGCGGTCTACGCCGGGCGTTCGCGTCGTCAGGTGGAGCGTCTGTTCCGCGAGCAGTTGGGCACCACGCCCCAGCGTTACTATCTCGAACTGCGCATCACCGAAGCCAGGCGCCTGCTGCAACATACCGAGATGTCCCAGGTGGAAGTGCTGGTGGCCTGCGGTTTCGTCTCCCCGAGCCACTTCAGCAAATGCTACAGCTCGTACTTCGGCTATCGGCCTTCGAAGGAGAAGCGGTTGGTGGGGTAGGGGTTTGCAGGTTTTGCGGTTTTTGTAGGAGCTGCCGAAGGCTGCGAATTGCGGTCCGTCTGACACACCGTCATCGCGGCCGTCGTAACCTCCGACGGCTCCTACAGGGCAGTCGGTGTTTTAGCTATGACTCAACGCCCGATGCAGCTTGCTGATCAGATCGCCTTCGTTGAAGGGTTTTTGCACCACTGACGAACCTTCCAGGCCGAGTACGTCGATGTCGGCGTAGCCGGTCACGAACAGGACTGGCATGTCGGGATACTTCTGATGTACCAGCGTGGCCAGTTCGCCGCCGGTCATGGCGGGCATGGCGAAGTCGGTGAGTACCAGGTCGATACTGGCGTCCAGCATTTCCATGGCCTGCAGCCCGCTTCCGGCCTCTCTGACCGCGTAGCCCAGTGACTGCAACATTTGCAGGGTGACTGAACGCACTGCCGGATCATCATCAACCAGCAGAATGGTGCGCGAGCCGACGGGGTGGGGCACGGGCGCGAGGGGCAGATCCTCATCGGCCAGTATTTCCGGTTTACCGACGCTGGGCAGGTAGACCATGACTTTGGTGCCGACACCCAGCTCGCTTTCAATCATGACACCGCCACCGGATTGCTTGGCAAAGCCGAACACCTGAGCCAGGCCCAGCCCGGAGCCTTTACCGACTTCCTTGGTGGTGTAGAACGGTTCGAAGGCCCGCAGCAGTGTTTCCGGGCTCATGCCGCTGCCCGAATCGCTGATGGCGAGTACCGCGTACTTGCCTGGCTCAGGGTCCTCCGGGCGAACGGCGTGCCGGGTGATCTCGGCATTGAAGGTCGAGAAACACAGCGAACCACCCATCTCCATGGCATCCCTGGCGTTGATGGCCAGGTTGAGGATGATCATTTCGGTCTGGGTCGGGTCGCCCATGGCGTACCACAGATCAGCGGCCAGATCGGTCTTGATCCAGATACTGCCGCCCAGCGCACGGGCGAGCAGGGTGCCCATGTTCCGCACGGTATCGTTGAGGCTGATGGCTGTTGGTTGCAATCGCTGGCGACGCGAGAACGATAGCAGTTGAGCGGTGAGCTTCGCCCCGCGCTCGCCTGCGTCCTTGACGTTCTGCAAGCGATTGACGGTCTTGTCCAGGGTGCCGCGTTCGATATCGCGGATGGCAAACGTGGTGCTGGTCAGGATCACTGTCAGCAGGTTGTTGAAGTCGTGTGCCACGCCCGCCGTCAGTTGCCCGACTACTTCCAGGCGTTGCATTTGCTGAAGATCGGCTTCGATTCGCTCTCGTTCACTGATCTGCGCGCGCAGGCGCTGGTTGGCAGCGGCGAGTTCGTCGATGACGGCGCGTTCTTCGGTGATGTCGCGAACCGCGGCATACATCAACTCGCCTTCGGGGACGATGGTCCAGGACAGCCAGCGGTAATCACCAGAGCGGTGCTTCATGCGGTTGACGAAGCGGGTGGAGATATTGCCCCGGGCGATGCTTTCCATCTCGTGGACGGTCATGCCCACATCCGCCGGGTGAATCAGCTCCCACAGGCGCATCTGACTGATCTGCTCGTTCGACCAGCCCAGTGTCGCTTCCCAGGCCGGGTTGAAGGAGATCGGTGTCATGTCCAGGCGCAGCACGGCCAGTAGCTCACGGGACAACTCCCAAGTGCGATCCCGCTCTCGGGTGCGCAACTCGATGCGCGCGCCAAGGGCTTCGTTGAGCTCAACCAGTTCCCGGGTTGCCTGCTTGCGTTCGGTGATGTCCTGCATGACGCCGGTAAAGCGTACACATTGACCTTCTTCGAACACCGAGCGGCCATTGGAGAACAGCCACCGTGACCTGCCGTTGGGCATCAAGGCGCGGTATTCGATCTGGTAGTCACCTTCGCGAGCCAGCGCCTCGCTGATTCTGGATTCCAGCAGCGGTCGGTCATCCGGATGACAGCGGGCGAGTAAGAAGGGCAGGTCCACGTGGCTATTGGGAAGGATTTCGTACAAGGCGTTACAGCGTTCGTCCCAGAGCATCTTGCCCTGTGACGGCTGAAACTCCCAAACACCCATCATGGCTGCTTCGATGGCCAGCCGGGCACGGACTTCGACTTCTTGCAGCGCGGTTTCGGCAGCCCGGCGCTTGACCCGTTCGCGGACTTCGGAAACCGCACGCCTGACGGCCTTGGGCAGCATCTTGAGGTTTTGCTTGAGGACGTAATCCACGGCCCCCAAACGCATCATCTCCACGGCCTGCTGCTCGCCGAAAATACCCGAGAGGAAAATGAACGGGGTTTCAGGCGCCAGTTCCCGGGCAATCTTCAGCACATCCGCGCCGGAAGAGCCCGGCAGCAGGAAGTCGCAGAGCACAACGTCAAAAACCTGCTCACTCAGTGCCTTGGCAGCGCCAAGGTGGTTATGAACCAGGGTTGACTGCACCTCAATGCCACTGGCCTCCAGGGATAAAAGCGTCAGCTCAGCATCGTGCGGACTGTCTTCGATCAGGAGAATCTTGAGTTCTTTGAATGGCATTAAGTCGGCTGCACTTTATCTATACAGGTCAGGAACTTGGACGACGCTGAGCTCTGACCGAACCAGGTGGCGGTTCGTTCAGTACGGCCCAGAAAATGCCCAGGTCGGAGATGGCGCTGACGAATTCCTTGAACTCCACGGGTTTGACCACGTAGGCGTTAACGCCGAGCTGATAGGCCTTGGACAAGTCCGGCTCCTCACGGGAGGAGGTCAGCATGACCACCGGGATGCTGCGCAGTTCTTCGGCCTGGCGAATGGCGTCCAGCACTTGCAAGCCATCAACCTTGGGCAATTTCAGGTCCAGCAGCAGCACTGCGGGATTGCCGTCCACACGCTCGGTGTAAGCGTTGCGACGAAACAGGTAATCCAGTGCCTCGGCACCGTCACGCAGTACGATCACTTCATTGGCCAGTTGACTGCGTTCCAGAGCGACGAGGGTCAGCTCCAGATCGTTGGGGTTGTCTTCGACCAGCAAAATGGGCTTTAACATGTTTTTCCTCCGGACTCTTTTCCGAATGCTTTATTTCAGAGAGCTTTACTTTGAATCGCTTCGTTTTGAGTTCAGCTAACCGAACTCAGTGGTTTGTTTGGCAGAGTGAAAGAGAATGTCGCGCCCTCATTGAGCACCCCACGAGCATGGACCGTGCCGCCATGGCGCTCGATGATGCGTCGCACGTTCGCCAGACCGATGCCCGTGCCTTCGAATTCTTCCATCCGGTGCAGGCGCTGGAAGACACCAAACAGTTTGTCGGCGTACTGCATGTCAAAGCCCACGCCGTTGTCGCGCACGCTGACCTCAACACCGCCAGCATTGGCGACCGCGTCGACTTCGATCACGGCAACGGGCTCGTTGCGGGTGTATTTGATGGCATTGGCCAGCAGGTTGCGCATGGCCAGGTGCAGAAATGCCGGGTCAGCGCGGATGATGGGCAGATCGCGAACGATCCACTCAATGGTCCGGCCTTCGTAATCGGGCCTCATTTCGCGCTGGATCTGATCAACCATGGCGCTCAGGTTGACCTCTGACTGGCGCATCGCCGAGCGGCCCATCTGCGAGAAGCTCAGCAGATTGTCCACCAGGGTGCCGGCGAACTTGGCCGACTCGCCAATGGTGCCGAGGAAACGCTGCCCGCGCTCTGAAAGGTTGCCCTGTTCCATGTCTCCGAGCAGCTCGGCATAACCGGCGATATGCCGCAGCGGGGCCCGCAGGTCGTGGGAAACGCTGTAGGAAAACGCTTCAAGTTCTTTATTGCTGCGTTTGAGTTCGGTGGCCAGCTGGGCCATTTCTTCGGCTTTGCGCAGCACGATCCCCAGCACCGCGAGACGCAACTCGGCCACGCCTTCCAGCTCGGTTTCCTGCCACGGCGTGGAAAAGCCTTCAACGGTCTGTTTCCACAGGTCGAAACTGCGCCGAGGGGTCAGCGAGCCAGTGGGGTCGATCGATTTTTCGGGGCGACCGGCCCAGTTGACCACCTGGGTCTGTTCGGGCTTGAACCAGATCAGGTAATTGGAATGCAGCTCGGAAATGGACACCGACAGGGCACCGCTGACTGATTTCGCCAGTGCTGGCAGCTGTGGGATGTCCCGGCCGACGTTGTCGGTCTGAAAAACTTCGGAACCGTCCCGTTCAGCCAGCCAGGATGCCAGCGCACGAACCTGCTTCTCCGGCGGAGTCTGGCCGAACAGGTGACATTCCTCGTCCGAGACCATGGCTGCGCCGTGGGCACCGACGAAGCGGATAAAGGTATCAGGTTGGGCTCTGAGGCCCTTGAACACGCTGTCATGATCAGCCATCGCCGCGAGCATGCGCACGATGTCCTTTCTCAGACTCAGCATTCGCTGGTTGCGCACGTGGGCTTCTTTGGTTTCCACCTGCAACGACAGAACCCGACCTAACAGCTCGCACGCCGAGCGTGTCTGGAAACTGACGGGCAGGGGCGCTGTGTTGTGACACGACACCAGGCCCCACAGATGACCATCGACCACGATGGAAATCGACATCGAGGCGCCGGTGCCCATGTTGCGCATGTACTGCAAATGCACCGGGGAAACACTGCGTAGCGTCGCATAGCTCAGGTCGAGCGGACCCTGAGTTGTGGGATTGTTCGCCGGGATTATTGGAGACGGGATGTAATCAGCATCGGCAATAATGCGTATCCGGTTGGCGCAGTAAAGCTCCCGTGCCTGGGTGGGAATGTCCGAGGCGGGGAAGCACAGCCCCAGGTAGCTCGGGTAACCAGCATCGGCGGCTTCTGCATTGACGACCCCGTTGCCGTCTTTATCGAACCGGTAAGTATTGACCCGACCAAAGCCGGTAATCCGCTTGATGAACCGCGCCGAGCGTTCACACAGCTCGTCGACGCTTTCTTCTTCACGCATCTGACTGATGAATGAGCGCACCAGCGGATACAGCCGGCCGTGGGCAGTGGCGGTGTCGCTAGCTGGCTCGAATTCTGCGATCAACACACCGGCATGGCGGTGCAGCATCAGGGCCACAGGCTGTCCACTGCGATCGCCTTTGATAAAGGTCACATCGCCGACATGGAACGGCTGGGATTCATCCTCATCCAGCTCACCCAGCTGAGTGATGAACGCCGACCCATTCTTGACCAGCGCGTCCAGCTCACACCCCAACAGAGCGCTGGCATCGACATTCAGCCACTGAGCGATGTTTTCGCTGATCTGAACAACCGTCATCGACGGTTCATCAATGACAACCAGGAAACCCTGGGGCTGAATACTGCCCGGAATCCGGATCGGCTCACGAGCGCAGTTATCAATGGCCGCCTGCAGCGATGTCTGAGTGTCAATAGCGGTCAAAACTTTCCCCTTGAGGCTTTTGAAACGGGTAAATGCATGCTCAGGTCATGAGAAGACACTCTTGAATCACGTTCGTCCCGAAAAATCCGATGACACAGTATCAAATTATGGAGAAGCAAACTGCCACCGTTAAGCTGGAGCGGGATTTCTTTATCGATATTGGGAGGTTTGGGGTGTTTTTGGTGGGGCGGCGGCCACGACGGGCGTCAATCATCCAGTTAAACCACTGGAAAAATTTGCAAAGCAGATTTGCTTTTGCTTTTGATTTTGCTTTTTCTGCCGCGATTTCATGAGCACCGCCAAACGCGCGTCGGGAGGCTGAGTGGAGGTGTCGTGGTGTGGGTCGCTCGGCATGGATGCCGAGCGAGCGCCGCTGGGCCAGGGATGGCCCTTCGGCGCGTGCCCACACCACGGCGCCGGAGCGAAGGAACCGCCGCGAAGCGGGGGCCGTACGCCAGCGCAATGGTTTTGGTCTGCTCCAGAAAACAAGAGCGCCAAAACAAAAGTGACCCGGACGTCAGGACGGAACCAGACTCAGCAGCGCCAAACTGCTGTTGCTGCCACTCCATACAAGGCGCAGCGCTTTGTTTAAGGCAGTTTAGCGCCCCGTTTTGATCCAAAACAATGCCGAAAGATCAACCAACACTTACCCCTAACGCAAACTCCACGAAACCCCCACATACAACCCCAGCCCTTCACCCGGCGTAGAACGTGCAGCATCAAGGCCCTTGTCGTCGTAACCCGGAGTGACGGTCGCAGCGTAATGCTTGTTGGTCAGGTTTCGCATATTCAACCAGCCCTGCCAATCATTCTTGGGCGCGTTGTAACCCAGCGTTGCGCCCAACAGCGCGTAAGGGTCAGCGTAATAACTGTTGGCGTAATCCACCGCGACCTTGGACACCAGCTGCGTATCCACTGCCGCGAAGAAACCTTGAGGCCAGTCATAGCGCAGTTCGCCCTGGTAATAATGCATCGGCAGCCCCGGCAGCCGGTTGTTGCCAAAACGATCGTCATCTCGGTAGTGGAAATCGCTGAAGGTATAGGCCTGACGCAAACTCAGCTCGCCGCCTTGATGTGACCACAATTTACTTTGCAGGCTGGCCTCCACACCCTGATGCACGGTGGGGCTGGCATTGAGTTCATAAGGCGTGGTGGCGTTGGCGTCCGGCAATACCGAAAGCAATTCGTGGCGCACCTGCGCGTAGTACCAGGCCAGGCTCCATTGCCCCAACGTACTGTCGCCGCGCCCGCCGAGTTCCAGGGTGGTCGCGGTCTGGTTCTGCAATCTGACCGGCACACGCTGGGCACCCGTGGACACGCCACTGCCCGCCGGGAAGAACTGATTGGAGCTGTAGATCATTGACCAGGGATGCGGCCCTTCGACCGAACGGCTCAGGTTGCCGAACACTTGCAGGTCAGGAGTCAACTGATAGCGCATGCCCAGACGCGGCGCGTAATCCCAGTCGCCGATGCTGACCTTGCCGCCCGTGTCGGGGTAGGTCACAGCACTTTCCCGGCGGGTGTAGATGGCGGCCAGACCCGTGGTCAGCCACAGGTCGTCGGCGATTTCCAGATCATTGCCAACATGCAGCACGGTGTCCGAACCCTGATAGGTGAAGTCGCGAATCTTCGTGCCGGGTGCGTAGCCAGCGGTGTTACCCGTGGGGATTCGCACGAACTCGCTGGCACCGACATTGGGCAAGTGCTTGGTCACGCGCAAGCCCAGGGTGCTGTTGCTTTCCAGCCCCCAGAGGGTATCGCGACGTTTGTAGTCGAAGGTCCCACTGACATCGGTGTAGGCGACGCGCAGACGGTTCGGCCCTTCGCGCAGGTCCATCGGGTAGTCGTGATAGACAAGACCGGTTTGCAGGCTCGAATCGTCGTCGATGTACCACGTGGTCTTGTTGCCGATGAAGGTGCTGCCCGGTTCGTCGCGGTTGTAGTCCCGCGCCACATAGGTGGGGTTGGCAGCCTTCGGTTCATGTTCAATGGACTGTTTGGTGACGCGGCCGGCCAGGTCGTTTTCGGTTTCCCGGTGGCGTATATAGAAGCGGGTTTCCAGGTTCGGGCTGAAGCGATAGCCGAAGTTGGCGATCACCCCCTGGCTCTGGCTGGCAGTGTGGTCCTGATAGCCGTCCGATTTGGCGTCAGTCATGGACAGGTTATAGTCGAAGTCACCCAGCACCTGGCCGGAACTGACCTGACGCTGCTGATAACCATGGCTACCCATTGCGTAGCGCACTTGCAGCAGCGGGGCGTCGTAGCCGGTGTGGCTGACGTAATCGATGGCGCCACCCAGTGCCAGCGCGCCTCGTTCAAAGCCATTGGCACCGCGCAGCACTTGCACATGGTCAACCCAGAGCGGCTCAAGCAACTCATACGGCGTGCCGCCGGGGCCGGTGAGGGGCAGGCCGTCGAGCATGGTGTAGAGCCCGGAAGCGTGGGCGCCCGGCGCGCGATTGATGCCCGAACCACGGACCGAGATTTTCACCCCTTCGTTGCCCGCAGACTGGGCATAGACCCCAGGCTGATAAGCCAGCACATCCTGGTTCGACGCCACGCGACCCTGCAGCGGGCGGCGCATGTCGACGACATTGGTGCCGCCGGGCACTTTCGCCAGCCGCGCCTTGGCGTCCTCCACCGGCTGGTCTTCGCCGTTGAGTTCCTGATCCCGAATCAACACCTGGCCCAGCTCGATGCCCTCAGCCTGGACGATGGCAGGACAGGCAAGTGCCAGGCCCAGCAGGGCAGCGAGGGATTTGGGTGAGGACATCAAGAACACTCCGGGCATACGTAGAAAACAGACAATGAAAACTGCGACGCAAGAAGGAACGAAGGAAGCACATGGCAGTTTTGCTTTTTATGTCTGTTGACGCCCGAGGTGTTCAAGGTTTGGGCAGATAACCCGGCAGGTTCTCCAGCCGCTCGATCCAGCGAATGACATGGCGATAGGGTCCAAGGTCCACATCACCCTCCGGGGCCAGTACGACATAGGGGTAGACCGCGCAATCGGCAATGGAAGGCCGGTTGATTGACAGCCAGTCGTTATGCTCCAGATGTTTATCCAGTATCGACAGCACCCTTGCCGAATTTGCAACAGCCTGTGAATGGTCCAGCGCATAGCCGAATTTCAGCACCAACCGCGCAGCGTTGACGCTGTGCGCCACTTCGTTGGCGGCAAATGACAGCCACTGCACAATGTCCGCCTGTCCATGAGGGTTGCTCGGCCACCACGCCAGCCCGCCGTATTGGCCCGCGAGGTACACCAGAATGGCTTGGGAGTCGCGCAGCACATAGGCGCCGTCTTCGAGCACCGGCACCTGGCACAGCGGGTTCAGGTCAGAGAAGGGCGGCTTTTTATGCGCTCCGTTGAGGAGGTCCACCGGCACGAGTTCAAGTTCGATATTGGCCAGGGAGGCGAACAGCCTGACTTTGTAGCAGTTGCCTGAGACGTCCAGATCGTACAGTTTCATTGTGTGTCTCCATTGATGAGTTGGTTGAATTCAAGAACATTGCCATCAGGGTCGCGGAAAAACAGCGCGATGCGTCGAGGCCCGATGGGGTGCGGCCCCTCGGTAACCACGATGCCCTGTTGCTCCAGCCAGTTCTGCAGCGCCTGGAGGTCATCGGTAATGAACGCCGGGTGGGTAATGCCCGGCAATTTGATCGGCTCGTCCAGCAGGACGTTGTGAGCTTCAGGGACGCGAGCACCATTGAAGATCAGGTTGATGCGCACGCCATCTGCGCTGAGCATTTCGTTGGCTTCGTAGCGCGGGAAGCGTGCGCTCTCGACAAAACCCAAGGCCTGATAAAAAGCCATGGATCGGTTCAGGTCACTGACCCGGATGCCGATGTGATCGTATGCGAGAATCCGCGCGGGGTTGGGTAACTGGCTCATGGAGCAGGCTCCTCATCAATTGAAATCAGGCGCCAGTTTCAACCTGAGCAGGTTTTTCACCTATGGTGTGAACCTGACAAGACCTGTGCAGTAAGTGCACTAATCAAAGGGTGGCTCAACGGTGGCGATGGACAGACTCAAGGCAATGGCCAATTTCGTGCGGATCGTCGACAGCGGCAGCTTGAGTTCGGCCGCCGACTCGACAGGCCAGTCGGTTGCATCCCTGGTGCGCTCGCTGGCGGCATTGGAGCTGCATCTCGGGGTGCGATTGCTGAACCGCAGCACCCGGCGCATGGCCCTGACCGACGAAGGTGAGGAATACCTGGCCTGGAGCCGCCGCATGCTGGCTGACTTCGATGACATGGAGCAGCGCCTGGAGGCCCGGGACGGAGTTGTCCGTGGCGTATTGCGCATCACCGCGCCGGTTGAATTCGGGCAGCGTTATCTGGCACCTCTGGTTAATGCCTATCTCAAGGAGCACGGGGAAATGGCGGTGGAGCTGAACTTGCACGATCAGGTCGTCGCGCTACTGGATGAGCGCCTGGACCTTGCCTTGCGTGTCGGCCATCTTCCGGACTCTGCCATGGTGGCGCGTCAGGTGGGCGTCACCCGATTGGTGACCTGTGCCAGCCCTGATTACCTGCGTACCGCGCCGGCCCTCGATAGCCCGGCAGCACTGGGGGATCACGGATGTATTGCGTTGGCGTCACAGGGTCGACAGTGGTACTTCCGACACGGCGACAAAGAGCGGGTTGAACAGATTGCTCCCAGACTGGTGTGCAACCAGATCCGCGCCGCCAGCCTGGCCTGTGTGCAGGGGGTAGGGATTGTCCGCCTGATGCATTATCAAGTGGCGGATGAGCTGGCGGATGGCCAGCTGGTCAGGGTCTTGCGCGATTACGAGCCCAGGGACTTGCCGGTGCAGTTGGTGTATCCGCACTCGTTGCAGCTATCGCCCAGAGTGCGGACATTCGTTGATTGGGCCTGCCCGCAGCTGGAGAGCCTGACGCCGCGACCTGATCTGTAGGCGTGGTGTCCCCGCCGTCCGGACCGCAACACAGACAGCTGTAGGAGCGCGCTTGCCCGCGATGAACGATGACGCGGTGCTTCAGGCAGACCGTGTCGATCGGCAGGCATACCTTCGTTCTGTAGGAGCTGACCGAGGTTACGAGAGCTGCGAAGGCGGTATGTCAGGCAGATCGCAATTCGCAGCCTGCGGCAGCTCCTACAGACGGCGTGTTCTCAGAAATTCCTCAATACTTCCACGTCACCGACGCCGTCAGGTTGCGCGGCGCACCGTAGTTGGCGCTGGTGCCGCTTTTCAAGGACATCAGGTATTTGCGGTCGGTGACGTTGTTGAGGTTCAGCGATGTGCTCCAGTGCTGGTCGATGTCGTAGCTGGTCATCAGGTCCAGCAGGGCGAAGGCGTGTTGGTTGACCTGGCTGTAGGTATCGTCTTCAGTGCTGCTCTGCCAGCTCAAACGACCGCCGACTTTGGCTTTCGGCATGGCTGGTAAACGGTAGGTCGCCATGCCCCGGAAGGTGTGGGTCGGCACGTACTTGCGCGCGTCGTCGCCATTGGCGTCCTCGATCTGCACGTAGGTGTAGCCCGCCAGCAGGTCCAGCCCTGGCAGCGCTTCGCCGGAGGCTTGCAACTCGACCCCGTGGCTCTTGAAGTCGACCCCGTCATAAATGTACTGACTGCCCATCATGCCCGCGTATTCGGCCACGTTCTGCTGTTTGGTCTTGAACAGGGCGGCGGTCAGGTCCAGGCGATCATCCAGGAGGCTGCCCTTCACGCCGACTTCCATGCTGGTGCCTTCCAGCGGATCAATCAGATTACCGTCGGTGCCCAGCACATATTGCGGGCTGAAGATCTGGGTCCAGCTGCCGTAGACACTCCACTGGCTGTTCACGTCGTAGACCAGGCCCGTGTAAGGCGTGATCTTGCCATGCTCGCGGGTGTCGTGTGAGGCGCCGTAGTTCTCGCCTTTGCCGTCAGCGCTGAGCATTCGCGCGCCGACGATCCAGTGCAGGTCGTCCAGCAGGCTGAATCGCGCCCCGGCATACACACTCTTCTGGCTGTCGCTGAAGTTGCCCATGTTGTTGGCGTCGGTGTAGTCCAGGCCCGGACGTGGGATGCCGCCTGCCAGCGCATCGGACAGGCTGGACGGGAAGTAGCCACCTTCGTCGACGTTATAGGCGCGTTCCTTGTGGTGGGTGCGGCCGTAGTTAGCGCCCAGGGTCAGTTCATGATCCCGGCCGAACAGGGTGAACGGCCCGGACAACTGCGCCTCGCCGATCAGTTGATGTTCCTTGCTCGACGTGTCGGTGGCATAGCTGGAACCCGAATCGCCGGTGACGCTGGATATGTAGTACATATCCGTATCCTGGTACTGGGTCACGCCGGTCACGGTGACCTTGCCGTTCCAGCCATTGCCGAAATCATGGTTCAGCTCGGCGAAGGCGCGCTGGGTGTGCAGGTTCCAGTAGGTCCACGACTGGCCGATGTTGGAACTGCGGCTGCTGTAGTGGATGCGGTTACCGTCGGTGTCGATCAGCGGCAGGTTGCCCCAGCTGCTGCCGTTGGAGTCGCTGTTGTGCTGAGAGAAGCCGACGGTCAGGGTGTCGGCGTCGGTCAGATCGAAAGCCAGCAAGCCTGCCGCGACGTTGACCTCGTGGCTGTAGCGATCCAGGTAGGAGTTGCCCTTGTCGTGGGCATAGATAAAGCGCCCGCGCACGTTGCCGGTTGATGTCAGAGGCCCGGAAACATCGGCTTCTACCCGACGGTTATCCCAGGAGCCAGCGCTCGCACCGATCTTGGCCTGGAAAGTGTCCGTCGGGCGTTTGCGCACGAAGTTGACCGTGGCAGAGGGGTTGCCGGTGCCGCTCATCAAACCGTTGGCGCCGTGCAGCACGTCGATCTGCTCGTATTCGGCCAGATCCTGCTCGCCCACCAGCGTGGTGGCGGCGAAAGGCATGCCCATGCCGTCGTATTCAAAGGTGTCAATGGTGAAGCCGCGAGAGGTGAACTCGGTACGGTCGGTCTCGATCTGCTCAACCGTCACTGAAGGCGCGGCACGCAAGGCGTCGCGGATGCCATTGAGCTGGAAATCATCAATCTGGTCACGGGTGATGGTTGTCACTGCCTGGGGCGTTTCCTTATCCGACAAGCCCAACCGAGTGGTGCTAGCCGCCGCCCTGCCTTGATAACCCTGACTCTGGCCGTCGGCTTGCACACTGCTGCTGCTCTGGATGGTGGTTTCGGGCAGGTTTATTTCATCAGCGGCATAAGCCAGATTCAGAGTGCTGCAAGCACCAGCGAGAATCAGGCTGGCAGAGAGGCGAGGGTTCACGAGGTCGATTCCTGGAGAATGTAAGAAGATGTAACAGTCTGACCTATATTGCTAATGAGAAACAGACTCATTAAGTATCAGATTTGACATATTTTTCACATTCGTCGGGAAATCACCTGTTCGGTAGGTGCCCGTGCGCTCCAGATTCTGTATTTTTCCAGACACGCCTCGGTCCCTGTAGGAGCTGACCGAGGTTACGAGGGCTGCGAAGGCTGTGTGTCAGGCACGCCGCAATTCGCAGCCTTCGGCAGCTCCTACAGGGTCTCGGGTTAGTTCTGGTCGACCTCCTGCATCAACCAATCCCGAAAAACCACCGCGTGCTGTTTCTGGGATTTGCGTTCCGGGCTAACCACCCAGTACGAGTCGCCCGAGCGCACCGGCGGGCCGAAGGGCATGTGCAGTTCGCCACGTTGCAGCTCACGTTCGACGTAGTGGAGGGGAACCACCGCCAGCCCCAGGCCGCTGACTGCCGCACTGATCAGCATTTCGCTCTGGGAAAAGCGCACCCCCTGAATAAGGCCTTTCCCAACACAGCCTGACGCCCGCAGCCATTGCAACCACAGGCTGGGCCTGCTGGCGTTTTGCAGGGTGGGGATTTGCGTGAAGTCCAGTTGGTCGCGTTTTTCGCCCAGCGGGATGAGTCTGGGGGAGGCCACCACCACCAGCTCCTCAGCAAACAACTCCAGCGCCCTGGCTTCGTTCCAGGTGCCGGTGCCGCGCATGATGGCGATATCGAAGCGGCAGGTCTTGAAGTCGACATCAGCCTCCACCGGGTTGACCTCCACCGGGACGTGAGGCGCCAGCCGGACGAAGTTTTCCAGGCGTGGCGCCAGCCAGCGGGACACGAAGGTGGGGTTGGCGCCAATCAGCAGCGAAGCATCTGCCTTGCGGCCGCGTACCAGGTCGATGGACGCTTCTTCGAGCCTGTTCAGCATCTGCACCACATCCTGCAAATACTTGCTGCCAGCCTCGGTAAGCACCAGCCGCGAGCCTGAACGCTCGAACAGCCGCATGCCGAGAAACTGCTCCAGATTGGTGATCTGCCGGCTGATACCGCTTTGCGTGACGAACAGATCTTCTGCAGCCCGGGTGAAGTTCAGATGTCGCGCCGACGCCTCAAACGCTTGAAGTGCGGAGAGCGATGGCAGGAATCGACGCATGGTGGTGCCCTGGATGGTGGATGACATGATTAAAAGTCATGATGCCCCCATTTTTCAAGGCTTCAGTTATAAAAGGCTTTGTGTCATCAATATGTCGCACAAACCGCTGGCACTGACCCAGCGTCAAGCCACAGGCGGCGTGAGGGGTCTTGCAGCTACCGCTGCGCCAAATGCTTAAGCTTATGTTTCAACCGTTGCACTGAGCAGAAGTCATCTGCCGAGAATAAGTCGAACGAGGTCTTCAGCCGCCCGGCTGCAACCTCCAATCGACAAGCGTGTGAAGTGTCTTTTTTCGACTGCCAATCCGCTGTTCACGAGCTGATGAAACAGCAACATCACCAATGGCCAAGAAGAAAGGAACGTCTGGATGATTACGCGCAGAAGATTTACCAAGCTTTTCGGGGCCACGGCCATCAGTGCTGCTACCGGGCTGATCACTCTGGGCGCCAGGGCAAACGCAGCCAGCTCACTTGAGCGCGTAAAATCATCGGGCGTCTTGCACATCGGCGCCATTGCCGACGGCGCGCCTTACTATCAGAAGAGCCTGACCGGCGGCCCATGGCGCGGTTTCTACATTGATATCTGCCAGAAGCTTGCAGACGATCTGGGCGTGAAGCTGTCGATTCTGGAAACCACCTGGGGCAACTCGGTGCTCGACTTGCAGGCCAGCAAGATCGATGTGTTCTTCGGCCTCAACCCAACGCCAGAGCGCCAGAAAGTCATCGACTTCTCCGGCCCGGTGTTCAAGAACGCCTTTACCTTCATCGCCAAAAAATCCGTCACGGCCAAGACCTGGGAAGACTTCAATACCGCCGACATGCGTATCGGTGTCGATGCCGGTTCGTCCCATGACAGCGCCGTGACCAAACTCGCACCCAACGCCACGGTTTCGCGCCTTAAAACCGCCAGTGATGCCACCGCAGCCTTGCAATCGGGCCGCGTCGATGCCCAGTGCCTGGTGATGGTGCTGGCCCTGGCCTTGCGGGCGAAGAATCCGGCCATTGGTCAACTCATCGTGCCGACTCCGCTGAACGCCACGACGTCCAACGCCGGTTTCCGCCGCGAAGAGGACACCACCTGGAGCCAGTTCGTCGACGGCTGGATCACCGAACATCGTGAAAACGGCTTCATCAAGACCGCGATCATGCGCAACATGGAACTGGTGGGAGTGACCGAGAAGGACTTCCCGAGCGGCTTCGAGATTTGATCACCCTTCATTGCTTACGGGCAGTTTTACCAACCTGTTTATGTAACGTGGGGTTTTGACATGTACGAGTGGGATTTCTCCGCACTCTGGGAATACCGCTGGCTGTTGCTGCAAGGCCTTGGACTGACGGTGTCATTTACCGCTGCCATTGTGGCGGGCGGTCTGGCCATCGGCCTGTTGGCGGCCATGGGGCTGTTGTCGCGCTTCAGGCTGATCCGCGTTGTGGCGTTGATGTTCACCGAAGTCTTTCGCTGCACGCCGGTGCTGGTGCAGCTTATCTGGTGTTATTACGCGCTGCCGATTCTGGCGGGCATCGAGATGACGCCCATCACGGCGTCGCTGCTGGCCCTGTCCTGTTATGGCGGTGCGTTCTACGCCGAGATCATCCGCGGGGGCATCGTCTCCATTGACGCTGGCCAGCGTGAAGCAGGCGGGGCGTTGGGCATGACGCCGATGCTGGCCATGCGGCGGATCATTCTGCCCCAGGCCATCAGGCGCATGGTGCCAGCGCTGATGAACCAGTCGATCATGCAGTTCAAGAACACCTCGCTGGTGTCCGTATTGGCGGTACCCGATCTGGTGTATCAGGGCCAGATGATCGCCCACGACAGCTTCCGGCCGCTTGAGACCTACTCGGCGGTGGCTGTGGCCTATTTCGTGATCCTGTTTCCGCTCACCCTGATCGTGCGTTACCGCGAGAAGAAACCTGGAGCCAGCCAATAATGTCCGTCAAACCGAAGATTGAAATCACCGCGCTGCGCAAGAGTTTCGGCGCGCTACAGGTGTTGAAAGACATCAATTTCAGGGTCAACGAGGGCGGTGTTGTCTCGTTGATCGGGCCTTCTGGCTCGGGCAAGTCCACGCTGTTGCGCTCCATCAATCTGCTGGTCGAGCCTGACGATGGCGAGATTCGCGTGGGCGATACCACCTTTCAATTCGGTCAGGGACGTCGGCCGCCGGGCACTAAAGAGTTGGCAGCATTCCGGGCCAGAACCGGCATGGTGTTCCAGAGCTTCAATCTGTTCCCGCACATGAGCGTGCTGGAAAACGTCATGGAAGCCCCGGTTCACGTGCGCAAGCTGAGCAAAAGCGTGGCTCGGGACCTGGCCATGTCGCAGCTTGAAAAAGTCGGCCTGGCAGACCGCGCCAAGCAGATGCCCAAAACCCTGTCTGGCGGGCAGATGCAGCGGGTCGCCATCGCTCGTGCGCTGGCCATGGAGCCTGAGGTGATGCTGTTTGATGAAGCCACCTCAGCCCTGGACCCGGAGCTGGTAGGCGAAGTGCTCAGCACCATTCAGAAGCTGGCCGCCGATGGCATGACCATGGTGATCGTCACCCACGAAATCGCCTTTGCCCGTGAAGTGGCTGACCGGGTGGTGTTCATGCGCGACGGTTACGTGATCGAGGACGGTCCTGCCCGGGAGACCATCGATAACCCCACGGAAGAGGCCACGCGCAACTTTCTCAACCACTTTCATAAAGGCCACGGTCCTCACTGACGAGGCCGGTTAAATCCAATTCACATAAAACGTGCCCGGCCTTGAACAGCTGCGCGGCGGGGGGAGGAGTCATGACCATGACAAATGAAAGCATTCAGCGGTTGCGGGTCTTTCTGATTGAAAGCCCGATCAAGATGGCGCGCCTTCAGGGCGTGGGCAACGTCAAAGGCAGTGTGAAGCGGGTGTTGGTGGAACTGACCTCGACCTCCGGGATTGTTGGCTGGGGCGAAGCGGCTCCCTGGGAAGTGTTCACCGGAACGGCCGAAGGGGCATTTGCTGCTATCGACGTTTACTTGCGGCCATTGGTGATTGGCGCGTCGATCCGCTCGATTCGCGCCACGACGCTGAAGATGGACACCGCACTGGTGGGCCACGGCGAGGCCAAGCTCGCGATTGAAACGGCGATGTTCGACATCCTCGGCAAGTCTTGCGGCTTGTCCGTCGCTGATCTGTTGGGGGGCAGGGTGCGCGACAGCATTCCACTGTCGTTCTCCATTGCCGATCCTGATTTCGACGCGGACTTCGAGCGCATGCAGGCGATGGTCCCGGCGGGCAACCGGATCTTCAAGGTCAAGACCGGGGTCAAATCCCACACCGAGGACATGGCCCACCTGGAAGCCATGCGCAATGAGTTCGGCGATTCCATCGACCTGCGTCTGGACTACAACCAGGCGCTGGCACCCTTTGGCGCGATCAGCGTTTTGCGCGACGTTGACCGCTTCCGTCCGACTTTCATCGAGCAGCCCGTACCACGCAGTTGCCTGGCGGCCATGGCGTCATTTGCCGATGCGCTGGACACGCCGATTCTGGCCGACGAGAGCTGCTTCGATGCCCGTGACTTGATGGAAATCATCCGCCTTGGGGCCGCCGATGCGATCTCTGTGAAACTGATGAAAGCCGGGGGCATTCTCAAGGCTCAGGGCATCATGGCCATCGCTGACACGGCGCACATTCCCGCTTACGGCGGCACCTTGTGGGAAGGCGGTGTTGCTCTGGCCGCTGGCACTCAGTTCATCGCCGCTACGCCCGGCATGTCTCTGGGCTGCGAGTTCTACATGCCCCATCACGTGCTGACTGAAGACGTGCTTGAAGAGCGTATTCCGAATCGCGATGGCGCAGTGATCGTTCCTACGGGGCCGGGGCTGGGCATTTCGGTCACCGAGGCCTCGTTGCGCGGCAATGCCCGCATCCTGGCCGAGCGATGAGTCGCGCCATGGATGTCAATCCGGCGGCTCGGCACATTGTGGTGATCGGCGGCGGCATCGTCGGCGCGTGTGCCGCCCTGGCGCTGCAGAAAGACGGGCATCGGGTGACGATTCTGGAACCTGCAGCGCCAGGGGGAGAGCAGGCGGCAAGTTACGGCAACGGGGCGTTTCTGAGTCCGGGGTCGATCATTCCCATGTCGATGCCGGGCCTCTGGAAAAAAGTCCCGGGCTTTCTGCTGGACCCCCACGGGCCATTCACCATCCGCTGGCAATACCTGCTCAAACTGGCGCCCTGGTTGATTCGTTTCGTGAATGCGGGCTCCACGCCTGCCAAGGCGACCCGCACAGCCGCTATCCTCTCGACGCTGCTGGCCGATGCGCCTGAGCAACATCTGGCCTTAGCGGCGGCTTGTGGGCTGGAAGGTCTGATTCGTCAGGACGGTTTGCTGTATGTCTATCCCGACAAGGACGCGTTCGCCAGCGAGGCTTTTTCCTGGCAGTTGCGCCGCGATAACGGCATCCAGTGGCGCGAGCTGGAAGGCGCTGCGCTGCATGAGTTCGAGCCCGCGCTGAACCGTCGCTACACCTTTGCGGTGTTGGTCGAGCGCGGTGGTCATTGCCTGGACCCAGGCGGTTATGTCCGAGGGTTGGTTGAACGCTTTGTCGCTCAAGGCGGGGAGCTGGTTCAGGGCCGTGCCGAGGGTTTCAACATCCATGCGGGCCAGCTGCATGGTGTGAGAACCGACAGAAACGTCATCGCATGCCACGGCGCTGTCATCGCCGCCGGTATCCATTCCAAGGCTTTGGCGCGCAGCGTGGGTGACGCGGTCTGCCTGGAAAGCGAGCGCGGTTACCACGTGGAAATCGCCAACCCGGCCAGCGCCCCGCATCTGCCGGTCATGCCTGCCGACGGCAAGATGGCCAATACACTGACTCGTGGCGGGCTGCGTGCTTCCGGGCAAGTGGAATTGGCCAGTGTTGAGGCGCCACCGGACTGGAAGCGTGCTGACATCCTGCTGCATCACCTGCTCAAGACTTATCCCGGGCTGGGTGATGATCCGTCGAAGCTGAGTATTTCCCGCTGGCAGGGCAATCGCCCGTCGACCCCTGACGGTCTGCCGGTTATAGCTCAGTCGGCCGCAACCCCGGACGTGGTGCACGCCTTTGGTCATGGTCATGTGGGGCTGGCCTCGGCGCCCATGACCGGGCGAATCGTCGCCAGCCTGTTCGCGAATCGGCCTGCGCCAATCGACATCAGGCCGTTTGCGGCGTCGCGCTTTTAGCTCGCAGCTTTATGCCGTCGCTTTTTGTCTGCGTGCAACCAGGCGGGCGAGCCACAGGGACAGGGCGAAGGCGATCAGCGCCATGGCAGTGAGGGCATGAATCATGGCCTCACTGCCCAGCGCCGCAATCAGATAACCACAGGCGATGGGCGCGGCGGCCTGAGCCAGCAGGGCAGGCCTGGCCATGCGCCCGGAGATCACCGCGTAATCGGCCTGATGCACCACCATCAACGGCAAGGTGCTTTTGACGATGGCGCGCAGGCCGTTGCCCGCGCCATACAGCACAAGCCCCCAGGCCACGATGCTCGGAGCGAAGTCCACCATCAGCAGTCCCAAGGCAGTCATGCCGCTGGACAGCAGGGCGGTGAACATCGGCGCCTTGCGCTTGAATAGCAAATCCACCACCCGACACAGCACCGACGCCGGACCGATCAAAGCCGCCAGTCCGATCGCCGACGCCAGGCTGTGCCCGCGGGCCTGAAGCACGGTCAGCAGCACGATGGAGATACAGGTCATCAGCGCGGCAGCAATGGCGAACAGGGCGGTCATGGACCAATAAATGGAGGGCTCAAGGGCGGCACCGCTTTCTGCAGCAGTGGACCGAGACGGCGGGACAGGCACGTGAGCATCCAGGGCATAGCGGTATAGCGGATAGAGCGTGACGAGCACCACGCCACCGAAGACGGCGCAGGTCATGCGCCAACCCATGAGGTGCTCCATGACCGCCAGCAACGGCCAGATGACCGTGGTGCAGAACCCGGAAATCAGCGTGATCCCGACAATGATCGGCCGGGCTTCCAGGCCATAGGTCGAGCCCAGAGAAGTAAACAGCGCATCGTAAAGCCCGGTGGCCATGGCAATGCCGATAATCACCCAGGCCAGCAGGAACACCGGCAGCGACGGCGCGATTGCCATCAGTCCCAGACCCGCCGCCAGTATCAAACCATGGGCCGCCAACACCCTGCGCCCGCCAAGCCGTGAGATGAGCCGACCGCACAAAGGCGACAGCAGGCTGGCGACCAGCAAGCCGATGGACGCAGCCCCCAGCACCCATTGATGGGGCCAGCCGGTGTCGGCGGCGATTGGGTCGGCCAGCACCCCCAGCAAGTAGAAGGACCCACCCCAGGACAATATTTGCAGCAGCCCGAGCAGAACGATTTTCCCGGTGCCGGGGCGTTGCGGCAGTGAATCGGTAGTCAAGCGAAGTCCTTAGCGTCAAGCAGTCTGCGAGCCCATGACAAGGCCGAGGTCGGAGACGTGCATGCTAGCAGGCTTGAGGCGGTGCTTGTATGAAGAGGCCGGGTGAGTTAGTCGGCTGCCAGCTGGCAAGAGCGGTCCACGCAACGATGCCTTCAATGCAAAAGCACAAACATACAAGTCATCGCGTTCATAACAGTGCCTACTTGACCCGCAGACAAGCCTCACGGCGTTTTTATTCCTCAGATCGGGCCTATTAAATGAATCGTAATGACCTGCGCCGTGTCGACTTGAACTTGTTGGTGATCTTCGAGGCGTTGATGTTCGAGCGTAACCTGACCCGGGTCGCGGAAAAGCTGTTCATGGGCCAGCCAGCAGTGAGCGCAGCATTGTCGCGGCTGCGTGACCTTTTCGACGACCCGTTGCTGTTGCGCAACGGACGCGGCATGGAGCCGACGGCGCGGGCGCTGGACATCCTCAAGGAAATCCAGCCTGCACTGGACACCATCTCCGGCGCGGTCAGCCGGGCGAAAGATTTCGACCCCTCTACGAGCTGCGATGTGTTTCGCATTGGTTTGTCCGACGATGCCGAATTCGGCCTGTTGCCGCCGCTGCTGCACCAACTGCGTGAAGAGGCGCCAGGCATCATCGTCGTCGTCAGACGCGCCAATTACCTGTTGATGCCAGCGTTGTTGGCGTCCGGGGAAATTTCCGTGGGGGTCAGCTACACCACCGAACTGCCGGCCAATGCCAAGCGCAAGAAGTTGCGGGACATTAATTGCAAGGTCTTGCGCGGCGACTCCCGTCCTGGCGCGCTGACGCTGGATGAATACTGCGAGCGGCCCCACGCGATGGTGTCGTTTTCCGGCGACCTCAGCGGCAATATCGACATGGACCTGGCCAAAGTCGGGCGCAGTCGCAAAGTGGTGCTTGGTGTCCCTCAGTTCAACGGCCTGCGTGCCTTGCTGGCGGGTACCGAGCTGATTGCAACGGTACCTGATTATGCTGCGTGCGCTTTGGTGGAAGGCTGTGCGTTGCGGGCCGACGATCCACCGTTCCCGATTGTCGCAGCCGAATTGTCCATGGTCTGGAGTGGCGTGCACGACAACGACCCGGCCGAGCGCTGGCTGCGGTCGCGGATCATCCAGCATATGTCCAAGACGCCTGAGGTGGGTTGATCAACACACATCCCACTGTAGGAGCTTGCTCGCGATTCGGTGTGTCAGCGAAAAATGCGCTGCCTGACCTGACGCTATCGCGGGCAAGCGCGCTCTACAGGTCCTGCATTTCGTCAGGCACACCGCGAACCTGTAGGAGTTGTCGGAGGTTACGACGGCGACAAATGCGATCTGCCTGACACCCCGCCGTTCGCAGCCTTCGGCAGCTCCTACAGGTGGGGTGTTGCGTCTGACACGCCTCGGTGCTGTAGGAGTTGACCGAGGTTACGAGGGCTGCGAAAGCGATCTGCCTGACACCCCGCCGTTCGCAGCCTTCGGCAGCTCCTACAGGTTTTGAGTTTCAGGGACGCCGCCCCCGCTGCTAAGAAAGCACAAGTATTCAATTATCATTTCGCTTCAACCCGGCACTATTCAATCCAGAGTTGGCCAGGACAGCAGGTTCCACGTCCCGGCCATTCCCACGATTGCGGGTGTGCCATGAATCATTCAACGCTGGAAAACAATCTGCGCGACCTCGGTCTGCTGTTCCTCAGGATCAGCGGTGCCGCCTTCCTCCTGGTCGTACACGGCCTGCCCAAGCTGCTGGATTTCCAGCATCAACTGACGCTGATCGAAGACCCGTTTCATATGGGCGCGCGGTTGACCCTGATCCTCGCCATCTTTGCGGAAGTCCTTTGCCCGCTGTTGATCGCCGCCGGGATCTTCGTGCGCCTGTGCTGCCTGCCCATCGTGTTTCTGTTGCTGGTGGCGCTGGTGGTCGTTCATCCGCAATGGAGCCTGGAAGAAGGGCAATTCGGCTGGCTGCTGCTGATCATTTTTACCACTGTGCTGATTGCCGGGCCGGGACGGCTTGCCCTCAATGCACGGTTCAACGGAGCGGTACGTTATGTCTGAGACAAATTCCCGGTTAGCCGAAGCGGCCGTGATCAGCCAGCCAGCCTTCAACGAGGTGGTGACCCTGGTGATCAAGCACCGGATTCGGGCTGGAATGGAGGCCGACTACGAAGCCTGGTTGCGGCGCATCGTGGCCATCGCCGGTAGCTATCCGGGACATTTGGGTGTGGACGTGATCCGCAGCAAATCCGGCGGCCTGCACCTGTTCACCTGTGTACTACGCTTCCATTCCACTGACGCCATGCAGCAGTGGATGGACTCGCAGCAGCGCCGCGAGCTGGTGGAAGAGGCCACGCCGATGTTGGCCGATGGTGATCAGACCGAGGTCAACCCGCAAAACGAATTCTGGTTCACGCCGGGCTCCGAAACTTCGGCACCGCCACCGCCGCGCTGGAAGCAAGCCTGTGTGACGTTTCTGGTGATCTGCCCGCTGACCCTGTTGATTCCATTGCTGTGGGGGCCGGTGTTTGCCTTGAGTCCACTGCTGGCCAATTACGTCGTCAGTACCGCACTGGTGACGGTCACCATCGTGCTGTTGGTGTGCTACGTGATGATGCCCGCCGCAACCCGCCTGTTCGCGCCATGGCTGAACGCACCGCAACGCCATGACCCTGTGGAGTGAGCCATGAGTGACGACGATAAAAGCACTGATCAGCAACGCCGCCGGTTTCTGGCCAAGAGCACGCTGCTCAGTGCTGCGGCGGCGATCCTGCCTTCTTTTCCCTTCGCTGGCTATGCCGGTGCCTCTCAATACTCTGTCGAAGGAACTACGATGAATGTCGAACTGATTCTCTACAACGGCCAGCTGCACACCGTCGATCGTGAAAAGCCCCAGGCCAGCGCCGTGGCCATCAGTGGTGGTCGTTTCGTCGCCGTGGGTACCGATGCTGAAGTCATGGCCCTGCGCGGCAGTGCCACTCAGGTTATCGACCTTAAAAAACGCACGGTCATCCCCGGTCTCAACGACTCGCACCTGCACCTGATTCGTGGCGGTTTGAACTACAACCTGGAACTGCGCTGGGAAGGCGTGCCGTCATTGGCTGACGCCCTGCGCATGCTCAAGGATCAGGCCGACCGCACACCGACGCCACAGTGGGTGCGTGTGGTGGGTGGCTGGAACGAATTCCAGTTCGCCGAAAAGCGCATGCCGACCCTGGAAGAACTCAACCAGGCCGCGCCGGACACCCCGGTGTTCGTTCTGCACCTGTATGACCGCGCCTTGCTCAACCGCGCTGCGTTGCGGGTTGCCGGTTACACCCGCAATACGCCAAACCCGCCAGGTGGCGAGATCGTCCGTGATTCCAACGGCGACCCGACCGGCATGCTGGTGGCCAAGCCTAACGCGATGATTCTGTATTCGACCCTGGCCAAAGGGCCGAAGCTGCCGCTGGAGTATCAAGTCAACTCTACCCGACAGTTCATGCGTGAATTGAACCGTCTGGGCGTCACCAGCGCCATCGATGCGGGCGGCGGTTTCCAGAACTACCCGGACGACTACGCGGTGATCGAGCAACTGGCCCGTGAGAAGCAACTCACCGTGCGCATTGCCTACAACCTGTTCACCCAGAAGCCGAAAGAAGAGCTGGAAGACTTCAAGAACTGGACCAACACCGTCAAGTTGCATCAGGGCGATGACTTCCTGCGCCACAACGGCGCCGGGGAAATGCTGGCGTTTTCCGCTGCTGACTTCGAAGACTTCCTCGAACCACGCCCTGATCTGCCCGCAGGCATGGAGCAGGATCTGGAGCCGGTGGTGCGCCATCTGGTTGAGCATCGCTGGCCGTTCCGCTTGCACGCGACCTATGACGAATCCATCACCCGGATGCTCGACGTGTTCGAGAAGGTCAATCGTGAAATCCCGTTCAACGGCCTGCCTTGGTTCTTCGACCACTGCGAAACCATCACACCGAAGAACATCGAGCGGGTGCGGGCGTTGGGCGGCGGTATTGCGATCCAGGACCGCATGGCGTTCCAGGGCGAGTACTTCGTCGAGCGTTACGGCGCCAAAGCAGCCGAGTACACGCCGCCGATCAAACGCATGCTGGCCGAAGGCGTACCAGTAGGCGCAGGCACTGACGCGACGCGGGTCTCCAGCTACAACCCGTGGACCTCGCTGTACTGGATGGTCAGCGGCCGCACCGTGGGCGGGCTGGAGTTGTACCCGGAAGGCCTGTCTCGTGACGTGGCCCTTGAGCTATTCACCCACGGCAGCGCCTGGTTCTCATCCGAACAGGGCAAGAAAGGGATGATCAAGGTCGGCCAGCTCGCCGATCTGGTGGCACTTTCGGCGGATTACTTCAGCGTCGATGAAGAATCCATCAAGTGGATCGAGTCGGTGCTGACCGTGGTCGACGGCAAAGTCGTGTATGGCAGCGGCGACTTCGAAACCCTCGCGCCGCCTCAGGTTCCGGTCCTGCCGGACTGGTCGCCAGTGGTCAAGGTGCCGGGTCACTGGCGGCCGAATTCGCCGTTGGTTGCGCAGGTCCACCAGTGCGCCGGGCCTTGCACGGTCCACTCTCACAGCCACGAACGAGCACGACTTTCCAATGTTCCGGTCAGCGACTTCCAGGGTTTCTGGGGCGCGTTTGGCTGTTCCTGTTTTGCATTCTGATGAGTTGCCATCACGGCAATGATCACATTCTGAAAACCTGAAGGAGTTATCCCATGAGTACTGCTACCCCTTGGAAACGCTTGAACAAAGATGACGCGGTTGTGCTGCTGGTGGATCACCAGACCGGTCTGATCTCGCTGGTTCAGGATTTCCAGCCTAACGAGTTCAAGAACAACGTGCTGGCTCTGGCGGACCTGGCCAAGTTCTTCAAACTGCCAACCATCCTGACCACCAGCTTCGAAAACGGCCCGAACGGTCCGATGGTTCCAGAGCTCAAAGAACTGTTCCCGGACGCGCCATACATCCCGCGTCCAGGCCAGATCAACGCCTGGGACAACGAAGACTTCGTCAAAGCCGTCAAGGCGACCGGTCGCAAGCAATTGATCATCGCCGGCGTGGTGACCGATGTCTGCGTGACATTCCCGACCCTGTCGGCACTGGCTGAAGGTTTTGAAGTGTTCGTGGTGACCGATGCTTCGGGCACCTTCAACGAAACCGTGCAACAAGCGGCCTGGGCGCGGATGAGCGCTGCCGGTGCGCAACTGGTCAACTGGTTCTCCGTGGCCTGCGAGCTGCAAGTTGACTGGCGCAACGACATGGAAGGCCTGGCGAACCTGCTGTCGCCGCGCATTCCTAACTACCGCAACCTGATGAACAGCTACACGGCACTGACTGCGAAGTAAGTCCTGCTCCAAATAAGAACGGCGCTCCACCTGGGTGGGGCGCCGTTTTTTTTGGCCTGTGATGGACGATAACGCGATATGCCTGGGAAACCGAGGTGCTCTTATCGCGGGCAAGCCTCGCTCCCACAGGTGTTCTCTGGTGTGCCTACGGATTCACCTGCCGATTACGCGCAACCAACCCTGCGACAAAGTCAGCCAGCAGCGCAACCGCAATAGCCGCTGCCGCAATGGCAAATAACACCACATGTTGACCGCCACTGGCATTGAACAGCATTGAATACGCATATCCACCCAATGCCTGAAAGGTCGCAAAGGACACCGTTGCACGGCTCCAGGCCACTTGCTGCTGGTGATGGCCAGGCACCAGTTCGTGGATGCGCGCCAGCGCCAAGGGCACGATGCCGGGCGGGAACGAACCGATGATGATCGCCAGAAACGCCAGCAGCGCAAAGTGATGGGTGCTGCACAGCAACGCGACGGCCACGGCCTGGACTGCCAGCACTACACGGATCGAGGTGCGGGCACCCATTTTGTCAGCCAGCACGCCGTAGATCACCGGGCCGAATATGGCGCCGATGCCATACATGACCCAGATCACGGCGCCTTCGTGGGTGCTCAGGCCAAGTCCGCGGGTGACGTAGTCCACCAGAAAGACCATCGCTGGCACCAGGCCGACCGCCATCAGCGCGTATTGACCGAACAGCAGGTAAACCCCCGAGTTGAGTGGCGCAGCTTGTTCAGAGTGATCCACGGCGGCAGTGGTCACGGCAGCGTTCGCACTTGCCGATGGCCAGCCGAACCAGCTCACCAGCGTCAACACCAGCGAGACCATGCCCAGACCGATCCACGCATCTTGCAGGCCCAGCGACAGGAGGAACGGCACCAGTGTCCCGGAACCGGCAATGCCCAGGCCGACGCCGAGAAAGATCGCGCCACTGGCCAACCCTTTGCGCGCAGCGGGCACGTGGGGGATGACAGTGGAGGCCACCAGCACCATGATCGCGCCGCCGGCAATCCCCGAGAGCAGGCGCCAGCCGAAGAACCAGGTGATGGACAGCGGATAAGCGCAGGCAAAGAACGATGCCGTCGCCAGCAACATCATCAGGCGCAGGGTATGACCATTGGACAGCCGGGCGGCGATAGGCCGGCCTGCCAGAGCGCCGATCAGATAGCCAATCAGGTTGGCGGCACTCAGATAAATGACGTCCGATGCAGAAAACCAGTGAGCCTGGATCAACGAAGGAATCAGCGGCGTATAGGCAAAGCGCGCCAGGCCGATGCTCACCAGGCTGGCGCACAGGCCCGCCAGAATGTGCAGCCAGACGCTATTGCGCTGGGTTGAAAGCGTGTCAGTTGTCGTGAGCATGAGGCAATCCCCCGGACAGAATCGAATAAGCACCACAAAGTGCTTGGCTGGATCCATGGTAACGGCGATGATCGATGCAATCTTGCAGTTATTTCTCTCTACTCAGATGCAAAAATGCATCACGTCGGAGGCCTTGTGAATTGGGATGACACGCGGATCTTTCTGGCCGTCTGCCGCAAGGCCACCTTACGAGGCGCGGCCCGAGTGCTTAACGTTGATCAGGCAACCGTCGGGCGCAGAATTGCAGCGTTGGAAAAGGCCCTGGGCACCATTCTGTTTCTGCGCACTTCAGAGGGCTATGTGCTGACCGTAGCCGGGGAGGCGGCGCTCAAGTCGGTGGAAAAGATGGAGCGCTCGGCGCTGGAATTGCAACGCCAGATTCAAGGGCTGGACGATCGCCTGACCGGCGAAGTAAGGATTACTACTACCGACACGCTGGCGACCGATTTTCTGATCCCGGCGATTGCCAGCCTGCATTTGCAACACCCGGACGTGCGGGTCCGGCTCGATACGTCTATTCAGATGTTGAGCCTGTCCAAGCGCGAGGCGGATATCGCCGTGCGAAACATCAAGCCGGAAAACCCCGATCTGATCACGCGCTGTATCGCGCGCTTCCCCGTTGGGCTGTTTGCTTCGGCGGGGTACGTGCAGCGCAAAGGTGAACCGCAGCCAGGTTCGGAGTTCGCCGGGCATGATCTGGTTATCTATCAGCCTTATCTGGAAAACGGCCGGGAGCCGACTATCGTTTCCGAGCCCATAACCCAAGGGCGCTTGGTGGCGACGATGAACACCGGGCTGATGATGCGTCGGTCCATCGCCGCAGGCATCGGTATCGGCGAAGTGCCGGTCTGCCTCGCTGAAGCCGACGGGCTGACGCGGCTGTGGCCGGATCGGCAACGGCAGGGCACGTATGACATCTGGCTGGTCACCCATGAGGATTTGCGCCATACCGCACGGGTCAGGGCAGTGATCGACCAAATAGTGGAAGTGTTCGCTGACGTGAGTTCAGACAAACTATCTTGACAGGTGGAAAAACCACGCTTTTGGATAGATCTTGCACTTTAATGGTGATCTATAAATCTTGACTGTCAGCATTCGGCATTTTGCCAGCAGTGGCCTCTTGCATTTCGACGCAAACCGTAGAGAATCGCGCCATAGTTAAGCTCGTACCCCGTTTATATCGATGTTGCGCCCTTGATTGATCATCGGTGCCGGAATCGTTCAGGAGATAAAACAACATGGCAGCAGTGCAGCAAAAAACCGTGGACGCAATCAAGGCCTCTCAGCAGGAACTGACGACCGCCTGGCTCTCGGCGCTGGAAGCCAGTGGCGCGACCCGCAATATCAAGGAAGACGATCTTAAACAGCAGTCCGCGGAGTTCCTGCGCCTGGTGATCTCGGTTGCAGAAAAAGGTCGCCACCAGTCGTTGGTCGGTAGCGACTGGGACGAAATTCGTCAGTTCCTCGAAAAGCTTTCGCAAAGCCGTGCACTGATTGGCCAGGACTCGCAGCAGACCGCCAGTTTTGTGTTCTCGCTCAAAGGCCCAGTCTTCAATCTGCTGCAACGCGAATATGAAGCTGATCCGGCAATTTACGCCGAGCAACTGCTGGAGCTGTCGGAATTGCTCGACGCCTTGGCGATGCACACCATCCGTACGTTCCAGAAATCCCGGGAAAACGTGATCAAGCGCCAGCAGGAAGAGCTGCTGGAACTGTCGACACCCGTGGTCAAACTCTGGGACGGCGTGCTGGCCTTGCCAATGATCGGTACGCTGGATTCTCAGCGCACTCAAGTGGTCATGGAGTCGCTGTTGCAGCGCATCGTCGATACGGGTTCTGAAATCGCGATTATCGACATTACCGGGGTTCCGACCGTTGATACCCTGGTGGCTCAGCACTTGCTCAAGACCGTGACGGCCATCCGTCTGATGGGCGCTGACTGCATCATCAGTGGCGTGCGTCCGCAAATCGCACAGACCATCGTGCACCTGGGGCTGGACTTGCAGGGCGTGGTCACCAAGGCCAATCTCGCCGACGCACTGGCCCTGGCGCTGCGTCGCCTGGGAATGACTGTCACCAAGGCGGTATGAAGCCATGGAACGTATCCCTATTCTGCAGATGGGCGCTTATCTGCTGGTGACGATTCAGGTCGACATGCACGATCAGCTTGCCCTGACGTTGCAGGATGATTTGTCCGAGCGGATCAGCAAAACCTCGGCCCGGGGTGTCTTGATCGACATCTCGGCGCTGGACATCGTCGATTCGTTCGTCGGGCGCATGATCGGCACCATTTCCGGCCTTTCGCGCATCATGGACGCCGAAACCGTGCTGGTGGGCATGCAGCCTGCCGTAGCTATCACCCTGGTTGAACTGGGTATGACCTTGCCGGGCGTCAGCACTGCGCTGAACGTAGAGCGCGGCATGAAGCTGCTCCAAGAGCGAGTGCTTGCCCAATGACCGTGCGCAGCAGCGGCACGCAGCCCGTGCTGATCGAACAGGATGTCGTACTTGCGCGCCAGACGGCCCGCAAGCTGGCTCAGGAATGCGGCATGCGGCTGATCGACCTGACCAAAATGGTCACTGCCGTGAGTGAGTTGGCACGCAACACCATGGTCTACGGTGGTGGCGGCGACATGGATTGGCAAATTATCGAAGACAATATGCGCACCGGCCTGCGCATTACATTCCGCGATGAAGGTCCGGGTATCCCGGATCTGAAGCTGGCCATGACCGATGGCTGGACCTCCGGCAATGGCATGGGCCTGGGTTTGACAGGCGCCAAGCGGCTGGTCGATGAGTTCGAGCTTGACACTGCGCCGGGTGCGGGTACGCGTATATCGATCACCCGATGGACGTGAACCTGCGTGGCAGCCTGACCCAGGTTTTATTGATCGAAGACAACAGCCAGATCGGGCATGCCCGGCGCACGGCTCAGCAGTTGGCCGAGACACTGGGCTTCGATGCCGTTGATGCCGGGCGTGTTGCGTTGGTGGCCACTGAGCTGGCGAGCAATATCCTCAAACACGCGATTCGCGGCGAGCTGCACCTGCGGGTGTTCGACGCTTCAGGATTTACGGCAATGGAGATCATTGCGGTGGACCGTGGGCCGGGCTTCGACTTGCATGCGAGCCTGCGTGACGGATTTTCCACGGTCGGGACGCAAGGCATCGGGCTGGGCGCCATTGAGCGTCAGGCCGATGTATTCGATGTTCACGTGGATGGACGCGGGGCTATCGTACTGACGCGTTTTTTTGCTCGCAATAACCGGACCAAAGACCTGCGTATCGGTATCAATCAGCATTCGCTTCACGATGATCCGGCCTGCGGTGATGTCTGGTCCCTGGCGGTTCAGGGACAGCGCATCAGTGGGTTGATCATTGATGGCCTTGGCCATGGTGAAGATGCGGAAGTCGCTGCACGGGCGGGGGAAGTCGAGTTTATCCGGCAGCCGTTCGAAACTGCAGAGCGGGTGCTTGAAGACATGCACCATGCCATGAAGGGCACTCGTGGCGGCGCGGCAGCTTTGGTCCAGTTCGACGCGGCGGGCGCTGGGCTACGCTTCGTAGGGATTGGCAATATCGGTGCAACCCTGATCGATGAAGACAAAACCCGAGGGCTGGCGTCCCACCCGGGTATCGTCGGGTTGCAGTTCAGGAAAGCTCAGGCTTTCGAACATTCTCAGGTAAACGGGCAGTTATTGGTGATGTACAGCGACGGTCTGCAATCTCGTTGGAACCTGCGTGATTACCCGGGTCTGATCTATCGTCATCCTGCGGTGATTGCGGCGCTGCTGCATCGCGATTATTGCCGTGGGCGTGATGATGTCACCGTCCTGGTTATTGCCATGGAGGCATTCAATGCCTGATTCGACCGCTGCCGAACTTGAACTGCAAACCTTGCGCGCCGAGGCCGAAGCCTTGCGCGCCGAACTGGAAGAAACCAATCAGGGCGTACTGGCGCTTTATGCCGAGCTGGATAACCAGGCCGATGAATTGCGTCAGGCCTCGGATCTCAAGAGCCGTTTCCTGTCCTACATGAGTCACGAATTTCGCACGCCGCTGGGGTCGATCCTGAGCATCACCAGCCTGCTCAAGGATGAAATCGACGGCCCTTTGAGCGACGAGCAGCAAAAACAGGTGGCTTTTGTCAGCGGTGCCGCTCAGGAGCTGAGCGACATGGTCGACGATTTGCTCGACCTGGCGAAGATCGAAGCAGGGCGCATCACTATTTCCGCTGCCTGGTTCGATATGTTCGATCTTTTTTCGGCCCTTCGCGGCATGTTCCGGCCGATCGTCAATGCATCGGCGGTTGACCTCATATTCGAGGAGCCGGTCGGGTTGCCACGGCTTTATACCGATGACAAGAAGCTTGCGCAGATTCTGCGTAACTTCGTCTCCAATTCGCTGAAATTCACCCAGCGCGGTGAAGTCCGGGTGTCAGCCAGGCTGGAAGGCGACGACCAGATCCGCTTCGCAGTAACTGACACGGGGGTGGGCATTCCGCAGGAGATGCACGGCGCCCTGTTCGAGGATTTCTCGCAGATCGACTCACCGCTGCAAAAGCGCTTGCGCGGCACGGGGCTGGGTTTGTCGCTGTGCAAGCGTTTCGCTGAACTGCTCGGTGGGCAGGTCGGGGTCGAAAGCCAGCCAGGCCAAGGCTCGACGTTCTACGTCGTTATCCCCCTGGCAATTGCTGCGGGGCACGGTGATGCGTGAACTACGCCTGCTGATCGTCGATGACAACGCCGCTACTCGCTATGCCCTGCGCCGACGCATGGAACGGCATGACTTTATCGTGTCCGAAGCGGGCACCGGCACCGAAGGGCTGGAGCTGATCGCTTCGCAGATACCCGATGCGCTGATTCTCGATGTGAATTTGCCGGACATGAGCGGCTTCGATATCGTTCGCTTACTGCGTTCAGAGCCGCGCACCGCCTTGCTCCCGGTGGTGCATGTCTCTGCAGCATCGATTCAGACTGCCGATATCGTCACGGGCCTGGAAGCAGGGGCCGATGCCTATCTGGTCCATCCCGTGGACCCGGACGTGCTGTTGGCGACCTTGCGCACCTTGCTCCGAGTGCGGGACACCGAATACGCATTGCGTGAGAGTGAGGCGCGCTTCAGGGAGATATTCGTCAACATTTCCGCGCCGATCGCGGTGATGGACGCCGATCTCAAAGTGCATGAGTGCAACCACGCCTTTGCCCGCTTGATCCAGCACAGTGCAACGCAGCAGACCGTGCTTGAGTCTCTGGCTGACGATCAGGACGACATCATTCAGGAGCTGCGCGCGGGGCTGCTGGCCGGGGAACGCTGGAAGGGCACCTTGCGCATGGTGGTCCGGAGTGAGTTGCGGGAAACCGAATGGCAGATCTCGCCCTACCGCACACCCGAGTTGAGCCTGGTCTTCATCGAGGATGTCACCGAGCACCGAAGGCGTGAGCAGTCCCATCTCAAGCAGCTCGACACGGTCAATACCCAGCTGGCCCATGAGGTCGCCGAACGCGCCCGCACCGAAGCTCAGTTGCTGCAGGCACAAAAGATGGACGCGATCGGCAAATTGACCGGCGGTATCGCCCATGACTTCAATAACTTGCTGACCGGGATCATCACCGGCATCGAGTTGATCAAAAAGCGCACCGAAGAAAATCGTCCTGATAAAATCATGCGCTACGCCGATGCGGCTCTGGCTTCCGCCTCCAGCGCAGCGGCGCTCACCCATCGCTTGCTGGCCTTTGCCCGTCAGCAGCCGCTGGATGCACGACCGATTGATATCAACCAGCACATCCGCTCCCTGGAAGACCTGTTGCGGCGCACCATCGGCAAACGTATTGCACTGACCCTGGACCTGACCTCGCAATCGGCGATTGCGCTGGTGGATGCAAGTCAGCTGGAAAGTGCGTTGCTCAATCTGGTGATCAACGCCCGGGACGCGCTGCCCCAAGGCGGTACGATTCAAGTCACGACCTTTGCCGCACATTCCACGGGTGATTCCAGGCTTGCCGATGGCGCGTATCTTGCGCTCTCTGTCAAGGATGACGGCGTTGGCATCGAGCACAGCGTAATCGACAAGGTGTTCGATCCGTTTTTTACCACTAAACCCATTGGTGAAGGGACCGGACTGGGGCTTTCGACCATTTATGGTTTTGCCCGCCAGTCAGGCGGCGATGTCGTGATTCGCAGCCTTGCGGGCCATGGCACTGAAGTGACCTTGATGTTTCCCGCGGGTATTGGTGTCACTCCTGCTCAGGATTCCCCCATTGCGCCGCCTAGGTTGGGAGCGGGGCAGCATATCCTGATCGTTGAAGACACAGCCTCAGTGCGCATGTTCGTCAATGAACTGCTGATCGACAACGGCTACCGCTGCACTCAGGCCGCCGATGTGGCCACTGCTTTGTCGTTACTGGAAAACGATGCGTCCATCGACCTGCTGCTCTCTGACGTCGGGCTGCCGCACATGAACGGCCGCGAACTGGCCGACCGTGCCCGGGGCTGGCGTCCCTGCCTGCCAGTGCTGTTCATGACTGGTTATGCTGAAAACGCCATTAACCGGCAGAGTTTTCTGGGGGAGGGCATGGACATGATAATCAAGCCGTTCAAACTCGGTGCATTGCTCGAAAAAGTCGACGCGATGCTGGCCTCAGGCACCCGCCAGGCGTGACAGATGGCCGGTCTAAGGTGACCGGCCAGTCACGATGAGAAATATGTAGTGCTCCAAAATAATCACTACATAGCCATTGACGCATCCCTTTTCGACTTGCATTATGCAGCTGTCTCCCTGATCGGGAGAGCAGTAAAAGGGTGTTCCTGACATGCACGACGAGCCGTCGTGATGTTCCCGGATGTGTGCTGCCCACAAGGCAGATTGATGAAGCTGAGCCAGCATGAGCGTCGTTATGACGTAGAGATGCCGGCGCGACGTCCTCATGAGGCTTGTGGCTGACGGTAGTGTGGTTGCCCTCGAAGTTCTGGATGTTTCGCTACTTCTCCTCTCGTTTTGACGCCCTTGTGTAGGGCTTTTTCATCAAGGCTACATGCATCTAGTCTAGGGCCGGCTCTGCATGGGTGTGGACGATCAAGATCGTCCATCTGCAGCGATACGAATCAATTGGCCGATTTGATGATGTGTTTGAACTCACTAATTAATCAGATTGACGAGCGGTCAAGGAGTATCACATGAACTTGAACAAACAACCGACTATTGATGAACTGGCTCAACTGTTCGCGGCACGCAAGGACAGTCTGGATAACCATATTCTGTGGGTTTGCAAAGAGGGAGAAGTTCATATCGACCCTTTGGCATCAGGCACTCACGAACAAGCATTCAGTGAAGTCCATCCTGAAATGCGCGCCCGTCTGCGCATGTACCGCCGAGGCCAGGGTTATGTAGGCAAGAAGGCCGCCGCCGACAAGGTATTCATGAGCCGAGTACTTCAGACCTTGAGAAATGCGTGGATTGAAACCGAACAGCAGGCGGAAGTTCGGGTAGTAGATCGGTTGTATTGATTCGTCATTTAAAACCCAGTAGCTGTAGGAGCTCACGAGCACCGCGACGCAGCGATAGCATTAGTCTGGCACAGCGCTCCCCAACAAGCTGTTCCTGCAGGAATATATTCAATATTGAAAAGAGCACTCACCAGAAGTGTCAGTGGCATACTAATCAGCTCCCCGAGGCAACTCCGGGAGCTTTTGTTTGGACGCTGATCGGGATTGCAGGCAAAAGAAAAGCCCGCGATGGGGATCAACGGGCTTAAAGGTCTTGAAGGAGCTGAGGTAACCTTACTCGTCAGGACGTGAAAAAAGTGTGAAGCCCTGTGAGGCTACTGGTTGCTGATCAGCGATAAAATAATTTGGTGTTCAGGCAGCGAATGGTCAGGTGAGTCTTCACGGGCCAGCGATGCGCTGGCTTGCTGAACCTCTAGCGGGGCAAGGCTGCGCAGGCCCTCGATGTCTTCCATGAGTAGTTTGGCGAGTATCAATGCGCCATATCGGCCCTTGTAGGCTGAGGGCCGTATCCCTGAAACTCCAAAGATTTCTCTGGTCTGCATATCCCTGATGCACAGCGAAATGACGTCTTCCTTGCGGCTCGTGCATGAAACCTTGAACCCGGGAAGCCGGCTTGTCAGGACAAGTTCTATTTGACGTGGGTTTAAGAGATTCATCGTGCCTCCTTTTCTCGTGAGAGGAGGCTAGCAACAAACTAATGAAAGTTGCTACCGTTGGTCTTCTAACACGGGCTGTATGAGTGGCGTTACACCGCGGCAGGTTTCCTCTCTTTGGGTGTATTTGCTGTTGGGTTGCTGCTTAATGGATGTAAAAAATCCGACCTGTTTAAAGCCTGATACGAGATGAAACGTATCAGCAGGGACATGTGCGCCAAAATGATGGCGCGTTATTTTTCGGACGAACAATGTTTGCCGACGAGCGGCTACCAGTGTCCGACTATAATTGCTGACCCGAAGATTGTTACCTGGCAAGGAGAGTGACATGACCCTGCACGCGCTGAGTAAAGTTTACGTCAATGGCTATGCGCTGATTCATGTTCGCGGTGCGCAGTGGACCGTGTGTACGCCTGGCAGTCGTCTTGGCGTTTTCTCAACCAGAGAGGAGGCCTCCGCCTTTGCTTTTGCGCTCCCCTCTCGGCGGTTAAAAAACGGTTCGCAACCCGCTTACCGCTGAACTGAACGCGGTGTCGGTTTAGAACAGTTCATGGCAGCCATTTAGTCAGTGCACTAGAAACGGCTAGTGCATTTGTCACCGTCCGAGTTGGAGTCGAAGTTGTAGTTTTGGGCATGCAGTACATACCTTTCTAACTTCATTCACTGCAAATGTGTCGGGAGGAGGGTTGTTCAAAATGGATGGGCAAATGAATGGCATTGGCCAGCGGCTACGGCGAGAAAGGCTTCGACTTGGTCTTTCTCAAAGAGAGTTGGGTGAAACCGGTGGGGTAGAGACCAACACCCAGGGCAAGTACGAGAGCGCAAAGCGTTTGCCGAAAGCGGACTACCTTGCAGCTGTGGCCGAGCTTGGCGTTGACGTCCTCTATGTATTGACCGGGCAGCCGGCCTCGGCGATTACGGAACTGAGCAATACCGAGTCGTTGATCCTGGGTGACTACCGCTCTCTGGCCGAGGAAGATAAAGCGACGATATCCAGAGTGATTCTGACCTTGTCGGAACTGTTGGTCGAAGGGCGAAGTCCATGATCAAGCAGGTAGCGCAGCCTGCATAAGCTGTTGTAGGTGCTCGCGCGCTTCTACAGTGAATCATTTGAATCCAGTTGGTTTTTCATGTGCAAGAGGAGATCACTCATGCCTCGTGGTAGCAAAGCCAAGTACACCGAAAAGCAGAAGCGTCAGGCCGCCGAGATAGAGGCGGGGTACGAAGAAAAGGGCGCATCTGTGGAAACCGCCGAAGCCCGTGCCTGGGCCACGGTCAACAAACAGAGCGGCGGTGGCGAAAAGAGCGGTGGAGGTGGCAAGCAGACTTCCCCAGCCAGCAAATCCAGCGCTCGTCGCGACTCCGCCAAGCGAGCTGCCGCCTCCCGAGAGGGCAAGCCGCGCGCCTCCAGCGATTCTCTGTCTTCACAAACCAAGGAATCGTTGCTCAAGGAGGCACGCAGCCGACAAATACCTGGCCGGTCAAAAATGAACAAACAGCAATTGGTCGACGCGTTGCACAGCGCGACTTGAACCTGAATGCGGCACGACAGTACGTCGCGCAGCGCTCGACTTCAGCTGAACGTGGCGCCATCAGGCAAGTCCATTGGTTAGACGAGCTGGAGAGATAAACCAGGAGCAGGGGTTATGTCGACTATTGGCATTCGCCTGAAGCAGGAAAGAGTACGGATTGGACTCACTCAGCGTCAGCTGGGGCTGCTGGGCGGCGTGGCGGCGAATACGCAGGGTTTCTACGAAAAGGACAAGCGCTCGCCACGGGCTGACTATCTGTCGCGCATTCTGTCGGCGGGGGTCGACGTCGTGTATGTCCTGACGGGTACGCCTGTCCCGCCTTCAGGCTTTCCGTCAGGTGATGGCATCCTTGATCCCCTGGATGCTGTATTCGACGCTTACGCCACTCAATCGCGGACACTTGCCCAACAGTCCAAAGAAGGGGTGCCCATCGCCACCAAACTGGCGGTGTTCTGTCGCAACCAATTGACCGTTATTGCGGCCATCAAGTATCTGGCGGCTATTGCCGAGCGCCAGGGTTACAGTGATGTGTCCAGTCGGGTGGCCTCGACACTCACAGCCCTTGATCGCAACGTTTCGATCATCGCCGAAGTGGTCACCGAGCCAGGTTGGGAAAGAGCGCGGCAAGGGCCGCAGCGCGTCGATTCGGCAGGCAAATTATCCCCGTAAACACTAAGTAGCGGCGGGCCCATGGATAATATTGCTGGCAGCCGTGGTTTCGTTTCCTGTTGATCTGCTGTATAGCTAAGGCTCATTTCTTTCGTGGCAAGGAGCTGTCGATGTCGGAAGTAGAGCAAGCCCTCAATACGTCGTCGGACGTAAAGTATGACGAACTGATCGCACACTTGAAGGATCAAGGCAAACAGATCGACTGGCTGCTACAGTTTCTGGTCAAGTTTGTCGTCACCACGCCAGTAGAGATTGGGATTACCCTTTCTGTTGGCGGGAATCTTGTGTCCGGCCAACTTATTTCCCACGATGCTTATTTCAAGCAATTGGCAGAAGACATGGCGGCTCCGTTCGGGCAGTTCAAGGACGGCACCGACGCATCCGTGAAGGAAATCATCTTGTCCTTTACTCCTGGTGAATCAGCTGACACAACGACAGCGTTCCACTTCATTCACTTGAAAGACTGCAAGACCTACTCAAGTGATCAAAGCCCGATTTGCGAGGAAGGTGTGCTGTGGCGCGGCAAGATCGCCTCGGTCGACGGTTTCAATCTGGGTTTGTTGCAGAGAAAGTAAGCTGACCAGCAGGCCAGAGCCCCGGTATTGCCGGGGCTTTTTATTTGCTCGCTTTAGACATGGCTGTCTTCGCTGCGCTGCGCCTGGCGAAAGATTTGACGATGTTCTTGGTCGCGGAACTGGCGCGTAATTCGTTGACATTCTTGCGGCGCAACCATTTGCAGGCGGCAATCTCGTTTTGCGGTGACGGCTTGGCGGACGGCGAAAGGACGGTCATGAAGATGTAGTGGGTGACCTGATCCTTTTCATACTCGGCGAGATAAACCAGCTCGATATTGTCTAAACCGGTTTCCTCGGTCAATTCACGAACAGCGGCCTGCATCGGGGTTTCACCGGACTCGATTTTGCCTCCCGGCAGTGCCCATCTCGATTTGGGCTTGCGCACGTAGAGAATTCTCCCGTCGCGTTCGCAGATGACTGTGGCCCGTTCTTTCATCGTGTATTCACCTTCATTCGCTCAGCCTGGAGGCGGCTGGGCTATTGTATATATCGCTAACGTCTTGAAAGCGCTGGAGGTGAATCGTTCAATCTCCACGGTCACATTAGTGTCATTAAACCTTCACGAAGATTCCCTAAGCACAAATAGTGCCACTGCTCATAAATGCATGTGCGGTATTTAATTATCTCGGCATGAAGGGGTGAAAACTTAATATCGATCTGGTTTGCCCCATTTTTGCCGGCACGGGTCACCTCGTTTTATGGAGCGAAGGTGCATTGAGGTCGTATGGGTGCCTTCAGTTGGTGCGAGTTAACGTCAAGGGTCAAGACCGCTCATCGGAGTTTCTCGTCATATGCCTTAATGGGGTGTCCTATTAATTACAGGGCATAAGACTGTTCATTTGCCCCCATGCATGACTGCAGAAAAGGCTACCCAATGACTCTTCGAGATGATTCCCGAAATCAGGCAAGCGCGTTGATGCTTGAGTTGGATGATGCAACCTCCGCGATGATGGGCATGGTGGGTTCGCACCACACTACTGGGCCGGTCTGGGAAGCTGCGGCGATCCGCCAAAGCCGCTCGTTCAGACGCTGGAACGCGTTTCTGCGGCAGTCCGATATCTTTAGCCACGCGCTCAATTGATCCCACGACTATGGGCAAGCTCTGTCGTTATCACGTGTTTTACCGGTTCAATGATGAGCCCCGCGAACACGTGATTGAATCTGAGGAACAGCCATTGGCGGTTGCAGATGCAGCCTTGCATTTGCTGCAACTGCATTTCGGTGACGGCGAAAACAGCCTGATTATCCCTTCCGCTGACGCCGCACCTATTGAGGTGTTGCGCCAAGCGAATTTGCTGGGTATTGCTGACATAAGCGTTGATGCGGATACCGAAACGCCAGCCTCGTAGAACTGCACCAGCACCGCGATTCGCAGCCTCTAAGGGTTTTTGGTTGTCCATGCATTCCCTGTAGGAGCTGCCGAAGGCTGCGAAAGCGATTCGCGTGACAAGCCGCAGCGGCTGATACACCGCCTTCGCAGCCTCAACCTTCAGCGCGTGACGCGAAGACCTCCTTGAGCACCGGCACGGCTGACATTGCCTTGGGCCAGCCCGCGTAAAACGCCAGATGCGTGACCACCTCGGCGGCCTGGGCCTGGGTCAGGGCGTTGTCCATGGCGCGGTTGAGGTGGAAGGGGAGCTGTGCGGCCTGGCCCTGCGCGATGAGGGCCGCGACAGTCACCAGACTGCGATCGCGAGCGCTCAGATTGCCCTGCCGCCATAGGTCACCAAACAGTACGTCATTGGTATAGCGGGCCAGCTCCGGGGCGACTTCTCCAACACCCGAGTCCACCGCTGCCCGGCGTTTGGCTTCACTGTGTGGATCAAGCGTCAGCGCAGCGGCGGGAGGTGGCGCGATCTGATCGGCGGGGATCTTGCGCTCACTGAAAATCTGTTTGGCAACGCCCGCAGCAGACATTGCATTAGGCCAGCCGGAATAGAACGCCAGGTGAGTAATCAGCGCGCTGATCTCACTGGCCTTGAGCCCGTTGTCGAGGCCCAGCTTGATGTGCCCGATAAGCTGCGGAATCTGGCCGCTGGCGATCAGCGCTGACAGGGTAATCAGGCTGCGGTCTCGCGGCACCAGCTCGGCGCGCTTCCACACCTCGCCGAAGAGCAATTCGGTGGTGTATTTGTACAGCTGAGGGGTGGCTTCCAGCACGTCGGGTGACGGTTTCGGATCAGGGCGAGGCTGGGCTTGATCTGCGTCCACGGCAGCAGAGAAAAGCAGGGTGGCGAATGTGGTAGCGGTGAGCAGTTTCATCGAGCGTTCCTGATGGGAGAGTCGAAGCCGACCATGATAGGCAACTGTCCTCTGCTGAATAAGGGCCATAACCTGCAAGGCGTCATGAGTTCAGTTCATGAATGGCGCGCATTCCGGAATCAGCGTGTTGTGCGTCGGTTAATGTGAGATATGCTTTAAAGCGATCACACTATGAATGAGGCTCATGAATGGCCCGCGAAGGTTATGGCGACTTATTGGCATTCCTGGCAGTGGCCCGGGAGCGCAGCTTTACCCGCGCCGCCGCTCAGCTTGGCGTTTCGCAATCGGCACTCAGCCATACCATTCGTGCGTTGGAAGCCCGACTCGGTGTGCGTTTGCTGACCCGTACCACACGCAGCGTTGCCCCCACTGAAGCGGGAGAGCAGCTGTTTAACAAGCTGGCTCCGCGCTTCGAAGAGATCGAGGCCGACCTGGCGGAAGTGGTTGAGCTGCGGGATTCGCCTCGGGGCACGTTGCGCATTTCGGCCACCGACTACGCCGCCAATGCGGTGTTGTGGCCGCGCCTGGCCGGGTTCATGCCGCGCTATCCCGACATCAAGATTGAAATCACCACCGACTATGGCCTTACCGACATCGTCGCTCAGCGTTATGACATCGGCGTGCGTCTGGGCAATCAGGTGGCTCAGGACATGATTGCCGTTCGAGTCGGCCCCGACCTGCGCATGGCGATGGTGGCTTCACCGGCCTATCTGAAAGACCATCCCGCGCCAATGGCACCAGAAGACCTGGCCGCCCACAACTGCATCAACCTGCGGCTGCCGACCCATGGCGGCTGTTACCCCTAGGAACTGGCAAAAAACGGCAAGGAGTTGCAGGTTCGGGTGCAGGGACAGCTGACGTTCAATGGCACCTATCAAATGCTTGCCGCAGCACTGGATGGCTGCGGTATTGCCTATATTCCTGAAGATCTGGCTCAGGAATATGTGGCAGCGGGCAGCCTGTGCTGGGTGCTGCAAGAGTGGTTTCCGACCTTTGCGGGCCTGCACATTTATTACCCGAGCCGACGCGAGTCATCGCGGGCGTTGGCTCTGGTGGTCGATGCCCTGCGTTACCGGGCCTAGACACCCATGAGCTGGTTTCATGGCCGTATCCTTTTTTTGCGTCTTAATCACTAATCTTTGTTTGGTTAGGATCAGTTCACCTGTTCAACGCCAACTGAAGGTGAATGATGAATTACCGATATCTTGGCCGCAGCGCCTTGAAAGTGTCGCCTCTGTGCCTGGGCGCGATGATGTTTGGCGGCGAGACCGACGTCGCCACCGCCAAACGCATCATCGACAAGGCGGGTGCTGCCGGCATTAACTTCATTGATACCGCTGACGCTTATCACGCGGGTCAATCCGAAGAAGTTGTGAGCCGTTCAATCGCTTCGAAGCGCGATGATTGGGTGGTCGCCACCAAGTTCGGTTATCCGTCGTCGACCGAGGCCGGGCCCAACCAGCAGGGCCAGTCTCGCAAGTGGATCATGCAGAATGTTGAAGCCAGCCTGAAACGCCTGGGCACCGACTACATCGACATCCTCTATTTCCACCGCGCACTCAGCGATGCGCCGATGGAGGAGGGGCTTCGGGCCATTGATGACCTGATCCGCGAGGGCAAGATTCGCTACTACGGGGTTTCCAACTTCCATGGCTGGCGCATTGCGGAGATGGTGCGCATTGCCGATTCCCTGGGGATTCAGCGGCCCACCGTCAGCCAGCCGTTGTACAACATCGTCAATCGCATCGCCGAGGTGGAGCAATTGCCGGTGGCGGGGAATTACGGCATCGGCGTCGTGCCTTACAGCCCGTTGGCCCGTGGTGTGCTTAGCGGCAAATATCCGGTAGACGCGCCGCCTCCGGCTGATACTCGGGCCGGACGCGGTGACAGGCGTATCCAGCAGACCGAGTGGCGTCCCGAGTCACTGAAGATCGCTCAGCGCATCGCCGCACATGCAGCTGATCGGGGCACTACATCGGTGGCCTTTGCCATTGCCTGGGTCCTGAAAAACCAGCTGATCAGCGCCGCCATTGCCGGTCCACGTACTGAGGCGCATTGGGATAGCTACATGGAGGCCCTGGGCGTGGAGTTGGGTCCTGATGACGAAAAGCTGGTCGATAGCCTGGTGGTACCGGGTCATGCATCGGCCCACGGTTTTACGGATCCGGGCTATCCGGTGGAAGGGCGTCGGGTCGGCTGAGCAGGATCAATATCGATTTTCGGTGGCCAGCGACGTGGGATCGGCTTTAGCCGGGAAGGCGGCATTTCAGTCCACAAATTCCGGCCTGGATGTGCTGGCCTCTTCCCGGCTAAAGCCGGTCCCACATCGTCAGTTCGGCAGCCGATGTGGGGCGGTCGTTATTAGCCTGGAACTTAGCGGTTAACGTTTTTCTGCAGATGAGCCGGATAGCGATCACCTACGACCTTTATCTGCTCCAGTGCAGTGGCGATTGCTGCCAGATCGTTGCTGCTCAGGATCACCTCGGCCGCGCCAATGTTTTCCTGCAGGCGATGCAATTTGGTAGTCCCCGGAATAGGCACAATCCAAGGCTTCTGCGCCAGTAGCCAGGCCAACGCGACCTGGGCGCGGGTGGCGCCTTTGCCGTCGGCGATTTGCCCTAGTACTGCAACGAGTTGCGCGTTGGCTTTGCGGTTTTCTTCGGTGAAGCGAGGCACGACGTTGCGGAAGTCGTTGTCCGCAAATTGGGTCGTGGCGTCGATGGCGCCGGTCAGGAAGCCTTTACCCAGCGGGCTGAAGGGCACGAAGCCAATCCCCAGCTCTTCGAGTACAGGCAGAATCTGCTCCTCAGGCTCGCGCCACCACAATGAGTATTCGCTTTGCAGGGCGGCAACCGGAAGCACGGCGTGCGCGCGACGAATCGTATCGGGCCCGGCTTCTGACAGTCCGAAGTGCAGGACTTTGCCTTCATCAACCAATTGCTTCACGGTACCCGCGACGTCTTCAATGGGAATCTGCGGGTCGACACGGTGCTGATACAGCAGCTCGATACGGTCGGTTTTCAGACGCTTGAGCGAGGCTTCCACCACTGCTTTGATATTTTCTGGGCGGCTGTCCAGGCCGTCACCCGGCACTGCGTTTTTGAAACCGAACTTGGTGGTGATGACGACCTGATCGCGGATTGGCGCCAGAGCTTCGCCCAGTAGCTCTTCGTTGGTGTAGGGGCCATAGGCCTCTGCGCTGTCGAAGAAATTCACGCCCTTGTCGAATGCATCGCGAATCAGGGTGATGGCGGCTTTCTGCTCCAGAGCAGGGCCATAACCGAAACTCAGACCCATGCAGCCCAGGCCGATGGAGGACACTTCAAGACCGCTTTTGCCTAGCTGACGTTTTTGCATGTTTCGTCTCCTTCGCAAAGTAGCTGTTGATCGCTAGACTCTAAATTCCTGTGCCGCGTTCAACAATTGGCGGATTGCTTCATGAGTAGTTGAGCTGAACTCACAAATGAAGAGGCATAAATAACGAGACACACATGATGAGGCACACATGATTCGCGCCGGCCTTCCCGAGTTGACCGCATTCGTAGCCATCGCCGAGCACCGCAGTTTCAGTGGCGCGGCGCGGATGCTGGGCGTTTCGCCCTCTGCGTTGAGCCATTCCATGCGTGGGCTGGAGGCACGCCTGGAGTTGCGATTGTTCAATCGTACAACTCGCTCGGTGGCGTTGACCGAGGCGGGAGAGCAGCTGTTTTTGCGCGTGCAGCCGCTGTTGGGTGATCTGGAGTCAGCCGTCAACGACGTGACCTCGGAGCGCAACACGCCTTCGGGGCTGATCCGCCTGAGCGCGTCGGAATCTTCATTCAAACTGTTGATCCGCAATGTGATTGCCCCGTTTCTCGGGGACAACCCGCAAATCCATATCGAGTGCGTAACCGACAGCCGTCTGGTGGACATCGTGGCCGATGGCTTCGACGCTGGCATTCGGCTGTTTGACGATGTACCCCGCGACATGATCGCCGTGCGCTTCGGCCCGGATGTGAGATTTACCGCTGTGGCTTCGCCCGAGTACCTGAGCCACCACCCGGCGCCCATGGTGCCTCATGACCTCAAGGTCCATCGCTGCATCCGCTTTCGCTTCGCCAGCGGCACCTTGTTCCGCTGGGATTTCGATCATCTAGGCCAGTCCGCCAGCCTGGATGTGGACGGGCCCATGACCATGGACAACATCAACCTGATGACCGAAGCCGCGTTGGCAGGAGTCGGTATCGCCTGGGTGCCCGAACATCAGGTTGAAGAACACTTGCAGGCAGGTCGCTTAGTGCATGTGCTGCCGGACTGGGGCCCTCGCTACCCCGGCGCCTGCCTCTACTATCCGGCAAACCGCCATCCGCCCATGGCGCTGCGGATGTTTGCGGAAGCGGTGCGGGAGTGGGCGCGGGGGCAGGAATGAGGCTTCTGTAGGCGCTGAAGAGAGATAAATGTCTGAATTCGAATGGGTTTTCTGTAGGAGTGAGCTTGCTCGCGATAGCGTTACGTCAGACGATGATTAACCCACAGCCATACCGCATCGCGAGCAAGCTCACTCCTACAGGGTCCTGTGTTTGCTTCACGACAGCGCGCTGACCAACTCCTTCGAAGCCTGATACAGCGGCACATGCCCGCGCATCAGAATTTGTGCGCTGCGACGGTAGGCTGCGCTTTCGATGTTGATCTGGCCGTCTTCAAGGGCCGCAACCACCGTCGCATCCAAGCGCCCGGCGGGGTTTTCGATACTGACTTCGATGTCCGAAAACTCATGGCTCGGGGAGGTGATACCGGTCGCGATTCGGTGGGCCGTGGTGCCCGGAATCAGGCAAGCACCGGCCAGACAGCAACCGCCGGAAACGGCCATGGAGGCGTGGCCGGTCTGGGGTGTGAAATAGCGAACCGCAATGCTGCCGCCGTGGCGCGGCGCGCTAATGATGCACACTTTGGGAATGGTTTCGCTGCTCTGGATCTGCGCGCGGGTCATGAGCTCACCGTCCTTGCGACGCAGGCCCATCTTCAAGCCGGACTCGACCCACACTTCGCGCAGGGCTTTCATGAACACCGGATCGGCTTCAAGCTCCGCCACCGGTTCGTGGCCTGTTTTACCAAAGCTTGTGGCATCGGCGATCACCATAGGCACGGCAACATCGACGCAAGACACTTCGTGCCCGGCGACAACATCGAGGACGGACCCGGTGGGCAACAGGGCTCCGGTTTTGTTGCCCACGGGGGATTGCAGGAACAGATCGACGCTGGGGAACGACCCACTGACACCCGGAATTTCAGCGGCGACGAACATCCCTCGTTCATCTCGCCTCATTCGCGTGATAGTCACGACGCCGGTGTTGGTGTTCCTGATTTCAATTTCACAGGTCTGATTCGCCGCCGCGTCAAACAAACCGGTATCAATCGCCCATAGCGGCAATGCGCTGGACATGTTGCCGCAGTTCACGCTCCAGTCGATGGCTGCATGGTCACTGGCGAGCTGGGCGAGGGTACTGACCAATCGATGGCCGTCCGCCGTCTCTTCAACACGCACCAGAAAGACCTTGTTGCTGGTGGCTGGCCCGCGACCTAAACCTGTGATCTGCCGATTCCCCGGCTGTGTGCCTGAGAGGGGGACGCCCATCAAATGCCTCAGCAACTCATCGCGCAGTTGCTCGTCTTTGGGTAACAGGGGTTCCCACAGCACAATGCCCGTCGAGGTGCCGCCACGCATGTAATGCACGGGGAATTCGACTGTCCCTGAGTGGTGCCGCAGCGTGAGGCCTGGGTCGGCGGAAAGAGGCGATTGGTCAGTCTGCATCGGTGACTCCGTGAGTGCGATAAGGATTTTTGGGTAGTCAGCCGCTCAAGCAAATGCCGCACGCAGTTCGGTGATCACCTGCTGTATAGACGGGCCTTGAATCTCTGGTGGTTCAGGGCGCTCGCCAAACTCTCTCCAGATAAACAACGTCAGCTCGGCGCCGTCGGTCAGGGTGGAAGCGATATCTGCGCAGCCGAATGTATCCAGCAACCGGTATCTGTCGTCTTTCCAGAACAGGTCTTCGACCCATGGATAGACCGGGATGAAATGGAAGTGAACCGGTAGCCCCGGCTGGTGCCCGAAGCGGCTGATGTAGAGGTGCTTTGGTTGCAAGTGTCGCTCAAGTATCAGCTGGGTTCTGGCGAGCAGACCGCCGAGCTCCGCCAATGCCTCGGGTGCCAGCTCGGACAGCGAGGCGGTCGCCGCCCTGGCACCCAGCATCAGATAGCCGGGCAGGGCGCTGGACAAGTGGTGATTGAGGACCCAGTGTTCGGTCTCGTGAACGATAAACTGCGGGTTGATGAGCATTGTGAGATACCGGTGTCTGGCATAAAAAATTTATCAGGTACGGGTTCAGGATTTGCCTGTTGGACGAGCCTGCCACTTCGCCCAGAATTATAAGGCCGACAGATGAAGGAATGCCCATGCCATTGAGGGTGACCTGTGCCGCAAGCCTTGCTTTCTGGGCAGCTGCGTCTTTGCTTGCCGGGGTTGAAGAGCCTTGGGACGCTGCCAGCTTCTGGACCGTTATCTACCCTGCAGCGCTCGGGTTGTCGGCTGTTCTGGCGTTCATGCTTGCACGCTTTCAGTGGATAGCGGGAGCAATTGTCATGTTCGCTCAGATCCCTGTGGTGATGGCGTGCTCTGGCGTTTCCTCATTGCTGGGCGCTGGTGTCGTTTATGCTGCCATCCTTTCGATCCCGGCTATCGCCCTGTCGTGGTTCGCCGGGCGGGTGGGGCAGCGTTACCGCCGATAATGAAGCGCCTGCAACCGTCGTGGGATGTGGCTTGATCAGGAGAAAGACAATGGACGAATTGACCCTAACGCTAAAAGAAACCATCAAGGCCGCTGACCGAGCCATTACCGCCGAAGATTTCGACGCGTTGATGGAGTTCTATGCCGATGATGCAACCCTGGTCGTCAAGCCAGGGCTGACTGTCACAGGCAAGGACAGCATCCGCCGCGCCTTTGTCGCGATTGCCGACCACTTCAATCACAGCATCATCGTTACTCAAGGGGACATGCAGGTCATACCGGCGGGTGATGTGGCCCTTGTGATCATGGAAACCCTGCTGCAGGCCACTGACAAGTCCGGAGCTAAAACCGAGATCACGCGCCGCGCGACCTATGTCTTTCGCCAGATATCGGGCAGGTGGCTCTGCGTGGTGGACAACTCCTATGGTACGACGTTGCTGGATAACGGCGATCAGGCCTGAGGGGCGAAAGTCAAAACCTGCACTCTCTGGATTGTCAGGTAACTAATCAGGGATGAGCATGGCACTCGAATTAAGGCCCGCATGCGTTCTCGACCTCCCTTCGATTTACAGAGGCGAGCAGGATTACATCCGTTGTTGGGAGCCCGATCACGAAGCCGCGTGGCGACTTCAGCTGGAAAAACACCTGACTCGCTGGGTGGAAAACTTCGATCGGTTGATCATTGCAACCATGGATGGGCAATTCGCCGGCTATGCGTTGTGGATGCCCGAACAAGATTGCGCCGAGCTTTGCACCATCAACGTTGCAGAGGCGTTTCGGCGCAAAGGGATTGGCCAAATGCTGCTCGAAGATTACGTAACCACTGCCAGAAGGCAGGGTTTCAGTCTGCTGGGTTTGAGCGTGCGCGGGGATAACCCGGCGCGGTTGATGTACGAGAAGGCGGGTTTCGTTCGTGTCGGGAATGACGCTCATGGCTACATTCGGTATCAGCGGCTTGGCTGATTGGCGAGCGGTTTGGTGATCGCCTGGCCAAACCGAGGCGCCCCTGTCGAGTAAAAGCATCACACATGGATCTGGCAGTGTGTCATTTACACCCCATCGTCCTTAGCGCGGGCAAGCCTCCCACAGACTACCGCGTACTCATGTGAGATCGGCCGGGCGGCGCTCCGCTTCAGCCGGGAAAAGGCCAGGACATGCGCTGCATATGCGTCACCAGATATGCCGCCTTCCCGGCTAAAGCCGGTCCCACTAGTAGAGTGCATTGCAGGCCAATATAGAATCTCCCACAGACATTCATGTGGGACCGGCTTTAGCCGGGAAGAGGCCGGTACATCCACCCGAAATTGATCGCCTGAAATTCCGTCTTCCCGGCTGAAGCGGAGCGCCGCCCGGCCGGTCCCACATGAGAACGCGGTCAGCCTGGGCGAACGTGGCGGCGAAGGTAGTGTCTTTACTGGCATGAAAGCTCAGCGAACTGGAGTTTCTGACCCCATCACCTCCGTTCGATGACAGAATCGCGCCTATTAGATCGTTTTGGAGACCACCATGCTTCGCGCATTTGAACAACGACTTGACCCTTTCCCGCCCGACGAGGCACCGCCGCCGCCTGATGGTCTGGCGCGGTTTTTGTGGGCTTGCACCCGGGGGGCTCGTGGTTATGTTCTGGCGCTTGCGCTGCTTAGTGCCGGTGTGTCGATTTACGAAGCCTGGCTGTTTTCCTTCCTCGGCCAGGTGGTGGACCTGCTGTCGACCTGGCAGGCAGGCTTCGATACAGCCGGGCAGGAAAGCCGCGTGCTCTGGGGTATCGGCATCGTACTGGTGACGAGCATTGCGTTGGTGGCGTTGCGGACAATGGTTCAGCACCAGATATTGGCGATCAACCTGCCGTTGCGCCTGCGCTGGGATTTCCACCGGCTGATGCTGCGCCAAAGCCTGTCGTTCTTTTCCGACGAGTTTTCCGGTCGCGTCACTACCAAGGTGATGCAGACGGCGCTTTCGGTGCGCGAGGTGCTGTTCACCATTATCGAAATTGCACCCGGCATCGGCGTGTACTTCATCGCGATCATCGCCCTGGCCGGTGGTTTCGACCTGAAACTGATGCTGCCTTTCATTGCCTGGGTCGCGTTGTTCGGTCTGGCCATGCTGTATTTCGTGCCGCGTCTGGGGAAAGTCGGGCAGGAACAGGCCAATGCGCGGTCGTCGATGACCGGGCGTATCTCGGACGCCTACACCAACATCACCACGGTCAAACTGTTCTCCCACTCCAAACGTGAAGCGCACTTCGCGCGTGCGGCGATGGAAGATTTCAAGCACACCGGCTTTCGCCAGATGCGTCTGGTCAGCCAGTTCGAGATCGTCAATCAGGCACTGGTGGTTGCTTTGATCATGGGCGCGGGCGGCTATGCGTTATGGCTGTGGCATCAGGGCGAAGTCGGCACTGGTGCAGTGGCCGCGATTACTGCCATGGCGCTGCGTATCAATGGCATGTCGCACTGGATCATGTGGCAGATGACCTCGCTGTTCGAGAACATCGGCACCGTGCAGGATGGCATGGAGACGCTGACCCGTGGCCCCAAGGTGCAGGATGCTCCGGACGCGGCGGTGCTGGCGACTACTGGCGGCGCGGTGACCTTCGACAAGGTGAGCTTCAACTACAACGGCGAGCGCCAGGTGCTGGATAACCTGAGCCTGAATATCCGCGCAGGCGAAAAGATCGGTCTGGTGGGCCGCTCCGGCGCTGGCAAGTCCACGCTGATCAACCTGCTGCTGCGCTTCTACGACGTGGACAAAGGTGAGATTCGCATCGACGGGCAGAACATCGCGAAGGTGACCCAAGACAGCTTGCGCAGCGCCATTGGCATGGTCACTCAGGATACGTCCCTGCTGCATCGATCCATTCGCGACAACATCGCCTATGGCCGACCCGATGCTACCGATGAGCAGATCCGCAAAGCCGCAGCCGACGCTCAGGCCGACGGGTTCATCAGCCAGTTGAGCGACAAGCAAGGCCACTCGGGCTACGACACCCTGGTGGGCGAGCGCGGTATCAAGCTTTCCGGCGGCCAGCGCCAACGTGTCGCGATTGCCAGGGTCATGCTCAAAAACGCGCCGATCCTGCTCCTTGACGAGGCCACCAGCGCCTTGGATTCCGAGGTGGAAGTGGCCATTCAGGAAAGCCTCGATGAAATGATGCAGGGCAAAACCGTCATCGCCATCGCCCATCGGCTCTCCACCATTGCGGCCATGGACCGGCTCATCGTGATGGATGACGGGCGCATTATCGAGCAAGGCACCCACGCCGAATTGCTCGGCAAGAATGGCACCTACGCGCGCTTGTGGCAGCACCAGAGTGGAGGGTTTCTCGGGGAAGATCAGGGCGTGGTTGAGGCGGTGGAATAGGCATGGCGGTGACCGACACCGCCTTGCTTCAGATCCACATCGGCACAATCGACGCCACAATTAACGCTCCCATGGCGCCATTCACAACTCGCCAGTGGCCTGGCTTGCGTATCCGCCGGGCCAGTTCGCGGCCGGCGATGCACCAGATCGAAAGTGATACGCACGCCGCGACTGCGAAGCTCAGGCCCATCAGCGCGGCCAGTTGCGAGGGGTCGCTGGAGAGGTTGGCGTAGGCAGCCGCGGCGCTGCCGGTCATGGCCCAGGCCTTGGGGTTGTACCAGAGCATGCAAAGTCCCGCGATGTAGCCGATGGGCTTTGCTGCTGTTTTACCTGTGCCGGGTGCGGGGGCTTTTGCCACTTTCCAGGCGAGCCAGAGCAGGTAGAGAGTGCCTGCTGTTTGCATGGCTACGGGCAGCAGCGGACTGATCAGCAACAGATTGGCCAGGCCGAAGGCTGCACCTGCGGCCAGCGACGCAAGACCTGTGGCAATCCCCAGCATCAAGGGCATGGAGCGATGGAAACCGAATTGCGCACCGGACGCCGTGGTCATTGTGGTTGCACCACCGGGACTAATGGTGGCTGTCAGAGTAAACATTGCAAGGGGCCAGAAACTGTCGATCACTGTGAGTTGCTCTCTCGTCAACAAAGAGGGCCAGACTAGAGCAGCTGGATACATTAGGATAACGACGGTGTTTAATCCGAACCATTAGAAAGCGTAATGCCAATATGCCCCGTCACTTCGATATCAGCCTCCTGCGTACGTTTGTCGCTGTCCACGATCATGGCGGCATGACGGCCGCCGCCCGTTCGCTGCACCTGACCCAGGGTGCGATCAGCCAACAGATCAAGCGTCTGGAAGAGCAGTTCAATACGCCGGTTTTTGAACGTAATCACCGCCGGTTGAGCCTCACGTCTGCCGGGGATCGCTTGCTGACAAAAGCCCGCGCCATGCTGGAACTCAATGATGAGTTATGGGCGGACATGACCGAGCGAACGATCAGTGGTCCGGTGCGTTTCGGGGTTCCGTTTGACCTGATGGGCCAGGCGTTGGCGTCTGCGTTGAAGGCCTATGAGATCGCCTGGCCGCAGGTTGAGGTTTCGCTCATGTGTGGCGCGTCGGGGGATCTGGTGGCAGCGCTGGAGCGTGGCGAACTGGACCTGGCGCTGGTCGAGGAGCCAGTCGCGGAGCCAGTAGTGAAAACCGGGGGCAGGCGTTTCGATGTCCAATGCCTGAGTGTCGAGCGTCTGGTGTGGGTGGGCGCCGCTGGTGGCAATGCATTCAGCAAGCAGCCATTGCCGGTGTCGCTGGTAGCACCGACCTGTGCGTTCCGGCCAATGATCGTCAGGGCTTTGCAGACTCAGGGCAGGACATGGCGCACGGTGTATGAGTCCGGCAACATCGAGGCAACTCGCGCCACAGTTCGTGCGGACTTGGCTGTCACCGCATGGCTGGCATTCACTGTGCCCAATGACTTGCAGATACTCCCCGCCAGCAGCGGCCTGCCGGAGCTGCCGCCTTTTGCGATCAATCTGTATCGACGCCCTGGCGAGGTGCAATCAGCGACCAGTGAACTGGCGTTGGCGGTTGGTCGGGCTTTTAGAGGTTGACCGAGGTTAAGAGGGTTACGCTGGCGGTGTCTCAGGCAAGACGCTTTCGCAGCCTTCGGCAGCGCCTACAGGTTCGTGGCTCGCGCAATCACTTCTTCGGCTGAGATGACCTCGGCATATTCACCACCGAGGATGGCCAGGGTCAGTTCATGAACGGTTGTGGCATCCCAGGACTTACCCTGAGGGCCAATCACCGGCACGGCGGTTGTGGCATCCGAGGGCAGGGTGATGCGGTAGCCCAAGGCTTTGCCTGCGCGGACGGTGGCATCCATGCTGTTGTGAATCACCACGCCGGTCAGCACAAAATGCTCTGCCTGCAATTCCTTAAGAACGGCGTCCAGCTGTGTGCCGATGAAGGCGCAGTTCTGCTGCTTGATAACGATCGTTTCTCCCGCTATTGGCGTTACCTCTTTCTTGATGCCATTCCACGGCCCATTCAGGTAATAGCTGGAGGTAGGCGTCAGTTCATCGTGTTTGACGTGGATGACGGGCCAGCCGTTTGATCGCCAATGGCCGAGCAGGCGCTGGATGACTGCCAGATACCCGGGGTTGTTCTTGCCATCCCAGCACGGACGGTCGATAGCGTCCTGAACGTCAAGAATGATCAGGGGCGCAGGGCTTGGCAGGTCCTTCATGTTATTTCCTTCAATTGAGTGTTCACGCTTTTGTCTGGTCGCGTAATCCAGGCGACTGCGCACAATGCCATGCCAGCCACATTCAGCGTTACCGGGTTGAACGCATCGACCAGCATGGACGGCTGCATCACCGCCACATCCACCAGCAAGCCCAGCAATATGGCAGCTGCCAGCAGCAGTGGCCATTGCAGTCCCGGTGCGAGAAGCAACACGGCCGCCAGAAGCAGTTCAGCCACCCCGGCTGCTTGGGACAGCCAGGCCGCTTGCTCCAGGCCATGAGCCTGTAAGAGCAGCCGCTCACCGGGGCTTATGTCGATCAGCTTGGGCACCAGCCCATGGTAGGCAAACATGAATGCAAGGCTGCCACGCCCCAGCCAGTGGGCTTGCTGTAGACGATTCATGATCCAGCCTTGAGGAAGCGTCGCTGGCGGTCCGGGTTGGGCATCATGCAAACCTCATGTTTGCCAAACAGGCGATAGCGGTTCAGCGCAACACGGTCGTAGGCCCAATCGCGCAGCCATCGGGGAAAAATACGCAGCACTCGCAACGCTGGCCACCCGGCTGGCAATTGCGCGACCACTTCAAAAAACGCCTCCGAACGCACCCAGTAATGCTTATCGCGGATCACCGCCATGGTGTCGAACGCGTCCACCGGCAACCCGGCCCAAGCCAGCAAGGCCTGACCTTCTGGCGACTGTACCGTCGCCAGCCGAACGCGCTGATGACGGTCATGGCGAATCAGGAATTTCGCCCAGCCGTTGCACAGTTTGCAGACGCCGTCGAACAACACCACGGTTTCACCGGGGGCCAGCAGCGGGGCGGGAGAGGGGCGGGTCAGGGAGGCGGGCATGACGGGATTCTCAGTGCGTGGGTTGGCAGACGCATTTCGTCGGCGCACGATTCGGGTGATTCCAGTTTGATATTACACCGGCTAGACAGTGCAGGAGAAAACCCCTGCAGGCTCGGCATGCAGTGCGTATTTGAGTATTTGCGTATCTTACTGCTGCCCAAGGGCCTGACAATGACCTACCGCTCGTTGCTGTTTCTGGTGCCTGCTTCATTGGCCGTGTGCGCCAGTGTTGCCGCTGCCGATGAAGTTGCGTCTGCTTCTCCCCGGTTTGATATCAACAAGTTCGAGGTGCGCGGCAATACGTTGTTGCCGGGCCCGGAGCTTGACAAGAGCGTTGCCGATTTCGTTGGCAGCCAGCGCGATTTCGGCGATGTCGTAAAAGCTCAGGAAGCATTGGAAGCCGCTTATCACCGACGCGGTTATCAGCTGGTTCGTGTGGACCTTCCCGAGCAAGAGTTGAACGGCGGGGTGGTGGTCTTGCAGGTCGTGGAAGCTCGTATCGGCCAGGTCAGGATCGCTGGCAACCAGCATTTCAGCAACGACAACGTCCGCAATGCCTTGCCGGGTCTCAAGGAAGGGCAGACCCCCGACCTGACGGCGATTTCCAAAAGCCTGAAGCTGGCCAATGAAAACCCCGCCAAGCAAACCGTGATGAAGCTCAAGGACAGTGAGCGCGCGGGCGCCGTCGATACCGACCTGCAAGTGGCGGACGAGTCGCCGTGGAGCGCCTCGCTGAACATGGACAACAGCGGTACCCAAGAAACCGGCAAGACCTACATGGGTGCGGTGCTGCAAAACGCCAACCTGTTCGGTCGCGATCAGGTCATTAGCCTGCAATACACCACCACGCTGGAAAGGCCCGAGCGGGTCAGCGTTTATGGTCTTGGCTATCACTTGCCTCTGTATGAACTGGGCGATTCTCTAGACTTTTTCATCAGTTACTCGGACGTGGATAAGGCCCAGACCAGGTGCTGCCGAATCACTCGCTTTTCCCAGAGTAGCGATCCCTGCGCGCCTGGCAGATAATGCCCGTCATTCGCTCGATGGTTCGAGCCTGCACGTGATAAGGAGTATCCAATGGTTAAACCGCGTCCAAGACCTGCGGTGAGTGGGGTTGCTTCCGCTGATCGGGTGTTGACCGTTCTGACTGCATTCCAGGTGGGCGACACTGCGCTGAGCCTTGTTGAGCTCGTCGAGCGTACCGACCTGATAAAAAGCACCATCATGCGTTTGATGGTTTCTCTGGAAACCTACGGTCTGGTCACGCGTCTGGCAGATGGTCGGTACATGCTGGCCAGCGAGGTCATGCGCCTGAATGCGGTTTATCAGGAGGCGCTGGATCTGGAGCGGCATGTGATGCCCCGGCTGCATCGCCTGACCGACGAAACGGGCGAGACCGCGTCTTTCTATGTCCGCCACGGGGCTTACCGGCTCTGTCAGTACCGGGTCAATTCACCGCACAGGCTTCGCCTGCATTTGCAGCCCGGCGACATGCGCCCGATGGACGGAGCGGCCGGGGCTCAAGCCTTGCGCACGTCCTTCGAAGAAGCAGAGAAGGGCCTTGAGCCGATTTACTCATGTGGCGCCACCGATCCTCATGCGGCCTCCATGGCGCTGCCCATCTATGGGCCTATCCATGAGTTAATTGGCGCTATCGTGATCTCGGGTCCGGCCAGCCGACTGACCGAAGAGCATGCCAAGCGATTGGGCAAGGCGTTCTCGGAAGTAGCTGATGATCTGATGCGTAGCCTGGGTGGCAAGAGTCTTCGCAGCGACAAGCAATCGTCCGAGGTGGGCAGCGTCGAGGTTGCCAACTGAGACGTCAGCGGTAAGCCAGAAGGTTCATGCATATAACGAACAACGCCACCCGCTTCAGTGAAAGGGAGTGGCGTCGTATTTCATCAAGTCAGCAGGTTCAGGTCGCCTCAGGTTCAGCGGCTCCCTGTTTCTGACGTTTGCTTCCCATTACCAGCACCATCACGCCACCTGCCGCGCACAGTGCCGCCAGCGGCAGCATGGCAAGGGCGTAACTTCCGGTCGCGCCATGGATCGCGCCGTAGACGTTGACCATCACGCCGCCACCAATCAGGTTGGCCAAGGCGCCAATCGCCGCCAGCCCGGCCGCTGCGGTCGACGATGAAAGCCAGCCGGACACCAGCGCCCAGAACGGACCTTTCATTGAGTAGGCACCGATCAACACCATGCTCAGCAGCACCACGGTTGCGGGCAGCGAGGAGGTGACGGAGGCCAGCAGCAGGCCAGCGGTGATCAGCAGCAGGGTGAGTGATGTGTGCCAGCGTCGCTCGTCGGTCCGGTCCGAACTGCGTCCCCAGATGATCATTGCCACCGAGGCTATGCCATACGGAATGGCGTTGACCAAGCCGATCTCCATGTTCGTCAAACCGAAGGTTTTCAGCAGTTGTGGCGCCCAGATGCTCATGGTGCTACCGGCCGCCGAGGCCCCGGAATAGACCAGTGCCAACACCCAGATATCCTTGTGCTTGAGCAGTTTCCACAGTGACATGTGGCCGATGTTGGTCTTGCGCTGGCGCTCTTCTGCAAGCTTGTTCACCAGCCAGTGACGTTGCTCGTCGCTCAGCCATTTGGCCTGATCAGGCTTGTCGGTCAAAACGAACAGGCAGGCGATGCCCAGCAGGACGGCAGGAATGCCTTCAAGGATGAACAGCCAGTGCCAGCCGCGCATGCCCATCCAGCCGTCGAGGCTCAGCAGCAGCCCTGACAAGGGCGAGCCGATGAAGTTGGCGCCGGGAATGGCGACCATGAAAATCGCAACCATGCGGGCCCGGTAAGCGGAGGGCAGCCAGTAAGTGAGGTAAAGCAAGACGCCGGGGAAGAAGCCTGCTTCAGCGGCGCCCAGCAGGAAACGCATCACATACAGTGAATTCGCCCCTGTCACGAACGCCGTCCCGGCAGAAATGATCCCCCAAGTCACCATGATCCGGGCGATCCAGATTCTTGCACCGAACTTCTGCAGCGCCAGGTTGCTGGGCACTTCGATCAGGAAGTAGGAGAAGAAAAACAGGCTGCTGGCAAAGCCGAAGATGGCTGGGGTCAGACCCAGGTCCTGGTTCATCTGCAGCGATGCCATGCCGATGTTGCCACGGTCGATGATCGCGATCAGGTAGCACAAGATCAGAAACGGCAGCAGTCGCCAGGCGACGCGTTTCATTGTCGTGCGTTCAAGTTCGCTGACTTGATGGGATGTTTGAGCTACGGCCATTGGTGCTCTCCTGTGATTATTTTTCTGGAGAAACGCTTTTCGATGAGCTGTGGTTGTTCGTCAACCCTGGCTCAGGCTAATCAGGCTTCAGTCGACAACAGTTGGCGATTGACTACGCATCGCGGATCGAGCTCGGCACCCTGCCAGACCTTGACGATCTGCTGCACGGCCAACAGGCCGACGCGGTCGCGTGCATCGGTGGTGTTGGCACCCACGTGGGGCGTCGCGACCAGATTCTTCAGGCCCCACAGAGCGCTGTCGGCCGGTGGTGGTTCAGGGTTGAAGGTGTCCAGGCCTGCTCCCGCGATAGCTCCGTCAGTCAACGCCTGCACCAGCGCCACGGTGTCTATCAGTTCTCCGCGCGCTGTGTTTATCAGGATGCTGTTGGAGCGCATGCGCTGGAACTGATCGTGGCCGAACAGGTTGCGATTGTCTTCAGTCAGGGGGCAATGGAGGCTGATGATATCGCTAGTGGCCAGCAAGTTGTTGAAGTCGGTTTCCCGTTCCACGTAGCCGCGCTGTGGCAACGCCTTCAAATACGGATCGAAGACTTTCACTTTCATGCGCAACGGTGCGACCAGGTCCATCAGGATGCTGCCGATCGAGCCGAGGCCCACCAGACCCAGGGTTTTGCCAAACAGCTCGGTGCCGTTAGCGGTGGCTTTGTCCCAGTGACCTGCGCGGGTACGGGCATCAAGCCAGGCGGTTTGGCGGGCAACGCTGAACATCAGGGCGAACGCGTGCTCGGCCACCGATTGCGCGTTGGCACCGAGTGCGATGGTCACGGGCACGCCATGTTCGGCGGCTGCCTGGATGTCGATGGTGTCGTAGCCAACCCCATGCTTGGCGATGACCTTGAGCTGCGCCGAAGCCTGGATCATCTCTCGGGTCAGCTTGCCCTGGCGCACGATGATCGCGTCAGGCTGTTCCTGCTGGATGATCGCGGTCAGCTCGGCGGCTGGCAGATAGGGCGTCGTGGGGATGATCAAAATATCTTGCGAGTCGGCGAAGGCCGTTGCATCAGGGGCCAGCGCGGGGCCAGTCAGCAGAATCTTTCGGGTCATGACGGGTACCTTGTTTTTATTTGGGGTCTTGTTGAAATCCTGCGCGGCCATGTGATCTCTCAAAGCCGATAGCGGAACCCTACCATAACGAAACGCCGTTGCAATATACCGTCTATGGTTTTATTTGATCATCGTTTGATTGAGATGTAAGGGTATTGATTGTGTCTAAATGAAATGCCATTCTGATAAATGTCAGGTCTAGCCCGACGGCATCCCATAATTTCAAGAGAGAAATGCCACATGACCATTGGATTTCGTGTCCTCAAAGCAGCCCGTAAAGTCAGTCTGGAATGGGTCAACCGTTATCGTGATGTGCCTGTGGCCAACATCAGCGACTCGATGAATCGCATGACGGCGGGTGGCGCAAGGTTGCGGCCCATGCATCACAAAGGTGTTCTGGCAGGTCCGGCATTGACGGTAAAAGCCCGGCCGGGCGATAACCTGATGCTGCATTACGCAATCGATATCGCTGAGCCGGGCGATGTGATTGTTGTCGACGCCGGGGGCGATCTGAGCAACGCGCTGATTGGCGAGATGATGGTTGCTTATGCGGTCAAACGTGGCGTTGCGGGAATTGTCATCAATGGTGCAATTCGCGATGCCGCCAGCATCGGTGCCGGTGATTTCCCGATGTTTGCCGCAGGTGTTTCACATCGCGGCCCCTACAAGGATGGGCCTGGGGAAATCAACGTTCCGATTGCTATCGACGGAATGGTGATCGAGCCAGGCGACCTGGTGATAGGTGACGACGATGGTCTGCTGTGTGTACCTTACGACCACGTTGCCGAGGTTTATGATCGCGCCGCTGCCAAGCATCATGCCGAGCAGAAGCAGCTTGATCAGATTGCAAAGGGTGAAAACGACCGCTCCTGGGTCCTTGAATCCCTGAAAAAGAAAGGCTGTCTGCTTCCAGAATGAGCAGGGGTATCGTGCCTCTCGCGCACGATCATCCGTTAAGGTAGAAGACGATCGCGTGGGGCCTTAATGTGAGGTTCCAATGCTGTCTTCCCGCCCACCAGATTCGATGCGCTGGCCCGCCCCGGTGCGAGCACTGGCGCATCGAAACTTCCAGATTTATTTTGCCGGTCAGGCTATCTCCACGCTCGGTAAATGGGTGCAGCAGGTCGCTTTGTCGTGGCTTGCCTACCACCTCACCGGATCCGCATTCCTGCTCGGTCTGCTGACCTTTCTGACCCTGGCGCCGCAGCTGGTGGTCGGGCCTTTGGCCGGGGCGTGGATCGACCGGCACGACAAGCGACTGTTGCTCATCATTGCCCAAGCCCTTCTGGCCGTGCAGTCGTTGACTCTTGCCATCCTGGCCTGGCTGGGCTGGATAGATGACACCGTCATCATCGTCATGGCGATACTGCTGGGGCTGCTCAACGCGGTTGAAACGCCTTTACGCCAGGCGCTGATCAGCAGCTTCGTCGATGACCCCGTAGACCTTCCCAACGCGTTGGCCCTCAACGCCATGCTGATTAATGCCGCCCGATTCATCGGGCCGCCGCTGGCTGGTTTTCTGATCACGATCAGTGGGGAGGGTGCATGCTTTCTCATGACCTCGATGGCTTTCGGCGTGCTGCTGGTCAGCCTGGTCAAAACCCGCGTGGCCCCCGTCGCGAAAGCTTCAGGTTCAACAGGGCAAGTGTTCAAAGAAGGCTTGAGCTACATCTGGAGCACCCATGACGTGCGTCGGTTGATGATCGGCGTGATCGTCGTCAACTTGCTCGCTTCGAATTACGCAGTCCTGCTGCCCGTGCTGGCAAAGTCGATTTATGCGGGCGACGCCCAGACATTGGGCTGGCTGTGGGGCGCGGCCGGGGCAGGCGCGTTTGTTGCCACGCTGATGTTGGCGTTGTGGGGCACGCTTAACAGGCTCGGGACGTTCATTGCGGTGGCGATTGTCTGCAGCTCAGTGGCAATGCTGGGGATGGCGTTCAGCGTTCCCTTGGACGCAGCGCTTGGCTTGTTGGCACTCATCGGGTTTGGTATTACCGCCAGTAACGTCAGCACCAATATGATGCTGCAGAGCCAGGCTCCCACAGCCTTGCGTGGGCGCGTGGTTTCTTTCTATATCTCGATGCGTTTCGGCTTTGAGGCCATCGGCGGTCTGTTGGCAGGGCTGGTTGCCGCAGCCATGGGCGCCCCTGCAACCTTGGGGGTTACAGGGGCGCTATTGGCCCTGTTCTTTATCGCCGACCGCTTCTGGGCGGCCAGGCCATAGCATCAGCGGCGGTTTATGCGGGTACAGCTTCTGCGGGCTGTTTTTTTGGCTGGCGATGGGCCGGATCGCCCAGCCATAGCATCAGGCAGGTGCCGATCATCAGGATGGCTGCCACGGCAAAGAACGGCCCGGAGTAGCTCTGGGTTGCGTCTTTGATGAGGCCGATCATGAATGGGCCAGCGAAGCCACCGAGGTTGCCGATCGATACGATCAGCGCCAGACCGCCTGCCGCAGCGCGACCGGTGAGGATGGTCGAGGGGATTGCCCAGAACGTGGCTTGAAACGCCAGGATACTTGCCACTGCGAATGCCAGGCTGGTGATCTTCAGCACCGGGTTATCGATTAGCGCAGCCGCCACCAGCGATACCGCTGCAAAGGCAAGCGCGCTGACCACATACGGCAGGCGTTGTTTGCTGCGGTTGGCCAGCCTCGACCAGATCGTCATCGTCACTGCGCCCAGTATGTACGGCAGTGCGGCGACGAGGCCCACAGTGGTGTTTTGCATGCCCAGGCTCTTGATGATCTGTGGCATCCAGATACCGATGCCGACCGAGCCGACGATGCAGCAGAAGTTGATAACCGCCAGGGTGAACACTTTCGGATTGGTGAGCGCGCTCTTGAGTGTGCTGCCGTGAGTGGCGCCGATGGCTTGCTGCTCTTGAGTCAGTTGATCATTGAGCCAGGACTTCTCGCGGGCCGACATCCACTTGGCCTTCGCCGGGTTGTCGACCAGCACGAACAGGCAGGCAATCCCGAGTAATACCGCAGGCAGTGCTTCGGCCACCAGCAGGAACTGCCAGTTTTTCAAGCCCATGATGTCGTGCATTTCAAGCAGCCAGCCAGACAGGGGAGAGCCGAAAATATTCGCCGTCGGGATGCCGAGCAAAAAGGCTGCCGTTGCCTTCGCTCGCCATTTGCCGGGGAACCAGTAGGTGAAATAGAGGTAAACCCCGGGTGTGAAACCGGCTTCAGCGACGCCGAGCAGGAAACGCATGATGCTGAAGCTGATCGGGCCTGTCGCAAAAGCGGTAGCCATTGAGATCAGGCCCCAGGTGATCATGATGCGGGCAATCCAGATGTGTGCGCCAAAGCGTTGCATCAGCAGGTTGCTAGGGATCTCGAAAATGAAGTACCCGAAGAAAAACAGGCCCGCGGCCCAGCCGAACATGGTGGCCGTCAGGCCCAGATCCTTGTTCATGCTGATGGCGGCAAAGCCGACGTTGGTGCGGTCCAGGTAGCTGATGACATAGCACGCGAAGATGAAAGGCAGGATCCGCATCATGATCCGGCGCAGGAGTTTTTCGCCTTCGGCATCTGTCAGCGGGGGAAGTGCTGGGCTTTGACTGTGCATGGTTTCGTCGCTTCTTTTGTTGTTGTAGTTGTTTTTGTTGGGTTGTTGACGACGCTTGCTTTAGCTGTGGGAGTACATGGGAAGGCCAGGCACTGCGGACTTGACCTGCAAAATGGAGCCGGTTTCCGATTCGGTGATGAACAGGGACTGGTTTTGCGGTCCGCCGAAAGCCAGGTTGGTATTGCTGATACCTTCCGACGACACAATGCGTTGCAGGGGTTCGCCTACTTTGGAGAGCTTCCACACCGAGCCGAAACCGGTATGCGCAACGTAGAGGTTGCTGTCGCCATCCAGAGCCAGCCCATCAGGCCCACCGAGTCCGCCATGCAGTTGCGCGAAAACGCCTACCTTGCTGATGATCGAGCCGTTGCCGAGCGGGATGCGCCAGATCTGTTGGGCTCGAGTTACAGCGATCAAAAGGTGGTTCAGTTTCGGGTCGAAGACGATGCCGTTCGGGCTGGGAATGGTGTTGATCAGGCACGTCAGGTTGCCAGCCGCATCCAGCTTGAAGACACGTCCGGTAGGATCCTGCAGGCCGGTTTGCCCCTGATCGGTGAAGTACATGTCGCCATTTGGCGAGAACACCAGATCGTTGACGCCCTTGAAACCTTCCGAGCCAGCTGACTCCAGAAAGGGCTCTATTTTCCCACTGCGTGGATCGAGGACCATGATCCCGCGCTTGTAATCGGTGATGAAAATCCGTCCGTCGCGGTGGATTTTCAGTCCGTTGGGCCAGCCGTCGTATTCACACACCAACTCCCATTGGCCTTCCGGTGAGATCCTGAAAATTCTCCCGTAAGGTATGTCGGTGACATACAGATTCCCGTCTCGGTCGAAGGAGGGGCCTTCCAGAAAGGAATCGATGAGCCGTCCTTGCCGGTTAGCGTCAGCCCACGCGGTACGGCGTGGGTTGCGAAAGTGGTCGGGAAGCCGAGTGAAAACAGTCGTTTCGACAGAAGGGGGTGCGCAGAAGAAGCTCATGGCGGCTCCACAGGTTCAGGCTTTGGTTAAGCCATTTGTTGTTGGATGTTGCTATTTAAGAACGCCATTTCAAAATACATGATTGATAATGACTTGGCGACCCTGAATAAGGCTGAATATTCTTCCGTTCGTCTTACTCATCAAAGGCGACTAGGGCTTATTTAGAGCACCATTCAGGATAATCTTCGTTTAGTGCTTATCAACCACGTGGGCTGATCTGCATTGCTGAGGCGCTGGCCAGGGGATGGGGGAAAAGACCTAAGTGAAACGGCGTTCTATGCAGTTTCATACGGTAGGGTACTGCCAATGCGTACGACCTGGGCCAGAACTTTGCTCGAGGTGTGTCTGGAGAAACCCTCCACCTGTAGGAGCTGCCGAAGGCTGCGAATGGCGTCGTGTCAGGCAAACCGCTTTCGTCGCCGTCGTAACCTCCGGCAACTCCTACAGGTCAAGGTGTGTCTGAAGGAACGCAAACCTGTAGGAGCTGCCGAAGGCTGCGAATGGCGTCGTGTCAGGCAAACCGCTTTCGTCGCCGTCGTGACCTCCGACAACTCCTACAGGTCAAGGTGTGTCTGAAGGAACGCTAAACCTGTAGGACCAAGGTGAGTCATTGATGCCTTAATCCCCACCTTTCATCCGGCGTGCAACCAGATAAATACCCAATCCCGCCAGGGCAGTGGCCGCGCCGATATAGCCGGTACTCGTCCAGCCCAGCCCGGCAGTGATGGCTATCCCGCCGAACCACGGACCCAGCGCGTTGGCCAGGTTGAACGCGGCATGGTTGGAGGCCGCCGCGAGGCTTGGGGCTTCATGGGCGATGTCCATCAGGCGGATCTGCAGCGGCGCAGCCAGGGATACCATGGTGCCCACCAGACCGATACCGAGGAGCACGCCCCATAGGGAACCGGCCGCGAAAGGGAAGAACAGCAATACCGCCATCGACCACACCAGCAGCAAACCCACCGCGCGGAACTGCATGCGGTCGAACAGCTTGCCGCCCACGATATTGCCAATAATGCCGCCCGCACCGAACGCCGCCAGCCCAAATGGAATCCACTGCGGCGCGACCTTAGTCACCTCAAGCATGGTCGGTGCCAGGTAGCTGAACACGCAGAACATCCCGGCAAAACCAATGGCGCCAATCGCCAGAGCCATCCACACCTGTGGCTTGGTAAACGCACTCAGCTCCTTGCGCGGGTCGCTGCGGGGTTCGTCGTGACGATCGGGCACGAAGCTCCACACCAGCGCGATGGTGGCCAGGGCAATCACCCCCACCAGGGCGAATGCCGAGCGCCAGCCGAAAAACTGGCCGAGGAGGGTGGCGATGGGATTACCCAGCAGCATCGCCAGGGTCAGACCCATCATCACCCGCGCCACGGCGCCCGCGCGCTTGTCGGCCGGGACCATGCTCGAAGCCACCACTGCCGCGATGCCGAAGTAAGCGCCGTGGGGCAAGCCGCTGATAAAACGAAACGCCACCAGGCTCCCGAAAGTCGGGGTAAACGCCGTGGCCAGATTACCCAGGGCGTACAGTGCCATTAGCAGTAACAGCATGTGCTTGCGCAGCAGTTTGGCGCCGAGGATGGTCAGCAGCGGCGCACCGACCATCACCCCAAGGGCATAGGCGCTGATGGCATGACCCACCTGAGGTTCGGTCAGATGCAGGTTGCTGGCGATGTCAGGCATCAGCCCCATGATGGCGAACTCGCCGGTGCCTATGGCGAAGCTGCCGACCGCCATGGCCGCTTCCATCTTGGCGGCGGAGCGCGCGGGCAATACATGCCCGGGTGTTTGCTGGATAGACATGCGTTGCTCTGTTCTCTCAAGGTGTTTGAAAAGGAAAGCCGCCGATGCTAACGAAACGCAGGCGAAGGCGTCTAGAACAGCCTTGGGCGAGAGAGTTCCGAACAGATCTGCGTTTGGGTTATTTCGCTAATGCGACGACACATAAAGGGCGGGCGTAGACGGCGGGGGCAACGCATAGGTTGCCTTCATCCATTCGACCTCGGCCTGGGGTGTTCGGCCAAAGAAGCGTTTGAACTCCCGGCTGAATTGCGACGCGCTTTCGTACCCGACGTTGAACGCCGCAGTGGATGCACTCATCGCGTTACGCAGCATCAACAGTCGCGCCTGATGCAGGCGGGTCGATTTCAGGTATTGCATGGGGGATGAGTCCGTCACGCTGCGAAAGTGCAGGTGGAAGCTGGGCACACTCATGCTGGCTTCCTGAGCGAGTGTCTCCACATCCAGGCGCTCGGAGTAGCAGCTGTGGATTTTGCGGATCGCCCGGGAGATCTTGCCAAAATGCCCCTGTCGATTGAGCGCCGCGCGCATCGAGCCGCCTTGTTCGCCGGTCAGGATGCGGTAATAGATCTCCCGCATGAGTGACGGGCCGAGTATCTGCGCTTCTGCCGGGCTGCTCATGGCTTCAAGAAAGCGCAGCGTCGAGGCGTGTAGCAAATCGTCCATCGGGGATGCGTACATGCCTTTGGGCTGAGCATCGTTGGGCCCCAGCGCCTCGTCGACTTGCAGGACCAGCTCGCTGGCCAGCTGGAAATTCAGACGCATGTAGACCGCAAGCATCGGCTCAGCCTCGCTGGCATCGGTCTCCATGGTGAACGGCACCGGAACGGAGACAACGAGGTAGTGCCGGGCGTCGTAGATGTAGACGTCGTCGCCCAGATAGCCGCGCTTGCGCCCCTGGCACAGAATGACAATACCGGGGTCGTACAGCACGGGCGTGCGGGCTAGTGGGCGGTTCGATCGCAAAAAGCGCACGTCGTCCAGCGCGCTGAGGTTGTAGCCCTCAACCGGCGCCAGTTGCTCCATCAACTGCACCATGCGGCGGATGCCGGTATCGGCTTGAGTCATCAATGCCCCCTTTGCGTGCCGTTCAGCCGTCGGTTGAGCGAGTCAACGCTTCCCATTGATCAATTTCACGTGCCGCACTGGCAAGCTTGTCACGGACCAGATTCAGCGCGTCACTGCCCAGCAGTAAATGGGCGGGCGGCGTCGAACTGGCGATAACCTGCAGCATCGCCTGGGCTGCCTTACGCGGATCACCGAGCTGTTTGCCACTCTTGTCTTCCCGCGCTTTACGGATCGGGTCGAAGCTGGCGTCGTAATCGGCAATGCTGCGCTGGGTGCGTTGCATGGAGCGGCCCGCCCAGTCGGTACGAAACGAGCCGGGAGCCACCGCGGTAACGAAGATATTGAATGGCAGCAATTCTTTGGAGAGGGTATCGGAGATACCTTCCAGCGCAAACTTGCTGCCACAGTAGTAGGCGATACCCGGCATGGTAATGGTGCCGCCCATGGAGGTGATATTCAGAATGTGCCCGGCCCGTCGCTGGCGAAAATATGGCAGGAACGCCTTGATCATCGCCACCGCACCAAACACGTTGACGTCGAACTGACGACGCATCTCGTCCAGCGGTGACTCTTCAAGAATGCCCTCATGACCATAGCCTGCGTTATTCACCAACACATCCACCGGACCATGAGTGGCTTCGATGTGATGGATGACGCTGTCGATGCGGGTGAAGTCGGTGACGTCCAGAATGACGCCATGAGCGCGGTCCGCACTTAGCGCCTCAAAAGTCCGCAACGCACCTTCATTGCGTACAGTACCGATGACACGATGGCCGGCCGCCAGAGCCTCCTGTGCAAGTGCGTGACCGAAGCCACTGCTGACTCCGGTGATGAAGAGGGTTTTTGCGCTGATCATGGCGTTCTCCAACAAGTAGGTGAGAGGCCATGGTAACTATCGAAAACCGGGCTACCTATGCCGGTTTGTCTTTGAGGATTGCCTATTCGTATCAGCGTTCAGAGTAGGCGGCTGCATCCAGAATCCAAATGTTCGCGAGCCGCCCGCCTGGGGCCTGGATCAATCGTGTTCTGGATCAATCGTGAAACGACACAACGTTCTGACGCCGCCGGTCAACGACGAGCCTGGTCACGTCTGGCCGCGAATAGTGACCCGCCTGATCCAGATTCTGTCGTTCGCGTCGCACTTCATTGCGGTCCAGCGTGGCAACCAGCAAGCACTCTTCACCGACAGCAGGCTCGATCAGCCAATCGCCATTGGGGGCTGCGATGCAAGAACCGCCGTTGGCCAGCACCTCCGGGCAATTGGCGAGGATCAGGTCCAGGTGCGGCGTGTCTGCGGGGAAGTCTTCGCGGCGCATCAGGGCCGATACCGAAATCGTGAAGCAGCGTCCCTCTTTGGCGATAAAACGCGTGATGTCTTCAGTGTTGCGCAGGTTGCCAGGCCACAGGGCAACGTGCAGATCTTCGCCTTGGGCATAGAGCGCGGCGCGGGACAAAGGCATCCAGTTTTCAAAGCAGTTGAGGCCGCCGACAGTAAACGACTCGACGGGGTGGACCTGCAAACCATGGCCGTCACCCGGCGACCAGGTCAGGCGTTCTTCGTAGGTGGGCATCAGCTTGCGGTGCACCGAGCCGATCACACCGTCCGCGCCAATATGCACCCGCGAGCAATACACGCTGTAGCCGCCGCGATCCGCCGGGCGTTCGATACAGCCGAGCATGACAGCGATGTTGTACCGGGCAGCGGCTGCGCAGATGGTATCCAGATGCCCGGCTTCGATCTGAACTGCCTGATCGACGTAGTAAGCGTGGATATCTTTCTGGATCGCATTGTTGAAGCGCGCACCATCGGTTAGTTCCAGCCAGAACGGATAACCCGGAAGCAGAGCCTCGCCGAAGGTGACGAAGCGGCATTGCTGCTCTGCGGCGCGTGCAATGTAATCGATGATTTTTTCGACAGTGGCCGCGCGGTTCAGCCAGATCGGCGCAATCTGCGCGAGCCCGACCGTTAGCATGTCCGAATCGTGTGATTCCCTGGATGGCATGATTGAGTTTCCTTCAGCTGGCTATCAGATGGGTCATGGGCTGTACGTCCCAGGACATTACCGACGGCATCCTAACCAGTGAATCGTCTGTTGCGAGCCATCCGCAAATCATAAGCGCAAGATTACGCAAGGGTGCGGCAACCCGCTAAGCCCAGGCTCCGGTCAACGCAAACTGATCAAGTCCACCGGACGATTGTTGATAATCGCCTCCATCGAGAAGAACCCCGTCACGGTAGCCAGTTCGAAGTCGGTAATCAGCTTCTGATAGAAGCGATCGTAGCCGCCCATGCCGTTGGTCACGACCTTGATCAGATAATCCCACTCGCCACCGATGCGATAAAAGTCCACGACTTCCGGCAACCGCTCCACGTGCAGGCGGAACGATTCGCTCCATTCTTTGGAGTGGCGGCTGGTGCGAATCATCACGAAAACGGTCAAGTCCAGGCCCAGCGCCTTGAGGTCGATCACGTGATGCGAGCCGTTGATCAGCCCTGACGCATTGAGTCGCTGCAGGCGCCTCCAGCAGGCGTTCTGGGACATTCCGACCTTATCCGCCAGGTCTCGTTGCGAAAGGCTGGCGTCGTTTTGCAGGGCATTGAGGATGCGCATATCAAAACTATCTACTTTTAAGCCGTTGTCGATCAATTGACCCAATCCTGATGAAAATAAGCAAATATAGGTGAAGTTTTCCTCACTATAGGCCGGATACAATCGCCGTCAACGCCTATCCGGAGAACCTCTCGTGCAAACGTCTGACCAGAATGAAACACCGCTTTCCCTTTTTCGCGAGAGCCTCAATACCGCCGATGTCACCTGCGAACTGAGCAAGGGACTGGTGGGGGCTTCGGCGAAGGTATCTGGACCTTACGGGAGCAAGGAGCTGATCTACGCCGATTACGTTGCGTCGGGCAGAGCGTTGCATCAAGTCGAGAGTTTTGTCCTGGAGCATGTGCTGCCGTTTTATGCCAACAGCCATACCGAGGCCTCCTTCTGCGGCGGCGCCATGACCCGGATGCGCCGTGAAGCACGGGCTGTTATCGGCCAGCTCTGCGGGTGCAACGACCAGCACGCCGTGATCTTCACGGGTTCCGGCGCCACGGCTGGCCTCAATCGCCTGGTCTCCCTGCTGGGTGTCGCCGACACCCTGGCCGCGGGTGGGCAGGTGCGGATTATCATCGGCCCGTATGAGCATCACTCCAATATCCTGCCGTGGCGTGAAAGCGGCGCAGAGGTGGTCGAGATTGCCGAAGCTTTTGATGGCGGGCCGGATCTGGTTCAGCTTGCCGAGGTACTGCAGGACACTTCGTTCGACCTGACGATCTGTACGCTGTCCGCCGCCTCGAACATCACCGGCATCACCAGCGATGTTGCGGCCATCACCCGGATGGTCAAGGCTGCCGGAGCCAAGATGATCTGGGACTATGCGGGGGCTGCACCGTATTTACCGATTGCCATGTCCATGGCCGACGCTGCCGGTCTGCAGGCTATCGAGATCGACGCCATCGTTGTGTCGCCCCATAAATTCATTGGTGGCCCCGGTGCCTCCGGGGTTTTGCTGGTGCGCCGCGATGCAGTGGTGATGCGCAAACCGACCTGGCCGGGTGGCGGCACGGTGAAGTTCGTGTCACCGCAAACCCATGATTACAGCGACAGCCTGGAGTCTCGGGAAGAAGCCGGCACACCTAATGTGATTGGCGACATTCGCGCTGCACTGGCCTTTCTGGTCAAGGACGCCATCGGCGCGCAAACCATGGCCGAGCGCAACCGCGAGCTGACTCAGCGTGCATTCCGGGCATGGCGAGACGTTCCGCAATTGCACCTGCTTGGGTTGACAGCGCCCGAGCGGCTGCCGATTTTCTCCTTTCAGATCAGTAACGGCATAGGCGGTTATGTTCACCAGCAGTTGATTACCCGAATGCTGAGTGACCGGTTCGGTATTCAGGCGCGCGGCGGTTGCGCCTGTGCCGGGCCTTACGTTCACCGGCTGCTGGGTATCGACGAACAAGGCTCGCAAGCGATCCGCCAGGCCATTCTGTCAGGCAATGAAATCGAAAAGCCGGGGTTTACACGGCTGAATTTCAGCGTGCTGCTCAGCGATGAGAAGGTCCAGTTCATCCTTGATGCGGTGGCGCGGATTGCTCAGGATGCCAGCGCGTTCGAACAAGACTATGCGGTGGATCTCAGCCGAGCGATTTTCTCTCCTCGTCTCGCTGTGGAGGACGAGTTGTCTTTGATTGATTGATCTGCGTTAACCAGGCGCCGGCAGTCTTGCAGACTCTAGGCAAGTACTGCCAGCGCCTTGGCGATCATGACGAGGCTTACGGCGATACAGAGCATGGAAAAAAACCGCTGCAACAGCTGCCCTGAGATCTTCGGCGCACTGAGACGGCCGACAGTCATTCCGGCGAACGTCGCGCAGGTGAACAGAAGTCCGGTTCCGGATAACGTGAAGCCCTGGTAGAAAAGGTGGGTCAGGGCGCCCAGGGAAATCAGCGCCACCACCATCAGCGACGTGGCGATTACCCCGTGCATCCGGACATCGCTGTATTTTCGGAACGCAGGCACAATCAGAAAACCGCCGCCGACCCCCAGCAGGCCGGTCAACATCCCGGCTACGGCGCCTATTGAAGCTAGCGTCGCACTGCATCGGACACTCCAGTCCAGACGTCCTGTCGCTGGATCGAGCATGCAGTTTTTTTGCAGTGGACCTTCGCTATTAGCTGTCTCTCCAGTACACCGGGCCTGGATATACATCCGGCAGGAGGCTGCCAACATCACTGCGCCAAACATCATGGTCAGTACGCCGCCGGAAACCAGCGTGCTCAGGTACAGCCCGACCGGAGCGGTGAGCCAGCCCGCGACCGCCATGACTCCGGCTGCTTTGTATCGCACCAGGCCATGACGCAAACCGTGCAGTGCGCCGATGGTTGCCGCCCCTCCCACTGCCATCAAGGCAATGGGTGTTGCCTGGCTGACTGACCAACCCAGTCCAAGGGTCAGCGCCGGGATGGCCAGGATGCCGCCGCCAGCACCGGTCAACCCCAAAACCAGACCTACGCAGGCGCCCAATATCAATGTCAGCATGGCTTCACTCAGCCGATGAGCAGTCGGTTAACCACTCGCGGCCTTTGAGCATGCCGTTCCAGTAAAACCAGGGAAGCAAGCGAGCTTTCAGGAACCATGCCGACCTGCGCGGCACAGTCGGATCAAGAGGGAAAGTGGGCAGTAGTTTGCCGCCGTAACCGAACTCGGCGAGTATGACTTTGCCATTTTCGACCGTGAGGGGGCACGAGCCATAGCCATCGTAATGGCCGGTGAGCAGAGCGCCTTTGCGCAAGGACATGAGGTTGTCCGCCACCACGACGACCTGCTTGCGCGCGGCCGCCGCTGTTTTGGCATTGGTGGTGCCGCACACGTCGCCCGCCGCGAATATTTCCAGGTAGCGCGGGTGCTGAAGGGTCGCCGGGTCTGCGTCGAACCAACCCGCTGCGTTCGCCAGTTCGCTACGCCTGATGAAGTCCGGTGCTTGCTGAGGCGGAACGACGTGCAGCACATCGAAACGCTTTTCAACGCGGACAACCAGCCCGCTGTGATCGGTCACGTCGAACCAGGCTATCTTGCCCGGACCGTCCACCTTGACCAGGTTGGACTGGAAGGCCAGCCCGGCGCCGTAGGACTCGACATAGTTCATCAACGGTGGAACAAAGGCTGCGACGCCGAACAGCGAGGGTGCGGCCAGGTTGAACTCAACGGAAATGGAATCCAGCACGCCTGCCTTACGCCAGTGATCGCAGGAAAGATACATCGCCTTCTGTGGCGCGCCTGCGCATTTGATTGGCATCGGCGGTTGGGTGAAAAGCACTGTCCCCTTGCGCAGCGAACGGACCAGTTCCCAGGTGTAAGGCGCCAAGTCGTGGCGATAGTTCGACGTCACGCCGTTTTTGCCGAGGGTCTCTTCTACGCCTTCAATTTTCTCCCAGGCCAGCTCAAGACCAGGGCAAACCACAAGCTGCTGATAGCGCAACTCCGTGCCGTCGCTCAGCAATACCACCTTGCGCGCTGGAGCAAACGCCGAAACGGAAGCCTTGATCCAGGACGCGCCCTTGGGCATGACACTTACCATCGGCCGGGAGGTGTCAGCAATCGGGTAGGCGCCGCCGCCGACGAGGGTCCACGCGGGCTGGTAATAGTGTTCCGTGCCAGGTTCTACAACGCCAATGTTCAGCTTTGGGTCGCGCTTGAGAAGGCTGGCACAAACGGCAATACCGGCAGTGCCGCCGCCAATCACCACGACGTCGTAAACAGGGCTTTGAGGCTCGCCTTTAGTGGCAGCTTCGTAGAGTTTTGAAGAGCGATTCCCTGTGCGGCAGTAGGCGAGAATCGGTTGGGGAAGCTCGTTCAGAATGGCCTGCAGCTGGCTGGCCTGTTCGCCTGTGGCGCCCGATGTGAGAACGGGCAGGTAAATGAACGTCAAGCCTGAAGCCTTTGCAGCCAGCTCCATCGAAACATGGTCGGGCTGCGCAGGCCCGCCCTCATGGTCAGGTCGATTACAGATCAAGGTGCGGAACCCCAGCGCCGTGACTTCTGCTAAATCGGCGGGGCATAGCTGCCCGCAAACGCTGAACGACGCGTCGATACGCTTTACCGGTTGATCCATTACAGACTCCACGCAAAAAGCTGTTTGATAGCTGCGACTTCAGGAATTGCTCACCCTGACGAGAGGGGTATTGAGCAAGGTCGACAGCGAAAAATGGGGGCTCGCTTACTTCTTGAGCGCTTGCCCGCAGTACAGCCCCGATAAAGTCTGCATCACCGAGACGACCTCAAAACTGGCCAGGGAGTAGTAGATGAACTTCCCCATCCGGCGTGTATTGACCATCCCCTCGTCGCGCAGCACGCCAAGCTGCTGAGACAGGGTTGGCTGCCGGATGCCTGACAACGCCTCAAGCTCCCCTACGTTGCGTTCGCCCTGAGTCAGTTGGCAGAGCAGCAGCAAACGATCCTCGTTCGCCAACGCCTTGAGTAACGCACAGGCTTTGGACGCCGAATCCCGCAGAAGGCCGATTTCGTGGTGGGTGAGCTGAGCAGTCATGAGAGGGCCCCTGAATTGGATGTTCGACAGTCTACGTTTGGATAGTATATGTTTCAATATATTGTCTAAACGTAGAGTGAGGAAAACCCGCTATGTCTGCCCAGATCCAGGGTTTCTACGACACCGCCACTTCAACCGTGAGCTATGTGATTTACGAACACTCCGGCGGAGCGTGTGCGATCGTGGATCCAGTGCTGGATTACGACCCCATGGCAGGACGAGTCCGCACAGACAGCGCCGATCGGATCGTCGAATTCGTCGCCCAGCACCAGTTGCACGTGCAATGGTTACTGGAAACTCATGCCCATGCAGACCACCTCTCAGCCAGCGCTTATTTAAAAGGCAAGCTCGGCGGCGCGATCGGCATCGGTGCAGCCATTACCGACGTGCAAAGGGTATTCCGTGACATCTACAACCTGGAACCTGAGTTCAGGCTCGATGGATCACAGTTCGACCAGTTATTTGAGTCAGACGAAATCTTCCATATAGGCCAGATACCGGTGCGGGTACTGCATGTCCCCGGGCATACGCCGGCCGATGTGGCCTATCAGGTTGAAGAAGCATTCGTGTTCGTCGGCGATACGCTGTTCATGCCCGACGTCGGCACCGCCAGGTGCGACTTCCCGGGGGGTGACGCGCAACAGCTGTATCGATCCATCAAACGCATTTTGAGTTTTCCTCCCGATACCCAGTTGTTCATGTGCCACGACTATCCGCCCGCAGGGCGTGAAGCCTCATGGATCACCACGGTCGCGGAGCAGCGGGAGGCGAACATTCACGTGAGTGACGCAAGCGACATGGAAACCTTTGTCCACATGCGTACAACCCGCGATGCCACGCTGGGGGTTCCTGCGCTTTTAATTCCAGCGATTCAGGTGAATATACGAGCCGGAAATCTTCCGCCCGCAGATGAAAGCGGCTTGTGCAGCTTGAAGATTCCCGTGAACAGGTTTTAGATCCGGCGCGATTTTTTTCGGCATGGCAAATCACTGCTTGCACATCGGCTGCCATCTCGAAGACCTGCAAATATGCTTGACTTAGAGCGTGCTCTAAGTCGTAGCGTGTCGATTGTCTGGACGAGAAGGTGGTTATGAAAATAGGTGAACTGGCAAAACGTTCGGGGTTTTCCGCGCACACGATCCGCTACTACGAGCGGATCGGCTTGCTGCCCTATGCTGATCGCGACAGTTCAAGTCAGCGTGACTATGACGCGTCGATTTTGATCTGGATCGAGTTTCTTGGCCGCCTCAAAACCACCGGGATGCCGATACGGGACATGCTGCGCTATGCGACTTTGAGCGAGCGCGGTGTTGAAACCGAAGCCGAACGCTGCGCGATGCTCAAACAACATCGTGAATCCGTGCGCGCACATGCCAATGAACTCGCCGCCTGCCTGCTCGTCCTCGACACCAAGATCTCCGGCTACGTCGATAAAGCACAGAGGATGAATGGCTATGACACAACTCCACCCGCACGAAAACGAAAGTCGCCTGGAACGAGGTAAACGCGCACTCGCCGAAATTGATGGCGAAGCGGGGCACAAGGTGGTCGCCGCGCTCGCAGATATCGCCCCAGATTTTGCAACCTACTTGCTCGAGTTTCCCTTTGGAGATATTTACTCGCGGCCTGGATTGAGTTTGCGCGATCGTGAGATTGCGACGGTTGCCGCATTAGCGGCGATGGGCACTGCAACCCCGCAACTGAAGGTGCATATCGAGGCGGCGCTGAACGTTGGGCTGTCGCAGGAGGAAATCACTGAAATCCTCATGCAGATGGCGGTTTATGCAGGTTTTCCTGCGGCGCTCAATGGACTTTTTGCCGCAAAAGAGGTGTTCAGTAGCAGGGCTGAATGACCCGCTGTTCGCAGCAATAAAAATACGGCCTGGTGCCATCGCTTGGTAAAAGGCGCGTTAATCCAATACGGGGTAGGGTGGCCCCAATTCTGTAGCGACCGGGGTGGCGCTCCACCGAGCACCGCGACGCGGCGATGGCGGTGTCTCAGGCAAACCGCTATCTCTGCCTCGCGTTGCTCGTGAGCTACAGAAAAGCGCGTCAATACTCAGATATCAGAAACGCCTTGCCCCCACCAACTCATCAAGCACTCGGTTAGGCACCCGAAACGGTACTGATGCATGGTCTTCGCCGGGCTCGATGGAAAAGCCGCTTCGCAGCCCGAACTGCGACAAGCCTTGCAGGCGTAGGTGCAAAGCGCTGGCGTCCTGGATGGCTTGAACCAGATCGCGCTCAGCCATCAGCAGGGTCAGACTGTTTTGAGTCAGGTCAAGTTGACCGGCGAGGGCGCGCTTGGTGAACGCGCGCTCAGGCTCCAGCAGGTATTGGTCACGCCACCACAGGCTTGGGCTGATCGCGACCACGTGCTGGAAAAGGGTTGGCCGGGTAAAGAGTGCATACACGCCCAGCATCCCGCCGAACGAGTGTCCGACCAGGCTGCGCTGATCCTGATCCACTTTGAACTGCTGGGACACTTTGGGCATCAGGCGGGTTTCGATAAAGTCGAGAAACAGATCCTGACCGCCTTGGGGTGGCGTGTTGCGTTCCTGTGGCGCAGGCGGTGAAAGATCGAACGCTCTTCTGGCGAAGTCCAGCGGCGTAGTGCTCGGGTAGCCGATAGCTACCAGGATCGAACCTCGCAACCGCGGCTGCGCGCGCTTGGCCGCGTGGAAGGCCGGAAAGTAGGCGTTGCCATCGAGCAGGTAAATCACCGGATAACCACCGGAGTAGGGCACGTCACCCTCAGGAAGGCTGATCATGATGCGGTACTCCAGGCCTCCCGCACTTTTCATGGTCCACTGCTCTGTGCCATCAAGGGCGACAGGTTCGGCCTGGGCAGCCGTCACTCCACTCAGGAGTAAGGCGCCCAACAATGTAAATAAACCGCGAATCATGATTCTTGGTGTCCTTGATTTGATAAGGGAGCGTGTGTGCTTATCAATCAAGACGGATGAGGGGCGGCTTTGTCTGGAGTTGGCGTGAAATAAAGTCGGGGTGGCTCTTCGGGATGCTGTTTTCAGCGCCGGTGGTGGCGGCAACTCAAAGCCTCAGACAATCACGCTGATTCCCTCAAGACTTCAATGAATGCCTGCAATCCTGACGGGATATGGCGATGCCCCGGGTAATACAAAAACAATCCTTGAATCAGCGGGCACCAGTCTTCCAGAACTTTTACAAGCCGCCCGTCTGCCAAGGATCCCGCGACTACCCGCTCTGGCACATAAGCGATGCCGAGTCCGGAAAGGGCCGCTTCGGCCATGATTTCTGGGCTGTCGACGGCGTTGCGATGAGTACTGAGCTTGACTGAGCGCCCGGCCGCCCGAGCGTTGAGCTACATTCATCCGCCTTAGGTCGACGATTGAGTGCTGTTTGTCATTACGCGCTAGTCTCTACCCAAAAGTTGTGAACACAGGGCATGCCGCCTGGTTGCCCGCTCAAGGAGCATCAGCCATGTACTCTACGTCCGGCGCGGCACAATCACCCTGGCATGCCGGTGAAAAAACGCTTCAAGCGATTTACCACGTGGCTGAGCGAATGGACGAAATCGGCCATCGAGTGATTCGCGATTACATGCTCGATCAGCAGCGGGACTTCTACCATCAGTTGCCGTTTATCGTGGTCGGTGCGGTCGATGCGAGCGACCGCCCCAGGGCCACCTTGCTTGAAGGCCCGCAAGGGTTCATCAGCAGCACCGATCCGCATCACTTACGTCTTAACACGTCCCTTGACCCACAGGATCCCGCCATGCCTGGGCTGAAGTCGGGGAGTGCCATCGGAATGCTGGGCATCGAATTACATACCCGTCGACGCAATCGCCTGAATGGCGTGATTCAGCATGCGTCAGCCACGGGCTTCGAAATGGCGGTTGAACAGTCTTACGGCAATTGTCCCCAATATATCCAGAAGCGTTCCTACACCCGGCTGCCTGAATCGAAAGATGGCAAAGCACTGCGCCAGGATTTCAGCGCACTGAACGATTACGCCAGCGCCATGATTCGCGCGGCTGATACCTTTTTTATCGCCAGTTATGTGGGGCAAGACGTTCAGCGCTCGGTTGATGTTTCCCATCGCGGCGGTCGTGCCGGGTTTATCAAGGTGGACGGTAACCGGCTGACCATCCCTGACTATTCCGGCAACCTGTTCTTCAACACGCTTGGGAATTTGCACGCCAACCCGGTGGCCGGCTTGCTGTTCATCGACTTCAGCAACGGCGATATGTTGCAACTCACCGGGCGCACCGAGTTGCTGCTGGACAGCCCGCTGATCAGGGCCTTTGAGGGGGCAGAGCGGCTCTGGACCTTTGAGGTAGACCAAGTAGTCGTGCGACCCGGCGCGGTAAACATTCGCTGGCTGTTTCATGACTACGCCCCCACCAGCCTTGCTACCGGCACCTGGGCGGAAACCGACGCGCGCCTGCGATAGCTTAAGCCGTGTCTTCAATCTCCCGCCTGCACAGGCCGTTTGTAAAACGCGCTCAAGATACGTTGTCCATACAAGCCCCTCCTCAATCCCGACACGATGAGCGAGACCGCAACGATTTTGTTAAGCGATAGGTCCTTATCTTTTCATCGTGTTCGTCCTTGAGGGCTGTCAGTGATATGAGCGGTTAACAACCAGAAAACCAACGCAACAGCGCTGATCGAAGCACCCAGCAAGCTGACGGCAAACCATCCCCAGCGCGCATAGGTTTGAGTCGCGGCCATCGCGCCTAACGCGCTGCCTAGCGAGTAGAAGCACATGTATGCACCAACCATGCGGCTTTGAGCGTCGGGGCGCGCGGCGAAGATCATGCTCTGGCTCGTGACATGGACCGCTTGCACGGCGAAGTCCAGCAAGATCACGCCAACGATGAGCGTGATCAGGGAAGTCTGAGCAAAGCTGATCGGCAACCAGGAAACCGTCAGCACGAGCAGCGCAAGCCCCGTGATTCGCTGGCCCAGCCCTCGATCGGCCCAGTGTCCGGCTTTCCTGGCCGCCAGAGCGCCCGCCACGCCTGCCAGCCCGAACAGGCCAATGGCGGTGCTGGACAGGGACAGCGGCGGGGCGCTCAGTGGTAACACCATCGCCGTCCATAGTACGGAAAACGAGGCAAAGATGAGCAGGGCGAGCAAGCCCCGGACTTGCAGCACGGGTTCGCTGATCAGAAGCTTGTACAGCGAGCGGATAAGCCCGAAGTACGACTCGCGAGGGGATGCCGATGCTGCATGAGGAACCATTTTCCACAGTATTGCAGCGAGGATGAGCATCAGTCCTGAGGACAGAAAATAAACCGCGCGCCATCCCGCCAGGTCTGCGATCAGCCCGGATGTGGACCTGGCCAATAGTATCCCCAGCACAATGCCACTCGTGACCGTGCCTATGGTTTGTCCGCGTTGTGAGGGCGTTGCAAGTGAAGCTGCATAGGCCACCATCACCTGAACAACCACTGCCATCAGGCCCACAAACATCATCGCGGCCAGTAGGGTGAACCACGTGCCTGACGCTCCGACTCCCGCGAGCGCAAAGGCGGACAGCAGTACTTGAGTCAACATCAGCCGTTTGCGGTTCACCAGATCGCCAAGTGGCACAATGAGCAGCAGCCCAAGTGCGTAACCGGCCTGTGTAGCGCTGACCACGAAGCCAATCATGCCGGTCGCCACGCCCAGACTCTCGGCCATCGAATCAAGCAGCGGCTGAGCGAAGTACACATTGGCAACTGCCAGCGCACAGGTGGTAGAGAACAGCAGGGTGAGCGATGAAGACACGCCGGGCAGGCGGGCGTCGCACGTCTGACTCATGGTTGAAGGTGTAGGCGTTGCGCTGGATCTGGACAAACAGCCGGTCGGCGATTCGGTCTCAGCTGTCATAAAGCCTTCCATGTGAGTAAGCTGGTTTCAATTAGCAACTGGCTTGATTCTGATGTGATCCGGTTTCATTTTGCAACCGGAATTTCCCGAATCATCAAGTTGATCCGGCTGACGGACAATCAAAAGGTAAAAAAATGGTCGAAGACGATTCGCCACAAAGCACTGAATGCCCTGTAGCAAGAACGCTGTCAGCCATTGGGGATCGCTGGTCGCTGATGATCGTGCGCGATGCGTTTGACGATATCCGGCGATTCAGCGAATTTCAGAAGAGCCTGGGCGTTGCCAGGAATATTCTGGCGTCGAGACTCAAAACGCTGGTTGAGGTTGGGGTGTTTGACATCTGCCCGGCATCCGACGGCAGTGCTTATAAGGAATATGTGCTCACCGAAAAAGGGCGAGAGATTTTCCCGATTGTCGTCAGCATGCGCCAGTGGGGTGAACGCTATCTGTTCGAGCCCAACGAGACGCGCTCGGTGCTATTGGACAATGCATCCGGGCAACCTTTGATGCCCATTGCCGTTCTTTCTTCTAAGGGCCGGCCACTCAAGCCTTCTGATTGTCATCGGGTAAGAGTCTTGACGCAGGAGGGTTGAATAGAGATGGCAGATGTCCGCGTTTGAGGCTCCACATAACACGACCAAACAGCAGTGCACTCACCCATTCATGCCCGAGCTGCAGCGCTCAGCGCAACTCAAGCAATCGCTCTGATGGCCGCCTCTGCAACGACAGGTGAATCACGCCGGGCCGGGACGGGAAATTCACCGCGTCGACTGTGCGATTTTCCATCACCGGCAGGTCGATCAGCAGTGATGCCTGCGTTGGTTCGCTGACTGCTTTGGCCGCCAGCATTTGCACAACGCGCCAACCACCCGCTCCGATGGGCATTACATCCACCAGACGCTGATATACCGCCCCGGCCTCCGACTCCTCAGCTGAAAACAGAGCCAGATATTGGGTGTAATTATTTCCGCCGCTGAAGCCTTCCACCATGAACACCGCCAAGGTCAACGAGCGATCACCCACCTTGAGCGTTTGTAGCTGTGTCGCCTCAGGATCTCCGATGGCATAGCTGTCACGCAGCAGTTCCATAAGGCGAGCGACCTGCTCCTGTAAGGGTTTGGTCTCAGACGGCGCGGATTGTGCGTTGCCGAAGGCGCAAAAAAGAAGGAGCGTCGCTGCGAGCAGAGGGCGTTTCATGGAATCGGGTCCTTGATCATGAGGGTTGGTCAATCAAGCGAAGGATGCACTTGGTAGCCTTCGCCATTGCGCAGGCCAACCCACCCTGGATCAAACGCTGATGGTGCAACCGAAACGCCGGCGAATAATCTCCTGTCCGGTTGCTGATGGGTGAAACTGACGGCTTGCGACCCAAGACAGTCACATGGCGGAGACCCGCATAGCACATTCAGGATCAACCTCCGCTCCGTATCCTTATAGCTGCATGACGGAAAAGTCGAGTGGGTCTCACAAATGTGGAGTGGAAACCGGCTTGATCCCCGCAACCGGGACAGGAGGGCATCACGGGCAACTGATGATGGCGATTTGAGGGTGTCTGGCATTCTGATATTCTATGTGCGTTTTTTTTTCCTACACGTGATACGACATGCTCAAACCCATACTTCTGGTCGAAGACGATCTGCACGATCTTGAACTGACTTTGATCGCCCTAGAGCGAACTAACCTTGCGAACGAAGTGATTGTCGTCCGTGATGGCTCCGAAGCCTTGGACTATCTCTTGCGACGTGATGCCTTTGCTGACCGCCCTGAGGGAAATCCGGCGATCATTCTGCTCGATTTGAAATTGCCGAAGGTCGACGGGCTGGCTGTATTGGAGGCTGTGCGCGCTGATTCGCAGCTTCAAAGCATCCCCGTGGCGATGCTCACCAGTTCCCGAATTGAATCGGATCTGACTCGAGCCTATGAATTGGGTGTGAATGCGTTTGTGATAAAGCCATTCGCCTTACCAGAGTTCATGCAAGCGGTATCCGACCTGGGCATGTTCTGGGCAGTGTTAAACGAGCCGCCGCCGGGGTCTGCACGTCCGGCCGGTCACAAAATATAGGGGGCGGATTTAAACCCCGCGGTGGCTCTCCACTTTCCTCCCCGCTGACATCGAGCAATCGCGCCGGTGATGTTCCGTCGACAGACCAGGCGCCGCCTGGTACTAACTCCAAAAGCTTGTCGTCGAGCATGACTGATGGATGGAGATCGATAGAACGGCTCTAGTTCGCCCCTGAGGCTGGTACGTTCATCTGCATCTCCAGGAGAAATTGGATTCGAATTTCGCAATACGGGCATTACGACGTCGCGGCAAGGAAGGGCGAGACTCGGATGAAATCGGCCCCAGGTGGACATGCGGTCCGCCTGTGGCAAGCGTCAGACGGCAGGTATTGAACGTCGCCACTGACCAGGCGAAACCTTTTCCCACTGCCGAAATGCCCGATAGTAAGAGTTGACGTCTTCGTAACCGAGAAGATAAGCCACCTCTTTAAGCTCAAGGCTCGTATCAGCCAACAGGTGAGATCCAACCTGGCGCCTGGCCTCGTTGAGCAGGGCACTGAATGTTGTGCCCTCAGATGCTAATCGACGTTGCAACGTCCGCTCGCTTTGCAGTAGTTCTCCGGCGAGATGTTGCAAACTCGGGCGTCCGTCCGCCAGCGCGCGTTTCAGTATTTCAATGACCTGCTCACAGAGTCCAACCGGCGCCTCGATTGCGCGGATGGCGGCGGTTAGGCCAGGTGTCATCATCTGCAGCATCTCAGCGTTGTGCTCAAGAAATGGCAGGTCTATGTCAGAGGCATTCACGGTCAACTGGTCATAGGGTGCGCCGTAGCGAATAGGGCACGCGAAATAACTCGTGTGAGTTTCCAGTGTTGGCATTGGCCGTCTCAAGTCCAACGCGAGAGGCTTGATGTGTTCACCGGTGCCTCGTCGACCGAGCTCCACTACCAGGGCAAAACACGCCTCCACTGAAAGATAGGGAGCCGGCCCCGCGCCGGAAGGCCACTCAATCGTGAATGAAACAGTACCTTTGTGTTCTTCGATGCAAAGTTTGTCGGGACTGCATAGGCGCTGCAAGCGTGCCAACCGTGCAAGTCCGTCACGAAAGTCAGCCGCATATAGCGCAGTAAGGAACGCCAGTTTGTGTTTCGCGCTGGGTGTGTCACGAACCATCTTTATCGCAAAGGCGGGATCTGCCGAAAGCGCCTCGATGGCGTTCCAGACGGCGAAGAGTTGATGCGTGCTGACAAAGGCAGACTCGGTCAGGTGCAGGCCATTGGGCAGTTGGACGTGCCGTTGAATCAACGAAGGATCCAGTCCCAACTGCTCTATCGACTTCCAGAACACCCTGGGCAATTTACACCGCTCGGCGCTGGTATGAAGGTACGTCATTTAATGCTCCGAACCGCAGGAGAGCGGCGATGCGTAATGCAACGCGCCGCGAATGGCGCGTTCCGCAAGTATTCTGGCGTAAGCCGCCCAAGGGCTGATGCCACTTCGCCCTTATCATCGTCGTCAATAACCGAGCCAAAAGGAGCTCACGATGACAATGACGTTCTATACCAACCCCAATTCTCGCGGCCGCATGGTGCGCTGGATGCTCGAAGAAATCGGATGCCCGTATGAGACGGTAATCATGGATTACCAGCCGACCAGTCAGGGCGACCGTTGGGGCGGCGCTGCGCTGGCGTCGCCGACGCTAGCCGACGCTGATGGTCCACGCGCGGATTTCTTTCGCGACGTGAACCCTATGGGCAAGATTCCAGCCCTCGTGCATAACTGCCAAACCATAACAGAAACTGCCGCGATCTGTGCGTACCTGGCTGAAGCATTCCCGGAAGCCAGGCTGGCTCCTGCGCCAGCGGAGCTGGCTGACTACTACCGCTGGCTGTTCTTTGCTGCGGGACCTTTGGAGCAGGCAGTCACTAACCACCGCGCCGGTTTCAATCCGAAGCCGGATCAGGAGTTCTTCTTCGGTTACGGAAGCTATGAGCGCACCGTGGATCAACTTGAACGCGCGGTATTGGCGCATCCGTTTATTGCCGGTGAGCGCTTCACCGCTGCAGACGTTTATGTTGGTTCCCACATTGGTTGGGGGCTAGGCTTGCAAACTTTGCCACACAGAACTGCGTTTCTCGCTTATGCCGAGAAGTTAACGAGCCGCGACGCCTATAAACGCGCGGTGGCGAAGGATGAAGCGCTGTTGGGCGCCACCGCCTGATACGGGATATCGAGCGATCAAGGGCGCTAGGGTCGAGAGCTGCCAATCACGACGGGCTGCTATCGAGCCGAACAGGCATGATGATAGAACTGCCTGCCATAAACTTTTCAGAGCTTAGAGAACACTAATAATGTCGATCAACCGACTCGATTTCACTACACGTTTACTGATCGACGCGGGTATTGGCAAAGGGATGCGAATCCTCGACGTCGGCTGCGGTTCGGGTGATGTTTCTTTTCTGCTGTGTGATCTGGTGGGAAGAGATGGAGAAGTAATTGGAGTTGATCACGACGCCGAGTCCATTGCTATTGCACGCCAGCGCACCGCAGCACATGACCGCCCTTCACTGACATTCCTCACATGCGAGCTGCTGGAGCTGCCAAATTCCGTGGGTACTTTCGACGCCATTGTCGGGAGGCGCGTCCTGATGTATCAAAAGGATGCGGTGGCGACGATCCGAGCGCTGTCGAAGTGTCTGCGCCCCAGTGGCGTCATGGTCTTTCAAGAGCACGATACGACCATGGCGCCTGCCAGCCTGGATGCTTTCCCTTTGCATAAAAGAGCGCAATTCTGGATACAAGAAATGATTGCTCGTGAAGGAGCAGATTTACATATCGTTTTAATCTGCACGGCATTTTTACCCAGACAGGCTTGACCGTTGAAGGCCTGCGCGCTGAATGCCTCGTACAAACACCTGATAAACCCTACAGCCTTGGTGCCATCGTTGAGGCCTGTTTGCCGCGAATCATGGCATTAGGGGTAGCCAGTGCAGAAGAGGTCGAAATCGAAACGTTGCAGGCGCGGCTGGATCAGGAGCGTTCAGCCTCTTCAGGCATCTACATCGGTGATGTGATGTTCGGAAGCTGGGCTAGGAAACCTGATGGTTCGAAAAAACGCTTAGAGATAGGCGACTACGCATGCTGCTTGCGTCCTGGTGTTTATCACCCTCGGGCCATCAATGACCACCGACTGAGAATTCGCACCGGAATAACTCCCCGCGAAGACGTGAATTGAGCCTACCAAGAAATCGTCATCCAGTTGTCGCCAGTCAATCTTGTGACTACAGGGATTGTGATGGGCTGCGATGATTGGCGAGGAGGTAAGTTGGCAATGTACGCAAGCATGCAGCCAAGCGCTACTGGCGTTTAGTGCGGTCCATGCTTTGGAAATTGCATCGTAAAAACTGTCCCGCCTTCTGCGGTGGATTGAATCGAGATATTGCCACCGTGGGCGGTTGTAATTTCCTTGACGATGAACAACCCCAACCCGATGCTGCGCACGTCACCCGATTCGGGTGCGCCTCGCGTCATGGGTTCAAACAAGGCTGACATGGTTGACTCGGGTATAGGGACGCCGAAGTTCTGAACACAAAGCACTGCGCTGTCAGCTTCGGTGCGGCAAGTCACGATGATAGGTTGGCTGGTATCGCCGTAGGCCACTGCGTTGCTGGCCAGATTGCCAATCACCTGATGTATGCGATCTGCATCAAGCATCACGATAGCGTCACCCGAAGCCTGGTATATCCACTTGGCAGCCGGAAATGCCACTTGCAGCTCGTCGACACATTGTCTTGCCAACTGCTTGAGGTCTACCGGCGCACGGGTAACGGCCAGTCCCTGACCAACGCGTACCAGGGCCAGATCCAGAAGGTCAGCAATCATCCGCTCTGCCCGATCAGCCGACTGACTGATGTGCCCAAGCATCGTTGTTTCTCGGGAGGTACGCTCACCCCGACCCAGGATTTGCGTGGCCATCTTGATTGCGGTCAACGGATTTTTCAGATCGTGGCTGACGATGGCCACCATCTGCTCGGCAAACGTGGCACGTTGCTGGGCTTTGCGGTAGGCGACCTGCAGCTCTTCCTGTGCCTCTTGAAGCGCGCTTTCCGCCTCGGATTTCTCGGCGAGTAATTGCTCGGCAGCCTTTCGGGCGTTGAGCAACTCCCGCTCATACATGTCGCGATCGATTGTGCTGAATAGTGCCAGCTCGTGAAAACAGCCGCCGGCATGCTCGCGCCTGACACCATTGAGAAGCATGGTAATGACGTGGCGGTCATGGTGAACCACGTCGAGCTTGACCTCTGCCACTGAACCTTGCATTTGCATCAGAGGTGCCCAGTGTGTCTGATGGAAAATCCTTCCACCCATGGTCAGCAGGCTCTGAAAGCGCCGTCCGAGCAGTGCTTGCTCACTGAAGCCGATCCAACTGCAAAAGGTAAGGTTGGCGCGAACAATGGTGCCGTTTTCCTCAGTAACCACAAGGCCGCAGGGCGCACCAGCAAACAGAACTTCGGGGTCGGGCAGCAGCGGCCGATCATTGCTCATGAGCAGTGTTCAGCCAACGTTGCAGGAACTGGTCCATGGCCTCGAAGCAGGCGCTGGGCGCGCTCATATGAGGGCAATGGCCTACGTTCTCCACCAGATACAGGGAACTGTTGGGCAATATGCCGTGCAGATACTCACCCACTTCAACAGGCGCGATCATGTCGTCGGTTGACTGGATGATAAGCGTCGGTGTGGTCATACCTTTGATGTCGGCGCGGTTGTCTGACAGGAACGTTACGCGCGCAAATTGCGTGGCTATTTCCGGCTCCGTTCGGCAAAAGCTGTTGGTCAGCTCTACACCCAATGCCGGCTGGCCCGGAGCGGCCATGATGGCCGGTGCCATGGTGCTGGACCAGCCCAGATAGTTGCGGTCCAGGGTATCCAATAGAGAATGGACATCTTCAAGGGTGAAGCCACCGACATAATCATCAGCGTCGATATAGCAGGGCGAAGGCCCAATCATCACATGGCCCGCGATACGTCCGGGAGATTGCTTGTCAACCAAGGCCCCTATCATCGCGCTGACGGAGTGCCCGACGATGATCACCGGCCCGACGGCAAACTGTTCGACAACTTGCGCGAGATCTTCGGCATAGCCCGCCAGCGAGCTGTACCTGGAAGAGTTGTAGGCTGCAAGATCCGACCCGCCAGCGCCTGTGAGATCGTAGAGCACGACTCTGAAACGATCTGCAAAATCCGGCGCCAGGTATCGCCACATGCTTTGGTCGCAACCAAAACCGTGGGAAAAAATCAGGGTTGCAGGACCCTCGCCTGAAACCGTCACGTTATTGCGTCGTTGAAGCTCCATCCCGCTCTCCGGAAAAGTCCGGATGCGTTCCGGTATCGGCGGATTGTAGAGAGTTGGAGGAATATGGTCACGCCTGAAGCTGATGCGTGTGCGGTTTTATTTGAGAAGAAGGAGACAGGGGAGTCACTCAGTCAGCTCCTCAGTCGCTATGTCAATGTTACGGGATGCAATTGTTGGGCAAAGGTTTTGGAGATGACCGCTTCTGGCAGCTCCACGGCTCATTCAGGAACGCGTGGCGCACCATCAAGCGTTACTTCGGATTCATTTGATCGGCGCCCGCGCCAGGAGTAACCCCCAACATCTACGCTCACTTAAAAGCCAGCGCCAGTCCCACAAGCACCAGCAGCAGGATATAGATACGTGCATGCAGTCTGTCAGGCATCCTGCCCGCGAGGGGTAATGCCAGGCGCACGCCTATCAATGAACCGACGCTGAGCAAGACGAACGCGGGAAGATAGATATACCCCAGGAAACCGCTGGATATTCCCTGGCTTTCCAGTTGCCCTGTCACCCCATACATCAACGATCCTGTTAACGCCACCGGGATGCTGAGAGGGTTGGCCAAGGCTGACGATTGAGCCATGCTCAGGCCTGACCTGCGCAGCAGTGGAACCGTCATGACGCTGCCACCGACGCCCAGCATGGTCGCCACGATGCCGATACCAATGCCTCTAAAGGGCGCGGCCTGGAGTTGCCCTTTGCTTGGCGCGGCGGTTTGTAGAAACCCATCCCTGAACAGGCAGTCCGCAATGGTCAGGCCCAGATAAGCGATAAAAGCTACCCGGACAGCGTCACTGCTCATCGCGCTACCCAGCATTGCCCCGCCCACTGCACCGAGTGCGATGTAACCCGCCAGCGGCCAGATATAACCGCCGACAAGTTTTCCTGCACTGCGTTGTTTGAATGTTGCCAGCGACGCGGTGACCACCATGACTGCCGTGGACGTGCCAACCGCAATTTGCATCGCTGCATCATGACCCGCCTCACCAGGTGAGTAGCTGGACATCAGCAGGTGATAAACCAAAGGCACTACGACAAAGCCGCCACCGAACCCAAACAGAACGGTGGTGACCCCGGTCATGCAACCCAGTACCGCCAACATCAAAAGGCTCATCCAGTAATATCCATTGCTCAATGTTCGTTGAGCGGGCATCTTAATCGCGCCTGACTGGATGGACTTTCGCGAACGAGCCTAACGTGTTTTCGTTCCGGCCAAGCTTCATGGATCTTGACGATGCACAACGCCTCTATTGCCGTTCTGGACGCCACCCCACGCGCCGTCGTCGCTGTTCGCACAGAGTACGAGTATGGCCATTGCTTACCGATGCATACGCACAGGCGCTCCCAGTTACTGTACGGATCAAAGGGGGTGATGCAGGTGACGACAAGTCTCGGAACCTGGGTAGTGCCTCCACAACGATCGGTATGGATACCTCCACAGGTGCCCCATGAGGTTTTGTTCCTCGGCGTAACCACCCACAGTTTGTACATCGAACCCGCTGAGTCAGTGGTCACGGAAGAACGCTGCCGGGTGATCGACGTCAGCCCGTTGATGCGCAACCTGCTTCACGAAGCTGTGGATATGCCTCTGGAGTACGAGGAAGAGGGCAGAGACGGCATCCTGATCAAGCTTCTGTTACATGAAATACAGCGGGCGAATCAGCTCGCGCTCCATATCCCCATGCCGACGCACGAGCGGTTATTAGCCATCTGCAAAACTTTCCTGCTGACACCGGATATCAACGTAACGCCAATTCGCTGGGCTGAGTCGCTGTTCATCAGTTTGCGCACGTTCAATCGTCTCTTTCGAGAGCAAACCGGCTTGAGTTTTGGGCAGTGGCGGCAACGGGCGTGCGTGGTATTAGCCCTTGCCCGACTAGCCGAAGGCCACAGTGTGACCACCATCGCTCTGGAGATGGGCTACGACAGTCCCGCTGCGTTTGCCACGATGTTCCGCAGAGTGCTGGGTCGGCCACCTTCGTTCTATTTATCTAGTCAGGCTGGCAATCGATGAAACGAGTAAGTGCCATGCTGCAACTTCAGGCTGGCTGACGACTCCGACCGAAAGCGGTCAGTCAGCAGAATACCCGGCACCGTCTGCCTCCCCGCGTTTGACGAAAGGTGATTGGAAGGCTCTTAGTCCTTTCCTGAAAGCGGTATCACCAGCGACAGCCACATATTCCAACCCTCAGGGCGGTTGCTGGCGTCGAATTCGTAATATCCCTTCAGGTTGGCATACCAAAGCTCGTCGCCCATTTTGAAGAAGTGTCCCGCCTGGGGGCCGATACCGGCGACCCTGGATTTGAAGTCTCCCAGCACCGCGCCACTGCCGCTGTCGCCGGTCAATTGTCGAAAGTAGTAGCCCACCAGCCCCAAGTGAGTCTGCGCGGTGACAAAGTGCGAGGCGCTCAAGTCGATGTGCGCGTCGACCCCGTTCTGATATCGGGTATCGGTGTTTTCCCAGTTGTAGGTGATGCCCGCAACAGCGGAGAACTCATTGGTCTTGTCGAAGTAGGTGTATCCGCCACCCCCATCGAGTGACGCATGACCCAGCCCGATATTGACCAGGCGATCCGGGTCGTAGGCGCCAATCGGCAGATTACCCATGGTGTAAGCCATGAGGTTATGCACGCCGTAGTTCCACTTCATGGTGCCCAGCAGATAAAGATCGCTGCTGCCCTTGAGGCTGTCATCTGTGCCACCAGAAAAGCTGCGGCCACGCGGGCCGGTGAGCGTAGCGTCGACGCTGACATCCGATCGAGCGACCGCGGCCACAGCTGATATCGCTGCTTGTGCTCCGAGCACTGGAGTCGCAAATGTGTAGGTGGGACTGACAAATAGCAGGTCGGCCTCTGCATCCAGGCCCACAACCGTGCGTCCCGCGCGTGCAGAAGTCGCGTTTTTGTCATCGCTGGCACTGACGTGGTAGTAGATGACCGGCAGGCTCCAGCCAGGCGCGGTGGGTGCCGCCGCCAAGGCCCCGAACTGACCAGGAAGCCAGAAGCTGATACCTCCGTCGTCTGCGTACGCAACGGCTGCTGAGAACAAACTCGTCAGAACGGCGATAGTCTGCGGTAGAGGTTTATTGAACATCGTCGATGTGCTCCTGAAGGCTGTTACAACCTCAGCGTGACACGCGTATAGCCGTGGGGATCAGCGTTGTTGGAAACTTAGCCCTGTAGCGTATGAGCTCTTTTAATTGCTCTAGCGACACTCTAGTCGCAAATAAACAGCTCCTTGAGCAAGGACGAAAAAATAGTTGCATGACGGTGTAAGTTGGTTTGGTTACTGAGCGGCAGCTTTATACGCGATTTTCGTTATAACCCATTGCGTGTCTGGATTTGAAAGTCGGGGATATCTTGCCTAAAACACCTATAGCCCTTTTGCTGCTCTCACGAGAAGTACGGGCTACTTGCAATCATTCCAATCGATCAAAGGAATAAGCAAATGAGACAGTTACTGATTGTGAAAGGCGCGCTAGTGGGGGTTCTTGGTGCCGTTTGTATGCTCGCACAAGCGGATCAGGCAGGGGGCAACGGGTGTGGCTGGGGCAATATGGTGTTCGAGGGGCATAATGGCCTGGCGCCTCATTTACTCGCCACGACTACCAACGGCACCTCCGGCAACGCGACCTTTGGCCTGACCTCCGGTACCAACGGTTGCAACAAGAACGCCACCCTGGGTTATGGAGGCAAGTCGGTATTGGCCATGAACGGGATGCTCGATACGATCGCCGAAGATATGGCCCGCGGCCAGGGCGAAGCGCTGGATGCCTACGCCGTGCTCTTGGGGATCGATGCCGGGGATCGGGCTCATTTCGCCAGGATCACCCACCAGCACTTTTCCGAGATATTCACCGCCGGTGCCGATACCGGCGAGCAGGTTTACAAAAACACGCTCATGGTCATGGAGCGTGACGCGGTCCTTGCCCCCTACGCACGCCGCCCTGCCTGACGGTCGCAGCAGAAATGCCCTCGCGAGAGGGCATTTGCGTCATGGGGCCCGACCAGCTTCCAGCACCGGGTCACCCGGATTGATGGCTTTGAGCTCCTCGATGCGGGCCTTCATCTGAGCAACCTTGCCGTCGTCACGCAAACGAGCGATCAACGCCAGGCGCACGTCCCGGTTTTGCGGGTGCTTGTCCAGGGCGGCTTCCAGCAATTGGGTTGCATTGGCTGTGTCGCCCTGGTCCTGAAAGGTCAACGCGAGCGCATAGGCGTACCGGGCATTCTCCGGTTCAAGGCGATTAGCCTCGCGGAGCGCTTTGAGCGCCTCGGCAGGTTGGGCACGACGGATCAGCGCCAGCCCTTTGGTGAAGTGGAGCAAGGCTGCATCGGGATTTTGCACCAGCTTTGTAGTGAGTAGATTCCAGCTTTCTTCGGAGCGCTGATGGGTATCCAGCCACTGCACGAGCGTTATCCAGGCCGGCAGAAAATCTGCGTCTCGTTCGATGGCGGTCCTTAGGCAGCGCTCCACCTTTTCCGATTGACCGGTCGCCTGATAGAGCAGCGCCAGATTCAGGTTGGCTTCTGCACGCTCCTGCAAGCTGAGTTGGACCTGCTCGTACTCGCCGATAGCCTGGTCGAAGGCCTGCTGGTAAGGACCTGTGCCGCCCGGCACTCCGACCAGCGCCCTGGCCGTGGCGATCCTGACCGCAAGAACGGGATCTTTAAGCATCGGCCCCAGTACCGGTAGGCGCTGTTCGAGTGGCAGTTGGGCACCGATCACTTTGACGGCCGCTTCACGAACCTGCGCCGAAGCGTCTTTGAGCGCCGTGCTGCTAAGATCCAGCGCCGTCTGGCTGGGAAATACCGGCAGTTCATTGATCAGCGTGGCTCTGCGGATAGCGGCAACCATGGGCGCGTCCAGTTGACTGAACAGCGCCTTGGCTGCCCCCGGTTGCCCGGCGCGGACTTTCCACAGCGTTTCGGCGTAGCGTTTCGTCGGACTGCTGGACTCCGGGTACCACTGCTTGAATTTCTCGGCAATCACGTCTGCAGGTTGGTCGCGATGGCAGTTCAAGCAGGCGTCCTGTGAGCCGATTTTCTGGGCCAGGGCCGGGTCCGGAATCGTGAAGCTGTGATCATGGCGCAAGTCGTTGACCATGAATAATTTGCCCGGCATATGACAGTCCACGCATTGGGCGCCCGGTTGTCCGGGCTGGTGGTGATGGTGCTCGGGGGCGTCGTAGTTTTTTGCGATCAGCCCCGCGCCGTCGACACTTTGCACAGTGGTCTTGCCCGCCGGATTATGGCACTGCAGACACAGCCCGTTACCCTCGGCCTTCAGGGTGTTGCTGTGGGGATCATGGCAACTGCTGCAGCGCACATTTTTGGCGAACATCTTGCTCTGCAGGAATGATCCGTACTCGAAAACCTCACCTTTGATCTTGCCGTCCAGTTCATACAGGTCCCTGGGCAGTGCACTGGGCAGATAGGCATCCATGAGGGGCTTGCCTGGCTTTTGATCGTCACTTAAAGGCGCACGACGGGCATGGCACCGGGCGCATGTCTCCACCTCGGGGACATTGCTGGTCTGGCGCAGGTCCATGTCGAAGCCGGAGTGAGTGTATTCGGCACTGTTTTCAGTGGTATTGGCGTTGCGACCCGCCCAGAGCAAATGTTGAGAGGCCGGGCCATGGCAGGCCTGGCAGCCTACACCCAGGCTATTCCAGCGGCTGTTGAAGGCGTTGGCAGCGGCGTCGAAGTTACGTCTGAACCCGGTGGTGTGACACTCCACGCACATGAAGTTGGCGTTTTGCGCTGGCTTGCTCCAGTGCAGCGGGTCCTTGAAGTCAACGCCCTGACCGGGGTAGAGATGCATCCAGCGATTTTTCTCGATGTCCCACGCCACGCCCAACGCTTGCAATCTGCCGCCGTTGGTTTCAAGCAGATACTGCTGGAGTGGCGCGACGCCAAATGTATAGGCGACTTTGAAATCCTGCGGTGCGCCCGTTTCGTCGGATGCATTCACCCAGAAATCCTCACCTTTACGAAAAAAACGGGTGGTTTCCTTATCGTCCGTGAACGTCACCGAGTCGAAGTTGCCGAGGACCGTCTGAGCATTCGCGATCTGCATGGCGAGGTGGTGATGGGTGCCTTGCCAGGCTTTGGCTTGTGCGGTGTGGCAGCCCGCGCACTGTGCTTCGTCAACCATGCTGGACGGTGGGGCTGGCACGGCTTTCACTGTTTTCGGAGTAGGGGGCTGAGAGCCCTGTCCCACCGCTGTGGCTGGCAAAGGAGCCTGAACCGAAGGGGACGAGCGCAATGCAAAATAACCCAGCGCAAGTGCAGTCACCAGCAAGGCAGCGATGAAGACCGGATAAAGGCGGCTGATGATTGCACTCGGTTTCCGAGGCATTGCCGTGGGGCGGGAGTGTCTGGTTTTCTTTGGCATTCCTGCACCCATTTCCGCGAGCACCTGTCGAGCGTTCGGTGCATACCGGGCGCACATTCCTGGAACGCTAGTGGAAATAACATTTAAGCAAATTTGCCCACAACAGTAGTTCAGTCACATCACCGTCGCCACTATCAAACTCCGTGTGAGCGCTCATCGGCGAGGAGAGTGTCAGTATTTATCCTGAATCAGGTGTTTATACGAAATCGAAATAACCTTCTGGCTGTTAAGTTCTTCCGGGATGGATCAATAGGAAAGCTTCATATATAAGTCCCGGTCCAGAGCGTTTTGGGATAAAAATGGGTGCAAAATGCTACTGCGTAAGAACGTTCTAAATGCACGTTTTTTATAGAGGACTTTATCTATTGAGGAAAAAATACAGGGCTATAGTTTCGACCTGCTGCCGGTTAGTTTAAGCAAAGTCCGAAGTTAGTGTGCTCAGGAAATACTACTTTTAGATGGTTTTCATCCGCCCGTTCGACACGGGTATCAGGTCCAGCTACGAAAGGAAGGTTGTTGATGTGAGTGCGCGCGAACAGATGGTAGAGCTGGAGGCCCAAGTTGCCCAGAGTGTCCTCGGCCAGTCCGAGGTCATTCGTCACTTGCTGATCGGTTTGCTGGCCGACGGCCATGTGCTGTTGGAAAGTCTGCCTGGCCTCGCCAAGACGCGTCTGGTCAAGGCGCTCGCCAGGCAAATCGAAGCGAAGATGAGCCGCATTCAGTTCACGCCCGACTTGTTGCCATCGGATATCACCGGCGCGGAAATACTTCAGCAGGTCGATGGCCGTAACCAGATCAGGTTCCAACCCGGTCCGTTATTTGGAAACGTCATCCTTGCCGACGAAATAAATCGGGCACCGGCCAAAGTGCAGGCGGCATTACTGGAAGCCATGGAAGAACGGCAGATCACGGTAGCCGGTGAAAGCCATGCCATGACGCAGCTGTTCATGGTGATTGCCACCCAGAATCCCATCGAACAGGAGGGCACCTATCCGCTCCCGGAAGCGCAGATGGACCGGTTCCTGATGAAGCTGCGGCTGGATTATCCCAGTGCGCAGGATGAGGTAGCCGTGCTGCAACTGGTGCGCGCTGAAGAGGCGCTGGCACACAGGTCATCGGCATCCCCCGGACGTTTGGAACAACAGGCGATTTTCACCGCGCGAGAAGAGGTCAGTGGTATCCATGTCGCCGAGCCCATCGACCGTTATCTGATTGATCTGGTCAACGCAACGCGCCAGCCCGCTGAGTTCGATGCCGATCTGGGCCGCTGGATCAACGTCGGTGCAAGTCCTCGCGGCGCAATTGCTCTGGACCGGGCTGCCAGAGCACATGCGTGGCTGAACCGGCAGGATTTTGTTTCTCCCGATGACGTAAGGGCCGTGCTCCATCCGGTCCTTCGTCATCGTTTGATATTGAGTTATGACGCCGTGGCCGATGGCGTGAACGCCGATCAAGTCCTTGACCGGCTCCTGGACAAGGTAGCAATTGCGGCCTGAAAGGATCTCGATGATGCAACAGCGATCGCCGTCCATTGCGGACGGGCATGTCTATGTCTCCCTCGATCAACTGATGTTGCTCGAACAGCGTGCCCGTGGCTTGAGCTTTCTGGCCCGGCAGCCGGTGGCGAGCGTGTTGTCCGGCACCCGCGCTTCGCGCTTGCGAGGGCGCGGCTTGAGTTTCGATGAGTTACGTCACTACAGCCCGGGTGATGATCTGCGACATCTGGACTGGCGCGCCTCATTGCGCCTCGGCAAACCCTTCATCAGGACGTTCACGGAGGAACGTGACCGGCCGACGCTGGTGGCGGTGGATCAACGCATGAGCATGTTCTTCGGCTCGCGTCTGAACTCGAAGTCAGTCACCGCTGCGCAAGTAGCAGCGCTGGCGGCCTGGATCGCATTTCAGGCGGGCGACCGGGTGGGCGGCATGGTGTTCGACGACCAGCGCGTCGAGATGATTCGGCCACTGCGCAGCCGGTCACGGGTTCAGGCGCTGTGCTCAATGATCGTGCAGTTCAACCACGCGCTGGACGCTACGCGGCTGGAAGCCGCTGAAAGTCTGGTTCTGGACCAGGTGTTGCGCAAATGCCTGAACAACGCAGCTCATGATTACCTGATCTGCCTCGTCAGTGACTTCTCGGGTGTCACTGCTGAGACGTTGTCGTTGCTGCGTCAACTTCGTGCTCACAACGACGTACTGGCGTTGCAGGTGTTCGATCCATTGGCGATGGCGTTACCGGGTAGAGGGACAATCACCGTGACTCAGGGCCAGACCCAGCTGGACCTGAATGTTGCGCAGCGGCAGGTAAGTCGCCCCCTGAGCGAGTTTCTCGAAGGACGACTCGACGACATTGCGCATTTAATGAAGCGCAGCCAGATACCGCTGATGCTGTTCAGTACCGCCGAGGACACCATCGTCCAGTTGCGCCGGGCCCTCGGCCGTGAACGAGGAGCATCCTGATGACCGTCCATACGACCCCGGACATCGGTCAACTGCGCGAGCTACCGCTGTCCGCACCGGGTTTCAGTTATATCCCTCAGACTTGGGGTTGGGTGCTTCTGGCGCTGCTGCTGATGGCTGTCATCACGACGCTCTACCTGTGGCGGCGCCTGCGCTGGCAGCGTAGTCGCTATCGGCGCGAGGCACTGATCCGACTGGCACACATTGAGCAATATCTCGATCCACATTTCCAGAATCGGCCCCAGCGTGTGGCTGCTGTGCGTGAAATCCCTGACCTGATGAAACGGGTCGCGCTGTCGATTCCGGGCCATGAACAGGTAGCTTCATTGCGCGGTGAACAATGGCAGCTCTACCTGCAACGCCATGCTTCGTTGTCGATGCCGAGTGATCTGGCGAGGCAACTCGCTGACTTGGCCTATCAACCCAGCGAGCGTGTGGCTGCACTGAAGACTGAACAGCTGCGTGAATTACTCAGCCTGTGTCGGCGATGGATCGAGGCTCACCATGTGGCAATTTGAATACCCATGGCTGTTTCTGCTTATCCCGCTCCCTTGGCTGGCTTATCGCTGGCAGGCCGAATATCGGGAAGCGGGCAGCGCTTTACGGGTACCCTTTTTCAAGGCGATGACTCAGGCAGTAGGACACAAGCCGGGCAGCGCAGGCAGTCAGGGCCGATGGCAGTTACCCCTTAATTTACTGGTCTGGATGCTGGTGTTGGTGGCCTGCGCGAGACCCGTGCTGGTGGAAAAGCCCTTGGTACGTGAGCAACCGATCCGCGACCTCATGCTTGCCCTTGATATCTCGCAGTCAATGCAGACCCAGGATTACACGGCCCCTGATGGGCGCCTCATCGATCGGCTGTCGGCAGTGAAAGCGGTGGTGCGTGACTTCATTGCGCAGCGCAAGGACGACCGGATCGGCCTGATCGTATTTGGCACGGGGGCCTATGCCCAGGCACCCCTGACCCTGGACCATGCCAGCCTCCTGCTGCTGTTGGAGGACACCCGGATTGGCATGGCGGGCCCCAATACCGCGCTGGGTGACGCGATAGGTCTGACGATCAAGCTGCTTGATCAGGCCCACGAGCAGGAAAAGGTGCTCATCCTGTTGACCGATGGCAATGACACCGGCAGCGCCATCAGCCCCGGTCACGCAGCCAAGATGGCCAGTGAGCGGGGCATCGTCGTTCACACCATCGGAATCGGCGACCCCCAAGGCAGTGGCGAGGCCAAGGTCGATTTGCAGACCCTGCAAGTCATTGCCCGCACGACCGGGGGGCGTGCCTTCCAGGCCAGGGATCGAACAGCGCTGCAACAGGTTTACGCGACCCTTGATCAGATCACGCCGCACGAAGTGAAAACGTTCAGCCATCAACCCAAGCGCGATCTGTTCTGGATTCCGCTGGGGCTGGGTGTGCTGTTTTTGACCGCGTGCCAGTTGTTCGCGGTGTTCTGGGTGCGCATGGCTTCAAGTGCGTCGAACCGCACACGAGCGGAGGCCTGAAATGCAGATTGATCTGAGTGCATTTCATTTTTTGCGCCCGTTGTGGCTGCTGCTGATTCTTCCCGGCGTGTTGTTGCCGATGCTGTGGTTGCGTCGCCATGATCTGTCACGACGCCTCAATGGCGTGATCGCATCTCACCTGATTACTCACTTGGTCATCACCCCCAAAGTCCAGCCTCGTGTGCGTCCTGTCTATCTGTTTGCGGCCATCCTGATCACGGGCGGTGTGGCAGCTGCTGGCCCCACCTGGCGCCAGGATCGCCCCGACTTCCTGGAGAATCGCGCACCGCTGATCATTGCACTGGATCTATCGCAGTCGATGGACGCCGATGATCTTCAACCGTCACGGCTGGGTGCCGCCAAACAGAAGTTGCACGACCTGATCCAGCGCCGTGCAGGTGCACGCACCGCATTGATCGCTTATGCGGGGACCGCGCATCTGGTCATGCCCGCCACTGAAGATCCAGCGCTGCTCGATACCTATTTGCAGGCATTGAGCAGTGATTTGATTACAGCGCCAGGCAAGGATGTACTCGGCGTGATCGACGAGGCAAAGCGTCTGCTGGGGTCTGATACTCCGGGCACGTTGCTGCTGGTCACTGATGGGGCGGATGAAAAACAGTTTCCCATGATCGAGCAGCGTCTGGCTGGCAGTGACCTGCAGGTGCTGGTCATGGCCGTTGGTATGAAGGATGGCGGAGTGATCAGCGGTCGCGATGGACAGCCACTCATCGATAACAACGGCCGGCCGGTACTGGCCCATTTCGATGCCGAGGCATTGCAGCGACTGTCCAAGGCAGCGGATGCCCCGCTGGGCAGTCTGACGCTTGATAATGACGATCTTGACTGGATCGAGTTGCACGCCCAGCAGCACTTTCAGGCGGCTGCCGATGACGCAAATGTGCTGCATTGGAAAGATGCCGGGTATTGGCTGTGCTGGCCCGTGCTGCTGATTGCCTTGCTGACCATTCGGCGTGGCTGGCGTATCCATTGGCTCGCCGTTCTGTTGTTCACGTGCGGCGCTGGCTCGCTGTCGCCTTCGGTTTATGCGAGCACGTTGGCCGACGCCTTTTTCACTTCGGATCAGCAAGGCCGCTGGGCGTTCGAGCATCACCAGTACCCACAAGCGGCGAAGCTTTTCAGCGACCCTTACTGGAAAGGAATCGCCGCGTACCAGGCCGCGGATTTCCAGGCGGCACTGGCCAGCTTTGCAGAAGTGGACACGGCGCCCGCGTATTTTTACCTGGGCAACAGTCACGTGCGCCTGTCTCATTTTTCCGAAGCCATTGCTGCCTACGAGCATGCCTTGAAGTTGCAACCGGCGTTTCCCGAAGCCACGGTTAACCTGGCGCTGGCTCAGGCGTTGCTCAAGGATCGCGACGACCAGCAGCAGGCAGGACCGCCGGATGAAAAACCTGATGAGGTCAAATTCGACAATACAGGCAAGGGCGGCAAGCAGATTGAAACCAAGGTCAAGAGGGCCAGTTCGGATCAACAGTGGCTGGACAATCTGACGACGTCGCCCGCGATGTTCCTCAAACAAAAATTCCTGCTACAAAGCGCTGGCAGCGAGGACCCACAATGAGCCGCATAGTGCTGGGCCTGCTGTTGCTGCTACCGGCGCTGACGTACGCCGCGCCTCAGGTCACGCCCCGGGTCATAGCGCGCGCCGAATTGCTCAATGCCGATAAAGCCGTGGTCGGCGGCACTGTGGCATTGCAGATAGATGTGCTGGTGGATACCTGGTTCAGCTCACCCCCTGAATTGCCAACCCTGGTTCTGGATGGCGCAGTGGTCGCTGCGCCTGGCGGTGAGGCGCTGCATCTGACCGAGAAGCAGGGGGGGACGAGTCTCTTCGGCTTGCGTTACGCCTACCAGATCACCCCCCAGTATGCTCAGGAGTACCAGATTCCGGCGCTGACCCTTCGTGTAACGCCAGGGCAGGGCCAGGGCACGGTGGAAGTGAACACGCCGGCGCTGCGTTTCACTGCCGTGCAACCGGCTGGGGTTACCGGTGAAGAACAGGTGCTGGTGGCGCAAGAGGTGGAGCTCACCCAGAAAATCGGCACCTCCCATGAGCCACTTCGGGTAGGCGATAGCCTCACCCGCCAGGTGCAAATTCGCGCTGTCGGTGGACAAGCAATGTTGATTCCGGCTACGGTTTTTGCGCCGGTAAAAGGCCTGAACCGTTATGTCCAGCCACCCACTGTGCATCCGCTAAACGACGGGCGCGGCGGGGTCAGTGGCGGGGCGCGGGAAGACGCCGTTATCTACCGGATTTCCGAGCAGGGCAGTTTTCAGTTGCCCGCCATCGAGCTGCGCTGGTGGAGTTCGGTGGATCAAAAGATGCATGTGGCATCGGTCCCGGAAGTCACTGTTGGGGTCCAAGCTGGCGCGGGTTATCAGGCGCCGTTCTCAGTGGCCGAAGACCTACGCGCACTCAAGCACAGCGCTCAGGTGAGCATTGCTCGTCACTGGTTGGTGCTCCTGGCAGCGCTGCTAGTCGGTGCTCTATCTGTCTACTTCCTCTGGCCCTGGGCCCGCTCGCTCATGGCCGATTGGCGGCAACTGCACGAGCAACGCAGACGCGCCTGGCTGGACTCGGCGGATTACGCCTGGCAACTGACGCGTCGCCAGATCACGTCGCGGCCACTGAGGCTCGATGGTCTGTATCTGTGGGTCCGGCGCAGTTCGGGGCATGTTGATCTGGGCAGTTTTCTGATGGAGCACGACGCATCCTTCATCAAGCGGCTTCAGCACTGCCTTGAAAGGGTTTACGGCCGTTCGGGATCTGGTCCCGACGCTGTTCCTGAACTGGGCCACGCGCTGCAAGACCTGCATAAGGTATATCGCCCCAGCGCTTCACCATCACCACAAACTTACAGCTTGAAACCCCTGAACCCGTCCTCGACGAAAGAGGTTCTCCATGAGAATGCGCGCCCTGCATCCGCTCGATAAGCAGTCAGTGCGAGTCTGGCTGCTTGCCTTGCTGCTGGTGTTGCCGATTATCAGCCACGCGGCCGAGATATTGCCGTCGTGGCAGGACGGGCCCTCACGTCAGGCGATCGAGGCGTTCGTCACCAGCGTGACCCGCGAGGGCGACAAGGACTTCATCCCGCCCGGTGAGCGCATCGCCGTGTTCGACAATGACGGCACCCTATGGAGCGAACAACCGCTGTATTTCGAGGTGCTGTTTGCCCTGGACGAAATCAGGCGCATGGCGCCCCAGCACCCTGAGTGGAAGCAAAAAATGCCTTACAAGGCTGTGCTGGAGAACGACCAGCAAGCGCTGGCTGCTACCGGTACCAAAGGTTTGATGCAAATCGTCGGCGTGACTCATACCGGCATCACCAGCGCCGAGTTCACAGCCAATGCCCAACGCTGGCTGGCCACGGCCGTGCATCCGCGCAGCAAGAAGCCCTACACCGAAATGGTCTTCCAGCCGATGCTTGAACTGTTGGCCTATCTGCGTGACAACGGCTTCAAGCTGTACATCGTATCGGGTGGCGAGGTGGCCTTCATGCGCGCTTTTGCCGAAGAGGTTTACGGGATTGCTCCAGAACAGGTGATCGGCACCACATTCGCCAGCCGATTCCAGGACATTAATGGCGAGCTTTCGATCCTGCGCCAGGCGACGTTGGCCCATAACGACGATGGCCCAGGCAAAGCTGAAAGTATCGAGTCGATTATTGGCCGTCGTCCTGTATTTGCCTTTGGCAACTCCGACGGCGATCTGCAAATGCTGCAGTGGACGATGGCAGGCAAAGGCCGTCGGCTGGCGGGGCTGGTGCATCACACCGACGCTAAACGTGAATGGGCCTACGACCGCAAGAGCAATATCGGGCGCCTGGACAAGGCGCTGGACCAGGCAACGCGTGACCACTGGGTAGTGGTAGATATGGCTGAAGAATGGAACCGGGTTTACCCCGCTGATCCGGCCCAAAGCCATCCTTGAAACCGCAGGTGCACCGGGTAGCGACAACAGGATCGCCGCCCCTCGTGTACGAAGTCGTGGCATCGAAAGTTGGTTTTCGACTGGAGAGAACGGCAATGAAATGTACGGGAAAACGGATACTGAAGTTCGCCATCGCGGCGACCGCAATAGTGGGGTTTTCGGTCGCCAGCGCGGCGGAGAAACCCAATATCCTGGTGATCTTTGGCGATGATATCGGGCAGACCAATATCAGCGCCTACTCAGCCGGTGTAGTGGGATACAAGACCCCCAACATCGACCGGATCGCCAAAGAAGGGATGATGTTCACGGACTATTACGCAGAGAACAGCTGTACGGCTGGGCGTTCGACGTTTATCACGGGTCAGACCGCTTTGCGTACCGGACTGTCAAAGGTGGGCATGCCGGGGGTTGCTGTAGGTCTGCAAGACCGGGATATCACCATCGCACAGGCACTCAAGGCGCAGGGGTATGCCACCGGGCAATTTGGCAAAAATCACCTGGGCGATCGGGATGAGTATCTGCCCACCAACCATGGCTTCGACGAATTTCTCGGCAACCTGTATCACCTCAACGCCGAGGAGGAACCGGAGCGGCCGTACTGGCCGAAGGACCCTAACAATATCCTGGTCAAAAGCGCCACGCCCCGTGGCGTGATGAAGGCCAGCGCCGATGGCAAGATTGAAGACACCGGGGCGCTGACCAGAAAACGCATGGAGACCATCGACGACGAAACCACCCAGGCTGCGATCAATTTCATCGACAGACAGGCCAAGGCGGACAAACCATTCTTCGTCTGGATGAATACCACCAGGATGCATGCGTTCACCCACGTGCGCGAATCCATGCAAGGTCAGAGCGGGATGCCAGGGAACGAATATGCCGACGGCATGCTCGAGCACGATGGGGATGTCGGAAAGCTGCTCAAGGCGCTGGATGACTTGAAGCTGACGGACAACACCATAGTGGTCTACACCACCGATAACGGGCCGAACCAATGGTCATGGCCGGATGCGGCAACCACACCGTTTCGTAATGAAAAAAACTCCAACTGGGAAGGCGCTTATCGGGTTCCAGCCATGGTCCGCTGGCCGAACCATATCAAACCGGGAGCCGTCTCCACCGAGATGTTTTCCGGGCTGGACTGGTTCCCGACCTTGCTGGCCATTGCGGGCGACACCACGATCAAGGATCGCCTGCTCAAAGGTGCTGACATCGCAGGCAAGAACTTCAAAGTGCACCTGGATGGCTATAACCAGCTCGATTTCCTGACGGGCAAGACGGACAAGAGCGCCCGCAACGAGTTTTATTACTTCAATGACGATGGCGTGCTGGTCGGGATGCGCTATGACAACTGGAAGCTGGTGTACTGTGAGCAGCGAGCCCCCGGTGGATTTGCGGTGTGGAGCGAGCCTTTTGTCTGCCTTCGGGTTCCGAAACTCTTCAACTTGCGCATGGACCCCTATGAGCGGGCTGACGTCGTCTCGGATCAGTATTTCGACTGGCTGGCCAAAAACGACTATCTGGTGTTCGAGGGCACGGCGAAGGCAGCGGTATTCCTGGAAACTTTCGTCGACTACCCACCGAGCCAGCGACCCGCCAGCTTCAGCATCGACCAGATCCGGACCGATGTGGACAAAAGAATCGAGTCGAAGTTGAGCGTACCGGGAGCCGGTAAATAGTTCTGTGAAAAGCCCGTGATACGGGCATTCGTGCCTGCCCGCAGTGGGGCAACTCACTGCGGGCCTTCCAGAATTCGGCCAGGTCTGATCGATGCCCACAGCCACGCGCTCGACTCGTTACCGTCACCTCGCCCTCGAAGGCTCAAAGGCTTCCCGCACGCGGCTGCTGATGCTGTGCGCGTTGATGGCCGCCTCCGGTGCTGCCGGGCTGATCTATCAGGTGTTGTGGGTCAAACAACTGTCGTTGGTGGTTGGGGTGCAGGTCTACGCCGTGACGACTGCCATCAGCGCGTTTTTCGCCGGTCTGGCGCTGGGGGGTGTCTGCTTTGGGCGCATTGCCGACCGGCTGGGCCGGCCAGTGCGTTTATACGCCATGCTGGAATTGATCGTCGGGCTGCTGGGCGTCGGTGCGACCTGTGCCTTTGCTCATGTGGCGCAGGGGTTCGCGCGCCTCGAAGACAAGGCTGGTTTATTGGCGTGGTTGTTGCCGTTCCTGATTGTGGGTGTGCCTGCGTTCTTCATGGGAGCAACGTTGCCGGTGATGGTGCGTGCCCTGGGGCCGGGCAATGGAAGGGTCGGGTCTGCTGGCGGGCATCTCTACGCTGCCAATACCGCTGGCGCAATTGGCGGAACGTTGTTGTCGGCCTTCGTGCTGATCCCTGCCTTGGGGCTGATGGGCAGCGCGATGTTCGCCGCTTTCCTCAATCTGCTTGCTGCTTTGGGTGCGACACTTTTCACGCCGCAGGCTGCCGCGCAATTTGGGTCTGAACACACCACGGCGACGGCGAAACCGAGCGCGCGCCTTGGCATCGGTCTTTACGCCCTGGCGGGCGCCGTAGCCTTGGGCTACGAAGTGGTGTGGACGCAATCCATCGTGCAGTTCATGAGCACTCGCGTCTATGCGTTTGCGTTGGTGCTGGCGACCTACCTGGCAGGGTTGGTGCTGGGCAGTGCGCTGTACGCGCGTAAGTCGGATCGTCTGGCGGATCCATGGGGTTGCTTTGGTCTGTTGGTCGCCGCCGCCGGGATGATTACCCTGGCGCAACTGGCCGGACTGGGCCAGTGGTTGATCGTGGTCCAGACGCAGCTGGAAGGGTTTGTTCTGAATCTGACCGGCAGTGAGCTGGCCGGGATGTGCGCACGGTTCGTGGTCGCTACCGTCTGGGTCGTGTTACTGCCGACCACTCTGCTGGGGGCAGCCTTTCCTCTGGCGCTGCGTCTGGGTGTTGACCATGATCATGTTGGCCGCGATGTCGGGAATATAGTCGCCGCGAACACGCTGGGTGGTATCGCCGGGGTAATGCTGACAGGGTTTGTGCTCATCCCGGCGTTGGGTCTTGTTCGTACCTTGTGCCTTCTGGCATTGATCGCTGCGGCAGTCGGGCTGGTCGCGGTTTGGCGGGGCCCGACAGTGGGCCGCAACATGCGTGCGGCCGTTATCACGCTGGCGGTAATGACGCTCGCAATCGCAGCGCTGCTGTCGCCTTCGCACCTTGCCGATCTGATGCCGGGCGCAAGGCAGGGCAAGCTGGTCTTCTATCAAGAGGGGCGTGCCGGAACTGTTGCCGTTGTCCAGCAGGGCAAGGGCGATCGGGCATTCAATCGGCTTTACATTCAGGGCGTCTCGAATACCGGTGATGCCATGCCGTCCTTGCGTTATATGCGGTTGCAGGCGTTGATTCCGCTGTTGATCCATCGCGGCACACCTCGTTCGGCGCTGGTCATCGGCTTTGGTACAGGCATCACCGCCGGGGCAATGCTGCGCTACGCGGATTTGCAGCGCCCGGTGGTTGCCGAGCTGTTGCCCGAAGTACTGGCGGCGGCATCCTTGTTCAAAGGGAGTTATCAGGCAGTCAGCGATCCACGTCTGGATATTCGCCTACGTGATGGTCGACGTGAGCTGTTGGGCAACGATCAGCGTTATGACGTGATTACTCTGGAACCGCCGCCGCCGTCCGCAGCTGGGGTGGTGAATCTTTACTCCAGCGACTTCTATCGGTTAGCCGCCAGACGCCTGGAAGAAAACGGTCTGGTCGCACAATGGCTGCCATTGCCAACCCAGAATGACGAGGACAGCCGTTCCCTGGTGAGCAGTTTCCTGGACGTATTCCCGCACGCTTCCCTGTGGACGACCGAGTTTCATGAAATGTTGCTGGTCGGCTCTCTGCAACCTATTGAGCTGGACGTTGCCCGTATCCAGGCGCGGTTCGAGCAGCCCGCCGTGGCCCTGTCCCTCAGAGAAGTGGGTATCGATTCAGCCCAAGTACTACTCGCCACCTGGATCACCGATCAACAGGGTCTGGCCCGTTATGGCAGCGACGCGCTGGCGGTCACTGATGATCATCCCCGGATTGAATACGCCTCATGGGTTCGCCCCAGGGAGATCACCCGCACGCTGCCCGCGTTACTGGCGCTGCGCAGTGATCCGCCGCTGGTAAATGCGGGGCAGGGTTACAAAGGCGCAGTCAGAGACAAATGGCAACAGCTCAGGCTTTTTTACGAGGTGGGCCTGCACGCCTATAACGGTAACCGCGAAGCCTGGGTAGAGGATGTCCGAGAGGTAATGAGCAGGGATGGCGATAATCCCTACTATCGCTGGTTTGTCGGCGAGCATTAAAGGTTAAGGATGGCGTCTAGTTGGAGGAAACAGGGTGGCCAGTTCAAGGGCGTTATCAATAGCAGATCTAAATAAATCGAGTAGCTGATAGATCGAAAGTGATTAACCGCTATAGCTCTTGGTTCGAATCGGTGGCTGGTCCGGGTTGACTAACACGGGTTGCGCACCTTTCATTAATCCATCTTTTTGCACTGACTGGTTTCGGAGACCCGAATCATGAAGTCGCGTGTTATTAGTTGTTTGTTATTGATGATTCCCGTTGCGACTGCCCTCTGCGCAGCAGAAGCGCCTGTCGATAAGCCGGTCGTCAACCCGCAGGTGGTCGCCAAGTTAGTGGACATGGGCGAACACTTGCGCAGCCTTCCACGCTTCCAGGTGGAAGCAGAAGTGGACCGGGACATCGTTCTGGACAGCGGTCAGAAGCTTAAAATGCATTCGGTCAACACCTTGCAGGTGGAGGGGCGGGATCGGTTATTTGCCCGTTCGGACGGCGATGAGCGCACTCGCGAGTTCTATTACAACGGTAAGAAACTCACTCAGTATTCGCCGTTCCTCAAGTTCTACACGACGGTCGACGCACCCGGCACACTTGGCGAGATGCTGCATCAGGTGGAGCAGTACTACGGTGTTCAGCTGCCCATGGAAGATCTGTTCCTGTTTGGTAGCGATCAGGCGCAGCTTGATGCCCTGACCGGCGCGGCCTACGTGGGTCCGGCTAGCATCAAGGGAAGGCTTTGCGATCACCTGGCGTTCCGTCAGGAACACGTCGACTGGCAACTCTGGATAACCCGCGAAGAGAAACCGCTGCCTTGCAAACTGGTCATCACGACCACCGATGACCCAAGCTTCCCGGAGTACATGGCGGTCTACGCCTGGAAGCTTTCAGCGACATTCAAACCATCAAACTTCACCTTTGTGCCAGGCAAGGGTGACGTCCCTATACCGCTGAAGAAAGCCAGTGAGGGGGCACCATGATGAACAAGGCTATCGGGCAGCATCGCATTCTAATCTGCATGGTCGCGGCAACCATGGTTTTTGTCGGGATGGTTGATGATGCAGAGGCTGGACTGCGGGGTCGTGGGCAGGCCAGGGCGTCGGTCAACCGGGCACCAGCGGCTCATGTACAGCGGGCGAGCAGGCCGGATGTGAGCCGCAACACTCAGCGGCCACATCAAGTCAACGCAGGTAACCGGGTCAATGCCGCCAACCATAACCGTACTGGCAACCGCACCCGTGTTAACAACAGTCAGAACAACATCAATATCGATAATCACCGTGACGTGGATATCGATGTGGATGGCCGGGGTCATTTCGGCTACGACGACCACTATCACCCGATTGCTACTGCGGCTGCCGTTACGGCCACAGTGGCCGTCACTTCTGCGGTGGTAGGGGCAATTATTCGCCCGGCGCAGTTGCCGAGCAATTGTGTGCAAGTGATCAGGTACGCGGTGACGTACATGCAGTGCGGGTCCACGTGGTATCAACCCGAGTATCAGGGCAGCGACATTACTTATGTGGTGGTTAACGCGCCTTGAATGACCTGGCTGGAATAACAACCGGAAGGATCAAACTTCCATTGGGTCCTTAACACTGTTGAGTGGCGAGATCCGCTCTATCCGGCATGAGTATTAACGGATAACACCGCAGCGCCAGGGGCGACTATTCAGAGGACTTATACCGTGGACATGTACTTGAAAGTTTCTGACAGTGGGCTCAACGCACGCTGGTCAATAAGAGCCTTGTCTGTAGTCGGTTTGCTGGGCATGGGCGGCTCTGCCTGGGCTGGCGGCATCATGATCTACGAAGCCGGACAAGAGGGCGCAGGACTGGCCAACGCAGGCGCGGCGGTGCTGGCGATAGACCCGAGCATATTGATGAATAACCCGGCCGGCATGACCCAGCTCAAAGGCACGCAAGTGAATGCCAATGCTCAGGTGATCCTGGGTGCCATGAGCTTTTCTCGCGACGCAGACAACGACTTTGACGGCGGCAACGGTGGCAACCCCCTTGAGTACTTGCCAGGTAGCAGTCTGTTCATCACCCATCAACTCAACGACCGTGCAACGGTTGGCTTTGGCATGTACGGCAACTTCGGTCTTGCGGTGGATTACGACGACGATTGGGCGGGTCGGTACTTCACTCAGGAATCGGCGCTGATCGGTATTTCGCTTCAGCCGACCTTCGCTTACAAGGTCACCGATGCTCTGTCCGTGGGCATCGGGCCGCGGTTTGTCTATGGGTATTTTCGAACCGAGGTCGCCGTCAACAATAACCCCTTCGGGCTGCTCGACACGCCCGATGGCCAGTTGCGCTACAAGGACACCGACTGGGGGACGGGCGTTAACGTGGGTTTGCATTATCAGTTGAACGAACGGACTCAACTGGGCTTGGCCTACACCAGCAAGGTCAAGCTTGAATTCAGTGACTCGCCCGAGCTCAAGCACATTACCAATCCGGTTCTCAACTTCGCGTTGAATCGACTGGACGTGGACAACCTTGACCTGGACATGAATATTCCCCAGACCGTCACCGCCAGCGCGTCCTACGAGTTGTCGCCGACATGGAAAATTCTTGGCTCGTTGGGCTGGCAGGACTGGAGCGAATTCTCAAGCATCGGCGTGCAGGTCGACAGCAATGCCGGTGAAACCTCACGTAGCGTGGACCGCCAGTATAAGGACACCTGGCACGCATCCATCGGTGCCCAGAACCAGATCAACTCACGCTTGCGCTGGAATCTGGGCCTGGCTTACGACTCTTCGGCGGTTGATGACTCCGATCGCACCGTGGACGTCCCCATGGGCGATGCCTGGCGGTTCGCGACGGGCATCAATTACGCCCTCAACAAAGACCTTGATGTGCACATGAACTACACGCTGATCTGGATGGGCGATATGTCGACCCAGCAGACCAAAAGCTCCAACGGCCAGTCGGTGTCAGGCGAGTATCGCGACGCAGCACTGCATGTCATCGGCGGTGGCATGGTCTGGCGCTTTTAACCGCGCACCGCTGGTCCGGCACCTTTTGATACCGGGCAGGAGAGGGACATGATTGCTAACAAGTACTGGATGTCAGCCACGAGGGTGTGGATCGTTGCGCAGTTTTTTAGCCCGGCAATCCACGCTGAGGATTCGGCAGAGCTGGCAAAGAAAGCGCTGAATCCGGTTGCCGCCATGTACAGCCTTCCGGTGCAGTACAACTGGGATCAGAAAATGGGGCCGACCGGCGAGGGCATGCACAGCGTCACCAACATCCAGCCGGTACTGCCGTTTACGCTCAATGATGATTGGAACCTCATTTCCCGAACCATACTGCCGGTTATCGACCAGCATGGCCTTGCGCCAAACGGGGCAGCGGATAAGTCGGGCGTCGGTGATGTTACGCAAAGTTTTTTCTTTTCCCCGAAACAGCCCACGGCAAGTGGCTGGATACTCGGTGCGGGCCCGGCTTTATTAATACCCACCGGCAGTGATGAGCTGCTTGGCAGCGAGCAATGGGGGTTAGGCCCCACTGCAGTCGCTCTCAAACAATCCAACGGCTGGACTCGCGGGATACTCGCCAACCACATTTGGGGGGTGGAAGGCAGTCCAGCGGACGACAAACCCAAGGTTAATCAAACCTTCCTGCAGCCTTTCGTTTCATTCACCACCAGTACCCTGACCACCTACGGGATCAATACAGAGTCAACCTACGATTGGCAGTCCCGCGAATGGTCAATTCCCGTTAACCTGACAGTGACTCAGCTGCTGAAAGTCGCAGGACACCCGCTGACGGTCCAGGTGGGCCCCCGATACTGGTTCGAGAGAAACGATGACGGGCCGCAGGGCTGGGGTTTGCGTTTTGCGGTCACGCTTTTGTTTCCACGCTGATCAGGCACAGCTGTAGCAGGCCGATACCTGCCTCGCGAAATGCGTCTGCACGGCATTTCATTTAATCAATCCCGTTTCCACGGCGAGTTCATTCCTCAGGCCGCTCTTTGCTCAGCCCTTCATTGATCAATACCATGCTTTGCGGGGCAGACAGTGCGACGCCGAGTTCTCTCAGGCGCCCCAACACAGTGAATAACAGGTCGCTTCGCGCACCGCCCACCGAGCGTGGGCTGTTGACGTAACCGCTGGCGCTGATGATCAAGCCGCTGTTGGTCAGGTCTTTGAAGGTGACTGACGGCGCTGGTGCGTCGAGTATCGCTTCATGCTCGCCAAACGCTTGCAGCAGCAATTCGCGGATTTGCAGGACATCGGTTTCCAGTGGCAGGGTCAGGGTGATTCCAACCACGCCCAACGCATTGCCCATGGTCACGTTGCGCACGTTTTGGGTGATGAACTGTGAGTTCGGCACGATCACCGTGGAGCGGTCGGACATCTGGATTTCTGTTGCGCGCACGTTGATCCGGCGGATATCGCCTTCAACCCCGGCCAGGCTTACCCAGTCCCCGACTTTGACGGGACGCTCGGTGAGCAGAATCAAGCCGGAGATGAAGTTCTGCACAATGGCTTGCAGGCCGAAACCAATCCCGACCGACAGCGCACTGACGACCCAGGTCAGGTTGGTCAGGCTGATGTGCAAGGTGGACATCACCACGCCCACCACCAGGACAAAACCGATGTAACCGATCAGGGTCACCAGCGAGGCCTGCATGCCCGCATCCATGCTGGTCTCGGGCAGGAGACGCTCGCCAAACCACTCTTTGAGCACCCGCACGCTCAGCAGACCAATCACCAGACACGCCAGGGCCAGCAGAATATCGCCGGGGACGATGTTCAGATTACCCAGGGATTTATTGGTGAAGTCCAGCTGGATGAAGCTTTGCAGCAGTTCGCCAGGGCTGGAACCCGAAGGCATGAAGGCCAGCAGTACCGCGGTCAGCAACAGCAAGGTTCGGCCGATTCCCGCCAGTACGGTGCTGGCCTGGGCCTGGTGCCGCGCGGACAAACCCAGCGCCGAACCTAACGCCATGCCGCCCGGTTGTTTGGGTGACAGAAGGGTCTCGCAGATGTCGCCGAAGCAGGCAATCAACAGATAGGCGGTGGATGCCACAACGCTTACCCAGAGCAGTTTTACCGCCAGAAAATAAGCCAGCGTCAGGTAACCGCTCAACAGCGCCAGCAGACTCAGGCCCACCCAGACCGCCACGATAAACGGAACCAGCCCGGCGAAGCCTGGCAGTCTTTCCAGCTCATATTTGCGGCGCACTCGGCGGTAGCGCAGCAGGGCGAAGAAAAACACCAGCGAAACGGCCAGTGCCGTCAGGCCGTTGACCGCTACCGTGAGCGCCAGACTGCTGGCAATCACGCTGTTGATGCGCTCCTGAGTGCCGATGATCATCAGCGCGAGCGCCAAGACTGTCGGGAAACGGCCCATGGCAGTAGCGATCTGGTCAGGAATCTGCGGCAAACGCCAGGAGGGGTGGGGCAGCATCAACAGCGCTCGGCTCAAGCCGACAATAAAGGCGCAGAAGGTGATCAGTGTCTGCAACTGGTCCAGCAGATTAAGCACGTCATTACTGAGCACCGCATTGCTGACTACGCCCCAGCGCAGCAAGGATGTTGCCACGGTGATGGTGAGAATGGTCGATAACCCGACCGCCAACGCCAGCGCACTGCGACGCAAGCGGCCTTCTGGCAACCAGCGGACCATGCCTTGAATCAGCAGGCGTTCCAGCAGGCGGCGTACGACGATCCATATCAACAGCGCGCCGATCAGCACGGTAATGAATAACGTGCGTTTTTCTGGCGACAGCACGCTGTCAAAGACAGCCCGGACATCAGCCAGAAGCCCCTGCAAACGACCCAGATCGTCGTCGGTGGGGCGGATCAGGGTGGACCAGAATGCCGAACTCAGCGGGCTCGCAGTTCGGGTGCTGATCTGTGAATCGAAGAGGCTGCGACGCAGGCTAAAGATCTGCGTGGCCAGATCACGAGCTGATTGGCTCAGGGTGTTGGTTTGACGCTCATCATTGACCAGCGCGTTTTTCTGGGCGGTCAGCGTTTTGCGTTGACTGGTCAGGCTTTGCGCCTCATCAGGTTGCACAGGCCCCAGAATATTGAGCTGATCGTCCAGTTTTTCGATATCGGCGGCTTGGCGGGCGACAAGGCTGTCCGCCTGTTTCTGCACCTGCAAGGCGGCCTGGCGCAAGTTTGAAAGCAAGTCATCATTGGCTTTGACCGTGACTTTTTGCCGGATCTGGTCGAGCTGCTCGTTCAGGTCTTCCAGGCTCGGTTCTTTAACCACAGGCGCCTGACTGCTGGCGGTGTCGGCTGGGGGAGGGGGTGTTGACTGAGCGAAGGCTGGCAATGTCACGCACAGCAGCAACAGAGCAAGTAGCCCGGCGTAAAAACGGTTCAGCGTGACGTGCTGCATGGTCTTTCCTTTGTTTGCATGACGCGGCTAACGGTATCTGTGTGTCAGAAGCCCTCGGGTCGTAAAAATATCAGGAGTTGTGGGTGTTGTGGGTGTTGTTATGGTCAGGGCAAGGGGATTACCGCCTTCGGTATCGCCTGGTCAGAGCCAAAATTGCACTTTTGTTTATTCTGCCGATCTATGACTGTCATAACTTCGCGGCCCTTGCGTAGACAGTAGAGTCAGATTTGGTACCGATGGATCGCCCACTTTCTTTTTCAATTCCCCCCTGGATGCGCCGGTCGATCGTGCTGGCGGTGGTGTTCATGCTGTGTTCAACCGGTTGCAGCCAACAACAAGGCAGTGACATTGCCAGGCAATTGAGTGAGGGCAAGCCGGATGAGTTTTTTCAGACCAGCGTCGATCGCATGGCGACGCTGGGCATGCACGACAACTTGCAAAGCCTGTATTTGCTGATGAACAAGCTCTATCTGCGAAACCCTAGCCAGTGGCGTCAATCGGGTTATACCGATGCGGTCAGCGCCGCCCGGGCGATCCGCGAGGCCATTGAGCAGAGGCAATCACTGCCTGCCCTGGGGGATCGTCGTGACCTGGCGGCACTGAGTTATTCCCTGAGTCCCGAATTTCGCGGTGATAGGGTCGGCGCCTTCATCTACGCCATCGGCAGCATGCTCATCACCGCACATGGCGGGCGCACGGCGTTTTATGTCACCGATGCGATCAACCCGCAGTTTGTCAGCAACGCTGCGCGCAATATCGAGAAGGCGACCTGGCTGCTCAGCCAACGGCAGGACGCTGACGGATCGCTACTGCTGTCTTCCAATGAGATATCGGAGGCGACCAGCAACCTCAGTTTTGCTGTCGAATTCGGCAAGATAGTCGCGCGGCTTGACCTGTTGGCCCAGATTCTCGACGAGCGCTACCGGCGTATCGGCCTCAACTACGCTCAGAGCCTGCTGCTGATGAATTTTCTGCCGGTGCAGTAGCGATTGCGTTCGCTGCGCGCCGTGGCTAAGCAGGCACATCACCCTTCGTCATTTGTTATGCCGAAATATAGAGAAATTCAGCGCCGCTGCCACGCTCAGCCAAACCAGGTATGGGAAGAGAATGAGCCCTGTCACGATGTCCAGCTGCATGGCCATGACGATCATTGCAGCCACTACAATCCAGAGCAGGCCGAGAATCGCCAGCGCAATAGCGATTCGATGCGCCCCGAAAAACACGGGGGTCCATAACGTATTCAGCGCGATCTGGGCTGCCCACAGCGCCAACACGGTTTCGCTCCCCGGCAGCGTCGATAGACGATATCCCGCCCAGGCGATAAGCAGATAGATGGTTGTCCACGCGACTGGGAACGCCCAGTTCGGCGGGGTAAAACCTGGTTTTCGAAGCGATTCGTACCATGTTCCCGGTTTGAAAATAATGCCGGTCGCTGCGGCGGCGCAGCAGGCGAGAAGATAGATGTAAAAGGTCATATGTTGTCCTGGGTAGTGCCTTGTGGATCAGCAAGGCAGTAGTTATTTGAGAATACGACGCCCATGCGATGGAAATTACACCCCTCAGGTTTTGAGCGTTGGGCACGTCAGTGTCTGATACCAGCGAGCATAGGGCGTGCTGCCAACCATCTGCCTGTTAAAGTCGGGAGCGCCGTCCTCCCACCAGACAGGACCTCGCTCTCCTAGCGCGACCTTGGCCGTCTGAACTTCTGATCTCGCCACCTTCATCTGGTTGGGATCATCTGTAGCTTTTGCTGCCTTGACTGCCCGTCGCGCATGCATCAGGGCGTTCACCCATTTTTGTCGATCCTCTTCAGACAAACCGGGGTTGGAGCAACGCCATAGCTGTCCTTTGACCACGAAGTAGCGTCCATCGGGTGTCGTCGGGTTCATTTCGTCAGCTCTTTTTCTGGAGTCTCATCCCGGGTCGTTCAATGCCAATACCGGAACACAATCGCGATCAACGTCGGCCCAACGTTACGATGCACGTGTTCTTCTGAGGGCGAGCTTCCGGATAAGTTTGAATTTTTGAACCCGATTCCAATCGAGTCCTGTAACAGCGGGACGCGATTGACGTTGCTGATGCCGATCAAGGACTCGAGTCGTCAGGGCTCAAACGCCGCTCCCATCACCCAACTCAACCGTGATCTCAGCTTGCCCAGCGCTCTATGACGGCGTAGAGATTACACGGCTCGCCAACGTCGCAACCGCCATCACTACCAGTAAACCGCCGACGAGACGCTGCAGGGACATTGGCTTGCGACGAAACAGCCATTGGCCCAGCACACTCCCAGCCAGCGACGGCAGCACGAGGGTGGCGGCCAGTTGCAGATGGGCAAGACTCAGTACGTTGAGCGCGGCCAGCACGGTGAGGGAGCTGGCGCTACTGATGGCGAAGAAGCCGATTGCGGTGCCGCGTATTTGAAGGGCAGGCAAGCCACTGCGCAGCAGGTAAACAATCAGTGGCGGGCCGCCTGCCGAGGCCATTGCTGTAGCAAGCCCGGAGGCCACCCCGGCTGGCAGGGCCCAGCGCAGGCTCAGCGAGTCGGTCGATGAAGGTGGCCGGGCCTTGATCAGCGACAACAGCCCACCCAGCAAGCACAAGCCGGCAGCGACCGGCGCTGTCCATTGCTCCGGCAATCTGGCCAGTGCCAGCAAGCCTAGTGGCAACGCAAGCCACATGCCAAGGATCAACCGCACACCCACTTGGCGGTGGAAGGTTTTCAGTGCTCGCGGCCACAGGCTGACGCTGCCCACGAGGTCGAGCATCAGTACCACCGGTATCACCAGGGTGGGCGCTAGACTGGGCAGCAGGCCCAGAGCCAGAATCATGGCAAAGCCAAAACCGCTGTAGCCACGCACCACTCCGGCTACGAATGCCAGCACCATGAACATGTTGCGCTACTCCCGCAGCAAACGATGCTGGTCTCGCTGTTGAGCCGTTAGACGGGCATCGCTGCTACAAGTCTCTGTCGACGGCGAACGGCGACCAGGCTTGCCGTGAGGGCATGACTTCCAGGCGGTTGATATTGATGTGATCGGGGAGGGTGCAGACGTAGAAAATCTGCTCGGCGATGTCTTCGGCGGTCAGCGGTGTGGTGCTGCCATACATGGCATCAGAGGCGGCCTGGTTGCCTTTGGTGCGCACCAGGGTGAACTCTGTCTCGGCCATGCCCGGTGCAATATCTGTAACCCGCACACCCGTGGCGATCAGGTCGCAGCGCAGGTTGAAGCTGAACTGTTTGACGAAAGCCTTGCTGGCTCCATAAACATGGCCGCCCGGATAGGGCCACTCACCGGCTACCGAGCCGATATTGACGATGCTTGCGCCTTTACCCGTCTCCAGCAACTTGGGCAGTACGGCATGGGTCACGTTGACCAGCCCTGTGATGTTGGTGTCGATCATGGTGTGCCAGTCTTGCAGGGCAACCTTCTGCGCGGGCTCCGGGGCCAGCGCCAGACCGGCGTTGTTGATCAGCGCGTGGACGTTGCGAAATCCTTCGGGCAGCGCATCGACCATCTGTTGCACGGCGTTGGCGTCGCGCACGTCCAGCGCGGCGATGTGCACCGGGACTTTGCTGGCAAGCTCCTGCTGCAATTGCTCCAGCCGCTCAAGACGACGGCCGCTGAGTATTAGCGACCAACCGGCTTCGGCGAAGCGTTTCGCCGTTGCCCGGCCAAATCCTGATGTTGCACCTGTGATGAAGACCACCTTGCTCATGGATTACCTCGTGGATAGGTCGAGAAAGTAACAACCCCGGCCTGTCAGGCCGAGATTTCCAGAAACCTGCGAACCCGGTCGGTATCCGGGTTGCAGAAGAATTTTTCAGGCGGGGCCTTTTCGATGATCAGGCCTTTCTCCAGGAACACCACCTGGTCGGAGACCGCACGGGCGAACTCCATTTCGTGGGTCACCACGATCATGGTGTAGCCCTCTCGCGAGAGGTTCTTCATGACCTGCAGTACTTCGCCGACCCGTTCCGGATCCAGCGCAGAGGTCGGCTCGTCAAACAGGATCACTTCCGGGCTCATTGCCAGCGCCCGGGCTATTGCCACGCGCTGCTTCTGGCCGCCGGACAGGGTGAAGGGGTAGGCATCATGCTTGTCGGCCAGGCCGACTTTTTCCAGCAGTTCCACAGCGATAGCCCGAGCCTGGTCCTTGGGCATGCCCTTGACGTACATCGGCGACTCCATGACGTTCTGGATCACGCTGAGGTGCGGCCAAAGGTTGAATCCCTGGAAGACCATCCCGGTTCTGGCGCGCAAGGTTGCCAACTCCTTGTTACTCATCTTGCGGCCGGTCTGTTCGTTGAACCCGATGCGCTGCCCGGCAATATGCACCGTGCCGCGATCTGGCACTTCCAGCCAGTTGATACAGCGCAGCATGGTGGATTTGCCCGAGCCGGATGAGCCCAGCACGCTGACCACTTCGCCCTTGTTTACAACCAGGTCGATATCACGCAGCACTTCGATGCCGCCAAAGCTTTTCGACAGTTTTTTGATGCTCACTGCGGGGATGCCGTTGCTCTGTTCAGACATGATCGAATCCTCTTCTTGCTCCGAACCGGCCGGCGCGCTTGAGCGCCAGTTCCAGGCAGATACTGATCAGCCAATACATCACGATCACCACCACGAAGGCCTGAGTGGGTATGAAATAAGTGGATTGCACGGAATTGGCCGCTGCCGTGAGTTCCTGCACGGTGATGATGGTGAGGAAGGCGGTGTCCTTGAGCGCGATGATCAACTGGTTGCCCAGCAGCGGCCGGGTCTTGATCATCAGTTGCGGCAAGGTGATGCGCAGGTACAGGCGCAGGGGTGTGAAGCCGTGGGCCTTGGCGGCTTCAATGTAGCCCTCGGGCAGCACCAGTCGGCTGCCGCGCAGGATTTCCGCAAAGTAGGCAGCGTGGTATATCACCAGCGCCAGCAGCCCGGCTGTCCAGGCGCTCATGCGCAACCCTAACTCCGGCAAACCGTAGTACAGCAGGTAGGCCAGGATCAGGAATGGCAAGGTGCGCATCAAGTTGATCGACACCCGCAATACCTTCGACAGTCGATTGCCTTCTTCCAGCAGGAACACCAGCACGCAGCCCATCACGAACGCGCAACTGATGGACAGGGCGAATAACCCCAGGGTCGCCATCAGGCCGTCGAAGAACAGCTCGCGTGCTTCCCAGAGAATGGTCCATTCAGTCATATCAATGGCTCCTCACATGGCCAGCCGGTTGGCTTTTCGTTCCGCCAGTCCTTGCAGCTTGAGCAGTACGCTGATGATCAGCATGTACAACACCGCCGCCGCGAGGATCGGGGGCAGAGGGTCGTAGGTCACTGCCGATATACGATTGGTGACACGCGTCAGCTCGACGATGCCGATCACCGCGACCGCCGGACTGCCCTTGATCAGGAATGACATTTCGTTGACCAGCCCTGGCAGGCTGGTGGTGATCACCTGCGGCAACATGATGCGCCGGAAGAACACCCCACTGGTCATGCCGCAGGCCAGCGCCGCCTCGCGCTGGTCCCGGGAGAAGCTCAGGAATGCCGCACGCCAGATTTCGGCATTGAACGCTGCGGTGTTGAGGGTCATGGCGACAATGGCGGCGGTGTTGCGGTTCATGTTGATGCCGAAAGTCGGCGCCGACAGAAACAGAAACAGCACCAGCGTGACCAAAGGTGTCGCGCGAGCCAGGCTGATATAGAGCACCAGCAGTTGCTCGACGAAAGGGATTTTGGCCATGCGCAACAAGGCGATGCCCAGACCCAGGGCCACACCGATGCTGATGGCGATGCCACACAGCCATAAGGTGGTCCAGGCGCCTTCCAGCAGCAGTAGCCAGGCTTGGGTATTCATGGCTTGTCCTTGTAATGCTTTGGACGAAGAGATGTCCTGGGTGGCGAGTGTGTCGGTGCTGGCACTTCGCGGGTTGAGCCGCGAAGTGAGCATTCAATGACGCAACACACTTCAGGTGATCAATTCATGCCAGCCAGTTTGTGGAACTGCTCGACGTTGGTGATCGGCTCTTTCGGCATGTCCGGGAAAGCTTCGCCGAACCACTTGGTCTGTAGGGCCGCCAAGCGACCATTGCCGCGGATCTGATCCATGAAACCGGTGAGGAACTTGAGCAGCTCAGGGCTATTCTTCGGCACTGGCCAGGCAGCGAAACCGGCACCCGAGACTGCGATGCCTTTGGCAAAAGTGTCGCCCCGAGTCTTGACCAGGTCGTTGACTGAAATCAGGGCGTTGATGGCGTAGTCCAGACGACCATTGGCCAGGTCAGCGTAAATCTCGGGATAGGACGGGTATTCAACCACCTTGCCGATTTTGCAGTTCTTGGCTTCCATCATCTTTTTCAGTTCGGGCAGGCGGGCCAGCAATGCACTGCCAGCCTGCACGCCTACCGTCTTGCCACACAGACTGGCGATATCGCTGAGGCTCTTGTCATCGGCGCGCTTGACGTAGAAGTGCTGGGCAGAAGCGAAGGGCGGGGCGAAGTTGAACACCCGCAGACGGTCGTCGGTGACCAGCGCTCCGGTAAAGGCGACGTCATATTGGCCGGAGGAAACCGAAGCCAGCAGGCCGGTCCAGGGCAGAATGTCTTGCTTGACGTCGAACTTCTGCTCTTTGGCGTAAGCCTTGAGGTCTTCCAGCAGCTCTTTGTGGAAACCTTCGGGCTTGCCGTCGACGATGAAGTTGAAGGGAGCGTAGTCATCTTCGGTTGCGACGCTCAGAAAGCCTTTGCTTTTCACACTGTCGAGGTCGGCGTGTGCCGCGAATGGCACGGACATGACCAGCGCCGCCAGGCTCAGGTTGCGCAGCAGGCTCATGGATTTACCGGTCTTGGGACTCTTGCTTGAGGACTTCATGGGTGCTGCTCCCGATTGATCGAAAAATAGGGCCGCCTTATTTGGCGCAGACGTCCGTTGGCTGGCATCAACCTTAGTGAGGCGCTCGGTGACAGCGATAGGGGCAGTTCGGGACATTCCACTGGCCAGTTAAAAACCACAGAGCGCATGGCGCGCTATTTGCTTCGTGCAGTCAGTAACCTGCTGGTATATCCGCTCCGACATGGGCCCAGGGAGTCTTGGGCTGGAGAGCGTGTTTACCGAGGTCTGTGACAAGGATGACGGAGCAACGACCATGATCGATCACTTGTTCCATCTGGATTTCGACCATCAGCGCGGGCTCCAGGAACAACTGCGTGAGTCACTGGTATCAGCCATTCTGGGCGGTGGCTTCCCGGCGGATGAACCCTTGCCGTCGTGCCGCAAACTGTCTCAACAACTCTGTATTTCGCGTAATACCGTTGCCCTGGTGTACGAAAGCCTGCTGGATAACGGCTATCTGGTCAGCCGTCCACGCAGTGGCTATTACCTGCATGCCGATTACTGCGGTGGCGACTCGGGCACCGCCTTGCCGCACTTCACCCGAACCCTTCCAACGGGCTACACAGACACCAGTGAGGAAAAACGCGCTCCGGATTGGGCCGGGCGCTTCAAGATGCTCCCCAGTTTGAAGCACGGGGTGCTGCGGCCAAGCGACTGGAGCGGTTTCACTTACCCCTTCATCTACGGCCAACCGATCCGCGATTTATTTCCACTGGAGCGCTGGCGCGAAGTGTCGCGCAATACACTGCGCAGCGAGCGTGATCAGGGCTGGATGCGCGACCGCTTCGACCGTGATGATGAAATGCTCATCGAGCAACTGCGCACCCGAGTGCTGCCCAAGCGCGGCATCTGGGCAGGGTCCGACGAAATACTGGTGACACTTGGTTCGCAGAATGCCTTGTACTTGCTGGCTACTCTGTTAATGAGTAACGGCATCAAGGTGGCCATCGAGAACCCTGGTTTTCGCGATGCCCTGAGCATCTTCGAGCTGCAGGGTGCTCAGGTGCACAAACAGGATATCGACGAGCAAGGCCTGGTCGTCGACTCGCGCCTCAACGATTGCGAGTACCTGTACGTCACGCCCGGCCATCAGGTGCCCACTGGCATTTCCATGAGCGCGGCCCGGCGCGGACAGTTGCTGCAACAGATACGTCTGCACGATCAGATTCTCATCGAAGATGACTACGACGCCGAACTCAATCTCGATAACCATCCACTGCCGGCACTGAAGGCCAGTGATAGCAGTGGGCGGGTGATTTATCTGAGCAGCCTTTCCAAAGCCTTTTCGCCGGGGCTGCGAATGGGCTACATGGTGGCTGACGCTGAGCTGATCAACGAGTTACGTGCCCTGCGCCGCCTGATGTACCGACACCCGCCGTTGAATAATCAACGCATGCTCGCCGAGTTTCTTGCGCAGGGTCATTACGACGCTCACCTGCGGCGGTTTCGCGAAGAACACGGGCGTCGTCGCGCTGCCATGAGCGATGCAATCGGTCAGCGGCTGACAGGCTGCCAGCATCTGGGCAGCGGTGGCTCCAGCGCCTTCTGGTTGAAAACGCCCGAGGGTGTGGACACCCAGAAGCTGGCTTGGGCGGCCGCGCAGAAAAGCATTCTGATCGAGTCGGGGACGCAGTTTTTCTTCCAGCCTGCACCGCCGACGAATTTCATGCGCCTGGGGTTTCACGCCATCGACGCCGAGAAAATCGAGCCCGGTATCCAACAGTTGGCACAGGTGCTCGACGGGTTCTGATGGGGGTCGCATTCCTGCAGAGGCTGCCGAAGGCCGTCGTAGCTTTCGATAACGCTCTGAATAGATGAGATTTTTCTGTAGGAGTGAGCTTGCTCGCGATGCGGTATGTGAGTCGATCAATCATCGCCTGACCTGACGCTATCGCGAGCAAGCTCACTCCTACAGGGACACGTTTTCGCTGCGCGCCAGCGCCGCATCTGGACGTACAGGGATCAGGGTGCATTCTTGGCTGCGAATTACGCTGTGTCAGGCACACCGCATTCATCGCCGTCGTAACCTCCGACAACTGAGGAGAACCTGTAGGAGCTGCCGAAGGCTGCGAATTGCGATGTGTCAGACCCGGTCAGCGTGCATGCCTGGCGCAAATCTCTCCAATTACTTCATCGAAGATGCCCAGTGCCTCCGCGACCTGGGCAGCGTTGACGATGCAAGGTGGCACCACGTGCAGGCGATTTTCGACAATGAATGTCAGCAGACCCCGCGCCTGAAACTGCGCCTTCATCTGCGCCATCACTGGCGCCGCGAGTGGGGTCTTGAGCTTCTTGTCGCTGACGAACTCCAGGGCCCAGAACAGTCCAATACCCCGTGCCTCACCGATCAACGGGTACTTGGCCGCCAGTGCCTGCAGGCCGGGGCCCAGCACTTCGTGGCCGATCTGCCGGGCATTGTCGACGATGCCTTCCTCGGCCATCACGTCCAGCGTGGCGACAATGGCCGCCATGGCCAGAGGGTGGCCGGAGTACGTCAGGCCGCCGGGAAAGAAGTGATGGTCGAAATACTCCGCAATTGGCCTGGAAATCATCACCCCACCGGCTGGAACGTAGCCCGAGTTCACGCCCTTGGCGAAACAGATCAGGTCCGGCACGATGTCGAAATGGTCCAGCGCCAGCCAGCTGCCGGTGCGGCCAAACCCTGCCATTACTTCGTCAAGAATGACCATGATGCCGAATTCGTCGGCCAGCGCCCGGACTCCTGCCATATAGCCTTTGGGTGGCACCAATATGCCCGCTGTACCGGGAACGCTCTCCAGCAGAATCGCCGCGATCGAGCCTGGCCCCTCACATTCGATCACCCGGCGTAAATGCTGCAGTGCGCGTTCACACTCTTCCTGCTCGGTGGTGGCATGAAACTCGGTGCGGTACAGGTAGGGGTTGAAGAAATGCACGTGCCCTCGGGCAAACTCGTTCGGCACCCGACGCGGATCGCCGGTGGCCACGATCGCAGAGCCGGTGCTGCCGTGGTACGAGCGATAGGCCGATAGAATCTTGTCCCGCCCGGTGAACACCCGGGCCATGCGCATGGCATTCTCGTTGGCGTCGGCACCTGCGTTGGTAAAAAACACCTTGCTGAAGTTGGCCGGGGCGTGGGACAGGATGCGCTTGGCGGCTTCCCCACGCATCAGGTTGGCTGTCGCCGGAGCTACCGTCACCAGGCTGCTGGCCTGCTCGATGATGGCGGCGATCACCTTGGGGTGCTGGTGGCCAATGTTGGTGTTGACCAACTGGCTGCTGAAATCAAGGTACTCACGGCCGTCGTAGTCCCACAGTTTGCACCCCTGGCCACCGGCGATCACCAGTGGGTTCAGGGCGCCTTGGGTGGACCAGGAGTGGAACACATGCTGGCGATCCAGGGCGTGGACGTATTCGTTGGTAACAGGTGTGCTCATGCTCTACCTCTCTGCCGGCTTTTTTCCAGCGCTTGGCTAATGATCGGGCCGTCACTGCACGGCTGTGGTGCCAAGATAGGAACAAACGTTGCGTCGCTCGTAGGGCCAGATACCGGGAAAAGTTGGGTCAGAGTTGAAACTGGCCAACGCAATTCAAGCAACTGTCCCTTGGCCTGAGGGCTGACTTGGCTAGTCTTGAAGGTATCCATCGGTGACTTCAGGACGTTCGATAATGGCTCACAGCTTTGAAATAAACGCTTCCCCAAGTGAATTAGCCATCGCAGGCAGTCTGGACAGTCCCGAGATTCGTCAGGCCCGTGTTGATCTCGCCGCATGCTTTCGAATGGCGGCAAAGCTGGGCATGGCCGAAGGCATCTGCAACCACTTTTCCTTCGTAGTCCCAGGGCATCCACAGTTGTTTCTGGTAAACCCTTTCGGCTTGTCGTTCTCGGAAATCACAGCCTCTTCGCTACTGATCTGTGATTTTGAGGGGCGTGTAGTGACGGGGAAGGGCAACCCTGAAGCCACCGCTTTCTTCATCCATGCCCAGTTGCACCGACTGAATCCTCGGGCAACCGCGGCCTTCCATACTCACATGCCCAATGCCACTGCGCTGTGCATGCTGGAGGGCGAACCCTTCGTCTGGGCCGGGCAGACAGCCTTGAAATTCTATGACCGCCTTGTGGTGGACGAGAACTACAACGGACTGGCGCTGAGTTATGACGAGGGTGAACGGATTTCAAGAGCAGCAGGCGATGCGGATATCGTCATGCTGAAGAACCACGGCCCGCTGGTGCTGGGGCCGAGTATTGCCGAGGCCTGGGACGACTTGTATTACCTGGAACGGGCGGCTGAAGTGCAATTGAAGGCGATGGCCAGCGGCCGGGCTCTGAAGCCAGTTGCGACCGAAGTGGCCAGCGCGGCGTGCAGGCAGATGATGATAGGCAACGCTGAAAACGCACGCCTGCACCTTGAGAGTGTGAAGCGAAGCCTGGCGGGTGAGGGGTTTGAGGGGTGAGGTGGCTTTGCCGGACACATGCGGCGATCCGCTCACTGGCCACTGATATAGAGGACCCACGCTAAAAGTGCCGCGAAAGGCGCTAATAGCAGCAGGCTGCCAACTGCCAGTGCCCATCCCCACGCAAAACCGCTTTCGCCCTTGAAACGGCCGCCACTTAGCAAACGCAGTACGTAAACGCCAATGCGATGGGCCAGTTGGTTGAGCACTACGTCTAAGATGAAGTCCATTTGATCCTCGTGTGTCCTTACCGACTTTCGTGGTTATATTCGGCTGCTGCTTCTGGTCGGTAGCGAAGGTCTGCATCCAGCCGCTTCAGTTTAGGCGCATCAATCCTTAATCAGAACACTTTCACCCGCACCGGCCGGCAAGCGCAATACATCGATCAGCCCCAAAAGCCCCAGAACGGCGATGCCCAGAAACGCGACCCGAAAATCGTTTGTCTGCGCATGAATATCCTCACCTCGCAAGGACATGGAGAATCGCAGCAGCAGTGCCGCCACCGTCACGCCTACACCCATGGCCAGCTGGAAAAACATGCTGAACAGTGCGGAGGCTTCACTCATGCGGTTTTTGGCGATGTCTGCAAAGCCGATGGCGTTGTAGCAGGTAAATTGCATCGATCTCGACAGCCCGCCAACGAACAGTAGCAAGCAGACCAGACTCAGGGGCGTGGTCGGTGTCAGGCATGCGCATGCAGCTATCGACAGGACGCCAATGATCCCATTGATCACCAGTACCCGACGAAATCCCCAGCGCTGCATGATGGCCGTCGTGAAAGGTTTCATTGCCAGGTTCCCGGCGAATACGGCGAGCACCAGGGTGCCAGCGTCTGCGGGGGACAATCCGAATGCAACCTGGAACAGCAGCGGCAGCAAAAAGGGCAAAGCGCTGATGGCCATCCTGAACAGCGATCCGCCAAAAATACTGACCTTGAAAGTCTGGATGTGCAGCGTGTCGAGGGCGAGCAACGGGGCTTCATAGCGGCGGAAATGGCGCACCGCCGCAACGCCACTCAGCAGTCCGAAAGCCAACAGTCCCAACCCGGCCAGTAACTCATTGCCGCTATGACTGCCAAGCCATTCAAGCCCCGCGAGCAGGGTGGCGCAGGATCCTGAAAGCAGCACAAAGCCTGTCCAGTCAAACCTTCGGACCTTCTCTTCCTTGCCAGCGGGCACCAGCCATAGCGCGGTGATCAGGGCCAAAACACCCAGCGGCAGATTGAGGTAGAAGATCCAGGGCCAACTGAAGTGAGTGACGATCAGGCCTCCGGTGATCGGGCCGATGATCGGTGCGATCAGGCCAGGCCAGGTGATGACCGCGATCATTTTGACCAGGTCCTTCTTCTCGGTGTTGCGCAGCACCGCCAGCCGGCCGACGGGCACCATCAAGGCGCCTCCCAGACCTTGTAACAGGCGGGAAGCGACGAAGGCCTCGAAGCTGGTGCTAAGGGCACACAGCAACGAAGCGATGGTGAACGTCACAATCGCAGCCGCGAAGACATGCCGCGCGCCCCAGCGGTCTGCCACCCAACCGGACAGCGGGATGAAGATCGCAACCGCGAGCAGGTAAGCGGTGATCCCGAGGTTCATGTCCACCGGGCTGACCTGGAAATCAGCGGCCATCCTGGGCAGCGCAGTGGCGATGACTGTAGCGTCCAGGTTTTCCATGAAGAACGTGACGGCGACTACCCATGCGATAAGCCGCGTCTGCAGACTGATGCCGGGCGCGCCCTTGCCGGTTGATGCGGGTACTGGAGAAGTCACCATCACCGTCCTTGATTCACTCAAAAAGGTTGGCTCCTTTCTATCAGAGCGTGAACCAGGCGACGAGCACTAATCATCCATCGCCCGCTGCGCCAATGCCTCGGCGCAGCGGGCCGACGGGGTTGTTACAGGGGATGGTTGTTTCGACGAAGCAGGTCATCAATGGCCCTGAGCGCCAGGGGGTAGCCATCGGCACCCATGCCGCAGATCACCGCGTCAACGGCGCCGGACATGATCGAGTGCCGATGCAGTTCGTCGCGGCCATGGATGTTCGACAGGTGCAATTCGATCAAGGGTGCCTCAATCATTTTCAAGGCGTCCAGCACCGGAATCGAATGGAACGACAGACCTGCCGGATTGATGATCACCGAGGCTCCTGCCTCGAAGGCTTCCTGAATCCAGTCAACCATCACGCCCTCGTGATTGGTCTGGCGAAAATCACAGCTCAGGCCCAGCTCCTCGCCCAGCAGCATGCTGCTCTGGCGAATCTGATCCAGTGTGGTGTGGCCATAAATCTGCGGTTCGCGACGGCCCAACAGGTTGAGGTTCGGGCCGTTGAGAATAAAGACTTTACGGTTCATGGTCGTCCTGCGGCTTTATTTGGCCTGTGGTTTTATTTGGAGAGAATGGCGGTGGGCACTGTTTCGTTCGGCGCTTGCGCAGCGACGGCATTGAGGTCGACGCCGCGGGTTTCCGGACCTATGACGATCATGGCGAGCGAGATCAGGTTGATAACCGCGCACAGTGAAACCAGCGGCCAGGGGGAGTTGCCCGACTGGCTCATCAGCCACACGGCAATCATCGGCATAGGGCCGCCGACCAGCAGGTTGGCGCCGGTATAGGCCAGCGCCGAACCGGAGTAGCGAACCTGAGTCGGAAACGCTTCGGCGAAAGCCACTGGCTGGATTCCGCTCTGGAACTGAGTGAACCCCAGGAACAGGCCCATGATGGCCATGATCGCGGTGACGTTCTGGGTGTTCAGGATCGGGAAGTAGACCATCAGAATCAGCAGCGTCATGCACGACCCCAGCGTCAACGCTTTTTTGCGACCCCAGCGGTCCGACAGATAACCCCCGGCCAGCGCGCCAAAAATGGCGCAGACATTGGCGACCATCAGCGACATGAAGCCTATCGACTGGCTCATACCCAGGTGCTTGGTGATGTAGCTCAGGGAAAAAATCACGATCAGGTAGAACAGCGCAGCGGGTGAGCAGAAGAACAGCATCAGGCGCAGAATGGTTCTGTTGTGACTGCGCAGAGCGGTTTTCAGCGGGCTTTTTGCCTGAGGCAACGAAGTCTTTTTCAGTGCGACGAAGGCGGGTGTTTCATCCACCTTGAGCCGAATGAAAATCGCGACCACCACCAGGACGAAGCTCATCACAAACGGAATCCGCCAGCCGAAGCTCTCGAATTGCTCGCTGGAAAGCGTAGCCGCCAGGCCCAGCAATACCGCATTGGCCAATATCTGGCTCAAGGGCGAGCAGATCCCCAGTAAACCTGAATAACGCCCGCGCCGGTCAGGCGTCGCGTGTTCCAGGGCCATCAGTTGCGCCCCAGTGGACTCTCCGCCCAGGGCAAAGCCCTGGATGATTCGCAAAAGCACCAGAAGAATCGGCGCCCAGACGCCGATCTGATTGTAGGTGGGCAGCAAGCCCATCAGGACCGACGCCAGTCCCATCATGGTCACCGTGGCGAGCATCAAGTTGCGTCGCCCCAGTTTGTCTCCCAGGTAGCCGCAGGTGATGGCGCCCAACGGGCGGGCCGCGAGGCCAACGCCGAAGGTGGCCAGGGACGCTAACAGGCCAGCCGTGGGTTCCATCGCTGGAAAGAAAAGCTTGGGCAGAATGGTCGCTGAAACAGCGCCGTACAAGGTGAAATCGAACCATTCCAGGGCGGTGCCGATGGTGGCAGCTGTGACGGCCTTGCGAGGCATGTGCACGTCGTGACTGTCGTGGCTGTCGTTACTCATTGTGCTCATAAGTGGGCTCATGTTGTTTTTATGGTTATGAGTTATTCATGCGTTGATGCCCGGATGATGAAGTGGGCAGAGCGCGTCGAAGTTCATGAACAGTAACGTATGAGCCTTGCAAAATAATTATCAAAACGCGTACAAATGCATAAGCCAAACTTATGGATTGTCCACATGGAACTGCGACACCTCAAGGCTTTTGTTGTTGCGGCCGAACTCCAGCACTTCAGCCGGGCAGCGGAGCAACTGGGCATTGCCCAGCCGGCGCTGAGTCAGTTGATGCGCACCCTCGAATCAGAGCTGGGCGTGGCGCTGTTCCGCCGGGAGAATCGCAGCGTTGCCCTGACGGCGGCAGGGCTCGCGTTCCTGCCCCATGCGCGCCAGTCCATTGAGTCCAGCGAATTGGCGAGTGCGGCGGCGAGACGGGCCAGAAGAGGTGAAGTCGGCGAAATCCATATCGGTTACCACTCCGCGTTATTTGAGGCGAACCTGCCGCTGTTGCTTCGTCACTATTTCAGCACGTTCCCTGAAGTCAAACTGACGCTGGTGGACGCGGGTATTCGCACGCAACTTGAGATGTTGCTCGACCACAAGCTCGATCTGGCGTTTGCCCGAGTGTTCAAGGATCACCTCCCGGACCGGCTGCGCACTCATCATTTCAGCCAGTCGAATCTAGTCCTGCTCATGCCGGACAATCACGAGCTGGCAGAGCGCTTTAACGGCGACCTGGCAACTTTGCGGCATGAAAAGTTTGTCTTCCTCCAGGACCCGGCGGGCATCGGCCTGACCTCGCATACCCTTCAGGCATGCCGCCAGCACCAGTTGCATCCAGAGAACATCATGCATGTGCCTTCACTGATGAGCATTCCAGGATTGGTCGCAGCGGGTATTGGCCTGAGCATCGTGCCGGAACCCATGACCCGGCTGACCATGCCCGGCCTGCGGGTGATACCGCTGGCTCAGGCGGAAATGGTCAGTGAGCTTTCGTTGATCTCACGCATCGATGAGCGGTCCAGCGCAGTGCTGCACTTCATCGATGAAGCCCGTGGCTGGTGCAGCTAGCGTCGAGGGAATCAGGCCGGTTTCGTTAAGCCGTTATAGAGGGCTCGCTTCCAGCCACGGTTGCTCAAGCTTGGGCAACAGCCTCACGCACGAAGTTTTCGTAAGTGCGCAGCGGGTGCCCGACGATTGCCTGAAGCTTTTGTACCGTGCCTTCAGTCGATTGCATTCCGAAGGTCTGGATACCCGCCATCATGAGGCGCATGTCATAAGCCAGCCAGGTTGGGCCATAAGACGCCAGTTGTGTCTCAAAAGCGGCGACGTCATCACCTCCATAGGCAATCTCGCGGCCCAGCACTGCACTCCAGATCTTAGCGACGGCTGCTCCGCCAAGCGCTTGCGGCCCCACCAAATCCAGCGTTATGCGCTCCAGCGCCGTGGCAGCTTTGTCGCGTCGCAGCAACTCTGCGACGGCGACATCCGCGATATCCCGCGCATCAATCATCGCAACACCCGCCGAACCGATGGGCATTGGATAGACCGAGTAGTTCTGAATCGTCTGTTGGACCATGAGGTCGTTTTGCATGAAATAAGCCGGACGCAGAATAGTGGCGGGCATCTCGAGGCTCTCGATCATGCGCTCGACCGTATGCTTGCCGGTGAAATGCGGGACGTTGGTAAATTTATCGGCATGAATCACCGACAGGTAAACAATGCGCTCGATGCCAGCCTCGCGAGCAAGGTTCAAGGTAATGAGGGCCTGAGTCACTTCATCAGGCGTTACGGCATTAAGCAGAAACAGTGTCCGCACTGATGAAAGCGCGCTGCGCATTGACGCGACATCGGTAAGGTCTGCGACCACTTCCGCGACGCCTGCCGGGAAGTCCCGCTTACCCGCCTGGCGCACGAGGGCTTTGACTTCGGCGCCAGCCTCGGCAAGACCTTGGGTGACCAGTGAACCGATAGTGCCCGTAGAACCAATGACAAGAATGCTCATTTTGAAACTCCTGCGTTGAAGATGATGGGTGGATGACGGAACAGTATTCCGTTGCGTTCGCAAAACGAAGACCACAGAATCCAGACATCTCGTTTCAAAAGTGGAACACCATGAATCTGAACGCGCTGATCGATTTCATCCTCGTCGCCACCAATGAGGGGCTGGGTAAGGCAAGCCGAGCGAGCGGTATTCCCAAAGCTACTTTGTCGCGCCGAATTGCGGACCTGGAAGAACAACTGGGGGTCAGGCTGGTCGAGCGCAGCGCTCGCGGCCTGAAGCTCACCGAAGCCGGTGAGATGCTGGTGTCGCGCGCTGAGGGTCCGTTGAGCGAGGTGGCCGAAGCCATGAATGCGGCACGGGAGGGCGTTTTGACGCCTCGGGGGCGGTTGAGAGTCGCGGCGCCGATCCTGTTTTCCCAGCTTGCGATGGGCCGCATCGGCGCAGAATTCTGTTCGGTTTATCCGGAGGTGATCATTGAAGTCGTGGCGGATGATCGAATGGTGGATTTGGTGGAGGAAAAATTCGACGTCGCTATCCGGATCAACCCGAGCCCGGACAGCAACCTGGTCGGACGATGCTTCGCCAGAGACCGACTCGTGGTTGTGGCTGCACCTGAAATACCCAAGCCAATGCCCGGTGCAATCAGCTCCGTTCCCGCCATCGTAACGACGGGTTTTCAGCCCTCCCACTGGAGCCTCGATGGCGGTCAGTTGGTCCTGGAGCCGATCCCGAAGTTGCAGTTTTCTTCGTTACTGATGGTCCGCGATGCGGCTATCGCCGGTGGCGGTGTTGCCCTTATTCCCCAGTCCATTGCATGGAACCAGCTTGCTCGCGGCGATTTGGTTCAGTGGGGCACTGTGTCGGGTATAGAGCCTGAGCTTTGGGTTTTGCATACTTCCAGGCGTCTCGCGGCGCCGAAGGTTCGGGCATTCGTCGATTTCATGTGCAGCAAATACCCGGACATGTCTCTGGTTTTGAGTGGATGACCACTTCCAGCTCATTGAGCATCGGCATTGAGGCGCAGGCTATCCCACAGCCCCATCACTTGCGTCACGGCAGCATCCAGCGTGGCGTGTTGAACGCCGTCGCGCGCCAGTGTCGACAAGCCCAGCATAAAGCTGTCGAACACGGCAGCGAATGCTTCCGGGATCACAGTGTCAGGCAATTCGCCCCCGGCAATGGCGCGCTCGATACAGGCAACCAAGCCCGCACGGTTCATGTTTCTCGCTTTTGCGAGGGGCTCGGAAATGGCTTTGCTTTCGTCTGTGCAAGCGCTCATCAAACCCAATGACACCAGACAACCTTTGGGGTGATCGGTCTCACATTGCATTTTTGCTGACCGGCGAAGGGTGAGTTCAATCGCGTCTCTGGGCGCGAGGGTCGCATCAAAAAGGCTGTCGGTGACGCGGCCGTGGGTGCTCAGGTAGCGCTCCATCACTTCATTGAACAACGCCTGCTTGGAGCCAAACGCGGCGTAAAAGCTCGGCGCGGTGATGCCGCCACCCATACCGGCCTTTAGCTGGCTGAGAGATGTCGCGTCGTACCCGTGCTCCCAAAACAAATGCAGTGCCTGCGTGATTGCCACGTCGCGGTCAAACGTGCGCGGACGTCCCATCTGTGCCATGTCGCATCTCCTTCAGACTTATCTCAATGAGGCGACTTAAATACTAATCGATACATAAGTCGTTGACTAGCCGGTGACGCCTCCCTATATTTGTACCGATCGATATATTAGTAGGGAGAAGGCGATTGACTACAGATGAGCAGCAGAGCGGAAAACTTCCGCTGGGAGCATTACTGGCGCTGGCGATGACGGGTTTCATTTGCATCGTGACCGAGACATTACCTGCGGGTTTGCTGCCCGAGATCAGCAGTGGCCTGGGGGTTTCGGCATCGTTTGCAGGGCAGATGGTGACTGTTTACGCCCTGGGGTCATTGCTGGCAGCCATTCCGCTGACCATCGCCACGCAAAGCTGGAGACGCAGAACCGTCTTGCTGCTGACGATAGTCGGCTTTCTGGTGTTCAATTCCGTTACTGCGTTGTCGTCCAATTACTGGCTGACACTGGTCGCGAGGTTCTTCGCCGGCGTTTCTGCGGGGTTGGCCTGGAGCCTTGTCGCGGGTTATGCGAGACGCATGGTAGTCCCTCAATTGCAGGGCCGCGCGCTGGCTGTTGCGATGGTGGGAACGCCTATCGCCCTGTCGCTGGGCGTCCCTCTGGGGACCTGGCTCGGCGGATTCATGGGCTGGCGCATGGCATTTGGATTGATGTCCGGGATGACCCTGCTGTTGATCATCTGGGTGTTGGTCAAGGTGCCGGACTACCCTGGCCAGTCTTCTTCACAGCGCATGGCGCTGCGTGAGGTCTTCTTCACGCCCGGTGTGCGCCCGGTGCTGGGGGTGGTTTTCACCTGGATGCTGGCTCACAACATTCTCTATACCTACGTCGCCCCCTTTGTCTCCAACGCCGGGTTGGCCAGTGACGTCGATTTGGTACTGCTGGTATTTGGTGTCGCGGCGCTGGCGGGCATCTGGGTAACGGGACGTCTGGTTGATCGTCACTTGCGAAAGACTGTTTTGGCCAGCCTCGCGACCTTCGCTGCGGTTTCGGTTTTTCTGGGTCTGTTCTCAGGCTCGGCCCTGGCCATTTACATCGGGGTGTTTATCTGGGGCTTGACCTTTGGGGGTGCCGCTACGCTTCTGCAGACTGCGCTCGCTGACTCAGCGGGTAAGGGCGCTGATGTAGCGCTTTCGATGAATGTCGTTGTCTGGAACAGCGCGATTGCAGGCGGCGGGCTGCTGGGTGGTGTTTTGCTAGGGCAGTGGGGAGTCAGTTCTTTTCCCTGGGTATTACTGGTGTTGCTACTGCTGAGTCTGATCATTGCATCGCAAGCGCGAGTTCATGGCTTCGCAGAAGGTGGCAGGCAGTCGAGTCAAATGGTTGCCGGTCATTGATGTCGAGCTGATAGACGCTCCGACAGCAAAGTGGCTGCCCTGCGAGGCGCGGCAGCCACGGGCGCGAATAGCCCGCACTCTTCTTGCGGGCGCTTCGCGGGTCATGATCCATTTTCTTGCAAAGTCCACCGATTCAGGGCACTCCAGAGCAAAGGTGCAGTCTGCACATAGACTTCCACTCTCGCCTTGCGGAGCAACCATGATCATTCTTCACCACCTTAACAACTCACGGTCACAGCGTATTCTGTGGCTGCTCGAAGAGCTTGGCCTGCCTTACGAGCTCAAACGCTATCAGCGGGACCCGAAAACCAATCTTGCGCCGCCGGAACTCAAGGCCATCAATCCCTTGGGGAAATCACCGGTCATCGAAGACGGTCCGCATGTACTGATCGAGTCCGGCGCCATTATCGACTACCTGATCCGCCGTCATGGCGACGGCCAGCTGCAACCGGATCCCGCCAGCGCGACCTACGACGAATACGTGCAATGGCTGCACTTCGCCGAAGGTTCGGCCATGTTGCCGCTGATGCTCAATTTGTATGTTGGGCGTTTGGGTGATGCGGGCGCGCCGTTGCATCCTCGCATCGAATCCGAGCTGGCCAATTACCTCGGGTACCTGAACGAAGCCTTGGGGCTGACACCTTATCTGTTGGGTGAAGAATTGAGCGGCGCAGACATCCAGATGAGTTTCATCGGCGAATTCGCCAAAGCTCAGGGGATGCTGCAGCCGTATCCAAATGTGTTGGCCTGGGTACAACGCTTCCAGCAAAGACCCGCGTATCGCAAAGGTCTGGAGCAGGGTGGCGAGTACCAGTTTGCCAAGTAGAGGATCAAGCCAGTGGGCAGACTGATCTTACCTGCCCCTGGATCAACAAGTACTTGAGGAGATGACTCAATGAACAATGACCAATTCAATCAGTACGATGCAGAGCGCTTCCACCTTCAGGTAGCGAAAGAGCTAGGGATCAGCGTTGACGAGCTGAAAACCTGGATGATCAACGATATCGAGCGTGTCACAGAAGGTGGCAAGGACGTCGGGCACATGGTGGTGTTTCGTGAATCCACGCCCGATGAAGTGCTCGACAAACTCCAGAACAAACAGAGCCGGTTCACGGCCATGACGGGGGTGATTGACCACGAGTGACTGCGGCCGGGGAGCAGCCACTAACGCTCTCTGTAAATTGACTGTTGCTATGAGATAAGCCTCAACTGTAGCTGCCTTCATATCATTAGTTCACTTACCGTCGTCGCTCAAGACCACGGAGTGATACTCATGCCGGACGCAGCCAGCCTCTATCTATTCATTGTCGCCGCCACGCTTCTGCTAATCGTGCCGGGCCCGAATATGGCTTTTGTGACCAGCCATGCCTTGGTCCACGGTTGGCGAGCGGGCTTTGCTGCCGCTCTTGGCATTTCCTTGGCTGACTTGCTTATGACCGCTTTGGTCAGCGCTGGTGTTGGCGCCATCATAATGAGCTGGGCACCGGCGTTCGAAATACTACGCCTGGCCGGGGCGGGTTATCTTATATGGCTCGCCTGGCAAGCTTTGAAAACCCCAGCAGTGACTCAGGACACTCAGCCTCAGTTAGCTTCCTTGTGGAAAATCTTCGTCCGGGGCACCCTCAACAGCCTCTTGAATCCCAAGGCTCTTTTGTTCTTTATGGTCTTCCTGCCTCAATTTGTCAGCGTAAACACCGGCAATGTCAGCCTCCAATTAATGTTCATTGGAGCGCTGCTTGCGCTGATCGCGTTGATCTTCCATACCCTGCTTGGGATGTGTGCCGGGCGGCTCAGAGGCAAACTGGGCAGCGGCAGGATATCCAGGCGTATGGGCAGCTATGGTTTTGCTGGAGTGATGGTAGCGTTAGCGGCGCGCTTGTTGTTCCTTGAGCGCCCGCTGTGAGTGAGCGGGAGATGAAGTCGCCTTGATGCATAAGTAAGCGGTGGCTTATCTGACGCGATTTCGCCTGGGCGTGTCGGCTACGATAGCAGGCGCAATTACGGGAATTGTGCACAAGGATGTGCCGCGCAATTAGCTTTCTGCCTGATACCCGCTCATCCTGGCCGCGATAAGGGCTCGCTCCTTGGTCAGAGGCTTGATTACACCTTTAGTGTCGTCGAGCAGCATGTACAGAAAGTATCGGCCATCTTGATCAAGCAGTATCCGATAGACCTCGGCATAAGTGTTCGAACTTGGGCGCACGGTTCGATCCACAAGCAGTTCATAGCTCTCGATGTGCATATCTCTAAGCGCTGCCTGGAAGTCTGCGCTAATCCCAGTCTCCCAGCTCTTACCGTTGCGCAGGCTGAATATGACGCCGACCAGCACGGCCAGGACGATCCCTGCTGTTTCAACAATGTCCGCTCCATTCGCCACGTACTTCAACCTTGTGATTTCGGAATGGGCTGATAAATACCGGCAACCTGCAACTATTGCAAGCCGGGCACTTTGCCGGGCAGGTCATTTTCAGTGTTTGGCAGCCGACAAGGCCTGGTCAGTTCGGCTTACTCCGCCCAAGGCTTCAACGTTGACTCGACGTTACCAGGAACTATTGGAACTCAAGATGTAGCTGGACGACATCGTGACCTTGCGCCGCAATAAAATTCGCCTGCGATTGGCAATACGACGTCGGCGCAGGGGGCATATCTGTCATTACACCAGACCCTCTTCTCGCAAAGCCTTCTGAACCGCAGGCCGGACTTTAACCCGGTCATACCATGCGCGGAGGTTATGCAAATTGTCGAAGTGGATGTCGGCCTTGTAATAGCTGGTCAGCCAGTCGGCCTGTCCCCAGCCTGTTAGCGCGAATAGATACGCGTCCGCCACAGTGAAGGAATCACCCATAAGGTAAGGGCGGTTAGCCAATTGTTCGTCAACCCAGGCGAAGCGCTTCTCTAGCTTTGGCTTGACGGTGTCTACGTATTTACCCGCGGGTGTCGAGTACAGCAGCGGAATGTACCCCTTGTGAATCTCAGATGATAGGAAGCTCAACCATTCCTGAAGTCGGTATCGATCAAGAGTGCCATGAGTGGGAACAAGTCCGAGCTCGGGCTTCAGGTCAGCCAAATATTGCACGATTGTTGTCCCCTCACGCAGGAGAGTACCGTCGTCCAGTTCGATTGCAGGTACGTAGCCAAATTGGTTGACCTCAAGGTAATCGGCGCCCAGTTCTGTGACATGTTTCTTGTGGTCGACTTTAATCAGTGTGGCATCGAGACCCAGCTCATTCAGGATGATATGGGGTGATAGGGAGCAAGACGCGGGGATGTAGTACAGCTTCATTTGCAGACTCCGGAGCATGAGCGAGTGCCGTCAATTCCAACGAAAAGACGGCTTCGGCTCATTCTAGAGGTGCGGTATAAAATAGGAAGAACGCACTATTTTGTAGTATAGGTACAAAAAATATACCTACCTATTCTGGATTCTGACCATGAAAGACAACGTATCGGGCTGCTCGGTCGAAGAAGCGATGCGTTTGCTCGGTGGCCGCTGGCGTCTGCTTATTGCATCCTACCTACTCGATGGACCAAAGCGCTTCAATTCACTCAGGCGGGACATTCCTGCTATCTCGCAGCGAATGTTAACCATTGATTTACGCGCCCTTGAGGAAGCAGGGCTCGTAAAACGTACAGTATTTCCTACTGTGCCCGTCACGGTTGAATACGAACTCACCGTGGACGGACGGCGGTTAGAACCTGTAGTTGAGGTAATGAAACAGTTTGGGCTATGGGTCAAGGGTCGGGTTTGCACCGATGCTGAAGTTGCTGGCTGATCTCACTCGTACGCTATACCGAACACTGTGACCAATCATTCGAAGCTCGCGCGTATGATGGAGTGGTTAAAGGACTTATTGAAAAATTTTCTGGAGGGATCAATGGCAGATAAAACTCATGAGTACGAAGTCAAGGTAACTTGGGTGGGTAACGACGGAGCAGGAACATCGACCTATCGCGGTTACAGCCGGGCGCATGTGATTACGGCCATCGGAAAAACTCCCATTGATGGTTCATCCGACCCCAGTTTTCGAGGAGACCCATCGCGCTGGAATCCAGAGGAGTTGCTCCTTGCATCCTTATCGGCTTGCCATAAGCTTTGGTACCTCGGTCTTTGCGCCGAAGCAGGGGTCGTGGTAGTGAGCTATGAGGATGATGCACAAGGAACGATGGTCGAGGAGAGCCATGGTGCTGGTCAGTTCACCTCGGTTGTTTTAAGACCGAAGGTGGTTTTGGCGCCAGGGTCTGACATCGCAAAAGCGCAGAGTCTGCACCACGCAGCTCATGAGAAATGCTTCATCGCTCGTTCAGTCAACTTTCCAGTGAGCCATGCGCCCGACATATCGATAAAGCCGGGTGATTGACTCGCACTATATGCAGTTCAAGTGATCGAGAACCTGCTGTGATTAAGATCGTTGAGTGAATCTGTAAAGAAGAGGCGCTCCGAAGAGCGCCTCTGAAGATATCACTGCAAACTAACAGGCTTGAGATCAGGTTTTTCGGATTCGCCAATTGTAATGCGTCGAGGCTTGGCTTCCTCCGGCACGATACGGAGCAAGTTGATGCTCAATAAGCCGTTGTTCAGCGATGCCCCCTGGACCTCGATGTGATCTGCAAGCCGGAACGACAACCTGAATGCACGTTGCGCAATACCCTGGTGCAAGTAGGTAATCTCTTTCTCGTTTTCACGCTTGCCACCTGCGACGGTCAACACGCCTTTTTCAACCTGAATCTCGAAGTCTTCGTCAGCAAGGCCAGCTGCTGCGATGACAATTCGATACTCATCGTCCCCACGTTTTTCCACATTGTAGGGAGGATAGGCAGTTGTGGCCTCGCTACGGAGCGCCGATTCGAACAGGTCGTTAAAGCGATCAAAGCCGACGGACTGACGGAACAGTGGGGCTAGAGAAAGTGTTGTAGCCATTGCGAAATCTCCTGAGTTTTTCTCCAAGTGATTTAAGACGTGACCCGCTTGCGGCGTCACGTAAACCGTATGTAGGTCCTGGGGAAAAGCTTTCAAGAGGTCACGCAAAAATTTTTTTCACTGCGCCAATGTGCGCTCGCGCGTGCAGCAGTTGCAGGGCTTTTGAACCCCGCATCGCTAGTCCAATTCAGTCATCCAACGAACCATGCAGCAACAAATGCTCGACCTCAGGGCTGCGCTGATTAATCGCCCCCAGGTAGTCGATGAGCTCTGCCGCTCTGCTACCGCGAAGCCCGGCTGTGGTCAGCTTTTTGTCGTTCACATAGGTATAGAGTCCAGACACCGCGAAAGCCTTCAGCTGGGCTATATGCCTGGCTTGGCCATGCAATGTGCTCTGAAAAGCTTTGCTTTCAAAGAAACTGCGTCTAGCCAAAGGGCTTTCGAAGGCGACTTCCATAATCGCTAACTCTTCCCTTGCAGCATTGGCGATATGTGCCACATTTGGCGCTGGCGGATGCATCCCGTCGTTATTGAAGCGCGCAGGTAAGTGCAGGGTGAGTTTCAGGACCTCATCAGCATTGCTGAGCACGGCACCCAGTTCATCGTTCAGGTAGTCGTGAAGCTGAGCAAGGGAGCTGCGCGGGCTGAAGTGAACATGGATGCGGTCAAAACGATCAGGGCCGTTTAACGTACTGTCGTTCAACCTGCTGACCAGCTTTTTCGATCCTTCTGGCAGGTCATAGGCGAGCGTTTCTTCGAACATATTTTGCTCGTCAGAGAACAATATCGAGCTCGCATCCTGGAAGGTTTTCTGATCATCTCCTGAGGCGAATCCAATCTCTACACCACCGTCCAGTTCATAATTCGCGATCTCGCTCACGCCATCTGCCAAAGGCCAGAGGTGAGCATCCTGATTGCGGTCGAAGTGATGCTGGATGTACAGGCCGAGTCCGGGTAAGCGTGAGCACAATGGGCCGTGCACATCACGCCAGTAAGTTGCGAAGATTTCATGCGGTACCCGTTCGCGGCGTTTCACGGTGGTGTAGCTATTAATCTGGATCATTACTTGCCTCGTCAGGAACTGGCTTCAAGGAAGTTGTGATCAGCGACCTGCTCAGTCGTTCAAGGCTTTTGGGCGGAGAACTAGAAAAGCAGGGGATACGGAGCATTGCTGCACTGCTCAAACACAGATTGGTCAGCGTGTCCGAGTGACCGTCAAGACGACCGCCGCGATCCGCTCAGCCTCGGCGTAGTTCGGCGTCTCAAGCTCCTCGCCAAATACATCCGGATCCATCTCACGATATGTCCACGCCAGATTCGGAACATCTATTAATCGTCGTGCGCTTTCCAGAAACAAGTCCACGCCATTAACTGAAGGAGCCCCCGTATACAGGAGCAAGGTGCCGCCCACAGACAGGCGGTTGATTGCCTGGTCGACGATACGTACCGACAGCTCCGATCCGAGTCTGTCTCCACCGTGGCGATATGCACGCTGTTGGGTATCTTGCATGTACGGAGGGTTTGCCACGATGAGATCAAACTCCCCGGAAGCGCTGGCAAGGAGGTCGCTGTGCCAGGCAGAGACGTTTTCGGTCCCTGCCAGAGCAGCATTGACTGCCGTATACCTCAGAGCCGTGGGGTTTATATCCAGCGCAAGCACCTGAGCATCACGACGCGCTCTGCCAATCAAAATCGCACCCATGCCGCTACCGGTGCCGATGTCCACAGCGGTCTTGATAGGGTGTGTAGACGTTTGAAGATGCTGTTCAATCGCCTGGGCAAAGCGGTAAGTGTCAGGCCCAAAGAACACTGAGTCGTGGGCCACGGTTGGGAAGCTGGAGTGAACAAATAACAGATCGTCCAGGCTTGACCAACGCACGTCGCTGATCCATAGGCCAGCATGCGCGCGCAGTACGCCGCTTCTTAGCAATGCCTCGAGCTCGATATCGGGAAGCAGGCCGGTTTCAAAAGGCCGATTCCAGCCAAAAACATCTCTCAGGCTTTTTGCTTTTTGATTGTGCTCGCGCGCGTTATTTCGTTGATGGGTCAACGGGGTGACGGTCGTAAACTGATAGCCGTCGGCCTGCAGACGACGTCCAAGTTGCAGCAATGCCAGATCATGAGACTCGTCCGGGGCAGCCGTTTCATCTAGCACCAGTGGGGTTGTCAGTGAGTTATTCATTGGAACAGTCCTCGGGCGAGCTGGCTTGAATATATCTTGGTTGCTTCCATGCCTACTGGTGTGTGGTGCCTCGACGGGGACATCAGATCGACCATCATTTCCAGGGAGTACGGGGCAGCTAGGCCTTTATCAGCGTTCACAACAGTGGCTTGCGGACGTCGGCGGAATTGAGAGCGGAAAGGTTGTGATTCCTTTTGCTGTACCTGCCAGTTGCCGGCAATCCAGTCGCAGATCAGCTGTTTTTCGTAGCCATTGAACACCCCGAACATCACGGCGCCCGGACCGTCGATGAGCTGCCAGAACCTGCTGAGAGCCGGATCCTGATCACGCTTGATCCAGCCTTTGTTCTCGAGTACGGCCAGGAACTCGCGGCTTTGACCTGGCTCACTTAGCCACTCGTTAACAGTTCGCCCTTCAAGACGGCAATAGTCCGAATGCATGTGCTGGCCGAACGAGCGTTTGTTCTCCAGCATCGCGACGACTTCCCTTTCAAGATCGAACGAATCAATGACGGCTACCGTGCCGACTCCAAGATCGTTGAGTTTGTAACCATTGCGCAGGCGGGTTAGAAAACTTTCTGCATCAGGAGCTGATGTCAGGAACTGGTTCACCGTTTCCACTGCCTTCTTCGCGTGGCCTGAGCTCGCGTTATCGATGGTGACGTGCAGGGTGAAATAGTAAGGGTCGATCCCGAGCTCATTAAGCTCGAATGCGGTAATCAGGAGATGCAGGGGCAATTGCTCATAGCCGAGGTTATAGCCAATGACTTCAGGCAAGAACTCCTCGCCGAGGTGCCCAAGAGCGAGCTGCAAAGCACCCTGAATGTAGCGATCATCAGGCAACGACTCCTCGGGTGCGCAGTCGTGTTCTGCCAAGAGGTTGCGGTACAACACCACGTGATTCAGCGCGGGATCCCCGTCACCGAGTTCCTCAAGGTAGGTGCGGATGAGACTGTGATAACGCCAGTCAGAAGGGTGCTTCGTCGCGCTATGCAGCCAGGCACCGTCGACTAACTTACTCGGCGCTACATGCTGCAAGAAATACAATGCGTGGGCCTTGTTTGTGAAAAACCGACGCGGTGCGCCGGCATGCCGCTGCTCTAAATATTCGGCATATTCTTCGCCCACCTGGCTGGCATGCTCGGCGACCCATGATGGCCAATCTGCCACGCTGGGCGGCAGCTCGCACTCAGCATCCGAGACGGTTTCCAGGTGGTTTTGAAGGAATCTTCGAAGCGCACTCTGATCCGCCTGGCCGCCGTTGAGGCCGGTGTGATACAGCGAAGACGCCTGCTGCGGGTGAGGTTCAGTCTGGGCAGAATGCAATTCAATCTGGCGTAAGACGGTCATAAAAGTACCATTGGCTTTTCTTGGTATAGAGCTCTGAGGTGGCACGGTCGGAATAAATTCCGTGGAGTTTACTGAGCGGTACTTCAGGTGAAGACCAACCTGCATTTCGCTACAGGGGATTTTCAATATCGGTGGCAACGTCACCACCGGTTCGGGCCTAGTCTTTATGGGGGGGACTTGGTATGAGTGCATCACCAGGAGATCAGCCATGAGCAAGCACATCAGTGCTTTGGACTTGAACATTCACTTGGGTAAAGGCGATGAACAGGCGTTGTTCAAATGGTTGATAGCCAGTTTTTTGATGGGCAAACGAATCCGCTCGGGGATTGCTGCTGATGCCTACAAGGTGATCGTCGATAAACATCAGCGGGACACGCCGAGAAAACTTGCCGGATGTACGCATAGGGAGCTAGTGAAAATGCTGGGCGAGGGCGGTTATGCCCGGTATGACGAATCCACCGCTGCGCGATTGCTGAAACTGAGTAAAAAGCTGAACGAGGAATACGGCGGCAAGATCCTGAACCTGCGCAAAGCCAGTGAAGACAGGGTGGATTTTGAAAAGCGACTGGCAGCCTTCGAAGGTATCGGCCCTAAAACGATCGAAATTTTCCTGCGTGATGCTCGGGAAGTGCTTTTTTGAGCGTGGCGCCAGTGTATGTGGGATGCGCTGGCTGGAAGGTCGGGCGCGAATACCGGCCGCAGTTCGCGGGAGAGGGGAGCCATCTTGAGCTCTATGCCCAGAAACTCCACGCCGTCGAGATTAACAGCACGTTCTATCGTTCTCATCGACCGGCAACCTATCGCAAATGGGCATCCTCGGTGAGTGCGGATTTTCGCTTTTCCGTGAAGATTCCCAAGTCGATCACTCATGAAGCGCGCCTGCTGAACTGCACCGATCAGCTCGATTCGTTTCTGTCGGAGTGCTGCGAGCTAGGGGATCGTTTAGGGTGCTTACTGGTTCAACTGCCGCCTTCTCTGGATTTCAATTCCCGAGTAGCTGGCCGCTTCTTCGAAACCCTCCGGGCGCGATATTCGGGTCATGTGGTCATAGAACCGCGCCATGCATCGTGGATCGATGCCCACGCTTTGTTGATTGAACACCACATCGCTCAAGTTGCGGTTGACCCGTCGCACTTTGGCGGCGACGCCGTACCCAGCGGTTGGGCAGGAATCCATTACTGGCGCTTTCACGGCTCGCCGAGGATCTATTACAGCGAATATGAGCAGGATTGGCTGATAGCCAAAGCCCGCCAAATGCTGAAAGCCAAAGGGGATGATTCTCCGATCTGGTGCGTATTCGATAACACAGCGCGAGATGCTGCGCTGGGTAATGCGTTGTCCATGCAGCGTCTTTTGAGCGCCGAGGGTGAGTGAGATGCCGATCGATTAGTTATAGCCAATTGGCATTCCGAGGTGCCAAGGGCGCCTTTCCTATTGCTTTGAAACTTTCTGGCCCGGGCCCATGGATTGCGCTGCCGAGACCTGCCATCCGCCGCCCAGCGCTTTAAATGCGGCGACGGCTGCCCGCGCAGACTCCGCCTGGGCCTGAGCTCTTGCGTCGGCGACTTGAAGCATTTTTTCATCAGCTCTCAGGACTTCAATCAAGCTGACCGCGCCCTTTTGATATCCGACAAATGAAGATTGCCTGGCGGCAGTCAGAGCCATTTCCCCTCTGCCAAGCGATATCGTCTGCGTTTCGCGATTTGCGAGTAAAGAGAAGGCGTTCTCAACATCCTCTGCGGCCCGTAAAACTGACTGGCGATAAGCCGCAAGGGCTTCTGCTTCTTGGCCCTTGGCTTGATTGATCTGGGCGTCTACCCGACCAAAATCAAAAAGTCTCCAGCGCAGCCCCAGAACACCCGCTGATTGGCTAGCGCCACTGGTAAACAGATTGCCACTCGAAACCGCCGTGGCGCTCCCCAGCAATGCGCTCAGTGAGAATTTCGGGTAGTACTCGCTGACGGCTACGCCAATGCGCGCATTAGAGGCGGCAAGGCGGCGCTCGGCCACAATGAGATCGGGCCTGCGCCGCAGCAGATCGGCTGGCGTACCCGTGGGCCCGAGCTGGGGCGTTTGCGGGATGCGACCCAGTGCAGCCAACGAGCTTCGATGAGTGCCAGGCGGCGTACCCAGCATTACATCTAGCGCGTTCGATGCGGCGTCCAGACCCGTTTGCAGTATCGGCACTGTCGCCTGGACCTGTGCAAGCTCGCCCTCGATCTGACGAACTTCATACTCTGGGGATAGCCCGCGGTCGTAAAGTAGTCGAGCTTTATCCAGCAGGTCTTGCTGAGTTTTAACTTGTTGATTGGCAATCGCCAGCCTGGCTTGCAGGCCACGAATGGTGATGTAAATGTCAGCGGTCTGGGCTGCCACAGCAAGCCTTACGGCGGCGACACCTGCCTGTGAGGCTTGATACTCCGCCAGTGCCGCCTCTCGGCCACGCCTTAACCCTCCGAACACATCCAGCTCCCAGCTTGCATTCAGATTGGCCTCGTACGCATTGCCGTAGCGGTCATAGTCAGGTGTTGAATCCAGCACCTGGCCAAGTGGAGTTTCGACCGACTGATACGAGCGGGCGGCTTGGGCACTGACGGTGCCCGATGGTAGAAGTGCCGCCGTCGCTGCACCTAATCCGGCGCGTGCCTGGGCGAGCTGTGCACTGGCTTGCGCGATGTCGAGATTCTGCGCCAGTGCGTTCGAGACAAAACCACTGAGTAACGGATCGTTAAAACCTTCCCACCAAGCCTCATTACCGGTTGAATGCGCTGTAATATCTGGCTGGCCGCCGGATCGAGTCAGATATCGATCCGATAACGGCGCATCCGGGCGTTGGTAGTTCGGGCCTACGGCGCAGCCGGACAGTAGGCCGGTACATAAAACCAATACGTACGTACAAAGCGGGCGCATTTAAATTCCCTGAGTTGATCAACGCGGTGACTATATTACGAAACGGTCACTTGTTGTCAATGAGTGCTCACAGAGCTAAGCTGGAAATATGACTAATCAAACCAAGACGTCGCCATCGCGCGGCCCCTCCGATCACAGCGTCCGCGATCAGGTTGTGGAAGCGGCAACCCAGCATTTCGGACACTACGGATATGAGAAAACCACGGTTTCCGACCTTGCCAAAGCTATCGGTTTCTCCAAGGCTTACATCTACAAGTTTTTCGACTCCAAGCAGGCCATCGGGGAGGTGATCTGTTCAAATCGCCTTGCGATGATCATGGATATCGTAAGCTCGGCAATCAGCGACGCACCAACGGCCTCCGAGAAGCTGCGCCGGTTGGTTCGTTCGATTGTAGAGGCGGGGAGTGACCTGTTCTTTCACGATCGCAAGCTCTATGACATCGCTGCCGTGGCAGGCCGTGATCAGTGGCCCTCTGCTGCTGCGCACGATGAGCGAATCAGCCTGCTGATCAAGCAAATCCTGCTTGAGGGCCGGGAGTCGGGTGAGTTTGAGCGCAAGACTCCGCTGGATGAAGCTGTTCAAGCGATTCACCTCGTCATGCGTCCCTACATCAACCCGGTGCAATTGCAGTACAACCTGGACATCGTGCCGACGGCGCCAGTGCACCTGTCGGCTTTGATATTACGAAGTCTTGCTCCCTAACTGTGACTATTGACTAATATGGTCACTGTCCGGAAAATCGGTTCCCTGCTCATTTCTTGAATTAAGGGATCCCATGCTCCGGTTCAGACCTGCAACCATTGCCGCTTGCTTGCTGCCTCTCGTTTTGACTGCATGCGGTGAATCGTCGAGTGCGCACGATCCTCGTAATCAACCTCCTCTGGTGAGGGCGGCGGCTGTTGCGAGGGCTGATAACGCATCGCGTTCCTTCACCGGTGTAGTAGTCGCTCGCGTTCAGAGCGACTTGGGATTTCGTGTGTCGGGCAAGGTGCTGGAGCGCTTGGTCGATTCCGGCCAATCCGTCAAACGGGGTCAGCCGCTCATGCGCCTGGACCCCATTGATCTTGGTCTACAGGCGCAGGCCCAGCAGCAGGCGGTCGCCGCAGCCACGGCAAGAGCCAAGCAGACCGGGGATGACGAAGCCCGTAATCGCGACCTGGTAGCGGCGGGTGCGATCTCCGCTTCGGCCTACGACCGGATTAAGTCCCTGGCTGACACGGCAAAAGCAGACCTGAATGCTGCGCAGGCACAGGCCAACGTTGCTCGCAACGCAACGGGGTACGCCGTTCTACTGGCTGATGCCGATGGGGTCGTCATGGACACCCTGGCAGAGCCCGGACAAGTCGTTGCTGCAGGCCAGCCCGTGGTCCGACTTGCAAAGGCTGGGCAGCGCGAAGCCCTTGTCCACTTACCCGAAACGTTGCGTCCATCAATCGGTGACCAGGCTCAGGCCAGGTTGTATGGGAGCGGTGCGAGCGTGATCCCTGCAAAGCTACGGCTGCTCTCCGACGCTGCGGATCCGCTGACGCGTACTTTCGAAGCCAGGTATGTGCTTGAGGGCGCAAACGTCAACGCGCCACTGGGCTCAACGGTCACGCTCGATATCGCTGGCAGCAAAGGTGTCCAGGACGCGCTCGCGGTACCTATTGCCGCCCTCCATGATCCAGGTCAGGGGCCGGGTGTCTGGGTCATCGCAGGTACACCGACGAAAGTGACCTGGCGTGCTGTTCAAGTGCTGGGGCTCAGTGACGATTCGGCAAGGGTGAGTGCTCCTCTCAAGGCAGGCGAGCAGGTCGTCGCACTAGGAGCGCATTTACTTCACGAAGGTGAAGAAGTGCTGGTGAATGGGGCTGGCGTTACCGGGGAGCGACCATGAGCGTGGGACGTTTCAATCTGTCTGCACTGGCGGTCCGCGAGCGGTCCATCACGCTGTTTCTTATCTTTCTGATCGGAGTGGCCGGTACGCTCTCATTTTTCAAGCTCGGGCGTGCAGAAGATCCGCCGTTTACGGTCAAGCAAATGACCGTCATTTCTGCGTGGCCTGGGGCAACCGCTCAAGAAATGCAGGACCTGGTCGCTGAGCCGCTTGAAAAACGCATGCAGGAATTGAAGTGGTACGACCGCAGCGAGACCTATACCCGGGCCGGTCTGGCATTCACCATGGTTTCACTCCTGGACAAAACCCCGCCTGCCCAAGTGCAGGAGGAGTTTTATCAGGCGCGTAAAAAACTCAGTGATGCAGCGAAAACCTTGCCCGCGGGCGTCATCGGTCCGATGGTCAATGACGAATTCTCGGACGTGACCTTTGCGCTTTTTGCGTTGAAGGCCAAGGGTGAACCCCAGCGGTTACTGGTGCGCGACGCTGAAGCGCTGCGCCAGCGTCTGCTGCATGTCCCGGGCGTGAAGAAGATCAACATCATCGGTGAGCAAGCCGAACGCATCTTCGTATCGTTCTCCCATGACCGGCTGGCCACTCTGGGCGTCTCGCCTCAGGACATCTTTTCCGCCCTCAATAACCAGAACGTTCTGACACCTGCGGGCTCGATTGAAACCAGTGGGCCTCAGGTGTTTCTGCGCTTGGAGGGTGCCCTCGATACGCTTGAGAAAATTCGCAACACGCCCATGGTGGTGCGGGCTAAAACGCTGAAGCTTTCGGACGTCGCGACCGTAGAGCGCGGCTACGAGGACCCGGCAACTTTTCTGGTCCGCAACCAGGGCGAGCCTGCCTTGTTACTGGGTATCGTGATGCGCGACGGCTGGAACGGTCTCGACCTGGGTAAAGCGCTGGATGCCGTGACGGCCAACATCAATCAAAGCATGCCATTGGGCATGACACTTTCGAAGGTCACTGATCAGTCGGTGAACATCAGCTCGGCCGTTGACGAGTTCATGATCAAGTTCTTCGTCGCGTTGCTGGTCGTGATGCTGGTCTGCTTCCTCAGTATGGGCTGGCGAGTAGGGGTGGTCGTTGCTGCGGCCGTGCCGCTTACACTGGCTATCGTCTTTGTAGTGATGGAAGCCACGGGCAAGAACTTTGACCGAATTACCTTGGGATCATTGATCCTGGCGCTGGGGTTGTTAGTCGACGACGCCATCATCGCCATCGAAATGATGGTGGTGAAGATGGAGGAAGGCTACGACCGGATCAAGGCTTCGGCTTACGCCTGGAGCCACACAGCCGCTCCGATGCTTGCAGGTACCTTAGTCACTGCTGTCGGCTTCATGCCCAATGGTTTTGCGCAGTCGACTGCTGGCGAGTACACCAGCAACATGTTCTGGATTGTCGGCATCGCCTTGATTGCTTCCTGGGTAGTTGCAGTGGTCTTCACGCCTTATCTGGGTGTGAAGCTGTTACCCGACATCAAGCCGGTTGAAGGCGGGCATGCTGCCATTTATGACACCGCGCATTACAACCGTTTTCGACGAGTCCTGGCGCGCGTCATTGCCCGCAAATGGTGGGTGGCAGGTGCGGTGATCGCTGCGTTTGTTGTGGCGATTCTCGGGATGGGGCTGGTTAAAAAACAGTTCTTCCCGACGTCAGATCGCCCGGAAGTGCTGATCGAAGTGCAAATGCCCTATGGAACATCCATTGAGCAGACCAGCGCCACGACAGCAAAAGTAGAAGCATGGCTGCAAAAGCAGGATGCAGCGAAGATCGTTACGTCCTACATCGGGCAGGGCTCGCCGCGTTTTTATCTGGCGATGGCTCCGGAACTGCCAGACCCCTCGTTCGCCAAAATCGTCGTACTGACTGAAAGTCAGGAGGCACGTGAAACTCTCAAACTTAAGATTCGTGAAGCTGTGGCTCAAGGACTCGCACCAGAAGCTCAGGTTCGGGTGACGCAACTCGTGTTTGGTCCTTACTCGCCGTTTCCTGTGGCGTATCGCGTCACGGGGCCTAACCCTGACACGTTGCGTGAGATTGCTGGCCGGGTAGAAACCGTCATGCTGGCCAGTCCAATGATGCGGACAGTCAACAGCGATTGGGGACCGCGAGTGCCCACTCTGCATTTCTCCCTGGATCAGGATCGATTGCAGGCAGTCGGCCTGACATCGAGCGCCGTTGCACAGCAATTGCAGTTCTTGCTTTCTGGTATCCCGATCACTTCTGTTCGCGAAGACATCCGTTCAGTTGAGGTGATGGGGCGGGCAGCGGGTGATATCCGGCTCGATCCTGCGAAGATCGAGGGCTTTACTCTCGTGGGCTCGGCCGGTCAGCGTATTCCGCTTTCACAGATAGGCGAGGTCGGAGTGCGGATGGAGGATCCGATTCTGCGCCGCCGCGACCGCGTACCGACCATCACCGTGCGCGGCGACATTGCCGAGCATCTGCAACCCCCGGATGTGTCCGCAAAGCTCATTAAAGAGCTGCAACCGATCATGGATGGCCTTCCGGCCGGCTATCGCATTGATCAGGCTGGATCCATTGAGGAGTCTGCAAAGGCTACTGTCGCGCTGCTGCCGCTGTTTCCGATCATGATCGCAATCACCTTGCTGATCATCATCCTTCAGGTGCGCTCTATGTCGGCCATGGTGATGGTGTTTTTCACCGCGCCGCTTGGATTGATCGGCGTCGTTCCAACACTGCTGCTGTTCAACCAGCCATTCGGTATCAACGCCCTTGTCGGGCTAATCGCGTTGTCCGGGATCCTCATGCGTAACACCCTGATCCTGATAGGACAAATCGATCACAACGAAAAGGAAGGGCTGGACCCGTTCCATGCGGTCGTTGAAGCAACGGTACAGCGCGCTCGACCGGTATTGCTCACCGCAGTGGCGGCGATCCTGGCATTCATCCCGCTAACACACTCAGTGTTCTGGGGCACCCTGGCTTACACCTTGATTGGAGGCACGCTAGGGGGCACCGTCATGACGCTGGTCTTCCTGCCTGCGATGTACTCGATCTGGTTCAAGATTCGTCCGCAGGGCAAACCTGTTGTGCAAAGACAAGGCTCATAGCGTTCCTGAGTGCGGTTGTTTTTGCCAGGCAAACGTTCGGACCCCCATAGCCATTCGGGAATTGTGATCGCTTTCCCACTCATTGAGAATCGCTCTTCTGGATTGAGAAATTATTCTTATAGTGAACCCATGAACGAATTACGAACCACGAGCATTGTCGACCGAGTCCTTCAGGTGTTGACCTGTGTGGCCAAGGCAGGGCAGCCGATTGCCGCTAAACGCATCGCCGCCCAGGTGCAGATGCCGTTGAGCACTGTATATCGGCATCTGGGCTCGTTGAAAAAGTGGGGCTTGCTGCAAGAGCATATGACAACCGGGCTCTATGAACCGGGAGCTACTGGCGTGCAATTGGCATGGGGCTTTGATCAGACCTCGAATCTGATCAGCCAGAGCCGGGACGAAATCAGTGCATTGGTCGAGCGCACTGGCGAAAGCGTGGGGCTGCTGGTGTACAGCAATGGCCAGATGGTCTGCATCGCCATGGAAGAAAGCAGTAATTCATTGCGATGTTCGTTTACAAAAGGTCGCGCTCACTCGATGACACATGGTGCATCGGCCAAGAGCCTGTTGGCGTTCCTGCCCGACTCGCTGCAACGAACGCTGATTGAAGAACAATCTGGACAGAGTTCGATTGACGTCCTCCGGCTGGAAACCGAACTCGCGCTGATCCGAAAGAATGGCTATGCCACCAGTGACAGTGAGGTCGATCTGGGCGTCTGGGGCGTTAGCGTCCCGTTGATTTCAGCGGAACGAACCCTTGAGGGCACCATTACGTTAATGGCGCCTTCACTGCGCGTTGGCCCACGGGAGGCTGAGTTGATCAGTCTCACCAGAAAAGCAGCCAGCCGCATTTGCAACCGTTTCTAACTGCCGCTTACCCACCGTCCAGGTCCTGTAAGGACTTGTTTTCGCCGAAGGAATTTGCGATGAAAGCGTTGAAGTTGTTCACCCCCGTGGCTGCGGCATTTGTTCTCCTAGCGTCGCTCTGTAACTCGGCCCAGGCAGCCGATGAAGTGATGCGTGTTGGCACCGATGCCACCTTTCCACCGATGGAGTTCGTGCAAGACGGCAAACGCACTGGCTTCGATGTCGAGCTGATCGAAGCTATCGGCAAGCAGTTGAACAAGAAAGTCGAGTGGGTAGATATCGGCTTCAAGGGATTGATCCCAGGCTTGATTTCCAACCGCTTCGATGTCGCGGCTTCAGCGATCTACATGACCGAAGAGCGTCAGAAGGTGGTGAACTTCACCGACTCCTACTATCGCGGCGGTCTGGCTGTACTGGTTCTCAAAGATGACTCCACCATCAACGCACCGGTTGATCTGGTGAAGGGCAAGAAGGTCTCGGCGCAAGTGGGCACCAAGTCCATTGATTTCCTGAAAAACAACTACCCGGCGGTGGAGGTGGTGGAAGTCGAGAAGAACCAGGCAATGTTCGATCTTCTGGCCATTGGCCGGGTCAATGCTGCAGTCACTGGTCGTCCGGCGGCAGTAGAGTATGCGAAGAGCCAGCCCAAGGTTCGCGTGCTCGACCAAGGCTTGACCACGGAGCTTTATGGTTTCGCTATTCGCAAAAATGATACCGAACTGCAACAGCAGATGAACACAGCGCTGCAGACCCTGCGTAGTAACGGCGAATATGCCGCTTTGACGCAGAAGTGGTTCGGCACGACAAAAGAATAAGCCTCGGTAGCAGCCCGGTCAGTTACCGCTGCCGGGCTGCGAACATCCAGCTACTCCATATAAGCCTTTGCGGATCACATCATGGACCTCGACTTTTCCCCCGTCTGGGACGGCTGGCGCGCGCTCGCTTCCGGCACCCTGATCACCATCGAAATTACCGCCGCTGCACTGGTGCTTGGCTGCGTGCTGGGACTGTTGATCGGGCTGGGGCGCTTGAACCCCAAGCGTCAAGTCATCTACGGCCTGTGCACCACCTACCTGACACTGGTGCGCGGTACGCCGCTGCTGGTGCAGTTATTCATCCTGTTCTTTGGTCTGCCGCACTTTGGCATTCAATTGCCAGCCTATGTGTGCGGGATCTTCGGATTGGGCATCTACAGCGCGGCGTATGTATCGGAGATCGTGCGCGGCTCGATCCAGTCGGTGGAAAAGGGCCAGATGGAGGCCGCTCGCTCGCTGGGTTTGCCACACAAACTGGCGATGCGCAAAGTCGTCCTGCCTCAGGCCTTCGTGCGCATGATTCCTGCCTTGGGTAACGAATTCATTGCCTTGATCAAGAACTCGGCGCTGGTATCGCTGCTGACCATCGCCGACGTGATGCATGAAGGCGAGAAGATCATCAGCGTTTCCTATCGCTCGCTTGAGGTCTACCTGGCCATTGCCTTTATCTACCTGGTGCTCACCAGCACTACGACATTGATTCTGCGCCGCACTGAGAAAGTGCTGCGTGCCGACGGGAGAGTGTGATGAGCGAGACAATCATCGACATCCACAACCTGAGCAAATCCTTCGGTACCCACCAGGTTCTGCATAACATCGACTTCAGCATTCAGGCCAGCCAGGCGGTCGTAGTGATCGGGCCCAGCGGATCAGGCAAGAGCACCTTCCTGCGCTGCATGAATGGGCTGGAGACTGCGGAAGGCGGAACGCTTCGCGCTTGCGGCCACACAGTAGTGGAGGACGGGCGGATGATGTCAGAAAGCAAACTCGACGCCCTGCGCAGCGAAGTGGGCATGGTGTTCCAGTCGTTCAACCTGTTTCCACATCTTAGTGTGCTCGACAACATTACTCTGGCGCCTATGGCTCTGCGTGGTAAGTCGCGGCAGGCAGCCGAAGAGCAAGGCTTGCGCCTGCTGGAGAAGGTGGGCCTCAAGGAAAAGGCCCAGGTATACCCCGGCACATTGTCCGGGGGGCAGAAACAGCGGGTGGCCATTGCCAGAGCATTGGCCATGGAGCCTAAAGTCATGCTCTTTGATGAGCCTACTTCGGCGCTGGATCCGGAGCTTGTGGGCGAGGTATTGCAGGTCATGAAGACCCTGGCATCCGAAGGTATGACCATGATCATCGTCACCCATGAAATGGGCTTCGCCCGTGAGGTAGCCGACGTGGTGGTGGTCATGGATCAGGGCGCCATTGTCGAAGCCGCACCACCGGCCGAGCTTTTTACTGAGCCTCGCGAAGCGCGTACCCGCAGTTTCCTGCAAAGCGTGTTGTCACGCGACGCGGCCCCAGCTCTCTGACAACCTGCGCTCGACTCATTGCCCAGAGGTCCTCTTGGATACGCCTATAGATTCTGCTGCCGCTCACGCTCATGGCAGTTTGTTCGCCCACAATGCTTTGCTGCCTGGCGGCTGGCAGCGCAACGTCTTGCTGAGCTGGAACGCTGCTGGCGATCTGACCACCGTGAGTGTGGGTGCGACACCCCCGCAAGGCACACCTGTGGCCCAAGGGCCGTTGATCAGCGGTATGCCCAATCTGCATTCGCATACGTTCCAGCGTGCCATGGCCGGCTTGACTGAAACCATGGGCGATCCTGCCGACTCTTTCTGGAGCTGGCGCACCCTGATTTATCGATTTGCCCAGCGTTTGCAGCCGCATCACCTGCAAGTCATTGGCCGGTACCTTTACATCGAGATGCTCAAGGCCGGATACACCTCGGTGTGCGAGTTTCACTATGTGCACCATGGCGCCGATGGAAAGCCCTATGCCAATCCCGCCGAACTGTCCCTGCGCGTTGTTCGGGCCGCAGAGGAGGCAGGAATCGGTCTTACCCTGCTGCCAGTCATGTACCAGTACAGCGGCTTCGGCCATTCCGAGCCTTTGCCGCACCAGAGGCGCTTCATTAACTCACCCGAGTGGATCCTGGAACTGCGTGAGCACCTGCAAAACGAGCGTCCGCAAAACGGTAACCTACGCTATGGCGTCGCACCCCATTCGTTGCGAGCGGTGAGCGAGGACTCTTTGTCGAGGTTGATCGAGGGCCTCGATGAGCAGGACCCGCGAGCTCCCGTGCATATTCATATCGCCGAGCAGACCCGAGAGGTCGATGACTGTGTGACGGTGCTCGGCCAACGGCCGGTGCAGTGGTTGGTGGATCATCAGCCACTGGATAGTCGGTGGTGTCTGGTGCACGCCACTCACATGGACGATAGCGAATATGCTGCTTTGGCGCGCAGCGGGACCACCGTCGGCCTTTGCCTGACCACCGAAGCCAATCTAGGCGACGGCCTGTTTGATGCTCAGCGTTTCCTTGCTACTGATGGCCGCTGGGGCATTGGATCAGATAGCAACGTGGCAGTTAACCCTTGGGCCGAATTGCGTCTTCTTGAATATGGCCAGCGCCTCCTGCATCGCCGTCGCAACGTGTTGGCCAGCCCTGAGGCGCCAGCGGTGGCGGACCGTCTATTCAGTCAGGCGCTCAGCGGCGGTGCCGCAGCCTCTGGCCGCCCGGTTGCGGGGCTGATGGTAGGCCAGCGCGCCGACCTGGTAATCATTGACTCGAATGCACCCAATATTGACCCGGGCAATCCAGCCCAATTGCTGTCTTCACTGGTGTTCTGCGAGCACGGAAATAACCCGGTCCGCGATGTGTTCGTGGGCGGCAGACAGGTCGTTTTTGACGGCCAACATGCCATGCAAGCGCAAGCCTTGAAAGCCTATCGCGCAACGCTGGTCGACTTGTTGGAACAAACCGCTTGAGTCTTGAAGGCGCTGATTGCCCGGTTCATGTCCGACACTGAGGTCGATCATCTCATCAAGGCGCTGCGGGCGTGCCTGGAAGGGCTGGCATTCTCCAGGATCCAGGCTTTCGGCGATCCATCTAATCGCCAAGCGGGACATGCAGCAGTACACCCGGGCCTTAGAGTCGAGGGGTTTATAGCGGTTTTCTTGACGATGATGGGCTGTCGGATAGTGCACCTGAAGCGCCAAATCCGAGCAACGTTTTATCCCGCTGTCACACCGTGAGGATCAAACTTCCCGTTGTCCTGCCTGATTCCAGGTCGGCATGAGCCCTTGCAGCATCGATGAGCGGATAGCGCGCGCCGATCGCTGTGACCATGCCGTCCACCAATATTTCCAGTAACTCATCGGTTCCGGATTTGTAGAGCTGTGGGTGATTTGCGTACAGCAGAGAGCTTGGTCGTGTGAGAGAAATAGAGCGGGCGAAGCCTAGATCTTCGACCCGCACTGGCGGTATCGGTCCGGCAGGCTGACCCAGGCTGGCGACAGTTCCAAATGGTCGGACGACGCTCAGTGATTGGCTCAGCATGCCGCCTCCGATGCCATCGATTGCGAGATGAACGCCTTTTCCATCTGACAAGCGCACGGCTTCTTCTGCCCAGTCGCCATCCGGATGCAACAGCACAAAATCGGCACCAGCCTGGCGAGCAAGCGCCACCTTTCCAACCGAGCCAACCGTGCCGATGACATTCGCACCAAGCCGTTTAGCCCAGCGAATTACAATGTGCCCCAAGCCCCCAGCTGCTGCATGGACGAGAATCCAGTCGCCGGGCTTGGTCGTATGAACTTTGCGTAAGAGCATATGCGCGGTGAGCCCGCGTAGCATGGAACTGCCAGCCACCTCGAAAGACACCTCGTCCGGGAGTTTCACCAGTCGGCTCTCGGGGAGCAGCCGCGACTCCGTATACGCTCCGAGCGCTCCGCCGGTATAGGCAACGCGGTCGCCGGGTCGTAGATGTCTTACTTCCTTACCGATATCAACCACGACACCGGCGCCTTCGAAACCGAGAACGGCAGGGAACCTCGCAACCGGATAAAGGCCGGTGCGAAAGTAGGTATCGACGAAATTGACGCCAATCACCGATTGGGCGACGAGCACTTCAAGTGGCCCGGGGCTTGCGACCTTGACGTCAATGGGTTGCAAGACATCCGGGTCACCGGTGCGGGTCATCGCCATGGCAAGATTCATTTCTTTGTTGCTCCCTTACAGGCTAATCCAGGTTTCAGTTCGCAAATAAAGGCTAGGCGCTGTGCGCCTATCGTGTAAATTCCACATATGCGCAACGCTAATGTGAGAATTTGCACCGATGTTTGATTGGGAAAACATGCGTCATCTTTTGGCCGTGGCAAAATCCGGGACGCTGTCCGGTGCAGCGCGGGAATTGGGAGTGGACCACGCGACAGTCGGCCGACGAGTCGCGGCGCTTGAGGCTCAATTGCAAACGCCTTTGGTCGAGCGTTTGCCACGTTCATGCCGATTGACGGCAGCGGGCCTGCTGACTGTTGAACAGGCACGGCGCATGGAGAGCGCCGCGTTCGATGTCACTCGGCATGTAAAGGCCCGGCAGGTGTCGTTGAGTGGGCGAGTGACGTTAAGCACATCCCCTGTGTTGGCAACGCATTTCATCGCGCCACTCTTGTTTGATTTCCGTCAGAAGTATCCGCAGATTCAGTTATCCATCAGCGCGCACGCGCACCAGGTTTCTTTAAGTCGCGGTGAAGCGGATATCGCCGTCCGGCACGTGCGGCCAACCGAGCCGAGCAACGTCGCTCGACGGGTTGGAAAGATGTGCTTTGATCTATACGCGAGCCGTACTTACCCGGATCTTTCAGTACCGGAGAACTGGGCTTTCATCGCCTATGAACGAGAGTTTTCCGATATGCCCCAGCAAAAGTGGCTGCTAGAGATTGCAGGCAGCCGCCAAGTTGCGTGTGAACTTAGCGACATCAGTAGTCATATGGTTGCCGCCCGATCGGGTGTGGGAGTGGCCGGTCTTCCTCGCTTCATAGGTGATGCAGACCCGGGGCTAATCAAGCTGGAACACAATGGGATGTCATTTTCTCGTGAACTCTGGTTAGTCACCCACCGGGACATGAAACGTTCAGCAATAGTGCGCGCTGTCATGGATTATTTTGCTGAGTCTTTTGCTAACAACGTGGAGCTAAGGCCTTGAGAAATACGCTTTGCACGGGAGGTTTCGCATCGCGCGGCCTTCTTCCAGAGGTGGAATGGGTGGATATCAACGCTCGTCATAACGTTTGCGTGCCTCGTTAAAACTTTCCGACTGTTCGATCACCCACGTCCACAGCGGAATCATCTGCACTAACAGTCCCATCCCAAGCTCGGTCAGGGCGTACTCAACCCTCAAAGGCTTCTCGCCAAAGTCGTGCCGTGAGATCAGCCCGTCGCGTTCCAATTGACGCAACGTGTGAGTGAGCATGCGCTGAGTGACACCGTGCAGACGACGACGTAATTCCGCGTGGCGCAGGGGGCTGGTTACGCCCAGTGCATGCACCACACCCAGTGACCATCGGTTACCGGAATGCCCCAGGATATCGCGCTTCAGACCATCTTCGTCCTCGCTGAGCGCGCGGCATGCGTTCTGCGAAAGGCGCACGATTTCCTGAGCGTCCAGACCGCTCGGTATCACCGATGTACCTACTTTTTGCGCATCGATGTCCATGACAAGATCCCCGGCATCCAGTTAATTGAGTCAAAAAGAGGCTTACCATGCAGGCTGCTATTTCAAACGTCAAACACCGTATTTTAGTCCTCGGGGCTGGTGAACTAGGGCTTGCCGTGCTGCGAGGACTGGCTGCCCGATCAACTGAATCGGCGAGCATTACCGTGCTGCTGCGTCCGGCCACTTTGCAGAACTCGTCCGTCAAAAAAGATCAGGAAATCGACGTGATCAGGGCACTCGGTGTGGCCATTGAGGTGGGCGACGTCAGCGATGCCAGCGTCGAGGAACTCGCTGTGGTGTTTGGACGTTTCGATACGGTGATCAGCTGCGTCGGGTTTGCAGCGGGCCGGGGCACTCAGCGCAAGCTGACAGAAGCTGCACTCATGTCAGGTGTGAAGCGCTACATTCCTTGGCAATTCGGTGTGGACTACGACCTGATTGGCCGTGGTAGCCCACAGGACCTGTTCGACGAGCAACTGGATGTTCGCGATTTGCTGCGTGCTCAATCGCGGACTGAGTGGGTGATTATCTCCACCGGGATGTTCACCAGTTTCCTGTTCGATCCGGCTTTCGGGGTCGTTGACCTGCCAGCGGGACAGGTCAACGCTCTGGGCGCCCTGGACACTCAAGTAACGGTCACGACACCCGAAGATATCGGCACACTCACCGCCGCCATCGTCCTGCACAACCCGCGCATCATCAATCAGGTTATCTACACCGCCGGCGATACACTTTCCTACGGTGATCTAGCCGATCTGCTTGAGCGAGTGATCGGGCGGAAGGTCGAGCGCAGAGAGCGTAGCGTGCAGCGGTTGCTGGCAGACCTTGCGGATGCGCCGGACGATAATCTGCGCAAATACCGCGCCGTTTTCGCGATGGGAAGGGGTGTTGCCTGGGATGCCGCGAAGACATTTCACCGAATCCACGGACTACCCGTCACCAGCGCGGAACAATGGGCGCAGTCTAATCTGAGTCGCAGCTAGGGAGTCTTGACATTTGGCGGCAAGTTACCCGCTGACCCAGGAAGACTGAGCTCTGAATCTCGACGGCAGGAAAACTCGGTGCCTGCCCCATAGTGACTGGGAGCTCCTGCCGGGATACATTGCTTGACCCGGTATCGGCAACGGTAGCGGTAATGACAGGGGAGTAACAGCTGACTTGAGACGCTGTTGTTGTTGTTTGCTTTAAAGATATGAAAGAACTCAGAAACCCATTATTGATGCCTACGAAAAGCACCTCGCCATGCTTTCTACTGCTCATGGTAATCGGGTTGGCCATCCTCATACGAACGGGCAAGTAGTCAATGGAGCATGTCAGGCTGATTCGCCATGGAGAAAGTGCCGCCAATGCCGGGGCCGCCAGTGTGGACCACGCGACCATTCCTCTCACGCCGAAAGGTGTTGAACAAGCGCACCTGGTTGCATGGTCCTTCACAAAGGCTCCAGCTCTGATCGTTGCCTCGCCGTTCTCCAGAGCCCAGATCACTGCGCTTGCTACTGCGACTGCTTTCCCAGCTACCCCATTTGAAACTTGGCCGATCCACGAATTCACTTACCTTGAACCCACGCGATGCGCCAATACGACCGTTGTCCAGAGGCGAAATTGGGTCGAAGCCTATTGGACCAAGTCAGACCCTGCGTTCACGGACGGTCAAGGGGCAGAGTCGTTCCAGGACTTCATAGCGAGAGTCCAGTCTTTCCTGGATCGACTTGCAGAGCATCCTGCCCAGGACATCGCGGTTTTCTCCCATGGCCAGTTCATCAATGCAGCAGCGTGGCTGATAGAGCGCAAGCCAAAGGATATTGATGGTCGAGCGATGGGCGACTGGCGTGGCTATGAAATCACAAACCACGTGCCCAACGGTGGTGGCTACCTGCTGAACCGGAATTCAGGCGATGATGCCTGGATAATCCGCTCAGCAAGTGCTGTTTGAGGGTCGGCGGTCTGTGATCAGATTAGCCCACCATCTGCACGGCTCAATGGGCATGATGCTTAAACATAAAGAAGGACGTGCTGCCCCGTCTTCCGATGCAGCGGGCCAGCGAAATTATCGAGTTTTTGCCGCGAGGGAGGGGGCGGCATAACCAACATTTTCTGCTTTTGTCTGACCAGCTCCAATGTTCGTTGCACGGACAGCACCTGGAGACAAGCCCACCGACCGTTTGAAAGCTCGGCTGAAGGCGGCCAATGATCCGTACCCCAGCTGGCTTGCGACGGCTTCTACAGGTTGATGATCCCGGCTCAAACCAAGAACAGCCAAACGCATTCTCAAGTCTGTCAGGTATCGAAGTGGAGAAACGCCTGTCGCCAGAAGAAAGCGCTGCGCAAACACTGACCGAGACTGATTGGCCTCTTTCGCAAGCGTCGCCACCGTCCAATTTTTACCGGGATGCTGGTGCATCATGAGGATAGCCCTGCCCAGTTGAGGATCTTGTAACGCACTCAACCAGCCAGTAGCGCTGCCGCATCCGTCGGCCACCCAGCTTCGTACGATGAGCGCGGCAACGACTTCGGCAAGCCGCGCCAGAATGCCTATGTGCCCAGGTTGTCGTGTAAGCGATTCCCGCTCCATTGCGCCGAGCAAGGGGCGGATCTCGGGTGACGTCTCCAGGAGGGTACTCACCAGCAAAACCTCCGGCATCGCAGCGACGAGAGGCTGCATCCCGCCGAGTTCCAGCTCCATGCAGCAACTGAAGATAACCACATCTTGCTGCGCGCTCTTCTCATCGGCGGTGAGCTGTTCGCGGCGTTTATCCTCAATCACAGCGTCCAGGACAAGCGGCTGTACTTTTGAAACAAGCGTGTCTTCAGAGGACAACACGACATGAGGCCCTCCACGGGGGATGAGCACTGCATCTCCGGTATCGAGCCTATACAGATCTGCGCCCGGGCTGCGTAGCCAGACTGGCCCACGTCCGACGAAATGAAACTGTGCGCGACCCATTTCGTTGCTCAAGCCAACCCCCAGGGCCTCTGGGATTTCTATTCTGCGAAATTGCACGCCGTAAAGGCGCATGCCAATTAGCAACTCGCTGATCAGCTCACTGGAAGTAGTTTGCAAATGCAGGATCTGGCGAAGTTCGTGGGGTCGGCTAACACCGCAACAAAAAAGCACAAATGATGAGCACAACGACTGTCGTCCTGATTCAAGTAGCTGGTGCTACTCTGCGATGCGAGCCCCGAACCAGATCCGGGCCCAAAGCCATCAGCAATCTCTACCCCGTGTCGTAGCCTGGCGCGACGGCACCGTCTGTACGGCAGCCCACGGACTGGAACCCTGCTGGTCACCTTGACCCGACGCTCGCGTCGGGTTTTTACGTTTTTCACAATCAGTTTATTGACGTCAAAACATAATTATGACTTGCGCAATTCAGTTGCGATTTTTTCAGCCGATACCTGTTGCAGATGTATTCGTTGGCGGTAGCACTGAGGGTTCGTTCATGTTCAATAAATCGCTTAAAGATGAACTGGCGGCCAGGACGGCTGAAGTCACGGGCTATAAGGGATTGATTGAAGCTCTGGGTCGCTCCATGGCGGTGGTCGAGTTTGACCTGGACGGCAAAGTACTTCGGGCCAATGACAACTTTCTAATTGCAATGGGCTACCGCGCCGAGCAATTGCTCGGTAAATCGCATCTCGACTTCTGCTCCTCTGCATTGATTCGCAGCGCCGATTACAGCCAGTTCTGGTCGCAACTACGGGCTGGTAAATTCGTCTCTGGTACGTTCCAGCGAATCAACGCGTCGGGACAGAATGTCTGGCTTGAAGCCAGTTACAACCCGGTGCTCGATGAGCGTGGCCAAGTACTGAGGATCGTCAAATACGCGCTGGACGTGACTGAAAAGGTCACTCAGGAAGCGCTGACTCAGGGCAAACTAGCCGCACTGGATCGCGCAATGGCGGTTATTGAGTTTGATCTCGCCGGCAATATTGTCTCGGCCAACGATAACTTTCTCCACACCATGGGCTACAACCTGAACGACCTTAAGGGTAAGCATCACCGCTTGTTCTGCGAGCCAAGCCTGGTCAATAGCAGCGAATACAGCGACTTCTGGCGCCGATTGAATGCGGGTGAGTTTTTTGGTGGTCAGTTCAAACGTATTGGTAAGAACGGACGGATAGTGTGGCTGGAAGCGACCTATAACCCGGTCTATGACGCTGACGGTAAGTTGGTCAAGGTCATCAAGTTCGCCAGCGATATCACCGAACGCGTTGAGCGCTTTGAAGAGGACTCGCGCGGTGCGTCCCGGGCGTACCATATTTCTGCGGAGACCGAAAAAGTAGCCGAGCAGGGTGCCCAGGTCATTCAGGAAACTGCCCTGGAGATGCGCCAGATAGCCGACAACATAGGCGCGTCTGCCCGGCTAGTCGGTCAACTGGGTGAGCGCTCCGAACAGATCACCGCCATCGTCAATACGATTCGCGGGATAGCAGATCAGACCAACTTGCTGGCCCTCAATGCCGCCATTGAAGCCGCGCGGGCGGGCGATCAGGGCCGAGGCTTTGCGGTGGTGGCCGACGAAGTTCGGCAACTGGCGGGGCGTACCAGCCGCTCGACAGCGGAAATTGCCGAAATGATTGGCAAGATTCTTTCTGAGACCCGTGATGCAGTCGCCAGCATGAATGCCACCCAGGAGGGAGCAAAACGTGGCGTTAGTCTGGCGGATCAGGCTGGCTCGGTGATCCTGCAGATTCGCAGCGGGACCAGCGATGCCGTCGAGGCGGTAAGCATGTTTGCCTCCAAACTCGATGAGTCAGAAGTGATTCCCAAAACCGCCGTCAATTGGGTCGGGTAGCAAGGGCTCATACCCGACCAGAGCGCACCTGACACAAAGCAGCCCGGCCGCTCAATCGATGATCTCGCGGCCGTGCAGTTTATTAAGCTTATAGGTTCAAGCAGTTGGGGCCTCGGTCATGAGCGATACCATTGCCGCTCAATATGGCTACTGACGGCCCCTCATGCCGTCGTCACACCACCGCGGCCGCAACCGTTCTGGAGCGCCAGACGAAAGCCAACACCATCAGCAACCCCAGCCCAGCCATTGCTGCTCCGGCCAGGGAAATCGCCGGATAACCCAGCCCGGCATTGATCACCGCCCCGCCCAGCGCAGCTCCAATTGCGTTGCCCAGGTTGAAGGCTCCGATATTCACCGCCGAGGCCAGGTTGGGTGCGTCCTTGGCAGCGTCCATGACGCGCATCTGTAGCGGCGGCACCAGCGCGAAGCTGGCGATACCCCATATCAGAATCGCAACGGCTGCCGGCAGCGGCCACCGCATCAGTACGGTGAACGCCAGCAAGACGAGGATCAGCACGCTCAGCGAAACGATCAGGGTGCGGTCTATCGAGCGGTCAGCGGCTTTGCCGCCCCATATGTTGCCTAGCGTCAGCCCGACACCGAACAGCACCAGCATGGCGGTGATGTAGGCGGTAGAGGCGTGGGTTTCGCGGCTGAGGATCGGCGCGATGTAGGTGAAGACGGTAAACATTGCACCCGAGCCGACTACGGTCAGGGCTAATGCACCCAGCACCGGACCACGACTCAACACCCGAATTTCGGCCATTACACCGGCGCTTTTCGGTGCCGGCAGGTTGGGCAGCGCAAACCACAATGCGGCCATGGTCAGCACGCCGAGGCCAGTAATACCCCAGAATGCGGTGCGCCAGCCGAGTATTTCGCCAAACCAGGCGGCCAGTGGCACACCACCGATAGTCGCCAGGGTCAGGCCCATGAACATGGCGGCAACCGCCCCGGCGCGTTTCTCCGGAGCCACCACGCTGGCGGCGACGATAGAGCCCACGCCAAAGAACGCACCGTGGTTCAGTGAGGTCACCACCCTGGCGACCATGAGGCTGTAGTAATCAGTTGCTAGGGCTGACATCAAATTACCAAGGGTGAAAATCGCCATCAGTCCGATCAGCAGATACCGCCGGGGTATCTTGCCGGTGGTCAGGGTCATCAGTGGCGCGCCGAGCAGTACGCCCAAGGCATAGGCACTGACCAACAGCCCTGCCGCGGGAATCGAAACGCCGAGATCCGCAGCGATGCCAGGCAACATGCCCATGGGGGCGAACTCGGTAACGCCGATGCCGAAGGCACCAATGGCAAGTGCAATCAGGGGTGGATTGATACGCATAGAGGGCTCCTTATCTGTGCCGTCAATGCTACGATCCAGGGCTTTGAGGCGGTAGATAGCATTTTCGGCAATCACCTTTGCGTAAGGAGCACAAATGGACTTCAACGGCAGGTCAGGTGAAATGGAGGTATTCACCACTGTGGCGCTGCAAGGCAGCCTGTCGGCCGCCGCGCGTGCCTTGGGGCTGACGCCGTCGGCGGTCAGTCGGATCATCGCGCGCACTGAGCGTCGTCTTGGTGCCCGCCTGCTATTGCGTACTACTCGAGCGATCAACTTCACTGCCGAGGGCGAGGCGTTCCTGCGCGGCGCCCGGCGGATCCTTGCCGACATGGCCGAAGTCGAAGAATCCATCGCCGACCAAGGCATACCAAGCGGCCGATTGCGGGTAAGCGCCGCCCTTGGTCATGGACGGCTGGCCATCGTCCCCTTGGTGGCCGCCTTCAGCGCACGCTACCCGAACATCGTCGTAGACCTCACTCTCAGCGACGAAGTGGTGGACATTCTCAGCGGTCAGGCTGACGTGGCGGTACGCTTTGGCCATTTGCCGGATAGCCCGCTGACCGCGCGCAGAATTGGCGCCACCGGCCAGATAGTAGTGGCATCGCCCGAATATCTGCAGCGCCACGGCACCCCTCAGGAGCCGGAAGACCTGCTAGGGCACAACTGCCTACGCTTCAACTTCAGGCGTGCCGAACCCAACTGGCCGTTCATTCGCGGCGGGAAAGAGTTTTCCCTGAAGGTCAGCGGTAACCTGGAATGCAGCAGTGGTGAAGCGCTGGCCCAATTCGCGCGAGTAGGTGCCGGCATTGCGCGTATCGGCGAGTTCAGCGTGAGCGAGGATCTGCAGCGCGGCGACCTTATCCCGTTGCTGGAACCCTGGAACCCGGGCGACGTAGAACCGATTCATGCGGTGTTCGTAGGTGGCTCGGCAATGCCGGCGAGAGTGAGGCTGTTCGTGGATTACTTATTGGAATATCACCGGATGTAAGCGGTGATATTTGCCGATCTTGCCAGTTGGGCGCGATGCTGTTCGCTTTAGGCGAGCGGTGACAGGCACGGTGTCGGGGAGCTGTGTCCTGGATAAACGAATTGAAGGATGCCGGATTGTGAATCGGAACACCGACAATCAGGATCATGCCTCCCCGAATACATAAAAATGCCGGTCTAAACGGTGAGATTGAGGCGCCGAGAACAGCGCCCCAATGCGAATGTTCAGCCTTTTGATTTTGTCGGATCAGCACTGCGCGGGAAAGTACGCTCTTCCTGAATCGTGCCGTCCTCTTTATGAATCTTCAAAGAGGCTGTTTTACCTGAAAGGAATTCACTCGCTAGCTGCGTAATCTCAGCTTTGGTAGCTGCGGTTTTAGAGGCGCGTTCTGCGCCTTGTCTGGTCAATGCCCAGCCTTTGTCGTTCTTAGTGATGTGGTAGTTGTCCATGTGATTCCTCCGGTGTGGATTTCATTGAATTCGGTGCAGTCGCGCATGTCAGCGTTGAGCCTCTATGGCGCGACTCGCCCATGGCGCTATTTGTCCTTCCTGGCATCCATGGTCTTCTTATGTTCAGCCAGAAACGGTTGCTCCGCAGGGTCAAAGCGATCTATGCCTGCCGTAAAGCGATGCCAGTAGGGATAGAGCGGCTGGCGTCTGGTTACAGCTTCGATGCGCGAGGTTTGTTCGTCGGTGAGCTTGAGGTCGGCTGCGGCAAGGTTGTCCCGCAGATGATCTTCGGTTCGAGCTCCGATGATCAGCGATGTAATGCCAGGCCGATCTTTGAGCCAAGCCAGGCAGACGCGAGCCACCGAAACCCCGTGTTCATCTCCAACACTTGCCAGAGTTTCGATAATGTCTAGCGCACGTTCCGTGTCGTGAACGTAGGGTTCAGGCCAGCCGCTACCTTGTCTCGTATCTTTCGGCGGTTTCTGGCCGCGTCGAGTTGAGCCGGTAAGCAAACCTTCGCCCATTGGCCCCCAAACCAGAGTTCCTACGGATTGATCCAGAGCGAGCGGCAAGAGTTCGTACTCAGCCTCTCTGGATTCGGGGGTGTAATAAATCTGCTGGGTGATAGGTTTCTGAAACCCCTTGAGCTCCGCTTTGCCCAGGGTTTTCATCATTTGCCACGCAGTGAAATTGCTGGTGCCAAAGTAGCGAATTTTACCGGAGGCAACGAGACGGGTCAGGGCCTCCAGGGTTTCTTCGATAGGTGTCAGGCCATCCCAGTTATGAAGCTGATAGAGATCCAGATGATCTGTCCCTAAACGCTTCAAGCTTGCTTCGCATGCTTGGATCAGGTGGTACCTGGATGAGCCGGAATTGTTGGGATTTTTGTCGACGGGGGTTCGACCCTTAGAAGCCACAAGGATTTCGTTGCGCCGCTCACCCAGAGCCTTCCCGACAATTTCTTCTGCCAGACCGTGCGAGTAGAAATCCGCTGTATCAACCATGTTGACGCCGGCTTCGAACGCAATGTCGAACATCCGCCTGGCCATCGAAACATCCACAGCGCCGCACTTGGCGAATTCTTCCCTGCCACCAAAAGGCACCGTTCCAAGGATTATCTCTGACACTAGCAGTCCGGAATCACCTAGTTGTCGGTATTGCATGTCACCTCCAAAGTCACGTTGTACTTATTCTTCTGAGGGCGAGTTTTTGGATAAGTTTGAATTTTCGAGTATGGGCTGCATCACGGACGTGGCAGGGTTAATGAGGCTTTGGAACCATGTCGGGTGCGGGGCACTCCATTGAGAGCGGCGTGATCGGAGACTCTTGAGGTCATGATTGATCATCTACTGGGGCGATGCACATGAGCGTGTTAGAACATGAGATGAAGGATCGTGAGCATCCGGTTGCCGAGGATATCCAGCTGCAGCGTAAAGTCTGGCGGCTTCAGCGGGTGGGCTGGTATGTGCTTCTAGCTGTGGTGATCCTGACGCTGCTTGGCTTGTTTTCGAGGGGGCCGCTCAGCTCGCTCGTAGCCATCAGTGAATCAAGGGATCTGACTGTGGAGTACGAACGCTTCCATCGCAGCGGCGGTTCGAACTCGATGATCATACGAACCCTGGGAAGGCCCGATCAAGCAGTGACAGTACTGATTGGCAAGGCCATGCTGGAAGGCTTCAGCATCGATTCGATCCAGCCCCAGCCGATGACTTCAGCAGGCACGTCCGACGGTCTGGCGCTGACACTGATGGCTGATAAACATGGAGACGCGACACTTTACCTATCCTGGCGAAGCAGTGGCGTTGGGCTCTTCAAAAGCGAAGTAGGTATCGTCGGCGGCGGCCATATACCTGTCACTCAATTTATCTACCCATAGGTGCCACATGGATGCAGTCTTACGCGCGGGCGCAATCTATCTCGCACTGATGGTGCTGTTCAAAATATCGGGCAGACGATCTCTGGGAGAGCTGACATCCTTTGATTTTGTCTTGCTGATGGTCATTGGCGAAGCTACTCAACAAGCGTTGCTCGGTGATGACTTCTCCGTCACAAATGCCATCCTGGTTATCATCACGCTCATGGTGATCGATATCGGGTTCTCGCTGATCAAGCGCCGTTACAAGGGCGTCGCGAAATTGATAGATGGGGGGCCGACCATTGTTGTGGAGAACGGCGTTTTTTTGCGTCATCGCATGCACGAAGCGCGAATCCAGGAAGACGACATCATGGAGGCCGCAAGACTTGGGCAGGGGTTCGAGCGAGTAGATCAGATTAAATATGCAATCCTGGAGCGAAACGGGAAGATATCCATCATTCCCAGCTGACACTCTCCGTGGGCTGAATAGACCCAGATCCCGACGTGGCGGTGATGAGCGGCTTTTGGTTGGATCTCAGGACTCACGGACGGGTGGCTCTTTGGAGGCGCTACCAACGGCTACGCTTAGATAAGACGAGATCGGATAAAGAGTTGATGTCCTCAGCGCAAACCGCTGATATAGGAGGCCCTCATGGAATAAGATTCGACATTGAGGCGCAGGAACTGGTGCCTCGGTCTCTTCGCTTAAGCCTTCCAGCTATAGGGTTGAGAGTTGGTATGGCGTGTTGCATTGCGGCTACTCAAAATAGGGTTCCAATACATTCTCAATCCAAGTCATGAAGGCCCGGACGCGTTGGGAAAGGTTACGCCGATGCGCGACTACGAGCGACGCCGACAGCGGCTCTGGTCGTAGATCGGGCAGAATTTCCACCAAATCGCCGCTTTTGATGTGGTGCGCAAGGGCCAAATAACCGGCCTGAATCAGTCCAATCCCCGCCAGACCCGCAGCATGATAGGTCTGCACGTTATTTACTTGCATCGCCCCTGGCAATGCAAGTGATGCGTAGCTATCACCCTCCGGATACTCCCAGCCAGCGAGTCGGGCGCCGAGTGTCGGCGTGTAGTGAACCATCTGATGCCCCTGGATGAGGAGGTCGTCGAGTGTTTGCGGTATGCCGTACTTTGCCAGATAGCCTGGACTCGCCACGTTCACCATGCGCAGTTTGCCGAGCGAGCGGGCGATCAGCCTGTCATCCATGATCGGCCCGAGACGAATCACGCAATCGAACCCTTCTTGAACCAGATCGACCCGGCGATCCGTGCTTGATAGCTCCAGCTCCAACTCAGGATTGGCCTTGAGTAGATGCGGCAGGGCGGGAATCACGACGGTCTTTGCCAACTCAGTCGGCATATCTACGCGCAACCTCCCCCTCAGAGGGGCGCCGCTGTTCGCGAACATCGACTGCACGTCCTGAGCTTCGGCCAGCAGGTCACGAGCACGTGCATAGAAACTACGACCGTCTTCGGTCAATTGCACGCTGCGTGTTGTTCTGTGCAGGAGGGTCGCGCCCATGTCCCGTTCCAGCTCACGAATCACCGTCGACACCCGTCCCTTCTGGATTCCCAGGCTTTCAGCCGCACGCGTGAAACTCATCATTTCCGCAACGCGGGCAAAAATCAAAAGTGCCTGAAGATTGGGCATTGTTCACCGGTTAGATAACAGTGTGTTCTGATTCAGATAGTTTATAACTATTTTTTGACTCAGTAGAGTAGCTCTCAGGTTGTCCACAACTCCAGAACATGTAAGGGAGCACTCATGAACTCAACTTCCACGCCAATCCGAACTGTCATCGTTTATCACTCAGGCTATGGCCACACCGTACGAATGGCAGCTGCCGTCGCCGAAGGTGCTGGCACCGACTCTGTATTGGTTGCAATCGACCCCGAGGGCAATATCCCCGGCGATGCCTGGCAAACACTCGCAGATGCAGACGCAATCGTCTTCGGTTCGCCTACCTACATGGGCGGCCCTAGCTGGCAGTTCAAGAAATTCGCGGACGCCTCTTCCAAGCCCTGGTTCGAAGGCGCATGGCAAAACAAAATCTTTGGCGGCTTCACCAACAGCGCGAGCATCAACGGCGACAAGCTCAATACACTTGAGTATTTCTTCCTGCTCTCTGGGCAGCACGCCGGGATCTGGGTTGGTCTGGACATCAAACCAGCGAACGTCAAGGCGTCGAAACGCGACGATTTGAACCGCATGGGTTCTTACATCGCGCCCATGGCGCAGACGCCTGCGGATGCCTCTCCTGAAGAGATGTCATCGGGAGATCTGGAGACAGCGCGTCTGTATGGCGCGCGCGTCGCATTGATTGCCGGACAGTTCCGAGCCGGTAAATCTCAGTCTGTCTGAAGTCCACTCGCGCCGACGATACTGGCCCGCTGCTGTGCTCATTTTCATCCATCGATCTCGAAGGAGAAGTCATGAAATACAAGCGACTTGGCCGTACGGGCCTGTATGTATCCGAGCTGTGCCTAGGCACGATGACGCTCGGTGGTAATGGTAACGCGGGTATGTGGGCTGCAATCGGCGCGGTTGAACAGGGCGAAGCCAACAGGTTGATCGCCCACGCTCTGGCGCAAGGGATCAACTTCATAGACACCGCCGATATTTATTCTTTCGGTCAGTCGGAGCGCATCCTCGGCCAGGCATTGAGAGATCTCGGCGTGCCACGCAGCGAGGTTGTCCTGGCTACCAAAACTGCGGGCGTAATGGGCTCGAATCCCAACGATCAAGGGGCATCGCGCGGTCATATCATGGATTCTGTGCAGCGAAGCCTGGAACGCCTTCAGGTCGATCATATTGACCTTTACCAGATTCACGCCAGTGATCCTGTGACCCCTATAGAAGAAACGCTGCGGGCCTTGGACGACCTAACGCGCCAAGGGCTAGTCCGTTATGTAGGCGTTTCAAATTGGCACGCGGGCAAGATCGGCAAAGCGCTAGGGCTGAGCGCAGCACTGAATGCCACACGCTTTGAGACGCTCCAGGCCTATTACTCCATTGCCGGACGTGACGTGGAGCGCGAATTAGTGCCGCTTGTCATTGAAGAGCAGATGGGGCTACTCGTCTGGTCGCCTCTTGCGGGTGGACTGCTTTCGGGGAAGTTCGGCCCTGGAGCATCAACCGAGGAGGGCGCGCGGCGCAGTAATTTCGACTTTCCACCCGTCGATCTGAGTCGGGCCTGGGCCTGCGTCGCAGAAATGCGCGCCATCGGCGACACACGCGGTATTTCCGTCGCCAGGGTGGCGCTGGCTTGGTTGCTGGCCAAACCACATGTCACAAGCGTCATCATCGGCGCCAAAAGGATTGACCAGCTAGAAGACAACCTGGGTGCAGTCAATGTCGTTCTTACGGACGAGGAACTTGTGCGCCTGGAGGTAGTGAGTGCTTTGCCTCCCTACTACCCCGGTTGGATGGTCGATCACCAAGATGCCAGTAGGCGACCGGTACCTTTCACGCCGTCGGCGTCGAAGCAGAGCCGGTAGCCATAACCCAATAGCCGCGACGCAGGCGGCTGTATTGAACGCCCCGCGTTGAATTGAATGTACCCATTGAGAGAGACAATCATGCCAAAAGGATACCTGATCGGGCACGTGAGCATTTCAGATGCAACGGCCTACGCTGCCTATGCAAAAGCCGCAGGCGATGCAATGCGGCCTTTCAACCCGAAGGTCATTGCAGGAGGACAGTATGAAAACCTCGAAGGTGAAGCTCATGAGCGGCATGTAATTTTCGAGTTCGATTCGTTCGCCGACGCCAAGAGTTTCTATGAAAGCCCCGAATACCAAGCGGCCAAGGCCCTACGCGTGGGTGTTGCGACTGGAACATTTGTCATACTCGAAGGGGTTTCTTGACGTACGCCCGATTCACTTAGCCTAAGCATGGCTGGCACCCACTTATGTGGCAACAACTGATCGATTTCACTCGCCCGCTGCGTCGGCAGGCGTGTGAGGACATCCTTCAGATAGGCGTACGGATCATGACTATTCAACCGCGCAGACTGGATTAAGCTCATAATCGCCGCCGCCCGTTTGCCGCCGCGTAGCGATCCTGCGAAGAGCCAGTTCTTGCGCCCAAGAGCCCATGGTCTGATTTGGTTTTCAGCCCAATTGTTGTCTATCGGCACAGCCCCGTCATCAAGATAACGCGACAGCGCTTCCCAGCGTTTCAGGCTGTAATCCAACGCTTTGCTGATAGCTGAACCTTCGGGCACGACGTTGCGCTGGGCGATCAACCAGGCATGCAGCATCTCCATCACTGGTACGGCTTTTTCTTGCCGTATTCGGCGCCGTAAATCCTGTTCCAGATCGCGCGCTTCGCTCTCGATTTCGTATAACAACTGGATAAAGCGCAGGGCTTGCTCGGCGAGCGTGCTTTTATTCGTCGCGTGCAGTTCGAAAAACTTGCGCCGTGCATGTCCGAGGCTCGGTGGCGAGCCAGATGGCATCGACGCGAATCATTGGGCCAAGCCACGAATGAAACAGGCGCAGCCGTCCGGATCCGAGGCTGGCCATTTTACGGTGATGGATTTATCACCCAGAGGCAGCGAGATGATCACCATCTCTTCTGATGCTCGCCTTGGTACCTTTTTTATTGGAACGAAAGCCGGCAAGGTTGCAGGCGATTGATCCCGGTAAGTCGGTAGCCACTTGCGCATCACGTTGGCATTTATGCCGTGATGGATGGCTACGCTGGAAAGCATCGCTCCGGGTTGCAGGCATTCCTGGACGACCTGGGCTTTGAATGGTTTGGGGTAAGAGCTTCGTTGGCGCATGGAAATCCTGGCGATAAGGGTGATCGCGTCCGCTTAAAAATACGCGGACACCATCGCCCTTAATGCTGGATTTCGGTAGGTGACATCACCGGACGGTTACACTGGATTTCCGTAGCACTCGTATTCACAAGCGCAGCAGGATTCATCCTGGAGTGGAGGCGATCACTGAATGTGGCGCTTAGCGACCTACCTAAATACCCAAGCAAATGAGAACCCTATAAGACCTCAGACTTCATTCATATTCGATCTTGACGGCACGCTCACAGACAGCGTTTACCAAAATGTGGCCGCCTGGAAAGAAGCACTCGATTCAGAAGACATCCCGCTCGCCATGTGGCGTATTCACAGAAAAATCGGGATGAGTGGGGGACTTATGCTGAAGTCTCTGTCACGGGAAACGGGGCTGGACATCGACGCGAAGCAAGCTGAGCGGCTCAGTGACAAACACGCCAAAGCGTACGAACGCTTACAGGGCCAGATAATTGCTCTGCCCGGTGCTGTGGAACTTCTTGAATCGCTCAGCAGCGACAATCTCGACTGGTGCATTGCTACGAGCGGCGGTATGGACACCGCGAAGATCAATTTGAAGGTGTTGGGCCTGAATTTCGACGAAATCAAAATCATAACCCGCGATGACGTGGAGTATGGCAAGCCCGACCCTGACCTCTTCTTGGCTGCGGCGCGGCGGATGAATGTCGCTATCGAAGAGTGTTTGGTGATTGGAGACGCTATCTGGGACATGCTCGCCGTCCGGCGTTGCAAAGCCACCGGGATTGGTCTCCTGTCCGGAGGTTACGACATTGGTGAGCTGGAACGGGCGGGGGCGTTGAGAGTTTATGAAGATCCGCTCGACCTGTTGAAGCATCTGGATGAAGTGGCGTCCCGGCCCTAACCAAGTGGCGGCAGCGTAGAAGCGTCGAGGATCTCGTGAGCCAGGCGCGTCAGGTTGGCCTTGAAGAACGGATTTGTGATGACAGCCATTCCTCGCTCAAGGTGCCGTCTCCAATGGCTGCATTTGCGGCATACCAGTTGACGAAGATTATTTTCAGGTCGGATATCAGTAACTTGGCAGCATTTGCGACCAGCGGGCTGAACAACACCGTTGAAACAATGCTGCCAATTTAGTCGATGCTTATCCTGGAATAGACTGATGATAAGGTCACCTCGAGTCGTGCTCGCGCAGCATCCAGCTTACGAAACCCAGTACCAACGTCGCGAACCCTAGTGCGGCAATGGTCGACGCTGGGGTGACGGCAGAATCAAGAATTACAAATTTCCGGCTCAACGCCAGCAGCGCAATCAAAAGCACGGTTCGAACCTGAACGATGCTATCTCGCCGCAGAGCGGGCCTTACAATCGAATGCTTGAATTCCATCGCTATGAGCACGGTGAATATTGAGCCGAACAGGGTCTGGAATACTTCGTGATCAAGCGGGTCGATAGCTCCGCCCAACAGAAGTGGCACAACCCGGCTGTAGAGCTGAAAAAGCGCCATGACGATCACTGCCGCTATGATTAGACCGAGAGCCAACACGACGATCTGTTCGAAGCGCTCGTAAGCTGACATGAGTGACCACTGGATCCTGAACTTCTGTACGGCAGATTTGTTATCCGTAGGGGTGGTTTCTTCGAGAGTTTTCACGGGTTCTCTCCTGATGTATGGAATTCCTAAGGCAGCTCATGCACGTAACCTCGCTTCGTGGTTTCGCGTGGTCAGGGCGTAGGTAGGAGCGGGCCGATCCAGTTTCAATGATGGGGAACAGTTTTTGTGAGTGTTCGACCCCTGAGGATGATCGGAGGTTGTGTACCACGCGCCGTTAGTAGCTCGACTTCAGTCGACCGGGATCTGATAGAAAAACGGCTCCATCGGGTGTTCTCGATGGAGCCTGGCCAAAAATTCGAGGGACCAACCTCTGTCGCCCGAAACTGGGGCCGCGATAGTCGGAAATTTCCGCAGTGGGCCACATTAGTCTTATGTTTGTAAATTAAAGACTTACATAGGCGTAGCGCCGTTTCGACGCTATCAATGATTTTATATTGCCACTATATTAGTTTGCTCTTGCTATGGAATTGATAATTTTTATCGAACTTTCTTATTGATACCGCTTGTCTCCTCCCACAAAAAAATCTGCAATCTCTTGTCGTGACCTCACTCGTAACTCTGTACTCGTTATCCTATGCACACGTTCAGATGCGCAGTGGATGCCTATAGTCAGCCTGAGGAAATATCATGTTCTTACATAACAAACGTCTTCAGTATACCGTTCGCGTGGCGCAGCCGAATCCTGGTCTCGCTAATCTACTTCTAGAGCAGTTCGGCGGGGCGCAGGGTGAGTTGGCAGCCGCTGCCCGCTATTTCACCCAAGCACTTGCCGAAGAAGATCCAGGGCGTAAAGATCTGCTTATGGACATTGCTACCGAGGAACTAAGTCACCTCGAAATAGTGGGGTCGATAATTGTCATGCTCAATCGTGGGGCTAAAGGCCAACTGGCGGAAGGCGTGCAGGAAGAAGGTGAGTTGTATCGCGCGATCAACGGTGCAGGTAATGACTCGCACATTACTAGCTTGTTGTATGGTGCTGGCGCACCTCTCGTCAACTCTGCGGGTGTGCCCTGGACAGCGGCTTACGTCGATACAATTGGCGAACCAACCGCTGACTTTCGCTCCAATATTGCAGCAGAAGCACGCGCCAAAATCGTTTATGAGCGCTTGATGAATGTAGTTGATGATCCGGGTATCAAAGATGCGCTGGGCTTCCTGATGACACGCGAGATTGCACACCAGAAGTCTTTCGAGAAAGCCCTGCATTCTATCCAGCCTAACTTTCCGCAAGGCAAGCTGCCGGGTAATCCTGGATTCACGAACAAATACTTCAACATGTCCGGTGAACAGAACGTTCGCGGCCCTTGGAACCAGGGCGATGAATGGGAGTATGTGGAATCTCCAGAGCCGGCAGTTGACGGGGGGGACGGCTCTGCTTCTGTAGATCTGTCTCCGAGTGATGTCGAAGTTTTGGAAAGTCTGAAGCTGCGCACGATGTCTGACCCTGAAGCTAACCCGATCACCGGGGCAGACCTCGGTTCGGGATTTGTGCAGGGTAAAAACTGATAACTTCCTTGAGGGGCTTCAGTAAAGCTGGAGCCCTTTTAAATATAGAGGCGCATTAATAATGATAAACATAGCTGGAGAACAAAGCCTGACATCTATAGCCCCCAAGCTTGAGTCCTCGATGAAAAGTTATGATCAGGATGCCAGAAGCGCCTGCCGAGGTTTCAGAGTGTCGGTTGCAATGAAGTTTGGTGTTGGAACGCTGCTTACGAACACGTTGCCTGACGGTAGCAGTCGTCGGAAGGATTGATGGTTTGCATCCTGGTAAAGCCGCATATTTATCAACGTTGTCCTGATACACGAGGTGGCATAATGGCCCGTACTACGTTAGAAGATTTGTTTATTCATGAGCTTTCCGATGTCTATAGCGCTGAGAAGCAGATTACCAAGGCTTTGCCCAGATTGGCGCGGGCCTCAACTAATCCAAAGCTGGCCGAGGCATTCAAGTCGCACCTTGAAGAAACTCAAGGTCAGATCGAGCGTATCGATCAACTGGTTGAACAGGCGGGTCTCAAGCTTAAGCGGATGAAATGTGCCGCCATGGAGGGTTTGGTAGAGGAAAGTAAAGAGCTCCTCGATGAGATAGAAAAGGGTGAGGTGCTTGATGCCGCATTGATTGGCGCGTGTCAAAAAGTTGAGCACTACGAGATCGCCAGCTACGGGACTCTCATTGCATTGGCAACGAATCTGGGGATGACTGAAGCTGCCGCTCTTCTGAAAGAAACTCTCGCTGAAGAAAAAGGAGCAGACGAAAAATTGTCTGCCATCGCCGAGGAGGGTGGGGACCAGGCCGCAACACTGAAAAAGTGATTGAGTAAGGCGCCTTTCTGAAGGTGCCTTTATGCACAGCCGGTATCGTTGCGGCCTGCATCGGAGCCTTGCAGTCCAGGTTATCCAACAGCTCTCATCGGTTGACCACTTCATAGCTTCGACCAATTACCACTGACTGCTCTTGGGGAAGCAGGTGGCCACGGACGGCAATCAGCTCTTCCTGCGCTTCGACTTTGCGCTTTGCGGTAATGCGCGGGCAGGCTGCTTGCCTGCCGCACGCGGATACCTTGTTATTTGGCAGCATCACCGCCATGCGCTTTCGCCAATTCTTTAGCGTGCAAAAGATGTTCCTTGAGCTTCGGCAGCGTCTGCGTAGCGAATGCCTTCAACTCAGCATCTTTTCCATTAGCCGCTTCGTCCTCAAACAATTTGATCGTGGCCTCGTGGGCTTTAACCTGGTTGTTCGCATAAGCTTGATCAAACGATTTCGCGCTACGCAATTCCAAAATCATTGATTTGGCTTTATCCAGAAGCTGGGCGTCATCAGAGACGTCGAGTTTTTTGCTATCTGCGATAGCTTTGAGCTTGGTGTTTGCCAACTTATGGTCTTTGACCATCATATCTGCAAACGTCTTCACATCTGCAGCCGTACCCTTTTCAAGGGCCAGCTTGCCGGCCTCGACTTCTGCTACGCCTTTTGCGGAAGCGTCTTCGACAAAATCATCGTTATCCTGAGCGGCGAAGGCGCCCTGGCAGCCTAAAGTAAACAACATCGCCAGCGTGGTATTGCGGATTGCATTAGCCATAAATTACTCCCTTAACTAACTCGCTAGTAAAGCGGGCCTCTAACTGCCCTAATCCTGTGACGTGGGGCGTTATGATTGGTTCCGGGAATATTGTGCATTCATGTCGCGCCCAGTAAGCCCTGCCGGGAAATTCCTGTGCCTGCGCTCGCGCGATGCTTGCGGTCGCTTTAGGTTTTCTTGACGGGGAGCAGGTTAAGCAAACCAGCAGTCGGGATCGCGCGACAGGACTCTAGCAAAAGGGTGAAACATCGATAGATACCGTGAAGGCATGAGGGTTCTATCAGTATTACAGCTGGCGCATCAGGCCTGCAGCGCGAACATCTGGCTGAGTTCTTCTCATCAATCAGGCGCAACTATCGCAGCCAGGTCAGTTCAAACAGCTATTCAACCCCTAGATGACCCGACGACTCGGCGTCAGCGCCCAGGAAAAACGTATGAACCTTTCAGGAAGCGAGCCGAATCTCTCATTGAAGCGGGTGATCACAGGGCCAATGCTCTTGCTGTTCATTCTAGGCGACGTCTTGGGCGCAGGGGTCTACGCGCTGGCCGGTACGATAGCGGGCGAGGTAGGCGGTGCCATTTGGATACCGCTGTTGATTGCGTTGTGTTTCGCGCTGCTGACGGCAGGATCCTATGCGGAGCTGGTAACGAAATATCCTCACGCTGGTGCTGCATCGGTGTTTGCTGGCAAGGCATTTAAATCGCCACTGATCTCGTTTCTGGTTGGATTTTGCATGCTCGCGGCGGGAGTTACGAGCGCTGCTGGCTTATCGCTAGCCTTTGCTGGCGATTACCTCGCGGCATTCATAAATGTCCATCCGCATGTGGCAGCGCTGAGTTTTCTGATAGTCATCGCACTCCTTAATGCCAGAGGGATCAAGGAATCGCTGTCGGCCAATATCGTCATGACTGTTATTGAGGTAAGCGGGTTGTTACTCGTCGTGGTCGCCGCAGCCTGGTATTTCAATACAGGTGCAGCGGACATGTCGCGAGCACTGGAATTCAAACCTGACGTTAGTCCAGCACTTGCAGTTTTAGGTGCGGCTCTCTTGGCGTTCTATTCGTTTGTCGGCTTTGAAACCTCAGCCAATCTGGCGGAAGAAATCCGAGATGTACGCAACACCTATCCCAAGGCTCTGTTCGGCGCACTGCTCATCGCCGGCGTAGTTTACGTCTTGGTCGGAGTGGCCGCCGCAGCCGTGTTGAGCGTTGATGAGTTGACGACTTCGTCAGCGCCGTTGCTTGAAGTGGTCAAGAAATCCGGGCTGGGCATTCCACCTTTGCTGTTCGCTTTTATTGCCCTGATCGCCGTCGCGAATGGGGCTTTGTTAACGATGATTATGGCAAGTCGACTCACCTACGGAATGGCTCGTCAGGAATTGTTGCCTGATGTCCTGGCTAAGGTGCTGCCAGAGCGGCGCACGCCATGGGTAGCCATCCTCGCCACCACGGTCGTCGCGGCAGCGCTGACTCTGACCGGATCGCTGGAGATTCTGGCTCAGACAGTCGTTCTGCTTTTGTTGTTTGTATTTATCAGCACCAATTTGGCAGTGCTAGTGTTACGTAAGGATGTGGTCTCACACGACCATTTTCGGGTGCCTGGTTGGGTACCGGTTCTGGCAATTGCGTCCTGCCTGCTGCTGATGACCCAGCAAAACTCAGAAACGTGGCTACGTGCTGGAGCTCTGTTGTTAGTCGGCGCAGTGCTCTATGGCATTACTAGGGTTGGCCGTAAGCGGTTAGTAGCTTCCAATCCAGTTCCTTGACGGAAAGAGTGATGCACACCGACGGAGTGCGTTGGTACAACTTTTCTAGAGTTTGCTGGGTCAAGAAGGATTGAGGAACACTAAAATCTGACTCACTTCCGGAGCTTGCGATGAGGCCAGAAGACATCGTGACTTACCTGCAGACACATTCCCTGTATCTGACTACGGCAGAGTCCTGCACCGCTGGACGAATTATCTCACTGCTGGCCGAAGTCCCCCATTGCGGGGACGTCGTTGAAAGTGGCTATGTGGTCTACTCCCCCGAGGCGAAACATCGCTTGCTTGGAGTCAGTTTCAAGACGATAGAAAACTTCAACCTGACGAGCAACGAAGTCGCTCAGGAAATGGCCCTAGGGGCATTGCGTGATAGTCCGGCGAATGTGGTCATCGCGACGACGGGCCTTTGCGGTACAGAGGACGTTGACGGAATTCCTGCTGGCACAGTCTGCTTTGCCTGGGGCTTTGTGATTGATGGCCGGACGGCGGTGTTCACCCGGCGCCATCGTTTCTTCGGCGACCGGCATGAAATGCAAAAGGATGCTGCGATGTATGCTCTGCATCATCTGCCGCGCTTCCACCAGAAGGCCTCAGCCACTTAGTTTGAGTCATTGCAGCTTGATGAGCGCTTTTAAATAGCAATTGCGACCAGAAAAACGACCCGCCTGGCTCGGTTTTTTTTCATGCCTGCTCTTTTAGCCAACAGCTCCAAGTGAACATCAATTTTGAAGAAACTTACTGCATCTGGATGTCTGCGGTTTCAGCATCCGCAGGGATCCGGCGGCAGGGCATGACGTTCAGCACCCGTGAGATTTTGGCTGCAACAGTTCCCGGACTTGAAGCACAAGTCCGTCAATTGCAAAGGGCTTCGTAAGAACACGCATTCCAATCGGCAAGTAGCCATGGCTCATGACGGCATTCTCGGCATATCCAGTTATAAAAATCGTAGGTATCCCAGGCCGCAACTCACGCCCGGCGTCGGCCATCTGACGGCCGTTCATACCCCCCGGCAAACCAACATCGGTTATAAGTAAGTCCAGGTGGACTCCTGAGCGCAATATGGCTAGCCCTTCGGCGCTGTTCGACGCCTCAAGCACTACATGACCCAGCTCACTCAGGGCATCTACGATCATCATTCTGACGGTGGGCTCGTCGTCTACGACTAGAACGGTCTCGCCCTTTGCTGTAGAGGAAATGGGCGCCCCGAATACAGGATCGTCGTTGACCTGAACATCACCGAAGAAACGCGGCAGGTAGATGCAGAGCGTGGTACCGATGCCGACTTCTGAATAAATCCGAACCTGTCCACCTGACTGCTTGGCAAACCCATAGATCATGGACAGGCCTAAACCAGTACCCTGGCCTAGAGGTTTGGTCGTGAAAAAGGGGTCGAATGCCTTGGCGACTACATCCGGCGACATGCCTGTTCCTGTATCTGTCACGCTGAGACACAGATATTGACCTTCTGGCATGTCATAGGCGTCCGCCGCTTTTCGATCCATCCATCTGTTGGCTGTTTCCAGGGTTATGCGCCCGCCATCGGGCATCGCATCGCGCGCATTGATGCACAGATTCAGAAGTGCATTTTCAAGCTGACTGGCATCAACCAGGGCAGGCCAGAGGCCCACTGCACCAATGTTTTGAACCTGGATGCTAGGGCCAACGGTACGCTGAATCAGCTCAGTCATTCCGTCCATCAATGCGTTGACGTTTGTGGGACGTGGATCGAGCGTCTGACGTCGTGAAAACGCCAGCAACCGGTGCGTCAGTGCCGCCGCGCGTCTGGCTGCGCCCTGAGCGGCCACCATGTACTTGTCCACATCGGCCAGTTTTCCTTGTGCGATGCGAGAAGTGACCATCTCCAACGAGCCTGAGATGCCAGCAAGAAGATTGTTAAAGTCATGCGCCAGTCCTCCGGTGAGCTGACCAACCGCTTCCATTTTCTGCGCCTGGCGAAGTTTTTCCTCGGCATCCATCAGCTCTGCCGTGCGCGCTGCAACGCGAAGTTCAAGCGTTTCATTGAGCGTGCGCAGTGCGGCGATCGCGCGATCACGTTCCGCCTCCAAAGCGCGGCGCTCCCCCAGATCAATGAGGACGCCAGGCAGACTGAGCGCCGTACCATCTTCAGCCCGATCGACCCGACCGTTTGCCTCGATCCAGTAATACTCGCCATCTGCACGGCGCACGCGATATTGGTGGACATAGGCGCTGCCGTCCGCCACGACTCTATCGATTGAGGCTGTAACTCCTGGGCGATCATCAGGATGCACGGTGACCAGGAGTTGCTCCTGGGTTAGCCCTTGGCGACCCACCTCCGGATCCAACCCAAAGGCCACCGAAAACGGCTCATCGACGGTGAAATGACCGCTCGAAAGATCCCAGTGCCAAGTCCCGACGATGGCTCCAGCCGCAAGTGCCAATTGCACCCGCTGCACATTTTCACGTGCCAATGCTTCGCTGGTGCGTAACCGCTCCTGAGACCTGCGTCGCTCGGTGACGTCGGTGAAGAATATTGCGATTCGGCGGTCGTCTGGATGTCCCACTGGAACAGCCTTGACGTCAAACCAGCGATCAAATGCCTCGGCGTAGTTCTCGAAAGTTTTGGGCTCGCGGGTTTTGGCAACGTGGCCGTAAATCTCGAACCAAAAAGGTTCGAGGTCAGGAGCAAACTCGGTCACCCACTTGCCCCGCAAATTCACGCCAGCCTCACGCTCAAATGCGGGATTGGCTTCCAGGAAGCGGTAATCCACAGGGTTATCGTCTTCATCGAACTTCACTTCGACGATGGCGAAGGCCGCCTCAATCGTGTGAAGGATGGTTCTGAAAAGTTCGTGCCTCTCGCGTAATGCTGTATCTGAAACGGGCGTCGCGGTGAGGTCGAGCTTCGCTTCGTCAGTATGGGGAAAAGTTTGCCCCCGGCTAATAGTGGCAGCCCGCAAGCGCAGTACCTCTGCAATAAGGTCTGTTCTGCCAAGGCTTTCCAAGCCATCGCTATTGCACATCGTATTTCCCCATTCCCGTTCGCATTCATGGTGCCGCACCTTAGAGCGCTAAAAGCGGAAAAGGATCATGTTTTTTTCGTAACGCATTCAGTTTCGACGTTTGGGCAGTAGGCCATAGCAGTGCGTCATGGATCAGCGACAGATTAGGGATGCAGGTGCGGGAAACAACGAGATCAGGGATGGTTTCGTTCTGGGAAATCAGCTGGTAGGTGCCGCCAGGGGCTTCACTATCCAGACGATAGAACGAGGACAACGAGGGTTGCGTATCGAGGTCGATGAGCAGGGTACGGAGATTTGCGTCGGCGCAGAAAGCGCCCAGGTTTGCGGTTACCGTGGTCTTGCCAGGGCCGCCTTTGGTCGAGAGGACCGATGCGATTTTCATGGTGCTTGCCTCTAAATCGATTGATTAGAGACAGCGCTTTGAATCACATACTGAAGTGTTACAGAAGGTAAGCGGTAGAGGAGGGAGCGGATTTGAGTGATTTTCAGCGTTGCTGAGAATCTTTCTACAAAACCCGCTCAAACCCTTGAATCTACAGCTTCCTGAAGGTGGCTCCACGACCTGGACTCGAACCAGGGACCCAGTGATTAACAGTCACTTGCTCTACCAACTGAGCTATCGCGGAATGAGCGCTATGTTACTGATTAAATTAGAGTAGTCAAGCTTTTGGCTGAAATATTTTTACGATTCCATGGGTTAAGCGCCGGACCGATTCCAATATCAGGTGGCAGTGGCGTAGTGTGTCCAGCGTACCTTTTGTTGCCTATCCCAGAGAGGTGAAACAAGTGAGTGTCAGCAACCGCCTTGAAACACTGTTTCCTGCCATGGATCAGATTCCCGAACAGTATCGGCCCGGTGAGGCCATTGAGCAGCGCGAGTATCTTGTTAACGGTACTTTGCAACTGTGGCAAGGGCCGCTGGCGCCCGTGCGCAGCCCGGTTTGCCTCAAAGCGCCGGAAGGTATTCGCTCGGTGATCCTGGGCAGTACGCCATTGATGGATGCGCCCACGGCGATGACCGCGCTTGATGCCGCGGTGAAGGCTTATGACCGAGGGCAGGGTGCATGGCCGACGATGCGGGTTGTCGAGCGCATCCAGCACGTCGAAGGCTTTCTCAAGCGCATGCGCGAACAGCGTGAAGCGGTGGTCAAACTGTTGATGTGGGAGATTGGCAAAAACCTCAAGGATTCGGAAAAGGAGTTTGATCGCACCTGCGACTACATCGTCGACACCATCAACGCCCTCAAGGAGCTCGACCGCCGCTCCAGTCGTTTCGAGCTTGAGCAAGACACTCTGGGGCAGATTCGACGGGTGCCGCTGGGCGTGACCTTGTGCATGGGGCCCTATAACTATCCGTTGAATGAAACCTTCACGACGTTGATCCCGGCGCTGATCATGGGTAACACCGTGGTATTCAAGCCTGCCAAATTCGGTGTGCTGCTGATCCGGCCATTGCTGGAGGCCTTCCGTGACAGCTTCCCGGCAGGCGTCATCAACGTGATATACGGCAGCGGGCGGGAAACGGTCAGCGCCTTGATGGCCAGCGGCAAAATTGATGTATTCGCCTTCATCGGCACCAACAAGGCTGCCAGTGACCTGAAGAAACTGCATCCCAAGCCTCACCGCCTAAGGGCTGCCCTGGGGCTGGATGCAAAGAATCCCGGCATCGTGCTGCCAGAAGTTGATCTGGATAATGCGGTCAACGAAGCGGTCACCGGCTCGCTGTCCTTCAATGGTCAGCGTTGCACCGCGCTGAAGATTCTGTTTGTGCACGAAAGCGTGGTTGATAGCTTTCTGGATAAATTCAAGCAAAAGCTGGATCAGCTGAAACCGGGCATGCCTTGGGAGGCGGGCGTGTCTCTGACGCCGCTGCCGGAGCCGGGTAAGCCCGAGTATCTGAAGGGGCTGGTGGAGGATGCGATCAGCAAAGGTGCCAGGGTTGTGAATGAGGGCGGCGCGGAGGTCAACGAGACATTCTTCTACCCGGCGTTGCTGTACCCCGTGAATTCACAGATGCGTGTGTACCATGAAGAGCAGTTCGGGCCAGTGGTGCCGGTGGTTGCTTATCGCGACCTGGAGACGGTCATTGATTACGTGCTGGATTCCGACTTCGGACAGCAATTGAGCATCTTCGGTAACAACTCCAGAGAAGTAGGGCGTCTGGTGGATGCGTTTGCCAATCAGGTGGGGCGCATTAATATCAACGCTCAGTGCCAGCGCGGGCCGGATCAGTTCCCATTTAACGGCCGCAAGAATTCGGCGGAAGGAACGCTGTCCGTTCACGACGCGCTGCGGGTGTTTTCGATTCGCACGCTGGTGGCGACCAAATTCCAGGACGCGAATAAAACCCTGATCAGCGACATTATCCGTAACCGGGAGTCCAGCTTCCTGACCACGGATTACATTTTCTGACGGCAAAAATGCGATGTGCCCTGACGGTGATAGCCGCCAGGGCTGATACGCGAATCAATTTCAGGTGTTTCGCCAAGTCTTGTATGGTGTCGGCATTAGTACTGAACAAAAAAAGGGCGAGCACTCAAACTCACCCATATCGCGCACTGAATTGACTTGTACGCCCGGGCCCACGAGCCTGGTAAAGGGACGCAAAACCTTGCTTGATGAAAAAACGCCACGCCAGCAAGAAAAGGCTGCGCACGGGAGTGTCTCGTTAGTGCTTCAGGAGCTGAGGCTGGCCACTGCCGAGAATCACCGCGCACTAGAACGACGGCTTCCATTTACTTCCTCTGAACTTGACCTGCCGCTTTATACGCAGCTCATGAAAGCGTATTACGGCTTTTACGCGCCGTTAGAGTACATCTTCGATCTGTTGGAGTGGCAACAGGTAACAGCCGAAGATCGACGCAAGACGCCCACGCTAGAGCAGGATTTGCTCGCGCTTGGGATGAGTCATCAAGAGGTTGATGCGCTTGATCTTTGCCAAGACTTGCCGAGTATCGAGACTCACGCACAGCTGCTAGGCGCGATGTACGTCATCGAAGGTGCCACGTTGGGTGGCCAGATTCTGCGCCGCATCGCTCACGATAAACTCGCCATCGGAGAAAGCACCGGCGGTGGATTCCTTGATGTCTATGGCAGCGCCACTGGCCGCATGTGGAAAGCCTATCTTGCCGAGTTGGCGCACGTCGTCGCTCCGGCAGAAAGAGCGCAAGTGGTTGCATCTGCGCTTGGCACTTTTGCCTGTTTCGAGCAGTGGTTGGCGCATTCAGGGGTTTTACTGGCGTCACCAGACTACTCGGTCATTTAATTACGCCTATGCTGTGGCTTTGTTTGGAATACGCCCGGAGCTTCTATATTCTGGGTTCATCCACTCTTCAGGGACGTCAGGCACGCTGCCATTCGGCATCTGAACCTGTGACTGTTTTCTGCCTTGCCAAGGAAACTCGATGAGCACCGCCAGCACGCCATTATCGGGCGTCAACCAGCCATTGAAGGGTATCGCGCTCATTGTGCTGGCTACGTTTCTGTTCTCAAGCCACGACACCATTTCCAAGTACCTCTCCGGTTTTTATCCAATCTTCATGGTGGTTTGGGTGCGCTATCTGGTGCATACGATGCTGATGGCGGGGATTTTCATGCCTTCAGCGGGGCTGCGTGTATTGCGCACCAAGCGCCTGAAGTTGCAGATACTGCGGGCGTTGAGCCTGCTGGGCACCAGCCTGTTCTTCACCACGGGCCTGATGTATATCCCGCTGGCGGAGGCGACGGCAGTCAACTTCCTTGCGCCATTGCTGATCACGGCGATGTCGGTGCCGTTGCTTGGCGAGCATGTCACTCGCAAGCAGTGGGCGGCGGTTTTGGTGGGCTTCGCAGGGGTATTGATCATCGTCCACCCTGGCGGCGAATTGTTTACGCCTGCCAGCCTGTTGCCGCTGTGCTCGGCCATGCTGTTCGCCTCTTACCAGTTGCTGACCCGGATGGTCAGCGCCCATGACAGCCCGACCACCAGTAACTTCTTCGCGGGCCTGTTCAACACGCTGATAATGACCGCATTGCTGCCGTTTTTCTGGACCGCACCGGAACTCAAGCATTTGCCGTTCATGCTCGCCCTGGGCACCTGCGGGATGGTTGCGCATTTGCTGCTGACTCAGGCGTTTCGCTATGCAGCACCAGCCATGCTGGCGCCGTTCAGTTACTGCCAGATCGTGTTCGCAGGCCTGTTGGGTTATGTAGTGTTCGGTCATGCGCCCTCGCTGACGGCGCAGCTTGGCATCGTCGTCATTTGCCTGAGCGGCCTTGCAGCCGCGTGGCAGCAGCGCATCAAGGCATGAGATTGGCTGGTCGGCGAATCTGCTCGCGCAGCAGATCAGCCGCCATCGCGCCTTGATATATATCGCAACGCCCCCATTGAACCCGTGCACCCTTGAAAGAACATTATTTGTCCTTGCGAATGCAACTGGAGAATCGCTATGTATCCTGAAGTACAGCTGTTCATCGATGGTCAGTGGCGCGCCGGTCGCGATGGTCGAACCATCGCTGTGATCGACCCCGCTACCGGTCAGAAACTGGGCACTGTCGCCCATGCAAGCATTGCCGATCTGGATGATGCCCTGGCGGCAGCCGAGCGTGGCTTTGCGGTATGGCGTAGCACTTCAGCCTACGATCGTTACAAAACCATGCAAAAAGCCGCTCAGCTGCTGCGCGAACGAGCGGATTCAATTGCCCGGATCATGACTCAGGAGCAGGGCAAGCCGCTGGCTGAAGCACGTATGGAAGTACTTTCGGGCGCAGATATCATTGACTGGCTGGCCGAAGAGGGCCGCCGCAGTTATGGCCGCCTTGTGCCTTCCCGTGGCAGTGATATCGAGCAAAAGGTTATCAAGGAACCTGTAGGCCCGGTCGCGGCTTTCACCCCGTGGAACTTCCCGATCAACCAGGTGGTGCGCAAACTGTCGTCGGCATTGGCGGCGGGTTGCTCGATCATTATCAAGGCCCCGGAAGAAACTCCGGCTTCGCCAGCAGAGCTGATCCGCGCTTTTGCTGATGCGGGTGTTCCGGCAGGCGTGATCGGTCTGGTTTACGGCGACCCAGCAGAGGTCTCCTCATACCTGATTCCGCATCCGGTCATTCGTAAAGTGACCTTCACCGGCTCGACACCAGTGGGCAAGCAGCTCGCCGCACTGGCCGGGCAGCACATGAAGCGCGCAACCATGGAGCTGGGCGGTCATGCTCCGGCACTGGTATTCGACGATGCCGACATCGACCTTGCTGCACGGACATTGGCAACGTCCAAGTTCCGCAACGCCGGTCAGGTTTGCGTGTCGCCGACCCGGATTCTGGTTCAGCGCGGCGTGTTCGATGCATTCCTCGACAAGTTCGTGGCTTACACTCGGGAAATCAAGGTCGGCAGTGGTCTGGATGCTGGCACCACCATGGGCCCAGTCGCCAATGAGCGTCGTATTCCGGCGCTCACCGCGTTGGTGGAGGACGCCCGTGCGGCAGGCGCGACAGTGAATGCGGGCGGCAAGGCCATCGATGGCCCTGGCTACTTCTTCGAGCCAACGGTACTCAGTGGCCTGACCCGGGAAATGCGCATCATGAACGAAGAACCCTTCGGTCCTGTGGCGCTGCTGGTACCTTTCGATACGCTGGAAGAGGCCATCGCTGAATCCAACCGCGTACCGTTTGGCCTGGCATCCTATGCATTCACCACGTCGATGAAGACGGCCCAAGCGTTAAGTACTTATATCGAGGCCGGGATGCTGTCGATCAATCACCTGGGCATTGGTTTGCCCGAGGTTCCTTTTGGTGGCATCAAGGATTCCGGTTACGGCTCAGAAGGTGGTACCGAGGCCATTGAGGCTTACCTGAACACCAAGCTGGTGACTCAGTTCAATCGCTAAGTAATACCCAATAAAAAGGCCGCTGTTCCCAAGGGAGCAGCGGCCTTTTTGCGTTCCAGTGATGAGGCGTGGCCGGTTACTCTTTGGCTTGCAGGCCGTTCTGCTTCATCACCAGATTCTTTTCCTTCTTGTACTGCAAGGCGACTGCCGGAGCCGGGCTGCTTTTACCGGTCTCGACCCATTGACGCAGACGGCTGGCGTCGGCGAAGTGGGTGTATTTGCCGAATGCGTCAAGGATCACCACAGACACCGGGCGGTTGGCCATGCTGGTGAGCAGCACCAGGCAATGCCCTGCCTGGTTGGTAAAGCCGGTCTTGGTCAGCTTGATATCCCAGTTGTCCTTGCGCACCAGGTGGTCGGTATTGCTGAAGCCCAGGCTATAAGTGGGCTTGCGGAAGGTTACGGTTTTCTCGGCGGTGGTGCTTAGCTCGCTGAGCATCGGGTACTTGCGCGCTGCCAGCACCAGTTTTGTCAGGTCCCGAGCGGTCGAAACGTTGTAGATGGAAAGCCCGGTGGGCTCGACATAGACCGTGTGTTTCATTCCCAACGCTTTGGCTTTGGCGTTCATTGCCAGGATGAACGCTGCGTAGCCACCCGGATAACTGTGGGCCAGACTCGCTGCGGCGCGGTTTTCCGAGGACATCAGGGTGATGAGCAGCATTTCCCTGCGCGGCAGTTCGCTGCCCAGCTTTACCCGGGAAAACACGCCTTTCATTTCCGGAGTCTGGGAAATATTGACCGGAATGACTTCTTCCATCGACTGCTTGGCATCCAGCACCACCATGCCGGTCATAAGTTTGGTCACCGAAGCAATAGGGACCACCACATCCGGATTGCTGGAGTACAGCACTTTGTCCGTCTGCAGATCGACAACCATGGCGCTGCCGGAAGCCAGATGAAGTTGCGAAGGATCACGGTTAAGCGCAGGCGGTTCGTTCGCGAGGGCACTGGTGGATAGTGCCGGGCCTGTAAGTGCAAATAAAAGGCCCAAAAATGGAAGACGAATGTTCAAGAGCAATGCTCACTCATAATGGAAATGTGCGTTATCGCACAGGGATATAAAACACCGGTGCATTTTATGAGCAGCTATGAACACTGTCGATGGCTGTAACAAGGCGTTTCGCTAATTAAAATCAAATAAAGATCTTGCCGTGGCGAGGCCAATCCTGATTGCCAGCGAGAATAGTCGTGGTATCCCGCGGGCGCAGCGATTAGCATCCTTGCCATTGATGAGAGTCGCCACAGACCGAAGGAGTCGCGCAATGCCCAAGGGGTTTATCAGCAAGGATTACGTTGTTCTCGTGATAGTTGCCGGTGCAGTAGCCGTTCTATTGATGGGGGCGGGCTTCTTCTCCCGGCCGGGGGACTGGGCCGGTTGGGTCCAGGCGACCGGTTTGATCGTGGGCATGATGGTCGCTGTTGCTGTACCGGGCATTCAGCGCAGCCAGGAAGCTGCGGTACAGCACAAAGCCATGCGTGAGCGTGAAATCGGTTACGCGCGACGCATGCAGTATTTGTGTGGTGAGCTGGTGGAGTTACTGGGCAAGATCAGCCTGAGCCTGAATCATCTGCGCGCCACTGACCGGCACCGCTTGCAGAACACGTTGCAGGATTATCTGCATCGTCTGTTCGAATCGCACCGCGAGGATTTGAACGATGATCGCGTGGTCATCGCCTATGAATTACGCCAGGTAGCCGGTGACCTGATCGACGAATTGGAAAGCGGTCGAACCGACCGAGTGGTGTTCATGAGTCTGGAGAAGCGCCTGCAAAGGCTGACCCATCGTTCACAGGTCAATGCGGCAATGGCGGAAAAGCTGTGATTGCCTGAGCAATTCCCGCGCAAAAAAAAAGCCCGCATCCGGGGAGTGATGCGGGCAAGCAGTTGTGCGGAGCAACGCACGATTACAGTGATACAGAATTCAATTGATGTGATGGCTACCCGTCTGGGCTTGATCAAACTGTCGAGAGGTGGCCTGGGCCGCCATCAGTGATGCAAATGGACCGCTGACCGGTTCGCCGTTGTCCACCAAGTACCAGCAAGCCAGGAGACCGCGTTCTCTGAGCGGTTGAGGGACTGCGCTGCCAACGACCGACATGATTTTGAGTGAGTTCATAAATACCTCCAGCAATCTATGTCGCCACTTTACGGCGTCATGGAGCGGGGCAGAAATCACTGCTCTCGATAGTGGACATTGATGGTAGCGAGGGCCGATGCATGATCGGCCGAGAAAGATCAGTCGACGACTTGATCGAGAATGGCGATGACTTCCTGCTCCGAGATCAGACCTTTTTCAACCAGGTTCTGCGCCATAAGTGCGACAAACTTGGCGGTGCGGTGGCCTTCCAGATTCTTCAGCTCAGTCAGAGCGCTGTAGACCTTGCTCGAAGTACAGAGTCCGACGGTGCGGTGGGGGTGCTGTGTCGGCATGGGATTTCCTTGTTTTTATGTTGGACGATGAGCCCACTATAGCCGGGCCTGGCTTTTGGGTGGACCAAAAAAAGCCCCGCCGGGTGAGGGCGGGGCCATTTGGCATTACCAGCGACCGCGGTCGTAGTAACCAGGGGGTGGGCCGTAATAGCCTGGCGGCGGACCGTAATGACGCGGGCGGTAAACCGGCGGTGGAGCCACAACCTGATAGGCAGGCTGGTAGTAAACCGGTGGAGGCGGGGCCTGAACATAAACCGGCTGTTGGACATAGACCGGAGGCTGCTCAACGTAGACGGTGCGATCACGTCCTGATGAGTATGCTGAGCCCACTACGCCACCAACAATTGCTCCCACAACGGCAGGGCCAACCCAGCCGCCACCGCCGCCACCATGGGCGTTCGCCTGGCCTGCCAGCGCCAGCGCACCTAACAACAAGGCAATTCTGGGGATTTGACGAATCATGACTATTCCTCGGCTTTCAACCCGTTGTCGCGAGCCTGCATCACTCTCAAGCACTGCCACGGGATAACTTATAAGACCGCACTTTGCGCAGAAACTGCGAAGCTGTTAAGTAAATTTTGTGTAAGGTATCGGCGCCATCCCATTGCACCGCAGGCGCTACAGCAGCCGGCGCATCTTACGCCTGTTATGAAGGTTTTTTCTAATACCGTTCGGTAGAAAAATCGACTGACAAAATGCGCCCTTTTGCCTAGATCCAATCCCGGTAGGAGCGAACTTGTTCGCGAGGCATTGTCTCTGCACACCGCAGAAGCCGCCTCGCGAACAAGTTCGCTCCTACAGGATTCAATTCAACCCGCAGGTCCAGTCACTCCAGCCTGGCCAGGCGTTCTTCCAGCGCCGCGATACGCGCTTCCAGTTCCTCCAGACGCTCGGACGAGGGCGTACTGTTTGCGGGTGTGCGATCCGGCTGGTGTTGTCGGGTTGCAAGAATCTGCTCCAGGTCCTGTGCGCTACCCAGCGCGTGCATGTACCGATCCTCACGTTGCCCCGACTGGCGCTGCAACAGGGTCGCGAAGCCTCGGGCGATGAGCCGGTCCAGTTGATGGACCACTTGTTCCGTATCTTCAAAGTCATGCATGCGGTTGCTGCGGGTCAGCAGCTCGTTGACTGTCTGCGGACCGCGCAACAGCAGTAGCCCCGTAAGAATCACTTGCGCGGGCACCAGCTCCAGAGATTTGTCGACGCGATGTTCCCAGCGATCGGCGCGGCTACCCATCACCAGTTTCGCCAGCCCGCGACCTTCAAGGGCGCGCAGGCTCTGGCCCACAGAGCCGGGGTTGAGATTCATCACAGGATCGCGGCTGGTTTTCTGATTGCAGGCGGTAACCAGCGCGTTCAGCGTCAGCGGGTAAGTTTCCGGGCTGGTCGCCTGTTTTTCGATCAGGCAGCCGAGGATGCGAACTTCCGTGCTGCTGAGGTTCAGCCCGGAGGTTTCTTCGTCAAGCGTCGTCGAGGACTGTTCAGTGGTCATGGCGCTTTCCATAGGCGATGGCGGGCAGTCAGCCTAGGGCGTGTCAGCAAATAATTCCAGCGGCAAATAGTTTGGCAAAAGAGACGCGGCCTAGACGTCTGGGCATGGCTATAATCAGCGCACTTTTCAAAAAGGATCTGACATGACTATCTCCATGTACGCCGCTTCCGTCCCGGTTTTTCAGCAAATGCTCAACGCTTTGAGCGCTGTGCTGACCAAGGCAGAAGCCCACGCGACCCAGAAAAATATCCAGCCAGAAGCACTGCTGCAGGCTCGCCTGTTCCCGGACATGCTCAATTTCACCCGTCAGGTTCAGATTGCTGTGGATTTCGCCAAAGGTGCATCGTCGCGCCTGGCTCAGGTAGAAATGCCGAAATACGATGACAACGAAACCACCTTTGCCGAGCTGCAAGCGTTGCTGGCCAAGACCCTGGAGTTCATCGGCAGCATCAAGCCCGAGCAGATTGATGGCAGCGAAGAGCTGGAAATCATCCTTCGCCCGGGCACTCCTAAAGAGAAGCGCTTTACCGGCCAGAGCTACCTGCTGACTTACAGCCTCCCTCAGTTCTTTTTCCATGTGACCACCGCTTATGACCTGCTGCGTCACAACGGCGTGGAAATCGGCAAGCGTGATTTCATGGGTACCGTTTAACCCGCAACAGTAGCGTCACGACTGGCAAGCCCTTCAGGGTGAGTCGGTAAACAGCTTGCGTCGGGCACCCTCGGTGATGGCAACTATGCCGGGGTGCTTGACCTTGCGCTCCACCGAGATGGCGTAGAACGACTCGGTCACCGCGTCGGTCTGGCCCAGCAGCACCACCCCATACTGCGCTTGAACTTCATCAGCAATCACACTGGGTGCGACAAAGATGCCGCTGCCAGATTTGCCGAAGGCTTTCATCAAAGCGCTGTCATCGAATTCGCCAATGATTCTGGGCTGTACTTTCAGCTCGGCGAACCAGCGCATCAAGCGGCTGCGAACTACCGTCTCCTGTCCCGGAATCAGCAACGGTGCGCCTTGCATGCCAAACGGAAAGTTTTGCCCGTAGCGTTCGTAAAGCTCGGTCGTGGCGAAAAAACTGATCCCGCATTCCCCCAGCTTCTGGCTGTACCCCTTGATGTCCAGATGCGAAGGCATCGGGCTGTCTGAAATCACCAGATCCAACCGTTGAATGGCCAGATCAGCCAGCAAGCGTTCCAGCTTGTCTTCTCGGCAGGTAATCCGCACCGGCTCGCTCAGCTCCATGGTGGGGGCGATAAGCCGGTAGACGATGGATTTGGGCACCACATCGGCCACCCCCACACGAAACAGAATTTGCTGCTCATCCGGCTGGGCGCGGAGCATGGCTTCCAGATCATTGCCCAGCTGAAACATTTGTTCGGCGTAGGGCAGAGTGAGGCGTCCTGCTTCGGTCAGTTCAAGCTGGCGACCCACTCGCTGGAACAGGTCGACTCCGAGGGACTGTTCAAGAAGGCTGATCTGCCCGCTGATGGTCTGGGCGGTGAGGTTCAATTGATCGCATGCGCGCACAATGCTCCCGGTTTTCGCCACTACCCAGAAATAATGAAGCTGACGATAGTTGAGCATGGCTATTCCCGATTCGGTGTTGCCGAAGTATATCGCTAAAAAATACGAATTTTCCTGATTATCATATCTCTCTAAGATGCTGGCCTATCGCCGGAGCATCTTTAGCCTCCGGACACCTGAACTGAGGCACTCTATGATCAAACCCATCTTCGCTGCGCTGATTGCGTTACCGCTCCTGGTTCTGACTGGCTGTGACCAGATCGAAACCTCTTCCAAACAGATATTGAGCACGGCTGCGGATTCTGCGAAAAAGGCTATCGACGACACTCACAAAGCGGCAACAAATGCGCTGGATGATGCCAAACAGGATCTGTCCATGGCTCAACCTGAGTCTGAAAAGAAAACCGACAAAGCCAGCAAAGAAATCTAACGTCATCTCAATACTGAATCAGGGCATCGCACATGGAATATCTGTTAGAACTCGCTTCAAGTCCTGCCGCCTGGGTTGCCTTGGCAACGCTGGTGGTCATGGAAGTGGTATTAGGCATTGATAACCTGATCTTCATCTCCATCCTGACCAACAAACTGCCCGCGCATCAGCAGCAGAAAGCGCGCCGCCTGGGTATCGGCATGGCGCTGTTCCTGCGTCTGGGTTTGCTAAGTACGGTTGCGTGGATCGTGCAGCTCACTGAGCCAGTGATTGAAATTCTGGGGCAGGTCTTCTCTTGGAAAGACATGATCCTGATTGCCGGTGGCCTGTTCCTGGTCTGGAAAGCCACGACGGAAATTCACCACAGCGTTGACGTGAAAACCGAGGCCGAAAAGAAGATCGAATCCACTGTTACCCTCAGCATGGCTGCGGCGATCGGTCAGATTCTAGTGCTCGACCTGGTGTTCTCCATCGACAGCATCATCACCGCTGTGGGCATGACCGAGCACTTGCCGATCATGATCATCGCTGTGGTCTCTGCCGTTATCGTGATGCTGGTCGCGGCTGAACCTCTGGCCAAGTTCATCAATGACAACCCGTCTGTGGTGATGTTGGCCCTGGGCTTCCTGATCATGATCGGCATGACGCTGATTGCCGAAGGTTTCGGCGCCCATGTGCCTAAAGGCTACATCTACACCGCCATGGCATTCTCGGCCCTGATCGAAGTGCTGAATCTGTGGTCACGCAAGGCGAAGGTCAAGCGTGAGGCGAATCAGGCCACCGAGGTCTGATAGAGCATTAGCAGAAGGAGCTATAAAAAATAAAAGGCCGGCGCGGGAATTTCCGCCCGGCCTTTTTATTTGCTCCGTTGATCAGTGCGCCACTACATGCCGACGACTTTTGACCGGTTTCTCCGGTGTCGTTGCTGCAGGTTTAACGTGGCGGTAAGGGTGATGATGACGACGAGAAATTCGCATTACGCCCCAAAGCATGGCGGTGGCTACAGCCAGCCATGCGGCGATCAGCATCACGATTGTCATTTCCAGGCTCATACGTCCTCCGCGGACCATGCTTTCTTTAATGCAGTCCTATAAGTCGACAGTCTAGCCCTGCGCATGTTTCCGTAAGTTGACCAATGGTCACCCGGCCAGGACCATTTCGATCTATCTAATCCTCAAGACTGCAGGCTGAGGCTATACCCGGATCGTCGCGCGCCCTATGATCGGCATCCGAGCCGGGCCGCAGGTTGCCGGGCGTTGTTTTGAAGTGAGGGAAAATGTCGCCGGTATTTTTTCGATCCCGTACCGCCGGGATTAAACAGCTATGGCTACTGGTAGCTTTTGCTCTGACCCTGACTGGCTGCGCTTCGGCGTTAACGCCCGAAATCAAACGGCTGCCAGATCGAGTGGAACTCAATAACGTTCCGTTTTTCCGAGGCAATGCTTATCAAAGTGGGCCCGGCGCGCTGGCCAGTCTCTTGTCATATCAGCGTGTGCAAATCACCCCTGGCCTGCTCGACAAGCCCCTGCAGCTGCCAGGTGGCGAATCCAGACTTGAACAAAGTCTGCCTCAAGTAGCGCGGCAGTACGGGTTTCTGGTTTACCCGCTGGATAAGGGCCTGCAGTCATTGCTGACACAGGTGTCTGCGGGGTATCCGGTCATGGTGCGTTTTGCCGACGGCATGGTTTTCACCGAACCGCGTTATGCGGTCCTGGTGGGTTATAACCGCAACAAACAGACGGTCTTGCTGCAGGCGGGGATGAATCGCCATTTATTAATGAGCTTCAGCAGCTTCACTTCGGCCTGGGAAAGCGCTGGCAGCTGGGCTGTGCTGATTCAAAATCCTCGCCAGCTACCCGCCAACCTGGATCAACAGCGCTGGATAAAAGCGGCCAATGATCTTGCGCAGGCCGGGCAAGAGCAGGCGGCGGGCGAAGCGTTGAGGACGCTCAAAGCGAGATGAAACAGAAACGGCGCTCATTGAGCGCCGTTTTGTTAAGAGGTTTCTTAAAAGCCCAGCTTGTCCCTGAGGCTGTAATACCAGGCGCCCAAGGCAGTCAGCGGCGTGCGCAACAACTGGCCGCCGGGGAAAGGGTAGTGGGGCAATCCAGCGAAAGCGTCAAAGCGCTCGGCTTGACCGCGCAACGCTTCGGCGAGCACTTTGCCTGCAAGGTGGGTGTAAGTCACGCCGTGGCCACTGCAACCCTGAGAGTAATAGATGTTATCGCCCAGGCGCCCGACCTGAGGCAAGCGTGACAACGTCAACAGGAAATTCCCTGTCCAGGCGTAATCGATCTTCACATCCTTGAGCTGCGGGAAGGCTTTGAGCATGTTAGGCCGGATGATCGCCTCGATATTGGCAGGGTCCCGTGCGCCATATACAACGCCACCGCCGAATATCAGGCGTTTATCCGCTGACAGGCGATAGTAATCAAGCAGGTAGTTGCAGTCCTCGACGCAGTAATCCTGAGGCAGCAAGCTATGAGCCAGTTCATCGCTCAAGGGCTCGGTGGTGATCACTTGAGTGCCGCATGGCATCGACTTGGCCGCCAGTTCCGGGACCAGATTACCCAGATATGCATTACCCGCCACGATCACAAAACGCGCCCGGACCTTGCCCTGCTCGGTGTGCACCACCGGATTGGCGACGCGCTCGATCCGTACCGCTGCCGATTGTTCGTAAATGACACCGCCCAGCGACTCGACCGCAGCTGCTTCGCCCAAAGCCAGGTTCAATGGATGGATGTGCCCACCCGTCATGTCGAGCATGCCGCCGATGTATTGCTCGCACGCAACCACTTCGCGGATACGGCGCTGGTCCATCAACTCAAGCTGGGTGTGACCGTAGCGCTCCCATAAGCGCTGCTGAGCTTCCAGGTGGCCCATCTGCTTACTGGTCAAGGCAGCGAACACGCCACCGTCCTTCAAGTCGCACTGGATCTGATATTTGGCAACACGCTCACGAATGATCGCCGCGCCTTCAAACGCCATCTGCCCCAATAGTTGGGCCTGCTGTGGTCCGACCGTACGCTCGATGACATCAATGTCGCGGCTGTAGCTGTTAACGATCTGCCCGCCGTTACGTCCTGACGCGCCGAAGCCGACTTTGGCGGCTTCCAGCACAGTCACGCGAAAACCGTGCTCAAGCAGGAATAGGGCACTGGACAACCCGGTATAACCTGCGCCGATCACACAAACGTCAGTTTCCACGTCGTCCTGCAGCTGCGGACGTGGCGGGGCCGCGTTGGCCGAAGCGGCGTAATAAGACTGCGGATAAGGAGTGTTCGCCATCCTTCAACCTCCGTTTAATATATTTTACGAATGGGCCGATCCTACCGGAGATCAAAAATCTCCACCACCCAGCCGCTAAACAAAGCGGCAAAACGCCACAAACGAAAAATTTCGCATATTCATGGAGTTAGCTCGAAAAAAGGTGTTGACACACATTCGAATATCCGTAGAATGCCGACCCACAGCAGGCGCGTAGCTCAGTTGGTTAGAGCACCACCTTGACATGGTGGGGGTCGCTGGTTCGAGTCCAGTCGCGCCTACCAAACAAAATCCGGTCCTGCTGCCGGTACTAGAAGGGCCAACCGAAAGGTTGGCCCTTTTTTTGTTGCCCGTTTAAAAATGGATTTGCAAAACGTTTGCAAAACCACCCTCAGCTACCAGTGATCGGGATTGAAACCTCATCTAGAGGCGGGGCTGCCAGATTATCTGGGGCGCAACTATCTTGACAGTGACTATAAATACTGCACCCGTCACGATTTTAATTGAGCCAGGTCAGCCTCGGTCCATAGAGGGGGTACGGGTTAAATTCGAGTCTAGTCGGGAATACACCTTTAAAATGCGCAGGCCTACAGTTAAAAACTGCGCTAACCGTTATCTTTGTTAGAAACCCTTTGTAAGGTCTGGTGTTGTCGGTGCCGCACCCTCCGGATCTCCATGAGACACTCCAGCCCCGCACGCGTCCTTGCCTCGGCAACTCAATATTGCTTCTTGAGCGGTAACCTTTTTACAAACGCCTTTGTTCACAAACTCATCAAGGTACTCGGGTTTGACACCGAATACCTGCACATCCCCTTCGGCCCATGATCGACCATTTCCAAAGTGCTGAACGGGTGTCCATGTGGTCATTTGCAGCTCATTGGGATTGACGGCAGCATTGATGACCGAAGCCCTGTCACCGTCTGCCGGAACGATGGATGTGACTCTGAGCCGCGTTGCACAGTAAGCGTACCCAGCCGCTACAGGTAACACGTAATGGGTTTCTTCGCCTTCAACCGATGCAGAGGGAATGGCGGACATGGCGAGCGACACGTAAGTTGGATCTACGCCCATCACGGAGGATATAGAGCCGATAATGGCCTTTGCTTCCCGAGTTTGAAGGTAGAAGTCTGGGCCGTGTGGCTGTCGGACTGAATCATAGTGTAAAAGGGATACGGCAAATAAATCTCGCGAATAAGCGTTTGCCTGAGATGCTAAAGCACTAATTATTAGCATCAGGGCTAGATGGGTTGTTTTCATGTCCGGTCAGCTGGGCTTTATTTTTAAGATGCCATTTGATAGTAGTGAATTAACTTCTGAATGCTCATATTTATTGGCTATCAAAAAAGCAGGCTTTACCTCGATGGCATTTGCACTAGTTATGATGCGGAGGACGGTGGTTTTTACAAGTCGTCGCTTTGCCCGGTTTAGACTGGTGAGTGACTGGTCTTTGCAACGCTTCGGCTCGCATCCGAATGAATACTATCGAGCGTTAGAGCAGGGCGCTCTTGCGTTGTCCACCGCTGTTTGTAAAGCGCGCCTGCAAATCCCCAAGTAGGCGTACCCCAATCGATAGGTTAGGCTTGCCAGCTCCCGGCCAAGCTGATGCCGGGGCTTCTCTTTATCGTTCATGACAAGGCGTGTGTATGGATTTGCGGCAACTTGAAGCGTTCGCAGCGGTCATGTCGGCGGGGAGTGTGACGGCGGCAGGGAAAATGCTCGGCCGTTCGCAACCCTCCGTGACTCGGGTTATCCAGGAGTTAGAGCAGGAGCTGGGGTTTGCCTTGTTCGAGCGCAGCGGGCCTAAGGTCACGCCCACCCAGAAGGCTTTCATGATGTATGCCGAGGTGGAGAATGCGCTGTTGGGCATTCGCAATATTCGCCAGCGTGCGCAGCACATCGCTCAGGATGAGAACCGTCAGATAAAACTAGTGGCGATTCCGGCGCTGGCGGCGGGTCTGTTGCCGCTTGCGCTGTCTCGACTGCCGCAAGCCTTGCGTCCGCAGAATATCCAGCTGCAAAGCCTGTCACCGGAAAATGTCGTGCAAGCGGTGCTTTCCAAAACCATGGATCTGGGCGCTGTGAGCCTGCCGCTTGAGCATCGCGGGCTGGATATCCACTGGATTGGCGAGTCTGCGTGCGTCGCGGTGTTGCCGGCCGATTCCGTGCTGGCCCGTTACGATGTGCTGCCCATGGACGTACTGGCCCGGCAGCCACTGATCAGCATGTCCAATCCCTTCCGCTTTCGTCGGCGCATTGATAAAGCCTTCCAGGATGCAGGGGTTGGCGAGCCGCATATGCTGGACACCAACACCTCATTGGTTGCCATTCAAATGGCGAGAGTAGGGCTGGGGGTTGCGTTGGTCGATCCCTTTACCGCATTGGGTGTGCCCATCGAGGGCTTGGTAGTGCGGCCAATTGAAAGTCATATTCCGTTCTTCTTTGGTCTGATTTCAGCCTTTGCCAGCCCGCTGACGGATGTCACTGCGGCGTTGGTGCAAGAGCTGGCCACCTCGGCCCGGCTGCTGCTGCCCGCAATGGTCATGCACGATGCCAGTCAGCACGACGCCCTGTTACAGAGCATTTATGCCAGTTGATGTCTTGTAGGAGCTGTCGCAGGCTGCGAAGAGCAATTCCATCAGGCAGCTCCTTCGATATCGTCGCCACGTTCTAATGCTTTTCAGGAATATCAATATTCGATAATCAGCGTTGTAGGAATATTCAAGGGCTTTTACTATTCGTTTTACGAATTCATAAGCCTGTTGAATGCATAAATCTATGTGTGTGGAACGTTTTTTGAATGGCTGGTGACACAGTAGCCCGCGCAAAGAACTCCACCGTTCCTCGATCCCGAGTATTGAAAATGTCCGACTTGAACATTCCCACCGGCCTGGCCGCGCTGGAAGCCCGCTTGCAGCAGGATTTGCAATGGCTGGATTTGCCAGCTTCGCCGTGGGTGAAACCGCGCCTTGATCAAGGCCGGCCCGTGTTGGATGTAGCGATTATCGGCGGCGGCATGGCTGGCTTGGCATTGGCCGCCGAGCTGCGCAATCTCGGCATTGTGGCGCGCACCTTCGACCAATCACCGACAGGTTTCGAGGGGCCTTGGGCAACCACTGCGCGCATGGAAACCTTGCGCTCACCCAAGCAGTTGACCGGCCCTGCGCTGGGCTTGCCCGCGTTGACGTTCCGCGCCTGGTTCGAGGCGCAGTTCGGTCTGGCCGCGTGGAACGCGCTGGACAAGATTCCCCGGCTGCAATGGGCTGATTATCTGCGCTGGTACCGCAAGGCACTGAATCTGGATGTCCGAAACGAACACCGGGTCACCCGGGTTCAGCCTCGTGCCGACGGCCTGGTGGAGCTGGATGTCAGCCATGGTGCAGAGGTCCAGCACGTTGTGGCGCGCCATGTAGTGCTGGCCACCGGGCGGGACGGTCTGGGTGGTCCTTGGGTGCCGGATTTTGCCCATGATTTGCCACGCCACGTTTGGGCGCACTCGGCGGATGGCCTGCAGAATGACTGGTTCGTCGGCAAACGAGTCGCGGTCATCGGCGGTGGGGCTTCGGCCATGGACAGCGCCGCTACAGCCCTGGAAGCTGGTGCGCAGCGCGTCGATCTGCTGATCCGCCGCGCCGAGTTGCCTCGTGTCAACAAAGGCAAGGGCGCTGGCAATCCGGGCATGACTCACGGTTACTGGCGCTTGCCGGATGCCTGGAAATGGCGAATCCGTAATTACCTCAACGCTCAGCAAGTGCCGCCGCCTCGGGGCAGCACCTTGCGAGTCTCCAGCTCACCTAATTCTCGCTTCTTGTTGAATAGCCCGGTGCTGGCTGTGCTGCAAAACCCGGCGGGTGGTCTGTGGGTGGATACTCCCAAAGCCAGGCTGGAAGTGGATTTCCTGGTATTTGCTACCGGCTTCCGGACCGATTTCAAACTGCGGCCTGAGTTCGCAAGTTTCGCTTCGCACATCCGTGCCTGGAGCGACAGCTTCACACCCCCGGCAGATGAGCCCGGTGCGGAGCTTGAAGATTTACCCGATCTGGGTCTGTGTTTCGAATTCCAGGAGAAGACACCAGGCGCATGCCCGGGCATCGGTCAGATCCACTGCTTCAACTACCCGGCGGCGCTGAGCTACGGCGCGGTATCGGGCGATATTCCGGCGATCAGCGAAGGCGCCAAACGCCTCGCTCAAGGCTTGGCGGGGCAGCTGTTCAATGAAGACATCGCACTGCACTTCGCAGCGATGCAGAACTACGCCGACCCCGAGTTGCTGGGTGATGAATGGGTGGCCGGTGAGCCCACAGCCCAAGAGTTGCGCGGATGATCGGCTGGGCGGTACGGCGGCTGGGCCAGTCGTTACTGGTGGTCTTGCTCATGACCCTGGTGGTGTTCATCGGTTTGAATGCGATCGGTAACCCCATGGATATTCTGGTGGGTGAAGACCTTAACCAGGCCGAGCGGCTGGCGGCGATCGCGCACCTTGGGCTGGACAAGCCCCTGTGGCAGCAATACATGTTGTTCCTCAAGGGCGCGGTGCAGGGCAATCTGGGGCAGAGCTTTGTTTATCACGAAGACGCCATGCGCCTGATTCTGCAACGCCTGCCTGCCACGTTCGAACTTGCCTTTTGTGCGTTGCTGCTGGCCATCGTGCTGGGCGTGCCGCTGGGCATGTTCGCCGGGACGTATCCAGATCATCCGCTTTCAAAAATCCTCATGGCCAGCAGCATCGTCGGCTTTTCGCTGCCGGCATTCTGGGTGGCGCTGATGATGATCATGCTGTTCTCGATCAAGCTCGGTTGGTTGCCAGCCAGTGGGCGCGGCGAGACGCGGGAGCTGTTCGGTATCCAGTGGTCATTCCTGACTCTCGACGGCCTGCAGCATCTGATCCTGCCCGCGCTGAATCTGGCGTTGTTCAAGATTTCCCTGGTGCTGCGTCTGACCCGTGCCGGGGTCCGTGAAGTGCTGCCTCAGGAATACGTCAAATTCGCTCGGGCCAAAGGACTGTCACCGGTTCGGGTGATGTGCATGCACGTGATGCGCAACACCATGATCCCGCTGGTGACGGTGTTGGCCATGGAGCTGGGTTCGACCATTGCCTATGCGGTGGTGACCGAGAGCATCTTTGCCTGGCCCGGTGCCGGCAAGCTGATTCTGGACAGCATCAACATGCTCGACCGCCCGGTTGTGGTGGCTTATCTGATGGTTGTGGTGGTGATTTTCGTGGTACTCAATCTGATCGTCGACGGCTTGTATTACCTGCTTGATCCGCGAGTTCGCGCGCAGGTGAAACGATGAGCCAGGTGCCTGCCCCTAATCTGAACCCCGAAACCCTGAAGACAGCAACCTTCAAGGCTCAATCCCCGTGGCGCCGGAACTTTGCCGAATTCCGATCATCGCCTGTTGCGATCGCCGGTTTACTGGTGCTGCTGGCGATTATTACCATCGCCGCACTGGCGCCATGGATCGTTTTTCAAAACCCTTACGACCTGATGCAGCTCAATGTGCTGGATGCACGGCTGCCACCCGGCACGGCCAACGTCGACGGTGGTTATACCTACTGGCTGGGCACGGACGGGCAGGGGCGGGACTTGCTCTCGGCGATTATTTATGGCCTGCGCATCAGCCTCTGGGTGGGTATCGGCTCGGCGCTGATCGCCGCAGTGCTTGGCACCATGCTGGGGCTGCTTTCCGCTTACGCCGGTGGCTGGGTCGATGCCCTGTTGATGCGTCTGGTGGATTTGCTGCTGTCGTTTCCGGTGATCCTCATGGCGCTGATGATCCTTGCCTGGTTGGGCAAAGGCGTTGGCAATGTGATGCTGACCCTGGTGGTGCTGGAATGGGCTTATTACGCCCGAACCGCTCGTGGTCAGGCGCTCACAGAAAGCCGTCGGGAATATGTCGATGCGGCGCGCGGTCAGGGCATTGGTGCGTGGCGCATCGTGGTCGGGCACATCCTGCCCAATTGCCTGCCGCCACTGATCGTCATTGGCGCACTGCAGATCGCACGGGGCATCACCCTGGAAGCGACTCTGTCGTTTCTCGGCCTTGGCGTGCCCATTACCGAGCCGTCCCTGGGCTTGCTGATCGCCAACGGCTTTCAGTACATGCTCAGTGACGAATACTGGATCAGTTTCTATCCGGGCCTGGCCTTGTTGGTGACCATCGTCGCCATCAATCTGGTGGGCGATCAGTTGCGCGATGTCCTGAACCCGAGGTTGCAGCGATGACTGTTTCGCAAGTATTTGACCCCCAGCTGACTGCCGAGCAGGCGACCCTGGATGTGCGCAATCTGAGCACCTCGTTTTATACCCATGCCGGAGTGTTGCCTGCGGTGCGCGATGTCTCGTTGCGCATTCAGCCCGGTCGTATTCTGGGGCTGGTGGGCGAGTCCGGATCGGGCAAGTCGGTGACCGGCTTCTCGATTCTCGGTCTGGTGGACGAACCTGGACGTATCAGTGGCGGAGAGGTGCTGTTCAAAGGTAGAGATTTGACCCGCCTGTCTGGCGCCGAGCTGCGTCACCTGCAAGGTAATCGCATTGCGATGATCTTTCAGGACCCGATGATGACCCTCAACCCGGTGCTGCGCATCGACACGCAAATGATCGAAGCGGTGCGCGCGCATCAATCGGTAAGCCGTGCCGAGGCCCGGGAGCACGCCAGCCGTACCCTGGCGCTGCTGGGTATCGCCAGTCCCGATGAGCGTCTGCGCGCTTACCCGCATCAGTTGTCCGGCGGCATGCGTCAGCGGGTGGCGATTGCGATTGCTTTGCTGCACGCACCGGACCTGATCATCGCCGATGAGCCGACCACCGCGCTGGACGTGACCATCCAGGCGCAAATCCTCAGTGAAGTGCAAAAGCTGGTGCGCCAGCAGGGCACTTCGTTGATCTGGATTACCCACGACCTCTCGGTGGTGGCCGGTCTCGCGGACGATATCGCCGTGATGTACGCCGGTCGTATCGTCGAGCAAGGCAGCGTCGCTGCGGTGCTGGATAGTCCGCAACACCCCTACACCCAAGGCTTGATCGACAGCCTGCCCAGCCGCAACAAGCGCGGCCAACGCCTGCGGCAAATCCCCGGCATGGCGCCGGACCTGCTGTCGATGCCCGCTGGTTGTGCATTCGCGGCGCGGTGTTCCAGGGTGACGTCAGTGTGTGCTCAGGAACCGCCTGATCAAGAATTGGAGCCCGGCCGACGGGTTCGCTGTTTTCATCCGGGAGCTGGCGATGAGCAATGAGTCGACACCGATCATCGAGTTGCGCCAGGTCAGCAAGACATTTGGCAAAAGCAGCCCCGACACCGGGCTGCAGCGCACTTTGCAACGCCTGCAATTGAGCCGACCGCAGTCGGTGACGCATGCCGTGGATCGTGTTGATCTGCGCATCACCCGTGGCGAAGTCGTGGGCCTGGTGGGTGAGTCCGGCTGCGGCAAGTCAACCCTGGGGCGCATGGTCGCCGGTTTACTGCCGGTGTCTTCGGGCACCGCGTCCATTGATGGCAAGTCCATCGAAGCGCTGAACCCTGCCGAGCGTCAGGCGGCCCGCTTGAAGATCCAGATGATTTTTCAGGACCCCTCGGCGAGCCTCAATCCGCGTCTGCGGGTAGACCGTATTGTGGGTGAGGGCGCGCTCCTGCACGGCCTGACCGATAAAGCGGGCTTCGACGATTACGTCAGTGCACAACTGCAACGCGCTGGCCTCAGCCCGAAATTGCGCCAACGCTATCCGCACCAGTTCAGCGGCGGGCAACGCCAGCGCATCGGCATCGCCCGGGCCTTGGCGGTACAGCCCGAGTTGCTGGTTTGCGACGAGTCAGTGGCCGCGCTGGACGTGTCGATTCAGGCGCAGATTCTGAATCTGTTCATGGACCTGCGCGACGAGCTGGGTCTGACCTACCTGTTCATCAGCCATGACCTGGGCGTGGTCGAGCACCTGTGTGATCGGGTGGTGGTGATGTATCTGGGCCGAGTCGTGGAAAGCGCCGATGTGGACGATCTGTTCAGCCGCGCCAACCATCCTTACACCCAGGCGTTGCTGGCGCAGATTCCGCGCTTCGATATCCGCAGTGCCCGTTATGACGCGATCAAAGGGGAAATCCCCAGCCCGCTGAACCCGCCCGCCGGGTGTCATTTCCATCCTCGTTGCCCGCACGCCATGGCGCGCTGTCGCGTGGAAGTTCCACCGCTCAGAGAGGTTGCACCCAACCACCTGAGCGCTTGCCACCTCAACGAAACAGCCTGAACGGGCGCACTTCGACGCCCGTCACCTCTTTGCCATTGCGTACAAGGAAACAACACATGAAGCCTCTTGTTCGTTCACTGCTGGCCTCGGCCCTGATTCTGGCGGCGGCCAATGCCTCAGCCGAAACCCTGCGTATCGGTTACGCCGACCCGGTGTCATCCCTGGACCCGCAACTGAACAACTATGCCGGTGACCGCTCGGTGGCGCTGCATGCCTTCGAGTCGCTGGTCAATCGTCGCGACGACAAGACCCTGCCGGGCCTGGCCAAAAGCTGGAAAGTGTTGGACGACAAAACCTGGGAGTTCGCCCTGCGTGATGACGTCAAATGGCAGGATGGCAAGCCGCTGACCGCCGACGACTTCGTGTTTTCCTTCGAGCGTTCTCGCAGTGTGCCGGGCGCTGTCGCGTCTTATGCCGGCGCGATGCGTACGGTGGAGTCGGTCCAGGCCAAGGACGACCACACCCTGATCATCAAAACCCGCACGCCTAACGCCAACCTGCTGCCGGACGTGGATTCCATCTACATCGTCAGCCGTCATGTGGGAGCCAATGCGACCAGCGCCGACTACAACTCCGGCAAGGCCATGGTCGGCACCGGGCCTTATCGCTTCGTGTCCTACGTGCCTGGCGACCGCACGATTTTCGAGCGCAATAAAGACTATTACGGCGACAAGCCGGTCTGGGACAGCGTCGACTACCGCTTCATCGCCAACGCCGCCAGCCGCACTGCCGCCTTGCTGGCCGGTGATGTTGACGTGATCGACAAGGTCTCGCCTACCGACGTGGCGCGTCTGCGTCAGAGCCCGAACGTCAAGGTCTACGCCTATTCAGGCCTGCGGGCCTTGCTGATTCAGCCTTCATTCCGGGCCGGTCCAAACGAATTCATCCGCGACAACGCGGGCAAGACGCTGGAGCAGAACCCGTTGCTGGACGTGCGCGTGCGTAAGGCGCTGTCCCTGGCGATCAACCGCCCGGCCATCGTTGAACGCATCATGCAGGGCACGGTGACCGAAGCGAACCAGTGGATGCCCGCCAAGACCTTCGGCTACAACCCGGACCTGAAAAACATTCCGTATGACCCGACCGAAGCTAAAGCGTTGCTCAAGGATGCGGGTTTTCCTGAAGGCTTCCAGCTGACCGTGCACGTGCCGGGCGATCGTTACCCGCAAGCACCGGAAGCCATGCAGGCGGTGGCGCAATTCTGGTCGCGGATTGGCGTGAAAGTGCAACTCGAAGTGCTGCCATGGGCGGTGTATGCCGGTAAGGCCAACAAGAATGAATTGGCCATCAGCGTGGTCGCCTGGGGTAACGGCACGGGCGAAGCGGCTTACGCACTGACCAACATCCTGACCACCGTGGACAGCGCCAAAGGGCAGGGCGCGTCTAATTGGGGTCATTACAGCAACCCACTGGTAGATCAGGCGCTGGTCAAAGCCACTGCCGAGTTTGATGAAGCCAAGCGTCGCGCGATCCTCCAGGACTCGGCCAAGGTGGTGGCTGATGATGTCGGCATCATCCCGCTGTTCCACTACCAGAACATCTGGGCTGCACGCAAAGACCTGAAAGTCGAGCCACTGGTCAGCGACCGCACGGCAGCGAGCATGGTTACCAAACTGCCTTGAACCCGTCTGCCTGCCGATGCGGAGTCGGCAGGCATCGCCGAATCCCTTGAAGGATATGTCATGAATTCCATCGCTGAACCTGTCGATGTGCTGGACGATTTGCTGGGTATCGTGCCCGGCACGGATTTGCACCGCGTGCGCCATGCACGGGACAAAGTTCTGGCTGCCACCCAAAGCAGCCATGAGCAGTTTTTCAACCCGCAAGTTCAAGACAACCTCGCGTTGAGCGAGCGTTTATGGGTGGCTTTTTACGCCAGCCGCCTGACCCCCAATGCGTTGTTGGCCGATTATTACCTTGAGCAATTGCAAGGCCTGAATATTGATCCGGCGTGGGTGGCTGCAGTGGATGCGGGTCAACTGGAAGCGCTGGGTGACCACCGTTTGCAAGCGATACTGGTGTTCACTCGCACCCTCATCGAGCGTCCCGTGGAGGGTGATCGCCACGCGCTGGAAGTGCTGCAACAGGCAGGACTGTCTACGGCGGAAATCGTTGTGCTGTCCCAGTTGATTGCCTTTTTGTCCTATCAGGTCAGGCTGGCCGCTGGCCTGGCTGCCTTGTTGTCCTCAGGAGCAGCATGATGAGTGAACCGATCCGCATCAATGGCTTCACCAGTGAAGTGCTGGGCTGGAAGGCCTGGCTGCCGACGATCACCCTCGACAGCGCGACTCCTGCGCAGTTGGCCGTGTTGGAAGAAAGCCATCCTCAGGCCAAAACTTCTGATTACTACCTGACCCTCGCCCATGAGCCGGAGGTGCTGCGCCAGCGCTCCCTGGCTTTCAACGCCATCATGTACGCACCGGGCGGGCTGTCCCGCGCCGAGCGTGAGCTGGCCAGCACCGTGGTTTCGCGCATCAATCAGTGCGTGTATTGCGCGTCAGTCCACGCCCAGCGTTTTGAACAACTGGCCAAGCGCAACGACGTCATCGCTCAGGTCTTCAGCGATCCGCAGACCGCAGGCACCACTGACCGTGAAAGGGCCATCGTTCAGTTCTCGATCGACCTGACGCTGGACCCTGCAGCCCTGACGGCCGAACACATCCAGCCGCTGCGAGCCCAGGGTCTGGATGACGCGCAGGTGCTTGATCTGATCCATGCCATCTCGATTTTCGCCTGGGCTAACCGCCTGATGCTGAATCTCGGGGAGCCTGTCTTCAAGGGCGAAGAGTAATGCGCTGAACGGTTTCGTCTCAGAGATTTGTGTCGAGCGTTTGAATAAATTTCGCCATTTGTTGTACAAAGTCGGTATCCGCGTATAACTTTATCTCCGGGTTCGACAGGAAGTCTGTCGACGGTCGGAGTAAAGGAATTACGCGATGCCGCACCGATGGTTAATGGTTTTGTTGTTGATGAGCAGCCCGGCGCTAGCCCGTTGGCAAGAAGTGCTTCCCGGCGCTCAGGTGATCGGCGGTGGCGACTTACGGGTGTTTGGTTTTCGTGTCTATACGGCGCGCTTATGGAGTGCGGCGAACCCTCTAAGCGCGGATAAGCCCTTTGCCCTGGAGTTGACCTACCACCGCGACATCACCCGCGACGAGCTGGTCGAAGCCAGCGTCGACGAGATCAAACGCACCTCGCCGGTTCCCGTGAGCGAGGCGCAGATCAGTCAATGGCAGGCGCAGATGGCGCAGGCATTCGTGGATGTGCAGGCCGGGTCGAAAATTACCGGTGTGTATCTGCCGGGGCGTGAGGCACGGTTCTATGTGGGAGAAAAACTCCAGCATGTTGTACAGGATCCGCAATTTGCCAAAGCCTTCTTTGATATCTGGCTAAGCCCGAAAACCCGTAACCCCGAGCTGCGCGAGCAGTTGCTGGGGGCTGCGGACCATTAACGGCAACTGTCCGGGAGAGCGCTCACTATGTTCAAGACTTTAATGATGGCGGCCTGCATTGGCCTGGCCGGTTGCAGCGGTGTGCAGGTCAGCCAGTACAGCCAGGAAACGCCAAAGCTCGACCTGCGGGAATACTTCAATGGCCGGGTTCTGGCTGACGGAATCTTTCAGAAACGTTCCGGCGAAGTCACCAAGCGCATGCATGTGGTCATCGATGGCAAAAGCCAGGGCGATGCGTTGATTCTGCATGAGGCGTTCACCTACAGCGATGGCAAACGGGAGACCCGGGTCTGGACCTTGCTACCCGACGGCCCCGGACGCTGGAAAGGTACCGCTGCCGATGTGGACGGCGAAGCATTCGGCGAGGTGTCCGGCAATGCCTTCCATTGGCGCTACGTGTTGAACCTCAAGGTTGATGACTCGACCTACAAAGTCTCATTCGACGACTGGATGTACCTGCTCGACGACAAGACCCTGGCGAATCGTTCGTACATGAGCAAGCTGGGGGTGGAACTGGGGCAGGTAACGATGTTCTTTCGTAAGCAGTGATTGCTAAGCGTGACCTGTGAGAGGTAGCGGTACTTCTTGAACACCCCCGATCGCTCAGCAACTATCGAACTGTGGGACCGGCTTTAGCCGGGAAGGCGGCAGTTCTGTCGACCCATATGCTGTAAATGTGTCGGCCCTTTCCCGGCTAAAGCCGGTCCCACCGGATTCCAGTTAATAAGTTGTGTCCCCCAGGCGCAGGTAATCGCTGCAACTTTTTGCAACCTTCCCCTGACGATCCCGCTCACCCCTCTGTAATATGGCGGCCCCCGGCCCTGATTGTCCGGTGCCTCGCCTTGAATTCTCCTGAACCGGAAACTGTACATGACCGAGCCTGATTCAACTTCCAGCAGAGACTTCATTCTGGTCGCCTGTGCGTTACTGATCGCCATGCTCGGTACTACCTTGCCAACGCCGCTGTACGTGTATTACCAACAGCAAATGGGTTTCGGCGAGACTTGGGTCACTCTGATTTTTGCCATCTACGCCGCCGGGGTTATTGCTGCGTTGTTGGCGGTGGGTAGCTGGTCTGATCAGCTCGGACGTCGGCCAATGCTGTTCGCGGGGCTGTTGATGGGCGCGATCAGTGCGGTGATTTTCCTGTACTGCCACTCCGTGACCGGCTTGCTGATTGGTCGCTTGTTCTCCGGTTTCTCAGCCGGGATCATCACCGGCACCGCGACCGTCGCGATCATCGAACTGGCGCCCAAAGCCTGGAGCAAGCGCTCCACGCTGGTAGCGACCGCCGCAAATATGTTCGGCCTCGGCCTGGGGCCGCTACTGGCCGGTCTCACATCACAATACTTGCCGCATCCGCTGCAACTGGTGTTCTGGCTGCATCTGGGGTGTCTGGCGGTTGCGATGCTGGGCGTGGCAATCGCCCGGGAAACGGTGCAGCGTCCTGAAGTGCCGCGTTTGCGGGTCATGCGCCCGTCGATACCTGCACAGGTGCGCCCATTGTTCATTCCGGCGGCCATCGCCGGATTGGCCGGGTTCAGCGTGGCCGGTCTTTTCACCAGCATGGTGCCGTCGATCATGCGCCAGGTCATGGAGCAATCCAGCGGCATCATCATCGGTGCGGTGGTCGGCTCGTTTTTCGCCGCTTCCGTGGTGGGCCAGGCCTTGTTGCAGAAACTGCCTGCACGCCTGCACATGACCCTGGGCTGTAGCTGCCTGATTTTTGGCATGCTGGCGCTGGGCTTGAGCATCGCTACCGAGCAGATGCTGTTGCTGATGATTGCCGGGCTCACGGCCGGTATCGGTCAGGGCATGATGTTCCGCGCTGGCATGGGCGCAGTGACCGGCGCCAGCCCGGCCCATCAGAAAGCCGCTGTAGCCTCAGCGCTGTTCGTGTTGCTGTACTTGTCCATGTCCCTGCCGGTCATTGCCGTGGGCGTCAGCGTGCCAGTGTTCGGCCTGCGTCATGTGGGTGAGCTGTTCAGCGGCATCGTGGCCGTGATTGCGCTGCTGGCGATGTGGAGCATGAAGCGGGCGCAGGCTGCTGTTGCTTGATAGGCGTGTGCCCGTCAGCCTGACGACGCGCAGTCGCGCATCAAACACAGCCCTGTAGGAGCGCACGAGCACCGCGAGGCCGCGATGGCGGAGTATCAGTCAGATCGCTATCGCTGCCTCGCGGTGCTCGTGAGCTCCTACAGGAAAGCATTGCAATTCAGATAGTTACTGATGTTTGCTTAGAGCTGGTTGATCAGCCACAAAAAATCCGATGCCAGCGTCCTGGTATCGGATTCTTTCTGCTTTTTGATGCGGAGCAGCCTTATACCAATGTGTTTTTCTTGATCTTGCCTTCCTGAATGATCATCGCCAGGTTTTCACCTTGGCCAACCAGACAATCGATGTTCTCCAGCGGGTTACCGTCCACCACCAGCAGGTCGGCGATGGCGCCTTCGGCGATGCAGCCCAGTTGACCTTCGCGTTGCAGGATCTTCGCTGCAACGCTAGTGGCGCTGCGCAGGGCGGCCAGGTTGCCAAGTACTTCAGCGCGGATCTGCAGTTCGTGGCTCTGGTACTGGTGCATGTCGCCCAGCAGGTCCGAGCCATAACCCATTTCGACGCCTGCATCGGCGAACAGCTTCAGGGCATTGCGGCCGGCCAGGCGCACGTCTTCGATCTTGGCCACTGAGTCCGGCGGCAAGCCAGCCTCGGCGCCGTGTTTGGCGAGCATTTCGTAGGTGACTTGAGTCGGCACGGCGAACGCGCCTTTTTCGGCCATGAGTTTGGCGGTGTCAGCATCCACCAGGTTGCCGTGCTCGATGGTCCGCACGCCGCACTCGATAGCGCGGCGAATTGCCCGAGCGGTATAGGCATGAGCCATCACATAGGTATTGGCCGCTTCGGCTTCGTCGACGATGGCGCGGATCTCGGCTTCGCTGTATTGGGTGTTGGCAATCGGGTCAGTGGGGGACGATACGCCGCCCGAGGCCATGATCTTGATCTGGTTGGCGCCTTGCTGCAGTTCTTCACGTACCGCCAGACGAACATTGTCGACGCCGTCCACGACGCGGGCGATGGCACCGGCGCGGAAGCAGCACGAGCAAGGTTCGCTGAGCAACAGTTCGCCACGAGCGCGCATGTCGCCATGGCCGCCAGTCTGCGACAGCGCCTTACCGGCAGCGAAAATACGCGGGCCTGGCACCAGGCCCAGAGCGATGGAGCGGGCCAGCGCCCAGTCGGCACCGCCTGCGTCGCGCACGGTGGTGAAACCACGGTTGAGCATGGCCTCAAGAATCGGCAGGGCGCGGTACATGATGATCGCGTTGGGCTGCAGGGCGTTCATGCCCAGGTTGGCGTTTGAGGCCAACACGTGTACGTGGCAGTCGATGAGGCCGGGCATCAGGGTGCGTCCGTCCAGATCGATGACCTGCGCATCGGTTTCTGCGGTCTTGTCCTGGAGAGCGCCTTGCGGGCGAACCGCGCTGATGCGGCCGCCCTCGACCACAACTTCCAGGCCGCCCAGTAGCTCGCCTTTGACCACATTAAGCAATTGGCCGTTACGCAGAATCAGGCGTGAAGTGTTTTCAGTATTCATTGCAAAGCTGCTCCTTTGAAGCTTGCATTGGTGCTGGCATTACGGTCGCGGAACAAGAACGCGCCGCAGCCGCTGATGACCGCCGCAAACATGATGTAGAAGGCTGGCGCGACATTGCTGCCGGTATTGGCGATCAGCCAGGTGATGGTGAAGGTGGCGAAACCGCCGAAGATGGTTACCGCAAAGTTGTAGGCCACGGACAAACCGGTGGACAGCACGTGAGTCGGCAGCAACTCACCGAACGCCGCCAGAATCGAGCCGATATACCCGGCGATCAGCAGGCCCATCACCACCTCGAAAATCAGCAGCGAGGCCACGCCTGGAACCTGATTGATATAGAGGAACATCGGGTAGGCCGCGAAGAAAATCGCAACGGCCGAACCCAGCAGCCACGGGCGACGACCCTGTTTGTCAGCGAGCATGCCGACAATCGGGGTGGCGACGATGAGCACCGCGCCGCCCATCATCCCGGCGCTGAAACCCATCCAGCTCGGCAGGCCCAGCACTCGGGTGGAGTACGACGGAATGTAGAACAGAATGGCGTAAGTGCAGACAGTCCACAGCACTACCAGCGAGAAGCTGATCAGGGTCTGCCGAGGATAGGTGCGCAGCACTTCCCGCAAAGGCGATTCAGTGGTTTTGGCATCGGTGTAAGCCGGGGTTTCATCAATGCGGCTACGGATATAGAAGCCCACCGGGCCGATCAACGTGCCGATGATGAACGGGATACGCCAGCCCCAGCTTTCCAGTTGCGCTTGGGTCAGATAAGACGACAATAACGCGCCGAGGCCGGAACCCAGCAGTACGGCGACGCCGATGCTGGCTTGAATCCAGCTGGAGTAGAAGGCTTTCTTGCCGTCAGGCGCGTGCTCGGTGAGAAACGCCGTGGCGCTGCCCATTTCGCCGCCCGCCGAGAAACCCTGCAGCAAGCGAGCGAGCACGATCAGTACCGGAGCAATCAGCCCGATCTGCGCGTAGCCGGGTGTAATTGCGATGATCAGGGTGCCCAGCGCCATCAGCAGGATAGTCAGCGACAGGGCGGCCTTGCGCCCGTGCTTGTCGCCGTAGATGCCCAGCACGATGCCGCCCACTGGACGCATGAAGAAGCCCACGCCGAAGGTGGCCAGTGCCAGCAAGTACGAAGTCAATTCGCTGTCAGTGGGGAAGAAGACTTTGGCGATGATCACCGAGAAGAAGCTGTAGACCGTGAAGTCGAACCATTCCAGACCGTTGCCGATCACGGTCGCGATTACGGCTTTACGTGCCTGTTGATTGTGGGTGAGCGTTGAACCATTTTTTATAGCGTTCACGTAGAACTCCTGCATGCAGATAACGCAGGGATAGTCCCGCGCACGAATTGGGCAGAGAAGCATTGGGTGAAACATCGTCAGGGTCTGATGCCCTTGTAGGTTCGAGAATACTTGGCAGCCAGGATGCGGCAAAACGCTTATTTGGCAGATTTGCATGCGTCAGGTGCATGCATGAAGCACGATTCCTGTAGGAGCGAGCTTGCTCGCGATCGGCTGCGAAGCAGTCGTGAAAAATACTCAACTCGCCATCGCAGGAAAGTCGTTCCGACTTTATCGCGAGCAAGCTCACTCCTACAGGTCATGCGTTTGTCAGGTCAGCCTCCCTGTTGTCCAGAGTCGCTGTCGCGCTGCAAACGCGATCCCTGTAGGAGCGCACGAGCACCGCGAGGCCGCGATGGCGGCTGGTCAGACAAAAAATCATTGTCAGATAAACCCTATCGCAAGCAAACGTAGATCCGTGGGATCGGCTTTAACCGGGAAGGCAGCATTTCTATTGATGCAAATGCGTGGAATGTTCCGGCCTCTTCCCGGCTGAAGCCGGTCCCACTAAAAGCGGATTGTCGGGCGCACCGCTTTCGCAGCCTGCGGCAGCTGCTACAGCGGTATTTCACTCTGCAACGCCAGCCACTTCTCGAACGAGCGCGCCGCACGGCTGGGGAATTGGCCTGTCGGGTTGAGCAGGTAATAACCGCCGATTTCCCCCACATGAGCATCACAGGCCGGGACCAAAGCGCCTGACCTGAGGTGCATGTCTATCATGGGTGACCAGCCCAGCACGATGCCGCGTCCGGCAATGGCCAGGTCGACCATCACCGGGTAGTTATTGACCGTCAAACGCTGGCGAATCGCCGAAGCATCGACACCCTGGCGGGCGAACCAGTCGGCCCAGGACAACCACTGGCGTTGGCCGTCTTCGAGCATCAGCAGGCGATGCTCTAGTAACTCTTCGGGCTTTAGCACCCGGCCTTGCAGATACTCCGGCGCGCAATACGCGGCCACCGACTCAGCAAACAGCAGCCGGCTGTCCAGCCCTGGAGGTGAGCCGGAGCGCAGGAAATACACCGCCAGATCAAACTCGGCACGCACCAGTGAATCCAGCCCGTCCACCACGCGCAGGCGCACATCGACATTGGGGAATTCATCGGCATAACGGCCGGTCAACGGCCCCAGCCACAATGCCGCGACTCCGCTTGAACAGGCGAGAGTCAATTCCTGTTCGCCGCTGTGGGTCATGACTTGCGCGGTGGCCTCGGCACAGAGAGCCAGCACGCGATGCACCTGTTCGGCATAGACCTGCCCGGCGACCGTCAGATGAATGCGCTTGTGCTCACGGCGGAACAACGTCCGGCCCAGGAACTCCTCAAGCTGCTGCACCTGGCGACTGATCGCGCTCTGGGTCAGATGCAGTTCGGCGGCTGCACGGGTGAAGCTGCCATGACGCACCGTAGCCTCGAATGCGATCAGGGTTTGCAGCGGCGGCAGAGGTTCGATGCGCATGAGGCCGGTACCTGGAAAGAGTCGCGCCATGAGAACAAAAAAGCGCGGGGTTTTCACCTTATAGAAGCGTTGCGGCATGTAGTGGGACCGGCTTCAGCCGGGAATCATTGGGTCTGGCGTAACAGATGGGTCGGATGTACTTGCCTCTTCCCGGCTAAAGCCGGTCCCACAGACTGCGTAAAATCCCCGGGGGCATATTTCTTGCTTTGCTAACAATTAATATCTTTATCGCTAGCAGAATCAGAGAGCCCCCTATTCATGATTGCCAACTCCCGCCGTGCCGTCATTTGTACACCTCATGCCGAAGCCAGCGCCGCAGGCCTGCGGATTCTGGACGCAGGTGGCACTGCCATCGATGCGATGCTCGCGGCCAGTGCGATGTTGGCGGCGGTATTCCCCCACATGACCGGTCTGGGCGGCGATGCCCTATGGATGATCGACGACAGCAAGGTCCGCACCATCGTGGGGATCGGCCAGGCCGGGCAGCGCTTGCCTGAAGGTGGCAAGATCGGCTTGCGCGGCCCGAGTTCGGTGGCCAGCACGGCCGGTGCGCTGAGAAGCTGGCAGACTGCCGCCAATATCAGCCGCCATGAATGGGGTTCGAAGCTGGACTGGGCCGATCTGCTGGAAGATGCTGCCGCCATGGCTGACGCGGGCGCTAAAGTCTCGCAGTCACAGCTGTTCTGGCAGACACTGCGCCAGCCCATGATCGAGCAGTTGCCGGACCTGCATCGCCTGTGCAAAACCCAGGGCAGATGGCTGGCGGAGGGCGATATCCTGCGCCAACCGGAACTGGCCAATACCCTGCGGCACCTGGCACGACAGGGTATTGAAGATTTCTACAGCGGCGAGCTGGCCCAGGCGTTCGCATCTGCGTTCGATAGCCTGGGCTGCGGTTTGACGGCTGCTGATCTGGTCGCCACCCAGGCGCTTGAAACGGCGCCGATTGCGGTGCGCTATCGTCAGGGCCAACTCTACAATGTCGCGCCGCCGTGCCAGGGTCTGTACACCTTGCAGGCCATGGCCGCCCTCCAGCACAAACCGCTGGCCGAAGCCGGGAATGGCAGCGCGCTTTATTATCACTACCTGGTGGAAGCGATTAAGCAGGGCCTGTTGCGCCGCAACGCCCAGCTCTGCGATCCACTGAGCAACCCGTCGGATTTCGCCGCCACGCTGGATGCCGCGCAGGTTCAAGGTTACGCCGATGCCATCGACGACCAACGCGCCGCACCCTGGAACGAACCAGGGCGGCCCGCCGATACCATCTGGATGGCGGCAACGGACGCCCAAGGCCGCACGGCCTGCCTGATTCAAAGCCTGTTCCACGACTTCGGCTCGGGCTGCATCCTCGGCGATACCGGGGTGTTGTGGCAGAACCGCGCCGCCGGGTTTAACGCTGACCCGGCGCACGTTAACGGTTGGGCCCCCGGCAAGCGTCCGGCACACACCCTCAATCCTTCCTGCTACCTGGCTGATGACGGACGGCGCTGGTTCTTCGGCACCCAGGGCGGCGACGGTCAGCCGCAGACGCAGATGGTCCTGGCCACGCAGTTGGTGGACTTTCAGCAGCCCATTGATGTTGCGTTGCAAACCCCGCGCTTCCTGCTGGGCCGCAGCTTTTTCGACAGCACCGATAACCTCAAGCTGGAAGGTGACATTAACCCCGACACCGCTGCCGGGCTCGCGGCATTAGGTCATGACGTCGAAATGATTGGGGCCCGCAGCCCTATGACTGGGCATGCCGGGATCATCGCCATCACCGCCGAGGGTCAGCGCAGTGCCATGCATGACCCTCGTGGCGAAGGGGTGGCGCTGGCTCAGGCCGACTGATCAGTCATCGAGCATTTGCCGGGTTCGGGTTGCTGGCGGATAATGCCGCCGATTGCCCGCCACCCGCAGCCTCGCGCGTTGGCATGAGGCTTTCTGGACAATAGAGGAATGGATGGGGTTGAGCACTGTCACTGCCAAACAGCTTGAGGTGCAACGTATCGTCGATGCGTTGTTCAAGGCCATCGCTCAACATCGCCTGCCGCCCGGCACTCGATTGATCGAAGCCCAGATTGTCGAAACCCTGCAAGCCAACCGTAACCACGTGCAGGTCGCGTTACAGCGCCTGGCGATGCAGAAAGTGGTGACCATCGAAGCCAATCGCGGCGCCATGGTTGCGCAGCCCACCGCACGGGAAGCACGGGATATTTTCAGTGCTCGCCGCGCCATCGAGCGGGCGATTGTCGAAGCCATTACACCAGCGATCATGCGCAAGCAGCGCCAGCGTATCGCCAGCCACATGAACAATGAGCGCAACGCCACCAACGACACGGATCGCCGTGCCATTGTTCGTGAGCTCAGTGAGTTCCACCTGATGCTGGGGGAGATCAGCGGCAATGCAGTGTTGAGCGACATCCTTGCCAACCTGATGGTGCGCAGTTCGCTGATCGTGGCCTTGTACCAGCGCAACGACGTCCCGTCCTGCGCGTCGGATGAGCATCAGGAAATCATCACCGCGTTGGAAAGCGGCGACACCGAGCGGGCCGTTAAAGTGATGATCGAACACCTTGATGAACTGGAAGGGCAGTTGGCCCTGGAAGAGTCCGCGCCGGAGGAATTTAATCTCCGGCAGGCACTTAGTGATTGAACGCTGAGATTTTCGTAGGAGCTGCCGAAGGCTGCGAAAGCATTTTTCCTGACACACTGCTGTTCGCAGCCTGCGGCAGTTCCTACAGACAGTCCGGCTTCAACAATTTTCCGACCGGCCGGCTAAACGTCTGTCTTCCCGCCTTGAACCCCATCACCGGCGCGCTGATCTCTGCGATCACCGCAGCAGGCGAGGGCGCATCGAAGACGATGAAGTCGGCGCGGCAGCCCGGCAGCAGGCCGTAATTTTTCAGCCTCAACAGGCGCGCCGACTCGCTGGACACCCAGGCCAGGCACTGCAGCAACTCGGGCACGGTGCCCATCTGGCTGACATTGGCGAACAGGTTCGCTTGCCTGATCAGCGACGCATCACCATAGGGCGTGAACGGATTGCCGATGTTGTTGGTCGACACCGAACAGGTCACGCCACAGGCATGCAGATGGGCCAGGGGCGCCAGCCCCCTTGGTTTGTTGTGGAATGACTCGCGGCCCATGAGAAACAGGTCGGTGCTGGGCAGGCAGGTCACGTGCACCCCGACCTTGCCCAGATGCAGACCCAGCGCGGACATCTGCTCTTTGGGCAGCGTCGAAAGTTTCGTCACATGGCCGATGGTTACGCGACCGCCCCAACCATGCAGTTGGGTACAGCGGGCCACTTCCATGACGGTCATGCCCTCCGGGTTCAGGTCGAAGTCCAGGTGCAGATCCAGGTCGCAGTCGTACTGCACGGCCAGTTCAAATAAACGCTGGATTTGCCCATTCGGGTCGCTGTCCATGTACGGGCAACCGCCGAGGACCGTCGCACCGCTTTCCAGTGCCTGGCACAACAGCGCCTCGGTGCCGGGATTGTTCAGCAACCCTTCTTGCGGAAACACACAGATTTCCAGACTGATGGCCCAGGCGTAATCCGCTTGCAGGCGGCGAATGGCGTTGAACCCGATCAGGCCGATTTGCGGGTCTAGCTCAACGTGGGTGCGCATGTGGGTGGTGCCTTGCAGGATCGCCTTGTCCAGCACTTGAGCGCCACGTTGGTAGACATCTTCTTCAGTGAATTCAGCTTTGGCCGCTCGGGTCTGAGCCACTGCTTCGGCCAGAGTGCCTTCCTGCAAATGGCAGCGCTGCATGATGCAGGCTTTATCCAGGTGGATATGAGTTTCGATCAGCCCCGGCATCAGCAACTTGCCCTGCACATCCAGGGTTTGACAATTGGCTATGGAGGGACTGAAGGCTTCTACGAAATGGCCCTCTTCAACATACAACTCAGCGCTGGGGGCGTCGCCAATGCGGGCATTGATGATTTTCAAGGCGTTCATACGCTGGCTTCCTGTTCATGAACAGCGCTTTCACCTAGATAGGCCGCCGCCAGTTCTTTATCGTCTCGCAGTTCGGCGGCGCTGGCGGATTTGACGATGCAGCCGGTTTCCAGCACGTAGGCGCGGTCGGCCACCTGCAGGGCCAGATTGGCCATCTGGTCCACCAGCAAGATGGTTACGCCTTCATCGCGCAGGGCTGAAAGTGCGTCGTATAGCTCGCCGATCATGGCCGGGGACAGTCCCAGCGACGGTTCGTCCAGCAACAGGATTTTCGGTTTGGCCATCAGCCCGCGACCCACTGCAACCATTTGCTGTTCGCCGCCGGAAAGCAGCCCGGCAGGGTTGTCGATACGATCACGCAGGCGTGGAAAGCGCTTGAGGATGGCCTCGATTTCCGCCTCGGCATCAAAGCTTTCCCGGCGTGAGTAGCCGCCCAGCAACAGGTTGTCCCGCACGCTCAGGTAAGGGAACACCTGACGACCTTCCGGCACCAGAGCCAGGCCTTTGGCGGCGATGGTGCTGGCGTTGGCGAATTCGATGCTTTCGTTGTCCAGCAGGATGCTGCCGCTGGTGGCGCGATGCAGACCGGCCAGGCATTGCAGAATGCTCGACTTGCCCGCGCCATTAGCCCCCAGAATCGCCACCAGTTCGCCGGGGTTGACCAGCAGATTGACCTTGTCCACCACCGCCGAAGCGCCGTAGTCGATCACCAGATCCTTGACGTACAGACGCGCATCACGGCTGCCATCCCAGGCTTGCTGGCGAGGTGTGGCCTGATAGTCCGTGCCGCCCAGATATGCGGCGATCACCTGTTGGTTCTGGCGGATTTCGCTCGGCGGACCGCTGGCGATAGGCTTGCCGGCATCCAGCACCAGCAGGTGTTCGGACACCGACATCACCAGGGCCATGTCGTGTTCCACCAGAATCACCGTCAGACCGAACCCGGCTAGCTTGCTCAGCAGCACCGCCAGTTCATCGGTGTCGCGACGGCTCAGGCCGGCGGCCGGTTCGTCCAGCAGCAACACCGCCGGAGCAGTGGCCAATGCCCGGGCGACTTCCACCAGGCGTCGGTCCACGTGGGGTAAATCTTCGGCGGCGATATTCACTTCGCCGCGATAACCAACCAGCGCCAACAGGTCCAGCGCCAGGCTGCGCTGTTCAGCAGTAGGGCGGCTGAAGGGCAAACCCAGACGGCCTTTCTGCATGGCTACCAGCAGGTTGTCCAGTACCGACATTTCGCCGAACAGCAGGGTGGTCTGGTAGGTGCGGGCGATACCGGCGCGGGCGCTTTTCCAGGCGGGCAGACCGGCCAGCGGCTGTTGCAGCTCGATCTGGCCGCTGTCTGGCGCATAGAAGCCGCTGATCATGTTCAGCACCGTGGTTTTACCGGCACCATTGGGGCCGATGATGCTGGTGATGCTGCCCGCCGGGGCATGCAGATTGACGTGCTGCGCCGCTTGTACGCCGCCGAAGCGGATGCCGATGTCAGTGACACGCAATCCGGTGGATGGACCACGACTGCGCAAATGTTCAGCAATGCGCGTGTCGTTGCTGGCGGCCGGGGGTAGCAGATGAACCGGTTTGATCCAGCGACGGGCGAGGGCGCCCAGCAGACCGTTGGGGGCGATCCATAGGACTAATAGCAGAAGTACCGAGAAAATCAGCAGGCGGTATTCAGCAAAATCTGACAGTAACTCGGGCACCAGCACGATCAGCAACGCACCAATCAGCGGCCCGAAGAGCATGCCGCTGCCGCCGACGATCACCGCCAGGACAAACAGAATCGACTGGGAAAACGGGAAAGATTCCGGGTTGATGAACATCAGCAACGGCGCCAGCAAGCCCCCGGCCAGACCGGTCAGGGCCGCAGACAGGGCAAAGGCCAGGGTCTTGCTCAACACCGGATTAAAACCCAGGGATTTCGCAGCGATCTCAGAGGCTTTTACGGCGCGCATGGCTTTGCCCCAACTGCTGTGGCTCAGGCGCTGGTAAAACAGCAGGGCGCCGATCATCAGCGCACCGGCCAGCAGCGCCAGCAGAATCGCTGGGTCCAGCCCGGCGAACTCAGGCAACGGGATACCCATCAAACCGTTGGAGCCGCCGGTCACATCGCGCCATTCGATCAGGCTGTGATGGACCACGAATGCAAAGGCAATGGTGATCATCGCCAGATAAGGACCGCTCACCCGCAATGCCGGGATCGCCAGCAGAGCGCCGATCAACGCGGCAACCACGCCCGCGATGGGCAGCGCCAGCCACAGCGGCCAACCGGCCATGGTCAACAAGGCCGATACATAGGCGCCAATGGCATAGAACGCGATATGACCGAAGGAAATCTGCCCGCTCAGGCCTATCAGAATATTCAGGCCGACACCCACCACCGCCGCCAGGGTGCAGAGGGTGAAAACCAGTAATGAGTAGCTGTCCAGAGTGAACGCCATGACGCCGCACGCGGCGGCCAGCAGGGCGATGAAAACCGGACTCGCGAGGGATTTGATGTCTTTCATACTTTCACCAGTGCCTTACTGCCGAACAGACCATTGGGACGGATTGCCAAGGCCAGAATGACCAGTGCGAAGGTGAAGATCTGGGTGAATGCCGAACCGAAATACAGGGTGATCAAGGCTTCAGCCAGGCCGAATAACAGGCCAGCGGCAAACACGCCGCCAGCGCTGGCAATACCACCGAGAATCGCCACGGCGAAGGCTTTGAGGCCGAACAACATGCCCATTTCCGCGTTGACGCTGAACAGCGGCGCAATCAATAGACCGGCAATGGCTGCGAACACCGTTGAGATGGCAAAGGCGATGGCCACCACGCGATTGACGTTGATGCCCATGAGCATCGCTGCCCGAGGATTTTGTACGCAGGCTTCCAGCACCTTGCCCAGCCGGGTGTAACGCCGCACCAGATACAACGCCAGGGCAATGGCTGCACCCGCCAGCGGGATCAGCAGTTGCAGTGCTCCGACGTTGCTGCCGAACAGTTCAACATTGAGGTTCACCAGGCTGCTTTCGAACTGGCGCGGCTCCTTGCCGAAAGTGAACAGCGCCAGGTTGTCCACCAGAATCCCGCCTGCCACCGTCGCCATGAGCCAGGCCTGTGAGCCGCGACTGTGGAAAGGTCGCACCAGCCAGCGCTCGATCACCAGGCCGTAAACGGCACTCAGCAGCAGCGTGAGTGGCAACGCCAGCCACAGCGACCAACCCCAGGTGATGCAGAAGGTGTAGCCCAATACCGCGCCGACCATCATGGCGCTGCCCTGGGCAAAGTTGACGGTGCGCGAGACGACGTAGGTCAGGTGGAAACCCAACGCCAGTAACGCGTACATGCTGCCCAGACCGAGGCCGGTGACGATGGCGGCGGTGAACATGGTGACGACTCCTTAAGACTTGGCTTACGGCTTGAGCGGTACGATCTGATCGTTGATGAAGTGGGTGAACAGATAATCGTCCGGGCCCAGTGCGTCATGCTTTTGCACGGTGAACGGCTGCTTGTAGTGCTTGATCAAGCCGTCGTAGTCGCTGATCGCATAGAAGCCGTCACGTACTGCCTTGCCGTCAGTGTTGCCCGCTTTTTCGATCGCCAGGGCGGCCAGATGCAACGCGTCGTAGGCATTGGCGATGCCCACCGCAGGTGTGACGTCAGCCAGGGTTTTGATCTGCGGGTAAGCGGTTTTCAGAGCGGCCAGCAATGCGTCGCCCTTGGCGCTGTTGTGCTCGGTGAACACGTAGGTCTGGATGAAGTGCACGCGAGAGGCGTTCGGGCCAGCCAACTCACCGAAACGACCACCGGCCGGACCCCAGTGGGAAACCACCGGCACGTCCCAGCCCATGCGATCCAGCGACTTGACCACCTGCGCCGAAGGGCCGACGTTGCCGACCATCAACAAGGTGTCGGCCCCGGCGTTTTTCAGACGGGTCAGTTGCGGCACCACGTCCAGGTCGCTGTCTTGGATACGTTCGACACCGGCGTTGGCCAGGCCACGTTTTTCCAGCGCGCGCTTGAAGCCCGCTTCGTTGGACTCGCCCCATGGGTTATTGATGAGGATCATGCCCGGCTTCTTCATGCCGTTGTCCACGCCGTATTTGACCAGCGCTTCGTCCACCAGCTCATCCACTGCCGAAACCCGGAACACGTAGTTATCGGCTGCGCCGTTCTCGGTGATCTTGGTGCCCGCAGCCCAGATGCCCATGAACGGGACTTTCATCTGATTGGCCAAGGGCACGATGGCCAGGGACACCGGGGTATCGAGGCCGCCGAACAGAACGGTGACTTTTTCCCGCTGGACCAGCTCGCGGGCGGCCAGCATGCCTTTTGACGGGTTGCTCTCGTCGTCGCGACGCACCAGCTCAAGCGGACGACCGAGTACGCCGCCTTTGGCGTTGACCTCGTTGATGGCCATGGTCAGGCCGCGGGTCAGGGCTTCGCCGGATTTAGCCGATTGACCCGAAAGGGCCGCCACCAGACCGACCTTGATCGGCTCGGCCGCTTGCGCGCCACCGAACATAGCGATGTTGAGCGTGACTGCAGCAGCCACGGGGAACAGCAGACGTTGCAGGGTTGGAAGCCGGATGGCCATAGGTCATTCTCCTGATTGCTAGCAGTTGCATATTTATTGCTAGCAAGTAGGATGCCAGTCAGCGCAACCTGTTAAACCGCGGTTGTACGAGGCTGAAGCTGAATGTTTACGCGCCAATATGTAGCGCGTCGCACCAAGTCAAGGCGTGGCAGGCAGCTTCATAAATCTTGAATCAGGAGAGTCAGTGATGTCGGAACTCAATAAAGACGTGCAGATTGTTAGCAATTTTCTGGAGGCGTCCATGGCTCCTGATCCTGTCCGTGCGGCGACCTTCATGAGCGCCGACGTGAAGATCACCTTCACCGGCGGACGCATGATGCCAACGCCTCAGGACATTACCGCGTTTAACGGCTCGCGTTACGCCTGGGTCAAAAAGGCACTGGGCAATTTCGACTGGATGGATCGCGGCGATCACACGGTGGTGTACTCCAATGGCACGCTCTACGGCGAATGGCCGGATGGCCGCAGTTTTTCGGGTAACCGCTACCTGGATCGCTTCGAAGTACGTGACGGCAAGATCACCCACATGGATGTCTGGAATGACAGTGCAGAGTGGATCCTCACGCCGCAGATTGCGAAGGGTTGAGGACTGGTAGAACTGTAGGAGCGCGCTTGCCCGCGATGCAGTGTGTCAGCAAAAAATGTGTTGCCTGACCTGATGCAATCGCGGGCAAGCGCGCTCCTACAGATTCGGGGCTTTGAGAAACACCGCATCATCGTCCTTCGTCCGGATGCGGCCCAGACCAAACTCCTACAGATGATCACCGAACCCGTTGGAGCGAGGCTTGCCCGCGAACCATGCGCCTCGGTATATCAGGCACACCGCGTCATCGTTCTTCCTTCGCGGGCAAGCCTCGCTCCAACGGATCACACCAAAGCTTTGGGAGCGGTGCTTGCCCGCGAAAAGGGCAGCGTGGTCTGACAGGTAAACCGAGGTGTGCTTATCGCGAGCAAGCTCGGCTCCCACAGGATTCGGGGCTTTCAGAGCACCGCGTCATCGTTCATCGTCCGAATGCGGCCCAGACCAAGTGCGCTCCTGCGGATGATCACCGAACCCGTTGGAGCGAGGCTTGCCCGCGAACCCTGCGCCCTGGTATGTCAGGCACACCGCGTTATCGTTCTTCCTTCGCGGGCAAGCCTCGCTCCAACGGATCACACCAAAGCTGTGGGAGCGGTGCTTGCCCGCGATAAGGGCGCCTCGGTTTGCCTGACACACCGCATCATCGTCCTTCGTCCGGATGCGGCCCAGACCAAGCTCCTACAGATGATCACCGAACCCGTTGGAGCGAGGCTTGCCCGCGAACCATGCACCCCGGTATGTCAGGCACACCGGATCATCGTTCCACCTCCACACCATTTCGATGATGTTCCTGTTTGACCCACAACGAGGCATTTGCGCCCCGGCGCTGTGCACTGAAGGCATCGCATGTGTCGTAAGCCTGACCCTTCTGTCGGGATGCCAGCCGCCTGGTCCGCGGGTTCACGACTTTCCGGCGGGTTGGTGGGTTAGAACTGGCCCGCGATTTGCTCTGTGTAAATTACACATCTGTGAAAGTTACACACGACTATGCCCAAGAGCCGAACCACGTTACCGCTCATTTCCGATCCGGACGTGCCTGTTACTTCGGGGCACCGGATCAATTCGCTTATTGATCTGTGGTTGGGCGAGCAGCTGCGTCAGCGCCGCAAAGCGATGGATAAATCCTTGCGGCACGTCGCCCAGGCGTCAGGCATCTCGGTGAGCCTGTTGAGTCAGGTCGAGCGGGGTTTACGCTCTATTTCTTTGCGGACCTTGAGCGCCCTTGCATTGGAGCTGGACCTGCCGCTGGAAACCCTGATTCGCAACTCGCAACCCCACAGCCACGACGCCGAAGGATCAGTGGTACGCGCCGGGCAACATCCGCGCATTGAACTGGCCGACAAGGGCATTCAAAAGGTCAACCTGACACCGCCTGCCGCACGGGGCCAGATGCAGATGTACCGCGCACTGATCGCGCCGGGTGGCTCCACTGGCACCGAGTTGTTTTTCACTCAGCCAGGTGAGCAGGTCGGTTACGTGGTGCAAGGTCAACTGGAGCTTTGCATCAATGACGAACTACTGCGCCTGAACAGCGGCGACAGCTTCTGCTACGACAGCACCATGCCCCGTCGCTGGCGTAACCCGGGCAGCACCGAAACCATCGTCATGTGGGGCGTCACGCAAATCGATAAGTAAGACGGCTGCGCAGGTTGCGGCTGTGCTTCAGGCAAATCCGAGATTCATGGGGATACACCTACTTTCACTTGAGGAACGCATATGAAACGTCCATTGGCACTCGCCACATTGTTCTGCGCGCTGACCCTTTCGTTTGCCGGCGCAGCCCAAGCAGCCACGGTTCTGAAGGTGGCCTCAACGCCTACGGGCAGTCCCTTCACCTTTCTGGACACCAAAACCAACAGCGTTGAAGGGGTGATGGTCGACATCATGAAGGCCGTTTCCGATAAAGCCGGATTTGAAGTGCAGATCGAGCCCATGCCGTTCGCCTCCCTTATCGGTTCGCTGACCTCCAATCGCGTGGATCTGATCTCCGCCGCGATGTTCATCACCCCGGCCCGTGAAAAGGTCGTCGATTTTTCCAGCCCGATCTACAGCTATGGCGAAGGCGTGGTGGTTCCGGTCAGCGATACCACGGCCTACACCAGTTTTGCCGAAATGAAGGGCAAACGCGTCGGCGCTCAGGTGGGCACGGCCTTCGTTGAACCGCTGCAGAAAAGCGGGCTGTTCACCGAGGTCAAACTCTATGAAACCACCGCCGACCTGATGCGCGATGCCAATGCCGGACGCATCGATGTGGGCGTGCTGGATTACCCGATCGCGGCGTATGCGATCAACCAGAAACACTTCCCGAGCCTGCGTCTGGTCACCACTTACAAGGCGACCATGCCCAACAACATCGGCATCGCCGGGCGCAAGGGCGATACCGAGCTGATGGGCAAGATCAACACCGCACTCGCCGCACTCAAGGCTGACGGCAGCATCGATGCCATTCTGAAGAAATGGGGCCTGTAAGCACGGACTCCCGCCGTCAGGAACGGTGACGTCGCGCGCAGCTTGTTGAAGTTGTCAGCCGACGTCACCGTTAACGATCACCGCGAACACCTTCGCTCCTACCGCGAGTAGTCGATCAATGTCCGAGTTTCTCACCCAATCATGGCAATTCCTGCCGATCCTGTTGCAGGGCGCGTGGCTGACCATTCAGGTGACCGTCGGGTCGCTGTTGCTGTCCACCGTGCTTGGGCTGGTCTGGGCCGCGATGCGCGTTTCCGGCGTGCCGGCCCTGGCCTGGATCAGTTCCGCGATCATCAACCTGTTGCGCGGTATTCCGATCATCGTGCTGCTGTTCTACATCTATTTCGTGATGCCGGATTTCGGTATCACCATGAGCGCCTTGCAGGCGGGCATCATCGGCCTGGGTATCGCCTATTCGGCCTACCAGGCAGAAAACTTTCGGGCCGGTATCGAAGCCGTCGACCGCGGCCAGCTTGAAGCCGCGCAATCCATGGGCATGGGCTGGTGGCTGATGATGCGACGCGCCGTGTTGCCCCAGGCGGTGAAGATCGTGCTGCCGCCTTATGGCAACACCATGATCATGATGCTCAAGGACTCTTCGCAGGCCTCGACCATCACCGTCGCCGAGCTGGCCCTGCAGGGCAAACTCATCGCGACCTCAACCTTCCAGAACGCCACGGTTTTCACCCTGGTGGCGTTGCTTTATCTGATCATGTGCGTACCGCTGATTCTGCTGGTGCGTCACTTCGAAAAACGGGGGGGCAAATGATCGAGATTCGTTCACTGCACAAATCCTACGGCGACCTTCAGGTGATCAAGGGTATCGATGCCTCGGTGGCCAAAGGTGAGGTGGTCTGCATTGTTGGTCCGTCAGGGTCGGGTAAGTCGACCATCCTGCGCTGCATCAATGGCCTGGAAAGCTACGAAGGCGGCGTGATCGAGATCGACGGCATCAAGGTCGAGCGCAGGAGCGCCAGCATCAAAGCGATTCGCACCGAAGTGGCCATGGTGTTCCAGCGCTTCAATCTGTTCCCCCATCGGACTGTGCTGGAAAACGTCATCGAAGGGCCGGTGTACGTCAAAAAGGAAAACCGCCAACAGGCCATCGAACACGCGATGGAATTGCTCGAAAGCGTCGGTCTGGCAGAAAAAGCCGAGGCGTTTCCCGCGCAATTGTCCGGCGGCCAGCAGCAGCGGATCGCCATCGCCCGCGCGCTGGCGATGCGCCCCAAGGCCATTCTGTTTGATGAACCGACTTCAGCGCTTGACCCGGAACTGGTGGGCGATGTGCTGGACGTTATGCGTCGCCTGGCCGAAACCGGCATGACCATGGTGGTGGTGACCCACGAGATGCAGTTCGCCCGTGAGGTTGCCGACCGGGTGCTGTTCATCGACCAGGGCGTGGTGGTGGAGCAGGGGCCGTCCGCTGACGTGCTGAACAATCCGCAGCATTTGCGCACGCAGGACTTTCTGCGTCGCGTCCTTTATCCGATGTAGACCGAGGCCCAACGCATGACTCGTGAATATTTTCCATTGGGCCCGTCGCTATGGGCCGCCACTGCTGTCGATGCGCCGTTGACTCAGGCGCTGAGCCAGGACGATCAGGCTGACGTCGTCATCGTCGGCGGTGGGTTCTGCGGCTTGAGCACCGCGCTGCATCTGGCCGAGCAAGGCGTTCGAGTGGCGGTGCTGGACGCCAGGGAGATCGGCTTCGGCGGTTCTGGGCGTAATGGCGGGCAGGTGATTCCGGGGCTCAAATATGACCCCAGTGAATTGATCGCCAAACTGGGCGCCGATAAAGCCCAACCGTTGATCGACTTCGCCGCCGGCACCGTCGATGCGGTGTTCAACCTGATCGAAAAGCATCAGATGGACGTGCCTCGGGTGCGCAATGGCTGGATTCAGGGCTCCCATACAGCGGCAGCCCTGCAACTGGCCGAGCGTCGGGTGCGGGACTGGAACGGGCAGGGGGTCGCAGCGCGGTTCCTGGACCGTGCCGAGGCCGCCCGTTTGCTAGGCACCGACAAGTATCACGGCGGCTGGCTCGACCCTCGGGGTGGCGGTATCCAGCCGTTGAGTTATGTGCGCGGCCTGGCTCGTGCTGCCTTGGCTGCTGGGGTCAAGATCTATACCGATTCACCCGTGGCCAGCCTTAAAACCAGCGCAGGCAAATGGCAGGTTAAAACAGCTCAGGGCTGCGAGATCAGTGCTGAACGTGTGGTGCTCTGCACTAATGGCTACACCGACGATTTGTGGCCGGACCTGCGCAAGACCATCATCGACGCCAACTCTTTTCAGGTTGCCACCGAGCCACTGCCCGAGGCGGTGCGCCGTACCATCCTGCCCGAAGGCCATGTTTCGTCGGATGCGCGCAACCTGCTGCTGTACTACCGCATCGATCACACCGGCCGCTTGATGCTGGGCGGTCGCGGTACGTTTCAGGACCCGGACCCTTCGCGACCAGATCATTGGTCACATCTGGAAAACGCGGTTCACAAGCTGTTTCCGCAGACCATCGGCGTGCCGTTTGCCTATCGCTGGTGTGGCCGGGTGGCGGTCACTCGCGACTATTTCCCGCACATTCATGAACCGGCGCCGGGCCTGCTCATTGATATCGGTTGTCAGGGGCGAGGTGTTGGCCTGCAGACCCGAATGGGTCAGGCGCTGGCCAATTACGTGGTCAGCAATGACCGCAACGCGCTGCCGGTTGCGCCTACCTACATCAAGACGTTCCCGCTGTACGGGATGCGCCGTGCGTACCTCGCGGCAGTGATTGGCTGGTACAAGATGACTGATGGCGGGCTTTAACGGATTTTGCGGGTGCCACAAGTTGTAACCAGCGGTTAGCATGATCCGCAATGCGAACCTCTACGGTTTGCCGCACCCGCTGAATAAACGAGGCATTTGCGTGAACGAATTTATTGCACCGGTGGACCCTGCCAAAGCCTATCGCCTGCTCAATCACGGGCCAACGGTGCTGGTCTCCGCCCGGCATGAAGGCGTCGATAACGTCATGGCCGCGGCCTGGGCCTGCGCGCTGGATTTCATGCCAGCCAAGCTCACCGTGGTCCTCGACAAGATCGCCGCCACCCGAGCCTTGGTGGAAAACAGTGGCGTTTTCGTCATTCAGGTGCCTACCTCCGCGCAACTGCAACTGACCCACGCCGTGGGCACCCGCAGCCTGGCCGATGAACCGGACAAGCTGCAACGTGCTGGGGTCGAGCTGTTTGCCATCCCTGAATTCGACTTGCCGTTTGTGGCGGGTTGTTCGGCATGGCTGGCCTGCCGAGTGATCCCCGAGCCACACAACCAGAACACCTACGATCTGTTCATCGGCGAGGTGATCGGCGCCTGGGCCGATACCCGAGTGTTCAAGGACGGGCATTGGGGTTTCGAGCACGCCGATCCGGCGTTGCGGAGCCTGCACTACATCGCAGGCGGGCATTTTTATGCGATTGGGGAGGCGTTGGTGGTGGAGGAGTAGGGCTCCAACAGACTATTAATGAACTGGTGGGAGTTTCTATGCCCGCCTGCAATACACATTTCCCGTGGGAATGCATTCCACCGCTGACGCCTCCGTTCTCTGTGGGAGCGAGCTTGCTCGCGCAGGGGCGGGAACAGCCGTCACATCTCTGAAGCTGAACCTATGTTTTCGCAAGCAAGCTGCCTTCAGACCGCGTTTCAATGTGGGACCTGCTTCAGCCGGGAAGAGGCCGGTACACCCGCCCGAGATTGATCGCCTGAAATACCGTCTTCCCGGCTAAAGCCGAGCGCCGCCCGGCCGGTCCCACAAGAGATATGCATTGCAGGCCAACATAGAAGCTCCCACAGGGAATCATTCGAGTTCAAGTCTGCATTCGGCTTCAAACCAGATACTTATTGAACCACCCCAATGTCCTGTCCCACGCCAGTTTGGCCGCCGCTTCGTCGTAACGAGGCGTCGAGTCATTGTGGAAGCCGTGATTGCAGCCGGGGTAGACGTATGCCTCGTAAGTTTTACCCGCCGCCTTTAACGCCTGCTCGTAAGGCGCAGCGCCTTCGTTGATGCGGGTATCGAGTTCGCCATAGTGGATCAGCAACGGCGCCTTGATTTTCGGCACGTCTTCCGCCTTGGCCTGGCGACCATAGAACGGCACTGCGGCGGCCAGTTCCGGGTAAGCCACGGCTGCCGCATTGGCCACTCCGCCGCCATAGCAGAAGCCCGTGATGCCGACTTTGCCGGTGGTGGCGTCATGTTTCATCATCCATTCGATGGCCGCGAAAAAGTCATTCATGAGCTTTTCCGGATCGACCGTCTGTTGCAGGTCCTTGCCCTTTTCATCATTACCGGGGTAACCACCGACGGAGCTCAGGCCGTCGGGGGCCAAGGCGATGAAACCGGCTTTGGCCACGCGTCGGGCGACATCCTCGATATACGGATTGAGCCCGCGATTTTCATGAACCACCACGACAGCAGGTAACTTGCCACTGGCCTTGGCGGGACGAACCAGATAACCGCGAACTTGCCCGTGGCCTTTGGGGGAGGGGTAGGTCACGTATTCGGCGACGATGTCCGGGTCGGTGAACTCCACCTGTTGGGCCAAAGCGTAGTTCGGACTCAGAGAGGCAAGCACTGCACTGGCGGTCAGGCCAAATGCCGTGAAGGCAGCGGCGCGATCCAGAAACTGGCGGCGGTTGATCTTGCCGTGGGCGTAATAGTCGTACAGCTCCAGCAATTCCGGGGAAAAGTCTTTCGCGGTCAATCGATCCATCTGTTCGCTCCTGGTTGAGTGCTCGGGTGATTAAAGCAGCCTTTGGCGGATGGGTATGCCTGAAGTTATGCCGTTCGCAGCCTTCGGCAGCTCCTACAGCCGGGTCAGACCGGTTATGATGTCGCCGCTGTGCTCAGTCATGGGCAGCCCAGAGTCCGGAGCCGTAACCCCCGATGTTCACCGTTAGCCATTTTCAAACCCCGCCTGATGAGGCCATCAAAAGTCAGATCATGCAAATGGTGGTCGATTACGTCACCGATATCAGCATGGTCAACATCGCACCGAGCAATCCGCTTTACAGCCTGTATCAATACGGTGTCGGCTTTGAGGTTCACCTTTATATCGAGGGCATGGACGGGTCGAAAGGGATCGCGGCTGAGCTGATCGTGGCTCTGGATGGAGATGAGCCGGAAACGGTCATTGGCTTTGTGCTGTATCTGCCGGTCAAGGACGATCCCCAGGCCTGCGCGATTGCCTATATGGCGGTGCAGGCCAGCCGACGTCGTCAGGGCGTGGCGCGGGCCATGCTCAGAGAAGTGACCGAGCGCTATCCCCATGTAGAACTGGCCTGTCGTCCGGCTGCCGTGCCGCGCTTCGAAGCCCTGGGCTTTCAAGTGCTGGCCGCCCGCGGCCCTCAGGTCCTGATGAACACCCGGGACCACAGAACCGACGGCCTGGTCGCTGTTCTGGATATCGCGCCGATCTACAATTCGCTGGAGATTCGGCAGATTCATGCGTATTTACTTCAGCAGCACGGAAAACGGCCGATGATAGAAGCCGAGAAGCAGCGTGATCGGCATCTGGATCAATTGACGCGACAGGCCAGAGCACTGGTAGACGCGCGTCTGAGGCCGGCTTCGAACGATACGACTAATTGAACGCATGTTTGATTATGGGTAAAAGTTCGCTCCGCAACCTGTATCCGATTACAATTGCCGCCGACGGTTCCCGGCCACAGCTATATATGTGCCGATTCATTAGCCCCTGACGCGTTGTATCAAAGGCGATTGATGAATTGCAGGGTTCCGGTTCAGGTGTATAGCACCGGATTGGAAGTGCCTGATTGAACCACCTGATTTGAAACACCCGAAGATTCAATGTCACCCAGCAGCTGAAAATAATGGCGAACAAGAAGTCAGCTCAGGAGGGACATGAAAGTGAGATCGATGGCGGTATATCGATCTTGTATGTCCACCCGCCAGTCCTGCCAATTGCCGCAGTTCACGAAATGCCGCGTCGCATTGCGTGAAACAAGGCAGCTCATGCTCAAGACTGTCGGGTGGATGACGTTCTATCCTGGAAATCACAGTATGTTAAAAAAAGTGAACACAGCCCTTCTGGGCCTGGCGATGTCGATGGGACTTACGCCTTTGCATGCAGATGAAGCAAAAAAAGTCGATGTGCTGCTGATCGGCGGCGGCATCATGAGCGCCACTCTGGGCACATGGCTGAACGAACTTGAGCCGACCTGGACCATGGAAATGGTCGAGCGCCTCGACAAGGTTGCCGAAGAAAGCTCCAACGGCTGGAACAACGCCGGTACCGGTCACTCTGCCCTGGCCGAGTCGAACTACACCCCATACGGCAAAGACGGCAAGATCGAGATCGCCAAGGCCATCGAGATCAACGAAGCGTTCCAGGTCACCCGCCAGTTCATGGCGTGGCAGGTCAAGAATGGCGTCCTGAAAAACCCGCATTCGTTCATCAATTCGACTCCACACATGAGCTTCATGTGGGGCGACGATAACGTCAAATTCCTGAAGGCCCGCTACGAAGCGCTGAAAACCAGCCCGTTGTTCGCCGGCATGCAGTACAGCGAAGATCAGGCACAGATCAAGCAGTGGGTTCCACTGATGATGGAAGGGCGTGACCCAAGCCAGAAAATCGCTGCTACCTGGACGCCACTGGGTACCGATGCGAACTGGGGTGAAGTCACTCGCCAGTACGTTGCCAACCTGCAGACCAAGCCTAACTTCGACCTGAAGTTGTCCAGCGAAGTCAACGAGATCAAGCGCAACAAGGACGGCAGCTGGCACGTCGAGTACAAAAACCTGAAAGACGGTTCGACCCACGGCACCGACGCGAAATTCGTGTTTGTCGGCGCTGGCGGCGGTGCGTTGAAGCTGCTGCAAATTGCTGACATCCCTGAGGCTCGCGAATATGGCGGCTTCCCGGTCGGCGGTTCGTTCCTGGTGACCGAGAACCAGGACCTGGCAATGCAGCACATGGCCAAGGCCTATGGCATCGCTTCGACTGGCGCGCCACCCATGTCCGTGCCGCACCTGGACACCCGTGTGCTTGATGGCAAGCGCATGATCCTGTTCGGCCCGTTCGCGACTTTCTCCACCAAGTTCCTCAAGGAAGGCTCTTACCTCGACCTGCTGTCGACCACCACGACTCATAACGTGTGGCCGATGACCAAGGTTGGCGTTGAGCAGTATCCGCTGATCGAGTACCTGGCTGGCCAGTTGATGATGTCGGATGACGACCGCTTCAACGCGCTGAAAGAGTACTTCCCGCACGCCAAGAAAGAAGACTGGCGCTTGTGGCAAGCCGGTCAGCGCGTACAGATCATCAAGCGCGATGCCGAGAAAGGCGGTGTGTTGAAGTTGGGTACCGAGGTTGTGTTCTCTCAGGACCGCTCCATTGCTGGCCTGCTGGGTGCTTCCCCAGGTGCGTCGACTGCACCTCCGATCATGATCGACGTGCTTGAGAAGGCGTTCAAGGACAAGGTTGCTACTCCAGAGTGGCAAGCCAAGCTCCGTCAGATCGTTCCAAGCTACGGCACCAAGCTCAATGGCTCGCCTGAGCGCGTTCAGCAGTCGTGGGATTACACTGCTGAAGTCCTGCAGTTGACCAAACCGCCTGTGATCGATCCGGCAGCGTATCCTGCTGCCAGCGCTGCGCCGGCCAAACCGGCCAAGCCAGCGGCAAGCAACGCTGCCCAGGATATGGCTCTGTAACACGCCTTATCGATAGTTGTATCAGGTTCAAGTGGTCAGCAATGACCACTCGAGCCTCGAACAAAAAACCCGGCACTGCCTTTACGGCGGCGCCGGGTTTTTTGTTTTTGTGCTGAGTCGTCCAAGCCAGGGAGAATCAATTCGCATAGACGCAACAAGTAAGCTATGTTGTGAGACGTCGTATGACTGCTTTATAAAATGCTGGCGGCGACATCTTTCATAATCAACTAACAACAATAAGGAATAACCATGAATAAGCGTTTCAGGCTGGCGGTCGGGTTTGCATGTCTGTTGGGTGGTTATATGGGCGTGGCCCAGGCCTCGGATCAAAGTGACGTTGAACAGGCCGTGGATAAACTCACTCAGGCCATGTGGCACAAAGATATTGCGCAGCTCAAGGCATTGACTGCCGACAATCTCACCTACGGTCATTCCAGTGGCACCATCCAGGACAAGAGCGCTTTTATTGCCGATATCGAAACCGGAAAAAGCGCGTTCAATGAGCTGAAAATGCTCAATCAGAAGATCACAATGTCTGATGACGTCGCCCTGGTGCGCAACCATTTCTCGGCGCAGGCGGTTAACAGCGGCAAGGTCGTGCCGACTGAAATCGAGAACTTCCAGATCTGGCAGAAGCAGGACGGTAAATGGCTGCTGATTGGGCGTCAGGCGTTCAAGTTCTGATCCGGGTTCCTACCGCGATCAATCTAATTCTGTAGGAGCTGCCGCAGGCTGCGAATTGCGGTGTGGCTGCCACATCGCTTTCGCAGCCTTCGGCAGCTCCTACAGGCGGTCACTGAACCGCGTGCGATGCGTTCAGATCCCTGAGCCCCCAATCCTGTGCAGCCTCAAGGCCGACAATCCGGTCCAGCCCGACCATTGCGGCGAGGTCCACCGTGGTCGGAGGAATGGCATGCTTGCGGTTGGCGCAATAGAAGATATTGACCTTGGGCTGAAGCAACGATTTTTCCCCTTGCTCGGTGACCACACCAATACCACCACTCTGCAGGCGCACCAGCGCACCCACCGGATAAATGCCCACGCATTTGACGAACGCCTGAAACACCTTCGCATCAAAATGCCCTTGCCATTGAGCCATGCGGTGGATGGCCTCAGCGGGCCCCCATGCTGATTTATAGGGGCGATCCGAAGTCACTGCGTCATACACGTCACAGACCGCGCCCATACGGGCGAACAGGCTGATTTGAGTTCCGGCCAGGCGATGGGGATAGCCCGTACCGTCGATTTTTTCATGATGGTGCAGGCAAACGTCCATGACCCGGGCGCTGAAATGCTGACTCTGGAGCAGCATGGTGGCACCGGCCTGTGAGTGGGTGCGCATGGTGGCGAACTCACTGTCGGTCAGCGAACCGGGTTTGTTGAGGATGGTCAGCGGGATCGCGACTTTGCCCACGTCATGCATCAGCCCGGCGATGCCAGCATCATGAACCAGCTTCTCGGGTAACCCGAGCTGGCGGGCGAGGGCGATCATCAGCGCGCAGACCGCAACCGAATGCATGTAGGTGTATTCGTCACAGGTTTTAAGGCGCGCAAGGCTGATGAGGGCATCGGGATGCCGCGACAGCGAATCGGCAATCTCTGCGACCAATTCGCTCACCTGTTCCATCTCGATGACCTGACCCATCCTTAAATCGCTGAACATCTTCTCAACCGCAGCTTTGGAGTGTGTACAAAGCTTGAACGCTCTGGACATCTCCTGATTGAGGGCAACGCGATAGGGGATTGGTTTGCTGGCCAATGCCTGCAGGACGGGCGGCAGCGCAGGATCAGGTTGGGGCGGTGCGCTTGAAGGCAGACCAATGCCACGGCTGTCATCGATCCACAGCTCAGCGATTTTTGTGTCGAGAATGCGTTGCAGATCATGCACGTTCGTGAGCATGAAGCCGTTTTTCCAGAATGAATGCTCTATCCCTGAGCCACAGAATTCGTGTATGTACATCCCGAGACGAAGCTCGGCCACAGAGATATGTTTCAGCACGATAGTGACTCGCTTTTGTTATGGCTGAATGTGAGTGATCGGTTGATAGGCCAATTAATCGCAGGTCTTGCTTTCCTCCCCTGAAAATTGTGCGACCAGCCGGATCAGACCTTCCACAACGCGATGACGGTTAATCTCCCTATCTGATTGATGGCTAAGTGATATTAATATAGCCACGCCTTTGTGAAAAAAGCATCACCAGGGTGACAAATATTTGTGGTTGAAAAGAAGGTAGGGATGCCGGGCTCTCTGGCAGTTAAACGCCTGGCCCGGCTGGCTTTCGTAACGCGTCCGAAGGCGCAGTCACTATTGCTGGCCGCCATCAAGTTGCAGCGCTAGCTAGCTGATGACTCTGTTTGTGCTTGACGGTCAAGGTCGTGTCTCTGAACACCAACGCCTTGAGCCCGCCTTCAACCTCCGCATCCGGAAATTCCGGTGGGTTTTCCAGCCGACGCTCGAACTTCAGCGTCGGCGCCTCTACGGCGGTATGGTCGATCAGGAAGTCGGACCCCAGGCTCGGTTCGTTCATGCAGGCCAGCACCTGACCACCCGGCGCGAGTAATTCCGGCATGCGCCGCAGGACTTTCTGATAATCCTTGTCGAGCAGGAAGCTGCCGCGCTGGAAGGATGGGGGATCAATGATGACCAGGTCATAAGGCCCGGATTTCTTCACCCTGCCCCAGGATTTGAACAACTCGTGATCCAGGAAGCTGACCCGGCGCAGGTCGTGCTGATTCAGGCGATGGTTTTCCCGCCCACGCGTCAGTGCGGCACGCGACATATCCAGGTTCACTACGTGCTCGGCGCCGCCCGCAATGGCCGCTACCGAGAAACCGCAGGTGTAGGCGAACAGATTCAATATCCGCTTGCCTTGCGCCTGCTCGCGCACCCAGTCACGGCCATAGCGCATGTCCAGGAACAGCCCGCAATTCTGCTTCTTGCCCAGATCGACGATGAACTGCAGACCGCTTTCGGTGATGTTCCACTGCTCGACACGCTCGCCCAGCAGCCATTCAGTGGTGCTTTCCGGCAAGTAGCGATGCTGGAGCAGCAGCGTATGAGCCTTGCTGTCATGCCATTGAGGGGTCAGGGTCAGATCCCGCAGCAAGCGGTTCAACGCCTCGAGTTCTGCCTGCGCCGGTTCGCGGAACAGCGACACCAGCACTACGCCCTGCATCCAGTCAGCGGTGATCTGTTCAAGGCCTGGCCACACACGCCCGCGCCCGTGAAACAATCGACGGGTTTCAGACGGGGCGTTCTGCAGGGCGTCGAGCAACTGCTGATTGAAGATGGCGAGTGCTTCTGGGGTCATGGCGCGGGTTCGGTGTCCAAAGGGCGCGACATGGTAAACGCATTTGACGGGTTGCGGGCGTCAGCTTTGGCCACTGATGAGATACAGACAGATCGACAGGGTGACCAGCGAACCCAGAGTCGATACCAGAATCGTGCTCGACACCAGCGACGCTTCGCGTTTGTAGTAGTCGGCCAGCATAAAGGGCCCGGTACCCGTGGGCAGGGCGCTCAGCAGCAGCGCGGCATTGGCCCACAACAGCGGGACATCAAAGACGTGGAACACCAGCACCCAGGTCAGCAATGGATGAAGGATCAGCTTGATCAGCACCAGCAACGAGGTGCCGTGCCGTGGCCCTTGCTGTTTTTCCGCCAGGAACAGGCCCAGAGCAATCAAGGCGCAAGGGCTGGTTGCAGCGCCCAACAGGCTCAGGAGTTTATCCAGCGCCCCCGGCAGTGGCGCGCCGCTGCTGGCCCATAGCGCGCCAAGAATCGGTGAGACCACCATGGGGTTCTTGGCTAGCGCGAGAAATACTTTGAGGGCAATGCGATGGGGTTGGCGTTCCGTCTGCAAACCGACTTCGACGCAGACCAGTGCCAGTGCAAACAGCACGCAGACCACCAGCAGCGAAGCGATCAACGCCGGTTCCAGGCCGCCCTGACCCAGGACCATCACGCACAGCGGGATGCCGATGTAGCCGGTATTGGCGTAGGAGCCACCGAGGGCATCAATACTGGCATCGGCCAGGTTCGTTCCTTTCTTCCAGCGCAGCAGCAGGGTGACGGCAAACACCGCCAGGGTGCTCAAGGTAAAGGCAATCACGAAACCGGGGTGCCAGATCTGCTCCCAGGTGGAGGTGGCGGTGACACTGAACAGCAACGCAGGCAGACACAGCCAGACCACCATGCGGTTGATCTCAGACGCCGCATTCGGCCCCAGGCGGTTAGTGCGGCGACAGATGAAACCCAACAGGATCAGGGCAAAAATCGGCAGCAGCACATTAAGAACAGAAAACATCCAGACCGACCCTTAGCAAGCTAACAAAATCAGCAGATTAAGGACGAAAATCGTTAGCGTCCAATCTATTTTTCCCGGTTGCCGGTTGTCACCTATGACGGGTTACCGCTGCGCCTCTGCTAAGATCGCCGGCTTGATTTGCGAGGTGTGAAATGAGCGAGCCGATTCGTCTGACCCAATACAGCCACGGTGCAGGATGTGGCTGCAAGATTTCCCCTCAGGTCCTTGAGGTCATTCTGGCGGGCAGTGGCGCGCAGAATCTTGACCCGAAACTGTGGGTCGGCAACACCTCGCGGGACGATGCCGCGGTTTACGCCATCGACGATGAGCGTGGAGTGGTATCCACCACTGACTTCTTCATGCCCATCGTTGATGATCCCTACGATTTCGGCCGCATCGCCGCCACCAATGCCATCAGTGATATCTACGCCATGGGCGGTGATCCGCTGATGGCGATTGCGATTCTGGGTTGGCCGGTCAACCTGCTGGCCCCTGAAATTGCCCGTGAAGTGATTCGCGGTGGCCGTGCGGTTTGTGATGCGGCGGGTATTCCTTTGGCGGGCGGGCATTCGATTGATGCGCCGGAGCCGATTTTCGGGCTGGCGGTTACCGGGCTGGTAGAGAAGCGTTTCATGAAGCGCAACGACACCGCGACTGTTGGCTGCAAGCTGTACCTGACCAAGCCGCTGGGCATCGGCATCCTGACCACCGCCGAGAAAAAAGGCCTGCTGCGCACCGAAGATCAGGGTGTCGCGCGGGACATGATGTGCACCCTGAACAAGCCGGGCAGCCGTTTCGGCAAGCTTGCCGGGGTTACGGCCATGACTGACGTCACTGGGTTCGGTCTGCTGGGCCATCTGGTGGAAATGGCTGACGGCAGTCAACTGACGGCACGTCTGGATTATGCCGCTGTGCCACGTCTGGCCAGTGTCGATTTTTACATCGAACAAGGCTGTGTCCCTGGCGGCACGCTGCGCAATTTCGACAGCTATGGCCAGCGCATCAACCCCTTGAGTGATGCACAGAAAATGTTGCTCTGCGACCCGCAAACCAGCGGCGGTCTACTGATCGCCGTCGAGCCCGGTGAGCAGCAAACCTTCCTTGCCCTGGCGCAGGAGCTGGGCCTCGAACTGGCGGTCATCGGTGAATTCGTTGAGCGACAGCGTCTCGCGGTAGAGGTGTTCTGATGCCGGATAATAGCGCCGCCTACCGCGATATTTTCCTCAATGACGTACCGCTGATGGACGTCCGCGCTCCTGTGGAATTCCACAAGGGTGCGTTCCCGCTGGCAATCAACCGGCCTTTGATGAACGACCTTGAGCGCGAGCAGGTTGGCACCAGTTACAAGCAACAAGGGCAGGAGGCCGCGATCAAGCTGGGCCATGAACTGGTCAGCGGGCCGCTCAAACAGCAGCGGATCGAAGACTGGGCCGCCTTTGCCAAAGCCAATCCTCAAGGCCTTTTATATTGCTTTCGCGGCGGCTTGCGCTCGCAGCTCACCCAGCAGTGGCTCAAGAGCGAGGCGGGCATCGCCTATCCCCGGGTCATCGGCGGCTACAAGGCGCTGCGCAGTTACCTGATTGAAGTGACCGATCAGGCGGTTGCCGAGTGCGATTTCGTGCTGATCGGCGGGCTGACCGGTTCCGGCAAGACCGAGGTTTTGACGCAGTTGAACAACGCACTGGATCTGGAAGGCCACGCCAATCATCGCGGCTCCAGTTTCGGCAAGCACGCTACCCCGCAACCGGCGCAGATCAGTTTTGAAAACGCCCTGGCCATCGACATCCTGAAAAAACGCGCCCATGGCATCAATCAGTTCGTGCTCGAAGATGAAGGTCGCGTCGTGGGCAGCCGGGCCATTCCACTGGAACTGTTTCGTGGCATGCAGCAGTACCCGATGGTCTGGCTTGAGGAGGCGTTCGAGGCGCGGGTGGAGCGGATTCTCAAGGACTACGTGATTGATCTGTGTGCCGAGTACATCAAGGTGCAGGGCATCGAGACAGGCTTCACGGTGTTTGCCGAGCGTTTACGCGAAAGCCTGGCCAGCATCCTCAAACGCCTTGGCGGTGAACGTTACCAACGTCTGGCGGCACTGATGGATGCGGCCTTGATTGAGCAGGAGCAGTCCGGTTCGGTAGACCTGCATCGCGGCTGGATCAGCGGACTGTTAGGCGAGTACTACGACCCTATGTACGCTTTCCAGCGCGACAGCAAAGGCGCCCGGATCGAATTTGCCGGCGACCACGCAGCGATCCTGCAGTATCTGCAAGAACGCCGGAACCGCCGGGGCTGATCAAAGCAGGGCGATGGCCAGCAACCCGCTGATGATGCCCACCAGCATGGTCAGCAGGGCCACGGTCACCAGCACTCTTGCGTCGAAGGATTTACGCAGCATCAACAGCGACGGCAGGCTGATACTTGGCAACGTCATCAGCAGTGCCACGCCGGGCCCGACGCCCAACCCCAGAGACAGCATGGTCTGCACGATCGGGATTTCAGCAGCTGTCGGGATGACGAACAGTGTGCCGACCACTGCAAGGATCACCAGCCAGAGCAAGCTGTTACCCATGGACATATCAATGTGCGGGAACAGCCAGACCCGCGCCGCGCCAAGGATCAGCACCGCCAACACGTAGATCGGAATCGTGCTCCAGAACAACTGCCAGAGAGTGCGGGCCCAGCGGGTCAGAAAACCCTGTTGGTCGATCTCGTTGGCCTGGGCAGCCGCTTCAAATGCCTGTTCCGGGACCACTTCCGGGCGGGAGATACGCTGGGCAATCAGCGACACGCCAATCACCAGAATCAGCCCGGCCACTAGACGCAGGGCGGTGAATTCCCAACCCAATACGAAACCCATGAACACCAGGGTGGCCGGGTTGAGAACCGGGTTGGCAATCCAGAAGGCCAGCGCGGCGCCCACCGACACCTGCTGGCGACGCAAGCCCGCGGCCACCGGAGCCGCGCAGCAACTGCACATCATGCCGGGCAATGCGAACAGACCGCCACGCACGGTGGAACCCAGCCCGGCACGGCCAAACAGTCGAAGCAGCCAGTCCCTGGGGATCAGTACTTGCAGCAGCGAGCCTAGAATTACTGCCAGCACGGCGGCTTTCCAGATCGCCAGGAAATACACCTGGGCATAAGCCAGCGCGGCCGCGACGGGGGAGGTCAACTGATCATTGATGATCGACGCGCCAATGCTGTGGCTGTCTGCGGCGACAAATGACTTGAGGTAGTAAGGCGACCATTTGACGTAATACAAGCCTATGGCGGCAACGGCAAGAAACAGCAAGGGTTTCCACCAGAATGACCAGCCGCGGCTTGCGAAGGTGGTAGAGAGGCTGGGCATGGGGTGATTCCGGACAGTTGGGTAAGAGCGCTGCATGATAACAGTCCGCTATCGCCAAGGCCCCACAGGTTCGGCTGTTATCTGCAGGAGTGAGCCTGCTCGCGATGAACGATGAAACAGTCTATCTGTAATATCGAGGCGCCTGAATCGTCAGAATGCCACCCAGACCAAGCACCTCACACAGACGACCGCGTTTTCATGTGGGACCGGCTTTAGCCGGGAAGAGGTCAGTACAACCGCCCGAAATTGAGCGCCTGAAATGCCGCCTTCCCGGCTAAAGCCGGTCCCACGTTCTGTGCGCACCGTCCATCACCCACTTGCCCCACGTAAGCAGATCGTCACAATCGCTCCCTAGCCTTGAATGCTGCGTCTCACCTTCAACGCGAGGACCTGCCATGACCGCTTTAGAACCGAACTTACTGGATGATCATCAGATAAGGACCGCTCTACGCAGCCTGTCGTTTTTGCGGGTCAAGATGGAGGCCGCCGCGCAGTTGCCGATCGAGAGCATGCAGGTGCACGGGGATTACCTGGACAGCGCACGCAATCTTCTCAGCTATCTGGCCCTGCGTCGCCATGACATTCGCCCGCTGCAACGCCAGCTCGCCGAACTTGGGCTCTCTTCATTGGGCCGTTGTGAGGCCAACAGCCTGGCGGCCGTCGACCGGCTGATTGACGTGCTCCAGCGACTGACACCCGGGGAAACGCCCAAGGATGCTTGCGGCACAATGTTGGCCGGGCTGGGGGAAAAGCGTCTGTTGCAGCATGCCGACCAGCTGTTTGGTGGACCGGCTCCGGAACGCGGCATTCGCATCATGGTTACGATGCCGCGGGAGGCCGCCACCGATCCCGCGCTGGTCAAAGGGTTGATGAAAGCGGGGATGGACTGCCAACGGATCAACTGCGCCCACGATGAGCCCGAAATCTGGCTGAAAATGATTGAAAACGCGCGCGCCGCTGCCGACAGGATGGGTAAAACCTGTCAGGTCATGATGGACCTTGCCGGGCCGAAACTGCGTACCGGGCAGATTCAGCCGGGGCCTGCGGTGCTGAAAATCCGCCCTGAGCGGGATGATTTCGGTCGTGTGCTGACAGCGGCTAAAGTCTGGTTGGCCGCTGAACCGCAGCCCTCGCCTGAACCGCAGCCCTCGCCTGAACCGCAGCCCTTCATGCAACTGCCCGGCAAATGGCTGGCGCAATTACAGGCCGGGGATGAGCTGCAATTCAAGGATGCACGGGATTCCAGCCGTACGCTGCTGGTCACCGAAACCACTGAGCAAGGCTGCTGGGCCGAGTTGCGCAAGACGGCCTACGTGATTCCCGGCATCGAGCTGTACCTGAAAAAGCCAAAGGATCGGAAAAAGTCTGCCAGGGTCACAGCCGTCCCTCTGCCTGAACAAAGCATCCTGCTCAATGAAGGTGATCTGCTGTTACTGACGAGGGATGCCGACAGCGGTCATCCTGCCGTTCGCGACGGAGCGGGTAAGGTGCTGACACCGGCACGAATCGGTTGCACCCTGGCGCAAGTGTTTGAGGATTTACGCCCAAACGAAGCCGTATGGTTCGACGACGGCAAGATCGGCGGTCGTATTCAATCCGTGCAGAAAGACGTCATCTACATACGCATTACCCACGCGCCTGGCGGGGCAAAACTCAAGAGCGACAAAGGCATCAACTTGCCGGACAGCGATCTGAAGCTCGATGCACTGTCCCCGGAGGACCTGAAAGCACTGGAGTTCGCAGCTCAATACGCCGACGTTGTGGAGCTGTCGTTCGTCAACAGCCCGGAGGATGTCAGGTCGCTGCTGGCCCATCTGGACAGGCTCAAGGCCGGGCATTTGGGCGTGGTGCTGAAGATTGAAACCCGCCGCGGTTTCGAAAACCTTGCCGCGCTTTTGCTCGCCGGGATGCAAAATCCACGACTGGGGGTGATGATTGCCCGGGGTGATCTGGCGGTGGAGAACGGTTTTGAGCGGACCGCCGAACTGCAGGAGGAAATCCTGTGCATTTGCGAAGCCGCCCACGTGCCGGTGATCTGGGCCACCCAGGTTCTGGAGACGCTGGCCAAAACCGGTGCCGCTACCCGTGCCGAAATCACCGATGCGGCCATGGGCGTGCGTGCTGAATGTGTGATGCTCAACAAAGGACCGCACATTCTGGAGGCCATGGACACGCTGGATAATCTACTGGTACGCATGCAGGCCCATCGCAGTAAAAAGCGCGACCTATTGCGCAAGCTCAATGTTGCCGAGCAGAGCCAAGGCGCCTGATCAGTCGTTCAGGCGCCTTTAGCGTTTCTAGTACACCTGCGGAATGATCAAGTCATTGGGCGTCGGCACCCGCGTGTAATCCTCACGCCGTTGGCGCTGAGGCAGCTCGATGGCCGGTTGCTCCACTTCTTCGTAGGGCATCTGGCCGAGCAAGTGATGGATGCAGTTCAGGCGGGCCTTTTTCTTGTCGTCGGCCTGCACCACCCACCACGGCGCTTCGGCAATGTGGGTGCGATCAAGCATGATCTCTTTGGCCTTGGTGTAATCCTCCCAGCGACGGCGGGACTCCAGGTCCATCGGGCTGAGCTTCCATTGCTTGAGCGGATCATGAATACGGCTGAGGAAGCGCAGATGCTGTTCCTGATCGGAGATCGAGAACCAGTATTTGATCAACTGAATGCCTGAGCGCGCCAGCATGCGCTCGAATTCAGGCACGGTGCGGAAGAACTCTTCGTACTGATGGTCATCACAGAAGCCCATGACCTTTTCCACGCCCGCGCGGTTGTACCAGCTGCGGTCGAACAGCACGATCTCACCGGCAGCGGGCAGGTGCGAGACGTAGCGCTGGAAATACCACTGGGTTCGTTCGCGATCGTTGGGGGCGGGCAGTGCGGCAACCCGGCAGACCCGAGGGTTCAGACGTTGGGTGATGCGCTTGATGACGCCGCCTTTACCTGCTGCGTCGCGGCCTTCGAAGAGGATCACGACCTTGTGCCCGGTCTTGACCACCCAGCTTTGCAGCTTCACCAGTTCGCCCTGCAGGCGGAACAGTTCGCTGAAATACAGACGGCGGGCCTGCTTCTCGTCATCGCTATGGATATCGCTTTCGAACAGCTTGTCCAGGCTGTATTCGTCTTCAGCCAGCTCCAGTTCAAGCTCTTCATCGTTGTGATCAAGCAACTCACGATGAATACGACGCGCCAGGTTTTCTTGAGAAGGAGACATTTTTGCGCGCTCACCTGTAGGAAAAGTCCTCAGATGTTAAGCAGCCTACATGACGCAAAGATGACAGATTGATGAATCAGCGGGGCATGTAACGACGCTGCCAGCGATAGGGGATCTTGAGCGTGGCCAGGCCCAGCAGCGCAGCGAACCCGCCGCTGACCAACAGGGCATTCAACCCTAGGTGATGCTCCAGCCAGGCGCCAATCACCGCGCCGACGAACATCCCGGCCCAGGGCACCAACTGCACTCGCCAGCCGTCACGCCGCTCGCCCAGCATCCAGCGCCCGAGCCCGCGACCAAAGCGTGACAGCGCGCCGGTGACGTAGGTCAGGCCCACTGGCAGGCCGTTGACCTGTTCCACGGCAGCATTAAGCATGCCCATGGCCAGGATGGCCGCGACAATGGTGAGAATTCGCGAGTCCAGCGGGAAAGCCGCGGCCGCACACAACAACGTCCCGATACACAGCAGCAAGGGCAGGGCGCGACGCCCCCCGAGCCGGGCGACGATAACCCCCAGCGCATTGCCTGCGATAAACGTGAATATCGCCAGTAACAGGCGGGCGCTGGTGCTGATATCAGCGTCACTGATTGCCACCGCCAGGCGCGTGGTGTTGCCGCTCATGAACGAGACAAAGTCTCCGGTCGCCATGAAACCGATGGCATCGGTCATGCCCGCCAGCACCGAAAGCGCCGCCGCCAGCGACAGCCCGACACGGCCTTGCCACTTGCGCCTGTGCAGATAAATCGGGTTGCTGGTGCTTTTGACAGGAGATGGCAGCATCGACGTGCCCTGCATGATCAGATCAGAAGCGAGAGTTAGAGCCGATTGCTTAAACCGCCTTGCCCCGCACGATCCGCTTGGCCTTGACCTCGTCGGCATAGGCCTTGAGCTGGTCAGCATCGCTATATAGCCGGTTGACCAGTTGCAGAATCGCCGTCACGTCGACGTCTTCCATTTGCTCGGCAAGCTTGAGAATGTCATTGGCAGTCGTTTCAAGATTTGTGGCCGTGCCTTTGAGGTGGCGCTTGAGTTCCAGAGTTGGCTTGTTCAGGGCCATACCTTTTCCTTTTTCTTTTGATTTTATAACTACCGACAATTGTCACGCCCGGAGCATGGCTTTTTCTGGGGGAACAAGCAATGTGTGGGCTGGCACCTATCGGGGTTAAAACCTTCAATCATCCCGCGTCAACACTTCCAGCAGCTCAATCTCGAAGTACAGATCCGAGTTGGGCTTGATATGCGCGCCCATGGGCCGTTCGCCATAAGCCAGGTGGGCGGGCACGAAAAGCTTGCGGACGCCGCCGACTTGCATGCCCATCAGGCCCTGATCCCAGCCTTTGATGACCCGGCCCGTGCCAATCACGCATTGGAAAGGCTTGCCGCGTTCGTGTGAGGAGTCGAAGACCGTGCCGTCTTCAAGGGTGCCGGTGTAGTGGGTGGTGATCAGCGCGCCCTTGACCACGGCCTTGCCTTCACCGGTGCGGATGTCTGTGATCAGCAGTTCGTTGCTCATGGTTGGCTCTCTATAAAGACAAAGGCGGCTTTTTCTCAGGAATGTGCGGGACGTGCAAGGCTTTTCCCGGGTTTGATCTTGGGCAGTGCGGCTGGCACTCTCTGTGGCCAGAGGTCTCGGCGAGCCCGAGGCTGGAATGCCGGACCTGTCGGAGCGCACTTGCTCGACGTGACCGGGCGTGCCTATCAATTCGGCCAATTCGGTGCCCAAACCACCCAAGGTTGATCAAAAGAGGAAAACAACAAGATGACCGATACCACTGCTGCAAAAGTCGCACTTGTCACCGGCGCCGGGAGCGGCATTGGTCGTGCGGTCGCTTTGGGTTTGCTGGAAGATGGCTACAGCCTGGTGCTGGCCGGACGTCGTCAGGAGCCGCTGGATGAATTGGCCGCACTTGTACGCGAGGCCGGGGGCAGGGCGCTGGCCGTTTCAACGGATGTGCGCGACCCGGCGAGCGTGGACGCATTGTTCGGCGAGATCGAGAAGAACTATGGTCGGCTGGACGTGTTGTTCAACAACGCGGGTGTTGGTGCTCCGGCGGTCCCGGTTGACGAGCTTGATGTGGAGAAATGGCTGAACGTGATCAACACCAACGTGACCGGCGTATTCCTTTGCGCCCGCGCCGCGTTTGGCTTGATGCGCAAGCAAGTGCCACAGGGTGGACGGATCATCAACAACGGCTCGATTTCCGCCCATACCCCGAGGCCGTTCAGCTCGCCCTACACCGCGAGCAAACACGCGGTGCTGGGCCTGACCAAGACCTTCGCCCTGGACGGGCGGGAGTTCAACATTGCCTGTGGTCAGATCGACATCGGCAACGCGCTGACCGAGCTGGCCGCGCGTATGACCACCGGGGTTCGTCAGGCCAATGGTCAGACTGCCGTGGAACCCATGATGGACGTCAGACAGGTCGCCGACGCTGTGCGGTACATGGCGGGCTTGCCGCTGACGACCAACGTGCTGAACATGACTGTCATGGCGACCAACATGCCGTTTGTAGGGCGCGGCTGAGTTAGTTCAGGTTCTGGCTGGCAACCACCATGGCCTGGGCCATGCTGGTTTTTTCCGCTTCGGTGAAGCCGTCCCAGACGTGAACCTTGGCGTAGTAACCCAGGCCAGCCAGGGAATAGATGCTCAACGTAAACACGATGAAGATCGATACGAAGGTCCAGCGGCCGCTGTCTTCACGCGAGGAAAAGTTCTCGGTGTAGCGGTCGTTGCTGCCATTGCGGGAAACCGCGCTGGAGGCAACACGTTTGAACCAGTGGAACAGGTAAGACATGACAAGACGCAACATGGGATTAGCCTCAAGGTAGATAAACTGGCAGTCAGCCGCCCCATCGGGGGCCGTCTGGAAAGTGCGGTAAGCCGGAAACGAAAAAAGCCCGTCTATGACGGGCTTTTCTTTTTATAAGTCAGGGTCAAGTCGCCGGGGTTCGAATTCAATGACGATGGTCGTCGTTGATGTTCGTATCCGCGTCCGCTTGCCGGTGTTGCAACATTTTAGAACAAATCAATTTTCCGGGCCATGACCGCTCAGCAGTTGTCAGACAACTGGTTGAATTTTTGCTGTGGCATTTTGTCGCGTGTGTTCGCCTATCCGGACGGCATTCCGACGATGAGCTTGTACGCGATTGACTTGTGATCGAGGTGTCCCTATCGCGGGCAAGCCTCGCTCCCACAGAAAGTTGCGGTGCCTCAATCTATTTATTTGCCATTCCATGAAGCCCGTCTACGCTCCGTAAACCGGTTTAGTAAACCGTTTTACTTCGACTTACCAAAAACAATAACAATTGAGTGAGCACAATGAATCTGACCCGCCGCCGTTTCGTCCAGACAGCTGCCATCGGCGCTGCCGCTTTGTCTTTGCCCACCTTCAGCCATGCCGCGACACCTGTTTTGCGGTTGTCGTCGACGATGACCTCCGACGAAAATTCCGCGCACTACCTGTTCTATCAGCGCTTTGCCGAGAACTTGAAGCAGTCCCTGGGCGACAAGGTGCGTATCGACTTCTTTGCCAACGGTCAGTTGGGCAAGGAGGCGGACGTGGTCCAGCAGGTGCGTCTGGGGTCTATCGACATGATGGTGACCGGCAGTTCTATCTGGGCAACAGCGTTGCCGGAGTTGGCATTACTGGACCTGGGCTTTCTGTTCGACAGCTACGCCCATGTCGCCAAGGCGGTAGACGGCGGGGTAGGCGAGATTTACAACAAACTGCTGCAAGAGCGCACTGGGTGCTCAGTGATTGGCTGGGGCTCGCACTTCAGTGCGCGCAGCGTTTACACCAAGCCGCCGATCAAGGATCTGGCCACCCTGAAGAACGTCAAACTCAGAGTCCTGCCAACCCAGGCGTTTATCCAAACCTTCAAGCTAATGGGTGCGATCCCGACGCCGATCGCGTTCAACGAGGTGTACACCGCCGTGCAGACCGGGGTGGTCGAAGGATTCGAGCACGACGCCGCCAGTGTACTGGCCAACAAGTTGGACGAAGTTGTGCGCAACAGCTGGCAAACCAATCATCTGTTCAGCCCGTGTATCGCCGTGATCGGCAAACGCGGCCTGGCCAAAATTCCTGCCGACCTGCAGCCAGCGTTCATCGCAGCGGCTCGTGACGCCAGCATCCATCAGCGCGAAGCCGCCAAGATCAAAGGTGCAGAAGCCATCGCCGCGCTGACCAAGGGCGGCATGACGTTCTTCCCCATGAGCGACGCTGAGCGCGAAAACACCCGGCAGTTGATGCGTGAAAAGCTTTGGGTTCCGTTCACTCAGACCAATCCGGTGACCGCTCCGGTACTGGCGGCCATTGATGCAGCCCGGGGCTGAATCAGGCTCGTCATTCGTTCTTGTGCCTGCCCTTGTGTAAGCCGCATTCGATAAAAACAACAAGAGATGCCAGCCATGACCACGCCCACCAGCGCTCTCACCGCCGCGCAGCAACATCTTCAGGAGCATCCGCAAGAAGCGGTCGGTCCAGTGATCCCCACCAGGGAATGGGGTTTTGATACCCAGGCAGCCACAGGGCGGTGGCTGGCGATGCTTTGTACGTTTATCGAGCGGTTGTGCGCGGTGGTGTTGGCGGTCGATGTGGTGGTTGTATTCACTTCGGTGATCCTGCGCTATTTCGTGCATCAACCGGTGGACTGGGCCGAGGAGGTGGCGCGCGGGCTGATGGTGATGCTGGTGTTTCTGGGCGGCGCGACGGTGCTTGCCCGGCGTCAGCACGTGCATGTGGACTTCTTTCGGGCGCTATTACCCGCCGCCTGGCAGCAGGTGGCGTTGCAGATCGGCGGTTGGGCGGTCGCAGGCACTGCTGCAGGGTTGGCTGTTTCGTCCTGGCTGCTGCTGGAAGATTCCACCAATGTCTCAACGCCAATGGGCATGCCTCAGTGGCTGAACGTGTTGCCAGTGTTCGTGGGTGCGTTGCTGATGACCGTCGTCGGCGTCGCCAATGCCATTCATGGCGCAACCCGCACTACCTGGCTGACCTTGCTGGGTTGTGTGGTGCTGGGTTGTGCAATCTGGGCCTGGAACAGCCAGTTGGAAGACTGGGCGCTACAGCCCTGGACGCTGCTGCTTCTGGGCTTCGTTGGCGGATTATTGGTGGGTGTGCCCATCGCATTTGTGCTGGCCATGTGTGCGCTGCTGTATTTCATGGGCGATCCGTCATTGCCGTTGGTGATCTATTCCCAGCAGGTCATGGCCGGCATGGATCACTTCGTTCTGTTGGCGATTCCGTTCTTTGTGCTGGCCGGTCTGGTGATGGAAGTCAACGGCATGTCCTCGCGGCTGATTGAATTGCTGGTCAGAATCTTTGGCCGGGTCCGCGGTTCGATGAACCTGATTGCTATTCTGGCCACGGCGTTTTTCTCAGGGGTTTCCGGCTCCAAGCTGGCCGACATCGCAGCAGTGGGAGGCATCGTGGTGCCGGCCGTAAGGCGTACCCGACAAGATCCCAATGAAACAGCTGCGGTGCTGGCGGCCTCCGGGGTGATGGCCGAGACTATTCCGCCGTGCATCAACATGATCATCATGGGTTTCGTGGCGAATATCTCCATTGGCGGGCTGTTTCTCGCGGGTATCGTTCCGGCGGCGTTTCTCGCCATGGGCCTGGCGACGCTGGCGGTGATCTTTGGTCGCAAGGTCGACCCTGACGAAGCTTTCCCCAAACGCACGCCGCTGTTTCGCCTGTTGGGCGGGGCGCTGGTGGCGTTGATCATGGTCGGCATGATCGGCAAGGGTGTGACATCCGGCGTGGCGACGTCCACCGAAGTGTCGGCGTTCGCGGTGGTCTATGCCTTGCTGGTGGGCGGTATCACCTTTCGTGAATTGACACCTCGGGCCATCGGTAAACTGTTCGTGCGCTCCGCGTCCATGGCGGCGGGCATTCTTTTCATCATCGCCGCGGCTTCCAGCGTGGCGTTTGCCCTGACGATCCTGCAGATTCCGGCAATCATTTCCGACTTCATGTTGGCCCTGGCCCACGACTTTGGTCCTCTGGCGTTCCTGATTGCATCGGTAATCATCATGGTGATTTTTGGCGCGGTGCTGGAAGGCGCGCCAGCGTTGATCATCTTCGGGCCGTTGCTGGTGCCGATTGCAGTTCAGGTCGGCATTCATCCCCTGCACTTTGGCACCGTCGCGGTCATTGCCATGGGCCTGGGATTGTTCTCACCGCCGTTCGGCCTGGGACTGTTTGCGACCTGTGCAATGACCGGCACCAAAATCGAAGACGTATCACGGCGGATGCTCAAATACTTGTTGGTGCTGGCTGTGATGCTGGTGCTGTTGGTCCTGGTGCCCTCGATTTCCTTGTGGCTGCCACGCACTTTCAATATGGGTTAGGCAAAGATGGCAACGATTCACGATGTAGCAGCTCTGGCGGGGGTGTCTGTCAGCTCGGTGTCCAATGTGCTTAACGGGCGCACCGAGAAGCTTGGGGCGCAGACCTTTGCCCGTGTGGAAGCCGCGATTGGTCAGTTGAACTACCGACCCAATCGGGCCGCCCGCCAGCTCAAGACCGGGCATACACCCATGCTTGGCTTGCTGGTGCCGTCCACGGCCAACCCGATGTATGGGCAACTGGCGTTGAAGATCGAAGCTGTTGCCCAGCAGCGTTACGGCTATCGCTTGCTGTTGGCCAACACCCACCGGGACAAGCAGCATGAGGCACGGATGTTTGATGATTTGCTGTCATTTGGCGTACAGGCGGTGATCGTTGTCTCGTCCCGGGACGACGAGCGCCACCTTGAAGGCGCCGTCGCCAGAGGGCTGGCGGTGGTCAGTTACGATCGCAGCACGGAGCCAGTGGAGGGTTCTGAGGTCGATCATGTGTCACCCGATAACTTCAAGGCCGGCTACATCGCGGCCGATCATCTGATTGGTTACGGCCACACCCGCTTGGCGTTTCTGGTGCCGGGTGGCAAGACCGTGAGCCGCGCCAACAAGATCGCAGGCTTTCTGGAGCGTGCCACGCAGGCAGGATTGCAAGGTAGCGCGCAAGTGATCGAGGGGCAGGTGGTCGAGACTTTTGGTGACTCGGAGCTGGCGGACCTGGGGTTTGCCATGGCCAGCCAGATCAAGGTCATGCAGCCCATGCCCACCGCAATCGTGACCGTCAACGACATGCTCGCCATTGGCCTGATGGCTGGGTTGCACCAGGCAGGGTTGCGGGTGCCCCAGGATGTTTCGGTTGTGGGGATGGACGGCTTGTCGATTGCCGCCTTCACCAATCCGGCGCTGACCTCGGTGTCCATGCCGATCACCGAAATGGCTGATGCCATGGTGCAGCGGGCCGTTGATCGGTCCCGGCAACCGGGACAGAGACCCGTCAACTTCATCTTTCAACCGGTATTGGTGGACCGTCAATCGGTCGCCCGTCCGGCCAATCTGCTTAGGGAATGAATGCACATGACCACCATCTTCCTGACCCATTCGCCGCAGACCCTGGAAAACTACTACGGCCAGCGCGCCCTGACGCTGTTGCGCAACGCCGCCAACGTCAAGCTGAACCAAGCCCGCCATGGGCTCTCGCTGGATGAGCTGGTCGCGGCCGCTCAGGGTTGCCAGATCATCGTTTCCAGCCGGGACGCCGCCGCGCCTGCCCAATTGTTCGAACGTCTACCGGAACTGGCCGCGTTCTGTCGGGTGGCGGTCGATATTCGTAATATCGATGTCGAAGCCGCGAGCCGTCATGGGGTGTTGGTGACTCATGCCACGCCTGGCTTCGATACGTCGGTTGCCGAGTGGGTGATCGGCGTGATGATCGATTTGAGCCGGGGCCTGAGCCGTGCGGCTGCGGACTACTGGCAAGGCCGTACGCCGCAGATTGCCATGGGTCGTGAGTTGCGCGGCTCGACGCTGGGCATTGTCGGGTACGGATTCATCGGCAAGCGCCTGGCCGGTATGGCACGGGCGCTGAATATGCGGGTGTTGGTCAGTGATCCGCTGGTATCTATTCAGGAATCCGGGATAGAGCAAGTGCCGTTTGAGCACTTGCTATCGGCTTCGGATTACGTGGTGTGCCTGGCACCGGCCGGGCCACAGACGCTCAATCTTTTCGACGCCGGTGCGTTTAAACGCATGCAGCCCCATGCCTTTTTCATCAACGCATCTCGTGGCGAACTGGTCGACGAACAGGCTTTGGTGGATGCCCTCGATCAGGAGCTGATTGCCGGTTGCGCCCTGGATGTGGGACGCGCAGCGGATCAGATGCCCAGCCCGGCCATCGCGGCGCACCCCAAAATCATCGCCAACCCGCACATTGGCGGGCTGACGCCCCAGGCCAGCGAGCACCAGGCCATGGACACCGTGCGCCAGGTCCAGGCTTTGCTGGCGGGAGAAGAACCTCAAGGCGCGGTCAATCTCCAGCATGCCAGTCGTGCGGTTTCGGTATTTGGCCTTTCCAGCCAATCGTCCAAGGAGCTGTCCCATGAATGACGCCAATGGTTTGAGCCCCGGCGCCTGTGACTGCCACGTGCATATCTACGAGCCGGAACGCTTCCCGCTGACGCAACAGATCGCTCGTGCCAGCTGGAGGGACTACCGTAATGTCCAGCAACGGCTTGGGCTTGAACGTGCGGTGCTGGTGCAAGCCAATGGATACGGTTTTGATAACCGTTGTCTGCTCGATGCTCTGTCCCAGGCCGGTGATGCAGCGCGAGGTATAGCGGTAATCAAGCCGGATATCACCGATGAGCAATTGGTCGAACTGCATCGCAACGGCGTACGCGGGGTGCGTTTCATGCTGATTCCCAATGCCCAGGGCGCACTGGGATGGGAGGCGCTGGAGCCGATTTCTGCGCGCATTGCCGAACTCGGCTGGGTAATCAATCTGCAGGTGGATGGGAGGCTGCTGGCTGACTATGAGCAACGGCTGCGCGCCTTGCCCAGTGCGCTGAGCATCGATCACACCGGCAAGTTTCTGGAGCCGGTGGGCACTGATCATATCGGGTTCAAAAGTCTGTTGCGGCTGCTGGACACCGGCAACGTGTGGGTCAAGGTCTCGGCGCCTTATGAAACGTCGAAAACCGGCGCCCCTCATTACGAGGATGTCAGCCAACTCGCCCGCGCGCTGGTGCAGATCCATCCTGATCGCTGCCTGTGGGCGAGCAACTGGCCGCACCCTGGTCGTGACCCGATGCCCGATGATCTGGCCATGCTGGATTTGCTCAGTGAGTGGGCGCCTGACTCGTTGATTCGCTGGAAAATCCTCATGGATAACCCGGCGCAGTTATATGGGTTTGATGATGGACAGGGCTGATTGAGGCGGTGTCAGGCAGATCGCTGTCGCTGTCGCTGCCTCGCGTTGCTCGTGACTTCCCACAGGATTCGTTTTCATTCAGACACACCGTCATCGCGACCGTCGTAACCTCCGATGGCTCCTACAAGTACCGTGGTGTGACTGAATGAATACCAAGCCTGTAGGCAAAAAAAATCCCCCAGTTGCCTGGGGGAAAAACCAAAGTTCACGAGAGTGAAGGGGGTAGACCGATCGCCTGTGCTCAGGCGTTCCGTCCGCAAAGGAATGCAATCAATCGGTCTTGAATGATGTCCGGCACCACCAGGTGCGCGTTGTGCCCGCCGTAGGGCAGCAATTCGAGCCGGGCGTTGCTGATCAGCTCGGCAATTTCCTGCGAGCAATGTGCCGGCGTGCTGGCGTCATCCTGTAAACCCAACACCAGCGTCGGCGCGCTGATCTGTGCCAGGGTGGCGCGCCGGTCATGGGCAAGGCAGGCATCGATGCGGCGCAACATGACGTCGACTCCTGGAAACGCCGCGCAGGCATTCGCGAAACCCGCCGTCAAGGCCGCGTCGTTGCGGGCGATCCAGTCCGGGGGATAGATGCCAATCGGGCCGGTCCGCACGAAGGCTTCGACGCCCATGCTGGTCAGCATCTCCCGACGCATGCTCATGACCCGTCTGAAAAACGGGTCAGGGCTGCACCAACTGGCATAGATCACCAGCCCGGCAACCCGCTGTGGATGGTCGGCGGCCAGCGCTTGTGCCACCGCGCCGCCCAATGAGTGGCCAACGATGTGCGCTCGCTCGATCTGCAACTGATTCATCAGCCCCAGCACATCGTTGGCGATCTGATCAACGCTGTAGTCGCCATGCCAGGCGTCACTGGCACCCAGCCCGCGGTGGTCATGGGTGATCACCCGAAAGTGTTTGGCCAGCTCAGGGACGATGCCTTGCCAGGGTTGCGCGAGACCGTTCAGCCCGGAGATCAACAGCAAGGGCACGCCTCGGCCTGCTTCTGCGTAATGCAGACGCCCCCAGGGCAATTCGACGCCGGACATCGCGGGGTTCACTGTTTGGCGACTGCAGGTTTAGTGATGACACTGGCAGCGGTGTTTTCGCTCAAGTGGTACTTGGCAAGAATCGCGGCGTAGGTGCCGTCTGCGACTGCATCCTGAAGTGCGCGGGAAATGGCATCGCGCAGCTCGCTGGATTTTTTCGGGAAAGCCGCGACGATAAACAGCTTGCTCAACGGCTTGCCAATGGTGACGTAGGTGTCTTTTTCCAGCGACATCGTCGTCGGGATCGATTCGCTGCTCTGCACCGCGACATCAACCCGACCCTGCTTGAGGTCCAGGCGGGCCATGGCGGTGCCATCGGTGGGGTGGACCTCAATGGGCGGCTTGCCGTTGGCGACGCAGTTGGCTGCGCTCCACTTGTTCATGGCTGCTTCGAAAGCGTTGCGCCGATTGGCACCGACCTTCAAGCCGCAGATATCCATGGCCGTGGCAATCGGTGCATGGCTCACCAGGGTGTAGGGCTGCATGCCGGATGTCAGATAGGGCAGATAGTCGAGGCGGTCAGCGGCTTCCGGCGCATCCAGCAAGCTGAACGCCATGTCGACACGGCCTGTCATCAGTGAGTTGATCGCCGACTCGTAAGACACGTCTTCCCACTTGATAGCCACCCCAAGGCGTTTGCCCACATAGTTCGCCAGGTCCACGTCGATGCCTACCAACTCGCCGGTCTCCGGCACTTTGGAGGCCATGGGCGGAAAGGCGGCGAACAGGGCGATTTTCAGTGTCTTGCTGGCTTGCAGGTCAGCCGGGAGCTTGATGGCAGGATCGATCTCTGGCGCAGCAGCCATGGCATTGGCCATGACCAGCGTCGCGGCGACGGTAAGCAAGAGTTTGATGGGACGCATATAGAGCACCTCACACACGCATGATCAATGAGCCGAAAAAATGCCTTCAGGCTTTTGAGCGCGTCAGTGTTTGTTCAGCGGTTAGGGCAGGTGCGTTCGAATGGGAGCAATCCGCAAGTTGCGCGCTGAGGTTCGGTCTGATGCCGTCGACCTGGGGCCGTCGCTCATATTTTCGCGCCCGGCATTTTTATAAAACCTCATGTTTTTCAGCAACTCATCATTTCTTATATTCAATATTCGGGGTGCCAATAAACCTGAGCAGGACCTCGCTGGGTGTAGCCCGGGCGGCGGGAATCATTTCAGGATGTATCGCGATTTTGGGGATTCCCGGCTCAGGCCCCGCATTGACTGGATTGATGAGCTGAGCTCATGAGCCTTAGCAGCCTGAGCCATATAGTCATGCCCGGACCTGCTGGTTAAGTTCCGGTTTCCGCGAATGGTCCCCGCAGCAAACAGCCGCTATGCGCGTTCGTACGACATCTCGCAGCACCACCACGATGGATCAAGAATGCAGCAGGAAAACTTCAATGACCTTTTTGCCTTTGCCGCTGTGGCGACCGATCGCAGCTTCACCAAGGCTGCTGCAAAGATAGGTGTCAGCCCTTCGGCGTTGAGCCACACCATCCGCAATCTTGAAGCGCGCCTGGGCCTGCGATTGTTGACCCGCACCACCCGTAGTGTTTCGCCAACCGAGGCTGGCGAGCGGCTGTTATCAACGGTCAAACCCCGCTTTGATGAAATCAGCGCCGAGCTAGCGGTGCTGACCGAAGAGCGGGAAAAGCCCATGGGCACCGTGCGTATCAGTGTCAGTGAGCACCCGGCCCTGGCGATTCTGGGGCCGACACTGAACAAGTTGCTGCCGCAGTACCCGGGCATCAACGTCGAAATCAATGTGGATTCGGGCATGACCAATATCGTTGCCGAGCGCTATGACATCGGTGTCAGGCTCGGTGACAAAGTCGCCAAGGACATGATTGCCGTGCGTATCAGCCCGGACCTGCGTTGGGTTGTGGTGGGCTCGCCATCGTATTTTGCTCGACATCCGAGGCCTGAAACGCCTCAGGATTTGCTCGGCCATAACTGCATAAACATTCGTTTCCCTACCCATGGTGAACTGTTTGCCTGGGACTTCGAGAAAGACGGCCGCGAGGTCAAGGTTCGGGTTCAGGGGCAACTGACGTTCAACAATCTGGCCCTGAGGCTTGATGCGGTGAAATCCGGCCTCGGGCTTGCGTACTTGCCTGAAGACCAGGTCGTAGCGCTGATTGACGATGGAAGCCTCATTCAGGTGCTGGATGACTGGAGCCAGCCGTGTAGCGGTTACCACTTGTATTACCCCAACCGGCGCCATGCCTCGATGGCTTTTTCTCTGGTGGTCGAGGCGCTGCGCTATCCATCCGACCAAGCCGTTATCCCTTCAAACATAGAGGTGCGTAATGAAGATACTTGCAGCAACAGCGCTGTCACTTTCACTGCTCGCAACTGAGGCCCATGCGCAGAGCGCCGCTCCGGTGACTGTCACCGTCAACGGTTCGCAGCCTTCAGTGAAGGCCTCGGCAGATTACTTCACGGGCGCGGTGCGGGTGGATGCGCCGTTTACAAGCACTGCGCCAGCCAGAGTCAGCGGCGCAACAGTGACGTTCGAACCCGGTGCGCGAACAGCGTGGCACACCCATCCTCTGGGCCAGACGTTGATCGTCACCGCTGGCATGGGCCTGGTTCAAGAGGCAGGCAAACCGGCGCAGATCATCAGGGCAGGGGACACCGTATGGATCCCGCCAGGGGTCAGACACTGGCACGGCGCAACCGCGACTACGGGCATGAGCCACGTTGCCATCGCTGAACAGCTTGATGGCAAGGTTGTGCAATGGATGGAGCAGGTTAGTGATCAGGAGTATGGGGTGGCGAAGGGGTTGTAAAGGTCTGCGCAACACAACGGTTATCAAGGTCACCCCGGTTCTACTCCGTTGAGGGGTGGCTTTTTTTATGACGCAATTCGCAGCCTTCGGCAGCTCCTACAGGAGACCTAGGTTCATCTGACAATACGCGGACTTGTAGGAGCTCACCGAGGTTACGAGGCCAGCGATAGCGGTGCGTCTGACACAACGATGTTCGCAGCCTTCGGCAGCTCCTACAGGTTACGCGTTGTCCTGTAGGAGCTGACCGAGGTTACGAGGGCTGCGAAGGCGGTGTATCAGACAGATCGGGGGTCGCAGCCTTCGGCAGCGCCTACAGGTTATGCGTTTACTCAGGCACAACACGTGCTGTAGGAGCTGACCGAGGTTACGAGGGCTGCGAAGGCGGTGTATCAGACAGATCGCGGTTCGCAGCCTTCGGCAGTTGCTACAGAGGCCGGGTTTTCAGATCATCTCCGGCAACGACTTCAATACCTTGTCCAATGTAATCGGGTACTCCCGCACTCTGGCACCCGTGGCGTTGTAGATGGCATTGGCGATGGCGGCACTGACGCCACACAAGCCCAACTCCCCAACCCCCTTGGCTTTCATGGGAGATGACACAGGGTCGGTTTCGTCGAGGAAGATCACCTCCTGTTCCGGAATGTCGGCATGCACCGGCACTTCGTAGCTTGCGAGGTCGAGATTGACGAAAAAGCCCAGCCGCTTGTCCACCGCCAGTTCCTCCATCAGCGCAGCACCCACGCCCATGGTCATGGCGCCGATGACCTGACTGCGCGCCGACGTCGGGTTGAGGATACGACCTGCCGCACACACGGCCAGCATGCGTCTGACACGAGTTTCGCCGGTGGCCATGTCTACCGCCACTTCGACGAAATGCGCGCCGAAGGTCGATTGCTGGTACTTCTTGGCCAGTTCAGCGAACTCGATGGAGTCCTCTGCGACCAGTTCGCCATTGCGTGCCGCCTGGCCTAGCGGGACACTGCGTCCAGCAAATTGCACCTGACCATCAGCGAAGACCGCGTCATTGGCGGTGTACCCCAGGCGCTGTGTCACCGTTTCGCGCAGTTTGACGCACGCGGCGTAGACCCCCGCCGTGGAGCAGTTGGCACCGAATTGGCCGCCAGAACCTGCCGACACGGGGAAGTCTGAGTCGCCCAGACGCACCACCACATCCTCAAGAGTGACACCCATCATCTCGGCCGCCGTCTGGGCAATGATGGTGTAGCTGCCGGTGCCGATATCCGTCATGTCGGTTTCCACCGTGACTTTACCGGTGCTATCCAGACGCACCCGTGCGCCGGACTTGAGCAGGATATTGTTGCGATAGGCACAGCCAACGCCCATGCCGATCAGCCAGCGACCTTCACGCTGCATGCCGGGGCGCGGGTTGCGCTTGTTCCAGCCGAAACGTTCAGCACCGGTTTCCAGGCACTGAATCAGATTGCGTTGGGAAAACGCGCGCTGGGGGTTGCCGGGGTCAACCTGGGTGTCATTGATGATGCGGAATTTCACGGGGTCGATGTCGAGTTTTTCCGCCATTTCATCCATGGCGATTTCCAGGGCCATCAACCCTGGTGTTTCCCCAGGGGCGCGCATGGCATTGCCTTCCGGCAAGTCCAGGGTTGCCAGGCGCATGGCGGTCATACGGTTGTCCCCGGCATACAGGAACTGGGTCGGCTGTACGGCATTTTCCACGCCGCCGCCCGCCAGATCGCCGGACCAGCCTTCGTGAGCGATGGCGGTAATCTTGCCGTCCTGACTTGTGCCGATCCGGATGCGCTGAATGGTCGCCGGGCGGTGGGTGGTGTTGTTGATGATCTGTGGGCGGGCGAGGGCGACCTTGACCGGCCTGCCACACAACTTCGAACCCAGCGCGGCGAGGATCGCGTCGGAGCGGATGAACAGTTTGCCGCCGAAACCACCGCCGATGTACGGCGAAACCAGTCGCACGTTTTCCTTTGGCATACCCAGGGTCGCTGCCACGTCGCCGACACTCCAGGCAATCATCTGATTGGAGGTCCACAGGATCAGTTTTTCACCCTCCCAGGTCGCCATGGAGGTGTGCGGTTCCATGGCTGCGTGAGACTGATCCGGCGTGGTATAGGTGGCATCGAATTTCACTGGCGCGGCGCTGAACGCGGCGGCGAAATCGCCCCGCGCGGTGTCCGGTGCTTCACCTTCAGGTTTTTTCGCGGCACCCAGATCAGCCGCGAGATCGTAGTGACCATTGCCGCGCTGGTATTCGACCCGGACCATCTGCGCCGCCGCCCGGGCTTGTTCGAACGTCTGCGCCACCACCAGGGCGATGGCCTGATGGTAGTGCTGGATTTCCGGACCGCCGAGCAGGTGGGCAGTGTTGTATTTGCCCTTGCCCAGCTTGCCCGCATTGCTTGCGGTAACAATGCCGAGTACGCCGGGTGCGGCGTTGGCCTCTTCGAGGTTCATCGAGCTGATGCGGCCCTTGGCGATGGCCGAGGTCACAACGTAGCCATACGCCTGATTAGGGACCAGTGTGTGATGCTCATAGGCATAAGGCGCCTGACCGGTGGTTTTCAGTGGGCCATCGATGCGGCTGGTGGGCTTGCCGATGACTTTGAGCTGATCGATCGGGTTGGTGGTAGCCGGGGTATCGAATTTCATGAGGCGGCCCTCGCCTGAGACATGACTGAAGCGAGCGTGCGCTCCACCAGCGTCACCTTGAACTCGTTTTCATGGGTGGGAGTGGCACCGGCCAATAGCTTGGCTGTCACCGCTTTTGCGCCGTCGGGCATGAGCTTTTCCGCCTCCTCGACACGCCATGGCCGGTGCGCCACTCCGCCCACTGCGACGTGGCCGGTGCCGTTCTTCTGTACAACGGCGGCGATGGAAATCAGCGCAAATGCGTAGGACGCACGATCCCGGACCTTCTGATAAATGTGCGTCCCACCCACAGGCGCAGGCAGGGTCACGGCAGTGATCAGTTCATTGGCGCTCAACGCCGTTTCGATATTGGGTGTGTTGCCAGGCAAGCGATGGAAATCAGCCATCGGGATCACTCGGGTAGTGCCGTCCGGGCGAATGGTTTCGACCTGCGCATCCAGCACCCGCATGGCGACGGCCATGTCGCTGGGGTGGGTCGCGATGCAGGCGCTGCTGACTCCAATGATGCCCAGTTGCCGAGTGACGCCGCCAATGGCCGCGCAGCCACTGCCGGGATGGCGTTTATTGCAAGCCTGATTAGTGTCGTAAAAATACGCGCAACGGGTGCGTTGCAGCAGATTGCCCGCCGTGGTTGCGGCGTTGCGCAACTGACCGGAGGCCCCCGCCAACAGCGCTCGGGACAACAATCCGTAGTCTTTGCGCACCCGACTGTCAGCGGCCAGATCGGTATTGCGCACAAGCGCGCCGATACGCAGGCCCCCTTCAGGGGTTGCTTCGATGCGGTCCAGGGCCAGGTCGTTGACGTCGATCAGATGCAACGGCGTCTCGATTTCCAGCTTCATCAAGTCCAGCAGGTTGGTGCCACCGGCAATAAACCGGGCTCCTTCAACCTGCGCCGCTTGCTGAGCCGCTTCAGCCGGGGAGGTTGCGCGTACATAGCTGAAAGGTCTCATGCCGTAGCCTCCGCGACTTCACTGATCGCCTGGATGATGTTGGAATAGGCACCGCAACGGCAGATATTGCCGCTCATGCGCTCCTGGAATTCACGGGCGATCAGTTCCGGTCGATCCGTCAGGCTTGGGCTGGCGTGGCTCGGGATCCCCTGGCGAATCTCATCAAGCACGGCCACCGCCGAGCAGATCTGCCCCGGCGTGCAATAACCGCATTGATAGCCATCGTGCTTGATGAACGCGGCTTGCATCGGATGCAACTTGTCGGGGGTGCCCAGGCCTTCGACCGTGGTGATTTTTGAGCCTTGCTGCATCACCGCGAGGGTCAGACACGAATTGACCCGCCTGCCGTTGGCGATCACCGTGCAGGCGCCACACTGGCCGTGGTCGCAGCCTTTCTTGGTGCCGGTCAACTGCAAATGCTCACGCAAGGCATCGAGCAAGGTTGTGCGCGTATCCAGGTTCATCTGCCGAGGGACGCCGTTCACCTCCATGGACACCGGGTTGGTGACGGGGCGTGCACTATTGGCTGCCGATGCCAGCGCGGAAATAAACGGTGGGAGCGCCACGCTGGTCGCGGTAACGGCCCCCAGAATCAGAAATTTTCTTCGGGTCAGCTTCATCAGGTCACGGTCGTTCATGGTTGATTCCTATGAATGCGTAGCAGCGATGGTTCGCATGCTCCGGGCGTTCTGTGCGCCCTCGGGTGCCAGCCTGGTCAAGGCTGTCCGGCTGTGGATGACTCAAGGTTTACGACCCTGTGTTCACTTGAAAAGTTTGCGCAACTTGGTCACGGATCTGGTCCGCAGGATTTGCGCAAAACAGGACGTTGAAGGTAACGGGCTATGCCGTTGAGGACTATGTGCGGTGCGTGCAATACACCGATGAGGGGAGTTCACTAATGCGGCAGTGGGCCTTGTAAGCCGGTCAATCTGGGCAGTTGACGGGGCTTTTTCGATACATTTGGCAAACAAAAAGCGCATGGCGCTGAAGAAAACATGGTCCTGTGAGAGCGCATGAACACCGCTATGTTTAGCAAACAAAAATAACTCTCTGCATTGAAGAGCCTTTTATGTGGGACCGGCTTTAGCCGGGAAGGGGCCAGTACAGTCATTGCAGATGTGTCGGGAGAACGGCCGCCTTCCCGGCTAAAGCCGGACCCACAAGATCACTGTTTGCTGCGCTACGGTTAAAAACATCTCTCAGAAGCTTGACCCGCGACTCTTTCGGCCCTCGCCCTGATGTGCAAATTACGCTGCCCTCGTTATGCTGCGCTGCATGAAAGCCTCTTTCCCGATCCGTCAGCCGTGTCCTCCCGGTGCCTGCAATTGCGAGCGCGAACGGGTGTTGGGCGGCAATAACGAGGCTGAGCAGCGGATTCTTGCGCTGACCCGGCAGGAGGAGAAGCGTCTGCTGGAGCGCCTGGAGAATTTGCAGAGTCTGGCGGATCTGGAACGCTTGCAGCAGCGGCTGTATGAACAGCTTGGTATCCGCGTGCAGGTGAAGCCGGGGTCTAATGAGGTGCGGACCATGCGCGGTATTGCCATCGAGATCGACGCGCAACCGGGTCTGTGTCGCAAGACCCGGCAGTCGATCCCGGCTGCGATTCGGCGTGGCCTGGAACAGAACCCCGAGATCGCTTACCGCTTACTGGATGCTCACGACCTGTTTCGCGATGGCTGAGGGCGGCATTACGCGCTCAGCTTTTGATGTAAGACGGGTTGGATTGCAGCAGGACCTTGTCATGCACGGGCTTCAGGTCTTCTTCAAGTGTCGACTTGCCTGTGGTCTGCACAGAGTTGCGGTCGTTACGCAGCGCGGCGTTGATCAGACCCAGCAGGTTGCGGGACTTGGTGGTTGATTCAGGTGTGTCGGTGGTGTCGATCAGTTTCGACAGCTCATACGTCTGCACAATGGTTGAACGGCTGGCCGTCTGTGTCGAGCTGGCATCGGCCAGGACGCCTTTTTTGTCGTAGCTGAAGCGGGTAGTGCTGCTGGCCTGGTCATCGATCTGGTAGTACTTGTAATTCTGCGACTCGGCGTCGGTGCCTAATGCCAATGCAACGCCTGGGTAGAGGCTTTTGTGATATGAGGCGCTGAGGCTGGTGTTCTGCTTCTGTTCTACAGCCCGGTTGGCAGCGCTGCTGCCTTTGATCTCGGTGCTCTGGGATGCGCTGAACGAGAATTTGTCGGCTTCGTTCGAACGCATCGGGTTGGAGTAGCGGGTAGGCTGGGTCAACGAGGCGCTGAAATCAGCGAGACCGGTCAGCATTGAACGATCCACGTCATTCAGGACGCGACTCCCGGCCGGGCTCGCTACGGTTTTGCTGGTGCTTTGCAGCGCAGAAAACGCATCCTTGAACAGCGTCATCAAGTCCTCGTCGCCGTTACCCCGGTCCTGTGCGGCGTCGAACTGCTCAAGGTAGCTTTTCACTGCCTGGGCTTGCTGTTGGGCGTTCCCCAATATGGCGCTGTTGTTTTTGACGCTCAACTGGACATTGCCGGTCGGGCCGGTCATGTCGACAGACTTGGTTTTTTCATCGGCTTTGAAGCTGAGTGTCTGGTACTGGTCGTCAGCCAGTTTCAAGCGGGCACTCAGATCCACTGAAGAGAAGATGTCCGGATCAAGCTGGCCAAGTGCGCCCAGGTTGAGGCGCGGTTTCTCGGCGGTGAGTCCATCGATCGCACCCTGGAAGGAAGAGGCCAGTGAACCCAGCGCCTCACGTTCGCTGTCGCTCAGCTCGCCGCCCGTCACTTCTGCCTGCACGCCAAGGCCATCTTCTGAACTGGTGAGGTTCAGCGTGATGGTCGCGCCGCTTTTGGTCTGGAGGGTGAGGGTGATGGTGTTGTCGGCTTTGCCATGCAATTGATTTTGGGCGATCTCCAGCCCGGCGGCATTTTTTACGTTGTCGGCGGCTGAGCGGATGACGGACTGGGAAATCTTGCTGGTATCACCCTCGGACAGTTGCTGCAACAACGCTGCGCCAAGGCCCTGGAATCGGTTGGCGGTCGATGGGCTAGGGATATTGCCGGTCAACGTCTTGGTGACCAGATCCTTCGCGTCATTCTCCAGGCTGTACACCGGATTGAAGCTGGCCAATGCACCCAAAGAGTTATAGGTCGTGGCGTTAGTGACCTTCACATCCTGGCCGAGCATGACCACGGAGGCGGGTGAGCTGGCTGTGGTAGTCGCGGGTTGGTCGGCATTGAGCGGTACTGCCTTGGTGGCAGGACTGGTGACAAGCGGCGTGTTCGCAGTGACGAGAGAGACTGTATTCATAGCGCTTCCATGCTGGGCTGGTTGTCTTTGTATCGACTTTGTATCGGCCGCAGGCGGGGAAACTTCAGATGTTTTTACGTCACGAGGATGGGCTTTTGACAGCCCAGACAGCAGAAAGGGGAGCCTGGGCTCCCCTTCAAAGTACTGCATGCTCTTTTTTATTGTTGGGCGGCCTGTTGTTGTTTTTGGTGGCCGTACCCTTGTCGCTGTTTTCGAGCGATCCCCATTCGGGATCAAGAGCAAACGTATTTTTTTGAGCGCTGATGCTGCTTTTACCGCTGCCTCTAGAGCAGTGATCCAACCCGTTCGGACGCTACCTGAAGGTAGTTTTATTGTTCTCTGTCGGGTCGCGAGGCTCTCTTGCGAGCTCCTCCGAAAAGCTATCCACTCCAAAAAAATCTGTTAGCTGCGCCTCTGTCCGTGTTGTTCTTGTTATGTCAGAGCCGTACATGTTGTTTTTATTGGGTTACTGCATATTTTTTGTTTTTGTTGTACCTGAGATATAGCAGGAGCCGTGCCAGTTTTGGCAAAGCCTTATAAATCAAGGGCTTGGAAAGATCGGGCGCTTAGCGAAGGGTGAACATTCGTCAGCATTTGTTTCCGTGTTACCCGTTTCTCCGTGCGTCGCGCCGTAGGGTAACACTCTGTGACAACATGTCGCACCCTCTGATTGTGTTCAGGCGATCAAGCGTGCTCTGGCGACTCGCGAGCCATTGGGCCGCCCCAGGGTTGAGGAAATCCGTTGGCCTGCGCTGATCAGCCGGTCTAGATCGATACCGGTTTCGATCTCAAGCCCTTGCAGCATGTACACCACGTCTTCACTGGCGACGTTGCCAGTGGCGCCTTGAGCATACGGGCAGCCCCCCAGGCCAGCGACCGAACTGTCGAACACCTCGATGCCTTCCAGCAGACTGGCGTAGATATTGGCCAGCGCCTGGCCGTAGGTGTCATGAAAATGCCCGGCCAGTTGTCCACGGGGGATATGCCCGGCAACAATCTCAAGCAGCTTTCGTGTTGCACCGGGTGTGCCGGTACCAATGGTGTCGCCCAGAGAAACCTCGTAGCAGCCCATGGCGATCAGTTCTCTGGCCACTGCTGCCACTTGCTCGGGGGCGACCGAACCCTGATAAGGACAACCCAGCACACAGGACACATAGCCCCGCACTTGAACGCCATGCAGCCGGGCCGCCTGCATCACCGGCGCGAAGCGTTCAAGGCTTTCGCTGATCGAGCAATTGATATTGCGCTGGGAGAATGCCTCCGACGCCGCGGCGAACACCGCCACTTCTGTGGCCCCGGCAGCGAGAGCATCTTCCAGGCCGCGCAGGTTGGGTGTTAGTGCTGCGTAGGTGACGTCGGTGCTGTGCTGAATGTGCGCGAAAACATCCGCTGACCCGGCCATTTGCGGGACCCATCGGGGCGAGACGAAACTGCCGACTTCTATATGGCGCAACCCGGCTGCACTCAGGTCATCCACTAATCGCACTTTGTCAGCGGTGCTGATCATCTGGGCTTCGTTTTGCAGCCCGTCCCTGGGGCCGACTTCAACCAGGCGGACGCTTTTAGGTAGTTGCATGTCAGCCTCCAATCTCGAAAGATTCGAGAATCAGTCTGTAACCATCTGATTAGTATTGTTTTTATCCAGTTCAAGTTTGCAGCGTTCTTCGGCGGTATCCAGTTCCAGCTGCATTTGCCTGATATCCAGCAGTTGCTGCTCAAGCTGCATGCGCCGCTCGCTGATCTTGCCCAGCATGGTGTGCAGTTGCTTGTGATTGCCGCCGCTTGGTTCATAGAGCTCGATCAGCTCACGGCATTCAGCCAGGGAAAAACCAATACGTTTGCCCCGCAGGATCAGCTTGAGAGTGACTTTATCTCTGGCCGAATAAATGCGCTCCAGCCCGCGCCGCTCGGGGCTTAGCATGCCTTGTTCTTCGTAGAAGCGAATCGTGCGGGTGGTAATGTCCAGCTCGCGGGCGAGATCGGAAATGCTGTAGGTCTGGCTGATCATGAACAGGCTCGGCGGAGAAGCGAAGGGTTAAACCTAAGGCGTCCTTTACGTAAACGTCAAGCATGAAGTGGATGTTATTCGCTGCGTAGCATCTTCTGTCCTGCAGCCGCGTCTCTGTCAGACAGCCCACCCGCAGGAGCGCGCTTGCCCGCGATAGCGGTGGATCAGGTGATGATTTTTCGGCTGTATTATCGCTATCGCGGGCAAGCGCGCTCCTACAGGAGATGGGTATCCTTCCAGCTAGTTCTTTTAAACAGTAAGTTAAGTCTTATAGTTCAAGCTATTTCTAACTTTAACTCATGCGCCGTCACCTGCTGACACAGCTCTATCATCTGCTCACGCATCCAGCGATTGGCCGGGTCCTGATCGGTGCTTTCGTGCCAGTACAGGTGGGTTTCGACGGAGGGTACATCGTGAACCGGCAGCGGGAAGTAGCGCAGCTCATGGCGTTTGGCGAAGCGTTCCGGGACGGTCATGACCATGTCCGTCTGTTGCAGGACCTGCGAGGCCATCAGGTAGTGCTGCGAGCGCAGGGCGATTTTGCGCTGAATGCCCATTTTGCCGAGCGCCAGATCGACATAGCCCAGACCGCTGCGGCGGCTGGAGATATGGATGTGGTTCATGGCCAGGTAGTCGTCGAGTTTGATGGCGTCGCGGGCCGCGAGGGGATGGCCTTTACGCAGGGCGCATACGTACTTGTCTTCCATGAGTTTGACGTGGCGCACCTGTGGGTCGGTGTTGAGCGGCGCATCCACGGCAAAATCCAGCCGGCCAGCCGCCAGTTCCTTGGTGGTTTCCCGGCGTTTGGAGAGGAAGCTTTCAATGCTGACGTTGGGTGCAAGCCGCTTCAGGCGCTGGAAGAGGGGCGGCAAAATGACCGCTTCGGTCAGGTCGGTCATGCTGATGCGGTAGTTCTTATTGGCCTGCAACGGGTTGAAGATACGGCTTTCCTGAACTGACACCCGCAACAGCGACAACGCATTGCGCACCGGGCCGATGATGTTTTGCGCCATGGGCGTGGGCACCATCCCCTGGGCGGTACGGACAAAAAGCGGGTCGTTGAAGGTTTCGCGCAAACGCGCCAAGGCATTGGACACCGCGGGCTGGGTGATGCCGACGATCTGGCCTGCGCGGGTGAGGTTGGCTTCGGTGTAAATCGCGTCGAAGACAATGAATAGGTTGAGATCGACCTTGCTCAGGTTCATGCCGTGCCCCTTTTTTACTGTTCTTGTTTTGTCGCTCGCATGCCGGAGCGTTGGGCCGATCATATATCGGTTATGAATGTTTATACACGCCGAGAATAGATTAGATAAATGTTGCCTGCGGGCCTAGCATCCCTCTATGACCTGACAAACCTCATTCAGAAGGTAGCCCCACATGGATTTTGCTTACTCTGCGAAGGTTCAAGAACTGCGCGAGCGTGTGACCACGTTCATGGACAGTTATGTCTACCCCGCTGAACCCGTGTTCGAGCGCCAGGTGGCGGAGGGTGACCGCTGGCAGCCCACGGCGATCATGGAAGAGCTCAAGGCGAAAGCCAAAGCAGAAGGGCTGTGGAATCTGTTTTTGCCGGAGTCGGAGTTAGGCGCAGGGCTCAGCAATCTTGAATACGCGCCACTGGCGGAAATCATGGGCCGCTCGCTGCTTGGCCCTGAGCCGTTCAACTGCTCGGCGCCGGACACCGGCAACATGGAAGTGCTGGTGCGTTATGCCAACGACGAGCAGAAGCAGCGGTGGCTGGAGCCTTTACTGCGGGGCGAAATACGCTCCGCCTTTGCGATGACCGAGCCTGACGTGGCTTCGTCCGACGCTACCAACATGGCTGCCCGTGCCGAACGCCAGGGCGATGAGTGGGTGATCAACGGCCGCAAATGGTGGACCTCCGGGGCGTGCGATCCGCGCTGCAAGATTCTGATTTTCATGGGCTTGAGTAACCCCGATGGGCCTCGTCATCAGCAGCACTCGATGATTCTGGTGCCCACCGACACACCTGGCCTGAAGATCGTTCGTCCCATCCCGGTATTCGGCTACGACGATGCACCCCATGGGCATGCCGAAGTGCTGTTCGAGAATGTGCGGGTGCCCTACGAAAACGTGTTGCTGGGGGAAGGGCGCGGCTTTGAAATCGCCCAGGGCCGACTGGGTCCAGGACGAATCCACCACTGCATGCGCTCCATCGGCATGGCTGAGCGTGCGCTTGAGTTGATGTGCAAGCGGGCAGTGAGCCGCGTCGCGTTCGGGCGGCCATTGGCGCGCCTGGGTGGCAACGTCGACAAGATTGCCGACTCACGCATGGAAATCGACATGGCACGTCTGCTGACCCTCAAAGCTGCGTACATGATGGACACGGTGGGTAACAAGGTCGCCAAGAGCGAAATCGCCCAGATCAAGGTCGTCGCCCCCAACGTGGCGCTGCGGGTGATCGACCGGGCGATTCAGATTCATGGTGGTGCGGGTGTATCCAACGACTTTCCACTGGCTTACATGTACGCCATGCAACGCACCCTGCGCCTGGCCGACGGCCCGGACGAAGTGCATCGGGCCGCTATTGGCAAATTCGAGATTGGCAAGTATTTGCCGAAGGAGATGCTGCGGGGGTGACGCGGGTGATTGAACCGGGCACAAACCTGTGGGACCGGCTACAGCCGGGAAGAGGCCGGTACAGGCAATGCATCTGTTCCAGCCGAACGAATGCTTTCCCGGCTAAAGCCGGTCCCACTTCATCAGCAGCAGGCCAAACATAGAACTTCCCGGCAAGCTGCAATCTGAGTTGCAGCTTGCAGCTCCGGTCTCCGGGCCGGCCTACTCGTCATACCCCAGATTCGGCGCCAACCAGCGTTCGGTGACGCTCAGGTCCTGGCCTTTGCGGGCGGTGTAGCTTTCGACCTGATCCTTATCGACCTTGCCCACGGCGAAGTACTGCGCCTGAGGGTGGGCGAAGTACCAGCCGCTGACGGCCGCAGCCGGGAACATGGCGTAGTGCTCGGTGAGGAACACGCCGCTCTTGCCTGGCTCGCCATTGGGCATCGGGTCCAGCAGTCGGAACAGAGTGCCTTTTTCGGTGTGGTCCGGGCATGCCGGATAGCCCGGAGCAGGGCGGATGCCGACGTATTGCTCTTTGATCAGCTCGTCGTTACCCAGTTGCTCGTCCTTGGCGTAACCCCAATGCTCTTTACGCACCTGCTGGTGCAGCCATTCGGCGCAAGCCTCGGCCAGACGGTCAGCCAGGGCCTTGACCATGATTGCGTTGTAATCGTCGCCAGCATCCTGGTAAGCCTTGGACACTTCTTCCGCGCCAATCCCTGCGGTGGTGATGAAGCCGCCCACGTAGTCGGTCACGCCGCTGTCTTTAGGGGCCACAAAGTCAGCCAGGGAGAAGTTCGGCTTGCCATCGGTCTTGATGATCTGCTGACGCAGGTGATGCAGCTTGGCCAACGGCTGGCCGTCATCGCCGTAGACTTCCAGATCGTCGTTATCAATCTGGTTGGCAGGCCAGAAGCCGAATACCGCACGGGCGCTGATCAGTTTTTCGTCGATGAGTTTGCGCAGCAGTTGTTGAGCATCGGCAAACAATGACGTCGCCGCTTCACCCACCACTTCATCAGTGAGGATGCGCGGGTATTTGCCCGCCAGGTCCCAAGAGATAAAGAACGGCGTCCAGTCGATGTATTCGGCCAGCACGTCCAGGTCAATGTTTTCCAGCACCTTGGCGCCGGTAAAGGTAGGTTTGACCGGAGTGTAGGCAGCCCAGTCGAACTGCGGCTTCTTGGCAACCGCCGCGCCGTAGCTCAAGCGCTCTGTACGCGCGCTACGGGCTGAAGTGCGCTCGCGGACTTCGATGTATTCCAGACGAGTTTTCTCGATAAACGCAGGCTTGAGCTCCTTGGACAGCAGCTGAGTCGCCACGCCCACGGCGCGGGAGGCGTCAGTCACGTAGATCACTGCGTCGTTGCTGTACTTGGGCTCGATCTTCACGGCGGTGTGCGCCTTGGAAGTGGTCGCGCCACCGATCATCAGCGGCAGGTGGAAGTCCTGACGCTGCATTTCCCGGGCAACATGGACCATCTCGTCCAGTGACGGGGTGATCAAACCGGACAAACCGATGATGTCGCACTTCTGCTCTTTAGCGACCTGCAGGATCTTCTCCGCAGGCACCATCACGCCAAGGTCGACAATGTCATAGCCGTTGCAGCCCAGCACCACGCCCACGATGTTCTTGCCGATGTCGTGGACATCGCCCTTGACCGTGGCCATCAGAATCTTGCCCTTGGCTTCCGGTTTGTCGCCTTTTTCCAGCTCAATGAACGGGATCAGGTGAGCGACCGCCTGCTTCATGACCCGAGCGGACTTGACCACTTGCGGCAGGAACATTTTCCCCGAGCCAAACAGGTCGCCGACGATGTTCATGCCTGACATCAGCGGGCCTTCGATCACCTCGATCGGGCGGGCGAATGACTGACGGGATTCTTCGGTGTCTTCAACAATGTGCGTGGTAATGCCCTTGACCAGCGCGTGTTCCAGGCGCTTGTTCACCGGCCAGCCACGCCACTCTTCGGTTTCCGCTTCTTTTACGCTGCCATCGCCCTTGAACTTGTCGGCAATGGCCAGCAGGGCGTCTGTGCCTTCAGGGTTGCGATTGAGCACCACGTCTTCAACACAGTCGCGCAGTTCGGCGGGGATCTGGTCGTAGATTTCCAGCTGCCCGGCGTTGACGATACCCATGGTCAGGCCGTTGCGGATCGCATGCAGCAGGAACACCGAGTGGATCGCTTCACGCACCGGATTGTTGCCCCGGAACGAGAACGACACGTTGGACACGCCACCGGAGGTCAGCGCGTACGGCAGCTCGTCGCGGATGTAGGCACAGGCGTTGATGAAGTCGACGGCGTAGTTATTGTGCTCTTCGATACCGGTCGCGATGGCGAAGATGTTCGGGTCAAAGATGATGTCTTCCGGCGGGAAGCCCACTTCATTGACCAGAATGTCGTAGGACCGTTTGCAGATTTCTTTCTTGCGCGCTTCGGTGTCGGCCTGGCCGGCTTCGTCGAACGCCATCACCACCACGGCCGCGCCATAGCGCTTGCACAACTTGGCGTGATGAATGAACTGCTCGACACCTTCCTTCATGCTGATGGAGTTGACGATGCCCTTGCCCTGAATGCACTTCAGACCCGCTTCGATCACTTCCCACTTCGAAGAGTCGATCATGATCGGCACCCGGGAAATGTCCGGCTCCCCTGCGATCAGGTTGAGGAAGGTCACCATGGCCTTCTTCGAGTCGAGCATCCCTTCGTCCATGTTGATGTCGATCACCTGGGCACCGGCTTCGACCTGTTGCAGGGCGACTTCCAGGGCTTCGGTGTAGTTATCTTCACGGATCAGGCGGGCAAAACGGGCGGAACCGGTGATGTTGGTCCGCTCGCCGACGTTAACGAACAGCGACTGGCGATCGATGGTGAACGGCTCAAGGCCGGACAGGCGACAGGCTTTCGGGATATCCGGAATCTGGCGCGGTGCGTAACCGGCTACCGCTTCAGCAATCGCCTTGATGTGGCCCGGCGTGGTGCCGCAGCAGCCGCCGACAATATTCAGGAAGCCGCTCTGAGCGAATTCTTCGATGATTTTTGCGGTCTGGCTCGGCAGCTCGTCGTACTCGCCGAATTCGTTGGGCAAGCCGGCGTTAGGGTGCGCGGAAACGTAAGTGCTGGCCTTGTTCGACAGTTCTTGCAGGTACGGACGCAGGTCGCTGGCACCCAGGGCGCAGTTCAGGCCCACGGAAATCGGCTTGGCGTGGCTGATGGAGTTCCAGAACGCTTCAGTGGTCTGGCCAGACAGGGTACGGCCCGACGCATCAGTGATGGTCCCGGAAATCATGATCGGCAATTCGAAACCGATGTCCTCGAACACGCCTTGCACGGCAAAGATCGCGGCCTTGGCGTTGAGGGTGTCGAAAATGGTCTCGATCAGGATCAGGTCAGCGCCGCCTTCGATCAGGCCCCGTGTGGCTTCGGTGTAGTTTTCCACCAGCTCATCGAAGGTGACGTTGCGATAGCCAGGGTTGTTGACGTCTGGCGACAGCGAGCAGGTGCGGCTGGTCGGGCCGAGAACACCCGCGACGAAACGCGGCTTGTCCGGCGTTTCCAGGGTCTTGGCGTCAGCGACCTTGCGCGCCAGCCGGGCGCCTTCTACGTTCAATTCGTAGACGATCTCTTCCATGCCGTAGTCGGCCTGGGAAACCTGGGTCGCGTTAAAGGTGTTGGTTTCGAGAATGTCGGCACCAGCATCCAGATAGGCCTTCTCGATGGCGCCGATCACGTCAGGCCGGGTCAGGATCAACAGGTCGTTGTTGCCCTTGACGTCGCTAGGCCAGTCCGCGAAGCGCTTGCCGCGATAATCTTCTTCTTCGAGGCGATAGCTCTGGATCATGGTGCCCATGCCGCCATCGAGGATCAGGATCCTTTGCTGGAGAGCTTGCTGGAGAGCGTGAAGACGGGCGCTGCGATCAGACATAGGGCTACCTGGAAAAGGTCGATACAGAAAGGCCGAAATGATAGCAAACCCGAACGCTTTTAGTGTTGATAACCCTTTGCCATGAATATCGCTCATGTTGGCGGCTGATTTGATCTGTAGAATTACGGCGGTTTTTCACCTCAGTCATCTTTGCAGTTGACCTTCTGGACGCTGGATATGCCGTGTCGCTTCTTTATAAGCATCGTTGTGTTGTTGGTAGGCGGCATATCTCAGGTTCAGGCTGACAGTCAGCCTGAGCAGCCGAACATCTCCTACGTTCGGGATATCCAGCCGATCCTCACTGAAAAGTGCGTGGCGTGCCATGCCTGCAATGACGCCCCTTGCCAGTTGAACCTGGGGGCCGGGGAGGGTGCGGCTCGGGGCGCCAGCAAGATTCCGGTTTATGACGGCGAGCGCAGTGTGGCTCAGGCCCCGACTCGGTTGTTCTATGACGCCAGCGGTCCGAAGGCCTGGGTGGACAAGGGTTTCTACTCGGTTCTGGATGCCCAGGGCAGCCAGGCTTCGTTGATGAGCCGAATGATCGAGTTGGGCCGTAACGCACCGCTGGAGCCCAATGCGAAAGTCCCGGCAGAAATCGCCCTTGGCATGAGCCGGGAAAATCTTTGCGCGCAACCCGCCGAGTTCAATGCCTACGCTCAGGCGCATCCCCAGGAGGGTATGCCGCTGGCCGTTGCCGGGCTGAGCGATGCGCAATACCAGACCCTGCAACGCTGGTTTGCCGCTGGCGCCCCGATCGATGACTCGGCGCAGCAACCTTCACTCAGGGAAATCTCCCAGATCACCGAATGGGAGACCTTGCTCAATCAGCCCGGCTCAAGCCAGGCGCTGGTGGGCCGTTGGCTGTACGAGCATCTGTTCCTGGCGCACATCTACTTTGATGGCGGCGAAGCGGGGCATTTCTTCCAGTGGGTTCGATCGCGCACGCCCAGCGGTCAGCCCATCGACTTGATCGCCACCCGCAGACCCAATGACGATCCTGGCAGCAACTTCTATTACCGACTCATGCCCGTCAGGGGCGTGATCGTGCACAAGACTCATATCACCTATGGGTTGGGCCCGCAGAAGATGGCGCGGGTCAAGCAGCTGTTCTATGGCAACCAATGGCATGTGGATGCGCTGCCGGGCTATGGTCCGGGGCGGCGTGCCAATCCGTTTGAAACCTTCGAAGCCATCCCGGCAGTGGCGCGCTACCAGTTCATGCTGGATAACGCCGAGTATTTCGTGCGCACCTTTATTCGCGGCCCGGTCTGCCGGGGGCAAATCGCAACGGACGTGATCCGCGACCAGTTCTGGGTGTTGTTTCAAGAGCCCGCCCATGACCTTTATGTGTTCGATGCCGAATACCGTGGCGCTGCCACGCCGTTGTTGGCCATGCCGGGGCAGAACGACGATGTGGGCAGTGTGCTGAGCCTGTGGCGCAGCTACCGGGACAAGCGCAATGAATACGAAGATCTGCGCCGCGATGCCTATGCCGAGATACCGCCACCCAGTTGGGCGACGCTGTGGGCGGGCAATGACAATGCCTTGCTGACCGTCTTCCGCCATTTCGACAGCGCCTCGGTGAATAAGGGCCTTATCGGTGACGTGCCGCAAACCCTGTGGCTGTTCGATTTCCCGCTGCTGGAGCGCACCTATTACCAGTTGGCGGTGAACTTCGACGTGTACGGCAACATCTCCCATCAGGTGCAAACGCGTCTGTATTTCGACCTGATTCGCAACGGGGCTGAGGTCAATTTCCTGCGGTTGATGCCCGCTGACAAGCGCGACGATCTGCTCAGCGATTGGTATCAGAATGGCGGCAAGCTGAAGATGTGGCTGGATTATCAAAGCATCGATGACGATACGCCCAGCGGCATGAAGCTCGATGAGAAAGACCCCAAGCGTGATTTCGCCCTGAAGCTGGTGGAGCGTGCAGGTACGCTGAATGCCGCGCCGGATCCGATCAATCGTTGCGCCGGGGCCTACTGCTCAAGAGCCGGTATCAGTAACAGTTTTGCTCAGGTTGAACAGTCGCTGAGCCAGCTGGTGTCCCGACCGGCGGCGGGTTTGAAAGTGATTGATTACCTGCCGGAGAACACCATGCTGCGAATCGAGGACGGCAGCGGCAAGCGGATGATGTACAGCCTGTTGCGCAACCGTGCCCACTCCAATGTGGCGTTTCTGTTGGGTGAGTCTTACCGGTATCAGCCGGGCCTCGACACCCTGACGATTTATCCGGGCGTGTTGGGTAGCTACCCGAATTTCATGTTCAACGTTCCATCCAGCGATATCCCAGCCTTCGTCCAGGCGTTGCAGCAAACACGGCACCAGGCGGAGTTTGAGAAGATCGTCGAACGCTGGGGTATACGCCGCAGCCACCCGCTGTTCTGGACCTACTTTCATGACCTGGAGCGCTACATTCAGGAGACCACGCCGTTGGAGGCAGGGGTGCTGGATATGAATCGGTACGAGAATTTGTAGGGGTTTTGGTTGCGCGGGCAAACATCGACGTCGTGGGACCGGCTTTAGCCGGGAAGGCGGCATTTCAGTCGACCAATAGGTAGCGGATGTACCGGCCTCTTCCCGGCTAAAGCCGGTCCCACATCTCACTTACGCTTTCGGGCCACCATACCCAAAGCGTTGGAGGACTTGCCATTTCCTGAGATCAAAACGCCCACGCAAGCCACGCCCTACATGGCCTGCGGCCATCTACCGTTGACCGGAAAACAGCAGAAACTCACGACCTTTTTTAAAAAACAACGGTCCGACGCCTTGAGTGTTCAGGTTCGCCGTAATGTTTTGCCGACCTGAATTGTTGTTCAAAGGCCTAGAGGTTTCTGATGTTGATTTCGGTTCAAGCCCTGCGGGCACTCGCCGCGTGGGTCGTGGTGTGTCATCACTTCATGCAGATTTTTTTCAATTTTCACGCCAGTGGGCCCATTGGTGAGTTCTTCGTGACCAAGGGCGCGGTGGGCGTCGATATCTTCTTCGTCATCAGTGGTCTGGTGATCTTTCTCTCTACCCAGAACAGCGAAATGCCCGCCGGACGCTTCATGCTCAACCGCATCATCCGGATCGTCCCGGCATACTGGTTCTACACCGCGGCCATGGGCCTGTTGCTGTTGGTCGCCGCGCCATTACTGCCTCATCAGGTGATCAACTGGCAGACCTTCATGCTTTCGCTGTTCTTCATCCCGGCGGAAAACCCCGGCGGGTACGGGCTTTACCCGACCCTGAACGTCGGCTGGACGCTCAATTACGAGATGTTCTTCTATCTGCTGTTTTCCACAGTATTCCTGTTCAAACAACGTCACCGCCCGTTGATCGTGGCGGCTGCGCTGTTTGCTGTATGCGAGGTGCTCGCGCGTTCGGGGCTGATCAGCCGCTTTTATTGCAACGACATCATCTATGAGTTTTTGCTGGGTATCGGCATCGGCATCATCTACCGCCGAGGCTGGATCAAGGAGGGGGTGTGGCTGCCGCTGCTGGGGGTTGCTTGCGGTTTGACGGCGATCCATTACTTGTCAGCGGACAACCAACGGTTGCTCACCTGGGGCTTGCCGAGTGCCTTGATCGTTATGTCGTGTATCGCCATGGAGCCGCTTTTCCGGGGCAATCGCGTGTTCAAAGTGCTGGGTGATTGCTCTTACTCGGTGTACCTGCTGCATGTATTGGTGTTGTACGGCGGCTGGCTGGCTTCCCAGCATTACAACCTCAATCCGTATCTGGTATTTGCCATCTGCGTGCCGGTCATTGCTTTGGGTGCATGGGTCAGTTACGAGTGGATCGAGAAGAGCCTGTACCGCCGAATGAAGGGCTGGCTGGATAATCGCCGGGGTGAAAATGCTTCTCAGGTGCTTTCCTGACAAAAATACTAGGACTTTGTAGGATGCATTCGATTGGCGTAAACTGCCAGCACGTCTGCGAGGAATTTTCATGACCGCTATCACTATTACCGATGCTGCCCACGATTACTTGGCTGATCTGCTGGAAAAGCAGAATGCCCCGGGTATCGGCATCCGCGTGTTTATTACCCAACCTGGCACTCAATACGCCGAGACCTGCATTGCGTATTGCAAACCAGGCGAAGAAAAGCCCGACGACAAGGCCATTGGTCTGAAGAGTTTCACGGCCTGGATCGACGGTTTCAGCGAAGCTTTTCTGGATGATGCCGTTGTCGACTACGCCACTGATCGCATGGGCGGCCAGCTGACCATCAAAGCGCCAAACGCCAAAGTCCCGATGGTCAACGCCGACAGCCCGATCAACGAGCGCATCAACTACTACCTGCAAACTGAAATCAACCCGGGTCTCGCCAGCCATGGCGGCCAGGTCACGCTGATCGATGTGATCGAGGAAGAGTCGCAGAACATCGCTGTTCTGCAGTTCGGCGGCGGTTGTCAGGGTTGTGGTCAGGCCGACGTAACCTTGCGCGAAGGCATCGAGCGCACCTTGCTTGAGCGCATTCCCGAGTTGACTGGCGTGCGTGACGTCACCGACCACACCCAGAAAGAGCATGCTTATTACTAAGCGATTCACTGGGCTGGATCAAAAACCCCGACGTGTTCGGGGTTTTTTGTGGGTGTTTTCCAGCTTGCACGACTCCTTGTGGGAGATTCTATGTTGGCCTGCAATGCACATTCATGTGGGACCCGCTTTAGCCGGGAAGGCGGCATTTCAGACCATCCTGTGCAGCGAATGTACTGGCCTCTTCCCGGCTAAAGCCGGTCCCACATGAAAACACTCCAACAGGTGGAGCTACTGTCTGTAGAGATGCGCATGCCCTGCGCGATACAGCGAGGACTCACTGAACGCATCGTTGGCCAGCACTCGCCCAACCAGAATCAGCGCAGTCCGGCGAAATCCTTTCTCAGCGACTTTGGCTTCAATGTCCGCCAGGGTCCCTGATACCCAATCCTGGTCAGGCCAGCTGGCTCGGTGGACCACGGCAATCGGGCAGTCTGCGCCATAGTGCGGCAGCAGCTCGGCGACGATCTTCGGTAAATTGTTCACCCCCAGATGAATTGCCATGGTGGCCTTGTGTTGCGCCAGCTCTCCCAGGGATTCGCCTTCGGGCATCGAGGTTTTGTCGGCGTAGCGGGTCAGGATCACGCTCTGGGAAATATCCGGTAGGGTCAGCTCGGTTTCCAGCAGCGCGGCACACGCAGCGGTAGCGGTCACGCCGGGGATGATTTCGAACGGGATGCCCAGCTCGCGCAAATGCCGAATCTGTTCGCCAATGGCCCCATACAGGCTGGGATCGCCGGAGTGCACCCGGGCCACATCCTGGCCTTGTTCATGAGCCGATTTCATCAAGGCGATGATCTGCTCCAGATGCAACTCGGCGCTATTGCTCACTTGAAGCGCTTGATGACCCTCAAGCACGGCCGCTGGCACCAGCGAACCCGCATAGATGATCACCGGGCAATTACGGATCAGGCGCTGACCTTTGACCGTGATCAGTTCAGGGTCGCCAGGGCCTGCGCCAATGAAAAAGACCGTCATGCTGCTCCAGAATCGTTAAGGGGAAATAGCCCGGATTATCGTTCAATCGAGGGGCTAATAGCCAAGGCGAAAGTCGCTTGCGGGCTTTTTTGCCGGGTGATCAGTAATTGCGCCGGGCCAGACTCACTGGCCAGCGCCAGTGCTGCGCTTTCCGCCACGCCATGGCAACCGGTGTGAGTGAAAGCTACTTCAGAGCGATGGCTGAGCTGCGCCTCGTGTACCACCAGCTCCGATGCATTGAAACACTTCAACGGCAGATCAAGCCGGGATGCCAGTTGCAGCAGTCCGGGCTCTTGAGCTTTCAGGTCGATGGAGGCGAGGGCGCTGACGTCATCAAGACTCAGGCCAGCGCGGTGCAGGCTTTGCTGGATCAGCTCCAGCAACTGGTCCGCAGAGCAACCGCGCTGGCAGCCGAGGCCGACAACCCGCGTCGGCCGGGCGGCTTCAGGCCTGATCAAGGTCAGGGTTGTTACGGCGGAACAACCAGGCGCTGATTACGCCCATGGCAATCCAGAACAGCGCGTTAGTCAGCAGCGAAGCGATCTTGAACTGAGATTCCAGTGCTTCGGGCGCCAGGCTTTCATGGACTTCAGGCTGTGGCGCACCAATTACGTGGGGTACCACGAGGATCGCCACGCCCAGCACTTTAAGCAGCCAGTGTTTACCAAACACGATCAACGCCAGGGCCACGGCTGTGGAAGCTGCTGTGCCAACCCACCAGATCTGCCGTTGAGTCAGGTCCGCCGCAGCGGTGCCCGGCAGCTCCGGTGGCAGGCCCAGGGTCGGTGCCAGGGTGAAGACCGCGAAACCGGCCATGCCCCAGAGTACGCCTTGGGAGGTTTTACCCGGCGCGCGAAGGGTGTAAAGCGCTGCCAGCATCAAGGCAAAACCGACGGCAACCACAAGATTGCCGCCGGTGGTCGAAACAATGCGCTGCCAGCCGTCTTCTGGAGACCAGGCTTCTTCGTTATGCACATGGCCGGCAGGCGCAGCTTCGCCATGGGCATGCTCATGGACCTGTTCCGCAGGAGCGTTTTCGTAGGTTTCGGCTTGCAGGATCAGGGGCGCAACCCAAAAGCTTTGCAGCAGGGTCAGCAGCAATGCCGCGAGCAGGCCGGTGAAGCCTGCTGTTTGAGCGATTCGCTTGAACATGGCTTCACTCTCAATGGCAAGGAAAAGCAGAGCTGTGACGAGTGTCGTGGGCGGCATTGTGCACCGCGTCGATGTGGGAGAACCCGGCGAAGTAGACCAGGCACGCGCCGAGGATCGCAGCGCTGATGGCGGCGGTCAGGCGTTGGCTTTGGGTGGCGGTGCTGCTGGCGGACTGGGTTGTGGCGCTGATCGACATGGCATATCCCTCTTGACTGTCAGCAAGTGGGCAGGCGCATGAATAGCCCACTGACGAAAGTCAGCAGGGTTCAACAGCGCCCGCCCACCGCGGGTTTAGTTATAACTGTTTGTCGGGCCGGTCTCCGGGCTTACGAGGGGCACAGCGCAAAACGCTCTACCTGCAAGAGTCGCCTTCCCATGCCGTTGATCGGCACAGTGGCTGTGACTCTCCACTCGCTTACCGTTGCGGGGGCAGCGCCGGACTTGCACAAGCTCAAGGCTTGAACGCACCGGTTTCCCGTTTCACCCTGTGAAGGGCACCCGTAACAAGACATGTAGGAGAGCATGGCGCCGTGCAGAACGTCAATCGGTTGATTGACCTGCCAGCGGCCACTGCGTAGCCTTGCGGGTTCGAGGTTCTCCGGCCACTCATTGAGCGGTCAGGAGCTAAGAAGGGAACGCGGTAATGCCGCGGCTGCCCCCGCAACTGTTAACGGTACGTTCGTCGCTCAGCCACTGCTACAGCGGGAAGGCGCGATGATGATCCCCATAATCCGGGGAAGCGCCGTAAGCCAGGAGACCTGCCTCGATCCGGGCTGTGTATAGCGCCCGACGAATTCTCACTACAACCGGGCGGGGTGATCCGGTGGCGAATTGAACCTTGTGCCATCGGCCGGGGCATTCGTCCCGTTTGCCCGCCGCATTGCCAAAGGGCATCCGATGAAAACACTGGCCAAGCTTCCCGTCACCATCGTCACCGGCTTTCTCGGCTCGGGCAAAACCACCTTGCTGCGTCACATGCTCGATAACGCCGAAGGGCGCCGTATCGCGGTGATCGTCAACGAGTTTGGCGAACTGGGCATCGACGGCGAAATTCTCAAACAATGCACCATCGGTTGCAGCGAAGAAGAAGCGGTCGGCCGCGTCTACGAGCTGGCCAACGGCTGTCTGTGCTGCACGGTGCAGGAAGAATTCTTCCCGGTAATGCGCGAGCTGGTTGCCCGTCGTGGCGACCTGGATCACATCCTCATCGAAACATCGGGTCTGGCTCTGCCAAAGCCTTTGGTACAGGCCTTTCAATGGCCGGAAATCCGCAACGCCTGCACCGTTGACGCGGTGATTACCGTGGTCGACAGCCCGGCAGTCCTCGCGGGCACCTTCGCTGCGTTTCCTGATCAGGTGGATGCGCAACGCAAGCTCGACCCGAATCTGGATCACGAATCGCCGTTGCACGAGCTGTTCGCTGACCAACTGGCCAGCGCCGACCTGGTGATTCTCAATAAGGCTGACATGATCGATGCCGCTGGCCTTGCCGCCGTGCACGCTGAAGTCAGTGAAGAGCTGCCGCCAGCGGTCAAAGTCATCGAAGCCAGCAGCGGTCGCTTGCCGATCAGCGTGCTGTTGGGCCTGGGCGCCGAATCCGAGCAACACATCGACGGACGCAAGACCCACCACGACCACCATGAAGACGATGACCATGACGATCACGATCATGACGCCTTCGATTCCATCTCGATCAAACTGCCGCAAGCCGATGAAAGCCTGCTGCTCGATGCCCTGACTCAGTTGGTGGTGCAGCACGGCATTCTGCGGGTCAAGGGCTTCGCTGCGATTCCGGGCAAGCCGATGCGTCTGTTGATTCAGGGTGTGGGTACCCGTTTCGACAAGCATTTCGACCGTGCCTGGGGTAAGGACGAAGAGCGCGCGACCAACCTGGTGCTGATTGGCCAGAAGCTGGACGCCGCTGCACTGGAAACTCAACTGCGCGCTGCGCTCGCTGGCTGACCCATGCATTTACTGAGAACCCAGCCCGGCGGTTTTGTCCCGGACGACAGCATTGCCGACCTTGGGCAGACGCCCGCCGAGCTGGTGATTCTCTGTAGTGGTGATTCCAGCCTGGCGCTGCTGGCCGAAGCCGCCCAGCAGTTGCCGGATGACTACCCAAGCCTGCGTCTGGCCAATCCGATGCAGGTGCAGAACCATTCCTCGGTTGACCTGTATTTCGAAGACGTTCTGCAGCACGCCAAGGTAATCCTCATTTCCCTGCATGGCGGGATCGGTTACTGGCGTTATGGTGTTGAGCGTCTAGGCGAGCTGGCCGCCCGTGGCGTGCAAATCATCATGGTGCCGGGTTGTGATAACCCTGACCCGGAGCTGGATGAACGCAGCACTGCGCCCGCCGAGGACTGCCATCGACTCTGGCAATTCCTGCGACAGGGCGGCATGCACAACGCGCTGGATTTTTACCGGTGCCTGGCCAGCCGCATGCTTGGTCGCGACTACCTGTGGGCCGAACCACAGCCTTTGCCGCGCACCGCCGTCTATCACCCTCAAGGTGTGAGTGCTGACCCCGCCGTTTGGCAATCGCAATGGTCAGAGGACCAGCCCGTAGTGGCGCTGTTGTTCTATCGCTCGCATTTGCAAGCCGCCAATACCGCCTTTATCGATGTGTTCTGCGAACGCTTGCTGGCACAGGGTTTGAATCCACTGCCGATCGCCGTGGCCAGTCTCAAGGAGGCGAGCTGCCTGAGCGTGGTCGAGGACTGGCTGGACGAGATCGACTGCGAGCTGATTCTCAACACCACTGGCTTCGCCCAGTCCAGCCCGGAAGCCCCGCATTTGCGGCCGTTTCGGCGCAATATTCCGGTGATTCAAGCGATTTGCGCCCAGGATAACGAACCCGGTTGGCGAGCCAGTGATCAGGGCCTTGGTGCCCGTGATCTGGCAATGCACATTGCCTTGCCGGAACTGGACGGACGCATCATCAGCCGGCCCATCAGCTTCAAGGATCTGGCGTGGCGCAGCGAGCGCAGCCAGTCGGATGTGGTCTGCTATCGACCGCAGCCTGAACGCATGGATTTTGTCGCCGAACTGGCCCGACGTTGGGTACTGCTCCGTCGTCTGCCGAATGCCGACAAACGCGTGGCGTTGATTCTGGCCAACTACCCAACTCGCGATGGCCGGATTGGTAACGGTGTCGGCCTGGATACGCCAGCGGCGGCGCTGAATATTCTGCGCGCCATGCAAGGCACCGGCTATCCCGTGGCTGACTTGCCGGACACCGGCACCGCGTTGATCCATCAATTGTTGGGCGGCGTGACCAACGATCTGGACAGTATCGACCTGCGCCCGTGTGCGCAAAGCATGGCGCTGGATGAATACCAGACTGCTTTCGAGCAACTGCCCGTAGCCAATCGCGAGTCGGTGATTGCCCGCTGGGGCGCGCCGCAAACCGATCCGATGTTCCGCAGCGGCCGGATGATGATCGCCGGGCTGCGTTTCGGCCTGACCTTCGTCGGCATTCAACCTGCCCGTGGCTATCAGGTGGATGCCAGTGCGGTGTACCACGACCCGGATCTGGTGCCGCCCCATGGTTATCTGGCGTTCTATTTCTGGTTACGCAAAGCCTATGGCGCCCACGCGGTGGTGCATGTGGGCAAGCACGGCAATCTGGAATGGCTGCCGGGAAAGGGCGTCGGGCTTTCGGAAAGCTGCTGGCCGGATGCGATTCTCGGCGCGATGCCGAACATCTATCCGTTCATCGTCAATGATCCGGGCGAGGGTGCACAGGCCAAGCGTCGCACCCAGGCGGTGATCATCGATCACTTGATGCCGCCGCTGACCCGCGCAGAAACCTACGGGCCATTGCGTGACCTGGAATTGTTGGCCGACGAATATTACGAGGCCCAGTTGCTGGACCCGCGCCGCGCTATTGAGCTGCAGCGGGACATCCTCAGACTGGTTCGCGAGACCCATATCGATCAGGAGCTCGCGGTTGACGGGTCGCTGAAGGATGACAACGCTGCGGTCTGGCTGCCGCGTCTGGACACCTACCTGTGCGATTTGAAGGAATCACAGATTCGCGACGGGTTGCATATCTTTGGCGAGTCGCCATCAGGCCGCCTGCGCATCGACACGCTATTGGCACTGTTACGAATTCCCCGTGGCGATGGTCGTGGCGCGCAATCGAGTCTGCTGCGAGTCTTGAGCAAAGCTTTCGAGCTGGGTTTCGACCCATTGGATTGTGAGTTGGCTGAACCCTGGTCCGGTCCGAAGCCTTCGGCCTTGCTGGAAATCGGCACTGACCCGTGGCGCACAGCGGGGGATGCCAGGGAGCGTCTGGAGCTGTATGCCGCTCGACTGATTGAGCAAATCATCTCCGGTGAAGAATATGAATTACCGATAGAGAACAAAGAGTTACTGCTTGTTCTTGATAATTTGCAAGAGGTTGTCGCACCGCGTCTAGAAGCTTGTGGACCTGCTGAGGTCCAGGGCTTACTTGATGCCTTGAACGGCCTGTTCGTGCCTGCTGGCCCAAGCGGTGCACCGAGTCGCGGTCGCCTGGACGTGCTGCCCACCGGACGTAATTTCTTCTCGGTGGATGTCCGTAACCTGCCCACCACTACGGCTTGGCGGATTGGTTTTCAATCAGCAAATCTGTTGCTGGAGAGGCACTTACAGGATCATGGTGATCATTTACGTCAACTTGGTCTGTCGGTTTGGGGCACGGCCACCATGCGCACTGGCGGCGATGATATTGCCCAGGCCATGGCGCTGATGGGCGTTCGACCGGTGTGGGCCGCGGGCAGTCAGCGGGTGGATGATTTTGAAATCCTGCCCCTGAGCCTGCTTGACCGACCACGGGTGGATGTCACGCTGCGGGTCTCGGGATTTTTCCGCGATGCATTCGCCAATCTGATTCGCCTGTTCGACGCCGCTGTTCAGGCAGTCGCGGCACTGGACGAGCCGGACGACCTGAACCCGCTGGCTGCCAAAGTGCGCGAGGAGCGGGCGACGCTGCAAAGCCAGGGTCTGGATGTCGATCAAGCCTCAAGACAAGCGGGATGGCGCGTTTTTGGTGCCAAGCCCGGTGCTTACGGTGCCGGTGTGCAAGGCGCTATCGATGCTCGCTTGTGGCAGAGCCGTGATGACTTGGCCGAGGTGTATCTGAACTGGGGCGGTTACGCCTATGGCGCTGGCGATGAGGGCACGCCTGCACGGGAGCGCTTTGCCAAACGCCTGTCGCAAGTCCAGGCCGTGGTGCAGAACCAGGATAACCGTGAGCACGATCTGCTCGACTCTAATGACTATTACCAGTTCCAGGGCGGCATGCTTGCCGCCGCTGAAAGCCTCAGCGGGCAGAAGACTGCCAGCTATCACGGCGATCATAGTCAGCCCGATCTGCCGAAGATTCGCACCCTGAAGGAAGAGTTGAACCGGGTGATCCGCTCCCGGGCGGCCAATCCCAAGTGGATCGATGGCGTAAAACGCCATGGCTACAAAGGGGCTTTCGAGATGGCGGCTACGGTGGACTTTCTGTTTGCCTTTGATGCCACCACCGAGCTGATCGACGACCACCAATACGCACTGTTGGCCGATGCCTATTTGCTGGATCCTTCAACCCGGGAATTCATACAGCAGCATAATCCTGATGCGTTGCGCGACATGACCGAGCGGATGCTGGAAGCCCAGCAACGCGGCCTCTGGCAGGAGCCGGGCGAGTATCGCGACGCGCTGGAAGGCCTTTTGCTGGACATAGAAGAGAACTGATGACGACGTTGCCCGATACCCCACATTTCCCGCTGGCCGCGGTGGTTGCAGCCGATGAGCTGAAACTGGCGCTGTGCCTGACCGCCATCGACCCGAAAATCGGTGGCGTATTGATCGAAGGTCCTCGGGGCATGGCCAAGTCGACTCTGGCTCGAGGCCTGGCGGATCTGTTGGCCAGCGGCCAGTTCGTCACTTTGCCATTGGGCGCGACTGAAGAACGGCTGGTGGGCACGCTGGATCTGGATGCTGCTCTGGGTGAAGGTCGTGCGCAGTTTTCCCCTGGGGTATTGGCCAAGGCCGATGGCGGGGTTTTGTATGTTGATGAAGTGAATCTGCTGGCCGACCACTTGGTTGATCTGCTGCTGGACGTTGCAGCCAGCGGCGTCAACCTGGTGGAGCGAGATGGTATTTCCCATCGGCACGCGGCGCGCTTTGTGTTGATTGGCACCATGAACCCGGAAGAAGGCGAATTGCGTCCGCAACTGCTGGATCGCTTCGGCCTGAACGTGGCACTGAGCGGGCAGACTTTGCCGATGCAGCGCGGGCAGATTATTCGTCGGCGTCTGGAGTTCGATGCAGACCCACAAGGGTTCTGCCAGCAGTGGCAGGGCGAGCAGGATGCCTTGAAGCAGCGCTGCGAACAGGCGCGGCAGTTGCTGAACACTATCGAGCTGGATGACGCCGCGCTCGCTGCGATCACCGAGCGTTGTTTCGCGGCGGGCGTCGATGGCATGCGCGCTGATCTGGTCTGGCTCAGGGCCGCGCGCGCTCATGCTGCGTGGCGTGGCGTTAGCGCCATTGCCGAGGAAGATATCGACGCGGTTGCCGAGTTCGCCTTGCGCCATAGACGACGCGACAGCTCACCACCGCGCAATGAGCCAGCACCACAAGATAATCCGCCTCAATCCTCTCAGGGTAGTGAGCGGGATCAGCAGCAAGGGCAGGGCAGTTGGGGGCAGTTGCCCGCACAACCCATGGCGACAGGTGCACGTCGCGAAGTGCCGAGCTGGCCAAAAAAGCCTTAGGCATCCGTCCTCCTACTGTAGCGGGGAGGGATGCCAGACCTCGGTCAGGCCCGCTGTCCGGCGGTAAAACCGGAGCTATGCGCGGTGGCACTCAAGGCGCAATCGCCTGGGTCCCCACGCTGCTACGAGGACGTCCCACATCGCGCAATGACCTGATTCGCAAGCCCCGCAGCCATCAGGCCAGTGAGCTGTGGCTGGTGATTGTCGATGCTTCAGCGTCCACTCGACGATATCAGGCGCTGAGCCAGGCCAAGGGATTGCTGGCGCAGGTGTTCGATGATGCTTACCGGCGGCGGATTCGTCTGGCCCTGCTCACCGCCAATGGCAACGTGCCTCGCTGGCAACATCAGGGGCTCAAAGCTTGCGCAGCGCTGACGCCCTGGCTGGATGCACTGGGGGCTGGCGGGGGAACACCGTTATTGGCAGCTTTCGAACAGGCGGGCGAATGGCTCGAACAGCGCAGGAAAAAACACCCGGCCGAACAACAGCGGGTATTGGTCATGACCGATGGGCGGGTGAAGGACTTGCCTTCAGCAGTTGGCTGGAACTGCCCTGGATTGCTGATCGATATTGAAAGCGGGCCGATTCGTTTGCGCAAAGCCGAGCAAATGGCGGCAAGCCTGGGGCTTGAGTATCAGCATATTGACGGCTTGAGACATTTGTAGTCGCTGCACCCCTGTGGGAGCGGTGCTTGCCCGCGATAAGGCTGGACTGGGTTCACTTTAGACCGCATGTCCCTTATCGCGGGCAAGCACCGCTCCCACAGTTGTACCTGCGGCAATCAGGCCGGCATGGTCCATGGCTCAAGGCGGTGGCCTTCGTTGCTGATTTCGGCGCGGGCCTGTTCCAGTGCGCTGGCCAGTTGGGCCGGGTCGGAATAGGTGCTGCGGGAAATCTGGCGACGACCGATACGTGTGCTGGTGCGGTCGACGACCGTCAGGCTCAGCTCGCCATTACCATCCTGTGGTGCCCAGGCGACGCATTGGAAAGGTTCAAAAGCGTGTCCAGCGATCAGAAGTGCATCGTTGAAGCGCAGTGGGGCGTTCATGGTGTTTTCCTCAAGGTGCCCATATCAACAGTGAGCGCCGACGGTTGGGCTTACCGTTCGGCTGGATACTTGTGTTGATGCCGAACCACCCTGTTCAAGTCACACAGGTGGACAACTATTTTCCTTTTTTTTACACATCCCGCGGATTTCGCTGGCTCCAGACAAGCAGCCCGAACGCGGGCAGGCATGCTCAACCCCTCGCTTTTCAGCTTTTCCTCTCTAGAACTTCGCCTAATTCGATTTGGATCTGATCCATATAGTTAATCGGTACAAGCGGCCGTCAAAAACTTGCTAATGTTCAAATCATGTTCGCCAACTAACTGTTTATAAATAGTTTTCTCAGGATACTTTTCCAGTCACGGCGCCAGGGACTTCTTATGCATGAATCGGCACCACCACCGCGACGCTTATTGATTGTTGATCCTTGCGACGATTGTCACCAGCTCATCCCCGTTCTGCGTGCAGCGAGATGGGATGTGGAAAGCAGTACGCTTGAAAACGCTGTCGGCCGCAGCTGTGATGTCGGCCTTATTCGCCTCATGCCTTACCATTTCGAGCACCCGGAAGTTGTCAAGGATCTGATCGCCCGCAGCCATACCGAATGGATCGCGGTGTTAAGCCCGGATGATTTGCGTCGGGAGAAAATCGGCGATTTTGTCTGCGAGTGGTTCTTTGATTTCCACACATTGCCATTCGATGTCGCGCGGATGCAGGTCACGCTGGGCCGTGCGTTTGGCATGGCACGCATGCGCACCCAGGGTGCAGGTTATGTGTCGGGGCCAGAACACGAGATGCTGGGCGAAAGTCGGCCCATCCGCGAGTTGCGTCGGCTACTGAGCAAGCTTGCCCCCACCGAATCACCGGTGTTGATTCGCGGTGAGCCCGGTACTGGTAAAGAGCTGGTCGCGCGAACCCTGCACATGCAATCGCAGCGGCGGCATAAACCCTTCGTGGCCATCAATTGCGGGGCCACTGCTGAGCATTTGCTGCATACCGAGTTGTTCGGCTATGAGCCGGGCGCCTTCGAGGGCGCCAACGAGTTGAAGATTGGCCGTATCGAGGCGGCCAATGGCGGGACGTTGTTTCTCGATGAAATCGGTGACTTGCCCATGGAGGTGCAGGCCAACTTGCTGCGCTTTCTTCAAGACAAGCACATTGAACGCATTGGCGGCCGCGAAGCCATCCCGATTGATGTGCGGGTGCTGGCGGCAACCCACGTTGATCTGGAGGCGGCGATTCGTAAAAAGAGCTTCCGGGAAGATCTCTATTACCGTTTGAATGTGCTGCAGGTCGGAACCGCTCCGTTGCGCGAACGGCATGGAGATCTCGCGTTGCTGGCCAATCACTTTGCGCACTTTTACAGCCAGGAGACCGGCAGGAGGGTGCGCAACTTCAGCCAGGATGCGCTGGTTGCCATGGGCAAGCATGACTGGCCGGGCAATGTACGCGAACTGGCCAACCGGGTGCGCAGGGGGTTGGTGCTGGCCGAAGGTCGACAGATTGAAGCGTCCGATCTTGGCCTGCTGGGCGAAGACGACATCATCAGCAGCATGGGCACCCTGGATGATTACAAATCACGTGCAGAGCGTCAGGCCCTGTGTGATGTGTTGACCCGCCACAGTGACAACCTGAGTGTTGCCGCAAAAGTCCTTGGGGTTTCCCGGCCGACGTTCTACCGCTTGCTGCACAAACATCAAATCCGTTGAAGCCTGATGTCTTCAGTCTTGTCCGAGCAGGCGTTGCACCGCCGTAAACGCTTGCTCGCGACGTTGCGCCCAATCGCCACCCATCACGATGTAAGGCTGCCTGTGCTGCTCAAGCCAGCGCAGGCTGTCGGCAAAGAATGCCTGGCGCTGGGCCAGTTCCGGCTGGCAACGCTGACCATCGCCGATCCACTCAACACCTTCCGGGGCCAGTAAAAGATGCAGATCGTAGTGACGTGCCAGTAATGCCTGCTCAACCCATTCCGGACAATCGCCAAACAACGTCAGACTCCAGAGCCTGTTGCTCAGCAAATGAGTGTCGAGGATCAAAAGCTCGGGCGCGCAAGAGCGGGCGGCATCCTCGCTGTCGAGCTGGCCCTGGGCAATGGCCGGAATGTCTGCATAGGTCGTGTCGCGTTGCTGCTGCTCAATGAAATAACGCACGTACTCGCCCACCAGCATGCCACCAAAACGGCTTTGTATTTCTGTGGCCAGCCAGCTTTTGCCGCTGGACTCAGGGCCCGCGAGCACCAGAACCTTCATTGTTGCCGCTCCTTGGAGGGTGTAGAAAACGGCGTGGATTGTAAGCCGATGAGGCCGGGATATACATGATTCGTGCAATCTTGCGCGACCGGCCTAATTGATCCTGTGTGCGGCCTGCAGGTCTGATAGCATCGCCGCGCCCGGCCATCATCAGCTGCGCCGCCAGCGTATTCAGCTACTGTTCACCGTTGGCCGGGTATATTCGTAGCGGTTGAAAATAATATGACTTAGAGGTCTGCATGGTGCGGGCCTTCATTGGGGGAATGATGGATCTTTGGACCGCCGCTCAGGCATTGATTCTCGGGATTGTTGAGGGGCTGACGGAGTTTCTGCCGATTTCCAGTACCGGGCACCAGATCATAGTCGCGGACTTGATCAATTTTGGTGGCGAACGGGCGATGGCCTTCAACATCATTATCCAGCTCGGGGCGATTCTCGCTGTGGTCTGGGAGTTTCGTCGCAAGATCATCGACGTCGTGATCGGCTTGCCCAGGCAACGCGAAGCCCAGCGCTTCACGGTTAACCTGCTGATCGCCTTTCTCCCGGCGGTGGTATTGGGCGTGCTGTTTGCAGACTGGATTCACCAATACCTGTTCAACCCCATCACCGTGGCGACTGCGCTGGTCGTTGGCGGCATCATCATGTTGTGGGCCGAGCGTCGCGAGCATGTGGTTCACGCGGAAAGCGTCGATGACATGACCTGGGTCGATGCTTTAAAAGTCGGCTGCGCCCAGTGTCTGGCGATGATTCCGGGCACTTCGCGGTCAGGTTCGACCATCATCGGCGGCCTGTTGTTTGGCTTGTCCCGCAAAACTGCCACTGAGTTTTCGTTCTTTCTGGCCATGCCCACCATGGTCGGCGCAGCGGTGTATTCAGGCTACAAATACCACCACCTGTTCCAGCCGGCGGACTTCCCGGTATTTGCGATCGGTTTCATCACCTCGTTCGTGTTCGCCATGATCGCGGTGCGCGGCTTACTCAAATTCATTGCCAGCCATAGCTACGCGGTTTTTGCCTGGTATCGCATCGCTTTTGGCCTGCTGATTATCGCCACCTGGCAGTTCGGCTGGATCGACTGGACGTCGGTGAGCGGCTAAAGCGGATGAGCCAGCAGTTGCGGACTGAAAAAAAGCGATCCGGCAGGACCCCGACAGGGCGCTTCGTACGCCTGAAGTTGCTGGTCTTGCTGGCGATCTGCGCGTTGCCGATTGTCGGCACCGCATCGATGGCGCTCAACGGCCAGTGGGTGCCGCTGGCGATCTATCTGGTCATGAGCCTGCTGGCGGCATTTCTGTACTGGCGCGACAAGCGTCAGGCCAGGGCCGACGGCTGGCGCACTCCGGAGAAGGTCCTGCACGCTGTGGAGCTGCTGGGTGGTTGGCCGGGGGCGTTGATTGCACAGCAATTGTTTCGGCACAAAACCCGCAAGGTCTCCTTTCAACTGGTTTTCTGGCTCATCGTGCTGCTGCACCAGGTGTTCTGGGTCGATCGGTTGCTACTGGGTGGCAACTATCTCGCCCGGCATTTTTATTGAAAACCCGGTACAGGCATCATCCGTTGACGAAATAACGACATCTCTGGCCTGATAATGGCCTTTCATGCTTAGCGCAATTGTCGACCCGTCTTCGGAAAGTTCATGGATATCAAACACAGCCTCAAACAGCGCATTGTCATTGTATTCACGCTGATGAGTACTCTGGTTGCGTTGATTTTCGCTGCTGGCATTGTCATGACGGTCCATCTGGTGGGCAAGAAACTGACATCGCTTTCAATGGGTGGCGACCTGCACCGTCTGTTGCTGATGGACGATGTCAGCAGCTGGAGCCATCGCCCGGAAAAGGACTCCCTGTTCTATGTGCAGGGTGCGTCCGGGCTTCTGGAAATGCCCGATGACCTGAAGAAGCTTGAGCCGGGTTTTCATCAACTGGTCAAGGACAAGGTCGGCTACTACGCGATGGTCGATGTGGTGGATGACCGCCAATATGTTCTGTTGCGTGACCGCTCCGCGACGCAGCAGCGTGAGCGCATTCTTTTTGGCATCGTTCTGGTCGGGTTCATCCTCAGCGTTCTGCTCGCACTGCTATTGGGACGACTGTTGGCGCAGCGGGTCATGGCGCCGGTGGTGAAGCTGGCAGGGCAGGTGCGTCATCGGGATCAGATCATGGAGGTCGCGCCCGCTCTTGCGCCGGGATACGCCCACGATGAAGTGGGGGAACTGGCCGTTTCATTTGATGAAACCCTCGGTCGTCTGCGGGCGGCACTCAAGCGCGAAAAGATGTTTACCAGCGATGTGAGCCACGAACTGCGCACGCCATTGATGGTGTTGGCCAGCTCATGTGAGTTGTTGCTGGAAAACCCCAGAGTCGACCCACGCTCCCATAATCAGGTGGTACGCATTGCCCGGGCCAGCGAGGGCATGCGCCAACTGGTCGAGACCTTCCTGCTGCTGGCCCGGGTCGAGAGTGAAGCAGGCGGCCATGGTCCGCGCTCGACACTGACGGCCGTCGCCGATGAATTGGTTGATATCTGGCGCAAGTCCATCGAAGAGAAGGGGCTGACGCTGCGCTATGAGCGCGGCGAGGCATCGACGCAGCTGTATAACGCAACCTTGCTGCACTCGGTGATGGGTAACTTGCTGCGTAATGCCTGGCATTACACGGATTCGGGATTCATTTGCCTGACCCTGAGTGGCAACAGTTTCACGGTTGAGGACAGTGGCATCGGCATCCCTCTGGAGAAACAGCAGGCGATGTTCCAGCCTTTTGTCCGGGGCGACGAGCAACGGGGCGAAGGCCTGGGCCTGGGTTTGTCACTGGTTCAGCGGATCTGCACCCATCAGGAGTGGACGGTTACCCTGGAAAGCCGGGTCCCTAATGGCTGCTGTTTCGAGGTTTGTCTGTCGGTGCCAACGGCAAGGTCGCAGACCAAGACTGCACCGCTGTTTCAGCCGGAAGTTTCAACCCTGTAGGAGCTGCCGAGCAGCGCGAGGCTGCGATAGCGTTCTGCCAAATGCACCGCAATCGCGGCCTCGCGCTGCTCGTGCGCTCCTACAGATCAAGCATTTCAAGTCAGATCGTTATTCGCCAGGAGCTGTTGCACATGACCACGATAAAAATCACCGCCGGCGGCTATGAGTTTCTCGCCCAGGCCAACCCCGACGCGCCACAAACGGTCGCAGCATTCCTGCAGTTGCTGCCTTATCGGCAGAAGCTGATCCATGTGCGCTGGAGCGGTGAAGGTTGCTGGGTGCCGCTGGGGGAGTATCAACTGCTGCTCGATGACCAGCCCATCGGTTTCGAGAATCACACCAGCCACCCGTCAGTGGGCGACATCCTGTTCTATCCGGGACCGTACAGCGAAACCGAGATCCTCATTGCCTATGGCTCGTGCTGCTTCGCCGCGAAAATGGGCCAGTTGGCGGGCAACCACTTCCTGACCATCGTGGAAGGCAAGGAGAAGCTGCGGGCCCTGGGCGTGAAGACGCTATGGGAAGGCGCTCAAGACGTGTTGTTCGAGCTGGCCTGATATGGCTGGGGCAGGGCGGAGTCAGCGTGCGTCGAGTGTTTCGCGACTGAAACTCAGATCTGTGTCAATGCTGCGCCGCCCCAGGTACCAACCGACCAGCGTCCACAATGCGGCGCACACCGCACCGACTACGGCAACCAGCACGGCCCCCTGCGCCAGGCTGTCCAACAGGCTTTTTGCCCAGCCGCTGATAGCGTCGCCGCCGCGATAGACCACGGTGTCGATAAAGTTCTTGGCCTTGTATTTACTCTCTGCGTCCAACGGCGCGAAGAGCATTTCCCTGCCTGGGCGGATAAACGCATATTCACCGATGCGCCGCACGATCATCAGCCCGGCGAGCATGGCAAAGCTGGGGGCGATGGCCAGGCCAATAAACCCCAGGCAGACCACTGCGGGCACTACGGCCAGTAAGCAGCCCACGCCAAAGCGTTGCGCGATCCGCCCGGTGATGAAGAGTTGTGAAACCAGCGCGCCGACCTGAACGGCAAAATCAATCAAACCAAATACCCGGACCTGCTGTTCTCGGGTCGGAAAGTGTTCAGCCACCAGCCGCGCCTGCTCGAAATACAGAAAGGTGCTGGCCGTGGCCAACAGCACCACAAACAGGCATACCCCCAATAAATACGACGATTGCAGAACCCGGCTCAGGCCGCTGAACGGATTACCCGCCACCGGCCGACGCGGGCTTTCAGTGGGTGCTGCGTCGGATCGGCCCGCGCCACCCAGCTCACGCCAGCTCATCAGGTAATGTTTGAGGCACAGCGCCAAGAGCAGCAACAGCGCACTGACCAATGTAAGGCCGGCCTGCCCGAGGACGTCGACCGACAGCGCGCTGATCAGCGGTCCCGCCAGACCGCCGACACTGGCACCCGCAGCAATGAAGGCAAACAACCGCCTGGCCTGCGCACCATCGAAAACATCGGCCATCAGGCTCCAGGCCACCGACACTACAAAAAGGTTGTAGACCGAGATCCACACGTAAAACAGCCGCGCCAACCAGACGCTTTCGTCTTGAAGCAAGAATGTCAGGGCAAACAGCAGCAGATTGATGGAGAAAAAGCCGAACACCCAGTCAACGAACCGAACGCGAGGCACCTTCGAGTTCAACCAGCCAAACAGCGGAACCGCGATCAGCGTGACCACGAAGGTGGCGGTGAACAGCCACTGCAAGTGTTCGACACCAGCCTGAATCCCCATGGCTTCGCGGATTGGACGCAGCATGAAATAGCCGCAGAACAGGCAGAAAAACAACGCAAACCCGGCCAGCGCGGGGTACAGCTCGCCTTCCTGGGCATTGATCGCCTGGGCGGTGCGGTGCATCAGTGGGTGGCGGGTGGTCGGCACTGTGTATCCCTGTAACAGAAAGCTGTTCGTTAGGGATCATAGGTTATTCAGGTGCACGCGTACCTGTAGACGACAGAACGCTGTTCGCAGCCTTCGGCAGCTTCTACAGGGTCTCGCAGGAGAGCATTCGATTCAGGCCCCCAAACGCTGAAGCTGTAGGAGCGCACGAGCACCGCGAGGCCGCGATGGCGGTTTGCCTGACACATCGCCATTCGCAGCCCTTGGCACCTCGTACAACCGGTGCCTCAATTACGATCCAGCCACACGGTCTGGGCGTTGCAGAACTCTCGTACGCCAAAGTGCGACAGCTCGCGGCCGAATCCGCTTTTCTTCACGCCGCCAAAGGCTACCCGTGGATCGCTGGCGCTGTAGCCATTGATGAATACACCGCCGGTTTCCAGCCGGCCAGCCATTTTCCGCGCGAGGTCGATATCGGCTGTGTAAATCGTCGCCGTCAGACCGAACTCGCTGTCGTTGGCCAACTGCAACCCATGCTCAGCATCTCGCGCGGTAATGATCGAGGCTACCGGGCCGAACAGTTCCTGCCTGAATGACGTCATTTGGTCGGTCACGTCAGCCAGGATCGTCGGCTGGTAATAGTTGCCTGAACCTTCAACCTTGCCGCCACCGAGCAGCAATGTTGCGCCTTCCTTCAACGTGGCCTGCACCTGACCATCCAGCTCATCGCGCAGATCAAAGCGCGCCATGGGGCCGATGTAGGTTTCAGCGATCAGAGGATCACCCATGACCAGATTGCGAGTCGCTTCGACGAATTTGCGGGTAAAGGCCTCGACAACCCCTTGCTCGACGATCAGTCGCTTGGCAGCAGCGCAGACCTGCCCCGAGTTCTGATAGCGACCGATCACTGCGGCTTTCACCGCTTCGTCCAGGTCAGCATCGTTGAGTACGATGAAAGGATCCGAGCCGCCCAGCTCCAGCACACATTTTTTCAACGCAGCACCGGCCTGAGCACCGATTGCTGTACCGGCCCGCACGCTGCCGGTGAGGGTAACGGCTGCAATACGTGGATCGGTGATTGCCTTGGAAACCCCGTCCGGTGTGACGTTGATCACCTCGAAAACACCTTCGACAAACCCGGCACGCTTGAAGGCATCCAGCAACAGATAAGCGCAACCCATGACATTGGGTGCGTGTTTGAGCACGTAGGTGTTACCTGCGAGTAATGCCGGAACGGCGCCGCGAACCACTTGCCAGATGGGGAAGTTCCAGGGCATGACCGCCAGGATTGAACCGAGCGGACGATATTCGATATGGGCTTTGCGGTCCGGCACTTGGGTTGGCTCGGCAGCCAGCATCGCCGGGCCGTGTTCGGCATACCACTCACACAGCTGAGCACATTTTTCAATTTCACCCTGGGCCTGACTGATGGGCTTGCCCATTTCCAGAGTGATCATGTTTGCCATGGGGCCGCTGTTGTCGCGCAGTGCCTTTGCCAAAGCAACCATCAACTCAGAACGTGCCTGGAGCGACGTGTTGCGCCACAGCTCAAAGCCAGTTGCTGCCCGCGCGAGGGCGACATCCAGTTGTGCTTCGGTTTCGAAGGGGAAGTGGGCAATCCGCTCGCCGGTTGCGGGATTGACCGAAAGGGCATGGGTGACGCTGGAAATGCTGGTCATTGGACTGTCCTGCTCAATAAGGAATGAGCCCAGACTACGGCGATGTTATTTTTATGAAAACTGAATAATACTGAGCCTTTCTTTCTCGAATGGAGAAGGCCGTGGATCTGGTTCAGCTGGAAATTTTCAAGGCAGTGGCGGAGCAGGGCAGTATCAGTGCGGCGGCATTGCTGATTCATCGGGTGCCGTCGAACCTCACCACCCGTATCAAGCAGCTTGAGCAGGACCTCGGCGTGGATCTGTTCATCCGGGAGAAAAGCCGCCTGCGCCTGTCGCCAGCCGGTTGGAGTTTTCTGGAATAAGCCAGGCGCATTCTCGACTTGGTGGCAGAAGCCCGGGCCACGGTGGCGGGGGAGGAGCCGCAGGGTTCGTTTGCCCTGGGCTCGCTGGAGAGCACGGCCGCTGTGCGCATTCCCGCGTTGCTGGCCGCTTATAACCAGCAGTACGCCAAAGTGGAGCTGGATTTGTCCACCGGACCTTCAGGCACCATGATCGACGCGGTGTTGGCGGGGCGCCTTGCTGCCGCCTTTGTTGACGGCCCGGTGCTGCACCCAGCCCTTGAGGGCGTGGCGGCGTTCGAAGAGGAGATGGTGGTCATCGCGCCGCTGAATCACCCGCCGATTCAGAGTGCCGCCGATGTAAATGGCGCGAACATTTACGCATTCCGTGCCAATTGCTCGTATCGCCACCATTTTGAAAGTTGGTTCGCTGCCGATTCTGCCGTGCCTGGCAAAATCTTCGAAATGGAGTCCTATCACGGCATGCTGGCCTGCGTCAGTGCCGGTGCCGGGTTGGCACTGATGCCACGCAGCATGCTCGAAAGCATGCCCGGATGTACCACGGTGAGTGTCTGGCCCATGACCGAGTCGTTCCGCCTGTTGCGCACCTGGCTGGTGTGGCGCAAAGGCACGGTGTCGCAAAGCCTGAATATGTTCGTGCGGATGCTGGAAGAGCGCGGAGTGGTTCAGGCGCGAGGCTGAAGGGTGCGCCGTGCAGCGACCCCGTTCCCTCGGGGTCTTACAGGGTTAGCGTGTGGGCGATCAGCGCGGATTGGGCTGATCGTCCAGCTCCGCGTTGTCGGGATCGACATCGGTCAGCTCCGTTTCGACAGGGGTGTCATCGTCGCTATCCAACGGAATTTCGCCTTCATTGTCGGGAAGTTCATCAACTCCGGGCTGATCACTCGGATTGATATCAGTGCGGCCCGGGCTCAAGGGATCGCCTGAAGTGGGAAGCGGATCGACACTGCCTTGAAGTTCTTCGGTGGTTTGCATGGTTATCTCCTTGGCTCGACACAATGCCGGGCGCATAGATTGGAAGTAACCGTTGGTGCGTCGTTCGAAGCGCGCGACTGCCGGTAGGCAAGGAGTCACGACAACCATTCAAAGGGGTCTGTCACTCAGGTTGCCCTGCGTAAATTCTGCGATTCAGGCTTCCTTCGATCTGGCCCGCCAGGTGCAGGGTTCCGGCCATGACGCCGCTTTCCGGATTCTGGACCAGCTTCAACCAGGCCTTGTCGAATGAGGTGCCCAGGGTTTGCCGGATCAAGGCTTCGCTGTCAGGTCGGTCATTGGCTTGCAGGATCGCCCGAACGCCGGCGACGCCTACGGAAATCAGCGCACCGGCCAGTTTTCCCGCAACTGCGGCCACGGCGCTGGCTGCGCCGCGGGGTGCCATTTCTGCTTCGATTCGCTGACTGGCGCGTTTGGCGACGGGCGTCATGCCTGCATCGGTCGACCCGATACCCCGATCACCGCCGGCCTTGTGAATTTCGTCAATCAGCGCTGCATAAGCGGGCAAGGTGTTCAGCGGCTCAGCACTCACCACTTGAAATAACGATGCATTACGCGCTGCCGGTGGTCCAAGAGCGATGGCTGGTATTCGCTGGATCCTGCCGTTGAGCCGGGCGATGGGCACATCATGCCGTTGGGCGATGGTCTTCAACTGCTGGTCCAATAACTGAACATAAAAGCCCGTGGCCTGACCCAGAATGGCATCCGGGTCGATTTCCACGGCAACGGGTGCCAAGACCTGCTCTTGATATGCCTCCAGCAGATAAGCCGCCAGGCGTTTGGCGCTAGCGTCCTGTTCTCCATTGGCACTCAGGGCGTACCAACTGACCTTCATCGACAGCCATTCCTGGGTCCAGTAGCTGCTGAACCAGGGAATGAATTTTTCTTCGGTTTGCTGGTAAACCCGCGTGCGCCAATGATCCATGGAGCCTCTGGCGAAGATTTTGGCTTGCTCGGTGGCCGCGCGTGACGCGATGACGATTTCCCGATCAACCTGCTGCCAGGTCGCGGTGGAGATCACCACGGGCGCAATCAACACCGGGGCTGGCCTTTGCGAGGTGCAACCGGTGGCTATCAAAATCATCACGACGATCAGCGAACGAATGTTCAAGATGTCGGCTTCCGAGGCTGGACCTGGCCCACTGCGTTTGCGTGAGTATAGAACCCGATGCGCAAGGTATCGCTGACACACTGATGCCGCGTGCTACATCCCGTAGGAGCGCGCTTGCCCGCGATAGCGTTTTCACAGCCATCCAACGTGCTGGCTTGACAATCCCATCGCGGACAAGCGCGCTCCTACAGAGGGCGCGCAGTCACTTTATCGGCAACGGCGGCGTCCGCGGCGGGATCATGCGTTTGTGCCCCAACGACTCGTAGGCACAGCCAAAGCGCAACAGGTTGGAGTCGTCATAGCCGCGGCCGGCAAAGGTCAACCCGACAGGCATGCCGATATCAGCCATGATGCCCATCGGCACCGTGACAGTCGGTACGCCCAAATGACGAATGGCGAGATTGCCGTTGGCAACCCACACACCGTTGCTCCAGGCGATATCAGCCGATTGCAGATTGACGTCGGCGTCCGCCGGGCCCACATCGGCCACGGTCGGGAACAACACCGCATCGAGGCCCAGGCCGTCCATCCAGTCTTCCAGATCGATACGCCGCGTCTGTTCCAGACCGCGAAGGCCGTCGGGGAGGGTGGGGATTTCGTTCCACGGGGTAATCCCGCGCTCGGCCATGCGCACGTACTCGTCCATGCCGGCGGCCAGATCGTCTTCGCGGTTGGGCAGGGTGCCTGGGTCGTGGGGGAAAATCTTTGCTCCGTCGACGTCCGCCAAGCGATTCAACGCCGGGTCGCCATTGGCCTGCAGAAAGTCATCAAAGGCCCACGCCGATAAATCCCACAGTTCGTGATGCAGAAACTCCCTGGACACCAGCCCACGCGTGAACACCGTCGGCGCGCCGGGGCGATCACCTTCGCAATTGGAAACCAGCGGGAAATCCACCTCGATCACTTCGGCACCCGCGGCTTCGAGCGCTTTGCGCGCTTGTTGCCATAGCTCTATCACGCTTGGCCGGGTGATGATGCGCTGGCCGGTAGGGCCACCAATGCCGGGCTTCTCGGCGGTGCCAGCCTCGGCGTCGGCGTTGATGAACATACGCGGCACGCCAAGCCGCTTACCAGCCAACGCGGAAGAGGTGGCAGCGAGATCAGGGTATGAGGCGGGGCGTACCGAAGCGACGCTGGGCAAGGCTACCCAAGGTTGCAACCGCCAGAGATCGCCCCGGGTTTCGAGGTCTTCGGCGACGATCACGTCAAGCACTTCGAGCAGGTCTGCCATGGTTCTGGCGTACGGCACAACGACATCCATGGTCGGGGTCAGCGGCCAGTTGCCGCGCACCGAAATCACACCGCGTGATGGGGTATACGCACACAAACCGTTATTCGAGGCAGGGCCACGGCCACTTGACCAGGTTTCCTCAGCCATACCGAAAGCGGCCAAACTGGCGGCGGTGGCTGTCCCGGCACCGTTGGACGAGCCTGAGGCGAAAGGTGCAGTGAGGTAATCCGCGTTGTACGGACTTTCGGCGCGACCATAAACACCACGCTGCATGCCGCCGTTGGCCATGGGCGGCATATTGGTTTTGCCCAGGCAGATGGCGCCGCCCGCACGCAGGCGGCCGATGGTGAACGCATCACGTTGCGCCACCAGGCTGGCAAAGGCCGGGCTTCCGGAAGCGGCGGTCAGCCCCTTGACCAGATAACTGTCCTTGGCCGTGTAGGGAATACCATCCAGCGGCCCGAGCAGTTCGCCCTTGGAGCGACGGGCATCAGAAGCTTGCGCTTCGACAACAGCCTCTGGGTTACGCACTACCACGGCATTCAGCGCGGTAGGTGTAGCGAGGCCGTCGTAGGCGTCCATTCTGGCAAGGTAAGCCTGCACCAGTTCAACCGAGGTGGTCTGGCCGGACTCCAGCGCAGCTCGCAGATCGGCTATGGAGGCCTCTGTCACTTCAATCATTTGCTTTTCACCGACGGCTGGAAAGGGTGCCTAGTCTATTTGCAGTGTCGGACTCGGACCAGCCCCATGCATCTGCGTGGGTGCAAGATGCTTCTTTTTAGCGTGAGGGCTCTCTTTTTATCTTGGGCCCTGGAGCTTGTAACCCATGCCGTGAACCGTGTGCAGCAGAGGAATATCAAATGACTTGTCGATGATTTTGCGCAGCATGTAGATGTTAGTCCGCAAGCTGTCGGAGTCAGGCGTGCTGCTGCCCCAGATGGCCTGCTCGAAATCTCGGCGCTTGACCACCGCAGGGCTGCGGCGCATCAGTAACTCCAGAAACACCATGTTGGTCGGGTTGAGCTTGAGCAACGTTCCTGCTCGCCGGACTTCAAATGAGTCCAGGTCGTAGGTCAAGTCATGGATCTGCAATACGCGCTTTTTCACGCCCCTGAAGCGCCGCGCCACCGCTTCGACACGGGCGAGCAGTTCGGAAAGGGCAAAGGGTTTGACGATGTAGTCGTCGGCGCCGACATTGAACCCCGAGATGCGGTCACTCAGCTCGTCACGAGCGGTAAGCATGAGAATGGGAGTCTGATGCTTGCTGTTTTCCCGCAGAGTTTTGCACACCAGTATGCCGTCCATACCCGGCAACATGAGGTCCAGAATAATGGCGTCGAAATTGCCGGTGACCGCGTGATGCAATCCGCTCAGCCCATCCAGAGCACCGGTGACTTCACAACCTTTCAGCGTGAAGTATTCGGTAATGTTAGCGAGAATATCTTTATGGTCTTCGATAACAAGAATGCGCATTGCGTGATCCTTTTTCTTATAGCGTGAAACCGGTAACAGGTAGCGTAGGGACTCAAGGACGACTGAGGGGCGGCATACAACGCCAATCCCTCATGTCATCGCTTTTTATGAGCGCATCTGGATACGAAGACTAAACGCTCTGTGCTGCGCTGTCGCTGACTGGCGCGCCCTGCGGTTTTTTCTTCCGTGCAGGTTGCGCCAATTGCTGCCAACCGTAAAAGGCCAGCGCCGTCAGCAGCGTGCTGATCCAGACAATCACACCCGCCCAGAACGTATGCGACATGAAGTGCCAGCCCTGAAAAATCCGCGTGGTGCCGTAGATCGCGCCCAGTACCAGCGCTGCATACAGTGTCGCGTTGGCGTAACGCCAGTGATGTCGGCGGGCTACGAAGTACAGGGCAAGCATGGTGAAACCCCCGGAGGCATGCCCACCGGGCCAGCAGCGCCCAGCCCCCGCTTCATGGAACAGATTGAAGTTCTCGAACCATTCCTTCTTTTCCTGGATGCCGCCGTACAGCGTGGTTTCCACGGGGCAGTAGATGCTGGTATGGCTCTTGAAGAAGTGGATGACTGCGGTGGTGATCGCAAACGCGATGACGACGAACAGAAAGTCCCGACGGTGCCGAGCAGTGAAACGCAGGACAGGCGCGATCTGCCATGTTTCCAGCCTGCGTAGCAACCCGCCATGGCGATCAGGCTTGAGCAATGGCCAGACGAACGAAAGAACAGAGCCGATCAGCGCGGCCTCACCCGTCCAGTTCGGAATGATACGCGGCCAGCGGTGGGTGAGGTTTTCAAAGAAACGATCATGGCCAAAGGGGAAGGCTCCTTCGGGGTAGTACAGCCAGTTGCTGATCGCTTCGTCCAGCGAGGTGAGATCAAAAATCATAAAAATCGCCAGACCGATCGCCAGCGGCAACCCCAGGTTCCAGGCAAAAAATCTCGTTTTTCCCGATTCCACTCGGCACGTCCCCAACAGTCATCGCCAAAAAAACGCGGCCAGGGTGGCCGCGAGGGTGAAGTTACCGGAGCAAAGTTCAATTTGACGTGAAATCGGTGTAAAAGCCTTTTGATGCAATTGCGCCAAATCACTTTTCAGACAGCAGGGTGTTATCCGGTGTGGTCCTGCACCCTGCGAACATATCCAGCGCCGGCTCGTACACCAGCGTGTTCACCTGGAGCAGACCCAGTATCGAATGAAACAGGTTGTCCTGGCTCAAAGGATTATTGGCGCTTTTACCCAGGCAGTCGGTACTCAGACTGAAGGCTTTTTTATAACTGTCGGAAAACCAGGCCAACATAGGAACATGTTTCTGCTGATCAGGGGCGAGCATGTAAGGTGTGCCGTGCAGAAACAGATTGTATTCGCCCAATGACTCACCATGGTCGGACAGATAGATCATGGCGGTATCGACTTTTTCCTGATTGCTTCGCAATATATCGATCAGGCTGGCCACGACATGATCGGTATAAAGCAGGGTGTTGTCATAGCCATTGACAATGCTTTCCTTACTGCAATTATCAAGTGCGTTGCTCTCGCAGACCGGCGTGAACCTTTCAAACGCTTTTGGATAACGTTTGAAGTATTCCGGGCCATGACTGCCCATCTGGTGAAGTACCAGCACGGTATCTTTGTCCAGGTGGTCGATAAAGTTTTGCAGGCCCTTGAGCAGGATTTCATCCCGGCATTCATTATTGGCACACAGTTCAGCGTCGATCGAGTTACTGACGTCGTTCAGCGTGACCCGATCACAGGTGCCTTTGCATCCTGACTGGTTGTCTCGCCAGACAACCTCCAGGCCTGCACGCTTGAGGATGTCGAGCAGGCCTTCCTGGGTTTTCGCGGTGGAGGCGTTGTAATCCTTGCGGCCCATATTGGAGAACATGCAAGGGACCGAGACGGCCGTTTCAGTGCCGCATGAGTGAACATCGGTAAAGGCAATGAGGCCTTGCTCTTTCTGCAACTGCGGCGTGGTATTGCGGTTGTAGCCCAAAATGCCGAAGTTCTCGGCCCGGGCGCTTTCTCCCACCACCAGGACCGTGAGGGACTTGCGGGTGCGTTGGGTCCACTGGCTGCTCAGTACCGCGTCTTCACCGATCTTCTTGAAGGGTTTCTGTGCCGTAACGAACTGCTCGCGCAGGTAACTGAAGGACGCACCTATGTAGTTACTGGGCACCACCATCAGCCGCAGTTCATGGTGGTTGCGCAACAGCGACGACAAGCCCTGATAGTTGAAGAGTGCGACGCCGCCGATGACCAGGCCACCGCCGACGCAGACCAGGGCTTTGCTGATCAACTCCCGATGCCAGCGCCGGTAGTGAATGGGCGTTCTCCACAGCAGTACCGAGGGCAGAACACCCAGCAGCAAGAGGTAGAAAAACAACTTGGCAGATAGCAAGTCCAACACTTCGGTTGCGTTGGTTTCGGCAAAGTTACGCAGCATGCCAGTATCAATTAACACGCCGTAACGGTTCATGAAGTAAGCCACCCCGGCACTGATCATGAACAATGTGATGAGCACAGGTTTAAACAGGCTCTTAAACGCCAGCAGGCTGAGAATTATATTGAACAGGCTGAATACCATGATGCCGAACGCGGCGAGCAGCAGCAAGCTCGACTCATTGCTGTCGATAATTGTAAACACGTGTTGCCACAAGACCGAGTTAAACCCGAACAACAAGAAGGCGCTGGCGATCACGGTTACAAGTTCCGCCCGAACGGCCTTTATTCTAAACATAAAAGTTCACTTTCCCTGAGTTGAGCTACAGTCGCACTGCAGAGCCAGTCCGGCGTCTGCGATAAAGCGAACTCTAGGTACGCAATGCTCAATTTTTTGTGAAAGGTATGCCAAGAAAAGGTCCATTCCACGAGACGGCGGACTCAACGTTTTAGCTTGCCGGGAAGGGGAAATAGAAGGGCGATGCTCTCAACTATTTTTTGACATTTCATTCACCAACTAACCACAGCGCTCCTTCTATTGTTGTATCACAGGGCGCTGATGCCCTCGCAAACACTTAGAAACACCATTTGAATCAGGGAGCAGAAGTGTGGCTCACGCACGATATCCTGTGTCGGTTTTAACAACAAAGGCCCCACGCCAGCTGGGTTTGGATAGGACTCTCCTAAAAAGGTTGATGTTCTCTGTTGTGCTGCTGGCCTTGTTAACAGCCCTTGCCTGGCTATTGACCGCCACTCGGGTGATTGATCTGGCCGTCGCTGACAATGCCACCCAGTCAAAACTTTATACCGAATGGGCACGCGGCAACGTGGTGCTGATGATCCGGCACGGCGAGCGCTGTGATCGTTCTACCAACCCATGCCTGGGCAGCCCCGATGGCATCACCCTCAATGGCAGTCAAACGGCTGCAGCCGTCGGTTCAGGTTTGAAGCGCCTGGGGCTGGATAACGCTCGTATAGTCGCCAGCCCTTTGACCCGCACACAGCAGACCGCATATTTCATCTCGGGGCGGATAGTGCCGACGCAAAACTGGATCGAGGACTGCGACAGCGGTTTCAAGGATGCCGTTTTGGCCCACAAGAAAGCCCAGGAAAATCTGGTCCTGATTACCCATAGCGGCTGTATCGATCATTTCGAACGCAAAATGGGTGTGCCCGCCGGGCAACGTGACAGTGCTTACACCCAGGCTTTTTTCGTCAAGGTCGATGGCAAGCAGACGCCGAAAATTATCGGTTCGCTGGAAGCGATGGACTGGGGAAAACTGCCCGGTCCGCAATCAAATTAAGTCAGAAACCTGGAGCGCGGTCGGGCTCCACAGTCAAGCGCAACCCATAGAGCACTCCATCAAGAGCAGCGCACATGAATACTCGGATAAGCATTACAGGCCTTAGAGCACGGATGGTTGTCGCGTTGTTGTTGCCCATCGCGTTGCTCGCTGGTTGCCAGAGCACCAAGGATCAATTGCTTGCGCAGGGTTACCCACCCGCATTCGCCAACGGCTTTGATGATGGCTGCGTCAGCGGTCGACAAGCAGCTGGAGCTGTTGGCGAGTTCCGTAAAAATGTCCCGGTGTATTTGCAGGATCGGCAGTACGCCACGGGCTGGGATGACGGATTCCGCCAATGCCAGGCCAGCACTGGCAGTAATTTTGACCACCCGTTAAATGTGAACAACCAGGCCGACCGGGACTGGCAGCATAGTAAGGATCAAAGCTGGAGCAAGGCCCTGAGCCATTCGCCGAATAAGCGCTGAATTTTATGGACGCAGCCAGGCGTTACGGCGCCAGGGTTTGAGGATGGGCGAGGGCGGTTGCACGACGCTCACTGATACGTTCAACCGTTCGCATATGCTCTGTGCCCCACGCACAAAGCGCTCCCAGCGCGGTGGCCAGAGACTGGCCGAAAGGGCTCAGAGAATATTCGACCTTAGGCGGTATTTCCTGGAAATCGACTCTCAACACAATCTCATCTCTTTCCAGCTCTTTGAGCTGCTGGATCAACACTTTATCGGTCACGCCGCCAATCGCCCGCCGGAGCTCACCATAGCGATGCACGTCCCGGGAAAGATGATAAAGAATCAACGGCTTCCATTTCCCGCCGATCACTGCCAGTGCGGCATCAAGTCCGCAATTAAAGGGGTTATTGGACATGACTGCGCTCGTTGATGGGGTACTTACCTGAAGGTGCATACTATTCAAATAGAATGCGCAGTTCTACAGTTGAGCCTCAACTTTCTTCAGGAGGTCAACATGAGCAGGCTCAACGGCAAAATTGCAGTGGTTACCGGCGGCAACAGTGGGATCGGCCTGGCAAGCGCCATACGCTTCGCGGCTGAGGGCGCGCAGGTGGTTATCATCGGGCGTCGGCAGGAGGAATTGGACAAGGCAGTTGATCTGATCGGTCCGGATGCGATTGCCATCCAGGGGGACATCTCGAATCTGGCTGATCTGGACCGCATCTACGCACAGATCAAAGCTGACAAAGGCCGAATCGACATCCTGTTTGCCAACGCAGGGCTGGGAGATTTCGAGCCGCTTGGGTCGATCACCGAGGAGTCCTTTGATCGTACCTTTGGCATTAACGTGAAAGGCACATTGTTCACCGTACAAAAAGCATTGCCACTGATGCACACAGGCGGCTCAGTGATTCTGACCGGGTCAACGACAGGGACCATGGGCACACCAGCGTTCAGCGTCTACAGCGCCACGAAGGCCGCACTGCGAAACTTCGCAAGAAGCTGGGCACTGGACCTCAAAGGCACCGGAATTCGCATCAACGTCATTTCACCAGGACCGATAGCAACGCCTGGGCTGGACCTGGCATTGACGAGCACGGGTCAGAAAGATGCGTTCATCGACGGCATGGTTCAACAAGTGCCAGTGGGACGCATCGGTCAACCGGAAGACGTTGCAGCCGCCGCGCTGTTTCTGGCGTCGGATGAAAGCAGCTTCATGACCGGCAGTGAGATGTTTGTCGATGGCGGTTTTGCCCAGGTTTGATGGAGGCGCTGGGATGAGGGTGTTGTGAGCAGAATGTGGCCGGCACTGACTCTCATCTCAGGATATATAGGTACGCATAATGTATATTATGTTAAATGACGTATTCTAGGCTTGAGACGAGACCTGTCCAACTCTAGAGTACCCGGAAGTAATCTTATAAATTTCAGGTCAGTAAAGATCCAAATCCAGGGCTGTTCTTCATTTCTGAGTTTGTCTTCTGTATCCGAGTAGAACGGCCGGATGGTTAAGCATCTTGTTTGAGGAGAGTTCCGTTGAATAACGGGCATGGCGCTCTTTTAAATCTGCAAAGTCAACCTATGTCCGTTCCGACGATACCGCATCCCCTTTTTGAGACCTATGCGCGCTTCGGAGAACTGAACGTTAGCTCGCTCAAAGCAGAGCTACCGTGTGTCGCCCATTACCTAATAGCGTTCCCCGTAGAGCTACAAGCTGTCGAGGGCTATCGGGCTGTCCGCAGCTTTTTGAAATCCTGCGCGGGAAATGAGTCCACCTTCAATTCCTACCGGACTCATGTTGAGCGATTACTCCTGTGGGCACTCATTAAATCGAGGGCTCCACTACTGGAGATGCGCCGTACCCATGCGGAAGAATTTCTGGAGTTCTGCTTGGCCCCTGATCCCGGGTGGGTAAAGCCGGTAGTCAAATCTAGATTCGTTCGAGTGGGCAGCCGCAAAAAACTAGCTTCTGATACCTATAGCCTCAACCCAGACTGGAGTCCGTTCAGTCAGTCTGTTTCCAAGGAGGACCGCAAGCGCGCCAAATAAGAGAACCGCCCTCTCCTTCAGGAACACTACAAACCGGCGCAAGGCTCAATCGCGCAAATATTCGCCGTCTGCGGCAGCTTTTTTCAACACGCCATTGATGAGGGCTTCTGCGAGCACAACCCTTTCAGAGCGGTGAAACAGAAAAGTAAGTACAAGCAGCGAACGACGGGCGAGCATGAGAGCCGTATTCTGACCTCATTGCAGTGGGACTTTGTCCTGGAGACAGCTGAGCAGGCAACGCAGGACCCTAAGTACGAGAGAACCCTGTTCATTGTGGCGACGATTTTCGCTATGTACCTGCGTGTTTCCGACTTGGTGGGTAGGGAAAACTGGACGCCAAGCATTGGGGATATACGCAAGGACGGTTCCGGTAACTGGTGGTACCACGTGGTCGGTAAAGGTAACAAATCCGGAAAGATCAGCGTGCGGGATGATTATGTGGAGAATTACTTAAAACGTTGGCGCATACATCAAGGCCTGTCTCCGCTGCCGGCGTACCGTCGCACGATCTTCCCGCCGAGTTGGAGTCTGCCAACCTGGCCAAACGCGTGCCTGCGGCGTCAAGCCGTTACGTCGAAATCAGCGACGCAAGCCACTTCAGCTTCTTGTCGTGTGCAAACCTGGCGCGGAGGTATTGCTCGAAGAAGAAGCACCAGGCGATGGCATCATTTGCCGAAATGGCGATAGCGCTCGCTCGCGTGGGGTGATCCAACAGCAGGTTACCTACGCAGGCTGCCGGCAACAAGTTTGAGATGCCTGAGCACCAAGCGTGCCGTGCGCTTCACTACAACTCAACAAGAATCTCCTGCAAGCATCCTTCGATGGAAATGCGGCAGATGATGCAGAGCATACCTCGCAGCCTCCCTCTGCATTTCATGCCGGTCGCCGAAGAAACGATGGCGCCGAGTGAATACCGCTGTCCGGCCCTCACTCAAAAAGCCCCAGGCAAAGCAGACTGTACCAGCAGGAATCCCATCCACGTCCTCTGTTCCGCAAAGGCCCGTCGTCGCGACGACCACATTCGCCGGACTATCACGCAATGCCCCCAGGGCCATTTCCTGAGCGACCTCATTACTCGTCAGGTTGAGGTTTTCTATCGTCTTGAAACTGACTCCAAGCAAGCGATGTTTCGCCTCGGGGGAGTACACCACGTAGCCGCTTTCGACGACGTCGCCACAATGAGGGACTTCGGCCAGTAGAGAGATAATTCGTCCAGCCGTACAAGACTCGGCTGTCGTCAGATATAGCGAATGACACTTCAAGTAAGTCACGATGTCGGCAGGATTCATCGTAAGCTCCGAAAAAATTTGGAACATTCCCTTATTCTTCTTGACCGAGGTTACTCATCAAAAGTTTTACAGATTAAGGCCATTGGAATCGAATGAATGTGGCGACCTTCCCTTCCGCACCATTCACTCACAGTTTAGGAATCTCTCCCGTAGCCTCTGCAATCGAAGCTAGAGTTTCCTCCATCGCAGCTATCTGGCCTTGAAGCTTCGTGAATGACAGCTGGACAGCGCCTTTTACGTCCATAGTCTGCGAGCCACGAAGCGACGCTACCTCGGACTCAACCGTCTCCAGATCCGTCACTGACTCTCGGAGGACGCGAAGCTGGGCGAAAATTGCCGCAATGCGAATTTTACTGGTCGGTGCCATCAATCAGTTCCACCCTGGTTTTTTAGCTCTCGACGGCGTGGCGCGTCGACCTGCGCAGGAAAGCAACCCCCATAAAACAGGGAGATGGCCTGGCGTTAAGACAGATTGCGGTGGCTTGCTCTCCACTGTCACTCCCTGAGTGAAAATTCTGTAGGAAGCATAGCCCTCCTTGAACCGTTCCGAGGCTGGCGGTGGCCAGCCTGGCTTCCAGATTAATAAACGCTCCAGACGAGCGACTCCAATGCGATCTTCACCCGTAGCCCTCAGCTCCATACGGAGCAAGATAGATCTGGCCGCTAATATTGCGGCAAATCAAACGTTGAAAAGTAAGTCCGCCGATCATCACGATGACTGAACTCTCGATGCAGCCTCACATCCACTTTGTACCTTCACAAAGAGGATGTTCACATGGCTACTCCAGAGAAAAACCTGCTCGATTGGCTGCGCGATGCTCACGCAATGGAGCAACAGGCGGAGAAGATGCTCAAAGCCCAGTCCGAGCGCCTTGAGCACTATCCCGACCTGAAAGCGCGGATCGACCAGCACATTGAAGAGACCCTCGATCAGCAGAAGCTGATCGATGAATGTCTATCCCGGCTAGGCGGAAGCTCTTCGACCATCAAGGACATGACCGGCAAGCTGATGGCATTTGGACAAGCCATAGGTGGTTCGATGATGAGCGATGAAGTCGTCAAAGGTGCGATGGCTGGCTACGTCTTCGAAAATGTGGAAATCGCGACGTACACGGTACTCATCGCAGCGGCCGAAGCAGCTGGCGATGCCCAAACCAAAGCAGCCTGCGAAAAGATTCTTCCGCAGGAACAGGCAATGGCTAAATGGCTTCTTGATCACCTGCCTCAGATTACGAAAGCCTTCATGATTCGGTCAGAAAATCCTGACCTTGAAGCTAAAAAGTGACTTTTCAGGGCGCAGTCGTTTTTGCGGCCAGCGCCCTCCTTTCGAGCCAGAGCGGAAGAGAAAGTCGGAACTTTTCAACGCAAACCATTCGTCAACCCAATCAAAACTGGCTGAAATTTTTCGCTCAATCCTCGGCTCATTAGTTTTGCAAGTGCAGTCACCCGCAGTGGTGACATGACCACCGTGAACGAGAGGAATGAAAATGTTTTTACACAACAAACGTCTTCAGTACACCGTCCGTGTTGCTCAGCCCAACCCAGGTTTGGCAAATCTGTTACTTGAACAATTTGGAGGTGCTCAGGGAGAACTGGCGGCAGCTGCTCGCTACTTTACCCAGGCACTGGCAGAGGAGGATCCAGGCCGCAAAGACCTCTTAATGGATATTGCTACTGAGGAGTTAAGCCACCTCGAAATTGTCGGTTCCATCATCGTAATGCTCAACAAGGGTGCGAAAGGTCAGCTGGCAGAAGGCGTACAGGAAGAGGGTGAGCTATATCGCGCCATCAATGGTGCTGGTAACGACTCCCACATCACTAGCCTACTCTATGGAGCAGGTGCGCCGTTGGTGAACTCTGCCGGGGTTCCTTGGACAGCCGCTTACATTGATACCATTGGCGAACCTACCGCCGATTTCCGATCTAACATCGCGGCAGAAGCACGCGCCAAGATTGTTTACGAACGACTAATGAATGTTGTCGACGATCCGGGCATCAAAGACGCGCTAGGTTTCCTGATGACGCGTGAAATAGCGCATCAGAAATCTTTCGAGAAAGCTCTCCACTCCATTCAGCCGAATTTCCCACAAGGTAAATTGCCCGGTATGCCTGAGTTCGCTCGAACCTATTTCAGCATGTCCAGCGGTGAACCTAATCTCCGTGGCCCATGGAACAGTGATGATGAGTTTGTATACGTCGAATCCCCACAACCGGCAGTTGATGGGGGTGACGGTACAGCGTCTGTCACGCTGAATGACGCCGATGCGACCACACTTGAAATGATGAAGTTGCGGACAGCATCTGATTCAACCGCAAACCCGGTGACCGGCGCTGAACTTGGTTCGGGCTTGGCTCAAGGCAAAGGCGCGGTGTAAGCAGAAGATGAGTGCTGGGACACCAGCACTCACATTTGTGGGAGATATATCATGCGAATTATCAGTGAGATCACTCAATCAGAAGCTATGGCGAGTTTTCCCGCCCGCCCTAGCTTCGCGCCAGGAGCGACGATTTTCTTTGCAGGAACGACGCTTCTCCTGATTGAAGCTATCAACACGCTTTATAGGTAGGGCAGCGGAAATGATCTCATTGCTACTGATCCCAATGCGCCTGTTGAGGATGTTGCAGCTAAGATTCCAGCACATCACCAGGCCTACGGGCCCTAGGGAACGGCTGTTACGGCGCTGCCGTGGCCATCGCTCAGTAGCCCGTCGAGAGGCGTCAGAACACATCTACAAAACGCCTCACTAGGCCGCCTCACTTCGGAACTCTGGTGAATGCTGCCAAACCCCGTAAGAGGCCAGGCGGCATCTGGCGACTCATTTCTAACAAAGCTGAGCAGTTATTTTGCAGTGCACTGATCATTAGCTGCACCAGACATAACCATCAAAATGGATGAGTCATACGCGTCCTAATCAGCGCCGTTGCTGATGGTGTGCAGTGGTTCGCTCGGTCTTCGCCGAACACCGCAAAATCAGCTCGATGAGGAAGGACAATCGAGCATACGCTTGGGGAAACCGTCGCGTTATCGCAGGAGAGAAATGAGGTGATCTGAAGTAGCTATCCAATGATGGGAGGAATCAACATGGACACTAACCAGAGCTTTAAAAGAATTGCGTCAACGATAGATAAGATAGCAATGACCTGTTTTGTCTCGTTAGCAATCGCCGGATGCGCCGGGGGTAACACGGCCTCTAAGGTTCAGGCACCCGGTAATCCCACCACTGCACTGACTGCAACCCTTGACGCGGGAGCGGACGCGTTTCAATCCCGCCCTCCTATTGCGGCACTCAATGCTTACCTTGATGGCTTTCATTTCTACAACGGCCAGATGAATGCCCAAATGGAGGCTCATCACTACTGCTCAATCCTGAACGAAGAGGTCATCCAGTGTGTGATCTACGATGGCAATATGAAGGATGCGAAGCTGATGGGCGTGGAATACATCATCAGCGAGCGATTGTTCGCGACACTCCCTACGGCCGAGAAAGCCTTATGGCATAGCCATGTGCACGAGGTGAAGTCCGGACAGCTAATCGCCCCTGGCATTCCCGAGCCCGCCGAGCATGCCCTGATGGAAAAACTGGTTCACACCTATGGCAAGACATGGCACACCTGGCATACAGATCAGGACAAAGAGCTACCGCTGGGGATGCCTCAGCTGATGATGGGCTTCACAGCGGACGGCCAAGCTGATCCTTTAATGATCAAGCAACGCAACGAGCGATTTGGGATCGACAGCGCCGCAAAGAAAAAGGCCCGTGAGGACATCCCGATGCCTGCCATCCTCCCTGGCGCGGATGCGTGGCGCCAAGGCAAGGTCATCCAGATTGATGATCCCTCTGGCGAAAGACATCCTCATTAGCGCCGAACGTATTACTTGCGCACCAACCGACGCAGGACTTCAATGAGCTCGTCATAGGGTACCGGCTTGCCGATGCATTCATCAAAGCCGCTGGCGTCCTTGCCGGCAGTAACTTGGTCGGCGCCATAGCCGGTCAGCGCTACGCAGGGCGTGTGGGCGTAGGCAGGCAATTGCCGCAGCAGCCGAACAAACTCATGGCCATCCATGAACGGCATACCAACGTCCGAAATCACTACATCGAAAACGGCGTCCCGGGCGACCTCCAGGGCCTGCCTGGCATCCGGTATCGCAACGACTTCTGCTTGTTCCATCTCCAGCAGCAGCGTCATTGTTTCCAAAACCTCAGGCGAGTCATCCACCAGCAGGACTTTGATGCCGCTGAGTTGGCCTTCGTCGTCGAACGCTTCGCGTTGGGTCGATATCCCCGGCGGGCTACTCAACGGGAACGCCACTTTGAAGGTCGCGCCTTGGCCCAAGCCGTCGGAGTGTGCACTGATCGATCCACCGTGGGCTTCCACCAACTGCTTGACCAGCGACAAGCCAACGCCGAGTCCACCTTTATGGCCGTTGCTCGGCCGATGGTTGGCCTGGCCGAACATCTGAAAAATATGCTCAAGCTGGGACTTCTCGATGCCGGGCCCTGTATCACTGACCTGCAGCCACACAAGGCTGTCTGCCGAAGTGACGCTGACCGTCACCGAGCCAGCTGCTGGGGTAAATTTGATCGCGTTGTTAATCAGGTTCCAGGCGATTTGTTCAACGCGAGTGGCGTCCGCCTCGATGTAAATGCCTTCGCCGTCGGGTATATCAAAACTGATGCTGCGCTGATGCTCGCTGTGTTCTACGACACTGCGAATTTCTTTTACCAATTCGAGGAAGTTCACCACGCTGGTTTCCAGCTTGAATTTGCCGGTGCGAATACGCGCCACGTCAAGCAGGTCATCAATGATCCGCGCCTGGCTATTCACCGCCTCGTTGATGGACGCCACGGCTTTTACCGCTGCGGTTTCCCGCTTGATGGCCGGAAGCCTGCGCAAGAGGTGCGCATTGAGTTGGATCAGATTGAGCGGGTGTTTGAGCTCGTGGGACATGACAGCAAAGAACTCATCCTTCAGTTGGCTGGACTGACGGGTCTCTGCCAGGTGCTGCGATTGCTCTTCGTGCAGGCGCATGTGCTGGGTCAAATCACGGGCGATTTTAACGAACCCTTGAAAGCCCTCGCCTTGCAACAATGTGACCTCGCCGCTGCAGTAGAATTTATGGCCATCCTTGCGCAGGTGCCAGCGCTCGTCTTCGCTGCGCCCCAACTTGCGGGCGACGCTCAGTTCCTGCTGCGGGATGCCGGCGACTTTATCTTCGTCGGTGAATAGGAAAGCGAACGGCTTGCCTTCGGCTTCATTTTTGGTATACCCGAAAATCGCTTCCGCGCCATTGTTCCAGCTGGAAATGCGGCTTTGTTCATCGACCACTATGATCGCGTAATCGCGAGTGTTCTCGGAGATCAGGCGCAACCGCTCTTCGCCGAGCCTTAGTTCTTCTTCGGCGTCGCGACGGGTCGTGATGTCGATAAAAGTCAGGACGATACCGTCAATCTGATCCGAGCCGGAGCGGTAAGGCAGAAGACGAGCGATGTACCAGCGGCCGTTCTTGCCTTCTACCTCACGCTCGATGACATTCAGGGTTTCGAACACTTTCAGGGCGTCATTCATCATGTCGTCGTAGTTCAGACGGTGAGTGATGTCCATTAGCGGCCGCCCGGTATCGACAGTGAGCATGCTGAAGATATCGGTCGCGCGGGGCGTGAACCACTTGATGCAGCAATTGCGGTCAACGAACACGGTGGCGATGTCGGTCGATGAAATCAGGTTGCGCAGGTAATCGTTGACCTGATCTGTCTCTTCAACCTTGATTTTCAGCTCGTAGTTGACCGTCAGCAGTTCCTCGTTGATGGACTGCAGCTCTTCCTTGCTGGTTTCGAGCTCCTCAGTGGCGGAACGAAGCTCTTCATTGACCGCCTGCATTTCCTCGTTGGAGGCCTTGAGTTCCTCACTGGAAATCTCGGAATGCTCGATGGTGTCTTGCAGCTGTACCTTGGTGCGCTGCAGCTCACGTTCGAGATTGGAGAGCATTTGGTTTTCGGATTGCGTTTTGGGGTTTTCGCTGATGTCTTTGGCGTCCACCTCGTCTTCAGCGAAGACAACCAGAATGCATTCCATGTCGCTTATTTCGTCGCTGAACGGATACGCCGTCATAACGACCTGGAAATGCCGCCCGTCCCTGCCAAGCATGACCGGGCGGGTCTTGACTGGCAGCGCTGTCTGCTGTGTCTGGAACACTGCAGTCCTGAGTTCCAGCCTGAGGTCCGGAACAATCAGCGACAACAGATTACGGGTGACCTCGCCGCTGACATGGTGCAGGTAGCGACCCGCCCCGTCACTGATGTGCAGCACATCGGCGAGGTTGTTGACCAGAATGCTCGGCGTCACCAGAAACTGCTGCAGCGCCCGCTGATGAATCGATGCAATGGAAGGCTTGCGCACGGGTTCGACGTAAGGCGGTCTCGGGGCGGATGTCACCTGGGCATAGCCGCCGCGTGGCAGCGTGGGCATGCGATGTGAAGGTATGGCGCCGGTGCGTGCACGAAATATTCTGTTTTTCTTGTCCACAACACTGAACAATTCCTGACACAGGTCAGCCGACTCGGAGCTGCCCAGGAACAGGAAGCCGCCGGGGTTCAGGGCGAAGTGGAACATCTGGAGAATTTCGCGTTGCACTTCCCGATCAAGGTAGATCAGCAGGTTGCGGCAGACGATCAGGTCAATCTGCGAGAACGGCGGATCGGTCAGCAGGCTGTGCTTGGCAAACAGCACGCTGTCGCGCACTTCCTTGCGCACGCGGTAGCGGTCATCTTCTTTGGTGAAGTATTGCCGCAGTCGCGTCGGCGAGATGTCCGTCACGATGGCTTGTGGATATAACCCTGCACGTCCGGCCGATACCGCCCTGTCATCGATGTCGCTGGCAAACACCTGTATCCCGAGATCCGAACCAACGCTCGCCTTGTGATCCGATAACAGCATGACCAGCGAATAAGCCTCCTCGCCCGTGGAGGCGCCCGCTGACCAAATCCTCAGGTCATGTTGGTCAGGGTGATCAGCATAGCGAGAGAACAGTTGCGGAGCGACGTCCCTTTCGAGCGCATCGAAGGCCTCACGATCCCTGAAGAAGTTGGTGACGCCGATCAACATGTCGTCCAGCAGCGCTTTGACTTCGGAAGGGCTCGCGGCCAAATAGTCGTAGTAGCTGGCCAACGTTGGCTGCGCGGTGACTTGCATGCGGCGCTCGATCCGGCGCAAGACCGTGGCACGCTTGTAGTGCTTGAAGTCATGCCCGGTGCCGGCGCGTAACTTGACGAGAATGTCATGCAATGTTTGCTCTGCAACCGCCACGGACCGTTCATCTTGAGGTGCTAAGGCATATGCCTCCAAGTCATTGGACGCAGGCAACTGTATGTGCCGTGAGTTTTCCCAGAGCTCCATCAACTTCTGCGGCATATTAACTACGGGCAGCACGAAATCGACCATCTCGGTTCGGATCGCTGCTTGCGGCATGCCATCGTGCTCGGCATCCGACGGGGACTGAACAAGCGTAACGCCGCCTTGTTCCTTGATTCGTGAAAGGCCGACAGCGCCATCTGCGCCAGCGCCGGAAAGTACGAGGCAGAACGCTCTTTCCCTGTGCACATCAGCCAGGTCGCGGAAGAACAGATCAATGGTGACATGTGCCCCACGCCGTGGACCTTGAGGCGATATGCGCAGATAGCCGTCATTCATCGACAAGTACTGCGCCGGAGAGATCACATAGACGTGATTCTTTTCAATGGGCAGGGAGGACTCCACCTGAATAACCGGCATCATGGTCATCTGGCCGATGAGCTTTGCGGCACTGCTTTCGTGGTCCGGAGAGAGATGAAAGACCACGACAAACGCCATGCCGCTGTCGCTCGGCATGTGCTCAAAAAACCGTCTGACGGCATCCAGGCCACCCGCCGATGCACCGATGCCTACAACCGGAAAAGACAAATGGCTGGGCAGTTTGCCAGCCTGCACAGGGCGGCTTGGCTGGGGTTTGGTTTCGTGCGACATGGGCCTTCCTTCTAAAGGATTCCCACGTGTGATCGGCGAAGGAATGCTAGATGTATCTTAGTATATTGGGTGGTATTGAGAAGCGCGTCCAGCCAAACGTTGGCCGCTAATCAAACAGTAACGGGTGTGCGCCGTGCATGAGCGGCGCGGTGAAACTACTGCGCAGTGCCGTGCACTCGTTAGTACTTGGCCGTAACCCCTATGTTGCGCAAGCGTACTGCCAGACGATGCTATCCCATGTTGGTATGACGGGACGGTTACCGAGTCATCGTAAGGCCTAACTGACGTAGTGATCAGTTGAGCAAATAGCCAAGTCACACCCAACGGTCTTGGCAGAGTGACTTGTTACCTGACCCTCATGATAGAGCCCTGCCGCTCGTCACTTAATCAGCGCGTTGTTGAAGACTAACGAGCTCCGTATAGGTCTTCACTAAAATATCGGTAGGAGTTGCTCACATGGAAATCCCCCTCTTCACGATTGCAATGCTGATCATCATATTGCTCATTGACGCTTGGATCATCTACAGCGTCTCTCGAAGTAACAAAAGCGGATCGGTCAAGACTGCATGGGCCGCACTGGTGTTGATCGTTCCGGTAATAGGATGGGCGATCTGGGGTGTTACAGGGCCACGCGGCGTTGTCCGTTCCCCCTCCTCCCCTGAACATAGCAAAGGATGAATGACATTGGCCTCCTCTTGATAGAGGAGGCACCGTCGTGTGACGCCTCTCAGTTGGCGTGACGATGCCTTGATGAATATTGAATGTGGTGCGCATGATGAATGGCATGGACGCGCCGCTGAACACGGACTGGAAGGACAATATCCAATGCCCCACCCAAACGATGCTGCCCGTCTTGCCTGCCGCTTCATTGTGATCGGCACCTCGAGCGGCGGGCTCGCCGCTTTGCGTGCTGTAGTCGCGCAATTGCCTGCCAACCTGCCGGCAGCAGTGCTTGTGACCATGCACATTGGCAAACAGCACAGCCTGCTGCCTACATTGCTTGAGGCCCATACCTCGATGCAGGTCAGCTTTGCCGAGGACGGCAAGGCGCCGCTTGAGGGTCACATCTACATCGCACCTCCCGATCTGCACCTCTTGCTTGACGGCTCAGCCATGCGCCTTGTGCGGGGAGCGAAAGAGAACCACTCCCGCCCCGCGATCGACCCGTTGTTCCGCTCTGCGGCAATTACGTTGAGACGCGCGGTCATCGGTGTAGTGCTGACGGGCGACCTGGACGACGGGACTGTGGGTCTACAGGCGATAAAAGCGAGCGGCGGCGTCACCGTCGTGCAGGACCCTGCCGACGCCGAGGCACCGAGCATGCCCTCCAGCGCTTTACGGTACGCGTCGGTTGATCACTGCCTGCCATTGGCCGAGATCGGTAAGTGCCTGAATGGATTGGTGCGCAAGCCTGATGAGGCTGGTACCGCGCCCTTGGAACCCCGTCGTATTGAACCATATGAAACGGAACACGAGATATGCCTGCAGGGCGGAACTGTCTCGGTCAAGCAGCTGGGCAAACATGGTCAGATTTCGAACCTGACCTGCCCCGAATGCGGCGGGGGTTTGTGGGAGATGGGCTTTGCGCCGCCTCGGTTCCGTTGTCACACCGGGCACAGCTATACGGTCAAGACGTTGGCGCTACAACAGGACGTCGTGATCGAGGAAGCGCTCTGGGTCGCCATTCGCTCGTTGCACGAGAAAAAGGCGTTGCTTGACCGCCAGGTCGCCGCTGCTGAGCTGTCCGATCGTCCCGAGGTTGCCTCCGAGTATGAGCTCGCTGGCAAGCAACTCGATAGCCACGTCGAGGCATTGATGCGTTTGATCGGATCACTTGACAACGAAATCGATAAATATCGTCGGGTCGAGGACTCCTCTGAAGTTTGACCGTCCCGCTTCACTCTGCGGCGCACGTTAACTGTTGACCCGCTGGCCTTGCGTCGCGCTCTGCATCAGCAGATAGCGCGCTTCGCCAATCACGTTGGCCAGGGCGCGGCTGGATTGCAGGGACTCCAAAGGAATTCCATTCAATATGACCCTTTGCCGGGGGTCGTCCAGTTTTTGAAGCGTGACTTGTAACGTCCGCCCGTCCGTGCACTCGCAACTGCAGAGATCCGGCAGTAACGCGCGCTCGATCAAATAGCGTATTTCAAGTGTGGATAAAAATGTGCTGCTCATAAACACCTCCGTCTTGATACAGATTTGACGGACTGGCCCATGCCTCTGTTCGGCATATTTATTCATTGTCCCGGCGGCATCGATAGTGCCAAGCGGAAGAGATCGAGACCCGCGCTCGGCAGTGCGGGCCGCCGTTCATCCGGCGGCGGCTTGGGTGCGCTGAACCACACATCCCAACAACTCTTCTATCTCTAAGACTGGCGACCGCTTGCCTCTTCTTTGGCTTCGTCAACTCAACATTGCCGGAGCCTGATGCGTACGCCAAACGTTAACCGGAGCTCAGCGACACAGGACGCTTGGAAACTGTTGCTTGTGGGCTGTACGCGCCTGCTTCGCTGTGTTCATGACTCAGGATGCTTAATATGTCTGAACAACCATTAATCGCAACGCACTCGCGGCAACAGGTCGCCACTCCAGGCGCCATGACCTCTATGGAGCGCGGCCTCTCGCTTGCAGCCGGCACTGCGCTCGTAGTGAACGGGCTGCGGCGTGGTGGACTGGGAGGCTTGGTGCAGATAGTCGCGGGCGCCTACGGGGTATTACGCGGAGCAACGGGGCATTGCGCCCTGAAGCATGCATTGACGCCGACCCCCTTCGAGCAGCGCTTCAGCGCCGAGCACGACTGGCCGATCAGCGAGGCGCTGAGCCGAAGCGTGACCATCAGCCGCCCGCTGGACGAAGTCAGGGATTTCCTCGTTCAACCCGAGAAGGTCGGCGCACTGCTGCGCTGGGTAGAAAGCGTCGAGTCGCTCGGCCCTGACCGAACCTGCTGGACCGTTCGCGCACCGGTCGGTCGCAAGCTTCAATGGACGCTGATCAGCGTCCCAACCGAAACGCCAGACGAGTTGCAGTGGCACACGCCCGAGGGCACCCGATGGCAGCACGACGTCTCGGTGCATCTGAGCGAAGCGGCCGGTAGTCGCGGCACTCAGGTCAAGGCGGTGGTGGTGTGCAAGCCATCGTTCGGCAAGATCGGCTATGGCATCGCACGGGCGATCAGCGCGTTTTCGGACAAAGCGCTGTTGAATGCCCTGCAGGCAGTCAAGCAGCAGATGGAGACAGGAGAAGTCAGCACTTCGCGGCTACGCCCTGATGACGACAACGATTTTTTCTATTTGCATGGAGAATCGGAAAACGAGGCAGCCCCCTCCCACGGTCCGGATTCAATAAAAACCGGCGTAGCCGTTGAACGGGGGGTGTTCTGATGCGCGCACTGACTTGGCAAGGGCCTAATCGTCTTCAGGTGGACAACGTTGCCGACCCCTCGATCCTTAATCCTCGTGACGCCATTATTCGCGTGACGCTGTCATCTGTATGCGGCTCCGACCTGCACTTACTGGGCGGCTACGTGCCGGCCATGAAGCCTGGGGATATCATCGGGCACGAATTCATGGGCGAGATCGTCGAGGTGGGACCGGGCGTTAACGGGCTGTCGAAAGGCGACAAGGTCATCACCATTTCCATCATTGGGTGCGGGAACTGCGAACATTGTCAGCGTTCGGACTTCTCCTGCTGTGATAACTCCAACCCCAATCCCTCTGCTACTGATATTGCTTACGGTCAGCCGTGCTGCGGAATCATCGGCTACAGCCATGCGTTCGGTGGCTACCCGGGCAGCCATGCGACCTACATCCGGGTGCCTTACGCCGACGTCAACCTGTTCAAAGTGCCCGAGGGGGTGAGTGACGAGCAGGCTGTTTTTGTCTCCGATGCGGCACCCACCGGTTATTTCGCGGCGGACAACGCCGACATTCGACCAGGCGACACGGTGGCCGTATGGGGTTGTGGCGGCGTAGGTCAGATGGCGATCTGCAGCGCCTACCTCCTGGGCGCCGAGCGTGTTATTGCCATCGATCGGTACCCCGACCGGCTACGCCTGGCCCGCGAGCATGGCAAAGCGATCACCATCAATTATGAAGAGACCAACGTGCATGAGGCTCTGCTTGAACTGACAGGAGGACGCGGACCCGATCGATGCATCGACTGCGTCGGCATGGAAGCCCACGGCACAGAGATAGATTATGCCTACGACAAGGCCAAACAGATGCTGCGCTTGCACACCGAACGCGGCACTGTGCTCCGGCAAGCTATCCGTGCCTGCCGCAAAGGTGGAACCGTTTCCGTGGTCGGGGTGTACGGGGGCCTGTTGGACAAGTTCCCGATGGGCGCGATTGTCAATAAGGCACTGACCCTCAAGTCAGGGCAGCAGCCGGGCCAGCGCTACGCGAACACGCTTTTTGCACACATCCAGAAAGGCGAGCTCGACCCTTCCTACTTGCTAACCCACCCCATGAGCCTCGAAGACGCTCCGGAGGGCTACATGATGTTCAAGGAAAAATCCGAGCACTGCCTACGCGCTGTGTTTAAGCCATAAAGGCCTCTAAGACGCTGGTGTCCGATGCTGCCCCGACCGCCGCATCGGACATCCTCCTACGCAACTCTTTAACCTTGGCAAGCGCTCGTTTTAACAACAGAGTGAAAGCATTACCGCGCTTGGCAACAGGGCCGGATTTTAGCTTTATCACTAGTTCCTCTTGGCTCCACTCATTCAGCTACGAATAACCTATACAAAACCATTAATCAAAGCGGCACTTTGTACAAGTTTTTAAGTGCGCAACCGTTCATCGGCCGCTGTAAAAATCAAGTAAGCATTTTTCTACTCCTGCGTATCACACAAGTATCCGTCATCAACGATGGATCATGAACGCAACAGCAAACTGATATCGGAGAGCTATTATGACAACCAGTAATAAGAATCCAGGGAACTTTGCAAACGATCGTGAGAAAGCATCTGAAGCCGGCCGTAAAGGTGGGCAGGGTTCTGGGGGCAACTTCGCCAACGATCACGAAAAAGCCTCGGAGGCTGGCAGAAAAGGCGGTCAGAACAGCCACGGTGGTGGTCGCAAATCCCAATAACCCTGCAGCGTTTTTCATTAACACGCCGAGGTATCCAATCGTGGATCGCTACATTTCAGACAACCGGAACGCAACGACCGGGGAAGTTAAGAAAGGCACTCTAAGTAGTCGTTTTGAACATAGCGAAACATCACTTCTCAGTGAGCCTATGGCATCCGGTCGATTTGGAATACATCGACAAGTCTATGAAAAACGCTCGTCCAACGGGGCCGCAGAACGGCGGTGCAGTACTGCCCTGCTCGAGCACGACTGCCGCAATGATGGCAGTCGCCCTGCCCCCCACTATGAGGGCAGTCATTAGTGACTGATTAAGCGCTATAGCGATGATTTGATGCGCACCCTCATCATCCATACGCGAGGTAAAATCAAATGGCACAGAATAACCAAGGCGATCAAAACAGCGGTAACTTCAAGAACGACCCTGAACGCGCAGCCGAGGCCGGCAGCAAAGGCGGTCAGAACAGCGGTGGCAACTTCAAGAACGATCCGGAACGCGCAGCCGAGGCCGGCAGTAAAGGTGGCCAGAACAGCGGTGGCAACTTCAAGAATGATCCTGAACGTGCAGCCGAAGCGGGTAGCAAAGGTGGCCAGAACAGCGGCGGGAATTTTGCTAATGACCGCGAGAAAGCGTCCGAGGCAGGACGCAAAGGTGGGCAGAGCAGCCATGGTGGTGGCCGGAGTGATTCCTGACCCAGCCTCAGGGGAGCCTGGCTCCCCTGCTTCGTGACGAGCACCCTGAGCATGACGCGCAAACCTGCCAGTCCTATCCGACCGTCCGGTGCGGCATGTCTTCAGGGTGTTATTATTTCTGCTATTCGAGCCGGCAGGCTCGTCCACACTGCCATACCTGCGTTTACTTGAAATCTCTGAGACCGGGTGAGAACACGAGGCAAATCGATGGCTAATTCAGCGATGGAGCGCCAGTTGCTCTGCCAACGGCGGATTCTTGCCGAATTTGGAGAGCAAGCCGTTATCGGTGAGGATCTTGACTCAATTCTTGAGGCCGCATGCAGAGGTGTCGGTGAGGGGCTGGAAACCCATCTCGCAAAATTCATTCAGATCGATGTGGACAAGCGTCTGATGTGGGTACGCAGTGGCGTAGGCTGGACGGCCGGCGTGGTCGGACAGGAGACGCTTGCCTTGGAGCCCGACACCCCCGAATGGTATTCCCTGAGCGTCGAGCATCCTGTGATCTCACAAAGTACCGCACTTGAGAATCGCTTTAGCCTCCATCCCTTCCAGATCGACAATCGCGTCGCCGCGTTCGTCAACGTCACCGTTTACGCGCCCCGTGACCAAGCGCCCATCGGTATTTTCGAGGTGGACAGTCGTACGCCCCGCGCATTCACCGAGAGCGATGTGGATTTCCTGCGTAATTACGCAAGCTTGATTGCCGCCTGTTTCGAACGGTTCCGGATCACCGATGCGCTCAAGGAAGCAGAAGCAAAACTTCGGGAAAGCGAGCGACGACTTCGCCGCGCCGTTGAGTTGAACCCGCAGATCCCCTGGACGGCAGACGCCAAAGGCGCCGTGACTTCCATTGATGCTCGATGGGCAGACTTCTCGGGCCTGGAGCGCGAACAAACCATGGGCCAAGGGTGGCGACACTTTACCCACCCGGACGACATGCCGATGATCGTCAGGCAATGGAACGCCTCACTGGACAGCCTGACGCCTTTTGATGTGCAAGTCCGCTTGCAGAAAAAGACGGGGAAATACGACTGGTATCAGGTGCGGGCCTACCCTGAACTGGATGAGGCGGGCCATTGCCAGCAATGGTATGGCACCGTGGAGGACATCAGCGAACGCGTTCGGCTTGAAGCTTCCCTCAGGGATTGGAATGACAACTTGGAGGCGCGGATTTCCGAACGCACCCGACAGTTGCAGGAAGAACAGCGAGAGCGCGAAGCCGCCGAAGCCAAGCTGCGGCAGAGCCAGAAGATGGAAGCCGTTGGACAGCTTACTGGCGGGATCGCCCACGATTTCAACAACCTGTTGGGCAGCATTTCGACGAGTCTTGAGCTGATGCAACTGCGCATCGCAGCCGGGCGCGTGGCGGATATCGAGAGGTATCAAACGCTGGCTCTGACGTCCGTCAAGAAAGCGGCCGCGCTGACGGGGCGGTTGCTTGCGTTTTCACGACAGCAGCCGCTTGATCCGAAGGTGGTAGACCCCAACGAGGTGGTTGCCGGGCTCGAAGACATGATTCGCCGCACGATGGGCCCCGACGTTGTGGTCCGCTGTAACCTCGCGTCGGTGGGTTGCATCAGTTGCGACATCAATCAGCTGGAAAATGCCCTGCTGAACCTGGCCATCAACGCTCGCGACGCCATGGCTGCCGGTGGCACATTAACCCTGCGCACCCAGCGGTTGGACATCGGCGAACACAACGGCACGGATAAGGAAATGCAGCCGGGCCCCTACGTGCTCATTTCTGTTACTGATGATGGTTGTGGGATGAGTGAAGATGTCCTCAGCCGCGCGTTCGATCCGTTTTTCACAACCAAGAAACCAGGCCAGGGCACCGGGTTGGGTCTCTCGATGATTTATGGTTTCACCCAGCAGTCCGGCGGACAGATACGCATAAACAGTGCCCTGAATGTCGGCACGACCATCTCGATGTATTTTCCGCTGGATGCGCGCAACGCTGACAAAACGCGTGAGGCACTGACGAACGTTGCGTCATCGTCATCGCCATCGCACAAGGGCAATGGCGAAGTCATTTTGGTGGTTGACGACGAAACGGGCCTGGGTGAGGTCGCCGTCGAACTGCTGGCCGATCAGGGATATGCCCCGCATGAAGCCATTGACAGTGCATCGGCGCTGAAGCAGTTCGAAAAGCTGGAGCGACTTGATTTGCTGATAACTGACATCGGTCTGCCAGGGCCGGTAAACGGCCTCGCGCTGGCGAAGATGCTCAAGGCACAGCGCCCTCAGCTAAAAGTACTGTTCATTACCGGCTATACCAAAACAGAGGGCATTACCGAGGGACTGACGTTAGGTAAGGTGCTTTCCAAACCCTTCAGCGTCATTGAGCTGTCGGATTACGTAAGGTCCGCGCTCGCTTCTGAGGCTGCCGAATCTGAGAACCGGAGGTAACCATGACGATGCACGTCATTAATTTCACTGCCCCCATCACTTCCGCCACGTGCGGCCAACTGATTGATAAATCTTCGCTGGCAATCGAACGCGGTGCCTCGTGCCTCGCGGTGAACATCGCGACCATGGGCGGCGAATGCAGCTACGGCTTCACGATGTACAACTTTTTGCTTTCGCTGCCCATTCCGGTGCACACGCATAATCTCGGCACGGTCGAATCGATGGGCAACATTGTCTTTCTGGCCGGTGAGCGGCGCACAGCGTGCGTGCACAGTAAATTTTTGTTCCACCCATTTCACTGGCACGTAAGTGGTTCGGTGGATCACTCACGGATGTCAGAGTACGCGATGAGCCTGGATTACGACTTGCAGCTGTACGCGAGAATTGTCGCCGAGCGCACCGTTGATGCGCGTGAAGCGCTGGACATCGAAAAGTACCTGACCGCAGCACCGCGCATCATCGACCCACAGCAAGCACTGGCCGCGGGGATAATCCATGCGGTTGAACAGCCGCAAATTAACGCTGCCTGCGTCAGCTATTGCATCCACGCTTAACCGGCGACACCCCTCGCAATCAAATGAATCTGATCGATATCCCGAGGCGCCGCGATGCTGACAGTGGGCGCACTTGGGCGCGTGACCACCCGGCGCCAGTTCGCCACTGCGCGAGCATGACGTTCACCCGCCGCCCTCCATTGCGGACCAAATGCTGCGTTTTGCCTGACAAGGCGCATGTACTCGTCAGTGGCTGCTTGCAGTTCGAGCTTGACGCTCAGAAGCTCTATCTCGTATGAATTGCTCATTAAACTGACGGTTCCCTACGGGTTGAAGCTCCAGCGATCGAAGCATTTGCAGTGAAAAAGCATGTGTGCCGTGACGCGAAACGCTCGCCACCCTGTCAACTTGCCCTTCCGTTTTTATACGGTTTTGCCACGACAGTTCAATGGCAATTTGTTGATTGTAGACGAATGACCGTAGCTGCATCCTTGACCCGCTCTACTCGCCTTCAGGCAAGCGAAACGGCGCAGGCCGACTACGTCGTAAAGAGAATAAATCCAGAAACGGCCATGAGGTTCTGCTCATGGCCATGGTGGGGATAATCGCGAGTTCGATCGGCATCAATGAGACTTTCACTCTCCCCGTTGGAAGGCCGCCTGTAACTGATCGTGAGCTCGATGCCAAAACTCATCCTCAGCGCCATCTCGCTTACCGCTCGACTCCCACAGTTCGTAAGCGCGCTGGCGGATGTCGTCTTCGCTCACGCTCGGTGGAGCGTTTTGTTCTCCCAGAGTTTCACGATCACTGTCGACCAAGTCCCCTTCAGTCGCCGATTGGGTTGGTGAGCGCGAATGATCAGGTAGGGCCGATGTCAGCTCATTCTCATTATCGGCAGGAATGCTTTTCGCAGGATTTGTTTTTTGGTTAACCATAGTCATGCCTCGATCTGTCAATGCACCCATCTCAAGTGCGGTATTACATTGGATAAGGGTCGATGGCAGGAGTTTTATAAAAGCTAGGAGCACTACGACAGAAGCTATTCCAAACCAAGCCAGGACAGGTGAAGTCGGGGATGAGCTGCGGTGGGTCGAGTCTGATGAAAAAATCGATTTTCAAACTGGAAGATTCGAAGTTGATCGTCTCGTCAGAACCCGTTCAGTACGTTGCGTTCCTGTAATCGCCTTAAACACCGAGCGCGCCCTGGCGAATTACGACGTAGTTGGCAGGCGCTGACGCGTGGGCTACTACCTCGGTAACAGCGATGGCTCAAACCAGGCAGACCCTAACGACATGGCGAGGCTCAGAGCCATGATCTGCAGAATCGAGATAACAAATACTAGTCGGGCCCACCCGCGCTGTTCTTTGACCGGCGGATTTTGAAAAGCCACCGAGCACCAATAGCCGCCCAGCCCGAAAACCACACCGAAATAAATGAAATTAAGATGGGCGACAGCGCCCAGCACCGTCGCGCTGAGCACGAAAAAAAGCATGTAAATGATGATCTGTTGCCTGGCCACAGTCTGGGTCAACAACGGCAAACCCGCTGCCCGGAAGTCGTCTCTTCGCATGAGCGAGATGGCGTGTGAATGCGGCATTTGCCAGAGGCAGAACACCAAAACCAAAAGCAAGGCTGTCGGGTCGAACGCCCCTTTGACGGCGCAGTATCCGATCACGGGCGGCATCGCCCCGGACAGGCTACCGATCAACGTCCCCCATTGAGAGCGCCGCTTGAGCCAGCAACTGTAGAGTCCTGCATAGATGACCAGTCCGCTGGCTGCTAGTCCACAGGCAAGCAGATTGCTGCCCAGCCACAATATATAAAAGCCTGCGACACCCAGTGCGAATGCGTAGCACGCAGCCGATCTAACGGAGATCGCCCGAATAGCCAGGGCACGATGACAGGTACGGACCATCCGCCGATCAATGTCGCGATCAATACAGTTATTGATGACACACCCGCAGCCAATGACCAGCGAGGTACCGACTGCGATCGCAGCCAGGTTGAAGAGTGACCCAGGCCTGCCATCAGTGGCGAGAAAATACCCTCCCAGCAGCGAAGCCAGATTACCGAAGATGATCCCGGGCTTCGTCAGCTGCACGATTGCGCTTAGGGGCGCGATGCGCTGCCTCAGTGCGCCAGCATGTTGTGATGGATGCTGCTCATGATCCATAGCGAAAGTCCAACCAGCAAAAGGATGATTACGGCGGAGAAAAGCAACGCGATCAGATTCCATCGCTGCTCCGCCGCTGTATCCAGATGCAGGAAATACTTGAGGTGAGCAAGGATCTGGATCGCGCCTATGACCACCACCAGCCAGGCCGTGACGTTACGCGGCAGGGCGGGATACATCACGAGGATGAACGGGATGACGGTAAGAAAGATCGACAAGATGAAGCCGACCAGATACGAGCGGCTGCTTCCATGGGTGGTGCCAGCACTGCTGTGCACGGGACTTTGGGTATACATGTCAGACCACTCCCAAGAGATAAACAACCGTGAACACACAGATCCAGACAACGTCGAGGAAATGCCAGAACAGACTCAGACAGCTCAGGCGCGTTGAGGTACTGCTGACAATTCCTTTACTGCCCACCTGAATCATCAATACCGCCATCCATATCAACCCAGTGGCGACATGAGCACCGTGGGTGCCCACCAGTGTGAAAAACGCTGTCAAGAAGGCGCTGCGATCGGGCCCGTTTCCTTGCTGAATCAAGTGATGAAACTCATTGACCTCCATGCCTAGAAATCCCAGACCCAGCAAGAACGTCAGGCCCAGCCAGCGAATCACATAGGCGGGCTCGTTGCGGTTCATTGCCAGCATGGCGTAACCGTAGGTAATGCTGCTGAACAACAGCAGCATGGTTTCGGCCAATACATAGGGGAGCTCGAAGATGTCCACCGTGGACGGGCCGCCTGCAACACTGTCGCGCAGCACGGCGTAGCCGGCGAACAAGGTCGCGAAGAGGATGCAGTCGGTCATGAGGTAGATCCAGAAACCGAAAATCCGCAACGATCCGGCATCTTCATGGCCTTGCTCGTGACTATGAGCAATATCCTTTTCAAGCACGATGTTGGTCATGGATTAAGCCTCTGCCAAGTCTTTGAGATGGGCTTTTTCAATCCGCGCCACTTCGTGGGCGGAGATGAAATAGTCGGTGTCTTCGTCATAGCTGCGCACAACAAGGGCGATGACAGAACCGACCAGACCAAAGATCGCCATCCACCAGATATGCCACACCAACGCGAAGCTGCAAATCAAGGCAAAGACACTGATAACCAGACCCGCAGCCGTGTTGCGGGGCATATGGATACTTTTATAGTCCGCGTGACTTAACGTACTGGCACCCCGCTCCTTCATGCCCCAGTAGGCATCCAGATCGTCGACTTTTGGCTGCTCGGCAAAGTTGTAAACCGGCGGGGGCGACGCGGTGGCCCATTCCAGAGTGCGGCCGTCCCAGGGATCGCCCGTCACATCGCGATACTCGTGGCGGTTTCGAATGCTCGTGTACAACTGCAAGGCCTGACAGGTAACGCCGCACAGGATGATCCCCACACCGACCAGCTCCAGCAGGAGCCAGGGTTGCCAGGCCGGGTTATCGAAATGGTTTAGACGTCGCGTCATGCCCATGAAACCGAGCACATACGACGGCATGAACGCGAAGTAGAAGCCAGTCAACCAGCACCAGAATGCGATGCGTCCCAGCTTGTCGTTGAGGCGGAATCCGAACGCTTTGGGGAACCAATAGGTCAGGCCCGCCATATAGCCGAACACAGCGCCGCCGATGATGACGTTGTGGAAGTGAGCGATCAGAAACAGGCTGTTATGCAACAAAAAGTCGGCCCCTGGCACAGCCAGTAATACGCCAGTCATCCCGCCGATACTGAAAGTGACGATGAAGCCTAGTGTCCATAGCATCGGCGTCTCGAAACGCACCCGTCCTCGATACATAGTGAACAACCAGGTGAAGATTTTTACCCCGGTAGGCACAGCGATAATCATCGTCATGATGCCGAAGAAGGCATTGACGTTACCCCCCGCGCCCATGGTGAAAAAGTGATGGAGCCAAACGATAAAAGAAAGAATGGTGATGGCAATGGTCGCCCAGACTAGCGATATGTAGCCAAATAGACGCTTGCTGCTGAAAGTCGCTGCGATTTCCGAGAATATGCCGAACGCCGGGAGGATCAAGATATAGACCTCCGGGTGCCCCCAGGCCCAAATGAGGTTGACGTACATCATCGGGTTGCCACCCGCCTCATTGGTAAAGAAATGCATGCCCAGATAGCGGTCCACAGTCAGCATCAGCAGCGTCGCGGTCAGGATGGGAAACGCGGCGAGGATTAGCACCGAGGTGCACAACGAGGTCCAGGTGAACACTGGCATTTTGAAAAGGGTCATGCCTTCGGTGCGCATCTTCAAAATGGTCACGAAGAAATTGACGCCCGTCAGTAATGTCCCGATACCTGATATCTGTAACGACCAGATGTAGTAGTCGACCCCGACGCCGGGGCTATAGGCCAGCTCGGATAAAGGTGGGTAGGCGACCCAGCCTGTGCGAGCAAACTCCCCCACGCCCAACGATATATTTACCAGCGCCGCGCCCACGACGAACAGCCAGAAGCTGAGCGCGTTGAGGAATGGGTAGGCCACATCACGGGCACCGATTTGCAACGGCACCACAATATTCATCAGGCCGACCACAAACGGCATGGCCATGAAAAAAATCATGATCACGCCATGGGCGGTGAAGATCTGATCGTAATGCTCAGGGGGTAGATAGCCGGGACCTCCACTGGACGCCATCGCCTGCTGGGTCCGCATCATGATGGCGTCGGAAAACCCCCTAAGCAGCATGACCAGCGCGACGATGATGTACATGCAGCCGATTTTTTTGTGATCCACCGACGTGAACCACTCGCGCCACATATAGCCCCATTTACGTTTCAGCGTAATCGAGCCAACCAAAGCGATACCGATCAGGCCGACTATCGCCAGGGTATACATTACGATCGGCTCATCGGTCGGGATGGCATCCCACGACAGTTTTCCAAACATGATCAGCGCTCCTCAGTCAGCAAATCCGGACGGTGGACGGACCTGTCGAGTGCTGGCCGTTCAGCCTGCTCTCGCTGCGTTCCGCTTCGTTTGTTCATGCCTTCGTATTTGTCCACAATGTTTAAAAACATCCGGTCCTGAACCGCCGAGTAATAGGTGACGCGATGCGCGACCGTTGGCTTGGCGAGCTCGGCGTAGGTGTCCTGATTGAGCGACTGGGGAGAGCTTTTAACTTTTGCGACCCACCCCTCGAAGTCCGCAGGCGTCATGGCGTGCGTGGCGAAGTGCATGTCCGAAAACCCAGGCCCGTTGTAGTTCGCGGCGATGCCGCGAAACTCACCTCTTTCATTAGCGATCAGGTGCAGCTTTGTCTGCATGCCGGCCATGGCATAAATCTGACCGCCCAGCGCGGGGATGAAAAACGAGGTCATCGCGGCGTCCGAGGTGACCGTGAAGCTGACAGGTGTGTGCTCAGGTATCGCGAGCTCATTGACCGTCGCGATGCCCAGATCCGGGTAGATAAATAGCCATTTCCAGTCCGTTGCCACCACCTGGACATTCAACGGTGGGGTGTCCGATTCAATGGGACGATAGGGGTCCAAAGCGTGGGTGCTGACCCAGGTAACCCAACCTAGAATGATAATAATCAGCAAAGGAACGCCCCAGACCACCGCCTCAATGCGGTGAGAGCTGGCCCAACGGGGCGAATAACGTGCCTTTTTGTTAGTCGCCCGGTAGCGATAGGCGAACACAAACGTCATCACGATGACGGGAATGACCACCAGCAGCATCAGTGCAGTAGATAGAAAGATCAGGTTCCGCTCGGCTAAGGCAACCTGACCCTTGGGATTAAAGAGGATCCAGTTGCAACCTGACAGTAAGAACGGCATGACCATCAATCCGACCCAACGCCATGAATTTGCCCTCATTGCATACCCCCTTGTCAGCCCCGCGAACATCGTGTGGCTAATCCATAACCAGAATGTCCAGTTGTGCTGAACGGTAATTACGTAACCAACTAAAACGCTGTGTTCATGGCGGGCTCACGGCGAGATCGGATCACTGGCAGGAAATGTTTTCCTTGCTCGGACAAGGTGCACCGCCGGGATGTAAGTGCGCGCACGCTTCGCTGCACCAAAACTTGCCGTTGTGCTCTAGTGCTTTTTTCGGATCAGCGGGACACACGCAATTTAGGCAAGCGCATGTTTCAGCAGTCAGCGCGGACATAAGCGGCTCCTGTTTTGTTATTCAGAAATCGTACTGTTTTGAAGCAGACCTCTGCTGAAGGTTTAGTCCATCAACGGGTGGCGTGACGAACGGTCTAACAAGCGAAACGGCGTGACCATTGATCGACATTAACTTTAAGTTCTGCAGTAACCGGGAAATCATTGATTTCTCTGAAGGTCAGTCCGACCCAAAGTCCAACACAGTCAGGTGAACCTATGTTTATTCGTGGCGCTGCATTTAAAAAATGGACCGAGCGAGCGATGGCGGACGAGTGTTATACGCAGGTAGTTGAAAACGGGTGTCACGTGGAAGTCAGGGCGCGGGAAGCAGCGAGCGGTGATGTAGAGGTGTTAGTTGCTGTTTATGCCGCCGATGGACATCCGGTTGTCGAACGCATTCAGACCGTTCCTGGCCGGGAGTGGACGGTTCAGGACGCTTTAAAAAGGGGTATCGATCAAGCGGAGCGAGTTGCAGGAGGTGAGTCGGGGAGATTGCCCTGTGCGGATGCAAACACTCATGCTAACGAGTGACCGAGTATCGCAGCCGTGCAGTTGAACATTTCGCGCTTATCGACGGGGCCTCCGCCAATGTCTGCTTCACCACGAATAGTGAGCTGTCTAGCTGCGTGATGACGAAAGTGCGCCGATCGTTAGACTGAGACCGACGGGCGCACTTACAGCCAGTGGATGCTTAACGCCGCTTCGCTTGCCTAGGATTTACGGCCGCCGCCGTGGCTCTGTTGCTCGCCTTTTTTACCCGCTTCGGATGCTTTTTCAGGATCGTTGGCGAAGTTACCACCCGATGCTTGGCCGCCTTTTTTCCCTGCTTCAGACGCTTTTTCTGGGTCGTTCGTAAAATTACCTGGATTTTTATTACTGGCAGTCATGATGGCTCTCCAATATTAGTCAGTTACCATTCAGTATCCATCAACGGTGACGGATAAAGTTCCGATCACGCTGTCCTGGAAAACGCTTAGTGCTTTTTCAAGCAGCCGATGAGCGGCCAAAAAGTGGAACTCTATGAGGGGATTTTCTATTCAAATGATCGTCCCATTTAAACGGTGTTTACGCTTTGAATGGTTCGTTGAACGCACGCGTCAAACGTTTAGAGATTGCAACCCGTTGGATCATGTGCCGGCATGCGAGGTCCGCTGCTTTGTTACTATTACCCGTAACTGCGGGCGAGGGATTCATTTGGCGACTAGCATTTCTACTTAACCTGATGCCGGAGCATATCTGCTTCTTCAATCACGCTTTCAGGGACATTCGATAAGAGTCGGTACCGAACCCGCTGCCCCTCGATTGCATCTGATTCCTACCAAACGGCTCCGTCCTAAGCTTTGAGATTTTCGGTAATTTGTGCGTGAGGTTTTGGAATCTGCACGAATCCTGAGCTCCAGTAGCCCAATGCTTCATCTACAGCGCATACACAAAATCTTCTCGGCCACCATGTAGTACCAAGGGGCCCTGACGATCAATGTGTGCTGTTTGTCTCCTGGACTTTCCACTGCCATGCGAGCCATGGATAATCACGCCGGGCGCGAATTCGAATTTATTTCCGATCTAAAAACCATGCCAGAAGCCTCGGTCATGAGAACTTTTTCTCTCACCCACAGGGTGGCCCGCCCGACCACTGGGTCGATTTGAAACGATGCAGCTTGCATCCGTCCCATGAAGTGCTAACTTTCGAAATGACGTCAGACACCTCGACAGTTTCTCCGTCACACCAAGCCCCGCCACCAGCCAGTGCCGGGGCTTTTCTCGTATATGGTTACGCTTGACGATCAGGGCTGGGACTATGAGTTCGAAAGCCAGATTCAGAATGCTCTTCCCTCTTGGCCGATTCTTGCAGTCCCCCAACGGCAGCAAGACCAAGCAGGTGAAACGTGACTTGGTGTTCGTCAAAACCGCCACGGTGGTGGCGGGTCTTCTACCCATCAGCCTGGCGATTTTTGCCTCTGGAGTGAAGGGCAAAGCACTGGAACAACTCGACGTCACCCGTGGCTCAGCGACGCAAGAAACGGCTTACCAATAGCCCCACTGCTGCACCAATTACGAGTGCAGCCACTGGTTTCTCTTTCACAAACGTCGACACGCTGTCCAGTGTATCGCCGTAGGTCTGGGTCAGCTGGCCAGCACCTTGACGTACGGTACCTTCAGCTTCAAGCCTGGAATCGCCCAGAAGCCTCCCGACCGCGCTCTGCGCTTTGCCGGCGAGTTTTTCTGCAAGACCTTCTACCTGTTCACTCTTCATGATTTATCAACCTTATTTTGGAAATGGGGAGCTTGGATAGACCTAAGCTAGTGGCAAGAAGCTATCCTCCAAGGCTTAGGGAGGCGGCCTCAACGATTAGTTCAATGGTGATGATGAGCTGCCGGAGTTGCACCAGCACGATAATGCGAACGCTCAGAACCGTCCTTGCGAACACCATTCCTGTGTAGGGTAGGAAAACTGAAAAGCTGAGTCCCTTTAAGTCTGAAGCCATACGGGTCTTACGATTGTTATCATGGCTTTGAATAGAAGTGAGCGATAAAACGATTGCGCATCAAAAAACGCTTTAAAGATAACCTTAAGGCTCAAGATCAAGGTTGGGTATATATGTGAAAAAGAGTGAGCTTCCAGTAAAAACCTGCCTTACCTGTGGCCTTCCCTTCACATGGAGAAAGAAATGGGCACGCTCCTGGGAGGACGTTCGTTATTGCTCGGAGCGCTGCCGACGCAACAAACTTGTCATATAGCCCTACCCCGCTTTACGACTCAAAAAATCCGTATTGGCGGGACGTTATATTGGATAAATGGTCGCATGAGTTCGACCTAGTGCTCTCAAATACAGAGCCACCGTTGTCCCCGCTTGAGGGGCCGTTTCCAATCGCACTGTACCCCCAGCGGTTTCGGCAAACTCTCGTACTTGGGAAAGGCCAAGGCCGGTTCCCTTTCCTCGTTCCTTGGTGGTGAAAAAAGGCTCAAAAATTTTAGCTGCAAGGTCAGTCGCAATGCCTGGCCCGTTGTCAGTAACGCTAACGACCAGGTAATCACCTTCTGAGAGTGAAAGGTCATCCTCAACAAACACCAGTGCGGTTGAGATACGGATGCAGCCCGCTGCCCCCAGCGCGTCTCTCGCGTTCGTGAGAAGGTTCAGCACCGCTGCATTCAGTTGAGCTTCTTCGCACATGACGATGGTGTTGGGTGCCGACAAGTCGAAAGACAGCTGAATACTGTCGGTGACCGCTCCAAACAACACATCACGCATTTCATCAAGCCGGGCATCAACATCAATGCAGACGAGATTCGGACTGTCTTGACGGACGCTAGCGAGCAGATGGCTGACTAGCTGGCGCCCCTGATCGACCGCTTGCAACCCCGTGTCGCTGAAACGCTCAACATCATCCGGGCGCCTCGCTCGCAGCCGTATCATCTGCAGGCTTGCGCTTAGCGCCTGAAGAATATTGTTGAAGTCGTGGGCGATGCTGGCAGTGACCATCCCCAGAGTGGAGATGCGTCTTGCGTGATGCAGGGATTCCTCTGTCAGTTGGTTAAGTGCCTTCGCCTGGGCGAGTTCTTTCTCCAGAATATCTGCTCGATGCTCGCGTTGATCTCTCAGCAACCTCAACTGCAGTAGTGAGGCTGTCTGTCGAGCGAGAGCGAGCAACGCAGACCGCTGCGGGTCTGTCAGCGTTCTGGGCTTTGTATCGATCACGCAAACGGTGCCGAGCGCATGGCCTGCATCGTCGATAATCGGAGCTCCTGCATAAAAGCGGATATAAGGTGGGCCAAGCACCAGCGCGCTTTCCTGAAATCGCGAATCCAGCAGGGCGTCTTCTACTACCAGCACATCAGCGGGTTCCAGAATCGCGTGAGCGCAGAACGCCAGATCCCGATGAGTTTCCCTCACATCCAGCCCAAAGCAGGCCTTGAACCACTGTCGCTCTCGATCAACCAAAGACACCAGCGCGATGGGTGTGTCGCACCAGGTACTTGCTAGCATCACGATGTCGTCGAACTCTCTCTCAGGAACAGAATCCAGTATTCCGAGATGCTCTAGTGACTGGGCTCTTTCTTCCTCATTTGAGGGAAAGGGTGCAGGAATGTGGGGCATCTGGGCACGCATCATTAAGAAGAAAAGTTGGGTAATATTGCGGTTTTACACTTCACGACAGCAAGGAATTGTTTGCAAAGCCTGACTTCCTGGCTGGGCGCACGTGCTATGTATTTAGCGCATGGGTCATTCTGGAACGTCATAACCCAAGCGTTTGTTGCGTGGTAGGCTCCGTCCATGGTTCACATACTGCGATCGTAGATTAATCAGGAATCGTCATGCCGAAACTCTCACACTCACAGCTACGCCGCAATTTCAGAGAGTTACAGACCTCTCAAAAATGCTTTGATACAGCTTCTGTTTTCGATCCGATGTCTGCGCGAATTGCGGCAGATCTCGGCTTTGAGGTAGGCATTCTCGGCGGTTCGGTTGCGTCGTTGCAGGTATTGGCGGCTCCCGATTTTGCACTGATAACGTTGACCGAGTTTGTTGAGCAAGCAACCCGTATAGGTCGCGTCGCGCAACTGCCATTTATTGCAGATGCTGATCACGGTTACGGCAACGCCCTCAACGTCATGCGCACAGTTGAAGAGCTTGAGCGTGCAGGCGTCGCGGCACTCACCATTGAAGACACTCTGTTGCCCGCGCAATTTGGCCGAAAATCCACGGATTTGATTTCCATTGACGAAGGCATCGGCAAGGTCAGGGCAGCTCTTGAGGCACGCATCGACCCTGAGCTTTCGATCATTGCACGCACCAATGCGTCAATCTTGCCCGTCGAGGCGGTAATCAAACGTACAAAGGCTTACGAGCAGGCCGGCGCAGACGCTATATGCATGGTTGGTATCGCCGACTTTGAACATCTCGAACAGATCTCCGAAGGCCTGACAGTGCCTTTGATGCTGGTAACGTATGGCAATCCCAAGCTTGATAACATTCAGCGGCTCGCGAGCCTGGGAGTACGGATTCTGGTCGCGGGTCATGCAGCCTATTTTGCGGCGATCAAGGCAACTTACGACAGCCTCCGCGCCCAGCGAGGACTTACACAAAGTACGTCAAATCTCAATGCCACGGAGTTAACCCATACCTACACGCAACCTCAAAGCTACGTGGAATGGGCGAAAGAGTTTATGGATGTCAAAGAGTAAGCTCACATTATTGCTTGCTCACAACCTTTAACGATCCGACGTTAAGGAAAGCAGTGGCAGCCCTCCTCCACTAAAACCGAGGGCTTGCGCTTCAGACGAACACTCTGGGGTGCATGAAAGCCAATGCTGGCAAAGGTTTTAGATTTTCAAGAGAATGAATGGCTAACGAAGGTAAGTGAATGTGGACAGCCGTGCAGCACAATTCTGGTCCACTCGATTACCGGCAAACCTCTAAAACCAGGCTTATACAACTACCGAAGACATTGCGCTTCTGAAGCACTCTGCAGCCCGCTCAATATCACTATCGTCAATATGGCGATGGGTTACACAGCGCAGTTTTCCAGATCCCCATGGACGTACCATCAATCCAAGACCTTCAAGAATTTGCACCCAGGTCGCACTGTCCTGACCCGTTTGCGATATATCAACCTGAACGATATTCGTGTCCGGCTGCGAGGCGCTGATTGCAAGTCCCAGTTGGTTGATTTGTTCGCTAAGCAACTTGGCCCGACGGTGATCTTCTCCCAGACGCGCCACCATATGCTGGACTGCATACAAACCCGCTGCTGCCATAATTCCAGCCTGGCGTTGAGTACCGCCGAGCATGCGACGCAAGCGCCGCGCTTGCGCCATCGTAGTGGAAGACCCAACCAACACCGCGCCGACCGGGGCGCTAAGCCCCTTCGACAAGCACACCGAAACAGTATCGGCGTTACGAGCAACCTGCTCAGCGCTTACGCCTAAGGCGACCGCTGCGTTGAATAACCGAGCGCCATCCAGGTGCACCTGCACTCCTCGCTCTTTGGACATTCGATAAACCTGCTCCATATGATCCAGCGCAGGCACTGCGCCGCCCGCATTGTTGTGGGAGGTCTCCATAGCCAACAAACCGGTCTGCAGTTTGTGCTTGCCGCCTTTGAGCGCCTCCTCGGCTTCATTGAGGTCCATCGCCCCCCGCAATCCGGAAACACCGAGATAGAACAGCCCTGTAAACGTAGCGGCACCACGCTCTGATGTGAACATGTGCGCGCTGGACTCCAGTACAACCTGTTCGCTGCGCGCGGTCTGTGCCAGCACCGCCAACAGGTTTGCCATGGTGCAGCTGGGCACGAACAAGCCTTCAGCCTTGCCTAAAAGTTGGGCAACACTTTCTTCCAGCAAACGCACTGATGGATCGAAATCCAACCCGTCATCACCGATCGGGGCGGTCTGCATGACCTCATACATTTCCTGGGTCGGGCGGGTAACAGTATCGCTACGCAAATCAACCGGCGTCGCAGATCCCGCCCTGCAGTCGAGGGCATTCAAAACTGACATGAGAAGACCCCTGTTAGTGCTGGAGAATTTTGGATAGAAATTGGCGGGTTCGGTCACTGCGCGCTTCGACATTATCGAAAAACTCTGAAGTAACGCAGTCTTCGATAATCTTGCCGCCGTCCATAAAGATCACGCGATCGGCAACTCGGCGAGCGAAGCCCATTTCATGTGTCACGACCATCATCGTCATGCCATCGCGGGCAAGGTCGCTCATGACGTCAAGTACTTCATTGACCATCTCTGGATCCAGTGCAGAAGTCGGCTCATCGAACAGCATGACAGTAGGATCCATCGACAAGGCTCGTGCGATAGCAACGCGCTGCTGCTGCCCACCTGAAAGCATGCCTGGGTGTTTGTCCTTGTGTGCCAGCAGACCAACCCGATCCAGCAGCACATGAGCTTTCACCCTCGCTTCCTCTGGGTTGCGCTTGAGCACTTTGATTTGCCCCATGCAAAGGTTTTCAGTCACAGACAAATGCGGGAACAGTTCGAAATGCTGGAAGACCATACCGGCCTGCGCACGCAATTTTGGCAGGTTGGTTTTCGGGTCACCCACACTTATTCCGTTAACCGATACAGTGCCTTTTTCAAAGGGTTCGAGCGCGTTGACGGTCTTGATCAACGTCGACTTGCCTGAGCCGGAGGGGCCGCACACGACGACCACTTCTCCTTTAGTGACACGCGTGGTGCAACTGTCCAGCACCTGGAACTCGCCGTACCATTTGCTCACGTTATTGAATTCAATCATCTGGGATAACCCGCTTGGTTGACACTAACTAGTTGGAGACTCAGCGAGCGACAAGCGCTCTTTTTTCAAGCAGCTTGACGATTCGCGAGGCGCTGAAGCAGATCACCAGGTAAACCAGCGCGACGAACACATATAACTCAACCAGTCGGCCATCACGTTGTCCGATCTTTGCACCGGCGCCGAGGAAATCGGTCAACGACAGCACGTACACCAATGAGGTGTCCTGAAACAGAATGATCACCCGCGTCACTAGCGACGGCAGCATGTTGCGAAAGGCTTGCGGGAGAATGATGTTCTTCATGGACTGACCATAAGTAAGCCCGATGGCTAGTCCGGCAGACATCTGCCCACGCGATACTGACTGAATGCCGGCGCGCATGATTTCGCAGAAATACGCCGCTTCGAACAGCGTGAAGGTGATGATCGCCGACTTGTATGCCCCCACATTCATTGGCCGTGAAGAACCCGTTATCCAGGCACCCATGTACGGCATCAGAAAGTAGAACCAGAAAATTACCAACAGCAGCGGTATTGACCGCATGGTATTAACGTACACGGCGGCTGGTATCGACAGGAGCCGATACGGTGACAAACGCATCACCGCCAAGAGCGTGCCTAGTACTAACCCCATGCTGGCGGCAGCAATGGTCAAGGTCAGCGTAAAGGTCATGCCAGTCCCAAACAGGTACGGCATGGCCTGGATTACGGCAGCGAAATCAAAGTTCATGAGGCACTCCCGCTCAATTTCATTCGTGCCTTCCAGCCAATCTTTCCGGGCAGAGCAAAATGTCGTTCCACGTAATGCATGATCAGAACTACGCAGCCATTGATGACCAAATAACCGACCGTTGCCGCTGAAAACGCCTCGAATATATGAAAGCTGAACTCCTGCATCGCTCGCGCTTGTCCGGTCAGCTCAAGAAGGCCAATGGTCAACGCCACGGACGAATATTTGACTATCCCCATGAACTCGGAGGTCAGCGGCGGGATCACGATCCGATAAGCCTGGGGCATGATCACGTAGAGATAAACTTGAACAGGCGTCAGCCCCATGGCCGTACCTGCCTGCCCCTGCCCTCGCGGCAATGACTGGATACCTGCACGTAATGTCTCCGCCAACCGCGCGGTACCGTAAAAACTCAGGCACAACACCGCAGGTATGAACTGCCCCCAGGGCTGTCCCATTTGTTTCAAGGCGTCGCCCCACTCCTTTGGCAATAGCTCCGGAAGGACGAAGTACCAGAGAAACATCTGCACCAGCAGCGGGATATTACGGAAGATCTCAACGTACACCGTGCCGACAAAGTGCAGCGCCAGCGACGGCGCTGTCCGCATGACCGCGACCATCGAGCCAAGTATGAAAGACACGATGCCAGCGGACAAAGACAGTGCCAGGGTCCAGCCGACACCTGTCAGCAAGTTGTACAGATAGCTATCAACACCATTGGAAGACAGATCAAGAAAGATCTTCCAACTCCAGTCGTAGTTCATGGCTTTGCTTACTCGTAAGTGGCGGGATCAGGCGAATCGGTAGGATTGGCCAACGCCCTTTTGAGTGCAGCGCTCATCGGGTATTTGAGGTTGATGCCACGTGGCGGAATCGGCGAAGTGAAGTACTTGTCATACAGCTTGGCGACAGTGCCATCCTGGATGAGCTCAACCACGGCGGTATCCACTAGTTTCTTGAACTCAGGATCGTCCTTTGGCTCCAGGATGCCGTAAGGAGCTAACTCCAGACCTTTAGTACCGACTACAAAATCTTCAGGATTTTTGGACGACGCAACAGCACCGTAAGCCAAACCATCGTCGTTGGCAGAGCCTGCGGCGCGGCCACTGGAGACCATCAGAAAGGTTTCTGCGGTGTCCTTCGCCGGTGCCATGGAGATGCCGTAGTTATGTTTGGCGTTGAGCATCGAGATGAGCTTGAAAGTCTGCCCACCTGCCTGGGCGGCAATGGTTTTGCCGCGAAAGGATGAAAGATCATTCACGTCCACCCCGGCATCCTTACGCGCCATCAATACGACCTGGGCGACAAAGGTGGTAGGTGCGAATGACACCAAGGCATGGCGATCGGCTTTATTAGTGGTATTGCCGCATTCCAGATCGATTGTGCCGTTGGCCAACAACGGAATACGCGTCGCTGAAGCCGTAGGGTTGTAATTCACTTGCAGAGATTTAAGGCCGAGCGAAGTCTTTATTTTTGCGGTGATTGCTTCGCATATCTCGACCGTATATCCCACGGGTTTTTGCTCGGCATCCAGATAACCGAAAGGCACCGAGCTCTCCGGATAGCCCAGTGTGATTGAGCCAGACTCACGAATCCTGTCGATGCGCCCATCTGCAAACGCATGCGCGCCAAGTACGAATGCCGCCAGCGCCGTTACAGCTGAAATTACTTTCATTTTCCTTCCTCGGTAATCGAAACAGAGAACATCTTTATCTTTTGTCGAGAACTGACCGAGAGCAGGAGATCGGTAGTGGCAAAAAGTATCCATGAAGAATATATTTAAGCCCAATACCTCTTCCGTATTACTAGATACAGGACTGATATGAGCGAAGGCCATATGAAGCTTCGCCAGATCGAAGCATTTCGCGCTGTGATGATGACCGGCTCCATGACGATCGCAGCTCGCAAGCTGCATACCTCACAACCTCAAATCAGCCGTCTGATCGGGCAACTCGAAAATCTTGCGCAGTTCCCGTTGTTCGAGCGGCATGGCACCAAGCTCAAGCCGACGGTAGACGGTGAACGTTTTTACGGCGAGGTTGAGAAGACATTCGCTGGGCTGTCCAGCCTGGAGTCGGCTGCAGCGGTAATTCGCTCGTTTGGCAGGGATCGCCTAGTGCTTGCGGCTATGCCTCGACTGGCAGGAGGCCTGTTGGCAAGGGCCGTCGCCCGGTTCAAGCTGGAGTTTCCGGAGGTCATGGTGACAATCCAATCCGGTAATGAAAGCACTGTTAACGAATGGATACGCTCCGGGATGTGCAGCACTGGATTAGCCATGCTGTACGGCCAAACGCCCGGCATCCTCGTTGATCCTGTTATCACGTCGAACTGTGTTGCTGTGTTCCCAAAAGGCCATCGCTTCGCCCAACTGGATCGCGTCACGCCTCAGGATTTTGCGAACGAACGTTACGTCTCGTTTCCAGGCACCAGCCCTGTCAGAGAACGCATTGACCATATCTTCGAACAGGCCGGGGTCAGTCGATTCATCGTTGCGGAAGCAAGCCTTGGTTCGTCAATTTGCGCACTGGTGGGTGCAGGCATGGGCGTCAGCTTGATCAACCCAGTGGCCGCGGCTGAGGAAGCGACCATCAATGACATCGAATCGCGTCCATTCACTGAAAGCATTCCGGTTGTGATCGGGCTTCTTTTCCCGTCACATCACCCGCAGTCGAGGCTGGTGAGCCGCTTTGCGCAATGCGCCCGCGAAGTGATGCTCGAAGAGTTATCGCCACTGTGTGAATGACGCCAGCGACGCATACAAATCTGCCGCACCGGCACTTCATGGCAAGACAATAAGACGACCTCATTTCTCGCCGATCATTCGGCCTTCTGAGCCGGCTTCAACAGTGGAGGCCAGACGCTCCCCCTCCTTCCCAAGAAGACCAACTGGTTTATGCGCGCTGGATCTGTCTATCCCTATGCAAAGTGGCGACGCAAAGCTGGCCGTTGAATTGCATCTTCTGCGGTCCCCGTTGCGGGAATGAGTGGGCAACAGGGTCTGCACTGTGCGCCTGAGCCCGCCAATCGTTATTGGGCCCATGACGCCTGCTGGGTGTCATTGCCCTGCCCCATGTAGCATTTGGAGTACCACATGAGCGTATTACCCACTGACTCTCTCTCCACGCCACGCTTTTGTGGTGTGCCGACCTTCATGCGTTTACCGCTGGCGACCACACTGGAGAACCTCGATGCGGCGATCATCGGGCTGCCGTCCGATTCTGGTGCCGCATTCCGCACGGGTTCACGCTTTGCGCCCAATGCGGTGCGTGCGATGTCAGTGATGCTGCGCCCGATCAGCCCCTATCGCGACAACATCAATATTTTCGAGGCCTTGAACATTGCCGATGCCGGTGATGCGGCGGTGGTACCAGGCTACGAAGAAGAATGCCTGGCGCGTATCGAGCAGGCAGTGGCCGGCCTGGTCAACGCCGGAGTCGTGCCGTTCGGTATCGGTGGTGACCACTCGGTAACCCTGGGCGAATTGCGCGCAGTGGCCGCCAGGCACGGGCCGGTGGCGTTGGTGCAGTTCGATTCCCACAGCGACACCTGGGATAAATACTTCGCCGACAAACTGTACAGCGCCGGCACGCCGTTTCGTCGCGCAGTGGAAGAGAATCTGGTGGACCCGGCCCACTCGATCCAGATTGGCTTGCGCGGCTCGCTGTTTCGCACAACCGACATCAGCCAGTCGATCGACCTGGGCTACGACGTGGTGACTACCGATCAGATGTTCGAAATGGGTATCAAGGCGCTGGCTGAACGCATCAAAGAGCGCACCGGCGGCCGCCCGACCTTCATCACCTTTGACATGGACTTTGTCGACCCGGCCTCGGCGCCCGGCGTACAGACACCCGAAGCTGGAGGGCCGACGACTCGTGAAACCCTGCAACTGCTGCGCGCCCTGAACGGCATCAATCTGGTCGGTTGCGATGTCACCGAGATCAGTCCGATGTACGAAGGGCCGGGGCAAATCACTTCCCTGCTGGGGGCAACGGTGCTCTGCGAGTTCATCTCACTGCTGGCCAGCGAGCGCGCAAAACCCAAAGCCTGACTGACTGATTGATGCTACGACATGATGGAGTAAAGCCCCGGCCTGCCCTTGCCCGGTTACGGTGCGCCCCGCTTTGGCTCTGGTCACGGCAGCACCGACCCCAACGTTGATCATTAACCAGCAAAGAGAGCGTGACCATGAAAGTCAGAAATATCGTGCAAATGTTCGCGGCATTGTCGGTGCTGACGTTCGGCACCTGGGCGAATGCGGACCAACCGCTGGAGCTGATCAAGCCCGGCAAGTTGCTGGTAGCCACCGAGGGCACGTTCGCGCCTTTCAGCATGCGTAGCGCCAATGGCCAGCTTGACGGCCTGGAAATCCGCGTCATGAAAGAGGTCGCGCGCCGATTGGGCCTGGAGTACACCCCGGTCTTGATCAAATGGGATGCACTGCTTGTGGGGCTTGCCGCGAATCAATTCGACGTGATCAGCGCTGCCATGGATATCACCCCTGCCCGTCAGGAGCAGATTCTGTTCTCTGACGGCTGGCTGGAATCCGGTGGCCGGGTGGTTACTCCGCCGAACTCCTCGATCAAGTCCGCCGCTGACCTGAAGGGCAAAAACGTCGGCGTTCAGGTTTCTACCACCTTCAGTGCCATCGCCGAAGAAAAAGGCGCCGTCCTGAAAAACTACAAGGCTGAATCCGATGCTATTCAGGACCTGGTCAACCACAACACCGATGCAGTGATTACTGACTCCATCAGCGCCGCTTACCTGATGAAACACGTCCACCTGCCCATCGTCATGACTGACGACTACGTCAGCCATATCCAGAAAGGCTTCGCGTTCAAGTTGGGGAAAAATAACCTGGTGACGGCAGTCAACAAGGCGCTGGCAGACATGAACGCCGACGGTACCTACGCCAGGCTGACGCTGGACCTGGTCGGTTACGATCCCGCGCCAAAAGAGCCGATCCGCTCGATCATCAAATAACCGAAAGTCAGGGTGGCAGCTTCACGCCACCCAGTCCTAAGCCCTAAGCCCTAAGCCCTAAGCATCTTGAACATCAACTGCGACGGCGATAGCGCAACAGCAACTCATCAAGATAAGCCGTGAGCATGACCTGACGCTCACACCACAGGGTCTCCGCCTCATCGACTGTCACCTGCGCAAAGCTCATCCAGTCACCCGGCTTGAGTTGCCCCAGGCGCGCCAGGTCCGCTCGAATGACCGTTGCGATTTTCGGATAACCGCCTGTTGTCTGGCGATCGTGCATGGCGATGATTGGGTGGCCACTGCCCGGGATCTGCACGCTGCCGGTGCTGATGGCGTCCGAGACGATATTGAAACCCTTGAGGTGAGTAATCGCCGGGCCAGTCATGCGATAGCCCATGCGGTCGCTCTGTCCGGACACCTGAAAGGACTCACTGAGGAAGCGTTCGACCTGGCTGTCGTCGAAATAGTCCTGCTGCGGCCCCAGCACCACCCGCAGCGGTTGATGCTCGCGTTGCGGCCAAAAGCGCTGCGCGGGCTCGCGTGCCGCCAGAGGCAAATATTGCGAAGGCGCCGCCAACTGCAATTCGTCGCCCTTGGCGATGGCACGACCCGCAAAGCCACCCAGCTCACCGCGCATCAGCGTCGATACGCTGCCCAGCACCGGCTGCGCTACAAAGCCACCGGCAACTGCCAGGTAACCGCGAGCGCCGCTCAGGGCGCGGCCGACTTTCAAGACTGCCCCTGAACGCAGCACGTGACATTGATAAGGCGCCACCGGCTGATCGTCGATGAATACCTCCATGTCACCGGTGACCGCGACGACGCACCCACCCTGCCCGACTCGAAACTGTCCGCCCAGCAGCGTGAATTCGAGCGCCCCCGTGCCCGCCGGGTTGCCCACCAACGCATTGGCAATGGCAAAGCTCAACTCATCCAACGCACCCGATGGCGGCACGCCGCGATCCTCGTAACCGGTGCGGCCTCGATCCTGCAACGTGGTGAGCACGCCTGGGTTCAGAACAGACAAACGACTCATGTGCGCCAGGTCCACTGCGGGAGGTAATCAGGTTGAGCTGCCAAAGCGTCGAACTCATCAGGGCCAATGGGTACAAAGCGGATCGCGTCACCGGCCTGAAACAGAAATGGCTCGTCTCGCGATGGCAAGAAACTGCGCGCCGGAGTACGGCCGATCAGGTGCCATCCGCTGGGTGCCTCGATTGACGCCACGGCGGTTTGCATACCCCCGATGCTCACGGATCCTGCCGGCACCTTGAGGCGTGGCGATTCACGGCGCGAGGTATGCAGCCGCTGATCCAGCCCGCCCAGGTACGCAAAGCCGGGCATGAAACCGATCATGTAGACGCGATAACTGACGGCGCTGTGCAGGTCGATCAGCTCCTCAAGCTCAAGCTGGTGATGATCAGCAAGCCACTGAAGATCAATCCCGTGCTCGCCGCCGTAAGCCACGGGCACTTCCCAGCTGCGCACCGGGGCGACCGCAGCGTCTGGCTCTGCCAGCAAACGCTCCATGTGCTCGCGCAGACGGGACTGACGAATGCGTGTGCAATCGTAGGCGACTGTCAGTGCCCGATAAGTAGGAATCAGGCCGGTCACGCCGACGATACCTGCCTGCGCCACGCGCCTGGCGAGGGCAGTGACGCGCTGGTTGACCGCCACATCGATCACTTCGCCAAAATCAATGTACAGCGCATGATCGGCTATCGGCGCGATCCGCAAAGACGGCCCCTGCTCCACAGTATCCACTGCTGAATTCTCCGTAAGGGATGGAATGCTTTTGGAATACCAGAGGTATTCTGTCAATATGCATCCGCGAAAGATAGCCCCGGATGCCCGATTGCTAACTGCGGGATACCTTCTAGGCCTCACTTAATCAAAAATGGCGTTAGCCGTCTCACAGGTGACTTTATGCTGATCGACTTGAACTGCGACATGGGTGAAGGCTTTGGCGCCTGGAAGATGGGCGATGACAGCGCGATGCTCGACATCGTCAGTTCCGCCAATATCGCATGCGGATTTCATGCCGGGGATCCCGACATCATGTTCAATACCGCCGCCCTCGCCCGGGAAAAATCCGTGGCAGTTGGCGCACACCCCAGCTTTCTCGACCTCCATGGCTTCGGTCGACGGCAGATCCGCGGCGACTCGCCAACGCAGATCGAGCGCCAGATCATTTACCAGATTGGTGCATTCAAGGCGCTTTCCGAAGCCGCCGGCCTGCCGCTGCAACATGTAAAAACTCACGGCGCGCTGGGCAATATGGCCAACGAAGACCCCGAGCTGGCCATGGCCGTGGCTCGGGCAATCAAGGCCGTCGACCCCGAACTGATTTTCGTGGTGATGCCAGGCCTCGAAACCGAGCGCGCCGGGGAGCGTCTCGGGCTGCGTATGGCTCGGGAAATCTATGCCGACCGCGCCTATGCGGCTAACGGCAACCTGGTCTCGCGCAAATTACCGGGGGCTGTCATTCACGACAGCGAACTGGCGGCGGCCCGGGTACTGCGCATGATTGAAGAACAAGCGATCACTACGGTTGACGGTGTGCGTATGCCGGTACGGATCGACACGGTCTGCGTCCATGGCGACACACCCGGTGCCACCACTATGGCCAGCCAGCTGCGCACTTTGCTGGAAAGCGCAGGCGTACGTATCGCGCCAATGGCCACGGTTATTGCTGACTGATGGCAGAGCGAGCAACAAACGCGGCCCTTAGGGGCCGTTTTGCTTCTCACCGACGACCCAACTCCAAAACAATTTGTTGCTTATGAACAAAAAATTAATGGTTAACGCTCTGTGATCAAAACCGACATTCTGTATTAGTTGAGCACTGCGAGGCTGACCGTCTGCCACTGCGCTCGACTCAGCACCCTAAGCCAGCTCACTGGCAACAGCATGACAACCGTCAAGAACAGTCATTGCACTCACCTTGCTGCACCCCCTGCCCCCACTCCGCATCCTGGCACCTGAACGCTGCCGGATCAGGAAGCTTCAGCTGTCCATTGCCCCTACTGTGAGAGAAGCCATGAACCTGTTTCGTCGTTGTCTGTTGAGCGCATTGTTCGCCAGTGCTGCCTGTGCGGCCATTCCATTCGCCCAAGCGGACGCGCTGTCCGATATCACCGACAGAGGCGTGTTGAAAGTCGCGGTGCCACAAGACTTCCCGCCGTTTGGTTCAGTGGGAACCGATCTCAAGCCATTGGGCCTGGATATCGAAATGGCGCAACTGATCGCCGACAAGCTGGGCGTGAAGCTCGTACTGACACCTGTCACCTCAGCCAACCGCATCCCGTTCCTGACCTCGGGCCGGGTCGATCTGGTGATTTCCAGCCTTGGCAAAACTGCCGAGCGTGAAGAAGTGATCGGTTTCAGCGCCAAATATGCACCTTTCTACATGGGCATCTACGGGCCAAAAGAAGTTGAAGTGAGCAAACCAGTGGACCTGGATGGCAAGTCGGTCGGCCTTAGCCGTGGTGCTCTGGAAGACATCGAAGTCTCGAAAATCGCGCCACCGGGCACCAAAATCAAGCGTTTCGAAGACAACAACACCACCATCGCCGCTTTCCTGGCCAATCAGGTAGACCTGATCGCCAGCGGGAACTCGACCATGGCAGTGATCGCCAGTCAGAATCCCCATCGTCCGCCGCTGCTCAAGTTCAAGCTGAAGGACTCGGGCTGCTATGTAGGTTTCGGCAAGGATGAGCCGGCTCTTAAAGACAAGATCAACAGCATCGTCGCGGCCGCCAAGGCTGACGGCACGCTGAATAAACTGTCGGAAAAATGGCTGAAAGAATCGCTTCCTGCCGATTTCTGATGGACTACCCCGATTGAACGCTTTCCCGTAGGAGCGCGCTTGCCTGCGATGAACGATAACGCGGTTTGCCAGGCAAACCGAGTCGGCTGCATCGCAGGCAAGCGCGCTCCTACAGAGGCTGATGTTTGCCAGGCGTCAACGCCCTCAGCAACGCATCCACCATCCCTGGGCGCTCGGCCTGGACACGCCAGACCAGCATGATTTCCCGCTCGTAACCCTCCCCCACTGGCGTCATGGTTAACCCTGGGGCTAACTGCTCCAGTCCGGACCACTGCGGCACCAGGCTGACGCCCTGTCCGTCGGCCACGAGCATGGCAATTGCTTCCAGACCGTCAAGGTCATACAGGGCATCCGGACGCAAGTCGTTGTCGATCAGGAATTGCCGACCATGACGCCCGCCCCACGAGTTCGGGTCGTAGCTGATATAAGCCCGATTTTGCAATGACTCGAAAATGCTTTCCGTGGAACCGGGCCGGGCCAGCAGGACCAAAGGCTCCTGCTGCAGGCGCTGGCTACGGAACAGTTTTGGCAGTTCAAAAGGTGGCGCAACCACGATGGCCGCGTCCAGCTCGCTGCTCTGCAGGGCTTGATAGAGCTGGCGCGAGGTGCCCGGCAGAATCGATGGCTTGATACCGGGCGCCAGTCGTGTCAGATGCTGCAGTGCGCTGGGCAGCAAGCCGATCAAGGCCGTCGAAATGGCGCCAATCCGCAGGGTTCCGGTCAGCCCTTCCAGATCCGCATCGCCGGCCAGTTGGCTGACTTCCTGAACGATACGGCGCGCTCTGGGCAGCAGCGACAGGCAGGCTTCGGTAGGTTTGGCTTCGTGACCGGCCCGGGACAACAGCGCGAAACCCAGCTGCCGCTCCAAGGCTTTGACTCGCTGGCTGATGGCCGCGCCGGTCAGGCCTTCCAGGCGCGCGGCTTCGGCAATCGAACCGCACTCACTGACAGTGATCAAGCTTTTCAGGTAACGGGTATCCAAAACTTTCTCTTTCCAACGAACAAAGAATTACATGCTACCCCTTTCGAAGTTCAGCCGACATCATAAGGTCTCAACCATCGTCGGAGCATCGCAATGCAATCGTTGTTTCACTTGGCTTATCACGTTCGCGATCTGGAAACAGCGCGTCGTTTCTATTGTGACGTGTTGCGTTGCGTGGAAGGTCGCAGCACTGAAACCTGGCTCGACGTCAGCTTCTATGGCCACCAGTTATCCCTGCACTTGGGTGAACCCTTCGCGGTGACCAACACCGGGCGGGTGGGCGAGCATTGGGTACCCATGCCGCATCTGGGCATTATTCTGGCGATGCCCGACTGGGAAGCACTCGCCGAGCACCTGCAGGGCTTCGAGCAAGTAGAGTTCGTGATTGCCCCGACCAAGCGTTTTGTGGGTGAACCGGGGGAGCAAGCGACGATGTTTTTCCTCGATCCGTTTGGCAACCCGATCGAAATCAAGGGGTTCGCAGACTGGGAAAGCGTTTACGCCAAGTAAGCCGATCTTTGATCTCTGAATACATGGATTCTGAATACAGAGCTTCTGGAGTTACTTCGTGGAAAACCCCGTAAGTTTGCATCTCGGTAACGTGCCATTGCTGATCAGCATTCCGCACTCGGGCACCCTGGTCACCGAGGCCGTGCGCAATGGGCTGATCGAGGAGGCTCAGGGTTTGCCGGACACCGACTGGCATATTCCGCGGCTGTACGATTTTGCCCTGCAAATGGGCACCAGCGTCGTCGCCGGGCAATATTCACGCTTTGTGATCGATCTCAACCGCCCTGCTGACGATAAACCGCTGTACGCCGGGGCCACTACTGGCCTTTATCCGGCCTGCCTGTTTGGTGGCGTTGATCTGTATCGCGAAGGCGCAACCCCAACTGCCGTGGAGCGTGCGCTCTATCTGGAGCAGATCTGGCAGCCATACCATAAGGCCGTCAGGGCAGAGTTGGCCCGCTTGCGAGAGCAGTTCGGTTACGCCCTGTTGTGGGAAGCGCATTCAATTCGCTCAGTGCTGCCCATGCTGTTCGAAGGCACTCTGCCGGACTTGAACCTGGGGACCTTCAATGGCGCCAGTTGCGACCCTGCGCTAGCTGCTCGCCTGGAGGCTATCTGCGCCAAGGCAGAGGGCTTCAGCCATTCTCTGAACGGGCGCTTCAAGGGCGGCTACATCACCCGCCAATACGGCAATCCCGAAGCGGACATTCACGCGGTGCAACTGGAGTTGACGCAGCGCAGCTACATGGATGAGTTCGCACCATTCGAGTATCGCCCAGCGCTGGCGGAAAAGACTCAGGCAGTTCTCAAACCCTTGCTGCAGACCATGCTGGCCTGGGGTCAGGAACGCTACGGTCGATAATGCTGGCGCCATGCTGGCCGGAGAAGCGTGACATGTCTGAGGTAAACAACATCAACCCGGATCGGGCATTGGCCCAGGCCTTGTTCGATGCCCTGCAAGAGCAGAGTTTCGACGGCGTCGGCATCAACCGCGACAGCTACGGCGACGGCGAACAGCGCGCTCATGATCTGCTGCGCGAGCACGCCCTGCGCCTGGGTCTGGAAGTACAGACTGATGCGGCTCTCAACCTGTACATGACCCTGCCGGGACGCTCCCGCGCGCTGCCACGAGTCATGACCGGCTCACATCTTGACTCGGTGCCACGCGGCGGCAACTTCGACGGCGCAGCCGGTGTGGTGGCGGGTATTGCGATCCTCAGCGGTTGGCAAAAAGTCGGCTACCAGCCGCTGCGTGACGTCACCGTCATGGCCATCCGGGCTGAAGAAAGCGCCTGGTTCCCGTTCTCGTACATCGGCAGCAAAGCCGCTTTCGGCAAGCTGCCCACCTCAGCTCTGCAAGTAAAGCGGGCGGACAGCGGCAAGACGCTGACCGAGCATCTGGCCCAACAGGGTGGCGAGCCCCAAAGGCTGATTGATGGCGAGGCCTGGCTCAAGCCGGAAGACATAGACTGTTTTATCGAGTTGCACATCGAACAAGGCCCGGTTCTGGTCGGCGCGGCAACGTCCTTGGGCATCGTCACCGGGATTTGCGGCAGCCTTCGTTATCGGCATGCCCGCACCCTGGGGCGCTACGCCCATTCCGGGGCCACTCCGCGCAATCATCGGCAGGACGCAGTGGTCGCAACCAGCGAGCTGGTCGTCACATTGCAACGGCTATGGCAAGAGCTGGAAGACAAAGGCCATCAGCTGACCGTGACGGTGGGTCAGTTCTATACCGATCCGCAGCAAGCTGATTTCAGCACCGTGGCCGGGCAAGTCGACTTTTCCCTCGACATGCGCTCCCAGTCGCCACTGACACTGGCACTGATGGATCAGAAACTGCGAACCGCACTGACTGACATCACCGCACGACACGGTGTCGAAATCATTCTGGGCCAGCACACCAGCAGCGATCCGGGTGTGGTCAGCCCTGCCCTTTTCGATCAGCTGACAACTGCGGCAGCGGCGCTGGGCCACACGGCAATGCCATTACCCAGCGGCGCGGGACACGACACCGCGTTGTTTGCCGGCGCAGGGGTGAATGCCGCCATGCTGTTCGTACGCAACGCCAATGGCAGCCACAACCCCGATGAAGCCATGGACATGGAAGACTTCACTGCTGCAATGCAGGTGTTATCCCAGGTACTGACCGAGCGTGCGTCTGCTGGTTGATTGAAATACCGAGCAAAAAAAACGGCCCTCTTCAGGGCCGTCTTTGTTTGTAAGGACTCAATGCGTCGCAGTAATCGCCGCTACTTCTCCAGCGTGCGCGGCAAATACAGGACGATGTCGGGAAACACCGTGATCAGCACAGTGAACGACACGAGGATGAAGAAGAACGGCATCGCCGCCCGTGCCAGGGTCGACAACGGCATACCCGACAGGCCATTGAGGACAAACAGGTTGAATCCCACCGGCGGGGTTACCTGCGCCATCTCCACCACCAGGATCAGAAACACACCGAACCAGATCGGGTCATAACCGGCCGCCGTGATCAATGGCAAGGTGATCGGCAATGACATGACGATGATCGACATGCCCTCCAGCACTGCTCCCAGGATCACGTAGAACACGATCAACAGCATGATCAATGCGAACGGCGACAGCCCAAGGGCGCCGATGGATTCAGCAATGGTCGCCGGCACCTTGAGAAAGCCCATTGCCACCGACAGAAATACCGCGCCGAGGATGATCAGGCCGATCATGCTTGATGTCTGCATCGCGCCCATCAAGGCTTCCCACAGGCCTCGCCAGGTGAAACAGCGCTGCAACACGCAAATCAACAGCGCGCCCAGCACTCCCATTGCCGCCGCTTCAGTTGGCGTGGCGAAGCCGAACATCATCGACCCCACAACAAAACTGATCAGCAGCACCACCGGCCCCAATTGCATCAGGCCGACCATCAACTCGCGGAAGGTAGTACGGGTGTTGTCCTTGGGCAGGTGATCAGGATTGAGCAGCGCATGGATCGCGACGTAGATCATGAACGACAGCGCCAGCAGCAACCCTGGAATGATCCCGGCCATGAACATCTTCAGCACCGACACTTGAGCCAGTACGCCGTAGACAATCATCAGCGTGCTGGGCGGGATGAGAAATCCCAGGGTGCCTGCACCGGCCAGTGAACCGGCGGCGATTCGCGGGTCGTAACCCCGTGAGGTCAACTCGTTGAAGGTGATGCGCCCGACGGTTGCGGTGGTCGCTGCCGATGATCCGGAGATCGCAGCAAACAAGGTGCAGCCCAACACGTTGGTATGCAACAGGCGGCCGGGAATGTGCCGGGTCCAGGGCGATAAACCATCGAACAGCAGCTTGGACAGTTTGGTGCGAAACAGGATTTCGCCCATCAGGATGAACAGCGGCAGCGCCACTAACTCCGGTGACATCGACACGTTGGAGACGGTCTGCGCCAACAACTTTTCGACCGGCATATGGCGAAAGATTTCCAGCGCGATAATGCCGACGCCGCCCAGGGCGATACCCACCCAGACGCCCATGGACAGCAGCACGACCATCAGCAACAGCGTGACAACAATAATCGTGCTCATGAGGCGTGCACACTCGCGGTAGTCGCAGGGATGGAAGCCTCACGGCTAAACGCCAGAGTCAGGGTTTGCGCCAGGATTTGCAGCCAGAGCATGCCCGAGCCGAGCGTCAGCAGCGCCCGGGGGTAAACCAGCGGAAACTTTTCCGGGGTGCTGGACACAATGTCGCGGTTCCAGGCCTGCAAGGTGAACCCGCACAGCGCATAAAAAAGATACGCCGCAATCAGCAAACCGCAAAAGCACGACAGCAGATCCAGCAGCCGACCCCAACGTGGCGGCAACATGTCGAGCATGAAGCGGATGCGCACTTGCCCACCGCAGCGCAAGGTCCAGGCGCTACCCAGAAAGATAATGGCGCCGAACAGATACCCGCTGAACTCCCAGGTGAAACCCAGACTGTGACCGGTGAAGTTGCGATAGAACACTTCAGAAATCATCAGCAGGAACAGCAAGCCCATCCCTGCCCCGGCCACACCACCGAGGATGCGACTCATGCCTTCAATCGCTCTCATTGGTAAGTTGTTCATGGGCACCTCACTCGATCAGCGCGGCGCGGCCGGTTTCTGTCAGGTATTGCTTGATCAACACCTGCGCGTCAGGACCAGCTTGCTTGATGAAGGACTTCCAGATCGGGGTAGCAGCCTTGCTCAACTCTTCGTTGAAGGCAGATGTCGGGCGGGTGATGACGATGCCCTTGGCCTTGAGCAACGCTTCGGCCTGCTCGTCTTCCTGTTGCGAGACAGCGCGGAAGGCTGGCTCCAGACGTTTCGCCGCATCGCTGATCGCCTTCTGGTTGGCTGGTGAAAGGTCGTTCCACACATCAAGGTTGACCGACACCACGTCAGGCGCTGACTGCCAGTTCATCTGGTTGAAATGACCAGTGAACTCCCAGAACTTGCCGTCAACACCCGAGGTGCTGGAAGTGGTGACACCGTCCAGCGCACCCGAGGCCAGGGCTGGAATGACCTCGCCCCAGGGCATCTGGATCGGCGAGGCTTTCAGGGCACCGAAGAAGTCGGTGCCGTTCTTTTCCACGGTCCGGATTTTCAGGCCCGAGAGGTCAGCCTGGGTCACCACGGGCGTCTTGCTGTACAACCCCTGACCCGGCCAAGGCACGGTATAGAGAAATTTCTGATTGTTGCGCTCGGCAATCTTCGCGTAGTACGGCGCGGCAACCTTGCCCATCAGCACTTGCTCGTCGGTGCTGCGCACCAGATAAGGCAAGCCTTGCAGCCCCATCAACGGCTCTTCGCCGACCTGCTGACTCATCAGCAGGTCAGCGATGTCGACGATGCCGTCACGCACTGAAGCCAGTAGTTCTGGCCCCTTCATGCCCAGGTCGCCGCCGCTGTGCACATCAATGACCACTTCACCCTGGGTGACTTTTTTCACCTCTGCGGCAAAGGTGCGCAGGTTTTTGACATGGAAGTTGGCGTCCGGCCAGACGGTCACCAGGGTCAGGCGGGTCTCGGCAAACGCGGGTAGCGAGCAGCCAGCGCTGACCAGTACGGCCAGCGCCAGGGAATTGAGTGAAGGGGTGAAACGGCGTGATTGCAGCATGTCCTGTTCCTTGTCTCTGGTCGTAGGAATTCATAATGAATACGGCAGATTGAAGCGGGCAGGTCTTGCTGAAAGTGGTGACTCAGATGCTGAGTTTCGCCTCTGCGGGCGGTCTCTAAGTGGCGGTATAGTCTCGGCATACCAAGGGTATATTGTCAACACACCTAGCTGAAAGGGAATGCTTTGCCGTGGGAGTGTGCCCGTCGCCTGGACGCCGTACTGTCGCGCAGCAGACACGGCCCCCTGTAGGAGTGACCGTGACCTGAGTTCACTGCGCGACAGCGCACTCCTCCGGAAATATCTTTCCCGGACGCTTACACCAGTCGGTTTTCCGGCTCGCCACCGGCCAGCGCGTTGAGCACACCGTGGGTGACGTCGGTGGCCATGCGTACCAGTGACTGCTGCGCGGAACCACCGGTATGCGGCGTGAGCACGACGTTGGGCAAATGCAAGAGTGGATAGTCCGCGGGCATCTGATCGTAGGCATAGACATCCAGCCCGGCGCCCGCAATAACCCCAGCCTGCAACGCTTCGATCAATGCCGCTTCGTCGATCAACGGCCCACGACCGGTGTTGATCAGAAACGCCTTGGGCTTCATCCAGCCCAGTTGTTCTCGGCCGACGAGGTGATAGGTCTCGGGCAATGCGGGCAGATGCAAGGAAACAATGTCGCTCCCGCCCAGCAACGCTTGCAGGCTCTCGGCGCGCAGCATGCCCAATGCTTTGAGTTGTTGCTCGGTGGCGCTGCGCGCGAAGACCTTTACCTGCATCCCCAGCGCTACTGCCAACATGCCGGTCGCGCGGCCGATTGCACCGAAACCGATCAACCCCAGCGTCTGACCGTGCAGCTCGCGCAGGTCGGCATGGAAACGGAACCCCATGTTCCCGGCTCGGGCAGCCTGATCACTCGCCAGCAACTGCTTGTTCAGGGCGAACATAAGCCCGACTACATGTTCAGCCACTGAGCGCGCGTTGCGCCCTGGAATATTGAAGACCGTGATCCCCCGTTCCCGGGCAGCGACCAGATCGATATTGTCGAAACCGACACCGTGCACTCCGATGACGCGCAAATGCCGGAAGCGCTCCATGTCAGTGCGGGTGAATGGGGTGCTGCGAAATATGCCGGCCACAACGCGCTCGGGATCAGCGGCGTCGTAAGCGTCCTCTCCTAGCACCGGCTCAAGTCCGGCGGCGCGCAAAATGGCTATTCCAGAAGCGTGGATAGGTTGCGGCATCAAGCATTGATTCATGGTTCTCTCACCGGTTTTCAGCTGGGTTCCGACAATGGCATTCGCATTGCATTCCGTTGGTATACCCAAAATCTACCAGAACTGAACGCCTTCTGCGATCTGTTCCAACAGGAGAGACGCCATGCTCCCTTCATCGTCCGGCGCTGAGCCAAACCAGATACTGAAAGCCACGAAAGGAACCGCCATCAAGCTGTGCAAGGGTGAGGCCATCAGCGTCATCAACCTGCATGGCAATCAGGTGGTCGATGCCTGGGCGGTCAACCTTACTGACGCCAGCGAGTGCAGCGCGCTGGAACATACCCGCTCGATCAACAGCAACATGTTCTTCGAGCAAGGCATGACCCTGGTCAGCAATCTGCGTCGGCCAATGCTTCGGTTGATCGAGGACAGTTCGCCCGGCCGCCACGACACTTTGCTGTGCCCGTGCAATGCCGCCATCTATCAAGAGTTGGGCTGCACCGACTACCACCGCAGTTGCACCGATAACTTCCATGAAGCGCTGGCTGAACAGGGTATCCACTGCACTTACACCCCTGCATCGCTGAACCTGTTCATGAACGTGCCCGTGGCCGAAGACGGTAGCGTGCAGCGTGTACCTCCGCGCTCGAACGCTGGAGACCGCGTGACCCTGCTGGCAGAAATGGACCTGATGGTGGTGTTGTCGGCGTGCCCTCAGGACATCACGCCGATCAATGGCACCGGGCGCCAGCCCAGCGATATCGCCTGGTGCATACACCCCCTCGCCTCCCGGGAATGACCTCATGACCGAATCAGTCAAACCGATGCTGCGCATCAAAGAACTGAACAAGAGCTACGGCGATCTGCATGTACTCAAAGACGTCGCCCTGGATGTGTACCCCGGCGAGGTGGTGTCGATCATTGGCGCCAGTGGCTCAGGCAAAAGTACCTTCCTGCGCTGCCTGAACGTGATGGAAATGCCCCAGCACGGTTTCATGGAGTTCAACGAGTTCTCGTTCGACTTCCGCGAAGGCGCCCGGGCACAACCGACCACTGAGCAACTGCGCTCGCTCCGCGCGCAGATCGGCATGGTGTTCCAGAGCTACAACCTGTGGCCACACAAGACCGTGCTGCAGAACGTTATCGAAGCACCGATGCGGGTGCTGAAAATGCCCAAAGCCCAGGCGATAAAAGAAGCTGAGGCGCTGTTGACCAAAGTCGGCCTGTTCGACAAGTGCCATCAATATCCCGGCAAATTGTCCGGCGGCCAGCAACAGCGCGTGGCGATCGCCCGCGCGCTGGCCATGAAGCCCAAGGTCATGTTGTTCGACGAAGCCACCTCCGCGCTGGACCCGGAACTGGTGGGCGAAGTCCTGGCATTGATCGCATCGCTGGCGGCCGAAGGCATGACCATGCTGCTGGTCACCCATGAAATCGCCTTCGCCCGGGCCGTTGCGACTCGCGTGCTGTATTTCGATCAAGGCAGCATTGCCGAAGACGGTCCGCCGGAAGAAGTGCTGCGCAACCCGAAAAACGAACGCTTGCGTCAGTTCCTCAAGCGCATCCTGCATGAAGACATCACCGCCTCAGTCGTGGAGACGCTGCAATGAGTCAGTTGTACAGCGACATCGCTCTCTACGGCGCCGGTTTCATGGAAGCGGCATGGGTCGTACTGCTGATCACCATTGCCACTATCGCCCTGAGCTGGGTCTTTGGCCTGTTGGCGGTACTGGGCAAGCGTTCCGACTTCATGCTCCTGCGCGCCATTGCCAGCTTCTACGTGTGGTTCATTCGCGGCACTCCCGCGCTGATCCAGGTGTTCATCATTTATTTCGGTTTGCCACAAATAGGCCTGAACCCTTCGCCATTCCTGGCCGGGGTCATTGCACTCGGGCTGAACAGCGGGGCTTATGTCGCGGAGATCATTCGTTCGGGCTTGCTGGCGATTCCCAAAGGGCAATTCGAGTCCTCCCAAGCGCTGGGCATGAGCCATCCGGAAACCATGGGGCGGATCGTTCTGCCTCAAGTGTTCCGGATCATCCTGCCGCCATTGACCAACGAAGCCATCGCCGCGCTGAAAAACACTTCGCTGCTGTCGACGATCACCGTGGTGGACCTGACGCTTTACGCACAGACCATCATTTCCACCACCTTCCGGCCATTCCAGTTCTTCATTGCCACGGCGGTGATTTACCTGGTCATGACAACGCTGCTGACCCAGCTGTCGTCGTGGATGGAACGCCGCCAGATCCGCCAGAGCTGATGGCCCTGCTGACCTCCCCTGAATTTGCCAACGAGTAGTGATCTATGAATATCAAACGTTTTCTCAAGCTGTTCACTGTCCTGTCCGTATTGACCCTGGGCAGCCATGCGTTCGCCGATGATCTGGAACTGTTGAAGCCAGGCCAATTGAAGGTCGCGACCCTGGGCACTTTTCCACCTTTCACCATGCGCAGCCCGAGTGGCCAACTCGATGGCCTGGAAATTCGCGTGATGAAAGAAATCGCCAAACGCATGAACCTGGAATACACCCCGGTGCTGGTGCAGTGGGACTCCTTGCTGGTCGCCCTTGAAGCCAACCAGTTCGATGTCAGCACCGCGGCTATGGACATCACACCAGCCCGGCAGAAGCAGATCATCTTCTCCGATGGCTGGATCGAGTCCGGTGCGCGCATCCTGACCGCCCCTGATTCGCCAATAAAATCGGCCGCAGATCTTAAAGGCAAGCGCGTTGGCACACAGGTGTCGTCCACCTACGCAGTGCTGGCTGAAGAGCATGGCGCGGTCGTCAAAAGCTACAAGTCCGAGTCCGACACCATTCAGGACCTGGCCAACCATAATGTCGATGCGGTCATCACCGACTCGATCACCGGCGCCTACCTGATCAAGCACGTAGGGCTGCCTGTCACCATGACCGACGACTACCTCAGCCACATCCAGAAGGGTTTCGCGTTCAAGAAAGGCAAACCTGCTCTGGTTGCTGCGGTGAACAAGGCGCTGGCCGATATGAAAGCCGACGGCACCTACGCCAGACTCACCACCGACCTGATCGGCTATGACCCTTCGCCCAAGGAGCCGGTACGTTCGATACCACAGTAATTGGCGGGCAAGTTGCCCCGTGTGCTATCGCCCACGGAGCGACACAGCGTAAAATCCGGGCATTCAATGGCAGCCGAGCCCGTTTACCGGCTGCCAACCCTTTTTGTCTGATAGCCCCTTGTGTGAAGTGACTTATGGAACCGATCAAATCCACGGCCGATTTCCTCGGTGAACGGGAACAGAACCTCAGCGCCAAAGCCTACGACGCCATGCTGCAGATGCTCATCAGTCGCGAATTGCCGGCCAATACCGTGCTGCAGGAACGCAGACTCGCCGAATTGCTGAACATTTCCCGCACCCCGGTGCGTGATGCCCTCACCCGCCTGGAAAACGAAGGTCTGATCAGTCGCACGGCCGGGCGCACCCTGGTGGTTCGGCAGTTTTCCCTTCGCGAACTCATCGAAACCCTGCACGTTCGTCGCACGCTGGAAGCCGAAGCCGCACGCCTGGCAACAGGTCGCGTCCCGGTGGCGGAGCTGGATGAGCTGGAGGCCAGTGTGCGTCGCCTGCTCGAAGCGGAAGTCCCCAACGCTGAAGAGGACTGGATTGTCGACAGCAAGCTGCACAAGATGCTGTCCCACTACAGCGGCAACCAGTTACTGACGCAGTACATCGAAACCCTGCGCCTGAAAACCCGCATGTTCAACTTGAGTGTCGCGCCGGAGCGGTTTGAAAGCGCGCATCAGGACCACCTGAACATCGTCCAGGCCTTGAAGGTTGGTTATCACGAACATCTGGCGATCATCGAGGCGTTGCGCTCCGGAGATGCCGACGCCGCACAGAAAGCTGCGGCGGCGCATATCGATAGCGTCCGTCAGGGCATCATCAACCGCTTCAGCGCAATCTGAAGCCGGCGAGCGTCAGCACCGATTCAGGTGCTGATCCAGCTAGTCCGCCGTTCGCGGCTGCACTTACACCAGAGCCCTGCACGCTTCGACAATCTGCTTACATGCGGCTGCCAGTTGCTCATCACTGACGCTGTAGGACACCCGGAAGTACGGCGCCAGGCCAAAAGCCGTGCCCGGTACAACGGCCACGCCGCCCTCTTCCAGCAGATAACGGCACAGGTCAACGTCTGATTCGATGACAGCGCCGTCAGGTGTACGCTTGCCGATCAGCGCTCCACATTCCACATACAGATAAAAAGCCGCTGGCGGACATTCGACGTTGAGCAGCGGCCGAGCCTCGGCAAATACCGCCAGTGCGTGATCGCGACGGGCGCGCAGTCGCTCGCACCACTGGCCGATGAAATCCTGTGGGCCATTCAATGCGGCAACAGCGCCAGCCTGGCTGATTGACGACGGGTTGGTGGTGCTTTGCGACTGCAGCAGTTCGATGCCCTTGATCAGCCAGGCTGGCCCGCCCGCATAGCCCAGTCGCCAGCCGGTCATGGCGTGACTTTTCGATACGCCATTAATGGTCAGCGTGCGCTCATACAGTTCAGGAACGGCCTGGGCGAAAGAGGCAAAACGCCCCTCGAACACAATCGGCTCATAGATGTCATCGGACATCACCAGCACCCGCGGATAGCCGCGCAATACCTCGCCCAGCGCCTGCAACTCGGCTGCGCTGTACAGCGCGCCTGACGGGTTGCCCGGCGAGTTGAGCAACAGCCAGCGGGTGTTGGGGGTCAAGGCCGCCGCCAGTGTCTGCGGAGTAAGCTTGAAGTCATCGTTGGCACCGGGCGTTACCGCCACCGGCTCAGCCCCGGTCAAACGGACCATTTCCGGGTATGACACCCAATACGGGGCAACGAAGACAACTTCATCACTGGCTTCCAGGGTGGCCAGCAAGGCGTTGAAGATGATCTGTTTGGCACCCGTGGAGGCAATCACCTGATCCGGCGCGTAGGTCAGTTGATTGTCCCGGTGAAACTTGCCGATGATCGCCTGCTTGAGGGCCAGAGTGCCGGCAACGCTGGTATAGCGGGTGTGCCCCTGGCGCATGGCGTCGATAGCCGCCTGTTGAATGTGCTCCGGGGTGTCGAAGTCCAGCTCTCCGGTGCTCAGGCTGATCACGCTGCGGCCTGCTTCGGCCATACGCCGGGCGGCCTCGGCTATCGCGGCGGTTGCAGAAGGACGAACGCGTGACACAACGGTGGACAGCCGGGATTCGAGGGCTACTTCAGACATGGGTGCTATCTCTCATTCGGAAATATCCGAATGGTATACCAAAGGGATACTCTCGTCATACTGCGCTGAAAACAGCCTAATACTAGCCTTCATCCCGGGCCCTTACCCTCAATAAATATTTTTGCACCTTACCGGTAGAGGTCTTGGGCAGAGGCCCGAATATCACTGTTTTGGGTACCTTGAAGCCAGCCAGACGCTCGCGACAGAACGCCTGAATCTGTGCCTGGGAAACGTCCTCATGGCCGGGCTTCAGGGTGATGAATGCGCACGGAGTCTCCCCCCACTTCTCATCGGGCTTGGCAACCACGGCCGCTTCAAGAACGGCTGGATGACGATACAGAACGCCTTCGACTTCGATGGTGGAAATGTTTTCACCCCCGGAGATGATGATGTCTTTGAGGCGGTCGCGTATTTCCAGATAGCCGTCGGCATGCCACACAGCGAGGTCCCCGGTGTGAAACCAGCCACCGACGAAGGCTTCTTGCGTAGCAGCACTGTTGCCCAGATAGCCCTTCATTACCGTATTACCGCGCAGGCAGATTTCGCCAATGGTCTGGCCGTCTCTGGGTACGGCAAGGCCGGTTAGCTGGTCAGCAACCATCACCCCTTCCAGGGTTGGATAACGCACACCTTGTCGGGCTTTCAAGTTGGCGCGGTCTTCGGCGGGCAACTCATCCCACTCGTTCTTCCATGCACAAACGGTGACCGGGCCGTAGGTTTCCGTCAGCCCATAGGCGTGCGTGACCTCAATGCCCATGGCCTGTACCGATGCGATGACCTGGGCCGGTGGCGCCGCACCAGCCGTCATGGCTCGCACCGGATGCTGGAACGGCACAATGTCGGGCTTGAGGTCGGGCGCATTCGCCAGGCCGTTAAGCACGATCGGCGCACCGCAGAAATGGCTGACTTTATGCTCGTGGATCAGGCTGATGATTTTCTGAGGGTCAAACCGGCGCAGAAAAACATGGGTGCCGGCTTGCGCGGTGATGGTCCACGGGTAGCACCAGCCATTGCAGTGGAACATCGGCAATGTCCACAGATAGACCGGATGCAAGCCCATGCCCCAGGCCATCTGGTTACCGATCGCATTCAGAAAAGCACCGCGATGGTGGTACACCACGCCCTTGGGATCACCGGTAGTGCCCGAGGTGTAGTTAAGGGAAATCGCTTCCCACTCATCAATGGGCCATTGCCAGTCGAAACCGGGGTCGCCGCTCAGCAGCAAGCGCTCATAAGCCAGATCCGAGAGCTTTGCCACTGCGGCATATTCAGGATCATCGACATCAATCACCAGCGGCGGGTGCTCCAGCAACGCCAGCGTCTCGCGGATCACCCCATGAAACTCACGGTCGGCAATCAGCACTTTGGCCTGACCATGCTTGAGCATGTAGGCAATGGCGTGCGCATCGAGTCGCACGTTGAGGGTATTGAGCACCGCACCGAGCATCGGCACTGCAAAATGCACTTCCAGCATCGCCGGGATATTGGGCAGCATGACCGCAACGGTATCGCCGCGCGCTACGCCCAACTGGCTCAAGGCCGAGGCCAATCGACGGCAGCGCTCGTAGGTCTGGCCCCAGTTGCGCCGAATCCCCCCATGAATCACCGCAGGGTAATCCGGGTAGGTGCTTGCCGTGCGTTCGATGAAGCTCAGGGGCGTCAGGGCGATATGGTTGGCGGGGCCTTTGTCCAGGCCCTCAAGGAAAATCGACATGTCAGTACCTTCGGCTGATTGTTAGCTCTTTCGGTGGTGTTTTTTGCCTGGTAGGACAATAGCAGGTATGCAACTCAACACCCCATGGCCTCATCCAGCCCCAGGTTGCTGGCCAGAGTTATTGGCCAGAGTCATTGGCTATTTGCGCCACAGCGCCTCGGCACACCGAACGATAGGTGCGTTATTCAGGTCTGGTTGTCATTGGGAGTTCAAATCGATGGCGGGTGAATTATGTTGCTGAAAATAACAAGTGTTGTCATGGCCCTTGTGGCTGTCGCCATCTTATACATGGGCGGCGCTCTGGTTGCGGCTGGAGGCAGTCCCGCCTATGCCCTCATCGGGCTTGGCGTACTGATCACGGCCGTGTTGCTCTTTCTGAAGAAAAAATCGGCACTCACGTTCTACGCGCTACTCATGTGGGCGATTCTGGTTTGGATCATCTACGAAGTGGGCTTCGATAAATGGCAGTGGATTCCTCGTGGCGATCTGTTTGCTTTATTGGGGCTCTGGCTTGCGCTGCCCTGGGTCGTGCGCCGTTTGTCCATCGCCCAGTCGACAGCTGAGCCACGAAGCTTTCACCCGTTCCTTGGCGGCACTGTCGCAGCGATGATAGTGATCGTGGTCGGCGTCATGTTTTACGACCCCTACCCGGTTGAGGGCAAGATCACTAATCCGGTTTCTGCCAAAGGCGCCAGTGGCGCCGCGCAAGACTGGGTTGCTTATGGCGGTACCAATGACGGTCAGCGGTTCTCCAAACTTGATCAAATCAACGCGGGGAATGTTAAAAAGCTCACGGTCGCCTGGGAATATCATACGGGTGACCTGCGTGATCCTGCGAAGGACGCCAGCGAATACACGTTTGAAGCCACTCCCTTGAAGGTCAACAATCGAGTTTATGTCTGTACGGCACATAACGAGGTGCACGCCCTAAACGCCGAGACCGGAAAGCTGGACTGGAAGTACGAGCCCCAGAAAGACCGCTCATACCTGCAGCAACATCAGACCTGTCGAGGGGTCAGCTATTACTCGGCTGCGTCCGCCAGCGGCCAGGTGGGCGACGTGCCCGCCACGAACACAAGCACGGCGGCGCTCTGCGAGAAGCGGATCATTACAGCGACCGCTGATGCCCGGCTGGTTGCACTGGATGCCGATACGGGCAAGGCCTGTACCGACTTCGGTAATAACGGCGTTATTAACCTGAGCGACAACATGGGCAAGATCCGCCCTCACGCGCTCATGCAGACAGCCGCTCCCCTGGTGGCAGGCAACCTGATCATCGTCGGTGGCTCGGTGATGGACAATGGCTACAACGCCGGCAATCCGTCCGGGGTGATCAGGGCGTATGACGTCCTCAGCGGTAAACTGGTCTGGAATTTCGATCCTGCCACGCCTGATTCCACTCAACCTATTGCGGCTGGCCAGGACTATCCACAAGACACGCCGGTGGCGTGGGGCACTCTAAGTGCTGACTTGCAGAACGGTTTGGTGTATGTGCCTTTCGGTAACGCTTCTCCGGATGAACTCGGAATTGGACGCGACCCTGCCAGCAACACTGAGAAATTCCGCGACACCCTGGTCGCGCTGGATCTGAAAACCGGTGCATTCAAATGGAAGTTCCAGACCTCACATAACGACTTGTGGGATCGCGATAACCCTTCGCAACCTTCGCTGATTGACCTCGGCAAAGATGGCAACAAGCAGCCCGCTGTGGTGCTGCCGACCAAGGTAGGGAATATTTTCGTGCTCAACCGCTTGTCCGGCGAGCCGATCATCCCTGTCGACCAAGTCAAGGCGTCCGCTGAAGGTGGGGTTGCCGGAGAACATTTCGCGACCAGTCAGCCGGTCTCCAGACTTAACTTCATTCCTGAGCCGCTGACTGAAAAATCCATGTGGGGCCTGACACCCTTTGATCAGATGTCCTGCCGTACCAGCTTCAAGAAGCTTCGCTACGATGGCAACCCATGGACGCCGAGCACCGAGTCCGGAACGTTGGTTTTCCCAGGGAATATCGGTGCCTTCAACTGGGGCTCGGTGGCGGTTGACCCTGAACGGCAGATCCTGATTGGTGCTCCGGTGCGCCTGGCTTACAAATACACGCTGATCAAACGAACTCCGGAGACCGCAGACAAGCGGCTGTTCAGCGCAGATGGTACGCCCTATTGGAATGAGAATTTCCAGGGCGACTATGCGATCAGGATCCAGCAGTTTGCCTCTGATCTGGGTATCCCCTGCATCGCGCCACCTTGGGGCCGCATGGTTGGGGTGGATCTGAACACCGGTAAAACCGAGTGGATGCGCCGCACGGGCACCACCAAAAACCTGAAGACCAGTTTCCTGCCAGGACGCTTTCCGATTGGATTCCCTATGGGCATGGTGGCGCACGGCGGGCCGTTGATCACGGCGGGAGGATTGGTATTCCACGGCGCAACCGCTGATAACTTTATCCGCGCCTACGACATCAATACCGGCGAAGTTCTGTGGCAAACCGAATTGCCAGCAGGTGGCCAGGCGACTCCGTCGACCTATATGGGCAGTGATGGCAAGCAATATGTGGTCATTGCTGCCGGTGGTCACGGCTCGCTGGGTACGACCTTGGGCGACAGCGTGATCGCGTTCAAACTGAACTGAAAACGTAGATTGGCCGGGGTGGTACGCGTTGCGTTACCGCCCTCGGTGAATAAGCCCAAGAGAGATCTTAGGTTGCAAGAATGACCTATATATGAGGCGTATGGCCGACTAACGCCTCATATATAGGTCAGTTTATGTGGGTACCAGTGATGGTCTAGGTGTCACTCCACCAGCCATAAGCAGACGATCATCCATTCACGACATGAAACCGATACTGCCCCTTCCCCTTATGCTTGGCTTCATACATGGCGGTATCCGCTGCACGCATGATGTCTTCGACGTTGTCGCCACTTTCCGGCAGGCAGGCAATCCCGATGCTGACGCCCAAAGCAAAGCGATCCTGATCGGCGGATACCTGCCTGACGAGCTTGTCTGCCACGGCGGCGATGTCTTCTCGGCCGTCAACGCCTTCGATGATGACTGTGAATTCATCACCGCCAATCCTCGCCAACTGATCGTAGGGCCTCAGGCATGTCTGCAGTTGACCGCTGACCCAGCGCAACGCCTCATCGCCACGGTCGTGGCCGAACTTGTCGTTGATCTGTTTGAAGCCGTCCAGATCCAGAAACAGTAATGCGCTCAGCCGCCCGGTGCGTTGGGTTCGGGATATTGCGGCCTGGAGCGCGTGAATGAATCCGCGGCGGTTCAGCAGCCCTGTCAGAGCATCGGTGATGGTCATGACTTCGAGTTTGCGGTACAGCTCGCGCACGGCTGACATGTCCAGCGCCAGCAGTGTCATGGCTTGCTGACCATCGGGCAACGGCGAACATGAGACGGCCACCGGGATGCTTCGCCCATCAAGGCTGCGTAGATTGGCATCGTGTAAACGAAGGCTTTCGCCGCGGTCCATGTGCTCCTTCCACACCGAGGTCTGCCAATTGTCTTCGTGGGGCACTTCGATCCAGGCGATCAATTCGGTGCCTTGCAGTTCTGCGCTGGAACAGCCGAGCATGCGGGCAATCGCTGGATTGGCGAAACCAATACGACCATCGCCGCCGACTACCACGATGCCTTCGGCAGTATTGTCCAGAATCGACGCATTGAAGGAACGCTCCCGCTCCAGTTGCTCGCTGGTGCGCAGCAGGCCGCGTCGGTAGCGATCGAGGTCCAGAAGCACCCGTGCCTTGTGCATGAGCATTGTTGGATGCACAGGTTTGGTGATGAAATCCACTGCGCCGGCCGAATACCCTTGATCCAGTACTGCATCGGTCTGACGCATGCCGGATATGAAGATGATCGGCGTGAAGCGAGTATTGGCATCGGCACGCATCCGGCGGGCGACTTCAAAGCCATCCATGCCGGGCATCTGCACATCCATCAGCACCAGCCCGATTTTGCCGGTGGCCATGCACTCCAGCGCTTTGGCACCGGAATCGACGCAGCGAACCGTTCTGCCGAGTTCTTCGAGCAGTTCCTGCATCTCCGTCAGATTTTCCTCCTGATCATCCACGACCAGGATTTCCAGCGCCTCGACTTCAACTACCAACGAACACCTCCATGTCAATAAAGCCTGTGTTGCAGCAACCGGATGGCGCGGCCTGCCGCTGCATTAGCATAGTCGGGGATTTGCCGATAACGGCAACAACTACTCCGCCCTGCGCCCTGAACGTTCCTTACAAAGCCAACCGGCTCACACAATCGAGCGAAAGTAATCCAGTGCCATGCGCAGAAACGGCTGCAGCGCCGGGTTGTCGTTATCGCTTCGGGACACCATATATATCTCGGCCAACGGCTGCGCATCTTCAATCGAACGAAACTTGAGTTTGCCCAGATACAGCTCCCGTGCTGCCGCAGGCACAATGGCTATCCCAAGCCCGGCGCGCACCAGGCCAAGGATCGAATGGGTCTGCCCCAGATAATGCTGGTACTGCGGCGCAACCCCGGCCATGGCAAACATGCCGACAATGCAGTCGTAGAAGTATCGACCTTCATCGGGGGAATACATGATGAAGGGCTGGCGATCCAGGTCCGACATCCGGATGGTTTCTCGCTGCGCCAGCGGATGGCTGTTGCTCATGGCCACCAGCAGCGGCTCGCTTAGGATCAATTCACCATCGAACCCCAAATGTGGCGTTGCACGTCGCACAAAGCCGACATCGATCATGCTCGCGCCCAAGGCCTCCGTTTGCGCGCCGGACACCATTTCATGGAGTTCAAAACCCACATTCGGCAGTTGCTCTGCGCTATGGCCCAGCAAACCCGGGATCAGGCTGTAGCCGCTGACCGCCGTAAATCCCACGTGCAAGTGCCCTGCTTCTCCTCGCGCCAAGCGCCTTGCTGCGGTGCCGGCCTGCTCGGTGTAGGCCAGCACATGACGGGCATCACGCAGGAAGTGTTTGCCGGCAACCGTCAGTTGCACAGCCTTGTTGCTGCGTTCAAGCAAGGTGACGCCCAGTGAGCGTTCCAGCATCTGGATCTGCCGGCTCAAGGGGGGCTGAGTCATAAACATGCGTTTGGCGGCCTTACCGAAATGAAGCTCTTCGGCGACCATCACAAAGCAGCGCAGCTGGTGCAATTCCATGATTCAAATCTTGAATTGATCGATACATTATCAATGTTAGACCAGCATCGTTGATTTTCCTACTCTGGGTGCCACGAACATAAATGCCTGGTCCCGGGCAGAATAAAAATAATCAAGGAACGCACATGACGATCAATATTCTTCTGACCCAACCGGTGCCGGATCTTATCGATGCCCGGCTCTGCAGCCTTTATGCCGTGCACCGGCTGTATGAGGCGGCAGATCAGGAAACCTTTCTCCTTGAGGTGCAACACAGCATCCACGCCGTGGTGACCGGTGGCGCCAAGGGGCTTTCCAACAGCTTGATGAACCGCCTTCCTGCGCTGGAAATCATCGCCATCAGTGGCATCGGAACCGATGCGGTTGACCTTGTGAACGCCGCGAAACGTGGGGTGCAGGTCACCACCACTCCAGGCGTACTGACGGATGATGTAGCCGACATGGGCATGGGTTTGCTGATCATGGCCCTGCGTGATCTGGGCACCGGTGATCGCATCGTCCGTGACGGACAATGGGGAGCTGTGGCTCAGCCATTGGCACGCAAGGTCACGGGGATTCAGTTGGGCATCGTCGGCCTGGGCCGGGTCGGACATGCCATTGCCAGGCGTGCGCTGGCATTCGATATGACGGTCCATTACACCGATCTGCGCGAGCAACCCCAAAGCGGTTATCAGTTTGTCCCGGACCTGATCGCGCTGGCCGAACGCAGCGACGTGCTGATTCTGGCGGCATCGGCCGACCAGGGCAGCGCGATTATCACGTCAGAAGTCCTTCAGGCATTAGGCCCTAATGGCTACCTGATCAATGTTGCACGGGGCAAGCTGGTGGATGAACAAGCCCTGATCAGCGCGTTGCAGAACGGCACTATTGCCGGTGCAGGCCTTGATGTATTCGTTGATGAGCCACACGTGCCACAAGCGTTGCGCCAATTGAAAAACGTGGTGTTGCAACCGCACCGGGCCAGCGCTACCGAGCAAACCCGGCTGGCCATGGGTGACATTGTGCTGGCCAACTTGCAGGCCTGTTTTGCCGGTGAACGCTTGCCCACCGCAGTTGCTTGTTGATACACCGCTGATACCGACATAACGTTTCAATCCAACAATAAAAACTTCCCCGTGAGGGAAGCTGGGGAGCACCATGACCTCCAAGACCGCATCAATCGATATCCCGCTTGAGAAAGCCCACGTCGGGCGTCGCCGGTTCGTCATTCTGGCGCTGATCTTCATCGTCACCGTCCTCAACTACGCCGACCGGGCGACCATGTCCATCGCCGGAACCGGCGTGGTCAAGGACCTGGGGCTAGACCCCATCATGCTGGGCATGATCTTTTCTGCCTTCGCCTGGGCTTATGCCCTGGGGCAGATTCCGGGCGGCTGGTTGCTGGACAAGTTTGGCGCTCGCAGAGTCTACGGCTGCAGTCTGTTTCTCTGGTCGCTGTTCACCATGATGCAAGGCACCGTGGGCTGGATCGGCCTGGTGGGTTCGACGGCCGCCATCGCGCTGTTCGGCATGCGCTTCATGCTCGGGCTTGTGGAGTCTCCGGCCTTCCCCGCCAACAACCGCATCGTCTCCTGCTGGTTCCCGACCAGTGAACGCGGCACCGCATCGGCCCTCTTCAACTCGGCGCAGTACATGGCCGTGGTGGTCTTCGCTCCACTCATGGCCTGGCTGACCCATTCCTGGGGCTGGGAACATGTCTTCATCTGGATGGGCGCTTTGGGTCTGGTCGCCACTGTATTCTGGTTTGCGCTGTATCAAGAGCCCCTGAGTGACTCGAAACTCAGCGAACGCGAACTCCAATACATGAGGGACGGCGGCGCACTGGTGGATCTGGAAGCCACGCGCAAGTCTGAAAAACCAAAGCTCAAAATGAAAGAAGTCATGCAGCTGTTCAACAACCGCACGCTGTGGGCGATCTATCTCGGGCAGTACTGCATCACCGCCCTCACCTACTTCTTCATCACCTGGTTCCCGATCTACCTGATCAAAGGCCGGGGCATGACGATCATGGAAGCTGGCTGGGTCGCGGCGATGCCTGCCATCTGCGGATTCTCCGGTGGCGTGCTGGGTGGCGTGGTATCCGATTACCTGATTCGTCGTGGCGTGCATCCTTCCAAAGCTCGCAAAACCCCGTTTGTGATCGGCATGGCACTGGCTTCCAGCCTGGTCTCGGCCAACTACGTGGATGCCAACTGGATGGTGATTGCCTTGATGGCCCTGGCATTCTTCGGCAAAGGGCTCGCAGCGGTAGGCTGGGCCGTACTGTCCGACACCGCGCCCAAAGGCATGGTCGGCTTGAGTGGCGGCGTCTTCAACGGGATCGGCAACGTCGCGGGGATCATCACCCCGGTAGTGATTGGCTACTTCGTCGCCACCACCGGCTCGTTCAACTCAGCGCTGTGGTTCGTCGCGGCCCATGGCTTGATCGGGATCTTCAGTTACCTGGTTCTGGCGGGGCGTTTCGAGCGGGTGGTTATTACCGGTGATGCGACGGTTGAAGATAAAGCATGAACAGATTTAGCTAAGGACATGACTCTTGTAGGAGCGCGCTTGCCCGCGATTGCGGTATTTCAGTCGATACATTACCGGCTGAATAACCGCAATCGCGGGCAAGCGCGCTCCTACAGGGCTTGCTGGAAGTGTCTGAGACCCCGCAGTTCGCTGCCTTCGGCAGCACTGCAGCAACAAATCAATGCGAATGCCGTGGCTCTCCGCCGGTTCTGGCAATCACCTTCAGGTGCAAAGTCGCCGGTTCCAGGCAGCCGCCGGTAGACAGTTGCCCCACCAGTTGCCGATACAGCTCTTGCCAAGGTGTCTGCGAGGCCGGGTAGCTTGGCGCCCAGGCAAGACGCCGCTCAGCCATTTCCTCATCGGACACCAGCACATTGACCGAGCGCGAGTTGAGGTCAACCCGCAGCCGGTCGTTGGTGCGCAGCAACGCCAGCCCTCCCCCTACCGCCGCTTCCGGAGACATGTTGAGGATCGACGGGCTCGCCGAGGTTCCGCTCTGGCGTCCATCACCCAGGCATGGCAACGAATCGATACCCTGTTTGATCAGCCTGGCAGGCGGCGCCATGTTGACCACCTCGGCACTGCCCGGATAACCCACCGTACCCGCGCCTCTGATCACCAGAATGCAGCGCTCGTCGATATCCAGTTCTGGATCGTTGATGCGTGCGTGATAGTCCTCCGGCCCTTCAAACACGATGGCACGTGCTTCAAAGGTGTTTTCCGCGCCGGGCTCGGACAGGTAGGTTTTTCGAAACGCTTCGCCAACCACCGACATCTTCATGATCGCGCTGTCGAAGAAGTTGCCGCTGAGCACAATAAAACCCGCGCCATGCTTGAGCGGCGCGTCGTAAGGGAAGATCACGTCAACGTCGCTGGCAAACGCCGTGGCCACGATTTCCCCGATATTTTTGCCGGAAACCGTCGCGCATTCCTCATGCAGTCGCCCGGCCTTCTGCAGTTCATGCATCACTGCAGGCACGCCCCCGGCCCTGTGGAAGCTCTCGCCCAGGTACTTGCCAGCGGGCATGCAGTTGACCAGCAACGGCACGTCTTCACCGATACGCTGCCAATCATCGAGGCTCAATTCCACGCCCATGTGCCGTGCAATGGCGATCAGGTGTGGTGGACAGTTGCTCGATGCACCCAGTGCCGAGGCCACGGCAATAGCGTTTTCGAAGGCCTCGCGGGTCATGATTTGCGAAGGTCGCACGTCCTGGCGCACCAGGTCACAAATGCGCTTGCCCGTGGCATAAGCCATCTGCCCACGCTCACGATACGGTGCCGGAATGCTCGCACAACCGGGCAACGACATGCCGAGGGCTTCGGCCAATGCGTTCATGGAGAGCGCGGTGCCCATGGTGTTGCAGTGACCGACCGAGGGCGACGCCGCGGTGGTCATTTCCATGAAGCCTTCGTAGTTGATTTCACCCGCCGCCATCAGATTGCGGGCATGCCAGAGCACGGTGCCGGATCCGATCAACTGGCCTTTGTGATAACCGTCGAGCATCGGCCCGCCAGACAGCACGATGGAAGGCAGGTCGGTGGTGGCTGCTGCCATCAGGCAGGCCGGGGTTGTCTTGTCGCAGCCGGTGGTCAGCACCACGCCGTCCAGTGGGTAGCCGTGGAGAATTTCCACCAGCCCCAGGTACGCCAGATTGCGATCAAGGGCCGCTGTCGGGCGCCGTGACTGCTCGGCAATCGGGTGCACCGGAAACTCCATGGGGATCCCGCCCGCATCGCGAATGCCCGCCTTGACCCGCTGCGCCAGTTCGATGTGATGGCGATTGCACGGCGTCAGGTCGCTGCCGGTCTGGGCGATGCCAATGATCGGCCGCCCGGATTGCAGCTCATCCCGGGTCAGGCCGTAATTCATGTAGCGCTCGACGTAGAGGGCCGTCATGTCCGCGTGGTCGGGGTCATCAAACCATTGCTGGCTACGTAGAGGGCGCTTTGGAGTGTCACTCATGATCCGTTCTCTCTTGTAATTAAAAGGGTCAGTCAGGCAAATCTGTTTGCTTCACAGCAGCAGCGTCAGGCAATGACGCCCGCTTGCTTTTGTGTGCGAATTTCTTCTTCGCTGAGCACGGCGCCACTGCCAACCGCGTCCGTCAGATCAGTCAGGCTGCGGCCACGGGTCTCGATGGAGAGCAGCGTGCCGATCAGGGTCAGGACCGCCAGCACGATGGTGTACACCGCCAGCACCCAGTACGCGCCGCCCGCCATCCCGACCAGGAAAATCCCCAGAATCGGCGCAATACCGCCGGACAACATCGCCCCCACTTCGCGGGACAGTGCCACCCCGGAGTAGCGATAACGATTGCCGAACAACTCGGTGAAGTGCGCGCACTGGGCGCCGAGCATGCTGTTGGCACCGAGCGCAAAGCCTCCGATGACCGCGATCGACACCAGGGTCGGATTCCCCGTGTCGATCATCCACCAGGCCGGCAGCGCCCAGAGCGCGGTGAAGATAGCGCCAGCGCGATACACCGCCAAACGCCCTATCCGGTCAGACAACGCGCCAAACAACGGTGTAGTAATGACACTCGCGATACTCGCGATCAGCACTGCGTTGGTACCGATGGTGGCGAAGTTGGCATTGCTGGCCGCGCCCTGCTTCATGGCGTAGCCGGTGAGAAAGGCAATGGCCACTGTGGTGTAGAGCGTCGAGCAACCGGTTTCCGCCAGGCGCATCAAGCTGGTCGCCAGTAGCGGACGCCGAGCGCCTTTAAGCACCGCACGCATGGGCGACTGGATGACATTCTTCGACTCGGCCAGATCCTTGAACACCGGGCTTTCCTTGAGTTTCAGGCGGATCCAGATGGCCATGACAATCAGCACGATGCTGGCCAGAAATGGCAGACGCCAGCCCCAGGCAAGAATCTCCTCCTGAGTCAGCACCGCCTGCATGATGCGGAAAGTGATGGTCGCCATCGCCAGGCCGGTGAACACGCCTATGAACGGCAGAGCGGCGTAAAACCCTCGGCGCTTGGGCGGTGCAAGTTCGGCCATTAATGTCGCAGCGCCGGTCTGTTCTGCCCCGGCGCCGAAGCCCTGCAGCAAACGCAGAAACACCAGCAGCACCGCACCGACGCTGCCTGTGGGTAGCAGACCGATCAAGGTTGTCGCCAGTCCCATTAACCCGATGGTCAGCAACAGCACAAGCTTGCGGCCTTTGCGATCACCCAGTGAGCCGAAGAACAACCCACCGAACGGCCGCGCCAAAAAGCCCGCCCCGTAAGTGGCAAAGCTGGCGAGCAACGCGCCGGTAGTGCCCAGGGACGGGAAGAAGATATGACCAAAGACCAGCGCAGAGGCCAGCCCATAAATAGCGAAGTCATAGTATTCAAGGGCGCTGCCGACCGCGCCGGTGAAGATGGCGCGTCGCAGTTGTTTCGGGTCAGGCGTAACGGTAGTTGAATCGCTGGCTTCAGTGTTCATGGTGAGCCTCGCTTTTATTTTTATTAGGGGGGCAATCTGATCTTGCTGATCAGTGTTTCAAAAGCCCTCGCGCTGCCAGATTCTGGAACAGGGCGTTTACCCCGAAGCTCCAGCGCTGGGCGTCACTGCTGTGGGTGACGATGTTTTGCAGGCTACCCAGTAGCGGACTGCTGATAGTGACCTGGTCACCAAGCTTGTGAGTGAAACCTCCGCCGGGATGGTCGCGGTCTTCCGTGGGGGCGAACAACGTACCCAGGAACAGCACGAAGCCGTCGGGGTATTGGTGATTGGCGTTCAGGGTCTGCCCGGCAAGGTCGGCAGGGTCGCGGCTGATCTGATCCATGGAACTGGAGCCGCGCATCACGTAACCGTCCAAGCCGCGCACTTCCAGATCCACAACACAATTGCGCACGTCGTCGAGGCTGAAGGTTTCGTCAAACAGCCGCACGAAGGGCCCGAGTGAGCATGAAGCATTGTTGTCTTTGGCCTTGCTCAGCAGTAGCGCACTTCGACCTTCAAAGTCCCGCAGGTTCACATCGTTGCCCAACGTGGCACCGTGGATCTGGCCACGGCTGTTGACGGTGAGCACGATTTCCGGCTCAGGGTTGTTCCAGTGCGACTTGGGATGAATGCCCACTTCGCAACCGCTGCCAACCGCTGCCAGAATCGGCGCCTTCGTAAAGATTTCGGCGTCCGGGCCAATGCCCACTTCCAGATACTGTGACCACATCCCCTGCTCGATCAGCAATGCCTTGAGTCGCATGGCCTGCTCGGATCCGGGCTTGATGGTGCGCAGATTGTCGCCGATGGCATCGTGCACCACGGCACGTACTGCCTCGGCTTTGGCGGCGTCGCCCCCGGCCTGCTCCTCGATAACCCGCTCGATCATGCTGGCCGCGAACGTCACCCCGGCGGCTTTGATCACTTGTAGATCAACCGGTGGCAGCAGGTAGGGTTTTGTCGTATCCGGATTGGGATGAGAGTTTTCCAGCAACGCTTCGATACTGGCAACCCGAGTGCCTGCTGCTGCACGCACAGCGCTTAGCGGCTCGCCGTGCTCCAGCAAGTCAGTCAGGGTCGGGAAATGCCCTGACAGATCGAACACCCCTTCCGGGCGGATGACCACTGGCGATGGGCCTGAAACGGCCCCTGGAATCCATGCGCGACCAATCAGAGTGCCCGCCAGACCATCAGCCGGGAGTGTGTTCGCAGGGGTGAGTTTTATCGACATTATTATTGGTTTCCTGTTCAGCGAAGCCCTCACGCTAGGTGTTGCCAGCGATAAACTCCAATGACAAATATTCAATAACCGATAACCTCACGGTATCAACGCCGGAACTGCAAAGCCCGAATCAGGTGTTTTCCAGACGCGCTGCCAAGCCTTCAATAAACACCGTTTCCGCCCGGCTCATGCGTTGTTCCCGATTCCACAGCAGGTGAATATCCACATCTGCGACCCCGTCCAGGGGCGGGACGCGCCACAACAAACCCCGTTCAACGTCATCCTCCACCACGTGCTCCGGCAAGCAGCCCAAACCAAGTCCGGCAATCACCAGGCGCCTGACTTCATCGAGGCTCGATGACGACGCGACGATCCTGCCGGAGAACCCCTGTTGGTCGCGAAAGATAGTCAGGGGCGACAACATTCCGCCGATCTGGTCGCTGGTGAAAGTGACGAAGTTTTCCGATTGCAGATCGCTCTGGCTGAGGTCCGTGCGGCCATACAGAGGGTGATTGCGGCCGCAGAAAAAAACATAGCGCTGACGCTTGAACAGGCGTTGTTCCAGACGAGGTTGCGGCCGGCGATTGAGGCTCAGCCCCAGGGTTGCGGTCTTTTCAAGCAGCGCGCTGACAATGTCCGAGCTGCGCATTACATCCACCTCAAGATCCACACGTGGGTGGCTGCGGTGGAACTCGGTGAGGAAATTATCGAAGTGGGTCGAGACAATGCGGCTGATCATCAGCAACCGGACTTTGCCGATCACCTCGTCACCCGGCATGTGTAGAGAGTGACTTACTTCGGACACGTGGCCATACATCTCACCGGCCAGGGCGAAGATCTTCACCCCCGCTTCAGTGAGGTCAAAGCGTGGTCCACGGCGGGCGATGAGCTGGCAGCCCAGTTGTTCTTCGAGGCGTTTGAGGGCCTGGCTGACCGCGGGCTGGGTCAGGTGCATCCGTGCGGCCGCCCGGCTGATGCTCAGCTCCTGACCAATGACCCGAAAGGTGCGCAGCAGATTCCAGTCAAGGCGGTCATTAAGTAAGGAAGGGATGTCGCGCGAAGGTTCTGTCACGGCCGGCCTCAATGATAATTCCTGTTTATAGTTCGCATAATAAATAGAAATTTGACTGATTATGCTCAAAGAGCAAAAAATCATTTCACAGCCGCCAACAGAGTGGCATCGCCTCGCCCTTTCTCCTGCCAACAAAACTAACCAATGGAGTGTTACATGAAGCTTTCTGCTTCCCCGCAACCGCGCCGGGCTGCTGCTGCCGCATTCGTCGGGACCATGATCGAGTGGTACGACTTTTATATCTATGCCACCGCTGCCGCACTGGTATTCGGTCAGCTTTTTTTCCCCTCCGAAGACAAACTGTTCAGCACCATGGCCGCCTTCGGTACCTTTGCCGTGGGCTTCTTTGCCCGCCCTTTGGGTGGCGTGGTGTTCGGTCATATCGGTGACCGAATAGGTCGCAAGAAGTCGTTGGTCATTACCCTGGTGATGATGGGCGTGGTGACCGTCTGCATCGGCCTGCTGCCGACCTATGCGCAGATCGGCGCTGCGGCTCCCGTTTTGTTGATCCTGCTGCGAGTGGTGCAAGGCATTGCCGTGGGCGGCGAATGGGGCGGCGCGGTGCTGATGGCGGGCGAACACGCCCCTAAAGGCCGACGCAATTTCTTTGCTTCTTTCGCACAATTGGGCAGCCCGGCAGGTTTGATCCTCTCGCTGCTGGCCTTCAGTGCGGTGACGCGTTTACCGGAAGAGGACTTGATGAGCTGGGGCTGGCGTCTGCCGTTCCTGGCCAGCGCAGCCTTGTTGATCGTTGGGCTGGCGATTCGCCTGGGCGTGAACGAGTCTCCTGAGTTTCTGGATAACAAAGAACAAGCGCGGCTGGACTTCGTCAAGTCCGGACGCAAGCAACAGGCGCCGGTACTGGAAGTGCTCAAGACTTCCTGGCGCCCTCTCCTGCTGTGTATTGGTGCCAATACCCTGGGCATCGCCGGCGTGTATTTCACCAACACCTTCATGATCGCCTACAGCACCCAGCAACTGGGCCTGCCTCGGTCGCTGATTCTTGAATGCCTGTTCGTGGTGGCGATCATCCAGTTCTGCATCCAGCCCATTGCCGCCTGGATTGCCGAGAAAATCGGCGCGACGCGTTTCCTCTGCGCCGTGACAATTCTGGCCATGGCGTCGCCCTACCCGATGTTCATCCTCGTCAGCAGTGGCCAGGCGCCGTTGATCATTGTCGGGATTGCTCTGGCTGTGGTGTGCATGGCGTCGTTCTATGCGGTGATCGCCGGTTACGTCAGCGGCATGTTCGAAACCCGCGTGCGCTACACGGCCATCTCCCTCGCGTATCAGGTCTGTGGTGCGCTGGCCGGTGGCCTGACGCCTTTGATCGGCACCTGGCTGGCGCACTCCTATCCTGGTCAATGGTGGCCGATGGCGGTGTTCTACACCCTGATCGCCGGGACTTCACTGATCTGTGTATTGGCCCTGGCACAGCGGCATGCCACTGCTTTCAGACTGGAAACCGCTCGCGAAGCCTGATTGGCCACCCTATTAGAATGAGGAACATTCCATGCTCAGTTTCTTTCACCCGGAACAACTGCTGCACTTCCCGAAAAGCTATTACTCACGCGGGCAAATGCGCACGCCACAGGAAGTCCCCCAGCGCGCGCAAAACCTGCTGCAGGCGGTAGACACCCTCGGGTTCGCCATCCAGGAACCTGCGGATTTTGGCCTCGAACCGTTACTGGCCGTACACAGCGCGGCTTACCTGACGTTTCTGGAAAGTGCCCACGCCAACTGGAAACAAATGCCCGAGGATTGGGGCGATGAGGTGATGTCCAACATCTTCGTCCGTGAACCCAATGCCCTGCGCGGCATTCTCGCTCAGGCGGCGCGCTATCTGGCGGATGGCAGTTGCCCGGTCGGCGAAAACACCTGGCGTTCCGCCTACTGGTCAGCGCAAAGCGCAGTCGCCGCAGCCAAAGCCGTGCTCGATGGCGAACCTGCCGCCTACGCCCTGTGCCGCCCGCCGGGACATCACGCCCGTGCCGAGGCTGCCGGTGGTTTCTGCTACGTCAACAGCGCGGCAGTTGCGGCGCAGGTTTTACGCGAGCAGTTCGAGCGCGTCGCGGTGCTGGATACCGATATGCACCACGGCCAGGGCATTCAGGAAATCTTCTACGATCGCGATGACGTGCTTTACGCCTCCATTCATGGCGATCCGGAGAACTTCTACCCTGGGGTTGCCGGTTTCGAGGATGAGCAAGGCGCAGGCGCCGGAACAGGGTACAACGTCAACTTCCCCATGCCTCACGGCTCCAGTGAAGCGGTGTTCATGGACAAACTGGAAATGGCGCTGGAGGCGGTAAAAGGCTTCGACGCCCAGGCGTTGGTGCTATCACTGGGGTTCGATATCTATGAGCTGGATCCCCAGAGCCAGGTGGCCGTGACCCGCGAAGGCTTCGCACGCCTGGGTGAGCGCATCCGCAGCCTGGGTCTGCCCTGCGTGATCGTGCAGGAAGGCGGCTACCATCTGGAAACCCTGGCAGACAATGCCCAGGCGTTTTTTCACAGTTCGCAGAGTTGGGGAAGTGCGATCAAGAAGTAAACATGCCCCTTGTAGGAGCCAACAAGTTGGCTCCTACAGGTTATGGGATGGAGTCTTAAGATCAATCGCCCGCTGAAACGCTTCCAGAAACACCGTTTCAGCCCGGGTCATGCGTTGTTCGCGGTTCCACATGAGGAACACGTCAACATCCACAACCCCCTCTGCCGGCGGCAAACGCCAGATCAGGCCGTTGTGCAGGTCGATGTCCACCAGATGCTCCGGCAGGCAACCAATGCCGTACCCCGCGATGATCAAACGGCGGATTTCTTCGAAGCTGGAAGACGACGCCACGACCTTGCCGGTAAAGCCCTGCTGATCACGAAACACCGTCAACGATGACAGGTTGCCGCCGATCTGGTCGCTGGTGAAGCTGACAAAATTCTCCCCCTTCAACTCCTCCAGAGACAGCCGCCGCTGCCCGAACAACCGGTGGCGCTTGCCGCAGAAAAACGCATAGCGCTGGCGCATCAGCGACACACGTTCGAGCTTTGGCTGCGGGAATCGGCACAGGCCTACCCCCATGCTGGCGGTTTTCTGATTCAACGAACTTTGAATATCCGAGCTGCGCATCACCTCCACCTCCAGCTCTACCCGAGGGTGCTGGTGGTGAAAATCAGCGAGGAATTCATCGTAAAGCGCTGACTGCACCAGGCTGATGGACAGCAGTCGGACCTTGCCCACGACGTCTTCTTCTGCATCTTCGACCGCGGTGCCAAGCCGTGTGACGTTGCCATACATTTCCTGCGCGATGGTCAACACCTCCTCCCCCGCTTGAGTCAGGTCAAAGCGCGGGCCTCTGCGCAGAATCAAGGCGCAATCGAGCTGCTCTTCCAGGCGTTTGAGCGACTGACTGACCGCTGATTGCGTGACGAAAAGCCGCGCCGCAGCCCGGCTGATACTGCGCTCCTGACCGATGGCCAGGTAGGTGCGCAGCAAGTTCCAGTCGAGTCGATCATTGAGAAAACGCCGACTCTTCCACTGCCCTTCAGCCTCGATAACGTTGTCGTCACTCATCGACTCACCATTAGTAGTGCGGCTAATACCGAGAATTAGTATTAGAAAATTGATTAATCATAAACGGTAAGCGATAAAGCCTGTAAGCGCCACAGAGCGCAACGTGATCTGTCTTGACTCCCTGCCAGAAAGCCAATGATAAAAGGGCCTTGCATGCAAACCACTAGCAACCAGTCGCGTCGCGCGGCCGCCGCTGCATTCGTCGGGACCACCGTCGAATTCTATGATTTCTACATCTACGCCACTGCGGCTGCACTGATCCTGGGCCAGGTGTTCTTCCCCTCGGGTGATCCTGCACTGAGTACTCTGGCCGCATTCGGCACCTTTGCTGTTGGCTTCATCGCACGGCCCATGGCCGGGATGGTGTTTGGCCATTTGGGTGACCGGCTGGGTCGCAAGAAAATGCTGCTGTTCACCATGCTGTTGATGGGTCTGGCGACCACTGGCATCGGCCTGCTACCCAGCTATGCCAGTGCTGGCATCTGGGCACCGATTGGCTTGGTAGCACTGCGCATTATTCAGGGCATCTCGGTGGGGGGTGAATGGGGCGGCGCGGTGTTGATGGCCAGCGAGCACGCACCCAAGGGCCGCAAAACCTTCTATGCCTCCTTTGCGCAACTGGGCAGCCCGGCAGGGTTGCTGCTCGCACTGATCGCCTTCCGCCTGGTGACATCTCTGGAACCAGCCGAGTTCGCTGACTGGGGCTGGCGTCTGCCGTTCCTCGCCAGCGGTGTGCTGATGATGATCGGCCTGGTGATTCGCTTTGGTGTCGACGAGTCACCTGAATTCAAGGCCGTGGCCGAGAAAGGCGAGACCGCCAAATACCCGGTGTTGGACGTGATACGTACCTGCTGGCGGCAGATTTTCTTCGCTGCCTGCGCCGTGACCATCGGCTCGGCAGGTTTCTTCTTCACCAACACCTTCATGATCACCTACGTCACCCAATACCAAGGCATTTCCCGGGCGACGATTCTGGATTGCCTGTTCATCGTGACCATCCTGCAATTCATCTCCCAGCCGTTGAGCGCGCTGCTGGCTGAGCGGATTGGCGAAGGTCGATTCCTCAAGCTTGCAGCCCTATTGTCGATGGTCATGCCCTACCCGATGTTTGTGCTGGTCGGCACTCAGAATCTGGCGTTGATGACCTTGGGCATCGCTATGGCAGTGGTCACCTTGTCGGCGCTGTATGCCGTGATTGCGGGCTATATGGCCCAGGCCTTCCCGGCGCATCTGCGCTACAGCGGCATTTCGATTGCCTATCAACTGATCTGCGCCATCGCTGGCGGCACGACACCCATCATCGGCACGTTGCTGGCCACTCACTACGCCGGGCAATGGCTGCCCCTGGCGATTTTCTTTACTTTGCTGGCGGGCCTGTCGCTGTTCGGCGTTTGTGGTCTGGCACGCCTGCGTGGCGAAACCAGCGCCACACCGCAACCAGCGCTTCAATAAGCCAGCCGTTCATTAAGGAGCTTTTATGAACACCCTTGATTCTATCGATGCCGTGGAACGGCAGGCCCGCTGTGAACTGGCCGCCCTGTATCGGCTGGTTGCGCACTTTCGCATGACTGACCTGATCGACACTCACATCAGCCTGCGCATCCCTGGCCCAGAGCATCACTTTCTGATCAATCGCTATGGGGTGATCTTTGACCGCATGAAAGCCAGCGATCTGGTACGCATCGATCAGCATGGCCAGGTGGTCAATGGCGACGTCGAGAACAGCCGGGTCAATGCTGCAGGTTTCGTCATCCATTCGGCCATTCACATGGCCCGCGAAGATTTGAACTGTGTGATCCACACCCACACCGCCGCAGGCATGGCGGTGGCGGCACAGGAACATGGCCTGCTGCCCATCACCCAACACGCCTTGAAGTTCTACGGCAAGCTGGCTTATCACACCTACGAAGGCATCGCCCTGTCGATGGATGAGCGCGAGCGTCTGGTGGCCGACCTCGGTACTCACAAGGCCATGATCCTGCGCAACCATGGTCTGCTGGTCGGGGGCAGAAGTGTCGCCCATGCCTTCCACGAATTGCACTTCCTGGAACGTGCCTGCCAGGCGCAGATTCAGGCGCTGTCCGGCAACAGCAAACTGATCCAGCCGAGCCCGGAAGTCTGCCGCCTGGCCGCCCAGCAATTTGACCGGGAAGAAGCCGAAGAAATCATCCAGCTCAGCTGGAAAGCCACGCTGACCCTGATCGAAGAACAGCGCGAGTCGTACTGCTCATGATGACGGTCGTTCTATTGGCCAGCGACACCGGGCTGCTGACCCAGTTGCAAGCTGCGTTCGCTCGCCAGGCGCCCGAGTTGCGGGTGGTACTGGCCGACGATCCGCTGGCGGCTCAAGCCCAGGTCGCTGCCTGCTGGTATCCACCGGCCAACAGCATGAGCCCCTTGCCCAACCTGCAACTGGTGCATTCGGTGGCGGCTGGGGTTGACCATTTACAGACCGATCCGAGCCGCCCTGATGTGCCCGCTTGCCGCGTTGTGGACCCGGACCATCGTCAGGGCATGACTGAATACGTGCGCTGGGCAGTCCTGAATTTTCACCGGGACTTCGACCGTGTCACCGCGCAACAACGCCAGAACATCTGGCAACGCCATCCGCAGCGACGCGCTTCAGAGTTCAAGGTCGGGGTCATGGGCCTGGGTTCCCTGGGCGCAGCAATCGCCACCGATCTGGCCGGTGCCGGTTATGCCGTTCGCGGCTGGGCACGCAGCTCCCGCGAGTTGCCCGGGGTTGTCTGCTACCACGGCGAGGATCAGTTCGACGGGTTTCTCGACGGGCTGGACATGCTGATCAATCTGCTGCCGTTGACCGATGCGACTCGCGGGATTCTGTGTGCCCGGACCTTCGCGGCTTTGTCTGCGGGCGCGGTCATTGTGAATGCCGGCCGTGGTCAACACTTGAATATCGATGACCTGGAGCAGGCACTGGCCAGCGGCCAATTGCGTGGGGCGGTGCTGGATGTGTTCGAGCGTGAGCCACTGCCGGTGGGTGAGCGACTGTGGCAAATGCCCGGCGTGATCATCACGCCGCACATGGCGTCAGCCGCCTCCCATGACTGCATCGCCCGTCAGGTGGCCGAAAACGCTCGCCGCCTGAGCCATGGCGAACCCCTGAACAATCTGGTGGACCCGAATCTGGGTTACTGAGCAACACGCAAGAGGCTTATTGATGAACGTACTGAAATGCAACGGCGAGCGCCTCTGGGGCAGCCTCATGGACATGGCCAAAATCGGCGCCACCGCCAAGGGCGGCAACTGTCGGTTGGCGCTGTCGGCAGAAGATGCGGCAGGACGCGACCTGTTCATGAGTTGGTGCCGGGCTGAAAGCATGACCTTGGGCTTTGATGCTATCGGCAACCTGTTCGCACGCCGCGCCGGGCTGGATGACAGCCTGGCGCCCATCGTCATGGGCAGCCACCTGGATACCCAGCCCAAAGGCGGCCGGTTCGATGGTATCTACGGTGTATTGAGTGGTCTGGAAGTGGTTCGTTGCCTCAACGAGCAAGACATTCAGAGCCCGCGCCCTATCGAGATCGCAGTCTGGACCAACGAAGAAGGCGCGCGTTTTACACCGGCCATGTTTGGCTCGGCAGTCTTCACTGGCAGCCTGCCGCTGCAAACCGCACTGGATGCCAGGGACGCGAACGGCATCAGCGTCGCCGAGGCGCTTGAAGCCACAGGCCATACCGGTGAACTGGCGTTTGAACGAGCCTTCGACGCCTATTTTGAAGCCCATATCGAGCAGGGTCCGATCCTTGAAGACAATGGCCTGCCGGTTGGCGTCGTCACCGGCGGCCAGGCCATTTGCTGGCTGGACGTGCAGGTCCAGGGTCAAAGCGCCCACGCAGGCACTACGCCAATGAAGCTGCGCAAGGACGCGTTGTTTGGCGTGGCGCAAATGGCTTCACAGCTTGAAGCCCTGGCTGAAGCGTTCGCCCCCAAAGGTCTGGTGACCATCGGCCAGATGAGCATTGCCAAATCCTCGCGCAATACCATTGCTGGCGCGGTGAATTTCACGGTGGACTTGCGCCATCATCAGGATGAACAGATCGCCGCCATGGAGCAGCAGGTGCAGCAGCGTTTTCAGCAGGTGGCCGACGCCCGTGGTTTGACGTTGAAAATCGAGCGCCACTGGCTGAGCCCGGCGACGCCCTTCGACCAGGAATGCGTCGCAGCGGTGCGCCGTTCCGTCGAAGCCTTGGGTTACCCGCATCAGGACATCGTCAGCGGCGCGGGCCACGACGCCATCCTGCTGGCGCGCCACTGTCCGACCACCATGGTGTTCATTCCTTGTGTGGGCGGGCTGAGTCACAACGAAGCCGAAGACATCTTCCCCGACGACGCGCGCATGGGTTGCGATGTGTTGCTCAACGCCATCGTCGAGCGCCTCAAGCGCTAAGCATTTTTTATCGCTGACCTCTAACTGGTCACTCACCTGCCCTCCTTCACGGACGGCAGGCAGGGCACACAGATGCCCGAATTTACAATCAGGCGCCCCGCTAGCGGGCGTCAGCTCCTCGCAAAACTGCCGAAAAATAACTCAATCCGTTGGGCAAAACGCTCATTTTGGAGACATAAGGCATGAATAGCTCTGCGCGCATAGAAGGCCAGCCTTTAGCCGTTGCAAAACCCGTCAACATGAAGAGAGTCGCGGTGGCCAGTGTGATTGGCACCACCGTGGAATGGTATGACCTGTTCGTCTTCGCCACGGCTTCGGCACTGGTGTTCAACAAGATTTTCTTTCCGGCGTTCGACGCGCTGATCGGGACCTTGCTGGCATTCGGCACGTTCGCCTCGGCGTACGGCGCCCGCATCGTCGGTGCCGCCCTGTTCGGTCATTTCGGCGACAAGCTGGGCCGCAAATCCATGCTGCTGATTTCCCTGCTGGTGATGGGTGCTGCGACCTTCGCCATTGGCTTGCTCCCCGATTACGCCAGCATCGGGATCTGGGCGCCGATCCTGCTGCTGACCTTGCGCATCATTCAGGGCCTGGCACTGGGCGGCGAATGGGGTGGCGCCGTATTGATGGCCGTTGAACATGCGCCCGCCAATCAGCGCGGTTTGTATGGCTCATGGGTGCAGATCGGCGTACCGGCCGGAACCATGCTGGCCAACCTGGCCTTCCTGGCGATTGCCGCGCTGCTGCCACAAGAAGACCTGCTCGCCTGGGGCTGGCGCATTCCGTTTCTGGCCAGCGCCTTGCTGATTGCCGTGGGCCTGTACATCCGCCTCAACATCAGCGAAACCCCTGCGTTCGAGCAAGCGAAGAAAACCGAAAAAACCATCAAGGTGCCGCTGGCGGAAATGTTCCGCAAATACTGGAAGCAAGTGCTGCTCGGCGGCATCGCCACCATGTCCACGGGCGCCTCGTTCAACATCATCGTCGCCTTTGGTTTGACCTACGGCACCCAGACGCTGGGGTTCAGCCGCACGGTGATGCTCAGCGTCGTGCTGGCTTCCTGCGCGCTTTGTGTGTTCCTGCTGCCAGCTTTTGGCGCGCTGTCAGACCGTATCGGCCGTAAGCCGGTGATCATCGGCGGGATCATTGCCGAGGCCGTTGTCGCTTTCCCGATGTTCTGGCTGATGGACACCCGAGAGCTGCCGTTTGTGTTCCTGGGTTACATGTTGCTGATGACCGCCTTCGCGGCTAACTACGGCCCGATCGCGACCTTCCTGGCCGAGTTGTTTGGCACCGGTGTGCGGTATTCCGGGTTGTCGGTCTCGTACATGCTGTCTGGTTTGTTGGGCAGCGCTGCGACCCCGATCATCACCACTGCTCTGCTGTCCTGGACCGGCAAAGGCTCGTCGGTGGCCTGGTACATGATCGGTTCGGCGGTTATTTCGCTGATTGCGTTGTTGTTGCTCAGTGAAACGTTCAAGCGTGATCTCACGAAAGCAGCGGCTAGATAACCCCTTGGGAGCGGAAAGTTAGAGCCGGTGCAATTCCTGTGGGACCGGCTTTAGCCGGGAAGGCGGCCGTTCAGTCGACAAACCTGTGTCGGATGTAATGGCCTCTTCCCGGCTGAAGCCGGTCCCACCAGAAACGAGCATTACAGGCCAACACCGTATCCCCCGAACATCGCAACACGCATCAAACGAGGCTAAGCATGAAACGCATCAACGCAGCACCCGGCACCATCGGGCCCGTAGGGCCTTATTCTCAAGCGGTCATCAGCGGCAATCTGGTGTTCACCGCCGGGCAGATTCCGGCGTTTGACGGGCTCGATTCTCAGCCGGAAACGTTCGAAGAACAGGTGCGCCAAACCCTGCGCAATCTGGAAGCGATCCTGATTGAAGCGGGTTCTGACTTTGATCACGTGATCAAGGTCAACGGCTACCTCACCGATCCCGCGCAACTGGAACCCTTCAACCGGGTTTACACCGAAATCCTCGGCCATGCGCCGCCAGCGCGGACCACAGTCTGCGTTTCGCTGTGGGGCGTTTCGCTGGAAATTGACTGCATTGCCCAATTGAGGGAGTCATAACCATGAACGATCGAGAACTGCAGGCCGAACTTCAGCGCGTGAGTTTCGCGACGCTGGGGCATTTTCTGGAAGACGGTTTTGTCAGTCATGAAATCCGCTCACAGCTGCAGGGCGTCAAGATGGTCGGCCGGGCCTTTACCTTGCGCGTCGCCAATGCAGACGCTTATGCGGTCAATCAGGCCCTGATGGGTTTGTCGGCGGGTGACGTGCTGGTGATCGACATGCAAGGCGACCACCGCCATGCCTGCGTCGGCACCGTGACCTCCTGTGCGGCACGGGTTCGAGGTGCGCAAGGCATCATCGTCGACGGCGCGGTAACCGATATTGTCGAACTGCGTGAAGCCGGGTTGCCGATCTTCGCCCGTGGCAACAGCCTGTTGACCACCAAGCTGCGCACGGATGCCGGCAGCGCACTGAGCCTGCCGATCAACTGCGGCGGCGTCAGCGTACAGCCGGGAGACTGGGTGTTGGGCGACGACAACGGTCTGTTGATCACCAGTGGTCAGGCACTGCGCGAGGTGATCGATATCGCTTTGGCAAGCGACGCCGCAGAGCCTGCGTTGATTGAACGGATGCAGGCGCTTGAACCGCTGGAAAACCTGCTGAAACGGCCCGAATAACGGAGTTGAATACCGGAGTTCAGGATCTGCGAATGATCTTGATCGAGTGGGTCAGTGTCGGCTTGCGCGTCACGCTGATCGCCCGGCGGGTGACCGTGTCGAGGGTGATGTTCCAGTAGCCACTGCTCGGCACGGTGATTTTCGCCGGGAAGCTGTCGAAGGCGCCGCCATGATAGGTGTGGCGGCCGCCGTTCTTGAAGCTGCGAAAGTTCGCATCGCTCATCAACCGGATGTTGCAGGCTTGAGAGGCCTGGATCACAACGATGTCGTCTTCGTTGAGGTGTTCACGCTGGTGTATGAATTTCATCTACAGTTCCGGCCACGACTGTGGCCTGTTAAATCCGCTTCACGCTGGTTGGGCAAGGATCATGGGCATCAAACCCGGAAAGCGACTTTCCAGGTCTTCCAGACGCAATGAGTTCATGTGGGTAGTGCCCACACTCTGGGTCCGCACCAGCCCGGCATCACGCAAGACCCGAAAATGATGAGACATGCTCGACTTGGGCCGACCACCATCCAGCTCACCGCAGGTGGCTTCGGTGACGCGGCCAAGGCAGCGGACGATGTCCAGGCGTACCGGGTCGCTCAGGGCATAAAACAATCGCTCGAGTACGAAGTCGCTGGCGGGTGGGTGTTTGAATGGTCGCATGGGGCGAATCATACACAGGGGTTTACCAAACGGCCATAGTTCGAATAGTATCGAACAACCGAAACAGCATCGAGCAACCGAACAGCATCGAACTTGTAAGACAGATCGAATTCCCCAACTCCCGAGGTTCCAGCATGTCTGCGCTATTCCAGCCATACACCCTGAAAGACATCACATTACGAAATCGCATCGCCGTCCCGCCAATGTGCCAATACAGCGCCGTTGATGGTTTGATCAACGATTGGCACAAGGTTCACCTGGCGGCCATCGCCCGTGGCGGCGCCGGTCTGGTGATCGTCGAAGCCACCGCTGTTTCTCCTGAAGGGCGGATCACTCCAGGCTGCACCGGCATCTGGAACGATGAACTGGCCCAGGCATTCGTGCCCGTGGTCAAGGCCATCAAAGAAGCAGGCTCGGTGCCCGGTATTCAGATTGCCCACGCAGGCCGCAAAGCCAGCGCCAATCGTCCGTGGGAAGGCGACGACCATATCGCCGCTGACGACGCTCGCGGCTGGCAGACCATCGCGCCCTCCTCCATTGCCTTTGGTGCCAACCTGCCGAAAGTGCCGGAAGCCATGACCCTGGATGACATTGCCCGTGTTCGTGACGACTTCGTCGCAGCAGCGCGTCGTGCCCGTGATGCCGGTTTTGAATGGCTGGAATTGCACTTTGCCCACGGCTACCTGGCGCAGAGTTTCTTCTCCGAGCACTCCAACAAACGCGAAGACGCCTATGGCGGCAGCTTCGAAAACCGCAGTCGCTTCCTGCTGGAAACCCTGGCCGCCGTTCGCGACGTCTGGCCCGAGCATTTGCCGCTGACTGCCCGTTTCGGCGTGCTGGAATTTGACGGGCGCGATGAGCAGACAATGCTTGAATCCATCGAGCTGACCCGTCAGTTCAAGGCAGCCGGCCTGGATATGCTCAGCGTCAGCATCGGCTTCACCATCCCTGAAGCAAAAATCCCATGGGCGCCTGCGTTTATGGGTCCAATCGCCGAGCGCGTGCGCCGTGAAGCCGGTATTCCAGTCTCCTCCGCATGGGGGTTTGGCACTCCGGGTATCGCCGAGCAGGTGGTAAAGGACGGTCAACTGGACCTGGTCATGGTGGGCAAGGCTCACCTGGCCAACCCGCATTGGGCGTATTTCGCCGCCAAAGAGCTGGGCGTTGATCGGGCTTCGTGGACATTGCCTGCGCCTTATGCGCACTGGCTTGAGCGGTACTAAGCATTAGCTGTTAAAGAAAAGGCGACCTTGAGGTCGCCTTTTTTCATTCAGAGTCGTTATTCCAGATCCAGCCCCACAGCCCAGGCAAGTGCACCGCAACTGAACTGTTTTGCACAGTTCTGGCCATCGCCGCCCGTTGCAGTTCGGCGGTGTTGTCGTAGAAGGGTTTTGCATCGACTTTCAGGCCATTGGCATTTGCGCTGTCGAGCAATATCTGCAGATATTCCTGAGTGTGCCGTGCGGTATAGCGGTTCAAGTCGTGGAAGGTAATGACAATCGGCACCACGCCATCGACGGTAGCTATTTCACCCCTGGCCACCTGTTCGCGCACGACGGACAACTCTCTGAGCATGTGCGAGCGCCGCCGCGGGCTGGCATTGAAGCCCCAGATCTTGCCGTCGTTTGCACTGACGTCGGTGAGCAGGACATGCATCTGGTGCAATTGATAGGCGGCGAAGGTGCGTTTGTCGTAGTTCCAGAACGGTGGCCGCAATAACGATGGCGGCGCGCCAGTAATGGCAGCAATGGCAGCGCTGCCGCTGACCAGAGATTGCTCCAGGACTTCGGGACTCAACGAGCGATGGTTGGTGTGCGCCGGGGTCCCTGAGTGGAAGCCCAGAATATGGCCTTGTGCATGTTCGCGGCGCATCACTCTGCGGCCTCGATCACTGTTGCCCGCGCGAGTCGCTCCGGTCTGGACGAAAAACACAGCCTTGATCCCGTTTTGCAACGGATTGCGCGCGAGGCTGTCCATCACTTGCAGGGTCGGATTGGCGAAGCCCGAAGCACTGGGGCCGTCATCGAACGTTAGCAGGAAGCGAATAGGTGGTTGCTGTTGCAACCGTAGCTCGGTTTCAGAGGTCAGAGGAACCGGCGCTGCAATACACCCTGCCAAACCGGCCGCGATGGCGAGGCAGCTCAATAGAGTAAAGATAATTTTCATGGAGTTGCGTCGCTCGGATAACGGCTAAACGGTCTGGCCCGAGCAAATCCATGCATTGGCACTAACGATGCTATTGAAGGGCAATAGCGGGCGGCAGTTTAACCACAAATTCACAGGGATTGGGCATGGCGATTCAATCATTTAGAGATGCACCGGCTTTTTTCGGCAGACTTCGCATTTCGCCATGGTTTCACTGTTAATGACGTGTCAGACCGCCGATCATCTGCAACTCGTCGTTTTTTATAAAAAAATGAATTTTTTTCAGTTTGTTTTGTTCAGATGACGAGAAGCGAACGACTGGATCCAAAGGCGCAGTGCTTCGTACGTTTTTAATGATTAGCTGAGGGAACAAGTAATGACTCAATCACCGCAGTATGGGGAAGCCTCGGCAACAGCAAGTCTGGTGCTGATTGTCGAGGACGAACCAATGATTCGCGACTTCGTACAGGAGATTCTGGAGTTCGAAGGCGGTTTCAGGACTGAGTCCGTGGAAAATGCAGACCAAGCTGTTGAGTACCTTCAAACCCACGCGAATGAAGTGTCATTACTGCTGACTGACGTGCGCATGCCTGGAAGCATGGACGGTATCGCGCTGGCGAACTGGGTAGCTGGTAAATGGCCTGCGATGCCTATCGTGGTCATGTCCGGGCACGGCACGCCAGGCAGTGATCAACTTCCGCCAGACGTGCTTTTTATTGCCAAGCCCTGGACCATCACTCAGCTGTTGGACGGCGTATGCGGAAAGATCAGCGCTGACGGCGCACCTGCAAACGAGTCCGCCAGCCAGTCACGCTGATTGCAACACAGTGGCGTTATTTGAAATCCCGACTGCGCACATCCAGCCCTGTCAGTAGCGGCGTCAGATCGTAAAGCCGTTGCGCTATCACATGCCGCACCCCGCTTTGCGATTCCAGCCGCCCGAATACCTGCAACAGCTGCGACCCAACCAGTACTTTGCGCTGACGCTCAGCCAGGTCTCGCCAGACCATCACGTTGACCATTCCGAACTCGTCTTCGAGCGTGACGAAGGTCACACCGCTGGCGGTACCCGGCCGTTGTCTGCCGACCACCAGACCTGCAACGCTGACGGGGCGTCCGTGCTCCAGCTCCAGCAACTCCCTGGAACTGCGAAAGCGTTTGGCAGCCAGTTGGCGCCGCAGCATAGCCAACGGGTGTGGCCCTAAAGTGGTACCGGTCATGGCGTAATCCGCCATCAGATCCTGGGCGACAGTCGGCAGTGGTAACGCAACTTGCGGCTCTTCGACATTCTCTTCGAATCCAAACAAGGGCCGTTGCGCTTCGACCCCCGCCACCTCCCAGCGCGCCCGATAACGGTGCCCGACCAGGCCGCGCAAGGCCCCCGCATCGGCCAGGGCTTCTCTGGCCCGACTGTCGAGTTGAGCTCGCAGGCTCAGATCAGTGACGTCACTGAATGCCTTGTGCACTCTGGCGGCCTCAATACGCCGTGCGTCCTCTTCGCGAAACCCTCGCACCATACGTAGCCCCATGCGAATCGCCAGAGAGCGGTTGCGATCATGATGTTCGACAGGTTCAAGGCTGCAATCCCAATCGCTGTAGCGGATATCCACCGGGCGAATTTCGATATGGTGGCGGCGTGCATCCTGAAGAATCTGATCCGGGCTGTAGAAACCCATGGGCCAGCTGTTGATCAATGCGCAGGCAAACGCGGCTGGCTCATGGCATTTGAGCCAGCAACTGGCGTAGGTCAGCAAGGCAAAACTGGCCGCGTGGGACTCAGGGAAGCCGTAGCTGCCAAAGCCTTTGATCTGCTCGAAGATGCGCGCAATGAACGCTGGATCGTAACCGTTGGCCTCCATGCGCTCAGCCAGCCGAATCCGGTGCGGCTCCAACCCGCCGTGGCGTTTCCAGGCCGCCATGGACCGGCGCAGTTCGTCGGCCTCGCCGGGGGAATAATCCGCCGCGATGATGGCCACTTCCATGACTTGTTCCTGAAACAAGGGCACACCCAACGTGCGCTTGAAGACCTTCTCCAGCTTTGGCGGATAGGTGACGAGTTCTTCATTGTTTCGCCGACGCAGATAGGGATGCACCATGTCGCCCTGAATCGGGCCTGGCCTGACAATCGCTACCTCGATGACCAGATCGTAAAACGTCACGGGTTTCATGCGCGGCAGCATGGCCATCTGTGCCCGGGACTCGATCTGGAATACGCCGATAGTGTCTGCCCGGCCGATCATTTCATAGGTGGCCGGATCCTCGGCAGGCACCGTAGCCAGAGTCCAGTCATTGCCCCGATAGCGGCGCACCAAGTCGAACGTGCGGCGCAAGGCGCTGAGCATGCCTAGCGCCAGAATATCCACCTTGAGCAAACCCACGGCGTCTAGATCGTCCTTGTCCCACTGGATGATGGTTCGGTCAGCCATGGCTGCATTCTCTACCGGCACCAGGGTGTGCAGTGGGTGCTCGGAGATCACGAAACCACCCGGGTGCTGTGACAAATGACGGGGGAAACCGATCAGCTCCCGGGTCAGGGTCAGAATACGCCGCAGGATCGGCGTCTCGGGATCGAACCCGCTTTCCCGCAGGCGCATTTCAGAGGGCAGATCATCACTCCAACTGCTGAAGCAATCGGCCAGGGCGTTGATCTGATCGGGGGGTAAACCCAGGACTTTGGCCACATCACGCACCGCACCCGTGCCGTGGTAAGTGCTGGCGACTGCCGTGAGCGCCGCCCTGCCCCGACCATAGCGTTGAAAAACATATTGCAGGACTTCTTCACGCCGCTCGTGTTCGAAGTCCACGTCAATATCAGGCGGCTCATTGCGCTCTCTGGAGATGAAGCGTTCGAACAGCAGGTTGCTGGTTTCCGGGTTCAGCTCGGTAATACCCAAGGCAAAACACACCACTGAGTTGGCGGCTGAACCACGTCCCTGGCAAAGAATGTGGCGATCCCGGGCAAACTCAACGATGTCGTGTACGGTCAGGAAATAACTGTCGAACTTCATCTCGCTGATCAGACTCAGCTCTTTTTCGATTTGCGCCCGGGTTTCTGGCTTGGGGCCCTTGGGCCAACGTTTGCGGGCGCCACGTTCAGTCATTTCCCTCAGCCACGAAGTCGGGGTATGACCCTCAGGCACCAGTTCATGAGGGTATTCGTAACGCAACTGGCCCAGGTCGAAACTACAACGCTGGGCGATGCTCAGGGTTTCAGTCAGCAGCGAGGCGGGATAGATCTCTGCCAGGGCGTTCAGCGCACGAAGATGCCGTTCGCCATTGGGGAACAGACAATGACCGGCCGCAGCTACCGTGGTGTGGTGGCGAATGGCAGTGATGGTGTCCTGCAAGGCGCGGCGCCCACGGGCGTGCATGTGTACGTCACCGCTGGCGACAGCCGGGATCTGCAACGTCGAGCTCAGCTCCAGCAATTGGCTCAGAAGCTGCTGATCGTCAGGGCCGCGATGCAACTCGATGGTCAGCCATAAGGTATTGGCGAAGCGGCTATGCAGCCATCGCCCGTGCTCGACCAAAGCGCTGTGCGGAAGATTCGCGTCCGGGAGCCACAGTGCCAACAGCCCGTCCAGTGAGGTGTTGAAGTCCTCGCGCAACAACTGATATTCGCCTTTTTTTGCCCTGCGCCGGGCCACGGTGATCAACTGGCACAAGGCTTGGTAACCAGCGAGGTTTTCCACCAGCAGAACAATCCTGGGGCCGCCGGTGATCTGCACTTCGCTGCCGACGATCAGGCTCACGCCGGTTTTCTTCGCCGCTTGCCAGGCCCGAACAATACCCGCCAAGGTGCATTCATCGGTGATAGCCAGTGCCGCATAGCCGTGGACCTTGGCGCGCTCGAACAACTCCAGAGCGCTGGAGGCTCCGCGCTGAAAACTGAAGTTGGACAGGCAGTGCAGCTCGGCGTAACCAGTGTTCATGCGAACCAGCCGTGCAGCAACAAGTCACCCTGCTCGCCCACCGAACGGTAAGCCCACCCTCTTTGCCCGGTTCGGGTCTCGATCAGGTAATAATCCCGACGCACATCGCCACCGTCCCACCAGCCGGACTCGATACGCTCAGGCCCGGCAAGGATCCGGGTTTCGCCATCCTGCAAAGGCTTGGGTGTTGAAAGCAGCCAGCCGGGACGGGGCACGCTGGGCGCGACGGGTTTGTTCTTGCTGTGAGCATCAAGTTGCCAGGCGCATTCGGGCCGATGATCAGCGTGCATGCTCAGGCTATTCACCGAATCGTCCCCCAGCCTGGCGCGCAAGCGTTCGCGCAACTGCTCCCATGGCAAGGCCTGCTGGGGGCGCTCGTCGAACAACTCCCGACGCACCGGGACGAAGGTCGGCAAGTCCCGGGCATTCAAACGTACGGCGTGCACCGGTGAGCGCACTTGAATCTGTTCCAGTCGACCACGGGCCAGCTCAAACAGCATGCCGGCTTCCCGTTCGGCGCTGAGCAAACCCACAGGCACCAGGGTGTCAGGACCTTCGTGATGCTCCAGGTGTAAACCGAAACGCTGCACACCGCTGTCGCGTCCAGCCAGAAAGGCCGCCAGGTCTGAAACCAGACGTTTGAGGGGGAACAGCAGCGCCTGATGGGACTCCACATCGAAATTCAATTCAATGCGCACATCAAAGAAGTCAGGCGGCGTATAGCACTCCAGAGCAACCGGACGTTCCCCCAACAAGTTATCCAGGTGTTGCAGCACTTGGGCAGGAAAGCGCCGGGCCAGGGTATGACGCGGCAGCTCCAGCACCTCACGCACGCAACGAAAGCCCATGCGCGAGAACGCCGTGGCTACTTCGCTGCTCAAACCGATGCGATTGAGCGGCATCTGCTCCAGCGCCTGACGCAGTTGTCGGGCGTCCAGGATTGCCAGTCCGTCGTGGGCATTGGCCAACATGCGGGCTGCAATCGGGTTGGGGGCGACGACGATACGGTGGCTGAAGCCCAGGGCCGTCAACTCCTTGCGCAGCCGCGCTTCGAAAACCGGCCATGGACCGAACAAGCCCAGGCTTGATTCAATCTCCATGAGCAGCGCCCGCGGGTACTTGAGGCTGACCTGTGAACTGAAGCCATAGGCCCAGGCGGCCAGCAACTGCTGTAACGCCTCGGTTTCTGAGGGGGCGTATTCAATCGTGGCGAAATCCCTGACCAGCACTTGCGCACTGATCAACGACTGGCCGGGGCGCAAGCCAAGGGCGCGGGCTGCCGGGTTGACGGTTTGCAGTACACGCCGTTGCGGGGTGCCGCTGAGCAGCGCCAGAGGCTCATCGGGATTGGTGCGACAGCGCATCACGCCATCCAGCGCCAATTGCGGCAGCAAGACACAGGCCCACAGCATGGCGACCTCAAGCGTCCGTGGTGAACGGGATGGGTGCTGCCGGGGCCAGGCCGCCACGGCATTTCAGCACTCGCAATTGCTGAGGCCGGGTATCGATGGCAATGCGTAATGCAGCAGGCGACGGGTTACTCGCGGCGGCAAGCGGTCGGCAGGCGAATGCCAGGGTTTGACCGGTTTCGGCCGCAACCTGCAATCGACGCAAGGCGCGATCATCCACAAGGCCGGGCCAGCACAACACCGCCCCACAACTTCCCGAGCGCAGGCATTGTTCAGCCGCCCACAGTGCATCGCGCTCAAGAGCCTGAATCACCGTCAGTTGCCCCATATCGATGCCAGCTGCGAGCCAGGCCTGGGGATAGGGAATATAGGGTGGCGCTACCAGCACCAGACGCTCACCGCTGCTGGCCAGCCGCGCAAGCGCCGGCCAGAGCAGACGCAACTCTCCGCTGCCGTCAGTCGCCACCAGGATTTCGCTGAGTGCCGCAGCAGGCCAACCGCCCGAAGGCAACGCCGCATCCAGCGCCGCATGCCCGGTGGGTTGCAGGCTGACAGGTGCGGCAGTCTGCCGGCCCTTCCAGACCCGGCGCTCGTCGAGCAGCGACTCCAGGCTGACTACGGCGCCCATCATGCACGCCTCACCAGACCACAGAACACACCTTCAATGGCGAAGTCCTGATCCGGGTTGATCACGATAGGGGCATAAGCCGGGTTGCGTGGCAGCAGGCTGATTGCAGCGCTGCCTTTGTGCAGGCGCTTGATGGTGACCTCCCCATCCAGACGCGCCACCACGATCTGCCCGTCATGGGCGTCGCTGCTGCGATGCACACCCACCAGATCCCCATCGAGAATGCCGTCCTCGATCATGGAATCCCCCTGCACCCGCAGAAGGTAATCGGGGACACGGGAGAATGTGCTGCGATCCAGCAACAGAGTGTCGTGGTGATCGACGTCCGGGCCAATAGGCGCACCGGCGGCGACCCGGCCCAGCACGGGAATCGATATCAGCTCGGGCCGCGGTTCAAACTGAACCAGCCGAATCCCTCGCGCCTGATTGGGCATGACCTCGATCAGACCGGCTTCAGTCAGGGCGATGATGTGCTTACGGGCCACGCTGCGCGAAGCAAAACCAAAGGCTTCGGAGATTTCGGCCAGGCTTGGGGATTGACCTTGTTGCGCGATGCGATCGCGTATGAAAATCAGTATGGCGCTGCGTCGGGGAGATAATGTGCTCATGGAGTACATTTGTACTCCACTGCGCTTTATCTGACCAGAGCCATTTGTCGTCAGCCTGAAAAGGCTACCCGGTTATCAGGTCGGGCAACCCTGAGAACCCTCATTCAAGCCTTGCTTGTAGTTCTCGTACTCGATGCTGGCCTTGCCATTGTTCCATTTGAGAGTCAGCACCAAGACCGAGTCGAAGTCATCACCGGTCCAGTCATCCAGCAATTTGATCTTCTTGCCGGAAGCTTCCTCGGCGACCTTGTTGATCAGCTCCGGCAAATAACCGTGGGACCAGGCGGTATAAATGGTTGCGTCGTGATATTTGTCACGCATCAACTCATCGGCCAGATCGCCGGTGTCATTGGCGCCGTAATCAATATTGATAGGCAGCCCGAGCTTGATCGCGCTAGGCCCGACTGTCATCAAGGGGCGCAGATAGCTGTAGGAAAGATCACCCTCGCCCTCTTCCACATGACGACTGGGATTGGCGGCAAAGATGAAGTTGGCCTTGCCGAATTGCCGAGGCAGAAGCTCGGACAGATCAATGGCACGGTTCAGACCCTGGCAGTTGAGTTGCCCGAGGCCCATTGAGGGTTTTTCCGCGTGGCGCATGAAGACCAGCGTCTGAGTACCGTTCTTGGGCTCGGCATGTACGCCTCTGCCAACGCTGAACAATGCAACCGAGGATATAACGGCAAATACCGGAACGAGCAAAAAAGCACAGCGTCGCTTGAATCGGGTGCTAACGGGGGCTTTAAAAATATTCATGGCTCTCTGATTTTATTAGCGGGCATTGAGATGCGTAGCGTGAAATGCCTCCATGACTGGTCCGCTACCCTGACTACTCCCTTTTTCAAGCACTTCGAAACGTGTCCTTGATACGCTCCACAGCCTAACGCGCGAATATGTCCGTCTTGTTGACGCGATGATAAGAGTCGAAAACGGCCCGGAGGTTGCATTTGGGCCCGCAAAAAGACGGATCAGTCCGCTATGCAACAGCAATCTGATCTAAATGGGAGCGTTGGGAAAAGCCTTTGAACCGTTATTATTTGCGCAAGCTGCAGAACACAGCACTCATTGCCACGGCCAGACCCGCGAGAGCATACACCCATACGGCTGACGTCACCGGCAGTAATAAGCCTGCCAATAAAGGGCCAACGCCCGCACCGACATCCCGCCAGACGGAGTTGGCAGCCAACGCCTGAACTCGACCGGCGCCCGGGTTGCGCTGAGCGACCAGTGTGGTCACCAGAGGTAATTGCACGGCACGCAAAATCAGAACACTGCCGGCCCCCAGGATTAACCAGTGAGAACCAAACGCCGTCAGGGCCAGCCCGGTAAGCACTGAAAAAACCACCAGCATGCGCACAGCGCCAAACTGCTCGGCAGCACGCCCACCCAATGGGCTCAACAGCATCTCGGAGACATAGCGCAAGGCCAGAAGCACGCCGGCAACGATGACCGCATTGCCACCCATCACCGCTTGCGCTTGCAGCGCGAGCCCGAAAATAAACAACCCATCCAGAGCCACGCCTTCAATAAACGACCATACCGCCACACTGTCGGGCGCTTTGAAGCGTCGACCCGAAGGCGCTGGCATGGCGTGACCGATGCTCGGCAAACCCCGAGCGACCCACCAACCAATCAGCGCTGACACCGCCAACAGCAGGAATATCACCCGAGGCCCGAATTCAATACTGATCAACGCCCCCAGTGGCAACGCAATCATCGGGCCGATCGCAACGTAGGCCCGTGATCGCCCGGAACGATGGGCAGCACCCGCAGGATCTGAAGTGGCCAACACTTGGGTCGAGAGGTTCATCGCTGCAAAAGCCAGGCCCCAGCCCAGACGCAGTATCAATAACCCCCAGAAACCTGAAATCACACCATTGCCCAGCGCGCAGATCACGGCCGTCGCGGCGGCCAACATCACCGTGGGGCGATCCCCCACCCGTGCGTAGTAGCGAACCACGTAGCTGTAGCCGAAGATTCTGACCAGGCGATTGGCCGCCAGCAGTACGCCAGCCTGCGCGAGTGTGATGCCAAAGGCTTGTGCATGCAGAGGCAACAACAGATAAAGCAGCACATCACTGGGTAGACACAACGCCAGAACCAGCGCGGAACGACGCGACATCAGATCAGCATTGCCAGAAGCCGAGGCCATATCCAGTAAAGTCCGGTTACAATGGAGCCGCAGCATGCCGTTCTGTAGTGCCTTATGACAACCCCGTGACGCCCGTTAAACGGTTCAGCCTTGTTGATTGGCTTCGTGTTTTGTCCAGCCCAGGCCTATACAGCCTGTGCCTTTCATCCGAAGTCGTATTGACGCCGAATGAGCTTTGGTGTTTTCTGAAACCGTTTTCAGAGCTGTAATCCGTTACAAATTCAAAAGCCCGCCAATAAATCCAACAGGGTGCAAATGTGAGTAGTTTTCCGCCGTCCACGCGTTCCCGTGTGACCATGAATGACGTGGCAGATCTGGCTGGCGTCTCCAAAGCCAGTGTCTCGCGTTTTATTGGCGAAGACCGGCCATTGCTGTCTGACGCCATTGCCCTGCGCATCGAACAAGCCATTCAGACTCTGGGGTATCGCCCCAACCAGATGGCCCGTGGCCTGAAGCGCGGGCGCACCCGGCTGATTGGTATGCTGCTCGCTGACATCCGCAACCCCTACTCCATCGCGGTCATGCATGGCGTCGAAACCGCATGCCGACGCCACGGCTACAGCCTAGTGGTGTGCAATACCGATCGTGATGACGAGCAGGAACGCCTGCATCTCGAAGCACTGCGTTCGTACAACATCGAAGGATTGATCGTGAACACCCTCGGCCACCATCGGGACGAGTTGCGCGACCTGCATCGTGAACTGCCGATGGTGCTGGTGGACCGCAAAGTCGATCAGCTGGAAAGCGATCTGGTGGGGTTGAACAACACCACTGCGGTGCTGCAAGCCATCGATCACCTGGAAGACTCGGGTTATCGCGACATCCTGTTCGTTACCGAGCAACAGGATGGCACCAGTTCGCGCCTGGAACGCCGGGAGGCCTTCACCTCGCTGCTTGCCGAGCGCCCGCAAATGCGCGGCCAAGTGCTGGAAACCGATGCTGAATTCGGCACCCGCCTCAAAGCCTTTCTCGACGCGCCGGGCTCGGGGGCAAAAGCCTTGTTCACGGCCAATGGCGTGGCCACCCTCACCTGCACGCGATTACTGCGGGAAATGGGCTGCCCTTTGTTTGATGATATTGGTCTGATTGCCCTCGACGAGCTGGATTGGTACCCGTTGGTGGGCACCGGAATCACTTCTCTGGCACAACCCACCCACGAAATTGGGGTCACCGCATTCGAATGCCTACTCAATCGCCTGCGGGGTGATGAAGCTCCCAGCAGGCACTTCGACTTCCCCGCCCGGTTGATCATCCGCGGCTCGACCCGAAAGCGTAACTAAGCCCGATTGCTCTGTTTTTTTTGCTGCTGAATTAAAATGAAACCGGTTTCAGAGGATAACAATAATGAACATGAACCCCGTATCCGTCAGCCTTTCCAGCTTCGGTGCCGACGCTGTACGCCAGCAAGGCCAGGCAGCTTTTATTGATCTGGTGGCCACCGCAGGTGCTGTACGCATTGAATTGCGCGAAGAGCTCTTCACCCATGAATCCTTGTCAGCGCTGGCCACTGCCGTCGCCGCCCGGCAACTGCAATGTCTGTATTCATCGCCGATTGAGCTCTGGCTGGCAGAAAGCAAAGCCCCCAACCCGCAGTTGGGTGCCACGTTGCAGCGGGCAGCCCTGGCCGGTGGCCAATGGTTGAAGGTGTCCTTGGGGCACTTCACCGAAAACTGCGATGTAGCAGGGCTTGCTCAGCTCCTGGATCAACACCCGGTACGCTTGCTGGTCGAGAACGATCAGACAGCCCATGGCGGGCACATTGACGGATTTGTCGGCTTCTTCAGTCGCATCCACACACTTAAAATCCCCGTCGGCATGACTTTCGATGTCGGCAACTGGCACTGGCAGGATCAGTCAGCCCTCAGTGCCGCACAGCAATTGGGCCGTTACGTTGAATATGTTCATTTCAAGGCGGTCACACGTCATGCGTCGGGCAAGTTGATCGCGACCCCACCGCAACCTGACGATCTGCCAGCGTGGCGTCATTTGTTGGGGTACATGAAGCCGGGCTTGCCCCGGGCCATCGAATACCCCTTGCAAGGCGCTGACCTGCTCGACGTCACCCGGCAACAGGTGCATCTGCTCGCCGGTCTCAGCGGTTCAATTCATGAGCTTCAGGCCGAGGAATCCAGCCATGTCTGAGATCGACATTCTTTCATTCGGCGAAACCATGACCATGTTCGTCGCGGAGCAACCCGGCGATCTGGCCCGGGTCAGCCACTTCGAGAAACGCATCGCCGGGGCAGACAGTAATGTCGCCATTGGCTTGTCGCGGCTGGGTTTCAACGTCGCCTGGCTCAGCCGGGTCGGCAATGACTCCATGGGGCGCTTCGTCACGGACAGCCTGGAGCGCGAAGGCGTGAGTTGTCGCTATGTCGCCACCGACGAGCAGCATCCCACGGGCTTTCAGTTCAAATCTCTGGAGCTGGAAGGCGACGACCCCACCGTCGAGTACTTCCGCAAAGGTTCAGCCGCCAGCCATTTGTCCATCGCCGACCTTGATCCCCGATTGCTCAATGCTCGGCATCTGCACGCTACCGGTATCCCGGCGGCGCTCTCCGACAACACTCGCGAGCTGTCCAGAGAGCTGATGAAACGCATGCATCAGGCGGGCCGCAGCGTGTCATTTGACCCCAACCTGCGTCCTTCATTGTGGTCGAGCGAGAGCACCATGATCAGCGAGATCAATGCGCTCGCCAGCCTGGCGCACTGGGTGTTGCCAGGGCTCAGTGAAGGCCAGTTACTGACCGGCCGCGAAGCACCCGCCGACATCGCCGCGTTCTATCTGGATCTGGGCGTCGAGGCGGTGGTAATCAAACTCGGGGCCCATGGCGCGTACTACCGCACGGCGCTGGATCAGGGTTTCGTCGCCGCCGTCCCGGTGCGCAAGGTCGTCGACACAGTGGGTGCCGGCGATGGTTTTGCCGTCGGGGTGATCAGTGCCCTGCTGGAAAATCACAGCTTTGCCGACGCCGTGGCCCGTGGCAACTGGGTCGGCAGCCTGGCGGTGCAAAGTCGCGGCGACATGGAGGGCCTGCCGACCCGCGCGGCTTTGACTGCCGCATTGAATAACCAAAGCCTGTTACCCGAACCTGTCTGACCCATTCACAAACCGTAAACACGTACCTGCTGCGACAAAAACAACAAGCTCAGGAGAATGAAATGGACCATTTGCTCGATACGATCAAAACCGGTGGGCTCAAACGCCGTTGGCTGTTGATCATGCCCATTGTCTTCATCACCTACAGCCTGGCCTATCTGGACCGGGCCAACTATGGCTTCGCGGCGGCCTCGGGCATGGCCGAGGACCTGCACATCACCCCCGGCATGTCGTCGCTGCTGGGGGCGCTGTTTTTCCTGGGTTACTTCTTCTTCCAGGTGCCCGGCGCTATCTACGCCCAGAAACGCAGCGTTAAAAAACTGATCTTTGTCAGTCTGATCCTTTGGGGCAGCCTGGCGACATTGACCGGGATCGTCTCTAACGCCTATATGTTGATTGCTATCCGCTTCCTGCTGGGCGTGGTCGAAGCCGCAGTGATGCCCGCGATGCTGGTTTATCTCTGCTACTGGTTCACCAAGGCCGAACGCTCCCGAGCCAATACCGTGCTTATCCTCGGCAACCCGGTGACCATGCTCTGGATGTCAGTGGTGTCGGGCTATCTGGTCGCCCACTTCAACTGGCGCTGGATGTTTATTGTTGAGGGGCTGCCTGCGGTGATCTGGGCCTTCATCTGGTGGCGCCTGGTAGATGAGCGTCCTGCCCAGGCCAAATGGCTGACCGAGGCGGAGAAGACCGAGCTGCAAACCCGACTGGATGCGGAGCAAGTGGGCATCAAGCCGGTAAAAAACTACGCCGAAGCGTTTCGCTCGCCCAAGGTGTTGCTGTTAGCGGCGCAATACTTCTGCTGGAGCATCGGGGTCTATGGCTTTGTGCTGTGGTTGCCGACCATCCTCAAGAAAGGCATGCAGATGGACATGGTCGAGGCCGGTTGGTTGTCGGCGCTGCCCTATCTGGCGGCGGTGATCGGCATGGTCGCGGTGTCCTGGGCCTCGGACAAGCTGCAGAAACGCAAACTGTTCGTCTGGCCGCCACTGCTGCTGGCGGCGGTTGCGTTCTATGGATCCTACGCACTGGGCACCGAGCACTTCTGGTGGTCGTACTCGTTGCTGGTGATCGCGGGCGCTTGCATGTACGCGCCGTACGGTCCGTTTTTCGCTATCGTCCCGGAAATACTCCCGGCCAACGTTGCGGGCGGTGCCATGGCGTTGATCAATAGCCTGGGCGCGCTGGGTTCGTTTGCAGGTTCTTATCTGGTGGGTTACCTCAATGGGGTGACGGGCACTTTGAGCGCGTCTTACCTGTTCATGAGTGGTTCGCTGCTGGTTTCGGTGCTGCTGACGTTGATGCTCAGGCCCGATAGCAAACCCACGGCTGCGCAGGATCAGGGTAATGGGCGTCGGGTGCATGCGCATTCTTGAGCGTTTTGTGGCTGTGGGAGGGGGGCTTGTGCGCGATAAGGCTTACATCAGATCCCGTCCAGACTTATCGCGGCATGAGTATCTACACTCCTTTGTGTACATATCCATTTCTGCGGTTATGGCGACTTAGGGTTGCGCCCTTACGGCGCCTCACTTTTGAACAGCCCAAAAGTAAGCAAAAGGCTCTTGCCCCACCACTCGGCACCTCGCCCAGGCTCGGTGTACCCGACCGCAGACCTTAAACCGTGGGCCGCCGCGAAGGGCCATCCCTGGCCCAGCGCGGCTAACCCGGCGTCCTGCCGGGTTACCCACGGTTCAAGCTCAGCGTTCGGCCAGCGTGGTTTAACAGGGCGCCTAAGATCAAAAGCCAAATCAAAAGCCAAATCAAAAGCCAAATCAAAAGCCAAATCAAAAGCCAAATCAAAAGCGCGCGAGGCGGCCTGAAAGCCGACCGGTCGGGTGAGCTTACCGCGCTGCATTCGGTGTGTGATCCATCGCCATCGCGAATGAATTCGCGGTCGGTGCACGTTGGAGCGAGGCTTGCCCGCGAATGCGACACCTCGGTTTATCAGTAATACCGCGTTCAACGTTCTTCGTCCGGATGCGGCTCAGACCAAGCGCGCTCCTACGGTTAGATCGCATTTCAAACGTAGGAGCGCGCTTGCACGCGATGGCGATATTCCTGGCAACACAGGTCCAACGCCTCGCCAACAAGTTGGCTCCTACAGGGGATCCGGTCCTACAGGGATCTGGTTGTGCTGTTGATCTTGCGTTTGATCTTGCGTTTGATCTTGCTGTTGATCTGGCTTTTGATCTGGCTTTTGATCTGAGGCGCCCCGTCAAACCACGCTGGCCGGAATTCGATATTGATTCGGCGGTGCAAACCGGCAGGACGCCGGTTTAGCCGCGCTGGGCCAGGGATGGCCCTTCGCGGCGGCCCGCCGAATCAATGTCGGATTACGGGCATGCCGAGCGACAGCGAGGGACCGAGTGGTGGGGCAAGAGCCTTTTGGTTACTTTTGGGCTGTTCAAAAGTGACGCGCTGTAAAAGCGCAACCATAAGCAACCGTTACCGCAGCAACGGATATGTCCACAAAACCATAAATACCCGCGCGCAAGCGCCGCACCCAAACCCGCTCCCAAATCGTGATTGCCCCAAAAAATCCTTAAACCACAAACCGCGCCACCATCCCTTTGAGATCCACCGCCAGCCTCGACAACTCATGGCTAGCCGCGCTGGTCTGGTTGGCACCAGCTGCGGACTGCGTTGCAAGGTCACGGATGTTGACCAGGTTGCGGTCCACCTCGCGGGAAACCTGAGCCTGCTCCTCCGAAGCGCTGGCGATGACCAGATTGCGCTCATTGATTTGCGAGATAGCCGCAGTGATCTGCTCCAGCGCCTCGCCAGCCGCTCGGGCCAGGCCCAGCGTGGTTTGCGTGCGGCTGGTGTTCAACGCCATGGACTGCACGGCACTGCCAGTACCGGTTTGAATCCCGGCAACCATCTGCTCGATTTCCCGGGTTGATTGAGCCGTACGGTGCGCCAGTGCCCGGACTTCATCGGCGACCACTGCAAAGCCCCTCCCCGCCTCGCCTGCCCTTGCCGCTTCAATGGCTGCGTTCAACGCCAGCAAGTTGGTCTGCTCAGCGATGGAGCGAATCACGTCCAGCACTTTGCCGATATCACGGCCCTGTTCAGCCAGGCCTTCCACCAGATCCGAAGTGGTTTGCACATCCTGGGTCATGACCTGAATGGCTTTGACGGTTTCGACCACCTTGTCGCGGCCTTGAGCTGCCGTGGTGTTGGATTGTTGTGAGGCCTCCGAGGTGGACACCGCGTTGCGGGCGACCTCTTCAACCGCTGCGGTCATCTCGTTGACAGCGGTCGCGGCCTGTTCGATTTCATCGTTCTGCTGTTGCAGACCTCGGGAAGATTCCTCGGTCACGGCGCTCAGCTGTTCTGCCGCCGACGCCAGCTGTGTGGCCGAGCCGGAAATCATCTCGATGGTTTTGCGCAAATTCTGCTGCATGACCGACAGCGCGCCCAAAAGCCTTGCAGGCTCATCGTTGCCATCGACTTCAATGTTTTTGGTGAGGTTGCCACCTGCGATTTCCTCGGCTGCGCGCAGGGCCTTGCTCAGCGGAGTGACAATGCTGCGGGTCAATAACCAGGCGAGCAAGACCGTCATGAGTGCCGCGGCGACAGAAAATGAAATGATCCCCAAGGTCGCCCCGTCATATTCCTCCCCGGCAACTTTGGAAGCGGCAATAGCCCCTGATTTATTGATGGCAACCAACTTTTTGAGTTGCTCGCCCATTAAATCCGTACCGTTCTTGATTTGGGTATTGATGAGCGTTCGCAACTCTTCAACTTTATCCTGACGCGATAACTCCATCGCCTGGTCTTGTGCCGCCAGGTACTTGCCCAGCGTTGCATCAAACTCTTTGTAGACCGCCAGTTCATCCCCGTCTGCCGGCAAGGCGGCATAATTGGCCTTTGCCTTTTGCAGGTCGGTGGTCAATTCGTTGATACGTCTGTCAGCTTCTACCAGAGCGGCGGGCTCGCGATTGGTCAGGATACGAAACGACAGAATGCGAAGGCGCAATACCCCTTCAGTCACGTTGCCCAGAAACCCTATGCTGGGCAGCATATTGGTTTCCATACTGATGGTTGCCTGGCGGATGACTGACATCCGATTGAGGGCGAAGAAGCCCAGCACAATCACCAGCAACGCAATGAAAGCAAACCCCAGAAATGCCCGCGGCGCGATATTTATATTTCTTGGCGACATGGATTTATTCCCGATAGAGACAACGACGACAGCTGTCCATGCAGATGCCAGCCTTGAGGTATGTCTCGCCTCACCACTGACAGTGCGTTTTTTATAAAAATCCTTCGCACTTGAAACGGCTATCGGCCGCCCTTGAGCGTTAGTTGAGGGGTAAATAAACTTTATTTTCTGACGCCAAACTATCGTCAGATACGCGGAAGTTACGCGCTATAAAGTAACGTAGCGCGCATTAAACCAGTTGATCGTTAGTGTCCGGCCTTCACTTCTGCCCATAGTTTAGTGCGCAAAGCTTCAGTGGCTTCAGGCACTACTTGCAATGGGAAAAGTCGGCCCATGACGTCTGCGTCGGGGTATACGGCGGGGTTGGTGCGCAGCTTGGGATCAATCAGCGCATCGGCCTTTTCGTTGCCATTGGCGTACCTCACGTGGTTACTGATGCTGGCCATCACCTCGGGGCGCAGCAAATAGTTCATGAATGCGTAGCCAGCTTTTTCGTTCGGGGCGTCCACCGGCATCGAGACCATGTCGAACCACAGCGGCGAGCCTTCTTTGGGCACAACGTAGTCGATAACCACCGAATCATGGCTGGCACTGGCCAGTTGTTGCGCCTGCAGAATGTCACCGGAGAAGCCTACCGCGACGCAGATTTTCCCCGCGCCAAGATCGGCGATGTATCTAGAGGTGTGAAAATAGCTGACATAAGGCCGCACAGCGTCGAGCGCTGCCTTGGCTTTCTGGTAATCCGCCGGATCGTCACTGTGGGGCGGCAGCTCCAGGTAATTCAGGGTAATGGGCAGCATTTCCTGGCTGTTATCGACAATGGCGACACCGCACTGTGCCAGCTTCTTGATGTTTTCCGGTTTGAAGATCAGATCCCAGGAGTCCAGTGGCACATCCTTGCCCAGCACAGCCCGGACTTTGTCCAGGTTGTAGCCGATGCCGGTACTGCCCCACAAATACGGGAAGCCGTGACGATTGCCGGGGTCGTTGACCTCAAGCGCCTTGAGCAGCACCGGATTGAGGTTATTCCAGTTAGGCAGTTTGCTTCTGTCCAGCTGCTTGAGCGCCCCTGCCTTAATCTGCCCCGCCATGAAATGGTTCGATGGCATCACCACGTCAAACCCGGATTTTTTCGCCAACAGCCTGGCGTTGAGTTCCTCGTTGGACTCATAGACGTCGTACGTGCTGGAGATTCCGCTGGCAGCCTCGAATTTCTCCATGGTGTCGGGAGCAATATAGTCAGACCAGTTATAGACCTTGATCAGACCCGCGCCCTGAGAGACCGAAGCCATCAACATCAGGGGCACGAAAGCGATTTTAAGCACAGTGGTTTCCTTGAACAGCGTCCTTGAAGCGCGACATGTCCGGAGGCGGACGTCACTCTCTTGCGCTTCTGCGATGGGGATTACTCCACACCTGCGCGCGCAGATCAACGCTAAATGTTTCAAAGAACGTTCTTTGCGAGACAAAAAAGCATAACCAATATGACTGACGTCAAGAATTTGAAAAAACTTCCAGCGAAACGCAAAAAAAAGCTGACGGGGATTGTCAGAGTGCTATTTTTGAAACACGTAAGGACTGTCCGATAGTTTTCCAGGAAAACTCGTACGACAGGTCCCTTGCCTCCGATTTGAGCTTGCGCATGTGCTCGTTTGAAAGAGGTGGGTTCAATGAATAAAGCCACGTTGAATAAAGTCACGTTCCCCAACGCCTGCCAGCTAATGCGCTGGTACTTCCATCCGGTTGGCTTCGAAGCGACCATGGATGCACCTAGCAGCATGGTGGCCCGCCTGTTTGATCGGGCCAGTGGCGAGACCGTCATCGCGATTGCCGGCCTGCCCTGCGCCACGGTGATGAACGCGACTGAAGTGGAGCTGATCATTGAAGCCATCGAGGCGGAGCTGGAGTCATTTATCCCGCCCCGGGTTTCAAGGATGTTGTGAGGGGCTGATGTTGAGCAGCCCCTTCGCTAAACGCTACGCCCGCTGCGCAAGTCTTCGAAAAACGCTTTGTCCCCATCAATACGATCCGATGCCTTGCTGACGTTCACTGCGTCACGCGCACTTGCGTCGATATACCAGTAGCAATGGCGCACCGCTCGGGTGATGGCCACATACGCCAGGCGCAGTACCTCATCGCGCTGCGCCCGGTCGAACCCATCAGTGTCTGTCTGGCTGCTCAGGCCTGCGAGCCGATAAAGCTGGTTCTTGTATGGGGACTGAGTCAGATGCTGGCAATCACCCAGCAAAAATACCGCATCCGCCTGCAAGCCCTTGGCACTGTGATAGGTCAATTGCTTGAAACGCCGCGCTGAGGGCGCTAACGCATAATCGGCATCAACCAATGCCTGCAATTGCGTGGAAAACAACGCTTTTTCGCTGCTTTTTCGGTACAGCAGCAGAATCGAATCGCCATCGTTGTAGTGCTCGATCACCCGCTGAGCCAACTGCTCGTCGTTGCGATCCAGCACCGTGACGGGCAGCAGCTCCTGATTGGCGCCACTGGCCCGAGCCTTCTTGCCGGCAATGGCTGGCGCCGCGCGGACGATGTGTTCTGCCGCATCAATGATGTGCTGGTGGCTGCGGTAGTTATCGCTGAGCAGCACTTTGGTCGTGGCCGGTGATGGAAATTCCTTGGGGAAATCCATGAAATATTTGGGCGAGCTCCCACGCCAGCCGTAAATCGATTGCCAGTCATCGCCCACACACAGCAGCGAAGCATGTTGCGCCCCCCGGCCCTTGTGCATGTCCGGCCCACGGCGGCGAATCTCGCGCAAACTGGCCCGCACCCAGGAGACGATCTGCGGTGAGACGTCCTGGAATTCATCGATCATCAAATGTGAAAGCGGCCTGAGCTGCTCATCACCCACCAGTTTGAGATTCTCCGGTGAAGCCTCGCCAAACATGGCGAACATCCGGTTGTACGTCATGACCGGTGGGGTTTGCGTCAGAAGCTGGTTCTCGAAGGCTTTCCAGAACAGGCTCAAGGCTTCGAAGAAGTATCGATCCGGATCATTGTTGGCAAAACTCATCTCGGCGACAGCGGCCGGGACATCCAGCCCAAGGTTCTCGATAAACCCGGCAGCGCTAACAAAGCTGTCGAGTATAGGAGCTGAGCCAAGCTCACCCTTTACCTTGTAATCAAAACCCGGCCCCGCCACTGCTGCACCGGAGAGTGATTGCAGAACACGGCTTCCAGACTCGTAGTTATCTATCCAGATCAATGGCTTGCGACAGAAAGCTTGAAACAGGGTGCGTTTGATGACCCATTCCGCCCAGACCGGTAACTTGGCATCCGCACGCTTCATCTGCTGATTTTCAGACGGGTCGTAACCCAGCACCACCCAGGCATCCAGCTGCGCGATGTAGCCATGAAGATGGAAGCCGAAACCGTTGATTTCCACCGTCTGGCGCATCGGCTCGATGCCCTTGATGGGCCATGCCTTGGCGCGAATCCACAAGTCTTCAACGATATCGCACAGCTCTTCATCGCGTCTGGATGACAGCTCGGTCACCGTGACCCGCTTCTGCACATCAGGGTGATCCCGCTCCAGCTCCTTGAGCTGCAACGCCTGACGATAAAGCGGTGCCATGACCTCACGAAAGCGCTCATTGCTGGCGTACAGGTCGCGATAGCAGAGATTAAGTTGCTGGCGCTGTACGTCGTTGATACGCAGATCAAAAGGATTACTGTCGGCGCCCTCTTCAAGCCCCGCAGCCGCTTGAGTGCCAAGATTCTCGAAAGCGGTCAGTTTCTCCAGGCCCGGCAGGCTGCGCACGAGAGGCAGAATCCGTGAATGGAAAGTGCGCACCACCTCCCTTGCCTGTTTCTGACTCAGCTCGCGGCCCCACAGACCAAAGATCTCCACGAGTTTATTGACGAAGTCCTTTCGTGACTCCCGGGTGAAGGTCACCACAGTCATGGAGTCCAGCTCGAAATCCAGATAATGGGTCAGCAGCAGGATACGCAGCACCAAGGACGTCGACTTGCCAGCACCGGCCCCGGCGATCACGTAGGTCGAAGGTGTGTCACTGAAGATCATCTTCCATTGCGCAGCACTGGGTTGCCCATGGGCTGGCAACTTCAGAGCAACATCAGCCTTGATGCGTTTTTTCAGTTCGGCGTTCAGCGGCAAACGCCAGTCATCAAACAAATGGTCGTCGACTTTCGGCCCGCGATGCTCCATAGGCCGCGTGTCGCGGATCACCAGCACCTTGCGCCCTTCTTCTATACCGTCCAGATGACCGTCGGCGTAACCCTCATCCACGCCGTGCTGATGGCCATTGAGATAACCGTCAGCATGGCCCTGCTGCCAGGACGGCTCATGCTGTGCCCCCAGACGACTCAGGCCGCGCCCGAGCACACGCGAGACCAGACGTTTGAGGAACGGCAACTGTTGTGCAGTGATCAGTTCAGGTTCATCAGCGGGATGGACATCGACAGGCAAATTGTCTGGCACGCAGGCTCCAGGCGAGTGAGTTGGATAAGAGGCGCGTATGGTCGCCCGATTCCCCTGTCAGCTCCAGTGAAATGCCGAGCAATCAGAGTATTAGCCGATCAAGTGCAGGTGGAGTGGAGAATAAGCCCCCAGTCATCAATCGATATAATAGATAGGATAAAGCGATTATTTACGCTTTTTATCGATATTAATTTGATCAATCATAGCTCCATCGACAACCGAACAACGTTCAGCACCCCGGGCTCACTGACTGCCCGGCTCTGCTCAGGAGGCCATACCATGCTGCAATTACGACCTTTCAACACTTTGGGCGGCGCCAACCACGGCTGGCTGGACGCACATCACCACTTCTCTTTCGCTGAGTACTACGACACCCAACGCATGAACTGGGGTCAACTGCGGGTCTGGAACGATGACGTAATTCAGGCAGGTACCGGCTTCCCGAAACACGCACACCGGGATATGGAAATCATCACCTACGTTCGTGAAGGCGCCATCACCCACGAAGACAACCTGGGTAACAAAGGCCGCACCGAAGCGGGCGACGTTCAGGTCATGAGCGCGGGCACTGGTATTGCTCACAGCGAATACAACATGGAGTCCAAGGCCACCAAGATCTTCCAGATCTGGATCATGCCCAACGAAACCGGCGCGGCACCTTCCTGGGGCGCAAAACCCTTCCCGAAAGGCGATCGCGAAGGTTTCGTGACCCTGGCCAGCGGCAAAGTCGGTGACGACGTCAGCCTGCGGATCCGCGCCGATGCACGCTTGGTCGCAGCCAACCTGAAAGCCGGGGAAAGTGCCGAATACCAACTGGATGCAGGTCGCCGCGCCTATCTGGTCCCGGCCACCGGTAGCATCGAAGTCAACGGTGTAAAGGCCGTGGCACGGGATGGCATCGCTGTGGAAGATGAACGCGTACTGCGGGTCACCGCCATTGAAGACAGCGAAATCGTGCTGGTGGATGTGGCTTGACCCAGCACTGACCGCAGCACAAAAAAAGCCCGGGCTCTCGCGAGTCCGGGCTTTTTCATTTGAGCAGTCGTTGTCAGAAATTACGGACTCCGTTGGAGCGAGGCTTGCCCGCTAAGAACGATGACGCGGTCTGACAGTTCTATCTATGCGACTGGTTCGCGGGCAAGCCTCGCTCCAACAGGCACGGCGAATGGTTTCGTTCAAGCAATCGCCGCATCCACCAACACTTGAGCCTCTGCCACCAGGCGTTTGAGGTGGTCTTCACCGACAAAACTTTCGGCGTAGATCTTGTAGATGTCTTCGGTACCCGACGGACGCGCAGCGAACCAGCCGTTTTCGGTGATGACTTTCAGACCGCCAATGGCCTGGTTATTCCCCGGTGCGTGGCTCAATACGCTCTGGATCGCCTCGCCTGCCAGCTCAGTAGACTTGACCTGATCCGGCGACAGCTTGCCCAGCGCAGCTTTCTGTTCCGGGCTGGCCTTGGCTTCGACACGGGTCGAGAACGGCTCGCCCAGCTCTTCAGTCAGCGACTGGTAGATCTCGCTTGGGTCACGACCTTTGCGTGCCGTGATTTCCGCTGCCAGCAAGGCCGGGATCAAGCCGTCCTTGTCGGTGGTCCAGACCGTGCCGTCTTTGCGCAGGAACGAAGCGCCAGCGCTTTCTTCGCCGCCAAAGCCCAGGGAACCGTCAAACAAACCTTCGGCAAAGAACTTGAACCCAACCGGTACTTCATACAGCCGACGGCCCAGACGCGCGGCCACGCGATCAATCATGCCGCTGCTGACCACGGTCTTGCCAACCGCTGCATCAGCGCGCCACTCAGGACGGTTCTGGAACAGATAGTCGATGGATACCGCCAGGTAGTTGTTGGGTGCCAACAGGCCGCCGGTTGGCGTGACGATACCGTGGCGGTCGTGATCCGGGTCGCAAGCGAATGCCACCTGATAACGGTCCTTCAGGCCGATCAGCCCTTGCATGGCAAAGTTGGACGACGGGTCCATGCGGATCTTGCCGTCCCAGTCGACGCACATGAAGCGGAAGGTCGGGTCAACGAATTGATTGACCACGTCCAGATTCAAACCGTAATGCTCGCCGATCGCCGACCAGTAGTTCACCCCTGCTCCACCCAGCGGATCAACGCCCAGGCGCAGACCAGCGCTGCGAATGGCATCCATGTCGATGACGTTTTTCAGGTCAGCAACATAGGTGTTGAGATAGTCATGGCGATGCGTGGTATCGGCGCGCAGAGCCTTTTCATGGCTCATGCGGCTGACGCCCAGGACTTTCTCCGCCAGCAGCTCGTTCGCCTTGGCCTCGATCCACTTGGTAATGTGGCTGTCCGCCGGGCCGCCATTGGGCGGGTTGTACTTGAAGCCGCCGCTTTCTGGCGGGTTGTGCGACGGGGTGATTACGATACCGTCGGCCAGCCCGGTAGTACGGCCACGGTTGTAACAGATGATCGCGTGGGAAACCGCCGGAGTCGGCGTGAATTCGTCACCTTCGGAAATCATCACCTGCACGCCGTTGGCGGCCAGCACTTCCAGCGCCGTGGCGGCGGCGGGTGTCGACAGTGCGTGAGTGTCAGCGCCCAGGAACAAAGGACCATCAATCCCATTGGCTTGACGGTAGAGACAAATCGCCTGACTGATGGCCAGCACGTGCCACTCGTTGAAACTCAACTCGAACGAGCTGCCCCGGTGGCCGGAAGTGCCGAACGCCACGCGCTGGGTCGAAACCGATGCATCAGGCTGGCCGGTGTAATAAGCGGTGACCAATCGAGGAATATCAACCAGCAATTGAGCCGGTGCCAGCTTGCCGGCGAAGGGACTGAGACTCATACAACCTCCATGAAATGAAATAGAAATAGAGCTGGCTGCTGCAATGGTGTGAAAAATAATAATCAGCGGCGCGGCAGTTTACTGGCAGTTTGACCGCTGCGCTCGGCTATCGATCCCTAAGCGCTTGAGCAATCAGAGCTGCCACCAGCGCGGCAGCAATTGCTGCACTTTGTGTTCGGCAAAGCGGTCGTCGATCAACATCACCACGCCGCTGTCCTGCTGACTGCGTATCACCCGGCCCGCAGCCTGTACGACTTTCTGCACCCCAGGATAAAGGTAGGTGTAATCGTAGCCTGAGCCGAACAAGGCAGCCATGCGCTGCTTGAGTTGTTCGTTGACCGGGTTCAGTTGCGCAAGCCCCAGCGTCGCAATAAAGGCTCCGATCAGGCGGGCGCCGGGCAGATCGATCCCTTCGCCAAAAGCTCCACCCAGTACCGCAAAGCCGATGCCCTCGCTGTCGAGGGTGAATCGATCAAGAAAAGCCTGGCGCTCGCCTTCGCTCATGCCCCTGGCCTGCTGCCACAGCGCGACTTGCGGATGTGTGCGTTGCATCAGTTCTGCGACCTGCTGCAAATAGTCGAAGCTGCTGAAAAACGCCAGGTAGTTACCCGGCCGCTTTTCGAACTGCTCGGCCATCAGCGCCACGATGGGTGCCAGGGACGCTTGCCGGTGGGTGAAACGCGTGGAAATCTGGCTGACGATGCGCACGTCCAGCTGTTCGCGACTGAACGGCGATTCCACATCAATCCATGCGGTGTTTTCAGGCAACCCCAGCAAATCAGCGTAGTAATGCCGGGGGCTGAGGGTTGCCGAGAACAACACGCTGCTGCGTGCTGCCGTCAATCGGGGGCGGATGAACCCGGCAGGCACCACATTGCGCAGGCACAAGCGCGACAGACTGCGCTTGCCCACCTCGCGCTTGCTGATATCGAACACGAAATGCTCATCGAATAACTCGGCAATCCGCACGAAAGCAATGGCCTCGAAATAGAAGCTCTGCAATGCACCATCCACCGCGTGGGGATGCTCATTGAAATAATCGCCCATGGCGGTGATGCACTGGTTGAGGCTTTGCAACAGCTTGCCGGGTGTTCCGGGATAGGCCTGATAAGGCGCAACCTGAGTTTTATGCAAGGCGTTCCAGTCACGATTAAGCCGCTGCAATGACTTCTGTAGCGGCTCGGGTGCGCTCTGGCGTAGCGCGCTCAGGCTGTGCTGATCCAGGCTGGCGCTGTACATCTGCCGGGTGCGCTCAACCATGTTGTGGGCTTCGTCCACCAACACCGCCACGCGCCACTGATTGAACTGACCCAGCCCGAACAGCAAGGCACTCAAGTCAAAGTAGTAGTTGTAATCGGCAATCACCACGTCGGCCCAGCGGGCCATTTCCTGGCTGAGGTAATACGGGCAGACCTGATGCTCCAGTGCAACCGCGCGCATTCCCGCCTGATCCAGCGAAGGCGCGGCGATGGCCGCACTGCGCGCCTCGGGCAAACGGTCGTAAAAGCCTTTGGCCAAGGGGCATGAATCGCCATTGCAGGCTTTGTCGGGGTGTTCGCAGGCTTTGTCCCGCGCGACCAGTTCCAGCACCCGCAACTTGAGCTCCGGCGCGCTGCTGCCAATCACCGACAACGCATCCAGCGCCAGCTTGCGCCCCGGCGTTTTCGCCGTCAGAAAAAAAATCTTGTCCAGTTTCTGGGGGGATGCCGCTTTGAGCATCGGGAACAACGTGCCGATGGTTTTCCCGATACCCGTAGGCGCCTGCGCCATCAGGCAGCGCCCCGTGCTCACAGCCTTGTAAACCGACTCGGCAAGATGACGCTGCCCGGTACGAAACGCCACATGGGGAAACTTGAGCACACTACAGGCCTGATTCCGATCCCGGGAATGTTCCAACTCCTGCTGCGCCCACTTAAGGAATATCCCGCATTGTTGTTGGAAAAAGCCTTCGAGGGTCGCCGCCGTAAAGCGCTCACGAATCGGCGTTTCCTGCTCAGTGACGATATTGAAATACACCAGCGCGAGATTGACCTCACTCAGCTGCAACTGCTGACACAGTAACCAGCCGTAGATCTTTGCCTGGGCCCAATGCAGCTGCCGATGGTTGTCGGGCATGGCCTCAAGCTCGCCCCGATAGGTCTTGATCTCTTCCAGCTGATTCAGCCCGGGGTCGTAGCCGTCTGCCCTGCCGCGAATCTTCAATTGCAGGTATTGGCCAGCAAGCGACACTTCAGTCAGGTAGCCAGGACTGCGGCGAGCCGCCACTGTCCGGTGCCCGGCGATGCCTTCCTGTGCGGTGGGTGACGGCGTGAAACGCAGATCCAGATCCCCCCGCTTGGCGGTGAACTCGCACAGCGCGCGCACGGCGACCCCATAAACAGCCTGGTCGGCCAGATCAGGAGCGAGAGAGCGCGGAGATTCAGCGCTAGAAACAAGAGGAAGTGCCACAGCGTCAAGGATGCCATCAGAAGGTGTACTGGATGGGCATACAGATAACAGCCCTGAACCGCTCTGGCAAACATAAATGGATCGACGGGCCGGGTTCAGCTTGTCTAATGCACCACCCGGTCCTGTAGGAGCTGACCAGGGTTACGAGGGATGCGAAGGCGGTACATCAGACAAATCGCTTTCGCAGCCTTCGGCAGCTCCTACAGACCCTGCCTTTTTCAGACACCCCTCAACGCCCGGACAGCATTTCAACCGCCGGCTCACCTGTCTCTGCATCCACGGTAATGATATTGCGCTTGTCAGGATCGGCCGCACGGACTCTGGCTATCAGTGAGCCCTTGTCGTTGAAGTCCACGCGCCGCTTGAGGTACAGGCTTTGCAGCCCCTCCAGAGTTAATCCGCTGATATCGACCAGCCATTGCAGGACCTGGTCTGGCGCCCCCAGCCCTTGCAATGCCTTGTGCAGATCGGGTATCGCCACCAGCATGCCAGGGTGGCAGCGGCGCAGAAACGCTTCCAGTTCACGACCTTCATTGACGAACGGCGAAAACAGCAGGCAAATCAGCTGCGCTTCATTCAGGCCATAGCCTTCTTGAGCAAACTCGCTCGCCAGGGCGCGACGGGAGGCAATTTTCTCTTCCCCCTGATAGGCGCCCATTGCCTGTTCGATCAAGCGCTGAGGCATGCCCTTTTTGCGCATCAACCCTTTGGCGAGCTGTAAATACTCACCAATGCCCTCGGCATAACTGCGGCCCTGTACGTACTGGACTTTCAGACCGCGCATATGTGCCATGAGCAATGGATTGGCGCAATCCGACTCACTGAAACTGAACGCCAGATCCTCGAAGCGAAAGCCCAGAAAATCAGTCAGCAGTTTCCAGTGTTCCTCAATGCCGCTGGGTATCAAATCGGCAATGCTGATAAAGGTAGGCACCACGGACTTGTTGGCCCCCGCGAACGGCCTTGCAAAAACAGCAGGCGGCTCGCCAGCCTCGCCATACAACTCTTGATGATAGGTCTGGCCGATGCTGTCGATGATCTTCAGCATGCCGTTGAAATTCTGGTTTCCCCAATCGCTGAAGCGGTAGCCGCTACGCGGTGCCAGGCGCATGATCCAAGTGACGTATTGCTTTTGCTCCTTGCGAGGATCGCCACTGACCACCGCATCTACGCCGCTGCCCCAGGCTGTCGCCCGCGAGACAAAACCCGCAATGCCCAGATAGCAACTGTTACAGAACGTGGTTCGACCGTCGCCGGCCGATACATGCCCGCTGACCAGCATGTCGGAGCGGCTCAGCTCCCGATGGACCGCCGACACGGGTAAATCGGGCTCGAAAACCTGCACCTGCTCGCCTTCTACGAGCAATAGTTCTACCCGTGGGTCATCGTGCAAAAAAAGCGCGCAGTAGGTTCTGTCGATATTATTCATGACGGCGGGCGTCATGCCCGCATGGCGCATGCTGGCAACCCGCAGATTGAAGGTGGCGGGTGCGCGACCGGCGATGCTCAACTGCGCGGCACGCAACAGAGCAACGGTGTAGGCGCTGTCTTTACCACCACTGAAGGGCACCAGCACCTTGAAGCTGGCAATGCGCTCGATCCCGCCTGCTGCGACGATCAGACGCTGGATCAGCAACTGCAGCGCCGTGCGCTCAGCGCGGGTGAAATAGCTCAACAAACGCTGCAGCACTTGTTGGTAGACATAATTCATGGCTTGTTCGTGAATTGAACTCATATGCCCTCCTGCAAGATGCGGATAAGGGGCTCAATAGTGGACAGGACAAACCGTTGATAATTGACCATAACTCATTCCCTGAGTGGTAAGCACCTCGCCATTATCGGTAATTAAATTTTAATTACAAGACACGCATCACACTTTAAGTCGAACGCTTAAGTTGCACAGCTTAAACATTAATAAACTATACATAAGTGTTTATAGCGCCAAAGGCATTACTCGCCAAGACAGGGCCAACGTGGCCCACAGCAACCTACGTTCTCAGGCGCACATAACCCCCGACCTTGGCGAGCTTATCGAGCACTATTGAAAACATACGAAAAGACTCATGCAGCGTGAAGAGCTTAATACATCGCTGCGCGTTCACTTTCAAATACTTTTCGAGCATAGACGTTTAATATGACCTCCACTTCGACGTCATTGCGTCAAAAATAAAAGCATATTTAAACGATTAGTTAAAAAGCCGTGTGTGACCGGAAAACAAGCAGGCACAAAATAAAATGCCCTCCAGAACAGGAAGGCATCGGAACTCTCTACAACCCGAATCAGACCGATTCGACTTCCAGCACCGCACGGCCACCAATCGGGCAACCATCCATGTAACGGTGCGCCTGGACCACCTCGCTGAACGGAAACAGCCGGGTCTTGTGAGGCTCAAGCACGCGGTCAGCGGTCAACTGGTTGATGTCTCGCAGGGCGCGCTGCAACGCTGCGTCGTCCTGAGCGATACCCAACTCCGGCTTACCGGTGAAATTACCCAGGCAATGCACGAAGAATTGAATGTTCTTCTGAAAAGCTGCACAGGCCGGGAACGGTGTCTGGTTGCCGCCTTGCAGGCCATAGAGCACGAGGCTGCCGCGCGGAGCCAGGACATCACCCATCATCGACATCTGTGGACCGCCCAGACCGTCAAGAACCACGTCTACGCCGCGACCGTCAGTGTATTTGTTGATAGCCATCAACAGATCCTGCTCCTCGGTCACCACGACTTTGTCTGCACCTAACGACAGCAGATACTCACGGGCATCCTCGGTTTTGGTGGCTGCGATAACCTTGACGCCCAACGCTTTACCCAGTTGCACGAACGACGGCCCTGCGCAGTGGCTGGCATCGGTGACCAGAGCCGTTTGCCCAGGTTTGATGCGCGCCAGATCGACGTAGGCAAAATAAGCGATCAGCAAAGGCGTGTAATGCACGCTGGCTTCAACTGGCGTCAATACATCCGGATACCGGGTCAGAGAGGTGCGAGGCAGCACGATCACTTCGCCATACACCGGATGCTGATTAGGATCAGCCGCCGGGAAGCTGGCAACCTTGTCACCGACCTTGAGATCGCTGACACCGTCGCCCAGTGCCGTTACCACGCCGGCCATTTCGTGACCGATCCCGGCAGGGAGCCGCGCCTGGGACGAAGCCAGGTTTTGCCGCCAGAGCACGTCATACCAGCTGATGCCTATCGCCTGAACACGCACCTGAACCTCACCGGGCCCAGGCAACGCAGCAGGATGCTCTTCAATCTTGAGCACCTCGGCTGGACCAAACTGATGAAAACGAATCGTGCGGGACATTTCGAACCTCGCCTAGAAAACCTTGATGCCATGAACTCTATCCGGGCTCTGCCGGTAACACTATCAGTGGCTATTAATAGTCGACATGTCTGTCATCGATTGTCCCTCAAGTGCATAGGGGATTTGGGGCCCAACCAACACAGCGTCATGCATTCATGGGCGGCCATTGTTCGCATGTCAGCCTGACATTGCAACCCATGTCGCCCAAGGGCGTAAGGCGGCGGCCATGAGCAGAAAATCAATGCGCTGCTTTGCCGATGAATTTATCCATGCGCAAAACCCGCATTTGCTCGTACTATTCACGCCTGACTCACAGCACACTCCGACAGACTGTGAGCCGTTTTCGTACAACCGCAACGACCAACGGCCGAGATATCCCTTCATGAATCGCAACGATCTGCGTCGCGTCGACCTCAATTTGCTCATCGTTTTCGAAACCCTGATGCATGAACGCAGCGTGACCCGTGCCGCCGAAAAACTGTTTCTTGGGCAACCGGCGATCAGCGCCGCGCTTTCGCGTTTGCGAGGCCTGTTCGATGATCCGCTGTTTGTCCGGACTGGGCGCAGCATGGAGCCGACCGCCAGAGCCACCGAGATATTCGGCCTGCTCTCCCCTGCACTGGACTCTATTTCCACGGCGGTCAGTCGCGCATCGGAGTTCGATCCAGCCACCAGCACGGCGGTGTTTCGCATTGGTCTGTCTGACGAAGTTGAATTCGCCTTGCTGCCAGCCCTGTTGAAACGCCTGCGCTCCGAAGCCCCCGGCATCGTGCTGGTGGTGCGGCGCGTCAATTACATTCTGATGCCCGCGCTGCTGGCGTCCGGCGAAATATCCATCGGCGTCAGCTACACCAATGACCTGCCAGCCAATGCCAAGCGCAAAGTCCTGCGCCGCAGCAAACCCATGCTGCTGCGTGCCGACAGCATGCCTGGGGCTCTGAGCCTGGAGGACTTCTGCTCTCGTCCCCATGCGCTGGTTTCCTATGCAGGCGACTTGAGCGGCTTTATCGACGAGTATCTGGAAAAGATAGGCTGCAAACGGCATGTCGTGCTCGCAGTCCCCCAGTTCAACGGCCTGGCAACCCTGCTTGCCGGAACCGACATCATCGCCACCGTGCCGGACTACGCCGCCGCAGTACTGACCGCCGCTGGCGGTGTGCGCGCCGAAGTCCTGCCGATCGAAACCCAGACTTTCGAATTGCACATGGCCTGGCGCGGCTCGCAGGACAACGACCCGGGTGAACGTTGGCTGCGCTCGCGAATTCAGATGTTTTTTGGGGACCCGGACAGTCTCTAGGTCTGGTCTGGCGGGCTGTTTATCTTCCTTGATACAAAGCTCCAACCTGACGGTATTCCAAACCCATCCATGTTATCTCCTGATTACGGACGGGATCGAGGCGGTTTTGCATACCGAATCAAAGGTGCAGCGCCGGTTTGGGCTGGCGAACGCCGTGGGCAGAGGGGACGCGGACACACAGCGCAATCAGCAACGCGGCCAGCAGCATCAGCACGGCCGCCGCCACAAATACGCCTGCGCTGCCACCGAGGCTGAACATTGCACCGCCAGCGGCGGCACCCGTGGCGATGGCCGACTGCACAGATGCCACAACCATGCCTCCAGCGCTTTCCGCCTGATCAGGTACCGCGCTGGCGACCCAGTTCGACCACGCCACCGGCACACCACCAAAGGCCAAGCCCCAGATCGCGAGCAGTAGCGCCTGCCCCGGCAACGAGGCCGGCAACAGCACCAACGCCAGTGCTGCAACGCCAACCAGCGCAGGCATCAATACCAGAGTGGCCAGCGGATGGCGCTCCAGCAGCTTCCCGGCCAACAACGTGCCGACAAAGTTGGCAACACCGAACCCCAGCAGCATCAGCGACAGCCCTTGCGAGCCAATGCCGGTAGTCCCTTCAAGAAATGGTCGAACATAGGTGAACATCGCGAAGTGCCCGCTGTGCACCAGCACACAACCGAACATCCCCATGGCGATGCCTGGGCGCTGCAACACCTCCAAAACAGTGCGCAGTCTTGCCGGCCGGCGTGGCGCGAGGCTCGGTAGCGTGAACGACTGGAAAGCCAGGGTCACCATGCCTACCGCCGCCGCTGCATAGAACGCGCTACGCCAGCCATACAACCCGCCCAAATAGCTGCCCAGCGGCACTGCAACGACAGTCCCGATGGCAATACCGCTGAAAATGATCGACAGCGCCCGGGGCAATAAAGCACTCGGCACCAAGCGCATCGCGACCGCCGCCGCCATGCTCCAGAACCCGCCAAGGGCAATACCCAGCAAGATGCGCATCAACAACAGCACCGTGAAGCTGGAGGAAACGGCGACCAACAGGTTGGAAGCGACCATCAACGTGGAAAAACCCAGCAACACCCAGCGTCGGTCGATGCTGCGGGTCAGGCCTGGCACCAACAAGCCGGCGAACAGCGCTACCACAGCTGTCACCGTTACCGCTTGGCCAGCCAGCGCTTCGGACACGCCCAGCTCAGTAGCCATCAGCGTCAACAAACTGGCCGGAAGGTACTCAGCGGTCAGTAATCCGAACACCCCCATTGCCAACGAGAACACGGCCATCCACGCGGGGGTCGCAGGTTCTACATCCAGGCCGACGCCGGAATGGCGGTCGGATACGGCGTTACATACACAGTCAGTCATTGCAGATCTCCCAATTTTCATTGCGAGCCGAAGTCTAGGCGCCGAAAACCGGATGATCTATGATCCTTAGTCTCTATTTTTTGACTGAAACACCTGAACAATGCTTGATGATCAATTTGCTCTCTCCTCGGACCTCATCAACGAACTGTTGCGCGGCATGCGCCTGCGTGGCGTTGAATACCGGCGTATCCAGGCGGGCCCTACTTTTGGTTTGGGATTCGCGGAAAAACCTGGACACGCCTGGTTCCACTTCATGGCCGTCGGTAATGCGGTGCTGAAGATGGAGGACGGCAGCACTTACGCGCTGTCTGCCGGGAACGCCGTGTTCATCTCCCATGGCGCGGCCCATCAACTGTTTTCCCATCCGGACGCGCCTGTCCAGGACATCGATCGTCTAGACGGCGCGTCCTTGGGTGACACCGTCAGCGCGGTTGATGCCGGAACCGATGCCAGTACCACGCCGAGCACTATTTTGTTCAGTGGTTGTATGGAGTTTGAACTGGGCAGTATCCATGGCCTTGGCAGGCTGATGCCGGGCCTGATGCTGATTGATGCAGGCGGTCAGCGTTACCCCGGGCTGGTGCCGATCCTGACCACCATGGAACGCGAGGTAAGCGCCGCACGCGTCGGCTTCGCCGGTATCCTCGCGCGTTTGGCCGACGTGGTAGCTGCAATGGTGGTTCGCGGCTGGGTGGAGTGCGCCTGCGGCAATGCTTCTGGCCTGGTCGCCGCCTTGCGCGATCCACGCCTGGCCGGTGCACTGCTTGCGCTCCATCAACAACCGGGCCGCGACTGGACCGTTGCCCAGTTGGCAGAGCACTGCAATACCTCGCGCTCGGTCTTCGCGGACCGCTTCCAGATGACGATTGGCATGGCTCCGCTGCGCTACGTCACCGAACTGCGAATGCGGCTTGCAAGCCAGTGGCTGACCCTCGAAAGGCTGCCGATTGAAGAGGTAGCGCAGCGCTTGGGCTATACATCCCAGGCCGCTTTCAGTCGTGCATTCAAGCGCATTACGGGCAACACACCTGGATTGAGTCGTAAGGTGAGGCAAGCCGAACGCAGGTAGTCGATGACCCATTCCACTGACTCATTTGCCGCCCGTTACGTCCAGAAATGTCCCGGTAACGAACGATGCCTCCTCGCTCGCCAACCATAGAATCGCACGTGCGACTTCCTCAGGCTGTCCGCCCCGCCCCATGGGGATCGAGTCCTTGACACGATCGACCCGCCCCGGCTCACCGCCACTGGCATGCATTTCGGTATAGATATGTCCGGGGCGAATACAGTTAACGCGTATGCCTTCCCGTGCGACTTCCTTTGCAAAGCCAATGGTGAACGTCTCCAGGGCGCCCTTTGACGCCGCATAGTCAACATACTCGTTGGGGCTGCCCAGGCGCGCCGACGCCGAAGAGACATTGATCACCACGCCGCCCGGGCCGTTGTGACGATAAGACATACGCTTAACAGCCTCCTGGGCGCAGAGTATTGGCCCAATGGAGTTGACCGCGAAAATTCGCTGCATCCGCTCGAAGCCGAGATCTTCCAGGCGTGACTGAGGTGACAGCATTCCAGCGTTATTGACCAGCACGTCAATGCGTCCGAACGAGTGGTCGATAGCCGCGAACAAATCAGCCACCTGCTGGGGGTCCGCACTGTCGGCCCGCATCGCCAACGCTTTGCGCCCCAACGCTTGCACATCCGCAGCCACAGCCATTGCTGCGGCCTCGTTGGCAACGTAGCTGATCGCGACGTCATAACCTCTTGCGGCGGCCAGCCGGGCGGTAGCTGCCCCCACTCCACGACTTCCACCCGTGATTAGAATCAGCGGTGCCTGCGAGACGTTGACCATTGAACATAGCTCCTGAGTGGTTGGCTGTATCAGCCGATGATGAGAGTGCCGCTGGCGATCACTGCGCACGCCAGTATCCGGCGGGCGGTGAGCGTCTCGCCGAGGAACACATAGCCGATCAACGCCGCAAACAGCACGCTGGTTTCGCGCAACGCGGATACCGCGCCCAGGGGGGCTTCGTTCATGGCGTAGATGACCATTGCATAGGCGAGCAAAGAGACCAGCCCGCCGACCACAGCGGTCACTGTTCCGGGCCGGGCGGAGAATAAGCTGCGGGCGTCACGTAGACCGATGTAGACCACCGGCATCAACACGCCCCACAGGGCACACATCCACACGGTGTAGGAAAGCGGCGCACCGGAGAGTCTGGCGCCGATACCGTCGACTACGCTATAGGCCGCGATAAAGCAGCCGGTTCCCAGCGCATAAGGCAGGCTGGGAACCGACAGACTGCGCCCTCTGAACGCCAACGAAATAATCCCGCCTGACACCAGCGCAATGCCGAGTAACATGCCAGGCGTGATGCTTTCTCCAGCAAAAATGGCTGCACCCAAGGTGATCAGCACAGGCGAAGAACCACGTGAAATTGGATAGATCTGTCCCAGGTCGCCGACTCGGTAACTGCGAACCAGAAACAGGTTGTAGCCCACATGCAGCAACCCCGAAAGCGCCGCGTAGCCCCAGCTCTCAATCGCGGGGGGCACCATGAACACTGCGGCGACGACACTGGTGATGGCGATGGCAATGCACATCACCGTCATGGACCACAACCGATCGGCACCGCTACGCAGTAGCGCGTTCCAGCTGGCGTGCAGGAGTGCGGCGAAAAGCACGAGGAAGATGATATGAATAGGCATGCGCCACTTTAGGCAATCCGGCGTCAAGGCTAAAGCGAAGTCTCCTCATTGCAGCATGAGCAGATGCTCATAACTTACTCATCCAGTCGTTGGACTTTCAATGCCTCGCTGAGCAACCATTGGCGAAAGCTGGCGACGTGCGGCTGCGATTCAATGCCCTTGGGGCACACGAAGTAGTAAGCAAGCGGCGATGGAAGCGGCACATCAAACAGCCGAACCAGACGACCATCGCTGATTTCGTTCTCGACATGCCCGCTGCGCACTAATGCTACGCCCTGGCCGAGCAAGGCTGCCTCGACCGTCATGTTGGTATCGCCATATCTGACGCTCTCCTTGAGCGGCAAATAGGCCAGTCCAACGGCTTGAAACCATACCTCCCATTTCGGCACCAACTCGGAACCATCGCGGGTCAGCAGCGGGAAATGCAACAGCTCTGCGGGGCTCTGCGGAGTCCCGACGCGCCGTAACAGCTCGGGGCTCGCCACAGGAAATACCTGCTCCCCAAACAGAAACTCAGAATGCAGACCGGGATAATTGCCCTTGCCGAGCCTGATTGCGACATCAGCCTGGCCGCGCGAGAAGTGGATAATTTTGTCGGTGGTGTCCAGCGAGACCAACAGCTCGGGGTGCCGACGAGAGAGACGCGGCAAGCGTGGCAGCAGCCATTTGAGCGCGAAGGAATAGGTGGTACTGACGCTGAGTCGAACCCTGTCTTTTTGCTCGCGCAAATCGCCTAAAGTCGCCTCCAGGCTGATGAAAAACTCCCGCACGATGGGCGCCAGCGTAGCCCCGGCTGCCGTGAGTCGTAGCGTCTTGCCACGCTCAAACAGCTGCACTCCCCAAAGCGCCTCAAGATGCTTGAGCTGGTGACTGACCGCACTTTGAGAAACATGCAGCTCCTGCGCGGCCGACGTAAAGGTCAGGTGCCGGGTAGCAGCTTCAAAAGCGCGCAGGGTCGCGGTGGGCGGCAAGTCTCTCATAGGGGCAGTATCCAGCGAGTGATCGGAAAAGTGCATGCATGAATGCTGGCTCATGATAGAGCTAAACACACTCGAAACGTCACCTAGGGAGTCATCACATCAGCGTGAGCGGCTTCCACTCTTTCTGCTCCGTTTGGAATCGGCTCAAATCCTGGATCCCAAGACCTTCAACCTTCGTCAGAAGCGCCGCCTGTTGGGAAAGCAGCTGGCGCCACTTGATGCCGTCACCACGTTACTCACCTAGCGCAGCATCCCGATGTTTTCGTCGATTCGACCTTGAATAGTGTCCAAGGTCTCCTGGGTGATCGCTCCTGGATATAGGCTTTCGGCCAGAGCGGTAAACTGGTTTGCGACCTTGCACATCCGGTCGATGATGTCGCCGGCAGTCTCCACGGTCAGGTCAGCTTCGGCGGCAAGCCTGAGCATTGCTTTTCGCCCAATCTCCAGGGCTTCGCCCATCACATCCATCTGATGATAACCACCCGGCCCTTCGCAGAACGTGACGTCGTAGGCTGGCGACAACTGCCATGTGCCCGACCGTGACATGAGGCAAGCGAAGTTTTTCGGGTGGTCGTCCCGGTTGTTGAATACCACGTTGAAAGCTGCGCGCTCAAAGGCGCGAGCCTTTTCCCGGACGTCGTTGGTACACAGCTGTGTGGCGCGCAGGAAGTTGACGTAATCCAGGGCCCCGGGAGATCTGTAGTCCGCTCCGGTGAAAGCTGCGAGGCTTTGCATCGGGACGCGCTGACCATCAATACGATCAAAGCGTTTACTGGCAAAGGCTGCCATCCCGTCAGGCAGGTTGAAGAGCTGTGTGTCCGGAGTCTGGATACCGCACATGCGCAAGCATTCGGCATACACCATCTCGATGGCGCACACTTCACCTTGTTCTTCTTTCGCCGGGAACTTGATCAGCCACGCTTCAAAGCCAGGTTCGGCAACGGTGGTAAAAGCCCCCGACTTTGGGTCCCGATAAACCAGAGCCTTGGGTCTGGCACCTTGCGGCGAGCCGCCGACCAGCAGCAGCGTCTGCAGAAACTCGCCCCCTTCGCCTCTGAGCACCTGCTGAATTTCGGCTGCAAGCAGCTCAACCGGGATGTGCGCTTGCGACTCCTGCCCTTCAGCGAGAACAGGTTCAAACGACATGGCCCCCATGGCATTGTTGCCAACGTAGGCCAGACGCTCCAGCGGCCCGATGCGGGCCACATTGAGACCACGGCGTTTGAAAAGCCGGTCCATCAGGAGCATGCCCCAACCGTCGGGCAGCGAGTCATAGACGGGTCCGGGCAAGCCCAGTTGATGAGAGGGAAAACCTCGGCGCAGTTGAGGCCCGTCCAGCGCGAGCTTATAGGCTGAAAGCTCCAGACCTCGACTCTTGGCTTCGTTGCTGTACTCGAAAGCAACCTGCGGGCGACCGGTGATGGCCGACGTCGACACAAGCGTGCCCCAGCGCCAGCGCTCACCCCATCCCTCGTAGTAAATATCAACTTTCTCAAGCATCGCCGAGCTTCCTCTTGATGCGCTGACGCTTGGCACTCTCCTCATACCGCTGGATGTCTTCAAGGCTGTCCAGCTTTGGCAGAAACAGTTCATCCAGCTCGGAGGTTCTGCGAAGGACCATTGCCACGCGGACCAAGTTTTCGAATCCGACACTGCGCCCGGCCTCGAGGTTGGAGACCGTGTTGGTTCCGATACCCGCGCGCGCGGCCACATCGGCCTGCGTCATCTTCAGAGCCAGACGCTCCGTGCGCAGGCGTTCGCAGAGCCGCTTGACGATTTCACCCGGGTTACTGAAGCTCAAATCCAACATGGTGTTGTATGCCGATCAATAGCGTTGAGAAGCCTCGATTGTAGAATGTCTCGCGGCCTCTCTCAAGCCGCACAACTCCATAATATTGGGCCTTATCTTACTTATAATGGCTTATCTCACAATATTATGGATTTATACCGGAGAGCTTATTCACGGGGGACCATCGTGTTTCTCCATCATTCATCGCTACGCCAGTCACTCAGCGATGAGAAAACCAGCGCCTCTTGCCAGACTGACGAGCACCGGGCGGAGCCAAATTGAAATATTTCTGCCGTATACACAGCCCTGACAAGGATGTCGTCTGGGCAACCTGTCCTGTTGTTTATTGCAGTAATGACGGCCTTGTCCGGACTGAGGCGTCTGACATCTCAATGCCCCGGCCCCGAATAAAAATATAACGATTACTTCATTTACCCATCGAGAGCTTGATTCATGGATCGCAAAACACGTGTGTTGTTCGTCTGCGCTGCCAATGCTGCACGTTCGCAAATGGCGGAGGCGCTATTGCGTCATGCCGACCCAGAGCATTTCGAGGCTTTTAGTGCGGGCATGAGACCCACCGAAGTCGACCCGAGAACGGTCAAGGCCCTTGAAGAAATCGATATCGTAGATCCTACCCTGCGCAGCAAATCGGTCGATGAGTTCGCGGGCCAGTCCTTTGACTACGTGATTACGCTGTGTGAACAGTCCACTCAAGAATGGGAGCATTCTGAAAAGGCCGAGGAGACGCTCACCTGGCATTTCGAAGACCCGCTGACCAGCGCAAAGCCCAATGCCTTTCGCACCGCGCGCATCGAAATCAGTGAGCGGATCAAAATGTTTCTGTTGGTGAAGTCAAAAAAAGTCCGCGATGCGTCTGCCGATTGATTGAGTGACATCAATGATGATCGGGCTGGCCAATCAAACGGCTTGCCCGATCATCAGTCCTTAGGGCGAAAAATGGCCGCATGGCTCGCACGCTGACGAGCTCCTGTAAAACACGCCCTCAAGCGCAGGATTCCAGCGTCTGTTGAATGCGCATGAAGGCTGGGGTGAGTTCATCTGCCATGGCTTGCGCTCGGCGCGTCGGGATCAGCGTTCCGGCGTCACGAACGAACAGTGGATCAGCGAAATAAACCCGCAGTTTGGCCAGAGTGTTACTCACGGCTGGCTGGCTGATGTCCAGACGTTTCGCGGCCCGGCTGACGCTGTGCTCTTGATAGATCAGCAGAAAGGTCAGCAGACTGTTCAGGTCAATGCCATGCAGTAGATTCGCGTTAATCGCCATGGGCTACGGCCGGCGCCGACACGAAACTGCCGAATGTCAGGTTGGCACCGGCTCCAATCAGGAAATAAAGCAACTGTTCCATCGGCGTGCTTTCGAACGACTCGGTCATCTGCTTTTCACTTGTCCAATAGCCAGTCAGCCACCACAGACCGGGGTCACGGGCGCTTCGGGTCAGGATGTAGTCCAGACAGCCCGATGCATCCTGAAGACGGGCAATGCAATCCCTGGTGGTTTGCTCGAACGTCGATTCAAGGGTTTCGCAAAGGCGTATTTCAAGGGTACTGACGCATTCGATCGCCATCGGCTGATCCTGATTGATGGGCTCGACGCGAATCTAAAGGCGACCCGCCAAAGCGACTAGGCCACTGAGTCGATATAAGGCTATGAAGTCAGCTCATGAATGGCCGTCAAGCCCCGCAGTTCGGGACGTGCAGAGGGGTGTCGGCAAAAAGCGGGATATAATTTGAAACGAATGCCAAGGCTGGCTATCGTAAAGAGATCGGCTGTGGCGCGAAGCACTGAACCCTGTAGGAGCGAACTTGTTCGCGAGGCGATCTTCCAGACCCTGACGCTCCAGTGGCCCGCGAACAAGCTCCCCACAGACGACCGCGTTCTATGTGGGATCGGCCGGGCGGCGCTCCGCTTCAGCCGGGAAGAGGCCGGTACACCCGCCCGAGAATGATCGCCTGAAATAGGGTCTTCCCGGCTAAAGGGGAGCGCCGCCCGGCCGGTCCCACAACAGATATGCATTGCAGGCCAACATAGAATCTCCTACAGCCCCCTCGTCTCATCAACACCACGCGATTGTTACCATCATAGATAAGGTCAATATCATTCCGAGTGATATTAACCTTTGCCTCATTCGATTCGTGCAATACCAGCCTCGGGAACAGAATCCGCCCATCTAACTAATACTGGCGGATTTTCCCATGGCTCAGACACTCAATCATTTGCGCTTCCCCCTCGCCGCGTTGGCCGTGGTGGTGATAAGCGCCTGCGGCAAAGCGCCTGAGGCGACAATGGCTCCGGCAGCCGCCAAGGTCAGCGTCGCCAAGGTTCTGGAGCAGCCCGTCAATGAGTGGGATGAATTCACCGGGCGTCTGGAAGCACCGGAAACCGTCGAGATCCGCCCTCGGGTTTCCGGTCAGATCGACTCAGTAGCCTTCACTGATGGCGCACTGGTCAAGAAAGGTGACTTGCTGTTCCAGATCGACCCGCGCCCATTCCAGTCAGAAGTTCGTCGTCTCGAAGCCCAGCTTCAGCAGGTTCGCGCGACTTCGACCCGCACTGAAAACGAAGCCCAACGGGGTGAACGTCTGCGCACCAACAATGCGATCTCCGCCGAACTGGCAGACTCGCGGACTACAACTGCACAGGAAGCCCGTGCCGGGGTAGCCGCCATTCAGGCCCAACTGGATCTGGCGAAACTCAACCTCAGCTTCACCCGTGTGACATCGCCTATCAGTGGCCGTGTCAGCCGCGCGGAAATCACCGCAGGCAACATCGTCACCGCTGATGTCACGCCGCTGACCAGCGTGGTGTCTACCGACAAGGTTTACGCTTACTTCGACGCTGACGAACGTGTCTTCCTCAAATACGCAGACCTGGCTCGCAAAGGCCAACGCGGTCAGACCACCCCGGTCTACCTGGGCCTGTCCAATGAAGTGGGCAACCCGCACCAGGGCCAGATGAACTTCGTCGACAACCAGGTCAACCCGCGTACCGGCACCATCCGTGGTCGCGCCGTGTTCGACAACACCGACGGCAGTTTCACACCCGGCCTTTACGCAAGGGTCAAGCTGGTGGGTAGCGGGGTTTACTCCGCAGTACTGATCAATGACGAAGCGGTGGGTACTGACCTGGGCAAGAAGTTCGTGCTGGTCATCGACAAGGACAACAAATCCGCCTATCGCCCGGTTGAGCTGGGGCCAAAAGTCGAAGGCTTGCGCATCGTGCGCAGCGGCCTGACCAAAGACGACACCATCGTGGTCAAGGGCCTGCAACGGATACGCCCAGGCCAACCGGTTACCCCGGAAGTCACCCCAATGGCCAGCGCCGATACCCTCGCCGCGCTGCTCAAACAACGCCAGGCTCTGGAAGCCAGCAACTTGCCGCAAATGACGCCCAAAGCACCGGTCAAGGTTGCTGGCATCGCTGCGCCACGCGGTTAAGGGAATCAACTGATGAATTTTTCTCAATTCTTTATCTCGCGTCCGATCTTCGCGGCAGTCCTGTCGCTGATGATCCTGATCGCCGGGTCGATCTCACTGTTCCAGCTGCCGATCAGTGAATACCCCGAAGTCGTACCGCCGACTGTAGTCGTGCGCGCCAACTTCCCGGGCGCCAACCCGAAAGTCATCGGCGAAACCGTGGCGGCGCCTTTGGAGCAAGCCATCACCGGCGTCGAGAACATGCTGTACATGTCCTCGCAATCCACCGCTGACGGCAAGATTACCCTGACCATCACCTTCGCCCTGGGCACTGACCTGGATAACGCGCAGGTACAGGTACAGAACCGGGTTACCCGGACCGAGCCGAAACTTCCCGAAGAAGTGACGCGCATCGGTATTACCGTGGACAAGGCTTCGCCCGATCTGACGATGGTGGTCCACCTGACCTCGCCGGATAAGCGCTACGACATGTTGTACCTGTCCAACTACGCCATCCTTAATATCAAGGATGAGCTGGCTCGCCTCGGCGGTGTCGGTGATGTGCAGTTGTTCGGCATGGGCGATTATTCCCTGCGGGTCTGGCTGGATCCGAACAAGACCGCTTCGCGCAATCTGACCGCCACTGATGTGGTCAACGCGATCCGTGAGCAGAACCGTCAGGTCGCTGCCGGTCAACTGGGTGCCCCGCCCTCGCCTAGCGCCACCAGTTTCCAGATGTCGGTCAACACCCAGGGTCGACTGGTCAACGAAGAAGAATTCGAAAACATCGTGATTCGGGCCGGTGCGGATGGCGAGATCACTCGCCTGCGGGACATCGCAAGGATCGAGCTCGGTTCCAACCAATATGCCCTGCGTTCGCTACTGGATAACCAACCGGCCGTAGCGATCCCGATTTTCCAGCGTCCAGGCTCCAATGCCATCGACATCTCCAATGATGTTCGAGCGAAGATGGCCGAACTGAAGAAAGGCTTCCCGGAAGGAATGGATTACGCCATCGCGTATGACCCCACCGTGTTTGTAAGGGGCTCTATCGAAGCGGTGGTTCACACGCTGTTCGAAGCACTGATTCTCGTGGTGCTGGTGGTCATCCTGTTCCTGCAGACCTGGCGTGCGTCGATCATCCCGCTGGTGGCTGTACCGGTATCGCTGATCGGCACCTTCGCCGTGATGCATATGTTCGGGTTCTCGCTGAATGCGCTGTCCCTGTTCGGACTGGTGCTGGCCATTGGTATCGTCGTGGACGATGCCATCGTGGTGGTGGAGAACGTCGAGCGAAATATCGAGCTGGGGCACAACCCGGTGGAAGCCACCAAGATCGCCATGCGTGAAGTGACGGGGCCGATTATTGCGACGGCACTGGTGCTGTGTGCGGTCTTTGTACCTGCTGCCTTCATTTCCGGGTTGACCGGGCAGTTCTACAAGCAGTTCGCCCTGACCATCGCCATCTCCACCGTGATTTCGGCGTTCAACTCCCTGACCCTTTCACCCGCGTTGTCTGCGGTGCTGCTGCAGGCTCATGACGCACCCAAAGACCGGTTTTCCCGCTTCCTCGACCGGATCTTCGGTGGCTGGTTGTTCCGCCCGTTCAACCGGGCGTTCGCCCGGGCCAGTAATAGCTACGTGGGCATTGTCGGTCGTGTGATCCGTGGCAGCGGTATCGCCCTGGTGCTTTACGCGGGCCTTATGGTGCTGACCTATTTTGGTTTCGCCACCACCCCGACAGGTTTTGTGCCGCCGCAGGACAAACAGTATCTGGTTGCCTTTGCACAACTGCCGGATGCCGCGAGCCTGGACCGCACCGAGGACGTGATCAAGCGCATGTCGGACATCGCCCTCAAGCAGGACGGCGTGGAAGCCGCTATCGCATTCCCTGGATTGTCCATCAACGGTTTCACCAACAGCCCTAACGCCGGGATCGTGTTCGTCACCCTCAAGCCTTTCGACCAGCGCAAGGATCCCAGCCAGTCTGCAGGCGCGATTGCCGGTGCGTTGAATGGCAAATACGCGGCCATCGAGGATGCCTACATGGCGATCTTCCCGCCGCCGCCGGTACAAGGGCTGGGCACCATTGGCGGTTTCCGTCTGCAAATCGAAGACCGGGGCAACCTGGGCTACGACGAGCTGTATAAAGAGACGATGAACGTCATTGGCAAGAGCCAGAGCGTGCCGGAGCTGGCAGCGCTGTTCACCAGCTACACCGTCAACGTGCCACAAGTCGATGCGGCCATTGACCGTGAGAAAGCCAAGACCCACGGCGTGGCCATCAGCGATATCTTCGATACGTTGCAGGTCTATCTGGGCTCGCTGTACGCCAACGACTTCAACCGTTTCGGTCGCACCTATCAGGTCAACGTCCAGGCTGAGCAGCAGTTCCGTCAGGACGCCGACCAGATTGGTCAGTTGAAAGTGCGCAACAACCTGGGCGAGATGATCCCGCTGGCGACCTTCATCAAGGTCAGCGACACCGCAGGCCCGGACCGCGTCATGCACTACAACGGTTTTATCACCGCTGAAATCAACGGCGCAGCAGCACCGGGCTACAGTTCGGGTCAGGCCCAGGCGGCCATGGAGAAGTTGCTCAAGGATGAATTGCCCAACGGCATGACCTATGAGTGGACGGAAATCACCTATCAGCAAATCCTGTCCGGTAACACGGCGCTGCTGGTCTTCCCGCTCTGCGTACTCTTGGCCTTCCTGGTGTTGGCAGCCCAGTACGAAAGCTGGAGCCTGCCGATGGCGGTGATTCTGATCGTACCGATGACCCTGTTGTCGGCCATCACCGGGGTGATTCTGTCCGGAGGTGACAACAACATCTTTACCCAGATCGGATTGATTGTTCTGGTGGGTCTGGCGTGTAAGAACGCGATCCTGATCGTCGAGTTCGCCAAGGACAAACAGAGCGAAGGCATGAGCCCCCTCGAAGCGGTACTGGAAGCTTGCCGCCTGCGTCTGCGGCCGATTCTGATGACCTCCTTCGCGTTCATCATGGGTGTAGTGCCTCTGGTGTTCTCCAGCGGTGCCGGTGCTGAAATGCGCCACGCCATGGGTGTTGCGGTGTTCTCCGGGATGCTCGGGGTAACCTTCTTCGGCCTGCTGCTGACGCCGGTGTTCTACGTCTTGATCCGTAACTTTGTTGAACGTCAGGAAACCCGCAAAGCGGCCAAGGCCAAGCGCCTGCAAACCCTGAACCCGGAGGCGCATTGATGAAATCGTTGAAGCTGTTCATGCCTAGCCTGCTGGTTCTCGCCCTTGCGGCGTGTGCAGTCGGCCCGGATTACAAAGCGCCTGAAACTGCCCCGGCGAAAATCGCCGCGGCAGCCCAGGGCAACTACGACCGCAGTCACCTGGAAACCATCTGGTGGCAGCAGTTCGATGACCCGACACTCAACCAACTGGTGACCCGTTCCCTGAATGGCAACCGTGAGCTGCGCGTGGCATTCGCTCGCTTGAAAGCAGCGCGGGCCATTCGTGATGACATCAGCAATGACGCCATGCCCGTGGTGACCAGCCGGGTCAGCAGTGATCAGGCCAAAGGCCAGCAACCGGGCATCACCGAGCGCCGTGTCAAAAGCGAGCGTTACGACCTTGGCCTGGACATGGCTTGGGAACTGGACCTGTTTGGCCGTATCCAGCGACAACTGGAAGCCAGCGACGCTGATCAGGATGTCGCCGAAGCCAACCTCTATCAGCTGCAGGTGACATTGACGGCAGAAGTGGTGGATGCGTACGGTCAACTGCGCGGTGCACAACTGCGAGAAAGCATTGCTCGGGAGAACCTCAAAAACCAGCAAGACTCTCGCGGCGTGACTGCGCAATTGCGTGATGCAGGCGTGGGTAACGAACTGGACGTGGTGCGTGCCGACGCACGCCTCGCTGCGGTGGAAGCATCGGTTCCGCAATTGCAGGCTGAACAGGCCCGCCAGCGCAACCGTATCGCAACTTTGCTCGGTGAGCGCCCGGAAAACCTGAGCATCGACCTGAGCCCTGCGAAACTGCCAGCGATTGCCAAGGCGTTGGCAATTGGCGATCCGACACAGGTGCTGCGTCATCGCCCTGATGTGCGCGCAGCCGAACGTCAACTGGCGTCTTCGACGGCAAATATCGGCGTGGCCACTGCCGACCTGTTCCCCCGCGTCAGCCTGAGTGGGTTCCTGGGTTTCACCGCCGGGCGCGGCTCGCAGATCGGCTCGTCTGCGGCCAAAGCCTGGGCTCTGGGCCCGAGCATCACCTGGGCAGCTTTTGACCTGGGTAGCGTGCGGGCAAGGATTCGTGGTGCCGACGCCGATGCCGAAGGCGCGCTGGCCAACTATGAGCAGCAAGTGCTGCTCGCCCTGGAGGAATCGGAGAACGCGTTCAGCGACTACGACAAGCGTCAGCAACGCCTGCTTTCGCTGATCCGCCAGAGCGAAGCGAGCCGGGCCGCGGCCAATCTGGCTTCCATTCAGTATCGCGAAGGCACCGCTGACTTCCTGGTACTGCTGGACGCCGAGCGTGAGCGTCTGGCCGCAGAAGATTCCCAGGCTCAGGCAGAAATCGACCTGTATCACGGCATCGTCGCTATCTATAAAGCAATGGGTGGTGGTTGGCAGCCGCAAGCCTGATCATCGACCTGGGTAATTAACATCAAGGCCCCGCCACTCATCAGTCGCGGGGCTTTTTTATGGGAGGCATTTGCTGCCCGGCGGGGATTGGCGTTTGACAGTCGGCCGTCACTCCCCGAAGCTGCAAGCCGTCAAGAAATGGATACCGGTATGTTCAGAATGCCTTTTCGGGGCTATTTCTCACCGTTCAATACCCGCCGCCGCACGAAGCTAGGGTTGGCCATTGGGCTGCTGGTCGCGCTGGGCCTGGTTGTCGTCGCCTGGAATAAAAATGCCGCGCCCCCTGCGCCCCCCGTGCTCAGCCATACCTATGAGCAAGCACTGGAGCAGGCCCATAACGGGCAGCCCGGCGCAGCGCGGGTGCTGTATCAGCAACTGGCCCGCAGCGATCTTTCCGACATCCGCCGCGCCAGCCTGCTCGCCGAGCTTGGCAATTACCCCAGCCCTCAGGCGTTGAAACTGTTAAACGCAGGCCTGCGCCATGACTCGGCACTGGTTCGCCAGGCCGCCATTGACGCCGCACTGGTGCTGGTCCCGGACGGCAAGCGCAGCCCGTTGCTCGGCCCTTTGCTTGAAGACCCTGATCTTTCGGTTCGTGGGCATGCCGTCACTGCTCTGCTGGACCTCAATCCGGATGAACTGGGGCTGTACTTTGCAGCCCTGCAGGACAATGTCGATGCATGGCAGGCCCGTCTTGATAAACAACCACCGTCCGCTGAAAACCTGCTGCTGGTGGCAAAACTCCAGGAGCACAGTGGCAACCAGGCCGCTGCCCTCTCGGCATTGCAGCAAGCCACAGCGCTTGAACCCAAGAATCTTCAGGCCGCCGTTGCTTATATCGGCCTGCTCGACAGACAAGGTCAGACCGAACGTGCCCGCCAGCTCCTTGCCCAGTTGTTGACCTTGCATCCTGATTCATCACGCCTTCAACACGCACTGGGCAAATGGTTGCTGCTACATGATCAGACCGAGTACGCCCTCCTCGCCCTGGCCAAGGCGGTTGAACTGGAGCCGGACAACATCGGCTACCGATACGACCTGGCCGTGGCACTGCATGACCTCAATGAGCTGGAGGCTGCGCAGAAACAACTGGCCGAAATCCTCCAGCGTCAGCCTGCCAACCGCCGCGCTCGGGTGCTGTTGATTAGCTACTGGAAGGAAAATGGCCAGCTGCAAAAGGTGCAGGTGTTGCAGGCCGAACTGGAGCAGCAGAATCCCGATGACCCGGAGCTGCAGCAGGGACTTTGAGCAAACGCGCGAGAAAATTCCCGCAAATTGATCTATGCCTGTCAGCGTCTAATATCAGAAATTACTTACAAACTGACTTAGCTGTTTAACCGGAATCGCTCCTGCTGCGCCCACCCTTATTCGGTCCGCACTCTAGTTAATTGCATCAAAACTATTTTCTAACTCGAAAAAAACGTGCATTATTTACACGCTACTGATTACAACTACCCTTTTTTCATCGAGGCGAGATAGACAGGAAGCCTTAGTTTCATCAGGGGAAAGCGCGCTTGGATTCCCGGGTAGGGAATCGAATGAGCGAATCAGCCAGAAGTTCTTGTCTTATCGCTTTGTGACGCTGGTAACAGCCAATCACCGTCGGAGTATGTTATTTGTCCAGACTTGCCGAGTTTCGTGCAGCAGAAAAAGCCCTTCAGGAACAGCTTGCCCAGCTTGAGTCCTTGAAGAATGACGCTGGCCTGAAAAAGGAGATCGAATTCGAACAGAAACTCCAGGCCCTGATGAGCAGCTATGACAAGGGCCTGCGCGATATCGTCGCCATCCTTGACCCTAAAGGCTCGTCCGCACAGCCACTGGCTACGGGCCCTAAGCGCCGCCGTGCCCGCGTCGTCAAGGTTTATCAGAATCCGCATACGGGTGAGTTGATCGAAACCAAAGGTGGCAACCACCGCGGTCTGAAATCCTGGAAAGAGCAATACGGTGTCGACACCGTTGATTCATGGCTCCGCGCTTGATCAATGTAAGCAGTATAAAAAGCCCCGCGTTTGTGGGGCTTTTTATTGCCTGACAATAATCTGGCGTCAGGATATAACCCAGCCTCATAACCGGCTGTTGTTATTGACGAATAGCGTTCACCTTCGTTCAACACTGTATCAAGCGCTGGGTGCCAGTCTGTTCGCTTAATGGATTCATACTTTTGAATTAAGCCCTTTTTGACTGTCGCAAACAAAGCCAACAGTAAATTTGCCGTCATAACAACCAGCATTGTCATTCTTATTTGTAAGAATATTCCGATATTATAAGTACGAGCGTCCCATAATATTTTCCGAAAATGTTCACGATTTTTTCACACCCCATGCGAGAGGATAGAGGCTGCTAAAGGATTAGCGCCCCAATGCCCGCTTCGGCGGGCTTCTTTTTGTCTGAAATTCCTCCGCGTGTGGTTTTCTCGCGTTCCTCTGTGTAGGAGCTGCCGAAGGCTGCGAACAACGGAGTGTCAGGACTAACGCTTTCGCAGCCTTCGGCAGCTCCTACGGGTTCACTCAGTTCCGTCAGATTGCTTGCTCATTCACTCTCTTGGCGCCTAAGGCGATGTAAGGTTCAGCGCGCCGCGAATCTGCAAGGCCTCATCCTTGTTCGCTGCATAACCTTCTGCCGACCCTGCATACGACAGCGACCACGCCGCCTCTTTATTGGCGGCGGCGACGAGGGTTTGCGTCATGACATGAACGCCGTTTTGCGTAATGGTGCACGTCGTCTCAAGGGCCGGGACGGTGCTGAGGGTGGTCTGACGGATGCGCGTGCAGACACTTTGAAAGCCGGTGCGGGCGAAGTTGACCTGCACGGATTTGCGCATCTCCAGCAGCACGCCCTCGACATTCACTTCATGCCCGGGGACCAGGCTGGATTGAGTCAGCTCCATGACCATGACCGGATTGCCAGCCTCATCAACCTTTGCCGCACGCTGCCGGGATTGCGCCTGCCCCTGCGCGCCAGAAAGATCTTCCACCTGCCAGCCGCTTGGCCACACGATGACGGCCGCTTGCGCCTGTGCACAACCCAAAGCGAGCGCCAGGCATACGCCAAGGAATGAATGTCTGTAGAACGGGTCAATCATGATGGGCATCACTAGGGCAGTTAGATCGCAAAGTCTGACCGCGCAGCCCGTAACGAACAAGTGGCAATAGCGCTTTGTCGGCCTGCGGGTTTGGCATCCCCGGCGTCGCCCCGTATCATTTGGTAAAACCTTTAGACCTCCAGCGGAGATATCCATGAGCCTGCAAGACCTTAACACCTTCCCTGGCGTGACAGCCGAGCCAGAGGTTGCCACCCAGAAATTCGTGTTCAACCACACCATGCTGCGCGTCAAGGACATCACCGCATCCCTGGACTTCTACACCCGCGTACTGGGTTTCAGTCTTGTCGAGAAGCGTGATTTCGCCGAGGCCGAGTTCAGCCTGTACTTCCTCGCGCTGGTTGATAAAGCCCAGATCCCCGCCGACGATGCGGCACGGACTGTATGGATGAAATCCATTCCGGGCATTCTGGAGTTGACCCACAACCACGGTACCGAGAAAGACGCAGCATTCGCCTACCATAACGGCAATACCGACCCGCGTGGCTTTGGTCACATCTGCATCTCGGTGCCGGACGTACACGTTGCCTGCGAACGCTTCGAAACCTTGGGCGTCGACTTCCAGAAACGCCTGGCCGATGGCCGCATGAACAGCCTGGCGTTCATCAAGGATCCGGACGGCTACTGGGTTGAAATCATTCAGCCGACACCGCTGTAATCGCTTGATTGATTAAAAGCTGATACAAAAAAAGGGCCTCATGATTTCTCATGAGGCCCTTTTCGTTGCCCTTGCCGGCTATCAGGCTGGCGCGGACGTCCGGATCAAGTGATCGAACGCGCTCAGAGACGCTTTGGCACCCTCCCCCAAGGCAATGATGATCTGCTTGTACGGCGTCGTAGTAACGTCACCGGCGGCAAAGATGCCAGGAATTGAAGTCTCACCGCGGGAATCCACCACGATCTCGCCACGGGGCGACAGCTCGATGGTGCCTTTGAGCCAGTCGGTATTAGGCAGCAGACCGATCTGCACAAAGATGCCTTCCAGCTCAACAGTGACTTCTTCGCCGTTCAGACGATTCTTGTAACGCAACCCGTTGACCTTTTGCCCGTCGCCGGTCACTTCGGTGGTCTGAGCATTAGTGATCACGGTGACGTTTGGCAGGCTGGTCAGCTTGCGCTGCAGCACCGCGTCGGCACGCAGTTGTACATCGAACTCCAGCAGCGTGACGTGAGACACGATACCCGCCAGGTCGATAGCCGCTTCAACACCTGAGTTACCGCCGCCGATTACCGCAACACGCTTGCCTTTGAACAGCGGACCATCGCAGTGCGGGCAGTACGCCACGCCCTTGTTACGGTATTGCTGCTCGCCAGGGACATTCATCTCCCTCCAGCGCGCGCCGGTAGCCAGGATCAGGGTCTTGCTCTTCAGGCTGGCGCCACCGGCGAATTTCACTTCGTGCAATGCGCCATCCTTGCCAGGGATCAGCTGGTCGGCACGCTGCAGATTCATGATGTCCACTTCGTACTGCTTGACGTGCTCTTCCAGGGCAACGGCCAGTTTCGGGCCTTCAGTGTGCTGCACGGAGATGAAGTTCTCGATCGCCATGGTGTCCAGCACCTGACCGCCGAAACGCTCAGCCGCGACGCCAGTACGAATGCCTTTGCGTGCTGCATAAACAGCCGCCGCCGAACCGGCTGGCCCGCCGCCAACCACCAGAACGTCAAAGGCGTCTTTGGCATTGAGTTTTTCTGCCTGGCGATCACCAGCGCCGGTGTCGATCTTGGCGAGAATTTCTTCCAGGCCCATGCGGCCCTGACCGAACAGCTCACCGTTCAGGTAGATGCTTGGCACCGACATGATCTGGCGATCAGTGACTTCGGCCTGGAACAACGCACCATCGATGGCGATGTGCTTGATGTTCGGGTTCAGCACGGCCATGAGGTTCAACGCCTGGACTACATCCGGGCAGTTCTGGCAGGACTGGGAGAAATAGGTTTCGAACGTGAAGTCACCTTGTAACGCGCGGACTTGTTCGATGGTGTCTGCATTGGCTTTGGACGGGTAGCCGCCGACTTGCAGCAGCGCCAGTACCAGCGAGGTGAATTCGTGGCCCATCGGGATGCCGGCGAAACGCAGGCTGATGTCTTGTCCCGGGCTGTTGAGCGAGAACGACGGCGTGCGAGCATCTGTGCCGCTGTCATTGAGAGTAATGTCTTTGGAAACGCTGATGACATCGTTGAGCAACGCGAGCATTTCCTTGGATTTCGCGCCGTCATCAAGGGACGCGATGATCTCGATTGGGCGGGTGACCCGCTCCAGGTACGACTTCAACTGGGCTTTAAGATTGGCGTCCAACATGCGGGCGATTTCCTATGCAGATTAGAAAAATAAAATGATGCTGAGAGTAAAAAAAAACGCCCGGACGAGTTCGCCCGGGCGTTTTCAGGGGCGAAGCGGTTTACTTGCTCAAGAGCTCGACGCCCCTAGCCGAAACATCCGACTTAGATCTTGCCAACCAGGTCCAGGGACGGAGCCAGAGTGGCCTCGCCTTCCTGCCATTTGGCTGGGCAAACTTCGCCTGGGTGAGCAGCAACGTACTGAGCAGCCTTGATTTTGCGCAGCAGCTCGGAAGCGTCACGGCCAACGCCGCCGTCGTTCAGTTCAACGATTTTGATCTGACCTTCTGGGTTGATCACGAAGGTGCCACGGTCAGCCAGACCAGCTTCTTCGATCAGTACGTCGAAGTTGCGGGACAGCTGCAGAGTCGGGTCGCCGATCATGGTGTACTGGATTTTGCCGATTGCTGGCGAAGTGTTGTGCCATGCAGCGTGAGCGAAGTGGGTATCGGTCGAAACGCTGTAGATCTCAACGCCCAGCTTCTGGAACGTGGCGTAGTTATCGGCCAGGTCTTCCAGTTCGGTTGGGCAAACGAAGGTAAAGTCAGCTGGGTAGAAGAACACGACAGACCACTTGCCTTTAAAGTCAGCGTCAGAAACGTCGATGAATTCGCCGTTTTTGAATGCAGTGGCTTTGAACGGTTTTACCTGGCTGTTGATGATAGGCATAGGTGAATCTCCTGATGGTTTGTGAACGGGTTGAATTCGATGAAGTGGAGCTTACGCACAATCGCAGCCATGGGCTCATTGGCAAACCTCATGCTGCTGATTGGTTTTCACTATAAGAGATGTTTATTAATAGAAGAAACCGGAATTGCCACTGAGTCACCTCCGCCGCTCGTGAAGGGATTGGCTTCGACATAGCGCATGGCCGACTTCATGTCCTTCCAGCCGACGTAGCTCATCAGCGACTTGAGGTCCCAGCCATTGTGGTGCGCCCATGTTGCAAAACCGCGACGCAACGAGTGGCTGGTGTACGACTGCGCGGCGATGCCCGCGCGCTCCAGGGCGCTGCGCAGCAACGGGATTACGCTGTTGGCATGCAGCGCTTCATCACCCAGATTGCCCCAGCGATCAATACCCCTGAATACCGGACCACTGACCAACGCCGCGCTATTGATCCATTCGATGTAAGCCTGGACAGGACATAGACGTTGCAACGCCGGGGTCTGATAGGTTTTGCCCAGGTTGTCGCGATCACCCTTGCTGCGCGGTAAATACAGGCTGATGCCCGAACCTGCCAGCGCCTTGACGTCCTCCACTTGCAATCGGCACAGCTCATCGCTGCGGAAACCGCGCCAGAAGCCCAGCAGAATCAGCGCCGTATCCCTTCGGCAACGCAGCACCGTTGCGTGATCGTGCCGCGCGCTCGCCTGTTCGGCCTCATTGCCCAGCCAATTGATCGCCTGCTCGAGATGGAGAAGTTGAAGCGGTTCGGCCTGCTTTTCCTGTACCGGATGCAGTGCACGAATGCCTTTGAGAACTTTGCGCACCACTGGAGCCTTGGTCGGATCAACAAAGCCCTGACTGGTATGCCACTGGGCAAGCGCGGAAAGCCGCAACTTCAGCGTGTTGACCGAAAGCTTACCGGCGTAGCTGGCGAGATAGCGGGCAACGCTGTCACTGGTGGCTGGCAGAAATCCGCCCCACACCACTTCGAAATGCTCGATGGAGGCTCGATAACTGCGCCGGGTGTTATCCCGGGTTGCGGCGTCGATGTAGCGGTTGATGTCCTGCATGGCGGCCTTTGTGTACTGAAATCAGCGTCGCTTATCATGAAAATGCTCATCACACGGGATAATACGCCAATATCCCGCCTTATTAACCAAGAAATACAATTGATTAACGCCCGCAATATAGTATGTAATTACATGATACATACCACAGTACGTAATCGTAGGAGATCCACATGGCTCGTGGCGGCGTTAATAAGGCAGTGGTGCAAACCGCACGCTTGGCATTGATCGCCCGGGGCGAGCACCCAAGCATTGATGCGGTGCGGATAGAAATGGGCAATACCGGGTCGAAAACCACCATTCACCGCTATCTGCGCGAGCTTGATGAAAGTGATAGCCGCAGTGGGCCGCCGGGTGCTGACATTGGTGAGGAGCTGACCGAGCTGGTCGCCCGCCTTGCTCAGCGTCTTGATGGCCAGGCCAAGGAGCGCGTTGAACACGCGCAAACCGTGTTCGATAAACGTTGCGCGGCCTTGCAGGAAACCCTGAGGCAGACTGAGATGAATCTGGCTGAACGGGAGGCGCGTCTCGTCCAGGAAAGCGAACAACTGCACGTTCAGACCACAGCACTGATCGCCACTCGCGAGCAACTGCAGAGTGAACAAACCCACAACGCGCGACTGCTCCAGGCCAATCATGACCTGGAAACTCGCGTGCAGGACAAGGATGGGCAAATCCGCTCACTGGAAGAAAAGCACCTGCATGCCCGGGACGCCCTCGAACACTATCGCAACGCCATCAAGGAACAGCGCGAGCAGGAACAACGGCGCAATGAGGCGCAGGTGCAGCAGTTGCAGGTGGAATTGCGCCAGGCACAGCACAGCGCCATGGGTCGTCAGGAAGGAATCACCCAGCTCAATCGCGACAACGAACGACTGCTAGGGGAAAGTCGCAACTCACAACGGGAGCTGCACAACCAGGAAGCGCGATTGAGCACCCTCAGTACTCAGGCCAACAGTACGGCGGAAAAACTGCAACACGCCGAAGCCCGCTGCGCCGTATTGGAAGAACGCCTGCGTAGCGCGCAGGAAGAAAGCAGTGGCTTGAAGCAACGAACAACCGAAACCGAGCAACAGAACCGGGTGCTGGAGCTGATCCTGATCAAGACTGAATTGGCGCTGGAGAATCTTCGTGCAGCTCAGGCAGAAGCAGCAACCGTCCCAGCACCGGACGGTGCCGAACCTGAAGTAACCGGATAGATCAAACTGCTTCCTCTGTAGGAGCGCGCTTGCCCGCGATGGCGTCGTGTCAGCTAAAAACTCTTTATTTGACCTGACGCAATCGCGGGCAAGCGCGCTACTACAGGCCCCTATTTACATCGCGATATCGAATCGCCTATAGGCTGGATACACGCATTAAAAATGCATTTAACTCACCTCCGACGCGGACTCTCAAGCATCGTGCGCACGCGAAGCGCCAGCTCATCCACGGTAAAGGGTTTGGGCAGCAAATCCATGCCGTCTTCGAGGAACTCACCGCGGATTTCGGCGTTACGGGCGTAACCGGTCATGAACAGCACCTGTAATCCAGGCCTGTGCTGTCGGGCGATCTCGGCAAGCTGGCGGCCATTGAGCCCCGGCAAGCCGACGTCACTGACCAGCAGATCAATACGCTGCGGCCCTTGCAGCAATGGCAACGCGGACTTGCTGTCGCTGGCCTCCAACATGCAGTACCCCAGCTCACGCAGCGCATCTACTACCAACATCCGCACCGCCGCTTCATCTTCGACCACCAGCACACGCTCGCCGTACCCGGCACGCGGAGCGCTCCCCGGATCCACCACCTGCTCGTTGCGCTCAACTCCCTGCACATGGCAGGGCAAAAACAGCTGCACCCGAGTGCCCGCGCCTTCACGACTGTCGATCAGCACGTGTCCACCCGTTTGCTTGACGAAGCCATAGACCATGGACAAGCCCAGGCCCGTGCCCTGGCCGATGGGCTTGGTGGTGAAGAAAGGGTCGAAGGCTTTTTCCAGCACCTCGCCCGACATGCCGCTGCCGGAGTCTTCGACACACAGCTGCACGTAATCGCCCGCCGTGATCGGACCTTGCGGCGCCGCCAACGTGACATTGGCACTGGATACCGATAAGTGTCCGCCACCCGGCATGGCATCCCGAGCATTGATCACCAGATTCAGCAGTGCGTTTTCCAGCTGATGCTCATCGGTCTGCGCACGGCGCAGCTCATCACTGAGTTCGATGCGCAACTCAATACTTTCGCCCACCGTCCGGCGCACAAGCTCTTCCATCGAGCGCACCATACGATTGACATCAACGGCCGTGTTATTGAGCGACTGGCGACGGGCGAAGGCCAGCAGCCGATGGGTCAGCGCTGCAGCACGATTGGCCGAGGTCATGGCGGCATTGATATAGCGATCGATTTCCGACACACGCCCTGCCGCAACTCGGCGCTGGATCAAATCCAAGGCGCCGAGCACGCCGGTCAGCATGTTATTGAAGTCATGAGCGATACCACCTGTGAGCTGGCCGATGGCATCCATTTTCTGCGCATGCCGTAACGCTTCTTCAGCTTGCTCGCGCTCTGCCATTTCGATTTGCAGCAACTCATTGATACTCGCCAGCTCACGGGTACGCTCGGCCACCCGAAGCTCAAGGCTTTCATTGAGTTCACGCAGCGCCTCTTCGGCGTTGACCTGCGCCGTGATATCGGTGTTGGTGCCCAGCCAGTGCGTAATGTGGCCGTGCTCATCGCGGATCGGCAACGCGCGAGCCAGAAACCAGCTGTAACCGCCGCCCTTGCCCCGCAGCGGGAAGGTGTCTTCCCAGATCGACCCCGTCGCAAAGCAATGAGAAAGCCGTGCCGACACACGCGCAACATGATCCGGGTGATGAACCGAGCGCCAGCCCAGGGCGAGCATGGCCTCCAAAGAAGAGCCGGTGTATTCGTACCAGCGTTCGTTATACCAATAGATGCTGCCAGCGGCGTCAGCAGTCCAGGCCAACTGGCTCATGTTGTCCGCCAGGGTCCGGAATTGCCGCTCGCTCTCCAGCAATGCGTCGATATTGCGCATAGGTTGTGGGTCTTGCTCAACAGAATTCAATGGCAACACTGCCCAGTGATATTGACGACTCATCGCTGTTGTCCTTCCTGGAATACGGGTCAGCCCGAGTTTCATCCTGAATCTCGGGCGGCTTTAGCAAATTGCTGAAAACCTAGCGGGCCACTGGCGAACGCATGGTGACGAACTCTTCAGCGAGGGTCGGGTGTACGCCAATGGTGTCGTCGAACACACGCTTGGTCGCCCCGGCCTTCAATGCAATGGCCAGGCTCTGCACGATTTCCCCAGCGTCCGGACCCACCATGTGGCAACCCAGAACCACATCAGTGTTGGCGTCCACCACCAGCTTCATCAGGGTGCGCTCCTGATTGTCGGTCAGGGTCAGCTTCATCGGCCGGAAGCGACTTTCGAAAATCTGCACCTCATGCCCCGCCTTGCGGGCTTCTTCTTCGGTCAGGCCGACCGTGCCGATGTTCGGCAAGCTGAACACGGCGGTAGGAATGTGCCGGTAATCCACTGCGCGATAATCTTCCGGCTTGAACAGACGTCGGGCTACAGCCATACCTTCGGCCAGCGCAACCGGTGTCAGTTGCACCCGGCCGATCACATCACCCAGCGCCAGTATCGAGGGCTCGCTGGTCTGGTAGTTATCGTCCACCTGAACGAAGCCGTCTTTATTGAGCTTGACGTCAACGCTCTCCAGGCCAAGGTTATCCAGCATCGGCCGACGACCTGTGGCATAGAAGACGCAATCGGCGTTGGCTTTGCTGCCATCCTTGAGGAACACCTCAAGACTGCCGTCGTCCAGTTTTTCAATGCGCTCGATATCAGCATTGAAACGCACATCCATGCCGTTCTTCACCAGCTCTTCGTGCAGATGCTGACGAATGCTGCCATCGAAGCCGCGCAAAAACATCTCGCCGCGGTACATCAAGGTGGTCTCGGCACCCAACCCGTGGAAAATCGACGCGAATTCAACGGCGATGTAGCCGCCACCGACCACGATGATCCGCTTGGGCAGTTGCGGCAGGAAAAATGCTTCGTTCGAAGTAATCGCGTGCTCGCGGCCAGGAATGTCAGGTACCTGCGGCCAACCACCTGTCGCAATCAGAATATGCTCGGCGGTGTAGCTCTGGCCATTGACCTCAACCTGATTCGGTCCGGTCAACCTGGCGTGCCCTTCCAGCAGTGTTACGCCGCTGTTGACCAGCAAATTGCGATAGATGCCGTTGAGGTGATGGATCTGCTTGTCTTTGTTGGCGATCAGGGTTGCCCAATCGAATGCAGGCTCGCTGACTGACCAGCCGAAGCTCTTGGCTTGCTCGAACTCCTCAGAGAAGTGCGCACCGTAAACCAGCAATTTCTTCGGTACACAGCCGACGTTCACGCAGGTACCGCCCAGATAGCGGCTTTCCGCCACAGCAACGCGCGCGCCAAAGCCCGCCGCAAAACGTCCTGCGCGCACACCGCCGGAACCCGCACCAATTACAAAGAGGTCGAAATCGTAAGCCATTTGAATCTCCTGAGCAGGTCGACAGCATATCAGCCAGAAACGACAAAGCCACCCGAAGGTGGCCTTGCTGGTCAGCAAACCTGAAACATCCAGGCGGCTTAGCTGCCTTTTTTGTAGAAGTGCTCGAAGCAGAAGTTGGTCGCTTCGATGTAGCCTTCAGCGCCACCGCAGTCAAAACGGGTGCCCTTGAACTTATAGGCCAGCACGTTACCTTCGGCAGCCTGCTTCATCAGGGCGTCAGTGATTTGGATCTCACCACCTTTGCCTGGCTCGGTCGCTTCGATTTTCTCGAAGATGTCTGGAGTCAGGATGTAACGGCCGATGATTGCCAGGTTCGATGGCGCATCTTCAGGCTTTGGCTTTTCAACCATGTCTGTTACGCGGAACAGGCCTGGCTTGATTTCTTCACCGGCAATAACGCCGTATTTCTGGGTTTCGCTTGGATCGACTTCCTGAATGGCAACGATCGAGCAACCGTAATGCTTGTGCAGCTTGACCATCTGAGCCAGGACGCCTTCGCCGTCCAGGTTCACACACAGGTCATCAGCCAGCACGACGGCAAACGCCTCGTTACCGATCAATGGACGACCGCTGAGGATCGCGTGGCCCAGGCCTTTCATTTCAGTCTGGCGAGTGTAAGAAAAGCTGCACTCTTCGATCAGACGACGAATGCCAACAAGGTATTTTTCTTTGTCGGTGCCCTTGATCTGGTTTTCCAGCTCGTAGCTGATATCGAAGTGGTCTTCAAGAGCGCGTTTGCCACGACCCGTAACGATGGAGATTTCATTCAAGCCTGCATCAAGTGCTTCTTCCACGCCGTATTGGATCAGTGGCTTGTTGACCACCGGCAGCATCTCTTTGGGCATGGCTTTGGTCGCTGGCAAAAAGCGAGTGCCGTAACCGGCTGCTGGGAACAAGCATTTCTTGATCATAATGGTCCTTAATAAAGGGCTGTTGGCATTAGCGAGGCAGTCTAATCAGGCGCGGGCTAGCTTACAATGCCCCGCCACTGGCCGTTGCGATGCCATGGTAGAGGGATCCCTGAGCAGATAGTTCCGCTCAATCGCAGATATTGTGGTCATCGGAACGCCCTGAATGCTGTCGGTCCCAACGAATAATCGAGCCTTTTCCCGGCCCTTAGTCCTTCGGCCGACCCGCAGAACCACTGCCGGGATATCCGTCTCCAGAAGCAGATACCACGACGTGGAGCGTAGCTGACTGCCCATAAAGCGTGCAGGAATTATTGCACCCACTCACTGGCAAGCCGGGGGCGACAGCCCGGTGGACGGCGCTTTATCATGCGCAGCTGAATAACTTTCTCCGAGACAAATCTGATGTCAGACGTAAAAACCATTAACGGCTATTTGATCAATAAACTTCAGGACGGCCAGTGGTGGGTCTGTGCTGCCAACGCTGAAGCCATTGCCGGGCCGTTTGCCAGCGAAAGCGCTGCCATCGAAGTAGCGGCAGTGCTGCAGGATCAACCCAAGGCCGCCCGCCGCCGCTCGGACAAATAACCTTTTAAATGATCCATGCGAATGATGTCGGAACGCTGGCATCTTTCATCAGTCGAACCGATAACCCTACCCTTCACCTCTCTTGCGAAGCGCAAAAAATGATCCGATATTTGTCCATTATTGCTGTACTGGGCCTGGCTGGCTGCGCTACTTCTTCTAATACCTACCTTAAGAATGGCAAGCAGGGCTTGAGCATTGACTGCTCGGGTGAAGCGATGTCGTGGGCCAGCTGCTACGAGAAAGCCGACGCCTCTTGCGCTGGCACCGGCTACGAAATCGTGGGAACTGATGGTACGCCGCAACCCAGGGAAAGTGACAAGACCCTGGGTGTGGATGTCGGCAACTACAAAAGCCGCAGCGTACTGGTCGTGTGCAAGTAAGCCCGCGTCATGCTTAACCGGAAATGCATTCGGTAGCGGCGGCCTGCACATCCTTGGGCCTGATTGGCAGATTGGACAAGCGCTCATAAACCTTGATCGAGCTGCCGTTAGACCTGCTTTCAATATCCAGCACGGCGGCCGGATCCTGACTGAATTTCTGCGCCACGATGACCCGCAAACCATCGTGATGGTCCATGACAACCGGAGGCTTGCGGCTATCCGAAATCCTGCCGTCGAAGCACGCCGCATAGTCTTTCGGGCTTTTCCCAGACATGACATTCATGGTGGCTGGGGTATGTTCGATATCTGCGACAGTGGCACAGCCAGTCATCGCCAGAGCCAAAATCACGACGGCCAATTTCATACAATCCTCCCAATAAAGGTCCTACGACAAGCTTGATGAGGATTAAATCCCCGATAAGGTCGTTTTACCGTGAAAGACTGCAATAAAACGTGAATCGCCGGTAAATGCCGGTGCGCGTCATGCTATCGTTTTGATTTTACGAAAAAAGCCTTCCCCTCGGAGACACCCATGAAATTCGTACACCAGCGCGAGCACCTCAATGAAGACGACCTGGTCGTCATCGAGTGTTCTCAGCTCTGCAATATTCGCCTGATGAACGACTCCAATTTCCGTAGCTTCAAGAACGGCGGCAAGCACACTTACCACGGTGGCGCATTCGACCGGTTCCCGGCCAAAATCGCCGCGCCAAGCACTGGGTTCTGGAACATTACGATCGACACGTCGGGTCGCAAGATGGATTCCAATGGCGGGCGCAAGACCACCTTCACTCACTCGATCAAGATCGTGCGCCGCTCGACTTCTCGACTGAGCTAAGCCATTGCAAGGAGTCAACGTGAGTACACCTGCCCGCACCACCAAATACGCTGTCAGCTACAAACTCAATGGCGAACGCCGCTTCGAGTTCGCTCAATTACAGTCTGCATCCGTCGAAGAAGCAAGGAGCGCCCTGGAAAAAATGCACGGCCAGAGCGGCGACGAAATTACTGACGTCAAAGTCAGCAAAGCCTTGTAAACCGGCCTTTTCACCTGCACGCCCATGAAACGAGAAAGCACGACGCCAATTACCCTCGATCTGTTCGCTGACGCGCCAGCGCGCTCACCGTCGACTGAACAGATCGGGCAGCGCTCATACGTTCTGCGCGGTTTCGCCCTTCCCTTGATTGAACGCCTGTTACCGGCGCTGGAGGAGGTGCTCAACCGGGCGCCTTTTCGGCACATGGTCACTCCGGGCGGCTTCACCATGTCCGCCGCGCTGAGCAGCTGTGGCAGTTATGGCTGGAAGACTGATCGTTCCGGCTACAGTTATTCTCCGACTGATCCGCAAACAGGCCTGCCTTGGCCAGCAATCCCTGCAGTTTTCATGGAGCTGGCTCAGGCCGCCGCCCTGGCCTGTGATTTTCCGGGCTTCATCCCCGACGCCTGCCTGATCAACCGCTACGTGCCCGGGGCGAAAATGTCCCTGCATCAGGATAAAGACGAGCAGCAGTTACAGTGGCCGGTTGTCTCGGTCTCTCTAGGCTTGCCCGCGATATTTCAGTTTGGTGGCTTTCAGCGCCAGGACAAGCCGCAACGCATCGCGCTACTGCATGGCGATGTTGTGGTCTGGGGTGACGAGGATCGACTGCGCTTTCACGGGGTGCTGCCCATCAAGCCTGGGTATCACCCGCAATTGGGTGAACAACGCATCAACTTCACCTTTAGGAAGGCGATGTGATTTAAGGCGAATGCGATTTGTCTGAAGCTCCGCTATTCGCAGCCTTCGGCAGCTCCTACAGGCCCTGTATTTCGTCAGGTACACCTCAAACCTGTAGGAGTTGTCGGAGGTTACGACGGCGACGAAAGCGGTTTGTCTGACGCTCCGCTATTCGCAGCCTTCGGCACATTCCTACAGTTCTTGCAGCGTTTGACCGCGGATTTACTGCTCAACACTTGCCTCGGCACGCGCTCGGGTTTTAACAGGACACACCACACGATGCAGGTTGAGCGCCGTGTTGATGATTCCGATATGGCTGAATGCTTGAGGAAAGTTACCCAACATGCGTTTTTCCCGGGGGTCGTATTGCTCGGCCAGCAAGCCCAGGTCGTTGCATAGCCCGCACAACCGATCGAACAGCGCAGCAGCATCCTCATCACGGCCCATCAGCACATAGACATCCGCCAGCCAGAACGAGCAGACAAGAAAGGTCCCTTCCCGACCGGCGACGCCGTCGGTGCTGTGATCAGTGTCATAACGCAGCAGCAAGCCGTCTTCGATCAGGCTTCGCTCAATGGCCGCGACGGTGCCCATGAAGCGCTCATCGTCCGCTGGCAGAAATCCGGTCAGGGCGATTTGCAGCAAGCTGGCATCCAGCGCCTTGGCGCCGTAGGTCTGGGTAAAGCTACCTAGCTCGGCGTCATAGCCATTGAGGCAGACATCGGCATGAATCTCGTCAGCGACCGCGCGATAGTGCTCGGCAAGCGCACGCTCCTCATCGGTCTGCGCCGTCTGGGCGATGAGCTTGGCGTTACGATCAAAGGCAACCCAGGTCATGACTTTAGAGTGAGTAAAGTGACGGGGCTCCGAACGGATCTCCCAGATGCCACGGTCTGGAAGGTGCCAGACCGTCTCAAGGAACGGCATGATGACTTTCGAAATCGCGATACTGCGCGGCGGCCGAGGCAGACCACCTTTTATCGCCTGGATCATCGCATCCGCGACTTCCCCGTACACATCGAGTTGCATCTGAGTCGCCGCCCCGTTACCGATGCGAACCGGGCGGGAATCTTCATAGCCGCCCAGCCAGGGCAATTCGAACTCAGGCAAGCGTCGCTCACCACCCAGGCCATACATGATCTGGATTTGCTCAGGGTTGCCCGCCACCGCACGCATCAACCATTCGCGCCAGGCTGCAGCTTCTTCAAAGTAGCCCAGGTTCATGAACGCCAGCAGGGTCATGGTCGCGTCGCGCAACCAGCAGTAGCGATAATCCCAGTTACGTTCCCCACCCAATTGCTCAGGCAGAGAAGTCGTGACAGAGGCGACGATGCCGCCAGTGGGTTGGTAGGTCATGGCCTTGAGGGTGATCAGCGAACGCTTGACCTGTGCGGTCCATGGTCCGACTTCGGGGCAGCGGTCGGAGAATTCCAGCCAGAAACGCTCGGTCTCTTGCAGCGCATGCTCCGCATCGATGCTGTCTTCGACCGGCTCATTGGAGGGCTGATGGCTGAGCACGAACGCTTCCCGGGCACCTGCATCGACACGAAAATGACTCTTAGTGTGATGATCCATCGCCTCTAACGACTCAGACGTGCGCAACACCAACATTTCAGGACCAGCCACTGCGGTCAGTAGATGCCCGCCTTTGTTCTCGACCCATGGCACGCTGCTGCCATAGTCAAAACGGATGGCCAGGTCCAGGTCAAAAAACACATGGCCTTCAAGCCCCTGCACGATACGCACCACATGACTACCGCGATCGACAGGCATGAAATCGATCAGCATCGCGCGGCCGGTTTCGGTCTCGAACAGCGTCTCAAGGATCAAGGTGCCATCCCGATAACGCCGCTCTACGTTGAGAGCCTGCCCGGTCGGAGCAATCTTCCAGCGGCCGTTATCGCTGTCACCCAATAGCGCGGCGAAACAGGCCGGCGAATCAAAACGTGGAAAGCACAACCAGTCCAGCGAGCCATCTCGGGCGACCAGCGCGGCGGTCTTGCAGTTGCCGAGCAGCGCGTAGTCTTCAATCAATGCAGCCATAAACACACTTCCGCCGTTGACAAGTCGCAATGACGCAGCGCCGGTTCAGCGTTGCAGGATGTAGCGGTCGATGGCGGTCGCCACCCCATCTTCGAGATTGCTGCCGGTGACGAAGCTGGCCTGGCTGCGTACGCCCTCCTCAGCCTGCCCCATCGCAATCGATAGTCCGGCTTGCTGGAACATGGCAACGTCGTTGCCGCCGTCACCAATGGCCGCGGTATGGGCCATCTCGACACCCAATTGAGCAGCGAGGGCTATCAGCGCGGTACCCTTGTTGGCGTCCAGCGCGGTGACATCCAGATAATAGGATTGCGAACGCGCAGCAAATGCCAACCCCTCGATCAACGGATTGAGCTTGCCCTCAAGCGCTACAAGCAAATCAAAATTAGTGCTGGCGGCTACGATCTTGTCCACTCGATACAGATAAGCATCAAAGCCATCCACCTGAAAAAACGGGTAACCCAGCGTTTGACGCTCATGCTCGACATAGGCGCCGTCGGGATCTGTAAGGAACCATTGATCATCGGCAAATACCCAGATTGCGACGTCGTGGTCAGCGAACAGGTCAATGGTAGTGCGGGCTGCAACCGGATCAATTCGATGGGCAATCAGCAGGCTGCCATCGGCGTTAACGATATTGCCGCCATTGAACCCCACGGTGGGCAGATCGATGCCCAAGGCTTCGATCTGTTGCCGCATGGCTCGCGGCGGCCGGCTACTGGCAACCGTGAAATGAACCCCGGCTGCCCGCAACCGCGCCACTGCATCTATGTTGGCCTGGCTAAGACTGTGATCGGGGCGCAGGAGCGTGCCGTCGATATCGGAAAGCAAAAACTGAACATCTGGAACTTCAACCATTGATATCCCGCCACTCTCGGCCATCACGCGCCATCAGGTCGTCAGCCGCAAGCGGCCCGTCTTCGCCCGCCGGGTACAACTCGACTTGCGGATGCTTCTGCCATGCATCCAGGAAAGGCTGAACGGCTCGCCAACCGTTCTCGATGTTATCAGCCCGCTGAAAGAGCGTTTGATCACCCGTCAGGCAATCGTAAATCAGGGTTTCATAGCCCGTGGAAGGCTGCATTTCGAAAAACTCGTTGTATTCGAAACCCAGTTCGATGTCTTCCATGTGCAGGGTCGGGCCCGGCCGTTTGGCATAGAGATCGAACCACATTCCCTCATTAGGCTGAATCTGGATGCGCAGGAAGTTAGGTTTGAGCTGATCAATTTCAGTATCGCGAAACTGCGCGTACGGTGCCGGTTTGAAGGAGATGGCAATCTCCGTGCTGCGGGCACTCATGCGCTTGCCGGTGCGCAAGTAGAAGGGAACACCTACCCAGCGCCAGTTATCAATCATGACTTTGAGGGCTACATAGGTCTCGGTGCTGCTGTTCGGGTCGACCTTGTTTTCCTGACGGTAGCCGGTAATGTCCGCACCGTCCTTATTGCCCTTGGAGTACTGACCACGCACCGAATTGGCCAGGGCTTCAAGTTCCGACCATGGGCGGATCGCGCCAACTACCTTGGCCTTCTCGCCGCGAACCGCGTCGGCACCGAAGGCAGCCGGTGGTTCCATGGCGACCATTGCCAGCAACTGAAACAGGTGATTGGGCACCATATCGCGCAATGCACCAGTGTTCTCGTAGAAACTGCCACGGGTTTCGACACCCACGGTTTCTGCCGCCGTGATCTGCACGTGATCGATGTAGTGGTTATTCCAGAACGATTCGAACAGCGCATTGGAGAACCGGCTGACCAGAATGTTCTGCACGGTTTCCTTGCCCAGATAATGGTCGATCCGGTAGATCTGCTTTTCAGTCATGACCTTGAGCAGACAGGCGTTCAACTCCACCGCGCTTGCCAGGTCAGAACCGAACGGCTTCTCGATCACCACCCGCCGAAACTGGTCCTCAGTCTCAGCCAATAGCCCCGACGTTCCGAGCCGTGTCGCCACTTCACTGAAGAATCGTGGTGCCGTCGCAAGATAGAACACCGCATTGCCGCTGCCGGTGCTCTTTATCTTCTCGGCAATATCGGCATAGGTGGAATCGTCAAGGAAGTCACCCTGAACATAGCTGATGCGGCTCGCCAGACTGGCCCAGAGCTTGGGGTCCAGAGGCTCCTCGCCTCCGGACGCCACTTTGTTTGCCGCTTCCTGACGGATGAAATCCTCCAGCTTTTTGGCAAAGTCAGTATCGCTGATCGCATTGTGATCAACCCCGACGATGTGCAGACCTTCGTCGACCAGCCCGTCACGGAACAGGTTATATAGCGCCGGCATCAGCAGGCGCTTGACCAGATCACCATGCGCGCCGAACAGGAACAGCGTGGTGGCTGGGGCAACTTGAGGTTTTTGCACTCTGCTGCTCTGGGATAACCCCATTATTTGGGGCCCTCTTTGTGTCCACCGAAACCAAAGCGCATGGCGGAAAGCATCTTGTCAGCGTAAGAGCTCTTCTGACGTGAGCGGAAGCGCGCAAACAGCGCGCTGGACAGCACCGGTACCGGCACCGCCTGCTCCATGGCAGCCTCGATGGTCCAGCGCCCTTCGCCACTGTCGGCGACGGCACCCGAGTAGGCATCGAGCTGCGGATCTGTGGCCAGGGCGTCAGCGGTGAGGTCCAGCAACCAGGACGAAACGACGCTGCCACGACGCCATACTTCGGCGATATCCGCCATGTTCAGGTCGAAGCGCTGTTCAGGCGGGAGGTTTTCCGAGTTCTTCTGCTTGAGAATATCGAAGCCTTCGGCAAAGGCCTGCATCATGCCGTACTCGATACCGTTGTGAATCATCTTCACGAAGTGACCGGAGCCGGCAGGACCTGCGTGAATGTAACCGCGCTCTGCACGATCGTCAGAAGAGTTGCGGCCCTTGGTCCGCTCTACCGAACCGTAGCCTGGAGCCAGGGTTTCCAAAAGCGGATCGAGACGGGTTACCACATCGGCTTCGCCGCCGATCATCATGCAATAGCCGCGTTCCAGCCCCCAGACACCGCCGGAGGTGCCGACATCCACGTAATGCAGGCCTTTTTCTGTGAGTGCCTTGGCACGACGCACGTCGTCCTTATAGAAGGTGTTACCACCATCAATGATGACGTCGTCTGCATCGAGCAGGTCGGCCAGAACATTGATGGTCTCTTCGGTCGGATCACCGGCTGGCAACATCACCCACACCGCGCGGGGCTTATCCATCGCGGCAACCAGTGCCGGGAGATCTGCAACGGCGGTCGAGCCTTCTTTGGCGAGCGCACTGCGGGAGGCTTCATCGCGATCGTAAACAACTGTGGTGTGACCGTTGAGCATCAGTCGCCGTGCGATGTTGCCACCCATACGGCCCAGTCCGATGATTCCAAGTTGCATGTGCAGATGCTCCGTAAATTGTAAAAAAGTACCTCATTTTATAGCCCACCCTTAAGCGGGGCCAAGCCTGAGGTTTGATCGGTGTGTACCGGGCTGCTTTCAACCACGTTTCAGGCCCCGACGCGGCGGCTCAAAACCCGCCGCAATAGGTGCCTTGTCGCGATCAAGAAACGTTCCGGACAATTAAAAATAAAAAAGTTCCTTTTTTTCGCAAAAGAAATCAGAATCGGCGCCGATAGAGAGGTAAGCAGGGGCGATTCGAGCATCGATTGTCATTGCCATGGGCCTTTCAGGTTTGAATCCGCCATTTGCGAGGTGAGCAATGGGCACTGTACTTCCAGCTACTGCACCACAAACCCTTTACGTCACTGTCCGTCGCGACGAACTGCGCCAGCTTAAAGAAGAGCGCGAACAATTGCAGAAAAAGGTCGCTCATCTGAGCCTGATGCTGCAGCAATCGCAGCTGATCGGTTCGAGCAGCACCGCCCTGCGCGCCTGATCCTGCTCCGGATGTTGCGGCCTTGCAACATCCCAATCGATAGACAGAAACAGTAAGTGGCAAGCCCGACCCGCTGGCTTGCCCTGACGCAGAACACTCCCCGCTCCAAATCTCCGACCCGACGCAGTACGTAACGTTCCTGATTACAAGGGACAGCCAAGGGGCAGCACTCTTGCGCCTGCAAAAAACCTGAATCGTGAAACCTTGGCCCCACAATCAGCAACCTGTCCCGGCGACTCACCACAGGCCAGGCAAGCTCAATCAGAGCGCTTTCTGCCAGAACATCGCCTTACCCATCGCCGGATCTAGCTCGTAACCCGCAAACCCGAGCTTGCGATAGGCGTTCTGAGCGACGGTATTACCCTCCAGGACTTCCAGCGTCATTTTGCAGCAGCCGCGTTGGCGGGCGATTTCTTCAACTTTGGCGAGCATCTTCTGACTGATGCCCAGCCCGCGATATTGAGCGATGACCGCTACATCGTGGATGTTGACCAGCGGGCGACACTGGAAGGTCGAAAAGCCTTCGAAGCAGTTCACCAACCCGACAGGCTCGCCAGAGATAAAGGCAAGGACGCTGAATGCGTGCGGTCGCTTGGCCAGCTCAATTGCCAATTGTTGCCGGGTGTCCAGAGAGATTGACTCGCCTCCGCCCATGACGTCTTCGGCATAGTGGTTCAGTACGAAGCCAATCGCCTCAGCATGTACCGGATTCGTGTAACTGGCCTGCAACACCAAAACCTCGGGGGTATCCATTTCATCCTCGTGCATTCATCTAAGCCGAAAGTGGCCACCCTAAGGCGAGCCGGGCCGAGGATTCTATCGCGCCCCACCAGAAAATGTTCAACGACCCTTATAGGAAAATTCCTCAGGCGCACTCGGATAGAACGACAGACGCACCGAGAAAATGCATTCAGCTGATTCGCAGTCGCCAGCGAACCCTCTCAACCGCCCTTAAGCGGCCAACAGGAGGATCATAAGGCTGATTGTCAAACAATCCGACGAGTGGCAAAAGGTCTATTCTTCAGGGCAAAGGCCCGCTCTAAAAAAGCGCATTCACGATTCTATTGGCCAATAGCAGGCTAAATCCTGGGCCAGGATTTTCCTGCCGACCCGCGCTCCAGACATTTCCCACAAAAAAAGTCGAAACTTCTGGCATCCCCCATAGGTCAGGTGAATAGAGCGCCTATGCTGTTGGTCAGCCCTGCATTTTGAGCGCTGCCACCCTGTCCAGCGATTGCGCAAACGGTAAATGGGTACTGATCTTGCGTAGTACATTTGTGTCTGGCCATAGGACATGGCCAATAACAATTCGAGTGCAGTACTTACACTGTATGAATGGGAGAAAACGATGATTAGCGCCGCTGTCAAAACCCAGAAGGGAGAGAGTTTTAATCAGCCGGCCAGCGAGCTGACTCATCTGCCGGTCTTCGCTACGACGAGCGTTCCACTGCTGCAACTGCCTGTTTCACAGCCAACGATGTCGGCGACCAACAAGCGCAAAGTCTTGTTCGTCACTTCGGAACTGGCTGACCTGGTGAAAACTGGGGGTTTGGGCGATGTGTCTGCCGCGCTGCCGCGAGCCATGCGTCACCTGCACGATGTCCGTGTGCTGATACCCGGCTATCCACAGGTCCTCAATAGCGGTAACCCGATCCACGTGATTAGCCAGTTAGGGGGCTACGCGGCTCTGCCGCCTTGCAAGATTGGCCGTATGGACATGAAAGACGGTCTGGTCATCTATGTGTTGATCTGCCCTGAGCTGTACGAGCGTGAAGGCACGCCTTATGCCGACACCAATGGTCGCGATTGGTCCGATAACCACATCCGCTTCGCTCGCCTGGGCCTGGCCGCCGCCGATTTTGCAGCGGGCGCCGTCAAGACTCAATGGTGCCCCGAGCTGGTCCACGCCCATGACTGGCCAGCTGGCCTGGCGCCGGCCTATATGAAGTGGCGTGGGCAGACCACTCCAAGCATTTTCACCATCCACAACCTTGCGTATCAGGGCACCGTCAGCACTGGCTCCAGTGTCGAGCTGGGTATCCCTGATGAAGCACTGGGCGCTGACGGAATGGAGTTCTACGGCAAGCTGTCCTTTATCAAGGCAGGCATGGCTTACGCGAGCCATATCACCACCGTGAGTGCGACTTACGCCAGGGAAATCACCACGCCGGAGTTCGGTTGCGGCCTGGAAGGCTTCCTGCAAAGCAAAGCCGATCGTGGTCAGCTCAGCGGGATCCCTAACGGCATTGATGCCAGCTGGGATGCTGCCACCGATGAACACCTGATCTGCCACTTCGCCCCGAATGAATGGCAACGCAAGGAAATCAACGCCGACCACGTACGTGAACTGTTCGAGCTTGAACCGTCGAGCGGCCCGCTGTTTGCCGTAGTTTCGCGCCTGGTTTATCAAAAGGGTCTGGACCTGACCATCGGCGTAGCCGAGCACATCGTCAGCCAGGGTGGTCAGATCGCGATCATCGGTCGCGGCGAGCCGGAAGAAGAAGATGCCATGCGTGAGCTGGCGCTGCGTTATCCGGGTCAGATCGGCGTGCGTATCGGCTTCAACGAAACCGATGCCCGACGCATGTTCGCAGGCAGCGACTTCCTGCTCATGCCTTCACGTTACGAGCCCTGCGGGTTGAGCCAGATGTACGCCCAGCGTTTCGGTTCGCTGCCTGTTGCCCGCAACACCGGTGGTCTGGCTGACACCATTGAAGACGGCGTCACCGGTTTCCTGTTCGATGAGTCAACGGTCGAAAGCTATAAAGAAGCATTGAACCGCGCGTTCAAAGTGTTCTCCAACCCTGCACTGATCAATGCCATGCGCTGCCGCGCCATGGCGGCACCTTTCAACTGGCATCAAGCGGTAGAGCCCTACGCAGAGCTTTATCAGGACCTGTTGAAAAAGAATGTGGGTGCTTCACTTCATTACTGATTAAGGGGTCAACGGATGCCTCTGCGTACGGATGAGAACTGGCGCCACGGCGCCGTTCTGCTGGATTCTGGACACACTCGGTTCGCCCTCTGGGCGCCGGATGCCTACTACGTAAGTATAGAAATCGAGGGTGGCCAGTCTCTGGCCATGCTCCCGCAAAACGAAGGTTGGTTCATCCTCGAGACCCGCTGCCCGGCGGGTACCCGTTACCGCTACAACATTGACGGGGAAATCGAAGTCCCTGATCCTGCCTCCCGCGCTCAATCCTCTGACGTCCACGCCTCGAGCGTGGTCGTCGACCCCCTCGCCTACGAATGGCAAAACACCGCCTGGCAGGGTCGCCCCTGGCAGGAAGCCGTTATTTACGAATTGCACGTGGGTGCCCTGGGCGGCTACGCCGGAGTTGAAGCGCACCTCCAGCGCTTGGCCGACTTGGGCGTAACTGCCATCGAACTGATGCCCATCGCGCAGTTCCCCGGCGAACGCAACTGGGGCTACGACGGGGTTCTGCCCTACGCACCGCAGTCCTCCTATGGCACACCGGAACAGCTCAAACACCTGATCGACACTGCCCATGGTTTCGGGCTGATGGTCATTCTAGACGTGGTCTACAACCATTTCGGGCCGGACGGCAATTACCTAGGCCGCTACGCCAAGGGGTTTTTCCGCAGCGATGTGAAGACACCCTGGGGTGACGCGATCGATTTTCGCCGCCGCGAAGTGCGCGACTTCTTCATCGACAACGCCCTGATGTGGCTGCTGGAATACCGCTTCGACGGCCTGCGCCTGGACGCCGTGCACGCCATCAACGATTCGACCTTTCTGCAAGAACTGGCGCAGAAAATCCATCAGCAGATCGATGCCCCGCGCCACGTCTGGCTGAATCTGGAAAACGAGTTCAATCAGGCCAGCTTGCTGGAACAAGGCTTCGATGCGCAGTGGAACGACGATGGCCACAACACCCTGCATGTGCTGCTGACGGGCGAGACGGATGCCTATTACTCCGACTTCGCCCACCAGGCCACTAACAAGCTGGCAACACTGCTTAGCCAGGGCTTCGTTTATCAGGGTGAAAGTACCCGGCATGGCCACACTCGCGGCGAGCCTAGCGGTCACTTACCGCCCAGCGCCTTCGTCCTGTTCTTGCAAAACCATGATCAGGTCGGCAACCGAGCCTATGGCGAGCGCCTGCCTCAGCTCTGCTACGGGCCTGCGTTGCGGGCCGCCACCGCGCTGCTGCTACTCTCGCCGATGATTCCACTGATGTTCATGGGTGATGAATGGGCGGCCAGCGAGCCCTTCCTGTTTTTCACCGATCACCACGGCGAGCTGGCCGATGCGGTTCGTGAAGGTCGGCGTTCAGAATTCGCCGACTTTGCGGCATTCGCCGATGAGGAAAAGCGCGAGCACATCCCTGACCCGAATGATCCGGCGACCTTTGAAGCGTCCAAACCGGCGTTCGATGCAGCTTTGCTGGAAACCGACAAAGGTGCCGATCACCAGAGCTGGCTTGCGCTTTACCACCAACTGCTGACTATCCGCCACAGCCAGATCGTGCCGCGCTTGCCGGGCGCCCAGGCGCTGGGTGCCGACGTATTGGCCGAAGGCGCGGTGATGGCTCGCTGGCGCATGGGCGACGGAGCGATCCTGCGCATTGATCTGAACCTGACAGAACACGCGGTCAGCACGCCTGAATGGCATGTCGGCAATGTTCTTTTCGAAACCCTGCCACATGCGGCAGAACTTTCCCGGCGAGGCATCCTCAATCCATACACGGCCATTGTCAGCCTGATAGCAACCGATGTTCTGGAGGAACAGGATGAGCAATGATCAACTGGAGCATCTGGCGACCGAGGCAGGTCTGTCGGTCGACTGGATCGACGCCAATGCTCGGCCGCAGCGCGTCAGCCCCGAAGTATTGAGCAACGTTCTGGAGAGCCTTGGCTACCCGGCGCGCACCCATGAGCAGATTGACGCCAGTCTGCAAAAACTCAAGCAGGCCCATCATCAGCCAACACCCCCGCCGCTGCTGACGGTCGATCATGGCAACAACCTTGATCTGAGCGCCTGGTTCGAACCCGGCACGCCTTTCGTTCTACACCTTGAAGATGGCGCGACCATTGATGCCAACCTGACGGCCACGGGTGCCCTGCCCGGATTGGCGCCGGTGGGTTATCAGCAACTGAATATCGCCGGGCAACACCTGACCATCGCGGTGGCACCGGCCACCTGCTTCAGTATGGGCATGGCCACCGACACCGAAGTCCCTCGTGCCTGGGGCTTGACTGTCCAGCTGTATGGTTTACGCCGTGAAGGCGATGGCGGCTTCGGTGACACGCAAGCGCTCGAAAGCTTCGCCCGATCGGCTGGCGAACGCGGTGCAGATGCGCTGGCGATAAGCCCGGTGCATGCGATGTTCGCCAATGACCCGCATCGCTACAGCCCGTATTCGCCTTCCAGCCGCCTGTTTCTCAACAGTCTCTATTGTTCACCCGGCACCATTCTTGGCGAGCGCGCCTTGCGTCTGGCCATCGAAGAATCCGGCCTGAGCGATGAACTCAAGCGCCTTGAAGAACTGCCGCTGATCGACTGGCCCGCCGCTGCCAGCGCCAAGTGGAAAATCCTGCACAAGCTTTACGATGCCTTCAGCGGCAGCGCACACCCGCTGCATGAAGACTTCAACAGCTTTCGCCACTGCGGCGGTGAAGCGCTGGAAAATCACTGTCGCTTCGAGGCCATTCGCGGCGAGTGCGCCCGTCTGGGCATGAGTGAAAACTGGCATGAATGGCCAGATGCGTTCAAGGATCCGCGCAGTGAAGAGATCGCCCGCTTTGCTGCCAATCAAGGCCCGCAGATCAGCTTTCATGCGTTCGCCCAATGGCTCATGGCCCGCGGCCTTGAGCGCGCACAAGTGGCCGCACGCAGCGGCGGCATGCGCGTAGGCCTGATTGCCGACCTGGCAGTGGGCGCAGACGGAGCAGGTAGCCAGGCCTGGAGTCGACAGGATGAGTTGTTGTCGGCGTTGAGCGTCGGCGCACCGCCCGACATCCTTAACCGTGCCGGACAAAGCTGGGGCATTTCCGCGTTCTCCCCTGAGGGCCTGAAACGCAATGGCTTTCGCGCGTTCATCGAAATGCTGCGGGCCAACTTCGCCCACGCCGGCGGCCTGCGCATCGATCACATCATGGGCCTGCAGCGCCTGTGGGTTGTGCCGCTGGGCGCCCCCGCCAGCGAAGGTGCGTACCTCAATTACCCACTGGACGACATGCTCAGGCTGTTGAGCCTTGAATCATGGCGACACAAAGCCATTGTGCTGGGCGAAGACCTGGGCACTGTCCCCGAAGGCTTGCATGAGAAGCTCTCTGCCCGGGCCATCCTCGGTATGCGGGTGTTGTTGTTCGAACAGCACAACGCGCACTTCAAGCCGATTCTGGACTGGTCGGATCAGGCCTTGGCCACCACCAGCACCCACGACTTGCCGACCCTGGCAGGCTGGCTGGCAGAGAATGACATCGGCTGGAACCTGAAGCTGGGCATGGTGGACGAGGAACAGGCACAGCACTGGCGCAACGATCGCCAACGCGAGCGTGACGGCCTGCGCAACGCGCTGAATCAGAACTCGGACAACTTCAGTGACCATCGCTCGGAGTCCGAACAGATGATTGACGCCAGCGTGCGCTATATCGGGCATACCCGAGCACCATTGGTGCTGCTGCCCATCGAAGACGCCATGGGCCTGGCCGAGCAATTCAATTTGCCGGGCAACACCGAAAGCCACCCGAACTGGCGGCGGCGACTCCCGGCGTTCAGTGCCTCACTCATGGACGACGAAACCGTCGCCCGACGCGTTGAACTGCTGTCACAGGCGCGCCTGCAAGCTGCGGAGCGTGACCGATGAACAGCCCACTGCAACCACTACGCGCAACCCAGCGCCTGCAATTTCATAAAGACTTCACCCTGGATGACGCAGTGCCTCTGGTGCCCTACTTCGCCAGCCTGGGCATCAGCCATCTGTATGCGTCGCCGCTGCTCAAGGCCCGAGCCGGTTCCATGCATGGCTACGATGTGGTGGACCCACGGATCATCAACCCGGAACTGGGTGGTGAGCCGGCACTCAAACGGCTGGTCAGTGCCTTGCGCGAGCACGGCATGGGTTTGATTCTGGACATCGTCTCCAACCACATGGCGGTCGGTGGTGCGGACAATCCATGGTGGCTGGACCTGCTGGAATGGGGTCGCCGCAGTCCTTATGCGGACTTCTTCGATATCCAGTGGAACTCCCCGGACCCGTTGCTGGAAGGTCAATTGCTGCTGCCATTCCTGAGTAGCGACTACGGCACGGTGCTGCAGGCCGGAGAAATCCCTGTGCGTTTCGATGCCCAGCACGGCATGTTCTATATCGAACACTACCAGCACCACTTCCCGATCAACCCCGGGACCTATGGGCCGCTGCTGGAATCCGACGACAGCCCCCTGCTGGACGAACTGAGCAAGCGCTTCGCTGCGCTTGATCAATTCCCTCAGGCCTACGAACGAGCCCGTCAGGCCCGTGCAGAATTGGCGGAACTGGCCAAAGACCCGGCCATAGTCGAAGCCATCGAGCAATCGATTCAGCGTTTCGATTCAACCTCCCCCGAGGGCTTCAACCGGCTGCACCAGTTGCTGGAGCGCCAGCATTATCGGCTGGCCAGCTGGCGTACGGCCGGGGACGACATCAACTGGCGGCGGTTCTTCGACATCAATGAGCTGGGCGGCCTGCGCGTAGAGCGGCCCAATGTCTTCGAAGCCACCCACGGCAAGATCTTCGAACTGATCGCCGAGGGCATGGTAGACGGGCTGCGTATCGACCACATCGACGGCCTGGCCAATCCACGGGGCTATTGCCGCAAGCTGCGACGTCGCGTGAACGGCCTTCTTGCTGCTCGCCCTGCCGGTACAGAGTTGAAGCATCTGCCGATATTCGTCGAGAAAATTCTCGGCCCCGATGAGCAACTGGCTCAAGACTGGGGCGTGGACGGCACGACAGGCTACGAATTCATGAATCAGGTGTCGCTGCTGCAACATGACCCCAGAGGTCAGGTGCCGCTGGGCGAACTGTGGAGCCGTTTGAGCGAGCGCACCGCAGACTTTGATCAGGAAGTGCTCGAAGCTCGTGACCTGGTGCTGCATGGCACTCTGGCAGGCGATTTCGAAAACGTTGCCCAATCCCTGCTGCAGGTGGCTCGCAGTGATTTGATGAGCCGGGACCTGACCCTCGGGGCGATCCGTCGGGCGTTGCTGGCTCTGGTGGTGAATTTTCCGATCTATCGCACCTACATCAGCGTGTGCGGGCGCTCGGCCGAAGATGAGCGCTTCTTTCAGCAAGCCATGCAAGGCGCGCGCAACACCCTGAGCGAAGCGGACTGGCCAGTACTGGATTACCTGAAACGCTGGCTGGGCGGTGAGTCCTGGCGGCAACTGCCCCGAGGACGCAAGCGCAAGCTGTACAAAAATGCATGCGTGCGCTTCCAGCAACTGACCTCGCCGGTGGCCGCCAAGTCAGTGGAAGACACCTCGTTCTATCGCAGTGCAGTGTTGCTGTCGCGCAACGATGTGGGCTTTCATCCGCAGCATTTCAGTGCACCGACCCAGGCGTTTCATGATGCTTGCCTGAGCCGCAGCGAAACCTTCCCGGATAACCTGCTGACCACCGCCACCCACGACCACAAGCGCGGCGAAGATACCCGTACCCGCCTGGCAGTCCTCAGTGAGTGCGCCGGATGGTATGCCGAGCAGGTCGAACGCTGGCGTCAATTGGCGATCCCGCTCAAGGGCGAGGCTGAGCCAACCATCAGTGCCGGTGACGAACTGATGCTCTATCAAGCGATGCTGGGCAGTTGGCCACTGGACCTGGATGGCGAAGACGCGTTGAACGCCTATGCTAAACGCTTGACGCAATGGCAGGAAAAAGCCCTGCGCGAAGCCAAACTGCAGAGCAGCTGGAGCGCCGCAAACGAACCGTATGAGCGGGCTTGCCGGGAATTCCTCAACAGTATTCTGTTGAGCGCTGAAGGCACCGCCTTGCGCCAGTCCCTGGGTGCTACGGCCAACCGTATTGCGACAGCCGGGGCATTGAACAGTCTGGCGCAAACCTTGCTTCGCATCACAGCGCCTGGTGTGCCGGATCTTTATCAGGGCACCGAGTACTGGGACTTCAGCCTGGTGGATCCGGATAACCGTCGCCCCGTGGACTACGCAGCTCGCGCCGACGCGCTCAAGCAGACCTCAACGCCAGATGAGCTGTTGCGAAGCTGGCAGGACGGCCGGGTCAAGCAGGCGCTGATCCATCAGGTCTTGAACGTGCGGGCCAGGCATTCAGCGCTGTTCAGTAGCGGGCAATATGTACCGCTGCAGGTGCTGGGCAGTCATGCTGAACAGGTCGTGGCTTTTGCTCGGGTTTCTGATCAAGAGCGGGCCATCGTTATCGTGCCGCGCATATTCAATGAACTATTGGGTACGGCGCAAACTCCATTCATCAATGCGACAAGTTGGGGGGATACACGGGTTGTCTTGCCGTTCGCTGATTCAAATCGAAGTTGGAAGGGACTTTTTTCAGACGCCGTAGTCACAACTGACAAGGAGCTGCTGCTCAGCGCAGCACTCGAGAAATTTTCAGTAAACCTGCTTATTCAAACTATGTAATACCTGGGAGTGTCGAGATGAGTGCCGACGAAAAGAGGATCCGCGAGTTTGCGTATCAGATATGGGAATCGGAAGGCCAGCCCTCCGGTCAGGACGAGCGCCATTGGAAGATGGCCCGCAAGCTGGCTGAAGCCGAAGCACTGGCGCCGGACAAGTCCACTGCTCGCAAGGCAGCCAAACCCAAGTTGCCCAAAGTAGATGTCGCGGCTGACCCCAAGCCGGCCCCTGCCAAAGCGGGCAAGCCTGCAGCGGCGTCAGCTGGCAAGCCGGCAGCCAAGCCAGCCCCCAAGGCAGCAGCAAAACCCAAGCCGCCCGCTCCGGCGACGCAGGCTGAACAACCGGCCAAGGCAGCACCTAAAAAGCCTGCGCCCAAAAAGCCTGGCAAACCATCGGCACCTTGAATCACTCGGGGTGATGTTCCGGACCGCAGGGATCGCCAACTCAGGATCGTGACCTGCGGTCATTCCAACGTTTCAGCTTTCTATTATTCGTTGAAGCCAGCTGGCTTCGACTGCGGTCTCGGCCGCCCCGAAAAACACCAGACGTCAGGAATGCATAATGAGCACGCAGTCTAAAAACACCAAAGACAGTCCCAAAGCCGAGAAGGCCAAGACTGAACAAGCAGAGCCGACTGTTTCGCGCATTCGTGAAGGTCTACCCTTTCCGCTAGGCGCCAATTGGGACGGTCTGGGGGTCAACTTCGCCCTGTTCTCGGCCAACGCCACCAAGGTGGAACTTTGCCTGTTCGATTCCACAGGTGAAGTCGAACTCGAGCGTATCGAACTCCCGGAATACACCGACGAGATTTATCACGGCTACCTGCCCGACGCCCATCCGGGGCTGATTTACGGCTACCGCGTGTATGGTCCTTACGATCCGCAGAACGGTCACCGCTTCAACCACAATAAATTGCTGATCGACCCCTACGCCAAGCAGCTGGTAGGCGAACTCAAATGGTCTGAAGCGCTGTTCGGCTACACCATCGGCCATGAAGACGGCGACCTGAGCTTCGACGAACGCGACAGCGCGCCGTTCGTGCCAAAAAGCAAAGTCATTGACGAGGCTTACACCTGGGGCCGCGATCAGCGCGTCGGTGTGCCTTGGGACAAGACCATTCTGTACGAAACCCACACCCGGGGTTTCACCATGCGTCACCCGTCCGTACCTGACGAACTCAAGGGTACTTTCTCCGGCCTGATGGTCGCCGATGTGATTGATCACATTCGCAAGCTGGGCGTCACCTCTGTTGAGTTGCTGCCGATTCACGCCTTCGTCAACGACCAGCATCTGCTGCAAAAAGGCATGACCAACTATTGGGGCTACAACAGCATTGCCTTCTTTGCCCCGGACCCACGCTATCTCGCGCACGGCAAGATTGCCGAGTTCAAGGAAATGGTCGCGCACATGCACCATGCCGGCCTGGAAGTCATCCTTGACGTGGTTTACAACCACACCGCTGAAGGCAATGAACTGGGCCCTACCCTGTCCATGCGCGGTATCGACAACGCCTCTTACTACCGGTTGATGCCCGACGACAAACGCTTCTACATCAACGATTCCGGTACTGGTAACACCCTGGACTTGAGCCACCCTTGCGTGCTGCAGATGGTTACCGATTCGCTGCGTTACTGGGCGTCGGAAATGCATGTCGACGGCTTCCGCTTCGACCTGGCAACCATCCTTGGCCGTTACCACGACGGGTTTGACGAGCGCCACAGCTTCCTGGTCGCTTGCCGTCAGGACCCAGTGCTGCGTCAGGTCAAACTGATCGCCGAGCCTTGGGATTGCGGCCCGGGCGGCTATCAAGTGGGCGGCTTCCCGCCGGGCTGGATGGAATGGAACGACAAGTTCCGCGACACCGTTCGGGCCTTCTGGAAAGGCGACGAAGGCCAGCTGGCCGACTTCGCCGGACGCATGACCGCTTCAGGGAACATGTTCAATCAGCGCGGCCGTAGGCCTCAGGCGTCGGTGAACTTCATCACCGCTCATGATGGTTTCACGCTGCATGACCTGGTCTCCTACAACGACAAGCACAACGAAGCCAACGACGAAAACAATCAGGACGGCAGCAACAACAACCTTTCCTGGAACCATGGCGTTGAAGGCCCGTCGGACGATCCGGAAATCAATGCGCTGCGTCTGCGTCAGATGCGCAACTTTTTCGCCACGCTGATTTTCGCCCAAGGCACACCGATGGTCGTCGCCGGTGACGAGTTCGCCCGCACCCAGCACGGCAATAACAACGCCTATTGCCAGGACAGCGAGATTGGCTGGGTCAACTGGGACCTGGATGAAGACGGCAAGGCTTTGCTCAAATTCGTCAAACGCATCATCAAGCTGCGCCAGACTTACCCGATCCTGCGTCGTAGCCGCTTCCTGGTGGGCGATTACAACGAAGAAATCGGTGTCAAGGATGTCACCTGGCTTTCGCCGGACGGCAGCGAAATGGGTATCGAGCAGTGGGAAGATGCCAACGCACGCTGCCTGGGCATGCTGATGGATGGCCGTGCGCAGGAAACCGGTATTCGTCGCCCAGGCGCCGATGCCACCTTGCTGCTGGCGGTCAACTCCCATCATGACGGTGTCAATTTCACTCTGCCGGAGGTTCCGGAAGGCGCCCACTGGACCTGCCTGGTCGATACCAATCAGCCAGACATGAAAGCCAAAGAGCAGTTCGGTTTTGGTGAGCACTACACCATCACGGCACGCTCGCTGTTGCTGTTCGAACTTCAGCACGACGAACAGCCATGAGCCAGGCGCTGAGCGAGTTCCTCGCCTGGCGCAAGCAGGGCTATGCCGATACGCGCGCGCTGGGCGAGTGCTTGCAGGCGCTGGTGGACGAAGGGCTGGATCAGCTGCCATTGCCCGCCAGCGGTCAGACACTTGATCGCTGGCGCAGTCTGGCCTGCGTTGCGGGCCACGACCTGGGGTTGTGCAAACTGTATGAGGGCCACACTGATGCACTGGCGATCATGCATGAACTGGGCTCAGGCATTGCCGAGCCCGGCACCACCTGGGGAATGTGGGCAGCGGAGCCGCCGCAGGCCAGAGTCAGGATCAGCGGTACCGGTACGTCGGTGCAACTGGATGGCCGCAAGGCTTGGTGCTCGGGTGCAGCGGTGCTCAGCCATGCCCTTATGACGGGCTGGAACGACGACGGCCAACAGCAATTAGTGGCCGTCGACCTCAGGCAACCTGGCGTGAGTATCACTCAGGATGGCTGGCGCGCCGTAGGCATGGGCGCCACGGGCAGTGTCGAGGTGCAATTCAAAGCTGCCCGCGGGCGGACCGTGGGTGAGCCAGGCGCCTATATCGAGCGTGCAGGTTTTTGGCAAGGCGGCATCGGCATCGCCGCCTGTTGGTATGGCGCCTCACGGGCCATCGCGCTGAGGCTGTTGCAACACGTGACCAAACAGGATGAACCTCATGCTCAGGCTCATCTGGGCGCGGTCGACACGGCACTGCACAGCGCCAGCGTCGCCCTCCAACACGCAGCAAGCTATATCGATCAAGCTCCTTCGCAACACATTGAATTACTCGCCCGCCGCAGTCGGGCAGCTGTTGAACACTGTGCTGAACAGATCATTACCCACGTTGGCCACGCCTTGGGCGCCGGTCCTTACTGCAAGGACGCGCATTTTGCCCGGCTGCTGGCCGACCTCCCGGTTTTTCTACGCCAGAGCCACGCCGAGCGGGATCTGGCAGCGCTCGGACGGTTAAGCGCGACGCAGGCGGCAACGCCTCTTCCAAGGACATGGATGTTATGACGGATAACCCGATTACTGGCAGCGGGACCTCCCTGCACCAATGGAATACCTCGAAAAAGCTCGCCCAGCTGCCGGTGATCAGTGCCGACATGCTGGTGCCCATCAACTTCCGCGCGGTGATCATCGCGCCCCATCCTGATGATGAAGTGTTGGGTTGCGGCGGGTTAATGCGCCAGTTGGCGCAACTGGACCGGCCGCTGAAGCTGATCTCTGTCACCGACGGCAGCGCCAGTCACCCGGGCTCCGACCTCTGGCCCGCCGAGCGTTTGAGCGCTGTGCGCCCTCAGGAAAGCGCCGAGGCCTTGCGCCGCCTCGACCTGCCAATGCACAGCCTGCAATGGATACGCGGTGGCTTCACCGATACCAGCGTCGCGGGTCAGGAAGATCAATTGGTTGAATACTTGCAACGCTACCTGCGCCCCACTGATGTGGTGTTCGCCACTTGGGCCATGGACGGCCACGCAGATCACGAAGCCGTCGGCCGCGCCAGTGCCCGCGCAGCGGAAGCGGTGGGTGCGCCATTTCATGAAGTGCCGATCTGGGCCTGGCACTGGGCCTCCCCGGAAGACGATCGTCTGCCCTGGGACCGGGCACGCAAGGTGCTGCTGGACCCGGTCACCATTGCCCGCAAACGCCATGCCGTGCATGCGTTCGCCAGTCAGCTGGAAGGCGACCCGCTGATCGGCCTGCCCCCGGTTCTTTCCGCGTCCGCACTTGAGCGCTTGCTGCAACCCTTTGAAGTGGTATTCGTGTGAGCGTCGCTGACAGTTACTTCGACGAGCTCTTCCAGGCCAGTGATGACCCTTGGGCATTCAAGCAGCGCTGGTATGAGCGCCGCAAACGCGCCCTGACGCTGGCCGCTTTACCCCGAGAACGCTATTCGGCGATTTTCGAACCGGGATGCGCCAATGGCGAACTCAGCGCCGACCTCGCCACCCGTTGCGATAGCTTGCTGGCGTGCGACACCTGCCTGCCGGCCGTAGAGCTGGCACGCGAGCGTCTGAGCTCATTCGGTCACACCCGAGTGATTCAGGCCCGTTTGCCGCAGCAGTGGCCGGATGAGCGCTTTGACCTGATCGTACTCAGTGAATTGGGCTACTACCTGGACGAAGCCGACCTCAACCAGTGGATCGACCGCGCCCTCGCCTCGCTCACTGCCGATGGGCAATTGCTCGCCTGTCATTGGCGACCGGCCATCGAAGGCTGCCCTCTGGATGCCGAGCGGGTCCACGCCATTCTGCAGGATCGGCTGAACATGCCTCGACTGTTCAGCCACCAGGAACCTGATTTCCTCTTGGAGATCTGGAGCCGCGACGGCGAGTCTGTGGCGGAAAAGGAGCGTCTACGATGATTGGTGTGCTGATCCCCGTCCATAACGAAGAACAACTGCTGGGTGAGTGCCTGCAAACGGTGCTTGAAGCTGGGCGACATCCGGCCCTGGGTGGCGAGCCCGTCCTGATTCTGGTGGTCCTGGACAGCTGCACTGATGGCTCGGCCGCCGTTGCACGCCAATATGCGGTTGCCACGCTGGAAGTGGCGGTGCGTAACGTGGGTCAGGCCCGGGCCGCGGGGGCTTCGTTGTTACTTGAACGCGGCGCCCGCTGGATCGCCTGCACCGATGGCGACAGCTCGGTGGCTGAAGACTGGCTGGTGGAGCAACTCGCCCTGAACGCCGACGCCGTCTGCGGCACCGTAACCCCCGGCCAGTGGAGTGATGACATTCCCCTGGAAGCGCAGATTCGCTATCAACAGAATTATCAGCACCGCGAAGGCCATCGCCACATCCACGGCGCCAATCTGGGCGTCAGCGCGGCAGCCTACACCTTGGCGGGCGGCTTCCCGCCGCTGGCATGTCATGAGGATGTGCATCTTATTCGTCAGCTGGAGCTCAGTGGTGCACGCATCGCCTGGAGCTGCCGGCCGCGAGTCACCACCAGTACGCGCCTGCAAGCACGGGCGGTTGGCGGCTTTGCTGATTATCTACGCGCCCTGGCTGACTGAACGGCTACTGCTGGTGGGCGGTTTGCATGCCCGTGTTGCGCAGTTCAGGCATCCCTAAGGAATCCTCGAAAAAGCGCACCGCTTCAGCACTCAGATTGCGGTGAATGTCTTCACGATCCACGCCGTCCCTATCTGTGCAGACAACAGGGGCAGTGGCGCGCTGCTCATCGCTGCAGGGCGCCATGAACACGAAGTGCCCTGCCCCCGCGAGTAGCTTGTACTCCGGTGTTTGCGGCAGCTTGCGCGCCAGTGCTTCGGCATTCTTGTCGACCGCCAACAGTTCGTCTCCGTCACCGCTGTAGAGCAGGACCGGGACGTGCACATCCGACAAAGTGCTACGGCCGAACATCAAAGTCAGCGGAGCCATCAGCATCAATGCGCCAACCCGTGGATCAGCTTGCGCATGCAGATCATCTCGATCAAGCAGCAACTCGCCCTGGGTCTTGCAGGCATCGCGATCCATTGGGCGTTCGACGCAGTAGGTTTTCAAACGCTGAAGGTCCGGCTGCGCCCCCGCCAGAATCAGCGCGGTTTCGCCGCCGGCGGAATAACCGATAACGCCAACTTGATTGGCATTCAGATAAGGCGACAACCTGGGGTCCAGAAGCGCCGCGCTGATGGCTTCGGAAATCTGCAGCGGCCGTCCATACAAATTGCTGAGGCTGCCCAGGCGGCTGTGATCCTGGGTGTTGTCACCGGGATGAACCACCGCCACCACGACAAAGCCCTGACGTGCCAAAGAGGTGGCCAGGTCATGCAGCGCCAATGGTGTGCCGGTATTGCCGTGGGACAGCAGGATCAGCGGGAAACGGCCCAACGCGATTGACGCATCCGGACTGGCCTCGATCCAGTAGCCCTGGACCTTGCTGGTGTGTTCTTCATCGGTAGAGGGGTAAAAGGCGATGGCGTGCATCGGCTGAGAATCCAGCGGATCAGGAAAAGTCAGTTGGTGATAGCCGACACTCCAGTGCTCATCAGCGTTGGCGTGCACCGAAACCATGCCGCCCAGCAGCGAAATCATTAGTAATGCACAAAGACGTACCATCGCAAGGCCCAACCTTTGTAATCCGAAACGACCCATCCAGGCAGCCTGGCGGCATCTGGACCCGAGCTTCATGCTCTGGCGTGACTCCCGCCGCACTGGCGTACAGAGATAAGAGTCACGATTTACGAATTAGTGCATATGGCGGGCCAGATGTTTTCGAATAGGGCGATGCGGTACTAGAACCTGTGGAAATTACAGGTTTACCTGCAATCTTATAGGACCGGCCGGGGCGCTCCGCTTTAGCCGGCAGGACAGCATTTCTGCCGACGCCGTTGCAGCGCATATCCCGGCCTCTTCCCGGCTGAAGCCGGTCCCACAGTGATCACCAAACCGCTTGAAGCTTGAGGCTTGCAGCTGCCTTCAGGCCACCAACTCTTCAGCAATCTGTTTCTGAGCCGCAGTCATGGCATTGGCACGTGGCTCGTCGCCATAGGCCAGGCCGTGGGCGAAGACGAATTTCAGGTTGGTGACGCCGATGAAACCGAACAGCACCTTCAGGAAGTCTTCATGACCAACGCTGGTTGGCTGGCCAACATGCAAGCCACCGGCAGTGGAAACGATGATGACTTGCTTGTCGCCACACAGACCTTCTGGACCCGTTTCGGTGTAACGGAAGGTGCGACCGGCGACGGTGATGCGATCGATCCAGGCCTTGAGCTGGCTCGGGATGGTGAAGTTGTACATCGGCGCACCAATGACCACTACGTCGGCATCCAGGAATTGCTGCAAAGTCGCTTCGTTGCCGAGGACTTCCTGTTTCTGCGCAGCATCGCGGCTTTCTTCAGGGGTACCGGCGGCGGCCAGGGTACCCGCCGAGAAATGGCCCAGCGCTTCACTGGCCAGGTCGCGGTAGGTCACTTGAGTATCTGCTTCAATAGCGCTGAACGCCTCGACGACGCTGCGGCTCAGCTGGCGCGAAGCGGAGTGATCACCAAGGATGCTGGAATCGATGTGCAAGAGTTTCATAAGGGCTTCCTGAATTGAGAGTCGCCAGCTGGCGAGCAAGTGACGATAATCCTACCCTTCAAACCAATAGCTGATTAGTCGCCAATAATGCGATAGTTCGTCCCACACACAGGACAATAGAGCTGACGTATGCAAGATCTCAATGATCTCTACTACTTTGCCAAGGTGGTCGAAGCCGGTGGCTTCGCGGCAGCCGGGCGCTTGCTGGGGATTCCCAAGTCGCGTCTGTCGCGGCGTATTGCCGAACTTGAAACCCGCCTCGGTGCCAGCCTGCTGCAACGCACCACGCGCAAGCTGGCACTCACCGCCGTGGGCGAACGCTACCTGGTCCATTGCCAGGCGATGCTGCTGGAGGCTGAAATGGCCGACGAAGCGGTGGCTTCACTGTCCGCTGAACCCCGCGGGAGGCTGCGGGTTTCCTGCCCCGTCGGGATGATTCACTGGAATCTGTCGACAGTGGTAAACCAGTTCCTGAGCAGCCATCCGCAGGTGCAACTGGAGCTGATGCTGGTCAATCGGCGTGTGGACTTGGTGAACGAAGGCATCGACGTCGCGTTGCGGGTGCGCGACATCGGTGATGAAGACCCAAACCTTATCGTCCGTCAGCTATCCCCTGCCCGTGCCACATTGGCTGCTTCCCCGGCGCTGATTGCCGGACTTAGCATCGAACATCCCCGCGACCTCGCCAGCCTGCCTGTATTGGGCGCGATAGAGGCCGACCGCAAGGTGCACTTCCAATTGCTGCAGGGTGACGGCGAACATTACGACCTTGCCCTTGAGCCCCGGCTGGTGGTCGATGACTTCCCGATTCGCAAGCACGCAGCATTAGAGGGCCTGGGCTTCACGCTCCTGCCAATGATGAACTGCTACCAGGAACTGGAAAGCGGACAACTCATCCAGTTGTTGCCAGACTGGTCGCTGCCGAGCGGTAATCTCCAGGCGGCTTACACCCAGCGCCGGGGAATGTTGCCAGCGGTACGGGCATGGATCGAGCATGTCAGCGCCGCATTCGGTGCCGAGCCTGGTTGCCGCTGAACACTTTTGACTTTGGGATTTAATCGAGGAAAACATGCTTGCCGAACAGGTCGCAGAATTCTGCATGCAACTCCCTGGCGCCCGCGAAGACTACAAATGGGGCGGTACACGGGTATTTTCCGTGGCCGGGACGAAGATGTTCGCCGTGATGGATCTCGCAGGCAAAGGCCTGTCATTCAAAGTGGCGCCGGAGCTGTTCCTGGGCTATGTCGACCGTCCCGGTGTGCGTCCTGCGCCCTATCTGGCCAGGGCCTACTGGATCAGCGTGGCCGTGCCCTACTCCCTGGGTGACGACGAGCTTCGGGATTTGTTGACCCGTTCCCACCAATTGGTAGTCGGCAAACTGCCGAAGAAGCAGCAGATTGCGTTGAAGCTTTAGAATCCACGTCACCCCTGCGATAACGAAACCGGGGGCGAACTCAGTTCGCCCCCGGCAGCCAGTCCTCTGTCCGCGATGCTTAAAACGGCGGCGCGGCGCTCACTACTCGCAGCGCAAGGCCTTCATAAGCATCCAGAGTGATAGTGAATTCACCCTGATCGGTCAGGTCGCCCTCGACACGTTCATTGATGATGTCCACCACCGGACCTGGAGCGATGCCCGCCAGATGCAGGGTTTCCACTACCGCTTCCGAGCTGAAGTTCAAAGCCGTGATCTGCGTACCCTTCCCGGCTGGCAACTCGTGAACCATGATCAACAAGCCAGGATGCTGCACATCGGGAATCAATATCTGCTTGCTGGCGGCAATGTCGTAGGCACGTCGTACCGCGAGGATTTTCTTCAGCTGCGAAGCAAACGAGTCCGGACGCTGCAACTGGGTAATCAGGCTGCCATACAGCGAGCGTGGTCGTGGCATGTTACCGGCGGAAAACTCGGCGTCCGGATCCAGGTCCACCAGATCGTAGGCACCGCGATGAATCCAGCGGGTGTCACCGTCCTGCATCAGATGTTGTACCTGATCGGCAGGCAGCGGCAGCGCGCCCACCAGGTCCCAACCGGACAAGGCAAACACCCCTGGCTGCATCGCATTGAACATCACCAACAGCAGATGAATGTGCTGGATTTGCTGAATGTCAGCGTCGGTAATCGCATCCAGATCGCGAATCCCCAGCGCTGCGGTAATGATGCTGGCGGTGGTGCAGGACACGCCGTTGGTGACGAACTTCAGGTTATAAGGCGCGTGTTCGCCAGCCAGACGCTCGTACATCTCCTCGCGGATATGCTCGCGCAGAATATTGCCGGGGAAGGTCTGCCCTTGATAGTGGTAGGTGTCGTGGGCGTGCAGGGTCCAGAAATGCACCAGTTCAAGGGTCAGCTCGTCATGGTTCTGCAGGGCATGGATCAACGAAGCCGGATCGATGCCAAACGCATGCACCTGGCGCAGCATCAAACGCAGAAACTCGGTAGTCCCGGTCAGCAAGGCGTGTTGATACGCAGGCCGCGAGATGAAGTCGTAAGACAAATCCGCCCCGCCATGGGACATCGCCGCGATGTCGTCCAGGGTCAGGTTCAATTCCTGAAAGCTGAAACCGCCAGCCTTGCGAATGGCTCCGCCGATCAGCTGATTGCCGGTGATCGACAGCGGATGGCTTTCTGACCAGGCATTGCCCTCAGCCTTGCGTTCGACCCCAAGGAAACCGTTGGCGTCCAGACGCAACACCCGGGCGCCCATGACGTCGATGGCATGCAGCGCGTCGCCAATGATCATTTGCTGAGCAGCGAAGCTGGGGTCCAGCCAGTTCAGGGAAGGCTGACCTTCCTTGAAATAATGCAGGTAAACCCAGCGCCGGGCTTTGCCGTCCACGCCCTGCACGATCGCAGTGGCGCTCCAGTCGGTTTCCTTCACCCCTGGTTCGAAGAAGATGACCCGCTGCAACTGGCCCACGATGTAGTGCTTGTCCTTGAGCACATCCACCACGTCCGGCATCAGGTTGACCGCATCACGACCTGCGGGAATATCCGGCAGCAGATGCCAGTCCTCCTCGCGAATTTCCACCATGTGGTACAGGCCCGGATAATCTTCGTAGGCCATTTCCGCAAGACGGAAATCCGCGCCTTTACCAGTGTGGGATGGAATCACGTCGTCGATGAGGACAGCGTTGTGCGCGGCTGCGATTCGGCTCAGGTTCAGCAGTTGCGCGTCAGTGCCCAGATCCGGATCGATACCAAAGCTGATCCGGTCGAAATTGCCGTCGATGCTCGGCGTGCGCTGACGCCCCTGCAAACCGCCCGAGGTTTTCAGCGGGCCGTTGTGAATACCCTGAATGCCAATCTCGGAAAGCGCATGCCACAACGCTTCATCCCCGAGCGCTTCGAGGACAGTGCCGCCTTCGCGAGTGATGATCGATGCCGGGTATGCGGTAAACCACACGGAGGCAATCGCCGAAGCGTCTCGGGGGCGTGCCTGGGCGAACGGGCGTTGCCACAGCCGACCCTGGCCGGAATACAGTTTGGCTCGCTGTCTGGCGGCGTTGAGCATCGATTGCTCGATGAGCCAGTCCACGTATTGCTTGTCCGGTGTCGTCATAAATTACAGTCATCCGCGTCAAGTCAGTCGGGTCGAAACCATCGGAGTGATCTGAGCTGGTTCGATTCTGTCTTTAAGTTGCCTGACTGTATGAGCCCCACGGGTGGCAATCGTTGCATTTGCGCAGGGTTTTTAATTTCTCCATGTCGATGTTTTGCAGACCCGCCGAGCCCCTGTAGGAGTTGTCGGAGGTTACGACGGCGACGAATGCGGTTTGCCTGACACAACGCTGTTCGCAGCCTTCGGCAGCTCCTACAAGGATGAGACGAACTCAGTTGTTCTCAGTCCAGTCAAAATCCAGCTGCCGCGCGGTGCGTTCGGCGAGTTTGCGGCTGTGCAGGCGTTCAACCAGGTGCAGGCTCATGTCGATCCCTGCCGAAATGCCGGCCGATGTCACGAAGGGACCTTCATCGACCCAGCGCAGGGTGGTCAACACATCAATGGACGGGAACATCTCCTTGAGCTCGTCGATATCTTCCCAGTGGGTGGTGACTTGCTTGCCTGCCAGCTTGCCGGTTTTGGCGAGCAGAAACGCCCCGGTGCAGACCGAGGCAACCACGCGCTCTGGCTCTGACTGGCCGCTGATCCAGTAAATGACATCAGGCTTTTCCAGCTCCGCCGTCACCACACCACCCGGCACGATCAGGCAATCCATGACCGGATGGTCGCTAATCGAATAATCAGGATCGACCTTGAGCCCGGCACGGGCCTTGATGGGTGAAGTGGTACGGCCGATGGTGAATACGTTGAATAAGGCCCGGTCATCAAGACTGTTGCGCATGTGCATGCGGGTCGCCGTGGTGAACACTTCGTAAGGGCCTGCGAAGTCCAGGACTTCGACGTCGTCGTAGACGTAAATACCGATGTTGATTGACACGTACTGACTCCTGGATCGCTAGTGCGAGCTTCGGCAAAGTGTTGAGACTGCTGCCCGATTTCGGCTGTCAGGTTACTCAGTCCATTCCCACCGGACCACTGTGGTTAATGCCAATATCCGGTAACATCGCGCCATGAAAAATCATCTTGTCGTTGCCCTCATTTACAACCAGCTGTGCACCTTCGAATTCGGCTGCACTGTCGAGGTATTTGCACTCAAGCGCCCCGAGCTGGGGGTGACCTGGTACGAGTTCGCCACCCATGCGGTAGACGAAGGCCAGATCACGGCAGCGGGTGGGATCACCATCGTGCCCACGGCCGGGGAAGCATTGCTGGAAAACGCTGACACGATCATCGTGCCTGGCTGGCGCGGCGTTGATGCGCCGGTTCCGGCAAAGCTCATCGCCCAACTGCAGGCCGCCCATGCCCGCGGTGCGCGAATCTGCTCCATCTGCACCGGCGCATTTGTGCTGGCCGCAGCCGGTTTGCTCGACGGCAAACGCGTCACGACCCACTGGCGATACACCGATCTGTTGGCCAGCATGTACCCGCACCTGACCATTCAACCCAACGAGCTTTACGTTGATCAGGGGCAGATCGTGACGGCGGCGGGTTCTGCCGCAGGTCTGGACATGATGCTGCATCTGGTGCGCAACGATCACGGTGCTCGGGTGGCCAATATGGTGGCTCAGCGCATGGTCATCCCGCCGCATCGCGAGGGTGGACAATCGCAATATGCGTCGCGGCAACTGGTGTCTTCCAGTGACGGGCCGATTTCCAAGGTGATGGACTGGATCCGCAGCGATCTACAACGCCAGCGCAGCATCAAGGAGATGGCCGACCACGCAGCCATCAGCACCCGCACCCTGCACCGCAGCTTCATGGACAGCACCGGGCTGTCGCCATACGACTGGCTGTTGGGTGAACGGATCGCTTACGCCAAGGAGCTGTTGGAATCATCCAACATGCGGCTGACTGAAGTGGTTGAAGTGGCGGGGTTTGGCTCAGAAGAATCATTGCGCCGTCATTTTCGCAATCTGGTAGGTATCAGCCCCAGCAGCTATCGCAAACAATTCACCAGAGCGTGATGCACGCTGATTCGAGACCTCTATATAAAAGAAGTATTGGGCAGCGCTGTTATCGCAAGGGGTTCTAAGCTGACACGTAGTACAGCAGAAGTCATCCAGTGCCATCAGTTTTGATGATGGCCTGTATCAACAGCCACCATTTTTGCCAGCGTTGCGACACGCCTAGAATTCACTCCAACAGCAAAGCAAACCTTCAGCTTTGCACTGAATGACTGCTCGAAAGTTCTGGAGATGGATCATGAAAAATTATGCGTTGTTTGCTGCTCTTTCCCTGTTCTCGGTATTTGCGTCGGCAAATGACCAACTGACTAATCAAGCCCCTGCTGCGGTTGACTACAACTATTCGCAGAATCTGGATATCGCCAAAGTTATTCAGATCAGCTCGGATAACCCTAACGCCTGCGGCCCCGTACAAGCGCAGATGTTGTACCTGGATAGCAAAGGTGTTGAACACAACCTGCACTACACCCGCATCGGCGATGGTTGCGAAAATGGTTGAGGCCGTGGTGCCGGATCAAATCAGCATAATCAGTAGAGTTGGCCGCAACATGCTCCATGCTGCGGCCTTCGCACCTGATCAGAAAATGTTGAGCGGATAATCGGCGATCAGGCGAAATTCATTGTTATCGCCTTCAGCCTGGTCAGCGTTGCCCCGGTGCCAGGATTGGCGCATGCGCAATGCCAGATCCTTGACCGGCCCGGTCTGCACCACGTACTTGGCTTCAAGATCGGTTTCATGGTGCTTGCCATCTTCACCATAGCCGTAGCCGGTGTAGCCACTGTTGGCAGGCATGTTGGAGCCATCAATGTCATCACCCGTGACATAGCGGACCATGAACCCCAGACCAGGAACGCCGTAGCTCGCCATGTTCAGGTCATAACGTGCCTGCCAGGATTTTTCCCCCGGCCCGTTGAAGTCCGAGTACTGCACTGAGTTGTTCAGAAAAATCGAGTCAGCCGTATCACCGGCGGCGTTATTACCGAAGGCGACGTAATCGAATGGCGTATCCCCATTCACTTTCTGGAACGCCAGCGTCACGGTATGCGCGGTCAGGAACGAATAAGCGGCGGCTATCGACCAGGTGGTGTTGCTGATATCGCCCGCCTTGGCCTGCCCCGCGTCGGTGGTGCGATAGATATTGGCGTCGAAATTCAGCGACTGCTCGTCGCTCAATGGCAGGGTGAAATTGGTATTGGCATAGTACTGGTGCCATACATCTTCCAGATTCGAGCCGTAAAGGCTGACCGTCAGATTATCGTTGATTGAATACTTGCCACCCAGGTAATCAATGCTGTTGGCTTCAACATTCGCGTAGGACGCATACAGGCCGTGATTGTTATTGGTGGTGACCGGGCCGTTGCTGCCGGTGAAGTGCCCGCCATCCAGATCCAGACCGTCGATTTCACTGCTCAGCAAGTTGAAACCCGTTGCGGTCTGGGGGAACAGGCGACTCCCGCCTGCGGCGAATACAGGCGCCACAGGCTGCAGGTTTCCGTAACGAAGCTCGGTTTTTGATACGCGCACCTTGACGGCGCCGCCTGCGGTTCCGTACTCGTCCTCGGGCGAGCCGTTACGATTTACCGGCAGGTTCCCGGTCCCGCTGGTGCCCGCGCCGCCATCCAGCTTCAGCCCCCAGTAACCGTAAGCATCAACCCCGAAACCCACAGTGCCCTGGGTAAATCCGGAACTGAAGTTACCCAGCACGGCCTGTGTCCAGTCCTTGCGGTCGCCATTGCGCACGCCGTTACTGTCCTTGCCATCACGGTTGAAGTAATAGTTTTTCAGATCGATATTCAGACTGCTGCCTTCGACAAACCCGGTGGCCTCAGATTGACTGGTCACCACGGCTGCAAAGACTAACTGACTCACGCCGAGGGAGACCGCAAGCGTGACCAGATTAAGCTTCAAGAACTTCATTGTATTCCCCTGTTCCAGATAATACTCACCTTCAACGAGCACTCTGCGCGATAGCAACACTCGCGAGAAGGCAAGGCGATGGCGAGCGTAGAAAAACGGCAGAAACACAAAGAAATAAGATGTCATTGACACGCAGGATTGATCAAGAGTTCTAACGACTCTGTTCAAGATGCTGCTGCATATCGATTTTTGTAACTGGCCAGCTCGGGAGTTTTTAGCATTATTCAGTGCTGACGATCATGTTGAATCGATAATAGTCACTATCGATTATTGTAATAGTTGAGATCCGGAAACCGATGTTAGGGTTGTCGGCGATGAAGAACATGTTTCAATCGCTTGTTGACTCCGCATCTGCGAGCGAACGAATACCTGCTCCGCTTCATCATTCCTTTGGTTAGAAACTTTATAGCCACCTCACTTCTGGTGCGGTGGCTTTTTTTTGCTCGCCGGCTTGCCCGAGATGAATGGTGATGCAGTGCGTCTCGCAACTTCATGTGGGACAGGCTTTAGCCGGGAAGAGGCCAGTAAACCCGACCGAAATTGATCGCCTGAAATGCCGCCTTCCCGGCTAAAGCGGAGCGCCGCCCGGCCGGTCCCACTAGGAAGTGCATTGCAGGCAAACATAGAATCTCCCACAGGTTTCGCCCGCGAAAACTGGAGCTCATCGATCGTTTCTGGTCTAGTAGCCCGCTAGAAGCGATCAGAATGCTCAATTTCAGCACCAGCGAACAGGTAAATTTCGATGTCTGCCCCAAGTCTCAAACACCTTTGCTCCGCCCTCACACTCCTCGCCTCCCTGACCATCAGTAGCCTGGCTTCGGCCCACGCCCACCTGGAAAGCCAGTTGCCCGCTGCCGACAGCGCCGTCAGCAGCCCAAAAGAATTACGCCTGAAGTTCAGCGAGGGTGTGGAAGAGAAATTCACCAAAATCAGCATCACATCGGTGGCGCCCAGCGGCAAAAATGTGGTCGAACCCGTGCCAGGCGTTGCCACCGATCCTGCCGACAAGAAAACACTGATCGTGACCCCCGCCGCGCCGTTGGCAGCCGGGGTATATAAAGTGGAATGGCACGCGGTGTCCGTCGACACCCACAAAAGCGAAGGCAGCTACAGTTTCACGGTAAGCCCTTAACCGCATGCAAACGGCGCTCATTGCCTGTCGGCTTTTGCACTTCTGGGCAGTGTTGATGCTGTTCGGTCTGTGCTTTTCCCACACGCTGCTGGCTTCCAGTCTTGAGCGTGTCGCGTCGCGATCTCTTAGTGTCGGGTTGACCCGCGCGCTTTGCATTCTGGCGCTGCTCAGTGCACTTGTGTGGTTGCTGTTGATCGCCGCTAGCATGGCCGGGAGCTGGGTCGAAGGTATCGAACCCGACACCTTGCTGTTGGTGTTGACCCACACCGCTTTTGGCAAGGTCTGGATCTGGCATATAGGCTTGAATGCGGCCTTGCTGACGGTGTTGATGAAGGCCAGTACCCCGCCTACTTTGTTACGTGTGGCACTGGCTTTTTCGCTGCTGGCAACGCTCGCACCGACTGGCCATGTCGCAATGTTCGACGGGCTGTTCGGACAACTGATGATTTTCAATCAGTTGATTCATCTCTGCGCAGTGGGGACTTGGCTCGGAGGACTGGGCTTGCTGTTGAGCCTGCTGAGCCGAACCGCAGCGGCTGATATGCGAGCAGTTCTGCTGCGCTTCAGCGGCCTGGGCTATGTGCTGGTGGCGCTGATCATTGCCACAGGCTTGATCAATGTACGGGCCATGAGCGGTTCACTGTGGCCGCAGCCCGCTTTCTCAGGCTTCGGTCTGATACTGGGGGTCAAGGCGTGCATGGTGTTGGGCATGTTGGCGCTGGCGCTATGCAATCGTTTGATGCTCAACCGTCGTGACCTGCCGATGAAGGTACTGCGCAACAGTATCATCCTCGAATCGCTGTTCGGCATTGCCGCACTGCTGGCGGTTTCGCTGTTGGGTACACTGCCACCCATGCAGGCGGGCTGACAGAGTTTGACCGCAAGACTTGGAGTTTCAGCCCATCCGCGCAGCAATACACTGGGCATCTTCAAGCCAGTTAAAGGTTTACGTCCATGACCATCGCCAGGATTGCATCACTCGCGAGCCCCGCCACTGAAGATGATCCCCGCTGGGCCGCTGTGGTGGCCCGAGATGCCAGCGCCGACGGCCAGTTCGTCTACGCAGTACGCACTACCGGGGTCTACTGCCGTCCAAGCAGTCTGTCGCGCTTGCCGCGTCCAGCTAATGTGGTGTTTTTTGATTCGGCGGCCGATGCGGAAGCCGCTGGCTTTCGCCCCAGCAAGCGTGCCGTCGCCGATCAAAGCAAGGGGGCGGAGCAGCACGCGGCGCTCGTCGCCCGGGCCTGTCGCCGCATCGAGGAGGCCGAGGCCGCCCCCAGCCTGTCGCAACTGGCGTTCGATGCAGGTTTGAGCCCTTATCACTTTCATCGAGTGTTCAAGGCCCTCACGGGCGTGACGCCCAAGGCCTATGCCAATGCACAGCGTGCCGCCAGGGTTCGCCATAAACTGGTGACCGCCAGCTCTGTGACCGATGCGCTGTATGACGCGGGCTTCAATTCCAACAGCCGTTTTTATGCCAATGCCGATGCGATGCTGGGTATGAAGCCCGAACAGTTTCGCAAGGGCGGCAACGATACCGAAATCCGCTTTGCCGTTGGTGAGTGCTCCCTGGGCGCCATTCTGGTGGCACAAAGCGCTCTTGGGGTGTGCGCCATTCTGCTCGGGGATGATCCGGCTGCGCTGGTGCGCAATTTTCAGGATCAGTTTCGCAATGCGCTGTTAATCGGCGCTGATCACGACTTTGAACAGACGGTGGCCAGGGTTGTTGGCTTCATCGAAGCGCCCAGGCTCGGCCTCGATCTGCCCCTGGATTTGCGCGGGACGGCATTTCAGCAGCGAGTGTGGCTCGCGCTTAAGGATATTCCTGTGGGCAGCACCGCCAGCTATGCAGAAATCGCGGAGAAAATCGGCGCGCCCAAATCATTTCGCGCCGTCGCCCAGGCCTGTGGCGCCAATAGTCTCGCGGTCGCCATCCCTTGTCATCGCGTGGTGCGTAGCGATGGCAATCTGTCGGGGTATCGCTGGGGGATTGAGCGTAAGCAAACGTTGCTGGAGCGGGAAGCGCAGTCAACCACGATCCTGTAGGAGTGCCCACGTCGCGCAGCAAACAATGATCTGTGGGACCGGCTTTAGCCGGGAAGGCGGCAGTTGTTCCGACACATCTGCAATAGATGTACCGGCCCTTTCCCGGCTAAAGCCGGTCCCACAGAAAAGCATTTCAATTGCGCTTTGCACTACCGCCTCACATCCACCACCACCCTGCCCCGCACCTTGCCCGCCAGCAACTGAGGCGCAAGGTCGATCACTTCGCTCAAGCCAACCTCGTGGCTAATCAACGGTAACAAAGCCAGGTCAAGGTCAGTCGCCAAACGAGCCCATGCCGCCACCCGGTCAGCCCGTGGTCGGGTCACGCTGTCGATCCCTGCGAGGGTGATGCCCCGCAAAATGAACGGCGCGACCGACGCGGGAAACTCCATGCCCTGGGCCAGCCCGCAAGCCGCCACAGTGCCGCGATAGCGAGTCGCCGCGCAGATATTGGCCAGGGTGTGGCTGCCAATTGAATCAATGGCGCCTGCCCAGCGCTCCTTGGTCAAGGGGCGACCGGGTTCGGACAAGGTCGCCCGATCAATGATCTCGGCAGCACCCAGGGTTTGCAGATACTCGGACTCATTGAGGCGCCCCGTCGACGCCACCACCCGGTAGCCCAGCCGGGCAAGAATCGCTACGGCGAAACTGCCGACACCGCCATTGGCACCCGTGACCAACACATCGCCGCTGTCTGGCGTCACGCCGTTATTCTCCAGCGCCATGACCGCCAGCATCGCCGTATAACCGGCCGTGCCAATCGCCATGGCCTGAGCAGCACTGAATGCCGCGGGTAGCGGGATCAACCATTTGCCTTGCAGGCGCGCCTTCTCGGCCAAACCGCCCCAATGGCCTTCGCCGACGCCCCAGCCATTGAGTACCACTTGGTTGCCAATCGCGAAATCAGGGTCGCTGCTGGCCGTGACGGTCCCTGCCAAATCCACCCCCGGAACCATCGGGAAGCTGCGCACGATGGGGCCATCACCCGTGATCGCCAACGCGTCCTTGTAGTTGAGCGTGCTGTGGGAAACATCCACAGTCACGTCGCCTGCGGGCAGTGAATCTTCGTTGAGCTCGGTGAGGGTCGAGCGATAACCGCTGTCGTCTTTTTCGACCAAGATGCCTTTGAACATGCTTGCCTCCAATTTAGACCGATCGTCTTTTATTAAGCCTTGGAAATCATTGCGGCAGGCCGCGCAGAAATCCGCTGATGAATGTATTGAGGGGCGCGTCGCTGGCGGTGAGCTTGGCGCGTAACACCGCGCCTTCCCAGCCGATCCAGAAAAACGCTGCAAGCTCGTCGCAGTCGACAGATTTTGGCAGCTCGCCACAAACCTGCGCGGCATGAAAGCAGCGGCTCAAGCGTTGTTGCCAATCGAGGAAAATGCCTTCCAGTGATTCGCGGAACCCTTCCGGCAGCATGCCTGCTTCCTGACCAAGATTGCCCACCAGACAACCCCGGCGGTATTCATGGCGGGCCATCGAGCCTTTGGCGCTCTGGACAAAACCCACCAGCCTTTCTAGCGGGCTCAGGGCTTCATCGAGCAACCAACGATCAAGGCGCCGCGCAAAATATTCGGCGTAATGGGTAAGGACGACCCGCCCGTACGCCTCTTTGCTGGGGAAGTAATTGTAGAAGGAGCCTTTGGGCACACCCGCTCGCTTGAGGATGTAATCCAGGCCGGTGGCCATAAAGCCCTGCTCCGTCAGCACTTCGACGCCGCAGCGGATCAGTGCTTCGCGGGTTTCGAGGTTATCCCGGTCGATCTTGGGCGGACGGCCGGGACCTCTGGTTTTCAGTGGGGCTTTCAATGGGCCGTTCAGTGGGATAGTTGTCATGGGCTGAATATTAGACCGATCGTCTTTTATGTCAATCCAGAAACATTCGCAGTTGCCAAATGCCATGCAGACCCGCTCAATAGCCCTCCACTTCTCATCATGGAATCGTCAGATGAACACTTGGCCTAATACACGTCTCTTGCAGCTCTTCGGCATCCAGGTGCCGATCCTTCAAGCGCCCATGGCAGGTGCCTCTGGTTCTACGATGGCTATTGCGGTCGCCAATGCCGGGGGTCTGGCTTCGTTACCCTGCGCGATGCTCAGCCCGCAGCAGATTCGCGATGAGGTCGCGCTAATCCGCCAACACACCGCTGCGCCGCTTAATCTGAACTTCTTCTGTCACCAGCCGCCCGCAGATGATCCTGACAGCCACGTGCGCTGGAAAAACCTGCTGCAACCTTATTATCAGGAGCTTGGCGCGGATTTCGATGCACCGACCCCGGTCTCCAGCCGTGCGCCGTTCGACGCATCCAGCTGTGAACTGGTGGAAGCCCTGAAACCCGAGGTGGTCAGTTTCCACTTCGGTCTGCCCGACGCCACCCTGCTGGCTCGGGTCAAGGCCACGGGAGCCAAAGTGATTTCTTCGGCGACCACCGTTGATGAGGCGATCTGGCTTCAAGCCCATGGCTGCGACGCGATCATTGCCATGGGTTACGAGGCCGGCGGCCACCGAGGCATGTTTTTAAGCGCTGACCTCACCACGCAAGTGGGCACCCTGGCGCTGGTGCCGCAGGTAGTCGACGCCGTGGAAGTGCCCGTTATCGCTGCTGGCGGTATTGCCGATGGGCGTGGCATTGCCGCTGCATTCATGCTCGGCGCGGCGGCGGTTCAGATTGGCACCGCTTACCTGTTCTGCCCGGAGGCCAAGGTCAGCAAGCCGCACTTCAAGGCATTGCGCTCAGCCAAGGACAGCCAGACGGCGGTGACCAACATTTTTACCGGTCGGCCAGCGCGGGGCATCGTCAACCGGGTGATGGCAGAGCTGGGGCCGATGTGCAACGCCGCGCCTGCATTCCCTCTGGCCGGTGGCGCGTTAATGCCGCTGCGGACCATCGCCGAACCGCTGGGCAATGGCGGCTTCATGAACCTCTGGGCGGGCCAGGCTGTGGGGCTCAAACATGAACTGGGCGCCGAGGCGCTGACCCGTTTGCTGGCTGCGCAGGCTCTGGAAAAACTCATCCGGTAGCAAACTTAGCTTCCCTGGGGTGCATCGCTCGCTATATATTTCGATATATAGCGAATGGCCGGTATTTTTCGATCTCCTTTTCTGCCCCTGGAGCTTTTTTTCAATGCGTACACCCCCTAAGAATCTGTTCCTGAAATCCCTCGCCGGTGTGGTTGCAGCCCTGGCCATGAGCTCGGCGTTTGCCGACGAAGTCCAAGTGGCTGTCGCCGCCAACTTCACTGCACCGATTCAAGCCATTGCCAAGGATTTCGAAAAAGACACCGGTCATAAACTGGTCGCCGCCTTTGGGGCCACAGGCCAGTTCTATACCCAGATCAAGAATGGCGCACCGTTTGAAGTGTTCCTGTCCGCTGACGACAGCACCCCTGCCAAGCTTGAGCAGGAAGGCGAAATCGTCAAAGGTTCACGCTTCACCTACGCAGTCGGCACCCTGGCCTTGTGGTCCGCCAAGGACGGTTACGTTGACGCCAAGGGCGACGTGCTCAAAGCCAATGCTTACCAACACTTGTCCATCGCCAACCCCAAAGCCGCTCCTTATGGTCTGGCTGCCACTCAGGTGCTGGCCAAGCTTGGCCTGACAGACGCAACCAAAGCCAAGATCGTTGAAGGCCAGAGCATCACTCAGGCCTATCAGTTTGTCTCCACCGGCAACGCAGAGCTGGGTTTTGTAGCCCTGTCGCAAATCTACAAGGACGGCAAAGTTACCAGCGGTTCCGCTTGGATCGTCCCGGCCGAAATGCATGACCCCATCAAGCAGGACGCTGTAATCCTCAACAAAGGCAAAGACAACGCCGCCGCCAAAGCGCTGGTGGAATACCTCAAGGGCCCTAAAGCGGCTGCTGTGATCAAATCGTTCGGATACCAGCTGTAAATGCCATTGGATGGAACTGATCTGGCGGCCATCTGGCTGACGCTGAAACTGGCGTCGCTGACCACGGTTATCCTGCTGATCGTCGGCACCCCCATCGCCTGGTGGCTGGTGCGCACCCGCTCCTGGCTCAAAGGTCCGGTGGGTGCAATCGTCGCGCTGCCGCTGGTCTTGCCGCCCACGGTGATTGGGTTCTACCTGTTGTTGCTGCTCGGCCCTAACGGCGCTGTCGGTCAATTTACCCAGAGCCTTGGCCTGGGCACCTTGACCTTCAGCTTTGCCGGGCTGGTGATCGGCTCGGTGCTGTATTCGATGCCATTTGTGGTGCAACCGTTGCAAAACGCGTTCGCCGCCATTGGCACGCGCCCATTGGAGGTGGCCGCAACCTTGCGGGCCAATCCGTGGGACACCTTCTTCTGCGTGGTCTTGCCTCTGGCGAGACCCGGCTTCATTACCGGCGCGATCCTCGGCTTCGCCCATACGGTTGGCGAATTTGGCGTGGTATTGATGATCGGCGGCAATATTCCCGAGAAAACCCGCGTGGTTTCGGTGCAGATCTTCGATCACGTCGAGTCCATGGAGTACCTGCAAGCCCACTGGCTCGCGGGTGCCATGCTGGTGTTTTCCTTTCTGGTTCTTCTGGCGCTCTATTCCAGCGGCAAGACCAAAACTGGCTGGGGTTGAGTGATGGGTTCGGTGTTGGAGATTCGTCTGCTGGTCAGTTACCCGGAGTTCACGGTGGACGTGGATCTGTCCCTGCCGGGGCGCGGCGTGACGGCGCTTTTCGGCCATTCCGGTTCCGGAAAGACCACTTGCCTGCGCTGCATCGCAGGCCTGGAGAAGCCTACTCAGGGCTACATCCGCATCAATGACGAAATCTGGCAGGACAGCGCAACCGGGCTGTTTCTACCGCCTCACAAGCGCGCCCTGGGTTATGTCTTTCAGGAGGCGAGCCTGTTTCCCCACCTCTCCGTGCGGGGCAACCTGGAGTTCGGCCTGCGGCGCATCCCCAAAACCGAGCGGCATGTGGAACTGGGGCATGCGGCGCAACTTCTGGGTATCGAGCACTTGCTTGAGCGCAGCCCGGACAAACTGTCCGGCGGCGAGCGGCAACGGGTCGGCATTGCCCGGGCCTTGTTGACCAGCCCGCGACTGTTATTGCTCGATGAACCCCTGGCCGCGCTGGATGCCCGACGCAAGAGTGAAATCCTGCCTTACCTTGAGCGGCTCCACGATGAGCTGGAAATCCCCGTGCTCTACGTCAGTCATTCTCAGGATGAAGTCGCGCGACTGGCGGATCATCTGGTGCTCATGGATAACGGCAAGGCACTGGCCAGCGGCCCTATCGGCGAAACTCTGGCAAGGCTCGACCTGCCCCTTGCCCTGGTGGACGATGCTGGCGTGGTGATCGAGGGTTCGGTGATCGCGTTTGACGCGCACTATCAATTGCTCAGCGTGCAACTGCCACACAGCGATTTGCACGTGCGCGTCGCCCATACACCCTTGGCCGTGGGCAAAAACCTGCGATTCAAGGTTCAGGCACGGGACGTCAGCCTGAGTGTGCAGCCCGACGGGCAAAGCAGCATTCTCAATCGCTTGCCCGTTACCGTGGTCAGTGAAACCCCTGCGGAAAACGCCGCCCACGTGCTGGTGCGCCTCGATGCAGCGGGGACGCCCTTGCTGGCACGCATCACCCGCTATTCGCGAGATCAGATGGATCTGACGCCAGGCCAGATGCTGTGGGCGCAGATCAAGTCCGTCGCGGTGCTTGCCTGATGCGGTTGGCATGAGTGAAATACTGGGCACCCCTGCGACTGGACGCGGTCAATCCACTTAACTGCCCAGTGGATTACCCCCATGCCTGATTCGACTCTCATCGCCCAGTTACCCCCTGACCTTCATTACGTCGAAGATACTCAAGCGGGGCTGACCCGGAAAATTCTGCGCGGCAAATTCGTCTATTTCGATGTGGACGGCCAGCGCATCCGCGATGAAGCAGAAATCAAACGCATCAACGCGCTGGTGATTCCCCCTGCCTACACCGACGTATGGATCTGCCCGGACCCACGCGGCCATCTGCAAGCCACGGGGCGGGATGCGCGGGGCCGCAAGCAGTACCGCTACCACCCGCGCTGGCGGGAGATCCGCGACGAGAACAAGTACTCGCGCATGATCGAGTTTGGCCTGGCGCTGCCTAAAGTCCGCAAACAACTTGAAGCGCAATTGGCCGAGCCCGGCATAGGCCGCGACAAGGTGATGGCGACGGTCATTTCACTGCTCGATGCCACGTTGATCCGCATCGGTAACAGCCAGTACGCTCGGGACAACCGCTCCTACGGGCTGACTACCTTGCGCAACAAACACGTCGAGGTGCGTGGCAATGCGATCCTTTTCCAGTTTCGCGGCAAGAGCGGCGTGGAGCATCAGATCAGCGTCACCGACCGCCGTCTGGCACGGGTGATCAAGCGCTGCATGGAGTTGCCAGGGCAGAATCTGTTTCAGTATCTGGACGACGACGGCGAACGGCACACCGTAAGTTCTTCGGACATCAACGCCTACCTGCAGCGCTTGACCGGTGCCGACTTCACCGCTAAAGACTATCGGACCTGGGCAGGTAGCGCCCTGGCTCTGGCCACCCTGCGCAAGTTGCACTGGGAGCCGGAAGCAGACGCAAAGAAACACATTGTCGACATGGTCAAAGCCGTCTCTCGCCAACTGGGCAACACCCCGGCCATCTGCCGCAAATGCTATATCCACCCCGCCGTACTTGAAGGATTCATGCAGGGTCAACTGGCGTTACTGCCACGCACCCGACAGCGCAAAGGGCTGCGTATTGAAGAAGTCGCGCTGGCGAGCTTTCTGCAAAGCCTGGCGCAGAGCGCTGTCACTGAACCTGAACTTGAACCTGAGAAAGGCTGATAAACAGGGCAATTCGTTAGCGCGGATTGCCCGGATCACTAGTTTGTCGACACCTGACAAAGTGTATCCGGCAACTGAGCCATCAATCACTTACTAGCATCGTCCGAACGGACAGTCACATCTTTGCCATTAACCTGGTAAGTGTTGGACAACTCTTGAATGGTTGACATGAAGTGTCGAGCTGCGTGCTGCACCTCAACGAGCAGTGCGTCCGGTTGCTTGCCTGTGCTTTCGATTGGCACGAGGGCGCTATCAACCCGGGACGCCAGGGAGTGCCGACTGGTCAACACATACATGACATCGACCCCAACACTGGCCAGCGCCGCCAGATAGTCAGCTCTGGGCACTCGCTCGCCGCTTTCATACTTGCCCTGAGCATTGGCGGCCACACCGCCCATCTGCCCCATTTCTTTTTGAGACCACCCCAGGCGTCTGCGCTCCTGCCTCAATCTAGTGCCGATTCCACTCATGGACCTTTCAACTCCACTGCGTATGACAAATGCCATGCCTCATAACAAATCGTGTGTAATTAAAACGCTGTTTGGGATGAACAGACAACTACCGTTTACTCTGTAGGATCTTTCCCACAACTCAGACATCCTACGCCCTACAATTGGCGCGTCACCCAGAAGCACCATCGATAGTTGCGCTGGCTAGTTGACGTTCCGCGCCCCATCAACTCAATGAGGTGTAGCGGGATTGAACGATCCAGCACCCGACCGGTTCGTATTGGTGTCACCCTCGGAGATCTATCAAATGCCTCATGAAAAACGCACCGCTCGCGGCAACAATCTCAACGATCCAGATTCGCGACCTGCTGACATCGCGGATCACGACAGTAGAACCAAAGAAACCCGAGACGAAGAAGCACAGACCGGCGACCAGCAGGACACCGAAGGCCATACGCCGAAAATCCCTGGCAAATCAGGCGAACACTTATCAGGCGAACACTGAACTGACCTTAATATGCCCAGGCGTGCGCTATGCAGTGTCGCCGTTCCCAACGACAAGGCCGGATGATGACCTCACAGCGCAATAAGCCCGACCCGCAAACGCTACACGCCGCCAGCGCACAGCCCTTTACCGGTTTTGTCCGGGTCCGTGGCGCTCGCGAGCACAACCTGAAAAATATCGACATAGATATTCCTCGTGACGCCCTGGTGGTGTTCACCGGGGTTTCCGGCTCGGGGAAATCGTCGCTGGCGTTCTCGACGCTCTATGCCGAGGCCCAGCGGCGCTATTTCGAGTCCGTGGCGCCTTATGCCCGGCGGCTGATCGATCAGGTCGGCGTCCCTGACGTGGACTCCATCGAAGGTCTGCCACCTGCTGTGGCGTTGCAACAACAACGCGGCACTCCCAGTGCACGATCCTCCGTCGGCAGTGTGACCACCTTGTCGAGCCTGATCCGCATGCTCTACTCCCGCGCTGGCAGCTATCCTGCCGGGCAAACCATGCTTTACGCCGAGGACTTCTCACCCAACACGCCACAAGGTGCCTGTCCGCAATGTCATGGCCTGGGCAGGGTTTATGAAGTCACTGAGCAGTCGATGGTCCCGGATGATTCGCTGACCATTCGCCAGCGTGCGGTCGCTTCCTGGCCCACTGCCTGGCAGGGACAAAATCTGCGCGACATCCTCGTCACCCTGGGCTACGACATTGATATCCCGTGGCGCGATCTGCCCATTGAGCAACGTGACTGGATTCTGTTCACTGACGAGCAACCCACTGCGCCGGTCTATGCAGGCCTGACCCCGCAGGAAACCCGCAAAGCGCTGAAACAGAAACTCGAACCCAGTTATCAGGGCACCTTCACCGGTGCGCGCCGTTACGTCCTGCATACCTTCACCCATTCGCAAAGCGCGCTGATGAAAAAGCGCGTGGCGCAATTCATGATCGGCAGTCCCTGTTCTTTGTGTGAAGGCAAACGCCTGACACAGGCAGCGCTATCGGTGAAATTCGCAGGATTTGATATCGGCGAATTGTCACAGATGTCGCTGTTGCAACTGGCCGGCGTCCTGGCCCCCGTGGCGGCACAGACGTTTATCGAGAGCGACGAACAGAACGGCGAATCCATCAGCCCGGAGCAAGCGAAGAAAACCCGCAAGCAGCGAGCAGCCAAGGGCCAGTCAGCCCATGAAAGCGCGCCCGATGTGCGCTTGACGCCCAACCTGTCCATCGAAAAACGCATCGCCGCGCAACGTATCGCTGAGGATTTATTGGCGCGCGTCAGCACGCTGACCGATCTTGGCCTGGGCTATCTGGCTCTGGAACGCAGCACCCCGACCCTGTCGTCGGGGGAGCTGCAGCGCCTGAGGCTGGCCACTCAGTTGGGCTCACAATTGTTCGGCGTCATTTACGTACTGGATGAGCCCTCCGCAGGCCTGCACCCGGCAGACGGCGAAGCCTTGTTCAGTGCGCTGGAGCGCCTCAAGGCCGCAGGCAACTCCTTATTTGTGGTTGAACACGATCTGGAGACCATGCGCCGCGCTGACTGGCTGATAGACGTTGGCCCGGCAGCCGGTGAACACGGCGGACGCATTCTCTATAGCGGTCCCCCAGCCGGTCTGGCCAGCGTTGAAGCCTCACAGACCCGGCCTCATTTGTTTGCCAAACATGAGCCACGGCAGACGGCCCGGCGCGAGCCTTCGGGCTGGTTGCGCCTGGAAGGTGTTACCCGCAATAACCTGCATGACCTCAGCGTCGGCTTTCCATTGGGGTGCTTTACCTCTGTCACGGGTGTGTCCGGTTCGGGCAAGTCCAGCCTGGTCAGCCATTCGCTGCTGGAGCTGGTGGGCGCGCATCTCGGGCATGTCATCGACAATGCCGACTCTGAGGAACCCAGCCTTGAAGACGACGCGCCGCAGTTCAGCAGCGGCCGCGTTACCAACGGGCTGCAATCGATCAAGCGGCTGGTCAAGGTCGACCAGAAACCTATCGGACGCACCCCGCGCTCCAATCTGGCGACCTACACTGGGCTTTTTGATCAGGTCCGCAAACTGTTTGCCGCCACCGCAGAGTCACGGGAAATGGGCTACGACGCCGGGCAATTCTCGTTCAATGTCGCTAAGGGCCGCTGCCCGGTCTGCGAAGGTGAAGGCTTTGTCAGCGTCGAATTGCTGTTCATGCCCAGCGTCTACGCGCCCTGCCCAACCTGCCACGGTGCGCGCTACAACCCGCAGACCCTGACCATCCACTGGCAAGGCCTGAACATTGCTCAGGTGCTGCAACTGACCGTGGACGATGCCATCGTGCAATTCGCTGAAGAACCAACCGTCATGCGACCGCTGACTGCGCTGCGCGATATTGGGCTGGGTTACCTGCGCCTCGGCCAGCCTGCCACTGAGCTGTCCGGCGGCGAGGCCCAGCGGATCAAACTGGCGACCGAACTGCAACGCACTCAACGCGGGGCCACGCTGTATGTGCTGGACGAACCGACAACGGGCCTGCATCCCACCGATGTCGATCGGCTGCTCAAGCAACTCAACACCTTGGTCGACGCAGGCAACACTGTAGTTGTGGTCGAGCACGAAATGCGGGTCGTGGCGCAAAGCGACTGGGTCATCGACATCGGCCCGGGCGCAGGCGATAAAGGCGGCTCCATCGTCGCGAGTGGCACGCCAGCGCAAATCGCCGCAGCACCAGACAGCCGCACCGCGCCGTTTTTAACCCGGGCCTTGCACGGCTAACGGCGCTGGCTAACACGCCAGCGATGTTTTTCACTCTGGCGTGGACCAGCGCCAATGCGGTGCCCAGGCAAGATCTTGTCTTATTTCAATATCTTGCGGGCTTGCTTCACAAGGGTTGGATGTATATATTCCCTGCTCTTCAGCGCTACCGCCCCGATGGCGAAATTGGTAGACGCAAGGGACTTAAAATCCCTCGTCCTTTGGACGTGCCGGTTCGACCCCGGCTCGGGGCACCATTTGTAGAACAAGGGCTTACGTGCTTAAGGTGCGTAGGCCTTTGTTGTTTCAGGGGTAGGAAAGGAGCTCATATCTGGCTGAGGCGTTCACAGTCAGAACAGAGCTGGCTGTATCTATCGCCGCTAGCTTTTCTATGAGAATGAGCCGTGAAGACTGATCAATCAGATGACCTCAACCAGTTACGCTCCGAGATTGCAGTATTCAACGCGCAGATGCGCGAGCGATCACTGCGTCCAGACTCCCCTCACAAAGCATTGCTTCCCTTCGCGCTTGGCGGTTGGATGGCACTCAGTGTCTTTGTGTTAGTCACGATACTGCAGCGTCTGGCATGACCTTTGTCTTCAACGTGCGGTTGTTGCGGCCAGGATCCCTTTGATCGGGTTGTAGGCTCTCGGCAGGTGCCCCGGAACTACAGGCGACCCCGAAGTCGCCCAAGGTTGCGTTATTTATTGCACCGATCTCAAGCAGTGCACGTGCCGAGTCGTGAATAGATTCCAGGGCATCACTTTTGAATGTCTTAGCCATCGCAGTTTTCCATAAACGTCTTCTTATCAACTAGCGCCAGGACCTGTAACGCGGTCACTCTTCGTGCGCTTCGGTGAGTGATATACAAACCAAGTCCGGAACGTGCACCCCAAAGAGCGACAGAAGAGCCTGATTTCTTCTGATGTTTTTGTAGGACCTATCGCAGGCCAGCCCCGCTAAGAGGGCTCGTACAATCGGAAAGATTGGCCGGTCCATGCTGTTATGTGGTGCACATGCCAAAAATTTTTTAGACGTTTCACTTTTTCACAGCCCAAAAAAAACCCCGAAGACGTTAATCTTCGGGGCTTTTAATAGTGGAGGCCGAGGTCGGAATCGAACCGGCGTAAGCGGATTTGCAATCCGCGGCATAACCATTTTGCTACTCGGCCTCAATGTATTCAGCGCTCAGACTTCGATTGCAGAATACGTACAACTCTAGAGTGGGAAGCTGAATCTGATCTTGCTTCCAACCCATTGAAATCTATGGGGTTTTTCTAGTTCCTGAATCAGGAATGGACGCAATTCTGGACTGCTTCGGCAGACGTGTCAAGGAATGCCATGAAAAAAATCATCAACGGGCACTTTCTGGCTGACGACCGTCAGTCCCTGATCGGCCTGCTAGTCCTGTGGTGGCTGACGTCTGGCTGAGTCAGGCGTGGAATTGTGGGTGGGATACAACCAGGAGGAGCCGCCCCAAGGCCAGGATGAAAATCCTGACTGGCGACTTTTCGCGACTTCACACTGCCCATTTCACCAAGAAGGCGATCCCGGAGTAATCAAGCGCGAAGCCCGGTCCTGTATCGGGCTTCTTCATGTCATGGGCTGGCCAAAAAAGGCCGTTTGTCGGTCGCACCCGGTAAACGACTAAACCCGTTAACGATTGCACGGGTCATCTTAGGTAAGTGCACCCGCTGTATGTCGCACTCTGTTTTATCGAAGATAAAAACGAGAGGAAATAATCATGGAAATTACACTGTTCTGGATGGGCGTATTTTTGCTCTGCGTGCTGATCGATGCGTGGATAGTGGTCAGCATCTGCCGCAGTACAAAAGGCACCAGTACCAAGACGGGCTGGGTCCTACTCGTGATTCTGCTGCCCATGGTGGGCTGGGTGATATGGGGCATTGCCGGTCCACGAGGAGTCGCCCGCGCACCCTCCTCACCTGAACACAGCAAGGGATAGGCCCGTGCCAATGGCGCGCAGCTCCATAGGGCCGAAATACGGAACGTTGCCCGCTAACCCCAGTCGACATTTTTGAGCCGTCCCCAAGGACGTCATACCGTCGACCGATAAGGAAGCTAACAATGGATAAGTTCTTTCGAATCAGCGCCATTTGCGTCGCTCTTGCATTGAGCAGTCAGACTGCCTTTGCCGCACAAGATGCTGACGATTTCGTAGAAGATGCCTCGGCAAAAGGAATTGCCGAAGTTGAGGCAGGAAAGCTGGCAGAAGAGAAAAGTAAATCGCCGCAAGTTTTAGAGTTTGCACAGATGATGGTCAAGGATCATACGGCCGCCAACGAGCAGCTCAAAGCCATCGCGCAGGATAAAAAACTGGAAGTTTCTGACGACGCGCAATTACTGGACAAGGCAAAAGCCATGATCCTTGATTTACGCAATGCCGGTTCATTTGATCAGGCCTATGCGAATAATCAGGTCAAGGCACACGAGGCGACCATCAAACTGTTCGAAGAACAGGCCGCCGACGGTGAAGACGCTGACTTGAAAGCCTTTGCCAGCGACACGCTGCCCAAGCTTCGGGAACATCTGACTCATGCGAAAGAATTAGCGGCCAAAACAGGCGGTGATACCGCCAAGAATTGATCCGCCGCCCATGCAACCCATGCCCTGCGCAACCCCCTCGCAGGGCATGGACCTTGCGAGTCAGAGGATTGGTTTGCCTCCGGTAACGCCATAACGAGTTCCGGATATATAGCTCCCTTCATCCGACGCCAGCAGCACATAAATCGGCGCGACCTCCACCGGCTGGCCGGGTCTGCCGAGTGGCGTTTGCGACCCGAAGTTCTTCACCTGATCATCCGTCATGGTCGCGACGATCAAGGGTGTCCAGATTGGTCCCGGAGCGACGCTGTTGACCCGGATGCCTCGCTCTCCCAGCATCTGCGCCAGACCCGCCGTGAAGTTGGCGATGGCGCCTTTGGTAGTGGCATAGACCAGCAGGCTCTCGTTAGGCATGTCCGAGTTGACTGAGCTGGTATTGATGATCGAACTGCCACGCGCCATCGACGGCAGCGCTGCCTTGCAGATACGAAACATCGCCGTAATGTTGATATCAAAGGTTTTCAGCCATTCCTCATCCGACACCTCTTCCAGTGTTTCGTGAGTCATCTGGAAGGCGGCGTTGTTGACCAATACATCGATGCGACCGAATTGCTCGACGGTTTTACTGACAATGGACTCGCATTGGGCTTTGTCGGCAAGGTCTCCCGGTAACAGTAAACACTGTCTGCCAGACTCCTCGACCCAACGCGCCGTCTCCTGGGCGTCTTCATGTTCATCCAGATAGGAAATGGCTACATCTGCGCCTTCACGGGCGAAGGCGATGGCAACCGCTCTGCCTATGCCGCTGTCGCCTCCGGTGATCAGCGCGATTTTGTTCGCAAGGCGCCCCGAGCCCTTGTAGCTGGTTTCGCCACAATCAGGTTGGGGGTTCATTTTGCTCTGGATGCCAGGAACCGGTTGCTCTTGGGGTTTAAACGGCGGTTTTGGATAGTTGACCATCAAGCAGTCCTCTTTATTGGGTTACGTTCAAGAGGGTGGACTCGGAACCCGCCAGCCGAGTTCGCTCTTTTTCCCAGGCGGTCAACTCTGCAAATGGCCATCCGCCCACTTCCCCGTGCCCTGTTCCAGTCATGGTCTACCATTCAGCCGGGACGAACGCTGGCTTAGCAAAAAGCAAATTCCCCTAACGCACCCGTGGCGGCAACCTGTGATGCGCTGCAAATAACAAAAACAACAACAGCCCAAAGAGGCCTCTCCATGCACAAGATCAAGCTGCATACCCTCACGCTGCGTCTTCTCATCAGCGCCGCCATGGGGCTCTCCACGCTCCCCGCCTTCGCTGACGCTGCAAAACCAGAAACCCTCAAGATCGGCATCACGACCTTCATGTCGGGTTCGGCTTCCGTGTTCGGGATGCCCGCCAAAGAAGCCGCAGAAATGTATATCCAGGAGTCAAATGCAGCAGGCGGCATCGACGGAGTGAAGATCGAGCCGACTTATATTGATGAAGGTGTGGGTGGGGACCGGCTTCTTTCTGAATATCGCCGGGTTGTGCAGGAACAGGGCGCGAAAGTGATGCTGGCGTCTATCTCCAGCGGCAACTGCAACACCCTGGCCCCGGTGGCCGAAGACTTGAAAGTGGTGAACATTCTTTGGGATTGCGGCACTGAAAAAGCCCTGGAAGGCCACGACTACAAGTATGTATTCCGCACCCAGGCCAACGCGGTGACCGAGATGGTTGCCAGCGTGCTTTATCTGCTCAAGACCAAGCCGGACTTCAAAACCATCGCGGTGGTCAATCAGGACTACGCCTGGGGCCGTGATTCCTGGGAAATCTTCAGCGCGACCCTCAAACAGCTCAAGCCTGACGTCAAAGTCGTCGCCGAACTGTTTCCCAAATTCGGTGCGTCGGACTTCTCCGCCGAGGTCAGCCGTCTGCAAGTACTTCGCCCTGATGTGGTCTTGAGCACGTCGTGGGGCGGCGATCTGGATACCTTTATCCGTCAAGCCAGCCAGCGTGGCCTGTTGCGTACGTCGCAGTTTTTCCTGCCTCTGGGCGAAACCTCTCTGGAGCGACTGGCAGGCGTGCTGCCGGACGGCGTCCTGATTGGCGCGCGCGGCGATCACTATTTCCTGCACCCGCAGTACATCAACGACCCACGGCACAAAGCATTCGTGGAGAAGTTCAAGGCTCGCACCGGGTCTTATCCGATTTACTCGGTCTACCACATGATTCAGGCGTTGGACGGCATGAGCGCCGCCTACCGCAAAGCCATCGCCACCAACGGTGGAAAGTGGCCTGACGAAGAGCAACTGGCCAGTGCGTTTCGTGGCCTGGCGTTCCGTGGTTTGACCAGCGAGATACGCATCAGACCCGAAGATGGTCAGGGCCTTGAAACTCAGTTGTTCGGCATCACCACAGCCAGCACTGACTACAAATTCAAGGTCTTGAAAGACATCATGCTGGTGCAAGCAGACCGCATCACCACCCCGGCGGGCCAGAAGTCTTCCGAGTGGGTCAAGACAGTGACCCCGGCCCTGCTCGATGAAGTCCAGCCAGCCAGCGCCAAGCCATGAGTCGCGATATCTTCATCCTGGCGCTGCTGGACGGCGTGTCCTATGCGGGCCTGTTGTTTCTGGTCGCGCTGGGCCTGACCTTCATCTTCGGCGTGGTGCGCATCCTCAACGTGGCCCACGGCAGTCTGTATGCCTTTGGCGGATACGGTGCCGCCTCGCTGGGGTTGTGGCTGGGTCAGGGCAGCGAGTCGGCTTTTTTCTCGGTGCTCTTGTTGATCACCGGGGCAATTGCCGTCGGCATCGTCATGGGCACGATCCTGATGCTGCTGCTCAAGAAATTCCAGGACCGTGACCCGATCCTGCAACTGCTGGTCACCTTCGGCGCGTTCATGATCTTCGAGGATGTGCAGCGGCTGGTCTGGGGCACTCAGCCGTACTTCGTTGCCGATGTCGTTAATCAGATGGGCACGTCTGAATTGATGGGCGTTGTGTACATGAACTATCAGCTGCTGTTTGTGCCTGGCACTGCGGTGGTCGTGTACTTCGCCCTCAAGTGGTTTCTCAATCGGACCCTGACCGGCAAGCAGATCGTGGCGGTCACACACGACCGTGAAGTGGCCACCGCCATGGGCATCAACGCCAAGCGAATCGCGTATCTGACCTTCGTGGTCGGTGCGGTGCTGGGCGCGCTCGGTGGCGCACTGGCCTCCCCGACCACCTCTCTGGTGCCGGGCATTGGCGCGGACATGATCGTGCTTTCTTTCGCCGTGGTAGCCAGCGCGGGGCTTGGCCAAATCACCGGGGCACTGCTGACCGCCCTGATGATCGGCCTGTCGCGGTCCTTCTGCGTGTACCTCGCGCCAGAGATAGAAGTCGTCATGCCCTATCTGATCATGGTCCTGGTGCTGCTGGCCCGGCCGCAAGGTCTGTTCACCGTGGTTCAGGCGAGGAAAATCTGATGCGTTCTTTAATCCTTGCAAGCGTTTCTGTTGTGGTGGTCATGGGGCTGGCGCTGGCGTTTCCCTGGCTGAAACTGCCGTTGATCCTCGGCCTTTGTTATGGCCTGGCAGCCCTTGGCATTGTCGTGTTGCTTCGGGCGGGGCAAATCTCGTTCGGTCATGCCATGTATGCCTGCATCGCCGGGTATGTGGTGGCGTTTCTCGGCCAACGGTATCCAGGGTTGGACGGCATGCTGTTGATCCTGGCGGGCACCGTTGCCAGTGTGCTGGCGAGCATGCTCATCGGCGCTTTCGTTGTGCGTTACCGCGAGATTTTCTTCGGCATGCTCAATCTGGCCATCTCCATGGTGCTGTTCACGGTGCTGGGCAAGTTTTACAACCTGACCGGGGGCACCGACGGCCTGCGTATCAGCCGCCCTGACATGCTGGGGTTTCACCTTGAGCGTGCGCCCTTCGAGATGTTCCTGCTGGTGCTGGTATTGGTGGTCTCGCTGCTGGTGATCTTCGGCGTGCAACGCTTTTTCGAGTCCAGCTCAGGTCAGGCGCTTTCAGCCATCAAGACCAATGAAACGCGCCTGGAATATCTGGGCGTTTCAGCCCGCAAAGTGCTGTGGAAGGGCTATGTGCTGTCGGCCTCTCTGTGTGGGTTATCAGGATCGTTGTTCGGCCTGTCCCAAGGTCTGGTGACGCCGGAAATGGGTTACTGGCTGCGTTCTGGCGAGTTTGTGTTCATTGCCATTCTTGGCGGTGCCGGGCATGCCGCTGGGGCTTTCGTGGGTGCCCTGCTCTACGAGTTTCTCAAGATGTACGCGGCGGCACTGGTCAGTGGCTCCTGGCAGTTGGTGCTGGGTGTGATTCTGATCGTGATCATTTACTTCCTGCCCAAAGGGCTGACCGGCCTGTTGCGTAAACGTAAAGCTCTCGCGGGAGGTGGCGCATGACCGCCCTCTTACAGACACAAAACCTGACCCTGGCGTTCGGCGGTCTGGTGGTGGCCAACGGTATCGATTTCAGCCTGGATGAAGGCGAACGTCTGGCGGTGATTGGCCAGAACGGCGCCGGAAAAACAACTTTCATCAATATCTGCACCGGCCTGCTCAAGCCCAACGCAGGCAGCGTGAGCTTTGCGGGCAACGACATTACCGGGCATTCGCCGCGCAGCATTGTGCGACGCGGCATGGCCCGCTCTTTCCAGTTGCCGCAACTGTTTCTCGAACACAGCGTTCGCGAGTGCCTGCAATTGGCGGCCGTGGCCCGGCAAGGGAATCTATCCCTGTGGCAGAGATTGGCCAGCGCAAGCTCCGACCAGGAAATCGACCGCATGCTGGACCTGATCAGCCTGCGTGATCGCCAGGATGAGTTGTGCATCAACTTGCCTGAAGGTCAGCGCAAGCTGCTGGACGTGGGCATGTCGCTGATGCTCAACCCTCGCCTGCTGATTCTTGATGAACCCACCAGCGGCGTGTCGACCCAGGAAAAACACGGCGTCATGGAAATCCTCATGCGTGCGCTGGACGAGCAACGGGTGACGGCGATCTTCGTCGAGCATGACGTGGACATCGTCAAACGCTACGCCACCCGCGTCGCTGCCTGGATCAATGGCGCCATCGCCGCCGACGGATCGCCCGCCAGTGTGCTGGCTGATCCAACAGTCAAGCGCGAGGTACTCGGGATATGAACAACTCCATCATGCTGACGCTGAGCAACGTCAGTGCCGACATCCTGCGGGTGCCCATTCTGCGCGGCATCCATGCCGAACTGCCCAAAGGCAGCATCGTTGCCGTGGTCGGTCGTAACGGTGCGGGCAAGACCACGCTGCTGCGCACCATCATGGGTCTGGTCCCGCTCAAGGAAGGCCAGATCCTGTTCGACGGCGAAGATCTCGCCCGTGTACCAGCCCACGGCCGGGCGAAGCTGGGGATCGGCTATGCACCCCAGGAACGAGTGATGTTCCCCACTTTGTCGGTGGAAGAAAACCTGCGCTTGCCTTGCCAGGTCGCGGGCATGAACAAGCAGGCGGTGAGTGACCGTCTTGAGCTGACCCTGGATGTGGTTCCGCAACTGCGGCCCATGCTCGAACGCTCCGGCGCAGCGCTGTCCGGCGGCCAGGGGAAAATCGCCGCGCTGGGCAGAGCCCTGATGATCGGCACCCGCCTGATCCTGCTGGATGAGCCGTTTCAGGGGTTGGCTCCGGCGCTGGCCACTGAATACAGCAATGCACTCAAGCGTCTGCAGGAGCGCTTGCCTGAGCTGTGCATTCTGGTCACCGAATCCAACGGCAGCCTGCTCAAGGATGTTCCCGATCAAATTCTGCACATCGAACGCGGCGAGCTTTCACTGATCGACTCGTCCGCTACTTCATCGCCAGACCCTTGCAACAATCAGCCAATGGAGGCCCATCAATGACGACGCTATTTATCAACGGCGAACAAGTCCCGGCCACTGGCGGGCAAAAAATTGCGGTGTACTCCCCCGTCACAGGCCAGACCTACGCCGAGATTGCTCGCGGCCAACCGCAGGATATTGATCGCGCCGTGGCCGCTGCCCGCGCCGCCTTGAACGGCCAATGGGGCACGTTCAGCGCCACCGAGCGCGGGCGCATTCTGGTTCGCATCGGTAACAGCGTGCTGGCCCATATTGAGGAGTTGGCCGAGATCGAAGCCAGGGACACCGGCAAGCCTCTGGCGCTGGCACGCAAAGATATAGAAGCCCTGGCACGCTACTTCGAGTTTTATGGCGGCGCGGCGGACAAGGTTCATGGCGAGGTTATTCCATACCTGTCGGGGTACTCGGTCAACGTGGTCCGCGAACGCTGCGGGGTTGTCGGGCATATCATTCCGTGGAATTACCCTGCACAAATGCTCGGCCGCACCATCGCCCCGGCACTGGCCATGGGCAATGCCTCAGTGGTCAAACCGGCGGAAGATGCCTGCATGACCTCTCTGCGCTTTGCCGAGCTGGCCACCGAAGCCGGGCTGCCCGCAGGGGCGCTGAATATCGTCACCGGTTATGGCCGCGAAGCCGGTGCCGCGCTTGCGGGCCATCCCGGCATAAACCTGATTACGTTTACCGGCTCGCCTGAAGTCGGGGTCACCATTCAGACCGCTGCTGCCGCGAACCATGTGAAGTGCGTGCTGGAACTCGGCGGCAAGTGCCCACAAGTGGTGTTTGCCGACGCTGATCTGGACAAAGCAGTGCCGGTGATCGTCGGCGCAATTATTCAGAACGCGGGCCAGACCTGTTCTGCTGGCAGCCGCCTGCTGGTGCAGCGTGAAGTCTACGACCAGGTGGTTGAGCGAGTGGCGGCGCGTTTCCGCGAAATGCGCGTGGGGTTGCCCGAAACTTCACCCGATTGCGGCCCGATCATCACCAGCGCTCAGTTCGGCCGGGTCAAACAATTCATCCAGGAATGCAAGGACAGCCAACTGCCGATCATTGCCGAAGCACTGATGGACCACGACCTGCCACAAGATGGCTACTACGTGCGGCCCGTGGTTTTCGGCCCCGTGCCCCGTAATCACAAGCTGGCCCGTCAGGAAGTGTTCGGCCCGGTGCTGGCGGTGCTGCCGTTTGACGATGAAGACGACGCCGTCGCCCTGGCGAACGGCACGGACTATGGGCTTGTAGCGTCGGTCTGGAGTGAAAACGGCGCACGCCAGCAACGCATGGCCAAACGCCTGGAAGGTGGTCAGGTGTTCATCAACTGCTACGGCGCGGGCGGTGGCGTAGAGCTGCCCTTTGGCGGCATCCGCAAAAGTGGACATGGCCGCGAGAAAGGCCTGCTGGCCCTGGACGAATTCAGCATCACCAAGACCGTGGTCAGCCATCACGGCTGAATCAACTCGCACATCCAGAAAGCCAAAACGGAGAACAACATGGCTCAGCTCAATAACAAGATTGCCATTGTCACCGGCGCCGCCAGCGGGTTTGGCGCGTGCATTGCCCGGCGTTACGTCGAAGAAGGTGCCAAGGTTGTTTTAGCGGACATCAATTACGAAGCCGCTCATGCATTGGCGACTGAACTGGGCAGCAACGCCATCGCAGCCGGGTGCGACGTCACCAGCGCCGAGCAAGTGCAAGCTGCTGTCGATCTGTGCGTGAACACCTTTGGCGTACCGGATGTAGTGGTCAACAATGCCGGCACGACCCATCGCAATCAGCCGCTGATGGACGTTGACGAAAAGACCTTCGACCGGGTGTTTGCTGTGAACGTGAAGTCGATTTTTCACATGACCAAAGCCATCGTGCCGCTGATGCGCGAACGTAAAAGCGGTTCGATCATCAACGTCGGCTCGGTGGCGGGGATACGCCCGCGGCCGGGGCTGACCTGGTACAACGGCTCCAAGGGCGCGGTGAATTTGCTTTCCAAGTCGCTGGCGGTGGAGCTTGGACCAGACGGCATCCGCGTCAATAACATCTGCCCGGTCATGGGCGAGACCGCCCTGCTTGAAGACTTCATGGGCATGCCGGACACCCCGGAGAACCGTCAGAAGTTTCTGGCTTCGATCCCCTTGGGTCGTCTATCCAAGCCCAGCGATGTCGCAGCTGTCGCGGTGTTTCTGGCCACCGACGATGCGGCGTTCCTCAATGGCGTTGAACTGCCAGTAGACGGCGGTCGGGTCGTTTGATCGACCATCAACACAATAAGGAGATCATCGATGCATATGCGCGCCGCCGTACTGGAACACATGGGCGCTCCAGCGCCTTACGCCATCAGCAAGCCGTTGAGCATTCAGGACGTTGAGCTACAAGCTCCCGGCCCCGGAGAGGTTTTGATTCGCATCGCCGCTGCGGGGATTTGCCACTCGGACCTGTCGGTGATTCAAGGGGTAAGGCCGCGTCCGTTGCCTATGGTCATGGGCCACGAAGCCTCGGGCGTCGTCGAAGCTGTGGGGCCTTATGTCTATGACCTGGCGCCGGGCGATCATGTGATTACAGTGTTCGTCGCCACCTGCGGGCACTGCGTCTCCTGCTCCAGTGGTCGCCCGGCCCTGTGCGAGCCGGGCTCGGTGGCAGGCGCTGGCGGTACGCTGCTGCGCGGCACGCGCCGCCTTGCGGCAAAGGGTCAGGTGCTGAATCACCATAACGGGGTTTCCTGCTTTGCAGAGTACGCCACGCTGTCCGCTCACTCGCTGGTGAAGATCGACCCGAGCATTGCCCTGGAAAACGCCGCGCTGTTTGGCTGCGCGGTACTGACCGGTGTTGGCGCAGCCATCAATACCGCCCGGATTCAGTTGGGCAACACAGTGGCGATTGTCGGCCTGGGCGGCGTCGGCATGGCCGCATTGCTGGGCGCTTATGCAGCGGGCGCAGCGCAGGTGATCGCCATCGACACCAATCCGGACAAGCTGGAGAAAGCCAAGGCGTTAGGCGCAACGGCGACCTTCAACGCGCTGGATGAAGGTGTCGTCGACCTGGTGCGGGACTGGACCCACGGCGGTGTCGATGTGTCCCTGGAGTTCGCGGGCGCAGCACCGGCACTGGATCTGGCCTGGCGAGTTGCCAAGCGCGGTGGTGAGGTTGTCACCGCAGGCCTCGCGCCACCCTCGGCTACCTTCGCGGTGCCCATGGTCACTTTAGTGGCTGAGGAGCGCTCGTTAAAAGGCAGCTACATGGGTAGCAGCGTGCCTTCACGGGATATTCCTCGTTATCTGGAGCTGTTCAAGCAGGGTCGGCTGCCCATCGATCAGTTGGTCACGCACAGGCTTGGGCTGGATGAAATCAACGTGGGTATGGATCGGCTGCATGAGGGCAAAGCGATCCGTCAGGTGATTACCTTCTAGCACCTTGTGGGACCGGCTTTAGCCGGGAAGAGGTCGGTAAATTCGCTGCATCTGGGTCGCCAGTGCTCCCGCATTCCCGGCTGAAGCCGGTCCCACTACCGGTGTTCAGGCTGTAAAGGTGTTTCAGATTCAGGCATCAACGTCGCAATCAGCGCCCTTACCGTACCGGGCAACGCGTCCAGTTCACGGACCAGAATGCTGCGCTCGCGCACGGCCCAGGGTTCGTCGAGTTCGATGGTGACCAGTTGCATGGTGCGGCTGTGGCGAATGGCTGCGGATTCCGGAATGACGCCGATGCCCACTCCGGCTTCGACCATGCGGCAGATCGCCTCAAAGCTGGAGACTTGAATCCTCAGGGACAGGCTCTTGCCGATTCGCTCGACGTGGTCACGCAGGAAGCTCAGCAGCGTGCTGCCTTCGTGCAGGCCGATATGCTGAAACGCCAGGGTCTGTTTCAAGGTGACCGTCTTATGGTTCGCCAGCTCATGGCCCACGGGCACGATCAGCACCAGCCGATCGGTGCTGAAGTGCATCACCTGCAAACCCGCCGCCTCCACCGGTCCGGCAATGATGCCCATGTCCGTGCTGCCATCCAGCACGCCGCGCACAATGTCACGGGACAGTCGCTCTTGCAGGTCCACCGTCACGCCGGGACGTTTGGCGAGGAACCCGGCCAGCACCTCCGGAAGAAACTCGGTCACTGCCGTGGTATTGGCAAAGATGCGAATGTGGCCAGCCGAATCGGTGCCGAAATGGGTGAACTCGGCTTTCAGGTAATCCACCTGGCTCATGATCAAGCGAGCATGACGGAGCAGTTTCTGCCCAGCGGGCGTCAGCTCCACCCCACGACTGTCGCGGTACAGCAGACGGGTGTCGAGCTGCCCTTCCAGCGCCTTGATCCGCGCACTCGCAGCAGCCGGTGAGAGAAAAGCCCGGCGCGCCCCCTGGGTCAGGCTCGGGGATTCACCGATATGAATGAAGAGACGCAGATCAGCCAGATCGAAGTGCATGGTTGTGTCCGTACATGACCAGAGGCGTTCAGCATACATGAACGCCGGATTACGCAAATGCAAATTCTCAGAATGCCAAACGACTCCCATCATCTGCCCATAACAACAAAGACAGAGGCTGCAAGGTTATGAATGCTTTGAGCTCCCCCACGGATTTCAGTGCCTGGATTGGTCGTACCCAAGAGGCGGACGACGTGCTGAGCCGTAACCTGATCCAGCGCATCGCCGCGACTTTCGGTGAGGCAACACCGGCTGATGGCGATCCTCTCCCGCCTCTCTGGCAGTGGTGCTTTTTCCAGGAGCCAGCGTTTGAAAACCAGCTGGGGGCAGATGGGCATCCACAACGCGGTAGTTTTCTACCGCCTGCTGCCAACCGTAACCGGATGTGGGCCGGGGGTCGCGTCGAGTTCCTTGAACCGCTGAAAGTGGGCGCCCCGGCCAAGCGTGTGTCGACCCTTCTGAACGTTGAGGAGAAACATGGCCGCACCGGCTCGCTGCTGTTCGTCACGGTGCGCCATGACTACTCGCAGAATGGTCAACTGTGCGTGCGCGAAGAACAGGACATCGTCTACCGCGAGCCCAATCCACCCAAGCTCAACAGCGGCGCAGCGCCGGAACCGGGGGACTGGAGCGAAATCATCGTGCCCACCCCTACCCTGTTGTTCCGCTACTCCGCCGTGACCTTCAACGGCCACCGCATCCATTACGACTACCCCTACGTCACCGAGACCGAAGGCTATCCCGGCCTGGTGGTGCACGGCCCGATGATCGCGACTTTCAACCTGCGCGCCTTCATCCGCGCCAACCCCGACAAGCGCGTGCGGCATTTCGCCTATCGCGGGGTACGGCCGCTGAACGTGCCAACTCCATTTCATGTGGGTGGCCGCATCGTTAAAGCCGGCAAAGCGCAGCTCTGGGCCGGTAATGAAGATGGCGTCGCCCAGAGTGCAGAAGTGCAATTCGACTAATCCGCCCGCTACCGACATTCAAACAATGATCATGACCACGGCGACGGCAGGCCATGGCACCGAGGACAAGCAATGAATCCCTACGAAGACGAAGACCTCAATGCGATCCGTGAAGGCGTGCGTGCCCTCTGCGCGGAATTCGACGCCGCCTACTGGCGCAAGATCGATGAAGAAAAAGGGTTCCCGGAAACCTTCGTCAAGGCGCTGACCGACGCGGGCTGGCTGTCGGCGATGATCCCGACCGAATACGGCGGCTCGGGCCTGGGGCTGGCCGAAGCGTCGGTGATTCTTGAAGAAGTGAACGCTTGCGGTGGTAACTCCGGCACCGTGCACGGCCAGATGTACAACATGTTCACCCTGCTGCGCCACGGCAGCGACGCGCAGAAAAGCTACTACCTGCCCAAACTCGCCAGCGGAGAACTGCGCCTGCAATCCATGGGCGTCACCGAACCCACCACCGGCACTGACACTACCAAGATCAAGACCACCGCCGTCCGGCAGGGCGACAAATACGTCATCAACGGCCAAAAGGTCTGGATTTCCCGCGTTCAGCATTCGGACCTGATGATCCTGCTGGCACGCACCACGCCCCTGGCCGAAGTGAAGAAAAAGTCCGAAGGCATGTCGATTTTCCTGGTCGACCTGCGCGAAGCCATCGGCAAGGGCCTGACGGTTCAACCCATCGCCAACATGGTCAACCATGAAACCAACGAGCTGTTCTTCGACAACCTGGAACTGCCTGCCGACAGCCTGATCGGCGAAGAAGGCAAAGGCTTCAAATACATCCTCGACGGCCTCAATGCCGAACGGACCCTGATCGCCGCCGAGTGCATTGGCGACGGTCGCTGGTTTGTCGAAAAAGCCAGCGCTTATGCCCGTGATCGCGTGGTGTTCGGTCGGCCCATCGGCCAAAACCAGGGGGTGCAGTTCCCCATTGCAGAAGCCCATATCGAGATCGAAGCCGCCGACCTGATGCGCTGGCGCGCCTGTGCGGAATACGACAGCGGCAAGAACGCCGGCGCCAGCGCCAACATGGCCAAGTACCTGGCGGCCAAAGCCTCCTGGGAAGCCGCCAATGCCTGCCTGCAGACCCACGGTGGTTTCGGCTTCGCCTGCGAGTACGACGTGGAACGCAAATTCCGCGAAACCCGGCTTTACCAGGTGGCACCGATCTCTACCAACCTGATTCTTTCCTACGTCGCCGAGCATTTGCTCGAACTGCCGCGCAGCTTCTGAGGACTTGCCCATGAGCCATACCCAAGACCTGGCCGCGTTTCTGGCGGACCTGAATTACGAGCAAATCCCCGGCAGCGTTCTCGATAGAACCGAAGACCTGTTTCTGGACTGGATCGGCTCTGCGCTGGCCAGCCAGAATGCCCGCCCTATCCCGCTGTTTGAGCGCTACGCCCAGCGTATGGGGCCAGCCGAGGGCAAGTCGAAGATTCTGGTCAGTGGGCGGAGCACGTCGCCCTACTTCGCGGCGCTGGTCAACGGCGCGTCCTCTCACCTGGTTGAACAGGACGATTTGCACAACAGCTCGGTGCTGCACCCGGCAACCGTGGTGTTTTCGGCGGTATTGGCAGCCGCTCAGGACTTGAACAAGTCCGGCAAGGATCTGCTGCTGGCCTCGGTCGCGGGTTACGAAGCGGGGATTCGCATCGGGGAATTCATGGGCCGTTCCCACTATCGAATTTTCCACACCACCGCCACTGTCGGCACTCTGGCTGCCGCCGTGGGGGTGGGCAAACTGCTGGGTTTCAACAAAGAGCAGTTCATCAACCTGCTGGGTAACGCGGGCACTCAAGCCGCCGGGCTATGGGAATTTCTGCGCGATGCCGCAGATTCCAAGCAGTTGCATACCGCCAAAGCCGCCGCCGACGGGTTGCTCGCGGCCTACATGACCGAAGACGGGCTGACCGGTGCACGCAATATCCTCGAAGGCGATCAAGGCATGGCGGCGGGCATGTCCATCGACGCGAACCCCGCCTGCCTGTCGGACCGGCTGGGCACCCGGTGGGCGGTGGTGGAAACCTCGTTCAAATTTCACGCCTCGTGTCGCCACACCCATCCTGCCGCTGACGCGTTGCTGCACCTGATGCAACGCGAAGGCCTGAGCCATGAGCAGATCGCCAAGGTTGTCACCCGGGTCCATCAGGGCGCCATTGATGTGCTCGGCCGGGTGGTGAAACCGACCACTGTGCATCAGGCGAAGTTTTCCATGGGGGCCGTATTGGGCCTTATTGCCGTACATGGCAGTGCGCAGCTGATCGAGTTTCGCGACCTGGCGCTGACTGATCCGGCTGTCGATACATTTCGCGAGAAAGTCAGCATGGAACTGGACCCGGAAGTCGATGCGGCTTACCCCGGACGCTGGCTGGGCCGGGTGATCGTCACTACTACGGACGGCCGGACCCTCAGCGCCGCCATCGATGAGCCCAAGGGCGATCCGGGTAACACGCTGTCACGCCCCGAACTGGAAGCTAAATTTCAGCGGCTCCTTGCGTTCTCCGGGGCGCGTACTGAAGAGCAAGGCAAAGCGCTGATTTCCAGGGTCTGGGCGTTGCGTGATGCGTCGAATCTGGTGGATTTGATTTAAACCGGCACGTGTTTTGTAGGAGCGCGCTTGCACGCGATGGCATCGGCACATCCAACGTTGATGGAGTCTGACGCAACGCAATCGCGGGCAAGCGCGCTCCTACAGAAGATCGCAATCCCTTGTGGGAAAAAGGCCCTACCAGACACGCAGCTGAGTCTGACACATCGCTTTCGCAGCCTTCGGCAGCTCCTACAGGTTTCAAGAGGTAAGAAACATGACTCAACTCAATCCCCGTCCGCTGGACGGCATCACGGTTATCAGCCTGGAGCACGCCATCGCCGCGCCCTTCTGCACCCGGCAACTGGCCGATCTGGGCGCTCGGGTGGTGAAGATCGAACGCCCCGGCACCGGCGACTTCGCTCGTGGCTACGATCAGCGGGTCGATGGCCTGGCTTCGCATTTCGTCTGGACCAACCGTTCCAAGGAAAGTCTCACCCTGGACCTGAAACAGGATGCCGCCGGGGCCATTCTTGAATCGTTGCTGGGCAAGGCTGACGTGTTGGTACAGAACCTCGCGCCGGGTGCCGCGTCGCGCATGGGCCTGTCTTTCGAAGCGCTGCATGAGCGTTTCCCCAAACTCATCGTTTGCGATATTTCCGGCTATGGCGAAGGTGGGCCCTATGAAAAGAAAAAGGCCTACGACTTGCTGATCCAGAGCGAAGGCGGCTTTCTATCGGTCACCGGCGGGCCGGGTGAAAACGACATGGCCAAGGCCGGTTGCTCCATCGCCGACATTGCGGCGGGCATGTATGCCTACACCGGCATCCTCTCGGCGCTGATGCTGCGGGATAAAACCGGGGTGGGCAGCCGCATCGATGTGTCGATGCTGGAAAGCCTGGTGGAATGGATGGGTTACCCCATGTATTACGCTTACAACGGCTCGCCGCCACCGCCGCGTGCCGGGGCTTCGCACTCGACTATCTATCCTTATGGGCCGTTCCCCACTGGCGGTGGCGGGACCATCATGCTGGGTTTGCAGAACGAGCGTGAATGGGCCTTGTTCTGCGAAAAGGTCCTGCTAGACAAGGCGCTGGCCACAGACGAGCGTTTCTCCGCCAACTTCAAGCGCTCAGAAAATCGCGATGTGCTGCGGCAGATCATCGTTGATGGGTTTGCCTCGTTGTCGGTGGACGAAGTGGTCGCACGCCTGGAAGACGCGCAAATCGCCAATGCCCGGGTCAACGACATGCAAGGCGTCTGGGACCACCCGCAGCTCAAGGCCCGTGACAGTTGGCGCGAAGTGGACAGCCCTTCGGGAAAACTGCCGTCGCTGCTGCCGCCCGGCCGCAATGCCGCCTTCACCCCGCGAATGGACGGCGTGCCGGCCTTGGGGCAGCACACCTCTGGGATTCTCGATGAACTGGGCATCACGGGTGAAGAACAGGAGCGGTTGGTTGCAGCCGGGGTTGTGTGATCTCGAAGGCGACACATCAACCCTGTAGGAGTGAGCTTGCTCGCGATGTCGTCAGGCCAGACGATAATTTATCGACTGACAAACCGCATCGCGAGCAAGCTCACTCCTACAGAGGTATACGTAATTCCAGAGCAAAAGGAACCACCCACCATGCTCCCATCAATCATCCGCTCTGCGCTGTTCGTGCCGGGAAGTCGGCCTGAGCGGTTTGCCAAGGCACTGGCCGCCGGTGCTGATGCCGTCATCGTCGATTTCGAGGATGCGGTGGAAGAGCCGCTCAAGCGCCAGGCCCGGGACAATCTGCACGCTTTTCTGGATCAGAACCCGCAAGCGTCGGTCTGGGTGCGAGTCAATGCGCCAGAGCATCCTGAGCATGCAGCGGATCTGCGCTGGTGCGCCAGCCAACCAGGCGTCGCCGGGATTGTGTTACCCAAGGTAGAAAGCGCTGCCCATGTGGCGGAGGTCTGGCTGATGGGCAAACCCATCTGGCCGATCATCGAAAGCGCAAAAGGCCTGCTAACCCTGGAACAGATCGCCCATAGCCAGGGCGTCGAACGCCTGTCGTTCGGCAGCCTTGACCTCGCACTGGACCTGAACCTCAACACCGGAACTGCTGCGGCACTGGGCTTTCTCGATCAGGCTCGCATGGCGGTGCAATTGCACTCGCGAGGCGCCGACCTGCTGCCCCCACTTGATGGTGTCTACCCCGCCATTGGTGACCCCGACGGACTGGAACAGGCCGTGCGTCATGCCTATGACATGGGCTACGGCGGTGCGCTGTGCATTCATCCCAGGCAGGTCGCGATCATCCATGCAGCCCTCATCCCAAGCGCAGATGACCTGGCCTGGGCGCAGAAAGTAGTACACGCAAGCACCGCCGCCCATGGCGCAGGTGCATTCCAGCTGGACGGACAAATGATCGACGCGCCGGTGCTGCTACGCGCACAGCGGCTACTGGCCCTGGCGAAGGTATAGGCAGGAAACCCGGCGCCTCGCACAGCAGCTGCTAATGTTGAAGTGCCTGCATCTGGCGACCGCGTTCGGCGCTGACGAACACGGGGTTATATAAAAGCTGATTCTGCCTATGCACGGCATTGGGCCATCGTAAGGTTTGCAACGCTTCCCAGGCGCCTGCCCGGCAGATGGCCTGAAACACTCTATAAAGCTGAAATCCACTACAACAATAAAAAGGTGATATCGATGTTGAAGCTGACCAAGGCGCTAGTTTGCGCCGCTGTAGTCTCCATGACCGGCGTCGCTCAGGCAGCCGAGCCTGTTGTCATCAAGTTCGCCCACGTCGTGGCAGAGAACACGCCCAAAGGCCAGGGCGCCTTGATGTTCCAGAAACTGGTGGCCGCCGACCCACAGCTCAAGGACAAAGTGAAGGTCGAGGTGTATCCGAACTCTTCGCTGTTTGGCGATGGCAAGGAGATGGAAGCCTTGCTGTTGGGCGACGTGCAGATGCTGGCGCCGTCGCTGGCTAAATTCGAGCACTACACCAAGCAGGTGCAGATCTTTGACCTGCCCTTCCTGTTCAACGACCTGGCAGCCGTTGACCGCTTTCAGCAAGGACCTCAAGGCCAGGCATTGCTCAAATCCATGGACGACAAAGGCATCCACGGCCTCGCCTATTGGCACAACGGCCTCAAGCAGCTGTCGGCGAACAAAAAAGTCATCCTGCCCAAGGATGCTCGTGGCCTGAAGTTCCGGGTCCAGGCCTCCAGCGTCCTCGAAGAGCAATTCAAGGCAGTACGCGCCAACCCTCGCAAAATGAGCTTCGCCGAGGTGTATCAAGGCCTGCAGACCGGCACCGTGAATGGCACCGAGAACACCTGGTCCAACTACGAGAGCCAGAAGGTCAATGAGGTGCAGCCGTTCTTCACCGAGACCAACCATGGCCTGATCGACTACATGGTCATCACCAACTCCAAATTCTGGGACGGTCTGGCGCCGGATGTCCGCGCCGAACTGCAAAAGATCATGGATCAGGTGACCGTCGAGGTGAACAAGCAGGCTGAAGCCCTGAATCAGACCGCCAAGCAGAAGATCATCGACTCCAAAACCAGCGAAATCGACCCGCTGACCGAGGCGCAACGTCAGGAATGGCGCGAAGCCATGAAGCCGGTCTGGGAGAAGTTCTCCGACGAAATCGGTGCTGATTTGATCAAAGCCGCTGACGCGTCGAACAAGGCGTCCTGAAGCCCGGCCCCTCGTTAAGGCGAGCGGGCTGCTCTGGGAGTGACGTCTGTGCCGCCACCCTGTCCGGGGTGGCTGCCTATCCTGGTTTGGAGAATTCTTATGCAATCGCTCAGGCGAGTCTGGGAGCATTTCGAGGAAGGCATGATTGCCTTTCTCCTCGCTGCCATGACGCTGGTCACATTCATTTATGTGGCACTCAATAACCTGTACACGATGTTCTACACCCTCAGCGACAAATGGGTGTGGAGCAGTGACGCGTTCGCCTGGATCGGCGATCACCTGATGGGCTACGCCCAGGAAATGACCTGGAGCGTCGCCCTGACCAAAGCGCTGTTCGGCTGGCTGATCTTCTTCGGCATTGCCTATGGCGTGCGCACCGCCGGCCATTTGGGCGTGGATGTGCTGGTCAAGAAAACCAGCAGACCCGTCCAGCGCGTGCTGGCAATGCTGGCCTGCGCCTGCTGTCTGGCCTACGCCGGGCTGTTTCTGGTGGCGAGCATCAAATGGGTCACCGCGATACTGGTCGCTGGCATCGGTGCTGAAGACCTGGATCGCTACGGGATCAAGATCGGTCACATCGCGATCATTGTCCCCATCGGCTTCGGCCTGATCATCGCCCGCTATCTGGAAATCATGTATCGCATCTACACCCATCAACAGACCGGTCTGGGGCTCGCGGATGAAGCCGCAGAAGCCACCAAACTGGCCAACCCCGCAGAGGAGCAACACTGATGACGGTGATCTGTCTGTTCCTGCTGCTGTTCGTTTTCATGTTCCTCGGCGTGCCCATTGCGATTTCCCTGGGCCTTGCCGGGGCTGTGTCGATCCTGATGTTCAGCCCCGATTCCCTGAGTTCGCTGGCCATCAAGCTGTTCGAAACTTCCGACAGCTACACCTTCCTGGCGATTCCGTTTTTCCTGTTGTCTGGCGCCTTCATGACCACCGGCGGCGTGGCACAGAGGCTGATTGATTTTGCCAATGCCTGTGTCGGCCATATCCGCGGCGGTCTGGCCATCGCGGCAGTCCTGGCCTGTATGCTGTTCGCCGCATTGTCGGGTTCTTCACCCGCAACCGTTGCAGCCGTGGGCTCAATTGCCGTTGCGGGGATGGTGCGTTCCGGCTATCCCAAGGAGTTTGGCGCAGGGATCATCTGTAACGCCGGTACCCTGGGCATTCTGATTCCGCCGTCGATTGTCATGGTGGTCTACGCCGCTGCCACCGAAACCTCCGTGGGCAAGCTGTTCATGGCAGGGGTCATCCCCGGCATCCTGCTGGGCTTGAGCTTGATGGTGGTTATTTACATCGTCGCCAGAGTGAAAAAACTTCCGGCACAGCCCCGCGCAACCTTCCGTGAGTGGTTGCATACCGCGCAACGGGCCTTCTGGGGCTTGCTGTTGCTAGTGATTATTCTGGGCGGGATCTACAGCGGCATGTTTACCCCCACTGAAGCCGCAGCGGTGGCTGCCGTGTATTCGGCCTTTATCGCGCTGTTCGTCTATAAGGACATGAGCCTCAAGGACTGCCCGAAAGTCTTGCTGGAGTCTGGCAGGCTGACGATCATGCTGCTGTTCATCATTGCCAACGCAATGCTGTTCGCCCATGTACTGACCACTGAACAGATCCCGCAGCAAATTACTGCCTGGGTGCTGTCCGAAGGGCTGACGCCGATTGGCTTCCTGATCATGGTCAATATCGTGCTGTTGGTGGCCGGCAGCTTTATGGAGCCGTCGGCAATCATCCTGATTCTGGCGCCGATCTTCTTCCCGATCGCCATGAAGCTGGGCATCGACCCCATCCACCTGGGCATCATCATGGTGGTGAACATGGAAATCGGGCTGGTGCATCCGCCGGTGGGCCTGAACCTGTTCGTTACCTCGGCGGTGACCGGGCTGACCTTGGGCCAGACCATTCGCGCTGCCCTGCCCTGGCTGTCGATCCTGCTGCTGTTCCTGATCCTGGTCACTTACGTGCCGTTCATCTCGCTGGCGCTGCCTAACTGGCTGGGGATGCCGTAGTAGCGCTGAACATGGATCGGTGGGACCGGCTTTAGCCGGGAAAGCGCCAGTTTGGCCTCCACATATGCAGTGGACGTAGTGGCCTCTTCCCGGCTAAAGCCGATCCCACAGGGTTGAGATTGCAGGCAGGCGTTATCACGAGAAAAGATTTAGAGCAGAAACGAAAAAAAAGGACCCGAAGGTCCTTTTTTCTATCGTTTACAGAGCTCATTTGAATTCTGTAAACGCTATGTTTGGAGCGGGAAACGAGACTCGAACTCGCGACCCCGACCTTGGCAAGGTCGTGCTCTACCAACTGAGCTATTCCCGCGTCTTGGTGATGGCCGCTATTCTAACGATTCAAATAGCGCCGTCAACCCTTTGTTTTAAAAACTTATTTTTTCTCTGTGGTGGTTTTCAGATGCGGCCACGCTGCCCTCAGGTACTGGACCATCGACCACAAGGTCAAACCGGCAGCCAGCAACAGCAACGTGTAACCCAGCAACACCCAGAACGTGAATGCGGGCGGGTTGGCCAACAGAATGACCAGGGCCAGCATCTGCGCCGCAGTCTTCCATTTACCCAGATTGGACACGGCCACTTGTGCCCGCGCACCCAGCTCGGCCATCCACTCGCGCAGCGCCGAAATGACAATCTCGCGACCGATGATGACCGCCGCTGCCAGGGTCAGCCAGATGTTGGCGTGAGCCTGCACCAGCAATACCAGTGCAACCGCAACCATCAGTTTGTCGGCGACGGGATCGAGAAACGCGCCAAATGGCGTGCTTTGCTCCAGTCGGCGTGCGAGGTATCCATCCAGCCAATCGGTTGCCGCTGCAAAGGCGAATACCGAACTGGCGGCCATGTAGCTCCAGTGATACGGCAAGTAAAACAGCAAAATGAAGATCGGAATCAGGAGGACACGTAGAACAGTGATCAGATTAGGGATATTCATCGGCACAACTTGCTACGAGGTGAGCGGGCATTCTACTCGCTGTGCAGGTTTGCATAAATCGACTCTGCAAGCTTTTTACTGATTCCGGGTGCTTTTGCTATCTCTTCGATGCTCGCACGGGACAATTCCTGCAATCCACCGAAGTGTTTGAGCAGGTCCCGACGCCTTGTCGGACCCACGCCCGCCACACCTTCGAGAGTAGATGTACGCCGGGTTTTGCCACGCCGGGCCCGGTGTCCGGTAATGGCAAAACGGTGGGCTTCGTCCCGTATCTGCTGGATCAAGTGCAGCGCCGGAGAATCCCCGGGCAAGGTGAACTCATGGGCCGCGTCGTTCAGGTACAGGGTTTCGAAACCAGCCTTGCGCGTCGCGCCTTTGGCCACACCCAGCAGGATCAGATCCGGAACCGCCAGTTCATTCAGCACATCGCGGGCCATGGACAATTGTCCCTTGCCGCCGTCCACCAGCAGAATGTCAGGCAGCTTGCCCTCGCCGTCTTTGATTTTGCTGAAGCGTCGGGTCAGGGCCTGATGCATCGCTGCATAATCATCGCCAGCGGTTATGCCTTCAATGTTGTAGCGTCGGTAGTCGGCTTTGATGGGGCCTTCCGGCCCGAACACCACGCAGGACGCAACGGTCGCCTCGCCGCTGGAATGGCTGATGTCGTAACACTCAAGCCGCATCGGCGGCTCGTCAAGGTTCAGTACCTGGGCCAGCGCGTCGAAACGTGCAGCGACATGTTGTCGATTGGCCAGGCGCGCTGACAAAGCTTGCTCGGCATTGGTAACAGCCATCTGCTGCCAGCGGGCACGAGTGCCGCGCACCCGGTGGCTGATCGTCAACTCACGACCGCGGGACTCTTCGATGGCGTCGATCAGCGTCGGAAAATCTTCGTGCAGCACGTTGACGATCACTTCGCTGGGCAGTTCACGGTCCACGCCACCGAGAAAATACTGGGACAGAAACGCTGACATGACTTCGCCCACGTCTTCCTCAATGCCAACCTGAGGGAAAAAGTTCTTGCTGCCCAACACCCGCCCACCGCGCACGCTGATCAAATGCACACACGCGCCGCCCGGATTGATGAAGGCGGCCACGACATCCACATCGCCAGTGCCACCTTCCATGCTTTGCTGGTCCTGGACCCGGCGCAGCAACGCAATCTGATCACGCAGCTCGGCAGCCCGTTCGAAATCCAGACTCATGGCGGCTTTTTCCATGGAGGCGTTCAATTCGTCAGTCAGCGTGTTGCTGCGCCCTTCTAGAAACATGACCGAGTGACGCACATCCTCGGCATAGACCTCAGGCTCAACCAGCCCGACGCAAGGCCCTTTGCAGCGTTTGATCTGAAATTGCAGGCACGGCCGCGTGCGGTTCTTGTAGTAGCTGTCTTCGCACTGACGGACCAGAAAAGTCTTCTGCATCAGGCTCAAACTTTCGCGCACCGCACCGGCACTGGGATAAGGCCCGAAATAGCGCCCTTTGGCTTTCTTCGCGCCACGGTGGATGCTCAGGCGCGGGAAGTTGCCATCCGACAGATAAACGTATGGGTAGGATTTGTCATCGCGCAGCAAGATGTTGTACGGCGGACGCCATTCCTTGATCAGCGTCTGCTCAAGCAGCAAGGCTTCGGTTTCGTTCGCGGTGATCGTGGTTTCAATCTGCGCGATACGTGCGACGAGCGCGCTGGTCTTGGGCGCGTGACCAGTCTTGCGAAAGTAGCTCGCCAGACGGTTTTTCAGATTTTTGGCTTTGCCCACGTAAAGCAGCCGGGCCTCGGTATCGAACATTCGATACACGCCAGGACGGCCACTACAGGTTGCAAGAAAAGCACTGGGGTCAAACGGTGGGTTCATTTCAGGCGCTGGCATCGACCATGCCGTGACGTACCGCCAACAAAGCCAACTCAACATCGCTGCTGATCGAAAGCTTCTCAAAGATACGGTAACGGTAGGTATTAACGGTTTTGGGAGAAAGGCATAGCTTATCGGAAATGGCCTGCACTTTCTGGCAGCCGACGATCATCAAAGCGATCTGGATTTCACGCTCGGACAGAAGGTCGAAGGGAGAGTTGTTCTCCTGGGGCTGGAAAGACTTCAGCGCCAATTGCTGGGCGATTTGCGGGCTGATGTAACGTTGCCCGGCAAACACCAGGCGAATGGCCTGGACCATTTCAGCAAGGCCTGCGCCTTTGGTCATGTAGCCGGCCGCTCCTGCCTGAAGCAAGCGAGTAGGAAACGGGTCTTCCTCACACACCGTAACCGCCACCACTTTGATCTCGGGATGGCTGCGCAACATCTTGCGCGTGGCTTCAAGACCGCCGATGCCAGGCATCTTGACGTCCATCAGTACCACATCCGGTTTCAGCTCACGGGCCTTCTTCAGTGATTCCTCACCCGAATCGGCCTGCCCCACGACCTGCAGGCCGTCTATGTCGGCCAACATACGGGTGATTCCTGTCCGGACTAGATCATGGTCATCAACAACTAGCACCTTAATCAAGCGGACACCTCGCGCAGCGGTCATAACGAATGCTGGTCACCATATCAAAAACAAAGAGCCGGACCTAGCGTAATGCAAAGTCTGGCTCTCATTTACATGCAGACAGCTGACAAAGGCGCTGCTGCTTAGCTTGTTTTCAGTTGTCTTCCCGGGTATCGGACTTCGATTTGACGGCGTAGGACGCCGACAACTCAGCCATGGTCGTGGTCAGTCGCTTGATCGCATCCTGATCTTCCTTGTGCAGCGTTCTATAGCTACCCAGCACTTTTTCCTCAGAATTACTGAGATTGTCTACGGGGACCGGAGTCGGTTTTCCGGTCAGGACAAACAAGATATCCACGCCCTTGGCTGCGACGGCGGCCAGGTAATCTGCTTTCGGCGCACGGTCGCCGCTTTCGTACTTGCCTTGAGCATTAGCCTCCACACCACCGATTTCGCCGAAAGCTCGCTGAGATAAGCCCAAGCGTTCTCTTTCTTTTCTTAGTCGGGAACCAATTCCACTCATTTGAATGCGTATTCCTGTTGACCCCATCCTTACGAATGGTAGAATCGAGATAAAATTAAACTGATTTGAACGGTTTTGAACTATGCCCGGAATACGTACCGCTGCACAAGCCAAGGAGTGGCTTGAACAACAAGGCAAATCTGTTCAAGAGTTTGCTCGTGAGAACAGCATTGACCCGGCGACGACTTATCAAGTGCTTTCAGGTCGCAAGAAGGGTCGGCGCGGTGAAGCGCATAAGGTCGCGGTGCTGTTGGGCATGAAGATCGGCAGCATTCCCAGCGCTCCTGAATCACAGGCTGAGGCAGCATCGGAGTAGTACATCCGCGCGGCCTTTACCTGCTGCAGTACCCGCCCGCCGTGCTCAATCAAGCCATTGTTAAATTCATGCGCATACGCAGCTATCCAAACGAATGCTTTCGGGCCTTCTGCAACTTGATTGCTGCAACTTTATTGATAGTTGTCATTGAAATCTGACGCTCGGCTGCAGTAAGCTCGCCGAACCAAAACGGAGATACAGCATGTTGCCATCACCTTCACAGACCCTATTGCAGACCGGCGTTCAATGCCTGGTTGCACGTGCGGCTGTGTCTGTTGGTTCGGACGACGCTGTTGTAAACCGCAGCTTTTATTTTGGGTATTGGTATAGCCACTGGCGCGCCTGATACCCAAACGGCGCCCATATCAAGGGGACGCCAACCAGAGAATTCTCTACCCCCGGTCGGCTCCCCGACCGGGGGTTTTGTTTTTCTGGCTCCCACAAACTTTGAAATTTTGAATTGAACACGAGGATTCACCCATGACTTACCGCACTTATTACCGCTCCGACTTCTGCTACGCCTGGCGATTTAGCACCCTCCGTTCGGGACCAGCAGCCGCCTCCGACCGGTCACTTTCAGGTGGCGACACATTACAGAACGACCCTACGACACTTTGTCGAACACCCCAGTAGGGCTGAGCGGGATTGACCCCGCCAGCCCCAGGAAGCAGAAACCATGAATTCGTCCGTCGCAGTAAAGCCATCCGACCTGTCGCCCTCCAGCCTCACCGTGCTCGACAGCCTCCCGGCACCCCAGCGTCTGCCCAGTGCGCTGCAACTCAAATCCCGATTGCCCCTGAGCGCCGCGTTGAGCGAGCAAGTGTCCGCACATCGACGTGCGGTGCGCGCGATCCTTGATGGCGAAGACACGCGCCTGCTGGTTATCGTCGGCCCGTGCTCGATCCACGACCCTCAGTCCGCTCTGGAATACGCCGAACGCCTGGCGGAGCTTGCCGCTGGGGTCAGCGATCAGATGCTGCTGGTAATGCGGGCCTACGTCGAAAAACCCCGCACAACCGTCGGCTGGAAAGGTCTGGCGTACGATCCACTGCTTGATGGCAGTGACGACATGGCTCAGGGCCTGACGCTTTCACGCCACCTGATGCTGGAAATGCTGCGGCTGGGCCTACCCATTGCCACCGAAATCCTGCAACCCATGGCAGCGGGCTACTTCGACGATGTGCTGAGCTGGGTGGCCATCGGTGCGCGCACGACCGAATCACAAATCCATCGGGAAATGGCCAGCGGCCTGCCCATGCCAGTTGGTTTCAAGAATGGCACCGATGGCGGCGTTGCAGTTGCCAGCGATGCCATGCGCTCTGCCGCCCATAGCCATCGCCACTTCGGCATGGACCGTCATGGACATCCGGCCATCATCGAAACCCAAGGCAACCGGGACACCCATATCGTCCTGCGCGGCGGTAACAAAGGCCCGAACTACGACCAGCAGAGCGTGGCTCAGGTGCGCGACGGTCTGACCAGAAACCGCATTGCCGAACGCATCATGGTCGATTGCAGCCACGCCAACAGTGGCAAAGACCCGCTGCGTCAGCCACACATCTTCAATGATGTGCTTACTCAACGGCTGCAAGGCGATCGATCGCTGATCGGAATGATGCTGGAGAGCCATCTGTTCGAAGGGTGCCAGCCCATCAGTTCTTCGATGCGCTACGGCGTTTCAGTGACCGACGGTTGTCTCGGCTGGGATGCAACCGAAGCGCTGCTGCGAGACGCGGTGCAAAGGCTGCGCTACAGATAAGCGTGGGCCGGTATCGCCAGGGAATGTCATAAAAGAGACAGTGCACCTCGACCAGACACCCTTTGGCTGGAACTTTTATCGCAAATGCGTCCCTTAATCCGGTAGGCTCTTTCTTTTTTTTGACAGGAGTAACTCCCCATGGCTAAAGCCACTGCCCGCCACATCCTTGTTTCCAGCGAAGAAAAGTGCAACGAACTCAAGGCTCAGATCGAAGGCGGTGCTGATTTTGCCGAAGTCGCGAAATCCAACTCAAGCTGCCCTTCCAGCCGTCAAGGCGGCGATCTGGGCTCGTTCGGCCCAGGTCAAATGGTCAAGGAATTCGACACCGTCGTATTCAGCGCGCCAGTCAATGTTGTGCAAGGCCCGGTGAAAACCCAGTTCGGCTATCACCTGCTGGAAGTCACCAGCCGCCAGGATTGATGCCTCGCAGTTGATGACCAGAACGGCCCGCTGAGAAGCGGGCCGTTTTTGTTTAACAAGGCCAGAAACTTGTGGGCAACGCGTCAGGAAACGGATCCCTATAGGAAAGTGGTGTCGGAAATCTGCAAAGCAGATTTGCTTTTGCTTTTTCTGTCGCGATCTCATGGACACCGCTAAATGCGCGTCGGGAGGCTGAGCGCAGGTGTCGTGGTGCGGGTCGCTCGGCATGGATGCCGAGCGAGCGCCGCTGGGCCAGGGATGGCCCTTCGGCGCGTGCCCACACCACGGTATCGGAGGGTGGAACCCCTGCGGGGCAGGGGCTGACGCCAGCGCAACGGTTTTGGTCTGCTCCAAAAAACAAGAGCGCCTAGACAAAAGTGACCCGGCCGTCAGGACGGAACCAGAATCAGCAGCGCCAAAATGTTTCGTTGGCAACCAATCCAGGGCGCACCGACCATACAGCCGGCGTATCAACGATCGCGAAGTACCTGACGCACCGCCATCGCGGCCTCGCGCTGCTCGTGCGCTCCTACAAAAGACACACGGCAAGCAAATTGCTATGTTTTGGCACAACCCCCGTTTGTGCACCACAGGCATTGATGACATCTTTGCAACGCATCATCTGGTTACAAACGTGCCTGGGTTCCGGTACCTTGTTTTGTACGGCTTCATCACCCATGCCCTTCACCCTGATAGTCGCCCGCGGACATCAGTCAGGATTCGTGTAATGCGTTTTGTTTCTACCTCGCTGATCGCTGTCATGCTGACCCTGGTTTCAGGTCTGCAAACCTCACTTGCCACGCCCCAACACGCCCTGACGGTCTATGGTGAAGCGCCCCGCTATCCCGTTGATTTCAAGCATTTTGATTATGTGAACCCCGACGCGCCAAAAGGGGGCAGCATGCGGCGTTCGGCGCAAGAGATCGGGCAGTTTGATCATCTGATCCCCTACATCGACAAAGGCACCGGGGTTTCGCAAATCAATGGCATGGTTTATTCGCCCTTGGCGGTTCGCTCACTGGACGAGCCTTACACGGTCTACGGACTGGTGGCGGAAAAGATGGAGCGCGGCGCGGACGGTTTATCCCTGAGGTTTTTCATTAACCCCAAGGCACGCTTTGCCGACAACACGCCCATCACGGCCGAGGACGTGCGCTACAGCTACAACCTGTTGATGACGCAGGGGAGCCTCTCGTACCGCACCGAATTTCAGGACATCAAAGGGGTTGAGGTCGAATCGCCGACCCAGATCCGCTTTGACTTCAAAAGCAATGAAAACCGCAGCCTGCCGCTGGACCTGGCATCCATCCCGGTCATGCCGGAGCAATGGTGGAAAAGCCGGGACTTTGCCAGTGGCGCAGGCTTCGAAGCGCCTTTGGGTAGCGGCCCCTATACCGTCGCCAAAGTCGATCCGGGACGCAGTATCACCTTCGCCCGCAACCCGAACTGGTGGGCCAGGGATTTGCCGGTCAATCGCGGGATTTACAACTTTGATACCTTCAGCGTCGAGTACTTCGGCGATACCGACGTGGCGCGGCAGGTGCTCAAGGGCGGTGCTTATGACTACAACCGGGAATATTCGGCCACCGCCTATTCGATTCTTTACGACAGCCCGGCGCTGACTGACGGGTTACTGCAGAAAGCCCACCTGGCCAAAGGTGCCGTGCAGAGTTCGCAAGGGTTTGTCTTCAATCTGGACCGGCCGATGTTTCAGGATCGTCGGGTGCGCCAGGCGCTGGCCATGCTCTGGGATTTCGAATGGACCAACCGGCAGATGATGCGCAACATGTACATCCGCCAGAACAGCTACTTTTCCAACTCCGCGCTGGCCGCCTCCGAGCTGCCCACACCTGCCGAGCTGAAAATCCTGGAGCCTCTGCGGAATAAAGTGCCACCCGAGGTTTTCGATACGGTCTTTCATACACCCAAGACCGACGGCACCGGCTTTATCCGCGACAAACAGCTTCAGGCCCTGGCTCTGCTGGAAGACGCTGGCTGGAGGCCGGAAGGCGATCACCTGGTCAATGCCAAGGGTGAGCCGCTCGCCTTCACCTTCCTTAACGCGCAACCGGGCTTTGAAAAAATCCTGCTGCCCTACAAACGCAATCTGGCGCAGATCGGCGTGAGCTTCGATATCCGACGCATCGATTCAGCCCAGTACATCAATCGAGTCATGGCGCGAGACTACGACATGATCGTCACCGGCTATCCAGTGTCGACCTCGCCCGGGATGGAGCTTTACAACAACTTCGGTTCAAAGGGCGCTCGGGAGCCAGGCTCAAGCAACTATATGGTCCTGCAGGACCCGGCCGTGGACACCTTGATTGCCGGGCTCGTCGCCGCCGACCAGAAATCCACCATGGTCGATTACGCTCACTGCCTGGACCGCGTCCTGCAATGGGGCTACTACTGGATTCCGAACTATTACCCGCCCGGCTCTTCGACCCTGTGGTGGAACCGTTTTGGCATTCCCAAAGTGCAGGCCAGCAATGCCGAGGCTATCGAGACGTGGTGGGAAGTCAGCCCCACGCCACTGACCAATGAGCAATTTGCGGCCAAACGCGGTGCTTCGGCCATCGCTTCGGAGATGAAGTAGATGCTCGGTTATCTCTTGCGACGGCTGTTACTGATCATTCCAACCTTGCTGTGCATTCTGTTGGTCAACTTTTTCATTGTGCAGGCCGCTCCCGGCGGGCCTGTTGAACAGGCCATCGCTCGGCTGCAAGGCATCGGTGGCGCCAATGCCAGTGTCGGCAGCGCGCCCGCCGAATCGGTCAACAGCAGCCCGTCCCGCGCCGCACGGGGCCTGGACCCGAAACTGATCAAGGAAATCGAGCACCAATACGGTTTCGATAAACCCCTGCATGAACGCCTGTGGCTGATGCTGAAAAACTACGCACAGCTGGATTTCGGCAACAGTTTCTTTCGCGGTGCCAGCGTGACCGATCTGATCCTGCAAAAAATGCCGGTCTCCATTTCCCTGGGGCTTTGGGCCACCCTGCTCACTTACCTGGTTTCAATCCCCTTGGGAATTCGCAAAGCCGTCAAGCACGGCAGCCACTTCGACATCTGGAGCAGCACCGCGATCATCATCGGCTACGCCATGCCAGCCTTCCTGTTCGCCATGCTGCTGATCGTGGTTTTCGCAGGCGGCACCTCGCTGAGCTGGTTCCCGGTACGCGGGCTGGTCTCGGAGAATTTCCAGCAGATGAGCATGACCGGCAAGATTGCCGACTACTTCTGGCACTTGGTGTTACCCGTGTCTTCGCTGGTGATTGGTGGCTTTGCAACGCTGACCATCCTCACCAAGAACTCTTTTCTCAATGAGGTGACACGCCAGTATGTGGTGACGGCCCGGGCCAAAGGCCTGAGTGAACGCCGGGTGCTGTACGGTCATGTATTCCGCAATGCCATGCTGCTGGTGGTCGCGGGTATCCCCCAGGCCTTCATCAGCGTGTTCTTCGCCGGTTCGTTGTTGATCGAAGTGATTTTTTCCCTCGATGGCCTGGGCCGCATGAGCTATGAAGCTGCTGTATCCCGAGACTACCCGGTGGTGTTCGGCTCGCTGTTCATCTTCACGCTGTTCGGCTTGCTGATCAAACTGGTGGGTGACATCTGCTACACCCTGGTAGACCCACGAATCGACTTCAGTGCGAGGAACGTCTGATGCGCAGACTTTCTCCGCTGGCCCAGCGCCGCCTGGATCGCTTTCGCAATAACCGCCGTGGCTGGTGGTCGCTGTGGCTGTTTTGCGGACTGTTTCTGTTAAGTCTTGGCGGCGAACTGATCGCCAACGACAAACCTCTGGTAGTGAGCTATCAGGGCTCGTTGTATTTCCCGGCACTCAAGCGCTACACCGAACGAGAGTTTGGCGGTCAGTTGCCCTTTCAGCCGGACTACCGCAGCGATTACGTCCGGGAGCTGATTGGCAAAGGTGGAGGCTGGATGCTCTTCCCGCCTATTCCTTTCAGCGACGACACACCGAACTATGAACTGCATCGCCCTGCACCCAGCCCGCCGAGCGCGGAGAACTGGCTGGGCACTGACGATCAGGCCCGGGACGTACTGGCGCGGGTGATTTTCGGGGCACGGGTTTCGATCCTGTTTGCGCTGGCGTTGACGGCCATCAGCGCGCTGATCGGCATTGCCGCTGGCGCCCTGCAGGGTTATTACGGTGGCTGGGTCGACCTGATTGGCCAGCGCTTGCTGGAGGTGTGGTCGGGCTTACCGGTGCTGTATCTGCTGATCATCCTTTCCGGCTTCGTCGAGCCCAACTTCTGGTGGCTGTTGGGGATCATGGCGCTGTTTTCATGGCTGGCGCTGGTGGATGTGGTACGGGCAGAGTTTCTGCGCGGCCGCAATCTGGAATACGTCAAGGCCGCCCGGGCGCTTGGCCTTGGGGATCGCAAGGTCATCATGCGCCACATCCTGCCTAATGCCATGAACGCGACCTTGAGCTATCTGCCCTTCATTCTGACCGGTGCGATATCGACCCTGACCGCTCTGGATTTCCTCGGCTTCGGCATGCCTGCGGGCAGCGCCTCGCTAGGAGAGCTGATCGCCCAGGGTAAACAGAATCTGCAAGCGCCATGGCTGGGCTTGACCGCTTTCTTCACCCTGGCGTTGATCCTGTCGCTGCTGGTTTTCATTGGCGAGGCGCTGCGCGATGCCTTCGACCCGAGGTCTTGAAATGTCGGACAACCTGATCGAAATCCGCGACCTCAGCGTCGCCTTCAATGGTCAGACGGTGGTCAGCAACCTGAGCCTGGACATCCGCGCAGGTGAATGCCTGGCGCTGGTGGGTGAATCCGGGTCCGGCAAGTCGGTGACCGCACACTCGATCCTGCAACTGCTGCCCACCACCGGCACACTCAGCACCGGCAGCATCACTTATCGTGGCCAGCAACTGCTCGGTGCCGACGGCAAGACCCTGCGCGAGCTGCGGGGCAACCGCATTGCGATGATTTTCCAGGAGCCGATGACGTCCCTCAATCCGCTGCATACGGTCGCCAAACAAATCGGCGAAACCCTGCTGGTGCACAGAGGCATGACCGGTCGCGGGGCGCAAAAACGGATTCTGGAGCTGCTGGAGCTGGTGGGCATTCAACACCCGCAGAAACGCCTCAAAGCCTACCCCCACGAGCTGTCCGGCGGGCAGCGACAGCGGGTCATGATCGCCATGGCCCTGGCATGCGAGCCGGAACTGCTGATTGCGGATGAACCGACCACTGCACTGGACGTCACGGTGCAGCGCAAGATTCTGCTGCTGCTCAAGCAATTGCAGGAACGTCTGAACATGTCACTGCTGCTGATCAGCCATGATCTGAATCTGGTACACAGCATCGCCCAGCGGGTGTGCGTGATGCGCGCCGGGGAAATCGTCGAGCAGTCCAACTGCCACTCGCTGTTCAAGCAGCCACAGCACCCGTATAGCAAGCTCTTGCTCGATGCCGAGCCTGCTGGCGAACCGCTGCCCCGGGACAGTCGGGAAAAGGTTCTGGAAGTGGATAATCTGCGCGTCTGGTTCTCCCTGGGCGGCGGCATTTTCCGCCGCCACAAGGAATACCTCAAAGCCGTGGATGACATCAGCCTGAGCATCGAACGGGGTAAAACCCTCGGAATTGTTGGGGAATCGGGCTCCGGAAAATCGACACTTGGTCAGGCAATCCTGCGCCTTCTTGAATCGCGTGGCAGTATCCGCTTTCAGGGTAAGGGTATTGATGGCCTGAATCAGAAGCAGATGCAGCCCTGGCGCAAGCAGATGCAAGTGGTGTTTCAGGACCCCTACGGCAGCCTCAGTCCGCGGATGTCGGTGGCGCAGATCATCAGCGAGGGGCTTGAAGTGCATAGCGAACTGGACCCGGTGCAATGCGAAGTCGAGGTCATTCGTGTACTGGAGGAAGTGGGCATCGACCCACAGAGCCGGCATCGTTATCCCCACGAGTTTTCCGGTGGGCAACGGCAACGCATCGCCATTGCCAGAGCGCTGGTGCTCAAGCCGGCACTGATCCTGCTGGACGAACCGACCTCGGCGCTGGATCGCACGGTACAGAAGCAAGTGGTGGCATTGTTGCGCCAATTACAGGAAAAGCATGGCCTGACGTATCTGTTTATCAGCCACGATCTGGCCGTGGTCAGGGCTCTTGCTCACGATGTGATCGTGGTCAAGGACGGCAAAGTAGTCGAACGGGGCGCCAGTCACGACCTGTTCGACTCGCCTCAGCACCCTTACACCAGGGAATTGCTGGCGGCAGCGCATCCGGGTTTCAACTAGACAAGGGCATTCTGTGCGGCCAGACGCCGGTTTCAAACGACGGAACCCTCCATGAAAAACCCTATGAAAGAAAGCCACAGCCTCAATGATTACCTGAGCGTCAGACAACTGGCGATTCGGTCCCTGTTCGAAATCATCGAACAGTCCAGCGAAGGAACCGTGATTGTCGACAAAGACGCCAATATCGTCTGGATCAACGAGCGTTACGCCCGACGTTTCGGCCTGCAGGACTCAAGCGTTGCCTTGGGTCAGCCTTGTGAAAAGGTCATACCTGGCAGCCTGTTACGCCAGGTCGCGACCAATGGCCGACCGATCCTGCTGGACATGATGGACACCGCCAAGGACCCGCTGGTGGTCATGCGCCTGCCGATCCATGATGACGCCGGTGACTTGATCGGCGCTATCGGCTTTGCCCTCTTCGATGAACTCCAGGCCCTTTCGCCGCTGCTCAAACGTTACCTGAGCATGCAGGAAGAGTTGGCCTCGACCCGCTCTCTGCTGCGCGCCCGCCAGGCCAAGTACAGCTTCGCCCATTTCATCGGCACCAGCGCCGCCAGCCTGGAGGTCAAACGCCGCGCCCGTCGCAGCGCCAGCGCCGATTCTCCGGTGCTGCTGCTCGGCGAGACAGGCACCGGCAAAGAGCTGCTGGCCCACGCCATTCATAGCGCCTCGCCCCGGGCGCACAAGGCATTTGTCAGTATCAACAGTGCTGCAATTCCGGAAACCCTGCTTGAAGCGGAGTTCTTCGGCACGGCTCCCGGCGCATTCACCGGCGCCGACCGCAAAGCCCGTCCCGGCAAGTTGCAGATCGCTCAGGGCGGCACCCTGTTTCTCGATGAAATCGGCGACATGCCCCTGCCCTTGCAAAGCAAGCTGTTGCGGGTCCTTCAGGAAAAAGAGTACGAACCGGTGGGCTCCAACGAGGTGGTCCGCAGCGATATCCGACTGATTGCCGCCACCTCCACAGACCTTGAAGCGGCCATCAAACGCGGCGAATTTCGTGCGGATCTGTATTACCGCTTGAGCGTGCTGCCCATTCAGGTCCCGCCCTTGAGGGAGCGGCTGGATGATCTGCCCGCGCTCAGCGAAGCGATTCTGGAAGAGCTGCGCAGCCAGCACGAATTGGAAGGCAGCGCGCTGGCACTCCTTGCACAACACGCCTGGCCCGGCAACATCCGGGAATTACGCAATGTGCTGGAGCGCGCCGCGTTGCTCAGCGATGACCTGCTGCTCAACGCAAGGGAAATCCGAGCCGCTATCGGCAATCTGGTCCCGCTGACCTGTCGCACCCATCTTCATTCGGAACCGGCAACCTTTGAAACCTTCAGCCAGGCCCGTCAGCGTTTTGACCGCCAGGTGATCGAACAGGCATTGGTGCAGTGCGCAGGCAACGTAGTAGACGCCGCCAGCCAACTCGGACTTGGGCGCTCGACGCTTTATAAGAAGATGGCCGCGCTGGGCATTGCAGAGTCTCTATAAAGAGACTTGCGTCTTCAGATTGAGACTTTCAGAAAACCTAGGCCGAAAGCTCTACTGCAAACTTTGCCATGGTGTACTCATTGACCGAACGCAAGCCTGCCTGGGCGTGCGTCTCCCTTTGGAGACTGCCAACCTGATTACATGCCCACTGCAATAGAACAACCTCAGCAAATTCAATCAGTTAGCCGCTTGGCACGAAACCCGCTATACCCAATGGGCGGCACCGCCGCAGCCGAAAACAATAACAATATGCCGCAGGATTTCAGCGAGCCGTACAGAGCGCCTTCGGCAGCCTCTGAGTTCGCCGCGATCCCAGGCCAGGAGACACTCAATGAGTGTGATCATTGCCTTGGCAGCCCTCGCGCTGTTGATGCTTGCTGCTTACCGTGGCTACAGCGTTATCCTCTTTGCCCCCATCGCCGCCCTCGGTGCGGTATTACTCACTGACCCATCGGCTGTGGCGCCCGCCTTCACCGGCGTGTTCATGGACAAGATGGTCGGCTTCATCAAGCTGTACTTTCCGGTGTTCTTGCTGGGTGCCGTGTTCGGCAAACTCATCGAGCTGTCAGGTTTTTCCCGAGCCATCGTTGCTGCGGCCATTGGCGTGCTCGGCACCCGCCAGGCCATGCTGGTCATCGTGCTGGTCTGTGCACTGCTCACCTACGGCGGTGTATCACTGTTTGTGGTGGTGTTCGCGGTGTATCCGTTTGCGGCGGAGATGTTTCGCCAGAGTGATATTCCCAAGCGCCTGATACCGGCAACCATCGCCCTGGGCGCGTTCTCGTTCACCATGGACGCACTGCCCGGCACGCCCCAGATCCAGAACATCATCCCCACGACCTTTTTCAACACGACGGCCTGGGCCGCGCCTTGGTTGGGTGTAATTGGCACCATTTTCGTGTTCTGCGCGGGCATGCTGTACCTGCAACGGCAACGCAACAAGGCGCAACGCGCGGGCGAAGGCTACGGCACCGAACTGCGCAATGAGCCGGAAACGGCGGAAGACATCAAGCTGCCCAATCCGTGGATCGCCCTTTCCCCGCTGTTGCTGGTGGGTGTCATGAACCTGTTGTTCACCTGGTGGATCCCCCAGTGGTACGGCAAGACCCACACCCTGGCGCTGCCGGGCATGGCGACACCGATTCAAACCGAAATCGCCAAGCTGACCGCCATCTGGGCGGTGGAAGCTGCGCTGCTGGTAGGGATTCTCATGGTCCTGGCGTTTGGCTTCAGCGCCATCAAAAGCCGACTCGCCGAAGGCAGTAAAAGTGCAGTCAGCGGCGCGTTACTGGCCGCCATGAACACCGCCTCCGAATATGGCTTTGGTGCGGTGATCGCGTCGTTGCCGGGCTTTCTGGTGCTGGCCGACTGGCTGAAAAGCATTCCCAACCCGCTGGTCAACGAAGCGATTACCGTGACCTTGCTGGCCGGGATTACCGGTTCCGCCTCGGGCGGCATGAGCATCGCCCTGGCCGCCATGTCCAATACCTTCATCAGCGCCGCAAACGCCGCGAACATTCCACTGGAAGTCCTGCATCGGGTGGCGGCCATGGCCAGCGGCGGCATGGATACCCTGCCGCACAACGGCGCAGTGATCACGCTGCTGGCGGTCACCGGCCTGACCCACCGCGAGGCTTACAAAGACATCTTTGGCATCACCATCATCAAGACCCTGGCGGTATTTGTGGTGATTGGCACCTTCTACGCCACTGGCATTGTGTGAGGCACTGAATATGAGTCTGCAAGGTAAAACGGCATTGGTTACCGGCTCCACCAGCGGCATCGGTCTGGGTATTGCGTTGAGCCTGGCCAAGGCTGGCGCTAACCTGATTCTCAATGGTTTCGGCGATGCCTCGGCGGTGGTTGCCGAGGTGGGGAAATTCGGCGGCAAAGTGGGGCATCATCCGGCGGACGTCAGCAAGCCTGAAGAGATCGCCGACATGATTGCCTACGCCGAGCGTCAGTTCGGTGGAGTCGACATTCTGATCAACAACGCTGGCATTCAGCATGTGGACGCGGTCGAAGCATTTCCCGTCGAGCGCTGGGATTCCATCATCGCCATCAACCTGTCTTCGGTGTTCCATAGCACCCGCCTGTGCCTGCCCGGCATGCGCAGCAAAAACTGGGGGCGGATCATCAATATTGCGTCCGTCCATGGCCTGGTGGGTTCCACTGGCAAGTCGGCCTATGTTGCCGCTAAACATGGGGTGATCGGCCTCACCAAAGTTGTAGGTCTGGAAACCGCAACAACCCCCATCACCTGCAACGCGATCTGCCCCGGCTGGGTATTGACGCCCTTGGTGCAGCAGCAGATTGACGACCGTGCAGCAGTCAGCGGCGACCCTGATCAGGCCCGGCACGACCTGCTGGCCGAGAAGCAACCCTCGCTGGAATTCGTGACGCCATCGCAATTGGGAGAGTTGGTGCTGTTCCTGTGCAGCGAGGCTGGCAGCCAGGTGCGCGGCGCGGCGTGGAATATTGATGGGGGGTGGTTGGCGCGGTAAAGCGATTCCAACGGCTGCAGTTGATTTTGGGGGAGTCGAGCTTGCTCACGAAGAACGATGACGCGGTGTATCTGCCAGACCGCAGCGCGCAGCGCCTGATTCGCGAGCAAGCTCGCTCCCACAGACGACCGCGTTTCTATGTGGGATCGGCCGGGCGGCGCTCCGCTTTAGCCGGGAAGAGGCCGGTACACCCGCCCGAGATTGATCGCCTGAAATACCGTCTTCCCGGCTAAAGCGGAGCGCCGCCCGGCCGGTCCCACAACAGATATGCATTTCAGGCCAACATA
>NZ_UUOC01000017.1 GCF_900590755.1 Pseudomonas viridiflava | reverse complement strand
CGACCATAGAGCATTGGAACCACCTGATCCCATCCCGAACTCAGCAGTGAAACGATGCATCGCCGATGGTAGTGTGGGGTTTCCCCATGTGAGAGTAGGTCATCGTCAAGATTAAATTCCAGAACCCTTGATCGCTTACGCGTTCAGGGGTTTTGTTTGTCTGCTCGGAAAACATCACACCGCCTGTAGGTGCTGCCGCAGGCTGCGAATTGCGGTGTATCAGGCAGACCGCTATCGCAGCCTTCGGCAGCTCCTACAGTAGTACCGCCTCCACCCGCTCCCCACACAAATCCAACCCAACGGCCACCCCATTTTGCGTTAAGGTTCGGCCTTAGGTTTTCGTCCAGCCAAGGAAGCACCCATGCCCGTTACAACCTCTCTCAGCGCCGGTTTTATGGTCGTTCACGGCAATCGCCTGGATGATCTGCGCAGTCTGGTTGTGTCCTGGATGCGCCGGTATCCACTATCGCCATTGGAGAACGAAGTCGCACTGGTGCAGAGCAACGGCATTGCCCAGTGGCTGAAGCTGGCCCTGGCTGAAGACGCTGCAGACGAAGATCTGGGAGGATGCGGGATTGCAGCGGCGATAGACGTACAACTGCCTGGCAGCTTCATGTGGCAGTTGTATCGATCCGTGTTGGGCAAGGACGAGATTCCGGCAACCTCGTTACTGGACAAAGCTCCTCTGACCTGGCGGTTAATGCGCCTGCTCCCGGCGCTTATTGATCAACCGCACTTCGAGCCACTGCGCCGGTTCCTGACCAACGACTCCGACCTGCGCAAGCGCTATCAACTCTCAGAACGTCTGGCAGACCTGTTTGACCAGTATCAGGTCTATCGCGCCGACTGGCTGGAAGACTGGGCCGCTGGCCGCCACCAACTGCGAAACGTGCGAGGTGAAGCCAAGCCGCTGACACCCGCCAATTGCTGGCAGGCTGAACTCTGGCGCGCGTTGTTGCTGGATGTCGGAGAGCAAGGCATGGCTCAGAGCCGTGCGGGTGTTCATCAGCGCTTTATCGAGCGCATTACAAGCCTCCACGAATCGCCAGCAGGATTGCCGCCCCGAGTCATCGTGTTTGGTATTTCATCGCTGCCCGCTCAGGCACTCGAAGCCTTGGCCGGTCTGGCCAGATTCAGCCAGGTGCTGCTTTGCGTTCATAATCCTTGCCGTCACCATTGGGCCGACATCGTCGCCGATAAAGACCTGTTACGGCACCAATACAAGCGTCAGGCGCGCAAGTCGGGTATGCCGGTTGTGCTCGATCCACAGGCCCTGCATCAACATGCTCATCCGCTGTTAGCTGCATGGGGCAAGCAAGGTCGAGACTACATCAACTTGCTCGATAGCCACGACGATCCCGGCAGCTATCGCTCCGCATTCAAGGATGGTCGGATCGATCTGTTTAGCGAGGCTGATCCCAAGACCATCCTTAACCAGTTGCAGGACGACATCCTCGAACTGCGCCCACTCGACGAAACCCGCGCAATCTGGCCCGCCGTAGACAAAGCAACTGACCGCTCAATACGCTTTCATGTCGCTCACAGTGCTCAGCGCGAAGTCGAGATCCTTCACGACCAGTTGCTCGCCCGGTTCAGCAAAGACCCTAACCTTCGTCCCCGTGATGTCATCGTCATGGTCCCGGACATCGACAGCTACGCGCCGCACATTCGCGCCGTATTCGGTCAGCTTGAACGTGATGACCGACGTTTCATCCCCTTCACCCTTGCAGACCAGGGTCAGCGCGGTCGCGAGCCATTATTGATCGCTGTAGAGCACCTGCTAAAGATCCCGGACAGCCGCTTCCCGGTCAGTGAGATTCTCGACCTGCTGGATGTTCCTGCATTGCGCGCTCGCTTCAAGATTCAGGAGCGCGACCTGCCTACGCTGCATCGCTGGATCGAAGGCGCAGGCATACGTTGGGGCCTTAACGCAACCCAACGTGAAAGCCTGGGTTTGCCTGCCGAGCTTGAGCAGAACAGCTGGCATTTTGGCCTGCGTCGCATGTTGCTGGGCTATGCCGTCGGAGCTGGTGCCGCCTGCGACGGTATTGAACCCTACGACGAAATCGGCGGCCTGGATGCTGCGCTGATCGGCCCGCTAGTGGCATTGATCGATGCCCTGCAAGTGGCCCATAGCGAGCTCTCTTCTGCGGCCATCGCCCAAGACTGGGGCCTGCGTCTGCAGGCGCTGTTGCAGTTGTTTTTCCTCGCCGACAGCGAGCACGACGATTACCTGCTGGCCCAGTTGGAGCAGTTGCGCGAGACCTGGCTGGAAACCTGCGAAGCGGTAGGCCTGCAGGACGAGTTACCACTCACTGTCGTCCGCGAAGCCTGGCTGGCCGGGCTTGATCAAGGTCGGCTGTCGCAACGCTTCCTGGCGGGCTCCGTCAATTTCTGCACCCTGATGCCCATGCGCGCCATCCCCTTCAAGCTGGTGTGTCTGCTGGGCATGAACGACGGCGACTATCCCCGCGCTCAGCCGCCGTTGGACTTCGATTTGATGGGCAGCGATTACCGGCCCGGTGACCGCTCCCGCCGTGAAGATGATCGGTACCTTCTATTGGAAGCAGTGCTGTCGGCTCGGGACCAGCTGTACATCAGTTGGGTAGGGCGCAGCATTCGCGACAACAGCGAGCGGCCGCCGTCGGTGTTGGTGGGGCAGTTGCGCGATCACCTGTCCGCCGGCTGGAAACTGGCCCACGCTATTGAACCCATGGACAGCAAAAAGCGTGATCCCGGCCAGCAGCTGTTACATGACCTGACCCTTGAGCATCCGCTGCAGCCATTCAGTGCCCAGTACTTCCATGAGAACAGCGAAAACCTGTTCAGCTTCGCCCGTGAATGGCAGGTTTTGCACGAAGCCAACCCTGGCCCGGCCATAACGACAGCGCTCATCCCCCACAAGCAGGATGAACCGCTGAACCTCGCCCAGTTGCAAGATTTCCTGCGCAACCCGGTCAAACACTTCTTCAGCCAGCGTCTGAAGATTTACTTCGAAGTGGCAGAAGCCCCTTTGGCCGACGAAGAGCCTTTCGTGCTTGATGCCCTTGAGCGTTATAGCTTGAGCGACAGTTTGCTGAATGCCGCACTGACTCGCACCGAACACAGTGACCAAGCCCTGCAAGCCCAGGCGGTGAAACTGCAAGGCAGCGGTTTGCTGCCCATGGCGGGCTTCGGCGCCAGCTTGCAACAGGAACTGATCGAGCCGCTGCCTGATTTATTGCAGCGTTACCACAGTCTGCTGCACCTCTGGCCCGAACCGCTGAGCAGTGCGCTGCCCGTCAGCCATGCCCATCAAGGCGTGAGCCTGGAAGGCTGGTTGGGTGGGCTGCATCGCAATGCCCAAGGCGGATACCTGCTGATCACCGCCATTCCCAATTCCATTGGCGGCAAGAAGTCCCGCAAATGGCATCGCTTGATTCGCCCTTGGGTCCTGCATCTGGTGGGCTGCGCGTGCGGGCTGCCACTGAGCACCGCCTTGGTCGCCAGTGACGAAACCCTGTTACTCGACCCACTGGATAGAACCCTCGCCACCAACGCGCTGAACGACCTGCTCACCGCGTGGCTATCCGGCATGCAGCGGCCTTTGCCTGTTGCAGTCAAAACCGCATTCGCCTGGTTGGGTCAGACCGATACCAGCAAAGCCGAAGCCGCCGCCCGCAAGGCTTACGAAGGCGATGGCCAAACCACAGGCGGTGAGCGTCGAGAAAGCACTGCGCTCGCTCGGCAGTTCCCGGATTTCGATGCATTGCTGGAAAGCGAAGAATTCGTCGGCTGGTGCGAAGCGCTGTACAAACCTATTGTCGAGGCGCCTTGGCAGTCTCTGTCCAGCGAAGGAGCCAGCGCATGACCGACGCTCAGCAGCAAACCGCATCCCTAGCCCTGCGCTTCCCATTGCGCGGCAGCCAACTGATCGAAGCCAGCGCTGGCACCGGCAAGACCTTCACCATCTCGGCGTTGTACGTGCGTCTGGTTCTAGGCCATGGCGGTGATGCCGCCGGGTTTGGCCGCGAGTTACTGCCGCCGCAAATCCTCGTGGTGACCTTCACCGATGCCGCCACCAAAGAACTGCGCGATCGCATTCGTATTCGCCTGGCCGAGGCGGCGCGCTTCTTTCGCGAAGAGATTGGCGCACCGGATGAGCTGATCAACGAGCTGCGTGATCAATTCAGCCCGGAGCTCTGGCCCGCCTGCGCCAGCCGTCTGGACATCGCCGCGCAATGGATGGACGAAGCCGCCGTATCGACCATCCACAGCTGGTGCCAACGCATGTTGCGCGAGCATGCCTTCGACAGCGGCAGCCTGTTTACCCAGACCCTGGAAACCGACCACAGCAACTTGCTGGGCGAAGTCCTGCGCGATTACTGGCGGCTGTTCTGCTACCCCATGAGCGGCGATGCCTTGACCTGGGTTCGCTCCAACTGGAGCGGTCCCGCAGCGCTGTTGCCCAAAGTTCGGAGCCTGTTCGGTAGCGACCGGGCAGTCCCGACCCAAGAGCCCGCCGAGCTGATCACCGCCTCGATACAGCAACGGCGGGAAGTGCTCAAAGCGCTGAAGTCTCCGTGGGCCAACTGGGCGGCTGAACTGCACGCGATCTGCATCGACGGCGTGGCATGCAAAGTCGTCGATGGCCGCAAGATGCAGGAGCGCTACTTCCGCCCGTGGTTCGAAAAGCTCACCGCCTGGGCTAACGATGAGGAGCAGGAAGAGCTTGATCTGGGCACCGGCTTCACCCGGCTGACCCCCGATGGCATTGCCGAAGCCTGGAAGAACAACCCGCCGTCGCACCCGGCTTTTGAAGCCATGGTTGAACTCAAGGTCGCGCTGGACACCCTGCCGACGCCCGACGCTGCTGTGCTGGAACACGCCGCTCATTGGGTCGGCGCGCGCTTCGAAGCAGAGAAGCGTCGCCGCGCCGAGATGGGCTTCGACGACATGCTGCTCAGGCTCGATGCCGCGCTGCAAAGCGCCGGTGGCGAACGTCTTGCGACGTTGATTCGCGAACAGTTTCCCGTCGCCCTGATCGATGAGTTCCAGGACACCGACCCAGTGCAGTACCGCATCTTCGAGAGCATCTACCGCCTTGAAGAAAACGACAGCGAAACCGGCCTGTTCTTGATCGGCGACCCCAAACAGGCGATCTACGCCTTTCGTGGTGCTGACATCTACACCTACCTGCGCGCCCGTCAGGCCACCACCGGGCGCTGGCATACGCTGGACACCAACTACCGCTCAAGCCACGACATGGTGGAAGCGGTCAACCACGTGTTTCTGCGCGCCGAGCAACGTCCTGAAGGGCGGGGGGCTTTTCTATTCCGCGAGGGCGACGACAACGACGTGCCGTTCGCCGGCGCGCTTTCCCAAGGCAAGAAGGACGCCCTGCAACTGGACGGCACGCCGCTGGCTGCGCTGAAGGTCTGGCACCTGGCGAGCGATCAGCCGGTCTCCGGTGCCAGTTATCGTCAGCAACTGGCCGCGAGTTGCGCCAGCGAAATTGTCTGCTTGCTCAATGCCGGGCAACAAGGCCGAGCCGGTTTTGCCGCGCCGGACACAGAACTCAAAGGCTTGCGGCCTGCCGATATCGCGATTCTGGTTCGCGACGGTAAAGAGGCCCAGGCCGTGCGCAGCGAACTGTCGGCCCGCGGGGTGCGCAGCGTTTACCTGTCCGACAAGGATTCGGTGTTCGCCGCCCAGGAAGCCCACGACGTGCTGGCCTGGCTCAAAGCCTGCGCCGAGCCGGATTCCGAGCGCACCCTGCGCGCCGCTCTGGCGTGCATCACCCTGGCATTGCCGCTGGCTGAACTGGAGCGCCTGAATCAGGACGAGCTGGCCTGGGAAGCCCGGGTCATGCAGTTCCGTGGTTATCACCTGATCTGGCGCAATCAGGGCGTGTTGCCCATGCTGCGCCGCTTGCTGCACGACTTCCGGTTGCCGCAAACCTTGATCACTCGCACTGACGGCGAGCGCGTGCTGACCAACCTGCTGCACCTGTCCGAATTGCTGCAACAAGCCGCCGCCGAACTGGATGGCGAGCAGGCGCTGATTCGCCATCTGGGCGAGCACCTGGCGCTGTCCGGTCAAGCCGGTGAAGAACAGATTCTGCGCCTGGAAAGCGATGAGCAATTGGTCAAAGTGGTGACCATCCACAAATCCAAAGGCCTGCAGTATCCGCTGGTTTTCCTGCCGTTCATTTGCTCCAGCAAACCCGTGGATGGCAGCCGTCTGCCTTTGCATTTCCATGATGAAAACCGTAGGGCGCAAGTCAGCCTCAAGCCGACCGCCGCGTTGATCGAACAGTCCGACAACGAGCGTCTGGCTGAAGACCTGCGGCTGCTCTATGTCGCCCTGACCCGCGCCGAATACGCCTGCTGGATGGGCGTCGCGGACCTCAAGCGCGGCAACGCCAGCAGCTCGATGCTGCATCGCTCGGCGCTGGGTTATCTGCTCGGCGGCGGCATGCCGTTGGCGGAGTCGGCGGGCCTTGATTCCTGGTTGCGCGACCTGAGCGAAGGCTGCGATGGCGTCAGCGTGGAAGCAGTTCCGGAGCCGACCGCCGAAACCTTCAGCCCGCCACGCAACGAAGCAACCTTGCTCAAGCCGCTCAACCCCAAGCGTCGCGCCGCCGAGAACTGGTGGATTGCGTCCTACAGCGCGCTGCGCATTGGCGACACCATTACCACCAGCGGTGACGAATCCCCTGACAGCCCGCAAGCGCAAAAGCTGTTCGATGACGAACGCCTCGACCCCGAAGCGCCCCGTGAAGTACTGGTCAGTGGCGGCGACATTCATCGTTTCCCGCGCGGGCCGAACCCCGGCACCTTCCTGCACGGTTTGCTGGAGTGGGCTGGTAACGAAGGCTTTGCGATGGCGGCCAGTAATTCGCAGTTACTGAAAGATGCCGTCGCCCGACGCTGCAACCGACGCGGCTGGGAGGGCTGGATCGAGACACTCAGCGGTTGGCTCCAGCAACTGTTGACCATGCCCCTGTCGCTGGCCGGTGATAGCGCGCCTATTGCGTTGGGTGCGATGGATCAACCCAACCAGTACCGCATCGAAATGGAATTCTGGTTCGCCTGCCATAAAGTCGATGTGGCGCAGATGGATGCGCTGGTGCGCCGTTACACCCACGACAACGCACCCCGCGCCGCAACGGAAACCGTCTCGCTCAATGGCATGTTCAAGGGTTTTATCGACCTGACCTTCGAACATGAAGGCCGGTATTACGTGGCGGACTACAAATCCAACTGGCTCGGGCCTGACGATGAAAGCTACACCGAAGACGCCATGACCAGCGCGATTCTGGAAAACCGTTACGACCTGCAATACGTGCTGTATTTGCTCGCCCTGCATCGCCAGCTCAAGGCGCGGCTCGCCGATTACGACTACGACCAGCACATGGGCGGCGCGTTATATGTTTTCCTGCGCGGCGCGTATTCCAGCACTCAGGGCGCGTATTTCACCCGGCCGCCACGGGAGCTGATCGAAGGTCTGGATCTACTCTTCCAAGGTAAGTCAGTGACGGAAGAATTCGTCCTCACCGGAGAACCCGCATGAGCCGTTCATTCGCCGAATTGCTGCCCACGCCGCTGGACGCCCAAAGCCTGGCTGATCTGGCGCCACTGACCAACGTCAGCGACCTGCTGCTGTTGCTGGAGCGCTGGGTCGAGCGCGGCTGGTTGCGCGCGCTGGACAAGGCTTTCGTTGCCTTTCTCAGTGAGCTGGACCCGTCTGCGGATTCCCTGGTGCTGCTCGCGGCGGCGTTGACCAGCCATCAACTCGGTCATGGCCATGTTTGCCTGGACCTGTATGAAACCCTGAAAGAACCGGACTTCGCTCTTTCATTGCCACCCGAAGGCGACGTGCAAAGTGGCCCAATGTTGCTGCCGTCACAGTTGTTGGTGGCGCTCAATGGCGATGCCTGGTGTCAGGCCTTGCTGAGCAGCACGCTGGTAGCCAGAGGCGATGACCTCAGCGCAAGCGCGGCCAGCAAACCATTGGTGCTGTCTGATCGCCGTTTGTACTTGCGCCGTTACTGGACTTACGAGCGACGCATCGGCGCGATCTTGCGTCAGCGGCTGGCGCAGCAGGAAGAGGTGCCGAACGACCTCGCCCAGCGCTTGAACGTATTGTTCCCGCCCAGCACCACGCCGGATGCCCTGATTGACTGGCAAAAACTGGCCTGTGCTCTGGCGACTCGCGGTGCATTCAGCATCATCACTGGCGGCCCCGGCACCGGCAAAACCACCACCGTAGTTCGCTTGTTGGCCTTGCTTCAGGCGCCGGCGGTGCAAAGTGGCCAGCCGCTGCGCATTCGTCTGGCGGCACCCACTGGTAAAGCGGCGGCGCGCTTGACCGAGTCCATCAGCCAGCAAGTGAAAGGCCTGACGGTCAGCGAAGACGTGCGGCAGAAAATCCCCAGCGAAGTGACCACGGTTCACCGTCTGCTGGGCAGCCGTCCGGGTACGCGACACTTCCGCCATCACGCGGGCAACCTGCTGCCGCTGGATGTGCTGGTGGTGGATGAAGCTTCGATGATCGACCTGGAAATGATGGCCAATCTCTTGGAAGCATTGCCGCCCCATGCGCGCATGGTTCTGTTGGGCGACAAGGATCAGTTGGCCTCGGTTGAGGCTGGCGCGGTGTTGGGTGATTTGTGTCGCGATGCTGAGGCCGGTCTCTATAGCCCGCAGACTCAAGGCTGGCTGGAAGCAATTAGCGGCGAAGACTTGAACCGCGCTGCCCTGCAACAGGGCGATCAGCAGCAACATCCACTGGCTCAGCAAGTGGCGATGTTGCGCTATTCCCGGCGCTTCGGCGAAGGCAGCGGCATTGGCAAACTGGCGCGGCTGGTCAATCAGCAGCAGTCTGACGAAGCGCGTGCTTTGCTGGCCGCTCGCACTCACGACGATCTGTTCGCCCTGGCGCTCAAGAATGAGCAGGACCGCGCCCTGGAGCGCCTGCTGCTTGAAGGTCACGACCAAGGCAGCAAAGGCCCGCAAGGTTATCGGCATTATCTGGGGGTGATGGCTGCAAAGCGTCCGCCGCAGGGTGCAACGCTGACAGATGAACGTTGGGAGCAATGGGCGCGATCGGTTCTGGATGCGTTCGATGCGTTCCAGTTGCTGTGCGCCGTGCGCAAAGGGCCCTGGGGTGTGGAAGGATTGAATCGGCGAATTACCAGCGCCTTGTTCGAGGCCCGGCTGATCGAGAGCGATCACCATTGGTACGAAGGCCGCCCGGTGCTGATGACCCGCAACGACTATGGTCTGGGCCTGATGAATGGCGACATCGGCATCGCCCTGCGTCTGCCCGAACGCGATGGTCCGGAGGCGGGCAAGCACGTGTTACGCGTGGCCTTCCCGCGTAACGACGGCAGCGGCGGGGTGCGTTTTGTGCTGCCGAGCCGGCTCAATGATGTGGAAACGGTCTATGCCATGACCGTGCATAAATCCCAGGGCTCGGAGTTCGCCCACACCGCGCTGATACTGCCCGAAGCCCTCAACCCGGTGCTCACCAAAGAGCTGATCTACACCGGCATCACCCGTGCCAAACACTGGTTCAGCCTCATCGAACCCCGCAAAGGCATATTCGAAGAAGCCCTGCGCCGCAAAGTGAAGCGCTTGAGTGGGTTGATGTTGGAGCTCTGAGCACAATCGTTGTTGGAGCGAGGCTTGCCCGCGAATTCATATACCACGGTCCTCCAGAGACACCGCGTTATCGTTCTTCGCGGGCAAGCCACGCTCCAACAGACACCGTATTTCTCCTGTGGGAGCGGTGCTTGGTCTGGGCGGCATTCGACGATTCAAGCGCCTCGGTCTGTCAGATACACCGCATCATCGTTCATCGCGGGCAAGCACCGCTCCCACAGACACCGTATTTCTCCTGTTGGAGCGAGGCTTGCCCGCGAATTCATACACCACGGCGCTCCAGAGACACCACATCATCGTTCATATCGGGCAAGCCACGCTCCCACAGGTCACCCACCCCCGCACCAATAACGCCCACAAAAACCAAAATGTTGCGGAACATCCTTGCCTGTACGGCAATGAAATCTTCTGAAATGCATAATTGTGGGAAACCTCCCGCGGCCCTAACATCGTTACAAAGGGCAACATCCTCGTCAGGGGAAAGTCCCGTTCTTTGACGAGTTGGAGATCCTTGCATGACCACTGCGCACGCCGCTGCCCAGCCTCCTGTTGTCCGGCCAATGTCCAGGGGCAAGGTTTACAAACTGGTCATCGCTTCATCTATTGGCAATGCTCTGGAATGGTTTGACCTGATCGTCTATGGCTTCTTCGCCATGACCATTTCCAAACTGTTTTTCCCTTCCGCAGACGAAACGGTTTCGCTGCTGCTCGCCCTGGGCACCTTCGCGGTTTCCTACCTGATTCGTCCGCTGGGCGCGGCGGTGCTGGGTTCGTATGCAGACCGGGTCGGGCGCAAGTCGGCGATGCTGGTTTCGATCTGGCTGATGATGCTCGGTACGCTGCTGATAGCAATCATGCCAACCTACGCGACCATCGGCATCTGGGCACCTATCGGTATCTTCCTGGCACGTCTGATACAGGGGTTCTCGGCGGGCGGCGAATTCGGCAGTGCCACGGCATTGCTGGTGGAGCACGCTCCGGAGCGCAAGGGCCTGCTTTCCAGCTTCATGTTCGCCAGCCAAGGCATCAGCGGTTTACTGGCTTCGGGTTTCGGTTTGTTGCTCACCGCCACGTTGACCGTCGATCAGCTTGAGTCCTGGGGCTGGCGCATTCCGTTCCTGTTCGGCCTGATGATCGGCCCGGTCGGGCTGTACATCCGTCGTCATATCGAAGAAGCCGGCGAATTCAAGGAAAGCGAACGCAGTCACGCCCCGGTCGGAGCGCTGTTCAAAGCGCACAAGTACCGCATGCTGCTGGCGGTTGGCGCGTTGGTACTCTCCACGTCGGCCACCTACGTGATCATCTACATGCCGATTTATGCGGTCAAACAGCTGGGCCTGAGCGCTTCCATTGGTTACGCCGGGACATTGCTCAGCGGCCTGGTACTGACCGTCCTCACGCCTTTCATCGGTCACCTCTCCGATGTCTTCGGTCGCACCCGGATCATGATCGGTGCCTCGGTGATCTTCATCCTCAGCATTTACCCCGCATTCTCATGGCTGGCGGCCAACCCAACCTTGCTGGCGCTGTTGGCAGTGCTGTTCTGGATGAGCGTTCTCAAGGCGATCTACTTCGGCGGTCTGCCAGCGTTGATGTCCGAGTTGTTCCCGACCCAGGTTCGCGCCACCGGCATGGCCCTGAGCTACAACATCGGCACCACGGTCTTCGGCAGCTTCACGCCCTTCATCGTCGCCTGGCTGATCAGCGCCACCGGTAACAACCTGGCGCCGAGCTACTACCTGCTCGTGACCGGCGTGCTCAGCCTGATCACCCTGTTTGCCATCCGCCGACAGTTGAAGCTGGCTTGATGCATCCCCTGTAGGAGCTGCCGAAGGCTGCGAAGGCATTCTTCCTGACCCATCGCCATTCGCAGCCTGCGGCAGCTCCTACAGTCCTGTGTTTTCCTAGAAACATGCCTCGACATGTTCGTGCATCGCCCGATCTGGCGCCCAGCCGTGCCCGATCCCTTTGTTGTCTGCCGGTCACGGCCCTACGGCCAATAACTAGAGATTTGCGGGGAGCAGGCTATGTTCGATTTTCGATTGAAGTGTGCAATGGCGGCGACAGCGGGCGTCTGCACAATCGGTACGGCCCAGGCCGACTTCGCGGATGACAGCCACCTCACCCTGGGGCTGCGCAACTTTTATGTGGACCGCGATTTCAAGCAGGACAATGCGCCCAAGTCGCGTACCGGCAGTTGGTCTCAGGGTTTTGATCTGCAGTTCAAATCCGGCTGGACCGACGGCCCACTGCAATTCGGCCTGGACGTAGGCGGGCAGTTCGCCTATCGCCTGGATGGCAGCAAGGATCGCTCCCCGGATGGCGTACTGCCGGTGCAGACCGATGGCAGCCCGGTGAAAGATTACGGTCGCGCCAACGCCACGGCAAAAATCCGCTACTCGAAAACCGAACTGCGCATCGGCGAACAGCGTCCCAACCTGCCGGTGGCGTCCTTTGACCCGACTCGGCAACTGGTGACCTCTTATCAAGGTGCGCTGCTCGAATCCAAAGAGATTAAAGACCTGACCCTCACGGCGGGGCGCTTCTGGAGCATCGCCGGGCGTGAATCCTCCAACACCGAAGACCTGTACCTGTGGGGCGACAACCCAGCGACGCAAACCAGCGATGGCCTGAACTTCGCCGGTGCAAGTTACGCATTCACCCCCAACCTCAGCGGCACGTACTTCTACGCACAGCTTGAAGATATCTATCGCCAGCATTATGTCGGCGTCGCGCACAAACTGCCCTTGGGTGATGGCTATACGCTCAAGACGGACGTGCGTTATTACAACAGCAAGGAAGAGGGCCAGGCGCTGTCTGGCCGTGTCGATAACCGCACCTACGGCACGATGTTCAGCCTGCTGAAAGGCGGTCACACCTTTGGTGCCGGTTACCAACGCATGCTCGGCCAGGACACCTTTCCTACCTTCAACAGCTACGCCCCCGCGCCCTATCTCATCAACTGGTCGGCACTGGGCTTCGTCAAGCCGGATGAGCGTTCGTGGCAAGTGCGCTACGACTACGATTTCGCCGGTGTCGGCGTGCCGGGCCTGAAATGGATGGCGCGCTGGATGGAAGGCAACGGCATCAACCTGGGCCAGCAAAGCCACGAAACCGAACGCACTTCTATCCTCAGCTACGTGGTGCAAGACGGCGCATTGAAAGGCTTTGGCGCGACCTGGATGAACATCGGCGTGAACGTGCGGGACACTTCGCAGTACGAAGAGAACCGGATGATTCTCACGTACACGGTCAGTCTTTGGTAATGCGACTCGCCGTAATCAGCTGCTCTTCCAGAAAACTAAGGAAGTAGCGCACCAGTACCGGCAATTTGCGCCCCGCCATGATCTGTACTTGCAGGCTGCGCTGGCGCAGTTGCGGGTCGCTCATGGGCACCAGCACCAGGTTGTCTCGGGCGGTCGCGCCCAGAACCGTGACCGTGCCGCACAGCGCGATCACGTCCTGGGAATAACGGACCACGTTATAGATCGTGCCCAGAGACTGGCTGGTGTAGGCCGGCACCACGTTGATGCCTTGCAGGTGGCAGGCGATATCGAACAGATAGCGTAAGGTCGAGCCGGTGTAGGGCAGGGCCAGCGGGCAGTCGCGCAGGTCTTGCACGGCAAGGGATTCACGGCTGGCCAGCGGGTGACCGGCTGGCATCAAGGCGCTGATCGGCGAATCGCAGCTCAGGGCAATTTCCACCCCTTGAGTCGGCGTCAGGCTGAAGGTCAGGGCGATGTCCACCGAGCCTTCCTTGACCAATTGCGAAGCGCGGGCGGCATCCACCACGTGCACATCGAAACTCGCACCAGGGTGAAAATTGCGAAACTCAGCCGTTACCCTCGGCAAGAATTCCCACGCCATCCCTTCCGGGCAGGCCAATGCGATGCGGTGCTGTTGCAGGGTGTTCACGCCGCGCATCTCGGCGATGACGTTTTTCACTTCCAGCATGTTGCGCGTGGCATAGGCCAGCAGCAGTTGCCCAGGCTCGGTCAGCTGCATGCCCCGCGGCTTGCGTTCGAACAGCTGCAACCCGAGGTTTTCTTCCAGATTGCTGATCTGGCGGCTGACCGCCGAAACCGCCACGTGCAGCTCTTCGGCGGCAGCAGAGAGCGAGCCGGTGCGGGCCACACTGTGGAAATAACGCAGCGGTAGATCGTGCATGTCAGCGGTCCCTTCCTGCCTCATGGCTGTGCAGATTTGGTTTGTTATAAAAGCAAGGATAGCTTGCTAACTTGATAATTGTTGCAAGTCAGTTGGCCACGTTACCCTTGATTTCATTGCTGGTCGAGCTGCATTTAAGCGCGATCAAATTGCCCCGTGAAAGGTAATCCTGATGTCTTCAACTTCCCCGCAAAGCCGAGAGCACGCCATTGAGCTTGCCGTTCAAAACCTGAGTTCCGGCGCTTTTTTCCAAACGTTGAGCCGCCGCGTGGCACAGCGCACCGAGAGCCAGAATCCGGACTGCGCCGAGCCGCTGCGTGATTATCTGCTGATCGAGATGCAACCGCTGCTGGAGCGTCTGGGTTTCGTCTGCCGTTTCGTCGACAACCCCCATGCGGGCAAACCACCGCTGCTGTTCGCACAGCGTATTGAAGACCCGGCTCTGCTGACTTTACTGACTTACGGCCACGGCGATGTCACCAGCGGCCAGGACGAACTCTGGCAAGAAGGCACGGCGCCCTGGAAGCTGAGCATCAAGGACGGCCGCCTCTATGGCCGTGGCACTGCCGACAACAAGGGCCAGCACAGCATCAATCTGGCAGCGCTTGAGGCGGTGCTGGAGGCTCGCGAAGGCAAGCTCGGTTACAACCTGAAAATCATTTTCGAGATGAGCGAAGAAGTCGGCTCGCCGGGACTTGAGCAAGCGTGTCGCGACAACGCCGAAGAACTGGCCGCCGACCTGTTCCTCGCCTCGGATGGCCCACGGGTGCGGCACGATTTGCCAACCCTGTTCCTCGGCTCCCGTGGCGTCTGCCAATTCCGCCTGACCCTGGACACCGGCAACGGCGGCCGCCATTCGGGCAACTGGGGTGGGATCATCACCAACCCCGCCATCGTGCTGGGGCATGCCTTGTCATCGATGGTGTCTGCCCAGGGCCAATTGCTTGCCGATTGCCTGCGTCCGGCACCGATGCCGGAGTATGTGTCGGCCCTGATCCGTGACTTGCCGGTGGGCGGCGAAAGCTTCGACCCGCAACTCAACCCCAACTGGGGCGAACCAGGCCTGACCACAGGCGAGAAGTTGTTTGGCTGCAACACCCTGGAAATCGTTGGGTTGTCGTCCGGCAGCACGGTCAAAGTGATCGGCGCGATTCCTGGACGTGCCGAAGCGGTGTGCCAGCTGCGTTTTGTCGACGGCACCGACTGGCAGGCGCTGGAAGCCAACATTCGCAAGCATCTGGATCAGCATGGCTTCAACGATGTGCAGGTTCAGGTCGAAGGTGGTTACGCCGCCACGCGTCTGGATCCGCGCCACCCGTGGGTGGGCTTTGTGCAGAACTCCGTCAGCCAGAGTCTCGGCGAACCGGTGAGCATCCTGCCGAACCTGGGCGGCACCATCCCCAACCATTGCTTCGCGGATGTGCTGGGTTTGCCCACGGTCTGGCTGCCGCATTCCTACCCATCCTGCAAGCAACACGCTCCCGATGAGCACTTGCTTGAAAGCGTTGTAGAGCAAGGCCTCAAGGCGGCGACCGGGTTGTTTTGGGATCTGGGTGAGGCGAAGGCGACCAGGCTTAAGCTGAACGCGACTCCTACAGACCACTGCGTTTCATGTGGGACCGGCTTTAGCCGGGAAGAGGCCAGTACACCCGCCCGAAATTGATCGCCTGAAATGCCGCCTTCCCGGCTAAAGCCGGTCCCACATGAAAGCTCCCACAGAGGTTGGTATCTGTGACTACTTATCCAACCCCATAAACTGCATCACCCTTTCCCCAGCCTGGCCCGCACGAATCGTCTGCGGTCCGGCATCGGCTTGCACCACGCCGTTCTCCATGAAAATCACCCGGTCGGAGATGGACATCGCGAAGTCCATTTCATGGGTCACGATCAGCATGGTCATGCCTTCTTTAGCCAGATCGCTGATCACTTTCAGCACATCGCCCACCAGCTCCGGGTCCAGCGCTGAAGTCGGCTCATCGAACAGCATGATCTGCGGGTCCATTGCCAGGGCTCGGGCAATTGCCACCCGTTGCTGCTGACCACCAGACAACTGATGCGGATACTTCTGCGCGTGGGCCAGCAAGCCAACCTTGTCCAGCAAGGCATAAGCGCGCTGTTCGCTGATTACCCGGTCGCGGTCGTGGTAACGCGGGGCGAGGGTGACGTTGTCGAGGATGGTGCGGTGCGGGAACAGATTGAAGTTCTGGAACACCATACCAATGCGCTGCACGCCACGGCGAATCTGCGGGTTATTCGGTTTGTCCCCTGCATGGATGAAGCTTTCGCCGAACAGAATAATCTCGCCGTCGTCGATGCTTTCCAGCCCGTTAACCGTGCGGATCAGCGACGTCTTGCCCGAACCTGATGGCCCGATAATGGAAATCACCTGACCCGCTTCAACATCCAGATTGATGCCCTTGAGCACCTCATGGTTGCCGTAACTTTTATGGATCGTGTGAAGTTGCAGCGCAGGCGCAAGACCTGATTCACCTTGAACGGCGGTTTTCAGCGTCGGCGCAGGCAGGCTTGCGCGCAGCTGTTGCACGCTGGCGTCGTCGAGGGTCTGGGGCTTGCGGTTGTTCAGTTCCAGATGCTGTTCGAGCCAGTGAAAAAGCCAGCCAAACACCGTGACGATCATCACGTAATACACCGCGACGGCCGACAGCGTTTCCATGACCAGAAAGTTTTGCGCATACAGGCGCTGGCCCACGGTGAGCAATTCCGTCAGGGAAATCACCGAAATGATCGAGGTGAGTTTGACCACCGTGATGTATTCGTTGATCAGCGTCGGCAGGGAAATCCGGAACGCCTGCGGGATCACGATCAACCGTTGCATGCCCAGCACGCCGATACCCAGCGCACGACCGGCTTCCTTCTGGCCCTTGGCCACGGAAATAAGCCCGCCACGGTGAATTTCGGCCATGTACGCCGCTTCCGTCACCACCAGGGCAAACAGCCCGGAGTAGAACGGATCGGACAGCACATCGCGAGTGAACGGCAGCATCTGCGGCAGGTTATAGACAAACACCACCAGCACCAGCAGCGGGACGCTACGGAAGAACCAGATATAAATCGACGCCGGCACCCGCAACCAGCGCGAGGTCGACAGCTTGGCCGAGGCCAACAGGAAACCCAGCACCATGCCGATGAACCAACCCAGTGCACTGAGTTGAATCACCGTGATGCACGACTTCCAGAAGTCCGCCATCGAGAACAGAGAAAAAAAGTACGACCATTCGAATTGCATGTACACCGCATCCTGATTAGCGCAGATCTATGTGGGAAGCTCTATGTAGGCCCGCGAACCCGTAAGGCCGGGTTTAATAGATCTCTGTGGGAGCGAGCTTGCTCGCGAAGGCAATATTCCTACCGCGAGAAATATTTTCGGATGTCCCGGCCTATTCGCGAGCAAGCTCGCTCCCACAGGGTTATGCGGTAATTAATTACCCGGCGCTTCCAGGTTGTATTTCTTCAGCAGCGCATCGTATTCACCCGACTTCTTGGTCTCGTCGAAGGCCTTGAGCAGCGCTTGATACAGCTCCTCGTTACCCTTCTTCACGTAGATGCCCAGCGTCTGCTGGTAGATCGAATGCTCGGTGCTGACCACCACACGGCCTTTAGTGCGTTCGGCAATCATGCCCGCGGCGCCGTCGATTTCCACCTGGGCCTGAACGTTGCCGGACAGCAGCGCTTGAGTCACTTCAGGGGCGGACGGGAATTCGCTCACCGAAATAGCGCCCTTGTTGTTCGGCACACAGTAATCAACCGACAGCTTGTTGAACTGGGCAACCCAAGTGGTGCCTTTTTCCAGGCCGACTTTCAGGCCGCACAGATCTTCCGGCACCTTGGGTTTTACCTTGCTGTCCTTGAGCACCATGATCGCCGCGCCGGTTTTGGCGTAAGGGATGGTCTGGGCCTGAGTCTGGCGTTCCGGGGTGATGTACATGCCGGAAATGATCGCGTCGTAGTGGCCCGCGTTCAGGCTGAGGATCAGGCTGGAGAACTTGGTGTCAACGAAGTCCGCCTTGAGGTTCATGTGCTTGGCGAGCATGTGCGACAGTTCCGGATCGGAGCCGACGACATTTTTCTTCTCGTCGTAGGATTCGAACGGCGGATAGGTAATCTCCATCCCCACTCTGAACACACCCGGTGTAACGGTGCTGGCGGCGTGAGCCAGAGTCGCGCCGAACACGGCGGCGGCAAGCACGGTCAAGCGGACTGCAATGTTCTTTTTATTGCGCATTGTCGAGGACTCCGAAGTAGAAAGGGTGCGGCAAGGTATGGGTTGGAAAAACGATTCAGGGCAATTCAGGACGGTTCTGCTGTCTGGTTCTTCAAGTGGCCGAAGCTCGAAGGCTTGCGGGCTTTTTCGTACAGCTTCAACTCGCCGTTCTCCACTTTTTTGCGCAAATACTGGTAGGTCTGCAAGGCCTGGCCGAACATGTGTTCGCCGATGGTGATCTCCTCGTAGTCCTGACCGCCGGCCTCTGCAAACTGCGGCAACGGCTTGATTTGCGTGTGGAAATCGCAGGCATAGAACAGCGGGAACGAGTAGCGCTCCTCGCTGACAGTCCTGACCCGGTGAGCGGTTGCAACGAACGTACCAGCGGTCATCACCTCCAGCATGTCGCCGATGTTGACCACAAAGGCGTCTTCCACAGGCGGTGCATCGATCCATTGGCCCAAATCGTTCATCACCTCCAGGCCCGGCTTGTCGGCGAGCAAGATCGTGAAGCACTCGTAATCAGTGTGTGCACCAATACCGGGCGCGTCCTGTGCGGCGCCATCGAAAGGGTAGTGGATCAAACGCAGCTTGGACGGCGGCCGGGTCACCATGGCATCGAAGTAGCCTTCTTCCAGGCCCAGCGCCAGGGCAAAGCCATCAAACAGTCGGCGACCCAGGGCGAACACAGCGGCGTAATACGCCTGCACGGCGGGTTTGAAGCCGGGCAGATCCGGCCATTCGTTGGCGCCGATCAGCGGGGTTTTCGCGATCACCAACGGGTCTTCGTCACCCACTTCGAAGCCGATATCGAAGGCCTCTTTATGATCCGGCTTGCCCTTGGCATACACCTCTTCGCCTTCCGGTACGAAGCCTTTGTGGCTGCGTGACGTGCCGATGTAGTGCTGCATCTTGTAGTCCAGCGACTGAGCGAACAGATCCTTGGCCGCCTGACGCAGGCCATCGATCAACTGCTGATCGATGCCGTGATTCTTGATGTACAGAAAACCGACTTCCCGGGCCGCTGCGCCCAACTCTTCAGCCACAGCCTGACGCTGGGCGATGTCGGCGCTGAACAACCCGGCGATGTCCACCACCGGAATACTGCTGAAATTGGCGATGGCTTGCGTGTGGTCAGGCATGGCAACAGGCTCCTTTTTTTAACGGCTGGTTAACGGCTGGTCGAATGAGTGAAGCGCTGGAAGTGCTCGCGTTCGGTCTGGCCCATCCAGATGTTCAGCGACCACAGATCAGCCACCGGAACATTGGTGAAGGGCAGGTGATGCAGGTAACCATCGGCGCCGAACTCGGGTGTCAGCGTAGTGACTTGATAGCCGCGCGCCTGCTGGGAACGCCAGATCGCTTCCCAGTGCTCCTGATGGAACGCCAGTTCTTTTGCGTATTCCGGAGCAGCGGGGTGCGGGACTTGCGGGCCCTGGTCATAACCGACCCGAGCCTGAATGTGATGAACGCGCTCGATAAAGGCGCTGAGGTCGTCTTCCGGATCGTTGAGCAAGCGCTCACAGGTGACGATCCAGTGGCTGATGTCGCTAGTGAACAGCATGTCCGGCAGTTGCTTGATCAGTTCCAGCGTGACCCACGGATTGAACAGCGAGCGCGAGCGGTGAGTTTCGAAAGTGCATAACTGACCGTGCTTGCGCGCCAGTTCAAGGGCCTGACCGAAGAAATCCACTTGCTGCGCCAACTGCCAGCGGTCGTTGCCAGCCAGCACATTGACGAAACGCGGCGACAGCTCATTGGCCCAGCCGAGTTTCTTGTCTAGATCGATGAGGTGCTCGGCGACGGTGGCCGACTGTTCCGGCAGCACGTCGTAGGCGGTGAATACGGTGCTGATGTAGCCCAACCGGTTGGCGCGCAAAAACGCCGCAAACTCGGCACGCTCGGCAGCCCCCAGCGGCAAACGCGCCTCCATGCCATCGAACCCGGCCTCCAGCAACTCTTCCAGCGCCTGGGTCTTGCTGGCGGTGTAACCCCAAAGGGTGCGAAAAATTTCCAGCTTCATCGATCAACCTCAAAGAAGACGCAAGCGGCTTGATCTTAGGGGGCGGCGACGAGCGGAAAGAATAGGAAAGCTCAAATCGATAGTTCAGACATTTCTGAAGTATCGGCACGCCCGTTGGTGCGGCGATTTCCTGTGGGAGCGAGGCTTGCCCGCGATGAACGATAACGCGGTCTCTCTGCAAACCCGCCGTACCCTGTAGGAGTGAGCTTGCTCGCGATCGCGGTCTGCCCTAACAGAATCGGTTGTTTGACCTGACGCTATCGCGAGCAAGCTCACTCCTACAGTTTCAGGCACAGCGCAATTCAATCCATTCCCCCCGAATAAGGCAAAACACCCGGAGTTATAGGCATTCCGTCCCGGACCAGCACAAGCGTACTATCCGCGCACGACCGTACTCATGACGATCATCGTCAGGGCAACACGTGAACCACGCGCCGTAGAGCGCCTTCACCCTGCCACTCACTGTTTTTATTTTCTGCGCCTGCCAGCCTGAGTGAACACTCAGGATTGTCGTGAGCAGCTACTTTTGAATTAAAAGAAACAACCGACACCGCTGTGGACCAACGTCGCCACCCGACGGATCAGCGGTTACCCGTGATTGAGCGCCTGAGGTTTTACGATGCAAACACTACTGATCAATGGTCAGGAGCATGAGCTGGATGTCGCTGACGACATGCCACTGCTCTGGGTCCTGCGCGATGTGCTGGGCCTGACCGGCACTAAATATGGCTGCGGCATTGCCCAGTGCGGCGTTTGCACCGTGCATCTGGATGGCCAGGCCGTGCGCTCCTGCGTGTTGCCGGTCAGTGCAGTGACCGGCCGCAAGGTCACCACTATTGAAGCAGTCGGTGAAATCCCCGTCGGCCAGCAAGTCCAGCAAGCCTGGCTCGCCCATGAAGTGGTGCAATGCGGTTACTGCCAGCCGGGGCAGATCATGTCTGCCGTCGCCCTGCTGCAAGCGCACCCTGACGCCAATGACGAACAGATCACCGAGGCCATGGCCGGGAATCTGTGCCGTTGCGCGACCTACACGCGGATTCGCGCGGCCATCAAAAGCGTCAGCAAGGCCTGAGGGCAATCACCATGTCAGAAGTAGAAAAATCTGCCGCGATGGTTTCGCGACGCGGGCTGCTCAAGGGCGGCGCGCTTTCTCTGGGCGGTCTGGTCATCAGCACCTGGTTGCCGCCATTGGCCACCCGCAGCATGGCGGCCGAGGCGGTGAGCGCTGCCCGCTTGGGTGACAAAGCGTCCCCCGGCTTTGGTGCCTTCGTGCGCGTCGCATTCGACGGCCGAGTGACCGTGATCTCGCCGAAAATCGAGATGGGCCAGGGCGTACAAACCGGCATCGCGATGATGGTTGCCGAGGAGCTGGAAGTGCCGCTGAGCCAGGTCACTATCGAAGAGTCGCCACCCAACGCGGCGCTCTATACCGACAGCATTCTGCAATTCCAGGCCACCGGCGGTTCGTCTTCGACCCGTTACGCCTGGGAACCGCTGCGCAAGGCGGGTGCCACCGCGCGGGTGTTGCTGACTCAGGCCGCCGCGATCCGCTGGAACGTCGCGCCAAGCCTGTGCCACGCCGAAAACGGCAAAGTGATTGGCCCGAACGGCCAAAGCCTGGCCTACGGCGAACTGGTCGAAGCCGCCTCGCAGCTGCCCGAGCCCAAAGACGTACCGCTCAAGGCCATCGCTGATTTCAAACTGCTCGGCACCTCCGCCCAGCGTCTGGACACGCCGCACAAGGTCAACGGCTCGGCGGTGTTCACCATCGACGTGAAAATCCCCGACATGCTGATCGCTTCCACGCTGACCTGCCCGGTACACGGCGGCAAGCTGCGCAGCGTGAAAGACGACGCAGCGCGCAAGATCCCCGGCGTTCGCGACGTGATCCGTCTGGAAAACGCCGTGGCGGTGACTGCGACCAACTTCTGGTCCTGCCAGCAAGCGCTCAAGGCATTGGAAGTCGAATGGGACTTCGGCCCGCACGCCTCCATTGATTCGGCGCAACTGGACAAGGCCCTGCTGGACGCCAGCTCCAAAGACGGCGTGTTCGCCAAGCAGACCGGCGACATCGGCGCGGCGCTGAAAAACGCTTCCAGCAAGTTCGAAGCGGTTTACCAACAGCCGTTTCTGTCCCACTCGCCGCTGGAGCCCATGACCTGCGTGGCTCACGTGCGCCCGGACATATGTGAACTCTGGGTCGGTTGCCAGGCGCCTGGATTTGCGCAAATGGGCGCGGCCAAGGTCTGCGGCCTGCCTGTGGATAAAGTAGTTATCCACAACCAGCTCATCGGTGGCGGCTTCGGTCGGCGTCTTGAGTCGGACTTCATCTACCAGGCCGTGGACATCGCCCGTCAGCTGAGCTACCCGATCAAACTGATCTGGAGCCGCGAAGAGGACATGACCCACGACCGCTATCGTCCGCACTATGTGGATCGCCTCAACGCCGCGCTGGGCAAGGACCTCAAGCCCGTTGGCTGGGAACATCGCATCGCTGGCGCTTCGGTAATGGCGGCCTATGTCGGCAAGTTGCCGGAAAGTGGCGTCGATGCTGACGCCGTCGAAGTGGCCATCGACCCGGTCTACAAACTCGAAAGCCTGCAAGTGCGCTACATCCGCCAGGACCCGGACGTGATTCCGGTTTCGTGGTGGCGGGGCGTTGGCCCGTTGCGCAGCACCTATGCCGTGGAATGCTTCATCGACGAGCTGGCGCATAACGCCAAAGTGGACCCGATCGAGTATCGCCTGAGCCTGATGCAGGAACAGCCTCGCGCCCAGGCCGTGCTGAAAAAAGCCGCAGAACTGGCGGACTGGAAAACCCCGCTGCCCGCAGGCAGTGGCCGTGGCGTTGCAGTCAGCGCGGTGTTCGGCAGTTTTGGGGCGACCATCGTCGAGCTGGAAATGCAAGGCGACAAAGGCCTGCGTATCAAGCGCCTGATCACGGTGGTGGACTGCGGCTTTGCCAATAACCCGACCTCGGTGGAATCACAAATGGAAGGCGGCACGCTGTTTGGGCTGTCGGCGGCGCTGTTCAACGAAATCCTCATCGACAAAGGCCAGGTGGTGCAGACCAACTTCCACGCCTATCGCCAGATCCGCATGAGCGACGCGCCGCCGGTGCAAGTGCACGTGATCAAGAGCCAGGAAAGCCCCGGCGGTGTCGGTGAAACCGGTGCCGTGCCCGCTGCTGCTGCGTTGGCCAACGCCTTGTTCGCCGCGTCGAAAGTGCGCGAGCGCCGTCTGCCACTCAGCCGTTCCGGCTATTTCACTGTTTAAGGAGCGCCGTTATGAAAACGTTGAATTCTGCGCTCGCCGTGTTGGCAGCAAGCTTTGCACTGAACACCTATGCCGCAGATCAGGCCCTGATCAGCAAAGGCGAATACCTGACTCGCGCTGCTGACTGCGTGGCCTGCCACGTAGCGCCGGGCGGCAAACCCTATGCGGGCGGCCTGTCCTTCAAGCTGCCGTTTGGCACCTTGTACTCGCCCAATATCACCCCCGATAAAGAAACCGGGATCGGCAACTGGACCGACGACGAATTTGTCAGCGCCCTGCAAAAAGGCGTCGGCAAGGACGGCAAGCATTACTACCCGGCCTTCCCGTACACGTCCTACACCCTGATGCCCCGCGAAGACATTCTGGCGATCAAGGCGTACCTGTTCAGCCTTGAACCGATCAGCCAGAAGCCTAAAGAAAACGACATCGGCTTCCCGTTCAACCAGCGCTGGGGCATGTTCTTCTGGAACGCGGTGTTCGCCGATAACGAGCGCTTTGTACCGGACAGCAAGCAGTCAGAAGAGTGGAATCGCGGGGCTTACCTAGTGCAAGGCCCTGGCCACTGCGGCGAATGCCACACACCGCGCAACATCTTCCAGGCCATGAGCTCCGGCAAATCCCTGGCCGGTGGCGAGATTGGCAACTGGCAGACCTATAACATCAGCTCCGACCCGAAACACGGGATTGGCGCCTGGCCGCAAGAAGCCTTGGTCAGCTACCTGTCCAAAGGCTACGCGCCAGGTTATGGCGGGGCGGGTGGGCCAATGGCGGATGCGGTTGAACACAGCCTGAGCTTTTTGAGCCCGGCGGATTTGAACGCCATTGCCGTGTACCTCAAATCCACCCCGGCACGCAGCCAGGGCGTGCCGCGTCCGATGCTAACCGTCAACAATCAGGTTGAGAAAGGCTTGGGCAGCAAGGTATTCAGCGAATCCTGCGTGGCTTGCCACCGTCTGGACGGCACCGGTAATCAGTCGCCTGTCGCCACCTTGATCGGCCTCAAAACCGTCAATGATCCTACCGGCACCAACCTGGTATCGACCCTGCTGGAAGGGCACACCCAGGGCGCGGTCCGCGTCGACCAACGCATGCCCGACTTCGCCCGCAACTACAACGACACCGAACTGGCCGCCGTCAGCACCTACGTCTTGCGCCGTTTTGGGCAGAGTAATGGGGAAGTCAAAGCCAAGGACGTCGCCAAGTCGCGGGAGGCTTCGTTGCATTGATATCTGTTGTGGGAGCGAGCTTGCTCGCGAAGAGGCCATTACACCGATAATTATTTATCGTTTGGAATACAGCTTTCGCAAGCAAGCTTGCTCCCACAGATTCAGGGCCGATTACACAAGCCCGTGGGAGCGAGCTTGCTCGCGAAGGCTGTTTATCTATCGGGAGGATCTGACAGTTGCACCGAAATCCCGCAGCCCGAAACATTCACTGAAAACTGCGTACTTGAGCGTTCTGCGATTCACACTAGATTAGACCTTGGACTCAATCCGAGGAGGCAATGGAATGCTTGGGAAAGCTCGCTCTCACGCTCTACGGTCAGGGCGATTCTCCGCGCCAGGCCAGATTTACATGGTGACCACGCGACTGTCCATTGGAAGTCGGACTTTCACCAATTGGAGGCTGGGTCGGCTTGTAGTCAATGAGTTGCGCCTGGTACATGAACAAGATATCGCCCACTCCTTGGCTTGGGTTGTCATGCCGGACCATCTGCACTGGTTGTTTGAATTGCGCCTAGGCACGCTGGACAGGGTGCTCCAGCGTGTCAAATCCAGAAGCGCCATCGCGATAAATAGAGCCACTGGCGATACGGGGCGCGTCTGGCAGACCGGGTATCAGGATATTGCGGTACGTCATGACGAAAGCCTGAAGAACTTCGCTCGTTATATCGTTGCCAATCCGTTGCGAGCAGGGTTGGTAACGACTGTCAGGGATTATCCCCTGTGGGACTGTAAATGGCTTTGATGGTTGGGCAGGGCGACCGCCCCTTTCGCAAGCAAGCTTGCTCCCAAAAATACTGGGTTGTACTCAAATCCGTGGGAGCGAGCTTGCTCGCGAAGAGGCCATTACAACCGATAGTTAGTTATCGTTTGGAATACAAATTTCGCAAGCAAGCTTGCTCCCACAGATACTGGGTTGTACTCAAATCCGTGGGAGCGAGCTTGCTCGCGAAGAGGCCATTACATCCGATAGTTATTTATCGCTTGGAATACAGCTTTCGCAAGCAAGCTTGCTCCCACAGGTTCAGTGATCCTGCCGGCTCACCGCTCCTGCGAAGAAAACGCCGGGGAAAAATCGTTGCCGAGCACTTCCCGATAAACCTGCGCAGTGCTGGCGCACATGTGGTCTGCAGTAAACAGCTTCTGGAACCGCAACAGGGCATTGGCCCCAAAACGCTCGGTCAACGCCGGGTCATCCCACAAGCGACGCATCGCCTCACGTAACGCCACTGGCGCATTCGGCGGCACGGCCAGCCCGGTTTCTTCGTGGATATTGACGTAAGTCGTGCCGGTCCCGATCTCGCACGAGATCATCGGCTTGCCGTACATCGACGCCTCCAGCAGCGAAATCCCGAACGCCTCCGAGCGCAGATGCGAAGGGAACACCAGCGCGTAACACATCTGCAGCAGGCAGGCCTTGTCCTCGTCGTCCAGACGGCCAACGAACAACACATTACGCAGTTGCAGTTTCTCGGCCTGAGCCTTCAACTCCAGCTCCTGCGGGCCAGCACCCAGAATCACCACCGGGTAATCCACACCTTCAAGCGCGCTGAGCAAACTGTCCAGACCCTTGTAATAACGAAGCACACCCACGAACAGGAAGAACTTCTCCGGCACACGCTGGCGCCATTGCTCTTGGGTTTGCGCTGAAACAGTGGGGTATTCCGCCTGATTCAAGCCATAAGGCACGACCACAGTCTTGTCGGCGAAGGGCTTGAGGGTTTCGCTGCTGCGCTGATAGTTGGGTGATGCGACCAGAATACGATCCATGCTGCCCAGAAACTGATTCATCAGAGGCGCGTAAAACTTCAACAGCGTGCGCTGCTTGATGATGTCCGAGTGGTAGCTGAGCACTGTCGGCCGACCATGACGGGTCGCGAAATGCACCAGATCCATCAACGGCCACGGAAAGTGGAAATGCACCAGATCCGCCTCGGCGGCCATTTCCCTGAACTGGTTGAACACCTTCAGCGAAAACCCCGTGGACGCCACATTGAAGTTCTCCTTCACGCGAGTCACCTGATGCTCGGCCACCTGCAGACGGGCAGGGGACGGATCCGGGCTCAACGTCAGGACTTCACCTTCAATACCCAGCGCGCGGCTGCCCTGGCACAACTGGAAAATCACCTGCTCGATACCCCCGGTCGTGTCGGGGTAGTAGGTTTTGAAGAAATGCAGAATGCGCATGGAGTACCAGCAATGGCTATCGAAGGCAGCTGGCCAGCGTCCGCATATGAAACGACGTCGGGCAGCAACGGATATGTGAATTCTAGCCGAGCGGCTAACAGGCGCGGGACTTTACTCCGGTAAATGAGACATCTGCAAGGGTGGCACGACGACGCGCTTTGTACGAAAAATGGACAGTCGGCGTGGGAACTTAACGCCTTTTTCATTTAAGCGACGTTAGGGGGGTGATACACTCGCGCGCTTTTCCATACCCCCGTGGCAGTCAGGAATTTATGCGTAACGTTCATGAGAACAGCTTGCAGGCCGCTCTAAAAGCTTGTAAAGGCAGTTTCATATCAGTCGGCATCTTCAGCTTGTTTGTGAACGCGCTCATGCTGGTTCCTACCTTCTATATGCTGCAGGTCTACGGCCGCGTGGTGACCAGCGGCAGCATCTCCACTCTGGTTATGCTGACCATCATCATGACCATTCTGGTTGTGACCATGGGGTCGCTGGAGTGGATCCGTTCCCGAATCATGGTTCGTGTCAGCACCAAGCTGGACGTACTGCTCAGCCGTGACGTTTACCGTGCAAGCTTCAAACGCGCTCTTGAAAGTGGCGGTATGGACGCATCCGCGCAGCCTCTTAATGACCTGACCGGCCTGCGACAGTTCATCACCGGCAACGGACTCTTTGCATTTTTCGACGCCCCTTGGCTGCCGATCTACATCGCCGTGATGTTCATGTTCCACCCGTGGTATGGCTGGGTAGCGATCGGCAGTGCCATCGTCCTGCTGATCCTGGCCTATCTCAACGAGAAGGGCACCAGCAAGGCTCTGGGCGAAGCGAACAAGGAAAACATCGCGGCTACCTTGCAGACCACCAAGAACCTGCGTAACGCTGAAGTCATCGAATCGATGGGCATGCTCAGCACCCTGATTCAACGCTGGAGCCATCGCCAGAGAAAAGTACTGGTGCTGCAGTCCTACGCCAGTGACAAGGGCGGCGTTATCAGCTCGGTATCCAAGACCTTCCGGATGTTGATTCAGTCGCTGATTCTCGGTCTGGGTGCATACCTGGCAGTCAATCACGAAATCAGCCCCGGTCTGGTAATTGCGGGTTCTGTACTGCTCGGTCGCGCCTTGGCGCCAATCGACCTGATCATCGGCAGCTGGAAAGGCTTCATCGCTGCCCGCTCGCAGTACGAACGCCTCAACGGCATCATGGACAAACTCAAGTCCGAGCCTGAGCGTATGTCGTTGCCGGCGCCCCAGGGCCACGTGCTCGTGGACAACCTGATCATTGGCGCGCCGGGCAGTAAAACCCCGATTCTGCGCGGTATCAGCTTCGGCGTACCGGCGGGCTCCGTGGTCGGCATCATCGGCCCGAGCGCTTCCGGCAAATCGACCCTGGCCCGTGCATTGATGGGTGTCTGGGTGCCTCAGCACGGTACTGTTCGACTGGACGGCGCCGACATCAGCAACTGGGACAAAGAAGAACTGGGGCCTCACCTCGGTTATCTGCCTCAGGACATCGAACTGTTCGAAGGCAGTATCAGCGAGAACATCGCCCGTTTTGCCGACGTTGACGCCGAGAAAGTCGTCAAAGCCGCCAAGACGGCTGGCGTTCACGAAATGATTCTGCTGCTTCCTGAAGGCTACGACACCGTGATTGGTAGCGAGGGCGTTAACCTCTCCGGCGGTCAGCGCCAGCGCGTTGGTCTGGCACGGGCCATTTATGGCACCCCGCGCCTGATCCTGCTGGATGAACCGAACTCCAACCTGGATGAAGTGGGCGAGCGTGCGCTGGCCTCGGCAATCCAGGAGTTGAAACAAACCGGTTCGACGATCTTCGTGATTACCCACCGCACCACCATTCTGTCCCAGCTTGACCGGATCCTGGTGATGAACGCGGGCGGCGTGAGCATGTACGGTCCGCGCGATCAGGTGATGGAAGAACTCAACAAGCAACAGATTGCCGCTCAACAAAAGGCCGCTCTTGCGGCAACAGGCGCTTCGGCTCCCGCCGGCGTCTGACAGGAAGATATCGATGACCCTTATGTCCAGTAATCAAATTGATAACTTCGCTGATCTGCCAACCTCTGACCGCAAGACGCGTCGTCTGGGTTTCACCATCCTGATCGTGGTATTCGGCATTTTTGGTACCTGGGCTGCGGTTGCGCCTATCGATGGTGCTGTGTACGCGCCAGGCGTCGTGACCGTGCAGACCTACCGCAAGACGGTTCAGCATCTGGAAGGCGGCATCGTCAAAGACGTGCTCGCCCGTGATGGCGACATGGTCAAGAAAGGCGACCCGTTGATCATCCTTGATGATGCGCAACTGCGTGCCGAATACGACATGAACCACAACCAGTTGATTGCTGCCCGGGCAATGGAAGCGCGGCTTGAAGCTGAGCGTGACAACCTGTCCGCTATCGACTTCGGCACCATGAGCGAAGCCGATACCCCTCGCGGCATCGAAGCTCGCATGGGTGAAACTCAAGTATTCAATGCACGTCGCGGCGCGCGTCTGGGCCAAATTGCCGTTCTGCAGGAACGCATTGGCCAGCTACAGCAGCAGATCAAGGGCACCGATGACATGATCGGCACCAAGGTCAATCTGCAGAAATCCTACACCGGTGAAATCGGTGAATTGAGTGAGCTGCTGACCCAGGGCTTTGTCGACAAGCAGCGTTTGCTGGAGCAGCAGCGCAAGCTGGACATGCTCAAGTCGGAAGTGGCCGATCAGCGCTCGTCGATCACCAAGACCCGCTTGCAGATCAATGAAACCCAGCTGCAGATTCTGCAGATCAACAAGGATTTCAATTCCGATGTGGCCAAGCAGCTGTCAGAAGTGCAGACCAAAGCCTATGACCTGCAAGAGCGCACCGCCGCCATGGCCGACCGCCTGACCCGCGTCATCATCCGCGCTCCGGACGACGGCATGGTGATCGGCATGACCGTACACACCATCGGTGGTGTCGTGCGTCAGGCAACGCCTTTGCTGGATATCGTTCCATCGGTTTCCGATCTGGTAGTAGAAGCCCAGGTGCCGCCTAACGACATCAACCGGGTAGCCATCGGCAAGAATGCAGACATCCGTTTCAGCGCATTCAACAGCGCTACGACGCCGGTCATTGAAGGCGTGGTCACCAGTGTTTCTGCCGACCGCTTGACCAACGAAAAGACCGGAATGCCTTATTACCTGGCGCGTGTGAGCGTTACTCCGGACGGTGCCAAGAAGCTGGGCGACAAGAAACTGCTGGCGGGTATGCCTGCTGAAGTGCTGGTCAAAACTGGCGAGCGCACCATGCTGGAATACCTGTTGCAGCCAGCGCGTAACGCAATTTCCCAGTCGATGATCGAGGAATGACAGTGCGTTTGTTTCCATGTCTGCTGTTGGGAATGTTCGCGCTGCAAGCACATGCTGCCGAGCCCAAAACTGCTGAACCTGCCAACCCCAAGCCTGGGCCGAGCAGTGTCAGTGCCAAAGAGTACTCTGCGGATCTGATGCAGCTCTTCAAAGAGTCGCGTCTTGAAGACCCCCGCGTGCTGGCTTCCTATTCACGGGCCAAGTCCAGTGAAGAGCAGCAGCGCGAGGCACTGGGTGGCCTGTTGCCGCAAATTACCGCCAATGCGGGCGCCAACCGCATCAAGCAGGTCAATGAGTCGGTCAATCAGATCTACAACAGCGAAAACTACAGCGTCACGTTGAGCCAGCACATCTACAACAAGGCGGCCTGGGAAAACTATCAGCGTTACAAAAGCCTCGCCAAGCAATCGGCTTCCGAGTCCGAAGAGGCTCAGGCTGAAGCCACTGTTGACCTTGCCCAGCGTTACTTTGCGGCCTTGGCTGCCGACGATGAGCTTGAGCTGGTTCAGGCTGAACGACGCGCCACCCAGAAGAACCTTGATCGGGTCAGTGCCCTGTACGACAAGCAACTGGCGATGATTACCGACAAGCTCGAAATCCAGGCGCGGGTTGACTCTCTCGCCGCTCAAGAGGTCGATGCGCGCAATCAGGTTCGCCTGACGCGTGCCGCGCTGTCGGAAATCGTCGGGCGTCCGGTGAAGGAAAAACTCAGCCGGGTCCGCGATGACGTCGAATTGAAAGTCTCGGCAGAAAGTCTGGAGAGCTGGGTCGATCTCGCCATCGGCTCCAACCCGCAAATCAAAGCCGGTGAGAGCGCCGTTGAAGCAGCAGGCGCCGCATTGCGCGGTGGCAAAGGTGCTCATTACCCGACGCTCAGCTTGAACTTGAGCGCGCAGAACACCAACGAAGGCTACAACAACGCTCTGGCGCCGAAAACCGATAGCTACGTTGCCGGTATTGGCTTGCAGGTCCCGATCTACAGCGGTGGCTCGGCATCTGCCCGAGTGCGCGGTCTTTATCAGGATCAGACGACTGCTGAGCTGCAAATGGAAGCCACCCGCCGTCAGGTAGTAAAAGAAACTACAAATGCTTACTTGACCGCAGACTCAAGTGTCGAAAAAATACGCGCCAATCGAAATGCGCTGGCTTCTGCCGAGCAATCCAGCATTGCTTCGCAGAAAGCCTTCACCTATGGCGTCGTGAATGCCGTGGACGTTTTGACCGCAACCCAGAACGAGTTCAAGGCTCGTCGGGATTTGCTCAAGACCCAATACGACTTCATCACCAATTTGTTCATTCTCAATCGCTGGGCAGGCAAGTTGTCGGCAGAAAGCGTTGAAAGCGTGAACGTATGGCTGAGCAACAACAGCAAGACTGCGCCAGCCCCAGAGCGGAAAACCAAATAATGACTGCACCTAGCAAATCCGTAATCATCACTGGCGTAACCGGCCAGGACGGCGCCTACCTTACCCAGCTTTTGTTGGAAAAAGGTTACAAGGTCTACGGCACTTATCGTCGTACCAGCTCTGTTAACTTCTGGCGTCTGGAAGAAGTCGGCGTTGCTACTCACCCGAACCTGGAACTGGTCGAGCACGACCTGACCGACCTCAGCGCCAGCATCCGCCTGCTGCAGAAAGCCGAGCCAGTCGAGGTTTACAACCTGGCTGCTCAGAGCTTCGTGGGCGTGTCCTTTGATCAGCCGCTGACCACTGCTGAAATCACTGGTCTGGGCGCAGTCAATCTGCTGGAAGCCATCCGCATCGTTAACCCGAAAATCCGCTTTTACCAGGCGTCGACTTCGGAAATGTTCGGCAAGGTTCAACAGGTTCCGCAAACTGAAGCCACTGACTTCTACCCGCGCAGCCCATACGGCGTGGCCAAGCTGTACGCCCACTGGATGACCATCAACTACCGCGAGTCCTACGGGATCTTCGGTTCCAGCGGCATCCTGTTCAACCACGAGTCGCCACTGCGCGGCAAAGAGTTCGTGACCCGCAAGATCACCGACGCCGTGGCGCGCATCTCCCTGGGCATGCAAGACGTCCTGGAACTGGGCAACATGGACGCCAAGCGTGACTGGGGTTTCGCCAAGGAATACGTCGAAGGCATGTGGCGCATGCTGCAAGCTGACGAGCCGGACACGTTCGTCCTGGCCACCAACCGCACCGAAACCGTTCGTGATTTCGTATCCATGGCATTCAAGGCCGTTGATATCAATCTGGAATGGAAAGGCAGCGCCGACAACGAACACGGCATCGACACCAAGACCGGCAAGACCGTTATCCAGGTCAACCCGAAGTTCTACCGTCCTGCTGAAGTTGAACTGCTGATCGGCGACCCTGAAAAAGCCAAGCGCGTTCTGGGCTGGGAAGCCAAGACCAGCCTTGAGCAGCTTTGCCAGTTGATGGTTGATGCTGACCTGCAGCGCGTACAAACCGGCAAATCGTTCTGATTACCGTTTTGTAGCTGCATGCTTTTAGAGCAAGCCAAAAGGCCGCGTGAAAACGCGGCCTTTTTTTTGGATTTTGTCCTGTAGGAGCTGCCGAAGGCTGCGAAAGCGGTGCTTCAGGAATATCCCCTTCGCAGCCTTCGGCAGCTCCTACAGGAATCTTTACTTTCGTGGGACCGGCTTCAGCCGGGAAGGGGGCATTTCAGGCGATCAATTTCGGGTGGATGTACTGGCCTCTTCCCGGCTAAAGCCGGTCCCACAAGGAGATGCGATCCCTGTGGGAGCGGTGCTTGGTCTGGGCGGCATTCCGACGATAAGGACGACGCGGTGTATCAGGCAGACCGCTTTATCGTCCGAGTGCGGCCCAAACCAAGCGCGCTCCTACGGGTGATGCGATCTATGTGGGCGATTCTCGGTTGGCCTGCAATGCACATTCCTGTGGGACCGGCTTTAGCCGGGAAGGGGGCATTTCAGGCGATCAATGTCGGGTGGGTGTACTGGCCTCTTCCCGGCTAAAGCCGGTCCCACTGAAAACGCGGTCGTCTGTGGGAGCGGTGCTTGGTCTGGGCGGCGTTCCGACGATAAGGGCGACGCGGTGTATCAGGC
>NZ_UUOC01000020.1 GCF_900590755.1 Pseudomonas viridiflava | reverse complement strand
CGACCATAGAGCATTGGAACCACCTGATCCCATCCCGAACTCAGCAGTGAAACGATGCATCGCCGATGGTAGTGTGGGGTTTCCCCATGTGAGAGTAGGTCATCGTCAAGATTAAATTCCAGAACCCCTGATCGCTTACGCGTTCAGGGGTTTTGTTTGTCTGCTCGGAAAACATCACACCGCCCGTAGGTGCTGCCGAAGGCTGCGAATTGCCGCGTTTCAGGCACACCCCCTTCGACAGCTTCTCCTAAAACTGCTCAACTATAAGCCTAGTCAGTCTAACCGGCCGATGTCGCGGTCCCGCGCTGCACCAAATCCCAGACACAAAAAAGCCACCTCTATCAGGTGGCTATGGGACGCCAGCACTTACTCCCCGCGATAGATGCATCCGCTCGTGCAGGTTTCGTGGATGCGTATAGCTGACAGCTCTGGAAGGAGCGGCTTGAGTTCAGCAAAGATCCATTTCGCCAGATTCTCGCTGGTTGGGTTTTCCAAGCCCGGAATATCGTTCAGATAGTTATGGTCCAGACGTTCATACAAAGGCTTGAAGATCGCTTTGATTTCAGAGAAATCGCGGATCCAGCCAATGTGTGCGTCGACTTCGCCTTCCAGGTGGATCGCGATACGGAACGAATGGCCGTGCAGTCGTCCGCATTTATGGCCTTCGGGCACATGAGGAAGGAGATGTGCGGATTCAAACGTAAATTCTTTAAAAATTTCCATCAGTCAACTCTAGAAAAAGGCGATCGTCGCAGCGACGCATGCTGGCGGTGAGTTTACCAGCAATGGTTTGGCCTATGCGCTAAAGGCTCAACACAATTGGCCAGATACGCAAGTCTGATGGCAACTGGCCTTATAGATTCAGCTTGAGTTAAGTTGAAGTGTTTAATCTTGGCAGACAGGATAAACATCGTCATCGGAGCCTCATGATGAAACGCCTTCCCCTTCTCTTATCTGCCGCTGTTCTAATGTTGAGCGCCGGATTGGTAAATGCTCGCGACATAGATCCAGATGAAGCTGCTAAATTGCAGGCCTCCGGGATCATCCAGCCGGTTGACCAGTTGAATGCAGCTGCGCTGGCACAACACCCAAACTCGGAAATTACCGACACCGAACTCGACGAAGAATATGGCAAGCACGTCTATCAGGTTGATCTTACTGACGCGAAGGGCATCGAATGGGATGTCGAGCTGGATGCCGCGACAGGTAAAGTTCTCAAGGATCACCAGGACCGATAATGAATGTCCCTAAGCGTCGTCTAACGCTCCTCTGTCTGGTGCTTGTGTGCGCGTCCGTGCATGCCCGAGATCTTGATCAGGACGAAGCCTTGATTCTGCGCCAGCGGGGCACCATTCTTGCCCTCGAACAGCTCGTGGACAGTGCCCTTGGCCGTTATCCAGGCGCCAAGCTGCTGGAGGCGGAGCTGGAAGAAAAACACGATGTGTATGTTTACGAGTTCGAGTTGTTGACGACCGAAGGGATCGTTCGCGAGTTGAAGTTTGACGCCCGTGACGGTCGATTATTGAAAGACGAGGAAGACTGATGCGCCTGCTATTGGTAGAGGATCACGTGCCGCTGGCGGACGAGCTGATCGCCGGGCTTGGAAGGCAAGGGTATGCGGTTGATTGGCTCGCAGATGGCAGGGATGCGGTGCATCAAGGGGCGACCGAACCCTATGACCTGATCATTCTTGACCTTGGCCTTCCCGGCATTCCCGGTTTGCAGGTGCTCGAGCAATGGCGCAGCGCCGGTTTGGCAACCCCCGTGCTTGTGCTCACGGCGAGGGGATCCTGGTCTGAGCGTATCGAAGGTCTCAAGGCCGGCGCAGACGACTATCTGACCAAACCCTTTCATCCGGAAGAGCTCCAACTGCGCATTCAGGCGCTGCTGCGACGCTCTCATGGTCTTGCCAATCAGCCACGGCTTGAGTCAGCAGGTTTGCATCTGGATGAAGGCCGTCAATGCGTGACCCGAGAGGGCGTTGATATCCAGCTTACTTCCGCAGAGTTCAGATTGCTGCGTTACTTCATGCACCACCCGGAGCAGATACTTTCCAAAAGCCATCTGGCTGAACACCTCTATGACGGCGAAAACGAACGGGACTCCAATGTCATTGAAGTCCACGTCAATCACCTGAGGCGCAAGCTTGGCAAAGCGGTGGTTGAAACCCGGCGCGGCCAGGGCTATCGATTCGGTGGGACGCCTGCTTGAAGTCAATACAGGCACGTCTGAGCCTGGGGCTTGTCAGCGTCATGGTGGTGGTGTGCCTGGTTCTGGCGCAAACCAGCCTGTGGCTATTTGAGCTGGGGTTACAGCGCTATCTGGAAGCCGGGCTGCGTAACGAAAGCGAAAGTCTGCTGATTGCTCTGGTTCGCGGACCCAACGGGCTGCAACTGGATGAGCAGCGCCTGTCTCCTGCCTATCAGCGGCCTTTTTCTGGCCATTACTTCCGCATCGATTTTGACACGGGCCATTGGCGTTCCAGGTCGCTCTGGGACCTCAAGCTTCCTGAGCCGGAAGGTCCGGGCCTGCATGCCAATTTTCAATTGGGTAAAACCGAGCAATCGCTGCTGTTGTTTCAGGCCGACTACCGCAAGTTCGGCCAGGACATCTCCATAACGGTTGCACAGGACTACACCCCGGTCAGAGCCAGCTTTTTGCGCGTCCAGCAGGTGGGCCTTGGTCTGGGGCTTGCCGCATTGGCGCTGATACTGGCCTTGCAACGCATCACCGTTCGGCGTGCCCTGCGACCGCTGGAAAGAGCCCGCGAGCAGATCTCACAGCTGCAACAGGGCAAGCGTTCACAGCTGGATGAGCAGGTGCCGTCAGAACTTGAGCCTCTGGTCTCGCAGATCAACCATTTGTTGATCCATACCGAAGACAGCCTCAAGCGTTCACGCAACGCCCTGGGTAATCTCGGCCATGCATTAAAAACGCCTCTGGCTGTGTTGGTTAGCGCGACATCAAGTCCGCAACTCGATGCCCACCCTGGGTTGCGCAAAACCCTGCTTGATCAACTGGATCAGATTCAACAGCGTCTGGTCCGCGAACTCAATCGTGCGCGCCTCTCAGGTGATGCTTTGCCAGGTGCGCATTTTGATTGCGACGCCGAACTTGAAGGCTTGCTCGCCACGCTACGCATGATCCATGGCGAGCATCTCGACCTGACCGTAAGGGTTACTCCCGGTCTGTCGTTACCCTGGGATCGTGAGGATGTGCTGGAACTGCTGGGTAACTTGCTGGATAACGCCTGCAAGTGGGCGGACAGTGAAGTGACCCTGACTATCAGTCAGCAAGACAACGCCTTTTATCTCCTGGTTGACGATGACGGCCCTGGCATACCGGAATCACAGCGCGAAGAGGTATTGAACCGCGGGGCTCGCCTTGATGAGCAGATTACCGGGCATGGTCTAGGGCTGGGCATCGTTCGCGATATCGTCCAGGCCTGGGGTGGCGATCTTCAGTTGTTGACCAGCGCGCGGGGGGGACTTCAGGTCCGCATCGCGCTACCTGATGTTTCAATCGCGAGCTAAGCCGACACCGCCTCAACTTTTCAGGCAACTAGCCGTTAAATAACCAAGATCTCGATTCTAAAAACAACTATTCGATTCCTGGGGTTCTATGCGTATAAGCCTGAAAGCCAAAGTCCTTTCGCTGGCCATTTTACCGGTGCTGATATTCGCCGTTATCATCAGCGTCACCACCGTGATCATGCTGCGTGAGCAAGCCAGGCGGGAGGTCAGTGAAACCCGCGAACGTCTTCTGCAAGAGGCGAAGGCAACCCTCAAAGACCAAGTGTCCATAGCCCTGACCACCATCAAGCCGATTTACGACGCTGCCGCACCCGGCGATGATGCCCCACGCGCCCAAGTCATCAAACTGCTCTCCAGCATCAGCTTTGGCAAAGACGGTTATTTCTTTGGCTACGATTCCCAAGTCATTCGCCTGTTCCGATCGACAAATCCCGATGGGGTCGGCAAAAGCTTCAAGGACGCCAAAGATCCCAACGGTGTGATGGTCAATACCGAACTGGTGGCGGTAGCCAAATCCGGTACTCACTTCCTGCTGTATTCGTCGACTCTGCCGGGCAAAACCGAACTGGTTCCTAAACTGGGCTATACCGAATACCTGCCTAAATGGGATCTCGCGTTTGGTACTGCGGTGAATATTGACGGTATCGATGCCCAGGTCGCAGCTGTCGAGCAAGCTATCGATGCACGTCTTGAGGAGCTGCTACTCAGCATTATCGGCGTTGCACTGATCGTGTTGGTGCTGATCAGTATCATTGGCGCAGTGCTGTCCGGCACGCTGCTGCGGCCATTACGTCTGATGAAGGCTAACCTTGACGATATCGCTGCAGGCGAGGGTGATCTGACCCGCCGTCTAGTAGTAACCAGTCAGGATGAGCTGGGTGATCTGGCAGGATCATTCAACCGTTTCGTCGACAAGATTCATAGTCTGGTGGGGCAGATATCCGGCATTACCACGCAACTGACGGGGCTGGTGGGTGAAGTGTCCAGTCAGGCTCAACGCTCAGAGCAGGCCATGGAGCGTCAGCGTCACGAAACCGATCAGGTGGCCACCGCCATCAACGAAATGTCCGCAGCCGCACAGGAAGTTGCAAAGAGTGCGCAAGGTGCATCGGTTGCCGCGCAGAAGACAGACGAAGAAGGCCAGTCGGCAAAACGCGTGGTCGATGGCAGCATCAAACAGATTCATGCGCTGGTGGATGACATCCGTAACAGCGGCGCTTCGCTCGATAGCCTGCAGAATGATGTCTCGTCCATTGTCAGTGTGCTGGGCGTCATCCGCTCCATCGCCGAACAAACCAACCTGCTGGCTCTCAATGCGGCCATCGAAGCGGCGCGGGCAGGGGAGGCGGGACGTGGTTTTGCGGTCGTTGCCGATGAAGTACGCGCATTGGCCAGTCGCACCCAGCAAAGTACCCAGGAAATCCAGGGCATGATTGATCGCTTGCAAAAGGGTACGCAAACGGCGGTAGATGCCATGCGCCGTTCCAGCGAAGCGGGGGACGGCACGTCTGTGCAAGCCAATCAGGCAGGATCGTCACTGGATACCATCGGCCAGTTGATCGGCACCATCAATTCCATGAACGCGCAGATCGCCAGCGCGGCCGAAGAACAGACCGCCGTGGCAGAAGAAATCAACCGCAGCGTGCATCAGATTGCTACGGCAGTGGACAGCGTCGCCGAGGAAACCCGGCAGAGCGCACAAACCACCCGCAGCCTGAATGAGCTGGGCCACCGTCTCGGCGCGCTGGTCGGTCAGTTTCGCGTCTGATATTCCTCCCACGATCGACCTGTAGGAGCTGCCGAAGGCTGCGAAGGCATGTTTTATGACACGCCGTCATTCGCAGCCTGCGGCAGCTCCTGCAGAAGCCTTTTTCCCTTCCTGAACCATCCTGAACAAAGTGATGGCACTTGCCCGTCGATTGACGGACTAAGCAGTAGGTCCGGCAAGTTGCCCGCCTACTGACATGGAAAGGACATGAACGAAACCACGCTCCAATATAAAACCCTGATTCTTCTATTGGTGCTGGTCACCATCGCGTTCATATGGATCCTGCTGCCGTTTTACGGAGCGGTATTCTGGGCGGTGATCCTCGGCATCATCTTCGCGCCCGTGCAACGTCGCCTGCTGCTGCGTTTCGGCTGGCAGCGCAACTGGACTTCCCTATGTACCTTGATGATCTGTCTGGTGATCGCGATTTTGCCGGTCATCGTCATCAGTGCTCTGCTGGTGCAGGAAGGCGCCACGCTGTACAAGAACGTGGAAAGCGGCCAGCTCGATATCGCTAGCTATCTCGCCGAGTTCAAAGGTTTGCTGCCGCCTTATTTTCAGCACTGGCTGGATCGCCTGGGCATGGGCGACCTGAATGGGTTGCGCGACAAAATCGCCAAAGGCGCCATGCAGGGCAGTCAGTACCTCGCTACTCAGGCATTCAGCTTTGGTCAGGGCACGTTCGACTTTGTGGTGGGCTTCTTCATCATGCTGTACCTGCTGTTCTTCTTCCTGCGTGACGGCCAGGAGCTGGTGCGCAAGATGCGCCTTGCGGTCCCTTTGGCCGAACCGCAGAAACGCCGTTTGCAGCTGAAGTTCACCCGGGTAGTTCGCGCGACGGTCAAAGGGAACGTTGTGGTCGCGATTACTCAAGGCGCTCTTGGCGGGTTCATCTTCTGGTGTCTGGACATCCCCAGTGCGCTGCTCTGGGCGGTCATCATGGCGTTTCTGTCATTGCTGCCAGCCGTGGGTGCGGGGATTGTCTGGGCGCCGGTGGCTGCTTACTTCCTGCTGAGCGGAATGATCTGGCAGGGCGTGGTGCTCGCGCTGTTCGGCGTGTTCGTGATCGGTCTGGTGGATAACGTGCTGCGGCCTATTCTGGTGGGCAAGGACACGAAAATGCCGGACTACCTGATCCTGATCTCCACCTTGGGCGGCATGTCGGTCTTCGGCCTCAATGGCTTTGTGATCGGTCCAATGGTGGCAGCGCTGTTCATGTCCACTTGGGGCTTGTTCGTCAGCGCCAAGAAGACGGTACGTTTGCCCGGTTAGTTTTTATCCAGGCGAAAAAAAACCTGCTCATCTGAGCAGGTTTTTTTATGCCGCGTCTTTCAGAAATCAGCCCATCAGGCCTGCATGCTGCACCAGGTTGAGCAGCGGTTGCGGGTATACACCCAGCACGAAGGCCAGAATGGCAATCGCCAGCAGCATCACGCCACCAGTACGCTGCGCCCAGTTGAACTGTGCATCGTGGCGCGGCAGCTTGGAGTCAGCCAGATACAGCGTCACCATGACCCGCAGGTAGTAGAAGACGCCGATGGCGCTACCGATGATCAGCGAGCCGATCAGCCACCACAGCTGCGACTCAACGCCCGTGGCGATGATGTAGAACTTGCCGATAAACCCAGCAGTCAGCGGGATACCCGCCAGAGACAGCATCATCAGGGTCATGACGGCAGTCAGGTACGGACGACGCCAGAACAGACCGCGGTACTCGAACATCGCGTCGGCATCACGGCCGTTGTAAGGCGAGGACATCATGGTGATCACGCCGAAGCTGCCGAGGCTGGTCAGTACATAAGTCACCAGGTACACGCCAATGGCTTCAACGGCCATGCCTTTGCTCGCCACCAGCGCGATCATCAGGTAACCGAAGTGTGCGATGGACGAGTAACCCAGCAGACGCTTGAGGTTGCTCTGGGTCAGCGCCAGCAGGTTACCGACGATGATCGAGGCAACAGCGATGACTGCGAGTACATCATGCAGAACGCCGCTGCTGGCCGCCGGGGAGATTTGAAACAGACGCACCAGCACCGCGAACACTGCGACTTTACTGGCGGTGGCGAGGAAAGCAGCCACCGGGGCAGGGGCACCCTCGTATACGTCCGGCGTCCACAAGTGGAAAGGCACCAGGGACAGTTTGAATGCCAGACCCACCAGCATCATGCCCAGACCCAGGCTGGCAATCGGGCTTGGAAGACCAGTGGCTTCCAGCACTTTGCCAATGCCCGCGAAGCTCAGCGTACCGGCTTCGGCATACAGCAGCGCCATACCGAACAGCAGGAACGCTGAGCCGGCTGCCGACAGCACCATGTACTTGATGCCGGCTTCCAGTGAACGTTTGTTGAAGAAGGCGTAGGCCACCAGCCCGTAGACCGGTACCGAGAGCAGCTCAAGACCAATGAACAGGCCCGCCAGATGCTGAGCACTGACCAGAACCAGACCGCCAGCAGCTGCGAGCAGAATCAGTAGGTAAAGCTCTTCACGGTTGCCAGGATAGCCTGCCTTGCCATCGCCCAGATAAGCGTGAGCCATGGTCACGCAGGCCAGGGTCGACGCCAGAATCAGCGCCATGTACAGGCAGGCGAAGCTGTCGATCTGCAGCAGCGGTGTCACCACCAGCGGCGCGACCTTCAGGGCCGGGTAAATCGACAGTAACGCCAGGTTGAGACCGCCTACGCTGAGCAGGAATGTCTGGGAGTGATTGCGACGCCAGGCGATTGCCAGCATCACCACAACAATGGTGAGGCTGGTAATCAGCAGCGGCGCAAGCGCGATAAAGTGTTGAATCGTCAGGTCCATAGCGCTCTTACCGGGCCGAAGCGAGTTGAGTGAAGGCGGTGCCGAGCCATTGCTGCACGCCGTGCATGGTCGCTGCCGAAGTATCGAGGAACGGCTGAGGGTGAACCCCGAGCAGTACCAGCAACACGGCAAGGCCCAGCACCATGATCAGTTCCCGTCCATCCATACCCTTGAGGATCTCGTCCGATTTGGACGGGCCGAAGTAGGCGCGGTGAATCATGATCAGCGAGTAGACGGAGCCAAACACCAGACCGGAAGTCGCAATCGCGGTAATCCATGGCGTGCTGACAAAGGCACCCAGCAGGATCAGGAATTCGCCGACGAAGTTACCGGTGCCCGGCAGACCCAGGGACGCTGCGGCAAAGAACAGACTGATGGCCGGCAGATACGCGATGCGCGACCACAGGCCACCCATTTCACGCATGTCCCGGGTATGCAGACGCTCATACAACTGGCCACTGAGGATAAACAGCGCCGCCGCCGACAGGCCGTGAGCGATCATCTGGATCACCACGCCTTGCAGGGCTTGCTGGCTGCCGGAGTAGATACCGATCAGCACGAAGCCCATGTGCGAAACGCTGGAGAACGCGATCAGGCGCTTGATGTCGGTCTGCGCGAACGCCAGGAAGGCGCCGTAGAAGATACCGATCAGACCCAGCACCATCGCAATCGGCGCGAACTCGGCCGACGCGTTCGGGAACAGCGGCAGGGCAAAGCGCAGCAGACCATAAGCAGCGGTTTTGAGCAGGATACCGGCCAGGTCGACGGAGCCCGCCGTTGGTGCCTGGGCGTGAGCATCCGGCAGCCAGGAGTGGAAGGGCACCACTGGCAACTTCACCGCGAAGGCAATGAAGAAGCCCAGCATCAGGATGTACTCGGTGCCCGGCGCCAGTTTGGTCTTCAGCAGGGTGGCGTAATCGAAGGTGATCACGCCGGTCTGATTGAAGTTGACCAGTACCAGACCCAGGATCGCCACCAACATGATCAGGCCGCTGGCCTGAGTGAAGATGAAGAACTTGGTCGCGGCGTAGATTCGTGTCTTCTTGCCGTCCGACGAGCTATGACCCCAGAGCGCGATGAGGAAGTACATCGGCACCAGCATCATTTCCCAGAAGAAGAAGAACATGAATAGGTCGATGGCCAGGAACACGCCAATCACACCACCGAGGATCCACATCAGGTTGAGGTGGAAGAAACCAACGTTACGCTGGATCTCTTTCCACGAACACAACACCGACAGCACACCGAGCAGGCCGGTGAGCAGGATCATCAGCAACGACAGGCCATCCAGCGCCAGGTGGACGCTGATGCCGAAGCGCTCGATCCACAGGTGCTTGAATTCGATAGCCCAGGTGGGATCGACGCCGGGCGCTGGTGCGTAACTGTAGTTGCCAGTACTCCACAACCAGAGGCCCAGGGCCAGTTCGAGGGACATGGTCAGCAGCGCAATCCAGCGCGGCATGGTGGCGCTGAAACGCTCACCTTGCCAGCACAGCAGGCCACCGATAAAGGGGATCAGGATTAGCCAAGGCAGAATCATGACGGGCTCAATTCCTTTCGCAAATTCGCAAGGTTCATGTCAGACCGCAACCACAACGACGGCGCCGAGTACCAGTACGGCACCCACGGCAATCGAAGCGGCATACCAGCGCAGTTGACCGGTTTCGGTGCGGCTCATGCTGTCATGACCGCCTTTGACCAGACGTGGGATCAAGCCAATGGTGTGATCCAGCGGATCGCTACGCAGCAAGTGGCTGATGGCCAGATACGGCTTGACGAACAGCTTGTCGTACACCCAATCGAAGCCCCATGCCGCGAACCACCAGGCTGACAGGAAACGACCCGGCGCGCTGTTGGCAATGGCGGTCACCAGACGACGTTTGCCCAGGAACAGCAAGGCAGCGAGCAGGATACCGGCAAGCGCAATGGCACCCGAGGCAATTTCCAGACTGTGCTTGGCGTCACCACCGGCATGACCAACGCTTTGCGGCAACACGCCAGCCAGTGGCGGAGTGATCAAGGCGCCGATGAAGGTCGACAGCACGATCAGCACACTCAATGGCAGCCAGTGAGCGATACCGTGACCGGCGTGGGCTTCAGTCTTGGCTTCACCGTGGAAGGTGATGAAGATCAGGCGGAAGGTGTACAGCGACGTCATGAACGCGCCAACCAGACCTGCATACAGCAGACCGTTGTTGCCGCTGGCGAAGGCTTCCCAAAGAATTTCGTCCTTGGAGTAGAAACCCGCTGTCAGCAATGGCAGGGCCGCAAGTGCTGCGCCGCCGACGATGAAGCTCGCGTAGGCCAGTGGCAGTTTCTTCCACAGACCGCCCATCTTGAAGATGTTCTGCTCGTGGTGGCAGGCAACGATCACCGCACCGGACGCAAGGAACAACAGCGCCTTGAAGAACGCGTGAGTCATCAGGTGGAAGATTGCGCCTTCCCAGGCACCGACGCCCAGCGCCAGGAACATGTAGCCGATCTGGCTCATGGTCGAGTAGGCGAGGATACGTTTGATGTCGGTTTGTACCAATGCGGCGAAACCGGCCAGCACCAGGGTCACACCGCCGACAATGCCTACCAGATGCAGAATATCCGGCGCCAGGGCAAACAAGCCGTGAGTACGGGCAATCAGGTAAACACCGGCAGTCACCATGGTCGCGGCGTGGATCAGTGCCGAAACTGGAGTAGGACCAGCCATCGCATCTGCCAGCCAGGTTTGCAGCGGCAGTTGTGCGGATTTACCCACAGCGCCACCCAGCAGCATCAGGGTCGCAAGTACGATCCAGAAGTCGCCGACCTTGAAATGCTCAGGCGCACGTACCAGCAGTTCCTGAACGTTCAGCGTACCCAGTTGCTGGAACAGGATGAATAGGCCGATGGCCATGAACACGTCGCCGATCCGGGTCACGATGAAAGCTTTGAGTGCCGCGTTACCGTTGTTGCGGTTGCTGTAGTAGAAACCGATCAACAGATAGCTGCACAGGCCCACGCCTTCCCAACCGAAGTACAGGAACAACAGGTTATCGCCCAGGATCAGGAACAGCATGCTGGCGATAAACAGGTTGGTGTAAGCGAAGAAGCGCGAGTAACCCGCTTCGCCGCGCATGTACCAGGACGCGAACAGGTGGATCAGGAAACCGACGCCAACCACCACGCCCAGCATCGTCACGGACAGGCCGTCCAGATACAGGGCGAAGTTGGGTTCGAAGCCATCAACGGACATCCAGCGCCACAGCACCTGGGTGTAATGACCACCTTCCGGCGGCGCCACGTTGAATTGCCAGATGACCCAGGCGGCGACGATGGCTGACAAGCCGATGGAGCCAACGCCGATCAGGGCTGCAAGGTTTTCCGAGATGCGTCCACGAGAGAACGACAGCAGCAGGAAACCGATCAGGGGGAATACGAAAGTCAGAAAGAGTAGGTTCATCCGCGCATCTCGCTGGCAGCGTCGATATCGAGCGTGTGGAAGCGGCGATACAGTTGCATCAGGATCGCCAGGCCAATACTGGCCTCGGCAGCGGCGAGGCTGATCACCAGGATGAACATGACTTGTCCATCCGGCTGACCCCAGCGGCTACCGGCAACGACGAACGCCAGAGCAGATGCGTTCATCATGATCTCCAGGCTCATCAACACGAAAAGAATGTTGCGGCGCACCATCAGGCCGACCAGTCCAAGGCAGAACAGGACCCCGGCGACTGCCAGACCATGCTCAAGAGGGATAGCATTCATTGGCTTGGCTCCTTCGCCTCGTTACGGCCCAGATGGAACGCCGTCACCGCTGCAGCGAGCAGCAGCATCGAGGCGAGTTCCACCACCAGCAGATATGGCCCAAACAGGCTGATGCCGACCGCTTTGGCGTCGACCGTGGTGTGGCCGATGCCAGCGCCGGTCTGATTGCCGAACAGCACATACAGCAGTTCACCCATCAGCAATACGCCAAGGATGACCGGGCCCAGCCAGATACCGGGTTTGAGCCAGGTGCGCTCCTGCTGAACCGAGGCCGGGCCAAGGTTGAGCATCATCACCACGAAAACGAACAGAACCATGATCGCACCCGCATAAGCGATGACTTCCAGCACCCCGGCGAACGGTGCGCCCAGGCTGAAGAAAGTCATGGCCACGGCGATCAGCGAAATGATCAGGTAGAGCAGGGCATGCACGGGATTGGTGTTGGTGATCACCCGCAGGGTGGACACTACAGCGATGCCGGATGCGAAATAGAAAGCGAATTCCATCTTTCTTCCTTAAGGCAGCAAGCTCTTGACGTTAATCGGTTCGGCTTCGTTCTGAGCAGCGCCTTTAGGCTTGCCAGCGACGGCCATACCGGCGACGCGATAGAAGTTGTAGTCGGGGTTCTTGCCGGGGCCGGAGATCAACAGATCTTCCTTTTCGTAGACCAGATCCTGACGCTTGAACTCGGCCATTTCGAAATCCGGTGTCAGCTGGATCGCAGTGGTCGGGCAGGCTTCTTCGCACAGGCCGCAGAAAATGCAACGCGAGAAGTTGATGCGGAAGAATTCCGGGTACCAGCGGCCGTCGTCGGTTTCGGCTTTCTGCAACGAGATGCAGCCAACCGGGCAAGCCACGGCGCACAGGTTGCAGGCTACGCAGCGCTCTTCGCCATCAGGGTCGCGGGTCAGGACAATGCGCCCACGGTAACGCGGCGGCAGGTAAACAGCTTCTTCCGGGTATTGCAGCGTGTCGCGCTTGCGAAAGCCATGGCCGAAGACCATGACCAGGCTGCGCAACTGGGTACCGGTACCCTTAACGATGTCGCCAATATATTTGAACATGGGTCAAATCCTCACTGAACCGAGCCTGCTGGCGTGTTCAACAACACAACCGCAGCAGTCACCAGCAAATTGATCAGGGTCAGCGGCAGACAGAATTTCCAGCTGAAATCCATTACCTGGTCATAGCGTGGGCGCGGGATGGAAGCACGCAGCAGGATGAACAGCATGATGAAGAACGCTGTCTTCAGGGCGAACCAGAAGAACGCCAGCGAAGGCAGGATATCGAACGGGCCATGCCAGCCGCCGAAGAACAGGGTCACCAGCAACGCCGAGATCAGGATGATGCCGATGTACTCACCCACGAAGAACATGCCCCATTTCATGCCGGCATATTCAATGTGGTAACCGTCGGCCAGTTCCTGTTCCGCTTCCGGCTGGTCGAAGGGGTGACGGTGAGTCACTGCAACGCCTGCGATGAAGAAGGTACAGAAGCCGAAGAACTGCGGAATGATGAACCACAGGTTCTGCGCCTGATATTCAACGATGTCGCGCATGTTGAACGAGCCAACCTGAACCACGATGCCCATCAGCGCCAGGCCCATGAACACTTCATAGGACACGGTCTGCGCCGAAGCACGCAGGGCACCGAGCAGGGCGAACTTGTTGTTACTCGACCAACCGGCGAACAGCACCGCATAGACCGACAGACCGGCCATGGCGAAGAAGAACAGCAAGCCGATGTTCAGGTCCGCCACGCCCCAGGTCGGGGTGATCGGGATAACCGAGAACGCGATCAGCAGGGCGCTCATGGCCACAACCGGTGCCAGGGTGAAAATCACCTTGTCGGCAAATGGCGGCGTCCAGTCTTCCTTGAAGAACATTTTCAGCATGTCGGCAGCGATCTGGAACATGCCGAACGGGCCAACGCGGTTCGGACCGTAACGGTCCTGCCACCAGCCCAGCAGACGACGTTCCACAAAACTCAGCAGCGCGCCGCAGACCACAACGGCCAGCAGCACGACGATGGCCTTGACGACTGCAATGATCGCGTCGATCACATCAGGGGTGAACCAACTCATTGTGCCGCCTCCTGCAGACCGTCGACGGACTTGCCGAAAATCGCTGGCGGGATACCGGCCAGACCGGCCGGCAATGCCACCAGGCCTGCACCCAGTTCTTCGTTGATGCGCAGCGGCAGACGCAATGTCTGACCGGCAACGTTCAAGGAGAGCAGGGCACCTTCGTTGACGCCCAGGCGATCCGCTTCGGATTTGGCCAGTGCAACATAAGCGGCCGGGATGCGTTCCTGAACCGGTGCGGCCTTCGAAGAGTTCTCTTCGCTGCCGAACAGGTGATAGAACGGCACAACCTGCCAGGTGCCTTGGGCCGGAGAAAACGCTCGTGGAACGCTGGCGAACCAGCCGAGGTTGTCGCCCTGGCTTTCGATCAGACGAGTGCCCGGATCACCGGCACGCAGATGACCACCGACTTCGTCCTGGAACTTGTTCCACGCCTGTGGCGAGTTCCAGCCCGGAGACCAGGCAAACGGCACTTGTTGACGCGGCTCAACCGAGCCCGAGTAGCCTTCCATGGAGAAGGCGAACGCGGTGTCGTTATCCTGAGAGGTACGCGGTTCATGCACGCTGATGTTGGCGCGCATGGCGGTACGGCCGCTGTAACGCAGCGGTTCGCGAGCCAGCTTCATACCTTTGATACGGAACGATGCCGACGGGGCAGCGTTGATGATCGCAGCCAGTTGCGGCGTGCTTGCCGCACAGGCAGCGGTCACGTGGTCCAGCAAGGTCCAGTCAACCGGCTTGTTCAGCAAGGTTGCACGCAGGGCATGCAGCCAGCGCCAGCCTTCGTGAACCAGAATGCTGGCGTCCAGGTAAGTCGGATCGAACACCTGGAAGAAGCGCTGGGCGCGGCCTTCCTGGCTGATCAGGGTTCCGTCGCCTTCGGCGAAGCTTGCCGCTGGCAGTACCAGATGCGCGCGGTCACCGGTAGCGGTTTTCTGATGGTCAGCCACGATCACGACTTTCGCCGCGCTCAGGGCTGCATCGACCTTGGCCGCGTCAGTGCGGGTGTACAGATCGTTTTCCAGCACCACAATGGCGTCGGCTTCACCGTCGATCACCGCTTGCAACGCTGCGTCCACCGATTCGCCGCCGAGCATGGCCAGGCCAAGGCTGTTGGCTTCCGGCACGATCAGGCTGATGGAACCGGCCTTGTCGCGTAGCTTCAGGGCTTTGGCGATGTTTGCCGCAGCTTCGATCAGCGCTTTGGAGCCCAGCGAGGTGCCAGCGATGATCAATGGGCGCTTGGCGGCCAGTAATGCATCGGCAATACGTTGCGCCAATTCCAGCGCTTCAGGGTCAAGCCCTTCAACGGCTGGTGCACTGGCGTCCAGGGCGTGGGCAACGGCGAAACCGATGCGGGCCAGATCGTCCGGTGCGGCGTGTACGCATTCTTCAGCGACGTCATCCAGCTTGGTTTCAGCCAGGCTGGCGATGAACAGCGGGTTCAGCTCGTGCTGACCGATGTTCTTCACCGCAGCGTCCAGCCAAGGCTGGACTTTCATGGCGGCGGCCATATCTTCGGCCTTGCCTTTGACTGCTTGACGCAGGCCCAGCGCCAGACGTGCCGCAGTCTGGGTCAGGTCTTCGCCAAGGACGAAAATCGCATCGTGGTCTTCGATGTCGCGCAAGGTCGGAATCGGCAGCGGGCTGTCTTTCAGGACCTGCAGGACCAGACGGATACGCTCCAGCTCGGACGCTTCGATACCCGAGTAGAAGTGCTCGGCACCGACCAGCTCGCGCAGGGCGTAGTTGCTTTCCAGGCTGGCGCGGGGCGAACCGATACCGACGATATTGCGACCGCGCAGCAGATCGGCGGCATTATCCAGCGCTTGATCCAGACTCAGTTTGCTGCCATCGGCCTGCAATGGCTGGCGTGGACGGTCTTCGCGGTTGGTGTAGCCATAGCCGAAGCGGCCACGGTCGCACAGGAAGTACTGGTTTACCGAGCCGTTGTAACGGTTTTCGATACGGCGGATTTCGCCGTAACGTTCACCCGGGCTGATGTTGCAACCGCTGGAGCAGCCATGGCAGATGCTCGGCGAGAACTGCATGTCCCACTTACGGTTGTAGCGCTCGGAGTGAGTCTTGTCGGTGAACACACCGGTCGGACAGACCTCGGTGAGGTTGCCGGAGAACTCGCTTTCCAGCACGCCGTCTTCAACGCGACCGAAGTACACGTTGTCGTGAGCGCCGAAAACGCCCAGATCGGTGCCGCCTGCGTAGTCTTTATAGAAACGCACGCAACGGTAGCAGGCGATGCAACGGTTCATCTCGTGAGCGATGAACGGGCCGAGTTCCTGGTTCTGGTGGGTACGTTTGCTGAAGCGATAACGGCGCTCGTTGTGGCCGGTCATCACGGTCATGTCTTGCAGGTGGCAGTGACCGCCTTCCTCACAGACCGGGCAGTCGTGAGGGTGGTTGGTCATCAGCCATTCGACAACACTGGCGCGGAACGCCTTGGATTCATCATCTTCAATGGAAATCCAGGTGTTGTCGGTGGCGGGTGTCATGCAGGACATGACGATACGACCACGGGTGTCGTTCTCGTCGGTGTACTGCTTGACCGCGCATTGGCGACAGGCGCCAACGCTGCCCAACGCTGGGTGCCAGCAGAAATAAGGGATGTCGAGGCCTAGTGAGAGACATGCCTGTAACAGGTTGTCTGCCCCATCGACTTCGAGCGCTTTGCCGTCTACGTGGATAGTGGCCATGGTTCAAAGTTCTTCGTTGGCCCGGTGTCAGCGGGCGTGGCTAATGGAATCTTGTTATTCGCGCGATTTGAACAGCCGGTGTGGCGTCATCACGCGACAGACCGAGGGTCGCTGCCCTCGGCCTTGAAACGGTTACGCGCCGACGATAATCGGTCGTGCCAGAGGCGGGACGGCTGCGCTTGTAGGCGCAATACCGGCCTCGAACTCAGGGCGGAAGTATTTGATCGCGCTGCCCAATGGCTCTACGGCACCCGGTGCGTGAGCACAGAAGGTCTTGCCTGGGCCAAGGAAACCGACTAGCCCCAGCAGGGTTTCGATATCACCTGCTTGACCGACGCCTTTTTCCAGAGCGCGCAGAATCTTCACGCTCCAGGGCAAGCCATCGCGGCAAGGGGTGCAGAACCCGCAGGATTCCTGTGCGAAGAACTCTTCCATGTTGCGCAGCAGCGAAACCATGTTGACCTTGTCGTCAACCGCCATGGCCAGACCGGTGCCCATACGCGTACCGACTTTGGCGATGCCACCGGCATACATCTGCGCATCCAGATGTTCTGGCAAAAGGAAACCGGTACCGGCGCCACCTGGCTGCCAGCACTTGAGCTTGAAGCCGTCGCGCATGCCGCCTGCGTAGTCTTCGAACAACTCACGGGCCTGCACGCCGAAAGGCAGTTCCCACAGGCCAGGGTTTTTCACCTTGCCGGAGAAACCCATCAGCTTGGTGCCGTGGTCTTCGCTGCCTTCGCGGGCGATGGATTTGTACCAGTCGTTGCCGTTACCGACGATGGCCGGCACGTTGCACAGCGTTTCGACGTTGTTCACGCAAGTCGGCTTGCCCCACACACCAACGGCGGCAGGGAAGGGCGGCTTGGAGCGCGGGTTGGCGCGACGGCCTTCCAGGGAGTTGATCAGTGCGGTTTCTTCACCGCAGATGTAACGCCCGGCGCCGGTGTGCACGAACAGCTCGAAATCAAAGCCGGTGCCGAGGATGTTCTTGCCCAGCAGACCTGCGGCCTTGGCTTCAGCCACTGCGCGGTTCAGGTGCTTGGCGGCGGTGACGTATTCGCCACGCAGGAAGATGTAGCCACGATAGGCTTTCAGCGCACGGGCACTGATCAGCATGCCTTCCACCAGAAGGTGCGGCAGCTGCTCCATCAACATCCGGTCTTTCCAGGTGTTGGGCTCCATCTCATCGGCGTTACACAGCAGGTAACGGATGTTCATGGATTCGTCTTTGGGCATCAGGCCCCACTTAACACCCGTGGGGAAGCCTGCGCCGCCGCGACCTTTGAGGCCGGAGTCCTTGACCGATTGAACGATGTCATCCGGCGACTGCTCGGCGAATGCCTTGCGTGCCGCTGCATAACCGTCTTTGGCCTGGTATTCGTCAAGCCACACCGGCTCGCCGTCATCGCGCAGACGCCAGGTCAGCGGATGGGTTTCCGGCGTGCGCGCAATGCGGTTGGCAGGGCCGAAGGAAGTGATGGTCATGGGTAACCCTCCAGCATCTTGGCCACAGTGCCGGGTTGCACGTCGCCAAAGGTGTCATCGTCGACCATCACGGCCGGGGCCTTGTCGCAATTGCCCAGGCAGCAGACCGGCAGCAGGGTGAAGCGGCCGTCGGCAGTGGTCTGGCCCGGGGCGATGCCCAGCGAGCTCTGGATTTCCTCGACCACTGATTCATGACCGGCAATGAAGCAGACCATGCTGTTGCAGACGCGGATGATGTGTCGGCCAACCGGCTGACGGAAGATCTGGCTGTAGAACGTGGCCACGCCTTCAACGTCGCTGGCCGGGATGCCGATCAGCTCGCCGATGGCGTAGATGGCGCCGTCCGGCACCCAGCCACGTTCCTTCTGAACGATCTTCAGGGCTTCGATGGACGCCGCGCGCGGGTCTTCGTAGTGATGCAGCTCGTGCTCGATGGCCGAGCGCTCGGTTTCGCTTAGCGCGAAACGGTCTGTCTGGATAAGCGTGCTGTTCATGCTCATGCTTAGCGGTCCACGTCGGCCATAACGAAATCGATACTACCCAGGTACGCAATCAAGTCCGCGACCATGCTGCCTTTGATCACCGAAGGGATCTGTTGCAGATGCGGGAAGCTCGGGGTGCGGATCCGGGTACGGTAGCTCATGGTGCCGCCGTCGCTCGTCAGGTAATAACTGTTGATGCCCTTGGTCGCTTCGATCATCTGGAAGGATTCGTTGGCCGGCATCACCGGGCCCCACGAAACTTGCAGGAAGTGCGTGATCAAGGTCTCGATGTGCTGCAGCGTGCGCTCTTTCGGTGGCGGCGTGGTCAGCGGGTGGTCCGCCTTGTACGGGCCTTCCGGCATGTTGCGCATGCACTGGTCGATGATCTTGATGCTCTGGCGCATCTCTTCGACGCGAACCATGCAGCGATCATAGGCATCGCCATTGGCCGCCAGCGGCACTTCGAATTCAAAGTTCTCGTAGCCGGAATAAGGGCGGGCCTTACGCAGGTCGAAATCGCAACCGGTGGAACGCAGGCCAGCACCGGTGACGCCCCATTCCAGGGCTTCTTTGGTGTTATAGGCAGCGACACCAACGGTACGACCTTTAAGGATGCTGTTCTGCAGCGCGGCCTTGGTGTACTCGTCCAGACGTTTTGGCAGCCAGTCAACGAAGTCCTTGACCAGCTTTTCCCAACCGCGTGGCAGGTCGTGAGCAACGCCGCCGATGCGATACCAAGCCGGGTGCAGACGGAAGCCGGTGATGGCCTCGATCACGGTGTAGGCTTTTTGGCGGTCGGTGAAGGTGAAGAACACCGGGGTCATGGCGCCCACGTCCTGGATGTAAGTCCCCAGGAACAGCAGGTGGCTGGTGATCCGGAAGAACTCGGCCATCATGATGCGGATGGTGTCGACCTTCTCAGGCACCTTGATGCCAGCCAGCTTCTCGACCGAGAGCACGTAAGGCAGGTTATTCATCACGCCGCCCAGATAGTCGATCCGGTCGGTGTAAGGAATGAAGCTGTGCCACGACTGACGCTCGGCCATCTTCTCGGCACCACGGTGGTGGTAGCCAATGTCCGGAACGCAATCGACGATTTCTTCACCATCGAGTTGCAGAATGATGCGGAACGCACCGTGAGCAGAAGGGTGGTTCGGGCCGAGGTTGAGGAACATGTAGTCCTCGTTCGTGCCGGAACGCTTCATGCCCCAGTCTTCCGGACGGAAACGCGCAGCTTCTTCTTCCAGCTGCTGTTTGGCCAGGGTCAGGCTGTACGGGTCGAACTCAGTGGCACGGGCCGGGAAGTCCTTGCGCAGCGGGTGACCTTCCCAGGTCGGCGGCATCATGATGCGGCTCAGGTGCGGGTGACCCGGGAAGTCGATGCCGAACATGTCCCAGACTTCACGCTCGTACCAGTTGGCGTTTGGCCAGATACCGGTCACGGTCGGCAGGCTGAGATCGCTTTCGGACAGCGCGACCTTGATCATCACGTCGCTGTTACGCTCGATCGACATCAGGTGGTAGAACACGCTGAAATCGGCGCCCGGCAAGCCTTGGCGCTTGGTGCGCAGACGTTCGTCCATGCCATGCAGGTCGTACAGCATGACGTAGGGTTTCGGCAGCTGGCGCAGGAACGTCAGCACTTCGATCAGGCGCGCACGCTCAACCCAGAGCACCGGCATGCCGGTACGGGTCGATTGGGCGGTGAACGCTTCGGCGCCAAAACGGTTGTTCAATTCGACGACCACATCCTGGTCGTCGGCCTTGTAAGGCGGGATGTACAGAGCACTGCCTGTAGTCATGATTTTTTATCGCTTTCGGTCAACGTAAAGAATGAAGCCAGGTATTCGTTCTTTTAAAGGAACAGTGCTGGATCAGACTTCGTCGGGGCTGCGCAGGTTGGTGACTGCGATTCGCTGTTCGCGGCGCTGTTCCTTTTGCGACGGCATCTCGGCGCGATATACGCCTTGGTCACCGACGACCCAGGAAAGAGGGCGACGCTCCTGGCCGATGGATTCCTGCAACAGCATCAAACCTTGCAGAAACGCTTCGGGGCGGGGCGGGCAGCCGGGCACATAGACATCCACAGGAAGGAACTTGTCCACGCCCTGAACCACGGAATAAATGTCGTACATGCCACCGGAGTTGGCGCACGAACCCATGGAAATAACCCATTTAGGTTCGAGCATTTGCTCGTAGAGACGCTGAATGATCGGCGCCATCTTGATGAAGCAGGTCCCGGCAATAACCATGAAATCCGCCTGACGCGGCGATGCCCGGATAACCTCGGCGCCGAAGCGGGCGATGTCATGGGGTGCCGTGAAAGCGGTGGTCATTTCCACATAGCAGCACGACAAGCCGAAGTTGTACGGCCACAGGGAATTTTTACGTCCCCAGTTGACCGCGCCGTTCAGCACGTCTTCGAGCTTGCCCATGTAGATGTTTTTGTGGACTTGATCTTCTAACGGATCGGAAACAGTTTCCCGTTTGCCGATTGGATACTCGTCATTTGGAGCATCCGGGTCGATCCTGGTGAGATTGTATTGCATCGCCAAAGCCTCATTGTTTCAGCTTCGCTTGCCGATTACGGCGACCTTCAGGAGCCCAATCCAGCGCTCCAACCCGCCATAGGTAGACAAGACCTGCCAACAGAATTGCTATGAAAACGAGAGCTTCGACAAATCCGGTCCAGCCGCTTTCGCGGACGGACACAGACCAGGCAAAGAGAAATAGGGCTTCAATGTCGAAAATCACGAACAGCATCGCGACCAGATAGAATTTTGCCGAAAGGCGCAGGCGGGCACTGCCTGTAGGCAACATGCCGGACTCGAAAGGTTCGTTCTTGCTGCGGCCCCAGGCTTTACTGCCGAGCAGGCTGGAAACGCCGAGCATGAAGGCGCACAGGCCGACCACACCCAAAAGGAAAATGGCGAAGCCCCAGTTGTGGGCAATCAGACCTGTCGATTCGGGCATGCTGGCAATCCTTGACAGAGATCAATGGTCTCTGAGCTTGAAAAGAGTATACGCAGCGACGATATGTCGCAGCGAAATCAATTCCGGTGATTTTATGTGCAAATACGGGGCAAGTAAATTTTCTATATCAAATTAATTTGTGCAATTAATCACTTACGCCGAGTTTCGAAGGGCTTGGGCTAGGCGGGGCGGGCGTCGGCAGGGTTTTACTGAATTGATTCAAGCGCGCAAAAGTTACGGTAGAAGCACTCTTTTCTAAATGATAATAAGTATCATTTGTTATTGGTGATAGTTAGGCGGGTTGTTTTGCGAATTAGATACGTAATTCAGCTAATACCTAAGTCGTAGGCGTTCTGCTTTCCGACTTTGCTTCTGACTTTGCTTTTGGTGCACAAGAATTGTGGACGCCGCGAAGCGGGGGCCGGACGCCAGCGCAAATGGTTTTCCCCCCTTTTGCCGAAACAAAAGGGGGTCGACCGTTAGGGCGAAACCAGAATCAGCAACACCACCAATGCTGTTGGTTCACACCGCCCCTAAGCTGTAATCAATGAAACTGCTCTTCCTCTGTCGAACCCGTCAGCGCGGTCACCGAAGAAGCCCCACCCTGAATCACCGTGGTCATGTCGTCGAAATAACCGGTGCCTACTTCCTGCTGGTGCGCCACAAAGGTGTAGCCCTTGGCCGAGTCAGCGAACTCCTGCTCCTGCAGTTTCACGTAAGCCGTCATGTCGTTGCGAGCGTAGTCGTGCGCCAGGTTGAACATGCTGTGCCACATGTTGTGAATGCCTGCCAGGGTAATGAACTGATGCTTGTAACCCATGGCCGACAGCTCGCGCTGGAATTTGGCAATGGTCGCGTCGTCCAGGTTCTTCTTCCAGTTGAAAGACGGCGAGCAGTTGTACGACAGCAACTGATCCGGGTATTCCTTCTTGATCGCTTCGGCAAAGCGACGTGCCTCGTCCAGATCCGGCTTGGCGGTTTCACACCAGATCAGATCGGCGTAAGGCGCGTAGGCCAGGCCGCGGGCGATGGCTTGATCCAGACCGGCGCGTACTTTGTAGAAACCTTCAGGTGTGCGTTGACCGGTCACGAACGGCTGGTCGTAAGGGTCACAGTCTGAGGTCAGCAGATCGGCAGCGTTGGCATCGGTGCGGGCCAGAATGATCGTCGGCACGCCCGCCACGTCAGCAGCCAGACGCGCAGCGGTGAGTTTCTGCACGGCTTCCTGGGTTGGCACCAACACCTTGCCGCCCATATGTCCGCATTTTTTTACCGAAGCCAGCTGGTCTTCAAAGTGCACGCCTGCGGCGCCAGCTTCGATCATGCTTTTCATCAGCTCGTAGGCGTTGAGTACGCCGCCGAAACCGGCTTCAGCATCGGCCACAATCGGCGCGAAGTAGTCGATATAGCCGTCATCGCCCGGGTTCTTGCCGGCTTTCCACTGGATCTGGTCAGCACGACGAAACGAGTTGTTGATGCGCTTGACCACGGTTGGAACCGAATCCACCGGGTACAGAGACTGGTCGGGGTACATCGACTCGGCCGAGTTATTGTCGGCAGCCACTTGCCAGCCGGAGAGGTAAATCGCCTGAATGCCGGCCTTTACCTGCTGCACGGCCTGACCGCCGGTCAGGGCGCCCATGCAGTTGACGAAATCCTTGTCCGGGCGGAAGGAAGGCTTGGCACCTTGAGTGACCAGATTCCACAGCTTTTCCGCACCATTTCTGGCGAACGTGTGTTCAGGTTGAACCGAGCCACGCAGGCGGACGACATCAGCGGCGGAATAGTTACGGGTCACATTGTTCCAGCGCGGATTTTCAGCCCAGTCTTTTTCCAGAGCTGCTATTTGTTGTTCGCGTGTCAGTGCCATGAGCGAAACCCCTTTCACATAGGTTTTGTTGGAATGTCCTGCTCCGCCAAAACGCCCCGGTTATCGAAGGCACATTGAATGGCTGCTCGCTGATCAGATGTCTGCTGTACGTCGGTTTGTGCGATTGCGAAAGTGAACGATGGGCTCAAGGGGGAGAGCGGGGTCAGGGCATGGCTGGGGTGTGCAATCTGGCTCGTGGATGCCTCGTTGCAGTCACTCAGCAGTTTACCGATGGACCGTTATACGCTTCCGTCCCTCAGGACAACTTCGTTCCAGTCGCAACCTCGTCAAACTGCCTTGTGGGCGGTGCGGACACGAATCGGCTCGTAGGATTTGAGCGGCGATCCGAAGGCTCTTTACAGGGCCTCTGATTAGCGGGAGCGGGGCAATCATGCCTCGCCATTTTTGACCCGTCAAACATTTTGTAGTGCTTCTTTGGTCTCACTACATTTTTGCTTCGGTGCGACCAATCAGTCAGTTTTGGGCGCCTGGGTGCTGGTTTTCAGCAAGCTCCCGGTCAGTCGAGGGTTTGCACCATGACGCGCAATGTCATGTCTTCTCTGCCTTGCGTGGAATAGCGCTGCGCATTGCCTTGCCGGTCAGCAACTGACTCACCGCTCACGCCCGCCAGGGTGATCCATTCGCCGATGCGACCGCTGACCTGGCTGTCGGTGCTTTGCACTTTGAACACATCAGGGCGCTCCTGGCTGACGCGGTCGCGATTGGTGCTGATGTTCAAGTGCACAATGTCGCCGGTGATGCTGGCGGTGACATAGAACCCCTGAGTGACATTGCGATACTCGGTGTTGCTCTGGGCGTAGCCGTAGGAGTCACTTTGCGACGTGGTCACCGGGACGCTCTGGCCCACTTGAATCAGCGCCGGGGTGCCTTCACTGGCCTGGACCTGTTGCACGCCACCTTCGCGGCTGCTGGTGCCGTAGTTGATGACCCGGCCCTGATTTGCGCCCGTGGCGTTACGCGCCGCGCTGTCGCTGGTGTCGACGCTGATCAGCAGGCGCTTGGGGGCGGTATCCAGTTGCGAGAGCAGCGCGCGCAGCTCATCGATCTTGCGCGGCTCGGCGTTGACGATCAGCTGGTTCTGGTAAGCACTGACCGAGCCGTCCTGACCGAGGAAGGATTTGGCCACCGGCAACAGCTCATCACTGGTCCGGTAATTGAGTGGTACGACTTCGGTAGCGGCCATGGCGCAGACGCTACATAACAGCAGCAGGGACGTCATCAAGGTGCGCAAATACATGGTTTCCAATCTCCACTGATACAAATCGACAGATTCGAGTTTGCCACGTTGTCGGCTTCAAAGAGCGCAAGTTAAGCGCCAGACAGCAAAACGCCCCACCAGACGATCTCAGCATAGCCATGCTGAAGATATGTGGCGGGGCGTAAGGTCGCAGGGTTTAGCCGGCGTTTCGGGTCATGTCCACGTGCGGAAGGCCTGCCTCAAGAAACTCGTCACTGACCACGGTGAAGCCGAAGCGTTGGTAAAACGCTGCGGCCTGCACCTGGGCGCTGAGCTTCTGTTGCTTGAGATCGCGGCGCTCGGCTTCATGGATGACGGCGCTCAGCAGCGCTTCGCCGACTTTCATGCCGCGCCAGTCCCTGAGCACCGACAGACGGCCGATTTCACCGTCCGGCAGCAGGCGGGCGGTGCCAATCGCATAGTCGCCCTCCAAGGCCAGAAAGTGTATGGCATCACTGTCTTCGGCATCCCATTCCAGCTCCGGCGGCACAGACTGTTCAGCAACGAACACTGCATCACGCACCCTGCGTATATCAGCGTTGTCTTTTTGCCAGTCCGCAACACGCACGTCGATTTTATTCATCGGCAAACCCCAGGCTTCCTTGTTTGACCAGCTCACAGAGCAGGTTGCGTCCATCTTCATCGGCCAACCATTGGCCGAGGTTGTCACTGTGCAGCGCATCGGCGGCACAAATCAGCTTCAGCAATTCGCGCAGGCTGCCCGGCAGCAAACGGCTCTGACCACTGGCGAACAGTAGCAGGTCGTCGTCGACTTCGGACCATGCCAGGCGTGCACTTGGATTGCGGATGAGAACTGCGCCCTGTTCCAGACTGCTTAGCAGGTCTTCTTCTTCCAGTTCCGGGCCGGTCACCAGTTCCGGGTAGCGCGGTTCGGTCATGAACTGGCCAAACCAGGTCAGCAGCAGGCGCTCGTCGCCCATGTGCTCGGCCAACAGGGCTTTGAGGCGGTCCAGAGCGTCGTGCTGAATCTGATGCGGGTCGGCTGCCGGCTGGGCATCTGCGTCGGTGTAGCGCTCCTCGTCAGGGATGAACTGGCTGAGGAAGTCGGTGAAATGAGTCAGGACTTCAGCCGCGCCCGGTGCGCGGAAGCCTACCGAGTACGTCAGGCAGTCATCGACGGCAACGCCGCAGTGTGCCAGGCGCGGCGGCAGGTAGAGCATGTCGCCGGGCTCCAGTGTCCATTCTTCGGTCATCTGGAAGTCGGCAAGGATGCGCAGATCGGCGTGCTTGAGCAGCGGGCTTTCAGCGTCGCACATCTGGCCGATCTGCCAGTGGCGCTGGCCGTGGCCCTGCAGCAGGAACACATCGTAGTTGTCGTAGTGCGGGCCCACGCCGCCGCCCGGTGCTGCGTAGCTGACCATCACGTCATCGATGCGCCAGCTCGGCAGAAAGCGGAAGTTTTCCAGCAGCTCGCTGACTTCCGGCACGAACTGGTCCACGGCCTGAACCAGCAGGGTCCATTCCTTTTCTGGCAGTTTGCTGAACTCGTCTTCGGCAAATGGCCCACGACGCAATTCCCACGGGCGCTCGCCATTTTCGATGACCAGTCGGGATTCGACTTCTTCTTCCAGGGCCAGGCCAGCCAGTTCGTCAGGATCGATCGGGCTCTGGAAGTCCGGGATGGCCTGACGGATCAGCAGGGGTTTTTTCTGCCAGTAGTCACGCAGGAAAACGCGCGCGCTGATGCCGCCCAGAAGTTGAAGAGGAATATCAGGATTCATGTGTAACCTATTGAAAAAATGTGTTTTCGAGGCAGCAATAAAAACGCCCGGCACTGCCGGGCGTGTGCAATCAGTTTAAAACTGATCAGATGCGCTTGGCTTGCGCCACGGCATTGCCGATGTAATTGGCTGGCGTGAGTTTGTTCAACTCGGCCTTGGCCTCGGCCGGCATGTCCAGCGTATCGATGAAAGTCTGCAGTGCTTCAGGGCTGATGCCCTTGCCGCGGGTCAGTTCTTTCAGCTTTTCATACGGGTTTTCGATGTTGTAGCGACGCATGACGGTCTGGATCGGCTCGGCCAGCACTTCCCAGCAAGCGTCCAGGTCAGCAGCGATCTTCTGCTCGTTGAGCTCCAGCTTGCTGATGCCCTTGAGGCTGGCTTCGTAAGCGATAACGCTGTGAGCGAAGCCCACGCCCAGGTTGCGCAGGACGGTGGAGTCGGTCAGGTCGCGCTGCCAGCGGGAAATCGGCAGCTTGCTCGCCAGGTGCTGGAACAGCGCGTTGGCGATGCCCAGGTTGCCTTCGGAGTTTTCGAAGTCGATCGGGTTGACCTTGTGCGGCATGGTTGACGAACCGATTTCGCCAGCAATGGTGCGCTGCTTGAAATAACCTAGGGAAATGTAGCCCCAGATATCACGGTCGAAGTCGATCAGGATGGTGTTGAAGCGCGCAATGGCGTCGAACAGCTCGGCGATGTAGTCGTGAGGTTCGATCTGCGTGGTGTAAGGGTTGAAGCCCAGACCCAGTTCGTCTTCGATGAAGGCGCGCGCATTGGCTTCCCAGTCGATGGACGGGTAGGCCGAGATGTGTGCGTTGTAGTTGCCGACCGCGCCGTTGATCTTGCCAAGCAGCGGAACTGCGGCGATCTGGGCGATCTGACGCTCCAGACGGTAAACCACGTTGGCCAGTTCCTTGCCCAGAGTGGTCGGGGAGGCGGGTTGACCGTGGGTGCGCGACAGCATCGGAACGTCGGCGAAGCGGATTGCCAGTTCACGGATGGCTTCGGCGGTCTGGCGCATCAGCGGCAGCATCACGTTGTCGCGGCCTTCGCGCAGCATCAGGGCGTGGGACAGGTTGTTGATGTCCTCGCTGGTGCAGGCGAAGTGGATGAACTCACTGACCTTGTCGAGCTCAGGCAGCTTGGCAGCCTGTTCCTTGAGCAGGTATTCCACGGCCTTGACGTCGTGGTTGGTGGTGCGTTCGATTTCCTTCACGCGCTCGGCGTGAGTGATGTCGAAATCTTCTGCCAGGGTGTTGAGGATGGCATTGGCTTCAGCCGAAAACGCTGGAACTTCAGTGATTTCAGGGTGTGCGGCCAGACGCTGGAGCCAGCGTACTTCAACCATGACGCGAAAACGGATCAGGCCGTATTCGCTGAAAATTGGGCGCAGAGCCTGGGTTTTACCGGCGTAGCGGCCGTCAACAGGGGAAACCGCAGTGAGCGAAGAGAGCTGCATAGGGTGTTCTCGGACCGTCGGGCAACGAAATGGGGCGCGTATCATACATGAATTTCAGGTCGAATCGGCTCGGCCTGACCAGCGTATGTTCACGCGATGTGTGTCGGTGCGTGGTGCAGAATCAGCCACGCATCAACGGATACAGTTCTTTCAATAACTTGCGTCGGCTTACCACCAACTGCCAGCGATGGCCGCCAACTTGTCGCCACAGCCGCGCGGAACGAATCCCGGTGAGCAGCAGGGCGCGGATCTTGGAGGCGTTGTTGGGTTGCTGCAGGTTGCGCATGTCGCCATGGACCTGAATGCGCTGACGCAAGGTGCTCAGGGTGTCCTGATACAGCGCGCCGCAGGCGGCGATCACGTTTTCGTGGGCGATGCCGAAGTGCTCAACCTGGGACTGGATCTGTGGCAGACGTTTGCCGACGACTTCCAGCATGTCTTCGCGTTTTGCCAGCTGCCGTTCCAGGCCCAGCATCGAAAGCGCATAACGCAGCGGCTCGCGTTGCAGGGTTGATGGATCTCGCTCCAGAGCGCTGGCCAGGGCGCGGTAGCCCTCGCGCAGGTTCAAGTCGTCACCGCCGTAAACATCCAGCGTGTCCTTGGGGTCCTGCACCAGCAGGCTGCCGAGCATGCAGCCCAATGCGGCTTCGCTGCTCTGGCCAGTCTTGGCGATCCGGTCAACCAGTACGGCCGCCTGAAATACGCCGGCCAGGGCGATCAGTTGCTCCTGAATCGGGGTCATCAACGCTTGTCCTTGCTGTGCCAGGGTTCGGCAATTTCAATCACGCCGCCACCCAGGCAGATCTCGCCGTCGTAGAACACCACCGACTGGCCGGGCGTCACGGCCCGTTGTGGCTCATCGAAAATAGCGCGGTAGCCGTCGGCAGTCTGTTCCAGAGTGCAGAGCTGGTCGCTCTGGCGATAGCGGACTTTGGCGGTCAGCTGGCGCGGCGTGCTCAGGTCGACTGGGTTGACCCAGTAGATTTGCGAGGCGAGCAGTGCCCGGGAAAACAGCCACGGATGTTCGTTACCCTGGCCAACGATCAGCTCGTTGTTTTCCAGATCCTTGACCAGCACGTACCACGGGTCATCGCTGGCGTCTTTCAGCCCGCCAATGCCCAGGCCCTGACGCTGGCCGATGGTGTGGTACATCAGGCCGCTATGGCGACCGATGACTTCACCTTCGGTGGTCTTGATTTCGCCGGGTTGCGCCGGGAGGTACTGGCGCAGGAAATCAGTGAAACGTCGCTCGCCGATGAAGCAGATACCGGTGGAATCTTTCTTCTTGGCAGTGGCCAGGCCGTGTTTCTCGGCGATGGCGCGCACTTCGGGTTTTTCCAGTTCGCCAACCGGGAACAGGGTCTTGGCGATCTGATCGCCCCCGACGGCGTGCAGGAAGTAGCTCTGGTCCTTGTTCGGGTCCAGGCCCTTGAGCAGCTCGGTGCGCCCGTCGATATCGCGACGGCGCACGTAGTGGCCGGTGGCGATCAGGTCGGCACCGAGCATCAGGGCGTAATCAAGGAATGCTTTGAACTTGATTTCCCGATTGCACAGGATGTCCGGGTTTGGCGTGCGCCCGGCTTTGTATTCGGCCAGAAAATGCTCGAACACGTTATCCCAGTATTCGGCTGCGAAGTTGGCGGTGTGCAGCTTGATGCCAATCTTGTCGCAAACCGCCTGGGCGTCGGCCAGGTCTTCGCGGGCCGTACAGTAGTCCGTTCCGTCGTCTTCTTCCCAGTTCTTCATGAACAGGCCTTCCACCTGATAGCCCTGCTCCATGAGCAGAACGGCGGAAACCGAAGAATCCACGCCGCCGGACATGCCGACGATCACGCGTTTCTTTGCATTATCGGAAAGGGTTGAATCAGGCATAGGAATTCAATGGGTAGCTTCGAAAAGGACGCGATTCTAACAGGCCCGGGCTCGGGAGTCTCACGCCTTGTCGCGCAGCAGGTCGAGGCTGAAATGTTCGCCGTGCAGATAATCATCCACACAACGCAGCACCAGCTCGCTGCGCCAGCGGTCTTGCTCGGCAATCAATTCGTCGCGGGTCAGCCAGACCGGGCCGATGATGCCGTCGTCCAGTTGGTATTCCGGATGGTGGCGCAGGGCTTTGGCGGCAAAACAGATGCGCTGATAAGTCACGCCATTGCTGGGGGCAGTGTAAAGGTAGATGCCCACCACGCTGGTCAGCTCGACGTCCCATCCGGTTTCTTCCAGGGTTTCGCGGACTGCGGCGCGTTGCAGGGATTCGTTCGGATCAAGGTGCCCGGCAGGCTGATTAAGCACGGACTTGCCGCCCTTGAGTTCTTCTACGAACAGGAATTTGCCCTGTTCTTCGATGATTGTGGCGACGGTGACGTGGGCTTGCCAGTTCATAATCTGAGGCTCCTTGGTAGGGGAGTTGGAATGCTTTCCTGTAGGAGTGAGCTTGCTCGCGATGGCATTCTGTCAGGCCATGAATGCTTTGAATGACAGAACGCGATCGCGAGCAAGCTCCCTCCTACAGGAATTCGGGCGTGCACAAACACAAACCCCGGCGCGCGGCCGGGGTGTGTGTAAACGGCAGAACCTTAAACCAGCGAAGCGATCGCTGCGTTCAGGGTTGCGCTTGGGCGCATGACTTTGCTGGTCAGCTCAGGGTTCGGGTAGTAGTAACCGCCGATTTCCGCTGGCTTGCCTTGTACCGCGTTCAGTTCGGCAACGATTTTCTCTTCGTTGTCGGCCAGGGTTTTCGCCACTGGGCTGAACTGCGCCTTGAGGGCTGCGTCGTCATTCTGTGCCGCCAATGCCTGCGCCCAGAACAAGGCGAGGTAGAAGTGGCTGCCGCGGTTGTCGATGTTGCCGACTTTACGCGATGGCGACTTGTTGCGGTCCAGGAACTCACCGGTAGCCTGGTCCAGAGTTTTGGACAGAACCAGCGCTTTCGGGTTGTTGTAGGTGTTGCCCAGGTGTTCCAGCGATGCGGCCAGAGCCAGGAACTCACCCAGGGAATCCCAGCGCAGGAAGTTTTCTTCGACCAGCTGCTGAACGTGCTTCGGAGCCGAACCACCTGCGCCGGTTTCGAACAGGCCACCGCCGTTCATCAGCGGCACGATGGACAGCATCTTGGCGCTGGTACCCAGTTCCATGATCGGGAACAGGTCGGTCAGGTAGTCGCGCAGTACGTTACCGGTCACCGAAATGGTGTCCTTGCCAGCGCGGGTACGCTCAAGGGTGAACGCCATGGCTTCAACCGGTGACATCACGCGGATGTCCAGACCGGCAGTATCGTGATCGCCCAGGTACTTCTGGACTTTCTTGATCATCTCGGCGTCGTGGGCACGGGCCGGGTCGAGCCAGAAAACCGCAGGGGTGTCGCTGGCGCGAGCGCGGTTGACGGCCAGTTTGACCCAATCCTGGATCGGCGCGTCCTTGACCTGGCACATGCGCCAGATATCGCCTTCTTCGACGTTCTGTTCCATTAGCACTTTGCCGTCGCTGCCGGTTACGCGGACAACGCCAGGGGTGGTGATCTGGAAAGTCTTGTCGTGCGAGCCGTACTCTTCAGCTTTCTGCGCCATCAGGCCAACGTTTGGCACGCTGCCCATGGTGGTTGGGTCGAAGGCGCCGTGTTTCTTGCAGTCTTCGATAACCGCCTGGTAGATGGTCGCGTAGCAGCGATCCGGGATCACAGCTTTGGTGTCCTGCAGTTCGCCAGCGGCGTTCCACATTTTGCCTGAGTCGCGGATCATGGCCGGCATCGAAGCGTCGACGATCACGTCGCTCGGTACGTGCAGGTTGGTGATGCCTTTGTCCGAGTTGACCATCGCCAGCGGGGCGCGCTGGGCGTAGACCGCCTGGATGTCTGCCTTGATTTCAGCCTGCTTGTCGGCGGGCAGGGCGCTGATACGGTCGTACAGGTCGCCAATGCCGTTGTTCAGGTTGAAGCCGATCTGCTTGAGAGCATCGGCGTGCTTGGTCAGCGCGTCCTTGTAGTACTCGGCGACGATCTGGCCAAACATGATCGGGTCGGAGACCTTCATCATTGTGGCTTTCAAGTGAACCGACAGCAGCACGCCCTGGGCTTTTGCTTCGTCAATTTCAGCGGCGATGAAGCTGCGCAGGGCTTTTTTGCTCATGGTCGAGCAATCGATGATCTCGCCTTCTTTCACGGCGGTCTTTTCTTTCAGGACAGTGGCTGTGCCGTCCTGAGCGATCAGTTCGATTTTGACGCTACCGGCAGCGCCGATCAGCGTGGCTTTTTCGCTGCCATAGAAGTCGCCGTTGCTCATGTGAGCAATGTGGGACTTGGAGTCAGCAGCCCAGGCGCCCATCTTGTGCGGGTGCTTGCGAGCGTAGTTCTTGACCGACAGCGGTGCGCGACGGTCAGAGTTGCCTTCACGCAGAACCGGGTTCACGGCGCTGCCTTTGGTCTTGTCATAGCGTGCACGGACGTCTTTTTCTGCGTCGGTGACTGGGTTCTCTGGATAGTCAGGGATCTTGAAGCCCAGATCCTGCAGCTCTTTGATGGTCGCCTTCAGTTGCGGGACCGAGGCGCTGATGTTTGGCAGCTTGATGATGTTGGCTTCTGGCGTGGTGGCCAGTTGGCCCAGCTCGGCCAGATCGTCGGCGATCTGCTGATCAGCGCTCAGGGATTCAGGGAAGCTGGAAAGAATGCGGCCCGCCAGAGAGATGTCTCGCGTTTCAACGTCGATATCAGAGGAGGCAGTGAAGGCTTCGATGATAGGAAGAAGCGAGTAGGTGGCGAGGGCAGGAGCTTCGTCGGTGAAGGTATAGATGATCTTCGAGCGGTTGGACATTTCGTATGAACTCTCTGTTTTGCTGAGCATGCACAAAATCTCGATGCGCGCAGGGTATGCACTTTGCTCGCAGTCCCTGTGGGGCCTGAGTCGAGGTTTATTCGCGATGATGATGGTAGGTGCATCAGTCGAGCGTCAAGCGGTCGAGCGGCATTAGCGGGCTGAAAGTGTCTTTCCAGACAGGTCGACCCGGATGGCTCGTGGGTGACCCACAAGTCACGGGCGCGAGTATATCAAACCATTCGCGCTAAGCATTAATGCTAAGCGTTCTAACTCTCGTCGGGTATTGGCCGTTGGTCGAGGTCTAGGGTTCCCGACCGTTTGCACTGACTAAGCTCAAGGGCCAGTCAGGCAGTCTCAACCACCCCAAGCAGCGGAGCACAATAATAATGGGATATCAGAAGATCCAGATTCCGGCGGTCGGCGCAAAAATCACCGTCAACGCCGATCACTCGCTGACTGTGCCTGACAACCCGATCATCCCCTATATCGAGGGCGATGGCATTGGGGTGGATATCAGTCCGGTGATGATCAAAGTGGTCGACGCCGCCGTCGACAAGGCCTATGGCGGCAAGCGCAAGATTTCCTGGATGGAGGTGTATGCCGGGGAGAAGGCCACGCAGGTTTACGATCAGGACACCTGGCTGCCCCAGGAAACCCTGGACGCGGTCAAGGAGTACGTCGTGTCCATCAAAGGGCCGCTGACGACGCCGGTGGGTGGCGGCATTCGCTCGTTGAACGTGGCGTTGCGTCAGCAGCTGGATTTGTACGTCTGTCTGCGGCCTGTACGCTGGTTTGAAGGCGTGCCCAGCCCGGTCAAGAAGCCTGGCGACGTGGACATGACCATCTTCCGGGAAAACTCCGAAGACATTTATGCCGGTATCGAGTGGAAGGCTGGCTCCCCGGAAGCCATCAAGGTGATCAAATTTCTTAAAGAAGAAATGGGCGTTACCAAGATTCGCTTTGATCAGGACTGCGGGATTGGCGTCAAACCGGTTTCCAGAGAGGGCACCCGGCGCCTGGCACGTAAAGCCCTGCAATATGTGGTGGATAACGACCGCGACTCGCTGACGATTGTCCACAAGGGCAACATCATGAAGTTTACCGAGGGGGCCTTCAAAGAATGGGCCTATGAGGTGGCGGCCGAAGAATTTGGGGCGAAGCTGCTCGATGGCGGGCCCTGGATGGAGTTCAAGAACCCCAGGACCGGCAAAAATGTGATCGTCAAGGATGCCATTGCCGACGCCATGCTCCAGCAGATCCTGCTGCGCCCGGCCGAATACGATGTAATCGCCACTCTTAATCTCAACGGCGACTATTTGTCCGATGCGCTGGCTGCCGAAGTTGGCGGCATCGGCATCGCCCCTGGCGCGAACCTTTCCGATACCGTGGCGATGTTCGAGGCCACCCACGGCACGGCGCCCAAATACGCGGGTAAGGATCAGGTCAATCCTGGGTCTTTGATCCTGTCTGCAGAAATGATGCTCAGGCACATGAGCTGGACCGAGGCCGCTGATCTGATTATCAAGGGGACCAACGGCGCCATCTCTGCCAAAACCGTCACTTATGACTTCGAGCGACTGATGGACGGCGCAACCTTGCTGTCTTCATCGGCCTTCGGCGATGCGCTTATTGCTCATATGTAAGTCAAAACGTAAAAAAAACGGCCAGTTCATGCATCTGAACTGGCCGGTTTAGGTCTGGCGAGTCGGGTTGCTTCAAGCGGAGCTTTAAGTGATTTGCTCCACTGTTTTCGCCTCGCTGGCGATAGCCGGAGCTGCAGCGACGGCTTCGGCAGCCATAATCTCCACTGCGTGCAGTCCTTTCGGCCCCTGGATGATCTCGAACTTGACGGCCTGACCGGCCTTCAGTGTCTTGTAACCGTCCATTTTGATGGCCGAGTAATGGGCGAATAGATCTTCATCTTTGCCGTCGGCGAGGATGAAGCCATAGCCTTTTGCATTATTGAACCACTTGACCTTACCGCTGAGCATAGTCACATCCCTCTGCAAAGGACTCCGTTGGGAGTATCATCCACCTCATCCGCCGGACCGAAAAAAATTTTGGTTGACTGCGCGGACCCTTTTTACCCAATGTGGGTTCTATTGTTTGTAACACCGTTTAGCCGATAGTCAAGGTCATGCGGCAGTCCAATTGAAAACCGGTCAGGCTGTGGCTAATTATTCAATCCGCCTTCAACGAACCTTTCTTTCATGCATGCAATCAGCAAGATTCGACTAACATCAAATCAGGACAGTCCCGATTCCCACGAGGATGATGCGTCTGGCACCGCCGTTCAGGATGCCAAGCCAACGTTGCAGGCGCCACCGATGTACAAGGTGGTTTTATTTAACGACGATTACACCCCGATGGATTTCGTTGTCGAAGTGCTCGAGGTGTTCTTCAACCTGAATCGCGAGCTGGCCACCAAGGTCATGCTGGCCGTCCATACAGAGGGGCGGGCAGTATGTGGATTGTTTACCCGCGACATCGCCGAGACCAAGGCAATGCAGGTCAACCAATACGCCAGGGAAAGCCAGCATCCACTACTCTGTGAGATCGAGAAGGACGGTTAAACGCCGACCACTTGGGTATGAGGTGAAGCTATGTTAAACCGTGAGCTCGAAGTCACCCTCAATCTGGCCTTCAAGGAGGCACGTTCGAAGCGTCATGAATTCATGACCGTCGAGCACCTTCTGCTGGCCTTATTGGACAATGAGGCTGCCGCCACTGTTCTGCGTGCCTGCGGCGCGAACCTCGATAAACTCAAGCATGATCTGCAGGAGTTTATCGACTCCACTACACCACTGATCCCGGTTCATGACGAAGATCGCGAAACCCAGCCAACCCTGGGCTTCCAGCGCGTGTTGCAGCGTGCTGTCTTCCACGTACAGAGCTCGGGCAAGCGTGAAGTGACCGGCGCCAACGTGCTGGTGGCCATTTTCAGTGAGCAGGAAAGCCAGGCCGTATTTCTGCTCAAGCAGCAGAGCGTGGCCCGCATTGATGTCGTCAACTACATTGCTCATGGCATATCAAAAGTGCCTGGGCACGGCGATCACTCTGAAGGTGAGCAAGATATGCAGGACGACGAGGGTGGTGAGTCTTCTGCTTCAGGTAATCCCCTGGATGCCTATGCCAGCAATCTTAACGAACTCGCTCGTCAGGGCCGCATCGACCCGTTGGTCGGCCGTGAGCTTGAAGTCGAGCGCGTGGCGCAGATTCTGGCCCGGCGTCGCAAGAACAACCCGCTGCTGGTAGGCGAGGCGGGTGTCGGCAAGACGGCTATCGCCGAAGGCCTGGCCAAGCGCATCGTCGACAATCAGGTGCCTGACCTGCTGGCAAGCAGCGTGGTCTATTCCCTTGATCTGGGCGCATTGCTGGCCGGTACCAAATACCGCGGCGATTTTGAGAAGCGTTTCAAGGCGTTGCTCAATGAGTTGAAAAAACGTCCTCACGCGATTCTGTTCATTGATGAAATCCACACCATCATTGGTGCTGGCGCAGCATCGGGTGGCGTGATGGATGCTTCGAATCTGCTCAAGCCGTTGTTGTCTTCGGGCGATATCCGTTGCATCGGCTCGACTACGTTCCAGGAATTCCGCGGCATCTTCGAGAAGGACCGTGCTCTGGCGCGGCGTTTCCAGAAGGTCGACGTGTCTGAACCGTCGGTGGAAGACACCATCGGCATCCTGCGCGGCCTGAAAGGGCGCTTCGAGGCGCATCACAATATCGAGTACAGCGACGAAGCCCTGCGCGCCGCCGCCGAGCTGGCATCGCGGTACATCAATGATCGCCACATGCCGGACAAAGCTATCGACGTGATCGACGAGGCGGGCGCCTATCAGCGTCTGCAGCCGGTCGAAAAGCGTGTTAAACGCATTGAAGTGCCGCAAGTGGAAGACATCGTCGCGAAAATCGCGCGTATTCCGCCTAAGCACGTCAACAGCTCTGACAAGGAACTGCTGCGCAACCTGGAGCGCGACTTGAAGCTGACCGTGTTTGGTCAGGATGCGGCCATCGATTCGTTGTCGACTGCCATCAAGCTGTCTCGTGCAGGCCTGAAGTCGCCGGACAAACCAGTGGGTTCGTTCCTGTTCGCCGGTCCTACCGGTGTCGGCAAGACCGAAGCTGCTCGTCAGTTGGCCAAGGCGCTGGGTATCGAGCTGGTTCGCTTCGACATGTCCGAGTACATGGAGCGCCACACAGTTTCTCGCCTGATCGGCGCGCCTCCGGGCTATGTCGGTTTTGATCAGGGTGGCCTGTTGACCGAAGCCATTACCAAGCAGCCACATTGCGTGCTGCTGCTCGATGAAATCGAGAAGGCACATCCTGAAGTCTTCAACCTGCTGTTGCAGGTCATGGACCACGGGACGCTGACCGATAACAACGGGCGCAAGGCGGACTTCCGCAACGTGATCGTGATCATGACCACCAACGCTGGTGCTGAAACCGCAGCGCGTGCTTCGATTGGCTTCACTCATCAGGACCACTCGTCTGATGCGATGGAAGTTATCAAGAAGAGCTTCACGCCTGAGTTCCGTAACCGTCTGGACACGATTATCCAGTTTGGTCGCCTCAGCCATGAGGTCATCAAAAGCGTGGTGGACAAGTTCCTCACCGAGCTTCAGGCGCAGTTGGAAGACAAGCGTGTGCTGCTTGAGGTCACTGACGCGGCGCGCAGTTATCTGGCCGAAGGCGGTTATGATGCGGCGATGGGTGCCCGACCAATGGCGCGTTTGATTCAGGACAAGATCAAGCGTCCGTTGGCTGAAGAGATTCTCTTCGGTGAGTTGGCCGAGCATGGTGGCGTGGTGCATATCGACTTCAAGGATGGCGAGATCACCTTCGACTACGAAACTACGGCTGAAATGGCTTAAGTTTCACGCTACGAAAAAAAGCCCCGCATCTTGTAAGAGGTGTGGGGTTTTTTGTTGTGTCGGTGGTTTTTGCGTACATATCCGTTGTTGCGGTAACGGCTGATTATGGTTGCGCCCTTACGGCGCCTCACTTTTGAAAGCGCAAAAGTAAGCAAAACGCTCTTGCCCCACCACTCGGTCCCTCGCCTAGGCTCGGCATGCCCGTAATCCGACATTGATGCGTGGGGCCGCCGCCAACGGCCATCCATGGCCTCGGGCGGCTAAACCGGCATCCCTGCCGGTTTGCCCCACGCCTCAATATCGGCTTCCGGCCAGCGTGGCTTAACGGGGCGCCCAAGATCAAAATCAAAAGCGCGGCGGCCTGACATCCGGCCTGTTGTGTGAACATACCGCGCTGTATTTGTTGTTTGTGCCATCACCTTCGCGATGTGCCTGATACACCGCCATCGCAGCCCTCGTAACCTCGGTCAGCTCCTACAGGTCCGGGCTGTGCCTGAAAAAACGCCAACCCTCTAGGAGCTGCCGAAGGCTGCGAAAGCGATTCACGCTGACAACCGCAGCTTCTGATTCGCAAGTTCGCATTTCAACTGTAGGAGCGAACTTGTTCGCGAGGCGATATTCCTGGCAACACAGGTCCAATGCCTCGCCAACAAGTTGGCTCCTACATGGATCCGGCTCTGCTGTTGATCTGGCCGTTGATCTGGCTGTTGATCTGGCTTTTGATCTTAAGCGCCCCGTCAAACCACGCTGGCCGGAAGCCGATATTGAGGCGGCGGGCAAACCGGCATGGATGCCGGTTTAGCCGCGCTGGGCCAGGGATGGCCCTTCGCGGCGGCCCGCCGAATCAATGTCGGATTACGGGCATGCCGAGCCTGGGCGAGGGACCGAGTGGTGGGGCAAGAGCCTTTTGCTTACTTTTGGGCTCTATCAAAAGTGAGGCGCTGTAAAAGCGCAACCAATAGCTGCCATTACCGCGGCAAAGGATATGTACACAAAACCGAGGGCCCACCCAAACCCCAGGCACACAAAAACGCCCGACAGATGCCGGGCGTTTTTGTTAAGACCTGATTAGCGAGCGCGGTAAGTGATGCGCCCTTTGCTCAAGTCGTAGGGCGTCAGCTCAACACGCACCTTGTCACCGGTAAGAATACGGATGTAATTCTTGCGCATCTTGCCGGAGATATGCGCGGTTACGACGTGCCCGTTTTCCAACTCCACACGAAACATGGTGTTGGGCAGGGTGTCGACGACAGTGCCTTCCATTTCGAAGCTGTCTTCTTTCGACATGCAGTAAAGCCCTCGGTATCTAATGAGTGGCCCGGTGCAAGTGGCGCCAGGCAAAAGCGGCGTGCATTGTGCCCGAAAAAGAAGGGTTACGCCAAGGGCTTCAATAAAGAGTGACCCATCTCTGGTTTGTCAGCAGCTCGATAGGTCGATATTGGGTCTTGTAATTCATCTTTTGGCAGTTCTTGATCCAGTAGCCCAGATAGACCGCGTGCAGCCTCAGGCGGGCGGCTTCGGCGATCTGCCACAAAATGGCGTAACGCCCCAGACTACGGCGCTCTTCGCCGGGTTCGTAGAAGGTATAAACCGCCGATAATCCATTGGGCAGCATGTCGGTGACAGCCACTGCCAGCAGGCGATTTTCCAGGCGGAACTCGAAGAAACGACAGAACTTCAGATCCCTCACCAAAAAAGTCGAAAATTGATCGCGACTGGGGGGGAACATGTCGCCATCCGCATGCCTTTGTTCGATATAGCGCTGGTACAGGTCGAAATATTCTTCGGTGAAGTGCGGTTTTGTGCTGCGCACCTGAAGGTCGGCATTGCGTTTGAAAATGCGTTTCTGCTGACGGTTAGGCACGAAGAGGTCCACCGGAATGCGCGCTGGCACACAGGCGCTGCAATTCTGGCAATGGGGGCGGTACAGGTGGTCGCCACTGCGACGAAATCCCATGTCTGACAGATCGGCATAGACCTGCACGTCCATCGGCTGGCTAGGGTCCAGAAACAGCGTGGTCGCCTGCTCTTCAGGCAAATAGCTGCAAGAGTGGGGTTGAGTGGCATAAAACTTAAGCCGCGCCAGCTCTGTCATGATTGCCCCCGAGATAGAAACCTTTAGTTAAGAGTGTATGTCAGCCTGCTGAACTCGCCTAGGCAGCCAGTCGGCGTGATTGGGCTGATCCAGATGCGTCTGGAGATAGTCGGCGAATTTCTCTCTGGAAATAGGCCTGGCGCCGAAGCTTTGCAAGTGGCTGGTGTGCATCTGGCAGTCGATCAGCACAAAGCCCCAGGCTTTGAGGTGCTCGACCAGCGTCGCAAAGCCGACCTTGGAGGCGTTGTCGGCATGACTGAACATGGATTCGCCGAAGAACAGCTGCCCCATCGCCAGTCCGTAAAGCCCGCCGACGAGCTGATCGCCGTCCCAGACCTCGACGCTGTGGGCGTGTCCGCGTCGGTGCAGCTCCACATAGGCTTCCTGAATCGAGCCGGTGATCCAGGTCCCGTCGGCGTAGGCTCGCGGCCCGGCGCAGGCGCGGATCACTGCGCTGAAGTCCTGATCGAACGTCACCCGGTAACGTTGCTGGCGCAAGAGCTTCGCCAGGCTGCGGGAAACATGCAGCTCATCGGGGAAGATCACGGTGCGCGGGTCCGGTGACCACCAGAGTATCGGTTGCCCATCCTGAAACCACGGGAAGCAGCCATGACGGTATGCCTGCACCAGTCGATCCGGTGACAGATCACCGCCAGCAGCCAATAACCCGTCAGGCTCGCGTAAAGCCTTGGACAGAGGCGGGAAAACAAGGCTGTCGCGTTTGAGCCAGGTCAGCATGGAGTGGGCACTGTGCGGAAGGGGAGGGCGGCAAACGCTCTGGGGCTGCAACTACGAGCGGTTGGTGTGGTCATAATCGGTCGTCCATTCAAAGCTTCCTGCTCCTGAGCTGTGAGGCGTGAAGTACCACGGTGTCGATCTCGGCCCGGAGGGTTTCAAGGAATTGATTGTTCGGCTATAAAGCGCGCTATAAGTCTTTGTCACAAAAGGCAATGCATGCTCAAATTGAGCGTTTTCGGCGCGCTCTGGTGTCAGGCTACACCCGAGGCTGGAGCGATGTCCCGTCTTGACGCGGCAGTTCCCGGCGAAACAGGTCATTTCGAGGCAGGATGCCATCGTGGCATCAGCCGTACAAACCCGTACAATGCCCGCTTCCAGGGCTGTGGTTCAAGGCTTTGTATGCATCATGTTGTTGAGTCAGTCAGCGTTTGCGTTATGTTTGCCCTTGGCTTCGCAAGCGTGCAATTCGTATGTAGTCAATCACCCGTTGTTCGCGCTACCGCGCAGGAATAAAAGCGTTTTGAAGAAATCCACCGCAGTACCCAACTCCGTTCCGCTCTGGCGGCAGCAATTGCACTACCGGCTCAAGGAAGGTGCGTTGATCGCCTTTGGCGCGCTGTGCCTGTATTTGATAATGGCGTTGCTGACCTACGATCAGACGGACCCTGGCTGGAGCCACACCAGCAGCTCGGTGGAGGTCCAGAATGCGGCCGGCCGTGCGGGGGCCTTCTGTGCTGACATCCTGTTCATGGTTCTGGGTTACTTCGCCTACATTTTCCCGCTGCTGCTGGCCGTAAAGGCCTGGCAGGTGTTTCGTCATCGCCATGAACCCTGGCAGTGGAGTGGCTGGCTATTCTCCTGGCGGCTGATCGGTCTGGTATTCCTGGTGCTGGCCGGGGCTGCACTGGCGCATATCCATTTTCATTTTGCAGCAGGTTTCCCCGGTTCTGCCGGTGGCGTGCTGGGTGAAATCCTCGGTGATATGGCCAAGAAGGCCCTGAATATCCAAGGCAGCACCTTGTTGTTCATCGCACTGTTCCTGTTTGGCCTGACCGTCTTTACCGATCTTTCCTGGTTCAAGGTGATGGATGTCACCGGCAAGATCACCCTCGACCTGTTCGAGCTGTTCCAGGACGCCGCCAACAACTGGTGGTCGGCGCGCACCGAACGCAAACAGATGGTTGCCCAGTTGCGCGAAGTCGATGCCCGAGTCAGCGAAGTCGTGGCTCCGGCCACCAGCGATCGCCGTGAACAGGCCAAGGCCAAGGAGCGTCTGATCGAGCGTGAGCAGGCGCTGAGTAAACACATGACCGCACGGGAGACTCATATCCCGGCCGTAATCGCACCCGCGCCGACCAAGGCGCCGGAGCCGAGCAAGCGCGTGCAGAAGGAAAAACAGGTTCCACTGTTCGTCGACAGCGCCGTGGAAGGCACCTTGCCGCCGATTTCCATTCTCGACCCGGCGGAAAAGAAACAGCTCAACTACTCACCGGAATCCCTGGCTGCGGTCGGTCATCTGCTTGAAATCAAGCTCAAGGAATTCGGCGTCGAAGTGTCGGTGGACTCGATACATCCCGGCCCGGTGATTACCCGTTACGAAATCCAGCCTGCTGCCGGGGTCAAGGTCAGTCGCATCTCCAACCTGGCCAAAGACCTGGCGCGCTCACTGGCCGTAACCAGTGTGCGTGTGGTTGAAGTCATTCCCGGCAAGACCACGGTGGGTATCGAAATCCCCAACGAAGACCGGCAGATCGTGCGGTTTTCCGAGGTGCTCTCGACCCCGGAATACGACGACGCTAAATCCCCGGTCACCCTGGCGCTGGGGCATGACATCGGCGGCAAGCCGGTGATTACCGATCTGGCGAAGATGCCGCACTTGCTGGTGGCCGGTACAACCGGTTCCGGTAAGTCGGTGGGCGTCAACGCGATGATCCTTTCGATCCTGTTCAAGTCTGGCCCGGAAGACGCCAAACTGATCATGATCGACCCGAAAATGCTTGAATTGTCGATCTACGAAGGTATTCCGCACCTGCTTTGCCCGGTAGTGACCGACATGAAGGACGCCGCCAACGCATTACGCTGGAGCGTTGCCGAAATGGAGCGGCGCTACAAGCTGATGGCGAAGATGGGCGTGCGTAACCTCTCGGGCTTCAACCAGAAGGTCAAGGAAGCTCAGGACGCGGGCACGCCGCTGTCTGACCCACTGTACAAGCGTGAAAGCATCCACGACGAAGCGCCGCTGCTGACCAAGCTGCCGACCATCGTTGTGGTGGTGGACGAATTCGCCGACATGATGATGATCGTCGGCAAGAAGGTCGAAGAGCTGATCGCGCGGATCGCGCAGAAAGCCCGTGCGGCCGGTATTCACTTGATCCTCGCCACCCAGCGTCCATCGGTGGACGTGATCACCGGTTTGATCAAGGCCAACATTCCGACCCGTATGGCGTTCCAGGTGTCGAGCAAGATCGACTCACGGACCATCATCGATCAGGGCGGTGCCGAACAACTGCTGGGCCACGGTGACATGCTGTACATGCCGCCGGGCACCAGCCTGCCGATCCGTGTGCATGGCGCCTTCGTGTCCGATGACGAAGTACACCGCGTCGTCGAAGCCTGGAAACTGCGCGGCACACCGGACTACAACGAAGATATTCTGGCTGGCGTCGAAGAGCCCGGTAGCGGCTTTGATGGCGGCAGCGGCGAGGGCGGCGAAGACAGCGAAAGCGATGCGCTCTATGACGAAGCCGTCAAGTTCGTACTGGAAAGCCGTCGTGCTTCGATTTCCGCCGTTCAGCGCAAGCTCAAGATCGGCTACAACCGTGCTGCGCGCATGATCGAAGCCATGGAAATGGCCGGCGTCGTGACTTCCATGAACACCAACGGCTCCCGTGAAGTCATCGCGCCAGCCCCGATGCGCGACTGATCAACATCCCAAAATGTCCCCGTCAGCGATCAAGCGCTGACGGGACTTCACCGAACTCAATGAGGATTCCCATGCGTCTTATCCGCATGTTGTTGGTAACTGCACTGACCTTTTCGGCGATTCCGGCTCACGCAGACAGCAAAGACGTCGCGCGCCTGACCCAGTTGCTGGAAAAATCCCAGACGCTGACCGCCCGCTTCTCGCAGCTGACCCTCGATGGCGGCGGCACGCAACTTCAGGAAACCGCTGGTGAAATGGCGCTGCAGCGTCCAGGCCTGTTCAACTGGCACACCGATGCGCCACAAGAGCAACTGATGGTCTCCGACGGCAAGAAAGTTTCGCTGTGGGACCCGGATCTGGAGCAGGTCACCATCAAGAAGCTGGACCAGCGCCTGACCCAGACCCCTGCGTTGCTGCTGTCGGGTGACGTGTCGAAGATCAGTGAGAGCTTTGAAATCACCTCCAAGGAAGCCGGCGGCGTGGTGGATTTCGTCCTCAAGCCCAAGACCAAGGACACCCTGTTCGACAGCCTGCGTCTTTCGTTCCGCAACGGCATCATCAATGACATGCAGTTGGTCGACAGCGTCGGCCAGCGCACTAATATTCTGTTCACGGGCGTCAAGGCCAACGAGCCGATCGCCGCGAGCAAATTCCAGTTCCAGATCCCGAAAGGCGCTGACGTCATTCAGGAATAAAGAGGTTTCAACGGCTGCCCATGGACCTGTTTCGAAGTGAACCGATTGCCCAGCCGCTGGCCGCGCGACTGCGTGCGACCAATCTGGACGAGTATGTCGGTCAGGAGCACTTGCTGGCTCACGGCAAACCTCTGCGCGAGGCGCTGGAGCAAGGTGCTCTGCATTCGATGATTTTCTGGGGACCGCCCGGCGTGGGTAAAACCACTCTGGCACGGTTGCTGGCGAAAGTCTCGGATGCGCATTTCGAAACGGTGTCTGCGGTACTGGCCGGGGTCAAAGAGATTCGCCAGGCCGTGGAAGTGGCCAAGCAACAGGCCGGGCAATATGGTCGACGGACCATCCTGTTTGTCGACGAAGTGCACCGCTTCAACAAGTCGCAGCAGGATGCGTTCCTGCCCTACGTCGAAGACGGCACGCTGATTTTCATTGGCGCCACCACTGAAAACCCGTCATTCGAACTCAACAACGCCTTGTTGTCCCGTGCTCGGGTCTATGTCCTCAAGAGTCTTGATGAAGCGGCCTTGCGTAAACTGGTCAATCGAGCTTTGACCGAAGAGCGTGGGCTGGCTCAGCACCACTTGAGCCTCAGCGATGAAGGCTTTGCCATGCTCATGGCGGCGGCGGATGGTGATGGCCGACGCATGTTGAACTTGCTGGAGAACGCCTCGGATCTGGCGGAAGACGGCAGCGAAATCGACCTGGAGCTGCTGCAAAGCCTGCTGGGTGACAGCCGTCGCCGTTTTGACAAGGGTGGCGAAGCGTTCTACGACCAGATTTCCGCGCTGCATAAATCCATTCGTGGCTCCAATCCCGATGCGGCCCTTTACTGGTTCGCGCGGATGATCGACGGCGGCTGCGATCCACTCTATCTGGCTCGCCGGGTAGTGCGCATGGCCAGTGAAGATATCGGCAACGCTGACCCGCGCGCGCTGCCGCTGTGCATGTCGGCCTGGGATGTTCAGGAGCGGCTGGGCAGTCCGGAAGGCGAGCTTGCCGTGGCCCAGGCGATTGTCTATCTGGCCTGCGCGCCGAAGAGCAACGCGGTGTACATGGGTTTCAAGACCGCGATGCGCGAAGCTACCGAGCACGGCTCACTGGAAGTCCCCCTGCATTTGCGCAATGCGCCGACCAAGCTGATGAAGCAATTGGGCTATGGCGAAGAATACCGCTACGCCCACGACGAGCCGGATGCTTACGCGGCTGGCGAGGACTACTTTCCGGACGAGCTGGAACCGCGTCATTATTACCAACCAGTGCCCCGTGGCCTGGAGCTGAAAATCGGTGAAAAGCTCAAACATCTGGCTGCGGTGGACGCTGCCAGCCCTCGTCAGCGGAGAAAGTAGTGCTTAAAACCATTCTTGCGGTGTCCATTGCCGGCATCGCTGGTACATTATTGCGCTTTGCCGCTGGCACGTGGGTCAGCGCCAATTGGCCAAAGCATTTTTATACGGCAACCCTGGCGGTGAACATCGTCGGTTGCCTGATTATTGGCGTGCTTTACGGGCTGTTTCTATTGCGCCCGGAAGTGCCCATCGAAATTCGGGCCGGCTTGATCGTCGGCTTTGTAGGTGGTCTGACGACCTTTTCATCCTTTTCACTGGATACGGTGCGCTTGCTTGAAAGCGGGCAAATGCCGCTGGCCCTGGGCTATGCAGGCATCAGCGTGTTCGGCGGGCTGCTTGCAACCTGGGTTGGCCTGTCCCTGACCAGACTTTGATAGACGAGAGAACGATATGCTCGATTCCAAACTGTTACGTACTCAACTTCAAGACGTAGCGGATCGCCTGGCGTCCCGTGGTTTCACACTGGATGTAGCGCGCATCGAAGCGCTGGAAACCCAGCGCAAGACGGTACAGACCCGTACCGAGCAATTACAGGCCGAGCGTAATGCCCGTTCCAAATCCATCGGTCAGGCCAAGCAGCGCGGCGAAGACATCGCACCGTTGATGGCTGATATCGACCGCATGGCCGAAGAGCTTACTAGCGGCAAGAAAGAACTGGATGGCATTCAGTCCGAGCTGGACTCCATGCTGTTGAGCATGCCGAACCTGCCTCACGAATCGGTACCGGTTGGCGCTGACGAAGACGGCAACGTTGAAGTGCGCACCTGGGGCACGCCAAAAGCGTTCGACTTCCCGGTTCAGGATCACGTCGCGCTGGGCGAGAAGTTCGGCTGGCTGGACTTCGAAACCGCCGCCAAGTTGTCCGGCGCACGCTTTGCCCTGTTGCGCGGCCCGATTGCCCGTCTGCATCGTGCACTGGCCCAGTTCATGATCAACCTGCACATCAACGAACACGGCTACGAAGAGGCTTACACGCCTTATCTGGTCCAGGCTCCAGCCCTGCAAGGCACTGGCCAGTTGCCGAAGTTCGAGGAAGACCTTTTCAAGATCTCCCGCGAAGGCGAGGCGGATCTGTACCTGATCCCGACTGCTGAAGTCTCCCTGACCAATATCGTGTCTGGTGAAATTCTCGACGCCAAGCAGATGCCGTTGAAGTTCGTCGCCCACACGCCGTGCTTCCGCAGTGAAGCCGGTGCGTCGGGTCGTGATACACGCGGCATGATTCGTCAGCATCAGTTCGACAAGGTCGAGATGGTGCAGATCGTCGAGCCGGAAAAATCCATGGAAGCTCTGGAAGGCCTAACTGCCAACGCAGAGCGCGTCCTGCAATTGCTGGAGCTGCCTTACCGCGTTCTGGCGCTTTGCACCGGCGACATGGGGTTCAGCGCAGTCAAAACCTACGACCTCGAAGTCTGGGTACCGAGCCAGGATAAATTCCGTGAAATTTCGTCCTGCTCCAACTGCGGTGACTTCCAGGCGCGTCGTATGCAGGCCCGCTGGCGTAACCCGGAAACCGGCAAGCCTGAGCTGGTCCACACCTTGAACGGTTCGGGCCTGGCTGTCGGTCGAACGCTGGTGGCGGTGCTGGAAAACTACCAGCAGGCTGACGGCTCGATCCGTGTGCCTGAAGTGCTCAAGCCGTACATGGGTGGCATTGAGGTCATTGGCTAAATGGAATTTCTGCCGCTGTTCCACAACCTGCGTGGCAGCCAAGTGCTGGTCGTGGGCGGTGGTGAGATTGCGCTGCGCAAATCCCGCCTGATCGCCGAAGCCGGTGCGATCCTGCGGGTGGTTGCGCCCGAAATCGAACCACAGCTGCGCGAGCTGATCGAGCAGAGCGGTGGTCAGTTGATCTTGCGCGGCTACATGGCCAGTGACCTGGACGGTTGCGTGCTGATCATTGCCGCAACCGATGACGAGCCTCTCAACGCTCAGGTGTCGCAAGACGCCAAACAGCGCTGCGTGCCGGTCAACGTCGTCGACGCTCCGGCGTTGTGCAGCGTGATCTTCCCGGCCATCGTAGACCGTTCACCTCTGGTGATCGCGGTCTCCAGTGGCGGTGATGCGCCGGTTCTGGCGCGGCTGATTCGGGCCAAGCTGGAAACCTGGATTCCGTCGACTTATGGCCAACTAGCCGGTCTGGCGGCACGTTTTCGTACCCAAGTGAAGAACCTGTTCCCGGACGTGACCCAGCGTCGCGCTTTCTGGGAAGAAGTTTTTCAGGGCCCCATCGCTGATCGCCAGCTGGCGGGGCAGGGCGGCGAAGCTGAGCGCCTGCTGATTGCCAAGATCGCAGGCGACGCGCCCCATGCGCCGGGTGAGGTGTACCTGGTGGGTGCAGGCCCGGGTGATCCTGATCTGCTGACCTTCAAGGCACTGCGCCTGATGCAGCAGGCCGATGTGGTGTTGTACGACCGTCTGGTTGCACCGGCGATTCTCGACCTTTGCCGCCGTGATGCCGAGCGCATTTACGTCGGCAAGCGCCGCGCCGAGCATGCACTGCCTCAGGATCAGATCAACCAGCAGTTGGTTGACCTGGCCAAGCAGGGCAAACGTGTTTTGCGACTCAAGGGAGGTGACCCGTTCATCTTCGGCCGTGGTGGTGAAGAAATCGAAGAGCTGGCGGCTCACGGCATTCCGTTTCAAGTGGTGCCAGGTATTACCGCTGCAAGTGGTTGCGCAGCCTATGCCGGTATTCCGCTGACCCATCGTGATCATGCGCAATCGGTGCGTTTCATCACTGGACATTTGAAAGACGGCACCACGAATTTGCCGTGGAATGACTTGGTTGCCCCTGCGCAAACTCTGGTGTTCTACATGGGCTTGATCGGGCTGCCGATTATCTGCGAGCAGTTGATCAAGCACGGTCGATCCGCTGACACCCCGGCGGCGTTGATTCAGCAGGGCACGACATCCAGTCAGCGGGTTTTTACCGGCACTTTGGCCGATCTTCCGCGGATGGTTGCCGAACACGAAGTCCACGCGCCAACGCTGGTGATCGTCGGCGAAGTGGTGCAACTGCGTGAGAAGCTGGCGTGGTTTGAAGGTGCTCAAGCGACAGTTTGAGTCACCCAGGCCTGTAGGAGCTGCCAAAGGCTGCGAAAGCAGTTTCCCTGACACTCCGCGGTTCGCAGCCTCCGGCAGCTCCTACAGGTCCTGAGTTTTTTCAGGTACATCGCAATTCTGTAGGAGCGAACTTGTTCCCGAGACGTTGGCTCTGCTGACAGATACGTGTCGTCTTGCCTGCCGCCCTCGCCAACAAGTTGGCTCCTACAGATATCTCGTTTTGTCAGAAAACAAAACGCTTAAACTCCGGTTTTGCTCCAAATGCCCCGGCCAGTCAGCCGCTGACGATCATGTGCCCTGTCCAGAGCTTGCAGCGGCCCTTTAGGCACGATGCCCGTTGGGTTGATGGTCGCGTGGCTGGCGTAGTAGTGATGCTTGATGTGCTCGAAATCCACCGTCTCGGTGATGCCGGGCCACTGGTACAACTCCAGCATCCAGTTGCTCAGGTTCGGGTAGTCCGAAATCCGCCGCAGGTTGCACTTGAAGTGCCCGTGATAAACCGGATCAAAGCGTACGATGGTGGTGAACAGCCGGATATCCGCTTCGGTCAGGTATTCGCCGGTCAAATACCGCTTCTCGCCCAGTAGTTTTTCTAGCACGTCCAGTTCGGCAAACACATCGTCAAAAGCCGCTTCATAAGCGCCCTGGGACGTGGCGAAGCCAGCACGATAAACGCCGTTGTTCACGGACGGGTAGATTCGATCGTTGAGTTGGTTGATAGGCTGCTGCAGGGCGTCAGGGTAGAGGTCGAGGCGGTTTCCGGTCAGTTCGTCGAAGGCGCTGTTGAACATGCGGATGATTTCCGCTGACTCATTGCTGACGATGCGCTGCAGTTTCTTGTCCCACAACAGAGGCACGGTCACGCGCCCGGTGTAGTCGGCGGTGTCAGCGAGATAGCGCTGATAGAGAAACTGATGATTATCCAGAGGGTCGCCGCTGGAGCCTTTTTCGGTGTCGAAGGTCCAGCCGTTCTCGCGCATTAGCCAACTGACCACCGACACATCAATCAGGCTTTCAAGGCCTTTGAGTTTGCGGTAGATCAGCGTGCGGTGGGCCCAGGGGCAAGCCAGCGAAACATACAAGTGGTAGCGGCCAGCTTCGGCTTTGAAACCACCTTCGCCCGAAGGACCAGGCTTGCCGTCGACGGTGATCCAGTTGCGGCGCTGTGCCTGCTCGCGCTGAAACGCCCCATCCTTGCTGCTTTCGTACCACTGGTCATGCCAGCGCCCTTCGACCAAAAGGCCCATATCCGACTCCAAAAGTATGTGCTTACGTGCTTTGGAGAGGAGTCTAAACCGATTCGTTCGAACGAATAGCGCAAAGGTTGGGGCGTAACAATCGGTTAAATCGATGTGTTTCGATTTTTCCAGAACTGTTCGGCCTGCTCGAAGGCCTCTGCACGTGGCTTTCCGAGACCTCGCAGGGCCAGCGCAATGGTGGCAATCAACGCGAGTTGCGGATAGCTGTCCTCGATTTCGCCTCTCCATAACCCGACGAGCTGCTGGGGATCAAGGGTTGCCGGCTTTACGTGGCGACGATCGGACAGCGCTGGCCATTCTTCATCCCAAGGCTGGCCATTGGTGGTGCCGTACAGGTGGCTGATGGTGTCCGGGTTGATCTCGACTTCGCCGCCGTCACCCTTGATCACTATCGTGTGATTGCCCAGTAAGCCGCTGGCGTCGCGGTGCACGCCCTGATAGCCGGGATGAAAGATGCTCTGCAGTCCGCAACGAGCATTCAACGGGTTGAGAATCCTCGCCAGGGAATGGATTGGCGAGCGCAGGCCCAAGGTGTTGCGCAGATCGATCATGCGTTGCAGCTGAGGCGCCCAGTCCCCCAGAGGGATGAACGCCAGATTTTCCTGCTCAAGCGCCGTTTCGACCGCCTGCCAGTTACGGCACAAGGGGATGCCCAGCAGCTCCAGCAATTGCTCGCTATAGAGACGCCCGGCGGTATGTGCGCCACCGCCGTGCATCAGCACTTTCACACCGTTTTGCGCCAGGCATTTAGCAGCAAGCAGATACCACGGAAGATGACGCTTTTTGCCAGCATAGGTCGGCCAGTCAATGTCGACCTGTAGCTGCGGCGCGTTCAGACGCTCGCGTACGGCTTCAGTAAAGCCCGCCAACTCTTCGGCGCTTTCTTCCTTGTGGCGCAGCAACATCAGGAACGCGCCCAGCTGGGTGTCCTCGACCTTTTCGTCGACGAGCATGCCCATAGCTTCCCGGGCTTCTTCGCGGGTCAGGTTGCGGGCGCCGCGTTTGCCTTTTCCCAGGATACGAACGAACTGGGCAAACGGATGCTCGGCTGGCGTTTCGGTGACAAGAGGGGCGTATTCGTTCATATGCAATTGGTCGGCTTTGGCAGGCCCGCCAGCTTGGCGGCGAGTTTGGCGGGAGTGCCGTTGAACAGACGGTTGAGGTGCATGCTGTTGCCTTTATCGGGGCCGAGCTTCAAGGCGGTGTATTTGATCAAGGGCCGAGTGGCGGGGGACAGCTGGAATTCGGCATAGAAGTCACGCAGCGCGTACAGGATCTCGACGTGATCCGGGCTCAAGTCGATGCCTTCCTCTGCCGACAGGGCGTAGGCGACGGGCAGGGACCAATCCTCGAGATCCTTGAGAAAACCATCCTTGTCCAAAGCGATGCTTCGCCCTTCAACGTTCAAGTGCTTCATATGATTCATAGCCACGTATTGACCCGGTCGTACCGAATCGAAAGCTCGACGAACTCCGGGTAATCCACGCATTTGACCCAGCCCGGAACCGGCAGGTTGCGGGCCAGCACATCCTCTTGCAGGGCATAAAGCTCAAGCGAACCGGCGCGGCTTTCCAACACCTCCAGTGGAGCGGTCGCCTGGGTGAGTGCGTAAGTGGCGTCACCACACAGAAGCAGGGCATCTTTGCTGCCAAGCAGGCGCAGGCAACTGGTCAGGCGGCTGTCAGCAAAAGGTGAATGAGATAAAACGTGCAAGGTCGCCATCAGAGAGTGATCACATGGTCGTAACGGTCAATGAGTTCAGAAATGTCCTGCTCTTGAGGAAGCTGCCTGATATCAAGGTTCAGGTTGCCGGGAAACATCCCACGCTCTGCCAGGCTTTTTCCGCAGGCGTAGACATCCTCAACGCCGAACATCTCCAGAGCCTTGAGGTTGGCTGTCAGGTCTTTTTGTTGCAGCGCCGCCGGAGATTGGGACTGCGAGAGCTGAAACACGCCATCGTCCATGAACAGCAACCCGATCGGCAGATCGAAAGCGCCGCCCGCCAGCACTATGTCCAGTGATTCCCGGGCGCTCAAGCCCGACCAAGGTGCCTGACGGTTGATCACCAAAAGAGACTTGGACATGTCAGGGCCCTCCAAAACAGATAAGACGGTCGGCCGTCTGCGCCGCGTCGTGTAACTGGCCCAGCCCGGAAAGCTCCCACGAAGCTGAAAGGTTGGCGGCTGGCTTCTGATAGCGCAGCGCTTCCTCTTCGTTCAGCACACCGCGACGCAGGGCGGCGGCGATGCAGACAACGCCATCGAGCTGATTGGCTTCGAGGAATGCCTGCCATTGCGCAGCCGTGTCCTGTTCATCCTGGGGTGCCACAACATTGGCTGAAGCGCTGTGCACGCCGTCCTGATAGAAAAACAGGCGCACAATTTCATGGCCTCCAGCCAATACCGCCTGAGCGAACAGTAGCGCCCTGCGGGAGGAGGGAGCATGGGCAGCGGAAAAAACGGCGATGGCAAACTTCATGGGCTGCTCTTCAGGAAAACTCTGGCAATGATAAAGAATTCAAAAGCTATAGACAGCAAAAAGCCCGCTTAGCGGGCTTTTTGTTGGAACGCAGCTGAGGATCAGTCGTCGCGGCTCATGATGCCGAAGATCTGCAGCAGGCTGATGAAAAGGTTGTAGATCGACACATACAGGCTGATGGTCGCCATGATGTAGTTGCGCTCACCGCCGTGAATGATCGCACTGGTCTGGAACAGAATGCAGACCGACGAGAACAGCACGAAGCCTGCGCTGATTGCCAATTGCAGACCGCTGATCTGGAAGAACATGCTCGCCAGAACCGCTGCCAGCAGGACGAAGAAGCCAGCGGTGATGAAGCCACCGAGGAAGCTCATGTCCTTGCGAGTGATCAGCACGTAAGCCGACAGACCGCCGAAAACCAGGGCTGTCATCGCGAAGGCCGAGCTGACAACTTCAGCGCCGCCTTGCATGCCCAGATAACGGTTGAGGATCGGGCCGAGCAAGAAACCCATGAAGCCGGTCAGGGCGAACGCCGACACCAGACCCCACGCCGAATCGCGTAGCTTGTTGGTGAGGAAGAACAGACCGTAGAAACCGATCAGTACGACGAAAATGTTCGGGTAGCCAACGCGCATCTGCTGCGCCACGAACGCCATGACACCGCTGAAAGCCAGGGTGAGGGCAAGAAGGCCGTATGTGTTGCGCAGGACGCGGCTAACCTCTAGCTGATCGGCCTGCACGCCGTTATTAACTGCGTAATCCTGTTCGCGCATGGCGAAACTCCTAGTGGTTGAAATGTTGAGTTGCAAAGATCATAACAGACGGCCTGAAATCAGCCACCCAGAGAGTTTGACAGCGTGTTTCATTCCGGTATTATGGCGCCCGCAATGCAAACGGAAGTATGGCCGAGTGGTTTAAGGCAGCAGTCTTGAAAACTGCCGACTGTAACAGGTCCTAGAGTTCTTATCTAAGGTACCTAGTCGTAGCACCTTACGTGGCAACCTGCAGCAACATCAGGGAAATTGGCAGAGTGGTTGAATGCACCGGTCTTGAAAACCGGCGTACGTTAATAGCGTACCCAGGGTTCGAATCCCTGGTTTCCCGCCAAACATCAATGAAATCAAGGGCATACGCTTCGGCTATGCCCTTTTTTTTTGCCTGCTGACCAAGCGATTCTGAATCTGAGGCTGTCCGCTTTACACATTTTTTTAATGTGCGATGGCTCTGTTGCTCCTATGTCTTACGGGGGGGGCGCTCGATCAGTTCGCAGCTCCTTTAGGAGGTCTGATTTCTAGAAAGCTCTGCGGTGAGGATGGGCCAAATGGATCTAAGCGTGCCGTATGCCGATAGGGGATGGCTGCAGCGATAGCTGTGCACCAATGGCGGAAGGATGCTTGAGCTCCGCATGAGAAGGGCACCGGACACTGTTAAAGCTTCATTGAGTCTGTCTATCCGGAAAACGCGATGAAACCGGCCTAGGATAGGTATGGGGCCATCTCGGTAACGGTTCTATGCTTCCACCGCCTGCCCCAGGGTGTTGGGCTTCCTATCACGCTGCCCATTTCCCGAAACGACGGCGGTTGGCAAGTGCCAATGCTTGCAATAGCGTCATTTTGCGTCCCAAGCAGATGGTGGATCTACTGATCGCCGAGGGCTCATCTCTACATACCGAGAGATTTCAGGGCGCTGGTTGTTTGCGGTACTGACTTAGGCATCCCCTCAGCCCGCTTACCCACCTGCCTTATGAGGTACGGTTCGTCGGATGAACCCGACGCACCTATGCAGGGGGATACAGTTCCGTGTCGCCTGGGTGATCAGAAAGGGGCGTACCGTTTTAGTTTCCCTCCCAAGGCGGGCAGACTCCAAAGCGAGCAGCTTAAGAACGCGCCCCGAAACCACTCACACTTCCAGTAATCCCCTGCGATTTTCTGCCGAGCCGGAAATATACCAGGCTACCTATGAGGCTGATTTTTGAGCACCGGGGTAGACAGCCTGGACGCTGTTCATCCTGCAGGGGATAAACTAAGGTGGTTTAAGCCACAATTAACCTAAGTAAAGGGATTTTAAGCTTTCCAGCCTGAATTATTTTTTGTTGCCAGGTAGGTAGGGAGATGGCCGTTTGATATTGCTAGCTTGATATCTTGAGGACTGTTTTGATTATTCGAGGCTTACACGCTGTCTTCAACAGAGTGAAGCCTAGAGGCCGCGTCGTTCACGGGTTTGCCCAGCAGTGAAGGCAGCTTAACAAAAACTTTTGAAAGCCTAAATTCGCCAAAATGTAGTATGGGTATACTTTTAGTATCCTCGTTAGTTAGTTTAAAACAAGTTGTATGTTAGAAAAAGTAAACTAAAATTGGCGAATTTTCTTGTTGCAGATCGCTCAGGGGGTATGCCAGTCTTAAAAGGTCGCAGCATTGCGTTGGGACGCCGAAATAGGGAAAAAGGCCTTTAGGTGGTGACGGTAGGTGTTGACTTTCTGTGTTCGCTCTAGTGCACTAATCTTGTGGGATTCACCGGCTTGTTCACGTAAGGTTTTGAACTGGGAGTACCCACAAGTCTCAAAAAATAACACGCGAAAGGTTCGCTATGGGCACTTAATCTGAGACTCAATAAATGCGGCAATGTGTACTTTGGTTTGCGCCAGGGAACTCTCGACGTTTTTTTGTTTTTTGCAAAGAAAGCTGTTGTGCTTCAGGTGCAGATTAAACCAGAAAGTTCTTTATCTTCACGCTTCACTTTAATTCCCTAAGAGCTGCATGGATGTCGAATTTTTACTTGGCTAACTGTCAGCTATTAACTGTAATTTATATGTTGTTAGTCCTCGTTTCGTAGAGTCACGAATGCATATTGACTGGTAGGCTCAATAGTCTGCGCTATTGGTACGTGTTGCGGTGTCCCTACGCCTGCTGTTTGATAAGGTGTCTAAAGTGGATGAGCTGGGCCGTTCCGAACTTATGGAAACTTCCAGAAATGGAGTCGCTACGTACAGGCTTGTCTGTGCGGATCCTATGCTGAGGGGTTGTTTTGATGGTTGGATTTACAAACGTGCAAATTCCAAAAAAAAGAAGCGCCCGAAAACTTATGCCTATGCCGTGAAAGGCTTCATCAATTATATCGAGGTTGCAGATCAGCTTTATGGTGGTTTGACACCCGAGCTGTACTCCGACTCGCTTGATGCTTACGAGAGCTATCTAGTTTTTGGCGCTGACAGCGAATCAGAGATCGCTAGGGCAGTCGCGAGGGTTTTGCACCCCAAGAAGCTCAAGGGGACATCGGTACGGACGTACTTTGCGGCGATCAACTCTTTCCTGGCAGCTAGCGACAGTGCACATATTGGGATGAGCCAGTTGGAGGAAGGTGGTTACATCGCTGATGTAATTGTATCTCCCTTGGCTGAGGCTGTTGGCAGAACCAGGTCTACGACCACTTTCCAGCGGACAGCAATCAAATCCAAGAGTTGGTTTGCTGGGTGCGTTGCCGGCGGTGCTCGTAAGGTAAAAATCACGCACTTGAGTTCTGTGTCGCAGCCGTCTTCAATGGCACATACTGACATCTACGGGGGGGACGAGAAGGCCTTTCCCATTGATAAGTGCATGGAGCTGATAGCGAGTGCGACCTGCCTCAGGGATGCTGTGCTCTGGTCATTCCTTGCAGCATCAGGCTGCCGGATTTCTGAGGCGTTGACGCTCCAGCGGGACGACATTGTCTTGAACTTCGAAGACACATCTTTGAAGAAGGTTTACATCGTTGATCCGGCGAGCCGTCGCGATTTGCTCAGCAAGCATCTCTCCGAACGCGCCATTAACCAGATCTCGCACAAAGGTCGTAACACGACAGAGACTTGGCTGATTGAGCCCTTCGCCTCGATGTTTTGGATTCTCCTGAACGAATATATGGAAGAGCAGCAAGGACTAGAGAAAAAAAGGCGTCAGCCGGTATTCCATAACTTCTTGTTTCGAAATATTCGGAATGGGAAGCCAATGCCTACCTCATATCAGGCGGTATGGGAAAGGTTTAAAGCTGCAGCGTTCAAGGTCACGGGCCGCAGCTACGGTTTTCACTCTCTGCGACACATGTATGCCTATTATCTGCTGAATCACTGCCCTAATCCAATGAACATCCGGCGATTCGGATTGGATTTGAAGACCGTTCAACAACTGATGGGGCATGCATCTATTAAGTCGACTGAGCGTTACGCGAGGCGCGACGCGAAGATGCTGGAGGCGACGTTTGCAGCGATCAACATGCTGAGGATGTCAGCTTCCAAGTTTTCTGTTCAACAGGTGCAGATTAAACACCTAGAAAATGAAGTCGAAGCTCTGAAGAAAGAGCTCAATGAAAGGAGTTCCGATGCTGAATCTTGAAGATTACAAGCCTAAGTGGTTGACCGGTCAAACAGAAGCTGTGAGCGAATTTAAGAAAGCTGTCTCTTTTGTCAGAAAGATCTACATTTTAGTCAGTCCGGGCACTACTTCGACAAACGAATCTGCTGGGAAACTGTGGCATGCGTTCTCTTACGGCGTCAGTTTTGACAGCTGGGGGCTTGAACAAGTTGAACAGACTTATTTGGCCACCACGCGTAGCAGTTTGGTAAAGCTGGGAGATATCGACAGCAAGCTCGCTGAGCTTCCTTCTTCGTACTACACAGCGATGTTGTCTTTTTTTAAGATGGTGTTCATCACCCTTTGGGCCCGCAGGGTTTTCATTGCCGCTCTGAATTTCCAGACCGTGACTGGTAATCACGCGCTGTTCGACCGGTTGTGTATCGAATTGGACATTGAGTGCCTTTCTAAAGTCAGGGCCCTTCATCCTGATTCATCTCTGCCGAGCCTATACAAGCGTGCGGAGCAAAACGACAACAGCAGTCGGGTAAATTTCTGGATCAGAACGCTGTTTTGCACAACTTTTCACACTACCGCTGATATTGGTGAGGTCGATTGCAAGGGGCTTTTCGATAACGCATACGGCGCCGGAGAAAAACGCCTTCGCCGGTATTACATCAGAGATTTTCTTTTGATGCTAACAAAGACAATTCCGGAGAAATCAAAGGTAGTTAATGGGATCTTTGGCGCTTACGATCAGGCTAGGGACGCCGAGCTGGCATTGGCACAAAAGGCTAGGGAAGAGCTGCACTTGGCCGAAGGTAAAACGCGTTCTCGCTCTGTTGAAGCTTCGTACGCTATGGCGGTGAAGATTTCTAACGGCGATGAGGAGTTCGATTATATTAATATTTTCAAAGAATATTTCAAGCCTGACAAGCTTAAACCGGTTTTTGACCTGAAGACTTATTATGATTACGACCCAGTATACGAGTCGCTGCATCCAGCTGCTCAGAACTTTGGTAAGTTAATTAACGCGTTGTTCAGGTCTTTTATCAAGTCTAAGAAGCTACTGAAAGAAGCTGGCCATGTTCTGGTGCTGAATCTCTTGCTCAGTTATCTGGTCTGCTATATTCCGAACTTCCTGAGACGCCGTGATGGTTCGCTCGATAATTATCCGATAGGGTTTTCGGCGTTGAACTGCACGGTCTTGTTTACTCGTCAGCACATCTTTGATGATGGCCTTTTCGATTACGAGAAGGAACCACCGATGACATTCTTGACCTACATGGATATGTATGCGAAGGCACAAGATTGGAGCAATGATACTCACTATGGCCGTGTCTTGGTGTGTGATGACCTCTGCACGTACATCCAAGATAATTGCAATGAGTTTAAGGGCGCAGAGAGTTTCGTAAATAATTTTACTTCTTCCTGCTTTCCCAATGTTCAGAAAAAACACGGGACAGTGAAGAAAATCATTCCTCGTGACTATTTTGCAACATTCTTGAGCATGCTCTACAGTCTCGAGGCTCTTGTCATGCACATCAATGATATGGCTGCTGGTAAAACAAGCGGTATACTCAATGGCAGGCTTTGCGAGGTCGATCTGTACGATCTTCAAGAAAGCCACGCGTGGTCTGGCCTGATGACCAAGCACGCCCAAGGTGGTAACGGTATGGGCATGGTCAATCTGGATCTTTTGAGCTATTGCCCAATCTTTTACCACGCGGGTAAGGTCTATCGGATGACTTACGTTCCCCGTTTCTTTCCCTTGTTAGACTATGAAGTAAATGGGATTGTTGTGAAGCGCGCTTCGCCAAGCCAACTTCGCACCACCATTGCGATGTGCGAAACCGGTTTGCGTCAACATCATGTTATTTGGCTGGACAAGGATCGTTACGACTGTGTGATGGATAAGTACAGTAAGAGCCAGTTGGCTCCGCTGTTTGTCAATAGCGACAAGTCACATAGTGAGTGGACGGCAATTGTAGGCCGCCACGTGATGAAGGTTTTTGATCGGCAGCGTGACTTTTATAATGAGTGTTCGTTCCCCCATTACAAAGAAGACATGTGGTACAGCGGCGTAGAAGGTGCAAAGTTTGGTAAGTACAAGCCCTTGTTTCGGGGCGTTGGGGATGGCAGGAATGACAGCGTTTGGAAGAACTACAAGCTGTTCCCTGTTTATCTGCTGATGCTCCAGCATTTTATTCGCGCAACTTTGAGCCAGACGCAGGGCGATCCGCTTGTTTACTGGAAGGATGCCACAGGTGTGGTGAATCCTGTGAATGATTACAGCGAGGAATTTTTGAACCAGATGCCGATGAAGAAACTTTCTAGCCCCCATACTCCCCATGCATTGCGGGCCGGGTTTGTATCTGAGGCAATCCGCTTCCTTCCACCCTCGATCATTGGCCAGTTCATGACCGGCCAGACCGAAGAACTTGTGCTGTATTACGCACTGTTTGACGGTAAGAACATGCCCGATCATCAGAAGTTGCTTGCTGACTATCTCCAGAAGAACATGGAGGCGTTGGGGCAAGGGGAGGCACCAGAGCTTGCGAAAGCTGTGATGGAGATGAACGTTCGTTTGATGAGCAGCATCCAGAAAGATCCAGTAAAAGCCATTCAGGATCATGGGCTGGTGAGTTTGACTGGCGTCAAGAATAGTCAAAGCGGCATTGAGGTGCTTCGTGCTAAACGGTACACCGAATTGGCTTTCAACAACTGCCACATCTGTCCCTTCGGTAACCGCTGCCCGAAGGAAGTGGTGGAGCAGCTCGGCGCTGGCCAACCTTGCTCGCTGTGTCCATACGCCATCCGTGGTGTGGATCATTTGCGCGCCATCTCTGTTGAGAAAGACAAGTCTAAAGAAGCGATGGCTGGCGTGTTGCAGCACATCAAAGAGCACCGGGCTCTGAAGAAGTCCTCGCAAAACACTCAGGCAATTGAGAACTTGAATGCTGAGCATGACCGCCATGCGCGTGAGGCGTTTGCGCTGGAAGCTATTGAGCAGCAGCTGTATCAGATGTCCAAGTCCGGTCAGCTTCAAAGCTTTTACGCCAATGACAAGGAAGGAGTCATCAGCCACTACCAGAAAATCCAGCTGACCGAAGATGAGCACGTCTTGAAGCGCTTGATCGATGTTCAGAATTTCCCTGACGCAACCAGCCCAGAGCTTAACACCAAGTTTGCCTATATGCGGACGGTGCTCTTGGTTAAAGAGGGCAAAATCGAGGAACTGCTTAAAGTGGATGATCGCTCGCCGGCTCACAAGCTCGGCTCTCAGATTGGCAGCATGCTGAGTTCAGGCGTACTGCATGTTAACGATGTGTTTCGCATCAAGAAGAGTGCTGAGCAGCTTCATGATGTAAAGGAGCCGAAGCTGGTCATCTCCAATCGGATTGGCGTTCGTCTCAAGGAAACCCAATGACGGAATCAAGGCACGATCCCTTCGCGAGTTACAGAGAGGCCGCGCGGAGGGCGCGCCTCGACCACATCGAAAACGCGTTGAGGGTGTTGAGAGGCGCTACGTTCAAGAGCGTCACCAGGCTGGCGATGAGCGTTGCGAAGCTGGTCGCCGAAGCTGAAGCAGTTGCACGGACTGCTGATGGCGAAGTGTGTGAGCATAAGGCAGCGTCACTGAGCCACATGACCCTTCTCAAAAATGTTCACTACCGACAAGTTCTCCATAGGTACTTCGATTTTGCCTCAGAGAAACCGGTTGCAGATGCTGTTGATCTTGAGGCCTACAGGGCTCTCCAGCTTAAATGCGGTGCCCTAGAGTCTCAGATCAAGCTACTCAAGCAAATGGTAGTGAACCAAGACAGCAAAGAGGGACTTGAGTACCACGCGGATCCGATGGGCAGCTCCTCTGGCAACGAGCAAGCATTAGAGGATGCCAAGTACCTCTTGGAGTTTCTCGACGATTTCCGCGACGGGCTTGAAGACCTGATTGAAGTGGTTCTGCCTGGGGACGACTCTGGACGAACTCCGGGACTCTATAGTCCGTTCGTTCTGATCCGAACGCATGTGGAATTAGAGGATCTCCAGTCCGTTCGAAATAGGGTCGAGGACAGTTTAAGGCGGAATGGATAGCAGGCGTTTAGACGCATGGCTCATTTGTCAGCCAGTTACAGCCGGAGTCCCGCTTGGTACGTTAAGTATCAAATCAATACCTGGCCTCAAGGAATGCTCATGACTATCAGTACCTTGGCTCAGCATTTGCTGCACGCTCAGCACGTAATGGTCTTCACCGGCGCAGGCGCGTCGGCGGAAAGCGGCATTCCAACATTCCGAGATGCGCTGAGTGGACTGTGGGAGCGGTTTGATCCTGCGCAGCTTGCGGCTCCTCAGGCATTTCGTGCAGATCCGAGCCTGTGCTGGGGGTGGTACGAGTGGCGCCGGCTGAAGGTTCTCCAAGCGCAGCCCAACAGGGCTCATCTCGCTATCGCTGAGCTTGCCAAGCATGTGCCGAAGCTGACCGTAGTGACTCAAAATGTTGATGACCTTCATGAACGAGCCGGCAGCCAGGATGTGATTCATCTGCACGGCAGCCTGCACTCTCCCAGGTGCATCGACTGTGGGCTTGCGTATACGTTGCCCCTAACGTCCGAAGCTCTGCCTGAGGATGGAAGTCGGATTGAGCCGCCGCGATGCAGTGCATGTAGCGGGTATGTGCGGCCTGGTGTTGTTTGGTTCGGGGAGATGCTGCCTGAAGACGCATGGAGCGCAGGTCTCGCAGCTGCAGAGGACTGCGATTTTTTCCTTTCGATTGGGACATCCGGGATTGTCTATCCGGCTGCCGAACTCCCGTTACGTGCTTTGGGTCACGGGGCAACTGTCGTTCACATCAATCCTGTGCGGTTCGAGATCAGCAGTAAGGAGCATTTTCTCCAGGGCCCTGCTTCGGACATGATGCAAAGCCTACTTCGCGAGGCCTTTGGCGACTGTCTTGTCGAGTAGTCGATAGCGATTCACATCACTTCTGATTTGGGCTTGTCCTCTTCGAGGCACGGCTGTCGTGAACCAAACCCTGGCTGCGCCGGTTTTGGCCCTGCGGGCGTCCATCCTCAAGCCTATGGCCCATCGTGGGCCGGCGCGCTCCGCTTGCGCTGAAGGTATAGTTATAGATGTGTAGTAGTCGGCTGGATGGCGTTCTTGGGCAAGTCTGCAACGGCTATTTTCGAACCTTTGCAGCCGTTCAGCATATTGGCTGAAGTCGGCCCAAAGTAGCCAGAATTCGCGGGGCACAAGCGAGTTTAAAACCGTAGCGACCCACTTAGTCTAGGCTTTGGGGTCAACCCATAAATGTTTTCAGGGCGTGTCTATGGCAGAAGAAACGACGGAGACAAATCGGATACTCCTTTGCTCTCATTGCTTCGTAGATGAGGGATTGCGGATAGATGCGTTCAAGCGCGGCATCCAGGAATATGGGAAATGCCCGAATTGCCACAGTCATGATGGGCGAAAGCTTACGAAAGAGCTTATTGAGTCTCTCGCATGGCAATTTTTTGTGGGTGGAACAACCGTGCGTGGCGACTACGGTGCAGCGCCCGTAATTCAGTGCAACGAGCATCATTTTGGTCGGAGTGATATATCGCCCTCGACTTGGCTAAAAGATGACATCAGGCTTCTTGAGGAGGCGGGTCAGCTTGGCTTCTTCCACTACGGCCCACGTCTCTGGATGGTTGGCGAGGTCGAGCCGCTCAAGGATCTTCAAGACGAGTTAAAGCGGCCTCAAATCATCAGCCGCGTGATGACTGAATATCCAGAGAAGACGCTTGCTATGGGTGAGAAATTTTATCGCCTACGAGTCTGCCCACGACGTCCAGCTGATCCGCTGGAGTACGACAGCCCTCCGAGCGCACTTGCTGGAAACGGGCGGCTGGACTCGCCAGGCTTTCCGGTCATGTACGGATCGCAGGACATGGATGTCTGCATACATGAATGTCGGGCATCGACAGATGACGACATCTACGTGGCCACCCTTGAACCCAAGCGGAACCTCCGGCTCTTGGATCTTACTCACCTACTCGAAGAAGATGCGTCAGAGTTCGAAAGTTTAGACATGGCTATCCACATGCTCTTCTTGTCACGTTCTCACTCTTATGGAATTTCCCGAGCCATCGCATCGGCGGCCAATGGTGCAGGCTTTGACGGCATAATTTACCCATCATTCTTCAGCTTGATCCGCACAGGTGGGCACCCTTTTGAAACCACCTATGGTCTTTCACTGCGGCGCCATCATCCTGAGCGGAAGAAATACGCAGAAGCATACACAATCCAAAATTTTGCCCTATTCGGACGTCCGCTGGAGAACGACTTGGTAAGTGTCAAATGCATCAATCGGTTGGTACTTACTCAGGTTGGGTATAAAGGTCATTTTGGCCCCGTTGAGTATTGATCTAAGTGCGATAGGCAATCAAATACTTAGCAGCTATTACGCATTTCTGCGGCGCAGCTATGGGGCGACAGCCGACCTCTAGCTGCCAATAGGAGAGCACGCCACCAGGCCCGGCTTGCGAACGGCACAAAATGTATCCTAGGTACTTTCGCTGTGCGCTTAGAAAAGGTAACGATTAAGGTCACCGGCAAAGTCAAAATCGAAGCCGTCACAGACGTTCTTATGCCATGTCTGCCAGCTCTCCACCTGAGCAAGTCGTGGTGGCCTTCAGTTCGCCACGCTGCGAGCACTCTGGGGGCTCAATACCATTACTGCAATTTAGCTCGACATATGCTGAGCCAGGTAAGGCATATTTCAGTTGCCGTCTTCTTCAATTCTCGGATTCCAAGTAATCGTTCTGGCGTTTTTCGCGAAAGCATGTGGCCCCTCAGGCTTCAACCACTGCCGGAGCTCGTCAAACGAAAGATCGGCACCGAAGGCACCGGCGGCATATCCGAACAGCTCACCTTGCTGGTAGAGCAAAGTGAAACCTGTGGGGGTGATAAGGAAGTTCTTGAAAATGGAACCGTCGCTGGGTAGCACTTCGCGAAGTCGGATGTGATCATCGGCATCGAGCTCCCTTTCGAATCGTTCTGCATATTCCTTCCCAACTCGCTCTCGCACAAGCTCAGTAACCGGTGAACGGGCGAGATAGGGGTCTGAGAAGAAGTCATCAATACTTATTCTGACCAACTGATCTTCAATGATCAGAAAATTGTGTGTTTCAAGCCACATGTAGCCGTGAGCCGCCCCTGCGAACATTCCATCTTCATGAGCAATAAAGCTCAGGATGGACTGACTAATGAGGCTAGGCGAGATAAAAACATTGCAAGAATTAGTGGGCTCCCAGTCTGGGACGTCAGACCAACCAGTGAAACGATCCTCTTCTTGATTGATCCTAGCCTGTCGGGCGTTCAGCAGGAAATTCAGTCGCATGGAGCTAAAGAGCTCGTTGAGCTCTAGAGCCGCGTTGGGAGTCCGCGACGACTCGATATGAGGGTAGTTCAACGACACATTGTAGCCAGGAGATCCTTTCCATTGATGATGCTCCCTGCGGAGGAACATTCGGAAAGGCCCCATCTCTACGCCTGTGTGGATGGCGATACTGCGCTGCTGTGCGGCTAGCTCCAACGACTCAACGACTTCATGCCATCCCTCTGGCAGACGGATGTATTGGTGAGACCTGGCAATTTTTACCGGCACCTCGCAGTCCGCGAGCATAAGCGGGATTAGGCCGATATCGCCTGGCAAGTTATATCGTTGCTTGTCTAATGCATCATTTATTTCACGTTGGACATATCCACGCTTGCTCACACTGCGCGGTGTCATGAAGACCAAGTAGACATCCGCAGCGTTGAATGCTCGCTGAATCATCTCATCCCAGTCTTGGCCAGGAAGAATTCTCTTGTCGATCCACGGCTCAAAACCCAGCGCCTTGAGCTTGTGGAAATACGGCATGACCAGGGCTTTGTCTTCTGCTGCGTGGTTCAAAAAGACTTTGAGCACGACGTTTCGCCTCTTATGTTGATCCATGGATTAGACCACCAAGGGCGGCGCACGGGAACCGGCATCCGGTAGACCTAGGTGCGAGAATATCGCAACGTTCGCTTCTGGCCGATTTCTGCCGGTTGCCACCTGCTGCAATACGCCGTTCTCAGTCGATCATGATTACTGGCATGCGGGTCAAATTCTATGCAAGCGAGTGGTCAGTACCGTTGCAATCAGGTGCGCAAGCGGAGTGCAATTTCGCACTCTCACGGCAGCCAGATCCTCTTAAGAGTTGCTCTGCTCGTTTGACCGCCGCTCCTCCTATCTGTCCTGAAATCTACATTCCCAAGTCAGTCTCAAGCCGAGCCCCCCTCAAGCTACGCGGCAAATTTCCGACCGGCATGATCTTCAGTACCTCGGCAGCGAGATACTCGGCATGGACGGAATAAATCGCGAGCCGCCCTGGGTCAACCGGCCTACTGAGCACGACCGCACCCATGGTGGCTTGGGCCTCTCTTAGAATATTTAGGACATCAATGCCTACGTGATCGATATCTAAATACTCGACGGTTGCGCGGGCTGGTGGTTGAAATTTTTTCCCTAGATCGACGACCACTTCATAGAGGCCTTTGCGGCCAAAGTGTGCCAGAGCAGTCTTCCACAGCAGTCCCTCCTGTGCCATTTTCAAACGTGTGCTGGTCATGCGTAGAGGAATCAACGGTATGAGGCTCTTTCTAGATTGCGAATTCACCCGGCTCAACGCTGATGCCAAGCTTGTGTCTTTAGCGCTGGTGGCTGAGGACGGGCGCGAATTTTACGTTGAATTGCTGGGCACATGGCGAGCTGAGGACTGTAGTGAGTTCGTGCTGAAGACCGTCCTTCCGCAGCTATGGGGAGGACTGCACGCTTTGCCAGTTGTCGAGGCGAGAAAGGAACTGCTCGAGTTTCTCGCATCCTTTGATGAGGTTCTCGAAATTGTCACAGACGCTCCACGTTACGACTGGGAGCTATTTTGCGAACTCGCCTACGACGATGGGCTCTGGCCCAGAATCGTTCGTAATTTCCCTACTGACGCAGCGACGCTTTCTCCGACTAGCGAGGGTGAAGAGCTGCCCCACCACGCGTTGCTCGACGCCAGGATTATCGCCGGTATGTTCGCGCCAGTGTGCTGAGGGAACGGATTATCCTAGTCAGATGATTGATCAGCAATCTGGATTGGCCTGTAGAGCGGAGCAAGGTATGCAATGCAACGCAGGCACGTCGAAGCAAATTGCGGAATTGATCAGTGGTGACAGATGGAAGGCTATTTCCGCTATCGGGACTGATATTCAGTCCTTTGGTGGTTGATGCCACAACCGGCGCAACGTCGATTCCGGCAGCCCTAGTTGTCTCGCGGCATCACTCTGGCTAAGCCCTTTCGTCTTAAGCTCCTGCACGGCCAACCATCTCCTCTTAGCTTCCAGCTCTCGACGTGGAGTCACTATTTTTGGTTCGGTCGGTAGTAGGGCATCCGCTAGCCCTAGGGCTTCAGCTTCGGCCAAAGAGGCGACAAGAGTCTCACGCACTGAGCGCTTCTCATGAGATGCGATAGCGAGTGCCAGCAACGTGATCGGCTCTACGTTCAGCGCGGAGGCGAGACGGGCACTCATATCCACGGTCGCTGAGCTTCTCCCGAGCTCGAGGTCGCTTACGTGCGCCTGTGTAATGGAGCCCGCGAGTTTCGCTTGAGTTAGGCCTTTCTGAGTACGTAGCAGTTGAACTACTGCTGCATATGATTTGCGCAGCGACATTTCACTATCCCGATAAAAGGAGACGGTATGTCGCATTTGCCTACCGCCACACAAACAGATATATTGGTGGCTGTGGCGGTATTGTGCCTCAGTTACTAATTATTGGATATTGACAGAGAGGGCTTGGGCCGTGGATGGGATCATCGAAGACGGTCTGCTGGGTGATCCTGGGGTCGGTTTAATGGGCTCGGAACTCCCCGTTGATGAAGCCATCGCTTTGGCCAGAAAGCGGTACAAATGGATGCCCCTGTGCGCCGTCGAAGAGTGGATCATCTTGGATGCCATCATCACCGACGAAGAGCGAGCAAAGGTCGCCGCCTCTGGTCGTCAGCCAATGTTCATGTTTGCTCACAAAGTTGTGGATGACGAGCAGCGCCGTTTCGAGCCAGGTCATTGGGTGCGCTCAAGTATGGGCACCACCTTCGAAGAAGGCTTCCTGTTCGTCACACGTAACTCCGTCTACGTCTTGCTCGGGCCGGGACATCGCAAGTCTGCTTCTATCGAAGCGATATTTTCCCTTTTCTGATTACCAACCGGTTCTGCTGGGCAACTGACGTGCTCCAGCAGCTTGAGGCGATACATGTTCAGAACCATAGACAACGACCTGATAGGCGTCCCAGGGATGTTCGGTGAGGGCGTGTCCAATTGGCGTGGAGTATCAAGGCTTCTCCGAACGCCTTGGTATCACTTAACCCTTACCGTCAAAGACGAGGGTCGGCTCAGCGAGTGTGCGGTGATGATTGACGACACGCGCCAGCTTCAAGAGATGCTAGTGAGTCAGGGAGCTGATCTGGCTATCACCGAGATTATGGCTGTGACGCCATCGTGGATGAATAAGACCACAGGATGGCAAATGGAGCCGTTAACGAGGGTAACAGTAGGCGAGGACAGGGCTGGCTCTGAAATCTGCTTATTGGAGGTGGCTAAGGGAGCGGTGTATCACACCTCACACCAGCGAGACTTCAAGATCGAGGCACTGGCTAACCTGAGGCCCGTCTTTCTCTCAAGCATGATTCGATCAGCCTGAAATTTACCAGCAATCCCCCACGATACCAGCTGCGTTGGTTCCGTGGCGAATTCTTGTTCATGCCATACAGCACCCTAATGGAGCGCAAAGATGCTGGACACTCTTGACGTTAATTTCCATGGAAAACGCCACACAGATTTCGATCTCAAGCGAATCATAAAAGCCCAAGAGCATGGCTTCGACATACCGGTCACTGCGTATCTCTGCGGTGTATCGATCAGAGCCCGGGCAGGCATCGGAGTCGTTTTTGGTCACAACCGAAAAGACCAGTATGGGCGGTTTGGCGATGGTCATTTGATCCGTACTTCAGATGTTCAGAAAGTCGAGCGAGAAGGCAGATTCTGGGTGATGACTACGGTCAATTCGCGGTACGTGCTCGCTACGTTCCAGCGCGACAACGGGCGCGCGAGCCTGCGCGAATTTCTGCGCATTGTAAAGGGACAGCACCATTTCACTCCACGGATACTCCAGTAACGGTCTGTTCGTTTTTGCCGTGAGCGGAGCCTCTTGAAAAACCTCTAGGTATTTTCATGATCGTTAAAGAGGGCGAAGTCATCTGCATCGCGTCGGGTGTTTTTGAAGCCTACGACAAGGCTGGCCCTTTCATAGTCGTACGAGATTTCGATCTCCATGCGTTTATTGAAACGATTACACCGTCTGCTCCGGAGCCCTGGGAAGTGGAAGATTTGATGAGACGCCTCCCTGGAGTGCTCTTGGAAAACGGTTTCATAACCAAAATGCCTTGCAGGATGGTGTACCTGGGCGCTTGGGGGGAGTTCGATATCCGCGAGGAAAAAGACGATCTCTGACGTTTGCTCGTTCGCATGCGCTACTAGGCTGTGATTGGGGATGCGCTCGGGCTTCAGGTGAGCGACGTGCTGATCATTGAAGGCCTGTATGGTTCGGTCAGGCTCGCGAAGTGAGGTCATTAGACATGAGGTGTAGAGCGCTAGATGCTAACGCCTGCACCCTTGGAATTCCGCTGCGATATCGCACATGCCTGGCGTTATTTCGAAATGATCCAACGCCTTACCTGGTGGCAGCTATCTTGGCTAATAACAGGGAGGATGTCTGTCATGAACGATAATCAAGCTAGAGAAGCCCGTGAAGCGCTAATCGCTGTATTAAGCACAGCGGCGTCTATGGGCATTGATATTGATCTTCTGTGCCATCTGTCCGCCGAGGAGCTGATGAGCGGGGATATACGTGAGGATATTAGGCCTTTTGCTTCAGGTGCGATTTACCAAATTGCCACATGCATGAACTACGTAACAGATCCCAGCTGACTGAAAAAGGACTCATCTCCTTCCAATTCTGAGAGCGCGATGTAAAGAGTGCTCAGCTCAGTATCGCCTCCCGCTCCCCAACCTCAAGACGCTTTCATTCCTTCGCACAGTCCTCCCCGCCATCGGCCACGAGCGCCGTTACGCTCGGATCCAGAGGTGCTCGTTGCCCATTTTCAAGTCTAGGTGCCGGTCATTGATCGGTGCTGGCTTGAACGTGATCTAGGCATGGAGTACATTTGTACTCACTGTTCAGATATACAGCATATGCAAGGAGAGGACGCGATGGACATCGACTGCACCGGATTTGATGAGTTAGGAATACCTAGCCCTCTGGAATGCTGGAAGCACCAAGCCCACATGCTTGCATCGGAGGTGTGCGATCTGCAAAAAGACCTTTCCAGGACTCGGCGGCAGGTTCATCAGTTGATCGGAATGCATGATCAAATGCTGAGGGAGCGCGATGCGTTATCTCTTGAGTTGACGCGGGTAAAGTGGGAGCTGTCCGATACGAAGCTTGCACATTCTCAGCAAGCAACGGCCAAGCTCAATGCGTTTGCGTCCGCATATCGAGGACATGGTGAAACAGCAGGAACGGTAGCACTGTTGAATCCGCAGCCCGGCGCAAAGTAGACCGGAAAGCTATTCCACGGTAGTTATCAGCATTGAACGGATGCTTGGCTGCGGTTGGCCGCAGCTGCTCCACGTCTGTTAGAACGGCTTGTTCAGATAGATCGTTGATTGACACGGGTGGATAGCGCCTCGGCGCTTTCCTTGCGCTCCGAGTACCGGTCTACCAGATACGTTTCCCGGCCCCGAACCATCAGCGTGAACTTCATCAGTTCCTCCATCACGTCCACCACACGGTCGTAGTACGCAGATGGCCTCATACGCCCTGCTTCGTCAAACTCCAGGAAGGCTTTGGGTACAGAAGATTGGTTTGGGATGGTGATCATCCGCATCCACCGCCCTAGGATCCGCAGCTGGTTTACGGTGTTGAACGACTGTGATCCACCGCAGACCTGCATGACGGCCAGCGTCTTGCCTTGGCTGGGCCGGACAGCGCCCATCGTGAGTGGAATCCAGTCGATTTGGGCTTTGAACACAGCAGACATCGCACCGTGACGCTCTGGCGAACACCAAACCTGTCCCTCTGACCAAAGCACCAGATCCCGAAGCTCTTTAACCTTTGGATGGTCTTCCGGAGCGGCATCAGGGAGAGGCAGACCCGAGGGATCAAAGATGACGGCCTCGGCTCCCATTAGGGTCAGGATGCGTGCGGCCTCCTGGGTCAGTAGCCTGCTGAAAGAGCGCTCACGGGTTGAGCCATACAGCAACAAGATGCGTGGCTTGTGCGTCGGTTGCTCGCTGCCTTGCAGGCGATCCAGTGTGGCGACGTCGATCAGTGCCTGATCCAGATTTGGTAGATCCAGACTGCTTTCCGAGGAAAATTCGTCCATTACAGTTCACCTATTCGATCTAGTTCGCGCTTCAGTTCCTGCGGTGTTAGCACCGAATGATCCAGGCTGAAGAATGCCTCGAAACGCTTTTTAATCTGGACGACGGTTGCGTCAAATGCGGCCTGGATTTCGCTGTCTGTTCCTTCCACATCCGAAGGGTCGGCAAGGCCCCAGTGGCTTTTCACAGCAGGCCCAAAATAGACCGGGCAGGGTTCGCCCCCGGCCTTGTCACACACGGTGATCACAACATCTGGCGGCGAATCAGAGAACACTTCTGAACCTTTGCTGTAGAGGCCTGAGGTCACGATGCCCAGCGCTTGCAGCGTGCTCACAGCGCGTGCATTCAGCTGTCCGCTTGGGAAACTGCCCGAACTGACCGCAGTAAAACCGTCCGGGGCCATGTGGTTGAACAACCCCTCCGAGAGAACGCTCCGGCAGCTGTTTGCCGTACACATAAATAGCACTTTCATGGGTTTCTCCTAGACAGGGATGCTCAGCCGCAACGCCAGTGCCACCAGCGTTACCAGCAAGATAGGGAGGGTGAGGATGCTGCCGACTTTGAAGTAGTAGCCCCAGGTGATACGGATATTTTTCTGCGCCAGAACATGCAGCCACAGCAGCGTGGCGAGGCTGCCGATGGGCGTGATCTTCGGGCCGAGATCGCAACCAATGACATTGGCGTAGATCATGGCCTCACGCACCAGTCCCGTAGCGTCGCTACCCTGAATGGACAGAGCGCCGATGAGAACACTCGGCATGTTGTTCATGATCGAGGACAGCAGTGCGGCGGTCATGCCAGTGCCCAAGGTGGCGGCCCACACACCATGCTCAGCAAACATGTTCAGTAGCGTCGAGAGCGAGTCGGTGAGCCCGGCATTGCGCAGGCCATAGACCACCAGATACATACCCAGAGAAAACACGACAATATGCCAGGGAGCATGCTTGATGACCTTTCTCGTGGAGATGATGTGACCTTTTCCAGCGATGATCACCAGGATCACCGCACACGCAGCAGCAACGGCGCTGATGGGGATTCCTAACGGCTCCAGTGCGAACAGACCAACCAACAGCAGGCCAAGTACCCACCAGCCAGCAATGAAGGTCGCCCGATCACGAATCACCGACTCTGGGGCCTCAAGTTGATCCGCGTCGTACTGAGCGGGAATGTCCTTGCGATAGAACATCCAGAGCATGAACAGAGTCGCGGCCACCGCCACCAGATTTACTGGCCACATCACTGAGGCGTACTCACCGAAACCCACGCCGAAAAAGTCAGCCGAAACAATATTGACCAGATTTGACACGACCAGGGGCAGACTGGCGGTATCCGCGATGAAGCCTGCGGCCATCACGAACGCCAGGGTTGATGCAGGACTAAAGCGCAGCGCCGTCAGCATCGCGATGACGATTGGGGTTAGGATCAGTGCTGCACCATCGTTTGCGAACAGTGCCGAGACGGCTGCTCCGAGCAGGATCATCAGTGCAAACAGCCGTCCACCTTTGCCCTGACCCCAGCGGGCCACGTGAAGTGCTGCCCATTTGAAGAATCCCGCTTCATCGAGCAGCAAACTGATGATGATCACAGCAATGAAGGTCGCGGTAGCGTTCCAGACGATATTCCACACAACCGGCACATCCCCTAGGCTCACCACGCCCGTCAGCAATGCCAGAACGGCACCCGCTGCCGCGCTCCAGCCTACGCCTAATCCCCTTGGTTGCCAGATAACAAGCACGAGCGTAACTACGAAAATCGACGCAGCGATGAGCATGGGTATGTTCCGAATCAGGTCAGCAGCAAGAGGCCTGGCGCAGGGGTCTGTCTTCCATGGAAGCCAGCCGTCCTTGATGGTCGTTAACCCAAGACTGGTGGGCTTGCGTTGTCACGTTCAGAACATCCAGCGCCCACTGTGCGAGCTCGGGATGCAGCCGGTAGTAAACCCATTGACCCTGCCTGCGATCCGCGAGTAACCCGCAGGCCCGCAGTTGGGCCAGGTGCCTCGAAACCTTCGACTGGTTATCGTCCAGTGCCCAGATCAACTCGCACACGCACAGCTCACCCTCAGATGAAAGCATAAGCATGATCCGAGCGCGGGTTTCGTCCCCGAGACATTTGAAGAAGGTGTGTGGTGCAAGAGTCATAAGCAATTGCCCTATATATGTGGATAATCGAATATTCACATGTAATCACGTTTGGGTGGGACGTACAAATGATTAGACGACGGATCGATCTCCGCGCTCTGGGAAGGCCCGTATTCAGTAGTGAATCAGCAGAAACGGGAGGCAGCGCTGGTGTGGGAAAGCGCGATCACGCTCGGGTCGTGGAAAGAGGCAGTTACGGCAGTTGAGTTTCGAGCGATCTGTCTATGGGAAATTCAGTACGCTAAGCGTAATAGCCAACTTGGCTACTCAAAAGCGCCTATTGAGTGACCCTCCTGGAAGAGAGGCAGGGCCGCTTTTGAGGCCCTGCCTTGCCACATTTACTCGTGCGAGTGGCCGTGGTCACTTTTGCCATCGGCAGATTTAGTTGTGGAATCCCCACAGGCGGAAAGAGCCCCGAGCAGAAAGACGATCAAGGTCGAGCGCAGCAGGGCTTTAGAGATATTCATGGATGCATTCTCGTAGAAAAAGTAAGCCCGGCTACCCAATCAGTGCCGGGCAGCAAGGTGATGAGTTACTGCTTAACTTTCGAATACTCGCCAGTCGTGGCAAGTGAAATGGTGACCGGGCCATCGCTGCGATTACGCCAGAACCAGCCATGAGTCCCGTCAAACAGTGCGACGAACTCTCCCTTATCACCACTGACCTGCTTGCCTTTGCTGTAGCTGTGGAAGTAGCCTTTTTTGCCGTTGTAAGGTTCACCGTGGGTATCGAAGTTCACTGTCCCGCCTGAGGCCGTCCACTCATAGCGGACGCTGGCCCCTTTGATCATTTCGAGCTTGATCTCGGTGCCCTCACCGGGCTTGAGCTTCACGGTCATCTTGTTGCTGCTCAGGGTAGGTGTCGACGACGTAGCTGCTGGGGCAGCGTTCGGCTGTGGTTCTTCTAAAACCGGAGCAGCGGACGGGGCTACGGGATGGGCAACAACGGGAGCGCTCGGGGTTGCCGCAGGGGCCTGGGTTTCAGCCAGTGCTTCATTGGCCAGCGCGATCTTTAGTTCGCCCATTTGCTGCAATCCTAATGCGCGGCCAAGCCCGGTGGGATCGACGGCATACTCAAATGGCATCACGACTGTCACCAGCAGGCCAACGGCGACTACCACCGCGATAGCGGTTGAACGCAACAGGCGTGCAGTGCTGGGTAAATCGTTGGCAGTTGGAAGGGGTGAATTGAACATGTTCGAGTCCTCAGGCAGAAATGAAGAAGCCAGTTATCTGGTAGCCCATGAGCAGAAATCCCGCGCTCAGCATGGCGACGTTGGCGGTGTACGCATGTCGCCAAAAGCTTTCGGTGCGACGCCAGTACCCCATGACAATCAGGATGGCGCTCAGAGCCAGTAACTGACCTATTTCAACGCCCACGTTTAATGCCAGCAGGTTGGGAATCAGCCCGTCTGTCGAGATTTCGAATTCCTGAATCTTCGTTGCCAGGCCGAAACCGTGCAGTAATCCAAAGATCAATGTGGCCAGTCTGGTATTGGGCTGATAACCGAACCAGCGCTGGAACGCCCCCAAGTTATCGAGCGCCTTGTACACGACGGAAAAGCCTATGATTGCGTCGATGACGTAGGAACTGACGCTGATGTCCGTTAGTACGCCAAACAGCAGCGTTACCGAATGGCCCACCGCGAACAGCGTGACGTAGACCCCAACATCCTTGAGCCGGTAGACGAAGAAGATCACCCCGAACAGGAACAGCAGGTGGTCATACCCGGTGATCATGTGTTTAGCGCCCATGTAAATGAACGGCAGCAACATCACGCCGGAGCTTTCCTGAATGAAACCCTTGTCTCCCTCCGCTACCGCGTGGGCCATGACCTCTGCGGTACCCGCCAGAAGCAGTGCCAAACAGGCGAAGAGGTACGTGAGCGGACGGCGCATCGTCGAGACGAAAGCGCCCACTCCATTTGAAGTGAACAAATGCATGATCAGAATCCTGAGTTGCAGTGGTCTTGAGCCGCATAGCGGCCATTTCAGATCACCAACTGAGGACGCGGGGGACGCTTTATCTGGAAGATGGGTGCGCTGGGAAGTGGATAAAGCAGCTCGATCAGCGCGGAAGAGCCTGCAAAGTGATCCTTGATGGCAGGTACCACACCCAGATTGGGAATCTCGTGTTGGTGGTCTCCCATCAGCGGGGTATGCGCATGATCGTCATAGTGGCTGTCGTGGGTGTGTGCAGCATCCAAGGCGCTGCCCGTGGCGGCCTGATCATTACCAATCAATGAAGTCGAGACGTGAGTCGTCCACGCAGTCATGACCGCGAGAAGCAACGCACACACTACAATGATTGACCGGATTCTCTGCGCCATCGGTTCCTGATTCACCAAAGCAGTCGTTGACGAAACGTCATGAAAGACGTTTGACCGCATCCCCCCAGGGGGGATAGAGTGCCAGCCTAAATCATTCAGATCATAGGCTCAAGCAATGAGTGATCACGAACACCCACATCCCCATACGCATCAGACCCACGACGCGATTATCAAGCGCCTCAAGCGTGCGGACGGCCACCTGCGAAGCATCATCGCCATGATCGAAGACGGGCGTGAATGTGTGGACATTGCACAGCAACTCCACGCCGTCGAGAAAGCGGTGTGCCAGGCGAAACGTACGCTGATCCAAGATCACATTGATCACTGCCTTGAAGACACCATGGGCGCACTTGCCAAAGGCGAACGAGCCCCGCTGGAAGCGTTCAAGCAGATCACCAAATACCTGTAGGTTTCATATGCCCAACTTTGTCGATCTGTTGCAGCAAGGCGGTTCCCATGCCTGGCTGTATTTCCCCAGCGCTATCCTCCTGGGGGCATTGCACGGCTTGGAACCGGGGCACTCAAAAACCATGATGGCCGCTTTTATCGTGGCCATCCGGGGTTCGGTGAAACAGGCAGTAATGCTTGGGTTAGCCGCTACGCTATCGCATACCGCTGTTGTCTGGCTGGTTGCTATAGCGGGAATGTATCTGGGGCAGGGGCTGGATCCTGAAACAACAGAGCCTTACTTCCAGCTTGCATCTTCTGCCCTGATCATCGCTATCGCCGTGTGGATGCTGTGGCGCACCTGGCGTGGTGAGCAGTTGTACAAATTCGATCAGGAAGACGGGGCTCATGACGGCCACCATGTCCACGACGAAACACACCGAATTGACACTGGGCACGGTCGCGTTGAACTGTCGATTTTCGAGCAGGACATGCCTCCACATTGGCGCTTCAAAGCGCTGTCTGGGCACGGCTGGAGCGCTGATGAAGTCGTGCTGCATACCTCCCGACCGGATGGTGTGATGCAACAGTTCCGGTTCGTGCAGCAGGACGGCTTTCTCCAGTCGCAAGACGCGATACCGGAACCTCATGAGTTCAGCGCCCGGCTCAGCCTGGGCCATGCAGGTCATAGCCATGACTATGACCTGGACTTCAAAGAGCACGACCATGGTCATAATCATGACCACAGCGACCTAGACGGATTGAGCCTTAGCGCCGAGGGCTACCAGGACGCCCATGAAAAGGCCCATGCCAACGACATCCGCAAACGCTTCACTAACCGTGAAGTCACCAATGGCCAGATCCTGATGTTTGGCTTGACCGGAGGACTGATCCCTTGCCCGGCAGCCATCACCGTGCTGCTGCTCTGCTTGCAAGTGAAGCAGATAACACTGGGTGCAGTGATGGTGCTCTGCTTCAGTCTGGGCCTCGCGTTTACCTTGGTGACCGTAGGTGCCGCCGCCGCTATTGGCGCTCGCAAAGCCTCCAATCGCTTTCCTTGGCTCAGTGCCGCTGCGCGGCGAGCACCTTACCTCTCCAGCGTATTGATCATCTGCGTCGGCGTGTATGTGGGGATTACCGGCTGGATCAGCCTGCACTCATAAGATTGTGTCAGAGCCTAGCGTAGGGTTTAGATAGTGACAGAGCGCAACCATGGTCTGGATCTGGTGAAGTGGATTGCGTTGATCACAATGGTGATCGACCACTTGCGTTTGGTATGGCCGGAATTGGCCGTTACCTTTATACCGGGCCGGATCTCATTTCCTTTTTTCTGTCTGGCCATAGCCGCAAACGTGGCGAGAGGTACACCGGGACGATTGGCCACGTTGAGCAACGGGCGCTACATCACCTTTATGGTGTTCTTCTCGTTGATTTCAGAAGTGCCGTATCAGCTATTTTTGGATTCAGAGACATTCAACGTCTTCCCATCGCTTACGTTGGGATTGCTGGTGGCTCTGGGCTTATATCAGCGGACTGCACTTGGTGTGGGATTGGCTTTGGCCGCTCTGGTTGCGGCCTTCATTTTTGAACCGGAGCTGATGTACGGCGTATACGGTGTCTTGCTGCCAGCAGCCTTCGTAATCGCCATCAAGCGCCCAGCTTTGTCTGCGTTGGCACTAATACCAGCCGTGGTATGCGTTTTGCTGAACTCAAGGCAAGGTGCGCTGGATCGGGCGTTGGAGATGAACGCATTTGCAATCCTGACATTGCTGACGGCCTTTCTCAGCGCAATCGTCGGGCTATGGCTGATCCAGCGCCCTATCAAGCTCAAGTTATGGCGTGTCCGGCATTGGGGATACTGGTTCTACCCAGCTCATTTGGCCGCGCTGCAAGCAGTACGCGCGTTGCTCTGAATCTCTTAGCGGTCATGACTCATGCAAATAACTGGTCAAGTCGAATGCAAACAGGTGGTCAGATGCTGGGTATTTTTCCAGTCTACGCTCGGGAATTGCTTTTTTGAGCGGGGCGCCGGAGTTTGTAGGTTGTGCCGGCTGGAAGGTCGGGTGTGGATACCGGCCACAGTTTGCGGGACAGGGCAGCCACCTTGAGCGCTATGCCTAGAAACTCCACGCGGTCGAGATTAACAGCACCTTCTATCGTTCTCATCGACCGGCAACCTACAGAAAATGGACGTCCTCGGTGAGAGCGGACTTTCGCTTTTCGGTGAAAATTCCCAAGTCGATCACCCATGAAGCTCGCCAGCAGAATTGAACTGATCTGCTCGACACCTTTCTGCCTGAGTGCTGCGAGCTGGGAGATCGTTTAGGGTGCTTACTGGTTCAGCTGCCGCCTTCTGTGGATCTCAGTTCCCAGTAGCTGGCTGCTTCTTTGAAACCCTCAGGGCTCGGTATTCGGGCTATGTGGTCATAGAGCCGCGTCATGCTTCCTGAATCGATGCTCAGGCTTTGTTGATTGAGCACCACATCGCTCAAGTAGCGGTTGACCCGTCACACTTTGGCAAAGACGCCGTGCCCAGCTGTTGGGCAGTAGTCCGTTACTGGCGCTTTCACGGCTTGCCGAGATCTATCACAGCGAATATGAGCTGGATTGGCTGAGAGCCAGAGCCCGTGAAATGCTGCAAGCCAAACCCGCAGCACGCGCACAGCCTGTTGAACTCCGACTGCAGCAAACACCATTCCAAAGTTTCAATACCATGACGTTCTGGTACCTAACAGTACGGCCAAATCCAGGAGCGACGCAGTTCCGCAGCGCGGCGCGATTGATGTGCTAGGGCGCCGAGAAGGCTATGGAGGTATTTAGCCAGATTGAATTAGGCTAGCGCTGATTCAAAGAAGGTAGCGTGATGTTGGTGAAGAATATACACCCGATCAATCTCGCGAAAAGTCCCAATGCCTCTCGAAGATCTGGATCCTCGAACGCAACGGCCTTAGTGTCCAATACGCACAGGGCTCCATATAAGCTGCCGTCTGGCAAAAAGATTGGGACGCCTGCATAGCTTTCTAATTCGTACTGCTTCACAACCAATCGCGTCGAATATCGCTCACTTTTACTGATTTCTGAAATGAAGAGCGCCTCCGGATTGCTGCAAAACTCACTGCAAAGCGTCGTTTCCAGCGCCAAGGCGATACCGGCTTCGATTCCCAAATCCCCAGGGTCGAATACTGAGCAAGTGATCCACTCGGAATCGGTAAATTTAGCAATGCCCGCGAAGCGCATCTTCGTGAGGTGAGTCACCAATTTCAGAACATTGGTAGTCGCCTCAATTTCGGCAATCGCTGAACGTTCGCCCGCGCTGAGCAGTTGATGGGAGGGATTAACGTCTGAAATCATAGTGCAGGGCTCCGTCAGTCTTGGCTGTCAGGAGACATCCTACCCAATAAATTCTGACGCAGCCTAGGTTGTTCTATAAAGAAGAGGCGCCCCTAAGAGCGCCTCTGAAATGATCACTGCAAGCTAACGGACTTTAGATCGGATTTCTCGGATCCGCCGATAGCTATGCGTCGAGGTTTGGCTTCCTCCGGCACGATACGCAGCAAGTTGATGCTCAGTAAGCCGTTGTTTAGCGATGCCTCCTGGACTTCGATGTGATCTGCCAGTCGGAACGACAACCTGAACGCACGTTGCGCAATACCCTGGTGCAGGTAGGTAATCTCTTTCTCGTTTTCGCGCTTGCCGCCTGAGACAGTCAAAACACCTTTTTCAACCTGAATCTCGAATTCTTCGTCAGCAAGGCCAGCTGCTGCGATGACAATTCGATACTCATCGTCCCCACGCTTTTCCACATTGTAGGGAGGATAGGCAGTTGTGGCCTCGCTACGGAGCGCCGATTCGAACAGGTCGTTAAAACGATCAAAGCCGACGGACTGACGAAACAGTGGGGCTAGAGAAAGTGTTGTAGCCATTGCGAAATCTCCTGAGTTTTCTCCAAGTGATTTAAGACGTGACCCGTTTGCAGCATCACGTAAACCGTATGTAGGTTGTCGGGAAAAGCTTTCAAAGGGTGACGCTAAATTTTTTTCACTGGGGGAATATGTGCTGACGCGGGGGAGTATTTGCAGGGCATTCGAACGCCCGATTCCTGCGCCAACTCAGTCCCCCGGCAACCCATATAGCAACAAATGCTCGACCTCGGGTCTGCGCTGATTGATCGCCCCCGGTTATTCAGGCTGCTGGGCGGCAGAATAGATGGGGCATGGCAAACGGAGCGTGGCTGCGCTCCGCCAAGACGGAAGATCAGTATGTATGGGAGACGGTTACAACCACTGCCGCGAAGCCCAGGGGCAAATGCATTGCGCCCAGGTCAACCATCCATTTCTTGTCAAGACGATACTGGCTCATTGGGACTTCTGGTAATATGCATGCGTTTTTTTTCTGCGCGGTCTCGATATGCGAAAACAGATACTCTTAGTCCAAGACGATCTCAGGGATATTGAGCTGATATTAATTGCCTTGGAGCGCGCGCAGCTGTGGAGAGAAGTCATCATTCTGCGAGACGGCTCAGAAGCCTTGGACTACCTGCATCGGCGCAACGAGTTTATGGGGCGTGTTGATGACAATCCTTCAGTGATCTTGCTCGACTTAAAACTTCCGAAAATTGACGGTTTCGGCGTTTTAGAGGCAGTCCGAGCTGATGAGCGACTGCAAAGCATCCCGGTCGCTATGCTTACCAGCTCTAATATGGAAAAGGATGTGTCCCGTGCGTATGAACTTGGCGTAAATGCATACGTAGTCAAGCCTAACGGGTTTAATGAACTCATCTCAGCGGTCTCTGAATTGGGTCAGTTTTGGGCCGTGCTGAATGAGCCCCCACCAGGTTCGACTCGCGCAGCGTTTCATCCAGGCTAATCCCATTCCCTCTGGGGCCTACCAGCAACCACCGCCTCATTTTAATCTTAAATATATGGCATTGCCGGCTAGGCATAACGTCTCCCGGCTCTCTTGGGCGGCGGGAGACCTGCAGCATTGCATTTCAACCTGTTTAGGGTAAGGCTTTCGAAGCGAAGCAGGAGCGTATCGCTAGTTCATGGACGAAATTTGCCCCGCCCATAAACTTTCTAATCTTGTGAATCAACCCACGTACTGAACGCATCGCTATCTAACGGTCGGCTTAGCAAATAACCTTGACCTTCATCGCAGCGTACCTCCTCAAGCATTGCCCACTGCTCAGCCGTCTCAATACCCTCCGCCGTTATAGTGAGTGATAAAGCGCGACCAAGCCCGACAATGGCTTGAATGATCGATTTATCGTTCTCGTTTTTACCTAGGGTGTTAACGAAGCTGCGGTCGATTTTCAAACCGTCAAATGGAAATGAGCGCAGATAGCTGAGGGAAGAATAACCCGTGCCAAAGTCATCCAAGGATAGGCGTACGCCGAGTGCTTTTAGTCCTACCATCACTTCAAGCGCACTGGCGGCATCGTCCAGCATTACGCTCTCGGTCAGTTCTAGCTCTAACCGCGTCGGGTTAAATCGGGTATCGGCAAGTGCTTTCTGTACGCGCGCTACCAGGTTGCCACGCTGAAATTCAGTGGGAGATAGATTTACGGATACGAAGACATCCTTTGGCCAACTATTGGCGGTACAACATGCCGTGTGGAGTACCCAGTCACTCAACGGTATGATTAGTCCGTTTTCTTCGGCAATGGGTATGAATATATCCGGGGGAATCATTCCGCGCTCGGGGTGCTGCCAACGGACTAGGGCTTCGGCCCCGACCATTTGGCCGTCAGACATTCGAACACGGGGCTGAAAGTGCAATCGCAATTCCCCGTGTTTAATGGCGTAACGCAGGTCGCTCTCCAGACGACGGCGCTCGATGATTTTCGCGTTCATACCGCCTGCGTAAAATCGCCAGGTATTGCGTCCCCCAGCTTTAGCTTCGTATAAAGCTATATCAGCATAACGCAGCAGTTCGGTGGCCTGACTAGCATCGTTGGGCGCCATCGCAATACCGATACTGGCACTGACAAATACTTCTTGGTCATTGATTGCGACCGGTTTTTCGATTGAATTGATCAAGCGACTGCATAAAGCCTCTACCTGCTCCTGAGAACGAATGTCTGTGAGGATTAGTACGAACTCATCGCCACCAATACGTGCGACTAAGTCGCCGCTTCGCACGCACTCTCCTAAACGGTGCGATATCTCGGTGAGTACATGATCGCCGGCGGCGTGACCGAGAAGGTCATTCACCGGTTTGAAGCGGTCTAGGTCAACGCTAAGCATAACCAGTGGATGCTCATGCGTGGGAGTAGCCTTCAGCTTCCCGTCCAGAAATTCCTGCAAGCGCGTCCTATTAGGCAGGCCGGTCAGTGAATCATGCTGCGAAAGGTATTCAATGCGTCGACGGGCTTCGACCTCATCTGTCACGTCGGTAGCTGTACCGCGAAATCCATTATTGGTCATTTCGCGTGCGGAGAGTCGAGTTACTCGCTGCTGACCGTTCAAGTCTGTGTAACTGCATTGCACACTACAATTGGGTCGCCGTTTAGGCATCGCCAACCAATGAGATATCGGGCTCGACTCTGTGTGCAGGAGACTGTCTATACCCGCTCCAATCCAGTCTTCCCTCCAGAGGCCTGTAACTTCTTCAAACCTCTCAGATAGGTAAGTAAAATTCCCATCCGAATCAATCTCCCAAATCCAATCTGAACTGGCCTCTGCGACATCGCGAAAACGTTCTTCGCTGGCTGTAAGCGTCGCCTCACTGAGCTGAAGTGACTCATAACTTTGATCTAGCGCTCTAGCCGCGAGGGTTGTGCGGCGTAACACAACCAGCGTCATCCCCCAAACGAGCAGGGCAGCTACGCCAATCAATGGCAGCATTAAACCCAGCAATTTCTGCCCAGGCGTCTCTGGATTCCAGTGCAAAATGCCAGCAGAGCCGTTATCGCCTAACGGTAATAGAGAGCTAGAAGGAGAATCGTGAGCAGATAACACCCGTAGCCCTTCGATGCCGTAGTCAGCGCCAATCGCCTCAAGTTTAGGGCCGTCCAGGACGGTTACAAAGACCATTACAGATGCTGGGCCTTCATCTACCTCTATTGTTGGATCCGTGCCTGGCGTCAGTGCTGCGGCGGCGACCACTGCTGGTATGTCGCCGACGTTAAAGAAAGCGGACACCGACGTTACGTTCTTTGCCGCTTCTCGCGCTTGATTGATAAGTTCATCAACGGGTTGGCCTAGCCAGTCTTCAATCGTGACGTCCCTGAGCTCGCCCTCGATAACCGAATACACAGTGTTACCTGCACCATCAATCACGAAAACTCCTTGGAAGCCAAAATCCGTGTAGAGCGTCGGGCCTGCGTTCTGATTAACGAATGCCCAGTCGGTATCTAGTTTAATGTGCAAGTGCTTGTAGGCATCACCCCAGAAGGCGTAATCCTTGAGCGTCAGTCGTGCGGATTTTTCCAACGAATCTACGGCTTTTTCCGTATAGAAAAAACCTTCAGCTTCTTCAGTCCTGTTGAGATCTCGCGCCACGTAGATAAGCAGGCAACTGGCGAGTAAGAAGACAACTGCCAATAATCCCGAGCACTTAAGCAGTGAGGTACGAATCAGAGCTACACTTGAGTGTTGCTTGGCAGGAATAATGTCGATGAGAGGGGCGTTAGTTAGCATAGGACTCCAGGCGGTGAAACTAGAGCAAAGCTCTCATAGAGATTATCGGCTGAGCCTGCTTTTTCCTAAGCTCTTGAGACTGCAAATTTTTGCCAATTTGACCGACAGAGGCTGCCCCTCATTTATCCAAGAGGGGGACACCAGGACTGTGGCCCCAGGCATGGGTACGACTCGTCGGCAAACATACCGTTCGTCGTCCGCCACTGCAGGGTTAGCTCAAGAAATATGGCGGCGCCGCCCGCTGCCGGTACATGCCCCTGTGAACGCCGCCATGATGAAGGATGGATTTCAGTGAGGCGATCCGGCGAATTTCACAGCAATGTCAACTTTTGGCACGAGTCGGGCGTGCTACTGCAAGCGTTATCCCTTCTCTTTTAGATACAAACTGTAACAAATAAAACCTTAACTATAAATCCGGTTTGTCGATAGCTCCTATGATCAATGGCATGCCTCAAGGTTGACCAGATCCCCCCTACATAGAGGTTTTTTATGACTTGGTTTCTGAACCTACGCCTTGCGGCAAAGCTGTCGATGGCATTTCTGGCATGTGCATTGATAACTCTTGCGATTGGGCTCGTAGGAATGAACGGTAACTCACGCTTAGGCGCAATGATTTCATCCGTTTTTAGCAACAACATAACATCGATTAACAAAGTTAATGAAGCGATTCAGAATATCGTTTACCACAACAGGGATCTTTATATTTTACTCTCACAAAAAGCTGGTAATGCTTCGGACGCTGAAATGTCTGCTACTCAAAAAGCTATTACTGATCGCCAGCTTGCTGTTGAGAAAGCATTTGCAACCTATCGTAGTACCCCTCAGCGAGATGACGAAAAAGCATTGAGCGAGCAGTTCGTTATTGACTGGCCACAATATATAAAATCAAGCGAGCAGTTTATAAATTTTGTACGGGGAGGGGATCTGCCGCAGGCAAGGTCGATTCTTGCTGGCGAGGTACGGAGCAAATATGGCTTAGCCGAGAAAGAGATGTTAGGGATTATTGCATCTAATAATGAACAAGCAGCAGACCAACAATTTAATAGTGAAAGTCTTATTCATAACTCGCAGCTCACGCTGGTAGTGGGAATGGTGCTCGCGTTTCTCCTCGCAATGGGCTTAGGCCTTCTGATCACCCGTCTGATCACGCGGCCATTATCTTACGCCGTGGCCGCTGCTGAGCGAGTTGCTGGTGGCGATCTCAGGCAGCGCATTGAACCAGGCAGCCAAGACGAAACAGGACAATTACTCTCTTCGTTGAGCGGGATGCAGACCAGCCTTCGAAACACTATCCAAAATATATCTAGCGCTTCTGATCAGCTCGCATCCGCAGCAGAAGAGCTGAGTGTCGTAACAGATGAGAGCACGCGCGGCCTTACTCAGCAGAATAGTGAAATTGAGCAGGCAGCTACGGCGGTAAATGAAATGACAGCTGCCGTCGATGAGGTCGCTCGGAATGCGGTTTCTACCGCTGAAATTTCTCAGCGTACGAATCAGGACGCAATGGCCGGCAAGAGCAAGGTTGGAGAGGCCGTCCTAGCCATTGAAGGCATGGTTAGCGAAATTAACTCATCGACCTCGCTAGTCCAGCAGTTGGCTGATCAGACAAAAGAAATTAGCAAGGTGCTTGAAGTTATTCGGTCTATTGCTGATCAAACCAATCTATTGGCTTTGAACGCGGCCATTGAAGCTGCTCGGGCAGGCGAGCAGGGACGTGGCTTTGCGGTAGTTGCGGATGAAGTGAGAGCACTTGCACATCGCACCCAGTCATCAACGGTTGAAATTGAGGGTATGATCAATACCGCTCAAACTAGCGCTACGTCTGTAGTAGAGACCATGAGTAAGAGCCAACTCCAGGCAGATAACACCCGTGAGCTTGCGCAAGCTGCTGGCATTGCGCTGCAGTCGATTACTGATGGCGTGGCGGCGATCACAGAACGTAATCTCGTCATTGCTAGCGCCTCAGAAGAGCAAGCCCAGGTTGCTCGTGAGGTAGATCGTAACCTAGTAAACATTCAGAGTCTGTCAGCTCAAACCGCTACAGGAGCACACCAGACTAATGCCTCCAGTCACGAGCTTTCCCGACTTGCGATTTCCTTCAACGAGCTAGTGGCGAAGTTCAAACTGTAAAATCCGGGGGCAACTGGCTGCCATCATCGACATCTAGTGAGCCCAAAAATAAGACATTGACGCCCTCGGTTACGGTGAGGGCGCTCGATTAATTCGTGAGTTTGGCGAATTTGCCACGTCAATGGCTGTTGGCTCGCCACCAAACTCATGAAAGTACCCAGAATGTACTGAGGCATTGCTGGCCATTGTGGTTGCAAGATCCAGGGCGGCGTAGCCGCACTATGCCCTTGCCCAATCGCCGTGCCTCTACTGGAAGCTTACGCCCCTTGGCAACACTTGCTATCGCAAGCTTCCTACGCGGGCGCGCGTTGCTGTACTCCTCGTTTTGATCAAAGATGAGCATTACTGTCCCAAGCAGGTAGGCAGACCATAAAGGTCGTAAAACCTCCCTGAGAGATACATCCAACGCTGCCGCCATGAACTTCAACTAATGACTTGACGATTGCTAACCCTAAACCCGCATTGTTTGTGGCACCCTCTCTGCGTGCAGGATCGACCCTGTAAAAACGGTCAAACAGCCGGGGCAAATGCTCTGCCACTATCTCCACACCGGGGTTTTGCACTGACAAGTTTATCATTTCGCCATTAGGCTCGATTCTCACGGAGATCGCAGAGTCAGGTGGGGTATACCTGAGCGCATTGGACAGCAGATTAGATATCACCCGATCCAACATCGTGTCATCACCGTACACTGCGCCACGCCCAGAGACCTTTAGCTTTACCCCGGTGTCGTCTGCCAGCAACTGGTAATACTCGAATAGTTTTTCGACGACCGAACGCAGCTCGATTTTCTCTTTGGCCGGTAGAACTAAACCGTTGTCCGACTTGGCCAAGAAAAGCATGCCATCAATAATGCTTGAGAGCCGGTTAAGATCCTCCAGGTTGGAATAGAGATTCTCTTCATAAGTGTCCGGCGCACGCTTCTTTGAGAGGATGACTTCCGTGTGCGTGCGCAGATTGCTGATAGGGGTTCGTAGCTCGTGCGCAATATCGGCTGAAAAGTTGGACAGCCGAACAAAAGAATCTTCAAGGCGAGCAAGCATAGCGTTGAACGAAGAGACAAGGCTCTCAAGCTCACGAGGCACCGAGTCCATCGGGATGCGCTCTTTCAGCGAACCGGCTGACATTGAGGCCGCGACTTGCGTCACTTGTGCGACCGGCTTCAACCCGCTCCGAGCCACCAGCCACCCTAAGGCTCCGCTGACCAGAGCGCTGATAGCCAGCCCGATGACCAGCCACCAACGCAAAGTTTCAACGAAATGAATATGGCTGGTGATGTCCATACTCAACCATGCTGTGAGTGGCTCATCTTCATTCACTAAATGAACTTGCGCCTTCATGCCTCGGTACATATGGCCGCCAGCCGTCCACTCCAACATGTCCTCCACAGCCTCATGAACGGCGGCGGCAGGTTGTGCAGCTGCGTTAGGAGTAGCGAAGATCACCCTCCCACCTTTGGCGACAATCGATGCTGAAAGCTCCTGATGGGCGCCTAGCAGGGCTTGTAGTTGCAACACCACTTCTGAAGAGTCTACGGAACCGGCCTCGCCATCCATGATTTGCCGAATGGATTCGAGTTTTTCCGTCATCGCTTGACGGTCGAGCGCTTTGAAGTGATGTCTACTAAACGCATCGAAGGTTAAGCCTGCTACAACCAGCACGGCTACCACGGCACAGACAAACATCATGCTCAAACGGAAGGTAAGAGATGCACGCTTCATTCAGTATCCGGCGCATCTAGCATGTAGCCCATTCCCCTAGTGGTCTGAATCAGCTTTGTGTCGAAATCATCATCGATTTTGGCTCGAAGCCTGCGAATGGCGACTTCGATCACGTTGGTATCGCTGTCGAAATTCATATCCCAGACCTGCGATGCGATCAGGGATTTCGGCAAGACTTCCCCCCTACGACGCATCAGCAGTTCAAGCAGCGAAAACTCCTTAGCCGTGAGGTCTATCCTTCGGCCAGAGCGCATGGCGCGGCGCTTCAGAAGATCGACTTCCAGATCCCCGATCTTGATTGATGTCTGGTTGGGCGCGGCGGAACCACGGCGAAGCAAGCTTCTGACGCGAGCAAGCAACTCAGAAAAGGCGAAGGGCTTAACCAGGTAATCGTCAGCTCCTAGCTCCAACCCCTTGACCCGATCATCAACTCCGTCTCTGGCCGTCAGAAACAGTACAGGAACTGGGCTGCCGGCTGCACGGACGCTTCGGATGACTTCCCAGCCATCAATGCCTGGCATCATCACGTCCAGAATTAGGAGATCGTAGGTTTCGCTCAGCGCTTGATGCAATGCCTCCGTCCCTGTCACAACCCTGTCGACACTGAAGCCGGCTTCCACCAAGCCTTGCTGGAGGTAAAATCCGGTTTTGGGTTCGTCTTCTGCTACCAAGAGTTTCATCCTTGGGCTCCAGTTGTGTGGCGTTCAAGTGTGCTACTAAACGGACGATTGTGCTCAAGCTTACGCAAATGTAATTGCCCCAACAGTAGACGAAAGGCTCCCTGTCACCAGAGGTTTACGCGTTCTGAATTCGGGAGATCAGCTATTGGGCAGCTTACAAAAATGTAATCGGCAATCTGATTCTTTGCGCTTAACCTACCTTTTAATCGGTGCGTAAGCGCGACTTGTGGCCCAAGACCAATAGTACCTAAAACAGCCGCATACTAACCTTGAAGAGGTGCAGGGAATGTTCAAACGAAAGATATCGCTGACTGTGGCCTTGCTGATTTGTGCTGCAGCTCAGGCAGCAGCGCCGCTCACAATTGATGTACACCGCGACGCGAACTGCGGATGCTGCAAGGAGTGGGTCAAACACCTTGAGTCGAGTGGATTCAAAGTGGTCGACCATGTTGAAAATGATATGAGCGCTATCAAGAAGAGCCTGGGTGTGCCCCAAGGTCTTGCTTCGTGCCACACGGCTGTCATTGACGGGAAATTCGTTGAGGGCCATGTCCCAGCCGAAGAAATCAAGAAACTAAGCGGTCGCTCCGATCTCGTAGGGATCGCAGTGCCAGGCATGCCAGCAGGTTCTCCAGGCATGGAATACGATCAAAATTATCAGCCGTATAACGTCATGGGGGTCACCAAAGCAGGTGCCCAGGAAGTAGTCGCAGAATACCCGATCAGCCGATAGTTGTTGCCCAGATATCAGCGCCTTCTAGTGCCGCTTAGATCTGGCTCCAATCATCCTTGAGCCATCTCGATTGAGGGGCTCAACGTTCCAATCCACGCCACCAAGCACACAATGACAACAGCTAAGGTCGATTCGAGCACCACGCTTTTTCTCAAAGCATTCACCACTAGAGAATAATCACCGGCCTGCGCAGATCGCTCAAAGTCAGGACTCAGGTAGAAGCGATTAAGGGCAGCAAGTCCGATCATGCCAGCGAACAGCACCATTTTTACGAGTAGAAGAACGCCATAGGCGCCTGATATGACATTGGCCACTGTTGGCCCAACGATGAAGAGATAATTAGCGACGCCGGTAACTATGACCGTGCCAACGATCAGTGCGCCTGCTGTTTCGAATCCGCTGAGCGCTCGTGACAGCACTCGGACGAGTAGCTCCGGATCAGATCCTTTTATCCTCAACATCAAACCAAACGCCGCGAGAGCTCCGATCCACCCGCCAGCGGCAAGTAGATGCAGGATATCAGCGGCAAAGTGCCAGAACCGCTTAGCACCCTCATCCATGGCCCCATGACCTGTCCACGCGAGCGTCGCCAAGGCGATGCTGCCAGCCGAGGTAGCAACCCATAGGCTCCCTGTTGGCCATCGATTGCTCTGGCTTGCGAAACCAATCACCACCGCTAGCGAAATCATGCGCGTCACCCAGCTAAAGCCGATCTCAGTCTCGCACAGCATCATTTCCAAATGAGGCCGCAGCTCGTCCCAGTCGGAGGCGCCGCTCATGTTGCTCGTCATAACCACGAAAGCTGCTATGGACAACAGCATGCCTATAGCAGCGGTGCTGGGCAGTATCCACCCAAAATGTAGCACTGCCCCGGACACGCGCTCTTTACCCCGAAAGCTGTACAGTCCAAAGACCGCCAGGCCGAACAGGAGCATCAGATCGAGATAAAGCGCGAGACGCAGCGCCACATTCACTGGGTCGCCCATGCTTATTTCACTTTGAAAGTAACGCTGCCGGTAATCGGATGGGTATCGGAGGAGACCGCCCGCCATTCGACTTTGTAGGTGCCGGCGGTGAGGGGGGCAGCTGGAGTTAGGATCATTGTTTTTGGATTGCTACTTCCTGCGACGCTGGCTTTCATGGGCATAGGGGAGTGTGACATACCTGGCATTTCCGTCATGACCAACTTGGCCCCAGAAAACTGGGTAACCAGATTTTCGGAAAAATGCAGCTCAATCTTCGCAGGAGCAGGGCCGCTCTCGCCTTCAGCTGGAGTCGAGGACAGCAGCTTCGGGTGAGCCTGGGCAACTGCGCTTAGCAGAAGGCTGGAACAAAGAGCGACGGCCACAACACAGGATTTAAATACTGACATGCAAGGCTCCTCACAGCGCGTAGCTGTTGTAATGAGGTTAGATAATTATTGGTGCCGCTAACTTTGATCTAGAACCACACCCGGAGGCCGAGCACCAGGCGTGCTTCGTTACTGTCTTCGCCTTCATCGCGGGCGTAGTCAGCGGTCTTTCCATAAGCCCGATTCCAAGTCACACCCACGTAAGGTGCGAACTCTGGGCGGATTTCGTAACGCAGCCGCAGACCAATCTCGCTTTCAGACAACCCAGAGCCAGCTCCGCGCTGGGGATCGTTTTTGCCATAGAAGTTGAATTCTGCCGTCGGTTGCAAAATCAGCTTATTGGTAAGAAGAATGTCGTAATCCCCTTCCAGCCGAGCAGCGGTCTGGCCACCTTCACCCAGGTAAGCAGTAGCCTGCACCTCGAAGTTGTAGAGCGCCATGCCTTGGATACCGAAAGCTGCCCACGTCTGAGGCTCGCCTGGCTTGAAGTCTTGACGAACTCCGCTGACTAGATCCCACCAGGGGCTGATGGAGTGGCCCCAAAGAGCTTGAACCTCAGCTTCTTCGGTCTTTCCGCTGGTGCGCTCGCCTTCGGAGCGCAGCCATAGACGATCAACGTCTCCACCTATCCAACCTTGGGCTTCCCAGTTAAGCGCGCTTCCATCGTCAGCATCCTGCCATTCAAGCTTCTCAAATATAAGAAATGAGTTGAGGGCAGTGTCATGGACTTCATGACCACCAGGAGCCTTGTAGACTGCAGCTCTATCCGCATCAGTTAGGGTCAGTATCGGAGTCCGGCTTTGAGTCTGGGTCTGCTGCTTGGAAGGTTTCATGTCCTCCATCTGGCTGTGATCCATGCTCTGCATTTGCCCGTCTTCCTCACCCTGACTTGGTTCAGCGGCTACCGGGAAGACAAAACCAGCGGTTAGAGCAACCGTAAACACAGCTGAGTGCATGCGAGGCCCGTTTAAGAAATTACTCATAGCCATCTCCTTATTCCTCAACACGCACTTCGCGGAACATGCCCATTTCCATGTGGTACAGGAGATGGCAGTGGTAAGCCCAGCGTCCCAGCGCATCGGCGGTCACTCGGTAGCTGCGCTTTGACCCTGGCGGCATATCGATAGTGTGTTTGCGGACAAGGAATTGCCCGTTTTCATCTTCAAGGTCGCTCCACATCCCATGCAAATGGATGGGGTGCGTCATCATCGTATCGTTGACGAGAACGATGCGGACTCGCTCGCCATACTTCAGCTTCAACGGCTCGGCGTCCGAAAACTTCACGCCGTTGAAAGACCAGGAAAACTTCTCCATATGACCGGTCAAGTGCAGCTCGATGGTTCGACTTGGCTCACGGCCATCAGGATCCTCAAACGTGCTTTTTAGATCAGAGTACGTCAGTACCTTTCGGCCATTTTCGCGAAGCCCCATACCGGGATCATCAAGCTTTGGCGACGTCGACATGGCCTGCATATCGACGAGAGGGTTGTTGGACTCTGAGGCCGGGTGCTGCTGCATCTCACCCATGCCACCCATAGACATCTTGCTGTGATCCATCCCAGCCATGCTGTCCATGCCGGACATGTCGTGCGTAGCGCCGTGATTCATACCTTTCAAGTCGCCGCCGTCCATCCCCGACATACCCTGCATTGAGCGGTCTCCCGCACCGGCCATCTTGCTGTGATCCATTTCAGCCATATCGCCCATACCGGCCATTGCGCCATGATCCATCCCGGCCATGCCCATGTCGGCCATGGTGACGAGAGGACGAGGGTCAAGTTCAGGTACTGGGGCAGCCAGACCAGGCCGGACGGCCAAGGTGCCTCTGGCGTACCCCGTCCGATCCATCGACTGCGCAAACAGCGTGTAGGCGTCCTGAGTTGGTTCGACGATCACATCGAAGGTCTCAGCTGTGGCGATCCTGAATTCATCAACTGTCACAGGCTTCACATACAGGCCATCGGCGGCTACGACGGTCATCTTCAAGCCCGGAATACGAACATCAAAGTAGGACATGGCCGAACCATTGATGAACCTCAACCTAAGCTTTTCGCCAGGTTTAAAAGTGCCTGTCCAGTTCGAGTCAGGGGCGAGGCCGTTCATCAGGTAGGTGTATGTGGCGCCACTGACGTCTGCAATGTCAGTGGGATTCATCTTCATCTTGGCCCACATCTTGCGATCAGCGACCGTAGCAGACCAACCTTTGTCCGCTACGTCCTGAATGAAGTCACCGACTGTTCGCTTGTGGTTGTTGTAGTAGTCCGCCTGCTTCTTAAGCGTTTTCATCAGAGCAGCCGGATCTTCATCCGTCCAGTCAGTGAGCATCACCACGTGATCACGGTCATAGTCAAAAGGCTCGGGCTCTTTCGCCTCGATGACTAACGGGCCGTATACGCCTACCTGTTCCTGGAAGCCGGAGTGACTGTGATACCAGTACGTCCCGTTCTGCTTGACCTTGAATTGGTAAACGTACGTGCCATCAGGCTCGATTCCATGGAAGCTAAGGCCCGGCACACCGTCCATATTCGCGGGAAGAATAATCCCGTGCCAATGGATAGAGGTCATGTCCTTAAGGCGGTTCTTGACCCGCAGGGTCACGGTATCCCCTTCACGCCAGCGCAGCAGAGGCCCTGGAATTCCACCATTTATGGTCAGGGCCGTCCGGGGACTTCCTGTGATATTTACCGGTGTTTCGCCAATAAAAAGGTCGAACTCGGTACCCGACAGGAAATTGGCCTCGCCCAAGCTGGGGGCCGCCCAAAGAGGCGTGCGCCAGAGCCCTAAGCCACCGAGAATTCCGCCTGCTGTGAGACCTTTAACAAAAGTGCGCCGAGAAGTTTTGGATTGCATACCGATTCATATCCTGTGAGTCAGGTGCACGCACTGGGGTGTATTCCCGGGTCGCCCTTTGGATAGCTAGTGCGCTTGATACATCGAAGATGCCATAAGCCAACAAACGTCGTGATTACATTTCCGTAAGCTGGTCGGCTCAGCAGTGATGCTTCTGCTTTTAAGGCGTGGCTTCTCCTGTGCATCTTCCTGTTGCGCTACTGGAGCAGGTAGCCGACGGCACATTCCTAGTCTCGGCATTAGCAAACCGCGCCTGCTGTACAATCTAAATTTGCCACGGGAGCTGCCGATAGCATTGCTATCACTCATGAGGCGTCTGTCTATGTTCAATAACAAAACTAAGAACCAGCTCATTGCTCAAGCCGCCGAACTGATGGAGCTGCGCCAAGTTCGCGACGGCCTTGCCCATGAAATGCTGACGCTGAGCATCGACTCGACATTTAAAATCATCGCGTGCAACGACAATTTTGCTCAGGTTCTGGGCTATACCCAAGACCAACTGCTGGGCCGTGCCATGGCGGAAATTGTTCCAAGCTACGTCTCCAAGCTGCCGTGCTTCCATAATTTCCGTGCTGCGGTTGCCGCAGGAAAATCTATCACTGACGATTACCGCTATTTGCACAGTGACGGTTCCCTAGTATGGATACATGCGCATTGGCAACCTGTCGTTGATGCGTCTGGCAACCTGAGCCGTGTGGCTTGCTACGCAACCAACATCACTTCCCGCCTGGAGCAAGCTTCGGAGAACGCCTCATTCATTGATGCATTGCTTCGTTCGACAGCGGTCATCGAGTTCGATCTTTCCGGCCACGTGCTTAAAGCAAATGATCAGTTCCTGAAAGCAATGGGCTATAGCCTTGGCCAAGCGAAAGGCAGTCATCATCGTGTTTTTTGCAAGCCAGAAGACACTACGTCCCAGAAATACAAAGACTTTTGGGCAACCCTGAACAGGGGAGAGTTTGTCGCGGGCCGATTTGAGCGGATAGACAGTCGCGGACAGACCATCTGGCTTGAAGCGACTTACAACCCAGTCTATGACTCTGAAGGAACGCTATGCAAAGTTGTTAAGTTTGCAACGGTTGTTACTGATCAGGTTGCCCGTGAGCAGGAAGTCAGCAAGGCCGCTCAAACAGCATTTGAGATATCCCAGCAGACTGATGTGAGTGCGCAGCGCGGGGCAGTGGTAGTCAACGACACGATGCACACCATGCGCAAGATCGCTGTTGATATGCAGGCAGCCTCTGGCGGAGTGGAGGCGCTCGGGAGGCAGTCGCTGCTGATTAGCTCTATCATTCAGACAATCAGCAGTATTGCTCAACAAACCAACCTATTGGCACTGAACGCTGCAATTGAAGCCGCACGTGCAGGTGAACAAGGCCGGGGCTTTGCTGTGGTGGCCGATGAGGTTAGGCAGTTGGCGGGGCGCACCAGCATGGCGACTGAAGAAATTGCCACGGTGGTCTTGCAGAACCAAAAGCTTGTAAATGAGACCGTCGGTGAAATGGCTAATAGTAAGACTCAGGCTGAGCAGGGGCTGGAGCTTGCAACGCAGGCGGGTCAGGTCATTGTCGAGATTCAGGATGGCGCCAGGCGAGTAGTCGACGCGGTCGGCAAATTTGCGAATCAAGTGGCCTAGTAGGCGGTGACCAGCAGCGGGTTTGAGCAACAACCTGATTATTGTTCGAGGGGCGATGGTGACCACCTTAAATATGTGGAATGTAGGTCTAGTGACGCATGTAGCCAGAGGCTGTTGAGCGGCGGGCCTATCAATGGCCATCTCCCAACGTTGGCAGGATGGGGCCGTATTTCAAGCTGCCAACGCTCCACCGTCTGCATGCCGCCCTTTACCTCGCCCAAAAAGCTTAATGGGAGCACCACAGTGGTACGCTGGCGGTTACATTTTGAGATTATGTCGCGGCTTAGGCTTCATCCCCGGCGCAACCCCCAGATAGAGTTTATTTTCAGTCAGGAAGCTACGGACGCCATGAGGAAAGACTTTTACGCCCACGACCTTAAGCTGCAATGAAGACTCAATACCGCGTTGACTGGCCCGCCGTGCAGCGCATAATTCGGCTAAGAGGTGGTGGCTATTGCCGACGGTAATACCAGTACAGATCACCTGAGATGAAACCTCAGGACATCTCGCAGCAAATGGTAGAGCTAAGATGTAGCGCTCAGATCTAAGAACACCGCCGCATCAGAACCCTAGACGCCCCCTTTGCAGGGTGATCTACGATTGATGCCCTGCGTCTTGGATGTCTCCAGTCAACGCTAACGGCATAATAATTGCTCCGTGACGTTTACCGCCAACTTTACGACGTCCAGATGAAGCTCTCCTTCCCTATTTCAGCCAGGCTAACACCGAAGGCGCTCTCGCTTTCTCTGATAGGCTTCATTCTTTTAGTTTGTATTCTGTTGACGCTCGCAACCGTATGGCAGATGGTTCAGTCGTCCAACGAACGAGTAGGCGCGGCCAAAATCGCCGTTTCTAACATTGTCCTTGCTGCTGAGCAGCAGGCCCGTGACACGATGCTGCAAGCCGACAATATCCTGCGAGATCTGGCTGAGCGTGTGGCGCACGACGGAGTTGGGCTGGATCAACAAGAAAGGCTGGCAAAGCTAATGGCTCGACAGGTGAATACCGTTGAAGGCGTTCAAGGGCTTTTTATCTTCGACGCCCAAGGCGGTTGGACGGCTAACTCTTTTTCCCAAGGCGTCCAAATTAAAAACAACAGTGACAGGGCATATTTTATTTACCATCGTGATCACGAGGAGCAATCCGTCTACATCGGCTCCATTGTCGAAAGTCGAACGACCGGGGAAATGGTTATTCCTATTAGTCGACGTATCGAGCGCGCTGACGGAACATTCGCAGGGGTTGCGTTAGCGACGATTCCAGTAGCGTATTTCCAAAGTTTTTTTAAGCGTGTTGATGTCGATGACGAAGGCGTGATTTTTTTGGCGCTAGACAATGGTGAATTGCTCGCACGGCGTCCGACAGTAGCCGCTTTGATGACAACTAATGTTTCAAAAGGAGATATTTTTAGTCGCTACCTACCCTACAGCGATAGTGGAACAGCGACCATCAAATCCATTGTTGATGGCATCGAGCGAATATATGCATATCGCCGTGTGTCGGGATTGCCAATCGTTGCTGCAGCGGGCGTATCTTACGCGCATGTATTTGCACCGTGGTGGTCATATGTTTATCAAACCGCAGCGTTGCTGGGTGCAATTGTCTTAGCCCTCGCATTCCTGGGTGGATGGCTGTACCGACAAATTCAACTGCTTCTCGCTGCAGAAAACCAGCTGAAATTTGTACGAAAAGAGTTGGAGGTTTTAGCCTTAACCGACAGCCTGACTTCGCTGGCAAATAGGCGGAGTTTCGACAACGCTATACAGAAAGAATGGGATCGGGCTGCTCGTCAAAAGTCAAGCCTGTCAGTTATCCTTTTAGACATCGATTTGTTCAAGCAATATAATGATTACTACGGTCACCTATGCGGCGATGAGTGTCTTACTCAAGTAGCTAGGCTAATTGGGGATAATGTCAGCAGATCCTGTGATGTCGCTGCTCGTTACGGAGGTGAGGAGTTCGTAGTCATGCTCCCAGGAACGGAGCTTGCAGGTGCGATCATGGTGGCTGAGAACATCAGAACGGCCTTGGAGCAAGCACGCATTGAGCACTCAGCAAGCCCGTTCGGCATCGTCACAGTCAGCTCAGGCGTGGTCACCACTTGCAAGACTGGAGAAATGCTCTACAAAGATTTTATGACAGAAGCTGACCGGTTGCTATATGTCGCTAAGTCGAAGGGCCGTAATGGTATAGAGAGTTGAGCTTCGTAGTTTGTTACAGCATTATCCATGCAATTCTTCGCAATCTCACCTTTTTGGCTAGAACTACCAAGTTGCCGGTCTGTGAGTGGAAGACTCAACACATCAGATATTCCGGATTGTTCGCACCTTACTCCAGCCCCGCGAAAGACATTGGATTCTTGTGACTTTTTTGAAGACGGATTTAAACCTACAATGCTCAGCGGGCCATTCTTGCATGCGACTTCTTTGCCTATCAGCCATCGCAGATGAAGCAAGCGAGTAGGGACGGTTGAAATAGGCTGTAGTGCCTTTAGCGTCTTGCTAAAACAATCCTGTGCACTACAACCGTATCAACTGGACTCGATCTTACATATGAAACTGCTTTACAAGCCTATTCAATTCGACCGCAAGTTTGGTGAGTTCAGATGTTGCAATAGCTGTCTGACTGGATCCCTCGGAAGCTTGATTTGACAGGTCTCGAATGCTAACCAGGCTGCGATCCACCTCCCTAGCGACCTGAGCCTGCTCTTCCGACGCTGTTGCAATCAAGACGTTTCGCTCAGTGATATTGTCGATTGATTCGGTGATTTCTACCAGCGCAGTACCGGCGCCTTGAGCAGTATCAAGAGTTTTCTGAGCTTGGGCATTGGTGTGAGTCATTGCCAATACTGCCGCTCCAGTCCCTTTCTGAATCGAGCTGATCATCTGTTCGATCTCACTGGTTGACTGCTGCGTACGGTGAGCCAAAGCCCTGACTTCATCCGCAACCACTGCGAAGCCTCGACCTGCCTCACCGGCACGAGCGGCTTCGATTGCAGCATTCAACGCAAGCAGATTGGTTTGCTCAGCGATAGCACGTATCACATCCAGAACCTTGCTGATGTCGGTCGCCATTACTGCGAGCCCTTGTACCTCTGAGGACGCGTCTTCAACATTTGTGACCATTAAGCTGATGGCCTGAACGGTTTCATCTACGCGTGCGCGACCTGCCACAGCGGCGGAGTTGGATCGATTGGCTGCTTCAGAGGCTGCCGAGGCATTTCTGGCTACTTCTTCTACGGCGGCACTCATCTCGGTGACGGCAGTAGCTGCCATCTCGACCTCGTTATTCTGGCGCAGCATGCCTTTATTAGCATCCTCAGTAACGGCATGCATTTCTTCAGAAGTCGATGCCAACTGGTTGGACGAATCAGATATCGAAGACAGCGTAGTTCGCAGACCCTGTTGCATAGCTTTCAACGCCTGCATGAGCCTGGCCACCTCGTCGCTACCCTCAACGTTAATGACCTCAGTGAGGTCGTTCTTAGCAATTCGCTCAGCAATGCCAAGCGATTGGCTGATGGGGCCTGTGACGCTACGGGTGTACATGAAAGCTAGTACGATGGCAGCCAAGGAACTAATCAATATAAAACCGCCGACAATTAATTTTGCTTGCCCGTAAATATGGCTCGCATCCTCGCCAGCCTTTTTAGCTTTATTGTTATTAATCTCAATCATTTCTTTAATGTTGCGCTCGACAGCATCAGCCGAGTTTTTCATTGATTCACTTGATAGTTTTACTGCTTCGTCCAAACTACCAGAGCTAATAAGAGATAGGTACTGATCTTGTAGCTGCTGATAACTAGCAATGTTTTGAGAAAGCTCACCGATTTTTTGCTTGCCGTTGGGTGTTACGATCAATGGCTGCAACTTCGAAAAAGCCTCTTGAATACTTACTCTAGCTTTTTTCAGCTCCTCAAGCGCCTGGACTTTACGGGCCTCGGGTTCTACGGGGTTGCGCAGCCTTGCGTTGCCGCCTCTAATGCTTACGAACTCCCTATCAAGAACGCCTAGCGTTGATATGCTGGGCACAACGTTGGTTTCTACAAAGCTTTCGGATGCCTTCAAGCTTGACGCCTGCTTGAGGGCAGTGATACCCAGAGCAATGATCATTAGGCAGAAGAAACCGAAGCATAGAGCGGAGCGTGGAGCGAGATTGAGTTTGCGCAATATCATATTAGGGCCTCTCGTCGTTTTACCTTTCTCGTCTTCTTCGCATAATTCTGGAATGCCGTTTGTCGCCTAAAATTGAACACCCAATGAACGCTAGATTTCAATGATCTTAATGATGTATCTGAATGTATTATGGCTAATCCGAAGCCTTAATTTTAAGTGTATAAAACGCCTGCAGTAGAAACCGCCTGATGCGATGCACTGTGAAAAAACCCCGTAGAAATGCCACGCGCTTGTTTCGTATGTATGCGTCCGGGCGGTCATCTAGCTCGTCTCGCCTTTCGCCATAGGTTCATCGAACGAATGACACGCTGATGGAGATAACCGAGGAGCAGCGAGTTGTAATCAGCCGATTTCCGCAGCGGAGTGCGCATCCAGCTCGAGGACGTGAAGTGACCAATGCTTTGGATCCAACTCGTTGCGTATCACCATGAGCGTAACTCTGAAAGCGCGTGCCAAACAGCCTCACGAATGTTCAGTCGTGCAAGAGACCTTCATCTTTCTTCGGTCGAGCGGTACCCCGCGATGATCGCGCGCTTATCTAGGCGTTATAACCCGGCGCAAGCGACTCAATTACTCCTAGATAACGGGGTGAACAGCCCAGCTGAAACGCCGCTGGAGAAGGTACCCAATAAGGTGCTTGCGTCTAATCCACTGTGCTGTTCGTGTGATTGCAGAACGATGAAATCACGGTCATCACTCGCCGTGATTCGTCAGTTCAGTTCGCCATGCCTGAGTGGTAACCATCTGTCAAGGTAACGTCTATCTTTGCTTTTTGCCCGTGATACCCGCGTTCACGACTTGAGTCCGTCCGAGCAGATTTTACCTCTTTACTTGGAGTGTTTAAACATCCCAGCTCAGTGGAGCTGCCAAGATTAACTAGCTATCTTATCCCCTGAACTTAGCCGATTTTGTATATGCAGACTCTACGTCATGTTCAAGCGATCAGTGCTGATCCTCAAGAGCAATTGTTAGAGTTGTAAAAGCTGATTGCCCTAGGCGTACTAATGCATGCAGGATGCGCAAGCGGTACTGGGATAAATGATACCCTCCAGCAGGGAAATCCCGGGTCAATGGCACCGTTGCTATGGTAGGGATAACTAGATTGGTATCTGACCAGATATCGGAATTTAGTCTAGGAACCTCTAAATATCCAAATCTACCCATGCAGCAGCATGGTCGGAGCCCGCGTTTTCTTTCCTGGTTAGCTCAGGGAAAACCTCCCAGCGAATCGGTCTTGAACCCGGCCACATCCCTTTGCGGAAGATGCCGCCAGCTTTCACCTTTAGAAAGAGCTCTGGTGAAAGCAGTAGATAATCAATTTTGTTAGCGGCGGTGCACGACCCGTATGTCCCAGGATAACCGCCGTCATCGAAACGTTCGTGGGTGAACGCATCCTTCAAAGTTGAATCTTCAAGCAGCGGCTTCAATGCGTCACTGTCAGGCGTGTCGTTAAAGTCGCCCACGACGGCTATGTAGTGTTCGCCTTGAGCAATCAGCGAGTCGTAAATCTCCTTCACTCGGCTGGCCTGCGCGAGTCTTCTTTTTGCAGAGTCGGTGATGCTGCCATAGCCTTTGCTTTTCAGGTGATTGACCATCAATACCAGTCGAACGCCAGAGGGCATGGTCAGATAAAACTCCGGGCAATCCCTTGAGGAAATCAATGGGCCGCCGTCCTTCCGATCATCCACATGGCTGCGCATGGTGCCGATTGGAAAGCCTGCGCGTGTGGCTAAGCCGACATCAATGCCGCGCTCATCATTGCCGTCGATCAACATCACATGACTGAACGCATCACCGCCTAACCCAGCGATGACCTCGGTGTTGAAGTCCCGTAGTGCGGGCCTGCTTTCGGCTTCTATGACTGCCAACACATCGGCCTTCAGATCGATCATGACCCTGGCGGTGTTTCGCATGGCTTCCTCATCAACAGGCGCCTGTATCAACTCCAGCGAACCAACCCAATCGGATCGACCATTGACCATGGCGCGCTTTCGTAGCGTGACTTCTCGCAGCACCTGGCTGACCTCCCTAGCAGTGAGTCCAGGGGTGGGCTCATCAGTGCAGTCGTTCAAAGTCATACCCAGTGCCTACCATAACCATACAAGCGTTTATGACCGACTGTTCAGCGTGAACTCACGGCCCTTGACCCACAGCTTATACATGCCATCGACCAAATCCTTAGCTATCGCCTGCTGTTTTTCCGGATCCCGTAAAATCACCAGATCGCCTCGCTGCAGAGCGACCAGATCGATGTTGATTTCCGGATAGCGCCAAAACATCTCGGTGCTCTTGCCGGATGAACCCGGTATGGACACGCTTAGCTTTTGCAAGACCTTACGCTCTGCTGCCTTGGCTTCATGCGGCACGCCGTAGCCAAAGTAGAATCGGTGATTGAGCTCAATGTAGACGAAGCCTGTCATAGTGCCCAGGTCAAAATATAGACCGTATTCACGATTGCCACGGGACTTGCTGTAGTAGTTGCGTATGGCATCGCGACTGGCGGTGTCTTCTGGTTTAGGCATGTCAGGGTAAGTCGCCTCGCGATAAGTGCGTATAAGCCCCCAAATCCGATCCTGCAGATCGATGAGCGCCTCTTTGTAGGCCTGCTCGATATCTGCCACCAGCAGCAGGTTGTCCCCTTCCAATACCTTCTTTTTTAATTCACTCATGTAGATTCCTCCCTGATCCGTAGATGTCAGTTTCTTCAGCAGTTCAATGTACTGGAACACGCTTTCGCGTAAGCCGGCATCTCGCGCAACCAGAGGAACGCAGCGCTCGAGCCAATTGATAATGTCAGTTTCGTAGCTGACCAGGTCTACCTTAGTGCCCTTGCTACTTTGCTCAGATGGTTCAGAACCATCAAGCGTTAGGTAGAGATTGGCAATAACTGAGTAACCCTGCATTTTTATCAATTGGTCGTAGCGGTAGATCTGCTCAACTTCGTCGTGATGATAAATCTTGTTTTCTATGATAATTGCCTGGCCTTTGGCATTCCGGACGAATATATCGATGCCTTTAAATTCGGACTGGACGCTGGCAGTCACTACGTCAAAATCTTCGATATGGAGGACGTGAAGAAAAGACTCGAGCAAGGCGCTACCACAGCCGTGGGAAGCTTTCGGGTTAAGCAGAAAGGCCAGGAAGCGGGAGTGCAGATAGACTTCATCGCTGTTGGTACGTAGCACCGAAAACAGGTTGAAGCCTGGATCGCGGTGATGGGTTGCGCGCAGAACGGCAGCAGAATGGAATAGATCACTCATTTTGAATACCTTCCGTGATAGTCGTATTGGGATCTTGATCATGGCATTTTTGAGTAGAACCACGTCCGTATACACGATTAACTGATCTTTGCCGATTCTGCAATCACCCGATGGGCTGCAGTCGGTCGACTTCTTTCCCGCATCGCCGCGAATTGAGTTAAACACCAAGCTCAAATGAACAGCGGCGCGGACGCGAACCTGCGGGCAGATGCCATATCAATGACTGGTCAGCTCGGAAGCAATTGCTTGGTCAGTTGTAATGCGGGTGGGTGGTCAAGGGAAATGCCCCCCGCAGAGCGGATATAAGATCGCTGATGATCTGCAGGCTTATGTGTTCCAGTATTTTTGAACAGTGCTCCTGGCAACACCAAGCTTTTCCGCGATTGATTTCTTATCCATCCCCGCAGCCTTAAGAGCTCTGATGGTATCCGCATTCAGAGGCTGCTTAGGCTTACCTTGGGAACGCTTTACGAGCTTGCCTGAACTGAATTGCTCCTCCACCAGCTGCCACCCACCAGTCGTCTCAAAATCTCTGACTTGTAAAGCGGCACGTTGCAAAACCTCTGATGGAAGCTCATCACCCTGGGCTGCAATGGCGAGAGTGACCATAGTCAGAAGATCGAGCCCCAGGTAGTCGGCTATCTCGTCAAGCTTCTCCAGCGTAGGATTCGCTCGCGCCTGCTCCAGCATTCCAACGTATGTCCGATGGGTTGCCCCCGCCAGATCTTCGTAATTCAGCCCTTGGTGAGCACGAGCTCCGCGTAATGCCCCTGCTAGCGCCTCTTTCAGTTGCATGCGTCGGATCCTCAAAAGCGAGGATAGAGCCACGACAAGCCTGTTCCGATAAACAGATCATAGTGATATTATCGTGACATTAGGTTTGTCAGGCGGTCATGGATCAAGGCGTCGCGGTCTCAGGAGTGGTGGTTTGATCATGAGAGCGGGGTGGTGGGATATGGCTCGGGAGGCCCCGATGCGAGCCGTACCACCGAGCGTTCCATTGAGTAGCCTCTTAGACCCGCTTGCAATTGTCACCAAAGGGCCTCCCGGCATGAACCGCATAAGACTTTTAAGCGAAGGCAGGGATAGGTAGTAATGAAATTTGATTGCGTGAAGTTTTCTGGGAAAGTCGATTACGTTCGGAGTGCGGAGCGTATTAGTGGAGGTTACAGGGCGAAGGTCTGTATTGACGGGGCCGTGATACCAAAAGTACAGCTGACGACTAAGTTTTACGAAGAGCTTGAAGCTGGCGAAAATGTGACGTTGTACGGCGTTTTTAAAAATAAAAGTAATAAAGAAGAAAACGGCGGCTTTATATATGGACTTCAGAAAGAGAGCGGCGAAAAAATGTTCGCAACTCACTACAGGTATCAAGTTCCTATTTTCATGACATTTACGGCTGCGATAGCTTTTTGCCTGACGTTCGTTGCAGGCTGGTTCATCTCTATATTTCCAGTGCTGATGCTCTTTGGCAAAGATGATCCGAGTTATATGTATAACACGACTGTACTGGCGACAATTGAGGCGAGTATGGTCGCAGCGTTTTTCCTGTGGCGGGCATGGATAATGTTCAGCATTACAGCGGATCCAGAAAGCTGGGAAACCATTGAGCCAGCGACCCTTTCGAGCCGCTTCAGTAAGTTTTATAAGTAACAAGGCAGGCAGTGGGTGGGGTAGGTGCAACGCTTGCCCCCTCGTTAGAAAGCGCAGTCAGAATCTAGGTTCGCTGCGCCGGACTATCCTTACGTGCTGCTCAAAGGGCAAGCGGAGCGCGCAGGCGTGCGGGATGGCAGCCAGGAGGGCCAAGACACGGATATTCCGTGGCTTGGTTCACGCCAGCCTTCCGCCATCGGCGGCACGCCATGACCGCAGCGCTGCTTCAAACCTACCCATAGGGAGCTGAAATGACCCGCAATGACCTCCGCGAGCTCGAGAGCGAAAGGCGAAAAGCACTCTGGGCGCTCGCCCAGTTTTCTCCAGGTGATCCAAAAGCATCCAGGCTCCTTATCATTCTGGATGACCTCGACCACCAAGAGTGTCACAGCGCGTCCTTTACCGAAAAGCCGCTTGAGCTCAATGCGGTTCGTGATGCTGTCCCGATAAAACGCCATCACTCTGGTATCGACATAGTGCTGGAGATAGATATCCCCGAGCCTTGGAGAGAGCGCTTCTTGCAAGCCTCCATCGGATCTACGCGACTCCCTGAGGGGCCATATGCGCGTGACTGGAAGAAGTTTCTGACTGAATGGCAGCGTGAGATGCAGCATCTGCATAGTCACTGGCTTGCACGGTCTGCTAGCGCCTAAACGGCTGTTTCGAGCGATTGAAAGCGTATGCATAAGCAGTCGGCGTAGCCCGGTGGAGTCACCCTCCAAACAGGAGTCGCATGATGGAACGGCCTTCGTTTTTTATAGATTTCGAGACATCCGGGATAGCCCCGGATAGCTATCCTATCGAAGTCGCAGTGGTGTCGCGTGAGACCTCCTTCAGCTCGCTGATCAAGCCAGCCCGCTATTGGACGCACTGGTCGTTCGATGCGCAGGACATGCATGGTCTCGGTCAGGATCATTTGCGTGAGCAAGGTGATACCCCAGTTGCTGTGGCGAGACATATGAATCAGCTGTTTTCAGGGCAGGTGCTTTGCAGCGACTCACCCCAAGATTGTTTTTGGCTCGATGTCTTATACGAGGCAGCAGATCTGATACCCACCTTCGAGTTGAAGCCCTTAGAGGTGTTTGTGGGCCGGCAGGCTGCCAGTGATATTTACCGCATACTGCCCACCAACAGGCACCATCGTGCCCTCCACGACGCGAGCGCTTTGATGATTGCTTGCCGCGCTTTTTTCCAAGCTTGAGCCTTCAAAGAGGTGGTTAACACTTCCTGCTATACAGATTAATTTGCGAGACATTACCTGAGGGAAGACGGTGCCATACCTAATCAATGATGAATGGTTTGCAACCAAGGACGCCGTCACAGATCGCTGCAGACAGATCCTGGCCAGGACACCTGACAGCACGATGGTAAGTGACCCTGATTCTGATTTTCTGCACGGACTTTTTCAATACCACGATGAGTGGGGAGAGAAAGCCGGAGAGGGCGTCAAAGGCATCACCACCCAAATGACGTCTCACGGTACTCGCTGTTTTATGCTTATTCGGCATTGCGATACGGAAATTGATATTGGGTTTACGCACTCGATAAAGCTCATCCCTAGCACCCGAGCGAAAGAGCGCCAGCCCCAAAGGCTCCTGGACTTTCGCGCAGGTGCTCGCACAGCTATCACAGAGCAGATCCGATTTTTCCGTGACCAGAGGTTGGTCGGTGATGTTTCGTGTCCAGTGACAGAAGAATCACTGGGGCGACATAACGTGGCCGTTGATCACATAGCCCCCAACACTTTTGATCAACTGCTTTTCAGTTTCTGTCAGGCAAACCTGATTAATCCGCTCGGTGTGATTATTGGATCACGCGATGGTGTGGTCGCCGTTTTGGAGGACACCAATCTGCGCGTAGCCTGGGAAGGCTATCATCTCAAGCATGCACAACTGAGGATCATCTCGAAGACCGCTAACCTCAAACTGCCCAAACCATCCATCCCTTGGGCGCAGCTATGCGGCCCTTTGTGAGGGGCCGATAGCATGCAGATGCTAGCAGCAGGAGCTGCAGTTTAATGTCATCACTATACGGGCCGTGGGTGATCGTTTGCTCAGCTCTTGAAGAGGATCTCTCGTGCTTCGAAATCAACGCGAAACGCGAAAGGTAATTCCTGCAGTTTGTCGAAAGCAGCACTGGTAGCAGGCTTGTCGTTAATGATTAGTCTCCAGAAAAGTGGATCAAACCACTCCAAGCTCTGCCCTTCGTCCTCAGACTCTCGGCGTCGAAGCACGTGTTCACCAGAGTCTATGTCAATGAAGACGATGGAAAGAGCCGTTTCGGACTCTCTGGTGACCTCTATTTGTATGGCTCCCTGGTTAGGGAGAACAACTGTTTCACCTATCTGAAGTTTCTGTCCTGACTCTTCAATGTCCAGAACGGGAGCAGTGGTGCTCTCCCTAGGCTTCTTGGGAATCAAACCTCTAAAAAGCTCATGCAGTTCATCTCGAGCGCCTACCAAGAGGCTCATGGAAAACGATAGGAAAAGGCACGTATAGCTTTCTTCAGTTGCGCTAGGTAGGCCACGACCTCGTTCCTCAGCGCCTTCGCCTATCCGGTAGAACGACATAGGAAGGCCATGAACATGGCTTGAGAGCAAAACGTAGAGCCAGCGGAACGTTTGCTTGTCGACACCCACTCGCTCTCCGATATCCTCAAGAGGCATTAAATATGCCGTTTGGCCATGGAGCAGGTTCTTTTGACTCTTAGCTGGCAGGGACTGGAAGAAAGGATTGGCTCGAAGCCGATCACGCAGCTCTTCCGCTTGAGCTGTGAAACCCTCGACCTGCTCAGCCCCACCCTCTGTCGCCTCGAACATCCGGCGACGAGAAGTGCAGTCATGTAGATTGAAAATGTTCCAGCGGCAATCCCATTCATCTTGGCTGCACGCATCAGCACATAGGTAGTGGAACGCTAACCGAAGCTCCAGAATCGTTCTGGTAATTCCAGCGACCGAGGCGTAGTCCCAGTGCTCAATCAGCTTTGACGCCCAAGGGGTGTGAGGCACCAAGGTCAAAAGTGAAACGGCTCTCGTGCAAAGCGCGGTGAATAGGACAGACGCATAAAAATGCTTTCCTGAGGGTGATTTGATGCCGGCATAGTCTTGGGAGATGTGCATGCATTCCCGCACAACATTGTCTAAGCCGTTCACCCTCTCTAGATATGTTTCTGATGGCTCTGCGCCAAGTGAGCCTTGATCGACCAAGGACTGACGATCTTCCTTCCCCTCATCCTGCTCCATGAAACGCTCCTATAGAACTTAGCCATCGTCCGATTCTGCACTGACTTGATGCCCTAGGGAAACCTAGCCAGCAACGCAATCTTTTGAAGCAAAACCTCTCCTGTTGGGCTTTGATTCCAAGTGGTTACTGATGATCAGCTGAGTCCTTTGAGCTTTGCCGGGTGTAGCTCACTTTGACCGCTCCAACCGAAAGTAGGTGAGCAGACGGCTGAGTGGTCATAGCAAGCGGAGCGCGCAGTCGTGCGGGATGGAAGCCCGAAGGGCCGAGACGCAGGCTCGGTTTTCCCTGTTATGTAGTGCTTGTGCGAGACGCGTTTGAGGTCAAAGTCGAAAAGCGGCTGGGCCATGAGGGCTTTCCTGAATTTTTGAGCGCCGATTCGGTTAAGCGGAGCACACCCCAATTCGTGGTATAGCGCCCCATCGAAGGGTGGAGGATCGCGTTGTTCTAGTTGATGTAAATCATAACCGTATTAAAGCGTGTGGCATATCTCTACGCATTGAGAAGAATGCTTCGAACGAACAGGTAACGCTCGAAAAATACCAGTGAAAAAATATTGTAGTTTCGCTAATGAAATAGTCAGTGCCGCCGATGATATATGTTCACTAATTAGCTAAGGGTCTGTGCGTGTCTGACGGTATATTTTCTGTGCTCAAGAGTGTTTTTCCCACGTTCGTGGCTGGAGCTAAAGATCTACAGCGTTCTATAATTACTCCGACCGAATTTTTCAAAGATATGAAGCTGCGCAATTACTGGTGTGCGCAAGCCAGCGGGATCGGGCTCGTAATGGCCATTGCGTTATCACTACTAAGCTTTCCATCGCTGAAAGGGATTGGGATAGAGCTGAGTAAAGACTTTGTAGCCGTCATGGTTGTCCTGAATTGCATGCTCCTGATCCTCTATGGAGCTTGCTTCTGGTTAGGCGCACGTTTCATGTTTGGAAAGGGGGCGCTGTTTTCTACGATCAACTCATTTTTTTATATCTCGATTTGTCTAGTCTTCATGAAGATCGCTGAGATGCCAGCGCTAGGTTCGAGAATGACCGCTTTAGCGCATAGCTGTGAGCTTGGGGAATTTGGAGCGAATGTCACTGCAGCGATATCCGCAAGTTCTGTTTCGAGGACGTCGAACTTTTTAATCGGCGTATTTTACCTTGCGTTTACCGTCTGCTCGGTAAAACTTCAGCGAGGCGTCAATGACTTCGGTATCGTAAGGGGAGTGGTGTCCGCGATTTTTGGGATGATATTCCTAAGTTTAGCCGTTATTTATATCCAGGAACCTGCAGTATATGCAGTGGTCTGCGGCTACTTAGGCGAAAATTAACTAGCTATGTTTTAATTGGTTCGCTAGCTAGCGTTACCTCGCTGTAGATCAGCGATTAAGATGGCTCATAACTGTACCATGGCTGGACGTTTCTTTGCGTCAACAGCCATGGCGCCGTTATTGAGGGTTCAGAACAGCGGGTGTGGCCCGAATTCTTCATCAATTCTTTCACCCCATCCTGAGTTTTCTGGTTTGTTAGCGGCCCCTCCTACTATTTTAATAGCGTATGCGCGGCACACTTCTAGAAGCGAGGGAGGGATGTATTCCAGTAGCCCTTTGTATTCTTTTTCGTCCCCGTCACGGTACTGGTACAAATCAGCGCACCAAAGATCGTAGACCCAGTCACTGATTTCCTCGTCGCTTTGCGGAAGGGAAACCAATTCTTTGACGAATTTGTTCAGGTGCTGACGCTCCCTCTTGGAAAAGCCTCGTGTGGTTAGGCTAAAAAACTTCAAAGCCTTTATAGCTGGTCTGACTTGCCAGGTGAGCGAGTCAATGGAGTCTGGAGCTCGCATCAGCGGGACTAGCTGATACGGACTGAGCAACTCGCCGGTATTTGTTGCCACGGAATGCATTATACGGTCAAGGTGGAAGCTTCTACGCTCACTGCGCATGTGGCAAAGGGCATCAATGGTTTTATCAGTTTCCTTGCAGGGATCCGATATATCCCTTTCTGTGATATTACCTGCGCCATCCTGGTACTTAATGCGTATGCGCACTGTTGCTCCTGAAATTCTGTACTGGGCTGTAAAATGTCATTGTTCATCTATTGTCGGGCGGGGAGCGAGTCTCGGAGGCGCGGCTCTTATCTATCCCCCACACTGCTTTAGCTACCTCTTCAATTTTCGCGACAAATTTATCGACGTTGAGCCCTGCGATGAAAGCTAGCGCGAAGAAACCAATTTCACTCGCGTCAGATTTAGAGCTGGATTCCAATACCAGCAAGCCCGCTTTGAGGAAAAGATAACTAACGGCACCAGCAATCACGCTCGTAATGGGGCGAATGAAGTACCACGCATACCAGTCCGTATCCCACCTTTTGTGGACGCATTTGTTCAAGTACACAGCCCTGAGGCAGTAAAGGCAGCCCCCCACGCAACCAATTGCACCACACATCAACGGAATCCGTAGCACCTCATAAGGTTGTGCAAGCCAACCTAGCGCCATTGCGCCTATCGAGTAGGTCGCGATGAACAGCAACAGCACAAGGTAGCCTACGATCAGAACCAGCACTTAATAGTCCTTCAATTGGTCGGAGTACGTTCCAATAGTAACTGTGCAATCAGTTTCGCCCATGATGAACATGACAACTGGCAAGCCATCGTTGGCCATGGTCAGGGCTAAGGAAGCTAGTAGATTCATGTCGTCGGAGCTCGGGCGTGACGAGTGCTTGGGCGGATGCGAATGCCAGTCACCGATGTAGTCGACGATCCCGGCTGTTCTCCGACGCGTATCAAGAAGCACTTCTTCCTGGCCCTCGTACCCTCGAATGAAGGAGGTGGGTGTAGAGACGCTATCTGGAGGGGCCGGCATTCCTTTGACTATAGTGATAGTTTTCAACTGTTGGTCAGTGTATCCAAGCAATATTCCACCTGTTTCATTAGGTAGGGCCTGGCTTCTCAGGCTGCGAATTTGTTCAATAAATCCTTGATCCCACCGGACTGTCCAGCCGTCTGACCGTGCTTCCTTTGATTCAGAAATGGCTATTTCATGCGCTGCGACGCCGCCGGTTTCATCGTTTACATCCCATACACACGCTCGCGCTCCCGATTTGGCTTGGCTCAGCCTTACCTGCCGGCTGAGCAGTGATGCGTGGAGGCGAATCATTTCGACGGAAAGCCTGAGGGAAATATCTCTGCACCCGTTCCCGACCCATTGCCAAGCGTTGACCATTTCGATGATGAACACATCTCGTTCGATGGAAATGTCGATCTGGTCGCTATCGACAAGAGCATGTGCATAGCCCTCAGCGTAGGCTGCTGCTTTATCAAATGCAGAAAGGGTTTCTGAAGACTTGATGACGCTGATCAGACGTTGCCAGGCACCGTGCTGGCGGTTGCCCAGGGTCGTCTTGGGAAACGGAATGGCGGCACTCAAACGCTGTGCGTAATCATCGGCTGGTGGGATCAAAGCGGTTCGCTCAAAGGGAGTACATGCCTATGACAAACGGTTGGTTTCGGCAAAACTTGAGCCGATTGGAGATTTTTATGGGGCCCAGAAGGATTTTGTGAATGCTGGATCGCAGGTGTAGAGTCTATTACTTTAGCGAGTCGTAGTAGTGTTCGGTTGCAGAGCGGGTTAAGAGCGTCCCGCTCGCGTCCGTATATTTCCGAGTGCTACGATTGGTATCTAATGTGTGATGCTATAGCTGAGTAAATTATAGTCCCAAAGCATTCTCAATTTTCAAGCCTCGAAGTCTCTTGGGTAGGGCTTCTGTAGGGCACCAATCAAGTGCTGCGAATATGCACAGATGCCAGATAACCATTTGGATACGAATTACATCCTCCGTTGGATGCCTGAACATCAGCTTGCGAGGTTTTAAGATCGAGCCGAGGGTATTGATAACACCTCTGGGGTAACGTCCGCGCCCATCTCCGTCTGAAACGACGGCAAATGTAAAGCAACCACAATCCTGATAATTATCTGTGACCTTTCTCAAGAGCCTTCTCAGCTCTTTCTTGCTCAGGCGCGAGGCCACAGTCCACCAGATTAATTCCACATCTTCGATATCAAGCCATTCGGGAGGAATGTCGCAATTGTTTTCATACTGCTCGAAAGGAAGCGGCTTGTTTGGACGCGGTCGTGCACGGGATGGTTGTCCGCACGCTAAATGACGTGGCTGGTCGTTCATTTACTACTTCTGATTTGGAAGGTTAGTTGGGTAGAGCACTACAGCATCTAGGCCCCGCAGCTGAAATATGCCGGTGCACTACTAATAATCAGGAGGTATCCTCCAGAACGGGCAGGGGTGATTGGAGGGGGCTGTCGACTCTACCCGGTTGTTTTGCCTAATCTCGTCCCCTTTTCTTGCTATCTAAGTTTTCGGCGGGCGCATGCTATGGATGTAATGCTGGATGATGCCCGGGTTGGTCTTGCTGATGACTAGGTCGTTGCGCATAGTTGGCTGATTCATCGCTTGGATGTTGGCAGCGATTACCGATAGCCGTACGCCGTGTGGTAAGCGTCCGCCTTGAAATACGTTCACTGTGCTCAGCCAACTTGAAAGCTCACTGGGAAGTTTCGCAAGTTTCATTCCTGAATTTGAAACCGAGTTGCATGGGGATACATAGCTTCCCTTTTGTGCGCGCTCGAAGTTAAGCAGCGTCCGTTTAGATTTTGCATTCATATTTGGCAGGGTAACGTTCTTCACATTAATTGAATAGTCGGATTTGCTTACCAAGTCTTCAGCATTAATTGACAGGCATTGGCTAGCTCGCATGCCTGTCAGCATAATAAATGAGTAAAACAAACGATCTGCGGGTGAGCCATACTGTTCGAGAGTTTCTTCAATGCTCTTAAGCTCATCTGTACTGAAAGCTCTGATGCTTCGTTTCTTCATGCGTCCGGTTGCGTCGCTCATTATCAGTTCTCGTCGTGAGAGAGGCACAATTTAATGGTTTCGGCGGCTGGCTCGTCAAGGATTTTTTTGAGTTTTTTTTCGCGCTCATAGTTGTTTATGAGTCTAGTAAAAGTATACTCATTAAGTTACTGTTGCTTTAGTGCATGTTCTGAGCTTTGGGTTTAATGGGCTGCTAGTCTGTGTGTTTTGGGTATTGTTTTTAAAATAGTTACTGCCGTAGTTGTGCATGCTGGGGGTATAGCTTGATTGTTGTTATTAATATTTTTCTCGTTTAAGGTCTCGTGCTTGGCAGTCCATATCAAAGAATGCCGACCAGCCGGTACTCAATGCCGAAAGTTATAGTAGAAGGCTTTGGTGTGTACCGATAGCCTAGCCGCTCACGGAGAAAGAATGCGCTCAGCGGCTGTTGAATCAGGGAGATGCACAACCCTGATTCACTGGAGGCAGAGGTTCGCTGCGCGAGAGCTGGGGGCACGTTAATACGCATCAATATGTTCAATCTGTGACGCTACATTCAAGAGTTTAAATTTCCATATTAAAATTTTCGCGCAGAGTGAGGGTCGTCCCGGCACTTGGCACTTGACTAGCGACTAAGGTCATTAAATTGATCTCAAGGCCTCGCTGCGAACTGTGCTGGGGGAGCGGAGAAGTTAATTTTGCTTGGGCTTTGCGGGAATCGATCTTGTACCGCCGCTAAGTGAGTGCCCGCCTTAGGCCAATGCGTAAGGGATGGGCAAGCAGACAGTCCAGATTCAGGCGTCAGCCAACCAACGGCTTATTACTAGACGGGTATGAGTGGTTCAGACTGTCTCTTTAAGACATCGATCATCACGTACTTGCTGAAATGTAACTGAGGCGCCCTACGGTCAAGAGTCGTAGGCGGATGGAGCATTGATCTAGCGTCATCGCAGCGAATGGGCGTTGGCGAGACATGCGCGTCGCGTTCAGAAACGGTGTAGTTTTGGGCCTATAGTAAGGTGCGACTGATAAGGTGCTACGAGTAGCGCCTTAGGCTGAGGTCTCTCTACTGATCGCAGAACAGCCTCAAGAGCCTTGTTTGGTAAGGCATTGACTGGATTGGTAGAGGACAGGGACAATGTAGTCGTTGATAAGAGATAGCGGTGTACCTGATATAAAGGTTCGAATCTCTATGCTTCCGCCATCTTAGATACGACAAAGCCCTGATTTCTCAGGGCTTTGTCGTTTTTGGGGTTTGGTGGCAAACAGATGTCAAATTAGGGCAAAACATCCGCAGTTATTGCAGGCGTCCGCAATTCCCGCCTTTTGTAATTTGCGCCGCACTTCACAACCACCTCGCACTCTGTTTGGCACCAGCCCATCCCCACCCCTGCTTCTCCGCCCGCCGATCAGTCTCCGCAAGATTGGCCGCATCCAGTCCTAGTCAAGGCCCCTCGTAGAAATTTTGAAACGGCGCCCCTGAATCCACCTGCCAGTTGGCCATCCATCACCCACAATCGAATCCTTCAGAGACAGAGCTATGCTCTACGAGGTCTTAAATGCCGCCCAGAGCCTGGGCTGCGTCTCTCACGCTCTGATGGAGTCACGATGAACATTCAATTCAACGCCAAGCGCGCACTGGTCACCGCTTCAACTGGAGGTATCGGTTTCGCGATTGCTCAAGGGCTTGCTGAAGCCGGTGCCGAGGTTGTCATCAATGGTCGCAGTGAGGAGTCTGTGGCAAGCGCGGTTTCGCGATTGTCGGCTGCCATTCCGGGAGCTTCTATTCAGGGAGTGGCGGCGGACTTGAGCACCGCCGGTGGTGTATCGACCCTGGTGTCCGGTGCTGGCGAGATCGATATCCTGGTGAACAATGCCGGGATTTATGGCGTACAAGACTTTTACGAGACCGGTGACGAGGTCTGGGACAGTTATTGGCAAACCAACGTGATGTCTGGAGTCCGTTTGAGTCGTGCGCTTGTGCCATCAATGGTCGAGAAAGGATGGGGGCGGGTGGTTTTCATTTCCTCCGAATCGGCCCGTAATATCCCATCGGACATGATCCATTACGGGGTTTCGAAAACTGCGCAGCTAGCCCTGGCTCGCGGTCTGGCAAAGCGTGTGGCGGGGAGCGGTGTTACGGTCAACAGCGTGTTGCCCGGCCCAACGCTCTCTGATGGTGTTGCCGATATGCTCAAAGACGAAGTGGAGCGCACCGGGAAAAGTATTGAATCGGTCATGGCAGACTTCGTGGTCGAACACCGACCAAGCTCCATCATCCGCCGTGCAGCCACGGTCGAAGAAGTCGCCAACATGGTCGTCTATGTCTGCTCACCTCAAGCCTCTGCCACCACTGGTGCGGCACTCAGGGTAGACGGTGGAGTGGTGGACGACATCATCTGATCCAGGCCAGAACATACGTGCAAGATATTCGCCGCCTGTGCCCATGATCAGGCTATTATCGGGCACTTCGAATCAAACTCCTTCCCGACTATGCCCGTTGATCTACAAGCGCTCTATCCCAAGCTTATCCATCTGATGCTGGACACTGTCTTTGTGGTCGGTCCGGACGACCACATTGTATTTGTGAGCGATGCTTGTGAAGCCTTGCTGGGTTACCGTCCCGACGAACTGACCGGCACACCGATCACGCGCTACATGCATCCTGAGGATCTGCTCGCCACCCGAGATTCGATCACTCGTGTGATGAACGGGCAGCCTCACTTTGATTTTCGTAACCGTTACGTGCGCAAGGATGGAGGTGTCGTCTATATCCTGTGGGCGGCGTTCTGGTCCGAAGAAGTGGGTGCGCGGATCGGTGTGGCGCGCAACGTGACAGCCCTGGCTCAGGCCGAAGAAGAGTTACGCTTCCTGGCGCATCACGACCCTTTGACCAAATTGACCAACCGTTCACTGTTTAGTGACCGACTGGATTCCGCCCTGCGTGCGGCCCACCGTCATGACACCAGGCTGGCGTTGCTGTTTCTGGACATCAATGACTTCAAAAGCATCAACGATGTCCATGGTCACGCAGCGGGTGACAGCGTGCTGTGCATGATTGCGCGACGGCTGGAAAGCTGCGTGCGCGAGACGGATACCGTGGCCCGGATGGGCGGTGATGAATTCGTTGTACTGCTGACGGACATCCAGTCGAGGGAGGCGACTTCCCGGACTCTGGAGCAGATTCACCTGATCATGACCGAGCCACTGGGCCCCGAATTCGGTGCGCTCAAGATGCCGTCGTGCAGTATCGGCGTGGCTTATTACCCGGAAGACGGGACCGACGCCGACACACTCCTCACTCACTCGGACGATGAAATGTACCGGATGAAAAAGCAGCGTCTTCTGGCGTAACAGCCGGGCGGTTCGCAGCCACGGTGTTCCTACAGGAATGTTGCAGTGCCCGGTCCCAGGTAGCCAGGCACTAAACCTGTAGGAGCAATCAGAGGTTACGACGGTCGCGAAAGCGGTGTATCTGACACACCGCCTCGGCAACACCTTGGCACCCGCAGGTCACCCACCGTAAACCGGATAATCCACATAACCCTCGCCAGTGCCGCCATAGACCGTGGCCGGGTTCAGTGCATTGAGCGGCCAGTCATTGGCGATCCGCGCGGGTAGATCCGGGTTGGCCATGAACGGCCGGCCGAACGCGACAAAGTCAGCGAGCCCCGAGTCGAGTAGCTTCGCGCCTGACTCTGCGTTATAGCGGCCCGCATAGATGATCGCGCCTTTGAAAGTGTCGCGCACTGCCCGGCGGAAGGTTTCCGGCATTACCGGTGCATCGTCCCAGTCGGCTTCGGCGATGGACAGGTAGGCAATGCCCACGGCTGCAAGCACCTTGATCGCCTCGATGTAGGTGGTGTGCGGGTCTTCCTCCACCATACCCAGATACGTGCGCGCTTCATCGGTGGTGGTAAACAGGGGTGCAAAGCGCACGCCTACTTTTTCTTTGCCGATGCACTCCGCGACACCCGCAACCACTTCCCGAAGAAAGCGCAAGCGGTTGTCCAGCGAGCCGCCGTACTGATCGTTGCGCAGATTGCTGTGGGCGGAAATGAACTGGTTCACCAGATAACCGTTGGCGCAGTGCAGTTCGATGCCATCGAAGCCAGCGTCCATGGCATTGCGCGCAGCCTGTATATAAAGCTGAACCAGCTCCTGAACTTCATCAGTGCTCAACGCGCGCGGTGCGGAGGGCGGTACAAGGGCGCCAGCGCCCGGGGCGGTTTCGATAAACACGCTGACCCGGTCAGTGGCCACTGCGGACGCGGAAACCGGTGCGCCACCTCCGGGTTGCAGCGCGGTATGGGACACACGGCCCACGTGCCAGAGTTGAGCGAAGATCACGCCATCAGCGGCATGCACAGCCTCGGTAACCTTGCGCCATCCAGCGATTTGCTCGGCGGTATGAATGCCCGGTGTCCAGGCATAACCCTGGCCCCGAGGTTCGATCTGCGTTCCTTCAGTGATCAGCAATCCGGCGCCAGCGCGCTGCTGGTAATACTCGGCCATCAGTTCATTGGCGATGTTGCCCGGCTGAGTGCTGCGCTGGCGTGTCAGAGGAGGCAGAACGATACGGTTCTTTAGCGTGTGCAGGCCCAGGGTGGCGGGCTTGAAGAAAGGGCTACTACTCATTTGATACCTTGCTTGGCCTTATTAGACCAGTCGACTAATGTACGTGCTTCAAAAAAACCGTGTAGCTCGTACACGGTTTTCAGCTGTGTTGCGCAGTAAAGGTGCCAGCGTCTGAATCAGCCGAGCATCTTCAATAGCTTCTCGGCCACGGCGGCGGAGCTGGCAGGGTTCTGGCCGGTAACCAGCTGACCGTCAGCCACTACATACACCTGCCAGTCACCCAATTTGGTGTAACGGCCGCCGAGGCGCTGGAACTCGTCTTCGATCAGGAACGGCACCACGTCGGTCAGGCCCACCGCAGCTTCTTCACTGTTGGTGAAACCGGTCACGTCACGATTCTGGATCAGCGGTTTGCCGTCCGCCGCAACCACGTGACGCAGTACACCCGGCGCATGGCAGACAAAACCGTGAGGCTTGTTGCTGCGATCAAAGGCTTCGATCAAGGCAATCGAATGCTTGTCTTCTGCCAGGTCCCAGAGTGGGCCGTGGCCACCTGGATAAAACACTGCATCGAAATCATCAGCGCTGACATCCGCCAACAGGCCGGTGCTGGCCAGGGCTTGTTGCGCTGCGGGGTCTTTACGGAAACGGTCGGTTTCGGCGGTCTGTGCGTCAGGCTCGTCGCTTTTCGGGTCCAGCGGCGGCTGGCCACCTGCTGGCGAGACCAGCGTGACCTCTGCACCAGCGTCCTTGAAGGCGTAGTAGGGGGCTGCAAACTCTTCGAGCCAGAAGCCGGTTTTCTTGCCGGTGTTGCCGAGTTGATCGTGTGAAGTCAAAACCATCAAGATTTTCATAGAGCACCCTGGAGTGGTGAGAGGGGTTATCGACGACCATTGATTGGCCCGTCGTTGGCACCCGAGTAATTGGTTGTCGGGGCGCAGCATAAGTTCAAATTAGACCAGTCGTCTAGGATTTTTTTCGTTGAAGGTTTTTTGCGAGGAGATGTGGCAAACTTCCGTCTCTGTCAAATATACGACTGGTCTAATGTTTGGTACTGCACATTCCTATGAAACCGACCTACGACGATACCCGCCAGCATCTGCTCGACACCGGCCATCGAATGATGGCCGAGAAAGGCTTCACCAGTGTCGGCCTGAACGAGATCCTGCAAACCGCAGGCGTGCCCAAGGGCTCGTTCTATCACTACTTCAAATCCAAGGAGATGTACGGGCAGGCTTTGCTGGAGGATTACTTTGTCGGTTATCTGGCCGAGATGGAGCAGCGTCTGACGCTCCCGGACCTGAATGCCTATGAGCGGCTGATGGGCTACTGGCAGGGCTGGCAAGACCGCTGCGTGCTTGGCGAGTACGGCGATGAATGCCTGGTGGTCAAACTCAGCGCCGAAGTCTCCGACCTTTCCGAAGCGATGCGCGTGACGTTACGTGACGGTGCCGAGCAAGTGGTGGCGCGTATCACCACCAGCCTTGAACAGGGTCAGACCGATAAAAGCCTGCCCGACGGCAACGCCCGCCCACTGGCAGAAACCCTCTACCAACTCTGGCTGGGCGCCAGTCTGCTGAACAAACTGCAACGTACAGGCCAGTCGCTGGATACGGCGATGGCGACGACGAAACAGCTATTGCGACGTTGAGCAAGGTTTTGCCGGTGTTCCCCAGGTTTAGCGGATGTCGGGGCCAAAGCACAGCTTCACATCCAGCCATTAATCCACATCCACATCGGCAGCGTGGCGGCCGATAGCAGTGTCGACAGGCAAATCGCCGAGCTGGTTTTCTGCACATCCTCTTGAGTCCGAGCAAACCCCAGCACATTGACGCCGCAGGGGTTGGCGGCCATCAGCATCAGCACGGCCCGAGGCATGCCGCTGACGCCCAGCACCTTGCAGGTCAGCAGTACCAGGGGTGGCATGATCAGCAGTTTGGCGACGGTGATGCCGATGGCTTCGACGCTGGGGCGCAGGCGGAAGCCGGCCAGATTGGCGCCGAGTACGATCAAGGCGCAGGGCAGGGCAGCCTGGGCCAGCCAGGTGGTGAGGTGGTCGGCCCACAGCGGCAGACTCAGGCCTGACAGGTTGAGCAACACCCCCAGTAACAGGCCGATGATCATCGGGTTGGCGAGGCTGCCGATCAGGGTTTTGGCGCTGAACGACTCGCCGCTGGCAAAGCTGTTGTAAAGGCTCTGGAAGCTGAACAGCAGCAAACTGTGTACCGCCAGAATCGTGAACAGCAGCACCAGGCCCGGGTTGCCGAACAGGCTGGCAATCAGCGCGATGCCGATCAGTGCATTGTTGCCAAATGCTGCGGTCAGGCCAAAAGGCGTCGGGTGTCCGATGCGCAGATGGGCCACCAGGTTGACCCCGGCAAAGATGATCAGGGCCGGGATGAAATAAGCCGCCAGAATCGTCATGTTCAAGCCGTCATGTAGCGGGGCCTTGGCCATGCCGGTGAACAACACCATGGGCATGAATATCTTGAACGCCACTTCGCCGAAGGCTTTGTTGCTTTCTGCTGTCAGCGTGCCTCGTTGGCGAAGGAAGTAGCCCAGAACAATCAACAGAAAGATCGGCAAAATAGCTTGCGGGACGGCCACGGCAGAAGGCTCCGGCTGGAAAATGTGCGCGCATTATTACCGTGCCTTCCCCTATCTGCTAGCGTTTTCTCAACAGATTCAATGGCTTGGCATACTAATTGCTATACCTTATTAACCTTATGTTAAGTCTGGTTGGTATAAGCGACCTCTGTAGGAGCGCGCTTGCCCGCGATAGCGTTGAATCAGGTAATCCTTTTATGACTGGTATAACGCCATCGCGGGCAAGCGCGCTCCTACAGAAAAGCATTCTTTGCGCATTGTTTTATTAGAGAAAAGCACCATGCAGTCTCTGAACCTGCGGCAGATCGAAGTCTTTCGCGCAGTTATGATCACGGGCTCCATCAACGGTGCCGCGCAGTTGTTGCTGGTCTCCCAGCCTGCGGTCAGTCGCATGCTGTCCCACACCGAGGCACGAATCGGTTTCCGTCTGTTCGAGCGGGTCAAGGGGCGGCTTTATCCCTCTCCGGAGGCGCGGCGTCTGTTCACTGATGTCGAGTCGGTGTATCGCAATATCCAGCGGGTCAACACCACCTTGCTGGATCTGGTGCAGCAACGCCACGGAGTGCTGCGTATCGCCAGCAGTCCTAGCATGGGCCATCAGATGGTGCCCGATGCAGTGGCTGCGTTTCGGCGCAGTAACGACGACATTCGGGTCAGCCTGGAATGCCTGCGCCATGTACTGCTGCGTGACCGCCTGCTGGATCAGCAGGCCGATCTGGGCGTCTCGCTGTTCCCCATCGACCACCCCAACCTGCGCGCCGTGCCCTTGAGTGATATCCGCGTGCTGGTCATTTGCCCGGCGGGCCACGCTCTGACTGAAGTTCCTGCCGAACAGTTGCCCGAGGCACTGCTGGAAACGCCGTTCATTGGTTACCCCTCCGACACGCCCTTTTTCAACGTCATGAAGCCTGCTTTCGAACAGGCCGGGCTGGCTTACAGACCGAGCATTGAAGTGGATTCGCCGCACCATGCTTGTGCGCTGGTCAAAAATGGGTCGGGATTTTCCGTGGTCGACGAGATCTCATGGCGTGCTTCGGGGATGGAGCACATGGCGGTCTTGCCGATTCTTCAGGCAGAACGCCTGACTGTCAGCCTCGTCCATTTGCGCCGTGAGCCGCTGGCGCAATTGGCGCAGACCTTTGTCGAGCAACTGCGTGAAACCCTGCGCGGCTGCGGTTTCGAGTTGTTCGATGCGCCTTAACAAAGGGTTAAGGGTTGGCGACGTATTGGCATGCGACAAGCACGGCGGACTTTTTCACAATGATCCCAGACACGGCGTAACGGTTCGTCGGCACGGGGAGAATATGCAATGCGTGAGATAGTCATCGGCGGCGCCCAGTTGGGTGCGATCCAGAAGAGTGATAGCAGGGAAAGCGTCGTACAGCGCATGCTGGCCTTGCTTGAACAGGCCCGTCAGCAGGGCTGCGAACTGGTGGTCTTCCCTGAGCTGGCCCTGACCACATTCTTTCCCCGTTGGTACATGGAAGATCAGGCCGAAGTCGACACCTGGTTCGAAAGCCAAATGCCCAGCGCCGCCACGCAACCGCTGTTCGACTTCTCCCGAGAACACGGCATCGCCATCTCCTTCGGTTATGCCGAGCTGACGCCTGAAGGCCGTCATTTCAACACCTCCATCTTCACCGACCGCCAGGGCAACATCGTCGGCAAATACCGCAAGGTGCATTTGCCGGGTCACGTTGAATTCGATACGGCTCGCGACTTCCAGCATCTGGAAAAACGTTATTTCGAACCCGGCGATCTGGGCTTCCCGACCTGGGAAAGCCAGGACACCGTCATGGGCATGTGCATCTGCAACGACCGCCGCTGGCCGGAGACCTATCGGGTCATGGGCCTGCAAGGCGTCGAGCTGGTGATGCTGGGTTACAACACGCCATCGATCAACTCGCAGAATCGCGGCGAAGGCGAAGAACATCGCCTGTTTCACTCTGAGCTGGTGATGCAGGCCGGCGCCTATCAGAACGCAACCTGGGTGGTGGGCGTGGCCAAGGCCGGTGTCGAGGATGGCTTCCCGTTGATGGGTGGCAGCGTGATCATCGACCCCAACGGCTTCGTGGTCGCCAGAGCCGAAGGGCAGGGCGACGAACTGATTTCCCATCGCTGCGACATGGACCTGTGCAACTTCGGCAAGACCACCATTTTCGATTTCGCCCGCCATCGACGGATCGAGCACTACGGCATCATCACCAGCCAGACGGGTGTGAAGCGCCCCTGACTTAATCTGTAGGAGCTGCCGAAGGCTGCGAAAAATGGTGTTTCTGACACACCGCGGTTCGCAGCCTGCGGCAGCTCCTACAGGGAAATTGCTAAAAGGAGAGGATCCATGCGCATGGTCTACCTCAACGGTCAGTTCGTTCCCGAGAACCAGGCCACTATTTCGATCTTCGACCGCGGCTTCATGTTTGCCGACGGCATCTATGAAGTGACGGCCGTATTGCGCGGCAAGCTGGTGGATTTTGATCTGCATCAGGCGCGGCTGCGTCGTTCCCTGGGTGAACTGGCGCTGGAGCTGGAGCTGAGCAGCGAAGAACTGCTGGGGATTCATCGTCGTCTGATCGAAGCCAATCAGCTCGATGAAGGCCTGGTCTACATGCAGGTCACCCGTGGCGTGGAAGATCGCAACTTCCTCTACCCGGTCAAGGGCAGCCCGTTGACGGTGGTGCTCTACACCCAGGCGAAAGTGGTCATCGACAGCCCCATGGCGGCGCGAGGCATGAACATCGTTGGGCTGCCGGACCTGCGCTGGGGTCGTAGCGATATCAAGACCACGCAACTGCTTTACGCCTGTATGGCCAAGGAACAGGCGCGGGTAATGGGCGCCGATGATGCCTGGCTGGTGAAGGACGGCATGGTCACTGAGGGCACCTCCAATAACGCGTTCATCATCACCCACGATGGCGTTGTCGTAACCCGCGAACTGTCCAGCGCCTTGCTACCGGGCATCACCCGCGGCGCAATGATCGCGTTACTCAACGAGACCGGTTTGCGCCTGGAAGAAAGGCCTTACTCCCTGGATGAAGCCAAACAGGCCGCAGAGGCGTTCATCACCTCATCTACTTCGTTCGTATACCCGGTGGTGAGCATTGATGGCCAGGCCATCGGCGATGGCAAGCCGGGCAAGCAGACCCAGCGTTTTCGCCAGCTTTACATCGAGCACGCATTAGAGGTGCTGGTCTGACACCAACCCGTAGGAGCTGCCGAAGGCTGCGAAGACGATGGCACATGAAACACCGATTCGCATCCTTCGGCAGCTCCTACAGATGAAGCATTAATCGTCAGGGCACCCAAAGAGGCGCCCGGCCCTACGCCATTGTTCACACAGGAACCCTGCCGCCCACGGCCTTCGCTCTCTGTAAGGAATGTTGCGCATGAAATTACCCCGTTCCCTGATTACCCGTCTGCTGATGCCGGTGGGTCTGATTGCTTCGCTGCATGCTCCGTTTGCTCTGTCTGCGGAGAAAACGCTGCATGCGGTGATGTCTTCGTCCCTGCGGGTGCTCGATCCGATCGCCACCACGGCGCAGATCACCCGTAACCACGGCTTCATGATCTACGACACTCTGATCTCCATGGACGAGCATTTCGTGCCCAAGCCGCAAATGGCGGACTGGACGATTTCGCCCGACGGCCTGACCTACACCTTCAAACTGCGCGACGGCCTGCTCTGGCATGACGGCAAGCCTGTCACCGCCGCTGACTGCGTGGCCTCCCTCAAGCGTTGGGCGCATTACGACGTGGGCGGCAAGTTGATGATGCAATACACCGCAAGCCTGGCGGCCAGTGATGAACACACCATCGTCCTGACCCTGGCCAAACCCTTCGGCTACGTGTTGCCGTTGCTGGCCAAGCCGTCGTCGGTGGCTGCGTTCATGATGCCTGAGCGGGTCGCCAACACCCCCGAAGGCAAGATGATCACTGACTACACCGGCTCCGGTCCGTACAAGTTCGTTGCCAGTGAGTTCGACCCTGGCAACAAAGTGGTCTACGAGAAATTCAAAGAGTACGTGCCGCGTAAAGAAGCACCGAGCGGGACGGCGGGCGGCAAGGTGGTCAACGTTGATCGCGTCGAGTGGATCAACATGCCCGACCGCATGACCGCGATCAACGCCCTGTCTTCAGGCGATATCGACTTTATCGAGCAACTGCCCATCGACCTGCTGCCCATGGTCGAGGCCGACGACAACCTCAAGACTGGCGTGCTCAGCGACCTGGGCTCCATGACCGGCGGGCGGATGAACTTCCTGTACCCACCGTTCGACAACCCGGACATCCGTCGTGCCGCCATGCTGGCCCTGAACCAGAAAGACGTGCTCGACGCCCTGGTGGGCAATCCGAAGTACTTCCGCCAATGCGCGTCGGTATTTGCCTGCGGCACCGAGCTCGAAACCGAGGCGGGCGGCGAGTCGCTGCTCAAGGGCAATGGCATGGAAGAGGCCAAGGCTTTGCTCAAGAAGGCCAAGTATGACGGCACGCCTGTGGTGATCATGCAGCCCACCGACGTGCCGAGCCAGGCGCCGCAGCCGGTGGTTGCCGCCCAGGCCTTGCGCAACGCCGGCTTCAAGGTCGATTTGCAACCCATGGACTGGCAGACCCTGGTCTCGCGCCGGGCCAATCAGAACCCTCCGGCTCAAGGCGGCTGGAACCTGTTCTTCACCTACTGGAACGTGCAGACCATCTGGAACCCGGTGGTCAACCCGATGCTCGACGGCGGTGGCAAGAAAGCCTGGTTCGGCTGGCCCACCGATCCGCAGATGGATGAACTGCGCGTCGCGTTCGCCACGGCCACCGACCCGGTCAAGCAGAAGGACATCGCGGTACAGATCCAGAAGCGCGCCATGGACCAGGTCAGCTACATCCCGCTGGGCCAGTACCACGACGTGTCAGCCTGGAACGCCCACGTCAACGGCCTGCTGCCAGGGCCATCGACGGTGTTCTGGAATGTGAAGAAAGGCGATTGAAGGTGAGGCGAACCCTGTAGGAGCGAACTTGTTCGCGAGGCGATGAGGCTGACACACCGCCTCGCTAACAAGTTGGCTCCTACAGTCCATGTTCCGCCAGCTCACCGAAGTGATTAACACCCGACAACGGACCCTACCCATGCTCAGTTATTTCCTGCGCCGCATAGCGGCAGCGATCCCGGTCATGTTGGTGGTGGCATTGTTCGTTTTCCTGTTGCTGCGGCTTTCGCCGGGTGATCCGGCGGCGATCATTGCCGGCGACATGGCAACCCCCGAACAGTTGGCAGCGATCCGCGAAAGCCTGGGTCTGAACCAGCCGCTGTATCGACAATTCTTTGTCTGGATCTGGCAGTTACTGCAAGGCGACTTCAGCACCTCGCTCATGGCCCACACCCCGGTGCTGAGCATGATCGGTCAGCGGGTCGAACCCACTATAAGCCTGGCGCTGGTGTCGATCATTTTCACCATCCTCATTTCTGTGCCGCTGGGCGTGCTGGCGGCCTGGAAACACGGCAGTTGGATCGACAATCTGGTGATGTCCACCTCGGTGCTGGGTTTCTCGGTGCCGGTGTTCGTGATCGGTTATGTGTTGATCACGGTGTTCGCCATTGAGCTGAAATGGCTGCCGGTTCAGGGCTTTCGCAGCATCAGCGACGGCCTCGGCCCATTCGCCCAGCGCATCGTTCTGCCAGCGCTGACCTTGTCTTCGGTGTACGTCGCCCTGGTGGCGCGCATGACCCGGGCAAGCATGCTCGAGGTGCTGGGCGAGGATTACATCCGCACCGCCCGGGCCAAGGGCCTGGCCGAAGTGCAGGTGCTGTTCCGCCATGCACTGCGCAACGCCATGATCCCGATCCTGACGGTGATCGGCACCGGTTTCGCGATGATGATTTCCGGCGTCGTGGTGACCGAAAGCGTGTTCAACATTCCGGGGCTCGGGCGCTTGATCGTCGATGCCGTGCTGGCCCGTGACTACCCGGTGATTCAAGGCATGATCCTGCTGACCAGCGGTGTGTATGTCGTCATCAATCTGCTGATCGATCTGTCGTACGCGATCAGCGATCCACGCATCCGCTACTGAGGGCTCGACCATGAGCAAACCTGTTCCTCTGATCCTGCCCGCACCCCGGCGGCGCCTGATCGGCCTGCCGCGGGTGCCGCTGATCTCGGCGCTTTCCCTGTTGATTCTGGTGGTTATTGTCGCCATGGCGATCTTCGCGCCCTGGGTCGCCAACCACGACCCTATCGCGCTGTCGCCTGCCAATCGTCTGAAACCACCCAGCGCCGACTTCTGGCTCGGCACTGACGCCTATGGCCGTGATCTGTTCTCGCGGATCGTTTACGGCGCGCGGATTTCCCTGATTGTGGGGGTCGGCGTCACCGTCCTGAGTATTTTGATCGGCCTGCCGCTCGGCTTGCTGGCGGGCTATTTTCGTGGCCTCGACGCGGTGTTGATGCGGGTCATGGATGGCTTGATGGCGATTCCTGGCGTGTTGCTGGCGATTGCCATTGTTTCCCTGAGCAGCGCCGGAGTCTGGACCGTGATGATCGCCATCATGATTCCGGAAATCCCGCAGGTGGTACGTCTGGTGCGCTCCCGGGTGTTGTCAGCCCGGGAGGAACCCTATGTGGAAGCCTCGGTGCTGATGGGCACTTCGACCTTCAGGATTCTGGTCCGCCACCTGATGCCCAACACCATCGCACCGCTGATCGTGCAGGGCACCTACATCTGTGCGTCGGCGATTCTGACCGAAGCAATCTTGTCGTTCCTCGGTGCGGGTATCGGCACGGAAATCCCGAGCTGGGGCAACATCATTTCCGAAGGTCGGGTGTACTTCCAGCTCAAGCCGTCGCTGGTGTTGTGGGCCGGGCTGGCGTTGTCGCTGTGCATTCTGTCAATCAATCTGTTGGGTGACTCGGTGCGCGATGCCCTCGACCCGCGAATGAAGAAGAGGGGTGCGGCATGAGCGAAGTCCTGCGCGTTGAACAGTTGTGCGTGAGCACATCCGAAGGCAAACCGATCCTCAACACTATTTCCTTCGAGATCGCCGCTGGCGAAACCCTGTGCCTGGTGGGCGAGAGCGGTTCGGGCAAATCAGTCACCTCGCTGACCACCCTGGGCCTGCTGCCCAAAGGCGCACTCAGTGCCACGAGTGGGCGAATCCTGCTGGAAGGCGAGGACGTACTTGCCGTCAGCAATAGCCGGTTGAAAGCGTTGCGCGGCAGTCGCATGGCGATGATTTTCCAGGAACCGATGACGGCCCTCAATCCGGTGCTCAGTGTCGGCCGACAGATCGATGAAGTGCTGCAGACCCACACCAGTCTGGGCGCTGCAGAGCGGCGGGCCAAGGTCATGGACGCGCTGTCCCAGGTGCATCTGCCGGACATCGAACGCATTCACGATGCCTACCCGCACCAGCTCAGCGGTGGTCAGCGCCAGCGGATCATGATCGCCATGGCCCTGGTGCTGGAACCGCGCCTGCTGATCGCCGATGAGCCTACTACGGCGCTGGACGTCACCACTCAGCAGCAAATCCTCAAACTGATCCGCGAGTTGCAGCAAAAGCACGGCACCGCTGTGTTGTTCATCACCCACGACATGGGCGTGGTGGTGGATATTGCCGACCGGGTCTGCGTGATGCGCCATGGTGAGATCGTCGAGTCGGGCAGTGTCGATGACGTGCTCGCCCGGCCTCGGGAGGACTACACCAAGGCTTTGCTGGCGGCCGTCCCTGCGCTCAAACCGCGTTCCGCTCGACTGGAAGCCAGCGCTCAGGTGGTGCTGGATGTCAGCGAACTGGGCAAGGTGTATCCGGCGGCGGGTGGAGCTTTCAACTGGTTTGGCAAACAGCGCCAGGGCACTCGCGCCGTGCATGATGTGTCGTTCTTGCTCAAGCGCGGCCGCACCCTGGGGATTGTTGGCGAAAGCGGTTCCGGCAAGTCCACGGTAGCCCGTTGCGTGATGCGTTTGCTTGCTCCGAGCCACGGTGCGGTGCGGGTCACCGGCAAGGATATTTCCGAGTTGTCAGCGGCTGGGCTCAAGCCCCATCGCAAACGCATCCAGATGATCTTTCAGGACCCGAACCGCTCGCTCAACCCGCGCATGACCATCGGCAAGAGCCTGATCGAAGGGCCGATGAACTACGGCGTCAGCTTTGCCGATGCCTGGGCGAGGGGTCAGCAATTGCTGGAACTGGTGGGGCTGCCGGCCGATGCCATCGAGCGTTTTCCCCATCAGTTTTCCGGGGGGCAGCGTCAGCGCATCGCCATTGCCCGGGCCCTGGCCATGGAGCCGGATGTGATCGTCGCAGACGAAGCAGTGTCGGCGCTGGACGTCTCGGTGCAGGCGCAAGTGCTGGCCTTGCTCGATGACATTCAGCAGCGTTTGGGCGTGGCGATTCTGTTCATCACCCACGACCTGCGGGTCGCGGCGCAACTCTGTGATGACGTGCTGGTGATGCAGCACGGCCAGCTCATCGAATACGGTCCGGCCGGGCAAGTGCTGGGCAATCCGCAGCAACCCTACACCCGGCAACTGATGGACGCAGTGCCCGGCAAAGGCTGGGATTTCTCCACCGGGAAGAGGGCTTAACGCATGAGCATGACCTTTGATTTGTTGTTTCGTCAGGTGACCGTAGTCGATGGTACTGGCGCTGAACCTTATGTGGCAGATGTCGCCACTCATGGTGATCGCATCGTCGCCATTGGCGATCTGGCCGAGTACTCGGCGCAGCGGGTCATCGAGGGTAATGGCCGCTGCCTGATGCCCGGCTTCATCGATGTACACACCCACGACGACACCAACGTCATTCGCACCCCGGACATGCTCGCCAAGATTTCCCAGGGCGTGACCACTGTGATCGTCGGCAACTGCGGGATCAGCGCCTCACCGGTGACCTTGCCCGGTGTGCCGCCTGACCCGATGAACCTGCTGGGTAGTCGCGAAGCCTTCGTATATCCGACCTTCCAGGCCTACGCCGCAGCCGTCGAACAGGCCCAGCCCGCCGTCAACGTCGCCGCCCTGATCGGCCATACCGCGCTGCGCAGCAATGTGATGCCAGGTTTTGATCGCCCGGCCCAGCCCGAAGAGTTGCAGCACATGTGCACCGCGTTGCAGGGCGCACTGGATGCTGGTGCCATCGGCCTCAGCTCCGGGCTGGCCTACACCAATGCCAAGCAGGCGCCGGTCAGCGAAATGCAGGCGCTGGTGGATATCGTCGGCCACGAAGGCGCGCTCTACACCACCCACATGCGAGACGAACACGCCGGTCTGCTGGATTCCCTCGAAGAGTCGTTCAGCACCGCACGCAAGGCCGGTGCCGATCTGGTGATCTCCCACCTCAAGTGCGCCGGAGCGGGTAACTGGGGCCGTGCGCCGCTGGCACTGGCGGCGCTGGAAAAAGCCGCGTCCGAGCAGTCCTGCAATTGCGATTGCTATCCGTACTCCGCCAGCTCCACCACCCTGGACGCCTGGCGGGTGGACGGCAAAATGGAAATCTACATCACCTGGTCCGATCCTCATCCGGAAATGGCCAGGCAGACCTTGAAAGACATCGCCACGCAGTGGGGTGTGTCGCAGTTGGACGCGACCGAGCGTTTGCGTCCGGCCGGGGCGATCTACCACATGATGAGCGAAGATGATGTGCGCACGATCCTTGCCCATCCGCTGTCGATGATCGGCTCTGACGGTTTGCCCAATGACCCCAATCCGCACCCGCGCCTGTGGGGGACTTTTCCACGGGTATTGGCCCATTACTGTCGGGACCTGAAGCTGTTTGATCTGGCCGAAGCGGTGCGCAAGATGACCAGCCTGTCAGCCACACGTTTCCGTTTGCAGGATCGCGGCGTGCTGCGTGAAGGGGGCTTTGCCGATCTGGTGCTGGTGGACATGCAGCGTATCGAGGATGTCGCGACCTACAGTGATCCCTGTCGGCAAGCGCCGGGCATTGATCTGGTGGTGGTCAATGGCGTGCCCAGCTACGAGCAGGGCCAAGTGGTCCAGCGGCAGGGGCGCTTGTTGAAACGCCAGCCTGCCGTCGTGGGAGCTTAGTCGATGGCAGCGGTGAGCATGATTTCCACCAGCACGTCCGGGGACGCCAGATCAGCCTTGATGGTCGCGCGAGCCGGTGCGGCGCCTTCAGGCAGCCACGCGGCCCAGACTTCATTCATGGCGGCGAAATCTGCGTCGATGTCCTTGAGCCAGATCTGCGCGCTGAGCAGTTTTGACTTGTCGCTGCCAGCCTGGGCGAGCAGGGCGTCGATCTTGGCCAATACCTGGCGGGTCTGCCCGGCGCAATCCTGGCTGCGGTCGTCCGGCACCTGGCCAGACAACCAGGCCAGGCCATTGTGAACAACAGCGCCTGCAAGACGCGGCGTGACGGAAATTCTCTGGATGCTCATGGAAACTCCTGATGTTGATTAATGGGAATAGCTGATGAATTCAGCGGTGCCCAGAAACTAGCCAATGCAATCGACAAGCGCCAGTACCGATTTGGCGGTCAACCATAACCCAGTGCTAACCCGTTCAGGAGACACAGTGTGCAGGTAATCGTGATAGGTGCAGGCGTCGTCGGGCTGACCAGCGCCTGGTATCTGGCTAATCAGGGCGTGCAAGTGACCCTGCTGGATCGCCACCTTGATGTGGCCCAGGAAACCAGCTTCGCGAATGGTGGGCAGCTGAGTTACAGCTATGTCGCGCCGCTGGCCGATCCGGCAGTGATCAGCAAGTTACCGCAATGGCTGCTGCGTGCCGATTCACCGTTGCGCTTCCGTCCGCGTCTGGACCTGGCGCAATGGCGCTGGTGCACCGAGTTCCTGGCCAACTGCAACAGCGCTGCGGTACGCCGGACCATCGGCGACATGTTGCGTCTGTCGTTCCTCAGTCGCGATTCTCTGGATGAGTTGCTGAACCAGCACGCCTTGCAATTCGACCTGCTGCGCAGCGGCAAACTGGTGGTCTATCGCGATGCAAAAGCCCTGGAAGGCGCCAGGCCCATGGTCGATTGGCAGCGTTCGCTGGGTGCTGATCAGCAGATGCTCGACGGCGCCGCGTGTGTCGCGCTGGAGCCGACCTTGAAGGGAATCGGCGCAGACCTGGCAGGCGGCATTTTCACACCCGGCGAAGCAACGGCCGATTGCGCGGGCTTCTGCGTCGGCTTGCGGGGATTGCTTGAAAAAATGCCCAACGTGACGCTGGCATTGGGCACTCAAGTGCGCGAACTGGTCCACGAAGGCAATCGCGTGGTGGCGGTGCGTACGGACAAGGGCGACATCAACGCCGATGCGGTGGTGATCGCCGCTGGCATGTTCAGCGTGCCGTTGCTGCGCCCGCTGGGCGTGACGCTGCCGCTGTATGGCTTGCGCGGTTACAGCCTGAGCGTGCCCTTGGCTGAGGGCAGCCAGGCGCCACAGTTGAGCGTCACTGATGCGTCTCGCAAGGTTGTTTATGCGCCGCTGGGCCAGCGTCTGCGGATCGCGGCGATGGTGGACATGGGCGTGGACCGGGCTGAAGTCGATCCAGCGCGTATCGCCTTGCTCAAACAGCAAGTCGCCGAAACTTTCCCCGAACTGGACCTCGACCAGGCACAAGCCTGGGCCGGCTTGCGCCCCAGCACCCCGCACAGCAAACCGATCATCGACCGGGCAGGGCGCTTCAATAATCTATGGCTCAACGTCGGCCAGGGCGCCCTGGGCTTCACCCTGGCGCTGGGCAGCGCGAAGCTGCTGACTGCGCAAATGCTGGACCAGCCCCTGCCGATTGAGCCTGCGCCGTTTCGGTTGGGCTGAGGGTGGATCCTGTAGGAGCGCGCTTGCCCGCGCATTATGAGTTTGTATAAATATAATAATTAATCATGATGCATATATAACCAAATGCATCGGTATATTCTCGCGTTAGCTTCCATAAGCGATAACGGCACAATCTGAAGGGTTATGCGAAACCCTGATATAGCTATGTCTGTAAATGACCAAAAATAATATTAGGTTAGAACGCATCGGCATTTCACAGGCGTGGCTTCAGCGCTTATGTTCAGGCTCGATCCGGCCCTGTAAGCGCCGCCCATGCACGTTCCGCGAGGTTTCAATGACACAGATCACAATCGCCACTCAGCACGACGAAGAGGTCAATGCACTGCTGCGCCAGCGGTTGCCTGAATACAGTTTTGTGCCTATCGCGGGTGGCGCGCCCAATGCGATTCCGGCCGAGGCAACCATCCTCCTGGCTCGCCCGGTGTTCCGCGCGGGCAGTGGTGAAAAACCACTGCGCCCGGCGGGCTGGCCGTTCAACCTGCAATGGGTGCATTTGTCCTCGTCGGGCATCGATACCTACCCGGACTGGTTGTTCGAAGTGCCCTTGGTGACCTCGGCGCGGGGGACTTCGGCAGTGGCCGTGGCCGAGTTCGCATTGGCGGCGGTGCTGGCCAGTGCCAAGCGTTTTCCCGAGGTGTGGATCACCGAGCCTGCGCAGTGGCAGCGGCATTCATTGCAGCTGGTCAGCGGCAGTGTGTTGGGCATCGTCGGCTTCGGCGCGATCGGCAGTGCGCTGGCGATCAGGGCGCAGGCATTGGGTGTGCGAGTGATTGCCACCAACCATTCCGGCAAGCCGTTTTATGTGCCCGGTGTGGAACGGGCCAAGAGCCTGCCTGCGCTGTTTGCCGAGGCTGATCATGTGGTGGTTGCCGCGCCAGCCACGGCCGAAACCCATCATCTGGTGGATGCGCAGTTGTTGAGCCATGCCAAGCCGGGTCTGCACCTGATCAACATCGCCCGGGGTAGCCTGGTGGACGAACAGGCGTTGATCGCTGCGCTGGACGCCGGCCAGCTGGAGCGCGCAACCCTGGACGTTAGCCAGATCGAGCCAGCACCCGCAAACCATCCGTTCTACAGCCATCCGAAAGTGCGCCTCTCGCCCCATGTTTCACCGGCCACGGGGGATCTGTGGGGCAACGTGATCGAACAGTTCGTCAGCAACCTGTTGAGCTTTCACAAGGGTGAACCGTTGGCCGAGCGGGTGGATTTCATGCGGGGGTATTGAGACTCGTTGTATCAGGAGAACATCAATCCTGTAGGAGCTGCCGCAGGCTGCGAATAGCGGTGTATCAGATAAGTCGCTTTCGCAGCCTTCGGCAGCTCCTACAAAAAGTTCTCACTCATTGCTTCAAACCGCGATCTGCACCTCCCGCTCGCCCAGCAATTCACTCACTGCCTGCACAATCACTTGCGCTTCGGTCCGCACCAGCCAGTCCGGGCTGACGTCGGCGAAGGTCACCTGGCCCTGGGGGTCGATGACCACCACGGCCGGTTGCGGCAGTTCCCAGGTGCCGGTTCCGGTGACTTCGCCAATCCCGCCGCCACCCTTGCTCAGGGCTGCTTTGCGCGAGGCTTCGTCGAAGCTGTAGAGGATGCCCAGCTGCCGCGCCAGCAAGTTGTCTTTGTCGGTGGCCACGTGGAACTGCAAGTCATGGCGCTGTTTGATTTCGATCAGCCGTTGCGGCACTTGCGGGCTGACCGCTACCAGTGGTATGTCCAGCGCCTTCAGCTTCGGGAACAACTGCCGCTGGTAATACGGCAAGGCCAGGTTGCACGCCGGGCAGCCTGCAAATCGGAAGAAAATCAACACGGCTGGTCCCTGGGCGGTGAGGTTTTCCCGGGTCAGAATGCCGCCGTTGACATCGTGCAGCTGGAAGTCCGGAATCGGATCGCCACGCTGCACGAAGCGCGCATTTTTGGCCGCGTTGACCAGGGTCTGACGCTGATCGATATTGACTTGCAGCGCTTCGGGCGCCCAGCTCGCCACACGTTCAGCATGCAGATTGGCCAACAGTTGATGCAATGATTCGCTCATGGGGGATGTCTCCTGATTTCACGGCAGATGCGTTTAAAAGCGCCCTGTAGGAGCTGCCGAAGGCTGCGAACAGCGGTGTGTCAGATGAGCCGCATTCGCAGCCTTCGGCAGCTCCTACGAAGTGGGGTGGCTTCAGGCTTGAACGGGACGCCGCACCCGATGCGGGATGTCATCATCGGCAATCAGCACGCGTTCCATGCGCCGTGGGTAGTCGCCGTAGTTGTAGACCGGGTAGTGCAGGGTGGCGCGGTTGTCCCAGAAGGCGATGGAGTGCTCGCGCCACTTGAAGCGCACCTGATGCTCCGGCTTGTTGAATTCCTGATGCAGACGCTCGATCAACCGCTTGCTGCGCTCCGGCTCCCAGCCAATCACGGAAGGGCTTTGCGAGAAGTTGATGAACAGGCTGTCCTCGCCGGTTTCCGGATGAGTGCGCACCAGCGGGTGGGCCAGGATCGGGTAGTCGTAGCCCACCGCGTCCAGGGATTTCTTGAAATCATGGACCACGAACAGTGTGTCGATTTCTTCGCGAAGCTGATCCGGCAGCGCCCGATACACCGCGCCTGCATCGGCCCAGACCGTGTCGCCGCCGACTTCCGGCAAGTCCACGGCACGCAGAATCGCGCCGAAGGTCGGCTTCAACATCCAGCTGGTGTCGGTGTGCCAACGCCCGGTGGTTTTCGGCCCGTACAGCTCACGGGCGTCCTGGGCCTGGATCAGATGCGCGTGAGGTTTGCTGCTGTCGTTCTTCTGGGTGGTGGGGTGTTCGTACAGCTCGCCGAACTCCTTGGCGAAGGCGATCTGCTGCGTGGTATCGATGTTCTGATCGCGGAAGAAAATCACTTTGTGTTCCAGCAACAGCGCGCGGATCTCGTCGCGTTGCGCAGGGGTGATGGGACGGCTCAGATCAACCCCGGATATCTCGGCACCGATGGTGGGTTCAAGGCGGGTGACGCGCAGGGATCTGACAATGTGAAGCGGTGGTTGCGAGGCCGGCTGTTTCTGGAGCAGGGACATGACGGTGTTACCTCTCTTTGTTTGTTGTTGGTTAAACCTCCGCCTGGAGAGGGGTCGGGTAGGGAAGCTGCTGCGTTGCTGAAGATATAAGCATAACGATTTTGTTTAATATGCAATTATTTAATGATTAGGTTAGAACGAAAATGCATTTGCTGATGACCTGCGGACCTCGCAACGGCAAATTCAAGATCAATAAATTTAATAATTAGCTTAGAATAAAATGTGCTTTTTAAATGGTTTCTTATGCGTTTAGGCTGCTCCGACACGTTTCGCCCTCTTTCGGAGTCAACCATGAGCAATGTCAGTTCGTTACCTGTGCAAACCCAGCAGTCCGGCTCCGGCAGTGTCCGCGAGCGCGTTACCCCTGAAGAGTGGGAGGTGCGGGTCAAACTGGCGGCGGCGTACCGGCTGGCGGCGCAGAAACGCTGGACTGATCACATCTACACCCACTTTTCGGCCCGCGTACCCGGCAAGGAAGAGCACTTTCTGATCAACGCCTTCGGCTTGCTGTTCGATGAAATCAGCGCGTCGAATCTGGTCAAGGTCGACATCGACGGCACCATCGTCGACGACCCTACCGGCCTGGGCATCAACTACGCCGGTTACGTGATCCACAGCGCGATTCATGCGGCTCGCCATGATCTGGTGGCCGTGCTGCACACCCATACCCGGGATGGCATTGCCGTTTCGGCGCAGAAGGGTGGTTTGCTGCCGATTTCCCAGCACTCACTGGGCTTCTCCGGGCGCATCGCTTATCACGGCTACGAAGGCGTGGCGCTGGACCTGGACGAGCGCGAAAGGCTGGTGGCGGATCTGGGCGACAAGAGTGTGATGATCCTGCGCAACCATGGCCTGTTGACCGGTGGTGTCAGCGTCGAGCACGCCTTCCAGCAGCTGCATCGCCTGGAGTACGCCTGCAACATCCAGGTCGCCGCGCAATCGGCGGGCAACGATGAGCTGATCTATCCGCCTGCCGAAGTGGTCGCCAGGGTTGAAGAACAAGCCAAGAAATTCGCCGATGGTCATGGACCGGGTGTCGCCCGCCATTGGGACGCGCTGATTCGTGAGTTGGAGCGCACGGATACGTCCTATAAAGAATGAACCTCAGGCCCACCTGGGCCCTGCAGGAGCGCGCCCGTGGTACGAACCCCGCCCTGCCTCGCGGTAAACACGGTCCCTGTAGGAGTGAGCTTGCTCGCGATCGGCTGCGAAGCAGTCGTGAAAAAAGGTGGACTCAACATCGCAGGAAAGTCGTTCCGACTTTATCGCGAGCAAGGTGGAGCGCCACCACGGTCGCTCCTACAGGATGCTGTGTTCGGCTCGCTGAACTCAGGCGGCCGAAGCGATGCACAACCCATCCATGAGGCCTCGTTTTGATCAATACAGGATTCGCAGATGCCCGATAAACCCCTCGATACTGCGACGCTGGACGACGGTTTTCTGACCGTCGACAAGGCCCGGCGCGAGCAGACGAACACCCGTCAGAAACGCTGGCAGGCGCCTGATTTCATGGTCCGGCTGCTCAGCCCGCTGGCTTTGCTGCTGATCTGGGAGCTGGCCTCGCAAAGCGGTTTGTTGCCCAGCCGGGTGATTGCCGCGCCGTCGCAGATTGGCGGCACGTTGTGGGCCATGATCGAGTCTGGTGAATTGGCCACGCACCTGTGGGTCTCGCTGCAACGGGCGATGCTGGGCTTGAGCATCGGCGTTGCCATTGGTGTCGTGGCAGCGCTGATCACCGGGCTGTCGAAGAAGGGTGAAGTGATCCTCGACTCCCCCATGCAGATGCTGCGCACCATTCCCTCTCTGGCGCTGGTGCCGCTATTCATTCTCTGGTTTGGCATCGGCGAGTTCACCAAGATCGCCCTGATCGTCACCGGCACCACTTTTCCGGTGTATCTGAATCTGTATTCCGGCATCCGTAATATCGACCCCAAGCTGATCGAGGCCGCCAACACCTTGGGGCTTAATCGCCGTCAGTTGATCTGGCACGTGATTCTGCCGGGTTCGCTGCCGTCGTTTTTCGTCGGGCTGCGTTACTCGCTAGGCATTTCCTGGCTGGCGCTGGTGTTCGTCGAGCAGATCAACACCACGGCCGGCATCGGTTATCTGGCCAGCGATGCCCGGGATTTCATGCGCACCGATGTAATTGTTATCTGCCTGTTGATCTACAGCATTCTTGGCCTGGTCATCGATGCCCTCATTCGTACGCTGGAGCGCTATGCGCTGGCCTGGCGTCCCACTTTTGCAAGGAGCTAGATCATGGCCGCTGTGGACCTTCTGCACACGACTCATCAATCGAAACATCAGCCCGAGCTGCCGCCTGTGCAACTGCGCAATGTGGTGCGCCAGTTCGGTCAGCAAAAGGTTATCGACGAGTTGAATCTGGACATCGCTCCCGGTGAGTTTGTCGCGTTGCTGGGGGCCAGTGGCTCGGGCAAAACCACGTTGCTGCGCGCGTTGGCGGGGCTGGACTCCATCGACAGCGGCCAGTTGCGGGTACCGCTGGCGCGAGCGGCGGTTTTTCAGGAGCCGCGCTTGATGCCGTGGAAAAACGCCTGGAAAAACGTAGTGCTGGGCCTCGATATCCAGAACCCTCATGCGCGTGCCCTTGAGGCGCTGACCGAAGTGGGGCTGGCTCATCGGGTCAATGCCTTCCCGGCCACCTTGTCCGGTGGCGAAGCACAGCGTGTCGCACTGGCTCGCGGTCTGGTGCGTGAGCCAAAACTGCTATTGCTCGATGAGCCCTTCGCCGCACTGGATGCCTTGACCCGGATCCGCATGCATCAGTTGATCATCGAACTCTGGCGCAAACACACGCCCGCCGTGTTGCTGGTAACCCATGACGTGGACGAAGCCATCCTCCTGGCTGATCGGGTGATCGTCCTGGAGCAGGGCAAGATTGCCGATGAAGTGCCCATCGACCTGCCGCGCCAGCGCAGTACCGGGCAGCACGGTTTTCAGGCAATTCGGGCTCGTCTGCTGGGGTTGTTGGGGGTGGACAGCGCAGGGCATGGTGAACCTGTCCCGCCGTTGGTTCAGGATAATCTGCGACGGTTTGTTGTTGGAGCGAGGCTTGCCCGCGAAGAACGATAACGCAATGTATCTGGCTAAGCGCGTTGAGTCATTCGCGGGCAAGGTGGAGCGCCACCCCGGTCGCTCCAACAGGTCTCCTCAAATCACATGCGCCTGCTGCAGTTCCGTCAACGATAAGGCTTTCAAGTTCGCTAGCGTCGAGTCCCGCCGATCCCTCGGATGCGCCAGTTCCACCGCCAGCTCCTGTCGAATGCTGCTCGGCCGGTTGCCCATCACCAATACCCGATCACTCAGGTACAGCGCTTCATCCACATCATGGGTCACCAGCAGCAAGGCGATGGCATGCCGCTGAGCCAGTTGCAGCAGCAGGTCTTGCAGCTTCATGCGGGTGAAGGCGTCTACGGCGCTGAACGGTTCGTCCAGCAGCAGGACTTTGGGGTGTGAATACAGCCCACGCGCGATGGCGACCCGCTGGGCCATGCCGCCGGACAAGGCCTTGGGCAATGCCTCGGCAAAACCGCTCAAGCCCACCTCATCGATCAATTGCGCGACCCAGGCCTTGTCGAAGTGTTTGTCGTCGCTGAAACCGATGTTCTGTTCGACTGTGAGCCAGGGCATCAGACGCGGTTCCTGGAACACGAACGCCACTTCGTCAGCGGTGCGGTTCAGTTGGCCCTGATAGTCTTTTTCCAGCCCGGCCACGATGCGCAGCAAGGTGCTTTTCCCGCAGCCGCTGGGGCCCAGCAGGCTGATCACTTCCCGGTCATGCAATTGCAGGCGCACGTTGTGCAGGACCGTGGTGTTGCCGAACGACTTGCGTGCAACGTTGATGTCTAGCAGGACATTTTCCAATAGCGCTTGAGTCATCACTCAATCTCCTGTGCCCTGGCCGCTGAAGGTGTCGCGCCAGGCCAGAAAGCGTTTTTCAAGACGGGCCAACACGCCGTCGCTGATTTTGCCGAGCACGGCCAGCACGATGATTGCCGCCAGCACGATGTCCGGACGCGAGGTTTCCCGACCGTCGCTGAGCAGATAGCCAAGGCCCTTGGTGGCGGCGATCAATTCCGCCGCGACCAGAAACATCCACGCCAGGCTCATGCCACTGCGCAAGCCGGTGAACAGGCCGGGCAGGGCGGCGGGCAGCAGAATCCGATGAATCAGACGGCCGCGACTGAAGCCATACATCTGCCCGACTTCCGCCAGCTTGCGGTCGATATTGCGGATCGCCGCGACCCCGTTGAGGTACACCGGGAAAAACGCGCCAATGGCGATCAGGACGATTTTCGAGGTCTCGTCGATGCCCAGCCACAACAGCAACAGCGGCACCCAGGCCAGGCTGGGGATCGAGCGCAAACCGGCGAAAGTCGGTTCCAGATAGGCTTCGGCTTCGCGACTCAGGCCGACCCAGGCGGCGAATATCAACGCCAGGCTTGCGCCGATGCCGAAGCCGATCAATACCCGTAACAGGCTGGCGCTGATGTGCTTCCACAGCGGGCCTTCAGCCAGATCGCCAAGGGTCAGGGCAATCTCGCTTGGGGCGGGCATTTGATAAGACGGCAGCCAGCCAATGCGCACGATCACTTCCAGCAGGGCGATGATCAGTATCGGCAGCACCAGGCCTTTGCCGCGCCGTTTCCAGGCCCCGCCGGAAGACGGAACCGCCAACGCGAGGGGCGCTGGCAGGTCTTTGGTTTTGGTGGTCATGGGGTTCTCTTGTGTCTTTGAGGCAGCGCATTCCCTGTAGGAGCTGCCGAAGGCTGCGAAGGCGATAGGTCTGATGCTCCGCGATTCGCAGCCTGCGGCAGCTCCTACAGGTCTTGCGTTCAGACGTTTTACTTACTCGCCGTCAACGTCTTGCTGAACCCGGTATCGATCAACTGATCAATCACCTGATCCACATTCCCGCCACGACGCACCAGTTCTTCGGAGACGAGAATCGGCGCGGCGCCTTTGGACGAGGCGACGTCTTTGGCGCTCAGCTGCGGGGTGCTCAGGTCGGTGCGTGACAGTTGCAGCTTGGCCACATCCAGCGGCAGCCCAGATTCCTTGGCCAGCAGTGCCGCCAGCTCGTCAGGGTGTTTGACCGACCATTCGCGGGCCTTTTCGTAGGCGCTCAGGACGGTTTCGATGGTCTGCGGATGTTCCTTGGCAAACGTGTCAGTAACGCTGAGCACGCCATAGCTGTTGAAGTCCGTGTTGCGATACAGCAGCCGCGAACCGGCCTGGACCTGACTGGCGGCCATGTGCGGATCGAGACCGGCCCAGGCGTCCACGTCACCTTTCTCCAGCGCGGTGCGGCCATCGGGATGCTGCAAGTGCACCAGTTCCACGTCGTCTTTGCTCAAGCCTGCCTTCTGCAAGGCGCGCAGGGTGAACAGGTATGGGTCGGTGCCTTTGGTGGCGGCGATTTTCTTGCCTTTGAGATCAGCGATGGTCTGGTAAGGCGAGTTCTTGCGCACCAGCAGCGCGGTCCACTCGGCACGGCTGTAGACATACACCGATTTGATCGGGCTGCCGTTCGCCCGGCTGAGCACTGCCGCCAGGCTGGCCGATGATGCGAAATCAACACCGCCGCTGTTCAGATACTCCAGCGAACGGTTACTGCCCTGGCTCAAAACCCAGCCCACCTTGCTCTGAGGCAGGGCCTGTTCCAGCCAGCCAAAATGCTTGAGTACCAGGCTTACCGGTGAGTAATAGGCGTAGTCGAGCTTCACCTCAGCCGGGGCGGACTCAGCCGCATAAACCAGCGGGTTCATGCCCAGAGCCAGCACACTGGCACCGATCAATAATTTCACACGGGTAAATGAAAACAGGGTTTTGGCGTTCATAGGGTGCAGCTCCAGGCAAGGCGGGATCAGAGGTTTTTCTTATTCACAAAAAATGCAGTCGGCTAGATTGCTACCTGCTTAAAAGGAATATTGCAGGCTCTGTGCCAAATGCCTGGGGCGTGGGATACAAGGGCTGGAAAGGAGCTGTGGTGAGCGTTGCTGTAGGTCAGGGAACACTGTGTTGAATGACTGTTGCTGAGCAAACAGTTGGCGAGGTGTAGATCTGTAGGAGCTGCCGGAGGCTGCGAAAGCGGTTTGCCTGATACATCCTCGTTCGCAGCCTTCGGCAGCTCCTACAGTCCCTGTTCCGGCGCAGGTATGACGCTTACGGCTTCCAGATCTCCACATCCTTGGCATCCACCGCTTTGGGCAGCAGGCCTGCGGCGAAGAAGGCGTCGGCGATTTTCTGTTGTTCGCCGAGTTGGTCGGCCTTTACCGGGCGGACTTCGTAGGTGCGGTGGCTGTTGGCGATTTCTACCGTGGCGGTGTCCAGATTGCCCCATAGCGGGCCGAGCAGGGCGGCGGCTTCTTTCGGGTTGCCTTTGACCCACTGACCGGCCTTCTGCAACTGATCAAACACCAGCTTGAGCACTTCAGGGTGAGCCTTGGCATACGGCGTGCTGGTCAGGTAGTAGCGCTTGTAGCTGGCCAGCCCGGTGCCGTCGGCCAGAGTGCGGGTCGGCAGTTGGCGCTGCACGCTGGTGAGGAACGGTTCCCAGGTCACCCAGGCATCCACTTTGTTGTTTTCGAAGGCGGCACGACCATCGGCCGGGGTCAGGTAGGCAGGCTGAATATCGGAGAACTTCAGCCTGCCTTTGGTCAGTGCCGCAATCAGCAGGTAGTGAGTGCCTGCCGCTTTGGTCACTGCGACCTTCTTGCCTTTGAGGTCGGCCAGGGTCTGGATCGGTGAGTCCTTGGGCACCACGATGGCCTGGGCTGCTGGCGATGGGGTTTCTTCGGCAAAGTAGGTCAGCCGGGCCTGGGCTGCCTGAGCGAAGATCGGCACGGTGTCGGCCACGTCAGCGCTGATGTCGACGTTGCCGATGTTCAGGGATTCCAGCAGCGGCAGGCCGCTGGGGAACTCATGCCAGCTGACGTCAATGTTGGCCGCATTCAGCGCCTTCTCCAGAGTGCCCTGAGTTTTCAGCACAGTGATCAATGTCGAAGATTTCTGGTAGCCGATGCGCACGGTTTCCCGGGCCTGGGCTGGCAGCATCCACGAGCAGACTGCCGCAAGGGCAAGACCTGCCAGCAATGGACGACGCAGGCGAACACTCAATAAGGTTTTTGACATAGCGCTCTCAAAGACAGGGGCGGTTTACGAAACCGAAGAGGGCGCCAATGCGCCCCCGGGGTTTAACGGCGGGAATGAATCAGGCGACTTTTTCCTGAGCCTCGCGCTCGCGCTTGGCCACCAGTTCACGGGTCAGCGGGATGAGTTTTTTGCCGTAGTCGATGGCGTCATCCAGCGGGTCAAAACCACGGATCAGGAAGGTAGTGATACCCAGGTCGTAGTAGTCCAGCAGCGCTTCAGCCACTTGCTCCGGGGTGCCGACCAGCGAAGTGGAGTTGCCTTGCGCGCCCAGTAGCCCGGCGATCCCGGTCCACAGGCGTTTGTCCAGACGTGAACCCTGTGCGGCCGCTGCCAGCAAGCGACGCGAGCCTTCATTCGGTGGCTCGCGACGCACAAAGCCGGTGCCTTCAGCGATGGCCTTGGCGCGTTCCAGAATGCTGTCGGCACGGGCCCAGGCTTTCTCCTCGGTCTCCGCCAGAATCGGCCGCAACGACAGACTGAAGCGTACCGTCCGGCCATGTTTGGCGGCTTCGGCGCGCACTTCCTTGACCACCGCGCGCACCTGCTCGTAAGTCTCGCCCCACAGTGCATAGACGTCGGCATGTTTGCCCGCCACAGCAATGGCGGCTGGAGAAGAACCGCCGAAGTACACCGGAATGTGTGGTTGCTGCGGGGATTTCACCAGCGAGTGCGCGCCTTCGAACTGGTAATACTCGCCCCGATGGTCGAAAGGTTTTTCGCTGGTCCATTCCTGACGCACGATGCCCAGGTATTCGTCGGTGCGAGCGTAGCGCTCGTCCTTGCCGATATGGCTGCCGTCAGCGCGCAGTTCCTTGTCGTCGCCACCGGTGATGATGTGGATTGCCGTACGCCCGCCATTGAATACGTCCAGGGTCGCAAACTGCCGGGCCGCCACGGTCGGGGAAATGAAGCCAGGGCGGTGCGCGATCAGGAATTTCAGTTTGCTGGTCACGCTGCTGGCATGGGCGGCGACGAACGCGCTGTCCGGGCTGTTGGAATGGTAGGCAACCAGAGCCCGGTCAAAGCCTGCGTCTTCATGGACTTTGGCGACCTTTGCCACATAGTCGGGCTGGATGGTCGGGCCGCTGCGCGGGTGGATTTCCGAGCCCGGCTGGGTCGCGATGTAGCCGATGAATTCGATGCTCATGAACAGCTCCTTCTTGTATGCATAGCGTATGGGGTTGGACTCGATCAGGCGTGCAATCCCGGTCCGTGTCTGCAACATATGGCTATAGAAGCGAGCTGTGAAATTCTATTTTGACCTAAGGTTATTATAAAAATATTGCATGTCGTGATGCGGCTCTGGTCAAAGTTGATGATTTCGGGGGGAGCTGCGGTTAGAGCGGCGTAAACCCCGATCCCGGCTTGCGTAGCAACAGGTGCCGACCGATTTCCGGGATTGCGCATACCCCCAGCATGGCCATGTCCCGAGACACTTCATCACTGAGCAACTTGATCGCATGGTCAACGCCTGACTGGCCCGCGACCGCTCCGGCAAACGCAAACGGCCTGCCGACAAAAACAGAGCGCGCCCCCAACGCCAGCGCTTTGAGCACGTCCGTGCCGCGCCGCACGCCGCTGTCGAGCATCACCGGGATGCCGGGGCAGGCCTGGACGATTTCCGGCAATACATGAAGGGGCGAGACCGCGCCGTCGAGCTGCCGACCGCCGTGGTTGGAAACAATGATGCCGTCGGCACCCAGTTCCCGCGCCTTCACGGCATCGTCCTTGTGCAGGATGCCTTTGACCACCAGTTTGCCCGGCCATAACTGGCGGATCAGGCTCAAATGCTGCCAGGTCAACTGGCCTCGGGTTGAAAAGTCCCGGGCCGCCCTGGATGACATAAGTGGCGCACCCCGATGAGCATGGTTGTTTTCAAAGTGCGGCATGCCGTGCATGAACAGGGTTTTCAGGAAAGTTCCGAACAGCCATTTCGGGTGGCTGATGCCGTCCCAGGCCAGACGCAGGCCCGGCCTTAGTGGCGTGGAGAAACCGGTGCGCAGATTGTTTTCGCGGTTGGCGGGAGTCGGCACGTCCACTGTGATCACCAGCGTTTTGAAACCCGCTGTTTCCACGCGCGTGACCATCGCCCTGAGGTTCTCTTCATCGGCCGGCATATAGGCCTGGAACCAAGCATTCGGGTTGGCCTTGACCACTTCCTCCAGCGGGATCAATGACGCACCGCTCATGATCATAGGCAGGTTCGCGGCAGCTGCGGCCTGGGTCAGGATCAGGTCACCGCGGTAGGCGTACAGCGCGCTGATACCCATGGGCGCGATGCCAAAGGGCGCCGCATAGCGTTGGCCGAACAGCTCGGTGGTCTGGCTGCGTCGCGATATATCCACCAGGGTGCGGGTCACGAAACCGTAGTCCTGAAACGCCGTGCGGTTCCAGGCCAGGGAGACATTGTCCTCGGCAGCGCCTGCAACATAACCAAAGATCGGTCGCGGCAAATGTTTGCGTGCCGCTCCTTCGAAATCGTCGAGGCGCAGCAGCATTTTCAGTGCTTTGTTGGGGCGGTGAGCAGTACCCGACATCTGTTGTATATCCAGTTCGAGAAAGAGTGGAAGAGGGTAGAAGATGAATTTGATATGATCATAAGGGCTGTTGAACCCGAACTTCTATTATTTATCAGGGAAGATACATTACGCTTTTTGATGTGTGGTTGTTGTAAGTGACTATGAATTTTCATGCACATATTGGTTTTTCTGCTTATAGGCAATTTGCAGCTGCTTATAACTTCGGAAGTTATAAACTTATGTGATATGAGTATTTGGGTTGTGTGTGTCGGTTTCATTAGCGTGCAACGGCTCTAGGGCATGGCTTAGGGGGCGGTTCTGCTTTGAGTTGTTATCAGGAATCATTGAATGTTCAGTCAGTATTGGCAGTTAGGATGATGGCGGAGTGTTAGCGACATTGCGCGGGGTCAGGGCGCAGACATAGAACAATTTTGATCGCGCGCCATTAACGGTTGGGTGGCGATTGCTGAATAAACTTTAACCGTTGGCTAATTCCCAGCGCTGTTTTAATCCGCCAAGGTGGTCATTGTGTTGAAGAAAACTGTTGGTACATTGCTGATCAGTGCAGCGCTGCTGGCGGCGGGTGTGGCTCACGCCGATGCAACCCTGGACAAGGTGCAGCAGCGTCATGTCATCAGTGTCGGGATCATGGTCAGTGGTTTGCCGTTCGGCACCCTAGACCCTGCCACCGGCGAACCCAAAGGCTACAACGTCGAACTGGCCCACGGCGTTGCCAAGGGGCTGGGTGTCGAGGTGGAAATGGTTCCGGTGCTGGCGCCGAGCCGGGTGCAGTTTCTGCAACAGGGCAAGGTCGACATCCTGATCGCCAACATGAACCTCACCCCTGACCGGGCCAAGATGCTCGACTACGTGCCGACGCCTTATGAAGAAATTGCTGCCGCTGCGTTGATGCGCAAGGACGCTGGTATCAAGCGCTGGGAAGACTTGCGGGGCAAACCGGTCTGTGTTTCTCAGGGCAGCAACTTCATCAATTGGCTGCGCGGCACCTACGGCGCAGAAATCAGGGCATTCCGGAGTCAGTCCGAGTCGCTGTTGTCGCTGCGCGGCAATGGTTGCGTGGCAGCCGTGCATGTCAGCCCGACCTTGCAGGCGTTGCTGGCCAACCCGGAATGGGCTGATTACGAAATTCCCTTGCCACCGAACCGCGAGCCGCTGCAATCGGTGATCTGGGTCCGCAAGGGTGAACACGACATCCAGAGCCGGATCGACGCCATCGTCCGCGACTGGCATCGCAGCGGCTGGCTGATCGAGACCGGCGAACGCAACGGCATGATCCCTTCTCAGGGGTTGTTGGCGTTGCATGAGAAATACCGCGCTGCGGTGCCGTTGAAATAAATAACCGCGCAAAAATCTGTAGGAGCTGCCGAAGGCTGCGAACGGCTGGGTATCAATAACATTGAATTCGCAGCCTGCGGCAGCTCCTACAGGAACTCAGCGAACAGGAATTTTTCCCATGCCCATCGGCTTCAGAGTCCTCACCCGCCAGCGCGCGGCATCGGCTGAATACATCGAGCGTTACCGAGATTTGCCGGTGGCCAATATCAGCGATTCAATGCAGCGCATGACCGCTGGCGGTGCCGGGTTGCGGCCGTTTCATCGGTGAGGCGGGTTGGCGGGCGTGGCGCTGACGGTCAAATGCCGCCCCGGCGACAACCTGATGCTGCACCACGCACTGAACATCGCCGAGCCCGGTGACGTCATCGTAGTCGATGCCGGCGGGGATCTGACCAATGCCCTGATCGGCGAGTTGATGCTGGCTTTTGCCGCGAAAAAACAGCTGGCCGGGGTGGTGATCAACGGTGCCGTGCGCGACACCGCAAGCATTGCCGCCAACGACTTGCCGGTCTACGCCCGAGGCGTCACGCATCGAGGGCCTTACAAGAACGGGCCGGGCGAAATCAACGTGCCGATCGCCATCGAAGGCATGGTCATCGAGCCGGGTGACTTGATCGTCGGCGACGCAGACGGCGTGCTCTGCGTGCCGTTCGATCAGGTGGCTGCGGTGTATGAACTCGCCAAGGCCAGACACCTGGGCGAGCAGGCAAAACTGCAGGCAATCGCTGAGGGTCGCAACGACCGCCGCTGGGTGCTTAACGCGCTGTTGGCGTTGGGATGCGACCTTTAAAGCGGCTTCCTCACTGCCAGACAGCATCCTCCACACGAATCTTTTTCGGCAACAGCTTGTTCTGATAAAACAGATCCGCTGTTGCCTGTTGCGCGGCGATGATTTTCGCGTCCACCGGCAGGATCGGCGAGGGCGGGCGATTATCCAGATAGCGTTCGATCACTGCCTGAGGAAGACCCATGGAGCGTGTCAGGATGTCGATGCTCTGTTGGCGCTGGCTGCGGGTCTGGGCTTCGGCGGCGGTCAACTCGTCAAGCAGTGCATGCACGAACTCCTGGTTTTGTTGGGCGTAGTCGCGGCGCGCACTGTAGATCGGGCCGGACAACCCCAATCCGGTGCCATCGGCCAGCAAACGGCTGTGACCTTCCAGCAGGGCCAGTGATGCATAGGGGTCCCAGATCGCCCAGGCATCGACGCTGCCCTGTTCGAAAGCGGCACGGGCATCGGCGGGGGTGAGGTAGATGGGCTGGATGTCCTTGAAGCTCAACCCGGCTTTGTTCAGCGCACGCAGCAACACGTTGTTGGAGCTGGAGCCTTTCTGGAAGGCGACTTTCTTGCCCTTCAGATCGGCCACGTTTTGCAGCGGGCTGTCTTTGCGCACCAGGATGGTTTCCGCTGCGGGCTTGGCCGGTTCCGCGCCGACGTACACCAGATCAGCCCCGGCAGCCTGAGCGAACAGCGGTGGGATGTCGCCGGTGGAGCCGACATCCAGCGCGCCGATGTTCAGCGCTTCGAGCATTTGCGGGCCAGCGGGGAATTCGATCCATTGCACTTTGGTGGACGCGAAGCGTTTTTCCAGCAGGCCCTGTTCCTTGGCGATGACCAGAGCGATGGAGCCTTTCTGATAGCCGACACGCAAGGTTTGCGGGTCAGCGGCCAGTGCAGAGTGTGCCGATGCCAGCCCCAGGAGGGTGGCGAGGAGGAGGGTGATGGGTTTCATGAGGTTCTCATTATCTGAATGTTAAGGCCTCCTGTAGGAGCTGCCGAAGGCTGCGAAGGCGGTGGGTCAGAGGCACCGGTTCGCAGCCTTCGGCAGCTCCTACAGGAAATACATCTATTTCACTCCGCCAAAGACGGCTTTTCCCACAGGTTGATGCCGCCTTCCTGGGCGAAGCGGTCGATTTCGCTCAGTTCTTCCTGGCTGAATTCGAGGTTTTTCAGGGCGGCGACGTTTTCGATGATCTGCTCCGGACGACTGGCGCCGATCAACGCCGAGGTGACGCGCGGGTCGCGCAGGGTCCAGGCCAGGGCCATTTGCGCCAGGCTCTGCCCTCGACGTTTGGCGATTTCATTCAGCGCTCGCACGTGAGCGATATTGGCTTCGGATAAATGCGAGGCCAGCAACGAACCACCACCGGGGCGGTTGACCCGCGCATCCTGCGGCACGCCATTGAGGTATTTATCGGTCAACAAACCCTGAGCCAGTGCGGTGAAGGCGATCACGCCTGCGCCCAGCTCTTCAGTGGTGTCCAGCAGGTCTTTTTCCACCCAGCGGTTAAGCAGGTTGTACGCCGGTTGATGGATCAGCAGCGGCACTTTCCAGTCCTTGAGCAGACCGGCGATTTCCCGGGTCTTGGCGCCGGAATAAGAGGAAATCCCGATGTACAGCGCCTTGCCTTGCTGCACCGCCGTGGCCAGCGCGCTGGCGGTTTCTTCCAGTGGTGTGTCCGGGTCGAAACGGTGGGAGTAGAAAATATCCACGTAGTCCAGGCCCAGACGTTGCAGGCTCTGATCGAGGCTGGCCAGCACGTATTTACGCGAACCGCCGCCCTGACCGTAAGGCCCCGGCCACATGTCCCAACCGGCTTTGCTGGAGATGATCAGTTCGTCACGATACTGCTGGAAATCCTCGCGCAGCAGCCGACCAAAATTGCTCTCGGCGCTGCCATAGGGCGGGCCGTAGTTGTTGGCCAGGTCGAAGTGATTGATGCCCAGATCGAACGCCGTGCGCAGCATGGCGCGCTGGGTGTCGATGGGCGTGCTGTCGCCAAAGTTGTGCCACAAGCCCAGAGACAGGGCTGGCAATACCAGCCCGCTGCGGCCGGTGCGGCGATAGGGGATTTGTTCGTAGCGATTTTCGGCAGCGGTATAAGTCATTGTGGGTCTCTATCAAGAGTGGAAGACGGGGTCACTTGCGCAGGCCAGTGATAAAACTCCAGGCCCAGTGCGCTGCGATTCTTGAAGCCTTTCCAGTAACTGTTATCGGGTTTGTCGCGACCGGCTTCGTCCTTCGACCATTTGCCGTCCGCAGCCCGTGGCAGCAGGCTCAGATAAGCCTTGCGATCAATGCCCTTGAGCTGCTGATCGAGAAAGGCCAGGACAAAATGCTGATTGATGTTGTTGATCCGGCTGCTGTCCCAGACCGGTTCAGCATAGGCGGAAAAATCCTCGGGGTTGCTGCTGGCCGCCGCAGGCGGTGGATTGGGCGCAATGTTGTGCCGGGCGTTTTCGTAAACCAGCAGGTAACGATCAGCATTGCTGGCGCCTTCAGCCAGGCGCCGCACGCCATCGGCATAACCGGCCACATCGTCCTGGTCACCGGCAACGAACAGGCTCGGCACGCGCAGCCCCGTGAGTCCTTTTTCATCAAACAGGCCTTGTTGCCCGCCCCAGGGTGCAAAGGCGATCAGCGCTTTGATGCGTGTGTCGGTGGCCTTTTCAAAAGTTGTGTTGACTGCTTGCCTGGCCTGTAATGCGGGGCCGGGTACAAAGCGCGTGGCGACCGGACTGGTACCGACGCCCGCTGCGTTCAAGACTCCGTAACCGCCCATTGAATAGCCCAGCAGCGCGGTGTGGCTGACATCGACTTTGCCCGCCAGCGGATCCCCGCTCCCCGGTGCGGCCCAGTGGGCGACCTGGTCGAGCACAAACAGAATGTCCAGCGGGCGGTTGAGCAGGGTGCTGGCAAATCCGGCCTTGTCAGCGCGGGTCGATTCGGTGTGATCAATCGCCACCACCACATAACCTTGTGAGGCGAGAAACTCGGTCAGGTAACTCATCTGCAGCCTCGATCCCGGATAACCATGGGAGACGATCACCAGCGGATAGGGTTTGTCCGTGCGCGGCTGGGCATTCCGTGCAGCGCGACCTTCAAAGGTGAACGGGGTGTTGGGCCGCGCCGGATTATTTGCGCCTGCACCCAGTACATCGGTGTAGGTACTCAGCTCGGCCTGGCCGTTTTTCAACTGCGCGGGGTACCAGACCTCCAGGCGCAGCCGACGGTCATAGCGCGGATTGCTGTCGGTGGCGCTGGCCGTGAGGATGTTCAGTTGGTCACGATGCACCACGTCAACCGTGCGCACGCCGACCTGATACGATCCGCGCGCGGCCAGTTCAGGGGCGTCCGGGCGCGGGTCACCGTTGAGGGCAAAGGCGCTGCTCGTCAGCCCCCACAACAGCATAAAACAGGCGACTTTATTCACTCAGCATCCTCCAGCAAAACCATGACGTGGCCGTTGCAGGCCGAGGTTGTCCCGCAACGTGCTGCCGCTGTATTCGGTGCGGAACAGACCCCGGCGTTGCAACTCCGGCACTACATGCCAGGCAACGTCCTCCAACCCGCCCGGGAGGTGCGGCACCAGCACGTTGAAGCCATCTGCTGCGCGCTCTTGGAACCAGACTTGCAGCTCATCGGCGATCTGTGTCGGTGTGCCGATCAGGCTGTAGTGGCCGCGGCCCCCGGCGATTCGGCGGCCCAATTGCGCCAGGGTCAGGTTTTCATCCCTGGAAAGTTGGGTCAGCAGCTTCTGACGGCTTTGCTGCCCACTGTCAGTCAACGGCAGCGGGGGCAGAGGTTCGTCGAGTGCGTAACCGGACAGGTCAAAGTTACCTAACATGCGCCCCAACAAGGCGACGCCGACTTTCGGCTCGACCAGTGCCTGAAACTCTTCGAACTTCTCGCGAGCCAGGGCTTCACTGTCGCCTACCACCACGAACACGCCGGGCATGACTTTCAAGGATTCCGGGTCGCGATCGAAGCGGGCCATGCGGCCTTTGATATCGGCGTAAAAGGCCTGGGCGTTGGCCAGCGACGTTTGAGCTGTGAAGACGACTTCAGCGGTTTCGGCGGACAGCTCGCGGCCGACTTCGGATGAACCGGCCTGGACAATGACCGGGTGGCCTTGCGGCGAGCGGGCGACGTTGAGCGGGCCTTTGACCTTGAAGTGCTCACCCTGATGATTCAATACATGCCGTTTGGCCGGGTCGTAATACTGGCCGCTGGTTTTGTCGCGAATGAAGGCGCCGTCTTCCCAGCTGTCCCAAAGGCCGGTCACGACTTTGTGAAACTCCCGGGCGCGGCTGTAGCGTTCGGCGTGGCCGATGTGCTCGTCACGGCCGAAGTTCTGTGCTTCGGCGGCGGCATCGGAGGTCACCAGATTCCAGCCAGCGCGGCCGCCAGACAGGTGATCCAGCGAGGCGAATTTGCGGGCCACGTGGTAGGGCTCGTTGTAGCTGGTGGTGGCGGTGCAGATCAGGCCGATGTGTTCGGTGACGGCGCTCAATGCGGACATCAGTGTCAGGGGTTCGAAGTGGTCGGAACGGGCCATGTGGCTGGCGCTGACGTCGGTGGGGGCGGCGACGCTGTCGGCGACGAACAGGGCATCGAACTTTGCAGCTTCGGCGACCTGGGCCAGGTGTTTGTAGTGCTTGAAGTCCAGGCCGGCATTGGCTGGCACGTCCTTGTGACGCCACGCGGCAACGTGGTGCCCGGTGGCCATCAGGAATGCGCCGAGTTTCAGTTGGCGGGGTGGGGTGGGCATGGTTTTTTATTCCTTTTTTTGAATCAGTTACAACCTTATGAGAGAGGTACTTGCCCGCGATAAGCATGGGTATCTACACATCTCTTTTTGAGTACATATCCGTTGCTTCGGTAACGGCTGCTTAGGGTTGCGCTTTTACAGCGCCTCACTTTTGAACAGCCGGAATGCCGGCCCAGTCAAAAGTAAGCAAAACGCTCTTGCCCCACCACTCGGCATCTCGCCTAGGCTCGGTGTACCCGACCGCAGACCTTGAACCGTGGGCCGCCGCGAAGGGCCATCCCTGGCCCAGCGCGGCTAACCCGGCGTCCTGCCGGGTTGCCCATGGTTCAAGGCCCGCGTTCGGCCAGCGTGGTTTAACGGGGCGCCTAAGATCAAAAGCCAAATCAAGAGCGCGCGAGGCGGCCTGAAAGCCGGCCTGTCTCGCTGTGCGTGTGCTTGCCGTGCAATCTCCGTTGTTTGTGCCATTGCCATCGCGAGCAAGCTCGCTCCCACGCAATCAACGGCGTCCGCAATTCTCTTTAGGAGCTGCCGAAGGCTGCGAATCGGTAGCCGCCTTCGCAGCCTTCGGCAGCTCCTACAACACCATCCGCGCCGCGCCAACCATCCCCGCCCTTGATCTTGATCTTGATCTTGCTGTTGATCTGGCTTTTGATCTTAAGCGCCCCGTCAAACCACGCTGGCCGGAATCCGATATTGAGGCGGCGGGCAAACCGGCATGGATGCCGGTTTAGCCGCGCTGGGCCAGGGATGGCCCTTCGCGGCGGCCCGCCGAATCAATGTCGGATTACGGGTATGCCGAGCCTAGGCGAGGGACCGAGTGGTGGGGCAAGAGCGTTTTGCTTACTTTTGCGCTCTATCAAAAGTGAGGCGCCGTAAGGGCGCAACCTATAGCGGCCGTTACCGCAGCAACGGATATGTACCCAACATCACACCGCATCCAGCCTCATCGCGGGCAGGCCTTGCTCCCACAGGATGGCAGCGTCGTTAAGTCAAAAATCCTTCCGCAACTGCACTCCAAAATAACGCTCATCATCCCGTGGTACGGCCCGGGTGATGTAGTTGCCGCCACTGGCCAGGCCTGGAGAGTAAGACTTGTCCGCCAGGTTTTTAGCCAACAGCGCCACGCGCCAGCCGTTGGTATAGTCGGCCAGAGCGACGCTGGCGTTCCAGATACCATAGGCGCCCTGTTTGGTGTCCGGGTTCTGGCTGATGTCGTACTGCACTTCGCTCTGCCAGCTGTAATCGGTGCCCAGTTCAACGTCCAGCCCGTTGTCCAGCGGGATGCTGTAGTCGGCGCGCATGTAGCTTTTCCAGTCCGGCGAGAAGGGCAGGGTTTTGCCGTCCACGTTGCACGAAGCCGCCGCGCCCGCCGGGCAGGCGAAGGTATCGATGCGCGCCTTGGTGTAGGCAATGGCGCCGGAGAACTTCAGGTTTTGCGTCGCCTGCAGGGCGAAGTCCGCTTCCACGCCTTCGGTGCTGACGCTGCCCGCGTTGATCAGCCGCGTCACGACGCTACCGGCCACGGTGTCGAAGAAGTTCGCCTGATAGTTGTCGTAATCGCTGTGGAAGACCGCGATGTTGGTCACCAGACGGTTGTTCCAGCTGGTGGCTTTGACGCCCAGTTCCCAAGTGTTGGAGGTCTCGGGTTTCAGCGCGTCGGTGTCGCGGGGCTGCATGTTGAAGAACACGTTATAGGCCGGACCTTTGTACCCACGGGAATAGGTCAGATAGGTCATGACGCTGTCTGTCAGGTCGTATTGCAGACCCAGTCGTCCGGACCAGCCGTCTTCATTCACCGAACCAGAGCTGCTGGTGGCGGGCTGGATACCGGCAACGGTGGTCGCCGACGTGGATACCCGACGGTGATCGTATTCCAGTTCGTCGTGGGTCCAGCGCAGCCCGGCGATGCCGCGAAATGCTGAAGTAAAGTTCAGTGTGGTTTCGCCGAACACCGAATAGCTGTCGCTGGTGGTGCTGTAATCCGCCACGCCGACATCGGTTCGGGTTGGCGTGACCAGGGCTCGGCGATAGGTTTCCTCATCCTTGCCGTGCATGTAATACAGGCCGCCTACGTATTCCACGAACTGGCCTTTGGGTGAGGCCAGACGCAGTTCCTGGGAATACTGGTTGAAGTCCAGATCGCCTTTGTCTTCGGTGCCGGGGAAGGCGGCGCTGATGGTCGAGAGGCGGTCGCCGTCCTGCCACTGGGTGTTATTCCAGCCGCGCCAGGCGGTGATGGAGGTCAGGGTGTAGTCCCCCAGGTTCCAGTCCAGTTGCGCCGACAGGCCTTTGTTGATGTCTTCAACATGGCTGCGGTAATCGCTGACGATGTCGCGGTTGTCATTGCTGGCGCGTACCGGCGCCAGGGCATTGGCGAAGGCCGGGGTAAGGGCTGAGCTGACGACGCCGTTTGGCGTGTCGTCGTGGGCCTGCATGTAGTCGGCAATGACCGTCAGTTTGATGTCGTCGTTGGGGGTGAATTCCAGCTTGCCCCGCGCGCCTTTGCGGTTGTAACCGTTGACTTCCTGACCGTTGGCCTTGTTGTCGACGTTGCCGTCATAGCTGCCGAATAGCGTGGTCAACGAGGCTTTGAGGGTGTCCGGGATCAGGCTGCCACCGATGCCGAAACGTGTGCGGCTTTCGTTGCCGCTGTAATACGACTGGTCGATGTAGCCATGGGTTTGTGCGCTCGGTGCCTTGCTGATCACGTTGAGCACACCGGCCGACGCATTCTTGCCGAACAGCGTGCCTTGCGGGCCGCGCAGGACTTCGATGCGCTCCAGGTCGAGCAGATCCAGAGTGGCCTGGCCGGGGCGGGCATACACCACGCCGTCTACCACGGTCGCCACAGTGGGTTCGACGCCCGGCGAGGTGGAGATGGTGCCGACACCGCGGATGAACAGTGAGGTGTCTTTGTTCGAGGTGCCGGTGCGGAAGTTCAGGCTTGGCACCTGCTGCACGATGCTCGATACACCGTTGCGATTGTCACGCTCCAGCTGCTCGCCCTCGACGACGGACACCGCCACCGGAACCTTCTGCAACGATTCTTCACGGCGCGTAGCGGTCACGGTGACGGCTTGCAGCGTGGCTGTCTGGCCGCTGCTTTCGGCGCTGTCGGCCGCAAAGCCCGGTGCTGAAGTCAGCGCCAGTGCGGCGGCGATGGCTTGGGCCAGACGAGCCGGTTTGATGATTTCCTCATGGATGTGTTGCATATCAATGCTCACTTGAAAGATGCCCTGGCTGCCGTGACTTCTGCGGTCACTGCCCCTGATGTGTGCCTTGGGTGTCCGGCGGCATTCGCTCAAGCGAGTAGCTGACAAAAACACTTCGTTAGCGCTAACATCGCCAGTATCGACAACGGCGATATAGATCGTCAAATACTCAAAAATTACTTTTATATACTTTTTAGTTAGAAGGGCATGAGCCTTGAACGATCCTAAAAACCCGCCACGCAAACGCCGTGGCGCCGGGCGCATCACGCTGGATACCGTGGCTCGGCACGTCGGGGTTTCGACGATGACGGTCTCGCGCTATTTCAATCAGCCGGATCAGGTGTCGGAAGAGCACCGGGCGCGCATCGCCGCCGCTGTGGCCGAGTTGGGTTATGTGCCGAATCTGGTCGCAGGTGGTCTGGCGTCGGCCCGAGGACGGATTGTCGGCATGGTGGTGCCGAACATTTCCGGGCCGATCTTCGCCAATACCATTCAGGGTTTTAGCGATACCTTGAGTCGTCACGGTTACCAGCTGCTGCTGGCGTCGAGTTATTTTTCGGTCGAGCAGGAAGAAAGCGCGGTGCGGGCTTTTCTCGGCTGGTCGCCTGCGGCCTTGGTGGTGACCAGCCATTTCCATAGCGCGGCTACCGAAAAAATGCTCGCCGACGCGGACATTCCGCTGGTGGAGACCTGGGATTACCAGCCGGATCGCGCGCCGATTCAGATTGGGTTTTCTCACTACGAAGTCGGTGTAACGGCCGCGCGCTATCTGTACGCCAAGGGCTATCGCAACATCGCCTTCGTGCAGAACAGCGCCGTAGGGGACTTCAGTGCGCTGGAGCGTCGCGACGGGTGCGCCGCTGCCTTGGTGGAGCTGGGGCTGACGCCAATTCTGTATGCGCCTGATCCGGATCGAGCACCGTTCGAAGCGGGCAAGCAGGCCATGCAAGCGCTGATGAGTCGCGTCGATAAACCGGATGCCATCGTCTTCGCCAATGACAACCTGGCTGCCGGTGGATTACTGGCCGGGCAGCGGGCTGGACTGCGTATTCCGCAGGACTGCGCGGTGCTGGGTTTTGGTGATTACGCCTTCGCCGAAATGCTTCTGCCGAGCCTGAGCACCATCAAACCCCCCGCGCTGGAAATCGGCGTACTGGCTGCGACACGGTTGTTGCAGAGCCTGGGTGTTGTGGCGCTGGAAGGGGAGTTGCAGCGTTTGAATTTGCTCAAGTGCGAGGTGATTCAGCGGGAGAGTACTTAACCGTGGCAAGGCTTGCTCACGAGGTGGCCCTGGACTGTGGGACCGGCTTTAGCCGGGAAGAGGCCGGTACATCCGCTGCATATGTATCGATTGAAACTCCGCCTTCCCGGCTGAAGCCGGTCCCACAGATGTGCTGTGTTATGCAAATTAAGCATAACAGTCTTATAAAATATTCTTTTCAGAGATAACTTCTCCTGTGAAATATTTGCTCCGAGCTTCGCCGTACTGCCAACCGCTCTACGGCGGGCTTTTTTCTCTTCAAGGACTTGCAGGAGTAAACAATGGGCAACGTCCAAACCGCCAAGGCACTGGATGTGCTATGGCGTCCAACACCCAGTGGCGAGCTGCTGGATCTGGGCCGCATCTATCGCGGGCCGTTGGCGCTGTCGCGTTTGCACAGCACGCCGAAACGGATTCTGAGCCGTCGTGAAGCGGTGTTGCTGGGTGTGTTCGCCCTGGTGCTGCACGGCGCGGTGATTTACTTCGTCAACCAGAATCCACCCGTGGCGCTGCCGGTCAAACCGCCGGAAATTCCGCCGATGACCATCGAGTTTTCTCAACCCGCGCCGCCGGTTGTGGAGACGCCGCCACCGCCACCGGAGCCGATCGTGCAGCCCGTGGTCGAGGAGCCGCCGCCTCCCGTGGAAGACGAACTGGCCGTAAAACCGCCACCGCCTAAACCGATACCGAAACCCAAACCAGTCGCCAAACCTGTGCCCAAGCCGGTTGCCAAGCCGGTAGAACAGCCACCGGTGCCAACGCCTGTGCCACAACCGGTAGCGGCTCCCGCACCACCGGCTCCGCCAGCGCCGAAACCGGTCACTCCGGCTTCCGCCAGCGCCGGTTACCTGAAGAACCCGGCCCCGGAATACCCGGCACTGGCCATGCGTCGCGGTTGGGAAGGTACGGTGTTGTTGCGGGTGCATGTACTGGCCAGCGGCAAACCCGGCGAGATCCAGATTCAGAAAACCAGCGGCCGTGATCAGTTGGACGAAGCCGCGCTGGCTGCGGTGAAACGCTGGAGCTTCGTGCCCGCCAAGCAGGGCGATGTCGCCCAGGACGGTTGGGTCAGCGTGCCCATCGATTTCAAGATTCGTTAAATCCTTATTCGTTTGAACCCGCGAGCTACCTGAACAAAAGGCGCATCGCTACATCCTATGCCTTGTTCAGAGAGAGCTGCGCCATGAACCTACTTGCTTCCCCTTTCGAATCCGTCGAGCACGCCGTCATCTGGCTGCTGGTCCTGTTCTCCGTTGCGACCTGGGGCCTGGCCCTGCTTAAAGGTGTGCAGTTCACCCGCCTGAAAAATCAGGATCGCAAATTTCACAAGCAATTCTGGGCCGCGTCGAGCCTGGATTCCGCTGCGCAACTGGCCCATGAACAACCGGGCGCTGCTGCTCGTGTGGCCCTCGCCGGTTACGCTGCCATTCAAGTGCCAGATGGCGCGCAGGCCACTGATCTGAGCCAGGCGATCAACCATCAGGACCGGCTGGAACGCGCCTTGCGTCAGCAAATTGTGCGTGAACGTCGCTCTCTGGAAACCGGGCTGGCAGTGGTCGCCAGTATCGGCAGCACCTCGCCGTTCATTGGGCTGTTCGGTACGGTCTGGGGGATCATGTCGGCGTTGAAAAGCATCAGTGCGGCGGGCTCGGCGAGCCTGGAAACTGTGGCCGGGCCTATCGGTGCGGCACTGGTCGCCACCGGTGTCGGTATCGCCGTCGCGGTGCCAGCGGTGCTGGTTTACAACTACTTCCTGCGTCGCCTGAAGCTGACCGCTGCTGATCTGGATGACTTCGCCCACGACTTCTACAGCCTGGCGCAGAAGAACTCGTTCCGTGTGCTGTTGCATCCGGTACTGAACAAATCCACCGCCAGCCCGGCCGGGCAGAAAGTGCAGGAGGCGTCCTGATATGGCTTTCTCCGCACAAGACAGTGATGAGGTGCTGAGCGAGATCAACGTTACGCCGCTGGTGGACGTGATGCTGGTGTTGCTGGTGGTGTTCATCGTCACCGCGCCGCTGCTGACCAACTCGATCCCGATCAACCTGCCTAAGACTGAATCCGTGGCGCCGGTTGAGCAGAAAGACCCGCTGGTGGTGAGCATTGATGGCCAGGGCAAGCTGTTCATCAACAAGGATGAAATCCAGCGGGACCTCCTGGAAACCAACCTCAAGGCCGCCAAGGAAAAAGCCCCGGACGTGCGGGTGCAATTGCAGGCCGATGACGGCGTCAACTACGGCGAAGTGGCCCGGGCCATGGCGTCGATTGAACGGGCCGGGATTACCAAACTGTCGGTGATCACTGCCAAGTGAAGGGTTGAAGCGTTACTCCAAAAACTTCGTTGTTTTTACAGGCTGTTCCTTTGGCATGAGGGCGGCCTGTTTTTTTATGAGAATTTCAAAATGACATGGAACCTGTGGGACCGGCTTTAGCCGGGAAGACGTCTGAACAGTCACTGAAATACGTCGCCTGAAATGTAGCCTTCCCGGCTAAAGCCGGTCCCACAGTTTGTGCCAGCCCGAGCCTCAACCCCTCGGCCAACCCCCACCCAACGCCCGATACAACCGAACCCGGTCAATCGCCGCTGCCGTGGCGCTGTCCACCAGGGCGCTTTGGGTTTCCAGCAAGGCGCGCTGCACACCCAGCACGTTGATGAAGTCTGCCGCGCCCTGGGTATAGCGATCCCGGGCGGTGCTCAGGGCGATGTTGTTCTGGCTGACGGCTTCCATCAGCGCGGTGTGGCGCTGCCGTTGCGCGGCATAGTCGGTCATGGCGTTGTCCACCTCATGCCAGGCACCCAGCACAACGCGCTGATAATTCAGGGCCGCTTCCTGCTGCTGCTTTTTACGCAGCTCCAAAGTGCCGGTCAGACGACCACCTTGAAAAATCGGCAGATACAGGCTCGGGCCGTAAGACCACTGCCGGGAACTCCAGCTGCCCGCATCCGAGCCATCCCTGGCCTGGGTGCCGAAGCTGGCACCGAGGCTGATCCGGGGATAAAAGTCAGCCTGGGCAACGCCGATTTCCGCCGTGGCCTGATGCAGTGCCGCTTCACTTTGCTGGATGTCCGGACGTCGTTGCGCCAGCTCCGACGGCAGGCCCAAAGGTACATCGGGTGCCGGATGAGGGATGCTTTTCGGTTCGATCAATTCCGCGTTCAATGCCTGTGGCGGCGCGGCGAGCAGGTAGCTCAGGGCGTTGATGAGTCGATCCTGCTCGGCGCCGAGTTCTGGAATCACCGCCTCGATGCTCGCCACCTGAGCCGCCGCATTGGAGGTGTCGAGATTGGTGGTCACGCCGTTTTCAAACCGGGTCTGGGTCAACTGGCGACTTTGCCGGGCGATTTCCAGGTTCTGCCGCGCAACGCCCAGCTTGGCTTGAATGCCGCGCAAACGAATGTAGTCGGTAGCGGTTTCAGCGGCGATGCTCAGCAGCACACCATCACGCTGGGCCTGAGTCAGCTGGATTTGCGCGTCGGCGGCTTCGACGTTGCGCGCCACATGACCCCACAGATCAATTTCCCAACTGGCGTCCAGATTGCCGCTCCACAGTTCGAAAGGCGCCAGGCCCGACTCGCCGGACGGGTCATTCAAACCTTCGGCGCTGTTGCGTGCCCGGCGATAACTGCCGTTGGCGGCGACGCCGGGCAGTTGCTGACTGCCAGTGACCTGGCGCATCACCCGGCTTTGTTCCAGGCGATTGCTGGCGGCACGCACGTCGAGATTGGCCTTGGCGGCGCGCTCAACCAGATCGGTCAACTGCGCATCACCCAGTTGCTGCCACCATTGGCTGTCGGCCGGGCTGCCCGGTGCGCTACCGGCATGTGGCGAGGTCTGCCAGGTTGCTGGCAGCTGTGCCTGGGGTCGCTGAAAGTCAGGGCCGACCGAGCAGGCACCGAGGCTGAGCATGGCGGCGAACAACAGACAATATTTCATCTCATTGCTCCTGCGCAGTATCGATCCGCGCCACCACCGACATGCCGATGCGCAGCTTGTCCAGATCCGGCTGATCAGCGTCGAAGCGGATTTTCACCGGGATACGCTGGGTCACTTTGGTGAAGTTGCCGGTGGCGTTGTCCGGCGCGATAGGGGAAAACGACAGGCCGGTGGCCGGGGCGATGCTGTCGATGTAACCGCTGAAACTGTGGTCGGGGAAACTGTCGACGCTGAGTTCGACTTTCTGTTGGCCGTGCATATGGGCCAGTTGGGTTTCCCGGAAGTTGGCGACCACGAAGGCGTCCTGCAAGGGCACCACCGCCATCAACGCCTGACCCTGGGACACATAAGCGCCGACCCGCACCGAGCGCTGGCCGACCATGCCGTCCTGAGGGGCGGTGATGCGGGTGTAGGAAATATTCAGCTCGGCCTGTTGCAGCGCGGCCTGGTCCTTGGCCAGTGCAGCTTTGGCGACTTCCAGCTGCGCTTTGAACACGTCCAGGCTTTTAGATGCGGCTACGCGGGACGCTTCGTCGCGGTCACGGGCGGCCTGCCAGCCGAGCAATTCGGCATCGGCTTTCTGACGTTCCTGCTGAGTCCCAGCACCGGCATTGGACAGGTTCAGGTAACGCTTGGCGTTTTCCTGGGCAAACTTCAGTGACGCTGCGGTGGCGCGGGTGGTGGCAGCGGCCTGATCAATCACCGCAGCCTGGCGCTGGATGCTGGCTTGCAGGTTCTGGATCTGTGCTTGTGCGGCTTCAACATTGGCCTTGGCCGACAGGCGCGCCACCTGGAAGTCAGCGCTGTCGATCTCGGCCAGCAGATCCCCAGCTTTGACCCGCTGATTGTCTTCTACCGCGACCTTGATCACTTGCCCGGACAGGCGCGATGACACCAGCACCGAGTCGGCACGAATATAGGCGTCGTCGGTGTGTTGCACGCTGCCGCCGCTGAGCAGGCGATAGCCGATGTAAACGGCGCAGACGACGATGGCGATGCCGGCAAGGGAGAGGGCGGTTCTATGCTGTTTCATGACGGTACCGGAGGTTGCGGTGGATAGGCGCGCTTGGGCAAGGTCACGAGGATGACCAGCAAAACGCCGATGACGAAAAGCAGCGCGAGGAAGGCGTCGCTGTAACTCAAGACGAAGGCCTGCTCTTTGACCTGACGGGCCAGGGCGGCGGTGCTCTGCGCGGTTTGTAGCGGATCAAGCCCCTGCAAGCGTGAGCCGACGCCATCGAGCAGCACGTTGGAATGGAAATGCTCGCGATGGGTAACGAAGTTTTCCAGCGTCGCCCCGGCAATCACCGAGAACAGGCCGCGCAGGGTGTTGACCATGGACGACGCGAACGGGCCTTCCAGTGGTTGAATCACGCCGGTGGCATTCATCAGCAGCGGCACCACCACCATGGGTTGGCCAAAGGTATGCAGCATTTGCAGGGCGTAGAAATCATCGCGGATCCACTCGCTGGTGATCAGCGAGCCGCCAATGCAAGCGAGGGTCAGCAGGCCCAGGCCGAAGGCGATCACGTAGCGCGAATCGACCCAGTTGCGGTTGATCATCAAGGCCACCAAGGGCGCGATCAACAGCTGTGGCAAGGCAATGATCAACGCGGTAGGCATGGTCTGCAGCGGGCGATAACCCTGGATGTTGGTCAGGTAACCCGCCGGTATCGCACTGCCGGCCAGACCGACAAACATGAACAGGCACAGAGTGGCCAGGCCATAGCTGAAGTTGCGTCTTTTCAGCAATTGCAGTTTGAACAGCGGCAGCGGGTGAAACCATTCGTTGATCAGAAAGGCCGGGAGGCACAACGCAGCGCCCAACAGCAAAAACGTGATCAGCGGCGAATTGAGCCAGTCCAGACGTTCGCCCTGGGTGAGGGCGATGATCAACATGGTGACGCCGCTGACCCCCAGCAATGCGCCGCGCCAGTCGGCCTGTTTGAAGCGTTCCAGACGCAGAGGATCTTGCGGCAGGCCATAGGCGATTAGCGCGGCAGCAATCAGGCCGGACGGAATAATTTGCCAGAACACCATTCGCCAGTCGACGCCTTCAGTCCAGAGTGCGGCCAAAGGCATCGCCAGATTCGGGCCGAAGGTTGCAGTCAGCGCGTAAGCCGACAACCCGTACAGCTTGATGTGCCAGGGCAGGAAACGCAGCGCGGCAGTCATCAGCAACGGCGGCAATGCACCACCGGCCAGCCCTTGCAGTACGCGCAGGGTAATCAGGCTTTCCAGGTTGGGGGCGAACGGGATGATCGCGCCGAACAGGGTGAAGGCAAAGGTGGCGACGATGGCGAAGCGGCGCAGTGAAAAGGTCACCGCGAACCACGGCGCGAGCAGCATGGCCGAGACTTCGGCAGCAGCGTACACCGAACTGATCCAGGTGCCCTGGTCATGTTCCAGGCCGTAAATCCCCAGAATGTCCGCCAGGGTGATGTCCGTGACCCGATCATTGATGCCGGACGTCAGGGCGGCAATCAACACCCCGATCAGGCCGAGGGCCAGGCGGGACGTGAATGGAGCGGGCGCGGGTGGCGTAGGAACGGATGACACGTTAAAAATCCTGTAACGGCTGTTCAGGTATGACCTGTTAGGCGGTACACTGTATCAATCAGTAATACATATAACAAGGTGTGTCATGACAGCTACGGATTCGGATCGCGGTGGCGTTCAGGTGATTTCTCGGGCTGCGGCGATCCTGCGCAGCCTGGAAGGTGAGCCTGCGGGCTTGAGCCTGGGGGAAATCGCCAAGCGTTGTGGTTTGCCTCGTTCCACGGTGCAGCGGTTGGTCGAGGCGCTGGCCCTGGAAGAGTTGCTGGAGGTTCATGGCCGGGGCGGGATTTGCCTGGGACCAGCGTTGATGCGTCTGGCGTCTCGCAGCCACGTGGACATCGTGCAGAAGGCGAGGCCGTATCTGGAAAACCTGGGCGCCGAAACCGGCGAAACCATCGTGCTGTCCAGTGCGGCCGGTGCCGAGCTGTTGATCCTCCATACGGTCATTTCCAGCCATTCGTTGCGGGTGTCTTCGGGGCCCGGAGGCTTGCTGAACATTTATGGCATCGGCGGCGGCAAAGCCTTGTTGGCAAGGATGGACAATGAGGCGGTAATCAAACTGATCGGCCGCAAGATCAAGGCGTTGACGCCCAATACCTTGAGCTTGCCGCAATTGCTTGAGCAGCTTGAAGAGATCCGCAGCACGGGCATCGCCTTTGGCAACGAAGAACACACCCAGGGTGTGGCTTCGGTGGCCGTGAGTCTGCAAACCCCGCAGGGCTTCTACTCCATCGATGTCGCAGGCCCTGCCTGGCGAATTGCCCAGGCCAGGGACAACATCGAGAAAGCCTTGCTCAAGTGTCGGGATGAGTTGGGAGGTGGGTTGCGGGGGAGTGAGTAATTTATTTCCGTAGGTGCTGGCTAGGCGCTGGCTGTAAGTGCTGCTGTAGGAGCTGCCGCAGGCTGCGAAGGCGGTTTGTCTGATCCACCGCTTTCGCAGCCTGCGGCAGCTCCTACAGTCCTACGGGGTTGCGGCTCAGCTACCCTGCAACGGCTTGGCATCCTGGAAGAAGTAATCCTTCCACGACGCCGGTTTGTTCTTGATCGCGCCGACGCGGTGCAGGAATTCAGCCAGTGGGTAGGTGTTTTTCGGGGTAATCGTGAAGTCGAAATCCTTGTTGTCGATGATTTTCAGCAAGGCTTCCCGATCGATTTTGGCTTTGGTCACCCGAATGTAAGTGTCCGCTGCCGCGCCTTTATCCTTGCGAATGAAGTCTTCGGCTTCGCTCAAGGCTTCGATGAATGCCTTGTAGGTCTTGGGGTTTTCGTTGCGGAATTTTTCGGTCGCGAACAGCAAGGTTGGCGAGTTCGGCCCCAGCAGGTCGTAAGTGTTAAGCACCACATGCACGCCCTTGGCCTGGATTTCCTGTTCCTGGAACGGCGGGTTGGAGAAGTGCCCGGTTAGTTCTGTGCCACCGGCAATGATGCTCGCTGCGGCATCCGGGTGGGGCAGGCTGATCGTGTATTTGTCGAGCCGCGCATATTCGGCATCGCCCCACAATTTGGCCGAGGCATATTGCAGGTAACGCGACTGCACCGACACGCTCACTGCTGGCACAGCGATGCGATCCTTCTCATTGAAGTCCGCAATGGTCTTCACGTTGGGGTTGTTGCTAACCAGGTAATACGGGAAGTTGCCCAGCGAAGCCACGGCCTTGACGTTCTGTTTGCCGTGGGTTCGATCCCAGATGGTCAGCAGCGGCCCGACGCCAGCTCCGGCAATGTCCACTGAACCCGCCAGCAGCGCGTCATTGACTGCTGCACCGCCGGACAGCTGCGTCCAGTCGACTTTGATGTCCACGCCATCCTCTTTGCCATGCTTCTCGATCAGGTTCTGGTCGCGTACGACATTGAGCAGCAGATAAACGATGCCGAACTGCTCGGCAATGCGCAGCTGCCCTTCAGCCTGAGCCACCGTCGGCATGGCAAGGCTGCCAGTCAACAGCGTAGCGGCCAGCCTAAGGGAGGTGGCGAGGCGCGATAGTCGAGGGCGACCTGTAGTGGTTTTTGGCATGCCGTGCTCCAGCGTTAACAGGGGAGGGGTTAAGCGTTGGAGTTGACGATATAGGTATAAAAGAATTTTTTTAAATAACATTAGTGCATAACGTTATGGCGGTTGGCAGGGTGCATGCGCCTCTGTAGGAGCTGCCGCAGGCTGCGAATAGCGGAGTCACAGGAAAGATGGCTTTCGCAGCCTTCGGCAGCTCCTACAGGGATCTGTGGTTGTTCTTGTTGTTGATATAACATAACATCTTCGTGTCTTTCTTAAGATCACCCGCAGTTCTTCGTTCTATTCATACCAGCCGTTTCTGCACCAACCCCTCACCATGAGTTTCTCGATGACGACCCAACTTCTGAAGCCGTTGGCTTCCACGCGATTGCAATCGATCGACGCGTTGCGCGGCCTGATCATTCTTTTCATGCTGCTTGATCATGTTCGCGAAACCTTCCTGCTGCATTTGCAGGTCTCGGACCCCATGGACGTCGTCACCACGCCGCCAGACCTGTTCCTGAGCCGCACCCTGGCGCATTTGTGTGCGCCGTTGTTCATTTTCCTGACCGGGCTTTCTGCGTTCCTGTATGGCGAGCGCTACGGCAAAGGCGAGGTTTCGGGCTTTCTGTTCAAGCGCGGTCTGTTCCTGATCGTGCTGGAGTTCACTCTGGTCAACTTCGCCTGGACCTTCCAGTTCCCGGCGACTTCGGTCTATCTCCAGGTGATCTGGGCGATTGGGTTGAGCATGGTGGCGTTGGCGATTCTGGTGAAGTTGCCAAGAGCGGCGCTGGTGGGCCTGGGTGTGGTGATCATTGCCGGGCATAACCTGCTCGATGGTGTGCATTTCGCCAAGGATTCGGTGATGTATGTGCCTTGGGCGATCCTGCATGATCGGGGTTGGCTGATGCCGTGGGACGGGCTGCGTCTGCGCACGTCGTACCCGGTGCTGCCGTGGATCGGTGTGATCGCGTTGGGTTATGCCGCCGGGCCGTGGTTTGCCGCTGGCGCTGATGCCCGCAAACGTCAGAACCGCCTGATTGCCTCTGGCCTGGGTTTGCTGGCGTTGTTCTTCAGCCTGCGCTTGCTCAATGGCTATGGCGAGAAGCCGTGGGCGTTCGGCGAAACTGCCGTGCAGACCGTGATGAGTTTTTTCAACATCACCAAATACCCGCCGTCGCTGATGTTCGTTTGCCTGACCCTGGGGATCGGCCTGCTGTTGCTGGTGTGGTTCGAGCGGGCGGCAGGGCGGGTGTGGCTCAAGCCGCTGCTGGTGTTCGGCGCAGCCCCGATGTTCTTCTACTTGCTGCATTTGTATGTGCTGAAGATTCTGTACCTGATTGCCGTGGCGATCTGGGGTGCGAACAAGGGTGATTATTTCGGCTTTGATTCGGTGGGTGCGGTGTGGCTCTGCTCGGCACTACTGGCCGTGGGCCTGTTCCCGGCAGTCAAGGCATTCGCCAGCTTCAAGGCGCGGCGCAAGGATATTGCGTGGTTGAAGTATTTTTAATAGTGGCAAAAGTATGCGCGTTCCACAGACGAACGCGTTTCGATGTGGGACCGGCTTTAGCCGGGAAGAGGTCGGTGCATGCGCTGCACATGCGTCGCCAGAAATGCCGTCTTCCCGGCTAAAGCCGGTCCCACAATGCAGGCAAACATAGAATCTCCCACTGATGTGGACCAAGCCGGCCTGCGCCTTTGCAGGGAGGCCGGTTTTTCGTTTATCACTCGTGATGCGCTTCACCCAGGAAGGTCAGCGACGTAAACAGCCCTTGTTCGTCGATGTCCGGATTGCCGCTGACCTTCACCACGGTTTCGGCAGCGATGATGTTCAGGCCTTCGTTGCGCACCACGACAGTCGCCAGGCCCTGTGCGTCAGTGGTGGCGCTGACCACGTCCGGTTGGCTGCGGTAGTCGCCAATCAGCTTGATCCCCGCCAACGGCTTGCCATCGAGCAGCACCTTCACCGGCAACGGTTTGCCCGGCCCGACGCTCAATGGATCGGCTTGCGGCACGATCACCAGCTTCAACCCCTTCAGGTTCGGCAGCTTCACACCCGGTTCGTAGATCGCCAGGCTGTATTTGAAGGTCTGCAGCGCCGTTACCGCGCCGGGCACTTTGGTGCGGCCTTCGTTGGTCCATTTCTTGTCGGCGGTTTGCGACCACATGCCGTTGTTCAACGCCACCGACATCACCGCAGGATGGCTCAAAGGCACCAGCCGGGCATGGTCGGCCAGGCGTTCGACGGTGACCGGGATCATCTTGCCGCCCGCGTCATAAGCCCAGGCGCCGCTGACTTTTTCGGCCTTGAACTTGCTGTCCTCAGCGCCGTGGCCGTAGACCACTTCGATGTTGCCGCGACGTTCTTCGGTCCACAGACCGTGGGCGCTGGCTTGATGAATGGCGCCGAGCAGGCTCAGGGCCAGGATCTTTTTTGTGAAGTGCATGGTAAGTCCTTATGGATCAGAGGTTGAGGGAAAGGCTGACAGTCAAATTGCGCGGTTCACCGGGGGCGACCCAGTAGTTGCTGTAGGAGCGCTCGTAGTATTTCTCGTCGAACAGGTTGTTCAGATTCAGGCCCACGGTGACATTCTTGCTGGCCTTGTAATGGGCCAGCAGGTCGACGGTGTGGTAAGCCGGCAGCTCGAAACTGCCGCCTGCTTCGCCAGAACGATCACCCACATAAGTAAAGGCAGCACCCAGGTCTGAGCCTTTAAGAAGGCCGTTCTGGAATTCGTAAACCCCCAGCAGGCTGCCGCTGTGTTTGGCGACGCCCAGAATGCGGCTGCCGGTGGGGATGGCCGTATCGCCTTTGGTGACTTCGGCATCGATCCAGGCGTAGGCGCCGATGACTCGGACGGCATCGGTCACCTGACCGTTGAACTGCAGGTCGAAACCCTGACTACGGGCCTTGCCCATGGCACGGTTGGAATCAGTTCCCGGATCCAGCGCCAGGACGTTTTCTTTCTCGATATGGAAGGCGGCGAGGGTGGCGCTCAGGCGCTCGTCGAACAGCTCGGTCTTGATCCCGGCTTCATAACCCACGCCTTCTTCGGGTTTGAAGGTCTTGCCCGTAGCATCCAGCCCGTTATTGGGTTTGAACGAGGTGGAAGCGTTGGCGAATACGCCAATTTCCGGGATGAACTGGTACAGCAGGCCGGTGCGATAAGTCACTTCGTCATGGCGCTGTTTGCTGGTGGCGTTACGGGTGAAGTCGTCGGTGCTTTGTTCGAAGTGCTCGAAACGCGCGCCGATCATGCCGCGAAGTTTGTCGGTGAAGACAATCTGATCCTGCAGATTCAGCGCCTGGCTTTCCACGTGTTCGAAGAAATCAGTGCCAGAGCGCACGCCGTTGGGTTTGGCCTGGCCATAAACCGGCTGATAAATGTCGATGGCGTAAGGGCTGCCAGCGGTGTTGGTGACGCGCTCGTTCTTGCGGTAGTTCTCGTATTCAGTGCCGATCAACAACTGATGTTCCAGCCCGCCAATGTCCACCAGCCCGCGCAGTTCCAGCTGAGTGATGCTGTCGTGCCAATTCATGTCCCGCTCGCGGTAACGGCGGTTCACGGTATGACCGTCGGCATTCAGCGCCCGGCTTTCCGAGGCATAACCCGACAGCTCACCTTCCTTGTAGTGGCTGGCCAGGCGCAAAGACCAGAAGTCATTCAAGTGGTGCTCCAGCGCGGCCTGAATCATGTTGTTGTCGTTATCGATATCGCCGTCGTTGGGCTCACCGAGGAACGTTCGGCGGGACATGCCGCTCCACTTATTGTTGGGGGCGACGATGCCACGGTCGAAGGTCGAGCTGTGGCGCACGAATTCGGTTTCCACCGACAGGTGCGTGTCCGGGTTCAATTGCCAGCTCAGGGTCGGCGCGACAAAGACTCGCTTGCTTTCAACGTGATCGCGAAAGCTGTTGTTGTCTTCAACGGCGAAGTTGACCCGTGACAGGACGGTTTTGTCCTCGTTGAGCGGGGCGTTGACGTCTAGCGCCGTGCGATAACGATCCCAACTGCCCGCGCTGGTTTGCAGGGTGGTGAAGGCGTCGGTTTGGGGTTTTTTGGTGACGATATTCACGGTGCCGCCCGGATCCCCTCGGCCATAGAGGCTGGCGGCGGGGCCTTTGAGTACTTCGATGCGTTCGACGTTGGCGGCGTCCGGGGTGCTTGGGTAGCCACGGTTGGCGCTGAAACCGTCCTTGTAGAACTCAGACGTGGTAAAGCCGCGAATGCTGTATTCGTAAAGGGTCAGGCCGCCGAAATTATTCTGCTTCGACACGCCCCCCGCGTAGTCCAGCGCGCGCTCCACGTTATGGCTGCCCAGATCGCTCAACACGCTGGCGGGAATGACACTGATGGCCTGAGGAATGTCCTTGATCGCGGTGTCGGTCTTGGTGGCGCTGGCCGAACGGGTGGCGCGATAGCCGCTGACCGGGCCGGTGGCTGTTTCATAGTTGGCGTCAGCGTTCACCGTGATGGTGTCTAGCTCAAGGGTTTGTTGCGGTGCGTCGGCGAAGCTGGCATCGGCCAAAAGACCAAAAGCGAGACCTGCGAATGAGGCCATCTTACGAGGGGGCATTTCGAGCTTCCTTATAGATTCGTTACAGTATAACGTCTCTAACGGGAACTATTTCTATTTGTGTGAGGGCATGGATGTTTCTGGATGTTACGAGGTTTGGGGGAGGCTAGAAGAGACGCCGTGGTGTGCCGTACAAAATGGGCGACAAGGAGCTCACCGAGGTTACGAGAGCTGTAGGAGTGAGCTTGCTCGCGATCCAGTGCGCAGCGCTGGCAATGGATTCAAATTCGAACTGATTGAAGGCCGTTCCGGCCTTATCGCGAGCAAGCTCACTCCTACAGGTTTTGCGTTTCCCCAGGCACACCTCGGTCCGGGAGCTCATGAGCACCGCTAGGCAGCGATAGCGGTCTGTCTGATACGCCGCCATCGCGGCCTCGCGGCGCTCGGTGGAGCGCCACCCCGGTCGCTACTACAGGGATCGTGTTTGCTGCGAGACAGCGCGGCGTCAGGAAGACAGCCGCGCTCCTGCAGGAAAATCAGGTCCTGAAACGCTTGACCAATCCGTCCAGTTCGCTGGACAGCGCCGCCAGGCTGCGGGAGTCGGCACGTGCCGATTCCGCCAGTTCGGCCACCAACTGCGCATCGCCATGGATCTGGCTGATGTGTCGGTTGATGTCTTCGGCCACGTGGTGCTGCTCTTCAGCGGCGGTGGCGATCTGGGTGTTCATGTCGCGGATGACGTCCACCGATTCGCGGATCAGGCCAAAGCTGCTGCGCGCCTGGCTGATTTTCTCGACCGATTGCTGGGACACGTTGAGGCTGGCGTTCATCTGTTGCGTCACCGACGACGTGCGACGAGCCAGGGTGCCCAGCAGGTTATCGATCTCGGCCGTTGAGTCGGCGGTACGTTTGGCCAGGGCGCGAACTTCATCGGCCACCACCGCGAAACCACGACCTTGTTCGCCAGCACGCGCCGCTTCGATAGCGGCGTTGAGGGCCAACAGGTTGGTCTGTTCGGCGATGGAGCGGATGGTGTCGAGAATCGACTGAATGGCGTTGCTGTCTTTTTCCAGCTGCACCATGGCGGTGGCCGACTGGGAAATTTCAGCACTCAGTTGATCAACGCTGGACACCGCATCATCGATTTGCTGTTGGCCTTCCCTGGCTTGCCTTTGGCCGTTGTCGGCCGAGTCAGCGGCTTGGCTGCAGGAGCGGGCGACTTCGTTGGCGGTGGCGACCATTTCATGGAAAGCCGTGGAAACCATGTCCACCGCTTCACGCTGACGCTCGGCGGCGTCGGCCATGTTGTTCGACACCTGGGTCGAGCTGGTGGAGGTGTCGAGAATCTTGTTCGCCGCCTGACCGATGCTCTGGATCAGGTTGCGGATCGCCGCCAGGAATTTGTTGAACCAGTTGGCCAGTTGGGCGGTTTCATCGTTGCCGCGCACATCCAGGCTGCGGGTCAGATCGCCTTCGCCCTGGGCGATACCTTCCAGGCCGGTGGCCACGCTGCTGATGGGTCGCACGATCAGCGAGGCGAAACTGGCGCCGAGAATCGCGAATACCAGTGCCAGGACAGCGGCGATCACCGCAATCAGCCAGGTCAGGCGTGTGGCCGAACTCATGACTTCATCCTGTTTGATCAAGCCAATGAAGTTCCAGCCCAGTTGCTCGGAAGGAAACACGTTGGCCATGTAGCGTTCGCCATCGAGTTCGACTTCCACAAGACCACTGCTGACTTTGGCCAGCTCGGCGTAGCCTGGGCCCAGGTCGGCGATTTTCTTGAAGTTGTGCTCAGGCTTGCGGGGATCGACCAGAATGTTGCCGCTCTTTTCCAGAAGCATCAGGTAACCGCTTTCGCCGAGCTTGATCTGCTTGACGATGCTGGTCAGCTGCTTGAGCGTCACGTCGATGCCCACCACGCCGCCGGGGTTGCCCAGGGCATTGGTGATGGTGCGGCCGGTGTTGACCATGACCGCGTCGTCAGCCGCCCAATAATAGGCGTCGCTGCGCACCACTTTGCCCGGGTTGGCCAGGGCTGCCTTGTACCAAGGGCGCACACGTGGGTCGTAGTCACCGAATTTCTGACCTTCAGGCCACGGCACATAAGTACCGTTGGCCAGGCCGTAGGAAATGTAGGAGTACGAGGGATGGCTCACGCCCATCTGATTGAACAGCGCAATGATGTTCTTGTCCGCTTCCGATTCCGGCGCTTTCTGCTGATCAGGGGTCATGAAGCTCTTGAGGCCATTGCCCGCACCCGTCAGTAGCGGGTTGGCAACCAGGTACTCGACGTTCTGGCTGATGCCGTCGAAGAACAATTGCATGGCATTGGCAACCTGACGGATTTCCCGGCCGCTGCTGTCGGTAAAGCCCTCGGTCGCATCACTGCGCAAATTGATGATGACAATGCTGGCCACTACAACGATCGGCAAACATGCGATCACTGCGAATGCCCACGTCAGTTTCTGTTTGATGTTCATCTGCGCTCCGATTGCAGTTCTGGCTTACACCCGGTCATATGCCGGGGTTTTTTTGGCAGATACGTACAAATGCTACTAATTGTTTTTGTGGTACACGGCTATCGGCGCGGCGTTGGGGTTCTTGAGCGTGACAGGGTGGTTAGGGCATTTCGTCGGCATTTTTCTGTAAAGGCCTGAACGCTCGGGCAGGAGCGTTACTCCACTCCATTGACAGTTGCGTGATGCAGGTGTGGTTTTCGCAACGGTTTCACGTCCATCTACCATCATTTTCAATGAGGTGCCGACATGGCCAAGACAAGCACAAGAACGACTGTTGCCGATCTGTTCATTCATGAGCTTTCAGACGTCTACAGCGCTGAAAAGCAGATCACCAAAGCACTCCCCCGACTGGCGCGGGCGTCCACCAACCCGCTTTTGAAAGAAGCGTTCGAGGCGCATCTGGAGGAAACCTACGGGCAGATCGAGCGTATTGATCAATTAGTGGAGCAGGGCGAACTCAAGCTAAAACGCATGAAGTGCGCGGCCATGGAAGGGTTGGTCGAGGAGAGCAAGGAATTGCTTGAGGAAATCGAGAAAGGTGAAGTGCTGGACGCGGCGTTGATTGGCGCTTGCCAGAAAGTCGAGCATTACGAGATTGCGGCTTACGGTACGTTGATCGCCATGGCTAAGCAGCTAGGCATGAAGGACGCGGCCAAGCTGCTGGGCGACACCCTCCAGGAAGAAAAGGGTGCGGATGAGAAGTTGTCAGCGATTGCAGAGCAGGGTGGTAATCAGGCGGCGACGATGGCGTCATAGTTCGAGCCGTAAACTTCTGTTGGAGCGAGGCTTGCCCGCGAATCAGCAAGCGCGGCGTTTCAGGTATACCGCATCAATATTTTTCGCGGGCAAGCCTCGCTCCAACAGAAACGCCATCAACCGATGCTATACCCCTCAAACGCCTTGCCCTGTTGCAGAGCGGTCACGATGTTTTTACGGGTCACTGGCAGCTCGGTGCCTTCGCTGTCGGTGAACGTTTCGCTTTGCAGCTCGGCCTCGTCACCTTCGCCGACAAACACAAACCCGAGGAACTCCAGGGCTTCTCGGTCGACGTTCAGCCTGGAGCGGGGCGTGCGCAGGGGCAGGCTGACGCTCTGGCCGTCCTTGCTGATGGTGTAGATTTCGGATTCTTTCTTGGCGCGGGCGGTTTTGCTTTTGCCGGCGCTCGGGTTGCTGATCGCCTGATGGGTATGGTTCAGCACCTTCAGAGCCAGGCTGTAGACCAGCTCTTGAAAGGCCGGATCATCTTTATAGCTGGACAGAATCCGGCTGATCGGGAACTGCGTGCTCAAGTCGGCCAGGGCTGCGCTGTCGGCAGCTTCAGCATCCTTGAGGCGCTTGAGTTCGCCCATCAGCTCGTAAGCCTGGTCGTCGTCCAGGTTGTCCTGGGCCTGACGGATCGCCGCGCGCAACTGGCGAATTTCTTCACTTTCCTTGGCGGTCTGAAACGCATCGAGGACCATCTCGCTGATGGTCTTGGCCTGAGGCACGTGCTGGGACAGACCGATGGAGTTTTCATACTCCAGCTTGGAAGAGGTCACGGATTCGTTTGTCTGGGAATCGAGCATTGAATTTCACTATTTCAGGTTTGAGGCGCGAAAAGCCACGGGTCTTTTCGGGGCGCCTAATCTAGTGGACCGGGGCGCGGTTGTCACGAACCAATGGCCGATAGCTCTAGATGGCGGCTTTGCGGGCGGTTGCTGAACCGCCGTGCATCGCGGGCTTGTTTTTTCCGTCGTGGCTGTTGATCATCGCGCCCATTGATCACTGATATAGAGAACGCTGCACATGAGCACAGGGTTGACCGAAGACGATATGCGCCGTGCGCTGGGTCTGGATGTTCCTTCATCGGCAACACCAGCGGCCCCCGCCGAGCCTGAACCCCTGTTTGAGCCTGCCCCTGAAAAAGTGGCCGAGCCTGAGCCTGAGCCAGAACCGGTGGTGATAGCTGCGCCTGCGCCAAAGCCAAAGGCGAAAACCAAGCGTTTGTCCCCAGCCCTAGTGGTTACGTTGCGGGTGACCAAGGAATTCGAAGGCGAGGAAACGCTGTATGTCCATGAAGCCAAAACTCTGAGCACCTTCGACGCCGAGCAGGAAGCCCGTAAAGCGGCTGCCAAAGAGAAGTACAAATATTTCGAAGTGGTGTCGATCAAGCGGGTTGAGTGATTTTGTGTTTCACCTGTAGGAGCTGCCGAAGGCTGCGAACCAGTCTGCCTGACACACCGCTTTCGCAGCCTGCGGCAGCTCCTACAGTCAAGAAATCATCCCGCAACCCCAACCCCATGATAAGCCCGGTCGAAATACACCAACCCCGGCGCATCCTTCTGGCGACTCAACGCCAGCACTTCGCAGAACAGAATGTCATGGGTGCCGACGCTCACGGTCTGGCTCACCCGGCAATCGAACGAAGCCGCCGCACCTTCCAGCACCGGCGAGCCGGTCACCCAGGTTTGCCATTGCCCGGCAGCGAAACGTTCGGCCATCGGGGTTTTGCCGCCGAACAGATTGGACAGCGCCTGCTGGTCGCAGCTCAGGGTGTTGACGCACAGTGTCGCATTGGCCGTCAGCGCCGCATGCACCGACGCCGAGCGGTTCAGGCAGACCAGTAAGGTCGGCGGTGAGTCGGTGACGCTGCACACTGCCGTGGCCGTGAAACCACAGCGGCCATGGGCGCCATCGGTGGTGATCACATTGACAGCCGCGGCCAGCCCGGCCATGGCATCGCGGTAGTCCTGTTGCGGGATGGGCAGCAGCGTCTGGGCCACGGCAAGAAGTTCGCAAGCTTGCATGGGGAAATCTCCGTTCAGGCCTGGCTGGCCAGATGATCGAGCAGTACACGGTTGAATGGCTGCACATCGCTGACGCTTGAAGCGTGGCCTCCGTATTCCAGCAACACCAGTTTCCCGGCAGTCAGGTTGTCGGCCAAATGCTGCGAGCGCTGCCAGGGCACCAGCATGTCGTCGCGGTTGGCGATCAGCAGGGTGGGGGTGTGGATGCTAGCCAGGCGATCTTCAATATCGAAGGCCTGTAACGCGGCAATGCGTCGAAGCAGATTGTCGGTCTCGGGAAAGTGCGCCAGCGCGTGGGCTTCATCTTCAGCCAGTTGCGCGCTGTGTTCGGCGATCCAGTCGGCGGGGTACAAAAACAGCGCCTGGGCCTGCACATAAGCGGCGGGGCCACTGTCACGCAGCAAGTTCTTGCGCACGGCAAAGCAGCGGGCGCTGTGGGGGTTTGGGCTGCTCCAGGCATTGATCAATACCATGCTGTGCAGCAATTGCGGACGTTGCAGGGCCAACTCCAGGCCTACCAAGCCACCCAAAGCGTGACCGATGAAATGGCAGTGCTCGACGCCGATGCTGTCGAGCAGGTCCAGCAGCTCGCCCGCCATGCTCGCAATCGAATAGTCCTCGGCAAGCTTCGCCGGGCTGCGACCGGTGCCGGCCTGATCGTAAACCACCACGCGATAGTGTTCTTCGAGCACCGGTAATTGCGGCGCCCAGAAACGCGCCGAACCGCCAAGCCCGGAGCTCAAGACCAGCGTCGACGCATCGGGGGCCTGACTGCCGAGGATTTCATAATGCATGCAAGACTCCAGTGCAGGCGTTCATGCGTCTGCTTATTTGACGTGAACGTCGGACTCAGCCGATATGGGCGATGCTGGCGATTTCGATCAGCGCCTCGGGTTTCACCAGGCCGCACTGGATGCAATAGCGGGCTGGTTTTTCCCCGGCGAAGTACTCGGCATACACCTCGTTGACCTTGGCGTAGTCGGCCCAGTCCTTGATCATGATCATGTTGAACGTGACGTCATCCATGGTGCCGCCAGCGGTTTCTATCACGCTTTTGATGGTCTCCAGTACATGACGGGTCTGGGCCGTGGCATCGCCGACGTGGACCACGTTGTTGTCCTTGTCGAAGGGCAGGGTGCCGGATACATACAACACGCCATCAGCCATGGAGCCGGGAACGAAGGGCGCGATAGGTTTGCTGGTGCCGGCCGGAATGATTGCTTTCTTGGTCATGGATAGTTCTCTCAAGTAAGGGGTTTATGCAGTCTGGAAAGTGCTGCAGAACTCATCGACGCTGGAGACCCAGCCAAAGAACGTCTCGATATTGAACAGCGCCGCCTGTTGCGCGAACGCGGGGCCTGCCTGGTGGGTGGCATCGGCCAGCACCACGCCGAAGTATTCGAGGAAGAAACCGTCCCGCAGGGTCGATTCCACGCAGACGTTGGTAGCGATGCCGGTGAACACCAGATTGCGGATGCCACGGCTGCGCAGCACGCTGTCGAAGTTGGTGTTGAAGAAGCCGCTGTAACGGGTTTTCGGCAACACGATATCGCCGGGCTGGGGTTGCAGTTCGTCCACCAATTGGTAGTCCCAACCGCCTTTTGCCAGTAGCGTGCCTTGCAATTCCGGGCGCTTGCGCATGGTTTTCAGGGCATTGGACTTGTGCCAGTTGGGCGAGCCGGGGCCGCCTGCTTCCACATAATCCGAATCCCAGCCGTTCTGGAAAAAGATCACCTGGATGCCCGCCGCCCGCGCCGCCGTCAGGGCGGTTTGAATGTTGGCGATGACCGGGCCGGTGCTGCTGACATCGAAGCCCGCCAGATCCAGATAACCGCCCGCTGTCGAGTAGGCGTTCTGCATGTCGATCACAATCAGCGCGGTTTCGCTGGCTTTCAGGCTCAGGGATTCAGGCCGAGCTGGCAATACCTTGGCCGTGTCCGGGGCGTCCGGCAACAGGTAGCCGGACACAGAGGCAGGTGCATTCATCAGGCTGTTTCCTTGAGCAGGTTGATGTGTTGGCGGCAGGTCATCAGCGGCTGGATCTTCTGGCCGAAGTCTTCCACGCCCTTGACGAAATCATCGAAGGTCAGCATCACGCCCTGGGTGCCAGGGACGGTTGAGACCTCGTCGAGCATTTTTGCTACCGAGGCCCAGGAGCCCACCAGCGTGCCCATGTTGATGTTCACCGCCGAGGTGGGGTCGGCCATCTGGCGCATGTTCGAACCGGGGCTCTTGTCCGCCGAGCCTTTGTCGCTGAGCCAGGCGATGGCTTCTTCGTCGGCGCCTGCCTTGATGTGTTCCCAGCGAGCGCGGGCGGCTTCGTCGGTGTCGTCGGCAATGATCATGAACAGCGGGCAGGAGGTGACATTGCGCCCGGTTTTTTCATTGGCTTCGATCAGCTTGGCGGCGGTCGGCGCATAGGCCATTGGGGTGTTCACGCCCTTGCCGAAGCAGAAGTTGTAATCGGCGTACTGCGAAGAAAACGCCATGCCCGCTTCACTCTGCCCGGCGCAGATCAGCTTCATGTCGGCCTGGGGTTTTGGGCTGACCCGGCAGTCGTTCATGGTGAAGTATTTGCCTTTGAGGTCGCAGTGCCCGGTGCTCCACAGATCGCGCAGCACCTGAGCGTATTCGGCCAGGTATTCGTAGCGCGTCGAGAAGAACTCATCCCCCGGCCACATGCCCATTTGCTCGTATTCCGGTTTCTGCCAGCCCGTGACCAGATTGACCCCGAAGCGGCCGTTGGAAATCGAATCGATGGTGGCCGCCATGCGCGCAACGATGGCCGGCGGGATAGTCAGGGTGGCGACGGTGGCGAACAGATGGATGCGACTGGTGACAGCCGCAAGGCCGGCCATCAGGGTGAACGACTCCATGTTGTGTTCCCAGAACTCGGTCTTGCCGCCGAAGCCCCGCAGTTTGATCATCGACAGCGCAAACTCGAAGCCGTAATGCTCGGCCTTCTGCACGATTTGCTTGTTCAGCTCGAAGGTCGGCATGTACTGCGGCGCATTGGCGGAAATCAGCCAGCCGTTGTTGCCGATGGGGATGAAGATACCAATATCCATGAGAAGGCCTCTTGCATGCGATGACATTGAATAGCGCCCCGGTGTACCCCGGCAGCACGCGACACAAGTGGTTTTGCATGAAGCAGGCCAGTTTTTGATTGTCTTTTTAAAACAAGGAGTTGGTGTAAATGCGGTGATTGTTTCAGACCATTTGGTCTACGTTAGAGCACTTGGTTTGTGCGTGGTGCACGGGGATGGGGCAGGGGAAAGATGTCTTGCATGGGAGTGCGATCCCCTGTGGGACCGGCTTTAGCCGGGAAGAGGCCGGTACATCCCCCCGATATTTGTCGCCTGGAATACCGCCTTCCCGGCTAAAGCCGGTCCCACAGTGCACCGCAACCGTCGCAGCGCTTTACCCCAACCCCACCACACAAGGTAAAGTGCCCCGGTATTCCAGATAGATCCGGTCGTGAACGTGAACAACAAGCCTCCAGCGAAAACCGTCAAAGCCAAGCCTGCCGCGAAAGGCAAGAGCACCCGAGCCGCCAGTACCACGACGGTCAATCGGCGTCTGCGTCTGATTGAAGGCAAGCGCACGGTCATCCTTGATGCGGCGCTTGAAGTCTTTTCCCGATTTGGTTTGCACGGCACCAGCCTGGATCAGGTGGCGAGCATGGCTGATGTGTCCAAAACCAATCTGCTTTATTACTTCGCCAGTAAAGAAGAGCTGTATACCAGCGTGCTGCGCCAGTTGCTGGACGTGTGGCTCAAGCCGTTGCGCGGTTTCAGTGCCGAGCAGGATCCGATTGAGGCGATCAGCGAATACATCCGGGTCAAGCTGGAACTCTCCCGCGATCATCCCGCCGAATCCCGGCTGTTTTGCCTGGAAATCATCCAGGGCGCGCCGTTGATGCTGGCTGAACTGGAGCAACCGCTGCGGGATATCGTCGAAGCCAAGGTCAGTGTGATTCAAGGTTGGATAGAGGCGGGCAAGTTGGCGCCGGTCGAACCGCACCACCTGATCTTTTCCCTGTGGGCCACGACCCAGCACTACGCCGATTTCGCCAGCCAGATAAATGCCGTGACCGGCAAGACCCTCGCCGACCCTGAATTCTTCGCCCAGACGTTGGAAAACCTGCAGGGGCTGATCCTCAACGGCATTCGCCCGCGGGCTGTCTGAGATGACGGATACACCACGGCCGTGTCGGCTGACCTGTTGGCGTAATCATTGGAAAAATTACGCCGGTGTAATACTTCTCGCCAACCCAGCAGCCCAGGCGGCAGCCATTTTTCCTCCTACCACCTCGAACTCCGGGTGGGTGCTTTGATAGTCCAGAAGCTCGGTCATCGCCCGGTTCATGCCATTGCCGACTCTGGCGAGCAGTTCGTTGCAGCGAGCCTCTGTCAAACTGCATGAGGTGCGGCCGAACTGGACCAGCATTTTGCGCTTTGGCCAGGCTTTTGAGCCGCCCAGCAACAACCCCATAATGTCATTACCCTCGTACACGGTGGTCGTCACCAGGTCATAAGCGGGCGCCAGCCAGATGTCAGCGTCTTCGGCACAGTTCTCATAGAGCAAGCCGAAGTTTTTCAAGTGCCCGTCGCCATTCTGGATGCCGGCACAAAGCGCCACCATCATGAAGAAGTCTTCCAGTGCCTTGGTTACCCGTGAGGGTGTGACGTAGGACTGGATCTGCCTCGCGCATCCCTGATAGCTGCCGTCGTACTTCTTGCTCGTCCCCCATCCCGACAACACACACATATCTTCAAACCCAAGGTAGCCCTTGTCGGAAACGTCGAACCGTTTCACAACCAGTAACTTGCCCTGACGACTCAACTGGAATTCAGGCACAGCCAAACCGGCATGCAGCGCCGCCCGCATGCAGAAAAATTCATTGGCTGCCAGTTGAGGGAAATCCTCACCATTAAACGTCTTCAACAGGTGCGTGGCGCCGCGGTGGGTGATTCGTCCAATGTCGGCAGCCTGATCGCCAGCATCTCGCACCAACACCTTGGGCTGAACGCCCGAAACCCCGGAGTAGGCGGCATAAGTCTTCATCAGGTTGTCGAACAGATCTTCCGCACCGTCATGGACCAGCAGTTCGGAGAGTTTAATCTCAGGCAACGACTCGTCATCGGGGCTGTGGGCTACGCTGATTCGCCCCAGCTGGTAGGGGCCGACGATGCCCAGTAGTGCGAAGTCGTCAAAGCCACGCACTGATTTGCTAAAGCGCCGCATGATTTCGTTTTTCAGGTGCCCCTCGGGCAAGTGCATCTCGAACAGGGGATGGATCCCGAACTCCCAGTGATAGCTCTCCAGGCGCACAGGCATGGTCAAGGAGACTGCGTCCTCATCCGCTACGCCCTGGTTATAGGTGAATACCGAGTCGCGGTTGTTCACACCGCTACGCCCCAGCGCTCCGGCAGCGATACCGCCAACGCCGATGTAGAGCCTGTCAGTCTGACTACTCATGAATGTTTTCCGATTTCAGCTCATCAAGGGTCTTGCGCCGACGTTTGGGCGCTGCCGTCAATTCGTAGCCAAGGCCTTCAAGGATCGCCGCAACCTTGCGGATACCGACTTCCGGGATGGTGTTGTTCTCGATCCCCGAAATGGTTGCGCGACTCATGCCATGACGCTGGGCGAGTTGCGCCTGGGAAAGGCCAGCGCCTTTGCGCAAGGTTTTGATCAGCAACCCTATGTCGTTCATCTGATAGTGCATCCTATACGGTGCATATTTTGGTTTATGGCGATATTTGAATTGTATTCGATGCATTAGGGGGAAGGAATGTGTTTTTTATTGGGACTGCAACTAGAGGGAGCTACCCATTAATGTGAATCGTGCAAACAATCCGCCTCTTTGACCCACCTCAACCTCCATGCCCGCTTTTCGTGCTATCGCGCCCAAACCAAGTGCTCTGCTTCGGACCATTTGATCTGTTTTTATCCCGATAAATCGTTAACTCGCTGAAAGCCATAGCAATTCGGATACTGGCACAGTTACTGCTTTTCTCCCTCGCACATTCAGGCCGGTTTCCCGGTGCATGTTCCATGTCGTGTCGAGAGAGGAGTGAGTCGTATGACCCTGCAATCCGTGCCCATCATTGATCTGGCACCGTTTTTTTCCGGTCGGCCTGAGGGCAAGGCCGACGTAGCGCGCAAGGTGAGTCAGGCCTGCAAGGACATTGGTTTTCTGGTAATCACCCATCATCAGATCCCTGCCGAGCTGATCCAGCGAGTCTCCACGCTGACCCGTGCTTTCTTCGATTTGCCTCTGGCCGAGAAGCGCAAGGTCGACCGGCCCAGCCCTGAGATGGTGCGCGGTTACAGCGCGATTGCTGAAGAAAGCCTGTCCTATTCCCTGGAAGAAAGTGCCCCGGGAGACCTGAAAGAATCCTTCTCCATCGGCCCCAGCGATGTGCCGGATGAGGACTACTACCACAACGCAATTGCCGGTTCCCATTTCGCGCCCAATGTATGGCCACCTGAATCCCTGCTGCCGGGTTTTCAGGAGGCCTACCGCGAGTATTTCAACGCGATGAGCGAACTGGCGGCCACGATGATGCGCATCTTTGCCCTGGCCCTGGAACTGGACGAGGATTTTTTCGACAAGACCATCGACCGCCACATCAGCATGTTCCGCAGCCTGAGTTACCCGGACATTAAGTCGGAAGTGGAAGCCGGGCAGATGCGGGCCAGTGCCCATACCGATTACGGCAGCATGACCATCGTCCGTCCGGACAGTGCGCTCGGCGGTTTACAGGTACGCAATCAGTCGGGGGAGTGGGTGGAGGTGCCCTATGTCGAAGACGGTTTCGTGGTCAATATCGGCGATCTGATGATGCTCTGGACCAATGACCGGTGGATTTCCACCTTGCACCGGGTGGTCAATCCGCCGCTGGAAAGTGAGTCCGACAACCGCCGTCAGTCTCTGGTGTTTTTCCATCAGCCCAACTACGACGCTCTGATTACCTGCCTGCCGGGTTGCCTGGTCGAGGGCGAACAACCGCGTCATGCGCCGGTAACGTCTGGCGATCATCTGCTGTCGAAATTCGTCAAGCAGACCACCTTTGGCGGCAGCAAGGTGGCCTGATGAACAACCTTTCCTACGTCAACGTATTTGCTCGCGACATTGTTGCCCTGAGTGATTTCTACGCGCAGCTGTTTGGCTTTCCGGAGATCGAGGCGATTCGCTCGCCGATCTTTCGTGGCCTGGACACCGGCAAGTCATGCATCGGTTTCAACGCCCCTGAAGCCTACGAACTGCTCGGGCTTGGGGAGTACGCCGACAGCAGCGGCGTGAAGTTTCTGCTCAATATCGACGTCACTTCCCAGGCTGAGGTCGAGCGCCTTGTGCCTTTGGCACAGGCCAGGGGCGCGACGCTGATCAAGGCGCCTTACCTGACGTATTACAACTGGTACCAGGCGGTGCTGCTGGACCCGGAAAAGAACGTGTTTCGCATCAATTTCATGCTTTGAATTCCTTGTCTGTTTCTCGCTAGCCAACCATCAGGATGATCAACAATGCTCAACAGATTTCTAAAGCACAGCTTGGCAGCGGCGGTATTGCTCGGGCTGGCACACGGCGCTTCGGCAGAGGGTCTGACTCTGGAAAAACCGGCCAAGATCGCCATGGTCTACATCAGCCCGCGCAATGATGGCGGCTGGACTCAGGCCTTTGATGAATCGCGGGTCAAGCTGGAAAAAGAGCTGGGCACCAAGATTCAGTACGTCGAAAGCGTGCCGGAAAACGCCGCCGCGATTACCCCGGTGGTTGATCGACTGATTGCCCGGGGCGCCAACGTGATCATCGGGACTGCTTTCGGTTACTCCGATACCTTCCTGGAACTGGCCAGGAAATATCCGAAGATCGCCTTCCTCAATGGCTCGGGCACCACCAACGCGCCGAACCTGGAATCCTTCTACGGCCGCACATATGAAAGCCAGTACCTGTGCGGCATGGCGGCAGGTGCTGCGTCGAAAACCGGCAAGCTGGGCTTCGTTGCCGCCAACCCCTTCGGCCAGGTCAACTGGACCGTCAACGCCTTTGAACTGGGCGCGCAGCAGATCAACCCCAATGCCACGGTCAACGTGATCTATACCGGCGCCTGGAACGACCCGGTCAAGGAACGCGCTGCCGCCATGGCCCTGATCGACAACGGCGCCGACGTGATCGGCCAGCACGTGGACAGCCCCACCCCGCAGATCGTCGCCCAGGAACGCGGCGTGCTGGGCACCGGCCACCATCGTGACCTGAGCGAGTTTGCACCGAAGGCCACCATCTGTTCATCGGCCTGGGTCTGGGATCGCTTTCTCGGCCCTGAGCTGAAGAAAGTCATCGCCGGTAACTGGGTGCCGAACCCCAACGGCGCATTGCTATCCATGGAGCAGGGCGGGACCGATATTACCCTCACCGCTGGGGAGCGCATTTCCCCGGAGAACAAAAAGAAAATCGAGCTGGCCCGTGAAGAGCTTATGACCGGTAAAAAGATCATTTACAGCGGCCCGATGAGTGATCGTGACGGCAAGGAGCGTATCCCGGCTGGCAGCCATATGTCGGATGGCGATTTGTGGAAAATGGACTGGTTCGTCAAAGGCGTGGCCTCCCAGCAATGAGTCAGGCGAACGCGATCCAACTCACCGGCATCAGCAAATCATTCGACGGCTTCAAGGCTCTGACTGACGCGCACTTCACCGGCAAATGGGGTGAAGTGCATGCGTTGCTCGGGGAGAACGGCGCCGGCAAGTCTTCGCTGATGAATATCGCCGCCGGGTTGTATGCGCCGGAGAGCGGATCGCTGTTCATTGATGACAACCTGGTGCGGCTCGGCGGTCCCAAGGACGCCAGCCGCTACCACATCGGTATGGTTCATCAGCACTTCAAACTGGTGCGGCCATTCACTGTCGCCCAGAATATTTTGCTCGGCCTGCCCGATACGCCGGGGCAGGGCAGCTACAACAAGCGGCTGCAAGCCCTTGAACAACAGATCAGCGCCAAGGCTCAGGAACTGGGCTTTGCCATCGATCCCCGGCAGACCATCGACAACCTGTCTATTGCCGAACAGCAGCGGGTGGAAATCCTCAAGGTACTGTTGGCCGGGGCGCGGATTCTGATTCTCGACGAACCCACCGCGGTGCTCACCGATCAGGAGGCCGAACGCCTGCTGGCCACGGTGCAGTCGTTTGCCCGCCAGGGCGCGGCGGTGATTCTGGTCACCCACAAAATGTCCGACGTGAAGCGCTATGCCGATCGGGTCACGGTGATGCGCGGCGGTCGGACCGTGGAAACCCTCGATCCGCAGAGCGTCTCGGTGGAGCAATTGGTACGGCTCACGGTGGGTGAATCGCAAGCCGTGGGCGAGCATGCCAAGGCAGCAGCGGGCGAGGCGCGTTTGACGGTACGCAACCTGCGTTCGGTGCCGGGGCAGGGGCCGTTGTCAGGCGTCGATATGACCCTGCACGCCGGGCAGATTTACGGTATCGCTGGGGTCGGCGGCAATGGTCAGAGCGAACTGGCCAACGCGCTGATGGGGCTGCCCCAGGCAGTACAAGGGGAAATGCTGCTGCAAGGTTTTGGCGATTTGTGCGGTGCGTCTGCCGAGCGGCGTGATTTGCGCATTGCCTCCATCCCGGCAGATCGCTACGGCGCAGCGCTGGCGGGTTCGCTGTCGATCGCCGAAAACTTTGGCATCGGCCAGATTCACAGCGGGCGCTACGGCTCTTTCTTTCGGCTGCGCAGCAAGCGCATGGAACAGGACGCCACCGACGCCATCAGCGCGTTCGACGTGCAGGGCGTGCGCTCCCTGCAACAGAAAGCCGCGCTGCTGTCCGGGGGCAATGCCCAGAAGTTGGTAATCGCCCGGGAGTTCAGCCGGGACCCGCAACTGGTGCTGGTGCACAGCCCGAGTCGCGGCCTGGACGCTAAAGCCACTGCTGCGGTCCACGCCCGTTTGCGGGCTGCGCGGGATGCTGGCGCGGCGGTGCTGGTGATCAGCGAAGACCTGGACGAAGTGCTGATGCTGGCCGACCGCATCGGCGTCATGAACAGCGGCCGCATCGTCGCAGAATTTGAACGCCCGGCTGATCGCCAGGCCATCGGCAAGGCCATGGTGAGTCATGACTGAAGTGAGTACTAGCTTGCACGCGCAGCCCTCAACCCGTGCCAGACGCCAACCGCTGCTGGCCCGCCGCTACACCCTGGAAATCCGTCAGCAACTGGCCTGGTACTGGCAGGCGCTGATCATCGCCCTGGCGTTGTTGGTGGGGCTGGCTATTTCGGCGGCGATTCTGGTGGGTGCTGGGGTGCCCGCCGAAGAGCTGCTCAACGAGTTCGTGGTGCTCACGGTAATGGACCCGCAGAACTTCAAGGCGGTGCTGTTTCAGGCTGCACCGATGATTCTGGTCGGGCTGGCGGGATGCATGGCGTTCAGGGCGCGCTTCTGGAACCTGGGGCTGGAAGGGCAGATGATCTGGGGCGGCATCGGCGCAACCGCCATTTCGCTGTTCGAAGTCGGGCCAGAAACCATCCGTCTGCCGTTGATGCTGGCAACGGCATTGATCTGCGCCATGCTCTGGACCGTCGCGCCGGTGCTGCTCAAGTTACGGCTGAAGGTCAACGAGATCATCTCGACCCTGATGCTCAATTACATCGCTGCCAACTTCCTGCTGCATCTGCTGTACGGCAGCTGGAAAGACCCCCGAGACAACTTCCCTTATTCACCAGCGTTGCGCAGCTTCGAGCGCCTGCCAGACCTGTTCGATGGCTACAACGCAGCGATTGTCCTGGCTATCGTCGTCACCCTGTTTGCCCTGTGGTTCATCGGTATTTCACGAGCGGGCCTGTATCTGCGCTTCGTGGATGCCAACCCGAGAGTGGCTGGTGCGGTGGGCGTACCGGTACGCAAAATGATTATCGGCACGGTGCTGCTTTCCGGCGCGCTGGCGGGCATTGCCGGGTTTATCGTGACCGCCGGACAGGAAGGGCGCCTGACCCAATCGTTCTATCAGGGCTACGGTTTTTCCGGAATTCTGATCGCTTTTCTCGCCCGCAATAACCCGCTGGCGGCCACCATCGTCGCGCTGCTGGTGGCGTTGCTGTTCGTGGCCGGGCGCAGTCTGCAGGTGTTCTATCAGATCCCGTTTTCCATGGTGCAACTGATCCAGGCCATCCTGGTGATTTGCGTGGCCTCGTCGGATTTCTTCATTCGCCATCGCATGCGCGTGATTCAGAAAGGTGAACAGTAATGGACATGATCGCCAACTGGCTGGGCAACTCCCCTGATTTCGCCGTGCCCTTCGCACTGGCTGCGCTGGGGCTGATCCTCACCGAACGGGCCGGGGTGCTGGCGTTGGGCGCCGAAGGTTTGATGCTGGTGGGCGCGCTGGCCGCCATCGGTGCGCAGCTGAGCTTCAGCACGCCGATGATCTCCCTGATCCTGGCCATGCTCGCCGCCAGCGTGGTGTCGCTGCTGTTTGCCTTGATGGTGCTGGTGATGCGCATCAATCAGGTCATCGCCGGGCTGGCGCTGGTGTTCTTCTGTCAGGGGTTGACCGGCTTGCTCGGCACCTTGCTGGAGTGGACCAACCACCCGGTGACCGGGCTTTCGGCGGTGGCGCTGTGGCCGCTCTCGGAACTGCCGTTGATTGGCAAGGTGTTCGTGCAAAACCCGCTGGTTTACCTCACGCCGCTGATCTTCGTCGCGGTGGTCTGGTTTCTGTATCGCAGCAACGCTGGCCTGCGTTTACGGGCGGTAGGCGAAAACCCACAAGCGGCCGACGCGGCGGGGATCTCCGTGCTGGGCTATCGTCTGGCGGCGATTCTGGCCGGTGCCGCGTTGATTGGTCTGGCGGGGGGCTACATCTCGGTCCTCAGCACCAAAATGTGGATCGCCGACATGACCGGCGGCCGCGGCTGGATCGCCGTCTCCCTAGTGATCTTCGCCCGCTGGTCACCCTGGCGCGCCCTGGCCGGTGCCGTTCTGTTTGGCTGCATCGAAGCCCTGATCCCGCAACTGGCCTCAACCGGCATCCGCCTGCCGCAATACTTCGTCTTGATGACGCCTTACGCCGTCACCCTGCTGGTGATGATATGGGTCGCCATGGGCATGCGCGGATCAAACCAGGGCTCCGGCAGCCAGCCCGGCGCGTTGGGGGAGCCGTTTATCAGAGAAGAGCGGCGCTGATACTGGTTTGTCCTGACTGAAGAAATACAAAACCTGTAGGAGCTGCCGAAGGCTGCGAATGGTGGTGTGTCAGATACACCGCATTCGTCGCCGTCGTAACCTCCGACAACTCCTACAGAACCGAGGCATGCCTGAAGGCACTGAAGAAATACAAAACCTGTAGGAGCGAACTTGTTCGCGAGGAGGCCATTGCATCCGGCGAATTTCGATCGTCTGCAAAGCAGCTCTCGCGAACAAGTTCGCTCCTACACAGAGGTGAGCCAACATTACTGCCGCCGGCGGTAGACCTTGCTCAACTCCCGCGCCAGCAGGATGAAATTCTGCAGCGGCGCTGGCGGGTTAAAGCTGCGGCACACGATTGTGATGGGGGCGAGCAGGCGCGGGCGGGCGTCGCGGATTCGGCAGTACACCACGCTGTCGCGGTGGATGTCTTTCATTGACGCGGGCACGATTGAAATGCCCGCACCTGCAGCGACCAGGCTGACATTGGTCAACATGCGCTCCACTTCAAACGCGATCTGCGGATTGAAGCCCGCGTTCTGGCAGGCCTTGATCAGGTTGGCATACATGCCGGGAGCGCCGGGGCGGCGGACCAGAATGAAGCTTTCACCTTCAAGAGCGTTCAGGGAAATCTCCGGCACCTGCTGTGATTCGCTGAACGCTGCGAGCAACGGATGCCGCACGGGCAGTACCAGAAGCATTTCCTCGTTGAGCAAACGATGAAAGTGGATGCTTTGATGATGGCTCACCGGCGCGCGCAGAATGCCCACATCCAGACGGTTCTCGATGGCTTCTTCGGTCAGCTCCCTGGCGCTGCCTTCCTTCAGGGCGACCTCGACGCCAGGGTAGCGCTCGCGATAGGAACGGATGATCTGCGGGATCAGCGGGTGAGTAGCTGCCGAGCTGGTGAAGCCGATGATCAGCGTACCTTCGATGCCATTGGCGGCTCGCGCTGCCTTGCGCGAACCCTGCTCGACACGAGCCAGAATGGCTCGGGCTTCTTCAAGAAAAACCACGCCGCCAGCGGTCAGATCAACACCTTTCGGATGGCGTTTGAACAGCTCGAACCCAAGCTCTTGCTCCAGCGCCCGAACCTGTTGGCTCAAGGGCGGCTGCTGCATATTCAGGCGTGCCGCAGCCCGGGTGAAGTGCAGTTCTTCAGCGACCATTACGAAATAGCGTAAATGCCTGAGTTCCATGGGGGGCTATCCTGTGACGGGTTTTATTATTCGTGGTCAGAACAGAAAGTTTAAGACTATGATACGGGCCAATCATACAGGTGCCTGACGGCTTTGTTCGTCGTGTCGCGATAATAAAAAATAAGGTTGGCGGAGCTTAGATGTCGAGCAAGCTGCTGAATAACGGAACGGTACATATTCTGCTGGCCATTACTTGTGGTTTGGTGCTCGGGCTTGTTCGCCCCGAACTGGCGGTCGGCATGCGCCCGTTGAGTGATTACTTCATCAGAGTTGTCGGGTTATTTATGCCCTTTATCATGTTTGTGTTGGTGTGTTCAGGCGTTGCCGGCATTCAACGGCAGGAGAGGCGTTCGCGGCTGGTGGGTAAGATCGTCATCTATTTTCAATTGATGTCGATTATTTCGCTGTTGTTGGGCATGAGCACCGTGCTCTTTTTTAAAGTTGATCAGGATACTCCGGCTCTGGTCCATCACGTCGCTATGGACCTATCACTGGCAACCCTGTGGACGACGATCAGCGGTGCATTTCACAACCTGGTCTTGCAGGTCATGGTGCTGGCATTGATCTGTGGGGCATTGATCGGCAGGTTCGAGGGCGTCGGCCAACGCTTGCACCATCGGCTGGAGAAGGCGCGAATAATGTTGTTCAGAGTGCTGCATGTCGTTCTGAAGTTCGCCCCGGTCGCAGCCTTCGGGGCAATGGCATTTACCGTTGGCAAGTATGGAATGGTATCGGTCATGCCATTAATCAAGTTTGTGGTCATTATTTATCTGGTCTGTGCAGTCTTTATTATTGTGGTGTTGGCGAGTGTTGCTCGGCTCGTTGGGGAGAAACTGCTCAGCATTGTGTTGTATGTAAAAGAAGAACTTCTACTGGTGGCTTTTACGGGCTCTTCCGTGGCGGCAATACCCGGTCTGGTTGGTAAGCTTGAACAACTGGGTTGTGACCGCAAACTGGTGCACTTGATACTGACCACGGGTTACACATTTAACTTGAGCGGCTCCAGTATTTATCTGACCACGGCGATCATGTTCATGGCGCAACTGTCAGCGGTGGATCTGACAGGGTTGCAACTGGGGAGCCTGTTATTGATCTGCATGCTGACTTCGCTGGGTTCGACCAGCGTTGCGGGCTCGGCATTCGTTACCTTGATCGCGACCCTTACTGTCCTGCAGGTCATACCGTTGGAGGGGGTCGGCCTGCTGTTGGGAGTAGAGCGGCTGATGAAGTGTCGCTCGCTGACCAATGTGATTGGCAATTGTGTGGCCTGCATCGCAATTTGTCGCTGGCATGGGGCGGTTGATCGGGTGGTGCTGCGTCAGCAATTGGCGCGATAGGTGTCGGGTCGCGCCCCTGTAGGAGCTGCCGCAGGCTGCGAAAGCGATATATCTGATGTTCCGCAATTCGCAGCCTGCGGCAGCTCCTACAGCCAGCTCCTACAGCCAGCTCCTACAGCCAGCTCCTACAGCCAGTTCCTACAGGGTCTCGTGATGTCGCCAGTTCAAGCGCAAAAGACTCAGCCTTTCGCGTTCAGCAATCTCTCGAACGCCTTGTCCAGTTCACCTTCGGCATTGGTCAATTTCTGGCGGCGTTCGCGCAGCCAGCTCTGATCGGCATCCAGCGCCTTACGCGCTTCGCCGAGCATGCGCTGGACTTCTTCCGGTTGCGGCCCGCCAGTGCCTTTGCGGGTCTTGACCATGTTTTGCGGCGACAGCGTTGCGCGGAAAGCGGCTTCGTCCAGGGGCAGCGTGTTCGGCGTCCATTTGTATTTGTCCGCTGCCTTGGCGTAGAGCTTTTGTGCGTCGGCATACGGGAAGGTCTTGGGTGTGGTGCCGTTGTCTCGGGCTTCGGTGACGATCAGCGAAGCGAAGCTGTGGCCAATGCGGAACGGCACTTTGTGCTGCCGCTCCAGGGTGTCGGCAAGCTCCATGGACGTGGTCCACTCCGACTCAAGCTCTTCAAGCGCCCGTTGCGGGTTGACCTGCAGTGCGTCCAGCACGCTGTTCATGCCGCTGAACATTTCACTGGTGGAGGCGAACAGCCCCAGGGAATCGAAGGCGAACTTGTAATCGGTCATGCCGGTGGTGACGTTATGCGCCCGCAGCGTCACTGCCTGGGCAAGGCCGACCACATCCGAGGACGCTTCCCTGGCGCGCATCAGCAGGCCCGGATTACGTTTTTGCGGCATGGCACTGCTGGTGTAAGTCGAGCCTTCGTCCAGCAACAACCATGGGCGGATCTGATGGTATTGAGTGTGGATATCGCCAATCAGCGCACCGACCCGAATGGCTGACGACGAAGCAATGTTGGCCGCTTCAATGGGGATGTCGTAGGTGGAAATCTGGCTGGAATCCAGTGAGTTTTCCCGCACCCCGTCAAAACCCAACAGGCTGGCGAGGCGTTCGCGATTCAAGGGGTAAGCCGAGTTTGCCAGCACCGCCGTGCCCATGGGGCTCAGGTTGAGGCGGCTGTACAGTTCGCGGATGCGCTGGCCGTCACGGTCAAACGCTGCTTCAAATGCCAGCAGATAATGGGCATAGCTGATTGGCATCGCCTGCACGCCATTGGTGTAGGCGGGCACCAGTGTGTCGACGTTTTTCGCGGCCAGATCAAGCACCCGCTGACGGGTCGAGTTCAGCGCGTCGGCGTAGGCCAGCACCTGAGAGCGAAGGCGTGCCAGCCGGTACGTTGCGAGCATGTCCTGACGGCTGCGACCGGAGTGAATCAACGAGGCTTCCGGACCGATCTTGTCGGTCATGATCTGCTCAAGCTGCAACACATCACTGGGCTTCTTCCCGTCCGGCTTGTCGGCTTGATCAATGGCAAAGCGCACGCCGCCAGCGATCTTGCTGCCCATTTCCGGTTTGACGATGCCTTCCTCGGTGAGCATGACGATGGACGCTTTGTTGATCCGGTTCAGCCAGGAAAACTGGCTTTCGGTCTGGTCGACTTTGCTTCTGGACTTATCGACCGTCGCGCCGATCTTTGCCGCCTGGGCGGCGCATTGCTCGGTGGTGGCGCAGGGGGCATCGGCGGTGTTGGCGGCCACGGCGGCAAAGCTGCTGCTCAAGGCGCAGGCCACGGCCAGGTACAGCAGGTTGTTTTTCAGGTTCATTCAGGGCTCCGTTCCCGGCTTCAAGCCGGAAGTTGTGCAGAGGATTTGCAGCAAGGCGGTTTAAAGCAGGGGCAGGGTGTAGCTGACGATCAGGCGGTTCTGGTCGATGTCGTTGCCACTGCCGTTGCTCCGATAGCTGCCGTTGCGCCACGCTACATCCAGGTTTTTCAGTGCCGGGCTCTGGAATGCATAGCGAATATCGGTATTGCGTTCCCACTCGGTGCCTTCAACGCCAGGGCTGCGTTCGAAGTTGTCGCCCTTGAGGTAACGGGTCATGAACGTCAGGCCGGGGATGCCCAATGTGGCGAAATCGAAGTCGTAGCGCGCCTGCCAGGATTTTTCTTCGGGGCTGGCAAAGTCAGCGGAAATCATCACGTAGTTGACCAGGAACGAATCGGTGCCATCCAGATGCGGAAAGCCGGTTTCGCCTTTCATGCTCTGCCAGGCGGCACCGAATGAATGGCCGCCGATGCGATAGGTGAAGCGCGCACCCAGGGCTTGGTTATCGACGTTGGTATTGCCGTCCTTGCTGGAGTCGGCGTAGCGCAGGTCGGTCTTGAGTGACTGGCCCTGGCCGATCGGCAAGGTATGTACCAGGTTGACGATGTGCTGTTTGTAGTTTTTCTCAAGACCCCCGTAGTGATAGCTGGTGACGAAGGTTTTGCTCCAGTTGTAACTGGCACTGGCGAAGTCGAACTGATCGCTCGGACTGCCACCCCGGATGCCCTTGCCAGCCACTTCGATATCGTCGTGGCCGCTGACGTTGCGCAGGGTGTTGCTGGTCAGCCGACCGGCATCAAGGGTCATGTTGTCGATGTCGGTTGAAGTCAGCTGCGTGCCTCTGAATGTCTGGGGCAGCAGACGACCATCGCTGGGCAGCACCGTGGGCAGTTTCGGGATGAGGGTGCCGACTTTGACGACGCTTTTGGAAATTCGCGCCTTGGCCGTGGCGCCCAGGCGGCTGTAGTCGTCCGGCGCTTTATCGTCGCCTACCGGCAACAGTCCGGTATTTTGCCGGTCTGGTCCGGAATCCAGCTTGAGGCCGAACAGGCCAAGCGCGTCGACGCCAAAGCCCACCGGGCCTTCGGTGAAGCCAGACTGATAACTGAGGATCAGACCCTGCGCCCACTCGTCGCGCTTGGACTGGCTGGCGTTGTCCTGGCGAAAGTCGCTGTTGAAGTAGTAGTTACGCAGCTCCAGTTCAGCCTTGCTGTCTTCGAAAAAGTCAGCTTCGGCCATGGACGGCAGAGCCAGTGTCAATCCGAGCAGGGCGAAACCAAAACCTGAAGCGTTGGGGGATGTGTTCATTGTTATTCCCATGTGCTGCGTCAGCTGTTTTTAGAATTATTGGCCGTCTTCACCTGGCAGCAGGTGAACCGGTTCGCAGAGGCTAATCCTTGGTGGTGGGAATTAAAAATATATAGAAAGTGTCGATTGGATAGGTTTCGAGTATGGATGTACGCCATGGGCGGAGCGCACGTAAACGCAGACGTCGGACGGCAGTTGAGTGGCTCAAGAGGATCAGCGTAGGATGCGGGGTGCTCTGCACATTCTGTGACAGGGTCCTCAAAATTTAATGGCAGCAGGCTATTTGAGTGGTAAGTGAATCGATGTCAATCCAATTGAGTGCTGCAGAAAGCGCGGCTATCGCCGAAGTCGAGACGACCTCCCATATTCTGCAGCTGATGACGCGGTTGACGCGCTTGCGTTTCGCTGCGATTGCCAAGGTGACGGATCAGCGTTGGGTCGCTTGTGCCGTCGATGATGAAATCCATTTTGGTGTTGGCCCCGGTGACGAGCTAGCCGTTGAATTGACCATCTGTAACGAGGTGCGCCAGCAGCATTCCGCTATTGTCATTTCTTCCGTCAGCGATGACCCACGGTTCAAGGATCATCCGCTACCCAAGCTGTATGGTTTTGAAAGTTATCTGTCGCTGCCAATCGTGCTATGTGACGGATCCGTTTTCGGCACGCTTTGCGGGCTTGATCCGTTGCCTGCCAAACTCGATGACCCTGACCTGATCCAGACCCTGGAAATATTCGCGCGCTTGATTGGCACAACGCTGGATTTGCATGCGCGGGTCGGTGCCGCCGCCTGACAACGTTCTGCAACGTTCTGCAACGAATTGCCAATAGTCGCCCGTTGTCCCGCAACCCCTCTGAAACAAGCCTATTGGCCGGTTGACGCAAGTCGCCGGCCTTATCTTTTGCCGTTTGATTTTCCTGTGTGCGAAACGTTTGTGATGCGATGATGTCATTTTGATGTCGCTGAAAACGGATGAGCTGACGCGAGAGCAGGGCCGCCCTCACACCCACATGAACTATTCCGGACGGTTTTATGCTCACAACGGTTAACAACACACTGGCCAATATCAGTGTCAAAGCGAAACTTTCACTGGGCTTTGCCCTGGTGCTGATACTGACTTGTCTGATCGCATTCACCGGCTGGTCCGGGTTGCAGTCCCTGGCAGAGCGTGGCGACAAGGTGGCAGAAATCTCGCTGCTCAATGAGCAGGCGCGTGATCTGCGTATCGCCCGTTTAAGTTACATGCTCAACCCTGACGCCGAACGTGCCGCTGCGGTGACCAGCAATCTGGGCAAGCTGGAAGTCCAGACCCAGAAGATGAAAACACTGTTCACCACTGGCGCAAGCCTGGCCCTGATCGGCGAAGTCGGCAGCTCTGTCGCTATCTACAAAACCCACTTCAACGAATTCGTTCAGGCCACCCAGAGCCGTGAGGCGGCGCGCGCTGCAATCACCACTCAGGTCGATGCCATGATCGCTGAACTGGAAAAAATCCAGGACCAGGCGGGCGAAGCCGACCCTCAGGCGCGCGCTATGACCGCGCAACAGCGCCTTATCCAGCAGGCACGCTCCCAGGCGCAGACTTACACCTACAGCGCCAAGCCGGAGTACCTGCCGCCCGCACTGGCAGCCATTGATGCGGCCCGTAATAACCTGAAAAACCTCAATCAGGCCTCGTCCCAGTCCATTCAGGGCATTGATCAGTCGCTGGTAGCGTTCCGTGCGTCGGTTAATCAGTACAGCGAAAGTCTGGCCAAAGCTCAGCAGGCGCAGATCGCGCTGAACGATGACGTGGCCCGCTTGCTGGATGCCAGCAAAAAGATGACCGCTGCCCAAATCGTCCAGCGCACCGAAGATGTTCACGAAGCCAACCTGTTTTTGACGGGCGCTACCCTTGCCGCATTGCTGTTTGGCATCCTGGCCGCCTGGGTCATCACTCGCCTTATCGTCGCGCCGTTGATGCAAACCCTGCGCAATGCCGAACATGTGGCCGCCGGTGACCTGAGTCACGACATGGTGGTCACCCGTCGCGATGAGCTGGGTCAGTTGCAGGCCAGCATGCAGCGCATGACCGTGAACCTGCGCGAGTTGATTGGCGGTATCCGCGACGGTGTAGTGCAGATTGCCAGCGCCGCCGAGCAATTGTCGGCGGTGACCGAGCAGACCAGCGCCGGGGTCAACAGCCAGAAGGTCGAGACCGATCAGGTGGCCACTGCCATGAACGAAATGACCGCCACCGTGCAGGAAGTCGCCCGTAACGCTGAAGAAGCGTCCGAAGCTGCGGTAAACGCCAGCCGCGAAGCGAAGCAGGGTGACGAAGTGGTGACCCAGGCCATGCAGCAGATTGAGCGTCTGGCCGATGAAGTGGGCCACTCCACTGAAGCCATGAGCGATTTGCAAACCGAAAGCGACAAGATCGGCAGCGTGCTGGACGTGATCAAGGCCGTGGCGCAGCAGACCAATCTGCTGGCCCTGAACGCCGCCATCGAAGCCGCACGCGCTGGCGAGGCGGGCCGTGGCTTTGCCGTGGTTGCCGACGAAGTGCGTAGCCTCGCTCTGCGTACCCAGACCTCCACCGAAGAAATTGAAGGCCTGATCACTGGCTTGCAGACCGGCACCCAGCGGGTCGCAACCATCCTGGAAAACAGCCGGAACCTGACCGACAGCAGCGTCGAGCTGACCCGTCGTGCCGGTACCTCGCTGGAAAGCATCACTCGCTCGGTGTCGTCCATCGAGTCGATGAACCAGCAGATCGCCGCTGCGGCCGAGCAACAGAGCGCCGTGGCCGAAGAGATCAACCGCAGCGTGCTCAACGTGCGCGACATCTCGGAACAGACCTCCGCCGCCAGCGAAGAAACCGCCGCATCCAGCGTCGAACTGGCCCGACTGGGCGTGCATCTGCAGACCATGGTGGGTAAGTTCAAGGTTTGAGGTGATGTACACGGTCCTGTAGGAGCTGACCGAGGTTACGAGGGCTGCGAAGGCGGTTTTCCTGACACACCGCTGTTCGCAGCCTTCGGCAGCTCCTACAGGTTTTGCGCCGCGCCAGGAAAATTCGAACTATCGGCAAACGCAACGGGTCGGTTACTACACTGTGAACCGACCCGGAGCCTTGCATGAAGCCTTATGTCATCTGCCACATGATGTCGTCCCTTGATGGCCACGCCCTGACCGATGGCTGGGAGCGGCCCTTCAAGAATGCCGCAGGCGAGCTTTACGAAGTGCTGGCCAAAACCTTCAACTTCGACGCCTGGATTTGCGGCCGCGTAACCATGCAGGAAATCGCCCACGGCGACGACTACCCGCGAGGGCTGGCGAAATCACCGCTGCCGCGCACCCATCATTTCGCTGATCGCAACACTGAAAGTTACGCCATCTCCATCGATCCTCACGGCAAAGTCGCCTGGAAAAGCAACCAGGCGCTGGGCTCCCATGTGGTCGAGGTGGTCAGCGAAGCGGTAGAAGACGATTACCTGGCGTATCTGCAATCCATCAACGTGTCCTACATTTTTGGCGGCAAGACCGAAATCGATCTGGCCAAAGTGGTGGAGGTGCTAGCCACTGAGCTGGGACGCAAACGCTTGATCGTCGAAGGTGGGCCCCATGTCAGTGGATCTTTCCTGAATGCCGGGCTGGTAGATGAAGTCAGCGTTTTGCTGCTGCCATTGATCGATGGCCGAGGCGAGCATCCTGCTTCCTTTGAGGTGTCGGCTGAGGCCTGGAAGCAACCTGCTTACCTGAAACTGGTGTCGGCCGAGGTTCAGAACGGTGGTGGGGTTTGGTTGCGGTATAAAACAGCACTGTAAACCCGGATGTGTGGACGTTTCTGTATCGTTCTGCAAGGCGAATATCTTGTGGGACCGGCTTCAGCCGGGAAGAGGCCGGTACATCCAATGCAAATGTTGCGACACAACCGCCGCCTTCCCGGCTGAAGCCGGTCCCACGGATCTGCCAGGCCGCCATTGGTGTGTAAACCCCAACAAAAGTTGTCCACGGAAAGTGGGGGTATGTCTGTGGATAACTTCGGCAACGCCTTGTGGGCTGCGCTATTCGGCCAATGATCAGGAAATGAACAGCGACAGAAATTCGGAATTTCCCTTGATTTTCAGTCGCTTTGCGGTGCAGCACGCTCATTGTCGGTGATATCGCATTGATATCTTTAATCCACAGCTTCAAACGGCAACCCGACGTAGTTCTCTGCAATTGTGCGGCGTCCGGCCTCGGAGCCCACGAAATAATCCAGCTCGGTCTGTTGCAGACGCTGGCTGAACGGATCGCTGTCAGTAAAGCGGTGCAGCATCGAAGTCATCCACCAGGAAAAGCGCTCAGCCTTCCAGACTCGTCGCAGGCAGATCTGCGAATAACGCTCGGTCAGTTCCGGGCGGCCTTCGCGATAGACCTTCAGCAGAATGCGGTACAGGGTGTTGACGTCGCTGGCTGCCAGATTCAAACCCTTGGCTCCGGTCGGCGGGACGATATGCGCCGCATCGCCAAGCAGAAACAAGCGTCCGTATTGCATAGGCTCGACCACAAAACTGCGTAGCGGGGCGATGCTCTTTTCAATAGACGGTCCTGTGATCAGGCGCTCTGCAACGGGTGCTGGCAAACGTTGTTTGAGCTCATCCCAGAAACGCTCGTCCGACCAATCCTCGACCTTTTCCGAAGCATCCACCTGCACGTAATAACGGGTCCGGGTAGGGGAACGCATGCTGCACAGGGCAAAGCCGCGTTCGTGGCGGGCGTAGATCAGTTCATCGTTGACCGGCGGAGTTTCCGCCAGCACGCCGAGCCAGCCGAAGGGATACACCCGTTCGAATATCTTCAAGGCTTCGGCCGGGATCGACTGGCGGGATACACCGTGGAAGCCGTCGCATCCGGCAATGTAGTCGCAATCCAGACGCAGGCTTTGCCCTTGATGCTCAAACGTCAGGTAAGGCGCTGTGCTTTTCAGGTCGTGGGGCTGGACGTTGCTGGCGTTGAAAAAACTCTGCGCCCCGGCTTCTTGCCGGGCCTGCAGCAGGTCACGGGTGACTTCAGTCTGGCCGTAGACCGTGACGCGCTTGCCGCCGGTCAGGCCTGCCAGGTCAATGCGTTCGGTGCGCCCGTCGAAGGCCAGTTCGAAGCCATCGTGAATCATGCCTTCGCTGTCCAGCCGGTCGCTGACCCCGGCTTCGCGCAGCAAGTCCACCGTGCCTTGTTCCAGCACCCCGGCGCGGATGCGGGAAAGGATGTGTTCAGGGTCTTTGCGCTCGACGATGACGTTGTCGATACCGGCGCGTTGAAGCAATTGACCGAGCAGCAGACCGGACGGCCCGCAGCCAATAATGGCGATCTGGGTTTTCATGGGTAGAGCCTTTTTTGATTGTTGTTTTTATCTGTTCTGTATTTTTAGTGGCCTGTGCTGCAAGAAGAAGCCATTATTCGCGGCATCTTCTGGATTTTTCATGGATGAGGCGAAGGCGAGGCATGACCAGCGAATCTGTGCCTGTGTTCAAACTGTATGGCGAAACCACGCTATGGCCGACGCCGGATCTGCTGCATTGCGAGTCGATCCCCGAGCGTAGCCAGTTGCACGGCTGGGAGATTCAGACCCATTCCCATAGCGATCTGGTGCAGCTGCTTTACGTGCAGTCCGGGCAGGCCACTTTGCATGTGGAGGGTGCCACGCGAGAGGTGAACGCCTCGGTGGTGCAAGTCATCCCGGCACTCAGCGTGCACCGCTTCAGATTTGCCCCGGATATTCAGGGTTACATCCTCAGCCTGGCGCAGCCGTTGGCGGATCAACTGAGCGCAGGGCTTAGCGCTCCGGCATTGAGCGTCGCCCATTGTCATGCCGTGGATGATGAACAGCGCAAGCAACTGGACCCGCTGTTCTCTGCCATCAGCGATGAATACACTCAGCACAAACCCGGCAGGGATACGATGCTGCATGCGCTGATCAGCATGCTGTCGATCTGGCTGGCGCGCCGCAATCTGACGCTGTCGGCAGGCGAAGTGCAGGCGCCCGAGCGGGGCCGCGAACATTTGCAGGCCTTCACCCGGTTGGTGGGTGAGCATTTTCGCGAGCACTGGTCCATCGAGCGTTACGCCGGGCAACTGAGCATCAGTGCCGCGCATTTGAACAGTCTGTGTCGAAGGCTGACCGATCAATCGGCGCTGCAGATCATCAATCATCGCCTGTTGCTGGAAGCCAAACGCGACCTGGTCTACACCACCCTGACCGTCAATCAGGTGTCGGACCGGCTGGGGTTTTCAGAACCGGCGTATTTTTCCCGGTTCTTCAAACGCTGCACCGGCCGCTCGCCCCGGGAGTTTCGGGGTGTACGGTGATAGAACGGCAACGGAGCCCTGTAGGAGCTGCCGCAGGCTGCGAATGGCGGAGTGTCAGAAATATTGCTTTCGCAGCCTGCGGCAGCTCCTACAGAGATCACCCCCTTTTTATTCAAAGTGAACCCTGCATTGAACATCGACACCCGCATCAAATTCCGTCACCTGGTGTGTTTCCTCGAAGTCGCTCGCCAGGGCAGTCTGGCCCGGGCATCGGATCAGTTGGCGATCAGTCAGCCGGCCTTGTCCAAGACCCTCAAGGAGCTGGAAACCCTGCTGGAAACCCAGTTGTTCCTGCGCAGTAAAAGCGGTGCGGCGCTCACCGAGGCCGGTGTCGCGTTTCTGCGTTTCGCCGGGCCCAGCGTGCAGTCGTTGCGCGAAGGGGTGAACAGCCTGCGGTCCGGTGAACATGAGCCGGTGACCGCCAGGCTCGGCGTGCTGTCGACGGTGGAAAGCCTGCTGGTGCCGGAGGTGGTGCGGCGTCTGCATGAGCGTCATCCGGCGTTGATCGTCAGCGTCATGACCGGCCCCAGCGCCTATCTGCTCTCGCAATTACGGGTTGGCGAACTGGATCTTGTGGTGGGCCGCATGACCGACAGCCCGCAAATTCAAGGCCTGACCTTCGAGCACCTGTACAGCGAATCCATGACCCTGGTGGTGCGCCGCGACCATCCACTGCTGCAGGTGACGTTGCAGCGCGAAAGCCTGGAAAACTACCCCATGGTCCTGCCGCTGGCAGGCACCACCATTCGCAAATTCGCCGACAGCCTGTTCGTGCAATGCGGCATCAGCCCGCCACGGCAACGGTTGGAAACCCTGTCGCTGACCCTCAGCCGCCGTTATGTGCAGTGCAGCGACGCCATCTGGATCGCGCCATTCGATGCCGTCCAGCAGGATTTGCACAGCGGCGAACTGCGTGAACTGGAGCTGGGGATTCGCGAGCCGGGTGGTTCGGTGGGCATCTGCAGCAACCCGGCGCTGCCGCTGTCCAGGGCGGCACAATGGTGCGTCGAGGTGCTGCGGGAGGTGGGCAAGGCTTACGGGCAGGCCGACCATCCATAACCATTTGGATATGGATGAGGTTTAATTATTCAGTTCAGGTTTTGGTTAAGGCGGGGGAGACTGCGCAACACGTGTAAGCAACACGCCTAATAATAAAAGCCTGCGGAGAATCACATGTCTGATGTGAACAGCAGCCGGTTCGTCATCCGTGACCGAAACTGGCACCCCAAAGCCCTTACCCCCGATTACAAAACCTCGATCCTGCGCTCCCCGCGCCAGGCGCTGGTGAGCATTCCGCAATCGATATCCGAAGCCACCGGCCCGGACTTTTCCCATCTCAAATTCGGCGAACACGACAACGACCTGTTGCTGAACTTCAACAACGGCGGCTTGCCCATCGGCGAGCGCATCATCGTTGCCGGACGGGTCTGTGACCAATACGGCAAGCCGATCCCGCACACCCTGGTGGAAATCTGGCAGGCCAACGCTGGCGGGCGTTATCGCCACAAGCGCGATGCCTATCTGGCGCCTATTGATCCGAACTTTGGCGGCGTTGGCCGGGCCTTGACCGACCGAGATGGCAATTACAGTTTCCGCACCGTCAAGCCAGGCCCTTACCCGTGGCGCAACGGCCCCAACGACTGGCGCCCGGCGCATATCCACGTTTCGGTGAGCGGGCCGTCGATTGCCACCCGGCTGATCAGCCAGCTGTATTTCGAAGGCGATCCGTTGATCCCGCTGTGTCCGATCGTCAAATCCATTGCCGACCCGGACGCCGTGCAAAGCCTGATCGCGCGGCTCGACATGGGCATGGCCAATCCCATGGATTGCCTGGCGTATCGCTTTGACATCGTGTTGCGCGGTCAGCGCGCCACGCACTTCGAAAATCGCTGATTGAGGAGCTGGAACATGCCTGTTCAATTGCTGCCCGAAACCCCTTCACAAACCGCTGGCCCTTACGTGCATATCGGCCTGGCGCTGGAGGCTGCGGGCAACCCGCCTCGTGACCTGGAAATTACCCACGAGATGGTCATGGCCAACGCGCCGGGCGAGCATATCGTGCTGCTGGGCAACGTCTACGACGGTAACGGCCACCTGATTCGCGACGCGTTTCTGGAATTCTGGCAAGCCGATCATGAAGGTGTTTACGACCCGATCTACGACCCGCAGAAACCGTTCAATGGTTTCGGCCGCACCGCAACCGGTGAAGACGGCCAATGGCTGCTCAATACCATCAAACCCGGCACCGTCCACAATGCGGCGGGCGTACCCATGGCGGCGCACATCAACGTGTCGCTGTTCGCCCGTGGCATCAACATCCACTTGCAGACCCGGCTGTATTTCGACGACGAAGCCCAGGCCAATGCGCAGGATCCGGTGCTCAACCTGATTGAACAGCCAGTCCGCCGGGAAACCCTGGTGGCCAAGCGTTGCAGCGTTGATGGCAAGCTGGCTTATCGGTTTGATATCCGGGTGCAGGGCGAGGGTGAGACGGTGTTTTTTGATTTTTAAGCTTGATTGTTGATTTACAGATACACCCGATCTGTAGGAGTGAGCTTGCTCGCGATAGCGTCAGGTCAGACGACAATTTCTTATCAGATCCACCGCTATCGCGAGCAAGCTCACTCCTACAGGAGCCGCATTTCAAAGCGACCCCCAAAAAAACAATAACAAGGAAACCCCATGACCCTCTCGGCTCGCGTGCCTGAGGCCGGCACACTGGATGTGCAGGCTTTTATCAATGCTCAACCCTTGTCACGTTACCAGTGGCGGGTGGTGATTCTGTGTTTTCTGATTGTGTTTCTGGACGGGCTGGACACCGCAGCCATGGGCTTCATCGCCCCGGCATTGAGTGCCGACTGGGGCATTCCGCGTGCCAGCCTTGGCCCGGTGATGAGCGCCGCGCTGATCGGCATGGTCTTCGGGGCGCTGGGTTCCGGGCCGCTGGCGGATCGCTTCGGGCGCAAGGTGGTGTTGGTCGGGGCAGTGTTTCTGTTCGGGCTGTTCAGCCTGCTTTCGGCGTTCAGCAGCAATATCGATCAGTTGCTGATCCTGCGTTTGCTCACCGGTCTGGGGCTTGGCGCGGCGATGCCCAACGCCACTACGCTGCTTTCGGAATACACCCCGGAACGCCTCAAATCCCTGCTGGTGACCAGCATGTTTTGCGGATTCAATCTGGGCATGGCTTGCGGCGGTTTCGTTTCCGCCAAGCTGATTCCGGCCATGGGCTGGCACAGTTTGCTGATGCTCGGCGGGATTCTGCCGCTGGTGCTGACCGTGGTGCTGATGTTCTGGCTGCCGGAGTCGGCGCGTTTTCTGGTGGTGCGTAATCTGGGCGCGGACCGGATTCGCAAGGTGCTCGCGCCGATTTCCAGGCTGGAAGTCAACGCTGCCAAGGATTTCAGCGTCCCGGAACAGAAAACCGTGGGCAGTCGCAACGTACTCAAAGTGATTTTCTCCGGCACTTACAGCGCCGGGACGTTGCTGCTGTGGCTGACGTACTTTATGGGCCTGGTGATCGTGTATCTGCTGACCAGCTGGTTGCCGACCCTGATGCGCGACAGCGGCGCGAGCATGGAACAATCGGCGTTCATCGGCGCTCTGTTTCAATTTGGCGGCGTGTTGAGTGCGGTGGGTGTCGGCTGGGCCATGGACAAATTCAACCCGCATAAAGTGATCGGCTGTGCTTATTTCCTGGCCGGGATCTTTGCCTGGCTGGTGGGGCAGAGCCTGGGTAACGTGACGGTGCTGGCGACCCTGGTGCTGCTGGCCGGGATGTGCATAAACGGTGCGCAATCGGCCATGCCGTCGTTGGCGGCGCGTTTTTATCCGACACAAGGCCGCGCCACGGGGGTTTCATGGATGCTCGGCATCGGTCGTTTCGGCGCGATTCTGGGCGCATGGGCCGGTGCGACATTGCTGGGCCTGGGCTGGAATTTCGAGCAGGTGCTGACGGCGCTTGTCGTACCAGCGGCCTTGGCGGCCATTGCCGTGCTGATCAAAGGCTGGGTAAGCCATTCGGATGCGACATAAACCTCATGGGAGCAACCTTTTGAACCGATCCAGCCAGCAGCTTTTCGACGCTTACTTCAGCCAGCCGGCCATGAGCGCGATCTTCTCCGATCATGGTCGACTGCAAGGCATGCTCGACTTCGAAGCGGCCCTCGCCAGCGCTCAGGCCAGCACCGGTTTGATCCCGGCTGAAGTGGTCGGCGACATTCAGGCCAGCTGTCATGCCGAGCTGTTCGATTTTGCCGAACTGGCGGTGGCGATCGGTAATGCCGGTAATTCCGCGATCCCGCTGGTCAAGGCGCTGGGCAAGAAGATCGCGGCCCATAACCCGACCGCCGAGCGCTATGTGCATATGGGCGCCACCAGCCAGGACGTCATGGACACCGGTCTGGTGCTGCAACTGCGCGATGCCATCACCATTATCGAAGCTGATCTGGCGGATCTGGCGCAATCACTCGCCACCCAGGCCCAGCGCTACGCTGCCACACCGCTGGCGGGACGTACCTGGCTGCAACAGGCGACGCCGGTGACGTTGGGTATGAAAATCGCTGGTTGGCTGGGGGCTGTCACCCGTCACCGGCAGCGTCTGTCCGAGTTAAAACCGAGGCTGCTGAGCCTGCAGTTCGGCGGCGCATCCGGCACCCTGGCGGCTCTGGGGGATCAAGCGCTGCCAGTGTCCGAGGCGTTGGCCCATGAGCTGAAGCTGAATCTGCCCGAGCAACCCTGGCACACGCAACGCGACCGGCTGGTGGAGTTCGCCGGTTGGCTGGGCTTGATTGCCGGCAGCCTCGGCAAGGTCGGGCGCGATATCAGCCTGTTGATGCAGACCGAAGTGGGCGAAGTCTTTGAACCTGCGGCGGCGGGCAAGGGTGGTTCTTCCACCATGCCCCACAAACGTAATCCGGTGGGTGCGGCGGTGATGATCAGTGCCGCCGTGCGCGCGCCGGGGCTGGTGGCGACGATGTTCGCCGCCATGCCTCAGGAGCACGAACGCAGCCTGGGGTTGTGGCATGCCGAGTGGGAGACCTTGCCTGAACTGTGTTGCCTGGTTTCCGGGTCGTTGCAGCAGGCCTTGCAGGTTGTCCCGGAGCTTGAAGTCGATGCCCAGCGGATGCTGACTAATCTTGATGCTACTCAAGGCCTGGTGCTGGCCGAAGCGGTGAGCATCGCCCTGGCCAGGCGTCTGGGGCGCGACACCGCCCACCATCTGATCGAACAATGCTGCCGCCGCGCCGTTCAGCAGGGTATTCATTTACGTGACGTGCTGGCTGCCGAACCGCAGGTAAGCGCCGAGCTTTCGCCACAAGAGCTGGACCAGTTGCTCGACCCGGCGCATTACCTGGGGTTGGCCCGGGAGTGGGTGGAGCGGGCGGTGGCCGAGCATGAGAAATTTTCCGCAAGTTCGCAAAACCTGTAGGAGCTGCCGCAGGCTGCGAAAGCGGTGTGTCATGAGAACCGCTTCGCAGCCTTCGGCAGCTCCTACAGAAGATGATCAATTCCAATTTTAAACAGGAGCCAAAATGCCTTTCATCCAACTGCCTGACGGCCCATTGCATTACCAGCTCGACGGCCCGCAAGGCGCGCCGGTGTTGCTGCTGTCCAACTCGCTGGGCACTGATCTGCGCATGTGGGATTCGCAGATTTCTGCCTTTACCCGCCATTTTCAGGTGTTGCGTTACGACACCCGGGGGCATGGTCAGTCGCTGGTGACCGAGGGTATCTACAGCATGGAGCAGAACGGCCAGGATGTATTGGCGCTGCTCGATGCCCTGCAATTGCCGAAAGTATCGTTCTGCGGCCTGTCCATGGGCGGCTTGATCGGGCAATGGCTGGCGATCAATGCGCCGGAGCGTTTGCAGCGGGCGGTGCTGTGTTGCACAGCGGCGAAGATCGGCAACCCGGACGTGTGGAATCCGCGTATCGAAATGGTTCTGCGCGATGGCGAGGCGGCGATGCATGCGTTGCGTGAAGCATCGATTGCCCGCTGGTTCACCCCGGCATTCGCCCAGGCGCATCCCGAGCAGGTCCAGCCGGTCGTGGACATGCTCGCCCAGACTTCACCGCAAGGTTATGCCGCCAACTGTGCAGCGGTGCGCGATGCGGATTTCCGCGAGCAGATCAGTGCGATCAAGTTGCCGTTGCTGGTGGTGAGCGGTGTGGCAGATGCGGTGTGCCCGCCCGCCGATGGGCGCTTTATCGTCGAGCAGGTTGCTGGGGCCGAGTACGTCGAGTTCGACGGCGCACACCTCGCCAGTATCGAAGCGGGCGAGGCGTTCGGTGAGCGTGTCCTGACTTTTCTGCAAGCCTGAATGAGCGATCTTCCAATGGACGAAAAACAACGTTACGAAGCTGGCATGCAAGTGCGCCGTGCAGTGCTGGGCGATGCCCACGTGGACAACAGCCTGAAAAAACTCACACCTTTCAACGAAGAATTTCAGGAAATGATCACCCGGCATGCCTGGGGCGATATCTGGACCCGTCCCGGCCTGCCACGCCATACCCGCAGCCTGGTGACCATCGCCATGCTGATCGGCATGAACCGCGAAGGCGAACTGCGCCTGCACCTCAAGGCCGCCAAACACAACGGCGTAACCCGCGAGGAAATCAAGGAAGTGCTGATGCAGAGCGCCATCTACTGCGGCATCCCGGCGGCCAATGCAACGTTTCACCTGGCTGAGGAAGTCTGGGATGAGATGGGGGTGGAGTCGTTCGGGGAGGAGTGATGAGCTGTTGCGGGACATAGGCTCTCATCAGAACTGTGGGAGATCCTATCTTGGCCTGCAATGCATATCTGTTGTGGGACCGGCCGGGCGGCGCTCGGCTTTAGCCGGGAAGACGGTATTTCAGGCGATCAATCTCGGACGGGTGTACCGGCCTCTTCCCGGCTGAAGCCGGTCCCACATAGAAACGCGGTCTGTGGGAGATTCTATGTTGGCCTGCAATGCACTTTCTGGTGGGACCGGCTTTAGCCGGGAAGACGGTATTTCAGGCGATCAATCTCGGACGGGTGTACCGGCCTCTTCCCGGCTGAAGCCGTCCCACATAGAAACGCGGTCGGCTGTGGGAGATTCTATGTTGGCCTGCAATGCACTTTCTGGTGGGACCGGCTTTAGCCGGGAAGACGGTATTTCAGGCGATCAA
>NZ_UUOC01000047.1 GCF_900590755.1 Pseudomonas viridiflava | reverse complement strand
CAAAAGGCTCTTGCCCCACCACTCGGTCCCTCGCTAGTGCTCGGCATGCCCGTAATCCGACATTGATTCGGCGGGCCGCCGCGAAGGGCCATCCCTGGCCCAGCGCGGCTAAACCGGCATCCATGCCGGTTTGCCCGCCGAATCAATATCGGCTTCCGGCCAGCGTGGTTTGACGGGGCGCCCAAGATCAAGATCAAAAGCAGATCAAAAGCAGATCAACAGCAACGATGGCGGGCGTGGCGCCAATGATGTTGTAGGAGCTGCCGAAGGCTGTGAAGGCGGCTACCGACTCGCAGCCTTAGGCAATTGCTACAGAGATCTTTGCACGCCGTCCGCTCTGCAAGAGATTCTGGTTGCCCGCAAGCAGAAGTGCGACGTGGGACCGGCTTTAGCCGGGAAGGCGGTATTTCTGACGAGCATTTATCAGTGATCGTCCCGGCCTCTTCCCGGCTAAAGCCGGTCCCACGAAATCGCGCGAATCTTGAGATCGCAGACACATACACAGAAACAGGCCGGCTATCACGCCGGCTCGCGCGTTTGATTTGGCTTTTGATGTGGCTTTTGATGTGGCTTTTGGTTTGGCTTTTGATGTGGCTTTTGATTTGGCTTTTGATCTTAGGCGCCCCGTTAAACCACGCTGGCCGGAATTCGATATTGATTCGGCGGTGCAAACCGGCATGGATGCCGGTTTAGCCGCGCTGGGCCAAGGATGGCCCTTCGCGGCGGCCCGCCGAATCAATGTCGGATTACGGGCATGCCGAGCCTAGGCGAGGGACCGAGTGGTGGGGCAAGAGCGTTTTGCTTACTTTTGCGCTTCTCAAAAGTGAGGCGCCGTAAGGGCGCAACCCTAAGTGGCCGTTACCGCAGCAACGGCTATGTACACAGAGCGTGTAGCCGCACCCTCAAAGATCATCAAAAAACCGCTCATGCCAATCCACCAGCGGCTGCGGCGAGTTGAGCTTTTGGCCGTAAATCACCGAATAAGACAACACGTTCTGCACATACTGACGAGTCTCGTCAAACGGAATACTTTCCACCCAGACGTCAAACGCCAGGTGGTTGGCGCCCTTCAACCACTGACGCACGCGACCAGGGCCAGCGTTGTAGGCAGCAGAAGCGAGCACTCGGTTGCCGTTGAACTGGCTATGCACCTGACTCAGATAAGCCGCGCCCAGCTGAATGTTCTTGTCCGGATCCAGCACCTGCTGAGGCGAAGCCAGCGGGATGCTGAACTTGCGCGCCGTTTCCTTGGCCGTGGCAGGCATCAGCTGCATCAGGCCGCTGGCCCCAACGCCAGAGCGCGCATCGTCCATGAACGCGCTTTCCTGACGGGTAATTGCAAACACCCAGCTCGAATGCAGGCCACGAACCTTGGCTTCACGCACCAGGGTGTCGCGATGCGCCATCGGGAAGCGGATGTCCAGGTCATCCCAGTACTGCGCCTGACTGATGGTGCGAATCGCCGGGAAATACCATTTCAGGTCGTAGGCCAGCTTGGCCTGAGCGACCATTTCGTCACGGCTGAAATGACGGCTGACGTGATACCACTCGCGGCGACCATCGACGATCTGCCCGCGATCATGAAACTCCAACGCGCGACGCACGCCCGGCGTGTTGCGCACCTTGGTGATCAGCGCCTGGCTGAGCAGTAGTGGTTTGTTGTTCAACTGGTAAGCACTTTGGGTGCGGTCGGCGGCCAGGAAGCCATAGAAATCCCGCTCCTTCGCCACATCTTTGTACAGCGACGGAATAAGCGGGCTTTTCGGCTGTGCCAGTTCCAGCGAGCGGGCTTCCCAGTAACGCCAGCGATTGGTGTCGGCAAGATCCTTGGGCAGGCGGCGGGTCAGCTCGTAGGCATCTTCCCATTGGCCCAGACGCAGTAGCAGTCGCAGCCGCCATTCGGTGACGGTGTTGTCCCGCAGGTCCGGGTCATATTTGGTCATGACCTCAAGGGCGCGGCCGTCGTAACGACGGGCCAGGGTCAGGCCGATTTCCTTGGCGATCTGTACCTGTTCTTCGTGGGAAAAGTGCATCTTCGCTGAATAGCCGTCGAGCATCTCCAGGGCTTTCTGCGGGTCTTGCTTGGCTAGACGACGCAGGCCCAGGCCCACGACGTCGGACATGGCTTCGTCCACCGGCGCGAATTGGGCCGGGTTGTTGAGCATTTCCGGCTTTTTAGCGATTTCCAGCAGCAGCTTGCCCTGTGGCGCTAGGCTATTGAGACTGTTGACCAGGGTGGTGGCCAGAGAATAATTGCCTGCCGTTGCAGCCAGCTTGGCCCGTTGCCAGCGTTTCTGTTCTGGCAACTGGCCGTCGGTTGCCCATTGGGCAAAGAAACCGTCGCAGGCGGCCGGCAGGGTCTTGCCGGTCATCCACAGTTTTTCGGCGCTGGCATAGCCTTCGGCTTTCTTGCCGTGGCCCAGCAGGTATTGGCCGTACAGGCAGTCGAGTTCGACGAAGTTCATCTTCGGGTCGTAATACTTGACGAAGGGCTGCCAGTCGCCGCGTTCGGCCAGCCAGCGCAACCAGCGAAGTTTCATCCAGTTGGCCTGGGGCAGGTCGCCATGTTCGGCCAGGAATTTCTCGATTTCCAGATTGCTCGCGGTTTTCAGCCGCGCGGTCAGCTCGTCATAAGCCAGATACGGCTCCAGCGGGTAATCCGCCAGGGCCGATGCATACATCCGATAGGGCCCGGTATCGCCCTTGGCCAGGGCGCGCTTGGCTTCATCGTAATACTGACGCTGTTGGCTGAGATCTACCGCGTGAACGGATTGCGCCGCGGTAGCCGTGAGGAGCAGGCAGGAAAAAAGGCTGAACAAGCGACTGCGCATGAGACTTCCGAGCAGATGAACCGTGAAAAGTGCCGCTAGCTTAGCCTTTTGCCAGCTCCGGGTGAAAGCATTGCCGACGGGGGTTACTCACTTGGAAATAATTGAACGCTATAAAGGACGCTACTTGAGTCGTCAGCGCAGGGCGGTCGTCATTCAATCCCGACATCCACTGGCTATCTCAGGTAGAATGCGCCCCCGGTTTTTGGAGAAGCTCATGACCCTGCTCAAATTCAGCGATGTGTCCCTTGCGTTCGGCGCTATGCCGTTGTTGGACAAGGTGTCCTGGCAGATCGCCCGTGGTGAGCGGGTGTGCATCATCGGCCGTAACGGTACTGGCAAATCCAGCATGTTGAAGCTGGTCAAAGGCGTGCAGAAGCCCGACGACGGCGCTGTCTGGCGTGCTCCAGGCCTGAAGATCGGCGAGCTGCCCCAGGAATTGCCGGTGGCCGACGACCGAACCGTGTTCGACGTGGTTGCCGAAGGTCTGGATGGCGTGGGCGAGTTGCTGGCGCAGTACCACCACCTGGCGCAGAACTGCGTCACCGAGGAAGACCTCAACAAGCTGATGCACGTCCAGCAGGACCTCGAAGCCCGTGATGGCTGGCGCTTGCAGCAACTGGTCGACAGCACCCTGAGCCGTCTGCAGTTGCCTGCCGACAAGACTCTGGCCGAGTTGTCCGGTGGCTGGCGTCGCCGTGTGCTGCTGGCTCAGGCGTTGGTGTCCGAGCCGGATCTGCTGCTGCTCGACGAACCCACCAACCACCTGGACATCGGCGCCATCGCCTGGCTTGAAGAAGCCCTCAAGGATTTCCAGGGCGCTGTGCTGTTCATCACGCACGACCGTTCCTTCCTGCAAAACCTGGCAACGCGCATTCTGGAACTGGATCGTGGCGGCCTGATCGACTGGGACGGCGACTACGCCAGCTTCCTGGTACACAAGGAAGCCACGCTGGCAGCCGAAGAAACCGCCAACGCGCTGTTCGACAAGCGCCTGGCCCAGGAAGAAGTCTGGATTCGTCAGGGCATCAAGGCGCGTCGTACCCGTAACGAAGGCCGTGTTCGCGCCCTCAAGGCCCTGCGCGTTGAGCGTGGCGAGCGTCGTGAGCGCACCGGCAAGGCCAATATCCAGCTGGATACCGCCGACAAGTCCGGCAAACAGGTCATGGTGCTGGACAACGTCAGCTTCGCTCACCCGGGCGGCCCGATGTTGATCAAGGACTTCTCCATGGTCCTGCAGCGCGAAGATCGCATTGGTCTGCTGGGTGCCAACGGTACCGGCAAGACCACGCTGCTCAAGCTGATGCTCGACAATCTGCAGCCGACCAGCGGCTCGGTGGATGTCGGCACACGTCTGGACGTGGCTTACTTCGACCAGTTGCGCCATCAGCTCGATCTCGAGAAGACGGTTATCGACAACGTTGCGGAAGGTCGTGACTTCATCGACATCGACGGCCAGAGCCGCCACGTGTTGAGCTACCTGGGCGACTTCCTGTTCAGCCCGCAACGTGCGCGCACGCCGGTGAAGGCGTTGTCTGGTGGTGAGCGAGCCCGTCTGCTGCTGGCCAAACTGTTCAGCAAGCCAGCCAACCTGCTGGTGCTCGACGAGCCGACCAACGACCTGGATGTCGAGACCCTCGAACTGCTTGAAGAGGTCCTGCTGACCTTCAAGGGCACCGTGTTGATGGTCAGCCACGACCGGGCATTCCTCGATAACGTCGTGACCAGCACCCTGGTATTCGAAGGTGAAGGCAAGGTTCGTGAATACGTCGGTGGTTATCAGGACTGGCTGCGTCAGGGTGGTTCTCCGCGCCTGTTGGGCGTGAGCGACACCAAGTCCGGCAAAGCCGAGCTGGCGACTGCTGTAGTCGAAGCTGCACCGGTTGCCGCCAAGGAAATGCCAGTGGCGAGCCCGAAGAAAAAGCTCAGCTACAAGCTGCAACGTGAATTGGAAGCGCTGCCTGAGCAGATCGACGAAGTGGAAGGGGAGATTGCTGCCCTGACCGCCGAAATGGCTCAGCCTGCTTTCTATCAGCGTCCTGCTGAGCAAACAGCAGCGGTGATGGCGCAACTGGAAAACCGCCAGGCACATCTGGATGGTTTGCTGGAGCGTTGGGCTGAGCTGGATGCCTGATACACGCAGTAACTAAAAAGCCCGGATCAGTGATCCGGGCTTTTTATTGGGGCGTTGGGCTGGGTGGTTCCGATGTTTCTGAAATCACACATCCTGTAGGAGTGAGCTTGCTCGCGATAGCGTCACGTCAGGCTGTGATTTATCTACTGACAAATCGCATCGCGAGCAAGCTCACTCCTACAGATAAAAGCGTTCCAGTGGATCACTCCGCCTTTTTAAGGCGCACTGCAAGCACATCACACGGTGCGCCGTGCAGCACGTCATTGGCGGTAGAGCCCAGCAGCAAGGCCAGGCCATGACGGCCGTGGCTGCCGACGACGATCAGGTCGCAGCCTTGTTTTTGAGCCAATTCATGAATTTCCTGACGGGGCTGGCCATAAACCAGGTGGGCATCGCCAATGTTCACTTCAGGGAACTGGGCCTTGAGTGTCGAGAGCTTTTCCTTGGCTTGATCGAACTGCTGCTGTTGCAGCTGGGAAAGATCCAATGGGACATCGCCGCCAAAGGCCATGGCCATAGGCTCTACGATGTGAACGATGGACAGCTTGGCGCCATTGCGCACTGCCACTTCGCGACCGCGAGCAAGGACAGGGCTGCACTCTTCAGTGAGGTCAACGGCGACCAGGATATGTTCATACTTCATGAGGAAGTCCTCCGTAGGGTTGCGATGCATTTAGTATGGCCTCTTGATGCCAATCTGGGCAGGCCATTGTTTTCAAATCGGGTATGCGGATAAAAAGGCAGCAAGCAATATGACGTTCTGGATCATCCTGTCAATCATTGGTGTGATGTTGAGCCCTCTGGTCTGGCTCAAGCCGTCCCGCCAGCAAGGTGGCAAAATGGCGTTACGCCTGGAGGCGCGGCGTATCGGCCTGGCCATGCAATTGGCGCCGCAGGAATGGCCGCACTGGCTGGCCAAAGAGCCACCCAGCCCTTGCGCGCAATATCATCGCCCCCGTCGTAGCGCTCAAGCGACTTCATGGGCGTACTGGCAGGCAGAGCCGGGCGTGTGGCTCAATCGCTGGCGCGAGCCCTGTGAGGATGTGCTGTTGCTGGAGCAGTTCAACACTTTGCCCGCTGACGTTTTCAAGGTAGAGGCAGATCAGCAGATGATTGCCCTGTATTGGGCCGAACGAGGGGAAGCAGAAGTTTTGCAGCGTATTGCAACGGTGCTCAAGACACTGGCCTGAGGCGAGGGTGCTCAAATCGCAGGCATTAAAAAGCCCGATAACAACATCGGGCCGGGGTTGGCCAGGCAGGCCGTAATCTGTAGCGCTTGACGGTGCAATGCCGAAAGTCGCTGGCTAGAGCAGTTGACAGGATCCCCAAGGGGCTGGCTCGTGCTGTAGTGCGCTGAATGTAGACCTTTTGCTCCGTTTTGTCGCGCTTTCGAAGAATTATTTTCAGTTATGAGCCCCAACGGTGCAAAACCTTCCCCAACCTTTCATCTTGCTTTCATCATAAACGCAGTGAATAGAGCCAGATCACGCCGGTACGCGAGGTCCATTTGCTGTGATATTGCTGTGACCGTAGTAGCTGATTTCCCGGATTTATTGATGATTCGTCGAATTGACAATTCACGGGATTTGGATGAAGGTGTGCGTACCCAAATCAAACGGGCGTATGAATTGAGCGTTTGGTCGTAAGACAGTTCTTACAGTTCCCGGCTACTGCATCGACGGGTGTGCCTGAAGATTTGGCGTTACATCGACGGGGACGTCGTAGTCTCGCCAGACCCCAGCGTCCGGTGTGTATTGTTCAGCTTCCATATCGTGGAGATCAGTTGATGATTTACGAAGGTAAAGCCATCACGGTTAAGGCTCTTGAGAGTGGCATCGTCGAATTGAATTTCGATCTCAAGGGTGAGTCCGTCAACAAGTTCAACCGTCTCACCCTCAACGACCTTCGCCAGGCCGTGGATACCATCAAAGCCGATGGTTCGATCAAGGGTGTGATTGTCACCAGCGGCAAAGACGTGTTCATCGTCGGTGCTGATATCACCGAGTTCGTCGACAACTTCAAGTTGCCGGAGGCTGAACTGCTTGCTGGCAATCTGGAAGCCAACCGGATCTTCAGCGATTTCGAAGACCTTGGCGTGCCCACTGTAGTGGCCATCAACGGTATCGCCCTGGGTGGCGGTCTGGAAATGTGCCTGGCTGCGGATTACCGCGTTATGTCCAGCAGCGCCAAGATCGGCCTGCCCGAAGTCAAACTCGGCCTCTATCCTGGCTTTGGTGGCACTGTTCGTCTGCCGCGTATCGTCGGTGCCGACAATGCCATCGAATGGATCGCCTCCGGTAAGGAAAACCGTGCCGAAGACGCCTTGAAAGTCGGCGCAGTCGATGCGGTAGTCGCTCCGGAAAAACTTCAGGAAGCCGCTCTGGACCTGATCAAACGCGTCATTTCCGGCGAGTTCGATTACAAGGCCAAGCGTCAGCCGAAACTGGAGAAGCTCAAGCTCAACGCCATCGAACAAATGATGGCTTTCGAAACCGCCAAGGGTTTTGTGGCCGGTCAAGCGGGCCCGAACTATCCGGCTCCGGTTGAAGCGATCAAGACCATCCAGAAAGCGGCCAACTTCGGTCGCGAAAAGGCGCTGGAAATTGAAGCCGCCGGTTTCGTCAAAATGGCCAAGACCTCTGCTGCACAGAGTCTGATCGGCCTGTTCCTGAACGATCAGGAACTGAAAAAGAAAGCCAAGGTTTACGACGAAGTCGCTAAAGACGTGAAGCAGGCGGCGGTATTGGGCGCTGGCATCATGGGCGGCGGCATTGCCTATCAGTCGGCTGTCAAAGGCACGCCGATCCTGATGAAGGATATCCGCGAAGACGCCATTCAACTGGGCTTGAATGAAGCTTCGAAATTGCTGGGCAACCGTGTCGAAAAAGGCCGTCTGACCGCTCCGAAGATGGCTGAAGCGCTGAATGCGATTCGTCCGACCTTGTCTTACGGCGATTTCGGCAACGTCGACCTGGTGGTTGAAGCTGTCGTCGAGAACCCGAAGGTCAAGCAGGCGGTATTGGCCGAGGTCGAAGCTCAGGTAGGCGAAGACACGATCCTGGCTTCCAACACCTCGACCATTTCCATCAGCTTGCTGGCCAAGGCCCTCAAGCGTCCGGAAAACTTCGTTGGCATGCACTTCTTCAACCCGGTGCACATGATGCCGCTGGTTGAAGTGATTCGTGGCGAGAAGTCCAGTGAGGTTGCCATCGCTACCACCGTGGCCTACGCCAAGAAAATGGGCAAGAACCCGATCGTGGTCAACGACTGCCCCGGCTTCCTGGTCAACCGCGTACTGTTCCCGTATTTCGGAGGTTTCGCCAAACTGGTCAGCGCGGGTGTGGATTTCGTGCGCATCGACAAGGTGATGGAGAAATTCGGCTGGCCAATGGGCCCTGCGTACCTGATGGACGTGGTCGGTATCGACACTGGCCACCACGGTCGTGACGTCATGGCCGAAGGCTTCCCGGATCGGATGAAGGACGACCGTCGTTCAGCCATTGATGCGCTCTACGACGCTAACCGTCTGGGCCAAAAAAACGGCAAGGGCTTCTACGCCTACGAGACCGATAAGAAGGGCAAGCCGAAAAAGGTTACTGACTCGGCCGTGCTTGAAATCCTCAAGCCAGTCATCTACGAACAGCGCGAAGTTTCCGACGAAGACATTATCAACTGGATGATGATCCCGTTGTGTCTGGAGACCGTGCGTTGCCTGGAAGACGGCATCGTCGAGACTGCCGCTGAAGCCGATATGGGCTTGATCTACGGCATCGGTTTCCCTCCGTTCCGTGGCGGTGCGTTGCGTTACATCGACTCCGTTGGCGTCGCTGAATTCGTTGCCCTGGCCGATCAATATGCTGATTTGGGCGCTCTGTACCACCCGACCGCGAAGCTGCGTGAAATGGCCAGAAATGGTCAGAGCTTTTTCGGTTGAGAGCTTCGGTTAAGCGCCTTTCAGGAGTGAATGTATGAGTTTGAATCCAAGAGATGTGGTGATTGTCGACTTCGGTCGCACACCCATGGGCCGCTCCAAGGGTGGCATGCACCGCAACACCCGCGCTGAAGACATGTCGGCGCATCTGATCAGCAAGCTGCTGGAGCGTAACAACAAGGTCGATCCGGCCGAAGTCGAAGATGTGATCTGGGGCTGCGTCAACCAGACCCTGGAGCAGGGCTGGAACATCGCGCGCATGGCGTCGTTGCTGACCCAGATCCCGCACACTTCGGCTGCGCAAACCGTGAGCCGCCTGTGTGGTTCGTCCATGAGTGCATTGCACACCGCTGCGCAGGCAATCATGACCGGCAACGGTGATGTGTTTGTCATCGGCGGCGTTGAGCACATGGGCCACGTCGGCATGATGCACGGCGTCGATCCTAACCCGCACATGTCCCTGTACGCCGCCAAGGCGTCGGGCATGATGGGCCTGACTGCGGAAATGCTCGGCAAAATGCACGGCATTACCCGTGAGCAGCAAGATGCGTTCGGCGTGCGTTCGCACCAGTTGGCCCACAAGGCGACCCTGGAAGGCAAGTTCAAGGACGAAATCATCCCGATGCAAGGGTATGACGAGAACGGCTTCCTCAAGGTCTTCGACTACGACGAAACCATTCGCCCGGAAACCACCCTGGAAAGCCTCGCGGCCTTGAAGCCTGCCTTCAATCCCAAGGGCGGGACTGTGACGGCCGGCACATCTTCGCAAATCACCGACGGTGCTTCGTGCATGATTGTCATGTCCGCTCAGCGGGCTCAGGATCTGGGTATCCAGCCAATGGCGGTGATCCGTTCCATGGCGGTTGCGGGTGTGGATCCCGCGATTATGGGTTATGGTCCGGTTCCGGCGACCCAGAAAGCCTTGAAACGCGCGGGTCTGAGCATCTCCGATATCGACTTCTTCGAGCTCAACGAAGCTTTCGCTGCACAGGCCTTGCCAGTGCTGAAAGATTTGAAAGTGCTCGACAAGATGAACGAGAAGGTTAACCTGAACGGCGGCGCAATCGCTCTGGGTCATCCATTCGGTTGTTCAGGTGCGCGGATTTCCGGCACTTTGCTCAATGTCATGAAGCAAAATGGCGGCAACCTCGGTGTTGCGACCATGTGTATCGGTTTGGGGCAGGGTATCTCGACTGTCTTCGAACGCGTCTGATTCGTTCAGACTGATACAAGCCGGGGCCAGGTGCCCCGGCTTTTGCATTTTTGCAAAAACCTTTTTAAAAAATGTTTCCAGTGTTTCCTGCGAGGACAGCAACATGAATTTACAGCCAGGGCTCTACCGCCATTACAAAGGCCCCGAGTACCGCGTATTCAGTGTTGCCAGGCACTCCGAGACCGAGGAAGAAGTGGTGTTCTATCAGGCGCTGTATGGCGACTATGGCCTTTGGGTCAGGCCGCTGAGCATGTTTCTGGAGTCCGTCGAGGTTGACGGCGAGCAGGTGCCGCGCTTTGCTTTGGTTCAGGCTGAACCGAGCCTCTTTTCCAGGCCGTGAGACGAGTTCAATCGCAAACCCGTGCTTGACCTCATCTTGCAGCCACTATATATAGCGGGGCCTTGACAGGTTCCAACCGTCTTTCATTTTCAGTATTCAGGAATTTTCTGATCCATGGGCAAATCGCTGGTCATCGTGGAATCCCCGGCTAAGGCCAAGACCATCAACAAGTATTTGGGCAACCAGTACGTGGTGAAGTCGAGTATCGGCCATATCCGAGACCTGCCCACCAGCGGTTCGGCTAGTGCCAACAAAGAACCCGTCAAGCGCGGCAAGGCCGCTGTAGGCGAAGGCCCGGTGCTTACGCCGAAAGAAAAGGCGAAGAAGCAGCTGGTGGCGCGCATGGGTGTCGACCCGGATCACGGCTGGAAAGCCAAATACGAAATCCTTCCCGGCAAAGAGAAGGTGATCGAAGAGCTGCGTCGGCTCGCCAAGGATGCTGACACCATCTATCTCGCAACGGACTTGGACCGCGAGGGGGAAGCCATTGCCTGGCACCTGCGCGAAGCCATCGGTGGTGATGACAGCCGCTACAAGCGCGTGGTGTTCAACGAGATCACCAAGAAAGCCATTCAGGAAGCCTTCTCCAAACCGGGCGAGCTGGACATCGATCGTGTCAACGCACAGCAGGCGCGTCGTTTCCTCGACCGCGTTGTGGGTTACATGGTCTCGCCGCTGCTCTGGCAGAAAGTCGCCCGTGGCCTGTCGGCCGGTCGCGTGCAGTCTGTTGCGGTAAAGCTGGTGGTGGAGCGCGAGCGGGAAATCCGTGCCTTCAACCCTGAAGAATACTGGGAAGTCCACGCTGACCTGGGCACTGCCAAGGGCGCCAACGTGCGTTTCGAAGTCGCTCGGGAAAACGGCGAAGCCTTCAAGCCGCTGAACGAAGCCCAGGCCATGGCCGCGCTGGAAAAGCTCAAGGCTTCCAGCTACAGCATCGCCAAGCGTGAAGACAAGCCGACCAGCAGCAAGCCTTCGGCGCCTTTCATCACGTCTACCCTGCAACAAGCCGCGAGCAACCGCCTGGGCTTTGGCGTGAAGAAAACCATGATGATGGCCCAACGCTTGTACGAAGCGGGCTACATCACTTACATGCGTACCGACTCCACCAACCTGTCTGCAGATGCGGTCAGCATGGTGCGCGATTACATCGAATCGGAGTTCGGCAAGAAGTACCTGCCTGAGTCGCCGAATGTCTACAGCAGCAAGGAAGGCGCACAAGAGGCTCACGAAGCGATTCGTCCGTCTGACGTGAATACCCATCCAAGCAAGCTGACTGGCATGGAGCGCGACGCTGAGCGCCTGTACGAGCTGATCTGGCGCCAGTTCGTGGCGTGCCAGATGCCGCCTGCGCAATACCTGTCGACCACTGTCAGTGTGGCTGCCGGTACATTCGAGCTGCGCGCCAAGGGCCGTATCCTGAAGTTCGACGGTTACACTCGCGCTCTGCCGCAAATGACCAAGCCGGGCGATGACGACGTTCTGCCTGATATGGCTCAGGGCGACAACCTGAAGCTGATCAAGCTTGATCCAAGCCAGCATTTCACCAAGCCGCCTGCGCGTTATTCGGAAGCGAGCCTGGTTAAAGAGATGGAAAAACGCGGCATCGGTCGTCCTTCGACTTACGCGGCGATCATCTCGACCATTCAGGATCGTGGATACGTCGCGCTGCACAACCGCCGTTTCTATTCGGAAAAAATGGGCGACATTGTTACCGAGCGTTTGTCCGAGAGCTTTTCCAATCTGATGGACTACGGCTTCACTGCCGGCATGGAAGAGAACCTCGATGACGTGGCTCAGGGCGAGCGCGACTGGAAGAACGTGCTGGACGAGTTCTATGGTGATTTCCGCAAGAAACTGGAAGTAGCCGAAGCACCGGACAGTGGCATGCGCTCCAACGAGCCGGTGATGACTGACATCCCGTGCAAAGTGTGCGGTCGTCCGATGCAGATTCGTACGGCGTCCACCGGCGTGTTCCTGGGTTGCTCGGGCTACAGTCTGCCACCTAAAGAGCGCTGCAAGGCCACCGTCAACCTGACACCGGGTGACGAAATCGCCGAAGACGACGAGGGCGAGTCCGAATCACGTGTTCTGCGCGGCAAGCATCGTTGCCATATCTGCAGCACGGCGATGGACGCCTACCTGCTGGACGAGAAGCGCAAGCTGCACATCTGCGGTAACAACCCGGATTGCGTAGGCTTTGAAGTCGAAGAGGGCACCTATCGCATCAAGGGCTATGAAGGTCCGAGCCTGGAGTGCGACAAGTGCGGCAGCGAGATGCAGCTCAAGACGGGCCGGTTCGGCAAGTTCTTTGGTTGCACCAACCCGGACTGCAAGAACACCCGCAAACTGCTGAAAAGCGGTGATGCGGCACCGCCGAAAATGGACCCGGTGAAAATGCCGGAGCTGAAGTGCGACAAGGTCGACGACACCTACATCCTGCGTGATGGTGCCTCCGGTCTGTTCCTGGCTGCGAGTCAGTTTCCGAAGAATCGCGAAACCCGCGCTCCTTTGGTCATGGAAATCGCCCCGCACAAGGACGAGATTGATCCGAAGTACCATTTCCTCTGTGAAGCACCGCAGAAAGATCCGGACGGTCGCCCATCGGTGATCCGTTACAGCCGCAAGACCAAAGAGCAATATGTACAGACCGAAGTCGAAGGCAAACCGACCGGCTGGAAAGCGTTCTACGATGGCAAAGCGTGGAAGGTCGAAGACAAGCGCTGATCTAGCGCCTGACTGAACGCAAAGCCCTCGGTATGCTGGATGTGCCGGGGGCTTTGTTGTTTTGGCTGGCGTGCCTGCGGTCATTCCCACAAAACATCATTTGAATTTTATCTGTAGGAGCTGCCGAAGGCTGCGAAGCGTTTTATCTGATACGGCGCGATTCGCAGCCTTCGGCAGCTCCTACAGGTGTAATTTATCCATCTAATCGTTGCGGAGAACGCCGCTATGGCCCACGAACTCTATACACGTACCAATCAGAAGATTTATTTCGCCGGGCTCGCTCTGGAATCCATGGGCAAGGCCGAGAAGGGGCAGGCGATGAATGCTCAGGCGCTGTTACAGGCCGAGCGTGAGTCCGCTTTGTTCCACTTGTACGGTGCGCTGCTGGGGTTGTGTCACGAAATTGCCGGTTACTACCGTCTGCCGCAGGCTAATGCGCCCCGCGCCGAGATGCTGTTGACTCAGGATGTACTGGACGCCCTGGCCATCCCGGAAATGGCTGAACTGGTTGAGCTGGCGCAAAGCCGCGAAACCTGGCTTGCACAGTTGCTGGCCGCCTACAACGGGCTTTTTGAACCGCCCCGTGCGCCGAAAAAGATCAAGGGTGACGTGAACCAGCCGCTGATCGTTGCAGTCAGCCTCGATAACGAGCCGGAGCCTGAATTGAGCCGTGAAGAGCTGGAAAGCTGGCGTCAGCACCTCAAAGGGTTGGCCATTCGTTTCCGTGAAGGCTTGAGCGAGTGCTGAAGCGCGGCTCGTCATAAAACGGAAACAGCCCCTAGGGCATGAGTCGAGCGGCTGCTACAATGCCCGCCTTTCGTGGAGTATTGCCCTGATGCCAACATCCTTTCTTGAAATTGTCGAACTACCTGACGGCCGCATAGAACTGCGTCGTGCTGATGATGAGGGTTCTTTGGTGACCCTGGCTTTCTCTGCCGATGCCAAAGAGTTCCTGCAGGGCCAACACGTAGAAGTCGCCAAGGCGATGTTGAGCGTAGGCGTGCAGATGGCCGGTCGTATGGCTGAGGGCGAGCTGGAGAAAGACGCTGGTCCGCGAGTCCTGCACTGAGCAGGACTTAACCCAGACGGATGTTCAGGCTCTGTGCGTCCCCAAGCTTCGCCGCGCTGATTAGCTGTTGACGTGATGCCCCGCTGATCGGATTGATCCAGCTCACTACCGTGTGGCTGCGTCCCAGCCGAAGTGCTTCACGCGCAAGTTCCAGTGCGCTCTGCGTCCCACGGGGTTGCAGCAGCAGAATACGCTCCCGATTGAGTCCCGCATCACGCAGCCAGGTCTGAGTCAGGCTGGGCGGCGGCGCAATGAGCGTCAGCCAGCGTGCGTCGCTGTCCTGGCTCAGTTCGCGAAGAATGGGCGCCAGAAGACTCAGGCAGTTCCCCGCAGCACCACGCAATGACAGCTCGCTGAAAACCTCTGGCTCATTGTTCCACGACGTTTCGACAGTCTCTTTGAGCATTGGCGCGATAGGCTGCGCCATGAACGCTTCAAAGAGGGGTAATTGCGCATGCGGTGCCTGGACGAACTGCATAGTGTCTCCTTAGCGGCGAATAACGCCGACGCTCAAGCCTTCGATAACCAGTTCCTGATCCTTCAGATTCACTTCAATGGGTGCGAAATCCGGGTTCTCAGCAATCAGCCATACCTTGCTGCCTTCGCGTTTGAAGCGTTTGACGGTGACCTCATCACCGATGCGGGCTACAACGATCTGGCCATTGCGAGCCTCGCGGGTGGTATGCACTGCGATCAGGTCGCCATCCAGAATGCCGATGTCTTTCATGCTCATACCGTGCACCCTTAACAGGTAATCGGCACTCGGATGGAAAAACGCAGGGTTGATGTTGCAGGATTCTTCTATATGTTGTTGGGCCAGTATCGGCGCACCGGCAGCGACCCGGCCGATGATCGGCAGGCTGCTTTCATCGGCCTTGGCTTCGAAGCCTGGAATGCGAATGCCACGGGATGCGCCCGGTGTCATTTCGATTGCGCCTTTACGCGCTAGCGCTTTCAGATGTTCTTCGGCAGCGTTGGGCGATTTGAAGCCCAGTTCCTGAGCGATTTCCGCACGGGTCGGCGGATAGCCGTTGTCTTCCAGGCAGCGTTTGATGAATCCTAGAATTTCAGCTTGGCGTGGCGTCAGTTTAATCATGTTGATCGCTCTGTCTTTTTATACAGTGACTGGGATTATATACAGTGCGAGCGTGTTGGCAATCGTCCTTTTTCACAATGCGGTTCAATGGTGATCGGATTGGCCGGGGTAATCGATGAGCCAATGGCTACAGGCCTCGGTTTATATGGTTAAATAGCGACTCTTCAGGCACGGATACCGGTCGCTCTTGACAAGGACACAGTCTGAAACGTATGTTTCAAACAAGTGTTTGTCAGGCAGAGAACCATGGCCCAGTCGGAAACAGTTGAACGCATTCTTGATGCTGCCGAGCAGTTGTTCGCGGAGAAAGGCTTCGCCGAGACTTCGTTGCGTCTGATTACCAGCAAGGCTTCAGTGAATCTGGCCGCAGTGAATTATCACTTCGGTTCCAAAAAGGCACTGATTCAGGCGGTTTTCTCACGTTTTCTTGGTCCGTTCTGCATCAGCCTCGATCGCGAGCTGGAGCGTCGTTCGGCCAAGCCCGAACACAAGCCCACCCTTGAAGAACTCCTGGAAATCCTCGTTGAACAGGCGCTGGTGGTACAGCCGCGCAGTGGTAACGACCTGTCGATCTTCATGCGTCTGCTGGGGCTGGCTTTCAGTCAGAGCCAGGGTCACTTGCGCCGTTATCTGGAAGACATGTACGGCAAGGTGTTTCGCCGCTACATGACCCTGGTCAACGAAGCCGCGCCACGTATCCCGCCTATCGAGTTGTTCTGGCGCGTGCACTTCATGCTCGGTGCGGCTGCGTTCAGCATGTCCGGCATCAAGGCGTTGCGTGCCATCGCTGAAACCGACTTTGGCGTGAACACGTCCATTGAGCAGGTGATGCGTTTGATGGTTCCGTTTCTGGCTGCTGGCATGCGTGCCGAAACCGGTGTCAGTGATGCGGCCATGATGGCGGCGCAGCTCAAACCTCGCAGTAAAAGCAGCACCAGCGCGCCGGCCACCGCAAAGGCCTGACCCTTCGCGCATTGCGCCACGCTCGATGATCAAGCACCATTGCCCGGATTGGATATCGGCAATGGTGTTTTTTTATGAGTTCTGGCCTGCAAGGCTCTTTGATGGTGGATGTCGCGGGCACCTGGTTGACCGCTGAAGATCGGCAGTTTCTGCGTCAGCCCGAAGTGGGCGGCCTGATCATTTTTGCCCGTAACATCGAGCATCCGCGTCAGGTGCGTGAGCTGAGTGCTGCGATTCGCGCCGTGCGCCCGGACCTTTTGTTGGCAGTTGATCAGGAAGGCGGGCGAGTACAGCGTCTGCGTCAGGGGTTTGTGCGCCTGCCTGCCATGCGTCATATCGCCGACAAACCCAATGCTGAAGCCCTGGCCGAGCAGTGCGGCTGGTTGATGGCAACGGAAGTGTTGGCGGTGGGCCTGGACCTCAGTTTCGCGCCGGTCCTTGATCTGGACTACCAACGCAGCGCAGTGGTCGGCACCCGTGCGTTTGAAGGCGATCCTGAGCGTGCCGCGCTATTGGCCGGGGCCTTCATTCGCGGTATGAATGCGGCTGGCATGGCCGCCTGCGGAAAGCATTTTCCCGGTCATGGCTGGGCCGAGGCTGACTCTCATGTGGCCATTCCCAATGACGAGCGCAGCCTTGAGCAGATCCGCGCTAACGATCTGGTGCCGTTTGCCCGTCTGAGCAAACAGTTGGCTGCCGTGATGCCAGCGCATGTCATTTATCCGCAGGTGGATTCCCAGCCCGCCGGTTTTTCCCGTCGCTGGCTGCAGGATATCTTGCGTGGAGAACTGGGCTTCGATGGGGTGATCTTCAGTGATGACCTGTCCATGGCAGGGGCGCACGTGGTGGGTGACGCCGCCAGTCGCATTGAGGCTGCGTTGACGGCCGGTTGCGACATGGGGCTGGTGTGCAATGACCGTGCGTCCGCCGAGCTGGCACTGAGCGCCGCGCAACGCTTGAAGGTCAAGCCGTCGCCACGGATTGCCCGGATGCGGGGACGAGGCTTCGCCAGCACCGAATACCGCCAGCAGCCACGCTGGCTCGCGGCCATTGAAGCCCTGCGCAGTGCGCAGTTGATTGAGTAGGTTGGGTTTCATCGTAGTTTTGTGAGCCTTGGGGGGCTCATACCAAGCATTCGTACTACGCCACGGCGATTGTCTGTTGGAGCGAGGCTTGCCCGCGAAGAAAGATAACGCGGTTTGTCTGACTCCTCCGCAGAGTCTAATTCGCGTTCGCGGGCAAGCCTCGCTCCAACGGGAGGGATACGACCTATGTTCATTCGCGAATGCTGCGTGCCGCCGCACATCTCTGCTGGATGTGCCGACCTCTTCGCGAATAAATTCGCTCCTACAGGTCTGCGCTCGGTCAGACACACTGCTCCGCCGCAGACAGATTGCGATCTGTAGGAGCTGCCGAAGGCTGCGAAAGCGGTGTTTCAGGAATATCCACTTCGCAGCCTGCGGCAGCTCCTACAGAATTCAACTTACGGCGCTCTCAGCGCTCGCTACTTCTTACCCTTCTTCGCCTGCACCGGCAGTGGGGCGAACAGGGCGGCGAGGTTTTCGCCGTCGAGTTTCCAGTCTCCGGTCACGCGGCCATCCAGTACGCCGGACGCCAGGGCTGACTTTTCCTGCTGCAGGCGCTGGATCTTTTCTTCCACGGTGCCTTTGGCAATCATCTTGTAGACGAACACCGGTTTGTCCTGGCCTATGCGATAGGCCCGGTCGGTCGCCTGGTTCTCGGCAGCGGGGTTCCACCATGGGTCGTAATGGATCACCGTATCTGCCGCAGTCAGGTTCAGACCGGTACCGCCAGCTTTCAGGCTGATCAGGAAAATCGGCAGCTTGCCCGCTTGAAACGCCTGCACTGGGGTGCGTCGATCCCGGGTTGCGCCGGTGAGCAAGGCGTACTCGATACCGCGCTGTTTCAATTCCGCTTCGATCAGGGTCAGCATGGACGTGAACTGCGAGAACAGCAGAATCTTGCGTCCTTCGGCCAACAGTTCTTCGAACATTTCCATCAGGCTGGCCAGCTTGGCCGAATGGCTTTGCCTTGGGCTGGCCGGGGCGCTGTTGACCAGGCGCAGATCACAGCACACCTGACGCAGCTTGAGCAGCGCCTCAAGGATGATGATCTGGCTGCGGGCCACGCCTTTGCGGCTGATCTCGTCGCGGACTTTCTTGTCCATAGCCAGGCGCACGGTTTCGTACACATCGCGCTGGGCGTCGTTGAGTTCGACCCAGTGAATGATTTCGGTCTTGGGCGGCAGCTCGGTAGCCACCTGCTCCTTGGTGCGGCGCAACAGGAACGGCTTGATCCTGGCATTCAGGTGCTGCAACCGCTCCATGTTGCCGTGTTTTTCAATCGGGTTGCGGTAGTTGCTGTTGAATTCCTTGCTGCTGCCCAACCAGCCGGGCATCAGAAAGTGGAACAGCGACCACAGCTCGCCCAAGTGATTTTCCAGCGGCGTGCCGCTCAGGCACAGGCGCTGCCGGGCATTCAGGCTGCGCGCGGCCTGTGCAGCCTTGCTTTTGGGATTCTTGATGTATTGCGCTTCGTCGAGGATCAAGGTGTGCAGCGGCAGTTTAGCCAGCACTTCTTCGTCGCGAGGCAGCAAGGCGTAGGTGGTGAGGATCAGGTCGTACTGATGCAGATTGTCGAAGTCGGCGTGGCGGTTGGCGCCATACAGGGCGAGCACTCGCAACTGCGGGGTAAAGTTTTCTGCTTCATCCAGCCAGTTGGGAATCAGGCTGGTCGGCATCACCGCAAGGGCAGGGCGGTCCAGGCGGCCGGCCTGTTTTTCCATCAGCAGATGCGCCAGGGTCTGTAGGGTTTTGCCCAGGCCCATGTCATCTGCCAGCACGCCGCCCACTTCCAGCTCCCGCAGGGACTGCATCCAGCTCAGCCCTTCGTGCTGATACGGTCGCAGAGTCGCGTTCAGCCCTTCGGGCACTTCAACCGGAGCATCTTTGATGTTGGCCAGGCGATCAGCGAACTGGCGCAGACGATCACCGCCTTGCCAGCTCAGCGGCAGGTCATCCAGATTGCCCAGGCGCGTGGCGTCGGCGGTGTTCAGGCGCAGGGCGTTGTTGCCATCCTCGCGCCAGTAGAAATCACCGAGTGTTGCCAGTACCGGTTTGAGCCGCCCGTACGGCAAGGCGATCTGCACCGGCCCGCCGCCGTTCTGGGTGAAGTGATTGAGCTGCACCAGCAACTGCTCGTCATCCCGGCGTTTGGCGATGCCGGCAGCGCTCATCAGTTCGGGATGGGTGCGCAACAGGTTGATCAGAATCGGCAGCAGGCTCAGGCGTTCGCCGTTGACGATGATGCCCAGTTCCAGATCGAACCAGTCGCGCTCGGCCTCTTCGTCGATGACCGCGTACCAGTCGTCCACCGGTGTCACGTCAAAGGCGAAGTCGTCGGTGACTTCGATTTCCCAGCCCTGGGCTTCCAGCAGTGGCAAATCGTTGAGGACGAAATGCAGCCAGGCCTTGTCGTTGGGCAGGTCAAACATGTCACCGGCGCTGTCCGGCAGCGCCTTGCTCTGTCGAGTCGCGACTCTGAAGCCCATGTCCTGCAGAATCTGCCGTTGCTGGCGCTCCAGCTCCCCCTGTCGACGGATGCGCAGGGTTTCGGTTTCCAGGTGTTCGATGATGTCGCTTTTCTGGTTAACCAGATCGCTGCCCAGAGAACTGACCAGAATGCTGACATTGGCCGTGCCGGTGGCGTAATGCTTGTCATAGCCGAAGGCGAGGGCGGCGCGATGCTGGATGTGGCGCTGCATGCGGCCATTGCGCGGCTCGTAGGCGCTGAATTCGACGCTGGCCAGAATCAGCCGGGGCTTGGGCACGATGTTGTCGACCAGACGCTCCGGCAAAGCAGGCTTTGGCGGAACGCGGGGTGCCTGGACTGGTGCGGAATCATCCAGCGCTGACCGCAAGGCTTCGCTATTGCGCGGCGCGTGCAGGTAGAACAGCGCCGCCACGCAGTGCTTGCAGTTCTCGCGCATCGGGCACGTGCATTTGCAGATCAGGGCGTTGGCGAAGCGTTCAGGGTCTCGGAATTTAAAGGTCTGGACATAAACCTCATCGCCAGAGCCCCGGCACAGCGTGCGCGCCGAGTCAGGGTTCAGCTCTTCGAGCGTAATGCGTTCTTCGTGGGCATAGTCAAACCCCCGCTCAACGGTTCTACTGGTAAACAGATCTGTCCAGGACCAGGCCAGGACTTTTTCGAGATTGGACGACACAGTTCAATACAGCCCTACGCCGTAGCGATGCTCAAAAGGGGCAAGAAGCGCATCAGGCGCTCCTTGAGTGGTCACAGTGGCGATACTTTGATCAGCATCGCCAGACTTCCGTTGTCCATGTAGGTTAACTCTCCGTTTTTCACCCGAGTGGTCTGCTTCATGCGTTCGCTGCTGGTCAGCACGCCATGGGCATCCAGCTGGTTGACCCAGAAGTCTGCCGCAATATCGGTGAAGCGTGCCAGTGCAATGCTCACGGTGCCCTCAATGGGGAAGTGGCCGAATTTTTCCTGGCCGCTGGTGACCGCCATTTTACTCGGCTCGGTGCCGATATTCTGCTGCCAGGCGCGATGCAGCACCACTTGGTAAGTGCCGCCGTCATTGAGCTTGTTGGCCATTTCAGCAAGCGTGATACCGCGTTCATTGCCGGCGTCGATTTTCTGCGCGCCCTTTGCCCAGTCTTCAGGTGCGAACTGGCGGGTGGCCGCTGGCTCGCCTTGTTGGCGGAACAGGATCATCTCGACCTGATAGCTGCCATCGGCAAAGGCTGCTGGCGCAATCAGGGTCAGCAGCAGAATGAGTGAATGGAACACGCGCATGGAGCAATCCTTCAAGCAGTTTTCGGGGTCAGGCGCTCGAACAGCGCTTCAATGGTGTTGAAACGCTCTTCCGGACGTTCCATGGGCACCATGAATTTGAACAGGGTGGCGCCCTCGAATTTGTAACGGTTGGGTTGCCCCTGAATCAGCTTGATCAACGTCAGCGGGTCTACCGGAGTATCGGCGGCGAACTCGATTCGGCCACCTTGCGGCCCGGCATCGACCTTCTTGATGCCCAGTTGCTCGGCCTGCAATTTGAGCAAGGTGATACGCACCAGATGCTTGGTGGGCTCCGGGAGCAGGCCGAAGCGGTCGATCATCTCCACTTGCAGGTCCTTGAGGCTGTCTTCGTCGGCGGCATTGGCGATGCGCTTGTAAAGAATCAGGCGCGTATGCACATCCGGCAGATACGCCTCGGGAATCAGCGCAGGCACCCGCAGATTGATTTCCGGCCCGCCGCCCAGTGGCTGGTCGAGATTCGGTTGTTCACCTTTACGGATGGATTTCACCGCGCGTTCGAGCATTTCCATGTACAGGGTGAAGCCAACTGCCTGGATCTGACCGCTCTGGCCGTCGCCCAGCAGTTCGCCAGCGCCACGGATTTCCAGGTCGTTGGTGGCCAGCACAAAGCCTGCGCCAAGGTCCTGAGTGTTGGCGATGGCGTCCAGACGCTTTTCGGCATCGGGCGTGATCTGGCTGCGAGGCGGGGTTAGCAGATAGGCATACGCCTGGTGGTGACTGCGACCGACCCGGCCGCGCAACTGGTGCAGCTGCGCCAGGCCGAACTTGTCGGCACGCTCGATAATAATGGTGTTGGCGCTCGGTACGTCGATGCCGGTCTCGATGATGGTCGAGGCGATCAGCACGTTGAAACGCTTGTGATAGAAGTCGCTCATCACCTGTTCGAGTTCGCGCTCGCGCATCTGCCCGTGGCCAATGCCGATACGGGCTTCCGGCACCAGTTCAGCCAGATCGGCGGCGCATTTTTCGATGGTTTTCACATCGTTGTGCAGGTAGTAAACCTGACCGCCGCGCAACAGTTCGCGCAGCAGCGCTTCCTTGACCGTGGGCTTGTTCTGCTCCATGACAAAGGTGCGCACCGACAAGCGGCGCGCTGGCGGGGTGGCGATGATCGACAGGTCGCGCATGCCCGAAACAGCCATGTTCAGCGTGCGCGGAATCGGCGTGGCGGTCAGGGTCAGAATATCGACTTCGCTGCGCAGGGCCTTGAGCTGTTCTTTCTGGCGTACCCCGAAGCGGTGTTCTTCGTCGATGATCACCAACCCGAGGTTCTTGATCTTGACGTCGTCCTGCAGCAGCTTGTGGGTGCCGATGACGATGTCGATCTTGCCTTCAGCCAGATCGGCCACCGCTGCGTTGACTTCCTTGGTGGACTTGAAGCGGCTCATCACTTCCACGCTCACTGGCCAGTCGGCGAAGCGGTCGCGGAAGCTGTTGTAGTGCTGCTGGGCGAGCAGGGTGGTCGGCACCAGGATTGCCACCTGACGACCGCCGTGCACGGCAATGAACGCTGCACGCATGGCCACTTCGGTTTTGCCGAAGCCCACGTCGCCGCAGACCAGGCGGTCCATGGGCTTGGGTGCGAGCATGTCAGCCCGCACGGCATCAATAGTGGTTTGTTGGTCCGGTGTTTCTTCGAACGGGAAGCCAGCGCTAAAGGTGGCGTAATCGGCTTTCGGGTCGGCAAAGGCATAACCTTCCCGAGCTGCGCGGCGGGCGTAGATATCTAGCAGCTCGGCGGCCACATCGCGCACCTGCTCGGCGGCCTTGCGCTTGGCTTTCTGCCAGACTTCCGAACCCAGTCGATGCAGCGGGGCCAAGGCGTCATCACTGCCGGTGTAGCGGGCGATCAAATGCAGGTTGGCCACCGGGACGTACAGCTTGGCGTCCTCGGCGTAGGCCAGCATCAGGAATTCAGCGACCTGGTTTTCCACTTCCAGCGTGGCAAGGCCCAGATAACGACCGACGCCATGATCAATGTGCACAACCGGCGCGCCTTCGCGCAGCTCGGTAAGGTTTTTGATCACCGCATCATTATTGCCGCCATCGGTGCGTTTTTCACGACGCCGACGCTGCATGACCCGCTGGCCGAACAGCGGGCTTTCAGCGATCAGGGCAATGGCTGGTTGTTCAAGCAGCAGGCCGTCATCAAGGGGCGCGATGGTGATCGACAGCCGATCCTTGCCTTTAACAAAGTCGTTCCAGCTGTCGACGGTTTTCGGTCGCAGTTTCAGACGTTCCAGCAGTTCCAGCAGTACTTCCCGGCGGCCAGCAGATTCGGCGGTAAACAGGATGCGGCCGTCGAATTCGTCAATGAATTTCGACAGCGCTGCCAGTGGCTGATTGGCTTTGGCTTCGATGGCCAGTTCCGGCAGCAGTTGCGCCGGAAAACGTTCCCGACCGACGCCAGCATCCACGTCCTGTTGGCTGGCGACGACTCGCGGCCAGCTTTTCAGGCGGGCGAAGCAATCTTCCACCGGCAAGAACAATTCAGCCGGTGGCAATAAAGGACGCTCGGGATCGACGCGGCGTTCTTCGTAGCGGTTGCGCACGTCGTTCCAGAAATTCTCGGCAGCCTGTTCGATGCCCGGCAGGGAAAACACTTGCGTGTCCTGGGGCAGGTAATCGAACAGCGTCGAGGTCTCTTCGAAAAACAGCGGCAGGTAATACTCGATACCGGCCGGCGTGATGCCACTGCTCAGGTCCTGGAAGATCGGGCTGCGGCGGAAGTCCACATCAAAACGCTCGCGAAAGCGGGCCTTGAAGCGGGTGACTTCTTCCTTTTGCAGCGGGAATTCACGGGCTGGCAGCAGGCGTACCGACTCTACCTTGTCGATGGAACGCTGGTTTTCCGGGTCGAACGTGCGCAGGGTTTCGATTTCATCATCGAACAGGTCGATCCGGTATGGCAGCTTGCTGCCCATGGGGAACAGATCAAGCAGGTTGCCGCGCACCGTGAACTCACCGTGCTCATACACAGTATCCACATAGCGATAGCCGCTGGCTTCGAGACGCGTGCGCATGGCTTCGATGTCGAGCTTCTGGCCAATGTCCAATACCAGACTGCTGCCCAGCAGGAACTTGGTCGGCGCCAGACGATGTAGGGCTGTGGTGATCGGCACTACCAGAACGCCATGGACCAGCTCCGGCAGCCTATAAAGGCTGGCGATACGCTGGGAAATGATGTCCTGGTGCGGCGAGAACAGGTCGTAAGGCAGCGTCTCCCAATCCGGGAAATGCAACACCGGCAAATCGGGGGCGAAGAACTTCAGCTCTTGCTCAAGACGCTCGGCACTCTGGCTGTCGGCGGTCAAGAGCAGGGTAAAGCGCTTGGCGGCGCTTGCAGCCTCGGCAATGGCCAGGCTCAGGGCGGCACCGGGCAGGTTGCCCCAGTGTTGTTTGCCTGCAGCAGCAGGAAGAAGCGGTAGACGCAGAACGGGCACGGAAGATTGAGCTCCAAGCGTTGCGACAGGGGCGGCGATTGTACCGGGCGAAGGTGGCAGCTGTCAGTTCTGAGACTACGCTAAGGAGCAGAAATCCCAAGCGCAGCGTTTCTGATGTACAGCGGAACAAAATGTAGTGAACGCTGATCTGACAACCGCACATTGCTCATAAACAAAGGCGGCGGCATAATGTAGCCCCTTTTTTCAGCCCCTACATGTGGAAGGTTCCCGTGACTCAGAAGCCCGACCAGTGTCTTGGTGAATGGATCGATCGTGAAGCCCTCGCCGAGGCGATGATCCCGCTTATCGGTCAGCTCTACCGCAATAACAATGTGGTGAGTTCGATCTATGGCCGCAGCCTGATCAACCGTTCAGTGATTGCGATCCTCAAGGCCCACCGCTTTGCGCGTCATCGTCAGTCCGATGCAAGTGAGTTGTCCGTACATGAGACGTTCCCGCTGATCAAAGCGATGAGCGAGCTGAAACTGGGTGCCGCTTCGGTGGATCTGGGCAAGCTGGCCGTCAAGTTCAAGACTGAAGGCAATGGCCGCAGCGCCGAGCAGTTCGTGCGTGAAGAACTCGCCGAGCTGGTAGGGCAACAGTCTGCCAGCCCGCGCAAGGGCACCGATGTCGTGCTATACGGTTTCGGTCGGATTGGCCGCCTGCTGGCGCGCATCCTGATCGAAAAAACCGGTGGTGGCGATGGCCTGCGTCTGCGTGCAATCGTGGTCCGCAAGGGCGCTGAAAACGACCTGGTCAAACGCGCCAGCCTGCTGCGTCGTGACTCGGTGCACGGCCCGTTCGATGGCACCATCACCATCGACGAAGCCAACAGCACCATCACCGCCAACGGCAACCTGATTCAGGTGATCTACGCCAAGAACCCGACCGAGGTGGATTACACCCAGTACGGTATCAAGGACGCATTGCTGGTGGACAACACTGGCGTATGGCGTGATGCCGACGGCCTGGGCCAGCATCTGGCCTGCCCGGGTATCGACCGCGTCGTGCTGACCGCTCCTGGCAAAGGCAAGCTGAAGAACATCGTGCACGGTATCAACCACGGTGAAATCACGGCGGACGACAAGATCGTTTCGGCAGCTTCCTGCACCACCAACGCCATCGTGCCGGTGCTCAAGGCAGTCAACGACAAGTTCGGTATCGTCAACGGTCACGTTGAAACGGTTCACTCGTACACCAACGACCAGAACCTGATCGACAACTTCCACAAAGGCGATCGCCGTGGCCGTAGCGCCGCGCTGAACATGGTTATCACTGAAACCGGTGCTGCCACCGCTGCTGCCAAGGCGCTGCCTGAACTGGCTGGCAAGCTGACGGGTAACGCGATTCGTGTACCGACGCCAAACGTTTCCATGGCCATTCTCAACCTGAACCTTGAGAAAGCGACCACTCGCGAAGAGATGAACGAGTACCTGCGCTACATGGCGCTGCACTCGGACCTGCACAAGCAGATCGATTTCGTTAACTCGCAGGAAGTGGTTTCCACTGACTTCGTGGGCTCGCGCCACGCGGGTGTTGTGGATGCCGAGGCAACCATCGCCAACGATAACCGCGTTGTTCTGTACGTCTGGTACGACAACGAATTCGGTTACAGCTGCCAGGTGGTTCGCGTGATGGAAGACATGGCGGGGGTTAACCCACCAGCGTTTCCGAAATAAAAGCAGTTACAAGCTTTAAGCGGCAAGCTACAAGCTACAAGCTACAAGCTACAAGCTACAAGCTACAAGCAGAAACAGAAACGCCCCGACCGGGTAACTGGTCGGGGCGTTTTTTGTGTTCGGGTATCTGTAGATACTCTGTGGGAGTGCCCTAAAACCATGTATATCCAGCAACGGCGGCGACCCTGATTCACCTTTGCGCCCTTACGGCGCGTCACTTTCGAAACGCCGGAATGCCGGCCCAGACGAAAGTAACCAAAGCGCTCCCGCTCCTTTGTCCGGGTCTTCGCCAAGGCTCAGACTTCCCTCACTCCGGCATTGCTCCGTGGGTCGCCGCAAAGGGCCATCCCTGGCCCAGTGCGGCTAAACCGGCATCCTTGCCGCTGGCTTTAAACAAAGAGCCGCACTCCGCAATACCTGCGCTCGGCCGGCCACAAGTCGCAATTTGGGTCGTTCTTACGTTTGGCGCAGGCCTCGAGAATCAAAAGCAGGGTGAGGCAGTAAGGCGTCATGCTGAAGAAATCTGCAAAGCAGATTTGCTTTTGCTTTTTCCTCCCACTATTTCACAGGCGACGCAAAATGCGCGTCGGGAGGCTGAGTGGAGGTGCCGTGGGGTGGGTCGCTCGGCATGGATGCCGAGCGAGCGCCGTTGGGCCATGGATGGCCCGTCGGCGCGTGCCCGCCCCACGGTGCCGGAGCGAAGGAACCGCCGCGAAGCGGGGGCCGTACGCCAGCGCAGAGGTTTTGGTTACTTTTGGCACCAAAAGTGACCCGGCCGTCAGGACGGAACCTGACTCAGCAGCACCCGGATGCTGTTGTTGCTACTCGATTCAAAGCGCAGTGCTTGATTCGCCGAAGCTACAGAGATAGAGGGAGCTGCCGAAGGCTGCGAATCGGGATTCCTGACACTCCGCCATTCTCAGCCTTCGGCAGCTCCTACAGGGTTTGATCAGCCGGCCGTCACAGCCTCAGGCGCTTGCAGTTTCTGCCCGCCTTTGCGGAACAGAACCAGTGTCGCCAGCAAGCCAAGCACCGCGGCACCGGTCAGCCAGATCCCCGGCGCTGCCTTGTTATCCAGCGCATGGATCAAGTAGGTACAGGCTGCAGGGGTGAATCCACCAAAGGTTGCGGTCGCCAGGCTATAAGCCAGGGAGAAGCCAGTGGTGCGCACTTCAACCGGCATGATTTCGGTCAGCGCCACGACCATCGCGCCGTTATACGAGCCGTACAGGAACGACAGCCACAACTCGACCATCAGCAAGTTACCGAAGCTCGGATGGGCCACCAGCCAGGACAGGGCAGGGTAGGCCGTCGCAATGGCCAGCACGGTTGCGCCAATCAGCAGCGGTTTGCGACCGATCCGGTCAGACAGGGCACCCATCACTGGCAGCCAGATGAAGTTCGAGATGCCGACAAATACCGTCACGATCAAACTGTCGAGGTCCGACAGATGTAGCTCGTTTTTGCCGAAGGTCGGTGTATAGGCAGTGATCAGGTAAAACGACACTGTGGTCATGACCACCAGCGCCATGCCGCCAATCACCAGGCCGAAGTTCTGGCTGATGGAGCGCACCACTTCCTTCAAGGTGGGGTGGTGAGTGCGGGCCTGGAACTCCGGAGTTTCTTCCATGGAGCGGCGGATCACGAAGATCACCGGCACGATCAGGCAGCCGATCAGGAACGGCACGCGCCAGCCCCATTCACCCATTTGCTCAGGGCTCAGCCAGTGGTTGAGGCCAACGCCCAGCAAACCGGCGAACACCACTGCTGCTTGCTGACTTGCAGACTGCCAGCTGACGAAGAAGCCTTTGCGGCCCGGTGTGGAAATCTCGGCGAGATACACCGACACACCACCCAGTTCCACGCCAGCCGAGAAGCCTTGCAGCAATCGGCCGAGCAACACCAGCAGCGGTGCCGCGACACCCAGGGTTGCGTAACCCGGCACGCAGGCAATCAGCACCGTACCCATGGCCATCATTGCCAGGGTGACGACCAGGCCTTTTTTACGGCCGTGGCGGTCGATGTAGGCACCGAGGAAAATGGCGCCCAGCGGACGCATCAGGAAGCCTGCGCCGAAGGTTGCCAGAGACAACATCAGGGAGGCGAAGGCGCTGTCGGTAGGGAAGAAGGTTTTGGCAATGGCCGTGGCGTAGAAGCCGTAGACCATGAAGTCAAACATTTCAAGGAAGTTGCCGCTGACAACGCGAAAAATCGCTTTGCCCTTGCCTGTATTCGAGGCCATGGAAATTTCTCACTTAGGCTGTCTGGTCAGGTGCTGGCGCCAGCATGGTCGTGCTATATCGGCGACAGCGCCTCAAGGATCCGTTGTAGTTTTATGTCCTGCTGCAGGGGTCAAGGCTCCTTGCCTGTATCCAACGCAATTGTAACGATATGTGTAAAAGGGCTTAAAAACAACTCTTGCTACTTAACGTTCATGTTCCGCGGGCTGCGAGAGAGATGAGCGGCATTTAGTCGCAGACAACATTGGCCTTCAGCGCTACCAACGGTTAATGTTCCACGCTTTGGCGCAGGTGTAGACTGCGCCTCGGGTTTTGATCCTTCATGCCGCTGGCCGCGACGTGATTTAGCCAGAGCTGCCAGAGTGGCAGTTCGGCCTGTTTAAGGAGTACGCATGGCTGTCTACAACTACGACGTAGTAGTACTGGGTTCCGGCCCTGCAGGAGAAGGCGCGGCAATGAACGCCGCAAAGGCGGGGCGCAAGGTCGCAATGGTCGACAGTCGTCGTCAGGTGGGCGGCAACTGCACACACTTGGGCACCATCCCGTCCAAGGCGCTGCGTCACTCGGTCAAGCAGATCATCCACTTCAACACCAACCCGATGTTCCGGGCCATTGGCGAGCCGCGCTGGTTCTCGTTCCCGGACGTGTTGAAAAACGCTGAAATCGTCATCTCCAAGCAGGTGTCGTCGCGTACCGGCTATTACGCCCGCAATCGGGTCGATGTTTTCTTCGGCACCGGCAGCTTTGCCGACGAGCGCAGTATTGATGTGGTGTGTGGCAATGGCGTGGTGGAAAAGCTGGTCGCCAATCAGATCATCGTCGCCACCGGTTCGCGGCCTTATCGCCCGGCGGATATCGATTTTTCCCACAAGCGTATCTACGACAGCGACACCATCCTCAGTCTTGGCCACACCCCACGCAAACTGATCATCTACGGCGCTGGCGTCATCGGCTGCGAATACGCATCGATCTTCAGCGGTCTGGGTGTGATGGTCGAGCTGGTGGACAACCGCGATCAGCTGTTGAGCTTCCTGGATTCGGAAATCTCTCAGGCGCTGAGCTATCACTTCAGTAACAACAACGTGATGGTTCGCCACAACGAAGAGTACGAAAAGGTCGAAGGGCTGGATAACGGTGTGATCCTGCACCTCAAGTCCGGCAAGAAGATCAAGGCCGACGCCTTGCTCTGGTGCAACGGGCGGACCGGCAACACCGACAAGCTGGGTCTGGAAAACGTCGGCATCAAGGCTAACGGTCGCGGTCAGATCGAAGTCGACGAGAACTACCGCACCAGCGTTCCCAACATTTATGGAGCTGGCGATGTGATCGGCTGGCCAAGTCTGGCCAGCGCCGCCTATGACCAGGGTCGTTCAGCGGCCGGTAGCGTGGTGGATAACGGCAGCTGGCGTTACGTCAACGACGTGCCCACCGGTATTTATACGATCCCGGAAATCAGCTCGATCGGTAAGAACGAACACGAACTGACCCAGGCCAAAGTGCCTTACGAAGTGGGCAAGGCATTCTTCAAAGGCATGGCGCGGGCGCAGATTTCCGGCGAGCGCGTGGGCATGCTGAAGATCCTGTTCCATCGCGAAACTCTTGAGGTGCTGGGCGTGCACTGCTTCGGCGACCAGGCGTCGGAGATTGTGCACATCGGCCAGGCGATCATGAACCAGCCGGGTGAGGCCAATACCCTCAAGTATTTCGTCAACACCACGTTCAACTACCCGACCATGGCTGAAGCCTATCGGGTAGCCGCTTATGACGGCCTGAACCGGCTTTTTTGAGCGACTCCGGCCGGAGGCCTGAGCCGGCCGGGGAGACCGATTTCAGCGATTCTCGAGGGTGGCGCTGGCCAAACCGGGAAAGTCTGTAATCAGGCTGTCTACGCCGAAGTCGGCGAGCCTGCGCATCAGCGCGGGCTCGTTGACGGTCCACACCGACACATGCAAACCCTGGCTCTGAGCTTTTTTCAGGCGCTCAGGTGTGCAGAGCGTCCAGTTCAACGCCAGAAGCTCACAGCCATAACTTTGCGCGACCTTCAGCGGATCGAGCCATGCGTACTCGGCTACCAGCCCGCGGCTGATATCCGGGGTCAATTCCTGGGCGGCGCGCAACACTTCCCGGGAACTGGAAGTGATGGTCACCTTGTCCAGCACACCATGCCGTTGCGCCAGTTCGCGAATCGCCAGGACGGTGGTGGTGGCGCGGGTGCGTGAGGCGCTTTTGACTTCCAGCTGCCAGTGCTGGAAGTCGCACTTTTCGAACAGTTCTTCCAGGCGCGGAATCGGGCAGGGGTTGACCCAGCCAGGGCCGCCCTTGCGTGCGTCGTAGGTCACCAGATCGGCCGCGACGTGCTCGTTGACCTTGCCCCGTCGGTCCGTGGTGCGTTTGAGGGTTGGATCGTGAATCACCATCAGCTCGCCATCGCGAGACAGGTGCAAGTCCAGCTCGCAGCGACGCACGCCATGCTTGAGGCATTCCTGGAAGCTGGTGAGGGTGTTTTCCGGTGCTTCGCCTTTGGCGCCGCGGTGGCCGTAGATAAGGGTCACGTTTACTCCTGGTGGCCTTTGAGGCGTTGGTCTTGGTCTTGATGCGCAATGAGTCTTCTGTAGGAGTGAGCTTGCTCGCGATGGCGTCATGTCGGTCAATGGATATGTTGCCTGTTTGTACGCCATCGCGAGCAAGCTCACGCCTACAGGATTCTGCGATTACTCTGGCTCTTTCGCCTCCAGCGCCTGACGTCTTATGGCAGCTTGTCGTTGCAAAATGTATCGGGCCAGGAGCTGGCGCTGGGAGTCGGGCAGGTTGATGAACTCGGTGCCGATCTCGAATTGGCCGTCCGCCAGCTTGTCGCAATGAATGACTTGGGCATGCAGCATCAAGGCCGACGCCTGGGGCATCAACACCATTTTGATCGACAGTTGCGCACCCAGCCCATAGAACTGGGGGCTGTCGAACTGCACGCCGCCTTCCGAGATGATCACGGGTTGCGGGGCTCCCAGCTTGCCCAGCGCCGTTTGCGCGACGACCTGACCGAGCAGGTCGATGCGCTTGCTCAAGGATTGCAACAGGCCGCTCAACACCCGGTCCCGCTCATCCACCTGCCTCAGCAAGTGCTGGGATTCGAACTCGTTGATGTGCAGTTCACTGAGCAAATCGAACAGTGCCGAGGTCTCGCGCATGGCTGTGTGCCCGGCCGGGTCGGTCTCGGACAGGAGGTTAATTTCCAGTGCGACGCTGTCCTCGATACGGTAGTATTCGCGGCGTTCTTCTTCATCTAATGTCGACATGGCGAACCCATGGTAGCGGCGGTTGTCATAGTGGTTGCTCGCAGTGCTCAGAGTGTTTTCGAGTGTAAGGCTGCCTGCCAGGACCCGCCACAAGGACGTTCCCATTCCTCCGAACAAGTCCCTAAATGTTCAGACCTCTTTTTGTATTCATAGGCACGCGTTATACCCGTGCAAAACGCCGTAATCATTTCGTCTCCTTCATTTCCCTGACTTCCATGATCGGCCTCGCCCTGGGCGTAGTGGTGATGATAGTCGTGTTATCGGTCATGAACGGCTTTGATCACGAAATGCGGACCCGCGTGCTCGGCATGGTCCCGCACGCCACCATCGAATCCGGTGAACCGATCAGCAATTGGCAGGGCTTGGCCGACAAGGTCAAGCAGAACCCGCAGGTGCTGGCTGTCGCGCCCTTCACCCAGATGCAGGGTTTGCTGACCAACAATGGTCAGGTTCAAAAAATCCTGCTCAATGCCATCGACCCGGTGCAGGAGCGTAAAGTTTCGATCATCGATAACTTCATGAAGCAGGGCAAGCTGGACGACCTGGCTCCCGGCAGCTTCGGCATCGTGATCGGCGACAAGGCTGCCACCAAGCTGGGCGTGACCCTGGGCGATAAAGTCACCTTTGTGGCCCCTGAAGTCACCGTGACGCCGGCGGGCATGTTCCCGCGGATGAAGCGGTTTACCGTGGTCGGTATCTTCCATGTTGGCGCTGGTGAGCTGGACGGCTACCTGGGCCTGACCAACCTGGACGATCTGGGTCGGCTGCATCGCTGGAAGGCGGATCAGGTGCAGGGCCTGCGGCTGAAATTCGAAGACCTGTTCGAAGCGCCGCGCACGTCTTATCAAATCGCTCAGACCCTTGGCGAGCACAATTACTACTCCCGTGACTGGACCCGCACCCACGGCAATCTGTATCAGGCGATCCGTATGGAAAAAGCCATGATCGGGCTGCTGCTGTTGCTGATTGTGGCCGTTGCGGCGTTCAACATCATTTCCACGCTGGTCATGGTGGTCAACGACAAGAAGGGAGACATCGCGATCCTGCGTACCCTGGGTTCGACGCCTGGGCAGATCATGGCGATCTTCATGGTCCAGGGTACGGTCATCGGCGTCGTGGGCACCTTTATCGGCGCCGTGCTGGGGATGATAGCCGCGCTCAATGTCAGCGCCGCGATCTCCGCGCTGGAAGGCCTGATCGGTCACAAGTTTCTCAATGCCGATGTGTACTTCATCGACTACCTGCCTTCGCAGCTGATGGCCGAAGACGTTCTGATGGTGTGCGGCGCTGCATTGATCCTGAGTTTCCTCGCCACCCTGTATCCGGCCTGGCGTGCTGCGCGCACCCAGCCGGCGGAGGCGTTACGTTATGAGTGAGTCGGGCATGAGTGATAAAGCAGTATTGAGTTGCCGCAACCTGGGCAAATCCTACGAGGAAGGTCCTGAGTCGGTGGTGGTCCTGTCGGGGCTGCAACTGGAATTGTTTCCGGGCGAGCGCATCGCGATTGTAGGCAGCTCGGGCTCGGGCAAAAGTACCTTGCTCAATCTGCTGGGCGGCCTGGATACACCTTCAGAGGGCAGCGTCTGGCTGGCGGGCGAAGAGCTATCGGCGCTGGGCGAGAAAGCCCGTGGCTTGCTCCGTAACCGGTCGCTGGGCTTTGTTTATCAGTTCCACCATTTGTTGCCGGAGTTCACCGCTCTGGAGAACGTCTGCATGCCGCTGCTGATCGGCAAGACTGCCATCCCGGAAGCTCGCAAGCGTGCCACGGCGCTGCTGGAGCGGGTCGGGCTTGGGCATCGTCTGGCGCACAAACCTTCCGAGCTGTCTGGTGGTGAACGTCAGCGTGTGGCGATTGCTCGGGCTCTGGTCAACCAGCCGGGGCTGGTGATGCTTGATGAGCCCACCGGCAACCTCGATCACCACACCGGTCAAGGCATCCAGGACTTGATGCTGGAATTGAGCACGTCCTCGCGCACGGCATTCCTGGTCGTGACCCACGACATGAATCTGGCCCGGCAGATGGATCGGGTCTGGCGCCTGGAAGATGGTCGTCTGATCGAAGCCTGATGGTTAACCCGGCTTAATTGATCAAGTCGGGTGGTTTTTTCGCGGTACTTATTCACGGTGCAATACGAATGTTCAGACCGTTATCAATTTTTATTGGCACGCGCTACACCCGCGCCAAGCGCCGTAACCATTTCATCTCGTTCATATCCATGACCTCGATGATCGGCCTCGCGCTGGGCGTGCTGGCGATGATAGTGGTGCTTTCGGTGATGAATGGTTTTCAGCGGGAAATGAGCTCGCGGATTCTCGGTATGGTGCCCCACGCGGTGATCGCCGGGGTTCAGCCCCTTGATGACTGGAAGCCGGTGGCGGCTGCGTCCCTGAAGAATCCGGAAGTCACGGCTGCGGTCCCGTTCACCGAAATGGACGGCATGCTCTCCTACAAGGGCGCCATGCAGCCGATCCAGATCAGCGGCGTTGATCCGGCGCTGGAGCACGAAGTCTCGATCGTCGCCCAGCACATCGTGCAGGGCAAACTCCAAGACTTGAAAGCCGGTGAGTTTGGCGTGGTGCTGGGCGAGCTGAGTGCCCGGCGTTTTCGCCTGAATGTCGGCGACAAGCTGACCCTGATCGTCCCGGAAATCAGCAGCGCGCCGGGTGGCATCACGCCGCGCCTGCAACGGTTGACCGTGGTCGGCATCTTCAAGGTCGGGGCCGAGCTGGATGGCTCCATGGCGCTGATCAACGTTGCCGACGCCGCAGAGATTCAGCGCTGGCAGCCAAATCAGGTGCAGGGCGTGCGTCTGGCGCTGAAGGATCTGTATAAGGCCCCCGAAGTTTCCGCGGCCATTGCTGGCGGTCTGGGCGCTGATTACAAAGCTGACGACTGGACCCACACTCAAGGCAGTCTGTTCAGCGCCATGAAGATGGAAAAGACCATGATCGGCCTGTTGTTGCTCATGATCGTGGCGGTGGCAGCGTTCAATATCATTGCCACGCTGATCATGGTGGTCAACGACAAGGGCGCTGACATCGCGATCCTGCGTACCATCGGCGCCACGCCCCGTCAGATCATGACGATTTTCATGGTGCAGGGCACAGTGATCGGCATTGTCGGCACCATTATCGGTGGTGTTCTGGGGATTATCGCGGCGATCAACGTCAGCAGTCTGGTGGGCTGGGTCGAGCGGGTCAGTGGCCAGCACATTTTCAGTTCCGATGTGTACTTCATCAACAACCTGCCGTCCGAGTTGCAGGCGGGTGATGTGGTGCTGATCTGCAGCGCGGGTTTTGTCCTGAGCTTCCTGGCGACGCTGTATCCGGCGTGGCGAGCGGCGCAGATCCAGCCGGCGCATGCGTTGCGGTATGAATGATAAGTTGGCCTAACGCATAACCTGTGGGACCGGCTTTAGCCGGGAAGGCTGCAGTTCAGTCAATGAAGAGGCGGCGGATGTACCGGCCTCTTCCCGGCTAAAGCCGGTCCCACTAGAGAGTCGCATTGCAGGCGAGCATAGAATCCCCCAGCAAGAGCGCTAAACGCTAACCCGGCAACTCAATCCAAAACCGCGTCACGCCATCTTTCGACTCGCAACCAATCGTCCCGCCATGGGCCTGGATGATCGAGCGGGTGATTGCCAGGCCCAGTCCTGCGTGCTCTCTGCTTTCACTGCGGGCCTGGTCGGCGCGATAGAAGCGGTCGAACAGGCGGGGTAACAGCTGCGCCGGAATATCCGGGCCGCTGTTCTCGACATCGATTCGTGCACGGTTGCCAGCTTCGCTCAATCCTACCTTCACGTAACCTCCGGCAGGGGTGTGGCGCACGGCGTTGTCCAGCAGATTGGAAAGCACCCGTCGCAACATCGTGCGGTCGCCTTCGATGCGGGCGTGCCCCGCGCTGCTCAGCGTGACCTGTGCGTCTTCTGCCACCGGCGCGAAGAATTCCATTACCGCCTGCACTTCATCTTTCAGCTGCAATCGTTCTCGGGTTGGAGTGATCAAGCCGTGCTCGGCTTTGGCCAGATACAGCATGTCATTGACCATCTGCGCCATGCCTTGCAGTTCTTCAAGATTACTCAGCAGCGCTTCTCGATAGTCCTCAATATCTCTTGGGCGGGTCAGGGTGACCTGGGTGTGGGTGAGCAGGTTTGAAAGCGGCGTGCGCAACTCATGGGCGATATCGGCAGAGAACGCAGAAAGCCGCTGGAAGCCGTCATCAAGCCTGGCCAGCATCGCGTTAAACGCCTGCGTCAGCTCTGCCAGTTCGGCGGGCATTTGCTCCTGAGGCAGGCGAGTCGTGAGGGAGCTGGCGGAGACACTGGCGGCGATCCGGCTCATGTTACGCAACGGACGCAGGCCGCTGCGTGCTGCCCAGGCGCCCAGCAATGCGGTAGCCAACGCCGACAGGCCCACGGTGAGCCAGATCAGGTGCTGCATGCGTTGCAGAAAATGCTGGTGGTGGGTGATCTCCAGCAGTAGCGTCAGTTGCGGGCTGTCGGATGAATTCGGATGAAGGTCGACGGTGTAGGTGCGATACGCCGCTTGCGGGTTGATCACGGTATGCAGCCCCGCGTGGCTGGCGGGTAATGGCTGCTCCAGCGGTGAGCTGTCGAACCACAAGTTCGCGTCAGGGCCATTGATGCGCAGGGCCAGGTCAGGTTGATGCGCCAACTCGGCTTTCAGCGGCGCTTCAAATCGGGAAAGATCATGTGCGCTGTGCAGGTCTTGCAACACGCTGCGTAAACCCGGCAACTTGCTCTCCAGCAGTTGCTGATCCAGCTCGATGAAGTGGGCCTCGCTGGCGTGGTTGAACAACACCCCGGCAATCAGGGACACCACGGCGGTGCAGGCGGCGAACAGCAGCGCCAGACGGCTTGCCAGAGAACAGCGACGGATCATGTCGGGCGCTCCTCAAGGACGTAGCCCATGCCGCGCACGGTATGAATCAGCTTGTCAGGGAATTCATCATCGATTTTCAGGCGCAGGCGGCGAATCGCGACTTCGATCACGTTGGTGTCGCTGTCGAAGTTCATGTCCCAGACTTGCGAGGCGATCAAGGATTTGGGCAGCACTTCGCCCTGGCGCCGCAGCAACAGCTCAAGCAGTGAGAACTCCTTGGCGGTCAGGTCGATGCGTTTGCCACTGCGTTCAACCCGGCGACGCAACAAGTCCAGGCGCAGGTCCGCCAGTTGCAGATGGGTTTCCTGCGCGCCGCTGCTGCCGCGTCGCAGCAGGCTGCGCACACGAGCCAGTAGCTCGGAAAAGGCAAAGGGCTTGACCAGATAATCATCGGCGCCCAGTTCAAGGCCTTTGACCCGATCCTCCACCGCATCACGAGCTGTCAAAAACAGCACCGGTGTTTCCAGCCCGGCACTGCGCACCGCTTGCAGGATCTGCCAGCCGCTGCGGCCTGGCAGCATCACATCCAGAATCAGCAGCGCGTAGTCGCCGGTCAGCGCCAAGTGCTGGCCAGTCGTGCCATCGGCCTCCAGCTCGGTATTGAAACCGGCTTCGCTCAGGCCCTGGCGTAGATAGTGGCCGGTTTTCGGTTGATCTTCGACGATCAGTATCTTCATGAAAGGCTCATAAACAGCAATGCAAAGAGGACGCTTTATAGCGCGAGCGGGGCGCTCAGATTGCAACCTGACAGCTTTGTAATCTTGCCGTCAGCTCGCTGGCAGTGCCGGGCTTTTAGTGTGCGAGCATTGATTGTCGCTTATTTGGAGAGTCCCATGCCGTCCCTTGCTCGTTTTGCCCTGCTCGCCGCGTTACTGACATCCAGTCAGCAGCTGCTGGCAGACACTGCTGCCTCGTTGCCATTCGGCCATGCTGCGCCTGCGACTCAGGCCTCGCGGACCGTCGAGCTGGTGCTGGGCGATATGTATTTCGAGCCCAAAGGCGTGCAGGTGAAGGCCGGTGAGACGGTGCGTTTCGTATTGCTCAACAAGGGCCAGCTGTTGCATGAGTTCAATCTGGGGGATGCAGCCATGCACGCCAGGCATCAGCAGGAAATGCTCAAGATGCAGCAGAGCGGCATGCTGACCCCAACCGCCATGCAGCACCACGATATGGGCCATGGCGCCATGGAGATGAAACACGATGACCCCAACAGTGTGCTGGTGGAGCCGGGCAAAACCGCCGAGTTGACCTGGACCTTTGCCAAGGCCACTGACCTGGAGTTCGCCTGTAATCTGCCGGGGCATTATCAGGCGGGAATGGTCGGCAAACTGACAATTACTGACTAGGCGCTGAAAGCGACGCGCAAACCCTATAAACTTGCGCCTTATTCCGTCAGCTTCATGTGATTCAGGTACCGTCATGCATCCCGCAGCCGAACACTCGCCGCTGGGCAAGTCCAGTGAATACATCGCCACTTACACGCCGTCGCTGCTGTTCCCGATCCCGCGTGCCGCTAAATGGGCCGAGTTGGGCCTGACCGCCGAAACCCTGCCTTATCAGGGTGTGGACTTCTGGAATTGCTACGAGCTGTCCTGGCTGTTGCCGTCTGGCAAGCCTGTGGTGGCGATTGCCGAGTTCAGCATCCCGGCGGACTCGCCGAACATCATCGAGTCAAAATCCTTCAAGCTCTACCTTAACTCCCTCAATCAGACGGCTTTTGCTGATCGCGAAGCGTTGACCGCGACGCTGATCAAAGACCTGTCGGCGGCTGCGGGCAAGCCAGTAGGGGTCAGGATTCGCAGCCTCGCGGATATCGAAAGCGAAGGCGTGGCGGCCATGCCGGGCCACTGCATTGACGAGCTGGATTTGAATATCAGCAGTTATGACCGGCCACAGCCGGAGCTGCTGCGCTGTGATGATTCTCAGGTGGTCGAAGAAAGCCTGCACAGCCATTTGCTCAAATCCAATTGCCCGGTTACCAGCCAGCCGGATTGGGGCAGTGTGGCGGTAGAGTATCGCGGGGCAAAGCTGGACGCTGCGAGTCTGCTGGCTTACATCGTCAGCTTCCGCCAGCATTCGGACTTTCACGAGCAATGCGTCGAGCGGATCTTCATGGATCTGCAAGCGTTGCTCAAACCGGAAAAATTGACGGTCTATGCGCGCTATGTGCGCCGTGGTGGACTGGACATCAATCCGTACCGCAGTACTGAGGTCATCAACCCGGATAATCGTCGGCTGGCCCGACAGTAAACGGCTGGATGTGAATCAAGCCCGTCACTGATCATGACGGGCTTTTTTCATGGCTTAAATACCAATATTGCCCAAGGTCTGGACGATATTGCGCAGGGTCCCGGCGATGCCCGGGTGCTCAAGCTCGAAGCGCTCGACCGCCAGATTGACGCCATCAGCCAGGCTGCTGTCCTGGGTCGCGCTTTCCAGTTCGATTTGCGACTGGATTTGCGCCATCAGTTGCTGCAGGTTCTCGCGCTCTGATTCCGAGAGAGGTGGGTTCTGCTCCAGTTGCTCGCGCAGGGTATTGAGTTGTTCTTGCAGTTCGCGGGCAGGCATGACGTGCTCCTTCTTTGATAAGTCTGTCCCATGGACCCTTCTGCGACGCTAAAGGTTCGTCATGGGTATGTGACAAGACTAATCCAGTCTGGCGCGGCGTGCATGATGGTGGTCAATGTTGCCAGGTGATTCTTCGCTGAGCTGAGGCGAACCCGTTGGACCGGCTTTAGCCGGGAAGGCGGCATTTCAGGCGCCTCATTCGGTGGCTATTGCGGCCTCTTCCCGGCTAAAGCCGGTCCCACGACATACGCGCATTCAGATGTTTCAGGGCTTTTCACCCTTTGTGCGGCGCAGCGCGATATCCGCGAGGCAGGACTGCAGATCACCGAGGTGGTCAACAACCGAATGCACGCCCAGTGCGTATAGCTGCAGCGTAGCTTGCCCGCGGCGATACTCGCGTTCGGCGTTAGTCAGCGCCTGCCATTGGCTTGGGGAAAGGCCGCACAGTGAACCGCAGGACGCCAGGCCCACCGTCCACAAACCCGCATTCAGTCCCGATTGCAGCAAACGTGGTTCGCCGCTGACCAGCACACAGCCGTCGAGCTGGCTGACGTTCAATGTCATCAATGCCTGCCAGCAGGCATCGGGTGCTGGCCAGGGTGCTTGGGTCGCAGGGGTAGCGCTGATCAGATGGCTCAACGGCATGGCCAGCTTCTCGGTCAGGTTGCCAGCCAACTCGTCCAGCCAGGCGCAGGGCACACCTTGTTGCTTAAGGGCCTCTAATACTTTCAAGGCTCCCGGTGTTGCCAGCGCGTGTTCATCGCTGAGTCTGACCGCAGTGCCAGCCTGTGCTCCGAAATCCACCAGGCAGCCGCTCAGTCCGAAGAGCACGGCGGTGAAGGCGGGAAGGGGGGTTGTCACAGGCGCGAGCATGGCGATATCTCTGAAATAACGCCGACGCTACGGGGCTTATGTGACATTAAGATGAAGCTCTGGTGAAGGCGTTTAAACCTGTTTTGGCGGTCTGACGGATATCCATGTCAGGGACGCTGCCTAATTACGTTCATATGCCTTTATACTGCTGGCCTTGTCGTGTGGGGGCGTAGCACCCGCTTCATTACCTTTTGAGGAGTATCAGCTATGCCCGAGACCGGTGCAGGCTCGTTGAATCGTCTGGCCAAGCTGTTTTTTTGTGCCGGTGTAGCGCTGGCGCCAATGGCTGCGCAGGCTGCTGAAGAAGACCCGTGGGAAAGCGTCAACCGGGTGACTTTCCGGTTCAACGACATCATCGACACCTACGCCTTGAAGCCGATTGCTCAGGGCTATCAGTTCATTGCTCCACAGTTTGTCGAAGACGGTGTTCACAACTTCTTCAACAACATTGGCGATGTAGGCAATTTCGCCAACAACGTGTTGCAGGCCAAACCTGCCGCGGCTGGCGTTGACACTGCACGTCTGATCTTCAACACCACTTTTGGTCTGCTGGGTTTCATCGACGTCGGCACCAGGATGGGCTTGCAGCGTAGCGATGAAGACTTCGGTCAGACCCTGGGCTACTGGGGTGTGAGCAGTGGTCCTTATGTGGTGCTGCCATTGCTGGGTCCAAGTACTGTGCGTGATACCTTCGCCAAATACCCGGACAGCTACACCACGCCATACCGCTACATCGACCATGTGCCGACCCGCAATACTGCGCTGGGCATCAATCTGGTCGATACCCGCGCGAGCCTGCTTTCTGCAGAGCGCTTGATCAATGGCGACAAATACATCTTCATCCGCAACGCCTTCCTGCAGAACCGCGAGTTCCGCGTCAAGGACGGTCAGGTAACGGACGACTTCTGATCGCCGTTGCGTGAAAAAATAAAGGCGACCTGTGGTCGCCTTTATTTTTTGCAGTTGTGAACCAGTTCCGGCCTGATTCAGCGCATGGACACGATGCTGAGGCCCAGTTTTTGTCCGCCGTCAGGCTCGTCTGTCGCCCAAACAACCTCGGTTTCGGCTTCCAGACCTTTGAGTGCAGCATGGTCGGAATCGATTCGAACGCTGAGCTTGTCGCCGACCTTGAACGTACGTGGCGCCTGTACCTGCATGCCCGAGCTAGACAGATCAAGGCATACAGCCGGAATGATCTGGCCTGCGTAGAGCAAGCTGATTTCGGCATCCACGCGCATGCGGATGTAGTCGCGTTTCTCCTCGTAGCTTCGATCATTGAGACTCATGTCTTGTCCTTCGTTTTCGTTGCTGAATTCATGGTTCTTATAACTCTGAGCGATTTGCGATGTAAAGACGCAAATCGGCGACCGGAGCGTGCTTGAAACGCCCGTCGGATGGGAGTACCGTCTGCGCCTTGAAGGGCACCTCTGAAATGCCAGTACAGGATCAAAAGTCCGAATGGGCGATCAGAGAGGCTAGAAGCGAATCCAGTACGCAAACCCGTGAACCGGGTTGCCTACGCCAACCTACTCTGGCGCCGTTTGCCCACATGCAGAAAACCAGTGCCACGCTGCTGATAATCGATGACGACGAAGTAGTGCGCGCAAGTCTTGCCGCCTACTTGGAAGACAGTGGCTTCAGCGTCCTGCAAGCAACCAATGGCTTGCAGGGCATACAGATATTCGAGCAGGACAAGCCCGATCTGGTGATCTGCGACCTGCGCATGCCGCAGATGGGCGGCCTTGAGCTGATTCGTCAGGTTACCGCCATCGCGCCCGAGACGCCTGTGATCGTGGTTTCCGGTGCCGGCGTGATGAACGATGCCGTGGAAGCGTTGCGCCTGGGTGCAGCCGACTACCTGATCAAGCCTCTCGAAGACCTCGCGGTTCTGGAGCATTCCGTGCGCCGGGCTCTGGATCGTGCGCGCCTGATGCTGGAAAACCAGGTTTACCGCCAGAAGCTTGAAACCGCCAATCGTGAACTCGAAGCCAGCCTGCATCTGCTTCAGGAAGACCAGGACGCGGGTCGTCAGGTGCAGATGAACATGCTGCCGACGACGCCTTGGTCGATTGATCAATTCAACTTCTCCCATGAAATCATCCCGTCTTTGTACCTGTCCGGGGATTTCGTCGATTATTTCCGGGTGGATGAGCGTCGGGTAGCGTTTTATCTGGCGGATGTTTCCGGGCATGGCGCATCTTCTGCGTTCATCACCGTGTTGTTGAAGTTCATGACCACGCGCTTGTTGTTCGAGTCCAAGCGTGGCGGTACGCTTCCGGAATTCAAGCCTTCAGACGTGCTAGGTCATATCAATCGCGGGCTGATCAGCTGCAAGCTGGGCAAGCACGTGACCATGGTCGGCGGTGTGATTGATGAAGAGTCCGGGCAGCTGACCTACGCGGTCGGCGGCCATTTGCCGCTGCCTGTGCTGTATACGCCGGACGAAACACGTTATTTGCAAGGCCGTGGCTTGCCGGTCGGTTTGTTCAATGAGGCGACCTATCAGGATCATGTGATCGACTTGCCCGAGTCCTTCAGCCTGACCCTGTTGTCTGATGGCATTCTCGATCTGCTGCCCGGTGATACACTCAAAGAGAAAGAGGCCGCATTGCCAGAACTGGTGAAAGCGGCGGGTGGCAGCCTGGATGGCTTGCGCCAGACTTTTGGATTGGCCACGCTCGGGGAGATGCCGGATGATATCGCCTTGTTAGTGTTGAGCAGGAACCTTGAATGAGTACCGGTAGAATCCAGTTCGCCGAACAGGAAGGCACTTTTGTCCTCAAGTTCGTTGGGGAAGTACGACTGACCCTGTGTTCGGCTTTGGATGCGACTATTGAAAGGATCTTCACTGCGCTGAATTTTTCGACGGTAGTGATCGATCTCACCGAAACCCGCAGCATCGACAGCACGACACTCGGCCTGCTGGCCAAGCTGTCGATTCTGTCGCGGCAAAAAGTCGGGCTGTTGCCTACACTTGTGACCACCCATGAAGACATCACTCGGCTTTTGCAGTCGATGGGTTTCGATCAGGTGTTCAATATCGTTGATCGGCCAATGACGCGCCCTGAGTGCCTGACGGATCTGCCGTCCCAGGATCAGTGCGAAGAAGTGGTCAAGGCCAAGGTTCTGGAGGCGCACAAGATCCTCATGGGCCTCAACGACTCCAACCGCGAAGCTTTCCATGACCTGGTGAACGCGCTGGAGCGCCACTGATCAGTCAGTAAATCCCAGGCATTAAAAAGGGCGGCACCCGTGAGGATGCCGCCCTTTTGCGTTCCACGTGCGGATCAGACCTTGGCGCGTAGCAGCGCTTCGAGTTTTTCCTGATCGCGAGCGAACTGACGGATGCCTTCAGCCAGTTTCTCGGTAGCCATCGCGTCTTCGTTGGAAGCCCAGCGGAATTGGCTCTCGGTCAGCGTCTGGCGCGCTTCGCCAGCATTGCCCGGAGCCAGTTTGCGCTCCAGCGTGCCGGTGTCTTCAGCTAGTTTCTGCAACAGATCCGGGCTGATGGTCAGGCGATCGCAACCGGCCAGTTGTTCGATCTGGCTCAGATTACGGAAGCTGGCACCCATGACCACGGTCTTGTAGTCATTGGCCTTGTAGTAGTTGTAGATGCGGCTCACGGACTTCACGCCCGGATCCTCTGCGCCTACGTAATCCTTGCCTTCGGCTTTCTTGTACCAGTCGTAGATGCGGCCTACGAACGGCGAGATCAGGAACACGCCAGCGTCAGCACAGGCCTGTGCCTGAGCGAACGAGAACAGCAGCGTCAGGTTGCACTGGATGCCTTTCTTTTCCAGTACTTCAGCTGCGCGGATGCCTTCCCAGGTGGAGGCCAGCTTGATCAGGATGCGATCCTTGCTGACGCCAGCCTGGTCGTACATCTCGATCAGGCGCTCTGCGCGTTCGATACAGGCATTGGTGTCGAACGAAAGGCGAGCGTCCACTTCGGTGGAAACGCGGCCCGGCACAACCTTGAGGATTTCCTGGCAGATGGCAACCGCGAAACGGTCGGAGGCCAGACCGATATCCCCGTTACTGCCGCTGAAAGCTTCTCGCAGGCGCTCAGCATTGCTGTCGCTGGAGCCTGCCTTGAGCAGCAGGGAAGGGTTGGTCGTGGCGTCGACGGGTTTGAGTTTTTCGATGGCAGCGAAGTCGCCGGTGTCGGCAACAACGGTGGTGAATTCTTTGAGTTGATCCAGCTTGGAAGTCATGAGCGTGCTCTGTCCTGTGCGGTTAAGTGACATTACCCGAGCGTTGCCGCCCACTCAAGGGCGCAAAGCATAACGACGCGCCAGAACAGGGCGTCCTGCTGCCCGGGAAGGCGAAAACTCGATCCAGACTGATTGGAGCGCCGAGCGGCCTGCTTGTTCCCCGCTTTTAACGACCTTCCAGCAGACCGGCAGCCTGATCCAGCAGCGCCAACGGGTCCTGAGTCTTGTGGATGTCCACCGACAGTAACTGCCGAAAGCGCCGCGCCCCAGGGAAACCCGTCCCCAACCCCAGCACATGGCGAGTGACGTGGTGCATCGACCCGCCACTTTCGATGTGCCCGGCAATATAAGGCCGCATCGCCGCCAAGGCTTCAGCGCGAGAAATCACCGGCGCGTCGCTACCAAAGAGCTGTTGATCCACCTCGGCCAGTAGATACGGCTTGTGATACGCCTCGCGTCCCAGCATCACGCCGTCGAATACCTGCAAATGTTCATGGCATTGCTCGAGGGTCTTGATCCCGCCATTGAGCACGATTTCCAGGTCTGGGAAGTCTTGTTTCAACCGGGCGACCACGTCATAGCGCAGCGGCGGGATATCGCGGTTTTCCTTGGGCGACAGGCCTTCCAGAATCGCAATCCGCGCATGCACGGTAAAACTCGTACAACCGGCCTCATGGACGGTACCGACGAAATCACATAACTGCTCGTAACTGTCGCGACCATTGATCCCGATCCGGTGCTTGACCGTCACTGGAATCGACACCGCGTCGCGCATGGCCTTGACGCAATCAGCCACCAACTGCGGATGCCCCATCAACACGGCGCCAATCATATTGTTCTGCACCCGATCACTCGGGCAGCCGACATTCAGATTGACCTCGTCATACCCACCGACCTCAGCCATCCGCGCACACGCCGCCAGATCCGCTGCAACACTGCCCCCCAACTGCAACGCCAACGGATACTCCGCCGCATCATGCTGCAGGAATCGCTGAGAATCGCCATTGAGCAACGCGCCGGTGGTGACCATCTCGGTGTAGAGCAGGGCGTTCTTGGACAGGAGGCGCAGGAAGTACCGGCAATGTCTGTCCGTCCAATCCATCATCGGCGCGACGGAGAAGCGGCGGGAGGGCTCGGGGCTGGTAGGGCGGGGGTTGTTGAGGGCTTCGGGCAGCATGGTGTTCAACGTATCTGTACCAATTATGGGCAGTGTCAGTCGGGGCTGATCACGGGTTTGAAAGGGGGGAGTTTACCAGAGCGGGGGCAAGGTGCCCCGACACATCCCATGGGGCCGCAGCATAAAGCCAGATATCCCGTTTGGATACCTGCTCCCCGTCTATTCTCACCCCAAATAACCTGTCGGAACTGGCACCCACAGCCACCCGTCCTCGGGCTTGACCTCAACCTAACCCAAGGTCCGAGACTGGCCGCTCTTTATCAGGAGCAGGCCCATGACCCAGACCAAGCCCAGCCATTCAAACGCGTTCCAACTTTCCAACCCTCAAGGCCTTTACGACCCCAGCCCGAACGGCTATTCCCACGTTGCAGAGCTAAACCCTCAGGCGCGGCTTATGTTTATTGCCGGGCAGGGCGGGGAGGACGCTCAAGGACAGCTTTCATCGGAGTTCGCCGAGCAGGCGCGACAGGCGTTGGCCAATCTGGGCACGGCGCTGCAGTCCAGAGGTGCGGGGTTTGCTGATGTGTTCAAGTTGACCTTGCTGATCGTCGACCACAACGAAGCCAAACTGCGCAGTTGGGTTGAGGCGCTGGATCAGGCGTGGGGTGGGAGCATGAAGCCGGTTTGTACGTTGATCCCGGTGCCTTGCCTGGCGCTGAGCGGAATGCAGATTGAGATCGATGGGGTTGCTGCGTTGTCATGACGTCAAGGCTGTATCCCGTGAGTGCAAAGGATCTGTGTCTGTCAGCAGTGTCGTCAGGTTGATACTGTCCGCGTTCCCGATATCTGGCATGAGGCGAAAAGATGGATCTCACTGGCGTTGCGTTTGGCACTACCGACTGGTCGACAATCGAACCTGTCACCTATGCCGGTGAGACAGGCACCGCCAGTTGGCGAACCTGCAACTTCGGGACGACGCGGGTGCGCATGGTGGAGTACAGCGCTGGTTATCTGGCCGATCATTGGTGCTGGAGGGGCCACGTCCTGTTATGCCTGGAAGGCGAACTGCATACCGAATTGGAGGATGGCCGTACATTCATCCTCACCCCCGGAATGAGTTATCAAGTGGGCGATGATATGGAAGGTCACCGGTCATCTACCGCGATAGGGGCGAAGTTGTTCGTGGTGGATTGAGAAGCCAGGGGTGCCCATTAATGTTTTGCTGCCGAGCCTGCCATGTTGCTGACTTTCCATAAAATGCATGCCAATGGCGACGACTTCGTCATCGTCGATGCGCGCAATACTATCAGCCCGGTGACGTTTGACCTGGTTCGGAAGCTGGGTGATCGGGAGCGGGGCATCGGATTCAATCAACTGGCGGTAATGCTCTATTGCGACGATGCCGTTGCGCGGTTGATGTTCTGGAATGCCGACGGATCGACACTGGATGCGTGTGGCAGTGCAACTCGGGGCGCGGCGGATCTGTTGATGCGCGAGCTGAACAGCACTTCGGTGGTGTTACGCACCGCTCGTGGGTTGCTTGACTGCGAGCGAAGTGCAATCGGCGTGATTTCGGTCAGCATGGGCACGCCGCTGCTCGGCTGGCGGGAAATTCCGTTGGCTCGGGTAGTCGATACTGCTGTGTTGCCCATTGCGGGCAGCCCCGCGGCTTGCAGCATGGGCAATCCGCACTGCAGCTATTTTGTGAAGGATTTGAGCACTGTTGATATTGCGAAAGTCGGCAGGGAGCTTGAAACGCATCCTCTGTTCCCGCTCAAGACAAACGTCCATTTCATCCAGGTGTTGAGCCGCACGCATATTCGGTTGCGGATCTGGGAGCGTGGCGGCGGCATACCCCTCGGTTCTGGTTCCTGCTCCTGTGGGGCAGTGGTCAACGGGATGCGGCGCGGCCTGCTGGACTCGTGTGTCGAGGTTGAATGTGATGGCGGGAGCGTAACGGTTCGATGGGATGGTATCGGACCGGTCTACCTTATCGGTCCAGTAGAAACCGTTTTTTCGGGAACGCTTGCACCGTGCTGATCCGCAGTACCTGGCGCTGAACTTTGGCAGCTTGAGCTGTCATTGCGGTTTTAGGTATGGGTGATTCTCACCGACGGATGCCCCGAGGGACTACGTCGTCCTGACGCCGCGCTTTCACGCAGCGGATACAGGACCTGTAGGAGCTGACCGAGGTTACGAGGGCTGCGAATGCGGTGTAACTGAAACTCCGCTGTTCGCAGCCTTCGGCAGCCCCTACAAGGTTTTGTGCATCATTCAACGATTACGCGTGACCCTCCACACCGTATTCGCCAGGTCGTCGGCGATGATCAGCGCGCCTTTCGGGTCAACAGTGACGCCCACCGGACGGCCACGGGTTTTGCCATCGGCACCCCGGAAGCCTGTGGCGAAGTCCACCGGTTCACCTGCGGGGCGGCCGTTATTGAACGGCACAAAGATCACCTTGTAGCCCACCGGATTGTCGCGGTTCCAGCTACCGTGCTCGCCGACAAATGCGCCGCTGGCAAACTTGTCGCCCATGGCAGGAATGGAAAAGCTCACACCCAGTGCGGCGACGTGTGAACCCAGGCTGTAATCGGGTTTGATTGCAGCGGCGACTTTGGCCGGATTTTGCGGCTGCGCCCGGGTGTCGACCTTCTGCCCCCAATAGCTGAACGGCCAGCCGTAGAACGCACCTTCGCGCACCGAGGTCAGGTAGTCGGGAACCAGGTCAGGGCCCAATTCGTCACGCTCGTTGACCACCGTCCACAGTTGCCCGGTCACCGGCTCGATGGTCAAGGCTGTCGCGTTGCGCAAGCCTGTTGCATACGGCTTGTGGGCGCCGGTCGCGGCATCGATCTGCCAGACCATGGCCCGATCAAGTTCGACCTCCATGCCGCGCTCGGTAACGTTGCTGTTGGAGCCGATGCCGACGAACAGCGAGCGGCCATCCGGACTGATGGTCAGGGACTTGGTCCAGTGATGGTTGATCGCCGAAGGCAGGTCGGTGATTTTAGTCGGCGTGCCGCTGGCCTTGGTCTGGCCCTCTTCATAATCGAAACGCACCAGCGCATCCTGGTTGGCCACGTACAGCTTGCCGTCGGCAAAGGCCAGGCCGTAAGGCGCGTTGAGGTTGTCGGCGAACACTGTTTTCAGCTCGTAAGTGCCGTCGCCGTCCGCATCGCGCAGCAGGGTCAGACGATTGCCGCCTTTGACCTTGGTGTTGCCCTGGGCCTTGATGTAGCTGGCGATGACGTCCTTGGGTTTAAGCTTCGCGGCGCTGCCACCACGGCCCTCGGCGATGATGATGTCGCCGTTGGGCAGGACCAGGGTCTGACGCGGAATGGCCAGCTCGGTGGCGATGGCCGTAATGCTGTAACCCTCTGGGACCGTTGGTTTCTGATCGCCCCAGAGCGCCGGTTCGGCAATCTTCATGCTGGGCAGCAGGCTGCGTTGCGGGTCCGGCAGTTTCGGGTCCGGGCCGCGAGCCTGTGTGCTATCGGCTTCGCCACCGCATGCGCTCAACAGCAGCGCCACGCTTAAAACAGTAAGTGCACCTGGATATTTCATTCGGCACCTCCCGAGCGCACGTTGTTGAGATTGCTCAAGCCGATCCATGCCGCCACAACGGCCAGCACCGTGACGATCACCGACAACACCAGACCCGACGGCATCACCGCCCAAGCGTCTTTGGCATGCTCGAAGGCGTTGACCAGGCCGAGCACCCAGGTGACCAGCAACAGCAGGAAGTACACCAGCGGCCGGCCGGTCTTTTGCTCTGCCCGAATCAGATTGACCAGTGCGAAAAGCAGCGCCAGCCCACAGAACAACAGGCCGCCCGCAATCAGCCAGGCGGCGAAGTTGCTCCACTGAATCTGGTAGCTCTGGTAATAGGCGATGTCGCTCAGCAAACCGCCCAGAAACAGGGGAACGGTCCCGGCCAGCAAAATCCCGTGAAGGGGGCTCGGCGTACTGCGGTAAAGGGGGTGGGTGGTAACGGTCACGGCGGCTCCTTATTGTTCAGCGACCCTAGATAGATACCCGCGCGGATTCACGGGCTCATCCCAGGGGTGCGTTGACTGCGCATAGCAAAGGAGCGCGAGGACAGAGCCTTAGTTCAGTGCGGTTGGTATCTAAATATGTTGGAGGGTGAATGGGCGTTTTGTCAGAAACACCGCTTTCGCGACCGTCGTAACCTCCAATTGCTCCAGGATCGCGGTGCGCCTGAGAAAGCGCGTGCCCTGCAGGAGCTGCCGAAGGCTGCGAGTTTTGGCAGTCACGATCAGCCTCGCGCGGGCGCAGCGCTGGTGTATTCGGTGAGGGCGCTGGACGCTGTCGCGCAAGTCACCTCTGAAACTGAGCCTCGGCGCTGACCAGGGTCTGATCAATCAGGCGGATGCTGTTGCGTCCGCCTCGTTTGGATTCGTACAGCGCAGTATCACCTTGTTCGATCAGCGCCGTCAGGCTGGCAGGAGGTTGGTCGAACAGGTTGGCACCGATGCTCAGGGTCACAGCCTCGGGAGTCGCAAACGTCTGAGACGCCGCATCGTGGAACTGATCGCGCAACCTGTTACCCAGGCCGACAATGTTCTCGCTGGAGGCGTTGCTCAGCAGAATGACGAATTCATCACCGCCCAGGCGAGCTGCCAGTGAGCCTTGGGGCAAGACCGAGCGGATCATTTCGCTCAGGCTGATCAGCAAGCGGTCGCCTGCGGTATGCCCGTACAGATCATTCACCAGCTTGAAGTTGTCGATATCAATCAGCAGCAAGGCGCCCGGCTGTGCGGGTGAAACCTGATCCAGCAAGCGCGGTGCCCGCACATCCAGGGCGCGGCGGTTGTACAGGGCGGTCAGTGGATCACGGGCGGCCAGCCTCTCGATGCGTTTCTCACGGCGATAGCGCTCAGTGCCGGTCATTGACAGGGCAATCAGCATGATCGCCATCGAGCCCTCCACCAGAGAAATCTGAATGATTTCGCCACGAAAGGCCGCGAGGTCGATCAGCGTGCCGGGCAGCACTGCCGGTATGGCCTTGGCGACGTAGAACAGCCCGTGGCCCAAAAGCACATAACGCAGCTGTACCGCGCCGACGCTCAAGGACCTGCCATGCGGCCGCAGCAGGAAGCTGGCTCTGAGGGTCACTGCAGCGACCAGCAGCGAATTGACCGCCAGCATGACCTTCGGCCAGGGCTGTTCCGCGGGCACGAACAACATGACCAGCCAGGCGAGAAAAATCAGGTACCAGGCGCGTGACAGCCGCGTTTGCGTGAAGCGCGCGACGCCCAGCAGGAAAAGCCAGTGTGCCGTCACCAGCAAACCGTTGGCGAACCAGATGCCGACCAGCAACAGACCATTCATCCGCAACAAGGACAAGGTGCAGCCCACTGTGATGGTTGCGAACCCTCCACTCCAGAACAGCAGAGAAGGTTCGCGGACGGTTCGCCATTCGATTGCCAGGTACGATGCGGCAGCGGCGGCGAGGGCAATGGAAAGCACTAAAAGTGTAGGTGGATCGAGCGCCATGAAGGCTGGCCTGCTTAAGTTTCTGTCTAAGTAATAATTGTAAACGCTTGCAGTGATTCCGTAGAGCCGTCACTGGCTGTGGCGCGGAATTTTTGACGAGCATTCCACCCTCCTGCAAATGCCGGTCCAGAGCGGGCACTGATTGTGATTCCAATCTTGTGAAGCTGTCGTTTGCACAATAGAATGCGATTCATTCGTAATTACGCGGTTTTTCCTGCCTATGTCTCGTCCTGTCAGCCAGGCCTGCCATCCCCTGCACCAGCTCTATAGCGATCACCACGGTTGGCTCAACGGCTGGCTGAATCGCCGAATGGGCAACCATGGGGATGCGGCGGATCTGGCGCAGGATACGTTTGTGCGACTGCTGCTGGCGCCGGGCGATAACCTGCAATCGATCCCTGCACCCAGACCTTATCTGGCGACGATTGCCAAGCGCCTGATGCTCAACCTGTACCGACGCCGAACCCTGGAGCAGGCTTATCTGGACGCACTGATGCACTTGCCAGCCGGGCAGACGCCGACATTGGAGCGTCAGGCGCTGATTCTGGAAGCCTTGCATGAAGTCGATGCGGTGCTCTCGCGGTTACCACTCAAGGCTCGAAAAGCCTTTCTTCTGTATCAGATCGAAGGTTGCGATCAGCAGACCATTGCCGCCACGCTGGATGTCAGCGTGAGGACCGTTCAGCGCTATCTGTCCATCGCGTTCGAAGAGTGCATCGTGCTGGCTGCCGAAGGTTTGACGCTCCAATGAGCACCGGTGCAATTGATCGCCGGGTGGCGCGGGAGGCGGCGCGCTGGTTCGTGCGTCTGCAAGCGGCGGATGTCGACCCAGGCCAGCATCAAGCCTGTGCTCACTGGCGGGCAGAGGACCCCGAGCATGAGCGGGCCTGGCATCTGGCTGAGGGTTTCAGTGCGCGGACGCGGCTGATTCCTGGGGATCTGGCCACGGCGACCCTGGACCGTCACGCCGATCCGGCACGGCGCAGGGCAATCAAGGCGCTCGCGCTGCTGATCATGGCGGGCCCGGCGGCGATGCTGGTTCAGCGCTCCCAGCCTTGGCAGCAGTTTGCCGCCGATATGCGCAGTGGCGTGGGGGAGCGACGGGAGATGACCCTGGCCGATGGCACGCAGATCCAGCTCAATACCGACAGTGCCGTCAACGTGACCTTCAGCGACACGCAACGCCGGGTGCAACTGGTGCAGGGCGAAATTCTGATCACCACTGGCAAAGATGCTCTGGCGCGGCCGTTTTATCTGGAAACAGCCCAGGGCGTCATTCATCCCATCGGCACCCGTTTTTCCGTCCGGCAATTCTCCGATTCCACTCAGGTTGCAGTGCTCGATGGCGCGGTCGAGGTCAGCACCCTGACGCAACCTGATCGGGTCGTGCGGCTCGACAAAGGCCAGCAACTGAACTTCGACCGCCAGCAAATCGCTCCGGCGGCCGCCCTGCAAACCGGGCAAGCCGACTGGAGCCGAGGCGTGCTCAAGGCAGATCGTATGCGGGTCGAGGATTTCGCCCGTGAGCTGAGCCGCTACCGTCCCGGTCTGTTGCGCTGCGACCCGGCGGTGGCGCAGTTGCAGGTTTCGGGTGCGTTCCAACTGTTCGACACTGATCAGGCCCTTGATGCCCTGGCGCAAGTGTTGCCGGTGGCGATCCTCTATCGAACTCGCTACTGGGTGACCATCGTCCCCCGTTGATTTCGTTATTTTGGAAATAATCAAAAAAGCGTGTCGCCTTTTGCCGCCCTCGGGTGTTCCCCAAGCAGATAACGAAAAATAACGCTTCAACAGGGGAGGCATCAGACATGCAGGACCAACAGCGCGGGCGGCTCAAGGCAGTGAAAACCACCATTCTGGCGCACGCTTTGCGTACAGCCATGTTGGGGGCAGTGGCATCGACGGTGAGCCTCGCAGCCATGGCCGATCAGTCTGTCCGACATTTTGAAGTGTCCGGCGGTGCATTGAACTTAGTGCTCGCCGAGTTCGCCAGCCAGGCCGGCATCACCTTGCCGATCGAGCCAGGCCTGGTGCAGGGCCTGAGCAGCGGCGGGTTGCGCGGCGATGTCAGCGTATCCGAAGGTTTGCAGCATGTGCTCAAAGGCAGCGGATTGCAGGCGGTGGAGCAGAGCAACGGCCTTTACCTGTTGCGCCCGCTGGCGCGCAATGGCCAGGGCGTCGAGCTGGGTGCTACCACTATTAACAGCCAGGGGCTGGGTGCCACGACCGAGCAGACTGGCTCTTACACCACCGGCGCAACCTCGACCGCCACCAAACTGAATCTGACCCTGCGTGAAACCCCACAGTCGGTCAGTGTGATGACCCGCCAGCGCATCGACGACCAAAGCCTGAACAGTCTGACTCAGGTGCTTGAGCAAACGCCGGGCATCAACGTTCAGCATGTGGACAGTGAGCGTTTCTCGATCTACTCCCGTGGCTACAACATCGACAGCTTCCAGTACGACGGCATCCCGACCTCAATGATCGTGAGCAGTGGTGCCACCCCGCAGACGCTGGCCGACATGGCCATCTACGACCACATTGAAGTGCTGCGCGGCGCCAGCGGGTTGCTGACCGGCACGGGCGACCCTTCGGGCACCATCAATCTGGTGCGCAAACGGCCGACGGCGGATTTCCATGGTTACGTCAGCGCAGGGCTAGGCTCGTGGGACAAATACCGGACCGAAGTGGACCTATCCGGGCCGCTGACGCCCAACGGCCGGATCCGTGGTCGCGTGGTGGGGGCCTATGAGCAAAGCAATAGCTTCATGGACAACTACAGCCAGGAAAAGCAGATTTTCTACGGCATCACCGAAACCGATATCACCGACGACACGCTGCTGACGGTCGGTGTCGATTATCAGAAGAACAGCCCGAACGGCGTCTCTTACGGCGGCTTCCCGCTGTTCTACGCCGATGGCAGCCAGAACAAACCCTCGCGCTCGTTCAACCCTGCGGCGCGCTGGAGCACCCGTCAGCAGGACACCCTCAACGTGTTCTCGACCCTGGAGCAGAAACTGGCCAACGATTGGTCGGTGAAGCTTTCGCTTAACCAGATGTACAGCAAGCGCCACGCGAATCTGCTGTCCCTGAGCAACCGGTTCCCCGACGAACAGACCGGCGACGGTATGTTCACGTACGGCGGTTATGGCAGCGGCTGGCAGAAACAGACCGGAATCGACTTGATGGCTCAGGGGCCGTTCCAGTTTCTGGGGCGCGAACATGAACTGGTGGTGGGCCTGAGCTCGCTGACCTTCAAAGATCGTAACGCTGACGACAATGTCGATTCGTCCGGGCGTGCAGTCAATTACTACGACTGGGACGGCTATGCCGACAGGGCTTCCTACCTGGCTGGTTCCAGCACCTACGCGACCTACGACACCACGGTCCGGCAGAAAGGTGCCTACATTGCCTCGCGCTTCAAGCCGACGGACGATCTGTCGCTGATCATCGGCGCCCGGGTCACCGACTATAAGTACGATTATCAAACCGATTATCCGGACAACCCTTCATTCGAGTCGCACAACACCAACAAGGAAACCGGTAAGGTCACGCCCTATGCCGGAATCGTCTACGACCTGAATGAAAACCACTCGGTCTACGTCAGTTACACCAACATATTCAAGCCGCAAACCACTCGCGACCGCACCGGCGCAACCCTGGATCCGCGGGAAGGCGACAACTATGAAATCGGTCTGAAAAGCGAATACTTCGGTGGTCGCCTGAATACCGCATTTGCCGTGTTCCAGAGCAAACAGGACAACCTCGCCGAAGCCGACGCTGGCCAGCTCGTGCCTGGCACCACCGAGCGTGCTTACCGCGCAGTTCAGGGGGCGAAAACCAAGGGCGTCGAGATGGAAGTCAGCGGCGAAGTCATGCAGGACTGGAACCTTGCCGCCAGCTATTCCCACAGCGTCACCAAAGATGCAGACGGCGAGCGCATCAATACCGTTGCACCTGCCAATCTGGTCAAGCTCTGGTCCACCTATCGACTGCCGGGCGAGCTGAACAAACTCACCCTCGGGGGCGGCGCCAACTGGCAGAGCGGTATCAGCCTGACGGATACCCCCTGGTTTGTGGGTTCGAAAATCAAGGCGACTCAGGACGACTACGCGGTGTTCAACGCCATGGGCCGTTACCAGTTCGATGACAACCTGTCGGCAACGCTGAACGTCAATAACCTGTTCGACAAGAAGTACATCAGTTCCATGGACACCAACTTTTACGGCGGCTATTACGGCGATCCGCGTAACGTGATGATCACCACCAAGTATCAGTTCTGAATCCGGACGATATCTGCCATCCGCCTTCAGGATGGCAGATTCACTGCTGATCAGACCTGAGGCGCTCCACGCTTCACCATTTCTCGCCACTGCTGCACGCTGGAACGTTCCTGCATCCGGTCATGCCAGGCCCGCAGTGCTTCACACTCGTCCGGCACCTGCAGCTTCACCAGCCCCGCAAAGATCATCCCGCCCAGCACCGCAATGTCGGCCATTGAAAAGCGCTCGCCCGCAACGAAGGGCTGTTGTTTAAGCAGACCGTCGAAGTAGTGCATGCCTCTGATGGCCTTGTCGCGCATTCGGTTACCCCATTCGGCGTTCTGATACAGCTCGACCTCAGGGCCCAGGCCTGGCGTGGCGTGGTGGAAATAAGTGCTGACCGCATCGAGAAACTCGATTTCAGCGCGCTTGGTCATCATGTGGATGATGCCTTTTTCCAGCGGCGTTTCGCCGGTCAGGGCAGGGCTACCCACCAGGCTGTCCAGATACTGAGTAATGGCGGTGCATTCGGCAATCAGCGTGCCGTCATTCAGCTCCAGCACTGGCAATGTTCCTGAGTAGTTGAACGCCAGAAACTCCGGCGTCTTGTGCTCACCTTTCCACAGGTTGACCGAGACGAATTCGGTCTGTGGCAGCAGTCCTTTCTCGGCCAGGGCGATGCGCACCCGAGCCGGATAAGGGCCGTCGAACCAGTCATGGATTTTCATTGAAGGGACGGTTGTTGCGTCGATGTGCGAAGTGGGGAAAGTCATGGGTTTCTTACCTGCCTGTCAGTTGGTAGGTAAAAGATTGCGCGTCAATTCGAAGGCTGTCAACCCCTACCTGCCAGTTGGCAGGTAGGGGGTATGAGCGTAGAATTTCCCATCATCACCGCATAACCGAGGAACTCACCGTGAGCGAAAATGCGCGAGAAGCCATACTGGCCGCCGCTAAAGGCGCTGCTCAACTGCATGGCTACAGCGGCATCAACTTTCGAAACATTGGTGAAGCCGTAGGCATCAAGAATGCGAGCATTTACTACCACTTCCCCAGCAAGGCCGACCTGGGCGCAGCCGTGGCTGAGCGTTATTGGCAGGACACCGCAAGTGTCCTGCAGGCCATCCGCGACGCCAACGCCGATCCTCGCGTGTGCCTGCAGCTTTACCCCTCGATTTTTCGCACGTCACTGGAAGACGGCAATCGGCTGTGTCTGTCCAGCTTCATGGCCGCCGAATACGAAGACCTGCCCGAAGAGGTGAAGGCGCAGGTCAAGGCATTTGCCGACGCCAATATTGTCTGGCTGAGCACGTTGCTGGCGGACGCCGGGCTGGGCGGCGCTGATCAATGCGAACGACGCGCACGGGCCATCTACACCGCTGTGGCTGGCGCCCAATTGATCGCCCGAACCCGGCTGGATATCGGCTTGTTCGATGAGTTGATGCTGAGTTATCAGGAAGCGGGGCTGATTCCGGCTTGATCGGGTTAACGTATGTTTAGCGAACCAACTCTGTGAGGTGAGAAATGCTCGATCTGCCGAACACGTCAATCATTGATGGCAATGCGGTGCGCTGGGGCAAAGCGGGTCATGGACCGGCGCTGGTGGCGATTCATGGCACGCCGTTCTCGTCCCAGGTGTGGCGCCGGATTGTGCCGCATTTCACCGACCGCAGAACCGTGTACTACTTCGACCTGGTGGGTTATGGGCTGTCGGAAAAGCGCCCCGGTCAGGACGTATCGCTGACCGTGCAAAACAAGGTGCTTGCGGCCTTGTTCGCGGAGTGGGGGCTTGAGCGTCCGGATGTGCTGGCCCACGATTTTGGCGGCGCGACTGCGCTACGAGCCTGGTATCTGGACGGATTGCGCTATGCCTCGCTGACCATTTTCGACGCGGTGGCCCTTGCGCCCTGGGGCTCGCCTTTCGTCCAGCATGTGCGCCAGCATGAACTGGCTTTTGCGGGCATGCCGGATTACATGCACCGCGCTCTGCTGCGCGCCTACCTGCAAACGTCGGCGCACCAGCCATTGTCGGAGCAGGCCCTGGATATCTACAGCGCACCCTGGCTCGGGGCGGTGGGCCAGCCGGCTTTTTACCGGCAGATCGCGCAGATGGATCAGCGCTATACGGATGAAATCGAGAGCCTTTACGACCGACTGGACTGCCCGGTGACGGTGCTTTGGGGGCAGAACGACAACTGGATTCCAGCTGACAAGGGGCAGGCCCTGGCGCGACTGATCTCTGACCGCGAGTGCAGCCTGATCCCGGACGCGGGGCATCTGGTCCAGGAGGATTGCCCCGAAGCCATCGTGGCAGCGGTGCTCAGGAGTCTGCGGTGATCCCACAGGGATCCGGTTCTTTCAGGGGCACTGCGCCATCCTTCTTCGCGGGCAAGCCCGGCTACAGCGGGATTGGTGATCTTCTGTGGGAGCGAGGCTTGCCCGCGAATAGGCTGGATGCGGTCTATGGAGCGCGGCTTGCGGGCATCACTTGCTCAGGTCGTAGCCGTTGATAGCGGTGGCCAGTGTCTCGATACCGTCAAACATGCGCAGGCTGGCCTGCATGGCATGGGCATCGAGGATGATGATGCGGTTGTTTTTGACCGCGTCCATGTTTCGGGTCACAGGGTCGCTGCGCAGGTACTCCAGTTTTTTCTGGAAATCATCCGCCGGGAAACGACGGCGATCCATGCGGGCAATCACCAGAAACGTCGGGTTGGCCTTGGCGATGGTTTCCCAGCCCACGGTTGGCCATTCTTCGTCGGACTCCACGACGTTGCGGATGCCCAACTGGTTAAGCATGAAGTCGGGGATACCTTTGCGACCGGCCACATAGGGGTCGATGCCCAGGTCGGCACTGGAGAACCAGAACAGCGCGCTGGTCTGCTGGACGCCTTTGCTTTTTAGCGTCGTTGTGGCTTTGGTCAGAGTGGCCTGCAATTCGGCATTGAGTTGCTGACCGCGCTCCTGGATATCAAAGATTTCCGCGAGTTGGCTGATGCTCTTGTAGAGGCTGTCGATCTTGAACGGGTCCAGACGGGTGCCGTCAGCGCCCACCAGATTGTCCTTGCCTTCACAGTCCGAGGGCATGAGATAAGTCGGGATCTTCAGCTCATGAAATTGCTCCCGGGTACCCACCACGCCTTGCGCACCCACCATCCATTCGAACTGCACAGGCACCAGTTCAGGCCGCTTGCCGATCACCGACTCAAAGCTGGGATCGTTATCGGCCAGGCGTTCGACCTTGTCGTTCTGGGCCTTGTATTTGGGCAGCACATCGTTGAACCACAGCGACGTACCCACCAGCTTGTCGCCGACGCCGAGGGCATAGAGCATTTCGGTGCCGGACTGGCCGATGGTCACTGCGCGGGCAGGGGCGTGCTGAAAGGTCAGGGTGCTGCCACAGTTCTCGACCGTCAGCGGATATTGGGTGGGAGCCGAGTGGGCAAACGAGCAAACGCCCAGGCCTGCGACCAGGGTGAAAAGGCGGGTCAACAGCATGATGCAATCTCCTTTTGAATCGTACGCGCAGGGCAGGTGTACGACTTGGAAACACATCATGGATCGCTGTCGAAGCGATGCGAGGCACACCACCAAAGTGATGCGCGCAGTCAGGATGCCCTTCCCGGACACCCCGCCGGTTAGTGATTTGTGCTGGGCCGGCAGGTCTCCTGACTGATGCGTAATCGCCTGGCTCCAGCCTTCCCGGAAAGACATCCAGTGGCAGTGAGGAGCAGGCTCGGCATCTACAGTTGCGGGGGCAGTTCCGTTTGATGCCATGGCTGGCACCTCGGATTCCCTATTAGTCCCGTTTGGGAACCGGCGCGCGATGGTAGACGATTGCAGTGTGCGAGGGAAACCGGGCTGAGTGCCTACCGGGCAAACTTTCGTGCGCCGACCACGCACAGTATCACCGCCAAAGTCACCCCGACCATGCCCAGACTCACCTGTTCATGCAGCAGTGATGCCGCGAGGGCCAGGCCGAAGAACGGTTGCAATAACTGGAGCTGCCCGACGGCGGCGATGCCACCCTGGGCGAGGCCTCGGTACCAGAACACAAAGCCAATCAGCATGCTGAACAACGAGACGTAGCCCAGGCTGAGCCATGCAGGCACGGAGATAGTCGAGAACGAGGCGGGCATCTTGTACCCGGTCATGGCAACCATGACCGGCAGCGAGAGCACCAGCGCCCAACTGATCACTTGCCAGCCGCCCAGTGTCCTCGACAGTTTCGCCCCTTCCGCATAACCCAGGCCGCAGACCAGTATGGCAAGCAGCATCAGCAAGTCGCCCTGAGGCGATGCCGTCAGGCCTTGCGTCAGTGCATAGCCAATTACCAACAGGCTGCCCAGGATCGAAAACACCCAGAACCCAGGGCGAGGTCGCTCACCGCCGCGCAACACGCCAAAGACCGCCGTCGTCAGTGGCAGCAGGCCGAGGAAAACAATGGAGTGGGCGGAACTCACCTGCTGGAGCGCCAGGGCAGTCAGCAGCGGAAATCCAAGCACCACCCCGAAGGCAACCAAAAGCAGAGGCATGATCTGGCTCCGGTTCGGGCGCTTTTCCTTGAAAATCAGCAGCAACGCCAAGCCTAGAAACCCTGCGATCATGGCCCGGGCGACCGTCAAAAAGACCGGATCAAACTCCAGCACCGCGACGCGGGTAGCGGGCAATGAACCGCTGAAAATCAGTACCCCTATAAAACCATTGATCCAGCCGCTGGCGCTTTGGTCCCGTGGCGATGATGCAAGCGAGGTTGTACGTTCCATGAGGTGGCACCGGCTGATTTACTTGGGCCAAGCGTATTGGGCTAGAGTGTGACAATCAAAAAATTGTCATGGATACGCTTTCGATGGCTCGCTCACGTTACAAGTCCATTGTCGACGCCCTGGCGGCGGATATTCGCAGCGCAAAGCTCTTGCCGGGGACACGCTTGCCGACCCATCGAGAGCTTGCCCGACGGGAAGGCTTCGCGTTGGTGACGGCCAGTCGGGTGTACGCCGAGCTGGAGCAGATGGGCCTGGTCAGCGGCGAGACCGGACGCGGCACCTTTGTTCGGGAAACTTCACTGCCGCCGGGGCTGGGCGTTGATCAGCAGCAGGTGGCCACGGGCATCGTCGACCTCAACTTCAACTATCCCTCGCTCCCTGGGCAAACCGAGATGTTGCGCGGGGCACTGCGTCAATTGGCTTCGTCTGGCGACCTGGAGTCGTTGCTGCGCTATCAGCCTCACGGCGGCCGCCTGCATGAGCGAGCTACGGCCGCGCGGCATCTGAAGATGCGCGGGCTTTCGGTCGAGGCGTCTCAGGTTCTGCTGGTAAGCGGTGCTCAGCACGGGCTGGCCGTGACCTTGATGGCGTTGCTCAATCCGGGCGACGTGATTGCCGCCGATGCCTTGACCTACTCGGGTTTCAAAGTCATTGCACAGGCGCTTCACCTTGAAGTGTTGCCGATTCCGGCCGGGCAGAGCGGCCCGGACCTGGACGCGCTGGAACGTCTTTGCCGGACAAGACCGGTCCGCGCAATTTATACGATGCCAACCCTGCACAACCCGCTTGGCTGGGTGATGCCGCTGAGCGAGCGCGAACGTCTGGTGGCCATCGCCCGGCTATACGACCTGCATATCATCGAAGATGCCGCCTACGCTTACCTGGCCGAGGACGCTCCCGAACCATTGGCCGAGCTTGCTCCCGAGCGCACGATTTATATCTCGGGCATTTCCAAGAGCGTCGCGACCGGGCTGCGTGTCGGGTTCGTTGCCGCGCCCATGCAACGGGTGCCACTTCTGGAGCGCAGCATCCGCGCAACCACCTGGAACACTCCAGGCATCCTTACCGCGATCGTCAGCTCATGGCTCGATGACGGCACGGTGGCGCGGCTGGAAGCAGAGAAGCGCAGTGACGCTCAAGCCAGGCAGCTGATTGCGAAACAAACCTTGGGAGAACTGGGCCAGATCGGCCATCGATCCTCGTACTTCCTCTGGGTGCCGCTTTGTGAAGATGCCCGCGCCGATCAGATTGCCAGCGCCTTGATGCGCGAGGGAATTTCGGTCTCCACTGCAGAACCGTTCTGCACCGCCGCTCACGTACCCCATGCGATACGGCTGGCATTGGGATCCGTTGAATTGCCGGTTCTGGAGCAGGCATTGAAGCAGGTTCGGTGGGTGATTGGTGCTTATACCTGAAGGCGAAAGGCCGTCACGTTTCACCAGACCAAGTGTTTTTCAAAATAAACGCGCTTGAAACCGTCCTCCGTACGCCGTGCCACTTCCACATAACCAAGCCTGGGGTAAATCGAGAGGTTGTCGGTCATCTTCTCGTTGGTGTACAGATGCACCGCACGCATACCGAGCTGTCGGCCTGCGTTTTCACAGAAGCTGATCAGTGATTTACCGACTCCGCGTCCAGCGGCGCTGGGCAGGACGGCGACATTTTCCAGAAGGACAGAGTCGTCCTGGGCATAAAACACCACGAAGCCCTGAAAGCCTGCGTCTTCATCCATCGCCACATAGACGATGCCTGCCGCGATCTGGGCTGCATAGTCGGCCGTCATCGGCGCGGGTTTGCGACCGATCTCGGGAATGTAGCGAGCGTAAGCCTGTTCAGCGCAGTGTCTGATGGCAGGCTCATCTTTTGTCTCGGCTGGCCGGATCATGTCGTTGTCTTTCGCGAGGGGGAGACGAGGGTTGATACTCTGGCAGACCCTGAGCGCCGATGTCGAGACGCCAGACTTACCGATCAGTAGACCTCGCTCACTCGAACGCATTGACACCCATCACCATCCCAAACGCCATCAATACAGAACCGGTAATCCGCTTGCCCCAGAGTGCCGCGCCGGGTTTGGCTAATCGGTCTGCCATCTTTTTTGCGGTGAGCGCGTAACTTCCGGACACCAGAAATTTGATCAGGACAAACAGTCCGATCAAGCTCAGCAACGAGCCGATATTGGCGTCCTGCGGGTTACCTACAAACTGTGGCAGCAACGATGAGAAGAACAGAATTGCCTTCGGATTGCTGATGCCGACCACGAATGATTTGCCCCACAGAACCGAAGTGCGTTCAGGGACTGACGCCTCGGTTTTATTGCGCGGACTGTTGCGGCCCAGACGAAACTGCTGAATACCCAGCCACACCAGATAAGCCGCGCCAGCGAGCTTTATCGCCATGAACACGCCTGGGTTGGCCATCAATACGGCGTCAATCCCCAGCAGGGAGCATGTTGCCAGTACCGCGATGGCCACCAGATCTCCGGTCAGTATCAACACAGCGCGTCCCGGGCCATACATGAGCGCGTTGTTGATCAGGAAAATAGTCGAAGGCCCCGGCGAGCCGACCTGGGCCACAGCGATAAGTGCAAACAGCAAATAATCAGTGAGTAACATGGCAAACCCTTGAGCGCGATTCAGTGAGCAGATGCGGCTACACTAGGCCGCAAGTGGTCTGATCAATAGGGCCATATAAGTGAAACTGGTATGGACCATTATGAGTAAAGGCAGGGTGACGCTGGCCATGGAGCTTCCTCTGCCAACGGAAGGGGCTGCGGCGACGAAGCAGGAGAGGGCATACCTGGCGATACGGGACGCGATTCTGAATGGGCTCGTGCAGGCGGGTGATCGATTGCCGTCGACCCGAACGCTTGGTCAGCGCTGGGGTATTGCCCGGGGTACGCTGGAGAACGTTTTCGAGCGCTTGCAGCTTGAGGGTTACATCGTCCGCCAGGTTGGCTCCGGCAGCCGTGTCAGCGCCGTCATTCCTGACACTTATCTCAAGGCTGTATCCGACTCGCGTGCCGTCCGCCCGAGCCCGTCAGCTGAAACTATAAAGCAGCCATTGCAACGAGCCGCCGAGCATCGGACGCAGGTGGGTGTGCCTTTCGTTGCGCGCCTGGCCAATCCGCAATTGATCGTGCCCGCCGAATGGGCATTGCATCTACAGCGGGCCATGGCGGGATTGAAGCCTGAGCAGATGTGCAGCGCCGAGCCACAAGGTGCGTTGGTGCTGCGTGAGCAGATAGCCCGATATCTGCGCAGTCACCGAGGCATCGACTGTCATGCCGACCAAGTGCTGATCACCAACGGCATCCGCCATGGCATTGATCTGGTTGCTCGCTGCGTGTTGAAGCCTGGTGATCATGTTTGTGTCGAGGATCCGGGATACGCCGCGGTTCACCGCATCTTCGAACAGGCCGGTGCGACCCTGCTGCATGCGCCCATTGATGAGCAAGGGCTTGATCTACGCGATATCCCCGACTCGATTGAGTGCCAGTTGGCCTACGTGACACCTGCCCATCAGTCACCACTGGGCGTCATCATGTCAGCCACTCGACGCCTGGAATTGCTTGATTGGGCCCAGCGTCAGAATGCCTGGATTATCGAAGACGACTACGACAGTGAATTCAACTACCACAGCGCCCCGTTGCCAGCCCTGAAGTCCATCGACTCGATGCAGCGCGTGGTCTACTGCGGCAGTTTCAATCAGGCGTTATTTTCCAACCTGCGGCTGGGTTATCTGCTGGCGCCCCCTGAATTGCATCGGCAGATTCTGGCGCTTTGGCACACCGTGGGGCGCAGTGTCGGGGTTTCGGAGCAACTGGGTCTGGCAGAGTTCATGCGCGGCCCTGCATTCCTGCGCCATCTGCGCCGGTCACGGCTGGAGTATCAGGTTCTACGCGATATTGTGCTCGATACGCTGATGGCTGAAGCGCCTGGCCGCTATCGCATCAGTGGCGAACATGCGGGGTTTCATCTGATCCTCTGGCCTTTGGGTGATCAGGACGAAAGCGCGCTGATCAAAGGTGCCGAGAAGTTGGGGCTGGTGCTGCAACCCCTTCGACAATCCTGCCATCAGATCAGGCTTGAACCTGCGTTTGTATTGGGATTTGCAGCGCTCACACGTGCGCAGGCCAAGAACGCGGCGCGTCAATTAGGTCGGTTACTACGTGGGTGAGCTGGCACCTCACGCCGAATGGAAAGGATAATTTCGCGCCCTACAAACGCCAAAGCGGATCCTGCCCCATCGTGATCGTCGCCCATTCCGTGAAAGCCCGGACTCGCGCCGACAGCCGCCGCGAATAGGGGTAAACCAGACTCATCGGCATGCTCGCCAGACGCCACTAGGGCAATAGCTGAACCAATCTGCCATCTGCCAATAACGCCTGGGCTTCGCACAGCGGTACCGCCACGAAACCCAAGCCCGCTTCCGCCGCTGCCATATAAGCGCCACCGCTGTTGAAGCGCATGGCCGGAGTCTGTTCAATCAGCACGCTTTCATCGCCGCAACTCAAACGCACCGGGTTCTGCCGACCGCTGGCGGGAAACACAAAGGCCAGAAAGCGCAGCTGCGCGAGGTCTTGCGGGCTGATGATCGGTGGGTTTTCACTCAGGTAGAGCGGCGACGCGCAGAGTACAAAGCGCATCTGGCCGATGGGTCGGCACACCAGATCAGGATCGGTGACTACGCCGCCGCGGATGGCGCAGTCGATGCCTTCCTGCACCAGATCCACCACCCGCTCGCTGCAGCCGAGGTCTAACTGGATATCCGGATATTGACCAACAAACCCTGGCAACGCGGGGATCAATAAAAAGCGCCCGACGGGCGAGGGCATATCCACCTTCACTTTGCCGCGTGCCACGGTACGCGTCTGCGAGACGCTGGCTTCCAGCTCGTCGATATCCTCCAGGACTGTGCGCGCACGCTCGTAGTAGGCGGCGCCGTCCGTGGTGGCGGTCACTCGGCGGGTGGTGCGATGCAGGAGCTTCACACCCAGCTGGTTTTCCAAGGCCTGAATCTGGCCGGACAGCGTGGTTTTTGCTGTCGTCAGGGCCTCAGCCGCACGGGTAAAGCTGCCCAGTTCAACGATGCGGCAGAACGCGCGCATCGCGTCGAGTCGGTCGAAAGCCATGATTGTCCGGATAGTCGTCTAATGTTTCCGAGTTTAGCCGGTTTATCGAAGTTTTCTCGACCAATAAAGTGAGCCCATCCCCGGTAGTAAACCGGGCCACTTTAAAGGAAATTTCCATGCCCACCTCCCGCGTTAACTATGCACAAGTCGCCCCTCACGCTTTCAAAGCCCTGCTGGGCCTGGAAAAAGCCATGGGCGAATCGTCCCTGGACAAGTCGCTGCACGAACTGATCAAGATCCGCGCTTCGCAACTCAACGCCTGCGCCTACTGCATTGATCTGCACACCCGCGATGCGATCAAGCTGGGCGAGACCCCACGACGCATTTTTGCCCTGTCGGCGTGGCACGAAACCCCGTTTTTTACAGACCGTGAACGTGCCGCCTTGCTGTGGACCGAAACGCTGACCTTGCTGGCCGAGAAGGGCGCTCCTGAAGCGATTTACAACCAGGTGGCCGAGCACTTCAGCGAACGCGAACTGGCCGATCTCACCTTCGCCATCGCCACTATCAACGCCTGGAACCGCTTCGGTGTCGGTTTCGCCATGCAGCCGGAGCAATGATCATGAACGCCTCTTTGCGAGTAACCGCGCTGGCGTTATGGCTGCTGACGGGTCTGGCCCACGCCCATGGCGGCGGTGCCGGTGATGAAACGGTGACGCCGGTTGCGCAGGCGCAATTGCCGGCCATGGTTGGCACCGACGCCAAGGCGCTGCGGGTGGAATTCGCGCCGGGCGCTACGTCGAAACCGCATACTCATCCAGGGCCGGTGTTTGTCGTGGTGGTGAGTGGTGAAGTGGAATCGTCGCTGGACGGTGGCCCGGTGCACACCTACAAGGCCGGTGACGCCTGGTACGAAGCGCCGGGGCAATTGCATGGGGTGACGCGTAACCCCAGCAAGACGAACCCGGCGGTGTTGGTGGCATGGCTGATATCGGACGGCAAGGCGCCATTGGTCAAGCCGGTAAAGTGAGTGTGAACGTCTCCGTAGGAGTGTGCTCGTCGTCCGGACGTTTCTGACCGCCGCACAAGGTTGAGCGCTGGGATGATGAATCTGTCTTTCCAAGTTTCTGCTTTTGGCCCAGAGCGTGTAAAAACATCTGCCTGACACGATCGCCTCCAATCAGGAATAACGACGCTCGCCATGACCGCCTTCTATCTAAAGCTGATCATCACCCCACTGCTGATGCTTTCCATCTCCCTGGCCGGCAAACGCTGGGGCACACACATTGCCGGCCTGCTATCGGGGCTGCCGGTGACTTCCGCGCTGGTCATGCTGTTCCTGAGCATCGAACAAGGCCCTCGGTTCGCCTCGCTGGCGGTGCCGGGAGCCTTGGCGGGCGTAGCGGCCATTCAGGCCACTTACCTGTTTTACTTCACCGTGACTCAGCGTACATCGGCGGTGATCGGGTGCGTGACGGCGCTAGCCTTCTATGTGGCCGTCGCCTTCTGCATGAACGGGATTGGGTCACTGGGTGTTTCCATAGCATCGACTCTCTTGCTGGTTGCGCTGATTCTCGGCGTCACCTCCAAAGTCTGCCGGAATCCCTCCGGACGTTCTGTTCCCGCGCCTGTCTGGATCATTCCGATGCGCATGTTGACGGCGACTTGTTTGCTGCTGTTGATCACCGCGGGTGCGCAGTGGCTGGGACCAGTCGTCAGCGGGTTCCTGGCACCTATCCCCGTGATCGCCTGGCCGCTGGCGGTGTTTGCGCATGTGCAGGGTGGCCGCTCTGAACTGGCGGCGATCGTACGAGGCAACGCGATTGGCGCCGTGGGGGTCGTCGGTTTTTACCTGGCCTTGAAAATCATGGTGCTGCAGTGGGGCGTCTACACCGCCGTTGCAACGGGTGTGCTGATGGCCGTTGCGGCTACTGTCCTGTTCGCACGACTGGCGAACAGGCGCCAGTAAGGCCGATCATGAGGGATCGACTTAATCGGCAACAACGTGCGTACAGTCCGGGTCTTCTTCGCGGCCAGCAGTGGCGAGGCAGAGGTTCTGGTAAATTGCTGGAAATGACTACCTGTTAGAGAACCGCGATCAATGAGAGTTATTCGTAGCAAGGATTTCACCGCCACTCGCGCCTGGGGGGCTGATGACATCGCTAACATGGACGGAACCACCGTCCGCCTCCACTGGACCGACCAGCCGTACAAGTGGCATGTCAACGATGGTGAGGAGGTTTTCGCAGTCCTCGATGGCACGGTAGATATGCATTATCGCGAGTCAGGCATTGAGCGCGTTGTGACATTGGCGGTTGGCGACGTATTTTTCGCAGGGGTTGGATGCGAACACGTTGCGCATCCGCGTGGAGAAGCACGGATTCTGGTGATCGAACGTGAGGGCAGCGTTTGAGTCGACTCCACCACAGTGCTACCTTGCCCAGTATCGAACGCAGGCCGTTGTTCGTTCAGGTATAGATATCCAGAGTTCTGACAGTTCCAGGGATGATAGCGGCTAATAACAGGGAGGACGTTACATTGGTCATTTCATTAAAACCAAATATGCTCTCTGGCACGCAGGTTTCCAGCGTGACAGTAAGCCAAGATGAACTGACGAAAAGTCAGGCGGCAACGGAGAGCGCACCTCTTGGCAGTCAGAAAGATACCAGCATCCTCTCATCGCTCTCTCTGCAGTTGAGTGAGAGTGCCGCGCGTGCGGCGGCAAGGGACTCGAGCTTGAGCAGAAAAGAGCTTGGCGCGAAAGCAACTGAGCTTTTGAGCAAGATTGCCGGTGATGGTTATTTTGCCAACAAAAAAGCCAATGATGCTGAAGTCCCTGACACTCAGGATCCCGCGTTGTTGGCACGTGCGGAAAATGCAACGCAATTCGTCAATGGCAGCGGTAAGAACCCATTCGCCGGTATGTCTAGCGATCAGCTCTCATTGATTATCTACGATGACAGTGGGAGTTTTACGACTAATGAACGCCGCGCGGCGTGGGAAGAGTCATTCGATCAGGAATCTGCCTGGCGACAGAAAGTTGCTGCCAATGCGATGGCGGAATATAACGGAACCGGAAAACTGACGAATTTCTTTGCTGCTGCGCTTGAGCACTACAAGGGTTTGCCCGCTATTGAACAGGCACAATATCCCGATAGTTATGAGGTGAAGTTGCAGGGTTGGATAGCACTCGACTTCAACTATAAGACCCATACCGCAGAAGGCACGGGAAGTGCTCAGGACGTAATGAACAAGGTCTTGAATCTCGATAAGCAGACGTTTGATGACACGGGTGCAGATCCGGCTTGAAGGCAGAGCGCACCCATGTTTGAGCCTGTCGAAAATACCCCGTATCGGCGTTGCTGACGGAGTGGGGCGTTGACGTAACTCGCCAACCCCAAAAAATACGGCATGCTTAACAAGAAGGAACTTCGATGCAACGGGTGATGATTGTTGGTCAGCCTGGGTCGGGCAAAAGCACTTTGGCGCGTAAGCTTGGTCTGTGCACGGGCCTGCCAGTTGTTCATATAGACACCATCCACTGGCAGCCCGGGTGGGTCGAACGAAGTTGGGATGAGAAGACACGGCTTTGTCACGAGGTCGAGGCCCGTGATCGGTGGATATTCGAAGGCGGGCATTCAACCACTTGGGCCAATCGGATGGCCCGCGCAGATCTTTTGATATGGATTGATCGCTCGGCGACGCTTCGATTCTGGCGTGTACTGCTCAGAACGCTGCTTCAGCGCGGGCGGTGTCGGCCTGACTTACCAGAAAACTGCCCCGAACTGCTGGCGAATCTGCCAGAGTTTTTCAGATTCATGTGGCGCACGAAAAAGTCAGCGCGGGTCAGGATGCAGCAACTCGTGTCGACTGCGCCATCAACTTGCCGCGTCGTTCGCCTGCGGTCTAATCGGGATGCCAGGGTTTTTCTCAAGAGCATTGGATAGTTGACTGGTCAGGTTCCGCGAGATTGATCGGCGGTTGCCCGCTTCAGCCCCGTGAGCGACTTGGCCCGGCACTAATAAAGTCATAGTGTCAGGCGCATGGGACTGGTGACGGGGTATGACCGTCGCTTTCTTTCAGGCATCGCTAACCTGGTCAGCAGCTGTACTGACCGTTTCCACCGTTGGCATCAGGATTGGTCCCCGATTGCATTCAGTTCTGCCAGCACCTCATCCCGCAGATGAATGTCGGCCACAGCGAGGTTTTCGCGCAAGTGGGCTAATGACGAGGTCCCCGGGATCAATAGAATATTGGGTGAGCGGCGCAGTAGCCATGCCAGCGCTAGCTGCTTCGGTGTAACGCCGAGTCGCTGTGCAGCGCTAGACAGTGCGGAGGACTGGATCGGGGTGAAACCGCCCAGAGGGAAGAACGGCACGTAAGCAATGCAATCCAGAGCCAACTCGTCGATCATGGCGTTATCGTGCTGATGAGCGATGTTGTATAAATTCTGCACGCAGACGACATCAACGATTTTTCGCGCCTCGGCCACCTGGGTCGGTGTGACGTTGCTAATCCCGATATGGCGGATCAGGCCTTGCTGTTGCAGCTCCGCCACAGCAGTCAGTGAAGCTTCAATTGATCCTTCGCCGGGCTCCATTACGTTGTGCATCGCCCGGAAATTGACGACATCCAGCACTTCCAGACCCAGATTGCGCAGATTGTCTTGCACTGCCTGGGTCAACTCTGCTTTTGAGCCGGCCGCCAGCCAGGCGCCCTTATCGTCCCGCCGGCCGCCGATCTTGGTTACGATCGTCAGATCATCCTGATAAGGATGCAGGGCCTCTCGGATGATCTGATTGGTTATGTGCGGTCCGTAGAAGTCGCTGGTGTCTATGTGGTTCACACCCGATTCAACGGCCTCGCGCAGTACTGCCAGCGCAGCATTACGATCTTTGGGCGGGCCGAACACGCCCGGACCGGCCAATTGCATCGCGCCGTAGCCCAGACGCTTGATTTTGCGGTCGCCAAGAATGAAAGTGCCGCTTTTATCTAACCCAGCCATATCGATTGTTCTCAGTTCATTTGAGGAGAACTATGATATGAAGGATCCTTCAGGTTTTAGAATTCGCATTCCATGAACACTCTAAAAGCGTCTTTAAAGCCAAGAAAATCAGCGGTTCAGGCCCGATCGACGGCGACCGTTGACGCTCTTCACACGGCAACCCTTCAGGTTTTGACCCAGCACGGTCTTGTCCGCTGCACGACGACCCGCGTCGCCGAGCGTGCTGGAATGTCCGTGGGCAGTGTTTATCAGTACTATCCAAACCGCGATGCGTTGCTCGCTGCGGTGCTTGAAAAGCACTTGCTGGAAGTCGCCGAAACGGTGGCGCGGACCTGCGAACAACACCGGGGCAAGCCGGTTGCCGAGATGGCATCGGAGCTGGTTTCGGCATACCTTGCTGTCAAACTGCGTGATACATCCATCTCCAAGGCGCTTTATGCGATTGCTGCGGAGCGCGGTGGAGCTGAATTGGTTGCCCGTATCAACACCCGAATGGTGACAGCCACTGCTGCCATGTTGGCGAGCGCACCGGACGCGCATTTTGAAGACCCGACATTGATCGCCACTATTTCGCTCACCGCCCTCGCCGGACCGGTGCGAGCTCTGCTCGAAGGCTACGCGCCACCGCTTTTCGAAATCTGTCTCGAACAGCAGGCAACACTACTTTTGACGGCTTACCTCGGTATGTACCGCAGACCCGCATAGGTCCTCTTAAAGATTGCGTGCAAGTGTCTGCTTCTGGCCCGAGACGAGCGCTCGGTAACGGCGCATGCAATAGGTTGAGCGTACCCTCCATAAGTTCGAGCTAATTCACGGCCTGTATCGATCACACCGCTTCTGATCGCCTGCACGAGGTTTGCATCTACGTGTTCATTCGTGATCCATTCTTGCATGTCGTATCTCCCTGTCTGCCTGGTGCCTTGCATACAAGCAATCGAGGCGCCAATCAGGCTGAGAAATGCCCGGGCGGTACGCGACGTGCTAGGCGTGATAACCGTATAGGACCTTGATGCCGGGAAAAGTATTTTGATTGGCTCACCGTGCAACAGCAGAGTTGTCTGCTATATCGTAACCAGGAGCGTTTCAGAGAATGGATAAATCGATCACTTGTCGTCATGCCACCGCCCTTGATGTGCTTGCCATTTGTGAGTTGGGTCAGTTGCTCAACGCGATCCACCATGCCGCACGGCCCGAAATCTATACCGCTGCCACTCATGATTTCTCTCGGGATGCTCCTCATTGGATGAGTTTCCTGGAGGGACCCGATCAGGTTGTCTTCATCGCTCATGTCGATGGGATAGCTGTGGGGTTTATCACTGCCAGCCTATCGTCAGGGAGTGGTCCACTCATTCAGCCGATGAAATTCGTTCGAATAGGCTCGGTATGTGTGGCAGAGCGCTTTTGGGGCAAAGGTATCGGTCGCAAACTGGTGAGTTTGGTTCAGGAGTGGGGGATTCAGCAAGGTGCCAAAGACCTCAGATTAGCCGTGTGGACTTTCAATGCCCCTGCCGTTCGGTTGTATGAAGAGATGGGATTCGAGACCCGTGCTTTTGAGATGGGAAGGTCACTTTGATCTCGCCTTTACATGGCAACCCGCGTGCAATCTGACCGCTTTCGACCCAAAGCGGACATGTGAGACTTAACCGATTGCTGCCATTTATTTGAAGTTGCCTATGGCCAGCGGCGGTAGACTGCAGCTGAGCGGTCCGTTCGGGTCGGGCTTTTCTCGCAGGTATTCTAACGGTCCTCCTATCGTGGGCATCAATCCACGGAAGCAGGCGAACCGGCAATGCCTACCCATGAACAGCGCTTTTAAGCGCCTAGATCCCTAGGCGTTACGCGCTTTTTTGCGTCACAGCGCCTAGAAATCTAGGCGCCGTGTACACCCGTCACCCGAATAGATCTGGAACGGTCACTCAAGCGTAGTGGCCCAATCGTTTTTCATCCCTGTTGAAAGATCTCCTTCAACCATTCCACGAATATCCTGACACGCGGGGAAAGATGTCGGCTATGTGGATACAGGACTGAAACAGGCATTACTGGAGGGGGAAATCCGGGGAGGAGCTCTTGGAGCTTACCCAGCCCCAGTTCAGTGGCTACCCTATAACGGGGGACCTGTATTAACCCAATCCCTGCGAGGGCAGAGGCCGCGTAAATCTCTGCGCCGAACACGGAGATAGCTGTCGGAATCGTGATTTCTCGCACTGCACCATTCTCTTGGAACTCAAAAGGAAAAACCTTGCCCGTGGCGCGGGACACGTAGGTGATCGCTTTGTGTTGAGCCAAGTCCGCCAAACTCTTCGGTTCCCCATAACGTTCCAAGTAGGTCGGACTGGCGCACGTTACCTGTGGGAGATCGGCTAGATGCCTGCCTATTAACGATGAGTCTCCCAGCGTACCTGCTCGGATGACGCAATCGACTCCCTCCTCTATAAGGTCGATGAATCGGTCGGCTTCGCTGAGAACAATGTCCATATCTGGATAGCGGCGCATAAAATCGGGTAACGCAGGTATCACAAAAAATCGAGCAAGGGTGCCATGCAGATCAACTCGTAATCTGCCTTTCGGAACGCTTTGACGGAAGGCTAGCTCAGCCTCTTCTAATTCCGCCAGGAGGATAACGCAACGGCGGTAGTAGGCCTCTCCATCCAGAGTCGGACGGACACGTCGGGTGCTGCGCTCCAGAAGCCGCGTACCGAGCCAATTTTCGAATTGATTCATCACGTGGGTGAGCGTCGCCCGCGGGATCTCGAGATCTTCAGCGGCGGCGGTAAAACTGCTTCGCTCGTAGATACGGACGAAGACCTTCATGGCACGAACTTGATCCATATCAGCGATCTATTGTTGATGAAATTTGAATGGTGATGGCGACTATGACTTGTTTATCTAGCAGGGTAAACAGCCGATATTTACGTCTTAAAGCCAGTTAGCCGTGGCATTTATCTGATTGGAGGCTACATGCATACGCTCACAGCATTGCTTACAGGATTCCTTCTTCTATGGTTCATGGTCAATCTAGGCCTCCTGCTCGGCCTACGCAGAGAAACGACAGACCGAGGGTTCGTAGTGCTTTGGCTTTTGGCTTGTTTACATCATGCCTATCGAGGGGTGGAAGCGGGTTACGGCATAACCGTTGAAGTGGCCATAGGTAGCATCATCTTCGTCATTCCTATTGCATTGATGGTCTATCTTAAGCGCGCATCTGCTCGCCGAACGGGTGGCAATAGTCCTAAGTAACACGGGTACCCAGACGAACATTTATGGCGCGGAACCTGCTTCTAATATGTGGAGGTTGAAAATCCAAGGGGGCGCGCTATGCGAGAGATCTACAGCGTTTTCAATTCTAATTGCGCCTACGAAACAGGCGCCCATATGCATGATGAATTCATGCTGATGGTGCCGAACCATGGATTATTGGGCTTTAGGGACGAGCACTCTGGAAAAGCGACGACGGTCATCGATGGCCAATTTCTATTGGTTCCTCCTGAATGGGGTCATTCCTCGTCCTCCCTCACGGCTGCCCAAAATCACATTGCCTTTTACATTCAGCCAGATTACATGCGCTACGCTTTGGGGGATCTGTCGGGCAGTTCTAATCGGATGCTGCGGTTGCCGACGCTGGGGATTTGGGAAACGTCGGCATCGCTTCGCCATCTCCTTTCTGCAAAAAAGACCCTCAGCCAGCCAAGTCTCTTTGTTGATCGTAGCCGCCAACTTGCCCAGCTGGACCATCTGCTACTTTTGGAGTGTCTTGCAGTAGCGCTCAGTCAACCCAGCCATCAACGCTCGTCTACAGAGCGTCATGGCGCCATGCTGGTGCGAGAAGTGGAAAAGTATCTTGTCGGCAATCTGACCCGTCAACCAAACATCGATGAAATTGCTTCCACGTTCCATGTGTCCCGACGTCATCTAACGCGACTGTTCTCAGCTCACACTGGCCAATCCATCCTCACCTATATCCAGCGTATCAAGCTTGAACGTGCTCAGTCTTTGCTTCAGCACACACGGATGTCCGTGCTTGAGATAGCAAATAACGTGGGCTACGAATCACCCTCACATTTTGCCTATCTCTTTCGCCGCGATTTGGGTGTATCGCCAGACGCGTGGCGTAGAGGAACCTCGCGCACTCGGAGCTAGCTCCCCCGCAGAAAGTTGTATGGCCCGATAACGCTTACCAAAGGGCCCGATCGAGTGCGCCAGAACGCTTCCGCGCGTTCATTCTCGTCTGTGTCCAATACAACGTCCGGGCGTCCGGATCTAGGAGGTACGGTGAGCGAAGAGGCTTTCATCAGTTTTGCTAATGTGCAGAAAAAATTCACTGTCGGCGGGCGTGAGTTCGTAGCGGTGCGTGATGTGACGCTGAAGGTAAGGCGCGGAGAGTTCATCACCTTGGTTGGACCTTCCGGTTGTGGCAAGTCAACGCTGCTAAATATGACCGCAGGCTTGTTCAGTCCCAGCGAGGGTCGAGTTGATTACGCAGGAAAGCAGGTAGCCGGCATCAATACTCGAGTGGGATACATGACCCAAGCAGACCACTTACTGCCTTGGCGAACGGTAGCGGGCAACATTGCCGTCCCACTTCAAATAAGAAGGGTCCCAAAAGACGAGATCGAGAAGCGGGTCGACGAACTCCTCGTACTCGTCGGGCTGACAGGTTTTGGCAACAGCTACCCCGCGCAGTTATCGGGTGGTATGCGTAAACGAGCAGCCATGGCGCGCTTGATGGCCAGCGACCCTGAGACGCTCTTGATGGATGAACCGTTCGGAGCACTCGACGCGCAGATGCGCCTAACTCTCCAGACCGAGCTTTTACGTCTTTGCCGAAAGTTTAATAAAACTGTGCTTTTCGTTACCCATGACGTTGATGAGGCCATAGCGCTTGCAGATCGCTGCGTCGTATTCGCCGGTCGACCTGGCACGATCGATCACGTCATCGACATTCCATTAACGGGTGAGCGCAACCTTATTCAGTTGCGGTCCGACCCGCGATACGTGGACCTCTGCGCTGCTCTTTGGAGAAGCCTCGCCCCTGAAGCAGAGGCGGATAATTCACCCTTACAAGCAAATTCTCTGGTGGCCTCATGATCCAGGTTTATCGTTTGGCATTTCTTGCCCTGCTTCTTACCCTCTGGGAAGGTATTTCTCGGGCGTTCGGTTTGGAGTTCTTCATTAGCAGCCCATCTTCCGTAGCAGTCAGCCTTTGGAAGATTCTGCGCAACGGAGTGTTTTTCTATCACGCGGGTATTACGACGTTGGAAGCCGTTCTTGGTTTTGTAAGCGGTTCAGTAGCTGGTTTCGCGACCGGACTGCTATTGGGTAGGGCGAAGTTATTGGCCGATATTCTCGACCCCTTTCTTACGGCCTTTTACAGCCTGCCTAAAGTAGCGCTAGCTCCTTTGTTCATACTTTGGTTCGGCATTGGCTTGCCTATGAAGGTGATCCTGACAGCAGCAGTTGTATTCTTTCTGGTGTTCCTTAATACCTATAGCGGTGTTCGAAACGTGGCTCGTGAGCAGCTAACTATTCTTCGGTTGATGGGAGCTAAAGAACGCGACCTGCTTACCATGGTTGTGATCCCCTCAGCCTTCACTTGGGTTTTCACCGGACTGCGCTTATCGGTTCCTTATGCGCTGATTGGTGCTTTGGTGGGGGAAATCATTGCCGCAAACAGAGGGTTGGGATACCTCCTTTCCGACGCCGCCTCGCAATTCGATACAGGGGGTGTCTTCGCCGCCCTCATTGGAATCATTGGACTGGCTCTGATCTTGAACCTCGCTGTAAAGCTTGCCGAACGCAAGTTGATGCCCTGGAAAGCCAGCGACGCCGATAGAGAAATCTCGGTTTAGCAAACACTACTGACCACTGGAGATCGTCATGTTCAACCGCCGTTTTGCTGCGGGCGTGTACGCCTGCCTGCTGTTCGCTGTTTTTAGCATCTCTACCGCCCGAGCAGACGGGCAACTAAAAATTAAGTTGGCATTCCCAAGCGAGGGTTTCCTGTATGTACCTCTCTATGTTGCTCAATCACAGGGATACTTTGCTGAAGAAGGATTAGACGTTGAAGTCATTGTGTTTCAGAAGGGAGGTGCCGCTGCACTCACTGCAGTCTTGGGAGATGACGCAGACGTTTACGTAGGGCTGCCGGCTGTCGCGGTGCGAGCCCGTTCGAAAGGGCAGAAAGTTCAGGCCTTCGCAGCGGTGCAGACTCAATTCGGCAGCACAGTGGTGATTGGCGGCCAGGCTGCGGCCAGCGCGGGCCTCTCCTCCGAGTCTCCTATTGATCAACGTGTACGGGCCCTGCAAGGCTTAAAAATCGGCGTTACCGGTCCTGGAAGCACGACCGATATGTTGGTGCGCTATCTCGCAAAAAACGCCGGCTTGAACGCTGATAAAGACCTCACGATCATGCCAATTGGCGGTGCGCCGAATATGTTAGCTGCCTTCTCACAAGGCAGCATCGACGGTTTTTCTCTATCCCCGCCTACTGTAACTACTGCCCAAAAAAGCGGCGGCTACGTATTGATGGACTTAGCCAAAGGTGAGTACGAGCCGCTCAATGGCTTCCTCTTCACCGCGATGATTGCGCGTGAAGATTGGTTAGTAAGGAACCAGCAGGCGGCCGAAAAGCTGGTTCGCGCTCTCTGGCGTGCAGAGCAGTTGGTAGCCAGTCGCCCCGCTGAAGCAAAAGAGTCGGTCCGGTCCTATTTTGCGCATACAGATCCAGCCATATTTGACGCAGCGTGGAGCGCCTCGCTGCCTTCTTACCCCAGCACACCTCGAATAGATCTGGCAGGTGTCGAGAAGAACATCAGCTTCATGAACGCTGTGGAGAGCGACCCTGTCAGCATGGACGCTGGGTCGGTATTCACTAACGCTGTTGTTGACGCGGTCATGTCGAGCTCGCCCAGCTTGGGAGGCGCGCTTAAATGACCACGGTCTATTTGGTAAACGTGTTTCCAGCGGCACCTGGGGGCGGGAACCTGGCTCCTATCGTTGCTCAAGCAGATGGCATGTCTGATCAGCAAATGCAGTCGGTCGCCCAGAAATATGGGCACGAGTGCGGCTTCGTCTTCTCGCCGCCACAAGCTGCTGACTACGATTTTGGTCTCCGATTCTGGGTTCCGAACCACGAAATGGAAATGTGCGGACATGCCACCGTCGGTGCGATATGGCTGCTCGATCAACTTGGATTATTGACCAAAGATCAGCTTCGTCTATGGACTTTAAGCGGAATCGTCGAGGCTAAGGTGTTCAATAGAGGGACGCCCGAGGTTGCGGTAGAAATCAGCCAGCCAAACGGCCTTGTCCATGCGCTTTGCGATGAGGCTTTGGAATCCGCCATTCTTGCTGTGCTGGGCATTAGCTCAAACGAGCTTGCGCCATTTCCTATCCAGAATGCGTGTACCAGCAGAGTCAAAACCTTGATCGCACTCAAAAATGCGGACGTGTTAGATCGCCTCAAGCCAGATTTTCGCCGAGTCGGGGAGCTCTGCGAGCGCATGGGTTCAACTGGGCTCTACCCCTACGCTCCGTCGGATTTCACTGGCCAGCAATTTGATGCGAGGCAGTTCCCTAAGTCATCAGGCTATTCGGAAGACGCCGCCACAGGTATCGCAGCGGCAGCGCTCGCATTCGGATTGCTTGATAACGAGCTGATCAGGGCTGATCGCCCCTTACGCATCAGGCAAGGTCGTGCCATGGGCAAGCCCTCGGAGATTCAGCTTCGTTTTCGCCTCAGTGACTCGGGTACTACCGCCGGCTGCTGGTTGGGGGGGCGTGTGGAATTTGCCGAGGTTAGCGCATGAGCATAAGAAACAGATTGGAAGAGCTGGGATTGGTGTTACCTGAAAACATAGTGCCGAGAGGCGAGTATGAACCCGTCGTCATACACAACGGCTTGGCTTATGTGAGTGGTCAGGTTTGCAGAATCAATGATGAAGTCATCAAAGGACCGTTAACGGATCAGACACCCGAAGAGGTGGTGTCGCTGGCTGGCCGCGCCTGTGTTTTGCGAGCGCTGAGCCTGTTGGAGAAATACGTGGGTTTGGAGCACGTTCAGCAGATTTTATTCCTACGCGGATTCGTCTACGGCACAGGGGCAGGTCTGAACTATAGCGCAGCGGTGGATGGTGCCTCCCGTGTACTTCTGGATATTTTCGGTGACAGGGGACGCCACGCTCGATCAGCCGTAGGTGTCGCGGGCCTGCCATCTGATGGGTTGCTGGAAGTCGAGATCGTGGCGGCCATAGCAAAGGCTTAGCATTTTCACATCTACGCGGGAGCCTAGGGTGAACTGCGCAACAATTGTTGGCGATAATTGAACAATCAAGTCAACTTTCGCGTATTTATTCGAATCTGCCAACGTGGGAATCTAATTGCACACCTTATCTAAATCACCTGCAGGACGGAGATCAACCATGAACATGACCAAAAACAAAGTAGCCATTGTCACTGGCGCCTCACGCGGTATTGGCGCTGAAGTGGCAACGCGGCTCGCGCAGGACGGCTTCTCGGTTGTCATCAACTATGCAAGCAGCGCTGCCGAGGCAGACAAGCTGGTCAATGCGCTTAGAGCTCAGGGTGGGCAGGCGATTGCGGTCAAAGCCAACGTCGCAAGCAGCCAGGATGTACGCCGTTTGTTCGATGAAACCGAGCAGCATTTCGGTGGGGTTGATGTGCTGGTTAACAACGCTGGCATCATGGCCCTGGCGACAATTGCTGAAACGGATGACGACACAGTGGATCGCCAGATCGATATCAATTTCAAAGGTACTTTCAACACCATGCGCGAAGCCGCGGTCCGTCTGCGCGATGGCGGTCGAGTGGTCAACTTTTCGTCTAGTGTCGTCGCTATGTTGCAGCCTACCTACGGCGTCTATGCGGGTACCAAGGCAGCGGTCGAGGCCATGACCAGCGTCTTCGCCAAGGAACTGCGTGGCCGCAACATCACGGTCAATGCGGTTGCTCCTGGCCCTACCGCAACTGACCTTTTCCTGAACGGCAAGCCCCAGGAAGTTGTTGATCGGCTCTCCAAACTTGCGCCACTGGAACGTCTCGGCCAGCCCGAAGATATCGCTGCCACTGTTTCATTCCTGGCTGGTCCAGACGGCACTTGGATCAATGGCCAAACCCTGCGCGCTAACGGCGGCATTATCTAATTCTCAGCAGCCCCCACCCCACAATCCATAGGAGCAGCACCATGAAGTACGTCATCGTTATTACCGGCGCTTCCAGCGGTTTCGGCGCCCTCACTGCTCGTGCACTGGCTCATGCTGGTCACACTGTTTACGCGAGCATGCGTGAAACCCAAGGCCGTAATGCACCTCAAGTGGCGGAGGTGGCGCGCTATGCTGATGAGAACCAAGTTGACCTGCGAAGTGTTGAGCTCGATGTAGCTTCCAGCACCTCGGTTGATGCCGGTATTGCACAAATTGTTCGAGAAACAGGCCGGTTGGATGTGGTCATTCATAATGCGGGCCACATGTCTTTCGGTCCCGCTGAAGCCTTCACGCCAGAACAATTTGCCCAGCTTTACGACATCAACGTATTGAGCACTCAGCGTGTCAACCGGGCGGCGCTGCCGTACTTGCGGCAGCAGCGCAAGGGATTGGTCATGTGGATATCGTCCAGCAGTGCTCGCGGCGGCACGCCGCCTTACCTGGCGCCGTACTTTGCCGCAAAGGCGGCAATGGATTCGCTGGCCATATCCTACGCTGGCGAACTGACCCGATGGGGCGTCGAAACTTCGATCATCGTTCCTGGTGCATTTACCAAAGGTACCAACCATTTCGTTCATTCAGGTTCGCCAGCAGATGCTTCGAGAGCAGCTGAGTATCACGACGGACCTTACAAAGGTGTACCTGAGCAGGCACTAAAAGGCTTGGCCGCACTTGAACCCGCTGATGCCGATGTAGCAGAGGTCGCACGTGCCATTGTTGAAGTCGTGGGCATGCCCTTAGGCAGCCGCCCGTTCCGCCGCCACATTGACCCGTCTCAAGATGGCGCCGAAATCGTCAACGCTATGGCAGACCGCGTAAGGGCAGAGATGCTTCGCCGCATAGGTCTTGAAGATCTTCTGCGCACGCAAGTGAGTGCTTAATCCATAAATTCACCCACTACGGTGGGTGATAACCCTCTTAGGAGCATCCCTCATGAACACTTCTCCAAAAGATACTTTAGTTCCTGCTTCTCGCTTCCAAGCTCAGCTTCAGTTCAATGGCATCACAGCCATCGCTGCTGCAACTGCCGCCGCTGCTGCCGCCGTCAGCCTGATGGCAGGACTACCGGTTTGGGCGATGTTTATAGGCTGGGTCGCTTTTTTCTCACGCGGGCATAGTCTTCGAGACGGACTCATCAACTACAGCGGAGTGCTGAGCGGGATTGCGTTTGGTATGGCAGCCGCTTTGGCCATTGCAACGCTCAGTCCAGTGGTTGGAAAGTTTGCACTGCCACTCGTGGTTTTCATTGTTGCCATGATCGTTGTGTCACTGAGGGCTATTCCTGTGGTGAACAACATTCTCGCCTATTTCCTTGGACTGATCGCCTTCTTCGCCGCTCACATTGAGCCTTCGTTTGAGGCGTTGGGACGTTTAGGGGGCGCATCGGCTATCGGTAGTGTTGCGGCCTGGACGTCATTCAAGCTCCAACAGCGCTGCGCCGCCTGAAAGCTGTAAGTTCAAAGTTCGGTACTAAAACTCGTCTCGGAATAGCCATCACCGGCTCCGAGACGAGTTTACATCGTGCGATGAACATCCATTTCTCGCAGTACGACGGTGGCTTGTATTGCGCTTTCGCATGCCCTGATGGGACTTAAAACGCAGCTGAAGGAGCGTTCAGATGGGAGTAACTAAGAAAAACTGCCCTCAGCACCGGGTCGCTTTAGTGACCGGGGGCGGCAGCGGAATTGGTCGGTCAGCTGCGCTCGCATTTAGCCGAGATGGCGCGAAGGTCGTCATTGCAGGGAGACGCAAAGCCGAGATCGAAGAGACAGCAGCACTTATCGTTGCCGACGGAGGCCAGGCCTTCGCTGTTCAGGCAGACGTCGCAAAAGCTAGCGATATCAAGGCCCTCATCACCAGCGTGATTGGTCGTTACGGGCGATTGGATGCCGCATTCAACAACGCTGGCATTGAAGGGCGCATGCTCCCAATTGGTGAACTGACGGAGAATGATTTTGACTCAGTGGTTAGCATTAATCTTCGCGGTGTTTGGCTTTCTATGAAGTATGAGATCGAGGCCATGGTCGCCCTGGGAAATGGGGGCAGCATCGTAAATACGTCATCCTTCATGGCGGTTGCCGGGGGAGCAGGATCGTCCATATACGCTGCGAGCAAAGCGGGCTTAGATGGAATGGTGCGCTCATTAGCCATAGAGGTCGGCGGTCAAAACATTCGCGTCAACAACGTACTACCAGGCGCGATCAACACGCCCATGTTTCATCGACTTGGCGGGGATGCAGCGGCCGCTATGATCAGTAGGCTCACCCCTCTCGGTCGGCTTGGCGAACCGTCAGACATTGGAGGCGTAGCCGTATGGCTTTGCTCCAATGAGGCTCGATTCGTCACAGGCCAAAGCCTGTTGGTGGATGGTGGTCTTGCGATACCAGGGGTCAGGTAGTTGAGGCCAGATACGCAAGGTATCTAGATGCTCGGTGGATTTTGAATGACGAGTGTGGATGCCTGCCAAATAGTTAGGTTCACCCAGTTTCTGGACGCATTCATTTGCGGGCCCGCAACAAGTCACGCATGAAGATTTCGGTGCGCACTTTTGAAAAGCCCGACTAATTTTTGGATCGAGGTGACGCTCATGGTTTTCACATGGTTGGGTTGGCAGCTAATGGCGCTGACTCTGATGTTAGGTGCCTTATTAGGCTGCAGTCATGCAGCGCCTAGCGACCAGGACGAAGGGACAAGTATGATGAAAGAGTCGGTAACTTGGTTACATTTGTTGCGCCATACACCTTTCTTCACCGAGCTTAACAAGCAGCAACTAAGGTGGGTTATTGATCACTCTAAAGAGTGGGAGGCTCAACCTGGGACGGTCATAGCCGCGGTTGAAGTGGGACAGCCTTTGGCGGATGACATATGGATATTACTCGACGGAGGCTGGCAGCTTGAGACATGCGGACGGCTGTATCCTGCTGGACATTCTGATCCGGCTAAATGGTTCAGCGCCTTGGATGTCGCTAATCCCAGCCGACTTGTAACCACGCAAAAAAGCTTTGTCATGCGTATCAAACGCAGCGATATGAACGAGATGCTACGTAAGGGTTTTGCATTCAACGCACACCTTCAGTCAGGAGTGGACTATTACCGAGAGGTGTTCCAGTCGCAACCCATAAGGCTCTCAAACTCGGGAGCAAGGGTGGCGAGTGGCAAGAGCGATAAGGTGGATACGCACCACGCAGCTTGTCAGTGAGATTGGGCTCATTACGTCGAGTGTAGTCAACGGTTGCTAGAACTTTAAGCCATGGCTAGTGGAGAAGTTTGGCCCGCCCTGCTTTAGGTGACTGGCAGCTTATGGCCGATAGCTGACGATCAAGAGCGCTGCCTGCGAGCGACGTCTCCGGAGCGGTACACTTGGAGTATCTGCGCCTAGATCAGCTAGCGGCTGTTGAAAGTACCCTGTCTGAACGAAGAGTCAGGACCTCAGCGAAGTTCGATCAGCATATCCAGAAAAGCGCGTACCGCAGGATTGGTGCGACGGCTTTCGGGCCAAATGGCGGTGATATTGTGCCTCTGTATCGCGAATTCGGAGAGTATCGGGACCAGCTCCTTACGCTTCACCCTCGGAGCTGCCATGAAGCTCGCGGCTATTCCTATACCCGTGCCCGCGGCCATTGCTTCCAAAATAGCCTCGCTTGCATCAACGACGACGGACGATGACGGCAGTATTTCGATCTCTTTATCTGCGATGCGAAACGGCCAGCGTAAGGTTTGACCGGTGTTTTGATAGCGTAGGTTCACCGTTTCATGCTCCGCCAGCTCATCAGGATGCTGAGGCGTTCCGCACCTTGCCAAGTAGTCAGGAGAGGCGTAGCAACCGAGCGTGTATGGCAAGAGCCGACGGGACAAAAGCGATGAGTCCGAAAGCTCACCGATCCTTACCGCAAGATCAATGCCTTCCTCGACCAGGTTCACGATCTCGTCGCTTAGCCGCAGGTCGATCAATACCTTCGGGTAGCGTTTACGAAACTCGCTGATGGCAGGCGCGATGATATGCAACCCGATGGGAAGTGATGCCGCAATCCGTAACGTGCCAGCAGGCTCGGAGCGTGCTGACTTAGCCACCTGCTCGATCTCTTCTGCATGACGCAACAGCTGCAACACACGCTCATGAATATCGCGGCCTTCAACGGTGAGGGTCAGCGAGCGTGTGGTGCGGGTGAACAGCGACACCCCGAAATGACGTTCCAGGCGCTGGATGCTTTTACTGATCGCCGAGGGCGAAATGGACAGCGAGCGGGCCGCAGCCCTGTAGCTGCCCAGAGAGCCGGCGCGGGCGAATGCGATCAATCCGCTCAGTCGTTCAAATCCGATTGGTTCCTTCATGGCACCATTGAAACGACTTTCAACCTTATTATCAACCTCGCTGATAGGGGTTAACTTAAGTCATCCCCCATCGATAGCGAGGTTGTGATGAACGACACAATGAAAGCTGTGCAGTTGCACGAATTTGGCGGCCCTGAAGTGTTGCGCTACGAGGATGCGCCCAAACCCATGGCACAACCTGGCGAAGTGCTTGTCCGCGTCCATGCGGCGAGCCTTAACCCGCCAGACCTTTTTCTACGAGACGGCTATCGTGCCCTACCCCCTGAGTGGCGGCCAGACGCCAAGTTCCCGCTGACTTTAGGCACGGACGTATCGGGAGAGGTCGTCGCGCTCGGCGACGGAGTTTCCAGATTCAGCGTCGGTGACAACGTCTACGCAATGGTGCGCTTTCCGAGAGATTTGATGACTGGCAGCGGCGCCTACGCCGAATACACACGCATCCATGAGACCGAGTTGGCTTTGAAACCCAACGGGATAGACCACGTCCAGGCCGCAGGTGCGCCCATGTCGTTGCTTACTGTCTGGCAGTTTCTGATTGAGCTGGGCCATGACGAGCCAAATCCCTTTCAGTCGTTTCGACATGAGCCAGTCCCGCTGCGAGGCAAGACCGTGCTGGTAAACGGTGCCGGCGGTGGCGTGGGGCATCTGGCAGTACAGGTTGCCAAATGGAAAGGTGCGCGCGTCATCGCGGTTGCCTCCGGTAAGCATGAGAGCCTGCTTCGCGACCTGGGCGCAGAGGAATTTATCGATCACAGAATGACGGCCGCTGAAAACGTCGCGAAGGATGTGGATCTGGTGATTGACGCCGTCGGTGGTGCGAATATGGAACGCTTTCTGAGCGTCATAAGACCGGGCGGCGCCCTCTTCCTGGTCAATCCCATGGGTTTCTGCGCGCATAAAGAAGCAGCTGATCTGGGCATCACCGTTTCCTCAACGCAGGTGCGCTCCAACGGTACCCAACTGGCAGAGGCTGGCCGCTTATTGGATAACGGTACTGTCCGCGTGATGATCGACAGTACGTTTGCGCTTGCCCAGGCATCGGATGCGCATCACCGAGCTTCACGGGGAAGTATTCAAGGAAAGATCGTGCTTATCGCCTGAGTTATCAATGCCTCCAATTTCAGAGCCGATCTGTAATTGGGGGTCTACACCAAAAAGGATGGCAAAAATGCTCATCGTAGCTGGCTACCTATACGTCTCGTCCGAAGACATCGAGCGATTTCAGGGCGAGTTTCAGACCTTTGCAGTCGCGACACGACAACGTAAAGGAAATATTTCTTACGACGCCGCAATTGAAGACCCAAAATCCGGAAAACTTATTCTATTAGAACGCTGGACTGATCAAGCTGCGCTTAGCGCTCATCTTAACGCCATAGACACCGTACAGTTCGTAAACCGATGGGAGCGGTTGATGCGAGGCGATATTAGAAAGTACGACGCTTCGAACGAACGGGATCTTATGACGCAGTAGCAACGAAGCTAACCTTAGGGGCTGCTCCTCTTGGTTGGAATGAAGGGCCGCTTTCGACCCAAAGCGGTCACTCAGCCGCTTAAAGATCGGCCAAATCGACGAGGGTGAGGGGCCGCCCTGTGAACTCACTTGCTTATCTGCTTGGTGTTACAGCACGATGCCGGCTCAAGTGCAAGGACCGGCCCGATGACCAAGCCCCTCGAACAAGAAATCTCAATGTGAATTCACCAGACTACACGGCTAAGGGCGAAGACCTCGGCAACCGCATGATGAAAGTCGACCATGCGGGCGAGCATGGCGCGATCTGTATCTACAGCGGACAGCTGTTTATGGCCCGGCTTTTCGTCCCGGGCATGGTGGATGAACTCAAGGAGTTCCTCTCCCACGAGCGCCGCCATCGGACGGTTTTTCAGGAGGAGCTGCAACGTCGCAGTTATCCCCGCTGCCGTAGTTATTGGTTGTGTGGCATTGGCGGTCTGGCGTTGGGTCTGGTTACTGGCATCTGTGGCCGCAAAGCCGTTGTTGCTACTACCGTCGCAGTTGAGAGTGTGGTGCTCAAGCACCTGGCTCATCAACTTCAAGTGCTGGCCGATATCGATCTCCCCGCGGTGGCGGCCATTACTTCGATTGTGGAGGAGGAGCAGCATCATCATGACCATTCCGCAGCGCAGATTGATGTGCGTGATCCCTGGTTCAGGGTACTGACACCGATGGTGACTGCATGGACTGAGGCGGTAATCTGGATGGGTATGCGTTCTTAGGACGCAGGTGTAATTATCCCGTTTCACTGCCGCAGTCTTTTAGACAAATAAACGACTGCTTCTGGCCGATTGTTGCCGGTCGCTAGCGCGTTCATTTCTCAATTCTGTCGCCGTACCCCGAACTCCAGCTCAAAATAGCCAATTTTGTATCACGCCGGGAAGGCACGGCACTAGCGAGGAACAGCTGTCCAGTTGTGGCTCATAGCGGTAGTTCCCCTACAGCGGCTCGCTCAGTCTTTCGCCGATATTGCTCCCAACCAATCCCAACCAATCCCAACCAATCTTGCTCCTCCGCAAAATCAGCTGAAGGTACTGGCCCCTGTAGGGCAACCGTTAACCACGACGTTTTGGCGGCGGTGGTCGCTCAGGAGGATGTTTTATCCTTGCAACTTAGATCCTGCCGATCGCATGCACTGGGTGCGCGCTCCAGTAACCTGGTTCCCGTCGGCGAGAACCAGGTCGTTATGTCTGGCAATGCGCCCCTGTTTTACATGAGTTAAGCCATGTGGATCAGGAGCGCAGGATTTCGTCGATGGCACTCTTTTTCGGGCGCATGGCGCTGTAGACCTGCCAGACGATGAACGCCAGTGCCAGACCGAGGAACGAGGCGGCGATGGGGTTGGCGAGGAAGGCCAGGAAGTTGCCATCTGACAACATCAGGCCTCGACGTAGGTTGGTTTCGGCCATAGGCCCGAGAATGAAACCAATGATGAAGGGCGCTGCGGGCATGCCGGCCTTGACGAAGGCATATCCAAGCACGCCAAACAGCAGAATCGACCAGACATCGAACAGCCGACTGGACAAGCCGAAAGCACCCACCACACAGAGCACCAGGATGATCGGCAACAGAATATGCTTGGGCACATCCAGCAGCTTGATGAACAGGCGCAGGCCGTAGAACTCCATCAACAGCATCATGAATGTCGCGACGATCAAGGCAGCGAAGATCGTGTACACCAGTGGGCCCTGGCTGATGAACAGCAATGGGCCCGGCTGGATGCCGTGGATCAGGAAGCCACCCAGCATGATCGCGGTGACAGTGTCGCCGGGAATGCCGAGGGTCATCAGTGGCATCATTGCCCCGCCGATACCCGCGTTGTTCGCCGTTTCACTGGCCACCACACCACCAATGTTGCCCTTGCCATATGAATCAGGGTCCTTGGCGCGCTTCTTGGCGATGATGTAAGCCACAAGGTTTGAGGTGCCAGCCCCGATCCCAGGGAGAATGCCAATCCCCAGTCCGATCAAGCCGGAACGAAAAGCGTTGGGCAGCTGTTCGCGAAATTCCTTCATCGAAAAGCCGAAGCCTTTGACGTTTTTCATGCTCACGGCGCGGGCTTTACCTTGCTTGGCATGGCGGCCATTTTCGGCGAGCTTGATGATTTCGGCGACCGCGAACATGCCGATCATCACGGTCAGCATGGAAAAGCCACCGTTCAGTTCGGGAAAGCCGAACGTAAAACGGCGGATCGCTTCCACAGGCGCGATACCCACCGTGGACGCTGCAAAGCCCAGCGCACCGGCGAACAGCCCTTTGGCCATGGAGCCTGCAGACAGCGTAGCGATCAATGTCAGGGAGAAAACCGCAATGGCGAAATACTCATGCGGGCCGAAGCGCAACGCCACTTTGGCCAACTGCGGGGCGATAGACATCAACGCCGCGATACTGAACAAGGTGCCCAGAAAGGAAAACACAATGCCGATCCCGAGTGCCTTGACGCCATGGCCCTGTTCCATCAATGGGCCGCCGTCGAACACTGTGGCGATCGATGAGGGTGTGCCGGGTATTTTCAGCAGAATCGCCGAAATCAGACCGCCGGAAGTTGCGCCGATAAATAGCGCCACCAACAGCGAAAGACCGGCCTGAGGACCCATAGTAAAAGTCAGTGGCAAGCACAGCGCTACCGCCATGGTGGCCGACAGGCCGGGCACTGCGCCGAAGACGATACCCACGGCCACACCGATAGCCATCAACAACATGATGTTGATAGAGAAGACGGCACCGAAGCCTTGCATCAACAAGTCGAGCATGTTCGATACTCCTAAAAGTTGGTCAGGCCGGCGGGCAACATCAAGTCGAAGGCCTCGCGGAATAACAGATAGATGGCGGCAGAGGTACAGACCGCGACCACTGCATAAGTGATATGCCGCACCTTTTGATCAATTGGCGTCAATACGATGAACTGCAGATACAAATAGACCACCGTCATAATCGGAAACCCGACTGGCTTCATGAGCGCGATGTAGCCCACGATCAAAGCCAGTGTCTTGACCACTGTTTTCACGTCTATCGAGCTGCTCGTATCTTCGGTGTCAATGTGCGGTACGTCAGTGGCAGGCGCCTGTGGGGTCGCGAACGCGCTGAATAACTGTATGACGGCGAGCAGGCAGAGCATCGCAGCCAGCAGGGTAGGGACGAATGCTGCGTCGATACCGGAATGCCCCGGCAGTTTGAAACTCATCACCAGATAACCGAGTGCGGTGGCTAGCATGACGCCACCGATAATCAGCTCTTTTTTCTTGCAGGTAGCCATCGGGAACCCTCGGGATATAGGCCGGGTAAAGCTGGCTGGCGCAGCGGCCAGCCAGTTTCAGGTCTTACTTCGTGCGTAAAACATCCTTGAATTGCATGAAGTCATCGCGAGTCTTGGCGAGGATTTTTTTCGAATCATCGGTGCCGTAGTAAGCCACCGGCTGTTTGAATTTTTTCAGCTCTTCAGCGTACTCGGGCATCTCGGTGATCTGTTTCATGATGTCTGCCATCTTGCCCACGATCGCGGTGTCGGTGCCTTTTGGAAAGGCCACGACGTACGGCTTGTCGATCGTGAAATCAACGCCCTGTTCCTTGAAGGTCGGGATATCACCAAGCATTGCGTTGCGCTCATCATTGGGCTGGCCGAGCGCGACCATCTGGCCCCCATTGACGTAGTCCTGCACGGAACCGTAGCTGATGGCACCCAGGTCGATACGTGCACCAAGCAACGCAACTACTTTTTCCGATACGGTGCCGGCGTCCACCATCTTCAGTTTTACGCCAGTGATTTTTTCGAACATCAAGCCCTGGATATGGGAGAAGTTACCCATTTCAGTGCCGTAAGTAATGCTTTCCGGCTTGGCCTTGGCCTTGGCGATCAGGTCCTTGACGCTGCTGATCCCGGACTGGGTGGAGGCGACGAATACCGCGCCTTTGTCGACGCCAGCGATACAGGCCACATCAAAGGCTTCGAAGCTATCGTCGGACAGTCCTGCTACTTCGTTGACAATCAATTGGCCCGGGTGGGTGAAGAGGATGGTGTTACCGTCCGCAGCCGCGCTTTTGACCTGCTCTGCCGCCAGCGTGCCACCGCCACCTGCGACGTTGGTCACTACCATGTTCTTCCCTGTGATCTTGTTGAAATACTTGGCCATCATGCGGGCATTGAAGTCGGTGTCACCCCCCGGATTGGCGATCACCACCACCTGTACGGGACGGGTCGGCCATTTGACGTCAGCAGCGACGGCGACATTGTGCGAGGTGATAGTCCCCATGCTGACAAGGGCAGAAAGAAGAGAGACGCGGATTGTTTTTATCATTGGAATACTCCGTGGTTATGAAAGCTGATCGAACTAACAGGGCTTATTAAAGTTGTAACCGGTTATGTCGAGGTGCTGCTTTGCCAATAAATCACTACCGCCTAAGGGGTGATGGCACGCAATTGGATATCTCTGAAGAGGGCATGTTGATGAGTGGAACGCCGAACGTAGAGGTTCTACAGCTATTGGCAGGAACCGCATTTTTTTCATTGCTCTGCCGCTAACATTAGCGTTCACGACGACAGTAAAACCGCTGGGGGGCCTGTGCCATAAGGGACTGCAGATGGATGACCTCACCGCATGCGCGCGGACGCCATACGGAACGGGCGATTGCAGAAGGAGGGTCGTCAGCATGATCTGAGCCTCAATTATTATTATGGGTTGTCATATGTTGTCGTATGACTTGGGCGTTTTTTACCAAGCAGGCTCGTTGCTGTCAATGTGCAATCGTTGGCGAAAAATACGCTCTATATACCGCCAGAACCTTACAGAGTAAGCATAGGTTGGTTTCAGCGAGTGGAAAGAAAAGCTCTTGTCGAACAGCTAATCCAGAAAATTAAAGATTTGCTTTTACGTGGTCGTACGATAACTTGCCGTTAGGGCGGCTTTTAAAGTGTCTCGCACCCTGAGCAGGCACAGGCCTGGGATCAGAACAATAAAAACAGGGCAACGTCATGCACGCAGATCTCGCGCCACAGGAGGTATCGGTACGCCTGACTCTCCGATATGGCTGGGTGGCTAATGATCGGACCGCGTCAGGCTTGTTCGATCATCGGAAGATCACGTCAGATGCCTGGACCTAAACCAGGGCGGGTACGCTACTCGATCCTGCTCATGCTGTTTCTTGTCACATCCGTGACATTCGCCGACCGTTCCAGTTTGTCCATCGCCGGTTCCGCGTTGCAGGCGGATCTGGGGATTGATGCCTTGACCCTCGGCTATATTTTCTCCGCTTTCGGCTGGGCCTACGTGATCGGACAGATTCCCGGAGGCTGGTTGTGTGATCGCTTTGGTGCCCGGCGGGTGTATGGCATCGCACTGTTCAGCTGGTCTGCATTTACGTTGTTGCAAGGCTTCGTCGGGGTGTTGCCGCTGAGCTGGACGATAGTCAGCCTGTTTCTCCTGCGCATGGCGGTGGGTTTTGCCGGTGCACCTTGCTTTCCGGGTAACGCGCGGATTATTGCAGCCTGGTTCCCAAGCGCCGAGCGCGCCACGGCAACAGCCATTTCCAGCTCGGCACAGTATTCGGCTACCGCTATCTTCGCCCCGTTGATGGGCTGGGTCGTCCAGGTGATGGGCTGGCAACAGGTCTTCATCGTCCTGGGCTGCTTCGGCTTGCTGCTCAGCCTTCTGTGGTTCAAGGTCATTATCGGTCCACGTGAGCATCCGGCAATCACAGCGGCCGAGTACACCTACATTGAATCCGGCGGCGGGTTGATGGATCTTGAGCCTCGCGCTGGCGACTCCGATGGCTCGCAGTTGCTTTATTTCAAGTTGCTGCTGAGCCACCGCACACTGATAGGCCTCTATCTGGGGCAATACTGCAACAACGCGATCACCTATTTCTTCCTCACATGGTTTCCCGTTTATCTGGTTCAGGCCCGGGGTATGACCATCTTGGCGGCCGGTTTCTTCACCGCATTGCCAGCGATCAGCGGCTTTGTGGGGGGCGTGCTGGGTGGTTTGATATCGGATGGTCTGCTGCGTCACGGTTACTCCCTGACCCTGGCGCGCAAGCTTCCGATTGTCAGCGGTCTGCTGCTGTCGAGCAGCATGGTGCTGTGTATTTACGTCCAGAGCGACGCCGCGGTTGTGGGCATTATGGCGTTGGCGTTCTTTGGCAAAGGCTTCGGCTCCCATGGCTGGACGCTGGTAGCGGATACCTCGCCGCGACAGATCATTGGCCTGTCGGGCGGTCTGTTCAACACATTTGGCAACCTGGCGGCGATCACTACACCGATCGTCGTCGGCTATCTGGTGAGTCGTACAGGCTCCTTCGATGCCGCGCTGGTATACGTCGCAGCCAACGCTTTGCTGGCGGTTTTTTTCTACCTGGTTGTCGTGGGGCGAATCCACCGGATCGAGCTGAGTCAGCCGCAATCTGTTGCCGTTAACGAATGAAACAGCCGGATGTTAGTGGACCGGCTGATAACAATAAGGAGCGTGTCATGAGTCATTTGAACGAAACACTGATGCAAGCGCTGGAAGGAGTGGTTGGCAAGGCCGGTCTTATCCGTGATGCCGGGCTCATGCAGAGCTACCTGAGCGATTGGCGTAATGCCTATCGCGGCAAGGCCGCAGTAGTGGTGCGTCCGGCCAGCACTCAAGAAGTTTCACAAGTGGTGCGTCTGTGTCGGGAAGCAGGTGTCGCGTTGGTGCCTCAGGGTGGCAATACCGGGTTGTGCGGTGGCTCCATCCCGGACGACTCAGGCACTCAGGTCGTGCTGTCTCTGACTCGGATGAACGCCATTCGGGCTATTGACCAGGCCAACGAAACCATCACGGTCGAGGCTGGCGTGATTCTCCAGCGTTTGCAGGAAGCCGCCGCGGATGTGGGCCGCCTTTTTCCGTTGTCCCTGGGCGCCGAAGGCAGTTGTACGGTGGGTGGCAACCTGGCAACCAATGCGGGGGGAACTGCGGTATTGCGTTACGGCAATATGCGCGACCTTACGCTGGGGCTGGAAGTGGTGTTGGCCGATGGCCGTATATGGGACGGCTTACGCGGTTTGCGCAAGGACAACACCGGCTATGACCTCAAGCACCTGTTCATCGGTTCGGAAGGCACACTTGGCATCATCACCGCTGCTGTGCTCAAGCTTTATCCTGCGGTACGCAGCCTGACCACTGCCTGGGTGGCCCTCCCGGATCCACAGGCGGCAGTGGACCTTATCAGCCGCATGCGCAGCCAATGTGGCGACCGGCTCACTGGCTTCGAGCTGATGTCACGACAAAGCGTGGAGTTCGTGCTGCAGCATGTCGCCGGATGCAACGATCCGTTTAAAGAACATCATCCCTGGTATGTGTTGATCGAACTGAGCGACACCCTCGTGGATGCGGCGCTGGCGCAAATGCTGGAGAGTTGCCTGAGCGAGGCTTTCGAACAGGGTGAAGCGCTTGATGCCGTAGTCGCCAGCAACGAGATGCAAGTCGCCGCGCTGTGGGCGTTGCGCGAGGGTATATCGGAAGCGCAAAACCATGAAGGCCCGAGTCTGAAGCACGATATCAGCATACCGGTGAGCAGCATTCCCGCCTTTATCGAAGAGACTGACCGCAGGCTGCTGGAGGCTTTTCCGGGTGTCCGGATTGTCGCGTATGGCCATGTCGGCGATGGCAACCTGCATTACAACATCAGCAAACCTGTCGGCACCGAAGATGCGCCCTTCAAAGCCCAGGCGGAGGCGATCATGCATGTGATTTACGAGGCCACGGTGGCGTTTGCAGGAAGCATCAGCGCGGAGCATGGCCTCGGTCAGGCCAAGCGTGATGCCGCGCTGCGCTACAAGTCTGCTCTGGAACTGGAGATGATGCGTACCCTAAAGCAAGCGCTGGATCCGAGCGGGGTGATGAACCCCGGCAAAGTCCTCTAGTCGCGGCGAGCAGTGGGGCAGATGACGTTTCAAGCGCTTTTGTGGAATGTCATTTTTCCCCAGATCATTCCGATCACGGCCGCGATGGATGAGGCGCAGAGCACGCTGAGTTTGGCTGATGCCAGCAGGGACGGGTCGGAGAACGCCAGGGACGCAATGAAAATCGACATGGTGAAGCCAATGCCCGCCAGCAGTCCCACCAGCCCGACTCCACGCCAGGTCACGCCTGCGGGGAGCTGGCAAATATTCAGTTTAACCAAGGTCACGCTCGCCAGAATCACACCCAGCGGCTTGCCCAGTACCAGTGCCAGCATCACACCGGCAAACACACTCTGCGGCAGCGCTTCTTCGAGATTGGCGCCCGCGAAGCTTACTCCGGCATTGGCCAATGCGAACAACGGCATAACCCCAAACGCCACCCATGCATGCAGCCCGATCTGGACCCGCTGGACGGGCGGCAGCACTTCTCGCTGAGCGTGGCGCAACTGGTTGAGAGGCTCCACTACGATCTGCGGGTTATCTTTGGCCTGGGAAAAGCGATCCATTAGCTCTTCAAAGGTCCGGCCGATGGTTTCCAGTGGCCGCTCCGTCGCAGGTTTGGAGTGCACCGGCGTCATGAGTCCGAGGATCACACCCGCGAGCGTAGGATGGACCCCGGTTTTGAGCAGACCGAACCAGACGATGGCCCCCGGCACAACATAGGCATAGGCCTTGCCGATACCCATACGCTGCATAAGCAGTACCAGTGCCAGGCCACCCATGGCCACGACCAACCCCAGATAGTCCAGGCTGGTGGTGTAGAAAATCGCGATGATAAGAATGGCGACGATGTCGTCGATGATTGCCAACGCCAGCAGCAGAATGCGTACGCCGCTGGGGATCGATTTCCCTAGCAAGGCCAGCACTCCGACGGCAAAGGCAATGTCGGTCGCGGTGGGTACTGCCCAGCCGGTGCTGGCTTCACTCCCGTGATTAAGCAGCATGTAAAGGATCGCAGGCATCATGACACCGCCCAGTGCGGCACCCAGCGGCAGGGTTGCCAGTTTCATGTTGGCCAGCGCGCCGTCTTTGATCTCTTGGCGAATCTCTGCGCCGACCACTAGAAAGAAGATCGTCATCAAGCCATCGTTGACCAGAAAATGCAGTGAACGAGAAACGCTGAAGTCGCCAAGCCCCAAGGTGATCTGAGTGTGCCAGAAATGCTCATAAGAATCGGCGACCGGGCTGTTGGCCCAGATCAGAGCTGCCAGGGCGGCGAGCAGCAGAGCGATACCGCTAAGCGCTTCAATACGTGAGAACCGGTCCAGCGCTGACAGCGCACGTTCGGTCAGAACCTGAGGGCGGGGGATCGCAGGGGAAGCAGTTTTGTCTTCGGACACAATGACACTCCGATGGCGGCCCGACCAACGTTTGAATTTAACCTGCGCAGTGCCGTATGCAACAACGCACCCAGCGCGATAATAGGAAGCGGGTGGGCAAGATGCAAATTGCCATCTTGCGAGGTTGCATGAAACTTCTGCCTGCCGGATTGCTCAATCAGTCGTCTCCCGGAGGTACCTCTCGCTGAATGGATCGCGTTGCATAAACTTTCAAGGTATTGAATATGATTGCTCGTTGGTGCGGCCTGTTAAGTTGACTGACCAAGCGACTGAGGTCCAGGGCCAGCCTGTTTTCGCTGCTTGGCGTGGCCAGTGCGCTGATTGCCGTTGTGTTCAAGGATTTCATTCCCGAGTCATGCCAATGCGGATCGGCGCCGACACCTTCGACAAGATTCTGGGCATCATCGCTTCGAGCATACTGGCCGTCACAACCTTTTCATTGAACACCATAGCCGCCTATGGTGCGGCGTGACACCGCGTGCCACTACGCCTGTATGGAAGACACCACAACCTAGATTCCCCTCGCCGCTTGTACAGGTTCGTTTTTGTTCGGCCTGGTGGGCATCATTGCGCTGAGCAGCGGGGCCTATGGCAGGCTGGGAAGGTTCGTGGTGGTGATCCTGATCGTCTAGACGCTTTTTCGCTGTATCGATCATTGTCCAGGCTGGGGCGAGTCGGCGAAACCGTAGACCGTGTGGAAAAGACTGCTATCGACCCAAAGCGGTCATTCATGTTGGTCAGCTAACGGGCACCAGAGGGCTGTAGCATGGAAAGCACCGAGGACTGATCGACCCTGTACCGAGTCGATCATGGGACTTGACTAGAAACTCCATTCCTCAGCCTGGACGACTCGGCAGAATGGCCCGGCTAATGTTGCATTATGGTGGGCAATGATGGCCTCTGCTTTGAGCCCCGGAGTATCGGAGCAAGTATGTCCGTCTGCGATGAGCACAGCATCAAAGCCGCAATCGCGGGCGGCCCGGCAAGTGCTGTCTACGCAGTATTGAGTTTTCATGCCTGTAACAACGATGCCCTCACAGCCGCGCTCGCGTAGCTGAGTTGCCAGGTCAGTCTGAGCGAAGGCATTCGGGCGTTTTTTCTCGAAAATCACTTCGTCACCCATTAGCTGTAACTCCTGAACAAGCTCGGTGAGCGGGCTACCCGGCTCAATCGGAGACCCGGCCGGACCTATATGGCGGGCAAGAAAGATAGGTGCGCCTGTTTCACGCGCACTTCTCATGAGTCCATTCAATGTATTGATAAGTGCTTGACCCGCCCAAGGTCTGTCCGGGCCGTGAACAAGCCCTACCTGCATGTCGAGAACCAGAAGTGCATACATGTGCGTTTCCTTACGTGGGTGCCAGCAAAACCGGGGCAAAAAAAAGACCCGGTCCATTGCTGGCGGGTCTTTAGGGATCGTGTGCTGTTTAACTCACACAACCTCCCACGACCCGCCCGTGGCGGTCGTGAAGGTTGTGGTCGATTCAAAGCGTGGTGTAATCATGAGACCGACCTTAACTTTGGCGGGACGGTCTTGCAAGTGAACATGCCCAGGATGAAAGTCATTTCGTAGGGATCGGACTCAATGACTGCTTCGGGCCGAAAGCGGTCAATCGATTGAGTGCGTGGAGTCATTCAAGCGAAGCGTTTCGCTATCAGCGTGATTGCGACGACCATCATCACTACTCCAGACAACCGATTAATCACGCTTGCGGTGTTAGGTCGCGCGCCCAATAACGCCTTCGCACAGAAACCAACCACCAGGTAGACCGCTCCACAGCTCAGCATGTGGATTATCCCCAAGAAGATGAGCTGCATAGGGACTGACCAAGCGGAATGCGGATCGGAAAACTGTGGGAGCAGTGCAAGGAAAAGTAGAAACACTTTGGGATTCAATCCGCTCACACTGAAGCCTTTGACGTACCACTTGAAAGAGCTTCCCGCATCGCCCTCTGTACCTCGGATGGGGGCTACTGGAGCCGCGAGAAGATTTACTCCAAGCCAAAGCAAATACACCGCACCCACTAAGGTGAGCAGTGTCATGACTACCGGCATTCTTGCCACTATGCCCCCAACTCCCGCTGCGACGATTAAGGTCGCAGCGAGGTGGCCCGAAAGCATGCCTGCTACAGCAGGGATTACACGGCGCCCGTGTAGTCCCGCAGAAATGGCATACGCCCAATCAACCCCAGGCGTGATCACGAACAGAAATGAAACAGCCCAGAACGCCGCAAGAGTATCGATGTTCACTTTTCTTCCTCAACCTTTGAGCGACGCCATGCCTCTCATGGTCCGAGGGAGATTATTGAAAACTCTGTAGAATGTGCTTTCAAACCTACCGGTATGAACGGGTTTACCTGGAAGAAAAATGAAATTAGATCGAACCGATAGGAAGATTCTTGCGGAGTTGCTCCGAGACGGGCGCCAATCTCTTACCGAGCTGGCTGAACACATCGGTTTGAGCTTGTCGCCCTGTCACCGACGAGTGCGCGCTTTAGAAGATGCAGGCGTCATCGCTGGATACCGAGCGGAGCTTTGCGCGAAGGAGCTCGGGCTTAATTTCTCGTCCATCGTTTTTGTCACCTTGCGGGAGGGTCATCACCATGCGGTTTTGGAATTCGAGACAGCGCTGCAAGGGATTGCGCAGATCGTCCAGGCTCAACGACTGTTCGGTGACCCCGATTACCTATTGCAGATCGTAACTACCGATCTACCTGCGTTCCAGAGGCTGTATGACGAGCACCTTTCGCGACTGCCGAATGTGCTCCGGCTAACTTCAACGCTGGTAATGAAAGCTGTTATTGAGAGTCGTCCGCTACCTTTGCCCGATGCCATGATTTAGTGGTGGAAAAGCAGGGGGCATATGTGCGTTTCGTCGATTCGGTGTGTGGTCGACATCTAGTAGGAGAGGCCTACGGCAGGCTTCGGTTTCGTTCTCACACCGCGTCAATTTAGAGATTTGATTGTTTCGAGCAGGAGTGAACGTATCCACTGATGGCCTGCGTGGCGGTGCGTCCTCTCATGCCAGACCAGCGTCTTGCTGAAGCCCGGAATCTCAACCGGGGGTTCCATAATGCGTAGGCCCGTCTGGTGACGTGCCAGGCGAAGAGGAACGACAGCAATCAAGTCGCTCTGCATGAGGATATCTGGAAGAATCAGGAAGCTGGTCACGGATGTAATGACCCGTCGAGTCCGGCTAATTCGTTCAAGTGCAATGTCTGTAACGCCGCGAAATCCTCCACCGGAAGGTGACACTAGTACTTGATCCACGGCGCAGAAACGATCCAGGGAGATAGTGCCTTTTATCGCGTCAGGGTGGTCGGTTCTCATTACACAGACGTATCTCTCATCGAAAAGCGGCGAAGCATGCAGCCCTGTAGGGATTGTATCGGGCGTAACCAATGCCAGATCGATATCGCCTTGATCCAATTGGGATGCAAGCATCTGATCGTCGACGGGTTGAACCGATACCCGGATGTTTGGGGCATGCTCCTTAAGGGCGCGCAAGAACGGCACGACAACGGCGCGCAACGCATAATCAGTCGACGCTATTTTCAAGGTCAGGCTGGCATTCAAAGGATCGAAACCCAAGGGCTGTAACAAGGCTTCAATGTCGGCGAGCAGCTGCTTGATGGGCGCCGCCAATTGTTCGGCTCGCAACGTCGGTATGATCCCTCGCTGAGCGCGCACAAAAAGCGGATCGCCGAAGCTGTCCCGAAGCCGGTTGAGCATGCCGCTCACGGCTGGCTGAGTGAGTGACAATCGATCTGCCGCGCGGGTCACGCTACGTTCATCAAGCAGGGCATCTAGCGCCTTGAGCAAGTTGAGGTCGAGGTTTCTGATATCAGGATTCATGATGCTCTGGATAAAATATCGCGATTGGCGTTATTTGAAGCTTACACCGATCATGGCGGTATTCCATACATCAACTATCGAGCCTTTCATGAACGAAATCATCTGGCCTGAGGGCTTTCTGCCCGGTTTTACCGAAAACTTTGCTTCTAACGAAGTGATCGTCGCGGGCCTAAGTGCTGCTCAGGTTTGGCCCCTGCTGAGTAAGGCCCATTTATGGCCCACGTACTACGCGAATTCAGCGAACGTCCGCATTCACGATCACATTGGGCCCGATCTGGCGAGTGGCGTGTGCTTCTACTTCGAGACCTTCGGTTTTCCCGTTGAAGCGCGATGCAATGAATACGTGCCGCCAACGTTGACTGAACCTGGACGGATTGCTTGGCACGGTTGGGCGGGGGAAGGGGATACGCGTCTGGATGTTCACCATGCCTGGCTGATTGAGGATCTGTCGCACGGACGTGTGCGGATCCTCACTCAAGAGACGCAAAAGGGTAAGCCTGCGCAGGATTTAGCCCAAGCTAAACCTAATCCGATGATCAATGGGCACCAGGACTGGCTGGTAGGTATGGTGTCGGCTGCACAGCTCGCTTCTCAGTGATCAAATCCGTTACCCCTGCCGCTACTTCGCCAGATCAGCGAATCAGGTGATGTCCTGTGACATCACCTTTGGCAGCGTAGTCCTCGATTTGACCGTCCGTCTATGATCGATAGAGGAGGGGGCAGCGGTTCGCACGCGTCGCGTGCATCCATGTGCTTCACCCTGACGTGCGGACCTAGCCAGCTCCCCGCTAGGCCCGATCAATACGCCCTGCATAACACCCGCGCTTGGCGTTGTGTGCATGGATATAGCTCACTGCGGGGTTCTCAAACATTCGAGTAATTATTGGCTCTATGGCCACGCCCTCGGCTACATCCGCGTCAATCATCATCCCGTCTTCAGCGTAAGCACGAAGCGATAGCAGGCGAATTCGCATGGACTCAGGAATCTGATCGATTGCGTCATAGGTCTGCGTTGCACCCTCTCGTACGTAAATAGCGTGGGAGGCCCGGTACGGAGTTTTCGCGGGCTGACAAACATGGTTGAGCAGAAGCACGCATTCGCCTGGTTCTGCATCCTTCATCTCGATGCGGTCGGGATAACCCGGTTTCTTGTCGACGATGTAGCGCCTTATCCCAAGCAAACCAAGTTCCTGGTCAGAAAGTCCGAAAAAGGCCCGGAAGGGTTCGTCGCTAAGTCCTGTTATGCGAAAGGCCATGGTCATCTCCAATACGTTTGAGCGCTTAAATTACGCACCTTCGTACTGGGGCCGCGACCCGGTTCTTGCTGTTGAATTTCGACTATCGGTTGAACAAGCTTTTTAGGTCACTGATCAAACCGGGCCCGTCTGGTTGCCAGCCCAGCCGCGCTTGGGTCTTGTTGCTCAGGCTCGACATGTCCTTGCCGACAAAGCTCGATAGCCAGCCGAAACTCGCCGCCGCTTCACTGGCAGGGACTGCCACTGTCGGCAAGCCCAGGCCTTCGCCAAGGGTTTCAGCGATGAGCCGAAAAGCAATCCGGGATTCGGCAGTCGCATGGTAACGAGCGCCCGGTTGGTGTTTTTCAAGGGCCAGGCGATACAGGTGCGCGGCATCGGCAACGTGAGCGGCGGACCACGGATTGATGCCTTCATCGATATAGGCTGAAACGCCTTTTTCCTGAGCCTGCTTGATGACCTCAGTCACCAGGCCTTGTTTGTGCGGGTTGTGGATTTGCGAAAGCCGCATGACCACCACGTTGACGCCGCGTTGCAACAGCGCTTCCCCGGCCAGCTCCGATGCGATCCGGGGATTGGGATGCTCCGGGTTGAAGTGGTCTTCGTCAGCGGGCTGGCCGGATGCTGGCGAGCCCATCGGCGTGCCGGAGGTGATGATCAAGGGCCGCTCGGATCCTTCCAGCGCTGAACCCAAGGCTGCAATAGCCCGTGAGTCCTTCTGACAGTTGGCGACGAAGTGGGCGAAGTCGTGATCGAACGCGGTGTGGATCACGGCGTCGCACACCTGGGCACCGCGTTGAAGGCTGGTCAGATCTTCTATATCACCACGGTGAACCTCGGCCCCCATCGCCAGCAACGCATGAGCGCCAGCATCAGAGCGTGTCAGCCCCAGCACCTGGTGGCCTGCGTTGAGCAATTCCCAGGCTACCTGAGAACCAATGAAACCTGTGGAACCAGTAAGAAATACGCGCATGTTTGAAATCTCTCTTTGCGGAAGTCAGCAGAGTGCGCGTAACGTTTATCCGGTTAAAGCCGTGACATTATCAGGGTATAAAAACTAACAGGATCACCATGGCAAGCCAGTCTGCTCAATTGCTGGGAACGTATTTGAAGGATTGCCGGGCGCGTCTGGATCCTGCGAGTTTTGGATATTCCAGCGCGCGTCGACGCACTCCGGGCTTGCGCCGAGAAGAAGTGGCCCACCGGGCGAACATCAGCGCTACCTGGTACACGTGGCTGGAGCAGGGGCGCGGTGGCGCACCTTCTGCCCAGGTATTGAACCGCATTGCTCAAAGCCTGTTGATGACCGATCCGGAGCGTGAGCATTTGTTCATGCTCGCCTTTGGTCATCCTCCCGAAGTTGTTTATTCCGCCCCCGAGGGGGTGACGCCGCGCTTGCAACGAATTCTGGATACCCTCGAATTCAGCCCCGCTTTTATCAAAACCGCCACCTGGGATGTGCTGGCCTGGAACAACGCCGCTGCAGCCGTATTTACCGACTACAGTCTTTTACCGGTTGGGCAGCGCAATATTCTGCGCCTGATGTTTTGCAATCCCGGCACGCGGGATAAGCAAGACGACTGGCAGGCGGTCGCACGTTTCATCGTTGCTGCATTTCGGGCTGATGCCACCCGTGCCGGTGCTGCCTCTGAGGTCATCAACCTCGCCGATGAGCTGTGCACTTTGAGCCCGGATTTTGCGGCGTTGTGGCGTGATAACGACGTTCGCCTACAGGGTGAAGGTACCAAGCGCCTGCGCCATGCCACCCATGGCCTTATCGAGCTGGAATACTCAGGCTTCGCGGTGGACGGCCGCCCGGATCTTTCGATGATCGTCTACAACCCGGTTACGACCACCGACGCCGACCGCGTCCGGGCAATCGTGCACAGCCATTTGGCTTCAGGGAATGCTGCGAAAAAGTGATGCCGTGAGAAGCAGACCACCGCGCCAAATCACTGATCTGGCGCGGCGCTCTAACTGCAAGCGCTGTCTTGCCCCTTATCCCACAGGCAATTCACCGGTCACGATCGCGGTAATCAAGAAGATGAAAAACATCGGGATCGACCATTTGAAGAACTCTTTCTGGTATTCGCCGAATGTCATCTCCGTACGGTTCATCAGCAGGAACAGCCAGGCCACGGTCGGGCTGGCATAGCGCAGGGCCTGGCCCATGAACGAGGCCACACCAATCTCGGTTGGGCTGATGCCGAACTTGTAGGCGATGGGTGCCACGACAGGCAGGATGCCGAAGTAGTAGGCATCGACGGGCAGGGCATAACAGGCCAGGGCGCCCAGGAAGGCGAAGATCAGCGCAGTGTGACTGCCCATGGAATCCGGGATCAGGCTGGCCATGTGTTCAGCGACGGCACCGGCCATGCCACTGCCGTTGAAAATACCCAGAAAGCACCCGGCGGCCAGAATGATCGAGGCCACTGCCACGGCGTCGCCGCCATTGGCGGTGATGCGTTCGCGCTGTTCAACGGCGGTGTAGTTGACTGTCAGTGCGATGGCCGTACCGAGCATGAAAACCACCGCACCACTGGCCCAGCCGGCAATCAGAATCACCAGCATGCCCAGGGTCAGGGCCAGGTTGAAGAGGAACAGCTTCGGACGCTTGAGTTCTTTGTCGTGGTCCTCGATTACCGTCACCATCTGGGCGATCTGCTCAGGCGTCACGATCACCTTTTCACCTTTGACGAAGCCCAGGCGTTTGCGCTCTTTGATGCCCATCAGATAGGCCATGAAGAACACGTAGATGAAAGACACGCCGAGGATTGGCAAGATCGCCACGAACAGCGTATTGACCTCCAGATTCAACACCGCCGCTGCCCGCGCCAGTGGCCCGCCCCAGGGCAGGCAGTTGCCCAGGCCGCAAGGCAGGATAATCAGCATCGCCAGGTTCGACAGCTTCATGCCCATCTGTTTGTACAGCGGCAGGAAGGCGGTGGTGATGATCAGGATGGTGGTGGTCCCGTCCCCGTCCAGAGTGACGACGGCGGAGGTAAAAGCGGTGACCAGAATGATTTTCAGCGGGTCGCCGTTGGCCTTGCGAATCAGGTAAGTACACAGCGGATCGAACAGGCCGACGTTCATCATCAGGCTGAAGTACAGCACGGCGAACAGGATCATCACGGTCGGATTGACCGTGCCCAGCGAGACCTTGCCAGCTCCGTTCTGCGAGTAGAACAGGCCCTCGCGTACCCAGGTCATGATGGTGCCCATAGGCACGCCATTGACCAGGCACACCAGCACCCCGACGGCCAGCGAAACCACGATCAAACCGGTGAAGGGCGAAAGCTTTTGCTTGATGACCAGCAACAGAAACGAGGTGATCAATAAATAGCCCAGAACTGTCAGCATCTGAACGTCTCCACATTTTATTTTTATAGTGAGCGCAGCGGGTTGGGGCGGCAGGCGCCCCGGTACGGCTTTGAACGTTACTTGCCTTGCAGAAGCTGGGTGACCCAGTCCGGAGCCAATGGGGGCAAGGGCAGGCCACTGTCGCGGCAGCGAGTGTATTCGTCGATGACGTCACGGCGCTGATTTTCGTACGCGCTTTTCTTCTCTGAAGCCTCCAGCACTTCCACCAGGCGAGCGCGGGGCACTACGGTGACGCCATCGTAATCGCCGAACACCAGATCACCCGCCGCGACTTCGACACCTGCGCAGTTCACCGTGGCGTTGATCTTGCCGGGGCCTTTTTTGCCAGGGCTGCGTTGCATGAAACCTTTGGCGTAAACCGGGATGTCCAGTTGAGCCAGCGGCACCTTGTCGCGCACGCAACCATCAATGACCATGCCGCTCAAACCCACTGCCTGTGCGGCACCGGCCATGAGGTCACCGATGTAGGCGCGGCCAGGGTAACCCTTGCCAGCCACCACCAGCACATAGCCCGGTTGCCCTTGATACACCGCGACGTGAATCGGGAAGTTGTCACCGTCTTCGGTATCGACGGTGTAAGCGGTGCCGAGCATGATTTTGTTTTCATCGAGGGGCATCAGGTCGGCGTCCATCGCGCCATTGCGTGGGATGCCAAGGCTTTGCATGCCGTCGCACAGCTGCGCCGGGCTGAGTTTGCGAAAGCGCTCCAGCAACTCTTCAGGGATCAAGTCGGGCAGCGGGAAGTAATGTTCAGTGTTCATGGCAGTTCTCGTTAATGAGCGGTCAGGTGCTGGATGGCGGTGCGGTAGTCCATATCGCTGCCGTCGGGGCCGAGCAGATCGGCCCAGTCCGTGGCGGCCAGCTTGTCCAGCTGGCCTTGGGTGGCGCGGGACATGCTGGCGTCGACCCCGGACGCTTCGAGCGTCGTCACCACATCGTCCATTTCCGCACTGCGACGCTTGGCGTGGATCAGTGTCCGAGCAGTGAAAGTGTTAGCCAATTGCTCTACCGTTTTGCCGTTCAACGAGTCGCCCAAAGACGCCACAAGGGTATCCAGCACGCCAAAGCGTTCACCGGCCTGGAAGGCTTCCAGCAGTAATTGCGGCAGACCTTTCATCACCACGCTCTTGAGCATCTTGATCGCGGAGGCTGCACCAGCGTCTGCGTCAAGTACGGTCAGGCGCATGCCAAGCGGCGAGAACGCAGCAGCAAACGCTGCTGCACCGCTGCCCGACAGCAGCATGGGGACCTTGTGGTTGTTGCCGGGTACGGTGCCCATCACCGCACTGTCGCAGAAGTCCACGTCCGCTGCGCGTGGCAGTTGGTCAATGGCTTGTTTGACGGTGGGGGCGGCGGAGTTCATGTCGACGTAGGTTTGCCCGGCAACCAGCAAGGGCAAGACTGTTTTCGCGATGCTCAGCGCGCTGCTGGCGCTGGTGAGACAGACGACAAAACGTGCGCCCTGGCAGGCGCTTTCCAGCGAGTCGAAGAGGGTGACTTGATTGTCTGCGGCGCGTTGTTCCAGCGCGGGGCTGACCTTGGCGTCGAAGGCGCCGATGCGCAGGTGGCCGGTGGTGCGCAGGCCGGTGCTGATGTGATGGGCGGCTTCGCCATACCCGATAAAGGTGATATCCATCCGGTCTTTCCTGTGTTGTCTTTATTATTGGCTTGAAGTCAGCAAGGGCTGTGCCAGGAGGTTTTACTATGGATTTAGTCCTTTAAAAACAGAGGGTTGGGTGATCGTTCATGCGATTGGAAAAATTGTGGGGCATTTCAATTCATTGCAGCTTGAAATAGTATGCAATGCACTTGGCACTCAACAGGGCACGTCCATGCAAGGCACCATCGCCGTTATTTCCCCCTCCAGCACGTTAACGTCGGTGATGCGTGACACCCTTGAGCAGCGCGGTCTCTCGTTGGTGGTGGTCGAGGCGGCTCAGCACGATGCCACGCTAAAGGCCCGTGAACTGATCGAAGGCGGCGTCAGCGTGATCATCAGTCGCGGCCGCACAGCGAGTGTCCTGCGTGAGCATTTGCGCGTGCCCATCGTTGAGGTCAAACACACGTTTTTCGACTGTATCAATGCCTATCGCAAAGCCCGACAGTCCTCAGAGCGGATCGCCTTTCTGGCCACCTCCGAGGGCTACGCGAGCATTCTGGAAAAAGCCCGGCCGTTCATGGCGCAGGTCTCCATCTGCCTTATCGATCCATTGGGCAGCAGCCAGGCCACTGAGGCTCATCTGGATCGCTTGCAGGCTGACGGTATTGAAGTGGCGATTGGCGGCTTGTCGTTGCGCCAGGCGGTGATTGCGCGGGGCATGCGTTACATCATGTCCGATGCAGATCCGGACGCCGTTGACGAGGCGGTCGACGAAGCCTTGCACTTGCTGCAAATCGAGGAGGAACGCCGACTCAAGCGTGTGGAGCTGCAAAGCCGCTACGAGATGATCCAGTCGATTCTCAACTGCGTCTCGGAAGGTATTTTCAGTGTGGATAGCCAGCGCACGATCACCAACATGAACAGCGTGGCCACGGCTTACCTCGGCAGCCTGGCGTGCGGCGACAGCATTGATGGCCTGCTGGCTCAGGACTATTTCGGTCAGGTCCTCAGCAGCGGTGGTCCGGTGCGCGGGGCGTTGATCACTCTGGGCCGCCTGTCACTGACCCTGAGCATCGCGCCCATCGTCCTGGACAGTGAAGTCATCGGTGCGGTGGCCACCTTGCAAAGCCAGACGGAAATCACCGCCCTCGAACGCAAGATGCGCCGGGTGCTGGCGCGTCAACACGTTGCCGACAAAAACTTCGACGACATCATCGGCAGCAGCCTGGCGCTGATCAAGGCCAAACGCCTGGCCACGACCTTGCGGCGGTCGACAGCACGGTCATGATCGAGGGCGAAACCGGCACCGGCAAAGAGCTGTTCGCCCAGAGCATCCACAACGCTTCGCGCCGCAAGCAAGGTCCGTTCGTGGCTATCAATTGCGCGGCCTTCGCGCCGGGAGTGCTGGAGAGTGAGCTGTTCGGCTACGTGAAAGGCGCCTTCACCGGCGCGCTTAACGAGGGCAAGGCGGGGGTGTTCGAGCTGGCGCATACGGGCACCATTTTTCTCGATGAGGTCAACGAAACGTCCACCGACATTCAGGTCAAGTTGCTGCGCACCTTGCAAGAGCGAAAGGTGGTGCGCATTGGTGATGACAAAGTCACGCCCGTCGACATTCGTATCATCACCGCCAGTAATAAAAACTTGCCGCAGCTGGTGGCCAAAGGGTTATTTCGTGAAGACTTCTTCTACCGCATCTGCGTGTTGAAACTGCGCCTGCCAGCCTTGCGCGAGCGCCACGACGACATTCCCGAGCTGGTGCGCTACCTGCTTCGCAGCCTGCCCATGGATTCTGCGGAACCGGATGAAGCGCTACTGATGCGCTTGAGCCGCTACCCGTGGCCGGGGAATATTCGGCAGTTGGGCAATGTTGTCGAACGCCTGGCGGTGATGAGTCAGGGGCAGCCGTTCACAGCGGCATTGCTGGAGGATGTGCTGGAGGACCTTTCGGTCAATGTCCCGGTAGAAGAGGGCGCGGCCGTCAGGAGTGAATTGACGGTGCTGCAAGAGGTGCTCGGTAGTGTGCGTGGCAATCGTGAAGCGGCCGCCAAGCGTTTACAGATCAGCACGACTACCTTGTGGCGGCGTATGAAAAAGTATCTGGATGAAGACCCGGAATGTTTTGATGGCGCTCGCTACTGAAGATTTGCAGTATTCGCTGTAGGGCGTTGTCGTTCGGCTCCTGTCAGGACGACAGCGTCTGCAAGGCATCGAGAACTTGCCGCAGCGCCTTGCCCACCGGCTTGTCCTGACGCAGCGCAATGCCCAGCGTACGGGTCAATGGCGGTTGCAGTGACTCGACCCGCAAGCCCCGTCGATGATGAGTGGCCGCCACTGACATGGCCGGCACAATGCTGTAACCCAACCCGGCGGCGACCATCTCCTTGATGGCCTCAATGCTGCCCAGCTCCATCACGGGTTTGACGCGCAGGCCAGCCTGCAGATACCACTCATCAATCAACATCCGCGTGCCGCTACCGGCTTCAAAAACCACCAGCGGCAAGCTCGTCAATGATGCCGGTGTCACCTTGTGTGGCAAGTCTGGCTGCTCGGCGCTGAAGATCGCTACGAACTCATCCTCCAGCAATGGGCTGATCGACAAACTGCGCCCGGCGGCGGGTAGCGTGACCAAGGCCAGATCCAGGCGGTTTTCCTCGACGGCACGCAGGATGCCATCGGTATTACCCGTGCTGACCCGCACATCCAGTGCTGGAAACTGACGACGAAGGGTTTGCAGAATAGGCGGCAGTAAATGAATGCAGGCCGTGGCGCCGGTACCGATGGCGATTTGACCGGCAATGCCTTGGGCATGGCTGGACAGGTCGAGCAGGGCGTCGTCGACCACGGCATTGATACGCCCGATGTGCTCAAGCAGGGTATTACCTGCCGACGTCGGTTTTATCCGCTTGCCGACACGCTCTATCAGCTTGAGGTTCAGCCGGGTTTCCAGCTGACGGATTTGCAAGCTGACAGCGGGCTGGGTTAGGGCCTGAAGTTCAGCTGCGCCGGAGAAACTGCCCTGCTGAATGACCAGGGCAAAGGTGTGCAGATGGTTAAGATTGAGGCGCTGCATGACAAAGTTTTACTTATGCTGACGATGAGCAATCATAGCTTTGTTTTGATTTGGCCCGGCGTCATTATTTGCCAGCGCGCCGAGCTGCCTCAGCACAAAGCCAGCCAGCAGCACGGGTAACCCGACAATCCTGACGAAGACTATTCATGCCCCACAATCTGCTTGTTCGAGACGCCACTGAAGACGACATGCCCGCGGTGCAGGCGATATATGCCCATCACGTGATTCATGGCACCGCCAGTTTCGAACTGGAGCCGCCGACCCTCGAACAGATGTGCCAGCGGCGCGCCGATATCTGTGCCAATGGCTTGCCCTACGTGGTGGCCGAGCACAACGGGGAAGTGGTCGGTTATGGCTACGCGACGCTGTATCGACCGCGTCCGGCCTATCGTTTCACAGTCGAGGATTCGGTCTATGTCCGCGAGGGCATGTCCGGTCTGGGAGTCGGAAAGGCGTTATTGAGCAGGGTGATCCAGCGCTGCATTGAGGGCGGACGGCGGCAAATGGTCGCGATCATCGGCAACAGCGAAAACCTGGCATCGATCCGGCTGCATGAGCGTTTGGGCTTTCGCAAGGTCGGGGTGTTTGAGTCGGTAGGTTTCAAGCATGGTCGCTGGCTCGACACCGTGATCATGCAGCGTGAGCTGGGCGAGGGCGACGGTAGCACGCCTCAGGGGTAGCGTTGGTGGACAGGTCTAGCCTGTGCTGCTCGTTCGTTCGGAACAAGCAAATTCCTTGTTGGCGTTCAGGTCTCGGCGCTGGCTCAATCCGCAGCTTCAACTGCGTCTCGCAGTCGAGGGGCACTCGATTTGCCAGATCAATCAATTCGCAGGAGCATAGCTGGCCGCGAAGGCCGCATAATGCCCGGCGCTGGCTCGGACATCACCCGATATTGATGTGACAGACGCGACTCTACCCACCGCAAGGAAAGCAAATGCCTGTAAAGGTCCTGGTCATTGGTGCATACGGTAATTTCGGCAGCATCATCTGTCGTCACCTGGTCGCCATGCCTGATATCGAGTTGATCGTTAGCGGACGCAATTCCCGCAAGCTGGCAGCGCAACTGGAAGCCCTCAATACGCTGTCCGCCAGCCCGTGCAAGAGTTGGTGCGGTGACGCAATGGGGGCTGGTTTTGCTGCCGAACTGCGGGCTTCTCAGGTGGACTGGGTCATCCATACCGCAGGTCCTTTCCAGGGGCAAAGCTACGCAGTTGCGCAGTCCTGCATCCAGGCGCGCGTCAATTACTGCGACTTGTCCGACTGCCGCACGTTCGTTAACGGCATCTCGGTACTCGATGACGCGGCGCGGCAAGCCGGGGTGACGGTGTTCAGTGGATGCAGTTCGGTACCGACCCTGTCATCGGCATTGATTGACAAATACAGGCAGCGATTCCAGCGGATTGACTCGATCATCCACGGCATCTCGTCCTCAGCGAAGATGCCAGGTTTGTCCACCGTTCAGGGAGTGCTCGCCTACGCCGGGAAGCCGATCAAGCAGTTGCAAAACGGGCGAGTCCGGGAAGTGATCGGCTGGCAAGGATTGGAGTTGCGCCGCATGCCCTACCTCGGGTGGCGAGTGTTGGCCAACGTTGATGTGCCTGACATGGATATCTTTGCCCGGCGCTACGGCGCAAAGACTCTCATGTTCAAGGCCGGATCAGGTTTGAAGTTCGGAGGCCTGGCCAGCTACCTGTTCGCTGTTGCTAACCGGGCTGGCCTGTTGCGCGATCCTGAGCGCTGGGCCGAAAGGCTGCATCGCATGGGAAGCCACTTCGAGGGGTTCGGCGATGGCAAAAGCGCGATGTATATAGACGTCCACGGCATAGGCCTGCAAGGGAACGCTCTAACGCTGAAGCTGCAATTGACAGCATTTGACGACAAGGGACCGCAGATCCCCAGTTGTGCAGCAGTAGCGCTGATGGCGAAGGTCGCGAAGAGTGAATTCCCTGAGCCGGGCGCGCGAACCTGCGTTGGCTTCATCGGTTCGGATGAATACCTTGATGCGATTGGCGAGCAGGACAAACTGCGGCTGGATGTACATTTCTCTGACCCGCAGGATTGATCGATGCTTTATCTGTACCTGAAGTACCTGCATGTTATCGCGGCTATTTTCCTGTTCGGCTTAGGGATGGGTTCGTACCTTTACCTGGTTGCCGCCAACCGAAGCCGTTGCCCGGTGCTGATTGCCCATGTCGCCGGGATGGTCGTGCGTTATGACACCTGGATAACTACGCCTGCGGGCTTCTTGCAACTCGCGACCGGGTATTGGCTACTCAAACTGGGCGGGCTACCAATGACCAGTGAGTGGGTATTAACCTCGGTAATTGTCTTCTTCGCGGTAGGGGCTCTATGGTTGCCTGTGTTGGTGATTCAAAAACGTCTTATGCGCATGGCCATGCAGGCGGCAAATCAGGGCGGCTCGCTGGATGATTCCTATCGCAGCCATTATCGAGTGTGGTTCTGGATGGGTATTTTTGGCTTTGCTGGAATGTTCCTGATCGTGGCGATGATGGTGACCAAGATGTCGCCCTGGCAGTGGATAACGCTATGAAATCGAAGTGCCCCAACTGTGGCTATATTCCCATCAAGCTTTCGCCCACCCATAAGTGCCAGGAATGCGGAGTTTTTTCTCACATGTGGCTTATTTACGACTGGGAGAGCTTTGCCTCCTCCAGACGTCAGCACCTCATTTCCAATATCGTAATCATCAGCATGGCCGTCATTAACGTGGTCGCCCTGGTGACGTTCGAATCCCATAATGTCGGTCTCTGGATGCTGAACCTTCTCTCTATTCCAGCCACGATCAGTTCGTTTCTATGCCTCAATGATCTTCGAGGACAAGCGGATTACAAAGGGCATGACAGTAGTGCTGTTTCACCTTGGTTTTCGGACTTCACGGGATTCTGACCCGTTGCGAATCGTTTGTACTTTCACCCGACAGGAGTCCGAACCATGGCGCTGACCCGACGTCAATTCAATACACTCACCTTGCTGAGCCTGCTTGGCACTGGAGCATTGACCATGAAACAGGCGTTAGCTGCCCCCGTCGTACAGACGTTGATGCTCAAGGCCAACGGCGGTATTCCCAACAATCCGAAGCTGCCCGTGCTGATTTATCCTGCCGCGCTGAATGTCACCGGCAGCGATCCTGCGGCGTTGTTTGAGCGAACGTTTGCCGCCAACGGCTGGCCGCCGCAATGGCGCTACGGCGTATTTACCTACCACCACTATCACACCCGTGGTCATGAGGTATTGGGCGTCTTTGCCGGTCATGCGCGATTGATGCTGGGCGGGCCGGGCGGTCATGTGGTCGAGGTCAAGGCGGGGGATGTGTTGTTGCTGCCTGCGGGAACAGGGCATTGCAACCTCGGCTCCAGCGACGACTTCATGGTGGTCGGCGCCTATCCGTCGGGGCAGGAGGGCGATATCAATCGTGACCCGGCCACTCCCGCGCAGGATTGCACAGATCGCACAACTGTGCTTTCCCCAGACTGATCCGGTGCTGGGTGACAAAGGCGGAGTAGCGGAGCATTGGCGCGGCTGATGCTTGCTGGTGCCGCGCGCAACAACCGCTTCACAACAGCCATCTCAGCAAATAAAAGACCGCCATGCTGGTGATCAGCGTCATCAGCACACTTTTCTTCCACAACATGATGGCGACCGCAAACACTCCGGCCAGCAGGTAGGGGTTGGTGGGGGACAAATCCAACTGGTGATCTGGCAGAAACACAATGGGCGCGCAGATGGCAGTCAGCAGGCCTGGCACTGCGAAGCCAAGGAAGTCCCGCAGGTTACGCCCCAGCCTCAAGGGCAGGCGTGGTTCCAGAAAAACGTAGCGGTTCATGAACACAATGGCGCTCATGAAGCCAATCACCAACCAGGCTTTCATGTGCAGATCTCCCTGTATCGTTTACAGACAAAACCTGCCGTCATACCTGCAAGCCCGGACAAGATCAGTGCCCCTTCGACCTGAAAGTAGCTCAGCAGTACCGACGCCAGCAGTGACACGATCACGCAGATGACGGTGGGCAGGTTTTTCACGTTCGGCACGATCAGCGCGATGAAGGTGGCGGCAATCGAGAAATCCAGGCCCAGATTCGCCAGGCCTGGAATATTGCTCCCCAGCATGATCCCCGCGAAGGTGAATAGGTTCCAGAGCAGGTAGAAGGTCAGGCCCACCCCCAGGGCGTACCAACGATCAAAGTTGCGTGGACCCAGATGGCTGGTGAGCGCGAACAATTCATCCGTAAGAAGAAAGCCCATCCCGACTCGCCAGCGCGCACTCATGGGGCTGATGTGCGCCCGCATATGTAACCCGTAGAGTAAATGCTGCGAGGTGAGCAAGAGCACTGTCAGCAGAATCGACAGGACGCTGGCACCGCTTTTCAGCATCCCGATGGCCACAATCTGCGCTGCGCCCGCGAACACAAAAGCCGATAACCCTTGGCCCTGAGCTGGCGTCAGCCCGGCATCAATCGCAAGCGAGCCGGCCAATAGGCCCCATGGCGCGCAGGCAATTGAAAGAGGCAGTACGGCCAAAGCGCCGCGACGGTAGGAATGAGCTGATTGAGAAGAAAGTAGCTGCACCTTGCACTCTTATTATTCTGCCCCCCTTCAGAAAAGGCAGGGCTTACGACAGGTATGGCCAGTGTCCCGATGGATCGACGCAGACTGAAGCCGATCCGGGCTCTCTGACACTTGCATTAAGCGCCGCATTATCAACTGTCTCGGGCGTTAGTGGTATATGCGCCGTTCGCTCTCTTGAGTCATGAGGCCCGCTCAGTCGCCAAGCAGCGCCCACATCCTTACAATCCCGGCAGATCGACCAATCCAGAGGTGCACTGTGGAATTCAAACGGGACAATTTCAACGGCATCATTGTCGACGCTGATTCGCTGCCGGACGACCCGCAAGCGCTGCGTGGAGCCGTAGACGGGTTAGTCGCCTTCATCGAGCGCGAGCGCCTGGCGCTGGCTTGGGTCACATTGCCGATCACCAACGCTCAAGGCATTCCGGTTTTCACCGCCGCGGGTTTCTCATTTCATAGCTGTCTGAGCGATCAGCTGACTCTGGTGCGCCGCCCGTTCGAGCAAGCATTCGTGCCCTTTGTGCCCACCCATACCGTCGGGGCAGGGGCCATCGTCATTAATGACGCAGGGGAACTGCTCGTCATAAGGGAGCGAGGCACCACCGGGTTCAAGTTACCGGGCGGCCATGTAGACCCCGCCGAGCGTATTCAGGATTCGATCGAGCGTGAGGTGCTGGAGGAGACCGGAATTGAATCGAAGTGCGACTCCATCGTGGCGTTTACCACCAAACACCCCTACCAGTTCGGCAAGTCGAATATTCACTTCATCTGCCGAATGACAGCCCTGACGCAGCGTATCAACATACTGGACACCGACGAGATTGAAGAAGCGAAATGGGTAGACCTGCAAGCCTACCTGGCTGACTCCGGCAACAGCCTGTCCAATCGGCAGCTGGTCAGGGATGTAGCGTTCAGCCAAGGGCTCGTGCACACCGAGTACTCCGCCAACACCGGGCCTCACAAAAAACAGGAAATTTTCACGGCGGCTTGCTGATCAATCAGAAAACCGCCCCAGGCTATGCGTTATTTCAACCCCAGACCTGCTCGCTGCTCTGAACCTCCAGCTTGGACCGCAATGCGCTGAGCGCGATCTTATGCACGGTTTCTGTGGGGGCGGCACAGAGGTCCTCCACGACGATGACGTTGAATTTTTCAGCAGCCTTCGACATCGCGGTGAACACCACGCAGTTCTGCGTCATCATCCCGCAGATCAGTAGCGTGTCTACGCCCTCCAGATGGCTCGCCAGGTCTGTGTCCTGGAACGAATCGGCAACGTGTTTGATGACAATGGGGGCATCCGCAGCGGCTGCAAGAATAGAAGGGCGGATGTCGACGCCTGTCCCGCCCGACGCGAATAGCCCACTGGTAGCCTTGGAAATGTGTTGCACCAGCACAATACGATCTCCCGCGTTTTGGGCGCTTTCCATGGCTTTAGCGATTCTTGCGGACGTTTCATCGGCGTCATGCAGAGGCAGCACTCCGTCAGCGAAGTAGTCATTTTGAATATCGATTACGACGAGTGCACGGCTCATTTAAATGCTCCTGGGTAGATAGTGAAGTCACTTTAAGCCTGTGACGAGGGTCTGGCGACTGCCTTAGGGTGTTTTAGCTTGCCCAGGCGGGGCGGCTAACGGACGGCGTGCGACCACCCACTGGGCGGCGGCAGAGCAGTTCGCGGCCAGCTTTCCTTCGGTCGATGTCGACCCAGGGGCTCTGTTCATTGATGACGGATCAGTCGTGACTGCAGCCGGTGTGGCCGCCGGGCTGGATTGCTGCCTGCATTTGATCGCACGGTTCTGGGGGCAAGGCGAGGCCCCTCAGGTGGCGCGTCACCTGGTCGCCGGTCCGCAACGAGGGGGTGCGCATTCACCGCTCCTCGATCGTCCTGCCCCTGGCTCCTTGGCAGAACATCGAGTCGCTGACTTGTCGGCAGGCAGCCCGATCGAACTGACCGCCTCACGGTGCGGTTTCCCTGATGCCTATGCGATGCGCAGTGCATTTCAAGGTGAACACGGCATGTCACCGCGCCAATGGTCAGCCAGGCAACGCTTGGGTATCAGTTGAGTGCGGTAAAAACTGGTAACAAGAGGACGGCACCCAGTATCGAGCAGAAGGGCCTGCTGAGCTGACGTCGACTCCGGTACAGGCTCACCGTTGCGAGGGGGCCTGTACCGCAGGATCGAGATCAATTCAATGCGGGGACTACTGCGGACGTACACCGTCGTACGCGTTCTGCAAAAGCTCGCGGATGGCCGTCGCTTCGATAGGGCGAGGGTTCCAGTAGGGGTTGGAAAGTGCGATATCGGTGGCGCGATCAAGGTCGGCTTCGGTCAAGCCCAGATCCTTCAAACGAGTAGGCGCGCCGAGGGAGCTGGACAGGTCGAACAGTGCCGCGGCCGGGCTGGCGTTATCGGCACCCAATGCTCGGGTGATGCGCGACAGAGCGGGCGCCGCCGACTGATTATAGGCAATGGCGTGGGGCAGCACGATGGTATGAGTTTGCGCGTGCGGCAGGTTGAAACTGCCGCCCAGGGTGTGGCAAAGCTTGTGGTGCAGGGCCATGCCGACATTGCCGAGCACGGTGCCGCACAACCAAGCCCCGTACAGGCAATCTCCTCGGGCGTCCAGATCATTGGGGTTGCGGTGAATGTTGCGCATGCCGTCGGCCAACGCGCGGATGCCTTCCTCGGCCATCAGCGACATGACCGGGTTACCATCCTGTGCATACAGGCCTTCGGCAGCATGCGCGATGGCGTTCATTCCGCTGGTGATGGACATTTCCAGTGGCAGGCTGAGGGTGAGCTCTGGGTCATAGATGACCGTCCTGGGCAATACGCGAGGATCTTTGCCTGTGCGCTTGAGGCCATTCTCCGTCAAGCCGTAGACGGGCGTCATTTCCGAGCCAGCGTAGGTAGTGGGAATAGCCAGGATCGGCAGACCGGAATCCATGGCGATGGCCTTACCCAGGCCGGTCGTGGAGCCGCCACCGATGGCCACGGCGCAGTCGGCACCCAGCTTGCTGGCGACCTCTCGGGCTTCGCGGGCGGTTTCAATTGGCACATGCATCACTGCTTTGTCGAAGATCGCGGCAGCACGATTACCCAGCAGTGACGCGACATGTTCGGCTTGCGCACGCTGCTCGGGGGTACAAAGCACCAAGGCGCGGCGTGCGCCCAGGCGATCTATTTCCGCTTCAAGTTGCTGCAGCGAGCCTTTGCCGAAAATAACGCGTGAGGGCTGGCCGTTGTAGACGAAATCGGCAGTAGACATTTTATTGTTCTCCAGTGGCAGGGGCAGGGTTGGAGCGCTGCACTATCGGTGTGGGCTGGTAAGCGAATAGTTGCCAGCCCGCAGCGCTTTTCAGCCAGACGCTGAGGGTGCGGTTGTGAATATTCTTATCGATACCGTGAGAGGTAATTGACGCTGACATTTCGCCAAACGCCAAAGCCGTGTTTTCGTTGAGCCGAACCTCATGCACGGTGTGATCGATGCGGTGGTACAGGTACAGCCCTTGGCGACATTTATGCTGATAGCTGTCGAGACTGTCCGCGACGCCATTTGAGTGCACATAGACCAACGCCGGATGGCTCAGACGGGCGAACTCGCCATGGTCGCCTTGCAGCATGGCGGTGTAGCGCAGTGCTTCCAGCGCGCGAATCTGTGCGGTGATGAGTAGGTCCTGGGTCATGGGCTCTGGCAATAGTTGTGCAAATGGTGGGTGGGAATCAGGCAGGCGCCAGCACGAAGTCGAACGACAGGGTGTAGAACGGCTGATCGCTCACCGAGCCATCCGGGGCGGGACCCTTGTCCTGGTATTTCCATTCGGCAATCAGCGAGGCTCGCACTCCGAACAGTGCATCGGCACCCAGATAAGAGTCACCGTCGCGAAACACCAGAGTGGTCAGCGGTCGATAGCCACTGGCACGGATAACGAACTCCAGATGGGCTGGCCGCCAGGCATGACGATCCAGAGCAGCAAGCAAAGTGTTGACTGCACCTTGTTCAACGACGCGATATGGCTGCGGCAAGGCAGTGCTAAAGCGCACCTGGCCATCGCCGTCAGCCTGCAAAAGAGCAGGGCGCGTGTCCTGACCGGATGTACTGATCTGCACTGCGGCATAAGGAACCGGCCTGGCCTTGGTGTCGCGCACCGATGCCTGTACCCAGAGTCTGGGTCCGGCAGTGGTTGCGTTGATGTCGGTTCCCTGATCCTGAATCTGATTTTGACTCTCTGCCGGGCATTCGGGCTGGCTGTCGAATGCTGCAGGTTCAGTGCCGACAGCCGTCCGTGGGCGGTTTTGCGCCAATACCAATGTCGACAGTCCCAACACGTGGGAGAGCAGGGCAAATTCGGGCTGCAGGCCCGTGTCGATGTTGGCGGCCTGTTCCAGGAAAGCAACACCCTGCTGCCATTCCTGTTCAGTCAACTTGATGTCACGGGCGAAGGCATGCAGATGTTGCACAAGGCTGGTCATGACTTCGCTCAAACGTCCATCGGCGGCACTGTGATGAGTGGCCAATACGGCTTGAGTGATGGTGGTTTCGTCCAGGTTGCGCATCTTGACTCCCGGTCTTATTAGAGCACCGACTTTACGGCGGTACTGACTGACAGACCGATTGCTGCTCTTTTCAGCCTGTCGTTTCGCACGTTATAGTTCCGCGCAGTGTAAGAAAAGTCCGCTTTTGGAATTCTTTATTTCACCAGTGAAAAAATAAGAACGGAGCACGCCATGGATCGCCTCACCGAACTCGAGCTGTTTGTCCTGACAGCCGAAGTGGGAACCCTGAGTAAAGCCGCAGAGATACTGGGCCTGTCCAACGCTGCTGCCAGCCGTCATCTGGTCGCCCTGGAGCAGCGTCTGAATGTGCGCTTGATCGACCGAAATACCCGCCGTCTGGCGCTCACCCATTCTGGTCATCAGTTCTATACAAGCTGCAAAAACCTGTTGGGCGAACTCAAAGAAGCCGAGGCTTCGCTTAATGAATCCCTGGTGCAGCCAATGGGTACGCTGACCATTACGGCGTCGATTTCCTTTTGCATGCTGCATATCGCGCCGCTCATCCCGGCTTTTCGCAAGCTGTATCCCCACATCAACGTCAAGGTGCTGGGGGAGAATCGTTACTTCGACATCATTGATAGCGAGATCGACCTGGCCATTCGCACCAAGGAATACGAGCCTGACTCAAATATCACCATTCGCCGCCTGGCCGAAACCCGCCGGGTACTGGCTGCCTCGCCCGGCTACCTGCAGCGCAAGGGCACGCCGCGCTCCATTGATGATCTGGCCAATCACGACCTGCTGATATACAGCCATGCCAACCAGCCAAGGGTCATGCGCTTTACCCGGGGCGAGGAAGAGATGGCCTACAAGGCCGAGCCGATACTGGAAACCAACGACGGCCAGATCGTTCGGGCGGCGGCGTTGGCGGGGGGCGGCATCCTCGTACAGCCCAAATACATCATCAATGCTGATCTGGTCGCCGGGCGGTTGATTCCGGTTCTGGACGATTGGGATTTGCCGCGCCTGACAATCAATGTTGCGTTTCAGAGCCGTCGTTATATGCCTGCGAAACTTCGGGTATTCATCGACTTTCTGCTGGCCGATTTCAAGGAGCAGCAATACGAGCGCTACTGGACACGCTGACAGTTTTCCGCATAGCGGAATTCACTTTTATGTTTTTCGTGACTAGTCGCTTGATTATTCCCTACCTATGATCCGCTGCGCAGTGCAGGTTCATCACCTGTACTTGGCGGTCGTTTTGATAACTAACTGCGTAGCACTGGCAAACAAATTTTTGTCAGAAGTAGTTATGCCCGCACGTTTTTAATAATACTTACAATAAGGAAACGTTCTTCTCATGAAAAACTTTGCCAAGAGCACGGTTGCGGTCAGCCTTTGTCTGCTGATTCCCGGTTTGTCCCACGCCGCCAATGATGCATTTTCCCTGGATTCGAAATGGGGCAGCGGTGATTGGGGGGGCGTGCGCACCGACTGGTTGAATCAGGGTGTCGATGTTCAGCTGGGCTACACCGGGGAAATGGCGGCCAACGTCCATGGCGGCTATGACGATGACCGCACTGCGCGCTGGACTGAACAATATGCGCTGGGCCTGACCGGCGATCTGCAGAAACTGCTTGGCTGGGAGAACTCGAAGTTCCAGTTGACCATTACTGAGCGCGACGGCCGCAACCTCACCAATGACCGGGTTGCCGACCCGCGCGTCGGGGGGTACTCATCGTCGCAGGAGGTTTACGGGCGTGGGCAGACCTGGCGGCTGACCCAGATGTGGTTCAGCAAGGCCTGGCTCGACGGGGCGCTGGACGTCAAGGCCGGACGCTTTGATGAAGGGTCTGATTTCAACGCCTTTCCGTGCGACTTCCAGAGCACGCCGTTCTGCGGCGCCCAGGCCGCCAACTGGATCGGCGATATCTGGTACAACTGGCCGGTCAGCCAGTGGGCAGCGCGGGTGCGCTATCAATTTGCACCCGAGTGGTTTGCACAGATCGGGGCCTTCGAGCAGAACCCTTCCTACCTGGAAATCGGCAACGGCTTCAAACTCAGTGGCAGCGGCGCGAAGGGGGCGATCATTCCCGTCGAGCTGGTCTGGAGTCCCAAGCTTAATGGCCTGGCCGGTGAATACCGCTTGGGCTATTACAAAAGTACGGCCGATGCCGATGACGTGCTGGATGACCGCAACGGCAATCCGCAACCGCTGTCCGGCGGGGCGTTTGATCAGCATTCCAGCCGGCATGGCTACTGGTTAGTGGCCCAGCAGCAGCTGACTGCACGGGACGGCGATTCACTTCGGGGGTTGTCGGTGTTCGCTAACTTTACTTCCCACGACAAAGCCACCAGCAAAGTCGATCACTTCATCCAGGCCGGCATTGTCTACAAAGGCCTGCTGGACAGTCGTCCCAAGGATGACCTCGGGATTGGCATCGCCGAGGTCCATACCAACCCGGCATTCAGAGACAGGGCGCAGCTGATCAATCAGCGCAATGGCATCAGTGATTATGACAACCCTGCCTTTGTCCCGGTCCAATACAACGAGATCAGTAGCGAAATCTATTACGGCATCCATTTCAGCGACTGGCTGACCGTACGGCCGAACGTGCAATACGTGAAGTACCCCGGCGGCGTGCGTGAAATCGATTCGGCTTTGATTGCCGGCATCAAGCTGCAGGCCAAGTTCTAGAAAAACGACAGGTAATAACCGGATTGCGCCGGTATCACGGCTGAGACGCTGTGTTATCGGCGCTTTCGGTTTTCCACCAGGCGGAAAACACATTTGCCGTACAGGCATGTTTTTTCCAATTCGATGTCAGTAATCTCACACCCACTGAGCGTACACATAATTTCAATAAAAGGTTGACCTCATGCCCACTATGCAAACCTCCGGCCGGGCTTCATCCAAAATACTATGGCGTATTGCCGCCATCACCACGATGGGCTCGCTGGGCTTCGGTTACGACACCGGGGTCATTTCCGGCGCATTGCCGTTCATGACCCTCGATGCGGCCCATGGCGGTCTGGGGTTGACCCCGATGTCTGAAGGGCTGGTTGCTTCCTCCCTTATTTTCGGTGGTGCATTGGGTGCGCTGTGTTCGGGGCAGCTGTCCGACCGCTACGGCCGACTGGGCGTACTCAAGGCGCTGGCCTTGCTGTTCGCCATCGGTGCCCTCGGGACTGCCTGTTCCCCTGACCTGACCACAATGATCATCACCCGCTTCATTCTCGGGATTGCGGTAGGCGGCGCGTCATCGACCGTGCCCGTGCTGATCGCCGAACTGGCGGCCCCACAGCATCGCGGGCGTCTGGTGTGCCAGAGCGAGTTGATGATTGTCTCTGGACAATGCCTGGCTTACATGGCCAGCGCTGGTCTGGCACATCTGTTCGACAGCCCGACCATTTGGCGCTACATGCTGGCCATCGCACTGCTACCGGCTCTCTTGCTCTATGTCGGCATGTATTTCGTACCAACGTCGCCCCGCTGGCTGGTCAGCAAAGGGCGGATAGTTGAAGCCAGTGAGGTGCTCAGCGAGATCCGCGATACGCAACGCGAAGTAGACCGGGAAATGCGCGAAATCATCGCCCAGCACAAGGTCGAGAAAAAGCACAGCAGCGCCTGGAGCAAGCTGAGTGAGCCCTGGATCCTCAAGCTTCTGGGCATCGGTATCGGTCTGGGCTTTGTGATTCAGTTCACCGGCGTCAATGCGTTCATGTACTACACGCCGATGATCCTCAAGGAAACCGGGATGGGCACTAACGCTGCCCTCATCGCAACCATTGGCAACGGTGTTATCTCGGTAATCGCAACGCTGGTCGGGATGTGGTTGATCAACCGTATGGGGCGGCGCTCGATGTTGTTGCTGGGCCTGACCGTAGTCGTGGCAGCACAGATCTTCCTAGGTCTGGTGGTCAACTTCCTGCCGCACTCTTTGATGCAGAGCTACCTGGCACTTTCTGGAGTGCTGGTATTCCTGTTCTTCATGCAGATGTGCATCGGTCCGGTTTACTGGTTGCTGATGTCCGAGATGTTCCCGACCCATGCTCGCGGGCTCATGAACGGTATCGCCGTGGGTATTTCTGGATCTTCAATGCCATCGTCGCGTTGCTGTTCCCCCTGCTGCTCAGCGTCATGGGCGGGATGACGTTCTTTATGTTTGCGGTGATCAACATCGGCTCGATCGTGTTTTGCACGCTGTGCCTGCCTGAAACCAAGGGCCTGACCCTGGAGCAGATCGAAACATTGATGAAACAACGTTTGGGCTCGCGCAAAGACCGCGCCGTCGCCATTACCGCACGCGCATAACAGGCACTGAATTGACGGATGCCGGGCAGTGCGATTTGCGGCCCGGTCCCAATAATAAGAATCAAGGAGAACATGTGATGACAGCCCACCTGGATGCCGAAACGCCAATCGGCGGTCTGTTCGAAGAAGAGCGCTCTGCTGAAATCGTTAACGCTCGTATTACCGATCAAGCCAACCCACGTCTGAAAGAAGTCATGTCGGTGTTGACCCGGCACCTGCACGCGGCCGTCAAGGAAATCGAACCCACCCACGAGGAGTGGTTCATGGCTATCGATTTCCTCACCAAGACCGGGCAGATGTGCACCGATTGGCGTCAGGAGTACATCCTGCTGTCCGACGTGCTGGGTGTGACGATGCTCGTCGATGCAATCAACCATCGTCGTCCCAAGGGCGCTACGCCGAACACTATCCTGGGGCCGTTCTACGTGGCCGATGCGCCACGCTACGCAAACGGTGCCAATATTTGCCTGGACGGCAAGGGTGAGCCGACGCTCGTCAGTGGCAGGGTGCTGGACATCGATGGTAATCCCATCGCCGGTGCGACGCTGGATATCTGGCAGACCAACGACGACGGCTTCTATGACGTGCAGCAAAAAGGCGTACAGCCGGATTACAACTTGCGCGGGCTGTTTACCAGCGACGCCGATGGCTACTACGCGTTTCGTACCGTCAAGCCACGGCATTACCCGATCCCTGCCGATGGGCCGGTCGGTAAATTGCTGGGCAGTCTGGGGCGCCATCCCAACCGTGCTGCGCACCTGCACTTCATTGTCACGGCTCCCGGTTATGACCAGGTGATCACCCACATTTTCACCCCGGACTGCCCGTATCTGCACGAGGACACCGTGTTCGGTGTGAAGAAAGAGCTGATTGCCCATTTCACTACGCAAACCGATGCAGCCACCGCCCAACGGTATGACTTGCAAGTGCCTTTCCTGGCCGTCAATTGGGACTTTGTCCTGAACCCGGCCTGATTTCCAACAACCCGCTTATCAACCCTATGATTCATGAGTGAGCGTCATGCCCGATAAAAAAGTAGAACTGCTGGCTGCTTATTGGACTCTCGCAGGCGACACCTACCCAGGTGCGCCCAGCGAAATCAGTCCGTTCTCGCTGCAGGCGCGTGCCGAGGCAGCCGCGAAGGCCGGCTGGCGTGGCATCGGCCTGGTGCATGCTGACCTGATCTACAACGTCGCGAAGCTCGGTCTGCCGACCATGCGCAACATCTTCAAGGACAATGGCATCAAGTTTCTGGAAGTCGAGTTTCTGATCGACTGGCACCTGCAAGGCCCGTTGCGCGCTGCATCCGACAGAGTGCGTGACGAGCTGCTTGAAATTGCCGGGGAACTCGGTGCCCACAACCTGAAAGTGGCCGGAGGCCTGTTTGAAGAAGGCCCGCCGGACATTCCGTTGATGCGCGAAAGTTTCGCCGTGCTCTGCGACAAAGCCAAGCCATTCGACGTTAACGTGGTGATTGAGTTTCTGCCGTTCTCCAGCGTCAACACCATCGACCGCGCCATCGCCGTGACTGAAGGGGTACGCGCAAATGGCGGGGTCCTGGTCGATACCTGGCACGTGGCGCGTGGCGGCATGAGCTTCGATGAAATCGCCAAGTTGCCCCTGGAACTGATCAAGTCGATCGAACTGGACGACGCCAATCACGCAATTGTCGAGTCACTGTTCAATGACTCGACACACCATCGCAAGTTCTGTGGTGACGGCGAGTTGGATGTTCCCGAGTTCATACAACAAATCGTGAATGTCGGTTATCGCGGGCCGTGGGGTGTTGAGTTGATTAGCGCCGAATGCCGTAAGTTGCCATTGGAAGTTGCGGCGAAACGGGCATTTGATAGCACCATGGCACAGTTTGAAAATATCAGGTTTCCGGCATAAAGCCGTTTACATCTTCGCTGTTAACAACAACTAATAATCGTATTGTGGAGAGACATCATGGTAGGTATCGCAGTTCTGGGCGCAGGCCGTATCGGCAAAATTCATGCTGCCAACATCGCCGCGAGCAAACTTGCAAAACTGGTAGTCGTCGCCGATCCGTTCGCCGATGCTGCCGCACGGCTGGCCGATGAGCTTGGCGCCGAGGCGATGACCGATTGCGAGGCCGCCATCGACCGGCCCGATGTAGACGCCATCGTGATCGGCACGCCGACTCACACCCACATCAATCTGATGCTGCGAGCAGTGCGCCAGGGTAAAGCAGTGCTGTGCGAGAAGCCTATCGACCTCGACATGGCCAAGAGTCTGGCCGCAGTCGAAGAGGTCGAGCGTCTGAATGGTCGAGTGATGTTGGCGTTCAACCGTCGTTTTGAAACCACCTTTGCCCAGATGCGTGCAGCCATCGAAGCTGGTGACATTGGTGAAGTGCGTCAGGTGATTATCAGTAGCCGTGACCCTGGCCTGGCCCCTGAAGACTACATCCAGCACTCGGGCGGCATTTTTCGTGACATGACCATCCATGACCTGGACATCGGGCGCTGGTTGTTGGGCGAAGAGCCGGTGGAACTGACCGCCATCGGCAGCCGCCTGATCGACCCTGCCTTGATGGAAAAGTATGACGACTACGACACTGCAATGGTGCAAATGCAGACGGCTTCAGGCAAACAGTGCCACATCAACAACTGCCGTCAGGCTGTATACGGTTATGACCAGCGCATCGAAGTCTTCGGCTCCAAAGGCATGCTGCAAATGGACAACCTGCGTCCTACCACCATTCGCCGCTGGAACGAAAGCGTTACCGACGCCCGCGAGCCGCTGCTGAATTTCTTCCTTGAACGCTACCAGCAAGCTTACAAGGCTGAGCTGGATGCCTACATCGATGCTCTGGCTAATCGCAAACCCATGCCAACCACCGTACAGGACGGCCTGCAGGCCCTGCGCTTAGCCGATGCCGCGGTTGAATCGGTCAAGACCGGGCGCGCCGTACGCCTTTAATCGCTGGTAACGCAGATTTCTGGACTGCAAATCCTGGAGAAGATCATGTCCTACAAACTTGAGAGCGGTACCACTATCGGGGTCGCATGCCTGGGTATCACCCACCCGCACACTTCGGGCCGGGTCAAGGCCTTCCAGCGCATGGCTGATGCCCGGTTCCTCGGAGCCTACGATGACAGCCCGCTGCTGCAGCCATTCTGTGATGCCCTTGGCCTGCAGGCTCGCAGCAAGGAAGAGATCCTCGCCGACCCGAACGTGCACGTGGTCCTGGTACACCCCAAGAGCTATCTGATGGCCGAATGGGCCATCGAAGCGCTCAATGCCGGCAAGGCCGTGCTTTGCGAGAAACCGGCCGGGCGTGGCAGTCATGACACCCAGCGCATCGTCGAAGCGGTGCAAAGCACTGGCGGGCTGTTCCAGGTGGGTTACTGCTGGCGCTACGCGCCATCGGTGGAAAAAATGCAGCAGGTGCTTGAGAGCGGCGAGATCGGCAAAGTACTGCAAGTACGTGCCCATGCCGGATGTTCCCACGATGAGGCTGACACCAATCATATGAAGCAGCCCGGTGACCGGGGCGGTGCCTTTTACGTGATCGGTTGCCACACTATCGATCGCATTCTGCTGCACTTTGGCAAACCACACTCGGTCAACGCCCGGATCACCAAATTCGCCGGGCAGATGAGCGATTCGGCCCGTGAAGATGCGGTGGGTGCTGTTCTCAACTACGACGACAAACTGGTGACCATCGACTTCATGTCCTGGGACCCGACCCCGTGGACTGAAAGCTGGGACATCACCGCCTACGGCACTCACGGCATCATGCATTCCACGCCAATGCCGGCGTCCTACAAGCTTTACCACGACGGCAAGATTGGCCATCAGCAAGGCTGGACGCACTGGAACGAAAACAGCTTCCCGGAGATATGGGCCGTCAGAAAAACCGTCTATTCGCCGGAAATCGCCGAGATTGGTAATCCGGTTTATTTCGATCGCGAGGCGGCTGCGTTCGTCAAGTCGTTGCGCACCGGCGAGCCGTCGATCGTTCCGGCGACCCAGGCGCACAACATCAACGTGATACTCGAAGCGTTGTTCGAGTCGGCTGATGCCAACGGTCAGGAAGTTCACCTGAACTGGTAATACCTCGCAGTCCCGATTGGCAAAAAATTCCTGTCCGGCCCTGAATTCAAGGCCGGCCGGGACCCTGCATCGCCAAGAAAATGAAAACAACAAGAAAACGAGGACACTATGCACAAGATCATCAAGTTGGTTGCGACCGTGGTGCTGGGCCTGACCATGGTGGCCTGCAATAAACAGGACACCAACAGCAAAGGCACGATCGGCATCGCCATGCCGTCCAAGACAGAAGCCCGCTGGGTGTCGGACGGTAGCAACATCGTCGATTCGCTGAAGAAGCTGGGCTACGACACTGACCTGCAATATGCCCAGTATGAGGCGCCAACCCAGTTGTCGCAGATCGAAAACATGATGGTCAAAGGCGTCAAAGGGCTGATCGTGGCACCCATCGACGGCACCACCATGGCTGACGTGCTCAAGCAGGCCAAGGAGAAAGGCATCAAGGTGATTTCTTATGATCGCCTGATCCGCAACTCCAAGGACTTCGATTACTACGTCACTTTCGATAACTACCGCACGGGTGTGCTGCAAGGACAGTCGATCGTCGACACGCTGGCACTCAAGCAGGGCAAAGGCCCGTTCAATCTGGAGATATTCGCCGGCTCCACCGACGATAACAACGCCCACGTGGTTTACGCCGGTGTCATGTCTCAGCTCAAACCTTACATCGACAATGGCAAGCTGATTGTGCGCAGCGGTCAGATCGATATCGACAAAACAGCTACGCCTAACTGGGACGGAGGCCTGGCCCAGGCGCGGATGGACAACCTGCTCAGCGCGTTCTACGGCACTGCGCACCTTGACGCGGTACTGGCAATGAACGACCAGATCGCCAACGGCGTGGTGTCTTCATTGCGCGGTGTCGGCTACGGCAGCGGCAAATCGCCGATGCCGGTGATCACTGGCCAGGATGCCGAAGTCTCCAGCATCAAATCGATCATCGCCGGCAATCAATCCTCGACCATCTTCAAAGATACCCGTGCTCTGGCACAGGCCGCAGCGCAGATGATGGATGCAGAGCTCAGCGGCAAGACCGTCAGCGTCAACGATACCAAGTCCTATGACAACGGTTCGATGGTAGTACCCACCCAACTGCTAACCCCGCAACTGGTGGACCGCTCCAACTGGCAGAAGAGTCTCGTCGACGACACCAAGTTCTACACCCTGGAGCAGTTGCGCTAGTTGATTGCGCCGCAGGCGGTCGGTGACGGCTGCCTGACGGGCAGGAGAAATGAAATGAGCAAAACGATTCTCGACATGCGTGACATCCAGAAGAACTTCGGTCCGGTGAAGGCGCTGACCCGTGTCAGCCTGACCGTCGATGACGGCGAGATTCACGCTATCTGTGGTGAAAACGGTGCTGGCAAGTCGACGCTGATGAAGATCCTCAGCGGGGTCTATCCCCACGGTAGCTATGGGGGGGAAATCATCTTCGACGGCGAGCTGCGAATGTTCGGCAGTCTGCGTGACAGTGAAGCCTTGGGCATCTGCATCATCCATCAGGAGTTAGCGCTCGTGCCGATGCTGTCGATCACTGAAAACCTGTTTCTGGGAAATGAAATCGCCACCCACGGGGTGATTGACTGGGATCAGGCGCACCGTCGTGCCCGTGAGTTGCTGGCGCGGGTCGGTCTGGATGCACTGCCGCAGACCCTGGTTGCCAACCTGGGTATCGGCCAGCAACAGATGGTTGAGATCGCCAAGGCGCTGGCCAAGGATGTGCGCTTGTTGATCCTGGACGAGCCCACCGCCAGCCTCAACGAAAAAGACAGCGACACCTTGCTCCGCCTGATGTTGGAGCTCAAGGGACGAGGGATCACTTCGATCATCATTTCCCACAAGCTCCACGAGATCGGCCGGGTCGCCGATACGATCACTGTCATCCGTGACGGCAGTACCGTGGATGTCATTGACTGCCGCGCCGAAGCCATCGACGAGGCCCGAGTCATCCGTTCAATGGTTGGCCGCGAATTGTCTGATCGCTATCCCTCGCGGGTGCCGAATATCGGCGAAGTGCTGTTCGAGGTTGAGGGCTGGTCGGTCGGCGACCCCGAGCATGCCGGACGCGATCGCATCCGCGATATCAAATTCAATGTCCGGCGCGGGGAAGTGGTGGGTATTGCCGGCCTGATGGGCGCCGGTCGTACAGAGTTCGCCATGAGCGTGTTCGGCAGGTCTTACGGCACCAATATTCGTGGCAAGGCACGCCTTGATGGCGAGGATGTCGACCTGCGCACCGTGCGCAAGGCCATCGACCTGGGCCTGGCTTATGCAACTGAAGACCGCAAGGGCGCAGGCCTGGTGCTGGGCGACAGCATCACCCACAACACCAGCATGGCCAACCTGGCCGCCGTTTCCCAGCGCTGGGTCATGAACGGTTTGGCGGAAACCGCCGTCGCCAAGGACTTTCGCAGTCGTCTGCGTATCCGCAGTCCAGACGTCGAGCAGTCGGTGGAGAAGCTTTCAGGGGGTAATCAGCAGAAGGTCGTGCTGGGCAAATGGCTGTTTTCCAACCCCAAGGTGCTGATTCTCGACGAGCCCACGCGCGGAATCGATGTCGGGGCCAAGTATGAAATCTACGGGGTCGTCAACCAGGTCGTCAGCGAGGGCAGGGGCGTGGTGATGATTTCCTCGGAAATGCCGGAACTGCTGGGCACCTGTGACCGTATCTATGTGATGAATGAAGGACGTTTTGTGGGCGAGTTTTCCATCGCCGAAGCGTCTCAGGAAAAAATCATGCAAGCAATCATGAAAAATGAGGTGATCCAATGAGCGAAGCCAGCCTGCCTCTATCCAACAAGTCGACGGCATTGACCTCGTTCAAGCGTGGTGCGCGCGAATACGGTCTTCTGGCGTCGTTGATCGTCATTATGATCTTCTTCCAGGTGGCTACCGGTGGCGCACTGATGCAGCCCCTGAACCTGACCAACCTGTTGTTGCAGAACAGCTATATCGTGGTCATGGCCCTGGGCATGTTGATGGTCATCGTCTGCGGCCACATTGACCTGTCAGTCGGCTCGGTGGTCGGTGTGATCGGCTCGATCGCCGCGGTTTTGATGGTGAAGTACCAGATGGATTTTTTCAGCGTCACGGTCATCTGTCTGTTGGCCGGTGGTTTGATCGGGGCAGCCCAGGGCTATTGGGTGGCGGTGTGGCGCATGCCTTCGTTCATTGTGACCCTGGCCGGTATGCTGATATTTCGTGGCGCAACTATCGCCATTTCCGAGGGGCAGTCGATCGGTCCGTTCCCACCGGCTTTCACAGCGCTGAGCTCGGGTTTCATTCCAGAGTTGTTCAGTTATGCAGACCTGCGGATCACCTCGTTACTGCTGGGTGTGATAGTTGCGGCGCTGTTCTGGGTGGTGGAATACCGCAGCCGTAGACGTGCCGCCAGAAGCGGCGGTGCAGTGGCCCCTATTGCCTTGTTCGCGCTGAAGAACGGCATTGTCGCCGGGTTGATCGTGTTCTTCTGCTACTTGCTGTCGACCTATCGGGGCATTCCCACCGTGATGGTCATCATGAGTGTGTTGATCGGCGTCTACACCTTCGTCATGAACCGTACCGTGATCGGTCGCTGGGTGTATGCCGTCGGTGGCAACCTCAAGGCGGCCAAGCTTTCTGGGATTAACACCTCTCGCGTCACCTTTCTGGCTTTCGTCAACATGGGGGTTCTGGCGGCCGTGGCCGGGCTGATTTTTGTGGCCCGCCTCAACAGCGCGACACCCCGTGGGGGCACCGGCTTCGAGCTGGATGTCATCGCAGCAGTATTCATCGGCGGCGCATCGGCCTCCGGCGGAGTCGGCAAGGTCGTAGGTGTGGTGATCGGCGCATTCATCATGGGCGTACTCAACAATGGCATGTCGATCATGGGTATCGGCATCGACTATCAGCAAATGATCAAGGGCGCCGTGCTGCTGGCCGCGGTATTCGTCGATGTCTATCAAAAGAGCAAGGCGTGATATGGCTGTCATCCAGGGCATCGTGGGGGGACAGCGATGATCAAGCATATAGTGATGTGGAATCTGGCCGGCGAGACTCCGGAAAAAAACCGCAGTAATTGCCGGGAACTCAAGGAGTTGTTCGAGGGCCTGGCCGGGCTGGTGCCGGGGTTGCTGAAGATCGAAGTCGGAGTGGATATCAGCCGTATCGATTACGCGTGCGATGTGGTGCTCTACACCGAATTCGACTCGCTGGAATCCCTCAGCGGTTATGCCGTACACCCCGAGCATTTACGTGTTCGCCAGACACTGGGCAGTCTTCGCATTGCCCGGCATCAGGTGGACTATGTCGTTGAGTAACCGCGATATCCAGCCAGGATGAGCGGACACGCAACACCTGTTGCAATGTGCACGCCACGCTACGCTACAGGTGTAGTGTGAGCGCGTTATATCGCGACCCGCTAATGATTCAAGCTTCTGAAATATAAGGCTTTATATCCCATGGCATAACGTTTGCTCCTGCTCTTTGCAGCCGGGGCAAATGCGCTCCCGGTTCTAATAAGAACGGAGAGCCCCATGAACCGACCTGGCCCATATCTTCGCCTTCCCGGCGCGCCCACCAGCCTGTTGATTGCCGCTGTCGCCTTGAGCGGCGCTTTCACCACCTCAAGTTATGCCGCCGATAATCCTCGCCTCGTTGACGGCGCACGCATCAGTGCTGCCGATCAGGAACCCGGCAACTGGATGAGTCACGGGCGAACCTACGACGAGCAGCGCTTCAGCCCGCTGAAAAAAATCAATGACAGCAACGTCGCGGGGCTTGGGCTGGCCTGGACCTACAAGCTGGACATCGACCGAGGCGTGGAAGCAACGCCCATTGTGGTCGACGGTGTGATGTACACCACCGGACCGTTTTCGGTGGTCTACGCGCTGGATGCCCGCAGCGGCAAATTGCTCTGGAAGTACGATCCGCTATCGGACCGCAGTCGCGCTGGCGAAGCCTGCTGTGACGCGGTGAACCGGGGCGTTGCGGTGTGGGGCGGGAAGGTTTTCGTTGGCGTACTCGATGGTCGTCTGGAGGCCATCGACGCCAGGACCGGGCAAAAGGTCTGGTCAGTGGATACCCGCACCGACCCAAATCGCAGCATCACCATTACCGGTGCGCCTCGGGTAGTGAAGGGCAAGGTAATCATCGGCAATGGCGGTGCGGAATACGGCGTTCGCGGTTACATCACCGCTTACGATGCCGACACCGGCAAGCAAGACTGGCGGTTCTTCACCGTGCCGGGCGATCCGAAGCTGCCGCCGGAAAACAAGGCCATGGAGATCGCCAGCAAGACTTGGTTTGGCGACAAGTTCGTCGAGCAGGGCGGCGGAGGAACGGTTTGGGATTCGATGTCCTACGACCCGAAACTCAACCTGCTGTACATCGGCGTCGGCAACGCCTCTTCGTGGAATCCGCGCCTGCGCTCGGAAGGCAAGGGCGACAACCTGTTCCTGTCTTCCATCGTCGCCATCAACCCTGATAACGGTGAATACGTCTGGCACTACCAGACCACCCCCGGCGATGCCTGGGACTTCACTGCCACCGCGCACATCATGCTGGCGGACCTGAAGATCGACGGCAAAGAGCGCCAGGTGCTGATGCAGTCGCCCAAGAACGGCTTCTTCTACGTTATCGACCGCAAGACCGGCGAGTTGCTGTCAGCCAGGAATATCGTGCCCATCAACTGGGCCACCGGGGTCGACATGAAAACCGGCCGCCCGATCGTCGACGAGAAAGCCGCCGTCTATTGGCGCGATCCTGAGAAAAAAGCATTGCTGGTGCAACCTGCGTTCTGGGGTGCGCATGACTGGCAGCCCATGTCCTATAACCCGCAAACCGGGCTGGTTTACATCCCGGCACACATCATGTCGGCGCTGTATCAGGACGTCGCCGGCCAACCGCCGCGCAAAAAATTCAAGAGCATGTACCAGCTGCAGGTCAACACCGGAATGATGCCCGAGGATCCTGAGGGGCTGCGCAAACTGGCGGATACCTGGACCGGCAAACTGATCGCCTGGGACCCGCTCAAGCAGGAGGCACGCTGGGAAGTACCGTATTCGACCATCTTCAATGGCGGCACTTTGAGCACGGCGGGCAACTTGCTGTTCGAAGGGACGGCAGACGGCCGTGTGGTGGCCTATTCGGCGGACAAAGGCAAAGTCTTGTGGGAACAACCTGCCAACACCGGTGTGATGGCCGGACCCGTGACCTATGAGGTGGACGGCGAGCAGTACGTGACGTTCATGGCGGGTTGGGGTGGAGCTTTCTCTACGTTTGCCGGGGCCTTGTCCTTGCGGGCCGGGGTCAAACCCAACGCGCAGGTGCTGACCTACAAGCTGGGCGGCACGGCCAGACTGCCTGACCTGAACTACAAATACGCCGACCGCAAAGTCGATCCACCCGCGTTCACCGGCACCATCGAACAGGTGGACAAAGGCCGGGCGCTATTCAACGGCCATTGCGACACCTGCCATGGCATCAACGCAATCAGCGGCGGCGTGCTGCCGGACCTGCGCATGCTCAGCAAAGAAAATCACCAGATGTTCCTGGGCATCGTTTATGGCGGCCGGGTCAATGACGGCATGCCGTCGTTCGCCGAAGAGCTCAAGCCCGATGAGGTGGAGTTGGTGCATCAATACATCATCTGGCGCGCCAATGACCTGAAGAAGGAGATGGCGTCGGCGAAGACGGCGGCGCAGTAGGTTTCAGGTTTGCTCGGAACTGTAGGAGCTGACCGAGGTTACGAGGGCTGCGAAGGCGGTGTGTCAGAAAGGCCGCTGTTCGCAGCCTTCGGCAGCTCCTACAGGTTCACGTTTGCTCACCACAAAAACAATCACTTGAGGCTCAATCATGACCCACTCACTACCCCTCTACCAAAGCTACATCGACGGTGCCTTCAGCGCTGGCGACAACCTGATCGAAGTCTTCAATCCGGCCAATGGCGAGCTATTGGGTTCGGTTCCGGAAACCAGTCTTAGCGAAGTCGAGCGGGCCATTGCTGCAGCTCGCACCGCGCAAAAAGCCTGGGCGCGCAAGCCTGCCAACGAGCGGGCAGGCTATTTACACCGCATCGCCAGCAAGGTGCGCGACAACGCCGAACGACTGGCGCGCATCATCACCGCCGAGCAGGGCAAGGTGTTGGGGCTGGCGCTGGTGGAGGTCAATTTCACGGCTGACTATCTGGACTACATGGCGGAGTGGGGCCGCCGTCTGGAAGGGGAGATCCTCACCAGTGACCGGCCCGGGGAAAACATTTTTGTGTTCCGCAAACCCTTGGGCGTGGTCGCCGGGATACTGCCGTGGAACTTCCCGTTTTTCCTGATCGCACGCAAGCTCGCACCGGCCTTGATCACCGGCAATACCATCGTCATCAAGCCCAGCGAAGAAACCCCGATCAACTGCTTCGAATTCGCCCGGTTGCTGGCTGAAACAGACCTGCCCAAGGGCGTGGTCAATATCGTTTCCGGCAAAGGCGGCACCGTGGGCCATGCCCTGAGCGCCAGCCCTGGGGTGGATATGGTCAACTTCACCGGCAGCGTCGCCACTGGCCAGCGGATTATGGCGGCGGCGGCGCATAACATCACCAAGCTCAACCTCGAACTTGGCGGCAAGGCACCGGCCATTGTGCTGGCCGACGCGGATCTGGGCCTGGCCGTGAAAGCGATCACCGCCTCGCGCGTGATAAACACCGGGCAGGTCTGCAACTGCGCCGAGCGGGTCTACGTCGAACGCAAGGTGGCTGACCAGTTCGTCGACCAGGTCAGCGCGGCCATGGCGGCTACCAAATACGGCGATCCTTTGACCGAGGAAGGCCTGGACATGGGGCCACTGGTGAACAAGGCCGGGCTCGATAAAGTTGCGCAGATGGTCAAGACCGCCGTGGGTGACGGCGCGCAGGTGATCACGGGGGGCGCTGTCGCAGATAAAGATGGCAAAGGCTTTCACTACCAGCCGACCGTGCTCGCCAACTGCCGTCAGGACATGGAAATCATGCGTCAGGAGATATTCGGGCCGGTGTTGCCGATCCAGATCGTCGACGACCTGGACGAAGCCATCGCCTTGGCCAACGATTGCGAGTTCGGCCTGACCTCATCGATCTACACCCGGGACCTGACGGCAGCCCTGCGTGCCTGCAACGAAATCGACTTCGGTGAAACCTACATCAACCGCGAAAACTTCGAGGCCATGCAGGGCTTTCACGCCGGGGTGCGCAAGTCCGGAATAGGCGGAGCGGATGGCAAACACGGGGTCTACGAGTTCACCCATACCCATGTGGTGTATATCCAGATCTGACCCGTTGAATCGGTGGCGGGGCCTGCATCGGAGCGGCCCCGGTCATGGATTCAATTGACCCAGTTAGGCTGCACGATCCCGAATTTTTTCATCTTGCGATATAGCGTTGACCGCGCCACTGCAACCTCGTCGGCCACGGCGGTGATATTCCACTGATGGCGCCGCAAGGCTTCCAGCAACCGCTGGCTTTCGTCGTCGGTCGGTTGTGCCAACCTCGGTGGACTCTCTGCTGACGGGCTTGGGCTTTGTGCGCGCGCGGGCGGCCCAAGCAACTCGACGGGCAGGCAATCGGCACGGATACAGTCGTCGTCAGCCAGAGCCACGGCATAACGCAGGGCGTTAATTAACTGCCGGATATTGCCCGGCCAGCCGTAGCGGGTCAGCAGACTCATGCTGGCGGCATCGATCCGGCATTTCTCCCCGCCTGGCTGGTTGTGCAAGACGGTTTCGATGAGTCCTTGCCGGTCGCTGCGATCACGCAAGGCAGGCAGATGCAAGGTCATGCCGTTGAGGCGATAGAACAGATCCTCGCGAAAGGTTTTGTCCGCGACCATCTGCGTGACGTTCTGATGAGTGGCCGAGATCACCTGAATGTCCAGCGGCAAAGGGCTTTCGGCACCTAACGGTGAAAGCTCGCGCTCGGCCAGCACCCGCAGCAATCGGGTCTGTAAATGAGCGGGCATATCGCCGATTTCATCGAGAAACAGCGTGCCGCCATTGGCGATCTCCAGCTTGCCCTTCATGCCTTTTTTACTGGCGCCGGTGAAGCTGCCGCTGCGATAGCCAAACAGTTCGCTTTCGATCAGAGATTCTGGAATGGCAGCGCAATTCAAGGCGACGAAGGGCCCCGAGCGACGTCGACTGGCAAAGTGGATTGCCCGCGCAAAGGCTTCTTTGCCGGTACCGGTTTCACCGGTGATCAAAATCGGCAGATCCTTGTCCAGCACCTTGCGCAAGCGCGCCACGCTTTGCAGCAGATGAGGGTCCGCGCCGCTGAGTTGCTCCAGTGTCGGTGCGTGATGGATTGCAGGGGCGGAGCGCGGCTGGGAGGCGCGGGGCGCGTGGACCTTGACGGGCATGCGTAGACCGATTTCGACCAGCCGTTGCCCCGAGCGCAACCGTGTGGCGTTGGCGCCGCCATTACACAAGCGCAGCAGCTCATCGACATCCACCGGGTGCAGTTCGCTGAGCCTGCGTCCCAGTAATGCGCCCTGGCCATGGGCCTCATGCTCGACAAAGGCTGAACGGTTTGCGCCGATGACCCGGCCCTGATCATCCAGGGCGAGCAACTGCTCGTTGGCCAAATCGCTGATCTCTTCGCAGGGCTTGATCATCAGCGTCAAGGTATTGCGGTGGCTGTGGCGGAAGTAGGCGTTTTCGATCATCCGCGCGTACATGATCACCAGTTGCAGCGTCAGGTACTGCGCCGCCTTCGGGCCGTTGCTGTTCAGGCATGAGGCATTGAGACAGCCTCGCACACGTCCCAGGGAATCGAAGATCGGTGACACGGAGCAGCTCAACTGGCCGTTCTCGCGCAGGAAATGCTCGTCGCGGTGGATGATCAGCGCGCTGCCGGAAGCCAGACCGGTGCCGATGCCGTTGGTGCCCACCAGCGACTCGTCCCAGCGCGAGCCGACGATCAGGCCTGAGTCGGCATAGGCGCTGCCGGTCGTCGGCAGTTGCGAGTCCAGGGCAATGCCGCGCTCATCGCTGAGCAGCACGGCAAAACCGGCCTGGCCCACCCGCTTGGCCAGGCCGCTGACGCCCTGGCCGGCAATGGACATATAGTCGTGGTGAAATTCCTGATGACGATGAATCTCGGCAGCGCTGAGAATCACTTTGTTACCGCGCCCGGCGGGCTCCAGGCCGTGCTCCATGACGCTGCGATACCACGACTGCACGATCAGACCATCAGCAGGCAGGTGTCGATCGGGGAAATAGTCACCAACGAAAACGCTGAGGTCAGCAAGCGAGGTTTCCCGGCTCTCTAAGGGCATGAAGACTCTCCTGATGCGGCTGCCTTTGGCCAAGGCAGCGCATATTTATTGTTTTTGACGTCGCACCCCGCAATACCGCGCAGAGGGAGACGTTGAGCCTCAGACTAGCCGGTGGGAGAAAAAACGCTTGTGACAAAAGTCCTGGGTACCGAAAGTTCACCTTGTAGAAGCTGCCACAGGCTGCGAACGCGGTTTGTCTGATACGCCACTGTTCGCAGCCTTCGGCAGCTCCTACAGGAGTGGTGATTTTCAATGCAGGTTTTTGTTCATGATGATCGTCCGTTCTTCACCATGATATTCGTCTCGATCTTTCACGTAGCCCAGGACGCCGTAGAAACGCTCTGCCGTGACCGACGGCACACGCAACAAGTCGACTCCATCATGGCGGGCCACTGACTCGATGTGCGCCATCAGCTTGCTTCCGATGCCCTTGCCTTGGCAGGACGGGTCGACGAACACACTCCGGACGGTAGTGCGGTCAAGACTGGCGGTCGCCATGATGTGACCATCAACGGTTGCCACGAACATCTGGCGCTGAGCCAGAAAGCGCACAATTGCAGGCGGGGAAAAGCTGAGTACCACTTGCTCAATGACAGCCGACGAGTAGTCCCGGGCATTGGACTCACGCAGGGCGGCCACAATGATGTAGCTGATGGCGGCTGCGTCTTCGGGGGTTGCGGTTCGAATCACACACTCCATTTTTCACTTCCTTGCTTGGGGTCGGTGGGTCGCCTTGCTGCTGAGCCATCTGGCCTTCCCGAGTGTTTTACAGCGGGCTCAGCCTCCCATTCGGCACTGCAAATCTACATTGATATGAGAATTATTATCAATTATGATCGCCGCTTCTTTCGGGAGGCGAGTAGTGGGCGAGGATCGTATAGGGCTTCTCTATGCAGAGCATAATGTGTGGCTCAAGGGTTGGCTTTATCGCCGCATAGGCTGCAACAGCCAGGCGGCGGACCTGGCTCAGGATACCTTCCTGCGCATCCTCACTTCCCAGCGCAGAACCGGCGACTCCCTGACCCTGGATCGTCCACGGGCTTACCTGGCGACAGTGGGGCAACGGCTGGTTTGCGACTACTTCCGTCGGCAATCGCTGGAGCGGGCCTATCTTGAGATGCTCGCCAGCATGCCCGAGGCTTTTTCCCTGTCGCCGGAAGAGCAATGGCAGATGCGCGAAACCCTGTTTCAGCTTGATGCCTTGCTCGACCGCTTGAAGCCTGTCGTGCGTGCGGTGTTTCTCCTGGCGCAGCTCGACGGCCTGACCTATGTGCAGATCGCCCGGCAGTTGAACATCGGCGAGCGCACGGTCAAGCGCCACATGGCCACGGCCTTCGAAGCCTGCATCTTGAGCGACGTGGCTTTTTAATGTCCGCACAACCCTCGATCAGTCGTGACGTTGCCCGTCAAGCCGCCCATTGGCTGGTGCTAATGCACGACCAGCCATTGAGCGCGGCGCAACAGCTGGCGTGCACGCGATGGCGCGCTGCCGACCCCGAGCATGAGCGAGCCTGGCAGCGTGTTCAGCATGTGCAGCAACAGCTCGGCGGCCTGCCGCCCGCGCTGGCCATGGGCACCCTCAACCGTGAGCGACGTCAGGCTTTGAAGGCGCTGCTGGTATTGGGCGCCATGGCACCCGCGAGCTACCTCGGTTATCGCTTTGGCACCGGCCAGGGCTGGATGGCCGACTACCGGACCGTGATCGGTGAGCGGCGGCAACTGACACTCGCAGATGGAAGCGTGGTCGACCTGAACACGGACAGCGCCATCGACGTGCGTTTCGATGCGGGTCAGCGGCTGATCCGTCTGGTGCGCGGCGAGATATTGATCCGCAGCGGTGTTGACGCAACTGGGCGGCCGCTTCGAGTGGCCAGCGAACAAGGCATCATGGAACCGTTGGGGACGCGCTTCAGCGTGCGTCAACTCGATGGCGTGACCCACCTGGCCGTACTGGAAGGCCGGGTGAGGGCGACCCCTGAAAATGCAACTCCACAGATCATCGAGGCAGGCAAACAAGTGTCTTTTGGCGCTGCGGCCTTCGGTCCATTGCGCCCGGCGAGTGAGCAGGACACCGGCTGGACCCAAGGCATGCTGGTGGCTGAAAACCTGCCGCTACGGGACTTCCTTCACGAGCTGACCCGCTACCGCCCCGGTCGTTTGCACTGTGACGAAAGCGCAGCGGACTTGCGCATCAGCGGTGGCTTCCAGCTCGACAACAGCGATGCGATCCTAGCCGCGCTTCCCACCACCCTCCCGGTGACAGTGAACTACCGGACCCGCTATTGGGTGACGGTGAGGAGAGCGTGATTTTTTTTGGCCCGTTTTTTTACGACGTCCGTCCTTAGTAGTGAATCTGTAAATCACCCAAGGACATCATGCTCCATGACCCACTCCAGTATTCCGCGCGCGGCCATGCGCAACACCTTCGCTGTGTCATTGCTGACGCTGAGTCTGGCCCTGGCTGCACAACCGGTGTCCGCCCAGACGGACGCAACGACCCATTACAGTGTTCCGGCTGCGAGTCTGGCCCAGGCGCTGACCGGGTTCAGTGCCCAGGCGAAAATCACCGTACAGTTCGACCCGGCGCTGGCTCAGGGTTTGAGCTCGTCGGGGCTGGAGGGTGATTACAGCGCCGAGCAAGGTCTTGCCAGACTGCTGGCGGGCTCCGGGCTCGTGGCGGTCCAACTGGGGGATCGGGTTTATGGGCTGGTGAAAAACACGGCCGAGGCAAATGCGCTGACCCTGTCGAATGTCGACATCAACGCCAGCCGCACCAGTGCTGATGGCTCTGAAGCGGCCGGTTATGTGGTCGAAAACGTCAGCAGTGTCGGCGCGCTGGGGAGCATGAAACTGCAGGACACGCCTTATTCCATGAGCGTGACCTCCCAGGCGCAGCTCAAGAACATGCAGGCCACGTCTACTGACGATGTGTTCAAGCGCAATCCCTTCGCCCAGTTGTACTCGCCGAAATCCGCGGGTTACGCCAGTGCGATCACCATTCGCGGTTTTGGCGGCTCCTCCAGCCTGAACATCGCCAACGACGGCTTGCGCTTCAGCACACTCGCTGATGGCGGCAACTTCATCGAAGACACCGAACAACTGGAAGTGGTCACCGGCCTCACCGGTTTCCTTTATGGTCCGGCGTCGCCCGGTGGCTTGGCCAACTACGTTCTCAAGCGGCCAACCTATCAACGCTATAACAGCGTCACCGTCGGTAATGCGGGCGGCGAGAACTACTACCTGCACGGCGACTTCGGCGGTCCAATCGATAGTGAAGGCAAGTTCGCCTACCGCCTCAATGTCCTGACTCAGGATGGCGAAACCGCAATGGACCTGCAAAAGCGCCGTCGTCAGATGGTCAGCCTGGCACTGGACTGGAACGTCAGTGACGATCTAGAAGTGCAATTCGATGTTTCTCACAAGGAAAGCCAGACTCGCGGCCTGACCAGCTATTGGTACTTTGCCAACGAAGCGTACCGGCCAAGCGCTTCTTCACTTGATACCGACAAGCTGTACAGCCAGAAATGGGCTTTCCTCGACAACGAAACCGACAAGGCAGGCGTGCGGGCCAAATGGCGCCTGAACGATACCTTCAGTCTGCGGGCGGCCTTCGCTGCGCAGCAGTTCACCTCGGAGTACACCTACACCGGTCCGGAGATCAATGGCGCCGGTCGGTACACGCAACCTTTGTACGCATTTGCTCCCATCGAAACCCGCGAGTACTCAGGCTATCTGTTCCTCGACTCGCAGTTCGTGACAGGGCCGCTGGACCACAAAGTGACGATGGGCTACCAAGCCAACACCCAGCGCTCCCTGATGCACACAGACCATACCCCGAGTCTGCAACAGAGCTCGGTGATCGGTCCCGCCGTGTCGCTCAATCAGCAGCCGCAGGTGACCAAGCCAGGTTATTCCATTGGCAACGGCGCCCAACACATCTCCAGCACCAGTGACACCCAGAACCTGTTGATCGGCGACATCATCACCTTCAACGAGCAGTGGTCGACGATCCTTGGCGCAACCCACACCCGGATTACCGCCTATAGCAACAATTTCGCGACGACCACGACAACACCGCGCAAAACCCAATATGACAAAAGCCTGACCTCACCGAGCGTGTCGCTGATCTACAAGCCAGTGCCCTGGCTGACCACCTATGCGACTTACATCGAAGGCCTGCAAAGCGGCAGCGTTGCACCCGCGAACGCAATCAACTCCGGGACTGCTTTGGCACCCCAGATCAGCGAACAATACGAGATCGGCGCCAAGGCCAGCCTCGGCGATACTCTGGTCACGCTGGCGCTGTTCAACATCGAAAAACCAAACGCGTACCGCAACTCGGACCGTCTCTACGTTGCGGACGGTGTGCAGGTGAACAATGGCCTGGAGTTCAGCGTGACAGGCAAGGTCACCCCGCAATTAACGCTGGTCACTGGCTTTACGCTGCTTGATCCAGAAGTTGAGAAGGGCGCAACTGCAGCCAACAACGGTAACGATCCCATCAACGTAGCCAGGCAGCTGGCCAAAGTCTATGCCGAGTACGACATCGCCTCCGCGCCAGGCTTTGCCTTGACCGGTGGTGCGTTCTACACCGGCAAGCAGTACGCCGATGAGGCCAACAATTACACGCTTCCAGCCTTCACCACCTTCGATACCGGTGCCCGTTATCGCCTGCCGCTGGGCGACAATAGCCTGACTTTACGAGCCAACGTCAGCAACCTGACCGATAAAAAATACTGGCTCAACACCAGTTATCTGGGCGACCCACGGACCGTGGCGTTTTCTGCGCAACTGGAGTTCTGATAGCGCTGTTTTGACTGGCCGGGTTTGTCAGGTCCGGAGCACAGATTCCTGTAGGAGCAATCGGAGGTTACGACGGTCGCGAATGCGGTGTGTCTGATGCACCGCCATCGCGGCCTCGCATTGCTCGTGCGCGCCTGGTATGGCGACATTTGGGACGAAATTAAAGCCTGCGCCTTGAATCGGGTGGCAACAACAGCATTTTTGCGCTGCTGAGTCTGGTTCCGTCCTGACGGCCGGGTCACTTTTGTTTGGGCGCTCTTGTTTTTTGGAGCAGACCAAAACCGTTGCGCTGGCGTCAGCCCCTGCCCCGCAGGGGTTCCTTCGCTCCGGTGCCGTGGTGTGGGCACGCGCCGAAGGGCCATCCCTGGCCCAGCGGCGCTCGCTCGGCATCCATGCCGAGCGACCCACACCACGACACCTCCACTCAGCCTCCCGACGCGCGTTTGGCGGTGTCCGTGAAATCGTGACAGGAAAACCAAAAGCAAATCTGCTTTGCAGATTTTTCCAGCATGACTCTATTCCTGACTCACACCATGCTTTTTGATTCTGGAGGCATGCGCATAACGCTCCACAGCCCTCATAAACTCGGTCAGTTTCTACAGGCCGGAGCCTATTTGAATCTGCGCTCAACCCCTTTTTCTACCAGCACCTTGGCGGAGATTTCCTCTACAGAGAAGTGGGTGGAGTTGATGTTCGGGATGTTCTCGCGGCGGAACAGGCTTTCCACCTCACGGACTTCGAATTCGCACTGGGCGTAGCTGGAGTAGCGGCTGTTGGGTTTGCGTTCGTGGCGAATGGCGGTCAGGCGATCTGGGTCAATGGTCAGGCCGAATAACTTGCTACGGTGCTCCTTGAGCGCATTGGGCAGTTGCAGGCGTTCCATGTCGTCTTCGGTCAGCGGGTAATTGGCGGCGCGGATGCCGAACTGCATGGCCATGTACAGGCAGGTCGGGGTTTTGCCGCAGCGGGAAACACCCACCAGAATGATGTCGGCTTTGTCGTAATAATGAGTGCGAGCGCCGTCGTCGTTGTCCAGCGCGAAGTTGACCGCCTCGATGCGCTCCATGTAATTGGAGTTGTGACCGATAGAATGCGATTTGCCCACCGAGTAGGAGGAGTGTGAACTAAGCTCTTGCTCCAGCGGGGCCAGAAAGGTCGAGAAGATGTCGATCATGAAGCCATTGGACGTGGCCAGGATCTCGCGGATTTCCTGGTTGACGATGGTATCGAAGATGATCGGCCTGACATCGTCCTTGTCGGCGGCATTGTTGATTTGTTGTACCATCGCCCGCGCTTTCTCGACGCTGTCGATATAGGGCCTGGTGAACTTGTTGAACGTGATGTTCTCAAATTGTGCCAAGAGGCTTTGGCCAAGGGTCTCGGCAGTAATCCCGGTGCCGTCGGAGATGAAGAAAGCGGATCGTTTCATTTGCGCCTTTGGCCTTAAGCTGGTGACGATTGTTGGATATCATAGGCGCGCTTGCGGGCCTGAGTGACCGGCATTCGCAAATTTTTTCAAGGGCCGGCATAGCACTTGGCCTTACAACTGAGCTTTTCCCAACAACAAACACAGTTAGTGGAGAGATCACCTTGGTAGAGTACGTAGTTTCCCTCGATAAGCTCGGCGTCCATGATGTGGAGCATGTGGGAGGCAAGAACGCATCCCTCGGCGAAATGATCAGCAACCTTGCAGGTGCTGGCGTTTCGGTGCCCGGTGGCTTCGCCACTACGGCTCAGGCCTACCGTGATTTTCTTGAGTTGAGTGGTCTGAACGATCAGATCCACGCAGCTCTGGACGCTCTTGATGTCGACGATGTCAACGCACTGGCCAAAACCGGCGCGCAGATTCGTCAGTGGATCATGGAAGCCGAGTTCCCCGAGAAGCTCAACGCCGAGATTCGCACCGCTTTTGCCGAACTGTCGGCAGGTAATCCGAATCTGGCCGTTGCCGTGCGTTCTTCCGCCACCGCTGAAGACCTTCCGGATGCCTCCTTCGCCGGTCAGCAGGAAACCTTCCTTAATATCCGCGGCGTCGAAAACGTCATCCGTGCGGCCAAGGAAGTGTTTGCCTCGCTGTTCAACGACCGGGCCATTTCCTATCGCGTGCATCAGGGCTTCGACCACAAGCTGGTGGCCCTCTCGGCCGGCGTGCAGCGCATGGTCCGTTCCGAGACCGGCACCGCAGGCGTGATGTTCACCCTGGATACTGAATCCGGCTTCCGTGACGTGGTGTTCATCACCGGCGCTTACGGCCTGGGCGAAACCGTGGTGCAGGGCGCAGTCAACCCTGACGAATTCTACGTACACAAACACACCCTTGCTGCAGGTCGTCCGGCCATCCTGCGCCGTAACCTGGGTAGCAAGGCGATCAAGATGATCTACGGTGACGAAGCCAAGGCCGGTCGCTCGGTGAAAACCGTGGACGTCGAGCCAGCCGAACGCGCCCGTTTCTGCCTGAGTGACGAGGAAGTCTCCGAACTGGCTAAACAGGCGATGATCATCGAGAAACACTACAAGGCTCCGATGGACATCGAGTGGGCCAAAGACGGCGACGATGGCAAGCTGTACATCGTCCAGGCGCGCCCGGAAACCGTGAAAAGCCGCGCTCAGGACAACGTCATGGAGCGTTACCTGCTCAAGGAAACCGGCACCGTGCTGGTGGAAGGCCGTGCAATCGGCCAGCGAATCGGCGCAGGCAAGGTCAGGATCATCAAAGACGTTTCGGAAATGGACAAGGTCCAGCCGGGCGACGTTCTGGTTTCCGACATGACCGACCCGGACTGGGAACCGGTCATGAAGCGCGCCAGCGCCATCGTCACTAACCGTGGCGGTCGTACCTGTCACGCAGCGATCATCGCTCGCGAGCTGGGTATTCCGGCCGTAGTGGGCTGTGGCAACGCCACCCAGCTGCTGCAGGACGGGCAGGGCGTGACGGTTTCCTGTGCCGAAGGTGACACCGGCTACATCTTCGAAGGCGAGCTGGGCTTTGACATCAAGACCAACTCGGTCGATGCCATGCCTGATCTGCCGTTCAAGATCATGATGAACGTCGGCAACCCGGACCGGGCGTTCGATTTTGCTCAGTTGCCCAACGCCGGTGTCGGTCTGGCGCGTCTGGAATTCATCATCAACCGCATGATCGGCGTGCATCCCAAGGCGCTGCTCAACTACGACAGCCTGCCCCAGGACATCAAAGACAGCGTCGACAAGCGCATCGCCGGCTACGACGATCCGGTTGGCTTCTATGTCGAGAAACTGGTCGAAGGCATCAGCACCCTGGCTGCCGCGTTCACCCCGAAAAAGGTCATCGTGCGTCTGTCGGACTTCAAGTCCAACGAATACGCCAACCTCATCGGCGGCAAGATGTACGAGCCGGAAGAAGAAAACCCGATGCTTGGCTTCCGGGGTGCTTCGCGCTACATCAGCGAAAACTTCCGTGATTGCTTTGAGCTGGAATGCCGTGCCCTCAAGCGTGTGCGTGAGGAAATGGGCCTGACCAACGTCGAGATCATGGTGCCGTTCGTGCGGACTCTGGGCGAAGCGAGCCAGGTGATCGATCTGCTGGCCGAGAATGGCCTCAAGCGCGGTGAAAACGGTTTGCGCATCATCATGATGTGCGAACTGCCGTCCAACGCAATTCTGGCTGAAGAGTTCCTTGAGTACTTCGACGGCTTCTCCATCGGTTCCAACGACCTGACTCAGCTGACGCTGGGCCTGGACCGTGACTCCGGGGTGATCGCCCATCTGTTCGATGAGCGTAACCCGGCGGTGAAGAAGCTGCTGTCCAATGCAATCCAGGCTTGTAATAAAGCCGGTAAGTACATCGGCATCTGTGGTCAGGGCCCTTCGGACCACCCTGATCTGGCGCGCTGGTTGATGGATCAAGGCATTGAAAGCGTTTCGTTGAACCCCGATTCCGTCCTGGAAACCTGGTTCTTCCTGGCAGAAGCTCAGGCGCCTGTCTGATCTGATCGAGTGAGGCCCCGATCTGTCTAGCCGGCAGATCGGGGCTTTTTCATGTTTACCCGAACGGTTCTCGTGAGCCGTCCTTCTATCGTTTGAGCAATATGCAAAGCAGCAGCAATCTCTTTCCCGTGGCTTTGATCAGTGCCGAGCGTTGTGGCGATCTGATCGAGGACGTATACCGCCTCAAGCCCGCCAACAGCCCTGATTACAGTGTTGAAATCGCCGTCACTCGCCTGGGGCTTGTGGCGCAGCCTGACGTGCGCGGGGTGCCGGTCATTTTGCTGCACGGCAGCTTTTCCAATCGGCGTTTCTGGTACTCCCCCAAGGGCATTGGCCTGGGCGCTTATCTGGCGCGCGCCGGGTTTGATGTGTGGATCCCGGAAATGCGCGGGCACGGTCTGTCGGCGCGCAATCAGGCTTACCGCTATAACCGGGTCGCCGATTACGCCCGTTACGATGTGCCGGCCATTGCGGCGTTTGTGCGCGAGCAGAGTGGCCAGATCCCACACTGGATCGGCCACTCCCTGGGCGGCACCACACTCGCGGCGGCATTGGGCGGGGAATATCTCGGTCCTGCGGGCGCTGCATCGGTGGCGATGTTCGGCAGCCAGGTCAGTCGCGACTATTGGCCGTTGAAAATCCCGCCGGTGCAATGGGCTGCACGTTTGATGCTCAAGCCTTTCGACCACATCTCCGGCCCGCGTTTCAAGCGTGGTCCGGAGGACGAGCCCATCGGACTGGTGTTGGAAAGCCTGCGCTGGCACGGTCTGTTCGGCCGGTTCGGGGATCGTGAGACTGATTGGTGGGCCGGGCTGGCCAAGGTTGAAGTCCCGGTCCTGGCCGTGGCCGCTGCGGGCGACTTTCAGGATCCGGAGTGGGCCTGCCGCAAGCTCTTCGACCAGATTGGCTCCGGGCAGCGTACGTTCCTCTGTCTGGGGCGCGAGCAGGGTTTCAGCGATAACTTCGATCATGTGCAAATGCTGGTCAGCAAAAGCGCGCAGCGCGAGGTCTGGCCGCTGGTGGCAGGCTGGCTGAACCAGGGCTCCCTGGCTGTACCAGAGCTGTCGCAAGCGCAGATGGCTGCGGTTGACTGACTTTGAGGGATTTCGCTGAGCAGGGGTTGCGACTAAGCTACGACCCAGCTTCGCGAACGGCCAGCTAAGCTGGGTGTTCCAGTTAGCCAAGCAATTGATCTTTCGCCTACAGGAGTTACGTCATGCACTACATCACTCCAGATTTATGCGATGCCTACCCGGACCTGATTCAGGTCGTCGAACCGATGTTCAGCAATTTCGGCGGCCGTGACTCGTTCGGCGGCCAGATCGTGACCGTCAAGTGCTTCGAGGACAACTCCCGAGTCAAGGAGCTGGCCGAGCTGGATGGTTCAGGCAAAGTGCTGGTCGTGGACGGTGGGGGATCCCTGCGCTGCGCCTTGCTTGGCGACATGATTGCCGAGCGGGCTGCGCATAACGGCTGGCAGGGTGTGGTGATCTATGGCTGCGTTCGAGATGTGGACATGCTGGCGCAAACTGATTTGGGCGTGCAGGCCCTGGCCAGCCATCCATTGCGCTCCAACAGGCGCGGCGCTGGCGATCTGGATTTGGCAGTGACGTTTGCGGGCGTGACTTTCCGGCCCGGTGAGTATGTGTACGCCGATAACAACGGCATCATCGTCTCTCCATCCCCCCTGAAAATGCCGGAATAAGCGAAGTTCTGATGTTTGATGAAACAAATGCGCAGTGGGGGCTGGTCCATGCCCTCGTATTGGACGGGAAGGGTGGGGCACGTTTCATCGCCCGCACCGAACTGGATTGCCTGCAGCTGCAGCCACACGAAAGTGTCTGGCTGCATTGGGACCGGGGCCACCCGCAAACCCACAGCTGGCTGCGCACCGCCAGTGGTTTGAGTGAGTTCGCCTGCGATCTGCTGCTTGAGGAGAACACCCGTCCGCGCCTGCTGCCGTTGCCGGATGAAAAACTGCTGCTGTTCCTGCGCGGGGTGAATCTCAACCCCGGCGCCGAGCCGGAAGACATGGTCTCGGTGCGGATTTTTGCGGCAACGCAGCAGGTCATTTCTCTGCGTTTGCGGCCATTACGCGCCACTGATGAACTCATCGAACAGTTAAACGAAGGCAAAGGCCCGAAAACCGCCTCCGAACTCATCCTCTACCTGGCTCAATACCTGACCGACAAGGTCCAGGCGCTGGTCGGGGACCTCACCGAAGCGGTGGATGAGGAGGAAGAAAAAATAGATGCCGACGAACGGTATACCCCCGATCACGGGCAGATGTTGCATATCCGTCGTCGAGCCGCCGGGTTGCGAAGGTTTCTGGGGCCACAGCGGGACATATACGGTCAGCTCAGTCGCAGCAAATTACCCTGGTTTGTCGAAGATGACGCCGACTACTGGAACGAGCTGAACAACAGCCTGACGCGCTACCTGGAAGAGCTGGAACTGACCCGAGAGCGAGTGGGGCTGGTGCTTGAGTCCGAAGACCGACGCCTGCGCGAGCGCATGAACCGCACCATGTATCGCTTCGGCATCATCACCGGAATCTTCCTGCCTATGAGTTTTTTGACGGGTTTGTTGGGTATCAACGTTGGTGGTATTCCCGGCTCATCCAGCCCCTACGGATTTCTGGTGGCGTGCGTGTTGATTGCCGGTGTCGCGTTGGGGCAATGGTGGCTGTTTAGACGCTTGCGTTGGGTGTAACGATGACATTTTCAACAATGGCTGGTGATCGCTTTGTGACTCGTCCAGATTGGCTCGCGTCTTTGCTGGACGTTACGAGAGGTGCCTGATGCACGATCCGTTTGAAGAATCTTTACGTGACATGCTGAAATCGTCATCCTCCAGCCGGGATGATGACGCGTGTCTGGGGCGCGTTCTGAAAACCGCCAATCGCCAGGTCGGCGCGGGTGTGTTGTTCAGTCTGTTGGGTCGCTGGTCGGAGGCGATGATGATTGCCCTGAACAACGGTTCTGCCCACGTCGCACCGGTTTCACGCCTCAAGAAATCTACTGCTCGTCCTGTCGATAAGGCTGATTGAACATGGAATTGGATCTCTGGACTCAGAGTCTGGTTGCCGCAATGACTGCATTGTGGACCAAAGTTGCAAACTTCATCCCGAACCTGTTCGGCGCACTGGTTGTGGTGTTGCTGGGCTTCGTCGTTGCCAAGTTGCTCGACACGTTGCTGTCCAAATTGCTCGCCAAGCTGGGTCTTGATCGCTTGATGGGTGGGACCGGTCTGACCAAGCTGATCAGCCGCGCAGGCATCCAGGTGCCGATTTCGACGCTGATTGGCAAGATCGTCTACTGGTTCGTGTTGCTGATTTTTCTGGTCTCGGCCGCCGAGTCGCTGGGTCTGGAGCGGGTTTCCGCAACGCTGGACATGCTGGCGCTGTACCTGCCGAAAGTCTTTGGCGCGGCACTGGTGCTGCTGGTCGGGGTTCTACTGGCACAATTGGTCAACGGCCTGGTGCGCGGCGCTGCCGAAGGTGTAGGGCTCGATTATTCAGCCGGGCTGGGGCGCATTGCCCAGGGCCTGGTGATCATCATCAGTATTTCGGTGGCAATCAGTCAGCTTGAGGTCAAGACTGATCTGCTGAACCACGTGATCGTGATCGTTTTGATTACCGTTGGTCTGGCGATTGCGCTGGCCATGGGGCTTGGAAGTCGTGAATTGGCCGGGCAGATCCTGGCGGGTATTTATGTGCGGGAGTTGTATCAGGTTGGGCAACAAGTGCGTGTGGGCGATGTCGAAGGCCATATTGAAGAAATTGGTACGGTGAAAACCACTCTGCTGACAGACGAAGGGGAGTTGGTGTCATTGTCCAACAGAGTCCTTCTGGAGCAGCGAGTGAGCAGCCGTTAATCGGCTAACCTGCTACTCTATGCCGCCACGAATCTCCGGAATACGGACCGTGGCGGCCATTGACCTGACTGTCGGCACGACTTGTTTTGAATAACCCCCAATCGCTATCGATGCGCTACGACCCCCGCGAGCTCTCGGATGAGGAGCTGGTTGCGCGCGCGCATGTCGAGCTTTTTCACGTGACGCGGGCTTACGAAGAGCTGATGCGTCGCTACCAGAGAACATTATTTAACGTTTGTGCACGATATTTAGGGAACGATCGCGATGCTGACGATGTCTGTCAGGAAGTGATGCTTAAGGTGTTGTATGGCTTGAAGAATTTCGAGGGTAAATCGAAGTTCAAAACCTGGCTCTACAGCATCACCTATAACGAATGCATCACGCAGTACAGAAAGGAACGGCGTAAGCGTCGCTTGATGGACGCGCTGAGTCTGGATCCACTTGAGGAAGCGTCCGAAGAGAAGACGCCAAAACCTGAAGAGCGGGGCGGACTTGATCGCTGGCTTGTGCATGTGAACCCGATTGATCGAGAGATTCTGGTGCTGAGATTCGTAGCAGAACTGGAGTTTCAGGAGATCGCAGACATCATGCACATGGGCTTGAGCGCAACGAAAATGCGCTACAAGCGGGCTTTGGATAAATTACGTGAGAAATTTGCAGGTATTACCGAAACTTAACTCGGTGCAAATATCTCTAACGAGCAGGCAAGTTCTGATAGACTTGCCGATGAGTTGTCCCCGGATACGTGGGACTGCTTTACAATCACCAGATGGGGATTTAACGGATGAAACTGAAAAACACCTTGGGCTTGGCCATTGGTACTATTGTTGCCGCGGCATCTTTCGGCGCTCTGGCTCAAGGCCAAGGCGCAGTCGAAATCGAAGGCTTCGCCAAGAAAGAGTACTACGACAGCGCCCGTAACTTTAAAAACGACGGCAACCTGTTCGGCGGCTCCGTAGGCTACTTCCTGACCGACGACGTTGAAGTACGTCTGGGTTACGACGAAGTCCACAACGTGCGTAGCGACAGCGGTAAGAACATCAAGGGCTCGAACACAGCTCTGGACGCTCTGTACCACTTCAACAACCCGGGCGACATGCTGCGTCCGTACGTTTCGGCTGGTTTCTCCGACCAGAGCCTGGGCCAAGACGGCCGTGGCGGTCGTAACGGCTCCACCTTCGCCAATGTTGGCGGCGGCGCGAAGCTGTACTTCACTGACAACTTCTATGCCCGTGCTGGCGTTGAAGCTCAGTACAACATCGACCAAGGCGACACCGAGTGGGCTCCAAGCGTCGGTATCGGCGTAAACTTCGGTGGCGGCTCCAAGAAAGTTGAAGCAGCACCAGCTCCAGTAGCTGAAGTGTGCTCCGACAGCGACAACGACGGCGTGTGCGACAACGTCGACAAGTGCCCGGACACCCCAGCCAACGTTACCGTTGACGCTGATGGCTGCCCAGCAGTTGCTGAAGTTGTACGTGTTGAGCTGGACGTGAAGTTCGATTTCGACAAATCCGTAGTCAAGCCTAACAGCTACGGCGACATCAAGAACCTCGCTGACTTCATGCAACAGTACCCATCCACCACCACCACTGTTGAAGGTCACACTGACTCCGTCGGTCCTGACGCTTACAACCAGAAACTGTCCGAGCGTCGTGCAAACGCCGTTAAACAGGTTCTGGTTAACCAGTACGGTGTTGGCGCTAGCCGCGTAAACTCGGTTGGTTACGGCGAATCCCGCCCAGTTGCTGATAACGCAACTGACGCTGGCCGCGCAGTAAACCGTCGCGTAGAAGCTGAAGTTGAAGCACAAGCTAAGTAATTAGCCTGCTTTCCTCGCTTCAATAGAAAAGCCCGGCTTATGCCGGGCTTTTCTTTGCCTGCGATTTGCCGCATGACAGCGACGACCCCTGTAGGAGCTGCCGAAGGCTGCGAAGGCAATTTGATTATCACGCCGCTTTTCGCAGCCTCCGGCAGCTCCTACAAGGACCGGGCGCTTAGTCACCGTCAAAACCTGCGCACATGCCTCGCGTGGAACCGCCCAAGCCGTCTATAATCGCCGCCCTGAATTCAGCTTTTCACGAGCCGCGCCCGCCCATGTATAACCTGGCCCGCCAGTTACTGTTCAAACTCTCCCCGGAAACCTCACACGACCTGTCGCTGGATCTGATCGGCGCTGGTGGTCGGTTGGGGCTCAACGGCTTGCTGAGCAAGGCGCCCGCGCGCTTGCCAGTCAATGTCATGGGGCTGGACTTCCCCCATCCGGTCGGGCTTGCGGCCGGGCTGGACAAGAACGGTGCGGCGATCGATGGCTTCGCTCAGTTGGGTTTCGGCTTCGTTGAAATAGGCACCGTGACCCCACGCCCGCAACCGGGCAACCCCAAACCTCGTATCTTCCGGCTGCCTCATGCCGAGGCGATCATCAATCGTATGGGGTTCAACAACCTCGGCGTAGATAACCTCGTCACCCGGGTCCAGGCCGCCAGCTACAAAGGCATCCTGGGTATCAATATCGGCAAGAACTTCGATACGCCGGTCGAGCGCGCTGTGGATGACTATCTGATCTGCCTGGATAAGGTTTACGCCCACGCCAGTTATGTCACCGTCAATGTCAGCTCACCCAACACCCCCGGTCTGCGTAGCCTGCAATTTGGTGACTCCCTCAAGCAATTGCTGGAGGCGCTTCGCGTGCGTCAGGACGTTCTGACCCAGCAGCATGGCAAACGTGTGCCGCTGGCGATCAAGATCGCCCCCGACATGACGGACGAAGAAACCGTGCTGGTCGCCGCAGCACTGATCGAGTCCGGTATGGATGCGGTGATCGCCACCAACACCACACTCAGTCGTGAGGGTGTCGAAGGCTTGCCCCATGCCGATGAGGCGGGCGGGTTGTCCGGCGCTCCGGTTCGTGAGAAGAGCACGCACACCGTCAAGGTGCTTGCGGCTAAATTGGCGGGGCGGATGCCAATCATCGCAGCGGGCGGGATTACAGAGGGCAAGCATGCGGCTGAGAAAATCGCCGCAGGTGCCAGTCTGGTGCAGATCTACTCAGGCTTCATATACAAAGGCCCGGCGCTGATTCGGCAGTCCGTGGACGCCATTGCAGCCATGCCTAAGGGCTAAGCCTCTTCGTTATTAAAAGCCGCCGGACAAAAAAAAGGGGTTCCAAAAGGAACCCCTTGGGCTTTACGCCCGGCGCCCGGATGGGACGCTTCTGGTTTAGATCGATTTCAACAATTTTAGATGGACTGGTCGGAAATTAACCTGATTATCCGACCGCGTGAAGTTCGTTGAGTCTGTGGATTCCCGCAGTGCCGGTCATACCGTCCCAGTTGTCGCCACGTCCTTCTCGCCAGCCATTGATCCAGGCTTGGCGCACCGACGGTAGAGTAAAGGGGCAAAGCTCACGGGATTTACCATGAACACCAAATTGATATCCGCGTAAAAATGCTCTTTCCAACGGATCACGCTTAAGTCTTCTCATAGGGTGTTGCCCTCGTTTGTTGACTGTTATGTCCCTGGGACCTCATGTCGAGGTCGGGCAGAAAATTTTCTGCCGTTGGTACCCGCTGCCGGCGTCGCGGGCTTGGTGTTGCCACCGTTGCGATGACAACCTGTGGTGATTTCTAACCAATGGATCGGGCCCTGTGAATGATCGTTTTGTCATAAGCACGTCACATTTGTGCTAACCAGAACATAAGAAACAGGTGTTTCAAAACTGATAATTTCTGTAAGCCTTCATTGGCAAGGCTTGCAGAGGATGTCGCGGCACTGTTGCAAATGCGAATGATGGCCGGGTGCAAGTAGCCGTAATTCGACGAAGGGTCGCGATGTGACTTTTTATTGCCGCTGTTGTCATGCTCAATAGTTATTTTTTCTAATGTCCTTAGGCCACGTGGCCGGGACAGGCTGGCACTTTACCTTGATGGTTCAGGTGCTGGCTCGGCACGACTTGTGTGCCACGCAGGCGGTCTCCAAGAAAGACGTCTGTTTTAACTCTGGTCGGGCAATGCGTTGCCCGCCGCTTACGGCTCAGGCCCTGGAATATTCATGTCGGATCGTTACGAACTTTTCCTCACTTGCCCTAAAGGCCTGGAAGGGCTGCTTGCCGAGGAAGCCACTGCGCTTGGCCTCGAGGAAACCCGCGAACACACCTCGGCCATTCGCGGCAGCGCCGACATGGAGACCGCCTACCGCCTATGCCTCTGGTCTCGTCTGGCCAACCGGGTGCTGTTGGTACTCAAGCGCTTCCCGATGAAGGATGCCGAGGACCTGTACAACGGCGTCCTGCACGTCGACTGGCATGATCATCTGGAGCCTGACGGTTCCCTGGCCGTCGAGTTCAGCGGGCACGGCTCGGGCATCGATAACACCCATTTCGGTGCGTTGAAGGTCAAGGACGCTATCGTCGACAAGCTGCGTACCGCAGACGGCTCACGCCCTTCGGTGGACAAGCTCAATCCGGACCTGCGTGTTCATTTGCGTCTGGACCGTGGCGAGGCGATTCTTTCCCTGGACCTGTCCGGTCATAGCCTGCACCAGCGTGGCTACCGCTTGCAGCAGGGCGCTGCGCCGCTGAAAGAAAACCTTGCCGCCGCCATCCTGATCCGTGCCGGCTGGCCGCGTATTGCCTCCGAAGGCGGGGCGCTGGCTGACCCGATGTGCGGTGTGGGTACGTTCCTGGTTGAAGCGGCGATGATCGCTGCGGATATCGCGCCGAACCTGAAGCGCGAGCGCTGGGGCTTTTCCGCATGGCTGGGTCACGTCCCGGCACTGTGGCGCAAACTGCATGACGAGGCGCTGGCCCGCGCTGAAGCGGGTCTGGCCAAGCCACCACTGTGGATTCGCGGTTATGAAGCGGACCCGCGTCTGATTCAGCCAGGCCGTAACAACATTGAACGTGCCGGGCTGAGCGAGTGGATCAAGGTCTATCAGGGCGAAGTCGCGACCTTCGAGCCGCGCCCGGACCAGAATCAGAAAGGCCTGGTGATCTGCAACCCTCCTTACGGCGAGCGACTGGGCGACGAAGCGAGCCTGTTGTATCTCTATCAGAATCTCGGCGAGCGTTTGCGTCAGGCGTGCATGAACTGGGAGGCAGCCGTCTTCACCGGTGCGCCGGATCTGGGCAAGCGCATGGGTATCCGTAGCCACAAGCAATATGCGTTCTGGAACGGCGCGCTGCCTTGCAAGCTGTTGCTGATCAAAGTAGTGCCAGATCAGTTCGTCACAGGCGAGCGCCGTACTGCGGAGCAGCGTCAGGTCGAGCGTGAACAGGTCGAGTCCGAAGACACCAGCCCGCTGGTTACCCCCGGCAAGTACGAGAAGTACAACAAGAATGGCAACCCGATCAAACCGGCTCCAGTGGTTGTCGAGCAGCCGCGCTTGAGCGAAGGCGGGCAGATGTTTGCCAATCGTCTGCAGAAAAATCTCAAGCTTCTGGGCAAGTGGGTCCGTCGCGACGGTATCGACTGCTACCGCGTGTATGACGCTGATATGCCGGAGTACTCCCTGGCCATCGATCTGTATCAGGACTGGGTGCATGTGCAGGAATACGCCGCGCCCAAGTCGATTGATCCGGAAAAGGCTTCGGCGCGTTTGTTCGATGCGTTGGCGGCTATTCCCCAGGCGCTGAATGTCGACAAGAACCGCGTCGTGATCAAGCGCCGCGAGCGTCAGAGCGGCACCAAGCAATATGAACGTCAGAGCGCTCAGGGGCAGTTTCTGGAGGTCAACGAGGGTGGCGTCAAGTTGCTGGTCAATCTGACCGACTATCTGGATACCGGTCTGTTCCTCGATCACCGCGCCATGCGCATGCGTATTCAGCGTGAAGCGGCGGGCAAGCGCTTCCTCAACTTGTATTCGTACACCGCGACTGCCAGCGTGCATGCAGCCAAGGGCGGCGCGCGCAGCACCACCAGCGTCGACTTGTCGCGTACCTATCTGGATTGGGCGCGTCGCAATCTCTCGCTGAACGGCTTCTCCGACAAGAACCGGTTGGAGCAGGGCGACGTGATGGTCTGGCTGGAGGCGTGTCGCGAAGAGTACGACCTGATCTTTATCGATCCGCCGACGTTCTCCAATTCCAAGCGCATGGAAGGCATCTTCGACGTGCAGCGCGATCAGGTGCAGTTGCTTGACCTGGCGATGGCTCGGCTGGCGCCGGGTGGCGTGCTGTATTTCTCGAACAACTTCCGCAAGTTCGTGCTGGACGAAAATCTAGCCCAGCGCTATGCGGTAGAAGAAATCAGTGCGCAAACCATCGACCCGGATTTTGCGCGTAACAGCAAGATTCACCGGGCCTGGAAGATCACTGCGAAGTAAGGACCAAAGCTGGACCTGTAGGAGCCGTCGGAGGTTACGACGGCCGCGAAAGCGGTCTGCCTGACAGGCCGCTAATCGCAGCCTTCGGCAGCTCCTACCGTTACTGCGCCTGAATCGATACCGTGTTGTTCGCCAGCTTCGGCTGGCGATACAGCTCGACCAACACCTCATCCAGTACCGATGACGCACCCCAAGGACGAGGGTCGTTGAGGATGGCGACGACCGCCCAGGTATTGCCATTGCTATCGCGGCTGAAGCCTGCGATGGCGCGCACAGTGTTGAGTGTGCCGGTCTTGATATGAGCTTCACCCAACAGCGGGGTGCGCTTGAGGCGTTTGCGCATGGTGCCGTCCATACCCGCCAACGGCATTGAGCTCATGAACTCCGCAGCATAAGGGCTCTTCCATGCAGCTTGCAGGATGATCGCCATTTCCCGGGCGCTGACCCGTTCGGCTCGTGACAACCCCGAACCATTTTCCATGACCAGATGAGGCGCGGTGATGCCTTTTTTCGCCAGCCATTGGCGGATCACCCGTTGTGCTGCCTTCGCATCATCACCGTCGGCTTCGTTGCGGAACTCAGAGCCCAGGCTGAGGAACAGCTGTTGGGCCATGGTGTTGTTACTGAACTTGTTGATGTCGCGGATGACTTCAACCAGATCGGGGGAGAAGGCCTTGGCCAGCAGCTTGGCACTGCCCGGTACTACGTCGACGCGGTCCTTGCCCAGAATGCTGCCGCCCAGTTCCTGCCAGATGGCGCGGACTGCGCCTGCGGCGTAAGTCGGGTGGTCAAGCAGTGACAGGTAGGTTTGCGAGTTGCAGCCATCGCCCAACTGGCCGCTGACGGTGACCAGAACACTGCCATCTACCTGTGGCACCGGGTTATAGCGCACGTCACCGGCACATTGTTTCGAGGCAACGGCCTTGACCTGATTGTCGATACGGATGCTGGCGATGGGTGGCTCGACTGATACGAGCACCTTGCCGCCATCGTTGCGGGTCACAAAACGCAGCGCCTTGAGGTTGACCATCAACGAATCGGGCTTGACCAGGAAAGGCTTGTTCTTGTCGTTGCCGTCGTCATCGAACACCGGCAGTTGCGGCTGTACGAAATGGCTACGATCGAGCACCAGATCACCGGTGACCTGCTGCACGCCGTTGGCACGCAGATCACGCATCAGCAGCCAGAGTTTTTCCATGTTCAATTTGGGGTCACCGCCACCTTTGAGGTAGAGGTTGCCGCGAAGTACGCCGTTATTGAGCGTGCCGTCAGTGAAGAATTCGGTTTTCCACTGGTGGGTCGGGCCGAGCATTTCCAGCGCAGCGTAAGTGGTCACCAGCTTCATGGTCGAAGCCGGGTTCACGGATACATCTGCGTTGAACACGGTCGGAGTTCCCGGGCCGTTGAGCGGTAGCATTACCAGCGACAGTGCATCGTTACCGAGCTTGCTGGCCTTGAGCGCTTGCTGAATCTTGGGAGGGAGTGAAGTGTTGATCGGCTCTGCGTGTACCGGCATCGCCAATGGGAAAAGGAGGGTGGCAAAAAACAATGGACGCAATGATTTGATCATTCAATAAAACCCTACTGCAAGACGGGAAACGAGAGGGCATGGATGGATTCCCTCGATAAAAGATAGCGGTAACTCAAATAGTGTCGCGAAAAATGTCGAATACGTCTGAAAATACCGACGCATTATGCCCCAACGCTGGCTGACTTGCGCTCTGCCCTAAGGTGCCGGTGGTGAATTTTTTGCAATCAAGGGACGGGCTTGTCGTCAGATAGTCTGTTAGACGGGCATTTACCCGTCCAAACTGATAAAGTGCCGCCCGATATTACTTATGAGGATTGTCCCAATGGCCACTAACCGTTCCCGCCGTCTGCGCAAAAAACTCTGCGTGGATGAATTCCAGGAGCTGGGTTTTGAGCTGAACCTGGACTTCAAGCAAGATCTGGACGATCAGGCGATCGACGCATTCCTCGACGCTTTCCTGACAGAAGCCATGGACGCCAATGGTCTGGACTATGTTGGCGGTGATGACTTCGGTCTGGTTTGCCTCGCCAAGCGCGGCTCGGTGACTGAAGAGCAACGTGCAGTCGTTGAAGGCTGGCTCAAGGGCCGCAGCGAACTGACCAAGGTTGAAGTCAGCCCGCTGATGGACGCCTGGCATCCGGAAACACCGATCAACTCGGTAGCCTGATGTCACAAGCGGCAGGCGCCATGCCTGCCGCTTGGTCACCTGTAGTATTTTGCCCGCAGCATCGATCTTCAGGCCGTTCTGGCCAACTCTTCCTGTAATGTCCGCTCAAGATCAGCCATGGCGCTAATCATCGCCTGTCGGCATTCGTCGATAACCTTCGAAGGCGCGGTATCGGCACACGCAGCTTCCATTGCTTCACACGCCTCGATCACACTTTCTGCCCGGATGATCCGCGCGGCGCCTTTTATCTTGTGTGCCATTTGGCTTTGAACCGAGCAGTTGCTCTGAGGGCCAAGCTGGTCAAGTTCGTGACGATCTTCCTGACTGCTACGCAGCAATTGTTCAAGCAGGTGGCGAATCATGTCCGGACGATCGCCGGTCAGTGCGTGCACGCTTCCCATATTGAAGGTCTCGTTCCGGGTGGTTGCGGGCACATCCGCAATCGGGTTCTGGGATGCAGCAAAAGGGTGAATCTGGTTCAGGCGCTCGCTCAGTGACGTCAGGCTAATAGGTTTGAACAGGCAATCGTCCATGCCTGCCTCCCGGCAGCGTTGCTTCTCTTCGGGTTGAGCATTGGCGGTGAAGCCCCAGATGGCGCAGCGTTGGAGTTCATGGGACTGCTCGTGGGCGCGAATCGCCCGTGTCAGGTCGTAGCCATTCATGATCGGCATGTTGCAGTCGGCGACGACCAGATCGAAATGATCCTTCAGCCACAGCGCCAACCCTTGGGCACCGTGCTCGGCGACCGCGCAGCGATGGCCGAGAAACTCCAGTTGCTGACAGAGCAGCAGGCAATTTGCGGGGTGGTCGTCGACAACCAGAATATTGAGTGCGTCGCCGGTCTGGGGGAGCGCTTCGCGTGTCGGTGCAGAAATCGCGACAGGCTCCAGGCGGGTCAAGTTGAAGGTCATGTGCACCTGAGTACCCTGGCAAACAGTACTGGCAGGGCCAGGTCGGTACCGGCGCTATTGGCTATGACCAGCTCGCAGGCGCGATCAAAAACGCCGCCATCGAAGACGCTATCAAAACCGCCTATCAGCAATCGTTGGGCGGGGCTGCCGATGCGGCGGGCGCTAAGTATTGGACCGACCAGGTGAACTCGGGTGCGCTTACGGTAGCTCAGCTTCAACAGGCGATCGCCAATGCGGCCAAGGCCAATGGCTCGATTCCGGCCTATGCCAATGGCGGAAGTGTATCGGGACCAGGTACCGGCAAAAGCGACAGCATCCTCTCCTGGCTTTCAAACGGCGAGCACGTCATGAACGCCGAGGCCGTGCGCATGTTTGGCACTGATGCTCTCGACCAGATGAACAGCCTTCAGATCCCAGCCTTCGCCGCCGGCGGCCCCGTCTTCGATGTCACGACACCGAGTCAGGCGTTTAGATCGGGCACGTCGAGCGAAGCAGTTGCGGAAAGCCGGACAACCGAAGAAGCCAGCTCACTGGAACGCAAGGTCGACACGCTGATCGACGTGATGAAACAGATCATGGGCCCGATGAAAGTCGACCTGAATAAAAACCGGAAGCTGTTCGAGAAGTTCGACGTAGAAGGCTTGCCACCCTCCAGAAAAGCGAGAGTGTCTGCATGAGGTTTATCCGACCGACTGAGGTCACTCCCGCGAAGCTGGTCAGCTCCAACGTACCTGAAACCGATTACCCGGAGTGGGTGGCCGGCACCAACACCGTTGGCGTGCGCAAGATTATTGCCGCGCAGCACAAGGTTTATGAGGTGCTGGCCAGCACGACGACTGACAGTCCGCTGGTGGGGATCGCCGCTAACCCGCCGACTTGGATGGAGATTGGATACACCAACAAGTGGCGGATGTTTGACGAGGTGGTTGGAACGGTCACGTCAATGCCAAGCACGGTGTCTGTGACCATTAAGCCTGGTGCGGTCGTGAACTCGCTGGCGCTGTTCAACGTCCAGGGCAAGTCCGTGACCATCACCATGGATGATCCTGTAGAGGGGCGTGTTTACAGCCGAACAGTGAATCTCGTCGATGCAGCGGTAGACAACTGGTACGACTGGTTTTTCGCCGACATCGAGGTGCGGACAAGTTTCGTGGTTCTCGATATGCCCGCATTCGGGACGGCGAACATCACTGTCACGATCAACAGCAGCTCAACCGCTGCTGTTGGGGCTTTGGTAATCGGCAAGCTTGTTCCAATCGGCACCACCACCTATGGCGCCAAAGTTGGCATTGCCGACTACAGCCGCAAGGAGCGGGACAAGTTCGGCAACTTGGTTGTGGTTGAGGGAGCCTTCTCCGACACCGGCGATTTCCCGGTGGTCGTCGATACCGATCGCGTCAGCAGCATCAAGAAAATGCTCATCGATATCCGCGCGAAGCCAGTGGTCTGGATCGGCGAGGAAACGTACGAAGCAACAATCATCTACGGCTTTTTCAAATCACTCGACCTGATTTATTCCGGGCCGGTCGTTTCTGATTGCCAGCTTTCCATTGAGGGCCTTATCTAATGGTTGCACCAATATTTGCGCCGTTTCCTGCTGCGCCGTCGCGTGCTGAGGGTCGCGACGACTTTAGCCCGTCAGCAGATACTTTCGCGGCGGCACTGCCCCCATTCGCGCTGAAGATGAATCAGGCCATCACCTGGATGGCCGAAACCATGACGGCCGTCTCTGGCTCGCAGTCTGCGGCTGCCGACTCAGCAAGCGCAGCAGCGCAATCTGCCAGCACCGCTAACACTGCCAAGCTCGCCGCCCAGAAGGCGGTAACTGATGCCAGTGCTGCCGGGGCGGCACAGGTTCAGCTTGCTAAAGACCAAGTGGCGCTTTCTGTCGCGGCCAAAGAATCAGCACAGGCTGCCGCAGCTGCTGCCCAGGCTGCTGCGGGTATGCCCTCTATCGCAGGCAAGGCCTTCATGGCGTTGCGCGTGAATGCTGCGGGTACGGGAGTTGAGTGGGCTGCTGGTGTGCCGAATACGCTGGTTGGCAAGACCGGGCAGTCCATCATGCTCGACGCTGCAAAAAAACCGTACTGGGGCTACGCGGGGCAGCAGATCGGCGACACGCTCATCACGTCTCGCAATCCGGGGGCTTTGTATTTGCCCGCGAACGGTAGCATTCGCAGCAAGAGCGTATACCCGGTCGCCGCCGCACAGGTTGGGCTGATCGGCGGGGTGGTTGGAGAAGCCTGGCAGGGCAGTGATAGCGGGCTTTCCTCGGCGTTGAGGCTCCTAAAGTCCAATGGCAAAGGGACGCTTATAGCCATGATTGCAGCATCACTCACTCTGACTCGGAGTGTTGATGGCGGGGTGACATGGACGCCCTGCACGATGCCCGCAGGACTTGGCTCAAGCAGTGGTACTACCAGCATTGATACTGACCTAAATGGTAATTGGGTTATCTGCGGGTTCAACGATTCGGCCACCCCTCGCAAGGTTCTGCGTAGCGAAGATGATGGCATTACCTGGGAGGCCGTCAATATCCCGGTTGCGCAAGCCGGGGGGGATTGGACCCACATCGTATGTGCGGGGCCGCGTATTTTCCTAGCGCTAACCAACTATGGCGTTAGCGCCTTGCGCAGCACTGACGGCGGCGCGACCTGGAACGCGGTCGTGATTGGCATTCCTTCGAACGCCTACCCGTATTCAATCGGCTCCAACTTGGCGGGCACGGTGCTGGTAAGTACGGCAACTACATTGTTTCGAAGCACCGACTACGGTGCCACCTGGGTAAATACTGGCATTGCTAATATTTACGGTATTGGCACCGACCGCCAAGGCACATGGTTGTTAACCGGTACCAACAGCCAGACCCACACCCGCCGCAGCCTGGACGATGCACTCACTTTTACCGCTTTTCCGCTGGGCGCGACGGCCGTTGCGCTCAACAATATTCTGTTTGCTTACGGCAAGATATTTATCAACACGCAGAGCGGACAGGGCGTCTACGTATACCGGCCCGCAGACGGGACCTTTGCCGCCATCAGCAGTGCTAACGGACTGGTATATGGCCCGGTTCTCGATGCGGCTAACGGTCTTTTGCTGGCGTTAGGCAGTGGCCAGGCGAGCGCCCGGTTGGTCAAGGCGCCGCCGGTGTTTGGCTATGACACGGCCAATCAGTTTGCGTTGCCCAGCCTGCCCGCGCCGCCGGGTCTCACCGCGTATATCAAAGTTTTGGAGGCAGCATGATCGAACTTTATCTTTGGGACGAGCAGGGCTTGTATGCGGGCGTGCAGGAGGTTGACGAGGCGGGCGCTCTACCGGTGCGCAGCACTCCGACCAAGCCCATGAAGCTGACCGGCAAGCAGGTAGCGCGCTGGACGGGGGAGGGCTGGGAAAAGTTGGCGTCTGCTCCGGTAGTCGAGGTGTTGACGCTGCCAGTTGATGAGGTTTCGAGACTATATGAGCGAGCCGTTCAAGCAACACTTGACGCTGCGGCAGTCGCCGCCCGCTACGACAGCATCGCTACAGCAGTGAGCTATGCCGAAGAGCCAGCCGTGCAAAAATTCCAGAATGACGGCAAGGCGTTTCGCGCCTGGCGCTCGAAGGTCTGGGCCTACGCCTATCAGCAGCTCGCCCTGGTGCTGGCCGGTGAGCGTGAGCAGCCGACCGTTGAGGCGTTCTTGCTGGAGCTGCCGGTGCTGGAGTTGCCTGCATAGGTGATGTTTGCCGACCATCTTCCATACCTTGGGGTTGTAGTGGCAATATGGCGTTTTTCGACCCACCCCACGGACGACGCACATGGCCACACTCACGAATCAGCAGCTCATCACTTCACTTTACGTCGCAGCATTTGGGCGCGCGCCTGACAAATCAGGCCTCGCCTACTGGAATGCCCAGATGGACTTAGGCGTAAAGTTTGATGACGTAATTGCCAGCTTTCTAAGCAGCTCTGAGGCCGCATCGTTGGTGGGGGATGGGGTGAGCGATCAGTCTTTCTTGAGCAACCTATATGGAAATGTACTGAGTCGTACCGCAGACGTTTCCGGCGGTCAGTATTGGCAGGGCCGACTGGACAACCTGGATAGTCGCGAAGCACTGGTTAAAGAGTTCATCTCTTCGATCAGCGACAGCACGGGCGACGATGCCAAACTGCTCGAGAACAAGATCGAGATCGGACAGAAGTTCGCAGCCTCGGCTTCTGGTGATAACACCATTTATGCCAAGGCAATGCTGACTTACGTGACCAGTGAAACAAATACGCTGACAGCCGCACAGGCACTGAATGACGCTTTCGATAATGGTGTGGTCGCGCAGCCAGCACCACCCACACCCACTGTGCCAGTTAACTATGGCACCGAGTTCCAAGTTAGCTTTGGTTACGTGGGTAATTTCTTCATCAACTCAACTGTTACAGCGGCGGACGGTATCGAGCTGCCAAGCTTTCCAGGGATGAGCATTGATATAGGGTCGAACTCCATCAAGATTACAACTACCGGCCCCGTCGATCATTTTGTTGATGGCGTCACTTTGATGATATCGGATGTGAATGACGCTCTGCCTGCTTTTACGGGGGTTAACGTGATCTCCAACACTTGGACAGTTGATCCAGCGGTAGCTTTCGACCCCGCACAAATCGTAGCTAGCGGAGATGCCGTGACCCTCACGCTCACAGGCCTTAACCTAGCAGCTGGTTCAACCTTGGAATTTGCCCTGCAGAGCTGAGGCGGTTCCGACGCCAGTAAATTGAAGTGCCAGAAGCCTCGCCAAGTGCGGGGCTTTTTTTCGCATGGAGAAAAATCATGACAACACCCGTCGGCAGGTTCGACGTAAAGCCGGACATCCGTTACATCAGCCGCTGGGAGGTGGAGATCCAGCGGTCGGTGTCCTGCGCGATCGATAAATGCCGGGGAAATTAGCGCCCGCTAGGTCGCAGGCGCTTTTTGCTTTTTCAATCGAGCTTTTTGTATTCCATTCCAGGCCCGGTCAGGTGACCGCTGGCTTTATCGACTACGAGGCTGATTGTCATCTGCCCATTTACTTGAAGGATCCCGTCTTTGATCGTCGCTGGTAGGTTTTGGGTCTTCATCTCGCCGTTTAACATGCTTGGAGAGGTCTCGCGAACGATGAAGCTGTCGCCATTCCGGTCGATTTGAAGTGTACGTTTTTCTGACTTCACGTTTTGCCACTTGCCGAGATACTGACTCCCCGCGTCGGCTCCGCAACCTGTTAGCCATATTGAGCACAGTACTGCAGCTATCACCTTCTTCATTCTCTTCTGTCCTTAGGTCAGCAAGTTCTCATTTTTTCGGTTCAGGCCGTCGGCCTGACGCGGAATATAACCGCATTCAGCTTCATTTTTCTAACCCGTCCACCTTGAGCGGTTTTTGTGCCGGAGAAAATCGATGACAACACCCGTCGGCAAGTTCGACGTAAAGCCCGACATCCGCTACATCAGCCGCTGGGAAGTGGAGATGCGGCAGTCGATGGCCTTTCATGACCCAGTGCATGGCCTGATCACCGTCCCAGTTGGCTTCGTCAGCGACCTCGCATCGATCCGCATTCTTCGGGAAATCTGCCGATGGTGTGCCGTCACCGCGCTGACTGGCGGGACGCTGGTCGATTCTTATCCGTGGGTCCGCGCATCGCTGGTGATCATCGCCGTCATTGCCCTGGCTATCTACGGATTGCTGGTCGGTTACGGCATGCGTGCCTCGATCCTGCATGACCTGATCTACACGACCGGCCAGTTCAACCGCCGCCAGTGCGATGCCATCTATTACCGGGCACTCACGACCGGCGACGGTACGGCTCGATGGCGGGGCGCTATATTCTGGGTAGGCGTTCGAGTGGGCGGCTACTGGAGCTATGACAAGACCCCGACGAGTTCGGGGTTTTCTTCGTCTGGGGATTGACTGCTACACCACGGTTATCACGTTTCAATGATCCTGGGGGCTTGCGAATAGCGAATTGATCCAAACATGCCCGACGTATGAGCTATAGATGATTTAGGCAGGAATTAGGATGTTCCGTGCCAGCGCATATGGAGATGTGTGATGTACGAGGTATTAGATGTGAACCGGTACTGCCAAGAGCTGAGCAAGAGTGACGTGCTGAGCGCTAGGCTGATTGGCTGGACGGGGCGATGGTCGCTGTTTGGAAGCTTCATACTCTGTTGCCAGTGCCTTAATGCTCAGACCGTTGACGACGCTGGCCGCCCATTCCAGCACCTCGACAGTTGCTCTGCGTCGGGGATGGGCAACTATCCGTGGCAAGAACTCAAGGAGGTCTTGGCCGTCGTTGCATCGCCAGCCCATGACGATCCAATGAGCTGACTCAACCTCACAACTCGATAACACAACGGAGCCCGCCTCTGAGCGGGATCTTTTCGTCTGGAGAAAAGAAACGGCAACAGAATTACACCTTAGTAGCATCCAGGCTGATTCGGCGGAGTCGCGTTACACGGGATGGTCCCTGCGTTGTGTATTCCTCTATAGCCACCCTGGCTGAAGTTGGCGCAACCGGCGATTGTTGCGACCAGTAATAAAAGTACGAGCTTCAACCTCATGGTGTTTCTCCTTGTGCATGTGATGCCCCTCCGTTCGGGCCTATGACTCTGGAACACAGTAAATGAACTAGGCCGCCTTGAGCGGTTTTTTTGTGCCTGCAATTCAGCAGGCAAGGACTCCTATGCCTACGATTTCACGCGGAATTCGCAATAACAACCCGGGAAACATCGACTTCAACCCTCGCAATGACTGGCAGGGTCAGATCGGCATCGAGGAGGGCGTCACCAAGCCACGTTTCGCCCGGTTCGACGCGCCAGAGAACGGAATCCGCGCCCTGGCCAAGCTGCTGATCAACTATCGCGGCAAGGACGGTATGCCGGGCGTCGGCCTTCAAGGCATCGACACCGTGCGCGAGACGATCAACCGGTGGGCACCCTCGGTCGAGAACAACACCGAGGCGTACATCAAGCAGGTATCTGCCGCTGCTGGGGTAATGCCGAACGAAAGCATCACAATTCGGGACTCGCGTGTCCTGCTCGCCGTCGTCACCGCAATCATCAAGCATGAGAACGGCGGCAACCCATATGCACCGGCAGTCATTGCCGAAGGCGTGCGGCGGGCGCTGGCGTGAGATTCGCCTTATTATTTTTTTGGTACAACTTCCACAGGTATGATCCCGAAAGTGTCTCCATGTGTTGGAGGTTTAGGTGTAAAGGGATTTCCGTGAACCGCGACAGTCTTGAAGACGTTGGCTCAAGTTTGTTACGGCCTCCATGAGAAGTAATATATAACGTATTTATTAGTTCGTTTTATTATTGCGTATGGGTGCTTTCCTTCTTCATTGGCTTTGCTTTTTTGTATGGTGCGCTATATTTATTTGGCGCAAATAGTGCGTAGCTACTCATTGAGGCTTAATAATGGATGACTCTATTGGTGTGTCGAGGGAAAGTGCGGGCGATGTAAAAATTACCATCGAGGCGAACGGAGAAAAATATGCACTTTATGTTCGGAGTAGTGCTATTAAAGTTAAAACTAAAGAAGAGATACTGGAAGCATTGAATGATCCCATAAGCTGCTTTGTCTGCTGCTCGCAGAAGTCGGGGTTTGAGGCGTGTATGGTTAGGTGTGTAGAGGGTGACGGCAAGTGCTGCGATAGCGGAATGCAAAATTGCACAAGCTGATATCTCGCGGATGACATAGCAATAGGACCGTTCGCGATGCCCTCGTTTTGCAGTCGCATATAGGTATGAATAAGGGGTAGAAAATCCCGCAGCACTCTGTGATCTCCGTGGTTGCGCGGCGGACTCCAGCATCCTGGCGTTCCAAACCATGCCACGCTGGGCCTAAAGATCGATGGAGAGCGGCTAGAAAACTTTGCGGCCCATGCATGCATTGCCAAATGCCGCAGCGTAGGCTTCGATTTCAGCCTGGCTGAGTTCGGGCCTACTATTGTCTTCCGCAGACATCCCAACTATGCAGACGACTCTGTCTACCTCTATCCCGTTGTCTCGGGAATCTTGCGCATATCGGGCTCCATCCCGCGCACCTTCTTTTTTCAGCTCGTTTAAGGAGGGGGCGGCTACTGCGACGAAAGAAATGCTGCAGATCAGGGCGAAGGCCAAAATTTTGTTCTGATGCATGAGCCCATTCTCGACAACCAAAGCGGGTAAGGAAACAGGTTAGGCGCGCCCTCGAATATTTCCAGCGGTCACCTAAAGATAGTGGGACTTAGCCACGACGTGACGGGACGTTCAGTGGGGATATGCAGGGGTGTGAGGCCGTACCACTTTCTGTACCAAATCAGGTTTTTTAGGGGGCTTTAGGGGTGTCAGCCACCCCGCAAAGCCCCTGAATCCCAATTTCCCAATACACCTGCTAATCCGTACATATCCTCCAAAAGACTGTCCAAAACTACCCCGCGCCCCAGGTTGTTATCATTGCCGGCTTCATCCAAAATTCTCTTACGGATGGTTACGGCGCCAGGCTGACACGGCAGAGTAGCTGTCCTGTGCCGATGTGGTTTCCGCCACCCTGAATTCACTGATGTCGGGCCTAGCAATTTCTATCCAACGGTAGGATCAGCCCCGGCCGCTGGTTTCGCACATTCCCCACTGCGCGGCTCACCGGATACCACTCGAAGTCGTCCACCGGCCGGCAGCACTCTTTGGCGATTCCTTCCGCTCGTGTGGGTGACAGCTCTGGGTCCAGCCATTCGTTGGCATGCTCCGGCGTCAGCACAAGCGGTCGCCGGTCGTGAATGTCCACCATGCCCTGATCACTCGCCGCAGTGATTATCACAAACCCATCCTCGTCTTGCGGCTCAAGCCCGGGCGTCACCTGTGCCAGGGCGCCGTAAAACATCGGTGCCTGGCTCTTCAATCGAATGAAGTAGGGCTGTTTGACCTTCGGGTCGTCCAGATCCTTCACCCACTCAAACCAGCCATTCGCTGGTGCAATCACCCGGCCGTTCGGCCAGAGCTGCTTGAAATACTTCCCTGTTGTCACCGTTTCCACCCGTGCATTGATCGGGTCAGGCCTTTTCCCCTTCGCCCAAAACGGCGACCATCCCCAGCGGACCTTGTCGATGCTGAGGCCCTCGTCTGTGCTCCGGATGATCTGCACCTTGGTCGTGGGCGCAACGTTGTAGCGCTCAATCGGCCATTCGTCGTAGCCGTTGATCACGATTTGTTTCGAGCCCAGCTCCTTCAGATAGTGATCCATCGCCTCGTAGATCGAGTAGCGTCCGCACATGATGTCACCCGTCGAAATTTCCTAAGTATGAGATTGACCGCAAGCGGCCGAAATCGTTAACTGTACGTTCATACAGTATTTAGCGCTAGGTTAGCATCATGACCGTTACCATCCTTGGCCCGCTCTCGACAGGGGGCGAAAAGCTCCCTCTTTATTCATTTCATGTGCCTGCGGGCTTTCCATCACCTGCCGCCGATCACATCGAAAAGCATATCTCCCTCGACGAGCTGTTCGACATCCGAGCGCCGCACGTTTACCTGGTCAAGATCGACGGCGACAGCATGCAGGGTGCCGGGATCTACAGCGGCGACCTCGTAATCGTTGATCGCAGCCTGTATGCCGAGCACGGTGATATTGTCATCGCGGCGCTCAATTCCGAGCCCGTGTGCAAGCGCCTGCACATGCGCGATAACTCTTTCATCCTGCAATCTGAAAACAGCAAATACCCTCCGCGCTATGTAATGGAAGGCGACGAACTGGTGATCTGGGGCGTTGTGAAATACAGCGTGCGCGATCATGACAAGTCGTGAGCCCGTCTTCGCGCTGATTGACTGCAACAGCTTCTACGCAAGCTGCGAGCGCGTTTTTCGGCCTGACCTATCCAAAACTCCCATCGTGGTGCTGTCTAATAACGACGGCTGTGTCATTGCGAGAAGCTACGATGCTAAAGAGTTCGTGAAGATGGGTGCGCCGTACTTCCAGATAAAGGACGTGCTGCGTCAAAACGGGGTTGTGGCGTTCAGCAGCAACTACGCGCTATATGGCGACATCAGCGAGCGGGTCATGACGGTTATTGAGTCCATGGTTCCGGCTGTTGAGGTCTACAGCATTGATGAGGCCTTCGCCGATCTGACCGGCATGCCTGGGGACCTAACCGCGTTTGGCCGAACAATCCGCACCGCGGTACACCGATCAACTGGCATCCCGGTTGGCGTCGGCATCGGCCCCACCAAAACCTTGGCCAAGCTGGCGAACCACACCGCCAAGCGCCTGCAGTCCTACACGGGCGGCGTCGTTGACCTGTGTGACCCGCACAAGCGCGCCTGGGTACTGCGCAATACCGCAGCGTCCGAGGTGTGGGGCGTAGGGCGAAAGATGAAAGCCCACCTTGAAGCCATGAACATCCTTTCCGCGATGGACCTGGCCACGGCAGACCCAACGATGCTCGGGAAGAAATTCAGCGTTGTGATCGAGAAGACGGTACGTGAGCTCTCCGGACTCAGCTGTCTGGAGTTGGGCGAGGCCGAGCCGCCAAAGCAGGAAATCTGTTCCAGCCGGATGTTTGGCAAGCGCCTGACCACCATTGAACCTATCAAAGAAGCGGTGGCGACCTACGTCCAGCGCGCAGCCGAAAAACTTCGCGCTCAGAACTCACTGTGCAAGAAAATCCGCGTCAGCATCCGCACTGGGATGTTCAATCCCGAAGAGGCGAAGTACGCCAATGGCGCTCTGGTTGAGCTGCCGTATCCCACCAACGATGTGCGCCTGATGACCAAGGCTGCGACCGAGGCGGTCAATCGTCTGTTCCGACCGGGGTTCAAGTACAGCAAGGCTGAAGTGCTGCTGATGGATCTTCGGCAGCCAGGCGAGTTTACCGACGACCTCTTCGCAGAGTGCCAACCCCAAGCGGCTGAGAAGGTAATGGGGGTCTTGGATGAGATCAACCAAAGGTGGGGCCGTGGAACGCTCAGAACGGCCAACGTACCGACCGATCCTGATTGGGGGATGCGGCGGGAAATGATGAGCCAGAGTTTCACCACCAGGCTCGACCAGCTCTGGACTGTGAAGTGTAAGTAGGATTGGGTTGTTCAGTGGCAGAGCGCCGGGGAGGGGAAGACTTATCTATGTAGGCGTACGGGACGCGAAAGGCGTGCTGACCGGCGGTCTCAGAAAGAATTTTTGGGATTTCCCCGGATACCCTCTAAGCTTTTCGCATAGGAATTAATGCCATGGAGTCTCGTGAATATGTTGGACGAGGATGTAGGCAGATCGCAGGACCCCATTGAGGCGCTCGCAAGATGGGGGGATCGTTGGACGATGGTTGAGGGTAAGGTTGCGTGCAACGTCTGTCACGAGTCGCAGCATCCCAGCGAAGCGGGAGAGCAATTCATTCACGGATGTCGATGCTTATCAACTAACCCGAGCTCTTTCCCATGGAAGGAGTTGAAGTCGATTTTGTCTCTCGAAGTGTAAATGTTTGGCAGCTCGAGGCGATAAGCCACCATTACTTAGAACGCAAGCTACAGTGCACTGTCTACCTTTTCGCTGAAGGACGCCGTGTCGAGCGTCTATGTACTGGGGATGCTGGATGAGCGTGCTAAAGCATTTTGAATTAATGGATCATCGAAAGCCATGGTGTGCAAAGGCCGATAGCTTTAGCCCGCACGTTTGCGCAGATATCAACAGCGCGGTCCTCTCTTATTCAAGTAATTGGCATCTGGTGGGGGTATTTGTCCGTTGTGTTTTTTGCGGTGAGGCTCAGCGGGCAAGCGATCGCTTCAAACCCTTCCAGCATGAAGATGGCTGTTCAAAAAACACGGTCACCGATCAATTTCCTTGGCTTCAGCTCGCGCAGATACTCGCCACCATTCCTTAGCGTTCAGCTAGGAGCAGGCCTGCCTTCCAATCTCTTCCGACCGGCTAATCTTCCCCAAAACGCAACCGCAAGTGATTGATTTTGTTAGGGTGGCTTGCAACAAAAAAGGCCATCTTTGCAGTGGCCTTTTTCGTGTCTAACGTTATGATTTTTATAGATTTATAGGATATTACCGTCACATCCCTGGCCATCACATGCTGGTAGTCGCTGGCAAACTCTCTTGCTTCAAATACGTTGCTGAGCACGCCCTCGGTAACCGTCTTGCCCAGGATGTCTTCGCGCCGGGCGGCAAATGCCCTGAGGTAACTGTCGTTGCACATGCGCAACAGGCTTTCGCGGTCGCGTACATAAATGGGGTGGGGCGTGCCGTTGACCAGCGCGCTCATGAATTCGAACTGATCGTTCAACGCCCGCTCCGCCTGTTCGCGCTGTTTGATCTGGCGGCGCATGTAGGCATTCCAGGCCAGGGACCCGAGCAACAGCAAACCCGCGCCGATGATTATCAAGTAGATCTGGCGCTGGTAGTTCTGCCAGTTGCCACCGGCCGGAGTATAGGAACGCCAGCGATTGTTGATGGCTGCCATTTCCTGAGGGGCGATGCTTGATAGCGCCTTGTCGAGGATCGCGCTGAGTTCTGTGGCCTTGCGCGATGTGGCCATCGATATCAGGGCGGGCTCATCGCCCACGGTAGTGGTGATCTGCAGCCGGTCCTCGAATACCCCGGAGGTCAGAAAGTAATTGGCGCTCAGCAGGGAGGTGATTGCGCCTTCGACCCGCCCCTGGGCGAGCATCTCAAGAATCTGATAAGGGTTGTCGACTTCAATCGGTACAACCTCCGGAAATTCCCTGCGCAGAAACGACAGCATGGGGCTGCCCAGCGTGATCGCTACACGCTTGCCGTTCAATTGTTCAAGCCGAGGCGGGTTTTCCGGCCATCTACGGGTGATCAGCACGAACGAATTGTCGATGTACGGCCGGGTGAAACTCAGCCGGTCTTCCCGCTCCTCGCTGGGGATCAGGGCGCCGATCAGGTCAGCGTTGCCCTGGCTGACGCGCTCGATCATGTCCTTCATGCTCGGAGCCTTGCTGATCTCGAAACGCAAACCGGTACGCAGCCTTACCAGTTCCAGCAGGTCTGCGGTAATACCCCGGAAGTTGCCTGCAGTATCAAAAAACGTCAGGGGGGCATAGGCTTCATTGATGACCACCCTGACGTTTGGGTGTTGTTCGATCCAGCGTTCTTCCCGAGTGGTGAGCTGGAGTTTCTGGTCAGTGAGCATGAGATCGCTGGCGCCCCAACGCTTGGATATCGCGATGCGTTCCTCGACCGGAATGGCCCGCAGGGTCTGGTTCAGAATCTCCAGCAGCTGGGTGTTCTGATCCGCGACGGCGAAGCTGAAACCGTTGGGCTCATGTTTACTGAAATTGGCCATCTGCACATTGTTCAGATAACCCTTGTTGATCAGGTATTGGGTTGAAATGGTATCGCCAAGGAAGACGTCTGCCTGGTTGAACGCCACAGCATTGATCGCGCTTTGAAACGAGGGATAGGTCTTTAGCGAGGCCTTGGGGTAGATCGCCTGAACCTCGTCGGGGGGAAGGTAGTGATAGACCATGCTCAGGCGCATGTCTGCCAGACCATTGGTCAGCGACCGGGTTTCCCCTATGCGGGTGACCAGCACGGGCTGGTCAACGGCATAGGGGGTCGAGAGCCTGATCTTGCCGTCCATGGCTTCAAAGCCATTGGCGCTCCCCAGCAGATCTATTTCGCCAGTGACCAGGGCGGAAATGGCTGCATCTCTGGATTTGAAGCGCTGGACCTTGATGGGCAGGTCCAGCGCCTTGGAGATGATCCCGGCGTAATCTGCCGTGAATCCTTCGTAGTCACGACCTGTGAGCGTCAGGTCGAAGGGCGGGTAATCGGGGGCGGAAGTGCCGAGCACCAGCTCCCCTTTATTGCGTACCCATTCCCATTGAGCCTTGTCCAGCGACAGCTCCATGTGTCCGGCTCTGGCCCGACCCAGCAGGCTATAGGTTTCGGCCTGCACGGGTATCGCGGGCAACACCATGCCTGCGCACAGGCTTGCGACCAATAGTAAGCAGTGTTTGAAGCGCGTGGACATCCGGTTCCTCATACTAGCGCGTTGCGTTTTGCCATATCGATAAGTTCCACCAGGGTCTTGACTCTTAGTTTCTGCATCAGACGGGTCTTGTAAGTGCTGACGGTCTTGTTGCTCAGAAACATGCCCCTGGCAATTTCCTTGTTTGTCCGGCCCTGGGCGAATAACTGCAGTACCATCAATTCGCGATCATTGACCAGTTTGAATAGTTCGACTTCGCTGGGGTGGCCATCTTTTCCAGGTGGAGGGGTCAATGCCTGGCTTGGGAAGTAATTGTAGCCCGATAGTACGGCTTTTACCGAACTGAGTAGCTCGCTCAAGTCTTCCTGTTTGCAAACGTAGCCGGCGGCCCCTGACTGCATGCACCGGATTGCAAACAGGGCAGGTGCCTGTGAGGTCAGGACAAGAATTTTCGAACTCAGGCCCATCTGGTTGAAGCGGGCCAGCACTTCCAGGCCATCGAGCTTGGGAATGCTGATGTCGAGGATGATCAGGTCGGGCATGCATTCGCGGACCATTTGCATTGCATCGACGCCGTTGTCGGTCTCGCCGACCACCTCGTAGTTTTCGTTCTCGAGCAGCATGCGAACGGCGAGACGAATAACCGGGTGGTCATCAATGATAAAAACAGAATTCATAGTTAGGTCCATACAAGGTGCCAGGAAAGCGCGCACCTTAGCTCAGATGTTCCGGCAGGCACATTAAGAGATACTGCTGCAGGCCATATATAGGAAGTTTCCTACAATATTTAAAGTATTGGAGTACACGGAAGCTTGTCTGGCGTTGAAATATGTTTAATTTTGCGTCCCTTTTGATGGCGTATTAATTGCGCTGGATGTTGCTGTTTATTTCGTTTTGGAATGACGAAGGCGTGCGCAAAGAAAATTCCTACAGCGCTTTACGCTCTTTCTTCTATGTGGCGTTTATTGAGCTGCGTATCAGCTTTCTGGCGGGGGCGTCTCGGCCAGCAAGCGAGACAGGTCGATCCCGCTGAGGGGTTTACTCAGGCACCCCAATAGCGGCAGGCCGCGTTGAATGGCCATTTTTTCGATCTCCTCCAGGCGGTCTCTGTCGAGGCCGGAGAGAACGATTGCGCGTTTGACCTGACCTTGATTGAGAGCGTGTTCGATAAGATCGAAACCGTCTCCATCCGGCAGGCATTGATCGCATAGCAGCAGGTCATAAGGCTGGGTTGTACGGGCCATGGCTTCCAGGGCCTCGGCAGCGGTCAGGGCAGGTGTCAGCAGGAAGTAGCCCTGATTGTTGAGAAGAATCTGAATAGCGATCAGCTGAAAAGGGTGATCTTCAACCAGAAGGATGCGCAGCTTGTGTTTTGACATGGGTTTGTCCGGCAAGGACTGGCGCTGCGCGAGCCCCGACCGGCGCAGCCCTGAAGGCGTCGGACGGTGTCGACGGCGCCCAGTGGGCGGTAGATGAGAGCTGCCAGTCGCGGCAACTGAAGTGGCGGGAGTATTAGGCAGGTTTCAGAAGGTGGCGATAGGACCATTCCGAACGGCTTGTGGGAAAGGTCTGAAGTTTTTATGGGGTATGAATACTTGCAGGGTGGGACGGAGCCTCCATCACTGAAGGCTAGAGTACGATCAGACTCAAACATCGTGTTCGCAGCCCTCGTAACCTCGGTCAGCTCCTACAAGATCGCGGTGTGCCTGAAGCCACATATCGTCTGTAGGAGCTGCCGACGGCTGCGAATCGCGGCCTCGCACTCAACCCGGCATCGATCGCCCGGTCATTTCCCGGGCCATTTCACTGGCGTAGCTGTCGGTCATCCCGGCGATGAAGTCGATCATGCGCAGAAACGAGGTGTGCAGCGGCGCATGGGGATCTGGCGCGCTGTTGCCCAGCAGGTCGAGAATCCGTCGATGCTTGAATGACACCGATCCGCCGCCGAACTGCTCAAGGGCTGCTCCACAGAACGCATTGAGCAGGATCTCCAGGGTCGTGTAAGCGCCAATTTCATGCAGCGTCTTGCGCTTGTCCTGGAAGATTTTCTTGCGGGCCATGTCCTTGGCGCTCAACACGCAGCGCTTGGCCGGGCCATGCATGTGCTCCACCAGGTCACCGCTCAGTGTGCCGGCCAGCAAAGCGTCCTGCTGTTCGACAAACGCCCGGGCGGCCGCGTTGGTCAGGTGCTCGATGGCTTTGCCGCGCAGGATCGCCAGTTTGCGTCGACGCGAATCATCAGGCCCCAGTTGGCGATAGGTATCCGGCAGATCATCGCCCACCAGCCCCAGCAACAGCGCCTCGACTTCTGCGTAGTCCAGCAGCTCCATCTCCAGACCGTCCTCAAGGTCGATGAGGGCGTAGCAGATGTCATCGGCGGCTTCCATCAGGTAAACCAGCGGATGACGCGCCCAGCGCTGGTCTTCGAGCTGTGGCAGGCCCAGCTTGTGGGCGATCTGTTCGAGGATCGGCAGCTCGCTCTGGTAACAGCCGAATTTGTGCTTCTTGTAGCCAAGGGAGTCGGCGTGGCGGGCCGTCCATGGGTATTTCAGGTAAGTGCCCAATGTGGCGTAGGTCAGTCGGGTGCCGCCGTCGAACTGGTGGTATTCCAGCTGAGTGAGCACCCGGAAACCCTGGGCGTTGCCCTCGAAGTTGAGGAAGTCATTGCGCTCGACTTCGCTCATTGCGTCCAGCCAGCCACGGCCTGCCGCCTGTTTGAACCAGTTACGGATGGCGTCTTCACCGGAGTGGCCGAAGGGTGGGTTGCCAATGTCGTGGGCCAGGCAGGCAGACTGGACGACCATGCCCAGATCGCTGGGGTCGCACCAGTCGGGCAGGGCGCTGCGCAGGGTTTCGCCGACCCGCATACCCAGTGAGCGGCCCACACAGCTGACTTCCAGCGAGTGGGTCAGACGGGTATGGATGTGGTCGTTGCTCGACACTGGATGCACTTGGGTCTTGCGCCCCAGGCGACGAAATGCTCCGGAGAAAATAATCCGGTCGTGATCCTTGTGAAACGGGCTGCGGCCCAGTTCTTCCGGGCTGTGCAGGGTTTTGCCAAGTCGTTCGCGGTTGAGCAGGGTTTGCCAATCCAAGGCGTTAACTCCATCGGTAAAGTGCGCCTAGCTTCCGGGTTCGGCGGTCCGGCCGCAAGGGGGTTACAGCCCTGCGGCGTCCACGTCGATCAACAGCAGGCGTTGGTCATTGTCGAAAAACTGGCCTGCGGTCAGGCAGTACTGGTTGCTGGTGGCATCGCGGTAGGTATTGGACAAAATCAGCCGGCGTTCATGCCAGCCTTCGGCCAACAGGTGGTAGAAGTACGGCCGCCATGACCAGTTATGCCCAAGGTAGGTGGCATCCGAATGCCAGGCTCCGTTGCGCCATTCAAGGTTGGGGGTGAGCTGGGTGCCGTGGCGGTCGCATTGATAGAAGCGCAGCAGCCAGGGGTAATCGTTCAGCTTCGGCAGCTCATCGATAGAGTTCTGACCACTATCCCAGCGTTGCAAAATCAACATCAGCGAAGCCAATTGTTGACGCAGCCCCATCACCTTGGCCCTTTCGGCCAGCTTTTGCTGAACGTAACGGTCGCGTAGTTCGGCAAACTGGTCCACGAAAGCGTCGGCGGCGAAGAAGTCTCGCTCGCCCTGGGCAAACAGAAAGCCCTGCACGTATCGCGAGCCGCACTCTAGGGCGAAATGCAGCTCGGCTTCTGTTTCGACGCCTTCGGCGATGATCCAGCAGCCGGTTTTTTCCGCCATTTGCGCCAGTGCGCGAACAATGTCGCTGCTCGGACCGCCTTTGGCTGCTGCCTGGAACAAGCGCATGTCCAGCTTGAGGATGTCGGGTTGCAACGCCAGGACTCGATCGAGCTGCGAGTAGCCCGCCCCAAAATCGTCGATGGCGATCCGCGCGCCAGCATCCCGATAGCGGTCAACTACTTCGGCCAGGCGTTGGCTGTTGCCACCCAGCTCGGTGATCTCGAACACGATACGGCTGGGGTCTACGCCGTTTTTTTGCAGTTGCTTGAGGCTTGGCAGGGGCTGACCCGGGCGCAGGCGAGTGATCCAGCGTGGCGAAATGTTCAGGCTCAGAAACCAGTCGTCAGGTGCTTCATGCAGACGGCTCAATGCGTGATCACGAATACTTCGGTCCAGACGGCGCAGTGCAGCGGCGGGCATTTTCGGGTCGGCAAAGAGCGGGCCTACCGATTGCAATCGTCCGTCGTCCTGACGCAGGCGTCCCAATGCTTCAACACCCGCAATACGGCCGGTAGCGGTATCGATGAATGGCTGAAAGCAGGCAATTGGTTGCCCATCGATCACATGGCCTCCTCAGAGAAAATCATCAGTAAGAACATTCACGCACACACAGACACACAGAAAACGCGCACGAATATCGTGCACACGCGTATCGACTGCTTCAGGAAAACCTGAAGCAGTCTGCGCATTACAAGTAGGGGATACGGCTTGCAAGAATGCAGCCAAAGGCCATCAGCGTTTGTTGGCAGGACCCTGCAACGCAAGCCTGATGATGGGCAACAGGCTGACGCCAAGTTTGACCATCCGCGTAAAGCCACCAGGACGTTTGCCCTTGGCGCCTTTACCGCTTAAAAACCCCAACAAGGAGACCACGCCCATACCCCAGAGTGGTGCATGTTTGATGCCCAGAGTGCCTTGCCAGTCGGTGGTCATGCCGCGAACGCGACGCAACGGCAGCATCAGGTTCGACGATTCCTGGCGGATTTCCTGACGATGCATTTCCATACGCAGACGGATCAATGCCTTGCGCAGCTCGCGACGAGAGTGTTTCTGGTGGGATTCAGGCAGGCTCATGGCATCAATCGCTCACGGTCGTTGGCCAGCTCTTCAAGGGTCGCGTTAAACGGCGACGACTCGTCAAAGATGGCGGCTTTTAAACGCATTGCGCAGAACAGTGCCGCCAGGGAATAAAACACGCACAGTCCAATAATCCCGGCCAGGCGATAACTGTCCCACAGCACGATCAATAGCAATGCCGAAAGGCCAGTCAGCAAGAGCAGGGCAAAGACCAGCGCCAGGCCCGCGAACAACAGCAGGCTCAAGGTGCGGGCTTTCTGTTCTTGCAGCTCGATGCCGAACAGCTCGACATGGCTATGCAGCAAGCCAAGAAATGCGGCGCCGAGACGTCGCGGTGATGAGGTCTGGTCCGTAGCCGGACCGGATTCCGTTCCCAGAGCCATAGTGGTTAGCGCCTTGTAGCCAGCAAGCCAATCAGAAAGCCCACGCCAGCCGCGATGCCGACTGACTGCCATGGGTTGGTTTGTACGTAATCTTCAGTTGCCACAACCGCCGCCTTGCCACGTTCACGCAGCGATTCTTCGGTCAGTTTCAGCGTTTCCCGGGCACGCAGCAGGCTCTCGTTGATCTGGCCGCGCAGCTCGTCCGCTTGCTCACCCGCCAGGGAAGCGGTGTGCTCAAGCAGTTTTTCCGTGTCGGCTACCAGAATCTGGAAGTCAGCCATCAGTATTTCCTGGGCGTTCTGTGCTGTTTTACGGGCCATGTTTCTCTCCATTTAATGCGTATGTGGCTTTCGAGTCCGGTGGATTGCTGAAGGTTCATTTGGATTGCAACATCTGAACCTTCTGCATCGCGTTGCGCGTTCTGCAGTCTGTTGGTGCATTGCTCTGCGCGGTGCGCCGTACAGGAGCTTCCATGCAGGGGGCAGAGGAAGAGTTTCCACGATTTTGCCGAGGCTGTCGCGCCGCAAGTCACCGCATTCCCCCGGATTTTCCGGGTTTGGCGTTGGATGCTAAAGCGGTGCTTTCCTCAGGCAATGACTTGGCTATGCTGTAGGCACAATCCAGGCTGCTCTTTGGTGCCCTGGTTATTCATGGCAGTGCTGTCGCTATCACTTGATAGCGTTCAGTCATGGAATGGAGCGTGACATGGAGCGGCTATATTCCCTTCAAGGGCTCAGGGGTATTGCAGTGCTGGGCGTCGTTTTGTTTCACATGACGTCGGTTGAGCTGAAGTTTTCCGCAGGAGATGTATTGCTGCCTGGCTGGCTGGATTTCTTCCAGTTGGGGGTTGATCTGTTTTTCATCATCAGTGGTTTTGTGATGGTGATCGTCAGCCGCGGGCGGTTCCAGAGTGTCGTAGAGGCCAAGCGCTTTGTGTTCAACCGTGTCTCGCGGATTTATCCGACGTACTGGCTGTATTTTTTCATCACCCTGGGCGTGTTTCTGGTGCAACCGGGTATGGTCAATAGCGCACACGGGTCCTCCAATCTCTGGATGTCTTTTTTGCTATTGCCCAGCGACAAGGTGCTGCTGGTCATGGTGGCCTGGTCGCTGCTGTTCGAACTGTGGTTCTATCTGGTCTTCAGCGCCTTGCTATTCTTCAGGGAGCGCTACCTGCCGTTGATGATGGCGGGGTGGGCAATGATTTTGCTTCTGTTCAATGCATTTCAGGACTGGCAGGTCTATTCTCCTGCCTTGCAAGTCATCCTCCATCCTTATGCGTTGGAGTTCATCGCTGGCGTGGCGCTGGCCCTGCTGTTTTATTCTCGTCACAGCGCACGGATCCCCATGGGGGCAGTCTGGGGGCTGCTGGCGGTAGCATTGTTGGTCGGCATTCCTGTGATCGGAGTGTTGCGACTGTTCGAAGGTCATGGCCTGGCTCGGATGCTCGCGGTGGGCGCGGTGTTTGGGGCGATCGTATTTGCGCTGGCCTTGCTGGAGCGTCGCAAGCACGTATCAATCCCCCAGCCCCTGATTTTTACCGGTGACATGTCTTACACCCTGTACCTTTCTCATCTGTTGGTATTGGGTGTCATCGGCCGGGTCTGGCAGTGGGTTGGCGCGAGCCCCGACACCTGGCTGGATAATATTTTCTTCACTGTGCTGATGATGGCCGCCGTGCTGTGTTACGGCTGGGTGGGTTATCACTGTTTCGAAAAACCTGTCCTGGACCGGGCCAACGCATTCGCCCGTCGTCACTTGCGCACACCCACATCGAGCCTGGAACGTGCGCATTGAGGCTGGGCATTCATTCGCTGATCGGGGGAACGCTTGGACCTGAAACTCGCCATCATGCTCACGCCCTACGGCGGGATTACCGTGATGCTTCCCGCAGCACTGGTGATTACCGGATGGCTATGGATGACCCGTTCGCGGCGTTCGGCGTTGCTGTGGGTCGCGACATTGTTTGTGGTCTATTCGGTGGTGGTCGCCAGCAAGATTCTGTTCAAAGGCTGGGGCATCGCGCTGGAAAGCCTGGGGATTTATGTGCTCAGCGGTCACGCCATGAATACGTGCCTTGTGCTGACGGTGGGCCTGAGCCTGCTCGCCCGGCAACTGCACTCGGCCTTGCGCTGGCCCGCAGCGTTTTTGGGTCTGGCTGTGGGGTGGGCATTCAGTCTCTACTGCGTTGCGCCCTATATTCATCCTTTGCCCGAAGCCGTCGCCGGGGCATTGCTGGGGTCGCTGGGCGCCTGCGTATTTTTGTGCGGTCTGGAGAATATCCGGCCAGGCAGGATTCCATCTGCCGCGGTAGTGGCGGGTTTGTTGTTCATTGCAATCAGCACCACGACGACCAAGTACACGGCAGAGTCGGTCCTGGATCGTATTTCCGTGAAGATCTCCGGTGCGGACAAGGCGTTCAAACAACCAGAGTGGCGGGTGCTACCGCAGACGCTGGATTGAAGGCCAATCGACGACGCGTTGGGTCGACTAAACTGAAAGCCCGTTCTTGCTCTCGAGGTTTTTGCCATGTCCCCTGAATGCCAGTTGTTCGGCACCCTGGGTTGCCATTTGTGTGAGATTGCTGAAGCTGAGCTGTTGCCATTGGTCGAGCATGGTTTGCTGGTGGAGCTAGTAGACATCGGCGAGCGCGAAGCGATGGTGGAGCAATACGGTTTGCGCATCCCGGTTTTGCGACGTGTTGATACCGGGGCAGAACTGGATTGGCCGTTTGATCGGGATCAGGTGGTGGCGTTTTTGAGGTGTTGAGGTGTTGAGGTCCGTACGCCGCCCTGTCGCAAAGCAAACACGGCCCTGTAGGAGCGCGCTTGGTCTGGGCCGCATCCGGACGATTGCGTCAGGTCAGGCAATACATTTTCTCTGACACAACTCAATCGTCCGGATGCGGCCTAGACCAAGCGCGCTCCTACAGAGGCGGAGGACTCAGTCCTCGCAACCATTTGCAAAATATCCAAATGAACTTTGCCCTGTCAGAAAGGTAAAACATCAGGTGTGACTCTTCATCTGGTAGGTGTGACTTGCCTGCCTTGCAAATTTCTCAGCAAATGGACGAATGATGAAACCTTATCTCTGGCTTGGTCTGATCGGTGCTTTTTCCTTGAATAGTGCGGTTGCCGATACGCTTTCGGTGCCCATGAACCTGGTCAGCACGACAGAAGCCCCTCAGCCGATTGGCGAAGTAATCATTACTGAAACCTCTTACGGCTTACTCTTTACCCCCAGCCTGAAATCATTGCCTGCCGGTGTTCATGGCTTTCATGTTCACGAGAACGGTAGTTGTGAAACCGCCACCAAGGACGGCGTAAAAATCGCCGCTCAGGCCGCCGGTGGGCATTGGGATCCGAAGAAAACCGGTAAGCATTTAGGCCCTTATGCGGACGGACACCTGGGCGACTTGCCTGCAATCTATGTCACCGCCGACGGTATGGCCACTTACCCGGTACTGGCCCCGCGCTTGAAGAAACTCAAAGACCTCAAAGGCCATGCCTTGATGGTTCACGCCGGTGGTGACAACCATTCGGACATGCCTAAGCCTTTGGGCGGCGGCGGTGACCGTATGGCTTGTGGCGTCATTTAAGGCAGCCAGCTGATTAGTCGCTGAAGGATTCTTGGGTGATAATGCCGCGTTCGTCACCCAAGAGTTCGCGCATGTCCGAGTCTGTTTTTTCTGCGGCCAGCCTTCAGGCCAGCACACTGTATTTGCCGCCCGGAAGCTGGGCGACAGTGCTCGATTGTCTATGTGCGCATTTCGGTGCCATCAGCCGCGAGCAGTGGCTTGACCGCATTGCCAGAGGACGGGTGCTCGATGGCGCTGGCTTACCGATTGATGCGGACCTTCTTTATAAGGAAGGCCTGCGAATTCACTACTTCAGGGAAGTCCCCAACGAAACGCCGATTCCGGTGCTGGAAACCATTTTGTATGCAGACGAGCATCTCGTCGTGGCCGACAAGCCGCACTTCCTGCCGGTCACGCCTGCGGGCGAGTATGTCGAGCAGACGCTGCTCAGGCGCTTGATTCGCCGTCTGGATAATCCTGATCTGGTGCCGCTGCATCGCATTGATCGCCACACGGCCGGGCTAGTTCTCTTTTCAGCCAATCGCCAGACACGTTCGGCGTATCAATCCCTGTTCCCGACCCGAAAAATCGACAAGCGTTATGAAGCCATTGCCGCTGCATTGCCTGGGGTGAGTTTCCCTCGGGTGCACAAAAGCCGACTGGTGGATGGGGAGCCGTTTTTTCGCATGCAGGAAGGCGAGGGCGTGAGCAACACGGAGACAGCGATTGAAGTGTGTGAGCGTAACGGGGATCTTTGGCGCTACGGCTTGAACCCGGTGACAGGCAAGAAGCATCAGTTGCGTGTGCATATGGCCGCACTGGGCGCCGCCATCTGCAATGATCCGTTCTATCCCGACGTGATCAAAGACGCCGTGGATGATTATGCCAACCCGCTGAAATTGCTTGCCCAGAGCTTGCGCTTCATCGATCCGGTGAACGGCCAGACCCGGGAGTTTCAAAGCGAAATTCACCTGGACTGGTAGCGTGAAGCGTTTGCTCAGCCATAAAAAACCCGCCAATCAGCGGGTTTTTTTACGTCTACGTCTACTACGTCACGCGTGATCAGAGATCCTTGACGGTACGTACCTGATCCTTGTTGACACGGGTTTGCTTGCCATCGAGTTGCTTGAACTCGTAGAAACCTGAATCTTCGTCATATTTAGGCGTATCCACCGCCTGGATTTCCCGGCCGTCGGTCAGGGTGATCACAGTTGGCGAAGCGCAGCCGGCGAGGGAAGCGAGGCCCAGTGCAAGGAAAAATGCAGCGGGGAGGGTCCGTTGTTTCATTACTGTGTCTCCAGATGGATTCTTGGTTAACTGACGTTCAGACGTACATGCTGTGTGCAAGTTCCATGAAAGCGTAGTCGTTGTGACTCATAAGCGTTCAACCGGTGATCTGAGTCAGTAATTGCGGGGTATTGAGGTTGGCCAGGCGAGGATCGTCAGCCGCGCAGGAGACGGCGACGGCGCCGAGCTTTTCCAGAGTTCGTCGCGGGCTGCGTTCACCGCTTTGCCACGCCGCTTCGAACGCCTGCGCATGGCCAGTGGGGATTACGCATAACAGCGGTTGCCAGTGTTCGCCACTGCGGACCATAACCGGTTGCTGCGGATGTTGCTGCGCGGTTTTACGCAGTTCGTCCAACAGGGAAAGATCGATCAATGGTACATCGCAGGGTAAAACAAGCAGATAAGGGTGCCGGGCCAGGGGCAGGGCCGCACGAATCCCGGCATAGGGGCCGTGAAAGTCGTCGTTGCCGTCTTGAACCAGTTGATCGGCATAAACAGCGTACTGCTCCAGATTGCGGTTGCAGGAAATGATCAGATCGTCCGTCAGCGGGCGGGTCAGGCGATGCAAATGTTGAATCAACGGTTCGCCACGCCACTCGATCAAGCCCTTGTCCCGGCCCCCCATACGTTGGCCCTGACCGCCAGCCAGCAGCAGGATCGAGCACAGGGGAAGAGAGTTGGACACAGGCATGTCAGACGCAACCAAAGCAGGAAAAAGGAGTGCTGTGATATAACACCGGCCTGATTCCTCTACAACTGGATTGAGCTGATGAAAGCCAAGGCCGACACCCCCTTTGTACCCCTGAACATTGCTGTTCTGACCGTTAGCGATACCCGCACTCGTGAAACCGATACCTCCGGCCAGATGTTTGTCGACCGCCTCACCGAAGCGGGCCACAGCCTGATCGAGCGGGTTCTGCTCAAGGATGACCTGTATAAGATTCGCGCCAAGGTGGCTGGCTGGATTGCCGATGACGAAGTGCAGGTTGTGTTGATCACGGGCGGCACGGGTTTCACGGGCCGCGACAGTACTCCCGAAGCGGTGGCTTGCCTGCTGGATAAACAGGTCGATGGCTTCGGTGAGCTGTTCCGGCAGATTTCCGTGCCGGACATTGGCACTTCGACTATCCAGTCCCGAGCGCTGGCTGGCCTGGCCAATGGCACGCTGGTGTGCTGCCTGCCTGGCTCCACCAATGCTGTGCGTACTGGCTGGGATGGCATTCTTGCCCAGCAGCTGGATTCCCGCTTTCGCCCGTGCAATTTCGTGCCCCACCTCAAGCAGGCCGAGCCCTGCGCGACCCGTGGATAAAGCAGTCATGAACAAGCCGTTGATGCCCGTCGAAGTCGCCTTGGCACGTTTGCTGGAAATGGCCGAGGCGGCACCGATTCTTCAGACCGAAACCGTGCTGTTGGCTCAGGCCCAAGGGCGAGTGCTGGCGCAGGATATGGTCGCGACCCTGGACCTGCCGCCCTGGCCGAACAGCGCCATGGACGGTTATGCGTTGCGACTGACGGACTGGACCGGCGAACCGCTCAAGGTCAGCCAACGGATTTTCGCCGGTCAGGCGCCGGAGCCACTGGCGCCGGGCACCTGCGCGCGTATCTTCACCGGCGCGCCGGTGCCGGAAGGGGCCGATTGCGTCGAAATGCAGGAAAACGCCCAGGTGTTTGCCGATCAGCGTGTGGGCTTCACCGAGCCTTTGCAGCCCGGCCAGAACATTCGCCCACAAGGCCAGGAAACCCGGATCGGTGACAAGGTGCTGGCTGCGGGTACACGTTTAGGCCCCATCGAGCTTGGGCTGGCTGCGTCTTTGGGGCTGGCGTCGTTGCAGGTCGTCAGGCGAGTGCGGGTTGCGGTGCTGTCCACCGGCGATGAGCTTATCGAGCCAGGCCAGCCGCTAGGGCCCGGCCAGATTTACAACAGTAATCGCGTCCTGTTGTGCAGTTGGCTCAAACGCCTGGAGTGTGAGGTGGTGGACGCCGGGATTCTGCCTGACGATCTGGAGAAGACCCGAGCGGCACTGGGTTCGCTCAGCAACGTGGATCTGATCCTGTCCACCGGCGGGGTTTCAGTGGGCGAGGCCGATTTCCTCGGCCTCGCCCTGCGCGAAGAAGGTGAACTGGCGCTGTGGAAGCTGGCAATCAAGCCTGGCAAGCCGCTGACGTTCGGCCATTTCCGTGGAGTTCCAGTGATCGGTCTGCCAGGTAATCCGGCGTCGACGCTGGTGACCTTTGCATTGCTGGCTCGCCCTTACTTGCTGCGCCGCCAAGGGGTTGCGGACGTAACCCCTTTGCAGTTTCCGGTGCCGGCGGGCTTCGCCTGGACCAGGCCGGGTAACCGTCGCGAGTACCTGCGCGGGCGTCTGGAGCAAGGTCGAGCGGTGTTCTACAAGAACCAGAGTTCTGGCGTCTTGCGCAGTGCTGCGTGGGCCGACGGGCTGATCGAGGTTCGGGAAGACAGCACGGTAGCCGAAGGCGAGTGGGTAAACTTCATTCCGTTGAGTGAAGTTCTGGGCTGAGCCTGCGGTTTGTATTCGGATGGTGGTACTGCAAGGCATAGGCTACCCTCAAACACGCTGACAGATTGGGCATCCGGTTTTGGCCCTGGAGTTTTGTTATGGCGAGTTTGCGCGTGGCTTGTGTCATTCCCACCTACAACGGATGCAAGGATTTAAAGCGGTTGCTGGATTCTCTGGCAACCCAGACAGCCGTTTTTGAAACGCTGATCGTGGACTCCAGCTCCACCGACGGCACCCTGGAGCTGGCGCGCTCGCGTTGCGAGAACGTGACGCGCATCGACAGCAAGGATTTCAACCACGGCGGCACCCGGCAAATGATGGTGGATTTCAATCCGGGCTATGACGTCTACGTCTTCATGACTCAGGACGCGTATGTCGAGGACATCCAGGCCATTGCCAATATTTTGCTGCCCTTCGCTGACCCCCGAATCGGTGCGGTCTGCGGACGACAGTTGCCACATAAGAACGCCAGCCTGCTGGCTCAGCACGCGCGGATGTTCAACTACCCACCGGTCTCACAGATCAAGACCCTTGAAGACGCCCCGGTACTGGGTATCAAAACGCCTTTCATGTCCAATTCCTTTGCTGCCTATCGTCGCGAAGCATTGCTCGCCGTGGGTGGCTTCCCGCCCCATGTGATTTTGTCGGAAGACATGTATGTCACAGCCAAAATGCTGCTGGACGGCTGGAAAGTGGCCTATGAGGGCTCCGCGATCTGCCGTCACTCCCACAACTACAGCATCGGCGAAGAATTTCGGCGTTACTTCGATATCGGAGTTTTTCAGGCTCGGGAAGCCTGGATTTACGCTGCGTTCGGTGGGATTGCGGGGGAGGGCATGCGTTACGTAAAGTCCGAGCTCAACTTCCTCGGCCGGCGCCGCATCCTGCTCTGGCCGCTGGTATTCATCCGCAACGCCGCGAAGCTGCTGGCTTACAAACTCAGCAAACTAGAGCACCGGTTGCCGACGAAGCTCAAGAAGAAGTTGGGGATGCATGGGCGGTATTGGGATGGGCCGTATGCGTGAGGTTCGCCGGTGCAAGGTATCAGTAGATGCTATCTGAACTGTTGGAGCGAGGCTTGCCCGCGAATCAGGCGGTGCGGTGCATCAGACACGGCGCGCTATCGTTCTTCGCGGGCAAGCCTCGCTCCAACAGGTGCTACAACCTCAATCCTTAACCGCTTCCTCTTCAAGCCGATCCGCCTCGAACAGTTGTGACAGCTCTTTTCGGGCTTCCCGTGCTGTCTGCAACACTTTGGCGGCATCGTCGTAAACCAGATGCTGTGCAGCGAGCACCTGTTCGTCGTGGCGTTTGAAACGCTCGATGCGAGCGTCGGCCTGAGTCTGGCTCAGACCCAGCCCTATCAGGGTCTTGCGGCTCATTTCGAGACTGGAATAGAAAGTTTCCCGTACCGCCTGGGCGCCCACATCGATCAGGCGATGGACGTGCTGCCGGTTGCGGGCGCGGGCGATGATTTTCATGTTCGGGTAGAGCTTGCGCACCAGCTCGGCGGTTTTGATGTTGATGTCAGGATCATCAGTGGCAATGATGAAAAACTCCGCCTGCTCCACCTTCGCGGCACGCAGGATTTCCGGGCGTAGCGGATCACCGTAAAACACCGGCACATTGCCAAAGCTACGGGAAAACTCGATGGACTCTACGGCGGTGTCCAGGGCTACGAACGGGATGTTCTGCGCCCGCAGGATCCGCGCCACGATCTGCCCCATACGGCCCATCCCGGCAATCACCACCCGGGGAGCGTCGGTGTTGATGTCGCGGTATTCGTCGGGGACCTCGACAGTCACAGGCTTGGGCTTGAACAGGTGTGCAACCCCCAGCAGCAACAGCGGTGTCACAGCCATGGACAGGGTAATGGTCAGCACCAGAATGTCGTAAAGCCGGGCATCGAACAGGCCTTGCTGGCTGCCGATCTTGAACACCACGAAGGCGAACTCACCGCCTGCGGCCAGCACAATGCCCAGGCGCAGGGCGCTTTCCTTGCCCAGCCCGCCAGCGAGGCGTCCGACGATAAACAGCAGCGGCAGTTTGACGAGAATCAGCAGCAAGGTGAGCGCCAGCACTACCAGCGGCTCACTCAATAGCAGGCTGAGGTTGGCGCCCATGCCGACGCTCATGAAGAACAGGCCAAGCAGCAGGCCTTTGAACGGCTCGATCTGCGATTCCAGTTCGTGACGGTATTCCGAGTCAGCCAACAGCAAACCGGCGAGAAAGGCACCAAGAGCCATGGATACGCCCACCAGATCCATCAGCCATGCCGTGCCGATCACCACTAGCAGAGCAGTTGCGGTGGATACTTCCTGGATCTTGGTCTTGGCCACGATGCGAAACACCGGGCGCAGAAGATAGCGTCCGCCGACCACCACAATGGCGATGACGCACAGCACTTCCAGACCATGAGTCAAGCCGTCGCTGGCGCTCAGGTTGTGATTGGCGCCCGCCAGCAGGGGCACCATGGCGATCAGCGGAATTGCAGCAATGTCCTGAAACAACAGAATCGCGAACGCCAGCCGCCCGTGGGGGCTGTTCAGTTCTTTGCGTTCTGCCAGGCTTTGCAGACCGAACGCGGTCGAGGACAGCGCCAGGCCCAGGCCGAGTACCACGGCGGTATTCAGCGACTGACCGAAAACCAACAGGGCGACACTGCCTATCACCAGCCCGGTCAGGAGCACCTGAGCCATCCCGACCCCGAAAACCGCCTTGCGCATGACCCATAAACGTTTGGGCGAGAGCTCCAGGCCGATGATAAACAGCAGCAGGACCACGCCAAGTTCGGAGATATGGCTGACGCTTTCCGGATTGCCGATCAGCCCCAGCACCGAGGGGCCGATAATGACCCCGGCAATCAGGTAGCCGATAACCGCGCCCAATTGCAGGCGTTTAGCCAATGGCACGGCCAAAACGGCGGCGAACAGAAATACGACTGCGGCCTGTAACAGGCTGCCTTCACCGGGCATGACTGACTCCTTGTTGAACACCAAGCGTCGCATCGGCGACGTTTAAAGGCCGACATTAAACCACGCAGGGCTTATCCGGCGTTGTCTGGATGTGCTTGCAGGTGAATAAGGAAGGTGAAAAGCGTGAATATTCAGGTGCGGCTGTCAGGGGCAGCGCATCGGCGTAAGATAGGCGCGCATTTGTGCGCAATGAATGCTGTCCACGAAGAATTCAGGAAAACTGTAATGACCAATAAACAACGTTTGATCTATTCGCTCCTGATTGCCCTGGCGGTGCTGGCGATCATGCTGGGTCTGTCGCACTTGCAGGCCAGCGGCGTGATCACCGAGCAGACCTTTCAGTACATCGCGATTGCCGTTGCCGTCCTGGTAGTGGTTATCAACGGCATCATGCGGCGCAAGGTCAAGCACTGACTGTTGGTGGCTCGCCGGTGGGCAGGCCACGCCGGGCGTTCAATTCGCTGATTCGCCCGGTTCGTTGAGCTTTTCCATGGCCTGTGGATGCAGGCTGTAGCTTTTATCCTCATTCAGGGAAATCACGCCTTCATCACACAGGCGCTTAAGCACTTCCCGTACGCTGAGAAACGACAGCGGAATATCCAGCTTGAGTAACTGGCTGTGCACACCGCGTACACCCAGCGGCTGCCCTTCATGGCTCGCAGTGACCAGCGCATCCAGCACTTTCAGACGGACCAGACTGGTGCGCAGGCCGAAGCTTTTCAGCAGCTTCCTGATGGGTTCGTTACCTTGACGCTCCGTGTCCGCCGCGGGCGCCTGCGCCTGGGCTGCAATGGCTGACTGGCGCAGCATCGTTCGGGTGGTGGTGGCTTGACGATTGAACATGCGCAACTTCCTTTTCAGGCCTCTTGAAAATATATGCCTCACTTAATAAGACGTATGAGCGCCAGAAATCCTCAACATTAAACCAAAAAATATTCATTGAGGTTGATCAGTGGTCGCTCCAGTGAGGCCTGTGGAAGATTGGATTGGCCTGCAATGCACATCCTTGTGGGACCGGCTTCAGCCGGGAAGAGGCCAGGACATACGCTGCATATGCGCAGCCTGAGATACCGCCTTCCCTGCTAAAGCGGAGCCAGCCCATCGCTAAATTTCCGCCGTGCCCTTCGTCTTATGGTGAGCGAAAACCCTTCACAGTCTGTTCAGGTTACACCTGGGCGGGCGAGCCATCAGGAGTCAGAGTGATCAAGTTCAAGCGCGTGCCGGAGTTTTGTTTTGCGGGGCTGTTGTGTGGCCTCAGTCTGAGCGCCCATGCGCTGACGCCGACACCCCAAGCCAGTGCGGAGATTCGGCGGACCACCTTTGGCGTCCCGCACATTCGCGCTCAGGACGAACGGGGGCTGGGGTATGGCATCGGCTATGCGTATGCCCAGGACAATCTTTGCCTGTTGGCCAATGAGGTGGTCACGGTCAACGGTCAGCGCTCGCGCTATTTCGGGGCCGAGCAGAAGACCATCGAGCAGCGCAACAACCTGACCAGCGATGTGTTTTTCAACTGGTTGAACACGCCCAAAGCGGTCTCTGAATTCTGGCAGGCGCAGACCCCTCAGGTTCGGCAATTGGTTGAGGGCTATGTAGCCGGTTTCAATCGGGTATTGGCCGAAGCTCGTCAGGCCCAGGGCTCGGCTGAATGTTCGCAAGCCCAATGGCTGAGGCCGATTACCACTGGGGATCTGGTCAAGCTGACCCGTCGTCTGCTGGCCGAAGGCGGCGCGGGGCAGTTTGCCGAAGCGCTGGTCGGTGCCAAGCCTCCTGTGCAAAGCGCTTCGGTTGAGGATGTACGGGCGGAATCTTTCGCGGTCGCTTCGGCGCGCATGGAAAGCTTCGCGCTGGAGCGCGGCAGTAATGCCGTGGCCATCGGCGGTGATCGTTCCGCCAACGGCCGCGGTCTGCTGCTCGCCAACCCACACTTCCCATGGGTGGGCGGCATGCGGTTTTATCAGATGCACCTGACCATCCCCGGCAAGCTCGACGTCATGGGCGCTTCGCTGCCCGGCCTGCCCCTGGTCAACATCGGTTTCAGTCAGCACCTGGCCTGGACCCACACCGTCGATACTTCAAAGCACTTCACGCTGTTCCGTCTCAAGCTCGACCCGCAAGACCCGACCCGTTACATGCTCGATGGCCGTTCACGGCCTTTGGAGAAGACCACCGTCTCGGTCACCACAACCGGCAAGGATGGCCAGCCGCAGCAGCAGACTCATGATGTCTATAGCTCGGTATTCGGCCCAGTGGTGCAGTGGCCGGGCAAGCTGGACTGGAATCGTGAATACGCCTACAGCCTGCGCGATGCCAACCTGAGCAATGACCGGGTCTGGCAACAGTGGTACTCGATGAACCGCGCTGACAGCCTCGCGGCGTTGAAAAGCTCTCTGCAGACCATTCAGGGCATACCCTGGGTCAACACCCTTGCGGTGGATGACAAGGGCCGGGCGTTGTACATGAATTATTCGGTGGTGCCCAATGTCAGCGCCGACAAGCTTGCCCATTGCAGCGACCCCGCCGCCGGGCAGGAGCTGATCGTGCTCGATGGCTCGCGCATGGCGTGCGCGTGGGATAGCGACAAGTCCGCCGCGCAAGCGGGGATTTTCCCGGCGTCGGCGTTGCCCAGCCTGACGCGTACTGACTTTATCCAGAACTCCAATGATTCCGCCTGGATGACCAACCCGGCACAGCCGCTGACCGGTTATTCGCCCGTGATCAGCCGGGATGGGTTACCGCTCAGCCCGCGTGCACGGTTTGCCGTTGAGCGTTTGGACAGTCTGCAAAAGTCGGGCAAGACCAGCGTCGCGGATCTGCAAGCCATGGTCATGGACAACCGGGTGTACCTGGCTGAGGCTGGCGGTGTGCTGGATGACTTGTTGCAGTACTGCGCGGATTACTCGGGGGACGATGCGGCGACGATCAAAAGCGTGTGCCTGAGCATGAGCCAGTGGGACCGGACGGCCAATCTGGATGCAGGTCTGGGCTTTGTACATTTTCAGAATGTCGCCAAAGCCTTGCAGAAAGTGCCGGGGGCGTGGCGCATCGCATTCGACCCTGCCAACCCGATTCATACCCCGCGGGGGCTGGACGTGAGTCAGCCTGAGGTCATCAAGGTTGTGCATGAGGCGTTACTCGCCTCGGCAGAACAATTGAACAAGGCCGGGCTGCCTGAATCAGCTCGCTGGGGTGATATTCAGGTATCGAGCGCTGGCGCGCAGCAGACGCCGATCCACGGCGGGCCGGGCGCGTTGGGGGTTTATAACGCCATGCAGGTGGCGCCTCGAACTGATGGCAGGCGCGAAGTGGTCAGCGGCACCAGCTATTTGCAGGTGGTGAGCTTCGATCAGCAAGGCCCACAGGCTCATGGCTTGTTGGCTCCCTCGGAGTCTACTGAGCCTGGCTCCGCTTACCGCCGTGACCAGACCCAGGCGTTCTCCGCCAAGCAATGGGCGGTGCTGCCGTTTACCCAGCAACAGATCGAGGCGGATCCAGCGTACAAGGTGCAGGTGATTCGGGAGGGGCAGCAGTAGAGAGGGTAAGCGCCGCTCTCACAGGCGATCGCATTCTCTAGTGGGACCGGCTTTGGCCGGGAAGGGGCAGGTAAATGAGCAGTATAAGCGTTGGTACACATGCCGCCTTCCCGGCTAAAGCCGGTCCCACTGCTCGCTGTTGCGAGCCCGGTCAGGCAGCATTGCCTCGGAATTTTACCCCTTCGGCGACCCTGTCGGGCGTTTGTTGATGACCGGGTTGCCGTCCTGATTGTGGGTCACGGTCACGGGCAGCACTTTGGGTAGCGAGCTCAGCAGGCCAGCCATGTCCCGCGTGTTGTAGCTACCGCCCAGTCGCATGGCGCCAGTGGCTTTGTCGGCCAGCAGTATCGGCTGCGGCAGGTAGCGGTTGATCAGCGGCAAGGCCTGATTCAGTGGCAGATCGTTGATCACCAGCTTGCCGTTACGCCAAGTCAGGCTGCTGTCATTGGCGTAGGTTTCACTTAACTGAGGTTCGAGGTCGCCCGCCTTGTAACTGGCCTGCATGCCCGGATCAAGGCGATAGCTGCGGCTTGGGGTGGCGGTGTCGCTGACCACCTGCACAGAGCCTTCGACCAGCATCACTTTGACCTGATCCTGATACATCCAGACGTTGAACTTGGTGCCGGTGACTTTGATGCTGCCTTTGCCCGCGTTCACGATAAAAGGATGTTGACTGTCATGGCTGACTTCGAAGAATGCCTCACCCTTGTCCAGAACCACGCTGCGGCGGTCCTTGTAGTTGGCGAAGCTCAGCTCGGTGCCCAGGTTGAGTTCCACCCGGCTGCCGTCGGCCATGGTTACCAGACGCGTTGCGTCCCTGGCGTCATAAGTGTCATAGCTGTTGGGGATCCAGCCTTGATTCCAGCCGACATAACCTGCCACGGGAAACGCCAGCAACGCCACCGCTGCCGCGACGGCATAGTTGCGCCAGCGGCTCGGGCGGGTGGTGTGTTCGGCTGAACGATTGAGGTGGACAGCGTTGTGCGCGGGTGCCGGGTTGACCGGTACGATTTGCTCGGCCGTGTCCCAGATTTCCAGCATTGCTTCGAACTCGAAGGCGTGCAGGGGATGTTCGTCGCGCCACCGCTCGAACGCCTGGCGCTCGTCGGGGGTGCAGTCGCTGGCGTGCAGACGCATGCACCAATGTGCTGCGGCATCGGTGACGGCGTCGTGTTCTGCTTCGCTGAGAATAGGGTCGCTCATTGGCTCTCCGGCTGTAGGAACATTCTACTGCGCACGTCAGTCCGGGAGAACAGGTATGGCTATTGAATATCAACGCATCGGGCTATTTTTCAGTAATAGAGGTGAATTCGCGTTAACGCTGTCCGGTACTGGCCTTCAGATTGCCATTGAGGATTAAACTGCCGGTTTTGATCAACGACTCGCGAGGTTATGGATGAGCGTGCGTATTGAAACAACGGCTAACCCGACAGAACAGGATTATCTGGACATCCTCACGCCGCTGCGGGCATTCAATGTCGCCCAGGCAGGCGACGCTGGAGCAGAAAAGTTCGCCCTGTTGATTCGCGACGAACACAGTGACGAGGTGTTGGGTGGTCTGCATGGCCGACTGCTCTATCGCTGGATGTTCATCGAACTGTTGGCTGTGCCGGAGCAGGCCCGTGGTCAAGGCCTGGGTTCGCGTTTGATGGCGATGGCGGAAACAATGGCACGGGATAAAGAGTGTGTCGGGATCTGGCTCGACACCTTCGATTTTCAGGCACCGGAGTTCTATCGCAGCCTCGGCTTCAGCGAGTTTGGCCAGGTCAATGATTACCCGCCAGGGCACACACGCTTCTTCTTTCAAAAGCGCCTCGATCAGCCCGCGGGCGGTGATTCTGCTGCCTGAATCCGTGACGTCATTTCAGGCCCGCGCTGTTTTTCCACTATTCAAATCGGAGTGTTCAGATGTCTGCAAAACGCGACAACATCGAGACCCATACCCTTGAATTTGCCGAACTGGCTGAGGTGCTGCGCCAGATTTTCTTGCGTCACGGCACGTCGGAGCAGGTTGCACAGGTCCTGTCGCAAAACTGCGCCAGTGCCCAGCGCGATGGTTCTCACAGCCACGGTATCTTCCGCATTCCCGGCTACCTGTCGTCGTTGGCCAGCGGCTGGGTCGATGGCAAGGCGGTGCCGGTGGTTGAAGATGTGAGCCCCGCGTTCATTAGGGTTGATGCCGCCAATGGCTTTGCCCAACCAGCGTTGGCGGCAGCCATGGATCTGTTGATTGATAAGGTCAAGAGCGCTGGGATCGCGATTCTGGCCATTCGCGGTTCCCACCACTTTGCGGCGTTATGGCCAGATGTTGAACCGTTCGCCGAACAGGGGCTGGTGGCGTTGAGCGTGGTCAACAGCATGACGTGCGTCGTCCCTCACGGTGCGCAAAAACCTTTGTTTGGCACCAACCCGATTGCTTTCGCCGCGCCGCGTGCGGGTGGTCAGCCCATCGTGTTTGACCTTGCCACCAGTGCTATCGCCAATGGCGACGTGCAGATCGCGGCCCGGGAAGGGCGGATGTTGCCAGCAGGGATGGGGGTTGATCGCGCCGGGCAGCCAACCGAGGACCCGAAAGCGATTCTCGATGGCGGTGCGCTGCTGCCGTTTGGTGGTTACAAGGGGTCTGCGCTGTCGATGATGGTCGAGCTGTTGGCAGCGGGTCTCACAGGCGGCAATTTTTCGTTCGAGTTTGATTGGTCAGCACATCCCGGAGCGCAAACGCCCTGGACAGGGCAGCTCTTGATTGTGATCGACCCGGACAAAGGCAGCGGCCAGAGCTTCGCGCAACGCAGCGAAGAGCTGGTCAGGCAGATGCAGGGTGTAGGGCAGGAGCGCATGCCGGGGGACCGCCGTTATCAGCAACGTGCAGAGTCGCTGGCCAACGGCATTGAAATCTCGGTCGCGGACTGGGAGCAGTTGCAGACGCTGGCGACTACTTGAGGCGGGTAGGGTATTTATAGAGTGGGGTGCTTTGCAGGGCGGCCGACAATGAAATCGACCGCCCGTCGTCATCGGGCTTGCGTTAAGCGCCTTATCCAAATACTGTATGTTTAAACAGTATCTGAACAGAAGGCGGTCCCCATGTCCTTTGAGCGCGCAACACATTCCACCACTGACCACTCAGCCAGAATTGCTGGCATGAACGAAATGCAGCGTGAAGATTTCCTCGCCCTGGCAGCCGCATTGCGTCAATTCAATGCGTACGAACCTCAGGTATGCATGGCTATTGCAAATGCTCAGTCCGGTGGCGAGCGATACTCGACTCTGACAGCAGACCAGGGCTCTTGTTAACGCCCGGCGCAGATGATGGCGGATTTGCCTTGGGGCAAGACGTTTCGTCGAGCTGAGCCAAGCTGTCCTGGCGCTTGCCGTTACGAATCAGGCGCAGTGCCAACAGCGTGCCGACCAATGAAACCAGGCACCAGGCGAGCAGAATCTTCATGACTCCAGAATCTCCAGATAACATCTGAGTGACAGCAGGGTCTGGATCTACACCGACAATCTCAACAACAAAAGCCAAAGCTATTCGGCGTTATATCATTACGGTTGGCTGTTGATCAGGCTTAACGCCAGATCGTGAGCGGGGGATCGATAATAGCCTATCGGCCGCAGCCAATGAGAGTATGGTTTAGGGTGAACTTAGCGTCAGGCCCATCCTAATGAATAGCCTCGGCTCCAGATTGAAAGAAGAAAGAAAAGCCCTCGGGCTTTCTCAGCAGGACTTCGCCGCCATCGGCGGAGTGGAGGCCAATGCTCAAGGAAAGTACGAGAGCGGTCAGCGCATGCCTCGTTCCAACTACTTGTCAGCTCTGGGCCATAAGGGCGTGGACGTACTGTACCTGTTGTCCGGGCGCAGAACCCCGCTGGAATCGACCTCTTTGAGCGAGGCAGAGCGTGCGGTCATCATGCATTTTCGTAGCCTGACGCTGGTGGATCAGGACGCCATTGGTCAGCTGACGCTATCGCTTTCCGAATGCCTGCCTGGCTCTCCCCATAGTCATTGAGTCAAATCCGCGGTTGATCGCGAATATATGAAACGTATATGCTTCGTATATTCCATCCGAGGTGAACCATGGGTCTGGTCAAGATTTCTGAACATATGCACGCCAATATCCGTGCGGCAAGCGCGGCGCTCAGCCGTTCCATCAACGCACAGGCTGAGCACTGGATGCGTGTCGGGATGCTCGCTGAGCTGCATCCAACGCTTGATTACAGCGAAATCTGTCAAATGCTGATTCGTTCGGAAAATGCCGGGGGCACAGTGCTCAGTGCTCAGACCTACGACATTTCGCCTCCTCAATTACAGGCTAAGGTGGCTTCGCGATGAGTGGCGCAATCAGCTTCAAGACAGAAGAAGACTTGGTCCAGTTGCGCATCGCAGGAAGGCTGGCTGCCGATGTACTGGCCATGATAAAGCCGTATGTAAAAGCGGGCGTCAGCACCGAAGCACTTGACGACATCTGCAACGAGTACATCGTCAAGGAACTGAAAGTGATCCCGGCCAACGTCGGTTATCACGGGTTCACCAAAACCACCTGCATTTCTCCAAACGCAGTGGTGTGCCACGGTATTCCGTCCGCGTCCGACATCCTCAAGGACGGCGATATCATCAATATTGACGTCGCTGTCATTAAAGATGGCTGGTATGGCGATACCAGTCGCATGTACTTCGTTGGCGAAGTCAGCCCGTTGGCTAAGCGTCTGGTCCACACCACCTATGAGGCTACGCGGGCAGGCATTCACGCTGTTCGCCCCGGCGCCACGCTGGGCGACATTGGTCACGCGATCCAGACGGTCGCACACCGGGAAGGTTTCAGTGTTGTTCGCGAGTATTGCGGGCACGGTATCGGGCGTAATTACCACGAAGATCCCCAGGTTCTGCATTACGGTGCGCAGGGCAAGGGCATGCGGCTCAAGAAGGGTATGGTGTTCACCATCGAGCCAATGATCAATGCTGGCAAACCAGGCACAAAAGTACTGCCTGACGGCTGGACAGTACTGACCCGTGACCTGTCGTTATCAGCCCAGTGGGAACACATGGTGGCCGTGACCGACGACGGTTTCGAATTGTTGACGCCGTGGCCGGAAGGGACTGGCGAGTATCCGGCGATCTGATATTCCTTCGCTCATTAAAAAGCCCGGCCTGGTGACAGGTCGGGCTTTTTTACTTTCTACCAAGCAGTTAGATTTCGTAGTTCTTGGCTGCATCGACACCCGCTGAACTGAGCTTTATCGGGTAGTTCAGGGTGCGGGCCGTCTTGCCTGACGCAGCCTCGACGCTGCGGGCATGAATCAGGCCTTTCTCTTGCAGATGCTCCAAGGCGTCGGCCACCGCATTTTCCCCTCGATAATTATCAAGGACCTCCTTGCCAAGGCCTGTGGGGTGGGCGTGCAGTAATCGGGTCAGGACTGCTTGTTCAAGTTCTTTATCGATAGTCATGCTTACCTCGCGTTGCTGGTTTGATGAGCGCTGCTTGATAAGTGGGACCGCCTCAAAACTGTTTTGTTTAGACTTTCTCGGTGAGCGGAGTTTTTTTCCAATGCACCTGGGTCACGCCAAGCCCTTCGGCCTGGAGGATTGCGACCCTTATCGGACGCGCTGCCAGCGTGTCGTTCACCTGCCAGACGCCCGCGTGCAGGGTCGCAAAGTGCAGCGCATCGCTCTCGCACAGGTGAAATGCCTGATGGCAGAAATGTCGGGGTTCGCCGCGAAATTGATAATGAATCTCAAAATCCATCTGATCGTTCATCATTGCCCTGCCGGTGGGTGTATTCCGAAAATGTGTACTTCCTGGTACCTGGCGCTCGTGGGAAGGCCAGTTCATTTCGAGATCGATACAGGCGTGCAAAGACTTCAAGCGGCCATGAATCGTACTACTGCTCTGGGGTGCTGCAGGGTTGCGTGGGGTGCCCTTCGGATCAAAGGGAAATGGAAAATTACACTGATTTGGACATATTTGAATACATCTCCGATGAGTGGTTATGTGCCATGAAAATGCCGACAAGGGCTTGGCGCATGAGGGGGTTAAATCGGGGGTGCCCCCTCAGAATCGACATCTGTGACTCTGAAGGGGCGGTGCCGGGAAGCCTCGAAATGAGCGCTTACTGGCAGTTTCCAGCTTTTCGATAACCCTCGGCGCGAGCGGCTGACTCGGACACGAATGCGACTCTGTTTTTGGCCGAAACCTTTACGTAACTCGGGCAGCCCTCTGGGAGGTGGTAAACATGGCTGCTGCGGTTACCGATGATGGAGCCAGCCGTAGTTGACCGGGCGAGCGGGGGCGGCGCTTTCGATTGTGAGGCGCCAACGGGAACAGCGCTGCTGCGGTCGCCAGCCGTCTTGTAACCTTGGGTCCAGGTTCGCTCATTGGTCACGAAGGGATTGGAATGACCCATGATGGTGGCGATGCGACGATTGCGTTCCTTCTCCCAGGCTGTCACCGGGTATTGTTTGTCCCAGGCCATAAGTAACTGTTGCTGCTGACGTGACATGCTCAGGTTGTATCGATCAAACATATAGAACGTCGTGCGGGCTACCAGGCCTTTGACCTCGTCCCGAGGCTCGGCTGTTCGCTGGTCGAAATCTACCTTGGTCTTGCATTGACCGTACTGGGGCGACACGCCTGACGCCATTCCATAATTGAAGTTGCTGCGGTCTCCGTTCACCTCGCCCACGGATGGGTACAGGTTGAACAGATCAGCTTCCATGGCCCGGAATACCGGATCCTCGTCTACACAATACTCGCGACCACCCTTTTGCCAGCACTGGCGCTGATGGCCAAAAGTCCAGGCTGGAACGATGTGCTCCCACTCGGTGCGTTCTGCGCGGTTCTCTTGCTTCCTGGCTTGAAGGCCGCACGAAGCAGCGTCGATACGGCCACCGGATTTACCCACCCACGTCCATTTGCAGCCGCAATATAGATCGCCCTGTGCGCTGTTGGCCTGGTCGAGATAGACCTTTTGTTTGGCAACGACTTTGGCTTCGGTGAAGGTGGATGGCGGGTTTGCGAACGCGGGATTGATGACTGAGAGCAACAGCGTGACGACATAAAACAGCTTTTTCATGAGGGGACGTATTCAATTTATTGCGAAAAGGACAGGGCGGCATTGTACTCATGACCCCCCCGTTTGGAGAGGAATCATGTTTTGAATCAGCTAGATGGATAGAGATGCGCGGGCGGCGGGTAAAAACGTCAGTCTTCCTTCGGCAGGGTCCAGAAGATCTGCACACCGCCGTCGTCTCGCCAGGCAAGGGTAACGTTGTCGTTTTCCGCGATCTCTTCCAGCAACTGTGCCCACTCATCTTCTATTTCGTCTGGCAGGCGAAATATCAGGGCCGCCTTGGCTTTCTGTGCGGTGGGTGAGTTGATGATTTTTTGCACTCGAACGCCCATGCGTTCATAGGAGCTTGGGAGTGCAGGGGCTGCTGATTGTTTTGCCACGGGAAAGGTTCCTGGTTAGCTGTACGGGCATACAGTATTTGAGTGTCGGAAGTTTCGCAACTCTCTTGTAGGATCGAATGCCTGACGAGGTCAGTTATCCTGCTTTCCAGCGTAAGAAGCCTCTGCTCCAGCACCAATTGTCCTAAAGAATATCCTTGCGGAGTCGATGGTCTTGGTCAGGACTCCCTTATCAAGGACGGCATCATGACCATCTCAGCCCTTGGCTTGCCGCTTTACGGATTGACCCTCAAGGTTACGCCTGTCAGCGCCGATGATGAGCTCGACACCGGCGGCGACATCACCGGTCGTCAGTTTGAAGCTCAGCAAGTGAGCGGCGATATTTCCGACAACCTGAGCCCCTCTGCCAAGCAGTTGCTCAAGCGTCTGGCCCAACTGCAGGAGCAGCTGCGCGATCTGCGGCACAGGCTGCAAGCCGCCGAGAACGCGGCCTATTCAAATCTGGCGGCGAAAAACGCGGTGGTTGCCAGTTTTCAGGGCCAGATATCCGCGATCACCGGTACTGTGCTGCTGATGTCTGCTTCGCTGTTCAAGGAACTGGACAGAAGCATGGGCCTGAACATCACGGCCTGATGTATTCAACATCGCCTGCCTGACTGGTTGACAATCTGCCCTTCGGTTCTCATGATCTGTTTCTCGCAAACGTTTGCGCAGTGAGTCAAATCACCGACGTAATCAATGCCCGACACAATAATCATAAGATCGGAGTGACACCCATGAAGCTGCCCTTTGCTGGACGCGCGCTTGCCATCGCTATGTTCGCCGCTGCTGCTGCGACGATTTCCCTTCCTGCTCTATCCGCTGAAACCCCCGCTAAACCTAAAGTCGCCCTGGTCATGAAGTCTCTGGCCAACGAGTTCTTTCTGACTATGCAGAAGGGAGCCGAGGACTACCAAAAAGCCAATGCCGACAAGTTCGATCTGATCTCCAACGGGATCAAGGATGAGTCGGATACCGCTAACCAGATTCGTATTGTTGAGCAGATGATTGTTTCGAAGGTCAATGCGCTGGTCATTGCTCCGGCAGATTCCAAGGCGCTGGTTCCGGTCATCAAAAAAGCCATGGATGCGGGTATTACCGTGGTCAACATCGACAATCAGCTGGACCCGGACGTACTGAAAAGCAAAAACATCAGCGTACCCTTTGTCGGGCCTGATAACCGCAAGGGCGCTCGTCTGGTAGGTGAGTACCTGGCCCGGGATCTCAAGGCGGGTGACGAAGTAGGCATCATCGAAGGCGTGCCGACCACTACCAACGCTCAGCAGCGGACTGCGGGCTTCAAAGACGCCATGCAAGCTGCGCAGATGAAAATCGTCTCCACGCAATCCGGCAACTGGGAGATCGACAAGGGTAACGCGGTCGCCTCGGCCATGCTCAACGAATACCCGAACCTCAAAGCGCTGTTGGCGGGCAATGACAGCATGGCGCTAGGGGCTGTTTCTGCGGTTCGCGCGGCAGGCAAGGCCGGCAAGGTCAAGGTGGTGGGCTACGACAACATCAACGCCATCAAACCGATGCTCAAGGACGGCCGCATTCTGGCGACAGCCGACCAGTTTGCTGCCAAACAGGCAGCGTTTGGCATTGATGCGGCGTTGAAGCTTCTCAAGGGCGAGAAGGTCGACAGCGTCAACGGGATCATTGAAACGCCGGTGACGCTGATCACTCAGTCCACTCCGGCCACCAACCCGTAAATCCTGCGACGGATGTCTGCATCTGCCCTTGTCTATTTGAGCGGGCAGATGCACGGAGAACCCTATGTCGGTTTCAACTCAATCTGCTGTGCTGTCCATCAGCGGCATCGGTAAAACCTACGCGCAACCAGTGCTCGGTGACATCGAGCTGACGTTGATGCGCGGTGAAGTCCTGGCCCTGACGGGCGAAAACGGCGCAGGTAAAAGCACCCTGTCAAAAATCATCGGTGGCCTGGAACAGCCGACTACCGGGCAGATGCAATTTCAGGGCAACGCCTATCAGCCAACCAGCCGCAGTCAGGCCGAAAAGCTTGGGGTGCGGATGGTCATGCAGGAACTCAACCTGCTGCCCACGCTTTCAGTCGCCGAGAATCTGTATCTGGACAACCTCCCGCAACGTGCGGGCTGGATCAATCGCAAGCGCCTGCGCGAAGACGCCATTCAGGCCATGGCTCAGGTGGGGCTGGAAGCCATTGATCCGGATACCCCGGTCAGCGAGCTGGGCATCGGCCATCAGCAGATGGTGGAAATTGCCCGCAACCTGATCGGCGACTGCCATGTGCTGATTCTCGATGAACCGACGGCCATGTTGACCGCTCGGGAAGTGGAGATGCTGTTTGAACAGATCACACGGCTGCAGCAGCGCGGCGTTTCGATCATTTACATTTCTCATCGCCTTGAAGAGCTGGCGCGGGTTGCCCAGCGCATCGCTGTGCTGCGTGACGGCAAGCTGGTATGCGTCGATGCAATCGCCAATTACACCAGCGAACAACTGGTGACTTTGATGGTGGGGCGCGAACTGGGGGACAAAATTGACCTTGGCTTGCGGCAGATTGGCGAACTGGCCTTGAACGTCAAAGGCCTGGGTCGCGGCGATAAGGTTCGTGATGTTTCGTTTCAAGTGCGTAGCGGGGAAATATTCGGCATCTCCGGGCTGATTGGTGCCGGGCGTACCGAACTGTTGCGTTTGATTTATGGGGCGGATACGGCTGACACCGGCAGCATTGAGCTTGGCTCCCCTGCGAGGCAGGTTTCGATTCGAACGCCAGTGGATGCAGTCCGTGAAGGGATCGCGCTGGTGACCGAGGATCGCAAGGGCGAAGGTCTTCTGCTGACTCAAACCATCAGCGCCAACATCGCGTTGGGCAATATGGACAGCGTGTCGGCGGGCGGTCTGGTCAATGCCCGGGATGAGATGAGCCTGGCCCAACGGCAGATCAATGCCATGCGCATTCGCACCTCGGGGCCTGGGCAACTGGTCTCGCAATTGTCCGGCGGCAATCAACAGAAAGTCGTGATTGGTCGCTGGCTGGAGCGTGAGTGCACGGTCATGTTGTTTGACGAGCCTACCCGTGGCATCGACGTCGGTGCCAAGTTCGATATTTATGCGTTGTTTGGCGAACTGACGCGCCAGGGCAGGGCGTTGGTGGTGGTTTCCAGTGATCTGCGCGAATTGATGCTGATCTGCGACCGAATCGGCGTGCTGTCCGCCGGACGTCTGATTGACACCTTTGAGCGCGCCAGCTGGAGCCAGGACGAATTACTCGCTGCCGCGTTTGCCGGCTATCAAAAACGCGACGCGCTGCTCGGTGAAGCCGCGACGAGGATCGATTGATGAAAATTTCTACCCCGTCACAAAGGGTGCCATCCGCCAGCAAGCGTGCTGGCGTCTGGTTGGGCCTGGGCACTTATCTAGGGCTTGCAGGCGCTTTGCTGGCGATGATTGTGCTGTTCTCGCTACTCAGTGATCACTTTCTGTCGTACAACACGTTCAGCACCCTGGCCAACCAGATCCCTGATCTGATGGTGCTCGCGGTGGGCATGACCTTCGTGCTGATCATTGGCGGTATCGATCTGTCCGTCGGCTCGGTGCTGGCACTGGCGGCGTCGGCGGTCAGCGTGGCAATCATCAGCTGGGGCTGGAGTGTTTTTCCGGCGGCAATCCTGGGCATGGCTTGCGCGGCGCTGGCGGGGACCATCACCGGCTCGATCACCGTGGCCTGGCGAATCCCCTCGTTCATTGTGTCGCTGGGGGTGCTGGAAATGGCACGTGGCGTCGCTTATCAGATGACCGATTCGCGCACGGCTTATATAGGCGATGCGTTTGCCTGGCTATCCGACCCCATCGCCTTTGGGATCGCCCCCTCGTTCATCATTGCCCTGCTGGTGATCGTCGTCGCTCAGGCGGTGCTGACCCGGACGGTGTTCGGGCGTTACCTGATCGGCATTGGCACCAATGAAGAAGCAGTGCGTCTGGCAGGGATCAATCCCAAGCCATACAAGATTCTGGTGTTTTCCCTGATGGGCCTGTTGGCGGGTGTCGCGGCGCTGTTTCAGATTTCGCGACTGGAGGCTGCCGACCCCAATGCAGGCTCGGGGCTGGAGTTGCAGGTCATTGCCGCCGTGGTGATCGGTGGCACCAGCCTGATGGGCGGGCGTGGCTCGATCATCAGTACCTTTTTCGGCGTGCTGATCATTTCGGTGCTGGCAGCAGGCCTCGCGCAGATTGGTGCGACCGAACCCACCAAACGTATTATTACCGGTGCGGTGATCGTCATCGCCGTTGTACTGGATACTTACCGCAGTCATCGCGCAAGGCGTCAGATCTGACATGGCAACAATCAAAGATGTAGCGGCGCTGGCGGGGATTTCCTACACAACCGTCTCCCATGTGCTGAACAAGAGCCGACCTGTCAGCGATCAGGTTCGACTCAAGGTCGAGGCGGCCATTGTGGAGCTGGACTACGTGCCCAGCGCTGTGGCCCGGTCGCTCAAAGCCAAGTCCACCTCGACCATCGGCCTGCTGATACCCAATGGCATCAACCCGTATTTCGCCGAGCTGGCGCGGGGTATCGAGGATTACTGTGAGCGCAACGGTTTCTGCGTGATCCTGTGCAACTCCGACGACAACCCGCAGAAGCAGCGCAACTATTTACGAGTCTTGCTGGAGAAGCGTGTGGACGGCTTGATCGTGTCGTCTGTGGGTGGCGACGAGGGGCTGGCGGGTGGCTTTGCTGCTGTGCGCACTCCGATGGTGGTGGTCGATCGCGAGCTGGAAGATGTCGAAGCCGATCTGGTGCGCATCGATCATGAGTTGGGTGGCTATCTGGCGACCCGCCATTTACTGGATCTTGGCCATCGTCACATCGCCTGTATCAGCGGTCCGGAGCATACCAGCGTGGCCCGGTTGCGGCTTCGTGGGTACCAGCGCGCCATGCGGCAAGCGCAGATCGAGGTGCCGCCGCACTGGGTGATCGGCAGTGATTACACCAGCCCGGGTGGCTACGAAGCTGCAGCGACCTTACTGGCCAAGGATCCGCCCACCGCGATTTTTGCGGGTAATGACATGATCGGTATCGGCGTGCTGCGGGCCGCAGCGGAGCGCAATATTCCGGTCCCGCAGCGGCTTTCGGTAATCGGTTTCGACGATATCCAGATGAGCCGTTTCGTGTATCCGGCGCTGACAACGGTGGGGCAGTCGATCCTGCAGCTGGGTGAAACCGCGGCACAACTTCTATTGCGCCGGATTACCGGCCCGTTCGATGGCGAGGCCCAACAGGTGGTTATCACGCCGGACATCGTGGTGCGCGAATCCACTGCGCCACCGCCCCGTCTATTCAATGAATCCCGCTGAGCCACACACGATGATCTTGAGCAAGAGTGCCAACGACATGCAAGCCAACGTAGTAGTGATCGGTAGTTTGAACATGGATCTGGTGACCCGCGCGCCGCGTATGCCCGTGCCCGGCGAGACACTGGCCGGTGATTCGTTCGTGACGGTGCCTGGTGGCAAAGGGGCGAATCAGGCAGTCGCGGCCGCCCGTCTCGGGGCGATGGTCGCGATGATTGGCTGTGTGGGCGAGGATGCTTATGGCGAGCAATTGCGCGCGGCGTTGCTGAAGGAGCAGATCGACTGCCAGGGCGTTATCACGGTGCCGGGCGTTTCCACGGGCGTTGCTGCGATCATGGTCGACGTCAAGGGTCAGAACGCTATTGTTATCGTCGCCGGCGGCAATGGCCGTTTGACGCCTGAGGTTGCGGAGCGCTTCGATGCATTGCTGGTCAGCGCCGAAGTGATCATCTGCCAGCTTGAAGTGCCCATGGAAAGTGTCGCCCATGTGTTACGGCGGGCTCGCGAACTGGGCAAGACGGTCATCCTCAATCCGGCACCTGCAGCGGCGCCATTGCCAGAGGCCTGGTATGCGCTGATTGATTACCTGATCCCCAATGAAAGCGAAGCGGCGGTGCTCACCGGGCTGGCAGTCGACTCGCTGACCTCTGCAGAAACCGCCGCCAAAGCGTTGCTGTCCGCTGGCGCGGGCAAAGTCATTGTCACCCTGGGAGAGCAGGGCGCCTTGTTTGCTTCGGGTCGAGGTGTGGTGCATTTTCCGGCGCCGCAGGTTATCGCGGTGGACAGTACCGCTGCCGGTGATACCTTCGTGGGCGGATTCGCTGCTGCCCTGGCTCAAGGGCGCAGTGAAATTCAGGCGATTCGTTTTGCTCAGGCCGCCGCTGCCTTGTCGGTCACCCGTCCTGGCGCACAGCCATCCATACCTACCCTTGCTGAAGTGAAGGACATCGACCCGGCATGAAAAAAACACCCTTGCTCAACATCGCGCTATCGCGGGTCATTGCGTCCCTGGGGCATGGCGACATTCTGATGATCGTCGATGCGGGCATGCCGATACCGCCGGGAGTCGAGCTGATCGACCTGGCCCTGACCCGAGGCGTACCGGATTTTGTCAGCGTGCTGGATACCGTGCTCACCGAAATGCAGGTCGAGAGCCATGTCCTGGCAGAAGAAATCATGTTTAGAAAGCCGCCGGCCCTGAGCATCATCGAAGGCCTGAGCCTGGATGGTGAGCTGGGCGAACAGCGGCTGCTGAGTCACGAGGCCTTGAAAGCCATGAGCAAAAACGCCCGGGCGATTGTGCGCACCGGCGAGTGTGAGCCTTACAGCAATATCGCGTTGGTCGCCGGTGTGGTCTTCTGATCGGCGACAGTATTTGACAGGATGTTTAACGGGAACAGGGAGTTTGTCATGCAATGGATCAACGTTTTCAAACAGCTACTTCGGAGCGTACTGCTTTTGGCCACTATCAGCGCGAGCGTTGCACAGGCCGTCGAACGACGGGACTTGATCATTGATACCGATCCTGGCGCCGATGATGTGGTGGCACTGTTACTTGCATTGGCATCGCCAGCTGAACTCAACGTGTTGGCAATTACCACCGTGGCGGGTAACGTGCGGATCGACAAAACCTCGCGTAACGCCCGGCTGGCTCGGGAGTGGGCAGGGCGCGAGGAGGTGCCGGTGTATGCCGGAGCCTCAAGGCCGCTGATGCGTACGCCAATTTACGCTGAGAACGTGCACGGTCAGGAAGGCCTGCCGGGCGTTCCTGTGTTCGAGCCAAAGCAGGGCCTGGCCAGCGGCAATGCCGTGCAATACCTGATTGATACGCTCCGTAGCGCCAAGCCCCACAGCATCACCATCGCCATGCTCGGCCCGCAAACCAACCTGGCGTTGGCCTTGGCTCAGGACCCGGAAATTATTCAGGGCATCAAGGAGGTCGTGGTAATGGGGGGTGCGCACTTCAATGGCGGCAATATCACCCCGGTGGCCGAGTTCAATCTGTTTGCCGATCCCCATGCTGCACAAGTGGTACTTGCCAGTGGCGTAAAACTGACTTATCTGCCACTGGACGTGACCCACAAGATACTCACCAGCGAACAGCGGTTAGCGCAGATAGCCGCGCTGAGCAATCAGGCTGGCAAACTGGTGGGCAACATTCTTGATGAATACGTGAAGCTCGATATGGTCCATTACGGCCTGCCCGGTGGCCCGGTCCATGACGCCAGCGTGATTGCCTGGTTGCTCAAGCCCGAATTGTTCTCGGGCCGGCAGATCAATGTGGCGATCGATACGCGCGAAGGTATCGGCTTCGGGCAGACGGTCGCAGACTGGTACGACACCCTTGGCCAACAGAAGAATGTGTTCTGGGTCGAGAGTGGCGACGCGCAGGGCTTTTTCGATCTGCTGACCGAGCGTCTCGCGCGCTTGAAGTGACCGCAGCAAGTTAGCCCGATCTGCTCACGTGGCCGCTGCAGTTTGCGTGTTGTCACTGGGGTAGCGGGCCAGCACTTGCGTGATAAAGGCCAGGGCGCCCTCGGTGCCCAGTTCCTTGACCAGCAAGTCTATAGCGATGATCGCCAGTTCTTCCGGGTTGCCAGGGCTGTGGGATGAATGGCCCTGGTGCCATTTGGCCTTGATATCTGCATCGATGGATACGACTGCCATTTCTGTCTCATCTCGGTGAAGTTGAATTTCACGTGCCCAGGGCTACCCAAAGCAGCCGCAGCTTTTCGAGTAAACCACTTTGTAGAGGCGTTTTGCACTGCGACTAACGCAGCAGATCCCTGTTCGGTCAGGCAGCGCCATTTTCGCGCTCGTCACATGTACTCACGTTTTGTGACGATTTGCCTTCACATGTATCCGACGGCTGGGGCAGACTTTGCCGCTGTCTGGCTTAGGCGGCTGTGATCAGGCCCCATTTTGCAACGATTGGGTTGTGACGCTGTCGCAAGGGTTCTGCTTTTGTTTATCGGTCTAGGAGGCTGTATGCCGTGGAAGTTGACTTCAGTCGGGTTGGTTGTCGCCGTGTCACTGCTGGCAGGGTGCAGCAGCACGCCTGAATCCCCAGCTCAAGAGTCATCGGGCCAGGTGTCGTCGGGTCAAGCATCGTCAGGTCGTTGCGAAGCCTCAGGCGCTCAATTTGCGGTCGGCCAGCAGGCATCTGCCGCGTTGCTGGCGCAGGCACGCAGCAAGGCCGGAGCGCAGGACGCTCGCTTCATCAGCCCCAATGACGTGCTGACCCTTGAATACCGTTCCGAGCGGGTCAACCTGAACACCGATGCCAACGGCAAAGTCGTCAGGGTCAACTGCGGTTGAGAGCTGCCGATTTTGGTGCATAAAAAAACCCCGTCGATGACGGGGTTTTTTTAGCTCGCGTGGATTACTCCGGGCGAACCTGAGCAGCTTGCATGCCCTTTTGGCCTTTCTCAGCCACGAAGGAAACAGTCTGGCCTTCTTTCAGGCTTTTGAAACCGTCGCTTTCGATAGCTTTGAAGTGTACGAACAGGTCGTCACCGCCGCCCTGTGGAGTGATAAAGCCGAAGCCTTTTTCATCGTTGAACCATTTTACGGTGCCGGATTGGCGATTAGACATGGTGAATCTCCAAGAACATAATTTTTCAGTAGTACGTGTTGCTCAGGCCAACTGGGCACACCGGCCTATCATAGTCGAAATGTGGGAATGTAGAGCCCCTTCAGTAAGAAGTTTGAGCTTCTTGTGTAGTCAAAATCCTTATAACGGCGTCCGAATACTGGATTTCATGACGTCGTTGATTTTTAAACCTTGGCTGTAAGCCCCGATTTATATGGCTTCTACCGGCTTCTTCACGCTTTGAGGGCGGCATGCGGCGGCCCTCGCGCGAGTTCGGTTCAGCCCATTATTTTTTTGTCTGTACGCAGTTGTCGGCCACGACTTTCTGCAGTTTTTGGGTCAGCGCGGTAGTCGGTGGCGGGTTGGTGCTGTTGAGTTGGGCAATTTGCTCGTCGCTGAAATTTTTGTTCACCTGGCTGGCACCGCATTCACAATGGGCTTTCGCAGCGGCTGCCGGCAGCTTCTTGCCAGCAGTTGCAACGCATTCGTTGATGAATTTCGTTTTGTTTGCATCTGTCATGGCTGCCTGGGCGCTGAAAGGCGCCGCCAGGGCGATAGGGGCGAGCAGTGCAAGTACGCGTAGAAGCTTCATGGTGTTCTCCTTTATAGGAAGCAGCAGGTTTTGCTGTGGGTTGCACAACAATCTGACGGCCGTAAATCGCGCCAGTTCAGCGTTCAGTCAAATGCGGGTAGTTGAGTGGTGCGAATGTGCGTGTCACACGGCCAGCTGTGTTAGGATGCGCGTCCTTCAGATTTGCGTGTGGTCGGTAGACACTCTTTGCCAGCGCCGCGCAGGTTGATGTTTCGTTCAATCCAGTCATCTGGTTCGGTTCAAGGTTGGCCGCAAGGCTCCTGCCACTGTGAGGCAGGTACACCACCGGATCATGTACTGGCTCATCCCAACCCACGTGACCTTTGGTAGGGGTCACCACTAGGAGAGGAGGCGCCATGCCCACCATTACTCTTCCCGACGGCAGTCAACGTTCATTCGATCACCCGGTTTCCGTAGCCGAGGTCGCGCTTTCCATTGGTGCAGGTCTGGCCAAGGCAACCGTGGCTGGCAAAGTAGACGGCCAACTGGTCGATGCCAGTGACCTGATCGAAAAAGATGCGAGCCTGCAGATCATCACCCCGAAGGACCAGGAAGGGCTGGAGATCATCCGCCATTCGTGCGCTCACCTTGTGGGTCATGCCGTCAAGCAGCTGTACCCAACTGCGAAAATGGTTATCGGGCCGGTCATCGATGATGGCTTTTACTACGATATCGCCTACGAGCGCCCGTTCACGCCAGACGATATGGCGGCGATCGAGCAGCGAATGCAGCAGTTGATCGAAAAAGATTACGACGTCATCAAGAAAGTAACCCCGCGTGCCGAGGTTATCGATGTCTTCACTGCGCGTAACGAAGACTACAAACTGCGTCTGGTTGAAGACATGCCAGAGCAACAGACCATGGGTCTGTACTATCACGAAGAATACGTCGACATGTGCCGTGGTCCGCACGTGCCGAACACTCGTTTTCTGAAATCGTTCAAGCTGACCAAGCTTTCCGGTGCCTACTGGCGCGGCGATGCCAAAAACGAGCAGCTACAGCGTGTCTACGGCACTGCATGGGCTGACAAGAAACAACTGGCTGCCTACATCCAGCGGATCGAAGAAGCTGAAAAGCGCGATCACCGCAAGATCGGCAAGCGTCTGGGCCTGTTCCACACCCAGGAAGAAGCACCAGGCATGGTGTTCTGGCATCCACAGGGCTGGACCCTGTACCAGGTGCTGGAGCAATACATGCGCAAGGTTCAGCACGAAAACGGCTACCTTGAGATCAAGACGCCGCAAGTGGTCGACCGTTCTCTGTGGGAGAAGTCCGGTCACTGGGCCAACTACGCAGACAACATGTTCACCACTGAGTCGGAAAGCCGCGACTACGCGATCAAACCGATGAACTGCCCTTGCCACGTGCAAGTGTTCAATCAGGGCCTGAAAAGCTACCGCGAGCTGCCGATGCGTCTGGCCGAGTTCGGTGCCTGTCACCGTAACGAGCCGTCCGGTGCTCTGCACGGGATCATGCGCGTGCGCGGTTTCACCCAGGATGACGCGCATATCTTCTGTACTGAAGATCAGATGCAGGCCGAATCAGCAGCCTTCATCAAGCTCACTCTGGCGGTGTACGCCGATTTCGGCTTCAAGGATATCGAGCTCAAGCTTTCGACCCGTCCAGAGAAGCGTGTAGGTTCCGACGAACTGTGGGATCGCGCCGAAAGCGCATTGGCATCGGCACTCGACAGTGCTGGCCTGCCTTACGATCTGCAGCCGGGCGAAGGCGCGTTCTACGGTCCGAAAATCGAGTTCTCGCTCAAAGACTGTCTGGGTCGTGTCTGGCAATGTGGTACCTTGCAGCTCGATTTCAACCTGCCGATCCGTTTGAGTGCTGAATACGTCTCTGAAGACAACAGCCGCAAACATCCGGTCATGTTGCACCGTGCAATTCTCGGTTCCTTCGAGCGTTTCATCGGAATTCTGATCGAGCACTACGAAGGTGCATTCCCGGCCTGGCTGGCGCCCACTCAGGCAGTGATTATGAATATCACTGACAAACAGGCAGATTTTGCCCTTGAAGTGGAAAAAAATCTCGCTCAAAGCGGGTTTCGTGCCAAGTCCGACTTGAGAAATGAAAAGATCGGCTTTAAAATCCGCGAGCATACTTTGCTCAAGGTCCCTTACCTCCTTGTAATCGGAGATCGGGAAGTTGAAACGCAAACTGTCGCTGTGCGTACACGTGAAGGCGCAGACCTCGGCTCGATGCCGGTCGCGCAATTCGCTGAATTCCTCGCACAAGCGGTTTCCCGGCGTGGTCGCCAAGATTCGGAGTAATTACTATTAAGCGTGAAATGAGACAAGATAAACGAGCTGCACCGAAAGCCCCGATCAACGAGAATATCTCGGCACGCGAGGTTCGGTTAATTGGAGCTGAGGGTGAGCAGCTTGGGATTGTGTCAATTGAAGACGCGCTTCTTAAGGCTGAAGAGGCCAAGCTGGATCTGGTAGAAATTTCTGCCGATGCAGTACCCCCTGTCTGCAAACTGATGGACTACGGCAAATCGATCTTCGAGAAGAAGAAACAGGTTGCTGCTGCCAAGAAGAATCAGAAGCAGATCCAGGTTAAAGAAATCAAGTTTCGTCCAGGGACGGAGGAAGGGGATTACCAGGTAAAACTACGCAACCTGGTACGTTTCCTGAGTGACGGGGACAGGGCCAAGGTATCGTTGAGATTCCGCGGTCGTGAGATGGCCCACCAGGAGCTGGGCATGGAACTGTTGAAGCGGGTTGAAGGTGACCTGCTCGAATACGGTTCCGTTGAGCAGCATCCTAAGATGGAAGGACGCCAGCTGATTATGGTCATCGCCCCGAAAAAGAAGAAGTGACCACCAGGGCACGGCAGGCCTTGCGGTTATGTTTATCAATTGAATGCGGAGTATCCGAACATGCCAAAGATGAAGACTAAAAGTGGTGCAGCTAAGCGGTTTTTGAAAACCGCCAACGGCATCAAGCACAAGCACGCTTTCAAGAGCCACATTCTGACCAAAATGTCGACTAAGCGTAAGCGTCAACTGCGCGGTAGCAGCTTGCTGCATCCGTCTGACGTGGCAAAAGTCGAGCGCATGCTGCGCCTTCGTTGATTTTGATCAAGAATAGAGGAAGTAACTCATGGCTCGTGTAAAGCGTGGCGTCATTGCCCGTAAGCGTCACAAAAAAATTCTGAAACTTGCTAAAGGCTACTACGGCGCGCGTTCACGCGTATTCCGTGTTGCCAAGCAAGCGGTAATCAAGGCAGGCCAATACGCCTACCGTGACCGTCGTCAGAAAAAACGTCAGTTCCGCGCTCTGTGGATCGCTCGTATCAACGCTGGTGCTCGTATCAACGGTCTGTCCTACAGCCGTTTCATCGCCGGCCTGAAAAAAGCGTCCATCGAGATCGACCGTAAGGTTCTGGCTGATCTGGCAGTGAACGAAAAAGCGGCGTTTGCTGCGATTGTCGAGAAAGCTAAAGCCACTTTGGCCTAAGTCCCCGACAATCACCGTGCCTCGGTTCTCCGGGGCTCGGTGTTAAACGTCATAAATAGGGGAAGAGCCTTAAAGCTCTTCCCCTATTTCGTATCTGGAGTCTGTACATGGAAAACCTGGACGCGCTGGTCTCGCAAGCTCTTGAGGCTGTGCAGAGCGCTGAAGATATCAATGCCCTGGAGCAAATCCGGGTTCAATACCTTGGCAAGAAAGGCGAGTTGACTCAGGTGATGAAGACCCTGGGGAATTTGCCGGCAGAAGAGCGGCCACAAGTTGGCGCGCTGATCAACGTCGCCAAGGAGCGTGTCACAGAGGTTCTCAATGCTCGCAAGGCGTTGTTCGAAGGCGCAGATCTTGCCGCCAAACTTGCCGCCGAGTCCATTGACGTAACCCTGCCTGGCCGCGGTCAGACCTCAGGCGGTCTGCATCCTGTTACCCGTACTCTGGAACGCATCGAACAATTCTTCACCCACATTGGCTACGGCATCGCCGAAGGTCCTGAGGTGGAAGACGATTACCACAACTTTGAAGCGCTCAATATCCCAGGCCATCACCCGGCCCGGTCGATGCATGACACCTTCTATTTCAACGCGAACATGCTGTTGCGCACCCATACCTCGCCGGTACAGGTCCGCACCATGGAATCGCAGCGTCCGCCGATCCGCATTGTCTGCCCAGGCCGTGTGTACCGTAGCGACTCCGATATTACCCACTCGCCGATGTTCCACCAGGTTGAAGGCCTGCTGGTAGATCGCGATATCAACTTCGCTGACCTCAAAGGCACGATCGAAGAGTTTCTGCGGGTGTTCTTCGAGAAAGAGCTGGCCGTGCGTTTCCGTCCTTCGTACTTCCCGTTCACCGAGCCATCCGCTGAAGTCGACATGGAATGTGTGATGTGCAGCGGTAAAGGCTGTCGGGTCTGCAAGCAGACCGGCTGGCTGGAAGTCATGGGCTGCGGCATGATTCACCCGAACGTGTTGCGCATGTCCGGCATCGATCCTGAAGAGTTCTCGGGCTTTGCCTTCGGTATGGGCGTGGAGCGTCTGGCCATGCTGCGTTACGGCGTGAACGACTTGCGTCTGTTCTTCGACAACGACTTGCGGTTCCTCGCGCAATTTCGCTGAGGCGCTTGGCGCTAGCTCGCCTTATGGGCAGTTATCGCAAAGCACCGGGGTCGCCCGTCACGAACTTTTTTGGAGAGCAGGATGAAATTCAGTGAACAATGGTTGCGCGGCTGGGTAAGCCCGCAAGTGTCCCGCGACGAGCTGGTTGCTCGTCTGTCGATGGCCGGCCTTGAGGTCGATAGCGTCACTTTGGCCGCTGGTGAGTTCAGCGGCGTGATCGTCGGCGAAGTGCTGAGCACCGAACAACACCCGGATGCCGACAAACTGCGCGTATGCCAGGTCAGCAACGGTTCGGAAACCTTTCAGGTTGTCTGCGGTGCGCCGAACGTGCGCCCGGGCCTGAAGATTCCATTCGCAATGATCGGCGCCGAGCTGCCGGGCGATTTCAAGATCAAGAAAGCCAAACTGCGTGGCGTTGAATCCAACGGCATGCTGTGCTCCCAGTCCGAGCTGCAAGTGGGCGAGGGCAATGACGGCTTGATGGAACTGCCAGCCGACGCACCAGTTGGTCAGGACTTTCGGGTTTACCTTGAGCTGGACGATGCCAGCATTGAGGTCGACCTGACGCCAAACCGTGGTGATTGCCTTTCGCTCGCAGGCCTGGCGCGGGAAGTGGGGGCTCTGTATGGCGCGCAAGTGACTGTCCCTGCTGTTGCGGCGGTGCCTGTGACCCACGAAGAAGTGCGTCCGGTTGAGGTTGTGGCGACCGGCGCATGCCCTCGCTATCTCGGCCGTGTGATCCGTAATGTCGACCTGTCGCGACCAACGCCGTTGTGGATGGTTGAGCGTCTGCGTCGCTCCGATATTCGCAGCATCGATGCCGTCGTCGATATCACCAACTACGTGATGATAGAACTGGGTCAGCCGCTGCACGCGTTCGATCTGGCAGAGATCAACGGTGGTATTCGCGTACGCATGGCGGAAGAGGGCGAGAAGCTCGTTCTGCTAGATGGCCAGGAAGTTGCGCTGCGAGCTGACACTCTGGTTATCGCTGACCACCAGCGTGCTCTGGCGATCGCTGGTGTGATGGGTGGCGAGCACAGTGGTGTTTCCAGCGAAACCCGTGACGTATTCCTCGAAAGCGCCTTCTTCGATCAGATCGCTGTTGCTGGCAAAGCCCGTTCTTACGGTCTGCACACTGACGCTTCGCATCGCTACGAGCGCGGTGTTGACTGGCAGTTGGCCCGCAAGGCAATGGAGCGAGCCACTGGCCTGTTGCTGGAAATCACGGGTGGCGAAGCTGGCCCCGTGATTGAAGCCGTCAGCGAAAAGGATCTGCCTGCGATTGCGCCGGTGACTCTGCGGTCCGATCGTATCGAGCAGATGCTTGGATTGAAGATGGATCCTGCCGAAGTGGAAGGTCTGTTGACCGGTCTGGGTCTGGTCGTTTCCAGCGAAGCAGCAGGGCAGTGGCGCGTTGAAGTGCCAAGCCATCGCTTCGATATCAGCCTCGAAGTCGACCTGATTGAAGAACTGGCCCGTCTTTACGGCTATAACCGTCTGCCGGTTCGTTATCCGCAGGCGCGTCTGGCACCACAAGCCAAAGCCGAAGCTCGCAGCGATTTGCCCGAGCTGCGCCGTTTGCTGGTTGCTCGCGGTTATCAGGAAGCCATCACCTATAGCTTCATCGATCCTAAACAGTTCGAACTGTTCAGCCCTGGTTCCAAACCTCTGCTGTTGGCAAATCCGATCTCCAACGACATGGCCGCTATGCGCGCGTCTTTGTGGCCGGGTCTGGTCAAGTCGCTGCAACACAACCTCAACCGTCAACAGGATCGTGTACGCCTGTTCGAAAGCGGGTTGCGCTTCGTCGGTCAACTGGACGGCCTGAAGCAAGAGCCGATGCTGGCTGGCGTGGTATGCGGCAGCCGCCTGCCGGAAGGCTGGGCTCAAGGTCGTGATGTGGTCGATTTCTTCGACGTCAAGGCTGATGTAGAAGCGGTGCTGGGCTTCGCCGGTGCACTGGATGCCTTCACATTTGTGCCGGGCAAACACCCAGCGTTGCACCCGGGCCAGACAGCCCGTATTGAGCGCGACGGTCGTGAAGTCGGCTACGTTGGTGCCATTCACCCGGAACTGTCGAAAACCCTCGGGCTGGATCGTCCGGTATTTGTTTTCGAGCTGGTGCTGGCTGAAGTAGCGCTGGGTAAAATGCCTAAATTCCAGGAGTTGTCGCGCTTTCCTGAAGTGCGTCGTGATCTGGCGCTGATAGCTGATGAGGGTGTCGCAGCCACCGCCGTACTTGAAGTTATTCGAGAAAATGCAGGCGAATGGCTCACAGACCTCAGGCTATTTGACGTTTATCAAGGTAAAGGCATTGATCCGCATAGAAAAAGCCTTGCAGTCGGCTTGACCTGGCAGCATCCATCGCGCACTCTTAACGACGATGAGGTCAATGCGGCGACGCATAAAATCCTCACCTCACTCGAGGAAAGGTTAAACGCCACGTTAAGGAAGTAGCGTATGGGGGCTCTGACGAAAGCTGAGATGGCCGAACGTCTGTACGAAGAGCTGGGCCTGAATAAACGAGAAGCCAAGGAATTGGTGGAGCTGTTCTTCGAGGAAATCAGGCACGCTCTGGAAGATAACGAGCAGGTCAAATTGTCCGGATTCGGCAATTTTGACCTGCGAGATAAACGCCAGCGGCCAGGTAGAAACCCGAAGACCGGGGAAGAAATTCCTATCACGGCTCGCCGTGTAGTCACGTTCCGTCCAGGGCAGAAATTGAAAGCCCGAGTTGAGGCATATGCTGGAACCAAGTCATAACGATGAGCTCCCGCCGATACCTGGCAAACGCTACTTCACCATTGGTGAGGTCAGCGAGCTCTGCGCGGTAAAACCGCACGTTCTGCGCTATTGGGAGCAGGAGTTTCCTCAACTCAACCCCGTAAAGCGCCGCGGCAATCGCCGGTATTATCAGCGTGAAGACGTGCTGATGATCCGACAGATCCGTGGCTTGCTCTACGAGCAGGGTTTTACCATCGGCGGCGCGCGGTTGCGCATGACCGCGGGTGAGCCTAAAAATGAAACCCAGGATTACAAGCAATTGCTCCGGGAAATGATCGTCGAGCTCGAAGACGTTCTGGTTGTTTTGGCCAAGTAGAAAATCGGTCAGATACTTCCATAATTCAAAAGCTTAGGTTATATTCCTCGAAGTTTTCGCACGTAGCGAAGCTGATACACGCCTAGTCGGGGCGTAGCGCAGCCCGGTAGCGCACTTGCATGGGGTGCAAGGGGTCGAGTGTTCGAATCACTCCGTCCCGACCATTTAATTCAATGACTTAGCCCAACTTTCGCGAGTTGGGCTTTTTCATGTGCGTGAATTTTGCGTGACTACGCTTGGTCCTGAAGCCACGCATAAAAAAAGGACACGCCTGACAACTCAAGGAGCTTCGTCCTACATACGGTAGGAGGCGATTGTTTTAACTTGGCGCCTGAACCGCTGATAGCTTTCGATCCTTCGATCCTTCGATCCTTCGATTCTGCTATCGCGACTAATGCCACGCCAGGGGTTAGCTGCATGGATATCGAGGCCATCGTCGAGCAGTACATCTGCCATCAACTTGATGCTCAGGCTGCTTTTAGATTATTGAACGACAACCATTTGTTCGCAGAAGCTTTCATGCGTTTGCTCGCATGCTCTCACGAGGATCAAGCTGCGCTGGCGGGCCTTTGTCCGAAGCATCTGGCCAGCACCCCCTCAGTTCAATCATAAACACTTCTCTGATACATAGACGTCTGTCTGGCGCTATGTTTGATGCGGCGAACCGAGCCCCCCGCAATAAGCTGGCCGCCCAGCAGAAGATTCCCGCAGGGCGTTTGTGGCTCCAGGATTCTTTGTCTCAGCACTCTTACTGCCTCCGCTCCCAGCTCATCACGCGGCACATGCAGGGTTGTCAGGGGAATGTCGTTGATGTCCGCCAGATTGAAACCATCCATGCTCATCACCGAGACGTCCTGCGGCACCCTCAATCCTGCGCTCTGCAATGCTTTCATGGCGCCCGCAGCCATGAAGTCACCTCCGGCAAGAAGGGCGGTCGGTCTGTCATCAGGTGGGCATGCGGCTAGAAAGGCCGTGACCAGGGACTCGGACTCGGCGCTGCTGAAACTCTCGGCGAGGATTTGGTGTTTGGCTTCGCTGAACGCCAGGTTGTGCTCCTTCCAGGCTTCATGGATGCCGCGCATGCGTAGATCCATCGTGTACCTGCGAAGACATTGCAACGTCAGCACATTTCGATGCCCCAGCTGAAACAAATAATTGGCAGCGAAATTACCAATCAAAAGGTGATCAGGCGAGACAGAAGGTAGGCGCATCGTGCGATCCAGGCAATTGACCAGCACAGCGGGCTTACTGAGATCGGCAGCAAGCTGGTGGATGTGCGGATCGTCAATCCCGATGAGGATCGCGGCATCGGTATCTTTTTGATTCATCTTTTCGAGGAACAGTGCAGCGTCGCTGTCGACCTCCTCCAGATTGCAGTAGCGGACACGGACATCGTGCGGTATGACCGCTTGCGTAATGCCTTGTATGACCTTGTAGTAGAAGATATCCGAGCGCAGGTTGAAGGCGCGAGACGGCGCGAATACGGTCAGGCCGTTGAGTAGAAATCGGCCATGGGAAAGGTTTTCCATAACCCCTTGCTGACGGGCTGCCAATAGTACTTTTTGACGGGCGGCAGGGCTGGTATTGGACTTGCCCGCCAGTACCCGTGAAACCGTGGCGATCGAAAGCCCGGTCTGTGCCGCGATCTCGGCAATGCGCAACTTCCCCACACTTCACCCATCCATTGAAACAATTTATGTAAAAGCTTTCATAGCAGGAAAATACAGTCCAACCAAGCGCCGGAGATAAATTCTGCGTCTCAGAGCGCGGTAAATGTAAATTTATACATAGCTGGCTGTGTACGGGTATGAGCCCTTGCCTTAGCGTGAAACCTCAATAAAAACAAAATGCCGGTCCAGCCGGTAACAGGCGAAGAAATGATTATCGAACGTAAAGCTCGACCTTCTGCCATGCGAAAAAGAAAAATTCCACACCTGCGCTGGTGGATGCTGTCTCTATTTTTGCTTGGGGTTACGGTGAATTATCTGACCCGAAATTCGCTTGGGATATTGGCGTCGGAACTGAAAACCGATTTTGGAATGTCCACCGAACAGTATTCCTGGATTGTTGCCTCCTTTCAGCTTGCCTACACCGTGTTCCAGCCCATTTGCGGTTGGTTGATTGACCTCATCGGCCTGAAAATGGGTTTCCTGATCTGTGCCGTTATTTGGTCGCTTATGTGTCTGCTCCACGCGGGCGCGGCGAGTTGGGTGCATTTAGCGATATTGCGTTTTTTTATGGGCGCTTCGGAAGCAGCAGCAACGCCTGCCAATGCCAAAGCGATAGGTGACTGGTTTCCAAAAAAGGAAAGGCCTATCGCAGCAGGTTGGGCCGGAGTGGGATTTTCACTGGGGGCGATGTTAGCGCCGCCCATCATCTACCTGGCCCACATCACACTGGGATGGCAAGGCGCATTCCTTATTTGCGGCGGCGTTGGGCTGGTATGGGCGGGTATATGGGCATGGCTCTACCACGCCCCCGATGTGCATCCCCACCTGTCGCCAGCGGAATTAACCCATATTCAACAAGACGGCGAAGTTCGCGGTCAGCAACTGCCATTTTTCAAAGCGCTGAAGAAGATTGGTCGAGACAAACGATTTTATGGCATTGCGCTTCCGGCATTTATGGCCGAACCCGCATGGGCGGTCATGAGTTTTTGGGTACCCCTGTATCTGGCCAACGAAAGAGGGATGGACCTCAAGCAAATCGTTCTCTTTGCCTGGGTCCCCTTTCTGGCGGCGGATCTGGGCAGTATCGCAAGCGGTTACCTGGCGCGTGCTTACTATCGTATTTTCAAGTGCACCCAGGTGAACTCGATTGTCGCAAGTTCTGTGACCGGCGCATTCTTGATGTTTTCCCTGGCCATCATGACCCAGGTTAAGGACCCGTATATCGCTATCGCACTTATTTCAGTCGGTGGTTTTGGTCATCAAGTCATTTCCTGCATGTTAAGTGCGTTGGTTGTGGAGACGTTTGAGCGAGATGAACTGGCAACGGTTAATGGGTTGCGGGGTTCATGTGCGTGGATTGCAAGTTTCATATTTTCACTGATCATCGGCGTCAGTGTGGACAAAATAGGCTTTCACCCATTGTTTATCGCCATGGGGCTATTTGATTTAATAGGTGCCATTTTTATGATTTATTTTATCGCCAACAGAACCTTGAAAACTGCATCGGTGAGCGCATCATGAAAACCTTTAAAACTTGGAAGTTTCAGTCCCAGGGACAGGGCTACGTTGAGCTTCTGGTTGAAGGTCGACATGTTTTCAGGATCTATATTCTGGAAGAGGGGCTCGCGCGCGTACTGGTGTTACGTGAAGGTGATTTGGCGCTTGATCGCACCTGGAGCATCGCGCCGCGGCAGGATGTGCCGTGGGAAGGGCGGTCTAGGGAGTCTGTCGCGGACTTTTCCTTGCCTGCATATCGTGTTCACCAGTTACAGGACAGCCTTGTCCTGACGACCGAGAAACTACGTATCACAGTGCATCAACCGCTTTGGTTAGAGTGGGAGTATTACGACGGTCAAGCCTGGAAACCACTGGTTTCCGATCGGCCTACCGGCGCCTACGCTCTTAACGCTCATGGTGATGGCGTTGAGCACTACCAGTTGCGCACTCCGGAGCAGCGTTATTATGGGCTCGGAGAAAAAACAGGCGACCTGAATCGTATGGGCCGCCGTTTCGAAATGCGCAATCTGGACGCAATGGGCTACGATGCCGCCAGTACGGATCCACTGTACAAACATATTCCCTTTGTTATTACGCATCAGGAAAATGCCAGTTTTGGGCTGTTTTACGACAACTTGAACACCAGTTCATTTGATTTGGGTAACGAGCTTGATAATTACCATCGGCCCTATCGTCGTTACAGGGCCGAGGCCGGAGATCTCGATTATTGGGTTCTCCTTGGTCCGCGCATACTGGATGTGACCAAGTCCTTTGTTCGTCTGACCGGTCGGACTTTGTTTCTACCTAAATGGAGCCTGGGTTACAGCGGCTCTACGATGCGGTATACCGATGCGGATAATGCGCAGGAGCAGCTGTTGGAGTTTCTGGCCTTATGTCAGAAGCATGAGATCCCTTGTGATTCTTTTCAATTGTCATCGGGGTATACATCAATCGGTGATAAGCGTTATGTCTTTAATTGGAATTACGACAAGGTTCCGGACCCCAAGGCTTTGGCTGAGGCGTATCGTGATGCCGGAGTCAGATTGATTGCCAATATCAAGCCGTGTCTATTGCAGGACCATCCACGCTACCTCGAAGTTGCCGAGCGTAAGATGTTCATCTCTGACTCGGAGCACGATATTCCTGAGCGATCAGTTTTTTGGGACGATGAGGGCTCGCATCTGGATTTCACCAATCCGCAGACCGTCAGCTGGTGGCAGTCGAACGTCAGCGCGCAACTACTTGAAATGGGCATTGACTGCACGTGGAACGACAATAACGAGTATGAGATCTGGGACGCTGAAGCTCGTTGTAATGGCTTTGGGCGTGACATCGCCATTAAACACATCAGGCCTGTCATGGCGTTGTTGATGATGCGAGCCTCGCTGGAAGCGCAACAACGCTTCGCGCCATTGGAGCGTCCTTACCTTATTTCGCGATCAGGTTGTGCCGGGATGCAGCGTTATGTCCAGACCTGGAGTGGTGACAACCGCACCAACTGGAACACGCTGCGCTATAACACGCGCATGGGCCTCGGGATGAGCTTGTCCGGTCTGTACAACGTGGGACATGACGTGGGTGGTTTCTCCGGTAATAAACCAGACCCCGAGCTTTTTGTTCGCTGGGTACAGAATGGCGTGATGCATCCTAGATTCACGATTCACTCATGGAATGACGATGGCACGGTCAATGAACCCTGGATGCATCCATCGGTTACCGATGCCGTTCGTGAAGCAATTCAGCTCAGATATAAACTGATGCCTTATTTCTACACACTATTGTGGCAAGCCAGCCATGACGATGAGCCCATTTTACGACCTACTTTTCTTGATCATGAACATGATATTCATACCTTCGAAGAGAACGACGAGTTCCTGTTGGGCCGAGATATTCTGGTTGCCAGTGTCGTAGAGGAGGGCGCTCGTGAGCGTAAGGTGTGGCTACCGAAAAACACCACAGGATGGTGCGACTGGCGGACGGGAGCGTGGTTCGGCGGCGGCCAGTACATTCACCTTGAGGCTCCTCTGGATCGCCTGCCGTTATTGGTACGAGCGGGCGCTGCAATACCCACAGGTGATTGCTACAAACTGAATGATGCGTCGCTTGATCGATCTCGCAGGCTCATGCTCTTTCCTGCACCAACGGGGGCTGTCAGCGGCGAGTTGTTTGAGGATGATGGGTTGAGCCATGGATGGAAAGAAGGGAAGAGTTTGATCATCAAGTGGACTGTTGAATACAGCGTGGATTTCATTGACCTGACCTTATCTCAATCAGGTGAATTCCGTCCCGAATGGTCGGACCTTGAAGTTGATTTGATCAACGAGGATGCGAGGCCATTGAGGATCAACGGAGAGCGCTGCGAATCGTTCAAGCTGGATGCAAATCACAAGCTTGGGTAGCGTCATTAACCGGGAGGAATAGTCAGAGCCGCCTATTTCCCCAGCGAGTTCGGATTCATCGACCGCTGCGCCCATTGTTCTGCGGTTTGCTGATCCACAGGGAGAGAAAAGCGAAAGGTGGCTCCGCGCCCGGCGACGTCGATCAGCTGGATGTCTCTGCCATGCAGTTGCAATATGCGATGCACGATGCGCAACCCCAGGCCGCCATCACGACGTGAGCCGCCGATGTTGAAGGGTCGCAGGAACAGACCTTCGCGCAATGGCGCGGCAATGCCGGGCCCGGTATCACTGACAGTGACTTCAATGAACGCCCCTTGCGCACGCAAGCTCAGTTCTATTTCGCCGCCCTCTGGAGTATGACGTAATGCATTGTCAAAGAGGTTGGTCAACACTCGCTCGATCAAGCCCAGGTCAGCGCAGGCGGTCGTGACGTTGGCGGCAAAGCTGGCTTTGAGTTCTACCTGGCGCGCTTCGGCGGTCAGTTCGAATTTCTGAAAGATGTCCTGGACAAGGTCGGTCAGAGAAAAGCGTTCAAGGACAGGCTGGACGAATCCATGCTCCAGCCGCACCAACTCCAGTAACGACTGTGCCAGCCCCCCGACTTTCCGGCTCTGATCCAGGGCAATGCCTAAATAACGGCGTCGATCTGGGGCCGACAATGTCGCGTCCTTGAGCGAAAGGGTCTCCAGGTAACCGTGCAGCGAAGCCAATGGCGTGCGCAGGTCGTGGGAGATATTGGCCACCAGTTCACGGCGCTCCTGATCCTGTCGGGTCAATGAACTCCACTGGGCACTCAGTCGTGTCTGCATCTGCCGGAAGGCTGTGTCGAGGACTGCAATCTCATCTCTATTGGTGGTTTTCTCTACTGGCGGCGGTACCGTTGGAGCCGCGGGAATCCCGTCGATGTCGAACCGGGCGACGGTTTCGGTCAGCTGTCGCAACGGGCGGGTGATCAGGGCAAATGCCGTCAAACCGGCAATCAGACACAACAGCGCCACCAGTGCGATGGACATCAAGGCCGTATTGAGCGCAGCACTGGTGGCGCCGCGTTCAGCAAAACGGTCGTGCTCTTCGCTGAGCAACACGACATAGAGATAACCTGCCGGTTTGCCATCCACTGTCAGCGTCGCGGCACTGAAGACCTTACGCCCTTCGTCGCTGCGCGGGTCGTCGCCGAGGATCGGCAGCGGGTCGCCCTTGAGCAAGCGCTGGATCGGCGTCAGGTCGATTTGCTCGCGGCGTACCCGTCCTTCGGGTGAAGCGCTACCGACAATCCTTCCCTCAGGGTTGAGCAGATAGACCTCGACGCTGGGGTTGACCAGCATCAGTTGACTGAACAGGTTGCGAATTGCACCGGGCATCAGGCCTTTGCTGTCCATCAGTACGGTGTCACGGGCGATGTGTTGGGCCAGATCACGGGACAGGCCTTGTACCACTTCCAACTCATGCATCCGATTGGAGCGCACCTGCATCCACGCCGAAGTACCGCAGCAAATCAGCAGTAGCACGGCGAACACCAGTGACAGGCGTTTAGTCAGGGTTAACCTCATGGCTGCTCCTGCGTGGCGGCGAATTTATAGCCACGGCCCCACACGGTCAGAATGCGCGCTGGCTGGGCGGGATCAGTTTCGATTTTCGAGCGCAGACGATTGATGTGAGTATTGACGGTGTGCTCGTAACCTTCATGACTGTAGCCCCACACCGCATTGAGCAAGTCCATGCGTGAGAACACCTTGCCGGGTTGGCGGGCGAAGAAGTACAGCAGATCAAACTCTCTGGGCGTGAGATCCAGACGGCGGCCGTCCAGGGACACATCCCGGGTGATGGGGTCGATGGAAAGGCCATTTATGAGCAGGCTGCCAGCATCCATCTTGAGATTGCGGGCCATGGCGTCGACGCGCCTGAGCAGCGCTTTGACCCGGGCCACCAACTCAAGCATGGAGAACGGTTTGGCCAGGTAATCGTCGGCGCCAAGTTCAAGGCCGAGAATCCGATGCAATTCGCTGGAGCGTGCGCTGGTAATGATGATCGGCGTATAGCGCGCCATGGCGCGGGCTCTGCGGCAAATCTCCAGGCCGTCAACGCCAGGCAGCATCAGGTCGAGAATCAGCGCGTCCCAATTCCCTTGCTGCAGCAAACGCATGCCCTCATCACCATCGGCGCAATGCACCACCTCAAACTTCTCATCACGCAGATGCAGGCATATGAGGTCAGCGATGTGCAGGTCGTCTTCGACCACAAGAACCCGTCGGGTCTGTTCCATCAAGGTGAGTCCTTTGAGGCAATGAGCACATTGTGCGGGTTTTCCGGGTTCCGAGTTATCACGAATTGTTTAACTGCTCGTGAGGATTTGGCGACCAGGCCCGCCCTAGGATGTGCCCCATGTCATGCATCTGGATCTTTCGGAGACCATCATGTTTTCAAGGCGGCAAGTTTTAGTAGGTGGCGGGCTGGGGGCAGTAGCTCTGGCGGCAGGCATATCCCAGAAGTTTTCCATGAATTCGCTGCTGCTCCCTGAAGCGGACGCGGCGCAGGTGTTCGAAGTGACGCACAGCGACAGCGAGTGGCGTGCGCTGCTCAGCGCCGAGCAATATCAAGTCCTGCGCGAAGAGGATACCGAGCGCCCTTATAGCAGCCCTTTGAATAACGAGCATCGTGACGGGACGTTCGCCTGCGCCGGTTGCGATTCCGCGTTGTTTGCATCCGCCTCCAAATTCGACAGCCGAACCGGTTGGCCGAGCTTCTGGGCAGCCATGGATACCGCTATAGCAATCCGCCACGACCGATCCTTTGGCATGCCCCGTGAAGAAGTTCACTGTCGGCGTTGTGGTGGCCATCTGGGGCATGTGTTCAGCGACGGCCCCAAACCCACTGGGCTGCGCTACTGCATGAACGGCCTGGCGATGACCTTCAAGCCGCTCGCGGCTTGATCCCCCTCTTTCAACTTATGTTCAGCAGGTCGAATTTATGTGGCTTTTAGTTCTCGCTTACCTTGGTGGTGTACTGACGATCGTCAGCCCGTGCATTCTGCCGGTATTGCCTTTTGTCTTCGCCCGTACCGGTCAGCCATTTGTGCGTAGCGGTCTGCCGCTGTTGGCGGGCATGGCAATGACCTTCGCATTGGTCGCTACACTGGCTGCGGTAGGCGGCGCATGGGTGGTTCAGGTCAATCAGTACGGTCGCTGGCTGGCACTGATTTTCGTCGCGTTATTCGGCTTGACCCTGGTGCTGCCGCGCCTTGCGGATCGCCTGACCCGTCCACTGGTGGCGGCTGGCAGTCGTTTGTCTGAAGCTGCGGGTACCGATGCTCGTCCACGTCCCGGTGCATCGTTCCTGATTGGCGTCGCAACGGGCTTGCTCTGGGCACCTTGTGCCGGGCCGATTTTGGGGCTGGTGCTGACTGGCGCGGCATTGCAAGGGGCAAGCGTCGCAACGACGGTTTTATTGCTGGCTTATGCCGCAGGCGCCTGCACATCTCTGGCGGTGGCACTGCTGCTGGGTGGCAAGGTGTATGCCGCGATGAAGCGCACCATTGGCGCAGGAGAGTGGGTGCGCCGCGCCTTGGGTATAGCAATGCTCGCAGGCGTTGCCGCCATTGCGCTGGGTCTGGACACCGGGATTCTCGCCCGAGTGTCGACAGCTTCCACCGGTGGTATCGAGCAGGCTTTGGTTGGTCGGCTGGCTGGCAAGTCCCCCAGCAGCAACAGCGCGATGATGGCTCAAGCGCCGGGCACCGGGTATGCGATGAAAGCAGCAGGCGGTGCGTCGCCTACACTGCCGATCGAGGGCAATCTACCCGCGCTGGATGGCGCCGTTCAGTGGCTCAACTCTCCACCGCTGAGTGCCGAGGCTTTAAAAGGCAAAGTCGTACTGGTGGATTTCTGGACCTATTCCTGCATCAACTGCTTGCGCACCTTGCCTTATGTGAAGGCCTGGGCCGAGAAGTATCGCGATCAGGGCTTGGTGGTGATTGGGGTCCATGCGCCGGAGTTTGCTTTCGAGCGCGATACCGACAACGTCACCAAAGCCATGAAGGAGCTGGGCATCAATTACCCGGTTGCGGTGGATAACGACTACAAGATCTGGCGCGCTTTCGACAATCAGTACTGGCCCGCGCACTATTTTGCCGACGCGCAGGGGCGCATTCGTTATCACCACTTCGGTGAGGGGGACTACGCCGAATCAGAGCGGGTCATCCAGCAGCTGCTGCGCGAGGCGGGCGCTGCCAAAGTCGAAGACAGTCTGATCACTGTCGATGCCCAGGGCGTGCAACTGGCAACAGACATGAGCGAAGTGCAGTCACCGGAAACCTATGTCGGCTATGAGCGTGCCGAGCATTTCGTTCCTGAAAACAGCAGGGTCCCGAATGCCATATCGAGTTATCGGGTCGCGCCGCAACTGGCGCTCAACGACTGGAGTCTGGAAGGTCAGTGGAACGTCGCTGCGGAGCGGGCAACTGCCAGTGCAGCGGCCAGTCGTATTGTGTATCGATTCCATGCCCGTGATTTGCATCTGGTGCTGGGCCCTGGCACTGATGGCAAGCCGGTTCGCTTCAAAGTGTTGATCGATGGCAAGGCCCCGGGCGATGCCCACGGTACCGATGTGGCGCCCGATGGCAGTGGCCGCGTGACAGAGCAGCGCTTGTACCAGTTGATTCGCCAATCCGGCGCTGTGAAAGATCGTACATTCAGCATTGAGTTTCTTGATCCTGGTGTATCGGCTTACGCGTTCACTTTCGGTTGATAGTCTCAGACTCAGGAGTCATTCCCATGAAATTCCCTTCAACCTGCCGCCGTTTGGTGTTGAATCTTGCTATTGCGGGCGTCATTGGCCAATTCTCGATATTCGCGTTGGCTAGTGCTGAAGATGCGGTGAGGCTGCCACCGCCTGCTGCCGACGAAGTTACTCAGGCTCACAGTGAAACTGCAGTGTTTGCCGGCGGGTGCTTTTGGGGTGTGCAAGGTGTGTTTCAGCATGTCAAAGGTGTCAGGCAAGCCGTTTCCGGGTATGCCGGTGGTGCAGCTGGTACAGCTCATTACGATCAGGTAAGCGATGGCGATACCGGGCATGCGGAATCTGTGGAGGTCACTTTCGACCCCGGTCAGGTGAGTTACGGGACTTTGCTGCAGATCTACTTCTCTGTTGCGCATAATCCAACCGAGCTCAATCGCCAAGGTCCTGACCGCGGCACTCAGTATCGGTCAGCGGTCTTCCCTGAAAGCTCCGAGCAGCGGCGAGTCGCCCAGGGCTACATTGCCCAGCTGGACGCAGCTCATTCGTTCAACGAACCTATTGTGACGAAGCTGGAAACATTCAACGGTTTCTACCCTGCCGAAGACGAGCACCAGGATTTTCTGACCCGACATCCCTTGCATCCGTACATTGTGATCAACGACTTGCCCAAAGTGGCGCAATTGAAGCAGCTGTATCCAGATCTGTATCAGGAGCAGGCCGTGTTGGTGAGGGGGCGCTAAGGCCGAGCTGAGTGCCGGACTATTGCTTAAGGTGATAATGAGCATCACGAGTCATAACTTCTGTTTCTTCTATAAAGCCGGAAAATGCCCTGCATTGAAAACCCTGCCAACCCGCAGTTTTTAGTTCAGGATTTGCGCCCATGCGTCTCTTGCTTGTCAGTACCGTTGCACTTGGCTTTTCTGTTCTGGTTGGCTGTGTCTCCGCGCCGAATCAGCCAACGCTCACTTTGCAAACCGCCAAAACGCCTGAGCAATACACAGACTGCGTAATGCCCAAGCTGCAAGACCGAGCCTTACAGCCATCCTTGTCGCAGTCTCAGCGACACTACAGAATCGTGCTGTCGAGCTCTGTTGCTGCAGACAATGTGCTTGAGGCGTACAAGGCGCCCACCGGGGGGAAGGTTTTTTTGTATGAGCGCAGGCTGCTGGCTTCCAGTTTCACGCCTTCGAGCTTCGAGCGGGCGGCGCAGGAGTGTCTGTGACGGCAGCCCGGAAAATCAGCTGACCTACTTTTGAGAGCGTTCTATAGAAGGTAGATACGAGGGCGTCGCTGCACATGCCTTGTCTTATATTAATAGAGGGTGGCTTTTGCTGTCCGCTAGGGCCTTCAGGTGACCGCTACGGCCTGCATAAACGAATTCCTGAAGCGGTATTGGCAGCATTGGATAAATATTCAGAAAGGCGGTTGACCGCCTGCGGGAATGCTGTAGAATTCGCCTCCCGCTAACGAGCAACGTGATGTTGATCGAAGCGCAAGTGGTTGAAGTTGATAAGGAAACTTGGAAAACTTCTTAAAATAACCGCTTGACAGATACAGAGGCTGCTGTAGAATGCGCGCCTCGGTTGAGACGAAAGAATCAACCAACCGCTCTTTAAC
>NZ_UUOC01000048.1 GCF_900590755.1 Pseudomonas viridiflava | reverse complement strand
TCGGCCAGATGCTGTGAACGCTGCCACGGCACCAGCATGTCGTCGCGATTGGCGATCAGCAGCGTCGGGGTGCGAATGTCCGCAAGGTTCGCCTCGATGTCGAAGCTTTCCAGCGCATAAATGCGCCGCAGCAGGTTGTCCGTGTCCGGGAAGTGCGCCAGCGCGTGCGCCTCGTCGCTGGCAAGCCGCGTGGTGTTCGCCGCGATCCAGTCGGCCGGATAAAGAAACAGCGCCTGAGCTTGCACATAAGCTTCAGATCCGCAGTTCAACAGCAGTTTCTTGCGCACCGAAAAACAGCGGGCACTGTGCGGATTCGGGCTGCTCCAGGCGTTGATCAACACCTGAC
>NZ_UUOC01000049.1 GCF_900590755.1 Pseudomonas viridiflava | reverse complement strand
CGTTGAGCCTGAGCAGTTCCACGCCATCCGGTGCCGAAGGCAGCGTGGCCAACTACGCGCTGAACCTCAGCAACCCAACCAAAACCGCCATGACCGTCACCGTCAACTACGACGACGGCGCCGGTTTCAAAGGCTCAATCGACGTCACCATCCCTGCGAACAGCAGCAGTGTTCCGTTCACCCTGACCCTGCCAGACAATGCCACCACCGGCGCTAATCCGTCGGTAGTTCTTACCTTGGGTACGCCAAACGGCGGTGCTTTTGAAAATCTGGTAGTCGGCACCGATACGGTCACGACCCAGGTCACCGACGAAGCCAGCGGCAGCGGCGACAGCACAACTCTCAGCCTGAGCACTTCCACACCATCCGGCGCAGAAGGCAGCGTCGCGAACTATGCCCTGAACCTCAGCAACCCGGCGAAAACCGCCATGACCGTCACGGTCAACTATGACGACGGTGCGGGTTTTAAAGGTTCTGTAGATGTCACCATTCCGGCGAATAGCAGCAGTGTGCCGTTCACCTTGACCCTGCCAGATAACGCCACCACCGGCAGTAATCCGCCGGTAGTCCTGACCCTGGGCACTCCAAGCGGCGGCAGTTTCGAAAACCTGGTGCTCGGCACGACCAGCGTGACCACTCAAGTCACTGACGAGGCAATCGGCAGCGGCGACAGCACCACGTTGAGCCTGAGCACTTCCACGCCATCCGGTGCCGAAGGCAGCGTCGCCAACTACGCCCTGAACCTGAGCAACCCGGCGAAAACCGCCATGACCGTTACCGTCAACTACGACGACGGCGCCGGTTTCAAAGGCTCGATCGACGTCACCATCCCTGCGAACAGCAGCAGTGTTCCGTTCACCCTGACCCTGCCAGACAATGCCACCACCGGCAGCAATCCGCCGGTAGTTCTTACCTTGGGCACGCCAACCGGCGGCAGTTTCGAAAACCTGGTGCTCGGCACCACCAGCGTGACTACTCAAGTCGCTGACGAGGCACCCGGCAGCGGCGACAGCACCACGTTGAGCCTGAGCACTTCCACGCCATCCGGTGCCGAAGGCAGCGTCGCCAACTACGCCCTGAACCTCAGCAACCCGGCGAAAACCGCCATGACCGTCACCGTCAACTACGACGACGGCGCGGGTTTTAAAGGCTCTATCGACGTTACGGTGGCAGCGGGTAGCACAACTACCCCGTTCACCTTGACCCTGCCGGACAACGCAACCACCGGCGCTAATCCGTCGGTAGTTCTTACCTTGGGTACGCCAAACGGCGGTGCTTTTGAAAATCTGGTAGTCGGCACCGATACGGTCACGACCCAGGTTACCGACGAAGCCAGCGGCAGCGGCGACAGCACCACGTTGAGCCTGAGCAGTTCCACGCCATCCGGTGCCGAAGGCAGCGTGGCCAACTACGCGCTGAACCTCAGCAACCC
>NZ_UUOC01000052.1 GCF_900590755.1 Pseudomonas viridiflava | reverse complement strand
TACAGATTTGCTGTGTACCTGAAGAAACACATCGCCTGTAGGAGCTGCCGAAGGCTGCGAATGGCGGAGTGTCAGACACACCGCTTTCGCGACCGTCGTAACCTCCGATTGCTCCTACAGGACGGCGGCGTGCCTGAATTTCGCGCAGGACCTGTAGGAGCTGCCGAAGGCTGCGAATGGCGGTGTGCCTGACACACCGCTTTCGCGACCGTCGTAACCTCCGATTGCTCCTACAGGACGGCGGCGTGCCTGAATTTCGCGCAGGACCTGTAGGAGCAACCGAGGTTACGAGGCCAGCGATGGCGGTGTGTCAGACAGAACGCCATCGCGGCCTCGCGGTGCTCGTGCGCTCCTACAGATTTGCTGTGTACCTGAAGAAACACATCGCCTGTAGGAGCTGCCGAAGGCTGCGAATGGCGGAGTGTCAGACACACCGCTTTCGCGACCGTCGTAACCTCCGATTGCTCCTACAGGACGGCGCAGTGCCTGAAAGAACGCAGCACCTGTAGGAGCTGCCGAAGGCTGCGAATGGCGGTGTGCCTGACACACCGCCATCGCGACCGTCGTAACCTCCGATTGCTCCTACAGGACGGCGGCGTGCCTGAATTTCGCGCAGGACCTGTAGGAGCTCACCGAGGTTACGAGGCCAGCGATGGCTGGTGTGTCAGACAGACCGCCATCGCGGCCTCGCGGTGCTCGTGCGCTCCTACAGGACCGCGTTAATCATCAGCGCACTACCCCGCCCGCTGCGTCACCAATTCCACAAACGCTCTGGCCATGGGCGACTGCTGGTCTTTGCGTTGCACCAGCCACACCGCGCTGGTGGCGTCGGGGTCGAGCAGGTTTCGGTAAACCACGCCGTCGATGCGCATGCGGCGATAGGAAGCGGGTAACACCGTGACCCCAAGCCCCGCCGCAACCAGGCCGATGATGGTCATGGCTTCACCCGCTTCCTGGGTCATCAACGGGCTGAATCCTGCCGCTCGCGCCAGATCCATCAACTGTGCATACAACCCGCTGCCGTATGTGCGTGGGAAGAATACGAACGGCTCGGCCGCCAGCTCTGACAGGTACAAGCCCTGCTCACTGCCCTGCGCCAGCGGGTGATCAGCGTTGATGATCGCTACCAGCGGCTCACGCAGCAGTTCGACAACCAGCAGCGAATCAGGCAATGCCAGCGGGCGCATGATGCCGACCTGGATCGATTCATCCTCCAGCCCTGCCGCCACTTCCTTACTGGTCATTTCATGCAGGGCCAGATGCACGGCGGGGAATTTTTGCCGAAACGCAAAGATCGCCTGAGGAATACTTGAGGTGAAGGGCGCGGAGGTGGTGAAGCCAATCTTCAGCTCGCCCAGCTCACCCAATTGCGCACGACGGGCGACATCCGACGCTTTATCGACCTGCGCCAGCACCAACCGCGCTTCATCGAGAAACAGCCGCCCCGCTTCGCTCAAGGCCACCCGACGATTGGTGCGCTCAAACAAACGCGCGCCCAGCTCCTGCTCCAGCGCCTGAATCTGCTGGCTCAATGGCGGTTGCGAGATACCCAGCAACTGAGCGGCGCGTCCAAAATGCAGTTCTTCGGCGACCGCAATGAAGTAGCGCAGATGACGTAGTTCCATATCCCTCCCATTAAGACGTCTAACCTATCAAACAGGTCGAACAATATATTGGAAAGAATGATTAGCGGGCTATATCCTTTTCTTCATCGCCTGCTCAAACGCTTCCCGAGGTCTATCTTGAACCCTGCTGTCGCTTCGCCTGCCCCTGAAACCTCATCGACTCTGATCGAAGCGGCCATCCCGCTGGGCGACACCTATATCGAAAAAGACACGCCGATGTTCATGCGCACGGTACTGGCGCTGTTTTCCGGTGGCTTCGCGACATTTGCCTTGTTGTATTGCGTGCAGCCAATGATGCCGGTGCTGTCCCGGGAATTCTCGATCAATGCGGCGCAGAGCAGTCTGATTCTTTCGGTTTCCACCGCGATGCTCGCCATCGGCTTGCTGATCACCGGGCCGATCTCCGACCGACTGGGGCGCAAGCCGGTGATGGTCCTGGCACTTTTCTGTGCGGCTATCTTCACCCTCGCCAGCGCCCTGATGCCCACTTGGGAAGGTGTGCTGGTGACTCGCGCACTGGTAGGGCTTTCGCTCAGTGGCCTGGCGGCGGTAGCCATGACTTACCTCAGCGAAGAGATTCACCCGAACCACATTGGCCTGGCGATGGGCTTGTATATCGGGGGCAACGCCATTGGCGGGATGAGCGGGCGAGTGATCACCGGGGTCTTGATCGACTACGTCAGTTGGCATGTGGCGCTGGGAGTGGTGGGGGTTCTGGCGCTGATCGCGGCGGGTGTGTTCTGGAAGATCCTTCCGCAATCGCGCAACTTCCGGGCGCGCTCACTGCAACCGCGCAGCCTGATCGATGGCTTTGTCATGCAGTTCCGCGACGCAGGCCTGCCGTTGCTGTTCCTCGAAGCTTTTCTGCTGATGGGCAGCTTCGTGACGTTGTTCAACTACATCGGCTATCGCTTGCTGGCCGAGCCTTATCACTTGAGCCAGGCGCTGGTCGGGCTGTTTTCTGTGGTGTATCTGTCAGGCATCTATAGCTCGGCGAAGATCGGTTCGCTGGCCGACCGACTGGGCCGTCGCAATGTCTTGTGGGCGGTCATTGTGCTGATGCTGGTGGGCATCGCCCTGACCATGTTCGAGCCACTGGCTTTGGTGATCGTCGGCGTGCTGCTGTTTACCTTTGGCTTCTTCGGCGCGCATTCAGTGGCCAGCAGCTGGATCGGCCGCCGCGCGCTCAAGGCCAAAGGCCAGGCGTCGTCGTTGTACCTGTTCAGTTATTACGCGGGTTCAAGCGTGGCGGGAACGGCTGGCGGGGTGTGCTGGCATTACGCAGGCTGGAACGGCATCGGCTTGTTCATCGGCGCGCTGCTGTTGATCGCTCTGGCGGTGGCGTTGAGGCTGAAGAAGTTGCCGCCGTTGCAGGTGGCTGCTCAGGTTTAAAACTCCCTGTAGGAGCTGCCGAAGGCTGCGAAGCGGTGTGTCAATTTCACTCTTCGCAGCCTTCGGCAGCTCCTACAGGGGTCGCGTGCTTTACCCGTGATACTTCGCCGAAAGCTCGTGCACCGCTTCGATGAACGCGCCGGCGTGGGCCGGGTCGACTTCAGGGGTGATGCCGTGGCCGAGGTTGAAGACGTGGCCGTCGCCGCTGCCGTAGCTGGCAAGGATGCGTGATACTTCGGCGCGGATCGCTTGCGGGCTGGCGTACAGCACGGACGGGTCCATGTTGCCTTGCAGCGCGACCTTGCTGCCGACACGACGGCGGGCGTCTCCGATGTTGGTGGTCCAGTCCAGGCCCAGTGCGTCAACGCCGGTCTCAGCCATGCTTTCCAGCCACAAACCGCCACCTTTGGTGAACAGAATCACCGGCACCTTGCGACCGTCGTTTTCGCGAATCAGGCCGTTGACGATTTTCTGCATGTAGGCCAGGGAGAATTCCTGATACGCCGCATCGGAAAGACTGCCGCCCCAGCTGTCGAAAATCTGCACGGCCTGCGCGCCGGCCATGATCTGGCCATTGAGGTAAGCGATGACCGAGTCGGCCAGCTTGTCCAGCAACAGGTGCATGGCTTGCGGGTTTTCGTAGAGCATGGCTTTGGACTTGCGGTGGTCTTTCGAGGAGCCGCCTTCGACCATATATGTCGCCAGGGTCCAAGGGCTACCGGAGAAACCAATCAGCGGTACGCGGCCATTGAGTTCACGGCGGATGGTGCTGACGGCGTCCATCACATAGCCCAGGTCTTTTTGCGCATCAAGAACCGGCAAGGCTTCGATATCGGCCAGGGTGTTGACGGTTTTCTTGAAGCGCGGACCTTCGCCGGTCTCGAAGTACAAACCCAGGCCCATGGCATCCGGGATAGTCAGGATGTCGGAGAACAGGATGGCCGCGTCCAGGTGTGGAAAACGATCAAGGGGCTGCAAGGTGACTTCGCAGGCGAACTCCGGGTTCATGCACAGGCTCATGAAGTCCCCGGCCTTGGCGCGGCTGGCGCGGTATTCCGGCAGGTAGCGACCGGCCTGGCGCATCATCCAGACGGGCGTGACATCCACGGGTTGCTTGAGCAGGGCACGAAGGAAACGGTCGTTCTTCAAGGCAGTCATGTCGGCATCCGCAAAAAAAGTGCGGGCATTTTCTCAGACGCAGACGTAAAAGGCACGGACCGAGCCGTGCCTTTTATCTATCGGGGCGATTTGTCGCGGGGGTGGCCCATGAAACGGTATGCCTGACTCCGCGCTGACGCGCAGCCAACACGGGACCCGGTAGGAGCGCGCTTGCCCGTGATAGCGTTGAATCAGGCGATCATTTTTTGACTGAACCACCGCCATCGCGGGCAAGCGCGCTCCTACAGAAAACGATTTCCAATTCAAAGTTATGTTTCGGTTTGATACACCACCTTCGCAGCCTTCGGCAGCTCCTACAGGCCCTGCGTTATCAATGCTTGGATTTGTGTGACGGCATGATTTCTTCAAACACGAGGATGCCTTTGTTATCGGCAGGTTCTCTGACCTTCAAACGCCACGCGCCTCTGCCTTTGTCATTGGGCATGCCCGCAATGTCGAACGTGAACAGTTTCTCCTTGGCTTTGTTCTTCCCGACAGGATGGAATCCATGGGAGCCGTTATCCAGCGGGAAGTCCGCCTTGATGGTGTCGATGGATTTACGTAGCCGGTCCTCAATATGCTGGTCCAGTTTTTTGAAAATCCTGGAGTTTTCGATGCCCGTCAGATCCAGTTTGAAGATCGCACCTCCAGCCCCACCCGGCGGATGGTAGCGCCACACATTGTTCTCATCAGGGAACATTGGCGTTTTGTCGGATGCATTCGGATGGCGAAGATCAATCATCCGCCACACCTTGTTCATATGGTCTGGCTGAACGGGATAAGCCTTGTTCTTGCGCACCACATAGAAACTCGATTGGCCGCTAGCAACGTGTTCATGGACACCGTTGTAAAAGCCATCTGTGCGCAGCTTCGAGCCACTGGGTAATTGAGGCGCTGCCGGTCTGACGTCGAAGTTAATGACACCCGTGTACCTGTCGATAAACTGCTTGGGCTGTGCGAGTTTGATTTTCGGAGGTTTTGCCTTGGATATCTTGGAGAAGGGGATCATATCGAGCAGTAGAAGTGCTGCTTCGAAAAAGTAACTCTCAGCCTCTCTTGCGTCTCCTTCGGCGGCATCGCGCAGGCCTTGAGCCACAGCGTAAACACTGCGCAGTGCAGCAATGGGCAATGCAATTCTGTATGGCGTGAAAGTCAGTGCAGCTTCACCTGCGATCCTGATGATGTCCCAGGCACTCTCCCAGTTAACTTCCGAAGTCGTATTGGTCTGCTCGTCGACTTTCTCGATCACCCTGTTGATGCGCGCTTCATAAGCCGCCTCAAGGAAGTTTCCTGAGTGGGGTCTGGTATCGATGATGAGGGTGCGCCAGTTGATATCCAGCGCATTTCGCACATCACGCTGGTCTTTGAGCGCAGCCATACCTGTGAGGTAATTCCGGTACACCGGATCAAGCAGAATCGGCCTGAGTTCCTCAAGACTATTGAGCTCACGGATACACCTCCCGTCTGGAGCTTGAGGGGTGTAGACCACAACCGCAGACACGGCCCCGCTCGATGCTACGCCGATAACCAATAGTCCATCCAGTTGTATCCCGTTGACGCGCAGTTTTTGCACCTGGATCTGATGGCCTTCTACCCGGGCACGATTCTCATCATCCACAGGATGATCCAGAACAGACCTGACCCATTTGTACCCCCGATCTTCCTGACCTGCCGGGGATGTTCCATCCTCCAGAAAGTCTCCGGCCATTTTGGCTTCCAGTGCATCGAGGCGCATTTGAGTCTGCATTACCTGCGCATATCGCTTGGCATACCACCGTCCCTGGGCGGAAGTCTGCAAGGTCGACTTCACAAACGTTGAATACCCCTCGCCGACATCCAGCGCACGAACAAGATCATAAATATACGACCTTGTCAGTGCCGTGATTGGCTGGCCGCCAACGGCATGCCGGATCTCGGCCGTAAGCCGGAAACGCAAGTCCGTGAATGCAATATTGCTCAGGCTCAATTCCGTAAGGGTTCGCTGCTCAAACGAGGTGACTGCCTCAGCGCTATTTGGCGCTGCCCCCCGAGCCGAAGTCAGCAGAAATCCAGTGAACTGAGTACGCGCTGTGTGGATGATCACATCGTCAGGTTCAATCGTCAGGCCATGATCAGCAATCAGGCGCTCACGCAGCTTGGTGCGTGCATAGTCACGTAATGGCACAGACTTTTCGAACATCTCGACATCAGGCAAGACCGGCACCTGCGCGTCGAGTACAGCCTGGTTATAGGCGCGCAGTGCGCGACTCCACTGATATCGATCTGCATCCGAAAGCTGCTTCAGCCAGTCAGGCACCGCGCTGCTTGTCTCAAAATTATCCACGGGGGCATGTAACAAGCCACCAGCTCGATTGCGCGTCCACTCCGATCTGGAGTCTTCCAGCGCCAGGGCAAAGGCTTCGGGTAATGTGTCGTTATGCAGTAAGTCGATTTCCTCGGCAGTTGTCAGTGGCAACACGTTGAGCAGATCTTCCAGGCGCTCGACGGGCAGTTGCGGGTTAAGCGCACGCAACGCCCATAACGTCAACGACCGGTCTTCGGCTGTGGGCCGCCAGAAAGGAAGGAACGGGTTCGACTCGTCTTCCTGCATTTCGGATTTCGACCGATCCTCATCCGCCAGCATTGCGTCCAGAAGCTGCGCTCGCCTGGTTCGCGCCATGTCTGCGATTTGCCCGCGCACAACCCTGATCCGGCTGTGGTCGGTGAAATCATCTCCGCCACTGCCAAGATCCGAGCTGGAGGACATTTGTCTGAACAGCCCGTGGAACATCGGCTCGATAACGTAAGTGTTGGTGTTGCCCAATCCGGTATAGGTGCCATCTGCATGCTGCACCAGGGTGACGGCATGCTGGATATCGGCCGCGTCACTGCCCTTGAGGTAACAGGCGACTTCGTCACCCTTGTCATCAACAATGGCCAGCTCCGTATCCGCTGGCCAATGCGGCAACTGGGTCAGCATGGCGAACAACAGACCGTCGCCGCCGAAGGGCAAATAATCTCTTCCAGTGAAGTGCTCAGCAAATTGATCGAGAATCCGCTCTGCCTGTTGCCGGGCACGATGCTCGCGGATGGCGCTGAGGCTTGGTGTGGAGGATTGCACAGTTGTGTCTTGAGACATGGCTAATTCCTTTTAGCGTCATGTGGGGAAAGTGAATCAATCCGGCAGATGGTTTTCCGCCAGATCGACGCAAATCCTAGCGCGTCCTGAGCACGGAAAAACGTCGGGGAAATAAGCTGAAAAGTAGTTGGCGGCCAGGAAGGTAGTGGCGCGCAAAGGTTCAAAGGAGGGGATTAAGCTGAAGAGGCGGAGCGGCTTGCGTTGGCTTGAAAGATTCAGACCGGGAAGTCGTGAATCCTACTTATTGCAAAGATTGACGCTGTCCCTGTAGGCGCTCACGAGTAACGCGAGGCAGCGATAGCGGAATGTCTGACATACCGCTATCGCTGCCTCGCGTTGCTCGTGAGCTCCTACAGTTACGTTTTTGTCTTACACGCCCAGGTAATCCAGAATCCCTTCAGCCGCGTTACGGCCTTCAAAGATTGCAGTCACCACCAGGTCAGAACCGCGAACCATGTCGCCACCGGCGAAGATTTTCGGGTTGCTGGTCTGGTGCTTGTACTGCGACTGTTCAGGGGCGATGACGCGGCCCTGGCTGTCGGTCTGGATGCTGAACTGCTCGAACCATGTCGCCGGGCTTGGACGGAAGCCGAAAGCGATGACCACCGCGTCGGCCGGGATGATCTCTTCGGAACCCGGAATCGGCTCAGGGCTGCGACGGCCACGGGCGTCTGGTTCGCCAAGACGGGTCTCGACGACTTTGACGCCTTCAACCTTGTCTTCGCCCACGATGGCGATCGGCTGACGGTTGTACAGGAATTTCACGCCCTCTTCCTTGGCGTTCTTCACTTCCTTGCGCGAACCCGGCATGTTTTCTTCGTCGCGACGATAGGCACAGGTCACCGACTTCGCGCCCTGACGGATCGAAGTACGGTTGCAGTCCATGGCCGTGTCACCACCGCCGAGCACGACGATTTTCTTGCCTTTCATGTCGACGAAATCTTCCGGCGACTTTTCGAAGCCCAGATTGCGATTGACGTTGGCGATCAGGAAGTCCAGCGCATCGTGCACACCTGGCAGGTCTTCGCCGGCAAAGCCTCCCTTCATGTAGGTGTAGGTGCCCATGCCCATGAACACGGCATCGTATTCTTCAAGCAACTGCTCCATGGTCACGTCCTTGCCGATTTCGGTATTGAGACGGAACTCGATACCCATACCGGTGAAGACTTCGCGACGATGGCTCAGTACGGTTTTTTCCAGCTTGAACTCGGGGATACCAAAGGTCAGCAGACCGCCGATTTCCGGGTTCTTGTCGAACACCACCGGGGTCACGCCACCCCGTACCAGCACGTCGGCACAACCGAGGCCAGCAGGACCGGCGCCAACAATGGCGACGCGCTTGCCGGTCGGCACAACCTTGGACATGTCCGGACGCCAGCCCATGGCGAACGCGGTGTCGGTGATGTACTTCTCCACCGAACCGATGGTCACTGCGCCGAAGCCGTCGTTGAGGGTGCAGGCACCTTCACACAGACGATCCTGCGGGCACACGCGGCCGCAGACTTCCGGCAGGGTATTGGTCTGGTGCGACAGTTCGGCAGCCGCAAGGATGTTGCCTTCGGCGACCAGCTTCAGCCAGTTGGGGATGAAGTTGTGTACCGGGCATTTCCATTCGCAATACGGGTTACCACAACCCAGGCAACGGTGAGCCTGATCGGCCGACTGTTGGGGTTTGAAAGGTTCGTAGATTTCCACGAACTCTTTCTTGCGTTGACGCAGCAGTTTCTTCTTCGGGTCTTTACGCCCGACATCGATGAACTGGAAGTCGTTACTTAGACGTTCGGCCATTCTCTTGAACCTCTACATGGCAGCTTCAGGCGACAAACCTGAAACTGCCAGAATCATATTCGCAGGCAACTCGCGCACTGCTGTTAACTTGCGGCTTGAAGCTTGCCGCTTGTGGCTGCAGTTATTGCGGATTCGCGCGGGTGCTGGAAAGCAAGGACTTCAACGAAGCAGCCTTTGGCTTGACCATCCAGAAGCGGCGCAGGTAATCGTCCAGGTTTTCCCAGACGTTACGGCCCCACTCGCTGTCGGTTTCCTCGACATACTCAGCCAGTACACGCTCCAGATGGCTGCGATAAGCCTCCATCGCTTCGCCGCTGATGCGCTGGATTTCAACCAGTTCGTGGTTGACCCGGTCAACGAAGCTGTTGTCCAGGTCCAGCACGTAGGCGAAACCACCGGTCATGCCCGAGCCGAAGTTGTAGCCGGTCTTGCCCAGTACGCAGACGAAACCACCGGTCATGTATTCGCAGCAGTGGTCGCCCGTGCCTTCCACGATGGTGTGAGCACCGGAGTTACGCACCGCAAAGCGCTCGCCCGCCGTACCGGCCGCGAACAGCTTGCCGCCGGTTGCGCCGTACAGACAGGTGTTGCCGATGATGGCGCTGTCCTGGGTCTTGAACGGGCTGCCTTTAGGCGGAACGATCACCAGCTTGCCAGCGGTCATGCCTTTGCCGACGTAGTCGTTGGCGTCGCCTTCCAGATACATGTTCAGGCCCCCGGCGTTCCACACGCCGAAGCTCTGACCGGCCGTCCCTTTGAAGCGGAAGGTGATCGGCGCCTTGTTCATGCCCTGGTTGCCGTGCAGCTTGGCGATTTCGCCGGAAATCCGCGCGCCTATGGAACGGTCGCAGTTGCAGATATCCAGTTCGTACTCGCCACCGCTCATGCTTTCGATAGCCGGCTTGGCCATTTCAACCATGCGCTCGGCCAGCAGGCCTTTGTCGAACGGCGGGTTGCGATCCACCAGGCTGAACTGAGGCTTGTCAGCCGGGATGTGGTCGCTGCCCAGCAAAGGCGTGAGGTCCAGATGCTGCTGCTTGGCGGTCTCACCCGGCAGGATGTCCAGCAGATCGGTACGCCCGATCAGCTCTTCAAGGGTACGAACCCCCAGCTTGGCCAGCCACTCGCGGGTTTCTTCAGCCACGTAGGTGAAGAAGTTGATCACCATATCGACAGTGCCGATGTAGTGGTCTTTGCGTAGCTTCTCGTTTTGGGTCGCCACGCCGGTGGCGCAGTTGTTCAGGTGACAGATACGCAGGTATTTGCAGCCCAGAGCGATCATTGGCGCAGTACCGAAGCCGAAGCTTTCAGCGCCGAGAATGGCCGCCTTGATCACGTCCAGACCGGTTTTCAGACCGCCATCAGTCTGTACCCGAACCTTGCCGCGCAGGTCGTTGCCGCGCAGGGTCTGGTGGGTTTCGGCCAGGCCGAGTTCCCACGGAGCACCCGCGTATTTGATCGACGACAGCGGCGATGCACCGGTGCCGCCGTCATAGCCGGAAATGGTGATCAGGTCGGCGTAGGCCTTGGCCACACCGGCCGCAATCGTACCGACGCCTGCTTCAGCGACCAGCTTGACCGAAACCAGCGCAGCCGGGTTGACCTGCTTGAGGTCGAAAATCAGCTGCGACAAGTCTTCAATCGAGTAGATATCGTGGTGCGGCGGTGGCGAAATCAGCGTCACGCCCGGCACTGCATAACGCAGCTTGGCGATCAGACCGTTCACTTTACCGCCCGGCAGTTGCCCGCCTTCGCCCGGCTTGGCGCCTTGGGCGACCTTGATCTGCAACACATCAGCGTTGACCAGATATTCAGGGGTCACACCAAAACGGCCGGTAGCGATCTGTTTGATTTTCGAGCTGCGAATGGTGCCGTAGCGCGCTGGATCTTCGCCGCCCTCACCGGAGTTGGAGCGTGCGCCCAGGCGGTTCATGGCCTCGGCCAGTGCTTCGTGAGCTTCCGGCGACAGTGCGCCCAGCGAGATACCCGCCGAGTCAAAGCGCTTGAGGATGTCAGCCAATGGCTCGATTTCGTCGATGGCCAGCGGGGTTTCGAGGGTCTTGACCTGGAACAGGTCGCGAATCATCGACACCGGACGCTTGTCCACCAGCGAGGTGTATTCCTTGAACTTGGCGTAGTCGCCCTGTTGCACGGCCGCTTGCAGCATGCTGACCACGTCCGGGTTGTAGGCGTGGTATTCGCCACCGAACACGAACTTGAGCAGGCCACCTTGCTGGATCGGCTTGCGCGGGCTCCAGGCTTCGTTGGACAGCAGCTTCTGCTCGGCTTCGATATCGACGAAGCGCGCACCCTTGATGCGGCTTGGCACGCCACGGAAGCTCAGGTCGCAAACTGCTTCGGACAGGCCGATGGCTTCGAACAACTGCGCGCCACGGTAGGAAGCGATGGTCGAGATACCCATCTTCGACAGGATCTTGAGCAGGCCTTTGGTGATGCCTTTGCGGTAGTTCTTGAACACCTCGTAGAGGTCGCCCAGAACTTCACCGGTACGGATCAGGTCGCCCAGCACTTCGTAGGCCAGGAACGGATAGACCGCCGACGCACCAAAGCCGATCAACACCGCAAAGTGATGCGGATCGCGGGCTGTCGCGGTTTCGACCAGGATGTTGCTGTCGCAACGCAGGCCTTTTTCGGTCAGGCGGTGGTGCACGGCGCCTACAGCCAGTGAGGCGTGAGCAGGCAGCTTGCCTGGCGCGATATGACGGTCGGTCAGGACGATCTGGGTACGACCGGCGCGCACGGCTTCTTCAGCCTGATCGGCGATGTTGCGCACGGCCGCTTCCAGGCCAATGCTCTCGTCGTAGTTCAGGTCGATGATCTGGCGTTCGAAACCCGGACGCTCCAGGGTCATCAGCGAGCGCCACTTGGCCGGAGAAATGACCGGCGAGCTGAGGATCACGCGGGAGGCGTGCTCTGGCGACTCCTGGAAAATGTTGCGCTCGGCACCGAGGCAGATTTCCAGCGACATGACGATGGCTTCGCGCAGCGGGTCGATCGGCGGGTTGGTAACCTGCGCGAACTGCTGACGGAAATAGTCGTAAGGCGAACGCACGCGCTGCGACAGAATCGCCATCGGCGTGTCATCGCCCATGGAACCTACCGCTTCCTGACCCTGCTCACCCAGCGGGCGCAGAACCTGATCACGTTCTTCGAAAGTGACCTGGTACATTTTCATGTACTGCTTGAGCTGGTCGGCATTGTAGAAAGCCGAACCGTGGTCGTTGTCTTCGATGGTCGCCTGGATGCGCAGGGCGTTCTTGCGCAGCCATTGCTTGTACGGGTGACGCGACTTCAAGCGGTTGTCGATGGCATCGGTGTCGAGGATCTGGCCGGTTTCGGTGTCCACGGCGAAGATCTGACCCGGACCGACACGGCCTTTGGCGATCACGTCTTCTGGCTTGTAGTCCCACACGCCGATTTCCGACGCCAGGGTGATGTAGCCATTCTTGGTGGTGACCCAGCGCGCCGGGCGCAGACCGTTACGGTCGAGCAGGCAGACGGCGTGGCGACCTTCGGTCATCACGACGCCGGCCGGACCATCCCACGGTTCCATGTGCATGGAGTTGTACTCATAGAACGCCCGCAGATCGGGGTCCATGGTTTCAACGTTCTGCCACGCAGGCGGAATGATCATGCGCACGCCACGGAACAGGTCGATGCCGCCGGTGACCATCAGTTCGAGCATGTTGTCCATGCTGGAGGAGTCAGAGCCTACGCGGTTGACCAGCGGGCCCAGCTCGTCCAGATCCGGAATCAGTTCGTTGGCGAACTTGGTACGACGGGCCTGAGCCCAGTTGCGGTTACCGGTAATGGTGTTGATCTCGCCGTTGTGGGCGAGGAAGCGGAACGGCTGCGCCAACGGCCATTTCGGCAGGGTGTTGGTCGAGAAGCGCTGGTGGAACACGCAGATCGCGGTTTGCAGGCGTTCGTCGCTCAGGTCCGGGAAGAATGCCGTCAAGTCGCGCGGCATCATCAGACCTTTATAGATGATGGTCTTGTGGGAAAAGCTGCAGATGTAGTGATCGGTATCTCCAGCGTTGGCCACCGACGAACGGCGACGGGCGCTGAACAGCTTGATGGCCATTTCCTGATCGCTCAGGCCTTCACCACCGATGAACACCTGCTCGATTTTCGGCAGGCGCTCCAGAGCCAGACGACCCAGTACGCTGGTGTCGATCGGCACCTGGCGCCAGCCGATCAGAGTCAGGCCAGCGGCGATAATTTCGCGATTCATGTTTTCGCGCGCGGCTTCCGCCTTGGCGTCGTCCTGATTGAGGAAGACCATGCCCACGGCGTACTGGCGCGGCAGCTCATTGCCAAAGTGCTCTTTGGCAATGGCGCGCAGGAAGCCGTCCGGCTTCTGAATCAACAGCCCGCAACCGTCACCGGTCTTGCCGTCAGCGTTGATCCCGCCACGGTGGGTCATGCAGGTCAGAGCCTGGATGGCCGTCTGCAACAGGTGATGACTGGGCTCGCCCTGCATGTGGGCAATCAGGCCGAAACCACAGTTATCCTTGAATTCATCTGGATGGTACAGACCTGCTTTCATAGACACTTTCTCACCAGGCTGCCTCTATGCGAGGCAAATTTCTTTTCAATTCAACCACTTACCTCTCGCGCTGAACGTACGCCAGCTTCGCGGGGGCAAAAGGGAGGTCATTGTACACAGCGACACAAAGCCTCACAAATTTAACGACGAACAGTCGTAAATTCGTGTCGCATTTATGAACGTTTATAGCTGGATGCTGTGCTAGTCAAAAGCTTTTTTATCTATCTGACTAGAAGCTCGCTGATTTTTCCGGGTGTCTGTAACGCAGACACCACAAGGCGCGCTGCCCTTTGGCAGCACGCTCGAGGTCAAATCAGGATTGCTGGGGTGAGCGGCCAGGGTAAGGCCGCTGCGACTTCAGCGAGCTGCGCCAAGTTCCTGTTGGATGCTGGCGACAGTACGAGGCCAAGGTTTACCAGCCTGAACCTTGGCTGGCAATACCTTGATGGCTGCCAGGGCGGCAGCACGGTCAGAAAAATTACCGTAAGTGATCACATACAGCGGCTTGCCCTGCAGTGTTTTCTTGAAGTAACGGTACTCGCCGCCTTGCTCGGCCACGAATGCCTGAGCGGTGGTTTCCGAACTGGTGCCGAGAATCTGCACAACATAGTGACCCGGCGCCTGGCTGCTGTACCAACTGCCGCCTGCTGCGGGTTTGGCCGCTGGGGCTGGAGTCGGGGCAGGCTTGGCGGTTGCGACCTGAGTCGGCGCTGGCGCAGGCTTCGCAGCAGGCGCGGCCGCCGGAGCAGGCGCAGGTTTGGCCGCAGCCGGTGGTGGTGTGATAGACGAACGTGGAGCGGCCGGAGCGGCTGCCGGACCCGCCGCGACGCCAGCAGGCGGCGCAGTGGTGGTCACGGTTGGCGGACGCTCGATGGACGAGACCGGTACGCCATCATCGTCGCCATCGCCCGAACCTGCGGCTTCAGCCAACGGGCCACGCATGACCGGTTGCGAATTACCGACCAGCGGCAACGGCATCGGCTGCGAGTTACCGGCGAACTCGATGGCCGGGCCACCGTTGTTAGACTGCTGGGTAGCTGGCTTGCCCTGGCCCAGCGGCAATTGCGCCTGAGCGTTGGCTGGCTGTGTCGCTGGAGCATTGGTGTTGCCGCCACGACCCGGGATCAGCACTGCAGCCAATACCCCGGCCACAACCACACCACCCAGCGCCAATACATATTTCTTCGGCATTTTAAATCCCACACTAGGGCGCTTGACCGCCGAACGGCTAGCGATCATCGCCTCGATCATTGAATCACGTGCCACCTGGTTGATAGCCCCTGGCCAACCATTGGAATGCTCGTGAATATCGGTAATTTGCTCAGCCGTGAATAATTCGATGCCTTGTCCAGCACCCTCAAGCCGTTGTTCCAGGTACTCGCGGGTTTCGTCTTCGGTGTAAGGCGCCAGCTCGATGACGTGAAAGCGCTCGCCTTCGGTCTCGGCATCAGCACACAGCTGTTCCAGACGATCAATCAGCGACGCTTCACCGAACAGAAACACATGCGGGCGACCTTCAGGCGTTCCATCAGCCAGACCGAGCAAGGCTTCGAGTGCCGATTCGCCCAGTTGTTCGGCGTCGTCCACCAACAAATAGACTTCCTGACCGGTGAGAGCCAGCTGCACGATCTGGGAAAGAATCGCCTGCATCTCTGCCTGAGCGACATTCAGCGCCTGAGCGACCTGACGCAGAACGCCTGCCGCATCGCTGGCACCGCGCGCCGAAACCACCACGCTCTGTACCGACTGCTTGTTGGTGCTGGCGACCAGCGCCTGGCGCAGCAGCGTCTTGCCGCTGCCCTGCGGGCCGGTCACCACCAGCAGAAGCTGGCTGTAACGTGCCAGATGATGAAGCTGACCCAATACGGGCTTACGCTGCGCCGGGAAAAACTTGAAGCCTGGTACCCGTGCAGCAAAGGGGTCATGACTCAACTGGTAATGGCCGAGAAAGGCCTCGTCGGCGTGCAAACTAGTCATGGATTTTCATTAACCTCTGAGCTGATCCACGAGGGCGCGGTAATCCGCAACCAGCGTGGCCTGTAAAACTTCTTTTGGATATTCGTCAGTGATGACTGCTTCGCCTATACGGCTGAGCAACACCAGACGCAACCGGCCGTCGATCACTTTCTTGTCGACCGCCATGTGTTCGAGGAAATGTTCCGGCGTCATGTCCTGCGGCGGCACAACCGGCAACCCGGCACGCTGCAGCAGACGAATGCCACGGTCACGCTCCTGCTCAGTGATCCAGCCAAGGCGCGATGACATTTCCAGCGCCATTACCGTACCTGCCGCTACCGCTTCGCCATGCAGCCAGACGCCATAGCCCATGTGCGTCTCGATGGCGTGACCGAAGGTGTGGCCCAGGTTCAGAGTGGCACGTACGCCGGACTCTCGCTCGTCCGCACCGACGATCAGCGCCTTGGCAGCGCACGAGCGCTCGATGGCAACCGTCAGCGCCGCCTGATCCAGACCCCGCAACCGGTCTACGTTTTCTTCAAGCCAGGTCAGGAACGGCTCATCGCAGATCAGGCCGTACTTGATGACTTCAGCCAGCCCGGCAGACAACTCGCGGGCAGGCAGGGAATTGAGGCTGGTGGTATCGATCAGCACGACGCTTGGCTGATAGAACGCGCCAACCATGTTCTTGCCCAGCGGATGGTTGATGCCAGTCTTGCCGCCGACTGAAGAATCAACCTGCGAGAGCAAGGTGGTGGGGATCTGGATGAAGTTGACCCCACGCTGATAGCAGGCCGCCGCAAAACCGGCCATGTCGCCGATCACACCACCGCCCAAGGCGATAACGGTGGTCCGGCGGTCATGACGAGCGGTCAGCAGGCCGTCGAAAATGGTTTGCAGGGTTTCCCAGTTCTTGAACGCTTCACCATCGGGAAGAATCACCGGCAATACGTTATAGCTCGCCAGGGTGCGGGTCAGTCGCTCAAGGTACAGAGACGCCACAGTGGTGTTGGAGACGATTGCCACTTGCCGCCCGACGATGTGCGGGGCCAGCAATTCCAGGCGATCCAACAAGCCTTCACCGATATGAATCGGGTAGCTGCGCTCTTCAAGCTCGACCTTAAGTGTCTGCATTTTTCCCCACATTGATTAACGAATGCTTACTGATGAGCAGCGCGTAGCGCTCACGCAAATACTGGCTCAAAGCCACATCCCGCCCCGCTTTTTTAAGGTCGACGAGAATAGCGCATTTCTGCCTGCGCTTTAACGGGGAGGAAGCTCTGCCAATCGCGCGAGGATGTCAATAACTACCATTCGCGGCGGCCGCTCGTCGGTTTCGATCACCACATCGGCGATCTCCCGGTACAGCGGGTCGCGCAGCTCAAGCAGATCGCGCAGCACTTTGGCCGGATCAGCAGTGCGCAACAACGGACGGTTACGGTCGCGGGCGGTACGCCCCACTTGCTGCTCCACCGAGGCGTGCAGGTAAACCACCCGCCCTCCTTCGTGGAGCGCCTGACGGTTTTCACTGCGCATTACAGCGCCGCCGCCAGTTGCCAGCACGATGCCATCGACACCACACAGCTCGGCAATCATTGCCTGCTCGCGATCACGAAAGCCCGGTTCGCCTTCTTTATCGAATATCCACGGGATATTGGCGCCGGTGCGCAGTTCAATTTCCTTGTCGGAATCCTTGAACGGCAGACGCAACTCTTTGGCCAGCAAACGGCCGATGGTGCTTTTGCCAGCCCCCATCGGCCCTACAAGTATTAAATTTCGCACAGAATCAACGACTCACAGCAATCGCCTGGTTATTCATGATACGCGGAGTGAGAAACACCAGCAGCTCGGATTTGGCTTCCGAAACCACGTCGCGCCGGAAAAGGCGGCCAACATACGGCACATCGCCGAGAAATGGCACCTTATCGACCGTTTTACTTTGCGTATTAGAGAAAACACCACCGATTACAATCGTTTCGCCATCGGCCACCAGCACTTTTGCGTTGACTTCGTTTTTCTTGATCGGCGGTACACCCAGGACCGCATTGAGGTAGTCCGGCTCATCCTTTGTGACCTTGACCTCCATGATGATGCGGTTATCCGGGGTGATCTGCGGGGTCACTTCCAGAGACAGCGATGCCTCCTTGAAAGACACCGTGGTCGCGCCGCTGGAGCTGGATTCCTGGTAGGGAATCTCAGTGCCCTTGAGGATCTTGGCGGTTTCCTTGTCCGAAGTGACGACCTTGGGTTGCGACACCACTTCACCGTTGCCGGTTTTTTCCATGGCGCTCAGTTCGAGGTCGAGCATGGTGTTGTCGGTCAGGAACGCGATACCGATACCGGAAGTGGCGTTAGCTGCACCGAGGTCCACGAAAGGTGCCGAGGTGCTTTGACCGGTCAACGTGGTTGGCTGGGCGGTGCCGCCATTGGTCGTGTAATTGCCTCGGGTGCTGGAACCGCCCCAGCGCACACCCAGCTCTTTGTCGTAACCGACAGTGGCTTCAACGATACGTGCCTCGATCATCACCTGACGCACCGGAATATCCAGCTGCGAGACAATACGGCGCAGCTCGTCGAGACGATCCTGAGTCTGGTAGGCAATGATGTTGTTGGTACGGTCATCAACGGTGATCGAACCGCGCTCGTCGACCTTGGACTCGGCGCTGGTTACCGACTGGAACAGCTTGGCGATGTCCGCCGCTTTGGCGTAGTTGACCTGCAGGAGCTCGCGACGCAGTGGCGCCAGTTCGGCGATCTGCTTGAGGGATTCAAGCTCCTGGCGTTCCCGTGCGGCGATTTCGTCAGCAGGCGCCACCAGCAAGACGTTGCCGATCTTGCGCTTGTCCAGGCCTTTGGTTTTCAACACCAGATCCAGCGCCTGATCCCATGGGACGTTTTGCAGGCGCAAGGTGATGCCGCCCTGAACCGTGTCACTGGCCACCAGATTGAGGCTGGTGAAGTCGGCGATCAATTGCAGCACCGAGCGCACGTCGATGTCCTGGAAGTTCAGCGACAGTTTTTCGCCGCTGTAGGCAGGTTTCTCGGTGTTGCGACGATCCAGGTCTTCGTTGGTCAACGGCCGCACGCTGATGGTCAGCTTGCCGTCGGCCTGATAGGCGGAATAGTCATAGGCACCCGACGGCTCGATGACGATGCTCGCTTTGTCACCGGTCGCACTGGCGTTGACGAACTGCACGGGTGTTGCGAAATCCTTGACGTCCAGACGCACCCGCAGGTTTTCCGGCAATTGAGTCTTGGCGAAATCAACGCGAATCTTGCCGCCCTGCTCCTGAATGTCCGGAGCAACGCCCGGATCGGTCAGGTCGATGATCACATTGCCTTCACCCAGCTCACCGCGCTGGAAATCGACATTGCGGATAGCCTTGCCAACCGGCGCAGTGGACCTTGGTTTGGTTGCGGCCGCTGGCGGCACGCTCACCCGAGCAGCACCCGCAGCGGTGCTTGGCTGGGAAGCCTGTGCGGCAGCAGCGCCCTGGCCGATCACGACAAACAGACGATTACCCTCGACCCGTGAGCTGTACGGCACCAGCGTCGTCATGTTGACGATCACCCGCGTACGATCCTTGGCTTCGACCACCACCAGACTGCGCGCGTTACCCGTGCCCAGTTCGCGACTCTTGGTCGCCAGCTGACTGGATACGCCCGGCAGGTCCAGCGCGATACGCGCTGGTTGCTCGGTGGTATAGCCGGTCGGCGCAGGAACGGGCCCATCGAATGTCAACTTCAGCTCGATCCGGTCTCCCGGGAGCGCAGCGACATCCAGCGTTTTGAGATTGGCGGCCTGGAGAACCGGTGAAACCATCGCCATCCATAGCGATACACCGATAATCGAGAAAATCCTGGTCATGATCATTTTCCGTCCTGCGAACCCGAGGGTGTTTTGCGTGCTTGGCTTTGCCCAATTCATGAGCGTTCTTTCAAGGAAATACTGCGCGGCCTTTCCAACCATGCCCCCTCTCCGTCAGGAACTATTTCAACGACATCCACTGCCGAATCGTTAATGGAAACAATACGGCCATTGTTGCGCCCCAGGTAATCGCCCACTTTCACCCGGTGAACACCACCTGCGCCCTTGAGCAAGGCAAACGTGCCGGTTTCATTGGCCATGGTGCCGACCATCTCGAACGACTCGATGTTGAAGGTTTCGAGAAATTGCTTGACTCGCGTTTCGTCCGGCTTGACCAGCCGCGAGCCTTTCTGGCGATTGACCAGGTCGATTTTCACCGGCGGCTGAAACGGGCTGCGCATGTTCGAGGCGTTATAGGTGAACGCCTGATACGCACGAAACTTCGGCAACGGCTCAATGGTACCGGTTGGCCGGGCACGCGCCTCATCCATATAGGCGCTCAGGTCGCTGAACGAGCGGTCGTCGTCGCAACCGGCCAGGGCCATCAATGCCACACTGACGCACAACAGTCGCGCCGCCCTCATTTCTTCAACCCTTCATCGTTGTAGCGATAAGTCTTGGCCAGAATGCTCATGCGCAGCTTGCCGGGGCTGGCACCTTCGAGCGGCTTGATATCGAAATCATGCAAGGTCACGATCCGCGGCAAGCTGGCGACACCACTGACAAATGTCGCCAGGTCGTGATACGCCCCGACCACGGTGATTTGTATCGGCAGCTCGATGTAAAACTGCTGGGCAGCTTCAGGCAGCAATTTGATCTCTTCGAAATCAAGTCCGCTGCCCAGCCCTGTGCGGGTGATGTCTTCAAGCAGGCCTGGCACCTCGGTATCGCTGGGCAATTGCCGCAACAACGCACCAAAGGTGTTCTCCATTTCCAGCATCTGGATCTTGTAAGGATCCAGGTTGGCGGCCTGAAAAGCCTTATTGGTGAACTGTTCCTTGAGCGTGGCCTCGGTGTTACGGGCCGCATCGAGCTGAGCTTCCATGTCCTGAATGAAAAAGAAATAACCCAGGGCCAGCATCAGAACAGCGACCAGCACACCGGATATCACCTTCACGGCGGCGGGCCAGGAGCCAACGTTATTGAGGTCCAGGTCGCCGATGTCAATCTTGCGCAGGCCTTCCATAGATTCCGAAAAACTCATGGCTTGGCTCCTTCAACCGCTGGCTGGGTCTGGCGCACGGTCAACTGGAATACGTTCGCTTGATCGACGGCGCCAGCAGTGGTTGCCTTGACTTCAGTCAGGCTCGGCGCATCCAGCCAGTCGGATGCATCCAGATTACGCATCAGGTCCGAGACCCGGTTGTTGGATTCCGCAGCACCACTGATGCTGATGAGGTTGCCGGCCATTTTCACTTCGGAGAAATAGACGCCATCGGGCAAGGTGCGCGCCAGTTGATCGAAGACACGACCAATAATCGGACGGTTGCCCTGCAAGTCCTGAATGATTTTCATACGTTCGAGCAACTGCTTGCGCCGTGATTTCAATTCACTGATTTCTTTGATTCGCCCGTCCAGCTGGACAATCTGTTGCTGGAGGAAAGCATTGCGCGCGGCCTGATGATCGATCGCACCGCTCAAATATCGATCAACCATGAACAGCGTGCCGACCGAAGCAATCACCACCCCAACCATGATGGTCAGGAAGCGCTTCTTGCGCTCTTCACGAAGCTGCTCACGCCAGGGGAGTAAGTTAATCCGTGCCATCAGTCGAAGCTCCTCAAGGCCAGACCGCACGCGATCATCAATGCAGGGGCATCACTGGCCAGGGCACCGGCGTTGACCTTGGAGCTCAGTGCCATGTCGGCAAACGGGTTGGCAACCATCGTCGGCGTGCCGATGCGTTGCTGAATGAGGTTGTCCAGGCCGGCAACAGAAGCCGTGCCACCGGCAAGCATGATGTAGTCCACTGCGTTGTACTGCCCTGCGGCGAAGAAAAATTGCAGCGAGCGTGAAACCTGCTGCACCACGGCATCCTTGAACGGCTGCAACACTTCAGTCAGGTAGTCATCAGGCAGGCCGCCCTGTTTCTTGGCCAGACCGGCTTCTTCCATGGAAAGGCCATAGCGGCGCTGAATTTCCTCGGTGAGCTGGCGCCCGCCGAACAACTGCTCACGGGTATAGATGATGCGCCCGTGGTGCAGCACGCTGAGGGTGGTCATGGTGGCGCCGATGTCGACCACTGCCACGGTCAATTGGTCGTGACCGCTGCCCAGCTGGGCCGAAAGCAGGCCAAAGGCGCGTTCCAGCGAGTAAGCCTCGACGTCCACAACCTTCGCGGTCAGGCCCGCCAAGGCTAACGCGGCCTCGCGTACTTCGACGTTTTCTTTGCGGCACGCAGCCAGCAGCACTTCGACGCGCTCGGGGTTGCGTGCGGAATAGCCCTGGACTTCGAAGTCGATGGCGACCTCTTCCAAGGGATAGGGGATGTATTGGTCAGCTTCGATCTTCAGCTGGTTTTCCATGTCGTCATCGGAAAGCCCGGCATCCATTTCGATGGTCTTGGTAATCACCGCTGACCCTGCGACGGCGACCGCCACAGATTTGACGCTGGTGCGCGCCTTAACCAACACGCGCGACAGTGCATGGCCGACGCCTTCGAGCTCAGCGATGTTTTTCTCGACCACAGCATTGGCCGGTAGCGGCTCGACCGCGTAAGACTCGACTTTGTAGCGGGTGCCGGAACGACTCAACTCAAGGAGTTTTACCGATGTGGAGCTAATATCGATCCCCAGAAGGGTGTTGGCCTTCTTACTAAAGAGTTCGAACACAACCTATTTCCTATGAGTTTCCGTCACTTACGGAATATTTATTGTCTAACGCCTCTGTCGGCAGCCTTGACAGTAGCGCAAATCACGCTCGGAGACGAAAAATGCTTATAATGCCGAGCGTTTTTTTCGTTTAACCAAGCTTCACGGCGTGTCAGTTTGTAAATGCTTACGCTTAACTCATTCTTTTTTCTGTTCTTTTTTCTGGAAAACCAAAAGCCTTGATACGCCTGCTGAAGTTTCTGTGGTGGTCTCTCGTCGCCGTATTCTGTGCGCTGCTGCTCGGTCTGAGCGGCGCCTTCCTTTATTTGAGCCCTAACCTGCCGTCCGTGGAGGCATTGCGCAGCATTCAGCTGCAGATTCCGCTGCGAGTGTATAGCAGTGATGGCAAGTTGATTGCGGAGTTTGGCGAAATGCGCCGTACCCCGATCCGCTTTGCCGAAATCCCGCCCAATTTCATCAATGCACTCCTGTCTGCCGAAGACGACAACTTCGCCAATCACTATGGCGTCGACCCCGGCAGCCTGATGCGTGCAGCGTCGCAACTGGTCAAAAGCGGTCACATCCAGTCCGGCGGCAGCACCATCACCATGCAGGTGGCGAAAAACTACTTCCTGACCAGCGAGCGAAGCTTTTCACGGAAAACCACCGAGATTCTGTTGGCCCTGCAAATTGAGCGCCAACTGACCAAGGATGAAATCCTTGAGCTGTACGTGAACAAAATCTATCTGGGCAACCGCGCCTATGGCATCGAGGCCGCGGCGCAAGTCTATTACGGCAAGTCGATTCGCGATGTGACCCTTGCGCAAATGGCCATGATTGCCGGGCTGCCAAAAGCCCCGTCACGCTTCAACCCCCTGGCTAACCCGACCCGCGCCAAAGAACGTCGCGACTGGATCCTGGGGCGCATGTACAAGCTGGGCAAAATCGACCAGAACGCCTACCAGACCGCGCTCAACGAGCCGATCAACGCCAGCTATCACGTACCGACCCCTGAAGTTAACGCGCCTTATATTGCTGAAATGGCCCGTGCCGAGATGGTCGGCCGCTACGGCAGCGACGCTTATACCGAAGGTTTCCGGGTTACCACCACCGTACCGAGCGACCTTCAGGAACACGCTAACACTGCCGTCCAGGAAGGTTTGATCGAGTATGACCAGCGCCACGGCTATCGTGGCCCTGAAAGCCGCTTCCCGGGCATGACCCGTGAAAGCTGGGCGCTTGAACTCACCAAGCAACGGCCAATCAGCGGCCTTGAGCCAGCCATCGTCAGCCAGGTCGACAAGACCGGCCTGCGCGTGCTGACCCGCAATGGCGAAAAAGAAGAAACCGTCGAATGGGCCACCATGAAATGGGCGCGTCCTTATCTGAATACCAACAGTCTGGGCGCAAATCCGAAGTCACCTGCTGACGTAGCGCATGTTGGCGATCTGGTTCGCCTGCAACGCCAGCCAGACGGCTCGCTGAAATTCAGTCAGATTCCCGTCGCCCAGAGCGCGCTGGTTTCCCTTGATCCACAAAACGGAGCAATCCGCGCCCTGGTCGGCGGCTTCGCATTCGAGCAGAGCAACTACAACCGTGCCTTGCAGGCCAAGCGTCAACCGGGCTCGAGCTTCAAGCCGTTCCTGTACAGCGCCGCACTGGACAACGGCTACACCGCATCCAGTTTGGTGAACGACGCGCCAATCGTGTTCGTCGACGAGTATCTGGACAAGGTCTGGCGTCCGAAAAACGACACCAATACCTTCCTCGGCCCGATCCGTCTGCGCGAAGCCCTGTACAAGTCGCGCAACCTGGTGTCGATCCGCCTGCTGCAGCAACTGGGCATCGATACCTCCATCGACTACATGACCCGCTTCGGCTTCAACAAAAGCGATCTGCCGCGCAACCTGTCGCTGGCATTGGGCACCGCGACCCTGACGCCGATGGAAATCGTCAGCGGCTGGAGCGCATTTGCCAACGGTGGTTACAAGGTCAACTCGTACCTGATCCAGAGCATCGAGAGCCGCGATGGCGTGAAGCTGTTCGAAGCCAACCCGCCAACGGTTCCGGCGGTGGACAGCCCGATGGCCGCTGATACCAAAACCGTTGCTGTCGCCAATGGCCCGGCATTGATCACCAACTCCGTAGAAGGTGTGCCTGCGCCTGCGCAGCCAGTCGATCCGGCAGCACCGGCCATTGCGCCGCGCATTGTTGATGGTCGCACCACGTTCATCCTCAACAGCATGTTGCAGGACGTGATCAAACGCGGCACCGGCCGACGCGCCCTGGCGATGAACCGCCCTGACATCGCGGGCAAGACCGGTACGACCAACGAATCCAAGGATGCGTGGTTCACCGGTTACAACGCCGATTACGTGACCACGGTCTGGACCGGTTTTGATCAGCCTGAAAGCCTGGGCCGTCATGAATTTGGCGGTACGGTGGCCCTGCCGATCTGGATGAACTACATGAGCGCCGCGCTCAAGGACAAACCGCCGCATCAACAGGCAGAGCCGGATGGCATTCTCAGCCTGCGAGTCGACCCGATCAGCGGCCGCGCAGCCACACCAAGCACGCCGAATGCGTTCTTCGAACTGTTCAAAAGCGAAGACACGCCACCAAGCGTCAACGAACTGGGCGGCAGCGCACCGGGCAGCCCGCTGCCAGCGGATGAGTCAGCGCCGATCGATTTGTTCTAAGAGCAGCTGCAAGCTTAAAGCGGCAAGCTACAAGATGTAGGCACGGCGCCGTACCTGTAGGAGCTGCCGAAGGCTGCGAAAGCTGGGCATCGGATACACGCCGATTCGCAGCCTGCGGCAGCTCCTACAGGGATCAACCGATCCACATCCGGCGGCAAGACCAAAGGCAGTTAGAAGCTTCAAGCCGCAAGCTACAAGATGTAAGGCACGGCGCGCCACCTGTAGGAGCTGCCGAAGGCTGCGAAAGCTGGGCATCGGATACACGCCGATTCGCAGCCTGCGGCAGCTCCTACAGGGATCAACCGATCCACATCCGGCGGCAAGACCAAAGGCAGTTACAAGCTTCAAGCCGCAAGCTACAAGATGTAAGGCACGGCGCGGTACCTGTAGGAGCTGCCGAAGGCTGCGAAGACTGGGCATCTGACACACCGCGGTTCGCAGCCTGCGGCAGCTCCTACAGGGATCAACCGGATCCACATCCGGCGGCGAGACAACAGCGACCTCGCTCCCAACCGCTTTTTCTTGCAGCTTGTAGCTTGAAACTTCCCCATAAAAAAACCCGGCTAATGGCCGGGTTCTTTTTTATGGGGCTGCTAACAACGTTAGCCCTTTAGCCCTTGAAAACATCTTCAACGCTGGTCAGCGGGTAGTGCTTTGGATACGGCAGGGTTGCAACGCCGCTTTCGATGGCTGCCTTGGCAACGGCATCAGCGATCAGGCCCAGCAGGCGGCTGTCCATTGGTTTCGGGATGATGTACTCACGACCGAATTCCAGCTTGATACCACCGTAGGCATCGCAGACTTCCTGAGGCACTGGCAGTTTGGCCAGTTCACGCAGGGCGTTGGCAGCGGCGATCTTCATTTCTTCGTTGATGCGCTTGGCGCGAACGTCCAGGGCACCACGGAAGATGAACGGGAAGCCCAGCACGTTGTTGACCTGGTTCGGGTAGTCCGAACGGCCGGTCGCCATGATCACGTCGTTGCGAGTGGCGTGGGCCAGCTCTGGGGAGATTTCCGGATCAGGGTTCGAGCACGCGAACACGATTGGATCTTTGGCCATCAATTGCAGGTTTTCAGCGCTCAGCAGGTTCGGACCCGACAGACCAACGAACACATCGGCGCCGTCGAGGGCGTCGGTCAGTGTGCGTTTTTCAGTGGCGTGAGCGAATACAGCCTTGTACTGGTTCAGGTCGGTACGGCCGGAGTGGATCACGCCGGTACGGTCGACCATGAAGATGTTTTCGATCTTCGCGCCCATGCTCACCAGCAACTTCATGCAGGAGATGGCCGCTGCGCCAGCGCCCAGGCAGACGATCTTGGCGTCTTCCAGGGTTTTGCCGACGATTTCCAGTGCGTTGATCATGCCGGCCGCAGTAACGATCGCGGTGCCGTGCTGGTCATCGTGGAAAACCGGGATGTCGCATTGTTCGATCAGGGCTTTCTCGATTTCAAAGCACTCAGGCGCCTTGATGTCTTCGAGGTTGATGCCGCCGAAGGTGATGGAGATGCGCTTGACGGTGTCGATGAAGGCTTGCGGGCTTTCCGAATCGACTTCGATGTCGAAAACGTCGATACCGGCGAAGCGCTTGAACAGAACGCCTTTACCTTCCATCACTGGCTTGGAAGCCAATGGCCCCAGATCGCCGAGGCCAAGGATCGCGGTGCCGTCAGAAATAACTGCTACCAGGTTGCCTTTGCCGGTGTACTTGTAGGCCAGCTCAGGATCACGGGCGATTTCACGCACAGGCTCGGCGACGCCAGGGCTGTAAGCCAGGGCCAGATCACGAGCAGTTGCGGTTGGCTTGGTGAGTTCGACGCTCAGTTTCCCTGGACGAGGATTGGCGTGATATTCAAGCGCAGCAGTTTTCAAATCAGACATGTGGGCATTCCGCTTTTTTTACTGTGGGACAGACGGACCGCCGAGGATACGCAAGATGCAAAGTCCTAACAAGACTGGTCAGTCACTACTGTCAAGGGGCGGGGGCTACGACTTTACGCTTAGATTGGGGGTGTTGCATCTGCGAGCGACGATTTTGTAGGAGCTGCCTAAGGCTGCGAATCGCCGTGTATCTGACACAGCAGAGCCCTACAGCAAACACATGGCCTGTAGGAGTGAGCTTGCTCGCGATGAGGGCTATCAGTCGCCGCTGTCCGCTGACAGGACTGACGCTATCGCGAGCAAGCTCACTCCTACAAGGTTTTATGTTTTTTCAGACACACCTCGGCCCTGTAGGAGCGCACCGAGGTTACGAGGCCCGCGATTGCGGTGTATCAGGCAAGTCCGCGGTCAGCGAGTAGACGTATCAAGCATTGCAGGATGTGTAATCGGCATCATCCAGCGTGTCTGGCCATCCTTGAGGCCGCCGCGCCGTGAGCGGTCCACCACCCAGCCTCGGGCTTCGATGCGCTGGCCTTTCATACTCAGCAGAGCCGAAGCATCGAACAAGCTGACCAGCTCAGGCGCAATACGCAAAACCGGGCCGTCTTGCAACTCGATCCAGATACCACCGCCATTGCGCTGGACACTCGAGATGGTCCCGGCCACCAGCGCAAAGCCGCCCTTGTCGACCTGCGCAGCGGGCTGTACCGGGGAGTTACGCCACAAACCGAGGCGCGCTGTGCGAGCAACCCGTTCTGCCGCCTGCTGACAACTCACCAGCGCAACATTGGGCGCGACTGCCACGAGATAACCCAACCCTTCGCTTAGCAACTGCGCTTCAAGGTTGGCGCCATTGCGCCCATAAACATTAGCCAGCACCCGACCGTAACGGTCCTTGGCTTGCTCACCTATGCGCAAACTGACCTGGCCATCACTTTCTGAAACCAATGCCTGCAAACGACGCTTGGCTGCCTCGGCAAAGGGCTCGGCGGACTGGCCTTTCTTGCCGGTTTCCGGGGTATTAAGACCGACCATCCGCACATTCCGGCCGTCTTTCAGGCGCAAGGTATCGCCATCGACAACGCGCTCGACCTGAGCCACCGGCAGCGAAGATGGCGACGGGCACAACGCCTGCGCAGCAGGCAGCCAAATTGCGGCCACAAAAAAGGCGCCCGCAAGGGACGCCTTTTTAAGCAGCCTGGAGAAACCCAGTGGATTTTCCAGATCGGCCAACCTTACTCTGCAGCAGCAGGAGCTTTGGTAGCACCGAACGCACCGAAGCGCGACTTGAACTTGTCAACACGGCCGCCAACGTCAAGCGTCTTCTGCTTGCCGGTGTAGAACGGGTGGCACTCGTTGCAAACGTCAAGGCTCAGAGGCTTGGCGAGAGTCGAACGGGTTTTGATGACATTGCCGCAGCTGCAAGTAGCGTCAATGGCTTCGTAAACTGGATGGATATCAGCTTTCATCGGTACTTCCTCGGGCTAGCGTGCCGCCATCCAACACTATTGTTGAATACCGCACGTAAATAGGCCGCGAATATTAACAGACAATGCAAATCACGCAAGCGGCCGTTTAGACCAGTCGTCTGCTAAGATCGCGCATCCGTCACATACCGTAACAGGGAAACCCCGCTTGCCCGACGCCATCCTGCGCCTTGCCCTGCCCTCGCCACTGCGGCGGCTGTTCGACTACCGCGCCCCCGCTGGAGTGTTGCGCAGTGCGTTGCAGCCGGGCATGCGCCTGCGAGTGCCGTTCGGCCGGCGGGAAATGATCGGCATCCTGATCGAAATCGCCGACCACAGCGAAGTCCCGGCCGACAAGCTCAAGCCCGCGATTGCCGTGCTCGACGAAACCGCGCCGTTGCCGCCGTCGCTGTTCAAGCTGTGCCTGTGGACGTCCCAGTATTATCAGCACAGCCTCGGCGACACCCTGAGCTGGGCGTTGCCGGTGCTGTTGCGTCAGGGCGAACCGGCAGAATCGCGGCAGGAACGTTTCTGGCAGGTGGCACCCAATGCCAGCGTCGACGACCCGCGTATCGCCCGCGCACCCAAACAGCGCGAAGCATTGACCACGCTGGCGCAACACCCCCATGGCGTTGCCCACCAGCTGTTGAGCAAACTGATGCTCAACAAGGAAAGCCTCAACCTGCTACTGGCCAAAGAGCTGGTGCAGGTGGAAGTGCGTAGCCACGCGCCCTCTGCACGCCATGAACACTGGCTGGCGCAACCGGAATTGCCACTCAATACCGAACAGCGCGCGGCCTGTGAGGCGATTCGTGCAGGCTTCGACAGTTTCCACGCGTTCTTGCTGGCTGGCGTCACCGGCAGCGGCAAAACCGAAGTCTATCTGCAGCTGATTCGCGAAACCCTTGAAGCGGGCAAGCAGGCGCTGGTGCTGATCCCGGAAATCAACCTCGGCCCGCAAACCCTGGCGCGCTTCGAGCAGCGCTTCAATGCCCGTATCGCCCTGCTGCACTCGGCGGTCAATGACCGGGATCGGCTGGACGCATGGCTGGCAGCGCGCGACGGCGAGGCCGACATTATTATCGGCACCCGCTCGGCGCTGTTCACGCCGATGAAGAATCCCGGCCTGATCATCATCGATGAAGAACACGACGGCTCTTATAAACAGCAGGAAGCCCTGCGCTACCACGCCCGGGATCTGGCCCTCGTCCGCGCTCGCCAGGAAAACATCCCCATCGTGCTCGGCTCGGCCACGCCCTCCCTGGAAAGCCTGCACAACGCTTACACCGGTCGTTACGGGTTGTTGCGCCTTAATCAGCGGGCCGGTGGCGCGCAGCAGCCGAAATTTCTGCGTCTGGACGTGAAAAGCCGTCCGCTGGACAGCGGCATCTCAGGCCCGATGCAGCAAGCCATCGGCCAGACCCTCGCCGCCGGGCAACAGGTTTTGGTGTTCCTCAACCGTCGCGGATTTGCGCCGACCCTGTTATGTCACGACTGCGGCTGGCTGTCCGGCTGCCCGCGTTGTGATGCGCGGATGACCGTGCATCAGCGCTCCGGTGAGTTGCGCTGTCACCATTGCGGCCATGTCGAGCGGGTACCGCGCCAGTGTCCGTCGTGCGGCAAGGTGGATTTGCGTCCGGTTGGCGCAGGTACGGAACGGGCCGAAGAACGGCTGGGAATTCTGTTTCCGGACTATCCGGTGCTGCGGGTTGATCGCGACAGCACGTCGCGCAAAGACGCCATGAATCAACTGTTTGCCACCATTCAGCGCGGCCAGCCGTGCATTCTGGTGGGCACGCAGATGCTCGCCAAAGGTCATCACTTCCCTCGCGTCACGCTGGTGTCGATTCTAGACGCCGATGGCGGACTGTTTTCCGGGGACTTCCGCGCCAGCGAACGCATGGCGCAACTGATCGTGCAAGTCGCAGGGCGTGCAGGCCGAGCGGAAGAGCCAGGGCGCGTGATCATTCAGACTCATCTGGCGGACCATCCGCTGTTGATCCAGCTGACTGAGCAGGGTTATTTCGCCTTTGCCGAACAGGCCTTGAGCGAACGTCGCGCCGCTGGCCTGCCGCCGTTTTCGCACTTGGCCCTGCTGCGCGCCGAAGCCCATAAACCGGGGCAGGCTGAAGGTTTTCTGGATCAGGCCTGCGCTGAAGCTGAACAATTATTGATCGACATGAACCTGGGCGGCATCGAACTGCTCGGCCCGGTCCCGGCCCCCATGGAACGCCGCGCCGGCCGCTATCGCGCGCAATTGCTGCTGCAATCCAACGCCCGCGCGCCGCTGCACAAACTGCTCAGTTCATGGCTGCTTGCCCTTGAATCAATGCCCAGCGGGCGGCAGGTCAGATGGTCACTGGATGTGGATCCGGTGGATTTGTATTAAAAAGTACCCCCTGTAGGAGCTGCCGAAGGCTGCGAACAGCGGTGTGTCAGATGCCCAGCTTTCGCAGCCTTCGGCAGCTCCTACAGGTACCGCGCTGCGCCATACATCTCCAACGCGGTTGGCAAGGTGGCTCCGGCAACGGATAATGCCCAGTTTTTCCACCCGCGCATCCAGGCGCTGCCGCGCTTGCGGTCGAAGAGAGCATCATGAAAGACACCATTCGCCAGCTGATCCAACAAGCCCTGAGCCAACTCGTCACCGAGGGCGTCTTGCCAGAAGGCCTGTCGCCAGCGATTCAGGTGGAGAATGCCAAGGACAAGACCCACGGCGACTTCGCCAGCAACATTGCCATGATGCTGGCCAAACCTGCGGGCATGAAGCCTCGCGATCTGGCTGAAAAGCTGATCGCCGCGCTGCCTGCCGACGAGCAGATCAGCAAGGTCGAAATCGCTGGCCCCGGCTTCCTGAATTTCTTCCAGAATACCCAGGCTCTGGCGGCGCGTCTGGACGCGGCTCTGGCCGATGCCCAGTTGTCGGTGCGCAAAACCGGCCCGGCGCAACGCACCGTGGTCGATCTTTCGGCACCTAACCTGGCCAAAGAGATGCACGTCGGCCATCTGCGTTCGACCATCATCGGTGATGGCGTGGCCAACGTTCTGGAGTTTCTCGGCGATACCGTGATCCGCCAGAACCACGTAGGCGACTGGGGTACTCAGTTCGGCATGCTGCTGGCGTATCTGCAAGAGCAGCCAGCCACCAGCGACGAGCTGTCTGACCTGGAAGATTTCTACCGCGCCGCGAAGAAACGCTTCGACGAATCCGAAGAGTTCGCCGAGCGCGCCCGTGGCCTGGTGGTGAAGCTGCAAGCTGGCGACGCCGAATGCCTGAGCCTGTGGACCAAATTCAAAGACATCTCGCTGTCCCACTGCCAGAAAGTCTACGACTTGCTGAACGTCAAACTGACGCCAGCGGACGTGATGGGCGAAAGCGCCTACAACGACGATCTGGCCAATGTGGTCAACGATCTGAAAGCCACTGGCCTGCTGGTTGAAAGCAACGGCGCTCAGTGTGTGTTCCTCGAAGAATTCCGCACTGCCGACGACACCCCGCTGCCAGTTATCGTGCAAAAGGCCGGTGGCGGCTATCTGTATGCGACCACTGACCTGGCAGCGATCCGCTACCGCAGCAACGTATTGAAAGCCGATCGCGCGCTGTATTTCGTCGATCAGCGTCAGGCGCTGCACTTTCAGCAAGTATTCGAAGTCGCCCGCCGTGCCGGGTTCGTCCACGACGGCATGCAGCTGGAGCACATGGGCTTCGGCACCATGAACGGCGCCGATGGCCGTCCCTTCAAGACCCGCGATGGCGGCACGGTCAAGCTGATCGACCTGCTCGAAGAAGCCAAAGAACGCGCCTACACCCTGGTCAAGGAAAAGAACCCGGAGCTGGCTGAAGACGAACTGCGCACCATCGCCAAGGCCGTGGGCATCAGCGCGGTGAAATACGCCGACTTGTCCAAGCACCGCGCCAGCGATTACAGCTTCAACTTCGATCAGATGCTCAGCTTCGAAGGCAACACTGCACCTTACCTGCTGTATGCCTACACCCGGGTTGCCGGTGTGTTCCGCAAGCTCGGTACGCCGTTTGATGCCAGCAAGGGCCAGATCGTCCTTGAAGCTGCGCAGGAGCAGGAATTGGCTGCGCGTCTGGCGCAGTTCGGGGAAATCCTGAACAACGTCGCCGAAAAAGGTACGCCACACGTGCTGTGCGCTTACATTTACGACCTCGCCGGTCTGTTCTCCAGCTTCTACGAGAACTGCCCGATCCTGGGTGCGGACAGTGCCGAACAACAGCAGAGCCGTTTGCGCCTGGCTGCGTTGACCGGCCGTACCCTCAAGCAAGGCCTGGATCTCTTGGGTCTGGAAACTCTGGAGCGCATGTAAGTTGGCTGCTGCGAAAAAGAAACCTGCACCCAAGCGCGGCGCCAGCCGTTATCAAGCACCTGCAAAGAAGCCGATTCCGGGATGGATGTGGCTGGCGGTTGGCCTAACGGTCGGCGCGTTCATTGTGTTCTTGATGAAGCTCGAACCCGGCGGCGATGACGTCAAGCGAGTCAAGGCCGAAGCCAAGGCAGCCAAAATCGCCGAAGCAAACAAGACGCCGCCGAGCCCCACCGCACCGGTGAAGCCCAAGTACGATTTCTACACGCTGCTGCCGGAATCGGAAGTCATCGTGCCCAACGAAGCGGTGCCGGAGAAAACTCCGCCGCCAGTCGTTGCGCCCGTTACCCCCGAACAGGCAGCGAAGATCGACACGGCACGTGCTCAGGCGGCCCTCAGCGGTTTGACGCCACCTCCGCCGCCTCCGGTGGCCAAACCGGCCGCAGTGACGCAGTTCTTCCTGCAAGCGGGCTCGTTCCGCAAGAAAGAAGACGCTGACAAGGTGCGGGCGCAGATCATCCTGCTGGGCCAGAGCGCTGCGGTTGAATCCGGGACCGTTAAAGAGGAAACCTGGTACCGCGTACTGGTCGGCCCGTTCAGCAACCGCGAACAGCTGACCATCGCCCAGAAACAATTGGCCGGTGGTGGGTTTAGTAACCTTTTGTTGCAGCAGCGTAGTAAGTAATCCTGAAGCCTGTGGAACCGGATTTATTCGGCCCCACAGGCCTCAACGAAATGCTTTATCTGTAGGAGTGAGCTTGCTCGCGATAAGGTCGGCACGACCTTCATGCAATGGTGAATTCACCATTTTTACGACTGCTTCGCAGCCGATCGCGAGCAAGCTCACTCCTACAGTTGTCACGTTCCCCCCTCGCCACCCCGCCTTCTCGGCTAAAGCCGGTCCCACGGATACATGTCTGCGCACTTTTGTAGGAGCGCGCTTGCCCGCGATCGGCTGCGAAGCAGTCGTAAAATAGCGAATTCACTATTGTCTGAAGGTCCTTCGGCCCTTATCGCGGGCAAGCGCGCTCCTACGGGCAGTACCCAACCACTCATCCCCCAAGGTTGAAATCCCCACCCCCACCCCCATATGAGTTTTCACCAGGGCATTTTCGCCCCGCTGTGTGGAGACTCTCCCTTGACCACCATCGTTTCAGTGCGCCGCCACGGCAAAGTCGTCATGGCTGGCGACGGCCAGGTTTCTCTAGGCAACACCGTCATGAAAGGCAACGCCAAGAAAGTGCGTCGCCTGTATCACGGCGAAGTGATTGCTGGTTTCGCTGGCGCCACGGCCGACGCGTTCACTCTTTTCGAACGCTTTGAAGGGCAACTTGAAAAGCACCAAGGTCATCTGGTGCGTGCCGCCGTTGAACTCGCCAAAGACTGGCGTACCGACCGCTCCCTGAGCCGTCTGGAGGCCATGCTGGCAGTCGCCAATAAAGACGCTTCCCTGATCATCACCGGTAATGGCGATGTCGTTGAGCCCGAAGATGGCCTGATCGCCATGGGTTCGGGCGGCGCTTTCGCCCAGGCCGCCGCTCGCGCCCTGTTGCAGAAGACCGACCTCTCAGCTCGTGAAATCGCGGAAACCGCATTGCATATCGCTGGCGATATCTGCGTGTTCACCAACCACAACATCACCATTGAGGAGCAGGACCTCGCTGACTGAGCCTGACGCTGGCCGCTGAACAAGCGGCCAATCAGACCTGAATCCGCTGGAGGACCGCCAAATACCATGTCAATGACTCCCCGTGAAATCGTCCACGAACTCAACCGCCACATCATCGGCCAGGACGACGCCAAGCGCGCCGTCGCCATTGCCCTGCGCAATCGCTGGCGCCGGATGCAGCTGCCTGAAGAGCTGCGCGTTGAAGTCACGCCCAAGAACATTCTGATGATCGGCCCGACCGGCGTCGGTAAAACCGAGATCGCCCGTCGTCTGGCCAAGCTGGCCAACGCGCCGTTCATCAAGGTCGAAGCAACCAAGTTCACCGAAGTGGGCTATGTCGGTCGCGATGTCGAGTCGATCATTCGTGATCTGGCCGACGCCGCCATCAAGCTGCTGCGCGAACAGGAAATCATCAAAGTTCGCCATCGCGCTGAAGACGCCGCCGAAGATCGCATCCTCGATGCCCTGCTGACACCAGCCCGCACGGGCTTCCAGGAAGAAGCCGCGCCGAGCAGCGATTCCAACACACGCCAGCTGTTCCGCAAGCGTCTGCGTGAAGGTCAGCTGGACGACAAGGACATCGAGATCGAAGTCAGCGAAGCCGTTGGCGTCGACATTTCCGCGCCGCCGGGCATGGAAGAGATGACCAACCAGCTGCAAAGCCTGTTTGCCAACATGGGCAAGGGCAAGAAGAAAACCCGCAAGCTGAAGGTTAAAGAAGCGCTCAAGCTGGTGCGCGAAGAAGAAGCCGGTCGCCTGGTCAATGACGAAGAGTTGAAGGTCAAGGCGCTGGAAGCTGTCGAGCAACACGGCATCGTGTTCATCGACGAAATCGACAAAGTCGCCAAGCGCGGCAATGTCGGCGGCGCTGATGTGTCCCGCGAAGGCGTGCAGCGCGACTTGCTGCCGCTGATCGAAGGCTGCACGGTCAATACCAAGCTGGGCATGGTCAAGACCGACCACATCCTGTTCATCGCCTCTGGTGCATTCCACCTGAGCAAGCCGAGTGATCTCGTGCCTGAGCTGCAAGGTCGTCTGCCGATTCGCGTTGAACTCAAGGCCCTGTCGCCACAGGATTTCGAGCGCATCCTCAGCGAGCCGCATGCGTCCCTGACCGAGCAATACTGCGCGCTGCTCAAGACCGAAGGTTTGAACATCGAGTTCCAGGCTGACGGCATCAAGCGTCTGGCCGAGATTGCCTGGCAGGTCAACGAGAAGACCGAGAACATCGGTGCCCGTCGCCTGCACACCTTGCTTGAGCGTTTGCTCGAAGAAGTGTCGTTCAGCGCCGGCGACCTGGCCAGTTCCCCGGACGCAGCACCGATCCTGATCGACGCCGAGTACGTGAACAGCCATCTTGGTGAACTGGCCAAGGATGAGGATTTGTCGCGGTATATCCTTTAACCTCAATTCCGTTGGAGCGAGGCTTGCCCGCGAACCAGTCAACACGGTGCGTCAGATGTACCGGGTTATCGTTCTTCGCGGGCAAGCCTCGCTCCAACAGAGACTATATACATGCCCCGAATACCCACCGCCATCCAGCTCCACAAAGCCTCGAAAACACTGACCCTGAAATACGGGCCGGACGAGGAATATCATTTGCCTGCGGAATTCCTGCGGGTGCACTCGCCGTCGGCCGAGGTTCAGGGGCATGGCAAGCCGATTCTGCAATTCGGCAAGCTGGGCGTCGGGCTGAGCAAGGTTGAACCGGCGGGGCAATATGCACTGAAATTGACCTTCGACGACGGTCATGACAGCGGATTGTTCACCTGGGAATATCTCTACCAACTGGCGCAACGTCAGGAAGCGCTATGGACAGATTATTTGCAGGAGCTGAAAAACGCGGGCAAATCCCGTGACCCTTCAGAGCAAGTCATTCGGCTGATGCTCTAACCCCCGTCCCAGAGCCGCCCGGCGTTTTAGGACGCGCTTTCTAATTCGTTTTGCTTGAATGTGCCGCGCGGCGGCCAATGATTGGCGCTGCTTGCGATTTTTTTGAATCTCGCGTAACCAATGGCATTGGCAAGTTCCCTGCATCATTGAATGCAGCTCATGGGTGTGCACAAGAAGCCGTCGCAAGAAGCGCAGCTGTTCATGTCATGCGCCCTGGCGACAGAGTACCTCTAACGGAATAAGTGGTTTAGCCATCATCGGTCACCCGAGCAGTAGTACCGGCATTTGCCTGTGTCACTGATTCACAGGGAAGTCAGTACTCGTCTCAGGACAATGGAGCGTCGTGAATGAGTAGCAAAAACAACGATGATTTGCCGCAACAGGCTTCTGAACACACGCTGGGCCTCAACCCGGTCGTTGGCTTGCGGCGCAAGGATTTGCTGACCACCGCGCGCATGGTGCTGCGTCAGGCATTGAAACAACCCTTCCACAGCGTGAAACACATCGCGCACCTGAGCGTTGAACTCAAGAACGTCATGCTGGGCAAATCGGCCCTGAAGCCCAGCGACGACGACCGCCGTTTCAACGACCCGGCGTGGAGTCAGAACCCAATGTATCGCCGTTATCTGCAGACCTATCTGGCGTGGCGCAAAGAGCTGCATGACTGGATCGGCGATAGCAATCTTTCCCCCCAGGACATCAATCGCGGGCACTTCGTGATCAACCTGATGACCGAAGCGATGTCGCCCACCAACAGCGCGGCCAACCCCGCGGCAGTCAAACGCTTCTTCGAAACCGGCGGCAAGAGCCTGCTCGACGGCCTGTCCCACCTGGCCAAGGATCTGGTGCATAACGGCGGCATGCCCAGCCAGGTCAACATGGACGCCTTCGAAGTCGGCAAGAGCCTGGGGGTCAGCGAAGGCGCTGTGGTGTTCCGCAATGATGTACTCGAACTGATCCAGTACAAGCCCGCCACCGAGCAAGTTCATGAGCGGCCCTTGCTGGTGGTGCCGCCGCAGATAAACAAGTTTTACGTCTTCGACCTCAGCCCGGAAAAGAGCCTCGCGCGGTTCTGCCTGGGCAGCAAGGTGCAGACGTTTATCGTCAGTTGGCGCAACCCCACCAAGGCGCAGCGTGAGTGGGGTCTATCGACTTATATCGAAGCGCTGAAAGAAGCAGTGGACGTGGTCGCGGCGATCACGGGCAGCAAAGACATCAACATGCTCGGCGCCTGCTCCGGCGGCATTACCTGCACGGCATTGCTGGGCCATTACGCCGCATTGGGGGACCAGAAAGTCCACGCCCTGACCTTGCTGGTCAGCGTTCTCGACACCACTCTGGACACCGATGTCGCACTGTTTGTCGACGAGCAGACGCTGGAGTCTGCCAAACGCCATTCTTATCAGGCAGGCGTGCTGGAGGGCAGCGACATGGCCAAGGTGTTTGCCTGGATGCGCCCCAATGACCTGATCTGGAATTACTGGGTCAACAATTACTTGCTGGGCAACGAGCCGCCGGTGTTCGACATTCTGTTCTGGAACAACGACACCACGCGCCTGCCCGCCGCCTTCCACGGCGACCTGATCGAGATGTTCAAGAACAATCCGCTGATCCGCCCCAATGCACTGGAAGTCTGCGGCACGCCCATCGACCTCAAACAGGTGACCAGCGATGTGTTCTGTCTGGCGGGCACCAACGACCACATCACGCCTTGGGGCTCGTGCTACAAGTCGGCGCGACTGTTCGGCGGCAATATCGAATTCGTGCTGTCCAGCAGCGGTCACATTCAAAGCATCCTCAACCCGCCAGGCAACCCGAAATCGCGCTACATGACCAACAGTGAAATGCCGGCCGACCCCAAGGTGTGGCAAGAGAACGGCACCAAGCACACGGACTCCTGGTGGCTGCACTGGCAGAACTGGCTGACCGAACGCTCCGGCAAACTGAAAAAAACCCCGGCCAGCCTGGGCAGCAAGGCGTATCCCGCCAGCGAAGCGTCGCCGGGCACGTATGTGCACGAACGCTGAGCAGGAGGGCGACGGATGGCGTCAGGAACGGCGGGGCGTTGCCGTTAAACCGGTACATATATTGGATACATAACTTGTAGGAGCTGCCGAAGGCTGCGAACAGCAGAGTGTCAGGTGCACCGTTTTTCGCAGCCTGCGGCAGCTCCTACAGGGATCACAACCACGCAACTGACCAAAGCGCAGGACAGCTTTCCAGCGGTTTAACCCACAGGGCCTCGCGCATGCCGCAACCGTTTATTTTTCGCACCATCGACCTCAATGGCCACAGCATCCGTACCGCGGTCAGGCCCGGCAAAAGCAATCTCACGCCGCTGCTGATTTTCAATGGCATCGGCGCCAACCTGGAGTTGGTGTTTCCGTTCGTGGATGCTCTGGACCCGGACCTGGAAATCATCGCCTTCGATGTGCCCGGTGTCGGCGGTTCATCGACGCCCAGCCGCCCGTACCGTTTTCCCGGTCTGGCGAAGCTGGCTGCGCGCATGCTCGATTATCTGGATTACGGCCAGGTCAACGCCATCGGTGTTTCATGGGGCGGTGCGCTGGCCCAGCAGTTCGCTCACGACTACCCCGAGCGCTGTAAAAAGCTGGTGCTCGCCGCCACGGCAGCGGGCGCGGTGATGGTCCCCGGCAAACCTCGGGTGCTGTGGTTGATGGCCAGCCCACGACGCTACATTCAGCCATCACACGTCATCCGCATCGCCCCGGAAATCTACGGCGGCGCCTTTCGGCGCGATCCCTACCTTGCTGCCAATCACGCGGCGAAGGTCCGTTCGTCCGGCAAGCTGGGTTACTACTGGCAGCTGTTCGCGGGCATGGGCTGGACCAGTATCCACTGGCTGCACAAGATTCATCAGCCGACGCTCGTCCTGGCCGGCGACGATGATCCACTGATCCCGCTGATAAATATGCGCCTGTTGGCTTGGCGTATACCCAACGCCCAGCTACACATAATCGATGACGGTCATTTGTTCCTGATCACCCGCGCCGAAGCAGTGGCGCCCATCATCATGAAATTTCTCGAACAGGAACGTCAGCGCGCCGTGATGCATCCGCATCCTGCGCCGGGTACACATTGATCGACAGCAGCAACGAGGACTCAGATTTTTCGCGACAGCAAAACGCTTCACTGACTGTGCCGATTTGACGGGATGTTGTACGGCACAGAACGACGCATGGCCTACAGGGCATGCATCGCACAGCAGTACCGGTTGATGGCACGACGAAGGAGTGTTGCCCACATGCGAGAAAAATCAGCGAACGCCGCCGAGAACACACCGGCGACTTATATCAATGCGCAAAGTGCGATCATCGGCCTGCGCGGCCAGGATCTGTTGTCGACTTTGCGCAAGGTCGCCGCCCAAGGCTGGCGCCATCCCTTTCGCAGCGCCCGCCATGCGCTCACATTGGGCAAGCAAGTCGGTCGAGTGATGTTGCTGGGCGAGACGCCCTACCCGATGAACCCGCGGGACAGCCGCTTCACCGATCCCACGTGGAGCCTCAACCCGGTCTATCGCCGGGCGCTGCAAACTTACCTGGCCTGGCAGCATCAGACCCGGCACTGGATCGATGACAGCGATCTGGCCAAGGACGATCGTGATCGGGCGCACTTCATCTTTTCCCTGCTCAACGACGCCCTGTCGCCCTCCAACACGCTGCTCAACCCAATGGCCGTCAAGGAGCTGTTCAACAGCGGCGGCAGCAGTGTGATCAAGGGTTTGAGTCATATGCTCGATGACTTGCTGCACAACAACGGCCTGCCCAGCCAGACCACCAAAGACGCTTTCGAAGTGGGCCGTACGGTGGCGGCGACCCAGGGTTCGGTGGTGTTCCGCAGCGAGATGCTGGAGCTGATCCACTACAAGCCGATGAGCGAAAAGCAGTACGCCACGCCGCTGCTGATCGTGCCGCCGCAAATCAACAAGTTCTACATTTTCGACCTCAGCCCCAGCAACAGCTTCGTCCAGTATTGCCTCAAGAATGGCTTGCAGACCTTCGTCATCAGTTGGCGCAACCCGGATGTGCGACATCGCGAATGGGGCCTTTCGACCTATGTTCAGGCCGCAGAAGAAGCCTTGAATGTCTGCCGCACCATCTGCGGCGCAAAAGAGGTCAACCTGGTGGGTGCCTGCGCAGGCGGCCTGACCATCGCCGCGCTGCAAGGCCATTTGCAAGCCAAGCGCCAAATGCGCCGGGTCTCCAGTGCCACTTATATGGTCAGCCTGCTGGACAGCCAGATCGAAAGCCCGGCGACGCTGTTCATCGACGAACAGACCCTTGAATCGGCCAAGCGCCGCTCGTATCAACAAGGCGTGCTGGACGGCCGCGACATGGCCAAAGTGTTTGCCTGGATGCGCCCCAATGATTTGATCTGGAGTTACTGGATCAACAATTACCTGCTGGGCAAGTCCCCGCCAGCCTTCGACATCCTCTACTGGAACAACGACAGCACCCGACTGCCCGCCGCGCTGCATGGCGATCTGCTGGACTTCTTCAAACACAATCCACTCAGCCATCCAGGTGGGCTTGAGGTGTGCGGCACGCCCATTGATCTGCAGAAAATAACGGTGGATAGCTTCAACGTTGCGGGCATGAACGACCACATCACGCCGTGGGATGCGGTGTATCGCTCGACGCTGTTGCTGGGCGGCGAGCGTCGTTTCCTGCTGTCCAACAGCGGCCATGTGCAGAGCATTCTCAACCCGCCGGGCAATCCGAAATCCAACTTCGTAGAGAACGGCAAACTGAGCAGCGACCCCCGCGCCTGGTATTACGATGCGAAAAACCATGACGGCAGTTGGTGGCCGACCTGGCTGGAATGGATTCAGGCCCGCTCCGGCGCGCAGCACGAAACCCGCAGGGCATTGGGCAGTGCCGCTTACCCGCCGATGGAGGCTGCGCCGGGGACTTATGTGCATGTGCGGTGAGGCATTGCCCTGTAGGAGCTGCCGAAGGCTGCGAATCCGGTATTCATGACACACCGCTTTCGCAGCCTTCGGCAGCTCCTACAGGCACCTGAACCTCTTCAAACTCTGAACAAGAAGACTGGATGAAAACCCGCGACCGTATCCTTGAATGTGCCCTGATGCTGTTCAATCAGCAGGGCGAGCCGAATGTCTCCACGCTGGAAATTGCCAACGAATTGGGCATCAGCCCTGGCAATCTCTATTACCACTTTCATGGCAAGGAGCCGCTGATTCTTGGTCTGTTCGAACGCTTCCAGGCCGAACTGACACCTCTGCTCGACCCGCCGGAAAACGCGCAGCTGGCGGCCGAGGATTACTGGCTGTTCCTGCACCTGATCGTCGAACGGCTTGCGCAGTACTGTTTCCTGTTCCAGGACCTGTCCAACCTGGCCGGGCGTTTACCCAGGCTCGCACGGGGCATCCGCAATCTGCTTAATAGCCTCAAGCGCACCCTGGCTTCATTGCTGGCGCGGTTGAAGGCCGAAGGTCAGGTGATCAGCGATACCCAGGCGCTCGGGCAACTGGTGGAACAGATCACCATGACCCTGCTGTTTTCCCTGGACTATCAACGCATCCTTGACCGCCAGGCGGAGGTGCGAGTAGTGGTCTACCAGATCATGATGCTCGTCGCGCCGCACCTCATCCCGCCTTCCCGAGATGCAGCGCAGCAACTGGCGATGCATTATCTGGAGGGTTGAACACAGCCCTGTGTACCGCTCCCACAGGGCAAATACCCACAAAAAAACCCGACCTGATTTAACAGATCGGGCTTTTGCCCTGCCACCCCGAAATCAGGACTGGCTGGCTGGGGTCGACGATGTGGTCGAAGTCGCAGCCGATGCAGGCGCTGTGGCGGTGTTGGTCGCCGCAGGTGTTGCTGGCTCCGCCGGTTTGGCAGCGGCCTTGGGGGCTGCTTTGGGCGCCGCAGGCTTTTTCGCAGCGGCTGGCTTCTTCGCAGCAGCAGGCTTGCTGGCTGCAACGGATTTAGCCTTGGTTGCGGTTTTGCTGGCAGCCTTGCTCGCAGCCGTCAACGGTTTCGCCACTGCCGCCTTCGCTGCAGGCTTGGCCGCCGCCGTTTTGGTTGCCACTTTCTCAGCAGCCTTGGCGACTGGTTTCGCAGCCGCTTTAACCAGCGGTTTTGCCGTGGTCTTTGGTGCAGGCTTGGCAGCCGCAGTACGTGTAACCGGTGGCACGCTCTGTCCGGTCAATTTCTCGATCTGCTTGGTCAACAGGTCGACCTTGCTGTGCAGTGCCTTGACTTCATTACGGCTCGGCACGCCCAGACGGGAAATCGCACTGTTCAGGCGCTTGTCGAAAGCCCCTTCCAGTTCGCTCCATTTGCCCAGCGCCAGGTCTTTCACATCGCCAACCCGGGACTTCGCAGCCTTGGCCTGACCCTTGACTTCATCGACCTGTTTATCGACTTCGACTTTGGTTTCTTTCTCAGCCTTTTCGCCGTCTTTAACGAGGGTTTCAAAAAGCTTACTGCCATCGTTGCTGATTTTGGAGTAAGCACCCAAGCCAGCCAGCCAGATTTGACGGGAGTATTTTTCGACTCCGCCCATCCAGGAGCTGCCTTCTTTTTCGAGTTTTTTCTTGCCAGCCATCCCGCTCTCCTTATTTTTTGTTTACTACACGTTCAAGCAATGCCGTCAGCCCATCGAGCTTAGCAGACAGCGTGTCGACGTCATGTCTGGACGGGATGCCGATGCGATTCAAGGCACTGGCGACGCGCCGGTCGAAGGCGTTTTCGATCTTGCTCAGACGGCTCTCGACCGCATCAACGGTTTGCGCGACATCATCGTTAAGCTCATCGAGTTCGGCGTTGGCTGCTTCGACTTTTTCGTCGATGACTTTCTTGGCTTTCTTCTCGGTTTCTTCGCCGGTGCGAATCAACTCTTTGATGTAATCGCCGCCTTCCTGCTCAGCCCAGGAGTAGGCACCCAGCCCGGCCAGCCAGATTTTGCGGGCGTAGAGCCGGACATCGGAGATAACCGTCTCTTGTTCATCTTCAACTTTTTTCTTCAACAACCTGACCTTGGCCATGGTGCACCTCGCGCTCGAAATGTTGGAGGATCACCCCGAGGGAATGGGGCATGAGCACGAAAGTAGTCAAAAAAATTAGAATGCACACCCTAGGTTTGGGGGGTGTTGAAGGGATGTAGGAAGGAGGTGTAGGACTTGGTCTTCCGGTTGGAATGCTTTCCCTGTGGGACCGGCTTTAGCCGGGAAGGATGCATTTCAGACAATGCATTCCTGTGGCTAATACCGGCCCCTTCCCGGCTAAAGCCGGTCCCACAGGAAATGTGCATTGCAGACCAACACAGAATTTCCCACAGGGGCGGCGCATATCAGTGTGTGATCAGGAAACCAGCGCTTTATCCAGCTGCCGCTCGACTTCCGTCTGGATCTGCCCGCTCATGGCCGACAGGAAAAAATTCAGGTCAAGGTCCACGCGCACCAAGGCCTCTTCAACGGCCACGGTGCCTTTAGCGCCCTTGCCTTCGAGTTTGACGCTGTCGCCTTGCCATTCATGTTGAATGCCGTATTTTTCGGCGAGCTTCTCGACCAGCAGTTCAGCCTTCTCCCGGGCCTTTTCCTTACCCAGTGAATGCGGGCGTTCAACAGTGATTTTGGCCATTTTTTGGCTCCTTCAGCGCAAGGTAAATCGTGGCGCAACTATAACAGCCGCTCCGGATGAAGAAACTGTTGGCGATGAGCCTTGTCAAGACAAAGCCAGCCACGACGATTAGAATGGCCGCACTTTATTCCGGTGACCGCGATATGAATGATCCGCGCAAAGGCAGCGATGCCGAACCTACTACTCACTTCGGCTACAAAAACGTGCCGGAAAGCCAGAAGGCCGAGAAAGTGGCGGAGGTGTTTCACTCCGTCGCCGCCAAGTACGACCTGATGAACGACCTGCTGTCCGGGGGCATGCACCGCCTCTGGAAGCGCTTCGCTATCGAACTGTCCGGCGTTCGCACCGGCAACCGCGTGCTGGACATCGCAGGCGGCACGGGCGACCTGACCAAGAAGTTTTCCCACCTCGTCGGCCCGACCGGCGAAGTCGTGCTGGCTGACATCAACGCGTCCATGCTCAAGGTCGGTCGCGACCGCCTGCTGGACCTGGGTGTGGCGGGCAACGTCAAGTTCGTCCAGGCCGACGCTGAAAAGCTGCCGTTCCCGGACAACCACTTCGATTGCGTGACCATCGCCTTCGGCCTGCGCAACGTGACCCACAAGGAAGATGCACTGCGCTCGATGCTGCGCGTGCTCAAGCCTGGGGGCCGTCTGTTGGTGCTGGAGTTCTCCAAGCCGACCAACAAGTTGATGTCCAAGGCTTACGACGCTTACTCGTTCGCGTTCATGCCGCTGATGGGCAAACTGGTCACCAACGATTCGGAAAGCTATCGCTATCTGGCTGAATCGATCCGCATGCACCCGAATCAGGAAACCCTGAAGTCGATGATGGTGGAAGCCGGTTTTGAACGCGTGACCTACCACAACATGACTGCTGGCGTGGTTGCGCTGCATCGCGGCATCAAACCCTGATGTTACTCAGCGGCTTGCTCGCCAGTGTCGAGCACGGCATCAACCGTGTGTTGCGTCTGGACGCCACCGCTTTGCCGCGTCTGGAACGTTTGTCAGGCAAGGTGATTGCGGTGGACTGCCGCAATCCTTCGCTGCAACTGTTCATTCTGCCCAGCGACGAAGGCCTGATGCTGGCCGCTCATTGGGAAGTCGAAGCTGACTGCACGCTGCGCGCCCCGGCTGCAAGCCTGCTGCGACTGGCGTTGAGCCAGGACAAAAGCGCAGTGCTGCACGGCCCGGATGTCGAGCTTGATGGCGACAGCGGTGTCCTGATTGAGCTGACCGGCATCCTTCAGGATCTTGAGCTTGACTGGGAATACGAGCTGTCACGCTGGCTCGGCCCGGTCGCCAGCACGCTGTTGGGTGATCATCTGCGCAGCCGCGCTCGCTGGACCAAAGACAGTTTCAACAGCCTCAGCCAAAGCCTTGCCGACTATTTGAACGAAGAGTCGCGCACCCTGGTGGGCAAGCACGAAGCCGAAGCCCGTTTTGCTGAACTTGACCGGATCAAGCTTGATCTGGAACGCCTTGAGGCTCGCTTTGAGCGCCTCGCCCAATCCTCTGACTCCAGCGATAACGCATGAAACTGCTTGCCGTCCGCCGTTTGTTTCGTATCCAGCGTGTCGTGATCCGCTACCGTCTCGATGATTTGCTGTTCGTCCTGCCGCTGCCCTGGTGGATGATGGCCCTGCGGTATGTGATGCCGTGGCGGCTGATCCCGCGCAAGATCAGCGAACTGCCGCGTGGCGCGCGTTTGCGTCTGGCATTGCAGGACCTTGGGCCGATCTTCATCAAGTTCGGGCAGATATTATCGACCCGCCGCGACCTGTTGCCCGAAGACATCGCAGACGAGCTGATGCTGTTGCAGGACCGCGTACCGCCGTTTGACCCGCAGGTAGCGATCAAGCTGATCGAAGAACAGCTGGGCGCGAAGATCAGCGACGTCTTCAGTCGCTTCGACGTGACACCGCTGGCCTCGGCTTCTGTGGCGCAGGTGCACTCCGCACGCCTGAAGAGTGGCGAAGAAGTGGTGGTCAAGGTCGTACGACCGGGCCTCAAACCAATCATCAGTCAGGATCTGGCGTGGCTGTTCATTCTGGCCCGCACCGCCGAGCGGATGTCCGCCGATGCGCGCCTGCTGCACCCGGTGGACGTGGTCGCCGATTACGAAAAAACCATCTACGACGAGCTGGACCTGCTGCGCGAAGCCGCCAACTCCAGCCAGCTGCGCCGTAACTTCGAAGGTTCCGAACTGCTCTACGTGCCCCAGGTTTACTGGGACTGGTGCCGTCCGAAAGTGCTGGTCATGGAGCGCATCTACGGGATTCAGGTCAACGATCTGGCGACCCTGGCCGATCAGCGCACCGACATGAAACTGCTGGCCGAGCGCGGCGTGGAGATTTTCTTCACCCAGGTGTTCCGCGACAGCTTTTTCCATGCGGACATGCACCCCGGCAACATTTTCGTCAGCACCGTGAGCCCCTGGAGCCCGCAGTACATCGCCATCGACTGCGGCATCGTCGGCAGCCTGACCCCTGAAGATCAGGATTATCTGGCCCGTAACCTGTTTGCCTTCTTCAAGCGTGATTATCGGCGCGTCGCTCAGTTGCACATCGATTCGGGCTGGGTGCCTGCCGAGACCAAGCTCAATGAATTCGAAGCCGCGATTCGTACTGTGTGCGAGCCGATCTTCGAGAAGCCGCTCAAGGATATTTCCTTCGGTCAGGTGCTGATGCGTCTGTTCCAGACCGCGCGCCGCTTCAACATGGAAGTTCAGCCGCAACTGGTGCTGCTGCAGAAAACCCTGCTGAATATCGAGGGCCTGGGCCGCCAGTTGTATCCGGATCTGGACCTGTGGAGCACGGCGCAACCGTTTCTGGAGCGCTGGATGCGTGATCGCGTCAGCCCGAAAACACTGTTTGGCAACCTGCAATCCCAAGTCGAGCAGATCCCGCATCTGGCGAACATGACCCGCGATCTGCTGGAGCGCATGTCCCAGCCGCACAAGAAGGATCCACCACCTCCGTGGCGCGAACGTGGTGATGGCTGGGCCTTGCGCTTGCTGGGCGCGGCATTGCTGGCGGGGGGCGCGGTACTGGCTTCGACGCTGGTGGCAGAAAGCACTGCGCTGGTAGCACCGGTCGCATGGCCGGCCTGGATCATGCTGGTGGCGGGACTGTATCTGGTCATCCGCAGATAGCCATCAGCGCCGCCCGCTGGCACACTGTTCAATCCGCCGAGGCCTGAAGCCCGGCTGCCGGAGTAGATATGAAAGACTGGCTGGACGAGATTAAGTGGGATAGCGATGGCCTGGTGCCCGCTATCGCTCAGGACCACAAGACCGGCCGCGTGCTGATGATGGCGTGGATGAACCGCGAAGCTCTGAGCCTGACCGCACAAGAGAATCGTGCAATCTATTGGTCGCGTTCGCGTGGCAAACTCTGGCGCAAAGGCGAAGAATCGGGCCATGTGCAGAAGCTTCATGAAATGCGCCTCGACTGCGACGCCGATGTGATCATCCTGATGGTCGAGCAGATTGGCGGCATTGCTTGCCATACCGGGCGCGAAAGCTGCTTCTATCGGGTTTATGAAGACGCCAGCTGGAAAACCGTTGAGCCGGTTCTGAAAGATCCGGAAGCTATTTATCACGCAGGACACTGAAACATGACTGATACCTTGTCCCGTCTTGCCGAAGTGCTTGAATCGCGCAAAGGCGCCGCTGCCGACAGCTCCTACGTCGCCAGCCTGTATCACAAGGGTCTGAACAAGATTCTGGAAAAGGTCGGCGAAGAGTCGGTCGAAACCATCATTGCTGCCAAGGATGCCGCTGTCAGCGGTGATTGCAGCGATGTCATCTATGAAACCGCTGACCTTTGGTTTCACAGCATGGTGATGCTTGCCGCGCTGGGTCAGCATCCACAATCAGTGCTCGATGAACTGGACCGCCGTTTCGGCTTGTCCGGGCATGCGGAAAAAGCCGCGCGCTCAGCCGATTGACTCTCACTTTTCGAGCTTGAAACTTCTACGAGGAATGCTTCATGGGTATTTTTGACTGGAAACACTGGATCGTCATCCTGGTTGTCGTGGTACTGGTATTCGGCACCAAGAAACTCAAAGGTCTGGGCAGCGACGTTGGCGAATCGATCAAGGGCTTTCGCAAAGCCATGAATGACGACGAAAAACCTGCGGAGCCTGCACCATTCTCTGCACAGCAGCCGCCACAACAGCCGCCGCAGGCTGCACCACAGGGCTCACCCCTGAACCAGCCGCACACCATCGACGCGCAAGCGCACAAAGTCGAAGAGCCCATTCGCAAAGACTAGGTCGTATTGAATGTTTGGTATCAGCTTCTCTGAATTGCTGCTGGTCGGTCTCGTTGCCCTGCTGGTGCTCGGCCCTGAGCGTCTGCCCGGCGCCGCACGCACGGCAGGCCTGTGGGTCGGCCGTCTGAAGCGCAGCTTCAATGCGATCAAACAGGAAGTTGAGCGCGAGATCGGTGCCGACGAAATCCGTCGGCAACTGCACAACGAGCACATCCTTTCGCTGGAGCAGGAAGCGCGCAAGATTCTAGCGCCTTACCAGCCACCGACCACTCCACCAGCGGCTGCAGAGCCAGGGCCTGTGGCAGCAGATGTAGCGCCTGTGGTGGCAGATAAAACGCCTGAGGGTGTGGTGACGACCGTTCCGCCGACGCCCTCAGCGCCTGTCGCTGATCCGGGCCAGGCAGTCACAACTGCAACGCCTCCTGCGCCCGCCGCAGCCGAGCCGGTGCATCACGCTGAGCCAGGCCACGTGACCGCCGCCCCGCAGCCAAACGCACCTCCCGCCAACGATTCGTCACTGCCGCCGCGAGCCCCATGAGCGATATTCCGGAAAACGACCAGCAAATGCCGCTGGTCTCGCACCTCACAGAACTCCGTTCGCGCCTGCTGAAATGCGTCCTGGCGATTTTCGTGATCTTCGGCTGCCTGTTTTACTTCACGCAGAAGATCTACACCTTCGTCTCGGCACCGTTGCGGGTTTTCCTGCCCGAAGGCGCCACGATGATCGCCACCGACGTGGCATCACCCTTCATCACGCCGTTCAAGCTGACCATGATGGTGGCGCTGTTTCTGGCCATGCCGGTGATCCTGCATCAGATCTGGGGCTTCATTGCGCCGGGCCTGTACAAGCATGAGAAGCGCGTGGCCGTGCCGTTGCTGGTCTCCAGCATCATCCTGTTCTACTCGGGTATGGCGTTTGCCTATTACCTGGTGTTCCCGCTGATCTTCCACTTCTTCGCCAGCGTGACCCCTGAAGGCGTGTCGATGATGACGGACATTGCCAGTTATCTGGACTTCGTCATGACGCTGTTCTTCGCCTTTGGCGTGGCGTTCGAGATTCCGGTGGCGGTGGTGTTGCTGGTATGGATCGGCATTGTCGACGTGAAGTACCTGAAAAAGATCCGCCCGTACGTGGTCATCGGTTGCTTCGTGGTGGGCATGATCCTGACCCCACCGGACATCTTCTCCCAGACGTTGCTGGCCGTGCCGATGTGGCTGCTGTTTGAAATCGGCGTGTTGTGCAGTTCGCTGATCACCAAGCGCGGCGATCATGCGGACGACCAGCCCGAACAGGACAAGCAAGACCAGCCTCCCGCGACTCAGCCGTGAATCTGCTGCTACTCGAAGACGCGGATTTCATCGCGCCTGACAGAGTCGTACTGCGCGACCGGCGCCTCAAGCATATGCAAGAGGTGCATCGCGCAGAAGTCGGCGACAGCCTGCGCGTCGGCCGCATCGGCGGATTACTGGGCAGCGCCGAGTTGCTGCGCCTGGAAAGCCATGAAGCCGAGTTGTGCATCGCCCTCGACAGCGCCCCACCCGCCAAACTGCCTTTGACCCTGGTGCTGGCCTTGCCACGGCCGAAAATGCTGCGCCGGGTATTCCAGACCGTGGCGACCATGGGCGTGCCCAAAGTCATTCTGGTCAACAGCTACCGGGTCGAAAAAAGCTTCTGGCAGACGCCGTTCCTTGAACCAGCGGCTATCCGCGAACAGTTGATACTTGGGTTGGAGCAGGCCCGGGACAGCGTGCTGCCGGAAATCATGATCGAAAAACGCTTCAAGCCCTTCGTCGAAGACCGTCTGCCGCAACTTGTGGATGGCACCCTCGGCCTCGTCGGCCACCCCGGCGACTTCCCCGCCTGCCCTCGCGCTGTCACCGAGTCCGTCACCCTGGCCATCGGCCCCGAAGGCGGCTGGATTCCCTATGAAGTGGACCTGCTGAGCAGAGCCGGCCTGCAACCTGTCCAGCTGGGCGAGCGCATCCTGCGGGTTGAAACCGCCGTGACTGCGCTGTTGGCGCGGTTGTTCTGAGCAAATAACGACCCTGTAGGAGCTGCCGAAGGCTGCGAACCACGGTCTTTCAGGACGATCGCTTTCGCAGCCTTCGGCAGCTCCTACAGTTCCGCATTACCCTGCCGATGTAGGTTGTAAGAAACGACCTACAACAATGTATTCCCCAGGAGCTCTGGCATGGGTGTGATCGGTAAAAGTCTAGGAAACATGGGCGTCAGCCTGAAACTCGGGCTAGGGTTCGGCCTGGTTTTGCTGTTGACTGCGTTGATCACAGTGACCGGCTGGCTCAGTGTCAGTGCGCTTATCGAGCGCGGCGACAAGCTGCAGGCTATCGCTGACGTCGCTACCCAGACCATGGAGTTGCGCATCCGACGGCTGGTCTATGAGCGTCAGTATGACGCTGAATCTGCAACGGCAATGAATGCCACCCTCGATAAAGTCGACGCCAACGTCAAGAAGGCGCGCAGCATGGTCGTCAGCCAGGAAAGCCAGAAGTGGCTGGAAGAGGCGCAGCAATCGGCCACTGAGTATCGTAAAACCTTCAACGACATGACCAAGGCCATCGCCACCCGCGAAGCGAGCCGGAGCCTGATGGGCGATGCCGCTGACAGAGCGGTTGCCGAGATCGACAAGATCGAAGCCGCGTTGCTGCAGGGCGATAACATTCTGCAATTCAATGACACAGTCGTGGTGAGCAAACTGATCCAGCAAGCCCGTTATCAGGTGCGTGGTTACACCTACAGCGGCAAGGCCGAGTTTGAAAAGAATGCCAATGCCGGCATCGATCAGGCTTTGGTGGGTATCAATACCCTGGCGGGCAGTATCCCTTCGACTTACCTGGCTGGCTTGCAGGCCGCCACCGCTGGTCTGAAAGCCTATCAGGCTGCAGTGGGTCAATACCGCGATGCCCAGGCGGCAAGCAAAGACGCGCTGGCAACCATGACCAAAGAAGGTCAGGACCTGCTCGACCTGAGCGCCCAACTGAACGGTGACCAGTATAAGAAGCGGGATGCAGAGAGTTCGAAGGCCAGATCGACCATGGCTCTTGTTACCGTGCTGGCCCTGTTGTTCGGCGTCATCGCCGCCTGGATCATCACCCGCCAGATCGTTACGCCTTTGCAGCAGACACTGAACATTGTCGAACGTGTGGCATCCGGCGATTTGAGCCAGGATCTGAGCATCGATCGTCGTGACGAAATGGGTCAGCTGCAGACCAGCATTCAGCGTATGACCGTCAACTTGCGGCAGCTGATCAGCGGCATTCGCGACGGCGTGACACAGATCGCCAGCGCCGCCGAAGAACTGTCCGCCGTGACCGAGCAAACCAGCGCCGGGGTCAACAGCCAGAAGGTTGAGACCGATCAGGTTGCCACCGCGATGCACGAAATGACGGCCACGGTGCAGGAAGTTGCGCGCAACGCCGAAGAAGCCTCGGAAGCAGCCGTTGCCGCCGATCAGCAGGCGCGCGAAGGTGATCGGGTGGTCAACGAAGCCATCGTTCAGATCGAACGACTGGCCAAGGAAGTGGGCAACTCCACCGAGGCCATGAATGAACTCAAGCGCGAAAGCGACAAGATCGGCAGCGTGCTGGACGTGATCAAGTCCGTCGCGCAGCAGACCAACCTGCTGGCGCTCAACGCGGCCATCGAAGCGGCGCGTGCCGGGGAAGCCGGCCGTGGTTTCGCGGTAGTGGCCGACGAAGTGCGCAGCCTTGCCCAGCGCACGCAGAAATCCACCGAAGAGATCGAGCAGCTGATTGCGGGCTTGCAGAGCGGCACCCAGCAAGTGGCGACCATCATGGATAACAGCCGCGAATTGACCGTCAGCAGTGTCGAATTGACCCGACGCGCCGGTGGCTCACTGGAAAACATCACCAAGACCGTTTCGGCGATCCAGGCGATGAACCAGCAGATCGCTGCCGCGGCCGAAGAGCAAAGCGCCACCGCCGAGGAAATCAACCGCAGCATCCTCAACGTGCGCGACGTCTCCGAACAAACCTCCGCCGCCAGCGAAGAAACCGCAGCGTCCAGCGTTGAGCTGGCGCGGCTGGGTAATCATCTGCAAATCATGGTGAGCAAGTTCAAGGTTTGATGACGACATGAACACCCTGTGGGACCGGCTTTAGCCGGGAAAAGGCCAGTACATCCGATGCATCTGCGTCGTCATATACATCGCCTTCCCGGCTGAAGCCGGTCCCACAATGCCTGTTACGCCATCTTTATCCCACACCCGGCTCAGAATCCCCCTACAACCGACTCAGGTCGCGTTCTCGAAGCTCCCGCCGATGCGCTTACAACGCACATTGGCAGGAGCTTTTTCATGTTTCGATGGATCAATACCACCCTGGGCAACACCAGCGTGAAACTCAAACTGTCGCTGGGCTTTGGCCTGGTTCTGATGCTGACTATGGCGCTCACGCTGACCGGCTGGCATGGGCTGGACACCATGATCGAGCGCTCAGAGTCGCTCACGGCCATCGGCCAGCTGAGCAATATGACCAAGGACCTGCGCGCCGAACGCATCATCTATCGCGAAGACAACAGCAGCGAAAACTCGACCAGAGTCGTCAATCAACTCAATGCACTTGAGGCGCACTTGGTGCAGCTGCGCAAGGAGACCGACGACGTAGCCAGCGTGCGTCTGTTGACCGAGCAAAGCGCGCTAGTTGCCGACATGGAGAAGACCTTCACCAGCCTTGGTGATGATCACAAAACACGGGACCGATCCCGCACGCAGCTGGAAGAACAGTCCGAACAGGCTGTGCAGGCCGTTGCTCAGGTTGAGAGTGAAGTGCTCAAGGCATTGAGTCTGGAGCAGGACAACGGCGAGCGGCTGGATGAGTTCACTAACATTTCCCAACTCAAACAGCAGATTCAGACGGCCCGGTTTCAGGTTCAGGCCTACACCTTCAGTGGTCGCGAAGCCTTTGAAGCTGCGGCTATCGGCGCCATCGATGAAGCCCTCAAGGAGGTTCAGCAGATTGCGCAGGATCAGGCCGACGACAACCTCAAAGGCCTGACACCCGCCAAAGAAGCGCTGGAACGCTATCGTGCGCAGCTCGCTCAATTCAAGGACGCGCAGGTCAAACTCGAAGCCGGCCAGGAAACCCTTGAAGCGCTGGGCGACAAAATGCTCGTCAGCGTGGCGGACCTTATCACCCTGCAAAGCACCCAGCGCGATGGCGAGGCTGGGACTTCCAGAACCACGTTGAGCAGCGTTGCCGGGTTGGCGATCGTGCTGGGGTTGCTGGCCGCATGGGTCATGACCCAACAGATCATCGTGCCCCTGCGCCAGACGCTGGCCGCCGCTGAGCGTATCGCCAAAGGTGATCTGAGCAAGGATTTATTGGTCCAGCGCGAAGATGAAATGGGCCAGCTGCAAAGCAGCATGCAGGCGATGACGTTAAGCCTGCGGGAACTGATCGGCGGGATCAGTGATGGCGTTACGCAGATCAGCAGCGCGGCGCAGCAATTGTCCGCGGTCACTGAGCAGACCAGCGTAGGCGTCAACAGCCAAAAGGACGAGACCGATCAGGTCGCCACCGCCATGAACCAGATGACCGCGACGGTCATGGAGGTCGCGCGAAACGCACAGGACGCGTCCGAAGCAGCCGCCAACGCCGATCAACAGGCACGGGAAGGCGATCAGGTGGTGGCCGACGCCATCGAACAAATTGAAAGGCTGGCCGATGAGGTGCTCAGCTCTACTCAGGCCATGAACGTTCTGAAGCTCGAAAGCGAGAAAATCGGCGGGGTGCTGGATGTGATCAAGTCGGTTTCGCAGCAAACCAATCTGCTGGCGCTTAATGCCGCTATTGAGGCCGCACGGGCCGGGGAAGCGGGACGCGGCTTTGCGGTGGTCGCTGATGAAGTTCGCGGACTTGCCCAGCGTACGCAGCAGTCTACTGAAGAGATCGAAGAGCTGATTGCCACGCTGCAGAGCGGCACTCAACAGGTGGCCACAACGCTGGATAACAGCCGCAGCCTGACCGACAACAGCGTTCAGTTGAGCCGTTGCGCAGGCAGTGCGCTGGAGCAGATCACCCGCACCGTATCAACCATTCAGGACATGAACCGCCAGATTGCCACCGCAGGGGAGCAACAAAGCGCAGTGGCGGAACAGATCAACCGCAACATCATCAGCGTGCGCAATATTTCCGAGCAGACGGCCACGGCAAGCGATGAAACCGCTGCATCAAGCGTGGAACTCGCGCGGTTGGGCGCCCATTTGCAGGGGTTGGTGGCGAAGTTTCGGGTGGGGTAAGCGGGATATTACCGTAGGAGCTGCCGAAGGCTGCGAAGGCGAGCTGTCTGACACTCAGCCATTCGCAGCCTCCGGCAGCTCCTACAGCGATTCGCTTTGGCTCGTTATTTCCGGCTGGCAATGATGTACACAGCGTGGATGATGCCCGGGAAGTAGCCCAGCAGAGTCAGCAGGATGTTCAGCCAGAACGCACCGGCGAAACCGACTTGCATGAAGACACCCACGGGCGGCAGCAGAATGGCGAAGATGATGCGAATAATGTCCATGGGATAGCTCCAGATTAAATGGCTCTCATAAGCCACACAGCGAATTGACCTGTGCGGGTTGAAAGAGGTTCCATTCGATCTGGCAACAAGCCATTACCGGACGGGCTGCGTGGGGTCTGATGCCGGGTAAATAAAGCAGCACAAATAAGAAAGCCCCGCCGAGGCGGGGCTTTACAGATGGTTTCCCTGACTTCCATTTCGTCCCACCATCCTGGCAGGCTTCCCTACGTGTCCCTGTTATTTGGTGCGCTTCCTGCGCTACGTCCATGGATTTAGATTAACTTTGGATCCATTCCGGCGATATAGCGAAACAGCACCACGACGTGTAAGCCAATGCTTACAAATAGCTGAACGTCAGAATTGCGACGCATCCAAAAGGAACAGCGAATCGCTACCGGCCCTGACCGACGCATTGAGCGACTGGATACGCGGCAGCAAACGGGCGAAATAAAAGCGCGCCGTACCCAGCTTGCTGACGTAAAACTCCTCGTCAGCCTCTTTGCCCAATGCCGCCTTGGCCATCATCGCCCACATATATGCGTAGGCCGTGTAACCGAAAACATGCAGGTACTCGACTGACGCTGCGCCGATCTCCTGGGCGTTGCTGCGCGAGCGATCCAGAACCCAGTTGGTCAGCTCATCCAGCGTATCCAGCGCCGCGCTCAATGGTTTGGTGAATTCGCTTAGAGATGCATCGGAGCCTTTGATGAAATCGCGGACTTCATTGGCGAACAGGCTGTAATAAGCGCCATTGCTGCCAACGATCTTGCGTCCCACCAGGTCGAGCGCCTGAATGCCGTTGGTGCCTTCGTAGATCTGGGTGATGCGCACATCACGCACCAGTTGCTCCTGGCCCCACTCGCGAATATAGCCATGGCCGCCAAAGACCTGTTGGCCGTGGATCGTGGTTTCCAGACCCATGTCAGTAAGGAACGCTTTGGCCACCGGAGTCAGCAGTGCCACCAGTTCGTCGGCGCGCTGGCGAGCGTTGTCGTCTTCGCTGAATTTGGCGATATCGAGCTGCATGGCCACGTAAGTGGAAAACGCCCGGCCGCCTTCGTTCAAGGCCTTCATGGTCAGCAACATGCGACGCACATCAGGATGCACGATGATCGGGTCGGCCATTTTTTCCGGTTGCTGCGCGCCGCGCGGCGAACGGCTTTGCAGGCGATCCCGGGCGTAGTCAATGGCGCTCTGGTAAGAACGCTCGCCAGAGGCCAGGCCCTGAATACCGACGCCCAGACGCTCGTAATTCATCATGGTGAACATCGCCGCCAGCCCTTTGTTCGGCTCACCAATCAGATAACCGATGGCTTCGTCAAAGTTCATCACGCAGGTCGCAGAGGCCTGGATACCCATCTTGTGTTCGATGGAGCCACAGGTCACGGTGTTGCGCGCGCCCAGGCTGCCGTCGTCGTTGACCATGAACTTGGGCACCAGAAACAGGGAGATACCCTTGGGACCCGCTGGCGCATCCGGCAGTTTGGCCAGCACCAGATGAATGATGTTCTCGGTCAGGTCGTGCTCGCCGCCAGTGATGAAAATCTTGGTGCCGGAGATTTTGTAAGAGCCGTCCGCCTGCGGGTCGGCCTTGGTGCGAATGATCCCCAGATCCGTACCGGCATGGGCTTCAGTCAGGCACATCGAACCCGACCACGCACCGGAATACATGCTCGGCAGGTAAGTCGCCTTGAGTTCTTCAGTGGCGTGGGTGTTGATCGACACACAGGCGCCGGAGGTTAGCATCGGATATAAGCCAAATGCCAGGCTGGCAGAGTTGAGCATCTCTTCGACCTGCGCCGAAACCGCCTTGGGCATGCCCATGCCGCCGAAGTCCGGGTTGCCACCTACGCCCACCCAACCGCCCTCGGCGTAAGTCTGATAGGCCTGAGGGAAACCGGTCGGGGTAGTCACAACGGTATCTTTCCAGCTGCAACCCTGTTCATCGCCCGTGCGGCTGAGCGGCGCGATGCTCTTGCTGGTGACTTTGCCCGCTTCTTCGAGAATGGCTTCGACCGTCTCGATGTCTACCGTATCAGCCAGTGCAGGCAACTGCGCCCACAACTTCGAGACCTCGAAGACTTCATTGAGGACGAAACGCATATCGCGCAGGGGCGCTTTGTAGTCAGCCATGGCAAACCTCGCAGGAACAGGAGCAGTACACCTGAAGAGAGTAAACCCGCATACGCCTTGAGGGCGTCGGGGTCGATGACTGGAGTTTAACCGAACACCGAATGCGACACATAGGGTCGGTATATGACCAAAAAAAAGATAGCAGTCACAATGTTGGAGCGAGGCTTGCCCGCGAATCAATCACCGCGATATATCAGGCAAACCGGGTCATCGTTCTTCGCGGGCAAGCCTCGCTCCAACGGGTTCGGCGATCTTCTGTTGTGTCTAAATGCCGTATCAGCCAACCGCACCCGCCGCCGTACGGACGGCGCCGCGCTTGGTGGTCTGGCCGTGGGACATGACGCAGTTGCGGCCTGCGCCTTTGGCGGCGTAGAGCGCCTTGTCGGCGGACTTGAGCACTTCGTCAGGCGTGCGGTGCTCCGGCAGACGCTCGGCAACGCCGATGCTCACGGTCACCGAAACACTGGTCGCCGGGCCTGCCCCGCGGCGCTGACGACCTTGCTGATCGTCCTGTGGCCGGCTGTCGGGATTACGCAGCTGGATTTCGTAGTTGGCGATGACTTCGCGAATGGCCTCCAGATGCGGAATACATTCCTCGATGGATTTCCCGGCAAAGACGATGGCGAACTCTTCACCGCCATAGCGATAGGCCTTGCCGCCGCCGCTGGTGATTTTCGAGAGTTTGCTCGCCACCAGTCGCAACACCTGATCCCCCACATCGTGGCCGTGGGTGTCGTTGAATTTCTTGAAGTGATCCACGTCGCCCATGGCCAGCACATAAGTACGCCCCAGGCGCTGCATGCGTTCGTTGAGCGCGCGTCGCCCCGGCAACCCGGTGAGTTCGTCACGGAATGCCATTTGATAGGCTTCATGGGCGACACCGGCGGCAATCATCAACATCACCTGGCTGCACATGATGTTCAGGGTGAAAGGCAGAATGAAAGTTTTCGGCAGGGCCCAGAACAAACCTACCAGCCCGATCAATTGCGCGGCATGCAGCGGTCGAGGCTTGCGAATGTATTGGGTAATCAGCAGGCCGAAGGCGATCAGGAACATCAGGTAGGACAACTGGATCAGGCTCATCCACGCACCATGCAGCGCGGGCCAGCGGATCTCGGCCAGCCAGCCCAGCAACACCTGGGGATAACTCTGCTCCAGCCCCAACGCCACCGCGCCCACGGCAACCAGCACCGCGAGCCGGGCAATCATGTCCTGAACCAGATGCGTGCGCTCCTCCCAGGCCGCGAATACGCCGTACAACAACGGCAGCAGCAGGCACACCAGGTGGAACACCACCGCCGCATCCTCACGTACCTTGCCGTTGTCGCGAAAATAATCGGTCTGGGTATCCAGCAGGAAATAGGCGATGTACACGGTGATCATCAGGAACAGCTCGCGCTGGCGCCGATAGACCCCGCAATACGCACCGCCCAGCAACAGAACCAACGTTGGCAACACGTTGAAAAGCGACGTGAAGAAAACGTTCAGATCCTTGACGTAGGCAGCAGCCAGCCCGGCAAGCAAGAGCACCAGTGAAGGCAGAAAGTGGCTGTAGCGAACAGCAGAAGAACGCAGCAAAGGGGATGTCTCCCACCCGTCACAGGGCTAAGAACTCAATAGATGGCATTGTGCCCTCATCCACTCGAATATGCATTCAGGAGAACTAAATAGCAGGCTACTTTCTTTAACGGCAGCCTTTCGGAAATGTTTATTAGTGGAAGATGAGGGATTTCCCCGTGGGACCGGCTTTAGCCGGGAAGGCTGCATTCCTGGCGATAGAGAAGCAGGGGATACACCGGCCTCTTCCCGGCTAAAGCCGGTCCCACGTCGCGTCCGCGCCTTGAATACTCACAACAAAAAAAAGCCGCTTCCCCCGAGGAGAAGCGGCTTTCGGTGAATCCCGATACGGCTTAGTAAGCCAGACCGAAATCCTCTTCTTTCATGTCCATCAGGTTACCGGCGCCCGACAACATGGTCGCGACGTGGGTGCGGGTACGCGGCAGGATGCGCTGGAAGTAGAAGCGCGCGGTCTGCAGCTTGGCGGTGTAGAAGGCTTCTTCGCTGGTGCCAGCGGCCAGTTTCTCAGACGCAACGCGAGCCATGTCAGCCCAGAAGTAAGCCAGGCAGGCGTAACCGGAGTACATCAGGTAATCCACCGAAGCGGCGCCGACTTCTTCGCGGTCCTTCATGGCAGCCATGCCCACTTTCATGGTCAGCTCGCCCCATTCCTTGTTCAGTGCCGCCAACGGGGTGACGAACTCCTGAACAGCCTCGACGCCTTCGTTGTTCTGGCAGAACTTGTGGACGATCTTGGTGAAGCCCTTGAGTGCTTCGCCTTGAGTCATCAGGACCTTACGGCCCAGCAAGTCCAGTGCCTGAATACCGGTGGTGCCTTCGTACAGCATGGAAATACGGCTGTCGCGAACATTCTGCTCCATGCCCCACTCGGCGATAAAGCCGTGGCCGCCATAGATCTGCACGCCATGGTTGGCGGACTCGAAGCCCACTTCAGTCATGAACGCCTTGGCAATCGGTGTCATGAACGCCAGCAGTGCGTCGGCCTGTTTCTTCTGCTCGGCATCCTGGCTGTACTTGGCGATGTCGACCTGCTTGGCGGTGAAATACACCATGGCGCGAGTGCCTTCTGAGAAGGCCTTCATAGTCAACAACATGCGACGTACATCAGGGTGAACGATGATTGGATCAGCGGCCTTTTCCGGCGCTTTCGGGCCAGTCAGGGAGCGCATCTGCAAACGATCACGAGCGTATTTCAAACCGCCCTGGAAACCGATCTCCGCGTGAGCCAGACCCTGCAACGCAGTACCCAGACGCGCAGTGTTCATGAAGGTGAACATGCAGTTCAGGCCTTTGTTCGCCGGGCCGATCAGGAAACCGGTGGCCGCGTCGAAGTTCATCACGCAGGTGGCGTTGCCGTGGATACCCATCTTGTGTTCCAGGGAGCCACAGGTGACCGCGTTGCGGTTGCCGATGCTGCCATCAGCATTCGGCAGGAATTTTGGCACGATGAACAGCGAGATGCCTTTGGTGCCAGCCGGTGCGTCCGGCAGGCGAGCCAGCACGATGTGGACGATGTTATCGGCCATGTCGTGTTCGCCAGCGGAAATAAAGATTTTGGTGCCGGTCACGCGATACGAGCCGTCAGCCTGTGGCTCAGCCTTGGTGCGCAACATGCCCAGGTCGGTACCGCAGTGGGACTCGGTCAGGCACATGGTGCCGGTCCATTCGCCGGACACCAGCTTGGTCAGATACAGATCGCGCTGCTCGTCGGTGCCGTGCTCGGAAATGGTGTTCATCGCGCCATGGGACAAACCTGGGTACATGCCCCACGACCAGTTGGCTTCGCCGACCATTTCACTGACTGCCAACCCCAACGATTCAGGCAAGCCCTGACCGCCGTGCTCGACATCATGGGCCAGGCTCGGCCAGCCGCCTTCTACAAACTGTTTGTAGGCTTCTTTGAAACCGCTCGGCGTTTTCACGCCTGACTCACTCCAGGTACAGCCTTCGGTATCGCCCACACGATTCAACGGCGCCAGCACCTGCTCACAAAACTTGGCGCCTTCTTCAAGAATGGCATCAACCATGTCAGGCGTGGCGTCCTGGCAGCCGGGCAGACTTTGATAGTGCGCTTCGTAGCCAAGCAGTTCGTCACGTACGAAGCGAATATCACGCAAGGGGGCCTTGTAGTCAGGCATAGCGATAAACCTCTGCTGATGAAACCTGGAAATGTGTGACCGATCGGTCGCTGTGGGAACGTTCCCCAACCACCGGACAATCTCGGATGCCTAGCGGTCAAACAGGTGTTTGAAACATACGTTTACGCCCAAACCTTGTCAAGCGTGCATAACGAACCATTCATCATCGAGCCTGTTTCAAGACGCGCAGCCAAAGGCGTACAGCGCAGGACGGGTAGTCCTTCGATGGCGTGAGTCTAGTTCAGAGCGTTGAGGGAGCGGAGTAAATAGAAGCGAGTGATGGCGGGGAATTCAGAGCGTAAGGCCGTGCGCGGGTGGCACGGCCGGAGGGGCAATCAGGCGAATGTATCGATCAGCGTACCGAGCATTTCGTCGCTGGCTTTCTGCAGTGCAACACCGGATTCGACCTGGTTTTTACCCGAGGCCATTTCCACCAGATTGGCAGAAAGATCAGTGCGCTGAGAGCGATCCACGGAACGCAGATTCTCCAGCTGGAAATCCGAAGACTGGCTACGGCCAGAGACTTCGATGTTGCTGCTGGCGATTTGAGTAGCCGCCTGATCGACACGCGACTGCCCAACTTCCATTGCGCTGAGGCCTGGATAAAGCGTGTTGTTCATAGTGATTTGCATGTGTCGATCCTCGTGTTCATAAAACGAACAAGGCTATTGAAGCAGTAACGCGGTTAAAACACCCGACAAAAAGACTAATGGCACTAGGCCTGCTCATAGGCTGAGCCTTTTTGACTTGGTGATTGTACGGCAGTTGGCTGATCAGATTTTGTGCACTGGGCCACATCCTGAGAAGACCACCGACCTGTAGGAGCTGCCGAAGGCTGCGAACGCGATCTGTCAGGCACGCCGCTTTCGCAGCCTTCGGCAGCTCCTACAGGGATCGGGCGTTAATCCAACAACTCCAAATGCAGATACTCCGCCACCGCCTCGGCTCCCGGCTTTTTCAGTCGAGGCACGCGCCCCAGGCACGGGGCAGGCAGGCGTTCGGCCAGGGTGGCGAGGTTTTCTTCAAGGCGTGAGGTTTTCGGATCGACGATATTCGCCACCCAACCCGCCAGTTGCAGACCGTCGCCAGCGATGGCTTCAGCGGTCAGCAGCGCATGGCTGATGCAGCCAAGGCGCACGCCCACCACCAGAATCACAGGTAGTTGCAGACCAATCGCCAGATCCGACAGATTGGCCTGATCCGCCAAAGGCACGCGCCAGCCACCCGCGCCTTCGATCAGAGTGAAATCGGCATTACGCGCCAGCAACAGACGCATCGGCCCGAGCAGCGCCTGAACGGTCAACGCTACTCCCGCTTCCCGAGCCGCCAGGTGGGGCGCAATAGCAGGCTCGAAAGCAAACGGGTTGACCTCGTCATAACTTAGCGCGATGGAGCTTTCAGCCATCAGCGCCAGCGCATCAGGGTTTCGCAGACCACCCGACGTAACCGAGCAGCCTGAAGCAACCGGCTTGCCTGCCAGGGTGCTCAGCCCGCTCTGTCGCGCGGCGTTGAGTAAACCTGCAGCGATGGTGGTTTTACCGACATCGGTGTCGGTGCCCGCGATGAAGAACGCACGGCTCATCTCGGTAGCCCTCTCTGGCGTGATGAACTCAAACGGTTTTTTCCAGAACCGTATAAACAACCTGATACGTCGCTGGTAGCCCAGCCTGTTGACGATAGTGCTCGTAAGCCTCGATCAAGGCCAGTATCCGCGCACGACCGGTCAAACCACCCGGACGCCCGGGATTCAGATTGTGCGCACCCAGTGCTTTCAACTCGTGAGTCAGGCTGCGCACATCCGGGTAATGCAGCACATGAGGCCTGACCTCCAGCGAACGAACCTGCAGGCCACTGGCATCACACAGTCGCTGGTAATCCTCCCGTTGCCGGAAGCGGTTGACGTGCACCATGCCGTCCACCGCCTGCCAGCTGTCGCGCAGCTCATATAATGTGCCCACGCACAGGCTGGCAAAAGCAAACACCCCGCCCGGTCGCAGAACTCGCTGCGCCTCGCGGAGTACGGCACCGAAGTCCGCGCACCACTGCACGGCGAGGCTGGAAAAAATCAGCTCGCAACTGTCATCCCGCAAAGGCATGCGTTCAGCATCCCCCGCGACAAAATGTTCGGCGCCCGCCAAAGGCCGGGCGTGGCGCAACATCCCTTCGGCGATATCTAGCGCCACACCTTCACTGCCAGCAAATCGCTGCGCCATGGCACGGCTGAAATAACCGGTACCGCAACCCAGATCCAGCCAGCGGGAAGGTTTCAGCTCAGTGGGCAATCTCGCAAGCAACTCGCCACCCACTGCACGCTGCAACTCCGCGACGCTGTCGTAACTGCCAGCGGCCTTGGAAAAAGACGCAGCCACTTGGCGTTTGTCTGGCAAACCTCCCGGCAAACGGGGATTGGATAAATCAGTCATCACCGGACTCATGCAAAAAAGCCTGGATGGCCGCAGCCACACCATGGGGGTTTTCCAGAAGGAAAGCGTGGCCGGCCTGCTCGATCACGCCCACTTCAACATCAGGCAGCAGCGCCAGAAGATCGCTGGCCGCTTCGGCAGGCACAAACGCGTCGTGACCGGCAAACAAGTGCAACTGCGGACCGCGAAAGGTCTGCAATGCGCTGCGGGTATCCAGCTGTTCAAGCAGTTGCAGGCCATGAACCAGCGCATTGGTCGAACCATGGGGCGCGCCCGCCTTGAGCAATCGGGAAATCGCGCGAGGGTCTTCAGCGCCCTGGGCACACAGCAGGCTGAAGCGCTTCAAAGTCGCGTCAGGGTCATCGATGCAGCCGGTCAGAAACGCTTCGAAGTCGCCCAACGCCATCGCATTGGGCCATGCGCCTCGCGTCACGAAGCTGGCATTGCTGGCCAGGGTCAGCAGCCCGCAACAGCGCTCGCCACGACGTGCGGCCAGCTCAGCGGCGAGCATGCCGCCCAACGACCAACCGCCGAGCCAGGCGTTGTCCGGCAAAAGCGAATCGAGTTCTTCCAGCCATTCTTTAGGGTCGCTGCTGTCCAACTCCGGCAGCGGCTCGATCTCCACGCGCAAATGCTCGTCCAGACCACGTAAAGCGGCGGCCAAGGGCTCCAACGGAGAGATACCCAAGCCCCAGCCCGGCAACAGGATCAATTGATCACGCATGATTTGGCTCCACCGATTCGCTTGCCTTCAGCAGCGGGTAACACTGCGCCAATGCATTCAACAATAGCTGCACTTGGGCCTGGCTGTGGGCGGCAGACAAGGTCACGCGCAAACGGGCACTTCCCGCGGGCACGGTCGGGGGGCGAATCGCCGTCACCAGCACCCCATGCTCCCGGAGCATTTGCGACAGACGCACGGCTTGCCCGGCGTCGCCGATCAGGATCGGCTGGATGGGCGTGAAGCTGTCCATCAAGGTCAGACCGATCTGTTCAGCGCCAGCGCGAAACCGCGCGATCAGCCGCGCCAGATGCTCGCGCCGCCAATGCTCGGTGCGCAGCAGCTCCAGGCTTTTCAGGGTGGCGCAGGCCAGCGCGGGAGGCTGGCTGGTGGTGTAAATGTAAGGTCGAGCGAACTGGATCATGGTTTCGATCAGTTCTTCACTGCCCGCGACAAAAGCACCGGCAGTGCCGAACGCTTTGCCCAACGTCCCGATCAAGACCGGCACATCGTCCATGCCCAACCCGAAATGCTCGACGATGCCGCCGCCATTGGCGCCCAGCGGGCCGAAGCCGTGAGCATCATCCACCATCAGCCACGCGCCTTTGGCTTTCGCCGTGCGCGCCAGCGCGGGCAAGTCGGCGATATCGCCGTCCATGCTGAACACGCCATCGGTGACCACCAGCGTATCGCCCACTGCTTTCTCAAGCCGCGCGTTCAGGCTTTGGGAATCGTTGTGCAGATAGCGGGAAAAACGTGCACCACTGAGCAAACCGGCATCGAGTAGCGAGGCGTGATTCAGACGGTCTTCCAGCACCGTATCGCCCTGCCCCACCAGCGCCGTAACAGCACCGAGGTTGGCCATATAGCCGTTGGAAAACAGCAGAGCGCGGGGTCGGCCAGTCAGCTCGGCAAGTGCTTCTTCAAGTGCGTGATGCGGACCGCTATGGCCAATCACCAAATGCGAAGACCCACCGCCGACGCCCCATTTATCAGCACCCGCCTGCCACGCCGCGATCACCTTGGGATGATTGGCCAGGCCCAGATAGTCGTTATTACAGAAAGCCAGCAACGGCTGACCATCAACGACCACTTCAGGGCCTTGGGGGCTCTGTAGTAGCGGGCGCTGGCGATAGAGATTATCAGCGCGACGGGCGGCCAGACGTGCGCTCAGATCGAAGGACATGGGTGGCCTCGGGGGTAGCGCATAACAATTGATTGAAATGCGTATACGTGGGACCGGCTTTAGCCGGGAAGAGGTCAGACCAACCGCCGCATCTTCATAGGCAGACATGCAGCCTTCCCGGCTAAAGCCGGTCCCACACAGGTTGCGCGCAGGCGGTCAAACCACCGCGTTATAAAACTGCGTGCTGCTCTTCTGCTCGACCAGCGCCTGCTCGATGGCGGCCTGATGCACTTCGTCCGCATGTTCCTGCCCGGCTTCGGGCTTGATGCCCAGACGCGAGAACAGCAGCATGTCTTTGTCCGCCTGCGGGTTGGCGGTGGTCAGCAACTTGTCGCCGTAGAAGATCGAATTGGCACCGGCAAAGAACGCCAGTGCCTGCATCTGCTCGTTCATGGCTTCGCGGCCAGCGGACAGACGCACATGGGATTGCGGCATCAGAATCCGCGCCACGGCCAGCATGCGAATGAAGTCGAACGGGTCGATGTCTTCGGCGTTTTCCAGCGGCGTACCGGCGACCTTGACCAGCATGTTGATCGGCACCGATTCCGGATGCTCCGGCAGGTTGGCCAACTGGATCAACAGATTGGCGCGGTCGTCCAGCGACTCGCCCATGCCAAGGATGCCGCCGGAACAGATCTTCATCCCCGAATCACGCACGTAAGCCAGGGTCTGCAAGCGCTCGCTGTAGGTGCGAGTGGTGATGATACTGGTGTAAAAATCCGGCGAGGTGTCGAGGTTGTGGTTGTAGTAATCCAGCCCCGCAGACGCCAGTGCTTCAGTCTGGTCCTGATCAAGACGACCCAGGGTCATGCAGGTTTCCAGGCCCATGGCTTTCACGCCTTTGACCATCTCAAGTACGTAAGGCATGTCTTTGGCCGACGGATGCTTCCACGCCGCGCCCATGCAAAAACGTGTCGAGCCAATGGCCTTGGCACGAGCGGCCTCTTCCAGAACTTTCTGCACTTCCAGCAGCTTTTCTTTTTCCAGACCGGTGTTGTAGTGGCCGGACTGAGGGCAGTACTTGCAGTCTTCCGGGCAGGCGCCGGTTTTGATCGAAAGCAGAGTCGAAACCTGAACACGGTTGGCGTCGAAATGAGCGCGGTGCACGGTTTGCGCCTGAAACAGAAGGTCATTGAAAGGCTGTACAAACAGCGCTCTGACCTCGGCTAAAGTCCAGTCATGACGCAAAGTGGCGGTGGTGCTGGCGCTCATCGGGCGACCCTCGGGTTCAGTTCTGTTTTTTTGCACAACGCCCTGCGGCTGAGCCCTGCTTGCACAGGCTTAAAGTCCACAGGCGCGACACGGTTGTTTCAGCATATTTAGATTTCGATATATTTAAGGAACACGCGTGGGCTGTCAACCGCATATCAATCATCAGGTTTACATCTGGTTAAAAAACAAACAGTCGTGTTTGTTGTGTGATGAGACGACAGATGCGCCCTATCCGATCTGCACAGCCTGCGAAACCGAGCTGCCCTGGCTGGGCGAGCAGTGCCAACAGTGTGCGTTGCCGTTAGCGATGTCGGGTTTGAATTGCGCGCAATGCGAACGTCATCCGCCCGCCTTCGATGAAGTCGTCGCGCCGTGGCTGTATCAATTCCCGGTCGACAGCCTCGTCACCCGCTTCAAGCATCAAGCAAACTGGCCTATGGGCCGCCTCATGGCGCAATTGCTCGGCCAGTTCGTGCAGCACCGCCTGGACGAAGACCTGCCCCGCCCGGACTTCCTGCTCCCCGTCCCATTGGCCCTCAAACGCCAGCGCCAACGCGGCTATAACCAGGCAGCCATGTTGGCCGACTGGCTGGGCAAACAACTGCAATTGCCCGTGCAAGACCGACTCGTACTGCGCACCCTGGAAACCCCCACCCAACAAGGCCTGGACGCCAAAGCCCGCAAGCGCAACCTGCGCGGCGCGTTTGTATTGGCTGATGAAGAGCAGATCAGAGACAAACACATCGCACTGGTGGACGACGTACTCACCACCGGCTCCACCGCAGACGCCATCGCCCGACTGCTCACAAAAGCAGGAGCGCGGCGGGTGGATGTTTATTGTTTGGCGCGGACGCCGAAGCCGGGCAATGCCCCCCTGTAGGAGCTGCCGAAGGCTGCGAAAGCGATATTCCCCACAAACCGACTTCGCAGCCTTCGGCAGCTCCTACAGATGATGCAATGCCTTACACTCAGCCCCGTCATCCAACTCAAAAGCCGCCCCCCATGCCCTTGCCCACGCTTCTCACCCAACACATCGTCCGTCGCCCGCAGCGCATCGCTCTGTTGCAGCACGTTGCCGAGCAGGGGTCGATCACTCGTGCGGCGAAGAGTGCGGGGTTGAGTTACAAGGCGGCGTGGGATGCCATTGATGAGTTGAACAACCTGGCGCAGAAGCCGTTGGTGGAGCGCAGTGTCGGTGGGCGTGGTGGTGGTGGGGCGAAACTGTCTGTTGAAGGTGAGCGGGTGCTGCGCCTTTATCAGCGGCTGCAAGCTCTGCAAGCTCAGGTGCTGGAAGCCGCAGAAGAGAGCGGCGATCTGGACCTGCTCAGTCGTCTGACGCTTAACACCAGCGCCCGCAATCAACTGCTGGGGCGGATCGAGAGCATCACCGCTCACGGACATAACGACCTGGTTCGATTGAGACTGGCCGGTGATGTGTTCATTGATGCGCAGATCACCCATGACAGCACGCTGCGTCTTGAGCTGGCCATCGGCACCGACGTAGTTGCGTTGATCAAAGCGGGATGGTTGCAATTGCTTGCCGCCGAACAGCCGCCGATCGATGGACATAATTGCCTGACCGGGTCCGTCGAGGCCGTGATTGCTGCCGAGGATGGCCCCAGCGAAGTGCGTATCGCCCTGCCCTCCGGTCAAACGTTGTGCTCACTGGCTGCGCCTGAACAGGTCGCAGCCCTGAAGCTGCAAGCCGGAAAAGAAACCAAGGTGCAATTCGCACCCTCATTTGTGCTGCTGGGCACGCCGCTGTAAGGCCACGGACACAAATTCGTCACACTCCCTCACTATGGTATTTGCCACACCTGATGGAGCCGTGACGATGAAACTATTAGAAGAAAACCAAGCCACCGATCTCGAACAAATGGTGGGTCTCACTCGCCGCGGCTTTATCACGGCAGGCGCCCTGTGCGGCGCGGCTATGTTTCTGGGTGGCAGCCTGCTCAGCCGCACGGCGTTGGCCAACAGTGTCAGCGCGGCAGCGGGCACGCTGCTGGGCTTTGACAGTATCCCCGCCGCCACCGCCGACAGCATCAGCCTGCCGCCGGGTTATAAATCTTCGGTCTTGATCAGTTGGGGCCAGCCGCTGCATGTCGATGGCCCGGCTTTTGACCCGAGCGGCAAAGGCAGCGCCCAAGCCCAGGAAGTCCAGTTCGGCGACAACAACGACGGCATGAGCCTGTTCCCCATGCCGGGCAAGTCCGACCGTGCGCTGATGGCCATCAACAACGAATACACCAACTACCGCTACCTGTTCGATCACGGCAAGGACCCGCAGTCTGCCGAAGAAGTGCGCAAGGCGTTGGCCAGCGAAGGCGTGTCGGTTATCGAAGTTCAGCATAAGGACGGCAAATGGCAGTTCGTGCAGGATTCCAAGTACAACCGGCGCATCCACGGCAACACGCCGATCAACCTGAGCGGTCCGGCTGCCGGTCACGAATGGCTCAAGACGGCCGCTGACAGCACCGGCAAAGAAGCCCTTGGCACCTTCCAGAACTGCGCCAACGGCAAGACGCCGTGGGGCACTTACCTGACCTGTGAAGAGAACTTCACCGACTGCTTCGGCAGCAGCGACGCCGAGCAGAAATTCGACGCTGGCATCAAGCGTTATGGCGCCGTCGCGGCCAGCAAGGAAATCAACTGGCATCACCACGACCCGCGCTTTGATCTGGCGAAGAACCCCAACGAGATCAACCGCCACGGCTGGGTGGTGGAAATCGATCCGTTCGACCCGAAATCCACCCCGGTCAAACGCACCGCACTGGGCCGCTTCAAGCATGAAAACGCTGCTCTGGCGCAAACCAAAGGCGGCCGCGCCGTGGTGTACATGGGCGACGACGAACGTGGCGAGTTCATCTACAAGTTCATCAGCCGCGACAAGATCAACCACGATGACCCCAAAGCCAACCGCAATCTGCTGGACCACGGCACGCTCTACGTCGCGCGTTTCGACAATGGCGACGGCAACCCGGATCGACCAAAAGGTACCGGCGAATGGATCGAGTTGACCCATGGCAAGAACGGTCTGGACGCTGACGCCGGTTTCAATAATCAGGCCGAAGTGCTGATTCACGCACGCCTTGCGGCAAGCGTGGTAAAAGCCACCCGCATGGACCGCCCGGAATGGATCGTGGTCAGCCCCAAAGATGGTCAGGTCTATTGCACCCTGACCAACAACGTCAAACGCGGCGACGATGGGCAACCCGTCGGCGGGCCGAACCCACGGGCGAAAAACCAGTACGGTCAAATCCTGCGCTGGCGCGAAAACGAAGATAACGCTTCAGCCATGGCCTTCGATTGGGACTTGTTTGTGGTCGCGGGCAACCCGAGCGTGCACGCCGGTAAACCACAAGGCGGCTCCAGCAATATCAACCCGCAGAACATGTTCAACAGCCCGGACGGTTTGAGTTTCGACAGCGCCGGCCGTCTGTGGATTCAGACCGATGGCGACTCCAGCAACAAAGGCGACTTCGCGGGCATGGGCAACAACCAGATGCTTTGCGCTGACCCGCAGAGCGGCGAAATCAGACGTTTCATGGTGGGGCCGATTGGCTGCGAAGTCACCGGCATCAGCTTCGCGCCGGACTACAAAACGATGTTCATCGGCATCCAGCACCCCGGCGAAAACGGCGGCTCAACCTTCCCCGAGCATTTGCCAGAAGGCAAGCCTCGTTCTTCGGTGATGGTGATTACGCGGGAAGATGGTGGAATCATCGGCGCGTGACGCGGACCTGTGGGATCGGCCGGGCGGCGCTCTGCTTCAGCCGGGAAGAGGCCCATACACCCGCTCGAAATTGATCGCCTGAAATGCCGCTTTCCCGGCTAAAGCCGGTCCCACTGGAAAGTGCATTGCAGGCCAACATGGAACCTCCCACAGGTTCAGCGTGTTCTGTTGGAGCGAGGCTTGGTCCGGGCGGCATTCCGACGAACCAGGCGCTGCGGTCAGCCAGGCACACCACGTCATCGTTGATCGCGGGCAAGCACCGCTCCCACAGAAACCGCGTTTTCATGTGGGACCGGCTTCAGCCGGGAAGAGGCCCATACACCCGCTCGAAATTGATCGCCTGAAATGCCGCTTTCCCGGCTAAAGCCGGTCCCACTGGAAAGTGCATTGCAGGCCAACATAGAACCTCCCACAGGGGTCGATTCCAATTCAGAGCACCAGTTGTTCCCTCAATCAATCAACCCATTCACGTCATAAAACGGATACGGCCCAGGGTATTGGCCGAACACCGCGTTGTGGGTGACCAACCCCTGTTGCGGATGCCAGCGATGCAGCAGGTAACCGGCAGGCTCCAGGTTGAAATGCGCCGGGGCATCTTTCTGTAGATCGAGCACGATCTGGTGTGAAGTGCCGGGGCAGATGCAACTCAGGCTGCCGCCAAAACGCCGCTGCATCGGGCGATGCAAATGGCCACACAGCAGGCGCTCGACTTGTGGGTGGCGGGCGATGACGTTTTCGAAGGCTGCGATGTTGCGAAACGGCTCACGGTCCATGTGGCCAATGCCGGTGATGAACGGCGGATGATGCAGAACCAGCACGGTCGGTTTATCCGGCTGCTGAGCAAGCTGTTCATCGAGCCAGAGCAACTGACTCTCGATCAGTTGCCCGCCGTGAGCGCCGGGAATGCTGGTGTCCAGACCGATCAAACGCACCGGGTATTCATCCACCACCCAATCCAGTGGCGCGTCGTGATTGCGCGGCAGATAGGCCTGCTCGGCGAACTCGGCCAGCAGGTGTTCGCGATCATCGTGATTGCCAGGCACCAGATAGAACGGCATGTCCAGACGTTTGAGTTCGGGATGCAGCACGGCGTATTCCTCTGGCTGACCGAAGTCCACCAGATCACCGCTTATCACCACGATATCCGGGCGCGGAATGCTGGCGTTCAAGTGGTCCACGGCATGGCGCAATGCGGCCAGGGTATCGACGACGCCGTAGGTCAGTTTCTGACCGGCTTTGAGGTGCAGATCGCTGATCTGCGCGATGAGGAATGGGTGGTTCAAAATTTGATCTCTAAAAGCAAGTAGACGCATGACCTGTAGGAGCTGCCGAAGGCTGCGAACTCGGTCTGCCATGAGAATGATTTCGCAGCCTTCGGCAGCTCCTACAGGGGGGTGGCCTCAGGAATTCAAGGTAAACAAGACCTGCGGCGCAACGGTCAGGCCGACCAAGGCGCCAGGGGTGTGGATAAGGTTGTCGGTGCTGTCCACCAGCAAGGGTTGTGCGCCACCGACATCGACCAACAGCCGACTCTGCGCGCCCTGGAAGAACTGCCCCACCAGACGCCCGCGTAAATGACTTTCGCCGTCCATCACCTGCAAATGCTCAGGGCGGCAATACACGGTTGAGGGCAGATTCGAGCCCGTCCATGGCAGCTCACCGCCATTGACCCGCAACCCATGAGCCGTGCGTTCAACAACCGCAAACGCATTGAGGTTGCCAACAAAACTGGCGACGAAGGCATTGGCGGGTTGTTGATAAATCTCACGGGGCGTTGCCAGCTGGGCGACGCGGCCTTTTTCCATGACCAGAATCCGGTCGCCCAGGGCCATGGCTTCGCCCTGATCGTGAGTGACGAACACCGAAGTTATCCCCAGCCCGCGCAGCAGTTCATCCAGCTCACTGCGCAAGCGCTCTCGCAGTTGTGCGTCCAGCGCCGCCAGTGGTTCGTCGAGCAGCAGAACACGCGGTCGCGGTGCCAAAGCGCGAGCCAATGCAACCCGCTGACGCTGCCCACCAGACAACTCATGAATGCTGCGCTTGCCGTGTTCCTGCAAGCCCACCAGTTCCAGCAACTCGTCACAGCGCTTGCTGCGTTCGGCCGGGGACATGCCGCGAATTTTCAGGCCGTAGACGATATTGCCGGCCACATCCAGATTGGGAAACAGCGCGTAGTTCTGGAACACCATGCCCACGTCGCGTTTCTCGATGGGCAGGCGGGTGACGTCGTGATCGCCGAAGAAGATCTGCCCGGCATTCGGGCTTTCCAGCCCGGCGATCAAGCGCAAAGTGGTGGTTTTTCCGCAGCCCGACGGGCCGAGAATCGCCAGGGTTTCGCCTGGTTCAATGGTCAAGTTCAGATCATGAACAGCAACGGTGCCGTCAGCGAAAGCCTTGCGGCAGCCCTGCAAGCGAATGGTGGTTCCGGTCATCGACTCTCTCCACGGGAAAGACGGGCGCTGATGGCCTGCAACGCGATCAACAGCGGCACGATCATCAACAGAAAGATAAGGGTGTAGGCGCTGGCCACTTCCAGCCGCGCAGAGGCGTAACTGTCCGCCAGGCCCACCGGCAAGGTTTTGGTCATCGGCGTGTGGAGCATCCAGGTCAGGTTGAATTCACCCAACGACAGGGTCACCACCATCAACACACCGGCCAGAATCCCGGCCCGACAATTGGGCACTACCACGCTGAAGAAACGCTTGATCGGCCCTGCTCCCAGACTGGCAGCAGCTTCCTCAAGAGTGGGCAAATGCTGACGCTGCATCACCGCCATCACCGGGCGCACTAGAAACGGCAAGGTGAACAGCACATGGCCCACAAGGATGAACAACCAGCTGCTACGAAAGCTCCCGAACTGGCCGTAGGTCAGCAACAACGCCAAGGCGCTGGCCAGGCCGGGCATGGCGACTGGCAATACCATCAACTCTTCGAAAGCGCGGCTAAAACGGTTATTCATCCGCACTAACGCATAAGCCGCTGGCACGCCAATCACGCAGACGCACACCGCACAGGCCACCGCCAACTGGATCGACAGCCAGACTGTAGGTGAATAGGCCTGCCAGACCTGAATCAACCAGTCGAAGGTCAGGCCGCTGGATACGCCCTGAAAATAATTGCGCGTCAGGCCAGCCATCAAAGACAGCAGCACCGGCACCAACATGAAGGCGCAGACCAGCAGGGTAAACAGCAGCTGAATGACAAACAGCGATGAACGCTTCACAGGACAGTCCCCGAGTTTTTCGCCAGACGCCGGGCCAGCAGCAACACGGCCCAGGTCAGCGCGCCCAGCACCACCGACAAGGCAGCCGCGACGGCAAAGTTGGCGTAGTTGGTGAACACGTTGTAGATCGCCACCGGCGTGACATTCAGCCGAGTGCCGAGGGTGAACGCCGTGCCGAACGCGCCCATGGATGTGGCAAAACAGATCGCACCACAGGACACCAAAGCTGGCGCAAGGCCCGGCACGATCACGTCGCACACCACTCGCCAATGACCTGCACCCAGCGAATGCGCGGCTTCCTCCAGACTGCGATCGAGGCTTTCGCAGGCCGCCATCACCGTGAGAATCACCCGCGGAATTGAAAAATACAGGTAGCCGATAAACAGGCCGCTCAGGGAGTAGGCGAAGATCCAGCGTTCACCCGCCAGTTCCATTCCCAGCATGGCGAACAGGCCCTGACGCCCGGCCAGCAGGATCACCAGAAAGCCCACCACCACACCGGGAAACGCCAGCGGAAAGGTCAGCAACGCCACCAGCGCCGAGCGCCCGAAGAAGCGTTGTCGGGCGAGAAACACGCCGCTGATGCCACCCACCAGCAACGCCGCCAGCGTGACCACGATGGCGAGCACGCAGGTCTGCACCAGGCTGTTCAAATACTGAGCACTGCTCAGCACCTGCCAGTAGCCGCTGCTGCCGTCGCGGTCCTCTGCGCCCAACAGAATCAGATGGGCCAGCGGCAACAACCAGAAGGCAAACAACATCGCAGCGGCGGGCGCCAGCGCCCAGGCCGCCGTTGGGCGCAGGCGCAATAATCCGCGCTTGCCCGACGTCACGCCCTGAGCCTTCAGAACCGAGGCGGTCACTTACTTGACCTCACTCAGATAACGCGCAGCAAAGGCTTCCTGTACGGCGGCCATGTGCTCGTAATTGACCACAGTGGCGCGGGCATAGTCGCTGTCCGGCAGGAATTGCGCGGCAACATCGGCAGGCATTTTCACGTCACGCACAGGGCGCAGATACGCCTTGGCCCACAGCGACTGACCTTCGTCAGAGAGGGTGAAATCCAGGACTTTTTCTGCGTTGGCACGATGCGGTGCGTTATCCACCACGCTCATCACGTAAGGCACGCTGATGCTGCCTTCTTGCGGGATCACGAAAGCGACGTTGGCCTTGTCCTTATAGCGGGCGCGATAGGCGTTGAAGTCGTAGTCCACGAGGATTGGCAACTCGCCGGACAGAACCCGGGCATAGGCGGTTTGCTTGGGCACGATAGGCGAGTTTTTCGCCAGTTTCTGGAAGTATTTGATGCCGGGAGCGAAGTTATCCAGCGTGCCACCCATGGCCTGGTTGATCGCCACGGCAGACACGTAACCGACAAATGCGCTGGAAGGATCCAGGTAACCCACCATGCCTTTGTATTCAGGTTTGAGCAGATCAGCCCAGCTCTGCGGGACCGGCAAACCACCCAGCGCATCGACGTTGACCATGATGCCCAAGGTGCCGGAATGAATTGCGAACCAGTGACCTTCAGGATCCTTCAAACCCGCCGGAATATCGTCCCAGCCCTTGGGCTTGTAGCTGCCCACCACACCGGCTTTCTGCGCCTGCAAACCGAAGGTCACGCCGTAATACACCACGTCGGCAACCGGTGCGGCTTTCTCGGCCACCAACTGCGCCAGGGATTGGCCTGAGTTTTTGTTATCCAGCGGCACTTGTACGCCGGTGGCCTGGGCGATGGCTTTGAGTTGCGCACCCCAATCCGCCCATTCTGGCGGGCAGTTGTAGCAGATAGCGGTTTCAGCAGCCTGAGCCAGGCTGGCAACGCCACACAGCAGCAAAGCCGCCAGAGTTTTACTGAAGCGGATCATGAAGCGTCTCCTCGTAGGGTTGAGTACTTTCACCCGGCCGGATGTGGCAAGGCAGGCAATGGGAAATCGGAGCGGCACCGGCAATCTGCGCCAGCAATTGATCGATCACGGTACTGGCCAGCTCCGCGATGGGTTGCACGACGCTGCACAGCGTCGGATGCATTTGTGCGCCGAGGGCGATGCCATCGAAGCCGATAACAGAAAGCTGACCGGGCACACTCCAGCCATTGCGGCGCAGTTCAGCAATCAGGCTGATCGCCAGCAAGTCGTTGGAGCAAACCAGCGCGCTGGGAGGATTCGGGCCCCGCAACAAAGGTTCGATGGCGGCGAAATCGGCCTGGGTGTGCGCCGGCATTTCGATCACCGGCAAGCTGGCGAAACCGCATTCGGTCATGGCGTCGCAATAACCGGCGTAGCGCAGCCGGGCCCGGTCCGATTGCAGCGCGGGGCCCGCGACCATGCCGATGCGACGATGGCCGCAATCGAGCAGATAGCGAGTCGCCAGGGCCATGCCCGCACGGTTATCCACAGACACCGCGCTGTAATCGGGATTGCCCGGCTGGTGATAGGCCAGCACAAACGGCGTGTCTTCACTGGCTAGGCTTTGCAGGACGCGATTGCTTTCGGCGTCGGTCACCGTCAGCACCAGACCGTCCACCCGTTGACGCAGCAGTTCCTCGACCACCGCGCTTTCGCGTTCGCTGCTGTAATCAGTGGTGGCCAGCAGCAGGTTGTAGCCCTTAAGGCGGGCAGCACGCTCCATGGCCTGAAACTGCTCGGCGAACACCGGGTTGAGCAGGTTGGGCACGATCACGCCAATCAGGTTGGTGGTTTGCAGACGCAACTGACGGCCAAGACGATTAGGCCGAAAGCCCAGTTGCCGAGCCGCCGCAAAAACCTGATCACGAGTGGCTGGCCGCACAACGTCCGGGGAAGCAAACGCACGGGCGGCAGTCGCCCGGGAAACGCCTGCCAGCCGTGCAACCTCTTTCAAATCACTCATGTGCGCCCTTTTGAGATCGATCTCATTGGCGCTGACATTAACGATTCAATATTTCGTTACAGCTAATGGGAGATGACAGTTTGGTTGCAGGGCGCGACTTTGCTGTAAAGCTAACGACCCACGCCGGGCCCGTCTGCGATACCATCACGGGCCGACGCGGCAAGCCTGCTGCGCGCAGGAGTCAGCATGGCCCATCCGTTCGCAACACTTACGCCAGACCTGGTCCTCGATGCCGTTGAAAGCATCGGGTTTCTCAGTGACGCCCGCATCCTTGCGCTCAACAGCTACGAGAACCGCGTCTATCAGGTGGGCATCGAAGACGAACAGCCGCTGATCGCCAAGTTCTACCGGCCCCAGCGCTGGACCAACGAAGCCATCCTTGAAGAGCACAGCTTCACGTTCGAACTGGCCAACGTCGATATCCCGGTGGTCGCGCCTATGGTGCACAACGGGCAGACCCTGTTCGAACACGGCGGTTTTCGCTTCACTCTGTTCCCTCGTCGCGGCGGCCGCGCGCCAGAGCCGGGCAATCTTGATCAGTTGTATCGCTTGGGCCAGTTGCTCGGGCGTATCCATGCAGTAGGCGCCACCAAGCCTTTCGAGCACCGCGAAGCGCTGGCCGTGAAGAACTTCGGTCAGGACTCGCTGGATTACCTGCTGCAAAACGACTGCATTCCACGCAGCCTGCTCCCGGCTTACGAGTCGGTGGCCAAGGATCTGCTCAAGCGTGTGGAAGATGCCTACGCCAAAACACCGCATCAGAACATCCGCATGCATGGCGACTGCCACCCCGGCAACATGATGGCTCGCGATGAGATGTTCCACATCGTCGACCTGGACGACTGCCGCATGGGCCCTGCCGTGCAGGACATCTGGATGATGCTGGCCGGTGATCGTCAGGAGTGCCTCGGCCAGTTGTCGGAGCTGATGGACGGCTACAACGAATTCCACGATTTCAACCCACGGGAGCTGGCGCTGATCGAGCCGCTGCGCGCGTTGCGCCTGATGCACTACAGCGCCTGGCTGGCCCGCCGCTGGGACGACCCGGCGTTCCCGCACAGCTTCCCGTGGTTCGGCACCGAGCGTTATTGGGGCGACCAGATCCTGGCCCTGCGCGAACAGCTTTCGGCCCTTAATGAGGAGCCGTTGAAACTGTTTTGAATAAGCAATGAAACCACTGACCTGTAGGAGTGAGCTTGCTCGCGATTCGAACTAGCAGTCGATAAATATGCGGGCTGATCTGACGCTATCGCGAGCAAGCTCACTCCTACAGAGGAAATCATCAACTCAACTCTAAACACAAAAACAACCTGACCACAGGATCAAACATGCCAGCCGCAAACCCGCGTCGCGGGTACATTCTCGGGCTTAGCGCCTATACCTGCTGGGGCTTGTTCCCGCTCTATTTCAAAGCCATCGAAGCCGTGCCTTCGGTGGAGATCATCGTTCACCGGGTACTGTGGTCGGCACTGTTCGGCTCGCTGCTGTTGCTGGTCTGGAAACACCCCGGCTGGCTACGCGAACTGCGGGACAACCCCAAGCGTCTGGCAGTGCTGGCGTTCAGCGGTTCACTGATCGCCGGCAACTGGCTGGTCTATGTGTGGGCAGTGAATAACGGGCGGATGCTCGAAGCCAGCCTGGGTTACTACATCAATCCGCTGGTCAACGTATTGCTGGGGATGCTGGTGCTCGGCGAACGTCTGCGGCGCATGCAGTGGATCGCCGTGGCGCTGGCTGCAACGGGTGTGGCGCAGCAAGTCTGGCAAGTGGGCAGCCTGCCGTGGATATCTCTGGTGCTCGCGGCGACCTTCGCCGTTTATGGGCTGGTGCGCAAAAAAGCACCGGTCGCTGCATTGCCAGGGCTGGTGGTAGAAACCTGGATGCTGGTGCCCATCGCCCTCGGCTGGCTGTTGCTCAACCCGACGGCCTACAGCTCACAAGCCGAATTCTGGACCACCAGCCAGGCCATCTGGCTCGCCGCTGCGGGCCCGATCACTCTGGTTCCACTGGTCTGCTTCAACGCCGCCGCCCGGCATCTGCCCTACACCACGCTGGGCTTCCTGCAATACATCGCCCCAACGCTGGTCCTGGCCCTGGCCGTACTGGTGTTCGGCGAACACCTGGCGCCGAGCACCCTCGTGACCTTTGCGTTCATCTGGGCGGGGTTGGCGGTTTATAGCGTGGATGCTTGGATGACCATTAGACGGCGGGTTTGAGACATATCCCCCGTTGGAGCGAGGCTTGCCCGCGAAGAACGATTGCGCGGTATACCTGATGTACCGCGGCGCCTGATTCGCGGGCAAGCCTCGCTCCAACAGGGCGTTAAAGATCCGTGCGCAACACCAAATCCACCATCAAATCATCCGCCAGGGTTTCATCCGTTTTTTTCGTAAGCAGCTGGAATCGATCAGCGGTCAGCGGATAAGGCTTCAACCCCAAGTAAAGACGGGCCAATAACATTCCGAGCCATATCCGCCTAAACCCCATGAATGCTTCCCCGATCATCGCGCCATAACGCAATAAATCCTCTTCGGGAAGTTTCCTTCACATTCCACAGAATTGCCCTACATAGCCATCCGAAATTTTCGTTTAGCGTTCGTTTTCTCGCGAGACAGCAAGTCCCGCAGATGCCGCCTAAGCCAAAATCAGGATGATAGAAATGAGTACAGCCTTCCCAAAGTCGTATACCAACGAAGTCTCTTCGGAATTCCTCCGCACGCTGAATGTTTCAACATTCACTGACCAGCAACTGGCCGAGTTTGGTGAAGAGGCCACCCTCTGCGAAGGCGTGCCTAATGCAGAGGACTTCCTGCCGGCTGTGGAGGGTTGAGCCATGGCAACAGGACATTTCATTCGTGACGGCGACAAGACCTACTGCGGTGGCAAAGTTCTGGCAGGGAACAGAGGCACCGTAATGAACGGAATGCCGCACGCGCGCGAGGGGGACCCGGTAACCTGCGGCAAGGACGGCAAAGTCTATGAAATCGTGGGCGGCGTCAACATCATCATCAGCAACGGCAAGCGCCCGGCGGGAACACTGGACAGCGTCAGCACCTGCCCTTGTCGAGCTCATTTCATCTCCTCGCTAAAACACACTTACGAAAAGGCGGACAAGCCCTCCGTTCAAGCTCCCCCTCCCCGTGCCAACTCGGCGGTGCCTGCTCAACCCCCAGAGGTTGAGAAATTCGCTCGATCTTTCGCCATCACCAATAGCGAAACGGGGCAGCCATTAAGTCACCGCCAGTTCGTGGCATTGGTCGACGGTCGTGAAACCTCTGGTATTACCGATGCTCGCGGCATGGCTCATGTTCAAGCGCCGTCGGCAGACTCAAGCATCGCACTGCACATCGTCTTCAGTGCCCCGGCGCGAGTACTTAACGAACTGTCGGAGAAAGGCCAATGACTCCTGAAAAATTCACCACCATAGCCCAGGCACAAGAAGTCATACCCGGCCAGCCGCTCGTACCGATTGAAATCACCGTCAACGACAGGGCCGCCACCCGCGAGGCGATCATTCGTAAGGTGCGTTCGCTGGGGCATAAGTTTGTGGAACGGTCGGGGTGGATTGCGCGCAAACCCAAGGCTGAATTAGCGGATGACTGGGACTACAGCATGATTGCTCTGCACAACGCAGGTCGTAGCTACTCATGTGGCATAGGCAGCGAGCAAATGCTTGAAACCCAGCGGCTTCATCAAAATAAATTCGACGACATTGGGTATCACTTCGGGATCGACTGCTCAGGGACAATTTATGAAGGTCGGGACATCCGCTTCAAAGCGTCAAGCGTAGACAAATACAATACCGGCGTTATCGGTGTGGTGCTGCTAAATAATCTGACCGTCCCGGAGGAAGGTAGTGACTGGATTACGTTTGCGCGCAAATCACTAAAGTTAATAGGGATCGACACAACCAATTCGGTTCCCGCACCACAAATGGATGCGACGCTGGATTTGATAATCGCGCTAAAAAGCGTTTTCGTCATAAAACATTTTGGCGGGCACATGGAATACCCTAAACAGGAAGGTGATGGAAAAATATGCCCCGGCCGTATCGGGATGAAACTGGTGAAAAACATCCGTATTAAGACCGACTTATTAAAACCTCCTACCTCATGAAAAAAACAATAACAGCGGGCGGAATAATGCTGATCGCCCACCTATACATCGGCTACTACACCGATCTAGGAATCCATGGCGGCGATATTATTTTTTTTATTAAAAAAAACCCAACATTCCAAATAAGATTTGAAAATCTCTACACAAGGTCGTCCGACCCAACATCTTGGTCCGAGCTGAATATGGTGGAAGAGAAAATGATCAGAGACTACTGTAAATACCGTCTAGGCATAGATACTTGGCTAGATAACGCAGACGAGCTAGAAGCCTGTAAAGCAAGGTGAACTCCTCGGACTTTTGGGGATAAAGCCAATCCGGGTGGCACTCACCGCCCGGATTACTTAGACATGCTGAAAAATACCTATGATAAAACTCATAGACGTAACGCTCCACCCCACCTTTACTTGCCGACCATTACCATTATGAAAAGCATACTAATTTCTGCCACACTGATTATCATCGCCCACTTGTACTTAGGCTACTACACCGATCAGGGGGTGCATGGTGGAGATACCGTATTTTTCATAAAAAAGCACCCGACACTTCAAATGAGATTCAAAAATCTCTATACCAGAGACGGTGATTACACCCCACTGGAGAAAATGAATATGGTAGAAGCAAATATAATCATCGATTACTGCAGATATCGTCTAGGCATAAACACTCGACTGACTACTCAAGATGAACTTGAAGCCTGTAAAGCACGGTGAACTCCTCGGGCGTTTGGGATAAAGCCAATCCGGGCGGCACTCACCGCCCGGATTACTTAGACATGCTGAAAATACCTATGGTAAAACTCATACACGTAACGCTCCACCCTACCTTCACTTGCCGACCATTACCATTATGAAAAGCATACTAATCTCTGCCACACTGATTATCGCCGTCCATTTGTACTTAGGCTACTACGTATCCCTGGACTTTGAAGACCAAAGATTAGAGATCTTCATAAAAAAACACCCTACACTCCAGATCAGATTTGAAAACATCTACACCAGCGAAGAGGAGCCAAAGCCATTAAAAGATCTGAGTACAGCAGAATTAATCATGATCAGAAATTATTGTAAGTTCCGCCTAGGGATTGATAATTCATTGAGAAGCCAAGATGACTTAGAGGTTTGCAAAGCGCGGTAATCCAGCCGCTGCTAGAGAAGAAACTAAATGGGCCTTACTTATACAACCCATATTGAAAGCCCTTCGGCTAAAATCAAACCGTGAAAAAATCCATATTTTTAGCGATAAGCGTAGCTTTTATAGGTGCAACCACCTTATCCGTAGGGTATTACAAAACGAGTTGGGCAGAAGACAATGAAATAGTTTTCTTCATAAAAAAATCGTCCACATTTCAAATTAAATTTGTGAATTATTTTTCGACTGACTCGGAAGACAAAAGCAAAATACACAAATTAGAAAATAGTGATCGACGACTCATAATTAATTACTGTAAATACCACTTGGGCATAGAAATTGAAATGAAAACACAAGAAGAAATGGATACGTGTGCGAACGCCTACTACGCCACGCGTAAGAAACCCGCCAGCGATGAAATCGGAGCCGATCAATAATTAACCAATCGTGTGAAGGCCTCGGTCTATAAGGCCTGCATACCGTTCTCCAAAGGTTATACACAGGCAGGCTAAGGAATAACGTGGATAACCTGGCAACAGCCCGATCCTGTGGGAGATTCTATGTTTGCTTGCAAGCGGATGTGACGCCGTGGGACCGGCTTTAGCCGGGAAGTCTGCATTTCAGCCAATGAATATGCAGTGGATGTACTGACCTCTTCCCGGCTGAAGCCGGTCCCACGAGATGCGTATTTCAGGCCAACAGGAAATCTCCCACATAAGGATTGGCATTCCAGCTTTAAAGATCCGTGCGCAGCACCAGATCCACCATCAAATCATCCGCCAGGGTTTCCAGCGCTGCTTGCAGCACGTCCAGCGACAGCGTCAGTGGCACGCCGAGGATGGCTTCGGCGTGGAACAGTGGCTCGCTGCTCATGGGTGCCGGTCGCACGTCGGTGACCAGACGCTCGACGTTCACACCCTGCTCAGTCAGCAACCGGGTGATGTCGCGCACGATGCCGGGGCGGTCGTTGCCGACTAGTTCCATGCCGATGGGTTTCCAGGTGCAGGACACCTCGATCGCCGTTTCCGCGAACAGCACGCGGATGCCTTGGCCGGACAGATCCAGCAGCGCGTTTTTCAATTCTTCCTGCGCTTCGGCAGGCACGCCCACCCGCAGGATCCCGGCGAATTGTCCGGCCATGTGTGCCATGCGGCTTTCCAGCCAGTTGCCGCCATGGTCAGCGATGCATTCGGCGATCAATTCGACCTGCCCTGGTTTGTCCGGGGCAAACACGGTAATAACGAGATGATCCACGGGTAACTCCTTCTATGCTGAACATCCGCCAGAGCCTGAAAAGCCCGAGCGATAATGTTTCCAGTATAGGCAAGGCTGACTCTGGCGCTTAAGGCGGCTCACCGGCCATTTTGTATACAGTTTTTAAATTTCTATGGAACAATCCCAAGAATCTTTGAGAACATCGGGTTTCCTCACGTGACTGACTATGAAAATTCAGTCGCGAAGTGACATATTTAGTCTCGTTTTCACCCGGCAACACATCATGTAGTATGCGTCGGCGCGCACTACATCATCGAATTCCAATAGACAGCGCGCTCCTACGGGCGCCCAAAAGCTGAGCAGAGTGAGGCAAGTGCAATGACTGAACACGTTCAAGTCGGTGGCCTGCAGGTCGCCAAAGTCCTTTTTGACTTCGTCAATAACGAAGCAATTCCCGGGACCGGTCTTGATGCTGCTGGCTTCTGGCAGGGTGCAGAACAGCTGATCAATGAGCTGGCCCCGAAAAACAAAGCGCTGCTCGCCAAACGTGATGACTTGCAGGCAAAAATCGACGCCTGGCATCAGTCAAAAGCCGGTCAGGCCCACGACGCCGTGGCTTACAAGACTTTCCTTGAAGAGATCGGTTATCTGCTGCCAGAAGTGGCGGATTTCCAGGCGACGACGCAAAACGTCGACGAAGAAATCGCCCGCATGGCAGGCCCGCAGCTGGTTGTGCCGGTCATGAACGCCCGCTTCGCCCTGAACGCGTCGAACGCACGCTGGGGCTCGCTGTATGACGCGCTCTACGGCACCGATGCCATCAGCGAAGCCGACGGCGCGGAGAAAGGCAAAGGCTACAACAAGGTACGCGGCGACAAGGTTATTGCCTTCGCCCGCGCTTTTCTGGACGAAGCCGCACCGCTGGCTGCCGGCTCCCACGTGGATTCCACCGGCTACAAATTGATCGACGGCAAGCTGGTCATCAGTCTCAAGGGCGGCAGCAATTCCGGCCTGCAGGACGATGCGCAACTGATCGGCTATCACGGCGATGCTGCGGCGCCGACCGCAGTGCTGCTCAAGCACAATGGCCTGCATTTCGAAATCCAGATCGACGCCAGTAGCCCGATTGGCCAGACCGATGCGGCTGGCGTTAAAGACGTGCTGATGGAAGCCGCGCTGACCACCATCATGGACTGCGAAGATTCCATCGCCGCCGTGGATGCCGATGACAAAGTCGTGGTTTACCGCAACTGGCTGGGCCTGATGAAAGGCGACCTGGCGGAAGAAGTCTCCAAGGGCGGTGAAACCTTCACCCGTACCATGAACCCCGATCGCGTCTATACCGCGCCTGATGGCAGCGAAGTCAAACTGCACGGTCGCTCGCTGCTGTTTATCCGCAACGTCGGCCATTTGATGACCATCGATGCGATCCTCGATCAGAACGGTCAGGAAGTCCCGGAAGGTATTCTCGACGGCCTGCTCACCAGCCTCGCCGCGATCCACAGCCTCAACGGCAACACCACCCGCAGCAACAGCCGTACCCGCTCGGTATACATCGTTAAACCGAAGATGCACGGCCCCGAAGAAGCAGCGTTTACCAACGAGCTGTTCGGCCGTATCGAGCAGGTGTTACGCCTGCCGCGCAACACCCTCAAAGTCGGGATCATGGACGAGGAGCGTCGTACCACGATCAACCTCAAAGCCTGTATTCAGGCCGCCAGCGAGCGTGTGGTGTTTATCAACACCGGCTTCCTGGACCGCACCGGCGATGAAATCCACACCTCCATGGAAGCTGGCCCGATGGTGCGCAAAGCGCAGATGAAGGCCGAGAAATGGATCAGCGCCTATGAGAACTGGAACGTCGATATCGGCTTGAGCTGTGGCCTGCAAGGTCGGGCGCAGATAGGCAAAGGCATGTGGGCCATGCCGGACCTGATGGCCGCGATGCTTGAGCAGAAAATCGCCCACCCACTGGCCGGTGCCAACACGGCGTGGGTTCCGTCGCCTACCGCTGCGGCGCTGCATGCATTGCACTATCACAAGGTCGACGTGTTCGCCCGCCAGGCCGAACTGGCCCAGCGCACCCGCGCGTCGGTGGACGACATCCTGACCATCCCGCTGGCGCCCAACACCAACTGGACCGCTGACGAGATCCAGAATGAACTGGACAACAACTCGCAGGGCATCCTTGGCTACGTAGTGCGCTGGATTGATCAGGGGGTAGGTTGTTCGAAAGTGCCGGACATCAATGACATCGGCCTGATGGAAGACCGCGCGACGCTGCGTATTTCCAGCCAGCACATCGCCAACTGGTTGCGTCACGGCGTGGTCAATGAAACCCAGGTGATGGACAGCCTCAAGCGCATGGCGCCAGTGGTTGACCGGCAGAACGCGGGGGATGCGCTATATCGCCCGCTGGCTCCGGACTTCGACAGCAACATCGCTTTCCAGGCTGCGGTTGAACTGGTGATCGAAGGGACTAAACAGCCTAACGGTTACACCGAACCAGTGCTGCACCGTCGCCGTCGTGAGTTCAAGGCGAAGAACGGGTTGTAAGAAACGCCAGGCCCCGCGGCAATCGCGGGGCCTTTGGGTAGCACTTTCTTTGTAGGAGCTGCCGAAGGCTGCGAAGGCATTCTGTCTGACACACTGCCATTCGCAGCCTTCGGCAGCTCCTACAGGATTGTCTTCACTCCATCCCCAACTCTTTCTTCACCAGCTTCAGCAGTTGCTTGGTGTTGATGGGCTTGAGCAGAAAATCCAGCACGCTCAGGTGCATCGCGTCGATGGCGTCGCGCACATTGGCGTCGCCAGAAACGATGATGATCGGCAACGACGCACGCTCCGAATCGCGAATCCGGCGGATCAGATCCAGACCGTCACACGGGGCCATGCGCAGATCGGTGATCAGCAAGGCGATACTTTCGCGGGTCCGGATCAACTCCATTGCGCTGTTACCACCGGCCGCCGTCAGACAGCTTATGTCATTCAAGCTGAGGATCTCGGCCAGTAGTTCGCGAGCGTCTCGATCGTCATCCACGATTAATACCCGTTGAACCGCATCGGACGGCGCGGCGAGCATGACTTCATTCAGAGCTTCGCGCTCTTCATCACTCAAAATATCGAGATCCAACATAACCGCCTTTCCCTGCACTGAGCTGACAAAAAATCCGGACCCATGCCCGGAGAAATCTGTGTGCTTTTGTCGGCATCCTTCCCATCTGCGAAGGCGACGTACACTGCTTTTTACACCAAGGTGCGAGTAGTCAGAAATCTTTTTGTTGCGTAAGACTTACGTCCAATGGGCACTGCCTCTCAAGCGGCCGACCATGGCCTTCAATAAAAAGAACGCGGTACAGGTCATGAGCAGAGCGGACGCATTCGCCCAGGCGGGTAAAACAGCGGTGTTGCAGAACATCCATGGCACCATGCAGTTCCTGCAAAAATTCCCGCCATTCAACCAGATGGAGAGTGCGCACCTCGCATACCTGGTGGAGCAATGCCAGCTGCGTTTCTACGGCGCAGATGAAAGCATCATCAAGCCTGGCGATGGGCCAGTAGAGCACTTTTATATCGTCAAACAGGGTCGAGTGGTCGGCGAACGCCCGCATACGGCAAAAGGCGGCACCGAAACCACCTTCGAGATCACCACCGGCGAATGCTTCCCGCTGGCTGCGCTGCTGGGCGAGCGTGCGACACGGACCGAGCATCTAGCGGCCGAAGATACGTTCTGCCTGCAATTGAACAAGCAGGCGTTCATCAAGTTGTTCGCCCTCTCCACCACGTTTCGCGACTTCGCCCTGCGCGGGGTCAGCAGCCTGCTGGATCAGGTCAATCAACAGGTTCAGCAACGCGCCGTGGAAACCCTCGGCACGCAGTATTCCCTGAACACCCGCCTGGGCGAACTGGCGATGCGGCACCCGGTGATGTGCGCTCCGGACACGCCACTGCGCGAGGCGGTGAAGCTGATGCACGAGCAGCAGGTCGGCAGCATCGTGATCATCGACGAACAACAGGCGCCGCTGGGCATATTTACCCTGCGGGATCTGCGCGAAGCGGTGGCTGACATCACGGTCGATTTCGGCCAGCCGATCCAGAGCCGCATGATCCAGGCGCCCTTCCACCTCAGCCCCGACGCCAGCGCCTTTGACGCCGCCATTGCCATGACCGGCCGCCACATCGCCCACGTCTGTCTGGTCAAGGACGGTCGCCTGTGTGGCGTGGTTTCCGAGCGCGATCTGTTTTCCCTGCAACGGGTCGATCTGGTGCATCTGGCGCGGACCATCCGCAATGCGCCGCGCATCGACAGCCTGTGCAACCTGCGGGGCGACATTGTGCAACTGGTCGACCGCATGCTGGCTCACGGCGCGTCTTCGACGCAGATCACGCAAATCATCACCTTGCTCAACGACCACACGGTGTGTCGCGTGATCGAGCTGACGCTAGAGGAGAAAGGCGACCCCGGCATCCCGTTCAGCTGGCTGTGTTTTGGCAGCGAAGGCCGCCGGGAGCAGACGCTGCATACCGATCAGGACAACGGCATTCTGTTTGACGCCAAGGACGCCGCCGATGCCGCGCGGATTCGCGGCTTGCTGCTGCCGATTGCCGAGCGGATCAATCAGAACCTGGCCCTGTGTGGTTTCACCCTGTGCAAGGGCAACATCATGGCCGGCAATCCAGAGCTGTGTCTGTCCCGAGCCGAATGGTCACGACGCTTTGCCGCGTTCATTCGCGAAGCGACCCCGGAAAACCTTCTGGCTTCGAGCATCTACTTCGATTTACGCGTGGTGTGGGGCGATGAGAGCGGTGCTGAGCAGCTTCGTCGGCAGATTCTTGAACAGGTTGGGGATAACCGATTATTTCAGCGCCTGCTGGCCGACAACGCCCTGCGCCAGCGCCCACCGGTGGGCCGCTTCAAAGATTTCGTGCTGGCCCGCAAAGGCAGCGACAAAGACACCCTTGACCTCAAAACCCAAGGCCTGACGCCTTTCGTCGATGGCGCGCGGGTGTTGGCACTGGCCAGCGGCATTGGCGCCAATAACACCCTGGAACGCTTACGCCAGTTGGTGGAACGCGAGGTGATTGACCGGCTTGATGGCGCTGCCTACGAGGAGGCCTATCACTTCATCCAGCAGACCCGCATGCAGCAGCATCAATTGCAGAGCCGCCAGCACCTGCCCTGGTCCAACCGCATCGACCCGGAAACCCTCAACCACCTGGACCGACGCATCCTGCGGGAATCATTGCGTCAGGCCCAGCGCCTGCAAACCAGCCTGACGCTGCGTTATCAACTATGAATCTGTTCGACTGGTTCCGCCCTCGCCCACCGAAACCCACGCTGGAACGCGCCGACCAACAGCGCCTGGCCAATCTCGCCACAGGCGCGCCGTTCGCGGAAAACCCGCTACGCCAGCAACGCTGGGTGGTGGTGGACCTGGAAACCAGCGGCTTGAACATGAACCGCGATCAGGTGCTGTCCATTGGCGCAGTGGTGATCGAAGACGGCGCGATTGACCTGAGCCAGCAGTTCGAACGAACCCTGCTGCGCACCGACCACAAACTCAGCCCTGCGGTGCTGATCCACGGTCTGGCGCCCAGCGAGATAGCCGCGGGCAGTGAGCCCGTGCAGGCGCTGTTGGATTTCATGGAGTTCGTCGGAGACAGCCCGCTGCTGGCGTTTCATGCGCCCTTCGATCAGCACATGCTGGGCCGTGCGTTGAAGGAAACACTGGATTACCGCCTTGCGCATCATTTCCTGGATGTCGCGGAAATGGCGCCGATGCTTTTTCCACAGGCCAACCTGCGCAAAGCCGGGCTGGATGACTGGACACAGTTCTTTGGATTGCATGCCGAAGAACGCCACCACGCGAGTGCCGACGCCTTGGTCACCGCAGAGCTGGCGCTGATCCTGTTCAGCCACGCCCGCCGCCAACAGATAGACAGCCCCGCCCGCTTAGACCAGAGCCTGAGCCAGTGGCGCAGGCGGCAGCAGAGTCATTCGTTTTAGCACCCATTGCGCCCCGTTGGAGCGAGGCTTGCCCGCGAATACAGGCGCCTCGGTTCGTCAGATACACCGCGTTATCGTTCTTCGCGGGCAAGGCTCGCTCCAACGGGTTCAATAAACGTCTGTGGGAGCGCGCTTGCCCGCGATAAGGGCCGAAGGACCTTCAAGCACATTAAGAAGCGGTCTGCTGCGCAGCCCATCGCGGGCAAGCGCGCTCCCACCCATAGTTGTGCACACAGCCTGTTAACGCATCTGTGGATAAGTTGTTCGCTAAACGCTGCACCCCATACAAACCAGTGCTTTCAAGCGATTGTTCGAAAAGTAACCAGACTAACCTACGGTTTTTATTGGTTTTTTATTGTGGACAAACAGTCCACCGCGAACATCCATCACCCATAGTTGCCCACAAAGTCTGTTGGCGCTTCTGTGGACAAGTTGTTCGCTTAACGCCACAGGCCATATAAAACGTGGCCTACAGAGATTTGTACAAAAAACGACCAAAACTCATAAGTATCCGCTAAAACCCTTCTGTCAACCGCGAAACATAAGGCTTTCAGCACTTTTCCACAGACCCAACACAAAACAGCAAAAGTCGCCCCCAAAGTCTGTTGGCGCTTCTGTGGATAACGTGTTCGCTATCCGCTACAGCCCACGTTTACCGTGGCATTCAGAAACATGATCATTTATTAACCAATATCCGCGACAAACCATCATTATGAATAAGTCACGGTTTTTATGGGTTTTTTTAGAGCACAAGGGCTGATCATCCGGGAGAACTGTGGATAACCTTGGGTGCAACGTGTGGATGCGCATGTATAGTTTTCACCCCGCCTGGTTCACCGGATATCAGAGGTCTGCGAACAGGCGCTGATTTGCGTGACGATCTCAGCAATCCCGTCCTTAGCTGCCAGCTCAAACCATGGTCCATCTGGAATGACGGGAACATGTTCTCGAGGATTCGGCACGCAATGCCGTGGACGAGGAACTGCCCCTAGACGGGCCAGATCTGAAATCAGGAGCAGGGGATTTGAACGCAGATCACTCGCTTTCCCACAATTGCTGTGGGTTGCTCTGTGGATAAGTTGTTTGCGGGCGCTGGGAAGGCGAGACGGGGGTGGTTCAGAGGAGTTGTGATCAAATTTTGATCACACAACGCATTGTAGGAGCCAACTTGTTGGCGAGGCGGCATTTGGGGATATGCAGGTCCAAGCCTCGCCAACAAGTTGGCTCCTACAGGGGATTATCAAACCCGCAGGGTCACTCGTGATTAACCGCCACACCCTTCAAATACGGCGCAGGCTCGGCGCCGAGGTTCTCCAGTACGCGGGCGCTGTACCAGTCGATGAAGTTGACCACGCCGAACTCGTAGGTTTTCGAGTAAGGCCCCGGCTGGTAGGCGTTGGAGTTGATGCCGCGCTGGTTTTCTTCGGCCAGGCGACGGTCCTGATCGTTGGTGGCGTCCCAGACTTCACGCAGACGCGCTACGTCATAGTCCACGCCTTCGACGGCGTCCTTGTGTACCAGCCATTTGGTGCTGACCATGGTTTCCTGAGCGCTGATTGGCCACACGGTAAACACGATCACGTGATCGCCCATGCAGTGGTTCCAGGCATGTGGCAAGTGCAGGATGCGCATCGAGCCCAGGTCCGGGTTCTTGATCCGGCCCATGAGTTTGTTGCTGCCTTGCTTGCCGTCCATGGTCATGGACACGGTGCCTTTGAGCAGCGGCATGCGCACGATACGGTTACGCAGGCCGAAGCTGGCATGGGCGTAAGGAATCTTTTCCGCGTCCCAGGCAGCAGCCGATTCGGCCACATGGTCCTTGAACGACTGGGTAGCACGCGGGTCTGTGACGTCATCCCACTCCAGCAGCGTATTGAGCAGCTCCGGGTGTGATGCGTTGCAGTGGTAGCACTCGCGGTTGTTTTCCAGCACCAGCTTCCAGTTGGCCTTTTCCAGCAAGGTGGTTTGCACCGCCACCTTGGTGTTTTCCATGTCGTACGGTTCCATGTAGTGCTGCAGGGTCTGCAGGAACTCGTCGATGGCTGGCGGGTTCTGGGCCATGCTGATGAAAATGTAGCCACCCGCCGTTTTCACATTGATCGGCTTGAGGCTGAAGTCCTTCATGTCGAAGTCGTCGCCCATTTCGCTGCCCGCATACAGCAGACGGCCGTCCAGCTCGTAGGTCCACTGGTGGTACGGGCAGACCAACTTGGCAACCTTGCCCTTTTCCTTGGTGCACAGCCGCGAGCCGCGATGGCGGCAAACGTTATAAAAGGCGTTGATCGAACCATCTGCGCCACGCACCACCACGATCGGATTCTTGCCGATCTGCAGGGTCATGTAGTTGCCCTTGGCCGGAATCTCGCAGGTCATCCCCGCAATCAACCACTCCTTTTGAAAGATTTCCTGCATGTCGATTTCAAACAGCCGCTCATCACTGTAGAACGGTTGCGGCAGCGAATAGGTGCGCTCACGGTTCTGCAGCATGTCGGCGGTGGCCTTACGTGCCGGTTCCAGCGGATCGCCCAAGCTCAAGGTTGCGGTGACGTCCATCTTTGAAGTCCTCATGACCATACGGTTAATGGTCGGCGAATGTGGCTAATACGGTTCTTTGTGGCGGTTGGCACGCAAGACGGCGGTTGTTTTTGCCATTCAAGCTTTATGGGAAACATTTAGTGGCGAGTGTGGAGGTCAGCGACGACCGAACCTTATCCATGGGCGACATGGCCGAATCCGTTCCCGACGCGCTAACCCCGGTCAACAGGGGCTGGTCGCGATAAGTACGCCGATGTCGCTGATAGGCAAGTGAAGGTCCTGCGCCTTACGCAGAATCCGCATCATGAGGCCGGTAGTCGGCCGTGGAGATACAGCATGTCCCAAAGCTTCCTGAGCCCGGTAAATACGCAGACATGGGCCAACGGCCGTCACTTGGTTCGCGTCGTCAAAGTGATCCAGGAAACCTGGGACGTGCGCACCTTCTGCTTCATGGCCGACCAGCCGATCATGTTCTTCTTCAAGCCCGGCCAATTCGTGACCCTGGAGCTGGAAATCGAAGGCGTGCCGGTGATGCGCTCGTACACCATTTCCAGCTCGCCTTCGGTGCCGTACAGCTTCTCGGTCACCATCAAGCGCGTGCCGGGAGGCAAAGTCTCAAACTATCTGCACGACACCTTGCACGAAGGCCAGGAGCTGGCGGTCCACGGGCCGGTCGGACTGTTCAACGCCATCGACTTCCCGAACCCGAAAATCCTCTACCTCAGCGGTGGCGTCGGCATCACCCCGGTGATGTCCATGGCGCGCTGGTTCTACGACACCAATGCCAACGTCGACATGGTGTTCGTGCACAGCGCCCGCTCACCCAAAGACATCATTTATCACCGCGAGCTGGAGCACATGGCGTCGCGGATCGATAACTTCAGCCTGCACCTGATTTGCGAGAAGCATGGTCTGGGCGAGCCGTGGGCGGGTTATCGCGGTTATCTGAATCAGAAAATGCTGGAATTGATGGTTCCGGACTTCATGGAACGCGAGGTGTTCTGCTGCGGGCCGACGCCGTACATGGCGGCAGTTAAACGCCTGTTGCAAACCAACGGTTTCAACATGGCGCAGTATCACGAAGAGTCCTTCGGCGCGACGCCACCGGAAGCCCGTGCCGATGCCGTAGAACAAGCAGAAATCGCTGCTGACGCGCCTGAAGTTGATGCCTCCGATCTGCATCAGGTGGAATTCACCGACACCGGCAAGAGCATCCGCGTGGCACCGGGCGAAACCGTCCACGCCGCAGCCGCCAAGCTTGGCCTGATGATCCCCAAAGCCTGCGGCATGGGCATCTGCGGAACGTGCAAGGTGATGAAGCTCAGTGGCGAAGTGGAGATGGAGCACAACGGTGGCATCACCGAAGAAGACGAAGCCGAGGGTTACATCCTGTCGTGCTGCAGCATTCCTAAGGGGGATGTGCGGATCGAGTATTGATGGCCGGAAAGGATTGGCGCTATCCCTGTGGGAGCGGTGCTTGCCCGCGATAAAGACACCGCGGTGTGAAGGCATACCGAGTTATCGTTCATCGCGGGCAAGCACCGCTCCCACATCGACTCTGGTTTCAACCTGAGCGCGGCGCCAATCGCGGGCAAACGCGCTAGTGCAGGTCTCGATATTCGTTGGAGCGAGGCTTGCCCGCGAAGAACGATAATGCGGTGTGTCTGCCCCACCGAGGTGCCTTATTCGCGGGCAAGCCTCGCTCCAACGGGTTCAACGTTTTGCTGCGGACTACTTCTTACAAACTAAACCGCGAAACCATGCTGTTCAGGTCAACCGCCAAACGCGTCAGCTCACCGCTTGCCGCGCTGGTCTGGGATGCGCCGTTAGAGGACTGGGCCGACAGGTCGCGGATGTTGACCAGGTTGCGATCCACTTCGCGGGCCACGGCGGCCTGTTCTTCTGCGGCGGCGGCGATCACCAGGTTGCGTTCGTTGATTTCCACGACCGCCGTGTTGATGGTGTCCAGCGCCAGGCCTGCACCCTTGGCGATGTTCAGAGTCGATTCGGCACGTTCGGTGCTGTTACGCATCGAACCCACTGCTTTCTCGGTTCCGCCCTGAATGCTGCCGACCATACGCTCGATTTCGCTGGTGGACTGCTGGGTGCGATGGGCCAAAGCACGGACCTCGTCGGCTACCACCGCAAAACCGCGACCGGCTTCGCCAGCACGGGCGGCTTCAATCGCCGCGTTCAGCGCCAGCAAATTGGTCTGATCCGCCAGACCACGAATCACGTCCAGCACTTTGCCGATGTCACGGGACTCTTCAGCCAGATTGCCGATCAGATCAGCCGTGCTCTGCACATCGCCGCTCATGCGTTCGATGGCGTTGACGGTTTCCTGAACCAGATCGCGACCGTCACCCGCTGACGCCGTTGCGTTTTTCGAGGCTTCGGATGTGCTCACGGCGTTGCGCGCCACTTCTTCCACGGCGCTGGTCATTTCGTTGACCGCCGTGGCTGCCTGTTCGATTTCGTTGTTCTGTTGCGACAAACCACGAGCGCTCTCGTCGGTGACGGCGTTCAATTCTTCTGCCGCGGAGGCCAGTTGGGTGGCCGAGCCGGAGATGCGCATCAAGGTATCGCGCAGTTTTTCCTGCATCTTCTGCATGGCCAGCAGCAAGCGACCGGCTTCGTCGGTGCCATCGACCTTGATCGGACGAGTCAGGTTGCCCTCGGCGATGGTTTCAGCTGCTTCAAGCGCTGATGCGATCGGGCGGGTGATGCTGTTGGTGAGCAACCAGGCGAACAGCATGGTCAATGCAGTGGCGACGATCAGCAGGCCGACGACCAGGTTGAACGCTGAAGAATATTCGCTGGCGGCCTCCTGGTTAGTGGCCGTCAATTGTTTGCTGTTGATCTCGGCCAGCTTGGCTAACACCATGTTCATCTGATCAGAATTGGTAGCGGACTCACCATTAAGCAGCTTGGCCATGTCCGCAACATTGCCGGCACGGCTCAGGCTGATCAGGCGCGCTTCAATCTGGCGGTACTCAGCCAAGAGCCGGACGTAATCGGCGTAGGCCGCTCGCTCTTCAGGGGAGGCGATCAGCTTTTCATAAAGGGCCTGAGCATCGCTGATCTGCTTATTACGCACAGCAAAAAGTTCGACGGTTTTATCTTGAACATCCGGCTCGCGGTTGGTAAGCAGGCGATACGACAGAACCCGCATGCGGATGCCCGCGACGGTCAGGCCGTCAAGGCTCTGAATGCTCGGCACACTGTTTTGTGCGACCAGATCGCCAGCTGCGCGGATTTTGCTCATCTGTGACAAAGCAAAGATGCCGAGAATCAGCATGAGCGCGCCTATCAGGGAAAAGCCGAGGAACGCGCGCGGAGCAATATTCATTGTTCGTAATGACATAGAGTTTCCAGAGAGTTGGAGCGCATTCCATGCGACCAGGAGGGTTTTCAACACAGTGAAGTGGCTATCGGTCATCCGAAGACAGACTTGAGGCTGAAGCGCCGAACGGACTGCGACAAAACGCCATATCTTGCATTGACTGACGAACAGCAGGAACCAGATGGATAAACAGCAGTCAACAGGGCCTCTTTATGCACTTACCTGCCAAAGAAAGCACAAGTGCTGGAATGCTGAGATTTAGAGGCTGCAACGCTGATAAACCCTGGCAAGCGCAATGACTTTTCTTTAAGGTGTGCGCCCGTTGAAATTTGCTCGAGAAATCAAAATGTTGGAAGCATCCCTAAGCCAATTGGAACAACTTGTCAGCGATCTGGTGCAACAGAACCAGCAGCTGCAAGGTACGAATGCTCAGCTCAGCACCGAGCTGGCTCAAGCCAGGGATGACAACGACAGTTTGCAGCTGAGCCTGATGGAACACGAAGAGAAACAAGGCGCCACCACAGCCCGCATTCAAGCCCTGGTTGAACGCGCTACCAGCGCCAGCGCTGTAAGCGCATGAGTACTCGCGCAGACGGGGTGACGGTCGTTTCGATTCTGGGCAACGATTATTCGATCAAGGCCCCGGCCGGCGAAGAACAGACTTTGCTGCAAGCCACCGCCATGCTTCGCGCCTCACTGGCCGACACCAAACGCAAATACCCCAGCCTGATCGGCGATCGCCTGCTGGTACTGGCCGCCTTGAACCTGTGCTCGCAACAGATCGAGCTCAAGGCGCAACACCAGATCGAACTCGACCGCTGCCAGCAGCAGATCGATGCGACGGTTGATGTGATTTCCAAGACGATTTCGCAGAGCTAAATATGAAAGCCCCTGTAGGAGCTGCCGAAGGCTGCGAACAGCGTCGTGTCAGACATATCGCTTTCGCAGCCTTCGGCAGCTCCTACAGAAAACTCATCATTTGGTTACGCCCCCATCACCAACCGAATATCCGCCGCCAGTTCCCGCACGCGGGCTTCTTCGGTGTCCCACGAGCACATGAAGCGCGCGCCGCCGTTGCCGATGAAGGTGTAGAACCTCCAGCCCTTGGCCGTCAGTGCCGCGATGGCTGGTTCCGACAGTTGCAGAAACACGCCATTGGCCTGCACCGGGAACATCAGCTCAACCCCAGGAATATCCTCGACCAGTTGGGCTAGCAACTGCGCGCAATGGTTGGCGTGGTTGGCGTGCTTGAGCCATGCATCGTTTTCCAGCAGCCCGACCCAGGGTGCAGACAAAAAGCGCATTTTCGACGCCAACTGCCCGGCCTGCTTGCAGCGGTAGTCAAAGTCTTCAGCCAGTTCGTGATTGAAGAACAGAATCGCCTCGCCCACTGCCATGCCGTTCTTGGTGCCGCCAAAGCACAGCACGTCGACGCCGGATTTCCATGTGAGCTCGGCGGGTGAACAGTCGAGGAAGGCACAGGCATTGGAAAACCGCGCGCCGTCCATATGCAGGTTCAGGTTCAATTCTTTGCAGGTCGCGCTGATGGCCTTGAGTTCTTCAGGCTGATAAACGCTGCCGACTTCAGTGGCTTGAGTCAGGGTCACGACACGCGGCTTGGGGTAGTGAATGTCCTGACGTTTGAGCGCCACCTCGCGGATCGACTCTGGCGTCAGCTTGCCCATTTCGCTGCGGGCGGTGAGCAGCTTCGAACCATTGGAGAAGAACTCCGGCGCGCCGCATTCGTCGGTCTCGACGTGGGCGGTTTCGGAGCAGATCACGCTGTGATAACTCTGGCACAAGGATGACAGCGCCAGAGAGTTGGCTGCCGTACCGTTGAAGGCGAAGAACACCTCGCAGTCAGTTTCGAATAATTTGCGGAATTGATCCGAGGCCCGCGCGGTCCATTCGTCATCGCCGTACGCGCGCTGATGGCCGTGGTTAGCCTGTTCCATCGCAGCCCAGGCTTCAGGGCAAATGCCCGAATAGTTATCACTGGCAAACTGCTGGCTCTTGTCGGTCATGGCCGAATCCTTGTCATTGATTATGCTGCGCACTGTAGCGAAGATCGGGTGGGTTGGTCATGGGTTGTTATGTTGCAAACACCAAATCTGTAGGAGCTGCCGAAGGCTGCGAAAGCAATATGTCTGAAGCGCCGCCATTCGCAGCCTTCGGCAGCTCCTACAAAAGCCTCAACACGCTGGAGCAATATGGACCTGTCTAACCCGCCTTACCTGCCCGGACGCAACAAGGCGCTGGACCTGCTCAAGTGGCTGGCCATGCTGAGCATGGTGCTGGACCACTTGCGCTATGTGGGCTGGTCTGTGGACTTTTTGTATGTGCCGGGGCGGTTGGCTTTTCCGTGGTTCTGTCTGGCGATTGCGGCGAATCTTGGGCGCAAGTCAGCACTGTTTTCCGAACCGCGGGTGCAGTGGCGTTATCTGGGCTGGATGCTGCTGTTTGCCGTACTGGCGGAAATCCCTTACCGCCTATACATGCACGACGCCGACACTTTGAACGTATTGCCAACGTTACTGCTGGGTTTGCTGATTGCTCAGGGCTGGCGACACCGTTTGCCGGTTACTCGGGTAATGGCGCTTGCTTCACTGCTGATCGCTGCGGTTTTCCACAAGTACCTGATGTTCAGTTTCTTTGGCGCATTGCTGCCACTGGCCTTGCTGCTGGTACTCGAACGCCCGCTGTGGTTCGCCATCCTGCCCGGCGCCGTGTGCGTGGCGGGCAACGCCTGGCCGCAGATGTTTGCAGGTGCCGCCTGGGGTGATCCGGTTTCCATCGGCTCGCTGGTCGCCTGCCTGATTGCGCCTGTGCTCGGCCTGGCCTTATTGCGGCGTCGCCTCAATTTCCCGGTAAAGCCCATGCGCCGCTGGGCGTATGCGATTTATCCGGTGCATTTCCTCATGCTGCTTGGGTTGCGGGAATTGTTGGCGATTTAAAGCTTCTCGCCCTCCCTGTAGGAGCTGCCGAAGGCTGCGAAAGCGGTGCCTCAGAAGACGCGATTCGCAGCCTTCGGCAGCTCCTACAGGGTCAACATGATCTTCCTGTAGACAAACTGCCATCAGCGCCTTTATCTTTTGCGCTGGCCACCGCAGTGGCCAACGTCGCTCGGACGGTTCCGGGCGCTTACGTATCTGAGGCCTCCATGGCAGACTTACCTTCGCCGCGCCGTTTTGCGCGTATCGATCGACTCCCCCCGTACGTCTTCAATATCACCGCCGAGCTGAAAATGGCCGCTCGCCGTCGTGGTGAAGACATCATCGACCTGAGCATGGGCAACCCCGACGGGCCAACCCCACCGCATATCGTCGAAAAACTCGTTACCGTCGCCCAACGTGAAGACACTCACGGCTACTCGACTTCGCGTGGCATCCCGCGTCTGCGTCGGGCGATTTCCAACTGGTACAAAAAACGCTACGACGTCGATATCGATCCGGAAGAGGAAGCCATCGTCACCATCGGCTCGAAAGAAGGTCTGGCGCACTTGATGCTCGCCACCCTCGACCAGGGCGACACGGTGCTGGTGCCGAACCCGAGCTACCCGATCCACATCTACGGCGCGGTGATTGCTGGTGCCCAAGTGCGTTCGGTGCCGCTGATTCCCGGTGTGGACTTCTTCGCCGAACTGGAAAAAGCCATTCGCGGCTCGATTCCCAAGCCAAAGATGATGATCCTCGGCTTCCCGTCCAACCCGACAGCGCAGTGCGTGGAGCTGGATTTCTTCGAGCGCGTTGTGGCGCTCGCCAAACAGTACGACGTGCTGGTGGTTCACGACCTGGCCTACGCCGACATCGTTTACGACGGCTGGAAAGCCCCGTCGATCATGCAGGTGCCGGGCGCCAAAGACATCGCCGTGGAGTTCTTCACCCTGTCCAAGAGCTACAACATGGCGGGCTGGCGGATCGGCTTCATGGTCGGCAACCCGGAGCTGGTCAACGCCCTGGCGCGAATCAAGAGCTACCACGATTACGGCACCTTCACCCCGCTGCAAGTCGCGGCCATCGCTGCACTGGAAGGCGATCAGCAATGCGTGCTGGACATCGCCGAACAGTATCGCCAACGCCGCAACGTGTTGGTCAAAGGTCTGCATGAACTGGGCTGGATGGTGGAAAACCCGAAAGCCTCGATGTACGTCTGGGCCAAGATCCCACCCGCCTACGCCCACCTTGGTTCGCTGGAGTTCGCCAAGAAGCTGCTGGCTGAAGCCAAGGTCTGCGTATCACCGGGCCTCGGTTTTGGAGAGTACGGCGACGATCACGTGCGCTTCGCCCTGATCGAGAATCAGGACCGGATTCGCCAGGCCGTGCGTGGTATTCGCGGTATGTTCCGGGCGGATGGGCAGTTGCCTGGTAAAGCTGTGGTCTGATTGCGACATCGCACCTTGAAAATCCCCCGGCATCCCCGGGGGATTTTTGTTTGTGCCGTATTTCTGTAGGAGCTGCCGAAGGCTGCGAAAGCGTTGGCCCATGGAAATGCATTCGCAGCCTTCGGCAGCTCCTACAAGGGATTGCGACCTTTCCTCGCGGCATGTCGTAAACGCACCTTTGCGTGGCGTGCGCAGGCATTTGGCGTCTTGGGTCCGGCCCTAGTATCGCTGTCAAAGGGCCCGGCAGAGATGTTGCGGCCCCACCGATAAGTCAGGCGCGACGCCGCCGCTGGGAGAACCGCGATGTTCAGCAAGAACGACCAAATTCAAGGCTATGACGATGCACTTCTGGCGGCGATGAATGCCGAGGAGCAGCGTCAGGAAGATCACATCGAGCTGATCGCTTCGGAGAACTACACCAGCCAGCGCGTGATGGAAGCCCAGGGCAGCGGCCTGACCAACAAATACGCCGAAGGTTATCCGGGCAAGCGCTACTACGGCGGCTGCGAGCATGTGGATAAAGTCGAGCAACTGGCCATCGACCGCGCCAAGCAACTGTTCGGCGCTGACTACGCCAACGTCCAGCCGCACTCCGGCAGTTCGGCTAACGCGGCGGTTTATCTGGCGTTGCTGCAAGCCGGCGACACCGTGCTGGGCATGAGCCTGGCCCACGGCGGGCACCTGACCCACGGCGCGAAAGTCAGCTTTTCCGGCAAGCTCTACAACGCTGTGCAATACGGCATCGACACCGCCACCGGCCTGATCGATTACGACGAAGTCGAGCGTATCGCCGTTGAATGCCAGCCAAAAATGATCATTGCCGGTTTCTCGGCTTACTCGAAAACCCTCGACTTCCCGCGCTTCCGCGCCATCGCTGACAAGGTCGGCGCCTACCTGTTTGTCGACATGGCTCACGTCGCCGGTCTGGTGGCTGCCGGACTGTACCCGAACCCACTGCCGTACGCCGACGTCGTGACCACCACCACTCACAAAACCCTGCGCGGTCCACGTGGTGGCTTGATCCTGGCCAAGGCCAACGAAGAGATAGAGAAGAAGCTCAATTCCGCCGTATTCCCCGGCGGCCAGGGCGGCCCGTTGATGCACGTGATTGCCGCCAAGGCCGTGTGCTTCAAGGAAGCCATGGAGCCTGGGTTCGTCGCGTATCAGCAACAAGTGATCGATAACGCTCAAGCCATGGCGCAAGTGTTCATCGACCGTGGCTTCGACGTTGTTTCCGGCGGCACCGACAACCACTTGTTCCTGGTCAGCCTGATCCGTCAGGGCCTGACTGGCAAAGACGCCGACGCCGCTTTGGGCCGTGCGCACATCACGGTCAATAAGAACTCGGTGCCCAACGATCCGCAATCGCCGTTCGTGACCTCGGGCCTGCGTATCGGCACCCCGGCCGTCACCACGCGCGGTTTCAAAGTTACCCAATGCATCACGCTGGCCGGCTGGATCTGCGACATTCTCGACAACCTCGGCGATGCCGACGTCGAAGCCAATGTCGCCAGTCAGGTTGCAGCCCTGTGTTCCGATTTCCCGGTTTATAGCTGAGTCAGGAGTAGTTATTCATGCAGCATTACTCAGGCTTCGGCCTTCTCAAACACTCCCTCAGCCATCACGAAAACTGGCAGCGCATGTGGCGCACGCCAACCCCGAAAAAAGTCTATGACGTAGTGATCGTCGGCGGCGGTGGGCATGGTCTGGCGACGGCTTACTATCTGGCCAAAGAGCACGGCATCACTAACGTGGCCGTGGTCGAAAAAGGCTGGCTGGGCGGCGGCAACACGGCCCGCAACACCACCATCGTGCGCTCCAACTACCTGTGGGATGAGTCGGCGCATTTGTACGAGCACGCGATGAAATTGTGGGAAGGCCTGTCTCAGGACCTGAACTACAACGTGATGTTCTCCCAGCGCGGCGTCTACAACCTGTGCCACACCTTGCAGGACATGCGTGATTCCGAGCGCCGGGTCAGCGCCAACCGCCTCAACGGCGTGGACGGCGAACTGCTCAACGGCAAACAGGTGGCGGACGAAATTCCGTACCTGGACTGCTCTAAAAACACCCGCTACCCGATCATCGGCGCCACCGTGCAACGTCGCGGCGGCGTAGCCCGTCACGACGCCGTGGCCTGGGGCTTTGCCCGTGCCGCTGACGCCTTGGGCGTTGATTTGATTCAGCAAACTGAAGTGACCGGCTTCCGGAAGGAAAACGGCGTGTGCATCGGTGTGGAAACCAATAAAGGCTTCATCGGCGCCAAGCGCGTTGGTGTGGTGACCGCTGGTAACTCCGGGCACATGGCGAAACTGGCGGGCTTCCGTCTGCCGATCGAATCCCACCCGCTGCAAGCGCTGGTGTCCGAGCCGATCAAGCCGATTATCGACAGCGTGATCATGTCCAACGCGGTACACGGTTACATCAGCCAGTCCGACAAGGGCGACCTGGTGATAGGCGCCGGCATCGACGGCTGGGTTGGCTACGGTCAGCGCGGTTCGTACCCGGTGATCGAGCACACCATTCAGGCCATCGTCGAGATGTTCCCGGTGTTGTCGCGTGTGCGCATGAACCGTCAGTGGGGCGGCATCGTCGACACCACGCCGGACGCCTGCCCGATCATTTCCAAGACGCCAGTCCCGAACATGTTCTTCAACTGCGGCTGGGGCACCGGTGGCTTCAAGGCTACACCGGGCTCGGGCAACGTGTTTGCAGCGAGTCTGGCCAAGGGTGAGATGCATCCGCTGGCCAAACCTTTCTCCATCGACCGTTTCCACAACGGTGCGTTGATCGATGAACACGGCGCCGCTGCGGTCGCCCACTAAGAGGAGCACTCATCATGTTGCACATCTTCTGTCCTCACTGTGGCGAACTGCGCTCCGAAGAGGAATTCCACGCGTCAGGCCAGGCGCACATCCCGCGTCCACTGGACCCGGCAGCCTGCACCGACGAGCAATGGGGCGACTACATGTTCTTCCGCGATAACCCACGCGGGCTGCATCACGAACTGTGGATCCACGCCGCCGGTTGCCGTCAGTACTTCAACGCGACCCGCGACACCGTGACTTACGAAATTCTCGAAACCTACCCGATTGGCGCTAAACCGCAGTTCAGCAACCCTGCGTTTGAGAAGACAGCCAGCGGCGAGGGAGACCAGGTATGAGCCAGATCAACCGACTGCCCAATGGCGGCCGTATCGACCGCAGCAAGGTGCTGAACTTCAACTTCAACGGCCAGACCTATCAGGGCTTTGAAGGCGACACATTGGCCGCAGCCCTGCTGGCCAATGGCGTGGACATCATCGGCCGCAGCTTCAAGTATTCACGCCCACGCGGGATCTTCGCAGCAGGTTCTGAGGAGCCGAACGCGGTGCTGCAAATCGGCGCGACCGAAGCCACTCAGATCCCTAACGTACGCGCCACGCAACAGGCGCTGTATTCGGGCCTGGTTGCGACCAGCACCAACGGCTGGCCGAGCGTCAATAATGACGTGATGGGCATCCTCGGCAAGGTCGGCGGCAAGCTGATGCCACCGGGTTTCTACTACAAAACCTTCATGTACCCGCAATCGTTCTGGATGACTTACGAGAAGTACATTCGTAAGGCCGCCGGTCTTGGTCGCTCGCCGACCGAAAACGATCCCGACACCTACGACAACATGAACCAGCACTGCGACGTGCTGATTGTTGGCGCTGGCCCTGCCGGTCTGGCCGCTGCTCTTGCAGCTGCACGCAGCGGCGCCCGAGTGATTCTGGCTGATGAACAGGAAGAATTCGGCGGCAGCCTGCTGGACAGCCGCGAAAGCCTGGACGGCAAACCAGCCGCTGAATGGGTTGCTACCGTCATCGCCGAACTTAAAGGCCTCAACAACGTGTTACTGCTGCCACGGGCCACGGTCAACGGCTATCACGACCACAACTTCCTGACTATTCATGAGCGCCTGACCGACCACCTGGGTGATCGCGCCCCGATTGGCCAAGTGCGTCAGCGCATGCACCGGGTTCGCGCCAAGCGCGTGGTGCTGGCGTCCGGTACTCACGAGCGCCCACTGGTTTACGGCAACAACGACGTGCCTGGCAACATGCTGGCCGGTGCGGTCTCCACTTATGTGCGCCGTTATGGTGTAGCGCCGGGCAAGAAACTGGTGCTGTCCACCAACAACGACCACGCCTACCGCGTGGCGCTGGACTGGCTCGACGCCAGCCTGCAAGTGGTGGCCATCGCTGACGCACGCCACAACCCACGGGGCGCTTTGGTTGAAGAAGCCCGCGCCAAAGGCATCCGCATCCTGACCGGCAGCGCCGTGATCGAAGCCCGTGGCAGCAAGCACGTGACGGCTGCACGCATCGCCGCTATCGACGTCAAAGGTCATCGCGTGACCAGCCCTGGCGAATGGCTCGACTGCGACCTGATCGCCAGTTCTGGTGGCTACAGCCCAATCGTTCACCTGGCGTCGCACTTGGGCGGTAAGCCGGTATGGCGTGAAGACATCCTCGGTTTCGTACCGGGCGAAGCGCCACAGAAACGCGTTTGCGTCGGCGGCGTCAATGGCGTCTACGCATTGGGCGACGCGCTGGCCGATGGCTTCGAAGGTGGCGTTCGGGCAGCCAGTGAAGCCGGTTTCAAAGTCGTCGAAGGCGTATTGCCAAAAGCCTTGAGCCGCGCTGAAGAGCCGACGCTGGCGCTGTTCCAGGTCCCTCACGACAAACCGACTGCCCGTGCGCCGAAGCAATTCGTCGACCTGCAGAACGACGTCACTGCTGCCGCCATCGAGCTGGCGACCCGTGAAGGTTTCGAGTCGGTGGAGCACGTCAAACGCTACACCGCACTGGGTTTCGGCACCGATCAGGGCAAGCTGGGCAACGTCAACGGTCTGGCCATCGCCGCCCGTTCGCTGAACGTGACCATCCCGGAAATGGGCACCACCATGTTCCGCCCGAACTACACGCCAGTGACTTTCGGCGCGATTGCCGGTCGGCACTGTGGGCATATCTTTGAACCCGTGCGCTTTACTGCGCTGCACGCCTGGCACGTGAAAAACGGCGCCGAGTTCGAAGACGTCGGCCAGTGGAAACGCCCTTGGTACTTCCCGAAAGCCGGTGAAGACATCCACGCTGCCGTCGAGCGCGAATGCAAAGCCGTGCGCGCAAGCGTCGGCCTGCTGGACGCCTCGACCCTGGGCAAGATCGACATTCAAGGCCCGGACGCTCGTGAGTTCCTGAACCGCATCTACACCAACGCCTGGACCAAGCTCGATGTGGGCAAGGCGCGGTACGGTCTGATGTGCAAGGAAGACGGCATGGTCTTCGACGACGGGGTTACCGCCTGTGTCGCCGACAATCATTTCATCATGACCACCACCACCGGCGGCGCAGCTCGCGTGCTGCAATGGCTGGAAATCTATCAACAGACCGAATGGCCTGATCTGAAGGTGTACTTCACTTCCGTGACCGACCATTACGCGACCCTGACCCTGTCCGGCCCGAACAGCCGCAAGCTGCTCAGCGAAGTGACCGACATTGATCTGGGCCGTGAAGAATTCCCGTTCATGACCTGGAAAGAAGGTCAGGTCGGCGGTGTTCCGGCGCGGGTGTTCCGTATTTCGTTTACCGGCGAGCTGTCGTACGAGGTCAACATCCAGGCCGACTACGCTATGGGCGTGCTGGAACAGATCATCGAAGCCGGCAAGAAGTACAACCTGACGCCGTACGGCACCGAGACCATGCACGTGCTGCGCGCCGAGAAGGGTTTCATCATCGTGGGCCAGGACACCGACGGCTCGATGACCCCGGACGACCTGAACATGGGCTGGTGTGTCGGCCGCACCAAACCGTTCTCGTGGATCGGCCAGCGCGGCATGAACCGCGAAGATTGCGTGCGTGAACAACGCAAGCAGCTGGTAGGCCTCAAGCCGGTTGATCCGAACAAGTGGCTGCCGGAAGGCGCGCAACTGGTGTTCGACCCGAAACAGTCGATCCCGATGACCATGGTCGGTCACGTGACCTCCAGCTACGCGTCAAACTCGCTGGGTTATTCGTTCGCCATGGGCGTGGTCAAAGGCGGCCTCAAGCGCATGGGCGAGCGAGTGTTCTCACCGCAAGCCGATGGCAGCGTGATCGAAGCGGAAATCGTGTCGTCGGTGTTCTTCGATCCGAAGGGTGAGCAGCAGAACGTGGAGTAATGCTCCACCTGTAGGAGTGAGCTTGCTCGCGATAAAGTCGGAACGACTTTCAGGCGACGGTGAATTCACCACTTTCACGACTGCTTCGCAGTCGATCGCGAGCAAGCTCACTCCTACAGGGCCAGGTTCAAAACAGAATTCAAAACAGGTGCTCTATGACCACAGCCAACGTTTACCAGCAGCGGCCAACGACCGGCGCAAAAGCCGAGTCACCGTTGTTTCACGCCGACCTCAACAGCCTGGTCGGTAAAGGTCGCGCCAACCCTGGCGTGCTCTTGCGCGAGAAGAAGTTACTCGGTCACCTGACCATCCGTGGCGATGCCCACAATCCGGACTTCGCGGCCGGCGTACACAAAGCACTGGGCATGGAATTGCCCGGCGCGCTGGCGCTGGTTGTCAGCGGTGAAAGCTCCCTGCAATGGCTCGGCCCGGATGAGTGGCTGCTGATCGTGCCGAGCGGTGAAGAATTCGCCGTCGAGCAAAAACTGCGCGACGCCCTGCCCGGCCAGCACATTGCAATCGTCAACGTTAGCGGCGGTCAGTCGATCCTCGAACTGAGCGGCCCGAAAGTCCGCGAAGTGCTGATGAAATCCACCAGCTACGACGTGCACCCGGACAATTTCCCGGTGGGCAAAGCCATCGGCACGGTGTTCGCCAAGTCGCAGTTGGTGATCCGCCGCACCGGCGAAGAAACCTGGGAACTGCTGATCCGCCGCAGCTTCGCCGATTACTGGTGGATGTGGTTGCAGGATGCGAGCGCCGAATACGGCCTGACTGTTCAGGCCTGAACAGTTATCCACGGATTACCACTGTGGGACCGGCTTTAGCCGGGAAGACGGCATTCCTGACGCAGAATGTGTATTGGATGTACCGACCTCTTCCCGGCTAAAGCCGGTCCCACAAGGAAAGCATCAGACTAGGAAAACATATGAGCCGCGCCCCCGACACATGGATTCTGACTGCCGACTGCCCAAGCGTGCTGGGCACGGTGGACGCGGTGACCCGCTATCTGTTCGAGCAGGGCTGCTACGTCACTGAGCATCACTCTTTCGATGATCGGCTTTCCGGCCGCTTCTTCATTCGCGTGGAATTTCGCCAGCCGGACGGCTTTGACGAGCAAGGCTTTCGCGCAGGTTTGAAAGAACGCGGCGAGGCTTTCGGCATGATCTTCGAGCTCACTGCGCCGAACTACCGGCCAAAAGTGGTAATCATGGTCTCCAAGGCCGATCACTGCCTGAACGATTTACTCTATCGCCAGCGCATCGGCCAGCTGTCCATGGACGTGGTCGCCGTGGTGTCCAACCATCCGGATCTGGAACCCCTGGCGCGCTGGCACGAAATTCCGTACTACCATTTCCCGCTGGACCCCAACGACAAGCCCGCCCAGGAAAGCAAAGTCTGGCAGGTGATCGAAGAGTCTGGTGCCGAGCTGGTGATCCTTGCCCGCTACATGCAAGTGCTGTCGCCCGACCTGTGCCGCAAGCTGGACGGCAAGGCGATCAACATTCACCACTCGCTGCTGCCGGGCTTCAAGGGCGCCAAGCCTTACCATCAGGCGTACAACAAGGGCGTGAAGCTGGTGGGTGCGACGGCGCATTACATCAATAACGACCTGGACGAAGGCCCGATCATTGCCCAAGGCGTGGAAGTGGTGGATCACAGCCACTACCCCGAAGACCTGATCGCCAAAGGCCGTGACATCGAAGGCCTGACATTGGCACGGGCCGTGGGGTATCACATTGAGCGGCGGGTATTCCTTAACGCTAACAGGACAGTGGTTCTTTAAAAGCACCGCTTCGCGGTATCGCGAGCAAGCTCACTCCTACAGGTAGACGCGAACAACTGTAGGAGTGAGCTTGCTCGCGATGGCGGCGGCATGAACGACATCAATCAAAGCAAGCACCCCAGAGCAATCAGTGCGTTGCTGCAACACCAACAAGCAGCGCATTTCTCCGCGACATAACAACAAAATCGAGGTGAAAGAATGTCTGACAATCGTGGTGTGGTGTATCTCGGCGCTGGCAAGGTCGAAGTACAGAATATCGCTTACCCGAAAATGCAGGACCCGCGTGGTCGCAAGATCGAGCACGGTGTGATCCTGCGGGTAGTTTCCACCAACATCTGTGGCTCGGACCAACACATGGTTCGCGGCCGCACCACCGCCCAGACCGGCCTGGTATTGGGCCATGAAATCACTGGCGAAGTGATCGAAAAAGGCACCGGCGTCGAGAACCTGAAAATCGGTGATCTGGTCTCGGTACCGTTCAACGTGGCCTGCGGTCTGTGCCGTTCCTGCAAGGAACAACACACAGGCGTATGCCTGACCGTGAACCCGGCTCGTCCCGGCGGCGCATACGGTTACGTCGACATGGGCGACTGGACCGGCGGACAGGCCGAATACGTGCTGGTGCCGTATGCCGACTTCAACCTGTTGAAACTGCCTGACCGCGACCGGGCCATGGAGAAAATCCGCGACCTGACCTGCCTCTCCGACATCCTGCCCACCGGTTATCACGGCGCAGTGACGGCCGGTGTTGGCCCTGGAAGCACCGTCTATATCGCGGGTGCCGGTCCCGTTGGCTTGGCGGCAGCGGCATCAGCCCGCCTGCTGGGCGCAGCGGTGGTGATCATCGGTGACGTGAACCCGGCTCGTCTGGTTCACGCCAAGGCTCAGGGTTTTGAAATCGCCGACCTGTCCCTGGACACCCCGCTGCACGAACAGATCGCCGCGCTGCTGGGCGAACCGGAAGTGGACTGCGCCGTTGACGCCGTAGGCTTCGAAGCCCGTGGTCATGGCCATGCAGGCGTGCAACATGAAGCGCCGGCAACCGTCCTCAACTCATTGATGGGCGTGGTGCGTGTGGCAGGTAAAATCGGTATTCCCGGCCTGTACGTCACCGAAGATCCAGGCGCTGTCGACGCTGCCGCAAAAATGGGCAGCCTGAGCATCCGCTTCGGCCTCGGCTGGGCCAAATCCCACAGCTTCCACACCGGCCAGACTCCGGTGATGAAGTACAACCGCCAACTCATGCAAGCCATCATGTGGGACCGTATCAAAATCGCAGACATCGTCGGCGTCGAAGTCATCAGCCTGGACGACGCACCGCGTGGTTACGGCGAGTTCGATGCAGGCGTGCCGAAGAAGTTTGTGATTGATCCGCATAAGTTGTTTAGTGCGGCGTAATGATCCTCTTGGTCAAGAGCGAAGCGATTCGCTCTTGATGCGAGTAAAGGCGTTCACAAGGTGGCAACGCGCTGGGTTGGGTATTAGCCCCCGGTGAACAGGTCTCTATTGGCGCGCTGGGTCCTAATCGCCATTGCCATTGCCCTACGCCGCTCTGGTGTTTGCTCGCCGAGTATCCGTGAAAGCTGGGCTGTGGCCGCAGATTGAGATGCGGCTTGTTCGCGGGTCAACGCCGCATTCAACTCGTACCTCCTTTGCGGCGTTGTAATAAACATCAATTGATGTTCATCAGCCCGTCTGTTGATAGGAGGGTTCGTTGGGAACTGACCAAGTCTCTCCCGAGTTACTTCGTATCGACTAGCAAGCCGACTCGCTTCAGAGCTGGGCGGCCAGTTACCAGTGTTAGCCCACTCCGGGGTCGTCCCTATCTTTTTGGCTGCCAAGAGGTCTGCGGGTGGCCGCGCACCAATGCGCCTATTCACCAATGGGTTGCGAGGCTTAGCACGTGGGATGGCTGTCATGTGAAAAGCTCGCGGAGGAATAACCACTCGCCCCGTCGGCTTCGTCCATTTAAAGAAGCGGAACAAAGTCCGTAAAAATCCAAACACATGCCCCGTCGGATCCACCCGATTAACCGGATCCCCCGCACAATACGCATACGCATTAATCCCACCCTCGCCAAACGGACTCAAATTGTCGGGGCTGCTAAATCTCATCAATACCGGATTGAACGCCCTATAGCCATTACCCAACAGATAATGCACAGTAACCGGGTCGGGCTGTTCGCCGTTGAAGCCTGGTAAGTCCGCTAATGGGTGGCGGGTGCCATAAGGTGTGTAGGCCACTGGGACGTTTTCAGCGGTGTTCAGGACTGAGCCTTGTTGGTCCGTCCCCAGAAGCGCGCACTCGGTCAGGCCTGCCCGGCGTGTCTGTTGCGCCAGTAACTGGTCTTCGCTCTGCACAATACTGCGCTGGATCTGGCCCTGAATTTCCGTGGTCAGGCGGCTCTTCTGATAGAAGCGCTGGATGAAATCGGACGCGTCAGGCGAGCAGGACGCCAGGCGATCCAAAGGGTCGTAATGGTAGCGGCACAACACCGTCTGGTTGCTGGAAGGCATGAGATTTCACTCCTGTGCGCGAGCCATTCGAGTTCAAGTCTCTGCCGATTTCAGGGCCTTGCCTACCTAGCAAAACTACTAGTTATGGCCTTGGGATCGATAAGAGTTGAAATCAATCTCCGCATAAGCTGTTCAGCGCGGCGTAAGTAGCTTCAGACAAGGGCGAAGCGATGTCGCCCTTGTCTTATCGAACATAAAATAACTATCTGAATTGGAATGCTTTTCTGTGGGACCGGCTTTAGCCGGGAAAACGCCAGTACATTCAATGCATCTGCATCGTCTGAACTGCCGCCTTCCCGGCTAAAGCCGGTCCCACAGAACCCGTTTTTGCTGCACGACAGCGCCTTACGAGGCAGCCACAGCCCGCACCAGCACCGAGTAATACTGGTCGCTTGCATAGGCGTTTACATCCGGTCCCGCCACCCCACGCATTTCGGCAATTGACCGATAGAGTTGGCTGTTCCAGTTGCGGCTTCTGGGCAGTTCCGGGGTGGGTGTCTTGTGTTCCCGCGAAGGCTCGGAGAGGTCGGTGGCGAGCACGGCTGTGGTCTCTCCGTTCTGGTCGAGGATTTTGCCGGTGATGAACATGAAGTGAAACTCGTACTCCGACGACTTCGCTCCTGACACGCCATGGCGCTCGATAAAACCGATGCCCTCACCAATCTCCGGGAATGAGCCGTTATCGCTGAAGTAATCGGAATGTCCGTCCTTGCCGACCCAGTCATCCAGCTCAGTGGTTGAGATATTCAGGGCAACCTCCTGATCGCCCTGTCGCGCAACCACTTCCACATTAGGTACCAGCGCAGCCGCGTCGCCGAGCCGCTCGCCTGCGTAGTCAAATTCGGAGGTGCCACCTGCATATCTGGACACCAGAAGTTCGGTGCTGGAGATGCAGCTTTGCGGGACTTCGATTCTGGATTGAAGGGTTACATAGCCACTTCGATCTGCTCGGCTGCTGCCGAACAGCTTACTTGGCACATTGAGTTTTCCGTTTTGCAGTTCGGCGTCATCTTCAAACAGATGGACATCCTGATGGTGCACCTGGAGCTCGGCGCTGTTCCTGAGCTGTGCTGAAGTAAATCGACCGCTGGCAGCCGTCGAGCGCAGGTAATTTCGGGTTCTGATCGAGTCAACGGGCTGAGCTTGCCAGTTTCCGCCTTTGAGCCCTGGCCGATTAATCAGGGTGAATTCACGACCTCCAGCATAACGGACCCACGGATAAGCCCACAGGCTCGCCAGCGATTTGCCGTGCGGTGGCACCAGGACGAAAACACGATGAGCGCTATCCCAATGCGCTCGGTAGATTTTGCCGTTATCCAGTTTTACGTAATCTTTGCCATTGCTTGAAAAACTGCCCTTTTGCGGGCCGGAGTCAACAAACGTGGCGCTGGACAGATCCACCGCATCACTGGGGATAGTAATGCTTCTGGCCCGATCGGCGTAATGCTCGTCGCCGATATGCAGCTGTAACGCGGGGCCGGTCAGTTGCGGTTCGATCTGCGGCAATTCGAGGCTGGTCACTGACTGATAGGGGTAACCGCGCTGGGATGAAACAAAGATGCGGCGGCTGTCGGCCTCGGACACCTCAGCCACCGACAGCACCACAATGCCTTTGACGGCCGACGGGTCCGGATAATGGGCCTCAATGCAGTCAATAAGTGAGCCTGAACTGCTCAGGTAGATTTCATCGTTGCGGACGCCTGCCGTTACGTGCAGCTGCTCAGCGACTGAATGACCGAAGTAGACGGTCTCCCCGCCGCGGGTTTGCACCTGGGCCATGACTAGATTCTTTTGACCCAAAGCCTGTTTCAATTGCCGGACCAGAGTGACCCTGTCGGCAGCCAAGGGCGCAATGCTGTCTGCCGATGCCAACAGCGGCTTGCTCACTGCCAGCCTGCTCAGCAGCTTGCGACCCAACTCCAGCGAGCGCGCATTGGACGCCGCGCCCCATTCGATGGTCTTGCCCAACAACGTATTGGCCAACGCGGCCTGATTGCGCGGAGCAAAAAGAATCGCGTGCTCGGCTTGTGTGTCGAGCACATAGAACGGGTTCTCCACCGTGGTCACCGATGACGGCAACCGGGTCTTGATCTTGCCCACCGCCGCCACGTTGTCGGTCACCCACTGAGGGTTGCGCGCATAGGCTTCGTTGGCCGCCTTTGCGCCATAGAACAGCTCCAGAGCGAAGTCGTCATGAGCCAGGCTGGCACGGTAATCGGCCTGAAGATACAGCTGCGGTGAGGCACGCTTGGGATCGGCGTCAGCTCTGATTTTGCTGAGCCTCAACTCGATGGGTGGCTGCTCGGCCGAGGTCTCACCCGGTACCAGGGCCAACGCCTCATCAGCGGCCACGGTTCCCCGATAATGCACGCCCCGGTCAGCCTCGATCACCAGCTCCTGGCCGCCACCCTTTGCGCGTGTGGCGAGAACACCGGCCACGGTCTTTTTGCCGACCAGGCCCTCAACGGTTTCACTGATCTCAACGGTGACGAACATGCCTTTGGCCGCAACGATCCTGGCCTTGATCTGCGCCATGTAGCTCGGCAAGACCGGCAGTGCCTGGCTGACCTGCAGCTCGCTGCCATCGCTACGGATAAAGCGAGTCTTGCCGTCAGCAATACCGGCATGTTCCAGGACTTCAAGATGGCCTTGGTGCTCAGTGATGTATTTCTGCTCAATGACGCCGATCGCCAAGGTGCTATGGGTCTTGAGCCCGTCTGAATCAGTAATCTCGGCCGGGATCGAGTCCAGCGTCGCGACACAATTGTCGTACCAGCTGACGGCGTTTGCCGGTGCCTGAGGCCGCTCGGGTCGGCCGCTGAATGCAGTGGGAAATGCTTCGGTATGGGCGAAGCGGGAAATCGCAACAGCGCTGCCGGTAACGTGCGAGGGTTTTTTCCATTGCCCGGCTTCGATATCCAGCGAATGCAACGGGCGTAACTCAGGTCCGGCCTGGCCGAGAACGGCTCGATGCGCCAGGCCATTAAGCATGTAGGTTTTTTCGTTTATCCCGCCCAGCAAGACCGCACGCGCACCGCCCTCCACAATAGCGTTGCCGTTCCAGTCCAGGCTGCTGATCTTGCGCCCGGTCTGGCGTTCGGATATGCGCCCTTCTTCAGTGACCGCCCAGTACGGGCTGCTTGCTGTCGCGCCCTCTTTGCTCCCTGCTGCGGTCGCAGGCTCTTCACTTTCCCCGATGACGCTGGGCTGGGTTTCATAACTCGGCCCGTGCTCGGTTTGCCCCTCCACAGGCAGCGACACTAAGTGGGGCAACTCCTGGCCCGCGGCTTTATCGCGGCTGGCGATCACCGCAGCATTCACTCCATGGATGACCGAGATACCGCATTGCAGGGCCGAGTGCATGCCTATCAAAAGAAGCCCGAAATTTTTCATCGATCCTGAGTAATCGTTGGCCTTTATTGATGCCTTAAGGGCCGAAATCTGTTGGGTCATCATCCATAAATTGGTGCCTTGCAGCATGAGTGTGCCTAATACCCTTGGTGCCAGCGTGCGGCACTGGAGTAAAAGCTCAAAGAAAATGCTTGCAACATCCAGGGCAATGGCTTCGGCATTCGATTCATAGAGGTCGAAGGCCAGATTGACGAAGTTACCCAGCACCGGAATCAGGCCTGCCACCTGGCGGACCAGGTACAGAACATGCTGCAACGAGGTGGACATGTTTTGAATGTCATCGTCGTTGGCCCGGGACCGTAGAAAAGCCGCAAAAGCGTTGACCCTGGTCTCTAGCAAGCCCTTTTCGCCTGCACTCAACAGCTCGATGCAGTACACCGATTTGTCAGTTTCCAGCACGCCGCCCAACGCCAGGCGCCCCAATCGAACAGCCGCGTCAGAGGCGGTGAGCAGGATTCGCTCTGCCTCCAGCGCCCGGAAATCATCGGTGGCTTTCACGACATAGGTTTCGACTTCGCGGGCGAACGCTTGTTGTGGCTGGGTCAAGTCGTCCGGCAAATCCTTGTTTTGCACAAAAGCGATGTTTGCATCAAACAAACCGGTCAGCTTTTCTTTCAACCGCGCACTGCTCCCGGTGTACTTGCAGGTCGTGCTGACGGCCTGTGCCAGGTGTTGCAACAGCTCATCGAAGTTGCCCGCCAGGCCCACTTCCCGGCGCAGTTCTTCGTCGTAAACCACGCTCAATAAGGTTCGGTAGCCTGTCGATACTTTGAACCGGAGGAACGTCCCGGTATTTTTCCAGCTGGCTTCATAGCGGATATCAAAAGTGGCCTGGGCGATTACTCCCCAATAGATAACATCTACCCCTAGATAACGGCATATCGCACGGGAGACGAACTCGGTCTGGGTTGGCTGCAGAATGACCTTGAGTTGTTGCTGTGTTTCCAGACGATGGGCAATGACCGAATAGTAAACATTGATCACCTCATTCAGGCGATTGCGATGGGCGGCATCGCGCTGCGTTTCAGGCAAAGACGACAGGTCCTCGCGGTTGAGCCTGAGCAGATAATTTGCCGCACTTTTCAGCGTCGCCGAACGTGCAATATCCCAATTACCATTGCGCAACTCTTCGGTAATTTTTATGAAACGGGCATCGATGATTTCGTAAGCGCCTTTGGATAAAGGGTCCAGGTATAAAAAGGGGGGCTCTTTGCTGCGAATATCGAAGGCCTCTATATCCAACTCACGCAAACCATGGCTGCGCAGGAGGATATTGGGCACAATCATTTCGACCACCAGCTTTTCTATATTGATTGCCCCCTCACCGTCGTCATACTCGATGGCGTTAGTCATATAGAACGAGAGTTCGCTTTGCGCACGGCTGAAGTAGTCTGAAAGGTCCTTGGTGCCCCAAGGATTTACCGTGTGTTGCTTGTGATAGATGTCATCCTCGCCATCACTGTCGTAAACCACCAGTTTCAAACTCACGCCACCGGCGTGTTGAAGCAGGTCCAGCAGCGCCTTTTCGTTATTTTCCAGCGAAGCCCCGAAGTGTTTGTAGCGGCTCAGCAAATCGCGATATCGGCCAAGGTGCCATTGGCACTCTTTCTTGATTTCCCGCGCGATGACCTTGTAGTCATCCGTGCCAGACTCTTCGACGGTGCGCTGGCGAAAGCTGTAAACCTGCGAAGTATCCAGCACAAAGCTCGGCCGCTCGGCGATGGTAAAAGGCAGGGCCTGTTGAGTAGCCACGCCTTGGGCCGTACTGGCCTTGGGGAGAAGATCGGTCACCGCTTTTGCCAGATCCGCGCGGTCTGCCTTCTCTGCAATGGCAACACCGTAATAGGCAAGCAGCGAACGAAGTGAAACGCTGCGGTCCTCGCGAATCAGCAGTGATGGGTGCGGCGCCAGGTTATCCAGGTGTGAGGCAATCTGGTCCATCTTCTCGGTCAACCGAATGACCCTTAGGAAAGTGTCCGGCAGCGTGCAAGTGACCGCTTGCTGGCTGCTGGAAACGCCCGACATGTGCAACGCATAAACCTTGTCTGCGACGTAAAGCTGACAAGTGAACGGCTTTGTGAAATCCAGATGAGCGCTATTCACTATCGCCAGAGCGGTGCGCAGATGACCTACCGAGGCTAAAGGCAAAAACCGATCTGCCACTGCAGCGGCTGGATGCCCGGCATCCATCGTTGACTGGATGAAAACCTTGATCCGCACCAGCAACACCGCGAATGCACTCACAAGCGAATACAACGGCGAATCGTCCTCCAACCCGATAAATATCCTGCCCGTGGGATAAGTGCCTGAGGGAAGATCCCGTTGGCGGGCACGCAAGTAATTCACCAGCTTTGTGTAATCGCTTTTGCCACGATCAATCAGAGGGGCTGGCGAGACGAAAGGCGCGTCCTGTTGATGCTGTTGAGTCGCGAGAACCGCCAGTTGGGTGATCTGCTCTTGCAGTTGCGTGGTATCCGGGCTCATCGCCTCCACGGAGCGAGCGACACGCTCGGTCGCGCGTTGCAGGTCTTGCAGGCCATCGTCAAACAACAACGTCTGGACGACTGTCAGTAATTGCTCATCGTCAGTCCAAATGTCGTAGTGGCTGGTTGCCCCTAGCGCTTGGATTTCTTCATACAGGCTGCAACAGCCTGGGCGCGGCAGGCGCAGTACTTCAATGATTAGCCCGACTTGATTAGCAGCCATCAAACGGTTGGGGCTGTAACAGGGCTGATCAAGGGTCGCGGCGGTGTGGATGTCGGCCAAGGCAGATTGCTCCGTGCAGATTAAGGAGCGTCAACCATGCCGTACTGCAAAAAGCGCAGGTAATAGATAAATGTTCCGTGCATCAGCCCGGCGGAACGTTATTCGCGTGAATAGAGTCAAAAATGTGTTTCTGCCGCCCCTTGGGGTCGGACTCACTGTTTAGAGGTTGTTTTCAATGAAGATTTCACGCGGCTTGGCACTGGCAACCTTGATGGCCGTTACGGCTGCTCCGGTTTACGCTTTCAATCTTAATGACGCGGCCAACGCCGTATCCAACGCCACCGGCGGCAACCAGAAAGCCACTGCAGCGCCTGAGGCAGCGGGTCTGCTCAATTCCCTGGGCACCACGCTTAACGTCACGCCAGAGCAAGCAGTTGGCGGCACCGGCGCTTTGTTGGGTCTGGCGAAGAATAAGCTGGCAGGCAATGATTACAGCCAGTTGACCAAATCGGTTCCGGGCCTTGATCAGCTTGCAGGCACAGGCGCATTGAGCAGCCTGGGTAGCCTCAACGGTTTGGGTAGCGTGCTGGGTAATTCCGGCAAAAGCGCTGACAGCTCGGTGCTGAACAGCGCATTGGGTAATGTGCAGAGCATGGGCGACGTGAACAAGGCGTTCACGGCGCTGGGCATGGACAGCTCGATGGTCAGCCAGTTTGTGCCGGTGATCCTGCAATACCTCGGTCAGCAAGGCGCCGGTGGTTCAGCGCTGCAAAGCCTGAGCGGTATCTGGGGTGCGGGCAGCTGACTTAGTTTCAAGACGCATCGCCACGCAAGGTGGCGATGCGTGCGTTTTTTTCCAGCCACAGCTGGTTGACCCAGCCCTGCACCTTCTCGCGAAACGCCGGATCGTTCTCGTAATCGCCCTGCCACAAGCCGGGGTCGAGTTCACGGGTCTGGATGTCGATGATCACCCGAGGCACATCACCACACAGCAGGTTCCAGAACCCCGGGATACGCTCGCTGGGATAAACCACTGTCACGTCCAGAATCGCATCCAGTTGTTCGCCCATCGCCGCCAGCACGAAAGCGACGCCGCCCGCCTTGGGTTTGAGCAGGTGTGAGTAAGGTGAGTTCTGCTCGGTTTTTTTCGCCTGGGTGAAGCGTGTGCCTTCCAGATAATTGACGATAGTCACTGGCTGACGCTTGAACAGCTCGCAGGCCTGACGGGTGATTTCCAGGTCGTGGCCCTTGAGTTCAGGGTTCTTGGCCAGGAAGGCTTTGGTGTAGCGCTTCATGAACGGGTAATCCAGCGCCCACCACGCCAGCCCCAACAGCGGCACCCAGATCAGTTCTTTCTTGAGGAAGAATTTGAAGAAAGGCGTGCGGCGGTTGAGTGCCTGAATCAGCGCCGGGATGTCGACCCAGGATTGGTGGTTGCTGATCACCAGATAAGACGTATCGCTGCGTAACCCTTCTGCGCCGCGCACTTCCCAATGGGTGGGGATGCACAGGGCAAAAATCAGTTTGTCGATCTCGGCCCAGGTCTCGGCCAGCCACATGACGGCCGCCGAACACTGGTCACGCAAATGCCCGCTGAATGTCAGCTTGAGCAGGGCAAACACCAGCAGCGGCCCAATCATGATGAGGGTATTGAGCAACAGCAGCAGAGTGACGAAACAGCCAGTGAGCAGGCGACGCATAAAAAAATTCTTGTGATTTCAGGGCGGGCCATCATAAAGAGGCTAGACGCTAACGCCAAATCTGCTTGGTGGTGACAAATGTTTCACGAGGTTACGGGTAAGGTGGGCTTCGCGAACGAAAGCGAGTCCTGGTGTCTAAAATCGACTAGATCCGTTGGAGCGAGGCTTGCCCGCGAATGAGATACCCCAGTACATCAGACAAACCTCATCATCGTTCTTCGCGGGCAAGCCTCGCTCCAACAGACCCACCACACCACAAAGGTACCCACCACGTGAAATCAATCCTGGCGCTATTGTCCCTGCTGGCGTTGCCTGTCATGGCTGCCGAGCCGACGCTTTATGGTCGCTACGAATACATCAAGGTCTCGGAATTCGGCGAAACCTTCAAAGCCAAGATGGACACCGGCGCGCTGACCGCTTCGCTGTCGGCCAAGGATATTGAACTGTTCAAGCGCGATGGCGATGACTGGGTGCGTTTCCGCCTGGCTACCAAAGACGCCAGCAACAAGGTTTACGAGCACAAGGTGTCGCGTATCAGCAAGATCAAGAGCCGTTCGGAAAACGATGATGACGAAGATGAAGCCATCGACCCCACCAAACGCCCGGTGGTGGACCTGGAGCTTTGCCTGGGTGATGTGAAACGCACCGTGGAAGTCAATCTGGTGGACCGCAGCCACTTCAACTACCCACTGCTGATCGGTGCCAAGGCGTTGCGCGAGTTTGATGCGGCGGTGAATCCTGCGCGCCGATATACCGCTGATAAGCCGGGTTGCTGAGAACGCAGTTGGGTGTAACCCTGTGGGACCGGCTTTAGCCGGGAAGGCGGCATTTCAGTCAATAAATATAGGGTGGATGTACTGACCTCTTCCCGGCTAAAGCCGGTCCCACGAAACGGCAGGAAACCCAAGCCCACAAAAAACGGCGCCCTTGCGGGGCGCCGTTTTTGTTTACCAGCCTTGCATCAAGCGTGAACCAGACTCGGTTCAGGCTCGCGCACCGTTGGCTGCAGAGGCAGCAGCGGTGCATGCGGATCGGCTTCAACCGACGCTCGCCACGCTGCCAGCCATTCCGGATGGCTCTCGGTCCAGACCTGCTCGTGCAGGCGGGCCAAGGCAACCGGGTCGCTGAGCAGCATCAGGCGCTCGTGGTTGTCGAGCTGGTCGGGACCAGCTTTCAGAGCGTGACGCACACGTTCCATACGCACGAACTCGATAGGCTCGACGACCCGGTGGCGCGCGGTCGCCAGGGCGCAAGCCAGGGCGTTCTGCTGCGGGTCGACCACGGCGCGGATGAAGCCTTGCTTCAGCGCGTGCCAGCGGTTTTCGTGGGTGTACAGATCCGTGGAGATCAGCTCTTGCGGCGGCGCATATTCCTCAGGGATCAGGAAGAACTTCTCGTCCCGCGCCTTGAGGCCCAGACCGGTACGGCTGGAAATCACCGACACCGGAATCGACAGCATCAAAGAACCGACGATAGGCGCCAACCACCACAGGAAGCTTGGGTTCAGCCAGGCCACCAGCAAGGCCCAGCAAGCGCCCAGCAGGGTTTGCGGACCGTGACGCTTGACCGCTTCGATCCACGGCGTGGAGTCGTCGTCACGTTGCGGCGAGTTCCAGGTCGCAGCCCAGCCCAGGAAGGCAGCCAGTACGAAGCGGGTGTGGAACAGCATGCGCACCGGAGCCAGCAGCACCGAGAACAGCATTTCCATCAGCATCGACAGCGTGACCTTGATCTTGCCACCGTAACCAATCGCGCCCTTGGCCCAGATCAGAATGACGCTGAGCAGTTTAGGCAGGAACAGCAACACGATGGTGGTCGAGAACAACGCAACGGCTTTTTCCGGATGCCATTGTGGCCACAGCGGATACAGCTGACGCGGCTCAAGGAAGTACGTCGGCTCCATCAGCGTGTTGACCGCCAGCAAGGCAGTGGACAACACCAAGAAGAAGAACCATAACGGCGCTGACAAGTACGACATTACCCCTGTCAGGAATACCGCCCGGTGAACCGGGTGCATGCCTTTTACCAGGAACAGCCTGAAGTTCATCAGGTTGCCGTGGCACCAGCGACGGTCGCGCTTGAGTTCGTCCAGCAGGTTTGGCGGAAGCTCTTCGTAGCTGCCCGGCAAATCGTAGGCAATCCACACGCCCCAGCCGGCACGGCGCATCAGCGCTGCTTCAACGAAGTCGTGGGACAGAATCGCACCGGCAAAGGCACCTTTACCCGGCAACGGCGCCAAGGCGCAGTGCTCGATAAACGGCTTCATGCGGATGATCGCGTTGTGACCCCAGTAGTGGGATTCACCCAGCTGCCAGAAGTGCAGCCCGGCGGTGAACAGCGGGCCGTATACGCGAGTCGCAAATTGCTGCATGCGCGCATAAAGCGTGTCCATGCCCGAGGCACGTGGCGCGGTCTGGATGATACCGGCGTCCGGCGTGGCTTCCATCAAGCGCACCAGACTGGTCAGGCATTCGCCGCTCATGACGCTGTCTGCGTCGAGCACGACCATGTAACGGTAGTCACCGCCCCAGCGACGGCAGAAGTCGTCGAGGTTGCCGCTTTTACGTTTTACGCGGCGGCGACGGCGGCGATAGAAAATCTTGCCGAAGCCTTTGGTTTCGCGGCAGACATCCAGCCAGGCCTGTTGCTCGGCCACGCAGATGTCGGTCTCGTTACTGTCACTGAGCACGAAGAAGTCGAAGCGATCCAGGTCACCAGTGGCCGCAACCGACTCGAAAGTCGCTCGCAAACCAGCAAACACACGCGGTACGTCTTCGTTGCAGATCGGCATGACCAGAGCAGTACGCGCGCCTTTTTCAATCGGCTCGTTACCCGCGCTGGCACCGGAAATGCGGTACTTGTCGCGACCCGTCAGCAATTCCAGGAAGCCCATCAAGGCGGTCCAGAAACCTGCGGACACCCAGCAGAACAGAATCCCGAACAGCAGCAGGATGCTGGTTTGCAGTGCATACGGCAGCACTTGCCACATGGTCTGAATGAACGTCTGGTGAGTGATCTCGTCCAGAGAAACCAGCGACCAGCCTTGATACGGAAGGATGCCCTTCATGTACCAGCCGGCAACGATGGTCTGACCGAGCATCAGGATCAACAGAATGTAACGACGAATCGAACCCACGGTGCGCCAGCGTGCCTTGGGCAGACGATCCGGTTCAGGTTCCACCGGATTGCTGCGGCCCGTCAGGCGACGCCAGCCACGAACCAGAATGTTGGTTCGCCATGGCTCAGGCACAACCTTGGTCCGACGAATCGGCGGCGTGGCCTTGAGCACCACACGACCACTTGCATCAAGGGCGAGCATCTCGGCCTCGCGCAAGTCATCGGCGGTGGTCAGCGTCAGGCGACGACCCACCGAAGCCTGAGCGGCCTCGACGGGATCATTGACCGGCTGGGCAGCAAGGCGTTCATGCAGTTCGGCAAACGAGGTGCAGCTGGCCAGTTCGGCCCGCTGCTCGTCGCTCATCGGTAGATGTGCCAGGTACTCGCTGAGCGATTCTGGCACCGGTAGAGAATTACTCATCGGCTGGCAACTGATAGGTCCAGGTCTCGGTCATGACTTGCAGTGTCTTGGCCGGTTCCGGGATGGTGGGCGCAGCCTCGGCTGCTGGCTGCTGGATCTCTTTGCCGTCTTTGTCTTTCGCCACTTCGGTCTTGGCGACATCAGCTTTGGCAGCATCGGCTGGCTTGGCTGCATCAGCTTTAGCGTCGGCAGGTTTGGCTGCATCGGCTTTTGCATCAGCAGGTTTGGCAGCGTCTGCCTTGGCTACGTCGGCTTTCGGAGCGGTGGCTGCGTCTGCAGGGGCTGGTTTAGCCGCCTCTTTAGGTGCAGGCGCGGCTTTTTTCTCTTCGCCGACATGGGCTTTGGCAGCAACTAGCAGCGCAGGTTCCTTGCCCGGTTCGGCAGGGATTTCGCGCAGCAGGTAGGCCTTCATCTCAATCGGCTTGTTGGTGTCTTTAACCTTGACCCGCAACGTCAGGCGATAGCCCTTGGTGACCGGGTTGTAACGCAGGTTGTTTTCCACCAGCTCAGTGTTGGTGTCGGTGGTGACCTGGCTACGAATGGTCTTGTCTTCAGGCATCGAAGCGAGGATCGGACCGACGAAGTCGATCTGGAACGCGACGCTGCCGTCCAGCTGACGAATCAGGTTGGACTGACGAATGTCACCGGCCGAACGCAGAGTCTGCTTCACCCAACCCAGATCAGGCGAGTGGATGGCTTTCTCATCCATGGTCCAGTGCAGGCGATAGTCGAAGCTGATCGGCTCACCCGGTGCTGGCAGGGTTTCCGGCTTCCAGAAAGCAACGATGTTGTCGTTGGTTTCATCGGCTGTCGGGATTTCCACCAGATCAACGGTACCTTTGCCCCAGTCGCCTTTAGGCTCGATCCAGGCGCTTGGACGTTTGTCATAGCGGTCATCGAGGTCTTCGTAGCTGCTGAAGTCGCGACCACGTTGCAGCAGGCCGAAACCACGCGGGTTTTCAACCGAGAAGCTGCTGACAGCCAGGTGTTTAGGGTTGGTCAGCGGGCGCCACAGCCATTGGCCGTCGGCCGACTGGATGGACAGACCGTTGGAGTCGTGCAGCTCGCGGCGGTAGTTCTGCACACGCGAAGGCTGGTTGGAGCCGAACAGGTACATGCTGGTCAGCGGCGCAACGCCCAGCTTGGTGACTTTGTCACGCAGGAACATGCGCGACTGAACATCAACCAGGGTGTTGGTGCCCGGACGCAGAGTCAGCTTGTACGCACCGGTCGCACGCGGAGAATCCAGCAGCGCAAAGATCACCAGATGGTTGTCATCGGCGCCTGGCTTCTCGATCCAGAACTCGGTGAAACGCGGGAACTCTTCGCCGGATGGCAGCGCGGTATCAATCGCCATGCCACGGGCAGACAAACCGTAGACCTGACCTTTGCCGATCACGCGGAAGTAGCTCGCGCCCAGCATGGTCATGACTTCGTCTTGCTTGTCGTCTTTGTTGATCGGGTACGTCACGCGGAAACCGGCGTAACCGAGTTTCTCGGTGGACTTGGGATCAAACTTCAGGTCGCCGAAATCGAAACGATTGGAGTCGTACTTGATTTCTTCAACGGTGGTCGCAGTGACTTCGTTGATTTTGACCGGCGTGTCGAAGTGCATGCCCTGGTGATAGAACGACACCTTGAACGGGGTTCTGTCGCCAGCCCATTCGGCGCGATCTTCGCGAGGGCGGATTTTCTGATAGTCCGCGAACTTCATGTCGCGGAACTCTGCTGGCAGATTGCTCCTCGGAGCTTCGTACTTCTGCCCGGCCATTTCTTTGGCCCTGCTCGCCACATCATCGAGACTGAACGCCCACAACTGGGTGGCGCTGAACAGTGAGATCAGGGCTGAGCTTGCTAATAGCGCGCTACGCAACCGCTTGCCAGATGTCTTTACCGCATTACAGGGACTAACAATCACGAGCAACCCTCGCCGAAAACAGATGAAAAAACCAACGGCCAGCTATCTAATGCCGGGTTGGCGAGCATTGTTCCGACTCCGAAAGAACCTAATGATTCCCTAAACGGTGTCGGTCCAGCTTCTGACCTTGCCAAACGGTGCGACGGACGCCGAACTCCGTACCGCGCGATTATCTAGTAGCGCGCGTAACAACGCATCAGGTCAGATGAAGTATTTATATATATTTGTAGCCCTATGACATCACCGCAGCTACACCGCCACCCTTAGGTCTCCAGCAAAAACGTTACCGGGCCATCATTCGTTAGATGCACTTGCATGTCCGCACCAAATTGGCCCGACTCGACCACCTCGTGCGAGCTTTTCGCCTGTTTCAGTAAATAGTCGAACAACTCGGCACCCTGCGCTGGCGGCGCTGCCTTGGAAAAGCTGGGGCGCATGCCGCTTTTAGTGTCTGCTGCGAGAGTGAACTGCGAAACCAACAGCAGACCACCGGCCACGTCCCGCAAAGACAGATTCATCTTGCCCTCTGCATCGCTGAACACCCGGTAGTTAAGCAGCTTGTGCAGCATTTTATCGGCGCTGGCCTGAGTGTCTTGAGGCTCAACCCCGACCAGGACCAGCAGGCCTTGATCGATAGACCCGACAATCTGCCCCCCGACCTCAACCCGTGCGCCACGGGCGCGTTGTAGTAAGGCTTTCATGCAAGGATTCCCATTCGTTCCTGTTGGAGCGAGGCTTGCCCGCGAATTGGTCGCTGCGGTATGTCAGGCATACCGCGTTATCGTTTTTCGCGGGCAAGCCTCGCTCCAACAGGCATCAAGCCTCTTCAGGCGGCAGATCCAGTAGTCGGCGGGCCACCTGGGCGGCAGCGCGGACCAGCGCGTCAGTGATGCCCGGCTCCGACGCAGCGTGCCCGGCGTCGCGGATCACTTGCAGCTCGCTGTTCGGCCAGGCCTGGTGCAGCTCCCAGGCGTTGTCCAGCGGGCAGATCACATCGTAGCGGCCATGCACAATGATGCCAGGCAGATGGGCGATTTTCGGCATGTCGCGAATCAACTGGTTCTCTTCAAGGAACGAGTTATTGGTGAAGTAATGACACTCGATCCGCGCAATCGACAGCGCGCGTTGCGGCTCGGAGAAGCGATCCACCACCTGCGGATTGGGGCGCAAGGTCGCCGCGCGGCCTTCCCAAGTGGACCACGCCTTGGCAGCGTGCATCTGGGCAATCTGGTCAGAACCGGTCAGGCGCTTGTGGAAGGCTTGCAGCAGGTTATCGCGTTCATCCAGCGGGATGGGCGCGATGTAATCCTGCCAGTAGTCCGGGAACATACGGCTGGCGCCACATTGATAGAACCATTCGATTTCCTGCGGGCGGGCCAGGAAAATCCCGCGCAGGATCAGCGCATGGACGCGCTCCGGGTGGGTCTGTGCATAGGTCAGCGACAGGGTCGAACCCCATGAGCCGCCAAACAGCACCCATTTGTCGATGCCCAAGTGCTCGCGAATCAGCTCAAGGTCGGCGACCAGATCCCAGGTGGTGTTGTTTTCAAGGCTCGCGTGCGGCGTGGAGCGACCGCAACCGCGCTGATCGAAAGTGATGATGCGGTACAGATTCGGATCAAAATAGCGGCGGCTTTGCGCATCGCACCCAGAACCCGGACCACCATGGATGAAAACCACCGGCAGACCTTCGGGCGAGCCGCTTTCATCAACATACAAAACATGCGGCGCCTCTACGGCCAGATCGTGCCGGGCGTAGGGTTTGATCTGCGGGTACAAGGTCTGCATAGGTGCTCCGTAAGTTTAATTCCTGGGGCTACTATCAATCTGCCGTTGGGCATCATAAACCCGAAACGTGGAATGTTCATGCTGTGACTCGCAGCCCCGTGCAAGTGGAACGATCAATGCAAGCGTTCTGCCAATTGCCGTGATTTGCGAACCAGACAGTCATGCCTGGGTCGAAGCGTGGGACGCCTCCCCGGTTTTTTCAGAAATTTCAGGAAAAGATTGCGGACACGCCCTACAGTCAAAGATCACCATCCTTCATTCGTCTGACTACTTGAGGTCGTATCGATGTCTCAGGAACCACTTGTTCGTGACGCTGAAGTGGCCGCTTTTCGCGCCGCTGTTCTCGCCAAACTCACCTATGCGGTGGGCAAGGACCCTGACCATGCGTTTGAGCATGACTGGTTCGAAGCCGTTGCACTGGCCGCCCGCGACCACATGGTCGAGCACTGGATGGACCATACCCGGCAGATTTATCGCAAAGTCCAGAAACGGGTTTACTACCTGTCGCTGGAATTTCTCATCGGCCGCTTGCTGTACGACAGCCTGAGCAACCTTGGCTTGCTGGAAATCGCCCGTGAGGCCATGACCGAACTGGGCGTGGACATCGAGCGCATCAAGCTGCTGGAACCTGACGCCGCGCTGGGCAACGGCGGCCTGGGTCGTCTGGCCGCGTGCTTCATGGAAAGCATGTCGACCCTCGGCATCGCGGGCCACGGTTATGGCATCCGCTACGAGCACGGCCTGTTCCGTCAGGCCATCGTCGACGGCTGGCAGCAGGAACAAACCGAGAACTGGCTGGACTTCGGTAACCCGTGGGAATTCGAACGCCCGGAAGTGGTGTACCCCATCGGCTTCAGCGGCAGTGTCGAAACCATCATCAGCGACACCGGCGAGCAGCGTCAGGTCTGGCGTCCATCGGAAACCGTACGGGCCATCGCTTACGACACACCGGTGGTTGGCTGGCGCGGTAAAAGCGTGAACACCCTGCGCCTGTGGCGTGCCCGTGCGGTAGAAGACCTGCACCTGGAGCGCTTCAACGCGGGTGACCACTTCGGCGCGGTAGCTGAAGTCGTGCGTGCGGAAAGTATTTCCCGCGTCCTGTACCCCAACGACTCCACCGAAGCGGGTCAGGAACTGCGCCTGCGTCAGGAGTACTTCTTTGTTTCCGCCTCCTTGCAGGATTTGCTGCGTCGCCACCTGAACATGCACGCCACGCTCATGGACCTGCCGGAACACGCGGCGATCCAGATGAACGACACGCACCCGTCCATTGCCGTAGCCGAGCTGATGCGTCAGTTGATCGACAACCACGGCATTGCGTGGGACGCGGCCTGGAAAATCACCGTCGGCACCCTGGCCTACACCAACCACACCTTGCTGCCTGAAGCACTGGAAACCTGGTCGGTAGGTCTGATGGAGCGGATGTTGCCGCGCCACATGCAGATCATTTACATCATCAACGCCCAGCACATCGACACCCTGCGCGCCAAAGGCATTCACGACTTCGATGTACTGCGCGCCGTATCGCTGATCGAAGAAGAAAACGGTCGCCGAGTGCGCATGGGCAACCTGGCGTTCCTGGGTTCGCACAGCATCAACGGTGTTTCGGCACTGCACACGCAACTGATGCGCAAAACGGTATTTGCCGAGCTGCACAAGCTGTACCCCGACCGGATCAACAACAAAACCAACGGCATCACCTTCCGCCGCTGGCTGTTCCAGTCCAACCCCAAGCTCACCGACATGCTTAAAGAAGCCTTGGGTGATGACGTACTCGATAACGCTGAAACGCGCCTGATCGAGCTCGAACCTTTTGCCGAGAAAAGCTCGTTCCGCAAGCAGTTCGCCGATCAGCGCCTGCACAGCAAACGCGCCCTGGCGGCGATCATCAATGAGCGGCTGGGCATCGTGGTCAATCCGGCAGCGATGTTCGACGTGCAAGTCAAACGGATCCACGAGTACAAGCGCCAACTGTTGAACCTGTTCCACACCGTTGCGCTGTATCAGGCCATTCGTGCGCAACCGGGCACCGATTGGGTGCCTCGGGTGAAGATTTTCGCAGGCAAGGCAGCGGCCAGTTATCACTCGGCCAAGCTGATCATCAAGCTGACCAACGACATCGCCCGCACCGTGAACAATGACCCGACCGTGCGCGGTTTGCTCAAAGTGGTGTTCCTGCCCAACTACAACGTGAGTCTGGCGGAAAGCATCATCCCGGCAGCCGACTTGTCCGAGCAGATCTCCACGGCAGGTCTGGAGGCATCCGGCACCAGCAACATGAAGTTCGGCCTCAACGGCGCGCTGACCATCGGCACGCTGGACGGTGCCAACGTAGAAATGAGCGAGCAGGTCGGGCTGGAGCACATGTTCATCTTCGGTATGACGGCCCAACAGGTCGAGGCCCGCAAGTTGCTCGGCGACTTCAGCGCCCACGCCGAGGCTGCCGCATCAGGCCGCTTGAACGATGTCCTGCAAGCGATCCGTGGCGGGGTTTTCTCGCCGGATGATCCAAACCGCTATGCGGGTTTGATCGATCAATTGCTGGCCTATGACCGCTTTATGGTCTGTGCCGACTTTGATTCGTACTGGGACGCTCAAGCCAAGGTCGAAGCCCACTGGCACGACTCCAAGCAATGGTGGCGGTCGGCGGTGCTCAACACCTCGCGCATGGGCTGGTTCTCGTCGGACCGCACGATTCGCGAATACGCCGGGGAGATCTGGAAGGCGCTGGATTAACCCAATTCCCCTGTAGGAGCTGCCGAAGGCTGCGAACGCGGCATACCTGATACGCCGCAATTCGCAGCCTGCGGCAGCTCCTACAAGGGGTTGTTCATTCCTTGATGACGCCAACACCAGCATCGATTGGTGTTGGCGTTTTGCTATGGGTGATGGGATATTTCGCATCACCTCAGCTGAAACACCCTACAAACGATAAGGACTGCTCGCACAATTGCGAGCCAGACACCCCATGAGAATCGAGTTTTTGAGTCGTCCGCAGCTGTTCAGAGCAGCCCTGTTCGGCGCAACGCTGGTCAGCGCGATGTTTGCCAGCGCCCAGGACAACCCCGGTGACTTTGCCAGCCGAACGCCCTTGAAACTGAGCGGCCAAGGCCCTTTTTATCGCATTGAGCTACCACTGGCACTGCAATTGGATTCACGCCAGGGTGATCTGGCCGATGTGCGTATTTTCGATGTTCAAGGTCAGGCGCAGCCTTACTCCGTGGCGTACAACCCGACTCAGCGACATCAGGCCTCAACGCCCACCGATGTGAAGTGGTTCCCCCTCTATGACAACGCTGACGCCAGCGATGCCGTGCCGACCATTCGTGTCGAACGGACCGCCAGCGGCGCGGTGATCGAAGTCCAACCACAGAGCGACATCGAAGCCGGCGAAGAGATTCTGCGCGGCTGGCTGCTGGACACCAGCACCCTCACAGACCCGCTGGAAATCTTGACCATCGACTGGAGCACCGAGCGCGAAGGCTTGCAGCGCTTCACCATTGAAGCCAGCGACGACATGCAAACCTGGCAAGCCTGGGGCGAAGGTCAGGTTGCACGGCTGTCCTTTGCCGACGAACTGGTCGAGCAACGCGACGTTGCCCTGCCCGGCCGCACGGCTCGTTATTTGCGGCTGCTATGGAAAGCACCTCATAGCGCGCCGACCCTGACCTCAGCGCAACTGACCAGCCTGCGCACGGACACTCCGAGCCTGCCGCTGAGTTGGTCGCAACCTGTCAGCGGCAGCCTGGCAGAACCGGGCAATTACCTCTGGGACCTGCCGAGCGCACTGCCTATCGAACACCTGAAAATTGACATCGCCCAAGCCAACAGCCTGGCGCCTGCCACTTTGTATGGTCGGCTGGACAGCAAGGAGCCTTGGGAACCGATTGGCAGCGGGCTGCTTTACCACCTGATGCAAAGCGGCGAAAACATGGTCCAGGATGAAATACAGTTGCCGGGCAAAGTCGTGCGCCAATTGAGGCTCGAAGTCGACGAGCGCGGCGGCGGCCTGGGCGCGCAGGCCCCGCAAATGCGTTTCGCGATGCGCGCCACCCAGATGGTGTTCCAGGCGAAGGGCACCGGGCCGTTTTCTCTGGCTATCGGCAACGCTAACGCGGCTGCGGCTAGTGTCCCTCTCTCGACACTGATCCCCGACAACAACCCACAGAAGATGGCCAGCCTCGGTCGCGCCGATCCCGACACCGCCCCCATAAAAGCTGCCGCCGCTGCACCGGTCGCCACTGTAGAAAGTTTCGACTGGAAACGCGCGGGCCTGTGGGGCGTGTTGGTGCTGGGGTTTGTGCTGCTGGGCTGGATTGCAGTGAGTTCGTGGCGGGGGTCGGCGAAGTCCTGACTTGAAATGCTTCTCCATTGTGGGACCGGCTTCAGCCGGGAAGAGGCCAGGACATGCGCTGCATATGCGTCGCCAGAAATGCCGTCTTCCCGGCTAAAGCCGGTCCCACAGGTATGTACCCCTGTACCACTCTGGGCTTTCGTTTCAGCCACCCCTTCAGCAATTTCCAGCTACGCTGAGCCAAACGTGAACTCAATGGGTGTTAACCCAGTCTTATGGGCAGTATTACGTCTCCACTCGCGTTAAACTGCGCGGGTTTTTATTCCCCCATATTCGGAGCTATCCATGTCCCGCGTTACCCTGAGTCGCTATTTGATTGAGCAGACCCGCAGCAACAACACTCCTGCCGATCTGCGCTTCCTGATCGAAGTGGTGGCGCGAGCGTGCAAGGAAATCAGCCACGCCGTCTCCAAAGGCGCACTGGGCGGCGTGCTCGGCAGCATGGGCACTGAAAACGTTCAGGGCGAAGTGCAGAAAAAGCTCGACGTGATCTCCAACGAAATCCTGCTTGAAGCCAACGAATGGGGCGGTCACCTGGCCGGCATGGCGTCCGAAGAAATGGACAACGCCTACCAGATCCCCGGCAAATACCCGAAAGGCGCCTACCTGCTGGTATTCGACCCACTGGACGGCTCGTCGAACATCGACATCAATGCCCCGGTCGGCACCATCTTCTCGGTACTGCGTTGCCCGAACGAATACCTGAGCCAGAACGAGCCGCTGAACGAAAACGCTTTCCTGCAGCCTGGCACTCAGCAAGTAGCCGCCGGTTATGCGATCTACGGCCCGCAGACCATGCTGGTGCTGACGCTGGGCGACGGCGTGAAGGGCTTCACTCTGGATCGTGAAATGGGCAGCTTCGTACTGACCCACGAAGACATCAAGATCCCGGAATCCACTCAGGAATTCGCCATCAACATGTCCAACCAGCGTCACTGGGAAGCTCCGGTACAGCGTTACGTCGACGAACTGCTGGCGGGTGAAGATGGCCCGTTGAAAAAGAACTACAACATGCGCTGGGTTGCGGCGATGGTCGGCGACGTGCATCGCATCCTGACCCGTGGCGGTCTGTTCATGTACCCACGCGACAGCCGTGAGCCTTCCAAGCCAGGCAAACTGCGCCTGATGTACGAAGCCAACCCGATGTCGTTCCTGGTGGAACAGGCTGGCGGCGCATCCACCGATGGTCACCAGCGCATTCTCGACATCAAGCCGGACGGCCTGCACCAGCGTGTGGCGGTTTTCCTGGGCTCGAAAGAAGAAGTTGAGCGCGCGACCTCGTATCACAAAGGCTGAATATCATGCTTGCCCCCTGGCTTGCGCTACTTGAATGGTGGTTCGGTTCTGCCGAGTCGCCCTCAGAAGTGGCAAAAGCCAAGGGCAAGTTATGGTTCGGCAAGGATCAGGCTCGGGACGCCGAAGCAAAGAGTCGCTTCGGTGATCTGGTCGAATCCGCGCTGTCAGGAGGTCTGAAGGAATGGACCGAAAGCCCTGATGGCTGGCTGGCACTGGTGCTGTTACTCGACCAATTGCCACGCATGATTTATCGCGATACCCCCAGAGCGTTCGCGGGTGATGAGCGCGCTCAGAAGCTCGTCGCACACGGCCTGAAACTCGGCCGCGATCAGCATCTGGACCCGCTGCACCGCTCCTTCATCTATCTGGTGCTGGAACATACCGAAAACCTCGACGCGCAGAATCAGGCCGTCGCCCGCTTCACCGATCTCCTCCCGCTACTCCCCGCCACCGACCGCGAATTCCTCACCAGCAGCCTCGACTACGCCGAGCGCCATCGTGAAGTCATCAAACGCTTCGGTCGTTTCCCGCATCGCAATGACATCCTGGGACGCGTCTCCACGCCTGAAGAAATCGAGCTTCTGAAAGGGCCTGGCTCCAGATTTTGAACCAGACGCCTCCCTGTAGGAGCTGCCGAAGGCTGCGAATTGCGGTGTGTCAGACAGATTGCTTTCGCAGCCTTCGGCAGCTCCTACAGGTGTAGTGCAACTGGATTTTCAGGCCAACGGAACCAGATCACCTTTTTCTCTTCTAAGCTTTCGGCATTACGCCAGCATGCGTGCCCGATCGACCGTTGCTGCGACGTTGCCCCCTTCCGTTCAGGAGCTTCATCCATGTCTCTGCGCTCTCTAGCGTTGTTGTCGTTTCTCGTCTTTCTGACCGCCTGCAGCAAGGTCAATCAGGAAAATTACTCGAAAATTTCCGCAGGCATGCCTAAAGCAGCGGTTGAAGATCTGCTGGGCAGCCCGACTGAATGTTCTGGCGCGCTGGGCATGTCCAGTTGCACATGGGGCGATCAGAAGAGCTTTATCAGCGTTCAGTACGCGGGCGACAAGGTGTTGATGTTCTCGGGTCAGGGTCTGAAATAAGTCATGGTCAAATTACTTGTGCGCTTCGGCGTAGTGTTGATGGCCAGCTTCCTGGCGATTGGTTTTGCTCACTCGGCGGACAATCTTGAGCCGAAAACGGTTGGCGAAGTGGATCTCAAGCAGTATCAGGGCACCTGGTACGAGATCGCCCGCCTGCCGATGTTTTTCCAGCGCAATTGCGCGCAGTCAGAAGCTCATTACCTGCTCAAGCCCGACGGCAATGTTGGCGTGACCAATCGCTGCCGCACCATTGAAGGCGAATGGCAGGAAGCCTCAGGCACGGCGTCGCCCCAGGTGCCGGGCAAGACCGACAAGTTGTGGGTGGTGTTCGACAATTGGTTCTCGCGCCTGCTGCCTGGCGTAGCCAAGGGCGATTACTGGGTGCTTTACATCGGCGACGGTTACAAGACTGCGGTAGTCGGCAACCCGGATCGCAAGTACCTGTGGCTGCTGTCTCGCACGCCAACGATTTCGAAAGAGACCCGCGAGCACATGCTCAGCGAAGCCCAGCAACAAGGCTACGACACCACCAAGCTGATCTGGCGGGTGGAAGATTCGAAGATCGGTAAGTAAATGGATTTCCTGTAGGAGCTGCCGAAGGCTGCGAAAGCGGTGTGTCAGACACATTGTCTTCGCAGCCTTCGGCAGCTCCTACAGTCATGACTTACGCCCCCAACAACTCCCTCAACACTTGGGCAAACTCCCGATTGCTCTGCTCTTCCCCGGCGTGATGCCCTTCTTGCACCACCCACTTGCCGCCGACCATCACATCGCGAATCTGCCGGTCTCCGCCTGCGAACAGCCATCGATTGAGAATCCCGTCGCCTGACGCCGTGGCGATGTAAGGATCATTGCCATCCAGCACCAGCCAGTCCGCGCGCTGCCCGACCTGCAACCGTCCGACAGGCTGACCCAACGCCTGCGTGCCCCCCGCCAACGCCGCATCGAACAAGGTTCTGCCCACCATTGGCTGATCACTGCGATACAGACGATTGCGCCGCTGATCCCGAAGCCGCTGACCATATTCCAGCCAGCGCAGCTCTTCCACCACGCTGAGGGAAACGTGGCTGTCGGAACCGATGCCCCAGCGCCCGCTCTGGGCGATGTAGTCCACTGCCGGAAATATCCCGTCGCCCAGATTCGCTTCGGTGGTCAGACACAACCCCGCAACCGCGCCGCTTTGCGCCATCAGCGCCACTTCATCAGGCTCCACATGGGTGGCATGCACCAGACACCAGCGCTGATCCACCGCCGCATTCTCATACAACCATTGCACCGGCCGGCGACCGCTCCAGTTCAGGCAGTCATCGACTTCCTTTTGCTGTTCGGCGATGTGGATGTGCACCGGGCATTGGTCATCGCTGGCCGCCAGCACGGCGCTGATCTGTTCGGGCGTGACGGCGCGCAGGGAATGAAAACAGAGGCCCAGTTGTTGCGCTGGTTGCTCGCGCAGCACTGGCTGCAACCTGGCGTGCAGATCGAGATAGCTGTCGGTGCTGTGGATAAATCGACGCTGGCCTTCATTTGGCGCTTGCCCGCCAAAACCTGAGTGGCTGTAGAGCACAGGCAGCAGCGTCAGGCCGATACCCGCCGAACTGGCCGCCGCACTGATTTGCAGCGCCAACTCTGCGGGGTTCGCATAGGGTCTGCCGCTGGTGTCTTGGTGCACGTAATGAAATTCAGCCACCGAGGTAAAGCCGCCCTTGAGCATTTCGATGTACAGCTGGCGAGCGATCACGCCCAATTGCTGCGGGCTGATCTGGCCGACGAGGCGATACATCAGGTCGCGCCAGGTCCAGAAACTGTCGTTGGGATTGCCCGCCACTTCCGCCAGGCCAGCCATCGCCCGCTGAAACGCATGGGAGTGCAGATTCGGCATGCCGGGCAGCAGAGGCCCGTCGATTCGCTCTGCGCCGCTCGCTTCAGCATCGGTCGCAATATGAGTGATCACGCCAGCATTGCTGACCTCCAGACGAACATTGTCGGCCCAACCGCTGGGCAACAACGCACGCTCGGCAAAGAAAGCGGACATGGTTCTGCATCCCGTCGAAAGTGATTTGTATATACATATACAGACGTTTGCACGCTCGGTAAACTCCGGCAAGCTTGCCGTTGAACCGCTTAATGGTTAGCGTGAGCGCACAATTATCACTGCCACAGCGCTGCAAATTTAGCGCCGACCCGCAGCCGAATGACCTTCAAAAGGATTGACCCGTGCCGACTCCGCCTGCCACTTCGCCACTGGCTGCCCAGATGGGCGACAGTCCGGCACCGCTCTACGCCCGCGTAAAGCACATGATTGCCCAGCAGATTCAATGCGGTAACTGGCCACCGCACCATCGCGTGCCGTCAGAAAGCGAGCTGGTGACTCAATTGGGCTTCAGCCGCATGACCATCAACCGTGCCCTGCGGGAAATGACCGCCGAAGGCCTGTTGGTGCGCATGCAAGGCGTCGGCACTTTCGTTGCCGAACCTAAAAGCCAGTCAGCATTGTTTGAAGTGCACAACATCGCCGACGAAATCGCCGCCCGCGGCCATCGGCACACCTGCAAGGTCATCCTGTTAAAAGAAGAAGCCGCAGGCTCCGAGCGAGCGCTGGCCCTGGACATGCGCGAAGGCCAAAGAGTGTTTCACTCGCTGATCGTGCATCTGGAAAACGACCTGCCGGTGCAAATCGAAGATCGCTACGTCAATGCGCTGGTGGCACCGGAATACCTGCGCCAGGACTTCACCCTGCAAACGCCTTACGCCTATCTGTCGCAAGTCGCGCCGTTGACCGAGGGCGAGCATGTGGTCGAAGCCATTCTGGCCGAAGCGGACGAGTGTGAGCTGTTGCAGATCAACCCCGGCGAGCCTTGCCTGTTGATCCGCCGCCGCACCTGGTCTGGTCGCCAGCCGGTAACGGCTGCCCGCCTGATCCACCCCGGTTCCCGTCATCGCCTGGAAGGACGTTTCAGCAAATGAGCCAACTGACTGTTTTGCGCGCCATCGACTACCCGCGTATGCCCTGGAAAAACGGCGGCGGCAGCACTGAAGAAATCACCCGGGATGCTGGCGAAGGCCTGGACGGTTTTGGCTGGCGCCTGTCGATTGCCGACATCGAAGCGTCTGGCGGATTTTCGTTGTTCCCGGGCTACCAACGCATCATCACTGTGCTGCAAGGCGCGGGCATGACCCTGGATGTCGACGGCAAGCTGACCGAGCCGTTGCTGCCCGGCGATCCGTTTGCCTTTAGTGGCGACAGCCAGGTGAGTTGCACCTTGCTTGAAGGCGCGATTCGCGACTTCAATCTGATCTATGCTCCTGATCGCTATCGCGCCAGCCTGCAGTGGGTCGACGTGCTCAAGCCTCAGCGCCTGTTCAGCTCTGCTACCACACTGCTACTATTCAGCGCCGCCGAACAAATGGCCGCGAACATGGCTGAGCACCCGCCGCAGTTGCTGGAAAAGCATGATTGTTTGCAGCTGGATAACCAGACCGGCAAATTGATGGAAGTGGTGCTGTATGCACCGCGTGCTAGCCGGTGTTGTTTGATTGAGCTGACGAAGATTTAAACTTGACGCGTCCCTGTAGGAGTGAGCTTGCTCGCGATTGCGGTGTATCAATCGCCATCTCGTCGCCTGACATGACGCTATCGCGAGCAAGCTCACTCCTACAGTGGACGTGGCACTCACAAACACCCCAAGGACACCTCACCCGCCAATGACGACAACCAATAACAATAAAGAAACCCCAAGAGCCATTGCCATTCTCGCCAGCTTCCTTGCTTCGGAATCCGCAGGCGGGATTGTGTTGATGGGCGCGGCGCTGGCGGCGTTGATTGTGGCCAACTCAGGCCTGTCTGCTGGCTACTTTGCGATTCTGCACAGCGTCTGGCTGGGACTTTCCGTTGAGTTGTGGATCAACGACGGGCTGATGGCGATCTTCTTTCTGATGGTCGGCCTGGAAATCAAACGTGAAGTGCTCGCCGGTGGTCTCGCCACCTGGGGCCAGCGCGCCCTGCCCGGCTTTGCAGCAGCAGGCGGCATGCTGGTCCCGGCGCTGATCTATATCGCGGTCAATTGGGGCAACCCGCAGACCATGAGCGGCTGGGCCATTCCTGCAGCCACCGACATCGCCTTCGCCCTCGGCGTGCTGTCGCTACTGGGCAATCGCGTGCCCACCTCGCTCAAAGTCTTCCTCGCCGCTTTGGCGATTCTCGACGATCTGGGCGCGGTGACTATCATCGCTTTCTTCTACAGCTCCGGCCTGAACCTGCCGATGCTGCTGGCTTCGTTCGCAACCCTGGCGGTGCTGATCATCATGAATCGCATGCAGGTGCGGCGCTTGTTGCCGTATCTGTTGCTCGGCGCCTTGCTGTGGTTCTTCGTCTTGCAGTCAGGTGTTCACGCGACGCTGGCGGGTGTCGCCCTCGCGCTGTGCATTCCCATGGGCAAGCCCGAAGAAGAAGCCCGTTCGCCGCTGTTGTTCCTCGAAGAAAAAATGCATTACTGGGTGGCGTTCGCCATCGTGCCGGTGTTCGGTTTTGCAAACGCGGGTGTTTCGCTGTCCGGGATCGGCTTGCAGAATTTGATTGATCCAGTGCCGCTGGGCGTTGCGCTGGGCCTGTTCTTCGGCAAGCAGATCGGTGTGTTCCTCGCTGCGCTTCTGGCGATTCGTTCAGGGCTGGCGACACTTCCGGAAGGCAGTAACTGGATGCAGCTGTATGGCGTGGCGATTCTCTGCGGCATCGGTTTCACCATGAGCCTGTTCATCGGCAACCTGGCTTTCCCTGGCGCGCCGCACCTGATCGATGAGGTCAAAGTGGGCGTATTGATGGGCTCGGGGCTGGCTGCCATCGTCGGCGTGATCATGCTGCGCAGCCGGATCTGCAAGGCCTGAAAATTTATTTTCGAAGCAGTGCATCCAGTTTGGATTCTCGCGGGTAGTACAGGTAAGCAGCCGTTTTGGCTGCCAAGCGAATAATCAAACTGGAGATGTCTGCATGAACGCAAAACGCTTGCTCTGCCTGACTGGTGCTGCACTGGCTTTCACCTGCCTGGCGCCATCCGCCTTCGCTCAAAGCAACCTGCCGGAAACCGTTCGTGTGCCGGACGGTTTCAAAGTCAGCATGGAAACTACCGGTGTCGGCGAAATTACTTACGAGTGCCGCGCCAAGGCCAACATGCCGAACGAAATGGAATGGGCGTTCGTCGGCCCCAAAGCCGTGCTCAATGATCGCAGCGGCAAGCAAGTCGGCACCTACTACGGCCCGCCAGCCACGTGGGAAGCCAAAGACGGTTCGAAAGTGACCGGTACTCAGCTCGCCGTGGCGCCGTCCAGCGCTGGCAACCTGCCGTATCAACTGGTCAAGGCTAACCCGGCTGAAGGCAAAGGCGCGATGACGGGCGTTGCCTACATCCAGCGTACCGCGCTCAAAGGCGGCGTAGCTCCTGCCAAAGCTTGCGCAGAGAGCAACAAAGGCGCGAAAGAAATCGTGAAATATCAAGGCGACTACATTTTCTGGTCGGCTAAATAAGTCAGTGGCTCTGCGCAGGAACTGATCTATGCTCCTGCGCGGGTGCTTCAGTCTGACTGAAGCAGATGTCCTCTGTTGATGGCGTATCGATTTGTCTCTTCAAGAACCTCTGTTTGATTACGAAGCTGCACTGGATGCCTGCGCCCGTGGCGAACGGCGGGCACTTGAGCGGCTGTATGAACAGGAAAGCTCCCGCTTGCTCGGAGTGGCCCAACGCTTGGTGCGCGACAGCGCCCTGGCTCAGGACATCGTGCACGACGCCTTCATCAAGATCTGGACCGGCGCTGCCAGTTTCGACAAATCACGCGGCTCGGCCCGTGGCTGGATGTTCACCATCACCCGGCATCTGGCGCTCAACGCCATCCGCAACAATGCCCGTGAAGTGCAGAGCGCAGACGATGAAGACGACGCTGAAGCGCAGGCAACCCTGGAAGGCTGGAACGAAACCGTGGATAGCTTCGACTGGCGGGTGAATCCGGGCCGCATCGAGTTCTGTCTCGATCAGCTTGAACCCGTGCGCCGCAACTGTGTGTTCCACGCGTATGTAGACGGTTATTCGCATCAAGAGATTGCACAGAAAATCGGCGCGCCGCTGGGCACTGTAAAGGCCTGGATCAAGCGCAGCCTGAATGCATTACGGGAGTGCATCGGATGAGCAACACTTCGGGCACTGAACCGCAAAAACCGCTCAACGAGTTGGCCGGTGAATATGTGTTGGGCACATTGTCTGCCCAACAACGAATCGAAGTAGAACGCCGGCTGCCCCATGAGCCTGCGTTACGAGCGGCGGTCGACGCATGGGAAGAGCGCCTGCTGCCGCTGACTGCAATGGTCGAACCGCAAACCCCGCCGCCAAGGTTGTGGGCGCGCATCGAGCGCAGCCTGGATGATTTGCTCGCGCCTGCGCAGTCGGCTAAACGCGACGTGCAAACCTGGTGGAATAACCTGTCGATCTGGCGCGGCCTTGCCGGTGCGGGTCTCGCTGCATCATTAGTGCTGGGCATGACGCTGTTGACCCAGTCCAGATCCACACCTGCGCCGTCTTATCTGGTGGTGCTGGTCGCGCCTCAGGACAAGGCCCCGGGCTGGGTGATTCAAGCCAGCAATTCTCAGGAAATCCAGCTGATCCCGCTGAGCGTTACCGAAGTGCCCGCCGACAAGGCACTGGAGTTCTGGACCAAGGGTGATGACTGGCAAGGCCCGGTCTCCCTTGGCCTGGTCAAGCCGGGGCAAAGCCTTCAGGTGCCGCTGGATAAACTGCCGCCACTGCAAGCCAATCAACTGTTTGAGTTGACGCTCGAACAGGCCACCGGTTCGCCCATCGGCAAACCCACCGGACCAATCCAGTTCATTGGGCGTGCGGTCAAGGTTATCTGAGCCAACCGCGCACCATCTTGTTACCCAGCGCCCCAGAAGGGAGCGACTCGTAACACCCTTTGACGACTCGTTTGTTGGGCGCTCTATCCCTCCCAAGCGCTGGCTTTTTAATTCCCGGTTATCGCTCCACGTCTCCCTGCCCCGCACACGCAGCCTCTTCGTCAAGAACATAACCTATTGAATTTGCGCGATTTACTGTAGGAGTGAGCTTGCTCGCGATAGTGTCAGACCAGTTGATACACATCGACTAGCCTTGAGCTATCGCGAGCAAGCTCACTCCTACAGGTGGGTTGGGTCAGTGGTTTTGCGGTGCGCCCAAGAGTTGGTATTTCAATTGCATATGCTTGTACATACAAGTAAAGCCAAGTGCATTGTGCCGATCACCAAGGAGCTCTTTCGTGACTGAGAATAACCAACACTGGACCCGTTACCGTGACGTTGAAGTCCGCGCCGCACGTGGCACCAAGCTCACCGCGAAGAGCTGGATGACCGAAGCGCCACTGCGCATGCTGATGAACAACCTTGATCCTGAAGTGGCCGAGAACCCTAAAGAACTGGTGGTTTACGGCGGCATCGGTCGCGCCGCGCGCAACTGGGAATGCTACGACAAGATTGTCGAAAGCCTGACCAATCTCAACGATGACGAAACCCTGCTGGTGCAGTCCGGCAAACCGGTGGGCGTGTTCAAGACCCACAGCAACGCGCCGCGCGTATTGATCGCCAACTCCAACCTGGTGCCGCACTGGGCCAGCTGGGAACACTTCAACGAACTGGATGCCAAGGGCCTGGCGATGTACGGCCAGATGACCGCTGGCAGCTGGATCTACATCGGCAGCCAGGGCATCGTTCAGGGCACTTACGAAACCTTCGTCGAAGCCGGTCGCCAGCATTACAACGGCAGCCTCAAGGGCAAGTGGGTACTGACCGCAGGTCTGGGCGGCATGGGCGGTGCGCAACCGCTGGCCGCAGGCATGGCCGGGGCCAGCTCGCTGAATATCGAATGCCAGCAGAGCCGCATCGACTTCCGCCTCAAGACCCGCTATGTCGATGAACAAGCCGTGGACCTGGACGACGCTCTGGCGCGTATCGCCAAATACACCGCCGAAGGCAAAGCCATCTCCATCGCCCTCTGTGGCAACGCGGCCGAAATCCTGCCGGAGATGGTCCGTCGTGGCGTGCGCCCAGACATGGTCACCGACCAGACCAGCGCCCACGACCCGCTAAATGGCTACCTGCCCAAAGGCTGGAGCTGGGACGAATACCGCGCCCGCTCGCTGACCGAGCCCGCCGCCGTGGTCAAAGCCGCCAAGCAGTCTATGGCCGTCCACGTAGAAGCCATGCTCGCCTTCCAGAAAATGGGCATTCCGACCTTTGACTACGGCAACAACATCCGTCAGATGGCCAAGGAAGAAGGCGTGGAAAACGCCTTCGACTTCCCCGGATTTGTCCCTGCTTACATTCGTCCATTGTTCTGCCGTGGCGTAGGACCGTTCCGCTGGGCCGCGCTGTCGGGCGATCCGGAAGACATCTACAAGACCGACGCCAAAGTCAAAGAATTGATCCCGGACGATGCGCATCTGCACAACTGGCTGAACATGGCCCGCGAGCGCATTGCCTTCCAGGGTCTGCCAGCACGTATCTGCTGGGTTGGGCTGGGCCAGCGCGCCAAGCTCGGGTTGGCGTTCAACGAGATGGTCCGCAGTGGCGAGCTGTCGGCTCCAGTGGTGATTGGCCGCGACCATCTGGACTCAGGTTCAGTCTCCAGCCCGAACCGTGAAACCGAATCCATGCAGGATGGCTCCGACGCCGTGTCCGACTGGCCGCTGCTCAACGCCCTGCTCAACACTGCCAGCGGCGCGACCTGGGTTTCGCTGCACCACGGCGGCGGTGTCGGCATGGGCTTCTCGCAGCATTCGGGGATGGTGATCGTCTGCGACGGCACAGACGAAGCCGCCGAACGCATCGCCCGCGTCCTGCACAACGACCCGGCCACAGGTGTGATGCGCCATGCAGATGCGGGTTACCAGATTGCGATCGACTGCGCGAATGAAAAGGGTTTGAACCTGCCGATGATCAAGGGCTAGCCAACACTTGTGGGACCGGCTTTAGCCGGGAAGGCATTGCATCTAGCGCAGAAAATGCGGCGGATGTACTGGCCCCTTCCCGGCTAAAGCCGGTCCCACAGGTTCTGCGCTTGATGTGAGATTGCACCGCTCAGTGAACCGACCACCCCAAAGGACCGTCAAGTGTCCTGGTATCAGCATTTGATCTGGAAACTGCCCCCACCCATTCGCGAGGAGCTTCACACCATGAGAACCAAGAAGGCGCTGTTGGCAACATTGATTTCAGCAGGTTTGCTCACCGGCGCGGGTGCCAGCCAGGCGGCCGGATGGTGCGAATCCGGCAAGCCGGTGAAGTTCGCCGGGCTGAACTGGGAAAGCGCCATGCTGCTCACTGACGTGCTGCAGGTGGTCCTGAACAAGGGTTATGGCTGTGAAGTCGACAGCCTGCCCGGCAACTCCATCACCATGGAAAACGCTCTGAGCACCAACGACATCCAGGTCTTCGCCGAGGAATGGGTCGGCCGCAGTGAAGTGTGGAACAAAGCCGAAAAAGCCGGAAAAGTGGTCGGCGTCGGCAGCCCGGTCAAAGGCGCGGTTGAAGGCTGGTACGTGCCGCGTTACGTGATCGAAGGCGACGCCAAGCGCAAATTGGAAGCCAAAGCGCCTGATCTGAAATCCATCAGCGATCTGGCCAAATACTCTGCACTGTTCAAGGACGCCGAAGAGCCAGGCAAAGGCCGTTTTTACAACTGCCCGGCGGGCTGGACCTGCGAGCTGGAAAACAGCGAAATGCTCAAAAGCTACGACCTGGAAAGCAAGTACACCAACTTCCGCCCAGGCACCGGCCCGGCGCTGGATGCGGCGATTCTCTCCAGCTACAAGCGTGGCGAACCGATCCTGACTTACTACTGGTCACCGACTCCGCTGATGGGCCAGGTTGATATGGTGCGTCTGGAAGAGAAAGCTGGCGTGAACAAGAACATCGAGATCAAGGTCGGCTTGTCCAAGGCTTTCCACGAACAGGCACCGGAACTGGTGGCCGTCATGGAGAAGGTCAATATCCCGATTGACCTGCTGAACGAGAACCTGGCGCGCATGACCAAGGACCGCATCGAATCACCGAAGCTGGCCAAGATATTCCTCAAGGAACACCCGGAAGTCTGGCATGCGTGGGTGACTGAAGACGCGGCGAAAAAGGTGGATGCTTCGTTGTAGGTAAAACGCGGCCAACACGGACCTGTTGGAGCGAGGCTTGCCCGCGAAGGCGTTGTATCTGAACAATCATTCGTCGACTGTACTGGCCTCTTCGCGGGCAAGCCTCGCTCCAACAAATAAAAACGAGAGCACCTTATGTTCCCCGAAAGCTTCACATTCTCCATCGCCAATCTGGTCAACGACTGGGTTGATGCGCTGGTGACCAATTACGGCGATGTGTTCCGGCAGATCTCCGACACGCTGCTGTGGGCCATCGTCAATCTGGAAGGCCTGCTGCGCATGGCGCCGTGGTGGCTGATGCTGGCGATTGTCGGCGGGATTGCCTGGCATGCGACGCGCAAAATAACCACCACGCTGGTCATCGTTGGCCTGCTGTTCCTGGTGGGCGCCGTCGGGCTGTGGGACAAGCTGATGCAGACCCTGGCGCTGATGCTGGTAGCGACGCTGATCTCGGTAATCATCGGCATTCCGCTGGGCATTCTTTCGGCGCGCAGCAATCGTCTGCGCTCGGTGCTGATGCCGCTGCTGGACATCATGCAGACCATGCCCAGCTTCGTGTACCTGATTCCGGTGCTGATGCTGTTCGGTCTGGGCAAGGTCCCGGCGATTTTCGCCACAGTGATCTACGCCGCGCCGCCGCTGATTCGTCTGACCGATCTGGGCATTCGTCAGGTGGACGGCGAAGTCATGGAAGCCATCAACGCTTTCGGCGCCAATCGCTGGCAGCAGCTGTTCGGCGTGCAATTGCCCCTGGCGTTGCCAAGCATCATGGCCGGGATCAACCAGACCACGATGATGGCCCTGTCGATGGTGGTAATCGCCTCAATGATCGGCGCACGCGGCCTGGGCGAAGACGTTCTGGTGGGTATCCAGACCCTCAACGTCGGGCGCGGCCTCGAAGCCGGGCTGGCGATTGTGATTCTCGCGGTGGTCATCGACCGTATCACTCAGGCTTACGGCCGACCACGACATGAGGCGAACAAATGAGCACTTCAGAGCCCGACAAAATCGTGGTCCGCAACGTGTACAAGATTTTCGGCAACCGTCACAAGGACGCGCTGGAAATGGTCCGCCAGAACCAGAGCAAGGATCAGGTGCTGGCCAAGACCGGCTGTGTGGTGGGCGTGAACGACTTGTCGCTGTCGATTGGCAGCGGCGAAATCTTCGTGATCATGGGCCTGTCAGGTTCGGGCAAGTCCACCTTGGTGCGGCACTTCAATCGGCTGATCGATCCCACCAGCGGGGAAATCCTGGTCGACGGCGAAGACATCCTGCAGTACGACATGGAGGCCCTGCGCCAATTCCGTCGCAAAAAAATCAGCATGGTGTTCCAGAGCTTCGGCCTGCTGCCCCACAGGACCGTGCAGGACAACGTGGCCTACGGCCTGAAAGTGCGCGGTGAAAGCAAAGAGCACTGCGTCGAACGCGCCCGGCACTGGATCAATACCGTGGGCCTGCAAGGCTACGAAAACAAATACCCCCATCAGCTTTCCGGCGGCATGCGTCAGCGGGTCGGGTTGGCCCGGGCATTGGCGGCGGACACCGACATCATCCTCATGGACGAAGCCTTCAGCGCGCTCGATCCGCTGATCCGCGCCGAGATGCAGGACCAGTTACTGGAGCTGCAAAGCAACCTGAAGAAAACCATCGTGTTCATCACCCACGACCTCGACGAAGCCGTGCGCATCGGCAATCGCATCGCGATTCTCAAGGACGGGCAGTTGATTCAGGTCGGCACCCCGAAAGAAATTCTCTACTCCCCCGCCGACGAATACGTTGATCGTTTCGTGCAGCGACGCGCCGTCACTTTGTAAGGAAGCGTGCAGATGTCCCCTGTCGAACAAGTGGTCATTGGTGAAGGTCCGGTCCGCTGGCAGCAGGTGGTCGCAGTCGCTCGACAGGGTGCGCAGCTGGCGCTTTCGGCCAGTGCCTGGGCGCGGATCGACAATGCCCAGGCCATCGTCGAGCGCATTATTGCCAGCGGCGAGCGGGCGTATGGCATCAACACCGGGCTCGGCGCGCTGTGCAATGTGGCCCTCGAAGGCGAGCAACTGAGCCAGTTGTCGCGCAATACGCTGCTCAGCCATGCCTGCGGCGTGGGCGCGCCGCTGTCCAACGAACAGACCCGGGCGATCATCTGCGCAGCAATCATCAACTACAGCCAGGGCAAATCCGGGCTGCATCGACAGGTCGTCGAAGCGTTGCTGGACTTGCTCAACCGGCAGATCACCCCGCTGGTTCCGTCTCAAGGTTCGGTGGGCTATCTGACCCACATGGCGCACATCGGCATCGCGTTGCTGGGTGTCGGCGACGTGAGCTATTGCGGCCAGATCATGCCAGCACAGCAGGCGCTGGAGGCTGAACGGCTCGGGCCGGTGCTGCTGGGGGCGAAAGACGGGCTTTGTCTGGTCAACGGCACACCGTGCATGACCGGCCTTAGCTGTCTGGCCGTCGCCGACACCCAACGCCTGAGCCAATGGGCGGATGTGATCGGCGCCATGAGCTTCGAAGCCCTCGGCGGCCAGATCAATGCTTTTGACGCCGAGATCATCGCCCTCAAGCCGCACCCTGGTATGCAGATCGTTGGCAGCAACTTGCGCAAGCTGCTGGAAGGCAGCGAGATGGTGATCAACAGCCGCGGCATTCGTACTCAGGATGCGTTGAGTGTCCGCTCGATCCCGCAGGTTCACGGCGCGACTCGCGATCAATGGGTGCATGCGACCCGGCAGATCGAAATCGAACTGAACTCGGCCACAGATAACCCGTTGCTGCTGGGTACGCCCGAGGCTTATCGCGTGGTATCCCAGGCCAACCCTCATGGCCAGTCGGTTGCCATGGCGGCTGATTTACTGGCGATTGCAGTGGCTGAGCTGGGCTCGATTGCCGAACGCAGGCTGGACCGGCTGATCAACCCGACCATCAGCAACCTGCCGGCGTTCCTGGTCGCCCAGCCGGGGGTCAACTCGGGGATGATGATTGTTCAGTACGTTGCCGCTTCCCTGTGTGCAGAAAACCGCCAGCTGGCGCAGCCGGCCGTCACCGATAACTTCGTGACCTCGGGCTTGCAGGAAGATCACTTGAGCATGGGCACCAACGCGGCATTGAAGCTGCACAAGGTGCTGGATAACACCACGCAGATTCTGGCCATCGAATACTTGCTGGCGGCCCAGGCGTTTGAATTTCTCAAGAGCCAACGCTTTGGCGTCGGCACCGATGCCGCGTGGCGACTGCTGCGCGAAACCGTGCCGCCTTACGACGTAGACCGCTGGCTGGCACCGGATATTGCCAGCAGCGCGAAGGTGCTGAGGAGTGAGGACATGTTGGTGAAAGTACTTGGCGCCCTCCCCTTGTAGGAGCTGCCGAAGGCTGCGAACAGCGGTGTGTCAGGTGAATAGCCTTCGCAGCCTTCGGCAGCTCCTACAGATGACCACATTCATCTGTGGGACCGGCTTTAGCCGGGAAGGCAGTGGATCGGCAGGGAAAAATTCAGCGCCTGTCCCGGCCTCTTCCCGGCTAAAGCCGGTCCCACTGACTTGGTGAGTTCCAGCCGCACGAGACGTATAGACATCCATGACACCGGATGTCAGCCAGGCGACACCCGATCAGAGATGGATTTGGTCGACCCCAACCAGCAGGTATCCTTCGCGCCCTGAGTAACTGGCAGTTCGCTGGAAAGAAACCGGATTGGATTGAAATGACGTCACAGCAAGGTTTGAAACGCGGGCTTTCGGCTCGCCACATTCGCTTCATGGCCTTGGGTTCGGCCATCGGCACCGGGTTGTTCTATGGGTCGGCGTCCGCCATCCAGATGGCAGGCCCGGCGGTTTTGCTTGCCTACCTGATCGGCGGCGCAGCGGTGTTCATGGTCATGCGCGCCCTCGGTGAGATGGCGGTGCACAACCCGGTATCGGGCTCGTTCGGCGAATATGCCAGCACTTACCTGGGCCCCATGGCTGGCTTCGTGCTGGGCTGGACCTACGCCTTTGAAATGATCATTGTCTGCATCGCGGACGTAACTGCGTTCGGTATCTACATGGCGTTCTGGTTCCCGGACGTGCCGCGCTGGATCTGGGTCTTGAGCATCGTGTTTCTGATCGGCGCGCTGAACCTGTGCAACGTCAAAGTCTTCGGCGAAACCGAGTTCTGGCTGTCACTCCTGAAAGTCAGCGCCATTGTCGCGATGATCGTTGCCGGCTTGGGCCTGCTGCTGTTTGGCGTCAACCTGTCGGGCAGCGGCGAATCGGTGTCGGGGATCAGCAACCTGTGGGCTCACGGCGGCTTCATGCCCAATGGCATCGGCGGCCTGATCGCCTGCTTCGCGGTGGTGATGTTTGCCTTCGGCGGTATCGAAATCATCGGCATCACTGCGGGTGAAGCCAAGGATCCGCAACAGACCATCCCCCGCGCCATCAACTCGGTGCCGCTGCGGATTTTGCTGTTCTACGTGCTGACCCTGTTTGTGCTCATGGCGCTGTTCCCGTGGACGCAGATCAGCAAGGAAAACAGCCCATTCGTGCAGATTTTCGCCAGCCTCGGTTTCCCGTGGGCGGCTGCATTGCTCAACATCGTGGTGATTTCCGCCGCCGTTTCGGCAATCAACAGCGACGTGTTCGGCGCGGGCCGGATCATGTACGGCCTGGCGCAACAGGGTCAGGCACCTGCTGCCTTCTCGAAACTGTCGGAGCAAGGCGTGCCGTGGATGACCGTGCTGGTCATGGGCGTTGCGCTGCTGGGCGGCGTGTTGCTGAACTACCTGATCCCGGAAAACGTGTTCCTGCTGATCGCGTCCATAGCAACCTTCGCCACGGTCTGGGTGTGGCTGATGATCCTGCTCACTCAGGTCGCCATGCGCCGCCAGATGAGCCGCGAAGAAGCCGCTCAACTGAAATTCCCGGTGCCGTTCTGGCCTTATGCGCCAGCGGCCGCCATCGTGTTCATGCTGTTTATCTTCGGTGTGCTGGGCTACTTCCCGGACAACCGCATGGCGTTGATCGTCGGCGCAGTCTGGGTGGTGTTGCTGGTCGCCGCCTACTATTTATGGGTCAAACCGGGCACGCCGAAACGCCCCGATCACTCATCCATCACTCATCGGTAACGCGGAGACTGGAAATGAAAACGCTCTGGAAACACTGTCACGTCGCAAGCATGGCGCAAGGTAAATACTCGATCATTGAGCACGCGGCCATCGTGACCTCCGGAGCGTTGATTGAATGGATAGGGCCGCAGGCTCAGCTCATCGAATCAAGCTATGACAGCGTCATTGACCTCAACGGTGCGTGGGTCACGCCGGGCCTGATTGATTGCCACACCCACACCGTGTTCGGCGGCAATCGCAGCGGTGAATTCGAGCAGCGACTGCAAGGTGTGAGTTACGCCGAAATAGCCGCAGCAGGCGGCGGCATTGCCAGCACCGTGCGCGCCACTCGCGCGGCCAGTGAAGATGAGCTGTATGAAAGCGCCGAACGCCGTTTGCGCCACCTGCTCAAGGATGGCGTGACCACGGTGGAGATGAAGTCCGGCTACGGCCTGGACCTGGCCAGCGAGCGCAAATTGCTGCGGGTCATCCGCCGCCTCGGTAACACGCTGCCGGTGACCGTGCGCAGCACCTGTCTGGCGGCCCACGCTTTGCCGCCGGAATACGCTGACCGCGCCGACGATTACATCAATCACATCTGCAGCGAGATGTTGCCCGCCCTGGCCGAAGAAGGTTTGGTGGACGCGGTGGATGCGTTTTGCGAGTACCTGGCGTTTTCCCCGGCGCAGGTCGAGCAGGTATTTATCAGTGCCGGGCAATTGGGCTTGCCGGTTAAGCTGCATGCCGAACAGCTGTCGCCGCTGGCGGGTTCGAGTCTGGCAGCGCGTTACAAAGCCCTGTCGGCGGATCACCTGGAGTTCATGACCGAGGCCGATGCCATCGCCATGGGCGCGGCCGGAACCGTGGCTGTATTGCTGCCCGGCGCTTACTACTTCCTGCGCGAAACCCAGTTGCCTCCCATGGACGCGCTGCGCAAACACGGCGTGAACATCGCCATCGCCAGCGACCTCAACCCCGGCACGTCGCCTGCGCTATCTTTGCGCCTGATGCTGAACATGGCCTGCACCTTGTTCCGCATGACCCCGGAAGAAGCGCTGGCGGGCGTGACGATTCATGCGGCCAAAGCCCTCGGGCTGGGCGACACCCACGGCTCGCTGGTAGTCGGCAAAGTCGCGGACTTCGTGGCCTGGGACATCGAACGGCCTGCTGACCTGGCGTATTGGCTGGCAGGTGATCTGGACAAACGTATCGTGCGGCATGGGGTTGAATCCACGATTTAGCACAATCCCGGAAATCTGCCTGGCACACCGCGAACGCGTGGCAGACGTAGGACCTGTAGGAGTGAGCTTGCTCGCGATAGCGTTTAATCAGACGAAGTTGTTTTACTGGTACACCGCTATCGCGAGCAAGCTCACTCCTACAGGAAGCATTTCAATTCAGAAGAATGCTTTTTAGGAGAGACTCATGGACACCGTTCTGAAATTTTCTCGCGGCCGTGTGCCGCTGCTGATCAGCATGCCTCACGCGGGCCTGCGCTTGACGCCAACGGTCGACGCAGGGCTGGTGGACGAGGCCTTGAGCCTGCCGGACACCGACTGGCACATCCCGCAGCTTTACGACTTCGCGGCTGAACTGGGCGCCAGCACCCTGGCCGCTGAGTATTCGCGTTTCGTCATCGACCTTAATCGCCCCTCTGACGACAAGCCGCTGTATGCCGGCGCAACCACCGGGCTGTTCCCGTCGATCCTGTTCGACGGCGTGCCGCTGTTCAAGGACGGCCAGGCGCCCAGCGCAGAAGAACGGGCGAGCTACCTTGAGCAGATCTGGACGCCCTACCACCAGACCCTGGAGCAGGAACTGGCAAGGCTCAGAGACGAATTCGGCTATGCGCTGCTGTTCGATGCCCACTCGATCCGCGGCCACATCCCGCATCTGTTCGACGGTCGCTTGCCGGACTTCAACCTCGGCACCTTCAACGGCGCCAGCTGCGATGAAGAGTTAGCCAAACGCCTGGAAGCCACCTGCGCGGCAGCCACCGATTACAGCCACGTGCTCAACGGCCGCTTCAAAGGCGGCCACATCACCCGCCACTACGGCGACCCGGCCAACAACATCCACGCCGTGCAGCTGGAGCTGGTGCAAGCGACTTACATGGATGAATTCGTCCCGTTCCACTACCGGCCGGACCTGGCTGATCCGACGCGGGTGGTGTTGAGGGAGTTGGTGGAGGGGATGATCAATTGGGGCAAAGCTAAATACGGACGTTAAATCTGTAGGAGCTGCCGAAGGCTGCGAAAGCGGTGTGTCAGGAGAATCGCTTTCGCAGCCTTCGGCAGCTCCTACAGGGATAGCGGTGCGATTTACTTCTTCAACAACCGCAACCCATTGAACACCACCAGCAGACTCACGCCCATGTCGGCAAACACTGCCATCCACATGGTTGCCATGCCTGCAAAGGTCATCACCAGGAAGATCGCCTTGATCACCAGCGCCAGGTAGATGTTCTGCTTGAGCACCGCCGAGGTCCGCTGCGACAGGCGAATAAACGCAGGGATCTTGCGCAGATCATCGTCCATCAGGGCGACATCGGCGGTTTCAATCGCGGTATCCGTCCCGGCGGCAGCCATGGCGAAACCAATCTCCGAACGCGCCAGTGCAGGCGCGTCGTTGATGCCGTCGCCGACCATCCCGACCCGATGACCTTTGGCGTACAACGCTTCAATCGCCTCCAGCTTGTCCGTCGGCATCAGGTTGCCCTGGGCTGAATCAATACCTACTTGCGCGGCGATGGCTTTGGCGGTGTGCGGGTTGTCCCCGGTGAGCATCAGGGTTTTGACCCCCAGCTCATGCAGCTGCTGAATCGCTTCGCGGCTGCTGTCTTTCACGGTGTCGGCCACGGCGAACAGCGCCAGCGGGCCCGATTTATCAAGCAACAACACGACGCTTTTGCCCTGCTGCTCCAATGCATCGAGCTGCGCTTCAAGCTGAGGTGAACACAGACCAAGTTCTTCAACCAGACGATGGTTGCCCAGATGGTAAAGCTCGCCTTTGATCTCGCCGCGCACACCTCGACCGGCCAGGGCTTCGAAAGCGCTGACTTCGTGAGCCGTTGCGCCTTGCTCAGCCGCCTTGGCAATCGCCTGGGAAACCGGGTGATCGGAACGCCCCGCCAGACTCGCAGCCACAGCAGGGGCGAGGTCGGCAGCGGTGGGCTCAAGCAACACGTAATCGGTCTGCACCGGCTTGCCGTGGGTAATAGTTCCGGTTTTATCCAGCGCGAGATAATCCAGCTTGTGGCCCATCTCCAGGTACACGCCGCCCTTGATCAAGATGCCTTTGCGGGCCGCCGCTGCCAGACCGCTGACGATGGTCACAGGCGTTGAAATCACCAACGCACAAGGGCAAGCCACCACCAGCAATACCAGGGCGCGGTAGATCCAGTCGAACCAGACCGCCCCCATGAACAGCGGCGGGATGATCGCGACCCCCAGCGCGAAGAGGAATACCGCCGGGGTGTAGATGCGCGAGAAGCTGTCGACGAAACGCTGGGTCGGCGCCCGTGAACCCTGAGCAGCTTCCACAGCATGGATGATCCGCGCCAGAGTGGAGTTGTTGGCAGCGGCGGTCACCCGGTATTCCAGCGAGCCAGCCTGGTTGATGGTCCCGGCAAACACCTTGTCGCCGATGGTTTTTTCCACGGGCAGGCTTTCGCCGGTGATCGGTGCCTGGTCGATGGTCGAATTACCGGCAACCACCTCGCCGTCCAGCGCCACCCGCTCGCCGGGTTTTACCCGAACGATAGCGCCCAACTCGATGCTTTTGGCGTCCACTTCTAGCCATTGACCATCAGCCTGCTGCACGGTGGCCAGCTCAGGGGTCAATTGCATCAAGCCGCTGATGGCATTGCGGGCGCGGTCCAGGGACTTGGCCTCGATCAACTCAGCAACGGTGAACAGGAACATCACCATCGCCGCTTCCGGCCATTGCCCGATCAGCACTGCGCCAGTCACGGCGATGCTCATCAGAGCATTGATGTTCAGGTTGAGGTTTTTGAGCGCAATCCACCCTTTCTTATAGGTACCCAAACCGCCGCTGAGGATGGACACCAGCGCCACAAGGGCGACCACCCAGGTAGGCGCCAGCGCTGCAAAGTGAATGACCTCGGCTGCCAGCGCTGTGACGCCGGACAACGCCAGCGGCCACCAGGCTTTTTTGACCACCGGGGCTGGCGCGGCTTCGGCGCCCTCTTCAATCGGCTCGGCCTGCATGCCCAAGGAGGCAATGGCATCGCGAATAGGGTCGGTGGAAGGCAACTCATGCCAGACGCCCAACACACGATTGATCAGATTGAATTCAAGCTTCTGCACGCCCGCCAGCTTGCCGAGCTTGTTCTGAATAAGCGTCTGCTCCGTAGGGCAATCCATCTGTTCGATACGGAAAGTACTGAGTTGGCCGCCCGATGCAGGCGCATCCGTGAACGACACCACGGCAGGGGCGGCTTTCGAAGAACAGCAGCTGTGGGCATGCACAGCGTGATCATGCGTTTTTTCGGCATGCTCATGTTGTGAATGGTCGTGCTGCGAATGGTCGTGTTCGGCGTGGTCGTGCTTGCCCTCGACGGGTGTCATCTGGCTCATGGTCCGGTCCTTTGACTTGCTTGTTGCCAAGTGAACACCCTGTAGCCACTATAGGGTCAAGCATTCAAATTGGATCAACGACCATGAAGATTGGCGAACTGGCCAAACTGACCGATGCGCAGGTGGAAACCATCCGTTATTACGAGCGCGAGGGCCTGCTGCCAGCCCCGGCGCGCAGTGATGGCAACTATCGGTTGTACACCCAGGCGCATGTCGAGCGGCTGACCTTCATCCGCAATTGCCGCAGCCTGGATATGACCCTTGAAGAAATCCGCAGCCTGCTCAACCTGCGCGACAGCCCGCAGGACCAGTGCGTGAGTGTCAATGCGCTGATCGATGAGCATATCCAGCACGTCAACGACCGCATCGCCAGCCTGCAAGCCTTGCAGACACAGCTACTGGACTTGCGCGAACGTTGCGGCGAGGGTTCACCGGATCATTGCGGGATTCTGGATCGACTGGAAGTCAGCGGCAGCGTAGCGACCGCTGATGTAGAGCACTCCCATGTGGGCAGGAGTCATGGGCATTGATGGGGCTGCTTGATTGATAGTGGGACCGGCTTTAGCCGGGAAGGCGGTAGTTCAGACGACACAGAGGCGTCGGATGTACAGGCCTCTTCCCGGCTAAAGCCGGTCCCACGTTTCGCGCCAACAGGTATTAAACCGCCATCGGCGCAGTCATCGCCGGATGATGCTCGTACCCTTCCAGCGAGAAGTCCGAAGGCTCGATCTGCTCAAGCCATTCAGGCTGATACACACCGGTCTTGGCGAATTCCGGCACACGGTCGGATATCACCAGCTTCGGCATCGGATACGGTTCGCGTTTGAGCTGCTCGTTGAGCATGTCCAGGTGGTTTTCGTAGACATGGGCATCGCCGATGAAATACGTGAACCAGCGCGGCGTGTAGCCGGTCAGGCGGCCGATCAGGCTGAGCAGCGCAGCGCCTTCGGTCAGGTTGAATGGCGTGCCGAGGCCCAGGTCATTGGAGCGGATGTACAGCGTCAGGGAGATTTCTTTGGTCTCCTGATTCGGGTGGAACTGGTACAGCAGGTGGCAGGGCGGCAAGGCCATTTCATCCAGCTGCGCGCAGTTCCAGCCGTGGAACAGGATACGACGGCTGCCCGGATCCTTGATGATGGTGTCGACGCACTGGCGAATCTGATCGATGGCCTTGTACAGCACAACGTAGGCCTGACCGTCTTCTTCGGACTGAGCAATCTGCTGATAGCCCTGACTGATCGCCAGCTCGATGGCTTTCGGGTTGCTCAAGTCGATGCGCTTGTAGGCAGGCCACTTGCGCCACTGCACGCCGTAGATTTCGCCCAGATCGTCCTCGCCCTTGCGGAACGGGTTATCCAGCCATTGGGCGTTTTCGTTGGCGTTCTGGTCCCAGACCTTGCAGCCCAGCTCGCGGAATTCGGCGGCATTGTTCACGCCCCGCAGAAATCCGACCATCTCGCCAATCGCGGATTTGAAAGCCATGCGCCGGGTGGTGATCGCCGGGAAGCCTTCCTTGAGGTCGTAGCGCAGCATCGCGCCGGGAAAGCTGATGGTCTTAACGCCAGTGCGGTTGGCCTGCAGCGTCCCGTTCTTGATGACGTGGGCGACTAATTCCAGATATTGCTTCATAAATTACCTGCATCGATGAAACCGCCGGGCAGCAACGCCCGGCGTTTCGGTGTTAAACCGTTTTGACCGCGGGTGCGCGATTGTACGCCAGCCAGATCAGCACGGCGCCCGCGATGATCATCGGCAGGCTGAGCACCTGACCCATGGTCAACCAACCCCACGCCAGGTAGCCCAACTGTGCATCCGGCACGCGGACGAACTCGACGATGAAGCGGAAAATCCCGTAGAAAAGCGCGAACATGCCGGAAATCGCCATGGTCGGGCGGGGTTTGCGCGAGAACAGATACAGGATCAGGAACAACGCGACACCTTCCAGCGCGAACTGATACAGCTGCGACGGGTGACGGGCCAACTGCGCCGGATCGCTGAAACGCGGGAAAACCATGGCCCACGGCACATCGGTCGGCTTGCCCCATAGCTCGGCGTTGATGAAGTTGCCGATACGACCTGCACCCAGACCAATCGGCACCATGGGCGCGATGAAGTCCATCAGTTCAAAGAACGACTTGCCATTGCGCCGGGCGAAAAACCACGCCGCCAGCATCACGCCGACAAACCCGCCGTGGAACGCCATGCCGCCCTTCCAGACCTCGAAGATCAGCAGTGGATTGGCGATGTACGCAGGCAGATCATAGAACAGCACATAACCCAGCCGCCCACCGACGATCACGCCCATGGCCAGCCAGAAAATCATGTCGGAGAGTTTTTCTTTGGTCCAGGTCGGATCAAAGCTGTTCAGGCGGCGCGAAGCCAGCAGCCATGCGCCGCCGATGCCGACCAGATACATCAAACCGTACCAGTGAATTTGCAGCGGGCCGATAGCCACCGCCACCGGGTCAATCTGCGGGTAAGGCAGCATTGCGACTCCTTAAAAGGGAAACTCTTGCGAGCACTGAACCAGAACACTAAAGCAGAGAACGTAAACCCACGCTGAACAGCAGCCCTGCGCGAGTCCGAAAATGAGAACGGCATACTACCGGAGCGGGACGCCAGGCTCTAGCAGCGCGCGATGGAAGTCAGCTTCAGGGGTGCGTAGAGTGGCTGAAAAAAGGAGTACCGCATGTGTCTGATCGTATTCGCCTGGCGCCCCGCCCACGCCCAGCCGCTGATCGTGGCGGCCAATCGTGACGAATTCTATGCCCGCCCGACCCAGCCCCTGGCGCAATGGGCCGACGCGCCACACGTCTATGCTGGCCGGGATCTTGAAGCTGGCGGTACCTGGCTTGGCGTAAACGCAGACGGGCGTTTCGCGGCGCTGACCAATATCCGCAACCCCGCCCTGCCGCTGGGCCATCGCTCTCGTGGCGAACTGGTTGCGCAGTTTTTGACCGGTGATGATTCGATCGAGAATTATCTGGCAGACGTCGCCTCCCGATCAGACGAGTACGGTGGCTTCAATCTGCTGGTCGGTAATCGTGATCGGCTGTATTACCTGAGCAGCGCCAGGCCTGAGCCATGCTTACTGGGAGAAGGCGTTTATGGGTTATCGAACGCCGGGCTAGACACGCCCTGGCCTAAAGTCAGAAAAGCCAAGGCCGCCCTCGAAACGCAACTGGACATCCCAGACCCGCTGGCACTCATGGCGCTGCTCAGTGACCCGGATACTGCGCCGACTGCCGAACTGCCCGATACCGGCGTCAGCCTCGCGACCGAGACGTTGCTGTCGAGTATGTTCATCGCCAGCCCGAACTACGGCACCCGCGCCAGCACCGTGCTGATCGTAAATGCCGATGGCAGCCGACGGTTTGTCGAACACAGCTTTGGGCCGTATGGCGGGAGATTGGGGGAGGTGTCTCTGACCTTGTAGGAGCTGCCGAAGGCTGCGAATGGGGTATATCTGATAACCGCAATTCGCAGCCTTCGGCAGCTCCTACAGGTTCCGGGTCAGCTCAATGCCCTTTGATCGACCCCGGATTGATCATCCGCGACAGCCCGAGGTTTTTCAGTGCCAGCTGCAGGGAGCTGCTGATCACTTGCGGGTTGTCGTTGGTCATCAGTTGGGCCAGTAATTCCTTGGCTTTGCTCAGGTGGATCTGGCGCAGCATCCACTTCACTTTCGGCAGGTTGGTGGAGTTCATCGACAGGCTGTCGAAGCCCATCGCCATCAACAGCACGGCAGCAGCAGGATCACCGGCCATTTCGCCGCAGATACTCACCGGTTTGCCTTCGGCATGGGCGTCGCGCACAACGTTCTGCAAGGCTTGCAGCACTGCCGGGTGCAGGTAGTCGTACAGGTCGGCGACCCGTGGATTGTTGCGATCCACGGCCAGCAGGTACTGGGTCAAGTCGTTGGAGCCCACCGACAGGAAGTCCACCTGACGCGCTAGATCCCGGGTCTGATACACCGCCGCCGGGACTTCGATCATCACGCCAACCGGAGGCATCGGCACGTCGGTGCCTTCGTCTCGCACTTCACCCCAGGCGCGGTGGATCAGGTGCAGCGCCTCTTCCACTTCGTGGGTGCTGGAAATCATCGGCAGCAGGATCCGCAGGTTGTTCAAGCCTTCACTGGCCTTGAGCATGGCGCGGGTCTGCACCAGGAAAATCTCCGGGTGATCGAGGGTGACGCGAATACCGCGCCAGCCCAGAAACGGGTTTTCTTCCTTGATCGGGAAGTAGGACAGCGCTTTGTCGCCGCCGATGTCCAGGCTGCGCATGGTGACCGGCAATGGATGGAACGCGGCCAACTGCTCGCGATAAATCGCCAGCTGTTCTTTTTCACTCGGGAAGCGCTGCTGAATCATGAAAGGCACTTCGGTCCGATACAGGCCGACACCTTCAGCGCCGCGCTGCTGGGCGCGGGCCACATCAGCCAGCAGGCCGGTGTTGACCCACAATGGCATGCGATGGCCGTCCAGCGTCACGCAAGGCAGTTCGCGCAGTGCGTCCAGCCCCTGAGACAGCTGGCGCTCCTCCTCGACCACCTTGGCGAATTGCTTGCGCATCACGTCGCTAGGGTTGGTGAAGACTTCGCCGTGATAACCATCGACGATCAGCTCGATGCCATCGACCTTGGAATAAGGCAGATCGACGACGCCCATGACCGTAGGAATGCCCATGGCTCGCGCCAGGATCGCCACGTGGGAGTTGCCGGAGCCGAGTACCGAAATCAAACCGACCAGTTTGCCTTCCGGCACTTCACCAAGCATGGCCGGCGAAAGCTCTTCGCTGACCAGGATCGTGTTGTCGGGATAAACCAGAGTCTGCTGTCGGGCTTCCTGCAGATACGCCAGCAAGCGACGACCCAGATCCTTGACGTCCGACGCCCGCTCGCGCAGGTAATCGTCGTCCATCAGTTCGAAACGTTTGACGTGCTCGTTGACCACCGAACGCAAGGCACCCTGCGCCCATTGGCCGGTCTTGATGACGTTGGTCACTTCGCTGCCCAGAGAGGCGTCGTCGAGCATCATCAGGTAAACGTCGAACAGCGCGCGCTCTTCCGGACGCAGCTGATTGGCGAGTTTCGCGGACAGGGCGCGCATATCGCTGCGCACGCCTTCCAGCGCAGTCTGGAACAAGGCCAGCTCGGCCTGGATGTCGCTGACGGTTTTATCCGGGACTACTTCCAGATCAGCAGGCGGCAACATGACCACCGCCACGCCGACCGCCGCACCGGGAGAACCGGCGACGCCAACGAATTTGGCTTCCTGAATGCCTTTGCCCTGGCGACCCAGACCGCGGATCGAGCCAGTGGCTTCGGCGTGCGCGATAACGCCCGCGAGCTGCGCGCTCATGGTGACGAGGAAAGCTTCCTCGCCCTCGTCAAACTGGCGACGCTCCTTTTGCTGGATCACCAACACGCCCACCACACGCCGGTGGTGGATGATCGGCGCGCCAAGGAAGGATGCGTAACGCTCTTCGCCGGTTTCGGCAAAGTAGCGATAACGAGGGTGATCGGCTGCGTTTTCGAGGTTCAGCGGTTCTTCACGGGTGCCGACCAAGCCCACCAGGCCTTCGTTCGGCGCCATGCTGACTTTGCCGATAGAGCGCTTGTTCAGGCCCTCGGTTGCCATCAGCACGAAGCGATTGCTTTCGGGATCGAGCAAATAGACCGAGCAGACTTGGCTGCCCATGGCCTCTTTGACGCGTAACACAATAATCCCCAACGCCGCCTTGAGATCCTTGGCGGAGTTAACTTCCTGGACGATCTTGCGCAGCGTATTGAGCATGGCTCGGGGTCGAACTCCGTGTCAGTCGCGCGATAAAAGGCGCGGGGCAAGCTCTTTGAGTGCGCGTCGATACACCTCGCGCTTGAATGTCACCACCTGACCCAGCGGATACCAATAACTGACCCAGCGCCAGCCATCGAACTCCGGTTTCCCGGTCAAATCCATCCGCACCCGTTGCTCGTTGGAGACCAGGCGCAGGAGAAACCATTTTTGCTTCTGGCCGATGCACAGCGGTTGGCTGTGCGTTCTGACCAGTCGTTGCGGCAGACGATAGCGCAACCAGCCCCGAGTGCAGGCAAGAATTTGCACATCTTCACGTTCCAGCCCGACTTCTTCGTTCAATTCACGATAAAGAGCGTCTTCCGGCGTCTCCTGTGGGTTGATACCACCCTGTGGAAACTGCCAGGCATCTTGGTTGATTCGCCGAGCCCATAGGACTTGGCCGGAGTCGTTTGTCAGAATTATCCCGACATTAGGACGGAAACCATCGGGGTCGATCACGGCAACAACCTCGCAAACGCATGTCACCGCATTGTTCCACAAAGGCGCTCACGGCAGCAACGAGGCTTAGCAGGTTATGTGAAGAGTTGTGAAAACCTCGTATTCTGGTGCTCTTTTTTCAACTATTTCAGCGAGTAACCGCATGCGTCTGGCTTTATTCGACCTCGACAACACCCTTCTGGGCGGCGACAGCGATCACGCGTGGGGGGATTACCTGTGCGAACGCGGCATCCTCGACGCTGTTACCTACAAAACCCGCAACGACGAGTTTTATCAGGATTATCTGGCCGGGACCTTGAACCTCACTGACTATCTGAACTTCAGCCTGGAGATTCTGGGCCGTACCGAGATGGCGCAGCTCGACGAATGGCATCGTGACTTCATGCGCGATTGCATCGAGCCGCTCATGCTGCCCAAGGCACTGGAACTGATCGCCAAGCACCGCGAAGCCGGTGACAAGCTGGTGGTCATCACCGCAACCAATCGGTTCGTGACTGCGCCGATTGTTGCGCGCCTGGGCATCGACACACTGTTGGCGACTGAATGTGAAATCATCGACGGCCGTTATAGCGGGCGCACCACGGACGTGCCGTGCTTCCGCGAAGGCAAGGTGACGCGCCTGAATCGTTGGCTGGAAGAGAACCAGTTCAGCCTGGAGGACAGCTATTTCTATAGCGACTCGCTGAACGACCTACCGCTATTGGAACAAGTCGCCAACCCGGTGGCAGTGGATCCGGACCCGAAGCTGCGTGCTGAGGCTGAAAGCAGGGGCTGGCCGGTGATAACGCTGCGTAGCTAAACCTGTAGGAGCTGCCGAAGGCTGCGAAAGCAATACTTCTGACACACCGCCATCGCTGGCCTCGTAACCTCGGTGAGCTCCAGGTTTGTGCTCTTTAAGAAACACCTCGGTGCTGTAGGAGCTGCCGAGGGCTGCGAATAGTTGTTAACTGACACGCCGCCGTTCGCAGCCTTCGGCAGCTCCTACAAAAAAATCAATCCGCAGCGCTAAACCGGCTTGGCCCCCATCAACCCGGCAATGGCGATGAAACACACCACGCAGACTATCGCCAAGGCCAGGGTGAATTTCAGACCGCCTCTACCCGGCTCGATCCGCAGCCGATTCAGCCGTGCCACCAGCCAGATCCAGCTCAGCGCGCCAACGGTGTAGAGCAGGCTGCTGCCTAGAATCCAGGCCTGCCCCAGCGACCAGCCCACCAGATGCGCCAACCACCAGCCACTGATGGGCATGATCAGCAGGCAAAGGCCCATCAGAATCCAGGCGAACAGCCGCGGGCGCAGCAACAGGCGAGTGTGATTGTCGGCAAAACCGGCACGACGGCCTTTGATCACCCAGACCGCAAGACCCAGAGCGCAGATCAGAAATAGCACAGTCGCCACAACGTGCAGGGTTTTAAGGGCGGTGAAATGTTCCATTTTCTATTTGCTCCGGTGATGGACCTGTAGGAGCGAACTTGTTCGCGAGGCGATATTCCTGTGTATGCAGGTCTGACTTCTCGCCAACAAGTTGGCTCCTACAAGGATCATTGCCTTATCCAAGAAACAGCTTGTAAGCAGGGTTCTCGCTCTCATCCCAATACGGATAACCAATCTCGGCCAGCGCCGCCGGGATCAGGTGCCGCTCGTCCTCGGGCACTACCAAACCCGCCACCACCCGACCATCAGCCGCGCCATGGTTGCGGTAATGGAACATCGAGATGGTCCACTGACCACCCAGTTTGTTGAGGAAGTTGAACAACGCCCCCGGTCGCTCGGGGAATTCAAAACGGAACACCACTTCATCGCTGACCCGTTCTGCATGGCCGCCGACCATATGCCGGATGTGCAGCTTGGCCAGTTCGTTGTCGGTCAGGTCGATTACCGGGAAACCTTGCTCAGTCAGGCTCGACACCAGCTCGGCGCGCGGGTCGGTCTCCGGATGAGTCTGCACGCCGACGAAGATGTGCGCTTCGCGGTCGGTGTGGTAACGGTAGTTGAATTCGGTGATCTGCCGCTTGCCGATGGCCTGGCAGAAGGCTTTGAAGCTGCCCGGCTGTTCGGGGATGGTCACGGCGATGATGGCTTCGCGGCCTTCGCCCAGCTCGGCGCGTTCGGCGACGTGGCGCAGGCGGTCGAAGTTGACGTTGGCGCCGGAGTCGATGGCCACGAAGGTCTGGCCACTCACGCCATAATGCTCGACGTACTTTTTGATCCCGGCAACGCCCAATGCGCCTGCTGGCTCGGTGATCGAGCGGGTGTCGTCGTAGATGTCTTTGATGGCCGCGCAGATTTCATCGGTGCTGACGGTGATCACTTCATCGACGTAATCCTTGCAGATGTCGAAGGTGTAGTGGCCAATCTGCGCTACCGCCACGCCATCGGCAAACAACCCGACCTGCTGCAACACCACACGCTCGCCGTAGGCCATGGCTTGCTGCAGACAGTTGGAGTCATCCGGCTCCACGCCGATGACTTTGATGTCCGGGCGCAGGTATTTCACGTAGGCCGCGATCCCGGCGATCAAGCCACCACCGCCCACCGGGACGAAAATCGCGTCCAGTGGCCCTTGATGCTGACGCAGGATTTCCATGGCCACCGTGCCTTGCCCGGCGATGGTGTCAGGGTCGTCATACGGGTGGATGTAGACGAAGCCCATTTCTTCGACCAGCTTCAGGGAGTAGGCCAGCGCCTCGGGGAACGAATCGCCGTGCAACACCACTTTGCCGCCACGGGAACGCACGCCTTCGACTTTAATCTCCGGAGTGGTCTTGGGCATCACGATGGTGGCTTCAACGCCGAGGGTCTTGGCCGCCAGTGCCAGGCCCTGGGCATGGTTGCCCGCCGATGCGGTGACCACGCCACGGGCCAGTTCTTCCGGGCTCAGCTGCGCCAGCTTGTTGTACGCGCCGCGGATCTTGAAGGAGAACACCGGTTGCAGGTCTTCACGCTTGAGCAACACCTGATTGCCCAAGCGCTCGGACAACTGACGCGCGCCTTGCAGCGGGGTTTCCACGGCGACGTCGTAGACGCGGGAGGTGAGGATTTTTTTGACGTATTGCTCAAGCATCGGGGCGACATCACTGGCAAGAAAGGGCAAGGGCTGAAGTCTAACCCGCAGCCCGACACACGACCACACGAATCACGGGGCTTTGCAGGTGGCAAGTCGCTATAATGCCGGCCCTTTCGAACACTGCAATTTCTGTAGGAGCTGCCGAAGGCTGCGAACGCGTTTTGTCAGATACAACGCCATTCGCAGCCTTCGACAGCTCCTACAATAAATCCAATCCGTGGAGCCCGCATGAACCAGGACCAACTCAAGCAAGCCGTGGCGCAGGCCGCTGTGGATTTCATCCTTCCGAAACTGGACGACAAAAGCATCGTCGGCGTCGGCACCGGATCCACTGCCAACTGCTTCATCGACGCCCTTGCTCAGCACAAAGGCGCCTTCGACGGCGCGGTGGCCAGCTCCGAAGCCACGGCTGCACGCCTCAAGGGTCATGGCATTCCGGTTTATGAGCTCAATACCGTCAGCGATCTGGAGTTCTACATCGATGGCGCGGATGAGAGCGACGAGCATCTGAACCTGATCAAGGGCGGCGGTGCTGCGCTGACTCGGGAAAAGATCGTGGCCGCCGTGGCCAAGACCTTCATCTGCATCGCCGACGCCAGCAAGCTGGTGCCAGTGCTGGGCGCGTTCCCGCTGCCGGTTGAAGTGATCCCCATGGCCCGCAGCCACGTTGCGCGTCAACTGGTGAAACTGGGCGGCGACCCGGTCTACCGCGAAGGTGTACTGACCGACAACGGCAACATCATTCTCGATGTGCACAACATGAACATCACCAACCCGGTGGAAGTGGAAAGCCAGATCAACGCCATCGTCGGCGTGGTCACCAACGGCCTGTTCGCGGCGCGTCCTGCGGATCTGCTTTTGCTGGGGACGAGTGAAGGGGTCAAGACGCTGAAGCGTTGATCCCAATGTGATTCATTTGTGGGAGCGTGGCTTGCCCGCGATAAGGCTGTACGCGGTTAATCTGAGATATGCATCGACCATATCGCGGGCAAGCCACGCTCCCACAGATCACCCGCCAGTCGGACGGATCTCAGTCCCGCATCACTGTTTCTTGAACACATAAAACAGATTCGGCTCACTGGTCACGTACAGCGTGCCCTCGTCGTCCATGGCCAACCCCTCGGCCTGGGGCACGTCTTTGCGCAGACCCATCGAGCCTTTGCTTAATGAGACGTTAGCGACCGCTCGGCCTTTGGTGTCCAGTTCCACGATCTGTCGGGATTCATCGGACAACGCCAGCAAATGCCCGCTGCGCTCATCGAACTGCAGGCTGGAAATATCCCGCACAAACAGCCCGGCATCGCGCTTGGCGTCAGATGACACCTCAATCACGCTCGGCGTATTGGCATTCAGATTCGGGAAGCCGCGCACTTCGATGATCTGTGTCGGGCGGCGCTCCTTGGCGACAAACAGGCGCTGGCCTTTGGTGTCGTAGGCCAGCCCTTCGTAGCCGTTATTGCTGCCCGCGCCGATACCCAGTGTCAGTTGCTCGGCATCGGCCGCATCAAGGAATGCTGTGTCGTTGTCGACATGCACTTTGATCAGGCGCTGTTTGCGCTCGTCGCTGATGACGTAAATACCGGGGCTGATGTACTCGACGGCTTCGGCATCACCAAAACCGGTCAGCGCAATGCGCCGCAGGATTCGGCCATCCAGGCTCAGTTCGACCATCTCGGCGTTCTGGTTGGTCACGGTAAACAGGCTTTTGCGGTCCGGGTCGTAACTCAGCGCCGAGACATCATCGGTCAGGCCGTCGATAACCTTGCCTTCGATCACCACTTTGTAATCGTTCAAACCCATGGCGGGCACATCTTTGTCTTGCCAGAGCAGATGCCAATTGAACGAAACCCGCTCGACGAGGCGATATTCACGATTGGCATAAAAACCCAGCAGCGCCAGCAGGAGGACAGCAAGTACAACAATCGTTCGGGAAGCAGACAGGCGCATTGACGAAGCTCAAGGGGTTGGGCGGGCAGCATGAATAGCATGCGAAGATGAATTGAAGCTTAATGGCGGTGGGCCATCAATACTTTTGAACCAAGCTTTCACAATCCTGTGGGAGCGAGCTTGCTCGCGAAGAGGTCGGTACATTTGAATAAATTTCTTAGGCAGGACCATTGCCTTCGCGAGCAAGCTCGCTCCCACAAAGATGTAATGAGGATTATTTTTTCTTGAAGGAATAAAACAAATTCGGCTCGCTGACGATGTACAGGGTGCCATCCTCGCCAAAGGCCACGCCTTCGGCACGGGGGATGGTGTCTTTCAGGCCGTTGAAGCCGCCCAGCAAGGTCATGAAACTCACCTGCTCGCCTTTCTCGTTCAGCTCCAGAAGCATATGCGAGTCAGCAGACAGCGCCAGGGTGTGGCCCGTACGCGGCTCGATGGTGATGGAAGAAAGATTGCGCAGATCCAGGGCATTGCTCACGACTTTCTGCTTGTCGCCCTTGAGCTGGTCGCTGCCATCGCTCTTCCAGGTGAACATCGCCGCCGGGCGCTCTTCGCCCAACACCAGTTGCTGATTACGCGGGTCCCAGGCCAAGGCTTCAAACGCCTTGTTCTGGTCCTTGGACGGTCCGAGGTCGTACTTCGGGAAGTCTGCGATGTTCAGCGTCGTGGTTTCTGGCGTGACTTTAACGATGGTCAGGTGATGCTGGCGCTCATCGACAATCGCCATGAAGCCGTTTTCCAACGCGGCCACCGCCTCAGGATTGCTCCAGCCCACCAGCGGGATCTTGCGCAGCACATCGCCCTTGAGGGTCAGTTCAACCAGGAACGGGTTCTTGCCCATGACCGAAAACAAGGTTTTGGTCACAGGGTTATAAGACAGATCGGACGCTTCGTCCTTTTCCATGCCTGGCAAAAGCTTGGCATCGATATCAACCACATAGTCCGGCAGCCAGACGCTGGCGGTGCGCTCGGCCGGGCTTTCGAAGCGCTCTTCCAGCCATAACCGGCCGCGGTCGTCCCAATGCATGGCGTAAGCAACGCCATAACCAATCACCACAGCGAGCAGCAGCCAGACATACCAGCGCAGGCCGAGCAGACGGCGTGGGGATTTGCGTTGCAGTGAAGGACTGGACATTAGGCGTTCCCGAGCGAGGATGACATCTGGTAGCACAGTGCCCAAAAAGGGCTGGACGCCGGATTATCCAGATCATTTGTGAAAAAAACGCCAATTGACCTTGTTCAACACCCACTTGAACGAAAAAGCCGCCTGCGACGGGCATCGCAGACGGCTTTGGTCACGCACTGAAAATCAGCGAACGCTGCTTTCAAAGGCTTTCTGACCGACCAGCTCGATCACCAGCTCATCGCCGGCCAGCAGCGGGCCGACGCCTGCCGGGGTGCCGGTCATGATCACATCGCCAGCTTGCAGCGAGAAGCAGGCTGCCATGTGCTGAATCACTGGAACGATAGGGTTGAGCATGTCGCGGCTGTTGCCGTCCTGACGCACTTCGCCGTTGATGGTCAGGCGAATGCCGATGTCGGTCAGGTCGGAGAAGGTATCAGCCGACACAAACGGAGCGAGCACCGCTGCGCCATCGAAGCTTTTGGCTTCTTCCCATGGATAGCCCTTGTCGCGCAGTTTGGTCTGCACGTCACGCAACGTCAGGTCCAGACCTGGCGCGAAGCCGGAAATCGCGTCCAGCACTTCTTCACGGCTAGGGCTTTTGCTCAGCGGCTTGCCGATCAACACAACGATTTCAGCTTCGTAATGCACAGCACCGCGATCAGCCGGGATGGTGAACCCGCCTTCCAGCGCAACCACAGCGCTACCGGGCTTGATGAACAGCAGAGGCTCGGTGGGCACCGCGTTGTTCAGTTCTTTGGCGTGCTCGGCGTAGTTACGGCCAACGCAGACCGCCTTGCCCATCGGGAAATGGATGCTCGTTCCGTCGACATACTTGTGCTGATAGCTCATGGCGGCTCCTGGGTCTCGTTGTAGTCAGGTTAAACAGCGAAGATTTTACCGGGGTTCATGATGCCGTTCGGGTCGAACACGGCCTTGACCGCTTTCATGTACTCGATTTCCACCGGCGAACGACTGTACTCCAGGTAGTCACGCTTGGTCATGCCCACGCCGTGCTCGGCGGAAATGGAGCCGTTGTACTTCTGCACGGTTTCGAACACCCACTTGTTGACCTTGGCGCACTTGACGAAGAACTCTTCCTTGTCGAGGGCCTCAGGCTTGAGGATGTTCAAATGCAGATTGCCGTCGCCGATATGGCCGTACCACAGCACTTCGAAATCCGGGTAGTACTCGGCCACGATGGCGTCGATTTCACCCAGGAAGGCCGGCACTTTCGAGACGGTGACCGAAATGTCGTTCTTGTAAGGCGTGTAGTGGGAGATGGTCTCGGAGATGTACTCGCGCAGCTTCCACAGGTTCTGCAGTTGCTGTTCGCTCTGGCTCATCACGCCATCCTGCACCCAGCCTTGCTCGACGCAGTGCTCGAAGGTTGCCAGCGCTTCGTTGGCGATGTCTTCGGTGGTGGCTTCGAATTCCAGCAGCACGTAAAACGGGCATGGCGTGTCGAACGGCGACGGAACGTCGCCACGGCTCATGACACGGGCAAAGGCCTTGTCGGAGAAGAATTCGAACGCGGTCAGGTCCAGCTTGCCGTGGAAGGCATGCAGCACAGGCATGATCGAGTCAAAGTCGGTAGTGCCCAGGACCATCGCGGTGAGGTTCTTCGGCGCGCGATCAAGGCGCATGGTGGCCTCGACCACAAAACCCAGCGTGCCTTCGCCGCCAATGAACAGCTGACGCAAGTCGTAGCCGGTGGCGTTTTTGATCAGGTCCTTGTTCAGTTCAAGGATGTCGCCCTTGCCGGTCACGACTTTCAGGCCCGCGACCCAGTTGCGGGTCATGCCGTAACGAATGACCTTGATCCCGCCGGCGTTGGTGCCGATATTGCCGCCAATCTGGCTGGAGCCCGACGAAGCGAAGTCCACCGGGTAGTACAGGCCGTTCTCTTCCGCGAGGTTCTGCAATTGCTTGGTGATCACGCCCGGCTGGACGCGCGCCGTGCGCTCGGTGAGGTTGAGCTCCAGCACCTGATTCATGTAATCGAACGAAACCACCACTTCGCCATTCGCCGCTACCGCAGCTGCGGACAGCCCGGTGCGACCACCCGAAGGGACCAGCGCGACCTTGTGCTTGTTGGCCCACAGGACGATGGCCTGTACCTGCTCGATAGTCTTGGGAAACACAATGGCAGTCGGAGCTGGCGGATATTGCTTGGTCCAGTCCTTGCCGTATGCCTCAAGGGAGTCGGCATCGGTCAGCACCTTGCCAGGCTCAACCAGGGTCTTCAGCTCATCTATCAACGCAGGATGGGTCATCGACGGAACTCTCGAACAATTCATGGTCATCCTGAGAACGGTTCACGTCCAGGAATGGGGTTTCGCGGGGTGCATATGCTAGCATACGCCCCCCGCTAATCGAGCTTTTGGCCGATACGCGCACGCTTCACTTACTGCCAATTTCTCCGGGACACAGGTTAAAGCAGATGAGCAAGACTTCCCTCGACAAGAGCAAGATCAAGTTCCTTCTTCTCGAAGGCGTCCATCAATCCGCTGTGGACGTCCTCAAGGCAGCCGGTTACACCAGCATCGAGTACCACACCAAGTCTCTGCCGGAAGCCGAACTGAAAGAAAAGATCGCCGACGCTCATTTCATCGGTATCCGCTCGCGCACCCAATTGACCGAAGAGCTGTTCGACAACGCCAAGAAACTGGTTGCGGTCGGCTGCTTCTGCATTGGCACCAACCAGGTTGACCTGAACGCGGCCCGCGAACGCGGTATCGCGGTCTTCAACGCGCCGTACTCCAACACCCGTTCCGTTGCCGAGCTGGTGCTGGCCGAAGCGATCCTGCTGCTGCGCGGCATCCCGGAGAAGAATGCTTCCTGCCACCGTGGTGGCTGGATCAAGAGCGCCGCCAACTCCTTCGAAATCCGTGGCAAGAAGCTGGGCATCGTCGGCTACGGCTCGATCGGTACCCAACTGTCTGTTCTGGCTGAAAGCCTGGGCATGCAGGTGTTCTTTTTCGACCCGCTGACCAAGCTGCCACTGGGCAACGCGACCCAGGTCGCCAGCCTGACCGAGCTGCTGGGCATGGCCGACATCGTTTCTCTGCACGTGCCTGAACTGCCGTCCACCCAGATGATGATTGGCGAGAAAGAAATCCGCGCCATGAAAAAGGGCGCGATCCTGATCAACGCCGCTCGCGGCACGGTCGTGGACCTCGACGCTCTGGCTGACGCGATCAAGGACAAGCACCTGATCGGCGCCGCCATCGACGTGTTCCCGGTAGAGCCTCGCTCCAACGACGACATCTTCGAAAGCCCGCTGCGTGGCCTGGACAACGTGATCCTGACCCCGCACATCGGTGGCTCGACGGCTGAAGCTCAGGCCAACATCGGTCTGGAAGTGGCTGAGAAGCTGGTCAAGTACAGCGACAACGGTACGTCGGTGTCGTCGGTCAACTTCCCGGAAGTGGCCCTGCCCGCTCACCCTGGCAAGCACCGTCTGCTGCACATCCACCAGAACATCCCAGGTGTGCTGATGGAGATCAACAAGGTCTTCGCGGAAAACGGCATCAACATTTCCGGTCAGTTTCTGCAGACCAACGAGAAAGTCGGCTACGTGGTCATCGACGTCGATGCCGAGTACTCCGATCTGGCTCAGGAAAAGCTGCAACACATCAAGGGCACAATCCGCAGCCGCGTATTGTTCTAAGCTTTGATGGCTGGACAAAAGGAGACCTTTGGGTCTCCTTTTTCATGGACGGTAGAAAAGGTCAAAATGACATGACATCCCCTGATATCAACATTCGCCGGGCAACCAAAGCCGACCTGCCGGGCTTATTGAAACTCCAGAACGCCAATCAGATTGCTCAAGGCGGCTCGCTGGCAGCCGAGCTGACGGCTGAGCAGGTCGAGCAAATGATGTCCGACATGCCGCAGATCATCGCCTGCCGTGGGGATGAAGTCGTTGGCTTCCTGATGACGACCTCTCAAGCTGTCAGTAAACAACGCCCCATGCTGATCATCAATAAAACCCTTGAGGCTTACCCGTGGGCCGAAGAGGACGCCTACATCTATGGCCCGATCTGCGTAAGCGACAGTGAACGGGGCAAGCGTCTGGCGCAATTAATGTTAGCCAGGTTGCTGGAGCTTGAACCCAATCGCCAGGGTGTGCTGTTTATCCGGGGCGACAACGAAGCCTCCCTACGCGCACACCGGCGGATGGGCATGAGCAAGGTTGGCGAGTTCACGCTTAATGCAGCGGTGTTTGAGGTGTTTGCCTACAAAAGTATGACCATCACCCACCTGTAGGAGCTGCCGAAGGCTGCGAAGGCGATGTGCCTGGACGCCCGCAATTCGCAGCCTTCGGCAGCTCCTACAGGGGTTACTCACCTGACATTGATTGTAATCGCCCGAGACTCCACCGACGGATTCAACGGTATGTGGCTCTTGTCGCCCATCAGCAATTGCAGGGTGTGGCGACCGGGCGGCAGGCTGATTTCGGTTTCGGTCTGGCCTTTGCCGAAGTGGCGGATGTTGTCGGTCATGGGCAGCGGCTGGCTCATGTCCGGCTGATCCGTCACATCGATCAGGAGGTGATGGTGGCCGGTATCCGGCACGTCCACGCCAGCAGGCGCAACGCCCATGCCCCGAAGACCAAACTGCACTTTGAAAGGACTTTGCACGGTTTCGCCGTTTTGCGGCGAGATAATGTAAACCTCGGCTCCGGCAGGCGAGGCCGTGCGCGGCAGATCAGCCGCACTGACCATCAGCGATGCACTCAGCAGCAGGCTGGCAATGGCAGTTTTTGCAAAGAAGGTGTTCATGGGCTCTCCGGTTTTAGGTGCGGCGAGCCTTAACCATAGCGCGGGGCCCGGATCACAGCCTGCAGAAGCGGGGTTTATGACAAAGGTTTCATCTCGAGCAGGCGCTTTTGTAGGAGCTGCCGAAGGCTGCGAACAAGTCTGAAGGCTATTCGCAGCCTTCGGCAGCTCCTACAACCCTGCGCTCAAAAAACCCCATCCCCACGTCGCCGAAACCAACCTGTAAGAGACAACCGATCACGGGTAGCAGGTAGAACTTCGTGGGGGATTTCGCCGGACATGAACACCGCCAGACTCCCTCCGTTGGGTTGAACCTCATGCTCAACATCGTCCAGGAACATACGCAATTGACCGCCATGCTCCGGCTGCCAGGCATCGTTGAGGTACAACACCGCCGAAACCATGCGCCGGTCGTCGTCGCGAAAGCGGTCCACGTGCTTGAGGTAGAACGCCCCCGGTGGATACAGGGCGAAATGGCTTTCGAAGTCTTCAAGCCCCAGAAACAACCCGCGATTGAGCGCCATGCGCAGGCTGTCCATCAACTCCAGATAGGCATCGCATGGCTCGGCCTGGCCCGGCTCGATCCATTGAATATGGTCGCCCCGGATGCCTTCGCGAATTTCCTGAAACGGTCCGCGCCCCACAGCAGCAGGCGCCAGTTCGCCCTCGGCCGCGCGTTTGCGACACTCAGCGGCCAGCGCAAGCGTCAGGGGCTCGGACAGGAAGAGGCTCTGCTGCGACCAGCCGCATGCAGCCAGGTCGTCGACGATTCGTAACAGCAGCGGGTGATCGGAGGTGATTTGCATGGCGCATAGTATCCAGCCGCCTGTGAATCGGGAAGCACCCCCCATGGCCGGATTGACAAGTCCATGAAATATCACTGGGTCAGGCTCGACAAAGCCCCGCCGGGACCCGGAGAATAGCGGCCTGCCGACAGGAGTCCCTATGCGCCGTTTGTTTGTTGTGTTGTTGATGTTCTGCACTATGCCCGCCTGGGCAGACAGCTATGACCAGTTATACAAGGTCGCGGGCTGGCCAGAACAACGCGCGCATTTCAACGATGCCCTCAAAGCAGCGCAGCAACGTTATCGCAACAGTCTGCCGCCAGCGGTTTATCAGGCGCTGGTCAACAACAGCAATCAGCGTTTCGCCGCCCAGGCCATGGACCAGCGCGCCGAGCAACGCCTGCGCGACAGCCTGCGTGACCCGGCTCCTGCCTTGAAATTCTTCCAGTCGCCACTGGGCCGCAAGATCGTCAACGCAGAACTGACCGCGACCCGACCTGATCAGTTGGCGAAAAACGCTCAGGGTCTGCCGCAGATTCAAGCCGATGCCACCCGCCAACTGTTGATCGGCCATCTGGCGCAGGCGCTGCCCGCCAAACAGGCCGGTGCTGAAGTGAGTCTGGCGATTGCCGGTGTCGCGGCCGACAGCCTGAGCCAGATGATTCCCGGTTTGCTGGGCGGCGGTCAGGCACAAGGCATGCTCGATGGTCAGCGGGAGCGCTTGATGGCGCAAATAGCCGCCGACATGAACAACACGCTGCTGTATGTCTATCGCGACTTGTCTGACCCGGAGCTGGAAGAGTTCTCCTCCTTCGCCGAATCCACCGAAGGCAAAGCCTATTACCAGGCCGCGCTGGCCGCAATTCGTGCCGGGCTGGCAGTCGGGCAGAGCTCGTCGAGCCTCGCTCCCGCGCAGTAACCTGATTTCAACGGCTCGCTGCGAGCAGGAGCTTCTGCTCTACAAACGCCAGATACCGGGCACGGAATTCAGGCAGTTCATTGGCCAGATGATGCCGGGCCTGCTTGAGCATGAGTATCTGCGGCTGGCTGAATTTCTCGCTGAGCACCGCAAGGTTATGACCCCAATCAACGGTCATATCGGCATCGCCCTGAATAATGATCGGGCTGCGCAGGCTGGCAGGGGCTGACTCCACTCGCTGAATCCAGCGCGCCAGCGCCCCGACCCAGGCGGTCGGCAAACGGTTTGGTTGCAAAGGGTCGGCCAACAGAAACGGCAGAAATGCCGGCGCATTGGAGTTTTCGCTGAACCGTCGAGCAATCCCTTTTACGAAGGGCCTGAGCAGGTAATAACTAAGCTTCGACCAACCCCAGGCGCGCGGCCTGACCAGCGGCGCCAACAGGATGACCTGACCTTGAGCGGGACTTTGATCACCATGGTTGAGCAAATGATCAATGAGAATCGCGCCACCGGTGCTTTGTCCGCACAGGTGCCACGGCTGAGGCAATTGCAGGTTGGACGCCTCTTCAAACAGACGAGCCAATACCACCTGATACTCGGCGAAGTCGTCAATGCTCGCCCGCGAGCCACTGGACAGGCCATGCCCCGGCAGATCGCAGGCAATCACCGCGAAGTCCATCTTCAACGCCCAATCGATCAAGTGCCGGAACAGCCCCATATGGTCATAAAAACCATGCACCAGAAACAAGGTGGCCACCGGCTGCTCCGGCATCCATACCTGACCGACCACTTCGTAGCCGCCGACATCCATTCGCCCCAGCCAACTGCGCACGGAGCCCGCGCCCGTCACGCTGTAAAAGCGCTGGTAGGCCCGCCCGGTGTTGCAGATCGGCTGGGCAGCGCCGAGTGGTTGCAGGCTGGCGCGCAGAGCATCGGGGTCGAACGTGGCGGACATGTGAATACCGGGGCGAGAGACAATGCCTCGATCTTCATCTGTATTGCAAAACATGGCAAGGCAGGTGAACTGAACCGGGCGCGGGCGACATGAAATCCTTCTGGCGTAACAGCTTGATCACCCTCCTCTGCGCTACGCTGCTGTGGGCCGGATATGACTGGTTTCAGGGGCGATACCTGCGGCCCTTCAGCGATCAGGCGGTGTTTTTCGCTGGGGATACGTTGATGCCGCCCCAACAGCTGGCTGGCCCTGGGCGGATTCGGCTGGTGCATTTCTGGGACCCGTCCTGCCCGTGCAACGTCGGCAACCAGCAGCATCTGGCCGAGCTGATCGAGCACTTTGGTGGCGCGGGCGGTGTGGATTTCTATTCAGTACAAAAGCCCGGCAGCCACGGCCATTTACCTGCGACGCTAAGCGCCATCAAACCGCTGAAAACCCTGCCCGGTGCCGAGCACATCCCCGCCAGCCCCGCTGTGGCGATCTGGGATCAGAGCGGCAAACTCGCCTACATCGGCCCCTACAGCGAAGGCCTGACCTGCAATTCCAGCAACAGCTTCATCGAACCCATCCTGCAAGCCCTCACCACCGGCCGCCCGGTGGATGCCACGCATACCATGGCGGTGGGGTGTTATTGCAATTGGGGTTCTTGATTCCCATGTTGGAGCGAGGCTTGCCCGCGAATCAGACAACGCGGTTAATCAGGCATACCGCGTTATCGTTCTTCGCGGGCAAGCCTCGCTCCAACAGGAGCAAGCCAAACCTACTCAACCCTCCCCCAAATCTGTAGCCTGCTCCTCTTGCCCGTCGACTGAGCCACCCAATGAAACGCAGCCTGTCTATCCTCGTGTTCATCATCGCCATCCTTATCGGCGGCGGTGTCTGGTATGTGCACAGCAAACAGCCGACAAGGGATGGCGAGTTGAGCCTCGCCGGGCTGCAAGCGCCAGTCACAGTGCGCTACGACGAACGCGGCGTGCCGCATATCCGCGCAGAGAACGAAGCCGATCTGTATCGCACCCTGGGTTATGTCCAGGCTCAGGACCGTCTGTTCCAGATGGAAATGATGCGTCGCCTGGCCCGTGGCGAGCTGGCTGAGGTGCTGGGTCCGAAACTCGTGGCGACCGACAAACTGTTCCGCAGCCTGCGGATTCGTGAGCACGCCGATGCTTATGTGGCGCGCCACGACAAGAACACGCCTGCCTGGAAAGCGCTGCAAGCCTATCTGGATGGCATCAACCAGTTTCAGGACACGCATCCCAAGCCACTGGAGTTCGACGTACTGGGTATCCCAAGACGCCCCTTCACCGCCGAAGACACCCTGAGCGTCGGCGGCTATATGGCCTACAGCTTCGCGGCGGCGTTTCGTACCGAGCCATTGCTGACCTATGTGCGTGACGAACTGGGTCCGCAATACCTGAAAGTCTTCGATCTGGACTGGCAACCCCAGGGCGCGCTGAACCAGGCGCCTACGCTCACCGGAAATGACTGGAAGAGCCTCAACCAGCTGGCGTATCTGAGCAATCAGGCGCTGGAGCAGGCTGGTTTGCCGCAGTTCGAAGGCAGCAACGCCTGGGCGGTCTCCGGCAGCCGGACCGCCAGCGGCAAGCCGTTACTGGCGGGTGATCCACATATTCGCTTCTCGGTCCCCGCCATCTGGTACGAAGCCCACCTGTCTGCGCCGGGGTTTGAGCTGTACGGCCATCATCAGCCGCTCAACCCGTTCGCGTCGCTGGGCAACAACATGGATTTCGGCTGGAGCCTGACTATGTTCCAGAACGACGATCTGGACTTGATCGCCGAGAAAACCAACCCCGAAAATCCCAATCAGGTCTGGTATCACGGGCAGTGGGCTGACATGACCATCAGCCAGCAGCAGATCGCAGTCAAAGGCCAGGCACCGGAAATGCTGACCCTGCGCAGCTCGCCCCACGGGCCGATTGTGAATGACGTAATCGGTGCGACAGCCGGTACCACACCGGTCGCCATGTGGTGGTCGTTCCTTGAATCCGAGAACCCGATCTTGGAAGGTTTCTATGAGGCCAACCGCGCCGATACCCTGGACAAAATGCGCAGCGCCGCCGAGAAGATTCAGTCGCCGGGCCTGAATATCGTCTGGGCCAATGCCAAGGGGGATATCGGTTGGTGGGCTGCCGCGCAGTTACCGATTCGACCTGACGGTGTAAACCCGAATTACATCCTCGACGGCAGCAGTGAACAGGCCGACAAGCTGGGCTTTTACCCGTTCAGCGCCAACCCGCAGGAAGAGAACCCGGCACGGGGTTATATCGTCTCCGCCAACACCCAACCGGTTTCGCCCACGGGTCTGCAGATTCCCGGCTACTACAATCTGGCTGATCGCGGTCAGCAGTTGAATAAACAGCTGAGCGATTCGTACGTGAAGTGGGATCTGAACAACAGCAAGGCGCTGCAACTGGGTACCCAGACGGACTACGCCGTGCGGGTTTTGAAGCCGTTGATTCCTGTGCTGCGCGAAGTCATCAGCGATCCCGAGGAAAAGGCGCTGGTTGAGCGGCTGGCGAGCTGGAAAGGCGACTATGCCGTGGATTCAGTTGGTGCGACGCTGTTCAATCAGTTTCTGTATGACCTGACTGAAGAGACCTTCCATGACGAACTCGGTGACGGGCTTTTCGAAACCCTGCTGTCGACTCGGGTGATTGATGCGGCACTGCCTCGGTTGGCTGCCGATTCCACCTCGCCGTGGTGGAACAATCGCAACTCACCGTTTGAAGAGAGCCGCGCCGAAACAGTCAAAGTCGCCTGGCATGCCACGGTGTCGCATTTGAAATCCAGCTATGGGCTCAACGCGGATGAGTGGGTGTGGGGCAAGGCCCATACCCTGACCCATGCGCATCCGCTGGGCACGCAGAAGCCGCTGGATCAGTTGTTCAATGTCGGCCCGTTCGCGGCACCGGGCACCCATGAAGTGCCAAACAACCTCTCGGCCCGCATCGCCCCCGCGCCATGGCCGGTAACCTACGGCCCATCAACCCGCCGCCTGATCGACTTCGCCGACCCGACCCACGCACTGGGTATCAACCCGGTCGGGCAGAGTGGGGTGTTGTTTGATAAGCATTATTCAGATCAGGCACAGACCTACCTCAACGGCGGCTACGTGCCGCAGCATCTGAGCGAAGAGGATGTGGCGAAAAACACCAAAGGCACCTTGAGGTTGGTGCCGGGAAGCTGATCTCGTTGGAACCCGGACCTGTGGGAGCGAGCTCGCTCGCGAAGGGGCCGGGACAACCAAAACATATCTGTAAACAGGAACATTGCTTTCGCGAGCAAGCTCGCTCCCACAGGTTCTGTATTCCTACAGATACACCGCGGACCTGTAGGAGCTGCCGAAGGCTGCGAATTCGGTCAGGCATGAGATCGATTTCGCAGCCTTCGGCAGCTCCTACAGAAAACTACCTGACGCTTTAAACCGGCGCAGCCGCGCGGCGGGGGTCGGGTTGTTTGTAGGTGTCGGCAGCGCTTTCTTCTATGGCTTGCTGGATGGCTTTCTTGCGTTGCTGCTCAGCGCGGCGGGTGAAGAACCAGACCAGGAAGGTCGCACACGAAACCGCCAGCAGAATCAGACTCGCTACGGCGTTGATCTCAGGCTTCACGCCCAGACGCACCGCAGAGAACACTTCCATCGGCAAGGTCGTCGAGCCAGGGCCGGAGACGAAGCTTGCGAGCACCAGATCGTCCAGGGACAGCGCGAACGACATCATCGCCCCCGCCGCCAGCGATGGCGCGATCATCGGGATGGTGATCAGGAAGAACACCTTCCACGGCCGCGCCCCCAGGTCCATGGCCGCTTCTTCGATGGACATGTCCAGCTCACGCAAGCGCGCCGACACTACCACCGCCACATAGGCCGCGCAGAACGTGGTGTGGGCGATCCAGATGGTGACGATGCCGCGCTCCTGGGGCCAGCCGATCAACTGCGCCATGGCCACGAACAGCAGCAACAGCGACAGACCGGTGATCACTTCCGGCATCACCAGCGGCGCTGTCACCAGCCCGCCGAAAAACGTACGGCCTTTGAAGCGCGTAATGCGGGTCAACACGAACGCAGCCATGGTGCCCAGCGCCACCGCCGCAATCGCCGTATAGGTGGCAATTTCCAACGAGCGCATCACCGAGCCCATCAATTGCGAGTTATCCAGCAGCCCGACGTACCAGTGCACCGACCAACCGCCCCAGACCGTCACCAGTTTGGAGGCGTTGAACGAGTAGATGACCAGAATCACCATCGGCGCATAAATAAAGATCAGGCCCAGGACCAGCATCATGTTCGAGAATCGAAAGCCTCTCATGCCCTGCCCTCCAGCTCTTTGGCCTGACTGCGGTTAAACAGGATGATCGGGACGATCAGGATCAACAGCATGATCACCGCCAGCGCCGAAGCCACCGGCCAGTCACGGTTATTGAAGAACTCTTGCCACAGAACGCGGCCGATCATCAGGGTTTCCGGACCGCCCAGCAGCTCGGGAATGACGAACTCGCCAACCACGGGAATGAACACCAGCATGCAGCCCGCGATCACGCCGTTCTTGGACAGCGGTACAGTGATTTTCCAGAAGCTGTTGAAGGTGCTGGAACCCAGGTCCGACGCCGCCTCAAGGAGGCTGGTGTCGTGTTTGACCAGGTTGGCGTAGAGCGGCAGGATCATGAACGGCAGGTACGAATACACAACGCCGATATACACCGCCAGGTTGGTGTTGAGGATTTGCAGCGGCTCGTCGATCAGACCCAGCCACATCAGGAAGGCATTGAGCAGCCCGTTGTTGCTGAGGATACCCATCCAGGCGTAAACCCGGATCAGGATCGCGGTCCAGGTCGGCATCATGATCAGCAGCAACAGCACGGTCTGCAGCTCTTTGCGCGCGGTGGCGATGCCGTAGGCCATGGGAAAGCCGATCAGCAGGCACAACAGGGTGCTGAAGAACGCCATTTTCAGCGAACCCAGGTACGCCGAAATGTACAGATCATCGCCAGTCAGCAGCGCGTAGTTGGCGAAGTTGAGGATCACTTCGAACTTCTGCTCGGCGTAGCTGAAGATTTCTGTGTACGGCGGTATTGCTACGTCTGCTTCGGCAAAGCTGATCTTGATGACGATCAGGAACGGCAAGGCAAAGAACAGGAACAGCCAGAGAAACGGCGCGCCGATGACCAGTTGCCTGCCATTGGGAATGATGCGGTTCAGCGTCCGCTTGATCTTGCGTATTTTCATGAGCGCAGTACCACGCCGCTGTCGTCTTCCCACCAGACGAACACTTCATCGCCCCAGGTCGGCCGGGTGCCCTGACGCTCGGCGTTGGCCACGAACGACTGCACAAGCTTGCCGCACGGCAGCTCAACGTAGAACACCGAGTGGCCGCCCAGATAGGCGATATCGTGGACCTTGCCACGAGACCAGTTGTACTCGTACGCCGGCTGCTCAGTGGTAACCAGCAGTTTTTCCGGGCGCAGGGCGTAGGTGATGTGCTTGTCTTCCACCGACGTGGTCACGCCGTGACCGACGTAGATATTGCGCTCCAGCTCGGGGCTGCGAATCAGGGCATGACCTTCCATGTCCTCGATCACTTCGCCTTCGAACAGGTTCACGTTACCGATGAATTCGCAGACCAGACGGCTGGTCGGGGTTTCGTAGATGTCGATCGGGCTGCCGATCTGCGCGATCCAGCCCAGGTGCATGATGGCGATGCGTTCGGCCATGGTCATGGCTTCTTCCTGGTCGTGGGTCACCATCACGCAGGTCACGCCGACCCGCTCGATGATTTCCACCAGTTCGAGCTGCATCTGCGAGCGCAGTTTTTTATCCAGCGCGCCCATGGGCTCATCAAGCAACAGCAGCTTGGGTTTTTTCGCCAGGGAACGCGCAAGCGCCACCCGCTGACGTTGACCGCCAGACAGTTGGTGAGGCTTGCGGCGGGCGTACTGGGTCATCTGCACCAGCTTGAGCATCTCTTCGACGCGAGCGGTGATTTCCGCCTTGGGCAGCTTGTCCTGCTGCAGACCGAACGCGATGTTCTGCTCCACAGTCATGTGCGGGAACAGCGCGTAGGACTGGAACATCATGTTGATCGGGCGCTCGTACGGCGGCATGTCGGTAATGTCGACGCCATCGAGGTAGATCCGCCCTTCAGTCGGGCGCTCGAAACCGGCGAGCATGCGCAGCAGCGTGGACTTGCCGGAGCCGGAACCGCCCAGCAGGGCAAAGATTTCGCCCTTGTTGATTTGCAGGGACACATCGTCCACGGCAATCGTCTCGTCGAATTTCTTCGTGACCCGATCGATTTTGACCAGCACCTGCTTTGGTTGCTGACCGCCTTCGATTGATTTCTTGTAGGCGCCGGAGGCAACTGCCATGGGTGGAACTCCCAACTGGTTTGCAGCCCGGCCAATGCGGCCGGGCGCGAGGTCTTTATTTACCGGACTTGATTCGGGTCCAGCTGCGGGTCATCACGCGCTGAATCTTCGGCGGCAACTCGGAATTGACGTACAAGCGCTCCTGCACATCCTTGGGCGGATAGACCGCCTCGTCGGTACGAATGCCCTGATCCATCAAAGCATCGGACGCAGGATTCGGGTTGGCATAACCCACCTGATCACTGACCTTGGCGATGACTGCTGGATCCAGCAGATAGTTGATGAAGGCGTGAGCTTGTTTAGTGTTCTTGGCGTCTGCGGGAATGGCCAGCATGTCGAACCACAGGTTGCCGCCCTCTTTCGGGATGCTGTAGGCGATGTTCACGCCCTTGCCTGCTTCTTCAGCCCGAGCCTTGGCCTGGAACACATCACCCGAGAAACCGGCGGCCACGCAGATGTCGCCGTTGGCCAGATCGGTGATGTATTTCGAGGAGTGGAAGTAGGTCACGTAAGGACGAATCGCCATGAGTTTGACTTCGGCCTTCTTGTAGTCCGCTTCGTCGGTGCTGTTGGGGCTCAGGCCCATGTAGTTGAGCATGGCCGGGAGCATTTCATCGGCCGAATCAAGGAAGGCTACGCCGCAGCTTTGCAGCTTCTTGATGTTCTCTGGCTCGAACAGCACGGCCCAGGAATCGATCTTGTCGACGCCCAGCGCCGCTTTGACTTTCTCGACGTTGTAACCGATGCCGTTGGTGCCCCACAGATACGGCACGGCGTACTGGTTACCCGGATCGTTTTTTTCCAGACGCTTGAGCAGCACCGGGTCGAGATTCTTGTAGTTAGGCAGCTGGCTCTTGTCGAGCTTCTGGAAAGCGCCCGCCTTGATCTGTTTGCCGAGGAAGTGGTTGGACGGCACGACCACGTCGTAACCGGTACGACCCGCCAGCAGCTTGGCTTCCAGGGTTTCGTTGGAATCGAACACGTCGTACATCGGCTTGATGCCGGTGGTTTTTTCGAAGTCTTCGAGGGTAGTCGTGCCGATGTAATCGGACCAGTTATAAATATGCACCGTGGACGCAGCCTGGGCACCGACCGTGAGGGTCAGCGTGGCCGCAGCGAGCATGGATTTGGCGATAAAAGAAATAGACACGTGATCAATCCTTTTGTGAGGTGGGGTCTGGTGCCTGTGTAGGAAAAATCCGGGGGCGCGCAACTTACCTGTGTTGACCGTGTATCGCAAAAAAACTTTGTGTGACAACAGCTTGGAGATACCTGTAGGAGCTGCCGAAGGCTGCGAACTCGGTATGCCATGAGAATGCTTTCGCAGCCTTCGGCAGCTCCTACAGGGTTATGCGCTCGGGGTTATTTACCCGATTTAATCTTGGTCCAGCTGCGGGTCATGATCCGCTGCGTGGCGGCTGGCAGGTCGGCGATGGCGTAAAGCTTGGCCAACACGTCAGCTGGCGGGTAAACGCCCGGGTCGCTGGTGATGTCTTTGTCGACCAGTGGCGTCGCCGCCGAGTTGCCGTTCGGGAAATGCACTTCGTTGGTGATCTCAGCCATGATTTCCGGCTGCATGATGAAGTTCATGAACTTGTAGGCGCCTTCGACGTTTTCGGCATCTTTAGGGATGGCGACCATGTCGTAGAAGCTGCCAGCACCTTCTTTCGGAATGTTGTAGCTGACCTTGACCTTGCCGCCCGCTTCTTCAGCACGCGCTTTGGCCTGGTAGATGTCACCCGAGTAACCCACAGCTACGCAGATGTTGCCGTTGGCCAGGTCGGAGATGTACTTGGACGAGTGGAAGTAGCCAATCGATGGACGAATCTTCATGAATAGCGCTTCGGCTTCGGCCAGCTGCTTCTTGTCCTGGCTGTCGGTCGGGTAGCCCAGGTAATGCAGGGCAATCGGCAGCATTTCGGTTGGCGAATCGAGGAAGCTAATGCCACAGGACTTCAGCTTGGCTGCGTTCTCTGGCTTGAACAGCAGGTCCCAGGTGTTGGTCGGTGCATCAGCACCCAGTGCTGCTTTGACCTTGTCCGGATTGAAGCCGATACCGATCGAACCCCACATGTACGGGAAGGCGTGCTTGTTGCCCGGGTCGCTGACCGACACGGCCTTGAGCAGGTCGGTGTTCAGGTTTTTGTAGTTAGGCAGCTTGGACTTGTCCAGCTCCTGATAAACCCCGGCCTTGATCTGCTTGGCAAGGAAGTTGTTCGACGGCACGACGATGTCGTAACCGGACTTGCCCGCCAGCAGCTTGGCTTCCAGGGTTTCGTTGCTGTCGAACACGTCGTAGACGACTTTGATGCCCGACTCTTTCTCGAATTTGGAGATGGTGTCCGGTGCGATGTAATCGGACCAGTTGTACACGTGCAGCACTTTGTCATCGGCCTGCGCAGCAGTGGCCACGACGCCCATCAGGGACAGGGCGAGGAGAGTCTTGCCAAATTTTTTCATGTGTACAGCTCCAGTGTTATTAGGTGGCGGCTTCTAGCCATTAGTCTGGCAATTTCCTGACCGGTGTTTCAAGCGGCTGATCGTCGATCTTCTTCTGTAGGAGCTGCCGAAGGCTGCGAATGGCGGTGTGTCTGGAAAACCGCTTTCGCAGCCTTCGGCAGCTCCTACAGATTTCACGTTTAACCCTGCAGCTCTGCCAAGGTCAGATCCAGGCACTTGCGGGCTTTTTCGATCAACTCGTCAATCTCCGCAAAGCTGATCACCAAAGGCGGTGCGATGATCATGGTGTCGCCCACGGCTCGCATGATCAGGCCGTTTTCGAAGCAGAAGGTTCGACAGATCATGCCCGCGCCTTTGCCGGTGTAACGCTCGCGTGTCGCCTTGTCCTTGACCAGTTCAATGGCCCCCAACAGGCCAACGCCACGGACCTCGCCCACCAGCGGATGATCGCTCAGCTCACGTAGACGTTTCTGCAAGTATGGTGCCGTTTCAGCCTTCACGCGCTCGACGATCCGCTCTTCACGCAGGATGCGAATATTCTCCAGCGCCACGGCAGCAGCTACCGGATGCCCTGAATACGTGAAGCCGTGATTGAAGTCGCCACCTTCGTTGAGCACCGCCACCACTTCATCGCGCACGATCAGGCCGCCCATGGGGATGTAACCCGAGGTCAGGCCTTTGGCGATGGTCATCATGTCTGGCTTGAGGCCGTAGAAGTCGCTGCCGAACCACTCGCCGGTGCGACCGAAACCGCAGATCACTTCATCGGCGACGAACAGGATGTCGTACTTGCCGAGGATCTCTTTGATCTTCGGCCAGTAGGTGTCTGGCGGCACGATCACACCGCCCGCGCCCTGGATCGGCTCGGCGATAAATGCACCGACGTTGTCCACGCCCAGTTCGAGAATCTTCTTTTCCAGCTGCTCGGCGGCCCAGATGCCGAACTCTTCCGGCGTCATGTCGCCACCCTCGCCAAACCAGTAAGGCTGCGGGATGTGCACGATGCCCGGAATCGGCAAGTCGCCCTGTTCGTGCATATAGGTCATGCCGCCCAGGCTCGCACCCGCGACCGTCGAGCCGTGATAGCCATTGACCCGGCTGATGATGGTTTTCTTGTTCGGCTGGCCCTTGATCGCCCAATAGTGGCGGACCATACGCAACATGGTGTCGTTGCCTTCGGAACCCGAGCCGGTGAAGAACACGTGGTTCATGCCTTCAGGGGCAATGTCGGAAATGACTTTGGCCAGCTCCAGCACCGGTGGGTGAGCCGTCATGAAGAACAGGTTGTAATACGGCAGCTCGCGCATCTGTTTCGCGGCGGCATCGGCCAGTTCGTCGCGGCCATAGCCGATGGCGACACACCATAGGCCAGACATGCCATCAAGGATCTTGTGGCCTTCGCTGTCCCACAGGTACACACCGCTGGAACGGGTGATGATCCGTGGGCCGACTTCTTTCAGTTGTTTGTAGTCGCTGAATGGCGCCAGATGATGCTCGCTGCTCAGGGCTTGCCATTCGCGAGTCTTGGGGTTCTTGGAACTCATTACACAACTCCATATGCTTTGGCACTTCTGATACCGCGCAATCGCGCGGAGAGCACCGGACCTGTGGGACCGGCTTTAGCCGGGAAGACGGCATTTCTAACGAAGAAAATGCTGTGAATGTACTGACCTCTTCCCGGCTAAAGCCGGTCCCACAGGATCTATATCGCTACACCGACGCGTTCACATCAAACGGCGAAAAGCAGGAACTCCCGCTCCCACGAGCTGATCACGCGCTTGAAGTTCTCATGCTCGGCACGTTTGACCGCGACGTAACCCTTGATGAATTTCTCACCCAGGTATTTCTCGACAGTCTTGCTGTTTTCCATGCGTTCCAACGCATCTTCAATGGTCAGCGGCAGACGCAGGTTGCGACGCTCGTAACCACGGCCGACCACCGGGGCGCTCGGGTTGATGTGCTCGACCATGCCGATGAAGCCACACAGCAAGCTCGCAGCAATGGCCAGATACGGGTTGGCGTCAGCGCCCGGCAAGCGGTTTTCCACACGACGGTTCTGCGGCCCCGCATCTGGCACACGCAGGCCGACGGTGCGGTTCTCTTCGCCCCACTCGACGTTCACCGGTGCCGAGGTGTCCGGCAGGAAGCGGCGGAACGAGTTGACGTTGGGCGCGAACAGCGGCAACAGCTCGGGGATCAGCTTCTGCAAACCGCCGATGTGCTGCAGGAACAGCTCGCTCATGGTGCCGTCGGCGTTGGAGAAAATGTTCTTGCCCGTCTCGATGTCGATGATGCTCTGGTGCAAGTGCATGGCGCTGCCCGGCTCGCCCGTCATCGGCTTGGCCATGAAAGTGGCGGCTACGTCGTGCTTGAGCGCGGCTTCGCGCATGGTGCGTTTGAACACCAGAATCTGATCGGCCAGAGACAGCGCATCACCGTGACGGAAGTTGATTTCCATCTGCGCCGTGCCGTCTTCGTGGATCAGCGTATCGAGGTCGAGGTTTTGCAGTTCGCACCAGTCGTAGACGTCTTCGAACAGCGGATCGAATTCGTTAGCTGCTTCAATGGAGAACGACTGACGACCGGTTTCAGGGCGGCCCGAGCGACCCACTGGCGGCTGTAACGGATAGTCGGGGTCGTCGCTGCGCTTGGTCAGGTAAAACTCCATTTCCGGCGCGACAATCGGCTGCCAGCCATGGTCGGCGTACAGCTTGAGGACTTTCTTGAGCACGTTGCGCGGCGACAGCTCGATTGGGTTGCCCTGCTTGTCGTAGGTGTCGTGAATCACCTGCGCGGTAGGCTCGATGGCCCATGGCACAACGTACACAGCGTTGGCGTCCGGGCGACAGAACATGTCGATGTCCGCCGGGTCCAGCAGCTCGTAATAGATGTCGTCTTCGACGTAGTCACCGGTTACCGTTTGCAGCAATACGCTCTCCGGCAAGCGCATGCCCTTCTCGGCAATGAATTTGTTGGTGGGAGAAATCTTGCCGCGAGTGATCCCGGTGAGGTCTGCAATCATGCATTCGACTTCGGTGATCTTGTGTTCTTTCAACCAATCGGTGAGCTGGTCGAGGTTGGTACTCATAAATACCTCAGGTGGTCTTGGTCCTGATTGCGAATCAGGGGTTGGCTGACGCATCGGCGTCGCGTTGTAATGAGCGCTTTCGGCAGGCATCGCCAAACGCTTGAAAGATAGCAAGGTAATCGGGATTTGCGCTGACTTGCCACTCAGGATGCCATTGCACACCCAGGGCAAACGCCCTGCTGCCCTCTACCGAAACGGCCTCGATCAGACCGTCCGGTGCTGTGGCTTCAACCCGCAGGCCGGGCGCCAGACGCTCGATCCCCTGCCCGTGAATTGAATTGACACAAATTTCGCTGGCCAGGCCCAAGCCTGCCAGAACGCCGCCTGGCTGAACGTGCATCGCATGGCTCGGCGCGTATTGCACCTCAACCGGCTCATTATCCGGCTCACGATGATCCATGAACGTTCCGGTTTCATGAACACGTTGATGCAGGCTGCCACCAAACGCCACATTCATTTCCTGAAACCCGCGGCAAATGCCCAACACCGGAACACCAGCGGCCACGGCAGCACGAATTAGCGGTAAGGTGGTGCGGTCGCGTTCGGGGTCATGAGCAGTGCCCGGCGCGCTGGCAGGGCCACTATAGTGGTAGGGTTCGACATTGGAAGGCGAGCCGGTAAACAGCAGCCCATCGAGGTTGGCAAGAATGTCGGAAGGGTCGAGCAAGGGTCCGAGGGACGGCAGAATCAGCGGCAAGCCCTTGGCAGCCACCGCTACCGCCCGGACATATTTGTCGCCACTGACATGATAAGCATGAGGGCCGATCTGCTTGGTGCAGGCAGTAACGCCGATCAAGGGCAGACGTGACATGGGACCCCCGTGTTATTGATGTTCTGGGTTGAATCGAGCTTAGCCTTGTTCATTTTTTTCTACAACTGTGCCGTAAAAAATACAGCACAGGGCTAAAAAAGCGCTCACAGGCCCCGGTTTTCGAAGCCTTCCACGGTTGAATACTTGCCCTTTATTGCGGCAAAAACGGCCGTTTTGCGCCTTTACAGGGCAATGGATGGCTCCCTTGACTTCATCATGGCTTTCGGATTGACTGAATCCCGTAATGCTCGATGATTGATATTTTTAACAACAAAGGTGTTGCATCATGTCGGTACCCCCGCGTGCCGTTCAGCTTAACGAAGCGAACGCGTTCCTTAAGGAACATCCTGAGGTTCTGTACGTTGACCTTCTGATTGCAGATATGAATGGTGTGGTGCGCGGCAAGCGCATCGAACGCACCAGCCTCCATAAGGTTTACGAGAAGGGCATCAACCTGCCTGCCTCTTTATTTGCCCTGGATATCAATGGCTCTACGGTGGAAAGCACCGGCCTGGGTCTGGACATCGGTGATGCTGACCGAATCTGTTATCCAATCCCCGATACGCTGTGCAACGAGCCTTGGCAGAAGCGCCCTACCGCGCAGCTGTTGATGACCATGCACGAGCTGGAAGGCGATCCGTTTTTCGCTGACCCGCGTGAAGTCCTGCGCCAGGTCGTCGCCAAGTTCGACGAAATGGGCCTGACCATTTGCGCCGCTTTCGAGCTGGAGTTCTACCTGATCGATCAGGAGAACGTGAATGGCCGTCCGCAACCACCACGGTCGCCGATTTCCGGCAAACGCCCGCACTCGACACAGGTCTACCTGATCGACGACCTCGACGAATACGTCGACTGCCTCCAGGACATTCTGGAAGGTGCCAAGGAGCAAGGCATTCCGGCTGACGCCATCGTCAAGGAAAGCGCCCCGGCTCAGTTTGAAGTCAACCTGCACCACGTTGCCGATCCGATCAAAGCGTGCGATTACGCCGTTTTGCTCAAGCGCTTGATCAAGAACATCGCCTACGACCATGAGATGGACACTACCTTCATGGCCAAGCCTTACCCAGGCCAGGCAGGCAATGGTTTGCATGTACACATCTCGATCCTGGATCGCGATGGCAAAAACATCTTCACCAGCGAGGATCCCGAGCAGAACGCCGCGTTACGTCATGCCATCGGCGGTGTGCTCGAGACCCTACCGGCGCAGATGGCGTTCCTTTGCCCGAACGTCAACTCGTACCGTCGGTTCGGTGCTCAGTTCTACGTACCCAACTCCCCAAGCTGGGGCCTGGACAACCGCACCGTAGCCGTGCGCGTGCCAACCGGTTCTGCCGATGCAGTACGTATCGAGCACCGTGTTGCGGGCGCCGATGCCAACCCGTATCTGTTGATGGCTTCGGTCCTGGCAGGCGTGCACCATGGTCTGACCAACAAGATCGAACCGGGCGCTCCGGTGTCGGGTAACTCTTACGAGCAGAACGAACAAAGCCTGCCGAACAACCTGCGCGATGCACTGCGCGAGCTGGACGACAGTGAAGTGATGGCCAAGTACATCGATCCGAAATACATCGACATCTTCGTCGCCTGTAAGGAAAGTGAGCTGGAAGAGTTCGAACACTCCATCTCCGACCTTGAGTACAACTGGTATCTGCATACCGTTTAAGCGGGTTGCAGCATAGAAAACGCCGCAGAGCCGAGAGGTTGTGCGGCGTTTTTTTGTGTGACGAATTTCCCCATCCGGCACACATTGTGAGTCAGCCACCCTGTAGGAGTGAGCTTGCTCGCGATAGCGTCAGCTCAGGCGATAATTTATCGTCAGATGCACCCATCGCGAGCAAGCTCACTCCTACAGGACTCTGAACTCCAGAGAAAGCACCGCTTCGAACACCGCTGTACAATGCCCGCAGCCCCGCCTTTGAGAATCCCCCCATGACCCGCCCCGCCACACCCCGCAAACCCCGCGCACGCAGCCAGGCCCGGATTGATTCGATCCTCGACGCCGCCCGGGAGCTGCTTGCCAGTGAGGGCGTGGCGAGTCTGTCGATCTACAGCGTGGCCGAACGGGCGCAGATCCCGCCTTCATCGGTGTATCACTTCTTCGCCAGCGTCCCGGCCTTGCTCGAAGCCCTGACCGCCGACATCCACGCCGCCTTCCGCTCCAGCCTGCAAGCGCCCATCGAGCATGACGCGCTGAACACCTGGCGCGATCTATCGCGGATCGTCGAGCAACGCATGCTGACCATCTACAACGCCGACCCCGCCGCCCGCCAACTGATCCTCGCCCAGCACGGCCTGACCGAAATCACCCAGGCCGACCGCCAGCACGACATCGAACTGGGCCACCTCATGCACGAAGTCTTCGACCGCCACTTCCAGCTACCCGCCATGCCTGATGACGTGGATGTGTTCGCCCTGGCCATGGAGCTGGGCGACCGGGTGTACGCCCGCTCGATGCAACTACACGACGAGATCACGCCGCGCATGGCGGAGGAAGGAATGCGGGTGTTTGATGCATATGTAGGGCTTTATCTGCCAGCATTTCTACCAAAGAAACCGATAGCGAACCAAGCCCTGTAGGAGCTGCCGAAGGCTGCGAAAGCGGTGTGTCAGACAAATCGATTCGCAGCCTTCGGCAGCTCCTACAGGCCGCGTGAAACGCAATAAAAAACCCCGAAAGGCCGTCACCTTCCGGGGTTGTTTTTTGCCCATCGATTACAGCTTGGCGATGGAAACCTCGGTGGATTTCACGAAGGCGATTACTTCGCTGCCGACCACCAGTTCCAGCTCTTTCACCGAGCGGGTGGTGATCACCGAAGTCACGATGCCGGAAGCGGTTTGTACGTCGATTTCTGACAGTACGTCACCGGTGACGATTTCTTTGATGGTGCCGCGGAATTGGTTACGGACGTTGATCGCTTTAATAGTCATGATGTTTTTTCCTGTATGGGATTGAGGTCGAACGGTCGATTAATTGGCCCAACGCAGTTGCGTGGGCAACGGTGAAACGGGTTCGGGTTCAGGCGGAGTGCCGGGTAATGACAGCACCCGCTCCAGGACCTGAGTTTCCAGTGCGGCCAGGCGATGTGAGCCTCTGGCACGCGGGCGTGGCAGATCCACCAGCAGATCCAGGCCAATGCGCCCTTCTTCGATCAGGATCACGCGGTCGGCAATCGCCACCGCTTCGCTGACGTCATGGGTCACCAGCAAGACGGTGAAGCCATGTTTGCGCCAGAGGTTTTCAATCAGTTGCTGCATCTCGATACGAGTCAGGGCATCCAGAGCGCCCAGTGGCTCATCGAGCAGCAACAGGCGCGGTTGATGGATCAAGGCTCGGGCCAGCGCGACTCTCTGCTTCTGCCCGCCGGACAATGCCGCTGGCCACTCATCAGCACGCTCGGCCAGGCCAACAGCCTCCAACGCTTCAAGGGCTTTGCCACGCCAGTCGCCGCTGAGGCCAAGGCCGACGTTGTCGATGATCTTTTTCCACGGCAGCAGCCGCGCCTCCTGGAACATCAGCCGCGTATCTTCCCGGGCATCCACCAGCTTGCCGGAGCCTGCCAGCAGTTCACCGGCGGTGGGTTTGTCCAGGCCGGCCAGCAAGCGCAGCAAGGTGCTTTTGCCACAACCGCTACGGCCAACCACGGCGACGAATTGCCCGGCAGGGATGTGCAGGTCGATGTTCTTCAGGACTTCGCGGCTGCCAAAAGTTTTCTTCAGGTTCTGAACCGCCAGCGGGATGCCACGCAGCAGGTGTGCAGGTTGTTGCTGTTTCAGACTGCTCATGCGGCACCGCCTTTATTCACTTGATACGCCGGGTGCCAGCGCAGGCAGACTCGTTCCAGGCCCCGGGCGGCCAGATCAGCCAGTTTGCCCAGTACCGCGTAAAGCACGATGGCCAGCACTACCACGTCGGTTTGCAGAAATTCACGGGCGTTCATGGCCAGATAGCCGATGCCTGAGCTGGCGGAAATGGTTTCCGCAACAATCAGGGTCAACCACATGAAGCCCAACGCGAAGCGCACACCCACCAGAATCGAAGGCATCGCACCCGGCAGAATCACATGCCAGAACAGGCTGAAGCCGGACAAACCATAACTGCGGGACATCTCCACCAACGCCGGGTCAATGTTGCGGATGCCGTGATACGTGTTGAGGTAGATCGGGAACAGCGTGCCCAGCGCCACCAGAAACACCTTGGCGGTTTCATCGATGCCGAACCAGAGGATCACCAGGGGGATCAGCGCCAGATGCGGCACGTTACGAATCATCTGCACCGAGCTGTCGAGCAGGCGTTCGCCCCATTTCGACAGGCCGGTTATGAAACCCAATGCCAACCCGATACCGCCGCCGATGGCGAACCCCATCCCGGCGCGCCAGCCGCTGATTGCCAGGTGAGTCCAGATTTCGCCGCTGGACACCAGATTGACGCCCGCTTCAATCACCGCGCTTGGCGCAGGCAGTATGCGAGTGGATAGCCAGCCGGCGCTGACCGATAGTTGCCAGATTGCCAGCAGCAGAATCGGCAGAGCCCAGGGCGCGAGGCGCTGGATGAGGCGTTGCGAAGCGTTATTGCTCATGGAGTTGTCTCCTCAGGGTCTGGCTGATTACGGCGCTTTGGCGACGGCAGCAGTGGGAGTCCAGACCACGTCCGCGATTTTCAGCGGCTTGGGGATCAACTTGAGCTGGTAAAACGTGTCAGCGATTTTTTGCTGTGAAGCCACTACTTCCGGAGACAGGAACAGCGCACCGTAGCCCTGGCGTTTAACCGAAGTCAGGGTGATATCCGCTGGCAGGCCGAGCAATGGAGCAACCTGTTTGGTCACTTCTTCCGGATTGGCCTTAGACCATTCACCCACAGCGCGAACCTCTTCGATCAACGCCTGGATGACTTTCGGGTTTTTCTCGGCGTAAGGCTTGGTCGCCAGGTAGAACTGATGGTTGTCGACGATCCCGATGCCGTCACGCAGGGTGCGCGCCTGCAGTTGTTTCTCTGCGGCGGACTGGTAAGGGTCCCAGATCACCCAGGCATCAACGCTGCCACGCTCGAAGGCCGCACGGGCATCGGCGGGTGGTAAGAAGACAGTCTGGATGTCGGTGTATTTCAGGCCTGCATCTTCCAGGGCTTTGACCAGCAGGTAATGCACGTTGGAGCCTTTATTGAGGACGACTTTCTTGCCTTTGAGGTCTTTGACGGAGGTGATGGGCGAATCTTTGGGCACCAGAATGGCTTCACTGGTGGGCGCTGGCGGCTCGTACGCAACGTAGAGCAGATCGGCACCTGCGGCCTGAGCGAATACAGGCGGGGTTTCGCCGGTCACGCCGAAGTCGATGGAGCCGACGTTCAAACCTTCCAGCAACTGCGGGCCGCCGGGGAATTCAGTCCATTGGACCTGCACGCCCTGTTCGGCGAGGCGTTTTTCCAGAGTGCCCTTGGCTTTGAGCAGCACCAGGGTGCCGTATTTCTGATAACCAATACGCAGGCTTTCGGCCTGAGCTTGTGTGATGGCGCCGAAGGTGACCGCTGCAGCAAACAGAGCAACCAAACCTTGACGCAAAATGGCAGTGCGCATGGCGCTCTCCTTTGCTTATTCAGTGGCACCTGCTGGCCCGTTAGCGGACAAGTAAGGCGTTGTGGATTCTTTAGATTGCAGTGACCTTACCAGTGATTTTTTATATCCATAAATCTTATTTTTTCATTTGGTTATTCTTTAAATGCATATATGGGCGAACGATAGATTTCTCCTGTAGGAGCTGCCGAAGGCTGCGAAGCCGTTCTGCCTGTTACACCGCTTTCGCAGCCTTCGCAGCCTTCGGCAGCTCCTACAGAGATGGTTGTGCGCAATGAAAAAGGGCCGAATAATCGTCGGCCCTTAAACTCAAAGAATGCATAACCCAACTGTCGTGGAGGGGTAAATCAGCGATTCGGTTGCGGCGTCAGGCGCAGGTACGGCCTGACGGCCTTGTAGCCTTTAGGGAAGCGTTGCTTGATCTCGTCTTCATCCTTGAGCGATGGCACGATCACCACGTCATCACCGTCTACCCAGTTGGCAGGGGTGGCGACTTTGTAGTTGTCGGTCAGCTGCAAGGAGTCGATGACCCGCAGGATTTCGTGGAAGTTACGCCCGGTGCTGGCCGGATAGGTGATGGTCAGACGGATCTTCTTGTTCGGGTCGATCACGAACAGCGAACGCACCGTCAGGGTGTCATTGGCGTTGGGGTGGATCAGGTCGTAAAGGTCGGAAACCTTGCGATCGGCGTCAGCCAGGATCGGGAAATTCACCAGAGTGTTCTGGGTAGTGTTGATGTCATCGATCCACTTGATGTGGGAATCAACCGGGTCCACGGACAGGGCGATGGCTTTCACGCCACGCTTCTCGAACTCATCCTTGAGTTTGGCAGTGAAGCCCAACTCGGTGGTGCACACCGGCGTGAAGTCCGCAGGATGGGAAAACAGCACGCCCCAGCTGTTGCCCAGCCATTCATGAAAGCTGATGCGGCCTTCGCTGGAGTCCTGTTGAAAATCAGGGGCGATATCGCCAAGTCGCAGGCTCATGGGTTTAGCTCCTTGTCAGCTGGATAGTGAAGCCAACTGTGCCCGAGACGGATGCGAATTAAAAAGAATAGATAACGCTTTATATAGCTCCAAAGTGAATATCAAATCACAGACAAAAAGAACCCCGCCGAAGCGGGGTTCCTTGTTCAACTGACCCGGCTTATTTGAAAGCGTAGGTGTAGTTGAAGATCACACGGGTTTGGTCAGTGTCGGTCGCGTTAAGAAGCGCGCCGTCAGCACGGTAGCTACCGTGACGAACAGTGGTACCGAAACCTTTCAACGGACCGCTCTGGATCACGTAGTCAACACGAACGTCACGTTCCCACTCAGAGAACTCACGGCCGGCGTTAACGGTGCCTGCAGCGCCTTTGATGTCTTCAGCGTGGATGTAAGCAATCGCAGTCTTCAGACCTGGGATACCTACACGAGCGAAGTCATAAGAGTACTGACCGAAGGTGGAGTTTTCACCAGCGCGGGTGAAGTTGTTAACCATGGCGTCAGTGAACAGGTAAACGCTGGAACCGCCGTTACCTTCTGGACGTGCAGTGCCGCCGTTGCGAGTAACGCTACCCTGGTTCAGGAAAACCATACCGCCGTCGTCGCCCACTTGCTGGTGACCAACCAGGAACGCGTGACCACCCAAGGTGTAGGTGAACATGGCGGACCAGGTTTGGTTGTCAACTTCGCCAGCGTTTTTGGCATAGCCGCTGTTGTTGTTGAAGCGGTAGCCAACATCGCCATTCTTGCCGTCGGAGCTGCTGTTGAAGTAACGCAGGTCAGTCTTGAAGGACTGGTCTTCAGCGATTGGCAGAACGTGTACCAGACCCAGGAAGTGCTGTTTGTAGAAGTCTTGCAGGTTGGCGTAGTAGTACTGCAGGGTCAGGTCTTTGGTAACTTTCCAGTCACCACCAGCGAAACGGAACTGGTTGCTGCCTTCAGTAGCGCCGCCAACAGACAGGTCAGTCCAGTTGCTCGAAGCACGGCCGATGGACTCGGTCAGTTGACCGGCAGTCAGAGTTACGTTGTCGATTTCCTTGGAAGTCACAATGCCGCCCTGGTAAGCAGCTGGCAGCAAACGACCATCGTTGGAAACGAGGATTGGCAGGTTTGGCGCCAACGCGTTACCCAGACGCAGTTCGGTTTTCGAGAAGCGAGCCTTGGCGTTGCCACCCAGACGGGACCATTCGTCTACAGCCGAACCGTCGCTATCAGTAGGGGTGATACCACCGGCAGCTGCGTGCTTGCCACGACCGCCATCAAGGTGAATGCCGACCAACGCTTGAACGTCGATACCAAAACCAACGGTGCCTTGGGTGTAACCCGAGATGTAGTCGAATTTCAGGCCAGTAGCTGTTTCTTCGGTACGCTGTGCGGTGCCTTCACGGTTGTCGCCGTTGAAGTACAAAGTACGCGAGCTTACGGACGCTTTGCTGTCTTCGATGAAACCTGCTGCACTAGCCTGCTGAGCCATGACGCCTACGGCGATTGCCAGGGCCAGAGTTGACTTCTTCATGTATCGCTCCTCGTGAATCTATATTTTTTATGATCCCTGGTGCCGAGGCCTTAAGGCGCTCTGACCCATGGATTTGCGATTAGCGCCAGACCCGACCTTTTGAGTCAATGATCAGCAGACGCCACAAGACTAATTGACTACACCGTGTGTTTCGGTGGGTCGCAGGGTAGTGAACATTTCACAAATCGAAAAAGAATTATTAATCCACTTTTAAGATCTGTCGGTTATATGTCATCACCTTGTTGGGTCCTTCCGCTCCTGAGTGTATCGAGCTGTTTCAGTAATTCCTAAAAAATATTTCACTGCCGTTCGTCAGATCATTCTGACTGGTAGACGCGACAGCCGGAATAAGACCCTACAGTCATGCTATCGGCCGAGAATATGAGAACCTGAAATGCGCTGAAGCCCCCGAAAAACGGCGGCTGCGAGAGGGGTAGCCGGAATTGTGACAATTGCCACCACCTGAGCGCTATGGGCTTGTTATGCGTAGGAATTTTTTTGTAAACACGACCAAAAGGGGCTTTGTCTGACAACATCTGGCGGCAAAAAGGGGGATTTCGGGAGGGATGAACCGAACAAAGGGGCCGTTTTGCGGTCCGGCGCCCCGATGCATTCAAATGGCGATGATTGACAAAAAACGTGCATCGTCAAGAGTTTGTGCACCACAACGAGGCGCAAAATCGTCCAGGCATTTTCACTGCCGGTCGCCTCACGCATTACCACCTAAGCCGTGTGCGACAGCTCGATAAAAATCACGCGCAGCTGAAACCCTTGTAACTAAAGGCTTCAAGGCGAAAAAACGGGTGTGAGCATTTTCTTTTCAACGGTGAATCCCAAAACTGGCACGCCCTCTGCAATAGGTTACGTATCACCAGTTTTGGGGACCTTGGTACAGGCAGGCCGGGGATTCCCCTCTTTTATTCCTCTCGGAGACTGACCTCCAGTCTCCAGCGCCCGTCCACCGCAGCACCGCGCAAGTCGCCGTGCAACGGACGGGCCGCCAGCAGGCTCAGCAGCAAATCACTCTTCTCTCGTTCCAGCTTCCAGCGAATGTCTTTTCCGTCGACCTTGAATTGCCCACGCCATGGCTGTCCGGCCGAGGTGAAACGCATGCTGACGATCCCGTCCAGATGCTCGGCAGCCACCTTCGGATCGTGATTGAACCAGAGCACCAGCCCGGTAGGCTGCTCTTCGATCTGCAGAAGTTGCAGCGTCGCAGGCTCGGTGAGTCGACCGATCATCAACCCCACCATCAAACCGACAATTGCCATCGAACCGAGAACTCTCGGCCATAGCTTCGGCCGCGGGTCCTCTTCGGGGGTAGAATGCTCCCCGTCCTTCAGTTCGGAGCCGTGCATGTTTCACGTCATCCTTTTTCAACCAGAAATTCCGCCGAATACCGGCAATGTCATCAGGCTGTGCGCCAATACCGGCAGCACCCTGCATTTGATCGAACCCTTGGGCTTCGAGCTGGATGACAAACGTCTGCGCCGCGCAGGTCTCGATTATCACGAGTATGCGACTCTGCAGACCCATCCCGACCTCGCCAGTTGCCTGGAAAGTATCGGCCACCCTCGCCTGTTCGCTTTTACCACAAAAGGCTCGCGGCCCTTCCACGATGCCAGCTTTCAGGACGGTGACGCTTTCGTCTTCGGCCCTGAGAGCCGCGGTCTGCCCCCTGAGGTTCTGGACGCGCTACCCGGTGATCAACGCCTGCGCCTGCCCATGCGCGAAGGCTGCCGCAGCCTGAACCTGTCCAATACCGTTGCCGTGGCGGTGTATGAAGGGTGGCGGCAGTTGGGGTTTAAATAAGGCTGAGCGTTGCGCAAAACCCTGTGGGACCGGCCGGGCGGCGCTCCGCTTCAGCCGGGAAGAGGCCAGTACACCCGCCCGAAATTGATCGCCTGAAATGCCGCCTTCCCGGCTAAAGCCGGTCCCACAAGGAATGTGCGTTGCAGGCCACCATGGAATCCCCCACAGTTTTTTGCCAACCAAAAACCGCATTCAACCCCCCACAAAAAAGCGCCCCGAAAGGCGCTTTTTCAGTCCAGCCAGAACACTTACTGAACAGTAGGTGTCTCGCCAGCTTCTTGCATGCGTTGCAGTTCTTGCGCGTACAGGGCGTCGAAGTTGACCGGCGACAGCATCAGCGCCGGGAACGAGCCGCGTACAACCAGGCTGTCGATGGTTTCGCGAGCATACGGGAACAGGATGTTCGGGCAGAAAGCACCCAGCGTATGGCTCATTGCGCCCTGGTCCAGGCCCTTGATCAAGAAGATACCGGCCTGCTGGACTTCAACGATGAATGCCACTTCGTCACCGTTGTTCACGGTAACCGACAGGGTCAGTACGACTTCGTAGAAATCACCTTCGAGGGCTTTCTGACGAGTGTTCAGGTCCAGGCTGACAGTCGGCGTCCACTCCTGACGAAAGATCGCAGGGCTTTTCGGCGCTTCGAACGACAGGTCGCGAACATAGATACGCTGCAGGGAAAATTGCGGCGATTCGTCTTCGGCTACAGCGCCGTTGGTCGGTTGATCAGTCATCTCAGATCCTTCTCATTTTGAGGTCTAGTAAGGGTTTGGAATCAGGCTTGCAGCAGCGCATCAAGCTCGCCTGCGCGCTCCAGCGCAAAAAGTTCGTCGCATCCGCCTACGTGAGTCGAACCGATCCAGATCTGCGGCACTGAAGTGCGCTTGGCCTTGTTGGCCATCTCGGCGCGAACTTGCGGCTTGCCATCGACTCTGATCTCTTCGAAAGCCACGTTCTTGCTCTTCAGCAGTTGCTTGGCACGAATGCAATAAGGGCAATAATCGCTGGAATAGACGATGACTTCAGCCATTTCACTTCACCAGAGGCAGGTTGTCGGCGCGCCAGCTGGACACGCCGCCGGACAGTTTGGCGGCAGTGAAGCCGGACTTGAGCAACTCACGCGCGACGTTACCCGCTTGCTGGCCAACGGCGTCTACGATGATCAGGGTCTTGGACTTGTACTTTTCAAGTTCCGAAGTGCGGGTCAGAACCTTGTCATTCGGGAAGTTCAGGGCGCCGACGATGTGGCCTGTCGCGTAATCCTTGGTAGAGCGAATGTCGATAACCACGGCCTGGTCCTTGTTGACGAGAGCAGTCAGCTCACCGGTGCTCAGGCTACGCCCGCCCTTGCTCAGTTCGTAGGCGATCAGCATGCCCAGCAGAATGACGAAAGCGCCAGTGATCAAATAGTGGTTCGTTGCAAATCCAATCAGGTGCTGAAGCATCAGTAGGTTCCAGGGCGTTAAAATGTCGGCCAGTATACACAGCACCCATGGCGGGCCAAAGCCCGTACAGCGATGAGACAGATTGCAGTGACTGCACATCGCATCCGAACCGACAACTCCGGCATCGCGGCTCGCATTTGCGGCTCAACAGCCCCTAAAATGCCGGTCCAATTTATAACTTACTTCATTAGCCACGAGTGGGATCTATGACTACCACGCCAAAACCCCTGGTCCTGATCATTCTGGACGGCTTCGGACACAGCGAGAGCCACGAAGGCAACGCCATTCTGGCAGCCAAAATGCCGGTCATGGACCGCTTGTACAAGTCGATGCCCAACGGCCTGATCTCCGGCTCAGGCATGGACGTTGGCCTGCCGGACGGGCAGATGGGCAACTCTGAAGTCGGCCACATGAACCTGGGTGCCGGGCGCGTGGTTTATCAGGACTTTACCCGCGTGACCAAGTCGATCCGCGATGGTGAGTTTTTCCAGAACCCGACCATTTGCAATGCCGTCGACAAAGCGGTTGGCGCAGGCAAGGCGGTGCACATCCTCGGCTTGCTGTCCGATGGTGGCGTTCACAGCCATCAGGATCATCTGGTTGCCATGGCTGAACTGGCCGCACAACGCGGCGCCGACAAGATTTACCTGCACGCCTTCCTCGATGGTCGCGATACGCCACCGCGCAGCGCCAAAGCTTCTATTGAGCTGCTGGACTCCACCTTCAGCCGTCTGGGCAAGGGCCGCATCGCCAGCATCATCGGCCGTTACTTCGCCATGGACCGCGACAATCGCTGGGACCGCGTCGCTCAGGCGTACAACCTGATCGTCGACGGCAACTCGCAATTCCAGGCCGCCAGTGCTGTTGAAGGGCTGGAAGCCGCTTACGCCCGCGACGAGAACGACGAATTCGTCAAAGCCACCAGCATCGGTGACCAGGTCCGTGTTGAAGACGGCGATGCCGTGGTGTTCATGAACTTCCGCGCCGACCGCGCCCGGGAAATCACCCGCGTATTTGTCGAAGACGACTTCAAGGACTTCGAGCGCGCCCGCCAGCCGAAAGTGAACTACGTGATGTTGACCCAGTACGCGGCCAGCATCCCTGCCCCTTCGGCATTTGCTGCAGGCAGCCTGAAAAACGTCCTGGGTGAATTCCTCGCCGCCAACGGCAAGACCCAGTTGCGTATCGCGGAAACCGAGAAGTACGCCCACGTGACGTTCTTCTTCTCCGGCGGTCGTGAAGAACCGTTCCCCGGTGAAGAGCGCATCCTGATCCCGTCGCCGAAAGTCGCCACTTACGACCTGCAGCCAGAAATGAGCGCGCCGGAAGTCACTGACAAGATCGTCGACGCCATCGAGCATCAGCGTTACGACGTGATTGTCGTCAACTATGCCAACGGCGACATGGTCGGGCACAGCGGCATCATGGAAGCAGCCATCAAGGCAGTTGAATGCCTGGACGTCTGCGTAGGCCGCATCGCTGAAGCGCTTGAGAAAGTCGGCGGCGAGGCCTTGCTGACTGCCGACCACGGCAACGTCGAGCAAATGACCGACGACCACACCGGTCAGGCGCACACTGCACACACATCCGAGCCTGTGCCTTTCATCTATATCGGCAAACGCAAGCTGAAAGTCCGTGAAGGCGGGGTGCTGGCTGACGTAGCACCAACCATGCTGGAGTTGATGGGCCTTGAGAAACCGGAAGAAATGACCGGTCACTCGATCCTCGTCGCGGAGTAAAACCCGCAAACCGGCATGTCGAAGCGCGGCATGCCGGTTTTTTTATTCTGTATTTGTAGCCATGGCCTCCCGCGAGGCGTTTTTTTCGCAACGTATGGCGGGCATACTAGGCCTGTCATTTTTTCTCACAATTGCTCGGTATCGCCCACCCCCATGCTTCGCGCCTTGATCACCCTTGCTTTGATCTGCCTGCTCAATCCGGCCTTCGCCGATGATGAGCGTGCGCAAACCCAGAAACAGATAGACGCTGCGCGTCAGGACGTCGCCGAGCTGCAAAAAGCCCTGGGCGACTTGCAGAAAGAGAAAGCCGGCGTCCAGAAGGACCTGCGCGGTACTGAAACCGAAATGGGTAAGCTGGAAAAGCAGGTCGAGGTCCTGCAAAAGGAACTAAAAAAGACGGAAGTCGAGCTTCAGCGGCTCGACCAGGAAAAAAAGAAGCTGCAGAGCGCTCGCGTTGAACAGCAACGGCTGATCGCCATACAGGCCCGAGCGGCGTACCAGAGCGGCCGGCAGGAATACCTCAAGCTGTTGCTCAATCAGCAACACCCGGAAAAATTCGCCCGCACCCTGACCTACTACGATTACATGAGTCAGGCGCGCCTGGCCCAGCTGCAAGCCTTCAATGAAACCCTGCGCCAACTGGCCGGTGTGGAAAAAGACATCGATCTGCAGCAAGCGCAGTTACTGGTTCAAAAGAGCACCCTAGAAGACCAGCGCGAAGAACTCGCCAAAGTCCGTCAGGAACGGCAGACCGTTCTGGCCAAGCTCAATAACGATTACAAGGCGCGGGATCAGAAGCTGCAATCGCGTCAGCAGGATCAGGCTGATCTGGCCAAAGTTCTGAAAACCATCGAAGAAACGCTGGCACGTCAGGCCCGTGAAGCCGAAGAAGCGCGGCAGAAGGCTTTGATTGCAGAACGCGAGGCTGAAGAAAAGCGCCAGCGTGAAGCCGAAGCCGTGGCCAGGAACAACAGCCGCAGCAACGACAGAAACACCAGTAAAACCGACAGCGAAGACACACCGCGCCGGGTGACCAAAGCGCCTGGCGCAATGGTTTCTAGCGCGGGCGAGTCCTTCGGCGGACCTTTTGTTAGTGCCAAGGGCAAACTTCCCTGGCCTGTTGATGGTCGATTACTGGCACGCTTCGGTGAAGCCCGTGGCGACGACGCCCGTTCTACTTGGGACGGCGTGATGATCAGCGCTTCGGCAGGCAGTCAGGTACATGCCGTGCACGGTGGTCGGGTGGTGTTCGCAGACTGGTTGCGTGGCGCCGGGCTTCTGGTCATTCTCGACCATGGCAACGGCTATTTGAGTTTGTACGGTCACAATCAGTCGCTGCTTAAAGCGGCTGGTGACATTGTTAAAGCAGGTGAAGCCATCTCCACGGTAGGCAATAGTGGCGGACAGGACACCCCAGCGTTGTATTTCGCTATTCGTCAGCAGGGTCGCCCCAGTGATCCGGCCCAATGGTGCCGCACTCAAGGATAAGTCGGTATCAACTTCAGGAGTTCGTTAGACATGCCGTATCTGTCCCGCCTCACCTCGCTGGCTCTCGCGATTGCCGTCGTTATCGGCGCCCCTCTGGCTCAGGCTGCTGAAGTCAAGGCTGCTCCCGCTGACATCCCGTCTGCGGCAAGCAATGCCAAGGCGCCGTTGCCGCTGGAAGAGTTGCGCACCTTTGCCGAGGTCATGGACCGGGTCAAGGCCGCGTACGTCGAGCCGGTCGACGACAAGACCCTGCTGGAAAACGCCATCAAAGGCATGCTCAGCAATCTTGACCCGCACTCTGCCTACCTCGGCCCGGAAGATTTCCAGGAGTTGCAGGAAAGCACCAGCGGCGAGTTCGGCGGCCTGGGGATCGAAGTCGGCGTCGAAGATGGCTTCGTCAAAGTGGTTTCGCCTATCGACGACACTCCTGCATCCAAGGCGGGCATTGAAGCCGGTGACTTGATCGTCAAGATCAACGGCGCGCCGACCCAAGGCCAGACCATGCAGGAAGCCGTCGACAAGATGCGCGGCAAGATCGGCGAGAAAATTACCCTGACCCTGGTACGCGACGGCGGTAACCCGTTCGACGTGACGCTGGCCCGGGCGACCATCCAGGTCAAGAGCGTCAAGGCGCAGATGCTGGAGAACGGCTACGGCTATATCCGCATCACCCAGTTCCAGGTCAAGACCGGTGACGAAGTCGGCAAAGCGCTGGCCAAGTTCCGCAAGGACAACGGCAAGAAAATGAGCGGGCTGATCCTCGACCTGCGCAACAACCCCGGCGGCGTGCTGCAATCGGCAGTTGAAGTGGCTGACCACTTCCTGACCAAGGGCCTGATCGTCTACACCAAGGGCCGCATCGCCAATTCGGAACTGCGCTTCTCGGCGGATCCGGCTGATGCCAGCGAAGGCGTACCGCTAGTGGTGCTGATCAACGGCGGCAGTGCTTCGGCCTCGGAGATTGTCGCCGGTGCGTTGCAGGATCAGAAACGCGGCATCCTGATGGGCACCGACAGTTTCGGCAAAGGCTCGGTACAAACCGTGTTGCCGCTGAACAACGATCGCGCCCTGAAAATCACCACGGCGCTGTATTACACGCCTAACGGTCGCTCGATTCAGGCTCAGGGCATCAACCCTGACATCGTCGTGCGCCGCGCCAAGGTGACCAACGAAACCGACGGCGAGAACTACAAGGAAGCCGACCTGCTCGGTCACTTGGGTAACGGCAATGGCGGCGCGGACAAACCGACCGTCAAGGGCGCTGCCAGCAAGGCCCGTCCGCAGGATGATGACTTCCAGCTCAGCCAGGCTCTTAGCCTGCTCAAGGGCTTGAGTATCACGCGCGGCAACTAAGCCATGCGTCTGCTTCTGCCCCGCTGTCTGCTGGTCGTTCTTTGCCTGGCTGGCGCTGTTCACGCAGCGCCAGCCGAGCAGACCAAACCCCCTCGCACGGCTTATCTCACGCTGATCATCGATGACCTGGGCCAGAATCCGGTGCGGGACCAGCGCGTGTTGAATTTGCCCGGTCCGGTCACGCTGGCGATCATGCCCGACACGCCCCACGCGACGGAATTCGCCCGGCAAGGTCATCGCGCGGGCAAAACGGTGATGCTGCACATGCCCATGGACCCGGCGACCGGTCCGTTTGCCTGGCACCCCGAGTTACCGCTGGCAGAGCTGGAAAGCCGACTCAACGCCGCGTTGCTCAAGGTCCCCTACGCCGCCGGCATCAACAATCACATGGGCAGCCGCATGACCGCTGAACCGGTCGCCATGGGCTGGCTGGTGGCCGAGCTGCAGCGTCGCCATCTGTTTTTCGTCGACAGCCGCACCAGCGCCAAAACCGTGGCTGCTGCCCAAGCGCAGAAAATCGGTCTGGCCAGTGTGTCGAGGGATGTGTTCCTCGACGACGAGCGCACCGCCGAAGCCATCACCCGGCAACTGAAAATTGCCATTGAGCTAGCTCACAAGCAGGGTTCGGCAGTGATGATCGGCCATCCCTATCCGGTGACGCTGGACGTGCTGGAACGAGAAATGCCACGCCTCAAGGCCCAAGGCATCGACTGGATCGACGTGCGCCGAATGATCAGCGTGCGCGGCAATCAAGCCATGGCGGGGCATGGAAGAGATGGGGTCTATCGCTGACAAACCGCGTCATCGTTCATCGCGAGCAAGCTCACTCCTACAGATCGACATGGCTTCCCGTACCGCTCCCACTTTTCAGATCGCATCCAACGGGTCAGGCTGTATCAGCGATACCGCCCCAGAATTTTTTCGACACTGCCTTCAGCTCGTAGCTCATCCAGCGCGGTTTGCAGCTTGCTGACCACTTCATCCGGCGTTTCTTTATTCAGCGCCAGGTATAGGTCGGCATGATGAAAGCGCAGCACGGTTTTCAGGCCGGTGACACCTTCCAGGCGAGCGAGATAAGGCCCCGTCGGATCGCCTGCGGCCCAGAGATCGATCTGGCCATTGACGAGCTTTTTCGCGTTGTCCTGATCGCGCAGCAACAGAATCGGATTCAACCCCTGAGCCATCAGCCGCTCGCCGATGGCATCGCCTTTGTAGGCGCCAATTCGGTAGGCCTTGGCCTGTTCGAGAGAGGTCAGCTGGATCGGGCTGTCAGCCTTGGCCAACATGATCCAGTCATAGGAGCCTACCGGCCCGACCCATTTGAAAAGCGCTTCACGCTCAGGCAAACGCGCGGTGGAGAACACCCCGTAACCGGGTTTCTCCAGAGCCAGCTTGTAGATGCGCTCCCAGGGGAAGCGCAAAGTCATGCTGTAGCTGATACCCGCCCGCTTGAACGTCTCGCGCACCACCTCTGTGGCAATGCCTTCGATGTTGCTTTCCTGAGCGAAATTTTTACCGTCAACCGCCATGTTGTAAGGCGGCAGGTTTTCCGTCATCAGCACGATAGTGTCGGCAGTCGGCACCTCGATAGCATCGTCGGCTGCCGCGAGCCCGGCTGCCCCGCTCAGTAATGCGCTAAAAGCAGTAAGTGCAAAAAAACGAGATCTGAACATAAGCATCTTCCTGACGCGGACAGCGCACAGAGTGCAGTGCTGTAAAAGGCTTGTCCAGCGGCACAACACGCACCGCCAGGCAATAAACGACGACGGTCCCACGCAACATCCTGTCAACCATTGCCCCTGGGCGGCATCATGATCTTGCCCGATCGGCTTCCTAGACTTTGCCCGCCACCCCAGTGGGGGATGGCAAGTCTAGAAGGAGAATTAATCAATGGCCTTAGCTGTAACTCAGATGCCACCAAGGTTTTCACCCCAGAAGGCGTCCGCCGATGACATCGCAGAGACTAAAGCCGCAAGGGCGCAGTTATCAGGTCTGAGATCTCAAATCTGCAACGTGAAAAACACTATCACCGGGCTCACAACTATCCTCGAGGCGGATAAACCGGGCTGCACAACCCCTCACCAGTTCGGCTGGAAGGAAGCCGTCATGAACATCGTGCAGAACAACTATTTTAGAGACCCGAAAGATCGCCTCGCTAATAAACGGGTTGACCTGTTTCAGGCAAAGGAATATCTGGACGCGCTGCAGAAGCAAGTCGAGCCTCTGGAAGAAGCCGATTTAATCTTTAAAACCAACAAAAAAATCGTAAAAAAAGAAACACGTCTTGCTGAGTTTGAAGCCCAAAAAAAACCTACACACGATGACCGAAAAAGCATCGACGCCCTGCGCGCCGAACTCCACGACCTGCGCACAAATCGCGAAACCTTGCTGATCAAACATGCGGCCAGGGCAATGCATATGCACGCCGAGGCAGCGATGCCTTTCGAGCAAATTTTGCAAGGGTGCGACCTCAGCCAACCGGCAAAAATGCTCTGTAATGCCGTTACATGGATAACGACACCACACATGGTAGCCGGTGGGCCAGGCCCTCTCGCACTGCCGGGACTCCAGGCTGCAAATACCACTTCGCTTTATGCAGACGCACCTTTGTCGCGAGTCCCTAATGGCACGTCCTCAAACGTCGAAACCGAACCGAGGCAATTGCAATTGCAGTTGCGGGCTGTCATTGGGGAGCAAACCCCTCCGCTGCCAGCAGATAACAACGGCAACCAAGCTCCGGCTGAGCTGTTTTCAACGGCCCTCAAAGGAGATAACGCTGTCTCTCGTTCAATAGAGCTCGAGCGAGAACAGCGCGCAGCCACAGACGCGAGAATCGACTCGCTGAATTTCGAGCTGACAAAGAAAAACCCCAACTGCAGTGACCATGCGGCAATCCTTCCATTGGTGACTCAGCTTACTGGCTGGCCCGACACGCTAAAAATCAACATCATCAACAATAAAGGCCAACTTCAGGCCTCATACCTCACCGGTAACGATGACAGCCGCATCACCAAAACGATCTTCCTCACGCCAACTCCTAATGGGTATGTTCTCCAGGGGCGCAATAAGCAACAACCGCTATTTCGGCTGCTTGCCGAACAAGTTTCTGCCGCATCCAAGTTGGCAAAAGAGAGTTTTCAAGACAGCAATAGCCGCCAAGGGATCGCGGAGACAATCCGCCAACAAACCGCATCCCTGGCGAAGCAACAACGCCCAGCGCTATTCGAAGCGCTCGGCAAAAATGCTGGAAACGTCAAGACCGACCCTCAGCTCTCAAGCCCGGCTGACGCTCGATTTCTTCCCTACTGGAATAATCACGACGCGCCTTCTGTAGCAGGGCATCTGGCCAAATTGCAAGAGTACTTCCCGGCACTTCAACCAGAACAGTTGAGTGTGCTGCTTGAATATGTGCCTCTTTCCTCTCTTGAACTGCGAGACCTTGATGTCCACGGTACCTTGCCCGAGAGCGTTTATAACGCTGCTGCCGCACTGGAGCAACGGATTCGCCTGGGTCGGGCTAAAGACGGCATAAGCAATCAACGCCCCTACCACTCCGACACGGATTTGCTGGCTCGCGAATTGGTCAAACAGCAACTCAATACGCAACTTGATAAAACGCTGATAATTCTTGAACCTGGTCAAAGGTATGAAGCCAGCAGTGGCACCGCCTCAACGGTGGTGCTCAGCCACCGGGGCGGCGGCCATTACGAGGCGCTGGACCTGAACAACGGCGGCACCATCCCGACTGACAACAACCCAGACAGCTTGTTTCTGGCCGTGAGTACAGCACTGCAGCCCCATGAGCGACTGAAGCTGGGAGCAAAATGGGAGAACGACGTCAGCGGACTCCGCTCAAACATGACCACAGCAGCAGAACATCAAGACGCGACCAGACTGTTTGCCAACACGAGCCCGAGGCCTGAAAGATCCATTTCCAAGCGGGATTTCAGCGCGGGTTTGGTGAATCAGGGACCTTCGGTAGTTCTGGAAAATGCCAGGGGGCAAAATGATCACTTGAAAGGCACCGCTTATCTCGTTGTCAACGAAGCAGCAGCTTGCACCGCCGCGCTAATTGACACCCGATCACCCTACAGTCCGCAAAATGCTAATGCTTATGTGCTCACTGCAGCTCACTGCGTCGGCGTCGCTCGACACACCAGTCAAACCGATCAGCCGATAAATGGAATAGCCAACTTTAACTTCTTCAAGGACACCAACTATCTAACTTTCGATGCACAACGACTAGAATTCGCCAGCCAAAAGTTTGACGACGTCGCCGTAGTCAAACTCAGTACACCCCTTAAAGACCTTATAAATTTGGGCATTACACCCCTGCCCATCGCCAGAAACATCCCTGAGGACGGAGCCAAAATAGTGGTAGTAGGCGCTCCAGGCAACATCCCGCCTGAACAGGAATTCAACTACATGCGGATTTCTTCCTGCACGATTATCAATCCTGTGCCCATCAAAATGTTCAACCAGATGTTCAAGGTGAACAATGAGTTTACTCATCAATGCCAGGGTATTGCAGAAGGCGCCTCGGGTGGGCCCGTGCTGACCCGCGACGGCAGCGTCATCGGCGTAACCTCGACGATGCGTTTCGGCCCGCAAGGTTCGACACATGGAGCGACATACGGCGCCCAGCCCGTCACTCACTTGATGGACTGCTTTGATGCGGGGCTCTTCAAACCAGATATGGCAGGCTGCCAGCTTTATCCCGCTGAGGCGGAGCTCCAGCGGTTTGGAGAAGCAAGGCAGCAAAACCGCAAATCATAAGAATCACCAGCCTGGTTTGCTAGCGTGAAGGACTGCCGACTGAAGTTGATGTCGGCAAATCCCCCAAATGCACCTTACTCCGATGTCAGCGCACCACAATCCCACGCGCTGCCATGTAGGCTTTTGCTTCCGGCACGGTGTATTCGCCGAAGTGGAAAATGCTTGCGGCAAGTACAGCGCTGGCATGGCCTTCGATGACGCCATCAGCAAGGTGCTGAAGGTTCCCAACACCGCCCGAGGCGATCACCGGGATGCCCAGTGCGTCGCTGATCGCACGGGTTACGCCCAGGTCGAAGCCGTTCTTCATGCCGTCCTGATCCATGCTGGTCAAAAGGATTTCACCGGCGCCCAGGTCTTCCATCTTCTTGGCCCACAGCACAGCATCCAGCCCCGTTGGCTTGCGGCCGCCGTGGGTGAAAATTTCCCAGCGCGGGGTTTCGCCCGGCAGAGAGACTTTCTTGGCGTCGATGGCGACCACGATGCACTGGGAACCGAAATGCTGAGCGGCTTCGGCAACGAACTCAGGGTTGAACACCGCAGCCGTGTTGATCGAAACCTTGTCGGCACCAGCATTGAGCAGATTGCGGATGTCCTGCACGGTGCGCACACCACCGCCCACGGTCAGCGGGATGAAAACCTGGCTGGCCATGCGTTCGACGGTATGCAACGTAGTATCACGGCCATCGACGCTGGCAGTGATGTCCAGAAAGGTGATTTCGTCAGCGCCCTGTTCATCGTACAGACGCGCGATTTCAACCGGATCGCCGGCGTCACGGATGTTCTCGAACTTGACGCCCTTGACCACGCGACCGTTGTCGACGTCCAGGCAAGGGATGATGCGTTTGGCCAGGGCCATGGGCTTAATCTCCGATTTCTATCCTGCCGAACCCTTGTAGGAGCGAACTTGTTCGCGAGGCGGTGCGTCAGGCGACATCAATCGCGCCTGACATGACGCCTCGCCAACAAGTTGGCTCCTACAGGAAGCGGTTTAGCGCTGGTACTCGTCGCAAAGCGCCTGTGCTTCTGCCACGTCAAGCGTGCCTTCGTAAATCGCCCGGCCGGTGATCGCGCCGATGATTCCCGGTGCCTTGGCGTCCAGCAGTGCGCGGATGTCACCCAGGTTGTGGATGCCACCGGAAGCGATCACCGGAATCCGCGTCGCAGCAGCCAGAGCCGCAGTGAACGGGATGTTGCAGCCCTGCATCATGCCGTCTTTGGCGATATCGGTATAAACGATGGCCGAGACGCCGTCCGCTTCAAAGCGCTTGGCCAGGTCGATCACTTGCACGGTGCTGACTTCAGCCCAGCCGTCAGTAGCAACAAAACCGTCCTTGGCATCCAGACCGACAATCACTTTGCCGGGGAATGCGCGACAGGCTTCGGCCACGAACTCAGGCTCTTTGACCGCCTTGGTGCCGATGATTACGTAGCTCACGCCAGCCTTGACGTAGTGCTCGATGGTTTCCAGCGAACGAATGCCGCCACCGATCTGGATCGGCAGGTTCGGATAGCGCTTGGCGATGGCCGTTACCACGTCACCATTGACCGGCTGACCTTCGAACGCGCCGTTGAGGTCGACCAGATGCAGACGACGGCAACCGCCCTCGACCCACTTGGCAGCCATGGCGACCGGGTCATCGGAGAACACGGTGGAATCTTCCATCCGGCCCTGGCGCAGACGTACACAGGCACCGTCTTTAAGATCGATAGCGGGGATGATGAGCATGTTTTTTCCTTCGTCAAAAAAGCCGCAAGCTGCAAGCTACAAGCTGCAAGAGTGCGTGCTCGACAATTCCTGCAGCTTGAAGCTGCTTCTGATGTTCAACTCTTGCAGCTTGAAGCTTGCCGCTTGCAGCTGGCTTCAGCCCCTACCACCGACCATCCCACGCCGCGAAGTTCTGCAGCAATTGCAGGCCATGGGTATGGCTCTTCTCCGGGTGGAATTGCACGGCAAAGCGCGAACCGTCAGCCAGCGCTGCGGCGAAGTCGACGCCGTAATGACCGCGACCGACAACCTGACGCTGGTTGGCTGCATCGATGTAGAAGCTGTGCACGAAATAGAACCGCGCCATGTCCGGGATGCTGTGCCACAGCGGGTGATCCACGGCCTGGGCCACTTCGTTCCAGCCCATGTGCGGCACTTTCAGATGCTGGCCGTCCTCGTGCAGGTCCTTGCCGAAGAACTTCACCTGGCCGGGGAACATGCCGATGCAGTCCACACCGCCGTTTTCTTCGCTGCTGTCGAGCAAGGCCTGCATGCCGACGCAGATCCCGAGAAACGGGCGATCCTGGCTGACTTCACGGACCAGCGAATCAAACTCCAGGCGGCGGATTTCAGCCATGCAGTCACGAATCGCACCCACACCGGGGAACACCACGCGGTCGGCTTCGCGAATCACGTTGGCGTCACTGGTGATATGCACCCGGCCAGCGCCCACATGCTCAAGCGCCTTGGCGACCGAGTGCAGGTTGCCCATGCCGTAGTCGATAACCGCGACCGTCTGCATCAGAGCACACCCTTGGTCGAAGGCATCTGCCCGGCCATGCGGTCGTCCAGCTCAACCGCCATGCGCAACGCGCGACCGAAAGCCTTGAACACGGTTTCGATCTGGTGGTGAGTGTTGGTGCCGCGCAGGTTGTCGATGTGCAAGGTCACATTGGCGTGGTTGACGAAGCCCTGGAAGAATTCCTGGAACAGGTCCACGTCAAAGCCGCCGACCACTGCACGGGTGTACGGCACGTGCATTTGCAGGCCTGGGCGTCCGGAGAAGTCGATGACTACACGCGACAGGGCTTCATCGAGCGGCACGTAGGCGTGGCCGTAACGACGGATGCCTTTCTTGTCGCCGATGGCTTTGCTGAAAGCCTGACCCAAAGTAATACCGACGTCTTCCACCGTGTGGTGGTCGTCGATCTCAAGGTCGCCTTTGCAATTGATATCCAGGTCGATCAGCCCGTGACGGGCGATCTGGTCGAGCATGTGCTCAAGAAAAGGTACGCCGATATCGAATCGGGCCTTTCCGGTGCCATCCAGGTTGATCGAGGCGTTGATCTGGGTTTCCAGAGTATTACGCTCGACGTACGCCTTACGTTCGGCCATCACCAGCTCCGCAAAATCATTGGGCGAAAAAGGCGAGCATTATAGGCCTAGAACAGGCTGGCATGAAGCAAACAGAAGAAGGGAAAGTCACAAGACGACGAATAACGAGAGGATGCTGCTTTTTGGTGCGAATAAATCGGTGTTTGTTCGCTGTATCGCGCTGCAGACTCGGGCCAATGTGGGAGCGGTGCTTGCCCGCGATAAGGCTGGACGCGATTCACTTTAGATCGCGTTAGTCTTATCGCGGGCAAGCACCGCTCCCACAACACAGCGTTCCAACTTGAGGCCTGGGTTGCTAGCCTCTACAGCTGATTACTGGAACAACACCGCAGTCTTCTGCAGCGTGATCCAGACGCCCCACGCCAGTGGGATACCCACTGCCAGCCAGGCGGCGATCGCCAGCGGTTTGCTGGCCGGATTGGCTTTCCACTCAAGCACGGTAGTGTGATCCGCGCCTTTGTCCATGCCATAGGATTGCTCGACGGCCAGTTCTTCATCTGTCATGAAGTACTTGTCGGCCACCGGACGCACCAGCAGGTTGCAGATAAAGCCCAGCACCAGCAGACCGGCCAGGATGTACAAGGTCATATCGTAAGCATCGGCACGGGCAACGCCGTGGCTCAGCTGATATTCACGCAAGTAGTTGACCAGAACCGGACCGAGGATGCCCGCAGCAGCCCAGGCAGTCAGCAGACGACCGTGGATCGCACCGACCATTTGCGTACCGAACAGGTCAGCCAGGTAAGCCGGAACTGTCGCGAAACCACCGCCGTACATCGACAGGATCACGCAGAAAGCCGCCACGAACAGCGCGACGCTGCCCATATGGCTCAGGCTCGGGACCAGTGCATACAGCAAGAAGCCCAGAGCGAAGAACACGAAGTAGGTGTTTTTACGACCCAGATAGTCCGAGAACGAGGCCCAGAAGAAGCGACCACCAATGTTGAACAGACTCAACAGACCGGTGAAGCCCGCAGCGATGGCTGCGATCTGACCCAACTGCGCAGCGTCGAGCTGGTTGAACGCCAGTGTATTACCCAGCAACTTGCCAGCGAACACTTCCTGCAACAGCGGCGAAGCCATGCCCAGGATGCCGATACCCGCCGATACGTTCAGACACAGCACCAGCCAGACCAGACGGAACTGAGGGGTTTTCCACGCAACGCTCACGTGTACGTGACGGTTGGTGATCATCGCATTGCTGGCTTTCTTGACCGGAGCGGTCCAGCCTTCAGGTTTCCAGCCGGTTGGCGGAACACGATAGGACAGCGCGCCACCGATCATGAAGACGAAGTAGATCGCAGCCATTACCACGAAGCTCTGCCATACGCCCACGCCTTCAGGCGAAGCAAAATGGTTCATCAGTGCCGCAGCCAGTGGAGCACCCACCATCGCGCCGCCGCCGAAACCCATGATCGCCATGCCGGTAGCCATGCCGCGCTTGTCCGGGAACCACTTGATCAGCGTGGAAACGGGCGAGATGTAGCCAAGGCCGAGACCGATACCACCGATCACGCCGGAGCCGACCCACATCAGCCATATCTGGTGGGTATATATCCCCAACGCAGAAATCAGCAGACCACCACACCAGCACAGTGCCGAAACAACACCGGCTTTGCGCGGGCCTGCGTGTTCCAGCCAGCCACCCCAGATGGCGGCCGAGCAACCCAGGAAGATGAAGAACAGCGTGTAGATCCAGCCCAGCATGGAGATGGGCCAGTCGCAGGCAGACGAGAAGATCTGCGCGAAGAAGCTCATGTCAGGTGCGCAGGCAACCGGAGCCTTGATCCCGACAGCCTTGGACAACGGCAGCCAGAACACGGAAAAGCCATACGCCATGCCGATGCACAGATGGATAGCCAATGCCGCAGGAGGTACCAGCCAACGGTTGAAACCGGGCTTGGCGATGATGCGTTCTTTGGACAAGAACGCAGGCTGAGCGGTGGACGCGCCCAACGCAGTGCTTGTACTCATTATTAGATTCCCCAGATAAAGAAGCTCACAAGGTATTCACATTCCACCTACAGCCTCCGTGCGCGCAGGCAACGACCGTTTTATCGGCAGAGAATCCGGATACGTGACAAATCGACGCACCGAATTAGCGAACGGCGGGAGATTAGCACTTGGCGATGAAAAATAGAGCCATTTGCCATCACTTTTTTGACGTCACTGCTCTGGCACCAATGTTTGAGGCACAATCAGCCCTGCCTTTCGTCGCCCGAGGACATTTCATGCCCATCGCCGTTGAATATCTTCAGTCCCTGAGCTACCAGGATCAGGAAGATCTACGCAAAATCTACCGGGATGCACCCGCCGTTTTTTTCGCCCCCTTTACCGACGCAGTGCAACTGATTGAAAGCTGTCTTGAAGAGGGCAGCCTGGTCGCCGCACGCATGAATGACCGACTGTTGGGCGCAGCTCGCCTGCAACGTCGCCACAACAGGTGGGAATTGTCCCACTTGTGTGTACGCAACTTGACCCGCCGCCGGGGCATCGCCGAATGTCTGGTGCTGGATGCGCAAAAAACGGCTCAACAGGCAGGTTGCGAGCTACGCTTGCTGACACCCGCCGAGTCTCCCGAAGTCCAGGCCCTGGCGGCCAAAACCCGGATCTCGATGCTGATTTCCTGAGGACCCGGCATCCACAGCCCAGCTCCTGCGTGAGGAGGTTATACTCGCGGGCAAACTTTGAACGTTCGAACACAAGGACTCGCCCATGAAAGCGTTCGGCAAAATCCTGGGACTTTTTGTTCTCGGGCTGTTGCTGATCATCGTGGCTCTCGGCTTCGCCCTGACCCATCTGTTTGATCCCAACGACTATAAAGACGAGATTCGCCAACTGGCCCGCGACAAGGCCAACATTGAACTGACCCTCAACGGCGACATTGGCTGGAGCCTGTTCCCCTGGCTGGGCCTTGAGCTGCATGAAGCCAGCGTGGCGACCCTGACCAATCCGACCCACCCCTTCGCCGACCTGCAAATGCTCGGCCTGTCCGTGCGCGTACTGCCACTGCTGCGTCGCGAAGTCCAGATGAGTGATGTGCGGGTCGAAGGCCTCAACCTGAGGCTGAGCCGCGACGAAAACGGCCACGCCAACTGGGAAGATATCGGCAAGCCAGCGCCTGTTGCCGGGACCGCAACGACTCCGCCTGCCGATGGCTCCGCGCCACCGGCTGTCAAGCCAGACAAACCTGGGCAGCCCATCAAACTCGATATCGACAGCCTGACCGTCAATAACGCACGGGTTGAGTATGTCGACGTCCGCAAAGGCCAGTCCTTCACCGCCGAGAGCATTCAACTGAGCACTGGCGCGGTGCATGAAGGCGCCGACATCCCGATCAAACTGACGGCATTTCTGGGCACCACTCAACCGGTGATGCGCGCCAAGACCGAGCTGGTCGGCCAGTTGCGCCTGGATCGCGCGCTCAAGCGCTATCAGTTTGGCGATATGCGCCTGTCAGGCGAAGCATCGGGTGAGCCCTTGCAGGGCAAAACCGTGACCTTCGCCGCTCAAGGCCAGCTCTTGGTGGACCTTGCAGCCAACGTTGCCGAATGGACCAACCTCAAGTTGTCCGCCAACCAGCTCCGCGCTCTGGGTGAGCTGCGCGCTCGCGACCTGGACAAGACCGCACAACTCACCGGCGCGATTTCTGTCGCTCCATTCGACCTGCACACGTTCCTCGACAGCATCGGCCAGCCGTTGCCAGCCATGGCCGCGGGTAGCTTGAGCAAAGTCGAGATGGTCAGCCGCCTGAGTGGTACGCCGACCAGTGCCTCTCTTGACGACCTCAACCTGAAAGTCGATGACAGCACCTTCACCGGCCGCATCGCCATTGAAGACTTCGCCAAACAGGCCCTGCGCCTGCAACTCAAGGCCGACACCTTCAACGCCGATCGTTATCGCCCGGCAGAAAGCGAAGAGAAAAAAGGCGCCTCCGCTGCACGTAAAGCCGAAGTGCAAAACAGCGAGGCGGCCGCTGTGGCGGGCGCTGGCACTACACCGCTGCCCGATCAGCCCACCAAGGCCGCCTGGAGCACCGAGAAACTGCTGCCACTGGAGCGCATGCGCAAACTCGATGTGGATGCCGATATCAGCTTCGGAACCTTGACCCTCGACAAGCTGCCGATCCAGAACGCCGCCCTCAAGACCCAGGCCCTGAATGGCGTAATCAAGCTCGACAGCCTGCGGGGCGATCTTTACAACGGCAACTTTGAAGTCAAAGGCAACCTCGACGTGCGTCCCGATGTGCCACTGGCCAGCGTGCAGACCCGCGTCGCTAAAGTCCCGGTCGAGCGCTTCCTGCAAAGCCAGGATCAAACCCCGCCCGTGAAAGGCCTGCTGACCCTCAATAGCGACCTCAACGGCAAGGGCAACAGCCAAAAAGCTTTGATCGACAGCCTCAACGGCACCGCCAGCTTCGTGCTCAACAACGGCGTGCTGGTGAACGCGAACCTTGAGCAGCAGCTTTGCCAGGGTATCTCGCTGCTCAACCGCAAAACCCTCAGCGGCGAGCCACGGGGCAAGGACACACCCTTCCAGCAACTCAACGGCAATCTGGTGTTCCGCAACGGCGTGGCGAGCAACCCTGACCTGAAAGTGCAAATCCCCGGCCTGACCGTCAACGGTAACGGCGATGTGGACCTGCGCGTACTGGGCATGAACTACCGCGTCGGCATCGTCATCGAGGGTGACAAGACCGAGATGCCTGACCCGGCCTGCGAAGTAAACCCACGCTACGTCGGAATCGAGTGGCCTGTGCGCTGCCGTGGTCCGCTGGAGTTGGGTGCCAAAGCTTGCCGTCTGGACAAGGAAGGCATGGGCCAGGTGGCGGCGAAACTGGCCGGCGACAAGATCAGCGACAAGATCGAGGAAAAACTCGGCGACAAAGTCAGCCCTGAACTCAAGGACGCCTTGCGCGGATTGTTCAAACGCTAAAAACGAAACCCTCTGTAGGAGCTGCCGAAGGCTGCGAAAGCGATCTCACGAAAGAGCGCCTTCGCAGCCTTCGGCAGCTCCTACAAGGTTTCAGACACCTCAAAAAACATACCGGATCAGCAATGCAACCCGAGCAATTCTCCAGCGCCGTACTTGACTGGTATGACCGCCACGGCCGACACGACCTCCCCTGGCAACAAGGCATCACCCCGTATCGGGTCTGGGTATCGGAAATCATGCTGCAACAGACCCAGGTCAGCACCGTGCTGAACTACTTCGACCGTTTCATGGAAGCCCTGCCCAGCGTCGAAGCGCTGGCTGAAGCGCCGGAAGACGAAGTCCTGCACCTGTGGACCGGTTTGGGCTACTACACCCGCGCACGCAATCTGCAGAAGACCGCAAAAATCGTCGTCGCTGACCATGACGGCGAATTCCCCCGCGATGTGGAAAAACTCATCCTGCTACCCGGCATCGGACTCTCCACGGCCGGCGCCATCGCCAGTTTGAGCATGGGCCTGCGGGCGCCGATCCTGGATGGCAACGTCAAACGCGTTCTGGCGCGCTTCACAGCGCAGGAAGGCTACCCAGGCGAACCGAAGGTGGCAAAACAGCTGTGGGCCACTGCAGAGCGCTACACGCCTCAGACCAGGGTGAACAACTACACCCAGGCGATGATGGATCTGGGCGCCACGCTTTGTACCCGCAGCAAACCCAGCTGCCTGCTCTGCCCGTTGGAGTCAGGCTGCCAGGCGCACATGCTCGGCCTGGAAACCCGCTACCCGATCCCCAAGCCGCGCAAAGAGGTCCCGCAGAAGCGCACCCTGATGCCGATGCTCGCCAATCGCGACGGCGCGATTCTGCTTTATCGTCGCCCTTCCACCGGGCTCTGGGGCGGGTTGTGGAGCCTGCCGGAGCTGGACGACTTCGACGACCTGCAACATCTGGCACTGCAACACTCGCTGGAACTGGGCAAACACCAGGAACTGCCTGGGCTGGTCCATACTTTCAGCCATTTCCAATTGAGCATCGAACCCTGGCTGGTTGAAGTCCAGGAGTCCGCTCATCACGTGGCCGAGGCCGACTGGCTCTGGTATAACCTCGCCACCCCGCCGCGCCTGGGCCTTGCTGCCCCGGTGAAGAAGCTGCTGAAACGCGCAGCCGACGTATTGAACGCAGGAGAGTCGTCATGACCCGCACCGTAATGTGCCGCAAATACAAAGAAGAACTGCCCGGCCTGGAACGCGCCCCGTACCCAGGCGCCAAGGGCGAAGACATCTTCAACAACGTCTCGCAGAAAGCCTGGGCCGACTGGCAGAAACACCAGACCCTGCTGATCAACGAAAAACGCCTGAACATGATGAACGCCGAAGATCGCAAATTCCTCCAGACCCAGATGGACAAGTTCCTGTCCGGCGAGGAATACGCCCAGGCCGAAGGCTACGTTCCCCCCGAGAAATAAAGCGTTTCAGGCAGTTCGGGTCGTAAGCGACGGTAATAATTAAGATTTTTTAAAAAACATGCTTGACGACCCCCTGAAAAACACGTTTAATGCGCCCCGTTGCCCAGATAGCTCAGTCGGTAGAGCAGGGGATTGAAAATCCCCGTGTCGGCGGTTCGATTCCGTCTCTGGGCACCACTAATTAATTTCAGGTGGTGTCAAATAATCTGAAAATCTAAAACCCGCCTAGTGCGGGTTTTTTATTGTCTGCGGTTTCTTCATGCTCCGCTGACTTTGCTTAGTCCATCGACAGGACTAAGGTAAGCCTCACCAACCATGGGAGGCAATACCATGCAAACCCACAACATCCACGCCGCGAAGACGCACTTCTCACAGCTTGTAGATGCCGCTGCGGGCGGGGAAACCATCATCATCGCCAAAGCAGGCATACCCATTGCCAAGCTTGTGCCTATCACTCCTGCGAAGCGGCGCGGAATGCTGAGCAATGTGACATTAAATGCGGGAGCTTCTGACGCAATGGATGCTGAAATCGCTGACCTGTTCGAAGGTAAGGAATGAAGTCGCTGCTGGACACTCACGTTCTGATTTGGGCTGCAAAATAGCAGTCCAGTTGATCGACAATCAGTCCAACACCTTGTATTTCAGTGCGGCAAGCATCTGGGAATTGACGATTAAAGGCACCGAGCGCACGGGCGTGAACCCTTCTGTGCTGCGCAAAGAGTTGACGGATGCGGGCTACCTTGAGATACCCATCACCTCAGCCTACGGACTTAACGTAGGCACCCTGCCAAACCATCATCGCAATCCGTTTGATCGCATCATGGTTGCTCAGGCAATGGCCGAAGGCATCAGTCTGGTGACACACGACAGCGCTATGAAGGCTTATCCTCATACGATCATTGTTTGAATTCACGCTGCGCTTTTTCATCAGCTGAGCAGCTGATAACCTACGCGGCTCTGCAAAAAGCGGGGCGAGCACCGGCTACGGTGTTCCACATGCCTCCGGTTTACACCTTGAGCAGAAGTCGCCGTAAAACTCCCATCTTTGGCATCACCAGTGCCACCTCAGAAGCCCAGGATAAAGCAGCTTGGCATCGAGCTTATCGCCGAGCCGAAAATCAGCGCCTTCCCGGCCACCCGGAAAACGAACCCCTTCACTACCGCGAGTTTTACAACCCCTGGAAAATGGACAAGGACGGCAAGCACTGGTGGCCTGAAGCATTGAAACGCCCTCGCGAGATGCGCAAATGATTTGCCGCAGGATCTAGCGCTACCCGTCACACCCTTGGATATTCAGTCGGATCTGCGCTTCAATGGCGTCCTGTGATTACTCGCCGCAATAGGACCCAATCAATGGCTTCGCCAGACAAGCAGCAAAAACGCGCCCAACGAGCGAAAGCCAAGGCCAAGCAGAACCGTTCGCACAAGCCGGCGAAGAAAGTCGTGCATCAGATGTTTGCCTCTCCCCTGATTGATCAGCCGTTCGATGACGTCGAGATCGATCTGAGCACTTTCGATTTCAAGGACATCGTGGACAACGGTTTCGATCCGGCCGACTTCGACGATCTGTTCCAGACCATGAAAGCCGCTCAAGCCATCAGCCAGCTGGCGATGTGCGCGGTGTTCCTGCAATACCCGGTGCTGGAACTGGTGATTGCCGAAGAAGACGAGGAAGAAGCCACTGACTTCATGATGGGCCTGTTGATCACCTACCGCGCGATGTTCTTCGACGAAGACGAAGACACTGCGGTGGAGTGGATTGGCAGCCCGGCATTCCAGGCTGATTACAACGAAGCCTCACGGTTGCTGATGGTGCGTAACGAAAGCGCCGGGCGCTGAGACCCATACAGCCCTGAAGGCGCTCACAAGCGCCTGTGGGGCTTCATTCCGATCCCCACTGTTATTAGATGTCGTTACGAAGGCGACGAACGCGGCTTGTCTGGTGTTCCGCTGTTCGCAGCCTTCGGCAGCTCCTACAGGGTGCGCAAACAACCCTGGCATCCGCATCGTCCACAGAAAAACCTATCCCTTCGGGTAAGTTTCGCGAAATCCGCTTGATCTTTTAATCAAAAATCTATTACGTCAAAACATATCTTAAACAACTACTTCACGAGGTAGATGAATATGTAAGACGTTTCCTACAGTTTGAACTTCTATCACAGAAATCCCCACATGCGAAAAAGCTTTGCATGTATCCGTTCGACTTCGATAACGGTCGAACACTAATTATATATAGCGAGAAACACACTATGAACAAATTACTTTCAGCATCATTGCTCACTTTGGCGGTGGCTTCGCAAGCTGAGGCCGCATGCATTACCCTAGATAACCGTTATTCAGGTGCTATCCCAGCAAATGAAACAGTTACCGCTTACGGCCCCGTCACAATCGTCAACGGACCCACCTGCAGTTCTGTTGTCATAAGGTCCCAGGTCCAATCCGCTCAAGGTGGACCGAAGCCCACGATGTGGATTGAAAAACTGGAGAATGGCCAGTGGCGAAAAGTTGCGGATGCTCCAGGCGGTTCTGCCTCACTGATCACGACTCCGGGTACTTTTCAGATTCGGCATCGCAACGAATACCCGGTGCCACGAGTTTACTCAGGTAATACAGTAATAACTCGATAGCCACTGCCCCCTCAATGCGCCGGGCGCCCTTGACCCCCGGCGCACTGATCTGCGGGTCATACCCGCTCATTGATGGAAGGTAGTTTCTCCGCGCTTTTTGCCAGATACGTGAGTGCCGCCACGACATGATTGGCGTTAACCAGACTGCCAAGAATGCGACCAAACGCTCGATCCTTTGTCAGCCCCTCTCGCAAAGCGAATCCCCGGTGCCCCTCCAACTGCTCGTAAATCAATGGAATCGCATTGAACTTCACATCCCGATTCCGCGATCGCCCATCAAAACCAGTGTCTTGGTTTCCTTGAGCCAGGAAGGTACTGGCAGAGATATCGTTAAATCCGAGACCGCGCAGCTCAGAAGTCAATATGCTCAACTCCCGCGTACTTATAGACGTCATGTCCAGCCCATCAAGAAGCGCCTTGAGCTTGTCGAAATCACGAATGCCGACATTCGCCATTATCTCTCGCGCTCCTTCTTCATTATCGACTGTGTACTCATTTTCTTTCATCTCCGGCTCGCTGATTTCAAATACATACTCCATAGGGGTATAAGTAATGGAACCTGGAGCACTTGGCGTACCCACACTCATAGCCATCGTCATTTCCCTATTTTCGACAGTAATAAATGTATATATCGGTCAGTCAGATACACAAATGCAGCACTGTATCCGCCAACAGGGATGACAATATGGCCAAGGATGTAACGAAAATTTAAAAAGCTAATATTGGTGCTTAAGCCGGGCCACCGCCCAATAACCACTCGCCCACAAAAAAGCCCGCATCGCTGCGGGCTTTTTCAGTGCTGCTCAATCAACCATGACTCAGTTGATCTTGGCATCCAGTTCGCCACGGGCATAACGCTCGAACATCAAGTCCAGGGACACTGGCTTGATCTTCGAAGCATTGCCAGCGGTGCCGAATGCTTCGTAGCGAGCGATACACACGTCACGCATGGCCGTTACGGTCTTGGCCAGGTATTTACGTGGGTCGAACTCGCCCGGGTTCTTGGCCATGAACTCACGGATGGCACCGGTGGACGCCAGACGCAGGTCAGTGTCGATGTTGACCTTACGCACGCCGTGCTTGATGCCTTCAACGATTTCTTCAACCGGTACGCCGTAGGTTTCTTTGATTTCGCCGCCGTACTGGTTGATGATTTTCAGCCATTCCTGCGGAACCGAAGACGAACCGTGCATCACCAGGTGAGTGTTCGGAATGCGCTTGTGGATTTCCTTGATGCGGTCGATCGCCAGGATGTCACCGGTAGGTGGCTTGGTGAACTTGTAAGCGCCGTGGCTGGTGCCGATGGCAATTGCCAGGGCATCGACCTGGGTCTTCTTGACGAAGTCGGCGGCTTCTTCCGGGTCGGTCAGCATCTGGCTGTGGTCGAGAATGCCTTCTGCACCCACGCCGTCTTCTTCGCCCGCCATGCCGGTTTCCAGCGAGCCCAGAACACCCAGCTCACCTTCGACCGAAACGCCACAGGCGTGAGCGAAAGCCACAACGCGACGAGTCACTTCTACGTTGTATTCGTAGGTGGTTGGCGTTTTGCCGTCGACACCCAGCGAGCCGTCCATCATGACCGAGCTGAAGCCCAGCTGGATCGAGCGCTGGCAGATATCAGGGCTGGTGCCGTGATCCTGGTGCATGACCACAGGGATGTGCGGGAATTCTTCAACCGCTGCCAGGATCAGGTGGCGCAGGAACGGGGCGCCAGCGTATTTGCGAGCACCGGCCGAAGCCTGGACGATCACCGGGGAATCGGTCTTGTCGGCCGCTTCCATAATGGCGCGCATTTGTTCCAGGTTGTTCACGTTGAAAGCTGGGACGCCATAACCGAATTCGGCTGCGTGGTCCAACATCTGGCGCATGCTGATAAGTGCCATTGTCTGTCTCTCTCCCGGTAGGGTCGTTATCGTGCAAACCGGCCATAGCGGCGGCTGCTATTCAAGTTCTGCGCGGCGACCCGAAGGCCGTGCGCTGGATCATCGGTGCCGGTCAGCGAACCTGCTTGCAACCGCGCCCGATCAAATCATTAGTGGCTTCCCAGTACACCAGGCCTTCATCGCCCTTGTTCTGAAAAGCCAGTACACCGTTGCTGTACAACGCAGGCGAGCCCGGCTCAGAAGTGAGCCGAAAAACCTGATCACTCTCGTTAAGGCGCACATCGACTGCAGCCTTGGCCGGGTCAACATAACGCCAATGGACCTGGGCTTTGCTGTCGCACACCCAATGGGACCAATTGTCGCCTGGTTCTGGAGCCTTCATGCTGGCGCAACCGCCGAGCACTGCAAATGTCGCAAGGGCAATCAAGCCTTTCATTACTTCTCCTGGCCTGCCCTGCGGAGCAAGGCACATGCCAGTTGCTTCAACACTCAGGGGCAGTTCTGTTCCTGGTTCCGATCGTCGGCCGGTTCGCCCGTAGCCTGCGCTTCAACCCGTTGATCATTCTGGGTCGTCGGCACGTTCACGGACGCCGGGCTGAAAATCTGACAGGTCTTGGCGTGTGAGCCAGACCCGCTGCAACCGGCAAATATCAAACAACTCAACAAGGTCAGGGCGGCGGTTTTCATGGGGAAGGTCCTTATCCAGAAAAGTTATCCACCCTGTAAAGACCACTCCTGACCCGAGATGTTGCCAAACCGCTCTATTTGCACACGCTTTAATGGCAGGGCACTGCCCCGACATCCGGCATGAATTCGTACTTTTCCAACACCGCTGAACCACCGCGTTTGTAAATGACCGGCACGGTTTCAGCCTGCCAGTTCGCCTGGTAGCAGCCAAGGTGAGCCAGTGTCGGCTCACGCACAGCCTCTTCGGCTTCCGGCTCGCTGGCACATCCGGCCAGTAATCCGGCGATCAGCAGCAGCTGTAATGGCTTGAGCATTTCAATTCCCTTTCGCAAAGCCTGCTATCAGGCCTTGGCGCGTTGTTCCAGGATTTCCACGGCTGGCAGAACCTTGCCTTCGACAAACTCAAGGAAAGCACCGCCGCCAGTGGAAATGTAGGAGATCTTGTCCGCCACGCCATATTTGTCGATTGCCGCCAGAGTGTCGCCACCGCCCGCGATTGAGAATGCCGAGCTATCTGCAATCGCCTTGGCCAGGGTTTTGGTGCCTTCACCGAACTGGTCAAATTCAAACACGCCAACCGGACCGTTCCACAGAATAGTCTTGGAAGATTTCAGTAGTTCGGCAAAGTGCGCTGCAGTTTGCGGGCCGATATCCAGAATCATGTCGTCATCGGCAACGTCGGCGATCAGTTTTACCGTTGCAGTCGCGCTCTCGGCGAATTCCTTGGCAACCACAACGTCCACTGGCAACGGCACGCTGACCTTGCCCGCGATTTCACGGGCGGTGTCCAGCAGGTCCGGCTCGTACAGCGATTTGCCGACCTTGTGGCCAGCAGCGGCCAGGAAGGTGTTGGCAATGCCGCCGCCGACGATCAATTGATTGCAGATAGTGCTGAGGCTGTTGAGCACGTCCAGCTTGGTGGAAACTTTGGAGCCAGCAACGATGGCTGCCATTGGCTGGGCCGGAGCGCCGAGGGCCTTGCCCAGTGCGTCCAGCTCTGCAGCCAGCAACGGACCTGCAGCGGCCACTTTGGCGAACTTGGCAACGCCATGGGTCGAGCCTTCAGCACGGTGAGCAGTGCCGAAAGCGTCCATTACGAACACGTCGCACAGGGCTGCATATTTCTGAGCCAGCTCGTCAGCGTTTTTCTTCTCGCCCTTGTTGAAGCGCACGTTCTCGAACAGCACGATGTCGCCCACGTTGACGTCAACACCGTCCAGATAATCAGCAACCAGCGGCACTTCGCGGCCCAATGCTTTGCTCAGGTACTCGGCGACTGGCTTGAGGCTGTTCTCGGCAGAAAACTCACCTTCGGTCGGGCGCCCCAGGTGCGAGCAGACCATCACGGCCGCGCCCTTTTCCAGCGCCAGCTTGATGGTCGGCAGCGACGCAAGAATACGTGCATCGCTGCTGACGGCGCCGTCCTTGATCGGGACGTTGAGGTCTTCGCGGATCAGTACACGCTTACCTTGCAGGTCGAGGTCGGTCATCTTCAACACGGTCATGAGTGAATCCCTGTTTTTACTGTTGTGGGTCTGCGACGCGCAAAAACTGCTCGGCAACGTCAAGCATTCGGTTGGCAAAACCCCATTCGTTGTCGAACCAGGCCAGCAGATTCACCAGCCTGGGGCCGGAAACGCGGGTCTGACTCGCATCGACGATGGCCGAATGAGGGTCATGGTTGAAATCGCAACTGGCGTGCGGCAGCTCGGTATAAGCCAGCAAACCCTTGAGCGGGCCGCTGGTGGCGGCCTCGCGCAGAATGCGGTTTATCTCCGTAGCGTCGGTGTCCCGCGCGGTCTGCAAAGTGATGTCCAGACACGACACGTTGACCGTCGGCACGCGCACTGCTTTGGCCTGAATTCGGCCCGCAAGTTCCGGCAGCAGCCGCTCGATGCCCCTCGCCAGACCAGTGGACACCGGAATGATCGACTGGAAAGCCGAGCGTGTGCGGCGCAGATCCTCATGATGATAGGCGTCAATCACGGGCTGGTCGTTCATCGCCGAGTGGATCGTGGTGATGGTGATGTATTCCAGACCAAGGGCCTGATCCAGCAAACGCAGCAACGGCACGCTGCAATTGGTGGTGCAGGATGCAGCGGACACCAGCAGTTCGCGGCCCGTCAGCTTTTGCTGGTTGATGCCGAAGACGATGGTGGCATCGACATCGGCTTCGCTAGCCATTGGCTGGGAAAACAGCACCCGCGGAGCACCGGCGTCGAGAAACCGCTGGCCATCTTCGCGAGTGTTGTAGACGCCCGAACATTCGAGGACCAGATCAATTTCCAGCGCCGCCCAGTCGACATCTTCGGGCGTGGCGCTGCGCAGCACTTTGATCTTGTGATCGTTGATATGCAGATACTGCCCTTCGACCCGCACTTCGCCCGGAAAGCGGCCATGTGTGGAGTCAAAGCGCGTGAGGTATTCGAGGCTGGCCATGTCGGCCAGATCGTTGATGGCAACCACTTCGAACCCGGCCTTCGTCCCTCGCTCGCACAGCGCGCGCACGACGCAGCGGCCGATCCGGCCGTAGCCGTTGAGTGCAACTTTGTAAGGACGGTGTTGGGGCATGGGGTTCTCGTTGGGATTACCAAATACTCGGACCGGACTGTTGGAGCGAGGCTTGCCCGCGAAAAGGGCAACGCAGTCTGTCAGACAGACCGTGTTGCGGCTTTCGCGGGCAAGCCTCGCTCCAACAGACTCGCTCCGAGGGCTGAATCGCTATCAGTCTTCCAGCAACTCTTCAGCCTGACCCAGAATGTTTTCCAGGGTGAAGCCGAACTCTTCGAACAGGGCTGGCGCAGGGGCCGACTCGCCGAAGGTGGTCATGCCAATGACGCGACCTTCGAGGCCGACGTACTTGTACCAGAAGTCCGCGTGAGCAGCTTCGATGGCGATACGGGCGCTGACCTGAAGCGGCAGAACGGCTTGTTTGTAGCCCGGATCCTGAGCATCGAAGACGCTGGTGCATGGCATGGAAACCACGCGCACGTTACGACCTTGAGCGCTGAGTTTGTCGTATGCCTGAACCGCCAGACCTACTTCCGAACCAGTAGCGATCAGGATCAGCTCAGGCTCGCCAACGCAATCACGCAGCACGTAACCGCCACGGGCGATATCTGCCAGTTGAGCTTCGTCGCGAGCCTGGTGCGGCAGATTCTGACGCGAGAAGATCAGTGCCGAAGGACCGTCGTTGCGCTCGATGGAGTACTTCCAGGCTACCGCCGATTCAACGGCATCCGCAGGACGCCAGGTATCCAGGTTCGGCGTGGTGCGCAGGCTGGTCAGTTGCTCGATTGGCTGGTGCGTCGGGCCGTCTTCGCCCAGACCGATGGAGTCGTGGGTGAACACATACAGCACGCGCTTCTTCATCAGCGAGGACATACGTACCGCGTTGCGGGCGTATTCCATGAAGATCAGGAAGGTCGCGCCGTAAGGTACAAAACCGCCGTGCAGGGCGATGCCATTCATCATGGCGCCCATGCCGAACTCGCGCACGCCATAGTGCAGGTAGTTGCCGTTGGCGTCTTCGCCGGTGATGCTCTTGCAGCCTTTCCAGATGGTCAGGTTGGAGCCAGCCAGGTCAGCCGAACCGCCCAGGAACTCAGGCAGCAGCGGACCGAAGGCGGTCAGTGCATTCTGGCTTGCCTTACGACTGGCGATGGTCTCGCCCTTGGCGTTCACTTCAGCGACGTAAGCGGCGGATTTCTCGGCGAAGTCGGCAGGTAATTCGCCGCTCATGCGACGGATCAGCTCGTTGGCCAGTTCCGGGTGCTCGGCAGAGTAGGCAGCAAAACGCTGATCCCAATCGGCTTCGGTCGCCAGACCTTTTTCTTTGCAATTCCACTCAGCGTAGATATCAGCCGGGATTTCGAATGGACCATGGGTCCATTTCAGGGCCGCGCGGGTCAGGGCGATTTCGTCAGCACCCAGCGGCGCGCCGTGGGACTCTTCCTTGCCCTGCTTGTTCGGCGAACCGAAACCGATGGTGGTCTTGCAGCAGATCAGGGTCGGCTTGTCGCTTTTGCGAGCGGTGTCGATGGCGGTCTTGATCTCGTCGGCGTCATGGCCGTCGACGTTACGGATGACCAGCCAGCCGTAGGACTCGAAGCGCTTCGGCGTGTCATCGGTGAACCAGCCTTCGACTTCGCCATCGATGGAGATGCCGTTGTCGTCGTAGAACGCGATCAGCTTGTTCAGGCCCAGTGTGCCAGCCAGAGAGCCGACTTCGTGGGAGATGCCTTCCATCATGCAGCCATCACCCATGAACACGTAGGTGTGGTGATCGACGATGTTGTGGCCTGGACGGTTGAACTGGGCCGCCAGGGTCTTTTCCGCAACAGCGAAACCGACAGCGTTGGCGAAGCCCTGGCCCAATGGGCCGGTGGTGGTTTCAACGCCTGGGGTGTAGCCAAACTCCGGGTGACCCGGGGTGCGGCTGTGCAACTGGCGGAAGTTTTTCAGGTCGTCGATGGACAGGTCGTAACCGGTCAGGTGCAGCAGCGAGTAAACCAGCATCGAGCCGTGACCGTTGGACATGATGAAGCGGTCGCGGTCGGCAAATGCAGGGTTGCTCGGGTTGTGCTTCAGATAGTCGCGCCAAAGTACTTCGGCGATATCCGCCATGCCCATAGGGGCACCGGGATGGCCGCTGTTGGCTTTTTGCACGGCATCCATGCTGAGTGCACGAATGGCGTTGGCACGCTCACGACGGCTGGGCATCGCTGATCTCCTGGGAACTGGAAAGAATGGATCTGAAAAAGGCGAGCATTTTCCCTCAGGCACTGCCTGGGAGCAATGAAAGATAGCGGGTTGAGGTAGTTTTTCCTGCTCGCTGCTCGTTATTTGTTCAGGTATGGCGCTGTGCTAGCGCCGCCCATCACGCAATATCAAAACTTATTGATATTGCCCTTGCGACATGCCGTCTCGCTAACTAGACTGCCAGCCCTATGAACCTGCGCGTACCCGTAATCCGTCACGATGACTGCGACGACCTCTCTGCCTTGTGCAAAGCGGGCGGCGATCCATTGCGACTGAATGTTTTGCGGGTGCTGGCCAACGATTCGTTTGGCGTGCTGGAACTGGCGCAGATTTTTGCCATCGGCCAGTCAGGCATGAGCCATCACCTCAAGGTGCTGGCCCAGGCCGATCTGGTCGCGACCCGACGCGAAGGCAATGCGATTTTCTATCGGCGCGCCCTGCCCCACACCGGACTACCGGGCGGCAGGCTGCATGCGGCGTTGCTGGATGAAGTGGACACGCTAGTGTTACCTGACGATGTGCAGTCGCGCATCGGCCTGGTGCATCGCCAGCGCGCCACCGCCAGCCAGGACTTTTTCGCCAGAACGGCTGAAAAATTTCGCGCCCAGCAAGACCTGATCGCTGGCTTGACCCAATACCGGGAAAGCCTGTTGTCGCTGCTCGACAAACTGAGCTTCGGCCCGCAAGCGTCAGCACTGGAAGTCGGCCCCGGCGATGGTGGTTTTTTGCCTGAGCTGGCTCGTCGTTTCAAGCACGTCACGGCGCTGGACAACAGCCCGGCCATGCTCGAAATGGCCCGGCAGGTATGTACCGCGCAAGCACTGGTTAATGTCGAGCTGAAACTGGCCGATGCACTGGATGCCGCCGATGTAAGCGCCGACTGTGTGGTGCTGAATATGGTCCTGCACCATTTCGCCGCGCCGGCCGAGGCACTCAAACAACTCGCGGCATTGGTACATCCGGGCGGAAGCCTGTTGGTGACCGAGCTGTGTAGCCACGACCAAAGCTGGGCCAGGGAGGCCTGTGGCGATCTTTGGTTGGGGTTCGAACAGGATGATCTGGCCCGTTGGGCCATCGCTGCGGGGCTAGTTCCCGGGGAAAGCCTCTATGTGGGCTTACGTAATGGTTTCCAGATTCAGGTCCGCCATTTTCAGCGACCGGCTGGCAACACTCACCATCGGTAAAATTCAGGAAACCCGTAGAGATGAGCGAATACTCCCTTTTCACCTCCGAGTCCGTGTCCGAAGGGCATCCAGACAAAATCGCCGACCAGATCTCCGATGCGGTTCTGGACGCAATCATCACCCAGGACAAACACGCTCGCGTAGCGGTGGAAACCCTGGTCAAGACCGGCGTTGCAATCGTCGCCGGTGAAGTCACTACTACTGCCTGGGTTGACCTTGAGCAGATCGTCCGTGACGTGATCACCGACATTGGTTACACCAGCTCCGACGTCGGTTTCGACGGTGCCACCTGCGGCGTGATGAACATCATCGGCAAGCAGTCCCCTGACATCAACCAGGGTGTAGACCGTGCCAAGCCTGAAGATCAAGGCGCCGGTGACCAAGGTTTGATGTTCGGCTACGCCAGCAACGAAACCGCCGAATTGATGCCTGCGCCAATCGCGTTCTCGCACCAGTTGGTCAAGCGCCAGGCTGAAGCCCGCAAGTCCGGCCTGCTGCCTTGGCTGCGTCCGGATGCCAAGTCGCAAGTGACTTGCAGCTATGAAAACGGCAAGGTTGTGGGCATCGACGCAGTTGTTCTGTCGACCCAGCACAACCCGGAAGTGTCCTACAACGACCTGCGCGAAGGCGTGATGGAGCTGATCGTCAAGCACGTGCTGCCTGCCGAACTGCTGCACAAAGACACTCAGTTCCACATCAACCCGACTGGCCAGTTCATCATCGGTGGCCCGGTTGGCGACTGCGGTCTGACCGGTCGCAAGATCATCGTCGACAGCTACGGCGGCATGGCCCGTCATGGCGGCGGCGCGTTCTCCGGCAAGGATCCATCGAAGGTTGACCGTTCGGCTGCCTACGCGGGTCGTTATGTTGCCAAGAACATCGTCGCTGCCGGTCTGGCCGAGCGTTGCGAGATTCAGGTTTCCTACGCCATCGGCGTGGCGCAACCGACTTCGATCTCGTTGAACACCTTCGGCACCGGCAAGATCAGCGATGACAAGATCATCAAACTGGTCCGCGACGTCTTCGACCTGCGTCCATACGCGATCACCAAGATGCTCGACCTGCTGCACCCGATGTATCAGGAAACCGCTGCTTACGGCCACTTCGGTCGCACGCCGCAAACCAAGACCGTGGGCGACGACACCTTCACCACGTTCACTTGGGAAAAAACCGACCGCGCCGAATCCCTTCGCGCTGCCGCTGGCCTGTAATTTCCAGGCGTCACAAAAAGCCCCTGGCGACTTCGGTCGGCAGGGGCTTTTTTTGGTTTGGATGAATCATGTAGGAGCTGCCGAAGGCTGCGAATGGGTCTCCATGACACACCGTCTTCGCAGCCTTCGGCAGCTCCTACAGAGGCTGATCAATCAGGCTCCCGTCGCCACCCCACGCTGCGGATCGGTAATCCAATCGCTCCAGGACCCGGCATACAGCCCGCCCAACGGATAGCCAGCCAGACACAATGCAAACAGGTTGTGACAAGCCGTCACGCCTGAGCCGCAGTAAGCGACCAGTTGCTCCGGTGCGCGGCCACGCAGTTGGGTGGCAAAACGCTGTTTGAGTTCGTCGACAGGCAGGAACTTGCCGTCTGGCCCAAGATTATCGGTGAAGGCTGCGCATTGAGCACCGGGGATATGCCCTGCAACGGGGTCGATAGGTTCCACTTCACCACGGAATCGCGCCTCGGCCCGAGCATCGATCAAGGTCATTTCCGGATCGCCCAGACGATCCTGCAAGTGGTCGGCACTGAGCACCAGCGAATCATCCGGCTGGCCGGCGAAATGCCCCGGCTTTTTATCCGGCGCATCAAGGCTCAGAGGCAGACCCGCTGCATGCCAGGCCTTGAGGCCACCGTCGAGGATAAACACGCCATCGCGCTTGCCCAGCCAGGCCAGCAACCACCAGGCGCGGGCAGCAAACGCGCCGGGGCCGTCGTCATAAAGCACCACGTCGCTGTCGGCATTGATGCCCCAGTATTGCAAGCGTTCGACCAGGGTCTGCGCATCCGGTAATGGATGGCGGCCAGTCTTGCCCTTGCTGACCGGCCCGCTCAGATCGCGCTCCAGATCGGCGAAGCAGGCACCGGCAATATGCCCATTGGCGTAGCTGCGTTGACCGTACGCGGTATCTTCCAATGCAAAACGGCAGTCGAGAATCACCAGCCCAGGCTGCTGCTGGCGCTCGGCCAGTTGCTGAGGGCTGATCAGTTGCGCGATGGACATGACAGGCTCCTGTGAACAATTGAAATAGCAAGAAACTGAAATCGATAACCCTCAGACAGCATCAGCCAACGCCTGCTGCAATGGCACATAAAATTCTTCGCACAGGGCCATGACCTCATCCCGTGCGGCAGGTGTCACGTAACCGAATTCAAGCATCAACACCTGATAAACCCCACGCCGCATGGCATCCTGGTTCAGGCGGCTGCTGTCTTCTTTGGTGGTGCACAAAAACCGCACCCAGGACGTCAGAACAATCCAGGTGTTGAGGGTCAGGGATTCGATCTGCACCTTATCCATCTGCAAAATCCCGGCGTCGACAAAGCCGCCATAAATGGCCATCGCCTGAATCAGGCAATGCTGGGAAAAGCGCCGATAACGGGCAGCAAGTTCCGGGTCGCAATCCAGTAGATGCTCAAGGTCGCGATGAAGAAAGCGATAGCGCCACATGCCGTCGAGGATTTCCAGCAGGTAATAGCGCTTGTCTTCGACACTGGCCAGACGCCCTTTGGGCGGGCGCAGGAAGGTGTTCACCAGCGCTTCGTATTCGCTGAACAGCTCGGCGATGATCGCCTGCTTGTTGGGGAAGTGGTAGTAGAGATTGCCCGGCGAAATCTCCATGTGCGCCGCGATGTGATTGGTGCTGACACTGCGCTCGCCCAGCTGATTGAAAAGCTCCAGGCTGGTCTGCACGATGCGTTCACGGGTTTTGATACGCGGGGCCATGCTCGATTGATCGCTCGAATGTTATTGGTATCGAGGGATCTTAACGCAAGCCCGCAAGGACGTGTCATGTCCGGGCGCAACCAGCGCCCGGACATGACCTTTATCAAGGACGCTTGCCGACTTCAACCTGCTGCGCAGTCCAGGGTTTGACCTGGTCGCTCAGGGACAAACCCAACCCCGGACGGGTCGGCACCAGCATGCGGCCGTCTCGGGTTTCCAGGCGTTCGTTGAACAGCGGCTCCAGCCATTCGAAATGCTCGACCCAAGGCTCGGTCGGATACGCCGCCGCCAGGTGAACGTGCAACTCCATGGCAAAGTGCGGCGCCAGCATCAGACCCGCCTGCTCAGCCATGGCCGCTACTTTCAGGTACGGCGTGATACCGCCAACTCGTGGCGCATCGGGCATCAGGAAATCCGCGCCGCGCAGCTTGATGAACTCGGCGTGCTCGGCCACGCTGGTCAACATCTCGCCCGTGGCAATCGGCGTATCGAATTGCTGAGCCAGCGCCGCATGGCCTTCGGCGTCATAGCAATCGAGCGGCTCTTCGATCCAGATCAGGTTGTACTCTTCAAGCTTGCGGCACATGCGCTGCGCGGTCGGCCGATCCCATTGCTGATTGGCGTCGACCATCAACGGGAAGTTATCCCCAAGGTGTTTGCGCACGGTGCTGACGCGCTCGATATCGATGGTCCAGTCCGGCTGGCCGACTTTGAGCTTGATCCCGCCGATGCCCTTCTCACGGGACAGATCAGTGTTTTTCATAAGCTGATCCAGCGGCGTATGCAAAAAGCCGCCCGAGGTGTTGTAGCAGCGCACCGAATCACGCTGCGCACCCAGCAGGCGAGCCAGGGAAAGATTGGCGCGTTTGGCTTTCAAGTCCCAGAGCGCCACGTCGAAGGCACCAATGGCCTGAGTCGACATACCGCTGCGACCCACCGAAGCGCCTGCCCAGCAGAGCTTGGTCCACAGCTTGGCGATATCGCTGGGGTTCTCGCCGATCAACGCCGGAGCAATTTCCTGCGCATGAGCAAACTGGCCGGGGCCGCCTGCGCGTTTGGAGTAACTGAAACCCAGGCCGCTATGGCCATCTTTGGTTTCGATCTCCACGAACAGCATGGCGATCTCGGTCATCGGCTTTTGGCGGCCAGTCAGCACCTTGGCGTCGCTGATCGGGTTGGCCAGCGGCAGGAATACCGAGGAGACCTTCACCCAGGCAATCTGGTCGAGGTCGGACGAGGTGATGTTTTCTTGTTGGATTGGCATGAGAGCTTCCTGATTATCAGTTCAAGAACGGGAATTGAGTGCTGGAGAGGGCTCAACCTGAGCCGGAGGATCCTGAACGTCATCCAGGTCCAGGCGTTTGAGCGGGCCGACGATGAACAGGTACGAAAAGGCACCGAGTAGCCCCATGGCCGCGACATACATCAGCGCAACGTCGAATGAGCCGAGCTGATTGATCATCACGCCAATGGCGATGGGAGTAACGATGCTGGCCAGGTTGCCGCAGAAGTTGAACATCGCGCCGCTGACGCCCATGGCGCGCTTGGGCGAGACGTCGCCAACAATGCACCAGCCCAGATTGCCGACGCCTTTGGCGAAGAACGCGATGGACATCACCAGAATCACCAGCGGCACCGATTGGGTGTAGTTGGCGACCACGATGCTGCTGGACAGCAACAGCCCACAGATAATCGGGGTTTTGCGGGCAGCGGTCAGGCTGTAGCCTTTTTTCAGCATCCAGTCGGACCACACGCCGCCAATGATGCCGCCCAGGCAACCGGCAATCGGCGGAATCGCCGCGACCAGACCGACCTTGAGCATGGTCATGCTTTTGGCTTCGATCAGGTAGGTCGGGAACCAGGTCAGGAAGAACCAGGTGATGGACGTCAGGCAGAACTGCCCAAGGTAAATCCCGACCATCATCCGGTTGCCGCCAATCGCCCGAACCCGCTTCCAACTGAATGGCGTCGGTGCGTCGCCCATGGACGGCAGGCCACCACCGGCTTCGATGTAGTCGATTTCAGCCTGATTGACGCGTTTGTCCTTGCGCGGTTCGTGGACCATCTTGAACCACAGCAGACCAATCAGAATACCCGCCAGGCCGGTTGACCAGAACACGTGCTGCCAACCGAAAGCGGTGAGGGTCCAGACCATGATGGGCGTGAATACAGCCAGGGCAAAGTACTGGGCCGACTGGAAAATCGCCGTCGCCAGCCCTCGCTCCTGACGCGGGAACCACATAACGGTCAGACGGTTGTTGGCCGGGAACGCAGGTGCTTCGGCGACGCCCATCAGAAAGCGCAACGCGAACAGCGCGAAGAACGCCGAGCTGAACAGGTCGACGTAGCCCTGCAGAAAAGTCAGGGTCGACCAGAGAATCAGACTCAACCCCAGGACCAGCCGCGAGCCGTAGCGATCAAGCACGACCCCGCCCGGCAATTGCATGGCGGTGTAAGCCCAGCCAAAGGCCGAAAACGCGATGCCCATGGTCATGGCGTCAAAGCCCAGGTCTTTGCGCAAGGCTGGGGCGGCAATGGAGAGCGTTGCCCGGTCTACATAGTTGAACACCGTGACGATGAAGATCATCGCCAGGATCAGGTAGCGAATGTTGGTCTTCGCTAAGGACGGTATTGAGGCTGTCACTTTTATTTTCCTTATTGTGATTGGCGCGGGTTTCACGTTCGTTGGCGGATGGGGCTGAACCTCGATGAATACAGAGTTACTCCCTTATGATTGCGCAATCATTCAGCAACCAAAAAAAGCTCCGCGTCCGCTTCCGAATGAAGAGCTGATTGGGATACTACTATGATTGCGCAATCATTCAATGTCAGATATCAATTATTTGCGACCCGCCGTATCTGACACACGGCCTAGCCGACAAAAAAGCCCCCATCAAACATAAATTAAACGGCTGATTTGAAATGCCTCTTCTGTAGGAGTGAGCTTGCTCGCGATTGCGTCAGGTCAGATGATAATTTCTCAACAGATCTACCGTTATCGCGAGCAAGCTCACTCCTACAGGGTCCTGTGTTTGCAGTGGCTTCAGGTAGTCGCGCGATCGATGAGGGTGAAGCCGGTATCGACGCGCAAGGGTGTATCGCCGCTGCCTGTGTGGTTGAAACGCTCCAGCAAGGCCTGAGCAGTCAACTGGCCGATACGCAGCCCATCGACTTTGACCGTCGACAACGCCGGATAGACTTGCGCAGCGCTGCTCAGATCGCCAAAACCCATCACCGCCAGATCCTCGGGAATGCGGATGCCCCGGCTGGCCGCTTCTGCCAGTACGCCTTGAGCGATGGTGTCGGAACTGCAAATCACAATTTCCGGCGGGGCTTTCTGATCCAGCAGACGCCGCAAACCTTCACGCCCGACTTCCAGAGTTGCCGGAGGCGCCAGCACTTCAACCGGAACATCTCGAATACCTTGACGCTCAAGCTCGGCGAGCAGGCTGTTACAGCGGCGCAAGCCACGAGGGTCACTGATGGTCACGACGGAAAAGCGCTTGTAATTCTTTTCCAGCAAATGCCGCGCGACGGCCTCGCCCACCGCCTCATGGGAAAACCCCACCAGCATGTCGATAGGCGCTTCGCTCAAGTCCCAGGCTTCAACAACAGGAATCCCGGCCTGAGCCAAACGCACGCGGCTGGCCTCGGTGTGCAGCGTACCGGTGAGTACGATGCCATCGGGTCGTCGGCCAAGAACCGCTTCGAGCAAGGCTTCTTCCTGCTCGGCGGAATAACCGGTCAGCCCGAGCATGGTTTGATAGCCCGCCTTGGTCAGCGCATCCATCAGCGCCTGGACGGTATCGGCAAAAATCGAGTTGGCGATGGTCGGCAGGAAAATCGCCACCAATCGGCTTTTGTTACTCGCCAGCCCGCCAGCCAACATGTTCGACACATAGCCGGTGGCTCGCACCGCTTCACGCACCTTATTGCGCGTCTTTTCGCTGACCAACTCAGGTCGATGCAACGCTCTGGACACCGTCATCGGCGAAACACCCGCGACTTTGGCGACGTCGATCAAGGTCAGACTCGCGCCTTTGGGCAGGACACTATCAGAGGGTTTTGGCATGAGTGTTTCCGGACGGCAGCGCTGGACCGGCAAAGATACCGTAATGTCCATGGCACCGCACTTTTGCGGCGATTCTCAATCCTTGCAGGACTCAATATTGGCCTGCGCCACATGTTTCTCGTGGGACCGGCTTGAGCCGGGAAGAGGCCAGAACAACCGCAGCAAATGAGCCGTCTGAAATGCAGCCTTCCCGGCTAAAGCCGGTCCCACGGGTTCGCGTCAGCCCAGGTTTAAACAGCGTCCGCACCGCCATCACTCTGCAGAGTTGACTTCCTAGAGTAACAACTCTAAAAGCACTGGATAACTCCAAAAGGATTTGCCCAATGCCCGCAGAACGCGCCTGGTTACTGGACCAGACCCCACCCTCCAGCGAACTTGATCGGACGCTTGCCGAACAACGCAAAGCATTCGCTGCCAACCCGATGCCGACCCACGCCGAGCGCTCGCAGTGGCTGGCCACCCTGCATGATCTGATTTGCGCCGAAAAGCAGGCGATCGTGGAAGCCATCAGCAGCGACTTCAGCCATCGCAGCCCCGATGAGACGATGCTGGCGGAAATAATGCCCTGTCTGTTCGGCATCAAGGACGCTCGCAAACAGCTGAAAAAGTGGATGAAACCGTCCCGACGCAAAGTAGGTATTGCCTTTCAACCGGCGTCGGCCAAGGTGGTCTACCAACCCTTGGGCGTCGTCGGGATCATCGTGCCGTGGAATTACCCGCTGTTTCTCGCCATCGGGCCCATGATTGGCGCATTGGCAGCGGGTAATCGGGTGATGCTCAAGCTCAGCGAATCCACCCCAGCCACCGCCGAATTGCTCAAGCGCCTGTTCGCGCGGACCTTCCCGGAAGACTTGGTGGCTGTGGTGCAGGGCGAAGCGGACGTGGGCATCGCGTTTTCCCGCCTGCCGTTCGACCACCTGTTGTTCACGGGCGCAACCAGCGTCGGCAAGCATGTGATGCGCGCGGCGGCTGAGAATCTGACACCCGTGACGCTGGAACTGGGGGGTAAATCCCCCGTCATCGTGTCCCATGACGTGCCGCTCAAAGACGCCGCCGAGCGCATCGCCTTTGGCAAAACCCTGAACGCCGGGCAAACCTGCGTCGCGCCGGATTACGTACTGGTGCCGCAAGATCGAGTCGAGGGTTTCGTCGAAGCCTACAAAAACGCGGTGCTCGGGTTTTATCCGACGCTGATTGATAACCCGGACTACACCGCGATCATCAATCAGCGACAGCTGACCCGACTCAATCACTACCTGGACGATGCCGCTGGCAAGGGCGCCAAAGTCATTTCTCTGTACGAAACCGGCCAGGGTCAGCGCATGCCGTTCAGCCTGCTGCTAGATGTCAGTGACGACATGCTGGTGATGCAGGACGAAATCTTCGGCCCACTGCTGCCTATCGTGAGCTACTCACGGATTGAAGAGGCATTTGCCTACATCAATCAGCGCCCTCGCCCACTGGCGCTGTATTACTTCGGCTACGACAAGGCCGAACAAAACCGCGTGCTGGAGCAGACCCATTCCGGCGGTGTCTGTCTGAATGACACCCTGCTTCACGTCACTCAGGACGACTTGCCATTTGGTGGAGTAGGCGCGTCCGGCATGGGCCATTACCACGGTCGCGAGGGTTTCCTGACGTTTAGCAAGGCCAAGGGCGTGCTCGTCAAACAACGCTTCAACGCCGCCCGGCTGATTTACCCGCCGTATGGCGGGGTGATTCAGAAGCTGGTCTATAAATTGTTTATTCGCTAAGCCGAGCCTGTAGGAGCTGCCGAAGGCTGCGAATGGCGGTTTTTCAGGAATACCGCTTTCGCAGCCTTCGGCAGCTCCTACAGGTCCGTGCCAAGCTGTAACACCAGATTTCGATAGCAATACGACCTTAGCCTTCGACAAGCCGACTTGGCCCACCGGGATTGCTGCGATACCATCCGACTCCCCAAAGGACTCCGACCAGGACGACGCGATGAACCGAGTGTTGTATCCAGGCACCTTCGACCCTATTACCAAGGGCCATGGCGATCTGGTCGAACGCGCATCGCGCCTGTTCGACCAAGTCGTGATTGCCGTGGCTGCCAGCCCGAAGAAAAACCCGCTATTCCCCCTGGAACAGCGTGTTGAGCTGGCCCGAGAGGTCACTAGACACCTGCCGAATGTCGAAGTGGTGGGCTTTTCAACCCTGCTTGCGCACTTTGCCAAAGAGCAGAACGCCAACGTGTTTCTGCGTGGCCTGCGTGCCGTATCGGATTTCGAATACGAGTTCCAACTGGCCAACATGAACCGCCAACTGGCACCGGACGTCGAAAGTTTATTCCTCACGCCGTCGGAACGTTATTCGTTCATTTCCTCGACGCTGGTCCGTGAAATCGCGGCATTGGGCGGGGATATCAGCAAATTCGTGCACCCGGCCGTCGCCGAAGCGCTGACTGAACGCTTCAAACGCTAAGCTCTTCGCAGCACGCCCCGGGTGCATCGGAACGACTAATGCGGCACAATTCGCCGCATTAGATTTCATATGCCCCCGCGTCGGCTGGGGCAGGAGTGTTTCATGTCCCTGATCATCACTGACGATTGCATCAATTGCGACGTCTGCGAACCCGAGTGCCCGAACGAGGCGATTTCTCAAGGCGAAGAGATCTACGTGATCAATCCGAGCCTGTGCACCGAATGCGTTGGCCATTACGACGAACCGCAGTGCCAGCAAGTCTGCCCCGTGGATTGCATCCCTCTGGATGAAACCCGCGTCGAAAGCAAAGACGAGCTGATGCAGAAATACCTGATCCTCACCAGCAAGGCATAATTCGGCGTCCACGTGCTCGCCGAGTCCAGGCTTTACGCCTGTCAACTAAAGCGAGCCCAGCATGATCCGAACACACATTCGGCACCACACCTCGTCCGACCACACGCAACTATCGGATCTGGAATCGATTTTCTGTAGGAGTGAGCTTGCTCGCGATAGCGTCAGGTCAGACGATAATTTATCGACAGGCAAACTGCATCGCGAGCAAGCTCACTCCTACAGATTCACGTCACCGACCGGGCGAAGGCTTATATCCAGCGCATTGCTCCTGCTCTGCGCATTCACGACGCAGATTGTCGTCGCCGCTGAAACCACCATCCCCCGCCCCGAACAGTCCGCTATCGCCAGCCCGCACCCTCAGGCTACCGCCGCTGGTCGGGAAATCATGGTCGCCGGAGGCAACGCTTTCGATGCCGCCGTGGCTATCAGCGCCATGTTGGCGGTGGTCGAACCCTACGGCTCAGGATTGGGCGGTGGCGGGTTCTTTCTGCTGCGACAGAGTGGCGAGCCTACACGTTATGAATTTCTCGATGCCCGGGAGAAGGCGCCACTCAAGGCGACTTACGACCTGTATCGCCGGGACGGCAAGGTGCAAACCAGCCTGTCGCTGAACGGGCCACTGGCGGCTGCCATTCCTGGTTTGCCGGCCGCATTGGTTGAGCTGGCCGAACGCTACGGCAAACTGCCATTGAGCATTTCCATGGCTCCGGCGATTCGTATCGCTTACCAGGGCTTCCCGGTGGATCGCATCTACCAACAACGCGCCACCGCCAGACTGTCGGCCCTGCGGGACAACCCGGAAAGTGCCCGGCTATTCCTGCGCAACGGTGAAGTGCCAGCGCTGGACGAGATCATCAAACAACCGGAACTGGCCGCCACCCTCAGCAGACTCGCCGACCGGGGCCACGACGGTTTTTACAATGGCCTGACCGCACAATCCATGGTCCACGAAATACGTACAGCGGGCGGCATCTGGAGCTCCGAAGATCTGGATCAGTACCGCATCGCGACACGCGCCCCGTTGCGTTTTCGTCTGGACGATCAACGAGAACTGATCAGCGCTCCGCCGCCATCAGCCGGGGGCGTGGCCTTGGCCCAAAGCCTGATGATGTTGCAACAACTGCCGTGGCGCGAGTCCGACAAGGTGCAGCGCGCCCATTACGTGCTGGAAGTGTTGCGCCGTGCCTATCGGGACCGAGGGTTGCTGGGCGATCCGGACTTTGTTGCCAACCCGCTCAACCATCTTCTGGACCGGGAATATCTGGCCCATCTAGCGGGCAGCATCTCGCCGGAGCAGGCAACCCCAAGCAAAAGTCTGGACCCCGCACCGCCCTGGCGCGAAGGGGAGCACACCACGCACTTTGCCGTTTTGGACAACGATGGCAATGCGGTGGCCGCGACTTTATCGGTGAATCTGCCGTTCGGCTCGGCCTTCACCGTGCCCGGTACCGGGGTGGTGCTCAATGATGAAATGGATGACTTCGCCGCCGATCCACAGGGCAGCAACGCTTATGGTCTGGCGGGCAGCCAGGCCAACTCCATCGCAGCGGGCAAACGTCCGCTGTCGAGCATGAGCCCGACCTTTATCGAAAGTCCTGAAGAGTTCGCCGCGTTCGGCACGCCGGGCGGCAGCCGTATTCCGAGCATGGTGCTGTTATCGATGCTGCAATATCTCGACGGTCAGCCTATCGCCACCTGGCCAGCTGTTGCCCGCTACCACCACCAGTATTTGCCGGATGTGGTGGAGCATGAGCCCGATGCGTTTACGCCGGATGAAATGACACAGCTACGAGCCCGCGGTTATCAGTTTAAAGAAGTGCCCAAGGGCTATGGCAATCAGCAGGTGCTGTTCTGGAACAAGAGCGGCAAGAAGGTCGAAGCCGCAAGTGATCCTCGCGGCCTGGGTGAATCACTGCGCTTTGATCCTCTAAACCGATAAGCAGAAGGATTATTCCTGCTGGTTGTAACCATCGCCGGTGCAACCCAGGCAACGCACGAACGCCGCTTTAGCCGGGTCGACCACCAACGCTTTGCCGGTGCGCCCGATGCCGCCGCCGGTGGCAGTGAATGGAAGCGCCACCACGAACAGCCCCGTACCGATGATGGTCGCCGCAATCAGCAGCGGGCGGGCGATCAGCAAGTCACCGATCATGGCGTACGCCGGCGGGTTCTGAATGTCGTAAACCGGATCGCCACTGCCTGTCGTCTGCGTGCCAGCCATGGCCGGTACTGCCTGCAATCCAAATAACAGCGCCAGAGTGGCAGCGAGCATACGAAACGGCTTCATGGCATGGTCCTTCAAACACAACGAATTGGGATGGCGCTAACTATAAACAGCGCTAGGGGTTAAGCAAGTGGGGCGGTGTTGCGGATTCTGTAGGAGCTGCCGAAGGCTGCGAATCGGTCTATCTGAAACAGCGCTTTCGCAGCCTTCGGCAGCTGCTACAGGTCTAGCATCAGCCTCTACTTCTGACACTTCGGGCAATACACACTCGCCCGCTGCCCCAGTTTGATCTCGCGCAAGGTCGTGCCGCACACCTTGCAGGGCAAGTCGCCGCGACCATAGGCGAACAGCTCTTGCTGGAAGTAACCCGGTTGACCGTCGCCGCCGATGAAATCACGCAAAGTAGTACCGCCGCGCTCGATGGCAGCGGCAAGGATGCGTTTGATCTCAATGGCCAGTTTCACATAGCGCGCTTTGGAGATGCTTTTGGCTTCACGGCGCGGGTCGATCCCTGCGGCGAATAGCGCTTCGGTGGCATAGATATTACCCACGCCCACGACCACGGCGTTGTCCATGATGAACGGCTTCACGGCGATGGATTTGCCACGGGACCGTTCGTACAAACGCAAGCCGTCGAACAAATCAGTCAACGGCTCGGGCCCGAGTCGAACCAGCAATTCGTGGTTCAGCGGATCAAGGCTCCAGAGCATGGCACCGAAGCGACGCGGGTCGGTGTAGCGCAGCGCCAGCCCGGACTCCAGCTCGATATCCACATGCTCATGCTTGAGCGCAGGCAGCCCGGCTTCCACCAGCCGCAGATTACCTGACATGCCCAAATGGCTGATCAACGTGCCGACTTCGGCCTGGATCAACAGGTACTTGGCCCGGCGCTCGACCACGACGATTTTCTGCCCGGAAAGGCGTACATCAAGGTCTTCCGGGATCGGCCAGCGCAAACGCCGGTCACGCACGATGACACGGCTGACGCGCTGGCCTTCAAGATGAGGCGCGATGCCCCGGCGGGTAGTTTCGACTTCGGGTAGTTCAGGCATGGGTAACTCGAGGCTGGGCAGACGCTAATTCTTAGGATGTAGGCGATTTCTGTAGGAGTGAGCTTGCTCGCGATTCGGTCTGGCAGTCGATGACAATATCGACTGTACTGACGCTATGGCGAGCAAGCTCACTCCTACAGCAAATTGGTGAGTTCAAGCATCGCGACAGCCCGCACGCAAAATCAGCGCGCAGCCAACTCGCGAATGCTTTCCTTGAGGTTTTCGAAGTCGTAGTCGGACAAGCCAACGTAATCCAGAACCAGATGCCCGATGGTGTTCCATTCGTGGTCTTCGTCTTCGTTGCCCAACACCCGATGCGACGCGCAGATATGCTCGGCCATCTTCAACACCGCCAGCAGGTTTTTCAGAGGCGCGTTGCTGTTGGAATCGTCCTGAAAAATCGCCAGCGCATTGTGGTGATTGGCAATGGCGTTGGTGACATGTTCGGGCAAACGCCAAGACTTTGCAGTGAAATAGCCGACTACTGCGTGGTTAGTGTTAAACGCATCGTTTTCGGTGTCCACCACGCGATGGTCGGGGCCGGCATTGCTGTAAGCCTGCTCCAGCACCTGCATGTAATCAGGGAAGCGCTTGAGCATCAGCGGGATGCCGCAATCGTGAAACAAGCCCAGCGCGTAGGACTCATCCACCGTTTGCGAGCCGATGCGCTTGGCCAGCGTAAGGCTGGTCATCGCGACGTCCTGGGTCGAATCCCAGAAACGGTTCAGGGTGACGATGGTTTCATCGCTCATCTCGCCCTTGATCGATTGCGCATTAATCAGATTCACGACTGATCGAATGCCCAGCAGATTTACCGCTTTCTGAATCGAAGCAATCTTGTTGGCCAAACCGTAATGGGCCGAATTGACTATTTTCAACAGCGCACCGGACAAGCCGGGATCCTGAGCAATCAGCTTGGCAATGACACCCAGATCCGGATCCGGCATGTACTGCTCCATCTGCAAATCCACCATGATTTGCGGCTGCGGAGGCACGCTGATGCCTTGCAGGACTTGCTGGATCTGCTCGGCCGTTAGCTCTTGGGACATATAGGACAACTCCAGGACTGGCTTGGATTCTACCCCTACCTGCCCTTGGCTTTACAGCCACCGGGGCAAATCCCTGGAACTTTGTTGGCGTCAACTATTCGGAAACAGTAAGCCCAGGCTTCGCAACCCATTCAAAAGAATGGATATGCGCCTGATCTGCCTCGTTTATGAAACTGGAGAAAATTCATGTCTAAATCTTTGAACGGCAAGCGCGTCGCAATTCTGGTCACTGACGGATTTGAACAGGTCGAATTGACAGGCCCGAAACAAGCGCTGGAAGACGCAGGTGCCAAAGTCGAAATTCTCTCGACCAAAGAAGGCAAGGTAAAAGGCTGGAATCACGACGAACCCGCCGACGACTTCAAGGTTGACCTGACCTTCAAGGCTGCCAATATCGATCAGTATGACGCCATGGTTCTGCCCGGCGGCGTGCAGAACTCGGACACCATTCGTATCGACGCCGATGCGCAAAAACTGGTCAAAGCTATTGATGCCGCTGGCAAGCCGTTGGCCGTCATCTGTCATGGTGGCTGGTTGCTGGTCTCCGCCGGACTGGTCGAAGGCAAAACCATGACCAGCTTCAAAACCCTCAAGGACGATCTGAGCAATGCCGGTGCCCACTGGGTCGACAAGGAAGTGGTCAAAGACGGGCAACTGATCAGCAGCCGCCAGCCGGACGATATTCCGGCGTTCAATCGTGAATTGATTCAGGCGCTTTCAGCCTGATAGCCCCGGATATGTAGGAGCGAACTTGTTCGCGAAGCGTCGGTACAGGCAATCGATAAACGTTGCCCACAAAACCGCCTCGCCAACAAGTTGGCTCCTACAGGGACCTGGCCCTACCATTAGTCGCACCAACCCGGAACACCATTCGCGCTCCCCCATAAATCCGCCGTCCACTGTCCGATTCCCGCTATAATCCCGCTCTTTTTTCAGGAGCGACGTCATGTCCCTGCCTAGCTTGCGCCTCAAAGCCAACGCCGACCGTCGCCTGCGCGCCGGCCACCTGTGGGTCTACAGCAACGAAATCGACGTAGCCGCTACCCCGCTGCACGGCTTTGCTGCAGGTGATCAGGCCGTTCTGGAAGCGGCTGGCGGCAAGCCGCTGGGCATCGTCGCCATGAGCCCTAATAACCTGATCTGCGCCCGCCTTGTTTCCCGCGACATCAAGTTGCCGCTGGACAAATCGCTGCTGGTGCATCGCATCAACGTGGCGCTGTCTTTGCGCGATCGCCTGTTCGACAAGCCGTTCTATCGGCTGGTCTACGGTGATTCGGACTTGCTGCCGGGTCTGGTCGTTGATCGTTTCGGCGACATTCTGGTGGTCCAGCTGGCCTCGGCCACCATGGAAGCTCACAAAGAAGACGTCATCGCTGCACTGGTTCAGGTCCTCAAGCCAACGGGCATTCTGTTCAAAAACGACTCCGCTGCCCGCGATGCGGAAGGCCTGAATCGCTATGTCGAGACGGTCTTCGGCCTGGTCCCTGAGTGGGTTGCCCTGGAAGAGAACGGCGTGAAATTCGAAGCCCCGGTAATGGAAGGCCAGAAAACCGGCTGGTTCTACGACCACCGCATGAACCGCGCGCGTCTGGCGCCATACGTCAAAGGCAAACGCGTTCTGGATCTGTACAGCTACATCGGCGGCTGGGGCATTCAGGCGGCGGCATTTGGTGCCAGTGAAGTGACCTGCATCGATGCGTCCTCGTTCGCACTGGACGGTGTTGAACGCAACGCGGCGCTGAACGGCTTCGCAGAAAAGCTCACCTGCATCGAAGGCGACGTGTTTGCCGCCCTCAAAGAACTGAAAGCGGGCGAAGAGCGGTTTGACGTGATCGTTGCCGATCCTCCGGCCTTCATCAAGCGCAAGAAAGACATGAAGAATGGCGAAGCCGGCTACCGTCGCCTGAACGAGCAAGCCATGCGCCTGCTCAGCAAGGACGGCATTCTGGTCAGCGCTTCGTGCTCCATGCACTTGCCGGAAGATGACCTGCAAAACATCCTGCTGACCAGCGCCCGCCACCTGGACCGTAACATCCAGCTGCTCGAACGCGGCGGCCAGGGCCCGGACCACCCGGTACACCCCGCCATTGCTGAAACCCGCTACATCAAGAGCATCACGTGCCGGTTGTTGCCCAATAGCTAAAAGCACGCGCCTGACGATTGCCTGCTGCGACGGCGGCAATCGCTTATTCCTGTAGGAGCTGCCGCAGGCTGCGAAAGCGATTTGTCTGATAAATCGATTCGCAGCCTGCGGCAGCTCCTACATTTCAAACTCGGCGCCGCCCCTTCCTACCGCAAGTCAGAATTCCCGCCCCCGTACCGCCCGGTAATGAACCTGAAACGATTCCTACGGTCTGTGAGTTGGGATTAAAACGGATGGCGTATCAGGCGTCGACCCTGAAAAGGGCTCAACAAGCAGTTCCCCCCGCCCATTGCCGCTTTTTTCGCAGCCGTTGCAGCGCTTGTGCTGCATGTCACTGCACCATCTTTACCGGCCCGACCATCGGCGCCTTTATCTTTCCTTTTATCGAAGATAACCATGTCTATGTCTCGTCATCTTTCAGCCTTCATTTCTCATCGCCTGCTAAACCGCCGCACCCTGGGTGCCGCCTTTCTGATAGCCCTGTGCAGCACCGCGCAGGCCGCTGAACCCAAAGCAAATGACCGCTGGGTCAGTGACAGCCTCAACACTTTTGTACGTAGCGGACCGACAGATGGCTATCGCATCGTGGGTACGCTGAAATCCGGGCAGAAGGTCGAATTGATCAGCGCTCAGGGTGATTACAGCCAAGTGCGCGGCGAAGGCGGCAGCTCGGTGTGGATCCCCTCCAGCGACCTGCAGAGCGAACCCGGCCAGGCCCAACGTCTTCCGGAACTGACCCAGCAAGTGGCCGATCTCAGCGGCCAGTTGAAAACCATCGACGACAGCTGGAAAACCCGCGTGCAAGGCATGCAGGAAACCCTGGATACCCGCAAAAAGCTGATCGACGAACTCGAAGCCCGCAGCAAAGACCTCAACGCCCAACTCACCGACTCCCAATCCGAACTGCGCACCACCCAGGCCAAGCTCGGCGACGAGAACAACCTCGTGTTGATGCGTTACATGGTCTATGGCGGCAGCATCGCCGGTGCAGGCCTGCTGGTAGGCCTCATCATCCCGGCCCTGACCCGTGGGCGTAAGAAAAATGATGGGTGGGTTTGATCTGGCGTAATTCCTGATTTTGCGTTGCCACACATGACGCCATCGCGGGCAAGCGCGCTCCTACGGGATGAGACCGCATTATCAAATATGATTTTGCGTTGAAACGCAGGAAGTCATCGCGAGCAAGCTCACTCCTACAGGGGAATGCATTTCAACTGTAGGAGTGAGCTTGCTCGCGATAGCGGTCTCAAAGCCAGACAGCATCCCAAAGTGGATAGTCCCCAATTCGCCTTACCAACCCCGCCCTCAAAGGGTTTGCGATGATATAGCGAGCAGCCTTCAGCAGATCCTCGTCATAACGCAGTGCTCGGTCGTGAAACCCTCTTTGCCAAAGCTGTTCGCTACATCCCCTCGCACGATTCACCGCAATAGCACTCCGGGATTTTGTACCCTGCATCAGCCCCTGCAATGTTCCCGTCTGAAGCTCGATCAACCAGTGAAAGTGGTCTGGCATGATGACCCAAGCCAACGATCTGACAAGGCCCTGCTCCTGCGCCCATCGGAATTCTTTGACTACCAATCGGCCCAACCTCCAGTCCGCAAAAACAGGCTGGCGATCCTGAGTTACCGAGGTAAGTAGATAGATGCGGCCAGTTTCGGAAAATCGTCCAGCCCGCGCTTGCTCACTGCGATGCAAATCTGGCAATCCATTGCCCTCTGTTTTGACCGTTAAAACGTTAGTCATTCAGCCTCGATAGCGCAGCAGTTCAAGTGCTGCCGGATATATCGGGTCAGGCATTCATCCATAAATCCCCCCCTCCACATTCCTTCTCCCCTTTACAGGTGTAGAATCGACGCTATTCATCGCCAGTCATCCCCGGCGGGTTTATGAGCTCAGGCCGAGCGCACGGTGATCCCGTGGCGTGTCGGTTTCCCTCGCCGCATTCGGTCACTGCCGTTTGTGGGTGAAGACACTAGAAGCTCACTCCCTCTCTATTTACCTGATTAGCCGCCAGGAGTGCTCCATGCCTGATTACCGCTCGAAAACGTCCACCCACGGTCGCAACATGGCCGGCGCACGTGCCTTGTGGCGCGCAACCGGGATGAAGGACGCTGATTTCAAGAAGCCGATCATTGCCGTTGCCAACTCGTTCACTCAGTTCGTACCGGGCCACGTGCACCTTAAAGACATGGGCCAACTGGTTGCCCGTGAAATCGAGCGTGCCGGTGGCGTCGCGAAAGAATTCAACACCATCGCTGTGGATGACGGCATCGCCATGGGTCACGACGGCATGCTGTATTCCCTGCCGAGCCGCGAGATCATCGCCGACTCCGTGGAATACATGGTCAACGCCCACTGCGCCGACGCCATTGTCTGCATCTCCAACTGCGACAAGATCACCCCTGGCATGCTGATGGCCGCACTGCGCCTGAACATCCCGGTGATCTTCGTTTCCGGCGGCCCGATGGAAGCCGGCAAGACCAAACTGGCTGCCCACGGCCTGGACCTGGTGGACGCCATGGTGATCGCCGCTGACGATACGGCCAGCGACGAGAAAGTCGCCGAGTACGAGCGCAGCGCTTGCCCGACCTGCGGTTCGTGCTCCGGCATGTTCACCGCCAACTCGATGAACTGCCTTACCGAAGCGCTGGGCCTGGCATTGCCGGGCAACGGTTCGGCACTGGCCACTCACAGCGACCGCGAGCAACTGTTCCTGCAGGCTGGCCGCACCATCGTCGATCTGTGCCGCCAGTACTACATCGAAAACAACGATGCCGTGCTGCCGCGCAACATTGCCAACTTCAAGGCCTTCGAAAACGCCATGACGCTGGACATCGCGATGGGCGGCTCGACCAACACCATCCTGCACTTGCTGGCAGCGGCTCAAGAAGCTGAAATCGATTTCGACCTGCGCGACATCGACCGTCTGTCCCGCGAAGTGCCACAGCTGTGCAAAGTCGCGCCGAACATCCAGAAGTACCACATGGAAGACGTACACCGTGCGGGCGGGATCTTCAGCATCCTCGGCGAACTGGCGCGCGGCGGCCTGCTGCACACCGATCTGCCGACTGTACACAGCGCAACCATGGCTGAAGGCATCGCCAAATGGGACATCACCCAGACTGACGACGAAGCCGTGCATACGTTCTTCAAGGCAGGCCCCGCTGGCATCCCGACCCAGACGGCGTTCAGCCAGTCGACCCGCTGGGAAAGCCTGGATGACGATCGCGAGAACGGCTGCATCCGCAGTGTCGAACACGCCTACTCGCAACAAGGCGGCCTCGCCGTGCTGTACGGCAACATCGCGCTGGATGGCTGCGTGGTGAAAACCGCAGGCGTCGATGAGTCGATCCACGTGTTCGAAGGCAACGCAAAGATCTTCGAAAGCCAGGACAGCGCTGTACGCGGCATCCTCGCTGACGAAGTCAAAGCCGGCGACATTGTGATCATCCGCTACGAAGGCCCGAAAGGCGGCCCGGGCATGCAGGAAATGCTCTACCCGACTTCGTATCTGAAATCCAAAGGCCTGGGCAAAGACTGCGCCCTGCTGACTGACGGCCGCTTCTCGGGCGGTACTTCGGGTCTGTCTATCGGCCACGCTTCCCCGGAAGCTGCTGCTGGCGGCGCGATTGGTCTGGTGCGCGATGGCGACAAAGTGCTGATCGACATCCCGAATCGCTCGATCAATCTGATGATCGACGACGCGGAAATGGCCGAGCGCCGTGCCGAACAGGACAAGAAAGGCTGGAAGCCGGTGGAATCTCGTCCACGTAAAGTGACCACCGCCCTGAAAGCCTACGCCCTGCTGGCAACCAGCGCCGACAAAGGCGCCGTGCGCGACAAGGCGTTGCTGGACAAGCTGGTGCCTTAAGCTTTTCAGCGAGCACAAAAAACCCGGCAGCGATGCCGGGTTTTTTGTTGGGCTGCCAGGATCAATGCAAAACCTGTGGGAGCGAGGCTTGCCCGCGATAAGGACGCCGCAGGTATCAGGCACATCGCGTCCAGCCTTATCGCGGGCAAGCCTCGCTCCCACAGATCCAGCGTAAAACCTGGAAGTAGTTCCTACTGGATATCATCCGGCTTGACGATCACCCAGTTCTTGTCCGCTGTCACTGGCAAACCTTCTTTGGCCTGGGCTTCGGCGTTGCTTTTCATCATGCCGTTCAGCTGGGTCATGTATTTGTCTTTGCGGTTGATCCACAGATGCACGCCGCCTTTGCTGACGTCCACGCCGTGGAACAGCATGTAACCGTCGCTGGTGGGTGTATCGCCTGCCACCAGGACCGGTTTTTTCCATTGATCGATATAAGTCAGGATCGCCGCCTGCTTGCCTGCCATCCAGGTGGCCGGTGTCCACAGGTAAGGCGTCAGCTCCAGGCCGAGGTTGGCCTTCTCGTCATATTTGCCAGCGGTGATCTGCTTACGCGCCGTGGTCAGCTCGCCGGTTTTCTGATCCTTGAGCAGCATCGTTACGCCAATGACGTTTTGCGGTTTGACGTTGTAGCCATACTTCGGATCCGCCGCGACCATGCGCACCAGCTCTTCGGAAGCGGCGGTCATGACGTAGACCTCAATGCCGTTTTCCATGAGCTTGTTGAACAGCTCTTTCTGGCCGGTGAAGATTCGTGGCGGTTCGACATCGAGCTTCTTGACCACATCGCCATCGAAATAAGTCGCAGGAACCGGCTTGCCGGACGTCATCAGCTCATCGACATAGCCTTTGAGTTCCTTGAGGGTAAACCCGGAGAACACCTGCGCCACCCACGGGTAGCAGACCATGTCGTCGACTTCGCAAAGGCGGTAGTAGTAACTGAACAGGCTTTCCTTGTGCTCGGCCGTGTCTTTGAACGGCATGAGCTTCAGCGAGGGGTCGAGCTTTTCGCGAGTGATCAGGCCTTTGTTTTCCATGTACGGCAGCAGCGACTCTTCAAGGTCGAAGCGATAGCTGGTGTTGTCCATGTCGAACACCGCGTAATTGCCCTTGTTGGCATTGGCGGCAATCATGGCGTCAAGCGCCTTGGCGGCAGGCTCAGGCCAGTGTTTCAGCTCAGTGGCCGCATTAGCCTGACCGGCCAGACCAAGGCAGAGTGCAGCGGCAAGCAATCCCGACGCGAACTTCATAGGGTGTCCCTCCGAAAATAAGAGGTCCGACCGTAACAAATTGCTGTGACTGATTGGCGATGTCTGCGACTGCATTCGTCCAGATGCCGTCATGTCGGGAACGATTCGCGACAGGGATCGCCGATTGCGACACTTTCATGACATTTTTTGTAGGAGCTGCCGAAGGCTGCGAAAGCGGTGTATCAGAAAAACCGATTCGCAGCCTTCGGCAGCTCCTACAGGGTTCTACCTGCGCTCCCAAACCTCAAAACTGTACGCAGGCTTATCATCCACCGCAGGGTTTACCACCTCGGACACCATCGCCCACTCGGCCTGATCAAACTCCGGAAACCAGGCATCACCCTCCGGGCTCAATGCAACTCGCGTCAGGTACAAACGATCAGCCTGTGCCAAGCCTTGGGCATACAACTGCGCGCCACCAATCAGCATCACCTCGGAAACGCCCTGCTCACGCGCCCATTCTTCAGCGCGAACCACGGCGGATTCCAGCGAAGTGAAGACTTCGGCACCGTCCAGTTGCAGATCTGCCTGGCGGGTCACCACCAGATTCAGCCGACCCGGCAGCGGCCGCCCCAGAGAATCCCAGGTCTTGCGACCCATGATGATCGGCTTGCCAAGGGTCGTGGCCTTGAAATATTTGAAGTCCCCCGGCAAATGCCAGGGCATGGAATTGTCGACGCCAATCACTCGGTTTTCACCAAGGGCGGCAATCAGGCTGAGGGGAAGTTGATTTTTCATGGCGCGAGAATAACAGACGCCGACACGGAATTCGTACCGGGCTTATTGCTCGAATAGAGGGCGCAGAGGTTATGCTCCCCCACTGATTCAATCAACGAGACACCGTGTGACTGCTCTGACTCCCCTCGATACCCTGTGGCTGACCGAAGCCGTGCGCCTGCGCGAAGAACAGGCTGGCCCACTGGAAGATCTTGAAGCCAATCGCCGTGCCAAAGCCGAAGGTGGCGATCTATCAAGCCGCATCAAAAGCCGCGCCCTGCGGTTGGCCGAGCGTGACGGCATGCTCGGCGCGCTGCGGCACTGGAAACAAGGGGCTCGCCTTGCGCTGATTGCCTTGGCAATCTTTTCGGTCATCAGCGGAGCAGGCCTGGCGTTTGCCGCCCTCGGTGACGGCCAGACTCCGGTCAATGTGTTCTGGGCGCTGGGCAGCCTGCTGGGCCTGAACCTGCTTCTGCTGATCAGCTGGGCATTGAGCTTTAGCGTCACAGGGCAAAGCACTGCGAGCCTCGGCCGTATCTGGCTCTGGCTCAGCGAAAAGCTCGCCCGCGATGCCCAGGCGGCGCAAATCGCCCCGGCGTTGCTGGTGTTATTGCAGCGTCAACGCCTGAATCGCTGGGCCTTGGGCGCGCTAATTCACAGCTTGTGGCTGCTGGCACTGGTCAGCGCGCTGGTGCTGTTGCTGTTGTTGATGGCCACGCGGCGCTACGGCTTCGTTTGGGAAACCACGATTCTGGGCAGCGACACCTTCGTCAGCCTCACACAAACCTTGGGCGCACTGCCCGCCTTGCTGGGTTTCAGCGTGCCGACCGAGGCCATGATCCGCGCCAGCGGCGACAGCGCCCTGTTGATCGAAACCGGCCGTCAGGCCTGGGCTGCTTGGCTAGTGGGCGTGCTATTGGTCTACGGCATCGCGCCGCGCCTGATCCTCGCGTTGCTCTGCTTGTGGCGCTGGCGCAGAGGCAGGGATGGGTTGAGCCTGGATCTGACCCTGCCCGGCTACAGCCAACTGCGCGAACGCCTGATGCCCAGCAGCGAAAGGCTTGGGGTCAGCGATGCCGCGCCCGCGCAGCTGCATCAAGTGCAACCCAACGCCGGTGCGCTGAATAGCGATGGCGCGTTGCTGGTGGCCATCGAACTGGACGATGAACAGCCATGGCCGCCTCAATTGCCGGAATCGGTGGTGAACGCCGGGATTCTCGACAGCCGCGAATCCCGGCTCAAGCTGCTGGATCAACTCACCCGCTTCCCACCCGCGCGGTTGCTGATTGCCTGTGATCCACGGCGCTCACCAGATCGGGGCAGCCTCGCGTTGATTGCCGAGCTGGCCCGCTGCGCAGGTTCGACGCGCATCTGGCTGTTACCTGCACCGCCAGGGCAGCATCTGGACGCGGAGCGCGTCGGCGATTGGCACACCGCGCTGCATCAACTGGAATTGCCGTGGAGCGAACAACCGCCACTGAACTGGCTGGAGACCGGCGATGACTGATTCGCACAACATCCGCGCCCTGAAACTGGCAGTGGTCGGCCACACGAACGTTGGCAAAACCTCATTGCTGCGCACCCTGACTCGGGATGTGGGTTTCGGTGAAGTCTCCCATCGCCCCAGCACCACGCGGCATGTGGAAGGCGCGAGACTGTCCGTTGATGGCCAAGCCCTGCTTGAGCTGTACGACACGCCGGGCCTGGAAGACGCCATCGCGCTGCTGGATTATCTGGAACGTCTGGATTGCCCCGGCGAACGGCTGGATGGGCCGGCGCGGCTGGCCCGCTTTCTGGAAGGCAGTGAAGCCCGGCAACGCTTCGAGCAGGAAGCCAAGGTGTTACGTCAACTTCTGGCATCGGATGCCGGGCTGTACGTGATCGACGCCCGGGAGCCGGTGCTCGCCAAATACCGGGACGAGTTGTCGATTCTTGCCAGTTGCGGCAAACCGCTGCTGCCGGTATTGAATTTCGTCAGCAGTGCCGAACATCGCGAACCTGCGTGGCGCGAAGCTCTGGCCCGATTGGGCCTGCATGCGCTGGTGCGCTTCGACAGCGTCGCGCCGCCGGAAGATGGCGAGCGGCGTTTGTATGAAAGCCTGGCCCTGCTATTGGAAAACTCCCGAGGCCAGCTGGAGCGTTTGATCCTTGATCAGGAAGCCCAGCGCCAGGCGCGCCTGCAAAGTGCCGCGCGGCTGATCGCGCAGTTATTGATCGACTGCGCCGCTTGCCGTCGCAGTGTTTCCACCGAACCAGAACAGGAACAGCACGCCATTGATGAGCTGCGCAAAGCCGTGCGTCAGCGTGAGCAGCGCTGCGTTGAGGAGCTGCTCAAGCTGTATGCGTTCCGTGTGCAGGATGCAGCGGCCAGCGATCTGCCGTTGCTGGATGGGCGTTGGGGCGACGATCTGTTCAACCCCGAAACCCTCAAGCAGCTTGGCGTGCGAGTTGGCGGTGGCATTGCAGCGGGCGCTGCGGCGGGGGCTGGTGTTGACCTGCTGGTTGGCGGCATCACCCTTGGCGCAGCCGCGCTGGTCGGTGCGATCGCCGGCGGGGCCTTGCAGACGGCGCGTAGCTACGGCGGCCGGCTGATCGGCAAATTCAAAGGCCAGCGGGAGCTGACGGTTGATGATGCGGTGCTACGCCTGCTGGCATTGCGTCAGCGTCATTTGCTGCTGGCCCTCGGCGCACGTGGCCATGCAGCGATGGAGAGCATCCAGCTCACCACGCCGCAGGATAAAACCTGGCGCGAAGGCAAACTCCCCGAAGCTTTGCACAAGGCCCGCGCGCACCCGCAGTGGTCATCGCTTAATCCGGGGGCGAAGCTGAGCCAGCCTGAAAGGCAGGAGCAGATTGAGGAGCTTGCCAAAGCCCTGTAGGAGCTGCCGAAGGCTGCGAAAGCGGTGTGTCAGGCATAACGCCTTCGCAGCCTTCGGCAGCTCCTACAGGGACCTCGCCCGTCCACCGACAGTCGCCTCGGAAATTTTTGATTACTCGATTCCCCCGGACACCGGTATCATCGCGCGCCCGATACACCCGGAACCGTATTCCCCATGAAACCGACCTTGATCGCCGCCGCAGAACTCGACCGTATCGATACCTGGGCCAAATACTCCAGCCATATGTGCGGGGGCTGTGTCTCCAGCTGCTGCACGCTGCCTGTTGAAGTGAAGATCAAGGATCTGATCCGCATCGGCATCGTTGACGACTTCGAACGCGGCGAGCCAGCCAAGAACATCGCCAAGCGTTTGCAGAAAGAAGGCATCGTCGAGCGCTACAACCAGAAGTCCGAGATCTTCACGTTGCAGCGCATGAGCAACAACGACTGCCTGTATCTGGATCGCAAGAGCCGCATGTGCACCATCTACGACAAACGTCCGGACACCTGCCGCAACCACCCCAAGATAGGCCCGCGCCCAGGCTACTGCGCCTACAAGCCCAAGGATGTCGTGCGCCAGGCCAGCGGTACGCTGAAGAACAACACCAGCGTGCCGTTTCCGAAGTTTTGACACCTGGCTCTGTAGGAGCTGCCGAAGGCTGCGAAAGCGGTGTATCAGGCATAACGCCTTCGCAGCCTTCGGCAGCTCCTACAGAATCAGCAGCACACAAACAAAAACGCCCCCGATCTTGCGATCGGGGGCGTTTTGTTTTTAGCCGACTAACTGATTAATCAGTTGCCCGACTTCTTGGCAGCGCGGGTACGCTCGCTTTCGCCAAGGATTTTCTTACGCAGGCGAATCGACTTTGGAGTCACTTCGCACAATTCGTCTTCTTGAACGAATTCCAGCGCTTGTTCCAGGGTGAAACGGATAGGCGGAACCAGAGCGATGGTTTCGTCTTTACCGGAAGCACGCATGTTGTCGAGCTTCTTGCCCTTGGTTGGGTTTACACCCAGGTCGTTGTCGCGGCTGTTGATGCCGACGATCTGACCTTCGTACACGTCTTCGCCGTGGCCCAGGAACAGCTTGCCACGTGCCTGCAGAGTTTCCAGGGAGTAGGTCAGCGCCTTGCCGGTAGCAACCGAAACCAGAACGCCGTTCTGACGGCCAGACATGTCGCCCGACTTCATCACGTCGTAACGGTCGAAGATCGAGGTCAGGATGCCAGCGCCGGAAGTCAGCGTCAGGAACTCGTTACGGAAACCGATCAAGCCACGAGCCGGGATGTTGTACTCAAGGCGAACACGGCCTTTGCCATCCGGAACCATGTTGGTCAGGTCGCCCTTACGGATACCGATCTGTTCCATGATCGAACCCTGGGATTCTTCCGGCAGGTCGATGGTGACGTTTTCGTACGGTTCGTGCTTAACGCCGTCAACCATGCGGATGATCACTTCTGGACGACCAACGCCCATTTCGAAGCCTTCGCGACGCATGGTTTCGATCAGTACCGAGAGGTGCAGCTCGCCACGGCCCGAGACCTTGAACTTGTCAGCGGTGTCGCCTTCTTCAACGCGCAGTGCAACGTTGTACAGCAGCTCTTTGTCCAGACGTTCCTTGATGTTACGGGAAGTCACGAACTTGCCTTCTTTACCGCAGAAAGGCGAGTCGTTTACCTGGAAGGTCATGGAAACGGTTGGCTCGTCAACGGTCAGCGGCTTCATCGCTTCAACGTTCTGTGGGTCGCACAGGGTGTCGGAGATGAACAGCTCTTCAAAGCCGCTGATGCAGACGATGTCGCCGGCAGCAGCGTCTTCAACGTCTACACGGTGCAGACCGTGGTGACCCATCAACTTCAGAATGCGACCGTTACGGCGCTTGCCGTTGGCATCGATAGCCACAACCTGAGTGTTTGGCTTGACCTTACCGCGAGCGATACGGCCTACACCAATGATGCCCAGGAAGCTGTTGTAGTCCAGTGCCGAGATTTGCATCTGGAACGGACCGTCGCGGTCAACGGCAGGTGCTGGAACGTTGTCGACGATGGACTGATACAGCGGAGTCATGTCTTCAGCCATGTCGCTGTGATCCAGACCGGCAATACCGTTCAGCGCGGAGGCGTAAACGACTTTGAAGTCCAGCTGTTCTTCGGTAGCACCCAGGTTGTCGAACAGGTCGAAGATCTGATCCAGAACCCAGTCCGGACGCGCGCCTGGACGGTCAACCTTGTTGATGACCACGATTGGACGCAGGCCGGCTTCGAAAGCCTTCTTGGTCACGAAACGGGTTTGCGGCATAGGGCCGTCTTGAGCGTCAACCAGCAGCAGCACGGAGTCAACCATCGACATTACGCGCTCAACTTCACCACCGAAGTCGGCGTGGCCCGGGGTGTCCACGATGTTGATGTGGTAGCCGTTCCAGTTGATGGCGGTGTTTTTCGCCAGAATGGTAATACCGCGCTCTTTCTCCTGGTCGTTGGAGTCCATCACGCGCTCGTCGTTGAGCTCGCCGCGTTCCAGAGTGCCGGATTGACGCAAGAGTTTGTCTACCAGGGTGGTTTTACCATGGTCAACGTGAGCAATGATGGCGATGTTGCGTAGATTTTCGATCACTTGTGTATCTCGATCAGAGGATTCGGTCAGCTGAATACTTCTAGTCAGCTATTTATAACGTCAGAGTCGGCTAAAAGCCGTTACGGCTAGACGACTGGCGTCGGGGGGCCGGTGACGCAAGCCACAGGCAAACAGCCCCGGGCACTTAGCTCGGTCTATAAACGCGCACATTGGCATACCCCTCACTGAGCAAATGGTGAGCATGCAGGCGACTCATGACGCCTTTGTCGCAATACAACAGGTACTGGCGCGTGTTATCCAGTTCCTTGAAGCGGCTGTTCAATGCATAGAACGGCAACGCCTGTATTTCTATGCCAGCCAGCACCAGCGGGTGGTCTTCCTGAGCATCCGGGTGACGGATGTCAATGATGACTTGCCCGGCCAAAGCCTGACTGACTTCTTCTATCTCGACACTGCGGCTCAGATCGTCGATAACCCGATCGATCGAAACCAGCCTGGCATTCTCGAGCGCGCGCTCAAGAACCGCCATGTCGAACTGCTGTTCTTCGTACTCAACGCGATTACGCTTGGCGTTGGTTTTCGGGTTGATCGAAATCACCCCGCAATACTCAGGCATGTGTTTGGCGAAATCGGCAGTACCAATTTCCACCGCCTGATCGACGATGTCCTGCTTGTGGCTGGTGATCAGTGGACGCAAAACCAGCTTGTCGGTCGCACTGTCAATCAACGACAGGTTCGGCAGCGTTTGGCTGGCTACCTGGGAAATCGCTTCGCCAGTGACCAGCACGTCGATTTCAAGACGATCAGCAATAGAAGATGCAGCGCGCAACATCATACGCTTCAAAACTACACCCATATGACTGTTATCGACTTTCTGCAGAATTTCTCCGAGAACTTCCTCGAAAGGCACGCTCACAAACAGCACTCGCTGGGAGCTGCCGTACTTCTTCCAGATGAAGTGCGCGACTTCCATCACGCCCAGCTCGTGGGCGCGGCCACCCAGATTAAAGAAGCAGAAATGCGCCATAAGCCCGCGGCGCATGACCTGATAGGCCGCCACCGTCGAATCGAAACCGCCGGACATCAACACCAGGGTCTGTTCAAGGGCGCCCAGTGGGTAGCCGCCGATGCTGTTGTGCTGGCTGTGAATCACGAACAACCGTTTGTCGCGAATTTCCATCCGCACCACGATTTGCGGCTTTCTAAGCTCGATACCGGCCGCGCCGCACTGCTGACGCAACTGGCTGCCGACGTATTTTTCGACATCCATGGAGCTGAACGTGTGCTTGCCTGCACGTTTGCAGCGCACCGAAAACATCTTGCCCGGCAGCAGATCGGCGTAGTGCAGCTTGCACTTGGCGACGATGTCGTCCATGTCGCCCAGCGGATATTCGGCCACTTGCAGGAAATTGGAGATGCCCGGCATGCAGCTCAGGCGATCGGTCATTTCCTGCAGGATCTTCGGATCGGTCAGCCGCGTCTGCACCTCGAGGTTGTCCCACACGCCGTCCACCACCAGTGCCGGGTCCAGGTCGCGGAGCACGGTACGGATGTTTTTGCCCAGTTGCCGGATGAATTGCTTACGCACCGGCGGGCTTTTGATAGTGATCTCGGGGAAGACTTTTACGATTAGTTTCATGAAAACAGCGCGCGAGGTGCCAGCCGAAAAAGAGGGGGCGGGATTATAGCGGAAATTGTTCAAGGTTTAACCAGTTATCGTGCAACCAATCATCGACGCACCAAAAAAGGTCTTGCGCACCACGGCAAGCCTCATAACGGTGCGTGATTATTTTTAAAACTGGCTTTAATGCCCTGTTTTGCTAACGTTTGGGGCAACAAACCCATCTCGGGGCACTGGCATGCAATTTGCTCCCTTGTGAGGCAGGTTGCCATGGCCGAGTATTCGCGCCGGCATCACCCAAATTCTAAGGGCCTAAAACATAAAACGGCCCGAAGCCACCCGGAGGACACCATGTCGAAGTCGGTTCAACTCATCAAAGATCATGACGTAAAGTGGATTGATCTGCGCTTCACGGACACTAAAGGTACTCAGCACCACGTGACCATGCCGGCTCGTGATGCACTGGATGATGAATTCTTTGAAGTCGGCAAGATGTTCGACGGCTCGTCCATCTCCGGCTGGAAAGGCATCGAAGCTTCCGACATGATCCTGATGCCGGACGACGAAACTGCCGTTCTCGACCCGTTCACCGAAGAGCCAACCCTGATCCTGGTTTGCGACATCATCGAACCATCGACCATGCAAGGCTACGATCGCGACCCGCGCGCTATCGCTCACCGCGCTGAGGAATACCTGAAGTCCACCGGTATTGGTGACACTGTATTCGTGGGTCCGGAACCAGAATTTTTCATCTTCGACGAAGTGAAGTTCAAGTCCGACATCTCCGGTTCCATGTTCAAGATCTTCTCTGAGCAAGGCTCGTGGATGTCTGACCAGGACGTAGAAGGCGGCAACAAAGGCCACCGTCCAGGCGTGAAAGGCGGTTACTTCCCGGTTCCTCCGTTCGACCATGACCACGAAATCCGTACCTCCATGTGTAATGCCATGGAAGAAATGGGTCTGGTCATCGAAGTTCACCACCACGAAGTGGCGACTGCTGGCCAGAACGAAATCGGTGTGAAGTTCAACACCCTGGTCAAGAAAGCTGACGAAGTTCAAACCCTGAAATACTGCGTACACAACGTAGCTGACGCATACGGCCGCACCGCGACCTTCATGCCTAAGCCTCTGTACGGCGATAACGGTTCGGGTATGCACGTTCACATGTCCATCTCCAAAGATGGCAAGAACACCTTCGCAGGCGAAGGCTATGCCGGTCTGTCCGACACCGCTCTGTTCTTCATCGGCGGCATCATCAAACACGGTAAGGCCCTGAACGGCTTCACCAACCCGTCGACCAACTCCTACAAGCGTCTGGTCCCAGGCTTCGAAGCTCCGGTAATGCTGGCCTACTCGGCCCGTAACCGTTCCGCTTCGATCCGTATTCCTTACGTGTCGAGCCCTAAAGCCCGCCGTATCGAAGCTCGCTTCCCGGATCCAGCAGCCAACCCGTACCTGGGCTTCGCTGCACTGTTGATGGCTGGCCTGGACGGCATCCAGAACAAGATCCACCCTGGCGACGCAGCTGACAAAAACCTGTATGACCTGCCGCCTGAAGAGGCCAAAGAGATCCCACAAGTTTGCGGCAGCCTGAAAGAAGCCCTGGAAGAGCTGGACAAAGGTCGTGCGTTCCTGACCAAAGGCGGCGTTTTCAGCGACGACTTCATCGACGCTTACATCGCTCTGAAAAGCGAAGAAGAAATCAAAGTACGTACCTTCGTACACCCGCTGGAATACGAGCTGTACTACAGCTGCTAATCCAGTCGCGTCAGCCACTTTGACGCATTGAAAGAGGCCTCCTTCGGGAGGCCTTTTTTGTGGGCGGGATTTGATCGGCTATACATATGTACTACCCGTAACTGCCGAATCGCGGGCATGCTTGAACGAAGACCTGTAGGAGCTGCCGAAGGCTGCGAACCGGTTTTCATGACATACCGCAATTCGCAGCCTTCGGCAGCTGCTACAGAAATGCATTTCAGTTCAGTTATCTGCGCAGCTCAAGGCGAGATCATCATGCCAAACCCTCTACGACTCATCTTTCTTATCGCAATCCTCACCAGCCTGAACGCTTTCGCCGGCACAGACACTCCCGTTCCCGCCGCGCTGGCCCCACTCCTGGCAACCATCGCCGAGCGCCTGAACGTCGCCGATCAGGTCGCGCTGACCAAATGGGACAGCGGCAAGCCCATTCAGGACAGCCCACGGGAAGTGCAGGTAATCGCCGCTGCGGCAAAGCTCGCGCCGACCTATAAGCTGGATGCCGAAGAAGTCAGCCAATTTCTGGCTGCGCAGATAGAAGCCAACAAACTGGTGCAATACGCCCTGCTTGCAAAATGGAACGAAGCGGGCAGCGCTCCTGCCACTGCCCGGCCGGATCTGGTTCGGCAAATCCGGCCACAGCTGGATCAGCTACAGACCCGCCTGTTGCAAAATTACGCGGCCTTTGCTCCTTATCGTCAGGACCCGCAATGCCCAAGCTGGCTCAACCAGCAGCGCAGGGTGCAATCCACGGACACCATTCACGACATGGCGCTAATCCGCGCAGTGGGGGAATTGTGTGTCATCCGTAAATGAACCCTGAGCATCACAACTGATGTGTTCTATGCTGCGCCATACCGCCAGCCGTTTTATCGCTACCGGAGTTTGCATGCTTCAACGCCTTGCCTGTCTGCTGCTGATCATGGTCGCGCTGCCTGCTTCTGCGCAGATCTACCGCTATACCGACGCCAACGGCAACACCGCTTTCAGCAATCAGCCGCCTGATGGCGTAAAAGCCAAAGTGGTCGAGTTGCCGCCACTCAACAGCGTCGAATCGCAGAAGCTGCCAGGCACGACCGCGCCCGCCCCGAATCCGTCATCTCTCGTTCCACTAAAAGAAGTGGCCTATGAAAAGCTTGAGCTGACAGACCTGCCAGAAGGCGAGGCCCTGCGCGCCAATAACGGGACATTCACCATGGGCGTCGCCATACAGCCGCGCCTGGCGCCCGGGCATCTGCTGCAGCTACTGCTTGACGGCAATCTGTATGGCCAGCCGGGTAACGTTCCGCGTCTGCAAGCGGTCAATGTGGATCGCGGCGAACACAGCTTCGCTGTGGTGGTACTGGATAACGGACGCATCATCCAGCAAAGTCCGACCATCACTCTGACCGTGCAGCGAGTCCATGTCGGCAAACCATAGCTTTACCCTTTTGCGCAACGCGGCGCTTTGCCTGCTGCTGCTTTCATCCGCTTCAGCCATGGCGGATGTCTACACCTACATCGACGCCGAAGGGAATCGGGTATTTACCGACCAGCCGCACAAGGGCGCCAAGCGCGTGGACATCCCGCCGAGCAACAGCACCACCGGTACTCCACCAAAACGAACCGTGCAAAGCAGCCCGGCCAAGGCCAAATACAAGGCGCTGTATCGCTATCAACTGCTGAGAGTGTTGGTACCCGAGCCTGACGCGACGGTGCGCAGTACTCCAGGTGACTTGATCGTGACCGTCACCAGCGATCCGGTACTGCAACCGGGCCACAACTATCAATTGCTGCTGGATGGCGAGCCCACGGCTCAGCCTGGGCGCAGTCCGGTTTTCCCGCTGAAAAACATCGACCGCGGCACCCACCAGCTGTCGGTGGTGATCCTGGATGAAAACGGCAAAGTGCTGGAAAGGACGCCGAACCAGCCCTTCCACATGCAGCGCATTTCACTGGCCCAGAAACGGGTTGCCAACCCCTGCCAGTTGCCCGAATACGGTGTGCGTCCGGAATGTCCGATCAAAGACAAGCCCGAAGAAAAGACCAGCTTCCTGCCTTTCTTCTGATGCAACGCCCCGCCCTCACCAGTCAGGCGCTATATTGGTGCAAGATATTGCAGCCTGCCTGAGCCAGCATCCCATTTTGGTTCGCAAATATCTGAAACCAATGAACCAATGCAACGCACCGACCGAAAAAAGCCCGGTTTTGCAGATTAAACGCTTCTTTTCGGAGCCTTGGTTTGGTTTTTGCAACTTGGCATTAACAGCCCTTTATCTGCACGGGATACATCTGTATCCGTGGCGTTACCAAAGCTGGGGAAGACCAACCAGCGCCTGCGAACCAAGGCTCGCCTGGGTCTGCAATGTGCCAAAAGAGGTCAACGACTTTAATGACTATCAGCGACGCGCTGCACCGTTTGTTACTCGACAACCTCACCACTGCCACGATTCTGCTCAACGCCGACTTGCGTCTTGAGTACATGAACCCCGCAGCGGAAATGCTGCTGGCCATCAGCGGTCAGCGCAGCCATGGGCAATTCATCAGCGAGCTGTTCACAGAATCCGCCGAAGCCCTGAGTTCGCTGCGCCAGGCAGTGGAACAGGCTCACCCGTTCACCAAACGTGAAGCCATGCTCACCGCCCTGACCGGCCAGACGCTGACCGTGGACTACGCCGTGACACCAATCCTCAGCCAGGGCCAGACCATGCTCCTGCTTGAGGTTCATCCCCGTGACCGCCTGCTGCGGATCACCAAGGAAGAAGCCCAGCTGTCGAAGCAGGAAACCACCAAGATGCTGGTGCGTGGCCTGGCTCACGAAATAAAGAATCCGTTGGGCGGCATCCGTGGCGCAGCGCAATTGCTGGCCCGAGAGCTGCCTGAAGAAAGCCTCAAGGACTACACCAACGTCATCATTGAGGAAGCCGACCGCCTGCGTAATCTGGTGGATCGGATGCTCGGCTCCAACAAGCTGCCTTCGCTGGCAATGACCAACGTGCACGAAGTGCTTGAGCGCGTGTGCAGTCTGGTGGAGGCTGAAAGTCAGGGCTGCATCACTTTGGTGCGTGACTATGACCCGAGCATTCCAGACGTTTTGATCGACCGCGAACAAATGATTCAGGCGGTGCTCAATATTGTGCGTAACGCGATGCAAGCCATCAGCAGCCAGAATGAGCTGCGATTGGGGCGCATCAGCCTTCGCACCCGCGCCATGCGCCAATTTACCATCGGCCACGTTCGTCACCGGCTGGTGAGCAAAATCGAAATCATCGACAACGGCCCCGGTATTCCGGCCGAACTTCAGGAAACCATTTTCTACCCAATGGTCAGCGGCCGCCCGGACGGTACTGGGCTTGGCCTTGCGATTACGCAGAACATAATTAGTCAGCATCAGGGACTGATCGAGTGTGACAGCCATCCCGGCCACACCACGTTTTCGATCTTCCTGCCGCTGGAACAAGGAGCAGCTTCGACATGAGCCGTAGTGAAACTGTCTGGATCGTAGATGACGACCGTTCCATCCGCTGGGTGCTGGAAAAGGCCCTGCAACAGGAAGGCATGACCACGCAAAGCTTCGACAGCGCCGACGGCGTGATGAGCCGCCTGGCCCGTCAACAGCCGGACGTGATCATCTCCGATATCCGCATGCCCGGCGCCAGTGGCCTGGACCTGCTCGCCCGCATTCGCGAGCAACATCCGGGTTTGCCGGTCATCATCATGACTGCTCATTCAGATCTGGACAGCGCTGTTGCGTCCTATCAGGGCGGCGCTTTCGAATATCTGCCAAAACCGTTCGATGTCGATGAAGCCGTTTCTCTGGTCAAGCGCGCCAACCAGCACGCCCAGGAACAGCAAGGCATGGCCGTCGAGCCGACGCTGACGCGCACCCCGGAAATCATCGGCGAAGCGCCGGCGATGCAGGAAGTGTTTCGCGCCATCGGCCGCTTGAGCCACTCCAACATCACCGTGTTGATCAACGGCGAATCGGGTACCGGTAAAGAACTGGTCGCCCACGCCCTGCACCGGCACAGCCCGCGGTCGGCCTCGCCGTTCATCGCGCTGAACATGGCCGCCATTCCGAAAGACTTGATGGAATCGGAACTGTTCGGCCACGAAAAAGGCGCGTTCACCGGCGCGGCCAACCTGCGTCGCGGTCGCTTCGAACAGGCTGACGGCGGCACGTTGTTCCTCGATGAAATCGGCGACATGCCAGCCGACACCCAGACCCGCTTGCTGCGCGTGCTGGCTGATGGGGAGTTCTACCGGGTCGGCGGTCACACGCCGGTCAAGGTCGACGTGCGCATCATCGCCGCGACCCACCAGAATCTGGAAACCCTGGTGCAAGCGGGCAAATTCCGTGAAGACTTGTTCCACCGTCTGAACGTGATCCGCATCCACATCCCGCGGATGTCTGATCGTCGCGAAGACATCCCGACACTGGCCAAGCACTTCCTCAGCCGCGCGGCGCAGGAGTTGGCAGTCGAGCCAAAACTGCTCAAAGCGGAAACCGAGGAGTACCTCAAGCATCTGCCATGGCCAGGCAACGTGCGTCAGCTGGAAAACACCTGCCGCTGGATCACGGTCATGGCCTCGGGCCGTGAAGTGCATATCAGCGACCTGCCGCCAGAACTGCTGAGCCTGCCACAAGACGCCGCCCCCGTGACCAACTGGGAACAGGCCTTGCGTCAATGGGCTGATCAGGCTTTGGCACGCGGTCAGTCCAGCCTGCTGGACAGCGCGGTGCCGACCTTCGAACGCATCATGATCGAAACCGCCCTCAAGCATACCGCCGGCCGCCGTCGCGACGCCGCCGTACTGCTGGGCTGGGGCCGCAACACCTTGACTCGCAAGATCAAGGAGCTGGGCATGAAGATCGATGGTGGCGACGATGACGAGGGTGACGAAGGCTGATTAAAGCCCTCACACCAAAAGCCCGGGGTTGCGTAAGCAGCCCCGGGCTTTTTTTGTTCTGAGGCCTATGGCAACAATAAATGTGTAGGAGATTCGATGTTTGCCTGCAAGTCCCTCAGTGCCTGACCCTACGCCATCGCGAGCAAGCTCACTCCTACAGTTGATCACCGAACCTGTAGGAGCGAGCTTGCTCGCGATGGCGTCAAACCAATCGCAGCAAAACCGCACGGGGGCAAACAGTTTATTGTTCAGGTTTACTGAACACTAAAGCCAGTCCCTACCTGTTTATCCCTCACTCTCAACATGTGAAAGTACACCCCACATTCAGAACGGAGGTGCAGCATGACTCAGAACACTCACCGCAAAGTCGCCATCGTCACCGGCGCATCTCGCGGCATCGGCGCTGAAATCGCCAAGCGTCTGTCTGCCGACGGTTTCGCCGTCGTCGTCAATTACGCCAACAGCGCCAGCGAGGCGGATTCGCTGGTTGCCCAATTGGTTGCCGAGGGCGGTCAGGCCATCGCCGTGAAAGCCAACGTGGCCAACGCAGATGAAGTACGCAAGATGTTCGAAGCCACTGAACAGCAGTTGGGCAAAATCGATGTGTTGGTCAACAACGCTGGCATCATGAAAACCATGCCCATCGCTGACACCAGCGACGAGTTGTTCGAGCAGACCTTCGCCATCAACACCCGTGGCACTTTCAACACCTTGCGTGAAGCCAGCGCACGAATGAACGACAGCGGCCGGATCATCAACTTCTCAAGCTCCGCGCTGGCGCTAAACATTCCGGGCTATGCGATCTACAACGCCACCAAAGCGGCGGTTGAATCCTTCACCCATGTTTTTGCCAAGGAACTGCGCGGACGCAACATTACGGTCAACGCCGTCGCACCCGGTCCGGTGGCCACCGAGTTGTTCCTCAATGGCAAAACCGACGAACAGATTCAGAACTTCGCCAAGATGCCGCCTCTGGAACGCCTCGGCCAGCCGGAAGACATCGCCAACGTCGTGTCTTTCCTGGCCGGACCTGAATCTGGCTGGGTCAACGGCCAAATCCTGCGTGCCAATGGTGGGTTGGCTTGAGCTAGGGGCTCTTTTACCTTGTGGGACCGGCTTCAGCCGGGAAGACGGCATTTCAATCATCAGATATGGAGCGAATGTACCTGCCTCTTCCCGGCTAAAGCCGGTCCCACAGGAGAAATGCGACCTCCTGTGGGAGCGCGGCGTTATGCAAATCCTGCTCTCAACGCACCAAATGCAAAAACTGCATATGGCGTTCGTACTGATCAAGGATGTCGTTGATCACCTGCTCCTTGGTGTAACCCACCAAGTCGTAATCCTGACTGCCTTCACTCAAGTGAACCTCAGCACGGTAATAACGCCGATTGTTCAGTTGCTTGGATCCCATGCCGCCACGGGCGAATGACGGGGTGAAGAAGCCTTTCATCATCACCTGATAAATAAACGGTCGCTCCTCGCCATGGCCGATCTCCAGGCTGACGCTGTCATTGGCCGGGTCTGGCTGAGTGACCACGTTCAAGCCCTTCTCGGCGAACACCGCGGTTACATCTTCAATGGCCGGGCGCACAGTCTGCTCCAGGAATCGATACACCTCGTCTCGCGACGGGTAATGCACAGCCTGGCTCAACCGCTGACGCCAACCGCCACGCCGCGCACCGGAGGCCGGAGCCAGCGAGTAGAGCTGCGCGATCTGGCGTTGGGATTCCATGATGAACGCCTTGTGCAGGCCCCACATCATCAACAGCAGGATCAGAGAGAACGGCAGTGAGGTCAGCACCACAGCGGACTTCAGCGCGTCGATACTGCCGGAAAACAGCAGGCCACTGGTAATCAGCGCCGTCGCCACACCCCAGAAAACCCGCAACCATTTAGGGCCGTCTTCATCAGGATTGCCGCCTTTGGCCGACAGCGTCGAAAGCACCACAGTGCCCGAGTCAGCCGAGGTGACGAAGAACACGAAACTGATGAATACCGTCACGCCAATAACGGTTTTGCTCCATGGATAGGTTTCCAGCAGCAGGTAAAGCGTGCGCGATGGATCATCAATTGCCGATTGACCCAGCGCCACCATCCCGTGGTTGAGCACTTGATCAATGGCGCTGTTGCCGAAAATCGACATCCACGCCAGGGTGAAACCCAACGGAATCAACAGCACGCCAAAGACGAATTCACGGATGGTCCGACCACGGGAAATCCGCGCAATGAACAGCCCCACAAACGGCGACCAGGCAATCCACCAAGCCCAATAAAACACCGTCCAGCCGCCCAGCCAGTCACTAGGCTTGTCGTAGGCGTAGACATCGAAACTCTTGGTCGGCAGCGCCCCTAGATAGTCACCGATGTTCTGCACCAGAGTATTCAGCAGATGCTGCGTCGGGCCGGCAAACAACACAAACAGCAGCAGCGCACAGGCCAGCAGCATGTTGATGTCGGACATGACGCGCACGCCCTTATCGACACCCGCGATAGCCACCAGAATCGCCGCGCCCATCATCAGCGTGATCAGCCCGACCTGAATCCATTGGGTATGCGGCATGCCGAACAGGTAATCCAGCCCGGAGTTGAGGTGCAACACCCCAAAGCCCATGTCCGCGCCCAGCCCGAAAATCGTCGCAATGATGCCGAAGCCGTCGACTGCGTAACCGATGGGGCCATTGATGCGCTTGCCGATCAGCGGATACAACGCAGAACGCAAGGCCAAAGGCAGATTGTGCCGGTACGCGAAGTAAGCCAGCGCCATGCCGACAAAAGCAAAAACGCCCCAGCCATGCAGACCCCAATGCAGGAACAGCAACTGCATAGCCTGCCGCGCCGCCTCAGTCGTGCCGCCCTCGCCCTGAGGCGGAGCCAGCATGTGAGTCAGCGGTTCAGAGACACAGAAGAAAAACAGCGTGATGCTAATCCCGGCGGCAAACAACATCCCCGCCCAGGACAGATAACTGAATTCGGGCTCGTCGTGGTCGGCACCGAGCTTGATCTTGCCGTAGCCAGACAAGGCGGTGACCACCACGAAGACCAGATAAATAGTCATGGCCAGCATGTAATACCAGCCGACCGTATTGGCCGCCCAGTTCTGCGCCGCCAGCAGCCATTGGCCGGACGCTTCGGGGAAGGCAATGACCGTCACCCCGAACAACAAAATAAACGTCGCCGCAAAGTAAAAAACCGGCGGATTCATGCGGACCGAACCGCTGGAAGGGGTAGCAGATGCACTCATGAAACATGCACCTCCGACTCGAAGGAAAAGACAGCAACAAACGGATTAAACAAGGGTAAGCCTCCTGATATGAGCGGGCAGCGAACCACCGGTTTTAATTGAACGAGCGTTCAATTAAAACATGGAAGCGCCCGCGAGGCCTAATCGCGGGCCAGTGGGTGCTGGCTCAAGCGAGGTTATGACGTGCGTTTCACGGGGATCGTTCCCGCCTGTCGGCACGATAAAACCATGTTGATTGACCGAGGCAGCGCGTCCGATTTTTGACTGTTTTTTTGGCGCAGCACGCATTCGTTTCCCGCACGCACTTGCGGCTAAAAACATCTAGAGAGGTTTCCTTCGCTCTCTGGAGAATTGCCCTACATAGCCATCCGAAATTTTCGTTTAGCGTTCGTTTTCTCACGAGACAACAAGTCCCGCGGATGCCGAAGCCAACGAATCAGGATGATAGAAATGAGCACTGCCTTTCCAAAGTCGTATACCAACGAAGTCTCTCAGGAAGTCCTTCGCACTCTGGATGCTTCACCTTTCACGGATCAGCAACTGGCTGAGTTCGGTGAAGAGGCCGCCCTCTGCCTCCAGCAACAAAATGCTTACTGCGATGCCCATCCACCTATCGCGATTTACCGACTGGCAACTGAAGGCAGCCAAACCCGCGACGGCGGTGTGATCCAGCATGCGACGTCAGAAATGGTTATCGACTTAAGTGACGGCCAACAGGTGTGCGTTGCGCAAAAAGGTGATTACGCCGTTTACCCCGATGGCAAGACTGCGCAGATCGTGACAGGCGCAGGCCACGAAAACAGCGATACCGCATTGGTCGGCAGCATGCTGAGTAATGGCGACCAAATCATCAACACCCCACAGAATCTGGGCATGCTTGTACTGCGAGAAGGCGTGCCTAAAGCAGAGGACTTCCTGCCGACTGTGGAGGGTTGAGCCATGGCGACAGGACACTTCATTCGTGAGGGCGACAAGACCTACTGCGGCGGCAAAGTTCTGGCAGGGAACAGAGGCACCGTTATGAACGGAATGCCTCATGCGCGAGAAGGGGACCCGGTAACCTGCGGCAAGGACGGCAAAACCTATGAAATCGTGGGCGGTGTCAACATCATCATCAGCAACGGCAAGCGCCCGGCCGGAACACTGGACAGTGTCAGCACCTGCCCTTGTCGCGCTCGCTTCATCTCCTCGCTAAAACACACTTACGAAAAGGCGGACAAACCTGTACAGCAAGGTCACAAGGCTTCCGCTCAAACAGTGAGCGAATCAAATATCAGTCCCGCAACAACCCCTCGGGCGCCTGATCCAATACCCCCTGTCGCCGCCAGCTCAAAGCCCTGCAATCACCCCGACCGTATGGAAGAACTCGCCAGCTACATCGCCGACGAGATGAACCGCAACATCAATCATCCTTCAGTGCTGGAAATGAAGGAACTGAACAGCTACGACCCGGTGGCCGAAACCAGAGAGTACATGGCACTGCCGTTTTATAAGCGACTGGGTCGGCAACCTGACTTTCACTCTTTCGCTCTTGCCAAACAAGCTAGGGCGTTTGCGTTATGGACTGAGCGGGTTGGGCAGAATCGGCCTTGGGATCATAAGTTAAGGATACAAGCGAAATTCGGGGATATTTGGCATAAACAGGGTAGCTACGATTACTTTTACGATATTTGGTCAAACATTCACTATGGCTATGTAGGCGTTGCGGGAGGCCTTTCTGAGAGTGTGCTCCTAGACGGGGCTGGCATTGAGCAAATTGCGTCGGACTCGATCAGGCATTGGCAGGATCCTGAAAGGTTCGACGGGCCGCATAGAACCGAAGGGGTTGATGGTTTGCGTGCATGGGACGATGCACCTGACAGGGTATCTATAATTATTGGGATGACACTTAGAAAAGAATTCCCGGACGGTGGCGTCACTTTCAAGGCGGTGATGACTAAAGTTCTGGCGGTGCCTATTGCCAACTGGGTGAAAGGAATACAACTCCATGTCTGCAAATAGGAAGCGTCGATACGTGTGGCGCTGGATTCTACTATTATTTGTCTCGCTATTCTTATTCTGGTACTACGCTCCACCACGGGTTTACATTTTTTATTCAAAGGATGGAACAAAAAATATAAGCTACATTTTAAACACACAGCATAAATTTGTGAAGGGAGACCTACTACCTGGCAAAACGACAGGGGACGTCGGTCATGTTTTTCCGAATGAAGATTTCTTCATGGAATTTTATTGGTGGAGGGATAAAGAGCGTAGGCACTGCATCAGTATCGCGCCGAGCTGGCCAAATATTAAGATCCACCTTGACCGCGACGGAAACGTTGATATGAGCAAACAAGGCGGCACTGATTTGAAAAGATTAAAAGAGTGCCAATGGGATTGGGCGAAACCATGAATGCAAGTAGACCATGGTATCGCTCATTTTGGCGCTTGACTTTGATCATACCATTAACCTTGTTCATCTTTTGGTACATCGCGCTACCAAGAGTTCACGTTTACTATTCTGACAGCGCTAATAGCCAGTTAGATTTTGTCTGGAATACCCAGAATCGTATCTACAGAGGTGAAATCCTCCCTGGAGGCGTAACTGCGGATAGTGGTCATATTTTCCCTGACGAGAAATTCACGATGGTGCTGGACTGGACCGCTTTGAGAAGAAACCACTGCGCATTAATAATCCCTAAATGGCCGATAACTAATATATACATCGGCCCGGATGGCACTATTGACCGAAGCCATGAGGGCGGAACCGACGTAGAGCAATTACGCCCGCGCCCCGGAGAATGAATAATTTCAGCTACAAAACGACGCAAGACTCACCCTGCACCGACGGGATGACTGATATGGGCAGAGGGGCCAACGCTTATGTAATCAGGTTAAAATTGGCAGCGGAATGGGAGCAAAACCATGAATGAAAATAAACCTTGGCACCGCTCATTCTGGCGGGTCTTGCTATTGACACTTACGGCGACTTACAGCTTTTGGTACATGGCGACACCAAGAGTGAGTGTTTACTATTCAGGCGAGGGCGCCGGTCCCTTAAGCTTCGTCTGGGATACTTACAATGGTGTTTATAAAGGCAAAATAACTCCTGGCGGCGCCACAGGAGATACAGGAGATATATTCCCTAATGAGCGTTTTTTTATGGATTTTCATTGGACCGCTTCACGAAAAAACAACTGTATAAGGATCAATCCAAAATGGCCAGAAACCAACATCTATATTGGAGCTGACGGAAAGATCGACATGAGTGAGGGAAGTGGTACTGACGTCGACCGACTGCATAAATGCTCATGAAATTAGAGAAGCATCGAAATAAAGCCACTTTGCTAAGAAGCCGGGCGAATTCGCCCGGCTTGGTTCTATTAGCTGCCTTGCTTAGCACCTCGCCGCAGCTGCACCCAATCTGGTCACCAACTGATCAATCATCCAATCAGTCGAATTCCTACTTCTGCCCCTCATCCTGCTGCAACAAATTCGCCTGCGTCAGATTGCACCCAGCAGGCACGCTGCGGGTCAGCCAGACGTTGCCGCCGATTGTTGAGCCTTGGCCGATGGTGATGCGGCCGAGGATGGTCGCGCCGGCGTAGATGACCACGTCGTCTTCGACGATGGGGTGGCGGGCGTGGCCTTTTTGTAGTTGGCCGTCTTCGTCTGCCGGGAAGCGTTTGGCGCCCAGGGTTACGGCCTGGTAGATGCGTACTCGCTCGCCAATGATGGCGGTTTCGCCGATAACGACGCCTGTGCCGTGGTCGATGAAGAAGCTGCGGCCTATTTGCGCGCCAGGGTGGATGTCTATGCCTGTCGCGGAGTGGGCGATTTCCGAGCTGATGCGCGCCAATAGCGGCAGGCCAGCGCGATATAAGTGGTGGGCGATGCGATGGTGGATCACCGCGAGGATCCCCGGATAGCAGAGCAGCACTTCATCAACGCTGCGCGCCGCCGGATCGCCCTGGTAAGCCGCCAACACGTCGGTATCGAGCAAAGTGCGCATCGCGGGCAAAGCACGGGCGAAGTCCTGGATCAGGTCCAGCGCCTTTTTATCAACCGCGCCCACGGCTTCCGAATGCTGGTGCGCCACGTAACGCAGCTCCAGCCGGGCTTGAGCCAACAGCGCATTGAGGGCGACGTCGAGGGTGTGGCCGACGTAGAAATCCTCGCTTTCTTCGCGCAGGTCCACCGGCCCCAGACGCATGGGGAACAGTGCCCCGCAGAGTGCTTCGAGGATGTCGCGCATCGCCGCCCGTGAAGGCAACTCGCGGCCGCCATGTTCGCCACTGACGCGCTTGTTACGGGTGCGCCAGTCGTCCCGGGCGGCACGTAACTCACTGACGATCTGCTGCAACTGCCAGTGACTGGAACGGCCTTCGGCGGGTGCCTCTGGGATATCGCTCACGCTGACTTCTCCTCGGTTTGGTTAATGCGCTAGCACGACTGCGTGGGACCGGCTTTGCCGGGAAAGCAGCAGTCCAGACGACTCAATTGAGCGACTGGTGCGGCCCCTTCCCGGCTAAAGCCGGTCCCACAAGACGCATGCAGGCAAACATTGGGCTTTCTACAGTGTTTTGATTGCACCCTTTAATTTGCGCTGGCCGCAAATGCGGCCACTCTACGGAAAATCCGGTGTAGGAAAAAATAACTAATTGCTCAGGCCTTCTGCTCTGATGGCATAAGCCGCAAGAAGTTGCCCTGTAGGAAGTGTCTGCCTATAGTCGAGCGACTCTCTATAGGCTCACCTCTGATCATGATCAAACAAAAGCTCGCCGAATTTAATCGTCTACAGTTGCTCGGCGCCCCTACCGCCCTGGAAAAGCTGGAGCGACTGTCGCTCTGGGCTGGCCGCGACATCTATATCAAGCGCGATGACACCACCACTCTGGCGCTGGGCGGCAATAAAGTCCGCAAGCTCGAATACCTCGCTGCTGATGCATTGGCCCAGGGCGCGGATACGCTGATCACCGCCGGTGCCATTCAGTCCAACCATGTGCGCCAGACGGCTGCCATCGCCGCGCGCCTGGGACTCGGCTGCGTAGCGCTGCTGGAAAACCCGATTGCCACTGACGACACCAACTATCTGAATAACGGCAACCGTTTGCTGCTGGAGCTGTTCGACGCCAAAGTCGAGTTGGTAGAAAACCTCGACAACGCCGACGAACAGCTTCATGCCCTGGCCGCACGGCTGCGAACCAGTGGCAAGACGCCTTATGTGGTGCCTATCGGCGGATCGAACGCGCTGGGTGCTCTGGGTTACGTTCGGGCGGGTTTTGAGCTGGCTGAACAGATCAAACAGACCGGGCTGGAATTCGCCGCTGTCGTGCTGGCGTCAGGCAGCGCAGGCACCCACAGCGGCCTGGCTCTGGCGCTGGCCGAGGCATTGCCGCAGTTGCCGGTGGTGGGTGTGACCGTATCGCGCCCCGAAGAAACCCAACGTCCGAAAGTCCAGGGCCTGGCTGAGCGCACTGCTGAGCTATTGGGTGTTGCGCTGCCTGAAGCCTTTAAAGTCGAGCTGTGGGATGAGTATTACGGCCCGCGCTATGGCGAACCCAATGCAGGGACTTTGTCGGCGATCAAGCTGGTTGCCAGCCACGAAGGTATCTTGCTGGATCCGGTTTACACCGGTAAGGCCATGGCCGGGTTGCTCGATGGCATAGGCCGTCAGCGCTTCGACGACGGCCCGCTGATTTTCCTGCATACCGGTGGCGCGCCAGCATTGTTTGCTTATCCGGATGTATTTGCGTAACCAGCCGATCTAGCTCGCGGGAATGCAATCGCCTGTGGGAGCGTGGCTTGCCCGCGAATGAGTCACCTCGGTATGCCTGAAACACCGCGCTATCGTTCTTCGCGGGCAAGCCTCGCTCCCACAGGCGATCACCGGTGGCTGCGACGGCTTGTATATTCGATCAAAGAATAAGCATCGTGGTTTTAATTATTTTTACTCATCGACAACAGCTCCTATGATCGCCGCCAGCAATCGCACTCCACGCTCAGACGACTGAAAACACTGGATAAACTTGCGCAGTATCAGTAGCGTTCGTCGGGTCCGATTTTTGCCTGTCACTCAAACAATATCTTTGGGGCTAATCATGATTACTTCCGCCATTCGCCGTACCGTTCTGGCTTCCACGCTGGGCGTTCTTCTTGGGTCCAGTCTGCTGGGCCAAGCCATTGCAGGCGAGCAGCTGCAAAAGATCAAAGACAGCGGCACGATCAGCGTCGGCCTTGAAGGCACTTATCCGCCGTTCAGCTTCCAGGATGAAAACGGCAAGCTGGCAGGTTTTGAAGTTGAGTTCTCCGAAGCCCTGGCCAAAGAGCTGGGCGTGAAGGTCAAGCTGCAGGCCACTCCATGGGCGGGCATTCTTGCTGCACTGGAGTCCAAGCGTCTGGATGTTGTGATCAACCAGGTGACCATCTCCGAAGAACGCAAAAAGAAGTATGACTTCTCCGAGCCTTACACCATCTCCGGCATTCAGGCGCTGGTGCAGAAGAAAGACGCCGACAAGTTCAAGACGGCGGCCGACCTCAAGGGTGCCAAGGTCGGTGTAGGCCTGGGTACGAACTATGAGCAGTGGCTGAAGGAAAACGTGCCGGGCGCCATCGTCAAAACCTACGACGATGACCCAACCAAGTTTCAGGATCTGCGTGTAGGCCGTATCGACGCCATTCTGGTCGACCGCCTGGCTGCACTGGAAATGGTCACCAAAACCAAAGACACCCTGGCGGTCACCGGCGAACCGTTCTCCCGTCAGGAAAGTGGTATTGCCCTGCGCAAAGGCGAGCCTGAACTGCTCGATGCCATCAACAAGGCCATCGACAAGCTGCGCGCTGATGGCACGCTGGCCAAGCTGTCGCAGAAGTACTTCAACGCTGACGTGACCAAATGATTGAAGAGGGTCTCAAGCTAGCGCTGGACTCCGCGCCCTTTCTGATAAAGGGCGCGTACTACACGGTTTTCCTGAGCCTGGGCGGCATGTTTTTCGGCCTGCTGCTGGGCTTCGGGCTGGCGCTCATGCGCCTGTCGCGCTTTATGCTGGTGCGCGGTATCGCTCGGGTGTACGTCTCGTTCTTTCGCGGCACGCCGCTGCTGGTTCAGCTGTTCATGATCTATTACGGCTTGCCGGAACTGGGCATCGAGCTGGATCCACTGACTGCCGCGCTGATCGGTTTTTCCCTGAACATGGCTGCCTACGCCTGCGAGATTCTGCGCGCCGCCATCGGCTCGGTAGAGCGTGGCCAATGGGAGGCCGCCGCCAGTATCGGCATGACCCGCGCCCAGGCCATGCGCCGCGCCATTCTTCCCCAGGCTGCACGTACTGCGTTGCCGCCACTGGGCAACAGCTTTATTTCGCTGGTCAAAGACACCGCCCTGGCTGCCACCATTCAGGTGCCGGAGCTGTTCCGTCAGGCGCAGTTGATCACCGCCCGCACCTTTGAAATTTTCACCATGTACCTGGCCGCCGCATTGATCTACTGGATTCTTGCCACCGCGCTTTCACATTTGCAGAACCGCCTTGAAGCAAGGGTCAACCGCCATGATCTGGAGTCCTGACGCATGATTGTGGTTGAAAAACTGACCAAAGAATTCAAAGGTCAACAAGTGCTCAAGGGCATCGACCTGCGGGTTGAAGCCGGCGAAGTCGTGGCGATCATCGGGCCCAGCGGCTCGGGTAAAACCACCCTGCTGCGTTGTCTGAATTTTCTTGAAGAGCCCACCAGCGGCAAGATCATCGTCGGCGATATTCAGATCGATGGCAGCAAGCCTTTGAGCAAACAACAGGGCCTGATTCGCCAGCTACGCCAGCACGTGGGTTTTGTGTTCCAGAACTTCAATCTGTTCCCCCATCGCACCGCTCTGGAAAACGTCATCGAGGGCCCGATTGTGGTCAAGAAGATGCCCCGTGAGCGAGCGTTGGAACTGGGTCGGCAATTTCTCGGCAAAGTAGGCTTGGCTGGCAAGGAAGACGCCTACCCGCGACGTTTGTCAGGTGGGCAGCAGCAACGGGTGGCCATCGCCCGTGCGCTGGCGATGGAGCCGGAGGTGATCCTGTTCGATGAGCCTACTTCCGCGCTGGACCCGGAACTGGTCGGCGAAGTGCTGACCACTATTCGCGCCCTGGCAGAAGAAAAACGCACCATGGTGATCGTGACTCATGAGATGAACTTTGCCCGGGATGTTGCCAACCGCGTGATCTTTATCGACAAGGGCGTGATCGTCGAGCAAGGGGAAGCCAAAGACCTGTTCGCCAACCCGAAGGAAGAACGCACGCGGCAATTTCTGGAACGCAGCCGCGGCTGATTCCTACAAGCCCTTACCAAACATCCTGCGCCCTATGGCGCTGTTTGCGTTCGCCTTACATTTGTATATCAATCAACTGATCGAAAAAGTCATTGATAAACCCGATAGCCTCCCCCGCAAATGATCGAATCCATAAAAGGTACGAGTCATAGCATTGCGACGACTCCGTGATGGCATGCCGGACAACTGCTGTCCTTTTTCAGTCGCAAGCACAGCGGTCCAGTTGAACAACCACAACTATTTATTTCTTCGTGTAGGACCCAGCAAGCCATTTCGCACAAAATTCGACCAAAGCAATGTAGGAAAACTCCTATATTTAAGTGCGACTGCAATTCCATTCAACTGCCTATTGACACACTACCGCAAACACAATTAGCTCAAAACATGATCACAAGTTAATTGAATTCAGAATCCACAACCCCGAATTTCAGTCACTTTGTAATGTTTGCCATAACTCCACACTCTGAGGTACTTATCTCACATCGTTTTTTGCTAATCGCAGTTACTTGTATCGACCCGATTATTAGTTAGCTACCCGAAGTAAGAGCATTCGAATATGACAGATACGTCCAGTAATAAACGCCAGAAACTATTCCCGCCCTATGTGCCGCAAGCCCACAAGCACGGCATCGGTATCCGCGCAGCGGCTAACCTGCTGGTCCATATCGATCCCTACCCCGAGATGGATGAAGGCGACCTGATCGAGCTGTTCTGGGATGGCTGTTACGTCGCGTCAAAGCTTCTCTGCGCGTCTGACGTGGGCAAAACCCTTGTCCTACGCGTGCCGGAAAGTTTCCTACAGAACGGCACGATAAAAACCTACTACCGACTCATGAAAGTCGGCGGCAGCCCCATCGGCTCCGCCAGCCGTAGGTTAAGGGTCAAACTGGATATGCCCGGCGGTTTGTTGATCAACTCCAGCGATGAAGAAAACCAGGGGCTCGCGCCGGTATCGCTGCCGGAGACGGTTATCCGTGACGGGCTGAACATCACCCGGATGGCCGAGGGCCTGCCACTGTCTATCGAACCCTATCTGAACATGGCGCCCTGTGACGAAATTACCCTGCGTTGGGGTGATGCTCGAATGGACCTTGCGCCCTTGGCCGAAGAAAACCTCGGCAAACCCATCAAACTACTGGTCCCGGACACCTTGATCCGCGAAGCGGGCGATGAAGCATTGCTGGAAGTAACGTATTGTGTGATTGACCGAGTCGGCAACAACTCCCGGTGGGCTCCCGCAAGGGAGATAAGTGTCAGGACACTTGAAAACCGTCCGAGGTATGACTGATCACTTTGCGACCGACCGCTAATGCGCGAAGTTGCCATTAATGGCAACTTCGCGTTACAGCTGTTCGACCGTTGTGTGAGCGACCGCACAATCTGCTTATAGATCAGAAAATTCCCACAACTTTTTATCTCTTCAGCTACAGGCCTTAACTGAAGATCAGACATTCCGGCGTCTACGCTTAATGAGCAACTTACTCATCTTCGAGGAAGCGTCTCATGACTTTAGGAAAACTTACAAAACTCTGCATTTGTGTGGTGCTGCTCGGCACCTGCCTGACCTACGCGGCCAACGCCTGAGCGGCGTATCGTCATCGTCTATGCTTATTCCAAAAAACTCGTATATTTAATTTATTGAGCAATTTAGGGTATATGCACCGGACCACCGGACATCGTGATTTTTTCTGCCGCGTGCCAGCGGCATTCTTGCGAGGTTCGAATGGTCGCTTCAACGTCACATGCCCCCGTTGTGAAACACCCAGCGGATACTGCGCCGCCTCTACGCCCGGCAAAAATCCTCAGCACCGACGAACAGGCCATAGACGCCGCTCGTGCTCTGGCAGCCGAGGCGCGTCCGAGCGCGGCACAAAGGGATTCACAACGACAATTACCCTGGCAGGCTATCGAGCAATTCACCCAAAGCGGTCTGGGCAGTATCTCTATTCCGCGCGCCTACGGCGGTCCGCAAGTCTCGTTCGTGACCATTGCCGAGGTGTTCAAAATCATTTCTGCGGCTGATCCGGCGCTCGGGCAAATCCCGCAGAACCAGTTCGGCATTATCCATGTGCTGCTCAACAGCGCCAGCGAACAGCAGAAGAAGACCTTGCTTAAAAGCGTGCTGGATGGCTGGCGCATCGGCAACGGCGGGCCGGAGCGCGGCACCAAAAACACCCTGGACCTCAAAGCGCGGATCACCACCCATAACGGCCAGCTGAGCATCAGCGGCCAGAAGTTTTATTCCACCGGCGCCCTGTTTGCCCACTGGGTAGCGGTCAAGGCGCTGAATTATCAGGGCCAGCAAATCATGGCATTCGTGCCCAGAGGCAGTGCCGGTCTGAGCATTGTTGATGACTGGTCGGGCTTCGGTCAGCGCACCACCGCCAGCGGCACGGTGCTGCTTGATGCGGTGCAGATCGACCCGAATCTGGTCATCGAAACCTGGCGCACTTCGCAAACGCCCAACATTCAGGGCGCCGTGTCGCAATTGATCCAGGCAGCGATTGATGCGGGCATCGCTCGCGGCGCCATCGACGACACCATCGAGTTCGTCCGCCAGCGCGCGCGGCCCTGGATCGATGCCAAGGTGGAACGCGCCAGTGATGATCCCTACGTCATCGCCGATATTGGGCGGCTCAAACTTGAATTGCATGCCGCCGAAGCGTTGCTGCGTCAGGCGGGCAAAGTGCTGGATGAAGTCAGCGCCAGCCCTGTCGACGAACACTCCGCGGCTCACGCCTCGATCACTGTGGCGCGCGCCAAGGCATTGACCACCGAGATAGCCCTCCAGGCCAGTGAGAAGCTGCTGGAGCTGTCCGGCAGCCGCGCCACCCTGGCCGAGTTCAACCTTGACCGCCACTGGCGTAATGCCCGGGTCCACACCCTCCATGACCCGGTGCGCTGGAAATACCACGCCATTGGCGCCTGGCACCTCAACGGCACTCTACCCGCACGTCATTCGTGGATTTGAACCAGACCACTGGAGAGCATTGTTATGAGTTTGAATTCACGTGAGCAACAGCCCGCCGCCCTCATCGAAAACGACGAGCAGGCGCTGCGCGTTGCAAAGGAACTGGCCGCACGCTTCAAGGCTGAAAGCCTGCAACGGGATCGCGAGCGGCGCTTGCCCCATGCCGAACTCGACCTGTTCAGCGCCTCGGGGCTGTGGGGCATCAGCGTACCCAAGGCCTTCGGCGGCGCGGGGGTCTCCAATGTCACGTTGGCGAATGTCATTCGCCTGATCTCTGAAGCCGACGCCTCGTTGGGGCAGATCCCGCAAAACCACTTTTATGCCCTGGAGGTGTTACGCGTAAACGGCAGCCCGGAGCAGCAGAAACGCTTGTACGCCGATGCCCTCGCCGGTCTGCGCTTCGGTAACGCACTGGCTGAACTGGGGACCAAAACCGCCCATGACCGCACCACTCGCCTGACGCGGGATGATTCCGGAATCAATGCCGGATATCGCATCAATGGTCGTAAGTTTTATGCCACAGGCGCTCTGTATGCCCAGCGGATTCCTACCTCGGTGATCGATGAAAACGGCATCCAGCAGCTGGCTTTCGTCCAAGCAGAGAGTGAAGGTCTGACGGTCATCGACGACTGGAGCGGCTTCGGCCAACGCACCACAGGCAGCGGTTCGGTGCTGTTTGAGAACGTTTATGTCGACGCTGACGATGTGGTGCCCTTCCAGAGTGCTTTCGAGCGCCCGACCACCGTTGGCCCGCTGGCGCAGATTCTTCATGCCGCCATCGACACCGGCATCGCTCGCGCTGCGCTCGAAGATGCGCTGCATTTCGTGCGTAACCGCACCCGGCCATGGATCGACTCCGGCATTGAAAAGGCCGTGGACGATCCGCTGACCCTGAACAGTTTCGGCAAGCTCAGCGTTCGTTTGTACGCCGCCGAAGCCCTGCTGGACCGCGCCGGGGAATTGCTGGACATCGCCCAGGCAGACAGCAACGTCGACACGGTCGCGGCAGCGTCGATCGCCGTTGCCGAGGCCCGGGCCATCAGCACGGAAATCTCCCTTGCGGCTGGCAGCACGCTGTTCGAACTCGCCGGTAGCCAGGCGACGTTGGCTGAACACGGCCTTGACCGGCACTGGCGCAACGCTCGGGTCCACACCCTGCATGACCCGGTGCGCTGGAAGTATCACGCCATAGGCAATTACTACCTCAACGAGCAGAACCCTCCGTTGCGGGGGACGATTTGATGGCCAAGAAAAAGATCCTGCTCAATGCCTTCAACATGAACTGCATTGGCCATATCAACCACGGCTTGTGGACCCATCCACGGGACAATTCCACGCAGTACAACACCCTGGGATATTGGACCGAACTGGCGCAATTGCTGGAGCGCGGCCTGTTCGATGGGTTGTTCATCGCCGACATCGTGGGCGTTTACGACGTCTATCAGAACTCGGTGGATGTCACCCTCAAAGAGTCCATTCAGCTGCCGGTCAATGATCCGCTGTTACTTGTTTCGGCCATGGCGGCTGTCACCAAAAACCTCGGTTTCGGCCTGACCGCCAACCTGACCTACGAGGCGCCGTATCTTTTCGCACGGCGCATGTCGACGCTGGACCACCTGAGTCGCGGCCGGGTCGGCTGGAACATCGTCACCGGCTACCTGGACAGCGCCGCACGGGCCATGGGCCTGAGCGAACAGGTTGAACATGACCGCCGCTACGACCAGGCCGACGAATACCTGCAGGTGCTCTACAAACTCTGGGAAGGCAGCTGGGAAGACGACGCCGTCATCAATGACCGGGAGCAGCGGATCTACGCCCAGCCGGACAAGGTCCACAAAGTCGAGCACAAGGGCGAGTTCTATCAGGTTGAGGGTTATCACCTGTGCGAACCCTCGACCCAACGCACGCCGGTATTGTTTCAGGCGGGCAGTTCCGAGCGTGGCTTGCAGTTCGCCGGGCAGCACGCCGAATGTGTGTTCATCAGCGGCCAGAACAAAACTTCGACCCGTGAGCAAGTCGACAAAGTCCGCGCCAGCGCCTTAGCCGCCGGGCGCAACCCGGACGACATCAAAGTGTTCATGGGCTTGAACGTGATTGTCGGCAAGACCGAAGCCGAAGCGCGGGCCAAGCACGCCGAATATCGCGAGTTCGCCAGCGCCGAGGCGGGGGTGGCGCATTTCTCGGCCTCCACAGGCATCGATTTTTTCCAATACGAGCTGGACGAGCCGATCCAGTACGTGAAGAGCAATGCCATTCAGTCAGCCACCAAAAATTTGAAGAACAACGACTGGACCCGACAAAAACTCCTCGACCAGCACGCCTTGGGCGGCCGTTACATCACCCTGATCGGCTCGGTTGAACAGGTGGCAGACGAGCTGGAATCCTGGATCGCCGAAACCGGCCTGGACGGCTTCAACCTGACCCGCATCGTCACCCCGGAAAGCTACGTGGACTTCATCGACCTGGTGATCCCCGAGCTGCAACGCCGTGGCTCGTACAAAACCGCTTATGACAACGGCAGCCTGCGGGAGAAGTTGTTTCCTGAGGGTGGGGCGCGGTTGCCGGAGAGGCATGTGGGAGCCAGTTACAGACAGAGATAAAGGGCGACCGCTTCGCGCTCGTTCGCGGGCAAGCCTCGCTCCAACGGACACCGCACCCCGTTGGAGCGAGGCTTGCCCGCGAAGACGCCAGAACAAACAACACACAACTAAACCCTTGCAGCGCACCGGACATTCATCATGAAAAAACTCATCACCACCCTGGCCCTGAGCCTGTTGACCCTCACCGCCCACGCCGCCGACGCGCCGTTGAAAGTCGGCACTACCGCTGCCTTCGCCATCCCCCTTGAAGCCGCTGTCGAAGAGGCCGGCAAACAAGGCCTGAAGGTCGAGCTGGTGGAGTTCACCGACTGGATCGCGCCCAACGTAAGCCTCGCGGCGGGCGACATCGACGTGAATTATTTCCAGCACATCCCGTTCCTGACCAATGCCAACGAAGCGGCCGGTACCAAGCTGGTGCCGTATGCACCGGGGATTATCAATAACGTCGGGCTGTACTCGAAGAAGTACAAAAGCTTCGAAGAGCTGCCAACCGGTGCCACCGTGGCCATCGCCAACGACCCGATCAACAGTGGTCGCGGTCTGCAATTGCTGGCCAAAGCAGGTTTGATCACCCTCAAGCAAGGCGTGGGCTACAAGGCCACCGAAGAAGACATCACCGCCAACCCTAAGAAACTCAAACTGATTCAGGTTGAGGCCGTGCAACTGGTTCGCGCCTATGACGATGCTGATCTGGTGCAGGGGTACCCGGCGTATATCCGCCTGTCCAAGACCTTCGATGCCGGTTCCGCGATCCTCTTCGACGGTCTCGATCATCCGGAATACGTGATCCAGTTCGTGATCAAGCCAGAAAACAAAAACGACCCGCGTCTGGCCAGGTTCATCGACATTTATCAGCACTCGCCGGTAGTCCGCGCCGCCCTGGACAAGGTCAACGGCAAGCTCTACCAAGCTGGCTGGGAAGGCTGATATGAATGCATCCGTGCAACGCCAACTGCCACTCGACACTTCGGGCGCAGCGCATTCGGCAGCGACTACTTCAACGCAGGCCGAACTGCACGCCGAGCTGAACCGCGCCCATGTGCGCTTCATTAATCTGGGCAAGACGTATCAGGGCCAGCAAGGCCCTGTGGATGCGCTGCAAAACATTGATCTGGCGATTCAACGCGGAGAGATTTTCGGGATTATTGGCCGCAGTGGCGCGGGCAAATCTTCGCTGATCCGCACCATCAATCGCCTGGAACAACCCAGCAGCGGCCGAGTGCTGATCGAGCAGACCGACATCGGCGAATTCAACGAGGACAAACTCGTCGAACTGCGCCGACGCATCGGCATGATCTTCCAGCACTTCAACCTGATGTCAGCCAAAACCGTGTGGCAGAACATCGAGCTGCCGCTCAAGGTCGCGGGCGTACCCAAGGAACAACGCCAGCGCAAAGTTACCGAGCTGCTGGAACTGGTGGGCCTGCAGGACAAGCACAAAGCCTATCCGGCGCAGCTCTCCGGCGGCCAGAAGCAGCGGGTAGGCATTGCCCGCGCGCTGGTGCATGACCCGGCGATTCTGCTCTGCGATGAAGCCACCTCAGCGCTGGACCCGGAGACTACCCAATCAATCCTCGGGCTGCTGCGTGAGATCAACCAGCGGCTGGGCCTGACCATCATTTTGATCACCCATGAGATGGCGGTGATCCGCGATATCTGCGACCGCGTTGTGGTGCTGGAACAAGGCCGCGTGGTCGAACAAGGCCCGGTCTGGCAAGTGTTCGGCAACCCGCAACACCAAGTCAGCAAAACCCTGCTCGCGCCGCTGCAACATGGCTTGCCGGAAGACTTGCAGGCGCGGCTTTCAGTTCAGCCGCAAACGCCAGATGCCAAGGTGGTTCTGGACCTGCACTTCACCGGGCAGAGCGGCGAAGAGCCCGATCTGGCGGCGTTGTTCGCGGCGTTGGGCGGGCGGGTGAGTTTGCTGCAAGGTGGCGTTGAGCGCATTCAAGGCCACGCCCTCGGGCATCTGCTGCTGTCGGTGGCCAACTCGCCACACAGCATTGCAGAGTTGCTGGTTCAAGCCCGCAAACAGGCGCAACACGCGGAGGTACTGGGTTATGTGGTTTGATCGACTGCTGCAGGGCGCTATCGATACGTTTCTTATGGTCGGAGTATCGTCACTGATTGCCTTGATCCTGGGCATTCCGCTGGCGGTGATTCTGGTCACCAGCGGTAAGGGCGGGATTTATCAGGCACCTGCTGTCAACCAAGTGCTGGGCGGCTTCGTCAATCTGTTCCGCTCGATCCCGTTTCTGATCCTGATGGTGGCGTTAATTCCGTTCACCCGCATGATTGTCGGCACCACTTACGGCGTCTGGGCTGCCGTGGTGCCGCTGACCATTGCCGCTACGCCGTTTTTTGCGCGCATCGCCGAGGTCAGCCTGCGGGAAGTCGATCATGGCCTGATCGAAGCCGCGCAAGCCATGGGCTGCCGACGCTGGCATATCGTCTGGCACGTGCTGCTGCCCGAAGCGCTGCCGGGCATCGTCGGCGGCTTCACCATTACGTTGGTGACCATGATCAACTCCTCGGCCATGGCCGGTGCGATTGGCGCGGGCGGGCTGGGGGATATCGCCTACCGCTACGGCTATCAACGTTTCGACAGCCAGGTGATGCTCACCGTGATTGTGCTGCTGGTGATTCTGGTGGCGGTGATTCAACTGGGCGGCGATCGTCTGGCCAAGGGTTTGAACAAACGCTGAGTGGGGTATATTCGACGCCTCATTGCTCAAACAGACTCGCCATGAAGCTCGAAGCCCAAGACCTCGCCCAGATCACCGACACCACCCTCGGCCACTACAACCAGGTGGCCGAGGACTTCCGTGAAGGCACCCGCGACCACGATGTCAGCCAGAACATTGCCGCGCTGCTGCGCCATATCGAAGGCCAGGCGCCGTGGCAGATTCTGGATTTCGGCTGCGGGCCGGGCCGGGATCTGAAAACCTTCAGCGCCATGGGTCATGTGGCGGTGGGGCTGGATGGCTCGGAGCGCTTCGCCGATATGGCCCGCGCTGACACGGGTTGCGAAGTCTGGCAGCAGAACTTTCTAGAGCTGGACCTGCCCGCCGAGCGCTTCGACGGCATCTTCGCCAATGCGGTGCTGTTCCATGTGCCCAAACAGGAACTGCCTCGGGTACTGGCGCAGCTACATACCACCCTCAAACCCGGCGGCGTGCTGTTCAGCTCCAACCCGCGAGGCGACAACCGCGAAGGCTGGAACGGCCCTCGTTACGGCTCCTACCACGACCTGGATGCATGGCAAGAACTGCTCGGCGCGGCGGGCTTCGTCGAACTGGAACACTACTACCGCCCCGCAGGATTGCCGAGGGAGCAACAGCCTTGGTTGGCGAGTGTGTGGCGTAAAGCCTGATGGCTGCCAAGTGTCCGAATGCTGTAGGAGCGCGCCCGTCGTCCAGCAAACACAGGACCTTGTAGGAGCGCGCTTGCCCGCGATTGCGGTGATTCAGACGAGAAATATCGCCTGACATGACGCTATCGCGGGCAAGCGCCCTCCTACAGGTCTGCGTCGTTCTTGAGTACCCCACATAAAAACAAATCCCCGCGAAGTGCACTGAATGACTTCCCCTCGCCTCCCTAAGCAGACAGTTAACCGCCGGAGTAAATTCAGGCTTGATTATCGCCAATCAATATAATCATGAAAACATAACTCAACCAACCCGACTAATATAATTATCACTACGGAGCAACAGGTAATGACAAATGGAAATGCCCAGATCAACCTCAAACCGTGCGTCTCTATTAATCGCTGAAAAGTACCTCCACCTATTTCTGGCTGCGCTTTTCGTTCTCTGGAGCCATACGGCCATAGCCGAGGCCGATGGTATATATGACGACATCCAGGTACTCGCGCCCTCTGGGCCAACTGGAAGAACACCATCACCACTTTCAACAGACGACGGCAAAACCGTGACACCAGAGAATAACGTCATCGTGAGCAACCCCAACGATGAGACTTTTATGTGGCAACTCAGAGCCAAAAAGATATATAGCTCGTCTGCCTGGGGATACAAAATCCCCGTACTTGAGGAGCAAGATAATGAAATGCAACGCACAGCAGGGTGGCAACGCCGGAACATTTATATACCTACCCGGACCTACATGGCTGTCGGTGATGAAGTAACAGTCACTGTCAAAAGCTATCCAAGCCTTACCACAACGTGCTCCGCCAATACATTTAAAGACTTTGATGCATCCTATACCCCATCGCAAATCAATCAACTGGTACTCAGAAAAAACACGAGCCAAGTTTACCGGGCGACCATCCCCGGCCTGTTAATGCTCGCCTGCGTAGACACCGATAAGGATATGAGCAACTGGACCAGCTTCAACAAGTTTGTCGAGATTAGCACCTCACCCCCAGCCAAGTCTTCTTCACTGTATATTTATGGGGTTACTTCCCCCAGCCAGTGGTCTGACATTGCACAGAATCCAGACCCGTCTGGGCACGTTTTCTTATTTAATGGCAGAACTGTTTTTGATTTTCCTGCCGATGTTGCGCGAGCTCATGCGAGTAGAAACATCAACGCAATGATGCACGAGCATCTGGTTATCACCTCCAGCTATGACCACCTCAATGGCTTAAACTTTAGTACCGTAAAACCTTCGTCGCTGGAGAGGCCTTCATTGTCAATGTACCAAGCAAGCTTCAACACCTGCTGCAGCTCAAGCTACAGCAATGGGAGAATATCAATAAATTTTGGTGGTGAGCGAATCAATAGCTTCTGGGGAGACTGGCACGAGTATGGTCACCAAAACCAGCCGGCTTGGAAATGGGGCCAACTGATTGAGATAAGCGTTAATTTGTTTTCCTTCGAAGCATGTCAAACACTAACGGGTAAGAGCATAGAGATTCTTGAACGGTGCTCTTACTTTGGATCATTCGTTACTTCAGATCCGGAAGCTGTAGGGCGTTTTCTGGCCATGGACGGGCTACCCTATATACCTGCTGATGAAAACGAAGCCAACAACAAAATCTTATTAATGCTCGCGCAACTCTATACGTCATTTCCAGACTGGCACGCCCAACTCGCCAAAGACTTCAGAGTTGCTTATGCCCGAGGAGCCAATGCGAATAATTTTTCTACCGATGCAAAAAAGATAAATTGGTTCGTGATTCAGTCGAGCCGGATAGTAGGTCGCGATCTGCGGGAATTTTTCGACAAGTGGAGGCTGACTTATAGCGCCGCCGCAAGGCAAGCCATCATCAACCTTGACCTTCCCCAACCCATAAAACCAACCGTTCAGTACTTGACCGAATGGAATGTCTCCCAAGCGCCTACTCTACGGGGCATTATAACCGTTCCGCCACTTATCAATACTGTAGGTCTCGTCGCGTATGGTAGAGATGAAGGACCGACGATGATTATTTACCATCCGGAAGAAACCTTTACGAAACTCACAACGATGATCGTCGGTACCAAGCGAGTGCCTTACACACTCGTATTGCGCGGCACGCTGAAGCACGGAAGTTGCCCGGATGAGTATCCTATCAATGCTGCAGTGAGCTGCATCAGCGATGATCGAAGTAACTACTGGACACTTAGCTATTCCCCCGAAGACAACTCGATGGCTCTGCCTGTTGATAATTACGAAGGCGTTCTCCGACTGGGAATACGGTCTGCCCATAATCGAGAGTGGGGAGGCACGTTAACAGTGCCTATCAAGTTCGATGTTACGGGGAATTAGCTCGATCCCGCATTGCTCCAGCTGATCAACTCATTATAGGAGCCAACCTGTTGCGGAAACGATAGAAGGGTCGTCAGTGCTATCGTTTCGCGAACAAGTCGCTCCTCCCGACCTTTAAGCGATGGCCCTCACAACACATAAGAACAAATCGCCACGAAGTGCAGCAAACTTCCGGCAATCACGAACAGATGCCAGATGCCGTGCCAGTGGCGAAAGCGGGTGTCGTAGGCAAAGAAGATGATGCCGATGGTGTACAACGCGCCGCCAGCGGCCAGCCAGGTAAAGCCTGCCGTGCCGAGCGCTGCGATCAGCGGCTTGACTGCCACCAGCACGATCCAGCCCATCACTGCGTAGATCACGATCGACATGATCCGGGCTTCGGAGCGCGGTTTTATTTCCTGCAAGATGCCGATCACCGCCAGCCCCCAGACGATGCCAAATAGCGTCCAGCCCCACGGCCCGCGCAGGGTCACCAGACAGAACGGCGTGTAGCTCCCGGCGATCAGCAGATAGATCGAAAAGTGATCAACCTTCTGCATGATCACCTTAGCCCGACCGCGCACGCTGTGGTACACCGTCGAAGCGCTGTACAACGCCACCAGGGTCACGCCGTAAATCGCCATGCTGACGATCTTCCACACGTCGCCCTGCAGGCTGGCCATCACCAACAGCCAGAGCGCACCCGCAAACGCCAGAACGGCGCCGACCAGATGCGACCAGGCGTTGAATTTTTCTCCGTAATACATCCGCACACTACCTCGTTGACCTAAACCGCTGCGCAAGGCTCTAGGTTGAGGACGTAAAGCGCAAGGCATGGTTTAGCAATTGCGTTTTTATTGCAGCGACCTGCGTTCGATGTGTGCACAATCGGAGCACTCCAAAAAGAAGCCTCACGACATGCAAATCGACGATGAGTTGACACTGAAAAAGCTGGAAATATTCCTCGCCTTCATGCGCACCGGCAACCTGACCAAAGCGGCGGCTGACCTGAACACCAGTAACGTCAGCGTGCATCGGGCGATTCATTCGCTGGAAAGCGCCTTGCGCTGTCCGCTGTTCAAGCACGAAGGCCGCAACCTGACGCCGCTGGAAAGCGCCTATGTGCTGGAAGAGCGCGCACAGAGGCTGATTCAGGATGTGCTCGCCACGGTAGAGCTGACCCGCCAGGCGGCTGGTTTTTCAGCGGCGCGCTTCCGGCTCGGTTCGCTGTATTCACTCACGGTAAAGACCGTGCCACAGCTGATCATGGGCCTGAAGATCCGTCGCAGCGAGCTGAATATCGATCTGATCATGGGCTCCAATATCGATCTGTTCTACAAGCTGAAAAACATGGAAGTGGACGCCATTCTGGTGTCGCTGGATGAAAGCGTGAACGACCCGGATTGCGAACATCTGCCTTTGTTTTCCGATGACATCTTCCTTGCCGCGCCCGCCGACTCACCGTTCTCGCAGCACCAGGAAGTTGACCTTGGCGACCTGCGAGAGTCGACCTTCATCACCCTGACCCAAGGCTTCGCCACCCATCGTGACGGGATTCAGGTATTCAAGCAGGCGGGGTTCGAGCCGAAGGTGGCGATGCAGGTCAATGACATCTTCACGCTGCTGAGCATGGTCAGCTCAGGCGTGGGGTATGCGCTGCTGCCCGGCCGTATCGCGGCGGTTTACGAGAACCGGGTGAAACTGATCCCGCTCCAGGCGCGCTATTGCATGCAGCAGCACATCGGCATGGTGTTCCTCAAATCCAGGGAACGGGACCCGAATCTGTTGGCGTTGATTGCGGAATGCCGGATGTATTCGAATCGGTTGGCCGCCGATTAATGGTGTGTGAAGAGCGGCCCGGACAAGGCACCGCTCCGACCTGCCTATTCGTTACCCAATAATCCCGCGCATGATGAGGTACAACAAAGACGGCCCGAGCAGACAGCCCAGCGCCGTGTAAAACGCCGCTGTCAGGCAGCCGTAAGGGACCAGCTTCGGATCAGTTGCGGCCAATCCACCCGCTACGCCACTTGAAGTGCCCATCAAACCGCCGAAAATCACAGCGCTACGCGGATTGTTCAGGCCAATGAACGGCGCCACGAAGGGCGTCATCACCATGACCAGAATCGCCTTGATCAGCCCGGCTGCAATCGACAGCGCCATGACTTCCGAACTTGCACCGATAGCCGCACCCGTCACTGGCCCGACAATGTAGGTCACGGCGCCTGCACCAATGGTCGTCAGGCTGACCGCATCGGTGTAGCCGAAAGCCATCGCCACGCCGACACCCGCGATAAACGAAGTTCCCACTCCCACGAACAACGAAAACACGCCGACATATCCAGCACGCTTGAGCTCCTCGACACTCACGCCGAAAGCGGTGGCAACGATGGCGAAGTCCCGCAGCATTGCGCCTCCCAGCAAGCCGATACCTGCCAGCAACGGGATATCAACGATACCCTTACTGCCACCTGTCACGGCACCGCCGATATATGACAGCACCAGCCCCAACAGAATGGCGATTGCCGAGCCATGCAGCCGTCCTTTGGTGAACGTATTGGAGATCCAGTAGGCGATCCACATTGTGATGCCGACAATGGCAAAGCCGCTGATCAGACCGTAACCGGTGATGGTTTTTATCATCGCGTCGTACATGGCATTCACCCTACTGTCTTGGTGGGAACGGTGGGCTGACTGTCAGGCTGTTTGTTACCCATTCGGGTCAGCACAGGCACCAGTGCGAATGCGATGAGTACCGCCAGGGTGCCCGCGATAATGGCCATTGGTCCGCCCTTGAGGGCACCGTAGACGTTTTGCTGAGCGGCCATGGCGACCACGATAGGGATGTAGACCGCGCTCCAGAACTCGACGCCCTTGGCGGAAGTGCTGTCGAACAGACCGCGTTTGCTGAGGTAGCTGCCCAACCCGATCAGCAGCAGCATTGCGATGCCAACCCCACCGACGTTGGCGGGTACGCCAATCAATTTGCCCAAGAGTTCACCGATGAAAACACCGGCCAAGGTACAAAAAGCGAGAAACGCCACACCGTAGATAATCATTATTGTTATTCCTCAGTTTGTTTTACGAAGTTGTTATTTTTGTTCTTCGAAACAGAAGTGGGCTCTATAGGGTGCGGCTGCCCTCCTCTTGCGACAACGCGACCAGACTGTCCAGCCGGGCACCTTGAAAAGCGACGACCGTACCTTGTTCAAAGACCTTGCGCGCCAGCCCGGTCAACACCGTGCCCGGCGGGAATTCAATATGCAGACGAGCGCCCCGCTCGTAGACGGTTTGCAGCGTGCTGCGCCAATCGATCACCCGGCACATGTTGAACGCAAGGTCATCGCGCAGCTTGTCGGCAGTCAGCATTGGTCGCGCTGTGCTGCCGCTCAGATAGCGCACGGTTGGCGCTTGCAACGTAACCCCGGCGAAGGCTTCGGCAAGGGTTTGCGCAGGTTGCTCAAGCAGCGCGCAATGTGACGGCACACTCACCGCCAGGCGCTTGAACGTCGCCGCACCACCGGCTTTCGCCAGCCGCGCCACCTCAGCCATGGCTTCGGCTTTACCCGCGATCACGAACTGATTTTCCGCGTTGATATTGGCCAGATAAACCGGTGTCGCAGCGCTGTGAACCTGAGCGACCAACGCCTCGACTGTGGCCTGATCCAGCCCGATAAGCGCCGTCATGCCATAGCCTTCGGGGTAGGCGCTTTGCATCAATTCTCCGCGCAAGGCCACCAGCCGGACGGCGTCGCTGAATGTCAGCGAACCAGCAATGACAGCCGCCGGGTAAGCGCCAATCGATAACCCGGCGACCATGTCAGGCATACAACCTTTGGCCTGCAGCACACGGGCGCAGGCCACCCCCGCGATCAATAAACACAACTGAACTGCACGGGTCGATTGCAGCGCTTGAGGGGTATCGAGCTGCAATACGTCCTCGCCCAACACATCACTGGCTTCGTTCAGGTATTCACGCATCAGCGGTTCATCTGCCAACTGACGCAACATGCCCGGCTGCTGCGCGCCCTGGCCGGGGAACACCCAAAAGCTGCTCATGCGCAGGCCTCGGCGGGTTGCCACGGCTGATCCACCAACCAGGCACCGTGTGCGCTTTTGAGCAACACCTGACGCGAAGCGCCTGCCCATTCGCGCAGTGCCAGGGCGCCAAAAGGGGTTTGTAGTTGCACATCGATGCGGCACACGGCGCGGTCCAGAATCTGCACCAGTTCGGCCGCCCAATCTCGGCTGACAAAGCGCGTTGTGCGCACAATCAAATCCAGATCACTGTTCTGGTGCAGGGCTGGTAAACCGCTGGCCAACTCGAAACCCGCGCTGCCGCTCACGCCCCAGGTCAACGCCAGCAAATCCATCAATGGACGAACATGATCAAGCGCCTGGAGTGCGGGCCAATCCTGCTGGCCGCGAAGATGAGTCAACTGCTCAGGACGCACGCAACGCTCAATCGCGGCCCGTGGCATCAGCGCCGCGTACCGTTGCTCACGGCGCGGACCGCGAATACCCACGGGGACAAGCGCTCGTGGCGCCAGCGAACGCCGGACCACTACCGGATGTTCAAGGCGTACCGCCTCAATCACCCAGTCCGGCGCATCGGCAGGCAAGGCAGACACAGGCATACCCCACAACAAATCGTGGGGCAGCACTGCCAGATCAGCGTTCATTTACCACTGCGCCCGCAGCAGTTCGCGGACTTTCGACGAAGCCTGACGATTACTCGCGCCGAGTCGGCTGCTCAGGTCATTGCCGGTGACCTGCACGTCCTGAATGGCGCTCTGCAACACATCCTGAACATGGCTGATATCTGCCGCAGACGGTTGCTCAATCTGGCTCACCGAGAGGGTTTCCCAGAGCAGACCCAGGCTGGCGTAATTCTCGATGTCATACGCCATGGGCGGGATGCTGGCGGCGAGTTTTTCCAGCTCGTCGACACTGCGCAGCGTCACGCGGGCTGCTGACTCCTTGCCCATGGCATGCACCATGACGCCCGGATCACGCAGGGCAATCAGCCGATTGGCTTGATAACCGTGAGCGAGAAATGCCCCGGACATCGCCTTGCCCACCAGCAGAGCGATCACCGGGTGACCGGCCAGGCGCGCGCGGGCATAACTGTCCACCGCCCCCGCCAAGGCCTGATGAATGCCCAGTGCTTCTTCGCGCCGACCATAGGCCTGGCTCGGCACATCCACGATAGCGATCAAAGCCCGCTTGTGTTCGGTCTCGCGGTCCAGTTCGATGGCCGAGTCCACGACCTTGGCCAGCCCCCAGCCTTCCAGCAGCCCGACTTCACCACTGCGGGCGCGGGGGAAGCGGTTGTCGGCATCCGCCACCACCGCCAGAAAACGTACCGGTTGATTGCCCAATACGGCGTCGGCCGCCTTGATCGAATGGGGCAAACCCACCACTTCGGCCGCGTTGGCACTGAGCGCCTTGAACCAGTTCAAACCCCGTTGGGAAGCGCTCATGACTTTACTCCTTTATGCAGTTCGTCTTGATACAGCTCGCGCACGGTCTGCGGATCGATTTGCGAGGTAGTGTCCAGCCGCGCCAGACGTTGCAGGAACAGCTCGTGCTGGCCACTGCGGTCTTGCGCTGGCACACCGAGGCTGACCCAGCCCGTGACCTGTTCACGAATCGCCTGCACATCGTCCGCTGCGAAGCCGTCCACCAGATGGCTGGCAAAACGTTGTTCGCCGCCAGTCAGGCTCCAGATGAAGGGCCGGTCGCGAGAGTCGTATTCTTCGATGCCCGCTTCCTGCTCGATCACTTGCGGGCCGTTCAAGCCGAGTCGCGCTTCCTGAGTGACCAGCAAGTAGCTGCACAGGCCCGCCGCGATGGACATGCCGCCGAAACAGCCGACGCTGCCCGCCACCACACCAATCACCGGCTGATACTGGCGCAGGTCGACGATAGCGGCGTGAATCTCGGCAATCGCCGCCAGCCCGAGGTTGGCTTCCTGCAAGCGCACGCCACCGGTTTCCAGCAGCAGAATAGCGGCCGTGGGGATGCCGTTGCGGTTATCTTCAGCGGCCAGCTCCAGTGCGCCGGCCATTTTTGCGCCGCCGACTTCACCCATGCTGCCGCCTTGAAAAGCGCCTTCGATGGCGGCGATTACCACCGGCAAACCACCGACCGTGCCTTTGGCGACAATCACGCCATCATCGGCCTGAGCGACGATGCCTTGCTGGATCAGCCAGGGCGACATGGCGCGATCAAACGGGCTGATGAGTTCACGAAAACTGCCCTCATCCAGCAACGCTTTCGCACGCTGACGGGCGCCGAGTTCGACAAAGCTGTGTTGCTGGAGCAAGCGGGCGCTATCAGTCATGGCCGATCTCCTCGAAACCTTGCTCCAGACGCAAACGCACGACACCGGGGGTCGCGCCGAAGTCGTGAATATCAATGGCCAGCGCAGGCGGCGTCTGGCCGTCGAACATGCGCTCGAACAGATGCTGCCACCGCGCAGATGCACCGTTCACCGAGGTCACGACGTTGATCGACAACTTGCCGGGCACGCCAGGCTCAAGCAGGACTTCCAGGTCACCAGAACCGACACAGCCCACCAGCGCGCGTCCGAGGGGAGGCTGCCCGGCGGGGAATTCAAAAGACAGGGTTTCCATGATCAAACACTCCTCGATTCACAGCCGAGCGCAGGCTCAAGGCTATCGATGAATAGGCACGCGGCGAGCAAATCCGCTGCGCCACCGGGTGATGCGTTGAGCTGCAACAACTGCTGATCCAGCTCATGCAGGCAGCGCCGACCCGCCAGGCTCGCGCTACCGCCAGCGTCCAGCACCCGTTGCGCGCCCTGCTGCATGGCGTGCAGACCGTCTAGCCCGGCGCGATACAACACGCAGGTGTCAGCCAGCTGGGTCATGATTGCCAGCAAGGCATCCAGCCGCGCGTTCTGCTCGCCATTGGCGTTTGCGCGGCTGCGATGCAGCTGCGGCAGGCCTTTTTGCATGACCGCGGGGAAGCCCAACTGCGCCTGCTCTTTGGCGCCCATGGCCCCGTAACGCTTGGCCACTTGCGCACCGTGGCTGGGCTGCGCGACCAGATTGCGGTCCTCGATCAAGGCGAGTTTTGCGGCACGCAAAGTCAACTGCGCAGCGCTGCAATTGTCCGGCTCAAGCGCGGCGGCGGTGACCAGCAGGCCCAAAGCCCAGATCGCACCTCGGTGAGTGTTTACGCCGCCGGTGGTGCGCAGCATCGCCGCCTCGCCTTCGCGGCCAATACGCCCAAGAGCTTCGCGCAATGGCTGACCGATCTCGGCAAATTCAACGGCGGCTTCGGCCATTTCCTTGAACATCGGCCACAACGACAACGCCGAAGCATGCATCAGACCCAAGTGCAAATCGCTGTGCGCCCCGCTGCCCCGGCGATCCACCAGCGCAGGTTTTGGCGACAGATCCGCCTCATCAATCAGCGCATCAACGGCGAGGTCAGCCAAGTGTTCGGCGAACGACAAGCTGTCAGATTTGGTTTGGTGTGCGAGTGCGCTCATCACCAGCTCCTGAATTTGGCAGGCGGGTTATACAAACCGCCGGACCACTGCACCAGATCGGCAATGCTCTTGGCGGCGAGCAATTCGCGGCTGGCGTCGGTGCGGCGGATGCCTAAATCTTCAGGCAGCGCGATCAACCCTTCGCGGCGCATGCGGGCGGTGTCTTTCGGGTTGTGGCGCAGGCCGATTACGGTCACCCCGGCCACGGCTGCGATCATCGCCTGGCGCTCTTCCAGGCTGCGGGCCTTGTACAGGTAGGCGATGCCTTCCTCGGTGAGCAGGTGGGTGACGTCATCGCCGTAGATCATGATCGGCGCCAGTGGCATACCGCTTTTCTTAGCCACTTCGACAGCATCGAGGGTTTCCACGAAGGTCGGTTTGCCGCCTTCCTGGAAGGTCTCGACCATTTGCACGACGAGTTTTTTGCCGCGCTCAAGATAAGCATCCGGGCCATCGCCGCTGTGCTGTTTCATGTCCAGCCAGGCTGGAGTTGGATGACGACGGCCGCGTGGGTCGTGGCCCATGTTCGGCGCACCACCAAAACCGGCCAGACGCCCACGGGTCACCGTTGAAGAATGCCCGTCGCCGTCAACCTGCAAGGTCGCGCCGATAAACAGATCCACGGCGTACTGCCCCGCCAGTTGGCACATCATCCGATTGGAGCGCAGCGAGCCGTCGCGACCGGTGAAGAACACGTCCGGCCGGGCGGCGATGTAGTTTTCCATACCCAGTTCGGTGCCGAAACAATGCACGCTTTCGACCCAACCACTCTCGATGGCCGGGATCAATGTCGGGTGCGGATTGAGTGTCCAGTTGCGGCAAATCTTGCCTTTGAGGCCGAGTGATTCGCCGTAGGTCGGCAGGATCAATTCGATGGCAGCGGTGTTGAAACCAATGCCGTGGTTGAGCGACTGCACATTATGTTTTTCATAGATGCCGCGAATCGCCATCATCGCCATCAACACATGCACCGGCTTGATATGGCGCGGGTCGCGGGTGAACAGCGGTTCGATGTAGAACGGCTTGTCGGCCACCACCACAAAGTCGACCCACGACGCGGGAATATCCACCCGAGGCAACTCGCTGACGTCGTCCACCAATTGATTGACCTGAACGATGACAATTCCGTCGCTGAAGGCCGCAGGCTCGATCAATGCAGGGGTGTCTTCGGTGCTTGGCCCGGTGTAGATATTGCCTGCCCGGTCGGCCATGAAACCGGCCGACAGCACGACGTTGGGGATCAGATCGACCACCAACCGTGAGTACAGCTCGATGTAGGTGTGAATGGCGCCGATTTCCAGCAGGCCGTCTTCCAGCAACTGACTGATGCGCAGGCTCTGCGTCCCGGCAAAGGAGAAATCGAGCTTGCGGGCGATGCCGCGTTCGAACAGATCCAGATGCTCGGAGCGACCGACGCTGGGCATGATCATGTGCAAATCGTGCAGTTTGGCGGGGTCAACTTTGGCCAGGGCACGGGACAGAAAATCCGCCTGCTTCTGGTTATTGCCCTCGAGCACCACGCGATCGCCAGGCATCATCAAGGCTTCCAGCGCCGCGACGATATTATCGGTCGGCAACACCACACCATTAGCCAGATGCCGCACCTGTTCGAGCCGCCGCTGCTTCTCACTGCGCCGACGCGACCAGCGCGCGTCGGGGGTCGTTATTGTTGTCATGTCCACTCCACGATTTCGCTGTCGTGGGCCACCTTAGGAGCTAAGGGTGCAGGGCATCAATCAAGCGCAGAGTGGGAACGTTACGGTCAGGGTAATGATCCAGGATGACCCGCGCAGGTTTCAGCCCACCTTGCACTATTACGACCTGAATACCAATCCAGACCGAAATAACAACTAAATTCATTATTGCCAATTACCATTGCATTAAAATCTCACGTTCATTCAGACACGCTAAAGTGACTTAATAGAGAGTCGCAAATCCAGGCAAATACAATGAACCTACTTAAGGTCACTCCCGCCTCTTTTAAGCTTATTGGCAAATACCTAATACTTTGCGTGGCGTCGAGTATTTTGATGGGCAGTCATACTGCAAGCGCTCAAGACGATGAATTGCATGATGACATTCATATGCTTATGCCATCGAAAGGAGCGACGGCAGGACAAGTACCATCTTCAACAAATGAAGACAAGACTGATACTCTCGCCGGTGGTGTCATCGTCATGAACCCAGGAAACGATATCCTAATGTGGCAGCTACGGGCCAAACAGATTTACGGCTCAGGTGACTACCAATACAAAATACCTGTTGTTGAGGAGCAGGAGAATGAATGGAGGCGCACAGGAGCATGGATGCGTAGAAATGTCTACATACCCACTCGTGTATATTTATCTATCGGGGAGGAGGTGACACTGGACATTAAAAGCTACCCAAGCGTTACCACTACTTGTTCCGCAAGTACATTTAAAGACTTTGACAAAGCCTATCAACCCCCGGAAATCAATCATCTGGTGCTCAGCCAGAATACCCGCCAAGTTTACCGGGCCACTATCCCTGGATTATTGATGTTTGCTTGCATAGACACCGACAGGGACATGAGTAACTGGAGCAGCTTCAATAGGTTTGTTGAGATTAGTACCTCACCACCAACCAAGCACTCGTCACTTTATATCTATGGAGTTACCGCCCCTGGCCTATGGCCTGAGATCGCAAGAACGCCAGACCCTTCTGGTCAGGTATATTTATTCAATGGGAGAACAGTATTTGATTTCCCCTCAAGCGTCGCGGCAATCCATGCTGATAAAAATATTGACCCGATGATGCACGAACATCTGGTCATCACGTCCAGCTATGATCATTTCAATGGCTTAAACTTCAACACTGAGAACCCCTCTTCGCTAGAGAGACCATCAATGTCGATGTACCAAGCCAGCTTTAATACATGCTGCCACGTGAGTTACCACAATGGGAGACTGGGCATAAACTTCGGGGGAGATCGAATAAGGAGTTTCTGGGGCGATTGGCATGAATATGGCCACCTGAATCAGCCAGTATGGACATGGAGTGGATTATCTGAGGTCGGCGTCAACCTTTTTTCTCTCGAGGCCTGTCAGATGCTCACAGGAAAGAAGACCACAAACTTAGAGCGGTGCAGTGATTACTACGGATCATTTATCACATCCGATCCGGAAGCTGTAGGGCGTTTTCTGGCCATGGATGGGCTGCCCGACACTCCCCCAGACGAAAATGGAGCAAATAAAGTCCTGCTGATGCTGGCGCAGCTTTATATATCCTTTCCAGACTGGTATCCGCAACTCGCCCGAGATTTCCGGGTTGCTTACGACCGGGGCACCAATGAAGAAAATTTTTGGGAAGATCTTCAGAAAAAAGACTGGTTCGTGGTCAATACCAGCCAAATAGTGGGCCGGGATCTGAGAGGTTTTTTTGATAAATGGCAACTTGCCTATAGCGCAACCGCAAGACAGGCAATTATTGACCTCAACCTTCCTCAGCCTATACGACCGACCGTTCAATACTCTGCGGAATGGGCACTTCCGGAAGTGAAAATTATCGAGGGCAGCATCGCGGTGCCCCCGCTGGTCAATGGGGTCGGACTGGTTGCGTACAGCAGCAACGAAGGGCCCACGACCATCGTCAGCAACCCAGAGGGAAGTTTCACATTGCTTACTACCTTGGTGGTTGGAGCCAAACGAATACCGCACGCTATATTCTTGCGTGGAACGCTGAGGCATGGAAGCTGTGACCGGGAATACCCAATCAATGCAAATGTCACCTGCGTCAGTAATGATCGTCACAACTACTGGAAGTTGACTTATGTACCCTCGGACAATCAAGTGACGCTCCCGGAGGATAATTACGAGGGTGTACTGAGGCTCGCGATCAGAACAGGCCAAAACGTTAACTGGGGTGGGACGCTGACTATCCCTATCAAGCTAACGGTCACGCGCAATTAATAATCATGTGTAAACACAAGCGGCGAGGCATACGAATCTATGGTCAGCATGACCTAAACCAAGCAGATCTGATACCGCGTACTGCGCCCACCCCCCGGCAGTTTTTGCAGGCAGCCCTTTTCCAGCAAGTCCCCGAGGTGCCGCGTCGCTGTGGCTTTACTGACCTTGGCGACGGCTTGATATTGCGCGGCGTTGATGCCGCCTTCAAAACCCGGTTTGTCGGCCAGCAAGCTGCCGTCAAGCAAGCGGTTGAGAACTTTGATCTGCTCGGCAGACAGGCCGTCCTCACGATGCTGCTGCCAGAAACGCGCCTTGGCCAGAACCCGGTCGATGCGTTTAATCGCCTGCTCCAGAGTGTGCAGCAAAGTTCGCAGGAACCAATCAAGCCACGGCGTGATATCCAGGCCGTCTTTCTGGCTGCGCTCCAGGATGTGGTAATAGCCTTGCCGGTCCGCAAGGATGCTGGCGGACATGGCGTAAAAACGGATGGCCTGGTTTTCCGCTTGGGCCAGGGCGAGGTCAGTGATGGCGCGGGTCAGACGCCCATTACCGTCGTCGAAAGGGTGCAGTGTCACGAACCAGAAATGCGCAATGCCAGCCCGCAGTAACGGGTCCAGCCCAGCCTCTTCTCGGCTGGAACTGAACCAGTGGAAGAACACCTCCAGTCGCGCTTCAAGGCCTAGGCGAGGCGGCGCTTCAAAATGCACAGTCGGCCGATCGACACGACCTGACACCACTTGCATAGGCTCATCACCGCGCAAGCAGCCGACCTGAATATTGTGGGACAACAACGTTTCCTGCGCAGGAAACAGCAAGGTATGCCAGTGCAGAACCCGCTCAAGGGTGAGTGGCGCATGGTGCTGTTGAGTGGCGTCGAGAGTTAATTCTGCCAGGCCTTCGCTGCGCGGGCTGGTCCGCTGCTCGGGCTCAAGCCCCAGCCGCTTGGCCAATGATGAGCGCACCGAACCGACATTCAATTGCTCCCCCTCGATGGCCGACGAGGTGATGATGTTCTGCAGTAGCGCATCCAGTTCTGTCTGGGCGCCGGCATCCTTCCCCGCAGCACCGAGCATGCCTAACAACTGGCCCTGCGCTTGCGAACAGGCGCGTAACAGCCCGGCGAGCCGATCTCCCTGCCAGTGGAAATTCGGCCAGTCCGATTGCTGCCAGATCCAGTTCAAAGGGTTGGTCATGGGGAAAGCCTCAATCGTATGAGCCGAATAATAGCGCTATTCGGCTCATGCAGTGAGCCGAATAGCCGATTTAATCGACTCATCTGACTGATCAGCACCACCCGTAGGAACGGCTTTAGCCGGGAGAGGGTCGGTACAAGCACTGCACCTGCGTCGTCAGGAATGCCGCTCTCCCGGCTGTAAACAGAGAATTGTGGGAGCCAACTTGTTGGCGAGGCGAATTAACACACGACAGATATCAATCGCTCGCACCGACGTCTACTACCTGAATTTAAAAGGTTTTTCTGTAGGAGCTCACGAGCACCGCGAGGCAGCGATAGCGGTCTGTCTGATACGGCGCCATCGCGGCCTCACGGTGCTCGTGCGCGCCTACAGGGATCGTGTTGCTGCCAGGCCAGTACATCCGACACATGCAATATGTAGGAGCTGCCGAAGGCTGCGAACCGGTTGTCATGACACACCGTAATTCGCAGCCTGCGGCAGCTCCTACAGGGTTCAGTTGATATCTGAACTACGCCAACCCCGCCTCCACCAACCACTGCTCCAACCCCACCAGATCAGGAATCTTGGCGACGGTTTCGCCGACTTGTACGGCGGCCAGTTCCAGTTCAGCCAGGGGGACGTCAACGTAGCTGAGCTGGTTATCGACCTTGCATGAGCGGGGAATGCTCTGGATCAGCAGGGCGATGAATTTCAGGTTATCGCGGCCGCCCAGGGCGTTGAGCACCACGATGCGCGCGCGGCCACCTACTCGGGCGCGGGCGCCACACGCGGCTTCGAAGCTGAGCAGTGGCAGGCTGTGCTGGCGCCAGCTGATCTGGCCCAGATACCAATCCGGCGCGCCGGGTTCTGCGCTGCAATCCTGATAGTCGATGAGTTCGGCAACCGCCACGTTGGGCAGCAGCAGGTTGCGGTCATCCAGCGGCAGAATCAGCCCAGTCAGGCTGCTTGAATTGGCAGCATTAGGCATTGACCTGACTCCAGTGGGCGATGCTTTCGAGCAGCAGCGATTCCTGATACGGCTTGCTCAAGTATTCGTTGACGCCAATGGCCATGGCCCGATCCCGGTGTTTCTGGCCGGAGCGGGAGGTGATCATGATGATTGGCAGATCCTTGAGTTGTTGGTCAGCGCGGATCTGGCTGGCGACTTCGAAGCCATCCATGCGCGGCATTTCGATGTCCAGCAGCATGATGTCGGGCACCCGGTCCTGGAGCAGCGCCATGGCATCGACTCCGTCCTTGGCGGTCATCACGGTCATGCCGTTGCGCTCCAGCAGGCGGCTGGTCACTTTGCGCACGGTCACTGAATCGTCTACCACCATCACCAGCAATGGGCGGGCGTGTTCGACTTCGTTGTAGGCCGGGGCTACCACTCCGGCGCTCAGCTGGGCCGCCAACCGGCTGTGCAGCAGACGGATATGCGCCAGCAGATCGAGAATCAACACCACCCGGCCATCGCCGAGAATGGTCGCGCCGGAAATACCCTGCACACGGGCAAACTGCGGCCCGAGGCTCTTCACGACGATTTCCCGGGAACCGGCCAGCGCATCGACCTGCACCGCGACCCATTGATCCTGCACATGGACCAGCAACACCGGTAACGGCTGGGTCTGGCCGATCAGTTTCGGCGGCTGGCTGTTGTTGAGCAGTTCACCCAGGTAACGCAGCTCGTAACTGCGCGAACCATATTGGTAGCGCGGCGGCGACGCCTGATAGCAGGCCTCCAGCTCGTTGGGCATGACCCGCACGATGCCTTCGACGGTATTGAGCGGCACGGCGTATTGCTCCTCGCCGCACTGCACCATCAGAGCCCGGTTCACCGACACCGAGAACGGCAGGCGGACCCTGAACAATGCGCCCTGCCCCGGCACCGATTCGATGACCATAGTGCCGCCCAGTTGCTTGACCTCGGCGTGCACCACATCCATGCCGATGCCGCGCCCGGATATCTTGGTCACGGTTTCTGCCGTGGAAAATCCAGGGGCCAGAATGAACTGCAAGGTTTCGTGATCACCCGGTGTGGCGTCAGGGCCAATCATGCCGCGCTTGCGAGCCTTGCGGCGCACGGCGTCCAGGTCGATACCGGCGCCGTCGTCGGTCATTTCGATGACGATGTCGGCGCCTTCGTGTTTCAAATTCAGTGTGATGCTGCCGACCTCCGGCTTGCCGGTGGCCAGGCGTTTTTCTGTGCTTTCCAGACCATGGTCGATGGCGTTGCGCAGCATGTGTTCCAGCGGCGCGACCATGCGTTCGAGCACGCTGCGGTCCATCTGGCCTTCGGCGTTGCCCACTTCGAAATGGACCTTCTTGTGCAACTCGGCGGACACCTGGCGCACGATGCGTTGCAGGCGCGGCACCATGCGTTCGAACGGCACCATGCGGGTACGCATCAGCCGTTCCTGCAAATCAGTGTTGACCCGCGCCTGTTGCAGCAACAAGGTCTGGGCGTCGCTAGCCCGGCTGTCGAGGGTTTCCTTGAGGTCCATCAGGTCGGACGCAGATTCGAACAGCGCGCGGGACAGCTGCTGCAACTGGGAATGGCGATCCATTTCCAGCGGGTCGAAATCCTCATAACCCAAGCGCTCAGCCTGCACCTGTTCACGGCTCAGAATGCTGCCTTGGGTTTCCATGTCCAGACGTCGCAACTGATCGCGCATCCGTTCGATGGTGGTGGCCATTTCCGCCAATGTGCCTTCGGCGTCGAGGACTTGCTGTTCGATGCGCCCACGGAAAATCGAGGTCTCGCCCGCCAGGTTGACCAGAGTCTCCAGCTCATCACCCGGGACCTTGACCATCTCGTTCGCCGGGCGCTCGGCCTCGGTATCGGGCGCTGCTTTCTGCTCGATGACCACTTCGGGCGCTGGCGCGACGGGCTCAGGCAACGGGGCCTGAGGCACGGTCGCCAGGTCCGCCTGCTGTCGGATGCTATCGATCAACAGCTCAGCGCTGGGCATCGGTTTGTCGGCGCGCACGGCGTCGAGCATGTCAGCCAGCAGGTCGTGGCCGCTCTGCAACAGGCTGATCATCAGCGGATGAGGCCGTAAAACCCCGGCTGACAGGCCTTCATAAAGCGATTCAAGTTCGTGAGCCAGATCGCCAATCGGGGCGATTTCAACCATGCGTGCGCCACCTTTGAGGGTGTGCAGGTCGCGCAGCAGGTTTTCCACTTCCAGCAGGTTTTCCGGCTCGGCCTGCCAACGTGCCAATGCCGCGCCGGAGCTTTCGATGATGTCGAAGCCTTCCTCAAGAAAGATCTCCAGCAACTCGGTGTCCGGCCCGTCGGGCTGCGGCTCAGGCTCGCCCTTGCTCGGAGGCTCGCTACCGAGGTTCGCCGTGCTGCCCAGCCGGACCTCGTTGATGGCGTCGATCAGATCAGCCGGATCAGCCAGCGGCTGCTTGTTCTGCAACTGATCAAGCATCAGCGCCAGATGATCGTGGCTATTGATCAACAGCTCGGCCAGTTCTAGCGAGTAGCTGTAACGGCGGTCGATCAGCCCTTCGTACAAGGCTTCCAGCTCATGAGCCAGATCGCCGACCGGGCCGATTTCCGCCATGCGCGCGCCACCTTTGAGGGTGTGCAGATCGCGCTGCAAAGACGCCAGCGGCAGTGCGCTGTCCGGCTCATCCAGCCAGCGCTGCAAGGCTTGCCCGGCGCTGTCGAGAATATCTACCGCTTCTTCGAGGAAGATCTCGACGATCTCGTCATCCAGTGTGTCCCAATCGAGCTCAAGGGCCTGGTGATGACTCAACTGCGCCGTGGCCTCGGCAAGATCAGTAATGACCTGCGCCTGACTGCCGTCACTTTTGATCAGCCCGGTAGCGGACGGGTCCAGCGCTTGATCCAGCAGATCACGCAAGGCCTGAACACGCTCGGGCCGCGGCTGGACTTCCTGCCCTGCCGCCACTTGATCGAGCATATTGATCAACGCTTCGTGGGCATGCTCGGCCTCGTCGAAAAACAAGTCGCTGACCGCCAGGCTGCTTTCTTCAACTGCGCCGTAAAGGTCGAGCAAGGCTTCGCACAGCTCGTCCACTTGCGGCAGGTCGGCCAGGTGCGCGCCGTGGCCGAGAGTGGTCAGTTCATCCAGTAAAGCGGAGAGTTCCTGGCGCTCGCCGGGGTGTTCACGCCAGCGCTGCAACAGGGTTTCGGCGTCCAGCAGGATGTCCATGCCTTCGGCGAGGAAGCTTTCGATCAGTTGCGGATTTCGTTTGATCCGCAGACCGTTGTTCGATGCGCTGAGCACTGCCGCCAGCCGCTCCTGCAGCAGAGCCTGAGCGGTTTCGATCAGTTTCGATGCGCCGGATATAGGCCCCAGCGGATGGCTCGACAGCTGCGCCAGCCCTTTGAGAAACAACGGCTCGGCGCTGCGCAGTAACTTCAACTCCGGCTGGCCCAGAGCAATCATGTGCGCCTTGTATTCGCGCACCATCTGGTCAAGCGGGCTGGCCAATTCTGCGAGGGGTACCACGCCCGCCATGGAGGCGCTGCCTTTGAGGGTGTGCAGGGCGCGGAGCAATTCATCGCTGATGGCGGGTGATGGATCTTGCGCACTGGCATCCAGAAAACGCCTGAGGCTGTCCAGATGGCTCAAGGCTTCCTGACGGAAAATCTCCAGCAGTTGCGGGTCGAGTTCTTCGTCTTCCTCGCTGGCTGCTGCCGCTGCAAAGGTAAGCGGGCCTTGCCCTTTGGCCAGCGCATGGGCACGGGCGGCGAGCATGTCGACATCATCGCGTTGGTGCTGGGCGCCATCGGCGAAGTCTTTGATGATGTCCGGCAGCAATTGCAGCACTTCGTTGAGCAACTGCTGAACATCGGCATCGGGCTGGACGCTGTTTTCCAGGATCCGGTTAAGCAAGTTTTCCACCGCCCAGGCCAGCTCGCCGAGGATCAGCGCCCGCACCATTCGGCCGCTGCCCTTGAGGGTGTGGAAACCGCGACGGACTTCAGTTAGCGCCGTGGTGTTGCTGCGCGCATCGCCCAGCGAACCGATCCACTGCGGCAGATATTCGTGCAAGGCAGCGAGCACTTCTTCGGTTTCTTCGAGGAAGACTTCCAGCAGCTCGTCGTCCACCCCTTCTTCATCGGCGGGAGGCGGCAGCAAGCTGGCGGGCATGTGCCGGGCGGGCGGGTTGACGGCGCTGACCGGGCTGGCCAGCACGTCGGCGATGGTCTGAGTCGGGCTGACCAGCGCGTTGCGGGCTTCCAGCTCAAGGATTTCATCCTGGCTGATGACCTCGTCCAGCACAGGGACTTCCTGCGCATCGAGGGTCGGCGAATAACCCAGCCGCGCCAGGGATTCCTGGGCCATGTCCAGTACCTGCTCGCCTGGCGACTCATGGTCTTCGCCCATGCGCTCCAGGTAATACTCGATTCCGGTGATGGTGTCCGCCAGGCTGTCGAGCTGGGTCCAGGCCGGGCGGGTTTCGTCGATCAGCAAGTGTTCGTGGATGTATTCGTTGCAGGCGGCCAACAGGCTCGCGGCACGGGCCAGAGGGATCATGGCCAGCGCGCCGCGCACTTGCACCAGCAACGCCGACAACGGTTCCAGGCGCTGGCGATCCCATTCGCCGTCGATGTAATCGATGATCACATCCTTGGCTTGCTGCAAGACCACACGGGCTTCGCGGATCACCAGTTGATGAATCTGCGTCAGATCAGTGGTGGGCAGGCGGCTTTCTTCACGGCTGGCCGGTTCGACGGGGCCGACCATGCCTGCCAGCGTCGCCTCCACGTACAGCAACGCTCCGGCGACATCCATCAGCGCCGCATCGCTGGGTTCGCGCTGCCCTTGGGCCAGGCCTTGCACCACAGCGAGTTGATCGATGATGACCTTGCGTGGCTGGCCAAAGCCCAACACCGCCAGGGTGTCGGCGATTTGGCGCAGCGGAGGCAGCAGCCCGTTCAGCTCACTGACCGAGTGGCGGTCGCCCCGCACGAACACGTCCAGACGCTCTTTGACCCGCACCAGCTCTTCACACAAAGCGCTGATCACCGAGCGCATGGCATCGCGATCTGGCCCTTCGATGCTTTCGCGTTCCTGCTTGGGCAGCTTGGTGTCCGGCAGCGCTTCGTCCAGACCGTACTGGTCTTTCAAGTCGAGCATGCGCGGGGCGAGACTGTCGGATTTGGCGATATAGAACAGCAGGCTTTTCAGCAGCTCATCCGGCGCGGGCTGGTTGATACCGGCAATGCCCTGCTCCAGCAGGCGCTTGAGTTCCTTGTCGGCATCCTTGAACAGGCTGCGCAGCGCCGGGCTGTTGGTGAAATTGCCATTGACCATGGTTTCCACCAGCGCCGACGCAATCTGCCAAAGCGGTCCCAGTGGCGCGTCATCGCAAAGTTGTTCCAGCCGGGCGAAGACCTTGCCCATGTAACCCAGTTGCGCCTGCACGTCTTGCTCGCGCAACAGGCCAACCAGTGCGGCTTGCAGGGTTTGCCGCAGTTTGCGCAGCAAGGCCGGGAGTTCGGGGTTATCGCGCCGTTCAAGTTCCTGAGCATCCAGGGCTGGCACGCTGAGCAACTGCGGGGCAAACAGGCTGGTTTCCGACAGCAGGCTTTCGCCGCGAGCGCTACGCAGGTCATTGAGCAACGGCAAGACCACCAGCGGCAAATCACGGCGCGCCGAATGGATGCGGTCCAGATAGACCGGCAACTGGGTCAACGCCTGAACCAGCAACTGCTCGGCCTCGGCGTGTTGGCCGACGCGATCCTGCTGCAAGGCCAGCGCCAGTTGTTCGATCTCTTCAGCGAGCAACGCTGCGCCGTAGAACTCGATCATCTGCAGGCTGCCATGCACCTGATGCACGTAGTCCAGGCATTCATCCATCGCCGCGTTATCACGGGGGTCAGCAATGAACGCCTCAAGGGCATGCCGAGCCTGCTTGAGGGTCTCGGCGATTTCACCTTTGACCCACTCCAGCGCTACGTAGTCGTGCCGATCAACCATGACGACTCCAGTCGCTACTGTCTGTCATCGCACCCAAGGACGAATACATTTCCTGTAGGAGCGAGCTTGCTCGCGATAGCGTCCGCATAGGCGATATATCCGTCGAATGAAAGACCGAATCGCGAGCAAGCTCACTCCTACAGCAGACATTTGCGCTGTCCTGTAGGAGCTCACGAGCACCGCGAGGCAGCGATGACGGTGTGTCAGGCGAAACGCTATCGCTGCCTCGCGGTGCTCGTGAGCTCCTACAAGTCCGTAGTTTGCTTCGTGCTGTACATTTTCTGAACATTAGCCATGGTCCTTGGACGACGGCAAGGTGAAGCCGGAGACGGAGCGACGCATTGCGCTGGCCATCTTCGCCAGGTTGCCCATGCTGCGGGCCGTGGCGGCCGTACCCGAGGTGGTCTGCGAGGTGGTCTGCTGGATCACGGTCATGGTCTGGGAAATCTGTTCGCCCAGATCCGCCTGTTGCTGCGCAGCATTGGTGATGCTCTGGATCAGCGCCGCCAGCACTTTTGACACGCCTTCGATCTCCTCCAGCGCCACCCCGGCGTCCTGCGCCAAACGAGCACCGCGCACCACTTCGGTGGTGGTCTGCTCCATGGAGATGACCGCCTCGTTGGTGTCGTTCTGAATGGCTCGCACCAGGGTCTCGATCTGTTTGGTGGCCGAGGATGAACGCTCGGCCAGCCGCTGTACTTCATCCGCCACCACCGCAAAACCGCGTCCGGCGTCACCGGCCATGGAGGCCTGGATGGCAGCGTTCAGGGCCAGAATGTTGGTTTGGTCAGCAATGTCATCGATCAGGCTGACAATATCGCCAATCTCCTGAGAAGACTCGCCGAGACGCTTGATCCGTTTGGACGTGTCCTGAATCTGCTCACGAATGTTGTCCATGCCTTTGATGGTGTTATGCACCACCTCATTGCCTTTGTTGGCGATGGTCACCGAGCGCTCGGCCACCGACGAGGACTCGTGGGCATTGGCCGACACCAGGTCAATGGAGCCCGTCATGCGGTCGATGGCCGTGGACGCGGCGGCAATCTGCAGCGCCTGATGCTCGGAGGCAGCCGCCAGCTGTGTGGCGGTTGTCTGGGTGTCTTTGACAGCGCCGAACACCTGTTCGGCGGTCAGGTTGATGGTTGTCACCAGCTCGCGCAGCTGGTCGATGGAATAGTTGATGGAGTCAGCAATGGCGCCGGTGAAATCTTCCGTCACCGATGCGGCCACCGTCAGGTCACCATCGGCCAGGTTTTCGATCTCATCGAGCAGACGCATGATTGCGTTCTGATTGCGCTCGTTCTTCTCGGCGGTCTCGCGCAACTGGCGGTTGGTTTCGCGCACCATCACCAGCCCGATCAGGATGATCGACATCAAAGCCAGCAGGCCCAGCACATAGCCACCGATGGTGTGGGATGAGCGAGCGTTGGCCAGATGCTCAAGCCGGTTGGCCAGCACCGAGGTTTCATCCAGCAGGGTTTGCGAGCTGTTGAAGATGTTGCCTGCTGACTCACGCACCTGGAACAGCTCGGGAGAGGTTTCGAGGATTTCATCCACCGAGCCGGACACGAACTGGAACAACTCGGCGATTTCCGTCAACCGCGCCCGCGCATCCGGATCGTCGACCTGGGCAATGCGCATGGTTATGTTGCCGTCGAGCATGCCACTGAGCACGCGGCCAAACTGGCTGGCATCGCGACCGAAGGTATCAGCGGCCTGCACAGCGGTATCGTCGCCGGACAGCACTTTATTGACCGAGCCGAGAATCCGTTCAGCCAGCAGCGACTGACGCTGGGCCACGGCCACCTGAGCGGCTGGCGCGCGGCTTTGCAGCAGAATTTCGACGACTTTTTCGTACTCGACCTGCAACTGCGGAATGGTCTCGGCCAAGGTCGCCGCCACCTGATGCAGGGACAACACGGTCTGCTCGCTGGCCAGAATCACGTCGGTGCTCTTGCGCAGCGACTCCCAGTCGGCCTGCACTGCCTGTAACTCGTCGCGCACACCCAGCGGCGCGGGCGGCAGGCCGGTGGCTTTGTCGCCCTTGCGCAGAAAACCCCAGCGCATGTCGAAGTCGTTACGCGCGTCAGCCAGCAGTTTGAAGGCCTGAGCTTTACCGGCGGCCGCCTCAGTGGCGTTTTTGGCGATACGCTGCGACAGCACGCGCAGTTCGCCCGCGTGCCCGATGTATTGCTTGTCGTAGGTCGACTGGGTGTTGAGGTAAGCGAAATTGACGAACAGCAATATGATGAAAACGATCAGCGCGACAAACAGCACAACAATCTGCGAGCGACTGCGCACGCCTTCCAGTGACTTGCCTGGCTTACTCATGAATCAGGCCCCTACTTGAACAAGCTGCGACGGCTTATCCACAAAACAAAAAGGCCAGTCTCTGGCCTGCCGAATACATTCAAATTGCTACATTCATGAAGCCCGCAGACTGCGCCAGCGCTGCGGGGCTGAACACCAGCCAGGCTTGCTCGCGCAGAAATTGCCCACGAATGAACGGGGTGATGCGGTCTGCCGTCTCGCCGATTTGATGAGGCATCAGACTGATCTGGCTGAAGTGCTGCAAACCGAGCACTTCATCGACCATCAGCCCGGCGAACACATCCTGATGATCGACCACCAGCACCCGACGCTGCTTGCGAACCGGCGACAGTTCATGACCGAAGAAGCTGCACAGGTCCATGATCGGCAACAGCCGGCCACGCAGGTTGGCAATGCCCTTGACCCAGGGTTTGACTCCCGGCAGCACGGCGTAACGCGTTTCATGGAGGATCTCGCTGATTTCACCCATGGGCGCCACGTAGCAACGCTCGCCCATGCGAAAACCGATGCCGCTCCAGTCTTGCTGGCGGGTTTCCTGAAAAGGCAGGCCCGCCGCTAGCGCCCGACAGCGTTTATCGATGTCGAACAGCAGCTGGAAGGCAGTTTGCGACTCAGCCATGACCGAACCGGCGATCAGCCGGCGAGTACCGCGTTCAGGGTTTTCATCAGGGTTTCTTCATCCACCGGCTTGGTCAGGTAGTCCCGCGCGCCCTGGCGTTTGCCCCAGACCTTGTCGGTTTCCTGATCCTTGGTGGTGATCATGATCACCGGGATCATGCTGGTGTCCGCGTCCTTGGTCAGTTGGCGGGTCGCCTGGAAACCATTGAGGCCGGGCATGACGATATCCATCAATACCGCGTCGGGTTTTTCCTGACGAGCCAGGGCAACACCGTCCGCGCCGTTTTCAGCCTTGAGGACTTCATGACCGTGCTTTTCCAGCATGCCGGTCAATTTGTACATTTCGGTCGGCGAGTCGTCGACGATCAGAATTCGAGCCATGGTGTTCCCCAAAAGGATGGATGCCCGCAACTGTTGAGGGCGGGCATCACGATATTTGTTGTTCTACTGCAACGAACCCCGGTACATGAGCCTTGATCGCGTTGAGCAGTTCTTCCTTGCTGAAAGGCTTGGTCAAAAACTGATCGGAACCCACGATCCGCCCCTTGGCCTTGTCGAACAGGCCGTCCTTGGACGACAGCATGATGACCGGTGTCGACTTGAATGCCCGGTTGTTCTTGATCAAAGCGCAAGTCTGATAACCATCAAGGCGCGGCATCATGATGTCGACAAAGATGATGCGCGGATGATTGTCGGCGATCTTGGCCAGCGCATCGAAGCCGTCGATTGCAGTGATGACTTCACAGCCGACATTTTTCAGCAGCGTCTCGGCGGTGCGGCGAATAGTCTTCGAATCGTCGATGACCATGACTTTCAGTGCTGATGAATGCTGTTCCATAGTCTGCTCTTGCCTCGCCGCGGCGTATTTTTTTGCCTGTTCTGCCTGGCATTGGCAGCCTTAACGTGCAGCGAACTCCTGATTTACCGGGGCCAGAGGCCAATTCAGGCGCCGAGCCTTTTTAGCACACTCTCCACACTCAATCCATAAAGCCGGCCGCGACATGCTTGCCTCTTGACCCCGCGCAAGCGGAGCGCCACCCTGACGCCTATTTCAAGGCCGTCGCGGCCGCTATCGACCAGAGGATATTTGCCCATGAGCGTTCGCCTAGGGATTGTCATGGACCCGATTGAGCGCATCTCCTATAAAAAGGACAGCTCACTGGCCATGCTGCTTGCCGCCCAGGAACGTGGCTGGTCGCTGTTCTATATGGAGCAGCAGGATCTTTATCAGAGCGCAGGCCAGGCCCGCGCCCGCATGAAACCGCTGAAAGTCTTCGCTGACCCGGCCAAATGGTTCGAGCTGGAAGCCGAAGTCGACGCAGGTCTGGACGATCTGGACGTGATCCTGATGCGCAAGGATCCGCCGTTCGACATGGAATTCGTCTACGCCACTTACCTGCTGGAGCAGGCTGAAACCGCGGGCGTGTTGATCGTCAACAAGCCGCAAAGCCTGCGCGACTGCAATGAAAAGCTGTTCGCCACGCTGTTCCCGCAATTGACGCCGCCGACCCTGGTGAGCCGTCGTGCGGACATCCTGCGTGAGTTCGCGGCCGAGCACGGCGACGTGATACTCAAGCCGCTGGACGGCATGGGCGGCGCGTCGATCTTCCGTCACCGGGTGGGCGATCCGAACCTGTCGGTGATCCTGGAAACCCTGACCGCCCACGGCACCCAGCAAATCATGGCCCAGGGTTACTTGCCTGCGATCAAGGACGGCGACAAACGCATCCTGATGGTCGATGGCGAACCTGTCCCCTACTGCCTGGCGCGTATCCCGGCAGCCGGTGAAACCCGTGGCAACCTGGCCGCTGGCGGCCGTGGCGAAGCGCGTCCACTGACGGAAAAGGATCGCTGGATCGCCGAACAGATCGGCCCGACCTTGCGTGAAAAAGGACTGATCTTCGTCGGTCTTGACGTGATCGGTGAGCATCTGACCGAAATCAACGTCACCAGCCCGACTTGTATCCGCGAAATCGACAATGCTTTCGGGACCAACATCGGCGGCATGTTGATGGATGTGATCGAGAAGAAGCTGAAGGCTCGCTGAGGGGCCTGTTGGAATGCATTTCCCCTGTAGGAGTGAGCTTGCTCGCGATTCGATTTCATGGCCGATATAAGCTTTAGCTGACCTGACCCCATCGCGAGCAAGCTCACTCCTACAGAGTCAGCGTTTCAACCTGAGGTAAGATGCACCGCCTTTGATATACCCAAGAGACACTAAACCCCTGATGACTGCTGCCGATCTCCCCTACGAACTTACCCAATCGAGCGTGCGCCCGGCTGATCGTCTGGGCTTTACACTCTTGATCGCGGCGTTGATTCACGTGGCGATCATCCTTGGCGTGGGCTTTACCTACGTCAAACCCGAGCAGATCAGCCAGACCCTTGAAATCACCCTCGCGACGTTCAAAAGCGAAACCAAGCCCAAAGAGGCGGACTTTCTCGCCCAGGACAATCAGCAAGGCAGCGGCACGCTGGACAAGGCGGAGATCCCCAAGACCACTGAACTTGCGCCCTTTCAGGACACCAAGATCAACAAGGTCACCCCGCCTCCTGCCGCCAAGCCGGTGGTCAAGCAGGAATCGGCCAAGACCGTCGTCGCCACTAAAGCCGCATCCCCGCAAAAAACCGTCGCCAAGCGTGAAGAGGTCAAACCCGACCCCACGCCCAAGGCCGCGCCCGAATTCGACAGTTCGCAATTGAGCAGCGAAATCGCCAGCCTCGAAGCCGAGCTGTCCAACGAACAGCAGCTATACGCCAAACGCCCGAAGATCCACCGTCTCAATGCCGCCTCCACCATGCGCGACAAAGGCGCCTGGTACAAAGACGACTGGCGCAAGAAGGTCGAGCGGGTGGGCAACCTGAACTACCCGGAAGAAGCCCGCCGCCAGCAGATTTACGGCAATTTGCGTCTAATGGTTTCAATCAATCGTGACGGCTCACTGTTCGAAGTGCTGGTGCTGGAGTCCTCCGGGCAACCGCTACTGGATCAGGCCGCACAACGAATCGTGCGTCTGGCGGCACCATTTGCGCCGTTCACCGGCGATCTTGCCGACATTGATCGCCTGGAAATCATCCGCACCTGGAAATTCGCCAAGGGCGACAAGCTTTTCAGTAACTGACGGCTCCTTCACAAACCTGCGGACCTGTCAGAACTGCCAGTTGTCAGGCCCGCCGCGCAGCGCCACACTAGGGCTCATGAAAAACGTATCTGCGAGTTACCTCAAGCATCAATTCCTGATCGCCATGCCGCACATGGCCGATCCGAACTTTGCGCAGACGCTGACCTACATCGTCGAGCACAATGCCAATGGCGCCATGGGTCTGGTGATCAACCGACCGCAAAGCCTTACCCTGGCTGACGTTCTGGAGCAATTGCGACCGGAATTGCCTGCGCCAGCGCGCTGCCAGGAAATCGCCATTCACACCGGCGGGCCGGTCCAGACCGATCGCGGCTTTGTGCTGCACCCCAGCGGGCAAATCTTCCAGGCCACGGTCGAACTCGGCGGCCTGTCGCTGTCGACGTCCCAGGACGTGCTGTTCTCCATCGCAGACGGCTACGGCCCCGATCAAAATGTGATCACCCTCGGTTATGCCGGTTGGGAAGCAGGCCAACTGGAAGCCGAAATGGCCGCCAACGCCTGGCTGACTTGCCCGTTCGACCCGGCCATTCTGTTTGATGTCGACAGTGACGACCGGCTTGATGCCGCCGCCGCGCGCCTGGGCATCAACCTCAACTTGCTGACCAGCCAGGCAGGCCACGCCTGATGGCCGCGATGCGTTTACTGCTGGGTTTTGATTACGGCACCAAACAGATCGGCGTCGCGGTCGGCCAGGTGATTACCGGTCAGGCCCGCGAGCTGTGCACCCTCAAGGCGACGCAAGGCGTGCCGGACTGGAGCCAGATCGAAGCCCTGATTCGCGAGTGGAAGCCGGACGCCATTGTCGTCGGCCTGCCGCTGAATATGGACGGCACGCCCAGCGAAATGAGCGCCAAGGCCGAGAAGTTTTCCCGCAGGATCAATGGCCGCTTCAACGTGCCGGTCTATACCCACGACGAACGCCTGACCACCTTTGAAGCCAAAGGCGAGCGCATGAGCCGCGGCGGTCAAAAAGGCAGCTATAAAGACAACCCGGTCGATGCCATCGCCGCCATGCTGTTGTTGCAAGGCTGGCTGGATGCCAACTCCGAATTGTTCAACGCCTGATCGGTTCAACCTTTTTCAGAATCCCGGTTTCCGCCTGAACCACGCCACAACGCGATTCGCCAAGTGGGCCTGGCTCGGGCACTTCAAGGAGCAACTTTCATGAGCCTGCCCAACCCCGCCGAACTGATTCGTCAGATGGCCACCGACCTGAACGCTCACCTGAGCAAACGCGGCATCAGCGAGCCACGTTTTATCGGCATTCGCACGGGTGGCGTTTGGGTAGCGCAGGCGTTGCTTGAAGCCCTTGGCCCCGACACGCCGTTGGGCACGCTGGACGTTTCCTTTTACCGCGATGACTTCAGCCAGAACGGCCTGCACCCACAAGTGCGCCCGTCCGAGCTGCCGTTCGAGATCGAGGGCCAGCATCTGGTACTGATCGACGATGTATTGATGAGCGGCCGCACCATTCGCGCTGCCCTCAACGAGCTGTTCGACTACGGCCGCCCGGCCAGCGTGACGCTGGTCTGCCTGCTGGATCTGGACGCTGGCGAACTGCCGATCAGTCCGGACATCGTCGGTGCCACCTTGTCTCTGGCCGCCAATGAGCGCGTCAAGCTAAGCGGCCCCTCGCCGCTGGCCCTTGAACTGCAAGACCTGTCCACCGCTTCCGCCGCCCTTTAACCGCCCTTGAAAGAGTCCTTTGCGATGACGCCCCTCGACGCCAAGCGCCCGCTGCAGCTCAACCATCAAGGTCAGCTGCGCCACTTCCTTTCCCTTGATGGCTTGCCCCGCGAGCTGCTCACCGAAATCCTCGACACCGCCGATTCCTTTCTGGAAGTGGGCGCCCGGGCGGTGAAGAAAGTGCCGTTGTTGCGCGGCAAAACCGTGTGCAACGTGTTCTTCGAGAACTCCACGCGCACCCGCACGACCTTTGAGCTCGCGGCCCAGCGCCTGTCGGCGGACGTGATCACCCTCAACGTCTCGACGTCCTCCACCAGCAAGGGCGAGACGCTGTTCGACACCCTGCGCAACCTGGAAGCCATGGCCGCCGACATGTTCGTCGTGCGCCACGGTGATTCCGGCGCGGCGCATTTCATTGCCGAGCACGTGTGCCCGGAAGTGGCGATCATCAACGGTGGCGACGGCCGCCACGCGCACCCGACCCAGGGCATGCTCGACATGCTGACCATTCGCCGTCACAAGGGCGGTTTCGAAAACCTGTCCGTGGCCATCGTCGGCGACATCCTGCACTCGCGCGTCGCCCGTTCGAACATGATCGCGCTCAAGGCGCTGGGCTGCCCGGACATCCGCGTGATCGGCCCGAAAACCCTGCTGCCGGTTGGCGTCGAGCAGTACGGTGTGAAGGTCTACACCGACCTGGCCCAGGGCCTGAAAGATGTCGACGTGGTGATCATGCTGCGCCTGCAACGTGAACGCATGCAGGGCGGTTTGCTACCGAGCGAAGGCGAATTTTACCGCCTGTTCGGCCTGACCACTGCACGTCTGGCCGGTGCAAAACCGGACTGCATCGTGATGCACCCCGGCCCGATCAACCGTGGCGTGGAAATCGAGTCCGCAGTAGCCGATGGCGCGCACTCGGTGATCCTCAATCAAGTGACTTACGGCATCGCCGTGCGCATGGCCGTGCTGTCCATGGCCATGAGCGGCCAGACCGCGCAACGACAATTCGAACAGGAGAACGCCCAGTGAAGCTCAGCATCCTCGGCGCTCGCGTCATCGACCCCAACAGCGGTCTGGATCAAGTCACCGATCTGCATCTGGAAGCCTGCAAAATACTCGCCATCGGCGCCGCGCCAGCCGGTTTCGAACCCGTACAAACCATCGACGCCACCGGCCTGATCGCCGCGCCCGGGCTGGTTGACCTGAACGTCGCCCTGCGCGAACCGGGCTACAGCCGCAAAGGCACGATCGCCAGCGAAACCCGCGCCGCTGCTGCCGGCGGCGTGACCAGCCTGTGCTGCCCGCCGCGCACCAAGCCGATTCTGGATACCTCCGCCGTCGCCGAGCTGATCCTCGACCGCGCCCGGGAAGCCGGGCATAGCAAGGTGTTCCCGATTGGCGCCCTCAGCAAGGGCCTGGAAGGCGAGCAACTGGCAGAACTGGTCGCGTTGCGCGATGTGGGCTGCGTCGCCTTTGGCAACGGTCTGGAGAGCTTCCGCAACACCCGCACCCTGTGCCGTGCATTGGAATACGCGGCGACCTTCGACCTGACGGTAATTTTCAACTCTCAGGATCGTGATCTGGCCGATGGTGGCCTGGCTCATGAAGGCCCGACGGCAAGCTTCCTTGGCTTGGCCGGTATTCCCGAAACCGCTGAAACCGTGGCCCTGGCTCGGGATCTGCTGCTGGTCGAGCAAAGCGGCGTGCGTGCCCACTTCAGCCAACTGACCAGCGCTCGCGGCGCGGCGTTGATCGCCCAGGCACAGGCTCGTGGTTTAAAGGTGACTGCCGATGTGGCGCTGTATCAGTTGATCCTGACCGACGAGGCGTTGATCGACTTCTCCAGCCTGTATCACGTGCAACCGCCGCTGCGCACCCGTGCGGACCGCGATGGTTTGCGTGAGGCGGTGAAGTCCGGCGTGATCAGCGCGATCTCCAGCCACCACCAGCCACACGAACGCGACGCCAAGCTGGCCCCGTTCGGCGCGACGGAGCCGGGGATCAGCAGCGTCGAGTTGCTGCTGCCACTGGCCATGACCCTGGTTGAAGATGGTGTGCTGGACCTGCCAACCCTGATCGCCCGCCTGAGCAGCGGCCCTGCTGCGGCACTGCGTCTGCCAGCCGGGCAACTGAGCGCCGGTTCGCCAGCCGACATCGTCCTGTTCGACCCAGCGGCTTCAACCGTGGCTGGCGAGACCTGGCTGTCCAAAGGCGAAAACTGCCCGTTCCTCGGCCACTGCCTGCCTGGAGCGGTGCGCTACACCATTGTGGACGGGCGGATTACGCATACGGGTTAACGGACTCAGCTACCTCTGTGGGTGGTCTTTGTTTGCCCGCTAACGGATGTGACGACGTGGGACCGGCTTTAGCCGGGAAGAGGCCGAGACAGGCAACGAATCTGTCCCGACCCAACGACTGCTTTCCCGGCTAAAGCCGGTCCCACAGGGGATCTTCGTTCGCCCTCGCAACACCCAATTTGTAGGAGCTGCCGAAGGCTGCGAAATCGGGCTTGCTGAAATGCCGCCTTCGCAGCCTGCGGCAGCTCCTACAGTGCATCACCCGCGCCGTGCATTCTTGATCGATATCTGGTCGTTCAGCGTCCAGAAGTCATACAGCACGCCCACCAGAAACAGCCCGCCGGTAAAGAAGTAGATGATCCCGGTGATCCATTTGCCCTGATACATGCGATGCACGCCGAACACACCCAGGAACGCCAGCAGAATCCACGCGACGCTATAGTCGGTCGAACCTGCGGTAAAGCGCAGATCAGCTTCGCGGTCCATCCCCGGGATCAGGAACAGGTCGATCAGCCAGCCGATGCCAAACAGACCCAACGTGAAAAACCAGATCGTACCGGTCACTGGCTTGCCGTAATAGAAGCGATGAGAGCCGGTGAAACCGACAATCCACAACAGGTAACCCAGCACTTTGCTGTGGGTATCCTGACGCTGGGGTTCAACTTGATAGGTGTTCATTTGCGACCTCTTTTGCCCTGATAGAAAAAAATATTGGTAAAGATTGTGACTTTTGTATGATCTTCCGACGTATGGCAGGAACCTCTGGCGCTTATTCCAAACCCTTGTACCACAAGGGATTGCTGCGGGTTTTGAGAGAGTTTGTCGCGCAAAGTGAAACGATCGCTCCATATTGATGGCGTAAACGGTGATCAGAATCACAGAAAAAGCTGTTATAAAGTTGCGCGCTAACCCATAAGAGCCCTGCCGAATGCGTCCATTTTTCAAGTCATGGCTAACCATCTGCCTGCTTATGCCTCTGGCCGCTCATGCCACCAATCGTGAGCAACAACTACCCGCGAGCTTCACCGGCTACACCGCGAAAACTCATTCTTCGCCAGCCATCGCGTCCACCCATGTCAACGAGCCTGCGCCTGTCATCTCTCCAAAAGGCCGCAGCACCCGGGCAAAGATTCAACACAACGCGCCCATCAAGAATTCGAAAGCCGTCGCCACTGCCCAGATGCAGGGTGCACCCAGCGCCAAACAGAGCAACTCGGTTGTCAGCCGCGCTCTGAAAGCTGTCGGTACACCTTATCGTTGGGGCGGCAGCACGCCAGGTAAAGGCCTGGATTGCAGCGGGCTGGTGAAATACGCCTTCAGCGACGTCAGTGAGGTCAATCTGCCACGCACGTCCAACGCCATGGCCGAAGGTCACGGGCAGAAAGTGGATCGCAAGGATTTGAAGCCCGGCGACCTGCTGTTCTTCAACATCAAGAGCCGTAAGGTCAACCACGTCGCCATTTACCTGGGCAATGACCGCTTCGTCCACGCCCCGCGCCGTGGCAAGGCAGTGACCGTCGACACGCTGAAAAAGCCGTACTGGAACAGCCACTACATGGTTGCCAAACGTGTACTGCCTAAGCAGAAAAACGCGCCGTTGCGGGTTGTTCAGCGCTGATATAAAGGCGCGCCTCCACTGTAGGAGCTGCCGAAGGCTGCGAAAGCATTGTGTCAGACACATCGCTTTCGCAGCCTTCGGCAGCTCCTACGGGTGCCTTACTCCTCAGAAATTATCCGGCATCTTGGCCTTTTCACGCGCAGCCTCGCGGGTGATCAGGCCCTTGGCGACCAAATCCTTCAGGCACATATCCAGCGTCTGCATGCCCAACTGTCCGCCGGTCTGAATCGCCGAGTACATCTGCGCGACTTTGTCTTCGCGGATCAGGTTACGAATCGCCGCCGTGCCCATCATGATTTCGTGGGCCGCCACGCGCCCGCCGCCAATCTTCTTGAGCAGCGTCTGAGACACCACTGCATGCAGTGACTCGGACAGCATCGAGCGGATCATGGATTTTTCCGCCGCCGGAAACACATCAACGATCCGGTCGATGGTTTTCGCCGCCGACGTGGTGTGCAGCGTGCCGAACACCAAGTGACCGGTTTCCGCGGCCGTCAGCGCAAGACGAATAGTTTCCAGGTCGCGCATCTCGCCCACCAGAATTACATCCGGGTCTTCCCGCAGCGCCGAGCGCAAGGCTTCAGAGAAGCCCAGTGTGTCGCGATGCACTTCACGCTGGTTGACCAGACACTTCTTGGACTCGTGCACGAATTCAATCGGGTCTTCGATGGTGAGAATGTGGTGATGGCGGTTGATATTCAGGTAATCGATCATCGCCGCCAGCGTGGTCGACTTGCCCGAACCGGTCGGCCCGGTGATCAGGACCAGGCCGCGAGAAGCGTCGGTAATCTTGCGAAACACTTCTCCCATGCCCAGTTCTTCGAGGCTGAGGATTTTCGCCGGGATGGTCCGAAACACCGCCCCCGCGCCACGATTCTGGTTGAAGGCGTTGACCCGAAAGCGCGCAACCCCTGGCACTTCGAACGAGAAGTCAGTCTCAAGAAGCTCTTCGAAATCCTGACGTTGCTTGTCGTTCATGATGTCGTAGATCAGTTCCTGCACCGCTTTGGCGTCCAGCGCAGGCAGGTTGATCCGGCGCACATCGCCATCGACACGAATCATCGGCGGCAGCCCGGCCGAGAGGTGTAAGTCCGATGCGCCTTGCTTGGCACTGAACGCCAGCAGCTCGGTAATATCCATACAGCTCCTCAATCACATAGAATGCCGCAGACTTTAGCCCTGCTGGCGCAAATCAATGTCCACGATAGCAGCGAACATTTCAACGCTCAGCGAGCGAATTAACGCAGCGGCCCAAGCGGCGCAGCGTGATCCGGCCACTATTGGCCTGCTGGCAGTCAGCAAAACCAAGCCCGCCGAGGCATTGCGTGAAGCTTACGCGGCTGGCCTGCGCGATTTTGGCGAAAATTATTTGCAGGAAGCCCTGGGTAAACAGGCCGAATTGGCCGACCTGCCCTTGTGTTGGCATTTCATCGGCCCCATTCAGTCGAACAAGACTCGCGCTATTGCCGAGAACTTCGCCTGGGTGCATTCAGTGGATCGCTTGAAAATCGCGCAACGCCTGTCCGAGCAACGCCCAGAAGGCTTGCCGCCGCTCAATATCTGCATCCAGGTCAACGTCAGTGGCGAAGCCAGCAAATCCGGCTGCACCCCCGCTGACCTGCCCGCGCTGGCCGAAGCCATCAGCCAGTTACCGCGCTTGCAGCTGCGCGGCCTGATGGCGATCCCGGAACCTACGGACGATCCCGCTGAACAGAACGCCGCGTTTGCAGCGGTGCAGACCTTGCAGCAGCACTTGGACCTGCCGCTGGACACCCTCTCCATGGGCATGAGCCACGACCTGGAGGCCGCCATCGCACAAGGTGCGACCTGGGTCCGGATCGGCACTGCCCTTTTTGGCGCCCGTGATTACGGCCAGCCATGATCTCTGACAAGGAAACCGACATGAGCACGACCCGCATTGCCTTTATCGGCGCAGGCAACATGGCTGCCAGCCTGATCGGAGGGCTGCGCGCCCAAGGCGTCGAAGCCGACTCGATCCGCGCCAGCGATCCAGGCGCTGAAACACGCGGCAAAATCGCTGCCGAACATGGCATCGCTGTGTTTGCTGACAACGCCGAAGCCGTGGAAGGCGCCGATGTGGTGCTGATCGCCGTCAAGCCGCAAGCCATGAAAGCCGTGTGCGAAGCTTTGCGCCCGAGCCTCAAACCTCATCAGTTGGTGGTTTCGATTGCCGCCGGCATCACCTGCGCCAGCATGAAAAACTGGCTGGGCGAGCAACCTATCGTGCGCTGCATGCCCAACACTCCGGCGCTGCTGCGTCAGGGCGTCAGCGGCCTGTACGCTACCGAGCAAGTCAACGAAGCACAGCGTGAGCAAGCCGAGCAATTATTGTCGGCGGTCGGCATCGCGCTGTGGCTTGAAGAGGAACAACAACTGGACGCGGTCACCGCCGTTTCCGGCAGCGGCCCGGCGTATTTCTTTCTGTTGATCGAAGCCATGACTGCCGCTGGCGTGAAACTCGGGCTGCCACAGGACGTGGCCGCACAACTGACCCAACAAACCGCGCTGGGTGCTGCGCTGATGGCCACTGGCAGCGATGTGGATGCTGCCGAGCTGCGCCGCCGCGTGACTTCGCCAGCAGGCACCACGGAAGCTGCAATCAAGTCATTCCAGGCCGGGGGCTTCGAAGCGTTGGTAGAAACTGCGCTGACCGCCGCCGCACATCGCTCGGCAGAAATGGCCGAGCAACTGGGCAAGTAACTTTTTCAGGCCATTGAGGAGCAGACCGAATGATCGGACTGAACACCGCTGCAATCTACATACTGCAAACCATTGGCAGCTTGTACCTGCTGATCATCCTGTTGCGCTTTGTGCTGCAACTGGTGCGTGCCGACTTCTACAACCCGCTGAGCCAATTCGCCGTTCGCGCGACCCAGCCGCTGCTCAAGCCCCTGCGCCGGATCATCCCGAGCGTGTTTGGCCTGGATATGTCGTCGCTGGTGCTGGCTATTATCGTGCAAATGATTCTGATGGCGTTGACCCTGCTGCTGGCATACGGCACCACGGGCGACCCGCTGCATTTGCTGATCTGGTCGATCATCGGCGTAACGGCGCTGTTCCTGAAGATCTTCTTCTTTGCCTTGATCGTCAGCGTGATCCTGTCGTGGGTCGCCCCTGCCAGCCACAACCCTGGCGCTGAACTGGTCAACCAGATCACAGAACCCATGCTCGCCCCACTGCGCCGCATCCTGCCTAACCTGGGCGGCCTGGACATCTCGCCGATCCTGGCGTTCATGGTCCTCAAGCTGCTGGACATGCTGGTCATCAACAACCTCGCGGCCATGAGCCAAATGCCAGATGTGCTGCGTTTGCTGATCTGACCACCCCTTGTAGGAGCTGCCGAAGGCTGCGAACCGCATTCGCAGCCTTCGGCAGCTCCTACAGGATTGTGCGACTTCAAACCACCTCAACACACTCCAGCGACCGCTCCACCATCACCTTGGCCATCTCGACCATATGCATGGCCGTCAGCGCCAGATCGCGATTCGATCCGCTCAACACCTCGCCCAGCTCCGACGCTGTAGCCGCCGCGCAACGCAGAAACTCGGTCGCATGAACGAGCGTGGCCTCGATATCGATAAACGCCTCTGCCTCTTCACTCTGCGGTTTGAAAACAGGCAGGTAATGCGACAACGCCCGCTTGACGGCCGAAGGTTTGAGGACCAGTTCGTGGGCATCGGGGATTTCGGTAAGGGTATTCAACATGACTCAGCTCCATAGTCTGGCTGCCACCCCGTCGCGACTAAACGAAAAGGTGGCGGCTGTACGCAGGTTAGTCGACCGGCGAGCTAAGAAACCGGCGCACCCGAAGGTGCCCTGCGCACAGCCACCAAAACGGTGACACATGCGCCTTAACTCAACAGCCGGGCGACTAAACCCGATCGCTGATAAGCAGCGACCGGCGCAGACTAGAGACCGAATTTGAGTGGCGCAAGAGGCCGGGGATTCTCTCGGAAATTTCCTTCAAAAGAAAGAGAGATGTCCTGCAAAAGCGGGCTCTATTGGCGCCAATCGTAGTGGGACCGGCTTTAGCCGGGAAGAGGCCAGCACATCCCCTGCCTATCTTGTTGACTGACGTGCCGCCTTGCCGGCTAAAGCGGAGCGCCGCCCGGCCGGTCCCACTTTAAGCTGCACATGTGGGAGCCGAGCTGGCTCGCGAATAACGATAACTCGGTGGACCTGGATGACCAAACTCCCGGCGAGGTCGACGCGGTGCACCTGCCGATCAGAATTCCTCACTACGCACATTGGAGAACTGCGAATTACGCGTCGCCAATTTACGCAACGTCAGCTTGTACATACTCGACTTGATCCGGTCGCCCACCAGAGTTTCCTCCAGACGAATCCGACTCGACGCATACGCACAACCGGTATCGAGCATCTTGTATTTGAGCTGGTAATAACCGACGTCCATCCGACCAAAAGTAAAGCGCCCGCGGGCCGGAATATACGCGTGGCGATAATCGCGCTTGCCGCTGGCATCGGTGACCTTGGCGTAGACCGGCTTATCGCCAGCGGTGTTATCCACCGTGATCTCCGACCAACCACCATCGCGCAACATCGGCATCCCAGGGATATATCCGGCCGCCACCGGCCAAGGCGCGCCCATCGGATCCAGTGGCGGCGGCACGCATTCAGGCTCGCCCGGCTCAACGACTTTTATCGGACTGCTCACCGGCAACTCTTCGGGCGCAGGCGCGACAGCAACGGGAGGCTGCACAACAATCGGCATCTCCTGCGCCAACGGCGGCACAATCGCAGCCTTGCCCGCGTCACGGTCGTAACCCACCCAGGCTCCAGCGCCGATTGCCACCAGAAACACTGCCGCCCAACGCATGGCAGAGCCGCGCCGGGCAGGTTTAGGTTTCGGTTTTTTGGCCTTGGCCGAAGGACGAGTCTGAGCTCTGGAAGCCGACTGCACAGGCGCACGCTGCGGCCCGGCCTGCCGCCGCTGAGCCGCCGCCTGCCGGGCCAACTGCGCCTCACGAATCAGCGTCGCGTCGTACTCGGCACGCTTCTGCGGATCGGCCAACACATCATGCGCCGCATTGACCACCGCCATCAGATCCGAGGCATTGGCCGTATGGTTACGATCCGGGTGCAACTGCTGCGCAAGCTTGCGGAAGGCGAGCTTGATCTCATCAGCAGAAGCATCCCGCGAGACATTCAGCTCGTCGTAATAAGTGCGTGTTTTGGGCATTGAACAAGCTATCCGTGGCGACGCGCCATCTTAACAACCTTTCCCCCCAGAAACCGCCCCACACCCCCAACCTGAAGCCCACCGCACAAAACCCCACAAAACCCCAAGCCACCCGACCAAGCGCTCTCCAGCTTGGCCGTTCAGCGCCGATACACCCGCAACAGCCCACGCCCGCCAGCGGAACACAGCAGCCAAAACCATTCGGAAAATTTTTAAACGAAATCAGTGAGCTAAGGTTTACAGCCACAAAAATATCTATATACTCAGCGCCCATCACGCCGGTATAGCTCAGTTGGTAGAGCAACTGACTTGTAATCAGTAGGTCCCGGGTTCGACTCCTGGTGCCGGCACCATACGCAGTACCAAAAAAGGCTCACCGAAAGGTGGGCCTTTTTTGCTTGTGGCCAGTGGGCGCGCAGCCTGCGCTGCTACCCGCCTAGTAGGAGCTGAGCTTGCTCGCGAGCAATCTTTCGGCCAACCGCGCAACAACAGTCCCCCCGATCATCGACCTTATTCAGATTTGCATAGGGGGTTAGGATTGCGCGATACTGCGCGCAACAACTAACCCTCACGACCGGCGTGGCTCGACCATCTGGTTGGAGGGGGAAAAAGCCGGCGCAAGCCGGTTTTTTCGCATCTGGAGTATGGAAAATGCAGGGATTGCCTGAGCCAGAGCTGCTGCGCACTCGCATCTACGTTGATGGTTACAACTTTTACTACGGCTGCTTGAAAGGAACGCCATACAAGTGGCTAGACCTGTTGCATCTTTTTGAAAAGCACATCCTGCCGTCGGCACTGGTCAAGGATGACGAGGGCCGAATTCGACAATCCTCGCTACTCCCTGTGAATGCCATAAAGCTGTTTACCGCAAAAATCATCGAGTCGGTTGCTCGCGCGCCCGACTCGGTATCTTCTCAGGCTCGCTACCATACCGCGTTGCGAAAGCGGCACAACGGTCGTATCGAGCTGATCGAAGGCTATTACGCAGTCAACAAAATGAAGGTCAGAATTGTTGATGCTGAATATCCCTCTCGCCTGCCTCGAGATTGTCAGGAGATCCAGGCATGGAAGGTCGAGGAGAAGCAAAGTGATGTGAACCTTGCGCTTCAGGTCTATCACGACGCCATAACAGGCCAGATAGACCACGCGGTCATTGTCACTAACGATACCGATATTGCGCCAGCGCTCAGCATGATCAGGACCCACACTTCAGTGAAAGTCGGAGTGGTTGTTCCTACGACAGACCACACCCGCCCTCCAAACACGGACCTCATCAAGCTAGCCCATTGGACTCGTCGGCATATAACCATCGATGAGCTCTCTGCGTGTCAACTGCCTCGAGTCATCCCAGGAAAGCGTCCGACGACCAAGCCTGAATCCTGGTATGCCCAACCCGAGCTGATGAAGGAAATTCTGGACCTTGCGATCCCAGTCCGAGGAAGTCGAGCTGCCGCTCACCGGTGGATGGAGCAACCCAACCCATATCTTGATGGCGAACGCCCGATAGAGCTTGCTGAGACAATAGAAGGTGCAAATCGGGTTCTAAGCTACATCCGTGACTGGGTCTACCAGAATGCAAAATCTGGCACTCAGGACGATTTGACTGTAGGTCGATTCTTACTCACTGAGTCTCTACCGTCTGATTTAGTTTGAACCTGATCCGCGTTAACCTCTGCCTAACAGCGGGTATGGATGGCCTCTTGCCCCCTGAATATGACTTTCGCTGTTTGATAGCCCCTGTGTTTTAGTGGTGAACGGAGGGTCATAGCTCGAGACCACAACCCTCAGTCAACGTAGGGGCGCAGGGCGGTGATAGACCCGAGTCTGATAGCGACGCTTAAAGCCGAGAACGCAAGACTGGTTGCCTTGCTGGATGCTCATGGCATCGAATGGCGCCCGCCTGCTGAGCCAGTCAAGATAGCGATTGTCCAAGCAGAACAATCACAGCAACTCGATACTGACGGAAAGCTTGCCCTATTCCGAAGCTTGTTCCGTGGCAGGACGGACGTTTATCCCATCCGCTGGGAAAGCAAGGCAGGCAAATCAGGATACGCACCCGCTTGCGCAAACGAATGGCGGCCTGGCGTTTGTGAGAAGCCCCGAATTAAATGTGGCGACTGCGGTAACCGCCAGCTGCTTCCGCTGACCGATGAGGTGGTCTATCGCCATCTGGCGGGCGAAGTGGTCGTTGGTGTCTATCCCCTACTCTCTGATGACACTTGTTATTTTTTGGCAGTCGACTTCGATGAGGCCGAATGGCGTGATGATTCCAAAGCTTTTGTGCAGTCGTGCCATGAGCTGAACGTCCCGGTGGCGCTGGAAATATCGCGCTCAGGCCAAGGCGCTCATGCCTGGGTTTTCTTTGAGCGTAATGTTCCTGCTTGCGATGCACGTCGCCTCGGTGCCGCAATCATCAGTCATGCCTGTGAGCGTACGCGGCAGTTGGCACTCAGCTCCTATGATCGACTGTTTCCAAACCAGGACTACATGCCGAAGGGCGGCTTCGGAAATCTCATCGCACTCCCTTTACAAAAGAGGGCCAGGGCCCAAAACAATAGCGTTTTTGTGAACGACTCGCTTGTGCCTCATTCTGATCAATGGGCCTTCCTGGCATCGATTCAGCGCATGAGTCCAGAAGATATCCAGCCCGTTATTATCCAGGCGATGGGTAATCGAGATCCTCTTGGGGTCGCCTATGTCGAAGAAGAGGCTGATACAGAACCTTGGAAAAATCGCGAACCGAAATCAAGTAAATTGACATGTCCGTTGCCTGCTGACGTCAGCATCACCCTGGCTAACTTAATTTACTTTGAAAAATCAGACTTACCGCAGCCATTGGCCAACCAGCTTGTCCGACTCGCGGCCTTTCAAAATCCCGAATTCTACAAAGCACAGGCCATGCGAATGTCAGTGTGGAACAAGCCAAGAATTATCGGCTGCGCCCAGAACTTCCCCAAACATATTGCGTTACCGCGTGGTTGTTTGGACGCTGCACTGGAGCTTCTAGAAGAAAACGGGGTTACCCCCATTCTTATAGACCAACGCTTCGCGGGCGACCCCATCGACGTGAGCTTCCTCGGGACCCTACGTCCTGACCAAGAGGCGGCTGTCAGCGCAATGCGTGGTCATGACACCGGCATCCTTTGCGCGCCGACAGCTTTCGGTAAAACAGTCAGTGCCGCTGCGTTGATTGCCGCACGAGGCATCAACACGCTGGTGCTTGTACATCGGACGGAACTGTTAAGGCAGTGGCAAGAACGCTTGCAGGCGTTCTTGGGAGTCGGGAATGGGGTCGTTGGTTCTCTTGGGGGCGGTAAATCAAAGCTTACAGGCATCATCGACATCGCCGTCATGCAGTCGTTATCGCGAAAAGGCGAGATCAGCGATCAGGTAAAAAACTACGGCCAGATCATCGTTGATGAATGTCATCACCTATCAGCAGTGTCATTCGAGGCACTATTGCGGAGCGCGACAGCGCGTTACGTCCTGGGACTTACGGCAACGCCAGTGCGCCGAGATGGGCAGCAGCCGATTATTTTTATGCAATGCGGACCCATCCGACATTCTGCTGCCAGACCAGCGAATGCGCCTCATGACCTCTCTGTCGTGCCTCGACTGCTGTCCAAACCAATAGTGATCCCTAATGGCTCTGGGATTCAGGACGTTTTTAGACATCTAGCGAACGACTCTGCGCGGACAGCCAGAATCGTGTCGGAGATTGAACTGGCGTACAACGAGGGCAGAAAAATCTTGGTTTTAACTGAGCGAACGGAACATGTGGACGCCTTGGAATTAGAATTGAAGACTCGCGTGCATAACCTGTTCACCCTTCACGGACGAGTGCCTAAGAAACAACGCATTTCCCGCCTGAATGAGCTTGAGTCACTTCCCCCTGATGCTCCACGAGTGCTGTTGGCAACAGGAAAGCTAGTAGGTGAAGGTTTCGATCATCCGCCCCTGGACACTCTGGTGTTGGCGATGCCCATCTCATGGAAGGGTATTCTTCAGCAATATGCGGGGCGGCTGCATCGATCACATGCCGATAAGGCAGACGTGCGAGTAATCGACTTCGTTGACGAGGGTAATGTCGCGCTAATGAGGATGTGGGATAAGCGCCAGGCGGGTTACAAAGCGATGGGCTACCGCATGGCCGATTCCCTAGCCACCATGGAACTGCTCTAACTCTGACGTGGTTGGCGTTTGACACATTAACTGCCGCAGTTTCATAGGCGAGTGGCCGGCAGCTGTAGAGTCGATGCCGGGCATGCCGTTGTTTAAGCAAGATCTTCACGCGTACGGAAATCTTGAGAAAGCTTTGAAAGTAGACTCGTACGAACCCTCGAGTCCAACTAGCTAAATAGCTTATGAAACCATTCGACTCTTGGTGTCGCCCCGTACGCAGTACCAAAAGAGGCTCACCGAAAGGTGGGCTTTTGTTGCCCAACACCCCGCCACCCTCCCTAAAGAACTCACCCCATCTGCCGATTTGCTAACGCAAGCGGATAAGCCGTTTTGCTGCCTAAAGCCTTTGTCCACAAGGATGGAACCTGATGAAAATCGCAAAGCTGATGCTTGCACTGATGCTGATCGTTTGTGCTTTCAACGCACGTGCGGAGGAGGCCTATGACGGCATTCCGGCGGGCTTCATTTCGAAGATAGAAGCCAATGACTTCGAGGGTGCCTTCGATACGCTGTCTCGCAATTTCAATGACTCTGATACTGAACAGTTCAAGGGCAGTTTCATTTCGGCGGCAAAGAGTTGGGGTAAATACAGCTACAGCGAGTTGTATAGCACTGAAGCCATCGGCACGCGTCTGGTGCGTTTGACGTACATCATTGGCATGACACAGCGCCCTCTTCTGCTCAATTTGACGCTGTACAAAGCGGACCAGCGTTGGGATGTACGCAGCTTCAACATCACCAGCAAAATGGATGAGATCGTCAAGCAAACCATCGATGCTGATTGACCGCCGGTTCAAAGCCGCCTCTTAACGCCGCTGTTTTGCATCAGCGCGAGCCTGGGAGCGGCTACAACTTGTGGACGCTGAAGAAAGCGTAAATCGAAATGCATTTTTCCTGTAGGAGCGCGCTTGGTCTGGGCGGCATCCGGACGATGCGGTTGGTCTGCAAAAGATGTTTTGTTTTACCCGACGCTATCGTCCGGATGCGGCCCAGACCAAGCGCGCTCCTACAGAAGAGTCTTTCAATTCAGATAGTTATTTTTTTATGAGAGCCGTCGGAGATTACGACGGCCGCAAAGCGGTGTGTCAGTCACACCGCCATCGCTGCCTCGCGTGGCTCGTGAGCTCCAGGCGTTTGGTCATCCATCGATTTGAGCTTGTCTGACACACCGCCTTCGCGACCGTCGTAACCTCCGATTGCTCCTACAGGTTCTGCGTTAGCCCGAGCATTCCCTACCTCTTCAAACTCCGCTCATAAGCCGCCAGCACTGTCCGCTCGGACTGCACCAGGTACGACTCCAGCATCGCCGTCGCCTCGCCTGCTTTGCCCTCTTCCAGACACTGGAGGATGGAGGCGTTCATGTCGAGGTAGGGCAAGTGGAGGAATTTCGGGTCGTTGAGGAGGCCGAAGGCCAGGCGTAGTTCGGCGGAGATTTGGCCGTAGAAGACCACCAGCCGTGGGCTGTCGGCGAGTTCGACGATGGATTTGTGGAACTTCATGTTGGCGGTGCCGACGGCTATCCAGTCCTGAGCTTCGCGAGCGCGGACGCCGGATTCGACGGCTTCGCGCATGTGCACGGCGCCGGGATGCTGGGGGTAGCCTTGAGCGAGTGCTGTGCATTCGATGAAGCGGCGCACTCTGTAGATGTCGATGATCGAACCCATATCAGGCACCGCAACGGTCACGCCACGGTTGGGTTCGTGCTTGAGCAAACCTTCACGGGTCAGGACGCGGAATGCTTCTCTGAGGGTGTTGCGGGAAATATCCAGATTCTCGGCCAGTGCGGCTTCTGACAGGCGTTGGCCGGGCACCAGTTCGCCCTCGACCAGCATCCTGCGTATTTCTTGGGTGATCGTTTCTCCCAGGGTGCGAGGAAGAGCGGGAGAAGTGTCGTTCATAAAGGATCCAGGATGAGAAAAACCGCGCCGGGTATTCGATCAGAGCTTAGTGCAAGGCACAAGGTTGCAGCGTGCTCCGTGCGTCATTAAGTAGCACCGGCAGGCGAAGAAGTAACAAAATGGTGCCCATGACTCAACCAAGCCATAAGGATTGTTCAACAATAAATCCTTTATGCACCTACACCTTAGAAGCGATTTAAGGGAATTGGCATGCACATTGCTCTATCGGGTTATCTCTCACCGTAGGAATGAAGCCGTGACAACGACCACTCTAGAGTTCACAAAGACGCGGCGGGCGTCTTTAGTCGCCGCCATCTTCATGATGGCAACCTCCGCTATCGGACCCGGCTTCATTACTCAAACCGCGACGTTCACGGCCAAGATGGGGGCCGCGTTTGCGTTCGGTATCCTGGCGTCGATCCTGATCGACTTCGTTGTGCAACTTAATATCTGGCGAATCGTCACTCTGACCCGCATGCGCGCCGCAGAACTGGCCAACAAGGCAATTCCGGGCAGCGGTTATTTTCTGGCCGTGCTGGTGATCTTCGGTGGCGTGGTGTTCAACGTCGGTAACATCGCCGGTGCCGGTCTGGGCCTGAATGCGCTGATGGGCCTTGATCCCAAATGGGGCGGTGGCTTGAGCGCACTGCTGGCCATCGGGATATTTTCTTCGCACCGTGCCGGCCTTGCTGTAGACAAGCTGATCGTCTGGCTGGGCTTGCTGATGATTGGCCTGACGGTGTTCGTTGCCTTTGCGTCCAACCCACCACTGGGTCAAGCGCTGTATCAGACAGTGATGCCTGATCAAATCAACTTCGCCACCATCACAACCATCGTCGGCGGCACTGTCGGTGGCTACATCACCTACGCTGGCGCCCACCGGCTGCTGGACCGTGGCACCACCGGCGAAGAGAATCTTGAAGCGGTTACCCGGGCAGCCTTGAGTGGCATTCTGGTTACCGGCCTGATGCGCTACGTTCTGTTTCTCGCCATTCTGGGCGTTGTTGCCAGCGGCGTGGTTATCGACATTTCGGGGCAAGGCGCCAACCCTGCAGCACAAGCCTTCGAGGCTGCGGCCGGTCAGTTCGGTCTGCGCGCTTTTGGCCTGATCCTCTGGGCTGCGGCTATCACCAGCGTGATCGGTGCTGCTTACACGTCCATCTCCTTTATCTCGGTATTTAAACCGAACATCACCGAACAGGGTCGTAACCGCGCTACAACGATATTCATTGCCATATCGCTGCTGGTCTACGTGCTGATGGGCACTGCGCCGTCCGCACTTCTGCTGTTCGCAGGTGGTTTCAACGGCCTGGTGCTGCCAATCGGTCTGAGCCTGTTCATCTACGTCGGCTGGCGCCGGTCCGACATGATGGGCGGCTACCATTACCCACGCTGGCTGTTGGTGCTCGGTGCTCTGACTTGCCTGCTGACCTGGTACATGGCGATCAAATCCATTGGGCCGATCTTCGCCTTCCTCAATGTGGTCTGAGTTAGATAGAGGCCAAGGAGTCAAACAATGCCAAACATAGACATCAACAGCGACCTGGGTGAAAGCTTCGGCGCCTGGAGCATGGGCGACGATGTCGCGATGCTCGACATCGTGACCAGCGCCAACGTCGCCTGCGGTTTCCATGCTGGCGATCCGGCTGGCATCCTGAGGACGGTGAAAGCCGCCGCCGCAAAGAACGTCACGATTGGTGCTCACGTTTCCTATCCGGACAAGGTCGGCTTCGGCCGACGCAACATGGACGTGGCCAGCGACGAGCTGACCGCCGACGTGATTTACCAGATCGGTTCGCTGCAAGGTCTGGCCAAGGCTGCGGGCACTTCGGTGCGCTATGTGAAGCCTCACGGCGCCTTGTACAACACCATCGCCCACGACCGCCGCCAGGCAATGGCGGTAATCGAGGCGATCCGTGCTGTCGATCCGACATTGATACTGGTCGCTCTGGCGGGCTCTACCTTGATCGAACTGGCGCGCAGCGAAGGTCTGACCTGCATCGCCGAGGCCTTCGCGGACCGTGCGTACACGCCGCAAGGCACTCTGGTTTCCCGGCGTGAGCCGGGGGCCGTGCTGCATGATCCCCAGCTTGTTGCCCAACGCATGTTGAGCCTGGTTCGCAACGGCACCCTCGAAGCCATTGATGGCAGCATGGTCAAAATCGAGGCCGACTCGATCTGCGTTCACGGTGACAGCCCGTCAGCGGTCGAAATGGCCCGCGAGCTGCGTCGGGTGCTGGAACAAGCCGACGTTTCTCTGCAACCCTTCGCAGGAGTGCGCTCATGAATGCCTTTGATCGAGCGCGCAAGGCGGCCATCGCTGCCGCCAACGAAGCACGTGCTTCCTACCGTGGCGGACTAGTGAAACCTACCGCCGGTATCGCGCCGGGCATGACCCAGGCCAACCTGATCGCGCTACCTCGGGACTGGGCCTACGACTTCCTGCTCTACGCGCAGCGCAATCCGAAAGCGTGCCCGGTCCTGGATGTCAGCGATGCAGGCAGCCCCACCACGGTCCTGGCTGAAGGCGCGGACTTGCGCACTGACATCCCGCTGTATCGCATCTGGCGCGACGGCAAGCTGGCCGAAGAAGTGACCGACGCCACTGCCGCCTGGGCCGAACACGACGACATGGTCGCGTTCTTGATCGGCTGCAGCTTCACCTTCGAAACCGCGCTGCAAGAGGCGGGCATCGAAGTGCGACACATCACTGACGACTGCAACGTGCCGATGTACCGCACCAACCGTGCGTGCCGCCCAGCCGGGCGTTTGCATGGGGAAATGGTCGTGTCGATGCGGCCGATTCCAGCGGATCGCGTGGCAGAGGCCAGCGGTATTTCCGGGCGTTATCCCTCGGTGCATGGCGCGCCTGTCCATGTCGGCGAGCCTGGGCGATTGGGTATTCATGACCTGAGCCGTCCCGATTTCGGCGACGCCGTGAACATCAAGCCCGGCGAAGTGCCGGTGTTCTGGGCCTGCGGTGTCACGCCTCAGGCAGCGGTCATGGCATCGGGTGTGCCTTTCGCTATCACCCATTCGCCTGGCTACATGTTCATCACCGACGTGCCTGACAGCACTTACCACGTCTAGGAGCTCCCTGTGCGTTTTCTACCGGTCAACCTGGACGTCCTGCTCGTCGAATTGAAAGATCTGGACGAGACCCTCGCTTTGTTCGATGCCCTGACGGCGGAGCCAATCGCGGGCGTGGAGGAAATCATTCCTGCCGCGCGCACGCTGTTGATCCAGTTCCGCCCCAGCGCCATCGAGCGTCAGGCGCTGGTAAACCGTATCGCTGGCCAGGACATCAGCCAGCGCCGCGAGGGTGAACACCGTCGGGTGGAAATCCCGGTGCATTACAACGGCGAAGACCTCGACGAGGTTGCGACCCTGCTGAACATCAGCCGCGCCGAAGTGATCCAGCGTCACACCGCTCATGACTACAGCGTGGCCTTCTGCGGTTTCGCGCCGGGCTTCGCGTACCTGACGGGCGGCGCAGGCTTCCAGGTGCCTCGTCGGCAGACGCCGCGCACTCGCATCCCAGCGGGTGCCGTGGCGTTGGCGGGCGACTTCAGCGGCGTCTATCCAAAAGCCAGCCCCGGTGGATGGCAGATCATCGGCGTCACGCCGTTGCAGATGTGGGACCTGAACCGCGCCGAGCCTGCCCTGCTGCGCCCTGGCTATAAAGTGCGTTTCACCGATGCAGGTCCGCTGCCAGCCAACGGCTTGCCCGAGCCTTCTGCACCGGTCCGGGAAAAAGCTCAGTCCGATACGTATCTGGAAATCACCAGCCCTGGCTTGCACAGCGTCTTGCAGGACATGGGCCGCCCCGGCCAGACCGGCCAGGGCGTATCCCGTTCCGGCGCGCTGGACCTGGGTGCTCTGCGTTCAGCCAACCGCGCCGTCGGCAACCCTTCGGACATGGCCTGTGTGGAATCGGTGCTTGGCGGTTTGAGCTTCGTTTGCCATGGCCGTGCGGTAATCGCCATCACTGGCGCATTGACCCCAATCACCATCACCAACGCCAGCGGCCTGCAATGGCAAGCCAGCAATTACCAGCCAATAGAGCTGGAAGCGGGCGACCGTGTGAGTCTGGGTTCACCCAGAGCCGGGCTGCGCAGTTATCTGGCGATCCGTGGTGGTTTCGACGTCACGCCGGTGCTCGGTAGTTTGTCCACCGACACCCTGGCGCAGCTTGGGCCTGAGGCGCTGGCTGCTGGCGACAGACTGGGCTTCACCGCGCCTGTTACGGGCACCAGCGTATCGCTCAACGAAGCCCCGGCCTTCGAGCTACCGACTACCGCCAACATTGTCACTCTGGATGTGGTCATGGGACCGCGCACCGACTGGTTTACCGAAGACGCCATCAAGCGTCTGAGCAGCCAGCTGTGGCGCGTCACCTCGCAGTCCAACCGGGTCGGGATTCGTCTGGCCGGTGATACGCCACTGGAACGCAGCAATCATCAAGAGTTGCCCAGCGAAGGCACCGCCGTCGGCGCGATCCAGGTTCCAGCCAGCGGCCAACCGGTGCTGTTCCTGGCCGACCATCCGCTGACGGGGGGTTATCCAGTGATTGCCTGTGTGGCCAGCCACCATTTGGATCTGGCAGGACAGATACCGGTCAATGCGCAGATTCGCTTCAACCCGCTGGATGCCTTTGAAGAAATGCAGCCCAGCACAGAAGCCTCTTTTTCAACTGCCGATGTGAAGAACCATTCATGAAAAAATTATTGATCGCCAACCGTGGTGAAATCGCCGTCCGCATCGCTCGCGCTTGCCGCGACTACGGTGTGCAGTCGGTTGCCGTTTATGCCGACGCCGACATTGACGCCCTGCACGTGCGTCAGGCCGACGAAGCTTATTCTCTGGACGGCCAACGCCCTGCCGAGACCTACCTGAACATCGAAAAGCTGCTCGCCGTCGCCAAACGCAGCGGCGCCGACGCCGTGCACCCAGGCTATGGCTTTCTGTCTGAGCGGGCCGACTTCGCTCGTGCAGTGATCAACGCGGGCCTGATCTGGGTTGGCCCCAACCCGGAAACCATCGACGTACTTGGTGACAAGGTCGAAGCCCGCAAGCTGGCTCACCTGGTTGGCGCACCATTGGTTGCCGGTACACCCGGCCCGGTGGAGAGCGCAGCCGAAGTGCTGGCCTTTGCCGAGCAGCACGGTCTGCCGATTGCCATCAAGGCCGCGTTTGGCGGTGGCGGACGCGGCATGAAAGTCGCCTGGCGCATGGATGAAGTGGCCGAGATGTTCGCTTCCGCCGTGCGCGAAGCCGAGGCCGCTTTCGGGCGTGGCGAATGTTTCGTTGAGCAGTTCCTCGATCGACCGCGTCACATCGAAGCGCAGATCATCGCCGACAAACACGGCAAGGTCGTCGTCGTCGGCACCCGCGACTGCTCCCTGCAGCGCCGTAACCAGAAGCTGGTAGAAGAAGCGCCTGCGCCATTTATCAGCGAACAACAGCGCGCGCGCATTCACCAGTCGGCCCAGGACATCTGCGCCAAGGCGGGCTACGTCGGCGCGGGCACGGTTGAATTCCTGCTCAGCCAGGACGGAACGTTGTCGTTCCTTGAGGTCAACACGCGCTTGCAGGTCGAGCACCCGGTGACCGAAGAAACCACGGGCGTCGATCTGGTGATCGAGCAACTGCGCATCGCCGATGGCTTGCCGCTGTCGTTCAGCGAAACCCCGACCCCACGCGGCCACAGTTTTGAATTTCGTATCAACGCCGAAGACGCAGGCAAAGGCTTCCTGCCAACGCCGGGGCTGATCGCCGAATTCCTGCCGCCATCGGGTCCGGGTGTTCGCCTGGACAGCGGCGTGATCAGCGGCTCCAGCGTGCCGAGCACCTTCGATTCGATGATGGCCAAACTGATCGTCACCGGCGCAACTCGCGAACAGGCAATCACCCGTGCCCGCCGCGCCCTGGCTGAATTCAAGATCGAAGGCATTGCCTCGGTGCTGCCGTTCCATCGGGCCGTAATGGACCATGATGACTTCACCGGTGCTGATCGCTTTGCCGTGCACACGCGCTGGATCGAAACCGATTTCGCCGAACAGGTCACCATCGCGCCACGTAGCGCGCTGAATGCCGATCCGGATGTGCTGCGCACTTTCATCGAGATCGACGGCAAGCGCCACGAACTGGGCCTGCCTGCCGCGTTGCTGCGTGGCATGGCGGTCAGTGCACCGGGCAGCGCCAGCGAAAGCGCGGCGCCAGCGGTCGAAGCTGATCCAAAAGCAGTGCTGACGCCATTGGCGGGCAACCTGCATACCTGGTTGGTCGAAGACGGCGAAGCGGTCACTGTCGGGCAACCCATCGCAGTAGTAGAAGCGATGAAAATGGAAACATCGATTCTCGCGCCTTGCGATGGCAGCGTGGAGATCGGCAAACAGGCAGGTGCTTACTTTGAAGCGGGCTCTGTTATTGGCCGCATCAAATAAGTCAGTTATTTAGTTAAACGCTTTTCTTTTTACAGGTAATACGCGCAACGGGGGTCTACCCCTGGTTGCCGCGTGCTGCCCGTAGAAAGCTGTAGATGAAACTTTGCATATAAAAAAACTATAAAACTCAATCATAAAAATCTGCCGTCATCTGGAGCATATAGAGCATGTCGACTAACAAGGCTTTTGCATTGATGGGTACTTGCGCCCTGGTTTTGCCATTAACGGCATCGGCGGACTTCCTTGCTGACAGCAAGGCCAGCGTGGAACTGCGTAACTTCTACTTCAATCGTGACTTCCGTAACGGACCACCCACGGCCCAACGGGATAACGCTGCAGAGTGGGCACAGGGCGCCATGTTGCGCCTGGAGTCGGGTTACACCGCAGGCCTCGTAGGCTTTGGCCTCGACGCGGCGGGCATGGTCGGCGTCAAACTCGACGGCGGTGACGGCAGCGGCGGTACGGGCTTGCTGCCTGCGGACCTCAGCTCGAAAAACGGCCGTGGCTCGCAGAACGAATACTCGAAACTTGAGCTGACCGCCAAGGCGAAGGTTTCGGAAACTGTGCTTAAAGTGGGCTCACTGGCCTTCCGCACGCCGGTAGTTTCGAGCAACGACACGCGCCTGCTGCCTGCCACTTTTGAAGGCGCAATGGTCACGTCCAAGGACATCGACAAGCTGGTACTGCAAGGCGGCAAGCTGCAGCAGATCAAGTACAACAGCTCTTCTGACTACCAGGATTTCGGCGGCAACCGCGTCGGCGGTGTCAGCGATGACTTCCGCTTTGCCGGTGGTACCTACAACTTCAGCAAAACCCTCAGCACCAGCCTGTATTACGGCAATCTGGAAAACGTCTATCAGCAGTATTTTGGTGGCGTTGTCTACGAGATCCCCCTCGCGGACAAGCAATCGCTGAAATTCGACCTGCGTTATTCCAAGAGTACCGAGGAAGGCAACTTCCGCGACCTCGATAACCGCGCCGCCAACGGCATGGTCTCCTACACCCTGGGCTCCAACGTGTTCAGCGCGGCCTATCAGCACATGAGCGGCGATGACCCGTTCCCGTACATCGCCAACAGCGACCCGTACTTGGTCAACTTCGTACAGATCAACGACTTTGCCAACATCCAGGAGAAATCCTGGCAGGTGCGCTATGACTACAACTTCGCCGCGCTGGGCGTTCCGGGTCTGACGTTCATGAGCCGTTATGTCAGCGGTGACAACGTACTGGTTTCAGGCAGCAACTCCGGTAAAGAGTGGGAACGCAATACTGACATCGGTTATGTCATCCAGAGTGGCGCCTTGAAAAACGTAGGCCTTAAAGTTCGCAACGCAACAGTTCGCTCAAACTTCGGTAATGATCTGGATGAAACACGTTTGATCCTGAGTTACACATTGGCCTTGTGGTAACTGCGACGCGCGTCGGTAACATTTAGTCCAACACTCAGCTACACCTCTGATTAATCACTCCGGCTTGTTCAAGCGGACCATCACGCTCGCCAGTCATAAATCCCGGGGCTGCTCATCCCTGCCCCGGGATTGGTCGGCAGCGGCATTCGAAATATGGTTTACCGATTCATTCCCGGAGAATGAGTGATGAAGAATCTCAAGTTCAGTCAGAAGATATTGTTGATCGCCGCCTTGGTGATCATGACGGTGTTTTGCGCCTTTACGGTATTCAATGATTTTCGTCTGCGTGACGATAACGCACAGAAACTCGAACAGAACACCCGCTCGCTGGCTGCCTCCATGGCCGACGACATTCAGAGCTGGCTCGACGGCCGACTGATTCTGCTCAAGACCATTGCCGAGCTGATAGGCCAGGAACCCAGCGCACAAAACACCCTTGCCCGACTACAAAACAAGGTGCTGAACGAGCAGTTCATCGGCGCCTACGTCGGCACCCGTGAAGGCGCCTTTCACATCTTTCCGTCACGGCAGATGCCCGCGGACTACGACGCCCGCCAACGGCAGTGGTACAAGGACGCCGTGGCTAACGGCACCGCGATGACCGAGCCTTACGTCGGTGCAGGCATCGATTACCGGATCATCACCCAGGCCGCCGTCATTCCTTCCGGCCAGGAGACGCTCGGGGTTCTGGGCGCCAACCTGAGCATCGAGACGATTTCCAACACCCTCAATTCGCAAGCCTTCGACGGCAGCGGTTATGCCTTTATGGTGAGCAAAGCGGGCAAGATCCTGGTGCACCCCGACAAGGCGCTGATCGGCAAAACCCTTAATGAATTGTTTCCCGGCAGCACCCTCGCGCTCACCGACAAGCTGGTGGAAGCCACGTCGGCCGATGGCGCAAAGTTCACCCTGTTCTCCCCGGTCAAAGGCCTGCCCTCACAGGATTGGTACATCGGTATCGTGCTGGACAAGCAAGCGGCGCTGGCGAGTGTTTCTGCGTTCCGCAATTCGGCGATCATCGCCACGGTTGTCGCGGGCCTGATCACGCTGTTGCTGCTTGGCTTGTCGATTCGGATACTGATGAGGCCGCTGCATGCGATCGGCCACGCCATGGAAGATATCGCCCAAGGGGATGGAGATCTGACGCGCCGACTTGCGATTCTCTCCAACGATGAGTTCGGACGGCTGGCGACCAGCTTCAACAGTTTCGGCGACCGGATTCACGCCTCGATCACTGAGGTTTCATCAACGACCAGCGCGCTGGGTGAAGCCACACGCCGGGTGCTGTCGGCGTCCAACTCCTCCGTGGAGAAATCCGAACACCAATCCGGTTACACCACCAGCGTGGCGGCCGCCATCGAACAGCTGGGCGCGGCGGCGCAGGAGATTGCGTCAAGTGCATCGGCGGCATCCAAAGGTGCCTCCAGTGCCCGCTCGCAAATCGACTCAACCTGCGGCCTGGTGGATAACACCGTTGCCGCCATGAGCCGCCTGCAGGAAAACATCGAACTGACCCGCTCGCAAATCGAAGACCTCAACGCCAAAAGCTCCAACATCGGCAAGGTGCTGGAAGTGATTTCGACGATTTCCGGCAAGACCAACTTGCTGGCCTTGAACGCGGCCATCGAGGCGGCGCGGGCTGGAGAGGCCGGGCGCGGATTTGCCGTGGTGGCCGATGAAGTCAGAAGCCTGGCCCATCACACGCAAAACGCCACCGAGGAGATTCGCTCAGTGATCGAAGCGCTGCAGACCGGCGCCACCCAGGCCGCTCAAACCATGCTGCACAGCCACGAAATCGGCAGCCAGAGCGTCCGGGTGGCAACCCAGGCCGGAGCGAGCCTGCTGACCGTGGTGTCGAGCATCAGCGAGATGGACGAAATGTGCCTGACCGTTGCCGCTGCCACCGAAGAACAGACCACAGCGGTCGGCCAACTCACCCGGGATGTGCACGAGATCAGCCAACTCAACCGCCACACCACCGACAACCTCAGCGCAACGCTCAAGGCCTGCGGCGAGCTGGACTCGGAAGCCGCGCGGCTGAGGGGGGTTGTGGGGACGTTTAAGTTGTAACCCGTCTCGCTTTCTGTAGGAGCTGCCGAAGGCTGCGAACAGCGGTGTGTCAGGCACATCGCTTTCGTCGCCGTCGTAACCTCCGACAACTCCTACAGGACCGAGGTGTGCCTGACAGGGCAATCTGAACTGAAATGCTTGTCTGTAGGAGTGAGCTTGCTCGCGATAGCGTCAGGTCCGACGATAATTTCCTGACAGATCTACCGCTATCGCGAGCAAGCTCACTCCTACAGGGTCCGGTGTCTGCCGCACGACAGCGCGGGGCCTTCACAACCACTGATCACCTCCCTCTCCAGAACCCGACCCCGCTGCCGATACGCAGCCCCGCCACGGTTGATTCTCGGGGCGCCACGAAACCTTGATGGGCATTTGATAAGCGCAGGGCGCTATCTATACTCCCCCCATCAATTGGGTGTGCGTGCTGCTATGCACTTGAGTTGTCCAATTGAATGGCCTGCCCGAAGTCATATGGGACATTTCCGAGCAATTTCAGCAAATGACTGTTTTTAAAGGATTTAATCCTTAAACTTACCGCACTTAAAGGCCTAGACCATTTGATAGAAATGGATTTTCACGGTGCCTGAATAACTTCATATGGATGCTGAAGATGGCCAAGCATGTCACTCAAACAGAACAAACCTTCCCCGCCGAACAACGCTTGATATCAGCGACAGATACCAAGGGCAAAATCACTTATTGCAACGAAGAGTTCGCCAGAATCAGCGGTTTCTCTCAGGAGGAGCTGATCGGCAGTCCGCACAATCTGGTGCGCCATCCAGACATGCCGGCAGCGGTTTTCGGCCTGATGTGGAGTTACCTGAAGGCTGGCAAAAGCTGGATGGGCATCGTCAAGAACCGCTGCAAGAACGGCGACTTCTACTGGGTCAGTGCATACGTCACGCCGATCCTCGAAGAGGGCCGCCTGATTGGTTTTGAGTCCGTGAGGGTCAAGCCTACCCGTGAGCAGATTGCCCGTGCCGAGGCGCTTTACGCCAGGCTGCGTGCCGGAAAGAAAGCCGTGGCGGGTTCGCGCCATGTGGCTGCCTTCTTGAGCGTGATGGCGATCCCTGCCATTGCGGCGGTGTTGGGCGTCGGGGTCAATGTGCTGCTCCCTGGAATGGTCGCTCATGTCGCGACGGCGGTGCTGTTTCTGGCGCTGGGTGGCTGGGCCTATGCACGCTTTGAGCAACAACTGGGAAGCATCATCCGCAGCGCGCCGGGAGCGTTTACCGATCCGGTCAGCGCTCTGGCTTACAGCGACGCTTACGGCACCAACGCGCGACTGGAGATGATTCTGATCAGCGAGGACGCGCGCCTCAGAACCGCATTGACGCGGCTCAGCGATCTCGCAGCGCAGGTCTCCGAAGCTGCCGGGCATTCGTCGCATCTGTCCACGCAAAGTGAGCACGCTTTGCTGGAGCAGCGCGCGGAGACTGACCTGACCGCCGCCGCGATGACGGAAATGGCCGCATCCATCAACGAAGTCGCCAAGCACGTGCAGTACACCGCCAGCGAAGCGAGCACCGCCAACGAGCTGGCCGAACAGGGCAGCAAAGTGGCCGGCAGTTCACGTGATGCGATTCAGCGGCTGGCGGGGACTGTCACCAATATCAGCAACGCGGTGGATAACCTGGCCAACGAAACCCAGCAGATCATGTCGGCCGCGGGTGTGATTCAGGCCATCGCCGATCAAACCAACCTACTGGCACTCAACGCGGCCATCGAAGCCGCAAGGGCTGGCGAGCAAGGCCGTGGTTTTGCCGTGGTGGCGGATGAAGTTCGCGCACTGGCAGGCAAGACCCGGGAATCCACCCAGCAGATTCAGGCGGTAATCGAGTCGCTGAAGAAAGGCGCTGACGAAGCAGTCAGCATTGCCAAGGTGGGTATCAGCGAAGCGGACAAAGGCGTGGCGCAGGTGATCGAAGCTCAGGATGCGTTGCAGGGTATTCGCGAGGCCATCGCCCGTATCAGCAGCATGGGCCATCAGATGGCGACCGCGTCGGAGGAGCAGGCGCACGTTGCCGAGGACATCTCCCGGCAGATCAATAACGTCGCGGCGACCTTCGACAAGTCGGCCAGCAATGCCAACGCCGCCGTGGCCCGAGGCACGGAACTGGAAACCACCTCACGCGGGTTGAGGGCGTTGGTGGAGCGATTTAATCGGTAACCAGAAATCTGTTGCCCGCCTGTAGGAGCTGCCGAAGGCTGCGAACAGCAGTGTTTCAGATAAACCGCGGTTCGCAGCCTTCGGCAGCTCCTACAGGGGATTGGCGTCATATCCGGTTGCTTTACGGCAACAAAATAACCTTCTCACTCGCGCCCTGATTCACGTCTGCATAACGCGCCAGCCCTTCACTGAGGGGCGATTCGCGCAGGCCGGTGGGCAGCGGCAAGGTGCCTTGGTCGAAATATTGGCCGAACTGGTCGAGCATTTTTGCGCAGGCTTGGCAGTCGTAAAGCAGCGAGTTGATGCCCACTACTGAACCGCCTTTGCGGTACAGCGCCAGCGACGGCAATTGCACGTGCCCGTCCACCGGGGCGGCAATGATCGCGATTCGGCCGAAGGTCGCCAGCGCTGGCACGGCGGCCGGTAGCCAGAAGCCCGTGGTGTCGAAAATGACGTCAGCACCGCCCTTATAGAACTCATTGACCTGCGCTGCCAGATCCTCCGGTTTTTCCAGAACAATGCCGTTGAAGCCTTGGTTTTGCAGGGCTTGAAGCTGCTCGGATCGGCGCACCGCACCCAACACCTGTGCACCGAGAATCTTGCCCAATGCCAAGGCGGCGCTGCCTACCGCGCCGTTGGCACCGATCACCAGCAAACGCGTGTCTGCATCGACGCCGCTACGTTGCAGCGCATCCCATGCGGTGGTGTAAGGCACCCCGAGGCTGGCGGCCTGGCTGAAGCTCAAGGCTTTGGGTTTCAGGGCAACGCCTTTGGCAGGAAGGGTGAGAAATTGGGCGTGGGAACCGTCGCGAAAAAAACCAGGTTCTTTGCCCGTGCCCCAGACTTCCTGACCGACTAGCTCTTGCGGGCCTTCGATCACCACACCGGCAAAATCCCGGCCCGGCACCCGAGGCAAGGTGGTGTACGGGAAGCGTCCGAGGACGTTTTTCACATCGCTGGGGTTCAAACCGGCGGCCCTGACTTCGATCAGCACCTCATCCTGAGCAGGCACCGGCGTGGGCAGTTCAACGTATTGCAGGGCGGCGAGGTCGCCGGTTTTGGAGAATTGCAGTGCTTTCATTGGAGGCTCCAAGAGGTGTGATCAGGAAAACCAGGTGGCAAACAGCTGCTTGCCCATTGGCCAGATTTTTTCGCCCAACAGCATGCCCGTGAGGCCGACCAATGCCACGGCAGGCGGCGCAGGCGAACGGAAATCAAGGGCGCCGTACAGCAGGCCGACGGCGATACCGATAACAATGGAAATGAGGTAGCTCATGATGAACACCGCGCAGAAATATCGAATGCACGCAGTTTAGTGGCCGCCAATGAAAGGCATCGGCCAAGGACTTCAGGGAATCGGACAGGGTTGTCGTTCTCTTCAAACAAAAATCAAAATTTGAATTGAAACGATTTTCTGTAGGAGCTCACGAGCAGCGCGAGGCAGCGATGGCGGTCTATCTGATACGCCGCCATCGCGGCCTCGCGCTGCTCGTGCGCTCCTACAGGTCCTGTGTTTGCTGCGCGACAGCCCGCCCTACATTGAAATTTCGGTCTGTAGATACTGCGACGGCGCCACACCCAGTTCCCGGCGGAACATGTCGCTGAAGCTGCTCGGCGAGTAGCCCAGCGAGCGGGCGATGGTGCTGACCGGCACGCCCTGGATCAGCTCCGCGACAGCGGTGGCCAATTGCACCTGCCGACGCCACTCGGCGAAGCCCATGCCCAGCGCGCCCTGAAACAAACGCGCCAGGGTTCGAACGCTGGCGCCCGCGTTTTCGGCATGCTGCTCGAAGGAAATGATCAGCGAAGGATCGCTCATGACCGCCTGACAGAGATTGAGCAGGCGTCGGTCTGAGTGGTCCGGCATGGGGATTTTCAGGATCGAGCGTTTAGCACGCTGTAATTCCAGCAGCGCCAGACTGACCAGAGCGTTGTAGTAGGTAGACTCCTGATCCCCGGCGTTCTCGACCAACCCGAGTATCAACTGACGCAGCAGTTGCCCTACCTCGAACACCTGAACGGTTTTCTCCAGCGTCGCGGCGATGGCGGGACGCAGGTAGATGTTGCGCATCTCAAGATCGGTGACGACGCGAATGCCATGCACCACGCCCGGAGGCAGCCACACAGCCCGTTGCGGCGGCACGACCAGCGCTTCAAAAGGTGTCTCGACCCACATCACCCCGGAAGTGGCGTACAACACCTGCCCCCAGACATGCTCATGAGGCTCGATGAAACGCCCACGCGGATAGGTCCGCGCCAGTGGTTGCACAGGCACAGCGGTGTCGGAAAGGTCGGGAGGTGCAGCGAGGGCCATGAAGCGTGACCGGGTCAGCCGAAGGTGGGGGATATAGTAGCCCGAGCAGCGGCGGAAAAAATTTGAAAAAACATCTTCACGAGAAGCTCGATATTTGTGGGAGCAAGCTTGCTTGCGAAGAGGCCAGTACATCCACCATATATTCCTGGCAGATGGACCGCCTTCGCGAGCAAGCTCGCTCCCACAATACCGAGAAGGGGGCGCTAGGCACGCCCCCCACGATCATCAGAAAACGTTGATCGGGTAGTCGACGAAGATACGGGTTTCGTTACCGTCAGCGTTGTAGTTGCTGGCGTTGTTGGAAACACGCAGGAATGAGTTACGCACACGGATGGACAGGTCTTTGGCCGGGCCGCTCTGCACCACGTAAGTCAGCTGGCTGAAGATTTCGCGCTCACTGCCGTCACCACGGTTGGTGCCGTCGTCGATGTTGTCGCCACGCACGTAGGCTGTCTTGTAGCTCAGACCTGGCAGCACCAGACCGGACAGGTCGACGCCGTAGGCCACTTGCCACGAACGCTCGTCCTTGCCGTTGAAGTCGGACCAGTACGAGTTGGCCAGGTAGATGGTGTTGCCACCGTCGCCATAACCACCGGCATTACGATAGAAACCGTAGTTGTAACCGGTTTCGCCTGTGCTGCGCTGGTGAGCCAGGGTGAAGGAGTGGATGCCAACTGCCCAGGTCGCCGCCAGGCTCCAGATCTTGTTGTCGCGCTCGCCGGCTGCGGCTGCTGCCGAGTAGTCCTTGTCCAGCTTGGTGTTGTAGCCGTTGAAGTCGAAAGTCAGCGACTGATCAGGCTGCAGCGCCCAGACGTAGTTCAGGTTCAGGTACTGCTTCTTGAACACGTCTTCGTTGTTGGAAGCGTAGAAAGCAGCCGTGAACGCGTCGCTGAACTTGTAGCTTGCGCCGTACACGTCGATGCGTTTCAGGTCGCCGCTGTCACGACCTTCAGCGCTCTTGCGAGCCTCTTGGGTGAAGCGACCGGCAACGACTTCCAGACCGTCGATTTCTTTGGAAGTGATCATGGTGCCGGTGAAGCTTTCTGGCAGCAGACGCGAGTTGTCGTAGCTCAGCACTGGCAGAGCAGGCATCTGGTCGCCGTACTTGATCACAGTGTTGGAGATGCGTGCTTTTACAGCAGCACCAACACGGGACAGGTCGTCAGCAGCCGAGCCGCTGTCGCCTTGCTTGAAGAAGTCGATGCCACCAGCGCCGCTGCGGCCTTTGCCGCCGTCCAGACGCACGCCGTACAGGCCGAACGCATCAACGCCCACGCCAACGGTGCCTTGGGTAAAGCCCGATGCGAAGTTAGCCATGAAGGCCTGGCCCCACTCGGCCTTGTCTTCGCTGCCATTTTTGTAATCACGGTTGATATAGGCGTTGCGCAGCGCGAGGTTCAGGTGGCTGTCTTCAACAAAACCTTTGGAGTCTGCCTGACTGTCGGCCATGACCTGACCAGCACTGAAGAGGGCCAGTGCGAGCAAACTGATGCGTGTGGTGAGCATTTGTTATCGTCCTTTTTCTGCGGATTAATCACGCGCTGTGGCGACAACCCGGGGGTTGTCCAAGGCTTCCGAAAGATCATTTTTCGGAGCCCGCACGAATCATCGCAGTGGACTACTGATGCACGTACATGGCGCAATGCCACAGGCGGAGGAGGCAAATCCTATCCGCCCTGTCACAAAGGTGTCAATTTGCAGGAAACTTTTTGTGCAGATTGCTGTCGCGCTGGCCCGCTCTAGAACGGGCCTCGCTCAGTCGTTGAGCACGCGCAGCAGCGCTTCCAGCTCCGCTTCGTTGAGCAAATCCGCGGGGTAGCGTTGCAACAGCATTTTGCGCACATCCGGTCGCTTGGGGTGTGCAACGCGGGTAGCCCTTATCCAATCCGCCATCATCTGGCGCGCTTCGCTACTAGCAGACAAACCACGAGCACGAGACTCAATACCTGCGTTCATAGGGACAACCTCTGAAGTCATGAGGGGCTAAATGTACTGATGCTTTATGACAGACGAGCTAAGCGCAAAGCGATTCAGCTGCAGTCCGTCCTTCTATCGAACGAATGGTGTTACGAAATCTTCCTCCCATAAAAAAAGCCCATCACAGTGATGGGCTTATGCCAGCAAGAACGAGACCAACTCTGTAACCGCTCGGTTACATCGTCCTGCAATCAGACGCGATGAGGTGCAGGCTGCTGTTGGGTAAGGCAGTGAATATTGCCTCCGCCCAGCAACAATTCGCGGCCTGGCACCATGACCACCTCATGCTCGGGGAACAGCTGCTGCAGGATTTCACGGGCGGTTTCGTCCAGTGGATCGTCGAAACTCGGGGCGATAATGCCGCCGTTAACGATCAAAAAGTTCACGTAGGAACCGGCCAGACGCACCGATGGATTGCGTTCCTGGCTGCCGTGCACCTGATCAACGCCAGCACACTCTTCGGCAGTGGCGAACAATGGGCCGGGGATTGGCATCTTGTGGACGATAAATGCGCGCCCTTTGGCGTCACGGGTGTTTTCCAAAATACTCAACGCTGCCTGGCAACGTGGGTAGTTGGGGTCTTTGGGATCATCGGTCCAGGCCAGCAACACTTCACCTGGGCGCACGTAGCAGCAGAAGTTATCTACATGGCCGTCGGTTTCGTCGTTGAAGAGACCATCCGGCAGCCAGACGATTTTATCCACAGCCAGGTTGGCGCTGAGCACTGCTTCGATCTCTTCGCGGGACAGGTGTGGGTTGCGGTTGCGATTGAGCAGGCATTCTTCAGTGGTGATCAGCGTACCTTCGCCATCCACATGGATAGAGCCGCCTTCCAGCACAAAACCTTCAGTCTGATAACGCGGGCAGCGTTCGATTTCGAGGATCTTGCTTGCCACTTGCGAATCCAGGTTCCACGGCGCGTACAAGCCGCCGTCAAAACCACCCCAGGCGTTGAAATCCCAATCCACACCGCGCACTTCGCCGCTGTCATTGATGACGAAGGTCGGCCCGGTATCGCGCACCCATGCGTCGTCGTTACTGATTTCCACCACGCGAATGTTCGGCACGTCCAGACGAGCGCGGGCGTTGTCGTACTGCGCGGCAGAAACCGCAACCGTCACCGGCTCGAAACGCGCAATGGCCTTGGCCACCGCCACATGAGCGCTCTGCACCGGCTTGCCACCCAGACGCCAGTTGTCCGGACGCTCTGGCCAGACCATCCAGGTTTGCGTCTGCGCGGCCCACTCGGCAGGCATATGAAAGCCATCGGCGCGTGGGGTGCTTTTGAGTGTGGTCATGGCAATCAGGACTCCGTGGAGAGAGAGCAAACAATGGCGACTTTATAGCGGATAAAAATCGGGAACAGAAGTGAATAAAACCGGACAAATAGATCAACCCGATGATAAACGCAGATATTAATCTGAAACCAAGTCCCTGTAGGAGTGAGCTTGCTCGCGATAGCGTCAGGTCAGACAACGTCTTCATCAACTGCCAGATCCAATCGCGAGCAAGCTCACTCCTACAGGGGGACTAGGTGTTCACTCAAGCTCAGCCAACACCTTCGACACGCTATCCACAAAAAAATCCACGCTCTGCCGGGTGGTGCACATCGGCGGTTTGATTTTCAGGATGTTCAGGTAATCCCCCGTGGGCTGCATGAAAATGCTCAGGTCCCGCAGCCGGTCACACAGGTAAGCAGTTTCTTCAGTGGCGGGCTCCAGGGTCTGGCGATTGCGCACCAGCTCAACGCCCAGATAGAAACCCATGCCATGCACCGCGCCCACCAGTGGATGCAGGTCGATCAATGCTTGCAGCCGCGCCTTGAAGTGGTCGCCGACCATAGCGGCGTTTTCCCGGAGTTTTTCTTCTTCCATGACATCCAGCACCGCCATGCCGATCCGGCAACTAACCGGGCTGCCGCCTGCGGATGAGAAGAAATAACCCTCGGCCTCCAGCGCCTCGGCGATTTCCCGTCGAGTAATCACGGCACCCAATGGATGGCCGTTACCCATGCCCTTGGCCAGGGTGATGATGTCCGGCACCACGCCCTGCTCTTCGAAGCCCCAGAAGTAATGGCCCAAACGGCCATAACCCACCTGAACTTCGTCAGCAATGCACACGCCGCCCTGCTCTCGGATCTTCTGATAAACCTGTTGCAGATAACCCGGCGGCAAGGAAATCCCCCCGGCGTTGCCATACACCGGCTCGCAGATGAAGCCCGCCACCTGCCGTTTTTGCCGGGCCAACTGCTCAAGCACCTGCTCCACAGTGCGCACATACTGCGGCGCGCTGTCGGCCCCCCGAAACTCGCCGCGATAAGTATTCGGCGCGGTCACCGGGTGCACCCATTCCGGCCGGGTGCTCAACGCCTGCGGGTTGTCGGCGATGGAGGTGGAAATCGCATCGGTGGCCACCGACCAGCCGTGATACGCCTCCAGCACGCTGAGCATGTCGCGCCCGCCGCTGTAGGCCCAGGCCAGCCGAATCGCCAAGTCGTTGGCTTCGGTGCCGCTATTGACCAGAAACACCCGGTCAAAGCCTTCGGGTGCCAGCTTGAGCAAGCGTTCGGAGAATTCAGCAATCGACGCGTAATGAAACCGCGAGTTGGTATTGAGCAACGACCACTGCCGCCCGGCTTCTGCCGCCATGCGCGGATGACCGTGGCCGAGCACGGCGACGTTGTTGAGCATGTCCAGATAGGACCGGCCCTGCATATCGATCAAATGGTTGCGCCAGCCGCGCTCGATTTGCGGCGGGGCCTGATAGTAGTGCTTCTGGGAGCGGGCAAAACTCGCGTCGCGTCGGGCCAATAGCTGCGCCGCATCAGGCAGCGCAGGCGCATCGCAATCAAACCCCAGCAAAGCCGCCGGTGAAGGGCAGAGCTGACGCCAGGCATCGGCCCAGGCCGGGGTGGCAAACAACGGCGGGCTCAGGTCCGGCACCGTACACAGTTGCAGCACCAGCGAACCCGTACCCTGACCGATCAGATCACCCGCCGCCACGCTCGCGCCAGGCGTCAATTCCAACGCCGCGCCCCACAACCGCAGGCTCATCTGCGCGCCGACCAGCAACAAGGCGGCGTTGGCCGTAAGCCGCAGCACGCCGTCGAAAGGCGCATGCAGCGGGGTTGGCGCGCCAAGGTACAACTCGACATGCAGGGCGCAGGTTTCCGGCTCTTTGGCGCTGTCGATCAGGGTGCGTGACAGACGATATTCAGCAAACCGGCTCGCTGCCTGCCCCGTCTGTCTGGCCGCCTGCTTGAGCAGTTGCTCATCGATGCCGCTGTGCTCCCAGTTACCGGCGACGAAATGCTCGCTGAGCACGCCAAGGTCAACCTGACTGAACGCCCGCCCCGCCAGGCTGGGCATCAAGGGCAACATTCCGTCAGCCTCGGGTGCGACAGCTTGCATCCCGACCGAAGCCAGGATCGCCGCTTCCATCAAGGCAATTGGCACCGACGTCGCGACGTCAAAGATGCCCCATTCGCTTTCTATATTGGCCTGGATGTACGTGTTGTCCGGCTCCACTGCCGCCTGCTGTTCGCTGCTGAGCACCAGCACCGCCGAGCGCGCGACAATCAGCGGCCACAAGGCCTGCAATTCTTCAATCAGCAGCGGATTGAACGCGTGGTAGGCACGGATCGCCGGAAGGATGTACAGCGGATCGCCCTCGGCATGGTGCAACAATGCCGCGCAAGTGACCGACAGGTCCGCCACCCGCCAGGTCTTCACCAGATCGCCGAAATCGATCAAACCCTGCAATTGCCAGTGCAGCTTCGCATCTCGCGACCAGACCACGTTGTATTCGGTGATATCCAGATGCACGGTCTGCATCGGCAACGCCGGGATCAATGGCAGCAAACGGCGTTGGGCCTGTTCGGCGGCTTCGGCGATGCAGGCGCGCTCGTCTTCGTTGTCGATGATGGGCAGTAGATGCTTGATCAGCGCCTGGGCGTGGCGCGGGTCCCATTGCAGAATGCGCTCCAGGCCCGGATGCTCGAACGTAGCCAGCGAGCGGTCGACCTGGGCGCACAACTCGCCCAATTCCATCACCACGTCTCGCGGCAAATGGCGCAAGTGGCTCAGAGCCTGGCCGTCGATGAACTCCAGCAACCGAACATGCACAACGTTGCCGCCCAACTCCAGCGTCAGTAATTGCTTGCCGTCGCGGGTGCTGATCACTTCAGGTACGCGGACTTGGGAATGACTGCCCAGATGCCCCAACGCCGCATGCTGGGCGTCGAGTTCCAAGGGCGAATAATCCCCATGGCAGAATTTCAGGACGTAACGCTGCGTGCCCGTATCCAGCAGGAAATTGCGATCTTGCTGGCTGCCCAGTTCTTTCAGCGAGCCGCTCAAGCCGTAGTGCTGCGCCAACAGTTGCAGGGCCTGCTCGGCACTGACTTCAGGGCAAGGCAAACTGGAGCGGCGGATCAGCGTGGCAAGCGGCATGCAACAACCTCGATCTTGTTTTGGGGGCTGGCTCACTATAGGAGATCGCCGTCGTCGAGACGAGGCGCGCAACGAACACAACTTCCTGTAGGAGCGCACGAGCAACGCGAGGCCGCGATGGCGGTGTATCAGACAGGCCGCTATCGCTGCCTCGCGCTGCTCGTGAGCTCAGAAAAAAATTGGCCGCCAAATTGGGTGACCACAAGTTGTACGCCGGATTAATGACAACAAGCTGCCCCCGTATCAATTTTTTTCATGGCAGGCCGACCTACTCTTCAGTGATCCTGCTTGCGCCTGCTCGCTCACACCCACAAGCTATGCTCTTACGTCTACGCCCATAAGGAAAAAGGCTCACTCATGCGAATACTTGTCACTGGCGGCGCTGGATTCATCGGTTCGGCGTTGATCCGTCACCTGATACAGAACACCGATCATGAAGTGCTCAATTTCGACAAGCTCACTTACGCGGGTAACCTGGAGTCGCTGGTCAGCATCGCGACCGATACCCGGTATGAATTCGTGCAAGCTGATATCTGTGATCAAAGCCAGGTCAGCGCCGTGCTTGCGCGTTTCAAGCCTCAGGCAATCATGCACCTGGCGGCTGAATCCCATGTCGATCGCTCGATCGATGGTCCGTCCGAATTCATTCAGACCAACATCGTCGGCACCTACAGCCTGCTGGAAGCGACTCGCGGCTATTGGCTGACGCTGCCGGAAGCAGAGCGCGCAGCGTTCCGTTTTCACCATATTTCCACCGACGAAGTGTATGGCGACCTGCACGGCGTTGATGACCTGTTCACTGAAACCACGCCGTATGCGCCCAGTTCACCTTATTCGGCCAGCAAGGCGGCGTCCGACCATCTGGTCCGCGCCTGGCAGCGCACCTATGGTCTGCCGGTGGTGGTCACCAACTGCTCGAACAACTACGGGCCGTTTCACTTCCCGGAAAAACTGATCCCGCTGGTGATTCTCAATGCGCTCAAGGGCAAGGCGCTGCCTGTGTATGGCAACGGCCTGCAAGTGCGCGACTGGCTGTTCGTCGAGGATCACGCCCGGGCATTGCTCAAAGTGGTCACCGAAGGCGTCGTGGGCGAAACCTACAATATCGGCGGGCATAACGAGCAGAAGAACATAGACGTGGTGCGCGGCATCTGCGCCCTGCTCGAAGAACTGGCGCCGCAAAAACCCGCTGGCGTGGAGCATTACGCCGACCTGATCACCTTCGTGGTCGACCGACCCGGACATGACCAGCGCTACGCCATTGATGCCGGCAAAATCGAGCGCGAGCTAGGCTGGACACCGGAAGAAACATTCGAGACGGGCCTGCGCAAGACCGTGCAGTGGTACCTGGACAATCAGGACTGGTGCCAACGGGTTCAGGACGGCAGTTATCAAGGCCAACGACTAGGCTTCACCGACCATAAGGATCTGATCGCATGACCAAAGGAATTGTTCTCGCTGGCGGCTCCGGCACCCGGCTGCACCCGATCACCCTCGGTGTGTCCAAGCAGCTGCTGCCGATCTACGACAAGCCGATGATCTACTACCCGATTTCGGTGTTAATGCTGGCAGGCATCCAGGAAATCCTGATCATTTCCACACCTCAGGATCTGCCCCAGTACCGCAACCTGCTGGGCGACGGCAGCCAGTTCGGGGTGAATTTCCATTACGCCGAGCAACCCAAGCCGGACGGCCTGGCTCAGGCTTTTCTGATTGGCGAAGAGTTCATCGGCGATGATTCGGTCTGTCTGATACTTGGCGATAACATCTTCCACGGTCAGCACTTCGGTGAGCAGTTGAAAACCGCCGCGTCCCACACCAGTGGTGCGACGGTATTCGGATATTGGGTCAAGGATCCAGAGCGCTTCGGGGTGATTGATTTCGACGAGCAGGGCCGCGCCCTCTCCATCGAAGAAAAGCCCAAGGCGCCGAAATCCAGCTACGCGGTGACAGGTTTGTATTTTTACGACAACGAAGTCATCCGCATCGCCAAGGACGTCAAACCCTCGCCCCGTGGCGAGCTGGAAATCACCGACGTCAACAATGCGTACCTGTTGCGCGGCGACTTGCGCGTGGAGCGCTTCGGCCGTGGTTTTGCCTGGCTCGACACCGGCACCCACGACAGCCTGCTGGATGCCTCGCAATACGTGCAGACCATCGAGCATCGTCAGGGGCTGAAAGTGGCATGCCTTGAAGAAATCGCTTATCAGAACGAATGGATCAACCGCGAGCAGCTGCTTGAGCGGGCGCAGTATTTCGGCAAGACCGGCTATGGTCAGTATCTATTCAAGCTAGCAGGTGAAAAACCGTGAATGTCATTCCTTCTGAAATCCCGGAAGTGCTCATCCTTGAACCACGTGTTTTCGGCGATGAGCGAGGTTTTTTCTATGAGAGCTTCAACGCCAAGGCCTTTGGCGATGCGACGGGCATGCGTGACCTGAAATTCGTCCAGGACAACCATTCCAAGTCGGCCAAAGGCGTGCTGCGCGGCCTGCATTACCAGATCGAAAACGCCCAGGGCAAACTGGTGCGTGTGACGGCGGGCGAGGTGCTGGACATTGCGGTGGACATTCGCCGCAGCTCGCCGACCTTCGGACGCTGGGTGGGGGTCAGGCTGTCGGCCGAGAACTTCCGCCAACTGTGGGTACCGCCGGGTTTCGCCCATGGTTTCGTCGTGCTGAGCGACTACGCCGAGTTCCTCTACAAGACCACCGACTACTACACCCCCGCTGCAGAGCGCTGCATCCGCTGGGACGACCCTGATCTGGGCATCGACTGGGAGCTGGAAGGTAAGCCTCAGCTGTCAGCCAAGGATCAAAACGGAGCCGCATTCAAGGAGGCAGACCTGTTCCCATGAGCAAACCACTGAAAATCCTGATCATCGGGCAGCACGGGCAAGTCTCACAGGCTTTGCAGAAAAACCTGGCGGACCTGGGCGAGCTGATCGTATTGGGTCGCGACAAACTGGACCTGAGCGATCAACTGGCAGACTTCGATCAGATTCAGGATTTGAAGCCGGATTTGATCATCAACGCAGCGGCCTACACCGCCGTGGATCAGGCTGAGACCGAGCAAAAAGCGGCGCTGTCGATCAATGCCATCGCTGCGGGCATGCTGGCGGATCAGGCTCTGGAATTGGGCATTCCGCTGATCCACTATTCCACTGATTATGTGTTCGACGGCAGCAAGAGCACGCCCTGGACCGAGCAGGACACACCCGCGCCACTGGGTGTGTACGGCGCCAGTAAATGGGCGGGCGAGCAGGCTATCGAGTATGTCGGCGGGCAGTATCTGATCCTGCGCACCAGTTGGGTTTACTCAACCACCGGGCGCAACTTTCTGCTGACCATGCAGCGCCTGCTGCAAGAGCGCGACGCGTTGAACGTAGTCGCTGATCAGATCGGTGCGCCCACCTGGGCCGGGGCTATCGCCCAGAGCACGCGGCAACTGATTGAGCGCTGGCGCGACGGCCAGCCCGGTGCTTGGGGCACTTATCACCTGACGGCCAGCGGTGAAACCTCATGGTTCGGTTTTGCCGAGGCGATTGGCGAGCAGTTGGTCAAGCAAGGCAAGAAGTGCGCGACCCTCACTGCCATACCGTCCAGCGCCTACCCGACACCCGCAGCCCGTCCGCTGAATTCCCGGCTCGATTGCAGCCTTCTGCAACGCGAATGGGGCGTACAACAGGCCGACTGGCACAGCGCGTTACTGGAGTGCCTGGCTGAGCAGGGTTAGTATTCGGCGCATACCGGCCCAACCCCTGTAGGAGCTGCCGAAGGCTGCGAAAGCGTCGAATCTGACACAACGCTTTCGCAGCCTTCGGCAGCTCCTACAAGAGTCCGCGCCCATAGCCAGCTGCCAGAAATCCAAAATGACCATAACCCCCACCCTCCCACCCCGCCCGCGCTGGCGTAGCCTTGCGCTGCTGGCGCTGTGTCTGGCGCCGCTGCTGTGGCCGCTGGAGCATTTGGCTGAGCGCTATTACCGTAACGAGCTGGTCAGCCAGAATCGTCAGACTCTGGACCTGTACGTCGCCAACTTGCTGGGCACCCTGCATCGCTATGAAACCCTGCCGCAGATCCTCAGCCAGTTGCCCGACCTGCCCGCCATCCTGAAAGCGCCGCAGGATCAGGCCAGGCAACAGGCCGCCAATCATCTGCTGGAAACCATCGTTCGCCAGACTGGCGCAGAAGTCATGTACCTGATGAACGCCGACGGCACCACGTTGGCCGCGTCGAACTGGGACAAACGCGACAGCTTCGTGGGCCGCAACTTTGCCTTTCGGCCGTATTTCAGCGAGGCCATGGCGGGCAACCTGGGACGCTTTTTCGGCCTGGGCACCACCTCGGCCAAGCGCGGCTATTTCTTCGCCTCGGCAGTGCGCGACGGCGCCCAGGTAATCGGTGTGCTGGTGGTCAAGATCGATCTGGATCACACCGAAAACCTGTGGGGCAAAACCCCTGAGCAACTGTTACTCACTGACCACAACGGCGTGGTCATCCTGACCTCCCGCCCCGAATGGCGCTTCCGCTCAACCCGCGCCCTGAGCGAAGAAGAGAAGCAGGCCATCGTCGCCATCCAGCCTTACCCGACCCGGGACCCTCGGCCGCTATTGCTCGATGAAAAAGCCTGGCTGACCCAGAATCAGGACATTGCCGAGACCGGCTGGAGCGTGAATATTCTTGCCCCGCGAGCCTTGATCGATCGCCCGGTGCGAACCGTCGTGGCGGTAGGCGGCGCGACCTTGCTGGTGGTGATGTTGCTGCTGGGCATCATGATCCAGCGCCGACGGCACTATCTAGACCGCATTGAATTTGAAGCCAAGGCCCGTCGTGAGCTTGAGGTGCGCGTGGTGGAACGTACCAGCGACCTTGAAGGCCTCAACAGCCGCCTCAAGCAGGAAGTGCTCGAACGTGAACAGGCCCAGCAGGAACTGGTTCGCGCTCAGGACGAGCTGGTTCAGGCGGGCAAGCTTTCGGCTCTGGGCACCATGTCGGCGAGCATCAGCCACGAGCTCAATCAGCCATTGGCGGCAATCCGCAGCTATGCCGAGAATGCCGAAGTGCTGCTCGATCATTCACGTACCGACGATGCACGGGGCAACCTCAAGCTGATCGGCGAGCTGACCGGGCGCATGTCATCAATCATCGCCCACCTGCGCGCCTTCGCCCGCCGCGACCGTCATGCCCCGGAAAGCGTCGCCCTGCAACCGGCACTCGACGATGCGCTGGCGTTATTGGCCAAGCGCCGTCGGGCAATGGAAGTGGAGCTGATCCGCGACCTGCCGGACGCCACGCTGTGGGTACAGGCCGGTGAAACCCGCTTGCGCCAGGTGCTCGGCAACCTGCTGGCCAACGCGCTGGACGCCCTGACCGAAAAAGGCCCGCCGCGCAAAATCTGGATCAGTGCCGAACAGACCGCCGAGGGCGTCAACCTGTTCATCCGCGACAACGGGCCGGGGTTTTCTCAGGAAGCGCTGGCCCGTGCCCGCGAACCGTTCTTCACCACCAAAACCCGTACCCAAGGCCTGGGGCTAGGCTTGGCGATCTGCGATACGCTGATGCGCGCCCTGGGTGGCGAGCTGGTGTTCGACAATCACCCCACCGGAGGCGCATTGCTGACCCTGCGTCTGCGTGACGGCGCGTCCGGCGTCAACCTTCAACCGCCAGAGGATTTATCTGCATGACCGCCATCGACAGCAAGATCCAGGTAGTGCTGATCGACGACGACCCGCACCTGCGCCAGGCCCTGAGCCAGACGCTGGATCTGGCTGGCCTGAAAGTGCTGACCCTGCCTGAAGCCAATGGCCTGGCCGCACGCATCGAGCGGGACTGGCCCGGCGTGGTGGTCAGCGACATCCGCATGCCCGGCATGGACGGCCTCGAATTGCTCAGCGATTTGCATGGTCGCGACCCGGAGCTGCCGGTTTTGCTGATCACCGGTCACGGCGATGTGCCGCTGGCGGTGCAGGCAATGCGCGCCGGAGCTTATGACTTTCTGGAAAAACCTTTCGCCAGCGACGCGCTGCTCGACAGCGTGCGCCGGGCATTGGCCCTGCGCCGACTGGTGCTGGATAACCGCAGTCTGCGGCTGGCATTGAGCGACCGTCAGCAATTGAGTGCGCGGCTGGTCGGCCAGTCCGCGCCGATGCTGCGCCTGCGCCAGCAGATCGGCGCGCTGGCCGCGACTAAAGCGGATGTGTTGATCCTCGGTGAAACCGGCGCGGGCAAGGAAGTCGTGGCCCGTGCGCTGCATGATCTGTCCAACCGCCGCACCGGGCCGTTTGTGGCGATAAACGCAGGTGCGCTGGCTGAGTCAGTGGTGGAAAGTGAGCTGTTCGGCCATGAGCCGGGGGCTTTTACCGGCGCGCAGAAACGCCGCATCGGCAAATTCGAATTCGCCAACGGCGGCACACTGTTCCTCGATGAAATCGAAAGCATGAGCATGGACGTGCAGGTCAAACTGCTGCGTCTGCTACAAGAGCGGATGGTCGAGCGTCTGGGCGGCAATCAACAGATCGCCCTGGATATTCGGGTCATCGCCGCCACCAAAGAAGATTTGCGTCAGGCAGCGGATCAAGGTCGATTCCGGGCTGACTTGTATTACCGGCTCAACGTCGCGCCGCTGCGCATCCCGCCGTTGCGTGAACGGGGCGAAGACGCGCTGATGTTGTTTCAGCACTACGCCGACGCCGCCAGCATGCGCCACGGACTGCCCAAACATGAGCTGCAGCCCGCGCAACGCGCCTTGCTGCTGCGCCACACCTGGCCGGGTAACGTTCGCGAACTGCAAAACGCCGCCGAGCGCTTTGCCCTGGGCCTGGAACTGGCGCTGGAAGGCAACGAAGTGCCCGTGGTGCCAACTATCACGGGCGGGTTGAGTGAGCAGGTCGAAAGTTTCGAGCGCGCGTTGATTGCCGCCGAACTGACCCGCCCGCACACGTCGGTGCGTAGCTTGGCGGAAGCTCTGGGCCTGCCGCGCAAAACCCTGCACGACAAACTGCGCAAACACGGTTTGAGCTTCGGCGGCAGCGCGGACGAGCAGAATGAAGACTGAGGAAGATCTGATGACGCAACAAGCCCGCGATCTGGAGCACGTGCTGCACCACGACATCCCGCTGACCCGGGACATGGGCGTGAAAGTCTTGAGCTGGCAGGATCACCAATTGCGCTTGCACCTGCCCTTGGCGCCCAACATCAACCATAAAAGCACCCTGTTTGGCGGCAGCCTGTATTGCGGCGCGGTGCTAGCGGGCTGGGGCTGGCTGCACCTGCGCCTGGCTGAAGTCGGCATTACCGACGGGCACATCGTGATCCAAGACGGGCAGATCAGCTATCCGCTGCCGGTGCGTGACGACGCCGTGGCGATTTGCGACGCGCCGGATGCAGCGGCCTGGGATCGATTCATCACCACCTATCAACGCCGCGGCCGGGCACGTTTGACTCTGCCAACCCGAATCTGCGGCCAAGGCAGCAATCTCGAAGCCGTGCGATTTGTCGGGCAGTTTGTGGTGCATCGGTGATCCGCGATCCCTGTAGGAGCTGCCGAAGGCTGCGAAGGCTGTGTATCAGATAGATTGCCTTCGCAGCCTTCGGCAGCTCCTACAGGGGGTCACATTCCACCTCAAGCCCGCGCCAACTCCAACAGATTCGTCTTCCACGCCGCCCCTGCCGGTAAGGCCACGAAGAACGGGTTAAGCAGCGACTCTCGCGGCGGATAGCTGAACGTTTCGCCCGACAACTCCAGCACTTCGCCGCCTGCGCCTTCCAGCACGCCTTGGGCAGCGGCGGTGTCCCACTGCGAGGTCAGCGCCAGACGCGGGTAGCAATCAGCTGCGCCTTCAGCCAGCAAACAGAACTTCAGCGAGCTGCCGATATTGGTCAACTGCAATTGCCCCACCGCAGCGGACAAACCGGCGAGCAATGTTTCCTGCTCTGGGCTGGTGTGGCGGCGGCTGGCGACGACGGTGAAGTCATGCCCTTCGCCCGGTTCCTGACGCACGCTGATCGGCGTCAGGTGATCGTCGTCATCACTGCGCCATGCTCCCAGCCCCGCGCCACCGAAGTAGCAGCGGTTGCTGGTCGGCATCGACACCACGCCAAACACCACGCGACCCTTTTCGATCAGCGCGACGTTAACCGTGAACTCTTCGCTGCCGGAGATAAATTCCTTGGTGCCATCCAATGGATCAACCAGCCACCAGCGCTCCCAGCTGGCGCGCTCGCTCAGGGGGATGTCGGCGTCCTCCTCAGACAGCACATGGATATCCGGCGCCAGCGCAAGCAAACCTTCAGCGAGCAACTGATGGGCGGCGATGTCGGCGGCGGTAACCGGCGAATCATCGGCCTTGGAGGTCACGGTGACGTTGGCGCGCCAGTACGGCAGGATGACTTCCCCGGCCAAGCGACAAAGTTTGATCACGGGCTCCAGCAAGGGATGGGGCAAATCAGCAAAAACATCGGTCATGGTAGAAACAGTCCACGCTGGGTCAACAAATCCCGCGCCAGATACAGCGCGGCCAGCGCCCGGCCTTCACTGAACTGCGGGTGTTCGATCAGGCTCGACAGTTCGCGCAGGTTCACTTTATCCACGCGCATCGGCTCAGGCTCATCGCCTTCAAGGCGTTCTTCATAAAGATCGGTGGCCAGCACGACCTGGATCTTCTGGCTCATGTAGCCCGGCGACAGGGACAGCTCGGTGAGATGCTCCAACTGGCGTGCGCCAAAGCCCGCTTCTTCCTTGAGTTCGCGATTGGCGGCGGCCAGTACATCTTCGCCCGGCTCGATCAGGCCTTTGGGCAGGGACAATTCGTATTCATCAGTGCCGCCGCAATATTCTTCGATCAGTACCGCGTGATCGGCATCGAGCATGGCGATAATCATGACCGCGCCATAACCATTGCCACGTCCGACCAGCCGCTCGTAAGTGCGCTCGACGCCATTGGAGAAGCGCAATTGCACCTCTTCAACTCGGAACAGACGGCTGCTGGCGACGATTTCGCGGGCGAGTACGGTGGGTTTCTGGCGCATGACAGGCTCCTTTGCGGTGACGGAGTACTATACCGTGGCTTTTCTGATTGTCTGTGTCGGATATGCTTACACTCTGGCTCAAAAACGACAGCCATAAACGACAGCGACCTATCCAGCGAGACCCGAATGCCTTCAATGCCCTGGCGCGACATCGATACCGTACTGCTCGACATGGACGGCACCCTGCTCGATCTGCATTACGACGAACATTTCTGGCTACAGCATTTGCCCCAGCGCTATGCCGAACTGCACGGCATCAGCCACGCGATGGCGTTGCTGGAGATGAAGCCGCTGTTCGAGAAAAACGCCGGCACCCTGAACTGGTATTGCCTGGACTTCTGGAGCGCCGAGCTGAAGCTATCGGTGCGCGACCTGAAGCTGGAAACCGCCCACCTGATCGCCCTGCGCCCGGATGCCGAAACCTTCCTCGCGGCGATCAAACAGGCGGGCAAGCGGGTGATCATGATCACCAATGCCCACCGCGATTCGCTGTCGTTGAAGATGGAGCGCATTGAACTGGCCCCGTATTTCGAACGGCTGATCAGCTCCCATGACTACGGTTTCCCCAAGGAAAGCCCGCATTTCTGGGATGCACTGCAAGCCGATATCACCTTCGACCCGGCGCGCAGTCTGTTTATCGACGACACCCTGCCCATCCTGCGCAGCGCCCGTGCCTTTGGCGTCGGCCATTTGCTGGCGGTTAGCGAACCCAACAGCCAAAAGGGCCCGAAAGACACCGAGGAGTTTGCGGCGGTGATGGATTATCGGGAGTTGATAGAGGGGTTGTAGGTATATTGGCGCGATGTCGTGGGACCGGCTTTAGCCGGGAAGAGGCCGGGATGGTCACTGATAATTAGTCGTCAGAGACACCGCTTTCCCGGCTAAAGCCGGTCCCACGTCGTACTTCACCTGCGGGCCACCATGGGTTCTGCCAGAGAGTCCCTGCGTTATTTCTACTCCGGAATCCGCAAACTCTGCCCCGGATAGATCTTGTTCACATCCTTGAGCATCGGTTTGTTGGCCTCGAAGATCTTCTGATACTTGTTCGGATCGCCATACACACGTTTGGAAATCGCGCTCAGGGTGTCGCCTTTTTCCACGGTCACGAACTTCGCCGCTGTGGCTGGGGCAGCACCGGCCGCGATGGTCATCTGATCGTCGACTGTTTCAACACCGCTGATATTGCCCAGCGTCAGCAGGATTTTTTCCTTCTCTTCCTGGCTGGCCGCTTCGCCGGTCACGGTCACTTTGCTGCCTTCAACCGTGGTCTGGATATTCGGATTACCCAGACCCACTTCAGAAATGTGCTTCTTCAAGGCTTCATCCGAGGCATTGGCGTCACCCGGTGTGATTGCATCGAGGATCTTTTCCCCGGCTTCTTTCAGGAAACTGAAAATACTCATTTGCGCTCTCCGTTCGTTGTTGTTTTGCGTCCTGGATAGGCTGCATAGGTTCCGACGGGAGATGCCGGACTTGGTTCCGGATGTGTGTTGCCCGCCCATCCGATGTCTCGACAGGCTAGAATCGCCGCTTGCAGTACACCGGAGCGACTATGGACATCAAACAACTAAAATTCCTGATCGCCCTCGATGAAACGAGGCATTTCGGCCAGGCCGCCGCGCGTTGCAATATCACTCAGCCAACGCTGTCTATGCGCCTGCGCAATCTGGAAGAAGAACTGGAATTACCACTGGTAGTACGCGGTCAGCGTTTCGAGGGTTTCACCGCCCCTGGTGAACGCGTGCTGGCCTGGGCCCGCACGGTGCTGGCCGCCTATGATGGCTTGCAGGCCGAAGCCGCAGCCTGTCGCGGCAACCTGGTCGGGACGCTGCGCATGGGCATCGTGCCCTTGTCGAGTTTCGACCCCCTGCCGCTGCTCAAGCGCTTGCACCAGACGCATCCAAACTTGCGTTTTGAGTTGTCGTCCCTCAGCTCCGAGCAGGTGCTGGAGCAGCTTGCCAGCAACCGGATTGATCTCGGCGTTTCGTACATGGATCACCTGGACACTGAGCGTTTCGACTCGATGCCCTTGGCTGAAACCCGTATGGGCGTACTTTACGATCACCGCCATTTCAACTTCGGCGAACAGCCTTTGAACTGGGCCGACCTGATCACCTTGCCGCTGGGCCTGCTGACCAGTGGCATGCATTTCCGCCAATCCATCGATACCAACTTCCACAGCCGTGGCCTGCAGTTCGAGCCGATGCTGCAAACCGATGCCGTTCATCAGTTGCTGCAAGCGGTCTATGGCGGCTTTTGCTGCGCGATTGTGCCGCTGGACGGAGGACTTGAAAATCTGACAGAGGATTTGCGCCTGCACCCCATCGATGACGCCCGCACCATGGCGCAGCTGGGGCTGATCATGCGTCGCAGTGCACCCCGTTCGGCGCTGGCCGAAGCGTGCTTCGCCCTATACCAGAAAATCGCCGAAGAACATTGATCGACGTCATCTATCAAGGCATTGGAACTAGCGATTAGACGTTATCCGACAAGAGGCCTAGGCTAACGTCATATCACTCTGCCGGTATTCCCCATGCACGCCACGCGCACGGTCAGTACGGCGCCCGCCAAACAAACGCCCGCGCCTGCAGCCAGCCAGCCTTATAGCTACTCGAATCTTGCTGCCGACGAATCGGCACCGGCAGACCTTGCCGAAGAAGTAGCGCTGGCGATTGCCTACAACGGCATCAGCCAGGCTGTCATGCTGGTCACACCCTCCGATCTTGAAGACTTCGTTGTCGGCTTCAGCCTGGGCAGCGGCATCATTGCTTCGCCTGACGAAATCTATGACATCAAGCTCAGCGGTTGCGGCTCTGCACATCAGGCAGAAGTTGAAATCGCCAGCCGCGCCTTCTGGGACCTCAAGCAGCAACGTCGGCAGATGACCGGCACCAGCGGTTGCGGCCTGTGTGGCGTGGAAGCGGTGGAGCAAGCGTTGCCTGAACTGAACGTACTACCCGGCGCACCTTTGCCGCCTATTGAATGGCTCGAAGGCCTGCGCCAGCGCATCGGCGAATTCCAGCCACTGGGTCGCCACTGTGGCGCGGTGCACGCAGCTGTCTTCATGGATAACCAGGGCCAATTGCTGTTGGGCCGCGAAGACATTGGTCGGCACAACGCCCTCGACAAACTGATCGGCGCCTTGGTGCGCCAGAACATTTCCATGACCGGCGGCCTCGCCATCGTCACCAGCCGTTGCAGTCTGGAGTTGATCCAGAAAGTCCTGCGCGCGGGCATTCAGACGCTGGTCAGTCTGTCTTCGCCCACGGGCCTGGCGCTGCAATGGGCACGTCGTCATAACCTGAACCTCATTCACCTGCCGCAACACAGTGCGCCGCGGGTTTACAGTCCCGCGTTGGAGAACCAAGCATGAGCCTGCATAAAGAAGCCGATACCAAACCGACCCCGCGCTACAAGCCGTATAAAGGTGCGGCGGGTGGCTGGGGCGCACTGATCAGCGTGACGCATGCCTGGCTAACCAGCGACAACGCGCTGAAGAACCTGCGCATGATGCTCAAGACCAACCAGAACGGCGGTTTCGACTGCCCCGGTTGCGCCTGGGGTGATTCGCCGGAAAGCGGCATGGTCAAGTTCTGCGAGAACGGCGCCAAGGCGGTCAACTGGGAAGCCACCAAGCGTCGTGTAGACCCGTCGTTCTTCGCCCGTTACAGCGTCAGTGCCCTGCGCGAGCAAAGCGACTACTGGCTGGAGTATCAGGGCCGTCTGACCGAGCCGATGGCCTACGACGCCGAAACCGATCGCTACAAGCCGATCAGTTGGGCAGATGCTTTCTTCACGATCGCCAAGCACCTCAAGGCGCTGCCAGACCCGAACATGGCCGAGTTCTACACCTCCGGCCGGGCGAGCAACGAAGCGGCGTACCTGTATCAGCTGTTCGTGCGCGCCTACGGCACCAACAACTTCCCCGACTGCTCGAACATGTGCCACGAAGCCAGCGGCGTTGCCTTGTCGCAAAGCGTAGGCGTCGGCAAAGGCACCGTGACCTTCGACGACTTCGAACACGCGGACGCGATTTTCGTCTGGGGCCAGAACCCTGGCACCAACCACCCGCGCATGCTCGAACCTCTGCGCGAGGCGGTACAGCGTGGTGCCCAGGTGGTGTGCGTCAACCCGCTCAAAGAGCGCGGCCTCGAGCGCTTCCAGCATCCACAACACCCTATCGAGATGCTCACTAACGGTGACCGTCCGACCAACACCGCTTACTTCCGCCCCGCACTGGGTGGCGACATGGCGCTGATGCGCGGCATGGCCAAGTTCCTGCTGCAATGGGAGCGCGATGCTCAGGCGGCCAACGAGCCGTCGGTATTCGACCACGCGTTCCTGAACGAACACACCCAGGGCGTGCTCGACTATCTGGCAACCATTGACGATACCCCGTGGGAAAAGATCGTCGAGCAGTCCGGCCTGACCCTGGTAGAGATCGAGCAGTCGGCTCGCATGTATGCCAAGGGCAAGAACGTCATCATGTGCTGGGCGATGGGTATTACCCAGCATCGCCATTCGGTGGCGACCATTCAGGAAATCGCCAACCTGATGCTGCTGCGCGGCAACATCGGCCGTCCAGGCGCAGGCTTGTGCCCGGTGCGTGGCCACAGCAACGTGCAGGGCGACCGGACCATGGGCATCAACGAGCGCCCACCGGCGTTTTTCCTTGATGCGCTGGAGCGTCGCTTCCAGTTCAAAGTCCCGCGTGAAAACGGTCACAACGTGGTCGAAGCCATTCACGCCATGGCTGAAGGTCGCGCCAAAGTCTTCATCGCGCTGGGCGGAAACTTTGCTCAGGCCACCCCAGACAGCGCCCGCACCGTTGCCGCGCTGAGCAACTGCGACCTGACGGTACAGATCAGCACCAAGCTCAACCGCAGCCACCTGAGCCACGGCAAAGAAGCGCTGATCCTGCCGTGTTTCGGCCGTACCGACATCGATATCCAGGCCAACGGCCCGCAAGCGGTCACCGTGGAAGACTCGTTCAGCATGGTCCACGCCTCCAATGGCCAACTGCAGCCGTCGTCGCGACATATGCGCTCGGAGCCCGCGATTCTCGCTGGCATCGCCGACGCAACATTGGGCAAGCAGCCGGTGGACTGGTTGTGGCTGGTGGAAGACTACAGCCGCATCCGCGAGCTGATCGCCGACACCATTCCAGGCTTCAAGGACTTCAATCAGCGTCTGGAGCATCCGGGCGGTTTCTACCTGGGTAACGCAGCGGGCGCCCGTCGCTGGAATACACCGACCGAACGCGCCAACTTCAAGCCGAATCTGCTGCCGCTGGATCTGGTCCATGCCAAGGTGCGCTCGACCGGCCAGTTGCCGGACCTGATCATGCAATCCATGCGCTCCCACGATCAGTACAACACCACGATCTATGGCCTGGACGACCGTTATCGCGGTGTGAAAGGTCAGCGCGACGTGCTGTTCGTCAATGAAGCCGACATCATTCGTCTGGGTTTCCAGCCAGGTCAGAAGGTCGACATCGTCTCGATCTGGGGCGACGACCACGTGCGCCGCGTGAAGAACTTCACCCTGCTGGCTTTCGACATCCCGGCTGGCCAGGCTGCGGCTTACTATCCAGAGGTGAACCCGCTGGTGCCGCTGGAAAGCGTCGGCGACGGCAGCAGCACGCCAACCTCGAAGTTCGTGGCGATCAAGCTTGAGCGCGCGGCGGAGTCGGCTCGGATTGTTTGATATCCCTGTGGGACCGGCTTTAGCCGGGAAGGCGGCATTTCAGTCAGCACATATGAAGTGGATGTACTGGCCTCTTCCCGGCTAAAGCCCGTCCCACCAGAAATGCGCGACCCCATCATTTCCATCCCCACAAAAAAGGCCCGTTTCGCGAGAAACGGGCCTTGATCAAGTAACCTGAGACTGTCAAAAACGACTTAAGTTCCTTAGCAAAAACAGTAACTTAGATATATGTGTACCAGTCGTGTTACTCGTCGGATTTGCGTTGCCACAAACTCTTCATGACCTCAGCATCGGCGCCGTCATCCCTTTGAGGTTCATTCCATGAAGTATTCCTCGATTCTGTTGTTGTCACTCACCCTGGCCAGTGGTTTCGCCTCAGCAGGCGGTACGCTTGAGTCTGGTGTGGGCGGTGCATTGGGTGGGGTACTCGGTTCCGTTGTCGGCCAACAAGTGGGCGGCAGCACAGGTGCAGCCATTGGTGCTGGCCTGGGTGGCGCAGGTGGTGCCGCCGTCGGCGCTGACCGCCGCAACCGCACTGAAGCCGCTATCGGCGGTGGTCTGGGTGCCGCGGGCGGTAACGTGATTGGCCGCAGCGTAGGCGGCAACACAGGCAGTCTGGTGGGCGCAGCGGCCGGCGGTGGTGCTGGTGGCGCGCTGGGTAACTATATGGGCAACGAAAGCCGCGCAGATGAGCGTGACGATCGTCGCTACCGTGGCAATGACCGCCGTAACTATCGTGACGGTCACGGCCCGCGTGGCCACGCTTACGGCCATCGCAAAAAACATCGCGATTACCGTCACCGTTAATCCTGCTGCACTCCAACACTGGCCGCCCTTGAGCGGCCAGTGTTGTTTTCAGACCACCAACAGTTGCAGGGCGTCACGCAACGCTTCCGGGATCGGCACTGGCTGGTTGGACCCGCGATCCACAAACACATGCACAAAGCGCCCCGCTGCGCAGGCTTCCTCCTCCCCGACCTTGAACACCGCCAGCTCGTACTGCACAGAACTGTTGCCCAGCTTTGCAACGCGCAAACCCACTTCGATAAAGTCCGGATAGGCAATCGAGGCAAAGTAGTCGCACGAAGAACTGACCACAAAGCCCACCACCGAACCGTCATGAATATCCAGCCCACCGCGCTCGATCAGGTAGGTGTTCACCGCGCTGTCGAAAAAGCTGTAGTAGGTCACGTTGTTCACATGGCCGTAGATGTCGTTGTCATGCCAGCGCGTGGTGATCGGCTGGAAGTGGCGGTATTCACTGCGTTGCGGGCTGGTGTGGGTCATGGGCCTCTCTCCGCTTGAAAGTTGTAGGAGCTGCCGAAGGCTGCGAAGGCTGTGTGTCAGACAATCAGTCTTCGCAGCCTTCGGCAGCTCCTACAGGTTATGGTTTTCACTCACCCAATCCCGCACCGCCGCGTAGGGATAATCCTCAAGCTGGGCAAAGCCCGGAATCCCCCTCGCTTTGAGTTTGGTGAATAACGGCACGCTGATGCCACACAGGTAGCGCGTCAGGCATTCCGTGGTTGGCCCAACTCCCTTGTACTCCTGATGCTTGCTGATGAATCCGCTGCACAGCTGCTCAAAGCTCTGCGCCTCCAGCGGGGCCAGCCGGGGAGGTTCCGGCAGACGCGCCACCTGCCCGTGACACACCGAGCAATGCCCGCAACGTTGCGGGGCTTGATGATCACCGAAGTACTCGGCCAGGCGATAGCTCAGGCACTGCTCACTGGCGAATAGATCAAGCATCGCGTGAATCCGCTCAACCTCGGTAGTTTCGTGCTCACTGAAGTAGTCATGTAACTCGACACTCAGGGACTGGGCATCAAAATCAGTAATCAACAGGCTGTAAATCTCAGTCATCTGCCTGCTTTCAAGTTCTATCCAGCCTTTTTCCTGAAAGTAATCCAGTGCCGTGACCACCCGACCGCGATCAGCCTGGTATCGCTGGTACATGGCATCAAAATCCACCGTCGCCCAGGTCCGGGCACGGGTGGAGGTATCAACCAGCGCCTGGACGAACAGCTGCCGCTCACCTTCAAACCGCTGCACCAAAGCTGCGGGTTCAATCAGAAACTTGAAGCGATATTCAGCAAAATACGCGTAGCGTGGCGCGATAATGCCGCGAAGCTCCAGCTGAACCAACAAAGTCTTCAACGGCAATTGACGAATATTGCTCTGGTCTGCCAGCGGCCCGAGCAGAAACTCCCACTGCCCTTGAGGCCCGGCATCCAGCAGCTCTTCAAGCACATGACGAATGCCCAACAGCTCGGGCGTATCGCCATAGACGAAGTTTTCCAGCACGTTGAGGCTGTCGCGATTGGCCAGCACCAGACAGTCGGACGGAGCGCCATCCCGGCCAGCGCGGCCGATTTCCTGGCTGTAGTTTTCGATGGATTTGGGCAGGTCGAAATGCACCACGTTGCGGATGTCGCTTTTGTCGATCCCCATGCCGAACGCGATGGTCGCCACGATGCAATTGAGCTGCCCGCTCATGAACTGCCGCTGGATCGCCTCGCGCTGATCGTGAGGCAGACCGGCGTGATAAGCGCTGGCCGCCATGCCGTTCTGCTCCAAATGTTGGGCAACGTACTCGGCGGTTTTCTGCAGCGTCACGTAAACGATCGTTGGCTCGCCCACTTTGGCGCTAAGCCACTCCACCAAACGCCGACGCTTGTCGCGCCCGGCCACTGGCTCCACCCACAGATTGAGGTTGGCGCGGTAGAAACCCGTGGTAACCACGTCCTGGGGCTCAATGGCGAACTTGGCCTGCATATCGGTGATCACCTGCGGCGTGGCCGTGGCGGTCAGCAGCAGCGCTTGCGGGATGTTGAATTCCCGCTGGTAGTCCGGCAGCTTCAGATAATCAGGCCGGAAATTGTGGCCCCATTCGGAGATGCAGTGCGCTTCGTCCACCACCAGCAGAGAAATCGGCACTTGCGAGATGAAGTGTCGGAAGCGTTCGTTTTTCAGGCGTTCCACCGAGATCATCAGTATTTTCAGCTCACCGGAACGCGCCCGGGCCATGACTTGCGCGACATCATCGCGGCTCTGTGCTGAATCAATACTCGCTGCCGAAATCCCGTGGCGTTGCAAAAACGCCAGCTGATCCTGGATCAACGCCAGCAGCGGGGACACCACCAGGGTCAGATGCGGCAGCATCAGCGCCGACAATTGATAGCACAGCGACTTGCCAGAGCCGGTGGGGAAAATCGCCGCCGCAGAACGCCCGGCCAACACCGCGCTGATTGCCGCTTCCTGCCCCGGCCGAAACTGTGAATACCCGAAAACCTGCTCCAGACGCTCATGCATAAACTGTCACTCCATTGACCGCAACCAAGGTGCAAGACCTTAACGCGGCCGGTCTGATCAGAAAACAACCAAACCATTACAAAAATGAATCCAGGATACAGGCAAGCATTACTAGCAAACTGCTATTTGGACGGTTTAACCTTTGCAACATCTCATGTGCCCTTATCAAGGCAAAGGAACGGGAATGGAATCCGATAACCATCAAAAGGACGATGGGTTTACCCACATCCAGCGACTGACGCCGGGGAAAGTCGATATCGTCCTGGGTTCACACCCAGGCAAGCGTAAAGTCATCCAAAAACCCAGGTCAAATTCCAACGCATGGGCTCTCATCGCCCTGATGCTTGTAGGGCTAGGTGTATATGCCGTGGGCTTGCGGGCCAAGTCATCACCGCCTGAACACCCCACGTACACCCTGCAGCCCTCGCTGATTGTTGATGAGCCCGCACAGGCCTCGATAGCGGCACGACCCGCCCCCGAACCTGTCGCGCCGGCCAAGCCCTATGTCGCGCCCACAGTGGCCAGGCATGAGGCGCCGGCGAACGTTCAGCCTCTAGATGAATGCATGAAGAACGGCAACGTCATTGATGAAAATGTCCTCAATTGCCGTTTTGGCCAAGTCCCGCGGGCAACCGAGCGAGAACCGGCCAAAGGGATGGTGTCAGCCAATTACCTGGCCGATTTCAAATCAGACGGCGCCCGCGTCCACAGCGAGCGTCCGGGCAAAGTGATCACCACCGTCAGCGTCAGCTTCCGCGCCATTGATAGCCGCGACCGGTACCACGCTGATTTCCGACTGTTCAACAATCACATCGACAACAGCAGCGTGTGCATGAACTTCAATAAAGGATCTGTCGAACACCGCGAATGCCGCCGCGCCGCCGTCGTGTTCTTCAAGGAAAGCTGCGTGGACTGGACCAAACGCGCCGCCAAAGACCGCGACGAACAAAGCCAGCAGACCAAGGAACGGTATTGCGAGGCGAATCGGACGTTTGAGGCGGGGTGATGCTGCAGTAAAACAGCAGGTAACAAAGCCTCGGCCCACACTTCCACGACACTCATCTACTCTGCCTCCTGACTCATTAAACATGGAGGTTTGATTATGAGTGTCTTCACTGTCTTCTTTTGCGGGACTGGTTCTACCGAATACGACATCCTGCACCCCAACTACTATGACGGGGAGCTGATTTCGACCTTGGCCAACAATATGGGCGGCAGGGAGTTTGCGGACTGGATTGTTGTTGATGGCCCAGGCAGCGGCAACCTACAAGCCGATGAGCTCTTCACCCAGCCCAAGTATTACAACTGGACAGGCACCCTGTTTGGCAAAGGCTGGCACGAAAATGTGCAGCACGCCGTCAACATTATCAAAGGCAAGACCGACTGGCAGCGGACCAAGCTGACGGAGGCCGAATACAAACGTTTGAAAGCCGCTGGAGTACCCGTTCCTGATGCCAAGACGGAAGCAAGTTCCTGGCTGTGGCGTCACTATGACTACGGCGACAGAAAAGTCACGCCCCAAGAGCTGCAGGAAAAAATCATCAAAATTTTCCGCAAAGGAGGCCTGATCCCCAGCAAGGTCAATCTGGTGGGCTGGAGCCGAGGAGGCATCAGCTGCCATATGCTGGCCAATGCAATGGCCGGGGATCCGGCGCTGCGGCATATTCCGGTGAACATCTTTGCTATCGATCCGGTGCCGGGCATCGGTAACTTCCAGCTTGAAAAGATCCACCTGGGGAAAAACGTCAAGGAATACGTCGCGTTTTATGCGCGCGATGAGCGCTCCAAAGGCTTTTCATGCGTCATTCCAAGAACCGACGCCTCCACCCGAATCAGCATTTATCCCATGGCGGGCCGTCACGCCACACTGGTCGGCAATGCTTCGGCTAATGGTGCCGATCGCGGCGGTTCGCTGACTGAAGCTGGAAAACTGGTCAGACATTTTGCCGAGGTGTGCCTGACTCGCTGGGGGAGCTCATTAGACAAAAAACTCAACCTGACTCCTGCACAGATCAGCAGCCTTCATCAAAGTATCGTAATGCACGAGGACACGTTCAGAGCGATGTCGAGAAACTCCTACACCAAACTGATCGAAAATAAAAACAATCAACGCAAGGTTAGCCATGGCGATACAAGTGTGCATTTTTCAGCATTGGAGGGCCCAAAATTCACCCCGCCAGCCGGCCTTGCCGCCCCCCTCAAAAAGGGCAATGAGGCGTACAAAGATATTCATTGATTAGGAGCACTGGAGATAACAATGAGCAAACTCTTCGAAGAGCTGATGGAGAGCGTGCAGCAGATGGACGAGATCGTCCGCGGCGAACGCCAGCCATCTCGCGAATTCACCGTCGACGCAATGCAGATCAAGGAAATCCGCAAAGCAACCGGCCTCTCACAATCCAAATTTGCAGCCATCATTGACGTGCAACTCGGCACGCTGAGGAACTGGGAGCAAGGCCGCCGAGAACCTACGGGCCCAGCCAAGGCATTGCTCAAGCCATTCATAATGACCCGGTTCATGTATTGAATGCTTTGGCGGGTTGAACTGAATCCGGTTTTTTAAAACAAAAAAACCGCCCCTGAGGGCGGTTTTTTGTTCAGCCAGTCCGATTAAAGCTGCGGACCCGCTGCCTTGATCGCGTCGCTTACTTCAAATTTCTTGAAGTTCTCGATGAACAGACCAGCCAGTGCTTTGGCAGCCTCATCGTAGGCCGCTTTGTCAGCCCAGGTGTTGCGCGGGTTGAGCAGGCCGGTTTCAACGCCCGGTACGGCCAGTGGCACGTCGAGGTTGATGTGATAGGCACGGGAAGTACCAGTCCATTTTTGGCGCAAGGTACAAACCCTGCTTGTCGATAAGTACGCCAGCGGCGTACACTTGCCAGCATGATTTTTATCGAAACCCCAATATTCACTAGGCGGGCGAAAGAGCTGTTGGATGATGGTGCATTCATGGTCATCCAAAAAAGCCTGGCCCTTAACCCTTCACTGGGCGACGTTATCGAAGGCACGGGCGGGATTCGAAAGCTCCGTGTCGCAGCTAAGGGGCATGGCAAAAGAGGCGGGGCGAGGGTTATTTATTACCACTTCGTTTCAGCCTCACAAATCGCCTTGCTGATGATCTATCCAAAAAATGAACAGCAAGACCTCACTGCCGACGAGCGCAAAGCGTTGAAGGCCGTAGTCGAGCACTGGAGATAACAATGAGCAAACTCTTCGAAGAGCTGATGGAGAGCGTGCAGCAGATGGACGAGATCGTCCGCGGCGAACGCCAGCCATCTCGCGAATTCACCGTCGACGCAATGCAGATCAAGGAAATCCGCAAAGCAACCGGCCTCTCACAATCCAAATTTGCAGCCATCATTGACGTGCAACTCGGCACTCTGAGGAACTGGGAGCAAGGCCGCCGAGAACCTACTGGCCCAGCCAAGGCACTGCTCAAAGCCATTCATAATGACCCGGTTCATGTATTGAATGCTTTAGCGGGTTGATCTCGCTCTGTTGCGGGCAACTCTCTACATTGCCCGCTCGCATGATCCACCCTTTATCGCGCTCCTACTCCCGCCAAAGGACGCTCGACTAAAGCTGAACCATCTAAGCCATCGGAAAGCCAGACCGCACTTTGTCCTATGGAGCCGATCACCGGCTTCATAAGCCGCAGCAGCTGCGCAACGCAACAAGTCGGAACTTTGAAAGGGTTACTCCGAGGTATGGGTGAGTCGGAAACGATTTTGAACGCGTTGAAATCTTGCTTGTAACTAGAGCCATCACTAGCCTTTCCGCAGCATAAGAAGCAGCTTCTTCGAGGTCCAGCCTCGCTCCGATGCCATTGGACTCGACGTGAGGTGCCGAACGTCAGCAGGATCAGTCAGTCTTGCTAGCAGGGGGGGCAACTGCTCATCCCACGAAAAGCTCTCCGGAAATGCTGGCAATATGCCTCTTTTTCCGTTTTAATCTTGAGCTTACCCCTCAAGGCAGGAAGCCGAAAAATCATTCAAGCGCTTCATGACGTGTAGCTGTACCTCATACGTGCAACAGCCTTACCGCACGTAAAAAAAGGTCTGCAGCTTACCCAAGAACATACCAACCCACTGGGTATGCAGAATGACGACTAAAAAATCCCTTGTAATAGCATCTGGTTCAACGCTAAACCTTACACCATCAAAAGATCTTGATAGACAGGCAAGGTCGGGTATTTCAACACTGAATGCGCTCAACCAATATAAACGTGGACTAGATGGCAACCAGTGGGAAAAGTATTGCGAGCACTTGCTCCGAAAAGAATATGGCCATAAAAACTTTACCTTCGTCCCAGCGGAAGACCGAGGAGACCATGGAATCGAATTTTTTACCGCCGATGGCGTAATATATCAATGCTACTTCCCAAAGCCAGACTCATCGATGGCAGATTACAAAAAGAAAACCATAAAGAAGATCTCAGACGACTTAGGAAAACTCGAAAAATACGAAAATGAGATACAGGCGTTACTCGGAGATTTAGAAATCAATCATTGGATATTGATGATTCCTGAAATAAAAAGCCGAGAACTAATAAAGAAGTGCAAAGAAAAAGAGAAAGCTCTTCGACTCAGGGGCTTGAAATTTCTTGATAGCAATATCAGAATAAAAATTGAAACTGACGAAAGTTTTCCTGAATCAGCCCTTTACGCTAGAAACTTCACGCCCGGCCCGGTCCATATAAACCTCAATAAAGTCAGCAGCTTTGAAATACAAGATTGGATCGCTGCCAACTCAATATTTCATGACAATCTAAAAAGAAAATCAACCTCTATAATCAAGAACAGAGCGACACAAAAATTCAGGGAAGAACAGGTAACACAATATATTCAACTAGAAGAGCTTATTGATTACTACCGAAACACTTTTCCGCAGATAGGATCCGAAGTTATCGTGAAAGCATTGGAAGCGCTAGAGCGTATAAGAAATCAATTTCACTATGGGGGTGTGGAAGCAGATAAGATCTTATCAGAGCTTCTCAACCTCACTCAAGAAATGTTCAAAAATACTGCCCATAACATCTCAACTCAAAATGTAGCGTTGCTAGCATCGGGACATATAGCAAAATGGCTAGCCGAGTGCGATTTGGAGTTTGCTATAGATGGATGATTTTTTAGAAAACAGGCTAGCCCGAGTAAGAACAAGTGGTCAAGGCTTTCCATTACCCATTGAGTTGCGCCCGCTATGGAGAATAGCACTGATCGTTTTATCAGTTAATTCCCTAAAAGACAAAAGTGGCTACGCACCCATAAATAAAATAAAAATAGCAACATGGATGCTTAATCGAAAAAACTTATGGAGTTTTTACGTTGAAAGCCTCGAAGACAAAGCATCATTTGTTATAGCTCTTGATGACAGCGATGAAAAAGCAATAAATATATGCATGGTAAAAGAACTGATTTTTCTGCGCGACGACAAGCTTGGATTAACAGACTTGGGCGTAGCATTAACGTCCACTATCTGTTCAGAAAATATATTCCCCGACGAACGTGAATTCCTAACGGAAATCTCCAAAAAGCTCACAAATGCAGCCGTATCTAAAATCTTAGGGGATTAACATGCTTGGGCTACAGCTAGAAGAGTTAAAAATATATTCAGATACTTCTAAAGGGCGCTTTTCTACTACAATAGGCTTTAAACCAGGCTTAAATATAATAAGCGCAGACAACACATCTGGAAAATCCACCTGCATTAATGCAATAGCCTACGCTCTCGGGCTAGAAGCAATTCTAGGACCAAGCAGAAGAAGGCCGTTCCCTAAGTCGATGTACAGTTACATCCTAAAAAGCAAAGAAGACAATACTCACTATAAGGTTCTCAGTTCCGCAGTAGAGCTATCACTGCATAACCATCGGGGAAAACGAGTAAGGTTAATCCGGGATGTTCTAGGGGATGAAAAGAAAGTATCGGTAATAAGTGAGACTAACGAAAAACAGGATTATTTTCTAGGCGCTGCAGGAGACATCGGCTCAGCAAAAAGCTCCCTAGGCTTTCACTACTGGCTAGAAGGTTTTTTGGGATGGCAATTGCCTAAGGTGATCACGTATGAGGGACGAGAAACACCATTATACCTAGAGTGCATTTTCCCTCTTTACTTCATTGAACAAAAAAGAGGGTGGTCTGAAATTCAAGCGAACACGCCTAGCTACTACAAAATCAAAAACGTAAAATCATCCGCTGCTGAGTTTGTTCTCGGGCTAGAAGACTATACCGAGAGAAATAAAATTGCTCTGCTAAGAAAAAATATTGACGAGCTTCAGGGTGAATGGGACAAAAATATTACCGCCGCTTTTTCCACAGCAGAACTCAATTCAATCCAAATCAAAGCAGCCACTAAATTTTCAGATTCTTTCAATCCAGAAACCATTGGGTATACGTTCACATCCGGTCGACTCGAACTATCAGCGGAACAGCGTCTTCGCGCCTTAAAGGCGCGGCTCAACGAGCTAGAGAAGCCTCTTACCAGAGCATCAGAACCTTTGACAGAAAAAGCGAAAGAACTTTTTCAGCTCAATAAAGACATAAGCAATTCCGAGCTAGAAATTGAAGCATTGATAGACGTAGAAATCAAGACAACGTCAAAACTCAGAACGATTGAAAACGACTTAGACAGATACAAGCAACTCAAACGGTTAAAAGACGTTGGAAGCGAACTGCTTTTGCCAGTAGAAACTAGAAGCTGCCCCATTTGCGACAGCGACATTCATGAGAGCTTAATTGCATCCACAAGCTCTGCGCGACCATTAACACTTGAGCAAAATATTGACTACCTAAAGAACCAAAAAGATTTTTACGAAAAAATAGTCACACACCAAAACTCAAAGCTTGCAGCTTTGAAGCTCAAATTTAACGCGCAGTCTGAAATCCAAAAAGATCTAAATCACCAAGTATTGCTGTTAAGAAACGAGAACGCAAATCTTAACCAAAGTGAAGTTACTCTAATCAGAGAGAAAATTGAGATTGAGCATCTCATCAGGGACACTGATCGAATATTCGCCCAACAGTTGAAACTCAATGCGCGAGCCAAGTCTATACACGACGACTGGAGCCAATCCAAGAGTTCTTTGGAGCTAGCCAAAAGAAGAGCAACCAAAAGTATTTCAACCGAGATATTGGACTCTCTAGAACAAACATTAAAATCGAACCTTAGCCGATTTGGCTATAACAGTTCAGACATGACTGCGATTAAAATCTCTCGCATCACGTATCGACCCGAACTGGACGGATTTGATATTGTCGCTGACTCATCAGCAAGCGATTACATCCGGATAATATGGTCTTACAGCCTTGCCCTGCTAGAGCTCGCAAGTCAATTCGCCCAAGTAAAACACTCGGGATTTGTAGTATTTGACGAGCCTAGACAACACGAGGCAAACAGGAAAGACTTCTGTTCGTTGATTAAGGACGCAGCCAATGCGACGAGCTTCGGTGGTCAGGTAATTATTGCTACTAGTATCGATTTATCCGAGATATTGGGACCAATAGATTACACGACCATTAACATAATGAAATATGACGATTATATTCTGCAACACGAACATTAATAGATTTGCAAACCGCCCCTGAGGGCGGTTTTTTATTCAGCCAGTCCGATTAAACCTGCGGACCCGCTGCCTTGATCGCGTCGCTTACTTCAAATTTCTTGAAGTTCTCGATGAACAGACCAGCCAGTGCTTTGGCAGCCTCATCGTAGGCCGCTTTGTCAGCCCAGGTGTTGCGCGGGTTGAGCAGGCCGGTTTCAACGCCCGGTACGGCCAGTGGCACGTCGAGGTTGATGGTGTCCAGGTGTTCGGTGGCTGCGCCGATCAGTGCGCCGCTCTGGATCGCTGAAATCACGCCACGAGTGGTCGGGATGTTGAAGCGTTTACCAACGCCGTAGCCGCCGCCAGTCCAGCCGGTGTTAACCAGGTAAACCTTGGAGCCGAAGCCGCGAATGCGCTTGATCAGCAGCTCTGCGTATTCGCCAGCCGGACGCGGGAAGAACGGTGCGCCGAAGCAGGTGGAGAAGGTCGACTTGATGCCGCTGCCCGAACCCATTTCAGTGGAGCCAACCAGTGCGGTGTAGCCCGACAGGAAGTGGTAAGCCGCTTGCTCTTCGCTAAGGATCGACACTGGCGGCAATACGCCGGTCAGGTCGCAGGTCAGGAAGATCACAGCGTTTGGCTCGCCACCGAGGTTTTTCTCGGAACGCTTGGCAACGTGCTCCAACGGGTAGGCGGCGCGGCTGTTCTGGGTCAGGCTGACGTCGGTATAGTCGGCGTGCTTGGCCTCGTCGATCACGACGTTTTCCAGCACGGCGCCATGCTTGATGGCTTTCCAGATAACCGGCTCGTTCTTCTCGGACAGGTCGATGCACTTGGCATAGCAACCGCCTTCGATGTTGAACACAACGCCTTCGCCCCAGCCGTGTTCGTCATCACCGATCAGGTAACGGCTTTCATCGGCGGACAGGGTAGTTTTACCAGTACCCGACAAACCGAAGAACAGGGTCACGTCGCCTTCTTCGCCGATGTTTGCAGCGCAGTGCATCGGCAGTACGTCGGCAGCCGGCAGCAGGAAGTTCTGCACCGAGAACATGGCTTTCTTCATCTCACCGGCGTAACGCATGCCAGCGATCAGTACTTTCTTCTGAGCGAAGTTAAGGATCACGCAACCATCGGAGTTGGTGCCGTCACGCTCAGGCACGCATTCGAAGTTGGCAACGTTCAGAACCTGCCACTCCTCGCGACCAGCCGGATTGTACTGCTCAGGATTGATGAACAGGCAACGACCAAACATGTTCTGCCAGGCAGTCTGAGTAGTCATCTTGACGGCCAGGTAGTGGTCGTCGGCAGCGCCTACATGCACGTGGGAAACGAAATGTTCCTGGGCATTGTTGAAGGCTTCAACGCGATCCCACAGGGCATCGAATTTGTCAGCCGGGAACTTGCGGTTGATCGGGCCCCAGGCGATTGCGTCCTGAGTGCTTGGCTCTTCAACGATGAAACGATCGACCGGCGAACGGCCAGTACGATGGCCTGTTCGCACAACCAGAGCGCCAGTGTCGGAAAGTTCGCCTTCGCCGCGGGCAAGGGCTTGCTTGACCAGGTCGTCGATGCTCAGATCGGTGTACACAGCGTTGTTGGTTTGCGTCATGTGGGTCCCCGTCGGCCAGTAGCCGAGTGCTCCAAACGGTTTTGTAGTAAAAAAACAACCACTACTACAGCGGAAAAGTGGGCCGGATTATGCCAGAAAAGCCCAAAAATGGTAGGACCCTCCTGTCAGAACAGCCCCACCACTGCCCACAGCGTGTAGTGAGGCTAAATCCGCGCGTAATTAATGACGCGTATCAGATGGCGAATCGACGCCACCACCAGCGAACAGCTGAGCGATATCAGTGGCATCGAAAAGATAGCGTTGGTTGCAGAACTGGCAGTCGATTTCGACCGTACCGTTGTGTTCAATCACTAACTGCTGCGCATCTTCCAGCCCTAGGCTGACCAGCGCATTGGCGGAACGTTCCCGGGAGCAGCTGCAACGGAAGCATAGCGGTTGTACGTCAAACATCCTGACTTCGTCTTCGTGGAACAGCCGATGCAGCACGGTCTGGTTGTCCAGGCTGAGCAATTCCTCGGCGGTCAGGGTGCCTGCCAGGGTAGTGACGTGCTCCCAGGTGGCGTCGCGAGCCTCGGCATCGGTCTGCTGCTGCGCAGGCAATTGCTGCAACAACAGACCACGGGCGCGGTGCCCATCGGCGTTAAGCCAGAAGCGGGTGCCTAGCTGTTCGGACATCACGAAATAGTTGTTGAAGCTTTCGGACAAGTCCGCGCCATCCAGAGCAACAATGCCTTGATAGCGCTTGCCTTTGCGCGGGTCGACAGTGAGGGTCAGCGAACCATCAGGCATCAGGTCCTGCAGACCGGCCCCCGGCGTGACCAGCGATTCGTCGTAGCGGGCAATGCCGCGCAATTCGCGCTCACTGGAGCACTCGACCATCAACAATGGCACTGCGCCGCTGGAACGCGCCTGAAGAATCAACAGGCCGTCGAATTTCAAAGTGCCCACCAACAAAGCTGCAGCAGCCAACAGCTCACCGAGCAGTTGCGCGACTGGCTCCGGGTACGGATGTTTGGCCAATACTTCGGCGTAGCTGCGCTCCAGTGCGACCAGCTCACCGCGAACGTCGCTTTCGTCGAAAATGAAGCGCTGTGTGTAGTCGATATCAGGCATAGGAGAAGGTATCTGAATGGATGGCAAATAATGACGCGCATTTTATGGGCTATTGCGCAGTGTTCCAAGTGAAGCGGATGGGACCTGCATTAATCGCAGATCCATTGTGGGACCGGCTTTAGCCGGGAAGGCGGCATTTCAGTCACAGATATGCGGTGGATGTACCGGCCTCTTCCCGGCTAAAGCCGGTCCCACATGAAAACGCGGTCGTCTGCCGGAGCGGTGGTTGGTCACTCGCGCACGGCACCCCGAAAATCAAACAACTGCCGACGCTGCTTCTTGCTCGGCTTGCCGTCGGTGGTCACGCCCAGGTTGCCCGCCTTACGCTGAGCGGCTTGGTTTTCACGCTTGGTGATGCTTTCAGGCGTCTCGCTGTACAGCGTCTGCGCTTCAGGCGCGCCGCGACGGACGATGGACAGGGCTTCCACGACTACCGTACGCTCGTCAAACCCGGTGCGGATCTGAAACTGATCGCCAACTTTTGGCTCTTTTCCAGGCTTGCAGCGCTCACCACGGCAGTGGACCTTGCCACTTTCAATGGCTGTTTTTGCCAGCGCGCGGGTTTTGTAGAAGCGCGCTGCCCATAGCCATTTGTCCAAACGAACCTTGTCGTCTTCGTCTGACTTTTGTGCCATGTGAATTCCTCTATGGGGTGGTAGTCAGACTTTACTACGTCATCCATGGCGGGCAGTACGCGAATACGACGATCAACCACCCTGGCCATCCCGAAAACCTTTATTCATGGAGTGCGATATGACCGACTTCCCGACGTCATTGACCTCACCCAATGTCGGCTGCGATGGCTGCCGCAACAGCTCTGAGCTGGATTTTTCCTTCGCCTTTGCGTACCAGCCCATCGTCGATCTGCGTGACCAGTCGATTTTTGCCCACGAAGCACTGGTGCGCGGCATCAATGGCGAAGGCGCGCTGTCTGTGCTGAACCAGGTCACGGATAAAAACCGCTACCGCTTTGACCAACTGTGCCGCACCCACGCCATCCAGGGCGCTGCTGCGTTGAACATGCAGGAGCGCCTGTCGATCAACTTCCTGCCCAATGCGGTTTATCGCCCGGAGCTGTGCATTCGCAGCACCCTGGAAGCTGCCCGCGAGCATCAGTTTCCGCTGGACCGGCTGATTTTCGAAACTATCGAAAGTGAGCACGTCGATAACAATCGCCATTTGACCAATATTCTGCGTGAATACCGCCAGTTCGGATTCATGACCGCCATCGATGATTTCGGTGCCGGTTATTCGGGGCTGACTCTGCTCGCCGATTTTCAGCCCGACCTGATAAAACTCGACATGCAATTAATCAGAGATATCCACCGTGATCGCCCGCGTCAGGCTATCGTTCGTGGGGTTGTCACAATGTGTGCGGAGTTGGGGGTTACAGTCATCGCTGAAGGCATCGAGTGTGCCGAAGAACGAGACTTTCTCGCCGACTGCGGGATTTTTCTGATGCAAGGCTTCTGGTTCGCCAAACCTGCATTCAAAGCGTTGGCCCAGGTTCAACCCGGGGCCTTGCAGATAGCGTGAGAAGTACGGAATACCTTTGAAAACATTTGATCATCTGACAGTCATCGGCCTGCGCGAGTGGGTGGCGCTGCCCGATCTGGGGGTAGCGGGCCTGCGGGCGAAAATCGATACCGGTGCGAGCACTTCAAGCCTGCACGCGACGGAAATCGAACCTTTCGAGCGCGATGGCCAGAAATGGGTTCGTTTCAACGCCCACTTGGGCACCGTGGTTCAGTTGCGCCATCGTCGCTGTGAAGCGCTGCTGGTCGCCATGAAAACCATAAAAAGCTCCAACGGTCACGCGCAGGTCCGCTATGTCATTCGCACCACCCTGGCTTTGGGTGATCGCGTCTGGCCGGTGGAATTCACGCTGGCCTGCCGCAAAGCAATGCGCTATCGCTTGCTGCTCGGCTCCAACGCTTTGATAGACGGCCAACTGGTCGTCAATCCGGGCATTACTTATGTTCAGGACAAACCGGTTTTTCCGGTCTCGACTACCTCTGCCACAGGTGCTGCATGAAGATCGCTGTGCTTTCGCGTAACCCGCGTCTGTATTCAACCCGTCGTCTGGTCGAAGCTGGTATTGAACGTGGCCATGAGATGGTGGTGATCGACACCCTGCGCGCCTATATGAATATCGCCAGCCACAAGCCGCAGATCCACTATCGCGGCAAACCGCTGGAAGGCTTCGATGCGGTGATCCCGCGCATCGGTGCTTCGGTGACTTTTTATGGCTGCGCCGTGTTGCGTCAGTTTGAAATGATGGGCGTGTTCCCGCTGAACGAATCGGTAGCCATCGCCCGCTCCCGGGACAAGCTGCGCTCGCTGCAATTGCTTTCCCGTCGCGGCATCGGTTTGCCGGTCACCGGTTTTGCTCACTCCCCGGATGACATTCCCGATTTGATCCAGATGGTCAACGGCGCGCCGCTGGTGATCAAGGTGCTCGAAGGCACTCAAGGGATTGGCGTGGTGCTGTGCGAAACGGCAACGGCGGCTGAATCAGTGATCGAGGCGTTCATGGGCCTCAAGCAGGACATCATGGTTCAGGAGTACATAAAAGAAGCGGGCGGCGCGGATATTCGCTGCTTCGTGGTGGGCGACAAGGTCATCGCTTCCATGAAGCGTCAGGCCAAGCCGGGGGAGTTTCGCTCCAACCTGCATCGCGGCGGCAGCGCCAGCCTGATCAAGATCACTCCAGAAGAGCGCATGACCGCCATTCGCGCCGCCAAGGTCATGGGCCTGAGCGTCGCCGGTGTCGACATCCTGCGTTCCAACCACGGGCCGCTGGTGATGGAAGTCAATTCATCGCCGGGCCTGGAAGGTATCGAAGTCACCACCAGCAAGGACGTTGCCGGGATGATCATCGAGTACTTGGAGAAGAATAGTGGGCCGCATATGACGCGGACGAAGGGCAAGGGTTAACCAGCTTTGTAGGAGCGCGCTTGCCCGCGATGCGCCAGGTCAGACGACGAATGTGTCGCCTGAAGGAAAGCTATCGCGGGCAAGCGCTCCTACGGGCAGCCAAGCTGCTACACCGCCCCCCTCGGCAACATCAACCCCAACGGCAAACGCACTCGCGCTTCCAGCCCGCCGCCTGAACGGTTGCGTAGCTCAACATTGCCCCCATGCATCGCCGCAATCCGTTTGACGATGGCCAACCCCAACCCCGTACCCTTGCCGCTGCGTGCGCGGTCGCCCCGGATGAACGGGTTGAAAATCACTTCCAGCTCCGACGGATCAATGCCTGCGCCACGGTCCAGAACGCTGAGCACCACATACGGCGCGCTGGTATCCCCCGACACATAAGCTGCCACTTCGATGCCGTTGCCAGCGTGGTGCATGGCGTTGCCAATCAGGTTGGTCAGCAGACGCTTCATCGAAACCTTGCGCAGCGGAAATGGTGGAATTGGCTCCAGGCACAGACGGATCTGTTCTTCAGGATTCTCAGGGTTGTTGAACGGCGCCACCACATCACGCACCAGCTCGCTGAGGTCGACTTCTTCAATCTCTTCGTCGCGCCCATCACGAATGAACGCCAGGAACTGATCGAGAATCGCGTCCATGTCCTCAATGTCACGGACCATGCCCTCGGTGAGTTCGTTCTCGCCCTTCATCAGCTCCAGAGACAAACGCAGGCGGGTCAGCGGTGTGCGCAGATCGTGAGAAACCCCGGCCAGCATCAGTTCCCGTTCCTGTCCGGCCTGTTCGACGTCTTCGGCCATCTGGTTGAAGGCGCGGTAAACCTCGGTCATTTCGCTAGGCGTATCGCTGACCGGCAAACGCACGCTGCGGCCCTGACCCAGTTGCCTGGCGGCAAACACCAAACGCTTGAGAGGCTGATTGAGTTGCCGAACGAAGATCCACGCCGAGGCTGTGGATAACAAACCAATGGCAAGGAACCAGCCCAGCACGCTCCAGATTTTCTGGCCGCGCAATGGATGCGGATACAGCGGCACTTTCAACCAGCCATCGCCCAGGCTTGGCGCGCGGACCCACAACGCGGGCGGCGCATGCACGCGCAGGCGAACTTCGGTGTCAGCGCCCAGTTCGGCCTGCATCTGCCGCTGATAGATCTCGCTGTAAGGCCAGTGCTGCTCGCCTTCCGGCACACCGCCGCCTACCACGCGAATAAGCCCCGCCGCGTCGGCAATGGCTTCCCGGTCGTTTTCATTGGCCGCCCAATAGGCACGCAACGTCAGCGCGACGCCGTGGCTGTATTGCCTGTCGACCAGCACGTCCTCGTTCATCAGCAGGTAAACCAGGGTCAATGCCTTGGAAAACAGCACGACGATGAGCACCAGCCAGAGCGTGCGGGAGAAAAAGCTTTGCGGGAACCAGAGCGGGGTTTTCATAACAGCAGCTATACACTTTGCAGGAGCGAGCCAGGCTCGCAGGGTTTGCGAATCGCGAACGACAAACCGCAGCTGGAATCGCGAAAACCAAAACGTCGATAGCCCCCTTCAGGGCTATCGACGTGACAGGTCATCACTGCGGCTTGTGCTCCTAAAAGTGCTCGATTATCGAGTACCGGCACCGTCCGGAACGAATACATAACCAACACCCCAGACCGTCTGAATGTAGCGCGGCTTGGAAGGATCCGGCTCGATCAGGCGACGCAGACGGGAAATCTGCACGTCGATGGAGCGCTCCAGCGCATCCCATTCACGGCCACGGGCCAGATTCATCAGCTTGTCACGGGTCAAGGGCTCACGGGCATGCATCACCAACGCCTTGAGCACCGCAAACTCGCCGGTGGTCAGCATGTGCACTTCATCGCCACGCTTGAGCTCACGGGTTGCCAGGGACAACTCGTAATCGCCAAAGCTCACGGATTCGTCTTCGCTGCCCGGCGCACCCGGCACTGGAGCCGCCTGACGACGCAATACAGCCTTGACCCGCGCCATCAGCTCGTCAGGGTTGAATGGCTTGGCCAGATAATCGTCGGCGCCCAGTTCGAGGCCCTTGATTCGGCTCAGCTCATCGCCCTTGGCAGTCAGCATGATGATCGGCACCTGATTGTTCGCAGCACGCAAACGACGGCAGGCAGAAAGCCCGTCTTCTCCGGGCAGCATCAAATCCAGAACCACAAGATTGAAAACTTCGCGGGCCAGCAAGCGATCCATTTGCTCGACGTTGGCCACAGCCCGGGCGCGATAGCCCTTGCTGGTGAAAAAACGTTCCAACAGGCTGCTCAAGCCCGGATCGTCATCGACGATGAGGATTTTTTCGCCTTCCGCAGTTTGTGCAGTGCTACTCATTCAGATGCTCCTTTGATCTCGGGGCGCATTATGGCGTAGCTGCGGTGATGCGCACCGTGTGCATTGTTAGCAGATTTTACCGGGGCCGCCATAGAAGCCTGTTGTTTGGGGCGGTTTTCCAGGGTTGATCCCCCATTCGGACTTCGCTGGGTATAATGCGCCGCCCTCGAAGTCAGGCAACGCCTGAACGTGGCAGTTCGACAGCATCTTATGAAAAGTCGGCGAGCGAGGTCTGGCGAGGTAGTTTTTACAAGCTTTTTCGCCCGATCAGCCGCCCATTTGTAATCAGGTTTTCTTGCTCACAACTCCAGGTGGTCTCATGGACAGCATCAACAGCCGCATCGCCGAAGAACTCGGCGTACGCCCACAACAGGTCGCAGCGGCCGTCGCTCTACTGGATGAAGGCTCGACCGTGCCCTTCATTTCTCGTTACCGCAAGGAAGTGACCGGCAGCCTCGATGACACGCAATTGCGTCATCTGGAAGAGCGCCTGCGTTACCTGCGTGAACTCGACGACCGTCGTATCAGCATCCTTGCCAGCATTGAAGAGCAAGGCAAGCTGACCCCAGAGCTGGCCCGCGACATCAAACTGGCTGACACCAAGACCCGCCTTGAAGATTTGTACCTGCCGTACAAGCAGAAGCGCCGCACCAAGGGCCAGATCGCCCTGGAAGCCGGCCTGGGCGATTTGGCCGACGGCCTTTTCAACGACCCGACCCTGACCCCGGAAAGCGAAGCCGCACGCTTCGTGGACGCCGAAAAAGGCGTCGCAGACGTGAAAGCAGCGCTGGAAGGCGCCAAGTACATCCTCATGGAGCGTTTCGCCGAAGACGCCAGCCTGCTGGACAAACTTCGCAGCTTCCTCAAGCACGAAGCCGTGATCAGCGCGCGCGTTGTGCCGGGCAAGGAAGAAGAAGGCTCCAAATTCCGCGATTACTTCGAACACGACGAACCACTGAAAAGCATGCCGTCGCACCGTGCCCTGGCGATTTTCCGTGGTCGCAACGAAGGTTTCCTCAGCTCGGCCCTGAAGGTCGGTGAGGAACTGCCTGGCGCCATGCACCCGTGCGAAATGATGATCGCCGAGCGTTTCGGCCTGCAAAACCAGAACCGCCCGGCTGACAAATGGCTTGCAGAAGTGGTGCGCTGGACCTGGAAGGTCAAGCTGTACAGCCACCTGGAAACCGATCTGCTGGGCGAACTGCGCGATGGCGCGGAAACCGAAGCCATCAACGTTTTCGCCCACAACCTGCACGACCTGCTACTCGCCGCCCCGGCTGGCCCGCGCGCGACTTTGGGTCTCGACCCGGGCCTGCGCACCGGCTGCAAGGTTGCGGTAGTCGATTCCACCGGCAAGCTGCTGGACTACGCCACGGTTTACCCCCACGTGCCGAAAAACCAGTGGGATCAGACCATCGCCGTGCTGGCTGCCCTGTGCGCCAAGCACGCGGTTGACTTGATCGCCATCGGCAACGGCACCGCCAGCCGTGAAACCGACAAGCTGGCTGCTGACCTGATCAAAAAATACCCAGGCCTGAAAATGACCAAGGTCATGGTCTCCGAAGCCGGCGCATCGGTTTACTCCGCATCGGAACTGGCCGCCAAGGAATTCCCGGATCTGGACGTATCGATCCGTGGCGCAGTGTCCATCGCCCGCCGCCTGCAAGACCCGCTCGCTGAGCTGGTGAAGATCGATCCGAAATCCATTGGCGTCGGCCAGTACCAGCACGACGTGTCGCAGCTGAAGCTGGCCCGAGGCCTGGACGCCGTGGTCGAAGACTGCGTGAACGCCGTGGGCGTTGATGTGAACACCGCTTCGGTGGCCTTGCTGGCGCGTATCTCCGGCCTGAACACCACCTTGGCGCAGAACATCGTCGCGCACCGTGACGAAAACGGCGCGTTCAAGTCCCGTGCAGCCCTGAAGAAAGTCCCGCGCCTGGGTGAAAAAACTTTCGAACAGGCCGCTGGCTTCCTGCGCGTCATGAACGGCGATAACCCGCTGGACTCCTCCGCAGTTCACCCGGAAGCCTATCCGTTGGTGAAGCGTATTGCCTCCGAAACCGACCGCGACATTCGCTCGCTGATCGGCGACGCCAGCTTCCTCAAGCGTCTGGACCCGAAGAAGTACACCGACGAAACTTTCGGTCTGCCAACGGTGACCGACATCCTGCAAGAACTTGAAAAACCTGGCCGTGACCCGCGTCCGGAGTTCAAGACCGCCGAGTTCCAGGACGGCGTCGAAGACCTCAAGGACCTGCAACCAGGCATGATCCTCGAAGGCGTTGTCACCAACGTCACCAACTTCGGTGCCTTCGTCGATATCGGCGTGCACCAGGATGGTCTGGTGCATATCTCGGCGCTGTCCGAGAAATTCATCAAGGATCCGCGTGAAGCCGTGAAGGCTGGCGACGTGGTCAAGGTCAAGGTCATGGAAGTCGACATCCCTCGCAAACGCGTTGGCCTGTCGATGCGCATGAGCGACACGCCCGGCGAGAAAGTCGACGGTGCTCGCGGCGCCCGCCCAGGCTCGGCTCCACGCCAGCAGCACAGCAGCGCGCCACGCAAGGAAACCGTCGCAGCAGCCCCGGCCAACAACGCCATGGCTTCGCTGTTCGCCAATGCTAAACAACTGAAGAAACGCTGATGGATATCCCGGCAGGTCTCACTGAAAGCCCCTACTTCCAGACGATTGGCTGCCAATTGCGACGCCTGGATACCGGCGTTGCCGAGGTGGCCCTGCCGCTGGGAGATCACCTGCGCAATCGAGGCAATGTGATGCACGGCGGGGCGATTTTCAGCCTCGTCGACATCGCCATGGGATTGGCGTGCTCCAGCTCCCATGGCTTCGATCAGCGCAGCGTGACCATCGAATGCAAGATCAATTACATGCGTTCGGTTTCCGAAGGCGAAGTGCTGTGCATCGCCAAGGTGTTGCATGCCGGGCGCCGCACGTTGGTAGTCGAAGCTGAAGTGCTGCAAGGCGAGAAACTGGTCGCCAAGGCACAAGGCACCTTCGCTGTGGTTTAACGCTGTTGGCGCTGCCTGCCGCAGCGCCTGCCATAAGAGCCCCTAGCTCTCCCGAGTCGATTTGAGTTAATTTCGGCGCTAAGAATGTAGCGCCGGGATTTTCCGACGCTGCCGGTCGGCGTTTTCGTACAGATCCTGAACCAGGCGACAACGCCAGTGCCCTACCCTTGTACACCGTCACTTCCACCCCCATATTGGGGCGACTGACGCGTGAAGGAATCCAACTTGAGCGAACTTCTCAACCGCCGCCTGGCTTTGCTTAGCGAGCGCACTAACCTCTCCCTGCTGGAGCAGTGCCTGCACGGTATTGAGCGCGAATGCCTGCGCGTGACCGGCGATGCCCGGTTGGCTCAGACGCCGCACCCGGAAGAACTGGGCGCTGCGCTGACCCACGGCCAGATCACCACGGACTATTCCGAGTCGCTGCTGGAGTTCATCACTCCGGCCTTGGCTGACCCTGTAGAAACCCTGGAAAGCCTGGATAAAATCCATCGCTTCGCTTACAGCAAGCTGGGTAGCGAGTTCCTCTGGAGCCCGTCGATGCCCTGCCCGCTGCCGGCCGAAGAAGACATTCCGATTGCTTACTACGGCACCTCGAATATCGGCCAGCTCAAGTATGTCTATCGCAAGGGCCTGGCCCTGCGTTACGGCAAGACCATGCAATGCATCGCCGGTATCCATTACAACTTCTCGTTGCCGGAGGCCGCCTGGCCGCTGCTCAAGCAGACCGAGAGTTTCGATGGCGATGCGCGGGATTATCAGTCCCACGCCTACCTCGCATTGATTCGAAATTTCCGCCGCTACAGCTGGTTGCTGATGTACCTGTTCGGCGCATCGCCCGCGCTGGACGCAGGCTTCCTGCGCGGCCGTGCGCATCAGCTGGAGCAGTTCGACGCCGATACCTTGTATCTGCCGTACGCAACCAGCCTGCGCATGAGCGATCTCGGTTATCAAAGCAACGCCCAGGCGGGCCTGACGCCTTGCTACAACGACCTGATCACCTATACCGACAGCCTGCGCAAAGCGGTGGCAACGCCGTATGCGCCGTATGTTGAAATCGGCACTCATCAGGACGGCGAATGGATTCAGCTCAACACCAACGTGTTGCAGATTGAAAACGAGTACTACTCCAACATTCGCCCCAAGCGCGTGACCTATTCAGGCGAGCGTCCGATTCAGGCGCTGGTTGCCCGTGGCGTGCAATACGTTGAAGTTCGTTGCCTGGACATCAACCCGTTCCTGCCGACCGGGATCGACTTGCAGCAATCGCGCTTCGTCGATGCCTTCGTGCTGTACTGCGCCTTGCAGGAAAGCCCGCAGCTGGCCAATAACGAATGCAGCAATGCGGCTTCGAACTTCCTGACTGTCGTCAAGGAAGGCCGTCGTCCGGGGCTGGAATTGAATCGCAATGACAGCACCATCGACCTGAAAGCCTGGGCGACTGAACTGCTTGAGAAGATCACGCCCATCGCCCAATTGCTGGACGAAGCGAACGGTACTGACGAGCACGTCAAATCCATCGCCGCGCAACAGTCCAAGGTCAACGACGCGTCACTGACCCCCTCGGCCAAAGTGCTGGCGAGCATGACTGAGCACAAGGAAGGCTTCACCGCCTTCTCGTTCCGTCAGAGCCAGGCCCACGCCGAGTACTTCCGCAGCAACCCGCTGAGTGTCGAAGAGCAATCCCACTTCGAAACCCTCGCCCGCACCTCGATCGCCGAACAGGCCGAACTGGAACAGACCGAAGAGAAAGTCGATTTCGACACCTTCGTCGGCGCGTATCAGGCGAGTATTTTGCGGATTAGTAACTAAAGCGTAGCCCCTGTAGGAGCTGCCGAAGGCTGCGAATGGCGGTTTGCCTGGAAGACCGCTTTCGCAGCCTTCGGCAGCTCCTACAGGGCTCACGTTACGTCAGGTAAACCGCGTCATCTTCGCTCCCACAGGAGACTCCAATCTCCTGTGGGACCGGCTTTAGCCGGGAAGGCGGCATTTCTGATGACGCATAAAGCCGGTCCCACATGTGAATGCGCCCCCGCGCCGCTCCCACAGTTTTGATCCGCGCTAGTCCAGCCTTACAGCGCCTTTTCGAAAATCTTCGAATTACGCTGGAAGTTATACAGCGACGCACGCGCAGCAGGCAGGCGGTCGACGCTGCTTGGTTCGAAACCACGCTCGCGGAACCAGTGGGCGGTGCGGGTGGTGAGGACAAACAGAGTCTTCAAGCCTTTTTCACGAGCACGGGTTTCGATGCGCTCAAGCAACTCATCCCCACGGCCACCATGGCGGTACTCCGGGTTAACCGCCAGACAGGCCAACTCACCGGCATCCGACTCGGCAATCTGATACAACGCCGCACAGGCGATGATCAAACCTTCGCGCTCGACCACGCTGAACTGCTCGATCTCACGTTCCAGCACTTCGCGTGAACGACGCACCAGAATCCCCTGCTCTTCCAATGGCGTGATCAAATCCATCAGGCCGCCGACGTCTTCGATGGCCGCCTCACGCACCAGTTCGAATTGCTCCTGCGCCACCAACGTACCGCCACCGTCGCGGGTGAACAGCTCGGTGAGCAGCGCGCCGTCTTCGGCATAGCTGACGATATGGCTGCGGCCCACACCGCCACGACAGGCCTCGGCAGCGGCATCCAGCAATTCCGCCTGATAATTGGTGCCCAGACGCAGGATATGCGCCGGGACTTGCTGTGGACGCAGCTCGCGCACCAGTCGGCCTTGCTCATCCATCAAGCCGCGCTCTTCACCGAACAGCAGCAACTTGTCGGCGCCCAGATCGACGGCAGCGCGGGTGGCGACGTCTTCGCAGGCAATGTTGAAAATCTCACCCGTTGGCGAGTAACCCATCGGCGAGAGCAACACGATATGGCGCTCGTCCAACAGGCGATTGATACCCTTGCGGTCGATACGGCGCACTTCACCGGTGTGCTGATAATCGACACCTTCCAGCACGCCGATGGGCCGGGCGGTGACCAGATTGCCGCTGGTTACGCGCAACCGCGAACCCTGCATCGGCGAGGCGGCCATGTCCATGGACAGGCGCGCTTCGATGTCGATACGCAAATGGCCGACCGCATCGATAACGCATTCAAGCGTCGCCGCATCGGTCACTCGCAGGTTGCGGTGATATTGCGGCGTGAGGCCACGTGCCGCCAGACGGCTTTCGATTTGTGGACGCGAACCATGCACCAGCACCAGACGCACGCCCAGGCTGTGCAACAGCACCAGGTCGTGGACGATATTGCCGAAATTCGGGTGTTCAACGCCGTCACCGGGCAACATCACGACGAAGGTGCGATCACGGTGGGCATTGATATAAGGGGAAGCGTGGCGAAGCCAATTGACGTATTCGTGCATAACTTTGAGAGCCTGCGAAAAAGAAGGACGAAAGACAGAAACACTCACAACCGTGTAGTGGTTATCGTCGGAACAGGCATGTCATTACGCGTACTCCCCCTTTAAACATGAAATAACTCTCGAATTGGAATGCTGGACTTTGTAGGAGCGACCGGGGTGGCGCTCCACCTTGTCCGCGATGCGATTTTAGAGTCAACCACTTTGTTGGCTGTGCAGACGCCATCGCGGGCAAGCGCGCTCCTACAGGCGCGGTGGTTGATTCGCGACAGCGCTGTGTCAGGGAAATCGTCACTTCTCCCAATCTTCAAAGTCAGCAAGGCCCGATTCATTGCGGGCTCAGGCAGTAATGTTCAATCAATTGGGTTAACAGACGCACTGTAGGCTGCAAACGTGACATCTCGAGGTATTCACCCGGCTGGTGCGCGCAAGCGATGTCGCCAGGGCCAAGCACCAGGGTCTCGCAACCCAGGCGCTGGAAATACGCCGCCTCGGTGCCAAAAGCTACTGCCTCGGCGCGATGTCCTGTAAGACGCTCGGCAACCCGCACCAGTTCCGCATCGGCGGGCTGTTCGAAGGGCGGCGCCTCGGGGAACAACGGCGCGTAGTCGATCTTGACCTGATGCAGCTCGGCCAGCGGCTCCAGCTTTTGCCGGATCGCGGCGCGCAACACGCGGGGGTCCATACCGGGCAGCGGCCGCAAGTCGAATTCCAGCGAACACTGGCCGCAAATCCGATTCGGGTTATCTCCGCCGTGGATGCAGCCGAAATTCAGGGTCGGTGTCGGCACGCTGAATTGCGGGTTGCGATACTCCAGCTGCCATTGCTGGCGCAGGCCTTTGAGTTCGCTGATCGCGTCGTGCATGGCTTCCAGCGCGCTGTGCCCCAGGCTCGGATCGGATGAATGCCCGCTGCGGCCGAGAATATCAATGCGCTCCATCATCACGCCTTTATGCAGGCGGATGGGCTTGAGCCCGGTCGGCTCGCCGATCACAGCAGCACGCCCCAGCGGACGACCCGCGTCAGCCAGCGCACGCGCACCGGCCATGGAGCTTTCTTCGTCGCAAGTGGCGAGGATCAGCAGCGGTTGCTTGAAGGGCTTGTCCAGCATCGGCCGCACGGCTTCAATGATCAGCGCGAAAAAGCCTTTCATATCGCAACTGCCCAGGCCGACCCAGCGGTTGTCGACTTCGGTCAGTTTCAGCGGATCGGTTTTCCACAGGGCACCATCAAAAGGCACTGTGTCGCTGTGCCCGGCCAGCACCAGCCCGCCCGGACCACTGCCGAAGCTCGCCAGCAAATTGAATTTGCCCGGTGACACTTGTTGAATGTCGCAAGCAAAACCCAGATCGCCCAGCCAACCGGCCAGCAGATCGATAACCGCACGATTGGACTGGTCCAGCGACGGCTGGGTGCAGCTCACCGAGGGCGCAGCGATCAAGGCGGCGAATTGGTCTTTCATGGACGGCAAGGGCATGTGCAGTTCCTCAAGCGGGAGAACGTGCCGACCATCATAGGGCTATCCGGCGATGGGAATAAACCGTTACGGGCTGTTTGCAATCAACCCGGAGCAAAACAGGGGCGATTTTTGCGCTCTGAGTGGTGATTACTCTTCCCACACCCTTCGACAAAAAATAAAAGCGCACGAAAGTACTAAAAAAATACTTAGGCAAAGTCCACAGTCATCGTACATCTAACCCAAGCGGGCTGCGGCTTTCAGCCAGGATGCGCGTGCTAGAGCCTTTGCCGTTAAAAATAACACATGGCATTTTGCCTGTTTTAGATGTTGCAGAATATTTCCAAGCATGAAACATTCCCCCCGTTTTGTGCGGCAACTTGTCGCAAGCGCTGAGCAAATGCCTCCGTGGGCGTTCGTTCTGACCAAGCGCACCCCTAGCCTCCGAACCTGAAAAAGCCACGGCAGCAGTTGCCTAAGGTAAAACACATGTCACGTTATGCTCGTGAAGGAAAAGGCCTGAAAAATGCCTTTGCTGGATTGCTGTGCCTGCTGATTTTCGCAGCGGGATCAGCGCACAGCGAAGAGTTGGAGGGCACCGCGTCCGCAGGAAAGCGTCTGGCGGTTGCGTCAGATTGCGTGGCCTGCCACACCACTCCAGGCGGCAAGCCGTTTGCCGGTGGTTATCCACTCAGCTCGCCTATGGGTGTGATCTATTCCACCAACATCACCCCCTCGAAAACGGCCGGTATCGGCAATTACACTCAGGAGCAGTTCGCTCGTGCGGTGCGCGATGGCGTGACGCCGGACGGTACTCACCTGTACCCGGCAATGCCCTACACCTCCTATTCGAAAATCACCGATAGCGATATCGCGGCGCTTTACGACTACTTCATGCACGAAGTGGTGCCAGTAGAAACGCCGTCGCCGAAGACTGAACTGGCGTTCCCGTTCAACATTCGCGCATCGATGATTGGCTGGAATCTGCTGTTCCACGACACCACCCGCTTCACGCCGGACGCCAGCAAATCTGCCGAAATCAATCGCGGCGATTATCTGGTCAATGCCCTGGCGCACTGCGACACCTGCCACACCCCGCGCAACCTGTTGATGGCGGCTGACAACAGCAAGCCTCTGGGCGGCGGCGCACTGGGTAGCTGGTACGCACCGAACATCAGTTCCGACAAGGTCAGCGGTATCGGCAAATGGTCCAGCGATGAAATCGTGGCCTATCTGCGCACCGGTCATGTCGAAGGCAAAGCTCAGGCAGCAGGCCCGATGGCCGAAGCGGTCGAGCACAGCCTGCAGCATTTGCCGGACACGGATCTGAAAGCGATTGCCGCTTATTTGCAGCAGACCAAACCGGTCCAGTCTGGCGAGAAGAAAGCCCGTCATGAGTTCGGCCAGGCCTCGACTGATGAGCTGACCCTGCGCGGCGGCAAGCCTGAGGACAATCCAGGCTGGCACATCTTCAGCGGTACCTGCGCCAACTGCCACCAGGCCAATGGTCAGGGCAATAAAGAATATCCGTCGCTGTTCAACAACACCGCCACCAGCCGCGCCGACAACCTGATCGCAACCATCGTCAATGGCGTGCATCGCACTGTGGATGGCGTGGCTGTGGACATGCCCGGTTTCGGCCCGGATGCGTTCTTCACTGACCGCCTGACCGATCAGGAAATCGCCGACGTCAGCAACTACGTGCTGTCGCGCTACGGCAATTCGGATCTGAAAGTGACCGCCGCCGACGTCGCCACCAGCCGTGAAGGTGGTCCCAAAGCCCCGCTCGCGACACTGGCCAAGTTCACGATTCCGGCAATCATCCTCGTCTGCCTGCTGATCGGCCTGTTCGTCTGGCTGACCGTTCGCCGTCGTCGGGAGGTCTGAGCAATGGATACTTCAATGACCAACAAGCAAGCATCGACTCAACCCGAGGCGCCGACCGGCTTCTCGCGCCGTAACCTGCTGCGCGGCTCAATCACCCTGGGCCTTATGGGTCTGGTAGGCAGCGCGCTGCCATGGCAATCGGTGCTGGCTGCCGAACCCGCGACAGCCGACTTCATCGCCCTGTCGCAGTTCTTGGTGAGCCGCCCGGTCAACCCGGTATTGGCCGGCCGCTATTACGCGGCGCTGGCCAAGCGTGCACCGAATTTCGTCGGCAACACTGCGGCACTCAAGCAACTGATTGCCAGCAACAACCTCAAGCATGTCGATGAATACCTGGCGCTGGCCAACCCGGACGCCTCGCTGAAGGCCACCGCCACCAGCATCATCGCCGCCTGGTACCTGGGGATTGTGGGCGAAGCGGCCGACGCCGAACTGATCGCCTTCCGTGAAGCGATGATGTACCAGCCCACCCACGGCACTTTGATTGTTCCTACTTACGGCAGCGGCCCGGCTACATGGGGCGCCAAGCCAGCAGATACAAAGGATTCCAGAATATGAGCAGCGGTCAATATGATGCTGACGTTGTAATCATCGGTTCCGGCGTGATGGGCGGCCTGATCGCCAGCGAGCTGGCCAAGGCGAACAAATCGGTGATCGTGCTGGAAGCCGGTCCGCGCGTGAATCGTCGCGACATCGTCGAGACCTTCCGCAACGCGCCGATCAAGCTGTCGCTGGCCAACGCCAAGCTGCAAGGTGCCGGCTCGCCGTACCCAAGCCTGCCTCACGCCCCTTCCACCTATGGCGACTACCTGCAACAAGTCGGCCCAGTGAAGTACAACACTTCGTACCTGCGCGTCGTCGGCGGCACCACCTGGCACTTTGGTTCGTCGCTGTGGCGCATGCTGCCCAACGACTTCCGCCTCAAATCCTTGTATGGGCGTGGCCGTGACTGGCCGATCAGCTACGACGAGCTGGAGCCCTTCTACGCCCGTGCCGAAACCGAGCTGGGTGTTTCCGGCGTTGATGGCCAGGACGAAAGCGGCCAGGGCGGCGCAGCCTTCCCGCCACGCTCGATCCCTTATCCAATGGAAGGGCTCAAGCCGAGCTACATGTTCAAGCGCCTGTCAGAGCTGCTGAGCAAAGGCGGCTATAACCCGATTCTGGAACCCAACGGCCGCGCCACTCGCCCGTACGGCAAGCGTCCGCCGTGTGCAGGTAACAACAACTGCAACCCGGTTTGCCCGATTGCCGCCAAGTACGACGGCTCGATGCACATCGACGAAGCTGAAAAGCACGGCGCCAAGGTCTTGGACAATTCGGTCGTTTACTCGATAGAAGCCGACGATAGCGGCAAGATCACCTCCATCTGGTACATGAAGCCGGACAAATCCAAGCATCAGCTCAAGGCCCGTTACTTCGTGCTCGCGGCCTATGGCATCGAGTCGCCGAAGCTGCTGCTGATGTCCACTTCGGCCAAATACCCGAACGGGATCGCCAACTCTTCCGACCAGGTCGGCCGCAATCTGATGGACCACACCGGCATCAGCATGAACGTCATGACCAAGGAAGACATGTGGCCGGGCGAAGGTCCGACTCAGTTGCTGGTTTACCTGAACAGCCGCGACGGTGCATTCCGCAAGGACTACCCGAGCTACAAGATCAAAGTCCGTAACACCGTGCCGACCCAGCAGATCACTTCAGGCCTGATCGCCAAAGGCGTGCTGGGCTCCAAGTTGGACGAGGGCATCCGCCTGCAATCGGCCCGCTCGCTGAACTGGGCCGTGGATTTCGAAACCCTGCCGCTGCCGGAAAACCGCGTCACGCCGAGCAAAACCAAGTTCGACGCTATCGGCCTGCCGGTCCCGGAAATCTATTACAGCGTGCCGGACTACTGGCATGCCGGTAAGGAAAAGGCCCTGGAGGACTTCAAAAAGTTCGCCAAGCTGCTGGACGCCGACATCCTCAGCACCGACGTGGGCTTCCAGAACCGCCAACACATCATGGGCACCACCATCATGGGCGACGATCCGAAAGACTCGGTGGTCGACCGCGACTGCCGTACTCACGATCACCCCAACCTGTTCATCGCGGGCACCAGCGTCATGGCGTCGTCATCCAGCGTGAACCCGACGCTGACCGGCGCGGCGCTGAGCCTGCGGATTGCCGATGAGTTGTTGAAGGAAGTGTAAGCCGCGCGACCAAACCTGTAGGAGCTGCCGAAGGCTGCGAAGACGTTCTCTCTGACGAATCGCTTTCGCAGCCTTCGGCAGCTCCTACAGGGTTTGCATCGCTTTTGTAACGCTGGCGAAACACCGCTATCAGGTTTAACCTCGCAACATCTTCAGCGCAGGACGCGCGATGTAAACCAAGGAAGAGTCGATGGATGCCCGCAAGTACCGTGGTGACGAGAGTTTGCAATCCTTTGAGCCCATCAGCGCGCATGCCGATGATGAGCGATATGGAGCGTCGGTCCCACCGTCCCATCTGTGGCGCAACGTCACTGCCCTGCTGATCCTGACCGCCGCTGCGGTCTATCTGCTGAGCAACTCCGGCATCCTGCTGCAAAGCGCTGTAACCCAGGTCACTAACCCGCCTCCCCAGATCAGCAAGCCCGCGATCTCTAACCCCGTCCCGCCGATTTACACCTCAGACGCCCTGATCGCGCCCAAACCTCTGGCCGATTGCATAAAACCGGACAACATCATCGACGAAGCGGTTGCCACCTGCCGCTACGGGCAGTTTCCGCGCGCAGGCAACAACCCCGATGCTCAAGGCATGGTGTCTGCCTCCTACATGGCGAGGTACAAGGCCGATCAAACACCGGCCCGCACCAAACGCGTCACCGCTTTTAACGTCGAAACGGCCACCGTCTGGCAGTGGGATGGCAAGCGCACCTACGCCGCCGAATGGGCGATCAATGACAACCGCATCGAGGGCAGCAGCGTCTGCGCCAACTACCGACGCGGTTCTATTGAATACCGCGAATGCCGCAAGGGCGCGAAGGTGTATTTCCGGGAAAAATGCCGGGAATGGGGCAAACGATGGAGCGCAGACCATCGCGATTCCAGCAAAGCGATTGAGCAGCGTTTTTGTTCCGCTGGTGACGGTTTCAATCCGCTGGGTTGAGTGCCTAGATACGGATTCTGTAACCGGATAATTGCTAGCAATCTGGCCGATTTGCCACTTCCTGCCATTTTTTTACGAAATGTTTTGTAACGCGCAACCCCCTAAAAACAGGGGGCGAACTCCGCATGAGTGCGACATCACGCCACAGGTGGCCCGATTTCAAGCGGTTGCCATCATTGCCCCCAGATGGGATAACAAAAAGGCAAACGGGCTCGAAAATCTATAAAAAACATAGATTCATGGGTCATTGAAGTCGTTCAGCGGCGATCCTGCATCAGATAAAAGTCCAGACGTTCTGTGTTCGCGCATTTGCCGACAGCGTGCTGGTCAATCCTGCCTTTCAACCTCATTGAGGCCATTCATACGACGTCACCAAACGTCGTGCTGCACCTAAAAGAAGGACCGGAAAATTGAGCGATCAATCCACTCCGAACACTGCACTCGCCAGATTCTGCGAGAAAACCGGTATTCCCTATCCAATGTTCTGGGGCTTTGTCGGCCTGCTGATCTTCATGATCGGCGATGGCGTCGAGCTCGGTTACCTCTCCCCCTTCCTCAGCGAACGCGGCATGCCTGCCGATGAAATCGCCATGGTTTTCACCATCTACGGCGTCACTGTCGGCATTTCTTCCTGGCTGGCTGGCGCGTTATCGAACATCTGGGGTCCGAAACGGGTAATGATCCTTGGCCTGGTAATCTGGAGCGCGTTCGAAGTCCTGTTCCTGGTTTACGGTCTGCAAAAACTCAGCTACCCCATGATCCTGTTGACCTATGGTTTGCGTGGTTTTGGCTATCCGCTATTCGCCTATGGCTTCCTGGTATGGATCGCAGCAGCAACCCCTTCCCGCAAAATGGGCATGGCCGTTGGCTGGTTCTGGGTCGCCTATGCAGCCGGTCTGCCGACACTGGGTTCGCTGGTCGCCAGCTTCAGCATTCCGCTGATTGGCGCGATGGCGACGTTCTGGTTGTCGTTCGCACTGGTCGTGGTTGGTGGTGTGATCGGTCTGGTGGGTATGCGTGAAGCACACGGCATGCAACGCCTGGCACCCGAAGGTGAAAAACCCATGGTATCGATGGCGAAAAACATCACCATCATGTGGAAAATTCCCAAGGTATCCCTGGCGGGGCTGGTACGGGTGATCAACACCTCGTCGATGTTCGGCTTCCTTGTGATCATGCCCGGTTTCTTCATGCACACCGTGGGCTTCACCCTGGAAGAATGGCTGCAACTGCTGACCATCGTCTTCGTGTTCAACATCATCGGCAATCTGGCATCGAGCATCATCAGCACCCGGATTGGCTATCGCAACACCATCCTCTGGCTGGGCGCGGTGGGCAGCACGATCAGCACGCCACTGTTCTTCTTCATGCCGCAGGCATTCCCGAATGACTTCCTGATAGCCTCGGTATTCGGCGCGTTCTACGGCCTGACTCTGGCGTGCTTCGTACCGCTTTCTGCACTGGCCCCGGCGCTCGCACCACAGAACAAGGCGGCTGCATTGTCGGTACTGAGCCTGGGTGCTGGCGCATCGACGTGGGTCGGCCCGGCAGTGGTTGCGATCTTCCAGGACAGCTTCGGCCTCGAAGGCGTGGTCTGGGCATTCACCGGTCTCTACGCACTCAGCGCCGTGATGACCGCCTTCCTGAAAGACCCCGAGCCGGTATTCGAACCAACCCTGACCAAGACCAAACGCAAAATCCGCATCCGCGCACCGCGTCTTGATTACCGTTGGGCGCATGCGGTGGAGAGTAAGTAGCTCGAAGCTGGCGATACCTCATCTGTTGGAGCGACCGGGGTGGCGCTCCAACGGGCCGAAGTCCCCGTCAACCGCGCCGCAACAGATAAAACTTACTATCCACCGTCATCACCGGAAAATTCTCGGGCAATTCGTCCTTCGCCACTTCTACAAACCCGTGCTTCTCATAGAACCGATGCGCGGCGAGGAATTTGTCGGTGGTGCCCAGGTAGATGTCCTTTACCCCGCGCATGCCCGCCTCTTCCAGCAACGTACCGAGCAGCAGCGCCGCGACGCCGAATTCACGGCCGCGAAAGGGTGCCGCTACGAACATTTTGCGTAACGCCGCCTGCTGATATCCGATGTCTTTGAGGCCGATGGTGCCGATGATCTGGCCGTCTTTTTTGGCGACCCAGAAGTCGCCGGTGCCGTCTTGATAGAACTCGGGAATCGCCTGCAAATCTGGCTGATCTTCGGCAGTAATCGCGATGCCGAATTCTTCACGCTGGATCGGCACAATCACGTCGATTACGCCTCGCTGATCAGGAGGCTCAAAGCGCGAAATCTGGATGGGACTGGTCGTAGAAGTGGGCAAAACACGCGCTCCTTTTTTGATCAAACGGCTGTGGGTTGCGGCGAATATTTGCACAGCTTGCCGTTGGGTCGAAACCCATCTGACCTGAAATAAAACTTCGCAGTTGAACTTTTTTGTGAGGCAGTTCTCTCCGCGCACGTAGGAAACGGCTGTAAACCTCGTAAGCGGCTAAAAAGCCGTTGTCAGCTCTGGAATGCGGCTTATAATCCCGCGCCCCTGCCTTACGAACTCATAATTCGTAACGAAAAGGGTTCACCGAACAGCCGGACTGTTCGATCAAACGGATTTGCATAGCGGCTGGCCAATGCCCTGCTATCGATTTTCAAGGAACGAAGCTCATGTCTTCTCGTGCCTTCACTGCGCTCGCATTGTTCGCGGCTGTGCAACTCGCTGGCTGCTCTGCTTTCCGTAGCTACGACACCGAACTCAAAGAAACCAACCAGCAGCTGACCACCGGCAATGTCGATGGCGCGTTGGGCGTGCTTGAGAAAAACAACACCAGCGCCGACAAGGACCTTCTCTACTACTTCGAGAAGGGCGAATTGCTGCGCGCCAAAGGCGACCTCGCCGGCAGCCAGACTGCATGGCGTGCGGCGGATCTGGTGGTCTACAAGTGGGAAGAGTCGGTCAAGCTCGACACTGACAAATACCTGTCGCAATTCGGCAGCTTCCTGGTCAACGACAAGGTTCGCCGCTACGAAGGTTATGACTACGAAAAGGTCATGCTGACCACGCAGATGGCCTTGAACCTGCTGGCCAAAAACGACTTCGAAGGTGCTCGCGTCGAGATCAAGAAGACTCACGAACGTGAGGCCGTGATCGCCGAGTTGCGGGACAAGGAATACGCCAAAAGCGAAGAGGAAGCCGAGAGCAAGGGCGTGAAAACCCAGTTCAAGGACCTGCAGGGCTACCCGGTAGCATCATTGAATTCGCCAGAAGTAGTCGGCCTGAAGAACAGCTATCAGAGTGCGTTCAGCCATTACCTGTCGGGTTTCGTCTACGAAGCCATGGGTGAAAAAGGCCTCGCAGCACCGGGTTATCGCAAAGCCGCAGAACTGCGTCCGAACACGCCGCTGCTGGACGAGGCGCTGCTCAAGCTCGATGGCAAAGAAAGCAAAGACGGCTACAGCGAAGTATTGATCGTGGTCCAGAGCGGCTTCGCCCCTGCCCGCGACTCGGTGCGCATCCCGCTGCCACTGCCGATCAGCGGCAATCTGGTGATAACCCCACTGTCCTTCCCGGTGATCAAGCCTGATACCACCACCGCTGCCTTCACCCAGATCGGCCTCGACGGCCAGCAGATCAACCTGACCAAACTCAACAGCACCACCGACATGTCCCGCCGCGCACTGCGTGACGACATGCCGGGGATCATTCTGCGCACCACGGTGCGGGCTATTACCCGCGGCGTTGCCCAGAAGCAGCTCAATGATGTGAACCCGCTCGCCGGTCTGGCGGTGGGCATTGCCTCGGCAATCACCGAAGGTGCTGACACCCGTACCTGGCGCACCCTGCCGGACAACACGCTGGTCGCGCGTCTGCGTCTGCCTCAGGGCACGCATCAGGTCGTACTGCCGTCGTCCTCGGGCGGTACCAAAGTCGAAGTCAAAATCGACCAGCGCTATCAAGTCGTTGCTCTGCGCGCGATTGGCAATCAGGTCTACACCGATGGCCTCGCCGCTCACGTGATGCCATCTGGCGTGCAGCAAGCAGTCGCAACCACCAAACAACCCTGAACGGAGACTCTCCATGCGTATCAAGATTCTCGGCGTGTTGGCGCTGGCCCTGCTCGCCGGTTGCGCAACCCCGCCGCCACCGGCCCCCGGTAGCGCCGCGAGCAAAGTAGTCGCCATGGGCGACATGAAGAACATCGAAGTCGGCCCGATGCGCGTCGCACGGGAAAACGGTTTTCTCACCGTCAATGTGCAGCTCAATAACACCAGCAGCTACAACAAGCAGATGTACTACCGCTTCGCCTGGCTGGGTAACGACGGCTTCCCTGTGGCGGACGCCGAGGGCTGGAAAAGCCTGACCCTGTATGGCTCGCAGACCAGCTTCCTGCCCGCGATCGCACCCGTGCCGAAAGCTACTGACTTTCGCCTCGAAGTGAAGACGCCTTGATTCGCACCTTATTTTGTTCAGTTGAAGAGAACTTCCATATGCTGTCTATCCGCCTTTGCTCCATCGCCGCTATCGCTCTGCTGGCCACCGGTTGCGCCAACAACTCGCCGTCCCTGGGCAGCAAGAACATCAGCTATGGCGACACCAAAGCTGTTGAAACCGTGACCAACGAATTCGGCTCCACCGACCTGCAAATGATCGCCGAGTCCATGACTCGCTCCCTGGCTCAATCCGGCGTTCTGCAAGGCCGTCCAGTGGTTCAGGTTTATGACGTGAAGAACAAGACCAGCGAGTACATCGATACCCGCGAAATCACCACGTCGATCAAAACCCAGCTGATGAAAAGCGGGACCGCCCGTTTCGCCAGCGACAACACCCAGATGCAAAGCCAGGTTGACCAGCTCAAGCTGCAAAACCAGAGCGGTCTGTACAAACAGTCCACCGTCAGCAAGACCGGCAACATGATCGCCGCCAAATACCGTCTTGAAGGCGCGATCAGCTCTATCGTCAAGCGCAGCAGCGACTACAAGGACGTCTTCTACAAATTCAGCCTGCAGTTGATCGACGTTGAAAGCGGTCTGTCCGAGTGGATGGACGAGAAAGAAATCCGCAAGACCACGGAGCGCTAAGCAATGCGTGCATGGATTGGCATCCTCGGCCTGATGTGCGCCTTTGGCGCTCAGGCCGCGCCGAAAATCGCAGTCACCGACATGGCATTCCAGCAACGTGTGGAGCACTACATCCATACGGTGTCGGCGCAAAGTAATATCCGCGCCAATGCCTACAGCGCCAGCGGTTCGGCCAGCTACAACGAGTACGAAGAACGTTACAGCTACATCGAACAAGGCGAGCTGCGCAAATTCAGCGGCGACATCAAGGGCGAGATTCTCAAGTCCGGCATGTTCCAGCTGGTTCAAGGCACGCCTTACACCGCCAAGTCCACGGAAGACGTTTACGACGTCATCAAGCGGATCAAGAACGGTAACTTCAAAGGCGCGGATTACGTGCTGTTCGGGACTGTTTCGGATATCGATTTCCGTCAGGACATCGGCGAGCTGGCCAACACTGACAGCCACTCGGCGATCCTGGGTTTGACGCTGGTCAGCGACTTCAGCCTGATCAACACCCGCACATTCGAAATCACCTCGGCGTTCACCGCGATGGGCGAAGGTCAGGACACCAAGCTGGTCAACGGCCGGGACATCAAAGTCTCGCTCAACCGTGGCCGTGTGGTGCGTGACGTGTCCAAGTCCATCGGCATGGATGTCGCCCGCCAGCTACGCGAGCAACTGCGCGGTGAAGTCGAATACACCGGTCAGCCAATGCCGCAAAACAACCTGCCACGTGACGAAGCGCCGAAGATTTTGCGCTGAGCCGCAACAGGTCTTCTAGGTGGGAGCAAGCTTGCTTGCGAAAGCAGTGTTTCAGGCGCAGATGATGTGTCAGATGTAACTGCCTCTTCGCGAGCAAGCTGCCACAGAAATTCTTGTGGGACCGGCTTTAGCCGGGAAGGCGGCATTTCAGGCGATCAATTTCGGGTGGGTGTACCGGCCTCTTCCCGGCTAAAGCCGGTCCCACAAGAATGTGCATTGCAGGCCAACATAGAATTTCCCACATAGACCAGCCCAAGCGCCAAGGCATCTCCTACAGACAAATCAGTCACTTCCAGGGTTTGTTGTTTGCCCCGCCCCCGCTATCATCGCGACATCTTGCGGGGGATTTGTGAATGCTCAACGGCTTATGGCTCGGATTTTTTCTCGTCGCGGCAGTGTCTGCATTCGGGCAATGGCTGATTGGTGGTAACGCGGGCATTTTTGCCGCCATGGTCGAAAGCATCTTTGCGATGGCCAAGCTGTCCGTCGAAGTGATGGTCTTGCTGTTCGGCACCCTGACGCTCTGGCTTGGTTTCCTGCGGATTGCCGAGAAAGCTGGCATCGTTGACTGGCTGGCGAAAGTCCTTGGGCCGCTGTTCCTGCGCCTGATGCCAGAAGTCCCACGCGGTCACCCGGCGCTGGGTCTGATTACCCTCAACTTCGCCGCCAACGCCCTGGGCCTGGATAACGCCGCAACCCCCATCGGCCTCAAGGCCATGCGCTCACTGCAAGAACTCAACCCCAGCCCGACTACTGCCAGTAACGCGCAGATTCTGTTTCTGGTGCTCAACGCTTCGTCGCTGACGCTGCTGCCGGTCTCGATTTTCATGTATCGCGCCCAACAAGGTGCGCTCGACCCGACGCTGGTGTTCCTGCCGATTCTGCTGGCGACCAGCGCCTCGACATTGGTTGGCCTGCTGTCGGTGGCATTCATGCAGCGCCTGCGCCTGTGGGACCCGGTGGTGCTGGCGTACCTGATCCCCGGCGCGTTGATCCTCGGCAGCTTCATGGCGTTGCTGGCGACTATGTCTGCGGCAGCGCTGGCGGGCCTGTCCTCGATCCTCGGCAACCTGACGCTGTTCGGGCTGATCATCCTGTTTCTGGTGATTGGTGCACTGCGCAAGGTGCAGGTTTACGAAGCGTTCGTCGAAGGTGCCAAAGAAGGTTTCGACGTCGCCAAAGGACTGCTGCCGTATCTGGTCGCGATGCTCTGCGCGGTTGGCGTGTTACGAGCATCGGGTGCGCTGGATCTGGGTCTGGAAGGCATTCGCCATCTGGTTCAATGGCTGGGTCTCGATACACGCTTTGTCGATGCGCTACCCACCGCCATGGTCAAACCGTTCTCCGGCAGCGCGGCTCGGGCGATGCTGATCGAGACCATGCAGACCCAAGGGGTGGATAGCTTTGCGGCCCTTGTGGCAGCGACCATTCAGGGCAGTACCGAAACTACTTTCTACGTACTGGCCGTGTACTTCGGCGCTGTAGGTATCCAGCGCGCCCGCCATGCGGTGGGTTGCGCGCTACTGGCTGAGTTTGCCGGCGTGGTTGCGGCGATCTTTGTCTGCTACTGGTTCTTCGGTGCAACGGCGGCGTAGTGCTTCTGGCCTTGCTCGACGGTCCAGCGCAGTACTTGGGCGGCTAGCCCGTCACTGGCCTTGCCAAAGCCCGCCACCACGGCGGACACCTGCTTATCGGAAACCGGCTGGCGTACCTCGAAGCGGCGGCTGGCGATGATCCGCTGATCCTCACTCACCAGCCTCGCATCCAGGCGAATTACCACTTCAATGGCCTGACCACGGTATTCACTCTGAAAGGCCTGCAGCTCCCCGCCCAGCTCGAAATCCGCCTGCAGGTTGCTGTCGTCGGTGCTGAGTAACTGCACTCGACCATCGCTGGCAAAGGCATCCATCAGCCGGTTACGCCACAGCACCGGCGCCGGATCAGTCCAGCGCGCGCCTTTGTAGCTGCTGATCAGATCACCTTGCGGGACCACGGCGATACGCGGGCTGTCGAGTGTTTCACTGGCTTTGGGCCGGGCGAGGCGCAACGACCACTGCACCGGCTGCGCCACGCTGCTGGATGCCGAGCTGACGGGCAAACGGTAGACGTCGGAGGGCTCGGATTTGGGGAGGATGGAGCAGGCGCTGGTGAGTATCAGGGTACTGAGCAGTACACCCCTGGCAAGCTGCATGACTAACTCTGTTGGAGCGAGGCTTGCCCGCGAAGAGGCCGGTACATCCACGCGTTGTTCTGTGCCAGAAACATTGTCTTCGCGGGCAAGCCTCGCTCCAACGGGTGCAATATTCACCGCGCTTGCAAACCTCATGGCTCAAACTCCTTGTTCTTGTCGCTGCAAAGCAATCCCAGCCACGCCCCGAATCTGTAGGAGTGAGCTTGCTCGCGATAAAGTCGGAACGACTTTCCTGCGATGGTAAGTCCAGCTTTTTTTACGACTGCTTCGCAGCCGATCGCGAGCAAGCTCGCTCCTACAGGAGATGTATTGGCTGCAAACGTCATGGCTCAAACTCCTTGTTCTTGTCGCTGCCCAGCAAGTAACCGCTGGGGTTGGCTTCCAGGCGGCGGGATATGGTGCGTAGGGAAGACAGGGTCTCGCGCAGTTCGCGTACTGCTGGCCCCAATTCACCCAGGCCTTGCAGGCCGGTATCCAGCGAATGCTGGTTGTCGTTGAGCACGCTGTTGATGGTTGCGCTGCTCTGTTCCAGAGACTTCATGGCCCGCTCGGCGCTGCTGAACATCTGTTTGCCATCGCTGTTGAGCAAGCCGTTGGCGTTGCGCATCAGGGCGGCGGTCTGTTCCAGGGTGGCGCTGGCTTGCTTGCCGACTTGCGCCAACTGCTTGAGGGTCTGGCGGATGTCATCGCGCTGATCGGCAATCGCCCCCGTGGTCTGTTCCAGATGGTCCAGCGTGCGGCTCAGGTTGCGCACGTTTTCCGGGGAAAACATGGTGTTGGCGTTGTGCATGAGCTGGCTGATGCTGCTCATCATGTCGTTGCTGTCGTTAAGCAGCCGCGCGATAGGCGACGGTGAGGCGATGATGGTCGGCAGATGGCCGTCCTTGCCGGTCAGTTCCGGGCTTTGAGGGGTGCCGCCGCTGAGCTGGATGATCGAGCCGCCGGTAATCCCGGTCAGCGCCAGCTTGGCCTGAGTGTCCTGTTTGATGGGGGTGTTGCCGACGATGCGAATCTGCGCCAGCACGCGACGCGGGTCGTTGGGGTCCAGGCGCAATTCGATCACATCACCGATCCTTATCCCGCTGTATTGCACGGCGCTGCCGCGTGACAGGCCGGTCACCGCCTCGTTGAACACCACTTCATAATCCTTGAACGCCGTGTCGACGCTGGACTTGGCCAGCCACAAGCCGAACAGCAGCGCAGCCGCTACCACCAGTACCGTGAACAGGCCGATCAACACATGATGGGCACGGGTTTCCATCGTCAGACCTCTTTCTGCAGGGAAGCGGAGTATGCCGCCCGGCCACGGGGGCCGTGGAAGTAATCATGAATCCAGGGATCGTTGGTGGCCGAGACCTTGTCGATCCGGTCAGCCACCAGCACCCGTTTCTGCGACAGCACTGCCACACGGTCGGTAATGGTGTAGAGGGTGTCCAGGTCGTGGGTAACCAGACACACGCTCAAGCCCAACGCGTCGCGCAAGGTCAGGATCAACTGGTCAAACGCCGCTGCGCCAATTGGGTCAAGCCCGGCAGTGGGCTCGTCGAGGAACAGAATGTCTGGATCCAGCGCCAGCGCCCGAGCGAGGGCAGCACGCTTGATCATGCCGCCGGACAAGGTCGCCGGATATTTGTGCGCCGATGACAGCGGCAACCCGGCTAGCGCCAGCTTTACCCCGGCCAGATGCTCGGCTTCATCGCGGCTGAGCCCGGCGTGCTCGATCAACGGCAGCGCCACGTTCTCGGTGAGGGTCAGCGACGAGAACAAAGCGCCCTTCTGGAACAGCACGCCAAAGCGCCGTTCAACCTGCGAACGATCCTGTTCCGAGAGGCGCTGCAAGTCCTGACCGAACACCTGAACACTGCCAGCATCCGGGCGCCGCAAGCCGACGATACTGCGCAATAGCACGGATTTACCGCTGCCCGAGCCGCCGACCACGGCCAGAATCTCGCCCTTGTACAAATCCAGGTCGAGGTTCTCGTGCACGCTCTGAGACCCGAAACGATTGCACAGCCCCCGCACCTCGATCACCGCATCACGACGTATCGGCATCTTGCTCACCAGCCCATCTCCATGAAAAACAACGCCGCCACGGCATCGAGCACGATCACCACGAAAATCGATTGCACCACGCTGGAGGTGGTATGCGCGCCTACCGATTCGGCGCTGCCGCTGACTTTGAAACCTTCCAGACAACCAATGGCCGCAATCAGGAAGGCGAATACCGGAGCCTTGACCATGCCGACCAGGAAATGCTCGACGCCGATGTCCTTCTGCAACAGCGACAGGAACATCGCCGGGGAAATATCCAGAGCCACGGCGCACACCACACCGCCGCCGATAATGCCGCAAATCATCGCCAGAAAGGTCAGCAGCGGCAACGACACCAGCAGCGCCAACACCCGTGGCAGCACCAGCAGCTCAACCGGGCTGAGGCCGAGGGTGCGGATGGCGTCGATTTCTTCGTTGGCTTTCATGGAGCCGATTTGCGCGGTGAACGCACTGGCGGTGCGCCCGGCCAGGAGAATTGCCGTGAGCAACACACCAAACTCACGCAAGAACGAGAAGGCGACCAGATTGACCGTGAACACAGTCGCGCCAAACGTCTTGAGCACCGTGGCCCCCAGAAACGCCACCACTGCACCCACCAGAAAAGTCAGCAGCGCAACGATGGGCGCAGCGTCCAGGCCGCTCTGTTCGATGTGGACCAGCACCGAGGTCGTGCGCCAGCGACGTGGACGCAGGAGGCTGGTAAGCAATGTTTCGATGATCAGGCCGATGAAGCCCAGCAACTGCAAGGTATCGGACCACAGCGTGTACACAGCGCCGCCGATGCGTGACAGCAACTGCAAACCGACAGCGGTCTCCGGCTCTTTGACGGGAGCGCAGTAATCACACAATGCCGACTGAATGGTTTGCAGCAGCGCGCGGCTGGAGACCGGCAAGTCAGGTGCCTGCACCGCTAGCCGGGCCAGACGCTCGGTGCCCAGCAGTTCGACCAGCAACGATGCGCCAGCAGTATCCAGCGCGTGAAGGCCGCTTAGATCGACGGGGACAGTGGCGTCGTAGTTGCCGCCCAACTCGTCAGTCTGCTGCTTGAGCACTCGATAATGCTGCAGGGTCCAGTCGCCGGAAATTCGCAGTTGCGCGGGTTGACTGGTCTTATCCAGCACGGCTCGGCCGGGACGCTCGCTCGCGCTGGCGGAAACGTTTTCGACAGATGCGACAAGCGTGGGCGTCGTCATGGGCGTGCCTGTTATTGATCGGTCGGAGCCGCAGCCTTGGGTTCTTCAGCGGCGGGCTCGCTCTCTTTGGGCTTCGAATCAGTCTCTGAACTGCTATCGGAATCCTGCGGCTTGGCTTTTTCACTGCTGCTGTCATCGCCACCCGGTTTCAGGCGGATAATTCTGCCCGACTGACGCGTGACCGCTGGCTGGTCGCTCTCGGTGACCTTGAAGCGCAGTACGCCGATCATCTGCCCGTCTTCGGTCAGCACCCTCACCTGCCAGTTGCCGACAGCGTCCTGCGGGAAATTCTGTTTATGGGTCCAGGCACGATAGCCTTCTTTGCGCCCGCCATGAATATCCAGCGCGATGCGCTCGCCCTCTTCGCCGTTGTGGCGCCACACATGATAGATGCGCTCTTCCAGACCGCGAGGCGCATTGATCGAGGTGTAGGCATAAAGCCCGCCAGCGCGAAGCTGTTTCACGCTGATTTCGGTGATGCTGTCGCCAGGCTTGCGGTTCTTGTTGTCGAAGTCGGTACTCACGGCAACTTCAGTCAGCCACAACGTCGCAGGCGGCACCCAGGAGCGCAGCAGCCAGCCCGCACCGCCGATCAGCAGGATCGCAAACACCACCGCCACGCTGCCTCGCCAGGTGTTCATCGGGAAGCTCGACGCCAGGCTCGGGAATGACAGGAGCATGGCGATCCCCAGCGACAGCTTGTAACTCTCGGCGGTGGTCAGGTGCAGGATGATCGGCAAGGCCGTCAGCAGCGCGGCAAACAACGTCAGAGTGTGCAGCGCCATGAACAGCCAGCGCTTGGGCGCGAGCCATTTGTAGTACAGCGGATCAATGATCGATACCAGCCCCGCCGCGCCGAGCAGGCTGGTGAACACGGCTTGTGCGCTGTTCCAGGTGGTGGTGATGAAGAAGAACGGCAGGACGAAAAACAGACTTTCCTGGTGGATCATCTGGGTGCCGTAGCGCAACAGCCCGGACGGGATCTTACGCTTGAAGACTTTGGTGAACAGCACCATGGCGCTGCTTTCGACCATCAGCCACAGCCAGCTGACCAGCATCACCACGGCAATCCAGGTGGCCAGCGCTTCCTGACGATCCACCAGAATGAAGCTGGCAATCCCCGAAATAAAACCACCCGCCGCGATAAGCCCTGGATAGCGTTTCATCAGGTTGACTACGCGGTTGATCAGGGATTTCCACTCAGGCATTTCGGCGATTCACTTGGTTGGCAGGGAAAAAAAGCGCCAGCAGGATAACAGCGGCCGGCGGTAGTCATTGTATGAATGTAAACACTGACTGTAGGAGCTGCCGAAGGCTGCGAAAGCGGTTTGTCATATGGACCGATTCGCAGCCTTCGGCAGCTCCTACAGAACTCATCATCGGCGATTGCGATACACGCTTATACGCCATCCAATCAGTAAAACCACCAAGCCGATCGCACCCACGACCAGCCAGTACAACTGGTTGTAACTCAGCAATGGTTGTTCGATGCGCCAGTAGCCTTTTTGCGCAAGCAGCTCGCGCATGACGCGGTTGGCGCTGTCCAGGCTGACGGACTTCAAGCGTTTACTCGGGTCGGCGAAGCGGCCTTTTTCATAGTCATTGATGGCCCCCCAATAGTAGTCCGCCAACGCGCTGTTGCCCTGCACGGCCCAGGCCTGTTTGGCGATAGCCGCCTGTTTGATGCGGGCGAAGGTGGCGGGGTCGAGGCCGTCTTTCTGGAGACGGTCAAGCACCTCGCGAATGGCGTCCTTGGACTGATCGATATCACCGCCCTCCACGTCGGCATTAAGGCTCATGAAGCCGCTGCCGCCAAATACCTCGCGATCCACCCAGGGTCCATAGGACAAGCCGCGCTTGAGGCGCAAATCGCTGTACAACGCCCATTCGAAATAATCGTCGAGCAGTTGAAGGGTTTCATCGGGCTGATCATCCAGCAGCGGCTCGGTGAAAATCAGATGCAGCCGTGCGCCGTCACCCAGCCCGCCCCGGATCAGCGTGCGCTCTGCATCGGCGTTGCCACCGGCCTCGGCCAGCAGCGGATGCTCGGTGGGGTCGACCGCATCAAGCTCGCCATAGGTGCGCTCCAGATAACCGGGTAACAGCCGATCCAGATCACCGACCACGATCAGCGTCATGTTGTTGGGCGCATACCAGGCTTTGAAAACGGTCTCGATCTGATCCAGCGTGATGTGCCCGACTTGCGGACGCTCGGCGCATTTGAGGCCCATCTCCACCGCCAATTGACTACTCGCACTGTGGCCCAGGTCCTTGCGGTCCAGCCAACGTTGCAGGTGCGTGTAATGCCCGCCATCCTCGCGCTCGACGATTTGCTTGACGGTATCCAGAGCCGGTTCTTCGAAGCGGGTTTTGCTCAGGACTTCCAGCAGCAGGTCCAGGACCTTACGCTGATTTTGCGCGGGGGCTTCGATGACGAACGTGGTGTCGGTGTTGCTGGTGAACGCGTTCCAGTCACCGCCCAGCGCCTGCATGCGCTCTTCCAACCCGCCTTCGCCGGATTCGTCCACACCGCTGAACAGCAAATGCTCCAGCAGGTGAGGCAATTCCTTGTCTTCACAGGGGAAGTCGTCAAAGCCTATGCCCACCACCAGGCGAATCGCCACGTGGCCTTTTTCATAACCTGGCTTGAGGATCAGTTGCAAACCATTGGGCAGCAGATAGCCCTCGACCTGAAAGCGGTCCAGAGCAGATGAAGACTGTGAGATCAGAAACAGACAAGCGAACAGCAGGCAACGCATAAAACGTGCTTCCTTGCGGGCCAGTATGTTTAACAGACTTCGATGTGCCCTGTACGTTCACATCGAGTCTTTTTATACGGACGGCTCGGATGGGCTTTCGCTGGACAGCGCACCGGTGTCGGCGGTCTCAAGCACCACGTAGGCACTGCTGCAAAACAGCGAGTTAAGACGCTTCATGTCGGCAATCAGCTCAAGGTGCAGGGAGCTGGTTTCAATGCTCTGCACTACCTTGCGCTGCAAACGGCTTACGTGAGCGTGGGCCAGACGCCGCTCCTGAGCGCGGAAGCGGCGCTTTTCACGCAGCAACTGACGGGCGCTTTCCGGATCGCCGCTGAGAAACACCGACAAGCCCAGGCGCAGATTGGACAGCAACTGCGAGTGCAGACCCGCCAGCTCTTCCAGCCCCACTTCGGAGAACGAGCGGCGCTGGGACGTCTTCTGCTGCTGCACTTTACGCAGCATGCGCTCGATCAGGCCTGCCGCCAGCTCCAGGTTGATGGTCAGCTCGATGATTTCCGCCCAGCGCCGATTGTCTTGCTCGCCGAGGTCTTCACGCGGCATCTGCGCCAGATACAGCTTGATGGCGCTGTACAGAGCTTCGACGTCGTCGTTGAGGCGACGTATTTCCTGGGTGACCGCCGTTTGCGTGCCGCGCAGCACTTCATGCATCGAGCCGAGCATGCCTTCGATCAGGTCGCCCATGCGCAGGGTTTCGCGCACAGCGTTGGCCAGGGCCAGGCTTGGCGTGGACAACGCAGTCAGGTCCAGATGACGGGGCTTGGCCAGGCCGTTGACCTCCGGGCGCTCCGGCAGCAGAAACGCGCACAGCCGCGCCATCCAGCCCACAGTGGGCAGCATGATCAGGCAGCGGGACGTGTTGTAGACCAGATGGAAGCCGATGACCATGTCTTGCGGACTGAAACCGAGGCTGTCGATCCAGTGCACCAGCGGGTCGAGCACCGGGATGACCAGCAGCAGACCGAACAATTTGTACAGCAGGCTGCCCAGCGCCACCTGGCGGCCGGCAACGTTTTGCATGCTGGTGCTCAGAAAGGCCAGCATGCCGCTGCCAATGTTGGCGCCGATCACCAGACCGATCGCCACCGGCAGGCTGATGATTTCCGCGCCGGCCAGGGTCGCTGTGAGCAACACCGCCGCCAGGCTGGAATAGGAAATCATTGCGAACAGCGCGCCGACCAGGGCATCGAGCAACAGATCGCCGGTCAATGAAGCGAACAGCACTTTGACGCCCGCGTTCTGAGTGATCGGCGCCGCAGCGGTAACGATCAGCTGCAAGGCCAGCACGATCAGCCCCAGGCCAATGGCGACTCGGCCCAACTGGCCGAGGCGGGTCTGTTTGCGCGACAGAAAGAAGATCACGCCGAGGAAGATCAGCAGCGGCGACAGCCACGACAGGTCGAACGTGAGGATCCGCGACATCAGCGCGGTACCGACGTCCGCACCCAGCATGATCGCCAGCGCAGGTGTCAGCGCCATCAGGCCCTGCCCCACGAATGACGTGACCAGCATCGCAGTCGCGTTGCTGCTCTGTACTACTGCGGTGACCAGAATCCCGGCGATGAACGCCAGTGGACGCTTGGACATGTTCTGGCTGATCACCTGACGCAGCTGCGAGCCATACACCCGCAGGATGCCGGTGCGAACAATGTGGGTGCCCCAGATCAGCAAGGCGACAGCCGATAGCAAATCGAGCAGGGTCAGCATACGGAAAGCCCCCTGAGGTTTGCCCGTTCGGGCAGAGAAATAAAGTGGCAGCACATGGCGCGATGAAGGTTGTCACTAACCTTTAGTCGGCCTTTGCCTTAAATGCCAGCGCTGACTGACATTGACCCCCATTGAAACAAATCTGTAACAAATCAGCCAGATAGATTCTGCAAGCGCCCCTATCCGTTGGAGCGAGGCTTGCCCGCGAAGAATGATTACGCGGTTTATCTGACGGACCGAGTCGCCCTGTTCGCGGGCAAGCCTCGCTCCAACGGGAACTCAATAAAAAACGGGGCCTGTGATGGCCCCGTTTTGTTCAAGCAGGCAACCGGCTTACTGACCCGGAACATCCTTGCGCAGCTTGACCGGCTCGCTCTGAGCCTTTTTCTTGGCCATCGAGATACGCATCTTGATGTTGATGGCTTCAACCGCCAGCGAGAACGCCATGGCGAAGTACACGTAGCCTTTTGGCACATGCACGTCGAACGCATCAGCGATCAGCACCGTACCGACCACGATCAGGAACGACAGCGCGAGCATCTTCAGGGAAGGATGCTTCTCGATGAAGTCACTGATGGTGCCAGCGCAGGCCATCATCACCAACACGGCAACAACGATCGCGGCAACCATGACCGGTACGTGGGAAACCATGCCGACTGCGGTAATCACCGAGTCCAGCGAGAACACGATGTCGATGATCGCGATCTGGATGATGGTGTAGATGAACTTGCCACCCGCACCTTTTGGTCCATCCATCGACTCTTCTTCGCCTTCCAGACCGTGGTAGATCTCTTGCGAGCTTTTCCACAGCAGGAACAGACCACCGAAGAACAGGATCATGTCGCGACCCGAAATGCCCTGGCCGAAGACTACGAACAGATCCGCCGTCAGGCGCATGATCCAGGTGATCGACAGCAGCAACAGGATACGCGTGACCATGGCCAGCGCCAGACCGAAGATCCGGGTGCGCGCCTGCATATGCTTGGGCATGCGACTGACCAGAATCGAGATCATGATGATGTTGTCGATGCCCAGGACGATCTCAAGGGCAGTCAGGGTGAAGAAGGCAATCCAGATTTCAGGATTGGTGAACCATTCCATACATAATCCTTTGAGCGTTAAACGTTCACGGCCCAAGCCCGGCATTAATGCCCGGTTTGAGCCGCAAAACTATTGGGTCTGAAGTTACAGACTGCTGTAGAACGGAAAAATGCCCATCAGCAAAGCGGCAACCATTATGCACAGGCAAACCAGCACTGCCCACTTCAAGGTGAAGCGCTGGTGGTCACCAAACTCGATACCGGCCAGTGCAACCAGCAGATAAGTCGACGGAACCAGCGGGCTGAGCAGGTGAACCGGTTGACCCACGATCGAGGCGCGAGCCATTTCCACCGGGCTGATGCCGTAGTGGGCAGCGGCTTCAGTCAACACCGGCAATACGCCGTAGTAGAAGGCATCGTTGGACATGAAGAACGTGAACGGCATGCTCACCAGAGCAGTAATCACCGCCAGGTAAGGCCCCATTGCATCCGGGATAACCGCCAGCAGGCTCTTGGACATCGCATCGACCATGCCGGTGCCGGTCAGGATACCGGTGAAAATACCGGCTGCGAAGATCAGCCCGACGACAGCCAGCACGCTACCGGAGTGAGCAGCGATGCGGTCTTTCTGATCCTGCAGGTTCGGGTAGTTGATGATCATCGCGATACTGAAGGCGATCATGAACAGAACAGGCAGCGGCAACAGCCCCATGATCAGGGCAATCATCAGCACCAGAGTCAGGCCACCGTTGAACCAGATCAGTTTTGGACGACGGGCGTCCGGGAACTGCGAAACACTAATTTCGCTATGGTCCGCTTCATCGCCATGCAGGTGCAGTTCGCCAAGACGAGCGCGCTCACGCTTACCGTAGAAGTACGCAATCAGCAGCAGTGCAATCACGCCAGCGCACATGGCTGGAATCATCGGCACGAAAATATCGGATGCATCAACATGCAGGGCGCTGGCAGCACGTGCTGTCGGCCCACCCCACGGGGTCATGTTCATGATGCCGCCGGCCAGAATGATCAGGCCAGCCATGATGCGCGGGCTCATGCCAATGCGGCTGTACAGCGGCAGCATGGCGGCGACGCAGATCATGTAAGTGGTTGCGCCGTCACCGTCCAGCGAGACGACCAGCGCCAGCACCGCAGTGCCCACGGAAACCTTCATTGGGTCGCCTTTGACCCATCTCAGAATCTGACGCACGGCCGGGTCGAACAGACCGGAGTCGATCATGAGTGCGAAATAGAGAATCGCGAACATCAGCATCACGCCAGTCGGCGCAAGCTTGGTGATACCGGCCAGCATCATAGGGCCGATGGTCGGGCCGAAGCCGCCGAACAGGGCGAAAATGATCGGCACCAGGATCAGGGCAATCAGCGCGGACATGCGCTTGCTCATGATCAGGTACATGAAAGCAACAACCATGGCAAAGCCGAGGAAGGTCAACATAGAAATACTCCAGGCAGTACGCGATTTCGGAAAGGCGAAGGGCGAATCAGCTCAAAAAGAGCGGCGCATGGAGTTGGGGCGAAAGCGGGGAATGCAGCAGGGCACTAGAGCACATCAGGGTCACCATTTGTTGTTGTTAACTGGGCCTTTGCGCGTCAGGAAACGCACATGTGGCTGACCGGTCTATTGCCGGCGGTGAGCTGATCCTAATGGCCCAAGCTTTCATTCACCTTTCGCTGCTGAAACCTTTGAGCGTCTTCGACTAAAGACGAATACGTGATGAGGCGGTCAGAAGGTGTATCCGCCATCTGCTTAAAGGGGAAAAGACCATGGACACGATCACAACTGGCGGTTGCCATTGCGGCAGCCTGCGTTATGAGTTCGACGCGCCGCTGGAGGACATCGCGCATTGCCACTGCTCGATCTGCCGGCGTACCTCTGGCGGAATCGTCATGACCTGGATTTCGGTGCCCGTTACGTCGTTCAAATGGATCGAGGGCAGCCCGACCACATACGACTCAGGCCCAACCTGCGTGCGGTATTTCTGCAATAACTGTGGGGCGCAGCTGGCGCTCTTGTCACGCAACAGCCCGGAGGAGATAGACGTCACGGTCGCAACGTTTGACCGACCGGAACAAGCGCCTGCCAGCCGTCATATCTGGACCGACAACCGACTGCCGTGGCTGCATCTGGATGAGCAATTGCCGGGGGAGGCAGGGGAAACGGTTTAAAGCATCAGACCTGTAGGAGCTGCCGAAGGCTGCGAAAGCATTATCCGATACACCGCAATTCGCAGCCTGCGGCAGCTCCTACAGGGACTGTGTCAGGACGAAAACTGCGAAGCCAGTTCCCGCAGCAGCACTTCGGCTTCAAGCACTTTACGCACAGCCTCTTCAGCCTTTTCCCGGGGCAGGTTGAGGCGGGTGTAGAGTTCGTCAGGGATGACTTCCGCCGGGCCCGAGCCGATGCCGTTCTGGCGCAGCAGGCGGACTGCGAGGTAGACCAGGTTGGCGTACTCGCAATGCTCACCGTCATACGTCGGATCATGCTGAAAGCGCAGGGCGGTGCACAGCTCGTCCGGCATGTCCCAGTAACGCATCAACCACGAACCCATCTGCTCACGGCTGATACCGAGCAGGTGCTGCTCAACGTAGCTGTGATGCAAGTGCGGATTGACCTCCAGTTGGCGGCAGATCAGCGAGAAGTGCGGTGGGAATACGTGGGCCAGCAGCAGATAACCAAAGTTGTGCAGCAACCCGGCCAGGTACGTGAGACCCGCTTCGGGGCGATTGGCACGAGGGATGGCACGGGTCAGGCCTTCGATAACGGCGGCAGTGTAGATCGACTGCTGCCAGTACGGCGTGGTTTGCTGTGGTTGATCCTTGGGCAGGCTCAAGGTTTTACCCAGCGCCAGACCCAGCGCCAGGTTGATCACCAGATCAAAACCCAGCACCCGAACAATCGCGTCTTCTACCGAACGAATCTTGCCGGTCGACGCGTAGTAAGGCGAAGCCGCCCAGCTGACCACTTGGGCGGCCAGTGCAGGATCGGTCTCGACGACACCGGTGATGTCATCGATGGTCGCATCAGGATCGACGCGCAGTTTGATGATTTTCTGAGCAGTCCCAGCCAGTGGCGGGATTTCCAGGGTGGCTTCAAGGCGCTGCTGAATGCGACGTGCCGTGAAAGCATGCACGGCCTGGGTGATTTCTTCGCCATCGTCGTGAGGGCGATCAAGGTTGGGCTGAATCGTGCTCAGCAGCTCACCGAAATGCGCAGCGCTGGCCTTGTTCAGCATGGTCTTGAAATCGTCGCTGCTGATTTCCAGCAGCACACCCGGTTCGCCCGAACCGATCAATACCGAAGGCTCTTGCAATAAACGATCGTCATACAGGCATGGCGAGCTGGTCAGCGCAGGCAGGCCCGGCAACACGTGCAGGCTGTGTTTGGAGAGCATCTTCAGCAGACGGGCATTAGGCACCGCCACCAGCTTGCGACCGGTCAGCTCGGTGATGCGGCCCAGATCCAGCAACTGGCTCTGGGGAAACAGGATCAGAAGTGCGCCAACGGCATCCTCGACCAACACCGCCTGGACCTTTCGCTCGCTCGGCAGCTGCGGGCCTTCATTGACCTCGCTGTAGCTGATGCCTAGCTTGCCAAGCAATTGCCGAATAACGGAAGGGGCGTGAGGAGCTTCATCGACGTGGGCAACTTCTGTCATGGTCAGTATCCGAATTCTTACAGTCGCTGAAGTATAACCAGCTTGTTTGCTAACGGTGTGATGCGATCGTCAAAGCGATGACGTGCATCACACCTGACCGTATTGCTGCCCGTGACGCAACCAGCGCTCCAGCAGCGGGCTGACGTGTTGCGGCCAACGCTCAAGCAGCGCCTGGGCGGCATCGCGCACGGCGGGCAACAGATCCGCGTCGCGCATCAGATCGGCCACTTTGAACTGCAAAAGACCGGTCTGACGGGTGCCCAGCATTTCGCCGGGGCCGCGCAATTCCAGATCCTTCTCGGCTATCACAAACCCGTCGTTGGTCTCGCGCATGATGCCCAGCCGCTGACGACCAATCTGTGACAGAGGCGGATGGTAGAGCAGCACACAGTGGCTGACCGCACTGCCGCGCCCGACCCGGCCGCGCAGCTGGTGCAACTGCGCCAGGCCAAGGCGCTCGGGGTTTTCGATGATCATCAGGCTGGCATTGGGCACGTCGACGCCGACTTCAATTACCGTCGTCGCCACCAGAAGCTGCAAGGCGCCCTGTTTGAACTCCGCCATGACAGCCGCTTTCTCTGCGGGCTTCATCCGGCCATGGATCAAACCTACCCGGAATTCTCCCAGCGCGCTGGTCAGCTCTTCAAAGGACGTTTCGGCGGCCTGGCAGGTGAGTTCTTCGGACTCTTCGATCAAGGTACAGACCCAATAGGCCTGCCGACCTTCAGCACAGGCGGCACGCACTCGCTCGATGACTTCGATGCGTCGAGTGTCGACCACCAGCACCGTGTTGACCGGCGTGCGGCCTGGGGGCAGTTCGTCGAGGATCGAAGTGTCGAGGTCCGCGTAGGCACTCATGGCCAACGTGCGGGGAATCGGTGTCGCGGTCATGATCAACTGGTGCGGGCACATCAAGCCGCCAACACCTTTTTTGCGCAGGGCCAGACGTTGCTGCACACCGAAGCGGTGCTGCTCGTCGATAATAACCAGCGCCAGATTCTTGAACTGCACTTCGTCCTGAAACAGCGCGTGGGTGCCGACCACCATGGGTGTGCCGGTGGCAATCTGCTCCAGCGACGCCACCCGCGCCTTGCCCTTGAGCTTGCCCGCCAGCCACGCCACCTCGATGCCCAGCGGCTCAAGCCAGCGCTTGAAGTTGATGTAGTGCTGCTCGGCGAGGATTTCGGTGGGCGCCATCAACGCCACCTGATACCCGGCTTCCAGCGCTTGCAAGGCGGCCAGCGCAGCGACCACGGTTTTACCAGCGCCCACGTCGCCTTGGATCAGGCGCAGCATCGGCTCCGGTTGGCTCAGGTCGTAGGCAACTTCCTTGCCCACGCGCTGCTGAGCACCCGTGGGCGGGAAGCCCAGGTTGGCGAGAAATTTTTTCGGTAGCTTTTTCGCCAGCGGCAACGCCGGGGCCCGCTGGGAGCGCAGGCTTTCGCGCAAGCGTTGCTGAGACAGTTGGTGAGTCAGCAGCTCTTCGAACGCCAGCCGATGCTGCGCCCAGTGATGCCCCAAGGCCAATTCTTCAACGTCGGCGTCCGCAGGCGGGTGATGCAGGTAGCGAATCGCCTCGTCCAGCGGTGCAAGCTGGTAATCCCGGGCGAGCTCTTCGGGCAGCCAGTCCGGCAGGCTTTTCGGCCCGAGCATGGCCAGCGTTTGTTGGCTCAGCTGGCGCAAACGCTGTTGCGTGAGGCCCTCGGTGGTCGGATAGATTGGCGTCAGGGTCTGTTCGACAGGCGCAGGCTCGCTGCCAGTCAGGGCACGGTATTCCGGGTGGTAGATTTCCAGGCCGGAAGCGCCGGGCCGGGCCTCGCCAAAACAGCGGATGTGAGTACCGCGCTTGAGGCCGTCTTTCTGGGCATTGCTGAAATGGTAGAAGCGCAGGCTCAAGCTGCCGGTGCCATCGTTCATTCGTACCAGCAAGCTGCGGCGCTTACCCATCACCACATCGGCGCCGCTGACGGTGCCTTCGATCACGGCATCCTGACCGGGACGCAGCTGGCCGATAGGCACAACCCGAGTCCGGTCCTGATAACGCAAGGGCAGGTGAAACAGGACGTCTTGCAGATTTTCCAGGCCGACCTTGGCGAGCTTCTCTGCCATGGCCTCGCCGACGCCCTTGAGCGCCGTGACCGAGACGTGGGACAACTCGCTCATGCCTGCACTCAGCTCGCTTCGGTTTTCGGACGAGCCACGGAACACAAGCGCACGGAGTCAGCGAGAATTTCAATCGCCTTAGGCCGAGGGAAGCTGGCGCGCCAGGCAATTGCCACGGTCCGGAACGGAACCGGTGCAGTCAACGGACGCACTTCAATCACGCCAGGGGCGTAGTGGTGGCTGTCCACCGCCGACATCGGCAGGATCGAGATGCCAAGACCGGACGCCACCATATGGCGGATGGTTTCAAGAGAGCTGGATTCGACCGTGGTGTGTTTAGCGCCTTCGCTGCCCTTGGTCAGGGTCGGGCAGGCTTCGAGCACCTGATCACGGAAGCAGTGGCCTTCACCGAGCAGCAGCAGGCTCTTGTCGTTGAGCGCCGAGGCGTCGATGGTCGCTTTCTGAGTCCACGGGTGGTCGGCCGGCATCAGGACGTAGAACGGCTCGTCATACAGCTGCATGGTCAGCACGTCGGCTTCGTTGAACGGCAGGGCAATGATGATTGCGTCCAGCTCACCGTTACGCAGTTTGTCGCGCAGTATGTGAGTGAAGTTTTCTTCGATGTACAACGGCATCTGCGGGGCGACCCGGTGCAGTTGCGGAATCAGGTGCGGGAACAGATAGGGCCCGACGGTATAGATCGCGCCCACTTTCAGCGGTGCGGTCAGTTGATTCTTGCCAGCCTGGGCCAGTTCGCGAATGCCCTGAGCCTGCTCAAGAACCTTCTGTGCCTGAGCAACAATGCCTTCACCGACAGGCGTCAGACGCACGGCACTCTTGCTGCGCTCGAAAATAAGCACACCAAGTTCATCTTCAAGCTTTTTCACGCCGACCGACAATGTCGGCTGGCTGACGTGACAACGCTCGGCGGCATGGCCGAAGTGCTGTTCTTGAGCGAGGGTAACGATGTAGCGCAATTCTGTGAGAGTCATAACGTGCGTCCATGAAGTTGCGGCCCCAGCATAGCGGCTGCAATCGATAGACGCACGTTATCAAGCTACCGTGTTGTATCAAAATTGCGATTTAACGCTTATCCAGCGAATAAACGAACGGTGCCAGGATCTCGATGGTGCCGTTGTTCAGCGTTTCGGCCGGAGGTTTTGGCAGCGGCTGAGCACGACGGATCATCTCCATGGTGGCTCGGTCCAGTGCTGGACTGCCCGAACTACTGGCAATCGAGTACGACAAAACGTTGCCTTCGGCATCCACGACGAAGCGCAGACGGCTGACACCCTGCATACCGCGACGACGAGCGTCTTCCGGATACTTCTTGTACTTGGCCAGGTGGCGCAACAGGTCACTTTGCCAGCTTGGCAGCGCGGTACTCGGCGGCGAAGGCGGGGCTGGTGGTGTCGGCGCAGCTGACTTCTGCACGGGCGCGGTGGTCGGCGGCGTATCAACCGGCTTTTCGTCGGCAGGCTTCTCCTGCGGCGGCTCAGGCTTCTTCACTGGCTTTGGCGGCTGTGGTTTAGGCTTGGGCTTCGGCACAGGCTTGGGCACCGCGATTTCTGCTTTCTCGACTTCAGCCACCTTAGGCATGGGAATTTCTTCCACAGGCGCGGGTGGTTGAGGCGGCTGCACGACTTTCGGTGGCGGCGGCGGTGCAGGTTCGGGCTCTGGAGCCAGTTCAACCATCATCGCTGCCGGAGGCAACTCGATGGCCTGGGATGCAGGCCAGCGAAGTGCGACTACGATCGCAATGGCGTGCACGGCCAGCACCAACAACAGACTACCGCTATAGCGCGTCAGTTTTTGGCGCGTACTGATCATTTCTTACCAACCGTCTCTAGACCGACCAGACCCACCTTCAGATAACCCGCACCACGCAGGGCGTTCATCACTTCCATCAGGTCGCCGTAATCGACGCCTTTGTCAGCCTGGAAGAAGATCGTGGTGTCCTTCTTGCCTTGGGTTTTGGCATCGAGGATCTGACCCAATTGCTCACGGGTAACCTTGTCGTCACCCAGGTAAACGCTCTGGTCAGCCTTGACGCTGAGGAAGATCGGTTTTTCCGGTCTGGGTTGCGGCTTGGCAGTCGAGGCGGGCAGATCAACCTTGATGTCGACAGTCGCCAGAGGCGCCGCCACCATAAAGATGATCAGCAGTACCAACATGACGTCGATAAAAGGCGTGACGTTGATTTCGTGGTTTTCGGCGAGATCGTCGTCGCCTTCTTTCAGATGCATGCCCAAGGTTTAGCCCACCTTGACCATGTGCGGCGACTGGGAGCGTTCGGTCGGCTGGTGATCGAGATCACGGCTGACCAGCAGCAGCACCTGTGCCGATGCATCGGAAACCTGCGCCTTGTAGCCAGCGATGGAGCGAGCGAAGACGTTGTAGATAACTACCGCAGGAATCGCAGCAACCAGACCCAGTGCGGTTGCCAGCAAGGCTTCGGCAATACCCGGTGCCACAACAGCGAGGTTGGTGGTCTGGGTTTTGGCGATGCCGATGAAGCTGTTCATGATGCCCCACACGGTACCGAACAGGCCCACGAACGGTGCAGTCGAACCGATGGTAGCCAGAACGCCGGTGCCCATGCTCATGTTGCGGCCACAGGCGGCAACCAGACGCTCAAGACGGAAGCTCACACGCTCCTTGATGCCCTCACGCTCGCGGCTGTTGACCGACAGACGCATTTCTTCCAGCGCATCGTGCACCAGCAGATTGGCCAGGGTGCCCGGCTTGGCAGCACTTTCGCTGGCTTCGGTCAGGGTGCGAGCCTTTTTCAGGTTGGCGATTTCGGTACGCAGACGACGCTTGGCGCCCAGCAGCTCAAAACCCTTGGCGATCCAGATGGTCCAGGTAATGATCGAGGCAATCGCCAGACCGATCATCACGGCCTTCACGATGATGTCGGCATTCTGGTACATGCCCCACGGCGACAGGTCATGGGCCATACCCAGGCTGTTATCCTCTTCGACAATGGCCGGGCCTTCGACAGGAGTCGCGACTGGTACAGTGGTCTCGGTCGTCGGCGCAGCAGTGGTAGCCGGAGCGGTTACCGGAGCCGGGGTTGCAGCCTGATTGGTCGGGGCAGCTTGATCAGCCAGTGCGACCGGTGCAAGCATCAGGCTCAACAGCAGAGCTGCGATACCACGCCATGCACGCGACAGGCTGGGTAGCTGGGTTGGCGAAGCGGAGGAGGTAGTACGTGTCATGCTGGCCGGACCTGAAAGAAGAAATAGTGGGTCGTTCTGCTGGGTCGAGTGGTAGCGCTCGACGCGAGAGGAGAACAAACGGGCCGGTATTATTGCAAACAATTCTTGTTAGCAAAAGTAATACAGTATCTTTTTTTCTATCGGTTGTAGTCGGGCGATTAAGAATAACTCCTGTTACGACCGCTCTAACCCGCCTTTTTTTGTGGAGACAAGATATGCCTGCCCCCTCAGTTCTGATCGCCGGATGCGGTGACGTCGGAAGCCGACTGGCCAACCAGCTGATCCCTCAGGGATGGACCGTACATGGGCTGCGGCGCAATATTTCTCGCTTGCCCGAGGGCGTGATTGGCGTTGCCGGGGACCTGTTTGACTCGACAACACCGGCTTCCTGGCCCACCACCGCGCTTGATTACCTGGTGTACTGCGCCACGCCCACTGACCGCGACGAGGCAGGCTATCGAGCCGCTTACGTGGAAGGGCTGCGCAAGGTGTTGGGCTGGCTAGCTGAGAATAACCAGCAGCCCAAACGGATTATTTTCGTGTCGAGCAGCAGCGTTTACGGTCAGCAACACGGGGAATGGGTCGACGAGACCTCGCCGACAGACGCCAGCGCTTTCTCCGGCAAAGTCATGCTGGAAGCCGAGCAACTGGCATTGAACAGCGGCTTCCCCGCCAGCATCGTGCGCCTGACCGGGATCTACGGGCCGGGCCGCAGTGATTTGTCGAACCGGGTTCGCCAAGGTTACAGCGTGGCAATCGACCCTCCTTTATATGGCAACCGCATCCACGCGGACGATGCAGCAGGGCTCCTGGCGTATCTGCTCGATGCAGATTTGCGCGGTGTGCAGCTGGATGATTGCTATATCGGCGTCGACGACGCCCCGGCACCGCTGTCGGAGGTGGTGCAATGGATGCGCGAGTATCTGGGCGTGACCCAATGGGCAGAAAACAGCAGCCTGCGCCGCTCCGGCAGCAAACGCTGCAGCAACGCACGCGCCAAAACACTGGGCTGGGTGCCGCGTTATGCGACGTATAAGGAAGGGTATGAGGTTTTATTGAGAGATGCCTGACTAGCGCGCGCCCTGTGGGAGCCAACTTGGTGGTGAGGCGCTATATCGGTGTACGCAATAACCACGCCTCGCGAATAAGTTCGCTCCTACAGGACCGCGGCATTTCAGATAAAACGTAAGATTTGTAGGAGCTGCCGAAGGCTGCGAACTGCGGTGCGTCCGACACACCGCTTTCGCGACCGTCGTAACCTCCGACTGCTCCTACAGGACCTGCGGTGTTCCCGATAAAACGCGGGGGCCGCAGGTCTGCGATGCTTGCATCAATTACTTCTCAAGCAACCAACGGCGTGGGCCTGGGCGTAGCTCTGGCATCTCGTCCGCCTTGGCGGCATTGATGGCTTGAAATATTTCGAGCTGATTGCCTTTGCGCGAGAAGATCCAGGCGTTGCCTTGTTCGGATTTTTCCAGCCACATGCTGTCGTATTCGCCGCTCATGGCCGCACAGTCGCCCGCCAGGCATAGCGCGTAGCGATCGTTTTCCGGCAGGCCCTGAATGGTGCCATTGGGAAGGAATTGCACGGTGCTGCCCTGGCCATCACCGCTGACGATGGTCCACTTGCCGCCCATGTAAGCGCCATAGAGCGCGGCTTCGAAGCTGCTGCCCGTTGGCGCACCATCGGCTGCTGGCGTCTTGGGCTGGACGAAGCGCTGCTCAGGCCCCGACTCGCTGGCCGCCTGGATCAACTCATCGCCTTTAACCTGCAGATCTTCGACGAAGTTGTAGTAATCGATCCGCAACTTGCCCTTGTCAGCACTGGCGATCTTGCCTTCACCGACTTCAAAGCCATTGGAATACAGCGCCTGACTGGCTTTGGTGTTGATCTGCCATTCCAGGTTTGGCCCGTTGGCGAGCAGCGCCTGACGCAAGTTGTCGCCTTTGACAGCCGCATCGATAGCAGCCTGGTTGATCCATGTACCGTCCGGACCACGGTCGGGATGGCTGGCACAGCCACTCAAAAAAACGGCAATCAGGGAGAGGGCAAGCGCGACGCGCATAACAGAATCCTTCTAGATCAGATACGGCGGGAAACACACCCCGCCGTTGATTTATTCGATGACGAGAATCGCGTCCATTTCGACCTGAGCGCCACGAGGCAGAGCGGCAACACCGATAGCGGCACGCGCCGGATACGGTTGCTCGAAGTATTTGCCCATGATTTCGTTGACCTTGGCGAAGTTGCCCAGATCGGTCAGGAAGATGTTCAGTTTGACGATGTCACGGAACGAACCGCCAGCCGCTTCAGCCACTGACTTGAGGTTTTCGAAGACCTGAACGACCTGGGCTTCGATGCCTTCGACCAGTTCCATGGTTTGCGGATCGAGGGGAATCTGCCCGGACATGTAGACGGTATTGCCAGCTTTGATCGCCTGAGAATAAGGGCCGATGGCCGCAGGGGCTTTGTCGCTGGTGATTACGGTCTTGGTCATGAAGAACTCCTGAAGGGTAGTTGGCTACGCACGCATGCGGGTGATTCGAATGACCCCGGTCAAGGCGCGAAGTTTTCTGATGACGCGGGCCAGATGCACGCGGTCGTGCACGCTGACCACCAGTTGGACCACGCTGATGCGACCATCGCGCTCGTCCATGCTGATTTTTTCGATGTTGCCGTCGGCGGCGTTGACGCTGCTGGCCAACAAGGCGATCAGGCCACGCTGATGTTCCAGCTCGACGCGCAATTCGACGTTGAATTCGCCAGTAACGTCCTTGGCCCAGGACAGCTGAATGCATTTTTCCGGGTTGTGGCGGATTTCGCTGATATTGCGGCAGTTATCCAGGTGCACGACCATGCCTTTGCCCGCCGACAGATGACCCACGATAGGGTCGCCCGGAATCGGCGTGCAGCATTTGGCATAACTGAGCACCAGACCTTCAGTACCACGAATGGCCAGCGGACCTTCAGTGCTTGGCAATTGATCGCCTTCACCCAGCAATCGACGCGCGACCACGTAGGCCATGCGATTACCCAGGCCGATGTCTTCGAGGAGGTCTTCGATGACCTCGACCCGATACTCGGCCAGCACCAGTTGCACGCGCTCGGCAGTGATCTTGTCCAGGCTGCTTTCGAAGCCATTCAGCACCTTGTTGAGCAGGCGCTCACCAAGGCTTATGGACTCGGAGCGGCGCTGCAGCTTGAGGGCGTGACGAATATGGGTGCGGGCCTTGCCGGTGACGACGAAGTTCAGCCACGCAGGATTCGGACGTGCACCTGGCGCGCTGACGATTTCAACCGTCGAACCGCTCTGCAACGGCTCGGACAATGGCGCCAGACGACGATTGATCCGGCAGGCAATGCAGCTGTTGCCCACATCGGTGTGCACCGCGTAAGCAAAATCCACCGCCGTGGAGCCTTTCGGCAGCTCCATGATCCGGCCTTTGGGCGTGAAGACGTAGACCTCGTCCGGGAACAGGTCGATCTTCACGCTCTCGATGAATTCCAGCGAGTTGCCCGCGCGCTGCTGCATCTCCAGCACGCCTTTGACCCACTGGCGGGCGCGAGCGTGAGTGCCCTTCGGCACTTCATCATCGGAAGACTTGTACAGCCAGTGCGCTGCGATCCCGTTATTGGCCATTTCTTCCATTTCGCGGGTGCGAATCTGGATTTCGATCGGTACGCCATGCATGCCGAACAGCGTCGTATGCAAGGACTGGTAGCCGTTGGCCTTGGGAATCGCGATGTAATCCTTGAAGCGGCCAGGCAGGGGTTTGTACAAATTATGCACAGCACCCAGTACCCGGTAGCAGGTGTCGACCTTGTCGACAATGATGCGGAACGCGTAGACATCCATGATTTCATTGAAGGCGCGACGCTTGCCGCGCATCTTCTTATAGATGCCATACAGGTGTTTCTGCCGGCCGCTGACTTCGCCTTCGATGCCGTCAACCGACAGGCAGTGGCTCAGCGACTCTTCGATCTTGTTGACCAGTTCCTTGCGATTGCCCCTGGCACGCTTGACCGCCTGGCCAATTCGCGAGGAGCGCATCGGGTACATGGCCTTGAAGCCCAGGTCTTCGAATTCGATGCGGATGCTGTGCATGCCCAGCCGGTTGGCGATGGGTGCGTAGATCTCAAGGGTTTCCTTGGCGATACGTCGGCGTTTTTCGCCAGACAGCACTTCAAGGGTGCGCATGTTGTGCAGGCGGTCGGCGAGCTTGACCAGAATCACGCGGATGTCCCGCGCCATGGCCATGGCCATTTTCTGGAAGTTTTCCGCCTGGGCTTCGGCCTTGGTCTCGAAGTTCATCTGGGTCAGTTTGCTGACCCCGTCGACCAGTTCGGCCACGGTTTCACCGAACTGCGCGCAGAGCGCTTCTTTGGCGATACCGGTGTCTTCGATCACGTCATGCAGCATCGCGGCCATCAGGCTTTGATGGTCCATGTGCATGTCGGCAAGGATATTGGCCACGGCAAGAGGATGCGTGACATAAGCTTCGCCGCTGCGACGGCGCTGGCCGTCGTGGGCTTGCTCGGCGTAGAAATACGCGCGGCGGACCAGGTTTACCTGATCCTTGCCGAGATAGGTCGAAATGCGATCGGCGAGGGCGTCTATGCTCGGCATGGTGCTACCCCTTGCCGATGGCTTTTACCCTGCGCCGTACTACGTCGACCCGGCATAGGCTTAGACGGCCTCGTTGGACTCGTCCTCGAAAGCTGCGAAAAGCGGCTCATCTTCAACGATTTCAGCTTCTGCGATTACAGCGTAATCCATCAGGCCCGCTGCGATTTCACGCAGAGCCATAACGGTAGGCTTGTCATTTTCCCAGGCCAGCTTTGGTTCTTTGCCGCCGGTTGCCAGTTGACGAGCACGCTTTGTGGAGAGCATGACCAGCTCAAAGCGGTTATCCACGTGTTCTAGGCAGTCTTCAACGGTTACGCGGGCCATGGGTATTCCTCGTAGCAAATGCGGATGCGCGATGCCCGGATGGGCGAGCGGACTGCGGAGTTTACTAGCTGCAAGCCATAAGCTTCAAGCGGCAAGCCGCGAGCGGTCGGATTTAACTGACCAGCCGCTGCTTGCAGCCTGTCGGATTCAGGCCAGCAACTCCTCCAGCAGTTGGCTGAAACGCTGCTGTTGATGCGGCTGGGTCAGCAGATTGGAGCGGAAAATCGCCTTCATGTCTTCAAGCGCGACCGCAAAATCGTCGTTGATGACGATGTAGTCGTACTCGGTGTAGTGACTCATCTCGCTGACCGCTTCACGCATCCGGCCTTCGATGATTTCATCGCTGTCGGTGCCGCGATTGGTCAAACGCTGACGCAACGCCTGCTGGGTCGGCGGCAAAATGAAGATCGAGCGCGCATGCGGCATGACCTTGCGAACCTGCTCGGCACCCTGCCAGTCGATCTCCAGAATCAGGTCATGACCTTCGTCCAGTGTCTGCTGCAAGTGGCTTTGCGAAGTGCCGTACATGTTGCCGAACACTTCAGCCTGCTCCAGAAAATCACCGTGCTCGATCATGCGCACGAACTCGGCGCGATCAACAAAGTGGTAATTCACGCCGTCGGCTTCACCGGGGCGCATGGCGCGGGTGGTGTGCGAGACCGAAACGCGGATCGATGGCTGAGCGTCGACCAGGGCCTTGACCAGGCTGGTCTTGCCCGCGCCAGACGGGGCGGAAACGATGTACAGGGTACCGGTGCTATGGGTCATGTCAGGGTTAGCCTTACTCAATATTCTGCACTTGTTCACGCATCTGCTCGATCAACACTTTGAGGTTGACCGCCGCTTGCGTGCTGCGCGGGTCGAATGCTTTGGAGCCCAGGGTATTGGCTTCGCGGTTTAGCTCTTGCATCAGAAAATCCAGACGACGCCCGGCCTGACCGCCAGCCTTGAGCACGCGACGCACCTCGGTGACGTGGGTGCTGAGGCGGTCCAGTTCTTCGGCAACATCGCTCTTCTGAGCCAGCAGGACCATTTCCTGCTCCAGACGCTGCGGATCAAGCTCGGCCTTCATGTCAGTGAAGCGATCCAGGACTTTCTGGCGCTGAGTGGCGAGCATCTGCGGCACCAGAGTTTTCAGGGTCGCGACTTCAGTGGTGATCGAGGTCAGACGATCATCCAGCAATTTAGCCAGGTCCGCGCCCTCACGACCCCGGCCGTTTTTCAGCTCGGTCAGTGCGTCGTTGAACAGTGCCAGCGCTTCTTTATTCAGTGCCTGAGGATCGCTGGCATCCGCCACCAGCACACCCGGCCATGCCAGCACTTCCAATGGGTTCAGCGGTGCGGGCTGTTTGATCAGGCCCGCGACCAGCTCTGCGGCAGCTACCAGCTGGGCGGCGCGCTCGCGATCAACCTGCAGGGGTTTGCCTGCAGTTTCCTCGACGAAACGCAGCGTACATTCAACCTTGCCCCGGGAAAGCCCCTGACGCAGCGCTTCGCGAACCGCGCTTTCCAGGTCACGAAAGGACTCCGGCAAACGCAGATGTGGTTCCAGATAGCGATGATTGACCGAGCGTAGCTCCCAGCTCAGGGTGCCCTGAGTGCTGGCCCGTTCGACCCGGGCAAAAGCCGTCATGCTGTGGACCATGGGAAATACCTCTTTTAGTCAGGTGACTTTAAACCGGGAACAGAAGCTGCCGCACATCGAAGCATCTTGCGATGTCTGGATGTCACGAAAAAACGACAGTCTGTAAAGGCGCAGGATTGTAGCGCAGTGCAGGGGATGCGCCCAATCCACGAATGCGACAAGCGATGCGTGGTTTTTGTACGCGGCCGCAAAGGCCTGTTGCAGAGCCCTGTTTGCGGGCATTCAAGCGCACCGATTGTCATCCACTGGTTTTAGAAGTGCCCAGCACCGGCTTGCGCCTCTATAATGCTCGGCAGTTTTCCGTCTCAGTACAGGTATCCCAGATGAAACGTCCAAGTGGTCGCGCCGCCGATCAGCTCCGCTCGATCCGCATTACCCGCAACTACACCAAACACGCCGAGGGTTCTGTACTGGTCGAGTTCGGTGACACCAAAGTGATCTGCACCGTGAGTGTCGAGAACGGCGTACCGCGCTTTCTTAAAGGCCAGGGCCAGGGTTGGTTGACCGCTGAATACGGCATGCTCCCACGAGCAACCGGTGAGCGTAACCAGCGCGAAGCAAGCCGTGGCAAGCAAGGCGGGCGCACCCTGGAAATCCAGCGTTTGATCGGTCGCTCACTGCGCGCCGCGCTGGACATGTCCAAGCTGGGCGACGTGACCTTGTATGTCGACTGCGACGTGATCCAGGCCGACGGCGGCACCCGCACCGCCTCCATCACCGGCGCCATGGTCGCTCTGGCCGACGCCCTGAAAGTGATCAAGAAACGTGGCGGCCTCAAAGGCGGCGACCCGCTCAAGCAAATGATCGCTGCCGTATCGGTTGGCATGTATCAGGGCGAGCCCGTGCTGGATCTGGACTATCTTGAAGATTCGGCCGCCGAGACCGACCTCAACGTGGTAATGACCAGCGCTGGCGGCTTCATCGAAGTTCAGGGCACCGCTGAAGGCGCGCCGTTCCAGCCTGAAGAGCTCAACGCGATGCTCGCACTGGCCCAGAAAGGCATGGCTGAACTCTTCGAACTGCAAACCGCAGCGTTGGCCGATTGATCAAATCCGCACAGGGAAACGCACATGAGTGACAGCCAGCTTCCGCTTCCAACGCCCAGCTCTCAGGTTCGCCAGTGGGCGATGTTCTGTCACTTTGCCGCGTTTCTCGGCCTGATCTTCCCGTTCGGCAACTTGCTGGGGCCGCTGATTATCTGGCAGCTCAAGAAAGAAACCGACCCGTTTATCGATGCCCAGGGCAAGGAAGCGCTGAATTTTCAGATCACCGTAGCTCTGGCCATGGTCGCCTGCTTCTTCCTGATGCTGCTGATCATTGGCTTCGCCCTGATCGGCCTGGTCTGCATCGGCGCGCTGGTGCTGACAATCATTGCCGGCATCAAGGCCAACGACGGCGTGGCGTATCGGTATCCGTTTACGTGGCGGTTGATTAAATAACTGCCGCTGCTCACGCTGAAACTGTGGGAGATTCTATGTTGGCCTGCAATGCATATCTGTTGTGGGACCGGCCGGGCGGCGCTCCGCTTTAGCCGGGAAGACGGTATTTCAGGCGATCAATCTCGGGCGGGTGTACCGGCCTCTTCCCGGCTGAAGCCGGTCCCACATAGAAACGCGGTCGCCTGTGGGAGCTTGCTCGCGAAGAGGCCAGTACATCCACCACCGTTTTTTGGCCGATAGACCGCCTTCGCGAGCAAGCTCGCTCCCACGGGGGTTTGAACGGCGCCTCGAATCCCGTGTAGGAGCTGCCGAAGGCTGCGAAGGCGGTCTGTCAGGCATATCGCCTTCGCAGCCTTCGGCAGCTCCCACAGAAATCAAAAACAAAAAAGCCGACACTAGGTCGGCTTTTTTGTGGGCGATTGGACGCTAGATGGTCAGCGTCCAGTCGTAATCCACCACCAGCGGCGCATGCTGCGAGAAGCGCGGTTGACGGGGCAGGCGGGCGCTACGTACGAAGCGGCGCAAGCCCGGGGTCAGCAACTGATAGTCAAAGCGCCAGCCCAGATTCAGCATCTCGGCCTGCTCGTTATCCGGCCACCAGCTGTACTGATCGCCTTCGCGGCTGACTTCACGCAGGGCATCGACATAACCCATGGTGCCGACAATCTCGTCCATCCAAGCACGCTCAGGTGCCAGGAAGCCTGGAGATTGCTGGCTGTCACGCCAGTTCTTGATGTCGAGCTTCTGCTGCGCCACATACAGCGAGCCACAATAAATGTACTCGCGGCGTTTGCGACGCTGCTTGTCCAGGTATTTGCCGAAATCGTCCATGAGCTTGAATTTCTGATTCAAGTCCTCGTCGCCATTCATCCCCGAAGGGAGCAACAAGGTAGCAATACTGACTTTATCGAAATCTGCTTGCAGGTAACGCCCATAGCGGTCGGCTGTTTCAAAGCCAAGGCCGCTGATTACTGCTTTCGGCTGCAACCGCGAGTAAAGCGCCACGCCACCTTGGGCTGGAACTTCAGCTTCGCAGGCATAAAGGAAATAGCCATCCAGCTGATAGGCTGGGTCGTCCAATTCGAAGGCAGAGGCGCGGGTGTCCTGAAGGCAGATGACGTCGGCATTCTGAGCTTGCAGCCAGCTGAGCAAACCACGCTCGACCGCAGCCTGAATGCCATTTACGTTCACACTGATGATCCGCATAAATGGCCCCAAAAATCGCGTGCGTGTATGATACCCGAGCTCTACCTAATTAGCTAAATCCGTGGTATTCGGGGCTTTTTTCATGCAAGCGTATCAGCGCGATTTCATTCGTTTTGCCATCGATCGTGGGGTTTTGCGTTTCGGTGAGTTCACTCTCAAGTCCGGGCGCACCAGTCCGTACTTCTTCAATGCTGGCCTGTTCAATAGCGGCTCTGCCCTTGCGCAGCTGGGTCGTTTCTACGCTGCGGCAGTGGTCGAGAGCGGTATTTCCTTTGACGTCCTGTTCGGCCCGGCCTACAAGGGCATTCCTCTGGCGGCCGCTACAGCCGTGGCTTTGGCTGAACATCACGACTTTGATTTGCCGTGGTGCTTCAACCGTAAAGAGGCCAAGGCCCATGGCGAAGGCGGCAGTCTGGTCGGCGCGCCATTGACCGGCAATGTGCTGATCATCGACGACGTGATCACCGCCGGCACCGCTATCCGCGAAGTCATGCAGATTATCAAGGGGCAGGACGCAACTGCCGCTGGCGTGCTCATTGCGCTCAATCGTCAAGAGCGCGGTAATGGCGAGCTTTCGGCGATTCAGGAAGTCGAACGCGACTTCGGTATCCCGGTGGTCAGCATTGTCTCGCTGAATCAGGTGCTGCAGTTCCTGGCCGATGACCCGCAACTCAAGCAACATTTGCCTGCGGTCGAGGCTTATCGCGCGCAGTACGGGATCTAAGGTCTTGATGTCCGCTAACGATCGGGGCGCACAGGGGCATAAAACCAGACTCAGCCTTAAAGGGCTGGCCCTGGTGTGTGCACTTTTATCCCTGGGCATTGCCCCGGTTACAGCGACACAGGCCGCCGACGCGCCGGAAATCATGCTTTATCGCTACATCGACAGCAGAGGCGTCACGGTCCTGGATCGCCAGGGCGTGCCGCCGGAATACGTCGCCAAGGGCTATGAAATCCTCAACGCCCGAGGCCGGGTGGTGCAGACCGTACCGCCCGCGCTGACGGCGGATCAGATTCAGCAGGCACAGGCGCAAAAGGCTCAGGCCAGCGCCGATGCGCAACTGATGAGCTTGTATAGCAGTGTTGAAGACGTAGATCGAACCAAGGCTCGCAAACTTTCCGAGCTGGATACGCTGATTGGCCTGACTCAAGGCAATCTGAACGGCGTACTGGCGCAGCAGGCTACCTTGCAAAGCCAGGCGGCGGATCAGGAGCGGGCGGGCAAACCGGTGCCCAAGTCGCTGATCGACAAGCTGGATGACCTGCGGGACCAGCAGCAGGGTCTCGATCTGGACATCAAACGCTATCAGGCTACGCGCGCGCAGGCCGAGTCGGCTTTTGCGCAGGATCGCGTGCGGATTCAGAGGTTGATGGCGCAGTAAGTTCGGCGCAGATCAAAAAAAGGCCCTGACGGAGATATCCGGCAGGGCCTTTTTTATCACGGATAACTGTAGGAGCTGCCGAAGGCTGCGAATAGCGGTGTATCTGGCACACCGCTTTCGCAGCCTTCGGCAGCTCCTACAGGGATTTCAACGAACTTCCGTTAAACGTGACGCTTACGATTGCTGATCAGGGTACCCACACCGGTATCGGTGAAAATTTCCAGCAATACGGCGTTTGGAACCCGGCCATCAATGATGTGCGAGGTTGTCACGCCGCCCTGTACCGCTTCCAGCGCACATTTGATCTTGGGCAGCATGCCGCCGTAGATGGTGCCGTCGGCGATCAGGCCGCTGACCTGTTCAGTGGTCAAACCGGTGAGCACGTTGCCTTGCTTGTCCATCAGGCCGGCGATGTTGGTCAGCAGCATCAGCTTCTCGGCCTTGAGGGCTTCAGCGACTTTGCCTGCCACCAGGTCGGCGTTGATGTTGTAGGACTCGCCGTCAGCGCCCACGCCAATTGGCGCGATCACCGGGATGAAATCGCCTTTGACCAACATGTTCAGCAGATCGGTGTTGATCCCGACCACTTCACCCACGTGGCCGATATCGATGATTTCAGGCTTGGTCATTTCCGGCGTCTGACGGGTTACGGTCAGGCGCTTGGCGCGGATCAGCTCGGCGTCTTTACCGGTCAGACCGATGGCGCTGCCGCCATGACGGTTGATCAGGTTGACGATGTCTTTATTGACCTGGCCGCCCAGAACCATTTCCACAACGTCCATGGTTTCTGCGTCAGTCACGCGCATGCCATCGATAAAGTGGCTCTCGATGTTCAGACGCTTGAGCAGATCGCCGATTTGCGGCCCCCCGCCGTGTACCACTACCGGGTTGATGCCTACTGCCTTCATCAACACGATGTCGCGCGCGAAGCCGGTTTTCAGCTCGTCGCTTTCCATGGCGTTGCCGCCGTATTTGATCACCAGCGTCTTGCCTACGAAGCGGCGGATGTAAGGCAGCGCTTCGGACAAGACCTTGGCGACATTGGCAGCGGAATCACGTTCGAGGGTCATTCAGGGCTCCAGTCAAAGGAAAAAACAATCAGAACGGAAGTTGGAGATCCGGCGCAACTTTTTTCAGCTCAGCGTGGAACACATCCTTGATGCGTTGCAGCTCGGCTTCGGTTTCAGCTTCGAAACGCAGCACCAGTACCGGTGTTGTGTTGGAAGCGCGAACCAGACCCCAGCCCTGTGGATAATCCACACGCACGCCGTCAATGCTGGTCAGTTTGGCATCGCCCCACTGAGCATCTTTCTCCAGCGCTTCTATGATGCTGAACTTGGTGGTATCAGTCACTTTGATGTTGATTTCAGGGGTCGAAACGTCATTCGGGAAGGTCTCGAACAGCTCTTCAGCGGTCATCGACTCCTGGCTGAGAATCTCCAGCAGGCGCGCGGCGCTATAAATGCCATCGTCAAAACCGAACCAGCGTTCCTTGAAGAAGATGTGGCCGCTCATTTCGCCAGCCAGCAGCGCGCCGCTTTTCTTCATTTGCTTCTTGATCAACGAGTGACCGGTCTTCCACATGACCGGGCGACCGCCATGTTCCTGGATCAGAGGCGTCAGACGACGGGTGCATTTCACGTCGAAGATAATATCCGCGCCCGGATTACGCTTGAGCACGTCCAGGGCGAACAGCATCAGCAGACGGTCTGGATAAACCACGTTGCCTTCGTTGGTCACTACGCCAACACGGTCGCCGTCGCCGTCGAACGCCAGGCCAAGGTCAGCGCCAGTCTCTTTGACTTTGGCGATCAGGTCTTGCAGGTTTTCCAGCTTGCCCGGATCCGGGTGGTGATTCGGGAAGTTGCCGTCGACTTCAGCGAACAGCGAGATCACTTCGCAGCCCAGCGCTTCGATCAGCTGTGGCGCGATCACGCCAGCCGCGCCGTTGCCGCAGTCCACGACCACTTTCATTTTGCGGGCCATGACGATGTCGTCTTTGATCTGCTTGAAATAGCGATCCAGGATGTCGACCTTGGTAACGCTGCCCTTGGCCGAGGTCAGGTTGCCGGTCTTGATGCGTTCATGCAGGGACTGGATCTGCTCGTTGGCCAGGGTGTCGCCCGCGATGACGATCTTGAAACCGTTGTAGTCTTTCGGGTTATGGCTGCCGGTCAGCATCACGCCGGTCTTGCCAGCCAATACGTTAGCCGCGTAGTACAAGGCAGGGGTTGGCACCAGGCCAACATCGCTGACATGGCAACCGCTGTCGTGCAGACCTTGAATCAGCTGTTGAACCAACTCTGGGCCGGAAAGGCGTCCGTCTCGGCCAACGCTGACGTTCGGCTCGTTCTGGGCCAGGCTTTCGGAGCCAATGGCGCGACCGATCCAATACGCCGTTTCAGCGCTGAGGGTGTCCCCGACCACGCCGCGAATGTCGTAGGCGCGGAAGATGTCATCAGGGAATTTTGGTGCAACGGATGCTGGACTGCTCATAACTGGGGGGTGCTCCGATCTCAGGAAGTCCTGGTTTTCGTCGAGGATGTCGATATCGAGAATGTCGGTATCTTGAAACAGCGGGTCGGTCAACATCGTGCCTGAGGCTGCACGTGGAGCCGATGCTGAAGCACTACTCATTTCAATACTGGGTGTATGGCGAGGCTCTGCCGCTGAATCAACGGCCCCGGTCGCGGGAGGTTGAGTGGAGGGCGAGAAGCACGCCAGTTGCTGGGCCAGCCTGTCGAGGACCGGCAGGCCCAAACCGAAGGGTTTGACGGCTTTTCCGCTGGAGAGTTCTTGAAGCAGCTGATCCAGTTGTCGGACGTCAGCGCAAATCCGCCGCTGCAGAGCCCGCTCATTGAGGTACAGGCCAAGCAGAATACCGCCTAGCGCCACCAACGCGGCCAATGTCAAAAAAAGCCACGGCGGGGTGCTTTTCAGCCCCGGTCCGGCAGAAAACTCGAGTTTCCAGCTGGCAAATCCGGTATCGAGACTCTGGCGCTTGCCGTCGGCTGACTGCCCACGCTCCAGAAAAACCTGCTCCGGCCCGGTGCCGAACTGCTGGATCAAACGCACTTGGGCCATGGATTCGGGAAGCGGCGGCAAGGCATTTACGATTCGTTGTGGGTCGAAGGCGAACAGCAACGTGCCGCTGACCGGGGCCGTCGGCGTTGCGCGCACGGGTGCTGCGCTGTAAATCATCCAGCGCTCGCCCACCTTGCGTGCTTCGGGCGCAGCTTGCTCGCCTTGTGCGGCCTTGTTCAGCATATCCAGCGTGGTGAAGCTGACAGGCAGCGCACCCTGGTTATCGATGTCCATGCCCAACGGATTGAGGCGGGCACCGAGCAAGCCGTCGCGCAAGCGTAATGCGTTCTGGGCTTGCCCGATAACCGCCGGGTCGCCACTTTTCAGCGCCTGGACCAACGCCGCATCCTGAGCCGCAGCCCGGGTTTCAGCGTTGATCTGCTTTAACGCAACACCGACCGAAGCGGCCTGACTGCTGCCAAATGCCTGCTCAACCGAAGACTGCCCCTGGGAATTACCGCCCAGCGCCAGATACACCAGCATGCTGGCTGCAATCAGGCCGATCAGGGCCGGGAAAATTCCCGGAAAGAAGGTGTGCAGCCCCGCAGCAGGGGGCTGGTGATCAAACACTGCTTGATGCTGACTGCCTTTCACCTGACCGCTCTCCGGTAATTCATCCTGCATCTGGGCAGTCATTCATTCGTCACGCGATGGGCCTTGGGCTTATCAGCGGCGAACCTGCGCATCCATGACCAGCAAGTCAGTGGCTACCCGAGTGACCAAAGCCACCGGCGCCGCGCTGGCTTTCGTCAAACTCTTCAACCAGTTCAAAGTGAGCCTGAACCACCGGCACCAGCACCAACTGAGCAAGACGTTCGCCGATGGCGATCTTGAAAGCGGTCTGTCCACGATTCCAGCAGGAAACCATCAACTCGCCCTGATAATCAGAGTCGATCAGCCCGACCAGGTTGCCCAGCACGATGCCGTGCTTATGACCCAGACCGGAGCGCGGCAGAATCAGTGCCGCCAGCCCCGGATCGCCGATGTAGATCGACAGGCCGGTAGGGATCAGCAAAGTCTGGCCCGGCTCAAGAACGGTGTCTTCCTTGAGCATGGCGCGCAGGTCCAGGCCGGCAGAACCGACGGTGGCGTATGCCGGCAAAGGGAATTCGCTGCCAATGCGAGGGTCGAGGATTTTGGCTTGTAGAGCGTGCATTCGTGATTAAACCTGGTTCATTCGGTCGGCGATAAAAGTGATCAGCTGGCGGGCGATCTTGCCCTTGCTGGTCTGGGCGAAGAGGGTCGCGTGCAGCGCTCGGTCAATCACGCTGCAAGCGTTCTCTTCGCTGTTGAAACCGATGCTGGGGTTGGCAACATCGTTGGCCACGATCAGATCAAGGTTCTTGTCCTTGAGTTTGCGCGCAGCATAGTCGAGCAGGTGTTCGGTTTCAGCGGCAAACCCCACGCTGAACGGGCGATCCGGGCGGGTCGCGATGGTCGCCAGGATGTCCGGGTTGCGCACCATCTGCAGCAGCAGGCCGTCACCGGTGGACGGGTCCTTCTTGAGCTTGTGCGGGGCAACCACTTCAGGGCGATAGTCGGCGACAGCGGCGGACGCGATGAACAGGTCGCACGACATGGCCGCTTCGCAGGCCGCAAGCATGTCCCGAGCGCTGACCACGTCGACGCGCGAGACTCGATCCGGAGTCGGCAAATTGACCGGGCCGGTGATCAGCGTGACGCGCGCGCCTGCCTCAACTGCCGCTTCAGCCAGCGCGAAGCCCATTTTCCCGGAGCTGTGGTTGGTGATGTAGCGCACCGGGTCGATGTTTTCCTGAGTCGGGCCAGCGGTGATCAGCACATGCTTGCCGGTCAGGGACAGACGCTGGAAGCAGTCGGCCGCAGACTGGGCCAGATCGTCAGGTTCGAGCATGCGCCCGAAGCCAACGTCGCCACAGGCTTGGCTGCCGCTGGCCGGGCCGAATATCCGGAAGTCGCGCTCTTCCAGCAGGCGGATGTTGGCCTGCACCGAAGCGTCGCGCCACATGGCCTGATTCATCGCCGGGGCGACTGCAACAATGGCGTCCGTGGCCAGCACGATGGTAGTCAGCAAATCGTTGGCAATGCCCTGGGCCAGGCGCGCAATGAGGTCGGCAGTGCCGGGCGCGATCAGGATCAGGTCAGCCCACTTGGCCAGTTCGATATGACCCATGGCGGCTTCAGCGGCCGGGTCGAGCAAATCCAGGTGAACCGGGTGCCCGGAGAGGGCCTGCATGGTCAGCGGGGTGATGAACTCAGCGCCACCTCGGGTCATGACGACACGCACTTCAGCGCCCTGATCGCGCAAACGTCGAACCAGTTCTGCGCTCTTGTAGGCCGCGATGCCACCGCCGACGCCGAGAACAATGCGTTTCCGATACAGCCGCTGCATAGGCCTGCCTTATTTAGTCGAGTGATGCGCGACGGCGATGACGCCTCCCAAGGGGCTGTTGCCGTCTCAGAGCGAGGGTGCAGGAGCACTGCTCGCCGCGCAAAAAAGATGGGCTAAGATAGCACAGCGACCGCACTGGAACAGCGGCGCCAACACACATGGAGGTGGTATGAGTATTCGCAACTGGCCTGCGGCCGAACGCCCGCGTGAGCGGCTGCTTGAACTGGGATCGGCGAGCCTGTCCGACGCCGAGCTGCTGGCGATTTTTTTACGCACCGGCGTGGCCGGAAAAAGCGCTGTAGACCTGGCTCGTCACCTGTTGAATCAATTTGGCGGGCTGCGGGAATTACTGGAGGCGGACCTCGGCACATTCAGTTCGCATCTGGGGCTGGGACCGGCGAAATTCGCTCAGTTACAGGCTGTCATGGAAATGGCCCGGCGCCATATGGCCGAGTCCCTCAAGCGGGATTCGGCCCTGGAAAGCCCGACGCAGGTGCGTAACTACCTCAAGGCCTTGCTGCGCCACGAACCTCACGAAGTGTTCGGCTGCCTGTTTCTCGATAACAAACACCGGGCGCTGGCGTTCGAGGTGTTGTTTCACGGCTCGATCAACAGCGCCCACGTACATCCGCGCCAGGTGGTCAAACGCGCCATGGTGCACAACGCCGCCAGCCTGATCCTCTGCCACAACCATCCTTCCGGCGTGACCGACGCCAGCCAGGCCGACATCGACCTGACCAAACGTCTGCGCGATGCGTTGTGGCTGGTCGACGTCAAAGTGCTGGATCACGTCATCATCGGCGATGGCGATCCCTTGTCGATGGTGGAGTGTGGGTTGATGTAAAGATTTTTGGCCCGATCTAGTGGGACCGGCTTTAGCCGGGAAGAGGCCGGTACATCCGCTGCAACTGTGTCGCAAGAGATGCAGCCTTCCCGGCTAAAGCCGGTCCCACAGTTATATCCAATGCGCCTGGGCGATCAATCAATAAACGTCACAACCCCATCCGCCAGGGATTTAACCCGGGCCAGGGATTCGACGCGATAACCCTGTGCATCCAGTTCGGCGCGGCCGCCCTGGAAGGACTTCTCGATCACGATGCCCAGCCCGGCAACCGTCGCGCCAGCCTGTTTGATGATCGAAATCAGCGCCTGGGAAGCCTTACCGTTGGCCAGGAAGTCATCGATGATCAGCACGTTGTCGCTGCTGCTCAAGTGACGCGGCGAAATGGCGACGGTGCTTTCGGTCTGCTTGGTGAACGAATAAACCGTCGCCAGCAGCAGGTTTTCGGTCAGCGTCAGGGATTGATGCTTGCGGGCAAAGATCACTGGCACACCCAGCAGCAGGCCGGTCATGACCGCCGGGGCAATGCCCGAGGCTTCGATGGTGACGATCTTGGTCACGCCGGAATCAGCGAACAGCGCGGCAAATTCCTGGCCGATCTGCTGCATCAACACCGGGTCGATCTGATGATTGAGAAACGCATCGACCTTCAATACCTGGTCGGAAAGGACGATGCCTTCATCGCGAATTTTCTGATGCAGTGCTTCCACGGTGCTTCCTCGGGTGCGCGAATAGGCGCAATAAATAATCAGACTTATCGTTTGAGCATGGCGCGGATGTCCGCCAATGCCGTATTGCCGCGCACGGCCTTTACTTCAGTCGGTGTGTCGTCGTTGCCTTCCCAGGCCAGATCGTCCGGTGGCAATTCATCGAGGAACCGGCTCGGCGAGCAGTCGATGATTTCACCATATTGCTTGCGCTTGGCGGCGAAGGTGAACGCCAGCGTCTGCCTGGCGCGGGTAATACCCACATAGGCCAGACGGCGCTCCTCCTCGATGGTATCGGCCTCGATGCTGGAACGATGCGGGAGGATTTCTTCTTCCATGCCCATGATGAACACGTAGGGAAATTCCAGGCCTTTGGACGCATGCAGAGTCATCATCTGCACGCCCTCGGCGCCGTCCTCTTCTTCCTGCTGACGCTCCAGCATGTCGCGCAGCACCAGCTTGCCGATGGCCTCCTCGATGGTCATTTCGCCTTCTTCGTCTTTCTCGAGGGTGTTTTTCAACGCCTCGATCAGGAACCAGACGTTGCCCATGCGGTAGTCAGCGGCCTTGTCGCTGGAGCTGTTCTGGCGCAGCCAGTTTTCGTAATCGATGTCCATGACCATGCTGCGCAGGGCCGCGATGGGTTCGCTCTGCGCGCACTGCTGGCGAACGCCGTCCATCCAGCGTTTGAAGCGTTGCAGGCGGTCGGTATAGCGGCTGTCCAGATGCGTGCCCAGACCGATTTCGTCGGTGGCGGCGTACATCGAGATTTTGCGCTCGGTGGCGTAGTTGCCGAGTTTTTCCAGGGTCGTGGAGCCAATTTCACGGCGCGGCACGTTGATGACCCGCAGGAAGGCGTTGTCGTCGTCCGGGTTTACCAGCAAGCGGAAATAGGCCATCAGGTCTTTCACTTCCTGACGGCCGAAGAAGCTGTTGCCGCCCGACAGGCGATAAGGGACCTGATGGTGCTGCAGCTTCAGCTCGATCAATTTCGCCTGATAGTTGCCTCGATACAGGATCGCAAAATCGCTGTAGGGGCGGTCGGTGCGCAGGTGCAGGCTGAGAATTTCAACCGCGACACGCTCGGCTTCGGCGTCCTCGTTGCGGCACCGGATCACGCGGATTTCATCGCCGTGACCCATTTCGCTCCACAGTTGCTTCTCGAACTCGTGGGGGTTGTTGGAGATGAGCACGTTGGCGCAGCGCAGAATCCGGCTGGTGGAGCGGTAGTTCTGCTCCAGCATGACCACTTTCAGGGACGGATAGTCATCCTTGAGCAGCATGAGGTTTTCCGGACGCGCGCCCCGCCAGGCATAGATCGACTGGTCATCGTCGCCCACCACCGTGAACTGGTTGCGCATGCCGATCAGCAGCTTCACCAGCAAATACTGGCTGGCGTTGGTGTCCTGGTATTCGTCGACCAGCAGGTAGCGAACCTTGTTCTGCCACTTTTCCAGGATGTCGGCGTGTTCCTGAAACAACTTCACCGGCAGCAGGATCAGGTCGTCGAAGTCCACCGCGTTATACGCCTTGAGCGTGCGCTGATAGTGGGTGTAGACGATGGCGGCGGTCTGTTCCTTGGGGTTGCGGGCGTTTTCGAGCGCCTCGGCGGGCAGGATCAGGTCGTTTTTCCAGGAGCCGATCATGTTCTTGATTTCGTCGACGCCGTCGTCGCCCGAATATTCTTTTTGCATGATGTCGGTCATCAGGGCTTTGACGTCGGTTTCGTCAAAAATCGAGAACCCCGGCTTGTAGCCCAACCGGACATGCTCCTTGCGGATGACGTTGAGACCCAGGTTGTGGAAGGTCGACACGGTCAGACCGCGGCCTTCGCCTGCGCGCAGTAGTGTGCCGACCCGCTCCTTCATCTCGCGGGCGGCCTTGTTGGTAAAAGTCATGGCGACGATGTACTGGGCGCGAATGCCACAGTTCTGGATCAGGTGGGCGATCTTGCGCGTGATCACACTGGTTTTGCCGGAGCCTGCGCCGGCGAGCACCAAAAGAGGGCCGCCGACGTAGTTCACGGCTTCTTGCTGCCGGGGATTGAGTCGGGACATCGGGAAGAGAGTCGCTTACGAAATGGGCGGGCATTTTAACAGGCTGCGGCGATTGTGCAGCGACCGTCCGCCATTACGTGGCTACTTATATAGTGCACGGCTATCTAATTTTTTTGGTTTTGTTACATTTGCGCACCTGGAACGCTGTGTAAGCGTCGGTTTGTCCCTATCAAGGGCTGTCTGTTCTGTCTCTTTTTCGAGTCTTTGGAGCTAACTTGCCTACGCCTGTCCAACCCTTGCGGTTGTTGTTACTGGCCCAAGAGCCAGAATGGCCGGCATTGCTGCGCGAGTGCCTCGGCACCCCGGCAACTGAAACGGTATTGTTTTGCGCCACCCATTGGGATGCTGGCTGCGACCTTTTCGTCGACGATGACACCGTGCTGCTGACCACGCCCGCTCTGCAACCGGCGCCGGGTCGCTGCAAACAGTCCCTCATCATGCTGCTGGATGAAGAACCATCGGCGGCGCCGATTGGCGCTGTTGACTGGCTGGTTCGCGACGAACTCACACCCGCAAGTCTGCGCCGCTGTCTGCGCCATTTGCGCGAGCGCACGTCGCTGGAAAACACCTTGCAAAGCCTGGCCGAGCAGGATCCTCTGACCGGCATCCCGAATCGCCAGGGCTTTCAAACCTTGCTGGCGGCGCGCTTGCTGGAGAATAACGGCCGCGGCCTGGCCCTCGGCCATCTGGATCTGGATAACTTCCGCCGGGCCAACGACGCCCTCGGCCATCAAGCCGGTGACCGCCTGATCTTGCAGGTAGTGGCCCGGCTCAAGAGCCAGCTGGAAGCGGGCGATCAGATTGCCCGCCTGGGCAGCGACGAATTCGCATTGCTGATCGATACCCGTCGCGCGCCCCACAGGGCCGAATGGATGGCCGAGCGCATTACTCAGGCCTTGTCCGAACCTTACTGGATCGATGGCGAGAGCCTGCTGATCGGTTGCAGCCTGGGCATCGCCCATTCCCGGGCTGAATCCGGCGCCGACCCATTGATGTGGCATGCGCATATCGCCATGCAGCAGGCCAAAGGCATCCAGGGCTGCACTTTTCATGTGTTCAACGAACGCATCAATCGCAATGCCCGCAGCCTTGCCGATCTGGAAGCCGAACTGCGTCGCGCCCTGCGCCGAGACGAGCTGGAGCTGCATTATCAGCCGCGCCTTTGCCTGACCACCGGCCAGATTGTCGGCCTCGAAGCGCTGGTTCGCTGGCGTCATCAGGAGCGGGGCTTGTTGCCGCCCAACGAGTTCGTGCCGCTGGCGGAGCAAAGCGGGCTGATTGTGCCGCTGGGTTACTGGGTGATTTCCCGTGCCCTGCGCGATATGCAGGCCTTGCGCGAGCGCGGCCTGCCGCCGTTGCACATGGCGATCAACCTGTCATTCAGACAGTTTCAGGACAACCAGCTGCTGGCGACACTGGGAAGGCTGATCGACGAGCGTGGCATTGATGCGCAATGGCTTGAATTCGAGCTGACTGAAACCGCCGTCATGCGCCGCAGCGATCTGGTCAAACAGACCATGGACGCCCTCGGCCGCCTGGGCGTGCGCTTCTCGCTGGACGACTTCGGCACCGGGTTCTCGTCCTTCGTCCACCTCAACAGCTTGCCCATCGCGCTGCTCAAGATCGACAAGAGCTTTGTCGGCGAGATGGAACAGCGCGAAGAAAACCGCAAGCTGGTCCACGCCATGATCAACCTGGCCCACAACCTGAGCCTTGAAGTGGTCGCCGAAGGCGTGGAAACCGCCGAGCAACTGGCACTGCTGCGCGGCTTTGGCTGCGATCAAGTGCAGGGCTACCTCATCAGCCGACCACTGCCGATGCCTGAGCTGGTGGACTACCTGACGCCGGGCCAGAAAATGCCAGCGGTGCAAAACCTGTAGGAGTGAGCTTGCTCGCGATAGCGTCAGATCAGACGATAATTTATCGACAGACAAACCGAATCGCGAGCAAGCTCACTCCTACAGTTTCGTGTTCGCCGCCGACAGGCCTCATCTCCTACAATTCGATCACCCGCGCGCCAGAACTGACCTCATCCTGCCGCAACAACCGCGAGGTCTTGCGCTCGAATGCCCAGGTCAGTGCCACGGCTGAGCACAGCAAGCCCAACGCCAATCCCCACCAGACGCCAACTGCGCCGTGGTTGGTGTAGAAGCCGAAGATCCATGCCGCTGGCGCCGCAACCAGCCAATAACTCGCCAACCCGATCAGGAAAGTGGTGCGTGCATCCTTGAAGCCACGGATCGCGCCCATGGCGATGGTCTGCGTGCCGTCCAGAATTTCGAACCACGCGGCGATGGCCAACAGCTTCACGGTCAGCTCGACGATGTCGGCAAACTTCGGATCGTTGATGTCGAGAAACAAGCCAATAATCGTATGTGGCGCGAGCCAGAACAGCACACCGAACGCCAGCATCGTCGTGCCGCCGAAGACGATACCTGCACGACCCGCCGTGCGGGCCAGCAGCAGATTACCTGCGCCGTAATGCTGGCCGATGCGCATGGTCACGGCGTAGGAAATCCCCACTGGAATCATGAAGGCCATGGACACCGTCTGCAGCGCGATCTGGTGCGCAGCCATCTGGGTGCTGCCCATGGCGCCCATGCAAAAGGCCGCGAAGGTAAACAGGCCGACCTCCACGGCGTAGGTCCCGCCAATCGGCAAGCCCAACCGCCAGAGCTCTTTGAGATGGCTGCGCGACAGTTGCCAGAAACCGTCACGAATCGGATAGGGCGCATACGCCGGATGGCGGCGGATATGCAGGGCCAGAATCAATGCCATGCCATTGGTGACCACGGCAGTGACCAAGCCGATGCCCATGAGGCCCAGATTGGGCAGGCCAAACATTTCATGAATCATGGCGTAGTTGAGCAGGTAGTTGGCTACCGCACCGCCGAGGCTGATCGCCATGACCGGGCCCGCACGCCCCAGCGCACTGGTGAAACCGCGCAAGGCCATGAACGTCAGCAAGCCGGGTAAGGCCAGCGGCAAGGTGATCAGAAACTGACCGGCCATGTGCACGTTGGCTTCGGTCTGGCCGAACTGGAGCAGAATTGGTTCGAGGTTCCACAGCAACAGCATGGCGATCAAGGCCATGCCCCACGCCAGCCAGACACCGGCTTGTACCAGTTGGGTCGCACCTTTGTTGTCACCCGCGCCGTGACGAATCGCGACCAGTGTGCCGACTGCCGCCATCACGCCCACGCAGAAAAACGAAATGAGGTTATAACTGGCCGCGCCCAAGCCCCCGCCCGCCAGCGCTTCGGGGCCGATTTTGCCCATCATCACGGTGTCGGTGAAGACCATCAGCATGTGCGCCATCTGGGACGCAATCAGCGGTCCAGCAAGACGCAGAATGATCCAGAGTTCTTTAATGGCAGGTTGTTGCATGGCACGACGCTCGACGCTTGGGCATTTATGAGCGGCCCATTCTCGACATTTTGTTGCCTTGGCACAAAGGGATAAATCAGATCAGTAGCATGAGTAAAAATCATGCTTTAGATTTGCCGGTAAAACTCAGCTATCCCGCTGTAGGAGCGTTCTGAATGCCTCGTGGTCTTCCTCCCCTTTATGCACTACGCGCATTTGAAGCTGCGGCGCGACACAGTTCGTTCACCCGCGCGGCGCAGGAGCTTTCGATTACCCAGAGCGCGGTCAGCCGACACATCAAAACCCTTGAGGAACACTTCGACTGCAAGCTGTTCCAGCGCATCGGCCGCACCATTGTGCTCACCGAGGCCGCACGCACGCTGCTACCTGGGGTTCGCGACGGGTTTTCTTCACTGGAGCGGGCGTGCAACGCGCTGTCCATCGAGGAAGGGGTGCTGCGCCTGAAAGCCCCGCCGACATTGACCATGCGTTGGCTGTTGGCGCGCCTCAGTCGTTTTCGTCATTTGCAGACGGGCAACGAGGTGCAACTCACCAGTGCCTGGATGGAAATCGACGTGGTGGACTTCAGCCATGAGCCGTTTGATTGCGCCGTGCTGCTGAGCCGAGGGCATTTTCCAGCAGACTGGGAGGCGATTTATCTGTTTCCGGAGCTGCTGATACCGGTAGGGGCGCCGACCTTGATGGACGAGCCGTGGGACATCGAAAGGCTGGCCGCCGCCGAGCTGCTGCACCCAACGCCGGATCGTCGGGACTGGCGTAACTGGCTGGAGCGCACGGGCTTATCGGACAAGGTTTCGCTAAAGGGTGGCCAGGTGTTCGATACGCTGGAGCTGGGCATGATCGCTGCCGCCCGCGGTTATGGGGTTTCCATGGGCGATTTGCTGATGGTTGCCGAAGATGTCGCGCAAGGCCGTTTGAGCCTGCCATGGCGCACTGCTGTTTATAGCGGCGAGGACTATTATCTGGTCGGCCCACGCACCAGGCCCGGAACAGAGCGCCTGCGCAGATTAGGGGAGTTCCTGCAGAGCGAGGTCAAGGCGATGGAGCTGCCCATAGTGGAAATTCTCAGGTAATGCACGCCCTTGAAACATCTCGCAATCGTTTGCTATTTCTCCAGCTTGTACTCAAGTTCTACATCCGATAGCCGATGTGTAAGATCAGGGCCCATTTCTGACAGTCCTGTCAGAAACAACCCATCATCCTAATCAAAATGCAGCTGAACGGTTATTAGAGGTCATCGAAGACCCTCCGTTCGGCCAGGAGTCGTCATGTCCAAGCCTCGTGCCCGAATTGCTACGCAACTCGGTATTGCCCTGGCCGTCATTCTGGCAGTCGTAATATCCGGCAGTACCGTTTTTGCCTTGCGTTCCCTGGACTCGTCCAACCTCGTCATTCGCGAAGAACACATGGCGAGTGAGGCGCGGTTATTGGCAGACCAGCTCAACACGTTCCACAGCACCCTGCGCGACAGCACCCAGCGTTTGAGCGGGTTGTTCGAGAAGCGGTTTTCCAGCGGCCTGACGGTACAAGCGGACCAACCTGTCACCGTGGCTGGCGTACAGACACCCAGCCTGGTCCTGGCGGGCAGTGCGCTGAACAACAACTTCAAGGAAGTGGACGAATTCCGTCAGCTCACCGCCGGTGTGGCCACGGTATTTGTGCGCAGTGACGAAGAGTTCATCCGCATCAGCACCTCGCTGACCAAGCAGGACGGCTCCCGCGCCATCGGCACTATGCTCGATCGCAAGCATCCCGCGTACGACCGCCTGATTGCAGGCCAGGGCTACGTCGGCAAAGCAGTGCTGTTTGATCGCTACTACATGACTCAATACACCCCGGTACGTGACAGCGGCGGCAAGGTCATCGCCGTACTGTTCGTGGGTTTCGACTACACCGACGCGCAAAATGCCCAGTTCGAAAATCTGAAGAACTTCCGCATCGGCAAAACCGGTTCGCTGTCGCTGCTCGACGATCAGAATCGCTGGCTGGTGCCGCCTGCAGGCGTTCAGACGCCAGAACAGGCGGGTAAAACGGTCTCCGAATTCGTCAAACAACCTGGAAAGGGCCAAACCTGGAACGACGGCAAGCAGGACTTCTATAGCGTTGCCCAGCCTTTTAAGGACGGCCCGTGGACCGTGCTGGCCAGCATGCCTCAGACCGAAATCAGCGCCGTGACCTGGGATGTGGGGACGCAATTGGCAATTGGCAGCCTGTTGGCGATGCTGATCGCGGTGGCATCGGCGATCTGGCTGTTGCGCAGCAAATTGCGTCCGCTCTCGGCTCTGGTCAGTCAGGCAGAGGCGCTGGGTGCGGGCGATCTGAGCGTGCGCCTGAACATCACCAGCAATGACGAAATCGGCCAACTGGCGACCAGCTTCAACAAGATGGGCGAAGCCCTGTCGACCATGGTTTCGCATATCCGCACGGCGGCTCAACAAGTGAGCAGCCGCGCCAATGAGCTGTCGGGGCTGTCCGGTGGCGCATATCGCGGGATGGAGCAGCAATCGGGCGAGATCGTCAGCATGGCCGGTGCGGTCGAGGAGTTCAGCGCCACGTCCCTGAACATCGCCGACAACATGGGCAACACCGAGCGTCTGGCTCAGGAAAACGCCCAGCAAACCCGCATCGGTCGCGCCTCCATGCAAGAGGCTTCGTCGTCCCTTGAACAGATCGCCGCGTCCATCAACAGCACGGCGACGGTGATCAATACCCTTGGCCAGCGCTCCCAGGAGATCGGCAGCATTGTTGGCGTGATCACCTCGATTGCCGATCAGACCAACCTCCTGGCCCTGAACGCGGCCATCGAAGCGGCCCGTGCCGGCGAGCAAGGCCGAGGTTTTGCGGTGGTTGCGGACGAAGTTCGCAGCCTGGCAACCCGTACACGGGACGCCACCAACGAAATTTCGGGGATGATCACCAGCATTCAGCAGGAAACTGGCAACGCCATTACCACCATGCAACAAGGTAATGCGCAGATGCAGGAAGGCCTGGCGCGCAACGCCAAAGTCGCCGCAGCCCTGGCGCAGATCGACGAGCAGAGCCGCTCGGCCGGTCAGCAGTTCGCCGCGATCACCACCGCGACCCAGGAACAAAGCAGCACCGCGACCTTGCTCAGCAGCAACCTGCAAAGCATCGCCATGGCCAACAGCGAGCAGCGTGAAGTGGTTTCGCACCTGGCCGTGACGGCCGAAGAGTTGAACTCACTGGCGGCTGAGCTGCGCAATGAGGTTGATCGGTTTCGGTGAGTGACAGGGTCCCACGGTTTCAGGTGAAATCGTGGGACCGGCTTTAGCCGGGAAGAGGCCAGTCCATCCAATGGAATGTATCGACAGAACCGCCGCCTTCCCGGCTAAAGCCGGTCCCACTAGAAATGCAGGATTTCGACGCTGTGCATCAATGTGGAAACGCACTTGAGCCGCCCACAAACTCCACATACCCGCTCACCACTACATACACCGCGAAGTAAGCAAAGATCAGCGCCGACGCAATGTAGGTGTATTTCATCAAGCGCTCGCCAATCAGCCGACCACCCTGATACGCCACTGCGCACAGCGATATCGACCACAAAACCCCGGCAGCAAAGAATCCCGATAGAAACAGCCCGGCAGTCGCCAGGTCGTTGCCCTGTCGCGCGATGATCGCGCCGCCCACCGCAGCAAACCACAGGATGGCACTCGGAGAAGACATCGCCAGCATGATGCCTCGGGAGAACAGCGCAAGCTTGGTTTTGCCCCACTGCTCACCCGCCTGCTGCATGTCCCCGGCGGGCCGGAATGCACTGAGCAGCATCTTCACGCTCAGGTAGCAGAGCACCAGCGAACCACCGATCCACAACACCCAGCGCACCGCCTCGAACTGGAGCAACACGGCCATACCGAGCATCGCCAGCACGGCGTAGACCAGATCGCCAACACAGGTGCCGAGCCCCAGCCATACCCCTTGGGCAAAACCGCGCTGCATGGCGATATTGATCATCGCCATGTTGGCCAGGCCAATCTCCAGGCACAGCGACAGGCTGAGCAGGAAGCCGTTGTTGAATTCCATTTGATGTTTTCCGTGGGGCGTGATGACAAGAATGCGCGCCACTTTATGCAGCTGTTAAACCATTCGCAAGATGCCGCAAGATGCCGCAAGAGTTGTAGGAGCTGCCGGAGGCTGCGAACAGCGGAGCATCAGGGATATCGCTTTCGCAGCCTTCGGCAGCTCCTACAGGAATATCTGCCCCCCTTCAATTACTCGCCGGTCGATACTGCAGCGCTTCGGCCACATGGCTTCTGCTGATGGATTCGGCACGCTCCAGATCCGCCAGAGTCCTGGCCACTTTGAGCAGGCGATGGGCCGAGCGCAGGGACAGGGTCAAGCGCTCGCAGGCGGTTTCCAGCCAGGATTCGTCGGCGCCGGACAACGCGCAATGCTTACGCAAGGCAGGTAAATCGAGAAAGGCGTTGGCGCATCCCTGACGCTGGTTCTGAATATCTCGGGCTTGGGCAACGACAACGGCAGCACTGGCGGTGCTATCACCCGTTTGCACGCCGGGATTGAGGGCGGTAGCTTCCCGAGCAACAGTCAAATGCAGGTCGATTCGATCCAGCAGCGGCCCGGACAGTTTGTTGCGATAGCGCTGGATCTGCTCGGTGGAGCAGCGGCAGCGCCCGGTTGGCTCGCCCAGATAGCCGCAAGGGCAAGGGTTCATCGCGGCGACCAACTGAAAACGCGCCGGGAACCGCACCCGATCCCGCGCACGGGAAATCACGATATGTCCCGATTCCATGGGCTCACGGAGGACTTCCAGCACCCGGCGATCAAACTCCGGAAGCTCGTCCAGAAATAAAACACCGTGATGGGCAAGAGTGATTTCACCAGGCTGCGGGCGGCTGCCTCCGCCCACCAGTGCGGGCCCTGAAGCCGAGTGGTGCGGTTGGCGGAAGGGTCGCTGTGGCCAACTGGTGAGCGGCACCTGGCTGGCGACCGACTGAATCGCGGCAACCTCAAGCGCTTCATATTCATCCAGCGGCGGCAACAAACCCGGCAAGCGGCTGGCGAGCAGGGTTTTGCCGGTCCCCGGCGGGCCGCTGAATAACAGGTTATGGGCGCCAGCCGCCGCGACGATCAAGGCGCGCTTGGCGGCCGTCTGGCCCTGAACTTCGCTGAGGTCCGGGTAGGGTTTAGGCTGATGCAAAAGCCCGCTGGCTTGATAAGGCGTGATGGGCGCCTGGCCATTGAAGTGGGCGATCAGTTCGAGCAAATGATTGACCGCAATCACCCGCAAGCCCGAGGCCAGGCTAGCCTCCTCGGCATTGACCGCCGGGATGATCAACGTGCGACCCGCTTCCCGCGCCGCCAGTGCAGCGGGCAATACGCCTTGAATCGGGCGGATGGCACCCGATAGCGCCAGCTCGCCCAGACATTCCACGTCCTGCAACGCCACCAGCGGGATCTGGCCGTTAGCCGCTAACAGACCCAATGCAATGGCCAGATCAAAACGCCCGCCATCCTTGGGTAAGTCCGCCGGGGCGAGGTTGAGGGTGATGCGCCGATCCGGAAATCTCAGGCCCGAATTGAGAATCGCACTGCGCACCCGATCCTTGCTTTCGCGCACTGCGCCCTCGGGCAAACCCACCAGCGTCAGGGCGGGCAGGCCGTTGGCCAGATGAGCTTCGACAGTTACCGCAGGCGCTTCCACACCCACCTGGGCGCGGCTGTGGACGATGGCTAGAGACATTGATTCTTCCTTGAAAAAACGACACCCGCATCCTGCGGCATTGGGCGAGGGTTTGAAGGAAGGAATGGATACAGGGTGTGAACGATGACACCGAAATCAACCCCCGTACTCAATCTTCTGTTGGAGCGAGGCTTGCCCGCGAAGGCCATAACGCGTTTTGTCTGTTACAACGCGTCGCTTTCTTCGCGGGCAAGCCTCGCTCCAACGAGTCACAGCATTTTCCTGTGGGAGCGGTGCTTGCCCGCGATACAGGCGCTGCGTTCTGTCAGCCATACCGCGTCATCGTTCATCGTCCGAATGCGGCCCAGACCAAGCTCACTCCTACAGGGAATCTCATTGTCTGTTGGAGCGAGGCTTGCCCGCGAAGGCCATAACGCGTTTTGTCTGTTACAACGCGTCGCTTTCTTCGTGGGCAAGCCTCGCTCCAACGGGGCACTTCATTCTTCCTGTGGGAGCGGTGCTTGCCCGCGATACAGGCGCTGCGGTCTGTCGGCCATACCCCGGCGTGCGCCGGAGCTGACACCTGCGCTAAGCTCATCGACCGATACCCCTCAATACAAAAAGAGCCCGCAATGCCCACTCCAGCCCTGTCCATTGAAAACTACATCCTGGCCAAAGACGGCAACCGCCCACACCTGATGCGTCAGGCATTCACCCGCGATGCCACGCTGGAGATGATTGTGCGCACCGGCACCATTTCATTTCCGCCCGAGGTCGAGGGCCGTGACGGTATTGCCGAGGTGCTGGTGCGGCGCTTCGGGCAAACGTACGAGAACGTCTACACCTTGTGCCTGGGCGAGCAGCCGGCAGACGACGCGACTACGCACCGGTGCAAATGGCTGGTAGGGATGTCGGACAAAGCCACCGGAGAACTGCGATTCGGTTGCGGGCACTACGACTGGCAGTTCGAATCGGGCCTGACCACACACTTGAGTATCACCATCGAACACATGCTGGTGCTCCCTGCGGCAGAGCTTCTGCAGGTGATGGACTGGTTGCAACAGGTCAGTTATCCGTGGTGTTCAGATCAACAACTGGCTTTAGCGCCATCGCTGGCAAGTATCGAGACGGTTCTGGATTATCTGAAGGCGTGACGCCCTGATACCCAACACGAAGGCAAATCCCCTGAGCGGTTGCAAATTCCGCAATGCCTTTACACAATGCGACTTATTATCATTTACATCGCGCGGGGATGGCGCGCTGCAATGCCCTCTCATCACAGCAACATGCGTACGCTCTACATCGATCATCACAGCTGGCTCAATGCCTGGCTGCGTAGCCGGTTGGGGAATGCCGCCGATGCGGCGGATCTGGCGCAGGACACCTTTGTCCGCCTGCTCAATCGGCACGAGTTGCTGGAATTGAAGACTCCGCGTGCCTTTCTGCGCACAGTCGCCCGAGGGATTGTCATCGACCATTGGCGGCGCGAAGAGCTGGAACGCGCCTACCTTGAAGCCATCGCCCATCAGCCCTCTCACGAAACGCCTTCGCCAGAGTCACGGCAGCTGGTTTTCGAGTTGCTGGAAAGCATCGCCAAAATGCTCGACGGCTTGAAACCCAAGGTCCGTCAGGCGTTTTTGCTCGCCCAGTGCGAAGGCATGCCCTACAAACAGATCGCCGAGCAAATGGGTGTCTCGCTGCGTTCCGTGGAGCGTTATATCGCCGATGCGCTGTATCACTGTTATCTGCTTCGGTATACGCCATGAGCAGGGCTTCGGCACATGCTCATGAGGGTCAGCCCTCTGCGCAGATCGTGAAACAGGCGATTCAATGGTCGTTGCGCCTCAACAGTCAGGCCAACAACCCCAGGCTGCACCAGCAATGCGAACAATGGCGCACCGAACACGCTGATCACGAATGTGCCTGGCAACGCATTCAGATCCTGAGCGGCGAACTCAATAGCCGCTTTCAGACCCTGCCGAATTCAGGCGCGGCTCTCGAAGCACTGGAAAACAGCGCGCAACGCCTGGGACGCAGACAGGCGCTGAAACTGCTGTCCGGCCTCGTGGTTGTCGGTTCCAGTGCATGGGTGACTCGCGAGGTCATGCCTTGGCAGCAGTGGCGCGCGGACTACGCGACCCAGGTTGGGCAACGCGGTCGCTATCAGCTGCCGGACGGCACGGCCTTGCAATTGAACACCGACAGCGCAGTGGACCACGACTTCAACGCAGTGCATCGGCTGATCACCCTGCATCGCGGGGAAATCCTCGTGGCGTGTGGCGCCGACCCAAACAACTCGGCCCGACGTCCGCTGCTGGTGCAAAGTCGACATGGGCTGTTCGAGGGTGTCAACGGGCGTTTCGTGGTCAGGCAGTACCAGGACCACACCCGCATCAGCGTTCTTGAAGGCCAGTCGATCATTCGTTCACCCGCCGCATCGCCCATCAGTGTCGCAGCCGGTCAGCACTATCAGGTGTCGTCGCAGCAGGCCGTGCGGTTACCGACGCTGAATATGGACGCTGGCGCCTGGGCGGAAGGCCTGATCGTGACCCGTGACATGCGCCTGAAGGATTTCCTCACCGAGGTGGGCAGTTATCGCCATGGCTATCTTGGCTGCGCAGACGAGATCGCCGACCTGCGGCTTTCCGGTGTGTTCCGCCTGGAAGACACCGACAAACTGCTCACGGTGCTGACTCAGACTCTGCCTGTGCGACTCCAGTACCGCACACGCTGGTGGGTGACTGTGCAGCGTCAGGCCTGACTTTTTCTTTTTTTGGCGGGTTTCGCTCATGGGTTCGGCTTAGAGATCAGTCCCTTTGCCAACTCACTGACTTTCACGGAACTGCCCATGACCCGGCTTCGAGCTCTATCGCAATCAAGCAATGTGAATGACTCCGATTTTTCAGGAGTGACACGCCTTACTACAGCCATTCGCACCGCCATGATGTGCGTGGCTTTGGGCGCAATAGCGTTGCCTGTTCAGCTTCAGGCTCAGGAAGCGGCAGGGACGGTCGGCACAGCCCGCAGCTACGCGATTGCAGCCGGGCCACTGGGCGAAGCGCTGAACCAGTTCGCCCGACAGGCCGGTATTACCCTGGCAGCCACCCCGACACAGACGGCGGCCGCCCAATCTCCTGGCTTGCAAGGGAGCTATTCCGTAGATCAGGCCTTGGCCATTCTGCTCGGCAGCAGCGGCCTGCAAGCGGTGTCGCAAGATGGCAGCAACTATGTACTGCGCGCGTCTGCTGGCGAGGCGATGTCGTTGCCCACCACCGATATTCGCGGCTTCGCGCTGGGTAACGCACTGGGCAGCATGGATGGGTACAACGCAACCCATAGCCAGATCGCGACGAAAACCAGTACTGCCTTGCTGGAAACCTCTCAGTCTGTCTCGGTAGTGACCCGCCAGCAGATGGATGATCAAGGCTCGCAAACGGTTTCTCAGGCCATGCGCTACACGCCCGGCGTGCTGACCAATCCATACGGCGCGACCCATCGATACGATTACGTTGCCATGCGCGGTTTCAACGATGGCTCTGTGGATAACATCTACCTGGACGGCCTCAAGTCCATGGGCGATAGCGGGACTTACAGCACCATGCAGGTCGATCCGTATTTCCTGGAGCGGGTCGATATCCTCAAAGGTCCCTCTTCGGTGCTTTACGGGCGCAGTTCACCGGGCGGTCTGGTGGCACTGACCAGCAAGAAACCGCTGTACGAGCCTTATCACCAGATCCAGACCACTGTCGGCACTCAGGGTCAGCGCGGGGTGGGCTTCGACTTCAGCGGGCCGCTGGATGATGACAAGCGCATTGCCTATCGACTTACGGGGCTGACTGACAAATCCGACACCCAATTCGATCACGTCGAAGAGAAACGCTACGCCCTGGCACCGACCGTCAGCATCGACTTCAGTGAAGACACCTCGCTGACCCTTCAGGCTTATCTGCAGCATGACCCCAAAGGTGGTTATCACGGTGGCGTACCGGCCAGTGGCACACTGCACCAACGCAACGGGCAACGCATTTCCGAGCACTTCTTCGACGGCGAACCCGGCGTGGACGGTTATAGCCGCAATCAACAATCCTTCGGCTATCAATTCGAACACCGCTTCAACGACGTCTTCACTGCCAGGCAGAACTTTCGCTACCTGGATTCGAAGGTCAACATGGATCAGGTTTACGCCTATGACTGGACGACCCCGACCAGCAATGAGTTGACCCGCTACTACTCCGGCGGCGACGAGCGCCTCCACGCGTTCATCGTCGATAACATGCTTCAGGCGGAATTCTTTACCGGGGCAGCCAAACATACGACGCTGCTGGGCGTCGACTACCAGCGACGCAAGACCGTGGTGGACTGGACCAGCGGCTCCGTGGCGCCACTTAATGGCTTCAATCCGGCGTATGGCAATTCAGCGATCAGTTACTACAGCCCGACCAGTTACCTGCGCCGCCTGGAGCAGACGGGCGTCTATGCCCAAGACTTGATCGAGCTGGACAAGTGGCGCTTCTCCCTGGGTTTGCGCCAGGACTGGGTGAAAACTTCCGACGAGAATCGCCTGGCTGAAACCGGGCGTCCGGCGGGCACCGAAATCAGCGACCGACGCACCAAACTCACTGGCCGAGCCGGGGTTCTCTATCTCCTCGATAACGGGATCGCGCCTTACCTGAGCTATTCCGAGTCATTCAACCCGAACTCCTACTCCGACAGCGCAGGCAATCCCCTGGCGCCTACCGATGGCACGCAGTGGGAAGCCGGGATCAAATATCAGCCGCCGGGGACGGACAATCTGTTCACCGCCTCGGTGTTCCGCATTGATCAGGAGAACCTGGCATCCAAGCTGCCCCAGGAGAATTTCTATCGCCCCATCGGCGCCGTCCGCTCCCAGGGCCTGGAACTTGAGGCGCACATGCAGTTGACCGACAACTTCAAACTGCTTGGCAGCTACACGCTGACCGATATCGAATATTCGAAGTCGATGGTCAGCACCTTGAGCACCGCCACCAATCCCATCGAAAACAAGGGCAACTCACCCACCCAGGCACCCAAGCACATGGCTTCGCTCTGGGGTGACTATGCCTTCAACGACGGCGCGCTGGACGGGCTGCGTCTCGGGGCCGGGGTTCGGTACGTGGGCTACAGCTGGGCAGATGCGGAAAACACCATGAAGGTGCCGTCATACACTTTGTTCGATGCCTCGGTGGGCTATGACCTGAGCAAGGTCGGCATTAAAGGCGTGGATGTGCGGGTGAATGCCAACAACCTGACCAACGAATCCTACATCGCCACCTGTGCCAGCTTGAGCTTTTGCTACATGGGCGAGGAGCGCAATGTCAGCGCGACGGTTAGTTACGCGTTCTAGCCATGACCGAAAACGGGTCGCCTGCACCAATGGGTGGCCTGAAAAACTGACAGCTCTGCGAAGACTGGGTGCGGGCCTCGAAAGTGGGAGCCTGCACCAATTTGAACCTGTAGGTGTGTCGCCATCGCGCAGCAAACACGATCCCGTAGGAGTGAGCTTGGTCTGGGCCGCATTCGGACGATGAACGATGACGCGGTATGGCTGACAGACCGCAGCGCCCGTATCGCGGGCAAGCACCGCTCCCACAGGAACATGCTGTGCCCCGTTGGAGCGAGGCTTGCCCGCGAAGAAAGCGACGCGTCGTAACAGACAAAACGCGTTATGGCCTTCGCGGGCAAGCACCGCTCCCACAGAGAAATGCTGCGCCTCGTTGGAGCGAGGCTTGCCCGCGAAGAAAGCGACGCGTCGTAACAGACAAAACCAAAACGCGTTATGGCCTTCGCGGGCAAGCCTCGCTCCAACAGAAGATTGAGTACCCCGTAGGAGCGCGCTTGGTCTGGGCCGCATTCGGACGATGAACGATGACGCGGTATGGCTGACAGACCGCAGCGCCTGTATCGCGGGCAAGCACCGCTCCCACAGGAAAATGCTGTGCCTCGCCCCAACAGAAGATTGAGTACCCCTGTAGGAGTGACCGTAATTGCTGCGGGGCAGTGCGGCGTACGGCTTATGCCTGCGTATCTTCAACCGCAGGCGGATTCAACTTCGCTTCCATCTCGGCCACTTTGGCTTCAAGGGCTTCCAGGCGGGCGCGGGTGCGGGCCAGGACGGCCATCTGGCTGTCGAATTCTTCCCGGCTGACCAGATCCAGTTTGCTGAAGCCGCTTTGCAGCAGGGCTTTGAACTGGGTTTCAAATTCATTGCGCGGGATAGGCGTCTCGCCGTTGAACAAGCGCGAGGCGTGGCCGCTCAGGGCATCGAGAAAAGCTTTGGGCGCGAGCATGGCAAACCTCCAGATTCAGATGGGCGGCAGTGTAACACGCAGCGTCTATAGTCAATTCAAGCCAGTGGCCGTGCACGATAATCGAGCACAGGCATGTGCACGCGCGCACTTTTGTTGTGCGCCCGTTTCACCGGCGAGATGGCTTTGGGCCGGTAATGCTAGGTCAAAGCCCTGTATTCACTGAAAAATCACGAGATGGCAAGCTTTCTGCTTAGTCGCAATAGACCCATGCACTGATGCAGTCGCTGTGACGAATGCAGTGCGGCAGGCGGAGCGGGGAGTGTTTCGTCATAAGCGGTTTTCTGGAGTTGGTCGGGCCTCCATCAGGCGACCGACACGTTACAAAGCCAGGTACTGCGCTTAGACTTGAGTCGGGTTTGTTTTCCTGGGGCAAGTCCACCAATTCGGGAGAAAGTTTCATGAAGCTAGTCACTGCCATCATCAAGCCGTTCAAGCTGGACGACGTGCGCGAGTCGTTGTCGGAAATCGGCGTGCAGGGCATCACCGTTACTGAAGTCAAAGGCTTCGGACGTCAGAAAGGCCACACCGAGCTGTATCGCGGTGCGGAATACGTAGTCGACTTCCTTCCAAAGGTGAAGATCGACGTTGCGATCGATGACAAGGATCTGGATCGGGTGATCGAGGCGATCACCAAAGCGGCCAACACCGGCAAAATCGGTGACGGCAAGATTTTTGTAGTCAATCTGGAACAGGCCATTCGCATCCGTACCGGCGAAACCGATACCGACGCAATTTAAGCCGCCAAACCCAACGCCCCAGGAGAAAACAATATGACTCTGCGTCAATTCGCAGGGCTAGGAGCCCTGTTGTCCCTCGTAACCCCTGGCTTGGCCATGGCGGCAGACGAAGTGGCAGCCCCAGTCCTCAACTCAGGCGACACCGCCTGGATGCTGACCTCGACAGCCTTGGTACTGTTCATGACCATCCCAGGTCTTGCACTGTTCTACGGCGGCATGGTCCGCTCGAAAAACATTCTTTCCGTGATGATGCAGTGTTTCGCTATCACTGGCTTGATCAGCATCCTGTGGGTCGTTTACGGCTACAGCATTGCGTTCGACACCACTGGTATGGAAGCTGGCGTCGTCAACTTCAACTCCTTCTTCGGCGGCATGGGCAAGGCGTTCCTGGCAGGCATCACGCCAGCGAGCATCACCGGCTCCGCAGCTCTGTTCCCTGAAGCGGTGTTCGTCACCTTCCAGATGACCTTCGCGATCATCACTCCAGCCCTGATCGTCGGTGCTTTCGCAGAACGCATGAAGTTCTCCGCAATGCTGATCTTCATGGCTATCTGGTTCACCCTGGTCTACGCGCCAATCGCGCACATGGTCTGGGGCGGCGTCGGCGGCCTGATGTGGGACTGGGGAGTCCTGGATTTCGCAGGCGGCACCGTTGTTCACATCAACGCTGGTGTGGCTGGTCTGGTTGCGTGTCTGGTACTTGGCAAGCGTAAAGGCTTCCCTACCACCCCAATGGCTCCGCACAACCTGGGTTACACCTTGGTCGGCGCAGCAATGCTGTGGGTAGGCTGGTTCGGCTTCAACGCTGGCTCCGCTGCTGCTGCCAACGGCACTGCAGGCATGGCGATGCTGGTTACTCAGATCGCAACCGCCGCTGCCGCACTGGGCTGGATGTTCGCCGAGTGGCTGACCCACGGTAAGCCAAGTGCACTGGGTATCGCTTCGGGCGTGGTTGCTGGCCTGGTTGCCATCACCCCGGCTGCGGGTACTGTTGGCCCGATGGGCGCTCTGATCATCGGTCTGGCTGCAGGCGTGATCTGCTTCTTCTGCGCCACCAGCCTCAAGCGCAAGCTGGGCTACGACGACTCCCTGGACGCCTTCGGTGTTCACGGTATCGGCGGCATCATCGGCGCAATCCTGACCGGCGTGTTTGCAGCACCGGCTCTGGGCGGCTTCGGCACTGTTACTGATATCGCAGCTCAAGTCTGGATTCAGTGCAAAGGCGTAGGCTTCACGATCATCTACACCGCGATCGTGACCTTCATCATCCTCAAGGTGCTGGACGCGGTCATGGGCCTGCGTGTCACCGAAGAGGAAGAAGCTGTCGGCCTCGACCTGGCGCAACACAACGAGCGTGGCTACAACTTGTAAGCCACTGCAAAAAAATGCCCGGTTAGCCGGGCATTTTTTTGTCTGGCGTTTGTCGATAAGGTGCGGCTCAGAGTGTCTTGCGTCCGCAATGTCGACCGATTCCAGTCAGCACAGGGCGTTCGATATCCCTGGCGCCAATGGCTTACAAAAAAGGCGGATTATTGCGCGCTTTGCTTTTTCCACCAGCGCGTTAGAATGCGCGCCGAACGTGCGGAGAACTGTATGTGGCAGCAGACCAGAATCACCCTGCGGGCAAGGCCTCGCGGGTTCCATCTGGTAACCGACGAAATCCTCGCAGGCCTGCCCGAGCTGCGTGGCTGCCGCGTCGGCCTGTTGCATTTGTGGCTGCAGCATACCTCGGCTTCGTTGACCATCAACGAGAACGCCGATCCGGCTGTGCGTCGCGACTTCGAACGTTTTTTCAACCGTCTGGTGCCGCAAGGTGTTCAGGGGTTTGAGCATGACGACGAAGGACCTGACGATCTGCCAGCGCACTTCAAGGCCAGTTTGCTAGGCTGCCAGTTGGTTTTGCCGGTGACGGCGGGCCGATTGGCGCTGGGCACCTGGCAAGGTGTTTATTTAGGTGAGCATCGCGATGCTGGCGGTGCTCGCAACGTCTTGGCCACCCTTCAGGGTGAACAGGCATGACCGCTGTTTTACGGCGGATGTTGAATTTTTTCCGGTCGCAGTCGAAAACATCTGCAGCTGGGCTATAACTAATCTGCTTTCGCAAGTCATGAGGTAGAACATGAGCGACGACGACAACGACGATCTGGTTGATGATCTGGAAGGTGAAGAGGACGGTGAGGAGCTTGCAGCTGCTCCCGAAGATGATGGTTCTGAAGCCGATGAAGGTGCCGAAGCTTCGGTAACCCCGACCAAAGGCAAGGCCAAGGCTGCAGTCTCGGTTGATGAGCTGCCAAGCGTAGAAGCCAAAAATAAAGAGCGTGACGCTCTGGCTCGCGCCATGGAAGAGTTTCTCGCCCGTGGTGGCAAGGTGCAGGAAGTGGAAGCCAACGTGGTTGCCGATCCGCCCAAGAAGCCTGACAACAAATACGGTAGCCGCCCTATCTAAGGGTGTCAGATACCGCATGAGAAAAAGCCCGCTGTCGCTGCGGGCTTTTTTTTGGGTGGTGTTTAGTTACTTCCTACGGGACAACCTTTGTGGGACCGGCTTTAGCCGGGAAGGCGGTATTTCAGCAGACAAATATTCAGTGCCCATCCGGGCCTCTTCCCGGCTAAAGCCGGTCCCACTGGAAGGGGTAGCTTCCACAGTCATCACTAGGGCCGTCAAATCACCTAGGCCCAGGCTTTCAACACACCCGGCAATTGCGTCAGGCTGCTGATCTCTGCATCCGGCAACCGATCTGCTTCCCAGTGGTTGCCCGCCGGGTTATACCAGATCGCACGCATACCGGCCTGCTGGGCGCCTGCGATGTCATCGCCTGGGTGGTCGCCGATGTGCACCGCCGCCTCAGGTGCTACGCCGCCGCGCTTGAGCGCTTCGAGGAACGGTGCCGGATCAGGCTTACCGATCCCCAAATCTTCCGCACACAGCGCAAACGCGAAATAATCCGCCAACCCTAACCGACGCACGTCAGCATTGCCGTTGGTAATTACGCCCAAAGTGAAGGTTTTCGCCAGAATCTCCAGAGTCGGATGCACTTCAGGAAAGATTTCCACCTGATGCCGACCCTTCAGAAAGACCTCAAAAGCCTGCTCAGCCAGCTCCTGAGCTTCGACAAGTGGATAACCGGCGTCTTGCAGGGCATGGAACAGCACCTGCCGCCGCAACGCGCTGATGCGGTGCTTGAACGTTGGATCAGCCTCAACCAGCCGCGAACGGATTTCCCAGAGGTGCTCAACCGGCACCGGCCCGAGTTTCGGCGCGTTATCGGTCAGCCAGTCACGCAACAGGGCTTCGGCACCGACGATGGCGGGCGCGGTGTGCCACAGAGTGTCGTCGAGGTCGAAGGTGATCAACTTAATCATGGTCAGAACCTTTGCGTTTAGCCCGCGGGTGGGCGCTGTCGTAGACCGTCGCCAGATGCTGAAAGTCCAGGTGGGTGTAAATCTGCGTGGTCTTGATGTCCGCGTGGCCGAGCAGCTCTTGCACGGCGCGCAGGTCCTGAGAGGACTCCAGCAGATGGCTGGCGAAAGAATGGCGCAGCATATGCGGATGCAGATTCTGCCCCAGCTCGCGCTCGCCCACGGCCTTGACCCGCTTCTGAATCGCTCGCGGCCCGAGGCGTCGGCCCTGCTGGCTGATGAAGACCGCGTCGTCTTCAGGGTTGGCCAGGGCGCGCAGCGCGATCCAAGCCTGCAGCGCCTCACGGGCCTTGCTGCCCACCGGCAAGAGGCGGGTCTTGCTGCCCTTGCCGAGCACTTGTACCAGACCTTCGCTCAGATCCAGCTGCTCCATGTTCAGGCCGGTCAGCTCAGACAGGCGCAGGCCGGACGAATAGAACAACTCCAGAATCGCCTGATCCCGATGAGCAAGGAAGTCATCTTCAATGGCCCCATCCAGCAGCTGCAAGGCACGATCTGTGTCGAGGGTCTTGGGCAGACGCCGTTCACCCTTGGGCGGCGACAAGCCATTGGCCGGGTCGTGCTCGCAGATGCCTTCGCGGTTCAGGTAGTGATAGAGCCCGCGCACGGCGGACAACAACCGCGCCAGGCTGCGCGAGGACTGCCCTTGCTGATGCTGACGGGCAACCATGCTGCGCAGATGCTGAATGTCCAGCGACGCCCAACTGGTGACCTGCTGCTTCTCGCAATAAGCCAGGACCTTGTTCAGATCCCGGCGATAGGCCTCAAGCGTATGCGGCGAAACCTGGCGCTCACTGCGCAGATGCGTGCAGTAGGCGTCCAGCTGCCGTTCCATGCCTAGCGAACCGAGCGTAGCGAGTGAGTGAAGCGCGGCAGCAGACGGCCCAGAACATCAGCGATGTAGTTGAGGAACAGCGTGCCCACCGAACTCTTGTAATGCTGCGGGTCACGACTGCCGATGGCCAGAACCCCATGCAACCCAAGATGGTTAAGGGTCACGATGGCCGTGGAGCCGACTTCCTTGCCTTGCTCGGCGCCGAACAGGAAGGTCAGCTCATGCTCACGCAAGGCGCCGCACACGGTCTTGTCGCCGATCAGACCGCCAATGGCCTTCTGCGCCTCAGCGCTGCTGACCCAACGACCCACCGGCATGGCGTTGTCGCTGAACAGAATCAGGCTGACGAAGGGCACCTGGAAGTCCTGACGCAGGCTGTCTTCCACGGCAATGACGATTTCCTCAAGGCTGCTGGCATCCATCAGCGCGAGGTTCAAGCGGCGGGTCTTGTCGAACAGGCGGTCGTTGTCCCGGGCCACATCCATCAGTTGCGACAGACGATGGCGCATCTCGATGTTGCGCTCGCGCAGCAATTTGAGCTGGCGCTCGACCAGCGAAACCGTGTCGCCGCGCTGATGGGGCACACGCATCGACACCAGCAAATCGTCGTGCTCGGCGAAGAAATCAGGATGGTCGAGCAGGTAAGCGATGATCGCCTCTGCTTCAGGGTTTGCCACTGCGCTATCGGCTGGCGATGCGCTGGGCTTGTCGGTTGAAGTCTGAGGCTTGTCGGTCATCGCTTTTGCTCACTCATAGACGAACTTGGCCTTCAAAAACCCGCACGGCGGGGCCGGTCATCAGCACTGGATGGCCGGGGCCTGCCCATTCGATGGACAAACGCCCGCCCGGCAGATCGATCAGCAGTGGCGAATCCATCCAGCCCTGGCTGATGGCTGCGACGGCGGCGGCACAAGCGCCGGTGCCACAGGCCTGGGTTTCCCCGGCTCCGCGCTCCCAGACACGTAACTGCGCCCGCTGACGATCCACGACGTACAGAAAGCCGACATTGACCCGAGCCGGAAAGCGCGGGTGATGTTCGATTTTCGGGCCTAGAGCATGCACCGGTGCGTTGTTGATGTCATCCACACGCAGCACCGCATGGGGGTTGCCCATGGATACCGCTGCCATTTCGACGGTTTGGCCGTCTACATCAAGGCTGTAGCTCAACGCCTGTTCGCTGGCCTGGAACGGAATATCGGCAGGCACCATGCGTGGCGGGCCCATATCGACGCTGATCTGGCCGTCGTTACGGATATCGAGCTCGATGATGCCGCCCTTGGTCTCGACCTTGATCTGCCGTTTGGCGGTCAGACGCTTGTCCAGCACGAAACGAGCGAAACAACGCGCACCGTTGCCGCACTGCTCCACCTCCGAACCGTCGGAGTTGAAGATCCGATAACGGAAATCCACGTCCGGGTTGGTCGGGGTTTCCACCAGCAGCAGCTGATCAAAACCGACGCCCGTGTGGCGATCGCCCCATTGCTTGGCATGCTTGGGCAAAATGTGGGCGTGTTGGCTGACCAGGTCCAGAACCATGAAGTCGTTACCCAGGCCGTGCATCTTGGTAAAACGCAGCAGCATGGGTTACTCCGGCAGCAGGCTTTCGCCAGCAAACAGCTCGGCCACAGTCTCGCGGCGACGCACTTCGAAAGCCTGCGAGCCATCGACCAGCACTTCAGCGGTACGGCCGCGGGTGTTGTAGTTCGAGCTCATGACAAAACCGTAGGCACCGGCGGAATGGATAGCCAGCAGATCGCCTTCGGCGAGTGCCAGATCACGACCCTTGGCCAGGAAGTCACCGGTTTCGCAGATCGGGCCAACGATGTCGTAGGCGCGGGTTGCGCTGTCACGTGGGCGCACGGCGGTCACGTCCATCCAGGCCTGATAGAGCGCCGGACGGATCAGATCGTTCATGGCCGCATCGACGATGGCGAAATCCTTGTGCTCGGTGTGCTTGAGGTATTCGACCTGAGTCAGCAGCACGCCAGCGTTGGCGACGATGAAGCGGCCCGGTTCGAAGACCAGCGATAGGTCGCGGCCGTCCAGACGCTCACGTACAGCCTTGATGTAGTCCGCAGCAAGTGGCGGCTCTTCATCGCGATAACGCACGCCAAGACCGCCACCCAGATCGATATGACGCAGGTAGATGCCGCAATCACCAAGGCGATCAACCAGCGCAAGCAGGCGATCCAGCGCATCGATGAAAGGCTCGAGCGTGGTCAGTTGCGAACCGATGTGGCAATCGACGCCGACAATCTCAAGGTTCTGCAGCTGCGCAGCACGCACGTACACGTCTTCGGCATCAGCGATGGCGATGCCGAACTTGTTTTCCTTGAGGCCGGTGGAGATGTACGGGTGCGTACCGGCATCGACGTCCGGGTTGACGCGCAAAGAGATCGGCGCACGAACGCCCATTTCTGCAGCGACAATCTGCAGGCGCTCAAGCTCGTCGGTGGATTCGACGTTGAAGCAGTGCACGCCGACTTCAAGCGCACGACGCATGTCGTCGCGAGTCTTGCCCACACCGGAGAAAACGATTTTATCGGCCTGACCGCCAGCGGCCAGAACACGCTCCAGCTCGCCACGGGAAACGATGTCGAAGCCCGAACCCAGACGCGCCAGAACGTTGAGCACGCCCAGGTTGGAGTTGGCTTTGACCGCGAAGCAGACCAGATGCGGCGTGCCGCTGAGCGCGTCAGCGTAGGCGCGATATTGCGCTTCGATATGAGCGCGGGAGTAGACGTAGGTCGGCGTGCCGAAACGCTCGGCAATGGCAGACAAGGCTACTCCTTCCGCGAACAGCTCACCGTCGCGGTAGTTGAAGGCGTCCATGTGATTCCCTTAAAGATGCTTGTGCGATTGCGATTTGGCTTGTTCGTCTGGTGATTTGGTGTCGTCAGGCAGGTACAACGGACCCTTTTGACCACAGGCAGTAACAAGACAAGCAACCGCGACAAGCGCAGCAAGCGAAGAGATCAGGCGCTTCATGGCGAAATCCTTTGAAAAAGCATTAATTGCGCCGAGTATACCGGCCACCCGGCGCCTTGCCTACGTAGCGCGGTTCCCGTCCGGCGGGGGTTTGACGCAGCGACTGTGATTTGTTGCGGGTGGAGCGGATTATTGGCGTATCCACTGCTCGTTGGGCGGGTAAGCTTTGCATTTGCCTTTAAGCGTCCGTATCTTGCGTCGCTGTGCCACCAGTAGACACTTTTTGAGGTTCCTGTAATGAGTCTGACCGAAGCCCGCTTTCACGATCTGGTCGATGCCACCCAGCAAGCGCTGGAGGATATTTTCGACGAGAGTGATCTGGACCTGGATCTTGAAAACTCGGCTGGCGTGCTGACCGTCAAGTTCGAAAATGGCACCCAACTGATCTTCAGCCGTCAGGAACCCCTGCGCCAGCTGTGGCTGGCAGCGCGCTCCGGTGGCTTCCACTTCGACTATGACGAAGAAGAGAAGCGCTGGGTCTGCGACTCCAGTGATGAACTGCTGAGCGAAATGCTCGCGCGCATCACGCAAGAGCAGGCGGGCGTTGAGCTCGACTTCGACGAGATCTGATTTGTGACTGTGACTTCTGCACCCGTAAGGCCGCCAAAACCGCTGTTCAGCAACGTCAGCCCGGCCGTGCCTTCGCCCTGCATCAGCACGTGCCGGCTGGACGAGCAAAAAGTCTGCCTGGGCTGCTTCCGCCACGTGGAAGACATCCGCGAATGGCGCTCGGCCGACGACGATCGTCGCCGCCAGATTCGCGCCAACGCCGACCTGCGCAGGGCCGCAGCTGACTCAGGTCAGGCAGCCGACGCTTAGCAGGTCCAGCGGGTTGTGTATTGCTTGGGCTGTGTTAGTGTCCAGACATGCTTCAACGAATGAAGCCTTCCAAAACCCCGCCGAAATCGGCGGGGTTTTGCTTTATGCCGCGCAGAAAAAAGGAGTCTGCCATGACTACCGCACCTTCCATCATCCTGACCCGCCTGGACGTACAGCGTCTTGAGCACCTGATCGACAGCCTGGATGAAACAACGCCCGGCGTTGTGGCCCTGCAAGCCGAACTGGACCGAGCCGAACAAGTCGTCGGCCACGATGAAGTGCCTGCTGGCGTCGTGACCATGAACTCGAAAGTCCATTGCCGCGAAGAAGTCAGCGGCAAGGATTACCACCTCAAGCTGGTCTACCCGAATGATGCCGGCGCCGAGGGCACGGTTTCCATCCTGGCTCCGGTAGGCTCAGCCTTGCTGGGGTTGCAGGTCGGCCAACACATCGACTGGCCCGCACCGGGCGGCAAAACCCTCAAGCTCACGCTGCTGGCGGTGGAGTATCAGCCGGAGGCGGCGGGGGAGTATTTGTAGGTCGGAGCGGTTGCCCGCGATGAATGACGACGCGGTCATTCGGCTGGAATGAAAAACCTGTGGGGGCTCACATAGGGCTCGGCATTTGTCTATGCCTTTGCCGCGCCGACTAAGACGCCGCGGTCAATCTGACTGAATGCAATCTGGTAGGAGCTGCCGAAGGCTGCGAAAGCAATCTACCTGACACACCGCTTCGCAGCCTTCGGCAGCTCCTACAAGTAGGCTGTCTGCCGCTCTATTACGCCTTATGCAACGTCGCTAGAAACCCTGCCGCGCCGACGAACAAACCGGCGAAGGTGCGGTTCATGCGGCGTTGTTGTTTCGGGGTCTTCAGTGCGCGCAGGACTCTCGATGCCAGGCCGGTGTATCCCGCCATGACCACCATATCCACAACCACCATGGTGGCGGCGATGATCACGTACTGGGCGAACAGCGGTGCTTGCGGGTCAATGAATTGCGGCAAGATCGCGAGGATGAAGACCATCGCCTTGGGGTTGCTGATGTTGACCAGAAAGCCGCGGGCGATCAGTGCCAGAGGCTTGCCAATAGGGCGAATGGCCGAGTCCTCGGACAGGTCGGCAGGCAGCGCGCGCCATTGCTTGATGCCCAGATAAACCAGATAACCCACGCCAAACCACTTGATCAGGGTGAAGGCCATATCCGACGCGGCGAGCACTGCGCCCAGGCCTGCGGCGACAATCGCAATCTGCACCACAAGCGCCACTTGCAGGCCCAGCGCATTCCAGTAACCGCGCCAGAACCCATAGCGCAGACCGCTGGACATGGACGCGATGGCGCCAGCCCCTGGAGAAAGACTGATAACCCAACACGCCGCAAAAAAAGCCAGCCACGTTTCTAAAGACATTGCACACCTCGGACAGAACGGCACTGCCCGATAAATTAGTGGTTTCGTCGAGAATTGACTAACGTTTTCTTGCTGGTTTGTATCTAAATTGGAGTGCTTTTCTGTAGGAGTGACCGGGGTGGCGCTCCACCTTGCTCGCGATAAAGTCGGAACGACTTTCCTGCGATGGTGGTCCGGATTTTTTCACGACTGCTTCGCAGCCGATCGCGAGCAAGCTCACTCCTACAGGTCCGTGAACCTGCAAGCCCATCACTCGCCCGACTGTTTCTCGACTGAGACCACGGGGAAGCCATCGGTTCCACGCCAGCGGCGCACCGACTTCTGGAAGAACTGGCTGTTGGGCACTTGCACCAATGCGCCGCCCATTTCAGGTGGTTCGATCAGGGTGGTGAACATCAGGTTGATCTCCATCACCCGACCTTTGACGCCTGGCTTGTCGAGGGTATCGACCAGCTCGACCACGTCACCGATGCGGAACGGGCCGATGGTGTAGATCAGCACTGCGCACAGCAGGTTGGACAGCACGCTCCACATGGCAAAGAACGCCACGGCGGCAACGGCCACGAAACCCGAAAGGGCCGTCCACAAAACCGTCGCAGAAACCCCGAGCCGACCGAGGACAATCACGAATGCGCTGCCCATGATGAACCAGCGCAAGCCGCCTCGCAGGGGCATCAACAGCTCAGGCGGGAGTGGATAGCGTTCGCCAAGCCCAGTCAGAAAACGCCCCACCAGCCGTTGAGCAATATATCCGGCCAACAGAATCAGCAGGATCTGCACCCCGAGAAAGATCGGCTCGACCCACGCCGGGGGAACCGGCAAACCTAACGCTTCCATCAGCCCCTCGACTTCATTACGACAGTGCTTCCAGCTCGGCCTGCATCGACTCCAGCAATTCCAGCGATTCCATCCACGCTTCTTCCAGCTCGGACTCACTCACCTTTAGCTTGGCTTGTTCGGCCAGCAGATCGCGCAGTTTGTCCTTGTTGGCAGCTTCGTAGTTGGCGCTATCGGCCAATGCAGCTTCCACCTTGGCAAGCTTCTCGTGGAGCAGGCCAAGGTCGCGCTCAAGCTTGTCGGCCTGTTTCTTGTGCGGAGCCAGCTGTTGGCGCAGTGCTGCCGCCTGTTGGCGCTGGGCTTTTTTGTCGGTCTTGTCGACGTTTAGGGGCGTGTTGCTGACCGGCGCGTTGCGCAGACGGTATTCCGCCAGCCAGCGGGCATAGTCTTCAAGGTCGCCGTCGAACTCCTGCACCCGGCCATCGGCCACGAGCAGGAATTCGTCGGTGGTGCTTTTCAGCAAATGTCGATCGTGAGACACCACCAGAACCGCGCCGCTGAATTCCTGAAGGGCCATGGTCAAGGCCAGGCGCATCTCCAGATCCAGGTGGTTGGTGGGTTCGTCGAGCAGCAGCAGGTTAGGTCGATCCCAGGCGATAAGCGCCAGAGCCAGACGGGCTTTTTCGCCACCGGAGAAATTCAGCACCGGCTCGTCAAGACGACCGCCACGGAAGTCAAAACCACCGAGGAAGTCGCGCAACGTCTGCTCGCGCTCGGTCGGCGCAATGCGTTGCAAGTGCAGCAACGGGCTGGCCTTGGAGTCCAGCGAATCCAGTTGATGCTGGGCAAAGTAGCCGACCACGGTGTTTTCACCGCGAACCAGACGGCCGCTCAATGGCTCAAGTTCACCGCAGAGGTTTTTGATCAGCGTGGATTTACCAGCTCCGTTAGGCCCCAGCAAACCGATACGCGCACCCGGCGTCAGTTGCAGTTTGACCTTTTCGAGTACGGCTCGGCCGCCATAGCCCAAGCGCGCGTCAGCCATATCGAGCAGCGGGCTGGAAATCTTGGTCGACTCGCGAAAAGTGAAGTCGAACGGCGAATCCACATGGGCAGCCGACAGCTCTTCCATCCGCTCCAGGGCTTTGATCCGGCTCTGGGCCTGCTTGGCCTTGGTGGCCTGGGCCTTGAAGCGCGTGATGAATTTCTCCATGTGCGCACGCTGGGCCTGCTGCTTGTCGTAAGCCTGCTGCTGCTGAGCCAGACGCTCGGCACGGGCGCGTTCGAAAGCGCTGTAGCCGCCGCGATACAAGGTGATCTTGCGCTGCTCGACATGGGCCACATGATCGACCACAGCATCGAGGAAATCCCGGTCGTGGGAAATCAGCAGCAACGTACCCGGATAGCTTTTCAGCCAGTCCTCAAGCCAGAGGATCGCATCGAGGTCCAAGTGGTTGGTGGGTTCGTCGAGCAGCAGCAGATCCGAGGGACACATCAGGGCCTGCGCCAGGTTCAGACGCATCCGCCAGCCACCGGAAAAGTCGGCAACCGGCTTGTCCATCTGCTCGTTGGTGAAACCCAGACCGGCCAGCAGCTTGCGAGCGCGTGCGTCGGCGGTATAACCGTCGGCGCTGTCCAGCTCGGAGTGCATGCGCGCTTGCGCTGCCCCGTCCTGATCCGCTTCGGCTTCGGCCAACAGACGCTGCACCTCGCGCAAACGCAGGTCGCCGTCGAGGACGTAGTCCACGGCGATTCGATCGAGGGTGTCGATCTCCTGACGCATGTGGGCGATGCGCCAATCGGCCGGTAGCAGACAGTCGCCCGAATCCGGGGTCAGATCACCCAGAAGCAAAGCGAACAGGCTGGATTTGCCGGCGCCATTGGCACCGATCAGGCCGGCTTTTTGACCGGCGTGCAGGGTCAGCTCGGCGTCTTCTAGCAGACGTTGCGGGCCACGCTGTAAGGTAAGGCTTTGAAGTCGAATCATAATGGCGGCGGAGTCTACCAGCTTCGTCTCAAACAGGTAGCTCACTATGCCTTCTGACCTTTGGAGTTTCACCCTCGATTTGTATACCAAACCGGGTGTCGAGCAGGCGTGCCTGACCCTGCAAGCCAGCGGGGCCAATGTTTGCGTGATGTTGTGCGGTGCCTGGCTGATGCAGCGCGGTGTGCCCTGCAATTTGCAGCGCGTGCTGGAAATCGGACAGTTGGCCGGACCATGGGAGGCGGCGGTGGTCAGTCCGCTTCGGCAATTGCGCACGCAATGGCGCAGCGCAGCACAGAAGGACCCGCCTTTGGCGTTGCTGCGTGAGCAAGTCAAAGCACTGGAGCTGGCGGCGGAACGGGAGCTGATTGTGCGGCTGGAGAAACTGAGCCAGGACTGGCCAGCGGGTGAAACGGATGATCAACAGGATTGGCTGACGGGCCTTGCAGGTAAAGCTGCCAACCAGAATCGCGACGCGCTGCAGGTGCTGCGCGTCGCGATGAACCGGCCTTAGGAAGCGCTGGTTGGCGTGTTGGCGCCGGTTGCTGGTGAAGCAGGTGTTGCCGGTGCAGAGGCGGCCGGAGTGGCAGCTGGTGCAGTTGGCGCAGCCGGAGTTGCAGGCTTGGCAACAGCTGGTTTTGCAGCTGGCTTGGCGGCAGCCGGTTTCGCGGCAGGCTTGGCAGCGGGTTTTGCAGCAGCAGGTTTGGCTGCAGCCTTGACCGGTGCTTTAGCTGCTGGCTTGGCGGCAGGTTTAGCGGCCGCTTTGGCAGGTGCTTTTGCGGCGGCTGGTTTGGCAACGGCTTTCGCAGTTGGTTTGGCGGCAGCGCTTGCAGCAGGAGACTTGACAGCAGGTTTCACGGCGGCCGGTTTAGCTGGAGCTTTCGCGGCAGCTGGTTTGGCAGCTGCGGTTTTCGCTGGAGCTTTTGCCGCTGCAGTTTTAGCAGGCGCTTTGGCTGCTGGCTTGGCTGCGGCAGCAGGTGCTTTGGTTGCCGCAGCTTTGACCGGCGCTTTAGCGGCCGCTGGTTTAGCGGCAGGCTTGGCGGCTGCGACTTTAGCAGGCGCTTTGGCTGGGGTTTTCGCTGGAGTTTTTGCCGGTGCTTTTGCAGCAGCTGCTTTGGCTGCTGGTGTTGCGGCCTTGGCTGCTACTGCCTTGGCTGGAGTTGCTTTGGCCGCAGTTGGCTTCGCAGCGCGAGTGCTCAGTGCTTTGCCAACAGCTTCCTTGACGCGACCCACACCCTGAGCGAGTTTCAGGCTTTCCTGAGCGTCACGCTTGAGTTGCAGAATGTAGCCACGGGTTTCGGTCTGACGCTCTTTGAGCGCGTCGAGCAATTCTTCAAGTTCAGCAACGGCGGACTTGGCCTTGGCCTGCGCCTTGGCTTTGCCAAGGGTCGCGGCGTCCTGCAATTTGGTGCGCGACTTGTGCAGTTTTTCCTGTGCCTTGCCGCGCTGCTTCTCAAGCTTGGCGAGCAGTTTTTCAGCATCAGCCAAAGCCTGCGAGCAAGCGTTCTCAAGGTGCTCAAGCAGGCTGCTCGACAGTTGTTGGAGCAAATGCAACGGGGTATTTACTGGCTTCTTTTTGGCCGACATGACTTACCTCCTGACTGACTGAATTGCGGCTCATACTAGACCTCTGCCCGCACCGCCGCTAGGGCATCTTGACACTGCAAAAAGCGCCCTGTTGCATGGCGGGTAAAATGCTTCGCACAGTCGACAAAAACCGGCGCCATGGTCGCTCCGAAAATACCTCCCACGCACGGCCGATTGCACTGGCATAATCGCTGCCATCCCAGGCCGGAGAACATTCATGTCGCGCTACCTGTTAACGTCGTTGTTCCTCTTGTTGCCGGTGGTTCAGGCCGCGCAAGCTGCACCTTCCAGTGAGTCGCACGATCTTGCTTACAGCCTGGGCGCGAGCCTGGGTGAACGCTTGCATCAGGAAGTTCCGGATCTTGATCTGAAGGCCTTGATGGAAGGTCTTCAGCAGGCCTACAAAGGCGAGCCGCTGGCGATCAAGAAAGATCGTATCGAGCAGATCCTGAGCGAACACGATGCGCAGATCGCCCAGGCAGAAGCGTCAGGCGTCACCGCACCACAAAGCGAAGCCGCGCTGGAAGTGGAGCATCGCTTCATGGCCAGCGAGAAAGCCAAACCCGGTGTCACCGAGCTGGCCGACGGCATCCTGATGACCGAACTGACGCCAGGTACTGGCGCCAAGCCGAACATTGATGGGCGAGTGCAGGTGCGTTATGTGGGTCGCCTGCCCGATGGCACGATCTTCGACCAAAGCTCCCAACCCCAGTGGTTCCGCCTGGACAGCGTGATCAGCGGCTGGACCACGGCCCTGCAAAACATGCCGGTGGGTGCGAAATGGCGTCTGGTGATCCCTTCGGCTGAAGCCTACGGCGCTGAAGGTGCCGGGGACCTGATCGACCCGTTCACGCCGCTGGTGTTTGAAATCGAGTTGGTTGGGGTTGGGCAGTAAGTATCAAACACCACCCCCGTAGGAGTGAGCTTGCTCGCGATATCGGTATATTTGCCGACAAATCATCGTCAGGCCTGACGCTATCGCGAGCAAGCTCACTCCTACAGAGACCCATGTATTCGGGCGACGGCATCGCCAACAGACAAGCACCACCTTAGCTGCGATAAAAAAGGGGCGCACAATGCGCCCCTTTTTTATCGCTGCAAACCAAGCTGAATGATCAAGCCTGTGCAGCCACATCTTCCTTATGGGAGTTGTGCAGCACTTCGATCAGGCAGTCTTCAAGCTCGAAGCGCTCGTGCAGCAAGCCGCCGAGCTTCTTGAATTCGGCCGCAACCACGGTGCAGTCAGAGCAATCGCCCTTGTCGCAGCGGTCATTGAAGGCCAGTGCTGATTCGGTGATGACCTTCAGGCGCGGGTAGATGGTGTCAGCCAGTTCAAGACCGCGCTCATCGTTGAACGCCTTGGCCTCACTGTTGAGTTGTTCGTAGATTTCGAAGTGGCCAGCCGAAACGTAGTCGACCAGAACCTCACAAAATTTCTGCAGGCCTTCACGGTCAGCCGCCAATGCTTCTGGCGTATCGCCCAGGGCATCGTAGACGCGAACCAGTTCAAGGCGGTCCTGCAACCAGCGGTCGATCAGCTTATTGACCCCGCCCCAGCGTTCCTGAGCATTCTGACAACTTTCCAACATAATGTTTTCTCTTCCCTTCAGGGGCATGCAGCCTGCCCAAGCCTGGAAAAGGTCCCGTCCGCATGGAGGGCAACAGGCTTGATGAATGACAGATGATGCATATTTCCAATAACGCTTACGGGCCAGATTATGCCCGCGTGACTAGGCCATCAAGGTACGCAGGAGAGAAAGTTCATACAAGCGTTTAATCCCCGGCCCGACTTTCGGCAGTCGGCGCCCGGGCAGATGCTCTGAAAAGCGCGTATAGCGCGATCATCGCCAGCCCCACGAATGCCAGCAGACTCCATTCCGGCAGGCTGATGCCAAACAGTGACCAGGTAATTTCTGCGCAGAAAGCAGCATCGCTGAGCAGACGATCGATCTGGCCTGTCAGCGTGAGCATATCGAGCAGACGCTCGAACCAGGCAATGACCGGGATCACTTCATCAGACGTAGCGGTTTGCAGCCAGACCTGTGCGCCCGCCATCGCTGCGCCTGCAAGCGCCATCGTTAAAATCAGGGAGGCATACCAGCCGCTGCCAGACTTACCCGGCGCCTGCACGGTTGCAATCAGGCTCAGAGCACCACTGACGATGAAGGCGCAGCGCTGCAGCCAACACAACAGGCAGGGCGATAAACCAATCACACGCTGTAAATAAACAACTGAACCGATGATCGATGCACATGCGATAAACGCCAGGAAAAACAAGGAGCGCGTGCGAGCCAGATACATGGCAATTCCGTAACAAGAAACGAAGGAGGTTACGGTAGAGGAAAGCCCCTAGCCCTTACAAGGCGTAGGGATGAGGATATTTCCCTACGTCGTACGGGCTTTGGCGACTTGAAGGTAGGGCTTTCGGAATTCGGCTTGAGGGAAAAGAACCGCGGAATCTGGATATGCAGGAAATTTCCTACAAATATCCTTTAACACCTCCCAAATACTGGCCCTATAAGAGCTGCGAAGGCTGCGAAAGCGGTGCGCCAGATCCACCGCTTTCGTCGCTGTCGTAACCTCCGACAACTCCTACAAGACGGCGGTGTGCCTGAAGAAACATAAGACCTGTAGGAGCTGCCGAAGGCTGCGAAAGCGGTGCATCAGACAGCCCCCCATCACCCCGCCAACGCTGGCAGCGGCCTCGCCAGAAGACGCTCGTCGAGCAGGCCTAAACCTTCCTGAAACAACTGATTGCTGCGTTCGGTCTCCCCCAACTGGGCGAGCAAGCGGGCCAGCTCGGCGCAGGTTTCCGGGTTACGTTGGAAGCGCAGGCTGCTTTCCAGATAATCCCGCGCCTTGCCCCACAGGCTACTTTGCAGACACAGGCGGCCCAGGGTCAGCAACAGACTCGGATCTTCAGGATGATGCTTGAGCCAGCCTTCAGCGGTTTGCAGCTGCTTGGCGGGATCACTGCCACGCACCAAGCCATAAAGACGGGCAAGGTGGCTGTTGTATTCGCGCTTGAGAGCCTGACGCAGCGCCTCTTCGGCCTTGGCGTCAGCGCCCAGACGACGCAGTTGCTCAGCGTAAGCCAGCACCAGTTGCGGCTCCTGACGCTGAGCCGAAGACAGGCCGTTCCAGGTCAGGTCCAGCGCAGGCAGGCCGCCCGCAGCCTCCTCACCATCTTGCTCGCGATAGGCCGCCAGCGTCAGGTTTTCACCCCAGGCCCGGCGCTCCAGTTCTGCCAGCTCCTGCGGAGGCAGGACCTTGTCTTTGCGCAGCTCAGGCATCAGCTTGATCAGCGCCGACCATTCGCCACGCTGACGATACAGACGTTGCAGCTGGCGAAGGATCTGCGCGTTATGCGGATGACGCGCCTGCATGGCTTGCAGGGTGCTGAGGGCTCCATCGTTGTCGCCACGATCCTGCTGCAATTGGGCATGGCTCAGAGCAATTGCCAGCTCGGCCTGAGGCTGACGCTCCAGCGCTCGCTCCAACAGGTTATCGCTCTCGTCATAGCGGCCTTGCTCGTTGGCGGCACGCGCAGCGCCGAGGTAGTAAAGCAACGGCTGAGGCTCGGCTTCGGCGGCGCGGTGCAAATGACGTTCGGCGCTGGACCAGCGACCTTCAGCCAGATCCATCTGTCCTTGCTCGATGGCGACCTGCACGCGACGGCTGCGGTTGCGGCGCGACCACGGATTGACCACCCCACTGGATGCCGTCAACAGATTGATCAGCAAGCGAACCACAAAGATCACCAGCCAGATGGCAAGCAACAGGCCCAAGGCAGCCCAAAGGCTCGATTCATAACGGAAGTTCTGATACGCGATCAGCACGTAGCCGGAATGCTCGGCAATCGCGACACCAATCACCGCCGCGACGGCAATCGCAACCAACAGCAGGATATAGATACGCTTCATGGACTGGTCCCCTGCAACGCTTCGGCAGGCTGACCGGCTTTGGCGGGTGCGTCAGGTGATGCATGACGGCGTTCAAGATAAGCCTGAACCGCGCTCAGGCTCTGCGCGAGGTCCGGCGTCAGGACTGAGACAGGCTGTTGCGACAGCGCGTCCAGTCGCTCGCTGAGCATTTTGCTCTGGGAGCTGTCTTGGTTGAAGTTGGTACGCAACACGTCCTTGGCTTGTGCCAGGGCGCTGGCGTAAACCTGTGGCTGGCCGTTCAAGGCGGCCCATTGCGCCTGCTCCAGCGCAAGACTCAGCGCCAGTCGCACTTGGGTCAGGCTTTGCCCGGCCAACAGCGGCCGGACATTCTTGTCAGCGTTGAAGTCGATACGGATGTAGTGCGAGACCTGGTCCCACCACTGCGCCCAATGGCTGTCTTCGGTGTTGCCCGTGGTCAGGCCCAGCAGCGACTCGCCCTTGTCCTTGTATTCAGGCGCCAGCTCATTGAGCTGAGCAACCTGATCGCGCAGGGCTGCCAATTGCAGAAACAGGCCAGTGCGGTCCGGCTGGTCAACGCTGCGTAGCGAAGCGAGGCTCTTGGCCAGTTGATCGCGGGCGGCGAAAGAACCTGGATCGTCCTGTTCGCGAAGGATTTCATCAGCGCCCTGGACCAATGCCTGAGCGCTGTTGATGTCCTGCAACGCTGACAAGCGCAGGCTCGCCAGACGCAGCAGATGCTCGGCCTCGGCCAGCCTCCAGTCCTTGCGACTGGAACCCAGTACGGTTTCCAGACGCTGACTCAAACGCTGCTGATCACCTTGCAACTGCGCGACCAGACGGCGGCGATCTTCCAGCTCATTGGCTGGCGGCAGTTGCGCAAGACGCTCCGAGAGCTGCTGTTCGTTGTGCTGCAACGTCAGGGTCTGAGACGCGATGTCCTGCATCTGGGTCCGTTGTTGCAGATGGCTGGCCTGGACGGCACGCAGCTGCCAAACGCCCCAGCCAGCTACGCCAATGCCCGCCACGCCAAACAACAGGGCCAGTATCACCAGACCATTGCTGCGACTGGCCGGGCGCTCAGGCCGCAACGGATCAGGTGTCGGGGCCGTCAGTACGGCTTCGGAATCATCTTTGGGCAAGGCTGTTTCGCTCACGTATCCATCCTTTGCATTTGGGCGTTATCGGTGAAAGACAGTCAGTCGATCAATACGCCTGAAGGGCAGGTCCGGGTTGTTCCCGTAACGCTGCCAGCAAAGCCGCAGCGCTGGCGCCACGGCAATTCACAACTGTTCGAGCTCCGGCCTCGCGGGCCAACTGGGCAACACGCGGGCTTGGCACGAATAAAGTCAAACGCGCCAGTTGCGGCCAGGCATCGCCCGCCAACTGACGCAGGTGTTCAAAACCCTGCCCACTGCTGACCACCAGCGCGTTCAGGCGTTCCGCCTCGATGCGTTCTATCAGGGTCGAAGCGGCGTACTCGGGCAGCTTACGCTTGTACAACTCAAGGTAATCGACACTAGCACCCCGGCTGCGGAAACGCTCGGCCAACAACTCGCGACCTTCTTCGCCCCGCATGATTAACACGCGCGCGCCGGGCAAAGCGATGGCTTGTTGCAGACGGGGTAAATCGAGCAGGGCTTCGCTGTCATCGCCTTGCTCGGGCCAACTGACATCCAGGCCATATTCCTGGAGGACTTGCGCAGTGCCCGCGCCCACCGTGAACCACGGCTGAAGGGGCACTTGCGGCCACTGTTCACTGAGCAGTTTCAAGCCCAGGCGCGCCGCGGGTTTGCTGACCACAATCACCGCAGCGTAGTGATCAAGATCGGCCAGCAGTGAACGTTGCGTATCGGTGACCGGCAACGGTTCGATTTCAAGCAAGGGCAGGCTGCTGCTGAAAATGCCGACTTCGGCCAGCGTCGAAGCCAGCAGCGCTGACTCCTCGGCGGGACGGGTCAGCAGCAGCCGCCAAGGAGTCATTCCCGTTCGGCCTCGCCGTAAACCGCTTTGAGGATCTCGGCAGCACCTTGATCCAGCAGCGCTTCTGCCACCTGCACACCCAGCGCCTGAGCATCAGCCAGCGGCGCTCGGGCATCGGCGTGCAACAGCACTGCGCCGGATGGATCACCCACCAAACCGCGTAGCCAGATCTGCTCGCCTTCAAGCACGGCATAACAGGCGATAGGCACCTGGCAGCCGCCATTGAGGTGCTTGTTCAACGAGCGTTCGGCGGTGACGCGGGTTGCCGTGTCGTCGTGGTGCAGCGGGGCAAGCAGGGCGTGGATTTGCGCATCAACACTGCGGCACTCGATGCCAACCGCGCCTTGTCCACCCGCAGGCAGGCTGTCATCGACGCTGATGCTTGAGGTGATGCGATCTTCGAAGCCCAGACGAATCAAGCCAGCTGCCGCGAGAATGATCGCGTCGTATTCGCCAGCGTCGAGCTTGGCCAGACGTGTGTTGACGTTGCCACGCAGGAAATGGATTTTCAGATCCGGACGGCGGGCGAGCAGTTGAGCCTGGCGGCGCAGGCTGGAAGTCCCGACGATGCTGCCAGGGGGCAACGCTTCGAGGCTGGCGAAGGTGTTGGAAACGAACGCATCGCGGGGATCTTCGCGCTCGCAGATGCAGAACAAACCCAGGCCTTGGGGGAAGTCCATGGGTACGTCTTTCATGGAGTGCACGGCGATGTCTGCCCGGTCTTCGAGCAAGGCTGTTTCCAGCTCTTTGACGAAAAGTCCTTTGCCGCCGATTTTCGACAGTGGCGAGTCGAGCAGTTTGTCACCGCGACTGACCATCGGCACCAGCGTCACAACCAGCCCGGGATGGGCCTGTTCCAGCCGGGCTTTGACGTATTCGGCCTGCCAGAGGGCCAGTGCACTTTGGCGGGTGGCAATGCGAATTTCGCGAGAGGACATGGGGCAATCCGTACTGACTTAAATAGTTGCGACGGATAATAACAGTTCAGGCAAAACGGCTCAGCGCTGTGTGGTCGCAGTTATGATCCAGATCAGCGATAAATGCCCTGTAGGAGCGCGCTTGCCAGCGATGGGGGAGTGTCAGGCAATGAATGAGTCGTCTGACACTCCGCCATCGCGGGCAAGCGCGCTCCTACAGTCAGGATTTCAGTTCAAATCTACAGATATGCCGAGGACCTGTAGGAGTGAGCTTGCTCGCGATCGGCTGCGAAGCAGGCGCTAAAGGCATGAAGGTCGTTCCGACCTTGTCGCGAGCAAGCTCACTCCTACAGCGATGGGGGCGTGTCAGGCAATGAATGAGTCGTCTGACACTCCGCCATCGCGGGCAAGCGCGCTCCTACGGTGGGTGTAATTGCAGCCTACAACTGCTGCATCATCTTGCGAACTCCGGCAACATGCCGGCGGCTGACGATCAGCGCGTCGCCATTGAGGCCGCGCAGGAACAACTGAAAATGCCCCAGCGGTGTGCGTTGCAAGCGTTCGATGCGTTCGCGGGCTACCAGTGCGTTGCGGTGGATACGCACGAAGCGGTCACCGAACTCATCCTCAAGCGCTTTCAAAGGCTCATCCAGCAAGACCTCACCACCCTCATGCCGCAAGGTGACGTACTTGTGATCGGCGATGAAGAAAATCACCTGATCCAGCGGAATCAGTTCGATACCTTTACGAGTTCGTGCACTGATGTGGCTGCGTGGACCATTGCCGCTTTCGGCTGCCGGACGGGTCATCGCCGCCAACTGCACGCGGTTTGGGCGCTCGGCCTTTCTCAAGGCTTCAATCAGGTGTTCAGGACGTACAGGTTTGACCAGGTAGCCAACCGCACTGACCTGAAAAGCCTCAAGGGCAAATTCGTCGTGCGCCGTGCAAAAGACCACAGCAGGAGGCATCTCCCGCTCGCACAATTTGGCGGCGACTTGCAGACCATCCAGGCCTGGCATGCGGATATCCAGCAAAACGATATCCGGCTTATGGCTTTCGATCAGGGCCAAGGCTTCTTCGCCATTGGACGCACTGGGTTCCAAAACCCGATAACCCTCGATTTCACTGACCATTCGGCTCAGCCGTTCGCGGGCCAGGGGTTCGTCATCAACGATCAGGACATTCATATAGCTCTGGCTTCCTGCGTGAGTCTCGCACAAGGATAGCGTAGACAGGTGTAGTGACGACCGTCACGGCGCTCCACGCTCAGACTGGCGTGCGGACCAAAAAGTGCCGTAATGCGTGCACCGATATTTACCAGGGCCTGTTGAGTGCCGTTGGAAGTCTGCCGACTGGCAACTTCATCGTAGGGATTACTTACGCACAATATGAATTCACCCCCTTCATAGTCCGCCTCTACTTTTACGACACCACCTTCGATGCGAGGTGCGATGCCATAAAGCAAAGCGTTTTCCAGTAATGGCTGCAAGGTTAGCTGGGGAATTGGCAGGTCGTCTGGAATTCCACTGATCACCCAGTCCAACTGTAGACGCTCGCCAAGACGATATTGCTCAATCGATAAATATCGTTTCGCCAATTCAACCTCGTCGTGCCACGTGACCAGGCTTCCGGGCTTGGCCAGACTGGCGCGAAACAGATCGGAAAGGTCCAGCACCGCCTGCTCGGCCTTGGCCGGATTGCTCGCCACCAGGCTGGCAATGCTGTTCAGGGTGTTGAATAAAAAATGCGGGCGGATACGCGCTTGCAGGGATTCGATCCGGGCCCGCAGCTCGCCTTGCTGCTGTTTGCGCCACTGACTCTGCAGATAAAAATAACGCAGCATCAAGGCCGACATGATCAGCGCGATGACGCCGTAGCGCACATAGCGCTCGACCATGCTGCCCAGACTCAGATGCCCGGTCAGCTGGCAAATGTCAGTCACGGCGGTACACAGCAACGTCAGCGCGACCACCAGCAGACAGCCGACCAACCCGGCAACTCCGGCGGGCAGGCGCGCCAGCCATGGGCGCAGGCTGCATAACAATGCCGCCGACAGCAATACGATCCACTGCACGAACAGCGACATCAAGGCCAGGCGCACCCAGTCGAATGTCGGGCGCATGGGTTCCACCAACACCAGTACCAACACCAGCAGTTCGGCGAGCAGCACCAGTACCAGCAGCGCTTGCGGCAGGCACAGTTCCGGGAGGAAGAATTCTTTGCCCGGTTCGGAGGACGGGCGCTGGTTCAGGAGTTTTCGCATCGCCCCAGTCTCGACGCTGTACGTGCAGGCGGCAAGCCGCCGAAGAATAAAAAAATCGCAACCTGTTATTATCGCGGGCGCCTTGCGATTAACGCGGGCACGCCATTTTCAGCAGATCACGAGCGAATCCATGAGCACCGACAAGACCAACCAGTCCTGGGGCGGCCGCTTCAGTGAGCCAGTCGACGCTTTCGTCGCGCGCTTCACGGCCTCCGTCACCTTTGACCAACGCCTTTATCGCCACGACATCATGGGTTCCATCGCCCACGCGACGATGCTGGCCCACGTTGGCGTTTTGACCGACGCTGAGCGCGACACCATCATCGATGGCCTGAAGACGATCCAGACCGAAATCGAAGCCGGTCAATTCGACTGGCGCGTCGATCTGGAAGACGTGCACATGAACATCGAAGCGCGTCTGACTGACCGCATCGGCGTCACCGGTAAAAAATTGCACACCGGGCGTAGCCGTAACGACCAGGTCGCAACGGATATCCGCCTGTGGCTGCGTGACGAGATCGACCTGATCCTGTCCGAAATCACTCGCCTTCAACAGGGCTTGCTGGGTCAGGCAGAGCGCGAAGCCGAAACCATCATGCCGGGCTTCACGCACTTGCAGACCGCACAGCCGGTGACGTTCGGTCACCACATGCTGGCGTGGTTCGAAATGCTGAGCCGCGACTACGAGCGCCTTGTGGATTGCCGCAAACGCCTGAACCGCATGCCACTGGGCAGCGCGGCACTGGCAGGCACCACATACCCCATCGACCGCGAACTGACCTGCAAACTGCTGGGTTTCGATGTGGTGGGCGGCAACTCCCTGGACAGCGTGTCGGATCGTGACTTCGCCATCGAATTCTGCTCCGCCGCCAGCATCGCGATGATGCACCTGTCGCGCTTCTCGGAGGAGCTGGTGCTGTGGACCAGCGCCCAGTTCCAGTTTATCGATCTGCCGGACCGCTTCTGCACCGGCAGCTCGATCATGCCTCAGAAGAAAAACCCGGACGTTCCAGAGCTGGTACGTGGCAAGAGCGGTCGCGTTTTCGGCGCCTTGATGGGCTTGCTGACCTTGATGAAAGGCCAGCCTCTGGCCTACAACAAGGACAATCAGGAAGACAAAGAGCCGCTGTTCGATGCTGCCGACACCCTGCGCGACTCGCTGCGCGCCTTTGCCGACATGATCCCGGCGATCAAGCCAAAGCACGCCATCATGCGTGAAGCGGCGCTGCGTGGTTTCTCCACCGCAACCGACCTGGCCGATTATCTAGTGCGTCGTGGCCTGCCATTCCGTGATTGCCACGAGATCGTTGGCCATGCCGTGAAATACGGCGTCGAGAGCGGCAAGGACCTGGCTGAAATGAGCCTGGAAGAACTGCGCAAGTTCAGCGATCAGATCGAGCAGGATGTATTTGCCGTGCTGACCCTGGAAGGCTCGGTCAACGCCCGCGACCACATCGGCGGGACTGCCCCGGCGCAGGTCAAGGCTGCTGCGGCTCGCGGTCAGGCGTTGCTGGCTGCCCGTTAAATCGTTGCTCTGTTGGAGCGAGGCTTGCCCGCGAATGGGTCACCGCGGGCCAGCAGGCTCACCGCGTTATCGTTTTTCGCGGGCAAGCCTCGCTCCAACAGGCATCCAGAATTCTTATAGGAAACACCCCCATGACCGACAAAATCGACAACGACGAAGAAGAGTTCGCTGAATCGACCCTGATCCAGGCGATCGAGAATCAGATCGAAAGCGACAACCCGCCTGCCGCCAAAGCCACCTACAACAAGCTGACGCTGGTGGGTTATGAGCGCGATGAGATCCTGCAATTGATGGCCCACGTGCTGGCTGTCGAAATCGACGGGCTGCTCGAAGAAGATCGTGCATTCAACACCGAATGGTACGAAGCGGCCCTGCGCGCCTTGCCGACACTGCCGCCTGAGGCGTAAGGCACCTGCCCAATCGCCAATCGGACGATTGGCAGCCAACTATCGGCTAATCAAGCTCGGCAAAAAATCCAGACCGTGACTACACTGCAAATGCCTCGCTGCCACTATCCAAACGAGGCTGTCACGCCGAGCCGGCTTTAACGGTCACCCAGAACCGACGAGCGCAGCACAGACACGTTGATTCCAGGACACCCGCCAGTCAGTGAGGCGTATTACTAGAAAAAGTCTGGAGCACCTATGTCGTATACCCCTGAGCTGGTTGCCGAACTGGAAATCCTCGCACTCTTCAATCTGGGCAATACCCTTGAAGGACTCAAAGTCCATCATGTTGCGGCCCCGACCGCTGTTGCTGCTGCGCAAAGACTCTTTGATAAAGGCCTGACGACTCAGGTCGATGGCGGTTATCTGACCAGTCTGGGACTGGAAGCCGCTGAACATGCGCAATCGCTGCTGACCATCCTCACTTTCGCCAAACAAGCTGCCTGAACGCTGCAAGGGTCCGTCACCACAAAAAGGTTAAGCGGACCCTTCATTTATGGAAAACTGCGCCGATAAAAAATTGGCGCCAGAACAATAAACGCACTAAACGCGTACCTGCCCGCCGTCTAGCTCACCCCTATTCACGCTGCCCACTTATTAGTCCGGTAGCCGGTTTGAGTTGTAATGACGCGAAACTCAGAAATTCGTCCCGACCTGGATCAAGGCATCGACCGAGAGGTGCTTGCCCAGCTCCGCACTCGCTTCATGACCCTGAGCAACGGGCGGCTTTCACGCGCCCTTGAAGGGCTGTCGACGCGCCAGCAAACCGTGCTGAACCTGCTGCCGCTTTTTTTCCACGTAAATCACCCGCTGTTACCGGGCTATGTGTCCGGCAGCACGCCTGCTGGCGTGTCGAACTACCAGCCCAGTGCGCTGGCGCTGGCCGAAGCTCAACGTCTGACCCGGTCGTTTTCCTACAAGGCGCCGCTGGCCAGTGCACGCCAGCCGATTCATGGCCTGTTTTTGATGGGTAGCCTTGGCACGCTGGCGCAAGCCGAAGACAGCGACATGGATGTCTGGGTCTGCCACGACTCGGACCTGAGCGACAACGAAGTCGCGGAGCTGCGCAGAAAGTGCCAGGCGCTGGAGGCCTGGGCTGATAGCCAGGGCGCCGAAGCGCATTTCTTCCTGATCGACCTGCAACGTTTCGTCTCGGGCGAGCGTGACGCCCAGCTCAGCTCCGACGATTGCGGTACCACCCAGCATTATCTGTTGCTGGATGAGTTCTATCGCACGGCGATCTGGCTCGCGGGCCGCACGCCCATGTGGTGGCTGGTGCCCACATACGAAGAGCGGCGCTACGCCGATTACACCCACACCTTGCTCTCCAAGCGCTTCATCCGTGCTGACGAGGTGCTTGATCTGGGCCACCTTTCGCACATCCCGCCGGGGGAGTTCCTCGGCGCCGGGCTGTGGCAGCTGTTCAAAGGCATTGAGTCGCCCTACAAGTCGGTGCTCAAACTGCTGCTGATCGAGGTCTACGCCAGTGAACACCCTCAGGTGCAGTGCCTGAGCCTGCACTTCAAGGAGGCGGTGTTCGCCAACCAGATGGATCTGGATGAGCTGGACCCGTACATGGTGGTGTATCGCCGCATTGAGGAATATCTCGTCCAGCGTGGCGAGTCAGAGCGTCTGGAGCTGGTACGCCGCGCGCTGTATCTGAAGGTGAATAAAAAGCTCACCGGCACCCCGCGACTGCGCAGCAGCGGTTGGCAGCGGCAACTGCTGGCGCGTCTGAGTCAGGAGTGGGGCTGGGATGAGCGCCAGCTCTCGCTGCTCGACAGTCGCAGCCAGTGGAAGGTACGCCAGGTGACCCATGAACGCAGGTCGCTGGTCAACGAACTCAATTACAGCTATCGCTTCCTGACCCAGTTTGCGCGCACTCAAAATACCGGCAGCTCAGCCAACGCCCGGGACCTCAGCGTGCTTGGCCGCAGGCTGTATGCCGCGTTCGAGCGCAAGGCTGGCAAAGTCGAATACATCAACCCCGGCATTGCCCCGGACTTGGCTGAAGACACCCTGACGCTGGTCCAGACCGACAACCGCCGCGAACCGGGCAAGACCCAGTGGGCGCTGTACAACGGCAGCCTCGGCCCGCTGGACTGGCTCAATTTCTCGCCAATCAAGCGCAGCCGTGAGCTTCTGGAGCTGCTGACCTGGTGTCATCGCAACAACATCATCGACACCACCACCCGGCTCGCGCTGCATCCGGGCAGCAGCGACTTGAGCGAGTTCGAACTGTTCAATCTGCTCGGTGCACTGCAACAGCAGATCCCGATGCCTATGGGCGTGGTCAGCGAAGAGCGCCTGCTCAGCACCAGCGTGCCGGTGGAAATCCTGCTGCTGGTCAACGTGGGAGTGGACCCGCTCAGGCACCACCGCGATCTCAACATCCTGATGACCACCGAGCGCACTGACTCGCTGAGTTACGCGGGCGTTCGGGAAAACCTGGTGCTGACGCTGGATCAGATCACCCTCAACAGCTGGAACGAGATTCTGGTCACCCGCCATGACGGCGAACACGCCCTGCTCGACTGCCTTAGTGAACTGTTGAGCAATTTGCCTAAAGGCGCCGCGCAGCCAGTGGTTCGGGTGCGCTGCTTCTGTCACAACCGGGCACCGGCCATTGCCCAGCGCGTGGAAGAGCTGGTCGCCACTGCGCAACTGCTGCACGCCCGGCGGCTCAATCATCGTTATCTTATTCAGGTCCAGCAGCAGTATCACGTGCTGGAAATGGTCCCGGATCAGCCTGTCACTCATGTGGTGATCAACAGCCTCGCAGGCTTGTTCGAATACCTGGGAGAAGAGATTCCACGCTACAGCCCACTGCATCTGGACCCTCACGCATTGGCCGAGCACGATCTGGCGCTGATCCTGCCATTCGGCCAACCCGAGTGTATTCAGGTGTTCTACCGGGTCAACGAGGGGAGCGCGGAGCTTTACGTGCTCGATGAGCGCAACGCCTTATGGCATCAAAGCGTGCCTTATCACGACGAAACCAGCTTGCTGATGCCCATGCAGCGCTTCTTCCGTTCGCTGGTGTATCGACGCGGTGCCATGCTGCCGCTGGATAATCCCCTTGAGCCAACGCGCCTGGAAATTCTCTATTACCAAGTGCTGCCATCAGGAGCCGCCCGCGCACGACGCATCGAACCGCGCAATGCACCGGTTGCGATGGATAAGCCGTTTTACGACGTGCAGGCGATCGTCGAAGAGGCCTCACCCGGTCAGGTGAGCGTCACGCTGTACTGCGACAATCAGGAGTTTTCCGAACTGGAACATGGGGATCAGCTATTCCGCGTCGTGGCCCGACAGATCCTTGAGCAACGCACAGAACCTGAACGGTATCGCTGCTACATCACTGACCTGGATCTTTCGGGTTTGCTGGGCGATTCGCGGGGGCAGAGCATTCTCTATCTGCGCTACAAAGCGCATCTGGAGAAATCCCTCAATGATGCGATGGCTCAGGCTTAGCGAGCGCCCCTGTTGGAGCCGAGCTTGCTCGCGATGAACGATAACGCGGTGCACCTGCCAGACCGAGGTGACCTTATCGTCGGAATGCCGCCCAGACCAAGCACCGCTCCCACAGGTTCGGTGATTTTCTGTAGGAGTGAGCTTGCTCGCGATGAACGATAACGCAGTGTCTCTGGCTCACTGGCTTTTTGTAGGAGCTGCCGAAGGCTGCGAATCGCGATTTGTCAGAAACACCGCTTTCGCAGCCTTCGGCAGCTCCTACAGAAATCAGGCCTTGCTCGACTCAACCCCAGGCAACGGCTCTTTGCTGCGCCAGTGTGGCAGGGAGTTCCAGTAGGCCTCGCCCTTGGCATCGTCGTACATGCCTTCCCAACGCGAGATCACCAATACCGCCAGAGCGTTGCCGATTACGTTGAGCGCGGTACGGGCCATGTCCATGATGCGGTCGACGCCTGCGATGAATGCCAGACCTTCGAGCGGAATACCGACACTGCCCAGCGTCGCCAGCAACACCACGAAGGAAACACCCGGCACACCCGCGATGCCCTTGGAGGTCACCATCAAGGTCAATACCAGCATCAACTGCTGGCCCAGCGACAGATCAATCCCGTAAAGCTGGGCAATGAAGATCGCCGCAATGCTCTGGTACAGGGTCGAGCCATCAAGGTTGAACGAATAACCGGTCGGCACCACGAAGCTGCAAATGGCTTTAGGAGCCCCATAGGCTTCCATCTTCCTGATCACATTCGGCAGGGCGGTTTCGGAGCTGGCGGTGGAATAGGCCAGGATCAGCTCGTCCTTGAAAATGCGCATCAACTTGACCACCGAGAAGCCGAACAGGCGGGCAATCAGGCCAAGTACCACGAACGCGAAGAAGGCAATGGCGACGTAAACCAGAATCACCAGCTTGGCCAACGGCAACAGCGAGGTGAAGCCGAACTTCGCGACGGTCACGGCGATCAGTGCGAATACACCGATAGGTGCGTAGTTCATGATCATGTGAGTGACCTTGAACATGGTTTCCGAGACGCCCTGGAACACCTTCAACACCGGGTCACGTACTTCAGCATCAAGGCTGGCCAGCCCCAGGCCGAACATCACCGAGAAGAAGATGATCGGCAACATGTCGCCACGAGCAAGCGCCGCAAAGATGTTGGAAGGAATCAGGTTCAGGATCGTGGCAATGAATGCATGGTCGTGCTGCACTTCGGCAGTGGTCGCCATGTACTTGGAGATGTCGGCAGTGCCCAGGCTGCTCATGTCGATGCCGGCACCCGGCTGGAACACGTTGGCCAGCACCAGCCCGACCACAATCGCGATGGTTGTGACGACTTCAAAGTAGAGGATGGTTTTGAGGCCGATACGCCCGAGTTTCTTGGCGTCTCCCACACCCGCGATACCCACGACCAGCGAAGCCACCACGATCGGTACGACAATCATCTTGATCAGGCGTATGAAAATATCGCCTGCGGGTTGAAGGATATTACTGATCCACCAGGCCTTGTCAGCACTGAAATGATCAAGCAGCGCACCCAGCGCAATCCCGAGTACCAGACCGATGAGGATCTGCCAGGCCAGGCTCAGCTTTGCCTTCTTCATGTCGTTACCTTTTTTCAAGTGGCCCGGACATCTCTGAAACACACCTGCGCAACATTGCCAATCCACAGCAACCCGAAGCAGTGACTGTCAGAGCCGTCCAGAGTAGGTGCCGCAAGCGAGCATCCTGGCTCTGTAGCTGGCGAAAAAAGGCGCAACTATTCCCACGTGAAGAGGCAGCGTCTAATGCCGAAAACGACTACCCCATGCCGAATCTGCATAATGTTTACGACAGGAAACATATCCAAAAACGACTACCCAGTGCCGCATTTTGGCGCAAAGGTGGCTAAAACGCCGTCTCCAGAGATTTCAGGGATTCAAAAGGGGGTATTACTGGAAGGTTTTGCAGAGGTCGAGCGAGGAAATTTCTTACGCGAATCGCCAGATGTGCGGCCATGTGCCGCTGGCAGAAACGAGTAAGCGCGACACAAGTCGGACTTGCATCGCGGTTCTGCCTGACCCGGCCCTCAACGGAGGTACTCCCTGTACCCCTAGGTCACTTCGATCCAAACAATCAAAGCGTCCCGGCCCCCTGGTCATGCGCACACTTTCTTCGAGTGGCGCACCTCAGAGAGCACTCCGAACAAGAATGCTCTCTGTTTTTAAACCGGTATCAATACCAATCAGGATCTTTGCGCAGCTCTTCATCCAGCAGCTTCTTCATTCCCTCATCCGGGTCGCCGAGGAAGCGGTAGGTCGCGTGGCGCGTTGGAGACTTGTCCGAAGGCAAGCCAGCCGGCACTTCGACCAACATCGCATAAGCATCATCTTTATCAAGGCTGAAGGCCACGATCAGACGTTTGCTTTTGCAGCTGTCCTTGGTTTCACACAATGGTCCGACGATGAAGGGCTTGCCTTCTTCCGTGACAGCCTGCATCTGCTGCTCGGATGCGCCGGAAAGATTGATCACCCAATCGGGTAGTCGTTCTTCTTTCTTGACGACGCTCGTCCAGGTCTGCCGGTACTCGGGAGACGAGCTGATAAGCTCGTTAACCCGGGTTTGCCCATCGTTGGCAGCCATCACCATCGTGCTGCCGCCCAGTAGCAGGGCGGCGGCGAGTGAGTGGAAAGAAGTGCGCATTTTCAGCCTCGGCCGCGACGGCCAAAGAAGAAGGAGACAACGAACATAACCAGGAATACGACGAAAAGAATCTTCGCGATACCGGTCGCGGTGCCTGCGATACCACCGAAGCCAAGTACTGCAGCGACAATGGCGATGATCAGAAACGTGATTGCCCAACTCAACATGGTGATTCTCCTTGGTTACTACTTTTAAAGTGGTTACTGCTTTTAATGGATGCTGTTTTCACCGCAAGACGGGTTAGAAAACCCAGCTCTGCTGACGCGGCATTTCACTGACAGGCGCTGTGCCCTCAACGGGTGTGAAGCTCAGCGCAGTGTCTTTGGCCAACGGCGCGCTGGCCGTGGTGTAGGACTGGCTGTAAGTGAACTGCTGTTTAATCTGTGAGGCTTCATGCATGACTGCGCGGGCATTGTCCCAACGCTGAAACTGTTGGATCGCAAGCAGAGTGATCAGCACGGCCAAAGTGGCAAACAACACTTGCTGGATATGCAGTGGCGAAATGCGCAATTGGGCGAAACGCTTGCTGTTCATCTGGTTGCTCCTGAGATCCCTTGGGGATGCTCGATCCTGATCTTGTTGCCGGTTACGTCACGGCTTGTATAAGAGGGATATTGCAGGGTGCATGCCAGTTTTTTGCATCCAGATAAACCCTTTAGAATCAGCAACTTAAGCAAGCCTATCAAATCTTTCTGCGAGCAACCTGCACGATGACCCTGTATTTATCGTGCAGGTTGCACGACCGTCGGCTTTGTAGGATTAACCCGCCGTCCGCGCCATCACTTTCAACGCATCAGCGTTCACGCCTTTGACGCCGCGTATATTTCGGGCGATTTCAACGGCCAGTTCTTTTTCGGCGTAGTTGGCGACGATGCCGTTGAGGCTGACCAGGCCGCTCTTGGTCTCGACCTTGATGCTCATGCCATCCAGGTTGCGGCTATAGATGAGGCTGGATTTGACCTTGCTGGTGATCCAGACATCGCTCATGTCCTTCACCGGGCTGTTGACCTGCGGGTCGGTACGGGAATTGATCGAGTCGGCCGCGCTGATGCTGATCAGGTTATTCACGCTGACCACGCCGTCGGTGTTGGTCGCCAGGTTGCCGGCCACTTCCTTGGCTTCCGGGCTTTGCGCGCGGCCTTTGAGGGTTACAACGCCGTCCTTGCTATCAACTTCGATTTTCAGCGCCTCGGTCACGCTGCTCCACAACAGCTTGGACTTCACCGTGGCGGTCAACGTGGCGTCTTCAAATCGCTGCGCCATGTTGGCTTTAGTGCCTGGTTCGGCGGCCACGTTGGGATCTATTTCCAGCTGGTTATCGACCTTGTCGATGCCTTTGATATCCAGCGCGATTCGTTCTGCCAGGTCGCGATCAACCTCATTTTCGACCTTGCCCTTCAGGACGGCGGTGCCTTGTTCGACACTCACGTCGAGCTTGAAGGGACTCAAATGCTTGTTAAGCGCGAAGGCGGTCCAGATCGAGCCTTCCTGTCGGGCTTCATTCAACTGGCTGGGCAGATCGCCTTGGGCGGCGCTGGCCATCAGCGGGTTGAGACTCAGTGCGGTAACGGTTGCGGTGACCAGGGCCAGCTTTTTCAGCGGGTGCATCGCATTTCTCCATCTATGGCTATGCATTGGGTTCGAGCGAATCGCTCAAGCGAAAAGCAGAAGAAACCCGCAAGTCATGTGCCAGCGTGTTTTAGAGGAAATTAATTATAAATATCAGCTAGTTAACGATATATCTGCCAGATAGCTACCATGCAGCACGCATAATCAATCAGAATCGACCATGCAACTTGCCCGATTTTTCCGACACTAAGGCAAGACAATTCATTTAGGAGCGTAGGAAAAATGGAAGCAGCCACTGAGAATCAGGGCCGTATTCTGCTTGTGGATGACGAGTCCGCGATCCTTCGCACGTTCCGTTATTGCCTGGAAGATGAGGGCTACAGCGTCGCCACCGCCAACAGCGCAGCGCAAGCGGAAACGTTGCTGCAACGCCAGGTCTTCGACCTGTGCTTTCTGGATTTGCGGCTTGGCGAAGACAATGGCCTTGATGTGCTGGCGCAAATGCGCGTCCAGGCACCCTGGATGCGGGTAGTTATCGTCACCGCGCATTCGGCCGTCGATACTGCCGTGGACGCGATTCAGGCAGGCGCCGCAGACTATCTCGTCAAGCCGTGCAGCCCGGACCAACTGCGTCTGGCCACGGCCAAACAGCTGGAAGTGCGCCAGCTCTCGGCGCGGCTGGAAGCCCTCGAAGGCGAAATTCGCAAACCCAAAGACGGCCTGGATTCCCACAGCCCGTCCATGATGGCGATCCTCGAAACAGCCCGCCAAGTCGCTGGCACCGACGCCAACATTCTGATCCTCGGTGAATCCGGTACAGGTAAAGGCGAACTGGCCCGTGCCATTCACGGCTGGAGCAAGCGCGCCAAGAAATCCTGCATCACCATCAACTGCCCGTCACTGACGGCAGAGCTGATGGAAAGCGAACTGTTCGGCCACAGCCGTGGCGCGTTCACTGGTGCCAGCGAGAGTACCTTGGGGCGCGTCAACCAGGCGGATGGCGGCACGCTTTTTCTCGACGAAATCGGCGACTTTCCCCTCACGTTGCAGCCAAAATTGCTTCGTTTTATTCAGGACAAGGAATACGAGCGCGTCGGCGACCCGGTGACCCGCCGCGCCGATGTGCGCATTCTTGCGGCCACTAACCTCAACCTGGAAGACATGGTTCGCAACGGCCGGTTTCGTGAAGACCTGCTCTACCGCCTGAACGTGATCACCCTGCATCTGCCCGCTCTGCGCGAACGCACTGAAGACATCATGACCCTGGCGGATCGCTTCCTGGCACGCTTCGTCAAGGATTACGCCCGCCCTGCACGGGGGTTCAGCGAGGAAGCCAAATCAGCGCTGCTTAATTACCGCTGGCCCGGCAACATCCGCGAACTGCGCAACGTGATCGAACGCGCCAGCATCATTTGCCCACAAGAGCGTGTTGAAGTCGCGCATCTGGGCATGGGCGAACAGCCCACCAGCAATGCCCCCCGCGTAGGCGCGGCACTCAGCCTGGATCAGCTGGAAAAAGCCCACATCGGCGCAGTGCTGGCGACCAGCGAGACGCTGGATCAGGCGGCTAAAACCCTTGGTATCGATGCCTCGACGCTGTACCGCAAACGCAAGCAGTACAACCTGTGAACCCTCACGCATGAAATGGGCGATGAAGTTACGCACCCGGCTGTTCTTCAGCATTTCAGCCCTGATAACGGTAGCGCTATTGGGGCTCGCGCTGGGGCTCGTCAGCGTAATGCAGATGGCCAAATCCCAGGAATCGCTGATCCACGAGAACTTCGTGTCCCTGGATACGGGGCTCAAGCTCAGGCAAAACCTGGGTGATCAACTGGTCATGATGCTCAATGAGGTTCCCGCGCGGGATAAGCTCGAAAAACTGCAAAGTGAGTTCCGCGAGCTTCTGGCTCAGGGCGTCGAGCATGACGAGCAGAGCAATGTCGACAATGGCTTCCTCGGCGTGCGCAGCGACTATGAAAAGTTTCTCCAGGCCTACGATCAGTCAAGGGAAACGCCAAGTGCGTTGCGAGACAACTCCGAACTCAGTGAGCGCTTCAACACCTTGCGCAACAATCTGGTGGCGGCGCACCGTCAGGCCCTGAGCAACATCAGCCAGGTTGAGGCTCAAGCCCGAGAGCGCGCCCTATGGGTAGCCAGCCTGTTAGGGCTGGTGGGTCTTGCGGTCCTGGGTATCGGCTTCATTACGGCCCACGGCATTGCGCGGCGTTTCGGCGCGCCCATCGAAGCGCTGGCCAAGGCGGCTGACAACATCGGCCGGGGTAACTTTGAGGTGACGCTGCCAATCTCTCCCGCGGAAGAGATGAACCTGCTGACCCGCCGTTTCGGGATCATGGCTGAAGCGCTGCGCCAACATCAGGTCACCAACGTCGACGAACTGCTGGCCGGTCAACAACGACTGCAGGCGGTGCTCGATAGTATCGATGACGGCCTGCTGATGATTGATCGCCAGGGCCGTCTGGAACACCTCAACCCGGTTGCCCAGCGTCAGTTGGGCTGGGACGAGGATCGGCTTGGCCAGGGGCTTGGCGAGGCCTTGCAGCGTCCTGAGCTGGATGAGCAGTTGTATCTGACTCTGCGCGGCGGAACGCTGGAGCGCGCGCCGGAGGATCTTGAGATCGAGGTCGATGGCGAATCACGACTGCTCACCTACAGCCTCACACCGGTCAGCCACACTAAAGGCCATATCCTCGGCGCGGTGATGGTGCTGCATGATGTCACCGAACAGCGGGCTTTCGAGCGAGTGCGCAGCGAGTTTGTTCTACGCGCCTCCCATGAGCTGCGCACGCCGGTTACCGGGATGCACATGGCCTTCGGGCTGTTCCGAGAGCGGGCAAAATTCCCGGCGGACTCCCGCGAGTCGGACCTGCTCGACACGGTCAACGAAGAAATGCAGCGTCTGATGCAGTTGATCAATGACTTGCTGAATTTTTCCCGCTATCAGAATGGCCTGCAAAAACTCACCCTTGCGCCATGCTCCATCGACGAATTGCTTGAGCACGCCCGGTTGCGCTTTCAGGATCAGGCTCAGGACAAGGGCATCATCCTGTCAATTGAGGCTGAAGAGCCGCTGCCGCGCCTGCATGCCGACCGCGTGCAACTCGAACGGGTGCTGGATAACCTGCTGGATAACGCCCTGCGCCACACACCTGAAAATGGCCTGATTCGGCTACAGGCGCGGCGCCATGGCGAGCGGGTGATCATCAGCGTTGAGGACAACGGCGAAGGCATCGCTTACGGACAGCAGGGCCGGATCTTTGAACCCTTCGTCCAGGTCGGCCGCAAAAAAGGCGGCGCCGGTCTGGGGCTGGCCCTGTGTAAAGAGATCGTGCAACTGCACGGCGGCCGCATGGGCGTGTATTCACGACCAGGGCAGGGCACACAGTTTTATATGGCGTTGCCGTTGTAGCCGTTTTTTGACCGTAGGAGCGCGCTTGCCCGCGATGAACGATAACGCGGCCTTCCTAAACACCGCGCGCGCTCCTACAGATCACGAACCTGTAGGGGATTATATATTGGCCTGCACTGCACTTTTAGTGGGACCGGCTTTAGCCGGGAAGGCGGCATTTCAGACGATCAATTTCGGTCGGATGTACCGGCCTCTTCCCGGCTGAAGCCGGTCCCACATGAGAACGCGCTCCCACAGGATTATTTCCAATTCAAGGCGCGTGCTCACCCTCACGCCACATCCTCCGCCCGCCGTCCCTGGCTGCGGCGGCCACCGGTGACCAGTTCGGTAAACTTCACCGCACTCAGCGGGCGGGCGAAGAGCCAGCCCTGGCCGTAGATAACCCCCTCGCTGATCAACAACTGCGCTTGGGATTCAAACTCGATACCTTCGGCGATCACCCGCAGATTCAATGCATGGGCCATCCGAATGATATGCGGCGCGACGCCACTGCTGGCGGCATCGTGGCCCAGGGCGTCGATGAACGCTTTGTCGATCTTCAGGCAATCCACCGGCAAGGTTTGCAGGTACGCCAGGCTGCAATAGCCAGTGCCGAAATCATCGATCAACACTTGATGGCCTCGGTCGCGCAACGCCTGAAGGTGATTGCGGGCAACCACCACATCGATCAACCCGCGCTCGGTCACCTCAAAGGCGATTTGCCTCGCAGCCACTCGGTGCTGCGCCAGTAATCTGGCCGTGACTCGCCCGATACGCGGCGCCATTACGTCACACGCTGCCAGATTGACCGAAATATACAGATGCGGGTTGGCGCGCAGCATCGGCCCCAGTTGCTCAAGCAGCTGTTGCAGGACGAAATCCGTGATCTGGCGAATCTGTCCGGTGTTTTCCGCCAGGGGGATGAACAGGTCCGGGCTGGTCAGGGTGCCGTCGGGTCTGCGCCAACGCACCAACGCTTCCGCGCCCACACACAGCCGGGTGTTGAGGTCGAAGATCGGCTGATACAGCACTTTAAGCTCGCTACGCCGCAATGCGCCCTGCAACTCACCGCCCAGCGAACGCCGCTGCCGCACCAGTTGCAGCACCAGCACTCCGATGCACAGCGACACGAGCAGGCTCGCCGGGACCAGAAACCACCAGGCCCCGGTGACTTTCTGTTGCAGCCCAGAGCGAGGCGCAATCATCACCAATTGGTATTCGGGACTCTGAGTCGGCATGCGGTAAATCAGGCGTTTGTCGGTGACCATCAAAGTCTCGTCAGCTGCCGATGACCACTGCACCGTCGGGGGCCAAGACTGATCAGGCCCCAGCACCGTCACCGCCTTACTACCGTGGTTGAGCACCACCAGCAAGCTGCCTCCCACCGGCAGGTCGACCACATCGGTCAGATGCCCCCGGGAAGTGGACACCCTGAAACCGCCACGCCCCAACACCAACGCCGCCAGATTGTCATCGGGCTGGGCCGAGGTATTGAGCCAGTAGTCATAGGTGGGGCCACGAATGTCAGCGGGCCGCTCCTCGCCCAGATTACTGGTGCGTATCCAGCTGGAACATAACTGGGTATCACCCACGAATGCTGCTTCATAGATGAAGCGGTAACTGGCGATCACCTGACGCAATCGATCCACCATTTCGGGGGTGCAGCGCCGCAATGGCTGGGCTTCCAGCTGATCCAGCCCCAGTCGTAATTGCCCGAAAAGCTGTTCCAGGCGCACCAGAAAACGCTCGCCCTGAGCCTTCATCTGTTCACTTTCGTTTTGCCGGGCCTGATGCACGGCCAGGGCGAAGCTCCCCGCCAAAAGCATAGCCGCACTCAACAAGGCGGCGAGCAGAGCCATCAGCCAGGGGCGATAGAAAGTCATGCGAAATGAGGTTGCAGCGCCGAGCATCAGGGGATTCCCGCAGGATTACCCCATCAGGTATAGCAACACCCTTGAAAAACGCTCGGTTTATCGGCGTTTTTCAGGGCTTCAGCGCTGGCGATTGAGCACTTTGAGGATCGCTGCGCTCTGAACGTCAGGTTGTCCGTCGAAGCGTGCAGGCCGGTAATGCATCTGAAACGCAGCCAGAACGCCGCGTGTAGCGACATCCAGCTCACCGGTCTGAGGCGTCGAGTAGCCAAGCCGCGCCAGTTGTTGTTGAAACCAGGACACATCCGGCAACGCATTGCCTAGCAAAGCCTGCTGCTGTGCGACCTGACGCTCATCAGGCCAGACGCCCAGACCTTCCTCGGCCAGCCGCTTCCAGGGGAACAGCGGACCAGGGTCCAGCTTGCGCGCCGGGGCGATATCGCTGTGACCGATGATGTGGCGCGGATCAATATGGTTACGTTTGACGATGTCTTTGAGGAGCACGATCAATGCCTGGATCTGCCCTTCGGTGTAGGGATACCAGAGCCTTCCGGTTGGCGTGTCGCGATAACCTGGATTGACGATTTCGATGCCGATCGACGCCGAATTCAGCCAGGTTCGCCCATCCCATTCACTTTCACCGGCATGCCAGGCGCGAGCGTTTTCGTCCACCAGCTTATAAATGGTCGGTGGTGTGTCGCCGATCAGGTAATGGGCGCTCACCTCGCCGTGGGTCAGGAGCTGGAGTGAATGTTCAAGCGTGGTGGAGGTGTAATGCACCACAACAAACTGAATCCGATTGTCGAAATTGGCCGAAGGATGGCTGGTGTCGAGCCGCAGGCCGCTGCTGCAGGCGGTCAACGTGAGAAGCAGGAGGGCAGAGCAAAACAACTTCATGAGAATCCGGAACACATTGGCAGTAAAAGAATTGAGCATAACGTAAAGCCTAGAGAAAGCTCAGCTCGGGCAAATACAGATCAACCTTGCTCGACCCGATTGCGACCGTTTTCCTTGGCGCGATACAGCGCCTGGTCAGCACGCTTGAGCGCCACATCACTGCGCTCGCCAGCGCGCAGCGCGGTCACACCGATGGACACGGTGATGACCACGGGCTCGCTCTTGAAGTGGAACGGGCACAGCTCGACGGCCGTGCGCAGTTGATCAAGCAATGCCAGCCCCGCAGTGACCTGAGTGGCGGGCATCAGGACAACGAACTCTTCACCCCCGAAGCGAGCAATGAAATCGCTGCCGCGCAGGTGTTTCTTCAATACCTTGGCCACGATCTTGAGCACGCGGTCTCCGGCCAGATGTCCGTAGCCGTCGTTAATACGCTTGAAGTGGTCCAGATCGAGAATACCCACCAGCAAGCTGTTTTTATCTCGCTGCCAGAGCGCCATTTCATGCCCGAGACGCTCTTCCCAGGCGGCCCGGTTAGGCAGGCTGGTCAGTGGGTCGATCAGCGCTTTCTGCCGCTGTTCTTCAATATTGGCCCTGAAACCCAGCGCCTCCTGCTCCATGGTCGCCACCCGGCTCGCCAGACTTTGCAGGCGAGCGGCCACGTCCTGCTCGCGCTCATCGCGGGCCTGCTGGTGCTGATCCATCGTGCTCAGCAAACCTTCGAGACGGTTCTCCAGCACTTGTTTGAGGCTGGGCAGGTCGGCAGCTTCCTGCACACTGCTTTGCAAGCCATCCACCTGCTCGCGCAGCTGATTGTTCAGCTCGCGCGACTCGGACTGCTGACCCACATAGTCATCGCTGGCTGCCTGCAAATTGCTTTGAAAAGACTCCAGACGCTCGTTGAGCTGCTTCAGATAGCTCTCGAAATCCTGCTGACCGCCATCGCTGATCGCCAGCATCAAAACGGCAAGATCCTCGAGGATCGGCAGTAACTCATACCAGTTGAGCCCATGTTCAAGACGCTGGCGCATCGCCTCTGCCTGAGGCCGGTGATGCTCGGGCAGGGTCAGGTCGTTGAGCAGGCCCAACAGCGTCTCTTCAATATGCGCGGCGACGGAGCTGTAACTTGGCTCGGGAGAGCTGGGCAGTGCGAAGGGCGTGGCTTCTTCGCTCTCCTCTGATTCATCTTCCTCGACAGGCGCTTCGCTGACGGGCTCGGGCACATGATCGAACGGCACGGCTGGCGTTGGAGTGAGTAAATCCTGAACGCTGACCGGCTCAGGCTCCGGCGCACTTACCAGCTCGGGCTCGGGCTTGGGCTCAGGCGCAGGTGCAGGTGCAGGTGCAGGTGCAGCAACGGGGGCGACTGCTTCAACAACAGCTGCTTCGATAGCCTCGACGGGTTTGGCCGCGGGCGGGGCCGGAGCCGGAGCCGGGGTGATCGGTGCAGGCTGCGCCTCGGCCACAGTGGGCTCTAGGGCTTGAAGCGGCTCATAGCGTCCGGCTGAGTTACCCGCAGCCTGGGCCGCTGCAGTAGCTGCGACTGGCTGCGGAGCAGATTCGTCCCAGTCATCGGCGTCAGACTCACGCGCCTCAGAAGCCGGTGTCGGAACAGGCGAAGGCGCAGGGGCGATCACGGCAGAGCCAGGCTCACCCGTTTCAGCGCCCGCAGGATGTGCCTCATGCCCGCCAAACAGGCGCGCCAGCAAACCCGGCCGCGCCTGCTCCTCGGGCTTTTCTATCTGTATCAGTGCCTGACCTTGCAGGCCGCTGAGCTCACCGAGCAGCAACGGCAGCTCTCGCGCCTGGGAAGCACGCTCTTCAAGATCCTTGGCGAAACGCTTGAGCGGCTTGCGCACTTCCTTGGGCAGATCCAGCGATTGCAGCTGCGTCACCAGCGAAACCAGCGCGGTGCTGATCTGACCCGCGCGCACTTCCCGGCGCTGCTCGGAATCCAGCACGGCCTTTTCGAGTTTGGGGATCAGCGCTGCCAGCCCTGCGTCCATGTCGTCCTTGCGGACGATTTCGCGCATTTCCTTCATGCATTGGTCGACCGCCCGGTCCGAGCCCTCAGCCGCCAGACTGCTGCGCACCAGACCACGGCGCAACAAGTCGAGACGGGCATTCCAGCGCTTTTCGAGCTTGTCTTGTTGCTCGATGCCCTTGAGGTACTTTTCTTTCCAGCGTTCGGCTTCGTCACTCATGCAAGAGATCCACGATTACTGGGTACGGGCAACGAGTCCTCACATAATGAGGCCGGCAGACGGATCTCCACCGCGACGGGCAGGTGATCGGAAATGGGCTGCGCCAGCACCTGCACCCGTTCAAGGGTCAGAGTAGGGCTGAGCAAAATATGATCAAGACAACGCTGCGGCCGCCAGCTCGGGAACGTTGCTTCGATCTGTGGCGCAAGCAGGCCCAGATCGCGCAATGGCGAGTGCTCCAGCAGGTCCAGGGCGTGGGTGTTCATGTCGCCCATCAACACCTGATGGCGATAACCGCCAATCAATTCACGGATATACGCCAGTTGCCGTGTGCGGGTCCGGGCGCCCAGCGCCAGATGCATCATGACCACCACCAGCGCGTCTTCACCTTCGCCGAAACGCACAAGGATCGCACCGCGCCCGGCAGGGCCAGGTAGCGGATGATCCTCAATCGCAGCAGGCCGCAGACGGCTCAACACACCATTGCTGTGCTGACCGAAACGCCCAAGGTTGCGATTGAGTTGCTGGTACCAGTAGGGGAAAGCCCCGAGCTGCGCCAAGTGCTCGACCTGATTGACGTAGCCGGAACGCAAACTGCCGCCATCGGCTTCCTGCAAGGCCACCAGATCGAAGTCGCCCAGCAGATCACCGATCTTCTGCAAATTGCCAGCCCGGCCACCGTGGGGCAGCAAATGCTGCCAGCCCCGGGTTACGTAGTGGCCGTAACGCTCGGTGCTGATGCCGACCTGAATGTTGAAACTGAGCAGGCGCAACCGGCCATCAGCCGGCAACCCGCTTGCTTGAACGTGATGTTCGTTGACCCGCGGATCATGCAAGCCAACGACACGTGCCTCTTTCCAGCGCCGCATGGCAGGCGCCTGCTTACTTGGCTGCAGCCGCTCGCTCTTTGGCGATCAGCTGATCAGCAACCTGCAGGGTTTGCTCAGGACCGCCGGCGGTGCCGAGGTCAAAGCGGTATTTGCCATTGACGATCATGGTTGGTACGCCAGTGATTTCGTACTTCTTGGCCAGCTCTTTGTATTGAGCGATCTTGCCCTTCACTGCGAACGAGTTGAAGGTTTCCAGGAACTTGGTCTTGTCTACGCCCTGAGTAGCAACGAAGTCAGCCATGTCTGCTGGATCAGTCAGACGCTTGCCGCCTTTCTGGATCGCATCGAATACTGCTGCGTGAACCTTGTGCTCTACACCCATGGTGTCCAGGGTAATGAACAGCTGGCCGTGTGCGTCCCATGGGCCGCCGAACATGGCCGGGACGCGGACGAAGTGAACGTCGGCAGGCAGTTTTTCAACCCATGGGTTGATGGTCGGTTCGAAGGCATAGCAATGCGGGCAGCCGTACCAGAACATTTCCACGACTTCAATTTTGCCAGGCTCGGAAACAGGGACGGCGCTGCTCAGCTCGACATACTGTTTACCGGCTTCGATAGGTGCGGCAGCTTGTGCCGTGATACCGAACAGACTGGCGGCAACCAGTGCGGCGCTGAGGATCAGATTACGCATGCTTTACTCCTGAGGCAGATTTGAGTCGTCTTCAAACGACCGGCTTTGGACCGGTCGCCAAGGTGCGAGTTCGCTAGTGTAACGCTGGCAAGAACAAAAAAGGGTAGCCGAAGCTACCCTTTTTTGAGTGGGATGTGAGCGAGCAAGAGCGCATATCTCTGTGGGACCGGCTTTAGCCGGGAAGAGTCCAGATCAGCCGAAACATATTCTGCGTCAGGACTACTGCATTCCCGGCTAAAGCCGGTCCCACTAAGGCTGTCAGCTTCCACAGGGACTAGTGCAAACCCTGAATATATTGGGAGAGCGCCTCGATATCCTTGTTGCTCAGCTTGGCCGCAATGGAGCGCATGACCATGGTGTCGCCGTCGTTGGTACGGTCGCCTTCGCGGAAGGCAGTCAATTGTTTCTTGATGTAATCAGCGTGCTGTCCACCCAGATGCGGGAAGCCCGCTTGCGCATTGCCGACACCATTTGGCGAGTGGCAACCGGTGCAGGCCGGCATGCCCTGATCCAGCTTGCCGCCACGGAACAATGCCTCGCCACGGGCGACGAGCTTCTCATCGGCGGCGCCCACGCTGCCTTTCTGAGCGCCGTAGTACGCCGCGATATCGGCCAGATCCTGATCGTTGAGGTTGGTCAGCAAGCCGGTCATTTCCAATACGACGCGCTTGCCGTCCTTGATTTCGTGCAGTTGCTTGAGCAGATAACGCTGGCCCTGACCCGCCAGCTTGGGAAAGTTCGGAGCCAGGCTGTTGCCGTCAGGACCGTGGCAGGCACCACATACCGCAGTTTTGGCCTGCCCGGCGGCGGGGTCGCCAACCACTGGATCGGCTGCCTGTGCCGCACCGCAGATGGCCAGGCTCAACAGCAGGCTCACGAAAATTTTGTTCATCAGGTAATCCAGATCGGCTAAATGTGAATAGTTATGTAGAGGATAATTCGCTCATCCAGACGGACGATGGTCCACGAATTCCCGCTACTGCGGTCCCTGCACAATCCACGCGACGGCATTGCTTTGAACTCCTGAACACAGGGATCTCCAAAGCCTTCATACTCAGCAACCCTTTCAGGTTAAAAGCGGACTGCGTTCTAATGCGCATATAGTTCTCGCTTGCTGATGTGGCTTTGCCGTATCGGGACAAAGCACACACAAAATCTGCGGTAATTATATACTGGCAACACTGAAACGGAAACGACACCTCTTGCCGCACCCCTTGCAGGCACCGCTCTTACCGGAAATCACATGCAACTCAAGAATCCCATCCTCGGTCTGTGCCAACAGGCAACCTTCATGCTCAGCGCCGCCAAAGTCGACCAATGCCCGGACGACGAAGGCTTTGAAGTGGCCTTCGCAGGCCGTTCCAACGCGGGCAAGTCGAGCGCGCTCAATACCCTGACGCACGCCAGCCTGGCCCGTACTTCGAAGACGCCTGGCCGTACTCAGCTGCTCAACTTCTTTCAGCTGGACGATGAGCGGCGCCTGGTCGACCTGCCGGGTTACGGCTACGCCAAAGTGCCGATCCCGCTCAAGTTGCACTGGCAGCGCCACCTTGAAGCGTATCTGGGAAGCCGGGAAAGCTTGAAGGGTCTGATTCTGATGATGGACATCCGTCACCCGATGACCGACTTCGACCTGCTGATGCTGGACTGGTCCATCGCCAGCCACATGCCGATGCACATTCTGCTGACCAAGGCGGACAAGCTGACCTACGGCGCAGCCAAGAACACGCTGCTCAAGGTTCAGGCAGAAATCCGTAAAGGCTGGGGCGATGCGGTCACCATTCAGCTGTTCTCGGCGCCAAAGCGCATGGGCCTGGAAGAGGCGTATACCGTGCTGGCCGGCTGGATGGAACTGGAAGACAAGGCGCCTGCGGAGTAAATCCCAGGCAAAAAAAACCCCGGACTTCATGTGGGGAGGGGAAGTTCGGGGTTCAAGTTTCTGACTTCCTGGGAGGGAAGCCGGATATCTGCCAACACTTAACACAACTAGGAGCATGACTGGCTTCGCAGCCAATCGTGTTCTCTGACTCGGATTTCACGGAACAAGTTCCTGGGCCGGGGAAATTCTCTGGTCGGCCTGATTTGTAGGAGCGAACTTGTTCGCGAGGCACCGGTACACACGATAGATGACTGTCGCCTGCCAGATCTCCTCGCCAACAAGTTGGCTCCTACAGATATTCATCGTTCCCAGAGACGATCACCGACCCCGTGGGAGCGAGCTTGCTCGCGAAGGCAATGTCAGGCGTGAAGAGATGCTGTGGTAGTTCCGGCCTCTTCGCGAGCAAGCTCGCTCCCACGGGGATCACCGCGTAGCGCACCCATCAATGCGCCTCATCCCAATTGTTACCCACACCGACTTCAACCAGCAGCGGAACGTCCATTTGTGCCGCGCTACTCATGTGTACGCGAATCTCTGTGCTGATCTGCTCGACCAGGTCTTCGCGGACTTCCAGCACCAGTTCATCGTGTACTTGCAGGATGACCCGAGCATCCAGCCCTGAAGTCTCCAGCCAGCTGTTCACCTTGATCATGGCTTTCTTGATGATGTCTGCTGCGGTGCCTTGCATCGGCGCGTTGATCGCCATGCGTTCGGCGCCTTTGCGCAGGGCAGGGTTTTTGGCGTTGATGTCCGGCAGATACAGGCGGCGACCAAAGATGGTTTCGACAAAACCCTGCTCGGCAGCCTGGGTGCGGGTGCGCTCCATGTAGTCGAGCACGCCCGGATAACGGGCAAAGTAGCGGTCCACGTACGCCTGCGACTCTTTGCGATCGACGCCGATCTGCTTGGCCAGGCCAAAGGCGCTCATGCCGTAGATCAGGCCGAAGTTGATCGCTTTCGCCTTACGGCGCATGTCGGTGGTGACGTCTGCAAGCTCGACGCCAAACACTTCCGCCGCCGTTGCCCGGTGCACATCCAGATCATTGCGGAACGCGTGCAGCAGCCCTTCATCTTTGGCCAAGTGGGCCATGATGCGCAGTTCGATCTGCGAGTAGTCCGCCGCCAGCAGTTTGTAGCCTTTAGGCGCGACGAAAGCCTGACGAATGCGTCGGCCTTCGGCGGTGCGGATCGGGATGTTCTGCAGGTTTGGATCACTGGACGACAAACGCCCGGTCACCGCCACCGCTTGATGGTAAGAGGTGTGAATCCGGCCGGTGCGCGGGTTGATCTGCTCCGGCAAACGGTCGGTGTAAGTGCTCTTGAGCTTGCTCATGGAGCGGTATTGCATCAGCACTTTAGGCAGCGGGAAGCCTTGCTCGGCCAATTCCGCCAATACCGCTTCGGCCGTCGAAGCCTGACCCTTGGCGGTCTTGTTGAGCACCGGCATGCCGAGTTTTTCATAGAGAATCACGCCCAGTTGCTTGGGCGAGCCGAGGTTGAACTCTTCCCCGGCGATCTCGAACGCTTCGCGCTCAAGGGCAACCATCTTGTCGCCCAGCTCGACGCTCTGGATGCCCAGCAACTTGGCGTCCACCAAAGCGCCCTGACGCTCGATGCGGGCCAGAACAGGCACCAACGGCATTTCGATGTCATTGAGCACCGGAAGTAGACTCGTAATGGCATCGAGCTTGGCCGACAGTGCTTCGTGCAGGCGCAAGGTCACGTCAGCTTCTTGAGCGGCGTATTGCGCGGCCAACTCCAGAGAAATCTGATCAAAAGTCAGCTGCTTGACGCCTTTACCGGCGATGTCCTGAATATTACCGGCCGTATGCCCCAGGTATTTCAGCGCCAGGCTTTCGCGGTCATGCCGGGTGGCGGTGGAATCCAGCACATAGGATTCAAGCATGGTGTCGTACAACAAGCCCTGCACGTCGATGCCCTGGGCTTGATCGCCGTCGATGGCGCAATTGGCCAGGATGTTGATGTCGAATTTGGCATGCTGGCCGACCTTGATTTTGCTCGGGTCTTCCAGCAACGGCTTGAGCTGCTTGAGCACATGATCGCGATCAAGCTGCTGCGGCACGCCCATGTACGAGTGAGTCAGGGGGATATACGCCGCTTCGTGAGTCTGCACGGCAAATGACAAACCGACCAGTTGCGCCTTCTGGGCATCCAGGCCATTGCTCTGGGTGACGAAGGCCACCAGCTTGGCGTCGTTGAGTTTCTTCAACCAGACGTCCAACTGAGCCTGCTCAAGGATGGTTTCGTAGCGGGTTTCGGCCGGAACCGGCGCTTCTTCGATGGCGATTTCCAGCCCGACACGCTTGGCGTCACGGTGCAGGTCTTCGATCCAGCTCTTGAATTCCAGTTCGGCGTACAGCTCAAGCAGTGCTTCGCGGTCAGGCTCGCCGCAGTGCAGCTGGTCCAGCTCGATATCCAGCGGTACGTCGATCTTGATGGTCGCCAGCTCGTAGGACAGAAACGCCATGGCGCGATGCTCTTCGAGCTTGGCCGCCAGGGTTTTCGCCCCGCGAATCGGCAGCGTCGCGACCATTTCGAGGTTTTCGTACAGTTCTTTCAAGCCGCCGCCAACACCGACCAGCAAGCCCACAGCGGTTTTTTCGCCAACACCGGGTACGCCGGGAATGTTGTCGACCTTGTCGCCCATCAGCGCCAGGTAATCGATGATGTGCTCGGGACCGACGCCAAATTTCTCCCTCACGCCCGCCACGTCCTGCACGCTACCGGTCATGGTGTTGACCAGGGTAATGTGCCCGTCGACCAGCTGCGCCATGTCCTTGTCGCCGGTGGAGATAATCACCGGACGATCCGCCGCCGCGCTGCTGCGCGCCAGGGTGCCGATTACGTCATCGGCTTCGACGCCATCAACGCAGAGCAGCGGGTAGCCCAGACCTTTGACGCAAGCGTGGAGCAGATCGATCTGCACCCGCAGATCGTCCGGCATGCTCGGCCGGTTGGCTTTGTATTCGGCGTACAGATCGTCGCGAAAAGTCCCGCCCTTGGCGTCGAAAACCACCGCGAACGGGCTGTCCGGGTATTGCCGACGCAGGCTTTTGAGCATGTTCAGCACGCCCTTCACGGCACCGGTGGGCAAACCCTTGGACGTGGCGAGTGGCGGCAGCGCGTGAAAAGCGCGGTACAGGTAAGAAGAACCGTCCACCAGGACGAGGGGAGCTTGGCTCATGAGCAGAATCAACCTTTTCGGCGGGGTCGGCGCTAGAATGCGAGGACCATTGACGACAAAGGGACAAGGTTATCATGCGTACAACAAATCGCCTGTTGCTGGCTGGCCTGTTTACACTCTGCCCGCTGATTGCTGTTGCTGCCGATGATGCACCGTCCGCCGACCCGGATGTCACGATCCGCACCGACGGTGACAAGACCATTCAGGAGTACCGCCAGAATGGCTTTTTGTACGCGGTCAAGATCACCCCAAAAGGCGGCAAGCCTTATTTCCTGGTGCGCGCCGATGGTACAGACGCCAATTTCATTCGTTCTGACCAACCGGATATGCTGATTCCGTCATGGAAGATATTCGAGTGGTAACGTCCCACATTCACCCTTTTTGCTGGCAGTCCTGATATGTCCGTGTTCACCCCCCTGGCTCGGCCCGAGCTGGAAGTTTTTCTCGCCCCTTATGGGTTAGGCCGCCTGCGCGACTTTCAAGGTATTGCCGCCGGAAGCGAAAACACCAACTACTTCATCAGTCTGGAGCAGGGTGAATTCGTGCTGACGCTGGTGGAGCGTGGGCCGGTTCAGGAGATGCCGTTCTTCATCGAGCTGCTGGACGTGCTCCATGAAGCCGACCTGCCAGTGCCTTACGCCCTGCGCACCACCGACGGCCACGCCTTGCGTGAGCTGGCAGGCAAACCGGCCTTGTTGCAACCGCGCCTGGCGGGCAAGCACATCAGCGAGCCCAATACGCAGCATTGCGTGCAGATGGGCGAGTTGTTGGGCCACTTGCACCTGGCAACCCGGGGCGAGAAGCTGCTGGAGCGCAAGACCGACCGTGGTCTGGACTGGATGCTGGCAGAAGGGGCGATTCTGATTTCCCACCTTGAGCAAGCCCCGAGCGACTTGCTCAAGACCACGCTGGAAGAAATCGAACGCCTGAAAGGGAAAATCCTCGCCTTGCCACGGGCCAACCTGCACGGCGACCTGTTCCGAGATAACGCCTTGTTTGAAGGCACGCATCTGACCGGCGTGATCGACTTTTACAACGCCTGTTCCGGGCCGATGCTCTACGATCTGGCGATTTCGCTGAATGACTGGTGCTCCGACGAAGACGGCCAGATCGACGAAGCACGTGCGCGGGCGTTGCTGGGCGCTTATGGGGCGCTGCGACCGTTCACCGCCGCCGAAGCCGAGCTGTGGCCAACCATGCTGCGCGTGGGTTGCGTGCGTTTCTGGCTGTCACGTTTGATCGCGGCTGAATCCAACGCCGGGCAAGATGTACTGATCCACGACCCGATGGAATTCCAGAAACGCCTAGAACAACGCCAGAAGATCCACATACCGTTGCCGTTTGCGTTGTAGCTGAAGCCCTGTTGGAGCGAGGCTTGCCCGCGAAGAACGATGACGCGGTATGCCTGATAGGCCGAGTCGAACCATTCGCGGGCAAGCACCGCTCCCACAGGTTTAGAGCCCCAACAATTACAAACTTTCCAGACACCCCACCAAATCATCCCCAAGCTTATTCAACAGCAGCTCATAACCGTTCGCGGTCACGGGGGTGTTGCTGCCCAGTGCATCCAGTTCGGCAAGCTTGGCGGGCAACCCAGCGGTGAGTGTTTCGGCCAGGCGCGGGCGCAGGGGTGGTTCGCTGAAGACGCAAGTCTTGCCAACTTCGGTCAAGCGCGCACGCATCGCCGCCACGTGCTGGGCACCCGGCTGGACTTCGGCAGCCACGCTGAACACGCCCGCATGTTTAAGGCCATAAGCGTCTTCGAAGTAATCGAACGCTTCATGGAAAACAAAGAACGGCTTGCCCGCAATCCCGGCTACACGGCCTTTGATTCGTGCATCCATGGCATCCAGGCGCGCAGTGAAAGCCTTGGCGTTGCTTGTGTAGCGCGCGGCATTGGCTGGGTCGGCAGTACTCAGATCAATAGCCATTTTCGCCGCGATAACCCGGGCATTCACTGACGACAACCACAAATGCGCATCCAGGCTACCGGGGCGATGGTCGTGGTCATGCTCGTCGTGCTCTTCCTCATGGGACGCGCTGTCCGCCGCAAAATGGCGCAGATGTAAACCGGGCATTGATTGAATGGCAACCACAGGCAATGTGCGATTTTTCAGCACCCGAGGCAGGAAGCCTTCCATGTCAGGGCCGATCCAGTAGAGCAGATCGGCTTCCTGCACACGCCGCACGTCGGATGGGCGCAATGCATAGTGATGCGGCGACGCGCCGGGCGGCAGAAGCACCTCGGGTTTACCGACGCCATCCTGCACAGCCGCCGCAATCAGCTGCAACGGCTTGATGCTGGTTAGGACGCGAACTTCAGCCTGAGCAGAGGAAATTGTCAGCAGGCTGGCGAATAAAACGATGAAAAGGGTAAAAAGACGGCGCACGTAGACCACTCATTAAGGGCAGGAACGGGTAACATAATAACGTCTCCAGCAAAAGTCGTCGCCGCTCATGTCTATTACACCGCTAGCCAGTCGCCCCCATGACCACTCTCACTGCGTGCATACCGCGTTGTCTGAAGCCGATGCGCTGTGTGCCGAGAAAGGCCTGCGCCTGACCGCCCTGCGCCGTCGCGTGCTGGAGCTGGTGTGGCAGAGCCATAAACCGCTGGGTGCCTACGACATTCTCGCCGTGCTCAGCGAAGAAGACGGCCGCCGCGCCGCGCCGCCGACCGTTTACCGGGCGCTGGATTTCCTGCTGGATAACGGCCTGGTGCATCGCATTGCCTCGCTGAACGCCTTTACCGGCTGCAACCACCCAACCCACGCGCATCAGGGCCAGTTCCTGATTTGCCGTGAATGCCACGCGGCCATCGAGCTGCAACACCAGTCCATCAGCGACGCGGTGACCAACGCTGCGGCTGAAGTGGGCTTTGCGGTAGAAGGCCAGACGGTGGAAATCATCGGAGTATGTTCCGGCTGCAAGGCGGCCTGATGAGCAACGCGCTGATCAAGCTTGAGCACGTTGGCGTCGCCCTTTCCGGGCAGAACGTGCTGGAAAATATTCAACTGAGCGTCAAACCCTGCGAGATCGTGACCCTGATCGGCCCCAACGGTGCGGGTAAAACCACGCTGGTGCGGGCGGTTCTCGGGCTGCTCAAGCCTGATACCGGTACGGTGTGGCGCAAGCCGAAGCTGCGCGTGGGTTACATGCCGCAGAAGCTGCATGTTGATCCGACCTTGCCGCTGTCCGTGCTGCGCTTTCTGCGCCTGGTGCCGGGCGTCGATCGCGCGGCTGCTCTGGCGGCGCTGGTTGAGGTCGGCGCTGAGAAAGTCATCGACAGCCCGCTGCAAAGCGTTTCCGGCGGCGAGATGCAGCGCGTGCTGCTGGCCCGCGCCTTGTTGCGCGAGCCTGAGTTGCTGGTGCTGGATGAGCCGGTCCAAGGCGTTGACGTGGCCGGGCAAGCCGAGCTGTACAGCCTGATCACCCGCCTGCGCGACCGCCACGGCTGCGGCGTGCTGATGGTTTCCCACGATTTGCACTTGGTGATGAGCACCACCGACCAAGTGGTGTGCCTGAATCGTCACGTCTGCTGCTCCGGGCACCCGGAACAGGTCAGCCACGACCCGGCGTTCGTCGAGCTGTTCGGCAAGAACGCGCAGAGCCTGGCGATTTATCACCACCACCACGACCACGCCCATGACCTGCATGGCGAAGTCGTGGAAGAAGCCGCCCATTCGGCAGCCCATTCCCACACACATGTTCACGGAGACAGCTGCAAGCATGGCTGATTTTCTTCTTTACGCCTTGCTTGCCGGCTTGGCTCTGGCCGTTGTAGCCGGACCGTTGGGCTCGTTCGTGGTCTGGCGGCGCATGGCTTATTTTGGCGACACCCTGTCTCACGCCGCACTACTGGGCGTGGCCATGGGCTTTCTGCTGGATGTCAGCCCGACCATCGCTGTGACCGTCGGCTGTCTGTTGCTGGCGATTCTGCTGGTCACGCTGCAACAGCGCCAGCCGCTGGCATCTGACACTTTGCTGGGGATTCTCGCGCCGAGCACCCTGTCCCTAGGGCTGGTGGTGCTGAGTTTCATGCATGACGTGCGCATCGACCTGATGGCCTATCTGTTCGGCGACTTGCTGGCGATCAGCCCCACCGATCTGGCCTGGATTCTGGGCGGTTCAATGGCCGTACTCGGTCTGCTGGTGCTGCTGTGGCGTCCATTGCTGGCAATCACCGTGCATGAGGAGCTGGCGAAGGTCGAAGGCCTGCCGGTGGCCGGTTTGCGCATGGCGCTGATGCTGCTGATCGCGGTGGTGATTGCTGTGGCGATGAAAATCGTCGGTGTGTTGCTGATTACGTCGCTTCTGATCATCCCCGCGGCTGCGGCACAGCGTCACGCCCGCTCGCCGGAGCAGATGGCGCTGGGCGCAAGCCTGCTGGGCGTGGTTGCGGTGTGCCTGGGGCTGTCGATGTCGTGGTTCAAGGACACCCCGGCAGGACCTTCAATTGTGGTTTCAGCAGCGGCATTGTTTCTGCTGAGTTTTGTCCTACCCAAGCGGGCGGTGTAGACTTGCTCGTTTTTTGCGCAATTAGAGAATCGCAGGAATGAAGCCGTTCGCATCCCGTTATCTGCTGCTTGCCGCATTTTCCGTCCTGTTGGCCGCTTGCCAAAGCGCCCCGACAGTCGACGCACCCGTACTTGCGACACCGCCAGACGGGTTCGCGCAGCTTGAGCAGAGCATCACCAGCAATGAACTGGCCACAGCCGAAGATCAATTGGCGAAGCTGCAAACCGCTGCGCCCACGGATATCCGCCTGGAGCAGTTCCAGCGTCGTCTGGCCGAAGCCTATTTGAGCCGCAGCCAGATCGTGCTGCAAAAGGGTGACGTCAATGCCGCTGCCGCCGCATTAAGCCGCGCCCGCGCGTTGATGCCTAAAGCGCCAGCGTTGACCAGTGGCGTCAATGGCGCCATCGCCCACGCCCGTAAAGTCGAGCTGGACAAAGCAGAAGCCGAGTTGGCTGCTGCCGAAGCGAAACGTACCGCCAAACTGGTGGACCCCAGTGCAGAAAGCACCACCATCAAGCTGAACATCGGCGATATGGCGCAACTGCGTCGGCAACTGGACGCCATTGCCTCCGATACGGTTGCGTTCAACTGCGACGTACTGATGATCATCCCGCGCACGGACGATTACCCATGGCTGGCCACATTGCTGACCAAACGGGTAACCAAGATCAATCCGGATTTCGAGCTGGACCTGCAACGCAAGATCGAGCGTAACGAGTCAGCGACCATTATTCTCAAGCCTGCAAGGCCTTGAGAATCTAAATCTGTAGGAGTGAGCTTGCTCGCGATAAAGCCGGAACGGCTTTCCTGCGGTGCTGAATCTAGCTTATTTCACGACTGCTTCGCAGCCGATCGCGAGCAAGCTCACTCCTACGGGCCCAATGTTTGCTGCGCGACAGCGCGGCGTCGACGACGGGGGCACTCCTACAGAGAAATGTGAGCCAAAAGGCGTCATCCCTGACGCCTCTTTGATCAGGCCGGAATCGCCTTGGCCTTCGGCTCACGATCCCAGACCCGATGCTGGGCGATAGCCGTGAAGAAAGCCTTGGTCGACTTACCGTCAGCCACTTCAAGCAAGCCTGCATCGGTGTCCAGATGCAGCAGCTCGATCAGCTTTTTCGCATCGCCGCTGAAGGCAATCGCCTTGAGGTGTTTGTAGGCCTCAAGCACGTAATGCAGCGCCACGCCGTCGCCACTCAGTGCGGTGATTGAAGCGGCACCGCCCGGAATGAACACGGCGTCGAACGCCACCGAAGGCAGGCCTTCCTGGGACGCGTCCACTGGCAAGCTCTGACCACCCGCGGTTTTCACCGGCGCCGAAGTCGGGCCAAGCACCTTGGCGTGAGCACCTTCCGCTTCCAGCGCTGCCTTAATGGCCGCGACGGCTTTTTCGTCCACACCGTCTGCCACCAGAATCGCCACTTTGCGCGAAACGATATCCCCGGACAGCAGGTTCGCCTGACTCAGCAACGGCGATTCTTTGAGCGATTGGGGCTTGGTCGTGACAGTCGCAGCGGTTGGCGCAGGCAGGCCGAGATTGGCCGCTACACGGCTAGCCAGTTCCAGGTCGATATTGGCCAGAATTTCATTCACCTGACGGGCACGAATGTGCTCGCGATCGACCTTGCCCAACTCGAAGCTGTAAGCGGCGATGATGTGCTCTTTCTCTGCATGGCTCATGCTGTTGAAGAACAGCGTGGCCTGAGAGAAGTGATCAGAGAACGACTCGCTGCGCTGACGTACCTTGTGCGCTTCGATACGCTCTGGATAGCTTTCGAAACCACCGTCTACCGGGCCAGCCGGTGTTTCTTTCGGCCAGCCGCCATCAATGGAGTTCGGCTCGTAGGACGCGCGACCCTTGTCGATGGTGGTGCGGTGTTGCGCGTCGCGCTGGCCGCTGTGGTTAGGCGATACCGGGCGGTTGATCGGGATTTCGTGGAAGTTCGGTCCGCCCAATCGGCTGATCTGCGTATCGGTGTAAGAAAACAGGCGACCTTGCAGCAGTGGATCGTTGGAGAAATCGATACCCGGCACCACATGCCCAGGACAGAACGCGACCTGCTCGGTTTCGGCGAAGAAGTTATCCGGGTTGCGGTTGAGCACCATCTTGCCCAGCGGCGTGACCGGCACCAGCTCTTCAGGAATGATTTTGGTCGGATCGAGGATGTCGAAGTCGAACTTGTGCTCGTCTTCTTCCGGCACGATCTGCACGCCCAGTTCCCATTCAGGGTAATCACCGGTCTCGATGGATTCCCACAGGTCGCGACGGTGGAAGTCGGTGTCTTTACCGGCCAGCTTCTGGGCTTCATCCCAGACCAGCGAGCACACGCCGAACTTGGGCTTCCAGTGGAATTTCACGAAGGTGGATTTGCCTTCGGTGTTGATCATGCGGAAGGTGTGCACGCCGAAGCCCTGCATGGTGCGCAGGCTTTTCGGGATGGCGCGGTCGGACATGGTCCACAGCACCATGTGCGCGGATTCCGGCACCAGAGAAACGAAATCCCAGAACGTATCGTGGGCCGAACCGCCGGTTGGAATCTCGTTATGCGGCTCAGGTTTTACCGCGTGTACGAAGTCCGGGAACTTGATTGCGTCCTGAATGAAGAACACCGGCATGTTGTTGCCGACCAGGTCGTAGTTGCCTTCATCGGTGTAGAACTTCACCGAGAAGCCACGCACGTCGCGCACGGTATCGCCCGAGCCACGCGGGCCCTGAACGGTGGAGAAGCGCACGAAAACCGGGGTTTTCTTGCCCGGATCACGCAGGAAGCCAGCCTTGGTCAGATCGGCGTGGTCTTCGTACGTCTGAAAGTAGCCATGGGCCGCCGTACCACGGGCGTGGACGATTCGCTCCGGGATGCGCTCATGGTCAAAGTGCGTGATTTTTTCACGCATGATGAAGTCTTCGAGCAGCGACGGGCCACGATCACCGGCTTTGAGGGTGTTCTGGTTGTCGGCGACTTTCACACCCTGATTGGTGCGCAAAGCCTGGCCAGTGGCGTCCGAACGGAACTGCTCAAGGCTGTCGAGTTTGGTGTTGGTGTTGCCGCGATCCAGCGTATCGGTCCCGGCCAGTTCACTATTGTTTGCGGGTGCTACGGGTGTTTTCTTGGTAGCCATCAGGCAAAAACTCCTCGGTTTGGTCGGCCCCTATGCTCGAATCGGCAGGGCTCAATAAGCAGAAAAAATCCCCTGCACGGCACATGGGGAAATCACGATGCTTATTGAATGACTGACGAGGAAATCAGCCGTTCCGTGTTTTTTATGAAGATCTGGCGGGTGGTAGGGGTGACGCCACGGTTTGGATCTGTGGGAGCGGTGCTTGCCCGCGATAAGGCTGGACGGAAGGCGGCATTTCAGGCGATTAATTTCCGGCGGGTGTTTCGGCCTCTTCCCGGCTAAAGCCGGTCCCACAGGTGGACCTACGATGCAGCACCACCCATCGCCTTATTCCATTTCCATAGGTCAGTTATGAAATAAATGCTAAATGCCAACCAGCGGACAGGCTAAAATGCGCGCCCGGCTTATCCAGCCGGTGCGAATCAGCCGGTGTGCGTCCTGCCGCTGCGCTGAATTTTTACCGCGCCCCACAAGGTTCGCTAAGTGATCGAGTTTCATAACGTCCATAAAACCTATCGGGTGGCAGGCAAGGAAATTCCGGCCCTGCACCCCACCAGCCTGCGCGTTGAAGACGGCCAGGTGTTTGGTCTGATCGGCCACTCCGGGGCTGGCAAAAGTACCCTGCTGCGCCTGATCAACCGCCTGGAAACCCCGAGCGGCGGGCAGATCATCGTCGACGACGAAGACGTCACCGCGCTGGATGCCAATGGCCTGCGGCGTTTCCGTCAGCAAGTCGGGATGATCTTCCAGCACTTCAACCTGCTGTCCTCCAAGACCGTGGCCGACAACGTCGCCATGCCGCTGACCCTGGCCGGTGATATGTCCCGCGCCGAGATCGACCAGCGCGTGGCCGAGTTGCTGGCGCGGGTCGGTCTGTCCGATCACGCGAAGAAATACCCGTCGCAGCTGTCGGGTGGGCAAAAGCAGCGCGTGGGCATCGCTCGCGCCCTGGCGACCAAACCGAAAATCCTGCTCTGCGACGAAGCCACCAGCGCCCTCGACCCGCAAACCACCGCGTCGGTCCTGCAATTGCTGGCCGAGATCAACCGCGAGTTGAAGCTGACCATCGTGCTGATCACCCATGAAATGGACGTGATCCGCCGGGTCTGCGACCACGTGGCCGTCATGGACGCGGGTGTCATCGTCGAGCAGGGAGCGGTAGCCGATGTGTTTCTGCATCCGCAGCACCCGACCACCAAGCGGTTCGTCCAGGAACACGAGCAGATCGACGAAAACGAGCAGCGCGACGACTTCGCTCATGTTGAAGGCCGCATTGTGCGTCTGACCTTCCAGGGCCAGGCCACTTACGCGCCGCTGCTGGGCACGGTTGCCCGGGAGACAGGGGTTGATTACAGCATCCTGGCCGGGCGCATCGATCGCATCAAAGACACGCCTTACGGGCAACTGACGCTGGCCATTACCGGCGGCGACATGGAAGCCGCCTTCGCTCGCTTCACCGCCGCTGATGTTCATATGGAGGTGCTGCGCTGATGGACACTTTCCTGACGCTATTCCCCAACGTTGATTGGGTGGAAATCTGGGTCGCCACCCTCGACACACTGAACATGCTGGTGGTGTCTCTGGGCTTCACCATCCTGCTGGGCTTGCCGCTGGGCGTGATTCTGTTCCTGACTTCGCCACGCCAGTTGCTGGAAAACAAAGGCCTGTATTCAACGCTGGCGATTGTCGTCAACCTGCTGCGCGCCTTGCCGTTCATCATTCTGCTGATCGTGATGATGCCCGTGACGGAAGTCATTACCGGCACCACCCTGGGCATCCTCGGTACCTTGCCGCCGTTGATTGCCGGCGCCACGCCGTTCTTCGCCCGTCTGGTGGAGACTGCGCTGCGTGAAGTGGATCGCGGCATCATCGAAGCCACACAGGCCATGGGCGCCACGACGCGGCAGATCATCGTCAAGGCGCTGCTGCCTGAAGCGCGCCCCGGCATCCTCGCCGCCATTACCGTTACCGCCATTGCGCTGGTGTCATTCACCGCCATGGCCGGTGCCGTTGGCGCGGGCGGGCTGGGTGACCTGGCGATTCGTTATGGCTATCAGCGGTTCCAGAACGATGTGATGTTCGTGACGGTCGTATTGCTGCTGGTGCTGGTGCAGATTCTGCAAAGCATCGGCGACAAACTGGTCGCACACTTTACCCACCGATAACTGTTTGGCCGGCTACCACCGGCATAAGCCCGCCGCGATGGCGGGCTCTCAATGGAGTTGATGCATGAAAAAGCTGTTGGCCGTATTTGCCGCCGTTGCCGCGTTGTCCGCCCACGCCGATGAAACCCTCACCGTTGCAGCCAGTGCCGTACCGCATGCGGAGATTCTCGAGTTCGTGAAGCCGACCCTGGCCAAAGAAGGCGTGGACCTGAAGATCAAAGTCTTCACTGACTACGTCCAGCCGAACGTACAGGTTGCAGAAAAGCGCATGGACGCCAACTTCTTCCAGCACCAGCCGTACCTGGATGAGTTCAACAAAGGTAAAGGCACTGATCTGGTCAGCGTTGCCAAGGTTCACGTAGAACCGTTCGGCGCGTACTCGGACAAGATCAAAAACCTGAATGACCTGCCCGATGGTGCCAACGTTGCGCTGCCCAACGACGCCACCAACGAAGGCCGTGCACTGCTGCTGTTGGCCAAGGCTGGTCTGATCACCCTGAAAGATCCAACCAGCATCCTCGCCACGCCGAAAGACGTGCTGCAGAACCCGAAAAACCTCAAGTTCCGCGAGCTGGAAGCTGCAACCCTGCCGCGCGTACTGACTCAGGTTGACCTGGCGCTGATCAACACCAACTACGCGCTGGGCGCCAAGCTGGACCCAACCAAGGATGCGCTGATCATCGAAGGCGCTGAATCGCCTTACGCCAACATTCTGGTAACGACCCAGGCCAACAAGGATTCGGACGCGATCAAAAAGCTGGTTGCTGCCCTGAACAGCCCGGAAGTCAAAGCCTTCATCACCGAGAAGTACAAAGGCGCAGTGGTTCCGGCGTTTTAATGTAACAGTGGGTCATTGTGGGACCGGCTTTAGCCGGGAAGGCTGTGTTTCTGACTGCACAAATGCATCGGATGTTCTGGCCTCTTCCCGGCTAAAGCCGGTCCCACGGTTTAATATCCCTAATCCCGCTCCAACAACCCCGGCAACTGCGCCAACAACTTCTGGTTGTTGAATGGCGCACGGATGAAGCCGCGCTGGGTGCCGTCCGGGCCTAGCAGGGCCAGGTTGCCGCTGTGGTCCACCGTGTAATTCGGCTTGCTGGTATCGGCCGGAATGAACGGGATGCTCACCGCGTTGGCCAGTTTCTGGATGTCTTGCACAGGGGCGCTCAGGCCTACGAATGCCTTGTCGAAATAACCCAGATACTGTTTGAGCTGCTGCGGGGTGTCGCGATTGGGGTCGACACTGACCAGCACGATTCGCAGTTCATCCACTGCCGTTTTGGGCAGTTCACTCTTGATCTGACGCAGCTGGGCGAGGGTAGTCGGGCAGATGTCCGGGCAGAAGGTGTAACCGAAAAACAGCATCGTCCACTTGCCCTTCAACTCATTGAGCGCCACCGGCTTGCCGTCCTGATCGATCATCTTCAGGTCCGGCAGATTGCGGCTTTGCGGTAGCAGAATGATCCCGGCGTCGATCAATGCGGTCTGGTTGCCTGCGTTCCTGTCTGACAGCACACGGTTGACCGTCAGGCCCATGATCAAGGCGACGATGGCGACGAGGATGAAGACGGTTTTCTGGGTTCGGGTCATAAAGCCAACAGTAGGTAATGGTCAACGAGCAGGGCGATGAACAGCAGGAACAGGTAGTAAATCGAGTATTTGAAGGTGTTGATCGCCGCGTGGGGCCGCGCATTACGGTACAGCACCACAGCCCAGAACAGGAAGCGCCCGCTCAGCGTCAGGGCGCAAAGCAAGTACAGCAGGCCGCTCATGTGGATCACAAACGGCAGCAGACTGACCGCCAGCAACACCAGGGTATAAAGCACTATATGCACCTTGGTGTAATGCTCGCCATGGGTGACCGGCAACATGGGTATGTCGGCCTTGGCGTATTCCTCCTTGCGATGGATCGCCAACGCCCAGAAGTGCGGCGGGGTCCAGGCGAAGATAATCAGCATCAACAGCAGCGGTTCGGCGCTGACGCGGCCGGTCACCGCCACCCATCCCAGCAACGGCGGTGCCGCGCCCGCCAAGCCACCGATGACGATGTTTTGCGGCGTGGCGCGTTTGAGCAGCCCGGTATAAATCACTGCATAACCAAGTAGCGACGCCCCGGTGAGCCAGGCGGTGAGAGGGTTGGTGAACGCGAGCAACAACGCTTCCCCGGCCAACGCCAGAATCAGGGCGAAGCTCAACGCCGCAACGGGTGAGATGCGACCCTCGGCCATGGGTCTTTTTTGCGTGCGGGCCATCAAGGTATCGATGCGCCGATCCACCACGTGATTCACCACCGCCGCGCCCCCGGCACACAGGCCGATTCCCAGATTGCCAAACAGCAGCACCGGCCACGGCACGCCTGCACGGGTCGCGAGAAACATGCCGACCAGGGAGGTGATCAGCATCAACAGCACGACTTTGGGTTTGGTGAGTTCCAGGTAGTCGCGCCAGAGAGGGTGGGTTTCAGTGAGTGCGGTCATGGCGCAGACCTTGTGGGACCGGCTTTAGCCGGGAAGACGGAAGTCTGGCCGACAAAGATGCAGTGAATGTACCGGCCTCTTCCCGGCTAAAGCCGGTCCCACTGGAGATGCGGTAACCCACGCGACGCAGCCTGTAATTAATCATCACCACACTCAACATCAGCGCTGCGCCACCTGCGTTATGGGCGACGGCGGTGACAAGCGGCAGATGGAACAGCACATTGCTGATACCCAAACCGATCTGCATTGCAACGGCCGCAGCCAACACCATTGCCATCCCTTTCAAGCCCACCTTCTTCAACTGCCACGCCAGACTCAGCAGCGACACAGCCACCAGCATCGCGCCCACCCGGTGGGTCAGGTGAATGGCCGTGCGTGCTTCGCTGTCGAGCTTGCCGCCCAGATAATTGGGGCCGATGTGCTGGGTCAGGTGAAAGCCGTTGGCGAAGTCCGCGTCCGGCCACCATTGGCCTTGACACAGCGGCACGTCGGTACAGGCCAGCGCGGCGTAGTTGGCGCTGACCCAGCCACCCAACGCGATCTGCACCACAACCAGCAACAAGCCGATGGCAGCCAGACGTTGCAGCCGAGTCGGCAGTTGCGGTTGCACGGGGAAGGCGCCACTCAAACGCAGGGTCAGCAGAAACAACAGGCTCAGCGTCGCAACCCCGCCCAGCAAATGCGCGGTGACCGCCTGCGGCCACAGCTTCAGGGTTACGGTCCACATGCCGAAGGTTGCCTGAGCGATCACCACACCCAGCAGCAACAGCGGCAGCTTCAAAGGTTGGCCGCGCTGCTTGCGTCGCAGCCATGCCTGAGCCGCCAGCAGCAGAATCAACAGTGCCAGCCCGCCCGCAAAGTAGCGATGGAGCATTTCGCTCCAGCCCTTTGCGGCCTCTACGGGGCTATCCGGGAAGTGCAGCCCGGCGTGGGCCAGTTGCACCTCGCTGGTCGGCACGCGGATAAAACCGTAGCACCCCGGCCAGTCCGGGCACCCCAGCCCGGCATGGGTCAGACGGGTATAAGCGCCGAGTAGCACCACGAACAACGCCAGCAGCGTGGCAAGCACAGCAAGACGAAATCCGGGCCTGGTCATGATCAACCTCTATCCGATGTTGGACAGTTTCAGCAGTTGCCGAAGGTCCTTGAGCAAATCCTTGCCGTTGACTTCAGCGCCGTAGCGCAACACCAGATTGCCGTGGGGATCGACGATCCATAGTTGTGGCATCTCGATGCCGGGTGCAGCTTTCTGATAACGCGACAGCTCCAGCGAATAGCGCTGCAACTGCGGGTATTCACGGCTCAGTTTCGCGTCGTAATTGGCGCTCAGCGGTTGGGCTACCGCCAAAGCATGACTGGCACGACCGGCATCCCGACCAAGGCCGATCTGGATCTGCCGGGCCAGATACACCAGCTGCTGGCAATCGGCGGCACAGATTCCGGGGGCGCTGACCAGTAGCTGCCAGCGCGACTCCTGTGTCTGCACGCCCAGATCCGCGCGGCTCTGCCCGTTGCCAATCAGCTCGCCATGGAAGCTGCGATTGTCCGGCACCCAGAATTTGAACTTGTACATGCTGGTGGCCAGGATCATCGGACCGATAGCGACCAGCAGCACCAAAATCAGCTGCAACCGCCCCTTGCGGCGACTCTGCGGCGGACGCTGTTCAGACATGTGGCTTGGGTTGATGGCCGTTCCCATGAGGGTCCTCCCGTCTGCTTTTCTTGTTCTTCGCCTGATGCCAGCCCAGATACAGAAAAAGCCCAAACAGCGCGGCGGCCATGGCGAACCATTGCACGGCGTAGCCCAGGTGTTTTTCCGGGCCCATGGCGACGATCGGCCAATCGACTCGATACGCACCCAGCCCCGATTCCATGCGCAATTCCTGAAGGAAACCTTCACGGCCCAGCTCAGCCCAGAGCTTGCCGGGGTCGACTGCTGTGATAAGCCTCGGCCACGGCGCATTGGCCTTATCAGCCTGTAACTGAAAAGTGTTGGGCACCACATACACCCAGGCTTGAAGGCTCAGCGCATGTTTCGGCGTGTCGAACACTGGCGGCACGCGCCGATCCGGCCAGGGCAGCCAACCGCGATTAACCCACGCCCAGACGCCGCTGACCTGATCTTCAAACGGCTGGATCAACTCGACACCTGCTTTGCCATCGCGAGTGCTGTTGTCCAGCAGCAGGCTATGGTCCGGGTCGAAATGCCCTCGCAATTGCACGCGCCGATAAGCCAGATCATCACTGGTTGTTAATTGATCAATCTGCACCGGCTGCTCGGCCCGACGCTCGGCATAGTGGGCAAGCATCACGCGCTTTTCTTCGCCACGGCCCAGTTGCCAGAAACCCAGGGAAACCAGCAGAGGCAGTAGCGCCAGCACCACCAGGCTCGGCAAGACACCAGGGGCAAAACGCTTCATCACGCGCCCTGCCTGGACGTTTTTGCCCGACCTATACTCCATTGCATCGCGTTGGCTCCCGGAGTTGTCATGCTCAAAGCAGCGATTGTGCTTATGTTCTTCGCCACCCTGACCAGCCTGTTCAGCGGCCTGTTCTTTCTGGTCAAGGACGACAGCCACTCAACCCGATTGCTCAAAGCCCTCACCATCCGCGTCAGCCTGGCGGCGATAACCCTGGCGTTGATTACCTGGGGCTTCTACAGCGGCCGGTTGGGATAAAACCTGTAGGAGCTGCCGCAGGCTGCGAAGGCGATGTGTCAGGAATATCCATTCGCAGCCTTCGGCAGCTCCTACGGGTCGTCAAACGACGTAAACAAATATGAACAACCCCACCCACACCACATCCACAAAATGCCAATACCAACTCGCCGCTTCGAAGCCGAATTGATGCTCGGCATCGAAATGCCCGCGCACGACACGCATCAGCATCACGAACAGGATGATCGTCCCGATGGTGACGTGGGCGCCGTGAAAGCCGGTGAGCATGAAGAAGGTCGCGCCATAGATACCGGAACCCAGGGTCAGGCCCAGCTCGTGATAAGCGTGGACGTACTCTTCGGCCTGTAGCGTCAAGAAGCCCAGGCCCAGCAGGACGGTGATCGCCAGCCACAGCTTCAGCGTGCCACGATGGCCTCTTTTCAAAGCGTGGTGGGCGATGGTGATCGTCACGCTGGAACTGACCAGCAGCACCGTGTTGATCAGCGGCAGCTTCCACGGGTCGATGATGCCTTTGGGCGCGGGATACAGTTTCGGGTCCGGGGTGTTGAGCATCGGCCAGGTGTAGTGGAAATTCGGCCACAACATGTTGGCAATACCTTTGGAGCCTTCGCCGCCGAGCCACGGCCCTGACCAATAGCGGACATAAAAGAGCACACCGAAGAAGGCGATAAAGAACATCACTTCGGAAAAGATGAACCAGCTCATACCCCAGCGAAACGAGCGGTCCATCTGCGGGCTGTATAGCCCGGCGCGGCTTTCTTTGATCACCGTGCCGAACCAGCCAAACATCATGTACGCGATCAGCAGCCCACCGACCATGAAGATCCACGGCCCATGGGAGTCAGGCCGCGCGGCCTTCAGGTCGTTGAACCACGTCCCCAGCCCGAACATCGTCACAAGCATGCCGACCGTGGCGATGATCGGCCATTTGCTCTGGGCCGGAACGTAATAATGCTCGTGGGCTGCCATGGCGTTCTCCTTTAACCCCCGCTGCTAGCGACGGGTTTGCGGGCCGTGATGTTGAACAGCGTGTAACCCAGCGTCAGGTGTTTCACGTCCTTGGGCAGATCGCGGTCAACGATGAAACGCACCGGCATTTCGATACGCTGGCCCGGTTGCAGCACCTGCTGGGTGAAGCAGAAGCACTCGGTCTTGTGGAAATACACCGCTGCGCTGCCCGGAGAAATGCTCGGCACTGCCTGGGCGGTCATGGGCTGGTCAGTGGGGTTCTGGGCGACGAACAACATCTCGTTCACCGCGCCGGGGTGCACGTCCAGTTGCTCGGCCTTGGGATAAAAACCCCAGACCATGTCCACCGCGTTAGTCGATAAAAACTGCACCCGGACCTGACGGCTTTCATCAATCATCTGCGCCCCGGAATAAGCATCGCCGGTCTTGCCATTGATGCCGAACGCCTTGCACATCACGTCGTACAACGGCACCAGCGCGAAACCGAAGGCGAACATCACCACGACCACCAGGAGCAGGCGGGTGATCAGACTTCTGAGGGGGTGGGAATGAGTCATTTCGGTGCCCCCCCGTTGGAGCGAGGCTTGCCCGAGAAGGCAATGTTCCTGCCTCGATATTTTGGGTGGATGTACCGGCCTCTTCGCGGGCAAGCCTCGCTCCAACAGAGATGCGCACGGATCTTCATTTCACCTCCGGCGGTGTGGTGAAGGTGTGATAAGGCGCGGGCGAGGGGATGCTCCATTCCAGCCCTTCAGCGCCATCCCAGGGTTTAGCCGGGGCCGGAGGGCCGCCGCGAATGGTCTTGATCACGATGAACAGGAAGAAAATCTGCGTCGCACCAAAAGTAAAAGCCCCGATGGACGACACCATATTGAAGTCGGCAAATTGCAGGTTGTAGTCCGGCACGCGGCGCGGCATGCCTGCCAGCCCCACGAAATGCATTGGGAAGAACGCCATGTTCATGCCCACGAATGACAACCAGAAATGCAGCTTGCCCAGGGTTTCGTCGTACATGTGCCCGGTCCACTTGGGCAGCCAGTAATAGGCCGACGCGAAAATCCCGAAAATCGCCCCCGGCACCAGCACGTAATGGAAGTGGGCAACCACAAAGTAGGTGTCCTGATACTGAAAGTCAGCCGGAGCGATGGCCAGCATCAGCCCGGAGAAACCACCGATGCTGAACAGGATCACGAACGCCACCGCGAACAGCATCGGCGTTTCGAAGGTCAGCGAGCCCTGCCACATGGTGCTGACCCAGTTGAACACCTTCACCCCCGTGGGTACGGCGATGAGCATGGTGGCGTACATGAAGAACAGCTCACCCACCAACGGTATGCCCACCACGAACATGTGATGCGCCCAGACCAGAAACGACAAAAAGGCGATGCTCGCTGTGGCGTAGACCATGGAGGTGTAGCCAAACAGCGGCTTGCGAGAGAACGCCGGGATGATCGAGCTGATCGCGCCGAAGGCGGGGAGGATCATGATGTACACCTCCGGATGGCCGAAAAACCAGAACACATGCTGGAACAGCACCGGGTCGCCGCCGCCCGCCGCGCTGAAGAAACTGGTGCCGAAATGGATGTCCATCAGCATCATGGTCACGCAACCGGCGAGCACCGGCATGACTGCGATCAGCAGGAAGGCGGTGATCAGCCAGGTCCAGACAAACAGCGGCATTTTCATCAAGGTCATGCCCGGCGCCCGCAGGTTGAGAATCGTTGCCACGACGTTGATCGCACCCATGATCGAACTGATGCCCATCATGTGAATGGCAAATATGAAGAACGTCACGCTTTCGGGTGCGTAGGTCGTAGACAGTGGAGCGTAGAAGGTCCAGCCGAAGTTGGGGCCGCCGCCGGGACTGAAAAGTGTCGAGACCAGCAAGGCGAAGGCCGCTGGCAGGAGCCAGAAGCTGAAGTTGTTCATCCTCGGCAGGGCCATGTCCGGGGCGCCGATCATCAGCGGGATCATCCAGTTCGCCAGGCCGACAAAGGCAGGCATCACCGCGCCAAACACCATGATCAGGCCGTGCATGGTGGTCATCTGGTTGAAAAACGCTGGCTCGACGACTTGCAGCCCGGGCTGGAACAGCTCGGCACGGATCACCATGGCAAATGATCCACCCAGCAGGAACATGGTGAAGCTGAACCACAGGTACAGCGTGCCGATGTCCTTGTGATTGGTCGTCAGCACCCAGCGCATCAGCCCTTTAGCCGGGCCGTGCACGTGGTCATGGCCAGCGACGCTGTGGTCATCGATGACAGTGCTCATGGTGTTTCTCCTGCCACATTCCTGATTGAAACCCGATCTGTAGGAGCTGCCGAAGGCTGCGAAAGCGGTGTTTCAGTGACATCCATTCGCAGCCTCCGGCAGCTCCTACAGGTATGGATCGGCGTTTTCATTTCTGCGCCTCTTTCAGCGCCAGCACATCAGATGGGGTCACCATGTCGCCGGTGTTGTTACCCCAGGCGTGGCGCTCGTAGGTGACCACCGCTGCAATATCCACTTCCGACAGCTGCTTGCCGAACGCGGCCATGGCGGTGCCCGGTCTGCCGTTGAAGACGGTTTTCAGGTGTCCATCTTTGGGTCCGGTGGCGGTTTTTGAGCCCTTGAGCGCTGGGAACAGTGGCGGCAAACCCTGGCCTTCGGCCTGATGACAGGCGACACAGGCGGTGTGGTAGACCTTGTCACCGCGCGCCACCAACTCTTCCATCGTCCATTCCTTGCTGGTGAGCTCCTTGAGCTTGGCGCTCTCTTCCTTGCGACCCGCCAGCCAGGTGTCGAAATCCGCCTTGCTTTTGGCTTCCACCACAATCGGCATGAAGCCATGGTCCTTGCCGCACAACTCGGTGCATTGCCCCCGATAGATGCCGGGCTTCTCGATGCGGGTCCAGGCCTCGTTCATGAAGCCGGGGATTGCATCGCGCTTGACCGCGAAGGCTGGCACCCACCAGGAATGGATAACGTCAGCACCGGTGACCAGAAAGCGGACTTTCTCGCCTACGGGCAGCACCAGCGGCTGATCGACTTCCAGCAGATAGTGCTCGCCTTTATCGTCGCGGTTGTGGATTTGCTCAGTGGTGGTGGCCAGATTGCTGAAGAATTCGACGTCCTGACCCAGATATTTGTAATGCCACTTCCACTGATAGCCGGTGATCTGGATGTCCAGATCCGACTCAGTGTTGTCGTACATTTCGATCAGGGTTTTTGTCGCAGGAATGGCCATCGCCACCAGAATCAGCAATGGAACGAGCGTCCAGAGGATTTCCACGGTGGTGTTTTCATGGAAATGCGCAGCCGTCTGACCGGTCGAGCGCCGGTGCACGATCATTGACCAGAACATCGCGCCAAACACCACGATGCCGATCACCACACAGATCCAGAAAATGATCATGTGCAGATCGAATACCGCGTTGCTGACCTGTGTCGCTCCGGGCGCCATGTTCGTAGTCCAGGCCGCCTGGGCCTGACCAAATACCGACCACAACAGGAGCGACATCCAGACATGCGGACGTCGCATCATTGCGGATCCCCCTTGTTCTTTTTATTCCACAGGCTCGCACCTGCGGTTAAGGGAGTCGGCTGTCACTACTACAAATATCGCCCGAGGCCGCGCCAGACTTGCGTCCGTGGTTCGGCGGCCATCAGCCAACTTCCGTCAAAACCGAGTATAGACAGGGACCGAAGCTGCGCAACGCACTGGCGAAATCTCAAAAATGGTCTACACAGAAGCGCTCATGCCGATATTTCAGCGGCATATTTGGCAGATAAGGCGTTTTTAATAGCCAACGCACATAAATGTGAACTTGTTATGACAAATATGTCTTAGCTTTTGGCGTAAGCAGGCTAACGTATCAACTCCCCAAACCGTACCTGGTTTTCCGCTGTCAGGAGCTTTCATGAACACCGCCGCTTTGCGCGAGCAGATTCAACGTGCCCAACAACACGAGGCCGCGACCGGCCAATTGTTGCGTCAACTTGAAACCCAGTTACCCCATCTTCATCCCGCCATCGACCTTCCGGACGTCGATGCCCGTGGCGTGCTGACGCGTTTTGTCAGCGCTTATATCGATCTGGTGCCCGACCTGCTCGACGCCGCCCACCAGGTTTCCATCGAGGCCGGCATTGAAGGGCAAATCAAACCGGTCCTGAAAATCGCCGAGCATTTTTTCACTGCACCACCGGCAATCATGGACGGTCACGAAGGGCTGGACAGCCTGCTGGACGAAGCCTATCTGGCGCACCGGCTGGTTGAAGAAGTCAACGACCTGTACATCAAGCATTTCGGCCAGCCGCTGATCCCGTCGAACACGACGGTGGCCAGCGTCATTGCTCATCAATTGATCGGTGAAGCATTCGCCAACCAACTGGATGAAGCGGTGCATCACGCCGTGGATCAATTGCTTGATGAGGAAAGCTTCGCGCTGGACTCGGTCGAAGCCTACCGCGACCGCCTCACCAGCCCGGACACCGAAGCCGCGTGGAAACGCTGGCCGTGCCTGTCGCGACAGCTGGGGATCGGGCTGGAGTTGGATCGGGGGTAGGAACAGGTAGCTCTGTTGGAGCGAGGCTTGCCCGCGAACCAGCCACCTCAGTGTATCTGGCATACCGAGGTGGCTGGTTCGCGGGCAAGCCTCGCTCCAACGGGACTGTCTATCAAGCCTGGGACGCTGCTGACCCAACCCCGGTCGTCGTGGTCAATCTCCCCTCCAACCTGCGCTTCAACCCACGCGGTTCGATGATCAATCGCGAACCTTGAGCGGCGTTGGCGCGGCCCCATTCTTCCAGTAGCTCAAGGCAAGAGTGGTCGATGTAGCTCAGGTTGCTCAACGGCACATGCACGGTGCTGCCAGCGGGGATGCTGCCCAGCACTTTGGTCAACGCTGGCACCTTGAGGAAGGTGGCCGAACCGACCATGCGCAATTCAAACTCGCCCTCGGCTTCCCTTGGCACCAGGCTGATCTTCAAGCGCGCCGCTTGCAGCGCCAGCTTGACCAGTGTCATGCCGAAACCTACCAGCACGCCGGTCAGCAAGTCGGTGAAGATGATCGCCGCAGCCGTGGCCGCGTAGGTGAACATCGGCATCCGGCCATAACGACCCAGGCCACGAAACGCCTTGAGGTCCACCAGCTTGCAGCCGGTGTACACCAGCACGCCTGCCAGACTTGCCACCGGAATGCTTTGCAGCACGCTGGACAGCAACAACACAAACGCCAGCAGCCATAAACCGTGGAACATCGCCGACATCCGCGTGGTCGCGCCAGCCTGCACGTTGGCCGAGCTGCGCACGATCACGCCGGTCATGGGCAGTGCGCCCACCAAGCCGCAGAGCACGTTACCGACGCCCTGAGCACTGAGTTCCTTGTCGAAATCCGAGCGCTGGCCGTCATGCATGCGATCCACCGCAGCGGCGGACAGCAGGGTTTCGGCGCTGGCGATAAAGGCAACCGCAAAGGCAGCGATCAGAATCGCCGGATCGGCCAGGCTCATCAAGTCAGCCGGACGCAGCCAGTCGATGGCGTCTGCCAGGTTGTCCGGGACTTCCACACGCTTGACCTGCAACGCCAGCGCGAGACTCGCAAACGTCGCCAAACCCACACCCAGCAATGCACCGGGCACGAAACGCAGGGATTGCGGGCGGAATTTATCCCACAGCCACATCACCAGAATCGTACCCAGGCCAAGGATACCGGCCTGCATGCCAGTGCCCGGCCCGACAGCGCCAAGCAGTGTCGAAGGGAAGCCGATCAAGTTATCCAGCCCGGAGGGTTTCGGCCCGCCGTCGAACATGACATGGGCCTGAGACAACACGATCAGCACACCGATACCAGCCAACATGCCGTAAACCACTGCTGGCGCGGTTACCCGAAACCAGCAGCCAAGCTTGAGACGACCGGCCAGGATCTGCAGTATCCCCGCCAGTAACAGGATCGGGCCAAGCATGGCCATGCCATGTTCGCGCACCACTTCAAACACCAACACCGCCAACCCCGCAGCGGGACCACTGACCTGAAGCGGCGAACCGGCCAGCCAGCCGACCACCAGACCGCCGATGATGCCGGTGATCAGCCCCTTGGCTGGCGGCATGCCCGAGGCAATGGCGATACCCATGCACAGAGGCAGCGCCACGAGGAAAACCACTACGGAAGCGAGCAGTTCTCGTGGCAAGACGGATTTCAGTTGAGTTATGCCCATGAGGACTCTCCGGTTTTCTTCAGACGTGACGACGCCTCACGGCGCGCTTGGAGCGCACCGTCAGGTGTCTGAACGAAATTAAAGTCGCGTTTCCAGGGTCAAGACCCTGGTAGCGAAGCCATCAATAGCGAGATTTTGGCGTAGCCGTTGGTGTCGGATGATCGCCATCCAGCGCCAGGAAGCGACCTTGCTCCGCGTCGTAGGCTTTGATCCCACAGGTTTCGATGTCGTACACCCAGCCATGGATGAATAACTCACCGCTGGCCATTTTTGACGCTACCGAAGGGTGTGTACGCAGGTGCTGCAACTGAGCGATGACGTTCTCTTCGGTCAGAACATGCATCGTTTCTTTTTCGCCGGTGCAATGGCAGTTGTCTTCAACCACCGTGCGAGCTACCTCGGCATGGCGCAGCCAGGCGGTAACCGTCGGCATTTTCGCCAGGCTTTTCGGGTTCAGGACTGCGCGCATTGCGCCGCAATCGGAGTGACCACACACAATGATGTGGTGAACGCCCAAGGCCATGACCGCATATTCGATGGCCGTGGAAACACCGCCATTCATGGGGCCATAAGGTGGAACGACGTTGCCCACGTTACGGGTTACAAACAGGTCGCCCGGCGAACTGTTAGTGATCAGCTCCGGCACGATGCGCGAATCGGCGCAGGTAATGAACATGGCACGCGGCTGCTGAGCCGTGGCGAGTTTCTTGAACAATTCTTGCTGCTCAGGGAAGACTTCATGACGAAAATGCTTGAAGCCTTCAACGATGTGCGCGAGTGCAACATCGGCAGATTCAGCCTGTGGCTTGGCGTCGGCCACTGCAGGCAAATCATTTTTATCCAGGTCGCTCATGTCTCATCCTCTTGACGGATTGATGTGGATTTCAACTGCTGCCCGAAGAAAATCCGTACTACTGGCATCGCATCAACAAATCCGTTTGTCAGCGCCCAACGGGGTCACGCAGATTTGCAGGCTAACCGTCAAAACTTAACTGAAACTGAATGTAGCGCTCTGGCACGGGGCTTCCAGCCAGACGGCACTGGTAGCCCATCGCCAGCGGCGACTATTCCAACGGTATTAAACGCGCCTCAGCCCTCGCACACACTGGCGAAAGCGTCGACTACCTTACCGAGATTCTGCTCGTTCAAGCCAGCCATGCACACTCGGCCGCTGCTGATCAGATAAACGGCGTGTTCGTTTCGCAGCTTGTCTACTTGCGCGCTGCTGAAGCCGGTGTAACTGAACATCCCGCTCTGACGCAGGATATAGCTGAAGTCGCGCTGCGGCATTTTTACCTTGAGGGCAGCCACCAGCTGTTGGCGCATGTCGATGATGCGCAGACGCATGGCTTCAACTTCGGCCAGCCACTGGTTGCGCAACTGCGGGTCGTTGAGCACCGCAGACACCACCAATGCGCCGTGTTTTGGCGGGCTGGAGTAGTTACGGCGAACCGTCGCCTTGAGTTGCCCCAGCACTTTGTCAGCCATGGCTGCATCCGGGCAAACAACCGACAAGCCACCGACGCGCTCGCCATAGAGCGAGAAAATTTTCGAGAACGAGTTGCTGACCAGCACGGTCAAGCCCGCGTCGGCCATGGCGCGGATCGCGTAGGCATCACGCTCCATACCTTCGCCAAAACCTTGATAGGCGGTGTCCAGGAACGGGATCAGCTGGCGCTCGGCGACCAGCTCGATCAGTTGATCCCACTGAGCGATGGACAGGTCGGCGCCCGTCGGGTTGTGGCAGCACGGGTGCAGCAGGACGATGCTGTACGGCGGCAGATTTCGCAGCGCGCCGAGCATGCCTTCGAAGTTCACGCCGCCGGTGGCTGCGTCGAAGTAGGGGTAGGTGTTGACCTTGAAGCCCGCGCCGCCAAACAGTGCATGGTGGTTTTCCCAGGTCGGATCACTGACCCATACCTGCGAATCCGGATACGCCGACTTGAGGAAGTCCGCACCGACTTTCAACGCACCCGAGCCACCCACTGTCTGGATGGTGGCGATACGGCCAGCCAGCAACACAGGGTGTTGTGCGCCGAACAGCAGTTCCTGAACGCCACGACGATAGCTGTCCAGACCTTCCATCGGCAGGTAGACGCAAGCGGCCTGCGGCCCCTCAAGGAGCTGACGCTGAGCTTCAACCGCCGAAGCCAGACGCGGAATCCGTCCCAGCTCGTCGTAGTACAGACCAATACTGAGGTTGACCTTGGCTGCATTGGGATCTTTGTGAAACGCATCCATCAACGACAGGATCGGATCACCACCATAAGACTCGACGTGGGCAAACATTTTTGCTGACTACTCCTGAAAAAAGAGGCGGAACACGGACCCGGGCCATCAATGACTCACAGAACGAGCGGCCATCCTACACAAAGGGAAATCATCACGCATTTAAACCTTACAAAATGCACAATCTACGCATTCAATCACAGCAATACGCGCCAATCGCGCGCACCACACATAAAAACGAACCAAGCAGGTGCAAAAGCTCACACGGTCGCGATGCTGTTTTCTTTCAGCCGCTCAAGGACGACGGATGTCTTGAGGTAAGACACACAGTTGGTCGCGGAGATTCTGCCCATCAGCTGATTCAGGCTGGCCAGATCCGCGACAGCGGCCTTGAGGTTGTAGTCCGCATCACCCGTGGTTTTGTACGCATCGATGATTGCGCTTTCGGTACCGATGAACGCCTGGAAGCCGTCTGAATGTTCCGGGCGATGGCTGATCAGCTTGACCTCGACCATCGCTACCACCTCCAGATTCATTGCCTGGGGCGCCAGCCTTGCGTGGTAGCCGAGGATCAGTTGGGCCTGCTCAAGACCAATCCGGCGGCGAGAGCATTGCGAGGCGGACAACCCGATGAGGTCGCTGAGTTCCTGATTGGTCAGGCGGCCGTTGCCCTGCAACAGCGTCAGAATTTTCAAATCAAAATCGTCGATCTCGTTGACTTTCATCGGTGCGTGATCCGTCGGAATTCAAGGGCTTCGGGCGCAAAGCGTAACAGTTTCTGCTTGACGCTTGGCCAATGGCGGGTAGCCTGCGTGCTCTTTTTGCTGCGCATGAAAAACCAGTCGGCTGATACGTGGCATCTGATTTGCAATCTGGTTTATACAAGCCACGTTCACAGCACGGATTGGCGGCTTATTTCCTCTCGGTATCCCCACATGGATCAGGACCCTTCATGAACGAACAAAACTCCGCTACTCAGCTGCATAGGGGGCTCAAGAATCGGCATATCCAGCTGATCGCCCTCGGCGGCGCCATTGGTACCGGGCTTTTCCTGGGCATTGCCCACACGATCAACATGGCTGGCCCCTCGGTCATCCTGGGTTACGCCATCGCCGGAGCAATCGCCTTCTTCATCATGCGCCAGCTGGGCGAAATGGTGGTTGAAGAGCCTGTGGCCGGCACGTTTAGCCATTTCGCCAATCGCTATTGGGGGCCGTTCGCCGGTTTCATGTCCGGCTGGAACTACTGGGTGCTGTATGTGCTGGTGGGCATGGCCGAACTTACCGCCGTGGGTCAGTACGTACAGTACTGGTGGCCTGAGACGCCGACCTGGGTGTCTGCCGCGATCTTCTTCGTCGCCATTAACCTGATCAACCTGACCAGCGTGAAGATCTTCGGCGAGATGGAGTTCTGGTTCTCCATGATCAAGATCATCGCCATCGTCAGCATGATTGCCTTCGGTGGCTGGCTGCTGGCCAGCGGCACCGGTGGCCCTGATGCCAGCGTTGCCAACCTCTGGCAATACGGCGGCTTCTTCCCCAACGGGATCAGCGGACTGGTGATGGCCATGGCCTTCATCATGTTTTCTTTCGGTGGCCTGGAGCTGGTGGGTATTACCGCCGCAGAAGCAGAGGACCCGAAGCGCAGCATTCCCAAGGCGACCAATCAGGTTATCTACCGGATTCTGATTTTCTACGTCGGCGCGCTGGGCATCCTGCTCTCGCTGTACCCGTGGCAGAAAGTCGTGACCGGCGGCAGCCCGTTCGTGCTGATCTTCCATGCGCTGGACAGCAACGTGGTCGCCACGATTCTTAACATCGTGGTGCTGACGGCTGCGCTGTCGGTCTATAACAGCTGCGTCTACAGCAACAGCCGCATGTTGTTTGGCCTGGCGATGCAAGGCAATGCGCCCAAGGCACTGCTCAAAGTCAACCGCCGTGGTGTGCCGCTGCTGGCCCTTGGCGTGTCCGCCACCGCAACCGGCCTGTGCGTGCTGATCAACTACGTCATGCCCGCCAAGGCGTTCGAATTGCTCATGGCGTTGGTAGTGTCGGCGCTGGTATTGAACTGGATCATCATCAGCATCACGCACTTGAAGTTCCGCAAGGCCAAGCGCGAAGCCGGGGAGGAGACCGAGTACAAAAGCTGGGGCTATCCGGCGACCAACTACGTCTGCCTGGCGTTTCTGTTAGGGATTCTGGTGATCATGTCCGTCACTCCCGGCATTTCGCTTTCGGTGCTGCTGATCCCGGTGTGGTTGATTGTCATGGGCATCGCTTATCGGCTTAAACCGCGTAAGGCATAGGCCCTGCATAAACCTGTAGGAGCTGCCGCAGGCTGCGAAGGCGATTTGGCAGGAACATCGCTTTCGCAGCCTTCGGCAGCTCCTACAAGTGAAGTGGAGCCTTCTACAACAACGACATCTGCCCACCCGGTGGGCAGAACGCTTCGCAGTTCAGGTTGAAGCTTTCACGTTTGTTCAACCCCAAGCGCTTGATCGCCATCCCGTAGCGCTGCGCCAGCAAGTCAGCAAACGGTCCTTCGCCGCGCATACGCACGCCAAAGCGGCTGTCGTAGATTTCCCCGCCGCGCACTTGGCGCACCAGACTCCGCACATGCTCGGCCCTTTGCGGGTAGTGAGCGTGCAGCCATTCTTCGAACAGCGGCGCGACCTCCAGCGGCAGGCGCAGCATCACGTAACTGGCGCTCAACGCCCCGGCCGCCTTGGCCTCGGCAAGGATCGTTTCCAACTCCATGTCGTTGATCATAGGGATCATCGGCGCGCACAACACACCAACCGGAATCCCCGCATCGCGCATCACCCGGATCGCCCGCAACCTGGCCTTGGGCGCTGCCGCCCGCGGTTCAAGAATGCGTTTGAGCTCGTCGTCCAGGGTGGTCAGGCTGATGAACACGGAAATCAGGTTCTGCTTGGCGAGCTCCGCCAGCAAGTCCAGATCCCGCAGGATCAACGAGCCTTTGGTGATGATCGTCACCGGATGGCGATAGCGCAGCAGCACCTCAAGCACGGCGCGGGTGATTTTGTATTCGCGTTCGATAGGCTGATACGGATCGGTGTTGGCACCCAAGGTGATCGGCGCACAGCGATAGCCAGGCTTGGACAACTGCTGCTCCAGCACCGCTGCGGCGTTGGTCTTGGCGATCAGCTTCGTCTCGAAATCCAACCCCGGCGACATATCCCAATAGGCATGGCTAGGCCTTGCGTAGCAGTAAATGCAGCCGTGCTCGCAACCGCGATAGGGGTTGATGGAGCGATCGAAGGGAATGTCCGGCGAGCTGTTGCGGGTGATGATGCTCTTGGCGGTCTCGGTGGTGACCTGGGTGCCTTGGGTCATCGGCACTTCCTGATACCAGCCGTCGTCCTCAGCCACAGAGCGGGACGGCGCGAAGCGGTTATGCGGATTACTGGCCGTGCCCCGGCCGCGAGGCGGGAAAATCAGGGACATGGGATTTCTCCTGCAGCTGTATGTGCATACAGTACAGGAGAAACGAGAAATTTAGCTACCAGGCGATCAGCGGCCAATCTGTTTGCACGAAATTTCTGTGGGACCGGCTTTAGCCGGGAAGACATTATTCCTAACGCAATCTATGCATCGGATGTACTGGCGCCTTCCCGGCTAAAGCCGGTCCCACGTCCTGCGTTGCAGCTGAGATCAACTCGGATCAACCGGCTTTTTCAGCTTTGGATTCGGGAAGAACTGCACGCCCTGCACCTTCGGATCAGCAGGCTTGACCGCGATCTTGTTGACCCGCGTGCCTAGCTCGTTGGGTACCGAATTGCCCTGCTCGTTGAGGGTGTCGCTATAGCCGCAAGCCACACACTCGCGATGGGGAACGGTGTTTTCGGTCCACATCATGAGTTTGTCCGGCTCGCTGCACGCCGGGCAGACAGCCCCGGCGATGAAGCGTTTCTTGGTAATGACTACCGGTGTATCGGTCATGCTGCCGCTTCCTCACTCAAGCCACTGTGGCGCAAGAGTGCGTCAATCGACGGCTCGCGTCCGCGGAAGTCGACGAACAGCACCATCGGCGCCTGGGAGCCGCCGCGCGCCAGAATCGCTTCGCGGAATGCGCGGCCAGTCTCGGCATTGAGCACGCCGTCTTCTTCGAACTTCGAGAACGCATCGGCCGACAGCACTTCAGCCCACTTGTAGCTGTAGTAACCCGCCGCATAACCCCCGGCGAAGATGTGAGCGAAGCTGTTCGGGAAGCGGTTGTAGGCAGGCGGACGCATCACCGACACTTCGTCACGGATGCCTTCCAGTACCTGGGCCACGCTGCGGCCGTCGCCATGGGTGGCGTGCAGTTCGAAGTCGAACAGCGAAAACTCCAGCTGGCGCACCATCATCAGGCCGGACTGGAAATTTTTCGCTGCGAGCATTTTTTCCAGCAGGTCCTGCGGCAAGGCCTCGCCGGTTTTGTAATGACCGGAAATCAGCGCCAGACCTTCAGGCTCCCAGCACCAGTTCTCCATGAACTGGCTTGGCAATTCCACTGCATCCCAGGCCACGCCGTTGATGCCGGACACGCCAGCATGCTCGACGCGGGTCAGCAGGTGATGCAGACCGTGGCCGAACTCGTGGAACAGGGTGGTGACTTCGTCGTGGGTCAGCAATGCAGGCTGGCCAGGCGACGCCGGGGTGAAGTTGCAGACCAGATTGGCCACCGGGCTTTGCAGCTGGCCTTCGGCCGTGCGGCGACGGTCGCGAGCGCCGTCCATCCAGGCACCGCCTCGCTTGTTGGCGCGGGCATACAGGTCGAAGAAGAAACGCCCGACGTGCTGGCCGTTTTCCTTGATCTCGAACAGGCGCACGTCTGGATGCCAGGTATCAAAGCCTTTCTGCTCGGCGATTTCGATGCCGTACAGACGCTGGACGATGGCAAACAGGCCGCCCAGCACTTTATCGATGGGGAAGTAGGCGCGCAGAGCTTCCTGAGAAACGCTGTAGCGCTGCTCACGGAGTTTCTCGCCATAAAAGCCGCTGTCCCAGCTTTGCAGGTCCGGGCAGCCTTGTTCGGCGGCGTAGGCCTTGAGCTGTTGCAGGTCTTGCGCGGCAAACGGCTTGCTACGCTTGGCCAGATCGCGCAGGAAGGTCAGCACCTGATCGCTGGACTCAGCCATCTTGGTCGCCAGGCTCAGCTCAGAGAAGCTGGCGAAACCCAACAGCTGGGCCAGTTCCTGACGCAGATCGAGAATCTGCTCCATCACCGGGCCGTTATCGTTTTTGCCTGCATTCGGGCCCTGGTCCGACGCGCGGGTGCAGTACGCCGCATAGACTTCTTCACGCAGGGCGCGGTCTTCGGCGTAGGTCATCACCGCGTAGTAGCTCGGGAATTCCAGAGTGATCAGGAAGCCTTCCAGATCCTTGGCCTTGGCTGCGGCGGCCATTTGCTGCTTGGCGGAATCGGTCAGACCGGCCAGCGTTGCTTCGTCAGCGACCAGTTTGGTCCAGGCCTGAGTAGCATCGAGCAACTGGTTGGAAAACTGGCTACCCAGCTCCGACAGCTTGCTCTGAACTTCGGCATAACGCTTTTGCTGCTCGGGCGGCAGATCGATACCCGACAGGCGGAAATCGCGCAGGGCCTGTTCCAGAATGGTTTTCTGCGCCACGTCGAAACTGGCGGCTTCCGGGCTGTTGGCCAAGGCTTCGAAGGCCTGGAACAGTTCGCGGTTCTGGCCCATCTCGGTGGAGTAGGCGCTCAATGCGGGCAGGCACGACTCGTAGGCATCACGCAGTTCGGCGCTGTTGCACACGGCGTTCAGGTGGCTGACCGGGCTCCAGGCGGCGCCGAGGCGGTCGTTGAGTTCGTCCATCGCCAATACAAGCCCGGCCCATGTAGGCTGCGAGCCTTGTTTGACGAGGATCTCGGCAATCGCTGCGCGGTTGTCGGCAAGAATCTGTTCAATGGCAGGTTTGACATGCTCGGCACGAATCGCCGAAAAAGGTGGCAGGTCGTAGGATTGCAGAAGAGGGTTGTTCGCGCTCACGGTTTTGCACCTTGGCTGGAAGAAACACCCACGCATCTTAATTACAATCGGCGCGGTCCGCAGCTATCGACGCCAAAGAAGGAGCCTATCGTGGCCATCCGTACGTTCCAGAACCACACTCCAGCGCTTGGCGAACGGGCGTTTGTCGACTATTCGGCGGTCGTGCTCGGCGATGTCGAAATCGGCGCCGACAGCTCGGTCTGGCCGCTGACGGTGATTCGCGGCGACATGCACCGCATCCGCATCGGCGCGCGCACCAGCGTGCAGGACGGCAGTGTTCTGCACATCACCCACGCCGGGCCGTTCAACCCTGACGGCTTCCCGTTGCTGATCGGCGACGAAGTGACCATCGGCCACAAGGTCATGCTCCACGGCTGCCGCATCGGCAATCGCATCCTGATCGGCATGGGCAGCACCATCATGGACGGCGCCGTGGTTGAAGACGAAGTGATCATCGGCGCAGGCAGCCTGGTGCCGCCGGGCAAGACACTGGAGTGCGGTTTTCTCTACGTCGGCCGTCCGGTGAAGCAGGTTCGGCCGCTGACCGAGAAAGAAATCGCCTTCTTTCCGTACAGCGCGGCCAATTACGTGAAGCTCAAGGATTTGCATCTGGCTGAGGGTTTCGACCAGCCCTGTTAATTCAATGCCAACACAGGACCTGTAGGAGTGAGCTTGCTCGCGATAGCGTTCTGCCAGTCAATACATATATCGCCTGTGCGAACGCCATCGCGAGCAAGCTCACTCCTACAGACGCGCATTTCAAACCAGAAAAGTTGGTTTTGATCAAAAGCGATGTCCGAAATAACCCTATGGGAGTTTGCATGCACTACCAAAACATTCTGTTTGACCTGGACGGCACCCTGACCGATCCGCGTCAGGGCATTACCCGTTCGATCCAGTTCGCCCTTGAGCAACTGGGCATCGACGAACCGGACCTCGCGCAGCTAGAACACTTCATCGGCCCGCCGCTGTTGCAGCAGTTCATGCATCAGTACGATTTCGACGAGGCCAAAGCCTGGGAAGCGGTGGGCTTCTATCGCCAGCGTTTCAAAGTCACCGGGCTGTACGAAAACCTGGTGTTCGATGGTGTGTTTGAGTTGCTCGATGAATTGGCCGACCAAGGCCGCACGCTGTACATCGCCACGTCCAAGCCCTGGGTGTTTGCCCACGAAATCGCCCGTCACTTCGATTTCGCCCGGCATTTCAAATTCATCTACGGCAGCGAGTTGGACGGCACCCGCACCGATAAAGTCGAACTGATCGCGCATTTGCTCGCCGAGGAAAAGCTCGACCCGAAACAGACCTTGATGATCGGCGACCGCAAACACGACCTCATCGGCGGCCTGCGCAACGGCCTGGACGTCGCGGCCGTGGGCTATGGTTTCGGTAGCCATGAGGAATTGCAGGCGGAGAAGCCGACTTATCACTTCAAGACATTGGCAGAGCTGCATGCCGCGTTTTTGAGGAAATAAATATCCCTGTAGGAGCTGCCGAAGGCTGCGAAGGCGGTCTGTCTGATACACCGCTTTCGCAGCCTCCGGCAGCTCCTACTGGGGTTGTTGCAGCAAATCCGCCTGAACCCCGGTCCAACCTCCATCCAATAAAAAGCCCAGGAGGATTCGATGTCGCAGTCCTGTTCCATTGATCAAACCGTTGCCCACGTCATCGCGCAGTTGCCGACGCATATCCACATGGGCATTCCATTGGGGCTGGGCAAGCCGAATCGTTTCGTCAACGCGCTGTATGACCGGATCAAGCAGATGCCCGAGCGGCAGCTGACGATCTATACCGCGCTGAGCCTTGGACGCCCGCAGGTAGGGGATGGTTTGCAGGGCAGGTTTCTGCAGCCGTTTCTGGAGCGGATTTTCGACGACTACCCCGAGCTTGAGTTTCTCGCCGACCTGCACTCAGACAGCCTGCCTGCCAACATCCGCGTGCAGCAATTCTTCATGCAGCCCGGCAGCCTGCTCAACAGCGCCCCGGCCCAGCAGGATTACATCAGCAGCAACTACAGCCATGCGGCGCGGGATATCAATGCCAGCGGCCTCAACCTTGTCGCACAGCTGGTGGCTCGTGACGAACAGCACCCCGGCAAGCTGAGCCTGAGCTGCAACCCGGACGTGACCCTCGACCTGCTGCCGATGATTGCCAAGCGTCGTGCCGCCGGGGAAACCATCTTGATGGTCGGGCAAGTCCATGCTGATTTGCCGTATATGCCCGGCGACTCTGAGCTGAACGAGGCCGACTTCGATTTTCTGGTCAGCGAAGAAGAGCGCAGCACGCTGTTTTCCACGCCGAACATGCCGGTGGGCTTTCAGGACCATTTCATAGGTCTGCACGCCAGCACTCTGGTGCGTGACGGCGGCACCTTGCAGATCGGCATCGGCTCCATGGGCGACGCGCTGACCGCCGCGTTGCTCGCTCGCCAGGCGGATAACGATACGTATCGTGCGGTGCTCAACGAGCTGAATATCAGCGACTGGCAAACCCTGATCGACCGCGAAGGTGGTGTGGCGCCGTTCGTTTCCGGGCTTTACGGTTGCAGCGAGATGCTGGTCAACGGCCTGCTGGTGCTGGTCGATGCCGGGATCATTCGGCGCAAGGTCTACCCCGACGTGCCGCGCCAGCAGGAAGCCAACGCGGGCGCTCTGGACGAATCGGCCTACACCGATGGCGTCATGGTGCATGGCGGTTTCTTCCTCGGGCCGCAGAGTTTTTATGAGCGCCTGCGGGAGTTACCCGCTGAACGTCTGAGTCAGTTCAACATGACCGCCATCAGCTACATCAACGAGCTGTACGGTGACGAACAGCTCAAACGCCTGCAACGGCGGGATGCGCGTTTCATCAACAGCGCGTTCACCGTGACCCTGATGGGCGCAGCGGTTTCCGATCAGTTGGCGGATGGCAGGGTGGTGAGCGGCGTCGGCGGCCAGTACAACTTTGTAGCCCAGGCCCACGCCCTGGAAGACGCGCGCTCGATTCTGATCCTGCGCAGCTGGCGCGAATCGGGTGGCGATGTGACGTCTAATATTGTCTGGGAATACGGCCACACCACTATTCCGCGACACCTGCGCGACATTGTGGTGACCGAATACGGTATCGCCGACTTACGCGGCAAAACCGACGCAGCGGTCATCGAGGCGATGCTCAATATTAGCGATTCGCGCTTTCAGCCGGGTTTGATCGAGCAGGCGCAAAAGATGGGCAAGCTGCCCAAGGACTTTCGCATTGACCCGCGCTTCGCACATAACACCTCTGAACGCCTTCAGGAGATTGCTGAGCACTATTCGCAACTTTTTCCCGAATACCCCCTGGGTTGCGACTTCAATCCCGAGGAGCGCGATCTGCTGCGGGCGCTGAACTGGCTGGAAAGCAAGTTCAAGCTCACGGAAATCATCGAACTGGGCAAAGCCACCCTGGACGCCCCAGAACCCGCCGCCTTCATGCCCCACCTGGAGCGCATGCAACTCGACCAGCCCCAGGGCTGGAAAGAGGAGTTGTATCAGCGGCTGTTGCTGGCGGGGTTGCAGAGTACGGTGCGAAACGACGGCACACAGTAAATCTTGTAGGAGCTGCCGGAGGCTGCGAATGCGGTGTGCCAGACAGCTCGCTTTCGCAGCCTTCGGCAGCTCCTACAAAAATCAAAGGGCATTGAACGACCTGACACAGCGGTCTCGCACAACACACATAGAACGCTGTAGGAGCGCGCTTGCCCGCGATAAGGGCCGCAGGACCTTCAATGGCAGCCGATAAAGTCCTGGGTTAGCTAAATCGCCATCGCGGGCAAGCGCACTCCTACATCACCTCCGCCAGCTTACTTCACCTGCACCTTGAAGAAATCCTGACGACCAAACGGGCTGACCTGATAACCGCTGACATCCTTGCGGGTGATGACGGCGGCGGTTGGGTGCGCCAGCGGTAGCCACAAGGCTTGCTGCTGAATCTCCGTCTGCGCCTGCACATACAACTTGCTGCGCGCCGCCTGATCACTGATGGCTTTGCCGTCGCTGATCAGCTTGTCCAGAGTCGCATCGCAATAGCGGGCGAAATTGGTGCCGGACTTCACGGCTGCGCAGGAGAACTGCGGCGTCAGGAAGTTATCCGGATCACCGTTATCGCCTGCCCAGCCCATGAACAGCAGATCATGCTCGCCGGCCTTGGCGCGCCGAATCAGCTCGCCCCATTCGATGACTTTGATTTCAGCCGTGATGCCGATCTTGCCCAGATCCGCCTGCAGCAATTGTGCGCCGAGGCTTGGGTTCGGGTTCAGCAGGCTGCCGGACGGCCGAGTCCAGATCGTGGTTTTGAAACCATCCTTGAAACCGGCCTTGGTCAGCAACTCCCTGGCTTTGGCGGCGTCATGCTTGTAGCCCGGCAAGTCCTTGGCGTAGCTCCAGGTGTTGGGCGGGAATGGGCCATTGGCCGCTTCCGCTGTACCTTCAAAGACGGCTTTGAGGTAGCTGTCCTTGTCGAACGCCAGGTTCACGGCCTGACGGACTTCGGCCTTGTCGAACGGCGGATGCTGGCTGTTGATGGCCAGAAACGCCGTCATGAAGGCTTCGGTTTTCTCGATTTTCAGGGCCGGGTCTTTCGCGGCTTCCTGGATATCCAGCGGCTTGGGCGAAAGGGTGATCTGGCATTCGTTCTGGCGGATTTTCTGCAGGCGCACGTTGGCGTCCGGCGTGATGGCGTAGATCAGGGTGTCGACCCCAGGCTTGCCAGCGAAATAGTCCGGGTTGGCGGCGTAACGCACCACAGCGTCTTTCTGGAAGCGCTTGAACACGAACGGCCCGGTGCCGATTGGCTGGCTGTTCAGCAGTTCCGGCTTTCCGGCCTTGAGCAGTTGCGCGGTGTACTCGGCCGAGTAGATCGAGGCGAAGCCCATGCTCAAGGTGGCGAGGAAGGTCGAATCCGGGTGATCAAGGGTGAAGCGCACGGTCAACGGGTCCGGCGCGTCAATTTTCTTGATCAACGCAGGCAGCTGCATGGATTGCGCGTGAGGGAAGCCGCTCTGCGCGACCTTGTGCCACGGGTTCTGTGGATCGAGCATGCGCTGGAAGCTGAACACCACATCATCGGCATTCAGTTCGCGAGCAGGGGAGAAGTAATCGGTGTGATGGAATTTCACCCCCGAACGCAGTTTGAAGTCGTAGGTCAGGCCGTCAGGGGACACCGTCCAGCTCTGGGCCAGGCTCGGCACCAGCTTGCCGCTCTGGGCATCGAAGTCCACCAGACGGTTCATCAGCACATCTGCCGAGGCGTTGGTGGTGGTCAGCGAGTTGTACTGCACGACGTCGAAGCCTTCAGGGCTCGCCTCGGTACAAACGCTCAGGGCCGTCGCGGCATGAGCCATGACCGGAAACAACAAGGGCGCGAGCAAAAACGGTATCGCAGCAAGACGCATGGCTAGATTCCTGTTCAGAAAAGGGCCCCATCTGCTGGCGCAGTCTGGTGAGTGAGTTACCCTAGACCATGCGCTGGCGCAGGACAATCGCTACGACCCGACCGGCGGTAGATTTGCTATCACCCCGCACAACCGCCAGACTGGCGGGCTGAAGGCGTTGCGCCGTGAAGGGTAAAGTGGTTTGCCTGTTGTGACACCAAACCCTTTCTGGTATAAAGCAGCGCTCTTTTCTAGGGGCCCGGTTCCTTCACTGTAGGTGTAGCCGGTAAGACCCTTAAAGAAACGCGGCGCCTGGCGCCAAATGACTGAGAGATTAAGCGGCCAACCCATGCCGGGTTGGGCATGTGGTTTTAGAGGGCTGAGGCATGTCGAGAGTATGTCAAGTTACCGGTAAGGGTCCGGTGACTGGGAATAACATTTCCCACGCAAACAACAAAACCCGTCGTCGTTTCCTGCCAAACCTGCAGCATCACCGCTTCTGGGTTGAAGAAGAGAAACGTTTTGTTCGTCTGCGCGTATCTGCCAAAGGCATGCGTATCATCGACAAGCGCGGCATCACTGTCGTTCTTGCTGAACTCCGTCGCGACGGCAAAATTTAAGGGAGAAAGTCATGCGTGAATTGATCCGTTTGGTGTCGAGCGCTGGTACAGGCCATTTCTACACCACCGATAAGAACAAGCGCACCACTCCGGATAAAATCGAAATCAAAAAATTCGATCCGCGGGTTCGCAAGCACGTGATCTACAAAGAAGCCAAAATCAAGTAATTGATTTTCTTCTTGTGAAAAAGGCCCGTATCTCACGATACGGGCCTTTTTTATTTGTGCTTCTGAAGGTTCGCAGAACCCTGTGGGACCGGATTTATCCGGGAATAAGGTATTCCTGACGAAGAGAATTCGGCGAATGTACCGGCCTCTTCCCGGCTGAAGCCGGTCCCACAGATTGTCGTGCGCCGCCAGCGTCTCAACCGAAACTAAACGCCGCAATACGCCCCGCGCCATCAATGTCCACGCTGATCCGATTGATGTCGAACTCGCGCGTGACAAAATCCTTCGAGCTGACGACGCGCTCGCGAGCCGTCAATTCGCCGATGTATGCCTTGACGGTAGGCACGTAGCGGCTGCCGATCAGGTATTGAAGTTGCTGGATGATTTCTTCATTGGTCATGAACGTAGTCCTTTAAGTGAGTTGATGTCCTTCCTGGACGTCATCAGCATCCTCCCGGCTAGCCAGCCATGTGCACTACATAATTACTACTTTTGCTCGAACGCCACATAGATTTTCCGGCAAGGCTCCAGCACTTCCCACGTCCCTTTGAAACCCGCCGGGATCACAAAGCGGTCGCCTGCGCGCAGGGTTTTCGAGTTGCCATCTTCGTCGCGCAGGACTGAAACGCCCTGCACGATTTCGCAATATTCATGCTCGGTGAAATTGACCGACCAATGCCCGACCTTACCTTCCCAGACGCCCGCATTGAGCTGGCCGCAGGGGCTGTTGTAGTGGTTGTAAACAGTCTGCTCGGGGTCGCCCTTGAAGATTTTTTCCGGGGCAGGGCGATAGTGCTCGGGCGCGGTGCCGGCTTCGCTGAAGTCCACGATGCTGTCGATAGTCATTTCTTCCCCTCGCGGTAGATGGAGTGTTGCTGATTTGACGAAGCGCTGACGACATAGTGCCAAATGCATCTGGGCCCATGTTGCATAAAACGAACATATCAGCACCGTTTGACCCGGTTATGTCAAAGATATTGGAAATCGCCGGATCACTGGTTTAGGGTGGTGAGTGCCGTTGCCTGAGCGTGACGAATTGCAGATGAGCTGTGTTATGCCTCTGATTCGCCGCCCCTGCACACCTTAATCGATACAAGCGGAGGACATACGAATGACCACCCTGAGCCATGCTGACTGGGAAAAACGCGCCAAGGACCTGAAGATTGAAGGCCGCGCGTTTATCAACGGTGAGTACACCGACGCCGCGTCTGGCGAGACATTCGAATGCATCAGCCCGGTTGATGGCCGCCTGCTGGCCAAAGTTGCAAGTTGCGACACGGCCGACGCCCAACGCGCCGTTGAAAGCGCACGCAAGACGTTCAATTCGGGTGCATGGTCGCGCCTGGCACCGGTCAAGCGCAAGGCAGCCATGCTGCGCTTCGCCGCCCTGCTGAACAAGAACGTAGAAGAGCTGGCGCTGCTGGAAACCCTGGACATGGGCAAGCCCATCAGCGACTCCTTCAGCATCGACGTCCCCGGCGCGGCTCAGGCCTTGAGCTGGAGCGGTGAAGCGATCGACAAGCTGTATGACGAGGTCGCCGCCACCCCACACGACCAACTGGGTCTGGTGACACGTGAAGCCATCGGCGTCGTTGCGGCCATCGTGCCGTGGAACTTCCCGCTGTTGATGGCCTGCTGGAAACTTGGCCCGGCGCTGTCCAGCGGTAACTCGGTGGTGCTCAAGCCTTCGGAAAAATCCCCACTGACCGCCATTCGCATCGCTCAGCTGGCGATTGAAGCGGGTATTCCGGCAGGCGTGCTCAACGTCGTACCGGGTTACGGGCACACCGTGGGCAAGGCGCTGGCCCTGCACATGGATGTGGACACCGTGGTGTTCACCGGCTCGACCAAAATCGCCAAGCAATTGCTGGTTTACTCCGGCGAATCGAACATGAAGCGCGTCTGGCTGGAAGCTGGCGGCAAGAGCCCGAACATCGTTTTTGCCGACGCTCCGGACTTGCAGGCTGCGGCCGAATCCGCTGCCAGTGCCATTGCCTTCAACCAGGGCGAAGTCTGCACCGCCGGTTCGCGCCTGCTGGTGGAGCGTTCGATCAAAGACAAATTCCTGCCGATGGTCATCGAAGCCCTCAAAGGCTGGAAGCCAGGCAATCCGCTGGACCCGGCGACGACAGTGGGCGCACTGGTCGACACTCAGCAGATGAATACCGTGCTGTCGTACATCGAAGCCGGGCATTCGGACGGCGCCAAGCTGGTGGTGGGCGGCAAGCGCATCCTTCAGGAAACCGGCGGGACTTACGTCGAGCCGACGATTTTCGATGGCGTGACCAATGCCATGAAGATCGCCCAGGAAGAGATTTTCGGTCCGGTATTGTCGGTGCTGACTTTTGACACCGCCGAAGAAGCCATTCAGATCGCCAACGACACGCCTTACGGCCTCGCAGCTGCGGTGTGGACCGCCAACCTGTCCAAAGCCCACCTGACCGCCAAGGCATTGCGTGCCGGTAGCGTGTGGGTCAACCAGTACGACGGCGGCGACATGACCGCGCCGTTCGGTGGTTTCAAACAATCAGGCAACGGCCGCGACAAGTCGCTGCATGCGTTCGACAAATACACTGAACTGAAGGCGACGTGGATTAAGTTGTAATACACGCCACCCATTCTGTTGGAGCGAGGCTTGCCCGCGAAGAATGCTAACTCGGTATATCTGGTATACCGAGGCGCCTGATTCGCGGGCAAGCCTCGCTCCAACAGATGTTTCCACACAGCCGGCCTTCCGATGAGGAAGCCCGGCTTTGTCGTCTTGGCCCTTTGATCCACAGGAGCGCGGAATGCGTTGGGGTACTTATTTTGCGGTGCTGGCGTCGGTGCTGTCCGTCGGCCTGGCACTGGGCGTCAGCATGCCGCTGGTGTCGCTGAGGCTGGAAAGCTGGGGCTACGGCTCGTTCGCCATTGGCGTGATGGCCGCGATGCCTGCCATTGGCGTGTTGCTAGGCGCCAGCCTGGCCAGCGGTCTGGCGGCGCGTTTCGGCACGGCGGCATTGATGCGGCGCTGCCTGTGGGCCGGGGCGCTGTCGGTGGGTTTGCTGGCGTTGCTGCCGTATTACTCGGTCTGGCTGATCCTGCGCCTGATGCTCGGGGTGATTCTGACCATCGTGTTTATCCTTGGCGAAAGCTGGATCAACCAACTGGTGGTCGAAAAATGGCGCGGCAGGCTGGTGGCGCTGTATGGCAGCACCTATGCCTTGTGCCAACTGGCCGGGCCGTTGCTGCTGGGTGCTTTGGGCACCCAGCATGACACCGGCTTCTGGGTCGGCGTCGGGCTGCTGGTCTGTTCGCCATTTCTGCTGCTGGGCCGCAGCGGCGCGCCGAGTGCCGACGCCTGCCGCGTGACATTCATTGATCTGTTCGGCTTCTGCCGCTCCATGCCTGCCATCGCCTGGGCGGTAGCGCTGTTTGCGGCGTTCGAAGCGCTGATCCTGACGTTGCTGCCGATCTACTGCCTGCGCCAGGGCTTCACTCCGGAAATCGCCCTGGCGATGATCAGCACCGTGGTGGTCGGCGATGCGCTTTTGCAGCTGCCAATTGGCGCGCTGGCCGACAAGGTTTCCCGTCGTACTTTGTTTTCCAGCTGCGCGCTGGCCCTGATGGTGTCGAGCCTGCTAGTGCCGCTGCTGGTGGATACCGTGCTGATCTGGCCGCTGTGGGTGCTATTCGGCGCCAGTGCCGGTGGCTTGTTCACGCTGTCGCTGATCCTGATCGGCGAGCGCTATCGTGACGATGCTTTGGTGCGCGCCAACGCCCATGTGGCGCAGCTCTGGGGCATCGGCTGCCTGCTGGGGCCTCTGGCGGCTGGCGCGGGCAGTCAATGGGTCAGCGGCCAGGCGCTGCCGCTATTGATGGCGGCAGGCGCGTTCGGGCTGGTGCTGTTGTCGCAACGGCGCGACGCGTTTGGTGCGCAACCGGTGACAGCGGCCTAAAGCATCTTCTCCAGGCCAACCGCCCGGCTGAACCAGGCGTTGAAGCGCCGCCAGGTATCGCCAGGTTCTTTGTGCAGAGTGTGGAGTTTGCCGTCATCTTCGGTGACCCACACCACGTGCCCGTCTTGCAGCCTGGCCTGATAACTCAGGTCTGGCGCCATGCCTTGCAGGGCCAGTTCACGCAGGTTTTCGGTCAGCTCGGGACTGTCCACCAACACGCCCACTTCGGTGTTCCACAGCACTGAGCGCGGGTCGAAGTTGAATGAGCCGACGAAAGATTTCTTGCGATCAAAGATCATCGCCTTGCTGTGCAGGCTGGAGTCCGAGCCGCCACCAAAGGTGCCTTTGCTGCTGAACAGATGCGGCCCACTGCCGCCGCCGCTACCGGGATCGCCCGGCTGACGGCGCAACTCGAACAGCTTTACTCCATGCTCCAGTAACTCCTGGCGATAGGGCGCATAACCGCCGTGCACAGCGGGCACGTCGGTAGCTTCCAGTGAGTTGGTCAGCAAGCTCACGGCAACGCCCGCGTCGGCGCGGCCGGTGAGGTAGTGCAGGCCTTCTTCGCCCGGGACAAAGTAGGCAGAGACCAGAATCAATTCCTGCTGCACGTTGACCAGCTCTGGCGCCAGTTGAGTGGTCAGCAGCAGATGCGGGTCAGGCTCGCCACGGGCCAGCACTTTGGTTGGGGCGTCCCACAGCGCCTGGTTGTGCGCCCAGATCAGCTCATTGAGCCAGGTCTTCATGCGTGGCTGGGTCTGATAGGCCATCAGGCGATCGTACAGCGCGTGGTGCTTTTGCCTGGACTCCTCCAACGACGCTTCAAGACGCTTGCGCGACTTGGCCAGATCCTTGACCGTCGGCAAAAAGTACATGAACTCGGCGATGGGCCGGCTCAGCGTGCTGTTCCAGTATTGGTCGAAACTGTGACCGAGCTGCTGCGCCACCGGGCCGACGCTGAGCATGTCGATATCGGTGAAGTTGAGGTTTTCTTCGGCGTCGAAATATTCGTCCCCCAGGTTGCGCCCACCGACGATGGCCGCGCTGCTGTCAGCCAGAAACAACTTGTTGTGCATACGCCGATGCTGGCGGGACAGGTTGAACAGGCGACCCATACTGCGGGTTACGCCGGTTTCGCGCCCCAGACTCTGAGGGTTGAACAGGCGAATCTGGATGTTCGGATGCGCCGCCAGTGTGGCGATAGCCTGGTCCAGACCGTCGCTGGTGGTGTCGTCGAGCAGGATGCGCACCCGCACGCCACGGTCAGCGGCCTTGAGCAGTTCATCGATCAGGGCTCGGGTACTCAAGCCGTCATGGACGATGTAGTACTGCAAATCCAGGCTAGTGCGGGCGTTACGAATCAGCTCGGCGCGGGCCATGAAGGCTTCGGTGCTGTTGGACAGCAGGCGGAAACCCGAGCGGCCCTCGTGGGGCATCGCCATCGATTGAATGGAACGGCCGAAAGCCGAGTCCGTTGGCGGCAACGCCTGGCTCGGCTCATTGGGGACGCTGATATGGGCGCAGCCGCTGGTACACAACGCCACGAACAGACAAAAGGGCATCGCCCACTTGTTCTTCAAATTGATCACCGGGGTGGACACAACATGGCGATAGGACCCCAGTTATCCCATAAAGTCACGCCATGCTCTGCAATAGCTGGAAACTCAAAAAGAAACGCTAAGCTCATCACAGAATCTCAACGCTTGGCCAACAGAGCCGGAGGGCATTCCAGGCCGTGCTCGTTGGCCTCATATCCCGCAAAACAAACCCTGCGCTTGTAAGGTTTGAGTGTCATCGACTTCGCCTCACTATCGCGCTCCTACCCATTTCAACAGGAAGTTGATCATGAATGGCTTGAGCGACGCGCTTGTAAAGCTTAGAAACCGCGAACTGGAAGACACGTACAGGCCCAAGTATTTGCCCGCCGTACTCCCTAAAAACAGCCTTTTGGCTCAGTACTGGCGACGCTGGCACAACCGACAGGAACTTCAAAAATTGACCATGGCGCAGCTGCGCGATGCTGGCATCGATCCCCAATACGCTTATGAGGAAGGGAGGAAGCCATTCTGGCGCGAGTGAATCGCTCAATCACTGAAACAGCGCAGGCATCTGAACTTAACGTAAGCAAGGGGCCTGCTCTTTCACTCTTCTGGCACTCATGAACTCAATGCGGGCGACTGCGCGGTGATGAGCTCGGCAATCGTTTCACCCACCGTTTTTACAGCCCGCTCGACCTCTGCGGAAGGCTTGGCCGCAAAGTTCATCCGCAGGCAGTTTCGATATTTGCCTGACGCGGAGAAGATGCTGCCCACGGCAATCTGTACGTTCCGATTGAGCAACGCGCGATTCAGCCGCAGGGTATCGAAATCCTCCGCCAGTTCGATCCACAGCATAAAACCTCCCTGAGGCCGGCTGACTCGGGTGCCGTCCGGGAAATAGCGCATTACCCAGTCAATCATCTGGTCACGACCACGCTGGTACTGGGTGCGCATGCGGCGCAGATGTGGCTCGTAATGCCCGTTGGCCAGGAAATCGGCGACCGCCAATTGCGGCTGTGGCGCGGTGGAGCCGGTGCCGATGTATTTCATGTGCAGCACCCGCTCAAGGTAACGACCGGGCGCCACCCAGCCTACGCGCAAGCCCGGCGCGAGGGTTTTGGAGAACGAACTGCAGAGCAGCACCCGGCCATCTTCGTCGAAGGATTTGATGGTCCGCGGACGCGGGTAGCTGAACGCCAGATCGCCATACACATCGTCTTCAATGATCGCCACATCAAACCGCTGAGCCAATGTCAGCAGGGCGCGCTTGCGGCTTTCCGGCATCACGTAGCCCAGCGGATTATTGCAGCTGGGGGTCAGCTGTATGATTTTGATCGGCCACTGTTCCAGCGCCAGCTCCAGCGCTTCGAGGCTGATACCCGTCAGCGGATCGGTGGGGATCTCCAGCGCTTTCATGCCCAGGCCTTTGAGGGTCTGCATGGCGCCGAAGAAACTTGGCGAGTCCACCGCGACGATGTCCCCCGGCTCACAGATCGCCCGCACGCTGGCCGACAGTGCTTCATGGCAACCGGCAGTAATCAGCAGGTCGTTGGCGGTCAGATTACAACCCGAATCCAGCAACAGCCGCGCGATCTGCTCGCGAAGTGTCTGGTTACCCTGGATGCTGTCGTAATACAGAACGGACATGTCCTCGTCACGCGCCAGTTTGCCGAAGGCGCGCATCAGCGGGCGCAAGGTCGGGCTGGTGACGTCAGGCATGCCGCGACCCAACTGCACCAGCCCCGGAATGGTCTTGGTACGCATCAGGTCCAGCACCTGGTCCCACTGGGAAATATCCACCGGCCGTTGCGCCGGTCGACCAATCACCGGCAACGCCGGAACAGAGCGGCTGGCAGGTACGAAGTAGCCGGATTTGGGCTTGGGTAGCGCGAGGCCGTTGTCTTCCAGAACGCGATAAGCCTGCTGCACCGTGCTCAGACTTACCCCATGCTCAACGCTCAAAGCCCGCACTGAGGGCAGCCGGTCGCCGGGCCGGTAGAAGCCGTTTTCAATGCGGGTACCGAGCAATTCGGCAAGATTGACGTAAAGGGTCATGGGCATACTCTCGGTGCTTGATGCATTCAAAGCCATACAGATAGGCAGAAAATACAGCATTCAGTCGCAGTCTGGAATCTTCTGTATCTAAATAAATAGATTTGTTTGGATCTGTAATGGTTTTTCCGCTGGACTCATCATGTATCCCACACCACGACATGATGAGGATTGGAAAAATGAACGGGTTCAGCGATGTGCGGTTAGCGCTTTACAGCCAGGAACTGAGCGAAGGGCGAGCGGTGGTCATGAAGACTGCATGCGCACCGAAGCTCAGTCGCTGGGCGCTCTACCGCCACCGCTGGATGTCCCGAAAGGTGCTGCTCAGCCTGACGGAAGACGAACTGCGCGATATCGGCCTGACTGGCGGGCAGGCGATGCAAGAGGGGTTGAAGGCATTCTGGAGGGAGTGATTCATAACTTGTAGGAGCTGCCGAAGGCTGCGAAGGCATTATTCCTGAAACACCGCGGTTCGCAGCCTTCGGCAGCTCCTACAGATTTAGGGCAATTCTTAAGGCCGATGCCACACTTAGACACACCTCGATTCGGTAGGAGCGCGCTGGCCCGCGATGCGATTTCAAAGCCAGCACATTGGTCGCTGCGGAGAATGTCATCGCGGGCAAGCGCGCTCCTACGGATTAAGGTGAGGCTTATCGCAACTCTTTAAGCCGATGCCACAACATCCCCAACGCCAGCAGCGGCGAGCGCAGGTGTTTGCCGCCGGGGAAGGTGATGTGCGGGACTTTGGCGAACAACTCGAAACCATCGCTGTGCTGGCCAGCGATGGCCTCACCCAGCAGTTTGCCTGCCAGATGCGTAGCGTTCAGGCCATGACCGGAATACGCCTGGGCATAAAACACATTGGGTTGATCCTTGAGCCGCCCGATCTGCGGCAGGCGGTTGGCGCCGATACCGATCATGCCGCCCCATTGATAATCGATCTTCACGCCTGCCAGTTGCGGGAACACCTTGAGCATCTTGGGCTGCATATAAGCCGCGATGTCTTGAGGGTCACGACCGGAATAATGGCAAGCGCCACCAAATAGCAACCGACGATCCGCCGAAAGCCTGAAGTAATCCACGGTCACCCGCTGATCGCAGACCGCCATGTTCTGCGGCAGTATTTGCCGGGCCTGCTCTTCGCTCAATGGCTCGGTGGCGATGATGTAGCTACCGGCCGCCAATACCTTGCCACTCAGTTGTGAATTGAGGTCCTTCAGATAAGCGTTACAGCCGAGCACCAGCGTTTTCGCTCGCACTACGCCCTGGGCCGTGTGGACTTTGACTTGTGGACCGTAATCAATCCGGGTCACCGCCGACTGCTCGAACACCTGAGCGCCCAGGGACTGGGCAACAGCGGCTTCGCCCAATGCCAGATTGAGCGGGTGCAGATGCCCGGAGCCCATGTCGATCAAGCCGCCCACATAGCGATCAGAACCCACCACGCTGTGCATTTCGCTGGCTTGCAGCAATTGCAGTGGATGGCGATAACCCAGGCTACGCAGTTCATCGGCGTCTTCGGCCAGGCCAGCCAGATCACGGGGCTTGTTGGCCAGGTCGCAGTAACCCCATGTCAGATCGCAGTCGATGCCATAACGCTCGACACGCTGGCGCACGATCTCCACGGCTTCGAGGCCCATGAGCTTGAACTGGCGAACGCCCTCGGCGCCCACCACACCTGCAAACTGATCCAGCCCATGACCCACACCACGAATCAATTGCCCGCCATTGCGACCGCTGGCGCCCCAGCCTATTTTGCGGGCTTCGAGCAACGCCACGCTCAGGCCGCGCTCGGCGAGTTCGATGGCGGTGTTGAGCCCCGAGAACCCACCGCCCACCACGCAGACGTCGACCTGCAACTCGCCCTGCAGCGGCGGATAGTCCGGCTGAGGGTGGCTGCTGGCGGCGTAATAAGAGGCGGCGTGCTGGGCGTTGCTGGTCGCTGGTTGAACGCGGGCGTTCATAGGTTATCCCGTTGCAGGTGTCTGAAAACGTCAGGGAGGATAAGCCGCAGATTCAATTACGGGCAAGGTTCGGTCCGGCGGCGCTGTCTTGCCGGGGGTATCTGAGGCAGAATCGCGCCCATTCACAGTGGGTAAGACTCGATGAGTTGCAACAGTCAGAAAATTCGTACATTGCGCCAGCAGATTCCCTCTTTCGAGTGCGTCCCTGGTTGCCATGACTGCTGCGGCCCGGTCACCACCTCGCCGGAAGAAATGTCCCGCCTGCCGCGCAAGACCGCCGCCGAGCAGGACGCCGCCATGGACGAACTCAACTGCGTGCACCTGGGGCCCGACGGCTGCACGGTCTATGACGAACGCCCGCTGATCTGCCGTCTGTTCGGCACCACCGCAACCCTGCCGTGCCCCAACGGGCGGCGGCCGGTGGAGTTGATTCATCCGCGGGTTGAGAAGCAGATCCATGAGTACATGGCTTCGACGCGGCAGGTGTTGGTTTAGACGCTTCTACACCATTTCCTGTAGGAGCTGCCGAAGGCTGCGAAAGCGGTATTTCTGACGCACCGCTGTTCGCAGCCTTCGGCAGCTCCTACAAAATCGAAAAACATGCGCTAGTCAGCAATCGGCAGGTTAAGGCTCTCTTTCACCTCTTCCATCACGATATAGCTCTTGGACTCGCGCACATGCGGGAGTTTAAGCAGGATGTCGCCTAGCAGTTTGCGATACGACGCCATCTCGGAGATGCGCGCTTTGACCAGGTAATCGAAATCCCCGGACACCAGATGGCATTCCAGCACGTGAGGCAGCTTGAGCACGGCGCGGCGGAATTCTTCGAAGGTATCGCCGGATTTGTAGTCCAGGCTGATCTCCACGAACACCAGCAAGCTAGCCTTGAGTGCTTGCGGGTTGAGGCGGGCGTTGTAGCCCATGATGATGCCTTCACGCTCCAGCCGCCGGACCCGCTCGGTGCAAGGCGTGGTCGACAAACCCACCCGCTCGCCAAGTTCGGTGAAGGAGATTCTGCCGTCCGCCTGGAGGATGCGCAGGATGCTGCGATCAATCTTGTCCAGCTCGCGTTTGGACTGGTGCTGGGTTCGCATGGGTTAACCACCTCTATCAAAGGCTTCTTTGCCGAGAATTACCGCCAAATATAGGTGGTTATATAGTGAAAAGCACTGCCCAACGCTGCATATACTGCCCACATCCTTGCTTAAAACTTCAAAACGTCAGCGGATATCCGCGATGGGGTAAATCGACATGCGCGTTCTGGTCCTTGGTAGTGGTGTGATCGGTACGACAAGTGCCTATTATCTGGCGCGCGCAGGCATGCAGGTGACTGTAGTCGATCGCCAGCCAGCGGCGGCGATGGAAACCAGTTTCGCCAACGCGGGCCAGGTGTCGCCGGGTTATGCATCGCCCTGGGCGGCGCCAGGCGTGCCGCTCAAAGCCATAAAGTGGTTGTTGCAGCGCCATGCTCCGCTGGCAATCAAGGCCACGGCGGATATCAACCAATACCTGTGGATGGCGCAAATGCTGCGCAACTGCACAGCCAGCCGTTATGCCGTCAACAAAGAACGCATGGTTCGCCTGTCCGAATACAGCCGCGACTGCCTCGATGAGCTGCGCGCTGAAACCGGCATAGCCTACGAAGGCCGCACGTTGGGCACGACCCAGCTGTTCCGCACTCAGGAGCAACTGGACAACGCCGCCAAGGACATCGCCGTTCTTCAACAGTCCGGCGTGCCCTACGAACTGCTTGATCGCGCCGGTATTGCACGGGTTGAACCGGCCCTCGCAGGGGTGACCAACATTCTGGCCGGCGCCTTGCGTCTGCCTAACGACCAGACTGGCGATTGCCAGATGTTCACCACGCGCCTGGCTGATATGGCCGCGAAACTGGGTGTCGAATTCCGCTACAACCAGTCTATTGAGCGCATCGACTTTGCAGGCGACCGCATCAATGGCGTCTGGATCGACGGCAAGCTGGAAACCGCTGACCGCTACGTGCTTGCTCTAGGCAGTTACTCGCCGCAATTGCTCAAGCCGCTGGGCATCAAAGCCCCGGTTTATCCGCTCAAGGGTTATTCGCTGACGGTGCCGATCACCGACCCGGCCATGGCGCCGACTTCGACTATCCTCGATGAGACTTACAAAGTTGCGATCACCCGTTTCGACAACCGTATCCGGGTCGGTGGCATGGCTGAAATCGCCGGTTTTGACCTGTCGCTGAATCCGCGTCGACGCGAAACGCTGGAGATGATCGTCAACGACCTCTATCCTCGCGGCGGTGATTTGCAGCAGGCCGACTTCTGGACCGGCCTGCGTCCGACCACCCCGGACGGCACGCCGATTGTCGGTGCCACGCCGTTCCGCAATCTGTTCCTCAATACCGGTCACGGCACGCTAGGCTGGACCATGGCCTGTGGCTCGGGCCGTTTACTGGCTGACCTGATTGCGCGTAAAACCCCGCAGATCAGCGCCGCCGGCCTCGATATTTCTCGTTATGGCAGTACCAAGGAGATCGCAAAAAATGTCCATCCAGCGCCAGCTCACCAATGAGCGTATGAGCCAAGTCGTCGTCCACAACGGCACCGTCTACCTCGCGGGCCAAGTGGGGGATGACATGGCTGCCGGGATTGAACAGCAGACTCGCGAAACCCTGGGCAGCATCGAGCGTTTGCTGGATCTGGCGGGCACCGACAAAAGCCGGATCCTGTCGGTGACGATCTACCTCAAGGACATCGACGCCGACTTCGCTGGCATGAACAGCGTCTGGGACAAATGGCTGCCAAAAGGCGTCGCCCCGGCGCGCGCCACCGTGGAAGCCAAGCTGTGCGAACCAGAGATTCTGGTTGAGTTGTCGGTTGTGGCGGCGCTGCCGTAGAAGCACATTCCCCCGTAGAAGCTGCCGAAGGCTGCGAACAATCCTGAGATCGCCTTCGCGGCTGCGACCATTCGCAGCCTTCGGCAGCTCCTACAGATTCCCCACCATGGATCAGAACCACACACCATGCGTCCAGCTCGCGCCATCATCGATCTCCAAGCCCTGCGTCATAACTACCAGCTCGCCCGGGAAACCGCCGGTGCCAAGGCGCTCGCCGTCATCAAGGCCGATGCTTACGGCCATGGCGCGGTGCAGGTCGCCCAGGCCCTTGAGGCCGATGCCAATGGTTTTGCCGTGGCCTGTATTGAAGAAGCGCTGGAGTTGCGGGCAGCCGGTATCCGCGCGCCGATTCTGCTGCTGGAAGGCTTTTTCGAAGCCGATGAGCTGGAGCTGATCGTCGAGCACGATTTCTGGTGCGTGGTGCATTCGTTGTGGCAGCTGGAAGCCATCGAACAGGCCAGCGTGCGCAAGCCTCTGGTGGTCTGGCTCAAGCTGGACTCGGGCATGCACCGTGTCGGCCTGCACGCCAAAGATTTTCAGGCGGCTTATCAGCGTCTTCAGGCCAGCGGCAAAGTGTCGAAGATCGTGCTTATGAGCCACTTCGCCCGCGCCGACGAGCCAGACAGCCCCAGCAGCAACGAGCAGTTGGCCGTATTCGAAGCCGCACGCCAGGGCCTGAGCGCTGAAATCAGCCTGCGCAACTCGCCAGCGGTGATGGCCTGGCCGAACGTGCCCAGCGATTGGGTACGTCCCGGCATCATGCTCTACGGCGCGACGCCATTCGACCGACCTCAACCGGTGGCCGATCAGTTACAGCCGGTCATGACCCTGGAATCGAAAATCATCTGCGTGCGCGAACTGCCTGCCGGTGAGCCGGTCGGCTATGGCGCGACCTACATCACCGAGCGGGCGAGCCGCGTCGGCGTAGTCGCCATGGGTTATGCCGACGGCTATCCCCGCGAAGCAACTACCGGTACGCCGGTCTGGATCGATGGGCAACCAAGCCAGCTACTGGGCCGGGTTTCGATGGACATGCTGTGCGTTGACCTGAGCCATTTGCCAGCTTCAGGCCTGGGCAGCCGGGTAGAGCTCTGGGGCAAAAACATCCTTGCCAGCAAGGTTGCGGCCCACGCCGGGACCATTCCGTATCGCATCTTCTGCAATTTGCGGCGGGTGCCGAGGGTTTATCAGGGCACCTGATAACTGATACACGCTTGGCATTGGCTGTGTCTGTACGGGCGTCATCGCGGGCAAGCGCGCTCCTACAGGCGCCCTGTCCGTAGGAGCGCTATTGCCCGCGATGACGTCATTAGCCATTACACAAATCCATAAGATGAATACCTAAACTCCCGCCAGTCCCCTGAACAATCAGTAACCAGCCCAAGTGTTGTAAATACTGAACGCTATTGCCATCATGGCGCTCAACTCGACCTTACTGACTGATTAGGGGGACTGCCGCATTGGACGTCGGTGAACGACTGCAATCCATCCGCAAACTCAAGGGTCTGTCCCAGCGCGAACTTGCCAAACGAGCAGGCGTGACTAACAGCACTATTTCGATGATCGAAAAAAACAGCGTAAGCCCCTCGATCAGTTCACTGCGCAAAGTGCTCGGCGGCATTCCCATGTCCATGGTGGAGTTCTTCTCCGAAGAGCTTGAGCAAGAAAACCCTACGCAGGTCGTATATAAGGCCAGCGAGCTAATTGATATCTCGGACGGTGCGGTGACCATGAAACTGGTCGGCAAGGCCCATCCTAGCCGCGCAATCGCCTTTCTCACCGAGGTTTACCCGCCTGGCGCCGATACCGGCATCGAGATGCTGGTTCACGAAGGCGAAGAGACCGGCATCCTGGTGGAAGGCCGCCTGGAGCTGGTGGTCGGGCTGGATACTTATATCCTCGAAGCCGGCGACAGCTACTATTTCGAGAGCACCAAGCCCCATCGCTTTCGCAACCCGTTTGATGTCCCGGCGCGACTAATCAGCGCAGCCACCCCAGCCAATTTCTAAGCCAAAGGCCCGGCAAACACGGGCCTTGAGCAAAACACCCGGTATGTCGAGCCGTCGGCTAATAACCTTTCTTATTGCAGGGTTGTTTCGGACTCTCAGGCGAGGGGCTATACTTTCGCCGCCTGCTAAACCGTGGCAGGCGAGCGTGAATAGTCACCATGAGGGTGTAAGCGTGAACCTAACTAATAAGATTCTTGCAGTTGCTGCCGCTTTGGCTTTTTGGGCGTTTAATGCTCAGGCGGCGACCAATGACGAGATTGCCAAGCGGCTAGAGCCGGTCGGTCAGGTCTGCGTTCAGGGCAAGGAATGCGCCGGTATGGAAGTCGTCGCAGCAGCCGGTGGCGGCGGGGCGAAATCGCCTGATGATGTCATTGGCAAACATTGCAACGCCTGCCACGGCACCGGCCTGTTGAACGCGCCAAAAATCGGCGACGCCGCCGCCTGGAAAACCCGCGCCGATGAGCAGGGCGGGCTTGACGGCTTGCTGGCCAAGGCGATCACCGGCATCAACGCCATGCCACCAAAAGGCACCTGCGCTGATTGCTCGGACGATGAGCTAAAGGGTGCGATACAGAAGATGTCGGGGTTGAAGTAAAGCCGCATTACGCATAACCCTGTGGGAGCGGTGCTTGCCCGCGATGGACGATGACTCGGTCTATGCCTGCAAATCAGGTTGACCTTATCACGGGCAAGCATCGCTCCCACAAGTACCCATCACACCCGCCAGCTTCTGCAGCTCAACCCTGCGCTCCGCCATCGGCAACGCCCCCAGCCGCTCCACTTCGGTATAAAACGCTGGCCAGTCGCCGTTCACCTTTTTGAACAGCGCCTCGAACGCCGGCACCCATTGGGTATAGAGGCCGAAAGGCAGGAGCTTGGCGTTGTTGAGCGGTGCGTTGATCCAGGCGTCATAGCGCTTGTCCCCCGGCCATCGCTGATCGCGCAGGGCGCGGTATTCGCTGCGTAGGTGATCAAACTCGGCCGCCTGGCGCTGGCGCATCAGCTCAGGCCTCAATGGCTCGCGATAAAGCAGCCGCAGACGTTCCCGCGTGGCAATCACCAATCGGGTCAGGGCCTCGATCTGTTCTGACTGCTTGTCGTTCTGTGGTGCCAGCCCTCGCGCTGCACGCCACTGCCGCGCACCTTGCTCCTCGACGAAGCGCGCATAGGATTCGTTGAACTCGGTGTCATCCTTCACGTAGAAACGCTGATGCGCAAGCTCATGGAAGATCAAGGCCGCCAGACGCTCATCGCCCCAGCCCAGCATCGAACTCAGAATCGGGTCATTGAACCAGCCGAGGGTCGAATACGCCTCGACGCCTCCAACAAATACGTCCTTGCCTGCCTGGCGCTCCAACGCCGCCGCACCCCGCGCGCCCCCGACGCTGTAATAGCCGCGATAGGCCACACAGCCCGCAATCGGGAAGCAGTGAGTGACCGGGTCCAGGGAAAACTCACCAGTGGCGAACACGTTCCAGACCACATAGGGACGTTTGATGTCGGCATAAAGCCGGTAGCTCTGGTTATCGGGCAAGTGCAGATGGCTGCTGGCGAACGTGCGCGCCAACTGTGCCTGAGCCAGGCGCTGGCGCAGTTTCGGGTCGCGGCTCGGGTCAGCGATCACGTCTTCGACCGGCTCCCGGGCGGCCAGTAAATGCAACTGCCCGCTGACCAACTGGTCGGAGTAATTGACGCTTGAACAACCGCCCAGCAGCAGAAATATCAAGGCAGGCAGGATAAGGCGCAGGCGTAAAAGATTGAGACCGGGCATAGATCGCCTTAAAGTTCGAAACATCACCCGTTATGCCGGAGACCCCGAGCATGACGCAACTATCATCGCGTTCCGATCACATCGAGCCGACCATGCGCCCTCTACTGATGATCCTTGGCCTGACTACCCTTGCCGGATGCGCAGGTCCCTTGCCCGCCGTCGACCCGCAGCAGGCCTGGGTGGATATGCGCACCATGACCGGCAAACTGGTAATGGCTGACAAGGTCGACGGGCAGACCTCCGACGACGGCCGCTATTTTCAAATATCCCCAGGGCCTCACAAGTTGCAAGTGCGCTACGACTATGAAATTCGCTATGGCGGCTTCACAGCCATAGGCAGTGAGTACACCGAGCTGACCTGTTTCGTCGAAGTGAAGTACGACCATTTTGTGGCAGGGCAGCGCTATATGATCGAAGTCCGCTCACTGACCAACGACGTCACCGCCGAGCTGCTCGACGCGCAGCGCAAAGTGCTGGCCGAGGAAAGTAGTGTGACCTGTATCTGAGGCTCAGCGATCGTTCTTCTGATAGATGATCTTGCGGGTGCCGTTGTCGCAGGTACCTACAACCATATTCTGGTCGTGCGCTTCATCGTTGGTGACGATTTCCAGCGTATAGGAGCTGACATTGTTGGCCTGGATCTTGGCTTCGATCTCGGCTTTGAGTTCTTCACAGTCTTTGGGGGCGGCCAACGCACCGGTGGCCAGCGACATCGCCACAACAGCTAATGCAAAACGATTCATGCTCGACTCCTTCGATACAACATTCGCAGCATGCGCCAGAAGGGTTCTCGCGCCGAAACTGCAGCCCTCACTAAACCGACAAAACCCGCTCAAGCCAGGCCTGAGCGGGTCATGTGGTGCCGCACTATGATCAGCTGATCAGCGTAGCGTCCAGAGTAATTTTAGCGTTCAGGACTTTCGACACCGGGCAGCCTTCTTTGGCCATCGCCGTCAGCTTGTCGAATTGCTCCTGAGTTGCGCCCGGCACTTTGGCCTTCAGCGTCAGGTGAACTGCGGTAATCGCAAAGCCGCCTTCGACCTGATCGAGGGTCACGTCTGCGGTGGTGTCGATGCTTTCTGCGGTGAGGTTCTCGCCGCCCAGGATCATGGACAATGCCATGGAGAAACAGCCAGCGTGGGCTGCGCCGATCAATTCTTCAGGGTTGGTGCCTTTGCCGCCTTCGAAGCGAGCCTTGAAGCCATAAGGAGCTTCACGCAGTACGCCAGTTTCAGTGGAGATACTGCCGATGCCCGTCTTCAGATCGCCTTCCCAATGTGCGGATGCTTTTTTGACAATGCTCATGATGTCTCCTCTTGGATGGTGTTCAGGTTTTCATGCGTCGATGAAGGTCTGAGGATAGCCGGGTTTATAAAGTTCAATTGTCGGAAAAGACGACAGCTAAAGTAGTATTTTTCTACTTTAGGGGTTGAATCTGGAGCATATGGCCTTATTCTCCTTACAACCGCGCGTTTGATCGCTGGCATTTTTCACAAGCCAAGCCAGCCAGCAGAACCGCAAAAATACTTTCGAGGATCGTTAACGACCTATGAAACGTTTAGCTGATGTGAAGATTTCCGCCCTTGATCTGGTGCCCGTGCGCCACGACAAAGGCCCCGCAGAATCCCTGCGCAACTCGCTGGACCTGGCCCAACACGTCGAAAAGCTCGGCTATAACCGCTTCTGGGTCGCCGAGCACCACAACATGGACGGCATCGCCAGTTCGGCTACCTCCGTGCTGCTGGGTTACCTCGCAGGCGGCACCTCGACCATTCGGGTCGGCGCCGGCGGGGTCATGCTGCCTAACCATGCGCCACTGGTGATTGCCGAGCAGTTCGGTACGCTGGCCAGCCTGTATCCGGACCGCATCGATCTGGGCCTGGGCCGCGCACCGGGCTCGGATCAAATGACCGCCCGGGCATTGCGTCGCGAGCGTTCCGGCAGTGCTGATGACTTCCCGGATGATGTTGCCGAGCTGATGGCGTATCTCGGTCCGCGTACTCCTGATCAGCGAGTCATTGCCGTACCGGGTTCGGGCACCAATGTGCCGATCTGGTTGCTGGGTTCGAGCCTGTTCAGCGCGCAGCTGGCGGGGCAACGCGGCCTGCCATATGCCTTCGCCTCGCACTTTGCACCGCGTTACATGCGCGATGCCATCCGGGTTTATCGCGAGCACTTCCAGCCGTCTGCCGTGCTCGACAAGCCTTACGTGATGCTGGGCGTGCCGCTGGTGGCCGCTGATACCGACGAACAGGCTGAATACCTGGCAACCTCGCTCTATCAGCGAATCCTGTCCCTTATGCGCGGCCAGACGCTGATGCAAAAGCCGCCGGTGAAAAGCATGGCGGGCTTGTGGTTGCCTCATGAACAAGCCGCTGTGGGTGATTTCCTAGGCCTGGCCATGGTGGGCAGCAAGGAAAAAATCCGCGCCAAACTGGATGTGCTGCTAGAGCAGACCGACGCTGACGAGTTGATCTTCACCTGTGACATGTATGAGCACGCTGACCGGCTGCGCTCGTATGAAATCCTCGCGCAAGCAGCGCAGATCTGACCTGTTGGAGCGAGGCTTGCCCGCGAACTGCCCGATGCGGTTAGTCAGATACTCCGCGTTATCGTTATTCGCGGGCAAGCCTCGCTCCAACAGGCAATCTCGAGAGCACAAAAAAACCGACCCCAATGGGTCGGTTTTTTTGTATCTGCAATCGATCAGCCGCGCTGATACACGATTTCCTTGGCGCCGCCTTCACAGCTGCCGACAACTTTCTTGTCGGTCACGCTGCCTTTGTCGACGACTTCAAGCGTGTAGGAAGCAGCGCCCTTGGCCTGCAGCTTCGCATCGATTTCCGCCTTCAGCTCTTCGCACGGCTTACCGGCAGCCATAGCGGTGCCAGCAATGCTCAACAAACCTACCGCCAATAGAAATTTTTTCATGGGTAACACTCCGTCAGGCCAAAACAGGTCGCTCATGTCTTGTGGACGTAGAAAGACCCGAAAAATTAACCACTTCAACGACAGTTCGCAGCAGCGGGCTCTATGTGTAGCGCAGGATATGGCATTGAGCCAGTGCAAAAGTTCAGGTTTCTATCAGGTTTCTACAAGCTTCAATCAGCTATTGGCGATGCGGAAACCGACTTTGAGGGTGACCTGGTAGTGGGCAACCTTGCCGTCTTCGATGTGGCCGCGGGTTTCAGCGACTTCGAACCATTCCAAGTGCTTGATGCTTTTGCTGGCTTCGGCCAGAGCATTGTTGATCGCGTCTTCGATGGTGGTGGTAGACGAGCCAACCAGCTCAACCTTTTTGTACGTGTGATGATCAGTCATGGCAGTTCTCCAAAGGGCTCATTACGAGCGTAGCAGTGATGATGCGCATTACCTCTGTGGGGAAAATCGGCGCAAAAGTTCAGGTCTTTGCACAAATGCGACCGCACTTTCCGAAAAGCCTGTAGTCGGAAACAACACACGCCACTCACCATTGCAGGAGAAACATCATGGCTAGCACTTCACTTCGTAAAGCCTCGTTGCAAAGCATGGAAGCGGAAATCGAAAGTCTGCTCAAATCTCTGGAAAGCCTGAAATCCGACGCCTCGGACGAGTCGCGCAGAACGCTGAAAAGCCTGAAAGCCAACGCTGAAAGCGCGCTGAGCCACTCGCGCAGCCTGCTGAGCGATGTCTACGAAGACGTCAAAGTCAAAACCCGCGAAACCAGCGTTGCCACTCGTGACTACGCTCAAGAGCACCCATGGACTACTGCAGGCGTTGCTGTCGGTGCAGTAGGCCTGCTGGCTGCTTACCTGCTGTGCAAACGCGGCAATTGATCGTCGCGGCTGGGTAATACCAGCTCAGGGTCTTCCCGAACGTTTCAGCTCATTTTTTAGCCACTTGGCCAATGATTGAGCGCGCCCGTCAGCGGCACGTTTGGGGACCCACAGCGCCAGTTGCGCCGGGGTTTCGCTGAAGCCCCATGGCGCAACCAGGCGACCGGCCCGCAGGTCATCCACGACCAGAGGCTCCGGGGCAATCGCCACACCCAGGCCAGCCACGGCCGCTTCCAGCAAATAATACAAATGCTCGAAACCCTGCCCATAGCGCAGCGCTTTTGCGTCGATGCCGTTTTGCTGTGCCCAACTGGGCCAGGCTTGCGGACGGGACGTGGTCTGCAACAGCGTCTCGCCGAGCAAGTCCTTGATCGGTGCGTTCTGCAATTGCACGTAGCGGGCGAAGTGCGGGCTGAGCACCGGCCCGATTCGCTCGACGGCCAGTTCAAACACCTGCATATCGGCTGGCCACGGCGGCTCGGCAAATACCAATAGCGCGTCCAGTCCCGGGCGGCGCGGGTCGAGATCACCTTCGCCAGCCGACAAGTGCAAGCGCAGGTCTGGCAGGTCCGCATTCAAGCGACCCAGGCGTGGAATGAACCAGCGCGCCAGCAAACTGCCGGAACAGCCCAGCACGAACGGCGCATCAGCGCTGCCCTGGCTGATTTCCGCGCAGACGTTACGCAACCGGTCGAAAGCATCGCCACTGGCATCGCGCAGCCGAACGCCTGCATCTGTGAGTTTCAGGCCGCGTCCGTCCTTAACGAACAGAGCAGTGCCCAAGTGTTCTTCAAGGACTTTCAACTGGCGGCTGACGGCACCATGAGTGACGTGCAGCTGTTCAGCCGCCTGACTGACGCTGTTCAACCGTGCGGCGGCTTCGAACGCGCGCAGGGCATTCAGAGGGGGAAGGTCGCGGCTCATGGTATCTGTGAGTTTTCCTGACAGGTTGCAGCGATCTTATCGGTTTTCATCGGCGTCGGCGCTGGTTAAAGTGTGTTCATTGCCGATTCGGCTCACTCAATTCGCTTAACGACCCTGGAGGTCCCATGACCCAGTCCAATTACAGCAGCGGCCCAGACGCCAATGGCCTGTTCGGCTCATTCGGCGGCCGCTATGTTGCCGAAACCCTGATGCCATTAGTGCTCGACCTGAATCGCGAGTACGAAGCCGCCAAAGTCGACCCGGAATTCGTAGAGCAGCTTGCCTACTTTCAGCGCGATTACATCGGCCGCCCGAACCCTCTTTATTTCGCTGAACGCCTGACCGAGTTCTGCGGCGGCGCGAAGATCTACTTCAAGCGCGAAGAGCTGAACCACACCGGCGCGCACAAGATCAACAACTGCATCGGCCAGGTATTGCTGGCCAAGCGCATGGGCAAGAAGCGCCTGATCGCCGAAACCGGCGCTGGCATGCACGGCGTTGCCACCGCTACCGTTGCTGCACGTTTCGGCCTGCCTTGTGTGATCTACATGGGCGCTACCGACATCGAGCGTCAGCAAGCCAACGTATTCCGCATGAAGCTGCTGGGCGCTGAAATCATCCCGGTCACCTCCGGCACCGGCACCCTGAAAGACGCCATGAACGAGGCCCTGCGCGACTGGGTCACCAACGTCGACGACACCTTCTACCTGATCGGCACCGTGGCTGGCCCACACCCGTATCCGGCGATGGTTCGTGATTTCCAGTCGATCATCGGCAAGGAAACCAAAGTCCAGATGCAGGAGAAGGAAGGCCGTCTGCCCGACAGCCTGATCGCCTGCGTCGGTGGCGGCTCCAACGCCATGGGCCTGTTCCATCCGTTCCTGGATGACAGCAGCGTTGAAATCATCGGCGTCGAAGCCGGCGGTCATGGCGTCGACACCGACAAACACGCCGCCAGCCTCAACGGTGGCGTGCCGGGCGTGCTGCACGGCAACCGCACTTACTTGCTCCAGGATGGCGACGGCCAGATCACTGACGCCCATTCGATCTCCGCTGGTCTGGACTACCCAGGCATCGGCCCGGAGCACGCCTTCCTGCACGAAGTGAAGCGCGTCGAGTACGTCAGCATCACCGACGAAGAAGCCCTGGAAGCTTTCCACCATTGCTGCCTGCTCGAAGGCATCATCCCGGCACTGGAAACCGCTCACGCCCTGGCTGAAGCCATGAAGCGCGCCACCAACCTGCGCGATGATCACTTGATGGTGGTCTGCCTCTCCGGTCGTGGTGACAAAGACATGCAAACCGTCATGAACCATATGGCCGCCGCCGAACAGAATCAGGAGAAGCTGGTATGAGCCGTCTCGAACAACGTTTCGCCCAGCTGAAAACCGAAGGCCGCGCTGCACTGGTCACCTTCGTCACCGCTGGCGACCCTGGTTACGACACCTCGCTGAAAGTCCTCAAAGGCCTGCCAGCAGCCGGTGCTGACGTGATCGAACTGGGCATGCCGTTCACTGACCCGATGGCGGATGGTGTGGCCATTCAGCTGGCGACCTTGCGCGCTCTGGACGCCGGTCAGACCTTGCTGAAAACCTTGCAGATGGTCAGCGAGTTTCGCGTCGAAGACACGACCACGCCGATCGTGCTGATGGGTTACTACAACCCGATCCACCGCTTTGGCGTCGAGAAGTTCGTGGCTGCGGCCAGTGAAGCCGGTGTCGACGGTTTGATCATCGTCGACCTGCCACCTGAGCACGACGCCGAGCTGGCGACTCCAGCACAGGCATCGGGTATCGACTTCATTCGCCTGACCACGCCAACCACCGACGACGCACGTTTGCCACGTGTGCTGGAGCGTAGTTCCGGTTTCGTCTACTACGTGTCGGTTGCGGGTGTGACCGGAGCAGGTTCGGCGACGATGGAGCACGTTGAAGGCGCAATCGCGCGTCTGCATCGCCACACCAGCCTGCCAATCTGCGTCGGTTTCGGTATTCGTACACCTGAACAGGCCGCTGCCATTGCGCGCCTGGCAGATGGCGTTGTGGTGGGTTCGGCACTGGTGGATAAAATCGCCAACGCCGCGTCCCCAGAGCAAGCCGTGGACGATGTGCTGAGCCTGTGTGCGGCCTTGGCCAAAGGCGTGCGCAGCGCCCGGATTGGTTGAAGGTAAAGTTCCTGATACAAAGGAATCAATGCACCAGTTGATGCACTAACTGGGTAGGCAAAGGGGTTCAGGGCTGATGCCTTGAACCCCTTTTTGCTGCATTGAATTTCTCAGGAGCAACACATGAAACTGCCGAACCGTTTGATTGCCGGGCTGGGTGTCTTGATGATCAGCGCCAGTCCGCTGTTGCAAGCAGCGCCGCAAGATCAGCGCGGCGGCCCTGACGATAATCGTCAAGGTCAACAACAAGGCCCAGGCCCGCAAAGCAAGGGTGGGCACGAGCAGGGTAACCAGGGTCAAGGTCAGCCGGGCCGTGGCAACGACAACCGCCCGCAGCAGCAAGCGCATCAGGACAACCGTGGCGGCAATCGCCCGCCGGAGAACTTCGATAGCGTGCGCAGCACTATCCAACAGCATCGCGACGTGATCGGCCGTGGCCAGCCGCTGCCGCCGAATATTCACGTAGTCAAAGGTCGTCCGCTGCCACCTGGCTACGGCAAACGTCTGGACAGCCGCTCGCTGCAACACCTGCCGCGTTACGACGGCTACGAATGGCGCCGAATGGGTACCGACGTGGTGCTGATCGCCGTCGGCACCGGGATTGTGTATGCGATTCTGGATGGTGTGCTGAACTGATCTAACACCTGTAGGAGCTGCCGAAGGCTGCGAACCGCGGTCTGTCAGGTAAATCGATTCGCAGCCTTCGGCAGCTCCTACAGGCTTGCCTCATCTTTTGAACATCCCCACATCCAAAGGCCTCACAGCACCCATCCACATCGCATGCTCGGTATGGTCAGCCAGGTCATCCCCCGTCAGCGGATGAATCAACACCACCAACCCGCCGCGATTAAGCGCCAGCCACAGCATCACATCGGCAAATTGCCCATGGTCGAACACCAATTGGCAACTCCAATCCACATGTGGCCCCACTAGCCGCTCGTGAATTCTGCCCATCGCTACACCGAATTTTTCCGCCGCTGTCTCGCATAACGTACGGGCTTGCTCGATGGTTTGTGCGTCGAAGTACACATGGGCGTGGTAACCCTGAATCTGGGACATTTGCGTCATTGCTCCGCTTCAAATTGGCTGAACGCTGCTTCAGGCCATGAGTCTGAATCTTTGTGAGAGTTATCCACAGACCTGGATCAATTTCCATGAAGAATGCAGAAACGCCCGTCACGAAAATTGTCCTGTTCGGTGGCCTCAGCAGCCTGGGCAGCGCACTCACGGCCGAAATGCTGCGTCGTCAGCATGAGGTGATCGTGATACTTGACGACCTCAACGCCTTGGCGCCGCGACCCGGGTTGAGGACAAAAGTCGGCAACCTGTTCGATGCCGATGCGATCTGCGAAAGCATCGCTGGCAGTTCAGTGGTGATATGCCTGCTGGACTCCCAGCCAGAACCCGCAGAGCCGCTGGAGGTTGCTCAATTATTGCTCAACGCCATGCAGCGGATGGGCATCAAACGTCTGATCCTGATCGACGACTTCACAAGCATGGATGGCAACGCGCCGCTGGCAGATGCGTTACAGCAAAGCCCTATCAACTGGACCTTGATCAACACCCCACAAGGCGTCGCGGGTTTGACCATCGAACATTTCAGCCAGATCAGCACCAGCCTCGAACCCGGCCTCGCTCCACCCCTGGAAAGACTGGCGCGAGTGGCAGCAGGGATTGCCGATGAACTGACCCTGAACCTGCATCTGCGGGAAGTGGTGAATTTCGTGGTGTAAGGCGTGCGCTTTTATGTCACATAACCTACAAAGCAAAATTCTATGTTGGCCTGCGACGCACTTTACCAGTGGGACCGGCTTTAGCCGGGAAGGCGGTATTTCTGACGACACGTATGCAGAGAATGTTCCGGCCTCTTCCCGGCTAAAGCCGGTCCCACATGAAAATGCGGTCTCACAGGAAAGCACTCATGAACGGATTTCACACCGCAATCGACGGCAACGGCCTGCCCGCCAATCCATCTCCACTCTGCGCCTGTTCACTGGCCAGCCAGTCCACGAACTGCTGGACGATCTGTACCCGGCGTTTACGTTGGGGCAGGACGACGTAATAGCCGTAGCCTGAGATCGCGGCGGCGGCAATGGGGCGGCAGAGCAAGCCTTGGTCGAGGAGGGCGTCTACCAAGTGGCGCCAGCCGATAGCGACGCCTTGCCCGGCAATGGCGGCCTGGATCAGCAGGGTGTAGTTGTCGAAACGCAGTTGGCCAGGGGCCGGAGCCTGGGGGATTTCAAGGGCGCGGAACACGCCGGCCCAGTCAAACCAGTTGGCGTTGCCTTCGCCACGCAAGTGCAGCAGCGGGAACTCGCGCAATACGTCAGCAGGTAACGGCGGTTCTCGCCCCGCCAGCAGTTGCGGGCTGCACACTGGGAAGACTTCTTCGCTGAACAGCCAGCGGCTCTCACCCTGTTTGAAGCGCCCGTCGCCGAACAGCACCGCGACGTCAATATCGGCGCGCAGCATGCTGTGGCTGCGTTCGCTGGTCACCAGGCTGACATCCACGTCCGGATTGGCTTTGTGAAACCTGTGCAATCGTGGCATCAGCCAGTAGGCGGCGAAGGCGAAGTCTGTGGCGACTTGCAGCACCTCGTGCTGATTCTGATCGGTGACGGCAAGCAAACCGGCGTCCATGGATTGCATACCGGTTTGCACATGGCTAAACAGCACTTCGCCCGCTTCAGTCAGCTCGATGCCCCGGTAGATCCGGTCGAACAGGCGGGTCGCAAGCTGTTCTTCAAGACGCTTGATCTGCTGGCTGACTGCAGGTTGTGTGGTGCCCAGCTCGATGGCAGCGGCGGTAAAACTGCGCAAACGCGCGGCGGCTTCAAACGCCCGAAGCAGGTCCAGCGACATATCACCGAGGGATTCAAACATAAGCTGTACTTATCCTAGGCATTGCTTTTCATGGGCTTTACCTTAAACGGCATGGGTCCCATCCTCAAGCACAGCACTTTCGCATAAATATTCACTATGGGATGCCGCGAAATACATGAAGCGCAAAAACATTCTTTTTATCATGGCCGATCAAATGGCCGCGCCGATGTTGCCGTTCTACGCTTCGTCTCCTATCAAAATGCCTCATTTGAGTCGCCTCGCCGCCGAAGGCGTGGTGTTTGACGCCGCTTACTGCAACAGCCCGCTCTGTGCGCCGTCGCGCTTCACACTGGTGAGCGGCCAGTTGCCGAGCAAGATTGGCGCTTATGACAATGCCGCCGAATTCCCCGCCGATATTCCGACTTACGCACATTACCTGCGTCGTCTGGGCTACAAAACCGCCTTGTCCGGCAAGATGCATTTCTGCGGCCCGGACCAGTTGCACGGCTACGAAGAGCGCCTGACCAGCGATATCTATCCCGCCGACTATGGCTGGGCGGTGAACTGGGATGCGCCGGATGTGCGGCCCACCTGGTATCACAACATGGCATCGGTGCTGCAGGCTGGCCCGTGCGTGCGCACCAACCAACTGGACTTCGATGAAGAGGTGGTCTTCAAGGCCCAGCAGTATCTGTTCGATCACATCCGCAACGATGGCGATCAGCCGTTCTGCCTGACCGTCTCCATGACTCACCCCCATGACCCGTACACCATCCCGAAACCGTTCTGGGATCTGTACAGCGATGACGAAATCCCGCTGCCGGAATTCCAGCCAGATCAGGCCGATCAGGACCCGCATTCTCAGCGCCTGATGAAGGTCTATGATCTGTGGGACAAGCCGCTGCCTGAAGAGAAGATCCGTGACGCACGTCGCGCTTACTTCGGCGCTTGCAGCTACATCGACAGCAATGTCGGCAAGCTGCTGCAAACCCTCGAAGATTGTGGCCTTGCCGACGACACCATCATTGTGTTCTCTGGCGATCACGGCGACATGCTGGGCGAGCGCGGCCTCTGGTACAAAATGCACTGGTTCGAGATGTCCGCACGGGTGCCGATGCTGGTTTACTCGCCAGGCCAATTCAAGGCTGGTCGCGTGAGCGCAGCCGTCTCGACCGCCGACCTGCTGCCCACTTTCGTGGCCATGGCCGAAGGTGAGCTGAACGAAGGCTTGCCGTTGGATGGCCGCTCGCTGCTCCCGCATTTGCTGGGCGAAGGCGGCCACGACGAAGTGTTTGGCGAATACATGGCCGAAGGCACCAACAGCCCGCTGATGATGATCCGCCGCGGTCCGTATAAATTCATCTATTCGGAGCAGGACCCGTGCCTGCTGTTCGATGTGCACAACGATCCAAAAGAGCGGGAGGAGTTGAGTCAATCCGCTGACCACCAGCAGCTGTTCAATGATTTTCTGGCTGAAGCACGGGCCAAATGGGATATACCGGCGATACACCACCAGGTGCTCGCCAGCCAGCGTCGGCGGCGCTTTGTCGCTGAATCGCTGGCACTCGGCAAGCTGAAGAGTTGGGATCACCAGCCGCTGGTAGACGCCAGTCAGCAGTACATGCGCAACCATATCGATCTAGACGATCTGGAGCGCAAGGCACGTTATCCGCAACCTTGACCCTGCCAAAACCAAAAACCAGACCAGCAGAACAGGGGAAGTTAATGAAGACGGTTTCCAGAACACTCGTGATTGGTGTCATGGCGTTGAGCAGCCTTGCGGTTCAGGCTGCCGAACAAAGCTGCAGTACCGTGAAGATGGCTGATCCAGGCTGGAGCGACATTGCCGCCACCAACGCCATCGCCGGCTTTCTGCTCGATGGCATGGGTTACAAAACCAAGGTGGATACTTTGGCGGTGCCAATCGCTTACGGCGGCCTTAAAGACGGGCAGATGGACGTCTTCCTGGGTAACTGGATGCCGGCGCAACAGGGTTTCTATGACAAGTTCGTCGCCACGGGCGATGTCACTCAACTGTCGAAAAACCTGGAAGGCACGGAATTCACGCTCGCGGTCCCGGACTATGTCTATGACGCAGGCGTGAAGGATTTCGCCGACCTGAACAAATTCGCCGACAAGTTCAAGAAGAAGGTTTATGGCATCGGCTCGGGCGCTCCGGCGAATCTGTCGATTCAGGAAATCATCAAGAAAAACGAATTCGAGCTGGGTGGCTGGAAGCTGATCGAGTCCAGTGAACAGGCGATGCTGGCCGAAGTGCAGCGCAATGTTAAGCGCAAGGAATTCGTGGTCTTCCTGGGCTGGACGCCACACCCGATGAACGTCCAGATCAAAGGCATGCACTACCTTACCGGCGGCGAGAAATACTTTGGCGCGACGGGTTCGGTCTTCACCCTGACGCGCAAAGGCTATGCCGAAGCTTGCCCGAACGTTGCCAGATTGCTGACCAACCTGACGTTCACTCAGGACATGGAAAACGGCATCATGGCCGACGTGGCGAACAACAAAGCCACCAACGCTGCGGCTGTCAAAACCTGGATCAAAGCCAACCCGGCCGTGCTGGACAAATGGCTCGATGGTGTGAAAACCATTGATGACAAAGATGCACTGGCGGCGGTGAAGGCGAAGTTGTAACCACCCCCAAAATCTGTAGGAGCTGCCGAAGGCTGCGAACAGCGGTTTGTCTGACACACCGCTGTTCGCAGCCTTCGGCAGCTCCTACAGGTATGCTGCACCCTTTCTTACATCTTCCAAGAGTGTTTCATGGGTTGGCTCAACCGCCATAAATTCCTGCCTTTCCTTGCCTGGCTCCCGCGCCAGACCCGCGCCAGTGTTGGTCGTGATGCGTTGGTGGGTTTGAGCGGGGCCATTCTTGCGCTGCCGCAATCCATCGCCTACGCCCTGATCGCCGGGCTGCCGGCCGAATATGGTTTGTACGCCGCCATCGTGCCGGTGCTGATTGCCTGTTTGTGGGGCTCGTCGTGGCACCTGATCTGCGGTCCGACGGCGGCCATTTCCATTGTGCTTTACGCCAGCATCAGTCCGTTGGCGGTGCCTGCCAGTCAGGACTACATCACCCTGATCCTGTTGCTGACCTTCATCGCCGGAGTCTTCCAGCTATTGCTAGGGATGCTGCGTTTCGGCGCGCTGGTGAATTTCGTTTCGCACTCCGTGGTACTCGGCTTCACCCTGGGTGCGGCGGTGGTGATCGCCCTGGGGCAGATGCCGAACCTGCTCGGCATCGACCTGCCGAGCCAGACCACCGCCTTGAAAAGCCTGATGGCGGTGCTGGAGCATCGCGGCGAGCTGGATATAGCATCGCTGATACTCGGCCTGCTGACTCTGACGCTCGGCATCAGCCTGAAGTGGCTGGTGCCACGCTGGCCCACGCTGCTGATCACCTTGATTGCCTCCAGCCTGCTGGTCTGGCTGTGGCCTGGGATGTTCGGCCATGTGCGGGTGGTCAGCGCTTTTGTTGGCCATCTGCCGCCGCTTAGCCCGTTGCCGCTGGATGTGGAACTGATCCTCAAACTGCTGCCGACCGCTGTGGCGGTGGGCATGCTGGGTCTGGTGAACAGCCTGTCGATTGCCCGCTCGCTGTCGGCACGCTCCCAGCAGTTGCTCGATGCCAACCAGGAAGTTCGCGCTCAAGGGCTATCGAATATGGTCGGCAGTCTGTTTTCCGGATATTTGTCAGCAGGCTCGTTCACCCGCGCTGCGCTGAGCTTCGAAGCGGGCGCGCGCTCGCCGCTGGCCGGGGTGTTTTCGGCGCTATGGGTGGCGTTGTTCGCGGTGGCCGGGGCATCGTTGATTTCGCATATCCCGATCCCTGCCATGGCGGCATCGATCCTGCTGATCTGCTGGGGGCTGGTGGATCGGCGGGGCATTCGAGCGTTGTATCGGGTCAGCCGCTCTGAGTTTCTGGTCATGGCACTGACGTGTCTGGCGACCTTGCTGCTGGAACTACAAACCGCCATTTACGCGGGTGTGCTGGCGTCGCTGTTCTTTTACCTCAAGCGCACGTCCCAGCCACGGGTGCAGCAATGGCGCGACGGCGACGAGGAAATCATGCGCGTGGGCGGTTCGATCTTCTTCGGCGCCAGCCATTACCTGCAAACCCGTTTGCAGCGCACTGAAGGCAAGCATGTGGTGATGGAGGCGCAGCAAATCAACTTCATCGACTACTCAGGCGTCGAAATGCTTCACCAGGAAGCTCGACGGCTGCGCACTCAGGACCGGACGCTCACTTTGCGTGGAGCAAGGCCACAGGTCATCGAAGAGCTGCGCAAGCTGGAAGGGGCAAACAAGTGCCCCGTGCTATTTGAGGATTAGGCTGTTAACTGGCGACGCATTTCAGCTAACACCGGCGTCGAATCCGGACGCACGCCACGCCACAGCAGGAACGCCTCGGCAGCCTGTTCGACCAGCATGCCCAAGCCATCCACCGATTGCGCGGCGCCATGTTCCGTGGCCCAGCGGCAGAAGGCCGTTGGTTCGGGGCCGTACATCATGTCGTAGCAAAAGGTTTTGCCCGGCTCGATCAGGCTCGGCGAAATCGGCGGCAGCTCGCCGGTAAGGCTTGCGGAAGTGGCGTTGATGATCACGTCCACGGACTCTTCCAGCCAATCGAAACCGCTGGCAAATACCGGCCCCAGATCCGTGAATTGCTGCGCCAGTAGCTCGGCTTTTTCCACCGTGCGGTTGGCGATGACCAACACCGCAGGCCGCTGGGCCAGCAGCGGTTCCAGAGCGCCACGCACTGCGCCGCCGGCACCGAGCAGTAACACACGCTTGCCGCGCAGGCTCACGCCGCAATTGACGGTCAGATCACGAACCAGGCCCGCGCCATCGGTGTTGTCACCCAGCAACGTGCCATCGGCCAGCTTGCTCAACGTATTCACCGCACCTGCCCGCAGCGCGCGCTCGGTCAGGCTGTCGACCATGCGAAACGCCTGCTCCTTGAACGGCACCGTCACGTTGGCGCCACGGCCTTCGTTGAAAAACGCCTGGGCAAACGCCGTGAAGTCATCCAAAGGCGCCAGCGCGGTGCGGTAATCCAGTTGCTGACCGGTTTGCTCGGCGAACAGGCCATGAATCAGCGGTGATTTGCTGTGGCCGATGGGGTTGCCGAAGACGACGTAGTGGTCCATTCAAATTCCTGAATTCAAAGCAGATTTGTAGGAGCTGCCGAAGGCTGCGAATTCGGTGGGTCAGGCAAATTGCCTTCGCAGCCTGCGGCAGCTCCTACAGAAATGTCATGCATTATGCCAACGCCAACCAATCCCGATCCTGCAGGAAATACTCGGTCAGGCGCGCTTCTTCGCTGCCAGGCGCGGCTTTCCAGTCGTAGCCCCAGCGAACCTGCGGCGGCAGCGACATGAGGATCGACTCGGTACGCCCGCCCGATTGCAGGCCAAACAGCGTGCCACGGTCGTAGACGAGGTTGAATTCGACGTAACGCCCACGGCGGAATTCCTGAAACTCGCGCTGTTCCACGGTATAAGCCGCAGCCTTGCGACGACGCACGATGGGCAAGTACGCATCTACGAACGCATCACCAATGGCGCGGATGAACGCGAAGCTGGTGTCGAAATCCCACTGGTTCACATCATCGAAAAACAGGCCGCCGATACCGCGCGGCTCGTTGCGATGCTTGAGGTGGAAGTAGCTGTCACACCATGCCTTGTAGCGCGGGTACACGTCGGCACCAAATGGTGCACAGGCCTGTTCGGCGACGCGGTGCCAATGGATGCAGTCTTCTTCAACGCCGTAATAAGGCGTCAGGTCAAACCCGCCGCCAAACCACCAGACCGGCTCTTCGCCTTCTTTTTCAGCGATGAAGAACCGCACGTTGGCGTGGGAAGTCGGCACATGCGGGTTGTGCGGGTGGATCACCAGCGACACGCCAAGCGCTTCGAAGCCTCGGCCCGCCAACTCCGGCCGATGAGCGCTGGCCGAGGGCGGCAAGCTGGTGCCGAATACATGAGAAAAGTTCACGCCGCCTTTTTCGATCACCGCGCCGTTCTCGATCACCCGAGTCCGCCCGCCGCCGCCCGCCGGGCGAGTCCAGGCATCTTCGACAAACACAGCGTTGCCGTCTTCCTGTTCCAGAGCGTTGCAAATCCGGTCTTGCAGATCGAGCAGGTAGGCTTTGACGGCCTCAGTGCGGCTAGAAGACATAGCGATCCCTTAAAACTGGCTGCAAATGGCTGAGCCCCCGGTCTTGAAGGGCCACAACGAAATTGGGGCGTAGCATAACAGCTCACACCGAACCTCCGCAGTTGACGGGGATCAAGTGAAGGAGTCCGATAGGGGATCACACCCGGGACCCTGTAGGAGTGAGCTTGCTCGCGATGCGATATGCCTGTCGATAAATTACCGTCTGACCTGGCGCTATCGCGAGCAAGGTGGAGCGCCACCCCGGTCGCTCCTACAGGGAGCGCATTCCAACTCAGAGTGAAAACCTTCACACCCTGTTTCGATCAATCACGGAGAGAGCAAATGGCAAAGCGTATCCAGTTCAGCACCACCGGCGGCCCGGAAGTTCTTGAGTATGTGGACTTCGAACCCGCCGCGCCTGGCCCGCAACAAGTACGCGTGCGCAACAAGGCAATCGGTCTGAACTTCATCGAAACTTACTTCCGCAGCGGCCTGTATCCGGTGCCGTCGTTTCCGTCGGGGCTGGGCAACGAAGGTGCGGGCATCGTCGATGCAGTGGGCAGCGAAGTCACCCGCTTCAAGGTCGGCGACCGCGTTGCTTACGGCACCGGCCCACTGGGCAGCTACAGCGAACTGCATACCTTGCCAGCCGATAATCTGGTGCTTTTGCCGGAAGCCATCAGCTTCGAGCAGGCTGCGGCCGTGATGCTTAAAGGCCTGACCGTGCAGTATTTGCTGCGCCAGACTTATGAAGTCAAAGCGGGCGAGACGATTCTGTTCCATGCCGCTGCGGGTGGCGTGGGCTCACTGGCCGTCCAATGGGCCAGCGCACTGGGTGCAAAAGTGATCGGGACCGTGAGCTCTGCCGAGAAAGCAGCGCACGCCAAGGCGCTGGGCGCGTGGGAAACCATCGACTACAGCCATGAAGATGTGGCCAAGCGGGTACTCGAACTGACCGACGGCAAGAAATGCCCGGTGGTGTATGACGGCGTGGGGCAGGACACCTGGACCACATCGCTCGATTGCGTGGCATTGCGTGGTCTGCTGGTCAGCTTCGGCAATGCATCCGGGCCGGTAGCGGGTGTGAATCTGGGGATTCTGGCCAGTAAAGGGTCGTTGTACGTCACTCGTCCAACCCTGGGCAGCTACGCCAACAACCCGGAAAACCTGCAGGCCATGGCCGATGAGCTGTTCGCCATGCTCGCCAGCGGCAAGATCAAGGTCGACGACATCCAGCAATACGCCCTAAAGGATGCCGCCAAGGCTCAGACCGAACTGTCTGCCCGCCGCACGGTTGGGTCGAGCATTCTGATTCCTTGATCTGGATTCAACGCGCATCTTTGTAGGAGCTGCCGCAGGCTGCGAAAGCCATCTTCCTGACACACCGATTTCGCAGCCTTCGGCAGCTCCTACAAGTCTTCCATCGCGCCTGGAACCTTTACCCCGCCCTTACAACCTGCCCAGTCGCCACATCCCGAATTGTGCTCGGATTACGGCGGCCGCCAAGGTTGCCGCCGAGCACCGCATCCACCTGCCCACGGAAATACTGCTCAACGCGAATCCGCGTGCGCGCAGCCGGGCGGCCTGCGGGGTTGGCGGAGGTAGAAATCAGCGGCCCGACCAGCGCGCACAGTTCTCGCACTGTGGGGTGATCACTGACCCGCAACGCGACGGTCTCATGAATCCCGGTGACCCATTCCGGCAACAGGTTCTGGTGCGGAACCAGCCAGGTGTTCGGACCCGGCCAAGTGCTGGCCATGCGGTCGAGCCACAGCTCCGGGAAGTCTTCGAACAGAAAGTCGAACTGACGAATATTGTCGGCGACCATAATCAGGCCCTTATCCACAGGCCGCGACTTGATGGCCAGCAAGCGATACACCGCCTCTTCATCCCACGGATCACAGCCCAAGCCCCAAACCGCTTCGGTTGGGTAGGCAATTACCGCACCGGCGCGAATCTCGCGAGCGGCTTGTTGCACACGCCAACTGCTGATCATTTGCACTCTCCGCTAAACATTGCTGGCAGTTTACCCTCTGGGCGCCCGGGCAAACCATCGTCCTGCTTCACAAGCAATGCGCCCGTCGAGTTCCAAGTCAGTCAGCGCCGCCAGCACCTTGGGCAGCGGCCAACCGCTTGAATAGGCCAGGCCTTCGCTGGTGTGGGGCGCGGCATGCAGCAGCGCCAGCAGTGGATGGTCGCAGGCTGGCTCTGGCGCAACAGCATCAGGCGCAACCACTTGCCAACCACGCAACGCTTCGAGGATGTGCTCAACGGTTTCCACCAACACCGCGCCATCGCGAATCAACTGGTGGCAGCCCTTGGCGCCAGGGTGGTGAATCGAGCCAGGGATGGCGTACACCTCACGCCCTTGCTCGGCCGCCAGCCGCGCAGTAATCAGCGAACCACTGGCAACGCTGGCCTCGACCACCAGCACGCCCAGGGACAAACCGCTGATGATTCTGTTGCGACGCGGGAAGTTGCTAGCGTTGGGACCTGCGTCCAGGGGGAACTCGGAAACAACGGCGCTCCCCTCATCAATCATCCGTGCCGCCAACGACCGATGGCGCTGTGGATAAAGTTTTTCGATGCCGGTCCCCAGCACGCCGATTGTGGCACCGCCGACATCAAGCGCGCCCTGATGCGCAGCGCCATCGATGCCCAGCGCCAGACCGCTGGTAATCACGAATCCGGCACCGGCAAGGCTCTTGGCGAAAGCGTTGGCCGTGTCTAGACCAGGACGAGACGCGCGGCGACTGCCGACCATGCCGAGCTGCGGACTATCAAGAATAGTGGCGTTGCCGGCCACGAATAATAACGGAGGAGGGTCGGGAATTTCCGCGAGCAATGCGGGGTAGCTGAAATCGTCCCACATCAACAAATGCTGGCCCGGACGCTCAAGCCAGGCCAATGCAGCGCTTGCGCCGTCACGTACATCCGGATCGCGACGTGCTTCGGCACACGCGCTCGGCAGCCCCAGCGCACGCCATGCGCTGGCGGGTGCACTGAGGGCTGCCGAGGCAGATCCAAACGCATCAATGAGCTTCATGAAGCGTTTGCCGCCGACCTCCGGCAAGCGATGCAAACGCAGGCGCGCTTCCAGTTCTGCAGGCGAAGGGGCAGCTTTTTCGAACAGCGGCATAAGATCTTCCTTGATCCGTAGCACACCAAAAACGGTGGCCTATCCTGTGGATAACTCTGTTGACAACAATTTGATAACTGGTGGTACGACGACAGAAATCTGTATCAATTCTGCAACATAACCTTACGGATTCCGGACCTTGTCCATCACCGCCAGAGAACGGTTGGCGTGCAACACCAGTCCGTAGCTGAGTTTGTCGTAGGTGCGGAAAATCATCAGCAGGCCCGAGCGCTCGTCAGGAATTTTGACTTGTTCACCGGTGATGCGATCCCGGACAGTCTCGCCAGTTTTGAAAATCGCCAGCACGTTGCCTTCCGCCAGACCGTCGCGCTTGCCTCGGTTGACGGTCACCACGTCAAACACACCGATCTGCGTGACACCGCGTGGAACATCTATGATCAGGCCTTCGACGTTCGATTGCGGGGAGCTAGGCATGAACGTCGAGGTGATCGGCCGCTCTTCGCTGCTGAACAGACGGTCGCCCAGGCGTACTTCCTGATTGGAGCGCTGCAGTGCCAGGGTCGACATGTCGCCTTCACTGCTGACAATTTCCCCGCCGCCGACGTCATCTGCGTTGATGCCAAGGACTTCCTTGGTCACCGGATCGGTATAGGTCTTGCCCTTGCGGAAGATGCCATAGACCCTGTGCTCAGGCTGGAAAGCGCCACGGGCATAGATGCGATCACCGATGCCGCTCAACACGCGCTCGGAATCGCCCGCAACGATATAGGGTGCCCGCTCGAACTCTTCGGGAGTGTCCACAATCCGGTTGCTGAGCAAAAACGCGTTAATCGCGCCCAAGGGAATGCTCGGCACCGCTTCGACCATCGGCGTGCTGCGTATCCGTGGCGACAGCTTGACCGTGCCACGCGACTCGCCCCGATTGGCGGTCAGACGGGGCTGGCCGTCGACGTAGCTGAGCATCAATGTGTCGCCAGGGTAGATCAGATCAGGGTCGTGAACCTGCGGATTGGCACGCCAGATTTCCTGCCATTTCCAGGGTTCACTGAGGAATTTTCCGGAAATATCCCACAGCGTGTCACCGGCGACTACGGTGTAGGTTTGCGGATGGCCTTCCTTGAGTTGCACCTGCGCCTGCGCAAGACCAGTCGCGGCCAACAGCAGCAGGGCGAGTAGTGATTTCCTCATGCGGTGAATCCCTTTATCATGTTGCTTCGCGTGAACATAGAGTCTTACAGGCTCGAATTAAAAAAATGGTTGCCCCGCTTGGACGTCCGCTTGGACATTCAAAAAGCCGTGGCAGCCGATTTTGACTTTACCCTACAAGTGCAGCTCTTACGTATATGGCTATCCTAAACATTCTCGAGTTTCCCGATTCGCGCCTGCGCACCATCGCCAAGCCGGTGTCCGTAGTAGACGACGGCATTCGCCAATTGGTCGATGACATGTTTGAAACCATGTATGAAGCGCCAGGTATCGGGCTGGCTGCCACACAGGTCAATGTGCATAAACGCGTGGTGGTCATGGACCTCAGCGAAGACCGCAGCGAGCCTCGGGTTTTCATCAACCCGGAGATCGAAACCCTTACCGACGAAATGGACCAGTACCAGGAAGGTTGCCTTTCGGTGCCTGGTTTCTATGAAAACGTCGATCGCCCGCAGAAAATTCGTATCAAGGCATTGGACCGCGACGGCAAGCCTTACGAGGAAATCGCCGAAGGGTTGCTGGCGGTGTGCATTCAGCACGAGTGCGATCACCTGAACGGCAAGCTGTTCGTCGATTACCTGTCCAACCTCAAGCGCGACCGAATCAAGAAAAAGCTCGAAAAACTGCATAAGCAGAATGCTTGATTTGTCGACGCGCCCACAATCCGTAGGAGCGCGCTTGCCCGCGATAGCAGTGTGTCAGCCACTTACCTGTTGCTGAAAGAATGCTATCGCGGGCAAGCGCGCTCCTACCGTCATATTCCTCATTGAGAAGCCCATGACTGAGCCACTGCGCATCGTCTTCGCCGGCACCCCCGAATTTGCCGCCGAACACCTCAAGGCCTTGCTCGACAGCCCTCACGAAATCATCGCGGTCTACACCCAGCCTGATCGCCCGGCGGGTCGTGGACAGAAGCTGATGCCCAGCCCGGTCAAGCAACTGGCTGTGCAACATGACATCCCGGTGATGCAGCCGCCGACGTTGCGCGACGCAACAGCCCAGGCTGAGCTGGCCGCCCTCAAGCCGGATTTGCTGGTGGTGGTTGCTTACGGCTTGATCCTGCCGCAAGTGGTGCTGGATATTCCGCGTCTGGGCTGCATCAACAGCCACGCCTCCTTGCTGCCACGCTGGCGCGGAGCGGCGCCGATTCAGCGCGCCGTGCAGGCAGGCGATGCCGAAAGCGGCGTCACCGTGATGCGCATGGAACTGGGCCTGGACACCGGCCCGATGCTGCTCAAGGCCGTAACCCCGATTACTGCTGAAGACACCGGCGGCACCTTGCATGATCGTCTGGCAGAACTGGGCCCGCCCGCTGTGTTGCAGGCGATTGCCGGTCTGGCTGACGGCACGCTGGTTGGCGAAGTTCAGGACGACAGCCTCGCGACTTACGCCCACAAGCTCAACAAAGACGAAGCCCGCATCGACTGGAGCCGCCCGGCTGACGAGCTTGAGCGCCTGATTCGGGCCTTCAATCCCTGGCCGATCTGCCACAGCACGCTTAACGGCGAAGCGCTGAAAGTACTGGCCGCTAATCTGGCCGAAGCGCAGGGCGCGCCGGGAGCCATTCTTGAGGCCAGCAAAGACGGCTTGATCGTGGCCTGTGGCGTTGGCGCTCTGCGTCTGACTCGTCTGCAACTGCCCGGCGGCAAGCCCTTGAATTTCACGGACCTGTTCAACAGCCGTCGCGATAAATTCGCCATCGGCACCGTGCTGGGCCACCAGGAAGCGGCGCAATGAACCCGCGTCTGGCCGCCGCCAAGGCCTTGGCCGCTGTACTCAGTGGCAAAGCTTCGCTGAACAGCTCGCTGCCTACACAGCTGGACAAGGTTGAACTGCGTGATCGCGGTCTGACCCAGGATCTGGCGTTCGGCACCGCCCGCTGGCAGCCGCGTCTTTCAGCGCTGGCGGCCAAGTTGCTGCAAAAGCCCTTCAAGGCTGCCGATGCCGATGTTGAAGCTTTGTTGCTGGTGGGTTTGTATCAACTGCTGTATTCGCGCATTCCTGCTCACGCTGCGATTGGCGAAACCGTGGGTTGCGCCGACAAGCTGAAAAAACCCTGGGCCAAGGCATTGCTCAATGCCGTACTGCGCCGCGCCCAGCGTGAAAGCGAAGCGCTGTTGGCCGAGCTGGAACACGACCCCGTGGTGCGTACCGCTCATCCGCGCTGGCTGCAAAAGGCGTTGAAGGCTGCGTGGCCAGAACAATGGGAAGCGATTTGCGCCGCCAACAATGCGCATCCGCCGATGATCCTGCGGGTTAACCGTCGCCATAACAGCCGCGATCAATACCTCGAATTGCTGCGCAGCGCAGAGATTGAAGCGGTCGGCTGCACCTTCAGCCAGGACGGCATTCTGCTCGCCGAACCGTGCGACGTGCGCAGCCTGCCTGGCTTCGCCGAAGGCTGGATCAGCGTCCAGGATGAAGCCGCGCAACTGGCCGCCGATCTGCTCGAACTGGCCCCAGGCCAACGGGTGCTCGATGCCTGCTGCGCCCCTGGCGGCAAGACGTGCCACTTGATGGAAGTGCAACCGGATCTGTCCGGCGTGGTAGCCGTGGATCTGGAAGCCAAGCGTCTGGTCCGCGTGCGGGAAAACCTCGAACGCCTGGGCCTGAGCGCCGAATTGATCGCAGCCGACGCCCGGGACACCAAAGCGTGGTGGGACGGCAAGCCGTTCCAGCGCATCCTGCTGGATGCACCGTGCTCGGCAACCGGCGTAATTCGTCGCCATCCGGACATCAAGCTGACCCGTCAGGCGGATGACATTCCCGCACTGGCCACGCTGCAAGGCGAACTGCTCGATGCCCTTTGGCCGACATTGCAGGTGGGCGGCATACTTTTATATGCCACGTGCTCAACGCTGCCGATGGAAAATACCGAAGTCATTGATGCGTTCCTGGCCCGAACCTCGGGCGCTCGCGAGCTGGATATTGCCGGTCAGCTGGGCGAAAAGCCCCCAGGCCTTAAGCAACCTCACGGTCGCCAGTTGCTGGCGCAGGAAGGCGGACATGACGGGTTTTATTACGCCAAACTGATCAAGATTGCGGGTTGATCGCGAGCTGGTTCCGGCACTTATCGGGCTGAATGAAACCCCGTGGGACCGGCTTTAGCCGGGAAGGGGCCGGACCAATCGCCACATTTGCTTTATAAGGAATGCCGCCTTCCCGGCTAAAGCCGGTCCCACTAAAACAGAGCATTCCGCCGCTTCAAGGAGCAACCGTTTGAAAATCATCATCCTCGGCGCAGGGCAGGTTGGCGGTACGCTGGCTGAGCATTTGGCCAGCGAAGCCAACGACATCACCGTGGTCGACACTGATGGCGACCGGTTGCGTGATCTGGGTGATCGCCTGGACATCCGCACCGTGCAGGGCCGTGGATCGTTTCCGACGGTGCTGCGCCAAGCCGGGGCGGATGATGCGGACATGCTGGTCGCTGTCACCAACAGCGACGAAACCAACATGGTCGCCTGCCAGGTCGCCTACACCCTGTTCCACACGCCGACCAAGATCGCCCGAGTGCGAGAAGCCGCGTACCTGACCCGCGCCGGTCTGTTCGACAACGACGCGATCCCGGTAGATGTGCTGATCAGCCCCGAGCAGGTGGTGACCAACTACATCAAGCGCCTGATCGAGTATCCAGGCTCGCTGCAAGTGATCGACTTCGCCGGGGGCAAAGCCCAACTGGTCGCGGTGAAAGCCTATTACGGCGGGCCGTTGGTGGGGCAGCAATTGCGTCAATTGCGCGAACACATGCCCAATGTGGATATGCGCGTAGCGGCTATTTTCCGTCGCGACCGGCCGATCATCCCGCAGGGCGACACCGTGATCGAAGCCGATGACGAGGTGTTCTTCATCGCCGCCAAGGCCGACATTCGCGCGGTCATGAGTGAGATGCGCAGGCTGGATGAAAACTACAAACGCATCATGATTGCCGGAGGCGGGCATATCGGCGAGCGGTTGGCCGAGGCAATCGAAAGCCGCTATCAGGTAAAGATCATCGAGATGAACCCGGCGCGCTGCCGCTACCTGTCGGAATCGCTAAACAGCACCGTGGTGTTGCAGGGCAGCGCGTCGGATCGCGATTTGCTGATGGAAGAAAACATAGCCAACACCGACCTGTTCCTGGCGCTGACCAACGACGATGAAGCGAACATCATGTCTTCGCTGCTGGCCAAGCGACTCGGCGCGCGCAAGGTGATGACCATCATCAACAACCCGGCGTACGTGGATCTGGTCCAGGGCGGGGAGATCGACATCGCCGTCAGCCCGCAGCTGGCAACCATCGGCACCTTGCTGGCCCACGTGCGACGCGGCGATATCGTCAGCGTCCACTCACTGCGCAGAGGCGCGGCGGAAGCCATTGAAGTGGTGGCCCACGGCGACCCGAAATCCAGCAAGGTCATCGGCCGCGCCATCAAGGACATCGCCCTGCCGTCGGGCACAACTATCGGCGCCATCATCCGCGCCGACGAAGTCCTCATCGCCCACGACGCCACCGTCATCGAATCCGGCGACCACGTGATCATGTTTCTGGTGGACAAGAAGTACATCCGGGATGTCGAGCGGTTGTTTCAGGTGGGGTTGAGTTTTTTCTGAAGCTGCCCACATCGCTGTGGGACCGGCTTCAGCCGGGAAGAGGCCTGTACATGCGGCCGAAATTGATCGCCTGAGATGCCGCCTTCCCGGCTAAAGCCGGTCCCACAGGGATTGCATTCCAGTTCAAAGGAATATGCGTTGTCAGGCATTGATTAGCGAACCCATCAATACCAGCGCGCTTCCCCCGCCGGGCGTTTCTTGAAGCGCTTCATGGTCCACATGTACTGGCTTGGATAGGCCCGCACATATTTCTCGACCACCTGGCTCATGGCCGCCGCCGAGGTTTCGGTGTCGGTGCTGTACATGGCTTCAGGCGCCGCTTCCAGTACCACTTTGTAGCCCGAACCATCCGGCAGGCGCATGGCGTGCAGGAATACACCGACCGCTTTGCCACCGGCGAGCATGTTGGGTACGAATTTACTGGTCAGGGCCGTGGTGGCGAAAAACGGCACGAAGATCCCTGCTGATTCAGCGGGCTCCGGGTCTGCCGGGATGCCCACCGAGCCGCCTTTGCGCACTTCCTTGATGACACTGAGGATGCCTTCCTTGGTGGACGCCGCCACCCGGTTCCCCAGTTGAACGCGCTGTTTGCGCAGCAGGTCATCCACCGCCTTGAGCTTGGGCGGACGGTAGAAAATGATCGGTTTGCACTGGCTGCAATAGAAGTGGTTCAACACCTCCCAGTTGCCCAGGTGACTGGTGATACCCACCACGCCTTTGCCGGATGCCAGTGCCTCCTTGAGTACATCAAGGCCTTCGACTTCGCGAACCAGATCGATGGATTTCTGCGCCGGCCAGATCCAGGCACAGGCGCTTTCGGTCAAGGTCTTGCCGATGTCCATCAGGCTGCGACCCACCAGACGCTCACGCTCGGCGGGGTCCATTTCCGGGAAGCACTTGGCCAGATTGATGCGCGCCACCTCGCGCGAACGGTTGGGCAGTTTCCACATCAGCCAGCCGATACCCGCACCGGCCCACTGCACAACGCGCCAGGGCAACAAGGCAAACAGTCGCAACGCGCCCACCATGAGGGCACCTTTAAACTTTTCCACAGATCACTCCCTAAAACTCAAGGCGGCCATTGTAACCATCAGCGAGTCAAAACCGCGTATCGATCACAATCAACCGTATGGTCCATGACCATGCCGCTGGACTGCATGTAGGCGTAACAGATGGTCGGGCCGACGAAGGTAAAACCGGCTTTCTTCAGGGCTTTGCTCATGGCTTCGGCCTCGGGCGTGATGGCCGGGACTTCGCTGCGGTCCTTGAAGTGATTGACCTTCTGTTGGCCGCCGACGAATGACCAGAGGAATGCAACCGGATCATCAAGCTTCAACCACGCCTGAGCGTTGCGCCGGGCAGCGTTGAGCTTGAGTCGGTTACGGATGATGCCCGGCTCCTGCATCAACGCCTCGACGTCATCGTCGGTCATGGCGGCAATCCGATGAACGTCAAAACCAAACATGACTTCGCGATAGCGGGCGCGTTTTTTCAAAACCGTGATCCATGAAAGCCCCGCCTGGAACCCTTCGAGCAAAAGCAACTCGAAGAGCTTCTGCGCATCGCGCAACGGTACGCCCCACTCCTGATCGTGATAATCGATGTAAATTGGCTCTTCGTTGCACCAAAAGCAGCGTGGCATAGGGCTCCCAAGGGTGGAGGTGCGGCCGAATCGGGTATACTCCCGCTCTTTAAATCGCAGCCCCAGTACAGGTGAATTTCGTGAGCCAGCCTACGCCAGCCGTGCGTACCTTCCAAGACTTGATCCTCGCCCTCCAGCAATACTGGGCCGAGCAAGGTTGCGTGGTACTTCAGCCCTACGATATGGAAGTAGGCGCCGGCACTTTCCACACCGCCACGTTTCTGCGCGCCGTTGGCCCGGAAACCTGGAACGCCGCCTACGTACAGCCAAGCCGCCGCCCTACTGACGGTCGTTATGGCGAAAACCCGAACCGCCTTCAGCACTACTACCAGTTCCAGGTCGTGCTCAAGCCGAACCCGGACAACTTTCAAGAGTTGTATCTGGGCTCGTTGAAGCATGTTGGTCTGGACCCGCTGGTCCACGACGTGCGCTTCGTTGAAGACAACTGGGAATCGCCGACGCTGGGCGCCTGGGGTCTGGGCTGGGAAATCTGGCTCAACGGTATGGAAGTCTCGCAGTTCACTTACTTCCAGCAGGCGGGCGGCATCGAATGCTACCCGGTCACCGGCGAAATCACCTACGGCCTGGAACGTCTGGCGATGTACCTGCAGAACGTCGACTCGGTTTATGACCTGGTCTGGGCTGACGGTCCATTCGGCCGGGTGACTTACGGCGATGTGTTCCACCAGAACGAAGTGGAGCAATCGACCTACAACTTTGAACACGCCAACGTCGACAAGCTGTTCGAACTGTTCGATTTCTATGAAAGCGAAGCCAAGCGTCTGATCGAACTGGATCAGCCGCTGCCACTGCCAAGCTACGAAATGGTTTTGAAGGCTTCCCATACCTTCAACCTGCTCGATGCTCGCCGCGCCATTTCGGTAACCGCTCGCCAGCAGTACATCCTGCGCGTGCGGACCCTGGCGCGTTCGGTGGCTCAAGCCTACCTGATGGCTCGCGCCAAGCTGGGCTTCCCGATGGCGCCGCCTGATCTACGTGACGAAGTATTGGCCAAGCTGGAGGCGCAACAATGAGTGCTCAAGATTTCCTGGTTGAACTGGGCACCGAAGAGCTGCCGCCAAAAGCACTCAATACCCTGGCCGACGCATTCCTGGCCGGTATCGAAAAAGGCCTGCAAGCCGCTGGCCTGACGTACAGCGCCAAGCAGGTGTATGGCGCGCCGCGTCGTCTGGCGGTTTTGATCACTGACCTGTCCACGCAGCAGCCGGATCGCAGCGTCAACCTCGATGGCCCGCCACGTCAGGCGGCTTTCGATGCCGAAGGCAATCCGACTCAAGCGGCCCTGGGTTTCGCCAAGAAGTGCGGCGTTGACCTGAGCGAAATCGATCAGAGCGGCCCGAAACTGCGCTACAGCCAGAGCATCGCCGGTAAGCCAACCGCGAGCCTGCTGCCGACTATTGTCGAAGATTCCTTGAACGACCTGCCGATTCCCAAGCGCATGCGCTGGGGTGCTCGCAAGGAAGAGTTCGTGCGTCCGACCCAATGGCTGGTCATGTTGTTCGGCGATCAGGTGATCGACTGCACGATTCTGGCTCAGACCGCTGGCCGCGACTCCCGTGGTCACCGCTTCCACCATCCGGAAAGCGTGCGCATCACTTCGCCTGCCAGCTACCTGAGCGATCTGCGTAACGCTTATGTGTTGGCTGATTTCAACGAGCGTCGCCTGCTGATCACCAAGCGCATTGAAGAGTTGGCGACCCAGCACGAAGGCACTGCCATCGTGCCGCCGAGCCTGTTGGATGAAGTGACTTCGCTGGTCGAGTGGCCGGTGCCGCTGGTGTGTTCTTTCGAAGAACGCTTCCTTGAAGTGCCTCAGGAAGCCCTGATCACCACCATGCAGGACAACCAGAAGTACTTCTGCCTGCTGGATGCTGAAGGCAAGTTGCTGCCGCGTTTCATTACCGTGGCCAACATTGAAAGCAGGGACCCGCAGCAGATCGTCCTGGGTAACGAGAAAGTCGTTCGCCCACGTCTGACCGACGCCGAGTTCTTCTTCAAGCAGGACAAGAAGCAGAAGCTGGAAACCTTTAACCAGCGCCTGCAGAACGTTGTATTCCAGGCTCAACTGGGCAGCGTTTACGACAAGGCTGAGCGGGTTTCCAAGCTGGCGGCATTCATTGCCCCACGCATCGGCGGCGACGCTCAACGTGCCGCTCGCGCGGGGCTGCTGTCCAAGTGCGACCTGGCCACCGAGATGGTCGGCGAATTCCCGGAAATGCAGGGCATTGCCGGTTACTACTACGCCAAGGCTGACGGCGAGGCAGACGATGTCGCGCTGGCGCTGAACGAGCAGTACATGCCGCGTGGTGCTGGCGCTGAACTGCCAACCACCCTGACCGGCGCAGCTGTCGCCATTGCTGACAAGCTCGATACTCTGGTCGGCATCTTCGGTATCGGCATGCTGCCTACCGGCAGCAAAGACCCGTACGCATTGCGTCGCGCAGCATTGGGCATCCTGCGGATTCTGATCGAGAAGCAGCTGGATCTGGACCTGATCGAAACCGTGAAATTCGCGGTCGCTCAGTTCGGTACCAAGGTTAAAGCCGCGGGCTTGTCGGAACAGGTTCTGGAGTTTGTCTTCGATCGCCTGCGTGCGCGCTATGAAGATGAAGGCGTCGAGGTTGCTGTCTATCTGTCGGTCCGGGCTTTGCAGCCAGGTTCGGCGCTGGACTTCGATCAGCGCGTTCAGGCCGTTCAGGCGTTCCGCAAACTGCCCGAAGCTGCTGCTTTGGCAGCGGTGAACAAGCGCGTATCGAATCTGCTCGGCAAAGCGGAGGGCAACATTGCCCAGACCGTTGAGCCCAAGTATTTCGACAACGCCAACGAGTTCTCCCTGTACTCGGCAATCCAGCAGGCAGATCAGGCCGTACAGCCGATGGCCGAAGCGCGTCAGTATGCTGAAACCCTGGCGCGTCTTGCCGCCTTGCGTGAGCCTGTCGATGCCTTCTTCGAAGCCGTGATGGTCAATGCCGAGGATGCCAGCGTACGAGCTAACCGCTATGCACTGCTGGCGCGTCTGCGTGGCCTGTTCCTGGGTGTGGCTGACATCTCGCTGCTGGGCTGACTGCTACTGGGCTAAGAAGGGGCGTAGTGTGAAGTTGCTGATCCTTGATCGGGACGGAGTGATCAACCATGACTCCGACGCTTATATAAAGTCGGTGGAGGAGTGGATTCCAATCCCTGGCTCGATCGAGGCCATCGCGCAACTGAGCAAGGCGGGCTGGACGGTAGCCGTCGCTACCAACCAGTCCGGAATCGCCCGCGGTTACTACGACCTTGCAACCCTCGATGCCATGCATGCCCGCCTGCGTCAGCTGGTGGCAGAGCAGGGTGGCGAGGTAGGGTTGATCGTTTACTGCCCTCACGGCCCGGATGAAGGCTGCGATTGCCGCAAGCCGAAGCCGGGCATGCTGCAGACCATCGCCAACCACTACCAGGTGGACTTGGCGGGTCTATGGTTCGTAGGGGACAGCAGCGGTGACCTAAAGGCTGCGCTGGCCGTCGACTCACAACCGGTTTTGGTAAAAACCGGCAAAGGTGAGAAGACCATGGCCAGCACACTGCCTGCGAATACCTTGGTTTTTGACGATCTGGCGGCGGTTGCCGCAGAACTTATCCACAAAAGCGCATTGCCAGCCTAAGCGGCGGTGCGTCTGATTGAACGGGCTCAAGCCCGTACGGTAAAACTAGCTATGTCGATGATGCAGGCAATCAGAACCTTTTTCTTTTACCTGCTGCTGGGCACCAGTTCGTTGCTGTGGTGCACGCTGAGTTTCTTTATCGCGCCGTTCCTGCCGTTCCGCGCCCGCTATCGCTTCATCAACGTCTATTGGTGCCGATGCGCGCTGTGGCTGACGCGGGTGTTTCTCAACATCCGTGTTGAAGTCACGGGCCAGGAAAATGTCCCGAAAACCCCATGCGTGATCATTTCCAATCACCAGAGCACTTGGGAAACCTTCTTCCTGTCCGCGCACTTCCAACCCTTGAGCCAAGTGCTCAAGCGTGAGCTGCTGTACGTGCCGTTCTTCGGTTGGGCCATGGCCATGCTGCGTCCTATCGCCATCGACCGTGACAACCCCAAGGCGGCACTCAAGCAAATCGCCAAGAAGGGCGATGAGCTGTTGAAAGACGGCGTCTGGGTGCTGATCTTCCCGGAAGGCACCCGCGTGCCGTTTGGACAGGTGGGCAAGTTTTCCCGGGGCGGCACCGCTCTGGCTGTTAACGCGGATTTGCCTGTTCTACCTGTAGCCCACAACGCGGGCAAGTACTGGCCGAAAGAGGGCTGGGGGAAAACACCGGGCACCATTCAGGTTGTCATAGGTGAACCCATGTACGCAGAAGGCACAGGCCCCCGCGCCATTGCTGCCCTGAATGATCGCGTTCAAACCTGGAATGAAGACACTCAGAAGGCACTGGGCTCCATCGTCGCACCGGCGTCGAGCAGTGAAGAAGTCCCTACCTGACTTTTGTGGATAACCTGTGCACTGTTTTTGTTTTTTTTCAAAAAAAAGTGCTCAAACCCTTGGTTTCACTGCTTATTTCAGAAGCTCATTAACGAGCTAAAAAAGTGCATAAGTTTTTATGAGTGTCTAGAACCGGCTTCTTGGAAGCCGGTTTTTTTTTGGACGAAAATCGCCTGTCCGGGCGAAGGGCGCGGGGGTCTCGGGGCAGCATGTGGTTCCATTGGAGCGAGGCTTGCCCGCGAATCATTCGACGCGGTTTATCCGGAATTCACCTGCCACGTTCGCGGGATAGTCGCAATGCCACCCACACGCTCCAACGGACGATCTTCGAACCTGGGGGATCGACGCTCCGGCCTATCGATCTGGAAAATACGCCGGTTAAATGGCTCATACTTTCTGCCGAGAATTCCCACCACCCATAGCGGCCCTTGATTGGACAATACATTTGCCCGGCATTAGCTTCATTGCTCTTGCTCATAACTCTCGCAAAAATCTGGTACTCGCCTGCCAGGCAGTAGACATCTTGCGATCAAGGACGGGAGAAATGCATGGGCGCAAAGATGACAACCCTGGGCGAGCTGGCGACCAGGCGAAGCAATAACTTCAATCTCATCCGAATGCTGGCGGCTATCGCCGTACTGATTTCCCACAGCTATCCATTGGCCCTGGGCCCTCCGGCTGTCGATCCGCTGACGGATCTGATTGGCTTTAGCCTTGGCGAACTGGCGGTGGTGACGTTCTTCGGCGTCTCAGGATTCTTCATCTCCATGAGCCGCGACAGGGCAGCGGGCAGTCTGGATTACTTCTGTGCGCGCTTCTTGCGGATCTATCCGGGGCTGACTGTTGTGCTATTACTGACGACTTTTCTGCTCGGGGCGATATTCACAACACTGGCCCTGAACGAATACCTGTCGGACCGCGAAACCTATCGTTATGTCACCGGCAATCTGTCTTTGTTCGGCATGAGATTCAGCTTGCCGGGCGTCTTTGCCGACAACCCTTTGCCTGGCATCAATGGCTCGTTATGGACTCTGTTTTACGAAGTGATGCTGTACATATTGGTCGGCGCGCTGGGTGCCATGCACCTCTTCACCGGGCGGCGCTTTCTGTGGTTCCTGCTCGCCTATGGATTCATGTACGCGACCTTTAAAGTCACCGCTTTGTACATCCCTTCGGTTGCGGAGCTGAACCGGGTACACGCATTTTTTGCGTCCAGCTTACCGTTCGTTATCGGCATGCTGTTTTACCGCTATCGCGAGCTTATTCAGCTACGCCTTTGGTTTCTTGTTCCACTGCTGGCGTTGGCGGTCTGGTCGTACCACGGGACGTACTTTTTCGAATGCCTGGTGACCTCCTGGGTATATCTGATTTTTGTCCTGGGCTTTGCATCCAGCCCCTGGCTGGAACGCTACAACCAACTGGGCGACTACTCTTACGGCGTCTACATCTACGCCTTTCCTGTCCAGGAAATGCTCGCTCATCTTCAAAAGGGCATAGGTCCGCTAGGCATGATCGCTGAAGCCTTTCCTTTGGTCCTGATCGCTGCGGTGCTCTCCTGGCATCTTATTGAGAAGCCGAGCATGTCAGTACGGCACAACGTGGCCATCCAGCTGAGGTTATATCTGGCCGCGTTGAGAGGCTTCTGGAGCAAGAGGGAACCGAGCAAATAACAGGGCAGGGTATTGCTTGAATGGCACCCATAAAAAAACCGGCACGAAGGCCGGTTTTTTTATGACGGAGCTAACCTCTTAGAAATCGAGGTTAGACACAGCCAGGGCGTTGCTTTCGATGAAGTCACGACGAGGTTCTACCGCATCACCCATCAAGGTGTTGAAGATCTGGTCTGCACCGATTGCATCTTCAATAGTCACTTTCAGCATCCGGCGAACCGATGGGTCCATGGTGGTTTCCCACAGCTGGTCCGGGTTCATTTCGCCCAGACCTTTGTAGCGCTGGATGGTGTGACGCTTGGTGCTTTCTGCCATCAACCAGGCCAAGGCTTCCTTGAACTCGTTGACCGGCTTCTTGCGTTCGCCGCGCTGCACGTAGGCGCCTTCTTCCAGCAATGTACTGATCTGCGCGCCGAGGGCGGTGACAGTCTTGTAATCGTTGCTGCCGAAGAAATCACGGTTGAAGGTGACGTAGTTGGACAGACCGTGGGAGATCAGTTCAACCTCAGGCAGCCACACGTTACGCTCGCGATCTTCACGCAGGCTGGCTTTGTAAACCAGGCCAGATTTCTCACCCACACGCAGACGAGCATCGAACAGTGCCAACCAGGCTTGCATGCCCTCGTGGTCAGACAGTTGCTCCAAAGACACAGGCGGCAGGTAAACGAAGTGCTCGGTCAGTTCCTGAGGATACAGGCGCGACAGACGCTTGAGGGTCTTCATGACCATGCGGAAGTCGTTAACCAGACGCTCGAGCGCCTCACCGGAAATGCCTGGGGCATCTTCGTTCAGGTGAAGGCTGGCATCTTCCAGAGCCGACTGCGTCATGTACTCTTCCATGGCGTCGTCGTCTTTGATGTACTGCTCTTGCTTGCCTTTCTTGACCTTGTACAGCGGCGGCTGAGCAATGTAGATGTAGCCACGCTCGATCAGCTCAGGCAGCTGACGGAAGAAGAAAGTCAGCAACAGGGTACGGATGTGCGAACCGTCAACGTCAGCATCAGTCATGATGATGATGTTGTGATAACGCAGCTTGTCGATGTTGTACTCATCGCGGCCGATGCCACAGCCCAGCGCGGTGATCAAGGTGCCCACTTCCTGCGAAGAGATCATCTTGTCGAAGCGTGCTTTCTCGACGTTAAGGATCTTGCCCTTGAGTGGCAGGATCGCCTGGGTTTTACGGTTACGCCCCTGCTTGGCTGAGCCGCCAGCAGAGTCACCTTCCACGAGATACAGTTCGGAAAGGGCAGGGTCTTTTTCCTGGCAGTCGGCCAGTTTGCCCGGCAGACCCGCGATGTCCAACGCGCCTTTACGGCGAGTCATTTCACGCGCCTTGCGAGCAGCTTCACGAGCGCGGGCAGCGTCGATCATCTTGCCCACAACAGCCTTGGCTTCGTTCGGGTTTTCCAGCAGGAAGTCAGAGAAGTATTTACCCATCTCTTGTTCAACTGCGGTCTTCACTTCGGAAGAGACCAGCTTGTCTTTGGTCTGCGAGCTGAACTTCGGATCAGGCACTTTCACCGAGATGATTGCGGTCAGACCTTCACGTGCATCGTCACCAGTAGTCGCGACCTTATGCTTCTTGGCCAGACCTTCCTGCTCGATGTAAGTGTTCAGGTTACGCGTCAGTGCGGAACGGAAACCCACCAGGTGAGTACCGCCATCGCGCTGAGGAATGTTGTTGGTGAAGCACAACAGGTTCTCGTTGAAGCTGTCGTTCCACTGCAGAGCGATTTCGACGCCAATGCCGTCATCACGCTGAATGTTGAAGTGGAACACCTGGTTCACCGGAGTCTTGTTGGTGTTCAGGTATTCAACGAACGCACGCAAGCCGCCTTCGTATTTGAACAGCTCTTCCTTGCCGCTGCGCTCGTCTTTCAGGACGATACCAACACCGGAGTTCAGGAAGGACAGTTCACGAATCCGCTTGGCCAGGATGTCCCAGCTGAAGTGGATGTTCTTGAAGGTTTCAGCAGAAGGCTTGAAGTGGATCTCGGTGCCCGTGGTATCGCTTTCGCCGACGATACGCATAGGCTCCTGTGGAACACCATGAACGTAAGTCTGCTCCCAGATTTTGCCGCTGCGACGTACAGTCAGCAGCAACAGTTCGGACAAAGCGTTAACAACAGAAACACCTACACCGTGCAGCCCGCCGGATACCTTGTAGGAGTTGTCGTCGAACTTACCACCAGCGTGGAGCACGGTCATGATGACCTCTGCCGCCGAGACGCCTTCTTCTTTATGCACATCTACCGGAATGCCGCGACCGTTGTCGCGCACAGTAATCGATTCGTCCGGGTGGATGATGATACTGATGTCGTCGCAATGGCCTGCCAGTGCTTCGTCGATCGAGTTATCAACAACCTCAAACACCATATGGTGGAGACCGCTGCCATCGTCAGTGTCACCGATGTACATTCCGGGACGCTTGCGTACGGCATCTAGCCCTTTCAGTACCTTGATACTGGAGGAGTCGTACGTTTGGTTTTCGCTCATGCAATCACTCCCGATGGTCGTGGGTCTGGGTGATACGGCCCTGTTCCACGTGGAACAAAGCGACTGGCGTTTCCGTCTGCCAGCCTTCCCTCAGTAATTCGTGGTCTACACAGGTGATGAACACCTGGCAGCGTAAGTCTTCCAGCAAACGGCAAAGAGCACGGCGATGTTGTTCGTCGAGCTCGGACGGTAAATCGTCCACCAGGTAAATACATTGGCCTCGTCGCGCTTGGCTGACGAGGTGCCCCTGGGCAATACGCAAGGCACACACAACTAATTTCTGCTGACCTCGGGACAAAATATCTGCCGCGTTATGGGCGCCCAATCTGAGGCGTAAGTCAGCGCGTTGCGGTCCGGCTTGCGTATGACCGATTTGCTGATCGCGATGGAGAGAAGAAGCGAGCACCGTGCTCAAGTCTTTTTCTTTATCCCAGCCGCGGTAATAGCTCAGGGTCAAACCTTCAAGTTCAACAAGCTCGCTCAAAGTCTGTTCAAAAACGGGCTTCAAGGCCTTGATGTACGTGCGACGAAACTCATCGATTTCATCACTGGCGAGGCACAATTCCCGGTCCCATGCCGCCTGCGAAGCGCCGTCAAGTGTACCATGCCGCAGCCATGAGTTTCGCTGCCGCAGGGCCTTCTGAAGACGCTGCCAAGTGGCCATGAATCGAGGTTCCACGTGGAACACTCCCCAATCCAGAAACTGCCTACGGATCTTCGGCGCGCCTTCCAGCAAGCGAAAACTGTCCGGATTGATCAGTTGCAGCGGCAACGTCTCGGCAAGCTGCGCGGCACTGCGCGCATTCTGCCCATCAATGCGTATTTGAAATTCACCCTGACGATCACGGGAAATCCCAAGATTGCTGTGCCCACCCTCGGCGAGATCAACCTGACCAAAAACCGTGCAGGCAGGTTGTTCGTACTGGATGACAGGTAGCAGCCGAGCACTGCGAAACGAACGCGCGAGGCCAAGCAAATGAATGGCCTCCAGCACGCTGGTTTTGCCACTGCCGTTTGCGCCGTGAAGGATATTGATACGAGGGGAAGGGGAGAAGGTCACCGGTTGCAGATTGCGCACCCCGGTGACCGAGACGCGGCTAAGAGACATCTAGGTTCTGCTGAGCATTACAGACGCATTGGCATAACGACATAAGCGGAGTCGTCGTTATCCGATTCCTGTACCAGCGCACTGCTGTTGGAGTCGGAAAGAATCAGACGAACTTGCTCGGTAGTCATTACGCCCAACACGTCCAGCAAGTAGCTGACGTTGAAGCCGATTTCCAGCGAAGCACCGTTGTAGTCAACGCTGATCTCTTCTTCCGCTTCTTCCTGCTCCGGGTTGTTGGCCTGGATCTTCAGCTGACCGCTGGCCAGTTGCAGACGGATACCACGGTACTTCTCGTTGGAGAGGATCGCAGTACGGCTGAACGCTTCACGCAACGCCTGACGATCACCCAATACCAGTTTGTCGCCGCCTTTTGGCAGAACGCGCTCGTAATCCGGGAACTTGCCGTCGACCAGCTTGGAGGTGAAAGTGAACTCGCCAGTGGTGGCGCGAATATGGTGCTGACCCAACACGATGCTGACCATGCCGTCTTGCTCGGTGAGCAGGCGCGCCATTTCCAGAATACCTTTGCGGGGCACGATGACCTGGTGACGGTCAGCTTGCTCGATATCGGCGGTCATGGAGCACATCGCCAGACGGTGACCGTCGGTGGCAACGGCGCGCAGGATCCCGGCGCTGACTTCCAGCAACATACCATTGAGGTAGTAACGAACATCCTGTTGAGCCATGGCGAAGCTGGTGCGTTCGATCAAGCGACGCAGCTTGCTCTGCACCAGATTGAAGGTCAGCGAACCTGGGCCTTCTTCCACAGTAGGGAAGTCATTGGCTGGCAATGTCGACAAGGTGAAACGACTGCGGCCAGCCTTGACTACCAATTTGGCGTCATCAACCTTGATGTCGATCAGAGCGTCATTGGGCAGGCTTTTGCAGATATCCATCAGCTTGCGCGCAGGAACCGTAATTTCGCCCGGCTCTGCAGGTTCTTCCAGTTGAACACGACCGACCAGCTCGACCTCAAGATCGGTACCGGTCAACGACAGCTGCTGGCCCTGTACGACCAGAAGCACATTGGAGAGCACTGGCAAGGTCTGACGACGTTCGACGACGCCGGCGACCAATTGCAGTGGTTTCAACAGGGCTTCGCGTTGAATGGTGAAGTGCATGGTCTAGTCCCTTGCCTTAATAAGCTGCGCTGATTTCATCAAGTGGTCAGTGTACGCAGCAGGTTCTTGTAGTCCTCGCGAATATCCGCGTCGGATTCCTTCAATTCATTAATTTTGCGGCAGGCATGCAACACAGTCGTATGGTCGCGACCGCCAAACACATCACCGATTTCCGGCAGGCTGTGGTTGGTCAACTCCTTGGACAGTGCCATGGCAACCTGCCGTGGCCGCGCTACCGATCGTGAACGACGCTTGGACAACAGGTCGGAAATCTTGATCTTGTAGTACTCGGCGACAGTGCGCTGAATGTTATCCACACTCACCAGCTTGTCTTGCAGTGCCAGCAAATCTTTCAGCGATTCGCGGATCAGCTCAATGGTGATGTCGCGCCCCATGAAGTGGGAGTGAGCGATCACGCGCTTGAGCGCGCCTTCGAGTTCACGAACGTTGGAACGAATACGCTGAGCGATGAAGAACGCGGCGTCATGCGGCAGATCAACCTTGGCCTGATCGGCTTTCTTCATCAGGATCGCCACGCGGGTCTCCAGCTCAGGCGGCTCGACCGCAACGGTCAAACCCCAGCCAAACCGTGACTTGAGACGTTCTTCCAGCCCTTCAATCTCTTTGGGGTAGCGGTCGCTGGTCAGAATCACCTGCTGACCACCTTCGAGCAAAGCGTTGAAGGTGTGGAAAAACTCTTCCTGGGAACGTTCCTTGCGAGCGAAGAACTGAATGTCATCGATCAGCAAAGCATCCACAGAGCGATAAAAGCGTTTGAACTCGTTGATCGCGTTCAGCTGTAACGCTTTGACCATGTCTGCAACGAAACGCTCCGAGTGCAGGTACACCACCTTGGCGTTGGGATTCTTCTTGAGCAGGTGGTTACCCACAGCATGCATCAAGTGAGTCTTACCCAGGCCAACGCCACCATAAAGGAAGAGTGGGTTATAGCCATGCTTCGGATTATCCGCTACCTGCCAGGCCGCAGCCCGAGCCAACTGGTTGGACTTACCCTCTACGAAGTTCTCGAAGGTGAACGTGCGGTTCAGGTAACTGGTGTGCTTCAAAGCACCTTCGACCTGCACCGTGCGCTGCTCGCGAGCCGGGGCCTGTTGAGAGCTAGCGCCGACCATCGGATCGAAGCTGGCACGCGAAGGCTCGTCATTTATATGCACTGCATGCACCGGCGCAGGAGCAGCCGTGTGAACAGGCGCAGGAGCGGGCGCCGCTGTGTGCTGACTTGCGGCGATAGCCTGCGAAGCTGCAGCGGCCAAAGGCGCGTTCGGCGCAGCACGAGGTGCGGAGCTGCGTTTGCTTCCTATTAATAAGGAGAGCGCAGGGGCGAGACCCTGGCCGTGCTCTCCGAGCAGCTCAAGCAAACGGCTCAGGTATTTTTCGTTTACCCAATCGAGAACAAAACGGTTCGGTGCGTAGACACGCAACTCGTCGCCTTCGGCTTCAACCTGTAGCGGACGGATCCAGGTGTTGAATTGCTGGGCAGGCAGCTCTTCGCGCAAAAGCTCTACGCACTGCTGCCAAAGTTCCAATGACACGGACATCCCCTAGGTTAAACGCCGGTGAGGCAAAAACAGCCGCCATTGTACCGGCCGAAGCGGTACTTATCCACATGTAGGTTGAGAACAACGCGGGATAAATCATCGCTTTATCGGCAAACAAAGCGACAGACGGCTTGTGCATAAGCCCTGTGGATAAACATACCTCAGCTCATTGCATAAGTAGGCCTTGAAATCTGTGCATAAACCGCCTGTGGATAAAAGGGCATTCCACACACAGGTTTTCCGACAGCGCAGCACAGGCACAGCACCGTTTCTCGACAGTGTTGTCATTCTCTGTACACCACGTTTTTAAAGGCCTGAGATCAGTTATCCACAGAAGATGGAGAGCCTTGTTTTAATAAGCTCTATAAAGAAGCTTTAAATACTTTCCTTTTTTATTTCTATATCTACGCATGGCGCCGATGGGGCTAGAAGTCGCCAACAGGTCGAAAAAGGGTCAGAACAAGTAAATGAAGGAAACGCTGGTTGGAAATTGACCTAGAGGCTTGCTTTCTCTAGAATCCCCGGTCTCTTAAAACGGGGGCCATTCCGGCCCGTTGTGGACGAACCAGGTAACACGCCATGAAACGTACTTTCCAACCAAGCACTATCAAACGCGCTCGCACTCACGGCTTCCGTGCTCGCATGGCCACCAAGAACGGCCGTGCCGTCCTGTCGCGTCGTCGCGCCAAAGGTCGTGCGCGTCTGGCAGTTTGATAATCCGGCACTGGAGGTGAGTCAGGACTTCAGTCGGGAAAAGCGTTTGCTTACTCCCCGGCATTTCAAGGCAGTCTTTGACTCCCCTACCGGCAAGGTTCCGGGGAAAAATCTCCTGCTCCTTGCACGCAACAACGACCTTGATCATCCCCGCCTGGGGCTGGTTATCGGTAAAAAGAGCGTAAAGCTCTCCGTTGAGCGCAACCGCTTGAAACGCCTGATGCGCGAATCATTTCGCCAACACCAAGATAATTTGGTCGGTTGGGATATTGTGATTGTTGCGCGCAAAGGTTTGGGTGACGTAGAAAACCCCGAATTGATTCAGCATTTCGGCAAGCTATGGAAACGTCTGGCACGCAGCCGGCCGGTTTCAGAAGCCAAAACCGAAACTGCAGGGGTAGATAGTACCGATGCGTAAACTGGCGCTCGTACCGATCCAGTTCTATCGCTATGCCATTAGCCCGCTAATGGCCAGCCACTGTCGTTTCTACCCCAGTTGCTCCTGCTACGCGTATGAAGCCATTGAAAATCATGGCCTTCTACGCGGTGGCTGGCTGACCTTTCGTCGATTAGGTCGCTGTCATCCGTGGAATCCCGGTGGTTATGACCCGGTTCCGCCTATCCCTACCTCCCGTTCTTCTTCGATGGCCGAGTAATCATGGATATTAAACGCACGATCCTGATCGTCGCCCTGGCAATCGTGACCTATGTCGGGGTTCTGAAATGGAACCAAGACTACGGCCAGGCCGCCCTGCCGACTCAGAATGTTGCTGCCACCCCTGCACCGGGTATTCCGGATGCGGCTCCTGGTACCAATGCTTCGGCAAGTGCCGATGTTCCTAGTGCCAACGGCCAGGTAACTGCTCCGCTGGAAACTCCGAAAGTAGCCAGCAAAGACCTGATTCAGGTCAAAACCGACGTTCTGAATCTGGAAATCGATCCGGTTGGTGGTGACGTCGTTCAGCTGAGATTGCCTCTGTATCCACGTCGTCAGGACCATCCTGATGTGCCGTTCCAACTGTTCGACAATGGTGGCGAGCGTACCTTTCTGGCCCAAAGTGGTCTGACAGGCAGCAATGGTCCCGATGCTCGTCCAGCCGGTCGCCCGGTTTATTCGAGCGCTCAGAAGAGTTATCAACTGGCTGATGGTCAGGAAAACCTGGTGGTTGACCTGAAATTCAGCGAGAACGGCGTCAACTACATCAAGCGTTTTACATTCAAGCGCGGCTTGTATGACCTGGTTGTCAGCTACGAAATCGACAACCAGAGCGCTCAGCCTTGGTCGGGCAACCTGTTCGCCCAGCTGAAACGCGACGGCAGCGATGATCCTTCCTCGACAACTGCCACTGGCACCGCGACCTATCTGGGCGCAGCGCTGTGGACAGCGGCCGAACCGTACAAAAAAGTGTCGATGAAAGACATCGATAAAGGCCAACTGAAAGAAACTGTTCAGGGCGGCTGGGTTGCTTGGTTGCAGCACTATTTTGTAACGGCGTGGATTCCGAGCAAGGACAACGCGAACGCGGTCCAGACTCGCAAAGACAGCCAGGGTAACTACATCATTGGCTTCACTGGTCCAGCCGTAACGGTTGCTCCAGGCGCCAAAACCGAAGTCAGCGCCACGCTGTATGCCGGTCCGAAAAGCCAGGCGGTACTCAAAGAGTTGTCCCCAGGTCTGGAATTGACCGTCGACTACGGCATCCTGTGGTTCATTGCTCAACCAATCTTCTGGTTGCTGCAACACATCCACGCGATTGTGGGTAACTGGGGCTGGTCGATCATCTTCCTGACCATGCTGATCAAGGGTCTGTTCTTCCCATTGTCGGCTGCCAGCTACAAATCCATGGCTCGTATGCGCGCTGTCGCACCTAAACTTGCGATTCTGAAAGAGCAGCATGGCGACGATCGTCAGAAAATGTCGCAAGCGATGATGGAGTTGTACAAGAAGGAGAAGATCAACCCGCTGGGTGGTTGCCTGCCAATTCTTGTGCAAATGCCGGTCTTCCTTTCGCTGTACTGGGTACTGCTTGAAAGCGTCGAGATGCGTCAGGCTCCATGGTTGCTGTGGATAACCGACCTGTCGATCAAGGATCCGTTCTTCATCCTGCCGATCATCATGGGCGCGACCATGTTCATTCAGCAGCGTCTGAACCCGACTCCGCCGGATCCGATGCAGGCCAAGGTCATGAAAATGATGCCAATCATCTTCACGTTCTTCTTCCTGTGGTTCCCTGCTGGTCTGGTTCTGTACTGGGTTGTGAACAACACCCTGTCGATTACTCAGCAGGCGTACATCACTCGTAAGATTGAAGCGGCGACCAAGAAAGCCGAAGCTTGATCTAACCTGTGAACAAGTTTTACAAGGCGCCCCCTCGTGGGGCGTTTTGCTATCTGTCATTTGCTCTGGAGCCGGACCATGAATGTCCCACGTGAAACCATCGCTGCCATCGCCACTGCTCAAGGTCGTGGCGGTGTAGGCATCGTGCGTATTTCCGGGCCATTGGCCGCCAAGGCAGCCTCGGCCATCACCGGTCGTGACCTGAAACCCCGGTTCGCCCATTACGGGCCATTTGAAGATGGCGCCGGACAAGTGATCGACGAAGGTATTGCGCTGTATTTTCCGGGGCCCAATTCTTTCACTGGCGAAGACGTGCTTGAACTGCAAGGCCACGGCGGTCCGGTGGTTCTGGATATGTTGCTGCAGCGTTGTCTGGAACTGGGCAGTCGCCTGGCTCGCCCAGGGGAATTCAGCGAGCGAGCATTCCTCAACGACAAACTCGACCTGGCCCAGGCCGAGGCGATCGCGGATCTGATCGAGGCAAGTTCTGCACAGGCGGCGCGCAATGCGTTGCGCTCACTACAAGGTGCGTTTTCCCGACGTGTGGATAACCTGACCGAGAAACTGATTAGTCTGCGTATATACGTGGAAGCCGCCATCGACTTTCCAGAAGAAGAAATCGACTTCCTCGCCGATGGCCACGTGTTGAAAATGCTGGATGCGGTTCGCGAAGAGTTATCCACAGTCTTGCGCGAAGCGGGGCAAGGAGCGCTGCTCCGTGACGGGATGACGGTAGTGATCGCTGGTCGGCCCAACGCTGGCAAATCCAGCCTGCTGAATGCCCTGGCGGGCAAGGAAGCCGCCATCGTGACCGAGATTGCCGGCACTACCCGAGATATCCTTCGAGAACATATCCACATCGATGGCATGCCGCTGCACGTGGTGGATACCGCCGGGCTGCGAGATACCGAAGATCAGGTGGAAAAGATTGGCGTGCAGCGGGCACTGAAAGCCATTGGTGAGGCGGATCGTGTTTTGCTGGTGGTAGATGCCACGGCGCCCGAAGCGCTGGACCCTTTTGCACTATGGCCCGAGTTTCTTGAACAAAGGCCGGATCCAGCCAAGGTCACTTTGATCCGCAACAAAGCCGATCTGAGTGGCGACGTCATCGAGCTGCAAACCAGCGCCGATGGCCACGTGACGATCAGTCTGAGTGCCAAGGCGGGTGGGGAAGGCCTGGATCTGTTGCGCGAGCATCTCAAGGCCTGCATGGGTTATGAACAAACCTCGGAGAGTAGCTTCAGTGCCCGCAGGCGCCACCTTGAAGCGCTGCGTCATGCCAGCGCTTCTCTCGAACACGGCCGGGCACAGCTGACCATGGCTGGAGCAGGGGAGCTGTTGGCTGAAGATCTGCGCCAGGCCCAGCAATATCTCGCCGAGATCACTGGCGCATTCAGCTCGGATGACTTGTTAGGCAGGATCTTTTCCAGCTTTTGTATTGGTAAGTAGCCATCTCGGCTGAAGCCCACACGAAATGCGGTCCCATATGGGAGCAAGCTCGCACACAGACCACCGCGCTTTCATGTGGGACCGGCTTTAGCCGGGAAGACGCCAGTACACCCGTCCGAAATTCATCGCCTGAAATGCCTCCTTCCCGGCTAAAGCCGGTCCCACTAAAAAGTGCATTCCAGGCCAACATGGAATCTCCCACAGGCGACTGCATTCCCATGTGGGACCTGAGCTTGCGGGCAACCTTAGATCTCCCGCAAGTAATGATCCCATCACGAAAAGCCAAGATATCCACAGCCTTACCAGTTGTAGCTGACGGTCCCCAGCAGTGTCCGGCTGTCACCCCAATAGCAGCGACCGGCATCGTTACAGCCCGAAACGTATTCTTTGTCGAACAGGTTCTTGGCGTTCACGTCCACCGACCAGTGCTTGTCTATCTGATAGCCGACGTTTGCATCCACCAGGGTGACGTCACCGGCATCAAGCTTTCCGTACAAGGCCACCGGCGTGTAGGAAAACGCGCTGTCGAAATAGCGAATACCGGCACCTACGTGGAAGCCATTGAGGTAACCGTCCAGGAATCGATATTTCGCCCAAGCGGAGGCCTGATTACGGGGCACACCGGTAATCTGATGGCCTTCGATCAGTGAGCCTGCAGCATCTTTGGTCACACGGGCGTCGGTGTAAGAATAGGAGGCCGTAACATTCAGGTTCTGGCTGATGTCACTGTTGACCTCCAACTCCACGCCTTTGGAACGGCTTTCACCCACTTGGCGATAGGTCGAAGTAGTGGCGTCGAAATAGGTGTCGTCTTTTTTGCGCAGGTCATAGATCGAGGCCGTGATGGCCGTGTTCCAGCCGATGGGCTCGTACTTGAAACCCACTTCGTATTGGCTGCTGGTAATCGGATCGAGCGGGGCGCCACCGTTGGAAATCTGCTGCACCGGGACAAAGGCAGTGGAATAGCTGACATACGGCGTAAGGCCATTGTCGAACTGATACATCACCCCGCCCTGGTAGGTGAACTTCTTGTCTCTGGAGCTGATATCCCCAGCCGGTGCCAGCTTGTTACGGAAATCACTGTCGACCCAATCCTGCCTGCCACCCAGCAGCACAATCCAGTTGTCGTACTTGCTTTGGATTTGCCCGTACAAGCCCTTCATCTGTTGTTCCAGCAGGGTGTTTTGCACGGCAATGGAGGTGACCGGATCCTGTGTATAAACCGGGTCGAAGATATCGATACGACCTGCCGACCCGGCGTTCCAATCCTGGCCGAATGAGGTCCGGTCGAAGCTCGCGCCAAACAGCACGGTATTTTCCAGCCCACCCGTGTTGAATTTGCCTTCCAGCTGGTTATCCAGGGAATAAACCATCGACTTGTTGAAGCGATCGTAAGCCGTAACGTTCAAGAGCGTGCCGAAACCGGCGTTGTTCAAATTGCCGGGCCAAGTCTCATGGCGGGTGATGCGCGACTGCATGTAGCGCGAATTCTGTCGGTACTGCCAGTCGTCGTTGAAACTATGGCTGAACTCATAACCCACGCTCCACATCTCGCGCTCGAAGGTGTTCCAGTCCGGAACGCCGAGCATCGTATCTTTATCGAGCTTGCCATTGGGGTTACGCAGCAAGGTGCCGGCCGCAGGCAGGCCCAGCTCCATGTTGGTGTGGTCCTTCTGGTAACTGCTCAAAAGGGTCAGCGTGTTGTAGTCATCGAAATTCAAGGTCAGCGATGGCGCGATGTACATACGATCATCTGGAACATGATCGGTTTGCGTATCAGCATTACGGCCAAGCATGACCACGCGCCCCAGGATATTGCCGCTTTCGTCCAGCGGTCCGGAGACGTCGACGCCCAGTTGCCGACGATTGTTCGTGCCGTAGCTGAGCTGCACTTCTCCCTGGGAATTGGCAGTCGGGCGCTTGCTCACCACGTTGACCAACCCGCCCGGCGCATTCTCGCCATACAGGATCGACGAAGGCCCGCGGAATATCTCGACGCGCTCAAGCCCATAAGGCTCGGTGGTGGTGTCGTAACGGTTGCCTTGAACCCGCAAACCATCGCGCATCAAGCCATAACCATAGTCAGTAGCGTTAAAGCCACGAATGAAAAACAGGTCGCCCGCAAGGTTATCCCCAGCGGCAAAAGGCGGCGCGAAAATACCCGGCACATAACCCAGCGCTTCTGTCAGCGTCTGGGTTTTCTGGTCTTTCATGCGTTGTGCGGTGACCACTGAAACCGAACGAGGCGTTTCCGAAAGAGGCGTGCTGGTCTTTGTGCCAGCGCGACTGGTTTCAGCCTTATAGCCGCGATCCGCTGTGGGTTGCTCGAAGCCTGTGGATAAAGTGCTGTTGATCGCAGTCGGCGATAACAACACCGAACCGTTATCGGGAATAGGCTGAAGGATGTAACTTCCTGGAGCTTGTGCCGCCACCTGCAGTCTCGAGCCTTGGAGAAGCACCGCGAACCCCTGTTCAACGGAGTAAGTGCCCTGAAGCCCGGCACTTCGCAGGTTCGCGGTCTCTGATGGCGAGAAGGACAAAATCACATTGGCGGCGGACGCGAACTGATTCAGGGCGCTATCCAGAGGGCCGGCAGCAATGTTGTAGCGTTGGGAAGCCACTGCGGCAAGGACGCTGCTGGACAGCATCGCGCAACCAAGGCTGCTGGTCAGCAGCAGGCTGTAGCTGAGGCATTGCCGTGAAAGGTGCCGACGGGTATGAAGCGAAAGAGGTGGCAAGCGCATTTTGTTGTAGACCCTGAGGTGGTGAAATTCGCGTTTAACTGTAGGGCCGCGCCTGAATCAAAAAAGATAACCCCGCCGATGCATTTATTTTTTTGCGAGCCGCTATCAAGCCGTTCGTTTGACCGAAACCCAATAACGAGTGAAATAACGGACCTGGATGGGCAGGCTTGCCTGAAGATTCGCCAATACAGCATCCGTCGCATCAAGCCGGAAGCTGCCTGAGACGCGCAATTTCGCGGCCTGTTCATCACATTGCACGACACCGGGGCGATAACGAGCCAACTCATTGATGACATTGCTTAAGGTTTCGTTGAGCACAATCAACTGTCCGTCGACCCATGCTGTGGCGGTCTGTGGATAAATTCGGTTGGGGCTGACGCCATGGGTATCGAAGTCAACGCCTTGCCCAGCGCTCAGCAGCCTCGGAATGCCATCGGAAGCGGAGGGGACGATGTTGACCTTATCCTCCAGAACTCCCACGCGCGTGGTGTTTTGCAGTTGCCGGACCGAGAAACGCGTACCCAGCGCCTGCACCCGTCCTTGTAGAGTCTCGACATAGAAAGGGCGCGTGTCTCCGAGTTTTCCGGTTCGAACCAGAATTTCACCGCCTCTTAAGCGAATCAGCCGTTGTTGGCTGTCGAACACCACATCGATAGCGGTATCCGTATTGAGTTCGATTTGGCCGCCATCGGCCAATTCCACATGCTGGCGCCGACCTACCGGGGTTCGATAATCAGCCAGCACGTTCTTCAGGGCCGTGTGCTGCTGGATATTCCATCCGACGTATCCAGTACCTGCCACTGCCAACAACAGTTTCAGCACCTGACGACGATCCTGCGGTTTGGATAGCGCTCGCCGGGTCAGATGTTGGGGCATGCTGCCCAAGCTACGTTGCAATTGCTCCATCTGCTGCCACGCCACCCGGTGCTCTGGATCGCTTTCCAGCCATTGCCGCCATGCCGCGTGCTCAATCTGAGTCGGCGGCTCGCTCTGGAACTGCACAAACCAACTGGCTGCCGTTTCAAAGACTTTGCGGTCTGGTGGCGAACTCATGACATCTGCGCCATGAGCAACGAGCACTCAGTGAAGGCACGGATCATGTGCTTCTTGACAGTGGTCAGCGAAACCTTCAGCTCAAGGGCAATCTGTTGATAAGTGAGCCCTTCAATCTGCGAGAGCATGAAAATCCGTTTGGTGCGTGAGCCCAGATCATCCAGCGCTTTATCCACAGCCAGCAGGGTTTCAATGATCAGGGCTTTGTCTTCTTCGCTGATCACCGTGTCTTGCGGCCGTTCGGCCATTGTCTGCTGATAAGCCAGCTCGATTGCCCTGCGCCGGTATCGATCAATCACCAGACCCCGGGCAACGGTGGCCAGATAGTCGCGAGGCTCGCGAATCTGCGTCGCATTCGCCGAGCCCAGGATCCGCACAAAGGTGTCATGCGCCACATCGGCAGCATCGCAGGCATTGGAAAGGCGATTTTTGAGCCACCCATGCAACCACGAGTGATGTTGCTCATAGATGCGCTGGACAGCTGCCGTATGGGAGTGAGGAGGCATAGGGACGATAGCGAGTTAATGATAATGGCTATTATTAGCTTTTGTTTCGACAACTCACAATAGCTCCCAACCGGTCCGGGCTCATCAGCCATGCACTCATTTCTTCGGGTGGCGGCTCCGATTTGACCCTCTCAAGAATTTTCTCCGAACCTATCCCGGCATTTTTTCGCCATGATCAGCAAAAATAACGCACTTAAGCTCTGTGGATAAGGCCGCCTTAGCCCCGTTGATAACCATGCTTGAAAACTGCGCATAACCCCCTCTGTGGACAAGTACCTATTTAATCCACAGGCTCAGGACGGTTATCCCAAACCCTCTCGGGCACATGACCACAGACTTTTGAATCTCTGTACACATTGAAATACGTGGCCTACGTAAATCTATCCACAGAAATCAGGCTCAGTATAAATAGCATTTAAAATAAGGTTTTATAAATCTTCTTTCTTTTTAATTTCTATATCTGAGACTTTTCCACAGCTGGTTAAATTTTGTGCAAACGGTTCCTTTCAGGGGGGTGAAGTCCCTATACTTGTCCGCTATCCCAAATTCCCATCTAAAACAGGCACGAGGTGCGTGGTGGATTTCCCTTCCCGTTTTGAAGTGATCGTCATCGGTGGCGGTCATGCCGGTACCGAGGCCGCACTGGCGTCGGCACGTATGGGTGTCAAAACCCTTCTGCTGACCCACAACGTGGAAACCCTCGGGCAGATGAGCTGTAACCCGGCCATTGGTGGCATTGGTAAAAGCCATCTGGTCAAAGAAATCGACGCCCTTGGCGGTGCGATGGCAATGGCCACTGACAAAGGTGGTATTCAGTTTCGTGTGCTGAACAGCCGCAAAGGCCCGGCCGTGCGAGCGACTCGCGCCCAGGCAGACCGCGTTCTGTACAAGGCTGCTATTCGCGAAGCCATCGAGAACCAGCCGAACCTGTGGGTATTTCAACAAGCCTGCGACGATCTGATCGTCGAACAGGACCAAGTCCGCGGCGTCGTAACCCAAATGGGCCTGCGGATCCTGGCTGACTCGGTTGTCTTGACCACCGGTACCTTCCTGGGTGGACTTATCCACATCGGGATGCAGAATTATTCGGGTGGTCGCGCGGGCGATCCACCGTCGATTGCCCTGGCACAGCGTTTACGCGAGTTGCCGTTACGTGTCGGTCGCTTGAAAACCGGTACGCCGCCTCGCATCGATGGTCGTTCTGTGGATTTCTCGGTAATGACCGAGCAGCCGGGCGATACGCCGATTCCGGTGATGTCGTTCATGGGCTCCAAGGAGCAGCATCCACCGCAAGTCAGCTGCTGGATCACCCATACCAACGCCCGGACCCATGAAATCATTGCGGCCAACCTTGATCGTTCACCCATGTATTCGGGGATTATCGAAGGTATCGGGCCACGTTATTGCCCGTCGATCGAAGACAAGATCCACCGCTTTGCCGACAAGGAAAGCCATCAGGTCTTCATCGAGCCGGAAGGTTTGACCACCCACGAGCTGTACCCGAACGGCATTTCGACTTCGCTGCCGTTTGACGTTCAGCTGCAAGTGGTGCGTTCGATTCGCGGTATGGAAAACGCTCACATCGTGCGCCCCGGCTACGCCATCGAATATGACTACTTCGATCCACGTGATCTGAAGTACAGCCTCGAAACCAAAGTCATTGCCGGCCTGTTCTTTGCTGGCCAGATCAACGGGACTACCGGTTACGAAGAGGCCGGTGCCCAAGGTTTGCTCGCCGGAACCAACGCGGCATTGCGTGCACAGGGCAAGGAAAGCTGGTGCCCGCGCCGCGATGAAGCGTACATCGGCGTGCTTGTGGATGACTTGATCACCCTGGGTACCCAGGAACCGTACCGGATGTTCACATCCCGGGCCGAATACCGCCTGATTCTTCGTGAAGACAACGCGGACCTGCGCCTGACCGAAAAAGGTCGCGAGCTGGGCCTGGTTGACGACCAGCGTTGGGCTGCGTTCTGCACCAAGCGTGAAAACATCGCGCTTGAAGAACAGCGATTGAAAAGTACCTGGGTTCGCCCGGGTACCGAACAGGGCGAGGCGATTGCCAGCCATTTCGGCACGCCGCTGACACACGAATACAACCTGCTGAACCTGCTGACCCGGCCGGAAATCGACTACGCCAGTCTGGTTTCCATCACCGGCCATGGCAGCTCTGATCCGCAAGTGGCCGAACAGGTCGAGATCAAGGCCAAATATGCCGGTTATATCGACCGCCAAGTCGACGAAATCGCTCGTCTGCGGGCCAGCGAAGACACAAAACTGCCTGAAGACATCGATTACGCGACCATTTCCGGTCTGTCGAAAGAGATTCAGAGCAAGCTGGGGATAACTCGTCCTGAGACTCTGGGCCAGGCTTCCCGTATACCTGGCGTGACGCCAGCAGCGATTTCCCTGTTGATGATTCATCTGAAAAAACGCGGCGCGGGCCGTCAGTTGGAGCAAAGCGCTTGAGTTCTATGGTCACCCCGCAACACGCAAACGAGTTATCCCAAGGCGCCCAGGCATTGGGTGTGGTGCTCAGCGAAGCCCAGCATGCTCAACTGCTGGGCTATCTGGCGCTGCTGATCAAGTGGAACAAGGCCTACAACCTGACCGCAGTGCGCGATCCAGACGAAATGGTTTCTCGTCACCTGCTCGACAGCCTGAGCGTTGTTCCTTTCATCGAAGGCGAGCGCTGGCTGGACGTCGGCAGTGGCGGCGGCATGCCGGGTATTCCCCTGGCGATTCTGTTCCCGGAGATGAAAATCACCGTCCTGGACAGCAACGGCAAGAAAACCCGGTTTCTGACCCAGGTCAAACTGGAGCTCAAGCTGGATAATCTTGAAGTTATCCACAGCCGCGCCGAAGCCTTTCATCCGGAGCTGCCGTTTACCGGGATTGTTTCCCGTGCATTCAGCAGCCTCGAAGACTTTACTGGGTGGACTCGCCATATGGGCGACGCCAATACGCGGTGGCTGGCCATGAAAGGCCTGCATCCGACCGATGAGCTGGTAGCATTACCCGCAGATTTCAAGCTCGATAGCGCACAAGCCTTGACCGTTCCGGGTTGCCAAGGCCAACGCCATCTGCTGATACTGCGCCGCACGGCATGACGGGGAAAACAAGCAAGAATGGCTAAGGTATTCGCGATTGCGAACCAAAAGGGTGGTGTGGGTAAAACCACCACCTGTATCAATCTCGCAGCATCGTTGGTCGCGACCAAGCGCCGCGTGCTGTTGATCGATCTCGACCCTCAGGGCAATGCCACGATGGGCAGCGGTGTGGATAAACACGCCCTGGAAAACTCGATTTATGACGTTCTGATCGGCGAGTGCGACCTGGCTCAGGCCATGCAATTCTCCGAACATGGAGGTTACCAGCTGTTGCCGGCCAACCGCGATCTGACCGCTGCCGAGGTCAATCTGCTGGAAATGCAGATGAAAGAGAGCCGTCTGCGCAACGCATTGGCGCCGATCCGCGAAAATTACGACTACGTGCTCATCGACTGCCCTCCATCGCTGTCGATGCTGACATTGAACGCATTGGTCGCCGCTGACGGGGTTATTATCCCCATGCAGTGTGAATACTTTGCCCTTGAAGGGCTGAGCGACCTTGTGGATAACATCAAACGAATCGGCGAGTTGCTCAATCCCCAGCTGAAAATCGAGGGACTGTTGCGCACCATGTACGACCCGCGTCTGAGCCTGATCAACGACGTGTCGGCGCAACTCAAAGAGCATTTCGGCGAACAGCTGTATGACACCGTGATCCCGCGCAACATCCGTCTGGCCGAGGCTCCGAGTTTTGGTATGCCGGCACTGGCCTACGACAAGTCTTCGCGGGGCGCACTGGCCTATCTGGCTCTGGCTGGAGAAATGGTTCGTCGTCAACGGCGCGGTTCGCGCACAGCTCAGCCAACTTAAGGAAAACCCATGGCCGTCAAGAAAAGAGGTCTCGGACGTGGGCTGGACGCACTTCTGAGCAGTCCAACCGTCAGTTCGCTGGAAGAGCAGGCCGTCAAAGCCGATCAGCGCGAATTGCAGCATGTTCCACTGGACCTGATTCAGCGGGGCAAGTATCAGCCGCGTCGGGACATGGATCCGCAGGCGCTCGAAGAGCTTGCCCTGTCGATCAAGGCCCAGGGCGTGATGCAGCCAATCGTGGTGCGTCCGATTGCTGACAACCGTTTTGAAATTATTGCCGGTGAGCGTCGCTGGCGTGCCAGTCAGCAAGCCGGGATGGAAACCATTCCGGCCATGGTTCGTGATGTTCCCGATGAAACCGCCATTGCGATGGCGTTGATCGAGAATATCCAGCGCGAAGACCTCAATCCCGTCGAGGAAGCGGTCGCCCTGCAGCGTTTGCAGCAGGAATTCCAGCTGACCCAGCAGCAAGTCGCTGATGCTGTGGGTAAGTCCCGGGTGAGCGTCGCCAACCTGTTGCGCCTGATTGCGCTGCCGGATGTGATCAAGACCATGCTTTCCCACGGTGACCTGGAAATGGGTCATGCCCGTGCTTTGCTCGGTTTACCCGAAGAAAAGCAGGTGGAAGGGGCGCGACATGTTGTCGCACGCGGCCTCACGGTTCGTCAGACTGAAGCACTTGTACGGCAGTGGTTGAGTGGCAAACCGGCCGCCGTCGAGCCGGTCAAGACCGATCCGGACATCAGCCGCCTGGAACAGCGACTGGCCGAGCGGCTGGGCTCTGCGGTGCAGATTCGCCACGGACAGAAGGGCAAAGGCCAGTTAGTTATCCGATATAACTCGCTGGATGAGCTTCAGGGCGTGCTTGCACACATCCGCTGAAACAATTGCGCTGTAGCGTGTAGTCGGAAATCACTACCTGACGGTTGAATAGGGGCTTAAGCGCCCCTATACTCTGCGCGCATTTTGTCGGCACAAATTATGCCAAGTTATTGATTTTGGCGGCCGATGCACGAGGAGCAGTTGTGATGGAAACACGCATGCCAAACCGCTTGCCGTTCCATCGCCTGGCAGTTTTTCCAGTATTGCTGGCTCAATTTATTGTCCTGCTGCTGGCAGCCTTGGCGCTGTGGCAGTGGCATGGAGTCGTAGCCGGGTATTCGGGCCTTTGCGGAGGTCTGATAGCCTGGCTGCCCAATTTGTACTTCGCTCACAAGGCTTTCCGGTTTTCCGGGGCTAGAGCAGCGCAAGCCATTGTCCGGTCTTTCTACGCCGGCGAGGCGGGCAAACTGATTTTGACGGCTGTGCTGTTTGCACTGACGTTCGCAGGTGTGAAGCCATTGGCGCCGCTAGCTGTATTCGGCGTGTTCATGCTGACCCAACTGGTCAGCTGGTTCGCTCCCCTGTTGATGAGAACAAGACTTTCGAGACCTTAGGGCGTTTGAGGCACACATGGCAGAGCAAACAGCTTCGGGCTATATCCAGCACCACTTGCAGAACCTGACCTTCGGTCAGCTACCAGATGGCGGTTGGGGTTTTGCCCACACCGCAGCAGAAGCGAAGGAAATGGGCTTTTGGGCTTTCCACGTCGATACTCTCGGCTGGTCGGTTGCACTGGGTCTGATTTTCGTCCTGATCTTCCGCATGGCGGCCAAAAAGGCGACTTCCGGTCAGCCTGGCGGTTTGCAGAACTTCGTTGAAGTGCTGGTCGAGTTCGTCGACACCAGCGTCAAGGACAGCTTCCATGGTCGTAGCCCGGTGATTGCACCGTTGGCGCTGACCATTTTCGCCTGGGTATTCCTGATGAACGCTATCGACCTGATCCCGGTCGACTGGATTCCTCAAGTGGCGATCATGATCACCGGCAACGAGCACACGTTCTTCCGTGCCGTATCCACTACCGATCCAAACGCGACTCTGGGCATGGCCCTGTCGGTGTTTGCGCTGATCATTTTCTACAGCATCAAGGTCAAGGGCATCGGCGGCTTCATCGGCGAACTGACCCTTCACCCGTTCGGCAGCAAGAACATTTTCGTTCAGGCGCTGTTGATTCCGGTGAACTTCCTGCTTGAATTCGTGACACTGATTGCCAAACCGATTTCGTTGGCACTGCGTCTTTTCGGCAACATGTACGCTGGCGAGCTGGTGTTTATCCTGATCGCCGTCATGTTCGGCAGCGGCCTTCTGTGGCTCAGCGGTCTGGGCGTGGTTCTGCAATGGGCGTGGGCTGTTTTCCACATCCTGATCATCACCTTGCAGGCGTTCATCTTCATGATGCTGACCATTGTTTACCTGTCGATGGCTCACGAAGATAACCATTAAGACTCGCCTGGCGCGTCTGGATGTACCTCTCGTTTCGGCGAGAGGAAGCCGCTAGCGGGTTACCGCGAAGGCTGATGTATTAACGATTTGTTTTACCGCTTTAAATTAAAAAAACCTAACCAATACGACGTAAAAGTCGGGAGGAAAGATGGAAACTGTAGTTGGTCTAACCGCTATCGCTGTTGCACTGTTGATCGGCCTGGGCGCACTGGGTACTGCAATCGGCTTCGGCCTGCTGGGCGGCAAATTCCTGGAAGGCGCAGCTCGCCAGCCAGAAATGGTTCCAATGCTGCAGGTCAAAATGTTCATCGTTGCCGGCCTGCTCGACGCCGTGACCATGATCGGTGTTGGTATCGCTCTGTTCTTCACCTTTGCGAACCCCTTCGTTGGTCAACTCGCTGGCTAATCTCTCGAATTTTCGAGGTGATTGGTGTGATGGACAACGAACGAGCGAGGTGTTGGCGTGAACATTAATGCAACCCTGATTGGCCAGTCCGTTGCGTTCTTCATTTTTGTGCTGTTCTGCATGAAGTACGTTTGGCCTCCGGTCATTACGGCTTTGCACGAACGTCAGAAGAAGATCGCGGATGGACTGGACGCTGCCAGCCGAGCAGCTCGCGACCTGGAGTTGGCCCAAGAGAAAGCGGGTCATCAACTGCGCGAAGCTAAAGCTCAGGCAGCTGAAATCATTGAGCAAGCCAAGAAACGCGGTACTCAGATTGTCGACGAAGCCCGTGAACAGGCTCGCGTTGAAGCTGACCGTGTGAAGGCTCAGGCTCAGGCCGAGATCGAACAGGAACTGAACGGTGTCAAAGACGCGCTGCGCGCCCAATTGGGTAGCCTGGCAGTCAATGGTGCTGAGAAGATCCTGGGTGCCACAATCGATCAAAACGCGCACGCGGAGCTGGTTAATAAACTGGCTGCTGAAATTTAAGCGAGGGCGATCATGGCAGAACTGACCACGTTGGCCCGACCTTACGCTAAGGCAGCCTTCGAGCACGCCCAGGCTTCCCAGCAACTGGCCAATTGGTCAGCCATGCTCGGCCTGGCTGCAGCGGTGTCGCAAGACGACACCATGCAGCGCGTACTCAAGGCCCCGCGACTGACGAGCGCAGACAAGGCCACCACTTTTATTGAAGTGTGTGGCGACAAGTTTGATGTCAAGGCACAGAATTTCATCCACGTCGTTGCTGAAAACGACCGTCTCCCGCTTCTGCCGGAGATCGCCGAACTGTTCGACCTGTACAAGGCCGAGCAGGAAAAATCGGTCGATGTGGATGTCACCAGTGCTTTTGCATTGAACCAAGAACAGCAAGACAAACTCGCCAAGGTTCTCAGTGCACGGCTCGGCCGGGAAGTGCGCCTGCATGCTGCGGAGGATGCCACCCTTATCGGTGGTGTCGTAATCCGCGCCGGCGACCTGGTTATCGATGGCTCAGTTCGCGGCAAACTCGCGCAACTAGCCGAAGCATTGAAATCTTGAGTTTGAAGGGGCAGCAGAGCAATGCAGCAACTCAATCCTTCCGAAATAAGTGAAATCATCAAGGGTCGCATCGACAAGCTCGATGTAACCTCCCAAGCCCGTAACGAAGGCACTGTCGTCAGCGTATCTGACGGCATCGTGCGGATTCACGGTCTCGCCGACGTAATGTACGGCGAAATGATCGAGTTTCCGGGCGGCGTCTACGGTATGGCGCTGAACCTTGAGCAAGACTCTGTAGGTGCCGTTGTACTGGGCGCATACACGACTCTGGCTGAAGGCATGAGCGCCAAGTGCACTGGCCGCATCCTCGAAGTTCCGGTTGGTAAGGAACTGCTGGGTCGCGTAGTCGACGCACTGGGTAACCCAGTTGACGGCAAAGGTCCGCTGAACAACACCGAGACCGATGCGGTCGAGAAAGTTGCTCCAGGCGTGATCTGGCGTAAGTCGGTAGACCAGCCTGTGCAGACTGGCTACAAGGCTGTCGATGCCATGATTCCAGTCGGCCGTGGCCAGCGTGAGCTGATCATCGGTGACCGTCAGATCGGTAAAACCGCTCTGGCCATCGACGCAATCATCAACCAGAAAGACAGCGGCATCTTCTGCGTATACGTAGCAATCGGTCAGAAACAATCGACCATCGCCAACGTTGTTCGCAAGCTCGAAGAAAACGGCGCCTTGGCTAACACCATCGTCGTGGCTGCAAGTGCTTCTGAATCCGCTGCGCTGCAATTCCTTGCACCGTACTCGGGTTGCACCATGGGTGAATTCTTCCGCGACCGCGGTGAAGACGCGCTGATCGTTTATGACGATCTGTCCAAGCAAGCAGTGGCTTACCGCCAGATTTCCCTGCTGCTGCGCCGTCCACCAGGCCGTGAAGCTTACCCAGGCGACGTGTTCTATCTCCACTCCCGTCTGCTGGAGCGCGCATCGCGTGTTTCCGAAGAATACGTAGAGAAGTTCACCAACGGCGCAGTGACCGGCAAAACCGGTTCCCTGACCGCATTGCCGATCATCGAAACTCAGGCTGGCGACGTTTCCGCGTTCGTTCCGACCAACGTGATTTCCATCACTGACGGTCAGATCTTCCTGGAATCGGCCATGTTCAACTCTGGCATCCGTCCAGCTGTGAACGCCGGTGTTTCGGTATCCCGTGTGGGTGGTGCCGCTCAGACCAAGATCATCAAGAAGCTCTCCGGTGGTATCCGTACCGCTCTGGCTCAGTACCGTGAACTGGCGGCATTCGCCCAGTTCGCTTCTGACCTGGACGAAGCGACCCGTAAGCAACTTGAGCATGGTCAGCGCGTTACCGAGCTGATGAAGCAGAAGCAATACGCACCAATGTCGATCGCTGACATGGCGCTGTCGCTGTATGCCGCTGAGCGTGGGTTCCTGACCGACATCGAAATCGCCAAGATTGGCAGCTTTGAACAAGCGCTGATTGCTTACTTCAACCGCGATCACGCCGATTTGATGGCGAAGATCAACGTGAAGGGTGACTTCAATGACGAAATCGACGCTGGCATGAAAGCCGGTATCGAGAAGTTCAAGGCCACCCAAACCTGGTAAGCCGCAGCGGGGGCCGCGAGGCTCCCGCTTGCTAACCTGATAGGTGTTACATGGCAGGCGCAAAAGAGATTCGCAGCAAGATTGCGAGCATCAAAAGCACGCAAAAGATCACCAGCGCCATGGAAAAAGTGGCGGTCAGCAAAATGCGCAAGGCTCAAATGCGCATGGCTGCTAGCCGTCCTTACGCGGAGCGCATCCGCCAGGTGATTGGTCATCTGGCCAACGCCAACCCGGAATACCGCCACCCGTTCATGATCGAGCGCGAAGTAAAGCGTGTCGGTTATGTCGTAGTGAGCAGTGACCGTGGTTTGTGCGGTGGCTTGAATACCAACCTGTTCAAGGCTCTGGTCAAGGACATGGCGGTAAACCGTGAAAACGGCGTAGAGATCGATCTGTGCGTGGTTGGCAGCAAAGGTGCGGCATTTTTCCGCAACTTCGGCGGTAACGTCGTCGCTGCGATCAGCCACTTGGGCGAAGAGCCGTCGATCAATGATTTGATCGGCAGCGTCAAGGTGATGCTGGATGCCTACCTGGATGGCCGTATTGATCGCCTGTCCGTGGTATCCAACAAGTTCATCAACACCATGACGCAACAGCCAACGGTGGAACAATTGATTCCGCTGGTGGCAACCCCGGATCAGAAACTCAAGCACCACTGGGACTACCTCTACGAACCCGATGCCAAAGAGCTGCTGGACGGCTTGATGGTTCGCTACGTTGAGTCGCAGGTGTACCAGGCGGTGGTCGAGAACAACGCAGCTGAACAAGCAGCGCGGATGATCGCGATGAAGAACGCCACAGACAACGCCGGTGATTTGATCAGCGATTTGCAGCTGATCTACAACAAGGCGCGTCAGGCAGCGATCACCCAAGAGATCTCGGAAATCGTCGGCGGCGCTGCCGCGGTTTAACGGTTCAAATATTAGAGGAACCAGCTAATGAGTAGCGGACGTATCGTTCAAATCATCGGCGCCGTGATCGACGTGGAATTCCCACGCGATAGCGTACCGAGCATCTACAACGCGCTGTTGGTTCAAAGCGCGGCAGGGACCACCCTGGAAGTTCAGCAGCAGCTGGGCGACGGCGTGGTTCGTACAATTGCGATGGGCTCCACCGAGGGCTTGAAGCGCGGTCTGGAAGTCACAGACTCTGGCTCGGCCATTTCCGTACCTGTCGGTAAAGCGACTCTGGGCCGGATCATGGACGTGCTGGGCAACCCGATCGACGAAGCTGGCCCGATTGACACCGAAGAACGCTGGGGCATTCACCGTCCTGCGCCGTCCTTCGCTGAGCAAGCTGGCGGCAACGACCTTCTGGAAACCGGCATCAAGGTTATCGACCTGGTTTGCCCGTTCGCCAAGGGCGGTAAAGTCGGTCTGTTTGGTGGTGCCGGTGTAGGCAAAACCGTAAACATGATGGAACTGATCCGTAACATCGCCATCGAGCACAGCGGTTATTCCGTGTTCGCTGGTGTGGGCGAGCGTACCCGTGAGGGTAACGACTTCTACCACGAGATGAAGGATTCCAACGTTCTGGACAAAGTGGCACTGGTTTACGGTCAGATGAACGAGCCGCCGGGTAACCGTCTGCGCGTAGCACTGACTGGCCTGACCATGGCCGAGAAGTTCCGTGACGAAGGTAACGACGTTCTGCTGTTCGTCGACAACATCTACCGTTACACACTGGCCGGTACTGAAGTATCCGCACTGCTGGGCCGTATGCCTTCGGCAGTAGGTTATCAGCCGACCCTGGCTGAAGAGATGGGTACTCTGCAAGAGCGCATCACTTCGACCAAAAACGGTTCGATCACTTCGATCCAAGCGGTATACGTACCTGCGGATGACTTGACTGACCCGTCGCCAGCGACCACGTTTGCTCACTTGGATGCAACCGTCGTACTGTCCCGTGACATCGCTTCCCTGGGTATCTACCCAGCGGTAGATCCACTGGATTCGACTTCGCGCCAGCTGGACCCGAACGTTATCGGCCAGGAACACTACGACACCGCTCGCGGCGTACAGTACGTGTTGCAACGTTACAAAGAACTGAAGGACATCATTGCGATCCTGGGTATGGACGAGCTGTCGGAGACCGACAAACAGTTGGTTAACCGTGCTCGTAAGATCCAGCGCTTCTTGTCGCAACCGTTCTTCGTGGCTGAAGTCTTCACTGGTGCATCGGGTAAATATGTTTCCCTGAAAGACACCATTGCTGGCTTTAAAGGCATCCTCAACGGTGACTACGACCACCTGCCAGAACAAGCGTTCTACATGGTCGGCGGCATCGAAGAAGCGATCGAGAAAGCCAAGAAACTGTAATCCCAGCGCCCGGCAACGGGCGCTAATCAGGTCGAGGCAAGCAAATGGCTATAACAGTCCATTGCGATATCGTCAGCGCGGAAGGAGAGATTTTCTCCGGTCTGGTCGAGATGGTGATTGCGCACGGTAACCTGGGTGATATCGGTATCGCTCCAGGCCACGCGCCGCTGATCACTGATCTGAAACCAGGTCCGATCCGCTTGATCAAGCAGGGCGGAGCAGCCGAGGTGTTCTACATCTCCGGTGGTTTCCTCGAGGTTCAACCGAACATGGTCAAGGTGCTTGCCGACACTGTGCAACGTGCTGATGACCTGGACGAAGCTTCTGCTCAGGCAGCCGTCAAGGCAGCCGAGAAGGCCCTGAACGAAAAAGGCGCGGATTTCGATTACGGATCTGCAACTGCTCGTCTGGCCGAGGCCGCAGCCCAGCTGCGTACCGTTCAGCAAATTCGCAAGAAGTACGGCGGTTAATCCGGCGTCACTGTTCTGCGCGATTGAGTAAAAGGGTAGCCTCGGCTACCCTTTTTCTTTTTTCAGAATCAGCCGACGTTGTTCACCCTGCTATTGGGTTAGCGAGCGGCGCGCTCAGTTGGAACCCCTCATGTCCCTCGATATCGTTATTCTCGCGGCCGGCCAAGGCACTCGCATGCGTTCGGCACTTCCCAAAGTCCTGCATCCTGTTGCTGGGGATTCGATGCTGGGCCATGTTATCCACAGCGCGCGCAAGCTTTCACCCAAACGCATCCACGTGGTCATTGGCCATGGCGCGGATGTCGTTCGGGAGCGTCTGGCTGCCGATGATCTGAATTTCGTGATGCAGGACAAACAGCTGGGTACCGGCCACGCCGTCGCTCAAGCGCTGCCGGAATTGACCGCTGAAAATGTGCTGATTCTTTACGGCGATGTCCCGCTCATCGAAGTGGAAACCCTTGAACGTCTACTCAAGAAAGTCAGCGATGAGCAATTGGCGTTGCTCACCGTGAACCTCGATGACCCTACCGGCTATGGCCGCATCGTGCGCGATGAGCAAAAGCGTGTGTCCGCCATCGTTGAACACAAAGACGCCACCGATGCTCAGAAGGCAATCACCGAAGGCAACACCGGCATCCTCGCTGTACCGGGCAAGCGCCTGGCTGTCTGGCTAGGACGTCTGTCGAACAACAACGCTCAAGGCGAGTACTACCTCACCGACGTGATCGCCATGGCGGTCAACGATGGTCTGGTGGTGGCCACCGAACAGCCGCTGGATGCGATGGAAGTCCAGGGCGCCAACGACCGCAAGCAATTGGCCGAACTGGAGCGCCATTATCAGCAGCGTGAAGCGCGCCGGTTGATGGCTTTGGGCGTGACGCTGCGCGACCCGGCACGTTTTGACGTGCGCGGTGAAGTGACCGTGGGACGGGATGTGCTGATCGACATTAACGTCATTCTTGAAGGCCGTGTGGTCATCGAAGACGATGTGGTCATTGGTCCGAACTGCGTGATCAAAGACAGCACGTTGCGCAAAGGCGTCGTGATCAAGGCCAACAGTCATCTGGATGGCGCAGTGATGGGCGAGGGCAGCGATGCCGGCCCGTTCGCGCGCTTGCGTCCGGGCAGCGTGCTGGAAGCCAAGGCCCATGTGGGTAACTTTGTTGAACTGAAAAACGCCCATCTGGGTGAAGGTGTGAAGGCGGGTCATCTCACGTATCTGGGCGACACCGTGATCGGCGCACGCACCAACATCGGTGCCGGGACAATCACGGTCAACTACGACGGCGCCAACAAACACAAAACGCTGATTGGTGAAGATGTGTTCATCGGCTCCAACAATTCGCTGATCGCGCCTGTGCAAATCGGCGACGGCTCGAATACCGCAGCGGGTTCGACCATCACGCAGAATGTGGATAAGTCCCAGCTTGCCGTCGGCCGTGCGCGCCAGCGCAACATCGACGGCTGGAAGCGGCCGGTGAAGGTCAAGAAAGACTGAAGTTGTTAATACACCGCGGTCTTGTAAGAGCTGACCGAGGTTACGAGGGCTGCGAACGGCTGTGTATCAGACAGACCGCTTTCGCAGCCTTCGGCAGCTCCTGCAGGTATCGATCATACATTTGCCCTTGACCAATCCCCCTCAATAGGTTTTGATTGCCTTCGTTATCTTTCGAAACGAAATCAAATACCGCTCATGTCGAAACGTAATACACCGCAAAGAAGACACAATATCCTTGCCTTGCTCAATGAGCAGGGCGAAGTCAGTGTTGATGAGTTGGCCAAGCGCTTCGAAACTTCCGAGGTTACGGTTCGTAAGGATCTGGCTGCGCTCGAAAGCAACGGCCTGCTGCTGCGTCGGTACGGCGGGGCGATCACCTTGCCGCAGGAGCTGATCGGCGAAACTGCCCAGCCCGTTTCCAGATACAAACAGGCCATCGCCCGCGCCGCCGTGCTACGAATTCGTGAACACGCGCGGATCATCGTCGACAGCGGCAGCACCACGGCCGCGCTGATCCCTGAGTTGGGCAAACAGCCTGGTCTGGTGGTCATGACCAATTCGTTGCACGTGGCCAGTGCCCTGAGCGAACTGGAACATGAGCCGGTATTGTTGATGACCGGTGGCACCTGGGACCCACATTCCGAGTCTTTCCAGGGCCAGGTCGCCGAACAGGTGCTGCGCTCCTACGATTTTGATCAATTGTTCATTGGTGCCGATGGTATCGACCTGATTCGCGGCACCACGACATTCAACGAATTGCTAGGGCTCAGCCGGGTGATGGCCGAAGTTGCCCGGGAAGTCGTGGTGATGGTCGAAGCCGACAAAGTTGGACGCAAGATCCCCAATCTGGAGCTGCCCTGGAGCAGCATCCATACCCTGATTACTGATGATCGCCTGCCCCTGGAGGCGCGCGAACAGATACAAGCCCGCGGCATAAACCTGATTTGCGCCGCTGTCAGCTAGGAGAAAAGTTATGTGTGGAATCGTCGGCGCCGTTGCTGAACGCAACATTACCGCCATCTTGCTCGAAGGCCTCAAGCGCCTGGAATACCGTGGCTACGATAGCGCGGGTGTCGCGCTTTTCAGTAACACGGGCGTACTTGAGCGCCGTCGCCGCTCCGGCAAGGTCAGCGAGCTTGAGCAGGCATTGGCCGGTGAGCCTCTGCTGGGCCGTCTGGGTATCGCCCACACCCGCTGGGCCACCCATGGCGCACCTTGCGAGCGTAACGCTCACCCGCATTTCTCTGCTGACGAGTTGGCGGTTGTGCACAACGGCATCATCGAGAACCACGAAGCCTTGCGTGAGCGACTCAAAGGCCTGGGCTACGTGTTCAGCTCGGATACTGACACCGAAGTCATCGTCCATTTGTTGCACCACAAGCTCAAAGACACCCCAGACCTGGCGGTAGCACTCAAAGCCGCCGTTAAAGAGCTGCATGGCGCTTACGGTCTGGCGGTGATCAGCGCGAAGCAGCCTGATCGTCTGCTGGCCGCCCGCAGTGGTAGCCCGCTGGTGATTGGCCTCGGCCTGGGTGAGAACTTCCTGGCATCTGACCAACTGGCGCTGCGCCAGGTGACTGACCGCTTCATGTATCTGGAAGAAGGCGATATTGCCGAGATTCGTCGCGAAAGCGTACAGATCTGGTCGGTTGATGGCCTGCCGGTAGAGCGCGAAGTCGTGCAACACCGTGAAGGTGCAGAAGCCGCCGACAAAGGCGCGTTCCGCCACTTCATGCTCAAGGAAATCCACGAGCAGCCCAAAGTCGTGCAGCGCACCCTTGAAGGCCGTCTGGGTCAGGAGCAGGTTCTGGTTCAGGCGTTTGGCCCACAAGCAGCCGAGCTGTTCGCCAAAGTGCGCAACGTGCAGATCGTCGCCTGTGGCACCAGCTATCACGCCGGTATGGTCGCCCGTTACTGGCTCGAAGGTCTGGCCGGTATTCCATGCCAGGTCGAAGTGGCCAGCGAGTTCCGTTACCGCAAGGTGGTGGTGCAGCCGGACACCCTGTTCGTCTCGATCTCTCAGTCCGGTGAAACCGCCGATACCCTGGCTGCACTGCGCAACGCCAAAGAGCTGGGTTTCCTGGCCAGCCTGGCGATCTGCAACATCAGCATCAGCTCACTGGTGCGCGAGTCGGACCTGACGCTGCTGACTCAGGCCGGTCCTGAAATCGGCGTCGCTTCTACCAAAGCCTTCACTACTCAGCTGGTGGGCCTACTGTTGCTGACCCTTTCTCTCGGTCAGGTCAAAGGCACCTTGGGCAAAGGCGTTGAAGCTGAGTTGGTCGAAGAGCTGCGCCGCCTGCCAACCCGTCTGGGTGAAGCATTGGCAATGGACGGCACCATCGAGAAAGTCGCCGAGCTGTTCGCCGAGAAGAACCACACGCTGTTCCTCGGCCGTGGCGCACAATTCCCGGTGGCGATGGAAGGTGCCTTGAAGCTCAAGGAAATCTCCTACATCCACGCCGAAGCCTACCCGGCTGGCGAGCTCAAGCACGGCCCGCTGGCGCTGGTCGACAGCGACATGCCGGTGGTCACCGTGGCACCGAACAACGAGCTGTTGGAAAAACTCAAATCCAACCTCCAGGAAGTCCGCGCTCGTGGCGGTGAGTTGATCGTGTTTGCGGATGAGCAGGCGGGTATGACCAATGGTGAAGGCACGCACGTGATCGCGATGCCGCACATCATTGATGCTCTGGCGCCGATCCTCTACACCATCCCGCTGCAGTTGCTTTCGTATTACGTCGCTGTATTGAAAGGCACGGACGTGGATCAACCGCGTAACCTGGCGAAGTCGGTGACTGTGGAATAAATTATCCACAGCACGCTCGCGGATAAAACAAACCCCTCATTCAGAGGGGTTTTTTTACCGTTCAATCTTATCCACAACCTCAATGCATCTTGCTGTGGTCATGCATCGCGCCATGATCGGGTGCAGTCAGTGCTCTGGCGGTCGCCTGTACTTCAATCGTCTGTTTTGCGCCAGCCGCATCTTCAACGGTCAGGGAAATGGGCACCTGATCGCCTTCTTTGACCTGTTTTTGCAGGTCAATCAGCATCACGTGGTAGCTGTTGGAGTCCATGCTCACTGGCTTGCCGGCGGGCAATTCAACGGAGGCGACTTCCTTCATGCTCATGACATCGTTGGTCATGGATGACTGGTGGATCTGTACCGTTTTGGCTGCTGGAGACTCAGCCCCCAGCAGCTTGCTGTCGGTATCGGCAGTGACGGTCATGAAGGCGCCGGTGGACGGTTGACCCGGCACGGTTGCCCTAACCCAGGCGTCGGTGACCACGGTTTGCGCAGAGGCCTGTGCGGCGATGCACAGCATGGACAGGGCGAGCAGGGCTTTGAACGGCTTAGCGGCAAAGGATTTGGCAGATTTCATCAGCAGACTTCCATGACGGTGAGCAGATCGTCTGCGCACTGTTGGGCAGAAAGGGAGTGCGACAAGCCCAGGCGCAATACGCCACGGGTGTCGTAGACATAACTGGTCGCGGTGTGGGACATGGTGTAAGTGTCGCCTGTGGGTATCTTCTCGTAGAACACCCCGAATTCCTTGGCTGTCGCTGCCGTTTCTTCAAGGGTTCCGGACAGCGCCACGAACGAGGGATCAAAGGCTTTGACGTAGGCGTCGATGATCTCGGGCGTGTCCCGCTCGGGGTCGATGGTGATGAAAATGACCTGGAAAATATCGCCATCTTTACCCAGCAACTTTTTGATCTGGGCGGCACGGGCGAGGGCGGTTGGGCAGACCGCCGGGCATTGGGTGAAACCGAAAAACACCATGGGCATGTAGCCACGGAAGCTCGACAAGGTTTTTACATTGCCTTGCGGGTCCTTCAGCTTGAAGGTTCTGCCCAAGATCTTATTGCTCAGGTCCTTGCCGTATTTGAACGACAGTGCGCTGGAACTATCGCAACCTGCGAGCAAACCCAGGCTCAGCAGGCTGATTCCGCCGATGACCTGGCGACGTGTCAGTAGCTCATTCATGTCATACCTCTACCGGCGAACAGCCGGGTCAAATGAGGCGGGCAATCTAACATTTCGTAGCAGCTCAAAAATAGAAATCTGTAAGTTGAAGTAAATGGACGGCCTCGCCGCAGTCTATGTAGGAGCCAACTTGTTGGCGAGACAGGCGGTGCGGTGTGTCAGGCATACCGCCTCGCGAACAAGTTCGCTCCTACCGTTCGTTGTGTGATCACCGGACTAACGCATTTCAATCCAGAGCTGTGGATAAGTTACTGATTCGGCTGCAACGGCTGAAACTCGCCCCGCTCAAGGTTTTGCACCTGATTGCCCATGGCATCTGTGGTATTGAGGTCTGCGCCTTTGGCGGCCAGTGAATCGAGAATGTCCTTGCGATGAAAGAGAGCGGCATACATCGCGGCCGTCTGGCCCGCATTGTTGCGCTGGTCTGGCGCGCAGTCGGCGGCGACCAACTGCTGAGCGATACTGAGTTCGCCCTTGAAGATCGCGCCCATTAACGCCGTGTTGCCTCGTTGGTCTTTGGCGCAAGGATCTGCCCCGGCGTTCAGCAGTTGGGTGACGGTGGGCTGTTGCCCGTGGTAAGCCGCGAGAATCAACGCGGTATAGCCTTTTTCGTCCTGAATGTTCAGATCGAATTTCGCATCAATGAATTCTTTGAGCATGTCTTGATGGCCGTCCCGTGCGGCCTGGAAAAACAGCTCACGTAGTTGCTGGCGTGTATCGCCATCGGAAGGCGGATTTGCATAGGCGGTCGCTGCAGTTATCCACAGCAGCAAAACACACAGAGTTCTGCACATCGAGATGTCCCTCCAGAAGCCTCAGCCCGCTCGATCGTCGACACGGGCCGAGGCGGGCAGTCAGTCTTTGAGGGCCGCGGCCAGCTGTTTGACCTTGTCCAAATCACCCTTGGCAACTTTGGTGACGCCGGTGCCGTATTCCGGATCGGCTTTGTAGAGGAACGACAGCATGATGTTCTTGCTCTCGGTATCAGTGGTGGCCAGCGACTCGCCGAAGCTATTGATCAGGTCCATGCGATCCTTCTCGCTGTACGAGCGATACAGGTCACCCGCTTGCTTGAAGTTCTGCTCACGCTGGATTTTTGCCTGCTGAGTGCTGCCGGACAGTGGCAGTTGGCTGTAACGCGCCTGTTCGACCGCCGGGCGTGGATTCAGGCGGCTGGGTTCGTAATTGACCCCGCTGGTGGTGTGCCCTGTGTTGAGCGCTCCATCCTGATTGCCGTTGTTGATCTTCACCCGTGGTGCGTTGATCGGCAGGCTCATGACGTTGGTGCCAACCCGATAGAGCTGAGTGTCGGCGTAGGAGAAAACCCGGCCTTGCAGCAGGCGATCTTCGGACGGCTCGATACCGGGCACCACGTTGGCGGGCGCCATGGCGACCTGCTCGGTTTCCTGGAAGAAGTTATCCACATTCTTGTTCAGGACCATCTGGCCGATCTTGCGCTCAGGGATGCCAGGCCAGATTTTGGTGGCGTCCAGGGGGTCGAAGTCGAACTTGGCCAGGTCTTCAGGTTTGACCACTTGCACGTACAAGTCCCATTTCGGGAAGTCGCCCTTGTTGATCGCACCCACCAGATCGTTGGTCAGGTGGCTGTAGTCCTTGGCCTGGACTTCAGCGACTTGCTTGGGATCAAGGTTTTTCAGGCCTTGCAGGCTTTTCCAGTGGAACTTCACGTAGTTCACTTCGCCTTGGGCATTCACCAGTTTGTAGGCGTGAACACCGTTGCCATCCATGGTGCGATAGCTCGCCGGGGTGCCTTCGTTGGAGTACAGCAGGGTCAGGGTGCGGATGGCTTCCGGGACGTGAGAGAAGAAATCGAAACGTCGGGAGTCGTCATCCAGGTTGGTGCGAGGGTCGGGCTTGAAGGCGTGGACCATGTCCGGGAATTTGATGGCGTCGCGGATGAAGAATGTCGGGAAGTTATTGCCGACCAGATCCCAGTTGCCATCGGCGGTGTAGAACTTTGTTGCAAAACCGCGAGGGTCGCGCAGGGTCTCCGGGGAGTGGTTGCCATGCACCACTGAGGAAAACCGCACAAACACCGGCGTGTGTTCGCCCTTGCTGAACACCTTGGCCTTACTCAGATCTGAAGCACCCTCAGTGGCGATGAACTCGCCATGAACGCCGGTGCCGCGGGCATGCACCACACGCTCCGGAATGCGCTCGCGATCAAAGCGCTGGAGTTTTTGCAGAAGCTGGACGTCTTGCAGAAGAACCGGGCCGGTTGCGCCAGCGGTCTGGGAATTCTGGTTATCGCCGACCGGAGCGCCGTTATCACGGGTCAGGGTATCGGCATAGGCGGCAGAGCTGGCTATCAGGCTCGCGCTAATCAGGCTTACGGCGATAGGGGAGCGGGGTAAATACATGGTCAGACTCTCTCTGTTCTTGGTTGTTTTGAGAGTCTAAGCCTAGGGCGAGGGGTTGAAATTCTTCAGTAGTTTCTAACTATGTAGGCGATAAGTTTAGAAATATTGACGAAGTTTCAGCATTTTCCTGCATCAATCTGTCAATCGATAATGGCATTCGACGCAAGGTAAGCATTGCGGATTCGAGTGACTTCGCCGCTGCGAATCAGGCTGGCAATTGCGGCGTTAATCCGTGGCAGCAGGACCGCGTATTGCGGCTGCAGCTTTATGCCCAAGGGTGCGTTGCTCAGCTGCTCCCCTCGCTCAAACAGAGTGCGGTCCATGCCTTTGGTGGCGATCAGGTATTCGAACAGGTCGTCGACCATCGCCACCGCATCGACTCGACCGGCCTGAAGCAATTTGAGCAGGGCCGGGTCTTCGGAGGTTTCGAGCCGCGCCAGACGTTTGTCTGCGAACAGCGGGTCCATGGTCCGATAGGTGTAGCCCCTCACGACGCCAATGGTTTGTCCGTTCAACTTATCCACAGGGGTGTTTGCCAAGGGGCTGCCTTTGAGGACGTACAGGTGCTCGCGCACGTTCATGTAAGGCTTGGAAAACGCAAAGCGCTGCAAATCCGCGGGGCTATTCCATTGCGTGGAATCAGCGTAGTTCAGGTCCAGTTCACCCTTGCTGAGCATGACCTGGAGCCGGTTGACCGGATAAGAAACAAACTGCGCATCAATCTCGGCCAGTTGCAGGACGCGGCGGGCGATATCGGTGGAAATGCCGCGCAGTTGGCCCTGTTCATCCTGATAGCTGAACGGCCGCCATTGGGTACCGCCTGCTTGCCAGGTTTCTGCCTGAGCGAAGCCTATCAACTGAATGCTGGTCAGGATCAATCCCAGGACCATCTGTCGAAATAACATGATTGCTTCCTTGCAATGGAGGGGCAGCACTCCCACGGGGGAGATCTTAATATTGGCATGGCGATGTGGGACCGGCTTCAGCCGGAAAGGGGCCAGTACACCCACCCGATTTTTATCGCTTGAAATGCCGCCTTCCCGGCTGAAGCCGGTCCCACGTCGTCACATCCGCTTGCGAGCAAACATAGAATCTCCTACAAGGTGTTGCTCCGGACGGCTTACCCAAACTTAGCAGGCAAACGTGGCGGTGGCGTGAACTTTCTACGCACGTAAAAAAGCCCGCGCGGTGGGAGCCGGGCGGGCTTTATGAAGGGGAGGGTGGGGGTTAACGAATGGACTGCTTCAGCAGCTCAGGCAGCACGAAGTTCTTCACGATATACATCGAGCCTTTCTCGCTCAGGTGCCCGGAGTCGAATTGCAGCAGTGAGTTGTCTTCCTGCAATCGCACCAGACAGGAATTGGCCACGCAGAGCTTGTCGATCAAGGAGATAAAGTCCACGGCGTGGGGGTCGATCTGGCGTTGCGTGGCGCGGTCGGCGGCCATGATGCTCTGGTCCAGCGCCGGGTCGGTGATGTGGGTTTCTGTCTGGCCCCAATGCCGGTTGGCGATGACGAAGGGCAGTGACGGATTCCATTGCGGCAACGGCCCGAGCAGCACGATATGTTTGACGCCATAGGTCTTGAGTCGCGCGGCAATCTCGCTCCACTGGGTTTTATCGTGCTGATCCTTCTGGGCCATGATTACAACGTCCGGGCGCAACCTTTGGATATTCTCCAGCGCCGTCCTGTTGGAGTAGTTGCAGCTCTGGACCGGGATGCTGTCGCGGCCAGTACCTTGAGTCAGGCTGGGTTTGCAGCCCGCCGACGCCACTTGATAGAACGGCGTGTCCGCCGCCAGTTGCGTTCGTAACCCCAGCGACAGCGCCTGAGCGTGTGAGTCCCCCCATAGAAACACTCCGCCGTGGCCGCGTTGCCGGGTGCAGGATGGGTCGATGGCGGACTCATGGCGCTCAGCGAAGGCGGAATATGCGTCGCACTTGAGCCAGTAAAGCTCGTACATATTCTTGTAGCGATTGGCGTAGTCCTGAACGAAAAGCGCCTTGTCTGAAACGCTCGCCGCCCGCAACGGTGATACCGCGCCCTCGGTGGCACGCACCGCCCCGGCTGCCACGAACAACAGGCTGATCAGGCCGCTGGTGGCGGCAAATTTCCAGCGACGCTTGGGGGCGGTTTTTGCGGGCGCCTTTTCGATCCATTGATAAGAAGCCAGCCCCAGGGCAAACGCGCAAGCGATGCCGACGACTGCGTTGCCAGTGTCGCCCAGATAACCGGCGTAGCTCATCAGCACCACCACCGGCCAATGCCAGAGGTAGAGCGAGTAGGACAGCTTGCCGGTCCATTGTGAGAATCGGTTACCGGTCATGAAGGAATTCTGGCGAGCCGCGACAATCACGGCCAGCGTGCCCAGCACCGGCAACAACGCCAGATAGCCAGGCCAGATGTCTTTCTCCGATAGTACGAAGAAGCTCGCCAGCATCAGACTCAGCCCGACCGCTTCCAGCGCTCGCTGATGCCGCCCGCGCAGCTTGATGGGGAACACGCAGGCGACGCCGCCGACCAGCAATTCCCAGGCCCGGGTCGGCAACAGATAGAACGCCGGGTCCGGCCAGATGAACGAAGCAAACACGCAAAAGCCGAAGCCTGCGATACAGGCTGCGAGAATCAACCAGCGCAGATTGGGTACGGCGATCACGCGGCTCAGCGCCAGCAGCACCACGGGATAAACCATGTAGAACTGCCACTCCACCGACAGCGACCAAGTGTGCAGCAACCATTTCTCATGGGCGCCAGCCGTGAAGTAACCCGCCTCGAACCAGTAGACGAAGTTGGACACAAAACCCAGGCTGGCCGCGATGTGCTTGCCCAGTGCGCTGTAGTCCGGCGGTAACAGGTAGAACCAGCCCAACAGCAACAGTACGAAACACAGCACCGCCAGCGCCGGAATAATGCGTCTGGCGCGTGATTTGTAAAATGCCAGCAGGCTGAAATTACCCGCACTCAGGCTGCGCAGGATGATCCCGGTAATCAGGTAGCCCGAGATCACGAAGAAAATATCCACTCCGGCAAAGCCGCCGGGCAACCACTCTGGATTGAAGTGGAACAGCAGCACGGCAATCACCGCAATGGCGCGCAGTCCATTGATGTCTTTTCTGAAGTCCATGGCGTGTCTTCGTAGCGGGAGCGGTCAGCTCTGAAGGTCGAAAAGCCGGGCGCTTGATTCAGTACGTAGCCGCCGGTGGCGCCAGTTGAAACGCTTGCGGCCGAGCTGTTTTGCGGCTGTCCAGCTGCTTGCCGGACAACACGTGACCCATTGCCAGGCCCAGAAACAGATTGGCGATGGTCACTTCGAACATGTCAGTGGTCCAGCTGATCAGGCAGCAGCAGAACGTGATCGCCAGCAGGGCACGGCCGATGCGGCTGTCGTGATGACTCAAGGCGAACAACAGTGGAATCTGCAGCGCATACAGCAGCGGGCCGACCACGCCAAAAATGCCCCAGAGATACATGGCGCTGCTGTCGGCGCCGGTGAGCATTTCCGCGCCTGGCACCGGGAACATGGACGCCGGGCTGCCAAACAGGCCGAAACCCGCACCGGTATAGCCGTAGCCAAGGTTCTCGATAATCTCCACCAGATTTGGCCAGGTGTTGATCAGCCGGTCGTACAGGGTAGTCAACGAGTCGCTGCTACTGCTGACGGTGCGGATATCAAAGTCATAGAGCAGGCCCACCAGCGGCAGAGCCAGGCCGCCAACCACGGCAGCCGTGCAGACAATGCGTGAGGTCCAGCGCAGGTTGCTGATCAGCAGCAGGCCTATGGTTGCGACGAAGGCAGCGGCTGGCGCTTTACTGGTGGTCAGAACGATCCCGTACAGCGCTGCGGCACTCAACACCAGCAGCACTAACCTGGAACGGATGAACACGGCCAGGTACAGGGTATAGATCGCGATCAGGATCGACAGAACATTGGACACCCGGGCAAAGCCGGCAATGCGATCCTCACTCCCGGCACTCCAGGAGGTGTTGGCACTCACTTCGACTTCGCCAATGGTGTAGGCATAGCCTTTCCAGGGTACTGAGGTGAACCTGTCCAAGGCTACGCCGATCAGTGAGGCCAGCAGGCACAGGCCGATTACCCATAGAAACAGGCGTCGCTGGTGGATCAAGTGCTCACTGCAGGCCATGCCGAACAGCAGCGGGCCGATGCCGAACAACCCGAAGGCGATGTTGTTCAGCGACGCGCCATGGAGCATCGCTATTACCGACGAGATCATCAACATCAGCAAGCCCAGCCATACCCCTCGCCCGGCCTTGTAGTCACGTAACTCCAGCGCAAACATCACCAGGCACGCGGCCTTGGGCAAATAGAGCAACGGCGCGACGCCAGCCTTATCGAAGTAAAAGCGCAAGGCGCCGGAAAAGGTTTCAACCACGAGCAGGCTAATGGCAATCCATACCACCATCGTCGATTTGTTGAAGGACAGGATCGACGTTTTACCGCCGCTGTCGTTTGCAGAGTTCAACATCATGTTTTTCTGCCTTTGGGTATTGGTTAGTAAGCGCTGGGGCGCAATACCTGTAGGAGCCAACTTGTTGGCGAGGCGGTGTGTCAGGCGGCTCGCCTCGCGAACAAGTTCGCTCCTACAAATTTGGCGTCGTTGCACATGGCGCGGCACACGCTACCGCCCATCGACCATGAGGAATGGGCAATGCGGGTGGAATACAGGGAGGGTGAATCAGAAAGTAACAGGGGCTATATCAGCCTGAGTTCGCAGGGCTGTCAATCAATTCGTCAATATTTACGCATCATCCGATAAGCGTTATCTCAAAGCATTTGCAACTTGTTGAATTAATGGATGATTAAAAATTGACGCTAAAAATAAAACAGGAGGTGATCGGGCGATCACCTCCTGTTCAGCGCCACTCAGGAAGGGTATTTACGCTTCTCAGGTGCTGGCGGGAAGTACTGGTAAAGCCAGGTCTCACTCAGGGTTCGGTCCTGCGTACGGATAAACATGCGCATTTCAACCGGCTCCACCGAATCGCTGTCAGGTAGCCAGTCGAAGATGATCCGATAGCCTTTGATGTCCGGCAGTTGAAGGATGTTGAATTCCTGCAGTTTGCCGTGGGACACCGTCACCACAGGCTCGATCGCCGTACCTTGCGGCAGGCTGTCCAGACCGCCGCCGTTGAAGTCCACAGCAAAACGGCGTGCCCAGAATTTCGGGTAATGCTCGCCCGGCGCCCAACCTTCGGTGAATCCGCCCATGCCCGAGCGTGTGGCGTGAACCTGGGCCAGCGGAGTGCGCACAGGCGGCAGTGGCGCCCAGTACAGCTTGTAGCCGTAGTTGGTCGATTGGCCGGCCTTGATCTTGTCCTTGGGCGTCCAGAACACCACGATGTTGTCCATGGTTTCGCCGGTGGTGACGATCTCCACCAGATTGACCGCGCCTTCGCCCCAAGCCGTGGTCGGTTCGACCCACAGGCTTGGACGACGGTGGTACCAGTCCACCGTGTCCTGATAGCTGGCGAATTCGTGATCGGTCTGCACCAGGCCGAAACCTTTCGGGTCTTTGTCGGCGAAGGCATTGAATTGCAGGCTTGGCGGATTGTTCAGCGGTCGGCAGATCCACTCACCGTTGCCGCGCCACATGGCCAGACGATCCGAGTCGTGGATCTGCGGGTGAATGGTGTCGCACATGCGGCGTTCGTGGTTGCCGCAGCTGAACATGCTGGTCATCGGCGAGATGCCCATCTGGTCGATATCGGTGCGTGCGTTGATGTTCGCATCGATGTCCATGACCACCTGGCCGGACTGGCAATCGATATCAAAGCGATACGCGCCGGTGCAGCTTGGGGAGTCCAGCAGGGCGTAGACCACGAAGCGGGTGGCGTTCTTGTCCGGGGTTTCGAACCAGAACTTGGTGAAGTCGGGGAATTCTTCCTGACGCTTGGCGTAGGTGTCGATGGCTAGGCCGCGTGCCGACAAGCCGTACTGCTTGTTGCTGTCTACCGCGCGGAAGTAGCTGGCACCGAGGAACGACACGACGTCGTTGATGGCGATCTCTGGAGCCTTGAACAGCTTGAAGCCAGCGAAACCCAGGTCGCCTTTGACCAGGGATTTGTCGATGCCGCTGGACTCGTAATTGAACAGCTCGTGGCGGAAGTGGACTTCTCGCGACTCTTTGGTCTTGGGATCAACGCTGTACATGCGCACTGGCGTCTTGAAGCCCATGCCGACGTGGAAGAAATGCACGTCCAGTTGGCCATGAAGCTCGTTCCACAAGGAATGCCCGGCGTCATATTTGATCGCGTTGAATTGCTGGGGTGTCATGTCGGCCAGTACCGGAGGCAGTACTTGCTTGGTGCTGACGTAACCCCGACCAGCCAGTTGCTTGGCGTGGGCCTTGAGTGCGTCGAAGTCAAAATGTTCGATTTCGCCGTCAGCCGTGGCGGCCATAGCGCGTGCAGCAAAAAGCCCCGAAGCGGGCACGCTGCTATAAGCCGCCAGCGCCATGGATGCTTTGAGAAGAGTCCTGCGATTCATAAGGTGAAGCCTCTAACGAGTACTGTGCGTCCTGCACACGAAAATTGCGCGCTACGACTCCTTGCTGAACGCCAAGCTACCGATAACAGATAACAAACACAGCATCTGGTTCGAAAAAAACATAAATAATTACGATTTAGATGCACAAGATGTTGGAGCGAGGCTTGCCCGCGAAGAACGATAACGCGGTGTATCTGCCCCACCGCAGTGATTTATTCGCGGGCAAGGCTCGCTCCAACAAGCTCTCGCTTAAGTCTGAGTCGGCAACCCAATCACACTCATCGCCGCCTGACGCAAAGCTTCGGAGCGGGTCGGGTGGGCGTGGCTGATCAGGCCGATGTCTTCGGAAGACGCCGCAAACTCCATCGCCACGCAGAACTCGGCGATCATTTCGCTGACGCTAGGCCCCACCAGATGTACCCCCAGAATCTCGTCTGTGCGCTCGTCGGCCAGCACTTTGGCGAAGCCGTCGGTCTCGTGGTTGACCTTGGAGCGGCTGTTGGCGCTGAACGGGAATTTGCCGATCTTGTAGGCGCGCCCCTCGGCCTTGAGCTGCTCTTCGGTCTTGCCCACGCTGGCCAGCTCCGGGCGGGTGTAGATCACGTTGGGGATGAGGTTGTAATTCACTTCCCCGGCTTTGCCGACGATGCGCTCCAGGCAAACGTTGGCCTCGTCTTCAGCCTTGTGCGCCAGCATCGGCCCGGAGGTGACATCGCCAATCACCCAGACGTTTTCGGCCGCCGTGCGATGGCCCTTGTTTTCCAGCATGCCGCGTTTGTCCACCTCAAGGCCCACGGTCTCCAGGCCCAGACCTTTGGTGTACGGGCGACGGCCGATGGAAACCAGCACGTAATCCGCTTCGATCAGCTCGGCCTCGCCACCGGCCGCGGGCTCGACGCTCAGGCTCACGCCTTGATCGGATGAGGTGGCCGTGGTGACTTTCGAGCTGAGCTTGAAGTTGATGCCCTGACGCGACAGCGAACGCTGCAATGTCTTGCCGGTTTCCAGATCAGTGCCGTGGGCTACGTGATCGAGAAACTCCACCACCGTGACCTTGGCGCCCAGACGCCGCCAGACTGAACCCAGCTCCAGGCCGATGACGCCCGCGCCGATCACCACCAGATGTTTGGGCACTTCAGGCAAAGACAGCGCGCCGGTTGAATCCAGAATGCGCTGGTTATCGATCTCCACGCCGGGCAATGGCGTCGGCTCGGAACCGGTGGCGATGATGATGTCTTTGGCTTGCAGCTCGGTTTCCACGCCCTGAGCATCAGTGACGATGACTTTGCCAGGCCCCGCAATACGCCCCCAGCCTTTGATCCACTCGGCTTTGTATTTGCGAAACAGAAACTCGATGCCCTTGGTCAGGGCGGTCACGCTTTCGCCTTTCTGCTTCATCATCTGCGCGAGATTGAGGGTGGGCGTGACTTCTATCCCGAGCTTAGCGAACTCTTCTCCCACCGCCGATTCGTACAGCTCGGAGGCATGCAGCAGCGCTTTGGAGGGTATGCAGCCTACATTCAGGCAAGTGCCGCCCAATGTTTCACGGCCTTCGATACAGGCCACGCTCAACCCCAGCTGCCCGGCACGAGTCGCCGCGTTATAACCGCCGGGCCCGCCACCGATAATCACAACGTCATAACTGCTCATGGTCTTTTGCTCCTGAGTCGATGGGCAGAGGGAACTGACGCCCAGAGGATAGTGGGCAATTAAATGATGGTTGTAATATTCTCAGTTGCAAGCGTCAAGCTGCAAGCTTCAAGTTAAAAGCAATCTAGCTTCACTTGTAGCTTGCGGCTTGCAGCTTGTAGCTGCCTCAAGTCCACCAATACCGCACAAGATGAAAGAAGATCGGCGCAGCAAAGCACACTGAGTCCAGACGATCGAGCATGCCGCCGTGGCCTTCGATCATGTGGCCCCAATCCTTGACGCCCCGGTCGCGCTTGATCGCTGACATGACGATGCCGCCCGCGAAGCCTAGCAGGTTGATCAACAGCGCAATCAGGATCGACTGCCACGGGTTGAACGGCGTGATCCACCACAGCGCTCCGCCGATCAGTGAGGCCAGGGCGATGCCGCCGACGAAGCCTTCAACGGTTTTGGAGGGTGACAGGTTGGGTGCGATCTTGTGTTTGCCGAACAGCTTGCCGCAGACGTACTGCAAGACATCGGACAGCTGCACCACGATCACCAGATAAGCGATCAGCAGCAGGTTGCGGCCTTCATAACCTGCGATGTCCAGGGTCAGCAGCGCGGGGACGTAAGACACGCAGAACACCGCGATCATCAGCCCCCATTGCACCTTGGAAGCGCGTTCGAGGAAGTGTTTGCTGTCGCCACCCAGGGAAGCCAGGATCGGCAGCAGCAAGAACACATAGACCGGAATGAAGATCGAAAACAGCCCATACCAGTCCATGGCAATCAACAGGTATTGCAACGGCAGCGCCACGTAGAAGGCGGTCACCAGCGCTGGATAATCGCTTTTGCGGGTCGGCGTCAGGGTCAGAAATTCCCGCAGGGCATAGAACGACACCGCGTAAAACAGCAGGATCACGGCGGTGTAGCTCAACGCGAAGGCGACGCCGATGACGATGACCATCACCCACCACGCATTAATCCGCGCGTTGAGGTTGTCGATGACCGAGTTGGGCCCGCCGGCCTTGCGTTTGAGGATGTAGCCGATCAGCGAGGCCAGCAGCAGAATCGCGCCAATCCCCATGAACAACATTTGCGTCTGCTTATCCATCAAAGCTGCTCCGGTGCCAGGGCCAGCAGCGCTTCACGGCTGCGCGACAAAAATTGTTCTTTGCTTTCTTCACTGTCCAGCTGCAACGGCGCGCCGAAGCTGGTTGTGCATAACAAGGGCAACGGCAATATGCGGCCCTTGGGCATGACCCGGTTCAGGTTGGCTATCCACACCGGCACCAGTTCCGCCTGTGGGTAACTTTTCGCCAAGTGATACAAGCCGCTTTTGAAGGGCAGCAAGCCGTCCTCAAGGTTGCGGGTGCCTTCCGGGAAGATGATCAGCGAGTCGCCATTCTCCAGCGCATCGAGCATGGGTTGCAGCGGGTTGCTGTCTGGCGTCTTGCGCTGGCGATCTACCATGACGCCGTTGAAAACGCCGTTAATGATGTAGCGACGCAGCGGGCTGCTCTGCCAGTAGTCGGCACCGGCCACGGGGCGAGTCAGCTTGCGCAATGCCGGTGGCAGCGATGCCCAGAGCAGCACGAAATCGCCGTGGCTGCTGTGGTTGGCGAAGTAGATCCGCTGCACCGGCTCGGGCGTGCAGCCCAACCACAGGCTGCGGGCGCCGGTGATACTGCGAGCGCCGGCGGTAATGAGCGTCGCGACCAAGGGTTCGAACATGGCGTTTCCTTAAGAGCTGACGGACAACCAGGGGAAAATAACGATGGCGCTCAGCACGACCAGTAGCTGAACGGCGAGAAACAGGACTTGTTGGCGCAACAGCTTCAGCGCGCCCTGGCTGCGTAAAGCCCATGAGCGACCTGTTTTATCCACAGGTGCGAGACCGAGCTGGCCAAGCGCATCATCCAGCGCAGCAGTGCGGTCGCTCAGCCATTGAGGATCACTGGCGACCATGTGGAACAAATCGCCGTCGAAAGCTACGCGCAGTGCGTAGTACTTTTCGAGTATTCCCAGCAATACACCAATGACCACGACTATCAGCAGCAGTGCATTGGGCGTAGTTATCAACAGCTGAATCAGCCCGAAGCCAAGGCACAGCAGCGTCAGGCCTGTGGACAAGTTGTCCAGCGCCCTGCCCCGGCGTAGCAGGCTGGCGACGATGTGGAGCTGCATTTCATGGGACATGGTGTTTTTCTCCAGGCACTGATCATCAATACAGTGGGACCGGCTTTAGCCGGGAAGGGTGCGTTCCGGTCAAACCTTTAATTGGGAACTTGAGGCCCATTCCCGGCTAAAGCCGGTCCCACAAGGTCGTGCAAAATCTTTAAATGCGCATCGCGCAGCACAATCCTCGGCGCCCCCTCCCGAATCATCGCCACCGCCTTATCCACAGTCTCAGCCCTGCCGCTGTGCAAAAGCCATGCAGCCACCGCTGTGGCGCTGCGCGAATAGCCCAAGGCGCAGCAAACCAGCAGTGGACCTTGTTGGCGCAGACGTTCAATCGACTCGGCAGCCAGCAGGCAGTGCTCGGCACTGGGCACCGTCAAATCCAGAACGGGAACCGCGCAATACCCGCGCGTCCCCGGATTGAGTGGCAGCTCCGCACACATATCCACAACCGCCGCGAACGGCACGAGCTGAGTTTGACTGGGGATTCGGCCTAGCCAGACGTTATTCACAATCTGATGAGGCTCGGGCTGTGATTTTGTCCACAGCCGGGAATTTATCCACGCGCCCAATAAGTACGGCGCAAACAGCCAGCGCGCCGCCGGGCTCAAGCTGCCATCCGCACGCTTCTGGAAACCAGCAGCCCCCAGCAACAGGTAGTTCAACGCCACCAGCAGCAGAGAAACTGCAGGCCAACACAGCCACAGCCAGCCCGCGCCCAGCAACAAGCCAAAAGTCAGGCACAGCGCAGCGCCCAAAGCGTAATAAGCGCCCAGCTTCAAGCGCTGCGGGTCGCGGGTCAGCTGAGCCGACAACAGCGGGCTACGACCCTGATCAGGCCACAACCATACGCAGAACCACCCGGCCAGCGCGCCTGTGGGTAAGTCAATGAAGTGGTGTTGCCAGGTCGTCAGCACCGAAACACCGATCAGCGCGAACCAGCCATGCAGCAGCCAGCGCCACCCTTGATGGAAATTGCGCAGATAGCGGTCATAGCAAACCCACAGCACCACCAGCAGCGCGATATGCAGCGATGGCGCCTGATTGAAGGGTTTATCGAAGCCAGCAAGCACTGCGAACAACCAGCCGAACAGCCCGTCCAGTTCCGGGCGCTCGAAGGTGAAGCGTAGCGGCCAGAGTAAAAAGCAGCTCACCGCGATCAACTGCGCACTGAACAGCCGCAACGCATGAGTATCCAGCTCGCGACGGGTCAGGCAGGCCAGCAGCGAGAACCCGTACAGCAGATCAATGGACCAGTACGGAATGATCGTCCAGGCCCAGAACGGCATGTGGGTTTCCCAGGCGAACACGAAGGTGCCGACATCATCGCGCTGGGCCGTCAGCCAAGTCGCAAAGCCGTAGCTGGCGAAGAAAAACGGCGCCAGCAACACCAGCCAGACCACGGCCCGTTTCCACAAACCCGCTTCACGCTGGACCATCAACTGATCCGCTGCGCCAGGGAGACGCTGAAGATCCCCCATTCATCCACGCGCTGAGTGATCTTGCGAAACCCCGCGGCCTCCACCAGTTGATCCATTTCCGACTGGCTGCGTCGGCGCATTACCCAGGCCTGACCGGCGCGGTGGCTGGTCAAGGCGCGGGCGATCAGCTCCAGCTGCGGGTGCCAGGGCTGGCCGGTATAAACCAAATAGCCGCCCGGTTCCACGGCCGCCGCCAGCCCCGCGAGGGAACCGCCCACCATCTGGTTGCTGGCGAAAAGCTCATACAAACCGGAGACCACCGCCAGCGTCGGCTTCGGATCAAGTGCCGCCAGGTCGTCGCGATCAAAGGCATCGGCCTTGATGAAGCGTGCGATGTGCCCCAGGCCTTTTTGCTCGATCAACGCGCTGCCGTCGCGCACGTTGATGTCGCTGTAATCGCGCAGCAGGATGGATTCCGGCAACGGCTCAACGCCTTGCAGGGATTCGAGAATGTAACGCCCATGACCCGCAGCGATGTCTACGATCCGCACCGGCGAGCCTTGATTGCGCAGATGGGACATGGCCAGACGCAGCAGTTCTTCGACGTTCAGCTTGCGTTGGCGAATGCCGCGCCAGCCGATGGAGTTCAGGTAATTCTGGTCAATCAGTTTGCCAATCGGCGAGGTGCCAGCGGGCTGATTGCGATAGACGTAATCCAGCGTGCTGCCGGAATCGAAGCCGGTGTCGAAGCCCAGTTTCACGCCTGTGGATAACTTGGCGCCCAGGCCCATGCTGGCGCGGGTCATGCGCCAGTACAGGTCCCGGGGCGAGTTATGGGGCAGCGGCGCGGCGAGTTCTTCGGATTCGGCGCAGGTCGCGCCGAGCTTGTCGGCATCCAGCAGGGAAGGGCGCGACAGCGGTTCTTCGAAATTCTGCAGGATAAAGCGCCGCGCTCGGCTGACCGCCAGATGCCGGTCGCGCTCGCCCAAGGTGTCGTGGAAGAACCCCGGCAGGATGTGTTTCTCTTTGCGCACGCTGCCCAGCCGTTCGAAGAAGCGTTCCTGCGGGCCGCGATGCACCACAAAGTCGGCGCCGGAAATCAGCAACTGAGTCGGAATCGAAATTGCCTGGGCATCGGCCACCACCCGGTCGGCGGCTTCATACAAGCCAAGCAGCACGTTCACGGAAATGGCTTTGGTGATCAGCGGGTCCGTATCGTAGGAGGCAATCCGCTGGGGATCATGGCTAAGGAAGCGCGCCTTGACGTAGCTGTTGACGAAGAAGTTGCCCTTGAACCGGCGCAGCAACGCCAGGCCAGGTCGGGCGAAGGGCACATACAACTTGACCTTGAAGGCGGGCGAGGCGAGTACCAGGGCGCGAATCTTCGGTGCGTAGTCATGGGCCCAGGTGGCTGCAATCACCGCGCCGACGCTTTGCGCGACCACGGCCATGTTTTCCTCGGGGATCCCGAAAGTGGCGCTCAAGTGGTCAACGAAGGTCTGCACATCGCGCACGCTGGTGGCGAAGCTCGGGCTGTCACCGCGAGCGCCCGGCGACTGACCGTGGCCACGGGAATCCCAGGCGAAGAAGTCGAACCCCGGCAAGTCCAGCTCATCCACCAGATGCGCGATACGGCCGGAGTGTTCGTGGCCCCGGTGGAACAGCAACACCGCCTGACGCGGAACCGACGGATCGGTCGTGGTCGCAGGCCAATGGCGATAAAAAAGCTCCACGCCATCGTGGGTGTTGAAGCGTTGATCCTGAACGTCACGCATGGGATTTCCTTATACCGGAGCGTTGCTAAAGGGTATTACCGGGGAACGTCTTCGCCAGCAGGCAATTCAGCCAGGCCACGACGGACGCGATTGATCAGGGTGTAGACCAGCAAACCGGCGATAACCGCCAAAATGATGTTTATCCACAGCGGGGCGAACCAGCCCACCGCGACCCCGGCACCGATCACGCCGAACACAAACGCACGGTCGCTCTTGCCCATCGGTCCGTCATAGCGGCGACTGGCGCCGACCATGGGGCCGAGCACGCCCGCGTATTCGCTGAAAATCGCCCCGAGTGTGACCAGCAGAATCAGTAATAGATTCACGCCGGGGATCAATGCAAAGGGCAGAAACAGCGCGCTGTCGGCGACCACGTCAGTCAGTTCATTGAGGTAGGCGCCCAGGCGGGATTGCTGGCCGAATTCCCGAGCCAGCATGCCGTCGATGGCATTCAGCGCCATGCGCACGATCATCCACAGCGGGATCAAGACGAACACCCACTGATGCGCTGCAAACAGCGCGACAATTGCGCCGATCAGGATAGAAATCGCGCAGGCACCCAAGGTGACCTGATTAGCCGTCACGCCCCGGTCGAAGAGGCGCTGAACCAGGGGGCGCAACAGATTCTGGAAGCGGGGTTTGAGCTGGTAGATCGAAATCAACGGACGGCTATCCTTGTCGGCAGGTCAATCCCCGTAGTGAAACACAACGTAACCAACGCGGCGCGATGTTCTTTGTGCGCGGGGTCTCAGCATGGTGAATTACCTGGCCTACAGGAGATGGCGCTCTAACAGACGATCACTGCACCCGTGGGAAATTCTATGCTGGCCTGCTATGCACATTTTTGTGGGACCGGCTTTAGCCGGGAAGGCGGCATTTCAGGCGATCAATTTCGGGCGGGTGTACTGGCGTCTTCCCGGCTGAAGCCGGTCCCACGTCGTTGCGCCAATATTGAGATCACTCATGTGTGCGGAGCTTGCTCGCGAAGCGGCTGTACCCAATTTCAGATAAACCGAGTAAGCCTTATCGCGGGCAAGCCTCGCTCCCACAGGGCGATTAGGCGTTCCTGATTTGGCCAACAAAAGTTTCACTATGTTTGTTATATCGTAACGTCCTATTCTTGCGCGGCTCTGCGCGGGCAGGGGTTTCGAGGTAGGGGTATCGATGCGGGTTGATCTGGATGTTGAGCACGGCAGCCTTGAAGGTTTGCCGAGGTTTCAAAGTGCGTCGGTGCACGCCGCGCGCTTGCGGCGCTTCACTTGGCTGAGTGGCGGGCTGGGTATTTTCGGCCTGCTCATGGCGCTGGCTGTTGATCTGTTCTCTCCCAACTCCTTGTGGACAGCCGTGCTGACCAGCAATGCCGCTGCCTTGTTCGTGCTGGCCGCCGGGGTGCAATCCGCCTATGGCATCGCGCTTTGGCGCGCGCGGGCGCTGCAGGGCGATGTCGTCAGTATCCAGAAATCTATTGAGCCAGAAGCCGCTGACACCAACTGGTACGACCGGCTGGTCAACCGCATCAGCAATTTTGGCCAATCCATACTGGCGCAGATTGGCGGGCCGACGTTGTGGCTCGCCGGTTGGGCCGTGCTGGCACTGATCAGCATCGAACTGACCTGGAACCTGACGTTACCTGGCAGCAAGCTTTCGCAAATGGGCAGCGTGGCTGGCGGTATCGCCTTGTTGCTGGCATTTGGCTTGCTGGTGCTGGAGCGGCAGTTCAACGCCGAGCAGGATCAATGGCTTGAAGCCGGGCAACTCGCGCAGCTGACCCGCGTGGTGATTGCTGTCCTGCTGGTGGGCGCCTTGTGCCTGTTTTTCTCCAGCGCCGAACGGGTCTGGCCTGCGCGGCTGGCAGTGTTGATGGGGTTGTTGCCCGGCGTGGTAGCTGCCGAGTTGCTGCTACGCGCCGTCTTGTCGCTGTTCAACCCACGGAATCCGCGCCTTGAACCGCGTCTGACCGCCAGCAGTTTCGTGGCGGGCTTGTTGCGCTGGCCGCCGCAACCGCTGCTGGCTCTGCAACATGAGCTGCACAATCGGTTTGGCATCGACCTACGGCAAGTCTGGGCCTTTACCTACATGCGTCGGGCGTTTTTCCCGGTGTTGGTGGCGGTTGCTGCACTCGGATGGGCGCTCAGCGGTGTGCACGAAATCCCCATGCAAGGGCGTGGCATTTACGAGCGCTTCGGTAAACCGGTGGCCGTCCTCAATCCCGGTCTACACGCCGGTTTGCCTTGGCCTTTCGGGCGCGTGCTGGCGGTGGAAAATGGTGTCGTGCACGAACTGGCCACCAGCGTCGCCGACACAGCGGGCATCGAGCAGATTCTTGACCCTGTCGAAGGCCCGGCACCCTCAAGCGCCAACCGTTTGTGGGACGCCAGCCACATCAACGAAAAATCCCAAGTGATCGCCAGTAGCTCCGCCGACAAGCAGGGCTTCCAGATCGTCAACATGGATGTGCGCTTCGTCTATCGCATCGGCCTGACCGACGAAGCCGCCATGGCTGCCACCTACAACAGCGCTGACGTGCCGACCTTGATTCGCAGCACCGCCAGCCGCGTGCTGGTGCATGACTTTGCCTCGCGCACGCTGGACGAACTGCTCGGCGAACAACGCGCGGGTCTTTCAGACGACATCGGCAAAGCGGTGCAGGCCGACTTGCAGCAGTTGAACAGCGGTGTGGAAATCCTTGCCACGGTGGTGGAAGCCATCCATCCACCAGCGGGCGCGGCCAATGCCTACCACGCGGTTCAGGCCGCGCAGATCAGTGCCCAGGCGTTGATTGCCAGAGAGCGCGGCGCGGCAAGCGCAGCCGCCAATGCTGCGCAACTCAACGCCAGCGTGGCCCGTGATCAAGCAGCCGCGAACGCCCGGGAAGTGATGTCGGCGGCCCAGGGCGCGGACCTGCGCTTCAGTGCCGAGCGCGAAGGTTATGCGAAAGCGGGCCAGGCCTTCCTGCTGGAGCAATACCTCACGCAACTGAGCGTGGGGCTGAACAAAGCCAAATTGCTGGTGCTCGATCACCGTCTGGGCGGCGCGAACAATGCGCCCACCATCGACCTGCGTACTTTCACCCTACCGGCAGACCCAACGGCGCCGCGTAAAGCCGTTCAGTAAGGAGTCGACCCTTGAGTCTGTTTCATAACCATAGCCACGACCATCATGATCACGCCGGCCACGACCACGGCGGGCATAGCCACCACGGCCATCATCACCATGGCGAAGCGTCCGGCCCGGCAGTTTTTCCGTGGCGACGGGCTGCGCTGGCCGCGGTCTTGATCGCTTTCGCGGTCGCAGCGGCCAGTCTGGTGCAGGTGCGCTCCGGCGAGGCCACGGTCATTACCCGGTTCGGCAATCCATCCCGTGTCTTGCTTGAGCCAGGCTTGAGCTGGCGCTGGCCCGCGCCATTCGAAGCGACTATTCCGGTCGACCTGCGTTTGCGCACCACGTCCAGCGGCCTGCAAGACGTCGGCACCCGCGATGGCCTGCGCATCATCGTTCAGGCCTACGTAGCGTGGCAGGTGCAGGGTGATCCGGAGAATGTGCAGCGCTTCATGCGCGCCGTGCAGAACCAGCCGGAGGAAGCCGCGCGGCAGATCCGCACCTTCATCGGCTCGGCACTGGAAACAACCGCCAGCAGTTTCGACCTGTCGAGCCTGGTGAATACCGACGCCAGCCAGGTACGAATTACCGACTTCGAAAACCAACTGCGTCAGCAGATCGATCAGCAATTGCTCGCCACCTATGGCGTACGCGTGCTGCAAGTGGGTGTCGAGCGGCTGACGTTGCCTTCCGTCACCCTCAACGCCACGGTTGACCGCATGCGCGCCGAGCGCGAGACCATCGCCACGGAACGCACCGCCGTGGGCAAGCGTGAAGCGGCGCAGATTCGTTCGGCGGCAGAGCGCGATGCGCGGATTGTCGAGGCGGATGCCACCGTGAAAGCTGCGGATATCGAAGCCCAGTCACGAGTAGAAGCGGCGCAGATTTACGGCCGCGCTTACGCCGGATCGCCCCAGCTATATAACCTGCTGCGCTCGCTGGATACCCTGGGCACCATCGTCACGCCGGGCACCAAGTTGATTCTGCGCACCGATGCCGCGCCGTTCCGGGTGCTGGTCGACGGCCCGCCGACGCTGGATGGCAAAAGCGGATCGCAACCATGACCGAATCTGTCACTGCGGCCGAACAACGGCCGCCGCTGCAAGGGCCGTGGGTCCAGGCCAGTCGTCTGGCGTTCCTGGCCTTGTATGGCGTTACGCTGCTGGCGGCGTTGGGCTGGGCCACCTCCAACGTGCGCCAGATCGATCCACAAAACCGCGCGGTGGTGTTGCGCCTTGGCGCGCTGGAGCGGATCCAGAATGCCGGACTGCTCACCGCCTGGCCGCAGCCTTTTGAACAAGTAGTCCTGCTGCCCTCGGCAGATCGGGTGATTGAGCGCCGGGTCGAGACCTTGCTGCGCTCGTTCGAGGCGGTTCGTGCCGATAAGTCAGCCAGTTTTGCTGCGCCCATGAGCGATGCGCTGGCGGGTTCGGGCTATTTGCTTACTGGTGATGCCGGTGTCGTACAGCTGGATGTGACGGTGTACTACAAGGTTACCGACCCTTACGCCTACGTCTTGCAGGGCGATCACGTGCTGCCCGCGCTGGATCGTCTGGTCAATCGCAGCGCCGTGGCCCTCACGGCGGCGCGGGATCTGGACACCATTCTGGTAGCGCGGCCGGAAATGATCTCGGCCGACAGCCAGTCAGCCCAGCGTCGTGAGCGCTTGCGGGGCGATCTGGTGCGCGGCGTCAATCAGCGGTTGAGTGGGCTCAGCGCCACTGGTGTTGGCATGGGGATCGAAGTGACGCGGGTCGATGTGCAATCGAGCCTGCCTACCGCGGCCGTAAACGCTTTCAATGCTGTGCTCACCGCCAGCCAGCTCGCCGACAGGGAAGTGGCCAACGCCCGTAACGACGCCGAGAAAACCACTCAGGCCGCCAATCAGCAAGCGGACCGAACACTGCAAGTCGCTCACGCCCAAGCTTCCGAGCGGCTGGCAAAAGCACAGACCGATACCGCGACTGTTGCCAGCCTGGCGCAGTCGATTCAGAACAAGAGTGATCCCGGATTATTGCAGCGAATCTATCGTGAACGAGTGCCTAAGATCCTCGAACAGGCCGGCTCGGTCACCACCGTCGATCCTCGCGACGATTCCCGTCTGATCATTCAGGGAGCAGACCAATGAGTGGCGAAGCCGCACACAGCCATGCTGCACACAACCCTGCCGAGCCGGTTGCGCCGGGCAGTATGCTGAGCAGCGCCGAACAGCGCAGTGCCGCACGCCAACTGACCCTGGCGATGCTCGCTCTCGGGCTATTGGGCCTGGGGCTGATCTGGCGTTTTTTCGCGCCGGATCAAGTGGGTGTCAGTCAGTTGCTGTTGGGCGCTGCGTCGCTGTTGGTGGCGATTCCGGTGGTCAGCGCCGGTTGGCACAGCCTGCGTCACCCCAGCCTGCACGGCATCACCGATCAACTGATTGCGCTGGCGATGCTTGGCGCCTGGGCAACCGGGGATCTGATGACTGCGGCCCTGCTGCCCATCATCATGATCTTTGGTCACGTGCTGGAAGAGCGCAGCGTGATCGGTTCCCAGGAAGCGATTCAGGCGCTGGGACGTTTGACCCGCAGCAACGCGCGGTTGATCGACGCCGACGGTAGCGTGCGGGAAGTGGATAACTCGACGCTGGCGGCCGGTGATCAGGTCGAAGTTCGCGCCGGTGACCGCGTGCCTGCTGACGGGCTGGTGATTTCCGGTCAGGCCAGCCTCGACACGGCGCCCATTACCGGTGAGTCGGTGCCGCTGGAGGCGAGGGTGGGCATCGAAGTATTCGGTGGCGCAATCAATCTGGACGGGCTGCTGCGCATTGAAGTGACGCGCATTGGCAACGAATCGACGCTGGGTAAAGTCATCGCCCTGATGCAAAGCGCTGAGCGCTCAAAGCCACCGATCACTCGTCTGCTGGAGCGCTACGCAGGAAGCTACATGGTGCTGGTGCTGCTAATCGCGGCGGTGACCTGGTTCATCACCAACAATGCTCAGGCGATGTTGGCGGTGCTGGTGGCGGCGTGTCCTTGCGCGCTGGTGCTCTCCGCGCCCGCCACGGCTATCGCCGGGATCGCGGTTGCTGCCCGCCACGGGATTCTGATCCGCAGCTCAGCGTTCCTTGAAGAACTGGCGGACCTGACCTCGCTGGTGGTTGATAAAACCGGGACTCTGACCTTTGGCACCTTGCGGCTGGAGTCAGTCCAGGCGGTGGGCACTGAGCGCCAGCATTTCCTGCCACTGGCGGCCAGCCTTGGTTCAGCCAGCAGCCATCCGGTGAGCCGTGCGCTGGCGGGGCTGGTGATCAAGGAAGAATTACTGACCCTGAGCGATATTCACGAACGCCAGGGATTGGGCGTAGTGGCGATGACCGAGCTGGGTAAAGCGGCGTTGGGTCGCCCCGAGTTGTTCGAGCAGTTAGGCATCCCGACTTCACCGGTGCCCAGCCACGATGGCCCGATTGCCGGGCTGGCGCTGGACGGCGAGTTTCTCGCCTGGCTGTTGCTGGCCGACACCCTCAAGCCAGAAGCGCAGATGGCCTTGGCCGAACTGCGGGATCTGGGCATGGGTCGGCAACTGCTGCTGACCGGTGATCGGAAAACCGTCGCCGACAACCTGGCCGTGAAAGTCGGCATTGCCGATGTCGAATCCCAGGCGTTGCCTGAAGACAAGCTGACCCGGGTCAGGGGCGAAATCTCCAGTGGCTTCCGGCCGATGGTGGTGGGTGACGGCATCAACGATTCGTTGGCCTTGAAAGCGGGCGTCGTTGGCGTGGCGATGGGGGCGGGTGGCGCTGACATTGCGCTGGCGTCGGCTGACATCGTGCTGATCGGTAGCGATCTGCGCCGGCTGGGGACCTGCGTGCGTCTCAGCCGCCAGTGTCGCCGGACCTTGCAAGTCAACGTGATCATCGGGCTGGGCTGGACGCTGGCTATCGTCGCATTCGCAGCTTTCGGGTTGTTGGGTGCTGCAGGTGCCATGGTCGCTGCGATTCTGCACAACCTCAGCACATTGCTGGTACTGGGCAACGCAGGGCGGTTGCTGCGTTTTAATGAGCCGTTGGTGAAGGTGATTTAGCCACTGCACCCCCTGTAGGAGCTGCCGAAGGCTGCGAAAGCAATCTGTCTGACACACCGCAGTTCGCAGCCTTCGGCAGCTCCTACAGGTTTGCGTGTGCCATTCGATCGAAAAGGTTGAGCTAGAGCCCCCGCACTAAGTATAAAAAATCGCTTGAGCTTTGAAGAACTCTGTTACAAATTAACGGTCAGTCACTGAGAGGGTGTTCAAACCAGGCTGCATCAGTGGGCGTGTCAGAGGGCACAAGGCCGTTCCCGGAAGTCGATTTATAGTCAGTCGCTATAGCGTCCATAGCCTGTCGGTTCCAGAGCGGAATCGTTTTTGAACTACCCTTTTTTCGAGTTTCTTGATCATTGGGGGTTTACTCAAATGCTCGCGCAACTTCCACCGGCCTTGCAAAAACTTCACCTTCCGCTGCGTCTCAAACTCTGGGATGGGCATGAGCTGGATCTGGGCCCCGCGCCCAGCGTCACCATCGTCGTAAAAGATCCGCATCTGGTTTCCGAATTTACCCACCCGAGTCTCGACTTGCTGGGCAGTGCCTTCGTCGAGGGGCGGCTGGAGATGGAGGGTTCCATCAGCGAAGTCGTGAGGGTATGCGACGAACTGAGCCAGGCCCTGGTGGACGACGAAGACGACGAAACCCCGGTTCGCACTCAGCACGACAAAGCCACAGACGCCGCATCCATTTCCTACCACTACGACCTGTCGAACGAGTTCTACCAACTGTGGCTGGACAAGGAGATGGTCTACTCCTGCGCCTATTTCAAAACCGGCGATGAATCGCTGGAGCAGGCGCAGCAGGACAAATTCCATCACCTGTGCCGCAAGCTGCGCCTCAAGCCCGGCGAATATCTGCTGGATGTCGGCTGTGGCTGGGGCGGTCTAGCCCGCTTCGCTGCCCGTGAGTACGGGGTCAAGGTGTTCGGTATCACCTTGAGCCTTGAGCAGCTGGCGCTGGCGACAGAGCGGGTCAAAGCCGAAGGCCTTCAGGACCAGGTTGATCTGCAACTGCTCGACTACCGGGATCTGCCTCAGGATGGTCGCTTCGATAAGGTCGTCAGCGTCGGCATGTTCGAGCATGTCGGGCACGTCAATCTTGAGCTGTACACCCAGCGGCTGTTCGGCGCGGTGAAGGAGGGCGGTTTGGTGATGAATCACGGCATCACCGCCAAGCACACCGATGGACGTCCGGTTGGGCGTGGTGCCGGTGAATTTATCGGCCGCTATGTGTTCCCCAACGGCGAGCTGCCCCATGTGTCGCAAATCAGTGCCGAGATCAGCGAAGCGGGGCTGGAAATCGTCGATGTCGAAAGCCTGCGCCTGCATTACGCGAGAACCCTGGAGCACTGGAGCTCACGGCTGGAAACGCATTTGGAGCAAGCAGCGGCCATGGTGCCTGAGCAGACGTTGCGCATCTGGCGCCTGTACCTGGCGGGATGCGCTTATGCGTTTGCCCATGGCTGGATCAATTTGCATCAGATTCTGGCGGTTAAACCTCGTGCTGATGGGGGCCATGATTTGCCGTGGACCAGAGAGGATATTTATCGCGCTTGATATGTTGGAGCGAGGCTTGCCCGCGAAGGACGACTCCGCGGTATTTCTGCTAGCCCGCGTTGACTGATTCGCGGGCAAGCCTCGCTCCAACAAATAACTCATCTACAAAATCGGCGAAATCAACCGCGCGATGCGCATCCCCAGCTGTTGCAGGTGGTGCGTCTCGCGGCTTTCCTGAATCGAGATCTCATGGGCCAGGGCGAAGTCGTCGTTAAGCATGCTTTCCACTTCCCGGGCGAAGTCGACGTCAACGGTCAGCAGCATCAGCTCGAAATTCAGGCGGAACGAGCGGTTATCCAGGTTGGCGCTACCAATTGCGGTGATCTCGTCATCCACCAGCACCACCTTCTGATGCATGAAGCCTGGCCCATAGCGGAATACCCGAACACCGGCGCGGACCGCTTCGAAGGCAAACAGGCTGGAGGCCGCGTAAACCACGTAATGATCGGGGCGCGATGGCAGCAGCAGGCGCACGTCCACTCCACGCAACACCGCCAGGTGCAGCGCAGCTGAAACTGACTCATCCGGGACGAAGTAAGGGCTGGTGATCCAGACACGATCCGTTGCTGCATGAATGGCTTCGACGAAAAACAATGAGCAGGTTTCCTGCTTGTCTGCCGGGCCGCTGGTCAGCAACTGACACAGTACGCCGTCTTCCGGGAATGAGTCCGGCAGGCTCAGTGGCGGTAGCTTACGCGTGGCCCAGAACCAGTCCTCCGCAAACGACTCTTGCAGGCAAGCCACAACCGGGCCAATGACTTGCACGTGTGTGTCGCGCCAAGGCGCCAGTGGTGGTTTGAGGCCGACATATTCATCGCCGACGTTGTGCCCACCGAGGAAGCCTTTGGTCCCGTCCACCACCACGATCTTGCGATGGTTGCGGAAATTGATCTGGAAGCGATTCAGCCAGCCACTGCGTGTGGCAAAGGCCTTGATCTGCACGCCGCCAGCGCGAAGTTTTTCACTGTAGCTGCCTGGCAAGGCGTGGCTGCCGATCCGGTCGTACAGCACATAAACGTCGACGCCTTGAGCGGCTTTCTCCAGAAGCAAAGCCTGCAAGCGACGCCCCAGCTCATCGTCGTGAATGATGAAGAACTGAATCAGCACCGTTTGCTTGGCTTCCCTGATGGCGTCGAAAATCGCGGCAAAGGTGTCATCGCCATTGATCAGCAGCTTCACCTCGTTGTTCGCCAACGCCGGAGTGTTACCCAGTTTGGGCATGGCGCGCAGGGACGCGTAGGCGTCGGAGCGGCGTGCGGCCACTGCTTCTTCGATCCACGGCCGCCAGTTCATGTCGCTAATGGCGCTGCGCATCTCTTCGTTGGCCTGGCGTCGCGCTTTGATGTAAGCGTCGAACGAGCTACGGCCAAAGACCAGATAGGGAATTAATGTGAAATACGGAATGAACAGCAGCGGCATTGCCCAGGCGATGGAGCCCTGTGCTGTGCGCACCGTTAATAGCGCGTGGATCGCAGCGCCGATGCCCAGCAGATGAATGAAGCCGATGACGTAGCCGAAGAAATACGGGCTGTGATAATCCATGCGTAACCTCTCTCCTGACCTGCTTAACAGACCACAGCAGACCCGGATTGTCGCTATTTTATTAGCGGTGCAACTGGCGAGAGGTTCTGTCGTCTAAGGCTCATTGTCGGCGGCTGCATCTGGCTGCCCCTGTCCGTAACGTGAACAAGGATTACGAAATGAAGCTCCCCGTTAAGAGTGCCACCTTCGCATTGATGTGCTGTCTGGTTGCGCCGTTTGCTCAGGCGCAGATGCTGCAACCCGGCTTGTGGGAGCTGACCTCCAGCAACATGCAGGTGGACGGGCAAGCCATGCCGGATTTGCAGATGATCCTTGGTCAGCTCAATAACCTGCCGCCTGAGCAGCGCGCTATGGTTGAGCAGAACCTGAAGAATCAGGGCGTGACCCTTGGCGGCAAGGGTGTGCGTTTCTGCCTCACCCAGGCACAGGTGAAGAGCGATGACATCCCGCTGACTGACCCAAAGTCGGGCTGCACTCAGCGCATCACCGACCGCAATGGCAAGAACTGGAAGTTCACCTTCAGCTGTCCAAAGGCCCAAGGCAATGGTCAGGCGCAGTTCCTGAGTGATCGGGAATTCACGACCAATGTGATCGGCACGTTCAACGCCACTGGCCAGCAGCAGAAGGGCAGCATGGACACCCGGGCCGTATGGCTGGGTCAACAGTGCGGCGCGGTTCAACCTCGTACTTGATGTTCCACGGTTCTGATCGCCCTGGTCAGAACCGGCTATTCAGCCGTTATCCACGCCAGTTGCTGTGAGCCACGGCATCGTGGGCGTGGAGACTTTCGGCATGCACCACTCTCACATCGAAACCGGTCACCCAAGCGTTCTGCCTGAGAGCGCCGTGCACCCGTCTGGCTGCGTCTTCACAAAACATCAGGTTCTGCCCGTTCGCCAATGCGAAGGCTTGTTCGTCGGCACGTTTGACTGCTGTTTGCACGGCCGTTCCTAGCGCGGCTTCAACTTGGTCGATTAGCTCGGCAATCGGCAACGTCTGTGAAAACTTGTCGAGTTGCACATGAGCGTGCGCGGTGCTGCGTTGGCTGTGGGGCGTTGCCACGATGCCATTGGCGCTGCCAAGCCACTTGTAAACGGCTGCATATTCCAGCGTGCTATCGGCGAAGTCGGCGGTAAATTTTTCCTGTATCAATTGCCGGGACAGCGCTGCCGAGCAAGGGCAGGTCGATGAGTAAGCCACGTCAACTTTTAGTTCCACGTGGAACACTCCACTTTTAATGCTCGCCAAGATACTGATTGGATAGGATTTCCAGCCTGCCAGCGGGCTGATCAAAGCCGCTCTTTTCAGCAGTAATTCGGCATGGATGGTGACGTATGCGTTCTGCGAAAGCCCTTCATGAGTGTCGAGAAAACGCTGCAATAGCTGGCAAAGCAGGGCTGGATTGAGCGATCTGGATTCAAGCAGCTCCAGCGCCAGGTACAGGCGCGACATGTGAATCCCCCGCGATATCCCATCATCCAGGCTCACCCCCGCATCCACTTTGGCTTGGACACGTTGACCGTCAACCAGCACGGGCAGCGCAATGCCGCACATGCCCACCCAGTCCAGCTGCAGCGTCTCGTGAGCGTTTTGCGCCGCTACGTCGGGAAGTGTCGAAATATTCATTACAAAAATCCTCATCGAAGCATTGGCAATCACGCATTGTTATACTATAACATAAAACGGCGATGCACCTGGCTGCTGCTGCCATCCATACGACAAGGTCCTGAACCTTGCTAAACAAGCCCGTGAGGCTGATGAGAATCCCGATGCCAAACCGTCTTCCTGTAACTGTGCTGTCCGGCTTTCTCGGCGCAGGCAAAAGCACACTGCTCAATTACGTTTTGCGCAACCGCGACAATCTGAAAGTCGCCGTGATCGTTAACGATATGAGCGAAATCAACATCGATGGCAGCGAAGTCCAGCGTGATGTCAGCCTGAACCGCTCCGAAGAAAAACTCATCGAGATGAGCAATGGCTGCATTTGCTGCACCCTGCGCGAAGACTTGCTGGAAGAGGTCAGCCGTCTGGCCCAGGACGGGCGCTTCGATTATCTACTGATCGAATCCACGGGCATCTCCGAACCTTTGCCAGTTGCCGAGACCTTCACTTTTCGCGACGAGTCGGGCAAAAGCCTGGCTGACATGGCGCGGCTGGACACCATGGTCACGGTGGTCGACGGGGTGAATTTCCTGCTCGATTACCAGGCCGCCGAAAGCCTTGCTACCCGTGGCGAAACCTTGGGCGAAGAAGACGAACGCTCGATCACCGATTTGCTGATCGAGCAGATCGAGTTCGCTGACGTGATTCTGGTCAGCAAAATCGACTTGATCAGCTCTAGCGAGCGCGAGGAACTGATCGCCATTTTGCAGCGCCTCAACACCCAGGCAGACATCGTGCCGATGGTGATGGGCGAGGTGCCTTTGGCGAAGATCCTCAACACTGGCCGCTTTGATTTTGAGCGCGCTTCGCAGGCGCCCGGCTGGCTCAAGGAATTGCGCGGTGACCACGTACCGGAGACTGAGGAATATGGCATCGCATCCACGGCGTATCGCGCGCGTCGACCGTTTCACCCGGAGCGTTTTTTCAGCTTCATCGATCGCGAATGGACCAATGGCAAGCTGCTGCGCTCCAAGGGCTTTTTCTGGTTGGCCAGCAAACATCAGGACGCTGGCAGCTGGTCCCAGGCGGGCGGCTTGATGCGTCATGGTTTCGCCGGGCGCTGGTGGCGCTTCGTGCCCAAGGCTCACTGGCCTGAAGACGACGAGAGCGTGAGTGCAATCCGCAGCAACTGGTCGTCGCAAACCGGTGATTGCCGTCAGGAGCTGGTCTTCATCGGGCAGAACATCGACTTCGCCCAGCTCACTGCCGAGCTGGATAACTGCCTGCTGACTGACGCGGAAATGGCCATCGGCAGTGAAGCCTGGCGCTTGCTGCCGGACCCGTTCGGCCCGTGGCATGAAGAGGAGGCGGCGTGATGCTGGCACCTTCGACTCGCTGGCGGCCGCTGGTCCGTCAGGTTCAAGGCGCCACGCCCGCCATCCTCAGCCATGTGCTGGAAGACGATGTGAATCTGGCGATCTGGCAGCGGCAGTTACCGGCGCACATCGAAGATTTCGGCATGCTGTTGCTGGCGCTGAACGAGCCGCTGGCTGAGTCCCTGACCCTGGAAATCAATGAAGACGACAGCCTGCCCGAGCTTAAAGGGTTTGCTTCGGCTTATGCTGACCTTGAAGGCTATACGGGCTTTATCGCAGACGTTGCCTGGTTGATCAGTGCTTATGCCTGCCTGTTGGGCGCGAAGTGTATTGGCGTACGCTTGCGGGTTTTGGATAAGGCCATGTGCCCGCGCTTTCATGTGGATCATGTGCCGATTCGATTGATCACCACCTACGCGGGCATCGGCAGCCAGTGGCTCAAGGAAGGCGCGATGGACCGCAGCCAACTGGGCAACCCGCATGCCGAGCCGCAAGACTTCATGAAGATTCAGCAGATCAACTGCGGCGACGTGGCGCTGCTCAAGGGCGAACGCTGGATCGGCAACGAAGGCCACGGGCTGATCCACCGCTCACCGCAGCCCAGGCGGGATGAACGACGGTTGTTGTTGAGTCTGGATTGGTTGGGGTGAAGCTGTGGTTTCCGTAGGAGCGCGCTTGCCCGCGATTGCAGCGTATCAGCCAAAATCTAATTGCCTGACCCACCGCAATCGCGGGCAAGCGCGCTCCTACTGAGCAAGCGTCATGGCTTCAGCCACTTCCCCTGACTCTGCCCCTCACAAAACGGTTTGAGATAAGCCGCATCGCTGGCAATGCCGTAATAGTGGATATCTTCGCGATAAGGCATATTGGCGACCAGCGCGTTGCTGCACACGCCGAAAGCGCCCGTCGGGCATTGTTCCATGAAGGTCACTTCGGTTTTCTGCCCGGCCAGCTCCGGCTTGCAGAAGCCGTCGTGGAACAGCTTCGCCGGAATCGTCCGGTTTTGCTGGCAGACTTTGACGTCCAACCGCTCGGCCTGGCTATGCACCAGACACGCCTCGGCCCACACTTGGCCTGAAATCATCGCCAGCAACAGCGGCAGACTGAATACGATCCCGGTTTTCAACACGACCCTCATAAGCGACCCATATGCTGCAGAACATTCCTACCCACGTCATCGGCGGACCGTTGGGCGCAGGCAAGACCAGCCTTATCAAACACCTGCTGGCTCAGAAACCGGCGGATGAGCGCTGGGCGATCCTGATCAATGAATTTGGTCAGATTGGCCTGGATGCCGCGCTGCTGACCACCGGCGCCGATGGTATCGCACTTGGTGAAGTGGCTGGCGGTTGCCTGTGTTGCGTCAACGGCGCGCCGTTTCAGGTCGGGCTGGGTCGTCTGTTGCGCAAAGCCAGGCCTCATCGGTTGTTCATCGAACCGTCGGGCCTGGGGCATCCCGCGCAACTGATCGAACAACTGAACCAGCCGCCATGGCTGGGCGTGCTCACCGTGCAGCCCAGCGTCATGGTGCTGAACGCCATGGCCTTGGCGGCGGGCAAAGCCTTGGCGCCGAGCCAGCAATCAGCCTTGGCTCAGGCCGGGTTGCTGGTGCTGAACAAGTCAGCGAGTCTGGATGCACCCATACGTCAGCAGATCGCTGACGGCTTGCCCGTTGAAAGTGAGCTGTTCTGGACTGAACAAGGCGTGCTGCCGCTGGCTGATCTGCCGGGTGCGCTATTGAGCGGGGCTGCGGATGGCTCAGCTGTGGACACGCTGGCCTTGCCCAGGAGCCTGGCGACAATCCCGGCTATCTGGACCGACCCCCGCCAGCCCATCTGCCTGAGCCAATCGCAACAGGAGGGTTGGAGCATTGGCTGGCGCTGGCACCCGAGTCAGCGCTTTTCGCGGGAGCGTATTGAAACCTGGCTGCAGGGCATGGACTGGCGCCGCGCCAAGCTGGTTATCCACAGCGAAGAAGGTTGGATTTCGGGTAATGCGCTGGAGGGGGCTGCGTTGAACTGGCAAGCCAGCGAATGGCGCAAGGATTCGCGGCTGGAGCTGATCTTTGCCGAGCGGCAGGATGAGGCTCAGTTGCAGGCGGAGCTGACGGCCTGCGTGTTCTAGCAAAGACACTCTGCCCTATGCCCAGCGCGCGACAAACATGGGTCCTGTAGGAGTGAGCTTGCTCGCGATCGGCTGCGAAGCAGTCGTAAAAAAGCTGTTTCAATATTGCAGGAAAGTCGTTTCGACTTTATCGCGAGCAAGCTCACTCCTACACACCGGTACATTCAGCGTCACAACGTGGCGCTCTCACTGCTTCCACTTGTTATGTTCCTGACGCCACTGGCTCAGCTGGATGATTTCGGCAGTGGGCGGTGGCGTTTTCATTTCGAACGGGTAGGGCGCCAGTTCGATCTGGGCGCTGTGGGCGCCGAACATGGTGATCGTGCCCGGATGGCGTTGCTCGCCCGTCACCGTGAACTCGAAGTTGTAGACCCGAGCCAGACGCTTGCGGCCCTGGGTATCGCGAGCAAAGGTGAGCTTGCGCAGGGCGACGTTGCCGTCCAGCAGCTCCAGATCCAGCCGGGCGCAATGCTGCTTGACCCGCTCCAGCGCACGCTCGCGCAGCCCATGGGAATGCCACCACCAGGCGCCACCGGTGGCGAACAACATCAGGACGAACATGTTTCCCAGGGTCAGCATGAGCAGGTACTCCAACAAAGTGCCACCAGCTTAACTGTCTCCGAGGATTTCCAGCCATACTGCGCGACTTAAATTTCTCACTACTGCATTTGCATCGTGTTCAGGATCCCTTGATGAAACGTACACCTCATTTGCTCGCCATTCAGTCCCATGTGGTTTTCGGCCATGCGGGCAACAGCGCCGCGGTGTTCCCCATGCAGCGGGTCGGGGTCAATGTCTGGCCGCTCAACACCGTGCAGTTCTCCAATCACACTCAATATCGACAGTGGGCGGGAGATGTTCTGCCACCTCAGCAGATCCCTGCTCTGATCGAAGGTATCGCCGCCATCGGTGAGCTGGGCAACTGCGACGCGGTGTTGTCCGGCTATTTGGGCAGCGCGGCGCAAGGGCGGGCGATTCTGCAGGGCGTGGCGCGGATCAAGGCGGCCAATCCGAATGCGTTGTACCTGTGTGACCCGGTCATGGGTCATCCGGAGAAGGGCTGCATCGTGCCGGCTGAGGTGAGCAATTTCCTGCTCGATGAAGCCGCTGCCGTGGCGGACTTCATGTGCCCCAACCAGTTGGAGCTGGACAGTTTTTCCGGTCGCAAGCCTGACTCGCTGAGCGATTGCGTGGCCATGGCTCGGGCTTTGTTGGCGCGCGGGCCGAAAGCCATCGTGATCAAACACCTGGATTACCCCGGCAAGGTTGCTGAAGGCTTCGAAATGTTGCTGGTGACTGCCGATGCCACCTGGCACCTGCGCCGCCCGCTACTGGCCTTTCCGCGCCAGCCAGTGGGTGTGGGCGACCTGACGTCGGGGCTGTTCCTGGCTCGGGTACTGCTGGGGGATGATCTGGTGGCAGCATTCGAGTTTGCAGCCGCTGCGGTTCACGAAGTCTTGCTGGAAACCCAGGCCTGCGGCAGCTACGAACTGGAACTGGTCCGCGCCCAGGACCGCACCGCGCATCCTCGGGTGAGGTTTGAGGCGGTTAGGTTGTAATCGTCTGCACTGTTCCCAACTGAATATACGTTCTGTAGGAGTGAGCTTGCTCGCGATTGCGTCAGGCCAGACGATGATTTATCGGCAAGTAAATAGCATCGCGAGCAAGCTCACTCCTACAGGGTGTGGTGTCAGCTTCTAGGTCAAAGCGTCTCGTCCTTGATTTCCTGATAACGCTTTTCCAGCTCCTGGCGAATCTGTCGGCGCTGTTGGGCCTGGATGTAGCGGCGTTTGCCGTCCAGGCTCTCCGGCTCCAGCGGCGGAACGCTGGCCGGCTTGCGCTGATCATCCACTGCAACCATGGTGAAGAAGCAGCTGTTGGTGTGGCGCACCGAGCGCTCGCGGATGTTTTCCGTGACCACCTTGATGCCGACTTCCATGGACGTGTTGCCGGTGTAGTTCACCGAAGCCAGGAAAGTGACCAACTCACCCACGTGAATCGGTTCGCGAAAAATCACCTGATCAACCGACAGCGTCACCACGTAACGCCCCGCATAACGGCTGGCGCAGGCGTAAGCGACTTCATCGAGATACTTCAACAGGGTGCCACCGTGCACGTTGCCAGAGAAGTTGGCCATGTCCGGTGTCATCAATACAGTCATCGACAGCTGGGCGTTTCCGGGTTCCATAGCGTTCTCACGATCAAGGCGGTTCAGAGGTTGCACCTTATGGCGGTGCTCATCGATTCAAGCGTTGCATGAACAGTTATCGGGACGCTTGCTGGCCCCGGGCCGTCACGCTCGGCGTCTATCTGTTTCCATATATTGCACCGGCTTTACCCATGAATGCGCAGTGTTAACCTGCAAAAGCCCGTGGAGCGGGCAATTTCTTACAGATTAATCAGAATTTTGCAGTGCAGTAGCTGAATTGCCCTACGTCTGTGCGGGAGTTCAGCTGGCAGCCATGCGTTTCAACAAGGAGCCGGACCCCATGCATGCCATCAGCTTTATTCAGGATTTGGCAGTGATCATGCTGGTGGCTGGCGTCGTAACCATCCTGTTTCATCGCCTCAAGCAACCGGTGGTGCTGGGCTACATCGTCGCCGGCTTAATCATCGGCCCGCACACCCCGCCATTCGGCTTGATCCACGACGAAGACACGATCAAGACTCTGGCCGAGCTGGGCGTAATCTTCCTGATGTTCTGCCTCGGGCTTGAGTTCAGCTTGCGCAAGCTGTTCAAGGTGGGTGCGACCGCCTTCATCGCCGCGTTCCTCGAAATCACCCTGATGATCTGGATTGGCTATGAAGTCGGCCAGTTCTTCGGCTGGAGCACCATGGATTCACTGTTCCTGGGCGCCATCCTGGCAATTTCCTCGACGACCATCATCGTCAAGGCGCTCAACGATCTGAAAATGAAAAACCAGCCGTTCGCGCAGTTGATCTTCGGCGTGCTGATCGTCGAAGACATTCTGGGTATCGGGATCATTGCCTTGCTGTCCGGGATCGCCGTTAGTGGCTCGGTCAGCTCGGGCGAAGTGTTCTCTACGGTCGGCAAGCTGTCGCTGTTCATGATCGTCGCGCTGGTAATCGGCATTTTGCTGGTGCCGCGTTTGCTGGCCTATGTGGCGAAATTCGAAAGCAACGAGATGCTGTTGATTACGGTGCTCGGGCTGTGTTTCGGCTTCTGCCTGCTGGTGGTCAAGCTCGAATACAGCATGGTGCTGGGCGCGTTCCTGATTGGCGCGATCATGGCTGAGTCCCGCCAGTTGCTGAAAATTGAGCGCCTGGTTGAACCCATTCGTGACATGTTCAGCGCGATCTTTTTTGTCGCCATCGGCCTGATGATCGACCCGGCCATTCTGCTCCAGTATGCGTGGCCTATTGCGGTGATTACGGTCGCGGTGGTGCTGGGCAAGATGCTTTCCTGTGGGCTGGGTGCTTTTCTGGCCGGTAACGACGGCAAAACCTCGCTGCGGGTGGGCATGGGGCTGTCACAGATTGGCGAATTTTCCTTCATCATCGCGGCATTGGGGATGACGTTGCAGGTCACCAGCGACTTCCTGTACCCGGTAGCGGTGGCGGTTTCAGCCATCACCACCTTGCTGACGCCTTACTTGATCCGTGGTGCAGACCCGTTGTCCCACCATCTGGCGCGCATCATGCCCCAGCGTATGGCTCGGGTTTTCGGTATGTATGGCGAGTGGCTCCGCAGCATCCAGCCCCAAGGCGAGGGCGCACTGCTGGCGTCGATGATTCGGCGGATTCTGTTGCAGGTGGGCGTCAATCTGGCGCTGGTGGTCGCGATCTTCTTCTGCGGCGGTTATTTTGCCGAGCGCATCGGCATCTACATCAGCGACTGGATCTCTGACATCGGCCAGCAGAAAGCCTGGATTTGTGGCGCGGCTCTGTTGTTGTCGCTGCCTTTCCTGATTGCGGCGTATCGCAAGCTCAAGGCGCTGTCGATGCTGCTAGCGGAAATGGGCGTCAAGCCGGAGATGGCCGGGCGGCACACGGCGCGGGTGCGCAAGGTGATCGCCGAAGTGATCCCATTGTTGTCACTGCTGTTGATTTTCGTGCTGCTGGCTGCGTTGTCGGCCAGCATTCTGCCAACCAATGAGCTGCTGATTCTGATTGTGGTGATTGCGGCGATAGTCGCGGCGGTGGCGTGGCGCTGGTTCATCCGCGTGCATACCCGCATGCAGATCGCGCTGTTGGAGACCTTGGGCAATCATCAGGAGCCCAACGAGCATTAGGCTCCAGCACTGGCGAAATACAATCTCGTGGGACCGGCTTTAGCCGGGAAGAGGCCGGTACATCCGATACATTATCTTTGGCAGAAATACTGTCTTCCCGGCTAAAGCCGGTCCCACGGGTTAACTCCGAGGCGTGTCAGAAACTCAGCTTTCCAGCCAAACATCCCGCGCCCAGTGCCATACCGATTCCCAGTTTTCTTCGGTCACCAGCTCTTCTTCGCCGGACCAAAGCACTACGGTGCCGTCTTCTTCGACGCAGTAGTAGTCTTCGCCGTCCTGGCAGATCGGGATCAGCTCGCGGGGTACGCCCACATCCCAGGCGTTGGCGGCAACATCCGGCAGGTAGGTGTGCGACTGCGGGTCGGTAATGGTGACCGGCTCCAGACTGCCGTAGACCACGTCACTCACCGTCAGCAGGAATTCCTTGAAGACGAACGGGATGTTGATAAACAGCTGTTCTTCGACCTCAACGAGTTGATCCTCGTCGGGTAGCTCAAGCGGAACCGGAACAGGTTCATTCGCTTCGCGTAATTGTTCAATGACTTCTTCCACGGCCTGGCTCCTCTGACTTGATGGCGCGGTTTATACAGTAGCGTAAAGCCTTTCTCAAAATAACTATCCAATCGGATAAAACAAAAACCCCGGACAAGTCCGGGGTTTTGCTCAAGCATGGAGCGCTCTGGATCAGCCGTTCTGGCGGATACCAGCAACCAGCCAAGGCTGATTGTCGCCCTGTGGGCGTTCCATGTTCCAGCTTTCGCTGAACACTTCGCCTTGATCAAAGCGCGAAGTCTTGGACACGCCGCTGAAGGTCAGGGTCGCGATGGTTTTGTCAGCGCGATCATCCAGGCCGTCCAGTTGCACAGTCAGGTTGTCGATGTAGGTCGACTGGAAGCCTTCGCCCAGATCAGCACGTTCCTTTTTCAGGAAAGCCAGCATCTGCGGGGTCACGAACTCTTCGATCTTGTCCATCTCGTTAGCGTCCCAGTGCTGTTGCAGCGACTGGAAGTGGTTACGAGCGGCTTCGAGGAAGCGGGTTTCGTTGAACCAGGCCGGAGCGTTGATCACTGGAGCTGCGGCCGAAGCTGCACCCATGCCGCCGAACATCGAGTTCTGCGCAGGTTGCTCAGTGTTTTCACGCCGATAAGGCACTGGACCAGCAGGAGTGGCCATTTGCGGGCCTTGCTGCTTGCGACGACGAGCCGCGATGAAGCGGAAGATCAGGAAGGCAATGACCGCCATGATCAGGATGTCGAAGATCTGCATCCCCTGGAAGCCGTCGCCCATGAACATCGAAGCGAGCAGGCCGCCGGCGGCGATACCGGCCAACGGGCCGAGCCAGCGCGAAGCACCGCTGGCAGCAGCTGCCGGACGGCCAGCAGCGTTAGGCGCTGCAGCAGGAGTGGAAGGAGCAGTTTGGCGCGCCTGATGCGTTGGCGCCGAGCCCATGCTCTTGCCACCACCGAAACGCGCAGCGTTGGCTTCGAGGCTCATGGTGAGCCCGATGCACAGCGCCAGAGCGATGCTAAGAAAACGTTGCATAAGGGTATTCCCGTTTTATGGATTGCACGCGCGCCATATTGCATAGGGCCTATGTGTATGGCTAGCGGCCAAATGTATCCGGCTTTTGCATAAAAGCCTGCAGGGCCTGTAAAGGTTGGTCTGTAGGCCTTCGGTAAAAGTTCTGTAGGACTTTGCGTTTGGGTTGCTCATCTATATGGAGCTGACCGGGGGAGATTCAAGCGGGAGATAGTTTTCTGTTGGAGCGAGGCTTGCCCGCGAAAAATGATAACGCGGTATGCCTGTGAAACCCATGGCGCTTGATTCGCGGGCAAGCCTCGCTCCAACAGAATGTGTTTCGTCTTTAAATCGCTTCCAGCTTCGCATAGCCCATCATCAGCCACTTGCTGCCTTCGGCGAAGTTGACCTGCACCCGCGCCTGGGCACCGGCGCCTTCGAAGTTGAGGATCACGCCGTCGCCAAACACCGCATGCCGGACCTGTTGGCCCAGGCTAAAGGCAGTCTCCGGAATACCGGTACCGTTGAACAGGCTGCTGGTGCTGACCTTCTGCGTGCCGCCAAACGGTCGGCTGACGCTGTTGGACAAGCGCACTTCCTGAATCAGCAACGGCGGGATTTCCCGTACGAAACGAGAGACCTTGTTGTAGGTCTCGCTGCCATACAGACGACGGGTCTCGGCGTAGGTCATCACCAACTGCTGCATGGCGCGGGTGATGCCCACATAAGCCAGGCGCCGTTCTTCCTCAAGGCGGCCGGGCTCTTCCAGGCTCATCTTGTGCGGGAACAGGCCTTCTTCCATGCCCACCAGGAACACGTAAGGGAATTCCAGCCCTTTGGCGCTGTGCAGGGTCATCAGCTGAATGCTGTCTTCGTGCTCTTCGGCCTGGGTGTCGCCCGCTTCCAGCGAAGCATGGCCGAGGAACGCCGCCAGCGGTGTCAGCTCCTCGTCGTCTTCATTGTTTTCGAAGTTGCGCGCGGCGCTGACCAGTTCCTCAAGGTTTTCTACCCGAGCCTGGCCTTTTTCGCCTTTCTCTTCCTTGTGATAGTTGATCAGCCCCGATTGCTCGATCACGGTCTGGGTCATCAGATGCAGCGGCATCTCCATGACCTTGGCGGCGAGGTTTTCGATCAGCTCGACGAAACCGCTCAGTGCGCCTGCGGCACGTCCGGTCAGGCCTTTGTTGGCGATCAGTTGGCGCGTGGCTTCCCACATGGACACATCGGCATGGCGCGCATGTTGACGAATCGCTTCGACTGTTTTTTCGCCAATGCCACGGGCCGGGACGTTGATCACCCGTTCCAGTGCGGCATCGTTGCCACGGCCTTCCAGCAAGCGCAGGTAAGCCATGGCGTTCTTGATTTCCATGCGTTCGAAGAAGCGCTGGCCGCCGTAAATGCGATACGGAATCCGCTCGCGCAGCAAGGCTTCTTCAAGCACCCGGGACTGGGCGTTGGAGCGGTAGAGAATGGCGATCTCACTGCGCGCCAGGCCGGTCTTGAGCGCGCTTTCGATGGTTTCCACCACGTAGCGGGCTTCATCGTGCTCATTGAACGCGGCGTAGAGATTGATCAGCTCGCCATCACCCACATCGGTCCACAGCTCTTTGCCCATGCGGCCGCTGTTATTGATGATCAGACCGTTGGCCGCCTTGAGGATGCTGGCGGTTGAGCGGTAGTTCTGCTCCAGACGAATGACTTCGGTGTCCGGGAAGTCCGACGAATACTGGTGGATGTTCTCGATCTTCGCGCCGCGCCAGCCGTAAATCGACTGATCGTCGTCGCCCACCACCATCAGGCTGTCACCGCCCTGGGCCAGCAGACGCAACCAGGCGTACTGCACGGCGTTGGTGTCCTGGAATTCGTCCACCAGCACGTGGCGGAAACGCCGCTGATAGTGGGCGAGCAAGCCAGGATTATCGCGCCACAGGTCAAGGGCTCGCAGCAGCAATTCGGAGAAGTCGATAACCCCGGCCCGCTGGCAAGCCACTTCGTAGGCTTCGTAAATGGACTTCATGGTGGCCAGGAACAGGTCGCCACTGGCCTGAATGTGTTTCGGGCGCAGGCCTTCGTCTTTCTGGCCGTTGATGAACCATTGCGCCTGTTTGACTGGCCAGCGCTGCTCGTCCAGACCCAGCTCGCGGATCACCCGCTTGACCAGGCGTGCCTGATCGTCGCTGTCCAGAATCTGGAACGTCTGCGCCAGACCGGCTTCCTGCCAGTGAGCCCGCAACAGGCGATGCGCCAGGCCGTGGAAGGTGCCGACCCACATGCCAGCCGGGTTGATACCCATCAGCTGCTCGATCCGGTGGCGCATTTCTGCTGCCGCCTTGTTGGTGAACGTCACCGACAGGATCGAGTGGGGCGAGGCTTGCTCGACCTGGATCAACCAGGCGATGCGATGCACCAGCACACGGGTTTTGCCGGAACCAGCGCCGGCCAGGACCAACTGACGACCCACGGAGGCAGCTACGGCCTGACGTTGGGCATCGTTGAGGGAATTAAGCAGAAGGGAGAGATCATCGCGCATCGACGCATTCTAGGGTGCCGAGCGTAACCGGGCAAACCATGCTTTGTCTGGCGCGACAAAATTCGTTTCGCAGACCGGTCGGAGGAAACGACTTTAAAAAGGCGCCAGCGGACTGGGTGATGACCTGTGGGAGCGAGCTTGCTCGCGAATGGGTCGGGGCATCCGAATGCCTTCGCGAATGAATTCGAGCAGCTGTGATCTCAATATAGGCGCGGTGTCGTGGGACCGGCTTTAGCCGGGAAGGGGCCAGAACGGTCGCTGATAATGGCTCGTCAGAAATACCGCTTTCCCGGCTAAAGCCGGTCCTATCCCCTTAGAGGCTTGCAGGCAAACAGGTGGATTTAATGACGCAAGGCAGTTTGGTCTCCTGCACGGCTTGTGTATGCTCCGGGGCACGCTCAAAGCTTCATTATTATAAGAATCCGCCATGCCTTTCAGTTCCCGTGCCTCGGACACCACCAGTGTGAGCCGGCACTCCATCCGTCAACAATACGCAGGCCCCCTGGCTGTCGAGCGCACGCGCCTGCTCTACCAAGGGTCGTTGCTGCCCACCTTGTTGATGTTCATCAATGGCGCGGTCTGTGCGTTTTTGCTGTGGAGCCCGGAGCGCTACTTGCTGGTCAGCGTCTGGCTGGGCTGGCTATCAGCCTTGGTGAGCCTGCGGGTGATTCAGGTTGCAGCCTTTCGGTCCGCAACACCGGAGCGCCGCGCTGATCCGGTCTGGGGCCGAATGTTTCTGCTGGGCGCCGCCGTCAGCGGCCTGACCTTGGCCAGTGCTGCGTTGGTACTGGTGCCCGTGGAGAACTTCCAGCAACAAGCCTGGGTGTTCGGCCTGATCGGTGCCGCGACGCTTTCTGCCAGCATTGCCTACGCCGCCAGCATCCCGGCCTTCCTGACGTTTACCTTGCCGTGTCTGCTGCCGCCCATTGCCTACCTGTTCTGGGGTGGCGACGTGCCGATGCGCGGTTGGGGCTGGTTGGGGATGACGCTGTTGGTCGCGCTGATCGTGGTCGCCTGGCAGGTCAATCGGCTGATCCAGCGTGGCCTGATCCGGCGCTTTCAGAATCAAGCGTTGATCGACGAGTTGCAGCAGGCACAAATCAACAGTGCACAGCTCAATGCCGAACTGGCCCGTGAAATCGACCAGCGGCGCAAGGCAGAGTTGGACTTGCGCGAAGCTCAAGCCGAACTGGAAGTCCGTGTCGCGCTGCGTACCGGCGAACTTGAAGAGGCCAATCTCGCCCTCAGCAAAAGCCCGCCACGATTGGCCGCGACAGTGTTTGAGGCGGCCAGTGAAGGCATCGTCATTTTCGATCCGGACTACAACATCCTTGCGGTGAATCAGGCATTCAGCCGAGTGACCGGTTACGAGCAAGACGAGATGGTCGGACGCAAAGTGACCGAAATCGCCAGCAGCCGCGATGCCCGCAGGCACTTTCAGGCCATTCATCAAGCTCTGGAGCAAACCGGCAGTTGGCAGGGCGAGCTGGTGGAAACTCGCAAGAACGGCGAGTTGTACCCGCAATGGTTGCAGCTAAGCATCGTCAAGGATGTGGCAGGGAACATGAGCCATATCGTCGGCTTCTTCGCCGATCTTTCCGCCCGGCGTGAATCAGAAGAGCGAATGCGCTACCTCACGCATTTTGATGAGCTCACCGGCCTGGCCAATCGCTCGCTGTTCAAGGAGCGTCTGCGCGAAGCCAATCAGCGCGTCCGCCAAGGCGGTAGAAGCCTGGCCCTGCTGCACATCAATCTGGACCGTTTCAAGCTGCTCAACGACAGCCTGGGTCATGAAGTGGCCGATCAGTTACTCAAGCACGTGTCGCGCCGCCTGAGCAGCGCCATGCCGGAAGCTGACACCATTGCGCGATTGTCCGGAGATGAGTTCGCGGTGCTGTTCGACGCCTACGGCAATCTGTCCAGCCTCACGCGGGTGACCAGCCGATTGTTGGCCAAACTGCGCACCCCCATCTCCGTGGCGGGGCATGACCTGGTGGTCAGCGCTTCAGTGGGTATCAGTCTGCTGCCGGATTCGGCGCGAGAGATTTCTGCGCTGGTCAGTCAGGCCAACATTGCCATGCACCATGCCAAGCACCTGGGCGGCAATAACTTCCAGTTTTTCACTGAAAGCCTGCAGGCCAGCACGCTTGAGCGTTTGCAGCTGGAAATCCAGCTGCGCAAAGCCATCGAAGACAACCAGCTGGAGGTCTTCTACCAACCCAAGCTGAGCCTGGAAACCGGCCGCCTCGATGCTGCCGAAGCATTAGTGCGCTGGCGTCACCCCGAGCGCGGCATGGTGCCACCGGGGGATTTCATCGGGCTGGCGGAAGAGACCGGCCTGATTGTTTCCATCGGCGAAATCGTCTTGCGTGAAGCCTGCCGCCAAGCTTGCGAGTGGCAGCGTCAGGGTCTTGCGCCGCTGCGGGTCTCCGTCAACCTGTCAGTGCATCAACTGCGTCAGGGCAAGCTGGTCAGCCTGGTGCGGCAAGTGCTCGAAGAGTCGGGGCTTGAACCGCGCTATCTAGAGCTCGAACTGACCGAAAGTCAGTTGCTCGACAGCGTGGAACACATCATCAGCACCTTCCAGCAGTTGCGAGAGTTGGGCGTGAAGCTGGCCATCGACGACTTCGGCACCGGCTACTCTTCCCTGAGCTACCTCAAGCGCTTTCCCGTGGACTACGTGAAAATCGATCAGGCGTTCATTCGCGGCCTGGGCGAAGGCACCGAAGACGCGGCAATCACCCAGGCAATCATCGCCATGGCCCACAGCCTGGGCCTGAAAGTCGTGGCCGAAGGGGTCGAGAACCAGGTGCAGCTGGATTTCCTGAAGGCCAATGGCTGTGATGAGGTGCAGGGGTATCTGATCAGCCGGCCGTTAGAGGCTGGGGCTCTGGCTGCTCTACTTACTCAAGGTCTCATCAAAACTTGAAGTGTGATGTGTTCCTGTAGGAGCTGCCGAAGGCTGCGAACAGCGGTGTATCAGATACAACACCTTCGCAGCCTTCGGCAGCTCCTACAGATTGCGATTCAGATAGTTATTTCGTGTTTGATGAGAGAGGGCTGTAGAAGCAGATGTCGGAATAATCCCACGTCGCCTCAGGATTTGGCCTTCAATTGCCGGTGTAAGAATGTCCGTGGCGCGTTTAACTGGGCGTCCAGCAGGTCATGTAGTATAACTACAAAAAAGCTACATCCCGTCCCACGCACCTTTGTCGAGTCCATCCATTGAATCTGCTGCAGCACATCGCCCAGTCACGCCATCTGTTACGCAAGTCGGAACTCAAAGTCGCCGACCACGTGCTGCTTGACCCTGCGGCTGTGATGCACAGTTCCATGGCCGATCTGGCGCACAACGTCGGGATCAGTGAGCCGACCATCGTGCGTTTTTGCCGGGCCATCGGGTGCACCGGCTTTCAGGATCTGAAGCTCAAGCTCGCGCAGAGTCTTGCGGCCGGGGCGAGTTTTGGGCAGTTCGCGATTCACGAAGACGACTCGGTGGCTGATTACAGCCTGAAGATTTTCGACACTACGCTGCATACGCTGATGGAAGTACGCGAGAACCTCGACCCTCACGCCTTGCAATTGGCCGTGACCGCCATGGCGTCGGCCAAGCGCGTCGAGTTCTACGGTTTTGGTGCTTCTGGCGCGGTGGCGGCGGATGCTCAGCACAAGTTCTTCCGCTTGCTGCTCAGCGCAGCGGCGTACTCGGACCCGCACATGCAGGCCATGTCCGCTGTGACGCTGGTCCCTACCGACGTTGCCGTGTGTATTTCCCAGTCCGGGCGTTCCAAGGATTTGCTGATCACCGCCAATCTGGTGCGCGAGACTGGCGCGACGCTGATTACCTTGTGCCCAAGCCAGACGCCGCTGGCCGAGCTGTCGTCAGTGAATCTGGCGATCGACGTGCATGAAGACACCGAAATCTACACCCCGCTGACTTCTCGCATCGCGCATCTGGTGGTCATCGACGTACTGGCAATGGGCGTAGCCATGGCGCGCGGGCCAAGCCTGGTCAACCACCTCAAGAGCGTAAAACGCAGCCTTCGCGGCCTTCGCCTGTCGCCCAAGTCGATCAAATCCCACGAGGATTGATGATCTGACCTGCGGACGAAAACTCCCGCCAGCGTCTATCTGGACGCTGGCGGGAGGTGAACAAAACTTTCGGGCTTCTAATTAGTTGAGAATCTCAACATTTTCGATGCGGGTCAGCTCTTTGCCATCGTGGAAGATGGAGATATGCGGTACGTCGTAAGTGCTCGGCTGCGAAAAGGCTACAGCCTTGTCGGTCAGGACCGTCAGACCGATGCCTTTGCTTTCTAATTGCAGCTCCAGTCGCAGACCCAGGGATTTGTCCTGAATCGCTGCCACTACCAGAGTCGGTTCAGTATTGCTGTTTGGCACGGTAACGGTGCCGGTTACCAGCAGTGTTGGGCCAGACAGACCTGGCATTTTGTTGATGCGGGCATACCAGTCTTTGTTTTGAATGCTCATTGTGTAGCTCCTTGCTAATTGAGTAGTTAGTGGTTGCGTCCTGCGGGGCTAACTATCTCAACGGAGCGTTACTGGCATGCACTACATATTTATATCGTCGTTACCGTTCGTTTCGACAAGCCACCATTGCGCCTTCACCAATTTGTCATCCATCCGCCGCCTTACCGTCACGCCCTATAGGCATCCTGTACTCCCGCAACGCACTTGGGAGACAGGATATGCCTCGGCACTACGATGACTCGCAACAGAGCAGCACTGTTAAAACTCGCCGCCAGCAGGAAGACCAGCGTCGCATGGCGTTCCGTCGTGCGATTGAAAGTTATTCGGAAGAGCGCCGGCTGAACCAGGAGCTGTGTGATTACGACGATGGCCTTTCAGCCCAGCTCTGGCAGACGGCTAAGCCCCAAGCGGGCGACCGTCGAAGCGTTCAACAAGCTGGCTGATCTGTGCACGTTCGGTGCGGATGAACGCCTGGAATGCATGAGCAACCGGTGATAGCCGCCGGTCTTTGGCCTGCACCACGCACCAACTGCGATACAGCGGCAACTCCGCCACTGGCAACTCCTTGAGCTGGCCGGTGGCGAGTTCCAGGCTGACCGCATGGCGTGTCAGCAATGCGATGCCCAACCCGGCGAGCACGCTCTCACGCTGGGCTTCGTGGGCGGCGACCTCCAGCGTGGTGGTGAAATGCACGCGCTTGTCCTTGAAGTACTCCTCACACGCCTTTCGTGTTCCCGAACCGTTTTCCCTGATCAGCAGCGGGTAAGGCTCCAGATCCTTGAGGCTCAAGGCACGCCCGTCGCACAGCGGATGGTCCGGCGGGGCGACGGCCACAATCGGGTTGTTGAGGAACGGCAGAAACTCCAGGCCCATGTCCTGAGGCACCATGGACATCACTACCAGGTCGTCGCGGTTGTCCGAAAGCCTTCTGATGATCTGCGCGCGATTGGCCACCGTCAGGCTGAGAATCACCTCGGGATACTTGCGTCGGAAGGCCGCGAATAGATGCGGGATGAAGTACTTGCAGCTGGATTCAACTGCGAGTTTGAGCTGACCTTGCAGCGAGCCCTGCATGTCGGTGAGTTGCATGTCGAGGTTTTCCAGCCGTCCGAAAATATCCCGGCTGGCGGATTGCAGCGCCTCGGCCGCTTCGGTGAGGTAGAGTTTTTTGCCGATATATTCGAACAGCGGCTGGCCGATCAACTCTTCCAGTTGGCGAATCTGCAAGCTGACGGCCGGTTGTGTAAGCGCCATTTCATCCGCTGCGCGGCTGTAGGACTTGAGATCACACACTTCGTTGAAAATCCGTAGCTGACGCAATGTCATACGCATCAATGACTTACGCATTTTTACCGTCTCCCGCAAATAGCTGAAGCGCCAACTATAAGTCTTTACTTATACACATCCCAACTTTTACTCATTTTTGTTAATCCCTGAACCGGCATAGGGTGTTCCTGCGGTAATCAGCTACACCTGCTGTTACAAAAGGTTGATTTGCCGGACGCTGTTTAACGGTCGAGGAAATACTCGTGATAACAAAAATCCTGATCGCCAACCGCGGTGAAATTGCTGTCCGAATCGTGCGCGCTTGCGCCGAGATGGGCATTCGCTCGGTCGCGGTCTTTTCCGACGCCGACCGTCACGCTTTGCATGTAAAGCGTGCCGACGAGGCCCACAGCATTGGGGCTGAGCCCCTTGCGGGTTACCTGAACCCGCGCAAGCTGGTCAATCTGGCTGTGGAAACGGGCTGCGATGCATTGCATCCCGGTTATGGTTTCCTTTCCGAAAATGCCGAACTGGCCGACATCTGCGCCGAACGTGGCATTAAATTCATTGGTCCTTCTGCCGAAGTCATTCGCCGCATGGGTGACAAGACCGAAGCCCGGCGCAGCATGATCAAAGCGGGCGTACCCGTGACTCCAGGCACCGAAGGCAACGTTGCGGATATCGCCGAAGCCTTGCTTGAAGGTGATCGCATCGGCTATCCGGTGATGCTCAAAGCCACTTCCGGTGGGGGTGGGCGTGGCATTCGCCGCTGCAACAGCCGCGAAGAACTGGAGCAGGCGTTTCCTCGGGTCATCTCCGAAGCCACCAAGGCCTTTGGTTCGGCCGAAGTGTTCCTCGAAAAGTGCATCGTCAATCCCAAGCACATCGAGGCGCAGATCCTTGGCGACAGCTTTGGCAACGTCGTGCATCTGTTCGAGCGCGATTGCTCGATCCAGCGTCGCAACCAGAAGCTGATCGAGATCGCCCCGAGCCCGCAGCTGACCCCGGAACAGCGCGCTTATATTGGTGACTTGTCCGTGCGCGCCGCCAAGGCCGTGGGCTACGAGAACGCTGGCACCGTGGAGTTCCTGCTCGCCGAGGGCGAGGTGTACTTCATGGAGATGAACACCCGGGTGCAGGTGGAACACACCATCACCGAAGAAATCACCGGCATCGACATCGTCCGCGAGCAGATCCGCATCGCCTCGGGCCTGCCGCTTTCGGTCAAGCAGGAAGACATCATCCATCGTGGATTTGCCCTGCAATTCCGGATCAACGCCGAAGACCCGAAGAACAACTTCCTGCCCAGCTTCGGCAAGATCACCCGTTACTACGCACCCGGCGGGCCTGGTGTGCGTACCGATACGGCGATCTACACCGGCTACACGATTCCACCGTTCTACGACTCCATGTGCCTGAAGCTGATTGTCTGGGCGCTGACCTGGGAAGAGGCGATGGACCGCGGCCTGCGCGCCCTGGATGACATGCGCTTGCAGGGGGTGAAAACCACTGCGGCGTATTACCAGGAAATCCTGCGCAACCCGGAGTTCCGTAGCGGTCAGTTCAATACCAGCTTCGTTGAGAGCCATCCGGAACTGACCAACTACTCGATCAAGCGCAAACCCGAAGAGCTGGCCCTGGCCATCGCTGCTGCCATCGCCGCCCATGCAGGCTTATAGATAAGCAGCTTCAAGCTGCAAGCGGCAAGCTTCAAGCAAAAGCAGATCTGCTTTTACTTGCGGCTTGTAGCTTGAGGCTTGTCGCTATGAGGAGATCCAAATGTCCAAGAAGATCTTTGTAACCGACACCATCCTGCGTGACGCCCACCAGTCGCTGCTCGCCACCCGCATGCGTACCGAGGACATGTTGCCGATCTGCGACAAGCTCGACAAAGTCGGCTACTGGTCGCTGGAATGCTGGGGCGGCGCGACGTTCGATGCCTGTGTGCGCTTTCTGAAAGAAGACCCGTGGGAGCGTCTGCGCCAGTTGCGTGCGGCGCTGCCCAACACGCGCCTGCAAATGCTGCTGCGCGGCCAGAACCTGCTGGGTTATCGGCATTACAGCGACGATGTGGTCAAAGCCTTCGTCGCCAAAGCCGCCGCCAACGGCATCGATGTGTTCCGCATCTTCGACGCCATGAACGACGTGCGTAACCTGCGCGTGGCCATCGAGGCGGTAAAGGAATCGGGCAAGCACGCTCAGGGCACCATCGCCTACACCACCAGCCCGGTGCACACCATTGCCGCGTTCGTTGAGCAAGCCAAACAGATGGAAGCCATGGGTTGCGACTCGGTGGCGATCAAGGACATGGCTGGTCTGCTGACACCTTATGCCACCGGCGAACTGGTCAAGGCGCTGAAAGCCGAGCAATCGCTGCCGGTGTTCATCCATTCCCACGATACGGCTGGCCTGGCTGCCATGTGCCAGCTCAAGGCCATCGAAAACGGTGCCGACCACATCGACACCGCGATCTCCAGCTTCGCCTGGGGCACCAGCCATCCAGGCACCGAGTCGATGGTTGCGGCCCTTAAAGGCAGCGAATTCGATACCGGCCTGAACCTGGAGCTGTTGCAGGAAATCGGCTTGTACTTCTACGCAGTGCGTAAGAAATATCACCAGTTCGAGAGCGAATTCACCGCAGTCGATACCCGCGTGCAGGTCAACCAGGTGCCTGGCGGGATGATTTCCAACCTCGCCAACCAGCTCAAGGAGCAGGGCGCGTTGAATCGCATGGGCGAAGTGCTGGCCGAGATTCCACGGGTTCGCAAGGACCTGGGTTATCCGCCACTGGTCACGCCCACTTCGCAAATCGTCGGCACGCAGGCGTTTTTCAACGTACTGGCGGGCGAGCGCTACAAGACCATCACCAATGAAGTGAAGTTGTACCTGCAAGGCGGCTACGGCAAAGCGCCGGGGCAGGTGGATGAAAAGCTGCGTCGTCAGGCGATTGGTAATGAAGACCTGATCGATGTGCGTCCTGCTGATCTGCTCAAGCCGGAAATGAACAAGCTGCGCGATGACATCGGTGCGCTGGCGACTTCTGAAGAAGATGTGCTGACTTACGCCATGTTCCCGGACATTGGCCGCAAGTTTCTCGAAGAGCGCGCTGCGGGCACCCTGAAACCGGAAGCGTTGTTGCCGATCCCGGAAGCGGGTGGCGTGAGCAAACCAGGCGGCGAAGGTGTACCGACCGAGTTCGTGATTGACGTGCATGGCGAAAGCTACCGGGTCGACATCACCGGGGTGGGCGTCAAGGCCGAAGGCAAGCGTCACTTCTACCTGTCTATTGATGGCATGCCGGAAGAAGTGGTGTTCGAACCGCTCAACGAATTCGTCAGCGGCGGCGCCAGCAAACGCACCCAGGCCAGCGCCCCCGGCCACGTCAGCACCAGCATGCCGGGCAACATTGTCGACGTGCTGGTCAAGGAGGGCGATATGGTCAAAGCCGGCCAGGCGGTGCTGATCACCGAAGCCATGAAAATGGAAACCGAAGTCCAGGCCGCCATTGCTGGCAAGGTGGTTGCCATCCACGTCGCCAAGGGTGATCGGGTCAATCCGGGCGAGATCCTGGTTGAGATCGAGGGTTGAAATACATTTACGCATGATCTGTAGGAGCTGCTGCAGGCTGCGAAAGCGGCGCATCTGATAAACCGCCTTCGCAGCCTTCGGCAGCTCCTACAGCATTACCGCTTTTACAATTTCCTCTGGGGAGCATTCGTGCTCCCTTTTTTTTATTCCGGCTTCAGCAGCTGCAACATAATGCAGATAAGTTGGGTAAAAAGTAGGTGTATCTGCATTTAATTGCATTTAAACGCATGTGATATTTACCAAAAGTGCACTATAGTGCAGATAAGCGTTCAGATATCGTCATCCAAGTGCACTATATTGCAGGTCCCTTATGTACAGTCTAACCCTTCAGGTCTATTGGACAGGCCTTTGGCGAGATGCCATGACTTTAACGTTCGACAAGCCCGAAGACGGGTTTCTCGGGCCGTGCCATTTCGCCTATAAAGCGAGCTACGTGGTGGACGCCCATTCCGATTCGCATGATCAGAGCGTCAGTGCCCGCCTGCCTGTGGATTTTGAAACCTACTCGTTGCGCCAAGCCCCGGCATTCCTGCATGACATAGCCCCTGCCGGGGCCGCGAAGCGTTTTCTAATGACCCAGATCGGGCAACAGAAGCCTGAAGGTTTAAGCGACGATTTATACCTGCTGGGGTGCAGCACGCCCGCTCCAATCGGAAATCTGCGGATCAAGGAGTCGATCAAAGCGCTGGACGAAGGCAGCCCTATGGGATTCAGCCGCGCGGACGTCGTCACTCGAGATCAGCAGTTTCTTGAGTACGCCTACGAGCAGGGTGCTGCCATTGGTGGCGCAACCGGCGCGGGTGGGGAAGCGCCCAAGTTATTGATGACAAAAGGTGAGGACGGCCTGCTTTACCCGGATGCTGTATTGGCTGATGAGCTGGCTCGGGAACATTGGTTCATCAAGTTCGCCCGTAACCAGGCCGTAAGAAATGACCAAGACATTCTGCGCAGTGAATACCTCTACTACAGATCACTGCAACAGCTTGGCATCGACACTGTGGCTACTGCTGACATGGCTCTGGAAGAGGCGAACAAGCCAAGCCTGTGGATGAAGCGATTTGATCGCCGTATCACAGACGGCAGTGTTGAGCGTCTGGCGGTGGAGTCAATTTACTCGCTGGCTGGTGTGACGGTCCCGGGTAGTCGTATGGATCATCTTGAGGTCATCACGTTGTTGACTGGTATGTGGTCGCAAGCAGGTCAGAAGGAGCAGATCCCTGATCTGGTCGCTGAATACTTGCGGCGTGACTTGATCAATCAAATTCTTGGTAACTCGGACAATCACGGACGCAACACTGCAATCATTCGCAGTCGAGATGGTTTGCGGTTGGCGCCAATCTACGATCTTGCACCCATGGTTATGGATGCTGAAGGCATTACGCGCACGACAAAATGGTCGAAAACCATCGAGCGTGCAGGTGTAGTCGATTGGCGGGCTGCTTGTGAGGCATTGGTGGATATTCTTGATCCGCAGCAAGTTTTTGAGCGCTTGCGTCAGGACGCGCAGCAGTTGAGGGCGTTGCCGGACATTTTGCGTGACAGTGGTTTGCCAGAGTCAACCTTCCACCATCCGGCCATCGCCTTGAGCAAACTGGATCAAAGGCTGACTGCCTGGGGGCTGCAATGACGTTGTCGATTGATGCGCGGATACTGTTGATTGAAAGCGTTCAGCAGGGGATTGCCGACGGTTCTCTGGAGATGGGGGAGGCAGTAAAGCGTTTGCGGGTCGACGGTGCTCGGATGCATCAAAGCCAGTACGCCCGAATGTGCAAGATCTCGGTACGTACCTTGATTCAGATCGAGCAGGGTGAGGGCAACCCGACCCTTAAATCCCTGAATGCAGTGTTCCAGCCGTTTGGCTTGCAGATGGGGGTGGTGAGGCGCCATCGGCAAATTAGCTGACGAGCGCTCACCACAGGCGTCACGCCCTCTCTTCTATGGCTTTTTGTAACGCTTTTGAATCGCCTCGGCCACTTGCTTGAACGTGATGCTTTTCGACGCGATCTTCTCCATGCCGTCTTTTTTCAAGTAACTGAATTTCACGTAGAAAAGCTGGCCTGTATGCTTTTGTGCATCGCTCAGGCCAGCGATCGATTTCCTCATGTCATTCAAGCTGGTCGGGCTCGCAGCGAGCACGACCCAGTCCGGTACAGGAATGACGTTGGCGAAATACTTCACGACCTCCACTAGCGTATCCCCGATCGGGAAAATTCCGCTGAAGCGGTTTTGGGCTTTGAATGGTGCGATGCCCATGTAGATGTCTGGCAGGGACTGGATCTGGCTCTCAATGCCATGTGTTTCGCGGGACAGCAGAAACTCCATGATCTGTAACGGGGTGCCAACGATGATAAGGGATTGAACGCCTGGGCCGGTCTCGGAAAACAGATAGTAGTTTTTACTACCTGCCACAGCCTTCTTCAGTTCGCCGCGATCAATGATGACGCTGCCATATTTGCCGTTGTGCAAGACCGGAGCGGGTACGCGCCATGGGTTTACCGGCGCTGCTTTGGTGTTGATGTCCTGCGTCGAGAGTGTGTTTTCTGTAGTCATGTTCACAACATCCTTGTTGTTTATTGCTGGTTAATTGGGCATGCCTGATAGGCATGGACGGACCATACGTCTAAGCGATAAATTCTTAACTATCTGAAATGTAACGGTTTGTTTTTAGGGGGCACGGGCAGCGCGAGGCCGCGATGGCGAGGCGTCAGGCACACCGCGGTTCGCAGCCTTCGGCAGCTCCTACAGGGTGCGAAACGCTTCGAGGCCTTTTATCTGCTGGCCATCCGCGAAGTTATCCACAGCCAGCCAGCCTTCGAAGGCTTTTTGCAGCTCGGGCCATTCGCTGTCGATGATCGAGTACCAGGCGGTGTTGCGGTTCATGCCTTTGACGACCATGTGTTGGCGGAAGGTGCCTTCGTAGGTGAAGCCGAAGCGGTCGGCGGCGCGTTTGGAGCGGGCGTTGTCGCCGTTGCATTTCCACTCAAGACGGCGATTGCCCAGCGCAAAGGATTCTTTGGCCAGCAAGTAGACGGCCTCGGTGCCCTTGGGCGTGCGCTGCATGGCGGCGCCGAAGGTGACGTGGCCGATTTCGATACGGCCCTGGGCTGGGACGATGGACATCAGGCTCAGGCAGCCATCGACTACGCCGGTTGCCTGGTCGACCACGGCGTAAAACCACGGGTCGGTATCCGCTGCATGGCGGCTTAGCCAGGCGTTGAATTCGCCGCGCTCGGTAAAAGGTCCGTAAGGCAAGTAATCCCAAAGCTTGGGGTCGGAGCCCGGGCCTTGCAATGCCGCCCACAAGTCATCGCCATGACGAGCGACATCGAGTTTTTCCAGGCGAATGAACCGGCCTTCGAGAGTATGGGTATCCGGAAGGCTGGCGGGCTGCCAATCGGTAACAGGTGTCGACATGGATTCAGTTCCTAAATCATCTTGCGAAATTGAATGTAGCCCGGCCGTTCAGCGATGCGCTCGTACAGCTGGATCGCCGTGGCGTTGGTTTCGTGGGTCAGCCAGTGCACCTTGTCACAGTTGTTGGCCTTGGCGGTGGTGTAAACGTGCTCGATCAACAGCCGCCCGACGCCGGTGCCGCGCTGCTCGGGAGTGACCAGCAAGTCCTGTAGATAACAGGCGTTGGCGATGCTCCAGTTCGAGCGGTGATAGATGAAATGCACCATGCCCACCGCCTTGCCATCCTGCCAGGCCAGCGCTGCATTGGTCGGCTCGGCCGGGTCGAGAAAACGCTGCCAGGTGCTGGCGCTCACCTCGTCGGGGAGCACTGTGTTGTAAAACGTCAGGTAGGCCTGCCAAAGCGGCAGCCATGCGGCGTGATCCTGTTGGGTGACGGGGCGGATCTGGATGGTGGTCACAGTGGTCTCCGAACAACAACGGTTGAGTTGGAATACGTTCCTGTAGGAGTGAGCTTGCTCGCGATAGCGTTAGGTCAGTCGATAATTTATTGGCAGACATACCGCATCGCGAGCAAGCTCACTCCTACAGGGGGCGTGTTTGCAGCAACTTTTTTTCACCCCATCAACTGCGCCAGCTCTCGATCCTTGGCGTCGCTGCTGGCTGAAAGCCCCTCACGTACGCCATTGATGTCTTCGGCCGAGCGGTTCTGGCTGAGTTTGCGCTTGCCTTCAAGACGCTCGATGGGCAGTGCAAAGCCGACGATGGCGCCTAACATTTTGTCGATGTAATCAGCAGGCGCGTCGGCGACGGCCCACGGGGTGGCGCGGTTTGCTTCATGTTTGTTGGTCAGACCGCTGACCACTTCCAATAGCCGCTGCGCATCACTGAACACTTCGGCGGTGCCGTAAGCATGCACCGCCAGATAATTCCAGGTAGGCACGACCTTGCCGTGCTCGGCCTTGGCCGGATATAACGCCGGGCTGACATAAGCATCTGCGCCGGGAAAAATAACCATCACCTGCGCGCCAGCCTGCAACGCGCGCCACTGAGGGTTGGCTCGGGCGAGGTGGCCGTACAGCGTGCCAGTCGCGCCTTGATCGCTGCGCAGCAGGAGCGGCAAATGACTGGCCTGCATGCCGTTTTCATCATGAGTGATCAGGATCGCCAGGCGGGTATCTTCCATCAGTCGGTGCAGGCTGTGGGTATCGTCATCTCTGAAAGCGGCGGGCGTGTACATAAAATTCTCCTTGGCGACGGGATGAATCCTAGGCAGCCTATTGGTTTGTTGTAAGAGCCATTAACGGTCAATTTGATAGGGCCAATGCATGTCCGAGCAACCACCGTCTTTCCCGTTCAACCTGGCCGGTATCGAACTGGACCGCCGTCAGGGTTTGAGCCGTCAGCTGTATCAAGCCTTGCGAGTGCGGATACTCGACGGACGCGTCAGTAGCGGCACGCGATTGCCTGCCAGCCGCGATCTGGCTGCGTCGCTGGGCATTTCCCGCAACAGCGTAATGCGTGCCTACGACCAGCTCTACGCTGAAGGCTTCACGGAGGGGCGCATCGGTGACGGTACTTACGTGGCGCAGTTGGCCGGGCAAGCACCACCTGCTAAAAAATTATCCACAAAAGTGTCCACAGGCTTATCAACAAGCTTACTCACAGGTTTATCCACAAAACTCTCTGAATCCGCTGGTTTTTCAGGTGGCGAAGTTATCCACAGCTCAGCCATCGAGCGACTCAAACAACATCATCTGAGCCCGCCTTCATCCAGCGCGCCCCGTGCATTTCGGGTGGGGGTTCCGGCTTTTGATTTATTCCCGTTTGATGTTTGGGGCAAGCTTTATGCGGCTTTTTGGCGCAAACCTGATCTGGCGTTGTTGGGTTACGGCGAGGCCGCAGGCTACAGACGACTGCGTGAGCTCATTGCGGTTTTACCTGCGCACATCACGAGGTTTGCACTGTGGTGCTGAGCAAATAGTAATCACCAGTGGCGCACAGCAAGCCATAAGCCTTTGTGCACAGCTGCTGCTTGAGCCTGGCGATGCCGTGGCGATTGAAAACCCAGGCTATCGGGCGGCGGGTCATGCGTTCGCGGTGGCTGGCGCCAGGTTGCAGGGCATGGCTGTGGACGAAGAGGGCATGCGCGTCGCAGCGGTTGCGCAAAGTGACTGCAAGCTGGCTTACGTCACGCCGTCCCATCAATACCCGATGGGGGTGGTCATGAGTCTGGCGCGCCGCCTCGAACTGCTCGCCTGGGCGCAGAAGACTCAAGGCTGGATCGTCGAAGATGACTACGACGGGGAATACCGTTACAGCGGCGCGCCTTTGGCTCCTCTCGCGGCGCTGGATCGGGCAGGGCGGGTTTTGTATGTCGGGACCTTCGGCAAGATTGCTTATCCGGGGTTGCGTCTGGGCTATCTGGTGTTGCCGGTCGAGTTGGTCGAGCCCTTCAGCCAGCGCCGCGCCGTGGACATGCGCCATTCGGAGATCAGTGCTCAGGCGGTAATGGCCGAATTCATCGCCGCAGGTCATTTCCAGCGCCATATCCGCCGTATGCGCCGCGCTGCTTTGAATCGTCGCAACGCTTTACTGGCCCACTGGCCCGATGACATTCGCGGTTGCTCCGCTATGCCCAAAGTGGTCGCGGGGCTGCATGTGGCGGTGAAGGTAGACAGCGTGGCGCGGGAAAAGGAACTCGTCGACAAGGCTGCAAGCGTCGGCGTTGAAATCGCCCCGTTGAGCAGTTATTGGCTGCCGGAGTCGAGCGAACCGGTGGATAAACGGGCGGGGCTGGTGCTGGGATTTGCGGCGGTGCCGGAGGGGGATATCGTTGCGGCGCTTGAGAGGTTGAAGGCGGTTTGGCGGGATTGATCTGTGGCACACCACTATCCCTGTAGGAGCCAACTTGTTGGCGAGACGTCAGTGCGGGCAACAGATGGATGCCGCCTGTTAAACCGCCTCGCCAACAAGTTGGCCCCTACCGATTCTGTGTTCCTTCAGAAACACCTCAGTTCTGTAGGAGCTGCCGAAGGCTGCGAATCGCGGGGTGTCAGGTAAACCGCCTTCGCAGCCCTCGTAACCTCGGTCAGCTCCAAGGTCAGCGGTATGGCCTAACGCGATATACTCGCCGCCATTAACCTTTCAACCGAGACCTCCCATGAGTACTTCTCTTGCTGCAGCACCGGCTCGCAAGCCCGGTGCGCCGCTGATTGCTGTTTTTATTTTGCTGTTCATTGCGATGTTCTTGCTGAGCAGCGTGGGCGTGCGTCAGGTGTTGTTGCTGATCGTCGGCGCGGCGCTGGGTTTGACGCTTTATCACGCCGCTTTCGGCTTTACTTCGGCCTGGCGCGTGTTTATTCGTGAGCGCCGTGGCGCAGGGCTGCGGGCGCAGATGGTGATGCTGGCAATCGCTGTAGTTCTGTTCTTCCCGGCGCTTGGGGCGGGTACGTTGTTCGGCCAGCCGGTGAATGGTCTGGTGGCGCCAGCAGGCGTGTCCGTTGTGTTCGGTGCGTTTATCTTCGGCATCGGCATGCAACTGGGTGGCGGTTGTGCGTCGGGCACGCTGTTCACGGCGGGCGGCGGTAACGCGCGAATGCTGGTGACCTTACTGTTCTTCATCCTCGGTTCGCTGATCGCGACTCATCACGTGGACTGGTGGTTTGCGCTGCCGTCGTTCCCGGCGACCTCGATCGTAAAAAGCTTCGGCGTGATACCCGCGTTGATTCTCAGCCTTACCGTATTCGCATTAATCGCCTTCGTGACAGTGCGTCTGGAAAAACGTCGCCATGGCCAACTGGAAGCCGCAGTGACCAGCGAGCATGTAGGTTTGCGCCGCTTCCTGCAGGGCCCGTGGCCTCTGGTCTGGGGCGCGATTGGTCTGGCCTTGCTCAACTACGCGACTCTGGCTTTGGCGGGTCGTCCATGGGGCATCACTTCAGCGTTCGCTTTGTGGGGCGCGAAGGTTGCAGGCGCTCTGGGTGTTGACGTGGGCAGCTGGGCGTTCTGGCAGATGCCAGCGAATGCCAAGGCACTGGCCGCTCCGGTCTGGGAAGACATCACCAGCGTGATGGACATTGGCATCATGCTGGGTGCGCTACTGGCCGCCGGCCTTGCAGGACGTTTCGCTCCCAACCTGAAAATCCCGGCTCGCTCCATCGTGGCAGCGGTGATCGGTGGTTTGCTGTTGGGTTATGGCTCGCGTCTGGCGTACGGCTGCAATATCGGCGCGTACTTCAGCGGCATCGCTTCCGGCAGCCTGCATGGCTGGTTGTGGCTGGTGGCGGCCTATATCGGCAACGTGGTGGGCGTGAAGTTTCGGCCGTTCTTCTTTGTGGGTGAGAAACCGCAGGTTGGGTTGAGCGGGTGCTGATGTAACAGAACCCAGTGGGACCGGCTTTAGCCGGGAAGGCTGCATGACTGGCCATGCAGATGCGCCGTGTGTACTGGCCTCTTCCCGGCTAAAGCCGGTCCCACAGGGAGGTGTTATTTACCCATCTGCTCCTTCGCCAGTTTGACGATGTTCTCCACCGTAAACCCGAACTTGGCCTGTAGCTTATCTATGGGGGCCGAGGCGCCGAAAGTGGTCATCATGACCTTGGCGCCGGTATTGCCCACATAACGATCCCAGCCCAATGGCCCGGCTTGTTCCACGGCGACCCTCGCCGTAACCGCTGGCGGGAACACGCTGTTGCGATAAGCCTGATCCTGATCCTCGAACAACTCCCAACTCGGCATCGACACCACGCGAGCGGCTACGCCTTGGGCCTTCAGTTGCTCAAACGCCTCTACCACCAGACCGACTTCGCTGCCCGTCGCAATCAAGATCACCTCGGGCTCGCCGTCTTTGGCATCTGCCAGCACATAAGCGCCTTTTGCCAAACCTTCGGCGGATGAATAGTGCGTGCGATCCAAAGTCGGCAGCGGTTGGCGAGACAGCACGATGCAAGAGGGTCGACTGGTCTGCGCCAGGGCGATTTTCCACGCCTGGGCCGTTTCGTTGGCATCGCCTGGGCGCAACGTCAGCAAGCCCGGCGTGGCGCGCAGTTGGGTCAGTTGCTCGATGGGCTGGTGAGTCGGGCCATCTTCGCCAACGCCGATGGAGTCGTGGGTAAAGACGAAAATCACCGGCAGCTCCATGATCGACGCCAGGCGAATCGGCGGCTTCATGTAGTCGCTGAACACCAGGAAAGTCGAGGTGTAGGGCCGCACATAAGACAGCGCCATGCCATTGGCGATCGAGCCCATGGCATGTTCGCGAATGCCGAAATGCAGATTGCGTCCGCTGTAGTTGTTCGCCGAAAAGCTGCCCGCTCCGTCGAAAGTCAGGTTGGTTTTGGTCGAGGGCGACAAGTCCGCCGAGCCGCCCAGCAACCACGGGATTTTCGCCGCGAAGGCGTTCAGCACCTTGCCGCCAGACGCGCGGGAGGCGATGCCTTTGGCGTCGGTCTCGAAGGTTTCAAGATCGTCCTGCCACTGCTCGGGCATTTCCCCGGCGCGCATGCGTTGCAGCTGGTCGGCCAGGTCTGGCTGTTGATCTTCAAGTTTACTGAGCGCGGCCTGCCAGGTTTCATAGTCGCTGGCATTACGCTCGATCAAGGCATCGTGCAGCCAGGTTCGGACGTCGTCAGGCACCAGAAAGCTGGAGTTTTCATCCCAGCCATAAGCCTTCTTGGTCAGCTTGATTTCGTCTTCACCCAACGGCTCGCCATGGGCCGCGGCGGTGTTGTGTTTATGGGGCGAGCCATAGCCGATCACGCTGTCGACCACGATCAGCGTCGGTGCATCATTGGTGCGTTTGAATACTTCAAGGGCCCGGGCCAGCGCTTCGGTATCGTTGGCGTCCGCTACGTGCAGCGTGTTCCAGCCATAGCCTTCGAAACGGGTCTGCACATCTTCGCTGAACGCCAGCTCCGTGTGGCCTTCGATGCTGATGGTGTTGTTGTCGTAGATCCAGCACAGGTTGGCGAGCTTCAAATGCCCGGCCATGGACGCCGCTTCGCTGGTCACGCCTTCCATCATGTCGCCGTCGCCACACAGCACGTAAACGCTGTAATCGAACAGGGTGCGGTCCGGCGCATTGAAGCGCTCGCCCAGCCAGCGTTCGGCCATGGCCATGCCGACACTATTGGCGCAGCCCTGACCGAGCGGGCCGGTGGTGGTTTCCACGCCCGTCGTCATGCGGTATTCCGGGTGGCCGGGGGTCTTGGAGTCAAGCTGACGAAACTGCTTGATGTCCTCAAGGCTCACGGCGGGTTTGCCCGAGGGCTTGCCGTGCTCATCGATCTCGACAACGCCCGACAGATGCAGCAACGAGTACAGCAACATCGACGCATGACCCACAGACAGCACGAAGCGGTCGCGATTCGGCCAGTCCGGATGCTGTGGGTGGTAGCGCAGGAACTGGTTCCAGACGGTGTAGCCCACGGGCGCCAGGGCCATGGGCGTACCAGGATGGCCGGAGTTGGCCTTCTGTACGGCATCCATGGCCAGGGTGCGGATGGTGTTGATGCAAAGTTGGTCGCGTGCGGTGCGTTGTTCGCTGGAGAAAGACGAGCCCATTGAATTAACCCTCGGTGACGTGTTGCAGAACACAACGGCAGAGAAGAGTGGAGCGCAGCCGGAGGCGGTTTGTTCCTCCTGATTTGAGCTGTCTGATGGCCATTACCTTGCGGGACCTCCACCGCAGCTTAATTCAACCTTAAACGGTTCAGCTTTTATGCGGTCCTTGGCGAACCATATCCGGCAAAGGGATTCGAAGCAGGGGAGTGGCGTGCACTACGCAGTAGCCCCGAGGTAATCCCGTGAAACAAGTCATCATCGAGAAGTACCGATTTCTAATCAAAACCGTGGGTTATGTGGGCTGGTCGCTGTTCTGGCTGCTGATCTGGGACATCATCGTCACCGCAGACTTCATGCTGTTTCTGGATCGCAAGATCAGCCTGCCGTCCATGCCGCTGACCTTGCTTGGTTCTGCGCTGGTGGTGCTGACCAGTTTCCGTAATTCCAGTGCCTACAACCGTTGGTGGGAAGCGCGCACGCTATGGGGCGCGCTGGTCAACAATTCCCGCAGCTTCGCCCGCCAGGTGCTGACCCTGATCGAGGACGACGGCGACATCAACCCGGTCAAAGCCATCCTGCTCAAAAGGCATGTGGCCTATGTGAAATGTCTGTCGGCACACTTGAAGGGTAAATCCTGCAGCGAAGACGTGCAGATGCTGATCACCCGTGAGGAATATTCCCGCAGGCACGACACCAACAATTTCCCCAACGACGTGCTCAACGCCTCGGCTGCTTTGCTGGCCAAGGAATACGAAGCCGGTCGCCTGGACAGCATCCGACTGGCGCGCATCGAATCGACGCTGGTGGAAATCTCCAACTGCCAGGGCGGCATGGAGCGTATCGCCAACACGCCGCTGCCTTACCCGTATGTGGCGTTCCCGCGACTGTTCATCAGCCTGTTCTGCATCATCGTGCCGATTGGTCTGGTCGACACATTGGGTTGGTACACGCCGCTGGCTTCGACGGTGGTAGGTTTCATGCTACTGGCCATCGAGAAAATCGGCACCGACCTGCAAAGCCCGTTCAGCGCCAGCGAACACGAAATTCAGATGACCGCGCTGTGCGACAACATCGAGCGCAACCTGGATTCGATGCTTCGGGATGCGCGGGTGGAAAGTACCGTCTGATCAACTGCTTGAATTGAAACGCTGTGCCTGTGGGAGCGGTGCTTGCCCGCGATATAGACGCTGCGATTTATCAGATACACCGCGTCGCCTTTATCGCGGGCAAGCACCGCTCCCACAGGGGAAGCCGCAATCTTCGGGAGCAATCAGGAAATCTTCTTCCAGAACGCTTCAGCCTCGGGGTTACGGTTGCCGCGCCAGCGCACGAGGATGACTTCCAGGTGATCGGATTCCATACCCGGATACAAACGCACCAACTCCCCGCGCTCGATCATCGAAGCCACCATGGTGTGGGGCATGCAGGCGACGCCGTGTCCCGCGGCGGCCATGGGTTTCAGGGCTTCGGAGACGGTGGCCTCAAACACCCGGCGCAAGCGATGCGGCTCGGGGTGGCGTTTGACCTGTTTGCGTGACAGGTCATGCAACTGCGCGCTGCGGGCGTAAGTCAGCCACGGGATCGGCACCTCAGGATCCGCGCAACGCGCCGCCAGCTCAGGCGTCGCCACCCAGTACAGTTCGTCATGACCCAGCGATAACACTTCGAACTCGCTTTGCCGCGAATACGGCTCGGTCTGCGCATCGCTGTAGAAAAGGATGAAATCGCAGCGCCCCGACATCAGCGCCATGTAGTAATCATCGGTACTGCGGTAGCCGGTATCGATGCGGCTGAACAATGGGTTTTCAACGGACGAGAACTGGCTGATCCAGTCCGGGAAGAAATTGCAGCCCAAGGTATGCAGCGACGCAAACGTCAGCGCCCGATCAATGATCTTCACGCTCTGCTCGCAATCCCGAGCCAGGCGCACCAGCTCCGAGGCGTTGGGCAGCAGCGCTTCACCAGCAGCGGTCAGGCGGATCGGATTCTTGCTGCGGTCAATGAGCGTGGTGCCCAGGCGCGCTTCCAGCAACTGGATACGCCGACTCAGGGCCGACTGCGATGAGCCCCGCATGCTGGCAGCCGCGGTGAATTTGCCGGTATCCGCCAGCGCAAGAAAATCCTCGTACCAATCGATATCCATAAGTTATTCCAAAATTCGATAGCCCGACCAGCATAGTGGATCAAGTGTTACTAACGCATGCCGGTTTTGTATGGCTATTGTGCAGGTAATCGCCACCTGCCGGTCTATCGTGGTCAATCAATCATTACAAGAATATGTCGTAGAAGGGGCAATGCTATGCAAAAACGGAATGGCCTTAAGACGTTACTCACCTCATCAATGCTGCTGTTTGGCCTGGCTGGCGCTGTTGCCGCGCAGGCGGGCGTGCTGGAAAAGGTCCGGGCTCATGGCGCCGTGCGTTGCGGTGTGGCCAGTGACAAGCCAGGGTTTTCGCTGATTGATGACAAAGGCCAATGGACCGGCATGGACGTTGACCTCTGCCGCGCAGTTGCCGCTGCAGCGCTGGGCGACTCGACCAAGGTTGAGTACATCGCCACCACCGGCAAGAATCGCTTCACCGCACTGGCTTCCGGCGAAATCGACGTGTTGTCCCGTGCGACCTCGTGGACGGCCGACCGTATCGCCAGCCTAGGCGTGGACTTCACCACCGTCTGGTTCTACGACGGCCAGGGTTTCATGACCCACGCCAAAGACGGCATCCAGAAGCTGACTGACCTGGACGGCGCGACGTTCTGCCTGTCGCCGGGCACCACGTCGGAACAGAACCTGGATGACTACTTCAGCCAGCGCGGCCTGACCTACAAGACCGTGATCATCGAGAAGAGCCCGGAGTTGTTCGCAGCGTTCCAGAGCGGCCGTTGCAACGCCATTTCCAACGACCTGTCGGGCCTGGCTTCGCGCCGTGCGGTCATGAACAACCCGCAAGACTACGCGCTGCTGCCTGAAATCATCTCCAAAGAACCACTGGGCGCATTCGTGGCTCAGGGCGACACCGTGTGGCGCAACATCGTGACCTGGACCGCCTACGCTCTGATGACCGCCGAAGAGTTCGGCATCACCTCGGCCAACGTCGACGAGATGCACAGCAAGAAAGGCGGTTCGGCTGATGTCGCACGCCTGCTCGGCACTGACGGCTCGGTCGGCAAGGCTTTTGGTCTGGATAACGACTGGGCGTACCGCGCGATCAAGCAGGTGGGCAACTACGCTGAAATCTACGATCGCAACCTCGGCGAAAAAACCATTCTGAATTTCCCGCGTGGTCTCAACCGCACCTGGAAAGATCAGGGTCTGCTGTACGCGCCGCCGATCCGCTGATCGCGTAACCCTCCGACGGAATTATCTTCATGTGGACCCAACGCTTGCAGAACGCTCGGGTACTGAGCGTGCTGCAGCAAGGCCTGGTTCTGGCCATTGTTGCAGCTGTTTTTTACGTGCTGGCGCATAACGCCAGCCTCAATTTGAAGGCGCTGAACATTGCCTCCGGCTTTGACTTCCTGTCACAGCGGGCCGGTTATGACATCAGCTTCAAACTGATCGACTTCACCCCCAACGACAGCTACGGCCGTGCGTATGTGGTGGGGTTGCTCAATACGTTGCTGGTCTCGGTGATGAGTATCGTGACCGCCACCTTGCTGGGTGTGGCGTTGGGCCTGTGCAAGGTTTCCGAGAACTGGCTGATCAATCGCCTGGCCGGAGCCAGTATCGAATTCCTGCGTAACGTGCCGTTGGTGGTGCATCTGGTCTGGTGGTACGGCCTGGCACTGGCGCTGCCCGGCATCAAGCAGGCGATTTCCCTGTTCGACCTGGCTTATCTGAGCAACAGCGGCCTGATGTTGCCGTGGCCTGCGCAGGGTTCGCTGGTGGGTTGGGGCTTGGCCCTGATGGCCCTTGGCGCGTTGCTGGGCTTGATCGCCTGCCGCTTTCGCGATGCGAAATCCCAGTGGCGCAGCTTCACCCCGCGCCGCTGGCCGCTGCTGCTGGCCGGGGCGTTGCTGTTACCGCTGCTGGCTTACGCCTTGAGCGACGCGCACTGGACCTGGGAAGTCCCGGTGGCCAAAGGCTTCGGTTTCAAGGGAGGCGTGGCGCTGGTGCCGGAACTGCTGGCCTTGTGGTTGGCGTTGTCCTTTTACAGCGCCAGTTACATCGCCGAAATCGTGCGTGGCGCCATCCAGTCGGTGCAGCGCGGGCAATACGAAGCCGCCAAGGCATTGGGCTTCGAATATGGCCCGACCATGCGCCAGTTGATCGTGCCGCAAGCGATCTATCCGATGATCCCGCAGGTCACCAACACCTACCTGAACATCGTCAAGAACTCCTCCCTTGGCGTGGTCATCGGCTTCATGGAGATGGTCTCGTCCACCGGCGGCACCACCTTGAACCAGACCGGTCAGGCCATTGAGTGCATCGCCCTGGTGATGGGCACTTATTGCGTGATCAGCCTGCTGATTTCCATCGCGATGAACATCTACAACCATCGCATCAGTCAGCGAGGCCATTGACGATGAACATGATCAATCAACCCACCGCTGAGCGCCTGCCGCCGAGTAAACCGTTGCCGGTGCAAATCCGTGAATGGACGCGCGAGCATCTGTTCCCCAGTGTCGGTCATGGTCTGCTGACCATCGTCGTGCTGGCGCTGCTGCTGTGGACGATTCCTGCGGCGCTTAACTGGCTGGTGTTCGACGCTACCTTTGTCGGCACCGCGCGCACTGAGTGCAACCCCCATGGCGCCTGCTGGCTGCCGATTACCCAGCGCTGGAATCTGTTCGTGTACGGCTTCTATCCGGAAGCTGAACGCTGGCGGGTCAACCTGGCGCTGTTTCTGGCGGTTTTCGCCTTCGTGCTGTTGTTCTTCAAACGTCTGGACCGCCGTTTGCTGATTGGCTATCTGGCGTTGTTGCCGGTGGTCATGTGGTGGCTGCTCAAGGGCGGCGCGGGCTTGCCGGAGATATCGTCGACCAAATTCGCCGGGATGATGGTCACGGTGTTCCTTGGCACGGTGGGCATGATCTTCGCCTTGCCCATCGGGATTCTGCTGGCCCTGGGCCGCCGCTCGAAGAAGCCGGTGATTCGCATGCTCAGCGTCACGTACATCGAGCTGGTGCGTTCGGTGCCGGTGATTTCGCTGCTGTTCATGGCGTCGCTGATGATCCAGCTGTTCCTGCCGCCGGGTTCGGTGTTCGACATCCTGCTGCGGGTGCAACTGGTGCTGATCCTGTTCACCGCCGCCTACATGGCCGAAACCCTGCGCGGCGGTCTGCAAAACCTGCCCAAAGGCCAATACGAAGCCGCTCAGGCGCTGGGCTTCGGCTACTGGAAGACCATGGGCCAGATCGTCCTGCCCCAAGTGTTGAAACAGTCGATTGCGCCGCTGTTGACCCAATTCATCGGCCTGTTCAAGGAAACCACGCTGGTGATGATCGTCGGCGTGCTGGACATCGTCGGCATCGCCATGAGCACCGCCGCCGCACCGGAATGGGTGGGCTATGGCCACGAAATCTACATTTTCCTGGCGATCTATTTCTTCGTCATCTGCTTCGCACTGTCGCGCTATGCCCGACACCTTGAAAAGAAACTGGAACAGAACCGCTCATGACTGATCATCGCGAGGCTGACGCAGCCCCTATCGTGCGTATCGAGCAACTGAACAAGTGGTATGGCAAATCCCACGTCCTGCGCGACATCTCGCTGTCGGTCAAACCCGGCGAGAAAGTGGTGATCTGCGGCCCGTCGGGTTCGGGCAAATCCACTCTGATCCGTTGCATCAATCAACTGGAACAGCATCAGCAAGGCACCATTGAGGTGTTGGGCGAAGTGCTGGACGGCAACGTGAAACGTCTGGAGCGGATTCGCCGTCAGGTTGGCATGTGCTTCCAGCATTTCAACCTGTTCCCGCACCTGACCGTGCTGAAGAACTGCACCTTGCCGCAGACCTCCAACCTGGGTGTGCCGGAGAAAGAAGCCATTGAGCGCGCTCTGGCCCTGCTCGACAAAGTGCGCATGCGCGACCACGCCAACAAGTTTCCATCGCAGTTGTCCGGCGGCCAACAGCAGCGCATCGCGATTGCCCGCGCGTTGTGCATGCAGCCCAAAGTCATGCTGTTCGACGAGCCGACCTCGGCGCTCGACCCGGAAATGATCGCCGAAGTGCTGGAGGTCATGACTGGCTTGGCACAAGACGGCATGACCATGATTTGCGTGACCCACGAAATGGGCTTCGCCCGCAAAGTCGCGGATCGTGTGGTGTTCATGGATCAGGGCGAAATAGTTGAAGAAGCCACCCCTGAACGCTTCTTTTCGGCGCCGGAATCCGAGCGCACCCGACGTTTTCTCAATCAGATCCTCGACCATGGAGTCCACGCGTGATGGCCAATCCTATTGCTATTGCTCTACACGGTGGCGCGGGCGTTTTGACTCCTGGTCTGCTGACCCTCGAAGACGAAACCACCATTCACGAAGCCTTATTGCGCGCGCTGAAAGCCGGGCTGACCTTGCTGGAACAGGACGGCAGCAGTCTCGACGCGGTTCAGGCGGCAGTCATTGAGCTGGAAGAATGCCCATGGTTCAACGCCGGTAAAGGTGCGGTGTTTACTCACACCGGTGATCACGAACTGGACGCGGCCATCATGCATGGCGCCAATCGCGAAGCAGGTGCAGTGGCCGGGATTCACTTCGTGCGCAACCCGATTCTTGCGGCCCGCGCGGTGCTGGAACACAGCGAACACGTGCTGCTGGCGGGCGTTGGCGCTGATGCTTTTCTGGAGACTCAGGACCTGGAAAAAGTGCCTAACGACTGGTACGACACGGATCTGCGTCGTCGCCAGTGGCAAACCCAGCTTCAGCAGCCCAACAGCGTCTCTCTGGAACCGGGCGGTGTGGACAAGAAATTCGGCACCGTGGGCGCCGTGGCGCTGGATCGTCACGGTCATGTGGCGGCGGCTACTTCAACGGGCGGGATTACCAACAAGCGTTTTGGCCGTGTCGGCGACTCGCCGCTGATTGGCACCGGCACCTGGGCCGATGACCGCAGCGCAGCGATCTCGGCAACAGGCCACGGCGAATACTTCATCCGCACCGTAGTCGCCCACAACATCGCGTCCCGGGTTCTGCTGGCTGGGGAAACATTGAATACGGCGTGCGACACGGTTGTGTCAGGCGAGTTGAAGACCATGGGCGGCAACGGCGGCGTCATCGCCGTCTCCCCGACGGGCGAAACCGCGTTGAGCTTCAACACACCGGGGATGTATCGCGCATGGCGGGACGAGCAGGGTGGTTTGCATACGGCGATTTATGCGGGGGATGATCGGGTTCACCCAGGCGAGTAACCTGTTGGAGCGAGGTTTGCCCACGAACCAGCCGACTCGGTAGGTCAGGCAAACCGCGTTATCGTTCTTCGTGGGCAAGCCTCGCTCCAACAGGGGGAAGTGCGGCTTAACGCAACTCCCCACACAAATCCACTTCCACCAACCGGCGCACTTCATCGATTGGCAAGCCTGCACCGAGCAGCATGTGCAGTTTGCCCAGCGCCGCTTCACGGGTCATGCCGCCGCCGGACAGGACGCCCACACCCCGCAGGCGGCTGCCTGCTTCGTAGACGTCCAGTTCGACTCCGCCTTCATGGCACTGGGTGATTGCAACCACGCAGATGCCTTGCTGGCGGGCGCTTTCGAGGCTGGCGAGGAAGGCCGGGTCATCGCTGGGGCCGGTACCGCTGCCGAAGCATTCGAGCACCAGACCCTGGATGCCGCTGGCGATCATGGCGTTCACCTGAGCCGCACCGATACCCGGAAACAACGGCAGCACGGCCACCGCTGACAACGCTTTCGAGTAGCGATAATCCAGCTGCGCAGGGCGCGCAACCAGGGTTTCGCCGCTGTGGGAGCGGTTCAGGGCTGCAAACGGATGGCGACCGAAGCTGCGGATTTTCGCGCAACGGGTCGGGGCCAACAGCTCGCCGTGGAAGTGCAGATGCACGCCAGAAGACAGACCTTTGCCCAGCGCCACCAGTGATGCGTTGACGTTTTCCCAGGCATCGCTATCCGGCACGCCAGCAGGCAGCATTGAACCGGTGAACAGCACCGGCGCGTTGAGCCCCAGCAACTGGAAGCTCATCGCTGCTGCGCTGTAAGCCAGGGTATCAGTGCCATGCAGGACCAGCACCGCGTCGCAACCATCGGCTTCGACAGCCTGGACAACCGCTTCACGCAGACGCAGCCAATAGGCGGGCGTCATGTTCGCGCTGTCGATCAGCGGTGCCATCTCGCGAAAGCACCACTGCGGCACAACGAGCTCAGGCTGCTCGGCCAGTTGCCCGGCCATGCGTGCCTCGAAACCCGAAGCGGGAGCCAGACCGTTGGCGCTGGCCTGCATGCCAATGGTGCCGCCGGTATAAAGAACCATGACTCGCTGAGCGGGTTTAGGCTGTTCAAGAGTCATGGTTCTTCTCCGGTATGACAGTGGCGATCAGGCTTGAGTAGCAGGCTTCGCGGTGGCCTCAACCGGATTGACCGGTGTGTGGCTCGGGTTGGCAGGCCATGCATTGCGGTCCAGATCCAGATCCGGGAACTGGCTCGAATCAAACACAGGGGTTTTGACGCCCGCCTTACGTTGCGCATCGTAGTCACGCAGGATGCGCATGGCGACTTTGAACAACATTGCCAAGGCGATCAAGTTAACGAAGGCCAGCAGCGTCATGGTGATGTCGGCAAACGCGAACACGGTGTTCAGATCAACGACCGCGCCCCACAGGATCAGCACCAGCACGAAAATCCGATAGCCGACGATGGCTTTCTTGCTCTCGCCCACCAGGAACCGCAGGCTGTTTTCGCCCAGGTAGTAGTTGTAGAGAATCGAGGTGAATACGAACAGTGCCAAGGCAACACTGATGAAGATTCGACCCCAGTCACCGACTACTGCGGCCAGCGAGTTCTGTGCCAGAACAATACCGTTGCCGCTGTAACCCACGTCATAGATACCCGACAGCAGGATCAGCAACGCGGTACAGGTGCAGATTACGAAGGTATCGAGGAACACGCTGAACGCTTGAACTACACCCTGGGAAATCGGGTGCTCAACCTGCGCAACAGCGGCCACGTTTGGCGCACTGCCCAGACCGGCTTCGTTGGCGAACACGCCACGCTTCACGCCCATCACGATTGCGCTGCCGATCAGGCCGCCAAATACCGGGTCCAGACCAAAGGCGCTTTTGACGATTGTCGCCAGCATGGCCGGAACGTGGTCGATCTGCAGGGCGATCACATAGATGGTCACGGCGATGTAGATCAGGGTTTTGACCGGCACCAGCAGATCGGAAATCGCGGCGATACGCTTGATGCCACCGATGAAGGCCAGACCCAGCAGAACAACCAGGCAAATACCGGTGGTCATGGTGTCGATGCCGAACGCGCCTTTGAGCGAGTCGGTCACTGCGTGGGATTGCAGACCGTTAAAGGCGAAACCGAAGGTCACCAGCAGCAATACTGCCATGACCATACCGAGCCAGCGCTTACCCAGACCATGCTGGATGTAGTACGCCGGACCGCCACGGAACTGGCCTTCGGAGTCTTTGCGTTTGTAGAGCTGAGCGAGCGAACACTCGATGAAGCTACTGGCCATGCCCACCAATGCGGTGACCCACATCCAGAACACGGCGCCCGGCCCGCCCAGTGTTACGGCGATGCCAACACCGGCGATATTCCCTGCGCCAACACGTCCAGCAAGGCTGAGCATCAGTGCCTGGAAGGAACTGAGCTGGCCGGTGCTGTTACGTAAACTATCCCTGAAAACAGCGAACATATGGAAAAAGTGGCGGAACTGGACGAAACGCGAACGAATCGTGAAATAACCGCCGAGCCCTACGATCAGTACGATCAGCACTTTGCCCGAGAGGAAGTCGTTGATGACTTCAAGCATTGGAGAATCCTCGCTGTTGTTTTTAGGGGGCGCGCACTATACCGGTGCGCTCGTCTTGCGTCTGCAATACTTTTCCCTTGTTATTAATGCGATACGTCCGTGTGGTGTGTAGGCCTTGTCGTTTTGCAGGTAAAAAAAAGGGCCCGGAGAGAATCGTCTCTGGACCCCCAAAAGGATGAGGAGTGTCTAGTCCCTCAGCCTGGTGAGCGTGTTGCAGTGGAGCAAAATCATTAAGCCTTCAGCGGCACAAGGCGCGGAGCGATCATGTTTTCCGGACGCAGGATGTCGTCGAGCATGGCGTCGTCGAGCAAGCCTTCTTCACGAACCAGCTCCAGTACGCCACGGCCTGTTTCCAGGGCGATGCGGGCGATACGGGTAGCGTTTTCATAACCGATGTACGGGTTCAGTGCGGTCACCAGGCCGATGGAATGTTCCACCAATTCGCGGCAGCGGGCTTCGTTGGCGGTGATGCCGACGATGCAGTGCTCGCGCAGCATGTCCATGGCGCGTTGCAGCAGGCGGATCGAGTCGAAAATCTTGTAAGCGATCAGCGGCTCCATCACGTTGAGCTGCAATTGACCGCCTTCGGCCGCCATAGTGAGTGCCAGGTCGTTGCCGATGATTTCGAAGGCAACCATGTTGACCGCTTCCGGGATAACCGGGTTGACCTTGCCGGGCATGATCGAGCTGCCTGGCTGACGCGCTGGCAGGTTGATTTCGTTGATGCCGGTGCGTGGGCCGCTGGACAGCAGGCGCAAGTCGTTGCAGATCTTCGACAGCTTGACCGCAGTACGCTTGAGCATGCCGGAGAACAGCACGAAGGCGCCCATGTCGGAAGTGGCTTCGATCAGGTCGGCGGCTGGTACCAATGGTTGACCGCTGATGATTGCCAGACGATCTACCGCCAGCTTCTGGTAGCCAGGGTCGGCGTTGATGCCGGTGCCGATGGCGGTGCCGCCCAGGTTCACTTCAGTGAGCAATTCGGGTGCAAGGCTGCGCAGACGGTTCAGGTCTTCGGTCAGGGTAGTGGCGAACGCGCGGAATTCCTGGCCGAGGGTCATCGGTACAGCGTCCTGCAACTGGGTGCGGCCCATTTTCAGGACGTGGTTGAATTCCAGGCCCTTGGCGGCGAACGCCTGAATCAGGCTGTCGAGGCTGGCCAGCAGCGCGTCGTGACCCAACAGCAGACCCAGGCGAATGGCCGTTGGGTAAGCGTCGTTGGTCGACTGCGCCATGTTGACGTCGTTGTTCGGGTGCAACTGGTTGTAATCGCCTTTTTCCAGACCCATTGCTTCGAGGGCAATGTTGGCGATGACTTCGTTGGCATTCATGTTGGTTGAAGTGCCAGCGCCGCCTTGAATCATGTCCACCACGAAGTGCTCGTGGAAATCGCCGCGGATCAGGCGGGCACAGGCTTCGCTGATGGCCGCATGTTTGGTCGCGTTGAGGTGACCCAGCTGATGGTTTGCATCAGCGGCTGCCTGCTTGACCATCGCCAACCCGACAACCAGCTTCGGGTAGTGGGAAAGCGGAACGCCGGACAGGTGAAAGTTGTTCACCGCACGCAGCGTCTGAATACCGTAATACGCGTCAGCGGGTACTTCGAGAACACCAAGGAGGTCTTTTTCGATGCGCGATGATGCAGGCGAGGACATGATAGAGACAATCTCAAAAAGGCATGGATAATGCCGGAACGCTGGCGATACTGGCCTTTGCGGCAAGATTTGACTAATGCTGTTACACACTGGCCCATGCACAATCGGCATAATGCAGATGTGACGCAAACCTTTGTTGGAGCGTGGCTTGCCCGCGAAGGCGTCTTGACTAACAACATATTGGCTGCCTGACCTGCCCCTTTCGCGGGCAAGCCTCGCTCCAACAGACGCTGTATTTATTCAGACACTTACATATCGTCTGGGAAGGTATGAGATGAATCTGGAAAGCAAATGGCTGGAAGACTTCAGCGCTCTGGCTGCCACGCGCAGTTTTTCCCAGGCGGCGGAGCGGCGTTTTGTGACGCAGCCGGCGTTCAGTCGGCGTATTCGCAGCCTTGAAGCCGCGCTGGGGCTGACCCTGGTCAACCGCTCGCGCACGCCCATCGAGCTGACGGCGGCGGGGCAGTTGTTTCTGGTGACGGCGCGTACCGTGGTTGATCAGTTGGGTGAAGTGCTGCGCCACTTGCATCACCTGGAAGGCGGGCAGGGCGAGGTCATGCAGGTGGCGGCGGCGCATTCCCTGGCGCTGGGCTTCTTCCCGCGCTGGATCGCCCAATTGCGCAATGAAGGCCTGAACATCGCCACCCGGCTGGTTGCCACCAACGTTGGCGAGGCGGTGCATGCCCTGCGTGAAGGCGGTTGCGATCTGATGCTGGCGTTCTACGACCCGGACGCGGCCCTGCAGATGGACCCGGAAATCTTCCCGTCGCTGCACCTGGCGCACACTGAAATGCTGCCGGTCTGCGCTGCCGATGAGCATGGCCAGCCGTTGTTCGGCCTGGAAGAGGGCGGCAGCGTGCCGCTTCTGGCGTACAGCGCGGGTGCGTTTCTCGGGCGCTCGGTGAACCTGCTGCTGCGCCAGCGAAACCTGCGCTTCACCACCGTGTATGAAACGGCCATGGCCGACAGCCTGAAGAGCATGGCGCTGGAAGGGTTGGGTATCGCCTGGGTTCCTCGGTTGAGCGTGCGCGCCGAGCTGGCTCGCGGCGAACTGGTGGAGTGTGGTGGCCCGCAATGGCACATCCCGCTGGAAATCCGCCTGTATCGCTGCGCCCTGGTACGCAAGGCTAATGTGCGCTTGCTGTGGCGCAAGCTTGAGGGTGCAGCTACGCCGGATAATGTCTGACCTTCAAGTCAGTAAATACGTGGTTTACAGGTCGGAAATTGCCCACAAGACAGATGGTCATTGAGGGTGCTTTAAATGCCTTTCTTTGAGGTATACTGCGCGGCCTTTGGCCGGCTCGACCGGTCATTTTTCGTACAGCAAGCCACGCCGGTCCTCCCGCGTGGCTTGTTTGTTTATTGATGCGCCTGCGGGCGCCCGATGAGAGGCACGACGATGAGCGCACTGGTTGGCGTGATCATGGGCTCCAAGTCCGATTGGTCCACCCTTAGCCACACCGCCGATATGCTGGAAAAGCTAGGCATTCCGTACGAAGTCAAAGTGGTGTCTGCACACCGCACGCCGGATTTGCTGTTCCAGTATGCCGAAGAGGCCGAAGCACGCGGCATCGAAGTGATCATCGCCGGTGCTGGCGGTGCAGCTCACTTGCCGGGCATGTGTGCGGCCAAGACCCACCTGCCGGTGCTGGGCGTTCCGGTCCAGTCGTCCATGCTCTCGGGCGTCGACTCCCTGTTGTCCATCGTGCAGATGCCAGCCGGCATTCCAGTGGCAACTCTGGCGATCGGCAAGGCGGGCGCGATCAACGCCGCGTTGTTGTCGGCCAGCATCCTGGGCGCCAAGCATCCACAATTCCACACAGTGCTGAAGAAATTCCGCACTGAGCAGACAGACAGCGTCCTGGACAATCCAGACCCGCGCGACGCCTGAGGTTTTTCGCATGAAGATCGGTGTAATCGGTGGCGGCCAACTGGGTCGCATGTTGGCCTTGGCAGGAACCCCGCTGGGGATGAACTTCGCCTTTCTGGACCCCGCGCCTGACGCTTGCGCCGCTGCCTTGGGCGAGCATCTGCTGGGCGATTACAGCGATCAGGATCATCTGCGCCAGCTGGCCGAAGACGTCGATCTGGTGACCTTCGAGTTCGAAAGCGTGCCTGCTGAAACCGTAGCGTTTCTGTCGCAGTTCGTCCCGGTCTATCCGAGCGCCGAAGCCTTGCGCATTGCCCGTGATCGCTGGTTCGAGAAGAGCATGTTCAAGGACCTGGGCATTCCGACGCCTGAGTTCGCCGATATCCAGTCGCAAGCCGATCTGGACGCGGCAGTCGCGGCCATCGGCCTGCCTGCGGTGCTCAAGACCCGCACCCTGGGCTACGACGGCAAGGGCCAGAAAGTGCTGCGAACTGCGGCTGATGTCGAAGGTACTTTCGCCGAACTCGGCAGTGTCGCCTGTCTGCTGGAAGGCTTCGTGCCGTTCACCGGTGAAGTGTCGTTGATCGCCGTGCGGGCTCGGGACGGTGAAACCCGTTTCTACCCGCTGGTGCACAACACCCACGACAACGGCATCCTGCGCATCTCCATCGCCAGCACTGATCACCCTTTGCAGGCGCTTGCTGAAGATTACGCCAGACGTGTGCTCAAGCAGCTGGATTACGTGGGCGTGCTGGCATTCGAGTTCTTCGAAGTCGACGGCGGCCTGAAGGCCAACGAAATCGCCCCGCGCGTGCACAACTCCGGGCACTGGACCACCGAAGGCGCCGAGTGCAGCCAGTTCGAAAACCACCTGCGGGCGGTTGCGGGCCTGCCATTGGGTTCCACCGCCAAGGTCGGCGAGAGCGCCATGCTCAACTTCATTGGCGAAGTGCCTGCTGTGGAGAAGGTCGTCGCTATTGATGACTGCCATCTGCATCACTACGGCAAAGCCTTCAAAGCCGGCCGCAAAGTAGGTCACGCCACCGTGCGCAGCGCTGATCGCGCGACGCTGGATCGTCAGGTCAAGCTGGTTGAGGCGTTGATCAACGGCTAAGACGCGATATCTGTAGGAGTGAGCTTGCTCGCGATAGCGTCAGGTCAGACGATAATTTATCGACAGACAAATCGCATCGCGAGCAAGCTCACTCCTACAGAGGCACGTGTTTGCTGCCCACGCATTGAACCATTCCGCCACTCAACCTCTCTGATAGCGTGTTGCCCATAGCGGACTAAGCTTTGGCATATCAATTTCATACAGGGGGAAACAGCATGGGTATTATCGGAACCATCTTCATTGGCTTGATCGTTGGCCTGCTGGCGCGTTTCCTCAAGCCGGGCGATGACAGCATGGGCTGGATCATGACCATTCTGTTGGGCATCGGCGGTTCGCTGGCGGCCACTTATGGCGGTCAGGCTCTGGGCATTTACCAGGCTGGCGAAGGCGCAGGCTTCCTCGGTGCGCTGGTTGGCGCAATCGTGCTGCTGGTGATCTACGGCCTGATCAAAAAGAAAGACTGATGTTCATTAGCCCTCTGCGTTCTCGGTGCGCAGAGGGCTAGAATGCCGAGCTGTTTCCAACTCCATTCATTTCTCTGCCGAGCCTGTCGATGCGTCGCCTTCTAGTTCTAACTCTGCTGCTGACCTGCGGCCTTGCCCACGCTGAAATTCCCGAAACCGACTGGCTGGACCTGATGCCCAAATCAGACCAGAAAGCCCTGGAAGCCATGCCCGATATCGACCACAACTCTCCTGAAGCCTTGGGGACGTTCGATAGCAAAGGTGGCTTGAAGCAGAGCAAAGGCCTGCCCGCAGTCATGTATTCGGCGAAAACCGTCCCGGCCATGAACGGCAAGGAAATTCGCCTGGGTGGTTATCCGGTTCCGCTGGAGACCGATGCCAAAGGCCGCGCCACGTTATTCTTCCTCGTACCGTATCCAGGCGCCTGCATCCACGTGCCGCCACCGCCACCGAATCAACTGGTGCTGGTGCGCTTCCCCAAAGGTTTGAAGATCGAAGACATCTACACACCGCTGTGGGTGGTGGGCAAGTTGAAGGTCGAGAAAGTCAGCAATGACCTGGCCGATGCGGCTTATGCCATGGACGCCGAGAAGGCGCGGGTGGTGGTTGAGGCGGATTTGTAGCCAGCAGGCACTACCTTTTTAGTGGGACCGGCTTTAGCCGGGAAGGCAGCATTCCTGATGGCAGATTCGCATCGGATGTACTGGCCTCTTCCCGGCTGAAGCCGGTCCCACAATGTTGCGAGCAGCGGATCAGTCTTCTGACAGAGACTCAGCCCAGACACTCAACGCCAGCACATGCATCTCTTCCGGCGCCAGAGTGACTACGTCGCCCAGCACGTTGGCGGTTTCGACGCAGACCATGCGCTGCCAGCCATCGGCGGCCATGTCGTTGAAGGTTTTGGTCTTCTCGGTCCATGGGTTCCACACGATTGCCGACTTCGAGCCGCTGGTGCAGATGTGGATTTTGCGCTGCCATTGCGGGTCGACGATGCTCAGCATGTCGGGCGTGTCGAGGTAGATGCGGTCGGTCTCGCCAGCAAATTGCAGCTCGCCAGATTGCTTGCGCTCCTCCCAGTTTTCCAGAGTTTCAACGTAGCTCAGACCATCGAGGCCCTTGATGCTGATTTCGCGCACATCGCTGACCGCGAAATAGCTGTGCAGCGCCTGGCTGAAGCTCACGGTTTCGGTGCCGGAGTTGTAGCTGATCAGGCTGACGTTCAGGGCTTCGTCCAGACGAATGCTCAGCTTCAAGCCCACGTTATGCGGCCAGCCTGGCAGTTGACCTTCGGCTTTGGGCTGGATGAATTCAACGATCAATGCGTCGTCATCCTCGGCCATGCCCATCAGTTCCCAGTCGATGGCGCGGACTTCGCCGTGGGCGTTGGCCGGTTCATCGCTTTGACGCATCGCCTGGACACTTTCCGGGTTGCGCTGAAGATTGCCGAACCACGGCCAGCAAATCGGCATGCCGCCGCGGATCGCCTTGCCCTTTTTGAAGGCGGCGTCCGGGTTGGACCAGATCAACGGCTGCTGTCCGGCACGCTGGTAACTGACGATGTGCGCACCTTGTTGGGCGACCACGAGCTCGGCATCGCCGTGGCTGATGCGCCAGCAGTTCAGCTCATCGATGGTGACGGATTCAACTTGGGGCGTAGGCATAAATAAACTCTCAAACGAAGACTAAGACAAATGGACAGTATCCAAGTCGGTGAGTTTACCTTGATCCCAATGTGAGCGCGGCATCTGTGGGATGCGCGCCATGTGGGACCGGCTTTAGCCGGGAAGAGGCCGGTACATCCACTCAATATTTATCGTCTGAAATGCCGCCTTCCCGGCTAGAGCCAGTCCCACTGGAGATATGCATTGCAGGCCAACATAGAATCTCCCACAGGTTCTGGGTTGCTCCGCCTTACCGGCGGGCTGGAACGGACCGGGTCCGGCCGCTGCCATCAATGGCAACGAACACAAACACGGCTTCAGTCACCTTGCGCCATTCGCTGGACAGCGGGTCGTCGCTCCAGACTTCGACCATCATCTGGATAGAGCTGCGGCCGATTTCCAGTGCCTGGGTATAGAAGGAAAGCTGTGCACCAACAGCCACAGGCACCAGGAATGCCATACGGTCGATAGCCACCGTAGCGACGCGTCCACCGGCGATCTTGCTCGCCATGGCGGTGCCTGCCAGGTCCATCTGGGAAACCAGCCAGCCGCCGAAAATGTCGCCGAAGCCGTTGGTTTCACGGGGCAGTGCTGTGATCTGCAAGGCCAGGTCGCCTTGCGGGATTGGATCTTCTTGTTCGAGCTCGATCATGCCTAGGGTGCCTCTGACCCATGACTCTTAGTCTTTTTGCCGCGTTAATAGGCGCTATTCAAAACCAACAGCGTGAACATTCGATGTTCAGCGTGATATGACGCGCCTGAAGGGGAAACTCTGCGAAAGCGGCTGGCTGAAACACAGCTGATTTCGCACAGCAGCCCCTGACTGACGGCTGTGCGCTACATTTCGACACAGCCCGCGGTGTGTTCGGCGGCCTGCGAGTATATCGGGCGATGCGTCATGAAACGACCATCGGGTACTGATTTCGACGATTTACGCATCAGCCTGTGTGCTTTTTGAAACAATTTGCTATCGTGCCGAACCCGATACGGTGGCATGACTGCCAGTATCACGCAATTTTGGTGCCCATTAGCACCTTTGCTCCGGACAATCGCAGTTGCAGGCCACCCCGCCGCAACCTGCTTTACTGTCGCTAACCCTATTCAAGAGAAGTCCCTTTAGAGAAGTATTGTTCATGTCCACTGTGCCTTCGAGTACCGCGCAGCCTGCGCGCCCGCTGACCCGTAACGATTACAAAACCCTGTCGCTTTCGGCACTGGGTGGCGCGCTGGAGTTTTACGACTTCATTATTTTCGTGTTCTTCGCGGCAGTCGTCGGCAAGCTGTTTTTCCCTGTGGATATGCCTGAATGGCTGCGCATGATGCAGACCTTCGGGATTTTCGCTGCCGGTTATCTGGCGCGGCCACTGGGCGGCATCATCATGGCGCACTTTGGCGACCTGCTAGGGCGCAAGAAAATGTTCACCCTGAGCATCTTCATGATGGCGGTTCCGACGCTGATCATGGGTTTGCTGCCGACTTATGCCCAGATCGGCATCTGGGCGCCGATCCTGCTGCTGTTGATGCGCGTCATTCAAGGCGCGGCGATTGGTGGTGAAGTGCCGGGTGCTTGGGTGTTTGTGTCTGAGCACGTCCCGGCCCGCAACGTGGGCTATGCCTGTGGCACGCTGACCTGTGGCCTGACCGCCGGCATTTTGCTGGGCTCCTTGATGGCTACCTTCATCAACAGCATCTACACCCCGGTTGAAGTGGCCGATTACGCATGGCGTATCCCGTTCCTGGTGGGCGGTGTGTTCGGTCTGTTGTCGGTGTATCTGCGCCGGTGGTTGCACGAAACCCCTGTGTTCGCCGAACTGCAATTGCGCAAAGCGCTGGCCGAAGAAGTCCCGCTCAAGTCGGTTCTGCGTGATCATCGCGGCGCCGTTGCAATTTCAATGCTGCTGACCTGGTTGCTCTCGGCCGGGATCATCGTGGTCATTCTGATGACCCCGACCATTCTGCAAAGCCCAACTTTTGGCTTTCCGGCTGCGATGGCCCTGAAGGCCAACAGTCTGGCGATCGTATTCCTGAGTCTGGGCTGCATTGGCTCGGGCGCGCTGGCGGATCGCATTGGCGCTGGGCGGGTTTTTCTGTTCGGCAGCCTGGGCTTGCTGATCAGCTCGTGGACCATGTATCACACGCTGGCGGCCAATCCTGACTGGCTGTTCCCGATGTATGCCGTCACTGGTCTGTTCGTTGGTGTCATCGGCGCAGTGCCTTTCGTAATGGTTAAAGCATTCCCGGCAGTGGTGCGGTTCTCGGGGTTGTCATTCTCGTACAACCTGGCTTACGCCATCTTCGGCGGCCTGACGCCAATGGTCGTGACCTTCATGCTCAAGTCCAGCCCGATGGCGCCAGCCTGGTATGTGGCGGCTCTGTGTGTGTTGGGCATGGTCATTGGTGGATATCTGATCGCTAAAAAGCGCTGAGCCCCGCAGCCTGAAACAACCCGTTTCATTCCTCGCAGCATTTGAAGGCCGCGCTCCGTAAAAGGGCGTGGCCTTTCATTCAATTGTCACAATCAATTCATAGAGTCGTCACATGGGCTGCCAATACTCGGGGCCAACGGACCTATTTTTTGACCTCGCTCGGAGCAAGGTATGAAACTCAAGCGTTTGATGACTGCACTGACCTTCGTGGCCGCTGGCGTCGCCACCGCCCATGCGGTTGCTGCCGTCGACCCGGCGATCAAGCCATACGTGAAGACATCGGGCGTTTCGGGCAACCTTTCCAGCGTTGGCTCCGATACCCTGGCGAATCTCATGACCCTGTGGGCCGAGGCCTACAAGAAAGAATACCCAAGCGTAAATATCCAGATTCAGGCGGCGGGTTCTTCCACTGCGCCGCCAGCCCTCACCGAAGGCACCGCCAACCTTGGCCCGATGAGCCGCAAGATGAAAGACGGCGAATTGTCTGCCTTCGAGCAAAAGCATGGCTACAAGCCGACGGCTATTCCGGTGGCCGTGGATGCTTTGGCGATATTCGTGCACAAGGACAACCCGATAAAAGGCCTGACCATGGCGCAAGTGGATGCGATTTTCTCCGTCACTCGCCTGTGCGGGGCCAAGGCGGATGCCAAGACCTGGGGCGACGTGGGTGTAAGCGGCGACCTGGCGAACAAGCCGATTCAGCTGTTCGGGCGCAACTCGGTGTCCGGCACTTATGGCTACTTCAAGGAAGAAGCCCTGTGCAAAGGTGACTTCAAGGCCAACGTGAATGAACAGCCTGGCTCGGCTTCGGTGGTCAGCTCCATCAGCAGCTCGCTCAATGGCATCGGCTATTCCGGCATTGGTTATAAAACGTCCAGCGTGCGTACCGTGCCGCTGGCCAAGAAGGAAGGCGGCGAGTTCGTTGAAGACAACGAAACCAATGCCCTGAACGGCACTTACCCGCTGTCGCGTTTCCTCTACGTTTACGTCAACAAGGCCCCGAACAAGCCTTTGGCACCACTGGAAGCTGAGTTCGTGAAACTGGTGCTGTCCAGACAGGGCCAGGAAGTGGTCATGAAAGATGGCTACATCCCGCTGCCTTCGCGCGTGGTAACCAAGGCCCTGACGGATCTTGGCTTGCAGGAAGGTGCGGTAGCAGGGAAATAGTTCACGTTGCGGTGGCTTCCAGCTCGGGAAGTGCCACCCTTACTTTTTAGTCCGCTGCCATGAATACCGGTGGCGGGCTTTTCTGCGTCACCTTACTGTAACCATTTTGTAATACGGCTCCTTTAGGGTGTGCGCATGTTGAACTGGCCAATTCTCCGATGACTCAAAATTCACCCTCCCAGCGCATTGATTTCAATACGCCGGAGATGCAACGCAAGCGTCGCGTTCGCGCCTTCAAGGATCGCCTGACCCGCTGGTATGTAGCCGTCGGCGGCCTTGCCGTGCTTGCAGCAATCACCTTGATCTTCTTTTACCTGGCTTACGTGGTCGTGCCTTTGTTTCAGGGCGCCAGCCTGAACGCGCAAACTCCGCTCAAGCCGGCATGGATGAATGATGCCGGCAAGCCACTGATGCTCGCTGTCGAAGAGCAGAATCAGGTCGGTATGCGGATTTCCGACAAGGGTGAAGCGATATTTTTCAGTGTTCGCGACGGTGCCGAGCTCAAGCGCATCAGTTTGCCGCTCCCGCCGGGCGTGAGCGTGACGTCCATCGGCCAGGATCAACCCAGCACGCCGCTGGTTGCATTGGGCTTGTCCAACGGTCAGGTGCTCGCTTTCCGGCACAACTATCTGGTGACCTACCCGAACAACAAAAAAACCATCACGCCGACCATCACCTGGCCCTATGGCGAAACGCCGTTGGTCCTGGACGATCAAGGGCGTGCGCTGGAGCATGTCAGCCTCAATGCCAATGGTGAGACGCTGGTGATCGCCGGTTCCACAGGCACGCAGCTGCATGTTTTTTCCCTGGCGAACAAAGAAAACATGATGACCGGCGAAGTCACGCGCGAGCAGGAGCGTATCGAGCTGCCGCAAACCTCCGCCCTGGTCAAAGCGATCTACATCGATCCGCGTCAGCAATGGTTGTACGTAATCAATGGTCGCGCTCAGGCCGATGTGTTCAGCCTGCGGGATCGCACACTCAATGGTCGCTACAAACTGCTTGAGGACGCCAACGCTGAAATCACCGCCAGCACTCAGTTGGTCGGCGGCATTTCGTTGATCATCGGCAACTCCAAAGGCTCGATGGCCCAGTGGTTCATGGCCCGGGATGTGGATGAAGAGATGCGCTTCATGCACATTCGCGACTTCAAAATGGGCAGCGCGCCCATTACCCAGATCACTGCCGAACAGCGACGCAAAGGTTTCGTGGCGCTGGATGCTTCGGGCAAGCTCGGGGTCTTCCACAGCACCGCGCACCGCACCCTGCTGGTTGAACAGGTTGCCGAAGGTTCGGGGATTGTCGCTCTGTCGCCTCGGGCCGATCAGTTGCTGGTGGAGCAGGGCGGCGCTTTGTTGCCGCTGACGCTGAAGAATCCGCACCCGGAAGTGTCCTGGAGCGCGCTGTGGGGCAAGGTCTGGTACGAGAATTACGACTCGCCGCAATATGTCTGGCAGTCCACCGCTTCCAACAGTGATTTCGAGCCCAAGCTGAGCCTCGCGCCGCTGACGTACGGCACCCTCAAGGCCGCGTTTTACGCCATGCTGCTGGCCGCGCCACTGGCGATCGCCGCCGCCATCTATACCGCTTACTTCATGGCTCCGGCGATGCGTCGCAAGGTCAAGCCGGTCATTGAGCTGATGGAAGCCATGCCGACAGTCATCCTCGGCTTCTTCGCCGGGCTGTTCCTGGCACCGTATCTGGAAGGCCATTTGCCGGGTGTCTTCAGCCTGTTGCTGCTGACCCCGATTGGCATCCTGCTGGCTGGTTTCGGCTGGAGCCGTTTGCCTGATTCCATTCGTCTGCGGGTGCCCGAGGGTTGGGAAGCCGCCATTTTGTTGCCCGTGGTGCTGCTGGTGGGCTGGTTCGCGCTGAGCATGAGCCCGCATCTTGAGAACTGGTTCTTCGGCGGCGACATGCGCATGTGGATCTCCCACGATCTGGGCATCACCTACGACCAGCGCAATGCACTGGTGGTGGGTATCGCCATGGGCTTCGCAGTGATCCCCAACATTTACTCGATTGCCGAAGATGCCGTGTTCAGCGTGCCCCGGGGCCTGACTTTGGGCTCACTGGCGCTAGGCGCCACGCCGTGGCAGACCCTGACCCGCGTGGTGATCCTGACCGCCAGCCCGGGGATTTTCTCGGCGTTGATGATCGGCATGGGCCGCGCGGTGGGTGAGACCATGATCGTGCTCATGGCGACCGGCAACACGCCGATCATGGACATGAATCTGTTTGAGGGGATGCGCACGCTGGCGGCCAACGTGGCCGTTGAGATGCCCGAGTCAGAAGTGGGAGGCAGTCACTATCGGGTGTTGTTCCTGGCGGCGCTGGTGCTGCTGATCTTCACCTTTGTGATGAACACCCTCGCAGAGCTGATTCGTCAGCGTCTGCGCAAGCAATACTCGTCTCTTTAAGGAAGGTAGCAGTTCGTGAAACAGAACTCCCTCAAGAGCTGGTTCAAGACAGGCGCCCCAGGCGTCTGGATGAGCGCGGGCGCGGTGACGATTGCCGTCATCATGACCCTTGGCCTGCTCTCGGTGATTGCCGTGCGTGGTCTGGGACATTTCTGGCCGGCGGATCTGGTGTACGCACACTACGACGTACCCAATCAGGAGAAACACGTCCTCATTGGTGAAGTGGTCGAGAAAGAACAAGTGCCTCGTGAGCGCCTGAAGGGCTCAGGCCTGCCGGTGCCCGCTGAAGGCCCCGAGTTCATGACCCGCGAGCTGTTCAAGGTCGGCAACCGTGATATTGGCCCCAGTGACTTCACCTGGATCGTGGGCGAGTGGCTGACTCAACAGAGCACGCCCGCCGAGCTGATGACCCTTGAGCGTCGCGAGTGGGGCAATTTCTACGGCTATCTGGTCAACGTGAAGGAAAGCGGCAAGGTAGTGGCTGAAGGCGAAGCGGCCTGGCCAACCCTGCAAGAACGTATCAAGCGCGTCGAAGGTTTGGCCGACGAGCTTTATCAGTTGGAAAAGAAAGACATCGGCGCCATCAACCACGGCATCGAGCGACTGCGCTTACAGGCCCGCAAGCTGGAACTGGAAGGCACGCTGGATGCGGCGGCTCAAGCCGACATGGCGCGCGAACGCGCAGAACTCGACAGCCGCTACAAAGTGATCGAAGCCCAGCTGGGTTCGCTTCATGAAGCCTTTGACCGCGACAGCCTGACCGCCCGGGATGCCAACGGCAAAGAAGTCGAAATCAGCCTGGGCAAAATCGTCCATGCCTACCAGCCAAACGCGATGGGCACGTTCACCAAACTCGGTTTCTATTTCAAGAAGCTCTGGGAGTTCCTCAGCGAAGACCCGCGAGAAGCCAACACCGAAGGTGGCATCTTCCCGGCGATTTTCGGCACCGTGATGATGACCCTGATCATGGCCGTGATCGTCACGCCATTTGGGGTGCTGGCAGCGGTTTACCTGCGTGAATACGCCCGACAGGGCCCGGTCACCCGGTTGATCCGCATCGCCGTGAACAACCTGGCGGGTGTGCCGGCCATTGTTTATGGCGTGTTCGGGCTGGGTTTCTTTGTTTATGTGTTGGGTGGTTCGGTGGATCGGCTGTTCTTCCCTGAGGCATTGCCCGCGCCGACTTTCGGCACACCGGGCCTGCTGTGGGCCTCGTTGACCCTGGCGCTGCTGGCGGTGCCGGTGGTGATCGTGGCGACTGAAGAAGGTCTGGCGCGCATCCCGCTGAGTTTGCGTGAAGGCTCGCTGGCGCTGGGTGCGACCAAGGCCGAGACCCTGTGGAAGATCGTTCTGCCCATGGCCAGCCCGGCGATGATGACTGGTTTGATTCTGGCCGTGGCCCGCGCCGCAGGTGAAGTCGCCCCGCTGATGCTGGTGGGTGTGGTGAAACTCGCGCCGTCGCTGCCGGTAGATGGCAACTACCCTTACCTGCATCTGGATCAGAAGATCATGCACCTGGGGTTCCATATTTATGACGTCGGCTTCCAAAGCCCCAACGTCGAGGCTGCGCGGCCACTGGTGTACGCCACGGCGTTGCTGCTGGTGTTAGTGATTGCCTTGCTGAACCTGTCTGCGGTGGCAATTCGTAACCACCTGCGGGAAAAGTACAAAGCGCTGGATAGTTGATCTGCACAAATTTTAATCAATGATCGCCTGTGGGACCGGCCGGGCGGCGTTCCGTTATAGCCGGGAAGGCGTCACTGAATGTACCGACGTATTCCCGGCTAAAGCCGGGCCCACAGGCCGTGTGAACCCTTTAGTTGCGTTGTTTCATCAAAGCGGTTGAACAGAATAGTTAGCGTAAGGAGCAATCCATGCAGCCGCGAAACCCGGCACGAGGTATCAATATGTCAGCCCTGGGGCGCAACAAGTCTGGCCTGCATCTGGCCGACGAAACCGTGGCTATCGAAGTGCCGGGCCTGAACCTGTTTTATGGTGACAAGCAGGCGCTGTTCGATGTCAGCCTGAATATCCCGAAGCAGCGTGTGACGTCCTTTATCGGCCCGTCCGGCTGCGGCAAGTCAACGCTGCTGCGCACCTTCAATCGCATGAACGATCTGGTGGACGGCTGCCGCGTCGAGGGCGCGATCAATCTGTACGGTCACGATATCTACACCAAGGGCGAAGACGTCGCCGAATTGCGCCGTCGAGTGGGCATGGTGTTCCAGAAGCCCAACCCGTTTCCCAAGACCATCTACGAAAACGTCGTGTATGGCCTGCGAATCCAGGGCATCAACAAAAAGCGTGTGCTTGACGAGGCGGTCGAGTGGGCGCTTAAAGGCGCGGCGCTGTGGGAGGAGGTCAAGGACCGCCTGCATGAATCGGCGCTAGGGCTGTCCGGCGGTCAGCAGCAGCGGCTGGTGATTGCCCGCACGATTGCCGTTGAGCCGGAATTTCTGCTGCTCGACGAACCTTGTTCGGCACTGGATCCGATTTCGACGCTGAAAGTTGAAGAACTGATCTACGAACTGAAATCCAAATACACCATTGTGATCGTTACTCACAACATGCAGCAGGCCGCACGGGTTTCGGATTACACCGCGTTTATGTACATGGGCAAACTGGTCGAGTTCGGTGACACGGACACGATGTTCACCAACCCGGCTAAAAAACAGACGGAAGATTACATCACCGGTCGTTATGGCTAGGACTTGCTCAAAACCCTGAAGCACCGCTGCGTTTTCGCACTTAATCGGACGTTCCAAGGACACCAAGCATGATTCATAAAGACAGCCTCACGCATCACATCTCCCAACAGTTCAACGCTGAACTCGAAGAAGTACGCAGCCATTTGCTAGAGATGGGCGGTTTGGTCGAAAAGCAGGTCAACGATGCCGTGACTGCCTTGATCGAAGCCGATTCCGGTCTGGCCCAGCGCGTTCGGGAAGTTGACGACCGCATCAACCAGATGGAGCGCAACATCGACGAAGAATGCCTGCGCATCCTCGCTCGTCGTCAGCCGGCTGCATCGGACCTGCGTTTGATCATCAGCATCTCCAAGTCGGTCATCGACCTGGAGCGCATCGGTGATGAAGCCACCAAGATTGCCCGTCGCGCCATCCAGCTGTGCGAAGAAGGCGAGTCGCCGCGTGGTTACGTGGAAGTGCGCCACATTGGCGACCAGGTGCGCAACATGGTCCGCGATGCGCTGGACTCGTTCGCTCGATTCGACCCGGAACTGGCGCTGTCGGTGGCTCAGTACGACAAGATCATCGATCGTGAATACAAGACCGCCCTGCGCGAGCTGGCGACCTACATGATGGAAGATCCGCGTTCGATCTCCCGTGTTCTCAATGTGATCTGGGTACTGCGCTCGCTGGAGCGGATCGGCGACCACGCTCGTAACATCTCCGAGCTGGTTATCTATCTGGTGCGCGGCACCGACGTACGGCACATGGGCCTCAAACGTATGAAAGAAGAGGTTCAAGGTATATCGACCGAAAGCCCTAATGTTCCGGGCGAAGCTGACGATAAGTAAGATTGCCTGCGAAAAAACGCCCAGCTCGCAGCTGGGCGTTTTCGTTCCCGGGCTCATGAATTTATCAGCCGCCCGCGAATTAAATGTCCTGGCGTCTTCAATCAGGATGGCCGTTGGCTAGTAGTCAACGCTATGCTTGCAGAAATATAGGGTGTGTCAGGCATCAACGCAGTTCGCCGATCCAGGCGGACACGCCCGCAGGAGCGTCGATGAGTAAAGTCAGTGTTTTGATTGTGGATGACGCGACTTTCATTCGCGATTTGGTAAAGAAAGGTCTGCGCAATTACTTTCCCGGTATTCACACCGAAGACGCCGTCAACGGCCGCAAAGCTCAGGTAGTTCTGAGCCGCGAGACGTTCGACCTGATTCTGTGCGATTGGGAAATGCCTGAAATGTCCGGCCTTGAGCTGCTGGCCTGGTGTCGCGGGCAGGATAACTACCTGAAAACCGTGCCATTCATCATGGTCACCAGCCGTGGCGATAAAGAAAACGTCGTGCAGGCCATTCAGGCGGGCGTGACCGATTTCGTCGGTAAGCCGTTCACCAACGAGCAGCTGCTGACCAAGGTCAAAAAGGCGTTTGCCAAAGTTGGCAAGCTGGAAGCCGTGATGTCCAGTGGTCCGGCGCGGGTCAGCTCCGGGCTCAATGAATCGCTGAGCGCGCTGACTGGCGGCAAGGCTGAAGTAGTCAGGCCTTCTGCGCCTGCTGCGAGCGGCATCGCCAAGGCACCGCCCGTGGCACAACAGACAGTAGCGGCCAAAGAACCTGCAGGTCGCGGCCAAGGCCAGTTGCGCCTGTCCAGTGGCAATCAGAGCTGCGTGATCAAGGCACTGACCCTGAAGGAAGCGTCGCTGGTGATCCGCCGCAGTGAAGTGCTGCCGCAGATTCTGGAGCAGGCTGTGCTCGATCTGGAGCAGGGCGAGACCAATGAAGTGGCGCGGCTCAATGGCTACCTGCACACCATCACCGCCTTCGAGCCCAAGCCCGACAGCGACTGGTTGCAAGTGACCTTCCGCTTCACCGACCAGGACGCTCAGAAGCTGGACTACATCTCCCGCCTGATCGCCCGCGGCACCGCACAGAAGCACTTCTCGCCGGGTGCTTGATGCGCGGTCGGTGACATCCGTGGAACCGGCTTTAGCCGGGAAGGGGTCGGTACATCCAGTGGGACTGTATTGACTGAACTGCCGCCTTCCCGGCTGAAGCCGGTCCCACGAGATAGTTTTGCGGCCCCTCCCTCTGGCGCGGATTCCTTGACGCCTGGTCTGTTGCCGATTGATACAGCTGTGTCCTCATTCGAAGAAATCGCTGTTAGGCTTGCCTCACCTTTTTTACAACCCAGACCCTTCCCATGCCCAAGCGCTTATTGATCCTGTGTGCGCTGTTGCTGGCTGTCCAATCAGCCGGGGCGGTGACCATCTATCGATTCACGGACGCCAACGGCGTAGTCTCGTTTACGGACCGCCCGACGCCCGGCGCATCGGTGATGAAATTCAAGGATCGGATGGTCGAGCACATCGAGCAGCAGGTGCATTTGAGCACCAAGCGTGACAAGGGCGTGGACAGCCTCTACGTGCGCAACGATCTGTATGCGCCCGTGGAAATCGAGCTGAAGATCTCCGGAGTGAAAAACGTTCTGGGCGTTGCCGACCAGACCATCCGCCGGACTATCGCAGCCCGCAGCAACGAACGGGTGTCGGTGTTGAGCCCCAAGGTCGTCGGCAAGAGCATGAGCTACAAGACCAACCTGCGCTCGATTGTGGGTGACCCGCAGCGTTCGGCTTTTGCCTATCGCTATCCGCTGCCCTGGATCGGTGGCCCGTTTCGCCTGAGCCAAGGCCCCAACGGTAAATACAGCCACTTCGGCGCCAAAGGCCGCTACGCCATGGACATCGCCATGCCCGAAGGCACACCGATCATTGCGGCCCGTGGCGGGGTGGTGGTCAAGGTCGAGAATGAGCAGACAGGCAAGGGGTCGAACCCGTCAGGCAATTTCGTGCGCATCCTGCATGACGACGGCACCATGGGCGTTTATCTGCATTTGATGCGTGGCTCGGTGAGCGTCAAGGAAGGTCAGCACGTCACCGTCGGCAGCGCCTTGGCACGCTCGGGTAACACCGGCAACAGCACCGGCCCGCACCTGCACTTCGCGATACAGCGCAACGTAGGCCTGGCGCTGGAATCCATCCCCTACGAATTCGCCCAACCGGTGCAAAGCCTGCCCAATTTCGCCGTGGGCGGGAATTGACGCTCGGCAGAAGACCTGTAGGAGCTGCCGAAGGCTGCGAAAGGAGTCTTTAGTCATGTCTCCTTCGCAGCATTCGGCAACTCCTACAGAAAACCCTTCGTGACTAATCAGTCACGAAAAAGCCCTTATCTTCTGCGATTTTGCTGCTGATCAGCCGCTAACAAACCGCTACACTGCCGCGCCGGTTGATTGCTTCCGGCAGGACTTTCCGCTGAGGCGTGCCTATGAAATTTCGTTTTCTGCTCTGGATGCTTGGCCTGCTGATGGCGCGGGCCAGTCGTAATAATCCGGCTTTCCAGCAGCAACTGGCGGGTAAGGAGCTGACCTTTCAGCTGCAGACTCTCGATGGCAAGGTTGCACGGCATTTTGTGATCAGTGGCCAGCGGGTGAGCAGCGCGTCGGGCGTGGTGCCTGAAGCTGCATTCGTGATTGCTTTCAAGGACGCCGCTTACGGCTTTGAGACGCTGCAGGCGAAGAATAAACAGCTGGCGTTCATGCAGGGGATTCAGAACAAGGATATTCAGGTCACCGGTAATACCGGGCTGGTGATGTGGTTTCAGGGCTTGATGAAGTACCTGAAACCACGCAAGAAGCAGCCGGTGAAAGCCTAAGGCAGCTCCAGTCCGCCAGCTGCTTTGTGTAGCGCGCGCAAGTGCTCGCCAAGCTGCTTGAGGTTGGCTTCGTTGGCGGCAATTTCGCTGGCGCGTTTGGGTTCGAGCAAGGCGCGGACTTCTTTGTCCAGGTCGCCGGTCAGGCGCTGTAGTTGTTTCTGGCGCTGGCTGCTTTCGTCTTCCAGACGCTTCCACTCTGCCGCCTGAGGCAAGCCGTAGCCGCCACTGTCGAGCAGTTCGGCCGGGCGGCTGAGGAAGCCGCTATTGGCGAGGATCTCCTGCAGCGTGCCAGTGGCTTTCGAGACGCTGCCATCCTTCTGCTCCCGGGCGCTGAGGTAACGCTGCTTGACCTCGTCCTGAGCCAGCAACAATTGCCGACGCAGGCTGGCTTGCTCAAGCAACAACATCGCGGCGCTGGTGCGCAGGTCTGCTTGCGCCATCCAAGGTCTGCGTTCTTCGGCAGGCAAGGACATCCAGTCCTCAACAGTGGTCTGTTTTACTGGCAGGTGCTTGCTCAGTACCTCGAACATCGCCTGATAGCGGTCGCGATAGGAATCGAAGCGGTAGCCTTTGCGCAGCGCCTCTTTGGGGTCGTCCAGCACGCTGGTATCGGCCAGACCACGCCCTTTGAGTACTTCAAGCAAGCCATTGGGCAAGATGCTGTCCAGATCGACGAGCTTCGGATTGTTGGTGCCACTGCGCAGCAATTTGAGGTTTTCCACGGCGCAGTTGTTGGAGATGAAGAAGTAATTGCCGTCGTAGCTCCAGTGCATTTCCGCCGCGTGCTGCACTAGGCCTTCGATTTCCGGGCGCGACAACTTCAAAGGCACCGAAGCGAGGCTGCGCAGTTCAGTCTTGGTGTATTCATCGATGACTTGTGCCAGCGGCAACACGAACAGCCGCGACGGATAAGCCCCCATCAAGCCGTCCCAGCTCGACAGCTGCACATCACCAACAAACGCTCGATAGGACAGAACCAGATGCTGGTCCAGATCGAGTCGACAATCCGGCCCACGCGGGCGACCGGGCCTGCAGATCACCAGCCGCAGCATGCTGTGGCCCCAGCGGCTCATCATGTTCTGGTTGGCTTCTGCCAGCAGGTAATCGACGGCGTACACGCGCTCGGGGTCGAGTTTACCCAGAGGCTCACGGCCGAAATCGTTACCGGCGTTCAGATACGGATAGAACGTCGGACATTGCTCTTTGGCCTGGGGTGCCCAGCCGAACTGTTCTTTGTAGTAGGCGTACAGCGCAGGTCGACGGCAAATGTATGACGGATCAAGCAGGAAGTACTCCATGTTGACCGCCACGAACTCCAGCGGGCTGGTGGTTTCGTAGATGTCAGGGCTGCGGGCGACCTGGCCGTTGTGCTCTTCGCGGTCGCCGCGACGGCCCACGTATTGCGGCCAGCCAGCGAGGTCGAGCAGGCGCGGGTCATCGCTGAGAGTGAAGCGCCGGTCAGTCTGGCCTCGGCAATAATCCGGCAGGCCGACTTTACCCAGCGAGCTGCTGCGTCGGCCGCATTGGAAATTCAGCGAACGTTGGGCCGGTGACCACAAGCGGCCGCGATCGTAAATGTGGGTCAGTTCGTGCAGAACGGTCGCCAGCATTTCCCGGCGCACTGTGCCGTGGGGCCGATTGGTTTGTTTGGTCGCGGCACTGCCATCGGTCAGGCCTTCCAGCAAGTTGCTGTTGAGGTCCAGACGATAAGGCCCCGAGGCCTGGCCGTAGGCGTTGGCGGGCATGTCGGCCGACCAGCGCACGTCGATGCGCCGGTCCAGGTCCTGAACAAAACGTGGCGGCAGCGCGGCAAGCGCTTCGTCAAGCAGCGTCTGGCTGGCTTGCTGTTGCGCGGGGCTGAGGTCGCGGGTGTCCAGCGACAGGCTCAGGTCAGCAAATGCATTGGTGCCGACCAGAGCCAATGCGCCAGCCAGCAGCCAGACGCCGAGGCGCTTCACAGAGCGAGAATGGCTTCGGCAAGCACCTGATCGCTGGCATCACGGGCTTCTGGTACGCGGGCGCGAAGGGTGTCGAAGGCTGCATCGAGTTGCGAGCCGTGGATATCACCGCCGGTGGCGACGTAGCTGGCTGCATCGTCTTTGGCCTGGATCACGACTTTGGAATCACGAATCGAGGTGGTGGTGTCCGAGGTGAAGTCGATGGTGCGGCCGAACGCGTTGACGATAATGTTGCTGGTTTGCACAACGGTTTGCGCCTGGGCAACACCGGCCAGCAAGCACAGGCCGAGAGTGGCGGCAATCAGGGGGGTACGCATGGAAGGTCTCCAAGTATTACAGAAGAAGTGAAGTGGCTATTGGACGAGGATTGCTTGCGCGAGTTCGAGGTCAGTGGCACTCAATTTTGGCTTGGCCTGGCGCAACGCCATTAACGCCGATTCAAGCTGCGCACCTCTGAGTTCACCATTGGTGGCGACAAACGCAGCCGCGTCGTCCTGTGCCGCAATGATCAGCTTTCTATCGAAAGGGGCGGTGGTCACCTTACTTGTCACGTAACCGGTGATCACCAAACTCTGGGTGCTCGTATCCATTGCCTGGGCCTGCGTGGTCCAGATAAGGGCAGCAGTACAGAAAGTGAACAGCAAAGACGGTAAGTGCATAGCGCTTGAAGACTGGCAAAAACGAGACGCAAGGCTAGCGCAATGCCTGATCCAGAGCCAGCCCGACAGCCTTCCTGTTCAGGCTGGCTGCCGGATTGGTTCATCAGATGGCGAGAATGGCCTGAGCCAGATCCGCATCGGAAGCTTGCAGCTGTGGAACGGTCTGGCGGATGTGATTGAACGCGCTTTCCAACTGCGCGCCACGGATGTCGCCAGCACTGCCGACAAAGCTCGCTGCGTCGTCGCGGGCGGCGAGGACGATTTTGTCATCCTTGAAGGACGAGGTGACATCAGAGGTGGCGTTGGTCGAAGCATCGACGGCGCGTACCAGAGTGTCGGTGGTGACCACAAAGCTGGTGGCGTTTGCAGCGGTGGCGGCAGTCAAGAGTACTGCGGCGCTAAGCAGGCGAAGACGGGACATGATCGGACTCCATGGGGCAAGAAGCTAAGTATGAAACCTCGGTTGCCCTTTGGTTTCGTGAAGCCGTGACAGAACTGATTGTACGGGATGCGGTAAGCCTAGCATGGTGCGGGTGGAACGGCTGAAGATGGCTTTAACTGTACTGGACATAGATCATTTATCAGAAACTGTATCTGTGATCTGTAGGAGTGAGCTTGCTCGCGATAAAGTCGGAACGACTTTCCTGCAATGGTGAGTCCTACTCTTTTCACGACTGCTTCGCAGCCGATCGCGAGCAAGCTCACTCCTACAGAAGATCTGCGCCCGATTCAGCTGAGTCTGCAACCCCCAAAACAACAAAACCCGTCAGCAGTTACCTGCGACGGGTCTTGGGTGTAGCAATTCGGGTTGCTGGTGAGTGACCTGAAAGGTCAGGACCAGCGTGCGCCCATTAGCGCCAGAACGGCTTGCTCAGCTCTTCGTAACGTTGCGATTCGCTGATACCGGCGTCTGCCAGCAGACGTGCATCCAGGCGGGCCAATTGGTGGCGGCTGGACAGGCGACGTTGCCAGAGCATCAGGTTAGCGAAAGCGCGAAGAGGCCATGCAGCTTTTGCGGTTGTAGCGGTGTTTTCGAAGAAAAGGTCGGAACTAACTGTACGTTCCATGGTGTGCGTCCTTCCGCTTGTGGCGGCTTAGAGAGTGATTTAACTGGTGCCCATCTTCCTCCCAGTCAGTCAATCTCTATAGACACAGTTCAACTGTATTGTGCGGGTTCAGTTAACTGTTTACAGGCACTGTTTTGTTCGTTATTGGGGCGACTGTATCGGTCGGCACCTTTGTGGTGCAAATTGTGCGCTATTTGGGTGAAAACCGAGTTTTTACCCCTGAAAAGCACCAGTACAGAAGTACAGTTTTTCCGGGTATGCACGTCATCTGCTTGTTGCGGGGCAGAAAATTGTATTGCTGCCCCGCAACTGTTCACCTCAGACCGGCAGCATGCTGCCCGTCTCGTCCAGCTTGATGTGCCAACTCAGTGCTTCGCGCAACACGTGGGGCGTGTGCCCACCCTTGGCGCAAGCGGCGGCAAAGTAGGCATTTAGCGCATCGCGATAAGCGGGGTGCACACAGTTGTCGATGATCACCCGTGCCCGCTCCCGAGGTGCCAGCCCGCGCAGATCCGCCAGGCCCTGCTCGGTGACCAGAATGTCCACGTCATGCTCGGTGTGATCAACATGGCTGACCATCGGCACGATGCTGGAGATGGCGCCACCCTTGGCGATGGACTTGGTCACGAAGATCGCCAGGTGTGCGTTGCGGGAGAAGTCCCCCGAACCGCCGATGCCATTCATCATCCGCGTGCCGCACACGTGAGTGGAGTTGACGTTGCCGTACAGATCGAACTCAAGGGCAGTGTTGATACCGATGATGCCCAGACGGCGAATGATTTCCGGGTGATTGGAAATCTCCTGAGGGCGCAGCACCAGTCGGGATTTATAGCGGCTGAAGTCGGCGAACACTTCGGCATGCTTGCTGGCCGAGAGCGTCATGGAGCTGCCAGAGGCGAAGCTCAGCTTGCCAGCGTCGAACAGCTCGAAGGTCGAATCCTGCAACACTTCCGAATACATGGTCATGTCGTGGAACGGCGAATCCACCAGCCCGTGCATCACGGCGTTGGCGATGGTGCCGATCCCGGCCTGCAACGGCATGAGCTTGTTGGTCAGCCGGTCTTCGCGGACTTCCTTTTTGAAGAACTCCACCAGATGGCCAGCGATAGCCTGGGTGTCCATGTCCGGCGGCAGCACGGTGGACGGCGAGTCCGCTTGATTGCTGATGACGATGCCGACGATCTTGGCCGGGTCAATCTGCACTGCCGGGTTGCCGATGCGCGTGTCAGCCTGCAGCACAGGGATTGGCAAGCGAGTTGGGCGATAGCTCGGGATATAGATGTCGTGCAGACCCTCCAGCTCAAGGGGCTGAGCCAGGTTGATCTCGACGATCACCTGTTTGGCGAGGATGGCAAAGCTCGCCGAGTTGCCTACCGAGGTGCTGAGGACCAGATGGCCGTCCTCAGTGATTGCCACGCATTCGATGACCGCCAGGTCCACTGCCTTGATCTGCCGGTTACGCAGTTGCTCGACTGTGTCGGACAGATGGCTGTCGATGAACATCACCGTGCCGTCATTAATGGCCTTGCGCAGGGTGCTGTCGACCTGAAACGGCGAGCGACGGGACAACACGCCGGCTTCGGTCAATTGCTTGTCCAGGTCGTTGCCCAGGCTGGCGCCCGTCATCAGGCTGATCTTGAGCGGCGACAGTTTGGCCCGTTCGGCCAGCGCGTGGGGCACGGCCTTGGCTTCACCGGCGCGGGTGAAACCACTCATGCCAACGGTCATGCCATCTTCAATCAAGGCAGCGGCATCAGCCGCGCTCATTACCTTGCTCATGAGCGAAGGCAAGCGGATACGATCACGGTACATTGGGTTCTTATCTCGGGGGTGGAAGCGAGGCCCAAGTCTAGAGAGTTGGACTGTATTCGTCCCGCTACCAAGGTCGCATTGGGAGGCTCTAATTAGCGGGTTTCAGCGCAAAACACTGTTACGTGAAATGTAAAAAGCCCCGGCGTTTTTAGCGCCGGGGCCCGGTTTAGACGCGCGGGAAGGCTATGCGTTGTCGACCGCCTTCACCATGTCCTCGATCACCTTTTTGGCGTCGCCGAACACCATCATGGTTTTATCCAGATAGAACAGTTCGTTATCCAGACCGGCATAACCGCTGGCCATGGAGCGCTTGTTGACGATGATGGTCTTGGCTTTGAAGGCCTCCAGAATCGGCATCCCGGCAATCGGCGATTTCGGATCGTTCTTCGCCGCCGGGTTGACCACGTCGTTGGCGCCCAGCACCAGCACTACGTCGGCCTGACCGAATTCGGAGTTGATATCTTCCATCTCGAACACTTGGTCATAAGGCACTTCGGCCTCGGCGAGCAGCACGTTCATGTGGCCTGGCATCCGCCCGGCAACCGGATGGATCGCATACTTCACGGTCACGCCGTGATGAGTCAGCTTTTCGGTCAGCTCTTTGAGTGCGTGCTGCGCGCGAGCCACCGCGAGGCCATAGCCAGGCACGATGATCACGGTGTCGGCGTTGGTCAGCAGGAAGGTCGCATCGTCGGCCGAACCGGATTTGACCGGACGCGCCTCTTTGCTGCCAGCCGGACCCGCTGCATCCGTGGCGCCACCAAAGCCGCCGCCGATCACGTTGAAGAACGAACGGTTCATCGCCTTGCACATGATGTACGACAGAATCGCACCGGACGAACCCACCAGCGAACCGGCGATGATCAGCATCGAGTTGTTCAGCGAGAAACCGATACCCGCCGCAGCCCAGCCCGAATAGCTGTTGAGCATCGACACCACGACCGGCATGTCAGCACCGCCAATCGGGATGATCAGCAACACGCCGATCACGAAGGCCAGGGCCAGCATGATGGCGAATGCGGTGAGGTCGCCGGTGAACATGAAGAACAGCCCGAACGCCAGTGTTGCCAGGCCCAGCACCAGATTCAGCTTGTGCTGACCGGCGAACTGTACCGGTGCGCCCTGGAACAGGCGGAACTTGTACTTGCCCGACAGCTTGCCAAACGCGATCACCGAACCGGAGAAGGTGATTGCACCAATCGCGGCGCCCAGGAACAGCTCCAGACGATTGCCCGTCGGGATGGCGTCGCCCAGGTTCTTCACGATGTTCAGCGATTGCGGCTCAACCACGGCGGCAATGGCAATGAACACAGCCGCCAGACCGATCATGCTGTGCATGAAGGCGACCAGTTCCGGCATCTTGGTCATTTCCACGCGCTTGGCCATGATCGAGCCCGCGGTACCACCGACCAGCAGGCCGATCACGATGTAACCGATACCGGCCGTGGTGTCGGACAGCGCAGCCAGCTTATAGACCAGACCAATCGTCGTAACGACGGCCAGACCCATGCCGAGCATGCCGAACAGGTTGCCGCGACGGGAAGTCGTCGGGTGGGACAGGCCTTTGAGCGCCTGAATGAAGCAGACTGCCGAAACGAGGTACAGCAGGGTTACCAGATTCATGCTCATTACTTGCGCACCTCTTCTTTCGCTTTAGGTGCCTTTTTCTTGAACATTTCCAGCATCCGCCGGGTAACAAGGAAACCACCGAATACGTTCACCGCTGCCAGAGCCACCGCCAGGGTGCCCATGGTTTTGCCCAGTGGCGTAACGGTCAGAGCAGCGGCCAGCATGGCGCCAACGATCACGATGGCGGAGATGGCGTTGGTCACGGCCATCAGCGGAGTGTGCAGCGCTGGGGTGACGTTCCACACCACGTGATAACCCACGTAGATCGCCAGCACGAAAATGATCAGGTTGTAGATACCTGGGGAGATCAGCTCTTCCATTGTTCTATCCTCAGCCGTTCTTGCGGATGACTTGGCCATCGCGGCACATCAGGCACGCGGCAACGATGTCGTCTTCGAGATTGATGTGCAGCTGGCCGTCCTTGTCGAACAACAGCTTCATGAAGTCCAGCAGGTTGCGGGCGTACAGCGCCGAAGCATCAGCGGCGACCAGCGCGGGCAGATTGCTGTGGCCGACGATGGTGACGCCATGCTGCACAACAACTTGGTCCGCGACGGTCAGCGGGCAGTTGCCACCTTGAGCCGCTGCCAGATCAATCACCACCGAGCCGGGCTTCATCTCTGCTACTGTCTCTGCGCTGAGCAACACGGGCGCTTTACGACCGGGGATCAGTGCCGTGGTGATGACGATGTCCGACTGCTTGGCGCGCTCATGCACGGCAACCGCCTGACGCTGCATCCAGCTGGCTGGCATCGGACGAGCGTAGCCACCGACACCGACGGCGCATTCGCGCTCTTCATCGGTTTCGTAAGGCACGTCGATGAACTTGGCACCCAGGGATTCGATCTGCTCTTTCACCGCAGGGCGCACATCGGAGGCTTCGACTACAGCACCCAGACGCTTGGCCGTCGCGATGGCCTGCAGGCCCGCTACGCCAGCACCCAGTACCAGCACGCGTGCAGCCTTCACCGTACCTGCGGCCGTCATCAGCATCGGCATGAAGCGCGGGTAGTGATGCGCACCCAGCAACACGGCTTTGTAACCGGCAATGTTGGCTTGGGAGGACAGCACGTCCAGGCTCTGGGCACGGGAAGTGCGCGGCGCGGCTTCAAGGGCGAAGGCTGTAATGCCTTGCTCGGCCATCTTGCCGATGGTGTCGTTGTTGAAGGGGTTGAGCATCCCGACAACGATCGTACCGCTCTTGATCTGGGCAAGTTCGCTGTCGTTGGGTGCGGTGACCTTGAGCACCAGCTCGGCAGCCAATGCTTGAGCTCCGGTGCCGATGGCGGCGCCTGCGGCTTCATAAGCACTGTCTGGAACGCTGGCGCTAATGCCTGCTGCGCTTTGCACCGTGACGCGATGGCCTTGGGCGATCAGCTTCTTGATGGTTTCAGGGGTTGCAGCAACCCGCTTTTCACCCGACTGGGTCTCGAGAGGAACGCCAATGTGCACGTGTAATCTCCTGCGTGATCTTCTTGTTTTCTTCAAATAGGCCAGCGCACTCAAGTAAGCGCGACTGGGGCTGCCGATCAGCATGATCCCGCCATTTCCCGGCGGGGCGCGGCATTTTGCAGGCGAAGTTTGGTGCCTTCAATGGATTTTGTAACGAGACGATAAATTAACTACAAGTCATGCCGTGACCAAATGTCGCAGTCACCTGGCTTCAGCCCTTGTTCTCAGGCCTTCAGAAGCAAAGTAGTCGATTTTTTATAAAACGGCGATTTCAGCGTCAGGAATATCGATATACCCGCAAAAACACCCTGAAGGTCAGATAAATAGCGGTTTATAGGCCTTATTTTTAGTGCGGACATGCGGCTGTCCAGATGCGACAAAAACGTATATCTGTAGGGTTATCCAGATTGCCACTACACAAGCAGAGCCAGTCAAACAGGCGCCCACAAAAAACGGGCACCCAATCTACGTTGGTGTGCCCGTCTTTTCACTGCTCGCCTCCCGCCAAGGCGTCCAGCGGGGATTTAGGGGTTAACGCTGTCTTTCAGGGATTTACCTGGCTTGAAGGCCACGGTGTTGCTTGCCTTGATTTTTACCGGCTCGCCGGTCTGGGGGTTTTTACCGGTGCGGGCGCCGCGGTGGCGTTGCAGGAAGGTACCGAAGCCGACCAGCGTGACGCTGTCTTTGCGGTGCAGGGCACCGGTGATTTCTTCGAGGACGGCGTTGAGGACGCGGTTGGCTTGTTCTTTGGTCAGATCCGCCTTTTCAGCAATGGCGGCTGCAAGTTCTGGTTTACGCATATGAAGCCTCTTTCTACGGTTTATTGTTTTTATGTCCCGTGCCGCTGCGTAAAAGCAGCGACCGAGTGCCGCGACGGCTCTACGTAGCGGCAGACGGGAATGAGGATGGCATGCCGTTCTGGCCCGCGCCAGTACGTGCGCCACGTTTATCTGCTCAATAACGTGGCTTATCCGACAGAACGACCAGTATTTAAGCCAACAGCGCGGGGAGCGCCTTGTTCAGGGCCAGTTTCTCCATCACCGCCGCGCCCGTCAGCGCATAGCCCAGCAGATTGCCCGCGGGGTCGTGACACAGCGCTTTGATGTCGGCGCCCTGGCCTTCAACGCTCCAGGTGCCTTCGACGCCTCGTGGTGGCGGCGAGACCACCAGCGGGCAAACCGGGGTTTTGACCGTGATCGGCATTGGCCCGTATTTGACCGCAGTCGGGGTGCCCGCCAGCGTCTGCGCCAGAGCACGGGCGCAGCTCATCAGCGGCATGACATACAGCAGATTCAAGCCATCGACTTCAGCGCAATCGCCCAACGCATAGATATTGGCGTGTGAAGTTTTAAGCTCACGGTCGACGATAACACCGCGCCCGATCTGCAACCCGGCAGCCGCCGCCAGATCAACACGCGGTCGCAGGCCAATCGCTGACACCACCACATCACAGGCGATGACCTGACCGTCGGACAGGTGCGCTTCAAGGCCGTCGTCCGTGCGCAGCAAACGGGTCATCAGCGGCCCGAGATGAAAGCGCGCACCGAGGCTTTCCAGACCACTGCGCACAGCCGCTGCGGCAGCCGGATGCAGCAGGGTCGGCATCACGTGTTCGCAAGGCGCCACGAGATCCACTTCATAACCGCCCAGAATCAGGTCATTGGCGAACTCGCAGCCAATCAGGCCAACGCCCAGAATCAGCACCCGGCGCTTGCCCGCAGCGGCAGCGCGGAAGCGGGCGTAGTCTTCCAGATCGTTGATGGGGAAGATTGCATCACTGGCATCGCCTTCGACCGGCACGCGGATGGTTTCCGCACCCCAGGCCAGGATAAGGTCGCGGTAATACACCGCTTCTTCCCCGATCCACAGGCGTTTATGGCCCGGATCGATGCCGCTGATGCGGGTATGGGTGCGCACTTCAGCGTTGAGCTGGATGGCCATTGCGCCGGCCTCGGCCATGCTCAGGCCGTCGGCTTCCTTGTTCTTGCCAAAACCGGTGGACAGCATCGGCTTGGAGTAGGAGCGCCCGTCATCGGCGGTGATCAGCAGCAGCGGCGTTTCGCCATCGAGCTTGCGAAATTCCCTGGCCAGGTTGTAGCCCGCCAGGCCAGTGCCAATAATCACAACAGGTGCGTTCATGCGTCATTCCAAACCAGAAATTGTTTAAAGGCCGTATCAGCCGATTTCGATCATTTCGAAATCCATCTTGCCTACGCCGCAATCCGGGCATAGCCAATCCTCAGGAACATCCTGCCAGAGCGTGCCCGGCGCAATGCCGTCATCAGGCCAACCCATGGCTTCGTCGTAAATCAGGCCACAGACAATGCATTGCCACTTCTTCATCGTTTATCTCTCATTTTTTCAGGCTATTTCGGCGCTGCTCAAAAACTACGCGGTCGTCAGGTGCCGCGCTTGCGCCAAACTCAGGGGGTTTGTACTGATCACAGGGCCGACATGCAACCCCGGCATTCATCACAGACTGTGACCGGCCATCGGTCGCCAGGGGCAATCATGCTAAGCTCGCGGCCTCGATTGACGCCAATAATTGCCTACCGTGACCGAGCAAATCCCTTCATTGATCACGCCCCGCTGGCTCGAACGCGCCGCCCTTGATGACGCCGCCGAACCCGTAGTGCTTGAGTGGCTGTTTCACCCGGACTCCCTGACTCGCCGATTGACGGCACTGTCTGCCGGACACTTCAGTGTCACGCCGCTGTTCGAAGGCTGGCAAGCGTTGCGCGACGACGAGTGTGCGGCGCTTGAGTTGCCCGCAGCGAGCATCGGCTGGGTGCGCGAAGTCTATCTGCGCGGCCATGACCAGAAGTGGGTGTTCGCCCGCAGCGTCGCTGGCCGCAACGCCTTGCAGCAAACTGGTCTGCACATGGATGAGCTGGGCACCCGCTCCCTGGGCGAGTTGCTGTTCTGCGACCCGGCATTCGCGCGCGGAACACTGCAAGTCTGCGTATACCCCGCCGCCTGGTTGCCCGCCGCTGATGCAGCAACAGATTTATGGGGCCGCCGCTCGTGCTTTAGCCGTGGCCCTCTGAAAATACTGGTCGCCGAAGTGTTCCTGCCCACGCTCTGGCAGGCGATTCGCACCATGGAGCAATGCTGATGTACCTGACGCTACTCAAATCCCTGAATCGTCTGAACCCGCGCAGCTGGGATTTCATTCAGTTGATGCGAATCGACAAGCCCATCGGTATTTACCTGCTGTTGTGGCCGACGCTTTGGGCGCTGTGGATTGCCGGTGAAGGCTCGCCGTCGCTGCTCAATATCGTGATTTTCGTGGTGGGCGTTTTTCTGATGCGCGCCGCCGGTTGCGTGATCAACGACTTCGCTGACCGCAAGGTGGACGGCCACGTCAAGCGTACTGAGCAGCGGCCGCTGGTGAGCGGCAAAGTCAGCTCCAAAGAAGCATTGGTGTTGTTTGCCGTGCTGGTACTGGCGAGTTTCCTGCTGGTCCTGCTGACCAATCCCACCACGATCTGGCTGTCTTTCGGAGGCCTGGCGCTGGCGGCGTGTTACCCGTTCATGAAGCGCTACACCTATTACCCGCAGGTTGTGCTGGGCGCGGCGTTTTCGTGGGGCATGCCCATGGCGTTCACCGCAGAGACCGGTCATTTGCCCGCGGCGGCGTGGCTGCTGTACATCGCCAACCTGCTGTGGACGGTGGCGTATGACACGTACTACGCGATGGTCGACCGGGAAGACGACCTGAAGATCGGCGTGAAATCCACCGCCGTGCTTTTCGGCGACGCCGACCGGATCATCATCCTGACCTTGCAAGGCCTGGCGCTGGGCTGCCTGCTGCTGGCCGGTGCGCGCTTTGAATTGGGCGTGTGTTTTTATCTTGGCCTGCTGGTGGCTGCGGTTTGTTTTGCGTGGGAATTCTGGTCCACCCGTGATCGAGGTCGCGAGGCGTGCTTCAAGGCGTTTCTGCACAACCATTGGGCGGGGCTGGCGATTTTTGTCGGGATCGTGGCGGATTACGCGCTGCGTTGATGTGAGCGTCGCACTAGCTCAACGTGGGGCCGGCTTTAGCCGGGAAGGCGCCAGTTCAAACGCTACAGATGTGGCGATTTAGCTGACCTCTTCCCGGCTAAAGCCGGTCCCACGGATCGACTCAGTCTTAAGGCTTAACCACGTGCCAGACGCCGCCTTTACCGTCACCGGTCTTGTCGCCTGCTTTCTTGTCATCCTTGTAGCCATACACCGGCTTGCCGTCATACGCCCACTGCATCTTGCCGTCATCGCGCTTGATGGTCGTCCACTTGCCCGATGCCTTGTCGGTGGCTTCAGCGGAAAGCGGCGGCCAGTTAACGGCGCAGGCGTCGTTACACGCAGACTTGCCAGCGCTGTCTTTGTCGAAGGTGTAAAGCGTGAGCCCGTTGTGCTGAGTCAAAATGCCGTCCTGCGCCATCCCCGGTTCAGCAGCAAACGCCAGACCCGAAGATGCCAACGCAGCAGCGGTCAGCAAAGCCTTGAATGTCGATGAAATCCTGAGCATCGGTGAATCCTCTTCTTGGTTGATTTTATTGTCGGATGAAGACCGCACATTAGCCCCTTGAGAACCTGGCATGCTAGCCCTCACACTGAGCTGTCACACGACTGCAATAATTCCGTTATCTAATGCGCCCCAAGACAGTTAAATGACAAGAGGTTCGAGCATGGTTGGCAGGAGCATTCTGATCGTTGACGACGAAGCGCCTATTCGCGAAATGATCGCCGTTGCGTTGGAAATGGCCGGCTATGACTGCATGGAAGCAGAGAACTCTCAGCAAGCCCACGCAATCATCGTAGACCGTAAACCGGATCTGATCCTGCTCGACTGGATGTTGCCGGGCACATCGGGCATCGAGCTGGCTCGCCGTCTGAAGCGTGACGAGCTGACCGGAGACATTCCGATCATCATGCTCACCGCCAAAGGCGAAGAGGACAACAAGATCCAGGGCCTGGAAGTCGGTGCGGATGACTACATCACCAAGCCGTTTTCCCCCCGTGAACTGGTTGCGCGTCTCAAGGCAGTCCTGCGTCGCGCTGGCCCGACTGATGGCGAAGCGCCGATTGAAGTCGGCGGCCTGCTGCTCGACCCGATCAGCCACCGCGTAACCATCGACGGCAAGCCCGCTGAAATGGGCCCTACCGAATATCGTCTGCTGCAATTCTTCATGACCCACCAAGAGCGCGCCTATACCCGCGGGCAATTGCTGGATCAGGTCTGGGGAGGCAATGTTTATGTCGAAGAACGCACGGTCGATGTCCATATCCGTCGCCTGCGCAAAGCCCTCGGCGATGCTTACGAAAATCTGGTACAAACCGTGCGCGGCACGGGCTATCGCTTCTCTACCAAGAGCTGAAAGCCAATTTTCTGTAAACAGACACCGCAGCCGCAGAGCTGGCGCTAGACATGGATGTGCTCTTAATTGAATCAAAACTGGCATGGCACCCTGATCCGCCACATGTTGCTGCTGGTTACGGCCTGCCTCGTGGTCGGGCTGATCAGCAGTCAATACGGCTGGAGTCTGGCCATCGGTCTTGGGCTTTATCTGGCCTGGACCCTCAAACAACTTCTGCGTCTTCACGACTGGCTCAGCAGCCATAAGGCCGACGAGCCGCCGCCGGATGGCTATGGCCTGTGGGGCGAAGTCTTCGACAGCATCTACCACCTGCAACGCCGCGATCAGCGAGTGCGCGGACGCCTGCAAGCGGTGATCGACCGGGTTCAGGAATCCACCGCTGCCCTCAAAGACGCTGTGATCATGCTCGACAGCGAAGGCAACCTTGAATGGTGGAACCGCGCCGCAGAAACCCTCATGGGCCTCAAAACGCCCCAGGACAGCGGCCAGCCGGTGACCAACCTGGTACGTCACCCGCGCTTCAAGGAATATTTCGAGCAGGAGAGTTACGCCGAGCCGCTGGAAATTCCCTCGCCCACCAATGACCGGATGCGTATCCAGCTGCTGATCACCCGTTACGGCAACAACGAGCACCTGATGCTGGTGCGCGATGTGACCCGGATTCATCAGCTCGAACAGATGCGCAAAGACTTCATCGCCAACGTCTCCCACGAGCTGCGCACACCCCTGACGGTGATCTTCGGCTATCTGGAAACCTTGCTCGATAACGTCGAAGAAGTTAACCCGCGCTGGGTCCGCGCGCTGCAACAGATGCACCAGCAGGGCGGGCGTATGCAGACGCTGCTCAATGATTTGCTGCTGCTGGCCAAACTCGAAGCCACGGATTACCCCTCCGATAACCATCCGCTGGATATCGGCACCCTGCTGGAAACAATCACCGAAGATGCGCAGGAATTGTCGGGAGGCAAAAACCAGCAGATCAGCCTCGACCTTGAGAGCGATATCCACCTCAAGGGCAGTGAAACCGAGCTGCGCAGCGCGTTTTCCAACCTGATCTTCAATGCCGTCAAATACACCCCGGCCGAAGGCAAGATCCACATCCGCTGGTGGTCCGACGAGCGTGGTGCGCACTTGAGCGTGCAGGATTCGGGCATCGGTATCGAAACCAAACATTTGCCGCGCCTGACCGAACGTTTCTACCGCGTCGACTCCAGCCGCGCCTCCAATACCGGCGGCACCGGGCTGGGCCTGGCGATCGTCAAACACGTGCTGTTGCGCCACCGTGGCACCCTTGATATCAACAGCGTGCCGGGCAAAGGCAGCGTGTTTACCTGCCATTTCCCGCCGGTTCAGTTGGCCAAAGCCTGGGATGAGTCGCTCTGACCCCTAGGCAAGCAGGCACTGAGCCGCTACATTGCCGCACTTATGCCCCCGTTTTCGGTGCGGCAATTACCTCTTCACGCTAAAACGGAACCCGTAAAACTCCATCATGGACCCTTCCCCTGGTTTTAACCTCGCTTCACTGTTCGCCGATTTCGGCATGATTCTCTTCGCAATGCTTCTGGTCCTGCTCAACGGTTTCTTCGTTGCGGCAGAGTTCGCCATGGTCAAGCTGCGCTCGACCAAGGTTGAAGCCATTGCTGAAAAAAATGGCTGGCGCGGACATATCCTGCGCACCGTTCACAACCAGCTGGACGCTTATCTGTCAGCCTGCCAATTGGGCATCACGCTCGCCTCCCTCGGCCTGGGCTGGGTCGGTGAGCCTGCGTTCGCGCACTTGCTGGAACCGCTGCTGGCCGCTGTGGGCGTGGACTCGCCTGAAGTGATCAAGGGCGTGTCGTTCTTTACCGCCTTCTTCATCATTTCCTACCTGCACATCGTAGTCGGCGAGCTGGCCCCCAAATCCTGGGCGATCCGCAAACCGGAGCTGTTGTCGCTGTGGACGGCCGTGCCGCTGTACCTGTTCTACTGGGCGATGTATCCGGCGATCTATCTGCTCAATGCCAGCGCCAACGGTATCCTGCGCATTGCCGGTCAGGGCGAACCCGGCCCGCATCACGAACACAGTTACAGCCGCGAAGAACTGAAGCTGATCCTGCACTCCAGCCGTGGTCAGGACCCTAGCGACCAAGGCATGCGTGTACTGGCATCCGCCGTGGAGATGGGCGAACTGGAAGTGGTGGACTGGGCCAACTCCCGGGAAGATCTGGTGACCCTGGACTTCAACGCGCCGCTCAAGGAAATCCTTGCGCTGTTCCGCCGCCACAAATTCAGCCGCTACCCGGTGTACGACGCCGAACGTGGCGAGTTTGTCGGCCTGCTGCACATCAAGGACCTGCTGCTGGAACTGGCAGCGCTGGATCACATCCCGGAATCCTTCAACCTGGCCGAACTGACCCGCCCGCTGGAACGCGTGTCCAAGCACATGCCGCTGTCGCGCCTGCTGGAGCAATTCCGTCAGGGCGGCGCGCACTTTGCGCTGGTCGAAGAAGCCGACGGCAAGATCATTGGCTACCTGACCATGGAAGACGTGCTGGAAGTGCTGGTCGGCGATATCCAGGACGAACACCGCAAGGTCGAACGCGGCATCCTCGCCTACCAGCCGGGCAAATTGCTGGTACGTGGCGACACGCCGCTGTTCAAGGTCGAACGCCTGCTGGGCATCGACCTGGACCACGTAGAAGCCGAAACCCTGGCCGGCCTGATCTACGAAACCCTCAAACGGGTGCCGGAAGTTGAAGAAGTCATGGAATTCGAAGGCCTGCGGATCATCATCAAAAAGATGAAAGGCCCGAAAATCGTCTTGGCCAAGGTGGTCAAGATTGATTGAGGGTGAGTCAGCCTGATGGTTGATATCACCCTGTAGGAGCCAACTTGTTGGCGAGGCCCAATGTAGTTTCTGGCGAAGCAGCCCGGCGTCTCGCGGATAAGTTTGCTCCTAGGTCCATGGCTACATGAAGTTACGGATAAGCCTGTCTCGAGTGCAACACACCCACAATCTCGATGCACACGGCGGCGACGCGGTAGACCAGAATATAGTTAGGGTGGGCTACAAGCTCGCGAGTGGAGGGCACTCGACCGACTGGATACAGATAGGGGTGCTCTGACAGGACAAGAGGAGCAGCTTCCAATCTAGCTTTCAGGCGGCGCGCGGCGCCAGGGTCTTCTGCTGATATGTAGGTAAGGATTTCGGTGAGGTCGAAAATGGCGTCATTGAGCCAAACAACTGGCAGCATCAGTCACGTCCGCTACGCTTGCGCTCGGCAGCCTCAATGATTGCGGCCATTTTTGCCATTACCTCATCATGCGGAACCCCGACGCCAGGATTGTCCAGCGACCTCTGTACCTTTTCACGGAACCAGCGGTCATAACTGTCGGCCTGCTCCTGTGTTTCGAACTCTGACACGATTGGAGAAAGTTGGGCGCTCATGCATACCTCCGTTGTTGACAGGGGAAAGTTTAGACCTTTCGCTAGATGCTGTCTCGACCGTCCGGAAATTCAGAAAAAGCCTACGCGGCTCGTATCAAGCCAGTGCGAAGCACAAGTGGTACGGCCAAGGTGCTCACGATTGATTGATGACTGCAAGCCAGGATTTCCGTAGGACCGGCTTTAGCCGGGAGAGCTGTATTTTTGCCGAAGCAGATGTAGCGTCTGTACCGGCGTACTCCCGGCTAAAGCCAGTCCTACGAGACCAATTGAATCCTGTAGGATCTACCGCCCACAAAAAAGCCGCTTCATCACGAAGCGGCTTTTTTTCACTGGCCGTTCAAACCAGAGCTGAAAATCAGCGGATGCTGCTGATACTGCCTTTGTTGCCGGTGACCTTGACGTCGACCTTCTTGAAGATGAAGTAGTCTTTTACGTTCACTTCATAGCGAGGCGCGATGATCAGGTCGGCTCCCGACGACTTCACTGCCTTGTAAGCTGCTGCAGCTTTGGTCGTGGAGATGGGATCAGGAATAGGCAGACCCAGGCCACCCAACGCACCACCGCCACCTGCGGCACCGCCACCATAGACAACGCCATCAGCGAATTGCGTGTCACCGCCAAACGCGAAGAAGTTGAACAGGATGTTAGTGGACGACTCGCCGCTGATGGCTTCGCCCACTTTAACGTCTGCTTTCAAGTCACTTTTAACCACGCCTTCCAGCGGTGCGCTCGGCTGGCTCATGTTGTAGCTCACACAGCCACTGGTGGTTGCAATCAAGGTTGCAAGGCCAGCGGACATCCACAGCTTTTTCATTGAAAAATCCCGGTTAATTTTTAGAAGTTATCGAACAGCGGCGGGACTTTACGGGAACATGGCGTTTAAAAATGTCAGATAAATCCGATGGTTAGGTAAGATTGGCGTCGCGAGTTGTAGGATATTTCCCGCAGATAAACTAAGCGGCATAACTCCTTTAGCAGTTGCTTCATGAGTTTTTGGCTGGCCCGCCATTCGCCTCATCCGCGACCTTCTCACAAGCCCCGGTTTGCGGCACCAGACGGATATCAACGCGACGATTGGCAGCACGGCCTGATTCTGTGTCATTGCTCAAAAGCGGTTGACTTGCGGCGAGCCCCTGAACCGCAAAGCAGCTGTCGGGTATATCGCCCATACCCTGCATCCAGTCGCGTACTGCTGCGGCACGCGCCTGGGATATTTTCATATTCTGTGCAGCGTCGCCGGTCGTATCGGAATGCCCAGTGATGACGATCAACCAGCCTGGTTGGGCTTTGATGCTGACCAGCGCATTGATCAAGATTTTGGTCGCACCGGGTTTCAGCTCGGTGCTTCCCGCATCGAATAAAGACAAGCTGTCCAAATGCACGGGGTCGGCGAGTTTCTGTTCCTGATGAAAAATGCTGGCGAAGGGAAGAGCGCTTTCGTTATCAGGCCCGCCGCCCCATTTCCCCCAAACCAGCCAGCTGCTCACGGCCATCAACGCTACCGACGCTGCCACCCATAGATAAGTGCCGCGTGTTTTCGCTTCCGGTTTCGGGGCGGGGGGCTGGGTAATACAGACTGTAGGCAGGACGACTATGGGCAACGTCAGTGTTGGATCGGTCGCCATTGGCAGTCGCGGTAACGCATGAGCTGCGACTGTGCTTCTCTCTAATCGGTGCACGCTATTGCCGATCTGTTCACGCAGGGTTTGAAGCGTGGTCACGGAGGTGAATATTTGACGCATCAGAAGCTCATCAAGACGCTCCAGCCCGGCAGCCAGATGAAGAAGTACGGGAACATGCTGAGCGCCAAGTTTCATACCGCGTATCAAGGTTGGAAGCTGCGCAAACAGCCAGGTCAAAATGTCCATGCGAGCTGATGCAATGGGCGGCCACAATTGAGGCCACTCGCAACAGAGCGCCTCTATCATTGCCACCCCCTGCGTCATGCCTTCGAGACCATAGAGATGACTGCGCGCCAGCATGAAGTAAGCGACGGTATGGAGTTCCGCCCCGTTTTTCTCGAACAGCGCTAAACACAAGCGCTCAACCTTGACCCAATCCACCTCTGGGCAAGCCGGGTGCGTCAGCTTGGCCAGTTCATTATTCAGGGCAGTAAATTCACTAAAGCCGCGCGGATCGCCGCCCACCCGGATACGCATTTCGAACAAAGCTGTCATCCAGCCTTCCTCCATTACAAGTTCAAGGCTTCGCCAGATGGTTTTGCTGCTTGAGGTGACGTACCAGGACGCGTCCCTCGGGAGAGAGAGTGGTAGCGAATGTCAGGTGATCGCCGCCTTTGAGTTGAGCGTTAAGGGCGTAGTCCAAATGGCCGGGAAGAGTCTGCGGCAGCATTTCAATATTTACCGCCGCCAGGCGCGGTTCATACATGAGCAGCGTTGCTTTCATTTTTGTCATCAGCTTCTGGGCAGTGGCGGGCAGGCCTTGCAGCACTGTCCCCATATCCGGCAGCCCGTAATCTGGCAAATGGCTGAGTGTGCCAGCCCGGCTATTGAGTATGCGCTGCACGTTATCCAGCACTGACAACGTGTGCTGGTCATCTTCACTGACTTGATGCAGGTCCAGTTCGCCGTCGAAATTCTGCAAAAGCATTTCGTAGAGGGAAGGGCTCAGTTCGGTCACGGCCTAGTCCTTCACCAGCGGGCGCAAGTTCAATTGGTTATTTCCAAGCTCGACGATCCGTGGTTGATCCGGATCCAGGTCGTCACGGCTCAGCGTCAGACGCCACTTATCCGCTTTGCCCTCGGGTTGACGAAACAGAGCAACAACCGCGACAAATCTGGCGTCTTCGTGCAGTGGCACGCTCAGTTGCGCGCCTTGTTCTGGCCTGACCACCAAGGCTCGCTTGTCCAATAGATCACCGACCAAGACATCTTCGTCATTGCTAACCAGCTTGTCGTAGTCAGCGCGCTCCAAAGCTTTCTCGCTGCGCAGTTGATATACATGCACCATTGTTGGCACTGATAAGGCGGTCATCTTCGACGCATGCATGTTCACCGATGCTCGACCGCTGAAATCCAGGTGTAGGGTTTTCACCTGCTTGTAGAAAACTGATTTGGCTGTTGACGTGGTTGCATCTGAAACGCTCTGGGTCAGTCCGCAGCCACCCAGCAGCGCGCCGAGCGCAACGACCATTAATGAATTACAAACGGTACGCGACATGCTGCACCTCTCTTTTTTTGGAGTTGTTTAAAAGACCTTGGTAGCGGCCCAGGTTGATGGTGATCGTGTCGTTCTCCTTGGCCTGCAGGGCTTCACTGCCCAGGCCGAGCACAGCAGTCATGCCCAATAGAATTGGCGCCCGCCCCAGCTCGGCTTTTGGCAGGCTGCGAACGGGTAACGAGAGCTGCAGCTTCGCCGTGCAACGCCAGCCCAGATACACGCGCAGCAGCACCAACAAATCGTTGTGCAATTGAGCCCCCGGCAACCAGCCTCCGGCCTCAGCTGGGTCGTCGGTAAACAACGCCAGGAGTAATTGGCTGTTGGCATCGTGACCAACGCTGCCCAACGGTGTGCCTTGAGACAAACTCACGGGTTGGGAGTAGGAAAGGCTGGCGGGTTGTTCCAGCAGGACCCTCTGCGGCAAGTGCGGGACAACCCTTGCCGTGGTGTTGGGTGCCAATAGCTTGACCAGCGCAACGATGCCTTCAGCATTGCGAGTGGGCAGGCGCATCACACTGAGCAAAGCCAAAAAGCGCGATACCGGCGTAGCGATTTGCTGGGCAGTTCCCGGAATCCCCAGGCCTATCAAACCAAGCAGGCATTGGGAGGTTGCGTCTTTTCCGCCAGCCTCGAAACTTGCGGGATAGGAATATTTGCGCCACACCCGATAGAACTGGGTGAAGATTCGGTGGTTGAAAATGTCGAGGAAGGCTTCCAGCGCTTCATGCCCTTCCCGGCGCTGGGTAATGTCGTCCAGATAAGCTGTTGGTAACGGCGAGTCGACACCGTAAAGCCCGAGCACGCGGGTTCGGACTGTAGGAGGGCGCTCAGGATCTGCCGTTTCAATTGCCTTCAACTCGCTGGCAGGAAAGCCCATCCCCGGATCTGGTCGGAAGCGAACCGGATCATCAGCGGGATGCGCAGTACTGCCCAAGGGCGGATGATTGGGCATCGCTTGTTCCAGTAACTGGCAGAAGCGATACAAGTTGGCCTCAGACACCCGACCTTTCAGCGTATCCAGCAAACCTGTGGCATTTAGCCGGGAATACGCTGGCTGTGATTCTCGTTCCATCGCAGGCACTTTCCAGTTGGTTGCAGTATCAGCGTGAGCTGGTTGTAGAGGTGGATGTCGGCATACAGCGCGAAGAAGCGGTTGAGCATTTCGCCGAACAAGCTGATATCACCCTCGCCAGAAAAGCCGTTGGCATCCAGCGTGACTTCGATATCAACCCCGCGCAGCAGGAAGCCTTTTTCGAAGCGTTGGATCAGGTGATGTTTGACCTCGACAATTGCCGCCAGCCGACGACGATTCAGTTCGCTACCGGTCCAGTCATAGAGCGCCAAGGTGCCGCGCAGCACTTCGGCGCTGTCGAGCATCGGTAGAAAGTTCGAACCCAAATGACTGAGCACTCGCCAATGGAAACGATCCCGATTCGGCGGGTAGCAGGGCAGGGTGGGGGCGGACAGATTTCGCACCCGTAATCCCACCTGCGCGGATTGCACGACGGAGTCGAGCACAGTGCTTTGCAGCGCTCTGCGTGGTAATTGCCCGTTGGTGGCGGTGAGCTCTAGTGAAAGGCTTTGTTGCTCAAGCGAGGGCTTGCTCGATACCGTTGGTGTCGGCTTGCGCCAAGGCTTCGGCTTCCAGTGAAAGGATGTCGCTATCGGCAATCGCCGGGCCTGTCGCGGGGACAGGTAAATATTGCTGAGGGCGATTGCCGCTGACGTGTTGGGCGATCCACTCACGAGTGGTCTCATCGGCGCACGGTGTGCCGTTGCTCCAGCGCAGCGTTTCCATGCCAGGCAGACGCTCCAGCATCATGCCCAGATCGCGCTTGACGATATCCGCCCAACTGTCCTGGGGGGCGGGCTGTTTGCTCAGTGCCTGACAGAGGTACCACTGCAGATCGAGCCAGAAATGATTTACACCTTCGCCGTACATCTGCTCGACCTTATCCATCAACTCAAGCCAGTTCTGTTGCTGATACAAGCGTTTCAGTCGCGTCGGATACTCCCCACGTGGCGGGTCCAGGCGGGTGTTACCGCTGGTGTCTAGAGGTGGAGGTTGCTGGATGGTGTCCCAACGCAAACTCTTCATTAAACGATGGGCTGCCAGCCAGCCTTCCGGCTTTTCGCGGAGATAACATGCCAGCGCGCGGCCACTGTTCAACAAGTCCCGTCCGGATTTTGGTGATGCCATCGGTGTGGCAAGTAGAGCTGTTGACTCCTGGCTGACCGTTTTCTGCGGCACCAGCGCCTGTGTTCCCCCTGACTGCGCCAACCGAGCTGACAGCGCGCCATGCAATCCGCACAAATCGGGGCGCTGATCTTCAGGCCATGCTTCAAGGGCTTTTTCTAGCCAAGCCAAAGCAGCAACGGTCCGCTCGGCTTCTGCGTTCACCACCTCCGGATACAGCGACAGACTGTCCAGCACTTTGCCGCTGGTCAGCCACTCCAACGCCATTTTGCGGCTAGTCACCCTTGCGGGAAGGACCTCGGCGTAACCCTCTACTAAGGCGGCAATCAGGCTAAGGCCTTCAGCCAACCCTCGCTCACCATTCTTGTGCAACCGTGCCCACAGGTAATAAGTCGCGACTCGCAAATCCTTACCGGTTTGAGTCAGAACTTTCTGAGCCAACTGAATGACTTGATCGGGGTCGGCTCCAGACAGTTTGTTGACCTCTTCGCGTATGAGCTGGAAGTCATCGTCATAACCGGGATCCTGACCCGCCGGGCAATCGGAGCTGATAGGCAGTAGCCATTCCGCCCACTGGGTTGCGTGCTCTCGGGCAAGTTCGATATCGAACTGGTAAAAGCGCTGGTGATCGCAAAACTCTGCTATCTCAAAATGCCACTCGTTGTGATGCACGAAGCGATACCAGATACCCACTTCAGCCAGCAGGCGGGTGATAAAGGCCAGGTCGCTTTCGCCGTATTGCATGACCTGTTCGCGCTTGGGATATTCACGCTGCAGCTGCAAGTTCAGGTCATAGTTTTTAAAGCCATGGCGGCTCAGCAATATGCTCTCAACGATCTCCGGCACTGACCGCTTTTGATAAATGCGGTACTGCTTGCCTCTGTCGAGCAGGGCAAGGCGCGGCTGCAAAATGATTTCATAGCGAGCTTCATCCCTTGAATCGGAAAGCCGCTTGAGTCCGGTGACCACGCCATAGACCGTGCGCAACGGCGGCTCGGGGATAACAGTCAGCCAGTCAGGGCTCATCTGGGGAAACTTCGGCGGCGGACCATAAAGGCTGAACCAGGCCTTACGACCGAGTATTTGTGCAGGCGCGAGGTCCTGTTCAGTACAGGTGAATTCGATCGTGTATTTGAACGGCTGGCTAAGGCGTTCTTCGCCGGTGAAGGTCAGGACATCAAGCGTTGCCTTGATCTCAGAGACCCTGAGTTTGTGGCGGTTATGGTCGCTCATGTTCAGGCTTCCGTGGCGTTGAGTGAGTTCGCGTCCAATGCGGGGGTGAACTTCAAGGTGATACCGTCTTCTTCGCTGTAGCCCAAGGTCACGCCGCAGGTTTTCTGCTGGGCAGCCTGCCGTTGCAGCAATTGCTGGCTAAGCACGGGCAGGATTTGCTGGTTGAGCAGGCTGTCGATGTTGCGTGCACCGGTGTCGGGCAACAGGCATGCGGCAACCAAGGCGTCGTGCAGGCATTCGTCAATCTGGCAGTCCAGGCCGTAATGGCGATGCAGGCGTTTGGCGACTTTGGCGAGTTTCAAGGCAACGATGTTCTTGAGCGCATCGGCTTGCAGCGGGCGGTAGATCAACGTCTGAAAGCGTGCCAGGAGTGCGGGTTGGAAATGCTCGCGCAGGATCGGCCGCATCAGTTCGTGCAGCGTGCTCTCCGGCGCTTCCGGCTGTGCTTGCAGGCAGGCTTGAAGTTCATCGCTGCCAAGGTTTGAGGTCATGACGATGACGGTATTGCGGAAGTCGATTTCCCGGCCTTCGCCATCACGCATAAAGCCGCGATCAAAGACTTGATAGAAAATATTCAGCACATCGCGATGGGCTTTCTCGACCTCATCGAGGAGCACAACGCTGTAGGGGCGCTGGCGTACTGCTTCGGTGAGCACGCCACCCTGGCCGTAACCGACGTAACCCGGCGGCGAGCCTTTGAGTTGGCTGACGGTGTGGGCTTCCTGGTACTCGGAGAGGTTGATGGTAATCAGTGACTTCTCGCCGCCGAACAGACTGTCGGCCAACGCCAACGCAGTTTCGGTCTTGCCCACGCCGCTGGTGCCGACCAACAGGAAGACGCCGAGCGGGGCCTTTTCTTCGGTCAAGCCGGTCTTGGCTGCACGCAGACGCTGTGCCATCGCCGTAAGAGAAACGTCCTGGCCAATTACTCGCTCGGCCAATTGATGTTCCAGCGCCAGCAGGTTGGACTGTTCATCCTTGAGCAGGCTGCCCAGCGGTACGCCGGTCCAGTCGGCGATCACTTCGGCCACGCTGCGGCTGTCTACATCGAGGGAGAGTAGGGGCTGGTTTCCCTGAGCGTCGCTCAAGCGTTGCTGTAACTCCGCGCAGGTTTCAAGCGCTGACGGCCCGGCCTGACGTGCGTTGAGCAGTTGCTGTGTCAGGTCGAGTTCGAGCTGATATTGCTGTTCCAGTAACTGTTGCTGGTTGCGTAGTTCAGTGCATTGCGTAGCGATAACGGCCAAGCGTTCATTGGAATCGCTGCCACTGAGTTGCGCGTCTTCTTCCAGTGCGTGGCGTTCCAGTTCCAGTGCGGTCTGTTGAGACTTTAGGCGCACTAACGCCTGCGGCTCGCAATCCAGGCTCATGCGCACTCGCGCGCTGGCGGTGTCGAGCAGGTCAACGGCTTTGTCTGGTAACTGGCGACCGGTCAGGTAGCGACGTGAAAGGCTGACGGCAGACTGCACCGCTGCATCATTAATGTGCACGCCGTGGTGGCAGGCATAACGGGGTTTAAGGCCGCGCAACATCAGGCACGCATTGGCGTCGTCCGGCTCGTCAACTTTGACGATCTGGAAGCGCCGCTCCAGCGCCGCATCGCGTTCAAAGTATTGTTTGTACTCGCTCCAGGTGGTGGCCGCGATGGTGCGCAGTTCGCCGCGAGCCAAGGCTGGCTTGAGCAGATTTGCCGCATCAGCCCCGCCTGCCTGATTGCCTGCGCCGATCAACGTGTGGGCTTCATCGATAAAAAGCAGTATCGGGTTTGGTGATTGCTGCACGGCAACGATCACGTTTTTCAGGCGTTGTTCGAATTCGCCTTTGACGCCCGCGCCAGCTTGCAACAGCCCGAGGTCGAGGGTGCGCAGGCTCACTGACTTGAGGCTGTCCGGGACATTGCCTTCGGCGATCCGCAATGCCAGGCCTTCGACTAGCGCAGTTTTACCTACACCAGGCTCGCCAACCAGAATCGGGTTGTTCTTGCGTCGCCGACTGAGGATATCGATGACCTGACGGATTTCATCGTCACGGCCTAATACCGGGTCAATCTGCCCGGCTTTGGCCTTGGCGGTAATGTCTTGGGTAAATCTCTCCAGCACCGCCAAATGGGCGTCTTGTGTCGCGGAGCTGGAAGGGGAATGAGTCAGTGCGTTTGAGGACACTGATGCCGAGTTCAAGGCAGCTTCTTTTTGTAGCTGTGGCCGCTCTTCGGAATGTTGATCAAGTAATGGAATTAGCTGGTGCAACTGAGCTTCGCCCAGACTGAGCAACGGCCAGGTTGCTTCGCAATTGAGCAGGTCAGGTTTTTCCAGCAAAGCACCTAGCACATGGACAGAGCGTACGTTGTCGTTGTTCTCGTCCAGCGAGGCGCGCAGCCAAGCGTTCTTGATCAGTTGCTGCAGTTTTTCACACAGTTGTGGCTTGCTCTGCACACTGCGCGGCAAGGTGTCGAGGTGATCAAGCAGCCCACGCCATAGCGCATCCATATCCCATTCGTAGCGCCGCGCGATTAGGGTCAGATCGCCTTCGCCTTGCTCCAGCAACTTCAGCAGCCAGTGTTCGATGCTGATATGTGCATGAGCGCGGTTCTGACACAGCGAAGCCGCTGCACTCAGCGCCTGAACGCAGTAGGGATTGAGGCGACGTAGCAAACGGGTTGAATTGTGTGCCATGCAGGGGGGCGTCCTTGTTCTAGATTTCTCGGTACTTGATTCGGGTGTTTGCGTCGATCTAGGCTGGTTTGCGGTGAAGGACCAGCGGGCGGGGCACACCCGCCGGCCCTATGACATCAGGATGGCTTAGCGCTCATTCCACTCATCGGCGTGTTTGTGAGCGCCATCTACAATTTCCCACGTGATTTTCTCGTAGCGCAGTTCCACCTCTTCCATATGTTTGTAATGAGCTTTGGCCGGGTCCTTGGTGTCATGTAACTTGGACTCGACTTTCACTACCTTGACTTTCTCCAGGAGGGTTTTGAAGTACACGACCTCATTACCATTTTCGATCTGGTACCAGTCAAACTCTGCCCGGTCGATCGTCTCTCCTTTACTCACGGCTTTGTAGAGGTAAGGGGTACTGACATCGATCTCTTTGGTGAACCGGAAAGGAGTGTGAATTCGTGTCCCAGTCAATTTGCCCGTATGGGCGTCGGTTGGGATCTCCACGGTGTGGTCCAGGGCGAGCACCTCAATGCTGCCCTCACGCTTACTGACAGTGGAGGAGCCCTCGATATAAGTATTTCCACCTTCAGTTCTTAGCCACAGGTGAACTGGATTTGCCATGTGAAGCTCCTTCTTTCATTGATTGATTGCCGCGGTTTGCGGCTGGGGGGTTCTGCCCGACTCCGCAGTGGAAAGCACGCAAGCCCCCACTTCCGGAACCAGACGGATATCGACGCGCCGATTCGCCGCGCGGCCGTTCTCAGTGTCATTGCTGGCGACAGGCTGGCTGGCGCCGAAGCCTTGAACTGCAAAGCAGCTGTCGGGAATTTCGCCCACGGCTAGCGAGTTCTTCTGTATCGGAATGTTCAGCGCAGTTGACGACGTACATGACGCTGAGTTGCCCGCGCCAATCCGGGCGCGCAGTCAGTAGGCTTTCAGCCAATGCTGACAGCTGACCGAGTTCAGGGACTCGCAGGTAGCAGCCCTGCTCTGTCACGCGGACGGCCAATTGGTCGACGGGTACTGCGCCGAAGAGACCGATAAGTCCATCGCCGCAGACCAGGACAACCGGTCGACGGTAAGCCTGCGAGGGCAAGGCCATGCCGTCGGCCATAACCAGCGCTTCGCTCTGCCGCGCCGCCAATCGACCCGTCTTGATCCACGCCAGAATCACCAGGCATGCGACAGCAAGCACCGCGATCGTGCGCAGCCCAGTGGATAACGGAACGATAGCCAGCAGCGCCAGAGTAAGTGCGCCTGCCCAAAGCCAAAGACTCCGCATGAGGTTGAGCGTCATTTCAGAAGCTCGGGCGTAAGCGTGGCGATCATGTGGCCTAAAAATTGGTCCAGCCCCCACCAGCAACCGGCAAGCAGCGTTCCGACCGCAAGCGCATTGATCAGTGGTGATTGGCTCCAGAACAACGCGCCCATCCGGGGCCCGAACTCCAACTTTGTCGGTAGCGTGTGGGTAAGCTTCAGCGGTGCAACATGCGTATTCAGCGCAGCAAGCAACTGTGCGCGCTCCGGGTCGTTTGCTTCGCGATAACGACCTTGAAAGCCCAGCATCAGCACTCGCTGAAATACCGTCAGTACAAGCAGATCAGGTGCTGGTTCACGCAATACTTCGCGCATTTCCTCGTAAAGAAATTCGCCAGCCTGATGGCGACTGAAGAACTTGGCCTGCAAGGGTTCGCCTGCCCATTTATCGCGTGCGTCTGGTGCAGCGCAAGTCAGGACCGTTTCATCAAGCAAGGCGCACTGGGCATGACTGATATGGTCGATGCTGCGCGGGCTCAAGCCTGTTTTCTCCAGCTGCTTACGGACGTATTTGATCTGCTTTGCGCAAAGATTCGCTAGCTCCCCGCTGTCCCGTACCGAGCTGCCTTGTCGCAGCTCTACTACCAGCAGATAGCTGTCTTGCAACAACGAGTCGATGTTCAGAGGTGTGGATTTTGGGTTTTTGGCTGTGATCAGGCTCATGTGCGTAGCACCGCAAACAGTTCAAGCCTCACGTCCGTCAATGTGCTTGGCACATAAAAAGCACAGGCTCCAGCGGCGAGCATGGCTTGGCCTTTGGCGTGACTGAGGTCCATGGCGAAGTACTGGTTCTCCAGTCGCAATGGGATTGCGGCCGGGACGTGGCTGAGTGACTGCAAGGGGATGCCGTCAAGAGCGGCATTGACCAGTTTGTCGACATCATCCGGCGCACCCGCTTTGCACAGTCGTGGGAACTGGCTCTGTAGCTGAGCGGCCGGCATGCGGCAACGCACCGACAGATAGAAGTCAGCGCCATCAGGCTCACAAAGGCGCGGATCGTTGAGGCTGACCTTCCAGCGGTTTGCTCCGGACTCTTCCAGTTCCAAGGCAATAACCCGCGATGGCAAGCTGGCCTCAAGCAGCGTGGAGATGATGCTCAATAAGGGCGGGAAAACTTGTTCCAGCTGATCGTGGCGATAGGCTGGAATCTTGTCGATGTCGTGTTCCAGCGAAAAGGTGAGCAGGCTGCCAGCCAGTTTGGCCAGCTCCAGATAGACCTGCTCGGGATGTCGTGCGGGGTAAGCCTTGAGGTCAGCCAGTATTGGCTGATAAGGCAGGCGGCCGAGCACGCGTGGCATGGTCAGACCGATATACCGAGAGTCGTCGCTGTCGCGGAAGGACTTCCACTTGATGTATTCAGCGCGGTCGAAATAATTGGCGATGTCCTTGATGGCTGCGACTTCTTCCATCGTCTCCTTGCCGAAGAACGCAGGCCCCACAGAACCAACGAAAGGCATGTGCGCCGCCGCTGCCACTTTCGAAATATTGCGCAGAAGGGCGATGTCTTGAGGGTTGCGGTCGAACTCGTAGTTGGAAATAGCCGCCGCGATAGGCTCGCCACCCGGCGTGTCATATTCCTGGGTGTAGGTGTGCGTATATAAACCGCTTTGGGCGATTTCCGGCGCATCTTCGAAGTCTTGGATGAGATGTTCTTTACTAACATCCAGTAGTTCGATTCGCACGTTTTGACGGAAGTCGGTCTGATCAATCAGTGACTTGACGCCGCGCCAGATGGATTCAACTCGCTGGAAATCCTCATGGTGCATGATTGCGTCGAGCTGACGGCTGATTTGCTCATCAAGAGAGGCGATGTGTGTATCCAACAACGTCTTATCCAGCCGCTCTACTTTCTTCGAGGACTGTTTGAGCAGATTCAAAAACACACTGACTGCTGCAGTGACACGCTCGTCAGTCGAGGCGTCGGCCAGTGCTTCATCTGTCTGAAATACATCAATGCCAGTGAGCGTTGTCACGGGGTTCAAGTTGATTTTTTCGAACAGAGTGCCATAAACACTTTGGCTTTCTGCAGACAGTACTGTATCGCCGCCCGATTGTGCGGAAGACTGTTTCGCGGACATGTGGCTACTTCCTTTTAAACGAACCGAATTGAGTTAACGATTTTCCAGGGGAGCTAAAGCAGCCAGTTCGGCGCGTAACTCATTGCTCAAGGCATCATCTCTTAGGATGCGCTCCAGCTCTTGGCGGAAGGTTGCGTTGTCCAACAGATTCGATTTCAGATCGCGCAGCAGATTACGCATCGCGAGCAGAGCCCTCATTTCGGGTATTTGCCGAGCTATCTGCTCTGGCTCGAAATCCTTCATGCTTTGGAAATTTAGCTCGACTGAAGTGTCGGAGTTATCGCCAGCCAACGTGTTTTCTACTGCAAGCTTCAGGCTCGGCGAAAATTCAGCCAATACGTTGTCAAAGTTATTTTTATTAATATTGATCTTGCTTCTTTGAGACAACGGCCGCGACTCTTTGCCGTTGCTGTAGTCGCCCATAACCATCAGCTTGAGAGGCAGCTCAACTTTCTTTTGCGCGCCGCCAGTGTGCAAATCAAGCTTGATATTGACTCGTGCCTTGGGCACTTCATTCTGAAAACTATTTGAAGCCATATTTCCTCCAGACCTGCGAACAGAAAATTCTGTTGCGAAACCAATCAAGAAACGAGACTTACAACTTCCGCCGACCACCAGTAACAGTTGCCGTCAGCCATCGCTGATAAATCCCTTTTCACATACCTTTGGAACATCGTTTGTGAGATGCATCCTGCCGTTGAAGTTTTGGAGGGTAAATGAAGACAAGCCGTAACTCTACCCGTCAGGGTCACTCTCGGAAGTTTCCACAGTGTGCTGGCGACGTTTCCTACAATCCTTAGGACGCGTCAGGTAAACCAGTTCACAAAACCTGCATTTTCAGGGGCTACAAGTCTTCATAATCTTTGGCCTGCCTAACAAGCCAATCCCGAAACGCACGCAACGACGCGGACTCGACTTTACGCACGGGAATCATCAGGTGGTACGCCTTGGGGCTTGAGAGTGCGTGGGCGTTGGCGACTACCAGGCGTTGGTCGGCCAGCTCGCGCTGGATCAGGAAGGGTGGGATCAACGCTATGCCCATTTCGTGGCTGGCGGCTTGGGCGAGCATCGAGAACAATTCGTAGCGCGGGCCGGTCATGTCTCGGGCGACGGACATGTCCAGGCTGCTGAACCATTGTCGCCAGGCATAGGGGCGTGTGGTTTGCTGGAGTAGTGGTAACTCAGCGATTTGTGTCGCCTCAAGGTTTTTCTGGCCGTTCAGCAGAGCAGGGCTGCAGACTGGCACGGGGTTTTCGCCCATCAGCCGGTAGGCTTCGGTGCCTGGCCAGTCGGCATCGCCGAAGTAGATGGCGGCGTCGAAATCGGTGTCGGCAAACAGGAAGGGGCGGGTTCGGTTGGTGAGGTTGACCGTGACTTCAGGCTGCAGCTTTTGAAAGTCTTTCAAGCGCGGCAGTAGCCACTGAGTGCCAAAGGTGGGCACGACGGCCAGCTCAATGGCGTTGGCGCCCTGATTGCCCATCACTGAAAGTGTATCGCGCTCTACTGCGTCCAGCTGTGTCGCGACGCGCCGGCTGTAGGACAAGCCTGCTTCTGTCAGCTTCACGCCCCTTCGGGAGCGTCGGAAAAGTTCTATACCGAGGAAGGATTCCAGGCTGGCGATCTGTCGGCAGATGGCGCTTTGGGTGAGGGAAAGCTCATCGGCGGCCTTGGTGAAGCTTTCGTGACGAGCTGCGGCTTCGAAACTCACTAATGCTGCAGTGCTGGGGATTTTACGGCGCATGTACGCGGCCCTCACTAATCACAGCCAATATTGTTCTTGTGGTTGATCTCGGAGTGAGAAATTAGCACAACAGCGTGCGGATTCATCGTTTGTGGGTGTGTTGATCCGGGTCTAGGATCTTCGCATACGTATTCAATGATCGAGGGTGACTCATGGCTGGCAAGGCAAGCTTCAACTGGATTGATCCGCTGCTGTTGGACCAACAACTCACTGAAGAGGAGCGCATGGTCCGTGACAGCGCGGCTCAGTTTGCCCAGGACAAGCTGGCTCCAAGGGTGCTTGAAGCCTTTCGCCATGAGCAGACTGATCCGGCCATTTTTCGCGAAATGGGCGAAATCGGCCTGCTCGGCGCGACCATCCCTGAAGAATACGGCGGCAGTGGCCTGAACTACGTGTGCTACGGGCTGATTGCGCGGGAGGTCGAGCGTATCGACTCCGGCTATCGCTCCATGATGAGTGTTCAGTCCTCGCTGGTCATGGTGCCGATCAATGAGTTTGGTACCGAGGCACAAAAACAGAAGTACTTGCCCAAGCTGGCATCCGGTGAATGGATCGGCTGTTTTGGTCTGACGGAGCCGAACCATGGTTCTGACCCGGGTGCGATGATTACTCGTGCAAAGAAAGTCGAAGGCGGCTACAGGCTGTCGGGCAGCAAGATGTGGATCACCAATAGCCCGATTGCGGATGTGTTCGTGGTCTGGGGCAAGGACGATGCTGGAGACATTCGTGGTTTTGTCCTGGAGAAAGGTTGGGAGGGGCTTAGTGCGCCGGCTATTCATGGCAAGGTCGGGCTGCGTGCATCCATCACGGGCGAAATCGTCATGGATAACGTGTTTGTTCCTGAGGAGAACATCTTCCCGGATGTGCGCGGTCTGAAGGGACCGTTTACCTGTCTCAATTCAGCGCGCTATGGCATCTCATGGGGGGCATTGGGTGCGGCGGAGTTTTGCTGGCATACCGCACGGCAATACACCTTGGACCGCCAGCAGTTCGGGCGTCCTTTGGCGGCCAATCAGTTGATCCAGAAGAAGCTTGCCGATATGCAGACTGAAATTACTCTGGCGCTGCAGGGCTGCCTGCGCCTCGGACGTATGAAGGATGAAGGTACTGCGGCAGTGGAGATTACTTCGATCATGAAGCGCAACTCCTGTGGCAAGTCTCTGGACATCGCCCGGATGGCCCGCGACATGCTCGGCGGTAACGGGATCTCTGATGAGTTCGGCATCGCCCGGCATCTGGTCAATCTTGAAGTGGTGAACACTTATGAAGGCACTCACGACGTTCATGCGCTGATTCTGGGGCGAGCGCAAACCGGCATTCAGGCTTTCTATTAAGGAGTCTGAATATGGGGGCGCTTTCGCATATCCGGGTATTGGATTTGTCGCGTGTCTTGGCTGGGCCTTGGGCGGGGCAGATTCTGGCGGATCTAGGGGCAGAAGTGATCAAGGTAGAGCGGCCGGGGAAGGGCGATGACACTCGTGCATGGGGGCCGCCTTTCCTCAGGGATCCGCAGGGTGAGAACACCAGTGAGGCTGCGTACTACCTGTCTGCGAATCGGAACAAGCAGTCGGTTACTATCGACTTCACTTTGCCTGAGGGGCAGAAGCTGGTTCGGGAGCTGGCTGCGAAGTCCGACATCCTGATCGAAAACTTCAAGGCGGGTGGTCTTGCGGCTTATGGGCTGGACTACGCATCCCTAAGGGCGATCAACCCAAGGCTGATTTACTGCTCTATTACAGGCTTTGGCCAAACAGGTCCGTATTCCCGTCGTGCAGGCTACGACTTCATGATTCAGGGCTTGGGCGGCTTGATGAGCCTGACCGGGCGCGAAGAGAGCGCTGAGGGGGCTGGTCCGGTGAAGGTAGGTGTCGCGCTGACTGATGTGCTGACAGGTGTCTATTCAAGCACTGCCATCCTCGCGGCGTTGGCGCATCGGGAACAGGGCGGGCAGGGGCAGCATATCGATATGGCTTTGCTCGATGTCCAGGTGGCGTGTCTGGCTAACCAGGCGTTGAACTACCTCACCACAGGCGTTGCTCCTGTGCGGTTGGGTAATGCGCATCCGAATATCGTGCCGTATCAGGATTTTCCAACGGCCGATGGGGACTTCATCCTGACGGTGGGTAACGACGGTCAGTTCCGCAAGTTCGCCGAGGTTGCCGGTCAGTCGCAGTGGGCGGACGATCCGCGCTTTCTTACTAATAAGCTACGCGTGGCTCATCGTGCTGAGCTGATTCCGTTGATACGTCAGGCGACGGTCTTCAAGACGACTGCGCAGTGGGTCTCTGAGTTGGAGCGTGCGGGCGTACCTTGTGGGCCTATTAACGATCTGGCGCAGGTCTTCGCTGATCCCCAGGTTCAAGCGCGGGGTTTAGCGCTCAGTCTGCCCCATGCACTGGGCGGCAGTGTCCCGCAGGTCGCCAGCCCTATTCGATTGTCTGAAACGCCGGTCGAGTATCGAAGCGCACCTCCTTTATTAGGCGAGCACACCGATATGGTCCTTGAGACGCTGCTTGGCCTTCATGCTGCGGATATCGCTGGGCTGCGTGAGGCGGGTGTGCTGTAACGCTTCCCTATATAGCTTCTATATAGAAGAAACGGACGATTTGGGCTATTTGCGCAAAAGCTGAAATAAGGGGTTGACGGCCCTCTGAATCTCTCTATAATTCGCACCTCTTCTGGCGCAGACAGAACGAAAAACTCCTTGATAATCAATGAGTTGGACGATTAGGTTAGCGAAGAAGAGGCTTCGATGAAGTTGATCGAAAGCGGTGAAAAAAGGTAGTTGACAGCAGGTTGTAACGCTGTAGAATTCGCCTCCCGCTAACGAGCAACGTGATGTTGATCGAAGCGCAAGTGGTTGAAGTTGATAAGGAAACTTGGAAAACTTCTTAAAATAACCGCTTGACAGATACAGAGGCTGCTGTAGAATGCGCGCCTCGGTTGAGACGAAAGAATCAACCAACCGCTCTTTAAC